>NZ_LMUH01000009.1:89427-499635 GCF_009766105.1 Granulicella sp. S156 | reverse complement strand
ACTCGCCACATTTCAACTGCATCAGCTTCTACAAAACTTGCAAAGTCTATATGTGGATACCGCCTAGCAGCTACGCACTACGCGTCCAGCTTCTTCACCACCAACTCATTCAGCACTGCCGGGTTCGCCTGTCCCTTCGACAACCGCATCACCTGGCCGACGAAGAACGCAGCAACCGTCCGCTTGCCCCCTTTGAATTGAGCGACCTGTGCAGGATTGGCGGCGATCACCTCGTCGATCATCGCTTCAATGGCCGAGGTGTCGGAGATCTGCTGTGGCTTGTCGCGATCGTAGATGTACGCGAAGTCCTTGCCCTCGGCGAAGCATGCATCCAGCAACTGCTTGAGCTGCTTGGACGAGATCTCTCCCGCTTCCGCAAGGTCGGCGGCGAGCACAACACCATCCAGCGTGACCGGCGACTGCTCGAACGCGATCTCCGCCGCACGCAGGCGCATGGTGATCTCGCTGAGCAGGATCGACGCTACACGCTTGGGCGATTTGGCTGTCTTGGCGGCTACTTCAAAGCGGTCGCCCAGCGAGCGCGTCGTCGTTAGCGTAGCTGCGTCCTGCGCGGAGAGGCCGTACTCCGCCGAGAGGCGGGCGCGGCGCGCTTCGGGCAGTTCGGGCATCGCGGAGAGAATCTGCTTCTGCCACTCCGGCCCCACCACCAGCGGCGGAAGGTCCGGCTCCGGGAAGTAGCGGTAGTCGTGGGCCTGCTCCTTGGAACGCATCGAGTACGTGCGGCCCTCGGCGCTGTTCCAGAGACGCGACTCCTGCACTACGCGGCCGCCCTCTTCGATCACGCCGATCTGGCGCTCGATCTCGTACTCCACAGCCGAGCGAATGTAGCGGAACGAGTTGACGTTCTTGACCTCGGCCTTGGTGCCGAAGGCTGCGGCGCCGCGCGCCTCCCAGTCCGACTTGAGCATCACGCTTACGTTGGCATCGCAGCGCAGCGAACCCTCTTCCATGTTGCAGTCCGAGACGCCGGTGTAGAGCAGGATCTCCTTCAGCTTCGTCAGGTACTCGAAGACCTCGTCGGCGGTGCGCAGGTCGGGCTCGGAGACGATCTCGACCAGCGGCGTTCCGCAACGGTTAAGGTCGATGTAGGTGCGGGTGACGGAGTCGGCAAAGCCGTCGTGCAGGCTCTTACCGGCATCTTCTTCCATATGCAGGCGGGTTACGCCGATGCGCTTGGGGTTTCCCCCGGCGTCGGGAACAACGATGACGCCGTTCTCCGCAATCGGCTTATCGAACTGCGAGATCTGGTAGCCCTTGGGCGAGTCCGGATAGAAGTAGTTCTTGCGCGAGAAGATGCTGGTCTCGCGAATCTCGCAGCCAATGGCCCTCGCCGCGAGCACCGCGAACTCCACCGCCTGCTTGTTCAGCACAGGCAGCGCACCGGGCAGCCCGAGGCAGGTGGGGCAGGTGTGGGTATTGGGCTCACCGCCATACTCGTTGCGGCAACCGCAGAAGGCCTTGGACTGCGTGAGCAGCTGGACGTGGACCTCAAGTCCGATGACGGGCTGGTACTTGGCGAGAACTTCGGGCGAAAGACCTGCAACGGCTGGCATAACGCTTAGTTTATCAATGTCGTTGCTAAACTAGAGACTGCATGATTCTTCCCTTCGTCCGCGAGTTGATGGCGGACCTGGAGCACTCCGCCGCTTTTGAGCGTGTGCGTCGCCATTTAGCGGGCGGCACGGGGCGGAGACGTGTGTCCGGACTCACCGCGACCGCACGTGCGCTCTATCTTCCCTACTTCGTTCGCGCCTCGCAATCCCCCGCGCTGGTGCTGGTCTCCGACAACAAGGCAGCTGAGGCCCTGCACGCCACGGTGCTCGCGGCGTGCGAGCTGACGGGCGTGCTTGCCGGCGAAGAGGTCCTGCGGCTGCCTGCGCACGATGTGCTTCCGTTTGAGAACCTGTCACCCCACCTCGAGATCCAGGAACAGCGCTCCGCCGCGCTGTGGAAGCTCTCCAGCGGGGCCGCCAAACTGGTGATTGCGCCGGTGGAAGCCGCCTGCATGAGGCTCTTCACGCGCGACTTCTACGCTGCGCTCGCGCTCACCTTGCGCACAGGCGAGGAACATATTCCCGAGATGCTGATTGAGCATCTGCTCTCGGTCGGCTACACGCGCGTGGACGTCGTCGAGATGCCGGGGCAGGTAACGAGCCGCGGCGGCATCCTCGACGTCTATGGGCCAGAGATGGAACGCCCGGTGCGCATCGACTTCTTCGGCGATGAAATTGAGTCCATTCGCCGCTTCGATCCCGACACGCAGCGGTCGAGCTCCGCGCTCGATGACGTGCTGCTGCTGCCGCTGACCGAAACGCCCGTTACCGAAAAGCTCCTGGAAGCGATCAATCGACGCCTCACACGCTCCGGCACGGCCGCCGGGGCGAAGCTCGAAGGCGGCGAGACGCCTAATGAACTGGTCAACCACGTAGCGACCCGCACGGGGGAGGCAACGGTATTTCCCGGTTGGGAGTTTTACGCCGCGGTCGCCGGGGCAAAATCGTCCCTGCTGGAGTTGATGGGGCCACAGACGCGGGTCTTCGTCGAAGAACCGGCGATGGTCGAGAACCAGGGCGAACGCTGGTGGAATAAGGTCGAGCAGGCCCACGACCGCGCGGGCATCGGCTCGCTGGTGAGGCCGGAAGATCTGTACCTCTCGCCGTGGGAGCTGCAGGACCGCATCCGCGCGTACCCGGGCTGCGAGCTCGACCAGATCGGCATCGTCGACATATTGGACGCGGACCGCAGCGATGCCAGTGAGATTGAGTTTGCGACGCGCCCGACGATGCGCTTCCACGGATCGATCCCCGCCATGGTGGACCAGTTGAAGTCGCTGATGGAGAACGAGGCGCGCGTGCTGATCGCGGCCGCTAATCAGGGCGAAGTCGAACGGCTCGCCGGCCTATTGCAGGAGTACGGCGTGCCGTACCGCATCGGTTCGCGGCCGCAGCAGGGTGGTTCGACGACGGTGTACTCGGAGTCGAGCTATCTGGCCGGCGACCTGCGTACGCCGGTGATCGCGCGCGCGGCGATCGCGAACGGCGTGCAGGTGCTGGACCTGGATCGTGCCACGGCCCAGCAGCTTGTGGTCATTGGGGCAAATGACATCTCCGACGATGCGGATGTGAATGCGCGGCCCGTTGCTCGTAAGTCGAAGACCGCGGCCTTCATCTCGGACTTTCGCGATCTCGCGGTAGGCGACTACGTGGTCCACGTCGAGCACGGCATTGCACGCTACGACGGCCTGAGAATCCTGGACCAGCCCGACGCACCACCCCTGGAACTGATGATCCTGGAGTTCGCCGACGAGGCCAAGCTCTATGTTCCGCTCACGCGGCTCGACCTGATCCAGAAGTATCGCTCCACTGAAACCGGCCCTGCGCCGCAGTTGAACCGGCTCGGCAACCCCGCCTGGGCCAAGACGAAGGCGCGCGTCAAAAAGGCCATGCAGGACATGGCCGAAGAGCTGCTGAAGCTCTACGCGCAACGCAAGGCCGCGGTAGGCACGGCGTTCTCTCCGGACAACAACCTTCAACGTGAATTTGAAGATGCGTTCGACTTCAACGAGACCGAAGACCAGCTGAACTCCATCGCCGACATCAAGCGCGATATGGAGTCGACGCAGCCGATGGACCGCCTGCTGTGCGGCGACGTCGGCTATGGCAAGACCGAAGTCGCCATGCGCGCAGCCTTCAAGGCCGTGCAGGACGGCAAGCAGGTCGCCATACTCACGCCCACAACAGTGCTCTGCTTCCAGCACTTCGAGAGCTTCAAGCGACGGTTCAGCAAGTTCCCGGTCATCGTCGAGATGATCTCGCGCTTTCGCACGGCCAAGGAAAAGAAAGACGTTCTCGAGCGCACCGCGGAGGGCAAGGTCGACATCCTGATCGGCACGCACGCGATTCTTTCGCAGAGCCTGAAATTTCAGGACCTCGGACTCCTGGTAGTGGATGAGGAACAACGCTTCGGCGTGCGCCACAAGGAGCGGTTGAAGCAGATGCGTGCGGCCATCGATGTTCTTGCGATGTCGGCGACGCCGATCCCGCGCACACTGCATATGTCGCTCGTAGGGCTACGCGATATGAGCGTCATCGAGACGCCACCCAAAGACCGCATGGCGATCCAGACCATCGTCGCGAAGTTCGACGAGAAGCTGATCCGCACCGCGGTTGAGGTAGAGCTGGAGCGGGGCGGGCAGACGTACTTCGTGCACAATCGCGTGGAGACGATCTACGAGCTGGCCTCCAGGATTCGCGAGCTGGTGCCGCAGGCGCGCGTTGTGGTCGGGCACGGACAGATGCCCGAGGCCGAACTCGAACGCGTGATGCTCGCCTTCATGAACGGCGAGTACGACGTGTTGTGCGCGACCTCGATTATTGAGAATGGGCTCGATATTCCGCGTGCGAACACGATCATCATCAATCGTGCCGATCGACACGGCCTGAGCGAGCTGTATCAACTGCGTGGACGTGTTGGCCGCTCCAACCGCCGCGCCTATGCGTATCTGCTGATCCCACCCGAGCAACAGCTCACAGAGATAGCTCGACGCAGACTGGCGGCACTCAAAGAGTTCTCCGACCTGGGCGCTGGCTTCAAGATCGCGGCACTTGATTTAGAACTACGCGGCGCGGGCAATATGCTCGGCGGCGAACAGTCCGGGCACATCGAAGCCATCGGCTTTGAGATGTACACCACGATGCTCGAAGAGGCGGTGAGCCGGCTCAAGGGCGAAGGCCGCGAGGAGCGGCCGCAGGTCACGGTGAACCTCGGAATCTCACTGCGCATCGACGACTCATACATTGCGGAAGAGAACCAGCGGCTGCGCATGTACAAGCGCATCGCAGGCTCGCAGACCCAGACAGAGCTGGCCGAGGTCCGCGACGAGTTGCAGGACCGCTATGGCACGCCACCTGAAAACGTTCTGCATCTGCTCGCCGCCGGAGAGATTCGCCTGACCTGCGAACGCCTCGGCATCGCGCAGATCGAGCGCAAACGCACGGCGATTGAAGAGCCTGCGAAGAAACCTGCACCTCCCGCAAAGCCGGCGGCTCGCCCCGCCTATGGTGGCGCGTGGGCACCTTCGGCCCTGAGCGCAGCCGAACGGATGGCGCGGCCACCATTGGCAGGCCGTCACGGCCAGCTCCCGCAGACGGCGAACCTGCAGTTCTCCAGCCGCGCCGCGCTGAACCGCACAGAGTCCAATGCGGCGCGGGCAGTGCGCGAGACGGCAGCAGTGCGTCCGGCAAATGCGCCGCTCGCTCAGGCCGGCAAGATCAAGGCGATGCGCGACATGCTGTACGTCACCTTCAGCGACAAGCTGCACACGGCTCCTGCGGAAGAAGGCAAGGGCGTCAACGTAGGCGCACTGATGAAGCTCGTCGCACGCAATGCGAAGAACGGTGCGCAGCTTACGCCGCAGGGTGTGCTGAAGTGGCCGTTGACCAGCGCGCAGGCGGATGTCGTTATCGCCGAGACGCGGGATCTGCTGACGGCGCTGGATGTGAGTGCATAAAGCGCACCTTGCCCTTACGTAATGGAACCGGATAGGACGGGTTCGCGTACTTCAAAGTCGACGCACTTGTGACCAGGGAGATGGAATGCAGGCGAAGCAGAACGTACGCGACTACTCTGAAATGGTCTATGCAGCGCGCGCCGTGCTGCTCTCGATGATGCTGTTATTCGCAGTACCTTTCGCTCAGGCACAATCGGCAGAAAGCTCCAGCAACGAGGTCGTCGTTCATAACTTCATGCCGGATTTCTGGAGCTTCTGGAGCGCGGCATCGAACAAATCTCCGGAAGAACAACGAAAGAGCTGGCAAACACTGTATATCGAGCCGCATGCGGCCGTGTTTGCGGACCTGGCCAAGCCTTGCGCGAAACACCTGAATGACGTCGCGCTGCAAAAAGAATACTTCCCCACTCTGGCTGAGTTCATACCAGCGATTCACGCACTCGATGCCGCCATACCTGGAACCATCGCGGACGCGAGACGCAGCTTCCTGAAAGTGTTTCCCGATATGCGATGGGCTGGAGACATCTACATCATGGCGTCGGGCGGCTGTTTCAATGGCCGCTCGCAGCGGATTCAAGGCCGGGAGGCTTTACTGCTTGGGCTGGACGACATTGTAGAGCTGCACGAAACCAATCTGCCTCCGCTGCTGCATCATGAACTATTTCATCGCTATCATCACGCCTTCTTTGCGTATGAGCCGGAGCGTGACGAGCCTCTCTGGACTCGGCTTTGGGCCGAAGGAATGGCAACGTACGTCTCGCGCAGACTGAACCCGACTGCCCCCAACATGGACGCGCTGTGGATTGAAGATCCCCAGGTAAAGGTGCTGGATGATCGAGAGCAGGTCATCGCAGCGGACTTTCTAAGCCACTTCGATTCAACGTCTCAAAGAGATGCATCGCTCTATTTTCTCGATGACCAGAGCAAGGATACGAAGATTCCTGCTCGAGCCGGATACTACCTGGGCCTGAGAGTGGCCGAGCAGCTTGGCCGGCACTACTCGCTGCAGGAGATGGCCCATTGGAATCGCGCGCAGGCCGAACCGCGCATTCTTGCGGTGCTTAGGGAGCTGGAAAAGAAGGGCTCGAGGGGTAAATAAGTCCGGCCATTATGGTGCGTTGACGCGCGTTTCGATACACTCGCGGCATGCGTATTCTGTTTACCGCTTCGCTCGCCGGAGCCCTTATGCTGACCGCTATGTCCGCCTCCGCGCAACGCCTCTCCGCCGATGGCGCGAGCCAGACGTTCAACTACCTCACCGACCAGTACTTCGAGCAGATCTACTTCAAGTTCGCGCCCACCGCCGGTACCGGAGCCGGGCTGCACCAGTACGACACGCAGCTGGAGGACTACTCCGCGGCGAGTGTGCAGAAGGAGATTGCCGCACTGCATGACTTCGAGAAGAAGCTGACAGTCATCGACCCCGCAGCGCTGGATGCGGAGCCTGCGGCGGACTTCCAGATCCTGCTCGATAACGTTCGCGGGACCCTACTGCAGCTCGAGGTCATTCGCGGATGGGAGAAGAACCCCGACAACTACTCCAGTGGCGTGACCAGCTCTATCTTTGCCGTCATGGAGCGGCCCTACGCTCCGGTGAATACACGCCTGCGCGCCGCAGTCGAACGCGAGCGGCAGATTCCGCAGGCCCTGCTCGAAGCGCGCAAGAACCTCAAGAACCCGCCGCATATCTATACCGAAATCGCCCTCGAACAGATCGACGGCTTGGTCAGCTTCTTCCAGACCGATGTGCCGGAGGCCTTCAAAGATGCCGACGACGCTACAGCCAAGGCCGACTTCGCAAAGACCAATGCCGCCGTAATCGACTCGCTTAAGAGCTATGGCGCCTGGATGAAGTCCGACCTGCTGCCCCGCTCCAACGGCGACTTCCGCTATGGCCCCGACACCTTCCAGAAAGCGCTCGCCTACAACGAGATGGTAGACATTCCGCTCGACCGACTGCTGCAGATCGCGACCAACGATCTGCACAAGAATCAGGCTGAGTTCGCACGGGTCGCGAAGGAGATCGACCCCGCGAAGACACCGCAGGAGGAGCTGGCCGAGCTGGCAACGATCCATCCCGCGCCTGACCAGTTGTTGAATGCGTTTCACGGCGAGTTCGACTCGCTGATCGCCTACATCCGTTCGCATCACATCATCACGATCCCCAGCGACGTGCAGCCGACCCTCGAAGAGACGCCGCCCTTCATGCGCGCGACGACGCAGGCTTCCATGGACCCTCCGGGACCGTTCGAGACGCACTCTACCAAGGCCTACTTCAACGTCACTCTGCCGGAGAAAGACTGGACGCCTGAACGCATCGCCGAGCACATGGCCGCGTTCAACATCGGCACCATCGTTTCGACCGGCGTGCATGAGGCCTATCCCGGCCACTATGTGCAGTTCCTCTGGCAGCCGCAGTTCCCCTCGAAGATCCGCAAGCTGCTCGGCGCAAATACCAACATTGAGGGCTGGGCACACTACTGCGAGCAGATGATGCTCGACGAGGGCTACGGCCAGCCAGGCTTTGGCGCCAAGACGGAACGCGAGGCTAAGCTCATTCGTCTCGGCCAGCTGCAGGATGCCCTGCTGCGCGATGCCCGCTTTGTGGTGAGCGTGCGGATGCACACCGGCACAGGCGGTGCGATGAGTTTCGACGATGCGGTGAACTTCTTCGTCAAAGAGGGATACCAATCGCGCTCGATCGGCGAGATGGAGACCAAACGCGGAACTTCGGATGCCCTTTATCTCTACTACACGCTCGGCAAGCTCGAAATCATGAAGCTGCGCGAGGACGTAAAGAAGAAGCAGGGCGCCGCGTTTGACCTGCAGCGATTCCACGACGACTTCATGCGGCAGGGCTTTGCGCCGGTGAAGGTGATCCGCAAGACCATGCTGCATGACGACAGCCCGGTACTGTAGATCACTTGCCAGGCCATCGTGTGAAGATGAAATAGTTACGCGATCCAATGAACCAAAGTGAACTGAAAGCTCGACCTATTGGTTGGGCGGCGATAGCTCGAGCCTTCAGTTCACCCATTGAATTTTCCTCTGGATTTCCTCTGATTCGGAATCCAGGGGCGTTTAGCGCACGCTTTGTCCAGAGCTGGATACAACGTAGTTTTGGCATCTGAAATCCAATCATTTCTACGGGTTGCCTCAGTTGCGTCGTGTATATCCGACATTATGGGAAACAGCCTTGGTAGGATATTTATCAAGTTCTATGAGCTTGAAATCAATAGGTTTGGAGCGTAGATGGCTTTTTTGAAAGTCCGCAAGGCCGTGATTCCGGCGGCAGGCATGGGTACCCGATTTCTTCCCGCCACCAAAGCAACTCCCAAAGAGATGTTGCCGCTGGTCGACAAGCCCCTGATCCAGTACGCCGTCGAAGAGGCGGTTGCCGCTGGGTGCACTGAGGTCATTATCGTCACCGGACGCAATAAGGCGACGATGGAAGATCACTTCGACAAGTCGCCGGAGTTGGAGGCCTCGCTGATCGCGCGCCACCGGCCGGCACTGCTGGAGATCGCCCAGTCGGTGACGAAGCTGGCCCGCGTTGTCTACACGCGGCAGTGCGAGCCGCTAGGCCTGGGCCATGCCGTACTGCAGGCCAAGTACCTTGTCGGCGATGAGCCCTTTGCCGTCATCCTTCCCGATGACATCGTGGACTCCAGGGTTCCGTGCATGAAACAGATGGTGGAGGCTTTCCACGAAACTCAGTCCTCCATCCTGGGCTCAGAGGTTGTGGACCGCGAAGCGATCAGCCACTACGGTTGCCTGGACTGCACCACCGACCCGAAGAATCCGCGACTGCTCGACGTCAGCGACATGGTCGAAAAGCCGAAGCCCGAAGATGCCCCGAGCTTGAACGCCATCATCGGCCGCTACATTCTTACACCGCGCATCTTCGAAATGATCGAGAAGACGAAGCCCGGTGCGGGCGGCGAATTGCAGCTTACCGACGCCATCAAGGCGCTGCTGCAGTATGAGAAGGTCTATGGCTTCAGCTACGAAGGCAAGCGCCACGATGCGGGCGATAAGTTCGGCTTTTTGAAGGCAACTGTCGAGTTCGCGCTCAAGCACAATGAACTTGGACCGAAGTTCCGCGAATGGCTGAAGACGCAGCAGTTTTAAGCAATCTTCTGTTCGTCACTCCACAAAGGCGGGTGCCCGAAGATGGGGCACCCGGATTATTTCCAGACCCATGCGATACCATGTTTCGAACCCCTGAAGGACTCGAAGCATGCGTCGCTCTACTCATGTTATTGCCCCCTTGCTGGCCGCCTCGGCCATGACTCTACTCGCCGGCTGCCGCCATCAAGAGATGGAGCGTTGCGTCGACGAGTCCAATCACGTCGTGGATCCCAGCTTCTGCAAGAATCTGCCTCCCGGCGCACAGCAACCAGTCGCAGGGACCCCTCAGAACAACGGAGTTCCCTACAGCAATAACAACCTCTTTCTTGCCCATTCCTATCGCTACTACTACGGTGGCGGCGGAGGCTGGGGCATAGGCAGTATTGCAAGCGGTGGCAGCTACGCGCCGGCCGCTGGACACAGCTACTCCTTCTCCAGCGGAACCAGTCGTGGAGGCTTCGGCAGCAGCTTCTCTTCACACGGCAGCAGCGGAGGCGAATAAATTATGCAACGGCACACTCTCACACCTCGCCCCAACTGGCAGCAGACCGTCGAACAGCAGGGCCTCACCTTCCATACGCCTGAACCCGATCCTGCGGCGCCAAACGCTCGCCCTTACTGGGATGAAAGCGCCTGCTACGAGTTCACTTCGGCTGAAGTCGACCGCCTTGAAGCAGCCGGCAATGAGCTGCAGGAGATGTGTCTCGCGGCTGCACAGAACGTCATCGATAACCGGCGCTACGACGAACTCGAGATCCCCGCCGAGGCCGTGCCGATGATCGAGTGGGCCTGGAACGAAGAGCCTCCCGCGCTCTACGGACGCTTCGACATCCTGTGGAATGGTCAGGGCGCTCCCAAGCTGCTCGAGTACAACGCCGACACTCCGACCTCGCTGCTGGAAGCCGCGGTGATCCAGTGGTATTGGCTGCAGGATGTCTATCCCCACGCCGATCAGTTCAACTCGCTGCATGAAAAGCTGATCGCCAAATGGCAGGACGTTGCGAGCTATCTTTCCAAACCTATCTACTTCGCCAGCGCCGACAACCCCGAAGACATGCTCACGGTCGCCTACATCCGTGACACCGCCGAGCAGGCGGGGCTGCCTACGAGCCAGCTTCTGATGCAGGATATCGGCTGGAGCGAGCCTCGGCAGTGCTTCGTCGACACCGAGCCAGAGGAGAACCCGATCCAGTCTCTCTTCAAGCTCTATCCGTGGGAGACCATGCTCGAAGAGGCCTTTGCGACCCAGGCGCTCAAAACCTATCAGGACATGCGCTGGATCGAACCCATCTGGAAGATGCTGCTCTCCAACAAGGGAATTCTTCCGGTGCTGTGGGAGCTGTATCCCAACCACGAGCTTCTGCTCGAAGCCCACTTCGTCACCGGCTCCAGCGGATGGCAACCGGCCGCTGGATGGGTGAGAAAACCCATGCACTCGCGCGAGGGTTCGAACATCGTGATTACCGGCGAACAGGGGCAGCACATCGCCACCGATGGGCCGTATGACAACCGCCTGCTGATCGACCAGCGCTTAGGCCCGGCAACTGTATTTCCGGACGGTCCTCATTCGGGCCGCTGGCCTGTGCTCGGCCTGTGGATGATCGACCAGGAGTGCTGCGGCATGGGCATTCGCGAAGATGCGGGGCCTATCACCGGGAACCTCAGCAGCTTTGTGCCGCACTTCTTCCGGTAGAGAATTCGACCTCATCTAAACGAGACGCACCGAGAATCCCTTCCACTCAAGAGCTTGTTGGACATTGCCGTAGATTCGCTCTTCCGTCTCCGGGCTCAGGTTCAGCGGCATGTCTGTCGATGGCGATTCCATCGAGCCGTAGAAGAGGTCCTTCTGTGTGTCCCCTTCGAATTGCAGCTTCACAGAAAGACCCTCTTCCTCATAAAGGAGAAAGTAGCGCGAGAGCAGCCGGACGCGAAATCCCTCGTCGGAGACGATCGTGCCAGGTCGAAATAATGGAGAGTGAAACAAGTAAGGCCACCTATGAATTAAGACTTTGTGACAGTTACTCCTTTAGAGGAACTTGCCGTATTACAAATTTCCAACCCGAGGCCACTAGTGCTTCCTTCATTCGATCCAGGATTACTTCTTCAGAGGTGGATGGTATTTCGGTCGTGTTATCCCAGACCAACGGATGCTCGGCATAAACTTCGAGCCAGTAATCTGCGAATAGCACATCAAAAAAGTCGGGCAGGATATTTATTCACCATCGATTTTTACGCTCCACGCGTGGCTCTGCAACCATAGTGACATTCCTGCCATCCTCGGAGTAGCGAATCATGATGGGCAAGGCTGGTATCACGGTAAATCCAGCACCGTGGTAAATACCTTTCCTTACAGATCGAACATGTTCCTCATAGATCGCGGCCACTCGCATACCTTTGCCACTCATTTCTTCAATCGCAGCGGATGTTCATCGGGAATTGTGCTGCTGGTTGGGACCTCGGTCAATACGAAAGCAGCGACACTTCTGCTTGAGAGCAGCCTCGACACGCTGCAAGATGAGGTGCTGGTGATCCAAGGATATTACTGTCAGGTCATCGTCATCCCAGACAAGAGGATCCTCGATGTACACCCCTAAACACCAGTCTCCTAATATCCTGCTTAGAAACCTGGAAAGCTTGTTTCCCCGATACGGCTCGTCGGTACGATGGATCAGATCGCTAAACATCGTGATGGATCGATCCTCCTCGATATAGCGCACGGCATCGCGTGAGCGCACCTCTACCAGATAGCCTGTACCCACGACCGGTCTTGGGCGGCTTCGATCGAGTAATGCTTTGAAGCCCGGTCCAATCGTTGCCATTATGGTCACCAAGAGTGAGGGAATCTGTGTAGCCGGAAAGGAAGAGTCGCATAGAGCCTTCTCCGGCCCACGAATGAAGCTTTGCCGCTAAAGTTTCGGCGCAAGCAAACTGGCTAAGGCCTCCCAATTATTCATCATGGCGTCGGCAAAGGTGGCAAGGCTGTCCTGTGGCCGCAGGGTGGAAGGGCTACCGGTTGCGACCCGCAGAGCCTCTTGAATCTCCTGCCATTCGCCGCCACTGGAGGGTTTGACTTGCACGCTGGTTTCAGCTCTACCTTCCGAAACTTGCACGGTAAAGTCCTTAAAGTCCACAAGACACAATGCGTAATTAAAGTGTGTGCGAGCGGGAGGAGTTTGAAGACGAATTACCCCCGAATGCCTGATAAGCAGAGCAGCCCAACTCAGCTCAACGTTACGACATAAAGAACGATAAAGCTTCTGCGATAGAGCCGCATCCGATCCAGCGCTAAACAGGGATATCCCCTTGGAAAGAACTTTTCCCACGATGTGGAGGACAAGGTCCCACCCCTTATCGAGAGAGCCGCTCATCGCTTCACCATTTCCACAAAACAGAGTTATCGAAATTCATAATCAGATTAATCGGTTGTCAGCAATCACTTGACAGGCAAAGCCCTGGGAAACGAGAGCGTCGCGGATATTCCTTGCGATACGAAACCTCTCCGCTGCAGAAAGGTTTTGGTAACCGATGCTCGATGCTGCCATCTCATTTACATCCATCGAAAATCCTCCATCCACACCCTCTTCCGCAAGAATGTCTAGTTCCTGAGCACCTTCCTGATAGCGCAAAGAGACAATACTGTGGCTCAGCGATCTTCCGCGACGCAAAATGAAATTCGGCCCTTTATACAAACGGAAACGCCTGCCCACCACCCCTTTCATGATGGAGGAAAGAGCACTCCAGATAGTATCTTTCCCCATTCTTACCATCTCTCATGATTAGATAAATCTGGATTTGATTTTTAATAGAATATTTTGGAAGCTGCCTGCAAACAGTACAAGGCCTCAAAAAAGACCGCTCTTAGCTATCACGGCACGAAACATGGAAATTGTGAGCTAACTGCAATTCCGCTACACCAAAGTATTGAGCAAGTGCCACCCTAACGAGTTGCTTTCTTACGAAAACATACTTAATTCGATTCGCTTGTAGCGCCTCCGCTATTCTACGTTCTATAAGATCAGGAGAGGTCTCCGGATGGCAGTCTGTGTTATCGCAGACCATAGGTTCTTCAATCCAAACCTGAAAGTATAGATGCGCGAAGAACGGACGCAATAAATTTGGCACATACCTTGCCCACGAAGGTTCATCCGACAACATATCGGTAAAAGCCGTTACAGAACAATTTGCTTCGCGATATCGAACAGCGAGCGGAAGAAAGATCTCCACTTTGTAGTCATCGCGAAGGTACGTATGTCCCCTAATGAGTGCAAACTGCTGCTCGTCGAAATCTGTGACGTTCATGTTTTGCGATCCGGTCAAGGTCAAACTTCAATGATAGATAAAGGGTTGAAATGCATAGCTATTCGAAAATAACCACGGCAACTCATGCTTGAAGAGAAACGAAATATCATTTGGATTTTCGGATAGAAAAATATTGATAGATCCGCCTGCACCCCAGGCCCACATCATAGATGAGCGAGCCCACACCCAAGACGCGATCCTTCCTTCGAATCCAATATTTCGGACTACCCAAGCGCCGAGAGGTGTAGAAGTGATAATCCGACCTCCATTGCTTTCGATGAAACTAGCCATAGCCTGCTTGGTTAAATTGTAACTCTCGTAGAATATGCGGCCTTCCGATGGCCCCAGAAGAGCTTCGTTCACTTCCATCGCCACCAAAGGCGTCCCTACAATAATGGCCGCACCCGCTAGGCTGGCTCCATAGAAGCCACCAATCCCTTGCCACGTCGCAATCCAGCCAGCCTGATGATTGATAGCCATGGCCAATTGCCGGATGCGAACATTGTCTGGATTTTCGAATCCGGCGGTTCCCACACGACGCATCGGACCGTTTGCACTGTGATGCGAATGAGGGTGGGTTGGAAGAGCAGGCGGAGCGAATGCATGGTGTCGTGGATGATGTCCGCGATGCGTATGGCCGCCAACCGGATAGCCGTAATCGTCGCCACCATGGCTATTCGTAACCATCCACCATCGGCCGTCTGAGCCGAAGACGTATTTGTTTCCGTTTTGATACCGGTAAGGACCGTAGCTCATGCTGTAGCTCCGAAGCAGTGGAGGAGAACCGATTGCAGGATGCTAGTTGCCTAGCTGGATCTTAACGGCCTGCTTGGCGTCGAGTTCCGGCTGCAGCGTGAGGGTGAGGATATGGTTGGTTCCATCGCCATCCTGAGTGTTTCTAGAGGCGCCGGTGAGAGATTAGCCATCGCCAGACCTCCGGATGATCGATGCGAGGCCTATCACCTGTACCCTCAGCAGCTTTGTGCCGCACTTCTTCCGGTAAACTGCGGACAACCCTTTTCACCGCACGGAGCCGGCAGAAGCATGGATGTCCACGCACCGCACGAACCTATCCACACCTGGAAGGACTTTCTCCTTCACCTGGCCACCATCACCATCGGCCTGTTGATCGCACTTGGACTTGAAGGCCTGGTTGAGGCCGCACACCATCGCCACCTGCTGCATCAGGCCGAGACGAACCTCCGTGCCGAGATGACCGACAACCGGCAGAAGCTGGCGGATGACGAGAAACTACTTGACCGCAACGAACAGCGGATAGAATCCGATCTAGGACTTCTCTCCGCCGTAAAGGCACATCAACCGACTTCCGTACAGCTCATATCGGGTTGGGGGTGGGACGGTATGGGTTCCGCCGCCTGGAACACGGCACGCGATACCGGAGCCATCGCCCTGATGCCCTACGAATACGCCCAAGGATACTTCGTCATCTACGGTCAGCAGGGAGTAGTCAACGATCAAGCCATTAACTACGAGCGCTCCATCTACAAAATTACCGAGCCCCTGAAGGGCGGACGCAAGCTCGCCGATCTGCAGCCGGCAGAGATCGATACGATGATCTCAAACTCCCAGCAAGCATTGATAGAACTCGATTATCTCCGCGACCTCTGCCACAGTCTCGATCTGATCTACGATCACGCGAACGGAAAGCCCTAGAACGCACCTTCCCCGGAGAACCTGATGGACGTCCACGCACCGCACGAACCCGTTCACACCTGGCGCGATTTCTTCACCCATCTGACCATCGTGACCATCGGCCTTTTCATCGCGTTATCGCTCGAAGCCTTTGTCGAGTACGTGCACCATCGCCATCTCGTGCACGAGGCCCGCGAGAACATCCGGCAGGAGATCGAAGACAACCACAAGGCCGCGCAGGAAGACATCACGCTGTTGCAGCAGGACCTCGACCGGACAAACAGCAACCTCGACACCATTCGCAGGATGCGCGCCAATCCTAAGACGTTCAAAGGCACGCTCACCTTCACCATGTCGTTCAACTCGCTACACGATGCGGCGTGGAACAGCGCGCGCGACACAGGAGCGCTCGGATTCATGCCCTACAAAGAGGTGCAGGGATACGCCGATCTCTATCAACATCAGAAGTTGGTAGACGATCAAGTCATCGAGGTAATTCATCGCCAGACGCTGGCCATGACGCCGATCTACATGGAAAACAATTTCACAACAATCAGCACGAACCAGACGGAGAGCCTGCTGCATGACACCGCCGCCACTTTGATCGATGTGACGACATTGCAGCAGATCGTGCAACAGCTCAATACGCTCTATATTGAGGCGCTGAAGAAACAGTAAGGGCTTGTTTTTTGTGCGTCTTCCCTGCTTTCCCTATATTCCGACTAAAACTTCCTTCCATTTCGACCCACTACAATAGAAGAGTTGCCACTTTGCCTCGATGGAGTTCTCTTGAAGATCGTTCTCGCTGAAAAAGTCTCGCCCGCCACCCTTGCCATCTTCCAAAAAGAACCAGGCTGGAACGTTGTCACCGCCGATAAGATCGCTCCCGGCGGCCTGCCTGCCGAGCTCGCCGATGCCGACGCGCTCATCGTACGCTCGGCCGTCCAGGCTGATGCAGCGTTGCTGGCATCGGCCCCCAAGCTCCGCATCATCGGCCGCGCCGGGGTTGGCGTGGATAACATCGATGCCGCCGAAGCCACGCGCCGGGGCATCGTTGTGATGAACACGCCGGGCGCGAACGCTGTCGCCGTCGCCGAACTCACGCTCGGGCTAATGATCTCCATGTCCCGCTCCATTCCCCGCGCGAACGCCGCACTGCATGCAGGCAAGTGGGAGAAGAAGTCGCTGCAGGGTTCCGAGCTGCGTGGCAAGACGCTGGGCATCGTCGGGCTCGGCCGCATCGGGCTTGAGGTTGCACGCCGCGCCAAGGCCTTCGGCATGAACCTGCTCGGCTATGACCCCTTTGTTGCCCCGGTGATTGCGCGCGAAAACGGCGTCACCCTGGTGCCCATCGACGAGATCTTCTCCAACTCCGACTTTCTCTCCCTGCATGTGGGCCTGACCCAGCAGACCGAGGGCCTCATCAACAAGACCTCGCTCGCGATCATGAAGAAGGGCATCCGCATCGTGAACTGCGCGCGCGGCGAACTCATCGTCGATGAAGCACTGGCCGAGGCGATCAAATCCGGACACGTAGCCGGCGCCGCGCTCGATGTCTTTCGCACCGAGCCGCTCAAGGAGTCTCCCTATTTCGAGCTCGACAACGTGCTGCTCTCGCCGCATATCGCCGGTTCGACCGACGAGGCCCAAGAGGCCATCGGCATCCAGCTCGCGAATCAAGTCCGCGACTACCTGAAGCTCGGTGTTGTACAGAATGCAGTGAATGTCGCCTCGCTCTCCGAAGAGGAGTACGCCGAAGTCTCACCGTACATCGAGATGGCGGCGCGGCTGGGCCAGTTCCTCTCCCATGCGATTGGGTCCTCCGAAGCTGGCGGCAACATCGAGAGCCTCGCGCTCACCTACAACGGCCGGCTGGCTCAGCTCAAGACCGACCTGATCCGCAACGCTGCCATCGCCGGCATTCTGGAGGGCTCCGACGGCATCAACCGCATCAACGCCGCATCTGCCGCCACGGACCGGGGCATCCGCCTGCAGGAAGACAAGCGTGAGCACGTCTCCGGCGGCACCGGCGCGGTGCTGCGGCTGGCGCTGCACTCGGCCAAGGGCGACTCCACCGCAACGGCCACGGTGCTGCACGGCCACTCACCGCGCCTGCTCAGCTACGACGGCATCGACATCGAAGCCGAACTCGCCGGCACGCTGGTAGTCATCCGCAACCAGGATGTACCGGGCGTCATCGGGCGTATCGGCACCATCCTCGGCGAGGCGAAGCTGAATATCGCCAACTTCGCGCTGGGGCGCAGTTCACGTGTTCCAGAGAGCCCGGCCCTGGCTGTCGTCCAGCTCGACGTACCCGCAGAGTCGCAACCGGCGCTGCAGCAAGCACTTGCAGAACTGCGTAAGGTTCAGGCTATTTCCAGCGTGCGCATTGTGGCGTTGGAGAAGCTTTAACCTCCCCAAAACACCTCAGTCCCATGCCATAACGGTTCCTGCCTCCCAGCGTTGCAGGAGCCGCTATGGCATGGCTTCAAACCCACCATAATGGCCCCAGAAGCCTGCTCCTCCTGTAAACTGAAGGAAGCCGCGCCATACCAGCCGTGCAGCCCAGGAACCCTCCCCAAATGTCAAAGATCTTTCGCTCGTCCGCCGCTTTATTTGCTTCCACGCTCTTCCTCCTCGCCGGTTGCCATAAGGGCCCACAGGATGGCGTCGTCGCCACCGTCAACGGCCGCCCCATCCAGCGCGCCGATCTGGACAAGGCCTATGACGCGCAACTCGCCAGCAATCCGCAGCAGCAGACTCCCTCACAGGACATGGCCGACGCCGCGCACCTTCAGATTCTCCAAAACCTGATTACTGAAGAGATGATTGAGCAGCGAGCGGCCAAGGAAGGCCTGACCGCGACGGACGCCGAGGTCGACGCCAGGCTGGCAGAGGTGAAAGCCCCCTACACGGAGGACCAGTTCCAGGCACGCCTCAAGGCCAACAAACTCACCCTCGACGAAGTCAGGCGCGATTTCCGCCGCGATCTCACCCAGAAGAAGCTGATCAACAAGGAGATCAACTCCAAGATCACGGTCACCGACGCCGATGTCAGCAACTACTACAATTCACACAAAGCCGAGTACAACCTGGCAGATAACCAGTACCATCTGGCGCAGATCCAGGTAACCAACCAGCCTGCGCAGCAGGCCGGCAACCTGCAGGGCTCCAAGGCCACCAACGACGACGAGGCCCACAAGAAGATCCTGGCACTCAAGAGCCGCCTCGACTCTGGTGAAGACTTCGGCACTATCGCCTCCAACTTCTCCGAGCGGCAGGACACGGCACCCAACGGTGGCGACATGGGCTTCGTTCCCGAGTCGCAGATGAAGGGCGATCCCACGGCCTATGCCGCAATCATGAAGCTCAAAGCCGGGCAGATCACCGATATTCTTCCCCTGCTCGATGCCACTACCCACAAGCCTGCGGGTTACTCCATCTACAAGCTCATCGCCAAGGAGGCCGCAGGGCAGCGCGACCTGAGCGATACGCGCGTGCAGCAAGCCATCCGCCAGCAGCTCCACGACAGCCGCTTGCAGTTGCTCCAGGCCGCCTACTTCGAGATGCTGCACGATCAGGCCAAGATCGATAACTATTTCGCAGAACAGATCTTCAAGAGCGTAGCCAAGTAAAAATGCAGAGTGTAGGGAATAGAGGATAGAGGATAGTGAACAACGATTCTGACAGGGCACTTCGGCGGATTCCCGCCCTCTCTATCCTCTACACTCTAGCCTCCATCCTCTGCATCACCGGCTGCCACTCTACGCCTCCGCCGATGCCGCTCGATCAGCTCAACGCGCAACAGGTGCATGGGCATCAGGTCTTTCAGGCCCATTGCGCCCAGTGCCACTACGATCGCGTCTCCGACCCGCTGCATGGCCCGCCGTTGCTTGGGGTCTTCAAGAAAACCTACCTGCCCAGTGGCGCTCCAGCGAATGACGAGCGCGTAACCGCGACCGTGCTGCATGGGCGCAACCTGATGCCCGCGCAGCCCAACACCGACCCGCAGGACCTCGAAGATCTGCTGGCGTATCTGCATACGCTGTAACCGACATCATGCCCAACACCCCTGAAAACCCACACACAACCGACACCCCACCAGTGCCTCCGCCCGCGCAGGATCTCGGCTTCCGCTCGCGGCACCTTCCCGGAACCCCTGCCGGAGAGGCCAAGGGCATCTTGCCCGGCATGGCGCTGATCGGCATGTACCTGCTGCTGATAGCCATGCTCAACGCCTTTGCCGCCATACGCGGCACGTTCGGCCTGAGCACGGCGAAGTACAGCATCCTAGGTGTGTGCACACTGCTGGTCGTTGGTGTCTTCGGCCTGTTTCGCCTGCGCCGCTGGGGATGGGCTCTGGTCACGGCTGGCTGCCTGGCAATGGCCGCCGGATACTTCTACGGCTTCCACCGCACACACATCGCGCCCTATGTCATCCAGGGTCTCTTCGCGATGGTCTTCTTCCTCTACCTCAGCCGCACCGAAGTACGCGAGCGCCTGCGCTAGAGCATTTTTCACCGCTCAAGCCCGATAAACGCCCGCTCCTCGCTTCTTTCTGGAAAGGCTACAATCGAATAAGCTCATGGCCCCGCTGCTCCAGACCGAAACGCACTTGCAGACTGAGACGTTAGTCCAGATCGACCTGACTCCGCGCAAACCAGCCCCCAAGCCCGAGTGGCTCAAGGCACGCGCGCCGATGGGCGAGACCTTCCACAACCTGAAGAAGCTGGCTCGCGAACTCAATCTGCACACCGTCTGCGAATCCGCACACTGCCCCAATATCGGCGAGTGCTGGAACCACAAGACCGCGACCTTCATGATGCTCGGCAACCTCTGCACGCGGCGCTGCGGCTTCTGCGCCGTGCCCAAGGGCAAGCCGGAACCGATCGACCATCAGGAACCCGAGCGCGTAGCCTATGCCGTCGCACAGCTTGGCCTGAAGCATGCCGTCATCACCAGCGTGAACCGCGACGACGACAACCTCGGCGCAGCACAGGCCTTCGTCAACGTCATCCATGAGATCCGTAAGCAGGCCCCCGGCTGCCAGGTGGAAGTGCTCACTCCCGACTTCCAGGGAGTCGAAGAGGCACGCCGTCTCGTCGTCGACGCCCGCCCCGAGATCCTGAACCACAACATCGAGACCGTCCCTCGGCTCTACCGCGTCGCCAAATCCGGCGGCCGCTATGAGCGCTCGCTGGCCTTCCTCGACAACGCCAAGCGCGAGTCCTCCATGCACGCTGATGGCCCCATCGTCACCAAAACCGGCATCATCGTAGGCATGGGCGAAGAGATGCACGAGCTGCTCGCGGTCTTTCGCGACCTCGCCGATCGCAAGGTCGACATCCTCACCGTCGGCCAGTACCTGCGCCCCTCGCGCGACCACCTGCCGATGTCGCGCTTCTACACGCCGGACGAGTTTGCCTTCCTCAAGCACGAAGCGATGCAGATGGGCTTCCGCCATGTTGAGAGTGGTCCGCTAGTGCGCTCCAGCTACCACGCGCATGAGCAGGCACAGAGCACCGGTCTGGCATAGTCCGAATCACCGACATCCTAGTTCTCAAACTCCGGATCGGGAACCGGCAAAACATCATGGTCCCGTGCGATCCAGACGTAGAGTGTTGGCAGCAGGAAGATGCTCATAGCCAGATCAGAGATCAACCCGCCTACAATCACAATCGCAAAGGGCCGCTGTGAATCGGAGCCGATGCCATGAGATAAGGCTGCAGGAATCAAACCAAGCGTAGCCACCAGCATGGTCATCATGATGGGTCGCAGTCTCAGCACCGCACCATTGATTGCAGCCTCTTCAATGGAGTGACCGCGGGCTCGAAGCTGATTGATGTACTCCAGCATGATGACTCCGGTCTGAACCGACACCCCAAACAACGCAAGGAAACCCACGCTGGACGAAACACTGATGTTGGTATGCGTTATCAGCAGCGCCAGCAAACCACCCACGCGCGCCAGAGCCACTGTCACCAGGATCAAGGCCGCCCACTTGAACGACTTGAACATCATGTACAGAATGATGAAGATCAACAGGATCGTGATCGGTACGATAAGTGCCAGCCGTTTATCCGCACGCTGCTTGCTTTCATACTCGCCGGCCCACATAAAGTGATAGCCCTTGTCCAGAGGAACTTCCTTCTCCACTTTCTTGATGGCTTCCTCGACCGTGCTTCCCAGATCGCGGCCACGCACGCTGTACTTCACAGCGATATACCGCTGCTCGCCCTCGCGATAGATCTCTTCCGCCCCATCGGTCGTACCGATCTTGGTCAACTGCGCCAGGGAAACACGCTCGCCGGAGGGCGACAGCAACCGCACGTTTTCGATGGCTTCTTTTGTATCGCGATAGGGTTTCTGATAGCGCAGCACAAGATCATACTGCGCCTCCCCTTTTAGAACCTCGCTCAACACACTGCCGCCTACTGCCGTCTGGATCGCATCCTGCACATCGGCAACATTGATGCCAAAGCGCGCGCACGCAAGACGATCGACCGTAAAGGTGAGATTCGGTTGGCCGATAATGCGGAACAGACCAAGATCCGCCACACCAGGAATCTTGCTCATCACACTGACCGCCGCATTGCCCTTTGCTTCCAGCGTTTTGAAGTCGTCGCCATAGATCTTGAGCGACAGCTCACCCTTTACGCCGCTGACAGCCTCTTCCATGTTGTCTTCGATCGGTTGAGAGAAACCCCAGATCACACCGGGAATCGTTTGGAGCTGCTGGTTGAGCGATGCGATCAAAGAGTCTTTGTCCTGATGAAAGACCGGACGCCACTCCTCCTTGGGCTTAAGGTTGATGTTGTATTCAGTGTTGAAGAATCCAGTCCAGTCGGTACCGTCATCAGGACGGCCAATCTGATCGACAACGTTCGTGACCTCTGGAAAGCTGGCCATGATGAGACGAGCTTTGGTGGCAATGGCCTGGGCTTCGTCAGGGCCTGTGGAGGGAGCGAGCGAGCCACGCGCCCAGATCGACCCTTCATCGAGATGCGGCAGGAACTCGGAGCCGATGACACCGCTGTACAAGAGGAAGATGGCCAGGGCAAGTCCCGCAATGCCAATACCGACAGTGATGCTGCGGTGATGAATCGCCTCGGCAACCCTCTTCCGGTACGTGTTCGTCAGATATTCCATCACCGGGTTATGCCATTCTCTGGCGCCTTTGCGGAACATGAAGCTAGCCAGCACCGGGGCAATGATCATCGAAAAGATCAGAGCGCCCAAAAGGGCGAATGCAACCGTCCACGCCATCGGTCTGAACAAACGGCCTTCTACCGCCTGCAGCGTAAAGATGGGAAGATACGCGGTGATAATGATGCCGATCGCGTAAAACACGGGCCGCTGCACCTCGTGCGCCGCTTCGCGAATCTTGTCCTGCGTGCTTTGAGCTCCCTCCGTGTGACGGTTCAGATGGCGGACGATATTTTCAATCATCACAACCGAGCCGTCGACGACCATGCCAAAGTCCAGCGCGCCAAGCGACAGCAGATTCGCCGGAATATGCTGGAGACCCAAACAGATCGAGGCGAACAGCAGCGCGAATGGAATCGTCAACGCAACAATGATCGCGCCACGCACATTGCCCAGGAACAGCATCAGGATGATGACGACCAGAACGATGCCTTCGGTCAGATTGTGCAGCACCGTATGCGTCGTCAGATGGATCAACTCACTGCGGTCCAGGAACGGCACAACCTTCACGCCCTTGGGCAGGATCTGCTCATTCAACTGCTTAACTTTGGCCTCAATCCCCTTCAGTGCTGGGTCGGCATCCTCACCCTTCTTCAGCAGGACTGTACCTTCGACAACATCGGGATTGTCGATCAGCGTTCCATTGACGTCTTTGTAGGTCTTTGAAATTTGCCCCAGCCGGATCTTCGCACCCTGGTCGACCACCGCAATGTCCTTGATGCGTACGGGCGACCCATTCGAAGTTTTGACCAGTGTGTCTTCAATCTGCTGTACGTTCTCATACAGGCCTTGCGCCTGAACGTTGATCTGTTGCGCGCCGGCAACGATAAAGCTTCCACCCGCGTTGGTGTTGTTGTTCTGGAGCTGCTGCTCAATCTGTCCGATGCTCAAGCCATAGCTGACGAGCTTATCCGGATCGAGACGAATCTGGTACTCCTTCGTCATGCCACCCATGTCGGAGACGTCGACGATTCCAGGCACACTCTTGAACTGCTTCTGGAGCGTCCAATCTTCGATTGCCTTCTGCTCCATAACATCGATGTTCGGATTCTTGCTCTCAATCGTGTACCAGTAGATCTGTCCCGCGGGACTCCAATCGGTCTGCAGTTGCGGCACAAGCCCGTTCGGCAACGTAACCTGCGTGAGCCGCTCCACGACATGTTCGCGGTTCCAGTCATTCAGGGTCGTATCATTGAAATTCAGCATGATACTCGAGATGCCTGCCAGGCTGAACGAACGCAGGTTCATCAGGCCGGGAATTCCGGCCATCGAAATCTCAGTGGGAATCGTGATCTGTTTTTCGATGTCTTCGGCCGAATGCCCCGGCCATTGCGTAATCACGTTGACATAGTTGTCCGCAACATCGGGATAGGCATCGACCGGAAGATTATGAAAGGCGATCGCACCCCAGACGAATAGCAAAATCGCAATGGCCAGGATCAGAAAGCGACTTCGCAGCGCGAAATCTACAAGATTCTTGATCATTGCTGAGCCTCCAACGTTGCTTCGAGCTGCAGAACGTTGGAAACAACCTGCTGTCCGGGATCTATGCCCGACAGAAGCTCCTGCCGATTGCCATCCAACATGCGGCCGCCATGGACTTCGACGCGCTTGAAGGTATTTCCACCAGCGGGAACAAAGACCCACTCGCGATCATGCAGATGCAACACAGCCGGAGCAGGCACCACGGGATGCGCCTTCAGGTCCTTGCTCTCAAAGGTTGTATTCACAAACATACCCAGGCGCAACATGCCGGGATTCGGCACCTGAATACGCACTTTTGCTGTGCGGATGTTGGGATCCAATATGGCATCGATCTCACTGATGCGCCCGGTTAGAACCTTGCCGGGATACGCGACCAATGCGATCTTTGCTTCCTGCCCAATTGCGAGCTTGGGAATATCGTTTTCAAACACATCGCAAATGACCCACACATGCGAAAGATCCGCGACGGTGAATGCGCCCGTATTGCCCGCATAGCTAATACCCGTTGCCGCAGCATTGGTGACGTTCTGTGCGACGATGACACCGGAGATCGGCGACTTTACATCGACGATGCTGGAGGGATGCGCTTTATCGATGCCTAACGTCCTGAGCTGCTCTTCCGCGGCGATGAGGTCAGCCTTCGCATCTCTCTCCGTATCCTCCGCCTGTTCCACGGCGCTGAGCGGAACGGCGCCGTGTTCATAAAGATCCTTCGTGCGGACCAGTGTCTTGCGCGCCAGAACCTCATCGGCATCAGCCTTGATATAGGTATCAAAAGCCGCCGTTGCATCCGGGCTCTGCACCTTTAGCAGCAGCTGCCCCTTCCTGACCTGATCGCCGATGCGCGCCAGAATATCGACCACGCGGCCGTTGGCCAGCGAGATAACGGGCTGCTCCATGGAAATATCGGGATTGACCGAACCGGTAGCCGTCAGCTCATCGGCTGCCTCTATCTGCTCCGCCGCCACCAGAAGAAACAGATTTGGCTTATCCACCGTGACCTTGCTCATATCTCCCGTAGTGGTGACGTTGGTTTTGGGAGGCGCACCATCGCTCGGATTGAACTTCTTCTCGCAGCCAACAAAGAGCAGGCATGTGGCCAACGAGGCCACACTCTTCAACACAATCTTTCGGGTCATTGAATCACCTCTCGTCCGACAGCAAGATTCAACTGGCTCGCCGCTGTCATATAGGAACCAATCAGTTGCAGATAGGCCAACTGCACTACCCGGTAGTCGCTCTGCGCATTGAGAAAATCCATCAGCGATGCGCCGCCGTGCTGGTAGGCATACGTCACCGTGTCGCGCACGCGTATGGCCTGGTCCTTGTATTTGTCACGGTATGGAATCAGCAGGGCGATGTTGCTCCGCACCTGCTCATACCCCGAATCCACATCGCTGAACACCTGCGCACGCGCCGCCTCCGTCAACTGCTGATTGCGGTCAATGTCGATCAGGGTGCGCTGCTTCTCTCCCTGGTTCTTATCGAAGATGCGCAGAGGAATGTTCACACTCAGCCCAAGCGTCTGCTGATCGTTAGGGTTATTGAAGGATGGGTTGTAGGTATACCATGCACCGAAGGTGGGATCGGTCGAGCCATTCGATATTGCAAGTTTGTGGTTCGTCTTCGATTGCTCGATGGACTCCACCGCGGCTCGCAGGTCGGGACGCGCATCGAGTGCCTGCTGTTCAAAGTTGTTGAGCGGCTTCAGATCGCCGGTGAATCCGTAGAATCCTGTTACATCGAACTGATCCACCGGCGTGCGATCGTCCAGCAGTTGCAGCAGAGCAATCTTCTGCGAGCGCAGGTTGACGATCGCCATCTGGATCTCCGACTCGTACTGCACTCGCAGCAACTCAATCCGGTCCAGGTCGATCTGCGCAAGATCTCCGGCTTTGAAGCGGGAACGGCTGATCTCAATGATTTGGTCGTAGTATTCGAGGTCGGCCTTCGCCAGGTCCAGCACAGCCTTGGCCTCCAGAGTCTGCACAAAAGCCGAGCGCAGGCTGAAAAGCATATTGCGCTCCAGGTCCTCGTGCTGCGAAGCCGCAATCTGCGTGCCCTCTTTGGCGCTGTCCCGGCGCAACGCTCTCTTGTGCTCGCGTTCATGCAGATAACTGAAATTGGGTTGGAGCTGCACGCCTGAGAGCGGTTGCCAGACACCATTGTGACGCGCTAGCTGCACGCCATCCTCAGTCATCGTGAACTGTGGATTCGGCCGCAGGTAGGCCGTAATCTCTTCTGCCTTCATCTCATCCACATTCAGTTGATCGGACTTCAGCACAGGGTTCGCGGCTTCGAACTTCGCTTTGACCTGGTCCCAGGTGTAACCGG
The DNA here is from genome assembly GCF_009766105.1 of Granulicella sp. S156. Taxonomy (GTDB): domain Bacteria; phylum Acidobacteriota; class Terriglobia; order Terriglobales; family Acidobacteriaceae; genus Granulicella. Next base: position 472,997 of record NZ_LMUH01000009.1, on the reverse strand, counting down.
ATTGAGCACTCGCGATTTCGCTCGACGCTATCAGGACGACGCATAGAGCAGACCACTTTACGAGCGCGCGAATCGAGCGCCTGCCAGCGCCCGCCCGGCGTGCCAGCCATAGTGCTCTTGGAGATCGGGGAGATATCATTGAATCAAGGCTAGGGGTATTTAGGGCCAAATAGTCCCTATCTTGCGGGTACGAGCAGGCTATCTTTCGGTCAATCCGGCAGGCGTGAGGCTATCCAGGCGGCATCATGGTATCTGGAGCAGATCGTCTCTCAACGTGTTGCATCGCGCCTTCTTGAAGCTGGTCACCCGCGACCTTGATTCCCGCACCTTGCCAACGCGAAGGCCGCGTCAACGGAGAGCCATGTTCCTATCCATCTTTCGTGGCAGTAGACGATTCACTCTCATCTGGGCCTGCATCCTCATCGCGCTCATAGCGTTGATCGATTACCAGGTCGTCGACGAAGTGCCCCTTGGCTTTCTCTACCTCTTGCCGATGCTCATGCTGGGCAGAGTACTTAAGCCGTGGCAAATGGCGGTTGCGGCAGGGCTTTGCACGTACCTTACGGAAGAGTTCGATCAGTTCGCATGGAATCTGCGCACCGGCTTGCCTCGCGATGTCCTCTACTTTATGGCCTTCTTCTCCATCGGCGTATTCGTCCATGAGGTAAACCGGAACCGGCAGATCATCATGGAACATCTCCATGAGATCGAGCGGCAAAGCGATGCCCGGCGCGACGCCGAACAACAGTTGATGGTGCTGATTGAAAGCAGTCCTGCAGCGATCATCACCGCGGATTCCAAGGGCATTGTGCTGATGGCCAACGAGGCTGCACATCGCATCCTGGAAGTCGAAGCGCAGACGCTGCCCGGCCGTTCGATATATCGCTACTTTCCATCGTTCCTGAACGTCTCACATCAGGACACGAGCCAACACCTGTTCCGCACCGTCATGCAATCCCATGGCCTGCGTGACGACGGTGAGTCGTTCATGGCAGAGATCTGCTTCTCGACGTATCGCACCGATTCGGGATCGCGTCTTGCAGCCATGATTCTTGATTCTTCCGAAGAGCTGCGGACCCGAGAGGAGTCCAGCCTTCACCAGATGCTTGCCGGGTCACGTATCGCGGTTAGCGCCGTCTCGCATGAGATTCGTAACGTCTGCGGAGCCATCGCAGTCGTCCACCAGAACCTTGAAAGCAGTCATCTGCTGACCAACAGCAAAGATTTTGAAGCGCTCGGCAATCTCGTGATTGCGCTGGAACGAATTGCATCCATCGACCTGCGTCCTTATCCGGACAGAGCCTCGGAGATCGACCTGCAGGCTGTTCTGGAAGATCTGCGCATTGTGATTGCCCCGTCGCTGCGCGACAAAGAGATTACCTGCATCTGGACCGCATGTTCCGGTCTGCCCCTGGTATGGGCCGATAGCAGCAATCTCATGCAGGTATTCCTGAACCTGACGACGAACAGCATTCGTTCTCTCTCACAGAAAAGTTCAGACAGACAGCTATCCATCACATCCAGAAGCGAAGGCTCGCGGGTCATCGTGGAAGTGATCGACAATGGCGGCGGTGTGACTCGTCCAGACGATCTCTTCCGCCCCTTTCAGGCAGGAGCTCAGAACACGGGACTGGGTCTTTATCTTGCGCGCGCCTTCGCACGGTCGTTTGGCGGCGACCTCCGCTACACACCATTACCCGGCAGCGCATGCTTTATCGTCGATCTTGCGGCAGCAAGTGAATTCGAGTCGAAATCATGAACAAACACGTCCGCATTCTCCTGGTCGACGACCACACCCTCTTTCGCGAAAGCCTGGTTCGCCTGCTCAACAGCGAATCCGAACTACAGGTAGTCGCTCACTGTGCAACACTGGCCGATGCAAAACAGATATTGGCCAGCAGCCCTATCGACATTGTCTTACTCGACTATGATCTAGGCGCCGAAGTCGGTACGGATCTGCTCAAGCATCTGCGTTCTGAAAACAGCCGAGCGAGAGTGTTGATGGTCACGGCCGGCATGAGAGCCAGCGCCATATTCAATGCCCTGAATGACGGCGTCGCTGGAATCATCCTCAAACACAGCGACCCACGCCGCCTTATAGAAGCACTCCGCAGAGTAGCCTCGGGTGAAACGTGGTGGGATGTCGGGATCGTACAGTCTCTCAGTGCCGGCAGCGACGATCTCCCATCTGCGGCGAGCAGAGTCAGATCTCTGACCAACAGGCAACATCAGGTGCTCCGCAGCATCCTGGATGGGCTCACGAATAAAGAGATCGCTGCGCGAATGCAATCCTCGGAGACGGCCATCAAGGCCACCATTCAAGAGCTATTTGCGAAGGCTGGCGTAAGAACCCGCAGCCAGCTCGTCAGAATAGCCATTGAAAAATACTCCTCCGAGTGGCTCCAGGACGAAGCGTGAAGAGTAACTTACCAACTGAACGTTAGAACAACTTTCATCGATAGTGTGAGGCATGCTCACATCACTCAAAAGCTGTCATCCACGCATCAAACTATTATTGAAAATGCTCTAAAGCAACAACCGTCTTAAGACTAGGCCATGCATAAGCAACCACCGGAAGCAGAACTCCTCCGATTTCGATCTCCTTCGCGGTAACGCGAACGGCTCCCGACTTCTCATAGAAGCCGCGCGACTCGTTGGCTTCGAGCACCCATACGGCCATGCTCTGAAAGCCGCCTTCATCCAGACGCTTTGCCAGTTCCATCAAAAGCGATGTACCAATACCGTTGCCCTGTACTTCGGCCAGCAAATAGATCGCGAATAACTCCGCATCATATTTTTCCAAGGGCTCACGGATGGCCCCACCGCTGATAAATCCAACGATCTGGCCGTCTCTCTCCGCTATAAGAACATACGGATCGGAATCTATGACTTCACGCCATCGAACGGTTCTTTCCTCTGCGTTGAGATCAGCCAGGAACTGGTCCGGCACGATCCCTCGATAGGTGGTTCGCCAACTTTCGATATGCACTCGAGAGATCGAGCCTGCATCGTCCTGTGTCGCTGCGCGAATTAAAACCATGCAATAGCGTAACGCCGTTATCCTCAGCGACAGCGAAATTTCAACGGCCACGAAACTTATTGATAAGCCGGCGATCCTTCTTAGAAGGCCGCACCACGGGCACCTCGAACTGCGCCATGATCTTCCGATCCGCTTCGACCTTCGCGCGGGCTTCCTTACTCGCGTCCGTCTCACGATAGAGAGTCTGCGCGACAGCGGCCGGACCACGCACCTCGCTCAACAGCAGAACTTCAATCTCAAACTCGCCGCTGTCGTTCTTAACGCGCAGCTTGTCGCCCACACGAACATCACGAGCCGGCTTGGCTTGTATCGTGTTCGATTGAATTCTGCCGAGCTCGCAACTTTGCGCAGCCAGAGCGCGGGTCTTGAAAAACCTTGCGGCCCAAAGCCACTTGTCCATCCGTACGCTATCCATGACTTCGATTCTCTACGGCCATAGGTGTGAAATACAACCGCTATCCAACCTCAAGCCCTCCGGTCGCGCCATACACCTCGCCGGTCACATAGCTCGACTCTTGACTCGCCAGCAATACATACAGCGGGGCCATCTCCACCGGCTGACCTGGCCGCTTCATCGGCGTCTCCGATCCGAACGCCGGAATCTTCTTATCTGGCTGTCCGCCACTGGTTTGCAGAGGCGTCCATACCGGCCCCGGCGCCACGCAGTTCACGCGAATGCCGTCCTCCGCCACCTGCCGTGCAAGTGCACGTGTGAAGGCGAGAATCGCAGCCTTCGTTGGAGCATAGTCCAGCAGGCTGGGGCTCGGATGCGTGGCCTGAATCGATGCTGTTGTAATGATCGATCCTCCCGGCGGCATCAACGCCAACGCCTCCTGGCACATCCAGAAGAGCGCGAAAACATTGACGCGATAGGTCTCTTCCACCTGTTTCGTCGTCACATCGGCGATCTTATCCACCGCATGCTGCTTACCCGCGACACACGCCAGCACATCGAGTCCGCCCAGCTTCTTGTGCGCGTCCTTTACTAATTTGCGGGCAAACTTCTCATTACTGATATCGCCCGGTAGCGCAAAAGCCTTGCGTCCCCCAGCTTCGATCAGCGCAATCACCTCTTTCGCATCGCGCTCTTCGCTCGGCAGATAGTTAATCGCGACATCCGCACCCTCGCGCGCAAACGCAATGGCTGCGGCTCGTCCGATGCCGCTGTCGCCGCCCGTCACCAGTGCTTTGCGGTTCGGCAACCGTCCACTGCCGCGATAGCTCGTCTCGCCGTGGTCGGGCTTCGGCGTCATCTTCGCATCGATTCCCGGCACACGCTGGGGCTGGTGCTTAAACTTCGGCAAGGGATATTGTTTCGTCGGATCCTGCAACGTGTAAAGATCTTTGGCCATACATCCTCCAGCTCCCGCGTTGCGGGCCTGCAGGAACTTGAGATGCCATCTATGACCAATCGGCAGCTATCTCCGCAACCTTTGCCACTTCCACCAGCGTCGAATAAAAGGTTGCTCCGCCACCGATGTCGGTGAGCCGCTCGCTGGTCAGTGCGTTTACGTTCGCACCGTCTTCGGAGAGCTTGTGCCAATCGAGCCTTGCCGCGACAACTCCCGCAGCAATGGCCACACCGACACGCGCCGTCAGCGCGATCTGCCCACGGCCGTTCCAAACATTGACAGCATCACCACTCACAATGCCACGTGCCGTCGCATCGACCGGATGCATCTCCAGCACGCCCGCCGTGCGCCGCTCCATCTGCTGATGCCCAGGCAGGTTCGCAAACGTCGAGTTCATGTAGTTGTCCGCTTTGCGCGGCAGAAACTCCAGCGGATACTTCCCTTCACTGGCGGCAACGCCGGAGCGCGACTCATGCGGCGCATGCCACCGCGGCACAGGCGTCAATTCGCCGCGACCGCTCGGTGTACGAAACCACTCTCGCGTGCTGAAGGGCAGTACCTCTCCGTGCTCGTTTTGCGGCAGCGCCAACGGCACATGGCCCTCCCGCTCGAGACGTTCTTTCGTCACACCTGCAAACCACGGATGCTCCGTCTCCAGCGCCTGCGCGATCAACTCTTCTTCGCTGTCACTAAAGGCAGCTTCCTCAAATCCCATGCGGCGGCCAAGCTCGCTGAAAAGCAGCACGTTCGAACGCGCCTCGCCAAGCGGCGCAATCGCCGGCTGCGAGATCTGCACGAACAGATGCCCATACGCGCCCTGCACATCCTTGTGCTCCAGAAACGTCGTTGCTGGCAGCACGATGTCGGCGTAGTCCGTCGTATCGGTGAAGAACTGCTCGTGCACGACAGTGAAAAGATCATCGCGCCTAAGCCCGGCGAGCACTCGCGAGGAATCCGGTGCCACCGCTGCGGCATTGCAGTTGTAGACGAAGAGCGCCTTCACCGGCGGCCCCTCCACACACGCCGCCTCGATGCCTATGCCCTGGCCCGTAATCTGCTTCTCCCCCAACTCCGTGAGCGCATGGCCAAGCTGGGACATATTCACCACGCGCGATGCACGGCCGAGCGGGCTGGACTGCATCAGCTCCGGCATCTGCAACCTTTTGGAGTTGAACGGAAACGAGCCGCTCGTCGACAGTTGGAGTCCTCCGCCATGCTGCTTCCAGCTCCCGGTAATGAGCGGCAGCATCGTAACCGCGCGTGCAGCTGTGCCCCCATACTCGCCGCGCTGAATGCCGTAGTTCAGGCGGATCGCCGCCGGCGCCCGGCCTCCACGCCCCGCGGTGGCATACGATCGCGCCAGCTGCTCAATCTTGTCCGCATCGAGCCCTGTGATCTCAGCCGCCCGCGCGGGAGAGTACTCCGCACGCAGCGCATGAGCGCGCAGTTCCTCCGCGCCGGTCGTGCACTCGGCGAGGTACTCGCGGTCTTCAAGCCCCTCGCGAAAGATCACATGCATCATCGCCAGCACCAGCATCACATCGGTGCCAGGGCGAATGGCAAGGTGCTCATCGGCCAATGCCGCCGTGCGTGTGCGATAGGGGTCGATCACCACCAGCCGCGCACCGTTGCGGCGAGCCTCTTCAATAAAAGGCCAGAGATGAATATTATTGCCGTGAATGTTCGCGCCCCACGCAAGGATCAGACCTGCGTGCGTGAAGTCCTGCGGCGATGTTCCGAGCTTGATCCCGTTGACGCTTACCAGCGCATCGCCGCCGGCGGTTGAGCAGATCGTGCGGTCCAACTGCGAGGCTCCCAACCGATAGAAGAACCGGCGGTCCATCGAACCATATCCCAACTGCCCAATCGTGCCTGCATAACTGTACGGCAGAATACTTTCGGAACCATGCTCAGCGGCGATCGTCTTCAGCTTCGCCGCAACCAACTCCAGCGCTTCATCCCACGAGATGCGCTCAAACGACTCAGCCTCGCGGCCTTTGGGCAGCGGCCCTTTAGCCACACCGACCTTGCGGCGCATGGGATACAACAACCGCTCGGGCGAGTACACACGATCGAGATACCGCGCCACCTTGCCGCACAAAAATCCACGTGTAACCGGATGCGACGGATCTCCCTGCACCTTCGTCGCACGGCCGGTGAGCGAGTCGACCGTCACCAAAACGCCGCAGGAGTCCGGGCAGTCGTGCGAACACACCGTATGGACAACCCTCGTTCCTGCAGGTGCTGTGCTCATGGGACTATTCTAGTCATCTCATGGACTCGATCAAAAGGAGCCTCACCATGCGCTTAATTCGCCTCCTCGCCGTGCCGTTTCTATTCGGCGTACTCGCCCTTCCCCTCACCGCGCAAAGCCCTTCGCCAAAAGGAGATGCAGCCATCCTCGCCGTGCTGAACAAGTCCGTAGTCGACTGGAACAACGGCGATCTCGACGCCTTTGCCGCGTCCTACAAGAACTCTCCGGACATCCTCTTCATCGGCCGCACAGTCCGTCGAGGCTATGCGCAGATGCTCGAGGCCTATCGCACCGGCTACTCCACGCGCGAAAAGATGGGGACGCTCTCGTTCCTGGGGCTTGAGGTACAGCCGCTGGACGAGCATTTCGCAACAGTAACCGGCCACTTCCACCTCGAACGCACGGCGACTGTCGGCAACGCGAATGGCTACTTCCTGCTCGTCATGGAAAAGACCCCAGCCGGCTGGAAGATCGTGCGCGACGATACGACCAGCACCGACATCGCTGCCTCGAAGTAGCGCAACCTCGTATCATCATTGATGACGACATGAGTGTTCAGCCAACCGACAGCAGCGAAGCCACAACGCCCCTTATCGAGGCCCACAACCTCATCAAGGATTACGGTGCCGCGCGCGTCGTCGACGGTGTGTCATTACAAATCTTCCGCGGTGAGACCCTGGGCCTCGTCGGCGAATCGGGCTCCGGCAAGAGCACCGTCGCGCGCATGCTGCTGCGGCTCATCGAACCCAGTGCAGGCCGAATCCTCTATCACTCCACAGACGAGGAGGGGCGGCCGCGTGAACTCGACCTGCTGCACTTATCGCCGCGCGAGATGCGCCGCCTGCGCCGCAGGCTCGCCATCGTCTTCCAGGACCCCTACGCCGCACTCGATCCGCGCATGACCGTGCAGCAGACCCTCGCCGAGCCCTTCGCCATCCACGAAGAGCGCCCACCCCAGGGCCTGGAGGCCCGGCTCGATGAGTTGCTGAACGAAGTCGGCCTCGACCGCTCCGCGCTGCAGCGGTACCCGCATGAATTCTCCGGCGGCCAGCGGCAGCGCATCAACATCGCTCGCGCCCTCGCCCTGCGTCCCGACCTCCTGGTACTTGACGAACCCGTCAGCGCGCTCGATGTGTCGGTGGGAGCGCAGGTCATCAACCTGCTGCGCGACCTGCAACAGCGTTACGGCCTCACCTGCCTGTTCATCTCGCACTCCATGCCGCTGGTGCGCTATCTCTGTCATCGCGTCGCGGTCATGCAGCACGGCCGCCTCGTCGAAACAGGCACCTGGAGCGAGGTCTGCGAGACACCACGCGAATCCTACACGCAACAACTGCTGGCGGCGACACCAGAATTGCCCGTGGCTTAGGCCGAAGTCGAAGTAACTCGGCGGCCCAGCGCCAACAGCACCAGTATCAAGGCCAGAATAGCCAGCACTGCCAAAGGCCCCGCCCAGAAAAACACCCGAAGTTCGATGCGGTGTTCCATCAATATCTGACGCAGATACAGCCAACCCAGCGGAAGATTCAATAGCACCGCAGTAGCAGTCCCCGGCATATACCTGCGCATTAAAACAGTGGCGAAAAGATGCGGGGCGAAGACATTCAGAACCATAGCCAGCACGTAACCCGCCATCAGATACGCCCCAAGGCTACGAGCCGAAAATCGATGCAGCAGCCGTCAAAACAAGGATCGCGGCCGAAAACACACCAATGGCAAAGCGAAATTCCCTCGCGCCAATAGGTCTATACCACCTACCTGCATCTGCCGACCAGGCAGGAAGATACAACGCCTCCTCGAGGTTATGAACCAGCACACCGAGCGTGAAGACCCACCCTATGGTGATAGATGGCATACGCAGCGTTAGCCCTTCTGCGACTGCTTCCGAAACTCAACATCGCACACATTGCGCAGATAGTCCCACGAGTACAACCCAGCCTCATGGCCATCGTTCCACTTGAAGCGCAGAGCGTACTTCCCCACCGGCGTCACATCGACCGGACGCGGCGGAGCCTCGAACATCGGCAACAACGACGCGGGTTTGGGCTTCGCCACACCCGGAGCACGGCCAACGGCATCGCGTTCCTCATGGCAAGTCGCGCACGGACACGCCGCACGCAGCCACGCAAAGTTCCATGAACTGGTATGGCCGTCGCGCCACTCGATCGTCATGCCTGTACCGCCGCTTTTGTCCACGCGCACCTTGGCAGGAGAGATCGCGTCTCCCGTCAGCTTGGGAGTAGCCTCCTCACGCTGTGCTTCTTCAGGACTGACAAAGCGAATGCCTTCGTGGCTCATACCAATCTCCTCATAACAATAGCAACTGCCGCATAGCCGATCCGACCAATTCCCTCGGGCGAAATCATCATGCTTGGGCCTGCTTCCAGAAAAAGTAGGCCGCAATGATGCAGCCAGTGGCAACAACCACAAAACGCAGCACCGCAGGGTTTGTCCGTTTCGCGAACCGCGCTCCAACGTAGCCACCGATTCCCGCAAAGACCATTGAGATAGCGCAATAGTGCCAAACCACTGCGCCCTTCAGGATGAACGTGACGATCGCAACCAGATTCGACAGCAGCGCCGCGACCACCTTCATCGCGTTCAGCTCGTGCATGTTCTCCACCCCGAAGAGCGCGAGGACCGTCATCGCGAGAAAGCCTCCGCCTGCGCCGAAGTAACCGATGTAGAAGCACACCGGAAACAACGCCGCGGCCATGCCGAGCTTCGGTATCGCGTGCCCCTCATGCGGATGCGTAGCGCGCGACCGCAGCCAGCGCGAGACAGGTCCGCTGATCCCGAAGAGCAGCGTCCCGCCCAGGAGCAACCACGGAACCAGCCTGAAGAAGGTACCCTGCGGCGTATTCAACAGCACCTCAGCGCCGGCCACGCCACCGATGACGCAGGTTACCGCGACCGTCGGCAACAGGTCGCGGCGAACATCACCCCACAGTGCCGCTACGGAGGTAAGCTGCCCTGGCCACAGCGCGACGGTGTTCGTCGCATTGGCCTGCACCGGCGGAACCCCCACGCCTAGCATCGCCGGAAAAGAAACGAACGATCCCCCACCTGCCATCGCGTTCATTACACCCGCAATCGTGGACGCTACCACCAGCCAGATGTAGTGCAGGTGAGGGATATGTTCGAAAATCATTCTCACTTCATTGTAAGCGCCGGTCTTCTGGCACTATTCGATACCCGCTCAGACTGCGGTGCGGGCGAAAAGCGGACGGATGGCCTCTGCAATCTCCTCCACATGCGTCTCCAGCGCAAAGTGTCCCGTATCCAAAAACTGGACGCTGGCATTTGGGTTGTCGCGCCGGAAGGCCTCCGCTCCCGGTGGGATAAAGAACGGATCATGCTTACCCCAGATCGCAAGCAGCGGCGGCTTCGACGTTCTGAAGTACTCCTGAAACTTTGGATACAACTTCACATTGTTGGCATAGTCGAGAAACAGGTCGAGTTGGATATCCATGTTGCCCGGCCGCGCAATCATCGCCGCATCCAGCGTATAGCCTTCCGGAGCAATCCTCTCGGGGTGCGGCACACCCTCTGTGTACTGCGAACGGAGTCCCTCCGGGCTCAACGCCTCGTGAACCACCTCGCGATTCGCCGCCGTAGGCTCACTCCAGTAACGCCGTATAGGAGCCCACGCATCGCCCAGGCCCTCCTCATACGCATTGCCGTTCTGCGACACAATCGCCGTCACTCGCTCCGGATGCGCCATCGCTAGACGGAATCCAGTGGGTGCGCCGTAGTCGAAGACATACAGCGCATAGTGCTTCAAATGCAACGCATCGGTGAACGCCAGAATCGTCTTCGCCAGCGCATCAAAGGTGTACTTGTACTGCCGGCTCTCGGGAACCTCTGTAAATCCGAACCCCGGCAGATCAGGCGCAATCACCCGATACTTGTCCGCCAGCCGCGGAATCAGCTCGCGGTACTGAAACGACGAGGTTGGAAAGCCATGCAGCAGCACCACCACCGGCGCATCCGGCGCACCGGCCTCACGATAGAACACCGTAACGCCATCCGCCTCAACCCGGTGAATCGACGTCACAGGCACCAGAGTCTTCTTTGCCATCGGTTTCTCCGTCGCAGCAGAAGCTGTACCTGCTGCTGCCATCACGCTACCACCCTGCATCACAAAATCTCTTCGCGTCATCTCACTTCCTCCTGTAGTCGATGCTTGACACTGTCTATCTTCGCCTTTAATGGTTACTCCGATAAATGTAACCTGTCAACATAATTATTATGGGTTACAATTAAGAGGAGAGATTGCGAGGAGGGAAGTCGTGAGTATCTCTGGACAGGAATCCGCTTTGCACGATCAGCCCAACACCTTTACCGAGCCGCCCACACTGCAGATTCTCAATACGGTTCCGCTTGTCGATGGAGAACTGGTGGACTCGCTGCAGAGCGACAGCGACGTACTGCAATGGCTGGCCCAGGCTGGCTGGCCCGTTGCAAAAGAGTCCTCCAACCTGCGGCCATCTACCCTGCTCAACGCCGCGCGCAAGTTGCGCGAGATGATCCGCACGCTGGTCGAGAGGCGCAAAGCGGAAAAGCGTCTGGATGTCTCCACGCTCAACGAGTTTCTCTCCGAATCCCGAAGCTATCTCGAGCTCGCCACCGACAAGAGCGGCAGCACACACCTGACACGTCGCTGGAAACGCCGCACACCCGAAGAAGTTCTAGCGCCTCTGGCCGAAGCCGCCGCGGATTTCCTCGTCACAGCCAACTTCGATCTGGTCCGCCCCTGCGAAAGCGAGGACTGCGTCCTCTGGTTCTACGACCAGACAAAATCTCATCGGCGCAGATGGTGCAGCATGGCTACCTGCGGCAACCGCCACAAGGTAGCCGCCTTCCGCAAACGCCAGCAGAGCACAGCATAAAAGCGCAACCCATTGGATAGCGACCTGACACAGAATCAAGCCCCAAAGGGGTGATATATCCCAACCTGGGGCGCAAGCCCCAGGTACGAGACTCCACAACGAATCAAGGGCTGAAAGCCCGGTATATCTCGTCTGCACTAGCGAGATATACCGAGCTTTCAGCCCTTGATTCGTTGTGCGGTCTCTAAACCAGCCCCGTCAGCCTCAACGCCTCATCCACCGTCCCCGCCACCAGTAACCTCTCCCGATTCCCCCTCAGCATCCCTTCGCGTTCGCACACATCGAGAAACTCCAGCAGCGTGTCATAGAAGCCCACCACATTCAGCAGCACAACCGGCTTCGAATGCAGCTTGAGCGACTGCCATGCGAGCACCTCGAACAGCTCCTCGAACGTCCCAAAGCCGCCAGGCAGTATAAGAAAGGCATCCGCCTTCTCGCCCATCAGCGCCTTGCGCGTATGCATCGTGTCCACGACATGCAGTTCTGTAATTCCCTGGTGCGCAATCTCGTGATCGACCAGCACATGCGGAATCACGCCAACCACATGGCCTCCTCCAGCCAGCGCAGCATCGGCAACCGCGCCCATCAGTCCGATCTTCGCTCCGCCGTAGATCAGCCCCAGGTCATGCGCGGCGAGCGCCCGGCCCAGCTCTTCCGCACTCGCGCGATACTCCGGCCGCGTGCCTTCAGCCGCCGCACAGAATACCGCAATACTCTTCTTCGAAACAGACTCTGTCATCGACACAGAATACCGTTTTTGCGGTCGAGTATCATGGCCTTCTCACCCAACTACGAGACTGGAGTCAGTTCATGCGTACCTGGTTATCCTGCCGCTTTCTATCCATCGCCACGGCGTTCGCTCTAAGCATCCTGTTGTCCACAACCAGCGCCACCGCGCAGAACAAGGGCGAGCCCGGCAAGTTCGACTTCTATCTGATGAACCTCTCCTGGTCGCCGGAGTTCTGCGCAATACAGGGCGTCTCCCCGCAGTGTGCGGCCAAGCCTGGCTTCATCCTGCATGGTCTATGGGCGCAGAACAACGATGGCAGCTATCCCGTCTTCTGCAGTGAAGAGCACGGTCCCGCCAAGCCGTCGGAGAACCTTGACCTCACACCTGACCTCTCTCTGCTCGATCACGAGTGGGCCAAGCACGGCACCTGCTCAGCCGCTGGGCCGCAACGCTTCTTCGCAATGGAGCGCGAGGCCTATCACTCCCTGAAGATTCCGGCGGAGTTTACACACGTAGACCATGAGATCAGTCTGACGCCCGACAAGATTCTTGGATTGTTCTATGAGGCCAACCCAACGTTTCCACAGGGCAGCATTCTGTTGAGTTGTGGTCGCAATCACCTGACAGCCATCGAAGCCTGCCTCAGCAAAGATCTGAAACCGCTCGTGTGCCAGGGACTTCGTACCTGCCATGCCAACTCTGTGAAGATCACGCCGCCTGGAGCTACAGCTCAGGAATAGCGCATTTTTTTACTGCAGACGAAAAGCGACAACTGTTGAACTTGTCCGGGGCGATGAGCAAACTTGCTCAAACATGCCCCGGGCCCTCGAAGAGCGGCGCTTCAAACAGCGCACCGCTCTTACAACGACTACAGTTCAGGCCCGGCTCTAGCGAAGGGCGAGTGTGGTGCCGTTCAACTGGTCCGAAACCGTTGTGATCACAGCTCCAGCAGCATAGTTCGGCGAAGTCTCGACGGCGACGATCTGCTGTCCTTCTGTGAGCTTCACATCCACTGTCTTACCGGGCTGCAGAGTTACCTCAGTGTCGCCAGCCTTCAACTTCAGGGGCGCAGCCGAGTCGTTACGCAGCGTGAACTTCACAAACTTGACCTTCGCGAAGATCGCATTCACAGGTGCGTGGATTGCAGCGGGTGCTGCATACATGGCCTGTGCCGATACCAGCGAGGCCGCCATTACCATGACTCCAACAACAGAACGACGATTCATAACTACTCCTTGATAAAACGCTTTTGATTTAGACCGCGCTCTCTTCATCAGGGAACCGGTCGCAAAGGTCAGTACGCAGCGGTTCACGCATTGGTTCCGAGTTGTTGCAGATAAATTTAAGATTTATGCCACTGCAACATTTGCCCGTAACTAAAGAGTTTCCGCGCAACAAATGTTGCTTTCGTTTCCACACACGCTACGTCCATACACACTTACTAGCCGCGTCCATAAACGCACACTCATTGTGTCCACAAACGCACATGCGTCCATAAACGCACACCAATTCACACGCAGAGACACCCCCTGCAAAACTTCAATCTCCAACACAGATAAAATGGAGGTTGTGTCCGACCTTCTCGCCAATATGAACCCGCAGCAGCGCGAAGGGATTACCTCGGTCGATGGGCCCGTCCTGCTGCTCGCAGGCGCAGGTTCAGGTAAGACCAGAGTCATCACTCACCGCATTGCCTATCTAATCAAGGAGCGCGGCGTCTCGCCGGACAGCATCCTCGCAGTCACCTTCACCAACAAGGCCGCGAAGGAGATGGCCGAGCGCGTCGAAAAGATTCTCGGCCACTCGACTCTCGCCAGTCCCACACTCGCAACCTTCCACAGCTTCTGCGTGCGCGTTCTGCGCCGCGACATCGAAGCCCTGCGCGTTGGCAACGTTGGCCTCACGCGTTCCTTCGCCATCTACGATGAGAACGATCAGCAAGCTGTCGTGAAGCAAGCGCTCAAACGGCTCGGCATCGACGACAAATCCTTGAAGCCGCGCGTCGCCCTGGGTCGAATTTCATGGGCGAAAAACCACATGATCGACCCCCAGGAGTACTTCCTGGCCTCCACCAACCCGTTGGAGGAGAAGATTGCGCACATCTTCGAGATCTACAAAAAAGAACTCGCCAAGGCCAACGCGCTCGACTTCGACGATCTGCTGCTCGAAACCGTGCGTCTGCTCAAGTCCTCGAGCGAAGTGCGTGAACGCTACAACCGCAAGTACAAGTACCTACTGATCGACGAGTACCAGGACACCAACCGCCCGCAGTATGAACTGATGAAGCTGCTCGGCCGCCACGGCAACGTGTGCGTCGTCGGCGATGAAGACCAGTCGATCTACTCGTGGCGCGGCGCGGACATCCGCAACATCCTCGAATTCGAAAAAGACTTCCCCAACGTCCAGACCATTCGCCTGGAGCAGAACTACAGATCAACGCAGGTCATCCTCGAAGGTGCCAGCGCCGTCGTCGCGCAGAACACACAGCGCAAGGGCAAGAACCTCTGGACCTCGCGCGAAGGCGGCTCGCTCATCGGCTACTACGAAGCACCCGATGGCGAAAACGAAGCGCTGTTCATCGCCGATCGCATCAACAAGTATTTAAAAGAAGCCGGCGAAAGCGAAGAGCTGCCGCGTTGCGCCGTTCTCTACAGAACCAACTCGCAGTCGCGACTGGTGGAAGAGGCCCTGCGCCGCTATCAGATCCAGTACCACATGGTCGGAGGCTTCAGCTTCTACGACCGTGCCGAAGTAAAGGACATTCTCAGCTATCTGAAGCTGGTACAGAACCCGCACGACTCCATCGCACTTGGCCGCGTAGTGAACTCACCGCCGCGCGGCATCGGCAAGACCACGATGGACACGCTCGAACGCATGGCGTTAACCACCGGCATGAGTTCCTGGGACGCCATCGCCCGCGCCTCAGAAGACAAGCTATTACCCGCGCGTGCTCTCACCGCTCTCAACAGCTTTCGCCGTCTCATCGAAGACGCCAGAGCGATGCTCGGCCCGGACTTCCTCGCCGCGCTCACCGCAGACTCGCAACTCGAAACTCCAGACTCGCAACTGGCATCCGAAGACACATCCTTCGATCCAGCCTCCACCTCTTCTGCGGATAACGACACCAACTTCGACTTCGGCTTTGCCACAGAAGAAGAAGCACAACCCACCATCGTGGCCAACGACGCGAACACCAGCTTCGACACGAGCTTCAACTTCGACTTTGACTTCGGTCCCAGCGAAGAGATCAGCACCGTTGCCCCCGAGAACGCCAGCAGCTTCAACCCCTTCGCTCCGGTTCCACTCAAACTCTCTGCGAGCGACGTGATCAAGGAACGCCTCCGCCAGCAGAACGCCGAGACCCCGCAGGCCCAGGACGCGCCCGCTCCGTTCCGCAAGGCCGGCGACCCGGCCACACTACCCGAACTCATCAAGTTCCTCAACGAGCGTTCTGGCTACATCCGCGCCCTCGAAGACGAGGCCACACCCGAGAGCTTCTCTCGCATCGAGAACCTGAAGGAACTCGCCAATGCCGCGCAGGACGCAACCTCTCGCGGAGAGACGCTTGGCGAGTTCCTGGACCACGCCGCACTGGTCTCCGACGCCGACCAGTACTCCGCCGAAGCACGCGTAACCCTGATGACCCTGCATGCTGCCAAGGGGCTGGAGTTCCCCCTAGTCTTCCTCACGGGCATGGAGGAGGGCCTCTTCCCGCACTCGCGCACACTGGTCGACCCCACCCAGATGGAAGAGGAGCGCCGTCTCTGCTACGTCGGCATGACCCGCGCGATGGATACGCTGGTCATGACACGGGCACGCTATCGCCGCCGCTATGGCAACGACTCACCGGAGTCGTCGATGCCCTCACGCTTCCTCGAAGAAGTCCCGTCGAAGCTCGTCGAAGACCTCTCCCCAGCCTCCTACGGCGGAGCTTATTCGACCGCCTATCCCCAACGGGGCAAGCGCTTTGGGGCTGGCGACGACTTCGGTGGCGAACAGCACTACAGCTACGAGGACGAAGACCAATCGGGTGGACGCGGCAGTTCAGGAGCAAAGTCTTATGCCGAGCAGCGCTTTGGCGGCATCAAGCGAGGCACCGGCAGCGGCCCGCTCGACAACACCGCAGCCTTCTTCGGCAAGGGCGGAGCGGGCTTTAAACCTAGCGGTTTGAAGTTTGGAACGCGCTCCAAGGCGGAGTCCGACGCCCCCACCGGCCGCACTGGCATGGGCAAAGGCGCTCGTGTCCGCCACCCCAAATATGGCGAGGGCGTAGTCTTTGCGCGCGAAGGAGATGGGGAAGATGCCAAGCTTACAGTACAATTTAGTGGTCACGGCATGAAGAAGCTGGTCGAGAAGTTCGCCCAGCTCGAGCGACTGTAAAAGAGCGAAATCCCTATTTTGAGCGCTCACGCCGGCAAAGTATCCAGAAATTCCAGAAAGTTCAGAGAGAAGACATTCATCATGGCAAACACCTCATCCATCACCGACAAGATTGAGCGCAAGAAGGTCAAGCGCGCCGCCCGCAAGAAAGCCGCCCCCAAGGCCCCACGCACCGGAGCCCGCGGCGAGAACAAGGCCAAGGTCAAGAAGGCAGCACGCGGCGCCTCCAAGCGCTAAACAGCACCAGATTCAACGACGGCGGGCAGAGCTTAGGCTCCGCCCGTCGTTTTGTTTGTGGCTTCTCTCTTTTGCTTTTCTGGTTGTCATTCCGAGCGCAGCGAGCGAACCTGCTTGTCTCCCGTTCTTTGCTTGCACCTCCCAGATAGCGTGCAGGAAAGAGAAGAACGCATAGCTGGTGCTTACACATAGGAGTTTGTAGTGGCATAGGCGAAAAGCGGGAGAAAGCAGGTTCTCTCGCTGCGCTCGGAATGACAAACCAGAAAAACAAAGACCCCAAAGGCCATGTTTCTTAGTCCCTTCTTCGCCAATATTGACCACCATAGCTCCGCTCCGCATAAAATCACTCTACGTTTACAATCCCCCGCCGATGAGGAATGTGCACCTGGCCCGCCAAATCTTTGCCACAAAGTCCATCGACAAGCTGATCCACGAATCTGAGCGTCCCGAGAGTGCGCTCAAGAAAACGCTTGGTCCCGTCTCGCTCACCGCGCTGGGTATCGGCGCGGTCATCGGATCGGGTATCTTCACCGTCATCGGCACGGCCATCGGCGGCAACCCTTCCAAGCTTGCAGACTGGAAGGGCTCGCCCATCATCGATCTCATCCTGCACCATGGAGCCGTCGCCGGCCGCCCCGGAGCAGGCCCGGCACTCGCATTGTCACTTGTACTGGTGGCCATCGTCTGCGGCCTTACGGGCCTCTGTTATGCCGAATTGGCATCGATGATTCCCATCGCCGGCTCGGCCTACACCTACACCTACGCCACCCTCGGCGAACTCATCGCCTGGATCATCGGCTGGGATCTCATCCTTGAGTACGCCTTCTCCAACATGAGCGTCAGTGTCGGCTTCGCCGCGCACATCGTCGATCTGCTCGACTGGCTCGGCATCCACCTCAACCCCAAATGGCTCTCCCCGGCCTACCTGCCCCTGGGCCTGCAGGACCTCTCCGGCAAGGTCGACATCTTCCCCCCCGGCTGGCACTTCGGCTTCGACATTCCCGCCTTCATCATCGTTCTTCTGCTCACGGTGGTCCTCGTCCGTGGCATCCGGGAGTCCGCCCGCACCAACAACATCATGGTGCTGATCAAGCTCGCGGCCATCCTAATCTTCATCTTCTTCGGCCTGTCGTTTATCCACCCCGACAACTACCACCCGTTCTCCCCCAACGGCTTCTCGGGCGTGCTCGCGGGCGGATCGATCATCTTCTTCACCTACATTGGCTTCGACTCCGTCTCCACCGCCAGCGAAGAGTGCAAGAACCCCCGCCGCGACGTGCCCATCGGCATCATCGCCACGCTGGTCGTCTGCACCATCCTTTACATCGGAGTCGCCGTCGTCCTCACCGGCATGGTTCCGTGGCTCTCTATCGCCGGCGACGGGGCACCGGTAGTCGACGCCCTCAAACGCGTCTCGCTCACCCCCGGCGGCCACCGCCTGCACTGGGTAAGGCTCTTCGTGCTGCTGGGCGCCATCGTCGGCATGATCTCCTCAATCCTCGTCTTCCAGCTCGGCCAGGCCCGCGTGTGGTTCGCCATGAGCCGCGACAAGCTCCTTCCCGACGTCTTCAGCCGCGTCCACCCCAAGTTCCGCACCCCGGCCTTCGCCACCTGGGTCGCCGGCATCCTGGTCGCGATCCCCTCAGGTCTCTTCGACGTCGGCACCTTCGCCGAGATGTCGAACATCGGCACACTCTTCGCCTTCGTTCTGGTCTCCATCGGCGTCATCGTCCTGCGCGCCAAAGACCCCACCCGTCACCGCGGCTTCCGCGTCCCCTTCGGCCCGGTCATCCCCATCCTGAGCACCTTCTTCTGCGTCCTCCTGATGGCCGGCCTGCCCGCCATCACCTGGGTACGCTTCTTCCTCTGGCTGGTCATCGGCCTGGTCGTCTACTTCTTCTATAGCCGCAAGCGCAGCGAGTTCTACAAGGGCTAGAACAGTTTCATGACAGATATCCCTCTGGGCCACATCTCAATCTCTATGGATGTTTTTCGTTCGTACCACCCCAAATCTGTCATCTCGACCGAAGTGCGGGGTCCCCGGCGAACGCGTTCTTTGTTCGCTGGGGTGCAAGCATGACGGTTTTATGTCATGCGTAGCGGAGAGACCTGCAATTTGCTCGCATCGGCACTATCGAACGAATGACTCACCACACTAGCGGGAACTTTCTGATTCTCTGCCGCGTAAGGTTGGCATGTCGAAGTTTCTGCTTTCGCTCGTGTTCGCAGCGTCTCTGGGTTACTGCCGGAACGGTGTCGCCCAGCAACCCGCTCCTTCATTGCCGGTCTATGACGCCGTTGTGATCAAGCTGAACCATAGCCTTTCACGAGGCACGCACGTGGACAGGGACGACGCCTGGTTTCGAGCGACGAATGTGCCGCTCAAACATCTGCTCGTGAATGCGTATGGAATTCGCGAAGGCCAGATGTTTGGTCTGCCCGGATGGGCCGATTCGTTGCGGTTCGACGTCTACGCCAAGGTGACAGATCCGGACATGAAGGCCTTGAGCAGTCTTTCGCGCGAACAGCAGCAGGCAATGCTCGCCGCCATCCTTGTAGATCGCTTTCATCTAAAGGTACATACCGAGCCCAAGACGCTTCCTGTGTACGAACTGGTCGTCGCAAAAAACGGCCCGAAGCTTAAGGTGAGTGCAGTTGCGCCGGATGCGACAGGCCCCGGCAACATGAATGTGCACAATACGGATATGACTGCCTCGGGAGTGACGCTATCGGACCTGGCGGGAAACCTATCCTTTCCACTGGATCGCACCGTAATCGACAAGACGGGCCTCACAGGTCGATACGATTTTCGTTTGCAATGGACAGCAGATAACGTTGCGAACAGTGCCGCCGATAACGGTGCGGCTGATGCTCTACCGAATCTCTTTACGGCGATCCAGGAGCAGCTTGGACTGAAGCTCCAGCCAGCGAAGGGTCCGGTAGAGACGCTGGTGATCGATCACGTGGAACAGCCTACGGAAAACTAAACGCATCAAAGTTAACTCCGGCGCTGGCCTGCGCGAAAGCCATATGTTGGAGCCACGCAAGCCAGGGGGACTGTTCTAGTTCGCGGTAGGAGTCTCCTCCATGTGGTCAATCACTAGGACGGGGTAGGGGCGCTTGGTCTTTTCTAATTTCAGGCCCAGCTGTCTGCTAATCGCGTCGAAGACCGAGAGAGCGCCATTGGGATCGGCGCTGTTGGAGTCGGAGTTGCCGGTACCGCCGCCGGTATTGGGAAGGATCTTATCGGCGGAGCTGAAGCTGAGAGTGAAGTCGTAAGAGCCCTTGATGCCAGTACCGTCGACGACGGGATTGTAGATGTACCCGTTAGCTACGTGTTGGAGCTCATCGCCAATCTGAGCGATCGTCATATTCTGGCAGGTGATGAGTCGGTTGAGGACAGGACTATCCGTCCGAGGGTCTTTGCCATCAGGACCTGGTCCTTCCTTACATCTGGTACGCTCGGTCGGGTCGAGGGTCGGCTTGAGTCTGGGCTTAACTGCTACCAGAGTGTAGGCGGTGACCGGGCGATCCTCCATATGCCATTTCATCTGAAAACGTTCGGCGATCAAGGCCCGAAGCATGCTGCGGAGGTCTTCATAGTTGATCAGGTTGCCGGAGGAGAATTTGTCGACGCGAACGTTGTCTCCGGCTTTGGCGAGGAAGTCGAACTTAGCGCTGTCGAGCCATTTGGGAGCGTTGGCAATGCTCTCTTTGTTGTTCGGATTGAGGTCCCAGCCGAAGGTCATGAGAAACATGAGGGGGATCGCGCGGGTCTCGATCTGGTTGCCGGTGATGCGACCATAGCCCCTCTCATCGGGCGCGCTGGGTTTGATCACGGCGACTTCGAAGGGTGACGCAGGCGGCTCGGGAAGGGCTTCGGCTATATTGGCGGCGTTGGGAGTAGGAGTTTCGTCAACGCTCGCAACCTGGAAGACAGGGCGGGGCGCCGTTTTGAGTTCGAGCTTGAGGCCGAGTTGCTTTTCTACAGCGGCGAAGATGGAGATGCCGTCGGCACCCTGCTTATCAAGCTGTCCGTGCCTCGTCCACTTGAGGGTAAAGTCCCAGCTCCCGGCGAGGTTGGTCTCATCAATAACAGGTTGATCGAGATAGTCGCCTGCGAAGTTATGGAGGGTGTCGGCGAGAGCCGCCATGGTCAGGCCCTTGCAGTTGACGGCGTTATAGGACGGAGCGCCGGGAGGAGCGTTTTGCGGCGGAGGGACAGGAGCGCAGGAACCTTCGCCGTTCCCTTCCGACTCGGTCATCTTCGGCTTTCCAGGGATAGCAGAGAGGATGTAAGTCGGCATAGGAGCAGTGCCGCTTTTGACGACGAGATGAAAACGGTCGGCGAGCAGAGAACGAAGCATGAGCTTGACATCGTCCTGCGTAGTCTTGGGAGGCACTGTGGCGCGGATATCGTAGCGGTCGCGCTCCAGCCAGGAGGGACCTCCATTCACGTTGACGGCATCGACCCCATAAGCGGTGGCGATGAGATCGACCATGGTGGCCTGGTAGAGAAAATAGCGGTCACCCTGGATGGAGTTGCCATGCATGAACGGATTCGACGTGAACGAGCTCGTGTGGACGTCGGCGATGACGAAGGATTTGGGGACGGCGGCGGTCTGGGCCAGCGACGAGACGGAGAGAAGCGCGAAAAGGGCGAAGGCTGCTCGCATGGGAACCTCAGAGGTGACGCAAATATAAGACTGAAGGTTATAGGCCCGAACGTGCAAGTGTGGCTGGATTAAGATTGGCCCGGGAAACAGTAAGCCGTGTTTTCGGCAACTGTACGTGGTGATAGACGCCGCGGGACCGGATTCGTCTTGAGAAAAACGCTTGGCGGAAGTAATCCAGCAAAGCCGCGGTGTGGCTCAGCGAGTGCATTGGCTGTTAGCGACAGTTGAGAACCCAGCGCCCCGCCACATTCTTGGACAGTAGCCACATACGAACCCTCAGCTGCTAGCGAAGAGCGGGATGAAAAATCTGACGCACTGTCTCTCGGAGCCACATATGCAACGGATCGCTTTCAAAGCGTGGGTGCCAGACCATGAAGTACCGGATCGGCGGGATCTCTTTCGGTGCTTTCAGACTTCTCAAATCATGAAGCGCTGCCACAGGCTCTGCGAGGCGAGCAGGCATCGTTAATGCCAGGTCTGTGGTTTCCAGCATACGAAGTGCCGCAAGGAGAAAGGGGACATGAACTGCCAGACGGCGCTGGAAACCAGCTTCTCCAAGTGGCCGGTCAATAAGGCTCTGCAGGTTCGGTTGCATCTCTACTGAGACATGCCGGAAGGTCAGATAATCTTTCGTCGTCAGAAAAGCCCGGGAATGTTTCAGCTTGCGCCCTAGAACGCAGAAAAACACATCGTCGAACAATGGCTCCGACCGAAACGTCGACGGCGCGGACAATGGACTCAAGATCAGGTGCGTTGTAACCAACCCGGTCTCTTCGTGGATCCGCTCGTGCCACGGAACCGCCTCGAGCGTAATCCCAGGCGCGAGACGTCCACAGATCTCCGCAAGCGGCGCCAACACGACACTGCTTGCATAGTCGTTCATCGCCAAGCGGATATGTCCTTCGCTTTGCGCAGGAGAGAAGGTCTCTCCCGCCCAGATCCTTGCCAATCGAGGCATGACTTGCGCCAGTTCGTCGAGCAATTCGCTACCGCGTGGCGTTAACTCATAGTTGCGTCCCGTTCGCACCAGCAACTCGTCTCCCAGTTCCGATCGTAGGCGATCCAGCGCGCGGCTCATGGCGGATTGACTGAGATGGATGCGTTCCGCGGCCCGGGTGACATTGCGCTCATGAAGTAAAGCCTTGAGAGGGACGAGTAGGTTGAGGTCGACGTTTCGGAACTGGACTTTACTCATGCCTAAGGTGCATACCTTCCATTCCAACAATGCATGGTGCGACTACATCCCCAGAATACTCCAATCGCAAAAGGAGAACTGCCCATGCAGGACAAACCCGTCGCTCTCGTCACTGGTGCTAACCAGGGGATTGGTTTCCACATCGCAAAAGATCTCGTCAAGCACGGCTTCACAGTGCTGGTTGGCTCGCGCAACTTCGAGCGCGGAGGCGCCGCTGCTAAGGCGATCGGTCCGGACGCCCACGCCGTTCAGCTCGACGTAACGGATCGGGAGTCGATCAGCGCGGCGGCGGTGCGCATTCGTATTGAGTTTGGTCGCCTCGATGTGCTCGTGAACAATGCCGCGATCTCAAACACGAGTAAACAGCCCGGACAGTCGGTCGAAGAGTACTCCAAACTGAACCGCCCGAGCACCGTGTCGATCGACGAAGTGCGCACCATATGGGAGACCAATGTATTCGGCACATTGGCCGTGTATCAAGCGATGCTGCCTCTGCTCCGCGAGGCCCCGGCGGGGCGAATCGTCAACGTCTCAAGCGGTGCAGGTTCGTTGGCGAGGGTGGCGGACCCGTCCTTCCCCTATCGCCATATCTTCGGGCCTGGTTACTCCGCGTCCAAGACAGCCATGAATGCTATGACGCTGACCATGGCAATCGAGCTGGAGTCAACGGGCATCAAGGTGAATGCCTGCTCGCCTGGGTTCATCAAAACCAACCTGAACGCCTATGAGGGCACGGGATCGGTCGAAGAGGGTGCGCTCGAGCCGGTGCGTCTCGCTCTGCTCGGACCCGACGGCCCGACGGGTACCTTCACGCGCTGGGAAAATGAAACCATCCCGTGGTAACGGGATACGTCGACAATTGAACCGTGGATAGGCGCTTTGGCTGCACATAGACGGACGAAAGGACACACGCCATGAATCACCGCACATTAGGCGGCACCGGCATCAAAGTCAGCCCATATTGTTTGGGCGCTATGATGTTCGGCGGCATCGCCAACTCCGATCACGACGAATGTATTCGTATCATCCACAAGGCCTTAGATTCGGGCATCAACTTCGTCGACACCGCTGATCGGTATAGCAGCGGCGAGTCCGAGGAGATCGTCGGGAAAGCGCTGAAGGGACGTCGCCAAAATGTAGTGCTCGCCACCAAGGTGAACGGCTCCATGGGCGAGGACCCGAACCAGCAGGGAAATTCGCGCCGTTGGATTACGCAGGCAGTGGAGGCGTCGCTGCGCCGTCTGCAGACCGACCACATAGACCTTTACCAGATCCACCGGCCTTCGCCCGACACCGACATTGAGGAGACGCTCTCAGTGCTTACCGACCTGATCCGCGAAGGCAAGGTGCGCGCCATCGGGTCATCGACCTTCCCTGCTTCCGAGATCGTAGAGGCTCAGTGGGTAGCGGAGCGCCGAGGTCTTGCCCGCTTCCGCGTCGAGCAGCCGCCTTATTCGATTCTCAACCGCAATATCGAACAGGAGGTTCTGCCCGTGTGCCAGAAGTACGGGATGGGGGCACTTGTCTGGAGCCCGCTGGCCAAGGGTATGCTCACCGGTCGCTATCGCAAAGGCCAGTCGCTACCCGAAAGCCTGCGCGTCAAGGTTTTTCTCAAACAGATGTCCGACGAGAGCAATCTGGACGCAGTTGAACGCCTCATCCCCATTGCGGAACAGGCTGGGATGTCGCTGACGCACATGGCGATTGCTTTTGTGATGGCCCACCCCGGCGTGACCTCGGCCATCCTGGGCCCCCGCACCATGCAGCAGCTAGACGATCTGCTTGCAGGCGCTGAAGTCGCTCTTACCGACGAGATCCTGGACCGCATTGACGAAGTCGTTGCGCCGGGAACCGACGCGGGACCGATGGGCGCACTTTACACACCGCCCGCAGTGACTCAGGCGAGCTTGCGGCGGCGTCCAGATCGAGTTGCAGTTTGACCGAAGCACTCGAACGTGCAATTGCGAAAGCTTCCTCGATTTACGCAAAATCGCCAATGTACTCATCGAGCCAGTTGATTATTTCCCACAAGACGACTTACAAGTACCGATCCGCACGAGTGACCGTTGTGCGGATCGGCTCCCCTTCTGAGTTGTAAAGGCTCCTCAGTCGTTTTGCCCGAAGTTCGTTGACCGGGTCACAGCTTCCCACGCAGTAAACTCCGACCGAAGTGCCTCAAATTCCTTCTGCACATACTCGAAGGCATCGGGGCCGAGCAGAAGATGCAGAGGCGGCTCCGTAACCGTTAGAAAATCTGCGATCGCTTTACCGGCCCTGGCCGGATCTCCTGGCTGCTGTCCACTTCTCGCTTTACGTGCTTCCCGAATAGGGTTGAATACAGCGTCGTAATCAGAGAGGGTGCGTTCTGAGCGCACCATGGAACGGCCCGCCCAGTCTGTCCGAAACATGCCAGGCTCCACAGCCGTGACGTAGATGCCGAGCGGTCGTACCTCCTTGGCCAGCGACGACGAAATCCCTTCGAGGGCAAACTTGCTTCCGTGGTAGTACGAGAGCCCCGGCATCGTCATCAGGCCTCCCATCGAGGTCACGTTGAGGATGCGGCCTTCGCGTCGCGCACGCATATTGGGCAAGACCGCTTTCATCATGGCGACGGCACCAAAGACGTTCACCTCGAACTGCTGGCGCAACTCCTCCATGGAGCTTTCTTCCAGCGTGCCCTCGTGGCCGTACCCCGCGTTATTGATGAGCGCATAAACCGGGCCGACATTTTGCTCAATCTCTTCGACCACCGAGGCCAACCGCTCGGGAGCTTCGGTCACATCGAGAACTCGTGCGAATGCGGCTCCAGGTTTCAGTTGCTCGAATTCCAGCGCTGCGTCCGGCTTCCGCACAGTGCCTACGACTTTGAAGCCAGCCTCAAGCAGGGCTTGAGCAAATGCCCTGCCCAGTCCGCTGCTTGTGCCGGTAATGATGACGACCTTATTCACTTCTTCCTCCCATAACGATACCGAGGGTATCGTTTCTATAGAATATGATACTGACGGTATCGTTAAAGATGCATTTTGTATACGGAGCGTGAGGGAGATATGGGGACAACAGGGCGACCGCGGAGCCAGGCAGCCCATGCTGCCATCCTTAAGGCCGCTCTCCGCCTGGTAGCGAAGCGCGGCTTCCGTGCCGTGAGCGTGAATGAGATTGCAGCCGAGGCCGGTGTCGGAAAGATGACGCTTTACCGGCACTGGCCCAACAAGGCAACTGTTGTGATGGATGCGCTGCTTGAGTTGATCGGAGCTGAAACAGCCTTCCCCGAGGCGGACAGCGCACTCGAAAGCCTTCGGCGGCAGCTCTATCTGCAAGCTGCCTTCTTTCGCAGCTCCCGAGGCAATCTAATCCGTTCCCTGGTGTCTGAAGCCCAGTCCGACCCTGAGCTTGCGACAGCTTTCCGTGACCGCTGGCTCAATCCACGACGGGAAGGTGTTCGCCAAAACATACAGGCCGCGATCTCGGAAGGTTCTTTACGAGCTGACTTCAATATCGACACCGCAATCGATCAGCTCTACGGATCGCTCTACTACCGGCTGCTACTCGGTTCAGGGGCTATCGATGAACAGTTCATCGAGGATACGTATCAACAATTTCTAACCGGGCATAAAGCAAGGCAGTCTGTTCGGAGATAAAGCTTGAGACTAGAGAGTTTTGATCAGTCCCCCGAAACGCGCTTCTCGTCATTTGATATGCGTACTCGAAAGGTTACGGTCTTCGTGGTTCGTGTGATTTAAACAGCTCATGGTGAGACGATGTCCTCGCACGTGCGAGGACATCGTCGTTTATGGCTTATATCCGAGGCGAAGGCCGTAGTCAGGGCACCCTATTTCCTGTGATGCTGGATGACCTTATTCCTGCCGATCCTATGTGCCGGGCGGTGGATGCGTTGGTTGAGCAACTCGCCATGGACAAGCTTGGCTTCGAACGGGCGCAGCCTGCCGATACTGGCAGACCGGGCTACCTGCCTTCAAGTGCGCCCATCGATTTCTCCTTTAACTGTCCGCTGTTCACACTGTTCTGTATCACCAGCAACACCATGACCGAAAGGCAGAGGGCCTAACGCGCCGCAACGTCAGTCGTGTTCCAGTACGCCTCCAGCCATCGATCGAAAGTGTGGGTCACTGGATATTCGCGCCGCACCTCTTCAATATTGAAGTGAAAGCCCTTTTCTTCGAACCAGTGGTACATCACCGTCAGCTCCCGTCCCATGTTCTTCTCGAACTGATCCCAGGAAACCTGAACGTACTTCACCTCTCGCGCAGTCACGCGGCTGAATACGTCGGCAATCTGTTGCATCGATAATTCATCACCCGCCAGCGAAAATGTCCTGTTCTTCCATTTGCCGGGATGCTCAAACGCAAGGACTGCAAACGCGCCAATGTCATCCACCGCTATCATCTGCAAGGTTGCCGTCGGGCTTAACGGCTGCTGGAGTTGCCCGTTCCGGATCGACGCGCCGAACCCTCTGTGCCAGTTCTCCATGAAGAAGACGGGCCGCACAATCGTATACAGTAAGCCGCTCGATCGCAGATGCTCTTCCACTTTGACTTTGCTTTCGAAGTGAGGGATACCTGTCTCTTCGTCGGCCGAACCTACTGAACTGTAAACGAAATGGCTGACGCCCTGCCGCTTCGCCGCCTCGATGACCGCCACTCCCTGCTGGATCTCATTGGCCGAGTGGGGTTGCACGGAGAATACGCCGTACACACCCTCCATCGCACGCATCAAGCTGTCGGGATCATCGAGGCTTCCCTGAAACACTTCCTCCTCGGACCCCATCAGTTGACGTGCTTGGTTGCTATTGGGATCCCGCACCAGCGCGCGCAACTTGAATCCTTTCTTCTGCAGCTGCCGGTACACGGCGCCTCCCTGCCTACCGGTGGCGCCTGTCACCAAAATGATTCGTTCGCTGTTCTTCGACTCGCCCAATTTTTATCTCCTTTGACTTTCTGTAGTCCGCACACATACGGAACGTACGTTACAGATGTAGTGAACCGTGCACCGGATTCACGATTTTGCACTCTAATATCAAGAGTGGCGAGCAAGGTTATGAAAACCGGAAACGGAAAGACGGGACGACCGATCAGCTTCGATAAAGACGCAGCGCTTGAGGCTGCGATGTTGCTCTTCTGGGAGAGGGGCTTTGAAGGTACTTGCATGACCTCCCTTACGCAGGCGATGGGCCTGAATCCCTCAAGCATCTATGCGGCCTTCGGAGACAAGCACGCCTTGTTCCAACTCGCGGTAAAGCGCTATATGGGAACCCGGGCACAATACGCAACGGTGGCGCTGGAGGAACCGACTCTCGAAAAGGTTGTTCGTGCGCTCTTCGACAATACGGTTGCGTTCCTCACCACGCCCGGCCATCCGCCGACTTGTATGACGCTGGCGGGCGCGATGGGCGGCAGTGTAGAGGCTGCCCCGGCGAGAGATCTCATGACGGAAATACGGCGACAGAACGAAGTCGCCATGAAGGAACGCTTTCTACAAGCGCGAAAGAGCGGAGAGTTGTCTAAGGATGTCAACGTGGACGACTATACCCGGTATCTCTCCTCGATCCTCGCAGGTCTATCCATCCAGTCAGCGAATGGTTCGACAAAGGCGGAACTCAAGCGAACCGCGGAGATGGCCCTTCGGCATCTGGGTTGCTGATGCTGTTGCTTGCTGCGGCTCCAGCTACCTTCCCGCACACCCTTGGGAGCAGTCTGTTCCCTCTCCACGCTGGCTACTGACGAGAAGACGACTTCGCGTTACTAAGCTGAGGTCAATTTAAAGGTAGTCCTCTCTAGGTCCGATCTGATCTTGAGTTCTCGCGATGCCGCATGTTGCGTAAATCAGTGAGCAAGCCCGGGCCGCTGGGGATCCAGGCAAGCTTTTGACGCGTGAATGCCCCCGATGCAGCGAGATCGATAGTCGCGAGTTGCGCTATCGCTCCGAAGTATTCGAGTGCCGCGTCCGGCGGGATCGATTTTACCGGGAGCCGCAAGCCGTCACCGATGGCCTCAGCTACCTCGCGCATCGCGATGCCTTCCTCGGCGACGGCATGGTAATGCGCCCCTGCCTCACCCCGTTCAAGCGCAAGACGGAAGAGTTGCGCGGCATCGGAAACATGAACAGCAGGCACCCGATTTGCTCCGTCGGCGACGTACGCGACCCAACCTTTCTTTAGCGCCAAGTCTACGTGCAGCGAGATTCTTCCTTGCTTTTGATCGTCGTGTACCTGCGGAAGGCGAACGACAACGACATGCGCTCCGCTGTCGATAAGAGCATCCGATGCCTCCTCAGTAGCTCCGCGCGGAAACTCGTCCGATGTGAGATGGGGATCGGTCTCGAGTGCGATGCCACCGCTCTTCGAGCGAACCAGGCCCGTGCCCGAAGTCACGACGAGTGGACGGTCCGACCCCTTCACAACCGCCCCAAGCGTCTCAATTACTTTGCGGTCGTTCTCACTACTCTGCTTTATGTTGGCGAAGTCGTGATGGAAAGCCGTATGGATGATACCGTCGCTCGACTGCGCGGCAGTGCGCAGATGGTACAAGTCGTTGACATCACCCCGGACCACCTCTGCGCCAGCGCGAACGAGCGCTTCAGCGCCTGCATCTGAGCGGCACAGCCCAACAACATGATGACCAGCTTGGATCAGTTGTGGAACAAGAAAGGAACCCATGAAGCCGGCTGCACCTGTCACAAACACTCGCATGATGACGCCTCCTGGACGTAGAAACTGCCTCGCGAGAGTGCAGCATTCTCGATGCCTAGACCAGTAGATGGCCGCGAGAATTAGACGATTTATACTTTTAGTCCAAATGATTGGTTCAATCGTCTCATCGCCGCGTGAGTTGAACTCGGAAAAACTACAACCTGCACCGGATTCTCCTGCCTTGGCGATGGACCGCCGTATGGACCCGCTCTCCGAGGTTCTCGCCCTCCTGAAACCGCAGCCCTATATCGCCGGCGGTTACGCAATTCCGGCCGACGTAGCGATCCAATACCCGACACACCTCGGAATCAAGTGCTATGCAATGCTTGCAGGCGCCTGCTGGCTGATCGTCGAGGGTGTTTCTGAGCCTGTCAGGCTGAACACCGGAGACTGCGTGGTGCTTCCTCATGGACGCCCCTTTCGATTCGCAGCAGAACTTTCGCTAAAGCCGATGGATCGCTCCGAGGTCGCAGCCCGGAGACGCAACGGAGGCGAAGCACTGGGCGCGACGGATGCGCCGGGCTATATTGCAGGTGGCCATTTCGCGCTCAAGGGTGGTCACACGCAGCTACTCTTGAGTGCATTGCCGCTGGTAGTACATATCCGCAGCGAGACGGGGAAAGCCGTCATGCGATGGTCAATCGAGCGGATGACCGAAGAGCTCTCTCAAGCGCAACCGGGCGGTTCACTGGTGACACAGCATCTCGCGTCCATGATGTTGATCCAAGCACTACGTTTGCATCTGGCAGATCCAACTGAAGCTAATCACGGATGGCTTGCTGCATTGGCCGACAAGCACCTCAGTGTGGTGATCGCCAACATGCACGAGAAGCCCGGACATCCTTGGACAGTGCTTTCGCTGGCGGAGAGCGTCGGCATGTCACGCGCCGGCTTCGCACGGCGTTTTCGTGACGTCGTCGGTACTGGGCCTCTCGAGTACCTTACCCGCTGGCGCATGTTGCTGGCTGCAGATCAGCTCGAAAACTCTGCTGAGGGGCTGTGTAGTATCGCGAAGTCGTTGGGCTATGGATCTGAGAGCGCCTTCGGTAAAGCGTTCCGCCGAGTGATGGGTTGTTCTCCCAGACAGTACGTACAGCCGTAGGAAGAAACATATCCTGCGCAGCTGGCTCGGGAAGCTCGTACCCCATGATTTATCGGAGTCCAGCCTTTCTGCGCCCCTACGCCAAAACCACACAAAACGATGCGCCTTATACTTAACGGGAAAGAGGATTCATGGCCGCACTGATCGAAGCAATCCACGTCAAACGCAAGCATCTCTTCGAGTTCGAGAACGAACCCTACGTCTGTCTCGACTCCGACATCTCCACCCCCACCGCTCGTGGCGGCCAGACGCTAGTGCGCCTCAAGATGCGCAACCTCCTCACCAGCGCCGTCTTTGATAAGACCTTTAAGGCCCAGGACAAGTTCAAAGAGCCCGACCTGGAACTCGTCCCGGCATCCTTCCTCTACCACGATGGCGACGGCTTCCACTTCCTCGATCAGGAGAGCTTCGAGACCCACACTCTCTCCGACGACACCGTCGGCAACGCCGCCGACTTCCTCCTCGACGGCCTCCTCCTCCAGCTCCACAAGTACAACGGCAGCCCCATCGGCCTGCAGCTTCCCATCTTCGTCGAGCTCGACATCACCTACACCGAGCCGGCCGTCCGCGGCGACACCTCCAGCGGCGCCACCAAGATCGCCCGCCTCCAGACCGGCCTCGAGATCAAGGTTCCTCTCTTCATCAAGGAAGGCGAAAAGGTCAAGGTATCCACCGAAAACCGCGAATTTGCAGGGCGAGCTTAGAGCAGAATCCCTATAGCTGTGCGCGGGGGGCGATTATTTGAACGGCACTTTTCCCCAAGAAAAGTGCCACTCCTAAGCTCTTTCCAAGGGATAGCAATAGGGATTCTGCTCAAAACTCGCCCCCTTTCGCTGCAGACCTTCACCAACAACCCATGTCCACCTTCCTCACCGCCGAGTGGCGCAAGCTCATCATGGCGCAGTACGAGGTCGAGCCGTTAACGATAACGCCATGGCTCCCACGAGGCCTTGAGCTCGATCTCTTCCACGGCCGCTGCTACGTCTCGCTCGTCGGCTTCCTTTTCGACCGCGTCCGCCTCAAAGGCCTGCCGATTCCCTTCCACACCCGGTTTGAAGAAGTGAACCTGCGCTTTTATGTCAAACGCACCCCATCCGACGGCCCACCCCGGCGCGGGGTCGTCTTTATCCGCGAGTTCGTTCCCCGTGCCGCGATTACCTTCGTCGCCAACACCTTCTACCAGGAGCGCTACGCAACCCTGCCGACGCACTCCAGCATCGCCAGTACCCCTCAATCGCTCGACGTGCAGTACTCGTGGAAGCACAGTGGTAGGTGGCACAGCCTGGGAGTCGAAGCCTCACCCAACCCGCAGCCCATTGCCGCCGGCAGCGAAGAAGAGTTCATTACCGAGCACTACTGGGGCTATACCAAACGTCGCGACGACAGCACCTCCGCCTACGAGGTCCAGCATCCCCGCTGGGAGACCTACCCCATCCTCCGCCACGCCATCGACGTCGACTTCGCTGCCCTCTACAGCGAGGCCTTCGCAGTGCTCAACCGGCAGGAACCGGCAAGTGTTCTGCTATCTGAGGGTTCCTCCGTCAGCGTGCAGTCGGACACTGGCGAACGCATCGCCTAACCGCGCCCCTTGCGACCCCGGAGCTCCCATAGCGTCTAATCCTGCAGAGGTTTAAGATTGTCATCATGAGAACCATCGACGCATCACAGGGCATTCGCATCCTCGACAGCCGCTCCACCGCGAGCCTGCTCAGCAAGGTGCTTTGGGTTACCACTGCCGGATTCCTCTTTACCGCCTTCGGCGCCTACATCGCACCGGATCTGCCGGGAATCAGCTTTCTGTTTGTAGTGCTGCTCAACTTCGCGCTGATCTTCGGAATCCGGGCCGCCACACGCCGCTCCACAGGCCTCGGCCTGGTGCTCTTCTACGCTTTCACCGTGCTGATGGGCGTGGAGATCGGCCCGCTGCTCAAGGTCTATCTGCATATGGCCGGTGGCCAGACCATCGTCTTTGAGGCCGCCGTGACGACAGCCATGGGCATGGCGGTAATGGCCATGATCGCGCAGATCGCGCGCTTCGACTACCGCAAGCTGGCCTCTTACGCCTTTGCCGCATTGATTGGGCTGGTCATTATTGGCTTCCTCTCGATGTTCTTTCACTTCATCAGCCCCGGCGTCTACGCCTGGATGGGCCTGGCGATCTTCAGTGTCCTTCTACTGGTCGACTTCATGCGGCTCCGCGACAGCCCCGCCGGCACTTCGCCGGTAATGCTCGCTCTCAGCATCTATCTCGACGCCCTCAATATCTTCATCTTCCTGCTACAGATCTTCGGCAATGGCGGCGGTCGCCGCGACAGCAAATGGAGCTAGCTCATGGCCGCGCGATCCCTGGCATCGAATCGTCAGGATCGCGCCGTCCAGGAACAAGCCTTTATGTAGTCAACAGGGGAGTTGACTACACTACTTGAATGGCACGTCGTACCGGCCCAGCGCAAGATTCGCCCACCCAACCCGATCCGCTCACCTGGCTTCGTGGCCTGCCCAAGGCCGAGTTACATCTGCACCTCGAGGGCTCGATCACCCCTGAAACTCTCGTCGAGCTTTCGCAAGCCAACGACGCCATCCCACTGACGCTCGAAGCCGCCAAGCAGGTCTACAGCTACAGCGACTTCCCCAGCTTCCTGATGAGCTTCAAGGCCGTCACCCAAAGGCTGCACTCGGCTGCCGACTACGAGACCATCACCTACGCCATGCTGCGCGATCTTGCCGCACAGGGCGTGCGCCACGCCGAGGCCTACATCTCCATCGGCATTCTCTATCACTTTGCGCGGCTCGACGTGGACGAGGTCATGGCCGCCATCGAGCGCGGCCGCCTGCGTGGCGAAAAAGACTTCGGTATCTCGCTGCTGTGGATCATCGACGCAGTACGCCACTTCGGGATCGAGGAGTGCGCGCGAGTCTTCCGCAAGGCAGCGGAGTTGCAGCACCAGTATCCCAGCGTCGTCGGCATAGGCATCGGCGGCGACGAAGCTCGCGGCCCTGCGCAGGACTTCCGAGAGCTCTATGCGGAGGCCAAAGCCGCAGGCCTGCACCTGACCTGTCATGCGGGCGAGTCGACCGGGCCACAGAGCATCTGGGCGGCGCTGAATATCGGAGCCGAACGCATCGGCCACGCGCTCACCGCGCAGCAGGACCTGGATCTCATCGAAGTGCTGGCCCAGCGGCAGATCCCGCTCGAGCTCAACATCACGAGCAACCTCCGCACCGGCTGTTGTCCGGCACTCCTGGAGCACCCGGCGCGGCGCTACTTCGAAGAAGGCCTGATGGTCACGCTCAACTCCGACGACCCGCCGTTCTTTGGGGCAACCCTGCTCGACGAATATCTGCTTGCACACACGGAGTTCGAGCTTTCGCTGGACCAGCTTCGTGAGATCGCAGCCAACTCTATCGAAGCCAGCTTCCTCAAGCCCGAGCGTAAGCTCGCACTGCTCGGCGAGGTTGAGCGTTACGGCTGGTAGTTACTTACCCAGCAGCTACTTACCCGGAGGCGCGGGCACCATCACCGCACCGGGGTCGATCTTCGGAATGCCGAAGTGCCCACTCAGATGCACAAGGTCCAGAGGGCTCAACACACCTGAGACCTCGATCAGGTTCATCTCGCGCTGACCCCGCACCAGCACTGTCACATCTTCGATCTCGCCGCTGTGGAAGTGCAGCCACAGATCGGTGATCGGCGCATGCGGTGAGGCTGAGTCATGCGG
The DNA here is from genome assembly GCF_009766105.1 of Granulicella sp. S156. Classification (GTDB taxonomy): domain Bacteria; phylum Acidobacteriota; class Terriglobia; order Terriglobales; family Acidobacteriaceae; genus Granulicella. The sequence continues at coordinate 438,714 of NZ_LMUH01000009.1, read as the reverse complement.
TGAAGCATTCTGGTTGACCAGGTGTTTCCAGCCTGCGGCGTTGTACGCAGCTACCAGCGCAGACATACTCTCAGGCAGGTAAAACACCGGCTCGTGGTAGTGATAGTTCTCCACGGTAATGCTGTTCAGCGCAGCGAACGCACGCTTTCCAGAAGCGCTGTCGTCCATGTAGCCTTCGGCCGCCTGCAGCATGTTGTGGTCGAAGGTAAACGCCGTATGGTTCGCCGGCTGCGAGGAAATGCCCCGCAGCGCCTCCATAACCCCCTGCGGCTGCTGGGCGTTAAGGGTAAAGCCGACCGCTGCACAGAGCGCAACGGTCAGAAGGACAGGGGATAGACTCAGCTTCATCACGGACCTCGCTATTCTGATAGACCCGTATTCGAGGTAAAAAGTTTACTCGTGCGGCGCGAAGTAGCCTTTCTTTGCCCGGACCGAGTAACGCGTATCGATCGAATGCAGGTAAATCGTGCGGAACGAGCCGTCATGCTTGAAGTCCGCCGGCTCATAGACCAGCAGATACTGGCTGCGCAGCTCTTCTTCGATATTGTGGAAGCCAACAGCCACATCGTCAATACGCTTGGGGTAGAAGGTCTGACCGCCCGTGGCGTCCGCGATCTGCTGCAGCACGTCGTCACCCTTGTCCCTGCTGGGGCCGACGTTCGTGCTGATGGTGTAAATGATCGTCTCCGCGCGCTGACACATCTTGATGGCTTCAGTCTCGAGAACACGGCTATAGTCGTCGTCGCCGTCCGAGACCAGCACGATCGCCTTGCGCACAGCGGTGTCCTGCTGCAGCGTCAGCATCTGGTCCTTGCACGTCCTATAAAGCGAGTCGAAGAGCGCTGTGCCACCGCCGGGTCGCAACCGGCGGATACCGGTGTCCAGCATATCGACACGGTTGGTAAAGTCCTGCGCGAGGTTGAGCTGGACGTCAAAACCCTCCACAAACGCACGATCGGCCGGATGCAGCACCTGCAGTAAAAAGTCGGTGGCCGCCTGCTGTTCGAACTCGAAGCGCTGCCGGATGGAGCTGCTGGTATCGAGCATGATGCCCACGCGCAGCGGAAGGTTCGTCTGCTGAACGAAGCGGCGTACGCGCACCGGAGGTCTGCCGTCGTCGAGCAGACCGAAGTTCTGCTGTTGCAGGCCAGCAACGAAATGGCCGTCCTTACCCGTTACGGTAAAGATCAGATCGACTTCGTTGACGTTGATTTTGATCGTGCCTGTCTGCTCGCGCGGCGCATCATCACGTTGCTGCAGCGTAGTAGGGGCGGTCTGCTGCGCAGGAGACGCCGGCTGCTGCGTCGTCGCTGGCGGAGCTGCAGGGGTCGCCGTCGGCTGCTGGGTGGCTGCGGGAGGTGTGGCGGGTGTGACCGCGGGTTGCGGGGTTGCCGTCTGCGAGATTGCGGCCTGCGGGCCTGTAACGCACGCCAGGGCCAGGAGGACCCAGCGTGCTCTGCTGCTTATGATCATGCCAACCATCGTATCAACTTGCGCCCCTTACACGCTCCAGAACCTGCACTAGCTCCTCAGGAAGTTCTGCGTGCAGCGCTAATTTTTCGCCCGTTCGAGGGTGTGCGAACTCCAACTCGGCGGCGTGCAGGAAATTGCGATCCAGTTCGAATCCTTCTTCTACCGCCTGCGGGCCCCCAATGGGGTTGATGCGGTGCGGCGCTCCGTAGAGGAAATCGCCCACCACTGGATGCCCGATCGCCTGCATGTGGACACGGATCTGGTGGGTACGGCCGGTCTCAATACGCACTTCGACCACGGTAAATTTTCCATACGGGCCATCGATCTTCTCCAGCACGCTCCAGTGCGAAACCGCGCTGCGCCCACCAGGCCGCCGCGTCGTCATGCGGATGCGGCGGACGAGGTCGCGGCTGATCGGCAACTGAATCGTGCCCGAGTCCTGCGGCCCGGAAGCGGGCTTGATCCAGCCATGCACCAACGCCACGTACACCTTGCGCATCCGCCGCTCGCTGAACATCTCACTCAGCTTGCGATGCGTCGAGTCGTTCTTCGCGACGACGATCAGCCCGCTAGTCTGCTTGTCCAACCGATGCACAATGCCCGGCCGCAGATCTCCACTGACCTGCGACAGCGATTTACCCATGTGGAACAACAGCGCATTGACCAGCGTGCCGCGGTTGCGCTCAGAGTCGCCTGCGCCCGCATGAACCATCATGCCGGCCGCTTTATTGACCACCGCCAGATCGTCGTCTTCATACACGATGTCCAGCGGGATATCTTCCGGTTCGGCATGCAGCGGCTCGGGGCGGGGCTCGCCTTCAATCTCGACCAACTCGCCACCCTTCAGCTTCTGCTTGCCCTTGCCCGGCTTGTCATCGACCGTCACCTGGCCCTTTTCAATAAGCAGCACCACACGCGCGCGGCTGATGTCCGGCAGGGCCTTGGCCAGGTAGGCATCGAGCCGCATGCCGGAGGCAGCGGAATCCGCCGTAAAGCTGCGCACGCCGTCCTGCGCCTCCAGGTCGTCGAGTACCTGAATCTCGGGCGCGTCGTCCGGAAACACATAGGGTGCGGGGTAACGCCGGGGGGATTGCTCCTCCTGGGGATGCTTGCCGCCACTCGGCCCGGTCGTAACCAGCCCGGGAGTGAAGGCGAAGGGCGAGGTTGGCAAGCTCGGCGAACTGAACTCCGCCGTGTCGTAGGACTGGACCGGGGCATCCTCGTCGACCTCGCCGGAGGCACGAAGCGCGGCCTCGCGCTCCTGGGCCAGCGTGCGCTGTGCCCGATACTCATGCTTTACCGTGCGCCGTCTCTGCCCCTTGGGCAGCATGTTTTGCGATGGCATTTAGACCAACTCCTTCATTTGTGTGCCCGAATCGGTGGTCAGGACAATCTTCTTTTTCTGTATTGACTGCGTTCTCGTGAAGAGCATCGCACCCGCGAGTATCGACCCCAGCGCGATCCACTGCGGAGGATCGAGCCAGCCATCGCCGACGCTGTCGATGGGCTGCCGCAACATATCGAGGGCGAACGAAATCGCCCCTCCAGCCAGCAAACCGTACCCGGCAACTTCACCTGCACGAAGGCGGCCTGCAAGCCTCCGCAACAGAACCACGCACAGCACCAGATAGGCGGCCATTGCATAGATCTGCACCGGATGCACCCGGCCCAGCACCGTGTCTCCCGGCGTCACGATACCCCACGGCAAATGGGTAGGCATCCCGGCGTCTGTGCCCTCGAAGTAGTGCCCCAGGCTCAACACCGCCCCCAGCAATGCCGCGCAAGGGGCCCAGGCATCCAGCACATCAAGCAGCGGCAGCTGTTTCCGGCGCAGATACACCGCTACCAGCAGTCCGGTAAGCGCCATGCCCCCGTAGGTCAGCGACGGCAGGGACAGCACCAGCAGCGGATACCTCAGGAACGCCTGCGGATCCATGACCACCAGCAGCGCACGGGAGGCCAAAAACGCCGCAATCATCGCAAACAAGCCGGCATCCCACAGCTTTTCCGCAGGAATTCCTACAAAACGGGCGGTGCGCTGGCTCAATCCCAACGCCGCAACCAGCCCTGCTGCGGCAAAGAGGCCGTACACGGGCAGGTGCAGGCGTCCGAGACGCAGAAATCCCGGCACGAACATCGCCGTCGCATGCAGCAAAGACATCATCACTCTTGAGGATACGCGCCCGAGATCAACGCTCAACAGATCAGCCCGGGAAGGGCGCGGAGAGAAGCAAAGACCGACCCACTGGGCCGTACAGCGAAGCGCAGGTGAACCCGTCTAAGACGGTGGGACCCTGCCGTGGCTCTTTAGGCTTTCCGGACTGGCGGACCTAGCACACCGAGCCATGTATACGAGCTGGACCCCTGTTCAATGATTATTGGTTCAACCTGCGTTGTTCGTGTACCTGCTTTGTAGGCCGGTCTCTGAAATGGATGCTAACGGTCATCGCCCCAATGTGCAACCTCCGGACTCCTGAGAGGCCTATTTTCAATCCTTTAGGAACTAGAGGCGGCCTTTGGAGTTAACAATGAATAGCTGACGGGAGTCCTTCCCCGTTCGCCTTCCGTATACCCAGTGACTGGAGTTTGGAATGAACAAGGCTCTTTGGACCGCTGCCGTTTGTAGCGCCGTTCTCCTGGGTATCGCGGCGCAGGCACAAACCCCTCAAACTTCCGATGACACTCCAGCTCCTCCGCTGCAGCGGCGCGACCCAAACGTCGCCACCCTCACCGCGACCGCGCGTGCCGTCGTGCTCGATGTGGTTGTAACGGACGCCAAAGGCAATCCGATCAAGGGACTCAAACGGAGCGACCTCGTCGTGCAGGAGGATGGCGCTCCGCAGACGCTCGACAGCTTTGAAGAGCACGACGCGACGGTCGATGCCAGCGCCGCCAGACAGCAAGCCCTGCCCAAGCTACCGCCCAATACCTTTACCAACTTCACGCCGGTGCCCAACAGGGGCTCCAATACGGTAATCCTGCTGGACGCCCTGGACAGCCCCCTCAGTGCGCAGATGTATCTCCGCCAGCAAGTGATCGACTACATGAAGACCGTGCAGCCTGGGACCTCGATCGCAGTCTTTCAACTGGACACCGAGATGCACCTCATCCAGGGTTTTTCTGCCGACCCTAAGGTGCTGCTTGCAGCCGTGGAGAGCAAGCGGGATATGCCGACGATCCCACCGCTGATGGGACGCAACTATGTTTACCAACGGTCGCGGCAAGAGATTCTCATCAACGGCTTGCAGATGATGGGACGCTATCTGGAGGGTTTTCCGGGGCGCAAGAACCTGATCTGGTTTACCGGCTCGATCCCCTTTGCCGCCTATGGCGATGGAATAGGCGATCCCTTCCCGGACTTCGACCTCTTCAGCGATTTCAACAGTATCCTGACCCAGGCCACCGACGTGCTCGCCCTGAGCAGAGTCGCGGTCTATCCCGTCGACACCCGGGGCCTCGAAACCAACCCAGCCTTCAGCGCGGCACGCAGAGGCCCGCCGCCGCTGGGTGCGATGGCCCCTACGCACTTCTTCCTGCACGCGGATATGGACGACGCGGCAGACGCCACCGGCGGCAAAGCCTACTACAACACCAATGGCCTCAAGAACGTTATCGGCCAGATTGTCGACGGTGGCTCCAACTACTACACCATCGCCTACACCCCAACGAACAAAAACTGGAACGGACAATTTCGGAAGATCAAGGTGACGCTCGCCGACGGCGGTGGGCAATTGCTGTACCGGCACGGCTACTTTGCACGTGCGGGCGCGGCCCACAGGGTGACACCAACGACATCCAACAAACTTACAGGGGCCTACGACCCGCAGAGCGCCTTGTCACATCCGGGCATGAAGCAGGGGTTCGAAGTCTCGATGGCCCTCGGCGCCATCCCTCCGACCGAACTGATCTTCAATACCAATATTGCGGCGGACTCCGAAGTTCAGAAACTCCAGAAGAACGAGCCCCTGCCACCCAACAACTATCTTCGCGCGGACTTCCAGAGAAAGCCTTTCCGCAACTATCACGTCCTGTACGCGGTAGATCCCCACAAGATCAGCTTCACCCGTACACCCAATGGAATGCACCACGGACGGCTCGAATTTGTGGCGGTGGTCTATAACAACGAGGGTGAGACCGTGAACTCGATCATCACCACGAGTCCCCTGGAACTCGACAACGCAGCCTATCGGCAGTTGATGCAGTTCGGCATCGGCCTGCGACAGACGATCGCAGTTCCCGAGAAAGGCAATTTCTTCTTTCGTCTAGGTGTCCATGACACCATCGGAGACCGAGCCGGCGCCGTGGAGGTTCCGGTAGATAACGTGCAATTGGGCGTTGCCGCCTTCACAGCAAAACCCACCCCTTAGGGTGGGTTCGCGGAAGAAGTGATCTGGAGAGAAGAGATTTTCTCCGTCGGCGCTGATTGAAACCTAGCCAGCTTTGCGTTCGGCAAGCACTTCGTCCAGCATGCCCATCAGGGAGCCTGCACGGGTTCTCGCTGATGTCTGTGCTTGATTCAGGCTGCCATTCAGTGTGTCATAGCGCGCGCGCAACGCTACCAGTTCGTCGGCGATATTCAGCGCGGCCAGCACGGCCACGCGCAACGAATCGACCGTCGCACCATGGGCGGAGACGGCGCGCATCTTGCCGTCGACAATGCCCGCGAGCTTTTCGATGTAAGCAGGGTCTGTGCCCCGCAGTTGATAGACCTGATCGTAAATCTCGACGACGACCGCACCCGCAGCCTGCGCCGCGAGCTCGGACCGTGAAACCTCCGCCGCACTTCTCTGTTGCATCTCCGCCAACGCTTCTCCTAGCCCCTTAACCCTGTTTCCTGTTTCCTGTTTCCTGTTTCCTAAAGAAGCTCATCCATCTGCGCGAGCATCTTCTCCACGCGCGACTTCACGGCTTCGCGCTCACGGTTCAGGCTCTCCACTTCAGCCTGTGCCCCGCTGGCTGCCGACAGTTTCTCGCGGAGCGAGGCGGCTTCGGTACGCGCCGCATCGCGTTCAGACTCGGCCACAGCGCGTGCCTCGCGCTCTTTTTTGATGAGCTCGACGGTCTGCAGTACCTTCTGTTCCAGCGCCTGGAACTCGTCCACACTGATGGTCGATGAACTCATCTTTTGCCGTTGCCTCCGCGCACAGTAAATCAGGCTGAAGTATAGCGATTCGCGTAGTGGATTTGAGGTGCGGAATTCGAAATGGAACCTTTCTGAATTCTCCCTACGCCCGGCAAGGTCTCTGGGGAAGTGCAGTGAGAAGTGGTAAGTGACAAGTGGAAGGGAGATCACTTGTCACTTACCACTTGTCACTTCTCATCTCACTGCACTATGCCCGATGTACCCCACCCAGACCAACCAGCGCAGTAACAGTCTTATCCGACCAGCTACCGAGGTCCTCTTCGGTCAAAGTGCGTTCGTTCGACTGAAACACTACGCGCACCAGCGCTGAGTAATGCCCGGCAGCGACTGCCTTGCCCTTCGCATCGCGGAAGATCTCGACGGGCGTAATGCGCTGCGTTTCTGCGATACCCAGCCCGCGCAATGCCTCATCGATCTGCTGCCACCGCACGGCGTCCGGGAAGACGAACGAAAAATCGCGCTCGACGGCCTGATAGCGCGAGATGTCCCGGGAGACCGGCTGCCGCAGTGCGCGACGCAGCAAGAGGTTCGCTCCAACTTCAGCAAGGACGCAGGTCTGGCGCAGCTTGCGGCGCTGCGACTCGGACGCACTCAATTCCCCGAATACCGCAACCACCTCGCCATCGAGCAAAGCGCGCGCACCGCGGCCCGGCTCGATCCACGCTGGAAGAGGCCCGGCATCGAACCGCGCCGTCCCTTCGAACTTTGCGAGCAGCCGCTCAATAGCGCCCTTCGTCTCGTAGAACAATGCGTCCTGCGCCCCATACAGCGAGGTTGCGATAGCCGCTCCGGTTGCGCCCAGCGCGAGTCCCGTATGTTCCTTCACCTCGGCTGTCGATCCGGTGAAGACCGTGCCCAGCTCAAACAACCGCACCTCGTTTACATCGCGATGCAGATTATGCGCGAGCATCGTCGCCATACCCGGCACCAGCGATGGCCGCAGCATGCCGGCCTCTTCACTCAGCGGATTGCCCATCGCCACAGCACCTGCTGCCGCGCCACCAAACATCGCGGCTTCTTCAGCAGAAGTAAAGGTGCTGGAGATCGCCTCGCTGAAGCCCAGCGAGCACAGGGTCTCACGAATCGCCCTCTCCTGCTCAGCATGCGGTTGTTCGACGACCGCACCCGCAAATGCGGGGAGCGTGTCGGCAAACTTGTTGTAGCCGTAGACGCGCGCCACCTCTTCGATGAGGTCGATCTCGCGTTCCAGATCGAGCCGCCAGCTCGGCAGCTTGACGCCATACTCGCCTGCAACCGCACCGGTCGCCGTGAGCCCACAACCCAGAGCCCCGAGATACTGCTCGACAATAGCCTCACTCAATCCGGATGTCCGCTCGCCGCCCTGCCACGCAGCGTCTTCAAGCGTCGTGCCCAGGTGCCGCTGCACCTCACGGACGCGCAACACGATCGGCGTACGATCGGCGGTCTTTGCCTGGATTTCAGGAACGATGACATCGACCAGCGGTCCCACCACTTCGCCGCCCGCCTGCTCGACGACCAGACGGGTAACGAGATTATTTCCTAGCGGTGCGGCATTGAAGTCTGCTCCGCGCTCGAAGCGGTGACTGGCATCCGTGTGCAGTCCATGACGGCGCGAACTCGCGCGAATCGCCGACGGGTCGAACCATGCGGCCTCGACAAGGATGTTCTTCGTGGTCTCGGTCACACGCGAGTCCCATCCGCCCATCACTCCGGCCAACCCCAGAGCCTTCTTCTCGTCGGCGACGACCAAATCATCCGCCACCAGCGTGCGCTCGGTGCCATCGAGCAGCCGCAGCTTCTCGCCCGCCTTCGCACGGCGCACAACGATGCCGCCCTCAAGGGTGTCGAGGTCGAACACATGCGTGGGCTGACCCATTGCGAGCCATCCAAAGTTCGTTACATCTACCGGGGCGGAGATCGGCTTTTGTCCCAGCGCGGCAAAGTACCCGGCCACAAGGCCCTTTGCAGGTCCAACCGTAACGCCGCGAATCACTCGCGCTGTAAACCGCCCGCATAGATCGCGCGCTTCGATGCGCACCGGGAAACCTTCGCCCTTTGCCGTCTCAGCAACCGGTGCGGCAATACCTTCCGCCAACGAAGCAAGCGGCACGTCATAGATCGCCGCTGTCTCGCGTGCAACACCGTAGTGGTTCATGGCGTCGACACGGTTGGTCGTGATGTCCATCTCAAAGCGCGAACCGCCACATGAAGCGTCAAACTCACCTTCAACCGCGATACCACGCAAGGTTAGATCTTCGGCAAGCTGGCGATCGTCGACCGACAGTTCAGGGAGATAGGATCTCAACCATTTCGTCAGAATATTCAAGCGAACTGCTCCAAAAATCTCATATCACCGGAATAAAGCAATCCGATGTCGCTAATTCCGTATTTCATCATCGCAATACGATCCACGCCCATGCCGAAAGCGAAACCACTGATGCGGCGGGTGTCATAGACCGGGTCGTGACCCAGTTCGATGCGGCGCTGGTTCACGGCCTCGAAGACCGCGGGGTCGACCATACCGCAGCCCAGCAGCTCGATCCAGCCCGAGTACTTGCACTTGCGGCAGCCCTTGCCGCCGCAGAAGATGCAGGAGATCTGCACATCCGCACTCGGTTCGGTGAAGGGAAAGAACGACGGGAAGAAACGCGTCTTGACCGCCGAACCGAAGAACGCCTTCATGGCATGGTCGAGCGTGCCCTTGAGGTCCGAGAAGGTAATGTTTGTGTCCACGCACAGCCCCTCGACCTGGTGGAAGACCGGCGAGTGCGTGGCGTCGGCAGCATCATTGCGATGCACCTTGCCGGGAATCACGAGCCGCAGTGGCGGGGCCTGCTCCAGCATGGAGCGGATCTGCACCGGTGACGTATGCGTACGCATCAGCAGACGCTCGCGCAGCGGTTTGCCCTCCTGCTCGGCGACGACCAGCGTGTCCTGCGTATCGCGGGCGGGGTGGTTGGGCGGAAAGTTCAATGCCTCGAAGTTGTAAAAATCGCTCTCGACCTCAGGTCCCAGGCCAACGGAATAGCCCATACGCTGGAACACGCCGACGATCTCGGCCATCGTCTTGACCAACGGATGCTCGACGCCGACGCGCTGGGAGCTGCCAGGGAGCGTTACATCCAGCCCCGCTGAAGCAGGCTTGACCACCGCACCCGCGCTGGCTGCGATCAGAAAGCCTTCAACCTGTTCCTTCAGCGCATTGAAGCGCTGGCCGATCAGCTTCTTCGCCTCTGGCGGCGCGGCTTTGAGCCATGCATCGGAGATCGCCTTCAGGTGACCCTGCTTACGCCCCAGCCACTCCAGCCGGAACTGCTCGGCCTCAAAGCCGGGCGCGGCAACGGCGGCTTCTGCTTCATTGCGAACGGAAGCGAAGGCGGCATCGAGTGACGCCTCTGTGAAATCTATAAGTTGCGGAATATTCAACGGTTTTCCCTAGGTCGCCTTTTTATTCTAAACCGCCCCTACAGCATTTCCCCTATGGGTGCAGGCCGAAAGGAAAGACTTGTGCGCGGTTTTTTCCCAAGAAAAACGGCACTCGCAGAACTCATCCGATTCACAGTAATAGGGGAAATGCTTACAGCGCCCACCAGATGACCACCGCCATCAGCGCGCCCAGCAGCAGGCTGCGCTTGTCCGTAATGGCAAAGACCACGGGGTCGTCGTGCATTTCGCCACGACTAGCCAGCATCCATATCTGGCTCAGCCATAGCAAAAGCACCGGAACCACCAACCACAGGCGGACAGGATGGTGGTAGAGCAGCTTACTCTCAGGATTATTGATATACAGCGTCATTACGACGACCGCCGCATAGGCCGCACCGGTTCCCAAGGCACGCAGCTGCTCCAGGTCACTGACGAAGTAACCTCGCCCATTGGTGACTACTTTCCCGCTGGCCTGCAGGCCTTCCAACTCGCTAAATCGCTTGACGAAGGCCAGGGAAAGGAAGAAGAAGACACTGAAACCCGCCAGCCAGGCCGAGACCACGATGCCTGTGGCCCCGCTGCCGGCAAGAATGCGAATGGTGTACAGCCCGCTCAAGACAAAAACGTCCCAGAGCAGTTTGCGCTTCAGATATAAGGAGTAGGTCAAGGTCGTCGCCGTGTAGATTGCGAGCCAGGACAGGAACTTATAGGGCCGTGCCAGCTCATAGGGACCCGGCGCGGCCGCGACGATCCGGGGAAGCGCAACCGCCAGGACTACGGCTGCGATCATCAGCAGCACGACCACCACTACGCCCGAGATTGCCGACAGATCACCTGCCGCAAAAGGACGGTTTCGTTTGCGAGGGTGTCTGCGGTCTGCTTCTATATCCAACAAATCATTGATGATGTAAGTCGCAGAGGCGCAGAGGCCGAAGCTGAGAAAAGCGGCAACGGCTCCTGCAAAAGTGTCCGTAAACGTATCTGAGTTCCAGGCATGGGCGAGCAGCAGAGGAACGAAGATCAAAGTGTTCTTGGCCCATTGGTGCAGCCGCACAGCCTTCAGCCAGCTCTTGAGCTTGGGAGAGCTGTCGTTGAAGACTGCAACTGGAGACGTTCCCGCATGTTGCATCGCTGTCCGCAGCGCACGATCCGGATTAGCGACCATGGGCGATTGGCAGACGGCCAGCACCTCGGCGTCGGGCCTGGCGTTACCGATGTAACAAAAGTTGTCGCCGAAGCGCTCGCGGAACGCTGCAAGCTTGTTGCCTCCGGCCAGGTTTGTTGCGCCGTCGGAAGCCAAAACCCCACGGAAGATCCCAAGATATGCTGCGACGCGGTCAGCCAGAGCGCGATCAGCCGCCGTCGCCAGATAGATCTCCTGGCCTTCGGCCGCCTGCTGACGAAGCCATTCCAGCAAAGGGCGGTTGTAGGGCAGATGCTCCACATCCAGTTCAATCGCGGAGGCCACATGCCGTTTAAAGGCTGCCTTGCCCTGCGCGATCCAACCGGGAATGCCCAACAGCTCAAGAGGAGATTGCCGCGCCATGACCAGCACCGAATCGACCAGCGAGTCAGATTTGATGAGGGTGCCATCCAGATCCACACACACCGGCAAACCAGCGGGCAGAACAAGGTGCGGCCCTATGCCGTCCCGTCTAAGCTCCTCACGGCCACTCGCTGACTCCGTCTGCAGCACGATTATCGCTCTCCCGCAAATTGACGTTGGAAACCTTCACCGACCCCTTTGCGTCACTATACCTGCCAGTATGGTTAACATGTTGCAGGCTAGCCCCTGAAGCAGGTCACACCCAAAGGTTCGGGCATGGAGCGGTAAGGATGATCTTCCACCCGCATCCTGACAAGATGCCCCGCTTCCGTGGCTGGCTATCTACCGAATGACGTCCCTCGGCCTTGCAGCTCAACTCAACCCTAATATTTATATCGGTTATAAAAAATAAGTTGCATCTTAGTAAGTACATCTGTGTCTGGCGATCTAGAGCAGTTTCACAGTTACCGTGGCCTCGGAAAAGGATTGCAGTGTGGTTTTCTTGGAGAAAACCACGCAAAAATCTTCCGCTCCGCTCTACACCCACTGTAAAACTGCTCTAGCCTTGAGGCTGGCGTACTTCAGGGTTGCAACTGCTGAAGGAGCTGGTTCGTCTTTCATAAGAGAGCCAAAGCTGCGTAGTACGATTATGATCCTTCGTCCTTGGTCAGGAGACACCGTTGCAATCTGATTCGAATGAGCGCCCACTGATCGGCCCCGATCATCAACTGCCTGCCTCTACTGCGGGGAAACCCAAACACAGTGGAACGGTACGGATTATCGTATGGGTCCTTTTACTGCTTATCTTCGCGGTGGGATTCTACCTGGTATTGCATCACCACGACGACACGGCGAAGCCCGCGACCGGGCGTCATGGCGCTGCCGGCGGAACCGCGACGATCAATACCGTTACAGCGCGCAAGGGTGACATCGGGGTCTATCTCGATTCCATTGGCACCGTCACGCCGGTCTACACCTCCTCCATCACCAGCCAGGTGAACGGGATCATCCTGTCAGTGCACTACAAAGAAGGCCAGTTGCTGCGTAAGGGCGATCCACTGATCGACATCGATCCGAAGCCGTACGAGGCGACTCTCCTGGAAGCGCGGGGCACTCTGGAGAAGGACGAGGCCGTACTGGCACAGGCACAGATGGACCTGGAGCGCTACCAAGCTGCCTGGGCCAAGAACGCCATTCCCAAGCAGACGCTGGACGACCAGGAAAAGATTGTTCTGCAGGATCAAGGCACCGTAAAGAACGACCAGGGCACCGTGGCGTTCGACCGGGTTCAGCTCGATTACTGCCACATCACCTCTCCCATTACAGGCCGTGTCGGCCTGCGTCTCGTGGATCCGGGTAACGTGGTTCAGTCCACCGGAGGCACAACCCTCGCAGTGATCACGCAGATTCAACCGATCACCGTCATCTTCACCATTGCCGAAGATAGTCTTGGACAGGTTGTGGCCCCGATGCACAAGGGCTCTAAGCTGGCCGTGGATGCCTATGACCGGGCAGCGCTGAAACAGATTGCAACCGGCACACTATCGAGCCTGGACAACCAGATCGATACGACGACCGGAACCGTAAAGGGCCGCGCCACCTTCGTCAACAAGGACTCTTCGCTCTACCCCAACGAGTTCGTAAATACCCGCCTGCTGGTGAATACCCTGCACGACGCCACACTGATTCCCACTTCGGCGATTCAGCATAACGGCCAGATAGCGTTTGTGTACGTGATCCAGAACAATGTCGCCCACCTGAAAAACATCCAGGCAGGCGTGACCGACGGAGACACGACGCAAGTCACTGGTATTGATCCGGGAGATGTTCTCGCCGATAGCAGCTTCGACAAGCTCCAGGATGGAGCGAAGGTCTCCATCTCCAACAAACCGGTTCCCGTCAGCACCACCAGTGGGAGTACTGCTCCTTGAGTCCTTCGCGTCCATTTATCCTCCGTCCTGTTGCGACGGCGCTGCTTATGGCGGCAATTCTGCTGATTGGCATTGTTGCTTATACGCAGCTCCCCGTTTCCGCGTTGCCGGAGGTCGATTATCCGACCATTCAGGTGCTCACGTTCTATCCGGGCTCCAGCCCGGATGTCATGGCCACCACCGTCACCGCGCCACTTGAACGGCAGTTTGGCGAGATGCAGGGTCTGAGCCAGATGACCTCCACGAGCTCCGGCGGGAACTCGGTTATTGTGCTGCAGTTCAACCTGAGCCTGAATATCGATATCGCGGAAGAAGAGGTGCAATCGGCGATCAATGCCGCGCAGAGCTTTCTGCCTGCGAATTTGCCTGCCCCGCCGATCTACAGCAAGACGAATCCCGCCGACGCTCCTGTGCTGACGCTGGCGGTCACATCGAGCACAATTCCGCTCTCGCAGGTGGAAGACCTCGTCGACACCCGCCTCGCACCTAAGATCTCGCAGCTCAATGGCGTAGGCCTGGTAAGTATCAGCGGCGGCCAGAAGCCGGCTGTGCGCATCCAGGTGAACCCCACCGCGCTGTCTTCCTATGGAATTAACCTCGAAGATCTTCGCACTGCGGTCAGCAACGCCAGCGTCAACGCCGCGAAGGGTAACTTCGATGGCCCTCGGCAGGACTATCAGATCGACGCGAACGACCAGCTCGTCACCAGCGATGACTACAAAAAGGTCGTAGTCGCGTATCGCAATGGCGCGCCGGTCATGTTGCCCGATGTTGCCAACATCATTGATGGTGTGGAGAACACCACGCAGGCAGCCTGGATGAACCAGACGCCGGCCATCATCCTGAACGTGCAACGGCAGCCGGGCGGCAATACCATCAGTGTCGTCAAGAGCATCAAGAGCCTGTTGCCACAGCTGGAAGCGAACCTGCCCAAGGGTATTGAGGTCACAACGCTCACCGACCTGACGACCTCCATTCAGGCGTCCGTCGACGATGTCGAGTTTGAACTCATGCTGACGGTCGGGCTGGTCGTCCTCGTCATCTTTCTCTTCCTGCGCAATCTCTACGCCACCATTATTCCCAGTGTGGCCGTACCGCTCTCGCTGGTCGGCACCTTCGGGGCTATGTACGCTCTGGGATACAGCCTCGACAACCTCTCGCTGATGGCATTGACCATCTCGACGGGCTTCGTCGTCGACGACGCGATCGTCATGGTGGAAAACATCTCGCGCTACCTGGAGGAAGGAGACCCTCCGCTACAGGCGGCATTGAAAGGCGCGGAGCAGATCGGTTTCACCATTCTTTCGTTGACGGTATCGCTGATCGCAGTGCTGATTCCACTGCTCTTCATGGGCGACGTCGTCGGCCGCCTCTTCCGCGAGTTCGCCGTCACCCTCGCTGTCACCATCGTGATCTCGGCGGTAGTTTCGCTGACGCTAACGCCGATGATGGCTTCACGCATCCTGAAGCACGATCCCGAAGCCGAACAGAAACGTTTCTACAAGATGTCGGAACACGTCTTCGAAAGTATGATCGCGTTCTATGGACGCACTCTGAAGTTCGTTCTGCGGTTCCAGACGATCACACTCTTCGTTGCTCTTGCGACGCTGATGCTCACGGTCTTTCTGTACATCATCATCCCCAAGGGATTCTTCCCGGTGCAGGATACCGGCGTGATCCAAGGGATTTCGCAGGCGCCGCCGACCATCGGCACAAAAGCCATGGCGGAGAAACAGAAGGAGTTGGCGGATGTCATTCTCAAGGACCCCGCCGTAGAGAGCCTGTCTTCCTTTATTGGCGCGGACGGCACCAATACCACGACCAATAGCGGCAGACTTTCGATCAATCTCAAGCCTCTCGGTTCAGGGTCAGGCGAACGCGACATAAACGCCTCCGACGTCATTCGCAGGCTGCAACAAAAGCTCAACGACCAGGTGCAGGGTATTCAGCTCTTCATGCAGCCGGTGCAGAACATCACTATTGATGACCGGGTCAGCCGCACGCAATATCAGTACACGCTTGAAGATCCCGACCAGAACGAGCTGAACGACTGGACAAACCGTTTCGTGACGCAACTAAAGAAGTTGCCCGAACTGGAGGACGTTGCCACCGATCAGCAGCTGGGCGGGCTCGCCGTATCCCTGGCGCTTGACCGCGTAACGGCTTCCCGGCTGGGCATCGCTCCGACAACAGTCGACAACACCCTGTACGACGCCTTCGGACAGCGGCAGATCAACACGATGTACACGCAGCTGAATCAGTATCACGTGATTCTCGAGGCCCAGCCGCAGTTCCAACTTGATCCCAATAAGCTGGATCACATTTTCATCCAGTCCAATGCCTCGTCCGGCGCGACCGGCGCCGGTGCTTCTACCTCTTCGGGAAATGGTTCTACTTCAGCCGGCTCGAACGCACTGACCGGCTCCGCGCTCTACACGCCTTCAGCCAGCACGATCTCCGCACCGGTCAACGCGCTCACGTCGAGCACGGCAGCCTCCAGCGGAGGGGCAACCTCGGCCGGCACTACAAGCTCCAGTTACGGCAGCCCTGTTCCTCTGAGTGCGTTCTCGCACTTCAACACCACGACGGAACCTCTCTCCATCACGCATCAAGGACAGTTTCCATCGATTACGGTCTCCTTCAACCTGGCCCCGAATGCTGCGCTCGGCGGCGCCATTACGGCGATCACCAAGGTGCAGAAGGACATGCATATGCCGGCCAGCCTGCAGGCCGACTTCCAGGGCACCGCGGCCTCGTTCAGAAACTCGCTGTCCAACGAGCCCCTGCTGATTCTCGCCGCCCTGGTCACGGTCTATATCGTTCTGGGCGTTCTGTATGAGAGCTTCATTCACCCCATTACGATCTTGTCGACGCTGCCGTCTGCTGGCGTCGGAGCCTTTCTTTCGCTCATCCTCTTCCATCAGGATCTGAGCGTCGTGGCCATCATAGGCATCGTTCTACTCATCGGTATCGTTAAGAAAAACGGCATTATGATGGTGGACTTCGCCCTGGAGGCTGAGCGACAGCACGGCAAAAGCTCGACTGAAGCCATCTATGAGGCCTGCCTGCTGCGCTTCCGCCCGATCATGATGACCACCATGGCTGCGCTGCTGGGCGGTCTGCCACTGGCGTTCGGGCATGGCATCGGTTCCGAGTTGCGTCGGCCGCTGGGTATTGCCATGGTCGGCGGCTTGCTGCTCAGCCAGGTACTTACGCTGTACACGACTCCGGTCATCTATATCTTCTTCGACAATCTGGCGAGCCGTTTCTCGCGCAAGCCGAAGCACTCTCCAGTCCCGCCGCACAATGGTGAAGCCCCGCAACCGGCAGGGCAGTCATGAGTCTCTCCGCCCCATTCATCCACCGTCCGGTAGCGACAACGCTGCTTACGGTTGCCATTGCCATCGCTGGGGCCATCGCGTTTACGGTGCTTCCCGTTTCGCCGCTGCCACAGGTGGATTTTCCTACTATCTCCGTCAGCGCTAGCCTTCCCGGCGCCAGTGCGGACATCATGGCGTCGTCCGTCGCAACGCCTCTTGAGCGGCAGTTCGGCCACATCGCCGGCGTTACGGAGATGACCTCTTCCAGCAGCCTAAGCTCAACTTCGGTCACCATTCAGTTCGATCTGAGTCGTGACATCGATGGCGCGGCGCGCGACGTAGAAGCGGCCATTAACGCCGCTCGAACCTATCTCCCCGCCAACCTGCCCAGCGACCCCACCTATCGCAAGGTGAATCCGGCCGATTCGCCGATCATGCTCCTCGGCCTTACCTCCGACGTCTATGGCCCGGACAAGCTCTACGACGAAGCTTCCACCGTGATGGTGCAGAAGCTTTCACAGATTCAAGGCGTGGGCCAGGTGAGTGCCGGTGGCGGTGCACTGCCGTCCGTGCGTGTGGAGGTAAATCCAACCAAGCTTGCCAGCTATGGGTTGGCGATGTCGAATCTGCAGTCTGTCCTGAGCCTGCAGAACACCAACCTGGCACGCGGACAAATCACGAATGGCGATGTCAGCGCCGACATCGTGGTGAATGGTCAGATCTCGCATGCCGAAGACTATAAGCCGCTCATCGTCGGTTACAGCAAGGGCGCGGCGATACGGCTGTCGGATGTGGCCGATGTGGTCGACTCCGTGCAGAACGTACGGGCCGGCGGCTATCTGAACGGCAAACGCTCCATCGTGCTTGTCGTCTTCCGCCAGCCGGGAGCCAACATCATCGACACGGTCGATCGTATCGATGCGCAGATGCCTTCGCTCGAAGCGTCCATCCCGCAGGGCATCAAGGTAACAAAGGTTCTGGACCGTACGACGACGATCCGCGCATCGGTTGACGATGTCGAAAGTACGCTCATTCTTTCCGTATGCCTGGTCGTCCTTGTCGTGTTTGTCTTCCTGCGCAACGGCCGGGCCACACTCATTCCCGCTGTCGCCGTTCCGGTTTCATTGATCGGTACCTTTGCGATCATGTACATCTTCGGCTACAGCCTCGACAACCTGTCTTTGATGGCCCTGACCATCTCGACCGGCTTCGTGGTGGACGACGCCATCGTCGTGATGGAAAACATCACGCGCCATACCGAAAATGGAATGGACCCCTTTGAAGCTGCATTGAAGGGGGCACAAGAGATCGGCTTTACCGTGGTGTCCATCAGCATCTCGCTGATCGCGGTCTTTATCCCGCTGCTCCTGATGGGCGGAATCGTAGGCCGCCTCTTCCGCGAGTTTGCTGTTACTCTCTCTACCGCCATCGTGGTGTCGATGGCCATCTCCCTGACCACCACGCCCATGATGTGTGCTTATCTGCTGAAGCACGACCACGGCAAGAAGCATGGCCGGATATACATGGCGACAGAGAGCGCCTTCGACTGGGTTTTGAATCTGTATCGAAGGAGTCTCCACTGGGTGCTGGAAAACCCAGGGCTCATGCTTACGGTTCTGCTTTTGACCATCGCTCTCAATGTGGTCATCATCATCAAAATCCCGAAGGGATTCTTCCCGCAACAGGACACTGGCTCGCTGTCTGGAGCTATTCGCGGCCCCCAGGACGCGTCCTATCCAGTGATGAACTCCTCTCTGCTGCAGGCTGAGGACGTAATCAAGAAAAATCCATCAGTACAAAACGTGATCGGCTTCACAGGCGGCGGCGGCGCGACGAACACAGGAAATATCTTTGTCATCCTCAAGCCATTGGGCAGTCATGCGCCCAAGCAGCGTAAGGATGGCGCTCCGCAGATCATCAATGAACTTCGCAACCCACTGAATAAGCTGACCGGAGCCTCGACCTTCCTGCAGGCATCGCAGGACCTGCGCATCGGGGGACGCTCCAGCAACGCGCTCTATCAGTACACCATCCAGGCCGACAATGTGAACGACCTCCAGACCTGGGGGCCGAAGCTGTTGGAATCGATGACGCATCTGCGCGGATTCCAGGACGTAAGCTCCGATCAACAGAACGGCGGCCTCGACCAACTTCTCACCTACGACCGCGTCACTGCGGCAAAACTTGGACAGACGGCCAGTTCGCTCGATTCCGCGCTGTACGCAGCCTTCGGCCAATCTGAAGTCTCGCTTATCTATACGCAGTTGAACCAGTACTACGTTGTGCTCGAAGTCGCTCCCCAATACTGGGCAAGCCCAGAGGGCTTGAAGAGTGTGTACTTCCACGGCGCCTCGAGCAGCAGCACGACTGCCAGCGGGAATACGCCACTCGCTGCCATGACGAAGAGCAGCGCCAATACAACCCCACTGGCACTCAACCACACCGGGCTCTTTCCTTCCGTTACGGTGTCCTTCAATCTTGCGCCGGGCGTTTCGCTCAGTGATGCCACGCTTGAAATCGAGCAGATGAAGCAGAAGCTCGGCACCCCCACGTCGATTCAGGGTCAATTCGCCGGAACGCTGCAGGCGTATCAGCAGTCGCTCGGCACCGAGCCCTATCTGATTTTGACGGCCATTCTGGCGGTCTACATCGTGCTCGGGGTACTGTACGAAAGCCTGGTGCACCCCATCACGATCCTGTCCACCCTGCCGTCAGCCAGCGTGGGCGCCATGCTGGCGTTGATGGTCTTCAAGGAGGACCTGAACGTCATCTCGATCATCGGCATCGTTCTTCTGATCGGCATCGTAAAAAAGAACGCCATCATGATGATCGACTTCGCCCTCCAGGCAGAACGCGAGGGCGGCATGAATACGGAAGACGCCATCTTCGAGGCCTGCATGCTGCGCTTTCGTCCCATTCTGATGACCACGATGGCGGCACTCTTCGGCGCTCTCCCCCTGGCCTTTGGAACAGGCACGGGATCCGAGCTTCGCCGGCCGCTGGGCATTACCATTGTTGGCGGCCTGATCGTCAGCCAGATGCTTACGCTCTTTACAACTCCGGTCGTCTATCTCATGTTCGACAAGCTGCGCCTCCGCATAGCCGGCAAGCACCACGACGACTTTCGTGCCACGGATGGCCTTGTGCCCTCCACCCCAGATTAATCTGGACTAATTTTGAAGAAGCATGGACATAAAACTATGACTACCTTCCGTCAATCTGCTGCACTTACTTCTGCTGTTGCGGCTCTGCTGCTGACAGGCTGCAGGGTCGGCCCCAAATATCAGGTGCCGCCTGCCATGGCACAGGCTCCGCCGGTCGCCTATAAAGAAGCACCGGCGCCCAACTCCGATGCCTGGAAGGTCGCGCAACCACAGGATGCCATGCTGCATGGCAAATGGTGGGAGATCTACAACGATCCCGAATTGAACGCACTCGAAGACCAGCTGAACATCAACAACCAGAACATCAAGCAATTCTTCGAGAACTTCATGGAAGCGCGCACCCTGATCGCACAGGCCCGCTCCCAGCTCTACCCCACAGTGGGCACATCTCCTGGATATACGCGTGCGGGAACCTCGGCGAACACCGTAAACAATTCAGGCACTACAAGCGCAACGACCGGCCAAAACCTGACGACCAACCTGACGACTCTCCCCCTAGATGTTTCGTGGGAGCCGGATCTCTGGGGTAAGGTTCGCAATACGATCCACGAGCAGCAGTATGCCGCACAGCTCAGCGCCGCCGATCTGGAGAATGAGCGCCTCACCGAGCAGGCTGATCTGGCCATCACCTTCTTCGAAATTCGCGGTCAGGACGCGCTGCAGGACCTCTACAACCAAACCATTGAAGCCGACAAGAAGGCCTTGGACTATACGCAGGCTCAGTACGACACCGGCGTTGGCGATCGGATCTCGGTGGTCGAAGCACAGAACACACTGCAGAATGCCCAGGCAGCCGCTACAAACCTCGGCGTAGCGCGCGCCCAGTATGAGCATGCCATCGCCGTTCTGATCGGGACGAACGCCTCAGGCTTCTCTATCCCAATAAGAGTACTGGATGCAGTTCCGCCGCCCATTCCAATCGGAGTTCCGTCGCAGTTGCTGGAGCGCAGACCCGACATCGCCGCGGCTGAACGAAATATGGCCTCAGCAAACGCGCAGATTGGGGTGGCCTATGCCGCCTTCTATCCCACCCTTACGCTGAGCGCATCAGGCGGCCTGGAGAGCTCGAGCTGGAAACACCTATTCGACATAGCGAGCCGTTTCTGGTCGGTCGGGCCATCTGTGTCCGAGACTATCTACGACGCAGGCCTTCGCCGTGCCACCGTGAACCAATACATCTTTACCTACAACGCCGATGTTGCTAGCTATCGGCAGGCCGTCCTGACTGCATTCCAGCAGGTAGAAGACTACCTCTCCTCGACACGCATCCAGTCCACGCAGATTCAACAACAGCAACAGGCCGAGCAGTCCGCGAAGGAATATCTCGATTTGGAGATGGGGCGCTACACCACAGGCATCGACCCTTACGTCGATGTAGTTACGGCGCAAACCACCTTGCTTACGGATCAGCAGACGCTCGTCACCCTTCATACCAACGTGATGACGGCTTCCGTGCAGTTGATCGAGGCTCTCGGCGGAGGATGGGATCGCACCCAGCTACCCACACCGGAACAGGTCTCGAAGAGACTGAGCAAGGGCGAAACGACGATTCAGAAGTGATCTAAAGCGATTGCACCGCTAATGTAATGCAGAAATAGATCACACCAAATCTGTCATCTCGACCAAGGGCGCTTTTGGTCGAGATGGCAGATTTGGGATAGCACCGAAAACATCCATTATCTGAGATCTGGCAACCAGCGTTCCTCATGAATGGCATACGTATTGCCGTCACGATGAATGCGGATGAACCCAGGAAAGTTCAAGTGCATGCCGCCTATCAGGAGATTGTCGGTTGCCACCTTATCGAGGAGCCGCGTGCGTGTCTCGGCAGTCTGCCTGCGATCGGTATCGAACGCGAGCGTGACCTCAGGCCTTGGAATCTGAATATCCGGCCAGTGGGCAATGCTCCCTTACGGATGCAAAGGCGGGGTCTGTGCACGCAGCCATTGCAGAAGCCCGACCGGATCATCCGTGATGATGGCATCGACATGCGCATCAGCCATCTTCTTCCAGCCTTCTTCTGTGTTCACCGTATAGGGAGCGACCTGCACCCCTGCCGCGTGAGCCGTCGCAACCTCTTCCGGCGTTACCAGGCTCTGGTCCGGGCTCAGAATGTCCGCCCCGGTGATCTTCGCGATATGAGCGAAGCTTTTATCCGGGTCAGTGAGGCCCATGAAGCTGTCATACTTCGCCTGCCCGAAGAGTGCCGACAGACGGATCTTCGGGTCCAGCTTCCTCATCGCCAACAACGTCCTGAAGTCGAAGCTCTGCAGAATCACGCGCGACTCCAGATGGTGCCGCCGCACTGCCTCGTCGATCATCTGCACGAACACCTCCGGTGTTGGCGTGATCTCCGGGTGATTCGGGAAGATCTTGGTCTCGACGTTGTACTCAAATGTGCCCTGCGGAGCCAGGTTCAGTACTTCTTCAAAGGTCGGGATCGTAGTGTGCGGAACCGCTACCTGGTGCGGAAAGGCCGGCAGGGTCTTCGACCCGCAGTCGTACTGCTTCAACTCCGCCAGCGTGAGCGAATGGATCAACGTTCCCGGAGGGAGTGCCGGTCCTACGCACTGCCGCTCATTCGCCAGAGCCGCAGCCATGCGCGGATCGTCTGAGTGCATCTGCGTCAGGTACGGCGAATGCGACACGACCAGGACATTGTCCTTGGTCACAGCCAGATCAAGCTCGAGAACATCGGCTCCGTGCTGGATCCCGAACTCAAACGACGGGATGGAGTTCTCCGGTCGCGCCGCACGTCCTCCGCGATGCGCATGAACCAGGATCGTCTGGGCGGCCAAAGGCATAACTCCGAGAAGCAAAGAGGCTGCAAGCTTTTTGTACATTCGGACAGCTTCAACTCTTTCAGTTACAGGATGATAAACCGTCCGTAGAGGCGGTGGCAGCGGAAAGGGGTTCTCCTTGTATCGGGTGCGAATGACATAAATGCGCCCTTAGTGGGTACGGGGTAATCAGAGAATTCTAGAGATGTGGCTCGCATGATCTCTAGAATTGTGGGTGGCAGTGATACTCGGCAAATCGATCATCTCATCGCAGTTTGATGTCACTTGGGCTATGCCCCTCGAAACGCTGTTCCGTCTCTTGGCGTCTAATAAAAGCATGCTCAAGTGCTCTTCCTTTGGCGGTCCGGTTCTGCTGGCGGCACTCCTCGCTGCGCCTGTGTGCGCACAGACACATCGCGTCGCGGCCCCCGAGCACGTGACACGAGCCGTCGCCATCTATGAGTGGACAGGCGATCTCGCAAAGCCTACCGCCGCACGACTTGTTCCCGTGTCGCTCTTCATCAACGGCCACCTCGAAGATGCCGGGGTATACCTCACGCAGCCCATCCCCTTCGCGCTGCAGACCGGCAACGTGTACTCCATTGAAGAGGCAGGACGCTCGGAAGGCACAGTGGACCTCGAGTATGCACGCAACGTCGTCACACACCGCTCGGCCACGGATGACAACCCTGTAACCGCCTGGTTCGGCTATGGCAACTTCAAGCCAACACCCGCCGAACCGAAGGCTCCCGCCCTGCACGCCTCCGCGCACCCCGCGGCTATCGTTGCGAGCTCCGACCCCGACAGACCACACTTCGCCGGAAGGTCCGCACCGAGCACTACGACCTCTACTACCTCACCCGACAAAACCACTCCCGCGACTTCGGACTCGACAAAGCCAACGGACGACGATCCCGACAGACCTCACATGACGCGCCGGGACAACAGCGATTCTGGAAGCACTTCCGGGAGCACTTCCACAACGACCTCGACCGGCGACGTGCCAGCCGACGATCCAGATCGCCCCACCCTGCGCCATCGCGATCCCAAGCAGGACGCCCAGCGTCGCAAGCAAGACAGCGGATCAGCAGTTACCGGTATGAGCACATCGTTGAACGATGACCCCAGCCGTCCAACCATGCGCCGAGGCAAGCCGGCGGGCCTCACTCCTACAGCAGAGCTCAAGAGTCTGCCGCCCAATCTGCATCAGGTCGCTGCCGTCTCCGACGCCGCGAACCGTGAACCTCATCTCTTCGCGCGGGAGTGGGCCACTCCCACGGAGCGCGCCGCGACACTGATCCAGTTCCAGACACTTGCCCAACCCCGTGTCGCCAACTACATCACGATCAATCACCTCACCCTTCCGCCAACCGCTACAACACCTGCTGCGAACCAAACGCCTAAAACAACAGCCAGGAAGAGTACCCATCGGAGCACCGCCGCGAAGGCCGCGCCCATACCCCAAACTCCGCCGCCGGTTGTACTCTCCAACGAGCAGCTCACGCCCTATACCTTGAGCTACGACGGCCTGCCAACGTTCGTGTACACGGCAGAGGTAGCCGTCACAACAGGCGGCCCTGTCTATCTCACGCTGGTCGCGCAACACCTTCCCTCGGGAGACCTACAGGTCTCCCTCAGTTCGATCACTGATGCCACACACCTCGATCGCACGCCCTGGATGCGGCTGGTCGATGCCGTCGACCCGGACGCCGGGCACCGGGCCAGCCTGCTCTTCGAGCTGCGTGCGCAATCGACACGCCAGTTCGCGCTCTACCGCCTGACCTCCGCCACAGCCGAGCAAATCTTCGTCTCCGGTGTCATTGAATAGAGGCAACCCGCGCCAGGTGATTCCTGCCCCACCCGCAGATGCTCTCCAACACCGGTACCAGAGTCATCCCGTACTCCGACACGCAATACCGTACAGACCGCGGCCTACCCTCTTCCTCCTGCCGCAACAAAATCCCGTCGCTCACCAGCTCCTGCAGATGACGGATCAACATTCTCTCGGTAATCTCCGGAATCTGGCGACGCAGTTCACTCGGGCGCAACGGCGTCGACACAAGATGCCACAGGATCGTTCCCTTCCATCGCCCGTCGATCACCGATAGCATCGCGTCGATGGGGCACGGTGATCTCTCCTTCTTCGAAACTGCCATCTGCCCACCTCCGTGCCTGACAAATTTGTCAGCACACCTCTCTGAAACGGCAATGCCCTGCAGCGAATCAGAAGCCTGTACGCAAACCAGGAGTCTGCCGTCATGATCTTCTTCAACCTGTTCACTATCCTCTGCCTTGGCCTGCTGATCGGCAACGAGCTTACCGTCTCCCTCTTCATCAACCCCGTCATGCAGCAACTGGATCCCCGTCCGCGAACCCAGGCTCTCAGTCTCTTTGCGCGGCTTCTAGGCAAGGCGATGCCATTCTGGTACGCGCTCTGCCTACTGCTTCTTCTCGCGGAAACAGCTCTCTATCGCCACGAGACAGTATTCCCCTTCCTGATCATCGCTTCCAGTCTGTGGGCGGCAGTCATCGTCTTTACCGTCACCACGCTTGTTCCGATCAATAATCGGATCGCCGCGCTGCCGCCCGAGGCTTCGCCCTCGAGCTGGCAGAAGGAACACCGCCGCTGGGACATCCTCCACCGCTGGCGCGTTGGCGTGCTCACCTTCGCCTTCGCCTGCGCTGTGTACGCTATGCTCACCGCGCACCAACTCGCTACACTATGCAGATGAGCATTTTGCCACAGATCGCCCTTCTCTTCCCTGGCCAGGGTTCCCAAACCGTCGGCATGGGTCGCGCGCTATACGACACGTTTCCCGCCGCCCGCGCGGTCTTTGAAGAGGCCGACGACGCTCTCGGTTTTGCCCTGTCAAAGGTCATCTTTGAAGGCCCTGAGGAAGAGCTCAAACGCACCGAGCATACGCAGCCGGCGATCCTCACGGTATCGACAGCAGCCCTGCGCGTGCTGGAGCCGGAGTTGAAGTCGCGCGGCTTGTCCATCGCCTTGGCCGCAGGGCACTCGCTCGGGGAGTACTCCGCGCATGTTGCCGCAGGCACCTTCAGCTTCGCCGACGCGGTGCGTACCGTACGCCTGCGTGGCCAGTTCATGCAGTCAGCCGTGCCCGCAGGCCAAGGAGCCATGGCAGCGATCCTTGGCCTACCTGTAGAGCAGATCAACGACATCTGCGCACGTGTCGCCGACGAGTTGACCCAGGCGCCTCCTCAGGACCCCGGCAACCCCAGCTCTCAGGCCTCCGCCGCAGTGGAGGCTCTCGCCGACCCTAATAACCCGGCCAGCACTCCCGTCGAGGCCGCATCACGCGTCGGCGCCGTCGTAGCACCCGCCAACATCAACTCGCCCGACCAGATCGTCATCTCCGGCACCGCTGCCGCCGTCGAGCGTGCCGCAGCCCTCTGCAAAGAGGCAGGAGCCAAGCGCACCGTCATGCTTCCGGTCAGCGGCCCCTTCCACTCCGCGCTCATGCAGCCCGCGCAGGATGAACTCACCAGCCGCCTGGAATCCATCGCCTTCGCCGATCCAGCCTTCCCCGTCGCAGCAAATGTCGACGCCCGCCTGATGACCCGTGGCTCCGAAGTCCGCGACGCGCTCATACGGCAGGTAACCGGCGCTGTTCGCTGGGTGGAGTGCATCAAGCTGCTACAGCAGAGCGGCGCAACGCACTACATCGAAGTCGGCCCCGGCAAGGTGCTCAGCGGCCTCAATCGTCAGATCGACCGCGCTCTCGCGACAACAAACATCGAAGATCCCGCGAGCCTGGAGAAGACGCTCGCCGCTTTTGCCTGAGCAGCGCTGTGCTGTTCCCGAATTCATGCAGAGAGGCGCGGCCCATGGGCCGCGCCTCTCTTTGTTTTGCCGCAACGTCCGTTTACTTCGCGTCCGTCACTAGCGTTCCATGGATATCCCGCACCTCGACCGGCCCGAGACCCGCATCCTTCAACTGCGGCTCAATCTTGGCACGATCGCCCGCCGCCACGATGATGAGTTCATCAGGATGCACGTCCTCTTTCGCAACACGCGCGACGTCAGCCGAAGTTACCGCGCGATACTTCGCGGGAAGCGCGGCGTAGTAGTCGAGCGGGCGTTCGTAGAGGAAGATCGAGCCGATCGAACCGGCAATCGAGTAACTCGTCTCAAACTGACCCGGCAGCGACTGGATGCGAGCGACCTTTGCCTCGTTCAACTCGGCGTCGGTTGGTGGTGTGGAGGGGAAGCGTTTGATCTCACCCATCAACTCCTTGGCAGCCGCACCAGTCACGTCGGTACGAACCAGGCCCCCCGCCTGAAACGGTCCGATGCCGCGATAAGACGCGTAGCGTGAGCTTGCACCATAGGTATAGCCGTGCACCTCGCGCAGGTTCATGTTGATGCGGCTGGCAAAGCTGCCGCCCAGTGTGTAGTTCATCACCTGGACCGCCGGTAGGTCAGGCGAGTTCGCAGGAACACCTGTACCGAATGCAAACAATGCTGTCTGCGGGGCTCCGGGCTTGTCGATGATGACCACATGCGTCGGCTGCAACTCTGGGGCAGGAGGCAGAGTAATCGCCGCTGAGGCGTTGCCCGTCCAGCCGCCGAAGTACTGCTCTGCCAGCTTCTTCGCCTCAACCTGGTCCACATCGCCGACCAGTACCAGCGCCGAGTCCGCAGGGCCATAGTGGCTGGCGTAGAAGCTCGACACGTCGTCGCGCGTCAGCGCAGTGACACTCTCGGTCGTACCCGTCTCCGAGTTTCCATAAGGCTGGTCGCCATAGAGCAACTTAGGCCCGACGCGGAAGACCATGGCCGAAACCGAATCGCCCTCCTGCGCGATACCCACCAGCCGCTGTTTGCGCAGCCGATCCAGATCCTCGGCCTTGAAGGCGGGATGCTGAATCACATCCGCGAACAGGTCCATCCCGGCATGCTCATGGTTGGTCAGCACCGTCATGCCGGCCGTCGCGCCATCCATGGAGGTGCTCACAAACACACGCGTTCCAATGCGCTCCTGCGCGTCGGCCAGTTGTTTCAGATCGCGCGAGGTAGTCGCCTCGCCCATGGTCTGTGCCGTCAGTGATGCAAGCCCGGCTTTATCTTGAGGGTTGTTTTCACTGCCGGCACGCGCTACCAGTGACGCCGCCAGAATCGGCAATGACCTGTCTTCCACCACGAACACCTTCAAGCCATTGGCCAGGGTGAAGGTCTGTGGAACCGGCAGATGCACCGCTACCGGAGGGCCAGCCGCAGGCGGCGTCTTGCGCCAATCCTGCGACTTCTCAAACTCCGGCGTGTATGGGTTGGTGATCTTCACCTCTGCATCGGTGTTGTCGGGGCTTCGCGGAACATCGTGCAACACCTTTTCGCCGGGAACGCAGTACACCACGACAGAGGAGTCCTTGGTGAAGTACTTCGCCGCTGCAGCCTTTGCACTGGCGGGAGTCACAGCCTCAATCGCCGCGATATCCTTGGGCAGATAGCCCGGGTCGCCGGTGTACTGGTTGTAGCTGTCCAACGTGTCCGCCACGCCACCGAAGCCGCCCAAGCGCTGCAAGCCCTCGATCTTCCCTGAGAGATTCGTGGTCTTGTAGGCCTCGATCTCCTCAGCAGTCGGCCCTTCTTTCTGTAGCTTTGCAATCTCGCTCCAGACCGTGGCCTCCAGGTCTTCGAGCTTCACGCCAGGCTTGGCCGTTACACTGCAGCCGGCCATCCCGGTCAGCTTCAGCGAATCCACGTCGCACTCGACGCTCTGCGCGACCTGCGCCTTGTAGACCAGCGCGTTATCCAGGCGGCTGACCTTCGCGCTTCCGAGCGCAAACATCGCTGCGGCGATGTCATAAGAGCCCGGCGTATAGGCCGCAGGTGTGAGCCACCCAATCTGCAACCGTGGCAGCTTCACCGTATCGGTAATGGTCTGGCGCTTCTGCGAAGTAATCGGGGGCGTCACCACATTCAGAGGTTCAACCTTCGGCCCCTGGGGGATCGGCCCAAAGTACTTCGTCAGCAGCTCCTTGAGCTGTTTCGGATCGAAGTCGCCGGCAATCGCGATCGACGCGTTATTGGGTGTATAGAACTGCTGGTGGAAGTCACGGATATCGGCGATGCGTGCAGCTTCGATGTCAGCATGGCTACCCATCACGCTGCCGTAGTAGGGGTGCCCCTGAGGAAACAGCAAGTGGAAAGACGCTTCATCGGCAACGCTATAGGGCCGTCCTTCTCCCTGCCGGCGCTCGTTGCGCACCACGTCGCGCTGGTTCTGCAGCAGCTTGCGATCCAGACCCTCCATCAGGAAGCCCATGCGGTCGCTCTCCAGCCACAATCCGAGTTCTAGCTGATTGGCTGGCAGTGTCTCAAAGTAGTTGGTACGGTCGAAGTCAGTCGTCCCATTGACGTCCGTCGCGCCCGCGCCCTGCACAAACTTGATGTGCGCCTTCTCGCCCACATGCTCGGAGCCTTCGAACATCATGTGCTCGAACAGGTGCGCGAACCCCGTGCGTCCAGCGCGCTCATTCAGCGGCCCTACGTGATACCACAGGTCGACCGCGACCAGCGGCAGCCGATGATCCTCATGCGTGATGACCTTCAGCCCGTTGGGTAGAGTATAGGTTTCGTATTTGATCTCCGGCAGCTTCAGCTTGCCGTCCGTCTGCGCTATCGCAGATCCGCTCACTGCAAAGCATACGGCCATCGCCGCTGCCAGGCACTTCCTTAAGCTCATTGACGTCACGATCATTCTCCTCGGAAAGAACAGAACCCAAAAGCACAAGCGCAGCAAACCAGTGGAGTGCGCGCTCTTCAGAATAAGCTGATTAGCGAATAGACGATTCGCAACACAACAGGTTATGCAGGAAAACGATTATTCCTGCACTGTAGCACCGGAGCCCTCCAGTGCTGCCAGCCGCTCCTCCAGCGAGCGTACCAGCTTCTCCAGCTCTTCGACACGCTGCGCAAGACCTGTAGCTGGAGCCTCCTCGCGGGGCGGAGCGCTCATAGCCTCACTGACGGCTCCAGACAGCAGATGCACCCACCGCACCTCACGTGCACCGGACTGCCGCGGCAAAACAGCGGTAAATGGTTCTTCGCGCCCAGCCAGCCGTTCCAGCGTCGAAAGTACCGCATTGTTGTCGTCAAACGAATACAGCCGTTCTGTCCGCGCACGGAGTTCCGCAGAGGTCTGCGGTCCCCGCAACAGCAGCAGACAGATCACAGCCACTTCATCACGGCGCAGATTCAGCACATCGCGCGTGCGGTGCTCGAACTTCGAGACGCGCGTATCCGCAATGGTCCTGGCCAATCCCAAGCCCTCAAGATCGAACAAAGCCGTGCGCACATCCGCCTCGCCGAGCTCCATCACCGGATCACGGCTGCTCTTCTGATTGCATGCATTCACCAGGGCATTCAGGGATAACGGATAGTATTCCGGTGTCGTAATCTCTTTTTCCATTAGAGACCCGAGCACACGCGCTTCTACTACATTCAGTTCGACCATAACTTCATGCTATCGAAGCCGCCCTTCCTCGGGCGCATTTTCTGTTTGAGAAACAACACGTACTTTTGTCGCCTTGCATACAGCAGGAAGAACTTTGCGAGACTTTGATTTTTTAGAGATGATATTTTGTGTCCCGCTTACCTCTTTATTCCGCGCTCGCTCTCTTCGCTGTCTTCTCCGCAGTTCACGCACAAACGGAGAAAGTAGAATCGCCTCGTCAATTGCACTGGCCGGAGGCGCATCTTACCTGCACCCGCACTGGCCCCACCGTCCGCTGTACTGCGGACGGTGACGGCAGTGTTGTCATCGATGGACTAAACGGCATTCACCCCCATGGCAGCATCGCCATCGTCAGCATCCACGAACGCACAGGCCTCATGGATACGACTGGCCACATGATCTTGCCCGCCACGTATTACGACATCAGCCCTTTTGAAGGCGATGGCCCACCACTCTTCCGGCTATCTCAGAACGACAAAAGCAGTGAATCCTCTCCGATACTTGAAGGGATCTGCGATGCCACAGGCCGCATTCTGATTCCTCTCGAATACGAAGGCATCCGCTATATCCCCAAGGTCCAACGCTTTGTCATCAAGCAGCACGGCAAGGAATCGCTATTAGACAACCACGGCCAGCCGATCAAGGGCACCACTTACGACGACATCGACGATCCCCGCTTCTCCGACAAAGCCGACAGTTCCCTTCTCTGGACAGTGCGACAAGGCGATCAGCACGGCGCTATGGATCCAACCAGCGGGCGCCTCGTCATCCCACTCGGGAGTTGGAATCTTCGTAACCACGGCCCTTTCATCCTTGCCGAACAAGAACAAGACGATGCCCAGGGAGCTTTCGATAGCCAGGGCAAGCCCGTCCTCCCTGTCACCACGGACCAGCGTGTCTCCTGGTGGCCCGAAGGCAAGTTGCTCATCGTCAATACTTCGGACACTAGCTACGCCCTGGACACTCAACTCCACGAAGTGATCCCACAACATCGCTTCGATACCCTGGACCCTCTTGGCACTCGTCTCGCTGCCTACAAAGACCACAAAGGGGGCCTCCTCGACTCGCAGCTCCAGATCAAGGTGCCGTTGCAATATGCAGGAATCGGCAAAATCACTGCCGGACCCAACACCTTATTCGTCCCGCATATCACCGACACAAAGGGTGCGAATCAATTTGGGGTCATAGATGGCGACGGCAAGGTTCTTGTTCCCCTCGTATGGGACAACCTGGACCTCACCAACCTTCGTCCACCAGCATCGACACCTGGCGACGAAACCCGGCCGGAGGTTCCTGCCTACTTTCTCGTCTCCAAAAACGATAAGTCCGGGCTGCTCTCACCTGCTGGCGCAGTCTGGATGCCTGCGGAGTTCGACGCGATCACTGCTATTGACCGCGATGATCCGCGCCTCGTTGCTACCAAAGATGGCCATGACGAACTGATCGATGGCTGGACCGGCAAGGTGCTGCTACCTCCCATCTATGACCATCTCTCGTTGCTCAGTGGCTTCGAATTGATCTTCGCCGTCAAAAACGGCAAGGTTGGAATTTTGACGGAGACAGGAACTCCTCTCGTTCCCTTTCTCTATGACAAGTATGTCGATTCCTCCGGCATGGATAACGATGTGCTGCTTTCTCTCGGCGAAAAGACGGTTAAGCTGCAGCTGCATCGCAACCCCGATGGCAGTTGGACCGCTCAACCAGCCAGTGGCTCAGTGCTCGACGCTCCCAGCGATGACAACCCTATAGCGAAGATAGTGAAAGCTGCCATCACAGAACGTTACCTACCCGAGAACTACTCCACAGAAAAGCAGGTCCTCGACGGCTTTCGCAATGGAGATCTACGAGAGGCCGTATGGCCCGGCCTACAACTGTCCGACACGCAAGGATTCATCTTCTTCGGGGAGTTTGCCAAAACCCAAACTCCTCTCCTGCCCAATACCTTTATGCGCTGCCCTGCTACCGATGGATTTGCACTCGTCGATGCTCCAATGAAGGCCAATCAGGAAGCATGCCAGAATAAAGCTCTTCGTCGCTTCACCTTCAGGCGCACCGGACCCGATACCCTGCACTGCGAAGAGTGCACATCGCTCGCAATCCCCGATACCTGGGTCCGCCCAAAGTGAGTCGAAACAAGGCTTTTAGGCTGCTGTTCAACAAAACGGCACCTGTAATAGCCCCGTCCACTAAAATAGAGGGTATTGTGAGTTCTACCTCTCAATTCGGGGTATCAGGCTTTTCCGAAAAGTTTGATGTGCTTGTGGTCGGCGCCGGACATGCCGGCTGCGAGGCTGCTGCTGCTGCTGCACGCATGGGCCTGCGTACAGCGCTCTTCACCCTGAACCTCGACCTGATCGCGCAGATGTCCTGCAACCCGGCCATCGGCGGCGTCGCCAAGGGACACCTGGTACGCGAGGTCGACGCCCTCGGCGGCATCATGGGCGAAGTCGCTGATTCCTGCGGCATCCAGTTCCGCCTGCTCAACACCTCCCGCGGCCCCGCCGTCTGGAGTCCCCGCGCCCAGTGCGACAAAGCCCTCTACCGCGTAAAAATGCGCGAGAAGCTCGAAAGCATCCCCAACCTCTTTATCAAGCAGGCTGAGGTGGTGGACCTGGTGATCGAGGAATCCGCGGATACAGCGTCTTTGCGCGAAGCGCGTGTGGCCCCGCGCCCAGCGGTCACCGGTGTGCGCCTGCGCGATGGTCGTACCATCTCCGCCCGCGCCGTCATCGTCACCACCGGCACCTTCCTCAACGGCCTCATCCACTGCGGCGAGCAGCAGTACACCGCCGGCCGCTCTGGCGAGCCCGCCAGCGTGCTCCTCGGTGAGTCGCTCAAGAAGCTTGGCCTGCGTGAGACCCGCCTGAAGACCGGCACACCACCACGCCTCGACGGCCGCACCATCGATTGGGACAAGTTCGAGGAGCAGCCCGGCGACACAGATCCCACGCCCTTCAGCTTCCGCTCCGCACCCACGGACGGCGAACCCACGTGGACTCCGCCGCTGCGCCAGATCTCCTGCCACATCGCAACGACCACACCCGAGACACTGCAGCTCATCCGCGACAACGTTCATCGTTCGCCGATGTTCACCGGCCAGATCGAAGGCATCGGCCCACGCTATTGCCCGTCGATCGAAGACAAGATCGTCCGCTTCCCTGACAAGACCTCACACCAGTTCTTCCTGGAACCCGAAGGCCTCAACACACACGAGGTCTACATCAACGGCATGAGCACCTCGCTCCCGATGGAAGTCCAGTCCGCCATGGTGCACAGCATCCCCGGCCTCGAGAACGCCGAGATGCTGCGCCCCGGTTACGCCATCGAGTACGATGCCATCGATCCCACCGAGCTCGACCGTACGCTGCGCGTCAAGAAGTTCGATGGCCTCTACCTCGCCGGACAGATCAACGGAACGTCCGGCTACGAAGAGGCCGCCTGCCAGGGCCTGATGGCCGGCATCAACGCTGGGTTATTTGCTCGGAGAACGGAAGAGGCCTTTACTCTCGACCGCACCGAAGCCTACACCGGCATTCTCATCGACGACCTCATCTCCAAGGGCACCGACGAGCCCTACCGCATGTTCACCTCACGCGCCGAGTTCCGCCTGCACCTGCGCATCGACAATGCCGACACCCGCCTCACCCCGCACGGCCGCAGCCTCGGCCTCATCGACGACACCG
Organism: Granulicella sp. S156; assembly: GCF_009766105.1. Classification (GTDB taxonomy): domain Bacteria; phylum Acidobacteriota; class Terriglobia; order Terriglobales; family Acidobacteriaceae; genus Granulicella. The sequence continues at coordinate 404,785 of NZ_LMUH01000009.1, read as the reverse complement.
CCTGGGCCGCCTTCGAAGCCAAGCAAGTCCGCGCCATCGCCTTTACGCGCCTGCTCGAAACCGCACGCCTGACCGACACCGATCTACAGATCCTTGAAGCTCAAACGCTCGCCGCTAATAGCTCTGCAGAACCCACACCTGCACAGTCGTTTACCAGGGGCGATCTCTTTAGCCAGCTCCTCAAGCGCCCCGCGATCACCATCGAGCAGCTTCTCCCCTCGCTGCTTGCGCGCATGACCGCTCCCGAGTTCGCACCGTGGCTCTCGGCCCTCGCTGCAGCCAGCTACCCAGAGACGCTCCCCGCGTGGGTTCGCAACGAGATGAAGACCGTCGAGACCGGCATCAAGTTCGCGGGCTACCTCGCGCAACAGCAGCGTTCCATGGAGCGCCTACGCAAGGACGAGGCACGTCCCATCCCTGACTGGTTCGATTACCGCGCCTGCAGCGGCCTCTCCCGCGAGATGGTCGAAAAACTCAGCCGCGTCCGGCCCAGCACCCTGGGACAGGCCAGCCGTATGGCCGGAGTCACACCGGCCGCCGTCACCCTCATCCAGTGCCTTCTCGAGATCCAGCTTCGCGGCCAAATCGCCTAGAACTACAGCTGTACTTACAAACCTGCCCCCAAAGCCTGTCATTTCGACCGACCAACGGGAGCGGAGAAACCCCTGTATTTCGCAGATGCTTGTACCACCGAAGAAGCTAAAGGAACACGCTCTGCTCCTTTACCAAGGATGCCTGCCGCTACCACAAAGCATGTTCTTGCTGCAGGCAAGCCGTGTCCTTGTGGACATCGCGCAATACAGGGGTTTCTCCACTCCCGTTGGTCGGTCGAAATGACAGGCTTTAGCGCGGGCTCATAAGTACATCTGCAGTACTAGAACACAACTCCCTACAGCATTTGTGACACACTAAGCGCAGCTGTGAGTTACCGCCGTCACATCGCATCGTTCGCCCTGATGGTGTTGCCGGTCTCCGCTGCGTCCTCGCAACAGCCCAACTCTCCGCCTCCGATCACTAAAATCAACGGTGAAAACACCCTCGCGGTTAAGGTTAGGGTCGTAGCCATCACAGCGCTTGCCTACGACACCTGGGGCCGTCTGGTCGGCGGCCTCAGCAAGGACGACTTCCTCCTCACCGAGGATGGCAAGCCGCAAACGATCCGCTACTTTGACCGCGACAGCAACCTCCCTATCACCATCGGCCTCATGGTCGACACCAGCGGCAGTCAGCGTGACTACGCCGAAGAGGAGCGCCGCGCCAGCGCCACCTTCCTCCAGGCGATGCTCACCAAACCCAACGACAGGGCCTTCGTCGAACGCTTCGACACCCTCGCGGTCCTCCTGCAGCCGATGACCTCCGACGTCGCGAAGCTGCAAAGCAGCCTGAAACTCCTCACCGCCCCCATCCCTCAGAACCCGAAAGTCGGGACGCTGCTCTTCGACGCCATCTGTATCACAGCCCAAAAGGTCGTCAGCAAAGAACCCGGCCGCCGCGCCATCGTCATCCTCACCGATGGTGACGACGACGGCAGCACCAACAATCTTGCGTCCGCCATTCACGAGGCGCAGCTAGCCGATGTTGCGGTCTATAGCGTGCTCTACACTCCCGAAGCCTTCGGCGGGTCCATCCATGGACACACCTCCGGAGTCGACATCATGCGGCAGATCTCAAATGCCACCGGAGGCCGCCTCTTCATCGTGACCACGGGCACACCCATCGAGCGCATCTATGCCGAGATCGAAGCCGACATGCGCACCCAATACCGCATCGGCTACACGCCCCCGGACTCCCCACCCCACCAGTTTCACAAGATCGAGCTGAAGGCCCGCGACCAGCTGATCTCCGTCCAGGCACGCACCGGCTACTACAGTCCCGAATAAGGCTCCCCCTGTTACTTCCCAGTAACACCTCTAGTAACCCTTGAGGGCGGGGTTAACTACCTTGGTTCACCCCGTGCCCCACCCCGTCTCCTGTTCCCTAATCCCTGTTTCCTGTTTCCTGTTTCCTGCCTTACCGGGTATATGCTTGGGCTCGTACCTGAAAGGGTTTTCAATGCCTGTGCTCTATGTTTTCGTCGCCATCATCCTGCTCTTCCTGCTGGTCACCATTCTCAAGACCCTCTACACCGTCCGCACCGCGACGGCCGGCGTCGTCGAGCGCTTCGGCAAGTTCAACCGCATCACCCGACCGGGGCTGCACTTTCTCTTCCCGTTCGCCGAGCGCGTCTACTTCGTCGATCTGCAGGTCAAACAGGCACAGTTTTCCGTCGAGACCAAGACGCGCGACAACGTCTTCGTGCAGATCCCCGTCAGCGTGCAGTATGTGGTGCTCGACGACAAGATCTATGACGCGTTCTACAGGCTCAGCATGCCGCAGAAGCAGATCGAGAGCTTCGTCTTCAACTCGATCCTCGGCCACGTTCCCAAACTCACCCTCGATGAGACCTTCGAGCAGCAGTCCGGTATCTCGGTCGCCGTCAAGATCGAACTCGACGCCATTATGTCCGGCTTCGGCTTCAACATCCTTACCGCGCTGGTCACCGACATCATCCCCGACATCAAGGTGAAGGCCGCGATGAACGACATCAACGCCGCCCAGCGCGCGCAAGTCGCCGCGCAGGCTCGTGGCGAAGCCGAAAAGATCCTCAAGGTGAAACAGGCCGAGGCCGAAGCCCAATCGAAGGCGCTCCAGGGCCAGGGTATCGCCGCAGAACGTCAGGCCATCATCGACGGACTCTCAGCGTCCATCGAACACTTCCAGAAGGGCGTTCCAGGAGCCACCTCCGAAGACGTCATGGCTCTCGTCCTGCTTACGCAATACTTTGATACTCTCCGCGATATCGGTACCCGTGGCGGCACCAACACACTCTTTCTCCCCAACAGCCCCGGTGCAGCAAGCGATTTCCAAACACAGATTCTGGCAGGTCTACGCGGCGGTCACGCACCCTCACCAGGCATCGACGCCGCCCGCGCCGTCCTCCCACCACGTCCCGAGAATCCGCCGGCCCCACCCGTAGGCACTCCTGGAACGCCTAATCCCTACACCGGCCAGTAACCATCGGCGTCCGGCTCAACAAGACAAAGGGGTGAAGGCTCGACCTATCGGTTACGCAATCGATAGGTCGGGCTTTCACCCCTTTACTTCGTCTCTGCAGCCTTCTCTTTCGCGATCTGCTCGGAATGCTGATGCGCCTCGCGCGAGCGTTCTTGCGCAAGCCTGGACTGCTCATGCGCGGCGAGATGATCGTTCTGGTTGTGCGAAGCCGCAGCGGCCTCGTGCGCATGCGCGGCCTGCATGTGGCGCTCGGCAGCGGCAGAGTGTTGAGTCGTTGGCATCGGAATAATTCTCCTTCCCCTGCTTGGATGCCGTTCCGGAGAGCGGCGTTTTTGCCACAGTGAGAAGGAAGCAGGTTCCCTCCCATTCGACTGCGCTCAGGGCCAATGACAACCAGAAAAGCAAAACAACAGCGCTTCATCCTCGGCATCTCTGCCAAGAATGAAGCGCTGTTTCCTGTTCTCTGTTCTCTCTTCTCTGTTTCCTGTTTCCTGTTTCCTGTTTCCTAGTAGTTGTAATTAACCTCTTCGCCCTCTTCGACGCTGTATCTCCGAAGCAGGTTCGGCAGGTTTTGTGAGAACGCCGCGCGCGGCATTACTGTGTCGCAGCCTGCCTCAACAGCCTTGGCCTTGAGGTCTCCCTGCAGATGCGAGAGGAACCCTACGATCGAGACCGAGCGCTTCAGCTTGGTCTTGAGCTTCGGAATCAGCGTCAGCGGTTTGGCGTTTGCGTTGTTCAGGTCGAAGACGATCAGCGCGGGTTTGTTCTCATCGCCGCCTTTGGTCAGTTCAGCAATCGCCTCTTTGTCGTTCTTGAGGAACGCCACCTTGACACCCTGCTTGCGCGCCGTCTCCTGAATCTTTGCGATAAAGAAGAGCTCTTCAATAAAGAAGTAGATGTGCGTCTGCGCGTCCTCGGGGATCGGAATCGCCCTCGGCATCGAGTGGTCGATGGGCTGCGAATCGCCTTGATGGCGATGCCCCCCACGACGACCACCGTGCAGCTGGATGGTCGAGGCCGCGGCATCGACGAAGTTGCCGTTTACCTCGCGATAGCTGTGGTCCATGGGGCCGACAAAGCCGCGCTCCTTGCGTTGCTGCTGTCCTCCACCGCCCTTGCCTTTGCGCTTGAAGCCGCCACCGTTGCCGAAGTTGTCCGGACGATAGCCGTTGCTCTGCCCGCTGCTGCTAGGCGAGCTGGCATCGGCACGGAAGTCGTTGCCGGGATTCTCGTTGCGGCCTGGACGGCGCTCGCGGTCGCGGAACTTCTTCTTCCAGCGCTTGCCGCCCGGTCCCTGCTGCTGCTGGCCATTCGGATTGCCCTGGCCGTTCTGGCCTTGTTTGCGCGGCTGAGGTTGCTGCAGCGGGGCGGCTGTTGCCGCCAGTGCGAGACTCTCGCCTTCCATCACAATGGGAACAACCGGCACCGGCGCCCCTTCGCCGTCGGCGACAGGGACGCCATCAACACCGGCGACCTTATTCTTCCGCTTGCGGCGTCGGCGTCGGCTGCTCTTACTCAAGCCCATGCCCGGAGATATAGGACCCCCGTTGCCGCTCTCGCTGTTGTCGTTGCTGTCGAAGTCGTTGGCGAAATCGCCACCGTCGAAATCGTCCGTCGCACTGTGCGATGGAGCGTCCATTACATTCTGCTCTGACATGGTGCTGTTGGTTCCCCTTGCAATTGGGTGCTTGGAACGTTCTCTCCGGAGGAGCAACCCGCGTACAACTCCGCGTACCCGGCATCCCGGTGAGGGAGCGGACGGCGGACAGCCCGTGGGTGGTTCTTAGGAGACGGTCTCAAGCGTTGACTCGAATAAAGGCCTGAACATCGTTGCCGATCTGTGGTCCCTAGCGTCGGAATACCCCGGACACTGTTCTCACTCGGCCCATTCGCCAGCCCTGGCGAACGGTTTTGTGCATTGCATCGCTGCTTCTCTGCCCTGTCTCATCAGGGCCATGCGGCATCGAGAGGAGTCCGGCAAAATCCTGCCTGGACTCAAAGTCCCTTACCCTATTGTCCTTACCTGTCCTTAACCGACTTTGTATCCGGCTCAATCCGGCAAGCGCACAGCTCATTCCGGTTGATATTGCCAGAAGGCCTACCCGCATAACCCGAGGTGTCAACCTCCGGCGTTCCGCTTTATCCTCCGGCATGAAAACCGGCAACCCTCTGGATAAAGCCCCATCCGCGTGCCAAACATAGCGATACTACGCCTAGCGCCAGGGATACGCAAGCATGTTTTGCGAGGCAGGTTCCCTTTAGAGCGCTTGCCCTGCTCTTGAACCCCGGAAAAGCCCCAAAAAATGCTGCTTTTCCGAAGAAAAGCAGCATATAGGCCAGGGCCTATCTCGCAGGAGTAAAGCACCCTACGGATAGGGAGCGGCGCTTAAAGCCCTTGGGCCACCTCCCCTCCCCGGAAGATGGCCCTCAGATTTTAATGGCCAGTCACTGGCCTCCCATAAATGATTCCGCTTAGAGCAGAACCGGTTCGGAGGGTGGCGCATCTCTTGGGTGCGACTTCATGCCCTGGTTCCGAACATCCGGCTTGCACTTCGTATCGGTAGGTGAAACCTTCCATGCCGAAGTACAGGCTTTGAACACCTGGAGATAGAGCAATCTGCGTGCCAAACCAAAATCGCCAGTTTTCAGCGATTTTTGAAGTTATTGTGTTTTGCGTTATCCAAAATCCGGAGAAGCCCTGCCGAGTGCTCCGTTTTTCGGAAGAATCGGCCCGATCAGCCTGATATCTTTGGCTTCCCCCAGACATTGACCGGGTCAGATGGCTCTCCTATAATCAGAGGCGCTGAACTGGAATATTTGGACGGCAGCCAACGGCACTCTGAGCCCGTAACTCTCTCCTTTCAACAGTCAGAGATATTGAACTGAATTGCCGTTCCCCGATTCCAAACGTTGAGCCCACCGACCTCTCGAAATTAAGATTAAGCCAACCAATCTCTCCATCCTGTAAGGAGTCTCAAACACCGCATGAACCGTACCCTTGTTTTCGCTACCGCGCTGGCTGCAGGCCTGGCCACCACCAACCTCATTGCACAGGCTCCCGCAGCTGCTGCAGCACCCGCCGCCGCCGTTGCTCCTCAGGCCATTCCCGCCAAGGTCGCCATCGTCGCCTTTGAACAGGCTGTCGTGGCCACCAACGAAGGCCAGCGCTCAGTTGCCGAGGTTCAGAAGAAGTACGAGCCGAAGAAGAGCCAGATCGAGAGCCAGGGAGCCGAAGTCGATTCGCTCAAGAAGCAGCTTCAGGCTTTGCCGGCAAGCGCTCCTGACGATCAGCGCGCTTCGCTCATCAAGAACATCGACACCAAGGACAAGGCGCTCCAGCGCGATGCCGAGGACGCTCAGAATGCTTACCAGAGCGACCTGCAGGAAGCCTACGGAAAGGTGGCGCAGAAGGTTGGCGCAACCGCTGTGAAGTACGCGCAGGACAATGGCTTCACGCTGATGCTCAACGTCGGCGGACAGCAGCAGGCTAACCCCGTGCTCTGGTTCGCGCAGACCACCGACATCACGCAAGCTGTCATCAACGCCTACAACACCAGCTCAGGCGTAACGGCACCGCCGCCGTCGGCTCCTGCTCCGGTTCACCACACGACTCCGGCAACACACTCGACGACACCAAAGCAGTAGTTCGATTTACACAACGCAGCAACAGGAACGGAGGCCTTCGGGCCTCCGTTCCTGTTTGTCCTTGGTGATACTCTCTTCGTACCTTCGAGACGAACTGGAGCCAAATCTTTGACGACACGACGTACTTTTCTTTCCCTCAGCGCACTAAGCGCGGCTGGACTTTGTGCCTTTGAACGCGAGAACCATGCCGCTCTGGCGGAACCGGTCAAGCAGCTCAACCCACCTGCGAAGCCTGTCATCATCACGCGCGTGACCGGCGACCAGACCATCCAGCAGGCGTATCAGATGTTGCTCGACGGCAGCGATACGCTGGACGCCGCCCACCACATCTGCCTCGGCCGTGAGAATGATCCAACCGACCACAGCGTGGGCCTCGGCGGTCTGCCGAACGAGGACGGCGTCGTGGAGCTCGACTCCTGTTGCATGCACGGCCCCTCACGCCGCGCCGGCTCCGTGGGCGGCGTGCGCAACATCAAAAATGTCTGCCTGCTGGCGCGCAAGGTCTTCGAGCATACGTCGCACGTGATGATGGTGGCCCAGGGCGCGGAGAAGTTCGCCGTCGACCTCGGTTTTGCCGAAGAGAATCTGCTGACCGAAGATGCCCGCAAAATCTGGATGCTCTGGAAAAAGAACAACTCATCGATGGACTGGTGGGGAGTCCCCATGGCTGATCCCGCATGGAAAGATCCCTACGCAGACCGTCCCGCACCGAAGCCTACGTTCGATCTGCATGGGCTCTCGCAGCTTCGTCCCGGCCCCGTACCGCGCCATCCTACGCCGGAGTGGCACGCAACTATTCAAGCCCGCATGCAACGGCTCACCGAGATGGCGGCCGACCTCAACATCGAGCCCGACAAGCGTCTCTTCGCCGCTGAACAGATTCTGTGGCCGACGACCGGCACCATTCACGTATCGGTGATCAACACCAAGGGCGAGATGTCCGGCGCAACTACCACCTCGGGGCTGGCATGGAAGCTGGCAGGAAGGCTCGGCGACTCGCCCATCCTTGGCGCAGGAAGCTATACCGATCAGGACGTAGGATCCGCCGGCGCCACCGGATCCGGGGAAGAGAACATCAAGGTTGCCGGAGCGCACACCATCGTCGAACTGATGCGCCAGGGATGGAGCCCGAAAGATGCAGGCCTCGAAACCCTGAAACGCATCGTACGCAACTACAACGGCGATATGACCAAGCTGCGCTACCTGGACATGGAGTACTACATTCTGCGCAAGGATGGAGCCTATGCCGGCGTCTCGCTATGGAGCACAGGCGCCACCGGCAAGCCGCGATCCTTCGTCGTGCATGACGGCAGCTATCGCGTGGAACCGTGTGTGGCACTGCTCCAGGGAGCGATCACCGAATGGCCGCCGTTTTAAATGGATGTCTCAGAATTTGCATGAAAGAGAAGGGCACGGTTGCAACCGTGCCCTTCCGGTTCGTGTCACGCTACACTCTCTACTCTTCGCCAACCTTCAGCACCGCGAGGAACGCCTCTTGCGGAATATCTACCTTGCCGATGCGCTTCATGCGCTTCTTGCCTTCCTTCTGCTTTTCGAGCAGCTTGCGCTTACGGCTGATGTCGCCGCCGTAGCACTTGGCAATCACGTTCTTGCGAATAGCCGTCACGGTCTCGCGTGCGATGATCTTCGAGCCGATCGCGGCCTGAATCGCAACCTCAAACATCTGGCGAGGGATGAGCTCGCGCATCTTCGCCACCAGCGCCTTGCCACGGTCATAGGCCGAATCGCGATGCACGATGATGCTCAGCGCATCGACGGGATCGCCGCCGATGAGGATATCCATCTTCACCATCGGTGAGATCCACGAGCCAGCAAGGTGATAGTCGAGCGACGCGTATCCACGCGAGACAGACTTGAGCCGGTCGTAAAAATCCAGAACGATTTCATTCAGCGGCAGCTCGTAGGTAAGCATCACGCGCGTCTCCGAGACATACTCAAAGTTCTGCTGGCGACCACGCTTGTCTTCGACGAGCTTCAGGATGCCGCCAACGTACTCCTCGTTGGTGAGGATCTTCGCCGTGATGACAGGCTCTTCGATCTGCTCGATCTCCGTGCTGTCGGGCCAGCGCGAGGGGTTGTCCACCTCCAGCACGCTGCCGTCGGTCAGGGTGATCTTGTAGCGCACGCCCGGCGCGGTGGTGATGAGGTCGAGGTTGTACTCGCGCTCCAGACGCTCCTGGATAATCTCCAGATGCAGTAGCCCGAGGAAGCCGCAGCGAAATCCGAAGCCCAGCGCAACCGATGACTCTGGTTCAAAGTTGAAGCTCGCATCGTTGAGACGCAGCTTCTCGAGCGCATCGCGCAGTAGCGCGTGCTCATGCGAGTCGACCGTGTAGAGACCCGCGAAGACCATGCTCTTGATATCTTCAAAGCCCGGCAGCGCCTCGGCACAGGGCCTGTCGACGTGCGTGATGGTATCGCCGACCTTGGTGTCCGCAACGTTCTTGATAGTCGCAACGAAGAATCCGACCTCACCAGCGCTCAGCTCTTCGAGCACCACCGGCTTGGGCGTCATCACGCCCATGGAGTCGACCTCAAACTGGCGGCCGTTCGACATGATCTTGATCTTGTCGCCCTTGCGCAAGCGGCCATTGATGATGCGGGCCAGCACAATCACGCCACGATAGGCATCAAACCACGAGTCGAAGATCAGCGCCTGCAGCGGCGCCTCAGCATCGCCCTGCGGCGGCGGCAGCAGCGTAACCACGGCTTCGAGGATGTCCTCCACATGGAGGCCCGTCTTCGCGCTCACCGCCACGGCGTCGCTGGCAGGAAGCCCAACGGACTTTTCGATCATCGCCTTGGTGCGCTCGATGTCAGCGCTGGGAAGGTCGATCTTGTTGATGATCGGAATGATCTCCAGGCCACCGGCGATGGCTAGATACGCATTCGCAAGCGTCTGCGCCTCGACACCCTGCGACGCGTCGACGACCAGCAGCGCGCCCTCGCAGCTTGCCAGGGACCGCGAGACTTCATAGCTAAAGTCCACGTGGCCGGGCGTGTCGATGAGGTTGAGCTGATAGGTCTCGCCGTCGTGCGCTTTGTACATCATGCGTACGGTGTGGGCTTTGATCGTGATGCCGCGCTCGCGCTCGAGATCCATCGCGTCGAGCACCTGCGCCTGCATCTCGCGCGAGGTCAGCGAGCCGGTAAGCTCCAGCAGCCGGTCGGAGAGCGTCGATTTGCCGTGGTCGATATGCGCGATGATCGCGAAGTTGCGGATGTGCTTGGGGTCCATGCTGTCCAGAGAGGCAAAAAGCCTCGAACCTCTAGGCTACCATTGCCGACGCGTACTCAGGCCTTACGAGACGGCGACTTAGCCGGCAGGAAGGTCACGATCTTTTCGATCTTTCCGACGATGTTTTCGTTAAAACGACTCAGATCCCCCGCCGGAATCCAGTATTCCAGAGCAGTCGCCGAACCAACTTTCTGGACTTCATATTGCGCCAGATAGTTTGTTTTCACCGCGAATCGCAGAACGTAGCCGATATAACCGGACGCTTCGTCCGCCGTATTCCACTCGCGAGCGATGAAGCTGGCATACTCCTCGCTAAGAACCGGATAGAAGATTGGCTGGCTACCAAGCCTCGGCGGAAATTCCCTAAACCCACTCGCCGCAATCAGATCGAACTCTTTTTGTCCCACCGGCCTGTAAAGAGTCGTGCTTTCTTCGGCACCCATAAGGAAAAAGTATACCTTTCGACAATGTTCGGCAGAACGACCGTTGCCGCGTCCAACCCGTACAATGAGAAGGTTGATGGCGAACGAGCGACACACCTCTTTTCTGCGGCGACGGACACTCGCTCTGGCCTGCGCGCCCTTGCTGCTTGCGTTCGTCGTCTCCCCTGGCGATCTAGCCGCACAGACCCCGGCCGCACAACCGACAGCCCAGCAAATCGCACAGGCACAGCAACTCGCCGCCACACAACTGCGCGCGCAAAAAGCGCAGGGTCTCATCGACCAGGCCGAGAAGAGCTACCAGTCCGGCGTAGACAACTACAACAGCAATCGCCTCGACGCCGCGCGCCAGGACTTCGACTTCGCCGTCGATACCCTGCTCTCAAGCGGCCTGGACCTCAAGAACGACCCCCAGCTCTCCGATGAGTTCGACCAGCTGCTCTCGAAGATCAACTCGCTGGAGATGGTCGCGCTCAAACAGGGCAATGGATTTTCGCCAACGCTCGACGCAACCCCTCTGGACGCGGCCGGAGACGTCACCTTTCCTCCGGCAGATCCAGCACTCCTCGGCAGGGTAACGGCCGAGCTTAAAACAACAAACTCCGATCTCCCCCTGGTCATCAACGACTACGTTGCTGGTTGGATCAGTGCCTGGAGCAACCATCCGAAACTCCACGCGACCTTGAAACGTTCACTCGAACGTGCAGGCAAATACAGGGACATGATCTCCAAAGTCCTGCGCGACAATGGCCTTCCGCAGGACCTTATCTATCAGGCCATCACCGAAACCGGGTTCCAGCCGCAGTCGGTCAACCCTGGATCCGGTGCGGGCGGCATGTGGCAGTTCATGCCCTTCGGCAGCGGCACCTACGGCCTGACACGCAACGGCTACTTCGACGAGCGCTTCGACCCCGAGAAGTCCACCATCGCCTACGCGAAGTACATGAAGTACCTGTACGCGCAGTTTGGCGACTGGTATCTTGCGATGGCTGCCTATGATTGGGGCCCGGGCCGTGTACAACATGTTGTCAGCCGCACCGGCTACGCGGATTACTGGGAGATCTATCGTCACGGCGGCCTGCCTGCGGAGACCAAGGCCTATATACCGAGCCTCATCGCCGCCATCATCATGGCCAGAAACCCCGCCCAGTACGGCCTCACCGATCTCGTACCCGATGCACCCGTGCTCTCCGACACGGTAACCACGAGCTATGCGATCGACCTGAAGCTCGTCGCCGACCTCACCGACTCAACCGTACCGGCGATCGTTGCGCTGAACCCTGCGATGCTGCGCCTCACCACGCCGCGCGACATTCCGTACGACCTCCATATCCCTCCCGGAACGCGCGACACCTATCTCGAGCGCCTCAAGGACATTCCCGAGGACAACCGGGCGAGCTGGCGCTTCCATGTCGTGAAGGAGGGCGAGACACTCGACCAGATTGCCCTCTCACTACGCGCCCGTGCCAGCGAGATCGCCGAGTTCAACGACATCGCTCCGGACAAACCAGGCAAACAGATCGAGTCCGGCGACGAACTCGTCATTCCCATCTCCGCCGCCAGCTCCAGAACCGGGCAGCAGCGTTACACCGTACGCCGCGGCGACACCCTCATCACCGTTGCCGACCGCTTCGGCGTCACCGTCGAGCAGCTCCGCGACTGGAATAATCTCTCGTCGAGCAGCGTCTCACCGGGCCGTTCGATCTACGTCGCCGAACCTGTACGTCTTGCTCCCCTTACACGTTCCGTCCGCTCGCGGCGCGGTCGCAGCACAACACACGGCAGCGCAACACACTCATCTGCTGTCTCGCATACAACCGCTCGCAGCACGGCTTCGCACACACATTCGCAGAGCAGGCCCGTACCTTCGACGAGCTCTAAACCGAGCGCGAAAAAGAAGCGTGGCCACTGATTCGAGACCTCATTTCCGAACCCCGTGCGAGTGATCCTGAATGACGCCTTTGAAAAAAAATCACCTGCACCAAAAAAGGTGCTTGCTATTTCGCTACGCCGGGCGTAATCCTGTTGCTATGATTCGCGCGAAGGGAGCGGCAAGTTCAGCCTGCTCTTCTCGTAAGATATAGAAGGTCAAACGGTTCAAGATGTCTATAGTCAAGCGGCAGAAGCGATACACACCATGCGCCATCCGCCGAGGAGAAAGATGATGTTGCCGGAAGAGGAAACGATCAAACTTTACGCCGCTGCCTACGACGAAGACGAGGAAGCGGACGCGCGCGACTTCGACGACCTGGATGAAGATGACGAAGAAGAGGAAGAGGAGTTCAGTGCCTCCGTCGAAACCTCCTTCGGCGAAACCAGCACACACGCCGAAGAGGCAGACATCTTCGCACCGCCGCCCACACCGGTTGCTCCCTACGAGCCACCCACACATCTCTCCACCGTACCTACACCAGCTCCCGTTGCACCCGTGGTAAGTACGCCGAAGAAAGCTGTCGTCAAGAAAGCTGTCGTCAAAAAGACAGTGGAGAAGAAAGCACCAGCCAAAAAAGCTGCAGCCAAGAAAGCTCCAGCAAAAAAGGCGGCTCCAGCAAAGAAGGCTGCGAAGAAGGCCCCCGCAAAGAAGGCCATCAAGAAAGCTGTTAAGAAAGCCACCAAGAAAGTGGCTGCGAAGAAAGCTCCTGCAAAGAAGAAAACTGCAGGCAAAAAGATTTCAAGTTCTGCCGCGAAGTCATCACGTGCTCTGCGCGGCGGTAAGGCTGCCTCGAAAAAGGCAGTTGGCAACAAGAGCACAATCAACAAAAAATCAACTATGAGAGGTAAGACCTTGGCAACGATTAAGAAAATTGTAAAACCCGCAAAGAAGGCAGCAAAGAAGGCCCCCGCAAAGAAGGCCGTAAAGAAGGCCGTAAAGAAGGCCCCCGCAAAGAAGGCAGCAAAGAAGGCCGTAAAGAAGGCTGCCAAGAAGACGGCTGCTAAGAAGTAAGCCGTCCCCAACCGCAATACAGGCAAGCAAAAGCGCCCGGCAACCTCTCACGAGGCCCGGGCGTTTTTGCGTCTGCTGTGTGGTTGCGTGTTACTTGCCGGCTTTGATCGCCGCCAGCACATCTGCGCTATGGCTATCGATGTCCTTCACTTCCCACTCCTTCACGATCTTGCCTTTGGGAGAGATGAGGAACGTGTCACGCTGGGCATAGCTCGTGCCGTTATGGGTCATCAGGGGCACGCCGTAGGCGTCAACGACCTTGTGGTCCGGATCGGCGAGCATCTTGAAGGTGAACGAGTCCTTCGTGCACCAGACCCGGTGGCTGTCCACGGTATCGAGAGAGACGCCCAGCACAACCGCATGCAGCGCCTCATACTTCGGCAGGTCATTCTGGAAGTTGTGCGCTTCCTTCGAGCAGCCGCTGGTCTGGTCCTTCGGGTAGAAGTACAGGACCACCCACTTGCCCTTGTAGTCGGAGAGCGAAACCGGCGACGCATCCTGCGAAGGCAGAGTGAAAGCCGGCGCCGCCGTGCCGACCGAAACTGTGTCTTTCGCGAACGCGGTGGCCGAACCAAACGCCATCAGCGATGCGAGCCCCATGGCAAATCCCGTTGTCACTTTTCTGGAACGAAACATAGTAAATCTCCTGAGGGCGCGCGTCGTCACTCCAAATGCGCAGCCACGTTCAGTCTACTCGCCGAGCTTCAGACCGTGCCTTCCCCCGGATGTCATTCCTTTGTCATGGGCAGGCCACGCTCCCCAACGATCGCGATTCCAGCCCCATCTGCGGCCTTCACCATCGCCTCGCGATCGAAGAGCAGCGTACGCCCCGCCTCGACGCACAGACAGGTCGCACCCGCCGCCTGCATGGCTTCGATCGTCGGCAGCCCCACGACCGGCACGTCGAAGCGCATATCCTGCTTCGGCTTGGCGACCTTCACCACCGTAAGGCGCCTCTCCAGGGTGCTGGCTGGCTCTTCCAGCGTCCGGAACAGGGCCCCAGCGCGTGCGATGGTCGCATCGGTACCCTCCATGGCCTCTACAGCCACGCAGGCCCCTGCAGCGATCACCACGGTCTGTCCCAGGTCGAAGCCCGCGATGCCGCGCGCCACGCGCAAGCCGTAGTCGATGTCGCAACGCTCTGTTTCGTCGGGCGCACGCGCCGTGAGGACTCCCTCCGCCGCCAGCATCGGCTCCAGAAACGCCGTCGACGACATCAGCGTGATGCCCTCATCCTCGAGCACCTTCGCCACCGCCCCGAGCAGCATGTCCGTATTGCGTGTGCGCAGATTGAGCAGAAGCTTGGCCAGCCGCCAGTCCGGACGGATACTCGAAAAGATCTGCTTGTGCTTCACCTGCCCGGCCATCACAGCACGGCTTACGCCCTCGCGCTGAAACATCTCGATCAGCTTCGACAGCTCACCCAGCGAGAGCCAATGCACGCGCACAAACTCCGGCTCACGCGCGGCACGTTCGTTGATCTCGAGATCGGTCTCTTCCTTGATCGCAGCAACAACGACGCGCAGACCATGCGCCCGCGCCGCGTCAAGCAGCAGAAACGGGAAGCGTCCGTTGCCGGCGATGAGGCCGAGTGTCTGGTCTTGTAAGGCGCTCATGCAGCTTTGAGTTCGAAGTCCACGCGACGGCCAAGGGCTGTTGCCATATTCACCAGGGCATCAATCGAAAACTTATTGATCTTCCCGCGCAATAGATCGTTGATGCGCGGCTGCGAGACGCCGCAACGCTTCGCCGCTACTGCCTGTGTCCAGCCATTTTCTTTGATGATGCTTCGAAGTTGCATCATCAGTTCAGAACGTGCCTCAAGGTTCGCCGCCTCTTGCGGAGAAAATCCCAGCGCATCCCAGACGGATTCGAACTCCTCAATCACGAGAGGCTCTTCCTTTACTTTCGCTCTCGCAGCAGCTGTTCGAGTCGTGTGCGCGCCAGTGCGAGGTCCCTTTGATTTGTCTGCTGCGTCTTTTTTTGAAAGGCGTGCAGCACGTACACCGCCTCGGCCAGCCTCGCGATGTAGATCACTCGATACGTTCCTGACTCCACCCATACTCGAATCTCCTCCACGCCCTTGCCAATGCTAGGCATCGGTTTGGCATCGCTGGGCTGCCGGCCCTTTTGTACGTTCCGCAACTCGAAGCCTGCTTCGCGTTGCGCTAAAGCAGGAAATGCCTGAATTGACTTGCGAGAATCGCCGAGCCACAGCAGTGGTTTCATTCAATATATCTGTTTTGATATAAATCGGCTACTTGATCACGCCACGCTCGCTCGCCGCTACAAACTCCGCGAGATACTTCACATGCTCGCCGCCCGCACCCTGCGCGAGCATGTCGTTGATGCCTTCGAGCGCCTGCGTCGTGTTGAGCTTGCCGCTGGTAAGCAGCCGCATCGCCGACGTAAGCTCGCGCAGTTGCTCTGCCGTAAACCCACGACGCTGCAAGCCGACCTTGTTCAGGCCATAGCAGTGATTACTGCGCTCGACCGAGGTCAGCGAGTACGGCAGCACGTCCTGCGTAATCGTCGTACCGCCGCCGATGTAGGCGTAGCGACCGATGGTGCAGAACTGGTGCACCGGCGCATTCGCGCTCAGGGTGGCGTAGTCCTCCACCGTGACATGCCCCGCCAGGGTTGCTCCATTGGGCAGGATGCAGCCATTGCCAATCGACGAATCGTGTCCGATATGCACGTACGCCATGATGAGACAGTCTGAACCAATGCGCGTCACACCACCGCCACCCGTCGTGCCACGCGAGATCGTCACATACTCGCGAATCGAGTTGTTATCGCCAATCTCCAGGCGCGTAGGCTCGCCCGCGTACTTCAAGTCCTGCGGTGCGATGCCCAGGCATGCAAAGGAAAAGATACGATTGCCACGTCCAAACGTCGTATGCCCGTCGAGCACGACATGCGAAACAAGCTCGCAATCCTCACCCAGCACCACGTTCGGCCCAATGGTGCAATAAGGTCCGACACGGCAACTTGCAGGAATCACGGCACCCTCAGCAACGATCGCACTGGGATGAATGCTCACTCGCCCGTCGCCTCTTTGGTCTTGACCTTGCGCACGCGCGGCACAACCTGGCAAGTGATCGTCGCCTCCGCCACAACCTTGCCGTCGACCGTGCAGATGCCCTGCATCTTCACCGCACGCGAGCGCCAGTTCAGGACTGTAACTTCAATGCGGAGTTGATCGCCCGGCAATACGGGCCGGCGAAACTTGGCCTCTTCGATGCCGGTGAAAACCATCAGCTTGTCATCACGGTCAGGAATCTCGGTCAGCAGCAGCGTACCGCCGGCCTGGGCCATCGCCTCGATCGTCAGCACACCGGGCATGATCGGGTAGTCGGGGAAATGCCCCACAAAATGTGGTTCGTTAACCGTCACGTTCTTGATCGCAACGACGCGTGTCCGGGGCTCTATCTCGATCACGCGGTCGATCAGAAGAAACGGATAGCGGTGCGGGAGGATGGACATGATCTCGACGATGTCCATAGTTGTTTTTTCGGCGGGCGCAGGCTCTATCGCCTCAATCGCGCTCAGTACAGACGAATTACTCATAGCACAGCCCAGAATATCATTTACCCCATACTTTCAGCTCCTAGTTCTCAGGAAAGACGTCTCCCTGAAACTGACAACTCCTGACTGACAACCCGGGCGCTACTTCGCCTTTTTCTCCAGCGGGCGGTCGGGATCGAACAGGTCAGACGAGAGCTTGCTGTTGTAGACCACCTTGGTCAGATAGCGCTGCGACACCGTGTCGCCGTTATGCAGCCGCGTAATCGTCAGCGGCGTCATAATGCCTTGCACCGGCTGATAGTTGTCGTATTGCTCCTCATCCGTGTCGTAGTCCTTGTAGGTCGCGTCACGCCACTGGAAGGTACGGCTGAGCGGGCGGTGATTGGATTCATCCAACGCGATCGTCACCTCATCGTTACTGGCCGTCAGTACGCTCACCTTGTCAGCGAGCCGCCGCCCTACCAGGCCTGTGCCTTCATACGTGACCATCACGCCAGGCTGCCGCAGCCAGTCCTTCACGACGACATCGAGCGTGTGCCGCCGCCGCCGCTGGTAATCTTCCACCTCGTCCTTCGGCAGATCCTTCTTGCCGCGAAAGGTAACCTCATAACCGCCATCAAGCGTCCATATCACGGCGACGTCGCGCTTGGTGGTCGGAATAAAGACGCCCAGCTTCGACACGATGATGAGGCGCACCCCAAAGGGTTGCGCTCGTGTGTACTCTTCAAACTCCGAGACATACGGATTGGGCTGGCTCTTGTAAAACGTTGCGCCCTTGCCATACGAGATCCAGTCTGAGCGGTTGAGCCACGCGTCGCCCCCCAGGGCATCCACCATCTGCTCCAGCAACTTGCGCCCACGGTTCTCCCCCTGCGCCTCGGGAGCGGATTGCGCACTGGGGATGGTAGAAGCCTGCGCATGAGCACGCCCCTGCAATCCGCCCAACAGCAGCATCGCCACCGCAACCGATCGAACTCCAAAACGTCTCATCGTGCTCCCAGCCCTGGCCTTTGTTTGTTCTTCGCCGTTGTTTGTTCTTCGCCGTCATCCTGAGGCGTAGCCGAAGGACCCCCGCATTGGTAGCGGCACAGACCCAAAGCGCACCACAAACACTGGTCGTACCTCGCTTTGCGTCTGTAGTGGCATAAATGCGGCACCCTTGCCACAAAATGTGACAAGAATATTTTCCGAACCCTACCCAACCAACACAGCCCCGCCGTTCACATTGAACACCTCACCTGAAACAAACCCAGCCCACGGCGTACACAGAAACACGATCGGCCCGGCGATCTCTTCAGGCTCGGCGGCACGGCCCAGTGGAATCAATCCCAATGTCTTCTTGGACGCAACCGGGTCCTTCAGGGTTCCAGCCGACATCTCCGTCCTGACCCAGCCGGGAGCCACGCAGTTGCACAGAACTCCCTGCGGCGCGAGCTCGCTCGAAAGGCTCTTGGTCAACGAGAGCAGCGCCCCTTTGCTGGCAGCATAGTCCGCATGGAAGGCTTCACCCCTCTGCGCCGCCGTGCTCGCAACCAGCACAACATGCCCCCGAGTTCCCTCGCCTCCTGTTCCCGGCTTGCCGTCTTCTGTTTCCTGTTTCCTGTTTGCTGTTTGCTGTCCGAGCATCTGCGCGACTCCGGCCTGCACCAGACCGAAGACGCTGTCGAGGTTCACTCCAAGCGTTCCGCGCCACTGCGCCGCACTCATCGTCGCGATCGGCTGATCGTGTGGCGGCCAGATGCCGTGGTTCACGATGAGGCAATCCAGCCTCCCAAACACAGCGCTGGCCGCGGCGATCAAGACCTGTCCATCCTCAACGGTCGCAAGCTCCTGCCGCACCGCCCGGCAAACAGCCTCGCCTCCACACTCGGCCACCAGATCCTGCGCCTGTGCCTCGGCAGAGCGGTAGCTGAATACGACGCGCGCTCCTGCCTGCCGCAGCAGCCGAACCGTCGCCGCTCCGATACCGCGCGACCCGCCTGTGACCAGCGCCACTTTGCCTGCGAGGGAGAGTGACACACCTCCGGTTACCTGTGAGAAACTCATCTGGCAGTTGTAGCAGGGTGGG
Organism: Granulicella sp. S156; assembly: GCF_009766105.1. Taxonomy (GTDB): domain Bacteria; phylum Acidobacteriota; class Terriglobia; order Terriglobales; family Acidobacteriaceae; genus Granulicella. Next base: position 385,847 of record NZ_LMUH01000009.1, on the reverse strand, counting down.
GCTGTGTTCTGCATCTCAGCCTTGCCACGAGCAACCCTGCGTCTTCAAACCGTCAGAATCTTGCTTTCAAGGAGCTCGCCGATGAAGTACGTCATTCTCGTCTCTCGCCTTCTGCTGGGCCTCGTATTCACGGTGTTCGGTGCCAATGGCATCCTGCACTTCCTGCCTGCTCCCCTGCCCGCGGGCGACGCCGGCACATGGTCGGTACTCATGATGGCCCACCACTACATGACCTTTGTGGGTGTCCTGCAACTCGTCGCTGGCATACTTCTGCTCGTCGGTCGTTTTGTGCCGCTCGGCCTGACCATCCTGGCTCCGATCCTCGTCAACATCCTGGCCTTTCACTTTCTCTTCATGCCCAAAGGCGTCATCATTGGGCTGATTTGCGCGGTTCTGGAGATCATCCTACTGATCGCCTACCACCGCAGTTTTGCCCCGCTATTCGCCCCCAACCCCGAGGCCGACACCAGTAAGCTGTAGCACTGAAACAGCGAGAGCGCGGAACAGAAAACATAGAGCGAGCCACCAATTGGGTGCCCCATCTTCGGCGCGGCTTTATGCGCATAAGGTGGGCATTCGCGCGGGTACGCGCGAACCGCTCCTGCCCATCTTTCCTGCTCCACAGGTCTCAGAGAAGCTGTCGCGACGATAAGGCAACCGGATTCTGCCTACCCTACTCTTTCCGCTTCCGTACCGGCTTCGCGCGATCCCCCAACAGCTTCCTGCGTTCCGCGATCAGCTTCGCCTGCTGCTTTACCGGCAACGCCAGTACATCGTGCGTACGCTTCGTCATCTTGCCATAGGTAATCGCATGCGCCGCGCGCAGTTCGTCTTCCCACTCAGCGTTGCGCCACACGCCCCAGTGCTCCGCAGCGACCCAGTGAATGCGCGCCATATAGGGCGCCGGAATCAAGCCTTCGCGCTCCAGAAGCTCGGCATACCGCTCCGGCCCGGCCGAATACATTGCCACGCCTTTCGACAGACCTTCACCGAGATCGATCAACGCGAACATCTTGCCGCCGATCGCCTTGTCGCCAACCCAGTACACAAGATTGTCGCCCCACTGCATCGTCTCCGCGGCATGTGGCAGAGACAGCAGAAATGTACGCGCGCGTTCGACATCCATGCGCAGAGTATAGAGCCAACCACTCCCACATGGCTGTCATTTCGACCGACCAACGGGAGCGGAGAAACCTCAGCATTTCGCAGGTGCTTGTATTACCAAGGAAGCTACTAGATACGCTGTACTGCCTTGCCAGAGATACCTGCGTTGACCGCAAAGTTTGCAACTCTAGGGCTGGTACTACAGCCGTCGCGTTCCTTGGCGAACCGTTGCGCCCGTTGCGTCAAGGCTTTTGCAGAGAGCGCTTTCTCCATACAAGGCATCGAACAGATTCTCTATACTTAAAACCACCTCATGCCGACTGAAACACAAACCGCCTTTCTGCCTGTAACCGAGCAACTCGACCTGATCACCAAGGGCGCAGCCGAGATCATCCCTCCCGTCGCCGCCTCCGCGCCCGACGCTCTTGCCGCGCGGCTGGAAGAATCGCGCAAGACCGGCATTCCGCTGCGGATCAAGGCCGGCTTCGACCCCACCGCCCCCGATCTGCACCTCGGCCATACCGTGCTCATGCGTAAACTGCGCCACTTCCAGCAGCTGGGCCACACCGTCATCTTCCTCATCGGCGATTACACCGCGCTCATCGGCGACCCCACCGGCAAGAATCAGACCCGCAAGCCGCTGACCAGGGAAGAGATCGACGCCAACGCCGAGACCTACAAAGACCAGGTCTTCAAGATCCTCAACCGCGAGAAGACCGAAGTCCGCTACAACTCGGAGTGGCTGGATAAGCTCGGCTATGCGGGAATAGTAAAGCTCGCTGCCAAGTTCACGGTCTCACAGATGCTGGAGCGCGAGGACTTCCACAAGCGCTTTCAGGACGAGCAGCCCATCCACGTCCACGAACTGCTCTACCCAATGGTTCAAGGCTACGACTCGGTCGCGCTGGAGTGCGATGTCGAGCTCGGCGGCACAGACCAGAAGTTCAACCTGATGCGCGGACGCGACCTGCAGCGCGATGCCGGTCAGAAGCCGCAGATCATCCTGATGACCCCGATCCTCGAAGGCCTGGACGGCGTGCAGAAGATGTCCAAGTCGCTCGGCAACGCCATCGGCATCAAGGACCCCGCACCCGACATGTACGGCAAGCTGATGAGCATCAACGACGAGCTCATGTGGCGCTACTGGACCTTCCTCACCGACCTGCCCCAATCGCAGATCGATGCCATGCGCGTGTCTGTCGAAAAAGGCGAACTGCACCCGATGCAGGCGAAGAAGAACCTCGCCCACGCCATCACCGCCGACTTCCACTCCACCTCCGAAGCCGATGCCGCCGCCGAAAACTGGGCAACACAGTTTCAGCAGAAGGGCGTCGCCGAGGATCTGCCCGAGGTAACCGTATCGCTAAGCGCGGAGGGACTGCACGCTCCTCCAGCCGAAGGCCAGAGTGAGCAGCCTCTGCGCATCGCCAAATTGCTGCAGCTCGCAGGCCTCGCTGCATCCGCCGGCGAAGCCACCCGCAAGCTCGCAGAGAACGCCGTCTCGATCAACGGCGAGAAGTTCAACGGCAAGACACTCTCTCAGCAATCGCTCGGCGAAACCCCGACACTTCGCCTCGGCAAGAAATCCGTACGCGTGCGGTGGATCGACTAAATTTATGCCTCTCCGCCGACTCGCAGGCCGTGATCGCTCCGCCACCGCCAACTGGCAGCTTGCGGCTCTGCTCGCCTTTACTGCCGGCACGGTCGATGTGAGCGGTTATCTGGCGTTGCATCAGTTCACCTCGCATATGTCGGGCCTCGTCGCCACAATGTCCGCTGATATCGCCATACATGGCTTCGGCGTCTTCACTCAGCCCGCGCTCGTGCTCGGCTGCTTTCTGGCCGGAGCGGCTAGCTGCGCGGTTCTCGTCAACTGGGAGCGTCGGCACAATCGCGAGAGCCTCTTCGCTGTTCCCGTGCTGCTCGAAGCGCTGCTCCTGGCCTCCCTCGCTCTTCCGCTCGAAGGCCACCACGTCTTCCTTACACTCTGCATACTCGGGTTCAGCATGGGCCTGCAGAACGCCATCATTACCAAGGTCTCGCATGCTGAGATTCGCACCACCCACATCACAGGCATGGTCACGGACATCGGCATCGAACTTGGCAAAGCCCTCTACTGGAACCGGACAACCGGTCGCATCCCGGTTCACGCCGAGCGCCACCGATTGCTCCTGCTAATCATGCTGGTCACTCTCTTCTTCACCGGCGGAACGCTGGGCGCCTTTGCTTACCCGCGCTTCGGTTTTCTGTTGATGCTCCCACTAGCTGTCCTGTTGGCTGCTCCAACGATCCTGCCCATCGCCGCCGACCTGCACCTCTCGCCCGCAACCTAGTAGCCGTATGATCGGAATTGGAACGCCATGCTGCGCACAGCCAACATCATCGGCTCCGGACCCAATGGCCTTGCCGCCGCAATCACCCTGGCCCAGCGCGGCGTGGCTGTCACGGTCTACGAACGCAACCAGCAGATCGGCGGTGCATGCTCGACCGCCGAGGTCACGCTGCCCGGCTTCCGTCACGATCTCGGCGCCTCCGTCTATCCTCTGGGAGTCTGCTCGCCGTTCTTCCGCAGCCTGCCACTCGAAAAGCACGGTCTGCGCTGGATCGAACCCGACGCTCCGCTGGCTCATCCCTTCGACGATGGCACTGCACTCACGCTCGAGCACTCCCTGGACGCTACCGCTGCACAACTGGAACCTCGTGACGCTCGCAACTGGCGGGCACTCTTTGCCTCGACCGTACGCGACTGGCCTGGAATCGTCGAGAGCGTGATGCATCCGCTGCTCGGCCTTCCAAAGCACCCTGCCGCAATGGCCAGCTTCGGGCCCGCTGCCCTGCTGCCCGCACAGATGCTGGCCCGCACCGTCTTCCGCAGCGAGTCGGCCCGCGCGCTCTTCGCCGGTTGCGCCGCCCACTCCGTACTACCGTTGACGCGCCTCTCCAGCTCTGCAGCAGGCGTCGTATTCGTCGCCGCAGCCCATACTACGGGCTGGCCCATCGCCGCAGGCGGCGCACAGTCGCTCACCGACGCCCTCGCCGGCCATCTGGACTCGCTCGGCGGTCGCATTCTCCTCGACACGGAGATTACGAACCTCCACCAGATCGACCCCGCCGATGCGACGTTCTTCGACACCAGCGTTAGTGCACTCGAACGCATCGCCGGCTCTGCCCTCTCACCCAGCTTCCGCACTCGGCTGCAACATTTTCCCAGCGGTCCGGGCATCTTCAAGCTTGACTGGGCGCTCCGCGAGCCGATCCCCTGGCGCGCGCCAGCCTGCCGTCGGACGGCAACCGTGCATCTCGGCGGCTCGCTCGCGGAGATCGCGCTCTCCGAGCGCAACGCCTTCTACGGCCAGCCCTGCGATAAGCCCTTCGTGCTGCTCGTACAGCCCAGCCTCTTCGACCCCACCCGCGCGCCAGCCGGTCAGCATACGGCGTGGGCCTATTGCCATGTACCCAACGGCTCGAATCTCGACCTCACGGACGTGATCGAACGCCAAGTGGAGCGGTTTGCCCCCGGCTTCCGGGATATCGTTCTCGCACGCCGCGCCAGCAACTCCTCCGCACTCGAGGCCTGGAACCCGAACCTCGCCGGCGGCGATATCTCAGGGGGCGCCATGACGCTCTCCGGGCTGCTCACCCGACCGACGGCGAGACTCTATCGCACCAGCAACCCCAAGATCTACCTATGCAGCTCCTCCACGCCTCCCTGCGGCGGAGTGCACGGCATGTGCGGGCATCTTGCCGCCCGCGCCGCCTTTTCAGACAGTCTGTAAAATCTAGAAAATACGCCCGATAATCGCACAGTGGCGCCCGCGCATCACTCCCAGCCACGAAATGCCACAGAAACTGATGTTCAACACCGCCCATTGACCTTCGGGCGAGCAACACCCAGAATCAAAAGCGACTCGAGACTACGCTTGTCCAACTCCCCCAACTCCGATCCCGAGCTCCCGAGCTGGACGCCCCTAACGCGTCTCGCCTTTCGCTTTGCCTTCTGTTACTTCATGCTGTACGCCTTCTGCTGCGGCAACGTGACGGTCTGGGAGATGATTCCGCGGATTGGCGGAATCATCGAAATATGGATGGCAAAGCCCTTCTGGCGAACGGCCCAGTGGCTAGGCCCACGGCTATTCCATCTGCACGGGATCAGCGCAAGACTGCATGTCAGCGGCTCCGGAGATCGTCCTCTCGACTGGATCGCGCTCGGCCTCCTGTTCACCGTATCGGTGATTGCCACGGTGATCTGGACGGCACTCGATCGCAAGCGCACAGAGTACCGCACGCTGCACCGCTGGTTTCGCTTCGCGCTGCGCCTCGCCCTGGCCTACGCCATGCTGTACTACGGACTGCCCAAGCTCCTGCCCCAGCAGATGCCGCCACCATCGCTGGCCGTGCTCAACGAGCCCGTTGGCAACACCTCGCCCATGACCATGCTCTGGACGCTCATCGGTCTCAGCCCGGTCTACGAGATGATCTGCGGCGCAGTGGAGGTCTGCGGCGGCTTTCTGCTGATCTTCCGCCGTACCGCGCTGTTGGGTGCGCTGCTCACGGCGCTCTCCATGAGCAATGTGGTTCTCTACAACTTCTGCTTCGATGTATCCGTAAAGCAATACGCCGCTCATCTGCTGCTGATGGCGCTGGTCCTGCTCGCTCCCGACATTGGCCCGCTCCTCAGTTTCCTGCTGCATCGCCCGACATCCCCACACCGAATCGCGATGACTCCAGATACCCGTCTGGGGCGGCGTATCGAGGCTCTCTGCATTGCCGTACTCCTGGTCCTGGGCGTAGGCGGCTTGATACTTCGCTATGGAGAGATCTATGCCCAGGAGCAGGCGAATCTGCGCAATCCTCCTGCAATCACCGGGCAATGGCATATCGATGCTGCCGAGCTCGCCGTGAACGGCACAAGTACCCCCCAGCCCTACTTTGCGGGCGACGGCCTGCCCATCACCGACATCTTCTTTGAACCCACTGGCCGCGCCAACCTTCGCGCAACGGACAGAGTTCTGTGGCGCGCGAGAACCCGCTACAACGACGCAAAACACACATTGTGGATAGGGTGGGCCGGACAGGGCGACGTTCTTTATGACGTCCATTGGTCCGATCCCTCGCATCTTGTCCTTAGCCCCGCAGCAGGCGGCGCAAACAACGGCTACACGCTCCATCTAAGGAAAATCCCTCTGCCACAGCACTATCCGCTGCTCGACCGCGGCTCCCACCTGGTCAATGAGTGGCCCTTCGAGCGCTAGAGCGGAACCTTTATAGGTATCCCCAAAGGCAATCGTTTGGACGGCGCTTTTCACCAAGAAAAGCGCCACTCCTAAGCTCTTTCCGGGGGGACAGTAATAGGGGTTCCACTCTAAATGGAAGTGGGTGAATCAAAAGGAGTACCGCAGAAAATACTGGTTTCACACGGTTCAGCGTCCTATACTTCAGATTCTGCTCTTTGTTGCGCCGCACCCTGACGCAACAACCTGGGCGGACGCCGACAACATGGGTTCTCACCAGCCAATCCGCAAAACAGTCGCACCGGAGATTCCGGACAAGCTGTACTTTCGCATCGGCGACGTTGCGCAGCTATGCGAGGTTCCAGCCTATGTTCTGCGCTTCTGGGAGACCGAGTTCCCACAACTAAAACCCAACAAGGGTGGCACCGGACAGCGGCTTTATCGCAAGCGTGATGTGGAAATGGCGTTGCGTATCAAAAGCCTGCTCTACGATCAGGGCTACACGATCCCCGGTGCACGGCAGGTCTTCAAGGCAGAAACCAAACCCAAAGAGTCTTCGGCTGTGACCCCCGAGCCCGTCACACGGCAGGCGGCTCCATCCTCTCAGCCCGTAGAACCTGCAGCACCCCGCTCTACGTCGCAGATGTCACAGTTTGTTACCCTGCGCGATGAGATGCGTTCTTTGCTCACGCTGCTGGGTACGCCTGTGTCCACGTCGCATCCTGCGGTAGAGAAGCGTGACGAGAGCAAGGTGAAGGCCATGCGTCCGCGCCTGGTGCTGGAACCGAAGCCCGAACTGAAACCCATTCCAGTAGCTACCGAACGTCCGCGATTGCGGCTCGAACAACGTGGTCTGTTTGGCGACGATTCTTCTGAACCTGTCGACCGCTCCGAATGACGATGTCGACCGGCGATACTCGCCCCATAAAGAGTTCTGCAACTAAAGGTCATACCGCCGGATCAGCAGCCATGCTGTTGATGATGAGCGCGCTACTGTCTGGTCTGCTTGGGCTCGTGCGCATCAAGTACATCAACTCCCTGTTTGGTGCTGGCCCCGAACAGGATGCTTATCGCGCGGCCTTCGCACTTCCCGACCTCCTGGCCTACTTCCTCATTGGTGGCGCGGCCTCCATCTCTCTCATCACCATTCTTAACCGCTACCGTGAAGCCGGACCCAATGGACAGCCGGACGACGACGGGGCGGATCACGCTTTATCCGTCATTCTCAGCACGATGCTTGTCGTCCTCGGTGTTGGCGTTCTGCTTGCCGAAATCTTTGCCCCGCAATATGTATGGCTCGCGAACAAGGGCTTCCGTCACGACATGCTGCGTTCGGCGCTCTGCACTTCCATGACGCGCATCATCCTGCCAGCACAGATCTTCTTCTTTATCGGAAGCGCTATGGGATCTCGCCTGCAGGTGCGGAAGATCTTCATCTACCAGGCATTCGCACCCCTCATCTATAACGGGGGCATCATCCTGGGTGCTTTTCTGTTTCACCGCTGGCTTGGCGTCACTTCACTCGCCGTTGGCGTATTCGGCGGTATGCTCATCGGCTACGGTCTGCTCAACTCTATCGGCGCATTCCGTACGGGCCTGCGCTACCGCTTCGTCGTCGGCTTCCGCGACCCGGCTTTCCTCGAGTGGCTCAAGCTCTCGCTGCCATTGATGATTGGCGTCTCGTTGGTCATGTTCGATCGACAGTTCCTCAACTACTTTGCTTCCACTCGCGAAGGCGGCATCACCTTCATCGGCAATGCCAAAGATCTCTTCAACGCGCCTTTCAACGTTATAGGCCCCGCCGCTGGTGCCGCATCGCTTCCGTTCTTCGCCTCGCTCTTCCAGCAAAAGCGGGCCTGGGACTTCTCTTCCTCGGTCGGCCGCGCCGTCTCGCGGCTCTTCGCGGTAGGGATGCTTGTCTCCGCCTGGATGATTGCGCTCGCGCCCTGGCTCATGGACCTCTTCCGTGGCGGCAGGTTCAAACACTCCGACGCTGCGGCAACCACTCATCTCTTCGTCATCCTCTCGTTCACACTCTCCATCTGGGCTGTGCAGGGAATCTACGCCCGGGCCTTCTACGCCGCCAGCGACACCAAAACCCCCGCCATCATCGGCACCCTTGTCACCGTGCTCTCGATTCCCCTCTACTGGGCGCTCTTCAATGGCGTGGGCCTCACCGGCCTGGCAGTCGCCTCCGATCTCGGCATCCTCGCGCAGACGGTAAGCCTCGCCATCCTGCTGCACAAGAAGCGGCTGGTAAGCCTATTGCACCTGGAGTTCGGCGAACTCGGCCGCGCACTGCTGGCGGCAATCATTGCGTTTGGAGCGGCGGCAGGCGTCGTGCACTTCATGCCACCGGTATCGACACACCCAGGCGATGTGCTGGTGATTGCCGTGGGCAGTGCGGCATGGGCCGTGACGGCAGGTGTTGTGTTGATCGCTACAAAATCGGCACTGCCTGCTCAGATTCTTCGTCGCCGGAAGAGTTGAGATACGGAACCAACACGCCCCAGAACATTTTGGAAAGAAAGTGATCTGGAGATCTTCGCCTGAAGGATTTCCAAAAGGCAGGTCTACTCAGGAACCTGAGCACGCTCTTTTCAACGTACTCGTCGCCCCACGGAACCCAATCTCCTGCGACCTGCCTGGCATTACCGCCAAAGACAGGCGTCACGTCATCACGAAAGATTATGTAAGCCTCTTCGTCGGTATACCCCGCCTCGCGAATGACTTTGACAATATAGCGCAAGGTGGAGGGTTGAGTTTCGGTATCGAGGTAGAGTTCCGACATCGCGCACCACAAAGGTTTTCGCCGAGCGATCTCCTCCGGTGTCAGCTCCAGGGCCATTGCAGTTAGGCGTCCTTCGCGTCCTCGTACTCCTCATGCCACGCGGTCTGGATGGCTTCGAGGATACCCTCGTTGGACTTCGCCGGATCGCCCACAAACCCCGGCAACTGCGTCACCCACTTGTGCAGGTCGGTGAAGCGCACCGAGTAGGGATCGGTATCCGGAAACATCTCCTGCAGTTGAATTCCGATCTCGAGTGTGTCTGTCCAGTTGAGTTCGCGCGGCATGTCGTCGTCTCCAGAGCTCCAGTGTAACGGCAGTCGAAGAGCAACGTAAGCCGCCGACGGAGGATCACGGGGCGGCAAACAGCCTTGCCGCGATAGAATAGAGACAGCTCATGTCTACGGAACCACAAGCAACGAAGGTAGCCGCCAACCCTACTCCAGCAGTCCGTCGCATGCCAGCCCGGCGTCGCCTGCTCGCCGCCACTCGCAAGCTGCGCGAACTGGGGTCGATCGCATCCGCTGTGGCCTCCACGAGCCACCCTTATATGGCGCACATCGTGCCTATGCGCCGCTGCAACCTGGCCTGCACCTACTGCAATGAGTTCGACGATGTCTCCAAACCCGTCGACATCGAAGAGATGAAGCGCCGAGTCGACCACCTCGGCCGGCTCGGGACCAGCGTGATTACCATATCCGGCGGCGAGCCGCTGCTGCATCCTGAGCTTGACGACGTCATTCGCCAGATTCGCAAGACCGGCGCTATCGCCGGCATGATCACCAACGGCTATCTGCTGATGCCCGACCGCATCGAACGGCTGAACAAAGCCGGGCTCGACCACATGCAGATCTCGATCGACAATGTGATGCCCGACGAGGTCAGCAAGAAGTCGCTGAAGGTGCTGGACGCCAAGCTGCGAATGCTGGCCGAGCACGCCGACTTCCACGTGAACATCAACTCGGTCGTCGGCGGAGGCATCGCCAACCCCGAGGACGCGCTGACCATCAGCAAACGTGCTCTGTCGCTGGGCTTCAGCTCGACCATCGGCATCATTCACGACGGCTCCGGCCAGTTGAAGCCGCTGGGCGAGCGAGAACGTACTGTCTGGGACGAGGTCCGCCGCCTTACCCGCCGCAGCTACTCGCGCTTCAATGGCTTCCAAGTGGCCATCGCCAACGGCGAGCCTAACGACTGGCGCTGCCGCGCAGGCTCGCGCTATCTCTACGTCGACGAGAACGGCATCGTCAGCTACTGCTCCCAGCAGCGCGGCTATCCCGGGATTCCGGTCGCTGAGTACACCACCGAGATCGTGAAGCGCGAGTTTCTCACCGAGAAATCCTGCGCTCCAAACTGCACGATCAGTTGCGTGCATCAGGTGAGCTACATCGACCACTGGCGTGCGCCGCAGCACACAACGATTACGCCGGGCGGTGCAGGTCACGGAACTGAATCCGGACTCGTACAGATTCAGTAAGCAAGTACGGTTTTAGCGTCGTGAGCATAAACATCGCTCCCTTCGCGGCTAAAGCCGCTTTTATGGCGATGACCTAACGGCGGGGCTGAAGCCCCGCCCCTTCAAAGCAAAAACTTGACTAAAGTCTGGAACGAAGGTTGATGACACGACCTAGAATGCCAGCCGCTTGGCTGGCAACGAGTGGCGCAGATGCTTCCATGCGTCCACCAGCAGACCCAGCACAACCACGAACAGAGCGATTCTGAAACTCACGTTCATCCAGTAATTGACGTCGGCCAGCATCTGCAGGTCTGCCGATGTGCTGGTGGGCACGTAATAGATCTTCGTGACCGCCAGAATGCCAATGGTCACAACTCCGAGCAGCTTCGTTGCAATCTCCAATGGAGCCTTCCATTGTTGCGTTCCGTTGCTGAGCGCCAGAACCTTCATCACAAGCTGCACCGTCAAAAGGATGAGGAGCGAGATGAAGAAGGTATGCCATATTGGCGCCAAGCGGACGGAAAACTTATCCAAGACGGAAAACTTGTCCAAGTACAACGCTCCCGGCCCAATCACCAGATAGGGATGCGAAGGAACGGATAGTACATACAGCATCCAGAGGCAGTGCACGACGAGTTCCGCCGTCCGGCTCGCAAGCGATCTTTGCTTCGTCCCCTTCATCTCCACTACTGGCGGAAGCTTTGCAGGATCCCATTGGCTACCCTTCACACCTGCGCTGTGATTCTGCACAAATTCCAAGACAGCGAATACCCCTGTCACAACCGCCCAGAAGATCAGCAGCACCGGCACGAACTGCACCACAACCGCCACCACCGCCAAGCCCAAGTTACCCGCTGGTTCTGCAAAGGTCAGCACCGCCGCCCTCGCCACCGCATACACCAGCACCACCAGCGGCAGCGCCTTGCGCAGCGTGAACAGATAGAACGGAAAGATCGTCGGCCCGATCAGCGACCGCTGTGGCAGATAGCGCAACGCAACGAGTTCCGGTTTTCCGTGCGCCCGCAACACATCCGCCGTCTCGGCTTCGGTTAAAGGCCGGCCCAGTTCCTCCACGCGCTCGTCTATCTGGGCCAGCAGGTTTGCCTGCAACTCCGCCAGCGTGTCTGCCTTCGTCGCTGCGGGAAGATATTGGCCCACAGCCTGCAAATAGCGTTCGAGTAAGTCCATCGCACTTACCTCTCGTTTCGATCCTTCAGAATTTTGTGTAGCGACTCATTGATGCCGTTCCACTCCGCTAGTAGTTGCGTCAAGATGGCCTCACCCTCAGGTGACAGCCGATAGAAGCGCTTGTTGCGCTTCTCCTCCTCGCGCCACTGGCTGGTCAGTAACCCCTGCGTCTCCAACCGCCGAAGCAGGGGATACAGCGTGCTCTCTTCAATGGCTAGCCCTTCTTCGGCCAGCGCTTTACGCAGGGTGTAGCCGTAGTGCTCCTCCCGCAACTGGGCCAGCACCGCCACAATCAGGCAGCCTCGCCGCAGCTCCAGGCGAAGAGAATCGAAGATCTGCGGTTCGGCAAAGGACGGATTTGAGGGACTCACCATACTGTATGAGTTACACTGTATGACACACAGTGTGTGGTGTCAAGTATAGATTTCAGATTTTCTAGTGGTCCTACGAGCGCAAAAAAGCGCCCCTCGCGGGGCGCCTCTTTGGTTCTGTAGATAACTTAGATTTGCGCGAAGCCGCCATCGACTACCAGGTCGAAGCCGGCGACAAAGCTCGAATCCTCCGAAGCCAGATACACCACAGCCTTGGCAATCTCCTCCGGCTGGCCTACACGGCCAAGCGGAACACTAGCCGTCATGGCATCGGTGAACTGCTTATAACCCTCGTCCGTACCATCGGTGACGCCGCGCAGTCCGGGGGTATCGATCGGGCCGGGACTCACGACGTTGACGCGAATGCCTGTGCCTTTCAGGTCGGCTGTCCAGCCGCGAGCAAAGTTCCGCACCGCCGCCTTGGTGGCCGAGTAGACACTGAATGCCGGCATGCCTTTGGTTGCCACAATCGAGGCGTTCAGGATGATGGAGCCGCCCTTGCCCAGCAAAGGCAGTGCCTTCTGCACCGTGAAGACGAGACCCTTTACATTCTTTGCAAAGGTCTGGTCGTAGTGCTCTTCGGTGATCTGGCCGAGCGGTGCGAACTCGCCGCCGCCAGCATTTACAAAGAGCACATCCAGCTTGCCCTTCTTCTGCTTGATCTCCGCATAAAGGCGATCAAGATCATCCAACTTGGCCGAATCTGCCTGGATCCCCAGGGCGCTCGTTCCAAGCTTCGCCACGGCGGCATCAAGCGTGGGCTTTCTGCGTCCGGTAATGAAGACGAATGCGCCTTCCTTGATGAACTCCTGTGCGGTAGCGAAGCCAATACCCTCGCTGCCTCCGGTAACCAATGCGATCTTTCCTGTCAGCTTTCCCATGATTTTCCTCTTTTCGAACTTCGTAAAGAGGCCGCCCTTGTTCTGGGCGGCCTTGCGTAACGCGAGTTAGATCTGTCCGATACCACCATCGACCATCAGGTCGAAGCCTGCAACAAAGCTGGAGTCGTCTGAAGCCAGGAACAATGCAGCCTTGGCGATCTCATTCCCCTGGCCGTAGCGGCCCAACGGCACCTGCGTGGCGAACTGATCGAGGGCTGCGGTTGTCCCATTGCCCAGAACACGCGTTCCGGGAGTGTCGATCGGACCGGGGCTCACGACGTTTACGCGGATGCCTGTGCCCTTCAGATCGGCTGTCCAGCCGCGGGCGAAGTTGCGTACCGCTGCTTTAGTGGCAGAGTAAACACTGAGTGCCGGGAAGCCCTTGACCGCGACAACCGAACCATTCAGGATGATCGATCCGCCCTTGCCCATCAGCGGCAACGCCTTCTGCACGGTGAAAAGCAGGCCTTTTACGTTGACGCCAAAGATGCTGTCATAGTGCTCTTCGGTGATCTGGCCGAGAGGAGCGCCGGAGTAGATGCCGGCGTTGACGAACAGGACATCCAGCTTGCCTTTTTTCGTCTTGATCTCCGCATAGAGCCGGTCCAGGTCGTTGAGATTCTCAGCATTTGACTGCACTGCGCTGGCATTTGGACCAAGTGTTGCAACGGCGGCGTCAAGAACCTCTTTACGGCGACCGGTGATGAAGACGAATGCGCCTTCGCTAATGAACTCCTGTGCCGTAGCGAAGCCAATGCCTTCGCTGCCGCCGGTTATCAGTGCAATCTTTCCTGCTAGCTTGCCCACGATGAAACTCCTTTGTTTCCAATCTCTTGATCCAATGCTTCCCGATAGTTCCAGGTTCCGGCGAGGAAGCTGCTCTGCCGGAACCAATTTTGTACCGCACAGTAAAGATGCTGGGATCCGGCATCGGTTGCTGATTATTTACCAATCGGTATAGATTTACTTCGAATTAGGCTGGAGCAGCATCCAATAGAGGGAATGAGCGAGACCGTCACATCACCGGAGCCGCAGAAACGGCATGCAGGCCGCCCGCGCGAGTTTGATCGCGCGGAGGCACTGGAAGCCGCTATGCGTGTGTTCTGGCAGTATGGCTACGAAGGGGCGTCGCTCACTGAACTTACCGAGGCGATGGGCATCAGCCGGCCCAGCCTGTATGCGGCGTTTGGCGATAAGGCTGAACTGTTTCGGGAGGCTCTTGCGTGCTACAGCTCGGGCCCGGGCAGTTATATGGCCGCAGCACTGGCGCAACTCACTGCACGCGAGGTTGTTGAGGCTCTGCTGCGGGGCAATCTCTGCATGAACACGGATTCGTCCAATCCTGGGGGCTGCATGCTGATGAAGGCAGCCTTTACAAAGGGCGAGGATTGCGCCTGTGTAAACGAGGAGCTTGACAAGCTACGAGCGGATGGCATGGCTCGCCTTCGCGAGCGCTTTGAACGCGCCAAGGCGGAGGGAGATCTGCCGGCCGCAATCAGTCCTGCCGCACTGACACAGTACGTTACATGCCTGATGTCTGGAATGTCCGCGCAGGCTGCAAGCGGAGTCAGCGCGGAGGAGTTGAACCGCGTTGTCGATCTGGCGCTGGCTTCCTGGCCTGATTGAACACGACTTTATCTACTGGGAATGGGCACCCCACAACCCCGCGATGATGAAAACCATCGCGAAGATGAGGTGCCCGCCCCTCGCTCGCTATGAAGTTACTTTTTGTTCGAAGCCACAGTATGGTGGATAGCCGCCGTAGTTGCGGATTCGGCCTCAGCCTGATCAATCGCCGAGTAGAGTTGCGACACATCGAGCACTTCTGTCCAGTGTTTTGCCGTAACGACAACGATGGTCGGAGTATGGCCCAGACCGGCCTTATCGCCCAGCGCCTCTTCTGCGTTCACTTCCTTCGCAAACTGGCCTGTCGGATCGATCACGAACGGAACCTGCTGGTGGTTCTTGCTGAAGAACGTCTGGGTGAAGTGCTGCAGGTCTTCCTTGCTCGAGATCTGGTACTGCGAGGCGAAGACCTCGCGACGAAACTCGGTGGCGAGGTCCGGTGAAATCTTGTCCTGGATGTAGCGTGCGGTGATGGCTGCATCACGGCTCCAGATATGCATCTTGAGCGGGAAGTCATAGCGCAGGAGCGGGATGTGGTAGTGGTTTGCGGCCTCATGCACGATAGGGAAAGCATGGGCGCACGCCGGGCATTCGAGGTCTTCGAACTCGACGATGGCTACTTTGGCCCCGACTGGAGGCTTGAACATCGAGGTGTCTTTGAACTGTGTCGGCGGGTTCTGAGCGTTCTGCCCCACGGAGCTCTGAGCCGTGAGAGCGAGAGGGGCGGTACCGGCCAGCGAAAGGAAGAGGGCGGCGGAGAAAAATCGAGACATAGCTGTAGGACGCAAGTGCGGCCCCTTTGCGAGCATAGTGTGCTCTGGAGTTATTGAATCATTTTGCGGTGCGTTGCGCCAATTCATCGATTCAGCAATGAAAAGTACGGGCACAAGCAGATTGCTGAAGAGACTATGAACCCAGACGCGACCGTAGCATTTTCGCTTGGCGTTCTTCGTTTTCTTCCTGTGGAGCGCTGACTCGAGTGCTGAATGCTATTCTCCAAGCGAAGGAAAACCGAAATGCTCTACGCTCTGCTTGCTCTCCAAACCATCACACTGTTAGCGCTCATCGTTTTGCTGCTGCGCAGGCCTGCGGGTCCGCCGGAGGCGGACGATTCGCGTCTGGCTCAGCTTCTGGACGCCAATCTGCCGGCACAACTCGCGCGACTCGATACCCGCGCTGAGGCGCAGGAGCAGCATCTGCGCTCCGAACTGGCACAGATGCGCAACGATGCTGCCGGTGAGGCCACACGCTCGCGTGAGGCCGCTGGAGCGGCCAATGCAGCGCTGCGCAGCGAGGTGCTGGCCAACATCAGCACCCTGGGCGAGACACAGCGGTCTGGACTGGAGAGCTTTCGCACCGACAACACGGCTGCCGCCGAGCGCCTTCGCACGGCCGTAGACGCACAGTTGAAGACCCTGGGAGAACGGCTCACCAGCTTTACCTCCGACACGACACGACACCACAGCGAGAGTCGCGAGGCGCTGCATACGCGGCTGACGGAACTGGGCACGGCGCAGACCTCGAACCAGGAGAAACTGCGCGCCATCGTGGAAGATCAGTTGAATAAGCTCAACCAAAGCAATGTCGCGAAGCTCGACGAGATGCGCGCGACGGTCGACGAAAAGCTGCAAAAGACCCTGCATTCGCGGCTCACGGAGAGCTTTGGCGCGGTGACCGACCAGCTCACGAAGGTGCACGCGGGCCTGGGCGAGATGAATACCCTGACGACCGGCGTCAACGACCTCAACCGTATCTTCTCCAACGTGAAATCGCGCGGCGGTTTTGCAGAAGTGCAACTCGGCAAGCTGCTCGACCAGGTGCTGGCTCCGGGACAGTACGTCGAAAATGCCAACGTGCGGCCAGGGACGCAGGAGGTCGTGGAGTTCGCGGTGCGCTTTCCAGGGACAGCGGGCGAGGTGCTGCTGCCCATCGATGCGAAGTTCCCACGTGAAGACTGGGAGCGACTGGAGTCGGCCTACGAAGCGGGGGTTTCCGCCGAGATCGAGGTCGCTCGCAGGGCCTTTGATGCGGCGATTCGCGTCGAAGGCAAACGCATCTGCTCGAAGTACATCAACGAGCCGGTGACGACACCCTACGCGATCATGTTCCTGCCTACCGAGGGCCTCTATGCCGAAGTGCTGCGCCGCGATGGGCTGCAGGCGGATCTGCACCAGAATTGCCGTGTCATGGTCGCCGGACCGGCGAATCTCTACGCACTGCTCACCAGCTTCCAGTTGGGCTTCAAGATGCTCAACCTGCAGAAAAAAGGGGATGAGGTCTGGAAGATTCTAGCGAAGACTCAAAACGAGTTCGGGAAGTTCGAAGAACTGATGTCGAAGATGGACGATCAGGTGAGCAAGGTCCAGAAGACGATTCAGGCGGTAAGCGTGCGTACCCGAGCCATCAATCGCACACTGCGCGATGTGGGAGAGGTGGATCCGGGGGATGCGAAGGTTCTCAGCATTGAGGGCGTGCTGCCCATGCTGACGGCCAACGAAGAAGAATAGGGCCCATTCACGCGACCTGAGGGGGCGTTTACTAGAGCATGCCTCGTTCCGAGGGTCTGTGGCCCGCGTCGTGGAAGAATGTCCGCCGGCGGCACATCACGCACTCCCAGGGATAGAAACCGAACCAAGGTAAAAAAACACGTTGGATGAATCCAACGCGGTTAATACGGCGCAATACCGGGCTTTGGCAGTGAGAACAGATTTTAGAGCTCAACGGGGCCTTTCAAAAACGGGGGCGGTTCGTCGCCATAGCAGATTTTAGTCAACAAACGCAGTTTGGCAAGAGGTTTCAACATAGCTTGTATTTCGAGTGTTCTTTACACTGTAAGAGCGCGTGGGTATGCTTTCACTCTGAGGCACTCGTGCGGATGCCCGGCCCAAGGGTCTACGTTTCCCCCCAAGCTTATTTACGCAATACACAGGAGATCGAACGATGGCAGCAGTAGATGAGAAGGTAAAGCAGATTATTGTCGAGCAGCTTCAGGTGGATGAGGCCGAGGTTACGCCCGGAGCCAGCTTCCAGGAAGATCTCGGCGCAGACTCGCTCGATGTGGTGGAGCTGGTCATGCAGTTTGAAGAGGCCTTCGACATCCAGATCCCCGATGAAGACGCGGAGAAGATCAAGACCGTCAAGGATGCCGTCGATTACATCGAGAAGAACCAGAAGGGCAAGTAACGAATGCAGGAGTATCGTCGGGTAGTCGTCACGGGCATGGGCCTTCTCTGCGGGGTAGGCAACACTGCCCAGCAAGTTTGGGAAGGCCTACTCGCGGGCAAAAGTGGCATGGCCGAGATCAAAGCCTATGACCTCGAAGGTCATTCTGTCCGCTTTGCCGCGGAGGTGAAAGACTTCGATCCGCATGTCTTCGTGGAAAAGAAAGAGGCCCGCAAGATGGGCCGCTTTATTCACTTTGCGATGGCTGCGGCGCAGGAGGCTATGGAGCACTCGGGCTTGAAGGTTACGCCCGAGAACGCCGACAACATCGGCGTCCATATCGGCTCGGGCATCGGTGGTTTCGATGTCATCGAGCGCGAGCACACGGCTCTGATGAACGGCGGCCCACGTAAGATCTCGCCGTTCTTCATCCCGGCTTCGATCATCAACCTTGCCGCCGGTCATGTTTCGATCCGATACGGCGCCAAGGGACCGAACGAAGCCACGGCGACGGCTTGTACGAGCTCGGCACACTCGATTGGCGACGCGTTCCGCACCATCCAGCGTGGTGATGCGGATGCGATGATTGCCGGCGGCGCTGAGGCGGCGATTACGCCCCTCAGCGTCGGCGGTTTTGCCGCGATGAAGGCACTTTCCACCCGTAACGACGACCCGACGCACGCCTGCCGTCCCTTCGATAAAGACCGCGATGGCTTTGTCGTGGGCGAAGGCGCAGGCATTCTTATCCTCGAAGAGCTTGAGTTTGCCAAAGCGCGCGGCGCAAACATCCTGGCTGAGATCGTAGGCTATGGCATGAGCGGCGATGCGTTCCACATGACCGGCATGGCCCCAGAGGGCGATGGTTGCCGCCGTGCCATGAATGCAGCTTTGAAATCCGGCGGTATCTCTCCGGACAAGATCGATTACGTGAATGCTCACGCCACGTCGACACCCCTCGGCGATGCGCTGGAGTCGCAGGCGATCGAGAACGTCTTTGGCGATCGGGCTAAGAATCACACCCTTCTGGTGAGTTCGACCAAGTCCATGACCGGGCATCTGCTCGGTGGCGCCGGCGGGCTGGAGGCAGGCATCACGATCCTCGCGATGCTGAACGAGATCGCGCCGCCGACGATGAACCTCTATGACCCCGACCCACGCTGCCGCCTGAACTATGTGGCGAACACGCCGCAGAAGCTGAAGATCGACTATGCACTGTCGAATAGCTTCGGCTTCGGTGGAACGAATGGCTCGCTGGTCTTCAAGCGCTGGGGTGCGGAGTAACCACCCAGCCGCATGACAGAAGTGCGTGGTTGAACTCATTTGCAGACTTGCCGTGTTTGAAGGAGCAACATGCTGGATGTTCACCCGCCGCACCATCGTCTTGGAGGCCTAAAAGATTTTTTCATCCACCTGCTGACCATCTCAGTGGGGCTGCTGATCGCTGTAGGCATCGAAGGGTGCGTAGAGCGGCACCAGCATCGTGAACTCGCACAAGAGGCACGCGAGACGCTGCGTAAAGAGATTGGAGGTAACTCCAAAACGATGAAGGACGCGCTGACGGACATTGACAAAAGGCAGACGGCGGTGGAGAACGCTGTCGTACTGCTTAAACGCATCAGGCAGAACCCTAAAGACAAGAGCGCGCAGAAGGGATCGTTCAAGACAGACTTCTCCTTGACGGAGCTGGACGATACGGCATGGAAGACGGCCCAAACGACCGGCGCTTTAACGTTTATGCCTTATGACGAGGCGAACAAGTATTCCGGCATCTATGAGACACAGTATCAATTCAAGGCAGCAGAGGAAAAGATAAGCGAAGACTTTGCGCAGTTGCTGGGAATCATAGGCAAATACGACTTCGACAAAGACATCACGTCAGAAGCAGCAGGGGCGACAATAGAACGGTTCAACATTATGAAAGTGCATTTAGCGGCGCTTAAGTTAATGGCCGAGGGGGCCGCCGCGAAAGATGAAGGTTTTCTGACCGGGAAAGATGTCTCGGACAATTTTCACGAAGACATCAAATAACTGATGTGCGGCGGTGGCCGTTTAAGGTGTTGAAGTTTGAGGTGAACTCGTCGTTTTCCTTGACTCTGCAATTGAAGGAGCTACATGCTGGATGTTCATCCGCCGCACCATCGTCTTGGTGGCCTAAAAGATTTTTTTATTCACCTGCTGACCATCTCGGTGGGGCTGCTGATCGCTGTAGGCATCGAAGGGTGCGTAGAGCGGCATCAGCATCGCGAGCTCGCACGCGATGCGAAAGAGATGTTGCGCAAGGAGATTGAGGGGAACGCCAAAAAGATGGCGGACACCTTAGTCGATATCGACAAATACCAGGCGAATGTCAAAGAAAGTATGGATACCGTTACACGTTTCGCGCAGCATTCGAAAGATAAGAACCAACACGGAACCATCTCGTACAACTATTCCTTCCCGGAGTGGGACAATACGGCGTGGACGACGGCCCAGACTACAGGAGCTCTGGCCTTTATGCCCTACAACGAAGCGAATCAATTCTCCCGAATCTACGACGCGCAACATTCCGTGACTCTTGCACAAGAGAAACTCATAGAGGATGAAGCCCAATTTGCGGGAGCTCTGTATGGATCTGGTATAGGGGATGGCGGGCTTATGCCAGAAAAAGCAGATCTACTTATGGAAAGGATCGGCGTTATCCAATCCCATCTAGTCACGCTAAGGGTCATGGTGGGAGAGTCAGCTGCAACAGATAAGGCATTTCTTACCGGGAAAAATGATGCCACCTACACTTTTCACGAAGACTACAAGAATTGACGCACTACACCAGCAGTTCCAAGGTGTTGAAGTTTGAAGTAAACGTGACTATTCGGCCTATCGTGCAGCCACGATATACAGCCCCTTGGGGCTTATACCCGTGACCGTTTGAGCCGTTACGCTCCATTGAGCTTCAGGGTCAAGTGGCCAATAAAGATGGAACGCTGTAAGCACGGTATATCTTGTGCAACCGAGGAGATATACCACCCCTTTAGGGCTCGACCTTTATTCGGTTCGTAACCCAGGGTTGCGGCGAGACGGCGAGCAAAAAACGCTCGTCGTATCGCCTACACCCTGGGCTGGTATATATCGCCCCTTCGGGGCTTGTACCCGTGGCCGTTTGAGCTTTTACGCTCTATCTAGAGCAGTTTATTCATCTAACTGGCCAATTCAGCGGGCAGATTGTGCGAATATCGCGCAATGATGTTTTCTTTTGGCACCTCGGTAGAGTGTTCGAGGAGCGGAGAATTTGGGGCTGAGCGGATAAGATGGAAGGTGCACATATTCTTTCTGAAGGAACACCATGAGCACCGCAATTACCGCGCCTGCCGCGCAACTCGAAGCTTTCGCTAAGGCCGCTGGCCTGACCCTCACCTCCATTGAACCGGGCACCGACTTCTCCGGCAACCCCACCACACGCGCCACGGTGGCGCTGGCTTCGGACCCGAGCAAAACCCAGACAGTGGAGTTGAGCGGGGCTTTCGACGCCGCAAACCCGAAGTTCTCCTCCGAACTTGCCATCTTCTTCGCCGAAGCAGCGCAGCGCCTGCGCAATCCGCATCCGGATGCTTACCTGACGCTGCATGGCCTGCCGTTGACCTTCCGCAAGTTCGCGTGGCCGTTCCACGGATCGAGCTCGGGCGCCGACACGTACATCGTCCATGGCGAGATTCATCTGGCAGACGGCAAAGAGAGCCTGCTGCACGCCAAGGTCTCGGCGGCACTCACGCAGACCTTTGCCGAGGTCGTCGTGGCGCTGGAGCAGCCGTTCGCTGAGGGTTTCATCACCAATGCCGTGCGCAAGACGCTCGACCAGGGGCAGTTGGAGCTGGTAAAGAGCGGCAACCGCCAGCCTGTGCCTGTAACCACCCGCTACTACTCCGTGAAGCAGCAGCGTTTCATCTTCAACGACACGAACGAGAAGCAGCGCCACGACTACCTCGCAGCCAAGGTCTTCTGGCTGAGCCATGTGCTCGGTGGCGGTGCGCCAGTGTGGATTGCCGACCCGCGCGATGCGCAATATCTGAACACCCCTGTAGCCGATCTGAAGAAGACAGCCGCCACGCTTACGCAGGAAGGCCTGGTTCTGCTCGAAGGTAATGGAGAGTGGGCAACAGCCACCGATACCCTTCGTAACCAGGAAGATAAGTACCGTGCCGAGGTTGAAGAGGCCTTGCTCTTCATCAAGCCCAGCTTTAATGAAGACATGCGTGGCGGGCATACGAATATGTAGTTTGGGTGACGCCACGCTATCGCACGATAGCGTGGCTGCTCCTGTTCCTGCTGGCTTACCTCAGCCAACGACAGCGGCAATGTCAGAATGGGCGGGAGCGGTCGCGCTACCGCGCGATGCCCAGCTTAGGCGCAAAGAACGCGCGCCGAAGATGGGGCACCCGGATGGATGGTTACTCCTGCCGAAAGTTCTCCCCACAGGTTTCTCAAAAGAAAAGTAAGGGTTATCGCTCTCCGAAGAAACTTCCGCGATCGATACGGGTCGTAATTTAGCAGGGCATGGTGGAGTTTCACCAGAACTGCCGGAAAACACGGAGAGGTCCCATGCAAATACCTGGAAAACTTACAACTCTTATGCTGGCAGGCATGCTGCTGACTGTCGCTGGCTGTAAGAAATCGCAAAATACTCCGTCTGTTCGCACTGACCAACAGATCACAGACGACCTTCAGGCAAAACTGGCAGCAGAAAGCACGTTGCAGGGTCAGAGCATCAATCCTGTCGTAGCCAGCGGTGTTGCCACTCTGAACGGTACAGTCAGTACCTACGATGCGCGCACACTTGCCGGCTCAGATGCCGGTTCCATTGACGGGATAAGGACGGTCATCAACGACCTTGTCGTCCCATCCGATCAGGCCGAACTATGCAACCCCGCTGCTCCCGTACGAGTGCATCACCACATCAGGCACATCAGGAAACAGCCTGTTATGACCGCCTATGCTCCGGAACCGCTGCCACCCGCTCCACCGGCAGTCCGCACAGTGATTGTGCGGCCGTTTCCGGTAGTTGTCGCCCCTCCGCCACCTGTGTTTTTCGCGGGGCCGGGATTCTATCCGTATCGCAGGGTAGGGGTGTGGCGCAGGCCATGGGTACGTCCCGGTCCGCCGGTCGTCTACGCAAGGCCGTATTAGAGCGGCGGGAAAAAGCGAAGTGCCGGTTGGGACGTTGGAGATAAGGCATACATGGGCAGGAGCGGTCGGGCGGTCGCCCGATACCCACCTTAGGCGCAAAGAACGCGCCGAAGATGGGGCACCCGGATTGTCGCTAGTCTCCGATAGTGGCTAGCTCCTGAATCTTCTCCCATTGGGCTTCGTCGACTGCAACACCGAGACGAAGGCTTTCTTTTCGCGTAGCCAGCGTGCCCTCGCCGGGGTACCGTGCAGGTTTGCCGGGTTCGACTGGGGTTGCGGAGTGAAGCGCGTCGATTGCGCCTTGTGCGATGGCGTTCAGTTCCTCCATCGAAGCCAGCGATTGTGGCGCTATCGCTAGAAACACCTGCGACTGCCCTACCTCTTTGAGGGGATCGGCGTCGATCTGGTGTGAAGATCTGCCGCCTGCCAGCATCGCCGCCAGGACATCCAGCACGAAAGACAGGCCCGAGCCCTTCCAGAGGCCGATCGGCAGGGCGCGCTGCGAGCGCTCGATCGCTGCGGGATCGCGGGTCAACTCGCCTTGTTCGTCGAAGCCACCGGCAAACGGCAGTAGCTGGCCGCGTTCGCGATAGGCCGCTAGAGTGCCATAGGAGTATTGGGACATCGCTATATCGAGCACGATGGGGTTGGATTGCTTCGCAGACGTGTGAGGAATCGCCAGTACCAGCGGATTGTTGCCCAGCGCTGGGGTGGTTGCGCCCCAGGGTGGCAGGTTGGGCAGCGTGTTCGTCCAGCAGAGAGCGGCGAATCCAGCCTCGGCAGCCTGCCAGCCAAAGGCTCCGCCACGCTGCCAGTGGGTCGTATCGCCGAGCGCGACGGCTCCAAGGCCGTGCGTCTTTGCAAGGGCGACAGCGCGGGCCATGGCCGTGTGAGCGGCGAGATTGCCTGGGCCGCGATGGCCGGTCCAACGTTCCAGCGCACCGAAGCTGGCTAGACACTCGGGCTGCGCCAAGGGGTCGATGCTACCGTTGCGCACCATCTCCGCAAAGCGTGGCAGCCGCGCGATGCCGTGCGTGCGTACGCCGTCGCGGTCGGTCTCTGCGGTGAGGCGTGCCGAGAGCGCTGCGCGTTCGGGCTCGAGGCCAAGGTGCAGGAACACGCGTTCGAGGATGCTGCGGAGTTCGTCGAAGGGAATACGGACCATGGTTTATTAGAACGCAATCCGGTTCGCGCCCTGCCTGAGGCTATGGATAGACTAAGAGGGTGCAGGGATGCTCGATGTATGGCACGCCCTTGTGCAGAGGTGCTGTTTTGATTCGAACCAGACTGGCGGCATGGCCGCGAAGATTAGCGCCTGCGCTTCTCGCGGTGCTCTGTATCGCCGCTACGCTCAGCGCGCAGACGAAGACGCCGTCCACGGTTCCTGTCGTGATGCTCAGTGACATTCACTTCGATCCGTTTCATGATCCCGCAAAGTTCGCGCAGCTACGCGCGGAGCCGGTGAGCAGGTGGCCCGCTGTGTTGAGCGCGCCCGACTCACCCACACAGGCAGCCGATGTCGCTGCGCTGCAAGACGCGTGCCCCGTACGTGGTGTCGATACGCCGTGGACGCTGCTGCAGTCGAGCCTGAAAGAGGCCCACAGACAGCAACCGAAACCGCTGTTTGTCACCGTGAGCGGCGACCTGACGGCGCACGCCTTCGACTGCCGCGTGCACCATCTTGCGCCCACGATCAGCGCGAAGGAGTACAGCGAGTTCGCGGCCAAGGTTGCTGCGTTCATTGCGTTCGAGCTGCGTGAGACCTTTCCCGGTGTCCCGGTCTATCTGGCACTCGGAAACAACGACTCGGGGTGCTCCGATTATCGCGAGACGCAAGGTAGCGAGTATCTGAAAGACACGGCCCGCAGCTTCGCGGGAGATGTGATCGACGCTCGCAATCGCAATGCACTGCTGCGTGAGTTTTCCGCGGAGGGTGACTACAGCGTTGTTCTGCCAAAGCCGATACGGCATGCGCGCCTGATCGTATTGCAGGATATCTTCGAATCGAAGAAGTATGAGAGCTGCGCAGCCAAGCCGGACGGCGCCGCTGCCGATGTCCAGGTGGAATGGCTGCGAGCACAACTGACTGCTGCCCGCGCAGCGCATGAGCACGTCTGGGTGATGGCGCACATTCCTCCTGGGATCGATGCGTACGCAACCTTCTCGAAGAACCGCGATGTGTGCGCAGGCCAGAAGCCGGAGATGTTCCTGAACTCCGGGAAGCTCGCCGATACCCTCACCGACTTTGGCGACATCATCAAGCTGGCACTCTTCGCGCATACGCATATGGACGAGATGCGACTCTTTCAATCGACGACAGAGAGTTCAGGCAACGCAGTTCCGGGCAAGCTCGTTCCGTCGATCTCACCGGTCAATGGGAATAACCCTGCCTTTACGGTGGCGCGAGTAGAGCCGGGTACGGCGACGCTGAAGGACTACAGCGTCTACTCCGCGGACAACCAGACCGGCATTGCGACGACCTGGAAGGAAGAGTACAGCTACTCTTCGACCTATGGTCTGCCGGATTTTTCGGCCAAATCTCTGGCCACACTGACCTCGGAGTTCCTGGCCGATAAACAAGGAAGCTCAGAGCATAGCCACGCCTATCAGGATTTTTTCTATGTCGGCCTCCGCGCAGACAGTTCCAATGCCAAAGCCGAAGCGATGCGGAGCCTCTGGCCCTCCTATGCCTGTGCGATGACAGAGGATGGGGATGCGGGGTTCCGCGCGTGCTTATGCCCAGTAAAGCCGTAGAGCAGAACGCGCAAGCTGTTGCGTCAAGCTGCTAGCATTGCAGATTCGTATGGAGCATAGTTCCTTGAAAGAAAATACGGGTATTTCAGCAGGCGCCAAACTACGCGAGGCCGTTGCAAGCGAACGGCCCTTGCAGATCGTTGGCGCGATCAATGCGTATCACGCACGCATGGCAGAGCGTGTCGGTTACCGCGCGGTGTATCTCTCCGGCGGAGGCGTGGCCGCAGGCTCGCTGGGCATGCCTGATCTCGGCATCTCGACGATCGACGACGTGCTGACTGACATTCGTCGCATCACCGATGTCTGCTCACTCCCCCTGCTGGTCGATATCGACACGGGATTTGGGGGAGCGTTCAATCTGGCGCGCTCGATACGAGCCTTGATCAAGGCCGGTGCGGGCGGATGCCACATCGAAGATCAGGTACAGGCCAAACGTTGCGGGCATCGTCCGGGCAAGGCAATTGTCCCGAGCGAAGAGATGGTGGACCGGATCAAAGCCGCTGTCGATGCGCGCACGGATGCCAGCTTCGTGATCATGGCGCGCACGGATGCTTTAGCGAGCGAGGGTTTGAATGCCGCGCTCGACCGCGCCGCAGCGTACGCCGAGGCGGGTGCGGACATGGTCTTCCCCGAGGCTGTCACGGAGCTGGACCAGTACCGTGCGTTTGCGAAACGCACCCGTGTTCCCGTGCTGGCGAATATCACGGAGTTTGGCTCAACGCCTTTGTTTACGCTGGACGAGCTGCGCGGCGCGGATGTGTCGATCGCACTCTATCCGCTCTCGGCGTTTCGAGCGATGAACGCCGCCGCGCTTAATGTGTATCAACACATTCGTACCGACGGAACGCAGGAGAAGGTGGTCGGCACGATGCAGACACGCGCCGATCTCTACGATTTCCTGGGGTATCACGCGTATGAGCAGAAGCTTGATGAGTTGTTTGCGAAGGATAAGCAGTGACAGGGATGGCATGAGATCACGGAACCGCCCATCGCCACGTCCGTTCTGATCCATACCTTTCTGGCGATACGGGCGAAGAACGGGAGGAAGCAGGTTCTTCTCTTCGTTCGGAATGACAAACCAGAAAAACAAAGACAAAGAACAAAACAAACACAAGGGTAGAGGTAAAGGCGCTTATGAGTGGAGAGACAGCAGTAGCGACACCGGGGTTCAAGCCCAAAAAATCCGTTGCGCTTTCGGGCGTACCTGCGGGCAACACGGCGCTCTGCACTGTGGGCCGCAATGGCAATGATTTGCACTATCGCGGCTACGACATTCTCGAACTCGCGGCGAAGTGCGAGTTTGAAGAGATTGCGTACCTGTTGCTCTACGGCAAGCTGCCGACAGCGGCGGAGCTTTCGAGCTACAAGCAGCGGTTGCGGGGCCTGCGGGGCCTGCCGCAGGGTGTGAAGACGGCTCTGGAGCAGCTTCCTGCCAGCGCGCATCCGATGGATGTGCAGCGCGTGGGTGTTTCGGTGCTCGCGACGCTCGAACCTGAACCGCAGCCTCATAGCCCTGAGAGTGCGCTACACATCGCCGACCGCCTGATGGCGTCGCTGGGATCGATGCTGCTCTACTGGTACCACTTTGCAAACAGCGGCAAGCGCATTGAGGTGGAAACCGAAGACGATTCTATCGGCGGACATTTTCTGCATCTACTGCATGGCAAACCTGCGAGCTCCGAGTGGGTGCAGGCGATGCACGTGTCGTTGATTCTTTATGCGGAGCACGAGTTCAATGCGTCCACCTTTACGGCGCGCGTGATTGCGGGTACGGGTTCGGATATGTTCTCGGCCATCGCCGGGGCTATCGGCGCGCTGAAAGGCCCGAAGCACGGCGGAGCGAACGAGGTTGCGCTGGAGATTCAGCAGCGCTACAGCTCGCCTGACGAGGCCGAGGCTGATATCCGCGCGCGGGTTGCGAACAAGGAAGTCATTATCGGCTTCGGGCACCCGGTGTACACGATCAGCGACCCGCGCAATGTGGTCATAAAAAAGGTTGCGCATGATCTTTCGACAACCGCAGGCGATCTCGCGATGTACAACGTCGCCGAACGGCTCGAAGCGGTGATGTTCGAAGTGAAGAAGATGTTTCCAAACCTCGACTGGTTCTCGGCTGTGGCGTATCACGTGATGGGGATACCGACTGCGATGTTCACGCCGATCTTCACCATCGCGCGTACCAGCGGATGGGCGGCGCATGTGATGGAGCAGCGCGCTGATGGGAAGATCATTCGGCCGAGTGCGAATTACATTGGGCCGGAAGATGTGGCGTTTGTGCCGATAGGGGAACGTACGTAGTTTTTCGCCGTCATCCTGAAGCGCAGCTGAAGGACCCCCGGCATTCTTCTGTGGTGATACCAAATTCGGGGGTCCTTCGCCTACGGCTCAGGATGACGGCGAAAAACAAACAACGACAAAAGCAACGACAATGGCAATGACAAGAGCAAGAGCAACAACGACAGCAGCACGCCAGCAATTGCAAGCTTAGGAAATTTCAAGGAACCACATGTCCAGCCATATCTCCAATGTTCGCCCCGAGTTTGATCAACCTCTCATCGACATCGTCGACTATGTTCTGAACTACAGGATTGAGAGTTCACTTGCCTATGAGACCGCGCGCTATTGTCTGCTCGATACGCTTGGCTGCGGGTTGCAGGCACTCGACTTCCCTGCCTGCAACAAGCTGCTTGGCCCGCTGGTGCCGGGGCTCACGATGAAGAACGGCGCGCGCGTTCCGGGGACAAGCTACGAGCTCGACCCTGTGCAGGCGGCCTTCAACATTGGCGCGATCATCCGTTGGCTCGACTTCAACGACACGTGGCTGGCAGCCGAGTGGGGACATCCGTCGGACAATCTTGGCGGCATTCTTGCCGTTGCCGATTGGCTTGCGCGCAATGGCCACAAACTCACGATGCGCGATGTGCTGACCGCCATGATCAAGGCGCACGAGATTCAGGGATGCCTGGCGCTGGAGAACTCGTTCAACAAGGTGGGGCTCGACCACGTTGTGCTGGTGAAGGTCGCGTCCACTGCGGTCGTCGCACAGATGCTGGGCCTTACGCGCGAGCAGACGCTGAATGCCGTCTCGCTGGCCTGGGTGGATGGGCAATCGCTGCGTACCTATCGCCATGCTCCCAATGCGGGCTCGCGCAAGAGCTGGGCCGCGGGTGATGCGACCTCGCGGGCGGTGAGGCTGGCCTTGATCGCGCAGACCGGGGAGATGGGCTATCCGTCCGTGTTGAGCGCGAAGACGTGGGGTTTCTACGACGTCAGCTTCAAGGGACAGCCTTTCAAGTTCCAGCGGCCCTATGGCAGCTATGTGATGGAGAACGTGCTCTTCAAGATCTCGTTCCCCGCGGAGTTCCATTCGCAGACCGCGGTGGAAGCCGCTATGACGCTGCATGCGCAGTTGGCAGCGCTGGGCAAGACGGCGGCAGACATTGCTCGCGTCACGATTCGCACGCATGAGGCCTGTATCCGCATCATCGATAAGCAGGGTCCTTTGAATAATCCTGCCGACCGCGACCACTGCATCCAGTACATGGTTGCGGTACCGCTGATCTTTGGCCGCCTTACCGCCGAAGACTATGACGACGCTGTTGCCTGCGACCCGACGTGGGGTCCGCGCATCGACGAGGTGCGGGCGCGGATCGTCTGCGTCGAAGACCCGCAGTTTACTGCTGATTACCATGACCCCGAGAAGCGCTCGATTGCGAATGCGCTCACGGTTGAGTTGAATGACGGAACGGTGTTGCCCGAGGTGGCTGTCGAGTATCCGATCGGGCACCGGCTGCGCCGCGGCGATGGCATTCCGCTGCTGCTGGATAAGTTCAGGCATAACCTTGCGCGCCGACTCTCTCCTGAGGCGCAGGAGAAGATTCTTGCTGCCTCGTCAGAACAGGCGAAGCTGGAAGCTATGCCGGTGGATGAGTATGTCGGGCTTTACACGGTCTGACGAACAGGCAACCGCAAAATCTCTAACGCAGAGGGCGCGGAGGTTTTGACGCGAAGCGCATACATAAACATTTGTGACCCGATTGGCGTCTGCGGAGGTTTCGCGGGGGACGCGGTGGCAGCCGTGGCTCCGGGGTAAAATCTATGCTCCTGGCTGCAAGCAATGGCGAATTGCTAACCCTCTCTGGGCCGGAGCTATATCTTTCGAGGTTCCGCTCGCGGGCGGCGGTTGAATTTTCAAGGAGAAGTCACCGGGAATCATGCTAGAGTGGCACTCTCGGATCCCCGCGGGGATCATCGAACCCCATGCGTAAGGCCACTCTTCTCATCTCCTCCGCCCTTCTGATTCTTGTGCTCGGCGGCGCGTGCTTTGCTTTTTTGCGAATCAACTCTACCCTGCGGGAGACCCGCCAGCGGGTCGACAAGGAAGGCAATTTAGCCTTCGACCTTCTCACTCTGGATAGCTCTTCTCAAGGCGTAAAGACTGGTTTCGAGCCGCTGCCTTCACCTAACGATGCTGTCACTGGCGCAGCGTTCGGCGGCAGGATTTATCTGGCTGGACCGGGTGGGCTTGCGGGCTATAGCTCTCTGGCCGCGGGCGCGCAGCCTACACTGCTTCGGACTGGACTGGAGCTTCCGCCCGCTCCCATTACAGCTCTCGCCACGGGACGGCTGCACGGCGAACCCTCCCCGTACCTGATCGCAGCTACGCATGGGGAAGGACTGCTTTTCGTTACCGATGACACAACGAAGCCGGTTCGGCAACTGCGTCCCGCCGATGCTACGGCACGCGACATCACCGCCATTCTCCCTCTGGCTTCAGGCGACATCCTGATCGGCACGCGGCGGGCAGGATTGTTGATCTATAACGGCAAGACGCTGCGGCTGTTCCGATCCGATTTTGCAGGGATTCCCGTAACCGCGCTCGCCGGAGACGAAGGAGATTTCTGGGTGGGGACACGCACCAAAGGTGTACTGCACTGGCATGCCGGCCAGTTGGATGCCTTCGACCAAAACAGCGGCCTGCCCGATCCCGAAGTGGAAGACATCGCGATTGGAACGGCCGGTGTGTTCGTAGGCACGCCGCTGGGGGTGGCAGAGTTTACCGATGGCCGTGCCGCCAGGGTACTTGCGCAGGGCCTGTTTGCGCATTCGCTGGCTTTGGAGGGAAGCACCCTGGTGATTGCGACGATCGACGAAGGTCTGCGTGAGATCGACTTGAAGCCACACCAGGCTGTGCGCGAGCCGTTGGCGAGCGAAGACCTGAACCATGCTCACTTCTTTACCGTAGACGGCGCGTTGCTGGCCATTGGAGACGGAAGGGTGCTGCGCCACGGCCGCGGCGGGGTTAGTGGGGATTGGCAGACCGTTCTTGCTCCTTCTCAGCGGTCGCTTTCCGATCGCAATATTACCTCGCTGAACTTCGCGCCGGATGGCCGCCTCTGGATTGGGTACTTCGACCGCGGCGTTGACGTACTGGATGTACATAGCGGGCATGCTGAACACGTGGAAGACGACCATGTCTTCTGCGTGAACCGCATCGTGACTGATCCGCTGCGGCAGACGATAGATGTAGCGACGGCGAATGGGCTGGTGCTGTTCGATCCTGCGAAGACGACGCCTTCAGAACGACAGGTGCTTCTGCGGCGGGATGGGCTGATCTCGGATCAGGTAACCGACATCGGCTTTACGCGTGACGGCATGACGCTCGCCACTCCGGCGGGGCTGACTTTCTTTACGCCGTCCGGCGCGCAGAGCCTCTATGCCTTCCAGGGACTGGTGAACAACCACGTCTACACGCTGGCGGCGGAGCGTACGAGTGGACGCATCCTCGCCGGAACGCTGGGGGGGATTTCGATTCTCGATGATGAGACTGTGCACCAGAACGTGACCCTGAAGAACTCCGGCCTGAAGCGCAACTGGATCACTGCGCTTCTGCGCGTGCCCCAGACGGAGACTCCGGACACTTGGTTCGTCGGTACGTATGGTGGCGGTGTCGTGCAGATGGATGGAGCCGGACATGTGACTTCGATGGACGTGGCGGATGTCGTCATCAATCCCAACGCTATGTTCGAGACGCCGCAACATGTCTTCGCGGGTTCGCTGGACGATGGCCTGCTGATCTATAACCGAGCGTCGCATCACTGGTCGCGAATTACCGCCGGGCTGCCGTCAAAGAATGTGACCGCCTTCGCCGAAAACGGCGGTGAGCTTTATGTTGGAACAGATAACGGCGTTGTACGGATCGCCGAAACGAGGCTGCCATGAAGGGGCACGATGTGTGGAGAATTTTAGGATTTTGGGCTCTGGTTGCGCTTTTTGCTCCGGCCCTTGCACAAGGGCAGTCCGGCGTACTGTTGCCGAGGGACAAGGATAAGCCTGACCCCGAGGTGCTCTCGCTGGAAGAGATGCGGGTGAATGTCGTTATCGACAATGGCGATGCGCGTGTTTCTCTGACACAGATATTCGCGAACCGTTCCAATCACATCGAAGAGGGAACCTATATCTTCGCGCTGCCTTCGGGCAGTACGGTGTCGGACTTCGCGACGTGGGATGGCCCGGTCCGCATTCCCGCGGTCATTCTGGAACGCAAGCGTGCCGAGGAGGTCTATCAGCAAGCTCGTGCGCAGGCTATCGATCCGGGACTGCTGGAGGCGGGTGAGCGCGATGGTTCCGACCCGAAGACTGACTCGACCTTTACGGCGAAGATCACGCCTATCCCCGCGTTCGGCACGAAGCGGCTGGAGCTCGAGTACCACCAGAGGCTGACGGTCGACCGCTATATGCAGGGCTTCGTGCTTCCGCTGAAGCCGGCACAGTACCAGGTGCAGAAGGCCGCGCACCTCAAGCTGCAGTTCGAGCTGCACTCCACACAGGCGTTCGCGGATTTCAAGCTGGTGAGCAAGGAGTTCCCGCTGCAGATCAGCCGTCAGGATGCTAATACGGTGATCGGCACCTGGGAGGGGACCAACGTCTCGCTCAATGAGGACTTCAGCACGGCCTGGCAGCTTGACGCGCGTTCGGCCGACACACTTGCTGTGACCGCCTTCCGCAATCCCAATCCGGGGTTGCCGTCGCCGGATGAGATGTCTCCGAAGCCGCGTCAGCCAGAGCCGGGGTTCTTCCTTGCACAAACGCTTATCGCTTCGCCGGTTGCGGCGCCCGCAACGCAGACGCCGCCGCGCAATGTTGTTCTACTGCTCGACACTTCCCTCTCGATGCAGTGGGAGAAGCTCGAACGAAGCTATGCGGCGCTTGAGGCCGTGCTGCTGAGTTTGAAGCCTACCGATCAGTTCTCCGTGCTCCTGTTCAACCAGGATGTCGCCTCGTTCAAAACGGTGCCGGTGGCAGCTACGCCGGATGCCGTGCAACAGGCGCTACAGTTTGTGCGTTCCAGCAAACTACGCGGGGGCACGGACCTTGGCAAAGCGCTGACGGCAGGGCTGGCGCAGGCGAAGCTGCCGAACTCCAGTTTGGTCTTGCTGACGGATGGCAACTCCGATCGTGGGACTACGATCCTCACCGGCAAGATCGCCGCAGCCTATGCGCAGCAGTGGAAACAATCGCCAATGCACCCACGCGCCAACATCTTTGCCGTGGGAGATGATGCCAATCTTCCCCTGCTGAAGCTGCTGGCACAGAACGATGGCGTGCTGGAGAACGTGCTCGCGACCGAACCCCTGGAGGCCAAGCTCAGTACGTTTCTGGCACACAGTACATCGCATCCTGTTGGCGGACTTCACCTGGATATCTCCTCGTCGAGTGCGATCCATACGGTGTATCCGCTTGACGACTCGGTTTACGCCGGCTCCATTGCCGCGTGGGTTGGGGACTATACGACGCCCACGAAACAGGTCACCTTTACAGCCCATGCAGAGCGTGGCGACAAGCCGCTGGAGGCCTCCACCAAAATCGATCTTCCTGCGGAATCACTCGAGCATCCGCAGCTTCCGCGGTTGTGGGCGCAAGCGCGGGTGAATGCGCTACTGGATCAGATTGCACGTGACGGCGAGACGCGTGCCGCGATCGACGAGATCATCGAACTCTCGCGGCGATATAAGTTCGTCACGCCGTATACGTCGTTCCTTGCGGTGCCGCGATCGCTGCTACGTCCGCGCATCATCCGCCCCGGCGATCCGGTGCTTCGCGTGCATACGGACCCGGCCATTACCTCTGTGATTGCACTGTTTCCGTTTGGACTGACACAGCCGCTGCGGCACATCGCCTCGGAAGACAAGCAGAAGGGGCCCGACAGCGATCGTCTGTGGGAGACGCGGTTTCTTGCGCCTACCGATATGCAGGATGGCACCTATACTGTCCGGCTCATTCTGCGTGATGCGAAGGGCAATACCTACGCCGAGCAGAAGAGCTTTGTGATTGCCTCGACGCCGCCCGCCGTGCGGGTGAAGCTGGAGCGTACTCGCTACCATCGAGGCGATGCCATGCTCATCAAGGCTGGAGCGACAGCCACCACACGGACGCTGACGGCGCGGCTGCAGGGTGCGATGCCGGTCGATCTGCGCTGGAATAGTGCAGCGGCCGCCAGTACCGGAGAAATGCGTATTCCGGATACGCTCGCTCCGGGCAGCTATACGCTTTCGGTAACGGCTGAGGATGTTGCGCATAACGTCGGCTCACAGGAGGTGCAGATTGAAGTCGTCCCGTAATCGCTCTTTCTTCCCTTCGCGTGTGGCTTATGCTGCCGTCGCGCTTGGCGCGGTGTGTGCCATGAGTTTTTGTGCGCGAGCCGAGTTGGCTCCGTGGCTGCAAAGTGTTGTGTCCGGTTCAGCTATTGAGGCTGCGCTGTATCGTGCCATGGATCTGCCGGGGGTAAAGATGCTGTATCCGCGTCCGCCGGCTGAGGCGCGTGGCGAGTTGAACAGTTTGCTCAAGGGAAAATCCGACGCGGCGCAGCTTTATGCATTGCGTGCGCATAGTGAGGAACAGGCGCTCGATTTCAGCGCCGCCGAGCAGGATTGGAAGGCGTTCGTTGGAGACTCGGCGGATAAGCAGGCCGCAGAGTTCGAACTTGCTGACTTCTATCATCGCCGCGTTGAAGGACAGCAGGAGGTCACGGCACTGGAGCAGGCCGCGACCGCACCCTCCGCTGCCGGAGAGAAGTTCATTGCCGCCGATCAGCAGAGGGCGTGGCAAGCGTTTGCACGTGCGCTCATCGTGGCGCAGGAACAAGTGCTGGGTGATGACGCAACCATTGCTATCCATAGAGCATGGATCGCTCGCTATCCTGCTGAGCCTGCCGTGCGAGCAAACTTCGTTTCCGCACTGATGAAGATGCGGCGCTATAGCGATGCCCAGCAGGCGATCGCGGACTATCGCACGGCATTCCCGCAAGATTCGGTGTTTCCCATCAAGACCACCGCCCTGGTGGCGCTGCAACAGGGTGATGCGGCGGCAACCACGCAGGCGCTAGCGCTCTTCGATAAGGCCTATCAACCTCTATGGCCCGCGGAGCTGGTGCAGACGTACTTTCAGCTGCTCAACGCAGCACACATGCAACACACCATGCTCGCCGACGCGCGGGCGCGGCTGCTGCAAAACCCCGACGACTACAGCGCCGCTACGCGCATCTTCTTCTACTACCAACAACAGGGTCGCAGCGATGCGGCAGCGAACACCCTGGCCGAGTATGGAGCGAGCAAAGAAAGCCGCCATGTGGCGTGGACGGCCGATGAGCTTTACACCTTTGCTACGCTGCTGAACAACGCGACGCAGTATGAAGAGGCTGCTCGCTACTACTATGCGCTGGCCGGTACGCAAGGCAAGCTGACGGCAACGACGCAGACGCCGGAGGAGTCCGGACTGAGCAGCATCATCCGCATTCTGCTCAGCTCACCGGAGAGGCCGATCGATCTGGGCTCGGGGAATCTTTCGATCTATCGCGACCTCGCAACCCTCGATCAAGGGCCGGGATATTTGAATGGCATTCTCTCGCTGTGGTTCAACTCCGTGACCCCTGCTTCGGAGTTCCACGATGAAGAGGTGAAGGCCACACCTTACTTCCATCGGGCTAAGGCTGCGGAGTTGCTCGCTGTACTCGACCAGCGTTTTCCGGCATCGGACGCACGGCCCGCGCTGCATGCGGCGCTGATTCGCGCCTACATCACCTATGGCCAGGACGATGCGGTGCGAAAGGCCGGGCAACAGTTCCTCGCGGACTTTCCTCATGCTGCGGAACGGCTTGAAGTGGCGTTAGAGGTAGCCGACGTCGATGCGCGGCAGAACGATACGAAGGCGGAGTTCGCTCTCTATGAGGGGCTGCTTACCGAACTCTCTGCAAGCCTCCAAGGGATGCCGCTGACCGCAGCAGGTGCGGCGACGACGTCCGCAGCTCAAACCCCAACGCCCAGCGAAGACCAGGCGAGCAATGCCAGTGATGGCGGCACGCAAACGACCACCACACCCGCGGCACAGGCCAGCGCGCTGCTGAAGCAATCGCTTACGGTACCAGTGTTTGCGCCTACGACAACTGGCACCGCTGAAGCCTACAAGCAGATACTCGACCGCTACCTTAGCCGGCTCACAACGGTAAAAGAACTGCCGGCCGCCCTGGCCGTTCTGCGGCGCGAGCTCGATCGCAATCCAAACGACCCGCTGCTGTATGCGCGACTCGCGGACTTCCTGCAACAGAACAATCTCGCGGCGGAGCAGGAGGCGGTCTACCAACAGGCGATCGCACGCTTCAACGATACGAGCTTTTATGACAAGCTCGCACGCTTCTATCTGCGCGAGAAACGGCAGCAGGACTTCGACGCACTCACGCACAAGGTCGTCGATATCTTCCAGGGCACAGAGCTTGAGCAGTACTTCGGTAATGTTTCTTCCAGCTGGCCGCAGGAGTATCTGCAACTCAATCTGTATGCCCATAAGCGCTTTCCGCACGACCTTACGTTCACGCTCAACCTGTTGAGTGCGTATCTGGCAAAGGATACGTATGACGCTGCTGCATGGGAGCAGTTGATGCGCGAGCACTGGCAGGAATCGCCCGAACTGCAGGCACAGTTCTTCAGCTACCTCAGCCGCACAAACGGCCTCGACAAAGAGATGGCCTCGCTTGAGGCGCTGGTGCCGGCCGCAGCCGCACAACAGCAGAACCCTGCGGCTACACGCGAGCTGGCACAGCTGCAGCTCTGGCAGTCACACTTTGAAGAGAGCGCGCCTCTGCTGGGCAACCTGGTTCAGCTATATCCCGCGGATGCTGCGGTTGGTGAAGATGCCGCGAGTGTCTTTCGCTCGCTGGCCTACTACGATCCTGCGCAGATCGAGCATGCTGTCACTATCGAGAAGCATCTCTCGGAGGCTGATCCGGCGAACCTCGACAGGCTCGCAACCATTGGCGATATGTATGCCGACAGCACTGCAGCCAGCTTGAATCTTTCCGCAGACCATCAGATAGCGCAGGCGGCGCCGTACTGGAGGCGGATGAGCGCGGTGCATCCTGGTTTGTCTGACGGCTACCTGCAATCCGCGACGGTCTTCTGGGACTATTTCCAGTTCGACGACGCTGTCGCGCAGATCGAGGCGGCGCGCAAGCAGTTCCATAACCCAGCACTATACGGCTACGAAGCAGGCGCGATCTACGAGAATAAGCGCGACTTTGCACGAGCCATCGCCGAGTATGTGCGGGCGGCAATCGTAGCGGATGCACAACAAGCAGATACGGCGCAGTCGGAAGATCCTAGTTCAAGTGCACGCGCGCGGCTACTAACACTGGCCACGCGACAGGCGACAGGCGAGCTTGTCGATCAAGCTACGGCCAGCAGCCTGACGCAGCATCCGACGCTGGCTGCGCTAGAGCTGCGGGTCGATGTACTGAATGCCCGGCAGCAGCAAGACGCCATCGGCCCCGCTATAGAGACAGCCATCCAAAAGACGACTAGTGTAGAGGACGCGGCACAACTCGCCGAGCTCAGCCAGAGCAACCAGCTCCCACTGGCTTACCAGGCTGCGTTGCAGCGCGAGATTACGCTGGCGATAGATCCAGTCCAGCGCATCGAGCTTCAGTATCAGCTCGCGCGAGCTTATGAAGACCAAAAGGACACTGCCAGCGCGCAGCGTGTTATCGAAGCGGTCTATAAGGACAACACGAAGATTCTCGGCGTGGTGCGCGCCACTACAGATTTCTACTGGAACAATAAAGAGCCGCAGCGCGCCGTAGCTACGCTGGTGCAGGCATCGCATGATGCAAACCCAGCACTGGCCCATGATTTCACATTAGAAGCCGCAGCGAAGTCGAGCCAGAGTGG
The DNA here is from genome assembly GCF_009766105.1 of Granulicella sp. S156. Classification (GTDB taxonomy): domain Bacteria; phylum Acidobacteriota; class Terriglobia; order Terriglobales; family Acidobacteriaceae; genus Granulicella. Next base: position 347,911 of record NZ_LMUH01000009.1, on the reverse strand, counting down.
CGACTATGCAGGCGCGCGAGCTTTGCTGAAACCGCTGCTCACCGCCGATCCGTATAACGAGCAGTATCTGCATCTCTATGCGGACAGCTATACGCAGGCACACGATGCGGCCGGCGTGCGCGACTTCTATGCGGCAACTCTGACTTCATTGCAGAGCTCCAGCCTGAGCAAGCTGGAGAAGCGTGACAAGATCGCACTCGCACGCCAGGGCATGATCGCAGCACTGACCGATCTGAAGGACTACAGCGGCGCGCTCGATCAGCACATTGCGTTGATCAGCGCATTTCCTGAAGATGCGGACATCCTGCAGAACGCGACTTCGTATGCGCGACTACACAGCCGTGAACAACAGCTTGTCGCCTTCCTGAACAAAACCGTGGCGGATTCCCCCCGCGACTCGCGTTTCGCGATCGATCTCGGACATGTCGATGTTCTGTTCGAAGACTACGACGGTGCATTGGCTGCCTACTCTAAGGCGATTGCGGTCCGCAAGGACAGACCGGAGCTGTACATAGCCAGGGCCGACCTGGAAGAACATCAACAGGCCTTCGAGGCAGTGTGTGCCGACTATGACAGGCTCTACTTCCTCACCTACAAAGATCCCCAGTGGATGGAAAAGGCCGCGCTGGCTCGCGCACGACAGGGACGCGCCGATCTTGCAGTGAAGGCGCTGCAGACGGCATGGATCGAAGGGCGTCCCGCATCGGCTGCGAACAACTTCCGCGTCGCGGAGCAGTTGACAGAATGGGACATGCTGGCCGAGGCGCGCAAGTTCGGCGACGAGGGGGTGAAGCTCGCTGGAGACGAGTTGTTGACGGATACGGCGAATGCCAACGGCGCTGTGCAATATGCGAATCTGCTCGGACGGCAGCGCCAAGCGCAGGAGGCGTTGAGCTTGCTGGAGCGTGCACGCGCGGCTGCCAATGTGTCGCCCTCGTCACCCGCAATCGTCATCAAGCAGGTAGAAGAAAAAGGCATTGCGTCGGTGACGGATGCAGAGTGGCGCAAACAGTTGGTGGAACAGCGTAGACAGTTTGCGCAGAACTCTTTCCAGCGCGCAGTGCAGGAGTTAAGCACAACGGCAGCGGACTACTATACGCCGGAAGAAAAGCTCGCCTATGCCCGCCTTCTGGATACGAAGCGCGCCAATGCGTCACAGAAAGAAGTAGCCGACGTTTGGATTCCCGCTGCACAAGCAGCAGAGTTGAAAGACCGTGAGGCCACGTGGCGGCGCGATGTACTGCTTGGTGCAGATAAAGATCTTGCAGCGCAACAACTCCAACCGTTCAATGAGTTAGAGGCTGAGCGCATGGACAATCTTGTCCGAGCGCAGACGCTGGATGCGTATGCGGTAACCTTGCCACACAAAAAGCAATCATCAGCGCTCTCCATGGCTGCAAGCGCGTGGCGCGATGCGGGAGATTTTGCATCGGAGACACGCGACCTGCGCAAGCTGGTTCTAAGCCATCAGGATGTACAGCACCAGCAGCGGCTGTTCGAGTTGCTGCTGCAACACAATCCTGCCGCGCTGATTCCGTTAGCTGCCGCGAAAGGCAGTTATGCGGATGCCGCCGCAAACTATGCGATAGCAAACGGCTCGAAGACGTTTGCCTATCAGGTGGTTGCCGCGCGGACTGCAGCCGCGTCTCCGGTATGGGCCAATGCAACGAATGCGCTGCTGGGCTTGTACTTCGCCGATACCTCGCCACGCACCAACGCGGCCTTCCAGGCTGCGCTGGCTAACGGAACGATTGGCGAACGTTTGCAGATGAAGCCGGATGAAGAAAAGCAAATTACCGGCGATCCGTGGTTTTACTATGCCATGCGCTACGGTGTGCTGCGCACGATAGCGGAGAAACCCGACGCCGACCCTGAGGACTATCTACCGGCGGAACTGGAGGTTAAACCGCAGAACAGCGAGAGCTATTCTGCACTGGCACAGGCCTATGTCGATGCGCATAAGTATGACGCCGCGATCGCCGAGTATCGCCACGTAGAAGAGCTTGACCCAACCGATCCTGAACCGAATCGCACGATTGCAGAGGTTCTGTGGACGGAGGGGCATCATGACGAGGCCCTTGCGGAGTGGCGCAAGGCGCTTACGAAGCTGCGCGAAATAATCGACGAACACTCCGTACCGGAGAGCTTCTGGACGTGCTTCACGGCCATCGCAAACGATGCGCACGATCATCAAATTGCGGCGAAGCTGAAACCGGGGATGAACGCCGTCCTTGAATCGTATCTACGGAAGAATGGAAGCTATCGCTCGGCCGAGCTGCTACATGACGCGTATATTGCGCTGGACGGGCAGGATGAGGCCATCGACTGGGTGCTTGCCCTGACTGCGGATACGACGGAGCAGCGCTCCCTTCTCTCCACCCTGACAGCCGAATCGTGGTTCCCACATAAACTGCTGGGCAATGTCTATCGCCGTGAGATCGCACTGGCGCAGGTGGAAGCACAGTCCGCAGCGGCAAAGACCAAAGCCGGAGAGGAAAGCGGAGTTCAAAGCGAGGTCCTCTCCATCCAGACCCGGTACCTGAAGTGGATGCTGCAACAGGACCAGGTTGCCGAGGCACAACGTCTGCTGGAAAGCATTCCGGCAACCCAGAGGGAAGACACAGAGTTAGAGAAGATTGCGCTCCTGCTGGCAGCGCGGCAGTCGAGGCTTCCACAGTTGCTTGCGAGCTACAAGGACGACCCGGCGAGCGCGCCTTCCCTGGAGGCTCTTTCCGGCGTAGCCAACCAACTGCGCCTGAAGCACGACGACGCGAACAGCCGCCTGCTGCTTGAGTATGTTTTTCAGCAGAAGACAGCGCTACAAGAGCTGGCGGCTACAGATTATCTCGCGCTGGCTGACGCCCGGCTTGCAACGGACGATGTGCCTGGCGCGCTCGACCTGCTGCACAGGCTAACGCTGCAAGGAGACCTGTACGAGAACCTCAACAGCGCGGCCGAACTGCTGATGAAGACCGGACACGTAACGGAGGCGCTGCCCATGCTGACGAAGCTGTCAAAGGGGACGCCCTGGGATCAGGACTACCAGCGACGGCTGGGAGAAGCGCTGATCGAGGCAAAGCAGACTGCTCCGGCAGTCGAAGCCCTGAGTGCGGTCGCGGCGAGCAGCAACACTGGCTACGACAACCGAGCAACGGCCGCCGAGGCGCTGCATGCCATTCCCGGAACCTACAACTTCAACAGCGCGGAGTTGACGCTGCTGGCTAGCGCCAACCCCGGCACACAGCAGGCAGACCAACCGTACTTCGTCTATAGCCGCATCGCCGCATCGAATGCGCTTCCGGCTGCACAGCGGACTGCGACGCTGCGCGCTGCAATCCTGACAGCGCCTGCATCGCTGGTTGATACCTTGCGACTTGAGATCTTCCGCTCGGAGATCGCGGCCAATCACTACGAACAGGCAGACACCGTTATTGCATTGCTGCTGAACAAACATGAGGATCTGCGCTTTGTGACTCAGGACACGTCCTCAGAAGAAGAGGATTCCAGCGACAGCAATACGTATACAACGGACGACGGAGAAGAGCACACCTACTATCCCGGAGAAGGTTCTTCCTCGCCTGACGACGCGCCCGTACTTTCCCTTAGCCAGGCGGAGAAGCACGACTTCGTGCTGATGCTGGCGACCATGGAAGAGCATCTTGCTCAAGAACAACAGGCGATAAGAGACCTCCAGACGGCCGCATCATTGACCGACGATAAGGCACAGAAGTTGAAGATTGAAAGCCGCATCCATGGGCTTCAGGAGCGTCTCACGATCCAACAGGAGAATGCGACGCGGCGTCCCGTGATTCAGAAATCTGTCGAACAGACTGTGCTCGTGCGGCCGCGACTCACGGCCAGCACGGCGAAGGTGCAACCATGATGAAGCGATCTCGTATAGCTCTCGCAATCGTGCTGGGCATTGGAATTTTGGGAGTCGGCGGAGCCGCGGCCTACAAAGCATTTCAGGCACAGCCGTCAGCGGCTAACTCGTTAGCGGCGTTCGCTCCACAGGGGGCGCTACTGGCGATCGAGTCTCCAGACTTCAAGTCCCTGCTCAACTCGTGGTCGAGTTCGGAAGAAGAAAAGCGTTGGCTCAAGAGCGATAACTACGCGGGCTTTTCGCGCTCTCGATTGTTCTCACGCCTAGGAGAGGCGCAAGATCAGTTCGCCGCCACTGCAGGGCTTCCGGCTGATACGGAGTTTCTGCAACAGGTCGCCGGAGGTCAAAGTCTCTTCGCGTGGTACGACATCGGCAATCTTGAGTTCCTCTACGTCACACGAATGCCTAGCGGGGAGGCAGCTAAAACACCGCTACTGCAACTGCGCGATAAGTTTGAAGAGCGCAAGGTGGGAGATACCACGTTCTACGTCCGCACAGATGGCGATCCAGCGCGGACTGTTGCCTTCGCCGTACACGGCGATTATCTGCTGTTGGCCACTCGCGAGGACCTGCTGGCGAGCGCGCTGCAGTTGATGCAGCAGCCGGCGGACGCCACATTGGTCCATGAGCACTGGTATGCAGAGGCCGTGGCGGCCGGCGATGAAAAGCCCGGCGATCTGCGGATGACCCTAAATCTGGCGAAGATCGTGCGAACGCCCTACTTCCGCAGCTACTGGGTGCAGCAGAACATTACAGACCTCAAGCAGTACAGTACTGCGCTGAGCGATCTCTACCGCACCCCGGACAACTTTCGTGAAGAGCGCGTTCTGATTGCGGCAAACCCCGGCAAAGAAGTTGCAAGTGCTGATCTTGCTCCCGTGCTTGACTATCTTCCGGAGCATAGCGGGGTCTACCGCGCACAGGCCCAGCCCACTACCACCGCTGTACTCGACCAGTTTGAGGACAAACTGCTCTCGCGCACGATCAGCGACTATCGCGACGCACACGTTGCGCCGGTCGCCGACCTCTCTACGCCTGACGCAGGCGATACGTCGAACGATATCTCGAATCTGGATGAGCGCATCGACGAGACCTCTGTCGTTGCGCAGCCACGCTCCGCAGCTCTTTCTCAGCTACATGATCTGCTTGTCTCTGCGCATCCGGAGGCGATGCTGGCTTACTCCGCAACAGACTCACAGCCTCACGAAGGTGTGTTCGCGCCCATTCATACGGCAGTCGTACTCGCCTCGTCAGTTGGATGGGACCAGACTGCGTGGCAACAAAGTCTCAGTGCTGCGTTGGCGCCACGGCTCACTGTCGGCAAGACCGGACTGACATGGCAGGAACATCATCGTAACAATATGAGCTGGGTAACGTTGGCTGGAATGCACGGCCTTGCCATGACTGTTCAAGGCAACGTCTGTGTCGTTGCCTCCGATGAAGCGACGCTGCTGCGGTTTCTTGAGGCGTCGCAACATGCGGCCAAGGCGCCCAAGGTAGCGACTACCATCGCGGGGTTCGACCATCGCTTTGAGCGTGAGGGGTTTGCGCGGCTGACGGGCCTGCTGGATGGCGCCGGTGGTTCAACCCAAAGTGGCGATACGCCGCCGTTCTTCTCGAAGAATCTAGCGAGCCTGAGTACTACGTTTCAGGATCTTGATGCCGAGACGTTTACGCAATCTGCGGCGGCCAATGGTGCTACGCATCAGACGGTTGTTTATCAGTGGCATCGGTGATGCGGTTTCGTATCGCTACAGGGGACAATAGCTCAATATGGACGACAGAGCGCACCTGGCAGGAAAAGACCCCTGCATTCTGCCGCCAGCAGCTATGCAGCTCCGGGCGAAAATACAGGGGTCTCTCCACTACGGCGGCAAAAGACGCCGCCTCCGGTCAAGATGACAGCATTTGAGGTAATCCAACTTCACATCTAGCCGCTACTATTTCGCGGCTACAAGCGGGGCGGTGTGATCGAGGTCCAGGTTGAGCTCCAGTACGTTGACGCGTGGTTCGCCCAACACGCCGAACTGGCGTGCCTGGGTGTGCTTCGCTACGAGATCGTGCACGGCGCTCTCCGAGATGTGGCGTTCCTTCGCCACGCGAGCTACCTGATACTCTGCCGCTGCCGGTGTGATGTCCGGGTCCAGACCAGAACCGGACGCCGTGACCAGATCGACGGGAACATCGGTGCCGGGATGATCTGCGTTCGCTGCAGCAGCGTCGCCCTTGACCCTGTCGATGAGCTTCTGGTTGGTAGGCGCATAGTTCGAGCCGCTGGAGTTGGCGGCGTCATAGCCATTGCCTGCAGCCGAGGGGCGGGAGTGAAAGTACGTCGGCGCGGAGAACGACTGGCCAAGAAGGTGCGAGCCGACAACAGTTCCGTTCTCTGTGATGAGCTGGCCGTTGGCTTTGTCCTTGAACAAGAGCTGTGCCGCGCCGGTGACTAGGAGTGGATAGGCGACGCCGAAGATGATCGTCGTGACGAGGGTGTAGAGGATAGCGGTGATAATGTTGCGGCGCATGACTGCCCCTTATGCCAGGTGAATGGCGGTGATGATTAAGTCGATGATCTTGATACCCAGGAACGGCGCGATTAACCCTCCAACGCCGTAGATGAGGAGGTTGCGGCGCAGCAGCGCCTCAGCCGACATAGCTTTATAGCTGACGCCGCGCAGCGCCAGCGGAATGAGGCCGACGATGATGAGCGCGTTGAAGATGACCGCCGAGAGAATGGCCGACTGCGGTGTCTTCAGGTGCATGATGTTGAGCGCGTTCAGCACCGGGAACGTCGCGGCAAACATCGCCGGAATAATGGCGAAGTATTTTGCTACGTCGTTCGCGATCGAGAACGTTGTGAGTGCGCCGCGTGTCATCAGCAACTGCTTGCCGATCTCTACGATCTCGATGAGCTTGGTGGGGTTGGAGTCCAGGTCCACCATGTTGCCGGCTTCCTTTGCGGCCTGCGTGCCGGTGTTCATGGCAACACCTACGTCGGCCTGGGCGAGCGCGGGAGCGTCGTTGGTGCCGTCGCCGGTCATCGCGACGAGCTTGCCTTCGGCCTGCTCGCGCTTGATGAGGTCCATCTTGTCCTTGGGCTTGGCCTCGGCAAGAAAGTCGTCGACGCCGGCTTCACGGGCGATGGCCGCTGCGGTCAGTGGGTTATCGCCGGTGATCATGATGGTCTTGATACCCATGGCGCGAAGCTGGGCGAAACGCTCCTTCATGCCACCTTTGACTATGTCCTTGAGGTGAATCACGCCGAGTGCCTGACGATTCTCGGCGACGACGAGAGGAGTTCCGCCAGAGCGCGCAACGGTTTCGACATCGATGCGAACCTGGTCGGGCAGCGAGCCGCCGCGCTCCTGCAGGAAGCGCGCAATGGCATCCGTAGAACCCTTGCGGATGATGCGGCCTTCCATGTTCACGCCAGACATGCGCGTAGTGGCAGAGAACGGAACGAACTCCGCCTGCAGGTCGTGGAGCTCGCGTCCGCGCAGGCCGTAGAGCTCTTTGGCGAGCACAACGATGCTGCGGCCCTCAGGCGTCTCGTCCGGCAGCGAGGAGAACTGCGCGGCGTCGGCTAGTTGGTCTTTGCTGACGCCTGGAGCTGGGATGAATGCTGCTGCTTGACGATTGCCGAGCGTAATCGTTCCAGTTTTATCGAGCAGCAACGTGTTGACATCGCCAGCAGCTTCGACCGCGCGGCCCGACATCGCCAGTACGTTGTACTGTACGAGGCGGTCCATGCCAGCGATACCGATGGCAGAGAGCAAGCCACCGATGGTCGTCGGGATCAGGCAGATGAGCAGCGAGATCAGAACGAAGACGGTCTGAGGAGCCGTTGAATAGATCGCAATCGGCTGCAGCGTGACCACGGCGAGCAGGAAGATGATCGTAAGTCCAGCGAGAAGAATGTTCAGCGCGATCTCGTTGGGTGTCTTCTGACGCTCCGCGCCTTCGACCAATGCAATCATGCGGTCGAGGAATGTCTCGCCGGGGTTTGAGGTAATGCGGACCTTGATCTCGTCCGACAGCACGCGAGTGCCGCCCGTTACGGCGGAGCGATCGCCGCCCGCTTCGCGGATTACAGGAGCAGACTCGCCGGTAATGGCCGACTCGTCGACCGAGGCGACACCTTCGATGATCTCGCCATCACCGGGGACCATGGAGCCAGCGACGATGAGGCAGATATCGCCCGAACGAAGATTGAGGCTGGGGACTTCTTCGGTTGTGCCATCGGCGCGAAGGCGGATGGCGATGGTGTCGGACTTGGCTTTGCGCAGAGCGTCGGCCTGGGCCTTGCCGCGGCCTTCCGCCATCGCCTCGGCGAAGTTTGCGAAGAGCACGGTGAACCACAGCCAGAGTGTGATCTGGAGGTCGAAGCGCAGGGTGTGATGCGCCTGGATGACGTCGCGGACGGTGTAGATCGTGGTGATCAGACTGCCGATCTCCACGACGAACATGACCGGGTTCTTCATCATCGTGCGAGGATTCAGCTTGATGAAGGCGTCGCTCAGTGCGCGGCCGACGATCTTTGTGTCCCAAAGGGAACGCTTACGTGTGTTTGCCATCAGGGTTTCCTTAGTAGGCCTTTCCAGCCTGGAGGAGCAGGTGCTCGAGAACCGGACCAAGCGAAAGCGCCGGGAAGAAGGTCAACGCGCCGACAATGAGGATCGTGCCGATGAGCAGCACCGTGAAGAGCGGCGTATGCACCGGGAAGGTTCCAGGGGAAGGCGGAACGAGCTTCTTTTTCGCCAGATTGCCGGCGATAGCCAACACCGGGATGACCATCAGAAAACGGCCAATCAACATGGCGACGCCGAGCGAGAGGTTGTACCAGTGGGTGTTGGCGTTCAAGCCTCCGAAGGCGGAGCCATTGTTGCCGGTTGCCGAGGTAAAGGCGTACAGGATCTCCGAGAGGCCGTGTGGGCCACCGTTGGCCAGCGAACTCAGGCCAAGGTTTGGCATCATCAGCGTGACGGCGGAGAAGCCAAGGATCGAAAGCGGAAAGATGAGCGTGTAGAGCATCGCCATCTTCACGTCGTAGGACTCGATCTTTTTGCCGAGATACTCTGGCGTGCGCCCGACCATAAGGCCGGCGATAAACACAGCAAGCACAACGAAGATCAGCATGCCGTAGAGTCCGGCGCCGACGCCTCCGAAGATGACCTCACCCAACATGATGTTGACCAGAGGAACGAGGCCCCCAAGCGGCATAAAGGAGTCATGCATGGCGTTCACAGCGCCGCAGCTTGCATCAGTCGTAACCGTGGCGAAGAGCGCGGAATTGGCGATGCCGAAGCGAACCTCTTTGCCCTCCATGTTGCCGCCGGGCTGGGCCGCCGTGGTGTGCTGGTCGACGTGTATCGCAGTGGAGTGCAGCAGCGGGTTCGGTTTGGCCTCTGCGTAGTACGCGACAAAGACGCCGACAAAGAAGAGCGCGGCCATCGCGGCGAAGACAGCCCATCCATGCGCGGGAGCTTTGGTCATCCGGCCCAGCGTTACGGTGAGTCCCGCAGGAATCAGGAAGATGGAGAACATCTCCAGAAAGTTGGAAAATGGCGTTGGATTTTCAAAGGGATGTGCGCTGTTGGTGTTGAAGAAGCCGCCGCCGTTGGTGCCCAGCATCTTGATCGCTTCCTGCGAAGCGACTGGTCCCTGAGCGATGCTCTGCGTGGTAACAGTCTGCGTCGTGGCTTTGCCGTCAGCGCCTGTCGTCGTCACCGTCAAAGGCTGAACGAGCTTGGCTTGATCGTAGGGGCGGAAGTTCTGCACTACGCCCTGCGAGACGAGTAAGAGCGCATAGATGAAGCATGTAGGAAGCAGAACCCAGAGCGACGCGCGCGTTGTATCGACCCAGAAGTTGCCGAGGGTCTTCGACTCGCGGCGCGCGATGCCGCGAATGAGCGCCACAGCCAAGGCCATGCCCACAGCAGCCGAGAAGAAGTTGTGATACGCGAGCGTGAGCATCTGCGTGAGATAGCTCATCGTCGTCTCGGGCACATAGGACTGCCAGTTGGTGTTGGTCGTAAAGGAGACCGCGGTATTCCACGCCAGATCGGCCGGAACTCCCGCGAGATGCTGTGGATTGAGCGGCAGAAAGTACTGCAAGCGCTCAATCGCATACGTGACGAGCAACGTGGCGAGACTGAAGACGAGCATTGCAATCGCATACTCGGTCCAGCGCATCTCATGGGTTTCGTCGATGCCGGTCAGCTTGTAGATGACGCGTTCGAGTGGACGAAAGATGACGTCAGCGAACGTCTTTTCGCGTCCGAAGACCCGTGCCATGTAGATGCCTATGGGTTTCGCACAGACGAGCACGAGGGCAAAGAAGAGGAGTATTTGAAACCAGCCGTTGGCGGTCATGATCTTAAGGGTGTCCTGTTAAAACTTTTCTGGCTGTAGAAGCGCGTAAACAAGGTAAAGGAGAAGGCCGAGAACCACAATGCCAAGCAAAATTGTTTCGATCATTTACTTGCCTGCTTTCGACGCAAGGCGTTCACAGCCGGCGGTATAGGCGATGGCGATGATGAAAAATGCGATGCTGGCTACAACACATCCGATGTCCCACATAATGTCTGCTCCTAAGTCCGGCGACAGGCGCACGAACCATCATAGAAACCTGGGCCCTATGACCATCTGTAAGTTTCTACTCGGGGTCATCAGAAAAGCATAAAGATATCGTATGGAAGGTCAGAAGTGGAGGATGAGGTCGCTGGCGACCGTGAATTGGCTTTGCCGGGTTGCGCGATCATAGGCATTGCGGTCCCATGCATGCTCAAATCGTACCTCAGGACGGATCTGTACCGTCGATCCGATCCAGTGGCTCAGCATCATTGTGTTTTCAGTGTATTTCGTGTTCACACCGGTTCGCTGGCCCTTCTTATCGTTGAGAAAATCGCTTCGGAATGACAGAAAATCGTGCGCCGATAGCTGCTTGTTCACGTAGTTGACGATGGCGTACTCCGGGGCAAGGCAGGTCCGCAAACCTGGATGGCAGGTCGCCGCATTAGTATTGGCTTCCGGGGTGATCGGACCACCGGTACTCGGGACGTCACGCTGGTACATATACCAGGCCTCTGTTGCGATGTGCCAGGTCTTTGAGAACCGGTGGTACCAGGTGCCGTCGTACTGCTGCAGGTTGTTATAGGCGTACTTGCCACTATTGAGACCGTTGGCGCAGAGATACAGATTGTCGTTGACCGAAGCCGTGGTGTAGCTGACGCAGGCCGTCCCTGAGGGCTTCGCATCCCTGGTCCATAGAGCGACGTCGTGGCCGCCGGTGATACCCGCCTGCAGGAGCCACCGGTCGGTCAACTGCACCGTGGCGAGAACTCCGGTATCTGTAAAAGGATCAACCGAATACAACAGCGAGTGGCTGAAGATGTAGTTATTCGGCGTAAGCTGCGCCTCGATGCCGGGAATCGAGATGTAGCGTCCCGCGCGGATGTTCATGCCCTTTGCTACCTGCGGGATATACACGTCGATATACTCAAGAACCGGATCGAAGCCGTATTCGTGGTTGTGATCGATCCACTGGCTGCCCAGATAGCCCTTGTTGGTGGTGAACCTGTAGTCCGTTCCATAGAGGGCCGTCAGGTGATAACCCACGTCCACATGCTCGCGCTGCACGGAGTTGGGGAGACGTTCGACGTAGAGGACGGCCTGATTCAACTCGAAGCGATTGGAATACACATCATCGACCGCTGGCGAGTTGCTATGCGCCGAGGTGCTGAAGTTGAGGGTGGGCGAGATCCAGCCGTACACCTTGGTCCGGCTTTGAGCGCCGTTGATGGCCGTCATCAGCGGGTAGCTGTTTGTATCCGCTTCGCCGATTACCGGGGAACCACCATAGGACCAATCGGAGTTGGGAAAGGGTGGCGAAGCAAGCGGCTGAGGGAGGCCGCGCCGCGGCGGCGCAGGACTGTCGGGCGCTGTACCGTGCCAGTCTTCCCGATAGAACTCATCGAGCTTACCCCAGAAAGACTGCGTTGCCTGTTTAGGAGAGGGGTTCTCCGGCAAAGGCACTGCCGGTTGCTCCTGGGCAAAAGAGTGGACTCCGCAAGCGATGAAGCAGACGACGAGCGACAAGAGAAGCTTCATATAGGAGCCGGGGCACATCCTCTGAGATGCCATTATGCGCTACATGCGAAAGCGTTGACCTGTTGCTCAGCTGCTAGACGTTCCTGGTCTCTGTCGTGAATGACCTTCTCATAGATGCGGAGGTAGTCGGTTGCCATTCTCTTTGCGCGAAAGCGGGCTTCAAACATCTTCCTGCAGCTTTCGCGGCGAATGTTCGCTAGCCGAGGCAGGCACCCGACAGCTTCTTCAACGCTGTCGACAACAAAGCCGGTAACCCCATCCTGTATGACCTCGGGCACAGAGCCCCGTCTCCAGGCGATGACAGGAGTTCCACACGCCAGGGCTTCAATCATGACCAGACCGAAGGGTTCAGGCCAGCTCACGGGAAAGAGCAGCGCCTTGGCGCGACCGAGAAATTCTTCCTTGGCTGCGCCGCCGATTTCGCCTACAAACTCCACGAAGGATGCACTCTTCTGCAGCAAAGGCTGAATGACCTGTTCAAAGTAGTTGCGGTCTTCATCGTAGATCTTCGCCGCGATCTTCAACGGAACTCCGGTGCGCCTGGCTATCTCGATCGCGCGTTCGAGTCCTTTGTCGGGAGAGGTGCGGCCTAGAAATGCGAAGTACTCTCCTGGTTGCGCATGAAGGGTATGAAGCGTCTCCGGAAGACCGTGGTACACCGTCCCCTGCCAGCCAGCATCTGGAACAGGTTCCTGCTGACTATGCGAGATCGCGACCAGCGGAACGTCGCGATATTCCTCCAGCAATTCGCATAGATCATGATCGTGAACAAAACCGTGCAGCGTAGTGACCGATGCGCAGCCATAGCGGCGAACCAAGGGGAAATGAATATAGTCGCTGTGAAAGTGGATGATGTCGAAGCGGGATATATCTTGAAAGACCAGTTCCATCATGCGCACATGATGCGGCAACGTCTCACGACAATCCTTGTCGCGCCACAGGGCTTTCTCGCATACCGGCACAAGGTGCGCCTTAGTCTGCGAGTCGCCGCTGGCAAACAATGTGACCTCGTGGCCCAGCTCGACGAGCTCTTCTGTGAGCCATGAAACTACTCGCTCTGAACCACCGTAGAGTGCTGGAGGAACGCTCTCGAAGAGTGGAGATACCTGTGCAATTCGCATGTGTTGCCTCGATTACCGTGTCGCCCGACCCAGGTGCAACATGGGAAGGCCGTTGCGAAGTTTCTGAAAGTAGCAGATCTCTACCAGCGTGGGCCAAAGCTCAATAGAAGCCTTGATCACAGCGATCGCATCATCGACGATGCGCAGTAGATTGTGCTGGAAGAAATCCGGCTCGAAACCATAGAATGCTTTTTCGAGATTGGCCGCAAAGAGACGAAGCGCGTCGATGCGCTCCTGGCTTTTCGCCGTTTCGGCAGCATGGATCGCGCGGCGATGGAGGCTGGTGATCTTTTCCAGAATCTCCTCTGCATCCTGCGCGGTGACCTCTCCTGTGTAGCCGAAGGTGATACCTAGCTCATCCACGCTGGAGAGTGAAGACTTGATCTTTCTTTTAAGTAAGTTGGCAATCTCTTCATTGAGCACTTCAGAGGCCGGCGGATTGCGCATGTAGTTGCTCTTGGTATGGTGCTGCGCTGCATCTACGTGCGCTGCAACGATACCTTCCTGCTGAATCCAAAGACGATAGATATAGTCCTCAAAACGCAGTCTTGTCGGAAAGAATGGAGGCAGTCCAAAGGTGTTGTCGTACCCTGCCACACCGCAGTCCATACGCCAGTTTTTATTCGTAACCGCAGGACGAAAGTTCACAAGGACATAGAGATCGTTCAAGCTATCCAGGCTGACTTGCTCTTCGTCATTCAGAAACATATCGACGAAATCGATGGCATCGATGTCATTCGTGCCCGACCGAAAGGTCTGGGCCATCTTGACGACCGCATCGTCGGACACTCTTCCTCGTTGCAAAACAGTTGCATTGTCTTCGACAAGCCCATTGGTGGTGTTGGTCTCCAGGTCCATTGCGGTATCGACCAGGAAATCTCCGTGCTCATAGTTTTCGGGAATCTCGGAGACGGGTTTTCCCAGGACATCGGAGAAGGCGGACATAATGTCGAATGATTTTCGCGCGTATCCATTTTTGCCGACCTTATGCAATCGGCCTCGACTGATCTCATCGTTCTCCAGCGATTCCGGGCTATCTTCCATCAAGGAATACGGCCGCATGTCGTCGTCCGAACTAACCATCAGTCCCCCGAGAGAGTACATCAGGGTGTAGTTTCGATTGCCACCATAACTGGGACGAAAGAGGTTCTTCACCAGTGGCTCCAAACGCTTATTACGCAGGCGAGAGTTGATGTACGTAAGGAATTCTTCTTTTTCGCGGGGGCCTACATAGAACAGATCGGAGTTGGTCTTCAGCTTTTCCAGGTTGCCGAAGTACTTCTCTACATTGGTAGGGGTAGAGTCGTCGAAGACGATCATTTGTGGAGAATGACCGTTCTTCCAAAAATGTTTGTCGTATTCGTGAATTGTTTCGCTTACATCGCGCAATCGATGCGTCGGAACTACAAAGCAAGTCTCTGGGGCGTTCATAGTATTGGGGGATTGTCCGGAGGGATGTCGTCCGCCGGCAACGCCGATCTGCAACCGTACGAGAGATATCGGCAGCTTAATGGCATAAGTTGGGCACGACGAAACATCACGCTTTTATCGTAGAGCGACGCGCATAAGGGTTTCATAAGGGGTTGCATGATGGTTTTCTCGTCATGTTCAACGAGGAGACCTGCAGTTTGCCTGCGCTTGCAACAGTGCATGCACAAGCAAACTGCAGGTCTTGACGCAAAGCGCGCCACAAACATTTGCATCGCGCTCTGCGTCATGCAGGTCTCTCCGCTACGGCGGCAAAAGCGCCGCCTCCGGTCGAGATGACAGAGTTTGGGAAGGTCGAAAAGGGCTCTTGCTACTTAGTGGCTCTTCTGAGTAATGATGTGTAGATCGGCGTGCGGGGCAGCGGCAGCGAACTGTTGGATCGCCAGAAAGTAGAGATACTTCTTAAGTCCCGTCAACGCTGAGCGACCGAACATTACCTGGGTGATGCGATTTTCTCGGGCGAACTCTGCTGTTGCATTGGCAACACTCGAGCCCTTCAGGTGCACAATGTTTGCACCCAGGTTCCGGGCGAAGTGCAGGTTGTCGTCGAGCGTGCGTGCGGCCTCCGGCTCGCGGTCGCGTTCCGTATCGAGGTGCAACACGTAGAACTCCGCGTCCATACCCTGCGAAAGTCGCGCGCCGCGTGCAATCAGGTCGCGTGCGGCCGGACTGGCACTTATGCAGACGGCGACCTTCTCAGCAACGGTCCAATGTCCGCCTAGCTGCTTGCGCTTTACGTAGTCGTCCAGCGTGCGGTCGACGGCGCGCGTCACGCGCTGCAAGGCCATCTCGCGCAGGGCAATCAGATTGCCGCGGCGAAAGAAGTTGGAGAGAGCGCGCTCTACGCGCTCCATCGGATAGATGTCGCCGCGACGCATACGTGTCGCCAGCGCCTCGGGCGTGAGATCGCTGATGACGATTTCATCAGCCCGATCGAGCACCCAATCCGGGACGGTCTCGCGTACTGTGATGCCGGTAAGCGACTGCACGCGTGGCGTAATACTTTCGACGTGCTGAATGTTTACCGTGGTCACCACATCGATACCGGCATCGAGCACGGCGAAGACATCCTCATAGCGCTTCTGAAAGCGGCTGCCCTCCACATTCGTGTGTGCGAGCTCGTCAATCAACGCCACTTGAGGATGCCGTGCCAGAATCGCGTCGACATCCATCTCCGAGAAGAGCGTTCCTTTGTAGTCAATCTCGCGGCGCGGGATGGTCTTGATCTGCGCCGCTACCTCAGAGGTCCCAACGCGGCCATGCGTTTCGACGATCCCAATGACAACATCCTCGCCACGGCTCTGGCGGCGGATACCCTCACTCAACATGCTGAAGGTCTTCCCCACCCCCGGCGCATAGCCAAGAAAGATCTTGAAGAGCCCACGCTTCTTCTCCGCGTTCTCGGAGCGATCCGCGGATTCAAGCCAGTCTTCAGGCCGTTTTCTTGGCGCATCACATGGGTTCATTGAGCCGTTCTCCTGTTTCTACGCACGGGATAAGTTTAGCGAGTGCCGCTCTCCTTGGAAAAACGGCGTATGGACCATTCCCTTCGGGATATACCTACAGGAGAACTCCTGGTCGTAGAATCTCACAGTGAACTCGAAACGGCTTATCACTATCGTGCGTTACATTGGCGCCGCAGTCTGCCTCGCCGGAATTGTAACGTTCTACAGGGTCGTAGTGCATGCCAATCAGACGACCGTCGCGCTCACGTTGCTGCTATTCATCCTGTTCATTGCAGCAAAGTGGGGCCTGCGCTTCTCGATCAGCGCGTCGATCGCTGCCACCATCTGTTACAACTTCTTCTTTCTTCCGCCTATTTACAAGTTCACGGTATCGGACCCTCAGAACCTTGTGGCTCTCGCCGTGTTTCTCATTACCGCCGTCTTTGCGAGCCGCTTGTCTCATCGCATCCGCACGGAGTCCCGCGATGCCCGCGCCCGGCAGTCCGAGTTGGAGATGCTCTACAGCCTTAGCCGGGGACTTCTGCAAAGTGAAGAACTCGCCCAGCTGACGAACTCTATTCCGGCTTCAGTGACGCTCGCCACCGGCTCGAACTCGGTCCTCTTCTATCTGCTGGAGGGCAACCGGACCTACCGCTCGGGAGCGAATTCCAGCATCGATTGGCCTACGGTCATCGACACCTCAGAGTTGCAGGAGCTGGCCCATGCGCCTGGCGTCACCATCACCTCCGGTGGCGAGGCGATCGTGCCTTTGCGGACAGGCGTGAAGCCTCGGGGCCTTCTTATTCTGCGTGGCGTCAAGCTCTCCACCCAGACCCTCGAAGCGCTGGGAGGCCTGGTCTCCGTGGCCCTGGATCGCGTACGAGCGGTGGAAGAGGTCGCCCATTTTGAAGCTGCGCAGGAGAGCGAACGGTTACGATCGATGATCCTGGACTCGATCACGCATGAGCTGCGCATACCCGTGGCGTCAATCAAAGCCTGCATCAACAGACTGTTGGAGGTCGATTCGCAGGGTCTTGCGGCGCAGCGTGGATGCCTGATGGAGATTGCCGAGCACAGCGAACGGCTCGATCAGCTAGTCACCGAGGCTGTCGAGATGGCGCAGCTCGATAGCCAGCAGGTCAGCATGGACGTAAGCCCACAGCAGCTCGGCGAGATGCTCGACGCAGCGATTGAGGCTACTGCGAGCAAGCTCGTGAACCATGAGATCGTCCAAAGAATCCCCGCCAAGATGCCAAGGGTCTCCGCCGACCCACTCCGCATTGAGAAGGTACTCTCCAATTTGCTTGAAAACGCGGCTAAGTACTCCTCCGCCGGACAGCCGATCTACATCAGCGCCGAAGTGCACGGACAATGCGCCTTCTGCAGCATCGCCGACCGCGGTATCGGTATCGATCCGGCCGAGCAGCCTCTTGTCTTCGACAAGCTCTATCGCGCTCGTAACCGGACGGCCCATATCCCTGGAACCGGGATGGGATTGGCGATCTGCCGGGCCATCATCGAGGCGCACAATGGGACGATTTCGGTTACCAGCCAGCCAGGGCAGGGTTCTGTGTTTACGTTTACTTTGCCGCTGGCGTAGCAGCACTGCGGATACAAGATCCAACCAAAAGGGCTTTGGCCCCTGTGCCTCTTGCTTATTCCAGCAAAGAGCCCAGGGCTAAAGCCCATGAAATATTTGCCTTGTTCCGCGGCCTAAAGGCCGCTGCTACTCCGGAAAAGCAACAACAAGAACAACGACAAAAGCAACAACAGATTCCCTGCGGGAATGACAACCAGAAAAACAAAAGCAAGAACAAGAGCAAGCTCTCAACAAACTATTAGAAGTCTTCGCCGAAGCCGACTTCGCCGACCACAGCGCTCTGGTAGGCCGAAACCCGGCGCTCGAAGAAGTTGGTAAGCTCCTGCACGTCCTGAAGGTCCATGAAGCTAAAGGGGTTCTTTGCGTTGAAGGCTGGTGCGATACCGAGGCGCTGCAGACGTGAATCGGCGACATAGCCGAGGTACTGGCGCATGTCGCGCAGAGACAGGCCAGCTACGCCGCCACTGAGCAGATCTTCCGCGAACTGCGCTTCGGCATCGACAGCCTCGTGTAGCATGGTGACGATATCTTTTTCAAGTTCGGCGTCCCAGAGGTCAGGCTCCTGGGCGCGGACGACGTTGACTACCTCGAACGCAAACTCAAGGTGACAGCTCTCATCGCGGAAGACCCAGTTGGTGCCTGCAGCCAGGCCGTGCAACAGGCCCTTGGAGCGGAAGAAGTAAACATAGGCGAAGGCCGCAAAGAAGAAGAGGCCTTCAATGCAGGCAGCAAAGCAGATGAGGTTGAGCAGGAACTGGCGGCGGTGCTCGCGCGTTTCCAGATGATCCAACTGCTGGATGGAGTCCATCCACTTCATGCAAAAGTCAGCCTTCTTGCTGATCGATGGGATGTTCTCCACGGCGGCAAAGGCGGCTGCGCGTTCATCGGGGTCGGGGACGTAGTTATCGAGCAGCGTGAGGTAGAACTGCACATGCACGGCCTCCTCGAACAACTGGCGCGAAAGATACAGCCGAGCCTCCGGCGAGTTGATGTGCTTATAGAGGTTGAGCACGAGGTTGTTGGAGACGATGCTGTCGCCGGTGGCGAAGAAGGCAACCAGACGCTGGATGACGTGAACTTCTGCGGGCGTAATGCGCTGCTTCAGGTCGACGAGATCCGTCTGGAAGTCGACTTCTTCAACGGTCCAGGTGTTCTTGATGCCGTCGCGGAACATGTCGTAGAAGACCGGGAAGCGCATAGGGCGCAGGGTGAGGCAGAGGCCTGGATCAAGGATGTGTGTGGGTGCGGCGACGGAGGAGTGCGTGGTGTGCTCGGACATTGGGGCTCGCTTTCGGTGGGGAGCGGTGGTGAGTTAGGGAGTGCGGTCGGGCGTTCGCCCGATACCCATGACGCAAAGCGAGGCACAAACATTTGAATCGCGCTCTGCGTCTATGCCCACCTTAGCGACGATGAAACCGTCGCGAAGATGGGGCACCCGGATTTGTGGCTCTACTGAGTTATTTGGCTGCTATTGGCAGGCTTCGCAGGACTCGGGGTTTTCGAGGGAGCAGGCTATGGCTGCTTCGGTGGAGACGGCGGCTACGGCAGGAAGAGCGTTCGAGGTGGCCGCTCCAGCACGGGTGCTGGTGTTCGTCACCGTGGCCTTGGCGATCTTCGTAGCAGGACGCGAGCGCAGATAGTATGTCGTCTTCAGGCCCTTCTTCCAGGCGTACATATACATCGAAGAGAGCTTGCCGATGTTGGGCGACTCGGCGAAGAGGTTCAGCGACTGCGACTGGTCGATGTACGCGTTGCGGGCGGCGGCCATGTCGATCAGCGAACGCATGGGGACCTCCCACACCGTGCGGTAGAGCTGCTTGAGATCGTCGGGCAGCTCGGCGATGTCCTGCACGGAGCCCTCGGAGAGCTTGAGGCGCATGCGCATCTCCTCGGTCCACAGGCCGCGCAGCTTCAGCTCATCGATCAGGTAGCGGTTGACCTGGAGGAACTCGCCCGAGAGCGTCTCGCGCTTGAAGAGGTTGGAGATCTGAGGCTCGATGCACTCATAGCAGCCAACGATGGAGGCGATCGTTGCGGTCGGCGCGATGGCGATGACCAGCGAGTTGCGCACGCCGAACTGTACGATGCGCGCGCGCAAGGCGTCCCAACGGGCAGTATCAGCGGGCGTTACATTCCAAAGGTCGAACTGAAGGTGGCCCTGCGCGAGGCGAGTGTCGTTGAAGGTTGGGTGTGGTCCTTCCTTTTCCGCGAGCAGGCACGAAGCCGTAAGCGCGTGGAAGTAGATTTCTTCCTGAATCTTCGTGGAGAGCGCCTGCGCCTCCACCGAATCAAACGGCAGATGCAACTGGAAGAAGACGTCCTGCAGACCCATCAGCCCGAGGCCGACCGGCCTCCACTGCGCGTTGGAGCTGGCCGCTTGAGCGACGGGGTAGTAGTTGATGTCTATAACGCGATCAAGCATCGGAATTGCCGTGCGAACGGTTGCGCCGAGCTTCTCGAAGTCGAAGCTGGCATCTCCGTTGGCATCGGCGATGACGTGCCGCGCGAGATTGATGGAGCCGAGATTGCAGACCGCGGTCTGGTCCTTGGAGGTGACTTCGGTGATCTCCGTGCAGAGGTTCGAAAGATGAACCACGTTGCCCGGCTTTCCGGTCTGGTTGCACTTCAGGTTGGTGGCGTCCTTGAACGTCATCCAGCCATTCCCGGTCTCGGCGAGTGAACGCATCATGCGTGCGTACAGATCACGGGCCTTGATCTGGCGATGGTAGATCTTGTCAGCTTCGGCCTTCTCGTAGGCTTCGGTGAAGGCATCGCCATACAGGTCGGGAAATTGAGGGACGTCCTTTGGATCAAAGAGCGACCATAGGCCATCGGCCTCAGCGCGCTGCATAAAGAGGTCGGGAATCCAGTTCGCGAGATTGAGATTATAGGTACGGCGAGCGCCATCACCCGTGTTTTCACGGAGTTCGAGGAACGACTCGATATCAGCGTGCCAGGGTTCGAGATAGACGCAGCAGGCTCCCTTGCGCTTGCCGCCCTGATTGACGGCGGCGACGGAGCTATCGAGCGTACGGAGCCACGGAACGATGCCGTTGCTGAGCCCATTGGTCGCGCGGATGAGCGAACCCTCCGAGCGCACGCGATGGAACGCCAGCCCGATGCCGCCTGAGAACTTGGAGAGCATGGCCACATTTTTATAGGTGTCGTAGATGCTCTCCAGCGAATCGAGCGGAGAGTCGTGCAGGTAGCACGATGACATCTGCGCGTGCTTGGTGCCGGAGTTGAAGAGCGTCGGCGACGACGGCATGTAGTCCAGCGAAGCGATCAGCCGGTAGAACTCGATGGCCTCATGCGGCGTGCCCGCGAGCCCGCAGGCGACGCGCAGGAAGAAGTGCTGCGGGGTCTCGATGATGCTACGGGAGATCGGATCGCGCAGCAGATAGCGGTCATACACGGTGCGCAGGCCGAAGTACTCGAAGCGGTCGGAGAAGTTGTCGTCGATGGCATGGTTCAGCTTGCGCGCGTGGGTCTGCACGAACTCCGCGGTAGCCTTCGAGACGACGCCCTCCTGATGTCCGTAGGCGATGGCCTGAGAGAACGAGTGAAGGTTAAGCGCGGAGACCTCCTTCACAATGGTCGCCAGCAATAGGCGCGCAGCAAGCCGCGAGTACTGCGGCTCTTCGGAGATCAGAGACGCTGCCGTATCGATGGAGATGGTGTCCAACTCGCGGGTCGTGGCGCCATCGTAGAGGCCGCCGATGGTCTTCGACGCCACACGGATGGCGTCGACATGCGACAGGCCGTCCGAGGAGCGCTGTACCGCGCGCACGATCTTGTTCACGTCCACGGGCTCCAACGCACCGTTTCGTTTTCGGACGTGCATCACCGGAGTCTCTTCCCGTACGGGAAAGCCAGGATTGATGTCGGAGAGGCTGGTCTGGACGCTGGTTGGAGCGTTGATATTTGTGGTCGTGGCCATCGGATAGATCTCCTTGGCCTCAGAAGGGTGCGAAGAAACAGCGGCTGTCCTCAAAGATCAAAAGATCAAAAAAGAGGAGGAACAGGCCGTTGCTACCTCGCCTCCCCTCGGAAGCGCGAGCGAATTATTTCCGTGGCAGGTCTTCGGACTTGCAGGTTTGGACCTAATCGCCTGACTTCCCAGTGCCTTACGGCTCCAGTGTCATCTTGGGCTTTCGTACCTGCATACCGCTGCGGGGCAGCTCTGGATTCTCACCAGATTCCCTTTTGATTCTCCTTGCGGAGAAACCTCGGAATAGCCACTATATCTTGAGGTATAGCCCGCCGCAATCCCATTCCTTGTGGATATGTCCGCTTTTATGGCTGGAAGTATCAAGAGCGCGACCCCTCTTCCCTTTCGGGGATATACTGAACTCTGAGTTTAGTATTGATCGCCCCTCCCAAGGCGGTGCGACTCTCTATCATCAGGTTTTGCCAGGAGTACGATTCGTGCTTGGAACTATCGTGAGCAGGAGTGGCCGCGTAAAGCTGTTTCAAGAGACACCCTCCAAAGAAGAGCCGAAGACCCGCGGACGGCAACGGAGCATCGAGGCTGAGGTCGCGATCCTGAAGGCGACGCTCTACCTGCTGGAGCGTAAGCCGCTGCGCAAGGTGACGGCTGACGCTATCGCCCGGCGGGCAGGGGTCAGCAAGGCGACCATCTACAAATGGTGGCCTAATAAAAGTCTGGTCGCGCTCGATGCGTATCTGGCCGGCATGACGGAGCGGGTCATCATGCCGGATACAGGGTCGGCAGAGAAAGATTTTACGGAGCAGCTCAAATCTTTGATGGCTTTCTACAAAGCTCCCCTGGGCAGGCTATTCGGCCAGTTTATCGCGGAGGGCCAGAGCGACCCCGGCTTTCTGGCACTGTTCCGGGAACGCTTTCTGTACGCCCGGCGGGATGCGGCGCGCGTCATGTGGCGGCGCGGCGTAGACCGCGGCGAGATTCGCGAAGACATCGATTCGGAGATCGTCCTCGACCTGATTTACGGGCCAATGATCTTTCGCCTGCTCGCCGGGCACGGCTCCCTCAACGATTGTGAATCCGAGAAGATGGTCGAACTTGTCTTCGGCGGCGTGCGGCGTTCCGGCTATGGAGGCATTACGAAAACCGAACAAGGCCCACAACATACTTGAGTCCTTCGAAGAAGGGGCATCGTCTAAATACTACTAATACTGAACGATAGGTTTAGTATCCAAATTCACGCAACGCACACAAACCCCATGATTTTCGACTCGACGCGCTAGACAGCCGGAGCAGACTCACCGACGGAGCGTGAAGAGGGGTACCCGGCAGGTATCGGTAAAACGTACCGAACCATTACCGTCAAAGAAGCTATTAAGGAGTCCCGATGTGGATCGTCCGTCTCGCACTTAAGAGACCTTACACATTCGTCGTGTTGTCGCTGCTGCTCTTCATCATTGGCCCTGTGGTCATGCTGCGAACACCTGTCGATATCTTTCCGAACATCGATATCCCGGTCGTCTCGGTCATCTGGAACTATGCAGGCATGTCGCCGCAGGAGTTGAGTGACCGTATCGTGCTGCCCTTCGAACGCAGCCTTACGACCACCGTCAATGACATCGAGCATTCCGAATCGCAGACGCTGAACGGCGTCTCCGTGACCAAGATCTTCTTCCGGCCGACCGTCAACATCTCGCAGGCCGTGGCGCAGGTCACCGCGATCTCGCAGACGGCGCTTCGCCAGTATCCGCAAGGCACAACGCCTCCGCTGGTGATTCAGTACAGCGCATCGAGCGTACCGGTGCTGCAGTTGGGACTTTCCGGAAACGGGCTGACTGAGCAGCAGCTGAACGACTTCGGGCAGAACTTTGTGCGCACACAGCTTGCGACAGTACAGGGCGCGGCTCTGGCGTTCCCCTATGGCGGCAAGCAGCGCCAGGTGCAGGTGGACATCAATACGCAGAAGCTGCAGGCGTATGGGCTCTCCGCCTCAGATGTGGTTAATGCCGTGAGCGCGCAGAACATCATTCTGCCCGGCGGCGATGTGAAGATGGGCCACATCGACTATCCGGTAGAGACCAACAGCGCGCCAACCACGATTGCGGAGTTGAACAATCTCCCGATCAAGACCGTGAATGGCGCCACCATCTACATTCACGATGTCGGTAACGTACGCGATGGATTCCCACCGCAGACAAACATTGTGCGCGTCGATGGACAGCGGTCTTCGCTGCTGAGCATCCAGAAGACGGGCAACTCCTCCACGCTGGACATCATTGCGAATGTGCGTGCGCAATTGCCGTCGATCCTGGCCCAGTTACCGCCCGCTTTGCGGCTCACACCGATTGCGGACCAGTCGATCTTCGTGCGCGCCGCCATCAGCGGCGTGGTGCGCGAGGCGCTCATCGCCGCCTGCCTGACTGCGGCGATGATCCTGATCTTTCTCGGAAGCTGGCGCTCGACCGTCATCATCGCCGTGTCGATTCCGCTCTCTGTTATCTGCTCGCTACTGATGCTGGCGGCGCTCGGAGAGACGATCAACATTATGACCCTCGGAGGTCTTGCGCTGGCGGTCGGCATTCTGGTCGACGACGCAACCGTTGAGATCGAGAACATCAACCGCAACCTGGAAGAGGGCAAAGAGGTCGAAGACGCCATTCTGACCGGTGCCGCACAGATCGCGGTGCCAGCCTTCGTTTCGACGATCTCTATCTGCATTGTGTTCGTCCCGATGTTCTTCCTCG
Organism: Granulicella sp. S156; assembly: GCF_009766105.1. Classification (GTDB taxonomy): domain Bacteria; phylum Acidobacteriota; class Terriglobia; order Terriglobales; family Acidobacteriaceae; genus Granulicella. The sequence continues at coordinate 323,578 of NZ_LMUH01000009.1, read as the reverse complement.
GCGGTGTCGCAAAGTACTTGTTCGTTCCTCTCGCAGAAGCGGTAGTCTTCGCGATGCTTGCGTCCTATTTCCTCTCGCGAACGATTGTGCCCACCATGGCGAAGTATCTGCTGAAGGGCCATGAGCACGACCGCGTGGATCAGGCGAAGTCGAGCCGCAACCCCTTCGTTCGTTTCCAGATCACCTTCGAGCACTACTTTGAGAAGCTGCGCCAGTGGTACTACGGTGTGCTGGGCTTCTGCATGGAGTTGCGCGTGGTCTTCCTGCTATTGATCGTCGCCTTCTGGGTAGGGTCTATCGTTCTTCTGTATCCCCAACTGGGGCAAGACTTCTTCCCCTCCGTAGACGGCGGCCAGTTCAAGCTGCATGTTCGCGCACATACCGGAACACGCATTGAGGACACAGCTCGCCTTTGCGATCAGATCGAGGACACGATCCGCGAGGAGATCCCGCCGGCAGAGATGGGAACGGTCATCGATAACATTGGCATTCCCTACTCCGGCCTGAACCTTTCCTACTCGAACTCCGCCACGGTGGGCACTGCCGACGCGGACATTCTGGTAACGCTGGCTGAGAAGCACCGTCCCACCGACGAATATACCCATGCTCTGCGCGACAGACTGACGAGAGAGTTCCCGGGCACAGAGTTCTATTACCTGCCTACGGACATGGTGAGCCAGATCCTGAACTTTGGCCTGCCTGCGCAGATCGACGTACAGGTAGTCGGACAGGCAATCGACCAGGACCATAAACTGGCCGAACAGATGATGCAGCAGATCAGCCAGATTCCCGGCACGACGGACCTGCGAATCCAGCAGCCCTTCAACCTGCCAAGCTGGACGATCAATGTCGACCGCACGCGGGCCCAGCAGGTAGGGTACAGCCAGGCCAGCGTCGCAAGCGATGTGCTGACCAGTCTGAGTGGCAGCTTCCAGACCAACCCCACGTTCTTTCTCAACCCACAGAACCATGTGAGCTACAACATTGCGGTGCAGACGCCGCAGTATGATGTTCAGAATCTGCAGCAGCTTCAGAACTTCCCCATCGCCACAAACGGTTCCAGCAACGCACCACAGATTCTTGGCAATATCGCGTCTATCGATCGCGGCACCGAGCAGGGTACCGTGAGCCACTATAACGCGCGACCGGTCATCGACATCTATGGATCGGTCGAGGGCACTGACCTGGCAAACGTTGCTGTCAAGATCGATCAGATTGTCAAAAACAATAAAGGAAAACTGCCGCGCGGCACCGAGATCTTTGTACGCGGCCAGATTCTGACGATGCGCACCTCGTTTGTCGGGCTGGTGTCCGGTCTGTTGTTCTCGATCATCCTGGTCTACGCCTTGATTGTGGTGAACTTCCAGAGCTGGCTTGACCCCTTCATCATCATCGCGGCACTGCCGGGCGCACTGGCGGGAATCGTCTGGCTGCTGTTTATTACCGGAACGCACATCAGCGTTCCCGCTTTGACCGGCGCGATTATGTGCGTGGGCGTGGCAACAGCGAACTCAATCCTTGTGGTCAGCTTCGCGAAGGAGCAGATGGAGGCGGGGCTGAATGCGTCAGAAGCCGCGCTCTCCGCTGGCTTCACACGCTTCCGTCCGGTCATCATGACGGCGCTGGCAATGATGATCGGCATGGTGCCGATGGCGCTGGGCCTGGGTGATGGCGGCGAGCAGAATGCTCCCCTGGGCCGGGCCGTTATCGGAGGGTTGTTGCTGGCGACGTTCGGAACCTTGACTTTCGTTCCGGTCTTCTTCGCCTTCATGCACCGTAACGATAAGCCGCATACCAATCCGCCGGCTGGCCAAGGGAACGAGGCGCACGCATGAACGAGATGCTAAAAAAATCCGTAGAACACAGCGCCGACAAAGATCCATTCAATACAGCGCCAACGGCGCATAGGGAGACAAGGTAATGAGTGCCGAAGAGCAATCGCAACAATCCGCAGTTCACGATGGCGCCCACAAACCGGAGCTGATCAAGCACGAGCCGCCGCCAAAGGTTTCGCGCGCATCCGTGCTGACGCCGGTGCTCATCGTCTTCGTCGTAACGGTTATCCTCGCGATCGTCGGCATCGTCCGGCGTCAACATGCAAGTACTGTACTGGCGAAGTACACCGCTACAGTAGCGGCGCCGCCAGTCTCCGTACAACAGCCAATGCTGCAGCAGAGCGCGCAGGAGATCGTGTTGCCCGGCAACATGCAGGCATTCACCCTGGCGCCAATCTACGCGCGCACAACCGGCTACGTAAAAGGTTGGTACCACGACATCGGTTCGCATGTGAGCAAGGGCGAGTTGCTCGCGGTCATTGAGACACCGGAACTGGATCAGCAGCTCGCCCAGGCGAAAGCAGACCTGGCCACCGCGCAAGGCAATGCCAAGCTGGCTAAGACGACCGCAGATCGCTATCAGGATCTGATCGGCAAGAACGCGGTCTCGCAACAGGATACGGATAATGCCGCCACCCAGTTACAGACAACCACCACTGCCGTGAACTCGGCGACGGCCAATATGCGCCGGCTGGAAGAGCTACAGTCCTTCGAGCGCATCGTAGCTCCATTCGATGGTGTGATTACCGCGCGCAACATCGATATCGGTCAACTGATCTCGGCGACAGGCAGCACGACAACCGCGGGAGCAGGCACCGTTGTCGGAAGCAAAGAGGTCTTTGACATCTCTGCGGTACGTACCCTGCGCGTCTTCGTCAATGTGCCGCAGATCTATGCTCCCGATGCGAAGAACGGTGTCATCGCTTCCCTGACGCTGCCCCAGTATCCGGGCCGCAAGTTCGATGGCAAGCTGGTACGGTCGTCGAACGCAGTCGACCCCACGACACGTACGCTGCTCGCCGAAGTGGACGTGGACAATCCGTCGGGTGAACTGCTGCCCGGCAGCTATACGGAGGTCCATCTGCACACCTCGAACCCAGCGCCGGCGCTGATCGTACCGGTAAGCGCTCTGATTCTGGAGCCAGATGGACTGCGGGTTGCGACTGTCGATTCAAACAGTGTCGCGCACCTGGCCCATGTAACGGCGGGCCGCGACTTCGGCACCTCGGTGGAGATCCTGAGTGGTCTGCAGCAGGGACAGGGCGTCATCGCGAATCCTCCGGACTCGTTGACTGACGGCGAAAAGGTCCGCATTGTGACCTCGAAACAGGCGGCGGCGGAGACGAAGTAATGAAAACGTACAGGCTTCCCACAACAGCCACGCTGCTGGCAGCGCTGGCGCTGAGCGGATGCAAGGAGGTCGGCCCCAACTATAAGGCGCCGGCTATGCCTGCTCCACCTGCGTACAGCGACAACGGCCATAACGGAAACTGGTCTGCGGCCAGTCCGGCAGACGGCGCCATTCGTGAAGATTGGTGGCAGATCTACCAGGATGCCGAGTTGAACGACCTGGAGCAGCGCTGTGCGGCGGCGAACCAGAGCATCGAGGCAGCCCTGCACGCCTATGAGCAGGCGCACGATCTGGTTCGAGAGAACAAGGCGTCGCTGTATCCGACTGTGTCTCTCGGCGGATCGGCGGTCAATAGCCACCTCTCCTCAACCAAGCCTGGGCTCACACCCGCCTCATCGAGGAGCTACTGGGACTTCCTGATTCCGGTAAACATCTCCTGGGAGCCCGACTTCTGGGGTGGCATTCGCAGACAGATCGAGTCCAGCGCTGCCAGCGCTCAAGGGTCAGCTGCGGACCTAGCCAACACGCGCCTGAGCCTGCAAGGGACGCTGGCTGTCACCTTCCTTCAAATGCGCGGCCTGGACCTACAGGCACAGCTGCTTCGGTCAACCCTGGACTCGTATCAACAGACACTGCAACTCACACAGGACAGGCTGAAGGGTGGCCTGGCCTCAGATAGCGATGTGGCCCAGGCGCAGACGCAGCTCGAACAGACACAGGCACAGCTCATCGATCTCGGCGTACAGCGCGCGCAGTACGAACATGCGATTGCGGTACTCGTCGGCGAGCCTGCAACAAACTTTCATATCGCGGAAAAGCCGCTCGCAGGCGATCCGCCCAATGTACCCACAGGTATTCCTTCTGAACTGCTCCAGCGGCGACCTGACATCGCCAGCGCGGAACGCCATGTCGCATCGGCAAACGCCCTGATCGGTGTTGCCAAGGCCGCCTACTATCCCAACATCACGCTGGGGGTCGGTGGCGGCGTGGAGAGCGATATGATCAGCCAGATATTCAACGCCAGCAGCGGCATGTGGAACGCCGGACCGACCGCCAGCGAAACCCTGTTTGACGCTGGCCGCAGAAAGGCTCAAGTGGACTTCGCGCTGGCCCAGCGTGCGCAGACCACGGCGCTCTACCGCGAGCAGGTGCTCTCCGCGTTTCGGGATGTCGAAGACCAGCTCGCCGCCCTGCGCGTGCTGCAAGACGAGGCAGCTGTAACAGGACGTGCCGTCGATTCGGCGAAGCGCAGCACGGAGCTTTCTACGCTTCGCTACAAGCGGGGCCTGGCTACGTATCTTGAGGTACTGACCAACCAGACCATCGAGCTGGCCAACGAACGGACAGCGGCTTCGCTGGTAACGGAACGTATCGTAGCCAGCGCTCAGCTTCAGATTGCACTGGGCGGCGGCTGGAACGCGACGCAACTCCCGAAGGACTAGAGCCGTTACCTTCGAAGCGACATACCCCACCTTTACGACAGTTCCATCGTCGGAGGGTGGGGTGCTCTGTTATTGTCCGAATTTTCTGATTGCAGCTTTACATCTCTTCGAAGGCGGTGTCCAGATTGCGTCCACCGTACAAGACTCGAAGAATTATTACGGCGTCATCCCCAACATGGAAAGCGATGGTAGCGCGACGTTCAAACCCCGCGACTCTGATCCCTGGTTGAATATCCTTGCGATCCGCGCCACACATCGGAGAAATGCTGAGTTCATGACACCAGGCTTCGATTCGGGCGATGTAGTTCATTGCTCGCTCATAGCTGGAGTGATCTGCAATATAGATTGCGAGATCGAGCAGATCGTTCTGTGCATCCGGTGAAAAGACGACGCGATACACCTTCACGCCGTCTTCTTTCTGCGTTGCGCAAGCCGATCGCGAATACCAGCGAAGACCGTTTCAGCTGGAATAGCGCGAGATGGATCGGTCTGCAAATCTCTGTACGAGTCAAGAACATCTGTACGCAGCCAACTCTCGACGATGGAATCACGCTCCTCGAGTGCACGCAGACCGGCACGAACTACCTCACTAACCGAAGCATAGGCGCCAGAATCGACGAGTCTGTCGATGTATTGGCCTTGTTGGACAGGCAAGCTTACCGTGCGTTTTTCCGTGGCAGGCATGGGGATCCTTTCATCATCACAACCAACAGTATGATTATTTCATACCACCCACAAACCTAACGTCTCTTGCGAGCGCGCAGTTTTTTCGATGGCACATCCGCTGCGGATGATCCGCACCTCGGCGTACCGCCCCAGGGACGCGAGCAGGATAGCGATACATCATGCATCACATCAGCCACGGCTTTTCCAGGAGGAAGAATCGTGTCCAGGCCATCGCCGAGCGGCGGCAAGATTTTGGCAAGAGCCTTCACCTGCATCGCACTTGCATTGCCATAGAGGTGCAGCATGTAGCCAGAGGTATCGGCTTCTCCAGCCAGAGTGACCTGCGATCCAGTACCGAGGCGCAGCACCGTTGGCTGTAACTGGAGGCTTAGAGCCGCGGTACCACGTGGATAGACAGTGGCCGTCGTCATGCGACCGTTGAAGATCGTTGGCACAGACGAAGCAGCAGGGTGTGCGCTGCTCTCCGTCGAAACCGATGGAAGCAGGGTAGCGCGGAGATCCCCCGTCCAGGGAGACGCAGCTCGCCCTGCGGCGCGTTGAATATGACCGTCGATCTTACCTTCGGGTTGCAGATCTGCTGGAACTCGCTGAGAAAACAGCCTCGTCCAATCAAGCGCCCAGGCCAGTGGCACGGCGTTGATTTCGATACCTGCAGCCGACTGGTCAGGCCGCTGTAGATCGAGCGATGACGAAGACACCACAATTGGCTGCGACCCGGATGTCGGCATGGTGCAGGCAGCCTGGACCAGTGTGACGATCATCGCATCGGCCGTTGCCGTGCAATGCGCAGAGACATCCAGCAGCTTTACGGGCACAAAGTCCGCACGGCGCAGATCGGTGAGATGGATATCCGTAGTCAGGCTTGCCGAGCCCAGCCGCCCTGTCAGGGTCGCCCCCATATCCACCGTACCGCGCCACCCGGCGTCTTCGCCGGTGACCAGAATGCTAGCCTCGCCCATTTGAGCATGAGCCCAGCTCGCGGTCAGGTTCAGAGGAACATCCACGAACTTCGCAGCACGATCGAGCGTTCCCTCCAGACGGATCACGCCCGTATCAGAGGCATTGGTGTCTGTACGCGCCGGTATGCCCTGCAAACGCACATGCCATTGCTGCGGCGAAGGCAGCCATAGAGCGAAGTCGGCGTCGGTCAACGAGAACGGCATCTTCTCTTCGCCAAGCTTCAGGTTTATACGCGCGCCAGTGGCCTCGATGTAGGGGAAACGCGGATCCGCACCGGCTCTGCGCTGCCCCGTTGGGGCGGTGTTCACATGCGCGGCCTGCACCAGAATCTCCTGCAAGTTCCAGCGTCCCTGGGCGTTACGCACAATGTTCAGGCTGGGGTGGTTCCCGTCGACCTCCATGAAGCGGATAGTCGAAAACTCTACCTGGCGTCGCCACAACGAACTGACACGCAGGGTGGCTTCTACTTGTTGAGCGCGGATCACCGGCTCATAGCCAAATGCCGGGTCTTCACTGACGACGAGGTTTTCCAGCGTAAATCCCGGTATCGGCAGCAGGTGCAACGTTACTTTATCGAGATGCACAGGCCGGCCGAGGCTCTGGCTCATACTCGTCGCAAAGCGGCGGCGCAGGCGATTGACGTTGAGGAGCGGCGGCGTAAACACAAGCGCCAGCAGGACAAGCACGGCGGCGGCAAAAAACACGAGCCGCCGCCGTGTCCTGGAGCGCGGCGGCTCGTCGTATTCCATATCGGGGGTGCTTTGAATCTCGGCCATTGGGTCGGGGCTATAGCCTTTGGGGGACACCGCTAACGAATGACATGCAGCGTGCGGCTCCAGCGGGTTCCGTCGAAGATGTGCAGTATCACATGGAAGACGAAGCTGATGCGATCACCCATACCGGTCTTGTCTTCCTGATCGGCAGGCGTCTTGAACGACCAGTAGACAAACAAGGGACGCCCCATGATGTTTTCCTGCGGCACAAAGCCCCAGTAACGGCCATCGAGGCTCTCGGTGCGGTTGTCCCCCATGGCAAAGACAGTGCCCGGCGGAACTACAAGGTCGTCGCCCTGAATATGGCTGGGCAGCTCGACGGCCCACAAGGATGCATGGTTGGCGATTGCCTGCTCGCTGATGCCCGCAACGTCGGAGGGAAAGTCGTCACGATAAGGGACATAGGCGTGTTCATAGTTGCCATCGTTGCTGGGCATAGCTGCATACGGCTCATTCTGCGCGACGCCATTGAGGTAGACGATGCCTTTACGCAGATGGATGCGATCCCCAGGTAGTCCAATCGCGCGCTTGACCAGGATAAGGTCCGGGGTCTCGGGGTTCGGCTTGAGAAAGACGATGACATCGCCACGCTGCACAGGACGGTAGTGCACAAACGGAGCCCACTTGGTAAGCGGTGCGAAGGCCGTGCGATCCACAACAACATGGTCGCCGATGAGCAGCGTCTTCTCCATCGAGGCTGAGGGGATTTCAAAATTCTGGAAGATAAAGGCCATGACGAAGAGCCCAACGACGAGTACGGTACTGATGGAAGCCAACGCTTCCAGCGGTGTCTCGGTGCGTTCGACATCCTTCGGCGCTGGGGCGGCGTCGCGATCTACGCTGCGAGCTGCGTTGCGCTCCAAGACGACCGGTTCCTCTACGCTCTTGTTCAACTCAGTGAGTCTCCTCGTGGCAAATAGCTCTGGTCAGTGTAACCTGCGGGGCGGCAACGGGGCGTGTTTCCGGCAGAGGCAAACAAGGCGGTCCCATGACCACGCACCACGTTTTCACAGGTTTTAACGTCTAGCGAATGACATGCAGCTCGCGACTCCAGCGAGTTCCATCAAAGATGTGCAGGATCACATGGAAGATAAAGCCGATGCGATCGCCCATGCCGGTCTTGTCTTCCTGATCTTCGGGCGTCTTGAACGACCAGTAGACAAACAACGGCCGCCCCATAATGTTCTCCTGCGGCACAAATCCCCAGAAGCGGCCATCGAGGCTGTCTGTGCGGTTGTCACCCATCACAAAGACGTTGCCTGGTGGAACGACGAGATCCTCTCCCTGGATAAAACCGGGCAGTTCGTCAGTCCATGCGATCGTTCTGTTGGCCCACGCCTTTTGCGTGAGACATGTTGGGTCCTGGCAGTCTGCAAGCACCTCCAGCCTATTGATCGCCTGTCTGCGGAGACCTGCAAGATCCGACGGAAAGTCATCGCGATACGAAAGGTAATTGTCGTCGCGGGGCTGGATGGCAAAGGGTTCACTCTGCGCGATGCCGTTGATGTACACCACACCCTTGCGCAGGTGAACCCTATCGCCCGGCACCGCTATCGCCCGCTTCACCAGGATCAGGTCGGGGGCCTCTGAATGCGGCTTATAAAAGACGACGACATCCCCACGTTGGACCGGGCGGTAGCGCACAAAAGGAGCCCATTTTGTCGGTGGCGCCAGAGTGCTGCGGTCGACGACCACGTGATCACCGATCAGCAGCGTATTTTCCATGGAGGCAGAAGGAATCTCCATGTTCTGAAAGACGAATCCCATGAGGAAGAGCCAGACGACAACGACAGTACTGAGGGAAGACAGCGCTTCCAACGGCGTCTCAGCTCGCTCCGCGTCCTTTGAGTGCCCTGCGGCAGCGTCATTGAGTTCTACAACGGCCGGTTTCTCTGCTCTCTTGTCCAACTCGGTGGATCTCCTTACAGCAAATGGCTTGGCCAGTGTAACCTGCAAGACTCCTACCGCAGCACGCGGATGTCATGCCAGCGATTGCGCAAAGATGTCTTCAGCCCAGGCTGGTTGGTGACCAGCGGCGCAGCCAGCGAGAAGTACACAAGCAGCGGACGCCCAATCAAGGCCTGGCGCGGGACGAAACCCCAGTAACGGCTATCTTCGCTGTCATTGCGGTTGTCACCCATGACGAAGTAGCGGTCCGGCGGCACGACGATCTCGCCATTCGTCACGATGCGCCGCAACTCGGCCCACCAGCGCGGATCGACGGTCGGATCTGCGCTGCGCATGGAGGGAAAGTCGTCGCGAAAGCCGTCAGGCTGCGCCTCGGTATAGACCGCATAGGGCTCTGCCAGAGGCGAACCATCGAGGAAGACGCGTCCGTCGCGCAAGCGCAGACGGTCTCCTGGAAGGCCAACGACCCGTTTGACCAGATTCTTGCCGGGATCGGCCGGATAGTGGAAGACGACCAGATCTCCGCGGTGAACGGTCGCGGCTGGCAGTACCCGGTCGAGGACGCCGGTGGGCGCGCAGGCCTGCTTGTTCACGAGGTAAAAATCGCCCACCCGCAGCGTCGGATCCATCGATTCGGACGGTACTCGATCCGGCTGAGCGATGAATGTAGCGAAAAATATTGCGAGGACCACGATCTCAAGCAGAGCCTGCAGATGCGACAGCACACCGTCATGCACCTTCTCTGCCGCGTGTGCAGGATGCACCGGCATGGCGTCTCCGGCCTCCGGCCGCAGCCCCTCGTTCAAGCGTCACCCTTAGGCGTTTTGGGAGGCCTTGCCGGCAGGCCGTTCGCCTCCCACTGCGCCAGCGCGAGTTCGGCGGCGCGCTGTTGTGCTTCCTTCTTGTTGGAACCCTCGGCCGCTGCTAATACGCGTGTTCCAGCCTCTCCTTCAAGCTGGGCCTCGACAGAGAACCTTCGCTGGTGTGCCGGCCCGGTCTGCGCCGTGTCGATGTAGCGCAGCCTGCCCAGGCCGGAGGCCTGTACGCGTTCCTGCAACACCGTCTTGTGATCGCGGAGTGCGCCGTGACCGTCGTCCCCCGCCAGTGCCGCACGCATAACATCGAGATCCTTCGCGAGCAGATGGCGATCGACAATGCCGCGCACGGCCTTGAGTCCTTTCGCACCAGCGTCAAGATAGACCGCCGCGATCACGGCTTCTGCAGCGTTGGCCAGCAGAGCCGGCTTCTTGCGGCCACCGTTCTGGTCCGCGCTCTTGCCGAGGAGCAGTTGCTCGCCCAGCCCCAGTTCCGCTCCAACCTCGGCCATGCGGGCACGGCTCACCAGAATGGAACGCAGCCGGGTCAGCTCACCCTCCGAACTATTCGGAAACTCGCGATACAGCGCCTCAGTCACCACCAGACCGAGAATGGAGTCACCAAGGAACTCTAACTGCTCATTGTCGGTACCAGGGGGATTGCGCTGATCGCGCTGATCGGGGTGCGCGGGAAGAATGACGGCAGGAGCACCGTGGCGAGCCTCATACGTGTGCGAGCGGTGCGTCAGCGCAAGCGCGAGCAGCTCGGGCTGGGTAAAACGATATCCGAGCAGACGCTGCAGTTCGTCGGCAGGTTCCGTACTGGGTGAAGTCTTCCGGCTGCGCCGCGTGGTCATCGCCTCTCCGTTATTTCCTTTACGCGCCGCAATGGGATGATCCGTTTGTGGCTTTTGCACGTACTACTCCAAAAGTTGTCATCCCGGCTGCTGGCGGCGCTTCATTGCCACCGCAACAGAGACTTGCAGCTCGTCTGAGTTGACGAAAACCGGAGGGGGCACGGTTTCAATCTTTCCGATAGGCCCATCCCCTCATGGTTGAGGCTGCACAAGCGAACTGCGAAAAAACCTACTTCGGCGGAGGGGGCGGCTTATACGAATCCTTTTCGGCCTTCCCTGTCGGGTCGAAGTCCTTGTCGTTATCGGCGGGCGGTTGGTTCGCACGTTGCGGAAGGGCGAATGGTTTCGCGATACCACTCTCGGCAGCTGCTTTCGTATCCGGGCGACTATCGCGAGCGGCCAATGCCGCCTTGTACTCGACGACGGCGTGCTCACGGTCCGGGGGATCCATCGAGTCATAGAGACGTCCGCGATAGATATGGCTCCAGGCTAGCGTGCGCGGGTCCTTGCTCAGAGCGAGTGTATCCGCAAAACCTTTCATCGCCTCTTCAGGCTCCTTCTGCATCAACGCGATGCGCGCCAGCACGTACTGCGCGCGGCCGTGGTCACCCTTCGGGTCAGCCATGGCTTTTTCCGAGATTTCGGTCGCATCGGCCGTATTGCCCTTCATCAGATCGAGTTCGGCCAGATCCATGCCCGCAATGGTGCGCGGGGCGGTATGAGGATGCAGAGGATCGGCCGCGCCTTCCTTGGCGAACACGATCTCCCCGGCATGCCTGCGCTCGCGATCAACGTCCATGCCGTAGATCATGGGAGCAATCTCCTCGCGCAGGCCGTCGCCGTTCTTTCCCATCTGCTGCAGAGTTTGATAGAAGTAGCCTGTAAGCACCCATCCCTGCTGCTCATCGAGATCGACCTGCTTCAGCCGTTCGAGGGCTGTCTGACGATCGTAAAGATCCATGGCCGCGGCGTAGAGATCCACCTCAGATCGATCCTTCCCCGAGGGCTTCGCCGGCTTGGGAGCGGCGATCACATACATATGCGCTTCAATCGCCTTGATCAGACACTCGGTCATCAGGGCAACGACGTCGCTCTTGTAGAAGAACTCCAGCGGAGCGTCCTGAACGCCGCGCAGCATGGGCTGGATACGCTCCATTGCCGTACCGCGGCTATAGACCAGCGGCTCAACCACGTAGTGCAGATAGATGTGGCGGATCTGGTCCAGATGGACGGAATCGCCGGTGCTATGGTCGGGCGACGTCACGATAATGTAATCCGTGCCGTAAATTCGCGCGTTGGTGAGATTCGGCGAGAGCATCGGCTCCAACAGCACGAGGAAGCGGCGGCCGTCATAGATGCTGACCGGCTGATGCAGGTAGAGGTTGGTGCCGAGAATGGTCTTCACCATGGGTTCGTGCACGCCCGCGACCAGGGCCTCATACTCGGCACGATGGCGCACCCAGATGATGTGCAACTGGATCTCATCGGCAAAGGTGCGCAGCAACGGCAGCACGTTAACCACCTGCGTGGCTTGTGGCGGCAGCTCGGCCTGATCGACGTTCGGCGTGAGCTCCGGGGGCGGGGAAAGATAGAGAGAGAGCGAGACATACTGCCCAACATCAAGGCCGGCATCGGCGAGATGATGCTGCGCAACGTACGCGCACAAGGCATCACGGCTGGCGCGGGCCGTCTCCGATGCCGCAAGCGCTTCGTTCATCTCCGCTCGGACCTCCGCACGCACAGGAGCGGACTTATCGAGATCGGCGTCGTACCCGCAGGCGTTGAGCGCCGCGGCCACTTCAAACAGAGGCTCGCTGACCTCGAGAGTCACCGCGGAGCCACCTTCTTCAATCCGAGCCACACGTGGCCGCGCCGCAGGGTTCGACTGATCGACGGCCTGATCGGCAGGCTTTGCGCTCGGGCTTGCTGACAGAGCGGAGGAAGAAGAGGACGAGGAAGAGGAGGACGAGGAACTCTGCGCAAGAGCCACAGCAGAACTCGAGAGGAGAAACGCCGCGCTGAGAAGCACTAGCCGGGACGAAGGTCGGAAGACTGGGATCACGATACTTGTTCGACGCACCCCACAAGTCTATGGGAAGCTGCTAGAAAATAGGGATCGGAGGCAGGGATTAGAGAGCAAAAGCGCGGCGGAGCAATCTTTGTCTCTCTCCGTATAGCTTTAGCTAGTTCCTCTGGTTCTGGCCCTTACCCTCGCACCAGGACACCGGTGTAGGTCATCACGACGTGTCCGCGCACGGGAACGCCGAAGACTGTTGCCGGAGTGAAGACACTGGAGAGCATATTCTCCGCCACCCTTAGCTGCACCGACGAGTCTTTAGGCCCCTCAATAATCTTGTAATCGTACACACGTCCGCTTGTATCGACCAACGCCTCGACCAGGATCGGAATCTCGTGGCCCGTTTCGATCGGCTGCGGAGGCACCTGCGAGTACAGATAATGCGGCGCGACCAGATGGGCCATCTCGTCGTCGTTGGCCTGCACCGCAATGGGCGCACCGAGCATCCATCCCAGACTTCCAAGCAGTACGATTGCCGCCGCAAAGCCACCGACGGCGCGCAGTGCAAGTGCCCCAATCGTGAGATCCCAGGCCACCAGGAATCGGCGTGTCAGCGAGAGATGGGTTCCGCGTTCGCGCTCCGCCGCAATAGCCTCCCGCAGACGCTTCTGCAGGTTCATAGGAGGCCGTGCGGGCCCCAGTTCAGCCAGCGAGCGCTGGATCTCGCGCCACGCAGCGAACTCGGTGGCACACTCGCCACAGCCGTCCAGGTGCTGCGCCATCGTCGCCATACCGGCTCCGGTCATGGCGCCATCGAGATAGGAGGAGAAATCCGCCCGTACAGTCTTGCAGGAACCGTTGCTCTGCTCCGAATTGAACTGCTCGAAATTCATCGCGTCACCACTTCTGCATATCCACTCTTCGCCACAGCACTATTATCGCCAATGGGGGCCTGTTGATCGCGCGACCGGGACGCCGCATCCTTACCCAGTGTTTTGCCCAGCGCCTCGCGCAACGCAGCGCGGCCTCTCGTCAGCCGGCTCTTCACGGTGCCGAGATTTACGTCCAGGATCTCGGCAATCTCTTCGTAGCCGAAGCCCTCAATCTCACGCAGAACGACGACCTCGCGAAAGGCTTCCGGGATGGTTTGCAGCGCAGCCTCGACGTGCGTGTGCATCTCAGAACGGACGGCGCAATCGTACGGTGAAGCGTCTCCGGCAGCCAGCGAATCGGCCAGGCAGAAGCTCTCACCTTCGTCGTTCTCCAGCGGCGCGTCGATGGTCAACTCCTGCCGCTTGTGACGGCCCCACCAGCGACGCTGATTGCTGGCCTCATGCAGGGCGATGCGGTAGATCCAGGTACGCAGGCTGGCTTCGCCGTGGAAGCCGGAGATGCTGCGGAAGACCTTGACGAAGACCTCCTGCGTTACATCGGCGGCATCCGCCGGATCGCGCAGGCTGCGCGCGATCAGCGAGTAGATGGGATGGCTGTACTGTGCGATGAGCAGCGCAAAGGCCTGCTCGGAGCCAGACTTCAGCTCCGCGACGAGGCTCTGCTCGTCTGCCCGGATTCCGATCGCGCTTGCCAGATCGCTCATCGCTGTCCTCAACCGGGGCCAAAAGGCCCGCAGCCACTGCGTATTCACCAAAGTAGGCCCGCAGCAGTACATCTGTCCAGAGGTACAAGATCCAACCAAACTGAAACGCCTCAATACAGCTCGTCTAAGAGTCCAGATAACGGCCCGGAGCAGGAGCTGGAAACTGCGCCGCCGGCGGCCGAGTGCTCGCTCACTCTGCCATATTTAGACACCACGCTTCCCTGCTTTGTTCCGGATAGAGCCCTTGAAGTTTCTTTGTTGTTGGGGTTTGCCGTAAACCCCTCCATTCCGGGGTATGGGGTGGGATTTACAGTTGACCGCCTCTTGAGATTGTGCGAATATCGAACACCTGGGCGATCTACTCGTAGCCTTGCCTGGTTACTGGGCTATTGCCGTTTGACTTGCTATCGCGCATCCGCGAGAATAGAAAAGTCCTTCCCTAAGAGTGGGCCTGTGGCGCAGCTGGGAGCGCGCTTCCATGGCATGGAAGAGGTCATCGGTTCGATCCCGATCAGGTCCACCAAACAACCCCTTACAAATGAATAGATTAGCACTACCGAGCTGCCTCCCTGCCGGAGCGTTTGGTGTCATTTGGTGTCAAATTTTCAAACACCTTTACAGATACCGCTCCACGCTTGGATTTGAGCCGAGTTGAAGCCGACGCACCTGTCAGCACTTTCACCGCCTTGCGATGTGCTTTTGAGGGCATTTGCCGCAACTCCAGATTGATGGAGTTCATAGTGGACTGCACGCTCTCGGGAATCTCCTGCATATAGACATCCGTGGTCGTGGCGGTTCGGGAATGCCGCATCAATCCCTGAACGACCTTCACTGTGCCCTTCTTCTGGGCCAGTGTCGCAATCGTTCTGCGGATCACCTGAAACGTCAGCTTCGGCAGGTCCAGATCGCGAGCGAGTTTATGAAGCACTCGCTTGCGGAAGTTAGCCAAGCCAGTAGTGCAGATCGTGTATGTTCGCAAAAATATTCGAATGAGTCAGGGCCGCACCCTTTGGGCGCCCCGTTGTACCGCTGGTATAGATCAAGACCAGAGTGGCATCGGGCTCATAGAAGTCGAAGGCGTACTGGGTGTGGGTTCCCTCGAACGGATGCTCGTCAAGAACACGCTCCCATTCCACCGCTGTGGTGGGTTTTGGCAGACTTGAATGTCGGATCAATCCCTTTGGGCTCGCGTCCTCGAGCACATGGTCGATCTCTGGTCCGGCATATCGGGTGTTAATCGGGACGGCGATGACCCCCAAAAGACTGCATGCGTAGATCAGCTCAATGTATTCGGTGCCATTGGGCAACAGGAATGCCAGCCGTTCGCCTCTCAGAAACCCGAGATCTCTCAATTCCCCTGCGATTGCTCGCACTCGCCGGTCCAATGCGCTGAAGGTAATCGAATTCCCGCTTTTGACGAAAGCTGCGTGCTCCGGATAGTACTGGACCGCACGGCTCATCGAATGGACGTAAATCATCAAACACCTCATCGCTTGTCATGAATCGCCATTGTCTCTCCCCGATAGAAAAGGGCGTAGAGAAAGACGGGTTCTCGACGACGCAATTGCCATAGCCGCGCCAATAGATCGGGCTAATGCGTTTGAACCGACAACTATGCCGTCATGAGAGAGTCTGTCACGGCCCTTGGGGCGCACTACGTTAGCACCTGTGATCTAACAGTGATGAGACTTCGAAGATGGCTCTACTCCACTGGTATCAGGAGTAGTTAAGTGTTGAATGGTTGTAGTGGGGCAGACTGTAAGGAGTTTAGCGGCCGCTCTCTGAGGCCTTGTGAACTCTCTTCACGAGCCTGCTGTGATTGCATTGCGGACCGCCACATCTCCCCGCAACGCAGATCGTAGGCAATTGATCGATGCGGCGTTCGTTAAAATCGCGCCAGCGTTCTCAATCAATTTGAACTTGTTGGCTTCTGTATGCACCGAGCCCGGCTGTCCTGCGTGGCGGCGATTTGGGAGGTCGCGTGTTGCCGGGGTCACGGCACTCCGAACCCGCTACAGGGGAAGCGACTAGCTTTCGAGCGCGTGCAAGCTCCTTCCGCAACCTGCTGATTTTTCCGCTAAGGTGATCTTCTACCTCTCGAAGGCTCAGTATCTGTTTGCGGACGACCACAAGGCGTTCCTTGAGATATTCGAGCCTCTGCGCATCTGTGGGAGGTGTATCTTCGAGCGCCTTGAAGAGAGGACCGATCTCGTTTAGTGAGAGGCGCAAGAAGTGTTGCGCCCCTCGGATTTGCTCAATCGTGTGCAGTACGGAAGCATCGTAGTCGCGGTAGACCTTGCTCCCAGCCTGGCGAGCGGTTGACGTTATCAAGCCCAGCTTCTCGTAGTGGCGAATGCCATCCTTCGATAAGCCCGCAATTTTTGCCACTTCGCCGATCATCATGGTTACCTCTTGACTGTCGGGTTTCCCCACAGTGTAGCGTGAGGAATCGAGCCTAACAAGGCTTTGAGGTGAGTGGAAGATGGCAATAGGAACGAAACCCGTGGCCTTGATTACTGGAGCATCCTCTGGAATTGGTAAAGACTTCGCCCTGCGACTGCTTTCGGAGGGCTACGCCGTATATGGCGCGGCGCGCCGGGTTGAGCGTATGCGCGATATCGAGGCCGCCGGCGGTGTAGCGATTGGGCTGGACGTCACCGAGGACGCAACGATCGTGGCTGCGGTCGAACGCATTGTCCGCGAACAAGGCCGGATTGATGTGCTTATCAACAATGCCGGATACGGGCAGATGGGCGCTTTGGAGGACGTACCGATGGAGGTAGGCCGCCGCCAGATGGAGGTCAACCTCATCGGAGTTGCCCGGCTCACGCAACTTTGCCTGCCTCATATGCGTGCTCGAAAGTTCGGGAAGATATTTAATATCTCGTCTATCGGGGGTAAATGCGCCTTCCCCCTGGCTGGTTGGTATCACGCCTCCAAGTTTGCGCTGGAAGGCTACTCGGATTCGTTGAGGATGGAAGTTCGTCCGTTTGGTATTGATGTAGTCGTGATCGAGCCCGGCGGGACGGAGAGTGAATGGGCGTCTGTGGCTGCGGGAGAGGTGGATCGATTTTCCGCTGAGGGTGCCTACGCAAATCTCTTGATCGCCACGCGTAAGTCACTCGTCGGACAGCGTAAAATGACGCCTCCTCGGGTCATTTCCGATCTCATTGTCAAAGCACTCAGGGCCACGCGGCCACGAACTCGCTATCACGGTGCCATGGGAGCTAGCCCCATCCTGTTTCTCCGATGGCTTCTGCCTGACCGCACATTCGACCGCTTGATCATGAGGCTACTGAGCTAGCGGGCACCCGCCTTCTTTCGGTTCCGATCCTGAAACCCATTCATCGTAATGCCTTTTTTCCACGAGACACGCGATGGTCGCTTCGTCATGCCCCTCAATATCTTTCCACGATTGCGCTCTCGTGCGATCAGCTTTCTGCGCTGCGGCGAAAATACAAGGGCTGTTCGAAACGCCATCTTGCAGTGGCGCGCCGATGAATTGGAAAGCGCTGGAGCTGAGGCGGGGCTTGTCATGCCCATGCTTCGCACCACGGAGGAGTTCCTCAAAGAACTGCAGTACACGGAGGTTCTCTCACAGGATCCGCTGATCCGGCTTGAAAAGATCGGAGAGACAGATCCAAGTCCATTCCGGGAAGGAGGCGTGACGCCGCTCGACGGAATCCGTGCGCTTGGGCTAGGCCACGTGATCGCTGGATCGGGTATGGGGAGGGACCTGAACGGCGACGAGCCCTGCAGCGCCGGTTGCACCGTTGATGAGTACAGTCTCGCCAGCCTGGAAGCGGGCGCGCTCGACCAGCGCGGCGAAGCAGGACATGCCGGGGTTAGCAAGGGCGGCAGCAGCTACATCATCCAGGTTGTCGGTCAAGATGACGATGCGGCGCGGGTCGACAAGAGTTTGCGATTCTGGAAACAGGTGCGGGCGCGTGGACATGCCCGCCTGACACCGTCGTGTTGCTGTTAGGAGCGCCTGATAAATCTCAGAATGGTGCTCGAGAGTGGGCTGCGGGAACACCTAATATTTTAAACGTCGCTGTCTCTCGAGCCAGACAGAACCTTTACGTCGTGGGTTCTTGGACGGCATGGAGTTCTGTTGGTCTGGCCGGTCACATGAGTAGCGAATTGCCTAATCGGATTCGGTACTGATGGGTGGATCGATTATTGAAAGCGAGGAGAAACGATTCGGTGGCTTTGCCCAAAAGCTTCTCAAAGTTCTTTCTGAGTGACGCAAAACTTTTGTGCTTCTGCTTGAGCAGCGATACGGTCTGTTGTGGGGTGTATTGCAGTAATCCCGCCTAAAATTACCGGACGGCAAGTTTACTCAGTTCTAGTGACCATTAAGCAGAATTGTTTCCGTTCGGGGATGCATTACCCCGCCCCCTGCCTTGAAGGCTAAGGGAGGGGTAGGCATGAAATAAACGCCGTTTATTCGCATAATGTTCGCATTATAATCGCAATATAACGGTAAGCGCCTAACTTGCTGTGGAGTGCTGATGAGGTCCCGGAAACCAACCGTACTGTCCACGAAGTTCACGATCACGGCCGCCATTGCCAATGACCTGATGCGTATCGAGGCGGTCAGGCAGTCGATCCAGACACTGCCGATTACGCCGAGAGTTCTTGCGACGCTCCGCGAAACCGCGCGGCTGTTCTCTACCCACTATTCGACGATGATCGAGGGCAATCGCCTCACGCAACAGCAGGTCGCGCAGGTGATTGCCGAGAACCAGCATTTCCCGGGACGAGAGCGGGACCAGGATGAGGTCCGCGGCTATTATGCGGCCCTCGACGAGGTAGAGCGTCTCGCCAAGGCGAACAGCTCCGTCACCGAATCGGGAGTGCAGCGCCTTCATGCGTTAGTGATGAGCGCGGGGAAGAAGCGCATCAAGCCTACTCCGTACCGCGACGGGCAGAACGTCATCCGCGATAGCCGATCACAAGCGATCGTTTATATGCCGCCGGAGGCGAAAGATGTGCCGGCGCTCATGGCGCAGCTCGTCCAATGGATCAACAGCAAAGACGATCTACCAGTGCCGATCAAGGCCGCGATCGCCCACTATCAGTACGCGACCATCCATCCGTACTACGACGGGAACGGGCGGACGGCGCGGCTTCTGACAACGCTCGTTCTGCACTTGCGTGGATATGGCCTGAAGGGTCTTTATGCGCTTGAGGAGTATTACGCTCAGAAGCTCCAGGATTATTACGAAGCGCTGACGGTTGGTCCGTCTCATAACTACTACCTTGGCCGAGCAGAAGCGGACATCACCAAGTGGATTGGCTACTTCGTCGAAGGCATGGCCGTCTCCTTCCAGAAGGTCGAGGCCCAGGCGCGGGCCGAGGCTGGGCGAGGTAGTTCGGACCAAACCCGCGTCCTTCGGAGACTCGATTCGAGGCAGCGCAGAGCTCTCGAACTCTTCGAGCGGTCGCAAGAGGTGACGGCGAAGGCGATCGGAGATCTGTTCGGACTACAGTCCCGCGCTGCCGCCGTGCTGTGCCAGAGTTGGGTTGAAGATGGATTTTTGATCGTCAGCAATCCTTCAAAGAAAGCGCGTCGTTACCGGCTGGCAGCAGAATACGAGGCACTCGTAGCGAACGGAGTGCTCTGATCGAAGGGAATTGGAGTCGCAAGATGGACCGGCGCAAGATTTGCAATCGGGTGTTGGCGGGTGTGCGTGACTTTAGATGAAGCGGGCTGATCCCACACGATCAGCCCTGTGGCCCGCTGTTTGAGTAGCAAAAAGTTTGTAGCATTTTTGTCGCAAATACCGCCGATTGGGCCGACTTTGCCAGTTCATAAGTGCCTTTTCGTCAATAATTTATGGTCCTGACGCAACATGGCATGGAAGAGGTCATCGGTTCGATCCCGATCAGGCCCCCCCCCTAAAAATCAAGTACATGCCGGAAGGCGTTCTTCACTGCTCTCGCAACAGCGCCAGTGGATCGGCTGCTAAGGCGCGTTGCGCGGGGATCCAGGTGGCCAGCAGCCCCAGCAGCAGCATGGCCAGAACAACACCGCCCAGAACCAGCGGATCGCGTGGAGTCGCCTGATAGACGATGGCAGACAGCATTCTGGAGGCTGCAATCCCTAGAAGCAGGCCCACCACTGAGCCAATGGCCAACAGACGCCAGGCTCTCCCCAGCGCCGCGCGTAGCACTTCCCTTCGCTGTGCGCCCAGGGCGATGCGGATTCCCAACTCGCGCAGACGTTTGCTCACCGAGTAGGCGGCCATGCCAAAGATCCCGGTGATTGCGAGCATCGCACCCAGAGCGCCGAGCACTCCAAGCGCGATCGTCGCCACACGAGAGGCAAACAGTGCGCTGTTCAACTCTGTGTTCCACGTCTTAATCTTAAGAGGCAGCCCCGGGTCCAGAGCACGCAGCTTGCCATCGATGGCCTCCGCCAGCTGCCGAGGATCCCGGTCCGAACGTATCAGCAGGAAAGTCGCGCTCGACGGCGACTGCAGGATGGGCAAGAACATCGCCGGTTGCGGATCTTCGGTGAGGGTCTTGTACTTTCCGTCCTCCACCAGACCTACCACTTCGATGCGCGTACCATCTTCTCTCTTGAAGTATCGGCCTACGGCGTCTGTCGCGGAGCCGAGGACTCGACGGGCAAATTCCTGGTTCACTACGGCCACACGCGGCGCATGAGCGTCATCATGCCAAGTGAAGATTCTCCCCGCCAGCATGGCGGTGCCCGCCGCAGTAAAGTATCCGGGAGATATGTTGTATGTGAGGGCTTCGGCTGCGGCCTTCGATAGGCTCAGGTCGGCCGTGTTGTCGCTAAAGACAGATGAGGAGTTCCAACCCAGGGACAATGGCAGCCGGTCGCTCAGTCCCACGGCTGTCGCCCCCGGTATCGTCTCTACCGCATCGAGCATGCGCCGCTGCATGGGAGCGACACGATCGCCGGAGTACCCTCCCATGTCGAGATCGGTGTCTACCAGCATCACGCCCTGTGGCCGAAAGCCGAAGTTGCTATGCAGCGAGCGAACCAGCCCGCGCACTGCGACCAGCGAGGAGGTAACCAGCACGGCGCAGATCGCGATCTGGAGGACGAGCAGCAGGTCGCGCGCCGCAAAACGCCGTCCGACTGAGCTGAGTGAGCCCGATTTGACGACCTGCCAGGGATCGGACCGAAGCACCTGCCGCACAGGAACCATGCCAAAGAGAAGTCCGCTGGCCAACGCCAGCAGCAAAGCGACTCCATAGACGGATGCATCCGGGTTCACGGGCAGATTGACGGGCATATTGGGTACGGGTTGCCACGCGCTCAGCCAGTGCAACAGTACGATACCGCCCAGGAGACCGGCAACGCCTCCAATCAACGAGACCAGAACGGCCTCTGTGAGCAGTTGGCGAAGAATGCGTTTGCGACTCGATCCCAGAGCGAGCCGCAGCGCGATCTCCCTGGCACGGTCTGCAGCACGAGCCGCAAAGAGGCTGCCCAGGTTGGCGCAGGCCGCAAGCAGAATCAACCCTGCCAGCAACATCAACCCGCTAACGAAGGCCCGTACCGGACGACCGAGCATATTGCCTACCAGCCCCGGCCGCGACAGGGAGAAGCTTATCTTTCCGTCTTCCTTTGGATAGTTCTTACCCAGGTAGGCGGCGACGGAGGCCAGATCGTCCGTTGCCTGCGCAGGGGTGACACCGGGTTTCAGATGTCCCACCAGCCATATGCCCTCGCTTGCTCGATCATTCAGTCTGTTTGCACCCAGCACCTGTTCCGTGTTCATGATCGGCACCCAGAAATCGGGAGCGAAGAGCAGTTCGCTACCGCGAAACTCCGGCGGCGCCACACCGAGAATCGTAAAGGGATGCTGATTGAGCTGAACCGTGCGCCCCACCACACCGGGATCGCCCTGAAAATGACTCTGCCAGTATCCATAGCTGAGCACGATGTAAGGGCTGCCGTTCGGTCCGTGTTCATCGGAGCGATGGAAGAAGCGGCCAAGATACGGCCGAATGTTCAGGACGTCGAAGTAGTTCCCGCTCGTCTCATAGAGCCAGACAGGAGACGCTTTGCCGCCAGCGTTGAGGCCTGCGGGAGCCATATCGTATGCGGCCAGGCCCTCAAAGCTGCGGTTGCGGTCACGCAGGTCGACGTAGTCGGGGTAAGACTGCGTCGGGGTGCTCTCCCCGCCGGGCTCGATCATGAAGAGGCTCTGCGACTGCGGAACATTGAGCGGGCGGAGGATGAGCGCATTCAGCACGCTGAAGACGACGGCGTTCGCGCCGATTCCAAAGGCCAGAGTCAAAACGGCAACAGCGGTGAAGCCGGGGTTCTTGCACAACACCCGGAGGCCGAAGCATATGTCCTGCCAGAGGGTTTGGAAGAACTGGCCACCGAGAGCTTCGTGGCTCTCCTGCCTGTATCGCTCGTAACCGCCGAACTCGACGCGCGCGCGATGCTCGGCCTCTGCGCGACCCAGGCCGGAGCGTTCGAGATCGTCGGCGCGGTGCTGGATGTGCGAGCGAAGCTCCTCTTCCATCTCGCCATCAGGCGGCGAATGATGAAGAAGAGTAGAGACGAGGGAGCGAAGAGAGATGAAGAGGCTCATAGTTCCTCCGGTTGTGCAGCGAGGGCAACGGCTATGGCTGAGGCGAGACGGTTCCAGTCCTGTGTCTCCTCGCGGAAACGCTTGCGGCCTGTGATTGTGAGCTCGTAGAACTTGGCGCGACGATTGTTTTCCGATGTACCCCAACTCGCCGTCAGAAGCCCCTGGCGTACCAGGCGAAACAAGGCCGGATACAGCGCACCCTGCTCAATGAGGAGTGCCTGGTTGGAGATTTGCCCGATGCGCAGAAGAATGCCGTAGCCGTGGAGCGGGCCGAGGCTGACGGCTTTCAGGATGAGAAGGTCGAGCGTGCCGGGGAGAAGCTGGGCCTGGCTGGACATGCGTCCTCCTAAGATGATTAGGAGTGTAGGATGCTCTTTCCTAAGCTGTCAAGGAGAAGAGATCAGGCTTGCGCCAGGGTGTGAGAGTGCGGATGCAGCCGAATGAGCGTAGATAAAGTCGACGCCGGAAGCTATGGCTTCAAAGGATTCGATTGCATTCAGCTTGCTGTCTGCAGGTAGCAATGTCTCTTGCACTGTGTCTATGTTATTCATGACACTCCGACGCTAGACACGACGGAACGTTCTCTAATGGGCCGACCTGCTCGTTCGTCCTCTGGCATTTGTCCTGCTGCTTGTACGAGGGCAGGCCAGGCTTCCAGAAGCTGCCCAAAGCGCAAGGCGAGTTCATGCGCTCTCTGCAGACCAGATTTACCCTCCGGCATGGGCTGATAGGGATTCAGCCGTACCTCCAGCGGATGAGGCGATTGGAGTCTCTGTTCCATCGTGCGCGCGATGGCGGCGATATCTTCTTTCCAGTAATCCGGCAAATTGCCCGCAAGGTAACTGTGGAAGAGCGCGATCTGCACGCACAAATTCTCGCGGTGATAGAACTCAAGGGTCGCGGCAAAATCAGCAAACGGCATGGAGCCAATCTCCTGAAGATAGAGGCCAAACTGGCGCAGACTCGCCTCAACCGATAATCCGGGCGGCGACTTATAGTTCAGGAGGAAGGTGACCAGGCACTCGTTCACCGACATCACCCCGTACGTACTCCGCCAGTTGGACGGGAAGGCCCGCGTCTCCGGCGGATTGTGCAGAGCCAGCGCGGGCACATAGCCGCAGACCAGCGGAGCGCAGCAGTGGGTCAGGATGCTGCCCATGACGGTATCTTCGGCGCGGTTCCAGGGAACGAACGGCGGCAGCAGAGTGCGGTGATCGAACCCGTGCGAACCGGCCCAGAAATCAAACTGCGGCGTAATCGACGGTTGTGCGACGCTGCGGATCACTTCGCGCGTCTCAAGTTTCATCCGGTACGCCTTTTCGCCTCCTTCGATCAGGCTCGCTCGCGTTCTGCCGCCCGGCATCAGATAGCCAATGGGACCGGGTGTAGCCGAATCGCCGAATAGACCGCTCAGCGTTATTCCTACCTTTCCCTGAAGGCAACGCCGCAGACCTGGCCATGGGATAGCCCCTACAGAAACTGATTCCGGCCCCTCTTCCGTGATCAAACGAGCTGTATTTTTTCCCAGCAGCTTTTCATGGCAGGCGAACAGATCCAGATCCTCCTCTGCTCCTTGCAGATGTTGGAGCGCTGCAGCGCGGTTCTCGAAAAACCGCATCTCCAGAACGCCCTCGGAGGAGATGCGCAGGTTCTTTTCGTGTTGCGGAAGCGCAAGTCTTTCGCCTAAATCGTCGTCGCTGGAAAAGCCGAGAGCGCCTGCAGACTGCAACAGCAATACATTTCTGGCAGCTCCCATGCTCTCGGTCCCCTCGGCGCTATAAGGGGCGATTGCGAAGCGGATCAGGGGCAGATCGACTCCCGTGGCGTCTGCCAACTTCCGGGCGAAGTGTTCTCTCTCCTCTGATCCGCAGTAAAGAATGGGGCAGTCCCACTCTTCCGCGAGAGCAGCCAGGGTTTCGCGGTTGTTATCGATGGTTGTGGCGTCGGTGGAATCATCGATTACCACCGACTTTATCTCCCGTCCCGATTTCGCATTTCGCGCCAGGCAGGCGCGCAGAGTGTCCCGCATCTTTTCGGTGCGGTGACGCGTGAGCATTCCGAAGAAGCGAATCTTCGCGCCGGTATCCTCGCCTGAAGGCACGCTTTGCAGAAAGGCATTCTCTTCCACGAGAGCCTGTTGTCCAGCGAGTTCCTGCAGTCGGGAAAGCAGTCTCTTGCGATGGAAACGCGCCAGCGGTATATCCCCGGTCATCGCATGCGCGTGCTCTTCCAGGGTCCGAAAGTCCTGACACTGGCGCAGCAGTTCGAACTGCTCATCGGAGAGATTGAACCATTGGTCTGTTCCCGGCCGGACTAAAAACGACAGACCATTTGCGTGGGCCACTTCGCGAAATTCAACGGAACGGTATCGGGGTGCCGGGTATATGGGCGTCTGGGGCATCGTCTTCCTCACCGGGATGCATTTGTGGGTTCAGGAACAGGAGCAGTTCGCGGGATTCTGCTCAGCCGCACGACGGAAGCTCGGATGGACGGGAGTGGGGCTTCGATTCGCCTGGAGCTGGCCGCCAACAAAACCCGCCCTGCAACAAGGTTCAGAGGTACGCTGCCAAAGATGCGGGAATCCGTCGATGCATCGCGGTTGTCCCCCATTACGAAGATGGAGTCTGGTGGAACGGGAATTCCATCCGTGCGGCAGTCGTCCGGCTCCTCTTTTCGGCTGGTGGGCCACCACTCTCTCTTTGGGTCGTACCCCGGCAAGTGATGTGTATAGGACTCCGCGAACGGCATTCCATTCAGATAGAGTTGGCCTGCGCAGACAGCTACGATATCGCCGCCGACCGCTATGGCTCTTTTGACATAGAGAGTGCTGTGATCCCACGGTGCCTGGAAGATGACAACATCTCCTCTCTCCAGGTTTGCACCGGAACGGTCCTGAAGCATCCAGTCTCCGTCAAAGAGCGTGCTCTCCATGGATCCGGCTTCTACCTTGACAAGCGCGTACCGAGATCCGGTCAGGATAATCACGGCGCAAAAACAGACTGCGGCGACAAAATAAATCCCATATTTTCGCAGACTATTGGAGCGCTCTTTGGCTCTGATCATTGGCTTCGATGCACCAGTAACTTCTTAATGCGAGCAACGATCTACAGGTGGACCGTATTATTGCTGCTCGCTGTTCCAACCGCATCTCTGGGAACATGCCGGGATTCTCAAGAAGCAAAGGCACGGCATGCTCTCCAAGAGGATGTTCAGGTGATGTTAGTTGCAGCTGCCACTGATCGAGCACTCTACCCCGCCACCGACGCAGGTGGCGCCGCCAACGCTTTCGCTTTGACACATATGGTAGCTTCCACCTTGACCGACTGATACGCACTGATAGCAGGCCTTGGCTTTGGTCGCGTGTGTCATGCCGGTCAGAGTGAGAGCCAGTCCACAGAGGCTGGAAAGGCGAAGAACAGACCACGTAAAGCTCAATACATTCTTGTTCATTCTCATCAGTTATCTCCTTGGTTGATTGTTGCGTTCTTTCGTGCCCGGCAAACCTTGAAGTTCTGGATTTGCCCAGCGCGAAACTTTTCCCTTCGGCGCGAAGATTGTGCGGCGAATCGGATTGAAAGCTGCCTAAAAATGCCGTGCCGGGTGCTCGCTCACTGCCCTCCACTATGTCCGCCATGTGCGGCCTCATTCTCGGCAGAAAGAGACCGCGCCCCTGTCCTCTCGTCGTAGACAAGAGCGAGATTGCTGAACCCATATTTGTCGATGAGTTGAGCTGACATCGTGCAAAGCGATGGTAGCCCACTGCTTCGCTGCTTAACTTCGCACTCGCTGCAGTAGGAGCAATCCACAATCAACAGACTGTCCTTTTTGATTTCGTGGGGCCCTCGAACTTCAAACTCATCGAGCGGAATATTGATCGCACCGGGAAGATGTCCATTGCCATACTGGCTGCGGTCGCGAACGTCGACGAGCGTAAACGCCTTGTGTAGGGCCTGCATCTCTTTTACCTGTGCGTAGGTATAGGAGTCCTCGGTCACGGGTTTGGCAATACTGGCAAGTGCGACGGTATCGGCAAGCGCTGGAACATAGGCCTCCTCGTCCGAAGCCCCGAGACGCTTGAGCACCTCAGTCTGGACCGTATGATCGAGCAGGCCATTCCAGACTCCTAGAATCTTTCCTCGGGGATCCGCCAGGATCGTGGTGGGCGTGCCAAGCACACCCATCTTGGAATAATCCGCGACCGCCATGGCGTCGGTTTTGAGATTGAGTTTCTGCACGTACCCTGAGGCATCAGGGACAGTATTGGGGAAGAGCGCCACAACCTTGGCGACCTTGTTGTATTGGCTCACCTTTTCGTAAAACGCCGAGCTTGCTGCGCAGTAATGGCACCCCTTATTCAGAGCCACAAAAAGTGTGGGCCGATCACTAGCCAGCAAACTCAGACCTGTATCGAGCTTTGCGCCAGCATGTAGCTTCTCATGAGTGGGAAAGAGAGAAAATTCCTGTCCGGGTTTTGTATAACGCTGCCAGACAAACCAGAGAACAAACGCCAGAACCACGACGCACATCACATTGATGGTGACCGTAAGATATTTCAGAATACGCGCCATGAGTTACCTCGCCTTTTCTTTGGAGACGGCAGGTTCCCGGCCATCGAGTTCCACGATTCCAACCTCGTCGGGATTCACGATCCTGCCCGACTTGCCATCCACGATGCAGTAGAAGGTCAGTTTTCCTGCAAGCTTGAAATCCTTGCTCACCCCGGTAAAAGGTTTGAACTTCCATTGCCACAGCGCCTGGAGAACTGCTTTGTTCACGCTTGGATCAGGGCTTTCGAGAATCGTGGCATCCACCACATCCCCGCTAACATTCATGACGATGTGAGCCTCGATGAGGGCCGCATGTCGAACGGAGGCCAGAGCCTCTGGGGGGAAAACAGGAGTGACTTTTTTGATGAGCATGTCGCGGATTACGACTTCAGAGGTATAGGGAACACTTGTTGTATCGCCATAGAGACAACAGGCCCACAACAGCAGCCACGCCGAAACAAGTACTTTTAGCTTTCGCATCCTTGCACCCATTGTTGATATTGGTATGGACTGAACTTCAGTACATCTTCGCGGTGCTGACACAGCCCCTCTTGTTCGCTTTTGAAGCGAGTGGAGCCTGGCACAAAACGCGAACGCGCACAGACAGATATGCGTCCGTCAGGCTGTGACGAATAGCAATCAGATCTGCAGGGCCAAATAAGACGGCCTGAAGAATTCAGGTTTAACAGGAGAAGCACAAACGCGTTTTGAAAAAACGAGTTTGGTGTATCGATGGAACATGATGAAATGCGCAGCCCGAAAGCGAGTTAGCGGCAAAGACTCTTCATGCGACATTCACCCGAAACGAGACATTGAAGCCCGGGCGAAAAGATACTAATGAACGTATCATTAGAATCAGGGCTGGTCAACCTAGACTTTGGGCCACAATAAAGTCAGTGCCGCCCCTCTGAAGGCGCACCCTATGACCTGGGCAAGCCGCCAGTTTTAACTCGAGATGCTTGAGGGACAAGCGCGATGAGCCTGAGATCCGTATTGATACTTGGAATCAAGGACACCTGACCATACGCACTAATGACTCCCTTGCTCGATCGAAAGGCACGAACCCCTCCTTCGCGCGCGCTCACGTTCTGTTCACTCCAGTACTTTGCGAACAACTTGCTGTTGAGCTGCAACTCGGAGATCAGCCTCTGTGTCGGGGGCTCACTCAAATACCTTCCTGCATCGGACCGAAACTCGGCGACCAGGCGTCTCGCACGACTTTTCCAATCCACGATCAGGGTGCGCGCTGATGGGTTCAAAAATACGAAACGGAGCAGATGGCGATCCTGTGATTCAACCAGCCATGGCCGGAATAGTTTTGCCGCCATTCGGTTCCATATCACAGCATTCCATTGGCGATCCAGGACATAGGCCGGTGTAGGTATCTGGTCTACCAGGTCCTTCAGATCTGCAGGCACAGCAGATTCATGTATCTCCTGCGGGTCTGTAACGACCGAACGAGCGATCTCGAACAAGTACAACTTTTCAGCACGGGAGAGCTGAAGTGCCGCTGCGATCCGTGACAATGCAGCTGCGGAGGCAGACACAGGACGGCCCTGCTCAAGCCAGGTGTACCAGGTAGTGCTCACCCCGCATAGTTGGGCAAGCTCTTCTCGTCGAAGGCCCGGAGTTCTACGGCGGCCGGTGGAAGGAAATCCCAGCGCCAAGGGCGAAAGACGCTCACGATGAGCCCGGAGAAACGCGCCGAGCGTCTGCGTACGAGTTGGATTAAGTTCAGGCGATCGTGAGTTCATTTTCGAAATCAGGGTAGCACTTATACCAGGATAAAATCTTATCTTGTACCAGCTTATCTATGCGAATACTGTGTCTTCTATTGAGATCGGTCGATCTCACGAGGAGAATCGCATGAGACAGCACAAGCAGTCCATCTTGCAGAGCTTTAGCCCGAACGCCGAAGCCTACCTCACCAGCCCGGTTCATTCGGCCGGCGCCGATCTTGATCAACTGGCCCGTGTGGCCGCTGCTTTGGATCAACCCATAGTCCTCGACCTGGGCTGCGGAGCGGGACATGCCAGCTTTGCTGTGGCACCCTTCGCGAAAGAAGTCGTTGCCTTCGACCTCAGCACTTCGATGCTGGATGTCGTCGCTGCCACGGCCAGAGAACGTCAACTTTTGAACATTGGCACAAAGCAAGGATCTGTCGAAGAGTTGCCGTTCGAGGATGAACAGTTCGATCTCGTACTAAGCCGTTACAGTGCCCATCATTGGAATCATGTGCCGCAGGCTTTGAACGAGGTTAGGCGTGTCCTCAAGCCAAACGGTAAGGTCTGCTTCATCGACGTAGCGGGAGCTCCTTCTCCGATTCTGGACACTCATCTTCAGTCTGTGGAACTTATGAGGGATCCATCTCATGTCCGCAACTACACCCAATCGGAGTGGCTTTCACTCTTCCAAGCAGCGTCATTCCAACCACAGGTGGAGTCGGAGTGGCGGCTGGCTCTTGAGTTTTCTTCCTGGGTAGCGCGGATCGGCACTTCGGCAGAGCGTATTGCCGCGATACGTTCCCTCTGGTCGGGTGCACCGTCGGAAGTGCATAGCTACTTTAAGCTTCAGGATGATCTCTCGTTTGAAATCGACTCCATCATGATTTCTGCTCGCAGATTGTAGATACGGCGATTTAGTCTAGCGCTACAGTGCCTGCAACAGGACCACACTTTGCGACCGACAACAGGTATTCCTGGCAAGGTGGTACAGCTTGTCCCTTTAACTTCTTCGGTAGTAGAAGCACCCGTGAAATGCAGGGGTTTCTCTACTCCCGTTGGTCGGTCGAAATGACAGGCTTAGGTGTGGGTTCCTAAGGACAACTGTAGTACTAGCGCCAACCGAGGGCGGGAGCGACAGTCGTCAGAATGGCCTCCAGGACATGCGCGTTGTAGGCAACGCCGAGTTGATTCGGAACCGTCAGCAATAGCGTATCGGCCTCGGCGATCGCCTCATCTTCCCCAAGCTGCTCGATGAGAACATCCGGTTCAGCCGCATAGCCACGACCGAAGATCGCCTGCTTGTTTCCGTCAATGGAGCCGATCTTGTCCTCTTCCTGACCCCCTCGTCCGAAGTAGGCGCGATCAAGATCATTGATCAACGGGAAGATACTGCGGCTGACGGAGACGCGCGGGGTTCGCGTGTGTCCGGCCTCTTTCCAGGCTGCACGATAGGCGCGAATCTGCGCAGCCTGCTGGATGTGGAACGGTTCGCCGGTCTCGTCGAATTTGAGGGTTGAAGATTGCAGGTTCATTCCAAGCTTGGCGGCCCAGACAGCGGTCGCATTGGAAGCTGCTCCCCACCAGATGCGATCACGCAATCCTTCGGAGTGCGGTTCAAGACGCAGCAGTCCCGGGGGATTGGGAAACATGGGACGTGGGTTCGGCTGAGCGAAGCCCTTGCCGCGGAGCAGCTCGAAGAATTCTTTGGCGTGCCGCCGGCCCATCTCTGCATCGTCCTCGCCTTCATGCGGACGGTAGCCCAGATAACGCCACCCATCGATTACTTGCTCGGGTGATCCGCGGCTGATTCCCAACTGTAGTCGTCCGCCAGAAATAAGATCTGCGGAGCCGGCATCCTCCACCATGTAATGAGGGTTCTCGTACCGCATGTCGATCACTGCGGTGCCAATTTCAATCTTTCGTGTCTTCGCACCTATCGCCGCGAGTAGAGGGAACGGGGATGCCAGTTGCTGTGCGAAGTGATGAACACGGAAGTAGGCCCCATCGACTCCCAGACGCTCAGCCTCTACGGCGAGATCAATTGACTGCAGCAGCGTGTCAGCCGCTGACCGCGTTTGTGACTGAGGGGAGGGTGTCCAATGGCCGAAGGAGAGGAACGCAATTTTTTTCATGGGAATAAGTCCAATGTTCCGGTTCGAAGTTGTATTGCCGAGTAAGGGTTTCTCTCTCAGGAAAGTTCGGCGTGACGGTTCCTGATTTGCGCCAGCACGTCGAGCAGCATTTTGAGATCGCTGGACTTTACACCTTCCAGAAGTCGATGAGTCTGCTGGGTTATTGGGCTCTCCATCAGAGTAAGGAGTTTCCTGCCTGAATCCGTGATGAAGGTAGACACTTGTCTCCGATCATTCTCATCCCGCTCCCTGGTGATCCAGCCGGATCTCTCCATGCGATCTAACAGACGAGACATATCAGGCGTTGCCGTGACCATGCGTGCGGAGATTTCGTTCCTGCAAAGACCCTCCGCTCCCGCTCCCCGTAGGATGCGAAGAACATTGTATTGCGGCTGAGAGATGCCGAACTCGCGCAGAAATTTGTCCGAAGTATGCGACAGCTCAGAGGCCGTACGCAAGATGCTCAGGAAGGCTTCCTGCTGCAAAGAGACAAAAGGACGGTTCTGTTTCAGGGCTACGGCTAACGGGGATTTCTTAGTAGTCGCCATAAATTATTCTTTCAAAGCAATTCTCGAGTTGGCGAACCCCGCTCACAGGCGAGTGAGACTGACGACCGCTTTGGCGTACCAGGCGGAATCGAAACAGTCTCACTCGAGATGAGCGTAGCAGAGGTCCTTAGTAGCCGATGGACAACTGACCGTGCTCATGCGCCGGCGTCTCGATTTCGTCTACCAGAGCGATGGCGTAGTCCTCGAAGGAGATGCGGCTTTCGCCCTTTTCATTGGCAATGAGGTTCGTGGTCCCGAGGCGAAACTTGCCCGTCCGCTCGCCTGGCTCGAAGTAACCAGCAGGGCTGAAGTAGGTCCAGTTGATGTCAGACGCTTTGAGGATGCCGAGAGCTTTTTCATGGGACGTGGCAATCGGAAGATAGGCTTGCGGCAAATAACCAGAGGCAATGAGAGTGACCCCAGGCGCAACTTCAAGGAGTCCGGCACCTCCGACGACGATCAGGCGCGCCTTGCCAGCTTTCTTTACAGCAGCGATCTCCCGCTCGGTGACGCCGAGGATTGCATCGGTGTTGTCTTGAGGAGGAGCGTAGGCGCTCACCACAACATCCGCCCCGGCGATGATGGAGGCAATCGCGTCTACGCTGCTCAAGTCGTCCTTGACAGCGGTTACGGTCGAGGGCAGCTTCGAGGTATCACGGGCAACTGCCGTGACCTGATGTCCGCGACTGGTGAGTTCCTGCAAAATACGTTGGCCTGAGTTTCCGGTAGCTCCATAGAGTACGACTTTCATGTGATTCTCCTTTTATTGCTCCCGGCTGCCCGGCAAGCATTGAGCATTACAACACGTATATGAGTGTTGCAACACGTATCTCGATTCAAAAAAATGAATTCACGTAAGGATTTCATCCAGTAACGTCACTACGCTCAGAAGTTCTTCTTATCTCCTTCACTCCGAGATTGAGCCGGCGTCGCAGAAGGAGTCTCAACGTTCCACCGTCCGTATAGCCGACTTGTGCGGCAACCTCTTCAACACTGGCGTTGCTGGTCTTCAAGAGATGCACCGCGCGTTCAACGCGCAGACTTTGGAAATACGATAGTGGAGACTTTCCAAGTACGCTATGTAGCCGCCGGGTAAGCGTCCTTTTGCTTGCGCCTGTGGCTTTTGCAGCACTGTCGAGGGAAAATCCGCGGGCGAGCCTGGCACGCGCCCAGCGTTCGAAGTGCTGTACAACCGGGTCGGAGTGGATCAGGTGATCGGTAAGAGCATACGCAGTCTGGGAGGGCCTGGAATCAACAATGAGATATCTTGCGGTGAGCGAGGCGATTTCGGGGCTGACACTGCGTATCAGCCATAGGGCAAGATCGATATGGCCTAGAGCGGCTCCGGCGGTCACAACGTTTCCGGACTTGACCACCATGTTCGATTCGTCCAGCAGTACCTGAGGGTATCGTTCGCGAAACATTGGAGCCAGCCACCAGGTGGTAGTCGCGCGCTGCTGGTTGAGCAGACCAGACTCAGCCAGCACAAAGGTTCCAGCACAGGCAGCAGTCAACCTTACGCCGTCGCTGGCCCACGCTCGAAACGCCTTCGCCGCATCGCGGACGTCAGGC
This sequence comes from Granulicella sp. S156, assembly GCF_009766105.1. GTDB lineage: Bacteria > Acidobacteriota > Terriglobia > Terriglobales > Acidobacteriaceae > Granulicella. Next base: position 290,225 of record NZ_LMUH01000009.1, on the reverse strand, counting down.
CTGGCTAGAGCTGCTGTCAGCGTATCGGCTCTCTTGCATGCGATTGCCGGAATGATCACGCAGTCAGGCGTTTGGCTTCCCACTGGCTGAATCGGGACCTTCAGGCCGTGTGCGGTCAGGACCGTCTTTCGCATACCTACGATCTTGACTTCGAACGGTGGAACAGCGAGTCCAGTCATCTCAATCAACTCGTTCGCGGTTTGTAGTGCGTCCAGGATGGCCGACAATCCCAGATCGAAGACACCGTCGAGTGCAAGCACAGAAACACGCATGGCTCATTTGATACGAAATCTGGCAGTTTTGCCAATGGTACCTTCGCCCACCTGCGCCTAGATTGAGACAGAGCCATTTATGGCTCTAGGAGCGATGAAATGATTAAAGTTGGCCTTTTTGTCCGCCTGCAGGCGAAACCAGGCAAAGAAGAGGAGCTCGCTGCGTTCTTGATGCAGGGACTCGAGCTTGCGAAACAGGAGACGACGACTCCCGTGTGGTTTGCGTTTCGACTCGGAGGCGGAAGCTTTGCCATCTTCGATGCGTTCGCAGATGAAACAGGACGGCAAGCTCATCTCAATGGACCTATTGCCAAGGCGCTCATGGAGCACGCCCCTGCCCTACTTGCAGAGCCTCCGGCGATTCAGCAGCTAGACGTAATGGGTGTGAAGCTCCCCTAGAACAGACTCTTGCAGCGCTGCGCGAGCAATTCGCTGTGCTCATCCGATCAACTTCAAGAAAGAGAGAAATATGTCAGTAAATGTTCTTTATACGACGCAGGCTACTGCGGTCGGCGGTCGTGACGGTCGCGCTACGACCAAGGACGGAAGCCTTGATGTAAAGCTGGCGATTCCCAAAGAGTTAGGTGGTCCCGGTGGCCCAGGGAACAATCCGGAACAACTGTTCGCAGCTGGATACGCTGCGTGCTTCCTGGGCGCCATGAAAGCTGTCTCCTCGCAAGGAGGACCAAAGGTTTCTCAGGATACTTCTGTGACGGCTTCTGTTGGCATTGGCCCAAGATCAGAGGGTGGGTTCGGTCTTGTAGTCGGACTCACTATCTCTCTGCCCGGATTGCTCTCCGCCGATGCACATGCCCTCGTCGAGAAAGCTCACCAGGTTTGTCCATATTCCAACGCTACCCGGAACAATCTCGACGTGAAGCTTGAAGTGGTTTAACAGACCTGCACGAAGCGTTCTCGGCCTCCGCGTGATTTCGCTCCCCCGGAATCACGCGGAGAATGCCGCGAGACTCAACAACGTTAAACCACCGGCCAGGATCTATCGATGCCTGATTGCCGGAGCAACAAGGAGATCTGAAATGAATCACTATTCGCTACGGCGTCTCGTCTATGCCACTTTACTGGCCGCGCTGGCTACACCACTCACCGTCCAAGCCCAATCGAAGGCTGCCCCTCCGATTGACGGTGTCATCGGCAAGCTCCAGTCCTTCGATGGTAAGTCGCTCGATGTTGCGACCGCTGCAGGCGTGGTCCACGTCGTCGTCAAAGGGCACCTTACAACCTATAAACAGATACCCTCCGATTTGAGTCATGTAGCAGCGGCGCCTTACGTCGGCGTTGCGTCGGCTGAGCAGGACGGCAAGCAGGTCGCGAAGCAGATCTTCCTGTTTCCCGCGGAGCTGCGTGGAGCTGCGGAAGGTAGCGTCCTGACAGACCCTCCGGGTGCAACCTCTCACAGCAGAATGACCAACGGCACAGTCTCTCGCCCTGCTGGATCACACGCGCGCATGACGAACGGAACGGTCCAGGCCAGCAACGGCACTACGCTGGTGGTTAACTACCAGGACGGCTCGCAAACGATCTCCGTACCGCCTGGAGTCCCGGTCACGCAAGTCGCACCCCAACAGGTTGCTTTTACCCCCGGCGATGTCGTCTATGCGACGACGAAGAAGCTCGCGGACGGAACGCTCGTAACGGACAAGATCTTTCAGTTCATTCCGGCGGCCCACTAGACCAGGCAGTTGAGGTCAAGGACCGTGAACCTTTCAATACCTGCCCATCAGGAACCAACCTCGACGAGCACGCCTCTGGCACAGCCACGCGTGCTCGTTGTTAAGCGACACCACATTCTGGTGCGCTGTAGCCACTGGCTAAACATCCCGCTCCTTCTTGGCCTTATCCTGAGCGGCATCTCCATCTACTGGTCTTCGCCGGTCTATCAACACACGCCAGATCCGAATACGGGAAACTTCGATGTAGCAGCGGATATCGGGATCTGGATCTGCGCGCATGTCCCTGGTCAGCACCATTACGCCAGTCCACCTGACTGGCTTTACAACCACATGAGCCTGGGGCCAGGCATGTTAGCGCCAGCCCTGCGGATTCATTGGTTCTGCGCTTACCTATTCATGTTGAATGGCATGGTGTACGTTGCAGGGCTCGTCATCGGAGGCGGATGGCGTTCTCTGTTACCTCGCCGGACCGATCTGGCCGACGCGCTCAGAATGCTTCGATACTACCTCGGCGTTCCCTTCGCGAAACTTACACACCGTGAATGGCTGCATCCCCATGTCAACACCAAGTACAACGCGCTCCAGCGTGCAGCCTACTTTTCTGTTCCGGTCGCCGGATTTCTTTCGGTTGCTACTGGCTGGGCGATTCATAAACCGATGCAGCTTCATTGGCTGGCTGCGCTATTCGGAGGCTTTGGGACAGCGCGTGTATGGCATTTCTGGCTTATGTGGGTCTTCATCCTCTTTGTTGTGCCGCATGTGATTCTGGTTCTCGCCGATGGGTGGGATACGCTGCGCGCCATGATCGTAGGTTGGTCCACCAAAGTAGACCGGTCGGAGGTCATTGAACGTGATCAATGAAGAGAACGGCAATTCAATCGAACCGGAAGATGGTCTCCCGACGGAGACTGGATCGAAACTGGAGACGACGAGGTTACCAGAGGTCAGCCCTGAGGATACAACCCCCGCATCCCCAATAGCTACTGAGAAGTCCGAAGTCGTTGAAGCGATCGAGCAATCCGTAGAGGCCGAGGAATCGCACTCATCATCGGCAGAACCTGCGTCGGTAACTGACGAGGAGGTTCCATCTCGTGCAGCGGAACCTGTCTTCGTGCAGAAGCCCCAAAGCTTCTTTGCAGAGCAGCCTTCTCCTGTAATTGTGATGGCTCCCCGGGTCCTACGTTATCGAACCCGGCGTGAGGTTTTGGGGTTTGGCATCGGCGCGATGGTCGCGGCAGCAGATGCTGGACTTCTGCTGCCACAAGCTACGCTTGACCGCTTGGGTGTGCGACGAAAGATCAACCCTCGCGGGAAGGAATGGCTGCTGAACAAAGCATTGCGTGTCGACGATGACGTGGCCGAGGCACTCTACTCCGCAAATCGTATGGTACCTACGTACACGAAATCTCAGATTACCCCTATCAAAAACAACTACAACGGAGCCACTCCCGACCCCAGTTATATATCGGGATGGAACCTAACGCTGGAAGGGCTTGATTCTGGCTTGAGCGTCTGTCTCGATATTCGGAAGCTCATGAATCGCTTCCCGATGCATGAGCAAATTACCCGATTTGTTTGCGTTGAAGGCTGGACTGCGATCGCGTGGTGGGCTGGTCTGAGATTCGATGACCTGCTTCGTGCCTATCCACCGATATCGCAGGCAAAATGGGCTCGGGTGGAGTCGTCCGTCAACCTCGACAACTCGGGCAATCCTGATCCCTACTTTGTCTCGATCGACCTGGCAACGGCACGCCATCCGCAGACGTTGCTCGCCACACACCACGATGGTCAGCCCCTTACCGTAGAACATGGAGCACCACTCCGTCTCCTGGTGCCCGTAAAACTTGGCTTGAAGAATGTGAAGGCCATTACGCGGATTACCTATTCCGTGAACGAGCCAAGAGATTACTGGACTCCCTATGGGTATTCCTCCTACGACGGAATTTAGTGCAATATCTCAAGTAGATCGTCTTTTATATGGAGGAAATGTGAGTCAAGCAAAGTTGGTTCTTGCGGCGACGGTTCTCTTGTTCTCATCGACGCTGGCGTTCGGGCAGGATGGATATTTCTCGAACTGGTTTAGTCGCGTGGACAAGACCCAGAGCGAACAGCCGCACTGGATGACACCGGTTGCGACCACTACACCGCGACTCGAAGAAGAGGTGCGCTACGATCAGGACTGGCTGCAGCATACCGACGGATATACCTGGAACGAATACGATGGAGCCAAGGGCGTCGAACTGATTCCCTGGTACAAGACAGAGCTGATCATCCAGGCTCCTCCGTATTACAACTACAGCGGCGATCCGAGCGAAAAAAATGGGGCCGGGGATATTGCATTCCTGGTCAAGTACCGCATTCTCTCTGGAAACGAACAGCATGGGAATTACATTCTGTCGGCGTTTCTGGGTTGGAGCATCCCCACCGGATCGTATTCGAACGGCCAGGTGACCGGGACCAATTCAGCGACGATTACGCCGACCATCGCCTATGGCAAGGGCTTCCACAACTTCGATGCGCAGGGAACCTTCGGCGTGCAGATTCCCACCAATAACGAACTTGCCAATGGGCGGAACTACGTCTGGAATAACACCCTGCAATATCGCGTGGAGAAGAAGCTCTGGCCGGAGATCGAGTTCAACACCACGCACTATCAGGATGGAGAGCACGCTGGTAAGACACTCAACTACATCACTCCGGGACTTGTGGCGGGACGTTTCAAACTAACGAAACGAGTCGGCATGTCGATTGGCGGCGGCTTCCAGATCGCAACGACTCAGTTTTACCGCAACAACCACAATGGGATCTTTACCGTCCGCTTCCCCTTCTAAGGACGCGGCATGCGGCATCGCCGAAGAGATTCATCTCTATACTGACCTGTGGAGGCAGGACGCACATGGACGCAGATGACTTGAGGATTGTGAAGGCCGTAGCAAGAATCGGCAGCATGAATCGGGCCGCGGCTGAACTGAACATGGTGCAGTCAAATGTTACCTCCAGAATCCGCCTCCTGGAGGAAGAGCTCGGCGTTCAACTGTTCGTCAGGCACAGCCGTGGTGTGGAACCGAGTGAAGCTGGCCTACGCCTCCTTTCTTACGGAGAGCAGATACATGCATTGTTCGAGCAGGCCATCACTGCGGTCAAAGAGGATGGAACTCCAAAGGGCAAACTGCGTATCGGAATGATGGAAACTACGGCTGGACTGCGGCTACCCGCACTCATAGCCCAATACGTGCAGGAGTATCCAAAGGTCGAGTTGGCCCTCGTGACGGGTACTACAGCATTTCTGACCCATCAGGTGGCGGAACACGAGTTGGAGGGTGCCTTTGTGGCGGGGCCTGTTCACCATCAGGAGCTGAGTGAGGAGACACTCTTCCTCGAAGACCTGGTTCTCGTAAGCCCTCGATCCGTACGGAACTTCGATGACCTCGCCAACGTTGAAAATCTCAAAGCAATCGTGTTTCGACAGGGTTGTTCTTACCGTCAAAGACTCGCCTCTATCCTCGATGGGCTAGGTATTCGTTACGTGGTGATGGAATTTGCATCTCTTGACGCAATCGTTACCTGCATCACGGCGGGCGTAGGTGTAACGCTGCTACCGAAGACGCTGGTGGATAGACTCTGGATCGATCAGTCCGTCACTGTGCATGAGCTCCCAGTAGATCAGGCGCGGGTAGAGACAGTATTTGTTAGACGACATGATCATCCTCCGACGAGCGCACTCAACACTTTCCTGAGAATGAGCCGTCAGATCTCGGACATTGCGATCCTCGATCGACAATTGGAAGCTATCAGCTAGAGCGATAGCGGGTATCAGAACAAATCGGGCCTCATCGCCATCTTCTCTCGCATCTATATTGCAGCTTGAACGCAGCAGATGGCCGCATCAAAGTGCGGTATCGCCAACATTCTCATGTTGACCTCTGCGACGTCAGGAGCATTGATTTCGACAGGAGCAATTATGGCAAGCAAAGGAACAGTTATCGTAACGGGTGGCTCACAAGGTATTGGAGCTGCTGTGGTTCAAGCATTCTTAGATCGCGGATATTCCGTCGTCGCAACTTCGCGAAAGATTACCCAAGCTGGACTAAGTCCCTCTCCGAACCTCGCGCTGGTAGACGGAGATATCGGCCAGGCTGCTACGGCTCAAAAAGTGGTCGACACCGCGGTTCAGAAGTTTGGCTCGATTGATGCAGTTGTCAACAATGCCGGCATCTTCTCGGCGAAGCCCTTCACTGATTACAGCGCTGACGATTTCCGTGCTCTCGTCTCGACGAATCTCGAAGGCTACATCTACATCACGCAGTTCGCGGTCAAGCAGATGCTCGCACAGAAGTCGGGTGGAAGCGTCGTGGCCATCACGTCATCGCTGGTCGATAATCCTATCGGTGGCTTGCCGGTATCCCTGCCGATGATCACGAAGGGCGGTCTTGAGGCCATCACGCGCAGCCTGGCCTCGGAGTATGCGAAGGAGCACATCCGCTTCAATGCTGTCGCACCTGGATCTGTTGATACTCCTCTCCACAAAGACAACCCGAAGGATTTCCTGAAGACCTTGTCGCCAATGGGCACAATCTCCACTTCGGAGGAGATCGCAAACGCGGTAGTCTATCTCACGGAGTCGCGCCAGATCACCGGGGAGGTGCTGCACGTGGACGGCGGTGCGCACAACGGGAAATGGTAAACCCGGGCAGTTCGCAGCCGGTCAGCGCAGAGCGCCGGCTGCAGGACCTCGGAATCGTGCTCCCCAATGCTCCTCATCCGCTTGGCGCCTACGTTGAGGCAGTCCAGACTGGCAGCTTGCTGTTCCTTAGTGGAATGCTGCCGGTCAAGGACGGCAAGCTTCAATATGTTGGGCGGCTAGGTAAAGAACTCGACGAGTCTGCTGGCCGGGATGCATTACGAACCGCGACCCTGAATGCTCTTTCTGCTGCGAAGGCGCACGTAGGGTCGCTGGACCGCGTGACAAGGGTTGTCAGCGTCAAGGTCTACATGGCAACTCACGGAGACTTTTACAACCAGCCGATCGTTGCGGATGCAGCATCGGAGCTTCTCCGCGATGTATTTGGAGAGGGCAAGATGTCCGTACGGTCCGTACTGGGCGTGACCGCCCTGCCCCTCGGTGCGCCGGTCATGCTCGAGGTTACGTTCGAGATCAACAACTAAGAAAGCGAAGAGTTCCTATGTTCAGGTATATCGCCACCATCCTTGGCGGGATATTGCTATCAGCTCCCCTCGTGGCGGAAGTCACTCCGTTTCCGCCCAGCTTTCACACAGAAATGGTTCCGACGAACGGCACCAATCTCTACGTCCGAGTCGGCGGCAAGGGTCCGGCCGTGGTGCTGTTGCATGGCTTCGGCTTTACGGGTGATATGTGGGCGCCTCTGGCAATTGTTCTGGCCAAGGACCATACCGTGATCGTCCCTGACCTGCGCGGCATGGGTATGTCCGATCACCCGGATACCGGCTACACCAAGAAGAACCAGGCGGTCGACATTGCCGGCGTGATGGATGCACTCAAGGTCCAGAAGGCAGACCTGGTCACACATGACATCGGCAATATGGTCGGCTATGCGTTGGCTGCTCAATATCCAGCCCGGATCACGCGCTGGGTGGTGATCGATGCACCTCTGCCCGGAATAGGCGATTGGGACAACATCGTTCGCAGCCCGCTGCTGTGGCACTTCGATTTCCGAGGTCCTGACGAGGAGCGTCTGGTGCAAGGCCGGGAGCGCATCTACCTCGATCGCTTCTGGGACGAGTTGTCCGGAGACCCCAAGAGGATCGATGAAGATACCCGGCAGCACTTTGCTGCCCTGTACGCACGGCCGCATGCGATGCACGATGCCTTCGAGCAATTTGGGGCACTCCGCCAGGACGCCGCCGACAACAAGGCGTTGCTCGCCGAGGGCGGCAAGATCACCATGCCGGTGCTTGGCATCGGTGCCGAGAAGTTTTTCGGCAAGAACATGGCCGATCATATGCAGTTCGTCGCCAACAACGTCACGGGCGGCATCGTACCCGACTCCGGGCACTGGATCATGCAGGAGAATCCAGAGGCCACCATCAAGCTGGTTACAAATTTCCTCGCCAAGTAGGCTTGGGCTTCATACAATCTGACCCGAGGGCGCGGTCAAGCTCGCTGGACCGCGCCCTCGCCGAAGCATCGGCAGTGTGTAGTTGGGACCCGCGTGTTACCCAGCGATACTCCGGGGCAGCCACATAGCTCCTTTTCTCTGATCACAGGAGGTCATAATGGCAAATCGAGTGGGTTCAAAAGCGTGGACGGATAATCGACTGACCTCGCGTTTGGGACTGGAATACCCGATCATTCAAGGTCCGCTCGGAGGCTTGTCCTCGCAGCGGCTCACGGTAGCCGTTTCGAACTATGGGGGACTCGGATCGTTCGGTGCTCATGGCCTCAACCCGGAAGCTATCCGGAAAGTCATTCGCGAGATCAAGAGCCTCACAGCAAAGCCCTTTGCGATGAACCTGTGGGTTTCCATGGAAGATGAAGTAGCTCTCACTTCAACGGAAGAGGCATTTCGCCGTAGCCTCTCTCCTCTGGCGAAACATATTGAAAGTGTCGGAGGAGTCAAACCCTCCTATCTCCCGTATGAACCCATTCGTTTCGAAGATCAAGTGCAGGTTCTCCTGGAGGAAGGGATCTCCGTATTCAGCTTTATTTATGGCATTCCCTCCAAACAGATTTTGGACGAGTTTCGCCGCCAGGGAGTCGCTCTGATTGGAACAGCAACCACCGTGGACGAAGCGGTTGCTCTGGAGCAAGCGGGGGTGGACGTCATTGCAGCCTCCGGCTTTGAAGCAGGTGGCCATCGCGGCTCCTTTCTGCAAGCGTCCGAAGATTCCCTGACAGGAACCATGGCCTTGGTGCCGCAGGTCGTCGATGCCGTGAGGCTCCCGGTCGTCGCCGCAGGTGGAATTGGGGACGCCCGCGGAATCGTGGCAGCCTTCGCGCTTGGAGCGGAAGGCGTACAGATGGGAACCGCCTTTCTCGCGTGCGCGGAATCAGGAGCGAACGCGCTTCATCGCAAGGCTCTCCTCAGTGGCCAGGCGAAGCAGACCGCTCTTACTCGTGGGTTCACTGGAAGGCTTGGCCGCGGCATCAAGAATCGCCTGCTCGATGAACTCAACCAAAAGGGCACAGAGATCCTGCCTTATCCACTTCAACGTGCCCTCGTGCGGCATCTGGCGATACCGGCCGAGAAAGCAGGGAGACCCGAGCTCCTTCCTCTCTGGGCGGGACAGAACGCGAACCTATCGAGGTGTACAGATGTGCATGCACTACTCGACACACTTGTAACCGAAGTTTCTGAGATCGGCGGTGCTGTACAGAGTTGGAGCGCACATCGTCAACCAGCCCAAGCGCAAGACGATCAGCTGACAGGCGAAAGCAGATGAAAACTCCATCCAGGAAGCGCACAAGTGGCGTGTCAGGTAATGCGTACCCGGGTTACCGCATTGGATGCGGACAGTTAGAAGTCGGGTTAGTCTTCGTGCTATTGCGTTGAGGCATTTCAGTGCCATTGCGGAGGTGAGGAGACCGGTTTGGTCATTGGTTTGCTTCGGAGTAGCGTGGTGACATGATTGTGTCCAGGACTACCTGGGTAGGATCATCTGGATTCTCGTAGACCTGAACCTGATCGCCTGGTTGAAGAAGATGCCAATCGGGTGGGGGCAGGCCTTTGGTGGTGCAGCGGGAGGATGTTCCATTTGGTTGTGGCACATCGAGCTCAAGCAGCACATAATATTGCTCGGCATACAGGCGGTAGACATTCTGCCCGGCACTTTGCCCGGTCGGATATGTGCAGACGAGTGTGGCCCATACCTTACGCCCCACAGCACGAATCCTGTCATCACGTCTTAGGTTTTTGTTGGCGTACCAGCTATACAGACTGAAAAGACCGATGAAGACTGCCAGCGTCAGGACAGTGAAAAGAGCCTTTATAAGAAAGTCTTGCATGGTGTCGTCCTTTAGTTGCAGAGTGCATTTTACATACCAGCGATTTATCGAATTGGTCTCTCTCGTACCTCAGGAGCTGAAGGCCGCCATCACTACCCGCAACGTTCTGAGACATACAATTTGGCTGAGACTCAGGCTTGACCTACGAGGAGGGGTACACACTCTAAGTAGTCGCTATCAACATCTCCTCTGCGCTCGACGATGGGAGACTATCCGACCTGTCAGGAAAGTAGCGCTCAGTAAGCGTAGTTCCAGAGAGGTGCCGCGCCTCTTTAAAACCCGCTTTGCGCGCCATGGCGAGCATTTCCTGCGGGGTAAAAAAGCTGATGAAGGGTTTCCTGCTTCGAGTCTTCGCTGCCGGACGCCCTGCAGGCTTCGTGCTTGTTACCGGCTCTGGGGGCAAGAGGAAGGTCATGGCAAACGTGGAGCCGGGTGCGAACGTTGCGACCTGCTGCAAGGTGGCCTCAATCGCCTCTTTGGTGAGATACATGCTGACGCCTGTTGAAGCAACTACCGCAGGCCGGGAAGAGTCGAAACCAGCCGCCACCAAATGATCCAGCCAGGCATCGTCTACCTCGAAATCAACCGGCACGAGGTGCAGCCCTTTCGGGATTCCATAGCCGAGCTCGATCAACCGCTGTCGCTTCCACTCTTGAGAACCTGGACGGTCGATCTCGAATATCTGAAGATGGGAGGCGATCTCCGGACTACGCTGGGCAAAGGTGTCGAGACCAGCGCCGAGGATGACGTACTGTCCGACGCCGTGGGCAAGCTGCTCCGTGACGAGGTCTTCGACAAAACGAGCGCGTATGACGACACTTGCCCGGTAGCGAGCCATGGCAGCTCCCATCATGTCCGGACGGTTGCGCCATGCATTACTCGGGGCCACCAGCTTGAGGCCAATCTCATCTTCCAGTACATGCGGTAGTGGATCGATCTGGGCGTGCTGTGCTCGCCATAGTGCGACCCGAACTGCGGTGCTGTCAGGCTTTACGCTTTTCTTGTTCGCCATGATGCTTTCTCCATTTTGGATGGCTCGATCTCAAGTCATCCCCGCGATCTTCCGCAAACCCCTCGCCAAGGCACGGTTGCAGCAAGCTGCTTATAGCAGCTTGCGCCAGACCCGGTCATCATCGACACGGTCGCCTAACTTGAAGGTGCAGTGTCCGACTTCGCCAAAGCCGTGACGAGTATAGAAGCGCTTAGCCCGCTGGTTGTGGTCGAACACGGTGAGATAGATCTCGGGTGCACCATCGGCACGTGCGGTATCCAGCGCCCACTCCATCAATTGGTCGGCAATTCCCTTTCCATGCCATGTGCGTAGAACATAAATCTGTTGCAGCTCCATAGCTCCCGGCAGCGGAGCTGGCGCAGGAGCGACAAGCTGCGAGAGTTTGGCATAGCCAATTGGCCGATCCCCTATGGCAGCGATCCTCCAACGGATAGAGGGATCGGCGAGGTCACGCTCCATCCTGCCACCAGGCCCATATGATTCGTCGAGGAAACGAGTGAACGGCGCCGGATCGTAGAGATGTGCGAAGGTGTCGGAGAAAACCTCTCGTGCCATCGCCACCAGAGGAGCAGCATCCTCTTCGCTGGGTTTTGCGTAACGAATGATCTCGTCCAAAATATCCTCACACTATCGTTCAAAGTCGATTGGCCTTCCATATGGAAGGCCTGGTTTTTGGGAGGGAGCTGAGACCAAATTTTGGATGCCGAGTGCTACTAGTCACTATTATGCACTGGCGTCGATAAGCCCAGTTCGATGCTTGGGTCAAAATCAGAGTGCTTTTTATATTGGCTGCGGCAGAAAACAAGTACTTTCTGCCGCAGCCAACAGTTATAGGGTTTATGGTTTGCCGAATACGGGTGCAGTCCACTGGTCGCAGCGGAAAGGCCCAGGGAAGTCGGAAGGCCACCAGCCCTCAGCATGACCTAAGGTAATGCCGAGTACCACAACATACCGGTTATCTGGCAGTTGGATGCTCTTCACGATCTTGTTGCTATCCAGATGCAGAGTGTATTCATAGAGATTGAAATTCTGCGCATCCTGGCTGCCATCGTTCAAGTCACGGTAAGGCATAGTTGTCGCTATAGACTCACCCGGGAAGCCTTGCGGAGAAAACCAGTCACTGAAGCTCTGGGTTAAGTGAGAGACTGAACCGTCAAGATAGGTAACAGTAATCGTCTGTGCGGTCTGGCTACCCTGAACTCCAGTGGCCAGCAGATTCAAGGTTGAGAAGCGTCCTAGAGGCACTTTGATGTTCTTGCCTGCCCCGTAGACGACATCGGGTTGGTTGGCGGGTTCGACTGTGAATTGAACGCCGTTGGCTACAACATTCGTCACGCCACTCAGATCACCCAGCAGTTGTCCCGAGTAAGCTGCTCCACCACCGTCCAGTCCACCATCCGCTGGGAAACTGGTTCCATCTGGATAGATGCCTGTTGCGTTGAAGGCACTGGAAAGATCTACCTGAGTGCCAAGCTCCTCCTGTGTCAACGTGGCCGCCAAGATCACGACATTGCGATTGCTAGGCAACGTCAGGCTCTTGACTATCTTGTGATTGTTCAGCACAAGCGTGTAGCCATACAGATTGAACTGCCGTGCATCTTTTGTACCTAGTGCCGTATTGCGATAAGGCATAGCGATGGCCTCGGCTTCGTTCAGGTTAGTAGAGGGGCTGAACCAATCGCTGTAGCTCTGCGTAAATTGAGAGGTTGTGCCATCGGTATAGGTAACTGTGATGACCTGTGCTGTCTGATTGCCATTGATACCGGTGGCGAGCATCTGGAGTGAGGTGAAACGGCCTGGAGGCAGATCGATCGTTTGCCCCGTGCCATATATTGCATTCGGGACGTTAGGCTTCCCAAAGAGGAACCGTACTCCATTCAAGGTGCGAGCGCTGGTTATAACGTTGGATGAGAAAGCATAACCATCGCCATCCAGACCGTTGGTCGTGAAGGTTGTGCCATCGGTATAGACGCCGGTGAGGTTATACGCAGAAGCAAGGTTCACTGGCACGCCGGTACCGCAGTCACCGAGAGCTGCGCTTACAGCAACGGCCAATGCAGGCACTACCTGTGTAGTGCCACCGGATGTCCCCGTGACTTCTATCTCTCGAATGGGCAGAGTCGCCGCAGTGCTGGCGGCTTTGAGAGACAGCGTGCTTGTCCCTGCTGTGCCACTCGGTAGAATCTTCGCCGATACGCCATCCGGCAAGCCGCTCGGAGCAGTGAACGTTACGGTACCTGCGAAACCATTCTGCGGTGTTACTGCGATCGTGCCGGTAGCCGTCGAACCTTGGTTGATATAGATTGTGGTCGGAGAGGCAGAGACTACGAACGACGGCAATGCAAGCTGCACATAAGCAGTCTTCTGTAGGCCATTGCTGATTGCGTTGATGGCCAGGAGGAGATTGCCTCCCGGTGTCGCTGCAGTTGTCGAGACACTCAGAGCCGAAGAGCCAGAACCTGTGATTGTGGTTGGGCTCAACGTAGCAGTTACTCCGGCAGGCGCTCCAATAGTCGCTACGGACAAAGCAACAGCGCCGCTAAAACCGTTCGACGCTGAGACAGTTACAGTGCCTGACGAACTACCACCGGGCGTCAGAGTAATCGTGCCGGGCGATGCAGTTACAGAGAAGTTTGGGCTGCTTGCGCTGGAGGGTGCAAGAGAGTCGATCAGGCTTTGTCCATTTGGGGTTCCCCAACCAGTAACCAGATCATAGCCGGCAACGGCCGAAAACATATTTGGGCTGCTGCTGTTGAAATCGTTGCCTGTGCTTATGTCATGGAAGAGGCTGGTGTAAGTGCTCCCCTGGCCGATTGTGTAGAGTGTTGGATTGAGAAAACCGACGGGGCTGCCATTTGCCTGTTCGTTGGCGAGGGCAAGAAACCCTGCCCATCGTGGCGCTGCAAGACTTGTTCCTCCAAGTCCGCCTCCACACGCGGCATTCAAGCAGTTGTAGTTGTCTGTATTTGCTTCTGCGGCAACGTCCGGAATATTACGGAAGGTTGTTGATCCCTGATTCGCAGCATTGATGACAGGCACCTGGTAGTTGGCGATTGGAGCCTGAGTATTCCACCCTCCACCGCTACCGATCCAGCCCATCTCCGATAGCCATGGACCGCCTGCGCCAGATGTAGTCAGATCCGTTCCGCCAACAGCAGTAATATAGGTGCTATTGCCAGGATAACCAACACCTCCGACATTGGCGCCCGCATCACCGGACGCAACAAAGACGTTCTGCCCCTGGGCAACGAGCTCCATGAAAATCTGCTCATAACCCGGTTCCGTGCTGGGCGTTCCTCCCCAACCAAAAGAAAGGCTCAGCTGCTTGGCGATATTATCGGTTGCGGCCTGGGTGAATGCAGTGAGAGCATCGCTGCCCGAACCATACGCCTCATAAATAATGAGGCCGGAGAGGCCGGGTGCCATGGAGATGGACTGCTCCATATCGGCAACCTCTTCTCCATCATCACAGCCATTCGCAGCGGGCGTGCCCAGACAGACACCATCAACATCGAGAAGCACGTTGTAGATCGGGACATTGAGCGGTTGCCCGATGGTGCTGAAGTATGCCTGCACATCGCTGAGGTTGTATGGTCCCAGTTCGATCAGGCCCAGCGATTGGCCGCTGCCATCCAGCGTAACGCCGGGAGCATAGGCAGCACGGATGTCACTGCCGAGAAACTGACCGCTTTGTCCTGATCCAGTGGTGTCGCTGTGCACGGCGTCACTTGTCGCGGCGTGCTTCAGCATGGAGTGAGGCAGATTCTGAGTGCTTATACCATCTACGCTCAGAATAGGCACGCCTGCTTCTACAGATGGCTCTACATCGGGAGCATAGAATTTCCTATTCTCTGTTGAATGCTGGTAACTATTCATCTTCACGTGGAAGGCTTGTTCCACACTTGAACTATTTCCACTCACGTTCACCAAAAGGCGATTGGAAAATGTGCGGGTCACGGACAAACCATGCGTTGCAGCAAATGCCGTTACCTTGTCATAATCCTGCGCCGTGGGTCCATATTGATCGATGAACTGCTGCACGGTAAGAAAATGGTGATAGTTCGGACTGGATGGGTTATAGAGTTGCTGCAAAAAAGTTTCCAGCTGCGGCTGGTTGCGCAAAGGAAGTGAAAGAGACAAATGCATCTGTTGTGATGCTGGGAGGCGCGCTAAAGGCTTCGCGTTTAGCGGTGCGGCTACATGACTGTGAAGCGACTGAAACCCCTGTGCCGATGCAGATCGCATAGGTACTGAGGTTGTTAGTAGTAACAGGACGGCCCAAATGGCGAACATAAACGAACGAGAATAAACCGCAGATTGACGCATAGTTCTTCCTGCCTCCATGGTGATATACACAGATACTGCTTAGTGCTCATCTCTTTATGTGAAGCATTCGATACAAACTGTCACGCCAAATTCGCGTGGATTGTAACTACGGCAGAAGAAGCCGCTCGAAGTGAACATGCAGGCATAACGTTATCTTTTCATGGTGTGAGGCTTTAGACACACGGCTCGATAAAGCTTGTGTGAAGGCATGACGATCTCTCGGTATTCGCTTTAAACTCTTGGTGACGGGCATCCACAGGAGTGCCGCAGTAAAAGACGTGTCTTCACTTCGATCTTCTGAGGGCGCTTGGAAGCAGACGATTTGCGAGATTTATGGGGGCCACGAAGCTCATTGAAGAGTAGTTCGGTGGCTATTCTTCCGATTTCTTCAATTGGCTGTTGAACCACGCTGATCGCCGGACGAAGTGCCGAGGCTAACTCCAAGTCATCAAACCCCAGCAATGCGATCGTACCGGGTACTTTGACGTTTAATTGTTGCAGGACCTCAAAGGCATAGACGGTAGTACTGTTCTTCAGAGTAAAGATCGCGTCGGGTGGATTGGCCGCTTTGAGAGACGTTTTGATGGCATGCTCGGCAGATTCGTAGTCTCGAATCGAAGTGTCCAGCATGGCGATCAGACCCGCCGATTCGATAGCCTTGCGGTAGCCACGTATACGCTCACGAATTGTATAGAAGTCGCTTTCCCCGGTTAGGCACAAAATGCGTTTGTAGCCGTGTTCGATGAGGTGCTGTGTAGCCGTAAAAGCGCCATCATAGTTATCCGCGACAACCGAGGGAATGTTCGATTTGAAGATGGGGCGATCAATGGAAACAGCAGGTATCGCGACACGTGCGAGCAAGTCGCACAAAGCGGCGCTCTGTGGGTTCGAAGGCGCAATGATCAACCCGTCAGTACGATGACGTATCAGAACGTTGAGATTTTCAATCTCTCTCTTGGCATCGTTGTGCGTAGCCGTAACAATCAACAAGGAGTCGTTAGTCTGGGCGATGGACTGTACAACTTCTGCACAGCTGGAGAAGAATGGGTCGGCAATGCTCGGGATGAGCAAGCTGATCGTTTTAGTGCGTTCACCTCTAAGCGAACGCGCAGCTTGATTTGGTGTGTAACTCAACGCCTTAATAACACGACGGACATGCGCCAGTGTTTCAGGATTGACGTTCTGTCCGCCGTTAATGACGCGAGAGACAGTGGTAGTTCCAACGCCAGCTTTTCGGGCGACGTCATTGAGCGTTGAGTGTGTACTCTTCTTCCTCATTCGGGAGCAATCCTATCAGGGCTTACGCACCCACAAGCGAATACCATTCGTTCGCAGAGTGCCATACTAAAGGATTAAAGAGCAAGGACGACTTGTTTTATTTTGCAGCTTCAGGGCGACAGCCCATGAAATACAGAAGCGGGCAAAGAGCCCCGCGAGGCTTATAGCCTTCATCCATTTCTGACGCCATACCGGGAGGGGACGTCCCTGGCACAGGTGTGCGCTATGCAGGTTTGTGGCGAGCTACATCGAGGCCACAAGGCTGAAATGGGACGAGTCCTGAACAATCGCTTTACTCCCGTAACTCTTTTGTTTGCCTTTGATACCTCTTCTCAGAGGCCGGAACCACATCGCTCCAAAATTTTTCCTTGACAGTCGTTGGATGATACGTGGTATGGTTTCGCGGAAACGAAAAATGTTAGTGGAATCGTTACCATCCTAAGATGGAAACCTTTCCAGCTACATAACCTGACGAAGAAAACGGGCGTGGATCGACGTATCCACTGACCCAAGAATCAACCTTTTTGGAGGAGGCCGCTCATGTGTAAAGCTCTGTACCGCTGCTTGCCAGTTTTTTTACTAGCCCTGTTCTTGTTTGTTGTGAACAGCTCGGCTCAAGATTTTCGTTCCGTACTAACAGGACAGGTAACCGATCCGACGGGAGCTGTCATCCCGAACGCCAAGGTAAAGGCGGTCAACGTCGACTCGGGAACGACCTATACCGGCAAAACGACCGGCAAGGGTGTTTATTACATTCCCTATGTGCTGCCAGGAACCTACACCGTGTCGACGGAGGCACAGGGATTTACAACGGCCGTGCAGGAAAAGGTGCTATTACTCTCCTCGCAGGTATTCAACCAGAACTTCAAGATGGCGGTGGGCTCGATCTCCGAGAAGGTGGTAGTGAGTGACGCGCCCCCACAACTGGAAACCGCAGACGCCTCGGGCAACAACGTCATCGGCACGCGCGAGATTGAGAACGTTCCCTTGAACGGCGGACAGATCTATGCCCTGATCGGCACGACGCCAGGCAGTCAACCGACGTATGCGGCGAACACGCAGATGAACGGTTATAACGCGCAAAGCTCGTACTCGATCGGGGGAGGCATTGGTAGCAATAACCAATTCACGCTGAACGGTTCGAACATCACGAGCCAATACACATACGATAACCAGGGCGCGGGTGAGTGGACGATCTCCCCGAACCTGGACAGCATCCAAGAGATCAACGTGATGACCACCACCTATGACGCGCGCTATGGGCGCACCAGCGGCGGCACGGTGAGTTCTGTGAGCAAAAGCGGCACCGACCAGTTCCACGCGACCGCGCGGTACGCCTATCAAGGCACGACGATGAACGCGAACTACTACCAGAACAACCTTGAGGGAGCTCCGCGTAACGGTGAGGTGCAGAACCAGTTCTGGATCACGGCGGGCGGGCCCATCATCAAAAACAAGCTATTCGTCTTTTTCGGCTTTGAGGGATTCCATCAATCGCTGGCGGCATCGATACTCGAAAATGTCGCGCCTGCCTATCTGCGGCCCGGATATAACGGTAACGCCGGTGTAGATTTTTCCCAGGTTAAGGCAATGGACCCAAGCACCTTTCCCAATGGTCTGCCGATCTATCAACCGGGAACGGGAGCCTGCCTCGCGGGCGGCCCAGTGACTTCCTGCAACAGCAATCTGATCGCCCAGCAGCTCTTTCCAGGAGACGCCATCCCGGGGTCGATGATTAATCCGACTGCAGCTGCCGTGTTGAAATACATTCCGCTACCCAATATTCCCGGGGCACAAAACTCAGCGAGTGCAAATAACTACTTTGCGCAGAACCCAGGCCTGTTGCACTACAACCAGCCACAGATCCGCGTGGATTACAACCTGAGCGACAAGACGAAACTGTACAGCTACTACATATATTCCAATGGCGCCCAGTTTCAAAACGGCAACGGATTCACTGGGGTTGCCGAAAATGGAACTATCAACGCGGTACACACTACCTGGGTGGCGACGCAGGACGTGACGCACGTCTTTTCGCCGACATTGACAGGTGATTTCAAGGTCTCCTTCAACCGCTACTACGCAAACTCCCCCAATGGCAATCTGAGCCAGCAAACGGATCCGTCGGCGATCGGTCTGGCGATGCCTCTGCCCGGCACCGCGAGTGCAAGCTACCTTCCTCAGTTCAAGGTGACGGACGGATGGGGTACCGGATTTACAGGGGGTAATCCTAATAGCAACAACAACATCTTCGGCAACAACGCCTTCAGCGCCAGCGTAACTAACAACTACACACTCAACGTGGACTTCACGAAGACCCACGGGTCGCATACGATGGAGTTCGGCGGCGAGATCGATGAGTTCCAATTCGGAGGCTACCCGTTCGGGGGCGGGAACGCGAACGGCAGATTCGGCTACAACTCAGCTTTCACGCAATATGATCCGCAAAACTCAAACTGCTACTCTCCCGGTGGCGGAAGCAATCCCACTTGCACAACCCAGAACGCCAACCAGAACGGGTCCGCTTTGGCGTCCTTCTACCTGGGTGATCCCTATAACGGCGGCGTCGACTGGATCGGGTCGATCATGGAAGGCTACCCGGTGTACGCGGGCTACTTTCAAGACAACTGGCGTGCCACATCGCGCTTGACCTTTAACCTGGGAATTCGCTATGACGTGCAGCGCGGACTCCGGGAACGGAACAACAACCTGAACCGAGGCTTCTGCCTTACCTGTGTGAACCCGATTGGGAACGAGGCTGCCTACCAGTCAAACGTAACGAACGCGGCCAATACCGCTGCATGGACAGCGGCCGGCATTGACACGGCCTCGCTCGGAACAGTCCTGGGTGGGATCGAGTTTCCCGGTGTCAACGGGCAGTCGCGCGATGCCTATGACACCGATTGGACCGACGTGGGTCCTCGTTTTGGTTTCGCCTATCAGATCAACCCCAAAACGGTGATCCGGGGCGGCTGGGGACTCATGTACTCGTTCGGGCTGGAGGGAGGCTCCAGCATAGGCGAGACTCAGACCACGAACTACACAGCCTCGACAGACGGTGGCAACACGCCGACGAACTACTTCAAGAGCGGGAATCCTTTTTCGACTGGCCTGCTTGCTCCCACTGGCAATAGCCTGGGACTGGAGACCGACCTTGGCAACGGCACCGTACAAGTAGACTTCCCGTCCCGCAAGATCCCCAAGGAACAGGTCATGTCCCTGGGTTTCCAGCGCGAGCTATCGTCCGGACTGGTTCTCGATGTCAGATATGCCGGAAATTTCACGACCCGCCTGCGCGCCTCCCTGTGGACCAATGGAACCGTGAGCCTCGCCCAGGAAGAGCAGGCCATCGCCAATCCGAACTACTTCAACGAACAGGTACCGAATCCTTTTTATGGCGTTCCGGGCATCTCAGGGCCGGGACAGTGCGGCACATCGACGACGATCCCCGCGATCGAGCTGCGCACGATCCTGCCACAATATTGCAGTCCCGGCGGCACGGGACTGGTGGGAGAATACAACGCACCGATCGGGGGCAACTTCTACAACGCTCTGGAGGTTAAGCTGAATAAACGTGTGGGTGGAGGCCTAGGGCGCGGCTTGAGTTTCCAGATCTCCTACACGTATTCAAAGACGATCAACGAGGACGGATACCTGAACGGCTGGCCCTATCAGGACATCCAACAAATTCATCAGCTGGCCGGCTCGGATCGGACGCACGTTCTGGCGGTCACATCGGTCTACAACCTGCCGATTGGGAGAGGTGGCCTGCTGTTAGCCAACGCTTCCCGGCCTTTGAATGCATTGGTTGGTGGCTGGATACTGGGCGGTGTGTTCTATGCCGAAAGCGGAACGCCAGTCGGAGTCAACACCGGGTGGTTTTACACTTGCGATCATAGCTATAAACCGCAAGGAGGCTCGACGCTGGGCCACTGGTTCTCAACCGCAAATGATCCAAGTTCCTGCTGGCAGGGCATCCCGCCCTATGGCCTGATGAACCTGACTGGCACAACGGGGCAAGTGCGTAATCCGACAATGCCTGACTTGGATCTTTCACTTGAAAAGTCCGTGCCAATCTCGAATCGTTTGAACTTCACGCTGCGCCTGGATGCATTCAACGCAACGAATTCGGTGCTCTTCGGGGGCCCTGATACGAATCCTGGCGACGGCCCAGCCACGTTCCAAGCTGGTTCCGGTTGGCACGGGTTTGGCACGGTGGGCTACCAGCAGCAGAACATCCCCAGGGTGCTACAGCTCGAGGGCAAGATCACGTTCTAAAGATGTAGGTATAGGCCCCGGCAGAAGCTGCCGGGGCCTATATTTTTCCTTTCAGGCATAACAAGAAACGGACCGTTCATCACTTCCTAGCGCTGAGCAAAGACAATCGTTTTTACCTGTCCTTCTTTTGATCGATATCAACCCAATCGTCTCGACAGAACACAATAAGCCACTACCGCCAGAGCCACCCAGTTCAGTCCTGATTGATCTGGAGAAGAGAATCGGCGAAGCAGTACAGCAGAGACTGCAGAAGTCCGGGCAAAGCAGCCAGCCATACGGCCTGTAGGACATCAAAGAGTTTTTACTTTGCGGAGCGCACGCCCCGCGCTCACCCAAACGAAAATAAAAATAATAGGAGCCGCTTTTATGCTGCCTGTGCGCCGATCAGCAATATATCTGACCATATTTCTACTATCTGGGTCGTCCTTGCTTCCAGGGATGGCAGCCCAGCACACACTCGCCTCCTCCAAACGGCCTATCGATTATGCCAATGGGCTAGTTGGCACTGCGCCATTGGATAATCAAAAGTTCATTGGGAATGCGCCGCCACCCGGTGAACGACTCTACTCAGGATTCACCTCTCCGGGAGCAACACTGCCACACAGTTCAACAGAGCTTGCGCCGATCAATGTGAATCTGGACCTCGTCTATCCCGCGGGGGTGGGATCATCCTACTTTTATCCGAACCGCACCATCATGGGGTTTTCGAGCGGCTCGGAAGATGGGCCCACAGTCACAGCTATGGTAGGCGACTGGACTGTTCCTCCGGACCGGAGTGCGTCTGTCTATGACAAGGCCCGTGAAAAATCTTCGCCAGGATATTACAGCGTTTACCTGAACGACTTCAGCACGCTGGCGGAGATGACCGTGACCCAGTGGACTGGAGTTTTCAGGTTCACGTTTCCGCAAACCGAGAAAGCGCACATCGTATTCGACCTGGGCCATGCCGGCGGAGAGGTCGAAGTTGTAGATGACCATACACTGCGCGGTACATCGAAAAATGGCAGAACATTCTTTGTCGCTGAATTTTCAAAGCCCTTCAGCACTTCCGGGACATTCAAGGGTTATCCTCCCACTTATACGAACAGAGATGAATCTTTGGTCGGTTACAGCGATGTGGAGCCGGGGGCACACACTATCTCCGGAGACTACGCCGGCGCCTATCTACGGTTTGCCACGACGAAGGGCGAACAGGTTCTAGTAAAGGTCGCGTCTGGTCTCAGCTACTCCATCGCCGAGGCGAGGTTACGAGCAGAAGATCCAGGATGGGATTTCGATCGTATAAAAACTCAGGCCGAGACCGCATGGGCGAAGAAACTTGACCCGATCGAAGTGAAGGGTGGAACGGAGAAAGAAAAAGCACTGTTCTATTCGTGCCTCTATCATTCCTTTGCCAGTCCGCGCTTGATGGCGAGAAAGGGTGAGCAGTTCACCGGTTTCGATGGGAAAGTCCGCACCGCTGAATATGACCGCTATGGCCAGGTACCGTTATGGGATACCGGACGCAATCAGGTTGTTCTCCTCACACTTCTGGAGCCCGATGTAAAGCTGGACATTCTGCGCTCACAACTCGATATAGCTCGAGAATCCGGCTATATGGGCACGTCGTTCCATGGCGACAACGCAGTTCTGATGTACCTGGGAGACTGGGAGCGTGGCCTGAACTTCGATTGGGCCGCCGCCTATGAATATCTACGCAAGAATGCGACGGATGCACACGGACCCAGAGGCTATCTTGCGGAGTACATGCAGAAGGGGTGGATTTCGGATGTGATTCCGAAGGGTAATCCGAGCCCTCCCTATGCTGGCGGTAAAGCCGGAGCGGCTACGACGCTGGAGTATAGCTGGGACGATTATGCTCTCGCTCTCTATGCCAAAAAACTTGGCAAGGAAGACGATTATGATCTATTCCTAAAGCGGGCTCATAACTACCAGAATGTGTTTGATCCCTCTGTCGGATTCATACGCGGAAGAACTGAAGACGGGAAATGGATCTCACCATTCGATCCCAAAGAACCCTACTACAACTTTATGATGAAGGAAGCCTCCGGCTGGTCAACCCTGTGGCTTGTTCCCCACGATGTTCAGGGCCTAACGAATCTTCTGGGTGGGCGGGATGCCTTTGCTGCCAAGCTGGATGAGTTCTTTAGCACTCCCTATACGGCAAAAGGCATCTGCCGCGATTGCACCGGAATCATCGGCCAGTATGTACAAGGTAATCAGCCCGATCAACAGGCAGCCTATTACTACGACTGGGCCGGCCAGCCATGGAAGACCCAGAAGCTAGCGCGGCAAATCCTCAAAGAGATGTACGGCAGCGATAGTACTGGCCTCGCATTCCCAGGAATGGACGACCAGGGTTCGACATCGTCCTGGTATGTGATGAGCGCTCTGGGGTTCTATCCAGTCGATCCCTCCAGCCCGAACTATATTCTGGGAAGCCCTCTCTTCGATGAGGCGACCATCCACATGGGCAACAAAAAAGATTTCACGATTGTTGCGCACAACAACTCAGCAAAGAACATCTACATCCAATCCGCAACGCTCAACGGAAAGCCATGGAACAAACCGTGGTTTAGCCACTCCGACATTATTGATGGCGGACGACTGGTGTTGAATATGGGGCCGGTCCCCAACAAGAACTGGGGCAGCGCACCGGATCAAGCACCACCTTCAATGTCGGCCTCCAATAGGTGAGTTCCTTTTCATGGAATTCACCTCGCCACTTAACGAATGCAGAAGAATAGGAGAGACCAGAACATGCTCTTGAGTGCAAAATGGAACTTTCGCCTTTGCCGTTTGCTCTTCACGACGTGGAGCCTGTTTTTCATCTTTACACCCGCCCCGAAAGCAGATGTTCCAGCTCATTCGGAGAGCGCTGCCTGGAGCCAACGCTCCTCATTGGCGATTCATAGCCTTCAATCCTGGTACGACGAGCAAACCGGCCTTTATAAGACAACGGGCTGGTGGAATTCGGCAAACGCCCTGACAACACTGGCCGACTACTCGAGGGTTACCGGCTCCCGAGAGTTTGATTCCGTCTTTCGGAATACCTTATCCGCTGCCCAAAAAACTTCTCCCGGATTTATCAATCGTTTTTATGATGACGAAGGGTGGTGGGCGCTGGCATGGATCGATGAATATGACATTACTCACGACCAGCAATACCTTAAGGCTGCGGAATCTATTTTTGCAGATATGTCCGGTGCCTGGGATGACACGTGCTCCGGAGGAATCTGGTGGAGCAAAGATCGTAAATACAAGAATGCCATTGCCAACGAGCTTTTTCTTTCTGTGGCCGCAGAACTCGCGGTCCGAGCGAAGAGCACGCAGAGCCGTACGGAATACCTTTCCTGGGCAAAACGCGAGTGGCAGTGGTTTTCTCGTTCCGGCATGATCAATGCCGATCACCTGATCAATGACGGTCTTGACTCAAATTGCACCAATAACCACCAACAAACATGGACCTACAACCAGGGCGTTGCTATAGGTGGGTTGGCCGAGTTGTACAAAGCTGACCATGACTCTTCCCTTCTCGCCGAAGCTCATACCATCGCCACTGCCACACTCTCTTCACCTACTTTGATCGACAGGCACGGGATCTTACATGAACCCTGCGAGCCGAACTGCGGCGGGGATGGATCACAGTTCAAGGGTATCTTTGTACGTAACTTGCTGTCTCTCGACGAAGCAGCACCACAGTCAGAATATGAAAAATTTATAGATACCAATGCAAACAGCATCTGGGCTGGGGCACAGCCGCCGGACTACCACCTCGGCCTGATCTGGGCTGCACCGTCCGGAGAGGTCAATGCGAGCACGCAGAGCTCTGCGCTAGACGTGCTTGTAGCCGCAACGGCAATATCAAAAAGAGACGGACGGGCTTCACTTCATAAGTGAAGCCCCGTCCGCCTCTTTCTTGCCTCTTACTTCTTCGTCTGATTCGTCTGAGACTGCCGCAGCAACTTGAAGAACACATCCGGCCGCACCACTTCAAACTGCGAACCGAGCGAAGCAACCAGCGTCTTTGCATCAGCCGGCATCATGTTCCACGACTCCAACCCAGCCGCCACAAAGAGCGGGCTCGTTCCGTTCCAGCTCGCAGCGATACTCGCCAGTTCCGTGATTCCGCTTGGTGCATCGTTCACACCTAGTAGCGTGGCCACGGGCAGACCATCGATGAGGCTTGCCTGGCTCGTAGTCTCGTAGTTGTACACAACGCCCTCGAGGCCTGGAGTGTTCCGCTTGTACAGGTCCACAAGACTGGAAGATAGCGGCAGGTCTGTGCTGTTATCGCGGTTGTAGGCAAACAGTGTATGCATGCCTGTCCGCTGCATGTACGCGCCACTGCGGCTTATGAATTTGGGCAGAGTGGAAGCCGGCCACATCACAGGATAGGTGTAACCCGCCCCTGATGGTCCCGCAACGAGCAGATCGTTCTGAGTCTGTGTCTGCTGGTAATAACTCAACATAGCCGGGGCGATATCGAACAGCAACACGCTGATACTCCATCCCAGCGGTACCTGCCCACGGGTCGGATCGTCCCACATCTGGCGCATCCGATGCTGATCATATTGGACGTTGTCGCCTTCAACCATAGTCAGCGAAAGATAGATCTTGTTGGAGAGTTGAGGAATTGAGGCGGGAGGTTGATACGTTTTGATAAGTGCCCGTACGCCACTGAAGACGCTGGCGTTGTACAAGTCATCCGCGGCCACAACAACCGTCGAGTGTTGTGCGCAAAGTGTCACGCCCGACATTTCGTCTCCATTTGGAAACCAGCCCAGATAGGCCGTATTAGGCTCGACAGTCTGCAGTATCTGCGCGAATAACGCTGCCTCTTCCGCCACGTTGGGATCGAGCCAAAAGACAGGGGCTCTGGTCGCCACGATGTAATCACGGAATAATGGATTCACCACCTGATAGCTTGGCTGGGTGCTAGTCGCCGTCACAAAGTATTGGTTCCACATCAGCGTGGAAAGCGTGAGTGTTTTGGTTCCGACCGGCGGCGTGAATTTATAGATGAAGTAGTTGGTCCCATCCGCGAATCGCCATCCACCTGACGCTATCTGCGAGCTATCGGGGTCAAAGAGAAAGGGTGTCTCAGCATCGGTACCCGGTTGAAACGATGCGATCACATTGCCATCCGCCGTCACCGTCACCTGGGAGACTGATGGCCCCCAGCCAGTGTTCGAATACGCATCCTGGTACTGCACGTAAACGGATGGCTTGTCGAGGAACGCCGATAAGTCTGCCGTGTAGGTCGCCTTATTCGACCCATCCGTTATCGGCGCTGTCACCTTGAGCAGCGTGGTCCACTGAACATTCGCCGTCGTCTGCGTAGTGGATGGGCTGATCGCTGTCACAAGCCGCTTGGTCAGATTGGGCCACACATTTTTGAGGGCGTACTGATACATCGCGAGTTTGTTCGAGAACCGGCCGCGCAGATCTTCCAAAATAGGCAGGTGGTAGAGGTTAGCCAGATCAGCCGTCGCAATCACCGCATTGTGAACCCCAGCCAGCGTAGTCGCCAAATTGATCGTGTCCGGCAAATTAGGATCGTAAACAATTGCGCCGCGCACCTCTGAGCGATAGCGCTCGAACAGGGACCAGGGCTCAGTTGTCACCGTATAGGGAACATGGATCGTCTTCAGCCATTCCAGGTTTGTGGGATCAGTACCCCAATAGAAATAGAGCCGCGGGCGGGTACGATTCACGATGCCCTGCAGGGACACCAACAATCCCTGCTGGTCACCGTCGAGTGCCGAAAGATCAGCAGCATCCAGATGAAAGGCCTCGGGAAACACGGGCAACGCTCTATCCGGAGGCCAGTAGAACTCCGAAGAGCCGTATAGATTTACAGCCGTTTGTGAGTAAGCCGCAAGGCCTGCGGCGCTTGACCCGGCGGCAGCGCCGCTCAGGACCAGGAATTCTCTGCGAGATATGGACATAACTCATCCTTTGCGCGGGATTAAATCCTTGAAGCGCCAAGAGGCAATATCTACAAAACCAAGCAATAGGCTGAAATGGTAACGATTCCAGCCAGAGGAGAACTATAGCGACGCCTACGAGTAACTGTCAATTGTAAAGACCGCATTTACGGGTATTTTTACGGATTGAATGATTCAACTTAGCCATCCACCGGTAGTTCCAACCCAGCAATGAACTATGCGTTACGCTTTTGTGTAACTGTCCTCGAGGAGTCTTACTGTCTTGATCGCCCTACACCGTGTTCTTGCTATCTCCATCCTCAGCGTCGCTTCCGTCTCCGCCACGGCTCAGTCTGGCCCCTCGAGTTCCGGTGTCTTCGTGCTCCATAAATTCGCCAAGGCTATCGGCAAAGAGACCTATTCCATCACGAAGGTGGGTGATGAGTACACACTGACTTCCGACTTTCTCTTCACGGATCGCGGCTCGCCTGTGCCGCTCAAGAGCGGTTTCACCGCGAAGACCGAAGGTATGGTGCCTGTGAGCTACTACACCAAGGGGCGAGTGAGCCGGCAGACCGAGATCGACGAAACCATGAGTGTGCACGACACGAACCTCACCCTCACACGCGAGAAGGGCGACGAGACGAAGAGCTACACCCTGACGCCTGCAGGTCCATGGTTCATCACCGATGGCTACTCACCCGTCGCCATGCAGGAGCAGATGATGCGCTGGTGGCTCAGCCACAACAAGCCGGCGGAGTTCACGGTATACCCCGCAGCGACCAAGGTGCACATCGCCCCCGCGGAGACCTTGACCATCGACCAACACGCCGCGCACGGCTACACCATCAGCGGCCTCATCTGGGGACAGGAGACGCTGTGGATGGACGACGCAACGGATCTGGTCGCGCTGGTCAGCACCGATGCCGAGTTCGACCACTTCGAAGCCGTGCGCGAACCCTACGCCGCACAACTCAGCACCTTCATCTCCGCAGCCGTAAAGGCGAACCTCAAAGAGCTGGGACGCCTAAACGCCATGGCACGTATGCCTGAGGCGAAGAAGCTCGCCATCGTAGGCGCGACACTCGAGGACTCGACAGGTGCACCTGCCGTGAAGGACTCGGTCATCGTGATCGCAGATGGCATGATCACCGCGGCAGGACCGCGCAACGAAGTTAAAGTGCCGATAGATGCGACCGTGCTGGATGCGACAGGCAAGTTCGCCGTACCGGGTCTTTGGGACATGCACGCACACTACGAGCAGGTCGAGTGGGGACCCATCTATCTCGCCGCAGGCGTCACCAGTGTGCGCGATTGCGGCAACGAGTTCGACTTCATCCGCACAGTGCATGACGAACTCGACCGCAAGCAGAACCCCGCCGTCGGCCCGCATCTTGAGTTCGCAGGCATCATCGACGGAACCGGGAAGATCTCGCTAGGCGCCGTCATCGCCGACACGCCCGAGCAAGCCGAGGCGTGGGTGCAGAGATACAAAGATGCCGGCGCGAAGCAGATCAAGATCTACAGCTCCGTGAAGCCAGAGATTGTTAGAGCGATCACCGCCGCAGCGCACAAGCACGGTATGACCGTCACCGGCCACATCCCCGAAGGTATGACGGCCATGGACGGCATCGCCGACGGCATGGACCAGATCAACCACATCACCTATGATGTGCCGTATTTCGCTCTGCCAGCTTCCACGCCGGACGGGAAGCCTGACCCAACCAAGCCTCCTGTCTTCGACCCGCAAACGGAGACCGCCAGGGCTTTCATCAAAGCCCTGCAGGAGCACCACATCGTGCTGGACCCCACAGTTGCGGTGTTCGAAAGCTACCTCCACACCAAGCCCTTCCAGGAGCTCGAGCCGGGAATCACGCATGTGGCACCGCAACTGCGTGAGGCGCTGGAAAGCCCCGCCCTTACCGGTGACAGAGCGGTCAGTGCCGACAGACGCTGGGCCAATATGATGGGCACCTTGCGAGCGCTGCACGCAGCGCGAATCCCCATCGTTGCCGGCACAGACCAGGCCATACCCGGATACTCGTTGCATCGTGAGCTCGAGCTCTATGTGGAAGCTGGCTTTACGCCGCTGGAAGCGTTGCAGGCTGCAACGCTGGTTGCGGCGAAGGCTGTTGGGGTAGAGAAAGAATCAGGCTCGCTGGAGGTCGGAAAGCGTGGCGATGTGCTGCTGCTCGATGCAGACCCCATGGAGGATATTCACAATACGAGGAAGGTCTGGAGGACGGTAGCCGCGGGGGCTGTTTATGATCCCGCACCGTTGTGGCAGAGTGTGGACTTTAAGCCGTAGGAGTTTGTACCGTTTCCCTGCTCGCATTGGCGTAATCGCAGATCGACGATCAACGCCTACTGAAAGCGCAGATATCCCCAGCGGTCTGGAACGTGCATGTTGATGACCCCCTGCGGCGACCATACCCAGTTGTCCTCTTTCGGATTCCCTGGCTTCCACTCCACGCGGCTGAAGTTGATGCGCCACACCGTACCCGTCTGTGGGGGCGGGACCTTCTGGCGCGAGTTGAACGCATCCAGCGGGTAGGCGATCTCGAGCGTCCACCCCTGGTCTTTGTCCTTCGCATCGTTGATCGTACCCTGCACCGCGACCGCTGTCTTCAGTCCGGCGATGTCCCAACTACTGTCGGGCCTGCCTCCTTCGCTATAAGGCCTGCTTAGAAAGAGATCCCATCCGGTGTTGAACGCGTTCATCTCGAACTCGTAATAGCTCTCCGTCTGCGGAAGCGGCTTGAGAAAGAGCTCGAAGTCGTTGTCGTGAAAGATCACGGAGTCATGCTTCCGCAATGTAGCGGTAACATTCGACTCCTGCAGTTCGGCCGCTATGTAGAGATACTTGTCATCCCACAGCATCTTCACCCGCGTGCGAAAGCGCGGCGCCGGCATACCCGCGCCTTGAATATCCACAAAGTCCGACGTCCACTTCGCCTGCTTCCACGCCGGATCGTCCAGCTTCCCGTCAATCTGAATCGGCGTCGTAGTGCGGTGGCATTCATAGGACAGTGGCATCGTATGCGCCTCCTGCGGAGACGCAGCCACAGGCGCAACAAAAGCAGTAAGTGCTGCCACACAGAACACGTGGCAAAATGCGTAAAACGGTCGAATCATCGGTAGCTTCTCCCCACGTCTCGGACTACTCCTCATACTGCTCTGTTCGACCCATATTCGATGAATGATGAACCTTTCCTCAAACCGTGAGTTCCATTCGTTCAACCTGAGATCACTCGTTCCTAGAGCTATCCGATGACTTGCCCACTGATCGGAAAAGTTGTTGATGTGGCCAACGCTGATGGTCTCATGCTCAGGCAAGGTTAACACCCGTGTTTCTTTCCATGTGGGATCGGGCACACATGGACTACCTATGCCGGGGCGGAGTATTGTTTTTAAGAGCAAAAAGGAGACGGATGCGACGTCGTGATTTTGTTAGAGCGATGATTGCAGCGGCAGCAGCACCGAAGCTGTTGCTTGCGCAGGCCGTTAGTCCTGCCCCTCCTCCGGCTGCACCCGTGCCCTGGACGCTTGGGCTCAACGGCGCGACGCCAATTCCGAATACGCAAATCGAAGATGCTGTAGCCCAGGCTGGTTTGCGCTTCTTCACCCCTGCACAGATGGCCACTCTCGAACGTCTGAGTGACGTGCTCGTTCCTTCTCTCGGGGACAAACCCGGCGCAGTGCAAGCAGAGACGCCGGCCTTTCTAGACTTTCTTATTGGAAGTTCTCCAGTAGATCGTAGGCAGATGTATCGGGATGGTTTGGACTGGCTGGACGCAGAAGCGAGGAAGCAATTTTCAGTGCCCTTTGCGCAGTTGGAGACAGTACAAGCCGACCGCATCCTGCAGCCGTGGATGCGTGCCTGGATGCCCGATCATCCACCGATCGAGGCCCATGCCGACTTCATCAACATCGCGCATGCGGATATTCGCTCTGCAACCGTAAATTCCAAGGCATGGAGTGACACTCCTTCAAGTCCAGCGCAGGAGTCTACCCCAGTAGGCCTGTATTGGTATCCAATCGAACCAGATATCTATCCGAATAGGATCACTCGGATGCCTTTTACATCTCGCACTGACAGAGCAACTCCCTAGCTTCTGCTCCTACATAAGGCGTTGCAAAGGGACATGAAAACCAATCACCAAGGATTATGAGGGACATGACGAAAGAGCCGGTTGACGTACTTATCATCGGTTCAGGACATGCCGGTGGAATGGCTGCCAAGATTCTTACCGAAAAGGGCATCTCCTGTCTGATGCTGAATGCAGGTCCTGTTGTGGACGTAGCTCGAGACGCAAAGCAAGAGCCTGCCTACGCACTTCCATTTCGAGGATTCAAACCACCTGGCCGGTTGGCCCATGTTTTTCAATCCAATGAGTTCAACGCGAACGTATGGGTCGACGAGGAAGAGGTCCCCTACACGTATGATCCCGCGAATCCCTATAACTGGGTGCGTGTCCGGCTCTTCGGAGGCCGGTCCCTCTTCTGGTCGCGCCAGTCCTTTCGTCTCAGCGATTACGAGTTTAAAGCAAAGTCTCACGATGGTTTCGGCGAGGACTGGCCCATCAACCTGGCGGACCTTGCTCCGTACTACTCTCGTGCGGAGGATATTCTCCAGGTTTCGGGGCGCGCTGAGGGTATACCTCAATATCCCGATGGCAATTTCATTCCGGATGATGTGCCGTGGTCGTCTTCTATGCTGCGTTTCCAGGAGGCAGGGAAGCGTCTTGGAGTTCCTGTGTGCCGGGGGAGACGGGCTCATGGACGCGATGGCCTCGCCAGTTCTGTCAACCTGCTTCTCCCCGATGCCTTCGCCACTGGCAAGTTGGAGGCGCTTGAGAATGTTGTCGTCCGAGAGCTGACGACGGACAAACAGACAGGCCTTGTGGATGGTGCGCACTTCGTCGATCGGCTTACGCGACGCGAGATGAGCGTGAAGGCCCGTGTTGTTGTTCTGGCTGCGGGAACGCTTGAGAGCACGCGCCTTCTGATGAACTCTAATCTCGCAAACTCCAGCGGTGTGCTCGGTCATTACCTGATGGATCAGATTTATGGTGTTGGCGTTACCTGCTCCGTGCCTGAGGCGCAAGGCGGAAAAGCCACAGCGGAGTTAATGGGTGGCGCCGGAGTCATCCCACGTTTCCGCAACATCACGACGAAGTCCGACAAATTTCTACGTGGATATGCGATGAATGTCACCAGCCGCATGGGCGCGTTTGAGCCGCGAAACTTCGCCGCGTATGGAGCCGAACTCCAGAAGAAGCTGGATATGTATTACGGCAGCGCCTTCCACATGACGATCATGGGTGAGGTGCTGGGCCACTACGAGAACCATGTCAGAATCAACAAAGACGTAGTCGACGCCTGGGGTATTCCAGTGCTGCATATCGAGACAAAGTACACGGACAACGAGCACAATATGGCGCGGGATGCCGTGGACACCTGCGCGGCGCTGGCGGAGTCCTCTGGTTTTGAGGTGCTCTCGAAGAATGCCGAGCCGAATCCGCCGGGATATAGTATCCACGAGGTCGGGACGTGCCGGATGGGCAATGACCCGAAGCACAGCGTCCTGAATAAATGGAATCAGAGCCACGACATCAAAAACCTGTTTGTCGTGGATGGTAGTGGTTTTACCAGTGCGGGATGGCAGAATCCTACACTGACGATCCTTGCGCTTTCGATGAGAGCTTCGGAATATCTTGCGGAACAGATGCGTCAAAAGAACGTCTAGCTGTCTATCGAAGCATGGTTCAACCAACGGAAAAGAGGTTGTATGATTTCGCGAAGAAGCTTTCTTGGTAATGTCTCTGTCGCTGCTGCGTACACTGCGGTGACCTTCCGCACTCCTATGTCCTATGCAGAGCCGCTCGGTTTACCGCTTGGCCTTCAGCTGTATTCGGTACGCGAGCAACTCGCGAAGGATTATGAAGGCACACTCGCCCAGGTTGTCAGTGTTGGCTATCGGGAGGTCGAAGCAGCAGGCTTCTATCAACGAAGCGCAGCGGATGTGAAGCAGGCGATGCAGAAGGCGAACCTCCGGTGCGTAAGCGCGCACTTTCCGTTTGCTGACCTGCACGCGCGGTATGACGAGGTCCTCGCCTTCAGCAAGGAACTTGGCATTGGGTATCTGATCTGCTCCAGCCCTGGCTTTAAAACGCCCGCATCAAATGCAGGCTCAGATCGCGGGCGAGTACTCACGCTTGAGGACTGGCGCTGGAATGCGGAGCAATTCAACCTCCTGGGAGAGAAGGCTGCCGCCGCTGGCATCCATTTCGGCTATCACAATCATGTGCACGAATTCGCAGTTGTCGATGGTGTAGTCCCGTATATGGAGCTCTTGCGCATAACTGATCCATCCAAGGTAACGCTGGAACTGGATTGTGGCTGGGCAACCGTCGCTGGGGCTAAGCCGGTCGATCTTCTGCGGGATTATCCGGGTAGGTTTTCTATGCTGCATGTGAAAGATTTCAAGGCAAATGGCAGCTCAGTAGCAGGAGCCGGCGCGCATGAACCAACGGTGACGGAACTTGGCCTGGGAAGCATCGATTACCGTCCGATCTTCCAACAGGCCGCAAAAACTCAGAAGATCAAGCACATGTTCGTTGAGCAGGAAGCGTTCGATATGCCCTACATGCAGTCCTTGAAGGTAGACGCCGACTACATGCGCGGACTGAAGGTATAGGTCTTTGGGGATTACAGCGGAGTGACAAATTGGATGATTTGTTCGCCCGCTATATTCCCGCATTTTCTCCTTGTCGCGCTCTACTTCGCCGCGACGGCTGAAGTGCCGCGGCCGGTGAGTTCGCGAATGAGGGCGACCTCATGTTCCCTATAGGGCGTATCGTCCTGGCGAAATACTTCATGAAACCAGATCGGCGGCTTGACCATTACATAGGGCCGCTGCCAAGAGTCCCAAGGAAGATAGGTTTGTGTCTTACCTGCGACGAGGCCCCAATTAATAGCCGCAACGTGATAACGCTTTGCAATCGGCAGGCTCCCATCAAAGGTGCTGCCCGCGCCGCGGGCCATGTATTCGGTACAAAGAACGGGGCGGCCGTATGGCAGTAACTCATGGATGCGCGCTTCGAATCCCTCAGGCCAGTCGTAGTTGTGAAAAGAGATGACGTCGGATTCCGCGAGCTGAATCTTCGTCGTTTCGCTCTCCCGTGCGGGATGAGACCAATCCCCATCCCACAGACCACTTGTCAATGGCTGGTTCGGATGCACGGACCTTGCCCAGGCAAAAGCCTGCGGTAGCAGCGCGTCGACAAGCTCAGCTTTATTCCGCAACTCTCCAGCCTTGTAATCTCCGTTGCCATTGTCAGGTTCGTTCCAGATGTCCCAGGCAAGGACACGCGGATCCTTTGCGAAGGCGCCCACTACACCCTTTACATAGGCTTCAAGCCTGGGCTTCGCCTGCGGATCGGCGAGTTCCTGCGCACCGGGGCTTTGCACCCATCCTGAGTTGTGCACGCCCGGGATCGGCGGATGCTGTGGCCCGAGCCGCGGATTCGGATCCCAACAGGAGTCGAACAGGACGAAGATAGGACGGATGTGGTGCTTTGAAGCGATGGAAAGGAACTCATCCAGGCGATGCTTGAAAACCTCCCGGTCCTGCGCCCATAGCTGATCCTGCAGGAACACCCGCATCGTGTTCATGCCGATGCCTTCCGCAAGGCCGAGCTCTTTGTCGTTAAGTTGGGGATTCCATGTTGCCGCCTGGAACATCTCAAGTTGGTTGATCGCGTCGGATGGCACGTAGTTAGCGCCCACCAGCCACGGTTGCTGCTCATACCAGGCGTTAGCTCGCTCTGCGGTCCAGCGGCCTACTGTGTTCTGACTATGTGCGGATGCAACAAGGCACAAGCATAGGCAACCGATCCAACCAATTCGTTCCTTGAACATTCGCCCCCCTGAATCCTTGCGACAGCATGCGCACAGAGCGAATAGCCACCCCACAAGAAATATGTCAGCACGCCTCTGCAGACATCATCAGACCAGTCAATGATAGGCGCGCAGCAAACCTATTCCTATGGTGCGACTTTACCCAATTCGAATAGTACAGTTGACATGTTCCGCACGAGCCCACAATCGTGTAATCCGTATTAGAGACCATGCGATGATGCGACACCTAACGAACGTCTTCGGCTCCATCGTGTGTACAGGAGCGCTGCTGTGCGCTGCGGGCTGCACCGGGAAACGGCCCACGCGCATCGCAGTTATTCCAGAGACAACGGCCCAGGAGATATGGGAGTCCGAACACGCAGGAGTCGAAGAAGCTGCGCTGCCTTTGCATTGGGATATCTACTGGAACGGCCCTAGTCGAGAAGACGACATAGCGCGGCAGATCCAGCTTGTCGACCATGCCATCGATAACGGAGCTCAAGGCCTCATCCTCTCACCGGACCATGCCTTTTCACTGATCGATCCGGTCCGCGCAGCGCTGCTAAAGGGCATACCTACAGTCATCCTCGGAACTCCACTGGCGATGCCTTCATCGTCGAAGCTGGTCTTCATCCTGAATGACGATCAGGAAGGCGGCAAGCTTGCAGCTCTGCGTGCGTCACTCTATCTCAAACCGGGTGACGCGGTAGCGGTACTTGGCGTCGATCCTAATTTTCTCGGGTCGATCGATCGTGCAGATGCTTTCGAGCGAGTCATTCGGCAGAAAGACCCTCAGGTGAAGATCGTTGAAGAGCGAAGCACTTCCTTCAGCGTTGCGGAAGCGGAAGAGACTACGGAGGAAGTGATCCAGTCTGTACCGAATCTCCGGGTGATTTTGATGCTCAACGTGAATCAAAGCAGAGGTACGTATCAAGCCTGGTCTCAGGCTGGAGCGTCGAGCCACATCAAGTTAATCGGTTGCGATCAGGACCTTGACCTGATGAATCATCTGCGGGCTGGCGACATCGACGCACTCATAGCGGAGAACACGTTCCAGATGGGCGCGGACGCCGTTCAAAGCCTTCAAGATCAGATGCTCCGCAGATCATCCCCAACCCGCATCCTGGAAAAGCCTGTGCTCGTGACGCGGGAGAATGCAGATTCGGAGCCGGTCCAGCACCTGCTCGACATGAACTGGACGAGGCAATTGCCATGATGAAAGGCGCTTACAAATTGCCGGCTCGAATCTGGATGCTCCTCCTGTTTTGCGTTGGTGCAACGTTTTGGTGCAGCGGCTGCCATCAAGGACGAACGCAGTATCCGGCCTACGCCTTGAAATCGAACAGCCTGGATGACTGGCAGAGCTACGGTGGAACGTGGGATGTGTCGAATGGAGTCGTACACAACCATTCTGACGAGCGCGGCG
The DNA here is from genome assembly GCF_009766105.1 of Granulicella sp. S156. GTDB lineage: Bacteria > Acidobacteriota > Terriglobia > Terriglobales > Acidobacteriaceae > Granulicella. The sequence goes on along the minus strand of NZ_LMUH01000009.1, from coordinate 254,126 downwards.
CCAAGCTGCTAGCCGGATCGAGCCAGTGGACTGACTATCGGCTGCAGGCGGACGTGCGATTCGATGGCGATCATGGCGATATGGGAGTCATCCTGCGATCGTCTCGTGAAGAAGAGGGGGTTGACGCGTATGACGGCTACTATGTCGGGCTTCGCACAACCGACGGCACGTTGATCATTGGGCGTTCCGACTACGGCTGGATGGAGGCGCGGCCGATACCTATGCCAGGCGGAGTCCATGCCGATACGTGGTATCGCCTTATCGTGATTGCCGAGGGCTGCAAGATAGGTGCCACGTCAGAGAATCTAACGACAGGCGCGAAGATTGGCCTTGTCTTCTCGGAGCAGCAGTGTCGAACGTCTGGCCGTATCGGATTGCGCTCACTTGCGACAGGCGGCAGTTGGAGAAACATCGAAGTTGCCCCGTCGAGCGCACAGGACTTCGAACAGCTGGCTACGTATGCCGCGGGCGTTGAGAAGCCTGAGTTTCCCAAGCGAGAGGCCGATTACAACAGCTTCTTCCGCTTTTCCGCGCCACACGATATTGCCTCTCGCGATGCCGGCAGCCAAACGATGCAAACGCTCCCACAGCCGCGCATTAGCGATCTTCAACAGATGTCACGAGACACTCCAACGCATGCGATGGTGCGTGGCGTTGTAACCATTACCAGTCCTCAACTCTATATCCAGGATGCAACCGGAGGCGTCCGCGTGGAGGACAGCGCTGGTTTAGCCGCCAACGTTGGCGACACCGTCGAAGTGAGTGGCTATGTAAAGCCGACTCTCTATAGCGCGATCTTCAAAGACGACACAGTACGGCTTCTCTGGAGCGGAACACCAGTGCCACCGATCTCGGTTACGCCAATCCAGGCGGCATCGGGTTCCTATGATGCACGGTTCATCGAAGTCCAGGGACACCTGAGCAATGTTGTCACCGACGCTGCCGGACACGTGGAACTCGAGATCAGGGAGGACAGCCAGAGCTTCAAAGCCATCCTGAAAAATGCTCCAAAGCGATATCTGCGCGAGCTTCAGCCAGGAAGCTATCTGCGATTGCGCGGTGTCTGTGTGCTGGACCGGCAGTACACCCAGGCAACAACCGCATTCGCGTTGCTTCTTCGCTCCGAGGACGATGTGCAGGTATTGGCTGGCCCGCCCTGGTGGACTCCATTTCACGTAATACTGCTTTTTGCGGGCCTGCTTGTGCTTGCGCTGCTCATCCAGGTTATCTACTTCCGGATTCAGCGCTGGAAGACGCTGGCGATCACGCAGGAACGGGAACGGCTCGCGCACGATATTCATGACACGATGGCGCAGAGTTTCGCGGGCGTAGGCTATCAGATACAGGGCATCCGCAGCAGCATCGTCCAAGGCACCCACAACGGCCCGAATGAAGTCGCCGATAAATTGGACGTCGCCTATCAACTCGTTCGACGCTGCCACGAAGAGGCAAGTCGCACCGTCGCCATGTTCGGCGTGTCCCTGGAAGGGTCAGGCGGACTTGTCGACGAACTCGAAAACACAGTCGTGCGCATTGCCGGTGAACAGGTAAAAGCAGTTGTCGCCATTGAAGGTACGCCGCAGCCTTTGAGCCTTCGCCTAACCAAGGCCTTGCTGCATATCGGGCAGGAAGCGATTACAAATTCGCTACGGCATGGCGCGCCGACACAGATACGGATCGTGCTTGGCTTCGAGCGCAATGAACTCTATCTCACCATCGCGGACGACGGCTGCGGCTTCGAGGAAGCTCGCGTGAAGCCTCATCTCGGCATGCAGGGAATGCGACAGAAGACAAGAGAGATCGGCGGCCAACTGGTGATCGCAAGCAACGTAGGGAGTGGCACCCAGGCAACGGTGCGCGTGCCACTGCAGCAGGAGAGACCTGCAGTGCGCACGCGCTTGCTGCGCGCCATCACAAAGATGTTCTCTCGCCGTATCGTCAAACAGCATCCTTAATTCGGCTACTTGTCGGCGGAGAGATCTATCGAGCCGGCATGGCCCCCGTCCCGTAATACATGCGGCAGACCTTATCCGCATACCGCGAAGCTACCTCAAGGATCTGCTGACCATGCTGAAGAGGCAATAGCGGCGATGAATAGTTTGGACAGTAGTTATCGTAGGCTTCGGGTACTGCGACCGGCGCTTTCATCGTGCGCCATGGACCACTGCCGTCAGCCGTGTCGTTCAGAAACAGCACTTGCCCATTCTGCTTTGAAATAGAGCCGTCGGCCTCGATCAACATCTGTCCTACGGCCACAAGTTCCGTCTTACCGTCGGACAACACAATCTTTGTGTTCGTCGGTGCATGCTCAAAGTATTGGCCCGTCTGGCTCACAATCTTCCTGCCGGCATCCGCCGCGTCTCCCCAGTTCCAGCCATCGGTAGAGGTCCTGGAAAAAGCGGAGCAGCCGGCGGTGCCACAAACCTCGTAGGTCATAAAGTAAAGGTTTGGCTTAAGTCTCGTAACAACCGGCATACCGGGCCGCGCAGCGGGGTCTACCACTGCCACCGTATGTTCAGGAGCGCTCCAGTGCACACCGTCATAGGAGCGCACCTGATTGAGCAGTTGGCTGTGATGTGGCTGTGTCTCATCCGAGTAGAAGCAGACCAATGCGCCATCCGATGCGATCGTAAACTCTGGCTCCCAAAGACCGCCCGCACTCGCTCGCGGACCCCGTGCGACCGCACAATCGGAGAGGTAATGCCATGAGGCAGCTCCATCCGTGCTGCTATAGATGCCGATGTGCATAGCGACGGTTTTCGACGTTCCTCCGATGGAGCCTGCCCAAAGCAGCGTACCCGCTTCGAGCGCTCCAACCTTTTGCGGAAGCTCATAGAGCGTGCCACAGCATAGGCCCTCCTTGAAGGAGGCATCTTTGATTGAGCCTGCAAGATGAAATCCTGTCCTGACATCGCCCGAATAAAGGTCTTCTTCGGATTCGCCGCCGTGAGGCGCCGTAACGCTAATGATGATTCGATCGTTCCTGGCGTGGTCAGGACTATGAGCGGTGCGCACCACTCTTGCATACAGCGCTGTGCTCTCGCTGAGAGGTGTGTCAGATTGAGCAAGTGCTTTGCCGAAGCTGAAAAAGGAAACCAGAACCATCGCCAACAGTGTGCATACTGTAAAGCCGGGTCTCGCGTTAGAACGAAGAATTGCTGGCTGACGGCCCATGTTAACCTCGAGTCATTCTGTGCTGGTGGGGTCGTTGAAAAGATGCAGGTGAGCCCAGTCGTCCTTGAACTCACCTGCGGCCAGTTAGAAGTTCACATGGATTTGCACGTTCAGGTTGCGCGGCGGCGAATCCGCCGAAGGAGTCTGTCCCTGGATGACGGTTCCAAACAGATTGGGCGGATCATTGGGATTTGTATCGAACCGTGCCGTAAGAAGGTTGAAGTGGTTCAATACATTCGATGCCTGCAACCGCGCCACTACATTGACGCCTTCACGGATTTTGAAGGACTTCTGAAGAGCGGCATCAGAAAGAATCATCGGTTTCATGCGAACGAAGCTGGAGCTGGTAGGTAGAGTCTGTTCATAGGGCAGATCCGTTACTTCAAGCCAGTCATAGTTCGCAGGGTTCGTGCCGCATTGCTGCGCCTCTACTCCGGTGTTACCACCCGGGATAGTTGGAGAGCCACCGGGGTTATAGTCTAGTACGCAACCGTTCCATGCGCGTACCTGCTGCTGGTGCCAGTTCTGATGGTTATAGAACCGATTGTGCGGAAGCGGAATGGCATTCGTCGGCAACGACGCGGGTTCACCACTCTGAACCGTGAAGTCCGGGGAGACCTCCCAGCCACCAACGAAGGCATCGAGTACGCGATTTTGCACCCTGACCAGTTTGTCGCGGCCAATTGGAAGCTGGAAGACTCCAAAGACCTTGAACACATGGGGCAGCCCTTCAGAGTATGGACTGCGCTGGCGCAGATTCAACGCCTGGTTCATCCATCCCCACTGCTCGATCTGCTTCGACCATGCATAGCTGGTGTTGAAGGAGATGCCATGTTCCAGCTTCTGCGTGTAATCGACTTGAAGCCCGTTGTACCAGTTATGACCCTGGTTGAGGCCGCTGGTATTGACCGCCTGGAACTCTGGATGCGGACGATTGAGGTCATACGCATCGAAGGTAGATGCCGTGTAGTAGCTCGTGCTCTGGAAGGCCGATACTCCGGTAAATGGATTTGCCTTTTGAGCCGTGCAGAGGCTGTTATTCCCTTGTGCATAGATCTCATCGCACTGTTGCTGGAAGCCCCACGACGGCAGGTTCGCATCGTACGTCATGTCGTAGCCTATGACGCGGTTTCCTACATAGGAGGCATCCACTACACCGTTTTTGAATAAGCGGTACTGAAGACCGAGCGAGAATTCATTGGAGCTCGGGATCTTGTAATTCTGGCTGTACGTCGTGAGAGTCTGACCGACACCTGTGAGGGTGCCCAACGTGGACCCAGTAGGCTGAATGAGTCCGCCTGGATACGGATTGGTGAGGACATTGGAGATGGGTGTTCGACCGCCGTCATTCGATGTCACCAACGGGGTATTTGAGGAGAAGCCAAGTTGTTGGATCATCCCGTTGCTTTGGAAGTTGGTATAGAAGAGGCCATAGCCACCACGGACCACCAGCCGATCGAGGGGCTGCCATGCAAAACCCAGGCGCGGCTGGATATTGTGATACACGGTCGGGAATGGAGACCTCGGATTCCCATTCACGTTGGCAAATTCGAGGCCCCCTGTAAGGTTCGACGTCTGCGGCAGGATACCGATCGCACTCGGCGGCAGTTGTGCCTGCACCGCATTCGGCACGTTGGGATTGAATCCTATATCAAGGGAATTGTATTTATCGACGGGCGCCGTCAACACGTCGTAACGGAATCCCAGATTGAGCGTAAGGTTCTTCGTGATCTTCCAGTCATCCTGGAGCCATGGTGCAAGATACCAGGTAGAGATCGTCTCCGTGGCGTTGTACGCCGTGTTGCCGTTGGACGGTGTTCCTAGCAGGAAAGTCGCAAAGCTATCGCCGCTGTACGTCTCGGAACCAGTATTGTTGAAGTCGGCGCTCGTGAAGTCGCTGTTGCTGGTAAACGTGGGATAGCCCGGATTGATAAATGTGAAATGCACCAACCGTACGTCCCAGCCTACGCGGACATTGTGTCTTCCCATGGTGCGGGAGATATTCCCTTCGGTGGAATAGGTGCCTGTGTCCTCGGTGTTATCAAACCAGCCAACAGGGCTATAGTTCTGGAAATTGTAGTCGCCGAAGAAGTTCGGTTGCTGCAGACTGCTTCCATAGCTTGCCGGATAGCCCAACGAGGCGAGATCTACATTCTGGTTGGATGGGCTCTTCCATAACACTCGGAAGAAGCTATAGCCGTAGCGGACGTTGAGCACAGTCTTGGGATTCACTGCGTCGATAAAGTCGACGAGGAAGCCCTTACTTGTGCGTGAAAACTGGCCACCATATTCACCAGGCCCCACGATGCCGCCCGCGTTGCTGACCTCGGTAAAGTTCGCATAGAAGGGACGTACAAAGAACTTGTATTTGTCACCGATGTCAAAATCGAAACGGCCCAACAAGTTGTGGAAGTGCCAATTGAAGTAGTTGTTTGGAATATTGAGATTTTCCGTACCGGGCCGCTGCCCCGCAGGCGTCGTGCCTACCGTTGGAAATACCTTCGCAATATTCATGGCAACCGGATTCATACGGTTCGCCGGGATGACATTGTTCGGAAATGGATCGCGGACCCAATCGCCGTTAGCACCTGCGTGTCCAGTCGCGGGATCATCGATCTGCACGCCGAACGGCAGTAGTTCGGAGAAGTCACCCGTTTTCATCTTGGCCGTGGGGTAGGACAACAACAGGCCCCTCGGCAATAGTTCTGAGTAGTGGTCGAAGGCAAAGAAGAAGTACGGCTTGTATGTCTGTGACGAAGGAATCACATGTGGCGCCACAATGGGTCCGCCCACCTGGAAGCCCAGTTGTGTTTGAGTGTTGAAGGGCGTCGTGTTGGCGTTCGTATTGTTGATCGCGTTCTCATACTTATTCTGATAGGTATTCGCGTTCCAACTTGTACGCCGAAGGGACATCCATCCCATGCCATGCAGCTTCGCTCCACCAGAGAGCGTGGTGAGGTTAATCACCCCACCGCTTGTATGACCGTACTCCGCGTCATAATTGTTCGCGCTTACGGTAAAGGTCTTTACCGCATAGACCGGAGGCGTGTAGGCGTAGGTATTAAGTCCGAGTTCAGCATCGTTGGGACTGCCGTCGATCTCGAACTCGTTGAGGTACATGAGACCGCCGTTGATCAGATACTGTGACGTGATAGTCCAGGGATCGGTATAGATTCCAAGCGGCCGCATATATACCCCGGGGATGTCTTCACCCAACATCACGGGGTTTCCGTTGATGACGGGGAGGTCCGTGACATCTGCGTGTTCGATATCCCAGGCTCGCGTCGCAGACTCCGTCTGCAGGAGCGCGCCTTCCGCCGTGACAGTCACATCCGCAGTTATGGTAGCCGGCTTGAGCGCCGCTACGATGCTGGACGAGGCATAGGCCTGCACAACGATACCCGTTGTAATAGACGTGCTCATCGTGGGCGCCGTCGCGGTGACCTGGTAGGTGTCCGGCTCAAGGAACTGAAAGGTGAATGAACCCGTCGCATCTGTGGTTGCGGGTGTCACCTGCTTTGTGCTGCTGCGTTCAAGCTTCAAAGAGGCTCCCGGAACGGCGGCCCCTGTCGAGTCAGTGACGGCAACCGTCAGCTTGGCCCTGTAATCCTGTGCATCGGCATTCCTGCCGAAGATCATCATAATCGCAATGGCAGTGACGCAGGTACGGGCTATGGCTCCCGGTGTGCCTCGTAAAACTTTCATCTTGCCTCCTAAGACAATAAAACCTTGCATGGCATGAGAAGAATCCTTTGGACAGAGCTGAAATTGTCTTCTTGTGGCCGATTTTGTCGCGAATCGTTGCCATACCCCAAATACGGTCTATCTGGAGAGGGCGGCGACCGCCGTGCGTGACCACGGCCATGCTGTCGATGTGACGCGTTGTCGCAATATCTGTCGCCGCTCAATTGGGAACAGATCAACCTGGCCGAAGATTACCTGTGGCGCAACAGCGCCGAGATCGGCGCTGACAAGTTCAGGCCGCTGCAACCGGCTTAGCGGACGGCTTTCCGTTTGCTGAGTCGGTCCTTATTGGGAGTGGATCCAATAAGATCAATTTGAGGTTGGGTTACTAAACATCGCCGGTAGCGGTGCAACTGAAATTCACAAAGGCTTGTTCGTTAAGGAACTGATCGGAAATATAGAATATAACTGTCTGGGAGCTTTCCGTCTTTCCTGTATACAGCGTGTAAGAAACCGTGAAATTAGATCCTTCAGTTCCACTTATCGTACATGCAGCACTGTAAGACAAATTCGCAAATGAAACTGGCCAATAAACCGTAAGAGTGCAAGAATCATCCGGCGCTACGTTACAACTAGTCACCTCATTGGTTGTTTGGGTCTCCCAGACAGAATCTGAGGCAACAGCAAGGATGTTCCAGCCTCCTACACTGGATGTATTCGCTGTCGTATCCACTGCGTTGGCAAGACCGCTCTTGCTATCAAAATCTCTATAACTACCATTATGTTGAGCCATGGCTACGCTCGTCCAGACTAGAAGCGCAGCCCCTGAGAGTAATAGCTTTTTCAAGACTTTCACGTTGAACCTCCCTTACAAGGCATAGAAGCTGAAATGGTCTTCTTGTCGCCGGGCACAACAATAGTGTCTTTGGAGGTGTTCGCACAATGCGATAGAACACCCAACCTTGCATGGGTCATATGAACTAGACAGCGAGAGGGCGTACGTCATGCTGCACGCCGGGCATATGGGCAAAATGACATACGTGAGGTAGTTCACGTATGCTCTCGACTCAGGTGCAACGTGTCTTCGGAATCCCCCAACTATGTAGATCAACTCCGCGTACTCATCGTCGACGATCATCCCGTTGTTCGTGTCGGCTTAAAAACGCTGCTGGAAAGTAACAGGCGCTTCATCGTCAGCGGCATGGCCAGTTCAGCAGAAGAGGCCATCGAGGAAGTGACCCGTTGTGTTCCGGATGTCGTCCTGATGGATCTGCGTATGCCGCAGGTGGAGGGGGTCGAAGCGATCCTTCAGCTGCGCCGTCTACAGCCAAGCCTACGAATTCTTGTACTCACAAACTACGAGCAGGATGAGTACATCCTGCGGGCTCTCCAGGCGGGCGCCATGGGATACCTGCTGAAGAGTACCCCTCAGGAAGAGATCGTTCATGCCGTGGAGATGGTCCATCAGAATAAGCGATATATTCCACCACGTATTGCGGTGCGGCTCTCCGAGGCCGTCGCCCATGAAGAGCTGACGCAGCGGGAGCTGGAAGTGCTTGCTCTTGTCGCAGAAGGTTTAACCAACAAGCAGGTCGCAGAAAAGCTCTATATCAGCGACAAGACGGCCAGAAATCATGTCACGAACTGCCTTGTGAAGCTAGGCGCAAACGACAGAACCGAAGCAGTCACACGAGCGATCAACCGCGGCCTTTTGCGCATGTCCGAGTGAATAAGATTCATCAGCGACTTTGGCAGGTCCCTGCCCATATTCATTCACCTTTGGTGATGGAATGGAAGAAGTCGTCGGTTCAATCACAATCAGGTCCACCCATCAACCCCACGACTGAGCTGGCGAAGGTCTTGCATCCTGCATACCCTGCGGTGCAAGCTACTGCTGGAGAAGTAATAGCGGGTGTCCGAACAATTTGTAACAGGGAGTGATTCATGATGAAGCGCAGGGATGTATTGAAGGGGCTTTCGATTGTGACGGGGGGTGCATTGTGCATGGGGCCGTCCTCCTTGCAGGCACTTGCGATCGAAGATGAGAACAAGGCAGCCAAGCTTCCGCTGGCGGTCGGGATTCGTGGGCTTGTGCGGAAGGACAGAAAGCCGATGCAACCGATTCAGATTTCTGTGCAGCCTGCTGGCAGAGACGCTGAGGTGGTGACGACGCTTGATGGAATGGAGATTGACCGGAGAACACTGTCTGCGGGGCATCACACGTTCCAGGTGTTGATTGCTGCGGTGGCGGAGGCTCGAGATGGCGCGGTAACGGTGACGGTGGGAGACACCACAAGTTCGGCAGTCGTGAAGCTACAACCTGTTCGCAAGGTGCTGGTGTATGTGCTGCCGCACTCGCATCATGACCTTGGATATACGGACCTGCAGGCCGATGTGGAAGAGAAGCAGACGCAGAACATCACGCTGGGGATGGAGCTCGCGCGCAAGACCGCAGGCTATCCAGAGGGTTCGAGGTTTGTGTGGAACCTGGAAGTGCTGTGGGGGGCAGACCAGTTTATGCGGCGGCGGTCTCAAGCTGAGAAGGATGCGTTTATCGCTGCAGTGAAGAATGGCTGGGTGAGCCTGAACGGGATGTATGCGAATGAGTTGACAGGGCTATGCCGGCCGGAGGAGCTGGTGCAGTTGTTTCGTTATGGCACAGAGCTGGGAAAGACGTGTGGGGTGCGTGTGGACTCGGCGATGCTGAGCGATGTGCCGGGCTTTACGTGGGGTACCGTGAGCGCAATGGCTGAGGCGGGAATACGGTATTTTTCGGCCGCACCGAATTATTTTGACCGCATCGGGAGCCTGATGGTGGAGTGGCAGGACAAGCCGTTCTGGGCGGTTTCACCTTCGGGTAAAGAAAAGGTGTTGGTGTGGATTCCGTGGACAGGGTATGCGATGTCACACGTGATGAAACTGGGCTCAGAGTGGGTAGGGGCCTATCAGGACCGCCTGGACACGGTGGGCTTCAAGTACGACATCTCCTACATTCGCTGGTCGGGGCATGGGGATAATGCAGTGCCTGATCCAGAGTTGAGCGAGTTCATCAAGGGATGGAACGAAGAGTACGAGTGGCCGAAGTTTCATATCTCATCGACGAGCGAGGCCTTTGCGGCGTTTGAGAAGCGGCATGGAGCGGAGATACCGGAGAAGCATGGAGACCTGACGCCCTACTGGGAGGACGGCGCAGCGTCGTCGTCGCTGGAGACGAAGATGAGTCGCGTGGCGGCGGACAGGCTGACTCAGTCCGAGGCGCTGGGTGCGATGTTCTCGCCGACCGTGTTGCGTAACGCGAAAGTAAACGAGGCGTGGAGGAACATTCTGCTTTACTCGGAACACACGTGGGGCGCGTGGTGCAGCGTGTCGGACTCCGAGAACCCGTTTACGAAGAAACAATGGGATGTGAAACGACAGTTTGCAGTGGATGCAGAGAATTTATCGAGGGCGCTGCTCGCTGATGTACTGCCTGCGGCTGGCGCGGACACCGCGGCGATCGATGTACATAATTCGACATCGTGGACACGAAGTGAGTTGGTAGTGTTGGCGGCGGCCCTGTCCACAGCGGGGGACCACGTGAAGACTGAACATGGCGCTTCGGTGCCTTCACAAAGACTCTCTACAGGAGAGCTGGCATTTGTGGCGCAGAATGTCCCGGGCTTTGGCAGTGCACGGTTTCATCTGTCAAAGGCAAAGGCGCAAGTTCCAGCGAAGCATGTGACGTTCACGGAAGGCGTGCTCGAGAACGGTATCGTGCGCGTGAAGATCGATCCGGTGAGTGGCAACCTCGTGGAGCTAACGTTGCACGGGAAAACGGAAAACCTCGTCGATCGCAGTAAGGGAGAGGGCGCCAACGAGTATCTCTTCCTCGAGGGTAGCGATGTATCGAAGGTGCAGCAGAGTGGAGCGGCTACCGTACATGTCGAAGAGATAGGACCACTGGTAGTTTCGGTGCGAGTCGAGTCGAGTGCGCCGGGATGTAACAGTCTGGTGCGGAGAGTTCGGTTGGTTGCGGGCGAGGATCATGTGGAACTGACGAATGTCGTCGACAAGAAGCGGGCTCCGCTGAACCCTCATCCGGGCAAGGGTGGGCCCGGGGATGACTTTGCGCAGCGCGAGGCAAAGGAGAGCGTGCAGTTTGCATTCCCTTTCGCGGTGCGCGAGGGCACAATGCGAATCGATGTGCCGCTGGCCGTGATGCGGACGGAACTCGATCAACTGCCGGGCTCGTGCAAAAACTGGCTGCCTGTAGGACGATGGGTGGACGTGTCCAACACCGAGCATGGCGTGACATGGGTAACCCTGGATGCGCCACTGGTAGAGGTAGGTGGAATCACAGCGAATATGCTCGGGTCTCAGCGGGATCCGAATGCCTGGCGGAAGCAGATTGCGCCGACGCAGCGGTTCTATTCGTGGGTGATGAACAATCACTGGGGGACTAACTATCGCGCGTACCAGGAGGGCGTAGTTGAGTTTCGATATGCCTTGCGACCACATGAGGGGTACGATGCTGCGGCTTCCAGCCGGTTCGCCATTGGGCTCTCGCAGCCACTTGTGACGACGGTGGCGAGTGCGGGGGCGCTAAAAGCACCGCTGCTAAAGGTTGAACCTCAGGATGTGTTGGCACAGGCACTTAAGACGAGTGAAGATGGCCAGGCTTGGGTGCTCCGGTTGTTCGGCGCCTCCGGCGAAGAGCGAAAAGCGAAAGTAACGTGGTCAGCTGAAGCTCCGCAGATGTGGCTGAGCGATGTTAGCGAACAGCGGTTGCAACGGCTGGAGCACGAGGTCACGGTTGCAGGTTGGGATCTTGTAACGCTGCGCGACGATCGTGCGTGACGTTAGCTTCACACGCAGGAGTTCGAGAGTGACATGTCGGGTAATGCGTATGCTGTTCCCGCATTACCCGACATGTTTTCATTCAGCTCTTAAGGCTTCGACTGGATTGACGGATGCGGCCCGGCGCGCGGGAACGAAGCACGCAACACCAGATACAAAGATCAGCAGAGCCGTTACGCCAACATATGTGACCGGGTCGAATCGGGACACGCCAAACAACAGCGCTGCGATGCCAGAGCTCGCAGCAACTGCCCCCAGCAATCCAGCGAACAATCCAAACACAGTAAGCGTCATGCCCTGGCGAATCACCAGCGCAAGGATGCTGCCACGCGAAGCTCCCAGGGCGGCACGAACTCCGATCTCACGGGTTCGCTCACTGACGCTCCCAGCGAGCAAGCCATAGATGCCAGTTGCTGCCAGCACTAATCCCAGCATCGCAAAGGCTTCAAACAGCAGGAGAACGAAATGCCGCTCTGCCTCGGAAGCTGTCAGGAGGTTGTCCATGGTAGCAAGCCGTACGATGGGCTGATCCTTGTCTACGGACCATATGGCATCGCGGATAGCAGGAGCAAGCGCAGCCGCATCGCCGCGTGTCCGCACCACCAAAGACTGCGCGCTGTCTGCCCATGCCCATTGCTTCGTGGAGATATAAAAAGCATCTTCGTCGCCCATCGCCAGCGACTCTTGCTTCACATTGCCCACCACGCCAACAATGGTGGCCCATGGTTTGTCCGCATGGCCAGCGTCAGGCCCCACACGAACCCGCCGGCCAATGGGGTCTTGTCCGGGAAACTCCCGAGTCGCCAGCGATTCGCTGATGAGCACCACAGCAGGAGCACCGGCTTCGTCGTGCTCACTGAGCAAGCGTCCGCGACGGAGCGGAATGTGCATCGCCTCGATGTACCCCGGCGTGACCGCATAGCGAAGCGCGGGATCCCCGACCTCATTGTTCTTTCCTTCAAACTCGACACCATACGTATCAGCGTCTCCACTCAACGGCAACTGGGTGCTAAAACCCGCCGAGAGTACGCCGGGTACCTGACGTACCTGTTCGAGCGCCTCCGTAAAAAACTGGAGTCTAGCTGCATCCTTATCAAATCGATGACCTGACTCTTGCACCTGCATCGTCAGCAGATGCGAAGTATCGAAGCCAGGATCAACGGAGAAGAGATGCTGCATACTGCGCAACAACAGTCCCGTGCTGACCAGCAGTACCGCAGCCAGAGACACCTCCGCTATGACAAGAATGCTGCGCATCCAATGGCGGCCGCCAGCAGTACGTCGCGAGTTCTGCCGCAACGCGGTGTGCAGGTCTTTGCGAGAGGCCTGCCACGCCGGAACCAACCCAACCACGACACCGATCAATGTAGTGATACCGAGACCAAACAGAAATACTGTGACGTCGACACGGATCGCACTTACCCGTGGCAACGCTGGTGGACTGAGCGCGATCAGCGCTCGTACCCCAGTGAATGCTACCGCCATCCCGAAGACCGCGCCAAGACTTGCCAGCAAGAGGCTCTCCGTAACCATCTGGCGGATGAGCCGAGTTTGTGTGGCCCCTAGAGCGGTGCGCATCGCAAACTCTGCCTCCCGCTGCGCTCCGCGTGCCAGCAGAAGATTCGTCACATTGACGCAGACAATCAACAGGACCAGGAAGACCGCTCCGAGGACCGCCAGCAGAGCGGGCCGAACACTGTTGGTGAGATCGCTCTGCAGCTCATTCACAATCATTCCGGCCGAAGCACCGCCCGAGCTGTCATAGCCCTTTGGATTCGCCTGTACAAGCGCCGGCAGGATCACATCCAATTCGCTTCTGGCTTGTTCCCTGCTGATGCCGGGTCTAAGCCGTCCTACCATGCGTAAATGATGTCCCCATTCCCTGCCGTCCGACGGCAGGGATGGGTCATATTGCAGCGGTGCCCAGAGCTCTGCCGAGGGGGCCAACACGTTCTCAAACTGTGGGGGCATCACGCCGACTACGGTGTAGCTATCATCGTCGAGCCGCACCTGTTGTCCCACGATGGCCTTGTCTCCCGCAAAGCGCCGACGCCATAACCTCTCGCTGAGGATCACTAGATTGGCGCCATGGAACCTGTCGTCCGACGCATTGAAGTCTCGGCCTAGCAAGGGCGATATGCCCAACGTTCGGAAGTAGTTCGCGCTGACACGTTGACCTTCAAATCGTTCTGCCCGGTCGGTCGCAACGAACGTTGGCTGCCACGGCTTCATCACTGCCATCGCAGTGAAAGATTGGCTCCGCTCTGCCAACCCATGAAACGTGCCAAAGCTTACGCCCATTGGGCCACCGTCGCCCCTCATCTCCCAGATCATCATGATCTGTTTGGCGTGTGGGTACGGTAATGAATCAAGCAGGATAGGTTTTATCGTGCTGAAGATTGCCGTACAAGCGCCAATTCCCAGCGCCAGAATCGCAATGGAAGTCCAGGCAAAACCTGGCGAACGCCGCAGCTGGCGCACCGCATAGCGAACGTCAACTCCAAAGCTGTCCAGACCCAACGCGGCGTCAGCCTCTGCAACCTCTTCCTTGATGACGATCGGGTTTCCAAAGCGAAGCAACGCATCCCGGCGGGCCTCCTCTCGTGACATCCCAGCCGCGCAGTTGTCTTCAACCCGCATCTCCAGATGCGACCGCAGTTCTTCGTCGATCTCCCGATCTATTCTGGAGCGAATCAGCAGATTCGCAATACGGCGAACAAGCGACATACGATCACCTCACGCGTACCGCAGCATAGCGCGGACACCCTTGACCAATTGTTCAAAGCTCTTTTCAGCGTCCTGCAACTGCTTTCGCCCAGCAGGAGTCAACTTGTAATACTTCGCCTTGCGATTGGTCTCTGTCATCGCCCATTCCGAGCTAATCCATCCGCTCTGTTCCATGCGGTGAAGCGCGGGGTAAAGCGATCCTTCTTCTACGCGCAGCAATTCATCCGAAGCTCGCTGGATATGCAGCACAATCCCATAGCCGTGCAACTCCCGCGACTGTGACAGTGTTTTGAGGACCAATAGATCGAGTGTTCCCTGAAGATCGTTTTTTGCCATACTTGACACCTAGACATCTTAGGATAGCTCATCCTACCCATAGACGTCTTGGCATGTCAACGTGAGAACCAGTTGCACTTAGCGGGCAAGAGGTTGATTCGATTTCTCCAGCTCAGACACGCGGACGGTTCCATTCCGTCGGTGACGGCAAGCACAATAGCGCCTACTAACAGCAAAACTTGCAAGTCAAACTTGCAAGTTTGACTGTTCTTTGCATACACTGACTCTGTCATGCCACGAAAGACCAACGAAACCGCTATCACCGACTTTGGACAGGCTATTGGGCTACTGGTGCGGCGTGCCCGCGCGGCCAGCGCTTCGCACGAGCTCTCCTGGACCGAAACTGCCGTTCTGAAGCGCCTCGCCAAAGACGGCGCTGCCACTACCGCCGACCTGGCACGCTCACAAGGCATGCGGCCGCAGTCGATGCGAACCATCGTCGCGTCGCTTGAGGAGATGGGCATGATCGCGCGCAAGCCGCATGCCACCGACGGCCGCCAGGTAAATCTTGAGCTGACACCTAAGGGTTCCGCCGAGGAAAAGAGCGCCACCGACGCAAAACGAACGTGGATGGCACAAGCCTTCGCCCAACTCAATGAGCAGGAACGCGAGACGCTGTTCGAGGCCGGCAGGATCATCAAGCGCATGGTCGAAAGCGACCCCCAGTGAGAAATGAACATAGCCTGTGAAGAAGCCCACCACCAGTTCCGATCCACAGAAAAAAGTTCTCTCGGGAAGTTCGTTGTCGCATGCCTGGCGAGCCTTGCGGCACCGCAACTTCAAACTCTTCTTCTTCGGCCAAAGCATCTCCGTGATCGGCACCTGGATGACCCGGCTGGCTACAACATGGCTGGTCTACCACCTGACCCATTCGGCGCTGATGCTTGGCATTGTCAGCTTTTCAGGGCAATTTATCTCCTTCGCACTGGGGCCGTTTGCAGGGGTCTGGGTCGAGCGGCTCGACCGCCGCAAGCTGCTGGTCTGGACACAAGCGGCTGCCGCAGCTCAATCACTTGCCCTGGCAGCGCTGACCTTGGCCCACGTCATCACTCTTTGGGAGATCATCGCTCTCACCGCCTTGCAGGGTTTGATCAATTCGCTCGACATGCCGGGACGCCAGAGCTTCCTCGTACAGATGGTCGAGGATCGCAATGACCTCAGCAATGCCATCGCCATCAACTCGTCGATGGCGAACGGTGCCCGGCTGATCGGCCCGGCCATCGCCGGCCTGGTGGTCGCAGCCTTCGGTGAAGGCTGGTGCTTCCTGATCGATGGCCTCAGCTATATTGCCGTGATCGCATCGCTTCTGCTGATGCACATCAAACCGTTAGACCTGCGCCGCAGCACAGCCAGCATGTTCGAACAGATGCGCGAGGGTTGGGACTACGTCCGTACCTTCCGGCCTATCCGAACTATCCTCTTGCTCTTCTCGCTGGTCAGTCTTATGGGCTACTCCTGGTCCGTGCTCCTGCCAGTCTTTGCCGCCAGGGTACTGCACGGCGGTGCAACCACTCTCGGCTGGCTTACGGGAGCCGCCGGTGTCGGCGCGCTCGCATCGGGACTTTCGCTGGCAGCCCGGAAGTCGGTTGTCGGGCTCACGCGCATGATCCAGATTGCTGCTGCGATGCTCGGAATAGCACTAATTCTCTTCGGCCTCTCGCATACGTTATGGCTATCGCTCGTCCTCATGGTCTTCGTCGGTTTCGGCATGCTGCAGACCGCGTCCGCCAGCAACACGATCATTCAATCGCTGGTGCCGGAAGATAAGCGTGCTCGCGCGATGAGCTACTACACCATGGCCTTCTTTGGTTCAGCGCCGTTCGGCAGCTTGTTCGCGGGCGCGCTGGCTGACCGGATAGGAGCACCGCACACCGTCCTCGTGACCGGCACGTTCTGCATCGCCGGATCGCTTTGGTTCACGCTCGAACTGCCCAAGATCCGAAAGATCATGCGACCGATCTACCAGGAGAAGGGGCTGCTGCCCATGCCCGACATCACCATAAACCCCGACATACTGGAACCCGCTAAATAGCTCTCCAGTGAGCCGCACGAAAGGAAAAGACCACCATGAACTGGCACAGCTACATCGCTTGCTTCTTCGCCGGAATGTTTCTCGCCAACGTCGTGCCTCATTACGTGCACGGCATCTCTGGCAACCGATTCCCAACCCCCTTTGCGAAACCTCCCGGAAGAGGACTGTCATCGGCAACGGTGAACGTTGTCTGGGCTCTCGCTAATTTAGTCGCCGGCTTCCTCCTGTTTCGGCTCGGAAAAGTTTCGAGCGGAAACACCCTGGCACTTCTTATTTTCTTCACAGGTATCGCTGTCATCAGCATCATGGCGAGCGTCTCCTTCACCAAGAAACACGCCCAGTAACCCCCGCGCAAGCGCTCCACCCTCGAAAGGAACAACCATGCCTCTCACAACACTCGATACCACCGCGGCCCTGATCGTGATCGACCTGCAGAAAGGCATCGTCGCCATGCCGACCGTGCACTCCACCGCTGAGATCGTCGATCGGTCTGCCCAGCTCGCCCGCGCCTTTCGCGAGCGCGGTCTGCCCGTCGTTCTGGTCAACGTGACGGCGCCTGCTCCTGGCCGCACCGACGCCGGACCTCGCAACTTTTCATTTCCAGATAATTGGGCTGAGCTTGTCCCCGAGTTGGAGCAGCATCCCGACGATTACCTCGTCAGCAAGCAGCGGCCAGGCGCATTCATCGGGACCGGGCTGGATGAGTACCTGCGCGGGCGCGGTGTAAGCCAGGTTTTCTTGACGGGCATAGCAACCGGTAGCGGCGTGGAAGCGACAGGACGCAGCGCCTTCGATCATGGCTACAACGTTGTGCTTGTCGTGGATGCGATGACGGACCGGGACGCTGAAGTGCATCGTCATAGCATCGAGAAGGTCTTCCCTCGGCTGGGAGAGACAGACACAACTGAAAACGTGTTGAAGCTGTTGCGCAGCTAAAGACGCAACTCTCCAGTTTGCCGAAAACACCGTTTCCAGCAAACTTCATTTTCCGGACATCGCAAGAAAAAGCTAGCTAATGGCTGTAATTCTGCGCAAACGTGTCGTGCGGCAACCTCAGGGAACGAGAGCGGTGCGCAAGAGCATAGGCCGCATCCCGGTCCATGACACCGCCGATGGAAACCAGGTACGGAGCGTGCCCGCTGGGGCTGAAGACCGCCGGCTCCAATTCAGGATGGCTATGTGCGAGTTCGGAGACCTTCTTCTCCGCGTCCGTGCTGCGGTTGTAGGTGAAGGTGATCACGCGCCAACCGGCGCGGGAGTCAGCCGATGCGGGGAGGCTTTCGCGCGGCAGATCCGCAGTGACGGGCTTGGGAGCAGTGCTAGCCGCGGTCTGTTCCGCCGATTGAGCGGCTGGTTGCGAAACGGCGGCAGCCTGCTGGGCTGGGTGCTGACGCGCATTCCATACGTGCGCAAGTCCCCATACGGAAAGAAGCAGGAGAACAGCAACAAGACCGATGCCGAGCCAGCGGGAGTTCAGCGAGAAGCTCTGCTCTTCGCCCCAGGTATCCTTGTGCGCGGTTGCGCGAGCAGATCCCGCGTTCCGGTCCTCCTTGAGGAGAGGGAGAGGAAGCTGCGCCTCCGGCTGCATAGACTGCTTGGGGGCAGCACCCGAAGTCTTCTGCTCGGCCACGGCTGTCGTTGCCGGAGCCGCCTTCTCCGATTTCGGCGCTGTAGGTTGATTCGAACCAAACTGGCGTCCGAGAGCGGCTTTTATGTTCTCCAGTCCCCATGTGCCATCGAGTCCATTGCGGATGATCTGGCCGAACGGCGGAGGCATAGCGGAATCGGGAATGCCCTCAACCGATGCCTGTTGCGTAAGTGCCTGGAGGAGCACGGTTGCGAGATCGCGCACGTCGCGCTGCTTCGCGACGCGGCCTTCCTCGCCCTCCGGCGCTTCGCGGATGCAGTCACTGCGCAGTTTGACTACGCTGCTCAAGGCAAAGATATTGCGCGGCTCGATGTGCTCGTGAATGAAGCCATGGGTGTGCAGCACATCGAGCGCTGCCACCAGGCTGGATGCCAACTGCGCCACATCCTCGACCGTCAGGTGGCCTTGGTCAAGGACCTCGGCAAGATTCGTGTCCACCTTCTCCAGGACGGCATAGACGACTGGGCGGCCATCGATCTCGGTCTGTCCGAAGCTCTCGAACTTGAGGAAGTTCGGATGGTTCAACGCCTCCACGCAACGCCAGCGGGCAAGAATCTCCTCCTCATCGAAGTGGCACTCGATAAGGCGCAGCACCGTTGGCTCGCCCGTGGTCCCGGTGGTGCTGTAGAACGCACTGCGGCCCTCGGGCATCAGAAGTTTTTTCAAGAGGAAAGCGCCGTCGATGGTGACGCCTTCATAGTCGGTCCATAGCTGCATATATCAGGTCCTGCGTGGGGAGTGGGATAAGGCCAAAATGCCGAAAGGGCGAGTGACACAGGCAGGCAGTCGAGCCGCTGGTGCGTACGCAGCAGCTCTTGTTGTCACGTTTATTATCGCAAACAATGGCGTAGATTTACGCACAGGTAATCTTGCTTGAATCCGGGGGCAGAACGCACCGGCCGGAAAAGAATGTTGGGCGCATTACGAGCAAACGGGACAAAACAGAAAGGGGGGCGTCGGATCGTGGGTTGGTGGCACGGGAGAGTCAAAGACCATGAAACAGAAGGCTCACTCCCGGTTGGGCGAGACGGACACAACTGAGAACGCGTAAAGCTGTTGCATAGCTGAAAGGCACCCGTGCGGAGAGATGCATCTGTCCATGAGGTAAGCCGAATTATTGCGACCTACAGACCGAGTATTCAGTCCACTTCGCGTTCACCTGCAAAACGAACTTGTTACTAAGTGTCCAGCAATCTTTGTGTAATCACAAGCCGGCTTCCGGGTGCCCATTGGCGTCTGTACCGTCATAGAACATGATGAAGCTGTGGTACTGCCAAGGCTAGAACTAACCGCGAAAACGCTGTCAGCCTCAGCTTTCTGGTCGAAGCTAGTTCGCTGATGGCCTCTCGACAGAATCGACTAAAAGAACATTTACCGGATTCTTCCTTGTAGTCAGCTTCAGCCCCAGCTGCTCCTGCAATGCGCTGAGCAATGACGGCGACGCGTCAGCGTCTTCGTCACCAGTCAGCGTTGCAGGTGTCCATCTGAGTGTGAAGTTATATCTGCCTTTCAGGCCCGTTCGATCCATCACCATACGGCCAGTCAATTCCGCTTGCGAGCTCAAAGTTTTTGCGAAGAGCGTCATATCTGTGTTGTGCGCCTCTAGCCAGCCAACTCCCCTCACATTGACCCTGTTCTGCGGAATATCAGAGGGCAGGTGGGCGTCCAAAACACCATGCGACAGCTTTGGACCGCCTTTCGCTATCTCTAAGGTGTACGTGGTCAGCGTTCTCTGCTCCTGATGCACCTTCAGTCCAAATCGTTCTGCCAACAGGGACTGCATCAACGCGCGATTGGCATCCCCCTGTTTTTCGGCCGGAAGATCCTGAATGTGCTTTGCCACACCTTCATCTTCCTTCGCCGTCACGTCGAACCGCTCTGTGCTCATCCAGGACGGCCCTCCAATAACCTGCTGCTCAGACGCAAAGTTGAGATCGTAAGCGATAGAAATTATCTCCTGGAGGGTCATGTTTCTGACCAGCAAACGGTTGCCCAGGTCGCGGATCGAGGGGGGTATAGGGCTACTGGGATCGGTATCTCTAATCGTCGCAACCTCAAAAGTTAGAGGGGCAGCATTTTGTGCATAAGCGCCCTGTAAGACGGTCATCATCAGTCCAAGCATGCACATCCTGCGAATCACCATACTTATCTCCCGTACTCATGCATCCCAATGCGCTAGCTGCGAGTCCCGATAATAGATTAGTACCGGCAAAGGCTCTTCTCTCGATCTCTTTCCAGGTCACCCCTCTCTTTACGGGACTCGGTTATTTGGCAGACCTGTTAGTAGTCGTGACAAAATGATAGGCAGACCATCATGCCCGACGAGACCCTCCCTACCCCCCTGCCCCCGGTTGAAAACACAGATGAATCCCCTACTGAATCGTTTGGCGATTTGTTTGCCCAATTTGAGCGCACCCATTCCCACAAAACAGACGGCGACACGAAACAGCTGGAAGGCACCGTTGTTACCGTCGACGCGGAATCGGTGTATCTGGACATCGGCTTCAAAACCGAGGGAATCCTGCCACGTACCGCCTTTGAAAACAATGCCGAAGGCCTGACCCCAGGGAGCAAGTTCCCGGTCTCCGTGAAGGGCCGCAATCCAGAGGGCTACTACGAGCTTTCACGTATTCACGTAGCGCAGCCCAAAGACTGGTCCTCGCTCTCGGAGGCCTTCACGCAAAAAGCGGCGGTCTCGGGAATCGTGACGGGAGTTGTAAAGGGAGGCCTCACTGTCGATGTCGGCGTGCGTGCCTTTATGCCGGCTTCCCGCAGCGGCGTGCGCGATGCCGCCGAGATGGAGAAGCTCGTAGGCCAGGAGATCACCTGCCTCATCATCAAGCTCGACACAACAGAAGAGGACGTGGTCGTCGACCGTCGCGTCATCGTCGAAGAGCAGGCGCGGTCGCTCGAACAGAGCCGGTACGCCGAACTCAAGGAGGGCGATATCGTCAGCGGGCAGGTTCGCAGCCTTGCCAGCTACGGCGCCTTTGTCGATCTCGGCGGGATCGATGGCCTGCTGCATATCAGCGATATCGCCTGGAGCCGCGTGAATGCCGCGGAAGACATTCTGTCCGTCGGCCAGCAGCTTCAGCTTAAGATCCTCAAGGTCGAACCCGAGAGCAAGCGTATCTCGCTCGGACTCAAACAGCTCCAGGCAGAGCCCTGGGATTCCGCCGCAGAGACGTACAAAGAGGGCCAGCGCATCACCGGCACCGTTACGCGCCTGGCCGACTTCGGAGCCTTCGTGGAGCTGGAGCCAGGGATCGAAGGCCTCATTCATGTTTCGGAGATGTCGTGGGTGAAGAAGGTTCACAAACCCAGCGACCTGCTTAAGACAGGCGACAGGGTAGATGCGCTGGTGTTGTCCGTAAATTCGGCAGAGCGCCGGATCTCTCTTGGACTCAAACAGGCGCTCGGAGACCCGTGGACAGACGTTCCGCAGAAGTTCCCAGTAGGCTCGACCATCGAGGGACCAGTTACACGCATGATGAAGTTCGGCGCCTTCGTGGAACTTACCGAAGGTATTGAAGGGCTGATCCACATCAGCGAGATCACTGCCGAACGGCATCTTCATCATCCGCAGGATGTGCTGAGAACCGGTCAGGTCGTCAAAGCGCAGGTGCTGGCCATCGATGCGGAGAAGCGGCAGATCAAGCTCAGCATGAAACAGCTAGTCCCCACGGGTCTCAGCGAGTTCCTGCTGGAGCACAAAGAGGGTGACGTGGTCTCTGGTCGCGTCGTCGAACAGTCGCCCGAATCCGCCCTCATCGAGCTCGGCGAAGGAATTCGCGCGGCCTGCCCGATCACGAAAAACACTCCCGCAGCCGCAAAGGACAACAGTAGCGCCAGCCTGGACCTCTCTCAACTGACATCGATGCTGAACGCTCGCTGGAAGAGTGGTGCAGCACCTGCCGGCAGCCAGCCGGAGCCCCTCAGTGTCGGCCAGGTTCGCAGCTTTAAACTTGTGAAGCTCGATCAGGAGACGCAAAAGATCGAACTGGCACTGGCCTGATCTTACTGCGCATCATTCGCGGGTGACTGATAGATCTCTGATCTCATCGGTCACCCGCGATGCTCTTCCATCACCTGAAGGGTGTGGGCCAGCCCATCCGGGGAGAAGACATCCTCAATGGCCTCCTTTGCCCCTGCCGCAGCCTCTTCTGCCCGCGCAAACATCGCTGTCTCGGTTTTCTGAACAGCTACTCTCCAATCCTCTTCTTCCACCACTGCAAGGGCCAGATCAGCCGCGTCTCGCATAGCAAGATTTGCCCCGTCTCCGCCAAAAGGAGACATCAGATGCGCAGCATCGCCAATCAGTGTCACTCCCTGGCGATACTCCCAGCGGTGGCCAACCGGCAGAGCATAGATCGGGCGCGGCGCAATCCTTTCACCATATCCGCCGGATTGGGAGATGAGTTGCAGCAGTTCCTCCGACCAACCGTTGAAGTAGGACGTCAGGCTAGTTCTAATAGCATCCCCTGACGACCAATCGAGCCCGCTGGTCTCGACCCAGTCTTCCGGCACCCGCATGGCCGCGTAGACACCGAGGTGGGCGTTTGCATCCCGATGACCGAGAAGCCCTTTGGAGTCCCCGAGAGCAAACATCAAGCCACGCCCTACGAGTCGTGCCAACTCCGGATACCGCGTGTCGGCATCGTCGATACCGAGCTCAACGAACATCACACCGCTATAAATAGGCCGAGCATCCGACACCAATGGCCGTATGCGAGACCACGCGCCATCGGCGCCAACGACCAGGTCGAACCTCTCGCTCGTTCCATTCCGAAACGCAAGCTCGACCGTTCCATCATCCTGTTGCGCAACTGTGGTCAGCTCATGGTCCCAGCGAACAACGCCTGACGGCAGCGAGTCCAACAGCATCTGCCGAAGGTGCCCGCGATCCACCTCTGGGCGATCTTTACCCGCGATCGCAGCATCGACGAACAACAGCTTGCCGTGTTTGTCATAGATCCGTGACTCCTGATCTTCATAACGGGCGATGCGTTTAAATTCAGCAGTCAATCCCGCGCACTGAATCGCAAACTGACCGGAGTCCGCATGCATATCGAGCGACCCGCCCTGAGGCCGAACCGAAGAAAACGCCTCTCGCTCGAAGACCGAAGCATGGACGCCATGGAGGTGCAGAATGCGTGCGAGCGTCAAGCCGCCAGGGCCGGCTCCGACAATCGCGATACTTGGTTTGCCCATAAACTATCCTCCTTAGATAGGTAGCTATGTAAATTGTATAGGATACTATCTAAATGGAGGCGCCTATGGACACAGGGATATTTCGCAGGCCTGGTCATCTCATCAATCGGACGGCTCGTCTGCTCGTTCGATTGGGAGAGGAACGCTTTCAACCTTTGGGCCTTGCGATAGCCCAGATGCCCGTTCTGTATGCCTTGAAGGATGGCGCTGCCCTGACACAGAAGGAGCTAGCCAGTCTCGCTCGAATCGAGCAGCCCACGATGGCGCAGCTATTGGACCGGATGGAGCGAGATAAATTAATTCGACGGACACCCAATCCGCACGACAAACGCAGCACTCTGGTCTCTCTGACACCCAAAGCCTTAAAGAAGCTTCCCCGTGCCAATCAAGTTTTGCTGGAAGGCAGCCAGGAGGCGCTACGAGGGTTCACCGAGCGAGAGATCGAAGCTCTGAGCATATTCCTGCTGCGGATCGTGAAAAACCTCGACCCTCAGGCAACGGGTATCGACTTCGATCGCCTGAAATAAGCTATTCCCGTTTTATGGGAAGCTTAATCGTAATAAGCCTGATGGCTTCAACGAGGTCGGCGCTTTGCTGCGACCCCGCCTATTAAGAATCGCAAGGGTAGATCCGCAGCTTTACTGATTCCGATTCGCGGTGTGACTTCAATGTCTTCCGCCTGATAGCCGTCGTCGAGTATCTGAAGAACGGACTTCTTGCTTGTCACGTCGAGGCCATTGTGCGTCGCACGTGTAATACCCAATGCTTGACAGAGCCGCCCGGGGCCGCCGGTAAGCAACTTCGGCGATGCCCCGCTCGGAAGACCACGAAGCCGAGCCATGGTCTCAATCCCTTCGACGGGCTCGAGCGCTCGAATGAGCACACCGCCGGGTTCACCATCGGGCAAACAAGAGACATTCACGCAGTAGTACATGCCATAGATGAAATACACATACGAAAATCCTGGCGGCCCGAAAAGTACCGAGTTGTAGGCGGTGAGCCCACGAAAAGTATGAGAGGCAGGATCAGACAATCCAAGATACGCTTCCACCTCCGTGATGCGGCCAGTGAGACGCTCGCCATCCCGATGATGAGTGAGCAGCTTGCCCAGCAACGCGCGCGCAACAACTTCTGGCGAACTCAGATAAAAGCTGCGGGGAAGGACGGTCGGCTTCGGCAAGGTACGGGTCATTTGTGTTGGAGCACTCTTTGCAGGACGACAGCTTGATTGTGCTCCTCATCTCGCGCCCCGAACACTAAGGTGATCGGCCCTCGATCTGCCTCCAGTTTCAGGAGTGCAAGTTGTTCACTATGCAACTTCAACTCCTCGGCATACCTTGTCTGGAACTCCGTCCACCTTTCCAGGTCGTGGCCAAACCATTTGCGAAGCTCTGTACTTGGCGCGATCTCCTTCAACCAGATATCGGCCTTGGCCTTCTCTTTGGTTAAGCCTCGTGGCCAAAGCCGATCGACGAGGATACGCGTTCCATCCTCATCGCCTGGATCGAGATAGACACGCTTCGTTCTGACTTTCATCTCAGCCTCTAGGCTCAGGCCTTCGCGTTCAATCGTGCAAATGAATGGCAACGACGCGAGCAGGTCCTGCGCTTTCACCGAGCGTATCGCTTTCCAGCAGCATCTCGAAGTGCGGAAGCGATCCATTCGGCTTCCGGATTTTGTTAAGAATGGGAAGCAGCCTGTCATCATCCATAACAAGGTCAACAGCCGCCTCGGTTCCGGCCATGGAAATTCCTTCGAGAATCAGGACATTTCCTGTCGCACTCAGATTGGGCAAAAACGCGATCACGGCATGGACTTTCGTGGAGGTCTGCGGCGTGTGCGAGCTATATTCGATGGCTTCTCCTGGAAGGGGACGCCGATTGAGAAAAAATGTGTGTTTGTCAGTGGGATCGATACTGAAAACGAAATCCATATGGGATTCAAATAGTTCAACCCATGGGTTTGCCTCCTGAGCTCCAATCAGGATGACATTTCCGGACTTAAAATCGTTCAGGTGCATGTCCCGGCTATAGTGCACCAAAGTTCGTTCGGGAATGGCCTCCGGCAGACGCAGCAGCCGGGCAAGTGTGGCAGCATCGACCATCGACGTATAGCGGCGATGTAGAAGAAATTCCGCGAACTTTGGATCTGTATGTTCGGCGAAAGGCAGCTGCTTGCTTACATCATCGCTGAGAAAATCATGCAGGCTGACATACTGGTGCGTCTCCTTATGGAAGAGGACCAGCCCGGAATCGCCGAGGACAATGTGAGTCGGTTCATCGTCGGTAAAGAGCCGCCCCCAGAGAACATGATGGCGATTCGTCAGGAAGTGGGTACGCAGGTGCATCCCAAAGGCGACGGCCAGACCGATAACGAGCAACGCGAGAACCGCAGTTAGAGCACGATAGCGCCACAGCACGAAAGTTAGAGGATCAGGCACAGTCCGATCGAGGGAGATTTCACCGGATAAGGCGCGAGCTTTGCCCCCAGTCCCAGGAACAACAGGCAGTTCCAGCGAAGAACTCTGTTCCTCAAAATCATCCTGCGGCGCTCCAAGAGGAGACCCTTCCATCTGCCCGAAAGCCGGTGCCGGTAGAAATACCGGAGCATAGCCTCCACGCGGAATGACCAGGTGCACAGGTTCGTTACGACCGGCACGCTGAAAATACTGCTCCAGCCGCCGGCGAAGGCGCAGCGCATGGGAACGCACAATCGTGTCGGCTGCCGAGTCGTAGTCAGGCTCTCGCCCAAAGACCGCGACGCCCACATGCTGTTCACTGAGTGTCTGGCCACGATCCTCGAAGGTGGCCGTGCAGATATAGAAGAGAAATTTGGAGAGCTGGGGGGAACGAACAAAATCAGGAGTCGCAAGGATTCGCTGGAGCAGCTGGTAGCGAGGGTCCTCGTCCCGATTTTTTTGTTCGTCGGCATCCACGTCGAGATACTCGGCCGCCGTACCCCTCGTCATAGCAATCCTTTGCGTTTCTCAGCTTAACTGTACCTTCCGCCGCATTACAAATCCGTGAATCACCTGCGTTTCACCCCACTGATCGCTGCCCTGCTCCAGGCCTCTTAGTCCTTTGCTT
Source organism: Granulicella sp. S156 (assembly GCF_009766105.1). GTDB lineage: Bacteria > Acidobacteriota > Terriglobia > Terriglobales > Acidobacteriaceae > Granulicella. The sequence continues at coordinate 227,392 of NZ_LMUH01000009.1, read as the reverse complement.
TCATCACTTCAGCATGAACGTATGAGGAATCTCCGAGAAATCACTGAACTTCTCCGGCACGCTTCGAATAGGTTCAGCAAGACGAAAGGGAAATATCTCCCTAAGTCCATTTTTCCCAAATTGAAATCACTGAACGTGGCTTTGGCTAGTGGAGGAGATCGATGATACAGCGTGGAGTTCTTAGAGGTGTCCGATACCTGGGCATGGTTTTGTTGCTGGCACTCTGCCGGACCGGGTTTACCCAGGACACCGGCGCAAGTCTGCTCGGCGTGGTGCGGGATAGTGGTGGCTCGACGGTCAGCGGCGCTACGGTAGCAGCGACCAACGCGGAGACCAACGCGCGCACGGTCGAGACCTCGAACCAGAAGGGTGAATACTCCCTCCTGAACCTCGCACCCGGAACCTATTCGCTCAGCGTCAAGGCGGCCGGGTTTCAGGGATACGACCAGGCCGGCATCCGGCTTGATCTCGGACAACATGCCAGTCTGGATGTGGCCCTTCGCGTGGGACAGGTACAGCAGACCGTGACCGTAAACGCAGACGTTACGGACCTGGATACGGTCTCGTCTGTGGTCAGCGACGAGGTCAATGGCACCTCGATTCGCAGCCTGCCGCTCAATACCCGCAACCCCTATGACCTGCTGGAGCTGGCTCCTGGTTTTGCAGGTTCGGTCGGCAACGACTACAACTCCGTCAGCTTCTCCGTGAACGGTGGACGCCAGGGTTACACCGATGTTCTGGTCGACGGCACCCCGGCCGGATTCCCCACGGTCAACGGAAACTCCGGCATCGGTATCTTCCCTTCCGTCGACGCCATCGGCGAGTTCCGGCTGCTTGCCCAGAACTATCCCGCCGAATTTGGCCGCAGTCTGGATGGCATCCTCAACGTAGTCTTCAAGTCGGGCACCAATGAGTTCCATGGAACGGCGTTTGAGTTCATCCGCAACTCCGACCTGGACGCCAACAGCTATTTCAACAAGCAGCATGGAACGCCGCTCCCGCCCTTTCGCCGCAACCAGTTCGGTGGCGTCCTGACCGGACCGATCTTCAAGAATCGCACCTTCTTCCTGCTCTCGACCGAACTGCTGCGCGAAGGCGACTTCAACTCTGTGACCGCAACCGTTCCCACGCTCGCTCAGCGCGGTGGAGACTTCTCACAGACCTTCGGCGCCAACGGACAGCTCATCTCGATCTATAACCCCTTCTCCACGCGTCTCAACGGGTCCAGCTATGTTCGCGATCCTTTTGCAGGCAACAAGATCCCAACCAACCTGATGAGCGCGGTAGCCCAGAAGGCATTGTCGTACTATCCCCTGCCCAACGCAGCCGGCAATCCGGTAACGAACGCGAACAACTACTTTGCGACCGGCACCACCATCAACCAGACCACCGCGTGGGATGTTCGTATCGACCACACCATCAGCGACAAGCAGAAGATCTTCGGACGCTACTCCAACCGCTTCTACAGCAGCAGCCCCAACCCGCTCTTTCCCGCTGCGGACGCCGTCGCCGAAGGCCTGATCAATGGCGAAGACTTCGACCGTGGAGTCACCCTGGGCTACACTGCAACGCCAAATGCTCGCACCATCGTGGATGCCCGGCTCGGCTTCTCCCGAACGCTCTACAACTATTTGAACAACAGCCTCGGCTTCCAGGCGGCGACGCTGGGTCTTCCTGCCAGCCTGAACGCAGCTGGCGGAACGGACCTCTTCCCCGTCTTCTCCCCGGCCGGCTATGTGGGACTCGGCAACAACGGCAACCGGCACAACGCGTTCATGACCTACAGCCTGCTCTCCTCCATCACCATGGTGCGCGGACAGCATACGATCAAGGCCGGCTTCGACGGGCGTTTGATCCGCGTGAACGATCATGAGAGCGCAGACAGCTCAGGCAACTTCAGCTTCGGCACCACCTTCACCTCGGGCCCGAATCCAAACTCGGCCAGCGCCAATACCGGCAACGGTCTCGCCTCCATGCTGCTCGGTACCGGCACCGGCGACCTCATCCAGGCTTACAAAGACGATGCTTCGCAGAGCTACTATCTGGCCGAGTACGTACAGGACGACTGGCGCGTCAGCAAAAAGCTAACGCTCAACCTCGGCCTGCGCTATGACCTCGACACACCGCGCACCGAACGCTTCAATCGCATGAACTATTTCAACCCGACGATTACGTCGCCACTCTCCTCCGCGGTCCCCGGCCTGCAGGGCGGCCTGGTCTTCGTCGGAGTCGATGGCAACAGCCGTCACCAGTACCACATCGACGCCAACAACTTCGCGCCTCGCTTCGGCTTTGCCTATGCGGCACAGGAGAGTACCGTCATCCACGGCGGAGCGGCCATCGTCTATGGACCTTCGGCACAGGCTGCGGCCGGTACGGTCGGACCGTACGGCTTCCGCGTGCAGAATAACTGGATCAGCACGCTCAACAGCAACGGCATCACACCTTCGAACACGCTGGACAACCCCTTCCCTCAGGGCTTTCAGACACCTCCCGGCTCTTCGCAGGGACTGCTCACCGGTGACGGCGGTCAGATCGAAGGCGTTCTCCAGAACACACCCACACCCTACGTCGTTCAGTGGGACCTCGATATCCAGCAGACGCTTCCCTGGGGCACAACCATGGACCTCGCGTACGTCGGCAATCGCGGGCGCAAACAGCAGCAGAGCCGCGAGGGTGGCATCGACTTCGACCAGCTTCCCAAGGAAGACCTCGCTCTTGGCTCGCAGTTGAATGCCGTGGTGGCCAACCCTTACTTTGGCTCCATCACGACCGGAGCATTGAACACTGCGACAACCACGAAGGCCCAGCTATTGAAGAAGTACTCGCAGTTCACCAGCGTTCTACCGCTCTTCCTCGCCGGAGGCAACGACCAGTACGACGGCATGCAACTCCGCGTGAACAAGCGCTTCGCCTCCGGACTCCAGCTTCAGGGCTCCTACGTATGGGCGAAGAACTTCGACAACGGAACCACCCATCAGGACAGCTTCAATCCGATGGCGGACTATGCGATCAGCTCGCAGGACGTCCATCAACGCTTCATCATCAGCTATATCTACGCAGCACCCTTCGGACGCGGCAAGACCTTCGGCGCCAACATGTCGCGCTGGGAAGATGCTATCGCCGGCGGCTGGCAGGTGAACGGCATCACTACGCTTCAGGGAGGCACTCCGCTCCAGATATCGGCAACCAACAATCTCTCCAACTTCAACTATCAGACCCTGTACGCCAACACCAACTTCCAGAACGCGGCATACCACGGTGATATTCATCAGCGTCTGAGCAAGTACTTCAATACCGCCGACTTCAGCCAGCCTGGAACCAGCGCGAACCCCTTCGCGCTCGGCGACGGTCCGGCGTACTACAACAACCTGCGCTCGCCCGGACTGAACAGCACCGACCTTTCGCTCCTGAAAGATTTCGATCCTTTCGAGAAGCTGAAGGTACAGTTCCGCACCGAGCTGTTCAACGCCTTCAACCACGTCCAGTTCGGTTCTCCCGACACCGGCGTGAACGATGCAACATTCGGCCAGATCACCGCGCAGAACAACTCGCCAAGACAGCTTCAGTTCGGTTTGAAGCTGATGTTCTAAGGGGTTTCTAAAGGTAGCGGGATGTGGTTTTTTGACCACCCCGCTATCTTGTCATCTTGACCGGAGGCGGCGTTTTTTGCCGCCGTAGCCCTAGTGGAGAGACCTACATCACCGCTGTATCGTCTTACACAGGGACCTTCAATAACCAAAAGGACAGGACTAGTTTGATCAAGACTCTCACTCGCTTCACGCTATACGGGCTCCTCTTCGCCGGAGTAACGGGCTGCATCTCCGCACAATCGACGCAAAAGCCCATCGTGATCGTCATTACGGTCGACGGCTTCCCTGCCCGCGCGCTGCAGGATCCGCAGCTCCCCATGCCGACTCTGCGCGCCCTTGCGGCCTCTGGCGCAGTTGCGACGGGCATGAAGCCCATCAACCCCACAGTCACCTGGCCCAACCACACGGCGATGATCACTGGAGTCAATGCCAGCCAACACTTTGTTATGGCAAACGGCTTGATCGTACTGCCCGCCGATGGAACCGCTCCCCAGATCGAGCCCTGGACCGATAAGGACAAGTTAGTCCATGCACGCACCCTCTACGACGCCGCTGCGGAAAAGGGCCTGACCACCGGCCAGGTCGACTGGGTCGCCATCTATGGCGCCAAGGGAGTCCGCTGGAAGTTCGGCGAAAAGCCCGATATCCAGGACGAGATACCACAGGAGCTAGTCGCTCAAGGCCTCGTGACGCGCCACCAGGTCGAGCACTTCGGAGACAAGAGCAGCCCCGCGTGGCGCGATGAGATATGGACCGACGCCGCCATCGATATCCTCCAAAAACACACGCCGGATCTTCTGCTGTTCCACCTTCTGGAGACGGACTCCATCCAGCACGCCTACGGGCCGCTCACACCGGCTGCGTATGCGGCTTATGCCTACGCCGATCAGTGCCTGGCGCGCGTTGTGGAGGCTGTACACAAGGCAGGCCTTCAGGACCGCACTACCTACTTCATCCTCTCCGATCACGGCTTTGCGACCTACACCCATACCATCAACCCAAACGTCGCCCTCATCGAGCAAGGCTTGCTGCACAAACAAGGCAATACCTATGCAGGCAGTGTGTGGGTCAAGGCCGAAGGTGGCGCAGCCTCGCTCTATATCCGCGATGCCAGCCGCCGCGCGGAGCTGATCCCCAAACTGAAAGCCTACTTCGCTGCTGTCCCCGGGATCGAGCACGTCTACACCAACGAAGAGGCCCGCGCGCTCGGCATACCCTCCGACGCCGACACCGATCAGGCTCCCCAACTCTATCTCGCAGCCGCACCTGACTACGCCTTCGGCGACGACGTAAGCGGCGCACTGACCCGCACCAATCCACCGCGTGGCCAGCACGGCTACCTCAACACGATGTCCGACATGCAGGCCCTGTTCGTAGCCTCGGGCGCAGCGATCAAGCCCGGCGTCGACCTGGGTTCGATCACCAACCTGCAGGTCGCTCCAACGATCGCCAAAATACTCGACCTGCAACTGCCCGATGCGAAGCAGCCTCCGCTGAACCAGATCCTGCGCTAAACATTAGCCTGCAACAGACGAGGGGATGACGAAACTGGCTTACTGCCAGCCGTCATCCCTTCTTTATTTGCAACTCGGCTGCCCGTAGAAAGCCATTAACATAGACATGCAACAGTCATCCCCTATGCAAACGACTTACGGCCAATCAGACCGCCCCATGACACGCACAGAGATTCGTACACTCTCGCTTGCCTCCCTCGGAGGAGCACTCGAGTTTTACGACTTCGTCATCTTTGTTTTCTTCACCACCGTGATTGGCAAGTTATTCTTCGCCGCCAGCCTGCCGGACTGGGTACGACAGACCCAGACCTTTGGCATCTTTGCCGCCGGTTATCTGGCTCGGCCATTAGGTGGAATTGTCATGGCGCACTTCGGCGATATCCGTGGCCGCAAGCGCATGTTCACGCTGAGCGTTCTGCTGATGGCCATTCCCACTTTGCTCATCGGGTTTCTGCCCACATACCAATCCATCGGCATCGCCGCACCTCTACTATTGCTCGCGTTGCGAATCATGCAGGGAATCGCTATCGGAGGTGAGGCTCCAGGCGGCTGGGTGTTTGTCGCCGAACACGCACGGCGCGGACGGGTCGGATTCGCAGTTGGCTTGCTCACCGGTGGCCTGAGTTTTGGCATACTGCTCGGCTCGCTGGTTGCAACGGTCCTCAACATCGCCTGCACTCCCACTCAGATCTCCGGCGGCCTTTGGCGTATCCCCTTTGTGCTCGGCGGTATCTTCGGCTTTATCGCGATGTTTCTACGGCGCTGGCTGGAGGAGACGCCCGTGTTCGAAGAGTTACGTCTGCGAGCGGCTGTGTCCAGAGAGCTGCCCCTGCGTATCGTTCTTCGCGATTACAGACGGGCTATTACAACCTCGATTCTCAGTACCTGGACACTCACTGCGGCAATCGTAGTGGTGATCCTGATGACCCCATCGCTGTTACAGAAGCTGTTCCATATCGTGCCGCGTGATGCGCAGATGGCAAACCTCGCTGGAACAGCAACGTTATGCATCTCAACCGTGCTCATAGGCGCCGCGATAGATCGGTTCGGTATCAGGCGCATCGCGTTTCCGGCTTCGCTGTTGCTCATCGCCGCGACGTATGGCCTCTACATTGGCGCAGCCTCCATGCCATCGGCACTGCTGCCGCTGTATGCCCTTGCGGGGATCGGTGCTGGCGGAGTCGTCGTCCTGACACCCATTCTCATGATTCAGGCATTTCCACCACCGGTACGTTTCAGCGGCGTCTCTTTTTCCTACAACATCGCGTACGCTATCTTCGGCGGCATCACTCCGCTGTTGGTATCTTGGCTGGCTCACCTGAGCCGATTTGCTCCAGCTCATTATGTAGCAGTCGTCTCCGCGCTGGGCCTCATCGCAATATTCGCGGCTTCCACTCCGCGCAAAGGTCAAGACGGCCATACTAGCCTCAAAGAGCGCAGCGAAAGCTAAACCTTCAAGGCTATTACTATCTAACTTAAAAATAGTCAGTCTAAGTCTCAGTTGAGCTCGACGGTTGCCCGTCGAGCAGACTTCGCATACCGCCACGATCTTCGCTGAATTTCAGGCAGCGAGCCTCTTCCCAATGCCCAACAGCCATCTACGCCTGAGCGTTCTCGCATCTAAAATCAACTATGCGAATTTCCTCCGTCGGAACCCCATCGAAGATCCTTGTCGCAGTTACCTTCGTAATGTTCCTGTTTCGGAATGCATCTGCTCAGGATGCCGCCACCCCTGACGCCGGGCACTTTGACTACAGCACCTCGGCAGCGTTGGAAGTCAAAGAAGTATCCGTACAGCAGCGCGATGGCGTAAGCATTCACGACATCACATACATCAGTCCCAACGGCGGGACAGTGCCAGCCTATCTGGTAGTACCAAAGCAGCCGGGCAAATTTGCAGCCATCCTCTGGGGCCACTGGCTGATGCCGAAGTCCTCCACTTCAAGCCGTGAGGAGTTCCTTAACGAAGCGATCGCTCTCGCGCCCACCGGAGTGGTATCCCTCCTGATCGATGCTCCTTCGGCCCGTCCTGGCTTCAAACCGGCTCCCAATCCCGTGGTGACTGCGCAGCAGGTCATCGATCTGCGCCGCGGAGTAGATTTGCTGCTGTCACGTCCCGATGTCGACCCCAAACGCATCGCCTACGTTGGACACAGCTGGGACGCCGGCACCGGCGCCATCCTGGATGCAGTCGACAAACGTATCTCCGCCTTCGTCTTCATGAGCGGGCCACAGTCAAACCGGCAATACTTCCTCGACTCCGACTCTCCACGCATGATTGCGGCTCGTCAGGGAAAGGACATGGCAAAGGTCGAGCAGGCAATGCAAGCCAGTGCGTGGGCCGATCCAGGATCCTACGCCACGCATCTCGGACCAGCACCAGCCCTCTTTCAATATGGCCTTCAGGACGAGGACTGGGTTCCGCTCAAAGATGCCAAGGATTATTTCGCGATGAGCTCCGGGCCTAAGGAGGTCAAGTTCTACGAAAGCGGTCATGCGCTCAACGCGCAGGCGCGCCTCGACCGCATCAAGTTCCTGCAGCAACACCTGGCTCTTCCTCCCCTGCCACCAGGAACAATAGAGAGTATCCCGGATACCAAGTAATTGGAATCCAGCGTGCCCCACTCATGGGCACGTTCACTGCGCATGAGGGACCCGCCCTCGTTGAAATAATCTAGACCTGAGCTGCATCGATTAACCATTGCTCAAATTTTCGAGACTCTCGCAAATAGGAACCCCCATGCGCTGGATTTACACCGCAATCATCGTCTCGTCGACACTACTCATGCACACGGAGGCAATCGGCCAGATTGTTGACATATCGACGTACGGAGCAAAGCCTGACTCCGGCCAGAACAGCAGTCCGGCCGTCGCAAAAGCAATCGATTTTGCATTGCGCCATCATCGCTCGAAGATAGTGTTCCAACACGGACGGTATGACTTCTGGCCTCAAGGCGCGGTGATGCGCCACCTCTTTGTCTCAAATCATGATGGAGTGGCGGAGCGTGCGGTTGGTATCTCCATCGAACACGCCAGCGGCCTCGAACTGGATGGCAACGGGTCGGAATTTGTCTTTCATGATTCCATGCTGCCTATCGTTATTTCGGACTCCGACCGGGTGACTCTGCGTAATTTTTCGATAGATTATGCAAACCCGCACCTTGTGCAGGCAAAAGTTGTGAGCAAGCACGACGGGTTTGTCGACCTCCATATAGATAGTCCCCTTTCCTACAGCGTCAAAGACGATCACATCTTCATTCGGGCCGAGGACGCTCCCCTTGGATCAGAACAGCTCGCGCGGGGAAGCGTCGTCTTTGATCCCGAGGGAAAGTGGCTTGTCGCCGGAACAGGCGACAATTGGGAGATTGATAAGACAACGGCTAAAAGAATCGATCGAGATGATGTGCGTCTATCTGGTCTGACACAGCAAACCCGGCCGGGTGACGTGCTCATGCTTTGGAATGGCGATCGCCCCAATCCAGCTATTCTGGTCAGTCAAAGCAGCCACATCGCCGTTTCCAGTGCGCAAGTGTATAGCGCAATGGGAATGGGCTTCATCGCTCAGTACAGCGACGACATTCATCTCGATAGATTCAATGTCATCCTGAAACCAGGAAGCAATCGTTACGTCTCAACGACCGGCGACGCGGTGCATTTTTCGAACTGCCGAGGACAGCTCCTCGTTGAGAACGGGCTCTTCGAAAACATGCTCGATGACGCAATCAACGTGCATGGCTCATACCTTCGAATAGCTGCAGAGCCGGCGCCCGATACCCTGATTCTTGAGTTCGGCCATCCACAGACCTTTGGCCTGCCCTTTGCGTCTTCTGGCGACATCCTCCGTTTGGTTCATCCCAAAGCCCTTGAACCCTATGCTACGGCAAAGGTCGCTGAGGTACATTCACTGGATGACAAGCACCTCCGGGTGCGCTTCACAGAAGCACTCCCTTCCTCCGTGGCAGTCAAGGACGCGGTGGAGAATCTGGCGTGGCAGCCCAACGTAATCTATCGCAATAATCACATTCGCCATAACCGCGCACGAGGAGCCTTGTTCGGAAGCCAGGCCTCGACGGTTGTCGAAGACAACTTCTTCGATCATCTTTCAGGTCCCGCAATTCTCTTTAACAGCGATGCCTCCAACTGGTTTGAAAATGCTCCCGCTCATAACGTGCTGGTGAGACATAACAGATTTCTCGATACCAATATGGGGCATTATGGCGAGGGTTCCATCTTGATCGACTTCCCCGCCGACGAAGCAAAAGGCGGAGATTACTTCAACGCTCGCAACATACGCATTGAGGACAATTCGTTCGAGCAATTCCAGCATCCGCTCCTATATGCCACCTCGGTGGACGGCCTGAGCTTCACGCATAATCGCATTCTGTTCAATCACGATTACCCCACGAGCTCACCCGCAGACGCACCGGTCTTCTCCATGAGCCACACGCGATGCGTAGACGTATCTCAAAATGTGTTGCAGAATAACGACCGCGCAAGCACTCCAGACCCCGCGTTATTGAACATCAAAGCACCAGGTGCCCCTTTTGATGCCACAAGTTGTATCGACAGCTTCCACCCACTGAACGCCAGATAGATGAGAGCACGCGTTAGAGCATTTCCTCTATAGGTGTAGGGCGAGCCACGATCCGGGTGCCCCATCTTCGGCGCGTTTTTTGCGCCTAAGGTGGGTATCGGGCGAACGCCCGACCGCTCCTGCCCATGTGTGACATGTCTCCAACGTTCCAGCCCACACATCGCTTTCTCCCGCTGATCTACACCGGGAGGGGAAATGCTCTAACGAATAAACTCCGGACGCACCGCCTGCTTTACAAGTTCCTTGAAGCCCGCAAGGCTGCATCGCCCTGTTGCATCCTTGCAAGACATCTCAGGCAGCTCCGATGCGGGCTGATTTTGCTCCGAGAGTGGCTTAGCTGCGCGCAACTGCGCAAGCGTCTGCAAGGAGTAGCGAAGCCGTACGGAGTAGGTATCGCCATGCTGCCATAGCTCGAAGGCCATCTCTGCCCCCGGCGGTGTATCGTCGCGGCGCCCATCGAGATCCCAATGGATACCAAGCAGTGAGGCCACGCCTGCAAGGTTCGTGTCGTGCCCCGTAAGGATCACCACCTTCTCTCCCTTTGGACCGATCGCGCCATCGATGCTCTTGCCGGTCGCACCCTGTTCAAGAGTGCGGCGAATATGGTCAAGCAGGTTGGAGGCTTCTACCTGCGCAAAGTAAGGCGTGCGATGCACGAGATCGAAGTAGGCGCTATGCAGAGGCAGCAGTTTCTGCAACTGCTGTTCCTGCACCTGTCCCCAGCCGACCTGATCCGCGGGCAAGCCTTCCGCATACTCCAGCAACAAGTTCTCGGACATGCTGGAACCCACGGCCAGCGGGCCTCGTAGGTCCGCAAGATGATCGCTCTTCCCTGGCAGGATCGCCGGTACGATGCCAGTCACGGACGTTGCCTTCTCAGCAGGAACCTTCGAGCAGGAAGAAGGCTGCGCTGCGCAATCATTCAGGATGCGCTGCAACTCCTCCAAAACAGTTTGATGATCTCGGGCAGGCGCGGCAGGGTCTCCATGCACGCGCTCACGGAGAGCGTCCGCCGCGAGCTGGCGATCGGCTTCGATCGCCTTCGCAGCCAGCGGATGAAAGAGTGCATCCTCGGTACCTTGAGGCAATGAGTCGATGCGAATCTTGCAGCCCGACATCAGACCCTCGGCCAGCGCGTGCCCACTAGCGACGGTGCGCTGATCGGAGTCAGCGTAGACGGTAACCTGTGCAGCATCGGCGCACCCCTGCGGCTGCAGCAAGCCTTGTGCAGCGAGTCGGGTTCGCTGCCAGCCTGCAAACTGCCTCAGCAGCAACGCACCGCGCGGCGTGAGCTCTCCAGGTGCGACAGTCCACTGAGGCCATGGTTTTACGGAGAGCCGATCAAGCTGTGTGTTCGCCTGCGTCGGCGAGCGTACGCCATGCCTGCTGAGGATGACGACGAGTTTCAAGGTATCGCCTGAACCGGCAGAGGGCTTTTCAGACTGTGCCGGCATTCGAACAGGGCCGAGGAGCAAAACAGACAACAAGGCGATATTGAGGGGAACCAACTTCATGTACTTCTCCAAAATCTTTGCTACTTTCCTTCGAGCGGAGATCTATCGATGCCTGCCTATTCGTGGCGCACGAAGTTGTAGCGGATACCACCGGTATACGTTGGCTTGTAAAACTCTCGCTGGTTCACAAACTGTGTGCTGCCCTGGTAGTAGCCAAAGACCTCGTTGTTGAGGTTCAAACCCGAGACCACTGCGCTGAAGCCCTTATAGAACCGGTAGCTGGCCTGCGCGTCGACTTGATAGTGAGTCAGGGTGAAGATATCGCCGGATGGTCCCTTGGATCCGAGGCCGCTCGGATCGGAGCCGCTGACCAACGCAGGAGAGGTGTAGTTATAGGAGAAGAGACTCGCCTGGTTATAAGCCAGACCAGCACGCACCGAAAGACGCTTCGTGTCGTACGTCGGGCTGAGGTTCCAGGTGTTGGGAGACTGGTCGATCAGCGTTGGATGATCGGTGCGCAGCGGAACACCTTTTTCTCGTGAAGCGGTATAGCTATAGTTCGCGGAGATCCCCAGACCACTGAGCACGCCCGGAAGAAAATTCAGGTGCTGCTGATAGCTCAGTTCCAGGCCATAGAGCCATGCGTTCTGGCCGTTCACATACTGCGTAATCGAGTCGCCGGGATACTCCGCGAGTACGGTTTGCAGCGCCGGCGGAAAATACCCTGCGGGGAAGTTGGAGAGGCTGAGGCCACCCGGAAGGACGGTTTCGATCTGCGGGGCGGTAAGCTGCTTGAAGAAGAAGCCCGCCTGGATAAGGCCGAGTGGGTTGAGGTAGTCCTCGTATAGCAGGTCGTAGTTGTTGGCGTGCTCAGGACGAAGCGCGGGATTGCCGATGGCGACAGTTGTTGGGCTGGCCGTCGAGTCTTCCGTAGCATAGGGCACAAGCTGATAGGGGTCGGGCCGCGCGACGCCGCGCGCATAGACCGCGCGCAAGGCGGAGTTGGACGTGAGGGCATAGCGCATCTGGATGCTGGGAAGTACGTCCAGGTATGCGGGGTTGTTGTTGACACCTGCGACCACATAGCAACCGGTAGGCGTCGCAGGGAGCGGTGTAGCGCACGGCATCATCGTAGCTGAACTGGGAGCGTAGAACGTCAGGTTATAGCCGAACGTATCCATCTGCGTGGCCTCGAAGCGCAGGCCGGTCTGGAGGTGCAGCTTGCCGAAGTCGATGGTGTTCATCGCATAGCCGGCGGTGATGCGCTCGATAGTGTGGAAGAGGTTCGGATAGATATCGGCGACCGTCTTATAGTTGTCTACATACCCGGAGAAGTTCGTGAGCGTGTAAGCCGCCACCTGATTGAAGTCCGAGACCGGCCCGAAGTTTCCACCGAAGTACGTGCCATTGAAGTAGTCGGAGTTATGAAAGTTGCTTTGCAGCCCGCTCATCAGTGGAGTCGACGAACCAGCCTTGGTAGACCAGCCGTCGTAGACAGTCTCCGTAGAATCCTGGGACTGGTGTCCATTGTTGAACTTGAAGCCCATCTCGAAGTTTCCAAAGTGCCCATGCGAGGTGTAGTTCCGGGCATAGGAAGCCTGGGCCGTGAGGTCGAGCTGTGCGTTCAAGCCCTTCGATATGGTGATGTCTTTGAAGATCCAGTTCGCAGAGTTCAACAACGGAGAGGTCGGCGTAGTATCGCAGGTGCCGAAGTGCGGATGGTACAGGTTCGTAGTACCCGTGGGCGCATAGTTGCAGTACACAGCCGGGCCTACCCATGAAAAATCAGCCTTGGGGTTTCCTGCAGAATCCACCTCGTACGAACGCGAAGCCGATACCTGCCAGGACATCCATTGTTTCGCCTGGACATCTCTTCCCCCCAGAATCACAGTTCCTACAGAGGCATTGGGGCGCTTGCTGGAGGTGTAGAACTTCGGCGACGGAGAGGCAGCCGTAGGACTAGGCAGTGCTCCTGAAGAACTGATCGCGGTCGAAACAGGCTCGTAGTACCACTTATCGCCCCAGTCCTTCAGGTCGGAGTAGAAACCGTGGGCATAGATGCTTGCGTTCTCGCTGAGCCGATAGTCGGCGCTGCCCGCAAAGCCGTAGCGGTAACGGTAGTAACGGTATTCACGAATCGTATTGTTGTCGTAGAAAGGCTCTGCGAAAGTGGAGAGTGGATCGAGTGCAGGCTGAATGTTGTCGATGCCGCGGCCGTTATAGTCATAGGCCGCATTGCCAAGCAGCCCGAAGCGCTTCGTCGTTCCGAAGCGCTTTCCAATCGTGCCACCCGTCGCGGCAGAACTGCGGCCATTGAGGATGTTGGTGTAGCCTCCGTTGCCGTAGAAGTTGATCGTCGGCTGCTCGGTAGCCTCTTTGGTGCGCAGGTTCACCGAGCCGCCGATACCGTCCGCATCCTGATTCGCAGAGAGCGTCTTATTCAGCTCAACGGCTTCGACCATGTCCGAGGGGATAACATCGAGGCGCACCTGACGGACTGTCGGCTCGGGTGCGGGGATGGTGATACCGTCGACCGTGACATTGGTCAGTCGAGGCTCTGTGCCACGCACCTGGATATAAACGCCCTCGCCTTCGATGCGATAGAGCGACACAGAGGGCAGACGTCCGATGGCATCGGCTACGTTGGCATTTGGCAGGCTGGTAATGACCTCGGCGGGCAGCACCTGCAAGATATTGTCGGCGGTGCGTGTCTCGTTGATGGCTTCGGCTTCCCCGTGCGGACGCGGCGCGGTGACGAGGATCTCCTCGCTGTTGGAGGCAACGGCAAGCTTGAGGTTCAGGCTGAGCACCTGCCCCGATGCCAGATCAACGTCGGTGTCCTGCTGCTTAAAGCCTATATAGGAGACCCTCAAGACGTACTTGCCGGACGGCACCTCGGGCAGAATGAACGCACCCTGCTCATTGGTGACTACGGTGAGGTTGAGGGGAGCCAATTTAACCTGCGCCCCAGGCACAACTCCGCCAGAGCTATCTGTAACAGTGCCGGAGATGGCGCCTTTGCCCGGCTGAACGGAGGATTCAACAGCAGGGTCCGTGCCTCGCGCGGCAAAGCTTGTTGAAGAGAAGAACGTCAACCCCAGCAGACAGACCACGCCTACACTCTTCCAATTTCTTATGTCGATCACTTTCGGCAGCCGCATCACAATCCTCGAAAAAATGACGCATCCGTCAGCGTTTGACTCGCGACAGAGCATCGAAATTCAAATTCGTATAGGCCGATGATGACGAGCGGCAGTGAATGAGGTTTCACCATCCTGTAAAAAAGTCCTGAGGTTGGGGGTACACCTATCGTAGAGGTGAACGAGCAGATCCCGATTCACGCAGCCGTAACACACGAGCGATAACGTTGAAGTCTTATACCCAGCAGGGATGCATCACGCCATGGAAGCCGCTGGCACCTTTCGAATTCTGATTGTCGAGGACGACCCGCGCATGCTGGATGTGCTGCGCCGGGGCCTGTGGGAACACGGGCACACTGTGATGACGGCATCCGATGGAGCTGAAGGGCTGGCCCTCGCGCAAAGCTACGAGTACGACATCGTGCTGCTCGATATCGGTCTGCCCACACGCAATGGATATGAGGTGGCAGCGAGCCTGCGCACGCAGCAAAATCATGCAGTCATATTGATGCTGACAGCCTACGATCTGGAGGACGACATCATTCGCGGGCTCGACCTCGGAGCCGACGACTACATGACCAAGCCGTTCTCTTTCCCAGAGCTGCTGGCCCGCATCGGCGCCATCACCCGCCGCCGCCCTTCCGCTCCCAGTGGCCTGCTGCAGATTGGCGACCTCGTTCTCGACAAGCTAAAGCACACCATCTCGCTCGCCGGCACTCCCTTATCTCTTACCCGCACAGAGTTCCTCCTGCTGGAGCGGCTCATGGAAGAGTCCGGCAGCGTCGTTACCAGAAAACAGCTCCTCGAAAAAGTCTGGGGACCCAATGCGGAAGTAAGCCCAGGAGCGCTGGACACCTTCATTAACTCGCTGCGCGGCAAACTCGGCCATGCGGAACAGCGCAGTCTGATAGGCACGGTTCGCGGCACAGGCTACTTCCTCTCCATCGAGCCTTCGACTCCGCTGCAAAAAGGCGCCGGCGCGTGATACGTCCTCTCTCCATCCGGCTGCGCCTCTCGCTCTGGTTCTTCCTTATCTTCGCTGTCGCCATGTTCACGCTCTCTGCAACGTGCCTGTGGATGGTGCATCGCTGCATCCTGACCATCGAGACCACCGAACTGCAACAGCGCGTCCGCAGCATCCAGCGCTTTCTCGAAGCTCAGCCACCAGACGAACCGATCGGCACACTGCGCGAGAACATGGTCTCTACCTACGACGTTACGCATGGCAGCAAGTGGCTGCAGGTCATCGGGCAGGACGGCGATTGGATCTATCGTTCCAAAGCCATCACAGAACTCTATCCTCATCTTGCCTTGCCCAGTGCTGTCCCAGCAGACGGCACATACTTCGAGTTCAGCGCCGAGTCGGTTCCCGTCTGGGCACTGATCAAGCCGATCACCGTTAAAGGGCGCAGCTATACCGTACAGACCGGCACCTCGCTGAACAGCAAGCTCATCGTCTACAACGACTTTCGCCGCCAGCTGATGATCCTCACACCTACCGTTCTGCTGATCGCTCTGCTCGGAGGATGGTGGATGAGCCGCCAGGCCTTGAATCCCGTCGCGGCGATTGAGTTAGAAGCGCGGCATATCAACGACAAGAGCCTGAACTGGCGTCTCCCTGTATTAGAGACGCGCGACGAACTCGCCAACCTCACCCAGACACTTAACCAGATGCTCGACCGCATCGAAGCCGGCTATAAGAGCGTGCGTGAGTTTACCGCCAACGCCGCACACGAACTGCGCTCGCCCATCTCGCTCGTCCGCGCCGAGGCCGAGGTCGCCCTCGCCTTTCCACGCACTGCCGACCAGTACAAAGAGGTCTGCGAGCGCATACAGGCCGAGTCCGTCCGCATGAGCACGCTGATCGACAACCTGCTCTCGCTCGCACGTGCGGATGCAAAGGCCGACGTGCTGCAGTTTGAAGCACTCGATCCCAACAAGCTGGTGAAAGAACTCGGCGGCAAGTGGACCATGCTGATGGAGCAGCACGGAATCTCATTCGAGGGAGAGCCCGATGCAGCCGGAGTCTCTGTCTTCGGCGATCTGCCCAGCCTGCGGCGCCTGCTGACGATCCTGCTGGACAACGCCTGCAAATACACACCAGCAGGTGGTCACGTCGTTCTGCGAACCCACCTCAAAGACGA
Source organism: Granulicella sp. S156 (assembly GCF_009766105.1). Classification (GTDB taxonomy): domain Bacteria; phylum Acidobacteriota; class Terriglobia; order Terriglobales; family Acidobacteriaceae; genus Granulicella. The sequence goes on along the minus strand of NZ_LMUH01000009.1, from coordinate 210,953 downwards.
TGCGGTCGTCTTCTCTGTCAGCGACACCGGCATTGGCATCGCCGCAGAGGCACTGCCTTCCGTCTTCAAGAGGTTTTATCGCGCCACCAACTCTTCGCCGATCGCTCCAGGCGGAGCGGGGCTTGGACTCGCACTCGCCGAAGCCCTGGCGGAACGGCATGGCACGACCATTCAGGTACAGAGCACCCAGCTGCAAGGGAGCTGCTTTTCTTTCAGTCTGCCAAGATATGCAGCGATCCATAACGTGAAGAAGATAGTGCAAAGAGAAGCTGTATAAGCAGCTCCCCGATACTCTTTTGCCGTTGCTTGTTTCTCGTCGTCATCCTTGAGAGAGCGTAGCGAACGAAGGACCCCCGCATTTCGCCCACGCCACCACCGAACTATTCCTCGGCTTCGATCCTATACAGACACCACTCTCTCTTCTCTCTGAACCCGAGATGTTCATAGAAGCCACGCGCCCCTGCATTGTCTCGAATCACGAATACATCGATACGCCTTCCCCTGTTCCGGGAGAGAACCTGCCGAAGTAGTTCTGCGGCTACGCCCTGTCCACGAAACTCAGGGCAGACCCAGAGATCGCCGATGTGAACACCAACTCGGCCCTCCCAGCTCGAATAGTTCTCGAACCAGGAGATGAAGCCGGCCAGTTGCGCTCGTGGATGGTTTGCAATCTCTGCCACCGCGATATTCAATCGCGGTGCGGGACCGAAGACATCCCTTGCCAGCGTGACGCCGTTCAGGCGCGGAGCGTGGTTCGCACCTTCAAAGGCAGCCAGCTCTGCAAGCATTGCCATGATCGCCGGCCCATCGCTGGGACGAGCATCGCGAATGAGAATCATAGGTTTTTCTCTCATCCCTCAACCAGGCTGAACCCTTCATCCACCCAACCTGTGACGCCTCCAATCATCTCCTTTACCGGCCGGCCTAGCCGCGAGAGACGAATGGCAGCTTTATTTGCCCCGTTGCAATGCGGGCCTGCACAGTAGACGACAAAAACCGTCTCAGGCGAATAACCCCTGAGGCTGTCTTCGGTAATGGTGAGCAGTGGAATATTGATCGCTCCAGGAACGTGTCCTTTGCTGTAAGCCTGCCGTCCGCGCACATCGAGAAGGGCGAAGTCGACCCTATCGGTGGCGAAGGAAGAGTACACGTCCGAGCAATCTGTCTCGAAGGTGAGCCTTCTTGCAAAATGATCGAAAGCCGCCTCCGCCGGTGCGGGAGCAACTTCCAGCACACGACTGATCTGCCTTGCTATTGGCTTCGTGGTTACGACAACTTCTGCTGGCGCATCATGGGTAACAGGCATTCTATGTTTCCTCTCTGCATGGAGTGGTGAAGAGTTGTTACATCTCGAGAATGCGGTGCGCACGAAAATCTTGCCAGTGGCTCAAATGCCAATTACCGTAAAAAATGTGACAAAGCTCCGAAATGCTAAAAAGTCCACTCCCGCGCCCCACAAAATAGCGGTGCTCGCGTACAAAGGTCTTTGCACCTTTGAATTCGGCATCGCCGTTGAGCTCTTCGGACTGCCGCGTCCTGAACTCGAACGCTGGTATGCCTTTGAGGTCTGTGGGTTGGAAAAAGGCCCCTTGCGTGCCACGGGAGGCGTCAGTGTCATGCCGCGGATAGGTCTCAGCGGCCTGCTCCGTGCCGACACCATCCTGATCCCCGGATGGCGCAACCCGGATGAGCCACCGCCACCTCGCCTTATCCGCACGCTTCTCGCAGCGCATAAACGGGGAGCGCGGCTTGTCTCCATTTGTTCAGGCATCTTTGTGTTGGCCGCCACGGGGCTTCTGGACGGCAGGCGCGCAACAACCCATTGGAAGTATGTCGAAAAGTTGTCATCAGCTTTCCCCTCCATTCAGCTTCAACCCGACGTACTGTATGTGGATGAAGGAGACATCCTCACCTCTGCAGGCAGCGCAGCCGGAATCGATCTTTGCCTGCACATCATCCGTAAAGACTTTGGCACGCTGATAGCCAATAAGGTCGCCCGAAGGTTGGTCGTCTCTCCCCATCGCGAGGGCGGGCAAGCGCAGTTTATCGATACACCAGTCGGCGAACCATCGAGCCCCTGGCTTTCGAACCTGCTGGAGTGGATTCAGAAGAGGCTGCACGACAACATCACCGTCGAGGAACTTGCCGACCACGCTCGAATGAGCAAGCGGACATTGACTCGCCGCTTCGCTGCCTCAACAGGGAGCAGCCCACTCGAGTGGGTCACGTCCTTGCGTATAAGACGAGCGAAGGATCTGCTCGAGACAACAGCGCTTTCGGTAGAGGAGGTTGCGGATCGTTGCGGATTTGGATCTGCGCCTACGCTTCGCCATCACTTTCGCACTCGAGTCAGGCTTACTCCAAACGGCTATCGTGCCCGCTTTCAGAGAGGTCCAGACCGAGTAGATAGATAACACTTTCGCGACATCCCGTCATGGAACGAGAAGTAGGCATCTCACAAGCAGCGAAGTTTGCTGAGGGGTCCCTAACATCACACATCCTATGATTTCGACGGAAGATGCTTCCTATCGAAAGCACGTCTCCGTACTCGATACCAATATGGCCTACGTCGATGTGGGAGAGGGGCTCCCGATTGTCTTTCTGCATGGCAACCCAACCCCTTCTTACCTTTGGCGAAACATCATTCCCTACCTCCTTCCCTTGGGACGTTGCCTCGCCCCCGACTTTGTCGGAATGGGCAACTCTGGCGCTGCGCCTGACGGGAATTATCGGTTTGTAGACCATCAACGCTATCTCGACGCCTGGTTCGAGACGATGGCGCTGAAAGACCAGATCATTCTGGTGGTCCACGACTGGGGATCGGCACTTGGATTTGCATGGGCACAGCGCTATCCCGAGCGCATCAAGGCGATCGTTTACATGGAATCGATTGTCCGGCCGTTTCTTTCCTGGGACGAATGGCCAGCTTCGACGCGTGAATTCTTCAAAGCGCAGCGCACACAAGCCGGGGAAGAGTTGATCCTTGAGAAAAATCTCTTCATCGAATACCTGTTACCCCTTCGAGGCATATCCGAAGAAGCGATTGAAGTCTATCGCCGCTACTATAGAAATCCCGGTCCTTCACGCCAGCCTATGCTGACATGGACGAGAGAGCTGCCGATCGAGGGCCAGCCTGAAGATGTCACTCGTATCGTCGATTCCTACTCGCGCTGGCTCGCCAGCAGCCCCATCCCGAAGTTATTCATCGATGCAGACCCAGCCGGTTTTCTGATCGGGGCCCAGCGGGAATTCTGTCGGGCGTGGCCCAATCAATATGAAGTCACAGTGAAGGGCGCGCACTTCTTGCAGGAAGACTCTCCCCGTGAAGTCGGTGAAGCTATAGCCCGTTTTGTAGCAAAGGTGCTCGCAGGGCAGATATCGTAATCGTCAAGGCTATAGGCACCGACCCGCCACCTTCTACTCAGTTCGCAACGCCTTCATAGGATCGACATGCATAGCGCGGCGCGCCGGGATGTAGCAGGCCAGCATCGCAATCGCTGCGAGGATGGCGGAGACACTCAAATACGTCGCTGGATCAGTCGCACTGACTACGATCATGCTGCCCAGAAGATGAGCGATAGCGAACGCTCCCGCCAGACCAAACACCAGTCCAATCCCGACGATCCAGAGACCCTGCCTGTAAACGCTCCTCAGGATATCCCCACGCCGCGCTCCCAGCGCCATCCGGATACCGATCTCGGCAGTTCTCCGGCTAACAACATACGAAAGCACACCGTAAACACCTACAACGGCGAGGATAAGCCCCAGTGTTCCCATGATCCCAGCCAGGCCAGCTGCCACCTGAAAGATAAGCAGGCCGTTAGGAGAATAGAGAGATTCATGCAGAGTCTTTACCTCAAACACAGGCAGCATCGGCGCGATATTGTGGATGGAACGTTCGACCTCGGAGATGAGCTCTACAGGATCTCCTGCGGTGCGTATCTCGAGCGTGTTCAAAGAATTCGTGGCATAGTGCTGCTGGAAAGGCAGGTAGAAATAGGGGTCTATGGGCCCGGAAAATCCCTGGTAACGGACATCGTGCGCCACACCGATCACCTCTATCGGATGCGTCGGATCCCTGCTCATGGAGAATTGTCTCCCGATCGGATCCTGATTCGGCCAATACTTCTTTGCCATAGCCGCGCTGACGATGCCCACATTGGGGCTGCTCTCCTTGTCCACATCCGTGAACCCACGCCCCTCGTCCAACGAGATCTGCATGGTGCGGAAATAATCCGGACCGATCACGTTGTAGTTCAGACTGGGTGCGGCATGCCCAGCCGAAGGCTGATCGCCACTGACGGTGACCGTATCGAAACCACTGTTGACATACCCCATCGGTGTCGAACCGGCTATGGTCGCAGAGTCAACGCCCGGGAGCGCGCGAACGTGCTCGAGGAGTCCCTGATAGAAGTCGCGAGTCTGCACATCCTTATAGCCGATCTCGCTGGGGTCCATGGTGAGCAGCAGCACATTCGCAGAATTGAAACCCAGATTCGCGTGTGCGCTCTCCGCCAGGCTGCGTGTAAAAAGGGCGGCGATGATTAAGAGCATCAGCGCGCTGCCCACCTGCAAAACAACCAGCGCGTCGCGGAATCTGCTCCTGCCTCCGGCAACGCCACGGCCGCCTTCCCGCAGGATCAGATTCAGGTTGGCGTGCCCCAGTCGAATTGCCGGAACAATCCCGACCACGGTGCCGGCCAGCAGAGCAATCGTCACCGAGAAGAGGAGGACGTGCGAGTCGAAACCGAAATCGAAGTGCACCGGCAGATCGATGTTCAGGTTCATAGAGCTCAGCATCGAACTACCCCATGCACCCAGGCCAACGCCGGCTATGCCGCCCAGCAGTGCCAGTAGAAGGCTCTCTGTCATCATCTGGCGAATCAGCCGAGAGCGTTGTGCGCCCAGCGCAGAACGAATCACCATCTCGCGTTCGCGCACGCTCGCACGCACCAGCAGGAGATTGGCAACATTCACGCAGGCCAGTAGCAGAACCAGACCGGCAAGCCCTAGGAAAAATGCGGACACCGTCATATAGATGCTCTGCGAATCCAGGTCGCCGAGTCTTCCCGCATAGAGTGGAAATGATCGTAACGCCGCGTCCTTTTCGCTGTCGGGGTGCTCGACCGCCAGCCGTCGCGCAACGAGCGCAAGCGCTGCGTCCGCCTGCTGTCGCGTGACACCAGGTCGCAAGCGGCCAAAGAGATGCTTGCTACGGCTGTCTTCTTTGTTGAAGGTGGCAAGCGGTTCATGGTCGATGGGCATAATCATCGCCGCCGGCAGATAGACCTGCACCTGGGGAGCAGTCACGAGCCCGCGAAAGTTGCGCGGCGCTACACCAATGACCGTCACCGGATAACTGTTCACTGCAACCTGCCGCCCGATGATATTCGGATCTCCCGCGAAATGCTCCTTCCAATACTGGTAGCTCAACACCATCACCGGATCGGAGCCGGGGGTAGCACCCTCCGAAGGACGAAAGAGTCGTCCCAGAAATGGCTCTACGCCAAGCATCTGAAAGTAGTTGCCCGTCACATAACTGCTAAGCACCCGGTCGGGCTTGTTCCCCTGTGCACTCAAGCCATCTAAATAAATGCGTTCGGCGATGACTTCGGAGAAGACATTCAACGTCCCATCCCGCACCTCTCGATACTCGGGCATCGACAGGCTCGGTTGCCAGGAATCGCCCTTCTGCTCGAATCCCATTTCGACAACTCTACCTTCGTCCCGTATGTGTAGAGAACTGAAGAAGAGGCCGTTGGTAATACTGAAGATGGCTGTGTTGACCCCTATCCCCAACGCGAGGGTGAGAATAGCAATGGCGGCAAAACCACGACTGCGGAACAGTTGCCGCACGCCATAACGAAGGTCCCGGCCCAGATTCTCCATCAGAACAAAGCTGTTCATCTGCCTAATCTCCTCGCGAACTACCGTTGGATTGCCGAATTTGATGTAGGCTTGCCGCCGCGCCTCCTGCGGTGTCATGCCACGCGCGCTGTTGTGATCGATCTCTTCCGCCAGATGCGCCTCGACTTCGCGCACGCGTTCCTCATCCCAGTAGCGGCGGTGCAGAAAGCGGCGCAAGCTCATCGGTACCTCCTCATTTCTGTTCAGCAGTCCGGGTAACGTTTTGCATCACGCTTCCAATGGCCTTCACCATGGACTGCCACCGGTTGGCCTCTACCGTAAGCTGTTTGCGGCCGGCTGCTGTGAGCCGGTAAAAGCGCGCCTTCCGATTGTTCTCGCTGACTCCCCAATAGGAGGAGACCCATCCCCGATCCTCCAGGCGATGAAGCGCCGGATAAAGCGACCCCTGCTCGATCTGCAGTACCTCATCCGACCTCTGCTCAATCACATGCGCGATCGTGTGCCCGTGCGCCGGTCCCAGCACCAGCGTTTGCAGCACAAGCATGTCCAGTGTTCCGAGCAGCAACTCCTGCTCCTTTTTCGACTTGACCATCCATCCCCCATAGAACGTCTATTGGAGACGACAATACACCAGTAGACGTTCTATGGGAAAGAAAAAAATGTTTTCAGAGGGTTCGATACGCAAAAGGGCCCCCCCCCGACAACCTGGAAGACGTCATCAAACATAGGCTGGCAGCGTGCAAACACTGCGCTGTGGCAAAAACCGGACGGGCATGGCTTCACAGTCTGCGAAAAAACTCAACTCTCCCTGAGAACATGCCTTTAAAGCGCTGAAGGCGCGTCATATCCCAGCCTGGGGCGCAAGCCCCTGCCGCAGAGCGCGATGCGAATGTTTGTGGCGCGCTTTGCGTCTAAGCCCCAGGAAAATGTCAGGCCGAAGGCCCGTACCGCTCTGCCGAAGGCCGGAGTGAAGGCGCAGCCGCAACGACTGAATTGCTTTCCTTCGTGTAGCCCAGGTCTCTCAGGGAATACTGAGGATATATTCGCGGACACGGCCATCCGTCTCACCGCGATCAATGAAGGCAATTCCCTCGTTGCACCCTGCCGCGTGCCTCATTCATGCGCGTTCTTTGCGCATGAACGCGCAGCAACTCATACGCCACCCAAAGGATTCGAGGTACGAGTGGCACCATCTATCTTGAGAACAACGATCAAGATAGGCGCATTGGCGACCTCACATCGCAAGCTGACCATAGACCAATCCGTACATGGATTATGCTGCGCCCCTTTGACATTCTAGGAGAAGGTGATTACTCTCCTAGTCATACTAGGAGGAGATAGATGGGAAGGCAAAACGATCTCTTACAGGGAACGCTGGACATGATGGTACTGAAAGCTGTCTCGCTCGGACCGCTGCACGGCTACGGCGTACTACAACGTATTCAGCAGATCTCCGGGGACCGGCTCGAGATTCAGCAAGGGTCGCTCTATCCCGCGCTCTATAGGCTTGAACATGAAGGCTGGATTACGGGTGAGTGGGGCCAGAGCGAGAACAATCGCAAAGCGAAATACTATCGTCTCTCCGCATCCGGCCGGCGGCGCCTCCATGCCGAAACCGAGAAATGGAATCACATGTCGGACGCCATTGGAGCGATTCTCCGCGCCACTCCGGAGGAGATATGAGTCTATCCAGCCGTTTCTCGACATGGTGGAAGGCCGTCACACGCGCGAGTCAACTCGACAGTGAAATCGAGGATGAGCGTGCCTTTCACATTGAGAGCCGCGTCGAAGACCTGACACGCAATGGACTATCGCGGAAAGAGGCTCTCCGGCAGGCACGCGTTGAGCTGGGGGGCCTCTCTGCGCAAAAAGAGAATTGCCGCTCTGCCTGGGGAACACGCGCATGGGACGAACTGCGTTCCGATCTTCGCTATGGCTGCCGCATGCTGATCAAAAACCCCGGCTTTGCTGCGATTGCCATTGGATCACTCGCTCTGGGTATCGGTGCCAACACCATTATCTTCACTCTCGCCAAACAGGTGATGCTGGATCGATTGAATGTTGAGCATCCCGAGCAGCTTAGGCTCTTCGGCTGGTCGCAAAACGAGAAGAGCGGTGCTGTGCAGTGGGAATGGGGCACCGACGTGGCTACTCCTAAAGGGAAGATGATAGACACCTCGTTCTCGTATCCGATCTATCAGCAACTGAAACGGCAACACCAGGAGATGGAAGACATCTTCGCCTTTAAGAACTTTGGAAGAACGACAGTCACCATCGATGGTCAATCAGAGATTGTCGAAGCAGAGCTGGTATCAGGCAATTATTACAAGGCGCTTGGGGTGAAGCCCGAACTGGGGCGCGGCATTCAGGATTCAGACGATGGCATCGTCGGCAGTAGTCCTGTCGCCGTCATCAGCGACAGCCTGTGGTCGCGCCGCTTTGGACGCTCTACCTCTGTTATTGGGAAGACCCTTGAACTGAACTTGGTTCCCGTCACAATCGTTGGCGTGAATCCTCCGTCATTTACCGGTGCCGAGAGTGTTCAAATCTCACCCGATATATTCTGCCCTTTCAGCATGCAGCCTATCGCATTCCGACGATATGCTCCGTCTCTCCTCGCGAGCACCACTAACTGGTGGGTTGTCGTTATGGGAAGAATAAAACCCGGTGCCAATGAAGCAGCCGCGAGTGCTTCGTTTGATGCAGCTCTCAGTAACGCCGTCAAAGCAACGATGACGCTGACGAAGGATGCGACCATGCCACGCTTCGACTGGGTCGATGGAAGCCGTGGTCTGAACGAGATGAGACGGCAATTTGCTAAACCTATCTATGTTCTCCTCGCGCTCACCGGCTTTGTTTTGTTGCTGGCATGCGCCAATCTTGCGAACCTGCTTCTGGCCCGTTCCAGCGCACGTCAACGCGAGATGAGCGTGCGACTTGCACTCGGTGCCGGGCGAGGACGCATACTCCGGCAGATGCTTACCGAAAGCCTGCTGCTCTCCGCCATGGGCGGAATCGGAGGACTTTTCCTTGGTTATCTCGGTCACAACCTGATTCCCAATCTGCTCTCCAGCTCCTGGGAGGCAACAAAGATTGTGAATCATCTCGACTGGCAGATATTTGGCTATACCACGGCCATCTCTGTCTTAACGGGGTTGCTCTTTGGAATGGCTCCCGCATGGCAGGCCGCAGGCACGCAGGCCAGTTCCGCGATGAAAGAAACTGCGCAAAACGTCACGCAGCGCAGACGAGGCTTTGCCGGTAAGACCCTCGTCGTACTTCAGATTTCGCTCTCCGTCATCCTTGTCGTCGGCGCCGGGCTCTTCACCCGAACGTTGTCAAACCTCAGCAAAGCCCCTCTCGGTTTCAACCCCGCAAATATCCTGCTCTTCGATATTCAACAGCCGAACACTCGCTATCCAGCACCGAAAGACATCGAACTCCACCGCGAGTTGGAAGAAAAGCTCTCTCAGATTCCGGGAGTCGATTCGCTGACGCTCTCCCAGGCGACTTTGATCTCCGGCGCACGCTGGATGTATGACTTTACTCCGGCGGGACAGTCCACAAAAGACGCCGACAAGGTTTCGGCAAACTTCAACGCAGTCGGCGCTCACTTCTTTTCTACCTTTGGAATACCTGTGCTTGCAGGTCGAAGTTTCACGAGCAGCGATACATCCACATCCAAGAAAGTGGCCATCGTCAATCAACAATTAGTAAAGAAGTTCTTTTCCGGAGCAAACCCCATCGGAAAGATCTTCACCAGCAGCCTATCCCATAGCGTTCCAACTGAGATTGTGGGGGTTGTTGCGGATACAAAATACACCAGCGTCAGGCAAGACCCACCCGCAACCTTTTATGAGCCGTATATCCAACTGGACAATCTGGAGAGTGGCGTGACCTACGAGGTCCACACACACATGAAGGCCGCAGCGATCGTCCCCATGCTGCGTAACGCGATTCAATCAGTCGACAAGAACCTTCCCTTGATGGATATCCGCACGCAGCAGGAGCAAATTGATGACACCACCAGCCAGGAGCGTATCTTCGCCGCTCTTACTGGGGGCTTCGGCGTGTTGGCGGTGGTCCTTGCCTGCATCGGAATCTACGGCATTATGGCGTATACCGTTTCGCGGCGCACCAATGAGATCGGCATCCGCATGGCGCTTGGAGCCCAGGCCGGGCAGGTGCTTCGCATGATTCTGGGAGAGGCTTCGTGGCTCACGATAGTCGGTGTACTTGCTGGACTTGGAATCGCTGCCGCTATGGGACGCCTCATTACGAGTATGCTCTTTGGCCTTACATTCTGGGACCCTCTTACCCTGGCGACAGCTGCTCTATTGCTCGTTTCCGTAGCGCTGGGAGCCAGTTGGATTCCCGCCCGCCGCGCCGCACATGTTGATCCAATCAAGGCCTTGCGACACGAATAAGAGATCTACAATTTTTGCCGGGTCCTTATTCATGCGCGGTCTTCGCGCATGATTGGGCGGCCACACCGTTCACTTACGCTGGACGATCAGCATAGCTACTTCCCGCTCCCCGGGTGACACCAGCAGGCCCAGTTCTTTCTGTATCCGTTCGAAGAATTGATCTCTACTCAGCTTCTCCCGCCTCAACTCAAAGGAATAGCGACCTTGCAATTGGCTCTCATCAACTACAGGACGATCCAAACTTTGCTCTAGCGTGGAGCAGAATTCTGTAATCGTTCCACTCGATATCGAGATTGAATCGACAGCAATCCCCTCATTCGCCCTTTTTGAAAGCTGAAGTTGCTCTATGTCTTCACGTGTAGGCGCACTTTTCCCACTTAGGACAGTCACGAGACTGTGCGTCGCGGTAAATCCTCCCATATCCCTTGATTCGCGAAGTTTGGGCCCTGGGCCATGCGGGGCGGTCACAATGTAAACATCGCGGCGCCGAACGTCTCTCGTGATGAGAAGACCTAACTCACGCTGCAGAGCGATGCGGATAGACTCCTTCATCGCCGCTTCATCCTCTTCATTCGGCAGGACCAGTGCTACATCATATCGTTGTTGCGCAAGCTCCGGGTCCTCAAATTCAATGCGCGTTGCAGCATAGTCGTAGAGCATTCCGACAAGCCCCTGAAGCTCATAGCCTTGAGTGATCCAATAATTCGGCGCGCTCCACATAGATGTACCGATCTCTTTTTGCGTCGGTGATATGTGGACCGTGTCTGACGGTGAGAATTCAGGTCGTTGTGGATGCTGAACGTGCCGAGAACGATGAAAAGCTTCGTTGTCATTCGGATCTTGAGCCATCGAAGGTATGGAGCCTCCAATCAATAGAAGTAAGAGCAGCGATCGCTTCATGTGGCCTCCGGGGTACAGGGAGGATGAGTCATTATGCCGGGTACCCCGTTCAGGCGCGTTCTTTGCGCGTGAGCCGGCGGCCACGAGTACCGAGCCTAACAGCGTGCAAACACTCTGCTGTGGCAAGAACCGGAAGGGCACGGTTTCAACCGTGCCGCAAAGACCGGGCCAATAGCCCCTTCCTCTCTGCCGAAGGCCGGAGTGAAGGCGCAGCCGCAACGACTGAATTGCTTTCCTTCACTAGCCCAGGCCTCTCGGGGATATGACCATCCATTACACCGCAACCAATGAAGGCACTTCCGTCGTTAGTTTTGCCCGCCGTAAACGCAGATGTGTGAATGCCAGCCGGGAATTCTTAGTGATTCCTCCATTACCCTTTGTGGAACATAACAGGCGAGCCATCAAAATACTGTATTAGAATGAATTCCCATCACAGGGATTCCATTTCTAGCGTTTTCTGCGACTTTTCAGGTTTGATCGAGTCTGAAACACCAAGGGCTGCTGGCATTTATGTTTGCGTCCGGAGGGTCATCATGAACGGTATTCAGATTGAGCACATCCTAAACGTCATCGAAGAGAAGAGCGATCAGAATCGCGCAGTCGTTCGTCAAGAAATTGCCATTTATCTGCGAGAGCATATGCAGGATGTTGCGAACGATATTGCTAGCAAGGGCGTAGCGCGTATCCCTACCACTCTGGGCGAAATCGAGATCACAATGAAGGATCTTAATCTCCTTGCCGTATAGAGCCTCATGCTGACGCTCCTGCTAACTGTCCTGGCGACAGCTTATTTCGTTGTCCCCTTACTGCTCTGTCGTACGGTTGTTGGCTGTTTTCTCATTCGACGCTCGATGGCCGCGTCCAAAAGCGAAGAATTAATGCGCGGTGCTCTTTGGTCGATCATTCCATTAGTAATTGCATGGTCGACTCGAAATCTATTGCTTTTTCGTTTTCCAGCGGATGCGAAAGCGAAGGCCGAGATCGTCTTCACGGCGCTCTACAGTGACAAACTATTCGATGAGTTACACCTCGTATTCTTTCCCTCATTCATCGGCTTTGTTCATGCAAACCTATCGCTATTGGCTCGCATCTACCTAGTTGTCCTAATCGCGTCTGTTATTTTAGGCCTTATTGCGCGCAATTTCGGTGTAGTCCGGGCCCAATTCCGGAGGCACGGCCGACTAACCAAATGGATGCATTTGCTCGTTTTGCCACTCATTTCGGAATGGCACATCGCACTCTCTCCCATGCTCCTGCATGACCGGGATCAATATGGAATTGAAGTCGATGTGATGATGAAAGGTGGAGTTCTTTATCGCGGGCGGGTAAGCGAAAAGAAAATCGGTAGTGATGGATCCCTGCAGACTCTTTTACTAGATAAGCCGGATCGATTTCGTCATAACGATTTTGTTCGCGACTGCTCCGCCTATGAAGCTCAGGATGACAAAAGCGTGGTCGCTAAGCCAATATCATCCGAATACTGGCGACCTATTCCCGGCGACCTATTCCTATTGGTCGGCAGTGAAATTTCCAGCGTCAACGTCCGCCATACACTTAGGACTCTGATATCCGTGAATCCGCTTGAGGATAAGAATTTAACCAAGTTAATTAGCGAATTGAGTAGGATCGTCAATGTAGCTCTTCCGGATGCGCTGGATCGATCTAATCGGCAATCTTCGTAACCCTTACATTTACTATCTTCAAAGCTCCCTAGTCGGCATCGAGCTCCAACGTCAGATACTCCGGCGCGAGAGCCCGAAGGAAGTCCGCAGCATCGAACGCCTCACCCGGCGCAAGAGCACCGCTGCAGTGAGCTCGTCCGTCGAGAATCCGCTCGACAGCTTCGACCACGAGGGGCGCGGTGAATCCATAGATATCGCGTCCCTGCGCGACCGCCCGGCGAACACGGCTTCCCTTCCGGACAACAACCTCGACCAGGAAGGTCTGCGCCGACCGTCCGCTTTCGTCCGCAGCAACCGGTGGTGGAGTCGCGGAATCGCGAAGATCGCGCAGCGGTGTGTTGTTGAGGTACGTGCGAAGGCTCGCCACGCGCACGTGCCGGGCGATCACGTGAACCTCAGACAACGGGACCTCCGTGACATCCTGACGCCCAAAGGGCTCAGGAAACTCCCAGAACGTCTGGGGTGCGGGCTGCGCCAGCGGTACAAGCTTTCCGCCTTCCACCACTAGCCGCGGTGCCGTGTTTCGTTCGCCGGTAACCCGCGTCCCCAGCGTCGGACGCCAGCTATCCAGCGCAATCCCAACACGGATCTCGTCAGCTGCCTCCCAGTCTCCCATTGCGGCTGTGACCAGCAGATCGGCAAAGCCTCCATAGAACCCCATCGCCGGAATCACCAACACTCCAGCCGCTGTTGCAACAGCACCGAAGTGGTCGAACGTGGTTTGAGCGCTCAACTGCTCGGCCGTGACATCCAGATAGTGCATGCGGGCGCGCAACGCCGCTGCCGCCACAACGTCGGCTGTATCCAGAAACGGGCCCGCGCAGTTGATGACCGCCGCAGCACCAGCCAGAGCGCGGTCGAGCGTAGCAGGATTCTCGACGGAAGCGGTCCTGATCGTGACGCCACGCTCCTGAAACCCCAACTCCGCCATCTTCGCGCTGTCGCGGCCGATAGCTATTGGCGCGAACCCGCGGCGCAGCAGCTCGGCGACCACGAAGCGTCCCGTATGTCCCGACGCGCCAAAGACCGCAATCGTCCGGCCATTTCCTGACTTATCAGCTTGAGCACTCATGCTTTCCCTTTCGCTACAGACCTGTCTGTTTCCTGTAGAGTACATACAGGTCTGTAGTGCGTCAAGATCTCGAAGCTACAAATTTGCGCAACTGCCCCTGACACACCGTATCTAAAACAAGCTGAGAGGTGATATCGAGCACATGAGACGCAGAGAGTTTGTGAAGGCCGCAGCTTCCGTCATGGCAACCGCCGCAATCGGTAAGCATGTCTTCGCGCAGCAAACAGAGACGATCGACGCAGCGTGGTACACGCAGAACCGCAAGTTCGCGCAGCTCCCCATCGCGCGCGTGGCCTATGTGGAGCGAGGCTCAGGCCCCTCCACCGCGCTCTTCGTCCACGGCTTCCCGCTCAACAGCTATCAGTGGAGAGGCGCGCTGGAGCGGCTCAGCCAATATCGCCACTGCCTTGCGCCCGATGTGATGGGGCTCGGCTTCACCGAAGCTCCCGACACGCAAACGATCACGCCCGCCACACAGGTCGAGATGCTGGCAGCATTGCTCGATCGCCTCAAGATCCATGCCGTCGACCTCGTAGGCAGCGACAGCGGCGGTCTCGTCTCCCAGCTCTTCGTCACAACCTATCCGCACCGCGTACGTACGTTGTTGCTGGCCAACTGCGATGTCGATACGAACAATCCTCCAGCAGGATTTGTGCCACTCATCAACCTGGCGAAGAAGGGCCTGTTTGTAAAGGGTGTGCTGGTGCCGGAGATTGCCGACAAGAATCTCGCACGGTCTCCGAAGGGCCTGGGTGGCGTCTACACCTATCCTGACAAGCTGACAGACGAGACGCTCGACATGTATCTCAAGCCGCTGGCTTCAAGCGATTTAAGAAAACGGCAGGCGGATGAGTATGCCGTTGCGCTTGGCGAAAATGTGCTCGTACCCATCCGCGAAAAACTACATCACTGGAAACGCCCAGCGCGTATGGTGTGGGGCCTGAAAGATACGCTCTTCCCCGTGCAGGGAGCCGAGTGGCTCGACAAAACTTTGCCAGGCTCACGCGGCATCCGCCGTATAGACGATGCAAAACTCTTCTTCCCGGAAGAGATGCCGGACCTGATTGCAGAGGAAGCGGTAAAGCTGTGGGGTGTGAAGGCATAGCGTTCCAACAAAGGGCCAGAAACTCAGCATAGAGTTGAGACTCTGGCCCGTTTCTATCAAAAGTTATGAAGTTACGATGTCCGCTCAGGAGGTTCGAGAATGCCAGGAAATCCCAAAAACGCCAACGCCAAAAACACCAACGTTAGCGAGGCGCACGGCAACTCCGCCGAGATGAGGGACCGTATCCTCCGCACGGCCTCGACGCTCTTCTATCAACGAGGCGTGCGGGCCGTCGGCGTTGACCTCGTCGTCGAAGAAGCCGGAGTCGCCAAGACCAGCCTCTATCGCCATTTCCGCACCAAGGATGACCTCATCGCCGCCTTCCTGCAGGGCGAAGACGAGGACTTCTGGAACCACTGGAACGGGGTCACAGAACTCCACAAGACCGATCCGCTAGCGGAACTGGAAGCGCACCTCGATTGGATCGCCGAACGCGTCGGACGGCCCAACTACCGCGGCTGCCCCCAACTCAACGTCGCTGCGGAGTTTCCAGACTCCGACCACCCGGCCCGCAAAGTAGCCAAGGCTCACAAGCTGGAACTCCGGCGTCGCCTCAAGGGAATCGCCGAGCGGCTACGCGTCAAACGCCCGGACGAACTCGCCGGACAGTTGTCGCTGCTCATCAACGGAGCCTTCGTAAGTTCGCAGGTCTTTTCTCCAGGCGAGGCACGCCCGCTCCTGCAAGCCACCGCGCAAGCTCTGCTGACTGCCGCTCGCAAGCAATAGATCGAGCCACACCAATGCTTTTGTATTGATTTGTATTTCAGTTACCGTAAAATCGTCATCCTGAGCGAAGTAGCTCGCGCACTTTGCGAGCTACGCAGTCGAAGGACCCCGAAGAACTCTACTTGCCGATATGGTCTGAACCGTTTCAAGCACGGACTTTCGCTGCTCCTGCACTTAAACTGCGCTTTGCGCTTCAAGCTTTACGCGAACAACCGTTGCGCCATCTCATACTCGAAGAGCGCCGGATCATTTGGATACGGTTCCGTATGGCCAGTCATGCTGAATCCATTCCGTTCGTAGAATTGGATCGCGCTATGGTTCTCGCTGGTAACCATCAACTGCAGCGTGTGAACTCCGCGCATCTTGGACCACGATCGAATGGCATTGATCAAGATCCCGCCCACACCTGTTCGTCGAGCAGTAGGAGCCACCCACATGGAGACCATCTCCGCCCGCCGAGGATCATGTTGATCCAAAAACGCTCCGGCGATGCCACAATAACTCCCGCTGTCCACGGCCAGATAGCCCACCGACCTTTCCGTATTCAGATTGGCGGTGCGCTGAACCCAGTCAGCGTCGGAGAACTGAGACTCCCTGGCATAGGTGCTGCCGAAGGATCTGGGTGAATCCTGCAACGCCCAAAGGCGAGTCGTCTTGTACGCCAAAACATTAGCCTGAGTGATCTGTTCAAGAACTGGCATCGCAGGGCCCCTACGGTCTATCCAGAAATTCTACTAAGTCATCATGCCAGAGCAATCGCATTTGAAATCCTCGGCGGGCTAAGACCTAAAGGCATGTAATTGCATGAAATGCAGATAGAGAAGAAATGCAGATGGAGGAACAGAGGTAGGAACGGGCCTCAATCTAAGCCCCGAAGGGGCGCCCCCATCACAGCCCAGGGTGAAACCCTGGGTTACGGACCCCAATAATCCCGAGCCCTTCTATGAGACGGCAGTTCAAGGTCAAGCGAAAAGTTATCCCAAGCTAGACATTATTAAGGAAAGTTTTTTGGTTCGATGTGGCACGAGACGATGGGGGTGAAGATTCCTTTTCGGGCTTCTATACGCACTCTAGTGGGATCAAGAGAACCCGGTGTCTGATGGAGTCCGATACAGGAAGTGGGGCTGCTATCTGAAGGTCGGCCTAAGAGGCCGGGGCTCAATCGCAGTCACCCGGGACGCGCAATGTCATCGTGTGTGTCACAAGGGAACAAAAAGCTTTCGGTGAGAGGTTGAGGGATCAGGCCGCAGCAACAGCAGCGGTCAAGGGGTGGGGAAAAGGAACGAACGTCTGTCCGGAGCGCCACAGGCGATGCAGCAGAACGGCGAGTTTGCGGGCCACGGCCACGACGGCTCGCTTCTTGTTGCGCTTGCTGGTGCCGGCCAGCTTGAGGCCCCAACGGCGTAAGGCGGAGTCTGGGCCGAAGCGGCCCAGGGTGTAATGGGCAGCTTGTACCAGCAGACTGCGCAGATAGGTGTTGCCGTTCTTGGCGATGCCCCGTTCGGGGTTGGAGTCGCCGGACTGCTCCTGCCGGGGGCGGAGTCCTAAGTAGGCCCCTGCCTGGCGGCTGTCACGAATACGACTGGGATGGTCCAGAGTCAGCACATAGCAGGCAGCTACCAGCGGGCCGACGCCGGGCACCGTGCGCAGCACCCCGATCTCTGGATAGGTGTTGCCCAGTTGCACAACCTTACGGTCCATCTCCGCGATGGTCTGGTTCAGCTTCCCGATCTGTTCAGCCAGGGGCAGGCAGGCTGGCTTGAGGTCCGCAGGCAGATGCTGACGGGCCTGTTCTGGCAGAGCTTCTGTGGAGCAGGATGGCAACCTGTATCCGGAACTCTTGACCAACCCGCGCAGACAGTTGACCAGCAGCGTCCGGGCCCTGACCACAGCAGCCCGCGCACGGATCAAACCCAGGTCCTGTTGGCTCTGGATCGAACGGTGCTGGAGTGGATGCAGCAACTTGGGATCCGCCGCTGCCAGCCTGCCCAGCAACAGGGCATCTTCACGGTCGTTCTTGTTTTCGTTCGAGCTGATGGCCCGCACCTTGCGCGCGTTGGCCACGATCACCTCATGGCCCATCGACTCCAACAGCGGCGCTATCCAGGGAGAGTGTGTGCCCACCTCCAGCGCGATCCGCATCTGCGCTTCGTTGTCGAACTGCTTGCGCAACGACGCTTCGCTGGTCTGAATACGGCCTTCTTCCATCAACTCCGCTGCGCTGTCCAACAGGCAGTAGTAGCAGGTTCGGTCACCAAGATCCAATCCTACGGTCCGTTCCGGCTTCGACTTGATCCCCTGGCTCTTCATCGACGGCTTCCTGGTGCTACTCTTCTTCATGGCTGGTCTCCTTTTGCACTCCGAGTGCGTTGGGAAAGCTTAGCTTCTCCCCCGAGACCAGCCGTCTCATCCCATCTGAAGGGGCGATCTATCGACGTCAGTGGCAGCACAATAGTCGCTCCTTCAAGGCTCGGCATCCTATAGGCCCTCAACCCGGGAGGCACTATCTTCTCGCAATCACAACAGGTTGATAGAACGACGTCGCCTCCGGCTCCAACCATTGGATATCCGCAAACCCAGCCACACTCAGCGACGCATTAAGATCTTCCCGCAGCAGCGCCTGATACCGCGAGACAAAATGCTTCACGACCCACCCGGCATCGGTCTCGAGTGAAATATAGAGATGAACGTCATACTCCGTTCCCTCCCAATCCCAAACCTGATGAACGATCCGTCGGCTGCCAGGTTCGCCAAAGAACGACGGGGGCTGCATCGCAGGACGTGTCTGGATCAGGCGGTCGTAGTCTCGCAGAGTCACTATCAGAACGCCGTCAGGCCGCAATCTGCCTGCCATCTCCTGCAAAGCTCGATCACGGTCTTCCTTGAGCAGCAGGTGAGGCAGAGCATTGTCCGCCACCAGAACCGCATCAAAATCCTGCGCGGGATGAGCGCTCAAATCACGCATATCCGCCACATGGAACGGCACCTCGAGCCCCCGCAAGCGAGCCTCTCGTTCAGCCCGTGCAACCGAGGCACGGCTCAGATCCGAGGCAACAAGATCATGCCCCCTCTGAGCGAGCCCAAGAGTCTGCGTTCCTATGCCGCAGGCGCAAT
The DNA here is from genome assembly GCF_009766105.1 of Granulicella sp. S156. Classification (GTDB taxonomy): domain Bacteria; phylum Acidobacteriota; class Terriglobia; order Terriglobales; family Acidobacteriaceae; genus Granulicella. The sequence continues at coordinate 192,059 of NZ_LMUH01000009.1, read as the reverse complement.
CCAGAACACGCGGAGCCCCTCGCCCGGTATATCGCTCCAAAAGTGGTCCAAGAACGGCAGCCTGCCTCTCAATGCTCCGAGACCAATCCTCGAAGAGGAGGTGGTAGTACTCCGCAAGATCCTCGTAAAAAGTATCCATCGTCTTCACTAAGTGCTCTCCATTGTCCCTGATTTAAAGAAATCACCTCCACCACGCCCTGGGCGGACGACCTTTCACTCACGTATCTTGGGGGCGTGGACTCTGCTTCAACCCAACCCGTCGAGCTTGGCTCCCCGGTGGGGACGCCGGTGGCTTTGCCGCCCGCGTCTACGGGGGTGGAGATCCCTGCAGCGCTGCTCGACACGCTTTGGAGTGAGGCGGAAGCTGGGAGCCTCGAACTCAGCAGAGATGAGTTTGCCCAGAAGCTGATGGCCGTCGGCGCCAAATACAACTACGGACTGGCTCCTGGGCAACGGGCTTCCTCCATGCAGGTAGAAACCTTCTATCGCGCGCTGCAACTTCGCGAGCTGGCGCTGGCACATGCCTGCGCGCTGGGGCGGGAGGCGGCATGGGAGCAGTTTCTACAGCGCTTTCGAGCGCCGCTTACCCTGGCTGCCGTCGCCATCACCGGATCGTCCTCCCTGGGGCAGGACCTCGCCGATTCCCTCTACTCCGAGCTCTTTGGCCTGACCGAACGCGACGGTCAGCGCCGCTCGCCGCTGGCTTCCTACTCCGGCAGGGGATCGCTGATGGGGTGGCTGCGCACGACGCTCGCCCAGCGTCATGTGGATCACCATCGACGCACGCGGCGCGAGACGCCGCTCGAAGACACCGACTTCGCCGCCGCCTCGTCGGCCCCAACGCCCACCACCGAGGCGCTCTCCCGGCTGGGCGACTCGCTAGCGGAGACATTACGCGCTCTGACGCCGGACGACCGCTTCCTGCTGTCCGCCTACTTCCTGGATCGGCGAACTCTTCTAGAAATCGCACAACTCCTTTGTATTCATGAATCTACAGTAAGCCGCAAGCTAAAAAACCTGACCGCCGGCCTGCACCGGCAACTACTAAAACGCCTGCAAGCCTCAGGCATGAGCAAGCGCGCGGCCGATGAAGCGCTGGGAACCGATCCCCGCGACCTCGACCTCAATCTACGCAATTTACTGCAAGCTCCAACAGCTGGAACGTTCTCCAATCAGACAAAGTCTTCGGGCACAAAGCAAACATGAACGATCTCCTCCAACCCGGCCACCACCTGGATCCAGACCAGCTCAATGCCTTCGTCGAAGGCGTGCTGCCCGACCACGAGCGGATCCAGACCCTCGCGCATCTGGCCGACTGCCCGCACTGTCGGCAGATCGTGTTTCTAGCGCAACAGGCCCAGCAATCGGAAGAGCCGGTACCGGTGAAGGCCGCTCCTGGATGGCGCGACTGGTTCAGATTCAACCCGCTGTCGATGGTCGGTGCGGCATCGGCAGCGTTGGCCTGCGCATTGATCGCAACGGTAGCACTGCATCTGCACCATAGCGCACCACCGCCGCCTACGACAGAGACTGCAAAAGTCGAACCAGTCCAAAACCTTCCACCAGCCCCGAAAGAAGAGGCTCCGATTGCAGCTCCCTCTGCCCCTGCACGGCCCGCAGCCAAAGCCGTTCCACCACCTCCACCACGTGCTCGGGCCCCACAAAGTCTTGCGTCCTCTGCGCCCCCCGCAAACCCAATCCAGGACGGCGCTATTTCGGCTGAAACGAGTACGAGTGAAGACAATGTCAGAGTGCATACGCAGCTACGACGCGCTGAGCCCCCAGCACCAGCGCCGTCACCCGCACCGCCATACGTCTCATCACCCAGTGCTGCAGACGCTCTCGCTGGGGCCTCGGTGGAGAACCTGCCAGTCAATGGGCGCGCCTTTCTCAGCAGGCGCGCCGAAGCGACCGGTAGCATCACGCAGACGCTGCCGGCAAAGGCCGCTCTTCATCCTTTGCCCAGCAAGCTGCCCATAGCCACAACCGTCTCCAGCGGTGCGTCGATTCTGGCTGCGGACTCCGCGGGGACGCTGTTTGTTAGCAAAAATGGCGGTGAGTCTTGGCAGGCCGTCGAGCAGCAGTGGCAGGGGAAGGTGACTCGACTAGCGCTTGCGCCACAAGCTGAGGCGAAGGACGCGACAGATAACCGCGTGGTTGCACCTTCGAGTTTTCAACTCACAACAGAGGCAGGAGTGATCTGGATTAGTGAGGATGGGGTGCACTGGCGGCAGCAGTAAGGGTTCTCTGCGCCCCCTTGTCTGGATACCTTATGAAGCCTCACTCGGTTCGCGCATCTGCAACAACAACAAAACGACCGCTTCTATGGCAAACATCCGGAACGCGGTCTCCTCCCCGTTCCATATCTTCGACTGCCACATCAGGAACCACTCGCCTCCGACGCAGACGAACGCTACGAACCAAAGAAGCATGCCCGCGGTAAGCGCCGCAATGCCCACACGCTTCGACCGCTGAAAAACGGGCTCCGGTGCGGTACGCGCGCGGAAGAGAGCAAGTGCTCCCCAACAACACAGCACCGCATTCAAGGCCTCATACGCGATGATGCCGAGATAGAACGCCAGATAGATGGCCGGTTGGCCAATGGCCCTCCACATCCCGTGATTGCCGGGGAAGGTGGAATCCATCGAAAGCACATGCCGCACATACTGATAGTTGGAGCCGAAGTCGGTCGCGTTGTTGAACACCACCAGCGTGAAGTACAACCCAACCGCCGCCAGCAATAGGATCTTCGACCAACGAGCAACGATCTGTTCGGTCATGCGCTATCGTAGCCGATTCCTGCGGCGATTCAGATGCTAAAGTAGCAATCAAGATGGACCCTCACTCTGCCCTTGCACAGCTTGGCCTGGAGCTGCCCGCGCCTCCCGCACCGGGCGGAAACTACTGTTCCGCGAAGACCTCGGGTAATCTCGTCTTCCTTGCCGGCGTCATCTCTCAGACTGCGGATGGCATCATCACCGGAACGGTCGGTGCGGATCGCACGATCGAAGAAGGCTATGCCGCCGCTCGCAGCTGCGCACTGCTACAGCTGGCCGTGCTGGAAAAGCATCTTGGCTCTCTCACGAAGGTGCGCGGCATTCTCACGGTCAACGGCTACGTCAACTCTGTTGCGGGTTTTGCGGATTCTCCCAAGGTCATCAATGGAGCCTCCGATCTTTTTATGTCCGTCTTCGGAGAGCCCGGTCGCCATGTGCGCGCCGCCATCGGTGTCAGTGGGCTGCCACGACATGCGCTCGTCGAGCTGCAGATGACGGTCGAGATCTAAATCATGGCCAACCACACGCTTTCCGCCGAACCCACCCACTCGCGCTGGAATGCCGACCTGCTGCCGCGGCTCACCATCGACTCCGGTGACACAGTCCACTTCGAATGCCAGGACTCCAGCGGCGCGCAGGTGCATCCCGGCATGACCGTCGACGCGTTCGGCAGCATCGATCGCGGACGTATTCACGCACTCACCGGCCCAGTTGCGATTCACAGTGCCATGCCCGGTGATGTGTTGCAGATTGACGTACTCGACCTGAAACACAAGGGCTGGGGTTGGTCGAGTGTGATTCCTGGACTCGGCTTCCTGAAAGAGCGCTTCGCGGAACCCTTTCTGTTTCACTGGCAGCTTGAGAAAGAAGTCACGCGTTCGCTCGCACCGGCCATCGTTCCTCTACGCCCGTTCTGCGGAATCATGGGCGTTGCTCCAGCGGAGCACGGTGAGTTTAGGACGAGGCCTCCAGGAGTCTTCGGCGGCAACATGGATGTGCGCGAGCTTGCTGCAGGTTCGACGCTTTACCTGCCTGTGCAGCAGCCCGGAGCGCTCTTCTCCTGCGGCGACGCACACGCCGCGCAGGGCGATGGCGAGGTCTGCATCAACGGCATCGAGTGCCCCGCTGACGTAACACTGCGATTCCATCTGCACAAAGGGCAGGCACTCGCTGGGCCGCTGGTAGAGTCCGCGCCCTCCGACGAGACAGGTTCGAGCTGGCTGGTCGTCGAGTCCTCTACCGACACTATTAACGCAGCTCGCACCGCCACTGATCGCATGGTCGATCTACTCAGCACGAACTGGGGCTTCGATCCCGTGCAGGCGTACCTGTTGTGCAGCGTGGCGATGAAGCTGCAGATCAGCCAGGTAGTCAACGAGCCGATGATCACGGTCTCCGCAGCTATCGCAAAGAGTATCCTGCCCCAGCGCAGCCTGTTTCTCTAACGTTCGGAGCGCCTATGACGATCAACGATCCCGCCACCATCGCTGAACTCCGCGAGCTATATCCGCTCTATGAAGCCGCGCTCGTGAACAACGATGTTGAGACACTGACAAAAATGTTTTGGGCGTCCCCGCACGCCATCCGCCTGGGGGCAGGAGAGAATCTCTACGGCATCGACGAGATTGAAGCTTTTCGCAAGAGCCGTCCTGCGGTGAATCTCGCCCGACGCATGGTGCGGCTTGAGATAGTCACGTTCGGCAAGGACTTTGGCAGCGTTACGCTTGAGTTCGAACGCGATGCCACTGGTGGAGTAGTGCGGGGGCGGCAGAGCCAGGTGTGGGTTCGCCTGCCGGAGGGCTGGCGGATCGTTTCGGCGCATGTCTCGATATTGAGGTAGATGTGTGACGTTTGCTGCTGCTTGAGCATAGTGCGCTACTTCGACACCGTTATCTCAATCTCTTCAACCTTCGCCGCATCAAAGCGCGTCTGTAACTCTTCGCTCGACCCAAACTCCAACCCAGGCACAAACCGCGTGCGTAGCTTGAACATCAGTTGCGGCTCCGCGAATGGATACGGCGACAAACGAAAACTGCGGTCTGCAATCCGGGTTACCTGTATCTCGGCAGCTGCGCCGTCGCGAGTTCGCTGCGGCCACAAGAGCGTGGCCTCACCACCGAAGTCCACACAGCTTAGCAAGGAAAGATTGTCCGTCGCCTGTAACAGCCTGAAGTTCTCCGTTAGCGCCTCCCACGTGATCTGCTCGGGCGGCAGTTCGCCTGCATCGGCCAGCCGCTGTTGCAACTCGCGCTGCAGCGATGCCTGTTCCTCGAGAAACGCATCGAGCAGCGATAATTGCTCCGGACGAATCGTGCTGCGGTCTGCGCGTGCGGAGAGCAGATTGTGCGTGTGCATGGAGATCAAAATCGCTGCGTAGGCGTCCTGTTGTGCCATCAACTGCACCGCGCCGCGCCGCACAGCGAGATACTCCTCGAGGTCGATCTCCTCGAACGCCGAATACTTGCCTACCAACTCTCTGGAAAATGCCGCAGGCTTGCCTTGCTTCGTGATCAGCGGCTTCGCGTCGCGTGCTGCCCATCCGTCATCGTGCGCGAAGATGCCGCGCAGCACCTCTGCACGCGGCTCGGGCGAACAGAAGATCTCGTTGCCCCACTTCGTTGCGAACTGACCTGCTAAGTCGGCGTGGTCGGGATGCGTCACCAACCACCAGCCTTCGTTCGTCTCCAACCGCAGCATGCGCTCTCCTTCAATCTGTTACGAACCACTCTGGCGTGCAGCTGACTCGTGCCAGTTGTGAAGCAGCAGCCATTCGAAAAACATGACGAGAAAGAAAAATGTAAAGCCAAGTGCCGTCGCAGCCATCACCAGAGCGAACAGATAGGCGGTCTGCAACTGCGCCATCGCATACAGGATGGAGTAACCGACGCCACCCTGCCCAACCTGACTGGAGCCCGCAAAGAGCTCTCCCGTAATTGCGCCAATCACCGCGATGCCACTGGAGATACGAATGCCCACAAACAGATACGGCAGGGAGTGCGGCAGCCGCAACCTGCCCAGGATCTGCGCTTGTGATGCGTTGTGCATCAGAAATAACTGCACCAGATTCTCGTCGACGCTGATGAGGCCCTGGGTGGTGTTCGCGATGATGGATGCGAGACAGAAGATAAACGCAATAAGGGTTACAGAGGACAGTCCCGGGCCTATCCACATGATGATGAGCGGTGCAATGGCCATGATGGGCACTGTCTGCAGCAGGATCGTATACGGGAAAAAAGTACGGCGAATCCAGGGGGATCTCGCAAAGATGAGCGCTACCAATACCCCAATGACAATGCTGGCAAAAAGGCCGCCGACAGCTTCCTCCGTGGTGATGAGCAGAGAGGCCCAAAGCTCCGGGAACCGCGCCACCGCTATCTTTGCGACCTGCATCGGCGGAGGCACCATGTAGGGCGGCACCTTGAACACCCGTACGATCGCCCACCACACCAGTACTAACACCGCGAACACAATTGCGGCATTCAACACCAGCATCAAGCGCTGTTTCATAGGCGATGGGCCTCCCGCAGCAGACGCGATGTACGGTTCACCAGATCGTCGAACTCCTGGGACTCACGGGTGGCCTCGGTCCTTGGATACGGCAGATCCACGTCAAGGACGTGCGCCACGCGGCCAGGATGCGGAGCCAGGACGATCACCTTCGACGAAAGAAAGACGGCCTCCGCAACGGAGTGCGTGACGAAGAGGACCGTCCAGTTCTGCTCCTCGCGAAGTCTTAACAACTCTTCATTCATGCGGTCGCGTGTCATCTCGTCGAGCGCCGCAAAGGGCTCGTCCATCAGCAGCAATCGCGGCCTCGTGGCTAAGGCCCTTGCGATCGATACTCGCATCTTCATGCCACCGGAGAGCTGTCGTGGATAGTGCTTCGCCACATGCGACAAACCCACAAGCTCCAGCAGCTTCTGCGTTATCTGCCTGCGCTCCGGAGGAGGTTGGCTGCGTTCCAACTCCAGTGCCAGCGAGACGTTCTTCTCCACCGTGCGCCACGGCAGCAGTGTCGCATCCTGAAAGACGAACGATACGACCTCACGCGCGTTCTCGGGCGTCATGCCGTTCACGGCGATCTCTCCGCTCGTGCACGGTGCAAGCCCCGCGACCAGTTTCAGCAGTGTGGACTTTCCACACCCCGAAGGCCCAATGATGGACACAAACTCGCCGCGCTCAATGGAAAGATCGATCCCCTCCAGCACCGGCGCACTACTGCCTGTGAATCGCTTGCTCACGGCACGAAAGAGCACCTCGGGCACTGTTACTGTCATGAGCCCCTCTCAATCGTAGGAAGATACAGAGCCGAAGAGCGGCCTTCCGCATGAAAGACCCTGTGTGTCGAACGCTCCCAGTTCCACTGCGACATCCGGCTCGGTTTGGTCGCGTTCGAAGGGTTGCGGTCATAGAGCGGAAACGCACAGCCGGCAACTTCAAGCCGTATACGCTCACCCGCCGAGAACACAGTTGACGTCGGCTCCAGCGCAAACTCCCATCGATGTACCGTGTCCGCCGCATAGTCGTCGCCAAACAGATACGTCGACCGCGCAATGCCGATGCAGCAAAACTCCGCGCGCCCGTTCGGCAGCACACGCATCAGCTTGGCTGTAAAGTCTGCGCATGCAGCAGAAGTCGCTGCATAGAGCACCACACGCGGCGAGCCGAAGACGTGCATCGAGTGCTCCAGTGGAGCACTCGTGTAGACCAGCAGGTTGTTGCCAAGCTCCAGCCCCGACTGATCGTGCGGTCCGCTTAGCGACTGCACTCCGCCCGGCGCGAGTACCGGCACCTCGGGATCGTAGACGAACACGTCCGGTGGCTCATTGGCGGCAGCGGAGAGAGACAACAGGCCGTCGCCCTTGCGCGACTCAGCTCTGCCGCCGCTGTGCAGATGAAATGTCTTCTCCGTCTGCCCGCTAATGTCCTCCGCTTCGTGCCAGCGATTTGTGCCCATCGCAAAGTGGCGAACGTGTGGCTCCTTGGCGAAGGTACCTGCATCCTTCAACCAGTGATCAAACCAGCGCAGCAGCAACGCGTCCGTATCCAACAAGGCCTCAGCGCCGAGGTCCGTATCGCCAATGCGGTCGCCCCACGGAATATGCACCCATGGGCCGGCGAGCAGGAATTGGTTCTCGCGCGCATGGGCCGATCTCGCCTTGCTCCGCAGCAGATTGAAGCCATGCACGCTGCCTTCGAGATAGGTGTCGTACCAACCCGACACATGCAGCGCGGGCACATCGATCTCCTGCGCGCGCGTGCTGACATCCATGGCCGACCAGTAGTGCCCCGGCGCATCGTGCTCGAACCAGTCGCGCACATACGAGGGCAGTGCGGGATCGGTTATCGCTGGGTGCTCGGCATAGGGCAGGTACGATGCCTGGGCGCGTACGTTCGTCCATGCCGTTTCGAGTCTGGTGTTGGCCTCGCGCAAGCCCAGTCTGCGTGCGTCTTCCTTCAGCATCTGCAAGCCCCAGCCCAGTGTGGACGCCAGCCGCAAAGCCCCGTGGTGATAGAACCATCCGTGATACAGATCGCAGGCCGTCATCGCCGGGGCAATACACTGCAACCCCTCAGGCCGTTCCGCTGCTGCGAGCAACTGCGTCGCGCCCTGATACGAAAAGCCGTACATGCCGATGCGGCCGTTGGACTCCGGCAGCGTTCGCAGCCATGCAATCGTCTCCGCACCGTCGCGGCCCTCGTGGCGAAACGGATAGAACTCGCCCTCCGAGCCGCCGCGGCCGCGCACATCCTGAATGACAACGTTGTACCCGTGCCGTGCAAACCACACCGGATGCGCGTACACCACAGTCGACGCAATATCGCGTCCATAGGGCTGCCGCATCAGCAGAGTAGGATGCGGCCCAACGCCGGCGGCGTAGTAGTGATCGGAGAGCAGCACGACGCCATCGGACAGATGGCAGCGGACGCCGCGCTCCAGCGTGACTCCATCGCCACAATCCACTCGGGCGTTTTCCTTCATACGCTCTCGCACCTACAACTCTTTCCACACATCATTCCGCATCTTTCCTTATGGCTTGTAGTTGTTCTCGTAACGAAACATCGCTTCCAGCGCGGCTGCAATCTGCTTTGCTGCTGATGCAATCCACCGCTCGCCATTCTCCGCCGTTGCCGGGCGCGGATCGCCCAGCACGCCGCTCTCGGCGATGTCCCGAGTGAGCCATGCAAAGTTTGCCGCACCATTCTCCGGCTGCAGCAGCGTATCGTCTTCGATGCGCGCGATGTAGTTCACCGTGTAGGCCTTCGTGTCGATCAACTCCGGCGTTGTCGCCAGCAGGAAAGCCGTCTCCAACTCGCCAGCATGAAAGCCGTATTTGCGTTCCTGGGGATTGAGCCCCTCGAATACTGCGCCTGCCGAGCCAAACATCGAGAACGTGCGCAGGCCGAACTCTGCGCGCAGATCGCGCGCCATCACATCCACCAGCGAGGCGTTGCCGCCGTGCGTGTTGTACAGCACAAGCTTTCGAAAGCCCGCTGCCGCTACGCTCGCGCCGATGTCACGCAATACCGCCATGAATGTAGCCGACGAAACCGACAGCGTACCGGGAAAGCCAATGTGCTCGTTGCTCTTGCCATAGCAGATCGGAGGCAGCGCATAGACCGGCATCTCATCCGGCAGCAGCTGCAAAGCGCGGCCCAGCAATACATTGTTGATGAGCGTGTCCGTAGCCAGGGGCATGTGCGGCCCATGCTGTTCGATGGCAGCTGTCGGCAGCACCAACAAAGTGCTCTCTTTCGGCAGAGCCTCTACCTGTTTCCAGTTGAGGTACGCGAAGTTTCGCGCATCGGGAATCCACGTCTTCATGCCGGCTGCTCCTCTGCTGCGTTGCGGGGCGTAAACGTCGCCATCTTTCCAGGGTTCATCAATCCCTTCGGGTCGTAGCGATACTTCGCCTGCAACTGCGCGTTGTCCTCGCGATAACGTCCGCCACCCTCTACGTTGTTCACGTGCGGGTTGGCAACAAATACGCCGATCTCGCGGCAAAAATCGATCATCTCGTTCAAACGCTCTTCTGTTGTGAATCGAACCACCGGGATGGCCAGCGGCACGATGGCTCCTTGGCCGTTCTTCCACCACTCCATATGGTGCAGGAACTCCGAACCAAACTTGTTTTTAAGCATTGCCAGTTGCTCGCGCACCCGCACCGCATCGAAGCCGCACTGCAGATACGTATACGCAGGATTGGCCTTCATCGCCCACAACGTTGTGTGGTTCCAGGTGTAATCCGAAAGCAGCGGCATAGAGCGCAATCCCATGTAGGGTGCGGACAGTGTCATCTCACCACCGGCCGCAAGAGCGCGCTCTTCAAAAGCAGCACGTTGATCTTCGGCGATCAGTGCAAAGATCAACGCCTTCCCCTGACGGGTCACCTCCTTTACCGGAGAGAAGAACAGAGGAATTGGCCATTCAAAGACGGTGAGAAGCCGCTTAGTCCAAGTCGCATCTATGGCAATCTTTTCGCTGAAGTCGAAGGCCTCTTCCAGACTCTCAAACGCAACCGCGCACTGTGCCCATGCAACTGCCGGTGTGAGCGCGAAACCTATCTTCGTGATGACACCGTTCGTTCCCCACGCATGCAGGATGTCGTGCACCGCCTGGCCTTCGTGCAGCACAACACGCGGCTGGGACTCCATCGTCACGACCTCGATTGCGCGCACCGTGTTGAAGTCGCGCACGCCTCCATGCGCGATAGAGCCTATCCCCCCGGAGCCTCCAGCGAGAAATCCACCCAGCGACGCTTTCGCTATGGTTGAGGGATAGCAGCGCAACTCCCACCCTTGTTCGCGCGCCGCGTTCTCGAGCGCACCCAGCCGCACTCCCGGTTCGCAGATGGCAACGCCATCTTCCCCGATCGACTCAATGCGATCCATACGCTGCAAGTCGAGCACCACGCCGCGATGCAACGGCACCGCTTGACCATAGTTGCCTGTGCCCGCTCCGCGCACCGTTACTGGCACCTCATGTGCATAGCAGTAACGCAGCACATCGCATACTTCCTTCGCATTCAGAGGCTGCACCACAACATCGGCGCACTTGCCATCCAGCAGCGGCTTCAACACCGGCGAGTACCAGTAGAAATCGCGCGACAACCGCTCGACGATCTGCGGCTGCGTGATGACACGCGCCGTATCGCCGATCTCTGCAATCAATCCCGCCGCCAGATCATCCATCAAGGCCCTTTCATGAACCGGTGATGCTTTTCTTTGCGTCCTCTGCGTTCGACTCTTCGCAGCTGCTACAGGTGCCGTCGCTACTTCCTGGAACTCCAGGTCTTGAATGCCTTCTGCATGTTCGGGTGTGTAAAAAGTGTAAGGCAAAGCTCGCGCAATACCGGCCCCACAACGGTGCAGGTCATGTCCGAGCGTTCAGCCACTTCAACCGCAGGAATCCGTATCTGCCGGCAGAAGCGATTCGCGTCGGCGATCGTAGCGCCGTACACAACGCGATCCAGCCCGGCCCACAGGGCGTTGGCCATGCACATGGGGCAGGGCTCGCAGGTGGTGTAGAGCGTGTAACCACGCAGTGAAAACGACTTCAACTTCTTGCAGGCCAGCCGTACAGTGCGGACTTCGGCGTGGAGGCTGGGATCGCTCTGCTTCTTGACCGCATTGGCAGCGCGCATCAGCCGTTCGCCAGTTCTGGTATGGACGATCTCCGCGCCGAATGGGACGGGATTTGGCGTCTCCAGTGTGCGCGCGGTCCAGGCCACCAGCGCGCGCATCCTCTCTTCATCGCGAGGAGTCACCGCTGTGAACTTTGGCGCACGTGCGCGCGCGGTTTTGGGAGCCATATTTGAACGTAACATGACAGTGCTGGAATACGAACACCACAGGCAAATGCAGAGATGGGCAGGAGCGCTTTGCATCTGGGCACCCGGATTTGTGGCAGTAGATAAAATGCTCCTATGCTCTCCGCTATCCAATCTCTTCGCGAGCGATACCTTCGCGGCGAGACCGATCCCATCACCGAACTCGACGCTGCTCTCGCAAAGGCCAACAGCAATGCGGGTCGCAACGTCTACCTCGTGCACGAAGCCGCGTGGTCGCGGGCCGAAGCAGCAAAGCTCCGGCGCGAGGACATGGAACGACAGCTGCTCTGGGGTATTCCCGTCTCGCTAAAAGATTGCTTCGATCTTGGAGGTTTCACCACCTCCTATGGTTCGAACTTCTATCGTGAACACAACGGCGTTGCCGCTGAAGACTCCGCCGTCGCCGAACGCCTGCGCGCTGTGGGTGCTGTCGTCACCGGCAAGACTCATCTCCATCAGCTGGCCTACGGCATCACCGGAGAAAATCGCGACTTCGGCGATTGCGTGCAGCCACGTGACCCCACGCTGCTTACCGGAGGTTCATCTAGCGGCGCGGCGGCCAGCGTACAGGAGGGCTCTGCACTGGCGGCCATCGGCACCGATACGGGCGGATCGATTCGAGTTCCCGCCGCGCTGTGTGGACTCGCGGGCTATCGGTCGTCTCTTACTCTTCAGGACGATCTCTGGCGCGGCGGCGCACATCTTGCCTCCTCGTTCGACACCCTGGGCTGGCTCTATCGTGATCTGCGTGATGGCCCTCTGCTAGCGCAGACGCTGTTCGGACTCACGCCAACAGCAGCAGCACCGCTTCGCTCGCCGCGTATCGGCATCCCGCAAAGCGAATTTCTGCACGATTGCGAAGCCGATGTTCTGGCTACGCTGCAGCACTGGCAGCAGATCTTCAGGGAACAACAAGCAAACATCGCGACCTTCGATGCGGCGTACTGGAACGATGCACTCAGCCTCTTTGCGCCCATTCAGGCGCACGAGGCAGCAGCACTGCATCGCGGCCACTTTCACCACTTCGAGGCCGCCATCGCCGAACGCCTTGCCTGGGGTGCAACCCTTCCCGAGCCGGAGATCTCAAGCCTGCGTCTCAAGCTCGCCGCATTTCGCGAGACTACGACCGCGCTCTTCGAGAGCTTCGACTACCTCCTGCTGCCGTGCAGCCCCATGTCCGCACTGTTCGCCAACCAAGACCAGTCGCAGACGCGCGTGCGTATCCTGCGTTACACCGCTCCCATCAGCCTGGCGGGCCTGCCGGTCGTTACCCTGCCGGGGACTGCCGGGGGACTGCAACTCGTTGGCCCGCTCGGCGGCGATGCGGAATTGCTGGCGTTCAGTGCCAAATTTGCGGAAGGGCATGCTACGCTGCACGCATGAACCCTGCGTGCGCCGCCCGAATCTCCTCTCGGATCCTTGCCCCGTCCTTCGTTCTGTTCCTGCTGTTGTTATCTGCTGCAGGCTGCCGCTCGCATAACGACAGCACAGGCCTGACTCCCGTAAAGTTCCAGGCCGACTGGTACCCGCAGCCGGAGCACGGTGGTTTCTACACCGCACTCGTAAAGGGCTACTACAAAGCCGAAGGGCTCGACGTTCAGATCGTCCCTGGTGGCCCCTACATCTCAAGCGAGACTCTGGTCGCCAGTGGGACGGTACAGTTCGGCATGAATTCGTCCGACCATGTGCTCGAAGCGGTCGCCAATACCGGAGAGCCGCTGATCGCCGTCGGCGCTACCATGCAGCACGACCCACAGGGCATCCTGGTGCGCGCTAGTTCGCCCGTGCATACCTGGACCGACCTGGACGGCCGCACTGTCGCCGTGAAACCCGGCTCTACGTGGTGGGAGTTCATCGTCAAGCGCTTCAACCTTACACACGTTCGCGAGATCCCCGCGACATACTCGGTCGCCAACTTCCTGCAAGACCCTAACTACATTCAGCAGGCCTTCGTCACCTCAGAACCTTACTTCGCGCAGAAGGGCGGCGTCCCCACGCGCATGCTGCTCAATAGCGACGCTGGCTATAACCCGTACCGTGTCTTCTACACTTCGCAGGCCTACGCACAACAGCATCCTGATATCGTGGCAAAGTTCGTGCGTGCCTCGTTACGTGGCTGGCACGATTACCTCGCCGACCCCACTGCCGCCAACGCACTCATCCAGAAACTGAACCCCGCGCTCAACGCCGAGTGGATGAACTATAGCTATACGCAGTTAAAGAATGGCCATTACATCGACGGTGACGATCCCTCCGGTGCGCAGTTAGGCCAGTTCGACCCGGCACGCTGGAACACGATGTATCAGCAACTGCTCGACCTGCATGTCATCCAAAAGCCCATCGACCCTTCAACCGCCTATACGACGAAGTTTCTGAAGTAACTATGTCTGAGACCGGACGTCAGCTTGCGCGACAGATCTTTGCCGAAGCCATGGCAGCAACCACCGTCGAGGCAGCGTGTGCCCGTGCGCTGGCAGTACACGACAACGCACTCGTCGCAGGAGAGCGGAGCTATGACCTGGCGCCGCGCCCAGGAACAGGGACTCGACCCGGAGCATAGTCTTCAGGCCTTCGATGCCTACCCGCTCTTCGCCTCTCTGGGAGATGCCATCGTCACCGGCCGCTCCGGGAATAATCTCCGCGATCTTCGTATTCTGCTTTCGGGCGCAAGCCTTCGTTGAGAAAGGATCCAAAAGCATTTTCTCCCTGACCTGCTTCCCTGGATGCTTACCCCGCTAGCCCAGACAGGCAGAAGGCTGCGATACTGGAAGAGCGCCAGGATGCACGCGCAGCCGATGTCTACCAGTGTCACCAATCCGCCGAACGACGCCACCGAAACAGCACGACTTCGGAAACGGGCGAACTCGAGCTTCGACAAGACTCTGCGCAGCGCACGCTCCACGATCGCCTTTCGCGAGACGGTCAACCTCGCCATCGACAGCTTCCGCGCCAGCAAAACGCGCTTTCTGCTCACCATGCTCGGCATGGTGATCGGCTCGGCATCCATCGTGCTGGTCGTGACCCTGGGCCTCACCGGAAGACAATATGCACTGGACACCATCTCCGGCCTTGGCCCCAACAAAGTAGAAATGCAGTACACCGGGGGCATTACCATGGGTCCGGATAACGTGAGCACGCCCGACTACATGACCATCGAAGACATGCAAACGGTCGACAACCAGGTGCCCGGTATCATTGCCAGCTCTCCCATGCTGGAGTTCCACGACGACATCTCGATAGGTAACGGCATGACCAAAGAGGCCATGCTGCTCGGCGTAAACCCACAGTACAAAGAGGTGCGGAACCTTAAGGTCATGGCTGGCCGTTTCTTCGACGACCAGGACGCAACTAGCCATGCCAAAGTTGCCGTAATCTTTGGGCCCATGGCCCGCCAGCTCTACACTAGCTACGCTGACGCAATCGGTCACCAGATCTCCATCCGCGGCATCCCTTTCACGATCATCGGCGTCTTCCTGGAGAGCATCGATACTCAAGGTCAGTCGGAGATCAGCTCGGACCGAACCCTGCTGGTTCCCTACGAGGTCGCACGCTACTTCACAGGCAGCAACGACCTGAAGGAGATCTTCTTCAGCATGCGGACCAGTAAAGAGGTGGAACCCGGTGCGGCACAAATCACCCAGATCATCCACAACCGCCATTACCCCACCAGCGAGTATAAGGCGCAGACGCTGACTGACTGGATCAGAATTATGGCCAAGATCGCCGATATGCTTTTGCTCGTAATGATCCTGGGCTCGGCGATTACGCTGACGGTGTCCGGCGTGGGCATCATGAACTCGATGCTTGCGAATGTGCAATCCCGCATTCGTGAGATCGGCATACGCAAGGCGATGGGAGCAACCAGCCGCGAGATACGAATGCAGTTCCTGACGGAGGCTGTGTTTCTATCGTTGGCCGGGGGCCTCGTCGGTACGGTGCTGGGGATGGCGTTGCCGTTCAGCGTGCGCTTCTTCTCCGACTTTAAGATTCCGGTTTCGGCATGGAGCGCGGTGATCGCGCTGGCGACATCGGTAGTGGTCGGCGTAATCTTCGGAACACTCCCGGCGAACCGCGCCGCGAAGCTCGATCCGGTAGCGACCCTGAAATACGAGTAGGCCGACGTCGTCAACGCGCCTCTGCATCGAAGACGCCGGTTTCTACAGTCGACCCGTGTTTCATCTGGACGAAGATGCGGTAACGGCCGGATGACGGAAAACCATAAGGGAATTCAACGGTTGGCGAGATAGCCTCGGGAGACATGTTCATTCCAGGCATTGAGTCCATCCCACCTGTGCTTTCCATACCGGATGCTTGCGGATTCTGATCGGGGTTCGCCAGCATCATCGCCGGCATGGCCGCTGAGCCTTCCGGATGCGTGTGGGCAAAGGTGCTTCCGTCGGCCTTTACGAAAGCAGCGTGACCAGCCATTCCGAGATACGGCTGCATATCCGTCGCAGGCTTCTCTGCGGGATCGAGCAGCGTGAAGCGGAAGGAGTACCCCTTGTTAGCTTCGATGTCAGCTGGCTTGTCCCACACCATTCTGTAGCCGTCGGGGAGTTTGTAAGAGGAGCCCAATTCCCCGACAGACAATGCAGGAGGCGCTGCGCTGGCGTCCTCAGACGACAACGGCGCTGTGGACATGCCTACGGGCACAGTGAGCGTTGCGGTCTCAGTCTCAGCAAAACCGTCGGGAAAGACAACATCCGCGAAGAGCTTGTAGGTTCCGGGCGGCATCGAGGGCAACGTATCGCGCAGTCCCTGCTTGCCCACTGGTTCCGGATGCAGATGAAACGCCGCATCCATCTCCGGCATGCGGATCGCGTACAGGTGCATCAGGTGGCCATGATCCGGCAGCAGATCGGCGTTGTTCAGTGCGACCCAAGCTCCGGGTTCTTTCGGGGCAGGGTTGCCAATGAGCAGATCGAGTGTGTTGCCTCTCAGCGTCAGACGAAGTTCGGAGGCGCGATAGATTTGCGCGGTGCTTTCGGCAGCCAGCACGTTCCACCAATGGCCATAGCCGAAGGCCAGCAGGCCGACAATGACCAGTGTCACAGCCCTTGCAACCACAGTACGGCTACGCTGGTCCGGTTCGGGCTCTATGCCGGGGCCAAGCTGTGCCTCGCCGGCAGAGGCATCCACGATGCACACCAAACCGATGACCAAAATGATGCCAAGGACGCCCAGCAGAGTTCCCAAAGGGCGCTGCATGTGGCGGATCTCCGTAGGCATAGCAGGTACGGGAACACTGGTTGTCTCGGGTCCCGCAGCTCCGTCAACAGCGACGCGCACCTTCCATGACCCCGGGTTCATGAGCCAGAGGAAGCCGGTATAAAATGCGGGGTCTACTTTCGAAGGCTTCAGGAGATCCGGCGCAGGAGGGTGCTTCGAGGCCTCGCCGCTCATCGGTATCGGCGTAATACTGAGCGAGCCGATGGCAGAGCCGGTGCTGCGCACTTCGATCGTTGCGAGGCCCGGAATGACCCGCGGAGGGCGAATCGTAATGAAGAGTTTGTAGGAACCGGCGGTGACTTGCTCGAAGACATCCTTGTTGCCCACGTGCGCGTAGGCCGGGATAACGAGCACAGCGAGAAGCAGCAGCCAGACGGAACGCTTCATCGCTGTACCCTGCGCATCCAGCGACCGAAGCCCAGGCCGATCCAGGTAGAGACAGACGCATAGGCAACAGCCATAGCAAGCCCCCTGGCGAGAATCAAGCCGTGTTGAGGGAAGAAAAACCGTCGGCCACGGTCCCAGCCGAAGGGGTTCGTGTTGTAGTCGACGTACATTGTGCCAAAGAAACGGTTCTGGCTGGCGTGCGACATCAGAAAATTAGCGAAGGGCCATTCCGCTGCTACGAGCACCGCGATGAAAACAACACCTGAGGCAAGCGCGATCTGCCAAGACTTCCAGTCACGCACGCGCTGCCATAGCAAGTCGAGCGCGAACGCAGGAACGATGATGAGAATCGGAAACTTCCCCGGAATAAAGTGCGTGACCTCGTTGAAGACCGGCCCAACCCTCGGCGTCGCGGGAAACAACGGCAGGATGAGGATTTCGCCGATGACAAAGACCGTATACACGGCGGCGGTGACTGTCGCGGCCCAACGCAAGCGCGATGCCTGCGAAAACGTCATCAACAGAATAGGCACCGCGAAGCCGATGTAGAGGTAGGGTGTAGCCCGATGAAGAAAGATATCCCCGACCTTGAACTGTATGTAGCCCATCTGGGCGCAGACAGCCAGCCCGCCGAGGTAGAGGAACAGGGTTTGAAGGCTCCTGAAGTTGGAGGCGCCGCTCAGTGCTGCGCGGTTCATTGCCGCAAGAATCAGGAGCAGTATCCCGAACGAAACCGCTCGTAAGCCGAGCAAAAGCACCATATGCGGTGGGCTCGCGATCTTTAGATCGAGCCCATAAGCGCTATGCCACCAGTTGTCGAAAGGCGCCGAGGTCAGCATCGTAATGCCGCCCCACCCCGCGAGAAACACACCGAGCGGGGCGCGCAGTCCCAGTACGCGCACGGACACTGCGCGCACTTCACGAGCTTCTTGACTGCTGCCGAAGGTCGCACTCAGCATCAGCCACAGGCCGACGATGCCCACCAGAATTCCGCCCACGTAGATCGCCATGTGGGCCGGTGTCCAGAAGGTGTCGCGGCCGATCGAGCGGTGCCAGGAGACGTCCCACGCCCCGCCGATGCTGGACGAAGTCAGCGCGACAACACCCACCCAGATATACCAGGGCACCGATGCGGCTCGTTCAGAAGAGGCCTCTAGAACGGCTGGCGCAGATGCGGCGGATGACATGGTGTCTCTCTAGGGTGCATCTTACAAAGCAGCGTGCTTGCGACCAATTCTACGCGGAGCCAAGCGTGTCTCAAAAACAAAACGGCGCCACCAAAAGGTGGCGCCGTTCGATCTGCCAGGTATGTCGCTAACGAAGATCGTTAGTCGCGGTTGTCATCGAGCTCGCCCGTGTAGAGCGAAACGAAGCCGGTGTCATTGTCTTCCACAACACCTTCCGCACCCTCAGGAGCGTCGCTCTTGATGGTGACCTGTACGTGCGCCGTAACTTCGCGATGAATCTTGACCGGCACATGGAACTCGCCGGTAGTCTTCAGCGGCTCGTCCAGGTGGATCTTGCGGCGATCGATCGTGTAGCCCTGGGCTTCGAGTTCGCGCGCGATGTCCTGCGACGTGACCGAACCAAACAGGTGACCGCCGTCGCCGGTCTTGCGCTCGAACACCAATGCGATCTCGTTGAGCTTTCCGCCGAGCTCTTCAGCTCCGGCCTTTTCGCCAGCCGACTTGCGGATGGCCGACGCCTTCATCTGCTCGATGACGGCCTTGTTCGCTGCGGTAGCCTCAATAGCCAGCTTGCCGGGCAGCAGGTAGTTGCGGCCATAACCCGCAGCGACTTTGACCACATCGCCACGGTGACCGAGCTTGTTCACATCTTCCTTCAGGATGACTTCCATGACACTTCTCCAGACTTACTCAAGCTTGCCCGCGGGTTAGTACCCTAACCCCGGACAAGGTGCGCGCCTAGCCGGCGCAGGTTCAAAACTAGAAACGCGCGGCGTAAGGCAGCAGGGCGATAGCGCGAGCCTGCTTGATGGCCTTGGTCAGCTTGCGCTGGAACGGAGCGCTGGTGCCCGTGAGGCGGCGCGGAATGATCTTGCCGCGATCCGACACGAACTGCTGTAGCAGGCGCACGTCGCGGTAGCTGATCGTGTCGATCTTCTCCACCGTGAACTTGCAGACCTTCTTGCGGCGGAAGAACTTGCGTCCGCCAGGGCCGCCACCGGGGCCACCCGTGCGAGGAGGACGCGAACCGCCCTCGGGACGCGGACGGAAGCCGCCCGAGGAGGGAGCTCCGGCAGACTGTGCCGGGGCAGGAGTAGATGCTGCGGGTGCTGCTTGATTTGTCTCGTCAGCCATGTTGCTTATCCTTTTTTATTGCCGGTAGCTTAGTGCCTGCCGGCCGGTTCTGCTGTTTGCGCTCCAGACCCGCGTGGGGGCCTCTGGACTTGGTCTTTCTTAGAAAGACCGTGGAAGCGTCAGGCAGCGTTGCTATGGTCCTATCAGCGAGCTCTGCAAACAGAGACTCGCGAAGCTTGCATTAAACTTCTGCGGCAACCGGCTCGGAAGCGGCAACAGCTTCAGCCTCGGGCTCGACTGCTTCAACAGCCGGAGCTTCGGCGACCGGTGCGGCGGCCTCAGGGCTGGATGTCGGCAGCGCGCTGCGCTTCACATGGGCGTCGCGGTGAGCCTTGATCTTGGCCACGCGCTTGTCTTCCTCGTCCATACGCACGGTGATGAACTTGATGACCGGCTCGGAGACGCGGAGACGACGCTCGATCTCGGAGATCAGCGAGGCGGGCGCTTCGACGACGAGCAGGACGTAGAAACCGTCGTTGAACTTCTGGACGGTGTAGGCCAGACGGCGGCGGCCCATCTTCTCGGTGGTCTTCACAACGCCGCCACCCGTGGTGACGTAGCCGGAGAAGGTCTCGACGAGCTTGTCGAGCTCGGCCTCTTCAACGTCAGGCCGAACGATAAACATGATTTCGTAAGTGCGATTCATAGTGTTTCTTTCTGCGGGGTTCTGCCCCGCACCGCTTCGGTTGTTGCTTCCTACCCAACTCCGAAGTTCGGTGTGGAAGATTAGTCTTTCTAACTCTCGGGTTCAACCTTGCGATTGAACTCATTCATTGCCGCACTGACACCTTTCGTCAGAACAGCCTCGACTGCGCGTACCGCCTGGTCGAGCACTTCATCCAGCACCACTAACTCTGTTTTGCGCATTGCCGATAACAGATAGGTAGTGCCTCCTGCTTTTACCTCACGCCCGGTTTCGAGCGGCGGTTTGCCGATCCCGATTCGGATGCGAAGCCACTCCTCCGTGCCAAGCACTCCGGAGATCGATTTCACTCCGTTGTGCCCGCCCGCCGAGCCGCGTTCCCTGATGCGAAGCGTGCCTAGCGGGATTGCCAGCTCGTCATAGAGGACAATCAGGTCCTGGACGCCAAGCTCCAACTCATTCAACAGAGCGGCTACCGAAAGCCCGCTCAGGTTCATAAAGGTCTCGGGCTTAGCCAGCAGAACATCGTGCCCTGCAAGCCTTGTCCGCACCGTCAGCGCTCGTCCGCGACGATTGGCAATCTGCGCATCACATATCTCCGCGATGCGGTCCACTGCCAGAAACCCGGCATTGTGCGGTGTGAAAGCGTACTCCGGACCAGGATTCCCAAGACCGACGATAAGTTTCACAACCGCAATGCCTTTCAGTTCTCAGCTGTCAGTTCTCAGTTGTCAGTTGCCTCGCAATTACGGAGAACTGATCACTGAAAACTGACAACCTCCAATTACTTCTTGCCCTTATCGGCAGCCGCAGCATCAGCAGCAGGTGCATCCTGCTTGCCCTTCTTGGCGACTTCCGGCTCAGACGGACCAGCAACCGGCTCCGGCTCGGCTTCAGCCTTCGCCACGGTGACGTGTGCAACGAGTGCATCCTCCTCATCGAGGAAGGTCAACTTGTCTGTGTGCGGCAGGTCCGAGATGTGGATCGCGCCGTTGATATCCAGGTTCGACACATCGATATCGATGTGGCTAGGAATATCGCCAGGAAGGCACTCCACCTCAACCTCGTGCAGCACCTGACCCAGAATGCCACCGCTCGCCTTGACGCCAACGGGAACGCCGACCAACTGAACCGGTACGGACACGCGCATAGCCTTGTCCATCGCAATGCGCTTCAGGTCGATGTGCAGCAGCTTGCCCTTGATGGGCTCGTTCTGCCAATCGACGATCATGACCTTGGTCGCGCCCTTACCTTCGATCGTGAGATCGAAGATGGTGTTGTGACCGGAGTCCGAGTACAGAATCTTGGTGATGACCTTGGGGTCGACCGTGACGGCCACCGACTCCTGGCCCGCGCCGTACACAACGGCGGGAATCAGACCCGAGACACGCACGCGGCGCGCGTGGTTCTTGTTGAAAGTCCCGGTACGGGGTGTTGCCACTACTGCTTCGATCTTGCTGTTGCTTGCCATGTTGTTTTCCTTTCGGGCACGAAAAGCAGGAAACAGGAAGTAGCAAACAGGAAACAGCCCTGTCGCACTTCTATCTCTCTACCGGCTCGCTCCCTTTGCGGCTCTCGCCGCGAGTTATTGTTGCGTTCAAAACTTCTTGCAGTTTCCTGCACTAATTGAAGAGCGTCGAAACCGACGTCTCCATGTGAATGCTCTCGATCGCACGGCCCAACAGACCTGCGATGGAAAGCACCTTGATCTTGCTTACCTTTAGCGCGGCCTCGGAGAGAGGGATCGTGTTGGTGACAACCAACTCCTCCAGCCCCGAATTCGCGATTCGCTCCACAGCCGGCCCGGAGAGCACGGCATGCGAGGCGCAGGCATAAACTTTTTCCGCTCCCTGTTCGAGCAATGCGTCGGCGGTTTTCACCAGCGTTCCTGCCGTATCGACGATGTCGTCGAGGATCAGGCAGGTTCGTCCGCGTACTTCGCCGATCACGTTCATCACTTCGGTCACGTTGATGTCGGTGCGCCGCTTGTCGACGATCGCCAACGGTACTTCTAATTTCTTTGCAAAAAATCTGGCGCGTTCCACGCCGCCCGCATCGGGGCTTACTACAGTAAGGTTCGGCAGTTTCAAGTCCCGAAAGTACCCGACCAGCACCGGGCTGGCGAACAAATGGTCGACAGGGATATTGAAGAAGCCCTGAATCTGCGCTGCATGCAGGTCGACAAACAAAGCGCGATTGGCTCCGGCCGTCGTCAAAAGGTCTGCGACGAGCTTCGAAGTAATCGCCACGCGAGGCCGGTCTTTGCGGTCCTGACGTGCATACCCGTAATACGGAACGACGACCGTAATTCGCCCTGCTGAGGCGCGGCGGAGCGCGTCCATCATAATCAGCAGTTCGACGAGGTTCTGGTCGACCGGGTGGCAGGTGGGCTGGACGAGGAATACGTCTACGCCGCGCACATTTTCAAGGAGCTGAAAGTGGGTTTCGCCGTCGGAGAAGCGCTGCAAACGCGTCTCGCCGACGGGTACACCCAGGAATTTACCGATCTCCTCCGTCAACGGCCGGTTCGCCGAGCCGGAGAAGATCTTGAAGCGCTTATCGTCACTCAGGCGCGAGGAGCGTTTTTTCTCCGCCGCCGCCTTTGCTCCCGAAGCAGAGGTTGCCGGTGTTAATACAAACTCGGCAGCTTGCTTCGGTTGCTCCAGCTCGGCCTGGGCCGTGGCGCTGGAGCCATTGTTAGAACTCGGGGAAGGAACCGCAGTCGTGTCTTGTTCGTTCACGTAGAAATCCTCCAGGTTGGTTGACCTATGGGTATCTCAAAACTGCTCTGTCTTACTTCTTGCAGCCGGGCTTGTTTCTGCACCGGCCATTTGCATAACTGCGAGACTTCGGTTCCCTATCGGCTGCCAGCGGATCGTGTTTCCTTCTCCGCTGCGCCGCTAACTCTGCTACTCCCGCGCATCGGCTTTGTGCCGAACTACATGTGCGGGCCTTGCTCAATCCTCTGGCGATAAAGTTTCCATCGCCGAAAAATCAAAAGCTCCCTTGTTACTTGCTCGGAGGATTTAGAGAACTAAACCTGGCGAACGATCTAAGTGGTTGGGCGACTAGGATTCGAACCTAGACAAAGTGCGTCAAAGGCACTTGACCTACCATTAGTCGATCGCCCAGTACTGCCGGTGCGCTTCATACGCATTTACCGGCAACGCTACTCTGCGAACATCGTATCCCAATAGGCCGCGCGAGGCAGAGTCTCCGTGAGGATCGCCTGCGTGCCGGACTGCTGGACACGTTGTTGAGCGGCGCGTGCGTCTGCCTGGGACCCATAGAGTCCAAACAACGCCGAACCTGAACCGGACAACGCCGCATACAGCGCGCTGCCGCCGGAATCAGTACCCATCAATTCACGCTTGGTTGAACGCAAGGAGGGATGCTGTGAAAACGCTACTTCTTCGAAGTCGTTTTCGATCCCGGTGCGGACAAGCGTGAGAAGAGGGTTCTCAGCCAGATCACTCGTCCTGCGAGTGATACCGGAGAGGCCAGGATCGACACCATCTGTTGTCCAGATAGCAGCCAGAACGCGGCTCAACTCACTTAGTTTATCGGGAGGCTGTTGAAAAGTCAACGCTGGCCCACTCTCGGCGCTCGTGCCCAGCCTCTCGCTCCTGGCATCCAGGTCTCGAAACGCCTGCGCGGTTGAGACCCCGACAGACGGAATCGCCACAACACAGAGAGTCGCTGGAAGATCGGGCAAAGGATAGACTTCCTCGCCGCGCCCCAGCCCCAGGACCGACCCGCCCAGCAGAAACAGTGGCACATCCGAACCGACCTCAGCCGCCAGATCTAACCGCTCCGGCCCCGGCAGCGCCTTGCCAAGTTCGCGCTCCAGCCCGAGTAACGCGGCAACGGCATTCGCAGATCCCGCACCCATGCCTCCCTGCACCGGCAACCGCTTCTGGATGTCGATCTCCACCTCTGCCACAACGCCCATCCGAGCCAGTGCGCCTTCGACCATCTTCCAGGCCGTATTCCGGGCATCCGTTGGGACAGCCCTGTGGTCAGCGGTAAGACGGATCGTTGTGGAGGATGAGGCCCGGGCACTTACCGTCACAAAGTCATGCAGCGCCAGCGTCTGGTACATCGTCGCGAGACCATGAAAGCCGTCCGCCCGAGCCGGGCCGACCGCCAGCCCGAGGTTGATCTTGGAAAACGAACGAACGCGTGTGGACATACGACTGCCATTCTAGCCGGGGCCTCCGCGAGCCACATAAAGAGCTAAGATAAGTCTACGGAGTGTGCGCGATGGCAAACTCGGTCCTTGTTCCCGTCAGCGAGTACCTGAACAGCATGTATCACCCCGACTGCGACTATCTCGACGGTGAGCTGAAGGAGCGCAACGTGGGAGAGCAGCCACACTCAGAACTACAGGCGATCCTCACCCGCATCTTCGGGATACACAAACAGGACTGGGATATTCGCGTACTCACCGAACAGCGGGTCCAGGTATCCGAAATGCGGTTTCGTATTCCCGATATCTGCATTCTTCATAGGCATGATCCCAAAGACCGCATCGTCCACTGGGCTCCCCTGCTCTGCATTGAGGTGCTCTCCGAAGAAGATCGGCTAACCGAACTTCAAACGAAGGTAGACGAATTTGCTGCGCTCGGCGTAGCGAACATCTGGGTGCTCGACCCATGGAAGCGCAAGGCCTACTACGCTTCCACTCGTGGATTCGAACAGCCATCAGACGGAATGCTGCGCATTGCCGGAACACCGATAGAGATTTCGCTTCAGGAAATATTTGCAGAGCTGGACGAGTTTTAAACCAGCGCCTCGCGCATCAGTTCGACCTTTATCGGAGCTGGCCTTGACTGAAAGCATTCCAGGGGCAGCACCCAACACGTGGCGCCTGTCTCATCCGTTTCGATACGTTCAAAACCAAGCGCGCCATACATCTCACGCACCATGCCATTCTTTTCCGTCGGACGATACGCTCCGATAAGCCGCTTCATTCCGCGTGCTGCACAGGCTTCCGCCAATACATTCAGGCAAGCCTCTTCCACCTTGCGGCCAAGCACACGGCAACTCATCAGCCATGTCTCGATCATCGCCTCTCCGGACGGGCACATCCGCGCCATCAGCACAGCGATAATCCCGTTATCTCCGAAGCGATCGGCAAGCCGCATCTGCAGGGTCACCATTTTGGGGTCGGACATCAGCGCGGCAACCTCAGGTTCAGTCATCCTCTGGGTCGTCAGGTTGAACTGGTTGGTCTTGTTGATGAGCTGCGTGATGCGCGTCAGTCCCAGGCTGTCGAAGGGCGTTGCCATCATCGTCATGTGCAGCGACTCCAGATAGCTGCCGATGTCGGTTGCGATCTCGCGCACTTGTTCGCGCTCAGCATTGGCCTGATAGAGCTTGCAGCGGCTGTGGTCTTCTTCCGTCGTGCGCAGACCCTCAAAGTAGCCTGCTGCTGCAAGCGTCGCGGCATATCCCGCCGGGTCTTCCGGCATCTCCGGCACGGCGACCATCGGCAACTCGCGACGAATGAGTTCGCGCTCGGAGGGATTGTCGTCGACGAAGACCAACGCATCCAGACCAATATTCAACTGCTTCGCAATGCTCCGCAGGTTCGTTGCTTTGTCGGTCCAGTTCGCTACAAAGCAGGCGATATCCTTCGTACCCAAAACCATCTCCGGATGACGCTCGAAGGGTTCCAGTGCGTTCTCGCGATCGTTCTTGGAACATACCGCGAGGATGACCCCGCGGAGGCTCAGGCCCTTCACGTAGCGTTGGAATTCGACGAAGGCCTCGCCCTGTCCACTGCCCTGACCCAGCACGATGCCGTTCAAGCCATCGTCGCCGACCACGCCGCCCCACAGTGTGTTGTCGAGGTCGAGCACCAGACATTTGGCCGAGCGTCCGCGACCGGCAGCTACCAGCCGCGCTACCTGTTCGCCATACATCTCCGCCGCGCAGGGGTGGACCTCGTGCTTGGAGTGGTGCCACATGCCGGGGTCGTACCATGCGGCGAGACCCTCCGATGCAATGAGCCGGTCGAGTGCCAGCAGCTCGACGCTGGCCTCCGCAGCCGCCGGACGCAGCGACTCATTGATACGCGAGAGGATCGCAGCAGGAGACTGCGGCAGCCGCTCCTCGTTATTGCCCATGAGGTTGGAGAAGACTGGCATGGCGGTCTGCTGCAGCACCTGGCAGGCGAAGCTCTCTTTGGCTTGCCGCCAGCAGCAGCGCATGAGCCCAAGCGCGTCGTCCGCACCCTGCGCTGCTGCGAGATGCCGCGCATCGAACGCAAACAGAACAACGTCAGGGCGGAACTCGTGTAAGCCCGAAGCCTTATCCACCAGCTCCTGCGGATACATGCCGTAGGGAGTTTCGTAGATCTCGATATTCAGCCTGCGGCGCAGACCGGCGACACGAATTCCCGGAGCCAGATGCGCCGTCGTCGCTGAACCGAGGACCGCCAGCCGAACGCGCTCGAAGCCGGGCAGCTCACCGTTATGGCAAGCCAGAAACCGTTGCACGGTGCGATCCAGGCGGACGACCTGCGAGAACTCCATCCGGCTGACCGCCAGTTCGCCAAGTTGGGCCGCCACTTCGGTTGGAGGCAGAGCCTTCACCGCGCGCAGTTGGCTGTCCCAATTCTCGCGTACTGGTAGCCAGTTCAGATGCATCCGTGAACGATCTCCCTTTGCTTCCCCAGCTTGAAAGCCGGGTACTGCGAGCCGCCTCGATTGTACGGCTACACCTTTGTTAGAGACGTATCAAACAACATGCTGGTTATCGTGGCCCGGAATGCGATGCTTTTGTTCTTCGTCGTCATCCTGAAGCGTAGCTGAAGGACCCCCGCATTCGTGTCACCACTTTGCGGGGGGTCCTTCGCCTACGGCTCAGGATGACGGCGAAAAACAGACAACGGCAAAAGCAAAAATGCTTTCTACTCTCCCATCAACTTCCGCGTTAGATAGGTATAGGTCAGGGCCCAGGTCTTGGCTTGCTCCTTGAGGTCGGCACCCGCTGCGTGACCGCCTTCGATGATCTCGTCATAGAAGAACGGCTCGTGATACTCCTCCATCTTCGCGGCGAACTTGCGGGCGTGCTGTGGGCCCACGCGGTCGTCCTTGGTGGTGGTGAAGATCAGCGGCTCGGGATACTTCACATCCGGCTTGAGCTGGTTGTACGGCGAGATCGAGGCCAGGAACGTGCGCTGCTCCGGAATCGAAACCGAACCGTACTCACCCACCCAGCTTGCGCCGGCCGCGATCTGCTCAAAGCGCAGCATGTCGAGCAGCGGCACCTGGATGACCACGGCGTTCCAGAGATCCGGATGTTGTGTCATCTCCACGCCCATCAGCAGACCACCGTTCGATCCACCCATGATGCCCAGATGCTTCGGCGAAGTAATCTTGCGGGCGATCAGGTCTTCACCAACCGCGGCGAAGTCATCGTAGATGCGCTGACGGTTTGTTTTGAGACCAGCCTCATGCCATGCGGGACCGAACTCACCACCACCACGGATGTTTGCCAGGACAAAGACGCCGCCGTTTTCCAGCCACAGCTTGCCGATGTTCGCGGAGTAAGAAGGCGTCTCCGACACCTCAAAGCCGCCATAGGCGTTCAGCAGCGTTGCATTGGAACCGTTGTACTGGATGTCCTTGCGATGCACGACGAAGTACGGGATCTTTGTTCCATCCTTCGAGGTCGCCTCCAACTGCTCGACTACATCCTTCGACGCATCGAAGCGAGCGGGCTCGGTCTTCTCCAGCTTCAACGAAGCCGTTGAAGCATTGCCCAGCCATAGTGACGAGGGCGTCAGAAAACCCGTGATGGAGAGGAAGAAGGTGTCGTCGCTCTCGTTGGTGGTTACTACGCCGACAGTCGAGTTCTCCGGCACGGGCAGGCTCTTCTTCGTCCAGCCGGTCGCGGTCGGGGTGTAGATATAAGCCCTGCCCTGCACGTGGTCCAGGGTGGTGAGCAGCAAGCGAGACTTGGTCGTATCCGTTCCCTGCAAAAACTCCCGCGCCGTTGGCTCAAAGACTACAGCCGGCTTCAGATGCGCGGGGTCTTTCACTACGTCAGCGAGTTTTATCTCCAGCAGCGATCCCGACTTGAAGCTCCTGGCCTGCCCTGCAGGCGTCCAGTCCTCATTGATCGAGAGCAGTACGCGGCTGTCGATCATTCCGGCGAGACTGGCTTTCAGGGGAATGGACAGCTGCTTCAGACCTTGCGGTGTCTGCACAAAGCTCTGCTGTTCGAAGAAGCTCACACCGCGCGTGAACACTGTCAGAGAGTGGCCCTGCGTGTCGTGGAGGGTATAGGCACCGGCGCTGATGTCCGACTCCTGCCCACGGAAGACTTCTTTCGCGGTGTCGAGCGGCGTGCCGCGCTTCCACTCCTTCACGACGAACGGGTAACCCGACTTGGTCATCGTGCCTGGGCCCCAGTCACGCGCGACCAACAAGGTATCTTTGTCCAGCCAGCTTGCACTCTGTTTGCTGTGCGGAAGCGTAAAGCCGCCCTCTACAAACTGTCCGGTCTTCAGGTCGAACTCGCGCATCGTGTCCGCATCTTCACCACCAGCGGAGAGACCGACCAGGCAATAGTGGTCTCCCGGATAGAGGCAGTCGAGCCCGTGCGCGACCCACTTCACGTTGTCCTGCTTGCCCAGGGCGTCGTAGTCGATCACGGTCTGCCACTTGGGCTGCGCAGCGAGGTAGTCAGCGAGGCTGGTCTTGCGGAAGATTCCGTTCACATGCTGCGCATCGCGCCAGAAGTTGTAGACATCGCCGCCGCGAAGGTCGGGATAGGGCAGGCGATCGGGAGCCTGCGAGAGCTTCAGCGCCTCTTCGTGATACGCCGCGAAGTGCGGGTCGTTTTCGAGCACATTGGCGGTGCGTTCGTTCTCAGCCTTCACCCAGCTCATGGCCCGGTCGCTGGAGACATCTTCCAGCCAGATGTACTTGTCCGTGTCGGCCGTCGGACCCTGCTGCGCGAGCATTCGCGCTGCGCCACCCAAAACCAATACAGCCGTCAGCACGACGGCCGATCTTCTCACTCGTTCCCGCATGTCCACTCCTGATTTCGCCGTTGCAGCGCGTACCGCTACTCTACCTCGGGGCAACAGCGTTGGGGAAAAGCGAACCAGGGATTTTCGCTGGATACCAACTGTTGGACATTGCAGTAAAACCGTCTTTTGGCCCTGGCATTTTATCGTGCGATTATCGCTCGCGGAGGGCCCGACACAAATATCGCGAAGCATGCCACGTTTTGCCACAAGAATGATGGTCTTTTCTGCGCCAGGGGCGTCAGTATATGTGGAAGTCCACCTCGATATTCATATCCACTTTGACTGGCTTGCCGTTCAGCGTCCCGGGCTTGAACTTGTACTGGCGGACGGCCTCGATGGCCTTTTCATCCAGTCCCATACCCACGCCACGGGTCACACGAATGTGCGTCGGATTTCCATGCTCGTCTACCACTAGATAGATCTCGACATTGCCCGAAAACTTCTCCCTGCGAGCCTCTTCAGAGAACTCAGCGTCAACCTCGTAGAGCGGTACCGGTGCATGCACTGAGCCGCCGGGATGCATCACCCCACCGCCGACATTGCCACCTGAACCAGGCCCAATGCCGTTCCCATCCCCCGAGCCAATGCCCGTACCGCTGCCCATGCCCAGTGAAAAACCCTTCAGCGATGAGTTCGGGTTGCCGATGTTGGGCATCGTGCTGTCGGCCATCTTCAGGTCGGGCTGGGCAACGACCGTAGGTTCCACCGCCAGTTTGGGTGGGATGGTTGGCGGGGCCATGGGCGGAACAATCTGCTGCAGGGCCAGCCTGGGCAGATGCCCTTGCGTGACCGGTGCGAGATCATGCTGGCCTCCTCCGCCACCGACTATGTCCGGTTTCGGTGCGACCAGTAGGTGCGGGGCAGTCAGTTGAGTCATGACCATCTTGCCCGGCACAATCGTCGGTATATGCCGGGCGGCTAACGCAAAGATCACCAGAATCACAGCCGCATGGGCTCCTACAGCCACACCCATCGAAGCCGCACTGGCTCGCGTGGCAACACGTTCGGCAAAGGCAAACGGCCGTGAGGTCTCTTCCTGCGCCAGGTGAGCCAGAAGCCGCTGCTCCAATCCTTTGGGGGTCTCAGTCGAAGAGCGTTCACGCAGAACGCTCTGCAGCAGCGCATTGAATTCGCCGAACTCGTGCATTGCAATCACTTCGCTCATCGCCTTCTCCCTATTCCTGCCACAGCCACCTGATTGAGAGTTCTTGCCTCAAACCGCGCCCGTAACTCTGTTCTGGCCCGCATCAGCCGCGTTCGCACGGTGCCCTCGGGCAGGCCCAGCATCAGACCGACCTCTCGCGAATTCAGCTCCTCTATGGCGGAGAGCAGCAGCGGCTCGCGCAGCTCGTCTGACAACGTGTCGATGAGTTCGTGCAGCAGTGCCCGCTCATCGCTCTCCGCAACTGCTGACTCAGGCGTAGGCCGTGCGTCGGGCAATCGCAGCTCCGCGCCTTCGTCGTCCACAGAGACCGAACGTATTCGCATCCGGTCGAGCGCTGTTCGCCAAACCACTCTGGCTAGAAATGCCCGCTCGTCTTCCATCGCCCGCCAGGCCTCGCTGCGATACAGCTTGAGCAGCGCGTCCTGTACGGCGTCCTCTGCGTCCTGCGGGTGGCGCAGGACGCTATGGGCTACGCGATAGAGAAACCTCGCGTGTTCGGCGACGATCCGTGTAAAGGCGGACTCGCGTGTCTGGTTGGGAACTGCCATCGTCGGCTGCGGCACCGTGTCCCTTCATTGATCAAGACCGGGCGGATGGCAAAAGTGTTCATGGGTTTTGAAGTATTTTTTGAGAGAGATCCCACCCTGTCGGCATTACGCCAGCCCCGAAAGGGCGACCTATCGAGGCAATCCACGATAGACCGCCCTTTCAGGGCTCATCTTCTCCTTGCCCTGTTACCCAGGGTTTCACCCTGGGCTGTGATAGAGCCGCCCCTTCGGGGCTGGTTTTGTGGCTAGTGGGCGTCGAGTTCGATCTTGCCGACGACTCTGGGTGGGCGCTTGAGGAAGAAGACCAGCGGCAGCATGGCGGCCAGCAGGTAGCCAAACATGCGGTATTGATCCATATAGGCCAGCAAGGACGCCTGCCGGTGCACCTGCTCATACATCAGCGCCAGCCCGGCATAGGCCTGGTCCGAGGCGGCTCCGCCCCGTATTGAGCCCATCGCATGAGACGCTTGTTGAACAAGTGGGTTGGTCGTCGACAGGTTCGCCGTGAGGTAGGTCTGGTGGGTCTGCTGGGCGCGTTGCAGGAAGGTGCTCGAAAGCGCGATACCTATACTGCCACCCTCGTTGCGTACCAGCGCATAGATGCCGGCAGCGTTGCTGCTCTGGTCCGTCGGCAGAAAGCGGAACATGATCGTACTGAGCGGCACTGTGGTCATACCCAGGCCCATGATCTGTAGGACGCGCGGCCAGATAAAGTTCGATTCGGCCAGCTGCAGGTTGCCCAGCGAGAGCCACCAGGTGCCCAGGGCGATGGTGACGATGCCTACGAAGATCATGCGCCGCGCGTCCATGCCCTTGCTCAGCAGCCACCCAATCATCGGGATCTCGATCATCGTGACCAAACCCGCCGGCGAAACGGCCAGCCCGGCTGTGGTCGCGTCATACCCCATCAACTCCTGCATGAACTGCGGCAGAAGGAATGTCGTCGCATAGAGCGCCGTATAGAGACCCAGCACGATCATGCAGCAGAAGAGGAAGTTGCGCTCTTTCAACAAACGCAGGTTTACGACGGGAGTCTTTACGTGCAGCTCCCACAGGATCGCGCCTGCAATGGAGAAGACGGCGATCGCCGCACACCACGCGATGAACGTTGAGCCAAACCAGTCCAGCTCCTGGCCGCGGTCGAGCACAATCTCCAACGTTGCCAACCCGAGACTCACCAAAGCCAGCCCACCGATATCGATCTGCAGCTTCTTGCCCTTTTGCAGCAAGCGTTTCGCGGTCAGATGCGCCGGGTCGACCAGCACCATGCGGGTAAAGAACGCGCACAGGATGCCTACCGGAATATTGATGTAGAAGATCCAGCGCCAGGAGTAGTTATCGGTGATCCAGCCGCCCAGAGTCGGCCCCAACACCGGGGCGCACAGAATCGCGATCGTATAGACCGCCATCGCCATGCCGCGCTTCTCGCCGGGAAACGCATCGGCCAGAATCGCCTGCACCGAGGGCTGCAAGCCGCCGCCGGCCAGGCCCTGCAGGACGCGAAACACGACCAGCATGCCCAACGTGGGAGCCAAGCCGCAGCAGGCCGAAAATACCGTAAAAAGGGTTACCGAGAAGAGGTAGAAGTTTTTGCGCCCCATCACGCTGGAGATCCAGCCGCTGATGGGGAGGATGATCGCGTTGGCGACGAGGTAGCTGGTCAGCACCCAGGTGCTCTCATCCTGCGAGGCGGAGAGGCTGCCCGCGATGTGGGGCAGCGCGACGTTCGCGATGGAGGTGTCCAGCACCTCCATGAACGTGCCCATCGTGACGACCAGCGCGATGATCCAAGGATTAAATATGCGCGGTTCGGGGGCGGCTTTTGGCTCAACATGCGGCCAGAGATCGCGGCCCAGCAGCGCCTCCGGTTCAAGTTCCAGTATCTCTTCTACGGCTGTTGACCCACCAGTCACAAAAATGACTCCTCAGTCATTAGAGCATCCGGGCAGCCGATGGACTCACTATGCTAGGTTGATTTTGTGCCTTCCGCTCCCAAGACCTCGTCCAGCCGCCGGGTGCTGACCGAACTGCGCCGCCAGGAGATCCTCGCGGCCGCCATTAAGGTGTTTGGAAAGAAGGGTTTCGCCGACACTCGCGCCGAAGATGTCGCGGCTGCCGCGAAGATCGCCAAGGGCACGCTCTATCTCTATTTCAAATCCAAGGAAGACATCTACGCGACGGCGGTGCGGCATACCGTCGATCAGTTGCGAACGCTGGTGGCGGAGCGCGTATCGGCTGTCAACGGCGTGCGGGGCAAACTGGCCGCGGCTATCGCCATCCGGATGGAGTTCTGGTTCGGCCAGCAGAACCTCTATCGCCTGCTGCTTACCGTTGGCCGCGAACCCAAACATCGCCGCCAGACGAACGAGGCCCTGCGTTTCGGCCATGACAGTTTTCTCGCCATCTTCCAAGAAGGGGTCGCTGCCGGAGAGCTGCGGGCTCAGGACTTCGATGCGCTCTGCTGGGCCATCCTGGATATGACCCGCGGCTGCAATGAACGCCGCCTCGACGGTGTTACGGATAGGACGCCGCAGCAGGATGCCGAGTTCATTCTTGAGGCAGCGCTGCGGAGTCTTGGGATTTGAAACGCGCAAGATTGGGTATCCTGAATGGTATCGGCGCTTGCCATTCAGGATAAAAACTATGCCATCGTTCCTGCCGGGCGTTACAAAAGCCTTGACGCAACGGGCGCAACGGTTCGCAAAGAAACGCGACGGCTGTAGTGCTTAGGGCAAGCATCTTCTGAAACACAAATGCCGTCGCGTTTTTTTGCGAACCGTTGCGTCAAGGCTTTTGTAGCATTCCACAGTGCAGCGATGGTTGGGCTTGATGACAGGCCCTAGCTTTTCTTTCCGGGTTCGCCCTGGAGCAGAGAGGATGTCAGGTTCCAGAAGGCGCACATTACCGGGGACATCCACTTGTCCTGATGGCGAAACATCTGCGTGAAGACCAGTAGCGGCTTCCTTGGCCAGTCCACGGGAACCAGGGTTCCGCGCTTCAGTTCGTTTGCGATGACGACTTCCGGAAGTACCGCAATGCCCATGGTGGCCAGGGCGCATTGCTTGATGGCTTCGACACTCAGGAACTCGAGCGACGCGCCAAGGGGCGCCCCTTCTCCGATCAAGGTGCGTTCAAACAGAGCGCGGTAGCTGCACGCGCGGTCCGTCAGCAACACCTGCTGCTGAGCGATCGCCTCTGCCTTGACCTTCTTCTTGCCTGCCAACGGATGCTGCGGTGAGACCGCCAGCACGATCGGCTCCGGTCGCAGGCACTCTATTTTCAGATGGGTGCTCCGCAGAGGAACGTCCAGCGTGAAGGCAATATCAACGTTTGGAGCGATGATGGTCCCGCCTGGTCCAATCTCACAGCTCTCGCTTGCGGTCAGCGAGAGATGAATGGCCGGATACTGAGCCTGAAATCGCTTCAGCAGTTCGGGCATCCGATATGCCAGCAACGTCTCCGGTGCACCTACGGTCAGCGTACCGGCCGGCTGTCCGTCGTTCTGCACCGCGCGCTTGGCCTCGTCCGCCATGTCCAGGAGTTTGTCTGCGTAGGTGAGCAGCTGCCGCCCCGCTAATGTCAGCTCCACACGACGGCCCATCCGATCGAAGAGTGGGACCGCCAGCTCTTCTTCCAAGCTATGGATCTGCGCCGTTACGCTCGATTGCGCGTAGTGCAGCAGGCTGGCAGCACGGGTAAAGCTCTTCTCCGTCGCCACCGTACGAAATGTCTTCAGTTCTCGCAGGTCGAGCATGACTCTACTATCGCATTTTTCGATGATTAGTATCGAAACAAATCGTTGGACGCGATGCCTGTGCGGTGTCACGCTGAATCATTACCTTGCCTCAAAGGAGGCTTGCATGAAACTCCGCGACACACTGGAACTGCTGCTGCTCTCCGCTATCTGGGGGGCTTCTTTCCTGCTCATCAGCCTGACCGTGCAGAGCTTTCCCCCCACCTGGGTTGCGCTCATTCGTGTCACCTTTGGCTCCGCCTTCCTCTGGACTGTGCTGCTGGCCAAGCGCCGCACCCTCCCACCGCGCCGCCTGATCGTGTGGCTGCTGCTGGTCGCGCTGTTCAATAACGCGATTCCGTTCGTCTTCTTCGCCATCGGCGAGCGCACCGTTCCCAGCAGCATCGCCGCGATTCTCAATGCCACCACGCCTATCTGGGCAGTCCTGCTCAGCCTCAGCTTCATGAAGCAGAAGTTCGAAAGCCGCACGATTCCCGGCGTGCTGCTCGGTTTCTTCGGCGTCATCCTGGTGGTCTACTCGCATGGGGCCGACACGTCTGCGGTGCGCTCCGTGCACTCGTATGCCGTAGGCATTCTCTTCATCGCCCTGGCCAGCGCCGGATATGCCATCGCTACGGTCATCGCCAAAGCCAAGCTCGCGGGCCTCGACCCGATCGGTCTGGCGACTACCCAGCTCAGCCTTGCCGGCCTCATGGTCCTTCCGGTCGCGCTGCTCGGCCCGCATCCTGTTCATGTGCAGACGAAGTCGATCCTTGCGGGCATTACCCTCGGCATTGCCGGCAGTGGCCTGGCCTATCTGCTGTACTACAGCCTGCTGGATCGGATCTCTTCGACGCGTGTGGTCTCGGTGACGTATCTGCTGCCGATCTGGGGGCTTTTCTGGGGAGCTATCGCGCATGAACACATCGCGGCGCCGGCTTATATCGGTGTTGCTATCGTGATCTCGGGGCTTTACCTGCTCAATCGGAAAGTGCCGGCGAAGGAGATGCCGGTTCCAATCGAAGTTTGTCGGGCTTCGCTTGATGCGTGAGTTTCGGTGGGGCGAGAAGGCGGTCTGAAAGCGCGGTATGTCTCGCCAGTGCAGACGAGATATACCGCGCTTTCAGCGCTTGATTCGTTATGGGCTTGGTACCTGGGGCTTAGACGCAAAGCGCGCCACAAACATTTGAATCGCGCTCTGCGTCACGGGCTTGCGCCCAGGCTGGGATATACCGCCCCTTTGGGGCTGGTTCGATGCCGCTTCGAGGTTCTTGCGTAAGTCCTATATGTGTTCTGTCGCAGGAGACGCACCAGCAACTGTTGGCTCTATACCAACTTGTATGAGAGGCCATGATTGGACTAGACTAACTAGACTAAGTCCGATGGAGGCTCCAGTGGAAACCGTCAACATGCACGAGGCCAAAACTCATCTTTCGAAGCTCGTCGACAAAGCTTCGAAGGGAGAGTCCATTATCATCGCCAAGGCCGGAAGGCCTATGGTGAGGCTCGTAGCTTTCGATGCCCCCGAAGAAAAACCAAAGAAGCGGATTGGTTTCATGAAGGGGCAAGGAACGTTTCCAGAGGATTTCAAGGCCGTCGGGCGTGAAGAGATCGAGGAGATGTTCGGGTTGTCCGAATGAAGCTGCTCCTCGATTCCCACCTATTGATCTGGTCTGCTCTTGTCACGCGGCCATTGCCCGAAAAAACAAAACGCCTGCTTAGCGATCCGGAAAACGATCTGATTTTCAGTTCGGCCAGTGTGTGGGAGATCACCATCAAAGCGGGCCTGGGCAAACGCGACTTTCAGATCGATCCCCGTGTTTTGCGGCGCAATCTGTTCGACAACGGTTACGAGGAACTTCCGCTCACAAGTGAGCACTCCATGGCCCTGCTGAACTTGCCCCCGATCCACAAAGATCCTTTCGATCGGATTCTGATTGCGCAGGCCATGGTGGAAGGCATTACTTTGCTGACGGTCGATGCTACCGTTGCCGAGTATCCAGGCCCTATACGAAAGATCTGAAACGCAAAATAGATTCAACGTGGTTTATGCGGGTTAAGAAAGTGCGACCATCGTGCCGCCACCTATATTTCGCGCCTTCAGCGCTTGGTTTTGAGGTGGTTCCCTAACCCAGGGCTTCGCCCTGGGCTGGTATATATCGCCCTTTCAGGGCTCAAAAAGCAGAGGCCGGGCATGTTTGCCCGGCCTCTGTCTTTTCGATCGTGGAACGAACCTACTGTCCGCCCTCGTTCTCTTTGATGAACGCCGCTGTTCGGTCGTGCAGGCCGTGTAGCGCTTCCTCATTCACATAGACCATGTGGCCGGTGGGAAAGAACTTGTACTCGATGTTCTTCTGCAGGGAGGCCGGGAGAGGAAGGTGCTTCATCTCATACGTCGCGCCGAAGTACAGCGTGCCGAGGTCGAAGTAGCCGCCCATCAGCAACACATGCATCTTCGGGTTCACCTTCATGGTGTAGGCCAGGTCGGCCGAGACGTTCACACTCGTGCCAGGCCATCCGCCCTGTCCGTTGTGCTTCATGTCCCAGTTGAATCCAGGCTCGGCTGCGCTCGGCTTGTAGGTCAGGTTGTCGCCGAACTTCAACGTCTGGTGGGCATAGGCATTCATCGATGCCAGATAGGCCGAGCCAATGGCTTCAGTAAACGGGTCATAGTCGGCGCTCGCGCTCAGAGGATCGATGTGCGGGCCTTCATAGCGCGAGTCCAGACGGCCTGTCGTCGTGTCGCTGCCGTCCTGCAGGTACTTGGAGAACTCGCCGCCTGTCATGCGCAGGTTGGCCTTTATCCAGAGGGCTTGAGGAACTCCCGTGTAGCTTTCGAGCTTTGTGGCTACAGCAGCCTTCTTCGACGGATCCAGGTCCGCGCCTTGCAGCAGCGCTGTGGCATACTCGCCGATTGAATATTGTTCCACCTCATGCAGCCAGGGCTCGAGCTCCGCGGGCTGGTTCGGCACCTTGTGGTGATACCACGCGGTTGCCGCAAAGCTCGGCAGCGCGAGGAAGAAGCCGTTGTCCGTGCCGGGATTGCCATCGGCCCCGTCAGCCGAGTTGTTGAAGCTCAGGATCTGGCTCAACAGGACCACTCCGTTCAGATCCACGGCATGCTGTTGCAGGGTTGCGCTCAGCACGGCGTCGCGCGTGGTGCCGTAGCTCTCGCCGAAGAGGAACTTCGGCGATGTCCAGCGGTCGTACTTGGTCAGGAAGCGGCGGATGAAGCGGTCGAAGGCGCCCGCATCCTGATCGATGCCGTAGAACGACTTGAAGGCGTCCTTGCCCAGCACGCGGCTGTAGCCCGTGCCCGGTGCGTCGATGAAGACCAGGTCAGCGACATCCAGCAGGCTGTACTGGTTGGGCACGATCTTGTAGGGGCCACCGAACTGGTGCTGTGTGTCCGGCGTTACGACCCGCACAGGAGACATGCTGCCCATGCGCAGATACATCGTCGCCGAGCCGGGGCCGCCGTTGTAGAAGAACACTACCGGCCGCGTGCCTGCGTCCGGGCCTTTGGCGAAGTA
This sequence comes from Granulicella sp. S156, assembly GCF_009766105.1. Lineage (GTDB taxonomy): Bacteria > Acidobacteriota > Terriglobia > Terriglobales > Acidobacteriaceae > Granulicella. Next base: position 153,846 of record NZ_LMUH01000009.1, on the reverse strand, counting down.
GGCCGTATAGAAGATGCGCGCTGTGGCGGGCTGATCTTCGAGCTTAACGGGGAGGTCCACACCGGAGTCCGGCAGCAGCTTGCCATCCAATCCAAGCGTCGCGTCCTGTGCGTCGCTTGAACCGACAGTGATGATGCCGGCGACGGCCTTATACGCGATAGCCTTGCCACCCTCGACCGTTACGGAACCTTCGGTTACGGAATCGGCTGGAGGAGGTGTGGGCTTCTTATCCGACTCAGCAGCGACGGTAGTGGTGGTTGTCGTGGTGGTTTTCTCGTTGCCGTGATGCTCCTGGGCTAGAGCCACAGCGGAGAACAGACAGAGAACACAGACCGAAAGATTGGTCACAGAAAGAGTTGGACGCATTTATTTCTCCTGTTGCTACGACGCGCAGTATGATTCGAAGTTTTACTATATTGCGATTGCAGTTGCAATTGCGGCAGTTTGCAGAACACGGCGGAGGCCAATAGTGTAGAGCATTTCACTACACGAAGAACAAGCAACAGCAAAAGCTTTAACGCAGAGGGCGCGGAGGTTTCGCAGAGGGTGTCGTGGCGGCCTTTGCGTTTACTGCTCCATCTCCGGATAGGGTCCGACTCCGCCACCGGCGATCCACTGGTCGAGGTGTTCTTCGAGGACGGGGAGCGGCACGGACCCTGTCTCCAGCACGGCGTCGTGGAAAGCACGGATGTTGAACTTCGTGCCCAAGGCAGCCTCTGCTTTGTGGCGCTCCTTGAGGATCGACAGCTCACCGAGGTAGTAGGAGAGTGCCTGCCCCGGCCAGGAGATGTAGCGGTCGACTTCGGTCTCGATCTCATGGTCGGAGAGTGCTGTGTTGTCGTGCAGATACTGCCGCGCCTGTTCGCGGGTCCAGCCCTGCGAGTGGATGCCGGTATCGACGACCAGCCGCGCTGCGCGCCAGGCTTGATAGCTCAACATGCCGAAGGTCTCATAGGGTGTGTGATAGATGCCCATCTCCGTGCCAAGCCGTTCACAGTAGACGGCCCATCCCTCGCCATAGGCAGAGATATACGCGCCGCGAAACTTCGGCAGGTCTTTGTGCTCCATGGCGATTGGAATCTGGAAGGCGTGACCAGGCGCGGACTCGTGCAGGGTGAGTGCGGGCAGCGCGAACAGGCCGCGCGACGGGAGATCGTAGGTGTTCACGAAGTACACTCCCGGGCCGCCTCGGGCCGAGGTGTAGAACGGCGCAATCTCCGCTGGAACAGGGCGTATGCCAAATCGCTCTCGTGGCAGATAGCCGAAGTAGCGTGCGGCTACGCCGTCGAACTCCTTGGCGATAAAGGCAGCGCGCATCAGCAACTCTTCCGGCGTCTTCGCGTAGAACTGGGGATCAGTGCGAAGGTACTGGAGGAATGCCGGGAAGTCGCCCTTGAAGCCCGTCTGCTGGATCGCGGTGAGCATCTCGGCGTGGATGCCGGCCATCTCATGCAGGCCGATCTCGTGGATCTGCTCTGGGGACAGATCGACTGTGGCGTATTCGAGAATCTTCGACCGGTAGTAAGCCTTGCCGTCCGGCAGACTCTCTGCGGCGAGCGACTCCTGCGCTCCGGGCAGATACTCTTCGCGGAAAAACTTAAGCAAAGACGCGTAGACCGGAATGATCTTCTGTTCTATGACGGCACGTGCTTTGAGCCGGATCTCGGCTTGCGTGCTCTCGGGGATGGAGGCCGGCATCGTGGCGAAGGGCTTCCAGAATGGCGTGTCTTCCGCGTGCTTTGCCTCGGCAATCGCGGCGATGGAAAGATCGCGGCCCTTCAGGGTTACTTTGGGTGGCGTAAACCGGCGCGCAAGGCCGGCGCGCATGTTCGCTACCTCTTCGTTGAAGAAGCGCGGTGTGTCGTTCAACTGGGAGACGTAGTGGGTGTAATCCTCGGCCGTCTTGAAGGAGTTGACTGGCGGGTCCGAGATCCCCGACCAGAAGGCACTGTCGGAGTTTACCGGCATCTCGTAGTCGCGGAACTTCTCGCTATTGATCAGCACCTCGATCTGCGAGCGAAAGACGCGGTAGTTCATGGTCTCCGCAGGGGAAAGAGCTTTCACATGCAGCGCGTCGAGTTGCGACCTCACGTTTGTCCAGTGCGCCAGATAGGCCTGCTGGGTGGCTTCATCTACCTTCGGCAGTTCGGGGAGGATGGTCTCGTCGTTCTCATCGTCGGAGCCGCCGGGCTGCGCCTTCCGCCACGCTGACTCGGCGGTGTAGATCGCCTTCAGACGAGCGTCTTCACGGGTATTTGGGGTCACGGCGGATGATTGTGATTCCGCCGATACGGCAAAGGTTATGGCAAACACGGTTGCCGCGATGACCGCCATCCCGAACCTGAACTTCATCGTTTCTCGCCTCTCATGTATCAGCAATTCTAAAGGCGGTGGGTAGAGACGGCAGGTTGTTGGCTCGCTGCAGTGGTAGCACGATATCTCGCCCCTTCGGGGCTGAGGTCCGTGTTCATCCCGTAAAATTCGATCTATGCCTGCTGCGCATACGCAGACGCATTTCAAGGAGCCCATTTCATGCGTGTAGGCCTGATGACCCGTGAATATCCACCCTACGTCTATGGAGGCGCAGGCGTCCACGTTGAGTATCTCTCGCGTGAACTCGCCAGGAAGATCGAGGTCGAAGTCTATGCGTGGGGCGATGCTCCGGACCATGATGGGCTGAAAGAACTCGAAACTCCACATGAGGCGCATCTCGATGTCCACTTCGAGAACCCGTGGCCGCTGATCTCGCACGGCACCCAGGCCAAGTTCAAGGGAGCGCTTGAGGCACTCTCGCTAAACCTGCTGCAACAGCTTCATCTGGAGAAGCTCGACGTCATCCACACCCACACCTGGTACGTGTCGATGGCGGGCTTTCTGGCGAAGAAGCTGTACAACATTCCGTTCGTGCTGACGACGCACTCGCTGGAGCCATTGCGCGCATGGAAGGCCGAGCAGCTTGGCACCGGTTATGCCTTGAGTTCATGGATGGAGCGGACGGCCATTCTGGATGCCGATGCTATTGTCGCGGTGTCGAATGGCACCAAGGCCGACATCCTGAAGGCCTATCCCGATGTTGATCCCGCGCGCATTCACGTTATCTACAACGGCATCGATCTGAATCAGTACCAGTGGACGCCCGACACAACCGCGCTGCACGCCTTTGGCGTGGACGAGACGAAGCCTTACGTTCTGTTTGTCGGTCGAATCACACGGCAGAAAGGTGTGACGCATCTGGTCGAAGCCGTTCAGCACCTGCCTGCGGGGACGCAGGTTGTGCTCTGCGCGGGTGCGCCCGACACTCCGGAGATCGCTGCCGAAATACAGGAAAAAGTCGCCACTGCACGAGCGGCCGGGGGCAATATCGTGTGGATTGAGAACATGGTTAGCAAACAGGACGCGATTCAGCTCTACTCGCACTGCGCGGTCTTCTGCTGCCCTTCGGTCTATGAGCCCTTCGGCATTATCAATCTGGAGGCGATGGCCTGCCGGGCTCCGGTGGTGGCGAGCGCTACAGGTGGGATTCTAGAGGTGGTCGTAGAGGGCGAAACCGGTCACCTGGTGCCTTTTACCGCCGATCCGGTTACGACATTTCCAGTCGACACGGCGCAGTTTGCACGGGATCTGGCCGCGCGTATCTCTGAAGTGCTTGCTGACCCCGCGAAGGCTAAACAGATGGGGGAAGCCGGGCGCAAGCGGGTGGAAGACCACTTCTCCTGGACTGCGATCGCGGATCAGACGATCGAGCTGTACGAGAAGCTCATCGCAGCACGGGGATAGTTATTTAGCTCCGAGGCACAATGGCGCACTCCGAGGTGGCTATCGGGGGCGTGGCAATCCTTTTATCGCCGTCATACCCGATGAACTCTACTGTGTTCGACTTGAGGGTAATACGGGCAAACGCGGACGATGAGTAGAGATGGTTAGCGCAGCGAACGTCCTGCCCAAGCGTGCCGAAGACGGCAATGGGAGCCATGGTTGACCCTTGCGAATCCTCGGGAAGATCTTCGGGATAGATCCAACGGATGTCCGTCACAAAGGGGATGCCGCGAATCGAAAATAACGACTCGCCCCCGGCATAGAGCTGTCGAATAGCTCCGTTCGGAAAAAGATGCACGTCGATACCGCTGGGAATGACAACGCCGACTTCGTTCAGCTTCATCGACTTGCCCTTAGGCAGGAAAAGCTCAAAGCCGATGTCGCTACCCGGAGATTGGCTGACCTTCGTCCCAGCGGGAAAGAGCAACGGACTCGCCGCTGGCTGGCCTGCCTGCCGGGGTGCGCGCACCGGCGTTTCTTTCGACAGATCGCATCGCCATAGCAGGGGTTCTCTCCTGGCCAGTTCGATGTCTCCGGCGCTGCATGGCCAGCCACCAATGACCGCGTCTTCCGCCAGAGTCACGTCCCACCAGGAGTCATAGTCGTGACCGATATGGCCTGAGAGCATGACACCCAGAATGCGTGTGGGACCGGGCAGATCGGCCGTGCTTAGATCCGTGAGAGCGTCATCCTTCCAGTAGATCGCTGTGCCGGCAGGCAGATCGAGCCCTTCGATCTGCCTGGGCGCAGTGAGTGTCGTGTGGCGATGCGCCTCGGATGCCGCATATTCTCTGGCCTCGGATGCCGCATTTTCTCTGGCCTCGCGAGCTTCCTTGATCTTGTCGAGCCGCAGCCAAACGCCAACGCCAACAAGGAAGGCGATAAAAATCGCAGAGATTGACAGAAAAATAACTCTTGCAATTCCATGAGTTCGCCAACCGGCAGCCAGACTGGCGAGTGCTACGACCAGCACTACCGGCCAGCCTTTGACCAGAAGGAAGAACACGATAAAGTACCACGAAAAATGCAAGTCCAAACGGGTCTCCCTTGCAGCGGCAGGGGCTGAATAGTGCCTTTTCCCCTGTGATTCTCGCCCGAAGAAGCGAGCATACCTGCAACCGGATAGTATTCCGTTCCGGCAGAGCAAAAGCCAACGCTGCCCGGAGCTAACACTCTAATGCTGGGGGCGAGGAACCGTGGATAGATCGAGCGTAAGGACATAGATCACGATCGCCGCGGCGATGAAGACAACACCCACCCAGAACTTCCAGTCCTTATGCGCGCGTTGCCAATAGGGAATCCCCTGAGGATGCGGGGGATGCGGTCCCGTATCGCGATGCGAATGCTCACCACCATGTTTCTCGTCACTCATTGAACCTGCCTTCTTAGAGCAGAACCCCTATTACTGTCCCCCGGAAAGAGCTGAGGAGTGGAGCTTTTCTTGCTGAAAAGCTCCGTCCAAATGATTGCCTTTGGGTATACCTATAGGGGCTCTGCTCCGTCTTTCTCCTTGGATGCAATTTTCAGGGAATTATCCGCTCCAAGCGGCTGAAAACTAGCGTGTTCCGCTCAGGCATCGTTCATGCCATGTTCACAGCAGACGAAAGCGCCTGTTCGGCGGCATCCAGCGAACGCCGGCAAAGAGATTTATAATGGACTTCCTACGCGCGTTCGAACCGCGCCCCACACTTTCCTCACCGAGGAGTTTTGCTATGTCAAACCTGCTAGATCAGCTTAAGTCGATGACCACGGTGGTTTCCGATACCGGCGACATCAATGCCATCAAGAAGTACAAACCAACCGACGCGACGACGAATCCTTCGCTCATTGCGGCTGCTGCCGCATTGCCCGAGTATCAGCCCATCGTCGACGGCGTGTTGCAGACCGCGCGCGCGAAGGCCCCCGCCGGCACATCCGACAAAGATGTCGCGGCTTCGGCGTTCAAGTCGCTGGCTGTGGCCTTCGGCCTCAAGATTCTCGACATCGTCCCGGGTCGCGTCTCCACCGAGGTGGATGCACGCCTGAGCTACGACACCGAGGGTTCCCTCGCTGCGGCGCGCGACATCATCAAGCAGTACGCTGACGCCGGTATCGGCACCGATCGCGTGCTCATTAAGCTCGCGTCTACGTGGGAGGGCATCCGCGCCGCGGAGATCCTCGAAAAAGAGGGTATCCACTGCAATATGACGCTGCTCTTCGGCATGCACCAGGCCGTCGCCGCTGCTGAAGCCCACGTCACGCTGATCTCGCCGTTCGTCGGCCGTATCCTCGATTGGTACAAGCAGGACACCGGTAAGGACTACAAGGGTGCGGATGACCCCGGCGTCCACTCGGTCACGGAGATCTATCACTACTACAAGAAGTTCGGCTATAAGACCGTCGTGATGGGTGCGAGCTTCCGCAACACCGGCGAGATCATCGAACTGGCCGGCTGCGATCTGCTCACCATCGCACCCAAGCTGCTCGAAGAGCTGCAGACTACCGAAGGCACGCTGGTTCGTAAGCTCGAACCTGCCGCTTCCAAAGACGATGCGATCGAGAAGATTACGGTCGACAAGGCCACCTTCGACAAGATGCATGCTGAGAACCGCATGGCGCACGACAAGCTGAAGGAAGGCATCGAAGGCTTCTCCAAGGCGCTTGAAGGGCTTGAGCACTTGCTGACCGAACGACTGACGGAACTACCTGAGCCTGCGCTTCAGGCATAAGAAAAAATGGCGGCCCTTGCGGGCCGCCATTTTTCTGCCTCCCATCAACGGTCAAGGCTTGCACTGCGAACGATCCACGAAACCTGCATCCAGGCGTAACAGTCCGGGCTGAGGTTGTGGAGCAGAAGCAGCCGCACAGGGCAGCAGCACGAGGTTTGGCTGGTCGACCGCTGCGCCGGGGGCCGCGGCCTGCAGAACATAGACGTCGCTGAAGGGTGGCGTCGTGAAGAGCCCCGGCGGTTCGTAGCTTCCTTGACCACGGTCCAGCACGACTGCGGTGAAGTGTTGCCCGGCGATCTGGCGATGGAACTCCTGCACAGCGGGCTGATATCCGCGGCCCAGCACGGCATCCAGAGCGTCCATCTCGGCGTGCATCGGCTTGCCCGCCATCAGGCCATCGTAGCTATGGTTTACGAGCCACACATCCCCTGGCGTCGCGCGCAAGTCTTCCATGAATTGCTGGCGCGCTGCCAACGATCCCTCTATCGGCAGTACCTGTCCGGGGCGATAGAGGTGTGCCATCAGCTGTAAGGTCAGCGCCATCCAGAGCAGTGCCGGGACTGAAACGCGCGCGAAAGAGGGCACGGATTCAGATGTCTCCCAAACCACAAGCAGCCGATGGACCGCCACTCCGGTGAGGATGGCCACCCAGGCGTACAACGGAATTGTTGCGTTGATATTGGCTCCGCCATGGGCTCGAACGAACCAAACGGCCGCGCCCAGGAGCGCTGTGACGATAGCGAAGAACGATCCGTCACGCTCTCGCCAGCGCATGGGGGCCAGCAACACAGCCATCAGGATCAGGATCACGGCAACCGGCAGCGGCTCAAAAAAGTCATGCGGCAGAAACATCGCTGCTTCCCGCGGAGCCCAGCCCAGCGCGCCCGACGTGCCGAACGCATAGAAGCTGTACCAGTGCTGCGTTAGATGATTGAGCCAGACGACGCTGGCCCAGGCCATCGCCGTAAAGGCTGCCATCCCCAGCAGCATGCGCTTTGGCCGCTGCCACTCCACGAGGAAGATCGCCAGCCCCAGGGGCAGAAAAGTTTGTTTGCCATGAAAGGCAAGCAGCCACATCACTGCCGCCAGCAGAGGATGCGCTCGCCGCGTCGCCAATACGGCAAGAAGAAACAGGAAGACCGACAACGAATCGACTCGGCCCACGTCGAACCAGCCCAGCACGAAGACATACAGGCTGGCGAAGAGTCCAACCGCCACCGCTGCAGCCGCGAATCGCTTTGTCTCCTTCCAGACCATCAGGAAGATCACGCCGAAGCTGCCGAGCGTAGAGAGAATCGACACCATACGCAGCGGGGCATAGCTGAGGCCCATCACCTTGGACAACGCGGCTGAAAGATAGAAGAACAGCGGAGCATACAGATAGGGAGCCCACTCCAGGCTTGGCGCTGCGTAGAGCGGATAGCCGTGCCGCAGCCTCCAGACCGAGGTCATCATGCCACTCTCGACGCGGTCCACCTCGAACGGGTAGTGCAGGCGATGCAGAGCGATGAAGAGAAAGAACAGTACAAAGAAAAGCGATAACCCGAGAGCGGCCAGCCGCAAGGGGCGCTCCAACCTGGATTCTTCATTGAGCGGCATACGCCCATTTTAGAGCCCGGACCTCAACACGGCGCGGAAAAGTGTCTCGTCCTGCCGTCTATCGGTGATAGCCTTTGGGAGCAATGGGGGAACAACTTTCAACCAATCAGGCAGCGCGACCTGGCGCTTCGGACACTCTGCTGCGTATTGCGGTCTTGATTCCCTGCCATAACGAAGAGGCTGCTATCGGTAAGGTCGTTAAGGCTTTTGCCCGTGAGCTTCCTTCGGCGACGATCTACGTCTACGACAACAACTCTACCGACCGCACCATTGAAGTCGCCCGCGCCGCAGGAGCTTTCGTCTCGGTTGAACGATTGCAAGGCAAAGGCAACGTCGTCCGCCGCATGTTCTCGGACATCGAGGCCGACGCCTATGTGCTGGTCGATGGCGACGACACGTACGAAGCTGCCAGCGCCGTTCCCATGCTCGACATGCTCTTCTCCGAAGGCATCGATATGGTTACCGGTACGCGTGTCACCAGCATCGCAGCCGCCTACCGCCGCGGCCACCGCTTCGGCAATGCGATGCTTACAGGCATCGTTCGCTCCATCTTCGGCAACCGCATTACGGATATGCTCTCGGGCTACCGCGTCTTCAGCCGCCGCTTCGTCAAGAGCTTTCCCGCGCTCAGCTCCGGCTTCGAGACCGAGACGGAACTCACTATCCATGCGCTGGAGCTCAAGATGCCGCTCGGCGAGATTGAGACCCCGTACCGCGATCGCGGCGAAGGCAGCACCTCCAAGCTGAATACCTACAAGGACGGAGCGCGTATCCTCGCTACGATCGTCGCGCTGGTTAAGGATCAGCGCCCTTTGCAGTTCTTCACGATTAGCGGAGCCATTCTGTTCGTTCTGGGTGTTGGCCTGAGCGTTCCTATTCTGATCGAGTTCCACCGGACGCACCTGGTCCCACGCTTTCCGACAGCAATACTCTCGACGGGCATCGTGCTGCTTTCGTTCCTCTCGATGGTTTGTGGTCTGGTGCTGGATTCGGTCGCACGTGGACGTAAAGAGGCCAAGCGCATGACCTATCTTTCGATTCCCGCGTCGATCATCCGGCGTTGAAGATTGAAGGTCATCGTTTATAAATTGGCGCTCCTGAAAATGCGCCCGTAGCTCCGCCGTCAACGACAATCTCACTCGCTTGCACAAAAGACGATTCCTCCGAGGCGAGGAAGAGAACCGCGTTCGCGACTTCGAGTGGCCGGCCCATACGACCGAGTGGGATGGCTGCCTTTAGCTTCTCGATAAATGGGTCACGATCTTCGTCGTGACTTGAGATTGCAGCGTCCAGAAGAGGTGTATCCACGGAACCGGGCGTCACGACATTGACGCGAATGCCGCGAGGAGACAGTTCAGATGCCAGCACCCTTGCCAGCGTTCGCAGGGCAGCTTTGCTGGCGGCATAGGCCGACCATCCCGGCCTGCCGTTAACACTCTGGACTGAGCCATGTGAAGATCAACGAAGCGCCGTCGTTGAGGTACGGCAGACACGCCTGAATCAGAAAAAAGGTTGACGTTAAATTGACGTTCACAACGCTTTCGAAGATCTCAACCGAAGAGCCCCCAAGGGGAGTCGGGATCGAGAGTCCTGCATTTGCAAATACTATGTCGAGCTTCCCGAACTCTTCGACCGTGCGTTCTATGGCTCTTTCCATCGCGGGAAAGTCCGAGACATCCGCGTTGATGGCAAGGGCATCAGGGCCGAGTTCCTTTGCCGCCGCATCCAGCCGGAGTTGATCCCTGCCTGTGATTGAGACCTTTGCGCCTTCCACTCGAAGTAGCCTGGCCGTTGCCAAACCAATTCCACTGCTGCCGCCGGTAATCAAGGCGACTTTGTTCTGTACTCTCAAAGCTTTACTCCAGATTCTTTGCATCTATGCCACACAAGGTGGCGAGCCGTTGGACGAAATCCGCGTTCTTTCCGGTGGAATTTTACATTTTGCTCTTCAAAGTGCAGGCGATCTGCTGTTAATCTATCTGGAGTCCGGGCCCCTACTCTGGGCAAGTTTCAACATAAAAGCATTGTTGCCTGGTGTAGGAGAACTATGAAAAACCATCGTCTGTCTTTCTCGTCTGTGGCAAGCGTACTGAGCGTGGCTTTTGCTCTTGGGTTGAGCGGCTGCTCGGCGAACTTCGGGGACACGACCAATACCTCGACGCAGACCGCGGTGCACATTAAGGGCGTGGTTCATGGGGGCCAGCAGCCGCTCAACGGCGCGCATGTCTACATGTATGCCGCCGGCACTGCCGCTTATGGTGGGAGCGGTATCGCCGCCTCCTCCAGCAATGCGTCGACCTCTCTGCTGACTGCCGCGACGGGAAACCCCGCGGATGGGAACGGAAACTTCTACGTCACTACGGATACAGGGGGCAGCTTCGATATCAATGGGGCATTCGCCTGCTCTTCTGGCCAGCAGGTCTATCTCTATTCGAGCGGCGGAGATCCGCAGTTGGGTGGCGAAGGCGTTGCCGGTACACCGAATTCTGCCGCAACGCTGCTGGCAGTGGTGGGCAACTGCGCCAGCGCGACTCCCAGTGCGGCCTTTCCAACCGCCACCTTCGTGTCTCTGAATGAGGTCAGCACTGTCGCTGCCGCGTATGCTTTGGCGGCCTTTGCCACCGATCCGCTGCATATCGGCGCACCCAGCGCGGTAACGGGCCATGCGCTCTCTGGGACCGGTATTGCCAATGCGTTCAATACCGCACTGAATATCGTGGACCAGGCCAGCGGAGCTCCTAATCCGACCTTGCCCCTGAACAGCAAGGCCACAGTTCCCGTGACTACGATCAACACTGTGGCGGACATCCTGGCGGCCTGCGTCAACACCACCGGAACCAGCTCGTCTGGCTGCGGCACACTCTTCTCCAATACGACCTACGGCACCGCGCCGACCGATACGGCAACGGCGGCCATCAACATCGCGCAGCACCCGGGGGCCAATGTCTCCGCCCTACTCGGCCTGGTAACGACAACCAGTCCCTTCCAGGGGACCCTTAGCTCTGCCAACGACTTCTCCCTCGGTATCAACTACACCGGCGGCGGCGGCCTGAACGAGACCTTTGGGATCGCGATCGACGGCGAGGGCAACGCCTGGGTGCCTAATTCTGGAACTGACTCCGTGACCAAGATCTCCAGCGCCGGAGCAATCCTCTCCGGAACCAACGGCTATACCGGCGGCGGCCTGAACGATCCCGCAGGGATCGCGATCGACGGTGCGGGCAATGCCTGGGTGACGAATGCTTTATGTTGCGGCGTGACCAAGATCTCCAGCGCCGGGGTGATCCTCTCCGGAACCAATGGCTATACGGGCGGTGGCCTGGACGGTACACAGGGAATCGCGATCGACAGCTCCGGCAACGCCTGGGTGACGAATTTCGAGGGTGCCTCCGTGTATGAACTCACCAGCACCGGAACAATCCTCTCCGGGGACAACGGCTATCAGGGCGGTGAGATGGACGGGACACAGGGGATCGCGATCGACGGCTCCGGCAACGCCTGGGTGGCGAGTGAAGATTCTTTCTCCGTGATCAAGCTCTCCAGCGCCGGGACAGGCCTCTCTGGAACCCTCGGCTATAGGGGCGGCGGCCTGGAAGATCCCAATTCGCTCGCAATCGACAGCTCGGGCAACGCCTGGGTGACGAATCACACAGGCGCCGTGACCAAGATCTCCAGCGCCGGGACATTCCTCTCCGGGACCAACGGCTACACGGCCGCCCCAGCCGGCACACAGTTTCCAGGGGGAATCGCGATCGACGGCTCGGGCAATGCCTGGGTAGTGAATCCTGGAGGAGGCTCCGTGATTGAACTCTCCAGCACCGGAGCAATCCTCTCCGGAACCAACGGCTATACAGGCGGTGGCCTGAACTACCCAGAGGCGTTGGCGATCGACGGCTCCGGCAACATCTGGGTGGGAACCATCCAGGGTCACCCCGTGACCGAGCTGATCGGCCTTGCTACCCCCGTGATTACTCCGATCTCTGCGGGTCTGCCCGTTATCCCAACGACGGACGGAACCAGCAACCTCGGCACACGCCCGTAGCTGCTTCGCTCGAGGGCTCTGTCATCGTTCGTTACGTGCGGGCCCTGTTCTGCGTAAGTTTTTACGAATGAGCCCCCTGTTCCGGTGTGGGAGATCTATGCAAAATCTCCAGAAGAGCCCCTCCGGATGAATCTGGCACCATGGAAACCTTAGATCTGGCTCTACCTGATCGCCCAGGACTCGAGTATGTTTGGATGAATTGCGTCCACATATCAAAAACACCCCAGGGGAGACCATCATGGCCACGTCCAGCAGCCCGTCAACCCCTCGGCAGGGGGAAGGTCCTGTGAAGACAAAGGCTCTGTCACTCTCTTTCGTGGTCAGTTCTGTTGGGCTTGCCAGCGTAGTTATCCTAAGCGGATGCTCAGCGAACTTCGGTGACGTCTCCAGCGCTCCCACTGGGACGGCCATGCACATCAAGGGCGCGGTTCATGGAGGCCAGCAGCCGCTCAATGGCGCGCATGTCTATATGTATGCCGCCAACACAGGGGCGTATGGCGGTAGCGGCATCGCTGCCTCCTCGAGCAATGCGTCGACCTCCTTGCTGACCGCTGCGACGGGGAATCCGGCGGATGGGAACGGGAACTTCTATGTCGTCACGGATGCAGGAGGCAATTTCGACATCCACGGGGCTTTTGCCTGCACGCCGAACACTCAGGTCTATCTGTATTCGATCGGCGGAGATCCGCAGTTGAGTGGTCAAGGAGTTGCCGGTACGCCGAATTCTGCGGCAGCGTTGATGGCGGTAGTGGGCGACTGCGCGAGTGCGACTCCCAGCGGCGCCTTCCCGAACGTTACGTTCGTGTCTCTGAATGAGGTCAGTACGGTAGCCACTGCATATGCGCTGGCAGGTTTTACCACCGATCCCCTGCACATCGGGGCGCCTAGCGCATCGGGCGATGCGCTCGCCGGGACCGGCCTGGCCAACGCCTTCACGATCGGGCTGAACCTCGTGAACCAGAGCACCGGACTGCCCAATCCTACCTTGCCTCTCAACAGCAACGCTGTGGTCCCCGTGACCACGATCAACACCGTGGCAGACATCCTGGCTGCCTGCGTCAACTCCAGCGGCGCTGGTTCCTCCGGATGCAGCACACTCTTCTCCAACACGACCTACGCCACGATGCCCACCGATACGGCCGCCGCAGCCATCAACATCGCGCAGAACGCGGGAACCAATATTAACTTTCTGCTCCCTCTGGCAAACAACACCAGTCCCTTCCAGCCCTTCAACAGCACTATCATCGACTTATCTCTTGGGATCAACTACACCGGCGGCGGCTTGACCTCTCCGAATGGGATCGCAGTCGACGCCTCGGGAAACGCCTGGGTGGCGAATGCCGGAGGGTTTGACGTGACCGAGATCTCCAGCTCCGGGTCCTATCTTTCCGGAGCCAGCGGCTACCAAGACATCTCCCTGGTTGGACCCAGTAATATCGCGATCGACCGCGCGAACAATGTCTGGGTAACCAGTGGTGGTATTGGCCTGATCGAACTCTCCAATGCAGGGACCGTCTTCAACGGAACCGTCGGCTCCCGCGGCGGCGCCCTGGACGAGCCGGAGTCGATCGCGATCGACGGCGCGGGCAATCTCTGGGCGAGTGATTTTCGCAACTCCGTAAGCAAGCTCTCCAGCACAGGGGCGATACTTCCCGGGGACGTTTACACCGGCGGCGGCCTGAGCGAGCCCAATGGAATGGCGATCGACGGCGCGGGCAACGCCTGGGCGGGGAATTTCAGCGGTGCCTCCGTGACCGAGTTCTCCAATACCGGAACAGTCCTTTCCGGAACCAACGGCTACACCGGCGGGGGCCTGCAAACGCCACAACAGATCGCGATTGACGGAGCGGGCAATGCCTGGATAGCCGGTGGGGGGTTCGCTGTCACCGAGATCTCCAATACCGGGACATTCCTCTCCGGGACCACCGGCTACGTTGCCGACAATACCGTGAACGAGGCTGCCGGGATCGCGATCGACGGGGCTGGCAACGCCTGGGTGGCCAACACCTTCGGCTCTGTCGTCGGGATCTCCAGCACCGGGGCAACTCTCTCCGGTTTCAGCGGCTACGCCAACGGCGGCCTGAATCAGCCCATGCAGATCGCGATCGACGGCTCAGGCAACGCCTGGATCACGAACTTTCAAGGCAACTCCGTGACCGAGATGATCGGCCTTGCTACCCCTGTGGTGACTCCGATCACTGCCGGTCTGCCCGTTGTTCCAACGCCGGACGGAAGCAGCAACCTTGGCACTCGCCCGTAGATTCTTATCTGGAGTTCGGGCCCCTGTTCTGCGTAAGTTTTACGAATATGACTACCGTTCCCTTATAGGAGAACTATGCGAAACCATCCTCTGTCTTTCTCGTCTGTGGCCAGCGTACTGGGCGTGGCTTTTGTGCTTGGTATGACCGGCTGCTCGGCGAACTTCGGGGATGTTTCCAATACCTCGACGCAGACCGCCGTGCACATCAAGGGCGTCGTACATGGAGGACAGCAGCCGCTCAATGGCGCGCATGTCTATATGTATGCTGCCAGCACTGCCGCTTACGGCGGGAACGGCATCGCCGCCTCCTCGAGTAACGCGTCGACCTCGCTGCTGACTGCTGCGACGGGGAATCCGGCGGATGGGAATGGGAACTTCTACGTCACCACGGATCCCTATGGCAACTTCGATATCAATGGCGCTTTCGCCTGCACGCCGAACACCCAGGTCTACCTGTACTCCATCGGCGGAGATCCGCAGGTCAACGGAGTTGGCACCCCCAGCGGCGCCAACCTGGCGGCAACGCTGCTGGCTGTAATGGGCAACTGCGCCAGCGCGACTGCCAGCGGTGCCTTCCCGGGCGTTACCTTCGTGACCATGAATGAGGTCAGCACGGCTGTGACGGCCTTTGCTTTGGCAGGCTTTGCGACCGATCCGTTGCACATCGGTGCGCCCAGCGCGGTAACGGGCCATGCAGCCTCCGGGATTGGATTAGCAAATGCCTTCAATACTGCATTGAATATTGTGAACCAGGCCAGCGGGCTGCCCAATTCGACCTTCCCTCTCCATAGCAACGTCACAGTTCCCGTGACCAGGATCAACACCGTGGCGGACTTCCTGGCTGCCTGCGTCAATACCACCGGAACTAGCTCGTCCGGATGCAGCACGCTCTTCTCCAATACCACCTATGCCACCGCGCCCACCGATACGGCAGCAGCGGCCATCAACTTCGCGCAGAACCCGAATGGCAATGTCGCCACACTGATCGGTCTGATTACCAGCACCAGTCCCTTCCAGCCATTCTTCAACTCGGCCAACGACTTGTCTCTCACTCTCAACTACGCCGGTGGCGGCCTGAGCGGGCCCAGTGGGGTCGCGATCGACAGCGCGGGCAACGCCTGGGTAACGAATCCTTCCGATGACGCCGTGACCGTGATTTCCAGCTCCGGGGCATTCCTCTCCGGGGCCAATGGCTACACCGGCGGCGGCCTGAGCCATCCATTGGGGATTGCGATCGACAGCTCAGGCAACGCCTGGGTGGATAATCTTGGTAGTAACTCCGTGACCGTGATTTCCAGCTCCGGGACATTCCTCTCCGGAACCAACGGCTACACCGGCGGCGGCCTGAACGAGCCAGAGGGCATCGCGTTCGATGGCCTGGGCAACGCCTGGGTGGCTAATGAAGGAGGTAACTCCGTGACTGAGATCTCCAGCACCGGAACGTTCCTCTCCGGGACCAATGGCTACACCGGCGGCGGCTTCAGCGATCCCGATGGGATCGCGATCGACGGCTCGGGCAACGCCTGGGTGGCTAATTTCGGGATTAACTCCTTGACCGAGGTCTCCAATGCCGGGGCAATCCTCTCCGGAGCGAATGGGTACACCGGCGGCGGCCTGGACTTTCCACAGGGGATTGCGATCGACAGTTCCGGCAACGCCTGGTCGCCCAATGACTTAGGCGAATCTGTGTCTAAGTTCTCAAATACCGGGGCAATTCTCTCCGGGACCACCGGCTACACCGGCGGCAGCCTGAGCCAGCCAACGGCGATCGCGATCGACGGCTCGGGCAACGCCTGGATAAGTAACTTCCATGGCAATACAGTGACCGAACTCTCCAATGCCGGAGCCATTCTCTCCGGAACCGGCTTCTATACTGGCGGCGGCCTGAACGGGCCAGAGGGGATCGCGATCGACAGCTCGGGCAACGTCTGGGTGCCAAACTTCCTGGGCAGCTCCGTGACCGAGATCATCGGCGTTGCTACTCCCGTGATCACTCCGATCGCTGCAGGTCTGCCCATTGTTCCAACGCTGGATGGAACCAGCAACCTGGGCACTCGCCCGTAGATTCTTTGCTGGGCTTAGCGCGACCCATCCGTTAATGGATAGGCAAAGAAGTCACTGTCCCCCAACTGCACCCAGCCGTCGGGCTTGCGCGCTGAGTTGGCGAACTTCGTCACGATGAACCGCAAGCCCATCTTCTGGAGCGGCTCCGTGATGGTGTGCTTGTCGGCGACCGAATCCCATACCTGCTGCGGGTCGGCGCTGTTGGGTGTCTCTACTTCTGCGAGGATTTGCGCACCCGCCAGCCTTGCCCACTGGTGATCCAGATAGCAGGCTGTGTCTCCGAAGCAGGCGATCTTGTCGCCGGGTTTGAGGCCCATTGTGTTAAGGGCCTGAGCCATGGGGTTCATCTCCGGGTTGTAGCCGGCTTCTCCGCGATGTGCGGCAGGTTCGAGACGGCGGCGTTCCAGCAGATAGCTTCCGGCCTGTGCGATGGCGACGCCTGCCGTCAGCACTACCAACGCGGCGGCGATCCAGCGCGTACGATCACCTTCGCCCTCGCGGCGCTGCAACCACGCAAAGAGCGGCAACAGCACCAACAGAAACGGTCCCGTTAGATAGCGGTCCTGCAGATCGATGGGAAAGTAGATGCCCAGCATCAGCAGACCCCATGCGACAGCGGGAGCGCCTACCCACAGCGCGCGTCGCCTTGGCCAGATCGCACCGAAGGCGAGCATTACGCCTAAGAGGACGAAGACCTCCGGGCGCGCGAGCAGGAAGCGCGTCAGCAACTCCGTGCAGCGGAGCAGTCGCTCCAGATGGCCTCTGAGCCAGAAGTGCGGCTTCAGGCCATCGGTCCAATAGGCTGGGTCGAACCACAGCGGAAACGTGCCCACCGGGTGCGCCGCGAAGCTGAAGACCGGTGGCGGTGCAGCGATGACGGCTTCAGGGTGCGTGAATGTGCCTACGGCGTGGCCGAGATCGTGGAGGTACCACTCGTGCCAGCGCGGGGTCTGGTCAATAAAGAAGCAATAGTTCAGGCGCGCGGAGTCACCAGTCGACAGGTGTCCTAACTGTCGCGAGACCGCTACGACATAAGGCCCGGCGATGGCCGCAAATACCACTCCCGCGACTACAGCGCCGGAGGCGATCTGCGTCCGAGCGCTGCCCTTGCGCGTAAGACCGAAGATCAATGCCGCCAAGATCAAAAATACAGACGGCAGGAAGGCAAAGGATTTGACCAGATAGGCGCAGCCCAGTATGGCTCCCAAGACAGGCCACGCCCAGAAGCCTGTGCCTGCCTGCAGCCGCAGCACCAGCCCCATGGCGAACAGCAGTAGCGCCATGAGCAGTGTGTCGGAACGTACCGCTGAGAGGGGCAGTTCGCGTCCGGCGCTTATCGTCAGCAGTGCTAATCCGAGCAGATGCAAGGCCCACTCTGGGACCGCTGCGCCAGGTTCACCCGGCCCGCGCTGCGCGCGCAGCCGCACCAGCCCGGTCGTCAAAAAGAGACATGCCGCCATCGCCAACGCGAAGATGACGACGTTGGTGTAGCGCGCCATCGCCATCTCGGTCCAGCGCGTGGGGTGAACAAGCATCCTCACCACGGCCAGCACCGCAGGATAGCCGGGGTTCCAGTAACCGTTGATCGCGAGGCCCGCGTGACCATCGGTCAGGGCCTGCGAGATGTCCATGAATGCTGTGCCATCGCCATCCATGATGTAGCCGTCGTAGCGGGCATACCCAAAGGCCACTACCAACATCAGGACTGCATACACACCTAGCAGCCGGCGAATGCGTTGACTCGTCATGAAGCTCCTCTAGGCACGATGGATTAAGTATAGGGGAGTGGTTGACGAAGTTTATGAAACACAAGGTTTGAGCCGTGCCATAGAGAGTCCAGCCACAGCAAACGAGAAGCAGGTTCCCTACGGGAATGACAACCAGAAAAACAAAAGCGGGAGCGGTCGCCCTTCGGGCGATGCCCTGGAGATGGGGCACCCGGTTTCGTGACTCCGCCTCAAAGATTACAAAATATAGCGGCTCAGATCCTGGTTCTTCACGATGTCGGCTACCTGCTGCTGCACGTACTCTCGCTCGACGCGCAGAACGCGCTGCGTGCCTTTGTCTGTTGTGCGTTCGATCAGCTGCGGCACAGGCTTTGTTCCGTCTGCAGGCTGGACTGCCTTTACGAGGTCCGGAGCCTGGAAGCTGATCTCGTCCAACACGCGCTCCATGATGGTGTGCAGACGCCGCGCACCGATGTTCTCGGTTGTCTCGTTCACACGAAAGGCGAAGTTCGCCATCTCTTCGAGCGCCTCGGGAGCGAACTCCAACGTCAGTCCTTCGGTTTCGAGCAAGGCCGTTGCCTGCTTTACCAGCGACGCGCGGGGCTCGGTGAGGATACGCAGGAAGTCAGCCACCGTCAGCGGCAGCAACTCTACGCGAATCGGAAAGCGCCCTTGCAGCTCCGGGATGAGATCGCTCGGCTTAGAGACGTGGAACGCTCCGGCGGCGATGAAGAGGATATGGTCGGTCGCAACCATGCCGTACTTGGTATTGACGGTCGTCCCTTCGACGATGGGGAGGATATCGCGCTGCACGCCCTCGCGGCTGATGTCGGGCCCGTGCCCGCCTTCGCGCCCGGCGATCTTGTCGATCTCGTCGAGAAAGACCATGCCCGAGTCCTCGACGCGTTCAATCGCGAGACGCGTGACCTGGTCCATGTCGAGCAAGCGGCCCTCTTCTTCCTGTACGAGGTAGTCGAAGGCATCGGCGACCTTCATGGGGCGCTTGCGGGTGCGCTGACCGAACATGCCGGAGAGCATCTCCTTCATGCCGCTTGATTCCATGTCCTCCGGAGGCTGGTTGCTGATGAACTCGATCTGCGGCATGTTGCGGTCGCGGGCTTCGATCTCCACCATGCGGTCGTCGAGGCGGCCCTCGCGAAACTGCTGGCGGAGCCGGTCCTTTTCGCGGGCGCGTTCCGCGTCGGTCTTCGGCACTACGACCAGCCCGGGAGACGCATCCTTTGCGGCTGCCTCTGCAGGTTTGGGTGGTCCCTCTTCAACACCGCTTTTTAGCACCAGGGCGGGTAGGGGCTCTCCTTCAACTGTCAGGACGAGCCTGGGCGTGGCAGGACCTGCTTCCGCGGATGGCGAACTTGCTGATCCCTGCTGCAACAGCAGATCAATCAGGCGATCTTCAGCAGCAATCTCGGCACGATCTTCAATCTCGTCGAGCTTTTCCTCGCGCACCATGTCGATGCCGATCTCGACGAGGTCGCGCACCATCGACTCCACATCACGCCCAACGTAGCCGACCTCGGTAAACTTCGAAGCCTCAATCTTGAGAAACGGTGAGTTGGTGAGTTTGGCCAGCCGCCGCGCGATCTCGGTCTTGCCCACGCCTGTCGAGCCGATCATGAGGATGTTCTTCGGCATGATCTCTTCCGCAAGATCGGGGGGGAGCTTCTGCCGGCGCGATCTGTTTCTCAGCGCAATAGCCACCGCACGTTTGGCCGCGGCCTGGCCGACGACATACTTGTCGAGCTCGGCCACGATCTCGCGCGGCGTCATCTCGTCGAGCGCGAGTGCCTGGTCTTCAGCCGTTCCGGGAAGGTAAATTGCCATAATTCGAGGGTTCTTCTTTCTTCCTTACAAAACTTTTAGATAATGGAGACGCCAATCCCCTGCAGTGCGAGTGAGTTACGAAGCCGCTCCGCCTCCTGGGGATCGACGCCGGTCATTACGACTGCAGGCATACTTTCCACCAGATTCCTGGCTGAGACTAAATCGAGGTCCGGACGCAACCGCCGGATCGCATTGATCGCATCGATTGTATTGCGCGCGCTCACGATCGACACAATGCACGGCCCGGACGGTGAGGCCGCAGACAAACCTGCCTCCGCCGAAACAGCCTCCGTCTGGCGGATAGCAGTACGCAACCGATCATAGAACGAACGAAGTGCCGTCAGCTCGGGACGCTCTTCCGCCGCAGGCTTCTCAGTGCTGGGTATGGCTTCATAAACAAACTGGATAAGAAACGTCGGATAAACAGAATCGTTGACGTTGACACGCAGTCCAACGTGACGCATTGACTCGGAGTTTATCTCTGCCGCAGCCGGTCGCGATAGCAACGCAGTAGAAGGACTGCCAACCTCTTCTGTACGGCTCACACGCGCGAGCGTCGTCCCATTGCTTACGATCTCGGCGGAGCTGATCTGCGCAAAGTCATACACTCCCATGCTCGTACCCGTAGAAGAAGAACCACCACGTCCACTGAGTGCGACACGTTTTTTCGTGGGGTCGAGCGCGATATAGCTTTGGTCGACACGGGAGAAGAAGACATTCTCCGCGCCATACTCCTGCTGTAGCCTGCGGAGACGGCGTGCGGCGCCGTGGCGCGCCATCAAGTAGGCCACGACACAAAACAGGGCAACAGAGACTATCGACACAGTAAAATCGGACATACAGCGTACCTGGGCGTGACTACGGTTGTGGCGGTGCAACATTCGATTGCACCAGCAGCTTCACATCACTAATGATCTGAGTGATCGCATCCGAAAATGCGGCGTCGCGGTTCTTCTTGCGAAACGCTCCGTTGATCTCCTCGGCAAAACCCCACAGCGAGACGCGTCCGCGGGAGTCGGAGATGCCCAGCCGAATCTGTGGATTGCTGAGGCCCGGCGAGTCAACAAACCGGATCGCGAAGATCACATCCGCATCTTTAGGATCGGCGACGAGCTGATATCGCCCCCACTCCTGCATCCCCTGAAAGAACTCGTTGTACGCACGCTCCGGGCCGCCGCTATAGGTCGAAGGAAACGAGCTGACATCCCCCAGTTCAAACGAGATGAACGCCTTCTTGCCCTGCAAAATCGGCGCGGGTACCGGCGCTGCGGACGAGTTCACCGGTGCAGCCTTGCGCTGCGCTGTCAGGGAGGGAGAAAAAGCAGCCGTGCCAAGGACAGCTCCGGCTAAAAGGACGTATTTGGCGAGACGCAACATGAAATCTCCTGTCATTCAGCATTCGCTCCGGCCAGCAGACTACTCCGCTGCCTTCAGCTCTTCGATCGTTACGCTCTGGTTCGAATAGATGCAGATCTCAGCAGCAATCTTCATGCTGCGTTCGACAATCTCGCGCGCCGTCATCGGCGTGTTTTCCATCAAGGCCGTCGCCGCAGCCAGCGCGAAGCTTCCGCCCGAGCCGATGGTCGCGATCAGGCCGTCGCCCACTGCATCGGGTTCGATGACGTCGCCATCGCCGCTCAGCAGGAACATCTGCTTCGTGTCGGCGACGATCAGCAGAGCCTGCAACTGGCGCAACAGCTTGTCGGTGCGCCAGTCCTTGGCAAGTTCCACGGCGGAACGGCCGAGATTGCCGCCGTACTGCTCCAGCTTGGCCTCGAAACGGGTGAAGAGCGAGAACGCATCGGCCGTCGAACCGGCAAAGCCGGCGAGAATCTTCTCGTTGTAGAGGCGGCGAATCTTCTTCGCCGAGTGCTTCATGACTGTAGATCCGAGGGTGACCTGCCCGTCGGCGGCCATCACCATCGAGTCCCCTCGCTTCACGCAGATCACCGTCGTAGACCGCACACGGCGGCCCTCGCCAAGGTCGAGCGGGTGGCCGGTTACAACGTCTGGTTTTGCACTGTTCTTTCGCATAGTTCGCACAGGGCAGTATATCGCCGCGTGGGTGTTGGCCTTTTTCTGGTGGGCCTTACCTCGCCGGAAGTAGGGGTGATATGAGCGAAAAACGGGAGAAAACAGGTTCGCTCGCTCCGCTCGGAATGACAACCAGAAAAACAAAGACAAAAACAGCGGCAGGGACGAACCATACTTGGCTCACCTTTCACCCGTAAGACAGGTCTCTACGCTATCCTTTCCCCAAGCCCGTGAAGCCCTATCTCCATGACCTCGTGCACGTTTTCGATGGCCGTGAGCCCCGCCTGATCGGTGGGGTTGCCGCAGGAGCCCTCGTTGTTTTAGGCATCTGCTGGTGGTTCATCCGCCGACTTCGACCTTCGGCCGATGAACTTGAACGCCGCCGCTGCGAAAGTATCTCCATGAATGGCCGCATCACCGACGGCTATCTCGTGGACGCTCGGTCGCTCGACGGCGAAGAAAGCCTTTCCCCGACACCCGAGGTCCTGTTCTATAGCTATCGCCTCGCTGGGGTGACCTATAACTGCGCCCAGGATGTCTCGCGCCTGCCCGAGCGGGTGCGCGGCTTCCGGCTCGATCAGGCGGTGCAGGTGCGCTACGACCCGCGTAACCCCGGCAACAGTATTCTGGTCTCTGAAAGCTGGAGCGGGCTGTGGCTGCGGCAAAGCAGTACTGAGCCGAAAGAGCAGCAGCACCACGACTAGAGCCTTGCGATTCGGCAGGATCGAATCATTACCCGCACATTCTCACCTCGAGCGGAGCATAACGGTTACCGGTGTGTAGTGGAGAGGTCTGCAGTTTGTTTGTGCTGGCAATAGTGCCTGCGCGGTCAACCTGCAGGTCTCTCCACTACGGCAGCAAAGAACGCCGCCTTCGGTCGAGATGACAATGTTAGGGTGATTTGTACGAAAAGCACCTATCCCTACTTTGCCTCGCTTGCCTTGCGCGCAGCCTCGAACTCATCGCCGGCCTTCCACTCCACCGTATGGGGTGCGTGGATCACCTGCCAGCCTAGATCGATCCCAAACCGCACCAACTTAGCGTCGCCTCGGAAGTCCCAGTTGGGGTCAAAGTTGTCGCTG
Source organism: Granulicella sp. S156 (assembly GCF_009766105.1). Lineage (GTDB taxonomy): Bacteria > Acidobacteriota > Terriglobia > Terriglobales > Acidobacteriaceae > Granulicella. The sequence goes on along the minus strand of NZ_LMUH01000009.1, from coordinate 130,672 downwards.
AAGTTGTGATAGTGGTTGTCGTTGTAGTCCTTCTCCTGGGCGACACCCCAGGCGCGGTCGTGGCCCTCGTACAAGGTGCCCCCATCGACCGAGAACGCCGGTATACCTACCCGCGAGAGGCTGAAATGGTCGCTGCGATAGTAGCTGCCGGCCTCGGGCCGCGGATCCGGAACGATGGCCAGGCCGAAGCGCTTCGCCGTCGCCTGCACCTCGGGGAAGAATGTCGTGCGCTGCGCGCCGTTGACATTAATCTCCTGCTGGATACCGATCGGGAGCAGCATGTCGTAGTTGATGTCGAGAGAGATCTGCGAGGAAGGCACCGGCGGATGCTGGCCTAGATACTCCGAGCCGAGCAAACCCTGCTCCTCCGCTGTGACCGCTGCGATGATTACCGAGTGCGGCAGCTCGCTGGGAGGAACCTGCTTCCAGGCGCGTGCCATCTCCAGGATCATAGCGACGCCGGTTCCGTTGTCCGCAGCGCCGTTGTAGATGTTATCGCCAGGCATTCCCGGTACGAAGCCGAGATGGTCGTAGTGTGCCGTGTAAAGTACCGCCTGATCGGGCTTGCCGCTCGCTTTGTTCTGGCCCTGCAGTATCGCCACAACATTCGGGCTCTGGAAGGGACGCACGGTGCTGGTCACCGTTGCCTTCAGGCGCACCGGAAGCTCTACCGCATGAAATCCGCGCTGTCCCGCAGCCGCAAACTCTTTGTCGATATCGAGCCCGCTCATCGCGAACAGTTTGCGGGCGACTTCAAGCTGGATCCAGCTGGCAGCCTGCAGGCGGGGATTGGCGTCGTCACGAAGCGCGGTGCGCTCGCCGGAGTTCGAGTTCTTCACTACGTCCCAGCCATAGCTGGCGAGATCGGTGCGATGGATAATCAGCGCGCCGACGGCGCCCTTTCGGGCGGCTTGCTCAAACTTGTAGGTCCAACGACCGTAGTACGTCAGCGCTTTGCCCGCGAAGAACTTTGGATCGTCCGAAGGAGGATCGCCGACGATGCAGAGAATCACCTTGCCCTTCACGTCAACGCCCGCATAGTCGTCCCAGTTGAACTCAGGGGCGGTCGCGCCATACCCGACGAAGACGATAGGAGCGTCGATCTTGGTCACCGGCGTCAGTGTCTGGTTCGTAACGACGAAGTCGGCGCCAAAGTTTAGTAAGAGCGCCTTGCCCTTCTCTGGTTCCAGGGTGAATGTCGTCTCCGCCGGCTTCGCTTTCATGCCGACGAAGTTCACCTGCTGGAAGAACGTGCCATCATCGCCAGCAGGCGTCAGGCCTTCAAGTGCAAACTGCGTAGCAATATACTTCGCCGCAAGCTCGCCGCCGCGCAGCCCTGGATAGCGTCCCTCGAGTAGATCATCGGAGATAAACTTGTCCTGCTCACGCATGCGATCCGCGCTAACTGACTTCTCCGCCGCACTGAGTGGGCCCGTCAAGTTCGCACTCTGGCTCAACATCTTGCCTGCGCTTGCGCCAGCTGCTATCAGCAGCAACGCCGTCTTCATCCAATGCTTTGTCATCCTTGTTTTCCTTTAGGAGATCGTTCAACTCAGGGCTTCGTTGTCAGTATAGGCGGCGCTCCGGGTGCCGAGGAGGGGGTACCCAGATTTGGGGACGTCATCACACCCAATCGTTGCAACACCTTTCGGGCGAGCCCCGTCAGCGGCATCTCGCGCAGCTTCGCAACCGGCGTCCACACAAGATCGCTCGCAGCAGCAGGAATCGTGTCACGCAGCTTGCTCTCTGCAAATACCTGCACGTCGTAGTTTGTGTTGGTGATCGCGTGTCGCACCCGCAGCACTGGATCATATTCAGCAACCGCATCCATCGGTAGCGGTGGGAGTTCCAGCATGCCCGGCATCAGCGAAGCCTCTGCCGCACGCCTCTCCAACAGAACTTTTTCGCCGCGCCGTAGCAGCAGATACGCCACACTGCGGCTCTTCTGCTTAGCTCTCGCAGGCGTTGCGTGCTCACCTCGTGTCCTGCAGATCTCAACTACGGGACATTGAAGACAGAGCGGCGATTTCGGCGTGCAGATCGTCGCACCCAGTTCCATCATGGCCTGGTTATGATCTCCCGGCGGATTTCCGATCCCGCGCTTTGCCGCAGACGGGACCAGCGCCTGCGCCGCTCGGGTTACTCGGGCACGGCCTTTTGTAGAGCGTTCTTCGGGCAATCCCATAAGGCGCAACAGCACGCGTTCGACGTTGCCATCCACTACGGCGACGCTCTCGCCGAAGGCTATGCTCGCAATTGCCGCAGCCGTATAGTCGCCAACACCCGGCAACGCCTTCAACTCCGCTGCGGTGGTGGGCATTTTGCCTTGCAACTCGCCCACCACAAACTGCGCTCCGCGATGCAACATGCGAGCTCGACGGTAGTAGCCCAATCCGCTCCACAGCGCGAGAACGTCGTTCTCCTCAGCTGCAGCCAGTGCCTGAAGATTTGGAAAACGCTGAAGGAACTCGCGATAACGGTCGATCACCGTGGCCACGCGGGTCTGCTGCAGCATGATCTCCGATAGCCACGTCGCATAAGGATCGTCGATCCCGCGCCAGGGCAATGCACGCGCATGTTCGCGATACCAGCCAAGCAACTGCCGGCGAAACTCGATACCAGGTATTTCAACATCGTGCGCGGGCCCGGTCTTAGCAACAGCCTGTTTCATCGACTTAGTCTACTTGCCACGCCGAGCTCTTTTCATACTTCCAGTTCCGCGACTTGCCCTCGGCGATCCACTCCAATGCCGTTGCAATCCGTTTGTCACGCGTCTCCTCGCGCTTGGCCTCGGCGATCCATTCGGAGTACTCACGACGGCAACTCGGACTCATGGCCTCGAATTTCTTCGCCGCAGCTTTATTCTTCTTGAGCGCGGCTGTCAGTGCTTCCGGCACATCTACTGGTAGCTTGGCGACCCTGGGCCGCATTGACAGCGACTTCGTGCGCACGCCCTCGTCGATCATCTTTGCCGCCTGCTTCACATAGCTCACCAGCTTCTTACGTGGAGGCAGGTTCTTCAGCGAGGCTATGCGTCCAAACGTCCCCATGCCTTCACTCGACGCTATGCCCTCGGCGCGCAGTATCTCCGCAATCTCCGTACCCCACAGCCCGAAGCTGCAATGCTCCTTGAACGCCGAGATGTTGCCCAGGATAACGCCTCGATACATGAAGAAGGGACGCGACCACTTCATCGCCTCCTCCACGTCAGGGGCGGCCTCATGCACGATCTCGCGCAAATGGATGAGTATCGGTTGCGCGAAGGGAGCGGACTTCGCAATGTAGGCGTCGACAGCTGCATTCACAGTGGGCATGGGAGAAATAGTAAGCCAAATACTGGAGTTCGTGGACTACTAAATCCGTTCAACCCAGCATGGCGTCTGGCCGTATCCGTGTTCGTCTCGCTACACTTCCCAGCAACCCAGGCCAGACCCGCACCGCCGATTCCACCAGGGTCCGCCGAGGCTCACTGACGATGGCTCGCGACACCACCGTCGCCAGAGACACCTGCTGAGACAGTTCTCTATGCAGTTGCTGCTGAAAATTCTCGGCTGTCGCACCCTGTAGATACATCCCAGCAGCGAGCCGTCCGCTGTGCAGAGCGATCGACATACCGTCGCCGGTAAAAGAAGGAATCACCGCCGCCTGATCGCCCAACACCCAGGCTCCGTCGGAACGCTCGCGGACGAAACCATATGGAATCGCGGAGATCGCCAGTGGCTTTGCCAATAAAGGCGTCGCGCCCTGTAGCCGCTGTTTCAAATGCGAGCAATCCCGCTGCATCGCCGTAAGCAGGTGCTCCCATCGTGCCCCCATACGGAGGTACTCAGCGCGCTTCACCAGACCGCACAGGTTCACCGCACCATCCTCAACCGGCAGCATCCCCGCATAGCCGTTGCGATAGAGGTTCAGCTCCACATGGCCTTCAAGAGCCGCCGCCTGCTCGGGTGCCAGACGCCAGTACATCTTGAAGGCAATCAAGTCTCCCTGACGGCCTGCAGGCCGCGGCCGCTCGCGCAGATCGTGCTTGCCGGTAGCGAGAAACACCGTATTCGCCACGACCGTAGCCCCATCGGCAAGCCGCACCGACCAGCCTTCGTCTGCACGATCGAACGACAACACGCGCCTTCCCCGCAATACGGTGGCTCCAGCGCGTTCGGCAAGCTGCAAAAGTTCTTCATCGAGCTTGCGACGTGTCAGCGCTCTTGAAGCAAACGGCAGTGGCACCTCGCTGACGCCGAATCGTCCTGCCAGGCGCACAGCGTTGATCGGCACAGCACCGAGTGTCGCGACCTCCACACCGAGAGCACGCAGATAAACGAGTGCCTCCTGGCTAAGAAATTCGCCGCAGACTTTATGGTGCGCCTGCGATTCTTTTTCGAGGAGCACAACGCTGCGGCCGGCCTGCGCGAGCGTAATGGCAGCGGCAGAACCCGCGAGCCCACCACCCACGATCACCCCTTCATACGTGTTCACCGCAGCCTGCCCACGCACAGACGCCCGGGAAAGCGACGCTCTATCTGCACGGAAGCACGGTCGAGGCCGGCTGCAGCGATCATGCGGTGCCAATCGTCCTCGCGAAAGCTGCGGCGAATGGAGACTGGCCCGTCGTGCTGCACAAAACGATGCCAGCGGATTGCCTTTGCAAGCACGGTGAAGAGGCGGAACGGTGTTCGCTCGCGACAAAGATCGTTGATGAACCACCCGTGCCTAGCAATTGAGTCCATCCACTCGAGGAAGTGCACGATCTCCGGCTCGGGAAGGTGATGCGTGAAAAGAGAACTCAGCACGATATCGATTCCGTCCGGAGGAGCGTATGAGAATGCATCTCCGGTGATCCATTCAATGCCGTTATCGCTGGACGAGAACTCACGCGCCACGCGTGCTGCATACGGATTCAGATCAATGCCCGTCAGAACAGTCGCCACACCGCGACGCGTGGCCCATGCGGCGATGTGACGCAGCATATCGCCGCCACCACAACCCACATCGACGATGTGCAGCGGTTTTGAGGTTGGCTGCACTGCAATCAAGTGATCCAGAAAACGCAGTGTCGGCCGATACGCCAGCGTGAGGCGGTTTACCTGCGCGAGATCAGCGAGGCACTCGCGAAAGTCCTCATAGGAACAAGGCTCGTCCATCCACTCCGGCAGATCTTCCGGCGCGGTGCGATGAGTGAAGTCGATGGATGATGGCTTAGGCTGCATGGAACAACATGGTCTCCGCCGTAAGCCCGGGGCCGAAGGCCATCGCGCAGCCTTTTTGTCCCGATTCCGCGGTCTGCATGAGCCGTTCGAGCACAAACATTACCGTCGCCGATGACATATTCCCAAAGCGTTCCAACACCTCGCGTGAGGCATCGAGCGCGCACTTGGGCAGCGCAAGGCCAAACTGCACAGCATCGAGCACCGACTTGCCGCCCGGATGCACACCCCACAGTGCGATGCTCTCCTTGCAATGCTGCTCCAGCACGTCACTGCTGCTCGTATGCAATGCCCTGCCGATCTCGCCCGGCACCTTGCCTGAAAGCAGCATGTCGAATCCACCGCCGCGAATGCGCCATGTAATCAGGTCTCGCGTTGCGGGGATCAGCACGGAGCGAAAACTGTCCATCGCAAAACCCGTCTCCTCCGCAGAGATGAGTGCTGCTGCACAGCCGTCGCCGAAGACCAGAAAGGAGAGGACCTGTTCCAAGTCCTCGGTCTCCTGCAGGTGCAAGGTGCAGAGTTCGAGGTTGAGCATCAGGACTTTGGACTTCGGCTCGGACCGCACGATGTGGCGGGCCTGCTTGAGCCCGTTGATCGCCGCATAACAGCCCATAAAGCCGATCATCGTGCGCTCGACCGAGGTGTCGAGCCCGAGGTGGTCGACGATATCGAAGTCGAGCCCCGGTGCGTATAGCCCGGTGCAGGACGTTACGATGACGTGGGTAATACCGCTGCGTTCTTCGTTGTTCAGTGCCAGCTTGTCGAGTGTTTGCTGCGCCAGCCGTGGCGCGAGGCGCTCGAATATCTGCATGCGCTTTGCCGTATCGGGGAAGCTGCCGCGCGTATAGAACTCATTCGCGTCCACAGCAAACTCGTCGCTGGCGCCATTGAGCGTGAGGACTGAATACCGATGCTCGATGCCCGATCGTACCGCCATGCGCCTAAATAGAGATTGAACCCGAGGAGCGTCGGAGTTCGTCGCTTCGCCGAGCATCTGGTCAGCATAGGCGACGAACGCGTTATGCACATCGTCGTTGGGTACAGCAGTGGCGATGCGGTTGATGTACGCCTGGGTCACGAAGCCTCCGGTTACCTATAGTGCTTATTTAGGATGCACCATTGGCCACGGAGCAGACGTTTGCGCCCGGTCTTGAGTTTGTCATTCTTTTGTCGAGTGCTTGTTATTTACCCTGGCCGGCTCCGGTGGAGACGATTTATTGCAAGAACGGCAGGGCTGCCGCCAGAAACTCCGCAGGCTTTTCAAGCGACGGCGCATGGCCGCACTCGGGGACGATCACGAGTCTGGCGTTTGGGATCTTCGCGGCATAGTCGCGGCCATCGGCAAGCGGAACGACAGCGTCGTTCCCGCCCCAGACTACGAGCGTCGGTATCGTGATGCCCTGCAGCTTATCACCTACGGTCTCAATCGCCACCTTCGGATTGTTCCAGAGCAGGCGTTGCGTGCTGCCGTCGTTTGCCTTGAGCTTGATCTCAAAGTTCTGCCGGATAAACTCCTCGGTCACGCGCGATTTGTCGTAGAAGATGAACGCGACACCGGCTGCATCCGCTAACGAACCCGCGACGGGGATCGGGGTTAAGGATTTGAGGGCGGTGTGTCCCGCGGCGTCTTCGAGGATCAGCTTCTCCGGCTTCGGTAGAGCGTACTTGCCGGTGTTACCGGGGCTCAGGGCCTGGATCGTGTAGGCCGCAGAGATCCAGCCACCAAGCGACTCACCCGCAAGAGCGAAGTGGTCCACCTTGAGCGTGCTTAGGAACTCGCCGAGAAAATCGACGTAGGTCTGGATGCTGTAGTCGATGAAAGGCTTGTCGGATGCGCCAAAGCCAATCTGGTCGAGCGCGATCACGCGATGTGTCTTCGCGAGAGGCATGATGACGTTGCCCCAGTCGAACATGGCCTGGCTGGCGAAGCCGTGGACCAGAACTACCGTGGGGCCTGTGCCTGTGTCGTAGTAGACGATCTTCTGGCCGAAGATCAGCGTGGATTTTTGTGGTGGCAAAACGCCGGGCTTGACCAACAAAGGTGCCTGCGCCTGGAGAGATCGCATACCGATCATCAGCAGAAGCACGGCACCAAAAGAGCACAACCAAAGATGACTACGGCGCATTACGAATCTCCATGGGGATCGGGTGCAAAAGACATAAAAGCACATATCGTGCCTTTTCCTCTAGTTAGATCATTAGGTCATGATGTCTTTAACGACATGGCCTGAGACGTCGGTGAGGCGATAGTCGCGGCCAGCGTGGCGGTAGGTCAGCTTCTTGTGGTCGAGCCCCATCAGGGCCAGGATGGTCGCGTGGAAGTCATGGATGTCGCAGGGGTTCTCGGCGATGTCATAGCCGTAGTCGTCCGAGGCCCCGTAGGTGATGCCGCTCTTTACGCCTGCGCCGGCCAGCCAGGAGGAGTAGGCCTTGGACCAGTGCGTGCGACCGGCTTCATCCGGCGAGCCGTCTCCCGGCTTGCGTCCGAACTCGGTTGTCCAGACAACCAGTGTGTCTTCCAACATGCCGCGGGATTTGAGGTCCTTCAGCAGACCGGCGATGGGCTGATCGACCTTGCGGGCCTGGGTGGCGTGCATCTTGATGTCGAGGTGCGAGTCCCAGTTGTTGTATTTATCCGAGCCTGTATCGATGAGTTCGACGAAGCGCACACCGCGCTCGGCGAGGCGGCGTGCCATGAGGCACTGCCAGCCAAAGCCCTTCTTGGTGTCGCGCGTGATGCCGTAGAGCGCGAGTGTTGCGTCTGACTCTTTGGTGATGTCGAAGACGTCGGGGGCTTCCTTCTGCATGCCGGCGGCGGTCTCGAAGGTCTTGATGCGCGCGGCCAGTGTCTTGTCGCCATCGTGTTCGGCAAGGTTGCGCTGATTGAAGAAGTTGATGAGACCGAGATCCATCTCCTGGATATCCAGGGAACTCTGGCGTGTCATGTTAGGAATGGCTTCCTGCCCGGGGATCACCCGAATGCCTTGATGACATGCGGGAAGAAAGCTGGAGTCCCAACAGGAGGCTCCGCCGTAGGGAATCTCCGGAGCGAGCACCATGTAGGACGGCAGCTCCTGATTCACGGTGCCGAGGCCATAGCTCATCCACGAACCGATGCTCGGACGGGCATCAACCGTGGACCCGCCATGAATCTGCATGACGGCCTGGGTGTGGTTCGGGATGTCGTTCTTCATGGAGCGGATGACGCAGATGTCATCCATCATGCCGCCGACGTGAGGAAAGAGCTCGCTTACCTCGGTACCGCATTTGGCGTAGCGATTGAACTTCCATGGTGAGGCCTTGAGGAAGTCCTGTTGATAGAGCTGGCGGTGGGCCGCCGTGAGCTTCGGCTTGGGATCGAAAGTATCGACGTGCGAGACGCCTCCGCTCATGTAGAGGAAGATGACGCGTTTGGCTTTGGCGGGAAACATTGGCGCACGGGGCGCGAGCGGATTGTCAGCGGCAGAGTGGGCCGGGGATACGGTCTCGGCCATCATCTCGTGGAGCATGCCGGGCAGGATCAGCGAGGCGCTGGCGAGGGACTGGATGAAGGTGCGGCGTGATTGCGGTCTGCGATGTGACATAGGACTTGCCTCCGCTACTCGATGAACATGAACTCGTTGCTGGAAAACATGACCTGGAACAGGTGAGAGAGCGACTTCTGGTGGGCGATGTCAGGAGCATCGCCACGGGCCACATACGTCTCGCTCATCTGCTGGATGAACTGCATTGAACGCGCACGCTCTGCCTTTTCGGGAAGCCGGTTGTAGATGAGGAGGAATGCACGGTCGAGGCGGGTTTCATCGGTCAGCTTGCCGTCATCCAGCAGCTCGGCGAGATGGTCCGCGCAGCGCTTCGGGAAGGCGGAGTTCATGAAGTAGAGCGCCTGTAGCGGCGTGAGGCTGCTGCTGCGCTGATCGGTGCTGGCGTTGGCGTCCGCACCGTCGAAGAGCGTCATGTAGGGGTGCTTCACGCTTCGCTGCACCATCATGTAGACCGTGCGATGGTCGTTCTCGTACTTCGCGAGTTCGGGCACGAAGGGATTCTGCTCTTCCCAGTTCCACTCGGACTGCGGAGGAAAGGGATGCAGGCCAGCCGGACTTCGGTCCAGCAGTTGCGAGTCGGCGAGCAGGGAGTCGCGGATCTCCTCCGCATCGAGACGCATTCTGGTGTGCCGCCAGAGGTAGAGATTGTCGGGGTCGATCTCATCGTTCGCCGCGATGTCCGCCGTAGAGAGGCGATAGGCATGCGAGAGCACCATCTCCCGTTGCATGGCTTTGATCGACCATCCCTTCTGGATGAGCTCCGTCGCGAGAAAGTCCAGCAATGCCTGATTGCTGGGAGGGAGGCCGCGGTTGCCGAAGTTGTTGGGCGTCGCGACGATGCCGCGGCCGAAGTGGCCCTGCCAGAGCCGGTTGACGAGAACGCGCGCGGTAAGCGGATTGTCTTTGCTGGCTATCCAGTTGGCTAACTCAAGCCGTCCGCTGCCTTTGCTGTCCGGCGGCAGAGATGACCCGCCGAGCACCTGCAGAAACCCGCGCGGAACCTCATCGCCAAGATTGGTTGGGTCTCCGTGCAGTTGTATCTGGGCCTGCAGGGGCTTGCCTTCGCTTACGGCATAGGCAGTCTCGGGAAAGACAGGAGCGCGTGCATAGAGATTCATGCGCCGCCTCTCAAGCTGTGGCAACAGATCGTCATACGTACCGGGGAGCTCGAGCACTGCGGAGATAGCCCCTTCAATCGGCTTCAACTGGGCCTGAAAGGCCTCGATATCGGGACGCTGCAGTGCGCTGGGGTCGCGGTAGACAAACTCCTTCTGGTAGCGGACGCCATCATCGCCTGCCTTCGGGAAGTGCGTGCTCTTTAGAATGCCGGCGAGTGCGTAGTAGTCCGAGGTCGGGATGGGATCGAACTTGTGGTCGTGGCAGCGAGCGCAGGCTACGGTCACTCCCAGGAAGGCGTAGCCGAGGTTGTCGACGGCATCAGGAATCTGCGCGTTGTCGTTGGTGGAAGCGCCTGCGAGGTATCCGGTCGCGATGGTGCTCTTCCAATGAGCTTCTTCGGTTGCGGCAGGCAGCAGGTCACCGGCGATCTGCTCTTTGATGAAGCGATCGTAGGGCTTGTCTTCGTTGAAGGCCTCGATGACGTAGTCGCGATATTTGGAGACCTGTGGAACGGGAAAGTCGCCGCCGCCGCCGGTGGTATCGGCATAGCGAACGACGTCGAGCCAGATGCGACCCCAGCGTTCGCCGTAGGACTTGGAAGCGAGCAGGCGATCGACGATGTGCTCGTACGCCTGGGGAGACTTGTCAGCTGTGAAGGCTTCGACTTCGGCGGCTGTGGGCGGAAGTCCGGTGAGGTCATAGGTGACGCGGCGAATCAACGTGCGCTTGTCCGCGTCTGCGCCGACCTTGAGTTTCTTCTCTTCGAGATTGGCCAGGATGAAACGGTCGATGTCGTTCTCTGCCCACTTGGACTGCACGACTGGAACGGCGGGACGGACGGGTGGCCTGAACGACCAGAAGTTGCGCTGGGCCTCCGTCACTTTTTCGGTAGCCGAGGTAGAAGCGCTCTCCGGCCAGATCAGGCCGTCTTTGATCCATTGGTCGAGCGAGGCAACCTGTTCCGGCTTGAGCATGAGGCGTGGAGGCATCTGCAAGCGGCTGTCGCCGTAGTGGACGGCGGAGCTGAGCATGCTGGTCTCCGGATGACCGGGGACGACGACAGCACCATCTTTTCCGCCCTGCAGCAAAGCTTTGCGCGAGTCCAGGCGGAGGCCGCCCTTAGCCGCGCTAGCGTGGCAGGAATAACATTTGCCCACGAGAATCGGCCGCACACTGGTCTCGAAGAACTGTTCCTGCTCGGCAACAAGTTGCGGCGAAGCTGGACCGGCGGGAGATGTCGACACTAGCGAGGTTGCAGGTTGAGACGGTACTGGAGTTACCGCTGGAGTCTTGGCTGGCGTAGCAGGGCTCGGCTCGATCGATGTTGAGCTTTCCTTGATCCAGCGGTCAATGACGGCTATATCGTCGTCGGCGAGCTTGGCCTTGGGAGGCATCTGCAAGGAGGTGTCGTCGTAGTGAATGGCTTTCGCCAACATGCTTTTGGTGGGATCGCCGGGAACCATCACGACGCCGTCTTCGCCGCCCTTCATCAGGAGAGCGAAGGAGTCCAGCTTGAGGCCACCGGCGTGGCCGCCGTTCACGTGACAGCCGCTACAACTTCTATCGAAGATAGGTTTTACCGTCTGCTCGTAGGAGACTTCGGCAGAGACGGGTGGGACAGGACTCTGCGCGAGTGCGGGCGGCAGGATTGTCGAAAATCCTATGACGCTACAAAAGACGGTTGTCGCAATGCCTCGTGCAAACCGTGCTGCCATGCCTTTGACCTCGTAAAACGGAGCATCCGCCTGAATAGCAGAAATCAGTAATGAAACGGGAAAGCGCAAAAAGCTCAGAGAAATGTGGGGAAAAGGAGGTTCCAGATACCGCAAAGGCGCTGCACGCAAAATATCTGTGATCCTCATGGAATCAGAGGAGCGGTGTAAAGTCCAATCATTTCTCTGGATCGAGTGATCGCATTTTCCGATTAGCTCGCCGGGGTGCTTCACGCTACTCTCGAAGCATGCGAGCCGAACTACAAACGTCCGGAGGTGCATTTTCATTGGACCGCCGACGCTTTCTACAGCTAGGAGGGTTAGCTGGATTGGCCGGGCTCTCGGGCTGTCGACGATCGCGCGGCGATGGGCTCGTGTGGGCCCTGGGATGGCTTCCCGATGTGGAATACGGCAACCTTTGGGTGGGGATGGACAAAGGCTACTTTCGGCAGGAGGGTGTTCGAGTTGGCTATCTGCCGGGTGGGCCGAATGCGCCACAGCCAGTCGTCGTAGTTGCTGCGCAACAGGCTTCGCTGGGCGACGCAGAGTGGCTTCCCTTTCTCGATGCCGTAGCGCAGGACAACGATTTCGTCATCGTGGCTTCGCAGTTTCCTATTCTGCCCACCGGACTGATCTCGCTGCCGAAGCGGCCGATGCTGAAACCAGCCGATCTTGTAGGCGGGCGTTTTCTGGTGCAGGGACCGAGCGAGCGCAATGAGCTGGACGCTACCTTTCGCATCAATCACCTGCCGATGGATTACAAGTTGATTCCCGTCGGCTTCTCACCCGAGGCGCTGCTGAATGGAGAGGGCGACGCGTACTTCTGCTACGTAACCAATCAGCCGACGATGCTCGAGAACATGGGGCTGCGGCAGGGGAAGGACTTCTTCGTCACAAAGATCTACGACCTGGGCTACAAGGTTCCTTCTTCCCTTCTCTTTGTGGATCGCGTAACACTGACCACGAAGCGGCGGCAGATCGTGGGGTTCCTGAAGGGCCTGCTGCGGGCGCGCGCGGACAGTCTCGTCGATCCCACTATCGCCGCGAGGCTGGCCGTTGAAAAATACGGTGGCGATCTGGGATTGGACTTGAAACAGCAGGTCACGTTGAACCGGCTGCAGATGCCGCTGCAAGTCGAGGCGGGTGCAACGATTCCGTTCTGGTTCCAGAAGCAGGGCATTGCCAACATGTATGCAGTGGCAGCCGTGACAGGGAGAACGAATCTGCCTTCTCCAGAGCGCATGGTCGATTTGAGTTTGCTGGAAGAGGCTTATCGAAGTGTTGCAGAAGACCGCCGTGGGTGAAACGGATCATGCGGGTACGAAGATCGGAAGCAACGCGGACACGGGCAGGGGCGGTCGCCCTTCGGGCGATACCCCACCCTTTGCCATCAAATCTTTTGCTACTTCACAAAATTGTGCAGCAAAGGATGGGGCACCCGGTGTTGGTGACAGGATGGAGATGAGATGAGCGAAGAAAAACAAGCGGTGAGTCTTTTGATTACGGGAGCAGACGTTGTCTGCTTCGATGACCGGGACACGCTGGTGCGCGATGGAGCGATTGCGGTTGATGGAGATTCGATCGTCTGGATCGGGGCGGCGAGCGATGCCGCTGAGAAGTTTGCGGCGACGGAGACGATCCGCGCGCCGGGCATGATTGCGATGCCGGGCTTTATCGATTGCCATGTACATACCGCGCAGCAGTTCCTGCACGGCAAGCTGCCGTCGATTCGCCGCAAAGGCGAGCTGCGCAGCCCGATGTGGCAGCGCTATCTGATTCCCTTTGAGAGCGGCCTCGAACCGGAGGATGTGTATTGCAGCGGCGTCGCCGCCTATGCTGCCATGATCCGCAGCGGAACGACCTGCTTTCTGGAAGCGGGCGGACCGTTCCCCGATGAGATGGGCAGAGCTGCCGACGAGATCGGCATTCGCGGCAGAATTGCGATGTCCACCATGGACACTGTGGACGACCTGCCGCCGCAGTCGCGCATGGATACCCAGGACGCTCTGCGGCGAAGCGAAGAGCTGGTGTTGCGGTGGAAGGACCATCCACGAGTGAATACGTGGCTCTCCCTGCGCCAGCTCATGGTGAACACCGAGGCGCTGCGGCTGGGGATGCACGAGATGTCGCATGCGCTCGATACGCCGATCCATACGCACCTGGCGGAGGGAACCTACGAGGTAGACTTCGCGATCAAGCAGTGGAGTATGCGCTCGGCGGAGTATCTGGAACGCATCGGCTGTCTCGACCACTATGTGCATGGGGCGCACTCGGTGCTGTTGAGTTTGAATGAACTGGATCTGTATGCGGAGCGAGACGTCTCCGCCTGCCATTGCGCGTTGAACAACTACACGATGGGAACGCCGCGACTGCTAGAGATGATGCGGCGTGGGATTCGGGTGGGTCTGGGCACCGATGGTGCTGCGACGCGAGCGAGCCTGGACATGTTCCAGGTGATGCACGGGGCGGTGCTTGGACAACAGGCCGTAGCGGGTACGCCGTACCATGTCGACCCGCCTGTAACGCACGAGCAGATGCTCAAACAGGCTCTGCGCGGAGGCGCGCGGGCAGCGCGGCTGGAGCATGCGGTGGGCAGCCTGGAGGTGGGAAAGAAGGCCGATATCGTTCTGGTTGCGACCGATGATTATGACCAGTTCCCTAACTATGATCCGGTGATTACGCTTGCAGAGAGTGCCGTGGGCAGGGATGTCAGGACGGTGGTTATCGATGGCCGGGTCGTCTTGAAGGATGGTGAATTGTTGACGCTCGACCTGGGGCCGATGCGCGAACGCGTTGGGCGGCAGTATCAGACTTTGATGTCGCGGTTCGACCGCGCGATCGGATAGTCCTTGAGCACGATTGAACTGAAGGACGTGAGCAAAGAGTTCCGGATCAACCGGGAGCGTAGCGTGCTGGCCCTAAGCGCGATGGACCTTACGATTCGCGAGGGTGAGTTCGTCGCGCTGCTGGGACCTTCCGGCTGCGGCAAGAGCACGATCCTGCATCTGGTCGCGGGACTGGATGAGCCTTCGACCGGAACGGTCACTGTGGACGGCCTGCCGCCACGGCAGTTGCAGGCGAAGCAGCAGCTCGGCATTGCGTTTCAGGAACACGCGCTTCTGCCCTGGCGAACCGTGGAGGGCAACCTGGAGTTGCCGTTCCAGATTGCAGGACGTACGTCGGATCGCGAGCACATTGCGGGTTTGATTGAGCTTGTGGGGCTGAAGGGATTCGAGTCCGCACGGCCGAGCCAGCTCTCGGGTGGCATGCGGCAGCGTGTGTCGATTGCCCGTGCGTTATGCCTGAATCCGAAACTGCTGCTGCTCGACGAGCCGTTCGGTGCGCTCGATGCCGTTACGCGCCGCTTCATGAATCTTGAGTTGCAGCGCATCTGGCAGGAGAAGCAGATCACCACGATCCTCGTGACTCATACCGTGGAGGAGGCTATCTTTCTGGCCGATCGCGTGCTGGTGATGAGCGGCCGTCCGGGGCGGATCATCCGCGAGTTGCAAGTACCCTTTCCACGGCCGCGTGCTGTCGAGACCATGCGACAAGAGTTGTTTCATCAACTGGTCGATGACCTTACGTTGAGCCTGGAACCGTGATGCGATACGCCGAGCGAAACAACGGTGGAGTGCAACGCGCGCTGTATCAGGCGTGCGGATTTCTTCTGCTGCTTGCAGCGTGGCAGATCGCCGGCAAGGCTGGAATGGGCGGCAAGACATTGCCTGCTCTTAGCGATGTTCTACGCGTGTACACCATAGGCTGGCGTCGCGCGTTGCTGCTGCGTGCGGCGGTGACTACGGTATCCTCCGCAGGCATTGGGTTGCTGCTGGGTGCGGCGCTGGGTTGCGTTACGGCGCTGACGGCACAACTGTTGCCCGTTCTCGAACCGGGGCTTGATCGCCTGGCGGTTGTGGTCAATGCACTGCCCGCCATCGCGCTGGGGCCGGTGCTGATTATTACGGTAGGCAGAGAGGCTACGCCCGCGCTGCTGGCGGCGATTCCTGTCTTCTTTCTTATCTATGTAGCCGCGACTTCGGGACTGCAATCCGCCGACCAGAGGCTGGGGCAGTTCTTCAAGGCGAGCGGTGCAAGCTGGTGGACTCGCTTCCTCTATCTCGATGCCATCTCCGCGCTGCCTGCGCTGCTGAACGGTATGAAGCTGGCAGTAACGACTGCCATGATCGGCGCGGTCGTTGGCGAGTGGTTCGGTGCGCCTACGGGGTTGGGCATTGTGATTTTGAATACGATGCAGAACTTCCAGATCCCGCTGATGTGGGCTGCGGTGCTGGTGGTGGCGGGTATCTCGCTGACAGGCTATGGAGTGATTGGGCTGTTGCAGAGTGCCGTAGAACGGAGGATGGCATGATCCTCCGCTTTCTGAAAAAATCATGGGCTGTGATTCTGCTTCTGCTGCTCTGGCAGATTGGAGTGATGACGACGAACTACAACAGCATCGTGGTCGTCTCGCCGCTCTCTGTGTTGCAGGACCTCACGATGCATGCGCCGGTTTATATTGTGCCTGCCTTGTGGACCACGGGCTTCGCGCTGGGAGGTTTGTTGCTCGGAATGCTGGCAGGGCTTGTGCTGGCGGTGATTTGCTGGACCTCGAAGATCTTGTCCGGGCTATTGCAATCTTCGGCACTGCTGCTGACGGCGACGCCTATCGTCTGCCTGATCCCGATTCTTGCGCGCCTGTTCGGCTATCAGAGCAGGACAGAGCTGCTGACGGTCGCGATCATGACCTTCTTTCCCAGCTTCGTCTATGCAGGGTCTGGACTGCGCCGTCTGCCGCAACGGTCGCAGGAGTTGTTCGCTGCACTGCATGCTTCGCGATGGAAGCGGCTGGTGCTGCTGGCGCTCCCCGCAGCGGTGCCTGAGTTGGCCGTCGCGCTTCGTGTGGGCACTGCGTACAGCATTCTGGTGACGGTAGTGGCTGAGTTCCTGATGCAGACTGGCGGACTGGGAGATATGTTCGCTGTGACGATGCAGCAGTTCAATCTGCATCGTGCGCTGGGAGCCAGCGTGATTGCGATGGCGCTGTCGACGGCGTTGTATGAGGCCAGCAGCGCGCTGGAGAAACGGGTTCGGCTGCGGTTTGCGTGAGACTTGCCAACACATGAGAAAACTTTGACGCAAAGTTCGCGAAGAAAAGAGCCAAGTTTCGCTACGGCTGCAGTGGCGAAACTTGGCTCTCTCTGCTCATGTCAAAGCTTTTTCAAGCCTGCCATGTGCCCCCCATCACTTTGTTACGGCGCCAGGCATTGCATCCTTCAAAGGCTGACGCTCCCGGTCGAAGTTCTCCGGGTGGGGCAGCGGCTTGCGGGGTAGCATCTGGTCTCGCATGGCGGTGTTGTAGACGAAGATCGCTTCGACCACTGCTGCCTGTTTGAGGTCGGTGGGAGAGAGCCGCTCATAGACGTCCTGATTGGTATGAACGCTGCGCGTCTCATAGTCGCGGGGGTCCTGAATAAACTGAAAGCCGGGAACTCCCACTTCGTCGAAGACATCGTGATCGGTGCCAGATGTCCTGCGCATGCTGATCGTGCTCACACCCAGATCTTTGAGGGGCGCTATCCATTGTTGGAAGATCGGCACGATGGCTGCATTCTCCTGCGCAAAGATACCGAGCAGCTTACCGCCGCCGTTGTCCAGATTAAAGTAGCCAGAGATGCGTGCCTGCTCCGGCTTGAGTTTGAGCGGGCCAACCTGTTGGCGCAGGAACTCCGGCACCTCCAATTGTTCTGGACTGGTCGATAGACCGACTGTGCCGAAGTGGTTCGCCACATAGCCAAGCGATCCCATGTACCCCTGCTCTTCGCCGCTCCACAAGCCGATCCGGATGGTCCGCTTCGGCTGTACATGCAGCGCCGTGAGGATACGCATTACTTCCATGGCGATGATCGCGCCTGCGCCATCGTCGGTTGCGCCGGTGCCGGCGGGCCAGCTATCGAGGTGGCCTCCGACCATGACGACCTCGTCTTTCAACGACGGATCGGTGCCTGGTATCTCCGCAATCGTGTCGTAGCCCTGCTCGTGGTCTCCGGTGAACTGGGTGTTGATGTTTGCAGTAACTTGTACGGGGACCTGATGCTTAAGCAGTCGTGAGATGCGGCCAAAGGCTTCGTTGGCCAGAACGGCAGAGGGAATCGGCTGCTTATGGTCCGGCATAAACACACGCGGGCCCATGGCTTCGTTATTGTCGTCCTTGATGATGCCGCCGTCGCCACCGTAACTCGAGAGCAGGATAGCCACGGCATGTTCATCGGCGAGGAATCGCGAGATTTTCTCGGCGAAATTTGCCTGCTTGAAGACCTTCGCCCAGAACTGAGGATCGTCCGTATAGACATGCTGTTCCTGCATGTCGCCGTCGAGCGGGTAGTCGTAGATCTGGTCAAGTTTTTTCTTATCGTAGTGCTGCAGCATCGGCTCAGGATCTGGCTTGATCGCCGGCGGGTTTCCCAAAAGAACGATCTTTCCTGCCAGCTTGCCTTTCCACGCGTCAAGGTCTTTTTCGTCCTTGAGGGAAGGCATAGCGATTACGTCTGCTGTGACGGCACCGTTTGTCGCCGGCGACCAGGGCGTGGCCTGTGCGATGAAGACAGCCGTATCGGGCGCGGCCATATCGACGGAGGTGCTGATCTGACGCCAGCCCAGCCCGAATTCGCCCCAGCTCTCCAGATGCGCATTCGAACAACCCATAGCTGTGAGCTGGTCACGCGTCCACGCATTCGCCTTGGCCATGTTGGGTGAGCCAGTGAGACGCGGGCCGATGCCATCAAACAGTCCGCTGGCGTACTCCATGATGTGAGAGTGATCGAGGCCCTCTTTGCGAATGCGGAAGTACATGTTGAGATCCAGAGCCTCCACAGCAGGCTGGGCCTCTGGATGTTCGTAGTCGTATCCATGTGGCTGGGATGGCGCGGGAGTCTGTACTTTTTTGTTCTTCGTGACCTGAGCAGGCAGGCAGGAAAACGAAAGCAGCAGGGAGGAGAGCGCTACTGTGGCAATCTTTCTGGACATGCAGCCAGCATGCCCCAATTTGGCGAAACTTGTCTTGTATCTATTTGACGTGCCGACGCCAGGCGCCAGGCGTCCGGCCGGTGACGGCACGAACGGCATGGGTCATATGCGCCTGATCGCAGAATCCTGCGTGGGCCGCAATGGAAGACAGAGTCTCGCGACCTGAAGTTGCCTGCCGCCAAGCGAACCTGCTCTTTAGCTGTATGCGGTAGGCGGACGGAGCGATGCCAAAGACCTGACGGAATCCTCGTGAGATGGTTGCATCGGCGAGTCGGCGCTCGCGGGCCCAGTCCTGCAGGCGCAGATGGGGATCTAGGGTCATCGCATGCGCCAACTCATCCGGCCAGTCGAGGAGACGGTGAGACAGCGGCCTCATTGTCTCGAGCAGAAACGCAAGCGCTTCCTGCGGATCGCGTTCGGCCAAACGGACAGCGGTATCGGGATCGGGAGCCTGCATCAAGACTGTGGAAGGCTCCATCCAGGAGGGCAGAGCCAGATCGAGCACTTCAGAGCCCTCGACATCGTAGCGGTTCAAGTGAGCCTCAAATGCGCCATGCATCACAACCTGGCCGGCACGTACACGATGGCGTCCGCCATCGCCGGCTTCTTCGTAGCCGCCCGACAGTACCAGGGCGAGGTAGCTGTCACCATGCCGGTGCCGTGGCAATACGGTGAAGCCGTTCCGAAATTGACGACCATAGAAAACTGGACTCAGATGGCTCATAGGCAACAGGGTGGAAGATGCGGTTCTTGTCTAGATTTTACCGGCAGAATGGGGCACCCGGTCGAGGCTGTGCTACTCCGCCTTCGCTCCCGCGAGTTTGCGCAGATAGTCGCCCCACTTGGGGTCGTAGCCATCGATGCGGTTCTCGAGCTTTGCGCCTTCGTTCCACCAGTGCGCGACGGTGCGTCCCATCTCTGTGCCGCGGCGAGTGTGCAGGTCGACCATGAAGTCTTCGACCTCTACCTGCCGTTCACCGCGTTCCACGACTTCCTTCGTCCATCCGGAGAGCTCCATCGACATGTTGTCCTTCGGTGCTGTCGCCAGAAGCCGTACGGCGTGGGCGCAATAGATCCAGCGGTCGCCAGCGTCAGCCATGCGACCGGCCTGCAAGTACAGCGCGTTGATGATCGATGGAGCCGTAGCCAGGCCGAGGCCGACATCTTCTGTGGCGATGATCTCCAGCCTGCGCCACAACACCTCTTCGGTCTCCGGCCCGGAGGCAAAGAACTCATACGCGGCGAGCGCCGCTTCTTCCACACGTCCGCGACGAATGCTCTTTTGCAGCACCGAACGCAGTTCATCGATGGGATATCCGTGGATGCTGGTGGTACGGCTCCAAACGTCTTTGCTTTGGTAGTTTTGCGGCTTCTGTTCAGACATGCGGGTCATCCATTTCTTCTTGATTAGAAATTCATCGGTGCGGCCATCCGCTTAAGGAAGAGCGCGATAACGCGGGGTCGAAATTCCGCACCACCTTGGCGACGTGGGCGTCGACAGGTGGGAGCAGGTCGACGATAGCTCGATTCAAGCACAGCGACGGAAGGGACTCCAATCATATTTAAAGATGGAGTGATAGGAGAGTTTGATTGTGCAGCCTAGTTGACCGAAAAGCGCTGGCAGACAGCGCGCGAGATCGAAACAGCTGTACGGATCATGGGGGAATGATCCAGCGTCCGGGTGGCGATCCCAAGTTCGGAACATGGGTCGGGGATCATGAGCTCTCTTACGATGACATTGCGAATCGGAGAGGTGATCACCATTTTCGGCAGAATCGCGATGCCTTCTCCGGCAGCTACGAGCGCCGGCGCGACATACATCTCGTCGATCTCGTTGGACACGATGGGAGAGAATCCCGCTTCGAGGCATCGGTCGGTGATCCGGTCATAAAAGCCAGGCGCCCACTTGCGGCCGTACATGATGAATCGTTCGTGCCGCAGGTCGGCGATTGCAACCTGCGGCGCCGTACACAGTGGATGGTCCTTGGGCAGGCACAGGACCAGGGGTTCGTGATGTACAGGAACGATGTCGAGCCCCTTGGCCTCGACCGGCAGACGCACGAAGCCAAGATCGAGCGACTCTTTCTGCAACTCTGTAACGGTGATGCTCGTGTGGAAGGAGAACAGGTCGAGCTTCACGTGCGGATAGCGTTTGTGGAACTCGGTCATGATGCTCGGAACAATCTCGCGGGAGACCGATGGAGGAAAGCCGAATCGCAGACGCTCGGTCTGTTGCATCGCCACACGCTGTGCGGCTAGCGCGGCTTCGGCGGCGGTGGCCAGCGTGGCACGCGCGCCGACAAGGAACGTCTCACCCGCCGCCGTTGTGCGCACCGATCGACGGTTGCGATCAAACAGCAGCAAGCCGAGTTCCTGCTCCAGGCGCTGTATCTGCGCCGTGATAGCCGGTTGCGAGAGATGAAGCTGCGTGGCAGCCTGTACGAAGCTTTTCTTCTCCGCCACGGCTACAAATGCAGTGAGATTTCTCAGTTCCAGAGAAAGGCCTCCAAAGCGTATTAGCGGCCCATTTCTAAAGAAAATTACACATTATTGGCAACAAGTCAACATTCTTTTCATTCCTTGAGCGGCATAGCCATGATTAGCGAAACGAATCGACAATTCAAAAAATGCGATTGGACGGCATCTCTGCACTGTGTTTGAATCACCTTAATCTCGGCAATTTAGAGCTTTACCCGACCCTCATCGCAACCTATAGCTATCGTCTTTTCTGCCTCAACCAGGTAGTCCCGGTAGTGTATTTTCTTCAGCCTGGCGGAAGCTTCCGCCGGCAGAGCGATCCTCCATCACGACGGAGGACACCGACTCGGCACAGACGTTTCTGAAACGTTTCAGTTGCACGCTGCACGCGATAACCATAGGCTGCTCGACCCATCGGAAGAGATCCAAATTTCCTTTGGCGAGGTTGTATCTCCTTCACTTTCGCCTTGCGCCTTAAATGACGCCTTGGCTTTCACGAACTTTGATTCATCTTTGAGAGGTTCTTTACTATGCAGCCAGGAACGCGTCGTCGCTCATACTCCTGTACACCCGGCCTTATCCCGGTGTACTTCGCCCTTCTGATCGCTCTCTTCCTCTTCAGCACTGGCTTTGCATCCGCTCAGTCGTTGGCAGGATTGGGAGCTATCAGTGGTGCGGTGCATGATCCCTCTGGCGCGGTGGTTGGAAGAGCAGAGATCACCGTCTCGAACGCCTCCCTGGGCATTACGCGCAAGACGATCTCGACCTCCGCTGGCGACTTCGAAGCATCGTCCCTGCCGCCAGCTCCCGGATATGCCATAACCGTGAAGGCGACCGGTTTCGCGCCCTATGAGACGAAGGGTATCGTCATACACGTTGGCGAGATCGCGAGTGTGCCAGTCGTGCTTTCGCTCTCCGGTGTTGCGGAGACCGTGTCCGTGAATGCAGCCGATACCGAGATCGACCTGACCAGTCCGGGTGTGTCCTCTCTGGTGAATCAGAAAGAGATCAACGATCTCCCGATCAACGGCCGTCGCGCCGACCAGTTTGTGCTGCTGACTCCCGGCGTAACGACCGACGGCGCCGGTGGAGAGGTCACGTTTCGCGGCGTTCCCGGAAACAACATCTTCCTGCAGGACGGCATGGATGTAACCCAGCAATGGGGTCAGGACGATGCCGGCAGCACCAGCGCGTTCTCACCGCTCAGCCAGGATGCGGTGCAGGAGTTCCAGGTGATGACCTCCGGCTATACCGCCGAGTTCGGCCACGCAGCCGGCGGCATCGTCAACACGCTCACCAAGAGCGGCACCAACAACTTTCATGGATCTGCGTTTGAGTTCTTCAAGAACCGCACACTCAACGCTACCGATCCTTATTCGACCACCTCTACCGGCGCGCCCTTCAATCCGCCCAACTGGCGTCATCAGTTCGGAGGCAGCGTGGGCGGTCCCATTATCAGAGACAAGCTCTTCTTCTTTGCCAACACGGAAGAAACACGCGAAAGCAGGCCGTTGGTTTCCTCCACGACGGATGGCGGGGTCAACCTGAATCCGGACGGCAGCTTCACGGCTGGCGCATGCCAGGCAACCGCCGCTCAGTGCGCGGCCGCACAGGCTTATATCCAGAGGACCTTCGCCGTCCTTCCACGCAAGCTGGACGAGAACATCGGCTTCCTGAAGATCGACTACCGGCCGACACAGCGTGACAGCATCAGTGCCAACTTCAACCTGATGCAGTTCTCTTCACCCAATGGAGCCGTCAGTGGTGTCGCGCTGGCAGATGGCAGTGGGTACTATCCCAACGGCAACCAGATCGATCTCACCCGCTGGGGACGCGCGTCCTACACGCACGTCGTCTCGGACACGGCGATCAACGAGCTCCGTTTCGGCTGGTTCAAGGACACCCGCAAACAGTCCATCAACCCAGCTCTTGATCCTACCGATGGCCTGCAGTCCGGCCTCTCCGTTGCGGACCTTGCCAACCTGGGGCCTTCGGTCAACATCCCGAACTCGCAGCCGTCGGAGGACCGCTTCCTGCTCACGGACGGCTACTCCGTGGTCGTCAAGAAGCATCAGTTGAAGTTTGGCGCAGAGACCAATTACATGCGCGACGTAGAAGATGCCCTGTTCTATGCCAAGGGCGAGTACTTTTACGGCACGATCACAAGCTGGGCCGAAGATCTAACACCGACTCTGGGTGATCCGCTGGCTGGGCTGCGCTACAACGGTTTTCTTCAGTCCTTTGGACCGTTGCGTACGGAGGCCATCGTGCGCGACTACAACTTCTATGCTCAGGATCAATGGCAGGTGAGTAGCCAGCTCACGTTGAATCTGGGACTGCGGTATGAGTTCAACCGTTTCACGCAGCCGCCGTTGAACCCGGACTATCCCGCAACCGGAGTGCTGAACGAGCCTAAGAACAACTTCGCCCCGCGCGTTGGTTTTGCTTACTCCATGAACGGAGGTAATACGGTGCTGCGCGGCGGCATTGGCATCTCCTATGCCCGCCTGCCCTCAGCCAGCGTTATCCGGTTGCAGCAGAGGAACGGTGTTATTCAGAAGACGATCTACTTTATCCCCGGTGTTACGGCGGGCGCGCCTACCTTTCCGGGATTTCTATCGGGAACAAGCATTCCCGGCACAGGCAGCAACGTGACCTATGCCGATCCAAATCTGAAGACTCCTTATACGGAGCAGGCCGACCTTACGCTAGAGCAGAAGATCGACAGGAAGACAAACCTCTCGATCTCCTATCTTTGGAATGACGGCGACGACTTCCTTACCCGGAAGGACGACAACGTAAAGGCCCCTACCAGCAGCTACACGTACAAAATTTTGAATACGTCAGGGACCCAGGTCGGGAGCTACACCACTCCGATCTACAACAACGGCGTCAACGATCCGCGCTATGGTGTCCTGAATCACATCTACAACGGCGGCAAGTTGTTTTATGACGCCCTTGCTATCTCGCTGAACCGCCGGCAATCTCAGTGGACGCAGATGTCCATCGCGTATACGTGGTCTCACTCCATCGATCTCGGACAAGGAGCGGGTGCGGATAACATCTACTACACCGATCCTCCCATTACGGTCTTCAATGGCGACCAGCGGTTTGAGAAGGGCAGGTCCCCGCTCGATCAACGGCATCGGCTTGTGGCCAATGGCATCGTCTCGGTTCCAAAGAAGAGTTATGGATCGAAGCTGGTCAACGCTGCTGCGAACGGATGGCAGTTCTCTGCGATCGAAACCTATGCGACACCGCAAGGCGTCGATCCGCAGATTACGATCGGGGGGTACAACGCATGCCCCACCAATCCACCCATCAACCCATGCCCTAACCCAGCAATTACCGGCCCTCTACCTTTCAATAATCCATACTCCACTGCAACCATCGACGGTATTGGCATCGGATTTGCGGCAACCCAACGCGTTCCCTTCCTCCCGAGAAGCAGTGTTCAACTGGGAACAACGATACGAACGGACGCTCGTCTCACGAAGATTTTTCAGTTGCCGAAAGAGCAGAGCCTGACACTGAACTTCGAGGTCTTCAACGCCTTCAACTACAGCACGATCACCTCTGTAACTCAAACGGCCTATAGCGAGTTTCTCGACATCGAGGGCAACGGGTACTTGCAACAAGTACCTGATGGCGTCGGCACTGCCTCCCAAGGCTTCCCTGACGGCACCAACGCGAGACGCGCTCAGGCTTCGGTACGCTACACCTTCTAAACAACCCGTTTTCATGTTTCACAAGGCCGGAGAGTTTTTTCTCCGGCCTCTTTTTTACTGATTCGCGGCGGCGGTAAGTGTCGTCTCAGCTAGCAGCGCACGGACATAGCCGAGGTTCGTTGTGCAGTGAGAGAACTTGATGTTCTCGAGCAGCTCGGCGAAGGCACGGTCGATGACCTCCTGCTGCGGCCGCTCCTTCAGACGATCCGATGTGAGCCCGACGCCATTCGGCAGCTTCGAGTATGCGACGATGCTCGGCCAATCGGCCGGAGGTGTAATGGTCTCTACCGCCGAGGTGGCGGCCAGTTTCTTATAAGGCCAGAAGGCCCAGCCGATATTGTTCTTTTCCAGAACAGTTCTAAAGGTAGCGATCCAATCGTCTTTGTTCTCTCCCGACTCTCCCAGCCAGATGGGAACGTGGTTCTTAGCGCGGAAGTCCACATAACGCTGGACGACGTTCTGATCAGGAGTGACAACCTTGTACTTGTGCCACTCGTAGATGACGTTCGAGTCGAAGGGTGGGCCGAAGACGTCGAAGTTGTTGTCCCACTGTGCGCCGCCGAGAATGAGGATGTGGTGCTTGTCTTCCTTGCGGATGACAGCCGCCGTGCGCTTGTACAAAGGCTCCAGCAAAGGATTCAACGAGTGCAGACTGGGATAGGTTGGGATAGGCTCGTTCAGAAGATCGTAGCCAAGGATGGTGGGCTCGTTGCGGTAGTGATGTGCGATGCGCTGCCAGGTATCCAGAAGCTGCTGCTGCGAAGTCTTGTCGGTAAAGAGCCAGGGATAGCCGTCACTGTCGTCGATATTGGTGCCGGTCTGGCCGCCGGGAGCAGCGTGCATGTCCAGAACGAGGTAGAGGCCTTCCGCGCGGCTCCATTGCACAAGCCGGTCGAGCAGGCGAAAGCCCTCCGCATCCTCACTCTGGAAGAACCGGTAGTGGATGGGGATACGGATGGAGTTGAAGCCTGCCTGATGGATCAGGTGAATGTCCTGCTGCGTGATGTAGGTATCGCGCCACTGTTGCCAGAAGGCCCGGTTGCGCTCGGGACCGATCAACTCTGTAACGAACGCTTCGATCTCGCGCGCGGACTGGACGTGACCGCCGAATTGCCACATGTAGCCCTCGGGGACCATCCAGTTTCCGAGATTGATTCCGCGCAAAAGCAGTGGCTTGCCATCGCGGCCGATCACTTGTTCTCCCTGGGTGTGCGCGTATTGCGCGCGACTCGTGACAGGGGACAGAGCGATCGCGCTAAGCAGCAAGACACATAAACGGCGGTTCAACATGACAACGGACCTCCAATGAAGCTGGCGAATCCATGATGCTTCATAGTCAAGCGGTTGTCTACATCTTAATTTGTTGAATGAAGCTACGGATCGGAAGTACAAGAGGAGCAAACAGTGGGTCGTTTCTTTTTTCGAGGATGACTTCGCTGAAGAGCTTCAGACCAATTGCCAGTGATGCCGACTTATCCGCATCGAACAACCGTTTCGAGTGAATCGCTTTCACCACCTCACATAGGTTGTCGTGATTGTCGGCACAGAATTGCAGACTCTCATACTCCTGATAGTTTGGGCTTGAGCCGAGAGACTCAATGGTGATGCGGTAGCGATATGACATCTTTTCTCCTGGCGGTGGGTATGTGTTGCATCTGCAATGTTTGGGGAATGGGCCAACCGCAAGGTCAGTTTTCGAGGAGTAAAAAACTCTCAATCAATAACTCTGAAATCAATGCGGCCAACCCCATCTGCCCTGCTTCTGGACATTGGTCTCCAAAGCTGAACCCCTTCGCCGCTTAAGACCTCGGGCTGTGCGCGGTTGTGGGTTTAAGAAGATCCTGAAGGCCAATGTTGTGAAGAAACTCCACACGGATGCGGTCGGCGACAGCATTCACAACGTGCGCGCCGTCGTCTGCTGGGTCGATATGCACGCGGAAGGGACGTGTGCCGAAGGGCATGTCTACGACCTTCACCACAGCCCTTGCCACCTCGATAACATCGGCACCTTCAGGGGAGACACTCTGCAGGCCTGCCATGATCTCCTTGTCGAGTCCGGATGTGGGCCCGTTGTCATACTCGGCCAGCCGGTCCTTGTCTTTCGGGTGACCTGCATGAGCGAAATGATTTGTGCCAGAGGTGTAGGCGCCGGGAACGATGATAGTTGTCTCGATATTCCAGCGAGAGAGTTCTCCTGCATAGCTGACGGCAAGGGCGTCCATGCCGGCCTTGGCGGCGAAGTAGGGTGCGAGGTAGGGAGGCGTACCGCCGCGCGTGCTCGTGCTTCCTATCCAAAGTACGAGGCCGGTGCCTTGTTTGCGAAGTATCGGCAAAGCAGCACGATTGACGCGTTGCGTACTCAACACGTTGACGTCATAGAGTTCAGCGAGCTGCTCGGGCGTGAATGATTCAGCCGGTCCGAAGACCATGTGACCCGCATTGTGGATTACGACATCCAGCCGGCCATGCTCCGTGACGATTGCCTGGATGGCCTTGTCCACAGAATCCTGCGACTGCACATCCATTTCGACAGTTCGCAGATCGGCCTTGTTGTCGGTCGCGAACTTACGGGCATCCTCGACCTGTGGTGCGTTCCGGCCTGCCGTCTCACGCATGCCGGCGTATACGGTATGACCTGCCTTGGCTAATTCGCGGGCAGTCAGTGCGCCAAACCCGCTCGATGCTCCTGTAATTACGATTACGCTTTTCATAATTCCCCTCTTGAATGTTTTGTGATTGCAATGTTGTGCGCGATACGTCGTGCGCTTTGCGGCCAACACGTGTCAGTATGCGAAGCCACCATTTACGCGCAGAATCTGCGAGTTCATCCATCCGCCGTCGGGTCCTGCAAGAAACGACACCACGTTCGCTATGTCTTCCGGCTCGCCGAGGCGGTGCAAGGGAGAGAGATTGCGCAGGCGTGCGATGTCCTCTTCTGTTTTGCCATTCAAGAAGAGCTCTGTTCCTGTAGGCCCGGGAGCCACGCCGTTGACCGTGATGTTGCGTCCGGCCAGCTCATTCGCAAGAACATGAACCAAGCCTTCGACGCCAGCCTTCGCGGCGATATAGGCACCATAGGTGGGAAAGGCCTTCAGCAAAACGCTGCTTGAAAACGCGATGATCCGGCCACCATCAGCGATGTGCTGCGCCGCCTGAGCGAAGATCAGATACGTACCGCGCAGATTTGTCTGGATCGTCTTGTCGAACAATTCCAGATCGCCCTTCACAATCGGGGACAACCCCATGATGCCGGCATTGTTAACAACGACATCGATCTGGCCGTATTGCTGCATGGTCGATGCAAACAAGTTCTGAACATCTTCCGGCTTCGAGATGTCAGCCTGCAGCGCGGTCGCTGTACCACCGCCTGCGACGATCTCGTTGACGACTTCCTGTGCCTTGGTTGCGTTGCCTGCATAGTTGACGACGACCGAAAAGCCATCTTTTGCAAGGCGCTTGGCGATCACTCGACCAATTCCGCGTGATGCCCCGGTTACGATTGCTATCTTTGCCATGACCTTCTCCTTTGCGCCGCTTTCCGCAACGCCTGTGACCATATGACGCCGCCAGCCGCTATGAGTCCAATGCATAGTGCTAATATCCGTTATGCGTCTCACTCAACTACGTCAGGCCGATCTCAACCTTCTGGTGGTATTCGCCGTAATGGCGGAAGAGCGCAACGTATCGAGGACAGCGTCGAGATTGCTCTTGACGCAACCCGCAGTGAGCCGTTCTCTGCAACGGTTGCGCGATCTGTTTCATGACGACCTTTTTGTCAGAACAGCGCTCTCTTATGAACTGACACCACAAGGCCAACGGCTCATGCAGGAGTTGGAAGTCATGCTGCCCCGGCTGGATCGTTTGATCAGCGGCGGTGAATTCGATCCCTCGAAGGAAGTTGCCCGTTTTCGAATAGCCGTGACCGATAACGCAGCGAGCGTATTTTCTCCGCTCTTGTGCCGGGAGATTCTCCCTATCGCGGAGAAAGTGAGGTTCGAGCTTACGAGCGCCCCTTCAGATCGATTCGAAGCTTTGACACACGGAAGCCTCGATCTCGTTCTGGATGCCGCGGAAATCAAAATCCCCTCACCCTTACAACGGTTTGAACTCTATGAAGAGGCTTTCGTTTGCGTGGTTGCCGCTGAGCGGGGTGGCGGGAAAAGACTTACCTTGAAACAATATTTGCAAGGAGATCATATTGGAGTAAGCATATTGGGCGGCTTACAGACAGTTCCGGAGGATAGACTCGCGGCACTCGGCTACAAGCGCAATGTAGTGGTGCAGGTGCCGTACTTCGCAGCGGCGATTCAATCCGTTCCAAATACCGAACTGATCGCAACCGTTCCACGCCGATTTGCCCTGGCTTACGCCCAGGATCCCCGCATCAAACTTCTTGCCGCCCCTGAACCGCTGTACCCGTTCAAGTACGTGATGATTTGGCATCCTCGGGTCAACACAGATTCTGCTCATATCTGGCTGAGAAAAACAATCCTGACCCTTGGCCGTTCTCTGGCGGTAAAGACGTAGGCGGTTCATGGCGATCCGCTCCTCGCACACAGATCATGCGAGGAGCGGATCGCCTTAGAGTCCTCCCAGAAGCAGCGACAGCCTTCCTGGATACGTTCTTAAACGCCTCCGCGTGGTTTGTTTTTGCGGACGGCGTTGGTGTCCTGCTGTGGCTCTCCATCACACACGATCGCTATGGTCGTGACGGGCGAATCAGGTGCA
Source organism: Granulicella sp. S156 (assembly GCF_009766105.1). GTDB lineage: Bacteria > Acidobacteriota > Terriglobia > Terriglobales > Acidobacteriaceae > Granulicella. The sequence continues at coordinate 101,129 of NZ_LMUH01000009.1, read as the reverse complement.
TCCATGGGGAGGCCGGTAAGATGCACGCGGTACGGGTCCTGTGTGAACTTCACTTCCTGGTTGGTCTTCAGGAGGCGTGCCGATTTCACTTTGACCGTGAGGCCGGAGATGGCGACGTCCTGGCCGGGCCAGAAGTGTACGTGCATGTAGAGTGTGTTGCCGGTACGCGTGAAGCTTGCATAGTTCGAGCGCCGCGGCAGGCATATCTCGGACTTGTAGATCGTCTCGCCGTTGACTGCCATCCACTGCCCTACTTCTGTGAGTACGCGAACGGACTCTGCAGGAACTGCGCCGTCAGGTCGAGGTCCGATGTTCAGCAGATAGTTGCCGCCGTCGCGCACACAGGTAATCAGATTGCGAATGATGGTCCTGGACGACTTCCAGTTATCGTCCGCACGCTGAAAACCCCAACTGTCGTTGAGGGTCATACAGCTCTCCCATGCACGGCCGTTGGTTTCGGCGACGATCTTCTGCTCCGGCGTGGAGAAATCGCCTATGAGCTGATTGCGGTTGTTGACGATGATGTCGGGCTGAAGCTCGAAGACCATCTTGTTCATGCGCTCGGACTCCCAACCAGCGGCGTCGAGCGGCCAGGAGACGTCGTACCAGAGCACGTCGATCTTGCCGTAGTTGGTAAGCAACTCGCGGATGAGTCCGTGAGTGTATTCGACGAAGCGCTTGCGAGCAGCCTCGTCAGTGGCGCAGCGTGCGCCGTCGGGATGATGCCAATCCATCAGCGAGTAGTAGAAGCCGACATGCAGGCCTTCAGCACGGGCAGCTTCGACGTATTCGCGAACCAGATCGCGACCTGGGCCCTGCTTCGTGGCGCAGTAGTCGGTGAGTTTGGTGTCGAAGTTGCAAAAGCCCTCATGATGCTTGGTCGTCAGCACCATGTACTTCATGCCGGCCGCCTTGGCGAGCTTCGCCCAGCCACGCGCCGATCCTGGTGCGGGGTTGAATACTTTGGCGAGAGGGGTGTAGTCGCCGATGGGAATTGCTTCGGTCTCCATCGCCCACTCGTGGCGCGCATGCTGGCTGTACAGGCCGAAGTGAATGAACATACCGAACCTGGCTTCATGCCACCACTTCATGCGACGAATCTGATCGGGGGTTGGGGGAACGGACGTCGGATCGCGCTCGCCCGGCGCTGGTTTCTGTGCGAGTGCAAGAGAACCCGCACTTAGTGAGGCTACTGCCGCTCCGGTTCCCAGCAGCATGTTGCGCCGGCTTAGCTTGATTGAGCTCATTGCGATTTATCTTCCTATGTTGTTAAGACGTGCCTGTTGAATTTGCCTGGTGTCGTCGCAGCGTTAGAACTGGAACTTCCCGGAGAACTGCATGAGCCGCTGATTGTTTGCTGTGTTGTAATCACTCCGTACGACGAAGGGGTTGTGGTGGCGGCGCCAGGATAGCTGAGTACGGGGTGATTCAGTGCATTGAAGGTGTCGGCCCGCAGATTGAACTTCAGGGTCCTCCAGATCGGGAAGACCCTGGAGAGCGATGCGTCCATCTGGTTATAGGTCTGCGCCATCATTGAGTTGCGTCCGGAGTCGCCCAGCGTGCCGATACCGGGCGTTTCAAAGGCGCAGGTGTTGAACCACTGTGCGGCAGTACGAACTGCGCCTGCCTTCGGCGTACAACCTGGATTCGCGGCAACAGGGCCAGCCACATAGGGATTGCCCACCAGATTTGCCCGCTCATAGGTATTGGCATTGCCCGTATTCCCAATATCTCCTCCCGAGCTGACACTGAAGTTCTGCCCGGAACGCATGATGTAGATCGTGCTTACCTCCCAGTTGCCCAGGATGTAGTCCGCTACAGCGTTCCCTGTAGAAAAGCTCTTGTTCTTGCCAAAAGGAAGGTCATACGACAGGCCGATGGTCAACTGCTGCGGAACGTTGAAACCAGCTACGCCGCGGCTGCCGCGCGGATTGTAGGGATCTTCGAGCGACGCGCCCGTGCCAGCGTAGAAGAGCTCCGACATGCCTTCATCAATGGCCTTGCTCCAGGTATAGCTCGCATTGAAGGTAAGGCCGTTCGAGGTTCTGCGAGTCAGCGCCATTTGCAAAGCGTGATAATCCCCGCTGCCTGCATTGTGGTCCCATTTGTTGGGCACCGTGTAGGGATAGGGTTGACCCGTGGGATTGTTGCCCGCGCCGTTGCTATACGCCGAAGGATTGGCGGCATACTTAGCCTGGCGGGTGGCGAAGGAAGTGGCGGAAAGCGTTCCGGTGTTGTAGTAGCCACCGATGTCCAGGCGATGTGATTCGGAACCGACGTAGTTTATCGATGCGACCGTGTGCTGATCGATCTGCTGCTCGATGCCCACGTTCCACTGCTCCGAATACGGGTTTTTGATCTCTGGATCGACGAAGTAATTTACATTGGTCGCCGAAAAGGGCGTTGCCGCAGGATAGATTCCAGAGCTTGTGCCAAAGGGGTTTTGCGCGGAGGTATAGGCCGCCGATCCAGGTGTATTGAGACTGTTCTGTTGCAGGGTTCCTATGTCAGGCCACGATCCCTGGAAGTTCTGCGCCATTTGCGTGATGGCCGACCAATTGTCATAGGTAATGCCGAACCCCGCACGAATAGCAAGCGTGCTGTTGACGGCATAAGCCAGACCAAAACGCGGACCGATGTTCGTCTTGGTGCCCTTGATAATCTTCTGGTTCAGGGCAACCACAACATTCGCAGGTAGTGTTCCCGACGGCAGGCATGGTGCGTGCAGACGCACAGTGCATAGCGGTGGCGCCACCTGGAGAATGTACTGCCCGGTGTTGAAGTCGAAGTCTCCTGTCTCGATGCTGCCCTGAGTGCCAATAGAACCATCGGTTCCATACTGCGGCCATACGGAACGGTCATAGCGGATGCCGTAGTTCAAGGTCAGCTTGGGCAGAACCCTCCAGCTATCCTGAAGATAGATACTGCCAATTCCCCCCACTCGCATGGTGATGTTGACGTTGCGCTTGTTGGCGCTGTTGGGTTCATCCAGGAGAAAGTCGGCCCATCCAAATCCAGTTTGCGCGCTGGCTTGCGCGGGGGTGGTTCCAGCAGGCGCGCCGGGGTTAACCGTGCTGGCGTTGAGCGTAAAGTCAGCCGTCGAAGCGCCACTGAAGGTCGTTGTTCCCTGGCGAATCAATTGCCCATAGTTGATCTGGTCCCAGCCTCCGCCGGCCTGGAGGGTATGCCGGCCGATGGTCTTGGTAATGGAACCCAGATACTCGTGCGTGTTGGTTTCGTTCGGGACCGGAGAGTTACTCTCGCCGGGAGCGGGGCCACCGGTAATCGAGAGGCCCGTCAACAAGGTGATGCCACCGATAAAGCTCTGCGCGAAGGCCGGCGACATGCCGTAGATGCCGAGGGCGATGTTGGGAATATCGTAGACCGTGCTGCTGTTATAGGCGACATGCGTTCTGCCATACTCCACCTGCATGGTGAGTGTGGGGTTGAAGACGCGCAGCCAGGTTGCGCCATATTGCTGCGCGGGCAACACGCCGTCCGAGAAAAGGTGCGGAACGGTCGAAGGCCCGACGCTCTCCTCCTTCCAGCCCGAATAGCGGAAGAAGAAAAAGTCCCTGGTGCCGAGGTGCTGGTCGATACGCGCCGTGTAGTTGTAGGTGGATTGGCGCGATGGAGTTGTTACTTCGCCGTTGTCCGTGGTCGGGGCGATGCCGGGAATGGTGATCGGCGCGCTGAAGATCGCATTGATGTAGGCGATCGCGTGCGGATCCATCTCGGATACGGGAATCTGATTGCCGACATACGCCGGCCGGTTCGAGTGTGCGTTGCCGTTTCCTGTGGGGTCGAACAACTGACACTTGCCGGTGCTTACGGCTCCAGCCACGCAGTTTCCAGCGACCCCGGTTGAGGCGGAGCTGAAGTCGCCGTAGGCCAGGTTTTGCGGCCCACCCCAAGTCGACTCGCCTAACTGCGCGGCGGTCGGTTGCAGAAAGTACGTCTGGGAGGCTTTGCTGTAGCGGAAGCCTTCAAAGCCAACCTCGAAGAATGTCTTGTTGTGCCCGTTGTACAGATGAGGAATGACGATCGGGCCGCCAGCCTGGGCTCCGAACTGGTTCTGGTGATAGGTGTTGCCGACGGACGGGAAAAACGTCTGGGCATCGAAATCGTTGTTCCGGACAAACTCCCAAACGGAGCCGTGCGGCGAATTGGTTCCAGCCTTCGTGGCAATATTTACAACGCCGCCGGTGACCTGCCCATATTGCGCATCGTTGTGGGCGTTGATCTTGAACTCCTGGATCGTATCGATGATCGGCGGGATGGCGTAGGTGTTGTACCAGCTGTTGTTGTCGTTCAACCCGTCTACAAGCCAAAGCGTGGCACGATTCGGCTGTCCGTTCAGGGCTGGAAGAATGTATTGATCACCCGAGTTATTCGCGGTATTGCTCGAACTGCTGTTCTGGGCTACATTGACCGGCGCAGCTCCCGGCGTCAACGTCAACAGTTGTGTAAAGTTACGCCCGTTCAGCGGGAGGTCGTTGACCTCCTTGGTTCCCATGACTGTGCCGAGTTGTGACGTGGTCGATTCGACCTCCGTGCCCTGGGCCTCCACCGTGACGCTCGTGGACACATCGCCGATCTTCAGCACCGCGTTGATATTCACCTTCTGATCCACAGCGACGTCGAATGCCGCGAACTTCTGCGTCTGAAACGTCGGTGCGGTGATTGCCAGCGTGTATTTTGCCGGCGGAACACTGACAAAGTTGTAGTCGCCCGCATCGTTCGATACGGTGTCGCGCGCGACGTTGGTTTCGACATTGGTGAGCACGACCTTTGCGCCGGGAAGCCGGGCTCCGGATGAATCCGTTACGGCGCCCGTGACGGCGGCAGACGAACTCTGCGCGTGCGCCATCGTCGCAAAAACGGCGAAGCACACCGCGAGAATGCCAGCCATCATGGCCCGCTTGATTGGATTCTTACAACAAAGGATCGGCATGCATGTACTCCGTAGGCAACGCAAAATGTCTTGAAGTTTCAACGGAGCGCATCCTACAAAGGCGGCGAAACGAATGTCAACAGATTTTTCACTGATGGGTAATTGTTTTTACAAGAGAAAATTTATTGACAAGAACACACCATACGAATAGCCTTTGTTTTCTATGTAGTACCGCTTGAATAGGCAGGATGAAGCGCATGAGAATGATGTTGCACTATTCGCAACATTTCTCATTTTTTCTGCTACACAGCACCGCGCAGCGGTGCCATCCAGCATTGTTTGAAATAATTTCTCGTTTGGTGCACGCCTAAAGGGACTGCTTAGCGCAGCAGAGGATCGAGGTAGAGTTCCACCCAGTGCGCCCACAGCAGACCGTGGGCTTTGAGGCCTGCATCGTTCAGGTGTATGCCCTTGCCATTGTCCTGCCGGTATGCAGAGGTCAGGGTGTCGGTGTCAGGTCCTTCAAGAGCGATCCCACTCTGCCATAGACTTCGCTGCGCCTCTCGGAGGGGCGGGCAAGAAGTGTCCGCAGGCGTGTGATAGCTGACCTGTGCGACGAACCATGGGATCTCCCACCCAGCCTGGCTGCGCGTGGAGAGAATGATTTGCTCCAGCATGCGACGATAGGTTTCGGCGGATATCTCGTGCTCTGGAGGTTGATGCGAATCCGACTCACCCTGATGCCATAACACTGCCCGAAAGCCCTGCGGACCAAGCTCCTGGATGCGGGCCATCATGCCATGGAAGAGTGTGCCATCACAGACAAGCGTGCCATCCGGTGCGGCATTCACGAACCTGGTCATCGTCGGCATGACCTCCACGGGAGTACCCGCTGGCAGCCATTGGCGGACGCTGGTGGATCCATGGCCGACTGAGGCTATGCCGATGGGCACTCCATATTTGCGAAAGAGTGCGTCGCCAAAGGGCGGAATGAAGCTGCCTTTGCTGCTGTTGTCCTGCACGCCGGGTTGCGGGTCATTCGCGAGCCGCCACACCTTGCCGTCGAATGTCGTCACCTTCTGCGTCTCGGTGACTTGCGGTGTTTCTCCATAGTTGGTCGAGTTCGATTGACCAGAGACGACGAAGACCTCACCCACACCGACATGGGGCACAACAACTTCTTCGGGGGCATGGCCGCGATGCAATACACGCACTTCAAGCGAATAGAAGCCTCCTGCAGTGGTTGCGAGACTGTCATAAAAATCGCCAGTTTGGGCATTGAAAGAAATTCTGTGCCAGGTTGGCGCGAGGGGCCCGGCGAGAGAGTTTCCGGCTAACCGCGCTTCGACAGCCGTTACCGGGAGCTCAGCGTGGCCGCGAATGACGATGCTGCCGCTAAGTTTCGTGCGACGCTGAAAGACCTGGTAGTCGAGCGGCGACGAGAGTTGAAGGCTCTGAGTGGTTGTGGCCAGCGTTGCCGGTAAAGAGGCTTGTTGCGCTGAAGCGCGCACACCGAGAAGAACCAATACCAACGATGTTATTCCGAAGACGCAACGCGAAGATCGGGCCATGGGGCTACTCCTATTTGCTGCGCTCGTGAGGCTGTATGGATGGCGCTTGCAGTGTGTACGCACAAAAATCCTGCAACTCTGTTCGTTCTTACCGAGCTTTCGTCGGAACAACTTTTATCACCAAAAATATAGTTTTAGTTAGTCAAAATAGCTAACGCCTTTCGCTTTCTTTCGAATTTGGGCTTCCTGATCAACTTACGGCGCTATCCTGCTACTCTGTTTCGAGATCGATTGAGCAGGTGGACCAGAATGGCCGGGAAACGAACTGCAAAAGCTTCTGCAACGAACGAGAAGACTCTCAACTATGCAACACCTGCTCTTGAAAAGGGGCTGGATGTTCTGGAACTGCTGGCGCACCAGCCAGCCGGCCTCACCAAGAGCCAGATGGCCCGCGAGCTGAACCGGACGGTCTCAGAGATCTTTCGCATGCTGCTATGCCTGGAGCGCCGGGGATACATCGCACAGCTCGCCGAAGATCGCTACTCGTTAACGTTGAAGCTGTTCAAGCTGGTGCAGGAGCATCCACCAACCGAGCGACTGATTGTGGATGCCCTGCCAGTGATGCACCGGCTCGCGCATGAGACGCTGCAATCGTGCCACATGGGTGTGCTGGAGGGCAGCCGCGTCGCCATTCTGGCGCAGATCAATGCTCCCGCAAACCGGGGCTTCTATGTGAAGCTGGGTTCGACCGCAGACCTTATGGAAGCGGCCAGTGGTTATGTCATCCTGGCGCATCAGGATGAGGTGCAAAGGGAGCGTACGCTTGCCGAGTGGAGCCGCGAGACAGGCAAGAAACCGCCACGCGATCTTGCCGTGCACCTCGCGCGCATTCAAAAGGCGGGATATGACAAGCGCGCGAGCTACGTCGTAAAAGGCGTTATCGATATCAGCTACCCGATCTTCGATGAAAGAGGTTCGGCTGTTGGGGCACTCACGATTCCCTACATTCAGTACAACGGCCCTGCAATGGCAACCAGCCAGGTAATCGAAGCCCTGGGCAAGGCTACCGCAGAGATTACAGCCGCACTCGGGGGCGAGGCTCCCGGATCCAAACCGGCTAAGAGTAAGTAATCGCTTGCGCGGAAGAGTCGCCAACGACGCAAACCCCGCAGCCTACTGCTGAGGCTATTCTGCCCAGTGACGATGTACAGAAGTGACGACCTGAGCCTCGCGTAGAGGTTATAAATGAATAGAGACTATGGCTTATTTTCTTGCTCTCGATGCTGGCGGCACCAAAACTGATTTCGTACTTGCGGATGAGACAAACGAGCTCGGCCGCGTTCGCACAGGCACCATCAAACGGATGCGGACGAGCGCCGATATCGCTGAGCATAATTTGCAAACAGCACTCGGCGAGCTGACAAAACAGGCCAGCGTAAACCTGCGCGAGATTACGCGCATCTGCGTCGGTACCGCCGGGGAGACTGTTCCGCTTGTGACGGATTGGATTCGGACGGCTCTCCATGCACACGTCGGCGGAGAGCTGATCCTGGTGGGCGATGTCGAGATTGCGTTGGACGCAGCTTTCTTTGGGAAGCGCGGTGTTCTGGTTCTTGCAGGCACGGGTTCCAACACGGCCGGTAGAAGTAGCGGAGGCCAGATCGTAACCGCCGGAGGCTGGGGTCCGGCTCTCGCGGACCAGGGCTCAGGCCACTCCATCGGACATCAAGCCCTGCGCAATGTCTTTAGCGCATTGGACGAAGACCGTGAAACATCTCTGCTGGCAAAGATTCTGGAGTTCTGGAGTCTAGATTCCGTGTCCTCGCTTGTCGAGTATGCCAACCGCCAGCCCTCCCCTGATTTTTCGAAGCTGACCAAGTTAGTCGTTGAGTGTGCGAGCCGGGGAGACGCCGTTGCAGCGGAGACCTTGCAGCAGGCTGGACGCGATCTTGCGACTGTGGCCTCTCACGTCATCCGCAAGGTGCTCAAATTGGAGGGCAACGGTCAGCAAGCAGAGGTACCGCACGTTGCAGTCACGGGAAGCATCCTGCAAAATGTCGAGCCGGTACGCCTGGAGATGGAATCCTCCCTGCGGCATATCTTTCCCGAGATCAAGATACTGCCGGGAGTTGTCGATCCCATCGCCGGCGCTCTTTGGCGAGCACGGGCTGGAAGAAACTCCGCATAGGTTAGAGCCAAGACTGTCGTGCTGTGCCAGGCTGCTGACTAGCGGAATATTCCATGCCAGTGGGCTTGCAGGATCATCACCGTGATGCCTCCTGCTATCTGGATAGCTGTCGCCAGCGTTATCTCTCCGATGATGGGTTTGGCCTCGGTGTGCCTGTACAGAATAGGCAGATTTACCGCCGTGCTGACGATCGAGGTGACCACGGTGGCCATGCCGGCCTGCAAGGCAGTCGCCTTGCCGTGGGCGGCAAGATTCGCAGCGGCAGCCGTTGTACTCGCGCTCGATACGGTTCCGCCGATCATACTGACAGCCAGCAAACCGGCATTGCCCAACCAACGCGTGGCTGCTGTTCCGATCACCTGAATAAGAATGAACAAGCCACCCAGTCGAAAGACCTTCGCAAACGACAACGGCGAGGCCAGGTTCAGGTCCATCTCTCGCTCTTCGTCGCGCGGACGGTGCCTGCGCCACACGAAGAATCCGGCAATTGCGGTCATGGTGATCATGGGCGCTATGGCATAGGGCACAGCCTCGCGCGCAAAGATCGCGAGCAGCAGGAGATTGCGAGCGAACATAGCCACGGAGGTTAGGAGAACAGCGACAACCGTCTGCGATAACAAGCCTGAAGCAGGCAGCGTTCCCGCGAACTCTGCCGTTGCCGCTGTCGAGTTCACCATGCCGCCAAGGACAGCAGTCAGGGCCACGCCTCGCTTTCCATAAACACGAAGCAGGATGTAGTTCACAAACCCAATGCAGGCTACTACCAGAATCGTTACCCACGCTTCACGTGGTTGCAGCAGCTCCCAGGGATCGATGTACCGATTCGGCAGAAGCGGCCAGATGACAAAGCCGAAGAGCCCCAGCATCAGCGCACTGCGGATCTCCTCCGGCTTTACACCACCCGCGAAGGCGCGAAACTGTGGCTTCAAGGACAACAGCCAGGTGGTCACGATGGCGCAGGAAGTCGCGGTAAAAATATGCCCTCCGCCACAGAGCGCCCCCAACACGAACGTCAAGATGAGCGCCGCGGAAGTGGTGCCTTCGACAGATTGAGAAGCAAGGATGTCTCGAAGGTTAAGCAGTGCGGCAAGGATAAGAATCCCAACCATGCCGGTGATTAGTACCGGCAGAGGCATCATCGCCGTCAGGCCGCCGAGCAGCGCGGCCAGGCTGAAGGTGCGGACGCCAAAGTCCTTGTGAGACCACTGCCGCTCAAACCCGATCAGGAGACCGATGGCCAAAGCAACCCCGAGTTTTAATGCGGTCAATGCCGGTGGAAACTGTGCGGAGCCGGCATGCAGCAGTTCGATCCATGAATGCATAACGTCACCCCTTCACGGATACGTTAACCGATTGTAGGGCTGCCTACACGATCACGTCATAGGGACGCATCATATCGTTGGCCTCATGCTCCAGGATATGGCAGTGCCAAAGGTATCTTCCCGCGTAGCCGTGAAAGGTAACGATGATGCGTGTGACCATGCCTGGCGGGCACTGCACCACGTCCTTCCAGCCTGCTTCATGGGCTTGCGGTGGTATGACCTCGCCCGTAAGACGCAGCTTCTCCTCTGCCAGATAGTCGTAGTTCGCAAAACTCTGCCGGTCGAGAATCTGGAAACGCACGAGGTGTAGATGGATCGGATGGGTATCTTCCGTCAGATTGATAAGACTCCAGATCTCGGTCGAATCCAGCTTCACGATCTCCGTCACCGGATCGGCCCAGTGTTTGCGGTTCAGCAGCATCACCATGGCTTCGCCGTTGTCGCCGTCAAACTCGTTCAACGTCATCTCACGCGTTCGGATCGACTGCTTCTCATCGATGCGCTCGACGGGCCGTACGACCTCAGGCAACAGGCTGCTGTCCGTAGCCGAATCTTTGGCCACACGGAACTGCATCAGTTCCAGGCGATCGCTCATCAACACGACGTTCTCGCCACGAGCGTGGCTGAAGTCCACGAGGATGTCGGTGCGCTCCGCCGGCGCCAGCACCAGCCGCTTCATTTCAACGGGTGCAGACAACAATCCCTGATCGGACCCGATCACATGAAAGCTCTGTCCGTTCGACAGTGCGAGCGAGAAGAAGCGAGAGTTTGCGGTGTTGGCAATGCGCAGGCGATAACGCCGTGCTTCAACCTCGTGATACGGTTTCACCTTACCGTTCACCACCATCGCATCGCCCAGATACTCCTGCGCCCAGGCGCCTTCGTCAGGTGGGTTCGGATAGTAGAGCTGCCCGTGCGGATCGAAGCTGCGGTCGTAGATCAGCAACGGGAGCTCGTACTTGCCCGTGGGTAGTCCAAGCTTCTCCTCAGCCTCATCACGGATAAGATACCAGCCCATGAGCCCGGCAAAGATGTTCAAGCGATTCACGCCCATCGCGTGGTCATGCAGCCATAACGCCGTCGCATCCTGATGGTTTGGATAGAAAGATAGCTTGCTCTCCCCTGGACCAAACCAGTCCTCTGGATACCCGTCGCTGTTGGTCGGCACGCGCGCGCCATGGACATGCGTGATGGTGCGCGTCTCCGGCGCGTTAGCCATTCCGTGCATGGGAGTGTCCAGAGGCAGGAAGTGTTTTTTGGGTAACTGGTTCCACCAGTCGATCAACACACCTTCATGACTGCGCGCTTCAAACAGCACTGGTGCAGCGCTTTCGCCGTAGCTCCACATGCGCGATGGCGGAAGGTCGCGATGCATCTTGCACGATACCTCGCGAATGTTCACGCGATAGTACGGAGCATCGACTGCTTTGAGAGAGTCCGAAGAGCGTCGTCCTTCGGAGTGCATCCGCTGCGGGAGCGGTAGAGGATCGACAAACGGCTCCAGCTTCATTGCATCGAGCGTATGCGGACCGTGTACAGGCGAGGCTCCGCCCATCTTCATGCCTGCATGCTGCAAAGCCCATGCTCTACCGCTGAGCAGACTACCGCCCGCAACCACCATTCCGGCTTGCCTGATAAGTTGCCTGCGAGTCCAGCTGTTCAACGTTCTGCCCTTCTTGACTTGCTGTTCCTTATTTTTCGGCCAATCCAGTTTGCGGATCCAGCAGAACTCGTCTTTCGTTCTGCGGCTTGTTTTTGCTGAAGTCGAACATGCCGTTCAGCGAGCC
>NZ_LMUH01000009.1:0-89356 GCF_009766105.1 Granulicella sp. S156 | reverse complement strand
TCCGCCGATCCGTTTGCCGCCCAGGTAGGTGTCCTCGATCAACCGCAGAATCGAGGTCTGATCGGTTACGGTGTGGTCCACATAGTTAGGCTTCGCCCAAGGGGAGATCACCAGCAGCGGCAGACGCGGACCAAATCCGCAGCGCCCCTGTGCATGTTTTGTCGCAGGGTTCACGCCGCCCAGCACGGTTTTACCATCGCCACACTTCCCCGCGCCGTTCAGTTGATCCAACTTCGACTCCGAACCGTTCGCGATAGGTCCCATGAGATGGTCGTACCATCCGTCTGAATCGTCATAGGCGATGATGACCACGGTGTGTTCCCAATCCGGTTGCTGCTGGATCAGATTGATCATCTCCACGACAAACTTCTGCTCGTCCAGCGGGCTTGAGTATCCCGCATGCCCATCCTGATACGCCGGCGCCTTGAGGAAGCTCACTGCGGGAAAGTTGCCGGCCTTGAGCGCGTCAACGAAATCATGGGTGTCGTACTGGTGGTTCGCCGCGCCGTCCCCGTTGGTCCCAATTGTCTTGATGGACTTGGGACGAACGTGATCTGGGTTCGCCGTCGACTTGTAGTACTGAAACGGTTCGTGATGCGGCAGATAATCGCGCTTCCGCGAATCGGCCAGGGACGACGAACTGCGCCGGCAACCTGTCGTTCCGTTTGGATTCACCGCCGTAAGATCGAAGCCACCCTGAAAGAACCCCCACGATACCTTCGCCTCGGTCAACAAGTCGCCGATGTTGCGGCCCGTCATATGCACCAGGGCATCCGACGTGCTGGAGCACACATCGCCCGATGGTTGTGGGTCCGAGATCAATGTAAACCCGCCGTTACCATCCGATACGATGCCACCCGATGCATTCTGATCGTCCACCGCGCCATTCGTCTGGCCGGAGGCTAGATTGATGGCGCCCGGTGTCGATGGTCCGAAGATCACGTCGAACTGATGGTCGCTCATGGCAAAATGCTGCGCGTAGTTCCAGTACGCCGTTACCGTGTTGCCATCGTAGTAGCCCATCGTCAGGCCAGTAGTCGAAGGGACACCTGCTTTTTCTCCGGGAACACGCGGCCCATCGGCGCTGCCGACGGATTTTGGAAAGAGATCCATCTTGCCGTTGTTATAGGCCAGTTGCTCCGCTTGATAGTTGTGATCCTGATCGGCGGTCACCGCCTGGTCGCGCCGCAGGCGAAACGGATTCGCCTTTCCCAATCCGTTCTGTTCGTTGAGAAAGTTCGGATTCTGGGTCAGCAACTGCCCGCTGAGTCCTTCGACCCTGGGAGTTCCGGGGAGTGCCGTGAACTTTGGATCGCCCGGCGGATTCAGCGCATAAGGATACGTCGCGAAGTAGTGGTCGAAGGAGACATTCTCCTGAAAGATAACCACGACATGCCGAATCGCATCCTTCGGCTGCACTGTTTCAGCCCCATAGATTGGCCCGCACCCCAGAAGCCCCACCAAAACAGCCGCTACACTCCGATGCAACAACTTCACCGATCATCCTCCGAGCCTCCGAGTCGTACTCCAGCATTCCGCCGTTTCAGGAGGTAGAACGCGATTATACGGCGATGGGAAGTTGGCCGAGGTAATGCTGAAGAGCTTCTGCCTAGTTTGCTCGCAGCGCACTGTTAGGATCGGTCGACGCCGCTCGTATCGCTGGCTGTGCTGACGCCATCAATGTCACCAGCAGCATCAGAGTTACGCTCCCGGCATAGATCAGCGGATCCGTCGCACTTACATCGAAGAGAAACGCTCTCACCAGCTGCGAGACAGCCAGCGAGCCGATCACACCCAACCCGCATCCGAGGAGCGCCAGCTTCACTCCCGACATAAGGACCAGGCGGGCAATGCCCATCCGTTGTGCACCCACCGCCATACGAATTGCAATCTCCTGCGTCCGCTGAGACACCGAGAAGGCCACCACCGCATAGATCCCAGTAATCGCGAGCATGAGCGCTCCCGCTGCGAAGGTCGTGATCAGGTCTGTGTTGAACCGTCTTGGCGCCTCCACGTTCGCCATGACCTCGCCCATGGGCTTCACATCTCTGAGCACTAACAATGGATCGATCTCAGCCACGGTGGACCGCAGCGTTCCAATGATCTGCTCCGGGGGCAGCGTAGATCTCACTACGAGATAACCACCGGAAGGTCGCAACAAGGCCTCAGCCACATCGCTCCCGAACAGCGTTGCGGGCTGCTCATCTGGCGCGTACCACTGATCACCACTCGGCTCATCCCGTGCCCCCAGTTTCGTATCGGCGACGACGCCGATGACTGTCGCCCACGGGTAGCCCTTCCGCGGATTCCCTACATGCATTCGCTTCCCGATAGCGCTCTGCCCCGGCCAGCAATGCTTTGCCATAGAGGCATTCACGATCACCACCAAAGGAGTGTCCGCCCGATCGTCGCGAGTGAAGTACCTTCCCTCAAGCAGCGGTGTCCCCATCGCTCGAAAGTAGTCACCCGACACGGTCCCAAAATTTGCAAAGGTGAGTTTCCATGTCGCGACCGGGAGACCTTCAATGGTGTAGGTTGCCTGCCCGGAGAAACCTGATGCTGGGAGGCTGTTTGTGAGTCCAGCCGCCGCAATCTGCGGCTTGCCTTCCAGCCGCTCGATGACCGTACGATGAAAGCGCTCCGCAGATGCGAACGTCGAGTACCTCGCGATGGGCAATTCATACCCGGCTACCAGCACATGCTCCGGCTGAAACCCCGGATCGACCGAACGCATCTTCTCGAAGCTGCGCAAGAAGGCTCCGGAAGCGGTCAGCAACACCAATGCAATCGCAATCTCAACCACCACAAGGGCTGAGCGCAGCCGCGCGTGACTGCCCGCCCCGGTCGTGCTCAGGGAACTCTGTTTCAGACTCTCCATCACTCCCGCGCGCGTCGCTGCAAAAGCTGGTGCCAGACTGCACAGCACACCCGTCAGCACCGCTACCGCAAGTGCAAATCCCATCACTGTGCCGTTGATTGCGATCTGGTCGATCCGAGGCATCGACTCAGGCAGCAGGTGCAACGCTACACGGATAATTCCAGCAGCGAGAACCAGCCCCAGCAGCCCTCCGGCGATGCTCAGAACTGTCCCTTCCACGACCGATTCAAGCAATATTCTCGCCGAACTCGCCCCCAGCGCTAGCCGCACCGCATACTCACGCCGCCGCCGGATCGCCCGCACCAATAGCAATCCTGCAACATTCACGCAGGCGATTAGCAATACAACTCCAATCGCCCCCAGCAGCGCATGCAACATTGGCTGCACATTGCCGATAACGCGATCCCGCAACGGTGCTGCGTCCCCACGAATCTTGAGTGCCGCCATGCTTGGAGGAAAGCTTTTCGAGATCAACTGCGCAACGCGGTCCACATCCGACGCTGCCTGCGGTACGGTAACCCTATCTTTGAGCCGGGCCACCATCTCGTAGGCCCAAACTCCCTCGTGCGCCGTAGCCCGTTCATTCGGTGTCAGGCTCATCGGAACCCATAGCTCCGTATGGTTCAGCCGTCCTACCTGCACCGGGAACTCGAAGCTACGCGGCATCACCCCGATCACCGTGTACGATCCGTTATCCAGGTCGATGGTTCGCCCCAGGATTGCCGGATCGCGATGAAACCGATTCAGCCACGTCGCATAGCTGATGACGGCTACCTGTTTCTTTCCATCCTCTTCATCGCGTGTGAACACCCGCCCCAGCAACGGCTCCACTCCTAGTGTCGGGAAGACTCCCGCAGTCAAACGCATCCCTGGAATGACTTCGGGACCGCTGCCGTTGCCTCCCGGCGTTTCATAGCTTTTGCCAACATATCCACCGATCGATGAAAACGCAGTCGTCGCGGCCGTATACGTCTCGATTTCCCGCGCCGTCACACCTATGTCGTCCTGGCCGCCGAGGTGGTCTCCAATCAGCATCAGCCGGTCAGGTTCGTGAAATGGCAGGGGCCTTAGCAGGACACCTTCAACCAGCGAGAAAACTGCCGTCGCCGCGCCGATTCCCAGAGCCAGAGTCAACAGCACGGTCAGAGTGAATCCGGGTGTCTTACCTAGCTGGCGAAGGGCAATTCGCAAGGTCTGTGCAAGTGCGCTCATCGTGTCCTGCCTTTCTTACTTACTCGCTGAACCAGGGGTACGCAACTGAGCTGCTCGCCGAAATACCGCATCGCCACTCACCGTCTTATCTCTATAAGACGAGACACCCACGCCGGAGGATAGCCCGGAACTCTTATCCCACGCAGATTCTCCGCGTTCGCAATAGGAACTGTAGCAATTCCCGGCAAAAAACGCGGATCTTCCTGAACGGCCGCTTCTAGACACGCCCCATAGGTGTCGCTTTAGAGCTTAGGTTCGTCTCATACAGTAAAACTCTCGGCAGTAGATGACCTCTTCCAATTGGTTCGCACTTGTGTCTCGGCCCCGGCGGCATCGATACGTTCTGGCGCGAATCGGATGCCAGCAGCCCGTATTCTGGAGATGGATGAGCAAGGGCAGTTGCCGGCTCTCCCTAGGATCGTGGCAGTCATCGCTCTCGCACTGTGGCGCGCTTGCACTACGAAACTAGATTCTCTGAAGGCCTGGAGTACGGACCGTGATACCGAAGAAGCCTGTTGATCTCTCCAGTGGCCGCGGCCTGTTAGCGATTCTGGTGCTCGTCCTGCTCTGGCCAGCACATTCGTACTCACAGTCGACCGGCAATGCCGACAGCTTCCGCATCGTCCAGAGTTATCCGCACGATCCGAGGGCCTTCACGGAGGGGTTGGTCTATGCGGATGGAGTGCTCTATGAGAGCACGGGGATAAAGGGGCACTCGACGCTTCGCGTCATCGATCCGAAGACCGGCATTATTACGCGGCACATCGATGTCCCAGATACCTATTTTGGAGAAGGAATCACGGCCTGGCAGAACCAGCTGATTCAACTTACGTGGCAAGACCACATCGGCTTTGTCTATGACCGCGGCAGTCTGCGCCTTCTCCAGACGTTTCACATTACCGGCGAAGGATGGGGGCTCACACAGGATGGAAGAAGCCTCATCATGAGTGATGGCACCCCCACGCTACACTTCCTCGATCCTCACACATTCCGCGAGACACGCCGGTTGCAGGTCACAGAGAATGGAACTCCCGTTCAAAAGGTGAATGAGCTGGAATACATTCATGGTGAGATCTTTGCGAATATATGGTTCTCCGATCGCATTATCCGCATCTCGCCGCAGACCGGAAAGGTTCTTGGCTGGCTCGATCTCAGTACGCTGCTGCCTGCCTCGGAACGCACGGATTCGAATGCTGTGCTGAACGGTATTGCCTATGACGCGAAGACGAACCATCTCTTTCTGACCGGCAAACTCTGGCCGCGCATCTTCGAGATTGAGCTGACGCCTTCGGTTAAGTCGGGGAAGGCCTATAGGAAATGATTGTCTTAGAGCGACGAGACCTGTAGCCGTATTTCGCACGCATCGGTAATGGTGCAGACGCAGGCAAACTGTAGGTCTCTCCGCCACTCCGTCCTGAGCGAAGCCGAATGGACGGCGCAAAAAGCGCGCCTCCGGTCGAGATGACAAAGTTGTGGTGATTCGCCTTCGAGCCGTATGCTGCAAGTTCATTCGCGTTAATATAGGAAGTAGAGATAACGCGATCAATTAAGTGCACGCTCCGATTGAATAGACCGGAGGAGGGACCTTTGGCGATACAGTCACGAAAAACACGTCAGAAAGAAGCGATTCGAACCGCTTTCATCCATGCGGACCGCCCGCTCTCGCCGGACGAGACGCTCGCCTATGCCCAGGAGCAGGTAGAGGGCATCAGCATCGCCACGGTGTATCGCAACATCGGTTCGCTGGTCGAAGACAAGTGGCTTGCGCCGGTGGAGATTCCCGGTGAGTCAACGCGCTATGAAGTGGCCGGCAAGGAGCATCACCACCACTTCCACTGCAACGAGTGCGGCAAGGTATTTGAGATGCAGGGTTGCGGGATGCAGGTTAAGCCGAAGCTGCCGCGCGGTTTTCGCGTGACGGGCCATGAGTTCTTTCTCTATGGTGTGTGCGCTAGCTGTAAGTAAGCCGCCCTTTCGAATCTGAAGCACGGCAATCTGCTGCTCCGGAAGAAGGCTGATGGGGAGCAGAAGATCCCTCAACCAGTAGTGCAAGTACTCGCCAGGCCTCTGGAATCAGATCAGGGCGCGTGACGTTGCCGCCCTGCCAGCCGCACAAGCAGGACTTTCTATACTCAACTCCAAGCGTGCAAAGAACCCAAGCCTCGTAGGCTCCAATCCACCGGAGAATCTGCACCAGCAGAGAGAGGTTTCTCGCCCTTGGAAGCCCCGTCATATCCCGTGCCTGCCAAAGATCGGCCATGCTTGCTTCACGGGGCATGAATTCAAAGCGGTTCAGAAAGATTCCGCTCTCGGCCCCGAAATAAATACCGAATCCCCACAACCTTATGTTCAGATTGCCAGGAAGCGAGAGCGTGTATTGGCTGGAACCGGACAAGCCATCCGGTGGGCGCAGACGCTCAAAACCGTGGACAAGCAGCAGGTTGCCTTCGGCGCGTTTGATGTCCTGCCCCCACAGCCAACACTGCTGATTGAGGAGAGCTTTGCCGCGTCGCGCTATCGTGCTCGATAGATATTGCCTGGGTGGAGTGCTCGCGGACATACTCTACGCTTTGGCTTCCCGATAAAGAACGTGCTTGCGAATCACGGGGTCGTACTTTCGCAACTCGAGCTTGCCGGGATTCAGCTTCGGGTTCTTCGTGGTGGTGTAGAAGTGTCCGGTGCCAGCGGTCGAAACTAACTTGATGATCGTGCGCATCCTCTAACTCCTCTTCGCTGCTTTCAACAGAGCCGCTTCCACACCTAGCTTCTGGATCGTGCGGAGCCCACGCGCACTGACGCGCATACGCACAAAACGGTTTTCGCTCGGTATCCAAATGCGCTTCCACTGCAGGTTGGGCTCCCAGCGACGGCGCGTCTTGTTGTTTGCGTGCGAAACGTTATTACCGGTGACTGTGCGCTTGCCCGTGATAGGACATACCTTTGCCACGTGTCTTCCTCTTTATGCCTCTATCGGTACTTCGCGATCGCGGAACATCTCCGCAAACGGATCTTTGAGTTTGCTCCAGGCCCGTGGGCCGCCAGCCATCTCCTCGGGAGTCAGCAATGCCGCATTCATCTGGGCTTCAAGTGCTGCACGATCCATACCAGCGCCGATGAAGACAATCTCCTGCCGACGGTCTCCGAACTCCGGTTCCCACACTTTGCCGATGTACTCCCTGGTCTCGGGATCATGCTCTTCGTCAGCGGCTCCTGCCGCAAGCCACTGTGCCTGAGGCTCAACGGTGAGCGTGCTACCCGCAATTGAGAAAAGAATCAGATCGTCGTTGCAGGAGGCGAGCCAGAGAAAACCCTTGGCGCGAAGCACGTTGGGAAAGCCTCCATTCGTCAGCTTCTCGAAGCGCTCCGGATGAAATGGACGGCGTGCCCTGTAGACGAAACTCGCGATACCGTACTCCTCCGTCTCAGGAGTGTGACGGTCGTTCAACTCTCGAATCCAGCCGGCTGAGGTCTCCGCTGCTTCCATGTCGAAGAGTCCTGTATGCAGGATGCTGTTGAGAGGAACCTCTCCACGCACGGCACGAACCTGCTCCGCGCCGGGATTCAGATGTTCGAGGATGGCTTCGAGACGCTCCAATTCCTGCGCACTCACGAGGTCGGTCTTATTGATGACGAGGACGTTGGCGAACTCGATCTGATCGATCAGCAGGTCCGACAGCGACCGTTCGTCCTCACTGCTCAACGCCAGATCGCGGTCTCGCAGGTCATCGATGGAGCGGATATCGTTGAGCAGAGCGGCTGCATCAACTACAGTTACCATCGTGTCGAGCTTTGCCACCTCGGAGAGCGACTTGCCGGTCTCGTCGATGAAGGTAAAGGTCGCAGCGACGGGCAGAGGCTCGGAGATACCGGTCGACTCGATCAGGAGGTAGTCGAACCGACCCTCGCGCGCCAGACGCGATACCTCTTGCAGCAGATCATCCCGCAGCGTGCAGCAGATGCATCCATTCGTCATCTCTATGAGTTTTTCTTCGGTCCTGCTCAGCCCTGCGCCACTCTGGGCGATCAGTTGCGCGTCGATGTTGATCTCACTCATGTCGTTCACAATCACCGCAACTCTCATGCCAGCGCGATTGTTCAGCACGTGGTTGAGCAGGGTCGTCTTGCCGGCACCGAGGAAGCCGGAGAGTACGGTAGTGGGGAGAGTTTTCACTGGGTCACTCATGATAATGAGAATACATAATCAATAATGGAGTTGCAAATTACTCGTTTTTGTCGTCATCCTGAAGCGAAGCTGAAGGACCCCCGCATTTGGAGTGGCGGCGAGCTGCAAAGGCAATACCTGAATTCGGGGGTCCTTCGCCTGCGGCTCAGGATGACGACGAAAAACAGGCGACAGTAGCATTCGTTATAAAGACAGCAAAGACCACTTCTCGGCAGCTTCCAAGGTTGAACAGGAGATACTTGAAGACTGATTGCCGCGTCTTATGCAAAGGCGGGAAGGGAGATCTTGATGCACGAGGGAATACGAGGGATAGAGACGGTTTTTCTCTTGCTGCTGCTCTTTGTGGTGATCTTCGGCGATCTAGCTCGCAGGCTGAAGGTGGCCTACCCGATTGTGCTGGTCATTGCGGGGCTTCTGGTCAGCTTTGTGCCAGGGCTGCCGAAGATCAGCCTGAACCCGGAGATCATCTTTCTGGTGATTTTGCCACCGCTGCTGTTCCACGCCGCGTGGGAGACCTCCTGGCGCGACTTTCGCTACAACATCGCGAGCATTCTTCTGCTGGCGTTCGGCTTGATCGGCTTTACCGTACTCGGTATGGCGCTGGCCGGGGAACGGCTGTTCTCGCTCTTGTACTGGCGTACAGGGTTTGTCTTAGGAGCGATCGTAGCACCCACGGATGCGATTGCCGCGACCTCCATTGCCAAGCGAGTAGGGCTGCCACAACAGATCACCGACATCCTGGAAGGCGAGAGCCTCGTAAACGACGCTACCGGTCTGCTGGCACTGGAGTTTGGCGTCGCCATGGTGGTGAGCGGCGTGACGCCTTCCTTTGGTGCCGGCGCTCTGCGACTGCTCTATCTGATTGTGGCGGGCATCGGGATCGGTGTCGTTGTGGGTTGGGTGGTGCATTGGTTTGAGCTCCATATCGACGATGGGCCTATCGAAATGACGCTGGGTCTCGTCGCGGCCTACGGGGCCTACATAGCAGCGGAAGAGGCCCATGCGTCCGGTGTTCTCGCCGTCGTTGCGTGCGGCCTTTATCTGAGTAGAAAGAGCACCGAGTATTTTTCGCCGGGGGTGCGGCTGCAGGCTTATGCTCTGTGGAACGCTATCGATTTTGTACTAAATGGCGTGGTATTCCTTTTGATTGGCCTGCAACTGCCTTTTGTCCTTGCAGGGTTGCACAGCTACAGCAAGTTGACACTGCTGGCCTATGCCGCTGGCGTCAGCACACTGGTCATTGCGCTGAGGCTCCTTTGGATCTACCCCGGCGCCTATCTGGCCTATTACATCCGCAGGCGTTTTCTAAAACAGACTGAGCCGATCGCTTCGGCAAAACAGATCTTCGTGACGGGATGGACAGGGATGAGGGGCGTGGTGTCGCTGGCAGCAGCACTTTCCATCCCTGAGACCATGGCCAACGGCCAACCCTTTCCCAGCCGCAACCTGATCATCTTTCTGACCTTCAGCGTGATTCTGGTCACGCTGGTCCTGCAGGGGCTGACGCTTCCACCGCTCGTCCGCGCGCTGGGGCTAGGCAGCGTAGGTGGGCCGGACGGTGAGGAGGTAGAAGCTCGACGATTGATGCTCGAGTCCGCGCTCACCTATATACAAGAGGCTCGTGAGCGTGACCAGCCGGAGTTTGAGGAGATGTATGAAGACTTCGCCGAACACCATCAGGATCGCCTTACAGCGCTGCTGAGCCACAGTGACAACAACGCAGACATGACGCAATATGCACGTCAGCGAGAGGTCGCGTTCGAACTCCTGAAGATACAGCGAAAGACCCTTGTGGACCTGCGCAACACAGGACGAATCAGCGATACGGTGCTGCGGAGACTGGAGCGCGAACTCGACTTGAGTGAGACAAAATGAGCGCTGTGTAGGATCGACGTCTGGAGCAACGGCCATAAGAGATCCGCTCCGCTGGTACGCGACGGCGATATCATTGACCTGGCTGTTGAAGCACTGAGGTTTCGCGTGAACCTCATTAACTACTAAGGCATATCGACCTAACCGACTGCAAAAGGAGCAACGACTTGAAACTGTTACGATACGGCCCCGCAGGCCAGGAGAAACCAGGCGTCCTCGCACCTGACGGAACGATTCGCGATCTTTCCGGAGTCATTCCCGATCTGGGCGGCAAGTTTCTCTCGCCCGATTCGCTCAAGGCCCTGGCCCAGCTCTCGCTGAACGATCTGCCCATCGTCGAGGGCAAGCCACGCTTCGGCTCCTGTGTTGTGCAGCCAGGAAAGTTTCTCTGCATCGGCCTCAACTACTCCGACCATGCGGCAGAGTCCGGCATGACCGTGCCCTCTGAGCCGGTGCTCTTCATGAAGGCAGCGTCTTCCATCTGCGGACCGGATGACAATGTGGTCATTCCGAGAGGTTCACTGAAGACCGATTGGGAGGTTGAACTCGGTGTGGTCATCGGGACTACTGCGAAGTACGTGACGGAAGAAGACGCACTCTCGCACGTCGCGGGCTATTGTCTGATCAACGATGTCTCGGAGCGTGCTTTCCAGCTCGAAGGCACGGGACAATGGGTCAAAGGCAAGAGTGCCGATACCTTCGGCCCCACTGGCCCCTGGCTGGTCACGGCTGACGAGGTTCCCGACCCGCAGGCACTCGACATGTGGCTGGAGGTCGATGGGCATCGCTATCAGAACGGCTCTACACAGACGATGGTCTTCGGGGTCAAGTACCTGATCAGCTATCTCAGCCGCTTTATGAGCCTGCAACCCGGCGACATTATCTCCACCGGTACGCCGCCGGGCGTTGGCCTCGGCCAGAAACCACCGGTCTATCTGCGGCCTGGTAATAGAATCCGCCTTGGTATCAATGGGCTCGGTGAACAGAATCAGCTTGTTGTTGCCGATCCTGGAGATGTGAGTTCTCGCTAAACAGAAAGGTCGACGAATGGCTACACCGCCGCTGACGATTCTCCACGCCCCTGCGGCGAAGACACCGTTCCATCCCTTTCCATCAGCCACTGACCTCGAAGCGCACCTTCGCCGCACCGTTCGCGGCGAGGTGCGCTTCGATCAGGGAACGCGGGCGCTGTACGCAACCGATGCCTCGAACTATCGGCAGATACCTATAGGCCTTGTCGTGCCGCTCGATGCAGCAGACATTGAAGCAACACTGGCCGCCTGCAGAGAGTTCGAGGCGCCGGTCCTGGCGCGTGGTGCAGCTACCAGCCTGGCGGGGCAAGGCTGCAACACGGCCGTTATCCTCGACTTCTCGAAGTACATGCGCCGTGTGTTATCCGTCGATCCTGAAGGCAGGACAGCGCGGGTAGAGCCCGGCGTTGTGCTCGATCGCGTTCGTGAAGCCGCGGAGAAACACGCGCTTACCTTTGCACCCGACCCCGCAACCCATAGCCGCTGCACACTCGGCGGCATGATCGGCAATAATTCGTGCGGGACCCATAGCCTGCTCGGTGGCAAAACCGTCGACAACGTTGAATCTCTCGACATCCTGCTGTACGACGGCACACGCATGACCGTCGGACCCACTACAGAAGAAGAGCTCGAGGCGATCATCGCCACAGGCGGACGCCAGGGTGAGATCTACGCTGGCCTCAAGAAGATTCGCGACCAATACGCCTCGCTCATCCGCGAACGCTTCCCGCGTATTCCGCGCCGCGTCTCCGGTTATAACCTCGATGAGCTTCTGCCCGAGCAAGGCTTCAACGTCGCGCGAGCTCTGGTTGGAAGCGAGGGGACCTGCGTCACGATTCTCGAAGCCAAGCTGCGTCTCGTAAAGAGCCCGCAGTTTCGCCGCCTCGTCGGGCTCGGTTTTTCCGATGCCTTCATCGCCGCCGACAATGTTCCTCTCGTCCTCGAACACCACCCCATCGCGCTGGAGGGCTTCGACGGGCTGCTGGTGGAGTTTATGCAGCGCAAGAACCTAGCTACAGAAGAAGTACGTCTTCTGCCTGAAGGCAAGGGCTATCTTCTCGTGGAACTGGGAGCGGACAGCGCGGAAGAAGCGGACGCAAAGGCCGAGGCAGTTGTCGTTGCCGCGCAGCAATTCCCGGCGCGCCCGTCGGTTCGCAGCTATACGCCAGAAGAGGCTCGCAAGGTATGGTTCGTGCGCGAATCCGCGCTGGGCGCGACGGCATTCGTTCCCGGCGAGCCTGTCGGTTGGGAAGGATGGGAAGATGCTGCAGTCGCTCCGCACAAGCTCGGCGAGTATCTTCGCGCCATCTTTGCGCTGATGCAGGAGTACGGCTACCGTTCGCCGATGTACGGTCACTTTGGCCATGGATGCGTGCATCTGCGCATTAACTTCGATTTTCAGAGTGAGCGCGGAATTGCCATCTACCGTGAGTTTGTTGATCGAGCTACCGATCTGGTGGTGAGCCTCGGCGGCTCGATCTCCGGCGAACATGGCGACGGCCAGGCACGCGGCGCGCTGCTGGAAAAGATGTTCGGTCCGGAGTTGATGGAAGCCTTCCGCGAGTTCAAACGGCTGTGGGACCCTCTGGGCCGCATGAATCCCGGCAAGCTGATCGATGCTTATCAGCCGCATGACTACCTGCGCCTGAACACGTCTCATCCTCCCATGCAGACGTCGACACACTTCCACTTCCCTGCAGACGGCGGCTCGTTTGAACAGGCCGCTCTGCGCTGTGTCGGCGTCGGCGCTTGCCGCAAGGCAGATGCTGGAACGATGTGCCCGAGCTACATGGCGACGAAAGAGGAGAAGCACTCCACGCGCGGCCGCGCACACCTGTTGTGGGAGATGATGCAGGGCGACATAATTCGCGATGGATGGCGTAGCGAAGAGGTGCGCGAGGCGCTAGACCTGTGCCTCGCCTGTAAGGCTTGCAAGACCGAGTGCCCGGTCAACGTCGATATGGCGACGTACAAAGCAGAGTTTCTCGCACACCACTATGAAGGCCGCTTGCGGCCACTCGGAGCCTATGCCTTCGGCTTCATTGATAAGTGGTCCAGGCTCGCATCTATCGCGCCCGGCATTGCAAATGGTATGGCGAGCTGGCCGCTAACCAGCAAACTCGCGAAGGCTGCGCTGCATATTCATCCCAACCGCACGCTGCCATCGTTCTCCAGCCAGACCTTCCGCAAACGGTCGAAGAGGCTGAAACAACCCGAGCAGCCGAAGGGCGATGTGCTGCTATGGGCGGATACCTTCAATAACTATCTGCACTCCGATACAGCCGTCGCTGCGCATAAGGTGCTCACCGATGCGGGATTCCGCGTGCATGTACTGCAACAGCATGTATGCTGCGGCCGCCCGCTGTATGACTTCGGCTTGCTGGACTCCGCGAAGAAGTATCTGCACAAAACGCTGGACGCACTCACTCCCTATGCAGAGATGCCCGTCGTCGTGCTGGAGCCTAGCTGTGCCACCGTCTTTCGCGATGAGCTTGTGAACCTGCTTCCTAGCGACGCGCGCGCAGCAAAGCTTCGTGACCGCACGTATCTGCTGAGTCAGTTCCTTGTGAAACATGCACCCGAGTACAAACCACCGGTTATCGACGGCACGATCCTTGTACAAGGCCACTGCCATCACCAGGCTGTGATGAAGATGACCGATGAGATGCAACTGCTGCGTAG
Source organism: Granulicella sp. S156 (assembly GCF_009766105.1). Lineage (GTDB taxonomy): Bacteria > Acidobacteriota > Terriglobia > Terriglobales > Acidobacteriaceae > Granulicella. The sequence continues at coordinate 75,498 of NZ_LMUH01000009.1, read as the reverse complement.
CACTGGTGCCGATGTGCGGCTGCTCGACTCGGGATGCTGCGGCATGGCCGGCCCTTTTGGCTTTGAAAAAGATAAGTATGAGGTTTCACAGACATTGGCCGAACGTGTTCTTCTGCCCGCTGTTCGCGCGGCAAAGCCTGGGACACTCGTCGTTGCCGATGGGTTTAGTTGCCGCGAGCAGGTGGCGCAGAATTCGGAGACCCGCGCGCTGCATCTTGCCGAAGTGCTTGCTCGCGATCTCTAGACATTGCCGCCGGGGCGATCGGGTGCGAAATACATAAATCTGCAGCCTTGCAGCTCGATGACCTTTTGACTGTGGGGTGGCTATCCGATCTCAGTATTACCTGCAAAATACAATTTTTGTACTTGACAAAGATATATGGCTACATTTCTTGTGTTGGTGCATGAAAAAGGCCGCCTCTTCCTGTTTCTCTGGCTTCCTCCAATGCCCCAACCCATTTCTAGAGGTCGCCCTTGAGCGAACAGAAAAATGACCAGCGCGCGATCACACGACGTCAATGGCTAAGCCAGATCCCTATCCCCGCGATTGCCGCCATGTCCGTGGGAGCGATTGGCGTTCGCGAGCTGCATGCGGAGGTCGCGGGGCCGGCGAACGATCTCGGGGCGCGGGTCTATAACATTCGGGACTATGGCGCTAAAGGAGACGGCAGCACTCTCGATACAGCCGCCGTGCAGGCGGCGATCGATGCCTGCACGCATGACGGGGGCGGCACGGTCCTGGTTCCCGCAGGGACCTTTGTCATCGGCACAGTAGAACTCAAGAGCTATGTGACCCTGCATATTGCCGCCTCCGGCAAGCTGCTGGGAAGCGCCGATGGCAAGCAGTATCACGCGGTCGATGCCATTCCACTGAGCGGCGATACCACTTTGAACGATGGGAACTGGGCACTTCTGTTTGCTGTGAACGCGAAGAATGTAACGCTGGAGGGGCCGGGCACGATCGACGGACAGGGCTTTCAGTTTCACGCCCCGGTTCGCGGTACGCCACCGCCCAGCGGGCTTGGCGGGAACAAACGCCCCTACCATCTGCTTACCTATCGGTGCGAGGGACTCAGCGTTCGCAATATCGACCTGCTCGATTGCGCGTATCACAGCCTGCGCATCATCCAGTGCAAGCGCGTCCATATGGACGGCATCTATATTCACAATCGCGTGAATGGAAACAACGACGGCTTCCACTTCATCAGCTCCCAGTACGTCACGGTTACCAATTGCACGGTGCTGTCGCAGGATGATGCATGCGCGCTCTTTGGAAGCTGTAAGTTCGTCACGATTACGAATAGCGTCTTCAGCACCCGCTGGTCGGTCTTCCGCTTCGGCGGAGGCTCGCCGGAGAATATTGCGATCTCCAACTGTGTGCTCTATGAGGTCTATGGGTGCCCGATTAAGTTTCAGGGCAATCCAGGATCGCGCTACGAGAATATCTCCTTCTCGAACCTGATACTGAAAGACGTCACGGGCCCCATCCATATCAGCATTGGGCCACGGCCAGGCAAGCCCACTGTACCGGGGGGACCTGCAGTGCCATCGATCAACTATGAACCATCAACCGGCGCGGCTCCGGGTGATGTAACTCCGGTTACTCTGCGCAATATATCCTTCAGCAATATTCATGGAACAGTGACTACCAACCCACCACAACTCGCCGAATCCAAAGTAACCAGCACTGCCAACCCAGGCGAGCGCTACTCCTGCATCACGCTCAACTGCGTTGGCGACTCGACGATGGAAAATATCTCCTTCGACAATATCCATCTCACCTTTGGCGGAGGAGGCACTGCCGAAGATGGCGCGCGACGCGACCTGCCACAGGTTGCCGGGGAGTACTTCGCACTGGGGCCTATGCCTGCATATGGCTTCTATGCGCGCAACCTCCGCGGCCTTACGCTGCAGAATATCCGGCTCCAGGTCGCTGCTCCGGATCTTCGACCCGCGTTTATTCTCGACCACGTTCAGGACGTCGCCATTCTTGGCTTGAGCGTCGAGGGCAATACCTCGGCTGAGTCCGTTCTGCGCTTTATCGATAGCAAGGATGTCTTGCTAACCGCTCCACGCTTGCTCGCTTCCGCTGCGACCTTTCTGCAGGTGGAAGGCGCAGCTAATGAGCACATCGTGCTCGACGGCGGGGACTTCTCGAAGGCGCAGAGATCGCTTGTGCTGAAAGATCATGCAGCTGACAGTGCGGTCAGGATCAGAGACTAAAGGTGATATGTCATGCCACGGAATAAGAGCCGGTGCTCATATTCCGTGGCGTATAAGCCAGAACTCCCTCTGCCTCGTGATGCTAAAGCGTCACGTTTTGCGCTTCGCGTTACCTTGAACGTCGTTAATTATTCAACGAAGAAGCGGCTAACAGACTACGGCGTTTTCGCTTTCAATCGGTCCACAGCCTTACAGGAACCATCTCCACCGGCTTGCTCAATGAATTCAGGGTCAACCCGGTCGCCGGATCGGCCAGGGTATGGCGCGACCGAGATGCAGCGGCAACCAGCGTCTGAGAGGGAGACGTTCTTCAGGACGTACTCCGATGACACCGACTTTACCAGGATCTGTTGCGAGGTCATCGGCTGACTGTCGAGTGAGTAAGAGTCTTTTACGGAGTAGCCGATACCGCTAAAGGCAGGAAAGATTCCATAGTTGCTCTGCAACCACTTGGCAAGCACCGCGTGGCTGCCATCGAAGATGGTTCCTGCGTAGCTGAAGGTATGTGCCAGAGACGTGGGGACGACTGTTGCTGGAGGATCGCTAAAACCCTGAGCGAAGCATGCTGCCTGTGTAGCCGCGTCTGTCGGCTCATTACTACAGGCGTTTGGGGCCAAGGGAACATCGCGTTGGATGGCCAGGAAGACATTGGGCCAAGTCGCGAGCACTGCGTCTACTGTCTCCGGATGCAGTGGCCGGCAACGCATCGCCACCAGCACCTTAGTGTCGTCGTTCACCAGGCCTGAATAATAAGGGAGCTCTTCGAGCTTGAGTGGTGGAACATAAAGCGGCGTCGCTGTAACAAAGGCTCGTAAAGCACCGGGACGGGAGAGGGTCGTAACCGGGGTACCTGGGGCTAGAAAGCCGACACGCAGATAGTCGTTGGGTAGCGCTTCGCGCACCGTGTCACTTACGACAACCGGAGCAAGAGGTGGCGCTACGGCGTTGACGTGGTGAGCCGCACAGCCGGTTGCCAACAGCACGCCACTGATACAAACGATGGAGAGAGCACAGCGCATCGAGTACCTCCGTAAGGTATTTTTATTGTTCCAGGATGAAAGAGAGTGGCCCGACTACACGAAGAAGTAAACCTGCTGTGTCATGATGCGTGGTCTCCTTCGGGCTGTCAATAAAAAATAAGAGCGAGATGCCGGTGCGTGATCTCACACCCTGTCTTTAGAGACGGGACTACCGTAGAGCATGCTTTTATGTTCTTTGGGTAAAGATCACGGAACAACAGCAGGTAAGAATCGAGTTTCAGCCTCCGGCTTTTTGTCTATAGCCGAAAGAAGGCCCCGGGCCTAAAGGCCATTGCCTCCCTTACCCTCCGCCCCGCGACGCGGAAGCGTCACGGTTTGCGCTTCGCGCTATTCTGAATATTCCGATTTATTTATATGTAGCTTATTTCTGTCTCGTGCTGAACGGCATGTCAATGAACAGCGAATCTACAGATATCTTGATCATCGGCAGCGGGCCCGTAGGCGCCACCTTTGCGCGCGTACTCACGGAGCGTCTGCCTCAATGTAAGGTGCTCATGCTGGATGGAGGACCCAGGCTTACCCAGCAGGCCGGGATGCATGTGATGAATCTCTCATCGCACCAGGAGCGTTCTCGTGCTCAGCGTCTTTCTGAGGGACCAGTGAGAACTAAAATACCTTCTCCATCGGAAGGTCGCATTCCGGCACAACCTGGGACTTACCTCCTGGACCCCAGTGGCGATACGTTTGCGACTAGCGGTATGCCGGCAGCAGCGATGTCCACGAATGTAGGAGGCATGGGCGCACATTGGTCGTGTGCCTGCCCACGGCCTGCCATGGAGGAGAGAGCCTCGTTCCTCTCCAACGAGACATGGGATGAATTGTTGAGCACGGCGGAGCGGCTACTTCGAGTGACTCCTGGCGTCTTTCCCCTCGATGCCACCGCGATCGGGGTCTTAGCTGAATTGAGAAGAATATTCGGCCACGAGACGACGAATGATCGTCCCGTCGATTTCATGCCACTGGCGTCGACGAGAGCCGAGAATGGCGAACGCATCTGGTCGGGAGCAGACACCATCCTTGGAGAGCTGGCAGATCCGGAGACGAATCCAACTACGTTTGAGCTTCGTCCTCAAACCATGTGTCTCCGACTTATGATGAACGATCATGGAATCGACTATGTCATTACGAAAGACCTATCTACCCAACGAACTACGAAGATATATGCGAGAGTTGTGATCGTCGCAGCGGATGCGTTAAGAACACCTCAGTTGCTTTGGGGATCTGGATTGAGAGCGGATGCACTGGGGCATTATCTGAATGACCATCCACAGAGCAAATGCATCATTCAGCTTCACGAAGGCCTGGCGTCCCCCAAATCAAAGCCGCTTATTCCAACGAAACCTGATCATGTTTTAGGAATGTATTGGGTTCCATTCACTATGCCAACCCATACCTTTAGTGGCCAGGTTGTCCACCTCGATCATCTACCAGTCTCTGCCGATCCAGGAGCACCCAAGGTAGAAGGTCACTTTGCAATCGTTACCTGGTTTTGCAGGAAGGATCTTCAATACAGGGATTGCTTAGAGTTTTCAGATACAGAGGCAACTCTTCATGGCATGCCGTCCGTGAATATACAGTATCGACTAACGGAGATAGATAAGACTACAGCGGCTACATCCAGGGAGTTGATCAGGCGTGCGGCATCCGGGCTAGGGCGAGTTGTTGATGGGCTGGATGTTTGGACGCTGCCTTCAGGGAGTTCGCTTCATTATCAGGGAACCGTCAGAATGGGGGCAGCAGATGATGGGACTTCTGTATGTGATTCCCACTCGCAGGTATGGGGTACTACGAATCTTTTTGTCGCAGGAAATGGAGTGATTCCTACGGCAACAGCTTGCAACCCAACGCTGACATCCGTTGCCCTCGCAGTTCGCGCGTGTGAACGGATCGTTGAGATGCTTGCATGACTCGGCCTTAATGAGGCTGAAGGTGTTGGGTCGGGGACATGCCTAGCGATTTGCGAAACATCGCACAGAAAGCGGCGTGGCTGTCGTAGCCCAGGTTGGCTGCGATTCGTGAGCTTGTGTGGCCCTGGGCCAACCTTACCTGGGCCTCCAAAAGAAGCAACTGCGTTCTCCACTCCTGAAAGCTCATGTTGAGCTCTTTGCGGAAGAGACGCGCCAGGGTGCGGCTGCTCATCGAGATCTCTGTGGCCCAGTAGTCCATGCCTTCGCGCAGACTTGGCCGCCGTTGCATTCCTTCGCAGACCTTACGCAGACGCGCGTCTTTCGGCCAGGGAAGATGCAGCGGAAGTGTCTGCGTGAAGCGGAGTTCATCGCGAATGAGCGCGGCGAGATGGCTGCCTCGCCCTGTCTTTTCGTAGGAGCGTGGTTCCTGCAGCATGCTGAGAATCAGTTCGCGGAGGAGAGGAGATACCTCTACCACTGCGCAATTTCTGGAGGGTGCTGTGACCGTCTCATCGAAGTAGAGGGTGCGCATGCGAAGAGCACTTCTCATGTGGATGGAGTGCCTGGTCTTCGCTGGTACCCAGACCGCACGAGTGGGCAGCAGGACCCAGCGGCCTTCCCGCGTTGTAACCGTCATGGTGCCTTCTATAGCGTAGATAAGCTGCGCCTTGGGGTGTTCGTGGACCGGCACATGATCGTTCGCGGCATAGTCATAGGCCAGCGCCGCGACAGGACGATCCACGCGAAGACATTCTTGAAGGATGCGATCTGTCCGTTTGTCGATAGTTCTTGTCTGCATATCGTTTGAAGGACACTCTAGCCTTTTACTATACGAGGCATAGAACATCCCACAACGGAACAACATCTGGCTTATCGCGGCGGCAGCGATCATTGCACCCTTTATGGAGGTGCTGGATACTTCCATCGCGAATGTTGCTCTTCCGTATATCGCAGGGAATCTGTCCTCCTCGGTGGATGAGGCAGTATGGGTGCTTACCTCCTATCTGGTGGCGAATGCCATTGTCCTGCCGGTCAGTGGATGGATCTCCGGCCGCATCGGACGCAAGCGTTTCTATCTGACTTCTGTCGTGCTCTTTACGCTGGGCTCGCTGCTGTGCGGGTTTGCGCCGAATCTTCCTGTGCTGATTCTCTTTCGGGTGCTGCAGGGTTTGGGGGGCGGTGGACTTCAGCCCACGACCCAGGCGATTCTGGCCGATGTCTTTCCCAAGGAACGTATCGCCTCGGCCTTTACGATGTACTCCGTGGTCATCGTGCTGGCTCCAACGCTCGGCCCGATTCTGGGCGGCTGGCTGAGTGATAACTGGGGTTGGCGATGGATCTTCTTTCTCAATATTCCGTTTGGGATTGTGGCTTACTTCCTCAATCGAGAGTTACAGCCGGAGACAGAACGGGTACGTCTGGCCGCAGATTCTATCGATTACTTCGGCCTGCTGGGAATTGCCCTTGGACTGGGGTGCCTGGAGTACGTTCTGGATCGCGGAGAACGTGCGGACTGGTTTGCGTCACCCGTCATCATGGCCTGTGCTATCGTCTCCGGCGTGGCCCTTGTGCTGCTGGTCTTTCATGAGCTCTATCGATCGAGGCATCCGATTCTGCAATTGCGTATGTTGAGCAATCGGAACTTCGCACTCGCGAATGGCATGATCTTCTTCACTTACTTTGCCCGCTATGCCAGCACGGCGCTCCTGCCCGAGTTCACCCACGGGATGCTGGGCTATACCGCGACAGACAGTGGGTTGGTTCTCTCTCCTGGGTCGTTTGTGCTGCTGCTCTTTCTTCCGCTGACAACCTGGCTGATGAAGCGAGTCGATCATCGGCTGCTTATCGCGAGTGGACTGACCGTAACTACCGTGGCTTTCTATAAGCTGAGCCACTTATCCCTGGATGTTGATTATGGAGCGATCGTGAGGCTTCGCATCCTGGAAAGCTCCGGGGTGGCGTTGTTCCTGACTCCTGTGAGTGTTCTTGCGTTTTCGCAACTCAAATCCGGTAAGAACGATGCGGCGGCATCGCTGTATGGGTTGTTCCGCAATCTTGGATCGGCGATCGGTATCTCGGTGGTGAATACGATGTTGGTGCGCAGTGTTCAGGTGCATCGCACGTATCTTGCGGGTAGTTTGACGGCGGGATCTCCGCGAGTTATTGAGAGATTTGCTCATGCCTCTGCGTGGCTGCGAATGAGCGGAGGAGATAGTCACAGTACAGCTGCTGTTCGTGCTTTGGGACTTATTAATGAACAACTGAATCGACAGGCGACCCTTATGACTTATATGGATTGCTTCCGGCTTCTTATGGGGGTGTCTGTCTGTTTAATTCCGGTCGCGTTCTTTTTTGTGACGCGGGCGAGATCCAAGCCATGACCTTAGAGCATGTAATCAAATGCCATCGTATTCGTGTGGGCGTACGAGCGAGAACTTGATGACACGATCTAGGCAGTACGTTTGCCCAATCGATTCGAGAAGTCGAGGAAGACCAGGGCAGCGGGAGAGTAGCCGCCGGGATCCGGCTGCGTAAAGTCGCCCGTCTGAGGATCAATCTGTTGGCGAAATTCGGTATGCCGCATGATGGCAGCGCACCACTGCCGCATCAACTCGTTCAGTTCGACCTGCTTACCGTAGTGGACCATCCAGCGCGGAGCGCGCAGGGCCGTAAGCGCTTGTGACGCTCCGCCCCAGGAGTTGCGCGGGATAGGCCGAACAAAGGTGGGATCATCCAGTGCGATACTGCTCAGCGGATACGGCGCCCAGAAGGCACTGGGGTTGTGGATCTGCCGCGCCCACACAGCTTCAAAGATCGCCTGATCGCGCTTGTTCGATGTCTGCAGAACATGCTCGCCCAATACGCGGCTGATGACATCGGAGCGCACGCGGGCGAACTTGTTCTGCGCATCCAGATCGTAGAAGGCGGCATCCTCCGAACTATAGAGCTTGGCGATGATGAGTTGGCGAATCTTTTCAGCATCCGCCTGCCATCGATCGGCTTCGCTAGTCTTGCCTAATGCTCTGGCCATGCTGGCCAGAGCAACGCGGCCACCGTATACCGTCGCCGAGAGATCGGGACAGAGGCGCGGCATCGAAGCGAGGGGTGGGCACTTGCGCGCATCGGCATCGGGACAGCGATTAGGAATGCCGGCCCAGCGTGGACTGTTGTCGTGTCCGGTGTCGTAGGTGCAAAAGCCTTCCACCAATCCTGTCTTGCGGGTATCGCGATACTGACGGAGCCAGGCGTCCCAGCGGCTGCAGGCGTTATAAGCTGTCTCGAGAAACTCATGGTCGCAAGTGAGTTGCGCAAGCTCCCAGGCTGTCGCGGCGATGGGCACGACCATCTGTATCTGCCCGAAACCAACGTCGCTAATCTTGACGCTGGCGGGTAGTTGGCCATCAGGACGTTGCAGTGCGAAGAAAGCCATGTGAGTGTTGCGCGCTACCTGCGCCGCAGTGATTTCACCGGAAGCGGGATCAGGGATTGCGCACTTGCCTGACTTGTCGTGTGCAAGACCGGCATAGACCAGACTCTCGTGCGGACCGCACTCCTGCCATATGCCCTGATAGGTACTTCCTTCGAACAGAACAGGCTGCTTGAAGCTGGGAACTGTACGGACGTTTCCTGCAAGGACGCGGGCCGCCTCGTCTTTGGTGTGCTGCCAAGCAGTGTCAGCAGTAGCGACAGCCGGTTTGAGGGATTGTGCAAAGACCTCAAAGGGTTTTGAAGCAGCGAGTGTTCCCGCGAGCATAGTAGCGCCGACGAGAAATGATCTGCGATCCTGCATGATTCTGAAAGAATACGCGAAAGATACGGTATGGAAGAATGCGATGACAGAATAGTTATCCTGTCACCGCATGACACACAACTCAGCGCGCTTATTGCGGCACGAAGATCAACTCCTGATCGTTTGCAGGCCATGTCTTGTAGGTAGAGGTTGAGGACGGATCCCAATCGCGAATCGGCGCAGTGACGCTGCTGGAGAGATCTGCTGCGTCAAGAGCCTTTCCGGAGAAGCTGAGTGCGAGGCCGCTGTAGCGATTCATCAAGCGGTATTCGGGAGTTGATTTCGCTACGCCATCCTTTGTCTTGATCTCTTCGAACCGCCATTGTTGCCGTGACAACTCCGGTGCCGATGTCGACGATATCGGTGCGGCGAGACTTACAGAAGCGCCCCACGCGCGCCCGGCGCTGCCATCGGCTACCTGAAGGTACTTTCGTCCCTGTTCGATGGAGAAGTAGCCATCGTCCGTTGGGACAAAGGTCCACTTGTTGTCTTTGGTGCAGGAGAAGGGCTGTCTTCCGTTGGCATGTTGAATGCTGTAGGTATCGGTTCTGCTTCTCGCTCCATTCGCGCTCGAATAGTAGGTAGGAGGCGCGGCACCTGCATCGAGGTTTACGGTGACGGGAATATATTCCGAACCATATGTGCTGCAGTCGATGGTGCAGTAGGCCAGGAAGGTCTTGCCCAGGTTATTGGTGGAAGTAAGATTTCCCGCATCGACCATCCACCAGTACCAGGCTCCGCTGTTGGTATAGGGAACGCCTCCCGCGTAGGTCCACTGCTGGCCGGCCAGATCATTCGAAACATAGAACAGGATTTGATTGGGTCCCACTACTTCGGCGACGTACTTCTGAAGGTAGACGTCCCAGGCAACGTTCGTGTTAGTGAAGCCGCTTTGACCGTAGGTATTGAGGTCGTTCGCAGTCTGTTTGGAGATGGGTTGAACCATCGTCTGCTTGATCACCGGATCACCATCGGCGCCGATGTTGCTTTCCATCGAAGCCGAAGCCTGGCCTGTGGCGCAGGTGGTGGTCACAGGATCGCAGGTCCAATCTATTCCCAGTGTCTGGCTCCAGGTTCCGTTGTAGTACTTTTCCCATGATTCGGGAGCCATCTTTTGGTTGATTGGGGCGCGTGCTACATGCTCCCAGTTATGATTGCCAAAGCCTGTTCCAGAGGGAGTCATGATTCGGCTGAAGTAAAACAGGTAGAAGTATCCAGAGGCTGTATCTACGATGAGCCGAGGATCGCCATCGCCGTAGTCGTAATAGAACTCGCTGTTGTCTCCCACACCATAGGGAGAGGTTAGGATAGGCGCTTGCAGCGTCCAGGTGTTTCCCTGGTTGGTGGAGATCGCATAGGAGATTGCGTCCATGCGAGGAGCATTGGGGTAGAGCTCGTTGTGGACTACGCCATACCAATTTCCTGTATCGGGATCGACCCAGACTCCGATCACGTCGCAGAAGTTTCCATCCGCATAGGCGCCGGCGCCCGGCGTTCTTCCTGCTACACCATAGAACGCCGTATACACAGGGCTGCCCGTTTCGCACATCGTCTGCGTGTTGTAGATGGAGTGAGCCGCGGAGAGGGCGAGGTTGGGATCCTGTGCGTTGACTCCCGTGTAGAAGTCCCAGATGTGGTCACCCGGAGCCGTGTCGTATTGGCTATAGGCGTTCTGGAGATAGAACGTGCCGTTGGTGTCGAGGAATAGATAGTTGGGCGTGTCTGATCCAGGCGACGCCGACACCGCGGAAGAGCTTGAGCTGAAGGTCATCGTCTCGGACGTACGTGTATTCACGGCGAAGGTGGTCTGCGCCGTCAAGACGGGGTAGTACACGGTGCCCGCCTGGCTTGCGGATAGCTGCACCTGTCCTCCACCGGTCAGCGTAACCGTGTTGCCGGAGATCGTGGCTGGACCGCTGACTACGGAGTACGTTACGGTCCCAGTACTAGCCGATGTTGCAGAGACTGTGAAAGGCGCATCGCCGTATTTGTGGGATGGGATAGGTGCAAACGTCAGAGTCGTCGGACTTACTGCAGCGAGGGTGATGGCTTGATTCGCGCCAGAGACATTCAAATTGTTGTCGATGGTTACCAACGACCCGGTGAGGATTCCTGGCCCTGCAAACGCCGTCGTGACGACATCTGTGCAGGAAGAGTTCGGTGCCAAAACTGCGGGAGCCGAAGTAGATGAAAGTTGCGGGCATGTCGAGTTGCTTGCGAGCGTAAAGCCGGACGAGACGCTGGGATTGCTTCCGGAAGACGGCGTCTGGAATGTAAGGCTCTGGTTGCCGATATTGGTGATGGTTACTGTCTGAGGCGTAAGAGCTGTGGTCGCAAACCGCACGATCGGCGTATCCGCAACGTCCTCTTTCACCACGATGCTGTTGTTGTAGTCCGTGATGTAGATATTTCCACTTCCATCCACAGCTGCGCCAGCAGGAGCTGACAAGCCCGTTGTGGACACGGTGCTCTGGATATAACTGCTGCCCGATGGAGTCTCCTCCACCACAAGACTGCCGTTGCCCATGAGGTAGATATTGCCGTTGGCATCCACCGCTATACCGTTGGGATTGTAGGAGGTTCCAGAGAGAACGATGCTCTGCGTATAGCCGGCAGCGGAAGGCGTCTCCTTGAGCACACGTTGGTTGCTGCTATCGGCGATGTACACATTTCCACTGACATCCACCGCTACGCCGCGCGGATAGCCCAACCCGGTGCCTATGGTGCTCTGGATGTAGCCAGTTGCAGAAGGCGTCTCTTTGAGCACGCGGGCGTTGTAGGTATCGGCAATGTAGACGTTACCGCTTCCATCTACGGCTACAGCATAGGGATCGTACAGACTGCTGGCTACGATGGCCCTCTGCGTGTAGGTGCTGCCTGACGGGGTCTCTTCCAACACGCGACCATTACTGGAATCGGCGATGTAGACATTTCCAGCGCCATCTACCGCGATACCCAGAGGAGCACTTAGTCCGGTAGCCACCGTGCTTTGTGTGTAGGTGCCTCCTGAGAGTGTCTCCTTCAGAACACGGTTGTTGCCGATATCTACAAAGTAGAGATTCCCGCTTCCATCGACCGCTATGTTCATGAGATGACTCAGGCCGCTACCGGCCACGGTGCTTTGCGTGCCTGGGGAGTAGGTGATCTGTGGGCCTGAACCGGTGCCGTAGATGTAGCCCGTTGCAATCACGGTTCCTGAGTTGTTGAGTAACTCGATGGCGCCGCTTCTGCCTCCCGCATAGGTGGGCGTAAAGGTCAGGTTGACCGTGCAGCTATCCCCCGCAGCGTAGGTGTAGGACGTTCCATTCGTCGTGCAGGTTCCGGTTCCAGCATCTGCGAAGTCGAGGTTTGCTTTGCCCTGCGTCAACACAGCGGGAGTGCCGATCGTGCCTCCCGTGATGAAGGTGAAGCTGGTTGAGATTACCTGGCTCTTACTTCCGATGGCCTGAATGCCAAAGTTCTCCGCGGCCGTCTGGAGCCACACCACACGGTTGTGCTGGGAGTCTGCGATGTACACATCTCCGCTCCCGTCCACGGCTACGCCATAGGGGTTGGATAGTCCGCTACCTATCAGCGTGCTCTGGGTGTAGGTGCCCGCTGATAGTGTTTCCTTGAGGACCACGTTTGCACTGTAGTCCGTGACGTAGACATTTCCACTCGCATCCACGGCTATGCCAGCAGGAGCCACGAGGCCGGTGGCGGAGACGGTGCTTTCGGTATAGCTACCCGTTGAGAGAGTCTCCTTCAAGATGAGATTCTGGTCGCCCAGGATATAGACATCTCCGCTTGCATCGACCGACACAGCGACGGGAGTGTACGAGGTTCCGGAGACCACGGGGGTCTGCGTATAGCTGCCTGCAGACAGCATCTCTTTCAGCACACGGTTGTTAGCGGTGTCGGCGATGTACACATCTCCGCTTGTATCGACTGCCAGGCCGCGGGGAGCGTTCAGGCCGGTGATGATAATGCTCTGGGTATAGCCGCTTGCAGAGGGTGTCTCCTCCAGCACACGGTTGTTGTTCGTGTCGGCGATGTACACATTGCCAGCCCCATCCACGGCTACGCCATAGGGGTTGTTCAAGCCGCTGGCCACGGCACTCTGGATAAAGCTGCCCGCGGAGAGAGTCTCTTTCAAGACGCGGCCGTTGGCGGAGTCCGCGATGTATATATTCCCAGCCGCATCCACCGCTATGCCGAGGGGAACGCTCAAGCCACTGCCCACCGTACTCTGCCCGCCGCTGAAGGATGCGGTCTGCGCCGGCATGGATGTGCCGGCGAGACACAGGAAAGCCGCCACGATGGCAATCGCACCCCGTCTGCCGTCTCTGTGCTGTTCCGCTAAAACCGAGGAGGTATTTTTGATCTTGCGGGAAAGGGCACACATCGACTGCAGGGAAGCACGGCTGGGCATGGTCAATCTCCTGGATAATGCAGAGGAAACAATACGGTTGAAAAACACATAAAAAGAATCTTCTGTAGATGGAACAAGAAAGTATCCGTAATGATCGCGAAAGTCAACAAGATTTGTTGAGGGGGCAGGGAGGGTATCGTCCCAATGGCTTCCTGGAAGTTAGCTAAAGGTCTTGTTTTGTGGGGAAGCTTCAGCCACAAGGAAGGAGTGGCAGGGAGCGAGCTGCAGGTTGCAGATATCCCAGGGGATAGATTTTGGGGCTAGACAGGCATCGTTCCCTCTGCGGCTGAAGCCGCTCCTGAGGTGATGTCTTAGCGGCGGGGCTGAAGCCCCGCCCCTTCAAAGCGATAGTTTGATGAGCTAACGCATTAGGTTTTTAGTGGCACTAGTGAAAAGCGGGAGAAAGCAGATTCCTCGTTTCACTCGGAATGACAACCAGAAAAGCAAAGACACCGACGCAAAAGCCAAAGTGGGGTGCGCTGCAAATCGCGCAGTCAGCACCCCACTAAAACCTGATTATTCGACACCGCTAACCTAGTTGTTCGCAGTCGCTGAAACCTTTAGCAGAACAACACCATGACTGGGAACGGTTGCAGTGTAGCTGTCCCCTGCAACGAGAACCTCTTCATGCTTCCACAGATCTGTGGCATGCAATGTCTTGGCGCCAAGCACGGCTCCAAGGTGCAGGCTGTCCCAGCGGAAACTTATCTGCACGGGATGGTCTCCTCTATTGAACAGGCCGACAGCCACAGCGTTATCTCGCAATGGCCGCACGAGGGTCACAGATTTATCTTGAACGGCAACCTCCTGCACTGGTTTTGCCAAAGGGTCCTGATCGATGGCAATGACATCGGCATTCAGCAGAATGGACTTAGTCTCGTCGCTCATATTGGCCACATCATTTCCGGCGATCAAGGGAGCCGCCAGCATCGACCAGAGACTCATGTGCGTGCGGTACTCGTCGGCGGTCATGCCGCCATTGCCGATTTCGAGCATGTCCGGGTCATTCCAATGGCCAGGCTGGGCGTAGGCGGAAATGTCGAGTTGGGCAAACCCGATTCGATCCATAGAAGCCCAGTTGTCCTGAATGTCGCCAGTGGTGCGCCACAGGTTTCCGCTTACCTCTGGTCCCCACTTCCATACGTCGCCGACGCCATACTCACAGAGGCTATAGACGATGGGCCTTCCCGTGTGCTGAAGAGCGTCGCCCATCTTCTGGTAGAGGCCGCGTGTCTCTTCGGCGGTCTGCTTATAGATCCGGCGAGCGCCGCATAGATCGTATTTGAGGTAGTCGATGCCCCAGGCGGCGTAGGTCTCTGCGTCCTGCTCTTCGTGTCCATAGCTGCCTTCGTAACCGGCGCAGGTCTCGGGGCCAGGCGAAGAGTAGATGCCGATCTTCAGCCCCTTGGAGTGCACATAGTCGGCGAGGGCTTTCATGTCGGGGAATTTAGTGTTGGTGGTGATGTTGCCCTTCGCGTCCCGAGCGCCCTCCCAGGTGTCGTCGATGTTGATGTACACGTAACCAGCTTTGCTCATGCCGCTGGCGACGATCGCGTCCGCGGTCTTGCGAACGGTTGCGTCGTCGACCTTTCCGGCAAACTTGTTCCAACTGTTCCAACCCATCGGTGGCGTTCGTGCCAGCCCATTGTCGGGGACGTCGTGAAGTTCAGGTAAGGCGAGCCTTGCGGGAGGCAAGGTGGCCTCGTAGGTGGAGCGCTCGGCAACTCCTTTTATAAGCTCTTTACGGGACATGGTCTGAAGCAGAAACTTTCCGTTTTCAAAGGTGCCGTCATAGGCTACCTGGCGTCCGGAAAAGCCTGCGCCGGGTGGAGCTGCCACCACTGTGGCGAAGTGCACCTGACCGTCTTTGAACGATCCAGTGAGCGGGATACCATTTGGGCCTCTGCCCAACAGACTGCCGGTAAGGGTTTCACCCTTCTGCTTCAACTCGAAATAGGTCTCTCTATAGGTTCCGTCTCCATTCGAGACCTTGAGTAGCCAATAGCCCGAGAGGTCGGTCTGCGCATACGCGACTGCGGTGCTGATCAGCAAACCAAGCAGGCAGCACGCGTGGGTGATGAAATTGAAATGCTTTGATGTAACCGATTTCATAATTTCTCCGTCGCGAGGAATTTTAGACTAGCTTTGTGGAGATACACAATCTTTCTTTGTGGAGGCGGGTTCGATGGCCGTAGTGCGCCAGCGATGATAGGTCTCAAGAGCAGGAACACGCGCAGAGCGCTATTTGGCTTTGACTGGGCCTGTGGACTCGCGAACGACCAGTTCGGTTGAAATTCTGTACTCCGTGCCATGAGCCGCGCGTTTGCTGCTGGCCGCATAGAGCGCCGTAAAGGCGCTCACTCCGATCTCAGCACGCGGAACACGAATTGTGGTGAGGGGTGGCTGCAGGAACTTGCTGATCTCGATATCGTCGAAGCCTATGACCGAGATGTCTCCCGGAACCTTCAGGCCGGCGGCATGAATTGCGCGGATGATGCCGATCGCGGTCAGGTCGTTCGAAGCAATCACGGCCGTCGGCGGCTGGCGTAGCTTCAGCAACTCCTCCATGGCACTCTGTCCGCCTTCAATGCGATGATCGCCACTCTTCCTATAGCTGGCGGCGGATTTCAGGCCTCTCTTCTTGAGAGAGAGCTCAAAGGCCTCGCTACGGATGTTGGCCGATGCGAGGGTAGCGGGACCACTTACGAAAGCGATCTTCTTGTGTCCCAGGCCCACCAGATGCTCGATGGCCTTTTCAATACCGTTGGAGTAATCGATGAAGATGTTGCTGATATACGGCCCTACACGGCCGGTATCGAGGAACACGATCGGGATGCCGCGCTTGTTCAAGAGCCGGATGAGATGGGGATCCATCTCCGAGGTCATGATGGCAACGCCGTCTACTTTGCGCTCCAGCATTCTGCGAACGCATAGCTGCATCCGCTGGGGCTGGTAGTCCGTATTCGCAATCAGCAGCTCCTGCCCGTGCTCGACCGCGATGCGCTCGAAACACTTGGCGATGTCCGGGAAGAAGGGGTTGCTGATATCGGAGATGATGAGGCCGTACATGTGGCTCTTGCCGGAGCCGAGGGTGCGCGCATGGGTGTTGGGGTAGTAGCCAAGGGCCTTGATTGCGCTACGCACGCGGCGCTCGGTGACGGCGCCGACTGGAACAGTGGCGTTTACAACCCTGGAGACAGTGGCTGTAGAGACGCCGGCTTTCTTTGCTACCTCTCGGATGTTCACGTGTGTGTGTGAGAGCGATCGCCTTTCCGCTTCCGTTACGATAGCGAATCTTGCAGCCGAATCCAAACAAGTCTATTCCGTTTATAGGACACACGCTTGATTCGGCAGGCCCGTTACTTGTCTAGTAGTACAGATGTACTTATGAGCCCTCCCCAAAAACCAGTCATTTCGACCGACCAACGGGAGCGGAGAAATGACAAGCGTAGGAGTAGTTAATGCTCTTTACAGGCGTGCCCATAGATCTCACCACAATTACAAGACGCGGCTGTGGCGATAGCCTTCGGCGGTGAGTGCGGCTAGTAACTCGTCGACCTGCTCGCGGCCACGGGTCTCCATCGTGATATCGATGGTCGTGTCGCCGAGATTCACGCCGTAGTAGGCACGGTTGTAGAGCGTGTCTACGATGTTGGCGCGGTGCTTGGCGATGATCTGCGTAAGATCTGTAAGCGCGCCGGGACGGTCTAGCAGGTGGATGCGCAGGCGGATCATACGTCCGTCCTGCACCAGGCCTCGCTCGATGATGCGGCTCAGCAGCGTAACGTCGATGTTGCCGCCCGATACCAGAACAGCGGTACGTGTGCCCTTGGGCAGGGCGGTGCGCTGTTGCAACATGGCGGCCAGAGCGGTTGCGCCGGCGCCTTCGGCAAGGGTCTTCTCGCGCTCCAGCAGGGTAAGGATGGAGCTGGCGATCTCGTCTTCGTCGACCGTGACGATCTCATCGACATACTTATCGACTACAGGGAAGGTGACCTCGCCTGCGCGGCGCACGGCGATACCGTCGGCGATCGTGGTTGCGGGTTCCAGCGTGGTGGGATGGTGCTCGCGGACGGCTCTCTGCATCGACGGCAGACGCGAGGTCTGTACGCCGATGACCCGCACGCTGGGCTTCGATTCCTTGACCGCACACGCGATGCCGCCGATGAGACCGCCGCCGCCGATGGGCACTACGACCGCCTGGAGGCCCTCAATCTGTTCCAGCAGTTCGAGCCCGATGGTTCCCTGCCCCGCCATGACGAGCGGATCATCGAAGGGATGAATGAAGGTCATGCCTTCGGCTTCACACAACCTGGTGGCTTCCGTGCATGCCTCGTCGTAGTTTGCGCCGTACAGTACGACCTCCGCGCCAAAGCCACGGGTGGCGGTAACTTTGACGAGCGGCGTGGTGAGCGGCATGACGATGACGGCGCGAATGCCGCGCTGCGTCGCGTGATAGGCCACACCCTGGGCGTGATTGCCGGCGCTGGCGGCGACCACGCCGCGAGCACCCTGCTCTGGGGTGAGCGTGGCGATCTTGTTGAGTGCCCCGCGCTCCTTGAAGCTGCCCGTCATCTGCAGGTTTTCGAGCTTCAGGAAGAGATCCTGGCCGGTAATGCGAGAGAGCATCTCGGAGTGGGTGCAGGGCGAGAGGTAGATGGAACCAGCGATACGCTCGCGGGCAGCGAGGATGTCGGTAAGCGTGAGGGTGGTGGTCATGGCAGGCATCGTATCTATCGTAATCCTTATGGCCTGAATATCCCGGGCATCCTGGCGTCAGCCTTCGATCGCGTGATCGGCCGGCAGATCGATGTCGCTCCACAGCTTTTGCGAAGTCCAGGGCGCGCTGGGAGCGGACCAGAAGCGCTCTTCCGGTGGCAAGCGCAGAGGCAGAAACGCGTTGGCACAGAGATACAGACTGCCTGTGGAGATGTAGCTCTCCCCCAGCGATGGCTGATGTCCGCTAAGACCGATGCGTAGCCAGCCGTTGGTGTCGAACGTTCCTTCTGGTGTCAATGTGCGGTGGATCACCGCGGCTAGAGCGCAGCGCACCTGCTCGGGCGAGAGGTCTTCGGGCAGCATCTGGCGCAGCGCGGCGTCGGCCAGCAGATGGAAGGCGCCGCAGCGATAGGTGATGGAACGGCCAATGGCCGGATAGCTGCCATCCGGCGCGATGAGCCGTTCCTGCATCTGGGCGTAGCGTGTGGCGCGCTTGTGGATGGCAGGGGCCATCGCCTTCCACGCGGCGTCCTGATCGCCTACGGCGTCGAGAATCGCGAGCAGGAAGGGATGCATGACGAACGAGTTGTAGTAGTCCCAGTGGAAGTGTGGACCGTCGCCATAAGCGCCATCGCCGACGTACCAGATCGCGAGTTCCCGCAAAGCGTTGTCGACTCGCGATCGGTCCCACGGCTCGCCCAGGATGAAAAGTGCGGCTTCGACAGCAGCGCTGAAGAGCAGCCAGTTGTTGAACGGAGGCTTGATCGGACGCGTAGCGCGGAGAGCCTCAGCTAACTGCTTGCGGACACTGTCATGAAGCGTTGATCCCAGAACTTGTGGAGCGCGCAGGACAGCGAGCGAGAGAAAGGCCGCGTCGACAAGAGTCTGCGAGTTGGCGCCGAATTCGAGATAGTCAGGCGAGTGCGGATCGATGCCTGCTGCCAGCGCATCGCTGGCCAGACCGACGTAATGAAGGCGTAGATCTCCCTCTGCACCCTGGGTCGGACCGTGCTCCAGCCAGGGCGCTATCCCGCTGAGGGTGCGGGCGAAGGCTTCGAGATAGGTGGTGTGGTGGCGGCTCTCTTCGTTGCCCTTGAACGCCTCGACGGGCATGAGCGCTTTGAGGCGGCGATGGCTGAGTGCGTCGAGCACCGGATGCGCGACGCGCTGCATCTGCTGCAGCCAGAAGGCGCGGTCGTTGGGGAGAGGTACAGGCTTTGCCTCCGCCGCGGCGATGCCGGGTAGCACCGTCGCGGCGGCGGTTGCCAGTGTCGACTTCAGGAGATCGCGGCGGCGCATAGGAGCTCCAGCTTAGCGCGTCTACCGGCTGAAGTGCGTCTGCTGCTTCTCGCGATGGCGCTCCAGCGCTAGCTCAATGAGTTTGTCGATGAGTTTTGAGTACGGGACACCGCTCGCCGCCCACAGCTTGGGGTACATGCTGATCGAGGTAAAGCCAGGCAGCGTGTTGATCTCGTTGAGGACGATTTCGGCAGGTTTACCTTTGACTGCGGGAGCCATCAGAAAATCGACGCGCGCGAGGCCTGCGCAGTCGCAGGCGCGGAAGGCCGCGATGGCCATGGCGCGAATCTTCTTCTCTTCGGCCTTCGTGAGCTTCGCGGGGATGATGCTGACGCTCTCGTCCGCGCCGTTGAGCTCGTACTTGGCCTCGTAGTCGTAGAACTCTTTGGCCGGCACGATCTCGCCGACGATGCTGGCTTCGGGCGCGTCGTTGCCGAGGACTGCAACTTCCAGTTCGCGCGGCTTTACGCCCGGGCCACCGACGCCTTGCTCGATGACGATCTTGCGGTCGAAGCTTGCGGCGAGGTCCATGGCCGCGGCCAGATCAGCGCGTGACTTTACTTTGCTGATACCGACCGAGCTGCCGAGGTTCGCGGGCTTTACGAAGACGGGATATTGCAGGGTTTTCTCGATGAGGCGCGTGGATTTCTTCGCGTCGGTGCGCCACTCGGAGCGCAGCAGCGTGACGTGGGGCGTCATCGGAAGGCCAGCGGCGAAGAACATCCGCTTCATCGCATCTTTATCCATGCCTGCGGAGGAGCCCAGCACGCCCGAACCTACATAGGCGATATCGGCGAGTTCGAAGAGACCTTGAATGGTGCCGTCTTCGCCGAAGGTGCCGTGCAGAACGGGGAAGACGACATCGAGGCCCGTACCTGCGGCCGGTTCGGCAGCGGCGGCGGCGATGGTGAGGCCGGCTTCGTCCTTAGAGTCTGTGGGAGTCGAATCGCCGCCGAGCAGGGCCTGTGCGGCGGAGCTTTGCAGCCAGCGGCCCTGTTTGGTGATGCCCAGCTCGACCACGTCGTACTTTTTGCGATCGATTGCCTTGAGGATGGAGCGGGCGGAGCGGAGCGAGATCTCATGCTCACCGCTCTTGCCGCCAAACAGAATGCCTACGCGTAGTTTCTTCTTTGCCATGTCAGTTCAAGTGTCGGACAGAGTGGGGCTGTGGGTGGGTAGCAATACGAGTGGGTGAACCTTGGTGTGTACTCGCCCGAACAAGCAACGGCAAAGGCCTTGACGCAAAGCTCGCAAAGGAAGAGCGCCAAGCTTCGCTACGGCTACCGTGGCGTCCTTTGCGTCTTTCCTCTGCGCCCTCTGCGTCAAGGCTTTTCGGGGTGCTACACGTTGAATTTGAAGAACAGAATGTCGCCATCCTTCACGACATATTCCTTGCCTTCGGAGCGCAGCAGGCCCTTTTCCTTTACGGCCTGCTCACTGCCCAGCGCAAACAGATCGCTGGATGCGTAGCAATCAGCCTTGATGAAACCGCGCTCGAAGTCAGAGTGGATGACGCCGGCCGCGCCCGGGGCCTTGGTGCCGCGCTTGATCGTCCACGCGCGGACCTCCTGCACGCCCGAGGTGAAGTAGGTGATGAGCCCAAGGAGGCGATAGGCGGCGTGGATCAGGCGATTGAGGCCTGGCTCTTCCAGCCCTGCAGCTTCGAGAAACTCAGCCCGTTCGGCTGGCTCGAGCTGTGCGATCTCCGCTTCCATCGCGCCACAGATGCGGACAACTTCAGAGTTCTCTTCGGCGGCGCGCTGCTCGACAATCTTGGTGTATTCGTTACCGGCCGCGATGCCGTCTTCGTCGACGTTGGCGACGTAGAGCTGCGGCTTCATGGTGATGAGGAAGAGGTCGCGAGCTACCAGCTTCTCGTCGTCTTCGAGCTCGGCGGTGCGGGCGGGTTTGCCGGCGTTCAGAACCACGAGGAGTTTCTGGATGGTGGAGAGCTCGGACTTCTGCGCAGCCGTGGCGGACTGCGATTTCGCCGCCTTTTCCGCCTTCGTCAGGCGCTTTTCCACGGTTTCCAGATCCGCGAGCAGAAGCTCGGTATTGATGATGTCCATATCGTGCTGCGGGTTGACGCCGCCCGCCACGTGGATGACTTCAGGGTCAGCGAAGCAGCGGACCACATGGAGGATGGCGTCGGTCTGGCGGATGTGGCTGAGGAACTGGTTGCCCAGGCCTTCGCCCTTGCTCGCGCCTTCGACGATACCGGCGATGTCGACAAACTCCATGGTGGTGGGAACGATGGAGTTGGGCTTGACCATGGTCACGATGCGGTCCATGCGCTCATCCGGCACGGGCACGATACCGACGTTGGGGTCGATAGTGCAAAAGGGGTAGTTCGCAGCCTGGGCCTTGGAGGCCGTCAGCGCGTTGAAGATGGTGGACTTGCCGACGTTCGGCAGACCTACGATTCCGCAATTCAAGGGCATTCTATTCAGGTTCCTTCTCTTCTATTGGAACATGCACGGGGCAGAAAGAGGCAAAAAGCCTTGACGCAGAGGGCGCAGAGGAAGAACGCAAAGGACGCCACGGCAGTCGTGGCGAGGCTTGGCGCTTTTCCTTTGCGTACTCTGCGTCAAAGCTTTTGGGGTGACTGCAGGCGTTCCGCTGCGTGTTTGCCCAGCTTCTTGAGCGCTTTGGTCACCTTTTTGCGCTCTTCTGGGTCCAGCACCTGCGTCAGGGAGTCGATCTCCCTGGCGTGGGCTGCGAAGACCTGCTCGATCAGGCCGCGGCCTTTGAGTGTTAGATCGACGATGCGCACCCTGCGATCGGCTTCGCTTTCGACCCTTGTTACTAACCCCCGGCCATGCAGCCGGTCGACCGCGACGCTGATAGACCCTGGCGTGAGAAACACCTTGGGTCCCAGGACGTTTACCGGCAGCGGCCCTTTGTGCAGCAGGGCCTCCAGCACCCGAAAGTCCGAGTCGCTAAGACCGCTGTCGCGCAGCGTGTGCATCGCATAGGCAGAGATGGAGTGGAAGGCTTTCATAAGGACAAGCCACAGTTGCACCCCGTCAGCCCTCTTGTCCGTCTTATTCGCCTTTTGCATCGTTTTCATACCTATTGACATCAATATAATTGATATCGATGAGAATAGGCCAAAATAATTGGCCGAAAAGAGGAAATATGCAGATCGGGATCGATAGTTTTGTAGAGACGGTTACCGGCACGGCGCAACCGGCGGGTGAACTTGCGGTGCAGCGCGTTGCCGAGCTGCTGGAAGAGATCGAATTGGCTGACCGTGTCGGCCTGGATGTTTATGGCATCGGCGAGCACCATCGCGAGGAGTACATTGCCTCTGCGCCGGCAGTCCTGCTGGCTGCTGCGGCAGCACGGACGAAGAATATCCGCCTGACCAGCGCGGTAACGGTGCTCAGTTCTGACGATCCGGTGCGTGTCTTTCAGGACTTCGCCACGCTGGACCTCATCTCGCGGGGACGTGCAGAGATGGTGGTGGGGCGAGGCTCGTTTATTGAGTCCTACCCGCTGTTTGGGTATGACCTGAAGCACTATGACGAGTTGTTCTCCGAGAAGCTCGATCTGCTACTGAAGCTGCGCGACGAGACACACGTGCAGTGGAAGGGCAAGCATCGGGCAGCGCTGACGGGACAGGGGGTATGGCCCCGGCCTGCGCAGGATGTGCTGCCGATACGGCTCGGCGTGGGTGGAACACCTGCATCGTTTGTACGCGCGGGAGTGCTGGGCTTGCCGCTGACGGTGGCGATCATCGGTGGTGAGCCGCACCGGTTTCGGCCGATGATCGACCTGTATCGCCAGGCGGGACTGCGGGCCGGACATGCTCCGGAGAAGCTGGATGTTGCCGTTCACGGGATTGGGTTTGTGGCCGACACGACCGAAGGCGCGGCGGACGACTTGTGGCCGTATCTCTCAATGGCGTTCACCCGGATCGGGCGCGAGCGTGGCTGGCCTCCTACGACACGAGCGGCCTACGATGCACAGCGCAGCGAACAGGGAGCGTACTTTATCGGCGATCCGGAGACGGTGGCGAAGAAGATGCGCTACGTGAGCGACGTGCTGGGTGGTGTCTCGCGCATTACGTTGATGTTGAGTGGCGGCCCGCTGCCTCATGCGAAGATGCTGCACGCGCTCGAGCTGCTCGGGACACAGGTGAAGCCGCTGGTAAATCAGTGGTCTGGGGGCAGTAAAAGTCTTCAGCTTTCTGAATCAGCGGTGTAATATCGGGGCGCACAGCGCTTTTCTCACCTGCCTTTCTATTCGCAATGACATTCTCGTGACAATGGAAGCTCCGGTTTGTTCTATTGTCATCTTGTGAGGAAAGCCAAGCACAGGTAGGCTTGTTCCGAGGTGAGGATGATGCAGCGTATGCAGGTGATCTGTGCGGTGGCTTTGGCGGCTGGGTTGATGACAACAGGAACGGCGATGGCGCAGGCCCATGCGGGTACGCCTCCGACGGCTCCTGTAACGAACAACCAAGCCGGCAATCAGGCTGCCAGCCAGGCACCGGTCCCAACAGGCCCCGCAGCCGAGGTACAGCGTGGTTACGCTGGGGTGAAGGCGAACATCCTGAAGGCGGCAACAGAGATGCCGGACGATGCCTATACCTATAAGCCCGAGCCTGACATCCGCACCTTTGCGCGCGTGGTGAATCACGTCAGCGAGGTGCAGTTGCGCATCTGCGGCTCCGTGAACCACAAAGACCCTGCCGACCTGTTCAAGGTTCCAGCGGAGACCGCCGACAAAGTAGCGATTGTGGAAGCCCTGAAGGCGTCGTTTACGGAGTGCGACAAGGCGTATGCGACCGCGACCGATACGAATCTGACCGAGATGTTCACCCTGGGCAAGGCAACCCGTTCGCGCATCGGGGCTCTTTGGGGCAATGTATCGCACGACAACGAACAGTATGCGACGCTTGCACTGTATATGCGCCTGAAGGGGCTCGTGCCGCCGAGCAGCGAGAAGTAACAGCAGCCAAGCATCTTATTCCTGCGACTCGACCGTCTATTCTGACTCGGGTAATTCGTTACAGAAGAGGTGCTGCATGGCATCGGCGTATGGCGCTCGGGTTCTCTGGATCGCGGTGCTTGCAGGTCTGGTCTTCCTTGGCCTTCAATTGATTCGTCCCACGCTGACCAATCCCCCGGTCACGGCGGAACTGCAAGCTCCTCCTGAGGTGCGGGCGGTGCTGCGGCAATCCTGCTATAGCTGCCACTCCAATGAGACGAAGCTGCCGTGGTTCGACCAGGTTGTGCCTGCCTACTGGATCGTGACGAAGGATGTGAAGGAAGCACGGGCGCATCTCAACTTCTCTGAGATTGGCAAACTGCCCGCCCCGCAACAGAAGGCCGCGCTGTATGAGGCGGTCAACATGATTCAACTTGGGGCGATGCCGCTGCCGTCGTATCTGCGGGTGCATCCCGGCGCTGCGGTTTCGGCGGAGAACCTGAAGGTGCTGCGCGACTATCTGAATCCGCCTGCACCCGCCGGGGCAGCCGCAGCAGCTGATACCAGCGCTGCCGATGCGCAATATAAAGGCTGGATCGCGGCCAGCAACCAGACGCTGACCGTGAAGGCCTCTCCGAACGGCATCGAGTTCCTGCCCGACTATAAGAACTGGAAGACCATCAGCTCCACCGACCGCTACGACAACCACACGATGCGCGAGATCCTGGGCAATGACGTTGCGGTAAAGGCCATCGCCGAGAACCACATCAACCCGTGGCCGGATGGCACAGCCTTCGCCAAGGTCGCATGGGCTCAGCAACCGGATGGAAAGGGTGTCTCTCAGACGGGCGCGTTTATCCAGGTTGAGTTCATGATTCGCGACAGCAAGAAGTATGCGTCGACCAAGGGCTGGGGCTGGGCACGGTGGCGAGGCACGGACCTGAAGCCCTACGGCAAAGACGCGGACTTCAGCAAAGAGTGCGTCGGCTGTCACGAGCCTGTGCGCCAGAACGACTATGTCTACACCATGCCGCTTGGAGGTCAACAGTGAGAGTACGAATGAAGCTGCTGGCTCCGGGTATGGTGTTCCTATGCAGCGTGCTGGGCTGCGCCAAGACCAATCCGCGTGTTGTGACCACGCTCAATACCGGCGCGATGCTTAACGGGGCGTTGCCCGCGAACCCGATACAGGGCCGCGTGATTACTTCGTGGATCGACAAGAACGCCGGAACGATGTCCACGCTCTATGGCAACGACGTTGCTGTGCAGTATGCGCGGACAGGTGCGCAGGTGGGTTATCCCGCGGGCTCGGCGTTGTCGGTTGTGACGTGGACCCAGAAGGAAGATCCGCGTTGGTTCGGGGGGAATATACCGGCGGCAGCGAAGTCCGTGGAGTACGTCACGATTGCGGCGGATAAGCACTACACCTATCAGCGGTATGAAGGCTCGCCGTTGAAGCAGGTGGATCAGGAGGCGGGCGTTACGCCGAATGATCGCGAGAGCTATCTGCTTTCGCAGCGTGCGGCGGTGATGCCGTAGTTTTTTGTACCACGCATTGCCTTGTTGTCCCGACCTATCCCGAAATCTGTCATCTCGACCGGAGCATGATGGTTTTATCGTCATGCGAAGTGGAGAGACCTGCAGGTTTGTTTGCGCAGGCGATAGGTGCCCGTACGAGCAAGCTGCAGGTCTTGACGCAAAGCGCGCCACAAACATTTGCATCGCGATCTGCAACCTGCAGGTCTCTCCACCGCGGCGGCAAAGAACGCCGCCTTCGGTCGAGATGACAAATCTGGGGTGAGACGAGATGACAAATTTATAGGTAGCGCTCAAACATTTCGCCGCCACTCCGTCGGCGTAGCGCCTGCGCTTTGCCGGAAGACCCTCGAGAACTGGCTGGCGCCTGCGAAGCCTGTAGCGGAGGCGACCTGTTCGATGCTCCACTCAGGCCGCAGTAGAAGTTCCTTGGCGCGCTGCACTCTTTTTTGCAGGATGTACTGATGCGGTGTCGCGCCCACACTTTGCCGGAAGGATCGCGCGAAGTGGAACGGGCTCAGCCCTGCCAGGTCCGCCAACTCCTGCAGGCGAAGCTCACCATCAAGATGCTCTTCGATGTATGCGAACACCTGCTTGAGACGTGGCTGGGAGAGGCCACCCTTGAGCGGAACCAGCGGTGCGGAGATGTGCCCGTACTTGCGGATGAGCGCGATCGACAGGGACATTCCCAACAGGTCGCCGTAGAGAGAGCCCATGGGCCAGCCTGCAGCCATCTCGCGGTCCATCTCCGTCAGCAAGAGTTGAAGCTGCTCATCCTGAAACGACCATTGGTTTTCGAAGTCGCACAGACCCTTGAGCTCCATCTGCTCTGCGGCCTGGCGCAATAGCGACGGCTGGAGGGACGTGACGATACGCTGTGAGGGACCATGCCAAAGCAGGCTGTCGCGCGTTCCGGGTGTGAGAAAGATGAGGTTGCCGACGCCCGACCGTATACGGCCACTGCGGCCGGACGAGTTCCAGTCCATCTCTACCGGTCCGCTGGTCTGCAGGTGCAGGCAGAAGGTATCGTGTTCGTGCACAGGGATCTCGACGGCGCCGAGGCGATGTTTCTCCATCACCAGGCCGGACCAGGGCGAGCGCGAGCTATCGGTAAGCGGACGGCCAGGAAGCAGCGGCACAGACCGCGTTCCTACCAACACAGAGACGCGCTTCGACGGCGTGCTTTCGTCTCGCTGCGTCGTGTTGCCTTCGCCGGGCCGATGCATCCGCGACCTCCTGTTCCATCATAGTTCCCGCAAGAATCGTCAAGCCGCAGCAAGATCTGCGAGGTGCTCGATGGGGCTATCCGTTATCTCTTGAGAAGAGGTATACGAAGATGGGCATCATCCAGGGCGTAGTCGATGGCTTCATCATGACGGTAGGCATCACCCCACCCACTCCCGAGAAGAAACGCGGCGCAGCGATCTTCATCGCGACCGGGTTGATTGGGACGGTGGTGGGTGTGGCGGCGCTGTTTGCTTTGCTTATGACGAGGGTGCTGCGGTAGTAACCGGGCGCTGTCTCACGTTACGGGTGCATGCAATCATTGCAGATGGTTGTGTCAACGATGGCCATCATTAGTTCCGCACTCGGCTCCGGCGCAGTTCGGTAAGATCACCTTCCCACTGGATCTTGCCATGAAGCTTGCGGATGCCCGTTTGGGCTTTCGTCTGTATAAGCAGACGTAAAGCTACTTCGACGACGGCACGTTTGGTGGATTCACCGCTCAAACGCAAGGCCTCGGTCATCAGTTGGTCGTCGATTTCAATGCTCGTTCGCACAAAGGCTCCAATGTGTAGGGCTGACGTATTTTGGTGTATGAACACTAGCGGTTTCTATAACATCCAACAAGAGCGGTTGGGCTTCGCCCGATGCCCACCTTAGGCACGATGGGGCCGCGCCGAAGATAGGGCACCCGGCATTAAGAATGCGGAATCTCATTCATCATCAAAGAATGAATTCGACACATGAGTGCATCACGTGGGCCAAACGAAATAACGTGTGCTGTCACTACGACTGAGCGATCCAATTCCAATGAGATCCCAGCCGATTGAATCCCCACCTTTTCTGCGTGCTTCGGAATAGGAGGCGAGGTAGCTCCTTATAAGTCTCGATATTTGCTTATCAAGCACGGCAAAGCAGTTACGATCGTTACAGAACCAGTAATGTTTTCCCCAACCTTGCGTGATTCCCCTAATTCTGCGGAAGGTATTGAACAAAGCTAATTTTTCATCATAGATACCAGTCGCAGCATAATTCTCAAGCCATATTCGGCTTTCGGTCAGAACACTTGACACTGAATTGATTAGCCGATCTCTCGAGTCTTTATTTGGTCGGATTAATCCATTGCAAAGCTCAATACCGAGAAATTCGAACCCTTTCTTTGCAGTACTGCGTTGTGTCTTGCTTTCCGAAACGCTGAGGCCGAGCTTCCTGAGAATTGCAAGTGCTTTTTGAAACTGGTTCTCCGCTGCCGATTTATTCGGAGCCAGGATAATGAAGTCATCGATATAGCGAATACATCGAATATCTGTCGATTCATTGAGTTTTTTATCGAAATCGTAAAGATACAGGTTTCCGAGCAATGGTGAAAGAGAATTCCCCTGCGCTACACCAATATCTTCGATAGGAAAGGCAGCGGCATGCTTTTTCAAGCTTGCCATATTCTCCAATTCAACCTTAATGGCCTCTGAAAATAACTTCATAAAGGCTTCATCGCACACAACTTCGCTGATCATCGAGGTGATTGTCGATTTGGGAATCTTGGTAAAGAAGTCAGAAATATCAGAACGGACAATATATTGCGAGCCCTTTCCGATGGCGTCGAGAGCACTGTGAATGGCTGCTGGAACCGCCGTTATCTCGTCTTTTTCCTGTCCTTTTTGAATTCCACCAAAACTGTGGGGTGTCTTTATGTACATCTGGAGTTTAGGCATGCTGACCAAAACATCGTGGATGGCACGCTGAACAATTCTCGATGGCAGAGGGGCAATAACTAGTGGACGAAAGTCCTTCTTATTCTTCTTTAGGATTCTTTTGCCGGTAGCTGGCGCAAACTTGAACCAACCGCCCTGCAATTGGCGTTGAATTCGAGTGACATTTTCGATCGAGTCAGCCTCGAAGGCCGCAACCGCATCACGTGTCTCTTCAGATTTCGAACTCTTTGCATTACGCCGAATAGCTGCCCATGCACGTCCGAGAATCCGCAGACTTCGCACTTGTTCAATCGGTAGCTTTTCCACTGTCTAGAGGTCCCGTTGGTAAACCCAACCAATCCGACAACTAAGGTCTGAGCCCAGCGAAGGTACCGTGAGGCCCGGTTCGCTCAATCGAGACTTTCGCCTCGAAGCTGCATTGTGCCCGATGTTCGCGGGTTCCCCCACTCACAACGACGCTCAACACAAGGGTCAGACCTCTAGGATAGGCCTGTGTCACGCGAAGAGCAAGCGAAAACTAGCCGAGCCTTATGGGTAGATCCTATTCAGCGTACGTGCAAACGGAATCGTCTCACGCACGTGTTCGAGCCCACAGATCCATGCCACAGCGCGCTCGATTCCCATGCCGAAGCCGGAGTGCGGGACGCTGCCGTATTTGCGCAGGTCGAGGTACCACTGGAAGGCGGCCAGCGGCAGGTTGTGCTGCTCGATGCGGGACTTGAGCAGGTCGTAGCTGTCCACGCGCTGCGAGCCGCCGATGATCTCGCCATAGCCTTCAGGCGCGAGCACATCTACGCAGAGAGCCTTGGTCGGATCCTTGGGGTCGGGTTGCATGTAGAAGGCTTTGACCTCGGCCGGATAGCGATGCACCATGACCGGCCTGTCGAATTGATTGCTGATGTAGGTCTCATCGGGGGAACCGAAGTCGTCGCCATAGGTGTGCACGTTTTCGATCAGACCCTTGGCGTGGGCGTCGACCAGCATCTGGTGGGCTTCATCATACGAGAGACGCGGAAATGCACCTGGCGCGGCGACAGCCTCCAGCTTTGCGACATCCTTGCCGATGACCTTGAGGTCTGCGCGGTGGGTTTCGAGTACGCGGGTGACGATGTGCGTGAGGAAGCCCTCGGCCAGGTTCATCAAGCCGTCGAGGTCGAGGTAGGTGACCTCGGGTTCGATCATCCAGAATTCCGTGAGGTGACGGCGGGTCTTCGACTTCTCCGCGCGGAAGGTGGGGCCGAAGCTGTAGACCTTACCGAGAGCCAGAGCCGTTGCCTCGATGTAGAGTTGGCCTGACTGCGTGAGGTAGGCTTTGTCGTTGTCGAAGTAGTCCATCTCGAACAATTCACTTGTGCCTTCGCAGGCGTTGGGCGTGAGGATGGGTGGATCGGTGCGGATGAAGCCGTTGGTGTCGAAGTACTCGGCTGCGGCACGCATAATCGTCGCGCGTACGCGCAGGATCGCCGACTGGCGCGGTGTGCGCAGCCAGAGGTGGCGGTGTTCCATGAGGAAGTCGACGCCGTGCTCTTTGAGCGAGATGGGGTAGGGTGTGTCGTCGGCGATGCGCTGGGTGACGGAGACGTTCTCGACGTCGAGTTCGAAGCCGGAGGGCGCGCGGCTGTCGGCGCGGACTTTGCCGGTGACGACGACGCTTGACTCCAGGGTGAGGTTCTTCAGGGTGTCGAAGACCTCTTCCGGCACGGCGGCTTTGGGGACGATGCCCTGGATGGTGCCGGAGCCGTCGCGGAAGGTGGGAAAGAGCAGTTTGCCGGAGGAGCGGAGGTTATAGAGCCAGCCGCGGAGGGTGATGGTCTGGCCTTCGTGCTGGCCGATTGTGGCGATGGTGGTGATGGGGGCGTTTGTTTCGATGGACATGAGATGTCCAGTTTACGCGGGTAAAGTGGCGACCGCGAAGGCGGTAGTGAGACAAAGATAGGCAGGAGCGGTCGGACTTCGTCCGATGCCCACCTTAGCGACGATAAAACCGTCGCGAAGATGGGGCACCCGGTTTCGGGATGAAACTAGTTAGCTGCGGCTTCGAGTAGCTTCCAGGCTGCTCGAGACTCTACTTCGATCTGTTTTGCGTCCTGGCCCAGTTCGTGGGTGATTTCGAGGATGCCCACGGGTAGCCGCTTGAGCGCGGAGATGTACTTCACCACGCGGTTCCACTCGACCGTGCCGTTGCCGGGCCAGAAGTGCTCGTCCTTGCCATTTTCGGGGCGAACGCCGAAGTTGTCGTGCAGGTGCAGTTCGGCGATGCGGTCGCCAAAGGCCTCGAAGGCCTGCGCGATGCCGTCTTTCGCGGCGTGGTCGCCGGTTTCGGGCAGCGGTTCCACGAGATTGGCGTGACCGGTATCGAGGCAGAAACCCACGTTGTCGAAGTGGCCGGCGCGGACGATCTCGACGAGATGTGCCGGTGTGGCGACATCGTTGTTCAGGTTCTCCAGCAGCAGCTGCATGCCGAGCGGGGAGGCGAAGGCCTTGAGGTGCTCGATCGCGGTCATGGAGTCGTCGAGGGAACGGGTGTCCCAGTGGTCGTCTTTGAGGCCGAGGTGGATCACACAGGAGCGGAAGGGTACCTGCTCGGCGGATTCGAGAGCGCGCTTGACCTCGTCCATGGCCTCGATGCGGGTGGACTTATTCAGGTCGATCAGGTTGAGAGCGGGCGCGGTATGGCGGCTCCAGTTGGAGTCGTCGTCGCTGTTGAAGAGCGGCATGTGGAGCGAGGCCGTGACCTCATTGGAACGGAACCAGTTGGCTATTTCGCGCACGGCGGCGCGATCGGAGTAGTCGAAGTGATGGCGTGCAGCGAAGATCTCAATGGCCTGCGCCCCGCCGCGCTTAAGCGCTTCGAGCAGTCCCGGCGTGAGGCGTTGGGCCAGAAAAACGTGAGTCGAAATTCCTTGTTGCATTTCCTTTCAGGCTATCCCATGGGAGGGAGGGTGGGTGTGAATTATGGTGAGAATCCGTGATTTGGCGTAGAGTTTCGACAGTTCGCGGAAGCTCGTTCACCACACATTCATAGAAATCTCGTCTTATAACCCTATGTCTAAGCGTCTGTTAGCTCTCGCTCTCGTTACGGTCACCGCGGCGCCGCTGTTCTCCCAGACGCCTACCCGAGCGTCCCAGCCGGTCCTCCTGATCTCTATCGATGGCATGCGCCCCGACTACGTCACTCAGGCTGACGAGCACCATCTGCGCATCCCCACGCTGCGGCACATCCTTGCCGAGGGCACGCACGCCGCGGGGGTTAACGGGGCCTTCCCGACCGTTACCTATCCCAATCACACCACGCTGGTTACGGGCGTCTGGCCTGCTGAGCATGGCATCCTGAACAACACGCGCTTCGATCCCGAACGCAAGCTCAACGGCGCGTGGTACTGGTACGCCGACCAGATCAAGGTGCCGACGCTTTGGGATGCCGCGCACGCTGCCGGACTGCACACAGCCAGCGTGGGATGGCCGGTTACGGCAGATTCCAACACCATCGATTACCTCATTCCCGAGTACTGGCGCGGCACGTCGCCCGGCGATGCCATCAACCCGGACGACCGCCTGCTGATGAATGCGGTCTCCCGCCCGGACGGAGAGCTTGCTCGGATCGCCCAGCGCTCCGGCACGCCTTACATGATGGGCAATGACACGAGCCTTGCCGGCGACGAGGTCAAGACCGTCTATTCACTGGACATCCTCAAACAGCACAAGCCGGAGTTCATGACGATCCACCTGAGCTCGCTTGACGAAGAGGAGCACCTGCATGGACCGTTCAGCGAGGAGGCTGACCAGGATCTCGAAGGCCTCGACGGCATGGTTGCCCGGTTGGCGGCGCAGGAGCTGGAGAACTATCCGAACGCGCTGATCGCTGTCGTCTCCGACCATGGGTTTGCGCCCGTGGAGCACTCGACCAACCTCTATATTCCTTTTATCGAAGCGGGGCTGATCCAGACGGGCAAATCGGCCAGCGGGGCGCTACAGGTGAAGTCCTGGCAGGCCGAGCCGTGGCCCGCCGGCTGCGTGACGCCGATTGTGCTGCATGACCCCTCCGACACGGCTACGCGAGACAAGGTGCGCACGCTGCTGGACAAGCTCGCAGCCGATCCGGCCAATGGGATCGAGGCCATCCTGGACCATGACTCTGTCGTGGCGCTGGGCGGCTTCCCTGATGCTCCTTTCGTGGTTACGCTGCGGTCGGGATACTGCAACGGCGCCGCTTTGAGCGGCCCGCTGGTTACCGACTCAAGCCCGCTGAAGGGAGCGCATGGGTATAACCCAGCCACCACGCCGGCGATGCGGGCTTCGTTCTTCGTTATGGGCAATGGCGTTGCACGGGGCAAGTACCTGGGCGTTGTGGATATGAGGCAGATTGCGCCGACCTTGGCGAAGGCTCTGGGGATTACGTTGTCTACGGCGGCGCAACAGCCGTTGGCGGTGCGTTAACTGGTTTATTGCCATAGCTTAGGAAAGCTTTAACGCAGAGGTCGCGGAGGTTTCGCGGAGGCCGCGACGGCGTCCGTGGTTACCTCTGTAACCTATGGGCTAAAAGACCACTCCCTGCTGCCGCGCGAACGAAAAACGGTGGCTTCGATACAATCGAAGGTTGGAAGGTCCATAAGGAGCTACAGCCGCCGATGAGTTGGTTCAAGCGCGACAATCACGAGATCGTCCCTACGCCGGACCATGAGGTCCGTACCAAGGGACTCTGGACCAAGTGCGGCAACTGCGGTAAGACGCTCTGGAAGGCCGAGCTGGAGAACAACCTCCAGGTGTGCCCGCACTGCGGCTATCACTTCAAGTTCGACGCCCGCTCCCGTATTGAAAGCCTGCTCGAACCCGGCTATGAGCTGGTCGACCTGGAACTGCGGTCGACCGATCCGCTGGAATTTACCGACCTTAAGCCCTATAAGCAGCGGCTGGCGCAGGCCCAAAAGAAGACCGGGTTGAACGACGCCATCATCAATGCCATTGGCAAGATCGGTGAGCAGGACGTGGTGCTTTCGGTGATGGAGTACGGCTTCATTGGCGGCTCGATGGGAGCAGTCGTAGGCGAGACGATCGCCCGCGCTGTGGACCGGTCCCTGGAGACGAGAGTTCCACTGATTATTGTCTCGGCTTCGGGCGGCGCGCGCATGATGGAGGGCATCGCCAGCCTGATGCAGCTGGCGAAGATATCGGCGGGTCTGGCGAGGATGGACGACGAGAAGATTCCCTACATCAGCGTGATGACCGACCCCACGACCGGCGGCGTGACAGCGAGCTTTGCCATGCTGGGTGACCTGAACATCGCCGAGCCTGGTGCGCTGATCGGCTTTGCCGGTCCGCGCGTTATCGAGCAGACCATTCGGCAGAAACTGCCGGAGGGCTTCCAACGCTCGGAGTTCCTGCTAACCCACGGGTTTCTCGATGAGATCGTGCCACGCAAGGAGCTGAAGGGCTATCTCGGACAGGCGCTGGGGTGGATGACGGCGAGCAGTAAAGCGCAGGTTCCGGCTCAGCTCTAACCATGCACGAAGCTCAACCATCCCGCACCGCCCTACGTGTAGCCCTGCGGCGTGCGGCGCACCAAGTCCATGATGCTCCGCCACTGGTCTTCGAGGATCCGCTGGCTGTACGCATCCTCGGCCGGGAGCATCGCGAAGAGGTAAAACGTACACCCGATAGCCTGAAGCGGCCATTCTCGGCGGCGCTGCGAGCCTTCATGGTTGCTCGTGCGCGGTTGGCGGAAGACACCCTCGCCCATGGCATCTCGGCCAATGGGACACAACAATATCTGGTGCTCGGAGCTGGGCTCGACACCTTTGCCTATCGCAATCCGTTCGCGCAGGTGCGGGTCTTCGAGGTGGACCACCCGGCGACGCAGGCCTGGAAGCGCGAGTGCCTCGCGGCTGCAGGGATTGCGATTCCCGAGACAATGACGTTTGTGCCTGTCGACTTCGAACGGCAGTCTTTAGCTGAAGAGCTAGCGGTCGCGGGCTTCGACCGCACGCTGCCGACAGTGACAGCGTGGCTCGGCGTGGTGCCGTATCTCACGCTGGAGGCCTTTCGCGGGACGACCTCGTTGCTGGGCAGCTTCGCGGCAGGCAGCAGCGTAGTCTTCGACTACTCGCAGCCGCGCGAGGTGCTGCCGCTGGTCGAGCAGAAGATGCTGGATTCCATGTCGGAACGTGTGGCGCTGGCAGGTGAGCCGTTCCAGCGCTTCTTCACGCCGGAGACGCTGGCTGCGGAGCTCGCACTGGCGGGGTTGAGTGCGGTCGAGGACCTCGATAGCACGGCGCTGACGGCGAGGTTCTTCAGCGGGCGTAACGACGGTCTGCTGCTGCGGGGCAACGGTGGTCGGATGTGCGTGGCACAGAGCAGGTGATGCATTCGGCTGTTCTGATTCTCGGCACAGATGAAGGACGGGAGAAAGCAAGTTCGCTCGCTCGCTGCACTCGGAATGACAACCAGAAAAGCAAAGACAAGAGCAGATTCCCTGCGGGAATGACAGAAAGAAAAGCAACGGCGTCGGCGACGACAAAATAGATACTCCGCTAGGCTACTGAAGGACATCCAAGAGATGGAGAAACTGTGACGTACCCTGAAACACTGGACAAACTGGCAAACATGGGCCCGGAGTTGCGCTCCGGCAAGACCAGCGGGCCTCCGCGCAAGTTTTCGCTCGAGCACATCGGAGCGCTGCTGGAGGCGCTCGACAATCCGCAGCATCGCTTCCCGGCTGTACTGATCGCGGGCACCAACGGTAAGGGATCGACTGCAGCAACACTGGCCTCGATCGCGAACGCAACGGGCTTGCGGACGGGACTCTATACTTCGCCGCATCTGCTGCAGGTGAATGAGCGCCTCCACATCTCGATGGACGGCAAGCTCGCCGAGATAACGGACGACGACTTTGCCCGTAACTTTACGCGCGTCGACGATGTGGCAAACGAGCTGGTCGAGCAAGGTACGCTGCCGCACTACCCCAGCTTCTTCGAGATCCTCACCGCTGCTGCATTTTGCTACTTCAGCGAACAGCACATCGAGCTTGCTGTGCTGGAGGTGGGCCTCGGCGGACGGCTCGACGCGACCAATATCGTCGAGCCGCTGGTGTCCATCCTCACCGACATCGGCATTGACCACACCGACTATCTCGGCAACTCCATTGGCGCTATTGCAACGGAAAAGGCGGGGATCCTGCGCCAGGACGGCGTACTGGTGACGCTCTCACAACATCCCGAAGCCAACGCCGTCATCGGCGAGGTAGCGATGGCGAAGAACGTGCGCGGCGTGGATGCGGCGCGTTGTCTGCCGCCTAGAGAGCAGGAGACAGGAAACAGGAAGCAGGAAACAGGGCTCGGGTCTCCGCTCACGCGGAACCGTTACGATCTCTCCATCGACGGTGCGGTGCTGCACATCGACTCACCGTTGGCGGGGCAGCATCAACAGCGCAATATTGCCCTGGCTGTTGCGGCAGCGATTGAACTGCGCACCAACCATGGGTTCAACATTCCGAATGCGGCTATCGAACAAGGCATACGTGCGACCGAGTGGCCGGGACGGCTGGAGTGGATTGCCTCTCGTCGTGGCCATGCACCTTTGCTGCTCGACGTGGCGCACAATCCTGCAGGTGCGTGGACGTTGCGTGCGGCTCTCGCGCAACTGCCCGATGAGATGCCGCGCACGCTGATCTTCTCGTGCCTTGCCGACAAGCAGATCGACGAAATGGCGCAGGTGCTGCTGCCACTCTTCGACTCCGCGTCAGGAGACCCGGCACGTGCGCACGATCATGTGATCCTGGCCCCTATTCAGAATCCGCGCGCAGCCAGCGTCGAAGAGTTGTTGACTGCGGCGCACAAGCTCGAGGTGCCTGCCCACGCGGCACCGCATCTGCCGGGAGCGCTGGCACAGGCTGAGGCTATTACGCCGCGCGAGGGTGTTATCGTTGCGACCGGGTCGATCTTTCTGGTGGGTGAGTTGAGGGCGCTCGTGTTGGCGGAGTAGTTGTTATTGCACTCTGACGTGGTGGCACCAAATGCGGGGGGCCTTCCCCATTCGACTACGCTCAGGGTTCAGGATGACGGCGAAAAACAAACAGCGTCGGGGCGGTTTAGCATAGCCATAGATGCCAGCAGCGAACGAGACTCTCCAGCCCGAAGAACAGACGGAACGCACACCAGCGCCGCGGTCGCCGGTGCCCTTCGCACTGCGCTGGCTCAATTACCTGTTCTGTCTGCCGATGGTCGGCCTTGCGACTATCTTCTTCGGCACGATTTCGCTCGCCTGCGGCTTGTGGGATAAGAATGGCAGCCAGCAGCATTTCATCGCCCGGCAGTGGGCGCGTGTGCTGCTGCGTATCGCGCTGTCGCCGGTAACGCTGGAGCATGCCGAGCGGCTGCATGTCCATGAGACCGCCGTCTACGCCAGCAACCACCTTAGCTACTACGACACGCCGGTGCTCTTCGCGAAGCTGCCGTTTCAGTTCCGCATCCTGGCGAAGGCTCCTTTGTGGAAGATCCCGTTCATCGGCTGGTATCTTGACCGTTCGGGCCAGGTGCCCATCGACCAAAGCTCCGCGCGGGCAGGCATCGTGAGCCTATCTCGCGGTGTGAAGACCTTGCAGTCCGGAATGCCTATGGTGATCTTCCCCGAAGGCGGTCGCGCGGCGACAGGAGAGCTGAAGGAGATGGTCGCCGGCGCGGCGTGGCTTGCGATCAAAGCCCAGGTTCCACTCGTTCCGCTAACGCTCGTGGGTACCTATGAGCTATTGCCGATCCATGTCTACGCGTTGCGCCCGCGACCGCTGAAGCTGATCGTCGGTGAGCCAATCTCAACCGTCGGCATGACGACGCGTGATGCCGATGCGCTGACACAGCGGCTGCGCAATGAGATTTATGCAACGTATGTAGCGCACCACGGCTGAGGTTTTTCGCCGCAAACGAAAAGCAGATCCCCTGCGGGGATGACAGAAAGAAAAACAACAGCAAAAGAAGAAAGACAACAGCAAGAGCGGCAAGGCTAAAGCTGCTGTCAGGTTCGGCAGCGGCCGCTCTAATACCCTGCGGCTTTGCCGAAGTGGTGCCGATTGTCGTGTCCGCCCATCAACTCGCCGGTTTTGGGATCGACGGCGATCAGTTCGCTGTCGCCCCACTGGCCGGCGCTCTTCTCGTCAAACTCAGCCTCGCGTTTGGTGATGTAGCCCGAAGCTTTCAGAGCGTCGATGGTGTCCAGAGGGAACTTCTTCTCGAACTGCAGAACGTCCGGCAGATATTGATGGTGGAAGCGCGGTGCGTCGGCCGCGGCCTGGATGTCGAGGCCGTTGTCGAGCACACTGATGAGGTCGTTGGCGACCGTGGTGATAATGGTCGAACCACCGGGTGAGCCGAGCACGAGACGCAGCTTGCCAGGGTGGACCACAGACGATGTGGTGCGGCCCAGGAGCTTGTGATACGTGTAGCTCGGTGCCTCGCTGACGATGGTCGGAGTCATCGAGCTGAGCGGACGTTTGCCCGGAGCAATCGCGTTCGC
Source organism: Granulicella sp. S156 (assembly GCF_009766105.1). GTDB lineage: Bacteria > Acidobacteriota > Terriglobia > Terriglobales > Acidobacteriaceae > Granulicella. The sequence continues at coordinate 37,201 of NZ_LMUH01000009.1, read as the reverse complement.
GGGACCCTGGATCAGCCCGAAGCCATTGGGTACGCCCATCTTGGAGGCGAAGTCGTCCATCTCGTCGTTGAGCAAGAATCCGAGGCCATCGACGGTGACGCCCGACCCGAAGCCGAAGTTCAACGTGTAGGTGCTGGACACTGCGTTGCCGTCGGCGTCGACGACAGAAAAGTGCGTCGTCTGCGGCGATTCGTGGGTGGGCGCCTCTTGTTTCGGCGGCTCGGGCATGAAGCCTGTTGGGCGAACCAGCGTTGCGGAGGGCGAGGGTTTGGTGGGGTCGATCGTCTTGCGCCAGGCCGCGGCGTATTGGGGGTCGGCCATCTGCGCGAGCGGTATGGTGTTGAAGTCGGGGTCGCCGAGGTAGTCGCCGCGATCCATGTAGGCGCGGCGGAAGGCCTCGGTGATGATGTGGATCTGTGCAGGGCTGCGGTCGGGGCCGAGTTTCGGGAGATCGTAGCCGCTGAGGATGTTCAGCGTCTCGAGCAGAACGATGCCGCCGGAGCTGGGCGGCGGTGAGGTCAGCACCTCATAGCCGTGATAGTGGCCGACCAGCGGGGTGCGCTCCTTGACCTCATAGGCGGCGAGGTCCTGCGCGGTGATGAGGCCTTTGTTGGCCTGTTCGAAGGCGGCGATCTCGGCGGCGAGCTTACCTCTGTAGAAATCATCAGGATCTGTGGCGATTCGTTGCAGAGTTCGTGCGAGCTCGGGCTGCTGAAAGCGTTCGCCGGCTTCATAGAACCTGCCGTTGCGTTGGAAGATGCGGTAGGAGGCGGGAAACTGGCCGAGGAGACTGCTATGCAAAATGCGTGCCTCTTCGTCGGTGAGGACGTAGCCGTCGCGCGCGAGCCTGATGGCCGGCTGCATGACCTTCGCGAGGCCCAGCCTGCCGTACTGCTTTTCGGCGTAGGTCAGCCCCGCAACCGTGCCGGGAACGCCGCTGGCCTTGGAGCCTACCGTAGACATCTTTGGGATCACATTTCCCTGGGCGTCGAGGTACATGTCGGTACTGGCAGCGGAGGGGGCTTTCTCGCGGTAGTCGAGGAAGTGCGGCTGGCCGTGGGCGAAGGTTTTGGTACCGGGGCGGATGAGCATGAAGCCTCCGCCGCCAATGTTGCCGGCTGCCGGGTACACCACCGCCAGGGCAAAGCCGACGGCAACGGCTGCATCGACAGCATTGCCGCCTTCGCGCAGGATCTCCACGCCGGCGTCCGTAGCGTCGTGGTGGATGCTGGTCACCATGGCGTGCTGGGCGCGGACAGGAGCGGTTTGTGCAGCAGCGAAGGGCGATGCCAGCAGCGCGAGACTGAGAGCGACGGAAGAGGTTCGTGTGAAGCGGGCCATTTCGTCTCCGTAGATGGGACTAAGGATATCGCGGGTATCCATCGAGGCGAAATGACGCAAAGACCCTACACCCATAGCACCGGCTGGCGAATCGGGAAGTTGCGGATGATCTCGGGGTCGGTGGGGTCGGGGTCGAGTCTGCGCCAGAGGGCGAGGTAGTCGTCGTTGTGGCAGGCCACGCCGCAGAAGAGCAGCCCTGGTGAGCGGACGGGCCAGCTATCCCAGTGCTGCACATCGTGCGGGTAGGGCCACTTGCTCTTGTCGGCGAGGTAGGGCTCGAGGAACTCGGCGGCGCGGCACATGCCGCGGCCGTCGGGCAGGGAGAAGCGGACCAACTCCTGCTGACCGAGCGACCAGCACAGGGCAGCGGCCACGTCGAAGTTGAAGATGGAATAGCCGTAGGGTTTGGTGCGGGCGAGTTCGCGGGGGAAGCCGCCGTTGGGGGCCATCTGCATGGGGAGCTGGACGTGGATGAAGCGCTCGCGGACTTCCGCGCGCGTCGCGTCGTCGTCCGCGAGCCGAGCGAACTCGGCCACCTGCAGGCCCCAGCATATGCCGTGATTGTTGGTTGCGTCGCGCTCCTTGATGCCCTTCTCGCTGGTCTTCATCCAGGTGAGGTAGTCGCGGAACCAGCCTTGCAGGGCGACCCATTCGGCGGCTGAGAGGAACGCGCGCACGAAGGTGGCGGCGCGGACGACCTCGACGAGATGCAGCGTGTCGATGATGCCGTAGCTGCGGCCTGTTACGCCGCCGTTTCGCACCCCCTGCGAGTACTCAAGATTGGGCGTCATGCGTGTAGCCGGAGTAACGAACCACGCCAGCAGATGCGCGGCGGCGGCACGGGCGTAGTCCTTGCGCTTGGTAAGTACGTAACCGGCTGTGAGCGCGGGCATCGCCAGGCTCAGACGGATCATGGCGCGGCGATGGTCTTGAAAGTTGTCCGGATTGCTCTTGCCGTCGATCTCTTTGTAGGGGCCGGAGGGATTGGCGGGGTTGGGCCAGAAGTAGTCGGCCTCGGAGAAGAAGTCGTGCGGGCCGCCGGGGCTCCGGGGCGAAGAGAACGACGTGATCGTCTGCGGCTCCTCAGGCAGCCAGTGATCGGCGAGGCGCAGAACGCGGTCGTGATCGACGGAGGCCACCATGGTGAAGGGGCTTTGGAGCTTCGGAGAGGCTAAGGCTCTCTGGGTGGTGAGGGCTGCCGCTGCGGAGAGGGTGCAGAAGCGTCTGCGACTGAGATTCATGATCATAGGGTCGACAATCATCATGCTCCTCACCCTTTAGAACCGCAGTTCAACGTTCCAGTTCAAGCCAGGCAAGGATAGCGTGCTGCCAAATTAGAGCATATTCAAGCGCTTGTGTGTGCTACTGCCCATGAACATGTACGACATCTTCGAAAGGTACGGCCAGCTACGAACCGCGCTGTGCGAGGCAGCGAATATATGGCGAAATCGAGAGTTCCGAGCAGGTTGAAGGGCTCTACCTGTGCTGCTCCAAACATGAGTGTATTGCCATCACATTTTATGCAACCTTAGGGCTATAGTTGCGTCTAAAGAGAGGTGAGCCCCGGTTCGCATCCTTAGATTTGTCAGCAGAATGAGCAAGATACAAGTTCCTGCTTAGCTCGTTCGACTGCGACGCACAACCAGCAGCACTACGGCGAGCAGAGGCAGGTCGAGGAACCAGAGGGTGTGGTTAAGGAAGCGGGGAGAGAGGATGGCTCCGACGCTGGCCCCGGTGAGGAAGCTGACGACGATCAGCGAGAGTTGACGAAACTGGCGGAGGCCGGCTTCACGATGGGCGGGGTTGAAGGAGTCATAGAGTCCCTCGATGGCCATACGCAGATTGCCGGTCAGGAAGGTCGAGTTGTAGGAGTAGATATCGGCAGTGCGGAAGCTCGCCACCTGGTACGCGGCAACCACCGCGATCACGGGCACGAAGACACTATCGGGAAACGAACCTGGCAGCCAGGAGGCGGCGAAGAGTACGGCGATCTCGCAGAACAGGCCGACAGTGATGGCGTGACGTTTGAAGGTATCGGCAAGGACTCTGGAAGCGAAGACGCCGAAGACGAAGGAGATGAGCACGATCAGATGACGAACGGCTTGCATCCATTCGTGATGCAGAACGGCGATGCCGAGGAAGATGCCGTTGCCGGTCATGGCAGCGGCAAAGACATGGCCGTGATTGAGGTAGACGAAGGCATCGAGGCCTCCGCCGGCACCGGCCAGAAGCATCGCCGCAGGCAGCGAACCGGCGGCGCGGATTTCGGAGGCAGATTCGGTTTCAGGCTGCGAGGAATGGGCGTTCGGCTCAGACATGCGTCGAGAGTAGGATACGGCCCAAGGATGGTGTGGGTATTACAGAGGCTTTTGTTGAGCTACGAGTGGTTGAGTTGAGGAGATGACAGATGGCTATCAAGTGGGACAAATTTACGGTGAAGTCGCAGGAAGCGATCCAGGGTGCGCAGGGTTACGCCGCGGAGAACGGCAACCCTGAGGTGTTGCCGTTGCACCTGATGGCAGCCCTGCTGGAAGACAAAGAAGGCGTTGTACTGCCGGTGCTGGAGAAGGTAGGCGTGCCGGTGCAACAGTTGCTGGCGCAGGTGAATGCCGCCATTGCCAAGCTGCCGAAGGTTCAGGGGGCGTCGCAGCCGGGGCTGGGCAATGCACTGCAGAAGGTGCTGGACGGCGCGTTCAAGGAAGCGGAGAACTTCAAGGACGACTACGTTTCTACAGAACATCTATTGCTCGCACTAAGCGCGAGCAAAGGTGAGACGGTGCAGACCGCGCTGGCGGCGTTGGGCGCGGACCATGCGGGGATTTTGAAGGCCCTGCAGGCGGTGCGCGGGTCACAGCGTGTGACCGACCAAAATCCCGAGGGCAAGTTCCAGGCTCTGGCGAAGTATGCCAAGGACCTGACGGAGCAGGCGCGGCGCGGCAAGCTGGACCCCGTGATTGGACGCGATGAAGAGATTCGCCGTGTGATCCAGGTGCTCGCGCGGCGCACGAAGAACAATCCGGTGCTGATCGGCGAGCCAGGCGTTGGAAAGACAGCCATCGTCGAAGGGTTGGCACGGCGCATCTTTCAGGGTGACGTGCCGGAGATTCTGCGCGACAAGCGCGTGATCTCGCTCGACCTGGGTTCGATGCTCGCAGGCGCGAAGTTTCGCGGCGAGTTTGAAGACCGGTTGAAGGCGGTGCTGAAGGAGATCGACGAGGCGAACGGACAGATCATTCTGTTCATCGACGAGCTGCATACTCTCGTCGGCGCGGGTGCGGCCGAGGGGGCCATCGACGCGAGCAACATGCTGAAGCCGGCACTGGCTCGCGGTGAGCTGCGGGCGATCGGTGCGACGACGCTGAGCGAGTATCGCAAGTACATCGAGAAGGATGCGGCGCTGGAGCGGCGCTTCCAGATTGTGTTCGTCGGCGAGCCGAACGTCGAGGATACGATTGCGATTCTGCGCGGGCTGCGCGAGCGCTATGAGACTCACCACAAGGTTCGGATCAAGGACTCGGCCATTGTGGCGGCGGCGGAGTTGTCGCATCGTTATATCTCCGACAGGTTCCTGCCGGATAAGGCCATCGATCTCGTCGATGAAGCGGCGGCGGCGCTGGCGATCCAGATCGGCAGTGTTCCCGTGGAGATCGACGACCTGGAGCGGCGGGCTACTTCGCTGGAGATCGAACGCGCGGCGTTGAAGCGCGAAGACGATGTGAACTCCAAAGAACGTCTGCACGAGGTGGAGCGCGAGCTGGCCGAGGTGCAGGAGACGGCCTCGGGTCTGCGCGCGCGGTGGCAGAAGGAGCGCGGAGCGATCGGGCAGGTTGCGGAGGTCAAGCAAAAACTCGAAGCGCTACGCTTCGAAGCCGAAGACGCTACGCGCAAGGGCAATCTGCAGCGCGCGGCGGAGCTGCAGTATGGCGAGATTCCAAACCTGGAACGCGAGCTGAATGCGCTGACAGCGACGCAGGATGCCGGTGTTGCCGATGCCAAGTCGGGCGACAGTGCTTCGCGGTTGCTGAAGGAAGAGGTCGATGAGGAGGACGTTGCAAAGATCGTCTCCAAGTGGACGGGCATTCCGGTGTCGAAGATGCTCGAAGGCGAGGTGCAGAAGCTGACGCAGATGGAGCAGCGGCTGCGCGAACGTGTTGTCGGGCAGGACGAGGCGTTGGTGGTGGTCGCGAATGCGATTCGCCGCTCGCGCGCGGGACTTAGCGATCCGAAGCGGCCGATCGGCAGCTTCATCTTCCTGGGGCCGACGGGCGTGGGCAAGACCGAGACAGCGCGTGCGCTGGCGGAGTTCCTGTTCGACGACGAGCAGGCGATGGTGCGTATCGACATGAGTGAGTACATGGAGAAGCACGCTGTGGCGCGGCTGATCGGCGCGCCTCCGGGATATGTCGGCTTCGATGAAGGCGGCCAGTTGACTGAGGCGATCCGGCGCAGGCCGTATGCTGTCGTTCTGTTCGACGAGATCGAGAAGGCGCATCCGGATGTGTTCAATGTGCTGCTGCAGGTGCTCGACGATGGACGGTTGACGGACTCCAAGGGCCGCACGGTGGACTTCAAGAACACGGTGCTGATTATGACCTCGAACATCGGCGCGGCGCAGCTTTCGACCGCATGGGCCGATGGCGAGGAAGGCTTCGAAGAGGCGAAGACGCGTGCGATGGAGGAGCTGCGCAAGCACTTCCGTCCGGAGTTCCTGAACCGCGTGGACGACACGGTGGTCTTCCATCCGCTGGGCGAGAGCCAGTTGACGCACATCGTCGACCTGCGGCTTGCGGACCTGCAGAAGCTGCTTGCAGACCGTCGCATTACGCTCGAGCTTACCGATGCGGCTCGTGCTGCGATCTTCAAAGCCGGTTACGACCGCGCCTATGGAGCGAGGCCGCTGAAGCGGGCGATTCAGCGCCTGGTACAGGACCCGCTGGCGATGCGGATCCTCGATGGGCGTGTGCTGCATGGCGACCGTGTGAAGGTCAACGCTGACAAGAAGGGCGTGCTGGAGTTCGTGGTGGAGAACCGCGAGGCGTAAAGGCCGGGTAGTTCGCTGCAAACCGAAAGGCATGGCTGAGGCCATGCCTTTTCGGTTCTTGCCCCACTTTCCCGGGTGAGGCTGACAAAGAACGGGAGGAAGCGGGTTCGCTCGCTGCGCTCGGAATGACAACCAGAAAAGCAACAGCAAATACAAGGGCAAAAGCAAAAACCCGTTTTATCCCGTGAAGACGCTAGCGAATCACGCCTAGCTAATTGCCCGCGCCAGAGCGATGATGCCTCGACGAATCTCTCGTTCGTCGAACGCAGCGAAGCCCAGATGCATGCCGTGTACAGGCGTGCTACCGAGGACAAATCGGTCGAGCGCCATCGCTTCGATGCCCTGCGCGATCGCCGCGTCCTCGGCCTGACGTGAGCTCATTCCATTGAGGAGGAATGCAGAGGTCGCGAGGCCCGCCTGGATAGGCTTGATCTCAATGATTCCTTCGAGATACTTTTTCGCGTTTTCTTGTAGCGCCAGCAGTCTCCCTCCATACAAATCGCACATCCGGCGGATATGTCGTCCGAGGTGTCCTTCGACAATAAAGTCGCAGAGAATGGCCTGATCCAGGCCGGAAGGATGCAGGTCGCCGATATAGCGAAATCCCAGAAATCGATCGATGAGCGAAGCCGGGAGAACAAGGTATCCCAGACGCAAAGAGGGAAACATTACTTTGTTGAAGCTGCCGAGGAGGATGACGTTGCCCGTTTGATCCAGACCCTGAAGCGCCGGCACGGGTAATCCCTCAAAGCGGAATTCGCTATCGTAGTCATCTTCAATCAAGAACGCGCCAACTTCGCGTGCCCAATCAAGAAGTGCGAGTCTGCGTTGCAGAGACATGGTCATGCCCAGGGGGAACTGGTGAGCCGGCGTCAGGTATGCGGCCCTGGGGCGCTCGCAGAGATCTTTTCCTTTTGAGATCGAGAGGCCCTCTTCATCGAGCGGCACGGGAATAATCTTCGCGCCCGCGTTGCGAAAGGCTGCCTTCGCGCCGAAGTATCCAGGATCTTCTACCCAGACTGCGTCGCCAGGCTTCACCAGGAATCGTGCAAGGAGGTCCACCCCTTGCTGAGCACCGGTCACAATGATTACCTGGTCCGGGGAACACCTGACTCCGCGCTTTGAACCCAGATATCCCGCAATAGCCTCGCGCAATGGGCCATATCCTCGCGCGTCGGATCCAGTCAGAAGAGAAGCGGAGGCGCGACGCAGCCTGTGTCCTGCTACTCGTGCCCAGATATCAACGGGGAATTCCGAAATGGCGGGGACGAAAGAACGAAACGGACGCGGCGGGAAAGAGAGTACCCATTCAGGGAGCGGTCCCGTGAGTTTCTTAGCTGGGGCTTCCGTTGTCTTCGGCCCCAGAAGGTGCTGAGGCAACTGCTCGTTGACCCAGGTGCCTGCTCCAATCTGGCCGACCAGAAAGCCCTCGGTTTGCAGTTGCTGGAACGCTGTCACCACCGTTCCTCGAGATATGGCGTATTGCTGTGCAAAGTCTCGTGTCGCAGGAAGGCGGGTTCCGGGTGGAAGGCGGCGGTCGAGTATGGCTCGACGCAGCTCTTCATAGAGCCAACGCGTGAGCTTAACCTGCTGGGGACGTTTCCGAAGTGTCAGTTCGAAAGAGCTAACGATTTTAGACATAGACCCTGAACTCTCTTGAAGCTTTTCAAATGGTCCAAAGAATCATCGCAATATGGCTCTAGGCATCGTACCAGCGCGCGCTTACGATTCTTTTGAACGCTTCGCCGAAGCATACGCATCCAGAGAAGCCAGGTTCCTCGTCCTGGAGTTCGCCTAAAAAGGAAAGGATTCGACGACATCACTATGACAGATAAGCGAGTCTTACAAATCGGCAGGATCGTTCTGCGTCTGTGCCTTAGTTCCGCGTTTCTCGTTGCGATCGCGGATCGTTTCGGCGTTTACGGCGGACATGGAACGAAGGGTGTCACCTGGGGAGATTGGACACACTTCCTGCAATTCGTTGCGTATCTTATCAAGATTGCACCGAAGGCCTTCATTCCGACGATTGGCATCCTGGAAACAATCATCGAATTTGCGCTTGCCGTGGCGCTCCTAGTGGGCGTCTATCCACGTATTGTTGCGTGGTCCAGCGCCGCACTTCTCGCGTTGTTTGCGGTTACGATGAGCATTGCTCTCGGCATCCCGACAACGCTGGGATATGGAGTGTTCACGGCTGTAGGTGCTGCCCTATTGCTGGGAGCGGTCGCGAGACCTCGTTTTATCTGGGACCCCCTCTCTTCTGAGAACGCTTCCGAGGCTTAAGTTGCGATCCATAGCTCTTCCATCCCGTTGCACCATAAATGGAACCGACGTCTGAGATCGCTCCGGAAAGACTCAAGATTTGAAGATCAAGCGCAATCCGCTACGAGTCATTCTCTTTACGGTCAGTATCGTCATCGCCGCGATCCTTTTTGGGGTACCGGCATTTCTGGCAGTTGCCTTGTATGGAAGGAGGCCTCTTCCTCCGCTGGGGCATCTATCGAGGACACCAGCAAATCTCTCCCGGCTGCCGCGGACAGAGGTCTGCTGGGTCGAAACCGGCCATGCGTTCGGCTCGGGATCTTTCGCAATGACCGCTTCCGGGCTGCTTATCCGCCATCCGAAGGGAGACGTGCTCATCGATGGAGGCAATTCCAGCCGTTTCGAGGAGGAAGCTTCGCAGTTCCCGATGTGGCAGCGATTGGTCATGATTGCGATACCCGGACGGCTGAAGCCGCGCGGGTCTCTACCAGAAGCATTGCGCGCTTTGGGAGAAAGGCTCCGGAAGATTCAACTATTGATTCCCTCGCATGCTCACCTCGATCATGTGGGAGGGTATGAGGACCTGCCAAGGATCCCCGTATTGCTGAGCCCGCTCGAATTGAACTACTTGTACGACCGTAAGGCCTTGCAGACCGGCGCCGTGATTCCTCAACAGGCCAAGATGCTCGAGGACGGCCGTGCAAGAGAGCTGAGATTTTCTGACACGCCCTATGAGATCTTTCAGCAAAGCTTCGATCTCTACGAGGACGGTTCTATCGTTTTAGTTCCGCTTCCGGGACATACGCCTGGCAGCGTGGGCGTTTTTATCAATCTCGATGCCGATCATCGCATTTTCTATGTCGGCGACGCTGCTCTTCAAGTCCGGGAGATCACTGAAAGGCTTCGAAAACCTTTTTTCCTCCAAGATGTCGAGCCGGGGAAGGCAGCGGAGGCGGTCCAACAACTGAATGAGCTGCATAGAATGCTTCCAACACTTGTGATGATTCCAGCCCACGGGCGTTCCGGGTTTTTCAGCGCCTTTCCAGGAGGACCTGGAACCTGCCAATCGGCCAGGGGCGGCTTGGAGTGATGTTGGTTCGTGGTGGAGAACCTCGAGGCATAAGTGCTGGTATAACCCAAAAGCCTTGACGCAGAGGGCGCAGAGGAAGAACGCAAAGGACGCGACGGAACCCTCTGCGCTCCTTTGCGTTTCTGCGTTAGGCTCTTGCAGTCGCATGGTCTTCGCACCCGTCTAACCATACGGTAAGCTTGATTCGACGCGGAATGCGTGTTTGGAGCGGCAAAGGCGCATGGCGCGTAGGGCAATCATCATCGGGGCAGGGCCGGCAGGGCTGACAGCGGCCTTGGAACTTCTGCGCAAGACAGACGTGCAGCCGATCATCCTGGAAGCCAGTGGAGAGATCGGCGGCATCTCGCGCACTATCCGCTATAAGGGCAACCGTATGGACATCGGCGGACATCGCTTCTTTTCCAAGAGCGACCGCGTGATGCAGTGGTGGATGGACCTGATGCCGCCGGACCTCGCGGGCGCCTCGCCTACCGGCGTGGATATCAGCTATCAGGGTAAGGAACGCAAGGTTGCGGTACCTGCGCATCTGCACGAAGAGCCTCCTCTGCGCGGCATGGGACCGCTGCATCACGAGACAGAAGACGGCGACGCCGCTGATGAAGAAGAAGAGGATGTTACTGAAGAAGAGGTAGTGGCGACCGTGGTTGCACCGCAGCCTGAGTCCGACGACCTGGTGATGCTGGTACGGCCGCGCAAGAGCCGCATCTACTATCTGCGTAAGTTCTTCGACTATCCGATCAAACTCACCGGTAACACGATTGCGAACCTCGGCCCAGTGCGCATGGTGAAGATTGGCTATAGCTACGTGATGAGTCGCGTGAGCCCTATCAAAGAAGAGAAGAGCCTCGAAGACTTTCTGATTAATCGCTTCGGCAAAGAGCTGTACCTCACGTTCTTCAAGAGCTATACGGAGAAGGTGTGGGGAACGCCGTGCGACAAGATCTCCGCCGAATGGGGAGCGCAGCGCATCAAGGGACTTTCCCTGACGACGGCGCTGAAGCACTTTGTGAAGAAGGCTTTTTCCGGTAAGCCGAAGAGCGCTGAAGGAGATGGCACCTCCAGCAAGGATATTGCGCAGAAGGGTACGGATACTTCGCTGATCGAGCGCTTTCTGTATCCGAAGTTTGGGCCGGGGCAGTTATGGGAGCATGTTGCGGAGAAGGTCGTTGCCATGGGCGGCGAGATTCACATGCACTGGAAGGTCGATGCGATTCTCGTGGAAGGCGCGCGTGTGGTTGCGATCGAAGCTGTGGACCAGGCCGGCGAACGGAAGCGCATCGAGGGTGATTACTTTATCTCGACGATGCCGATGCGCGAGCTGGTACAGGCGCTGCACGTCGATGTGCCCGCCAATGTACGCGAGGTGAGCGACGGCCTGCAGTATCGCGACTTCATTACGGTGGGCGTGCTCGCAAACAAGCTGGATGTGCGTGAGCCGGATGGTGGTTTGATTAAGGACACGTGGATCTACATCCAGGAGCCCGATGTGCTGCTGGGGCGGCTGCAGATCTTCAACAACTGGTCGCCGTATATGGTCTCCGACCCGACAAAGGTGTGGATCGGGCTGGAATACTTTTGTTACGACACCGATGCGCTATGGGCGATGCCCGATGAAGAATTGAAGACCTTTGCGGCGAAGGAGCTGGAGACAATCGGCATCCTGCGGACCAGCGAAGTGACGGACTCGCATGTGGTGCGTGTGCCGAAGACCTATCCGGCGTACTTCGGGACCTATGATCGCTTCAGCGAACTGCGCGAGTTTACCGACAGCTTCGAGAACCTGTTTCTAGTGGGCCGCAACGGCATGCACAAGTACAACAACCAGGACCACTCGATGCTGACGGCGATGGCCGTGGTGGACGGCATCGCCGCAGGGCATGTGGACAAGGCTGCTGTGTGGGGGATCAATACCGAGCAGGAGTATCACGAGGAGAAGAAGTAGCGGCTTCCGCAAGCTCAGCAACGGTGCAATGCAATGTGGGGTGTTGCATCTCCGGCGCGATTTCAGAGAGCGGTGCGAGGACGAAGCGGCGCTCGTGCATTGCTGGGTGGGGCAGCGTGAGTTCGGGTGTTTGCAGAACGACGTCGCCAAACAGCAACAGGTCGAGATCGATGATGCGTGGGCCTTTGAGCGGTGCGGTGGAGCGGTCGCGGCCCATAGAGTGTTCGATCCCGAGAAGTGCGTGCAGCAACTCGAGGGGTGGGAGCTCGGTTTCGAGCAGGGCGGCGGCGTTCAGGAAACGCGGCTGATCTTCATAGCCTACCGGGTCGGTGTCGTGAAAGCTGGAGACGGCAGTGACCTGGCCCAGCGTTTGGAGTTGGCGCAGGGCTTCGTGCAGGTTGGCTGCGCGGTCACCGAAGTGTGAGGGTAGGTTGGAGCCGAGGGCGATGGCGGCGATCATGCGTGGGAGGGCTGTAGTGTAGCTGCCGCAATGGGTCGAGTCGTTGGTTCGGCTGCTGCTGCAGGTTCCTCGTAACGATGCGCCAGCTCCCAGGCCGAGCGGTCGCGCAGCAGGCGCTGCACCAGCGCGGTGTGCATCGCGTGGCCGGCGCGTTCGGCGACGACGCGTCCCCAGATGCGGCGGCCGGCAAGAGCGAGGTCGCCGATGAGGTCGAGGACTTTGTGGCGCACGAACTCATCGCCAAAGCGCAGCGGGCCGTTCTGCACCTCGCCGCCTCCGATGATGATGGCGCACTCGTCGGAGGCTCCGCGTATCAGTCCCATGTCGCGCAGCATCGGCTCATCTTCGCGGAAGCCGAACGTGCGCGCGGGTGCGATGAGGCTGCTGTAGTCGCCGGCTTCGAGGTCGCCGATAAAGGTCTCGTGGCCGATGGGCTCGGGAAAGTCGATAGTGTAGTGGATCGAATAGCCTTCGCCGGGGTAGACGCCGATGAACTTGCTGCCTTCGCGAACTTCGATCTCTTTGAGGATGCGGAGGTATTCGCGCTTGCGGCGCTGGCGCTTGAACCCCGCACCGAGCATGGCGGTAACGTAGGGCCGGGCCGAACCGTCCAGAATGGGCACTTCGAGGTTGTCGACTTCAACGATGACGTTGTCGACACCGAGACCGATCAACGCGGAGAGCAGGTGCTCGGTGGTAGAGATGAGCACGCCCTGGCGCATCAGCGAGGTCGCGTAACTGACCTTGGCGACGTTGCGGCCGGTGGCGGGAATCTCAAAGTTGTCGAGGTCGGTGCGGCGGAAGACGATGCCGGAGCCGGCAGGTGCGGGAACGAGCCGCATGGTGACCTCCGCGCCGGAGTGTAAACCGATGCCGCTGAAGTCCAGCGGGCTGTGGATCGTCTGTTCGAATTTGGCGTCGTTGGGCAGGTGCGCTTTTCCCTGAATGTTGCAGTAAAGACACAGGCTACAACGGGGGGACGGGATTGGAGTGTGGTTATTTGGACACAGTTGAGGAGTTTGGTACAGGGATGATCGCGACACCGCGAACCTTAGCCTTCACGCTGAGGTAGCACCAATGCGGGGGTCCTTCGGCTACGCCTCGGGATGACGACGAAAAACAGATATCAATGACTGCAAGGACATAGAGGAACGCGGTAGCGTAGAAGCTATGACGATGGTGAATATTCAGAAGGTGGTGGGGGCTGAGGAGCAGCGGCTGCTACAGCGGCTACGGGAGTTGGTGGAGATTGAGTCTCCCAGTGAGGATAAGGCTGCCGTAGATCGTGCGGGGGCGCTTGTCGCGGGCTGGGTTGAGGCGATGGGCGGCAAGGTCAAGCGGCATCGGCAGAAGAAGTTTGGCGATGTGCTGGAGCTGCGCTTTGGGCCGACGAAGAGCAAGCGTGGGCGGGTGTTGCTGCTTGGGCATACGGACACGGTCTGGCCGATGGGAACGCTGGCGAAGATGCCGTGGCGGGAGGCTGAAGGCAAAATCTTTGGGCCGGGTGTGGTGGATATGAAGGCCGGGGTAGTGATGGCCCTGGAGGCGCTTACGGCATTGAACGCGCTCGGAGTGGGGAGGCCTGTGACTCTGCTGCTGAATAGTGATGAGGAGGTGGGCAGCACAGTATCGCGGCCGATCACCGAGAAGATCGCGCAGGAGTGTTCGGCGGTGTTTGTGCTGGAACCCGCGCAGGGTCTGGCTTACAAGACGGCACGCAAAGGCATTGGGAACTACTGTTTGAAGGTGCAGGGTGTGGCAGCGCACAGCGGCGTCGACTTCGAGTGTGGGCACTCGGCCGTGCTGGAGATGGCTCGGCTGGTGCAGACGGTGGCGGGATTTACGGACCTGAACAAGGGCCTGACGGTGAATGCAGGGGTGATCGCAGGGGGGACGCGATCGAACGTGATTGCGGCGGAGTGCATGGCCGAGGTGGATGTGAGAATCGCGAAGGCGAGCGACGCAGCGCGTGTGGAGAGGCTCTTCCGATCGTTGAAGGTTACGGACAAAGGATGCAAGCTGACGGTAACGGGCGGCATCAACCGGCCTCCAATGGAGCGCAAGCCGGGGACGGTGGCGCTGTTTCGTCTGGCCAGGAAGCTGGCGGACGAGATGGGGTTTGTGCTGGACGAGGCCTCGACCGGAGGCGGGTCGGATGGGAACTTTACCGCTGCCCTCGGGGTGCCGACGCTCGACGGGATGGGGGCGGTGGGAGCAGGCGCCCATGCCGCGCATGAACATGTGGTGAAGGCACACTTGGTGGAGCGGACGACGTTGCTGGCGGGGATGATCGCAGGGGCCGAATAAAAAGCGGCGCTTTACGAGTAACCGTTTTCTTGGGATGATGGATCGTCTTAAAAATCTACGCTGTGTGTGCTGCGTAAGCGAGACACAGTCGTCAAGGATCCCTAATGCCTGTGTTCACTCGCCGTGAGCTGCTTCGTTCTGGAATTGCCCTGTCTGCTACTTCCCTTGTGGCCAACTCTGCTGTCGCCCGTGCCGAGACTCTGTTTGCCGCAGCTGAGACTTCTGCAGGATCGCTGGCTGCTTTGGCGCCGCGGGAGCGACTGTTGTTGGACTTTGGGTGGAAGTTTTTTCAGGGCAATGGCAATGATCCTTCCCATGACCTGGGCTTTGGAGCTGACCAGGGGGACTTTGCCAAGTCGGGCGACTTTGGCTTTGCGAAGGAGAAGTTCGACGACTCCAAATGGAAGTCGCTGAATCTGCCACACGACTGGGCGGTCGAACTGCCCTTTGTCGACGACGAGGCGCTCCAGGGCCACGGCTACAAGCCGTTGGGACGCAGGTATCCCGAGACCAGCGTCGGCTGGTACCGGCGCTCGTTCGAGATTCCTAAAGAAGATTCGGGGCGCAGGATCTCCCTGGAGTTCGATGGCGCCTTTCGCAGTGCGCTGGTCTTCCTCAACGGATTCTTTATCGGCCGCAACGACAACGGGTATGCGCCGTTCAGCTTCGACCTCTCGGACTTTCTGATCTATGGCGGCAAGAACTACCTCGTCGTGCGTATGGATGCGAGCTTTGGCGATGGCTGGTTCTATGAGGGCGCGGGGATCTATCGGCACCTGTGGCTTACGAAGACCGAGGCGCTGCATCTGGGCCGGTGGGAGAGCTTTGTCCGTAGCGAAGTGCACGGCGATAACGCCACGCTGAACCTGGGAACCGTCGTACAGAACCAGGGCAAGCAGGCGACGGCATGTCGCGTTCAGTGGAAGATCCTAGATGCGGCGAAGAAGACCGTGGCCACGGGAGAGGCGGCGGCACAGACGATTGCAGCAGATGCTTCCGCGAACTTTACGGCGAGCGTGAAACTCGCCAAGCCCACGCTGTGGTCGCTGGAGACACCAACGCTCTATACGGCGGTGGTTACGGTTGTATCTGACGGAAAGACCACCGATGCAGAGCAGGTCAGCTTCGGCGTCCGCACGATACGTTTCGATGCCGACAAGGGATTTTTTCTCAACGGCAAGTCCGTCAAGATCAAGGGAACGTGCAACCACCAGGACCACGCAGGTGTAGGCGCAGCGCTGCCGGATCGTCTGCAGTGGTATCGGTTGGCGGTGCTGAAGGAGATGGGATCGAACGCGGTTCGCACCTCACACAATATGCCGACGCCGGAGTGGGTAGAGGCCTGCGACCACATGGGCATGATGATGATGTGCGAGACGCGCATGATGAGCTCCAATGACGAGGGCCTGGCGCAGCTTGAGGCGATGGTGAAGCGCTATCGCAACTCACCCTCGATCATCCTGTGGTCGATGGGCAACGAAGAGTGGCATCTGCAAGGCGACTTAGCGGATCAGGGAGAGCGCATTGTGGGGGCGA
Source organism: Granulicella sp. S156 (assembly GCF_009766105.1). Lineage (GTDB taxonomy): Bacteria > Acidobacteriota > Terriglobia > Terriglobales > Acidobacteriaceae > Granulicella. The sequence goes on along the minus strand of NZ_LMUH01000009.1, from coordinate 21,222 downwards.
TGGTGAGGCGCAGCCATGAGCTGGATCCAACCCGGCTATGTACTGCTGCGGACAATGGAGGATATGAGAAAGGTGTCGTGAATGCGCTGGATGTGGTGGGGTTCAACTACAACCTGGGCCTGCTGACCAAACCGAACCAGCCGTCCGCGCCGGATACGTATCGCAAGACACATCCTCATGCGTTGACTATCGGCTCGGAGACTGCGAGTGCGGTGTCGACGCGCGGCATCTACTCGACGGACAAGCTGCGCAACTGGGTTAGCGCTTACGATGTGAACCATCCCGCGTGGGCGGAGCTGGCCGAGGAGTGGTGGAAGTACTATGCGGAGCGTGAGTGGCTGGCCGGCGGCTTCGCGTGGACCGGCTTCGACTATCGTGGTGAGCCAACGCCGTACGGCTGGCCCTCGATCAACTCGCAGTTCGGCATCGTCGATATGTGCGGATTTCCGAAGGACAGCTTCTTCTACTACAAGGCCTGGTGGGGCAGCGAGCCGGTGCTGCATCTGTTTCCGCACTGGAACTGGGAGGAGCGTCTGGGCGAGCCCGTCTCAGTGTGGGTGCATTCGAATGCGGATGAGGTAGAGCTGTTTCTCAATGGACAAAGTCAGGGCAGCCAGAAGGTAGTGCCACTGACGCATCTGGAGTGGAAGGTGAAGTATGAACCCGGTGTGATCGAGGCCCGAGGCAGTAAGAACGGCAAGGTCATTCTGGTGGAGAAACGGCAGACTACCGGAAAGCCGGAGTCGATCAAGCTCACAGCCGATCGCCTGGAGATCGATGCGGATGGAGCCGACATTGCGGTCCTGCGCGTCGAGGTGCTCGATAAAGAAGGTCGCGCTGTGCCGACTGCGGACAATAAGATCGTCTTCAAGATCACAGGCGATGGCGCTCTGTTGGGTGTCGGCAACGGCGACCCGAACTGCCAGGAGTCAGACAAAGAGCCGAAGCGGAGCCTCTTCAATGGACTGGCGCAGGTGATTGTGCAGGCGAGCAAGACTCCGGGGCAGATCGTTGTCGAGGCCTATGCCGAAGAGTGGCCCGGGCCGAAGCTGCCTAGCGTCAAGCTGGCGATTGCAACGAAGAAGGTTGAGCTGCGGCCGGAGATCTAGAACCGGTGTATTAAGTTTTTCTGTCTACTAGTGCTTCCCGGAGCCGTTGGTTCTTCAGAAGCAATTCGGAGATGAGCTGTTGCAGGCATGCAATCTTCGCCTGAAGCAAGCTCATCTCCTCTTTCGACACTTCCTCTTCCGAACTCGCTTGAATCATCCTGTGAATTCCAGTCACGGGCTACTCGCAGAAGACTCGGACTTTCGCTGTTCCCACGTCCCGGGAGTCGACATCAACGGTCAGGTCTTCGAGATGGTCGATCAGCTCCTCGAGATTCTCGGGCTTGATCTGGGAGAGGGTGAGCGGGACGCCGTGGCGGTTCAGCGCTTCGTCGAGCTGGCTGTGCGCCTGCGCGGGGATGAGGCTGGCCAAACGCACTCCGGCGCGGAGCAGCTGCATGGGCACGCGAACGTTCACCGAGGTGGGACCTTTCCTGCCGGTCATCTGCTCGTCGGCCTCGACCAGGACGCGGAGATATTTGGCACGGGTTTTGACGGTGCCGGCGGCGGCTCCGTTGGAGCCGGGGATCGAGCTCATGTGCTCTCCCACAGTGGTGGCCGGGCCGGACTCGAGGGCGGCGATGAGCCGTTCGGCTTCATCAGCGGTGATTTTGCCGGTGGAGAGCATCTCCAGAATTTGGCGGCGATTTTCGTTCATGGTGTTCCTCCGTGGAAAGCGGTTAGGCGTTGAGGGTCGTGCTATCCACCCTGGCCGCCAAAAACAAGAACGCGGCTAGGGTGGGGCGCCCGAGGAGCTTGGAGCTAAAGAACGCGGACCAGGACGTGGTTGCCGTCTGCATGCACGCGCACATCAGTGCCAGGCAGGCCAGAGAGGATGCCCCAGCAAAGGGAGATCAAGCGCCAGACGGTGGTGCGGGTGACGATCGCGACAGCGGCCAGCGTCAGGAAAATGAGGGGTGACAGCAGGACGACCGGAATCCAGAGTAGGAAGAGAGGGATCCATAGGCGCGGCATGTGCCGGGTTGGGGTTGCAATGCCGAGGACGGCGAAGTTGGGAGTCACTTGAGGGCCTCCAGTGCGCGGATAGCTTCGTCGGCGGTGATTTCGCCGGCCTTGAGCCGTTCCAGCACTTCCGCGCGGGATGGAGACGGGTTGGTTTCAATGAATTGCAGCTGGCCGGAGATGCGGTTGAGGCGGGCCTTGATGGTGGGGTAGCTGACGCCGAAGGTCTGCTCCATCTCCTTGATCGAGCCATGAGAGCGAAGGAAGGCGACGACGAAGACCTGGTCTTCCAGACTGAGGCGGGCAAGCTCGGGGAGGGTGAATTGGCCTTCGACAGCGATTCCTTTCTCCGGGATAGAGACGCGCTCGATGAGGAGCGGGCTACCCTGGGCGATGCGGAGCAGGTCTTGCCAGTCGGAAGCAGGTTTGGGGGTGGAATCCATAGTTTGCCGATCTCATTTCTCGAGCACAAAATCGACAATAATCAAATTAGTTAATTTAAACAAGATGTTTTTGTAATTTATTTAACTTTATACCCTCGAAAAGCAACAAACTCTCGAGACTTCGGGAGGCTGCGGCTGAGTCGATTCAAGGCGGCGTACCGGAAGCAGTGGGAGAAGGCCTCTCGTCGCAGACTAGCGAGTTCACCCCCTGACGCTCTTCGTATCCTTATGGGACTCTCCAGGCCTTTGCTCTTGACCTTGTCGACTCGTGCTATGTAGATTGCTACTCATAAAGTAGCAATCTACATAGCGCGAGTCATTGACGCAGCAGAGACACAATTGACCAGAGTTGAGCCGCAGATCATGGAACGGGTATTAAGAATCGGAGAACAGAGATGAATCGCCTGTATCAAGCGCACTGCTGTTTGTTCGACTGTCTTCTCACGTTTCAAAGTGATGAGCTATTGGCTCGATACGGAGATGAAGTACGTGAGGTGTTTCGAGAGGAACTCAGGGATGCCTGGAGTGAAGGCCCAAGCGCTATTGCGAGAGTTTGGTCTGGCTTTCTAGCCGAGACAATCGCCCTTGCTAACCCACGCTCACACTATGCAGCCCGACTCCGCCTCCTGTTCGCCGCTAGTGTGCTGGCTAGTGGCTTAACCGTTGGTGCTGCTTTCGGTTTCTACTCCATTGGGCCTTCTCCTGTTGTCCATGCGTTTTCGCAGGAGGGATCTACCCTACAAAGCTCTCCGCCAGCTCCAACATCGGGTGATCTGGTTCAACTTCCGAATGGACATAAGATGTTTCTCGAATGTTCAGGGGATCCGAATGCCGGACCTATCGTGATTCTGGCAAGTGGAAGAGGGCTTGGCACGGCCGACTCATGGGCGCTGGTACAACAGAAATTACCTTCCTCGATTCGAGTATGCAGTTACGATGCGATCGGGGCTGGCCGTAGCGATCACGTCCAAGAGTCCCCGCAGTCCCGTTCCATCGATCAGGTTGTCTCGGAGATGCACAGCCTTTTCCAGGCTGCGGGTCTGAAGCAGCCGTATGTGCTGGTGGGAGCTTCAGCTGGTGGCATTTTGGTACGGCGTTATCAGCAGCAGTATCCGCATGAGGTCGGTGGACTCGTTTTCGTTGACTCCTCGCACGAGGAGATGGAGTGGCGCGATGCGGCCATCTCACCACAGATGGACCCGAACTGGAATAATCCCGCATTTCTGCGGGACAACGGCTTTCTTCCGGACCATCAGAGGCTTACCTGGCGTGCGGATATACCTCTGATCGATCTGGAACGTTCAGAAAAGATTCCACTCTCGGCATTTCCCAGCATGACTCAGCGGCAGGTGGACGCCATCAACTATGAATGGCATAGCTTCCAGGTTGACCTCGCAAGGCGGTCCAGGTACGGGGAGTACAGATTGGTAGCAGGCTCAGGTCATATGATGCATCGGCAGAAGCCGGAAGCGATCGCTGACGCTATACGAGATGTAGTCACACAAGTTGGATCAGAACCATTGATCGCAGAAGCTACTGATCGTGATCAGTGCGTGCGGATATAACTAGAGCGGTTTCACAATAAGTGTGCCCCGGAAAAGGCGATGCACATGGTTTTTCTGGGGGAAAACCACGCAAACCTCGTCAGCTTCTGCAAATACTTGTTGTGAAACCGCTCTAGCGGATTTTCCCCCGCCGAAGGCATAGAACTGCCTCTTTTTTATTCTCACATTGCTTTCCTGTGATTTCTTCTCTATAAACGAAGATATTGAGAGACGTCTCCTGTCTCGTCGAGTTCGAACGGATGATTCTCCTTTAGGAGCCAGGTGGCCGTGGCAGAAGAGACCTCTCAGACGTTAGCTCCGGTTACTCTCCCGCTGCTTGGGAGCCTGCTGCTGACGGGTGCGGTCGCCTACCTGTTCTGCACATTGCCCGCACGACCTTCGCTTACGTGGCTAAGCCTGCTGGGTTCTGCGTTCGTGTATGTGCTGCTGGCGGCGGCTGTCCATGCTTTGGCCGTCTGGGCCATTTGCAGGGTGTTTCGCGAGCACATAGAGATTCCGTTCCGCCCTCTTATTCTGGGCTTTTGGATGTCACCCGCGTGGCTGCCACTGCTGGTCCTGCTGATCAAAGAGCATTCGATCTGCGCGGCGTTCGTGCCGCCCCTGATCTCGGTCTTTGCCGTTTTGTTTCTTATGCGATGGAGGTCTAGCGTAGAGAAACAAGCCTCGGCTCCGCTTCAAACTGCGGATACACTGAGCCTCTTCCATCTGCAGGAGCCGCCGTCTCTTTTGCGCAGCGTCCTTCCGGCTGCGCTTACCTCCATCGCCCTGGAGGCGGGTGCAGCAGCGTTGCTGCTCGGCTATCCGTTGTGGGCTGGAGGGCTCTTCGCTCTCTGCGCTGTGCTGCTCTTATGGGCCCTTCCGATAAGGTCTCGCTCCGAGGATGCCGCTCGCAGGACTCAGGTATCGAAACGCTCTCTCGTGATCGGCTCCCTGCTGGTGTTTTTATTGACGGGAGTTGTGCTTATTCCCTTCCTGCGGCCAGGCCCCTTTACCGAAGGATTGCAGAGATTGAAAGGATTGCTGCGGATACCTCAGGTCGATGCTCCAGGCTCTCACCCCAAAACCAATGCGAAAAGCCAGACCTACGGAGGCTACTCCGGGTTCATTCTCATCCTGCCTCCAAAGCCCCGCGAAAAGACTGTCCCTCCAGCTCCGGTCAACCAAAACTCTTTCAGCAGCGTTCGAACCGCGCCTACGATCATTCCCTTCGATGGAGCGTACTGGTACTTCAAGGCACCGGATCACCGCCCGAGAGACAATGCGCGCGTCGTTCATGGCGAGCCTACCAAGGTGAATATCCACTCCACCGATCTTCAAGAGTTGAAGATGGAGGCTCACCAATATCTGGGAAATCCGATAGAGATGTCCTGCTGCAGAGTTCTTCGCCTGGCGATCCAGAATGCGGATGACCGAGCGGGTGAGATTTCCATAGAGGTTCTGCTGACGCGCACCACTGGGAAGGAATCTTTCACGCAGTCTCTGGGAACGCTGGTTGTTCCTTCGAGCGAAGGCAAGCACATCACTCTGGGTCGTCCCCCGGTCGATGAAACGCTCAACTTCCCCATTCCGCCCAGCGCCCGCGGAAGACAGTTCGACGAGATCACCGTGGCCATTAAACCATCCTGGGAGAGGATGCTGGCGGGAGCGCATATCGCGGTGCAGCATTTCGAGCTTGTTCCGTAAGCAGTCGCATTAGCACCGGTACAGGCAAGCTGCAGGTCTTGACGCAAAGCGCGCCACAAACATTTGCATCGCGCTCTGCAACATGCAGGTCTTGACGCTACGCATGACATGAAGCCGTCATACTTGCACCCCGCACTTCGGTCGAGATGAAAGATTTGGGAGTAGATGAAATAAGGGCGGCAGCTTTCGCCGCCGCCCCTGGGTTGGTTCCGGTTTGCCGGTTAGAACGAGACTCGACCATAGAGTTGGATCTGTCTGCCACCGACCGTTGTGCTGGTGATATTAGCAGTCGCTCCAGGCCCGATGGCATTGTTTCCAGGCTGGCCGAAGCTGGCGTGGTTGAAGACGTTTCCAGCATCTGCGCGGAACAGAAGCTTCACTCCGCGGGATGGCCAGACGTCAAACGATTTGCCCAGAGAAGCCGCTATGTTCACAACTCCAGGACCATAGACGGTGTTCCTGAGGAAGTTGCCATAGGTGTACGGAGCCGGCACTGCCAGAGCACTGATGTTGTACCACTCCCTGAGGCGGGACTTCGTGCTGCCGGGCAGATTGACATTGCCAATCAGATTCGCCTCCTGGGTATACGAGCCGGACTGGTTGTTCGAGCTGTTGTTGCCACCTGTCGTGATGCCCATGGGGTTGCCACCTTCAACCACCCATACGCCGGAGGCCTGCCATCCGCCCAGCACTTCGTCCAGCAACAGGTTCTTGTTCAGGAACTGCTTTCCTCTGCCAAAAGGAAGCTCGTAGATGGCCTGCCCTTTGAACATGTTCCGGATGTCGAAGTTGCTGTTGGAGTAGTTGTCAGAGGGTTTGAACGCGTTCTGGTAGTTCTGGTAACCCTCTCGAGAGCCCCAGCCGGACGAGTCCAGATCATCCATGAAGTGCGACCAGGTGTAGTTGACGTTGAACTGAAAACCCTGGATCAGGCGCTTGGTTACCTGCACCTGCAGAGCGTTGTAGTTGGAGATAGCATTGTTGGTGCTTCCCGTAATCGTATTGAATAGCGGATATGGTTTATTCCCGAGGTCATTGGCACTGAGCTGACTTTCAGGAACCTGGTTGATGTCCACCGGGAAGCTCAGATCGGCTCCATGGTTACCCACATATGTGATCGTAGCCACATAGTTCTGACCTAACTGGTTTTCCAACGACAGATTCCATTGGTAGTTCCTAGGCAGGGGCGTGTGGTTCTGGTTGTAATTTGTGTCCTGACCATTGCGCGCATCGGCAGTGGTCGGCGCCGTCAGATACGCGGCATTTGGCGACAAGGTATTGAAGTTCGTGCCGTTGGCGACGACACCGCAGCCGGGGTCAGTAGTATCGGGGGAGTTGCCGTTGCTGTCGATCTGCGCGATCGGGCAGATGCCGCTGGTTGTGTCGTTGACATTGCCGCTGCTGCCAAAGGCAGCTCCCATGCCGGAGCCATAGGTATCGAGGCTGAGAGTTGAGGTATAGATACCCCAGCCGCCACGAAGGACGGTATTTCTGATGGGTTGCCAGCTAAAGCCAACGCGTGGGAGCCAGATGTTGTAGTCCGGCGCAATCAGTTGGCCGCGGCCATTGGCCTTGCTGAAGCCGTACCACATGGCACCAAGGCCACCGGCGGGATTTGCCACGGTGGGATCGAAGACCGTCTCATTGCCCTTGACCTCGTTCCAGCCGGTGTGGATCTGATAGCGCAGACCGAGGTTGACGGTGAGGTTGGAACGCAACTTGTAGTCGTCCTGCAGGAACAGTTGCGGGCTCTTGGTCCGGGCGCCATACTCCGGCGTCACACTGGCGCTGTAGCTGTTCATCTGGCCGAGCAGAAAGTCTGCATACGCGAAGCCGTCTCCTGTGCCGGCTGTCGCCGTAATCTGGCCGCCCGAGGCGGTGTACTGACCGTTGAAGCTCGGGGTGCCTGGGTTCAGATAGTTATATTGTGTGGAATCGGCGAGGCTGATCAGGAACTCGCCGCCGAAGTGCAGGACGTGGTTGCCACGAATCAGCGTGATCACGTCGGAAGGATCGTAAACGAACTCCTTGTAGATAAATGGGCTGGTATTGCCGGTACTAAAGCCCTGCATCTGGCTACCGAAAGAGAATTGTGGGATCACATCCGCTTTGGCTAACTGGTACCCCAGCTTGGCCGTGTAGCCCTTGCCCTGGGTCGACGGGCTAAAGAAGTTCAACTGATCGGTAAAGCCGAAGCGCGCTTCGTTCTGGAATGTTGAACTGAAACTCCAAACATCCGAGATCTGAGCGTTTTCACGGCTTACGTCTTCGGTTTCGCAGTTGAGGGGACAGACATCCTGTCCGTAATTGATCCCCGGGTTGTCGCTCTCCGTCTGCGAGATGGTGAGCCGGTTCTTGGAGTTGATGTCGTAATCCAGGCGGCCGAAGTACTTGGTAAAGGGATTAATGCTGGGGGCGCTATACGCATAGTTGTTGGTGACAACGCCCTGGACGATCGCCGAGGCGCCAACATTGGAGGGCTGCTGTACCGCGTTGTTGCCAAAGGTCTGCAGAAGGGTCTGGAAGTTCTGCGAGACTGGGTTGATCATGCTGGCTGGGATGCGGTTGCCATTGTGATACTCGTCCGCGAAGGACTGGCGGATGACGCAGGGGCACTGCTGGGTGACCGGATTGCCGCCAGCGACCGTATACGTGTGGCTACCGGTGTATTGAATCGTCTGCGTGGTGGGATCGTAGATCGTGGGCATTCCGGGAGCGGTAAAGTCACCGTTCGCCATGGCCGCGTTCTGCCCGAGCGGCAGTGTCTCATGGCCGATACTTGAGCTGTTGTTGATGGTCTTGTCGAAGTCGAAATAAAAGAAGAGCTTGTGCGGGATCACCGGGCCGCCAATGGAAAAGCCGTAGTTGTTGTACCGCAACTTGGGCAGCGTCACGCCGAGAGTGCCGAACTCATACGGGTTGGCGTTGAGGGCGTCGTTGGCGAAGTACTCGTATCCAACACCATGGAACTGGCTGGCGCCGCCCTTGGTGATTTGGTTGTAGACGATACCGCCCAGGCCATACTGCGCCGAGAAGCCGTTGGTGCTGATCTTGACCTCGGCGGTCGTCTCAAAGATCGTGACGTCCGAGTTCTGGCTCATCGGCAGCGTCGTGGTGGCGCCATCGGCCAGCATGCTCTCGAAGGGCAGGTTGCCATTGATGGCCGCTACCTGACCTGGGTCAGAGGCGCTGCTGGCGTTCTCGGGAGCGCCAGCGGCTCCGGGCAGCAGTACGGTGAAGATCTCCCAGTCCGCACCCAGATTGGTCTGGGGAAGTTGCGACATGACCTCGGAGGATAGCGTAGCCTCCTGCGAGCCGGTCTCGGTATTCAACAGCGGCACATCCGTGGTTACCACCACCTCCTGCGTCGAGCCTGCCTTCAGTTGCGCATCGATGGTCTGAACGGAGACGTCCAGCGAAATCGGACCGCGCACAAACGTTCCGAACCCGGTCCTGGTAAAGGTCAGCAGGTAGTGATCCGGCGTGATCGAACCTGTATCGTATAGGCCGGCTCCATTGGTGACGTAGGTCTTGACGACACCCTTGTCCACATCCTTGACCTGAACCGTTACTCCGGGAATTACAGCCCCTGTGGTGTCTGTCACGGTGCCGCGAAGGTCACCCGAGTTTGTATTCTGCGCCTTAGCCGTGAGAGCCGGCCACAACAGGGTCACCAGAGCAATAGCCAGAAATACTTTGCTGCGTGCTTCTGTTCCATTCATTGCCTCACACTGCCTATCCGCTTGCTCCAGCCCAAAGCTGGCGCGAATCCACTGCTTCATGTTGCCTCCAAAAATGCTTTCGATTGCCTGCGCTATCCAGCGCTTTTTCGTTCATGTCTTGAGCCGCGCGCTGACATTCAGCACCGAAGCCCTTACTGTTTGATCGCACACCAAAGGGCCCGCAGAGCTTCTTCCTTCGTTTTGAGCGCAGACCGGCAACTCCGCTAAAGGACAGGAACCTTCCTCGAGCAGCCCCTAACGCAAACTTGTAAGACAACCGTTTATCTAGACATTATGAGAGTGTGTCTGTCGATCGCTGCGAATGAAAACAAATCGGGAAGGTGATTGTCAAACGAAATTTTCAACCCGTTCATCCCAAGACAAGCCTTTGTCTTGATTTTGTCTTCATTTTGTCTTGATTCTGTCGACGGCTTTAGCCAGAGAAGAAGTCGTCACCAGAGCGTGTCATCCAATACATGGCGATCGTATGAGAGGAAAGGCATGCGTCATCTTCAGGAATGTTCAAGCGGATGAAAAAGGCAATTCATTCGTTGCTGCTGCGCCTCCACTCTGGCACTTCGACTACGCTCAGGGCAGAGCGGTGCGGACCTTTGGCCCGGCTTTTTACGGCCTGGTTGAAACCGGGCCCTTCCGATTTTTGCTACAAAAAAATTTGTGCGCTACGCGAGAGAATTTGATGACATGTCAGCTGGAACGTACTTCCTCATCCTGAAAATTTGTGGCCGAGTCTTCTTTTCGATTGCATTCGCTTCATTTCTTCGCTATAAACGAACTTATGGCGGAACATAGCTATCTCGGCGAGTTTGAGCTGATGATTCTCCTTACGATTCTTCGTTTGGGAGATGAGGCTTACGGGGTTCCTCTCTCCAGGGAACTGTCGCTCTCGCGTGGGCGGCGCGTTTCGGTCGGAAGCGTCTATGCCGCACTGGACCGGCTGGAGAGCAAGGGCTTGATCGCGTCCAGCCTGGGCGACGCAACACCGGAACGCGGAGGCAGGGCCAAGCGGTACTTTCGGCTCACGGAGCAGGGACTTCGCTCTATTCATGAAACTCGCAGCGTTCTCAACAAACTGTGGAAGTCACTCCCAACGCCGGAGGAACTCGCATGAAAGCAGGAACGATGGTTGCGCTCGCGATCTGGTCCCTGGAGCACTTGACCTTTGGCTGCGATCACGAGGCGTTGTGTGGCGATCTGCTCGAAGAGCTGCAATCAGGCCGGTCAAGCATCTGGTTCTGGCGTGAGGTTCTGATGGCCATCGGGATCAGCGCCTACCAAAGAATCTATCAAGGGGCCAGGCCCTATGCGCTGCCGCTGGTCTTCTCCGCGGGATGGAGCGCCTTGTATCCCGCGTGGAGGTTACTTGCAGCGAGCCGGTTCTCTGCCGCAATACCCGATTATCGGGTGGCGTGGCCATACTCCTCATTCCAGGAGATTGCGCGAGGAGTCGGGCCAGCAGTCACGTTTGTCTGGCTAGGGTTTCTGGTCTTTTTACTGTTACGCCGAGAAACGATCTCTCAACTCTCAAGCTTCAGGCTTTTTCAAGGTCTGTCCGCGAGTCTCGATGTGCTCTTTCTGGCTACACTCGGATTGATAGCGTATCTGCGGCATCCGGCAATCGAGCTGCAGAGCGTGACGCGCGACGATTTCTATACCCTGCATCCTGTCTTCGGCGTCAGCATCCCCCTCGCCGCAAGCATCTTTGTGGCTATCTGGTTTGTGCTGCCGCGTACCCAGCGGCCCCCACGCAGGCGCCGTCTATCGCGGGCGTGGCTGGCGAGAACGGCTTAGAGCGGTTTCACTAATCCGTACACGACACGATCCGTGAAACCGCTCTAGTCCTCCGAGGGGCGATCGATATGGTCGACGACGAGCACTTCGGCTGGCCCTTTCACCGGCTCCAACTTCAATCCCATCTGCTCCTGGATTGCCGTGAAGAGCGAAAGGCCCAGAGAGTCCGATAAGGACGCCGGGAGCGTCCGCCAAATACAATCACAGAGCGATGACGAAACGCTCTCCTATCCTTTTGATCCACGGCGGCGCGTGGGCTATGCCCGACGATGCCGTTGCCGCCCATGAGAACGGCATTCGCCATGCCCTGCGTGCGGGGTGGGATGCGCTGGCGCGCGGCGGTAGCTCTGTCGACGCAGTCGTAGCCGCCGTTACCGTGATGGAAGATGACGATACCTTCGACGCGGGGCGGGGATCCTTTCTGACGCGCGATGGCCGTGTGCAGCTCGATGCCCTGCTGATGAACGGCGCTAACCTGCGCACGGGGGGCGTGGCCTGCGTGGAGCGGCTGCGCAATCCGATCCAGGCGGCGCGGCTGGTGCTGGATCAGTCGCCGCATGTGTACTTTGTCGGGACAGGTGCGGAGAGGTTTGCGACACAGCATGGTATGCGGCTGGTCGATAACACCGAACTGATCGTCCCGCGCGAGCGCGAGCGGCTGATGGCCTTTCAGCGCGCCGAGGCTGCGGGCGGGCGGGATACGACGTTCAGCGGCGATGATGTTGCCGCCGATGCCGATGCGATGACCGCGGCGGTGCGGACGCTGCCGGAGGAGTTTCAGGTGGTGGATCCGACGCTGCACTCCCATGACACGGTGGGCGCAGTGGCGATCGATGCGGACGGTAATCTCGCCGCGGGAACCTCGACCGGCGGAACGCTCTCGAAGGCTCCGGGGCGCGTGGGCGACAGCTCCCTGATCGGCTGCGGATGCTATGCCGATAATGAGAGCGCGGCGGTGTCGCTGACGGGCTGGGGCGAGCCGATCATGAAGCTGGTGCTGGGCAAGTGGGCGGTGGACCGCGTCGCCGCAGGAGCCACACCCCAGCAGGCGGCGAGTGAGGCGATTGCGTATCTGTTTAAGCGGCTGGGTGGGCATGGCGGCATCATTCTGATGGGACCGGATGGCTCGGTGGGTCTCGCGCACAATACGCCGCGCATGGCGTGGGGTTTGGCGACGAGCGAGGGACAGCAGCTGGGGGTTACGCGGAACGAATGAGCGCGGAACTCTTCAACGAACCGATCGAGCAGGCGACTCCGCCGCGACGTCCCCTTACGCCTGAGGAGGCTGACAGACTGCCGCATATCCATCGCCTGCTGCTGGGGCACTATGGACAGCCCGCGCCGCGTGAGCCGTGGGACCCGCTGACGCAGTTCATCTACTCGCTGCTGAGCTCGCGCACTAAGACTCCGTCCGCGCACCAGGTGATGCGTGACCTGGTGCGCTACTTCCCCGCCTGGCCCGGCAACTGGGAGGCGGTACGTGACGCCACTGTTCCAGAACTCGAGCGCGCGATTGCCGTGGTTACATTTCCTGAGGTGAAGGCTCCGAGACTGAAGGCTGCGCTCATGGGCATCACCGAGCGCTATGGCTCGCTGACGCTGGACTTTCTGGCGCGCTATCGCACGGATAAGATTCGCGCGTGGCTGGAGCAGTTCGAGGGTATAGGGCCGCAGGTGTCGGCGGCGGTGGTGAACTTCAGCACGCTGCGGCGGCGAGCGATCTCGATCGATGCGAACCACTTGCGCGTGGTGCAAAGGCTATGTGTTGTTCCACGGGCAGACACGGCGATCACCGAAGAACGCTTGATGCGCCTCGTGCCCGAGACCTGGGATGCGGAGATGCTCGACGAGCACCACTCGTTGGTGAAGCTGCATGGACAGACGCTGTGCACGTTCTCCGAACCGAAGTGCGAGGCTTGTCCTCTGCTGAATATCTGTCCGACGGGAAAGCGGAATGTGGGAGAGTTGAAGCTGGTCCCATAAATTTACCGTCTTGCTCTTAGGTTTAGACAACAACCGCCTTACTTGGATTGGCAGGGTCCACGATCACTTGCAACTCCATACCCGGAGGCGCTCCTGCATAGGCCAGCAGTATCACTTTTGTAGTGTCGCCGGTTGGCAGGCGGACGGTCACCTCGTATTGCGGCACATAGTTCACCATCAACCCTGTTTTGCTGGAAGAGATCACAGTGGCCGTCATCCGCACCCCTGTTCGCCGTATGCCCCGATCACGCAGTGCTCTCATAGCGCTCGGCCCAAAGCCCACCAGAAAAATGCTGGGAAGGAGGATCATCAAACCTAAGGGAAATAAGATGCCCTGAAGGGTGACACCCCAGGCCTGGTGCGCAGGCTCTGCGAGGGCGTTTGAAGCTATGGTGAAGTCTCGTTGAGCTCTATCTGCCGACTGGGTAAGTTCTATCCCGGATGAAGTAGAGTCGCCGCCAACAAGTGAACTTTGTATCGATTTCTTTGCCTCGGCCAGGTCCTCGACATTTCTTGCGTACGCATCCAGCGCACCTTCGGCGTGGTTATTGGCATGCCTTCCATTTTCAGATTCAAAGAGAGGAACGAAACGTTCTGCCTGGTTAAGGTGCTGTCGCGCTGTAGCTAGTGCCGGGTCTGTCTTTCCGCTGAGTTTGCCCGCTGCGGCCTGAGCCTGCAGACTCCGATACTCCTGCAGTACAGGTATCAACGCCTTGCGCAGGCCACTGTTTGCGGCTTGTGCTGGATCGTCTGACAGGTAGAAGGGACTGAAGATGCAGGCAAAGAAGAGTACTAAAAGCACTACAAAGAAAACTGCCTGCTTACCCTTCATCGTGTCCCCCCTCACAGTATTTCAGTCTGCTCTATAGATATGGAATTTATAAACAGGTCTGCAAAGACGAAACCGAGTGACAACGCAATGCTCCCTTAAGAATTGCGGGATTTTGAAGACATTGAGGCGTCGCTCCAATCGAAACTTGCGCTAAAGGGTACATAACTCGGCACATATTTCGCCAAATTGAACGTCTGTTATTGCTCTTATTACGGTGCATTCGCATTTGGCTGGCAATCTTTAGGCAGAACTAACCATGTCATAGCCGCCAGGAGCGACCATGCAGCCGCATTCAAAAGTCTCGACGAACTGGAAGCAGCCGCTAGCCACTACAGCCTTTACGACAGGCGTTTCGCTCCACAGCCATACGAGCTGTTCGGAGGAGACGCTGGGTTTCATCCACGCGATGGGATTGGCGCTGCCCGGAGTGGGCCGCGTTGTGGCTCACTATGAGAAGAAGGCCTACAACCTCTACGGAGTGAAGCTGGACTTCGACCGCGCCAACTGGCGTCCGCCGCTACAGCCGCGCATGGCGTACGACCTTGAGGCCAAACAGATTCAACGGCTTGGACTGTATCCGCTGGTCTCGATCACGGACCACGACACACTCGAAGGCACCCTGCTGCTGCGGGCTGTGCCCTCGTCGCGGCACATTCCTATGTCGGTCGAGTGGTCTGCGCCCTACGGACAGACGGTGTTTCATCTCGGCATTCACAACCTGCCCAGCGGCAGCGGCACGGAGTGGATGAGCCGCTTCGAGGCCTATACCGTAGCTCCGAACGACGCCAGGCTGATCGAGCTGCTGCGCGAACTGCATGAGCAACCGAATGTCCTGATCGTGTTCAACCACCCACTCTGGGACCTGCACAAGAAGGGTCCGGTGCACGTGAGCGAGATGCTGCGGTTCCTGAGCGAGGTGGGCAACTGCATCCACGCCCTGGAGCTGAACGGGCTGCGCCATGCGCAGGAGAACCGCGAAGTCGGCCGCCTGTGCCGCGAACTCGGGTACCTGCTGATCTCGGGCGGCGACCGGCACGGGCTGGAGCCAAACGCAAACGTCAACCTGACAACAGCGACCAACTTCAACGATTTCGTCGAAGAGATCCGCGTTGAGGGCCGCAGCCATGTCCACTTCATGGACCAGTACCAGCAGCGCTGGGAGCAGCGCATTGTGCAGTCCACGCTGAATGCTGTCACCGACTTCCCGCAGTTTCTCCCTGGCTGGCAGAAGTGGGACGATCGCGTCTTCCACCCGGATCAAAACGGCGAGATGCGGCAGTTGAGCCAGCTCTGGGTTGGCGGCACACCGCCGCCCGCGATCATGACGGCGATCAAACTGGTGCGTCTGTTCGGCAAGCGTGGCGTCGCTGCCCCGCTCAGCCTGGCATTCCCCGGAGTCAACGATCTGCGGCAAGGGCTGGAGCTGGTTTAGAGCGGTATCAATGTCACTGGCCCTCTGAAAATGCTTGCGAATGCCATTTTTATTGGGAAAAAATGGCGTCAAGCCCTGTAGCACTGGGTACACTCACATTGATACCGCTCGAGCTTCAGCTCGAAGAACAAGCAACAGCTTGACGCAAAGGTCGCAAAGAAAAGAGCCAAGTTTCGCTACGGTACCCGTGGCGGAACTTGGCTTTCTTTGCGACCTTTGTGTGAGATAGCGGGTGTTCGTATCGGCAATGTTGTTGCCTGGAGCCCCTAGCCTTCAGGCTGTTCGCGTATGTCGATATGCGTGTGCGTGTAGGGGCGCTTGAAGAAGGTCGTCCAGAGATAGTTGATGGAGTACCTTGCGGCCATCGTCAACATGCCTTCCTTCTTGAGGCGGCGGGCGGAGGAGAACATCTTCAGGTCGAAGGTGAAACGGACTTCGCCGACATCGTTCAGGCGGCGCGCAATGTCGGTGTCCTCGCCGTAGAAGCTGATCGCAAGATTGAAGCCGCCGATCTCCTCCAGTGCCCAGCGAGCAGTGACGAAGTTGCCGCCCTGCACCATCGAACCCACGCGCAGGATGTAGCGGTTCATCGCATAAGTCGTCCATGCCGTCAGGTAGAAGACGTGGACGAGAATGCGCTGCCGTGGTGTGAGGTCGTAGTAGAGGATAGGACCGGAGTAGGCGGCCAGTGGGCGCTTACCGGATGGAACCTGGGCGTCAAAGGCGGAGAGAACGTTGGCGACCCAGCCGGGCGTGAGCCGCGAGTCGGAGTCGACGTTGGCGATGAGCTCGCCGGAGCTGGCGGCAAAGCCGGCCTGACGAGCGAAGGTGAGGCCCTTGCGCGGCTCGTCGACGACGATGACGCCGGGGTAACGGAGGGCGACTTCGCGAGTGGCATCGGTGCTGGCGTTGTTGACGACGATGATCTCGGTGAGGCTGTCGAGACCTTTGATCTGGTCGAGGATGGACTCCAGACACGCCGGCAGATAGGCTTCTTCGTTGTACGCAGGTATGACGAAGCTAAGTCGCATAACGACTACCGTACTGAAGGAATGTTGCAATCCGCTGAATTTTGCGGTGAGGTATCGAAAAGACTACCTGCTACGGGGTCACACTCAGGGTTACCGGGGTGGAGTGCGCCAGCGAGCCACTCGTGCCCGTTACGGTCAGGGTGTAACTGACGGCTGGGCCGGGCGGTATACCGCCGCTGCCGCAAGCAGTTATTCCGAAGGTTGCGGTCAGACCAACGCAGAGCAGGAGCAGAGTCAGCAAGCGAGTTCGCAGCTTGCGGCGCATCCCCAATAACGGCAACAAGAGGCAGGCGAAGATTGCCCCAAACGCGTCCTTGCCTGGAGAGTTCCAGCCACGTTGATGCTGCTCCGATGCCAAAGCGGCGTCCTCCACGACCAGTTGCGAACTCACCGTGCTCGTCCCAGGTGTGGTCGTCGCCGGGTTGAACTTTGCCGTAAAACCCGTAGGCAGGCCCGTTACCGAGAGCGTAATCAGGTTCGGGTAGTCTCCGGCCACGGGCGTAATCGCGAAGCTATAACTGGCGGTGGCGCTGCCGTCGTAGACGCCCTGAGAAGTGGAAGATGTGCTGGTTAGGGTGAAGCCTTCTTCGGTCTGCAGCCTCAAGACACGTTGGTTTTGGGTGTCCGCGATATAGAGGGTGTCGTTGCTGTCTACCGCTACGCCTGCCGGTAAATTCAAGCTGGTATTGATCACCACGACGCTTTGGGTATAGGGAATGCCGGGGGGCACTTCCTTCACGATGCGGTTGTTGTACGTGTCGGCGACATAGAGATTGCCGCTGCTATCCACCCCTACGCCATAGGGTGAATTCACTTCATCATGAACTACCACGATGCTTGTCTCATAACTATTACCGGATAGTGTTTCCATCAGAATGCTATTGTTTCCGGTATTGGTGATGTACACGTTGCCGCTGCTATCCACGGCTACGCCATAGGGATTGGATAAACCATCGAAAATTGGTAGCTCCTTATAGCCACTGCCTGACGGCGTCTCTTTATAAACGTCGTCGTTTCCTATATTGGGTATGGGTCCTTTACTGGTTATATAGAGGTTGCCATTTTTATCAACGGCCACTCCTTTAGGAGAAACCAGTTTGCTTCCTATGCTGCTTTGGCTATAGCTGCCGCCGGACAACGTCTCTTTCACCACGCGGTTGTTGCCACTGTCCGCGATGTAGAGATTGCCGCTGCTATCTACCGCTATCCCATAAGGATCGTTCAAGCCACTGGTCGGAAGAACGCTCGGGATATATATGCCACCCGACGGCGTCGCCTTCAATACCCGGCCGACGCTGTCAGTGATGTACACGTTGCCGCTGCTGTCCACGGCTACCCCTTGAGGAACAAAACCGCTATCTACGATGGTCGGTGTTTCCGTGGGGTCTGCAGCTTGTGCGTACATGGCCACAGGCGCCAACCCGACGAGGCAGAGTGCTATGAGTGCCAGCCAGCAGCGTGAGAGGCGCGGACCTGCATCGCTTTGCGAAGAATGCTGAGGAGAAGCGATCGCACAAGATAGGGACACGTCCTGATACCTCTTCGAGAAGCGGTGCTGCCGGAAAAACGCCTTCGTCGTGGCGCGATCTCCCTTTGTGCTGTTAAGTGTTCGTCGCCCAGTGTAGCAGCGATAGTTCGGTTCAACTGACCAAATGGATGCTGGGGGCGTTGGGAATGCAGGATCGAAAAGATCCTTGCAGGAATACGCAACACGGCGCGTCAATCACCAGAACTCTTAGAGAAACGGATTCACGACGAGCAACTCACCGAACCGCTGTCCGTGCTGCAGGTCTTCGGTGTACAGGATCTCGCACTTGGCTTCAAGTGCAGCAGCGACAATCAAGCAGTCATACCAACTTAGTTGGTAGCGATCTCTTATTTGCAGAGCTTCACTGCATAACGCCACGGACGATTGAACTGCAAGCAACCGCCGCAGAACGGATGAGAGATATTGCTGAGCATCGTTCGATGCCAATGGCGGATTGAACCGTTTAAAAGCAACGTTGAGGAATTCCTGCATCACCTGATAACTGATAATGCCCGTTCGCTGCTGTATTCCTTCAGCCACCAGCCTATCGGCTACTTGTGCTTTCCGCGGCTCCCTATTGTCGAAGGTATATGCCAGCACATTGGTATCGAGAAAATACCTAGCGCTCATTCATCTCATCTCGCGTATAAGGGCCAGTAGATCGGGCATAGCGCAGACGGGCCATCAAGGCTTCGTACTCTTGCGCAGCTCCATCTTGAAGCGCGTATTGAGACAGCCACTCGCGAAAAGCAATGTTCAGTGTCTTGTGCTGTAAACGAGCGACTGCACGAGCTTGCTCGATAAGGTTTTCGTCGGCTGTGAGCGTTATGTTCTTCACGAAAATAGTGTACACGTAATTCGTGTAAAATGGCATTTTCGTTCCTCGACAGCTAAAAACCCACCCGTTTATATCTCAAGCTGCGCTAAAAACACTCTCACCCAACAGCCCCACCATTGCGGAGAGCGGCAGGCCTACAACGTTGAAGTAGTCGCCTTCGATCCGGGGAATCCAGCGTGCGGCGTAGCCCTGGATGCCATAGGCTCCGGCCTTGTCCATGGCCTCTCCTGAAGCGAGATAGGTTGCGAGCTCTTCGTCCGTGAGGTCGCGGAAGACGACATCCGTTGTCTCCACGTGGATGCGATGCTCTGCTCCCTTCACCACGGCAAGGCCTGTGTATACCTGGTGGGTGCGGCCTGAGAGTAGGCGCAGCATGCGCTCGGCGTCGGCGTGGTCCTCGGGCTTGCCCAACACTTCGCCTTCCACCACAACGGTGGTGTCCGCGCCGAGCACGACCGCCTCGGGATTCAGCGCGGCTATTTTCTGTGCCTTTTCGAGAGCCAGACGCTGCACATAGTCCTTAGGCAGCTCGCTCGCGTGGAGGCTCTCGTCGATGTCCGCAGCGCGTACTTCGAACGTGTAGCCGGCCTTGGCCAGCAACTCGCGGCGGCGTGGGGAGCTTGATGCGAGGATGAGTTGGTTCATACGCCCCTTTGAATCTTGTTTGGGATCTATTGAAAACTCATGTTTATCGAATGTCTTTCGTCCTTGCCGTTGCTTGTTTTTCGTCGTCATCCTGAGCCATAGGCGAAGGACCCCCGCATTGTTGTCACCACAGATGCAAGGTGGGACAGAACCAAAGCTAGTGATGCGCTTGGCGTCTGTACCACCACAAATGCGGGGGTCCTTCAGCTACGCTTCAGGATGACGACGAAAAACAAGCAAAAGCAGCGGCAGGGCTCCAACAGACCTTATTGGAGCCGTTCCGTCGCGCTGCCGCTGAAGGGTTCGATGGAGATCTTTGCCTCCATCGTATGCGCTTCCTTCGGCTGCAGGGTGAGAGCGTTGTCGGCGGCGTTCGCGGTCTCGATGCAGGTCATGCTGCGCCAGCCTTCGGGAGGAAAGTCCGCCAACGTCGCCGCGACCTGCGACCAGGGGTTCCACACCACCGTGGTCTTCGAGCCCTGCTTGGCCACCACGATGCGGCGGCTGAGGTCGGGGTCCTCCAGCGTGACGGTTGCGGTGGTGTTAAGGTATGGCCGGTCGGTGGTCTGGTGCAGCGTCAACACGTCTTCGGTCTGGGTCTTGCGCTTGAAACTGTCGGTCTTGTCGAGGAACTCGGTGTGGCCCAGGCCGTAGATCCGCAGATGCTCCGGCTCGCCGACCGCGAAGTAAGTGTGCAGAGCCTCTTCAAAGTGCAGCGGCGTCTCCGCGTGGTTGACGACGCTGATCCGCATGGTCAGCGTGCTGCCGAGCACCAGCTCGTAGGCCACGCGGAAGTGGTCGAAGCCGAGCTTGCGGCTCTCGTCGCTGGGGCCGAGCGTCAGGGTCAGGTGCAGGTCTTTGTCGGAGAAGGCCGCGAGGGCGACCTGCCAGACCTCCGTCCGGGCGAAGCCGTGCATGGGGCCGTCGGTACGTGCGCCGGTGCGCTGGCCGAACCAGGGAAAGATGACCGGGACGCCGCCGCGAATCGCCTTGCCCTCGGCGAAGTTGGAGCGGTCGCTGAGAAACAGCACCGGCTTCTGCCCGGCGGGCTGCCAGTGCGCAAGATGCGCACCCTGGAGGTAAAGCGTCGCACTGCAGGCTTCGGTGGTGATCTGGGCGCAGAGGAGACCGCCTTTGCCCTCGGCAAAGACAAGGACCTGTGGAATGCCAAATTGGTCGTTGAGCTCGGTGAGTGTTTGCATCGATTGTGAGTGTAACTGGATGAGTGCAGGGTTTGCATGGCAGTTGCCGCGCATAATGCGCTTGACTGGGCGGTATTTATGGTGCGGACAGGAACGAAACGTGCCTTTTTAGCGTCGTCTGAGGGCTCGGGGTGTCAGTGGCCTGCTGATGAGTCAGGCTTTCAGCCCTCGGGACCCCTTTTTATGTTTCGTACCTGGGGCTGGTATGAGCCGCGCCTTTGGCGCTGAGATGGGTGGCACAGACGTGCCCTGAATCCTTTGGGTGCGCGAAAATTCCCAGACGGGCTTTGGGATTGAAAAGGTCCACACCATATCGGTGAACGAGAGGTTTCGGGGTCCTTCGACTGCGCGGCTCGCAAAATGCGCGAGCCGCTTCGCTCAGAGCGTGTGACTTTTTTGTTATTTGAGAGTTGGCAGTAGGTTTTAAACAGGGTGAGCAG
>NZ_LMUH01000008.1:70179-190452 GCF_009766105.1 Granulicella sp. S156 | reverse complement strand
CTTCCGCTCATGTACCGCTCTCGCCTGCGCCTGGCTTAGACTCCAGCTATATGTCGATACGACCTAGCAGCTTCTGTCTACTTAGGAGTCGTTGGAGGTAACCGTGAGGCGTGCGAAGATCTGAACACGATGAAGTATTGAGACCGGTCGTCGAGCAGACCTTCTCAGATTGCGCAAACGAACGATTGCGCAACGAACCTTAGCGTACGATTTTTTGACGTTTGGTGTAGTGACCCCAGCATCCGCATTGCGAAGATACGCTTGACCGAGGATTGATGCTGCGCCCTGGCACTTGTTGGTATCTCCCGTTAAGTATCATCCAAAATATGCCGGCAAGCGCAGGAGGCTTCAAGGTGCTACGAAAGAGTTGGATTGCAACAACAGCAAAGATGTCCATGATTCTGCTTTGCGTGTTTCTAGGTGCTCTCAAAATGTGGACGCAACAGCCTCTGGATCATCATGCGACAGCTGCAACGAACTCGATCGTCTTGCAGGGCGAAGTCCACGGTGCACAAAACCACAGTTACGTAGAAGTGCCGTTTGATGTCCCGTCAGGAACACGGCGGGTGACACTAACCTTCGACTACACAGGCAAAGACCAGCGCACGACACTGGATCTTGGTCTCGCGGATCCGACCGAGCTGCGCTGTTGGAGCGGCGGCAATAAGAAATTGCTAACTGTGGGACTATCGGATGCGACGCCATCCTGTCTGCCTGGGCCTATCCCAACGGGAAAGTGGAAGGTCGTGATCGGAGTCCCTAATATCCGGCCGCAGGTGACAGCGCACTATACGCTGCACATTGATTTCAGCCACACGGGTTTGGTCGCCGACGAGCCAGCGGTATTGAACGTGCCCCTGCGCAGCGGGCCGGCTTGGTATCGCGGCGATCTGCATATGCACACCGGCCACAGCGACGGTCAGTGCCCCAGTCAGACGGGCAAGATGGTTGCATGTCCTGTGTTCGCCACCGTCAATGCGGCGGCCCAGCGCGAGCTCGACTTTATCGCGATTACAGATCACAACGCGACGTCGCAATATAATGCGATGCGAGAACTGCAGCCTTATTTCGACAAACTGTTGCTGATTCCGGGAAGGGAAGTCACCACCTTCTATGGGCACATCAATTTTCTCGGCACTACGGACTTCGTCGACTTCCGGCTGGGAAGCAAAGCTGTTCCGGATGCAGACACCCTGTTGCGAAGCGCGCGCCAGCTCGGAGCGCTTACTTCGATTAATCATCCTCGCGACTACACAGGCGAGGCTTGCATGGGTTGCGGCTGGACCCCTCCCCAGCCCGTAGACATGCATCTGCTGACGGCTATTGAGGCGGTGAACAGCGGGAGTGAGGATCCGGATACCTCCGGAATTCCGTTCTGGGAAACGCAGTTGAACCTTGGTTTTCGGCTGACTGCGATTGGGGGAAGCGATAACCATCGGCCGATGAAACCTCTGGATCAAATAGGCTCGGTGGGAAACCCGACTACCGTCGTATACGCCTCGGATTTATCGACACCTGCGATTCTGGCAGGGATTGCTGCAGGACATGTTTGTATCGATCTGACAGGCTCTCACGACCGCATGGTCGAATTGGAGGCAAGAGCCGGAGATCAAACCGCTCACATGGGTGATTCTTTGAAAGTCGCGAACGACGCAACGGTTGAGCTTGATGTGCACGCGGTTGACGTAGCCACCGGCATAGTGGTTTTGACCGTAGACGGAAAGGCGGTGCCCTTGAGCAGCGATGTGTCCATCGTAGATAAGGACCAGACGAAGAAGCTTTCGTGGAAGAGCGATGGAAAACGCCATTGGATTCGAGTCGATGTCATGGGACCCGAAGGCAAGCTCTGGCTGTTAGGCAATCCCGTCTATATCAACTACTAATCCGCGGACACCGGGCGGGCGGAAGTCTTTTTTGCTGCGGGCTTTGTCCGCTTCACGGCATGCTGTCTGGGATAGCCGCTCGTCTGGCGGACAATCAACCGCGTTGGAATCATTCGTGTCGCCTCAAACTTGCGCATCGGCTCGGCTGTATCGTGCAGAAGTGCATCCAGTGCTGCGGTAGCCAGATCGGAGCACGCCATCCGAATCGTTGTAAGCGGCGGTACCGTGAACTGTGCCATGTGAATGTCGTCGAAGCCGATGATGGATATATCGTCCGGCACTTTTAATCCACGGCCTGAGACGGCATGCAGCACCCCGATAGCGGTCATATCGTTCGAGCACACAATTGCCGTTGGCTTCTCCTTGAGGGAGAGCAGTTTTTCGGCACCGGCGAAGCCGCCCTCCATGGTGTGGTCTCCCTCAATCACAAACTGCGGCGGGACTGGTGTGGAGATGCTGCTCATGGCTTCTTGAAAGGCTTTTTGGCGTTGTCGCGCTGAGTCCAGGCTGAGCGGGCCGCTGATAAATGCGATCTTGCGATGCCCAATGACCGCCAGATGCTGCACAGCTTCGTGCAGGCCTCGTCTGAAATCGACCTGTAGAGAGGAAGCGCCTTCGAGGCTGTTCTTAGGGCCGATCGAGACCACAGGGATTCCTCGCTCCACCATCTGTTGAACAAGGTCCTCATCCATGCCAAAGGTCATGACGGCCACTCCCTCGACCATGCGTTCCACCATGCGGCGTACGCACTGCATCATCCGCTCCGCCGAGTAATTCGTGGATCCGATCAGAATCTCGTAGCCACGCTTCACCGCGGAGTCCTCGAAGCTCTGGATCAGCTCCGGAAAGAACGGATTGGTGATCTCTGAGACGATCAATCCAATCATGCCGCTGCGGCCCGAGACAAGAGCTCGTGCCTGTGTGTTGGGCGTGTAATTCAACTCCTCCGCAGCCCTCATCACACGTTTGGCCAACTCAGCATCCACGGTCGTGATGCCGTTCATGGCACGGGAAACGGTAGCGATGGATACACCGGCGCGCTTGGCTACGGCTCGAATGTCGACGGGAGTACGCGGCTTTAAGGTCACAGGGTAACAGTAAAGGTTTTCGTTATAGATCTGTCAATATACGTCCTGTTTCTCGACAAGGGTTATATTCTAAGTCTATGATAATAAAGATTAAGTGTCGCTATTTGGCAGCAAGTGGCTTCTTGTCTGGAAAACCGCTGGCATGCGAGTAGGGCAACTCCTCACGTCGGTGTGTTAAATTGGTAAACGTTTTCCTGCCTAAGCTTTTGCAGGCTGTCGGTAGATCTATGTCAAACGCACCCGATACCCGCACTGCTGGTACGCAAACCGACCTGGAGGTTGCATCATGATTGTTTCCAGCACTAGCACGGCCCTCGACCGGCTCCGCAGGGAGGTACTTGCCGCGAACCTGGATATCGTTGCACGCGGGCTTGTTCTGTATACATTCGGCAATGCCAGCGGCATCGACCGTGCGAACAATCTGGTGGTCATCAAGCCGAGCGGAGTTCCGTATGAGAAGCTCCAGGCGGAGGATCTTCCGGTGTTCACGATCGACGGCAAACACGTCGATGGCGAGTTCAAGCCTTCCTCCGATCTCGCCACGCATCTGCATCTCTATCGGGAGTTTCCTGGCATTGGAGGAGTCGTTCATACGCACTCCGAGTACGCAACGGCGTGGGCACAGGCTGGTCGCGCCATCCCGGCCTATGGCACAACCCACGCTGATTACTTTCACGGTCCGGTGCCGGTGACGGCCCCACTGAGTGATGAAGAGATCGAGGGAGAGTATGTGTTGAACACAGGCATTGCGATTACCCGGATATTTTCGGGCCGCGATCCGCTCGCAACGCCTGCGGCGTTGGTCGCAGGGCATGCACCCTTTGTTTGGGGACGCACTCCTCATGAGGCTGCACACAACGCGGTGGTGCTCGAATCAGTTGCGCGCATGGCCTTTCTCACCGTTACCCTGAATCAGGCCTGTGAAGGTGTTTCGCAGGGTTTGCTAGACAGGCATTACTTCCGCAAGCATGGCGCGAAAGCCACCTACGGCCAGTAGAGAGAAAGAGAAAACTATGCCCATCGTTGCAGGCGTCGATTTTGGGACGCTTTCGGTTCGCGTCACGCTGCTCGACTCTGAGGCAGGCCGGCTTGCCACGGCGTCCGCCGAATATCCATTGCATCGTCGTCGCGAAGACCCGGACTACGCGACGCAATCGCACCTCGACCAGATGCAGGCGCTCGTCGTTGCAACACGGAGCGCAATCTCCGAAGCGAAGATTGACGGTACAGCGGTGAAAGCCATTGCACTCGATACGACAGGCTCATCGGTCATCCCTGTAGGGGATGGCATGCAGCCACTCGACGAGTATTACCTATGGTGCGACCACCGCGCCAAGCACGAGGCCGCCGAGATCACCGCGCGCGCTCATGCAGAAGGTCTGGAAGCGATCCAATGGTGCGGTGGCGTCTACTCCCACGAGTGGGGTTTTGCGAAGCTGCTGCATTGGCTGCGTAACAATCCGGATAAACGTGAGCGGTTCGTCTCGGCATTCGAACATTGCGACATGGTCGCGGCAACCCTCGCAGGTATTACCGATGCAAGTCAGGTCAAGCGCTCGGTCTGTGCGATGGGCCATAAGTGGCTATGGAATCCGCGCTGGGGCGGCTTTCCTCCGCAATCGTTTCTCTCCAGCGTCGATCCTCTGTTGGATGGCGTGCGCGAAAAACTCATGGGGGAGTGCGTTACATCTGACCACATCGCGGGTTATCTCTCACCGCAATGGGCAGAGGAGATGGGGCTTAAGCCCGGTATCCCCATTCCAGTGGGAGCGTTTGATGCCCACTGGGATGCGCTTGGCGCTGGATGCCGCGAGGGCGATGTCGTCAATGTGGTTGGCACTTCGACGTGCATCATTGCGATGACGCACTCGCAAAGACTGATACCGGGAGTCTGCGGTGTCGTTCCCGGTAGCGTCCATCCCCAGTACACCGGTGTCGAGGCTGGTCTCTCCGCCGTTGGCGACATCTTTGAGGCGATTGCGCGCCGAGCCAATAAGCCACTCGGGGAGATGTCGGCTGCAATCGCCGCCTATAAGCCGGCGCAGACCGGCCTGCTTCGGCTCACCTGGGACAACGGCGACCGCACGGTGCTGGTGAACGCGGAGCTTGGCGGCGTGACTCTCGGTTGGAACCTGTTGCACACTGCCGAAGACGAGTTGTTTGCCGCCATTGAAGGAACGGCACTTCACACACGCATCATCCTGGAACGCATGGCGGAAGGGGGCGTGCCGATTGAGCGCGTCATCAATGCTGGTGGTATTCCGCAGAAGAACAATGTGCTGAATCAGATCTACGCAAATGTTTTAAATAAACCGGTGCTAGTCCCCGACGGCACGCCAACATCGCTAGGTTCGGGAATCCTTGCGTTCCTCGCTGCCGGAGTGTTTCCGTCGATTGAAGCGGCGCAGGCTGCGATCTGCCTTCCGTACAAAACATTCCTGCCGGACACCCACACGGCTGCGGTCTATGACGAGCTTTTCGCGCTCTATCGCAAGATCTACTTTGCGCTGGGGACGAGCGGCGCACCGGCAACAGCGCTCGGGGATGTGCTGCCGGCATTGCGATCTCTCGCGGACAAAGCGCGAAGTTGAAGGAGCGCGGAACTCTGATGACAGCGTATAATCAGGCTCAAAGCGGGAGTAGTTCAGTGGCAGAACGTCAGCTTCCCAAGCTGAATGTCGCCGGTTCGATCCCGGTCTCCCGCTCCAAGAAAATCAACGCCTTACGATATATCAGCAAATAGCGTGCTCCAATCACATCACGAGCAGCTTTTTCTCCAACTGGTTCACCGCAGGCAGACGGCTCGCGATCCGAAGTCTTAGTGATCTCGGCTCCGGATAGACAAGATGCGGTGAGAAAAGGCTCAAATCTTAGGCTTTTAATGTCCGGGAGGTGGGCCAATTCGTTCCAGGACAACATGCGGCGTCGAGGCATTGGTTGCCACGTTACCGGCGCCTACCAGCAATTCGAATGGCTGCAGATTTCCCTGCGCTGTTCTTGCTTGGAGCAGAGTGGGCATCATCGATTTAGGATTCAGTAAAAATGCCGTTGCCGCCTCCGTTCCTGCAGCATTTAGGCCGGCAACAATCAAGACGTGGCCAGTCTCGCTAAGATTTGGCAAGTAGGCAATGATCCCGTAGGTTTGATCTTGTTGTCCCTTGGTGGTGTAGATTGTGGCTTCGCCGGGGCGTGGGTACAGGTTCACAAATCCCGATGGCTTATCCGGGTCGGGATCGAATCGGAACCGGAAATGCAACTGAGGACGGAAGAGCTCAAGCCAGGGATTTGACTCGTCGGAACCGATCAAGATGGCATTGCCCGTGCGCAGGTCGTCCATGCGCAAATCATGCGCATAACGGATCATCATCCGTTCAGGGACAAGGTCTTTCAATTGGGCCAGGCGCGCAGCGAAGTCTAGGTCGACCACACTGGTGAAGCGTCGCCCACCCAACTTGAGAATGTCCTTCGCATCGGGATTATCGTCTATCTTCACTGTGGTCCGATAGCTCCCATTGATGTACTCGGTAAGTGGCACCGGGCGCTCAAGAAGCCGCTGCATGATGACAAGGCCATCGTCGGAAGGCACAACGAAGGTGTCGCGATCCCTACTGAAGAGTTGTCTCCAAAAGATGCGCGATAGTGCCTCCTGCCGGGACTCCATCAATCTGGAGTGTTTCAGAAGCATGATACCGACCCCGAGGAGAACGCCGATAAGAAGCGCGAGCACTGTGCCCGGGATGATCCGGAAATGTCCGGGCGCTCGATACGAGAAGTCCTGAATAACAGGGGAGATAACCTCAAGCCTCTCCGACACTGCCGGATGCGATACACCGGACCCCTGGGGTTCGGTAACTCCGGAAGCGATGCCGTCGTCGGTCTCGGGTAAGACCTGAGGCGTGTCAGAGAAAATTGGCGTGTATCCGCCGCGAGGGATCTCAAGCCGTAGAGGCTCCTCACGTCCCTCCGTAGTGAAGTACCCTTCGATACGTTTGCGCAGTTTGCGCGCATAGCTGCGCACGATGTTGTCGTCGTTCGGGTCGTAATTTTCCGCCCTGCCGAAGACGATCACACCGATCTGCTGTTCCGTGATCTCCTCTGTGCGGCCTCGAATACATCGATCGACGATATAGAGAAGAAAATCCGAGAGCAGCCCCGAACGTCCCAGCGACCCGCTGGCGGCGATGCGCATTGCAAGCTGCCAACGGCGATCTTCCGCATCGACAGGCAATTCTGCCCCCAGCACGCCGTCAAGCCGGGATAAAAAAACCGGCTCGGCCTTCGGTGATGGCTCAAGGGTTTGCATCGCGTGGGAACTTTCTTCTTTTCAGTTCGACTCTAAAGTGACTTGATGAACCCTTTGTAAATTAACGTGTCCGGCAGCATTCGCACACATGTGTTCATTCACACAGCTGAAATACACGCCTTGATGATTTCGCTGCAGATAACTGCGCTGCGCCGTGTCCACACCATCGCACACAAGAAAAACCCCTACCGCGTTCTGCGATGCCACCCAATACTCGAGACATTCGGGATAGCGAGGCCAACTCGCACTCATGCTGTGTGCATTCCCACGAAAGTGAATAGGACAATATGAAAACTTTGTTATCGGAGACGCCGCACGCAATCTTGCAATCAGACAGGACACGAGAGAAGAGGCCTGTCCTGCGGTTGAATCTCATCGTCGTCCTGGTGTTCCTCCTTGCGATCACAGCGGTGCAGGTTTCGTTGGGTCAGGGAATCACTGGATCGATCACCGGAACGGTGACGGACCCCAGTGGGGCAGCGATCACCGGAGCAACCGTTACGATCTTTCAGGTTGGAACAAACGCAACACGAACCGTGACGACATCCGATGTAGGGTCCTACACGGTGACGCAGCTCGCTCCGGGCCATTACAACGTCAAGGTCGACAAGGCCGGATTCGATTCATCTCAGGAAAACAACATCACACTGGCGATCGATCAGGTTGCAAAGATCGACGCCAGGCTGAACGTGGGAGCGAATCAGCAGACTATTAGTGTGAACGCAGAAAGCCCGGTAATTCAAGCCGAAACATCTTCCGTCGGGCTGGTGGTCGATAGCTCCAGCATTAAGAACACGCCACTGAATGGTCACCTCAGCATTCTGGGTCTGCTGAATCTTGTCCCAGGAGTCCAGGACGTTGCCGCACAGGATCAGGTTCCGGTCCGTGGTGTCACACTCGCCTTCGGCACGAACCAGCGCAATTCTTACGGAGATGCCGGATTCACCTTCGACGGAGTCACCAATATGGAAGTCTCGCTGCAACGTGGATTAGGCGAGGTTCCGGCATTGGATGCTCTTGCCGAGTTCAAAGTCATCACCACCGGAGCTCCGGCCGAATTCAATCAACCTAATCAAGTCATCATCGTCAGCCAGAGCGGAGCCAACGCTTTCCATGGCGAAGCTCTCGAATTTAATCGCAGCCGAGGTACTGGCGCAAAACCCTATTACTTCGGACCCAGCTCCGCTGCGCCGGTCCGTCCCCCCTATCAACGCAACGAGTATGGGGGCAACTTCTCAGGTACTGTCTATATCCCCAAGCTATATAACGGTAAGGACCGTACCTTCTTTTTTGCCAGTTACGAAGGCTTTCACCTGACCCAGTCCAATCCGCTCACCAGCACCCAGGCTACGGCGGCTGAGCGCAATGGCGACTTTAGCTGCTTTCTTGCTGGTGGCAGCTGCGCCACCAGCGCGGCCGGCACTATCATCGTGAACCCGCTAACTGGCCAGCCTTTCCCTGGCAACAAAATCAACGTGCCGTTCAATCCGGTCGATGTTCAGTTGCAAAACCTGCTTATGCCTTCGTCGACAACGCAGACCACTGGCGTAAACACCTTTGAGCTTGTTCCTCATACAACGGAAGTGACTCGCTTCAATATCCGCATCGATCACAAGATCAGTGAGAAGGATCAGCTTCGAGGCTCGTGGCTTCGCGCATTTTATGGACCGTTCAAAGACGTGGCTACCCAGGGTGATGGATCCAGCCTCGCCGGCGGCGTAGCACGTGACGGCGAACACGACGATATTTTCGTGGCGGGCTGGACCCATACCTTCTCACCCAGCCTATTGCTCGACAGCTATGTCGCCTACCAGCATCTGCCGCTCTACCGCGACGCACAGAACTACCTGACAGACTTCGCCGCGATCATTCCAGGGCTTGGTCCACAGCTGCTCGAAGGTGCGCCATCCATAACGATCACGAACATCACACCCTTCTCTGAAGCCGGTTCGAAAAACCTCGAACAAACTTATCAGGGCAGCACGTCCCTCACCAAGGTCTTCCCGAGATACACTCTTAAGGCTGGCTTCACCTATCTCTTCGACGACGACTGGCAGGACAGCTCCCAGTCGCACGGTTCGTTCACCTTCACCGGCCAATACTCGGGAATTGCCTATGCCGACTATCTGCTCGGATATCCGAGCACGACGGGCAATGCAACTCCCAGCGACTATGTGGTTCGCTATAACTCAAGCCAATATGGCATGTACATCCAGGACGACTGGAAGATCCTGCCGAACCTGACACTGAACTATGGAATCCGCTATGACCTGCAGCGCTTCCATGACAATCCCTATGGTACGGAGTCGCTCTTTATACCCAGCGTGGGCAAAGTCGCGGTGTTCGCCGGCAGCTACCCCTCGGCAACCATTCCCGCATATGTTCCAGACACGGTACTTGCTCCTTCGATCGGTCTGCCGACCAGTATGTATGCCTATTTGGGCCAGCCTACCCATAACATAGCGCCTCGGTTCGGTTTCGCCTATCAGCTTGGTACGAAGACAGTAATTCGTGGAGCATTCGGGGTGTATTACAACCTGTTGCCTTCCTCCTATGTCGGCGGAGGATTCGACACGCTTCCCTTTGTCGCTGCGTTGAACTACACACAACCCGCTGGTACCGTGCCCGAGATCACAATGAATGCTCCGTTCGCCACCACGGCTTCGGTGCCAGCCAATCCTGCGACGATCTCGCAGCACAGCACTGTCACACCCTATACGGAGCAGTACAACCTGGCGATTGAACGTCAGCTTCCCGGTTCAATGTCGCTTCGGATCGGCTACGTAGGCCAGCGCACGATCCACCAGAACAACTATGGTGGTCCGGGTAACACGGCACCGGATATCAACTTCGCACCACCCGGACCGACCTCCGAACAGTCACGGCGTCCCTTTCAGCCGTTCTCCACGATCAGCGAAGAGTTCGCTCCGATCTACAACACCACGGGAAACTCGCTACAGGTTGGCGTGCACAAGCAGTACAGTCATGGATTCATGATCAATGCCGAGTACCAATGGATACGGGTTTTGGGCGTTGAAAATTATCAGAACCCGCAGACCATTGGCGACTCCTACGGAAACATCTCGAGCATTACTCCGCAGACGCTCGAGGTCAACTACGCCTATGAGCTGCCGATGGGCCATGGAAAAGCCTTCTTTGGCTCCGCCGGCAACCTTACAAATGGACTCGTGAGTGGATGGCAGATTGCGGGCATCACCGCATTCCAGACAGGACAGCCCTTCTCTGTCACTTACACGGCGCCGGGCTCCCAGGTCTATGGCGCAAGCGGCCGAGCAGATCGCGTTCCGGGCGTCCCTTTGTATCCGGCGCACAAGACCCTTGGGGAGTGGTTCAACACCGCAGCGTTCACCGCTCCTGCCCCTTACGCATTCGGCAATTCGGGCTACGACATGCTGTGGGGACCTCATTATCAAAACTGGGATATGAACCTGCAGAAAACCACAACCATTGGGGCGAGATACAAGATAGTGCTCCGCGCGGATGCCTTCAATATCGCCAATCACCCCAACTTCAGCGTCCCCAGTTCGGCCGTCAGTAACCCCGCTTCCAACGGAGTGATCTCGTCGGTGGTCAACGAAAACCGCACGATGGAGTTCGGAGCGAAGTTCAGCTTCTAAGCATCGATTGAGCATAGACATCAGGCTGCTCGAGCCGAAGCCGGCTCGGGCAACTCTGTGAGAACAATAACTGGTGGCATCGAGGAAGGACACAGGAGCCGCCTCGAGCTCTTCTGAAAGGAATGAAATGCGCTTTCATGTTTTTCTGGCGGGCCTGATGATGGCAGGGCTTCTCGGCGTTTCGGGTCAAGGTCAGACGGACCACACCAACCCTTGGACACCCGTTGACGTAGGCCCCCTGCCACCCATTGCCAGCCTTACCGATGGCATCTGGCTGAAGGGCGACCTTCATCTGCACTCCCGGCACAGTAAGGACTCTAGCAATAACTCCGAGGCTAAGATCATCTCCTTCGCCGAGTCTGTCGGAATGGACTATCTCTGTATCACCGACCATGACAATCATGTGCAGGGCGATGTCGCGCATAACACCTGGACCGATCCGGAGTTCAAGTCGAACACAGTGCTGCTTCTTTATGGCGCGGAGTGGACAACGACGCGAGGTCACGGCAACGCCTTCTCTGCCACGCCGTACGATCATCAGCGGCTTTACGATGTGCGCGACCAACGCGACATCGTGATTGAGGCGGTGAAGAAGGAGTTGGCGATTCATCTGTCGGCGAATCATCCCAGCGGCAAGGACCATTTCGGCTTTTCGTACGATCTGGTCGATTCAATTGAGGTCTGGAACTCTGCGGTCTGGGCGAAGAATGCCAACGCCATCATGATCTGGGACGACATGCTTTCGTCGGGCCGCAAGCTGACCGGGAGAGGTGGAAGCGACTCACATCATGGCACTCCAGACTCTCCCGATCTGGCGACCAAGAATACGTATCAGCGGCAGGTCAATTATGTCGGGACGCCTACGACCTGGGTATTTGCTAAGGGGCGGACGTTGCAAGCGATCGTTGATGCGCTGACCAATGGTCGCGTTGCCGTTAGTGCGAATCCCTATGCACCTCGTGTCGAGTTCTATGCCGATCTCGACCATGACGGCAAGATGGACATGATGATGGGCGACAACGCAAAGGCAACGGGCAAGCCGGTGAACTTCCGCGTTCAATTGACAGGAAATACGGTTGCCGGGGCGTCCTATACCGTTCATGTTGTGAAGGACGGCGACCCGTTCAGCACCTTGCAGGCCATTGGGGGTAAGACGACAACGGTCGAGTTCACCGATACCCCAAAACTTCTTGGGCGAACCTACTATCGAGTCGAGGTCGAGGGGCCGCAGACGACTTATCCGCAGGTTCCTGGATCGATGGCACTCAGCGGGAATATGGTTGGGTTGTCAAATCCCATCTACTTCAACTTCGACCCAAACTTTTAAGAGAGCTAAAGTTCATGAACCTACGAAATATCGATATGAAAAACATCCTTTGGGCCGCCTTGATCATCATCTTGCTCCCGTCCTGCGCCGTTGCACAGACCACTGCTTCTCAACAGGATCAGGTGGTTCATATCAATCAGATTCAGGTGATTGGGAGCCATAACAGCTACCACACGGGCGTTGCACCCAGCGAGCGCAAGCTGATCGAACAGCAGAATCCCAAGGCCATGCGCGAACTCGACTATGCTCATCCGCCTCTTGACGATCAGCTCAGCGGCGGCGTGCGCCAGTTGGAAATCGATGTGTATGCCGACTCCAAAGGTGGCAGGTACTCGCACCCAGCTATTGTCGATAAGGTTTCCCAGGCAGGACTACCTCCAGATCCCGACTTCGATCCGCAGCACGAGATGGATAAGCCGGGCTTCAAGGTGATGCATGTAATGAATTTCGATCAGCGCAGCTCCTGCCATACCTTCATCGCCTGCCTCACCATCATCCGTAACTGGTCACAGCAGCACCCGCACCATTTGCCCATCTTCATTCTGGTGGAGACCAAGCAAGGACGCCCGAACGCTCCAACAACTCCTGACGGCCCCGAACCCTTTACTTCGCGAACCTTCGACGCCCTCGACGCTGAAATCCGCTCGGTTTTCCAGGAATCGGAGATCATTACGCCAGACCAGGTTCGAGGCAGCTATGACACTCTGCCCGAAGCCATTCAGGCAACCGGTAAATCCGTTAGGGGAAGATCGGGTGGTTGGCCGACACTCGCCCGCTCTCGCGGCAAGGTCGTTTTTCTTATGGACCAGAAACCCGTCACGCCTGTCTATACCGCAGAGCATCTGGCACTTCGCGGCCGCGTCATCTTTACGAACGCTGAACCTGGCGCTCCAGACGCGGCTTTCATTGAAGAAAATACCCCGAACAAGGAACAGATCGACATGCTCGCGCGTGAAGGCTATCTGATTCGTACTCGCACTGATGACGGCACGGAAGAGGCGCGCAACAATGATTACACCCGCGCCAAAATAGCGCTATCCAGCGGAGCACAGATTCTCAGCACAGATTATCCGCCAGCCGAGCCGGCCAAGTGGTCTGGATTCTCTATTACCCTGCCGCACGGAGTGATTGCGCGCTGCAATCCGATCATCGCGCCATCGGGCTGCATAGACTCGCTGTTAGAGCCATCGCGCACGAAGTGAGCACCAGCAGGCGAAAGATACCTCGCTTCTATCATGGAGTCGTCGCTCTTCCTCCACCAACAAGGTCATTCATGGAAAGCCCTCTTTATGCAAAAGAACATATCCTCTGTATTCCATCGCTCGATGCTACTAGTCATCAGTGCTCTCGTGTTCGCGGTTTCTCTTCCCGCGCAAACGTCCATGGCCAAACCTTCGCAGGACTACACGCGCAACGTCGATCCGTTCATCGGAGTCGACTGGGGTGGCAATACCTTCGTTGGTGCCGCAAGCCCTTACGGCATGGTTAAGGTCGGTCCGGATATGGAGACCTTTGATGGCCGCAAATCCGGGTTCGGATACTCTAGCAACGGCGTCATCCTCGGCTTCTCCCATCTGCATCTCAGCGGAGCGCAAGGCAAGTACGGCAACATCCTTGTCGCACCAGTCACCGGGCCGCTCGTATTGAATGACATCAAGACTCCGCGCACCGATGAGGTTAACCACGTCGGCTATTACGCTGCGAAGCTCACGCGCTACAACCTCAGGGTCGAGCTGACCAGCAGTCGCCGCGTCGGTTTCCATCGCTACACCTTTCCTGCCTCGCAGCAGTCGCACATTGTCATCGACATCGCTCACGCACTCAGCCTTGGAACCGACTGGCAGGCACAGAAATTTCTCGGAGCGGAGATTCACCTCAGCTCTAATCATGAAGCTCAGGGAGTAGCGCGCTTCACCGGCGGCTGGAACCGGGGTGGCGAGTACCGGGTCTACTATTACATGGTGCTCGACACACCTGCCGAGACCACACAGACCTGGACCGGCAGCACTCTGAGCCCGTCTAAAGACGCCACTGTCGAAGCCAACACGCCGATTGGGGCATCGTTCGACTTCAGCACGAAAGCGAATCAGGTCATCCAGGCAAAAGTTGGCATCTCCTTCCTCAGCACCGAGCAGGCAAAGCAAAACGTGCAACAGGAGATTCCCGCTTGGAACTTCGCTGCAGTCCACGCCGCGTCTACCGCTCTCTGGAACAAAGAGCTATCCAAGCTCAATCTCTCCGGCGAAACCGACTCGCAGCGCCACCAGCTCTATACCGCCATGTATCACATCATGCTGATGCCCACGGATCGCACTGGAGAGAATCCTGACTGGAAATCGTCGGAACCTTATTATGACGACTACTACTGTATCTGGGATACCTTCCGCACCTCCAGCCCGCTGCTCACTCTCATCTCGCCAGACCGCCAGCGCGACATCATCCGCTCACTTGTCGACATCTACCGCCATACGGGCTACATGCCTGACGCGCGCAGCGGCAATGACAACGGCCGCACGCAGGGAGGATCGAATGCCAACGTTATTGTAGCAGATGCATATGTGAAAGGCCTCAAAGGCATCGATTATGAAACTGCATTCGCCGCTATGGTTCACGACGCGGAAGCGCCTCCAGCCGATCAGCAAAAAGAGGGCCGCGGAGGGTTGAAGGACTACAACGAAAAAGGCTACGTCACGCTGGCCGATGAACGCTCCGGCTCACGCACCGTCGAATACAGCTACGACGATTTCGCCATCGCTGAGGTCGCCTGCGGCCTCGGCAAAACAAAAGAAGCTGCACTCTACGCCAGCCGCACCCATAACTTCGAGCACTTGTGGGACAAGGACATGACAGCCGAGGGCATCAAAGGATTCCTACGCCCACGCAATCCCGACGGTACTTGGGCACCGCCTTATTTAGCCGTTCGCGGCACCTGGCCCGACTTCTTCTACGAAGGCGATATCTGGACGTACTCGATCTATGCTCCGCAGGACATGCGCCGTCTCATCGAGATGGCCGGCGGTAACATGGCCTTCGTCCACCGCCTCGACTGGACATTTCTTCGCGGTCACTTCGACGTCACCAACGAGCCCGGTTTTCTGCTCCCGGTGCTCTATAACTACGCAGGCCGCCCCGACAAGACCGCCGATGTCGTTCACATGATCCTCGAAAAGGCATTCATGGATACACGCGCTGGCATCCCCGGCAATGACGACTCGGGAGCCATGTCGAGTTGGCTTCTCTTCTCGACGCTTGGCATCTTTCCCATTGCCGGTCAGGATGTATACCTCATCAGCACGCCGAGCATCCCCGACGCCGCGCTCACTCTTGGCAACGGCAAGAAGATTCGTATCATCGCGAAGAACCTGGATTCGAACGGCCTGAACCGTTATGTGCAGTCGGCCACGCTGAACGGAGTTGATTTGAAGAACGCCTGGTTCCGCCATGCTCAGATCAAGGACGGCGCAACGGTAGTGCTAACGCTGGGCTCAGCACCTTCGAAATGGGGTATGACAACGCTGCCGCCTTCGATGAGCGACCCCAATTGGTCTATGTGTTCCGAATTGTACCCCGCCACTCTCGCACATTGAGGTTCGAAGAACTCCGCGCGAGTGCTCGGTCACTCCTTCTTGCGCTCCTTCTCTATCTGCTTGACAGCCTCCCTTGTGCCTTCTGCACTGCAATGGCACGTTGTTCTTGTGGTCTTTTATCGTGCGGTAGCCGTGCTTTCGCCTTCGAATCCTTCGCAAACTGGGCTGGGTTCTTTTGAGACTCTCCCACCTTACGGCTGGTTTGCGGATCAGTGAACTCGCAGCACCACATCGTGGATGAAACCGGCGGGGTAAGTTGGAGTATTTCTGCTCCAATCCATCGCGGTTCGGTTGTCTTTCATTGTCTTCACGTAATTTCCCAGTGTGGTGGTGAGACGAAGCTTTAGCTCGTTCTGTCCCTCTATCACTGCATGGCTGATGTCATAGGTCTGATTTCCAAACCAGCGTACTCCGAGTGAATGCCCATTCACCCATAGTTCAGAGACGCTGTGAAGCACGCCCAACTCGAGGAAGCATTCTCGCGTTGCATCGATCTGCACCTTCGTGGAGCACGTGATGGTGCCGGCGAAGCCGTCTAGAGCCGCGGTGAGTACAGGGTTTTTCCAGTCCGATACCGTTAGAGATACTGGCTTACCGCTGACTGGCTCAAGCTCCACCTGCCAGTCAGCTCGAAGTACACTGGTAGTTCCAGGGGAAGCGGCTGCGCTGGGAGGAACAGGTCTCTCGTTGCTTTCAGCGCTCCGGGACTCCAGGACGATCAGCATCGATGCCACGGGTCCCAACGTCAGTGTTAGAGTGCCCGCATCAGGCGCCCAGTGCAGCGGATGCCTTTCGCCCGTTTGCGGATCCCACAGCCACGCCTTGTAACCACGGGACACGGGAAACTCCGCCTGGAAAGTATGCGTTTGATCTCCGCTATAGTTAGCGAAGAAGAAGATCTCGCGCCCGGCTTGTCTGTAATGCACCTGGCTAAGAAAGTCTTTCGGTTCGCTCAGTAAAACATCCGGTGAAACGCTGAAGCGGCGCTGTAACTCTCTATACCAGGTCAAGAGCGATGCCACATCGACCTGTACCAGGACCGCCCTCTGTGGATACTTCTTTTGTAGTTCGCTCACCAGTGCAGCTACGGTGTCCGCTTCATGCTGTTCCGCCATACCGGCACTCTGCGTTGGAACTCGGTTCAGGAAGAATAGCGTGCCGCCGCCGGCGACGAAACGGGTGAGAGCTTTGGCTGTATTCGGAGCGAGGCGTTCTACTTCCGGTAATAACAGGGTTTTGTAGGATCGTTGCTGGTACTGCAGTTTGCCGCCCTTTATCTCGCTCCGGACAATGATGTCCTCTGTGATGTAGTCGCAGCCACTACCGTTCTGGTGGATGGCCTCCCAGAGCTCATAGAGGTAGGGCGGGTATGCCACCTGCGGGAACGGATCTCTTTGAAAGCCAAAGAGCGAGGCAAGGTCCGCTGTCGGCGGCAGGATTGCAATGTCTGCGTGCATCACACTATGCTGAAGCACGCTCGAAATCCTGGCTCGATACCCGGCCCACAGGTGAAAGTAGGGCCACCAGGTATTGTGTTCACTGAAGTACGTGCCATAACGTACCCACCCTGGGAACGGGATTTCGGGTGGGCTGTAGTTGAATCCATGAAGGATGCTCTGCGTCACACCGGAGAGGATGCTTTGGTCGCCTGCGGCCTTAATTCTGTTGAGCGAAACACCGAACGGATCATCCGTGTTCGTCATCTCTTCGCAGCTGATTAATTGCTTGCCCGACAGGTGCGCCGCAGACGACACGAACTTGTTGATCATCGTGTAATTGCGCCCGACCCGGTAGTCTGCAGCATCGAATGGCACAATCCGTTCGGAGCGGATCCAGGTTTCGCATTCAGGGATGTCGAGCATCGGCGATGCCGTCATAGCATCGCATTCGCTGCCATAGGCCTGCATACGCGACTTGACACCAAGCCGCGAACACCAGGCTGCGAAAGTGGCGACAAAGCATTCGTTGAAAAGTTCGCGGCGCAGCGTCTGGAAGTCATACCGCGCCGCCTCCACGTTTTTCTCGAATGCCTGAGCGAAGTGTGCGCCATAGTGACCGTCTACGGCGTTCCCCATTTCGCCCACTTTGAACAGAATAAATGGCAGCCAGGGCAACAGATCGTATCTGTGACGTTCCTGGAATGTCGCAGCCATATCGTTGCACCAGTTCGCTCCTTCCAGCTCAATGCTATCTGTGAAGAAAGCGCGCACATAGGGATGCAGGTCGCCAATCTTTGCAGTGAGAGCATCCGCAAGACGATTCAGGTAGCGTTCGACCGATGCCTTGTCCAGATGGTTGAGAACAGGGCCGTTCGCGCCCGGAGCTCCGTTGATCACGGCCATGTAGCCGGTGAGCTTCACCAAATAGTAGAGGACATGTTTTCCTTCTGGGATTTCGAGGACGATCCGCTCTTCGCCGGTCCGATCGTTCAGATTTGTCACCTGCTCGAGAGTGTTGAGCTCATATGGCGCGAGCATAAGGCTGAACAGCTCTTTGAGAGCGCCTGCTTGCGGCGAGACGAGCGCGGGGCTAACGTCTGCAAGCAGCTCTGCTCGCGTTACTTCCAGACGGGTTGGTCCTGTCACATCGCGCGTCCCAAGAGCAACCATCTGGGACTGGTCCTCTCGGGTGAGAAATTCGCCACCGAAGGGCCAGCCAGAGCCGACGATCATGTCGCAGGTCATGTCGCGCTCCCGCGCACCTTTCAGTACGACCTCAAGGACATCGATCCATTCGCCACTCAGCCACTGCAGCGGTCTTATGTCCATTGCTTGAGCATCATTGGGAAACTTGATGGGGTTGATCTCCACCCCACCGATGCCCGCGGCCTTAAGGACATCCAGCTCGCGCAGAAGCTCACTGCCGATAACGCGATCGCCGTTCCACCACCACCGCACCATAGGCCGGTATCGCATCGACGGATCCACAAACATCTGGAAAGGCGAAGCGTCCGGCATACCGGGCGAAGTCTCCAAAATGTTGCTATCCGCATGGAGCATGGTCGGGCCAGCAAGTGTGAAGGCACCTGATGTAAACGACGCCAGACGGAGGAACTCTCTGCGATGCATACCTTGACCTCGGAACATTGGGAATGACTAGTCGTGCTTTCACCACGATCGTATAACTGTAACTCGACATACAACGCGAGTTGGACAAGACGCTCTCAGTCGAAGAAACTCCCGATCGCTTGGATCACTGTCGGGACCGATGCAAAGGCTGCTTGATTTCTTTTGTTGAAAATGGCCCACCCTGGGGAATCGTTCATCCCCAGGGTGGTGCGCCGCTCCTTTGTTAGAAGGAGAGCCGCCCAACGATCTCCATGATGCGCGGATCCGCAGGACTATTCACTACTCCGGGATCGGGGTCGTTCGGTCCAATACCGGTGTTTACGCCAGTGAAGGTGGGATGATTGGCAACATTGAACGCCTCCGCACGAAATTGAAAGTTCACTGCTCCTCGAATGGGAAAGGTCTTATAGAAAGCCGTGTTGAACCCGACCTGCCTCGGTCCGCGAATGGAACCAACCGACGCGTCTCCAAAGAAGCCGTAGGCCGGAACAGCATAGGCGCTGGGATTGAAGATCTCGTTGCGGTTGTCGCTGTTGTGCAGCGGTCCAACCAGGTTCGGCCTGGAGGCCAGCGAGGTGTCCGGTGCCGAAAGGCCCGGCGTCAACGCAAAGCCGCTCTCCAGAAGCGCGATACCCGACACGGACCATCCACCGATCAGCTCTCCCTTCCATCCGGTCGTTGCATGGGTGAACGGCAACGCATAAATAACATTGCCGCTGAAGATGTGTGTACGGTCGAAATTTCTCGGACCGTATTCGCAGGTGAGGCAATAGCTGTTCTGATCGGTGCTGTAGGACGTCCGGTAATCACTGCCGCCATTTGCATCGCCCATGGCCTTGCCATACGTGTAGTTCAGCGTGGTCTGCCAGCTCTTGCGCTTCAATCTGAACTGCGACTGGAGAGAGTTGTAGTTGTCGTTCCCGACAAAGACATACTCATTGATGCTGCTGATCCCCTGGTACGGCCGAAGATAGGCGGAAGAGACCACATTTGTATTGAGACAGGGATCGAAATCATACACAGCCGATGGCGCCTGTCCCTTCGCCAGACAGCTCAGAGAATACGGCGTGCTGGTAGGTTTCACCTGGTTCTGGTCGGTATCGACCCGGAGATGCCGTCCTAACGATCCGGCATACCCCACCTGAAAGATCGCGTCGGGGAACACCTCGCGCTCTACGATAAGACTGAAGTTCTGTATCTGCGAAGCCCGGAAGTTTGTATTCATCTCCACCAGCGCCTGCGGAGTGGGTACCGCTACCTTCTCCGCACCTGCTGTGGGATCTTCAATG
Organism: Granulicella sp. S156; assembly: GCF_009766105.1. Lineage (GTDB taxonomy): Bacteria > Acidobacteriota > Terriglobia > Terriglobales > Acidobacteriaceae > Granulicella. The sequence goes on along the minus strand of NZ_LMUH01000008.1, from coordinate 170,269 downwards.
GTCCCAGAGATGAAGTCGACGTTGGCCACACCCGGAGGATTGGAGGTAAGGGCATCGGCGATTCGGAACGGCACGCGTGTGTAGCCCATTCCATAGCCACCATGAATCGAGGTGCGGTTGTCACTGGTGAGAGCGTAAGCGAACCCTACCCGCGGGGCCGGATAAATCGTGTTGTTGTGATAAAAGCCTCGCGGCACGCCGGGTGTCGTATTGAACACCAGCCCGTTGTCTAGATCCGCAACCGTTCCCAAGGCGGTAATAGGGACTCCGGAGGCATTCGCTTCGAAGGCCCCGGCAGGAGTTACCACCGGCGCAACGGCGGCATTGAACTGCGCTGGAGCAAACGTCGAGGTTGCGCTGTTCTGGCCCGTCAGCCAGTCCGGAGAATAGTAAAAGAAACGCGTTCCGGCGTTGATGGTCAGCCGAGGGGTCGCCTTCCAGTCATCCTGTATATAGAACTCGGTTGAACGATAGTGAGCACTGTAGTGCGGCTTGGCGCTGTCCTGGGTGTAGCCGTCATGCAGACCCAGCAGGAAATCCGCGGCGCCGCTTCCGGTATACGCTCCTCCGAAGCCCATATTGCCCCACGGCTCATTCGTGGTGATTTGGTTCTTGATTCCGAAGATGTAAAACCCGCCGATCTGCAGGCTATGCTTCCTCAGCACCAGACCGAAATCGTCATTGATGATGCCTTCGCCATCGCTCGCGTTCACCGGTCGCGACCCGGGTCCAAATCCTTCATACCCGCCGATGCTGATATTCGGAATGGTGTTCGTCGTATTGGCGTTGGGATAAAAATACGCGATCTGCACGCCCGCAGGAATCGTGGCGGCGGTGGTGTGAAGCCTCGGCTTGTCGAAGGTTTCGGCGACCGATGCGGTATTAACTATGTTCGACCCAAACGTGGACGTAAGGCGCATCATCATATTCAGACCGCTGGTAAAGGTAGAATCGGAAATCGTCGTAGCCCCCGGCGCAAAGTCATTTACCTCCTCATACATGAATCGCGCCGTCAGTTGTTCCGTGGGCGTGAATTCGTGATCGATGCGGTAATCGTGGTCTATCTGGGAAAAAGTGCTCGGAGCGTAATTGATGTAGTTGAAGGAAGGGTTGCTGGCATTTTCGGTCGGCTCAAATGCGTTGAGCAGCGTGAGTGCATCCTTATCGATACAACTGGGATTCAGGGTCGAGGCAGAGGCAATACAGTTTGTCTTGCCTTCTGCCGCCAACAGACTTTCTCCCTGTGCCGTCAGCGTAAGTCCCGCGGTCGGCAAGCCGATGCTTCCCGCCAGATTACCCGTGCGCATAGCCTTCGTGATCACGAAGGCCGTAGCGGTATTCCCCGTTGTCTTGGCCCACCATTCGTCCGAGGCAAAGAAGAAGGTCTTCTTTTTACGATTCCCGTTGTATAGCTTGGGGATTTGCAGCGGGCCTCCAAAACTAAAACCGTAGATGTTCTGGTGCAGCGCGGTCTTTACGCCTTCACTGTAATAGTCACTGGCGTCCATCGCATCGTTCCGGAAATAGTCCCAAACCGTTCCATGGTAGGATTCCGTACCGCTCTTGGTATCGACCAGGACCGTGCTGTTGGAGGCCGTGCCATAGCGTGCGCTGTAGTTCGCCTTCAATATGGTGAATTCGGAGATCACATCCATCGATGGCGAAATGTTGAGGTTGATGTAGTTTCCGGTGTTCATGTTGTAAACACCATCGATGGCGTAGGTCGTATCATCCGTGCCGGTGCCACCGATGGAGAGCGTCGTCGTAGAGCTCAGGCCACCACCGGAATATTGACTGTTCCCATTCGTGTTGTTGACTCCCGGGTTTAACGTCGCCAGAGACTGGAAGTTCCTTCCGTTCACGAGCAGTGTCGAGATCTCCTTGGAGTCGATGGTTGAGGAATCTTCCGAGGTCTCTGTCTTCACCTGTAGAGCATTGGCCTCCACCGTGACGGCGTCTTGAGCTCCTCCGACTGTCAGCCGTTCGGATACATCTCTTCGCTGACCGGGATCCAGATGAATGTGCTGTATCGTGAAGCTCTTGAACCCATCCAGCCGGATGAGGACGGTGTAGTCTCCGCTCGCCAGCGCTTCGTTGGAAAAGAAACCCTGGCTGTTTGTTGTCAGGGTGTTGCTCGCTCCGGTTTGCTCATTGCTGACCGTCACGGATGCTGCGGCCAGAGATGCCCCGCTTGGATCGTTAACCGTTCCGAAGATCGCACCGGTATCGGCGCTCTGGGCGAATGCCAAATGCACAGACAAGGTGAGCAACAAATACATCAGGAACCGTGCGGCAGCCAGCTTTCTCAAGATCATGACCTCTCCAGTAAAAACTTCGTTCGTGGACCGTTACCCGGCCCAATGGGCCGGGAGTATTCCAGGCGTGAAATAATTCCTTGTCGCTGCTCTTCGCCTCTTTTCCTCTCCTTCTTGCCGATCGGCGAAGGAAGTGTCTTCAGGGTTGCGCAGGGGTAGGAACGTTGAAGTCAGTAGTAGCAGTGCTGGATAGGTGTAGTCAGGTCAAATCACACAGAAGGTTTGTCGCGCAACATCGCGCAACATCAGCACACATCGCTCGTTTCAAAAGACTTATCGGTTTTGTATCGCTGTCGGCTTCACCGAACTTTAACCCGGATACGATGTACTGGATAGGAGCACTCACCCTATGCCCGACCTGATCGCCAACAATGAGGAGAAGAATTTGTTGGCCGGCGATCCTATGAAGGAGGATGCGCGGTGGCAGCTGGTAAAGCGGATCTCCGTCTCAGCCGCCTTCGTCAGATCTCCGCGGCTGGCGCACCTGCTGCTTTATCTGGGCGAGCAGGCCATCCTGAACCGCAAGTACCTGCTCACAGAGCAGAGCCTCGCCTCCGCGGTCTTCGATCGCAAAACTAACTTCGATCCGGCGGCCGATACGATTGTCAGGTCGCAGATGGTACGCCTCCGGCAAAGACTGGAGGACTACTTCCGTGACGAGGGCCACGCCGAGCATCTCCGGGTCTCCATTCCCAAAGGCGGATACGTTCCCGTCTTCGAGGCGGTCCCTCTCGCTCCTGCAAAGGAGCAACCGGAGCCTTTGACCGAACCGCCTCCCATTCCGGATGAACCGCAGTTCAAGACAGCCGCGGATACAGAAGCACCGCGCCGCACTATCCGGCGGCTCCGCTTCACCTGCATCGCGCTGTTAGGGTTCAGTCTGGCCCTGTGCCTCCTTCTCTTCATCCGAAGATCGGCACCGCTGGTCGAGGGAAGGCGCGAGAGCCCAGCCGCGCATCGCTTCTGGAAAAAGCTGTTTGACGAGAACCAGAAGACCACCATCGTCGCTGCCGATAGCGGAATCGTCATGCTGCACGGAGGAACGGGGCAGAACACCAACCTGTCCGAATATCTGTCCCGCAATTTCAGCAGGGAACTCGCGGTCGTCTCCGCGGAACGCCAGAAAGAATTGCTGTTCGACGCCAGCCGCCGCTACACCTCCTTCGTCGATTTGGAGTTGATTGAACGACTCTCTCATCTTCCCGAAGCCGTCTCCAGCAACTACAACATCCGCTTCGCGCGCGACATCACCGCCGACGATCTCAAGCAGGGCAATGTCATCCTCTCCGGCTCGCAGGACGCCAACCCCTGGATCGAGCTCTTCGAACCGGAGATGAACTTTGTCCTGAACATCGATCTGACCCACGGCCTGCACGGTTTCACGAACCGTAACCCGCAGCCCGGTGAGCGCCCCTTCTACTCGGCTACTCAGGCAGAGTACGGCGTTCTCGCCTTTCTGCCGAACCTCAGTCGAAACGGAAACGTGTTGATTGTCGAGGGAACGTCCGTTGCCGGAACCGAGGCCATAAGCGATTTCCTCTTCATGGACAGTAACCTCGAACCCTTCCTTCGCAAGATCACTCGGAAGGATGGAAGCATTCCAAAATTCGAGATTCTGCTTGAATCGAAGTCTCTTAATGGCAGCGCCTCGCGCTCCCGCATTGTCGCCTACCGGACATACGGGTAGACCGATCCCGCATCTACGTCGGACAATATCTCACCGAACTGCCTCCAAGAGACGTTTTTGGAACGCAAGCTTCACGAATCAATCGCCCTGTCCCGAGCCCTTCTGGAAGGACAGATGGAAAGGCAAAAGCCAAAAAATCTAAATCTTCGATGCAAGGGAAAAAACAAGATTCTGCCTGAGCCGTTTTAGAGCCGGGCAGCGGAGCAATACAAGGACTGATTGGGATGAGGTGTAGCTATTGTCACTTGCCGTCGATTCCTTTGGGCACTCGCTCAGGGATAATCCGATGTTTTCGAGAACTCCCTTCGAAAGGAGAGGAACGAAAGTGGGCACATGCTGTAGTTATCGCTCACTAGCCTTAGTGTGCGCCACGACATCGTACCTTGCAGTAAAAGACGGCGACGTGAAGTTCTGGGTGTTATAGCTCGTTGAAGACGTTATGCTGTATCTGTTCGCGGCAGCACCACTTGTGCATGCTGTAAAAATGAGGGCGGTACCCGATGCAGCAGCTTCCGCCGAAAATCGGGCGGTGCGACTGAATTTGAACCTCTTCGCGTGTTCAATGAGAATCCGTGGTGGATGCGCCACACATTCGAGAAAGCTAGTTGCTTATCCGCAACACTTACCAAAAAGGCCAGTGGGCCTGTTGCGGTAATGACCGCAAAGTTCCAGAGACTTTCAACTCGTCTGGTCTACACTGTCATGCGCCTGCGAGTTGATCGAACCACAGGAAACAAAGAATGGGGCCGGCGTGCATTGGATGCTCAGCGTCTGGGGCTTTATCTTTGGACGCGAATACGAGCTAATAGAAGGAGAAGACTAACCTAGCTGTTGCTTGTCGCATTATCTGGCACACATCCGAGTTGATTATTTGGCGCAGCAGCTGCGAATCGTGGTGAGAATGTGTGGGGTAGGGCATATTCCTACCGGAATTTTATGCTTCCGGACGGTTCTCGAGATCAGCGGGGCACGTCAGGAACGATAGTGTGCCAGATAATCCGAACAACTGAATCTTCACTGTACAAAACATCCGGCTGACCTGCCAATTCGGAGTGGCAAATCGCAGCCGTGGATGCCTGCCAGTTTGTCTTGTCTCCACTGGAAAATTCGAACTGGGCTCTCCATCCGGTAATGCCAGCAGGCCCTTTCCCGTAGCCATATGGCCGTCTGTTCGTGAAAAGCTCTGGGGATTTTATCAACCTTGTGCCGTAATTTTCAGGTTCCAGGAAAAGTAACCATAGAGGGTGAGCTGTCCGATGTTTAGATCCCGGATATGGAGTGCAAACTTCATATCATATCCTTCTGTTCCTGCCGCAATTACACTCGCTTGATGAAACTCGAATGTATGAGTCGCAATTTGGGCAGGCAGCGGTTCCAATGTTGAATTTGGCGCCACAGTAGACTGCTGGACGTTTTGGTAATCAAAGTCGCTGAGTACCTGGGTGCGCTCGATTCGCGCTATACCGTAGAGCAGGACAGCATCCTCGAAGTTATCGGATCCTGATATTGCGGACACGTACACGGTATCGCCCGCGACGGCCGCCATACGAACCTCCCCCGTTCTCTGTCCAGACTCAACTTTGGTCCCCGTAGCGATCAGGAACCCCTTGTCTTGAGAGATGCTGGTAGGGCGATGTTGATCTTTACTGGGATCAGGATAGTTTGCCATGACAGCATCCGTATCGATCACGATCAGCATCCATGCTGCAGGCGACTGCACGGGCGCGCCGTGCCTGTCCTGGACAACCTTACTTTGAAGGTCTCGATCCTGGCTGTCGTCTCCCATATACCCTCCTTTGAGCTTTTGTCTCGAAATTGGCGCACGATAATGTGGCAGGCACGCATACCGTTTTGCCCTGGGATTCAGATAGTTTGCGTCCTTGACGTTGTCCGTATCCGTCGCAGAACCAGATGGAAGGCTGCTGCCTGAGCACGCCATATGTGCTCGGGCAGCAGCCTGCTTCTGGAGTTCTCTTCGGTAGTTGTGGTCCACTACCTCGAACTAACCCTGACGGGCTTTTCAGCCCGCGACGGTGATCTGTGGATCCCACCAGTAGTACCCGTAGAGGACAGGTTGCCCTGTGTTTTGATCACGGGTGTAGAGGCCAAACCTCACTCCATAACCTTCTGTTCCCTTCTTGATGATGCTGGCTTGGTAGAACCAGAAATCCTCATCCGCGATTTTGGCAGGCAACGGCTGCGTTGGAGAGTTTGGTATCACGGTCGACTTCGTAAAGTTTTGGTATTGAAAGTCGCTGGTCACCTGGTCGCCACTGAATCGAGGCAATCCGTAGAGCAGGACTGCATCCTCGAAATTGTCGGAACCCGATGTTGCGAAGGCGCGTAGTGTGTCGCCGACCAGAGCGGTAATACTCAGGTCCCCCGTTCCCTGTCCGGAGTTGATTTTGGTCCCAGTGGCAACCAGGTACCCCAGGTCGTGAGCGATGCCAGTCGGGTTATTCGGGTCCGTGCTGCCTTTAGAATATTGCGACTTGACCCTATCCGTGTCGATCGCGATCAGAATGTTGATTGTTTTGCTCATGACAGTTTTCCTTTCGAGTGATTGTGCAGCGCCCTCTACGATTGGTCCGTGTAAGGGAGAGGGCTCGGTTTTGGGTTTAGCTGCAAATTCATCTCGCAGCCGCCGTTGAGGCTGGCAAATGGGGAGTGCAGTTTTTGCTTCCCACATTCACGCAGCCCGTTGCGAATTTCTCCGGCGTCAGGGACTCCAACGCACTGAGTGAGCGCACCTGGTTGTAATCGATCCACCCGCATTCGATGGTTTATTGCGGCCCGATAGTCCTCACCGGTTAGGCGAGGCTGTTTGGGCCGAACCAAGTTTGTTGCTCTGTATTGTTAAGCGGAAACTCTTCAGGATCGGGATCAGTCTTTTTGCTTTTTCTTTATCTAAATTTTCCTCGCTACGTCTTCGCGTGTTCAATGAGAATCCATGGTGGATACGCCACACAGTCGAGAAAGTTAATTGCTTATCAGCAACACTTATCAAAAAGGCCAGCGGGTCTGTTGCGGTTATGTCCGCAAAGTTCTAGCGACTTCCAACTCGTCATTCAGTGCAGCTTGTTTTTCCCTTGACGCTGAATTCTTTGATGCGCATAATTGCTCCCTATGCGATGTTGCTAGGGTCTAGAGCCAGGTTGAAATATCTAAACCGGAAGAAGACATTTCGTGTCCCCATACCGCCCTCTTCGCAGATCCAAGAGACAGACAACTAGCAGGCAGCAGATTGGCTTTTGCATTTGATTTGCAGAGGGTCGCATCGTGTCTACCAGGATGGCGTGCGAAGAGAATCACCAGAACATACGCTCCAAGCCACTGTGCTGGAAGTGCAGTCAACCACGGACCCGACCGAAATGCACGCAAGCACGGGAGTGCGGCCATCAGGATATCGGGGAAGGCTTCCCTCGTCTCCATGCGTGCGTACTCATGGCAGCGCTTCCAGGCGCCAAACAGGCTGGGAAAGTGAGAAGAGCGGCAGCACCAAGGTAGAAACAATGGACGAAGGGATATCAATTTCACGAGGGGAAGTTCAATTGAAGATGCGCACGCAATCCATTTTGACTCCCACACCGACCCGTTGGTCGCAGATGAAGGATATCTTTGCAGTAGTCGTTGACCAATCCACCGCCGAAAGACGGACCGCAGTAGCCGACGCGTGCAAAGGAGATATTGAACTCCAGGCAGAATTGAACAAGCTTCTTTCCCAATATGATGCGATGGGAGGTTTTCTTGATGCCGATTCAACAACTCCTATTGCCGGACTCCTGCATCCAGGCTACTTGATTGCAGAACGTTACAAGATCGTGAGCCTTCTTGGGTGCGGCGGCATGGGAGAGGTCTACGAGGCTGACGACAGTGACTTGGGCGGAAGGCTTGCCATCAAGGTAATTCACCCCAAGATTGCTCTGGATCCAGATGCTCTCGACCGCTTCCGCCGCGAAGTCCAGCTAGCCAGGCAGGTGACCCATCCCAATGTTTGCCGCGTTTTCGACATTGGACACCATTGGCAGTTGGGAGAGGAAATCCTATTTCTTACTATGGAGCTTGTGCGCGGAGAGACGCTCGCCGCCCGACTGAAGCGCATCGGTAAGATCGAACTTCAGGAAGCCCTGAGCATTGCTCGCCAGTTATGCCAGGCGCTGGAGGCAGCGCATCGTGTCCCTGTTTTGCATCGCGATCTCAAGTGCGCCAACATCATGTTGGTGGGCGAAGGTGAGCAGGTGCGCGCAGTCATCACCGATTTTGGCATCGCCTGCGGGATGTCCAAAATCGAGGGTTCATCGGCTACTGGCAGCGGCCAAAGTATGGTCGTTGGTACACCAGCCTATATGTCTCCGGAACAGCTTCAGGGAAAGTCACTGACCCTGTCCAGCGACATCTACTCCCTCGGCGTGGTGCTGTATGAAATGACCACGGGTGTGAGGCCGTTTCACAACAACTCGCAGTGGATTGAAGCTGTCAACCGGCTCACCGATAATCCGGTTGCGCCGGTTAAAATCAGCCCTGGATTGGGTGAAAACTGGAACAAGACCATTCTGAGATGCTTGGACCGTGATCCGGAGAAACGCATGGCTCCAGTCGAAGCAGTGCTTGTGTCACTGTCTGGAAATAGGAATCTGGTCTCGCTCCTCCGGGAATACCGCAGAGCCGCTGCCTTGGTCGCGGCTTTTGCTTTTATCGTCGTACCACTTGCTTTTCTTTTATGGATTCGTTTTTCTCCCACCCCTCTGCCTGCGAACAAACATCTTGCTGTCTTTCCCTTCACCTTTGTTGGAGATTACGTTCCGGGGCCAGCTTCCGCGTATGGACTCTCGGAATCTGTAACGAGCAATCTCGCTCGACTTGAGCCGGCTAATAGTTCTTTGTGGGTTGTTCCCTGGTCACAGGTACGCAATATGAAGCCTGACGATGCAGGCCATGCGGCGGCATCTCTAGGGGTAAATCTGCTGATCACCGGCCAGATGGAAAAGCTGGGCAGCGGATTGCGCCTTCGCACCGAGGTTAAGGATGCTCAGACCCTTAAGGTCTTGCGTTCGGAGGTTGTTACGATTCCCGCAGAGGAGATGGCCACCGTTGAAGACTTGGCGCTTGAGCGGATCTCGGCAATGTTGAAGGTAGTGATGCCGGAGGGCATACTTTATCATCTTCCGGTCGACCAGAAACTGGAGCCTGATGCGTACGAGTTCTACCAGCAAGGCCATGGATATCTGAGGCGTGATAGCAGTGAAAATGTGGATCGGGCCATCCCACTATTGCAGAGGGCAATCTCGCTTGATGCACGTTTTGCCGCTGCTAACGCCGATCTTGGCACTGCCTATGTTTTCAAATATCGCAATACGAAAGACAAACACTGGCTTGACTCCGCGAGGCAATTCTCCTCCCGCGCCCTCTCCTTGAATGAAAGTTTGGCGCCGGCGCACTTAGCGCAGGCAATGATCTTGCAGGAAAGTGGCGATCTGGATAGCGCAATCTCCGAATTCAATCGCGCCCTACGGCTAGACCCAACCGACGATGAGGTTATCCGGCGCCTCGCTCTGGCCTACGACGCCGCCGGAACCATCTTGAAGGCCGAGAGCCTGCTCAAGGACAGCATCCGGCGCAATCCCTCCGACTGGGTAAACTATTTGTCTCTGGGAGCTCTTTATTTTCACCATGCCCAGTATGACCAGGCTGAGCAGTGCTACCACATTGTCACGGAACTGGCGCCAGACAATGTGCCGGCCATCTTTTCCCTGGGGGGCGTATATCTGGCGCAAGGCAAATACAACGAAGCAGAACGCACGCTTGATAGAGCGGTTGCTGTAAGTCCTTCAGCCGGTGCCTACTCCAACCTGGGATCAGCGCGATTTCATCTAGGAAGCTATGCCGGCGCGGCAGTTGCGTTCCTCAAGGCGACAGATCTATCTCCCAAAGATTATGTTAACTGGACCAATCTGGCCGATGCCTATGACATGGCAGGCGAGCATGCCAAGGCCGAGCAGGCCTTCGAGCGAGCCGTTCAGGAACAGTCTCAAGCTCTCATCATTCTCCCAAACGACGGGATGCTATTGGAAAGACTGGCCCTGAGCTACGCTAAGTTGGGAAAGAAACAAGATGCCCGTCTTCGCCTAAACCAGGCGATGCGCCACCCCGCAAACACAGCGGAATTTCTCTTTAACGCCATGTGCCTTTACGAGTTGACCGACCAGAGAGAGCAGGCTTTGTTGACACTGCGTTCCGTACTTCGCGACAACTATTCGATGAGCGAGATTGAGTCCGACGGCGATCTCAAGAACCTTCGTGCTGATCCTCGCTATGCAAAAACCCTCAAGGCTTTCGAGTGAAAATGAATTGATCTATTTTCTCTTCAAGGTTGGTTCCGATCCACTGAACCTACAAATGAAACCACAAATAACAAAGGAGACTAGTTGTGTCAGATTCGACAACAATCACAATTAACAAAAATGGCTGCGTAGACAACCCCTCTGTTTCGGTTCGACGGGGTGAATGGATTCAATGGATCAATGAGTACGGAAGTCCGGTTGTTCTAACTCGGATTGGTGACCCTGAGAATGGCGATGATTATTGGCCGTGGGCTGGAACTGGTCCATATACGATTCCGGTAGATCCACATGAGCGGTGTTTGGTAATTCATTCAGGAACATTTACCTACTCGGTCTCGACGTGCACATTACGGATTCTGACAAACCCGATAATCGTCGTATCCGATGGGAAGTAAAATGACCTTCTCGCTTCACAAATCTTCCAGGCGGAATTCGGGAACGTGGCCGCAGGACTGACCTAAGCTCCTTGGTTATCATTGCAACCACAGTGATTACCAAGGAGCTACAACCGGGAGTTTCAGGCATTGGTGCAGCGCAAAAGCCGACCTCTTTCTCCACTATGTCTTTCGCGCACAGCTCGGGATCGAAGAATCAGGACCTACAGGCATATCCCAACGCAAGGATGGTCGCTGATTTTAACGTCTTTCGACTGGGTGTTTCGTTCATTCTCCTAACACGAATTGCAGAGCGGGTGTTGATATGGAAGCGTCGATTGATCCAAGAGCCGAAAGCGAATCCGCTCCTTGCATCACGGCCCTCTTAGCTGAATTGGGTAGAGGAAACCACCAGGTAGAAGGGCAATTGATGCCTATAATTTACCGCGAGTTGCACCGTATCTCGCGAAACTATATGAGGAGAGAAAGGAAAGACCATACTCTCCAAACTAGTGCGCTGGTCAATGAAGCCTATATACGGTTGCTTGGTGGCTCTGATATCGACTGGAAAAACCGCGCTCACTTCTTCGGCACGGCGGCCCAAGTCATGCGGCGTGTCTTGGTCGATTACGCACGCACGCGCAATACGCAGAAGCGCGGCGAATCCTTCGAGATGGTGTCTTTGGAAGATGCGTTTGTCTACAAAGAGGCACAGTTATGGCAGGTTGTTGCTGTACATCAGGCATTAAATAAGCTGGAGAAATGGGATAAACGACAGTGTCGGATTGTGGAATTGCGCTTTTTTGCGGGTTTGAATGTGGAAGAAACTGCCGAAGTGATGTCTCTCTCCACGGCCACCGTGAAGAGAGAATTTCAAATGGCAAAAGCTTGGCTATACGGGGAGCTGAAGAATGACGCAAGAAAGAGCCTGGCCACGCAGTTCAATGCGGATTGTGCCCGAGGGAGCTGATAACTGGCCGGCAACGGGCTGCGACTCAACTTCGCTTGCTGAATCTACCGAGGCCATCACGACAGGGAACAGAGATGTTGACCGCTCCCCAGCTTCCACAAGGCTACCGTCGCGATATGCCCACCTAGCTATTGTTTTTCGCGATCTCCGTCGTATTCTTATCACGCCTACCGATGCACCTGCGGGTGATGTATCGTTTGTTCTCGAGGCGCACGATGGGACACAGACCGAAGCTTCCATGAGTGCGGGATTGATTAACACGTCGATCATGGTTTGATCGAGCTGCGTCAGGTCGACACCAAACTGCAGCTCGATGAGTTAATGCAACAGAGCCCCTGCCTGCAACAGAGCCTCAATCTGTGATTCCAGCTTCACTATGGCGCTGTGTAGTATCGGACGTAATCCACCATCATCGGCTGAGGATTGGATAGATTGGCAGTGGAACCACCGAGGGTACCACCGACAGCGACATTCAAAAGCAGGAAGATATTCGCATTGAATGGCCAAGTGTCCCCGGACGGAAGGCTGCTGGGAGTAGTGGTGAAGAAAGGCGTTGCCGGGTCATCAATAAAGAACTGCATCTCGTTAGGAGTCCAGATAATTCCGTAGGTGTGATACGCAGTGTCCGTCGCTTGTCCGCTGGGTAAGTCATAAACGTCTCCAACTCCATCGCCTCCGGTCAGCGCGGTGTGAATGGTGGACTTAAACCCAGCGGGGCCAGGACCGCTGTCGACTTGGGTGGACCAATCCTCCATGAAGTCAGCCTCGCCGGAGGTGGGCCAGCCAACTGTGCCGATGTTACTGCCCAAAGACCAGAATGCGGGCCAGAGTCCTTGGCTGGTTGTATTGGGAACCTGAATGCTGGCTTCGATAATGCCGTACTGGAAGTTTTCCAAACCTTCAGTATTCATGCGGCCGGAAATCCACGTTCCACCCACATTGATCGGCTGGATGACGAGGTGCCCATTGCCATCGGTATAGACAGGAGCAGTGGAAGTGCTGAAGGTGGTGGGGCACTGAGAGGGATTGCCTGCGTATCCGGGAGGTCCGCAGTAAACCTCGACTTCGTTGTTACCCCAGCCACTGTTGTTTCCGAGGTCGAAATTCCAGACGGTAGTATCAGGAGAACCTGCGGCTCCGTTGAATTCCTGGCACCATTGCGGGGCGTAGGTGGTGGATCCGACAGTAATGCCCGAGACGCCGCTGCAGTTAGCCGTTCCGGTGCCGCTGCCTGACGCGAACGAAAACGAGTTAAGGTTCCAACCGGCAGCGTCCTGGTTAAAGATTAATGTCTGCTGACCCGCTGGAAGCGTTACGGTCGCTGTTACGTTGGTCCAGGTTTGCCAACCGCCCGTAGCAGGAACGGCAACCGAGCCGCTGAGGTTCGTTCCCGAGGAGTTGGAGATATGAAAAGCATCGCTGACTGCACTGGGCGTAGCGACGCGGAAGGTGACTGTGTACGTTGCAGCCGTGGCTACGTTGACGGTGTAATTGAACGACTGTCCAGCGGTTGTCCATCCGAGGTCGTAGCCACCGCCTGTATCGGTAGTTGCTTCCAGGTCGACGCCGTCTGAGCGGTAGCTGTTGGCCGTGCCGTTGATAGACGTAACGTTGTACGCAACCGACTGGCCACCGGTATCGTAATTTTCTGCCTGCACTATGCCGGGAATAGCAGCGGCTGTGCCGTTATACGGACCTTCGCCGCCGGGCGTCGTCCCGCCGCCGCTGCCGCGTGTCCAGGTGTAGGTGGTCGTCGGTCCGAATTGGGCTCCGGTCGACTGAACATAGGTGAAATAGTAGCTTAGAGTCTCCGCAGCACCCGCAGTGACCCCAGGGATGGTGTAACTAAAGGTGTCGCCGGATACCGTCATCTGGACATTGAGCTGGCTCCCGCCGTTGAGAACATAGCTTAGGATCACGTTTTCGCAGGTGGGAGTTCCCGTAAACGAGACGACGAGCGACGTTGAATCGTCGGCAACGCCATACGTGTAGGAGGTACTTCCGCCCGAGCCCGAGCCCGAGCCGCTCGACGTTCCACCGCCGCTGCCGGTCGTGGTGCCGCTCCCCTCCGCCGAGACCGCCGATGAACCGTCTCCGTTAGCCGCCTGCACCGCGTAGTAGTAGATCGTCCCAAGGGCCAGCCCTGAATCGGTAAACGATGCTGTCGTCAGGTCAGAAGCAATCATATTGCTCAGCGAGGGTGTGAACCCGGAGGTTGTGCTGCGGAACAGGTTGTAGCTCAACGTGCAGCTCGACCCTTCAGAACTGGCGACCCAGGCTACGTTGATTGTGCTGGTAGAAGTTCCCGTAGCCGAGGGCGTTCCCGGGGTGCTCGGAACTGCGGTACAACTGCCGTTTGTTCCTCCCCATGCGCTTACATCGCTGATGCTGTTTCCGGTATTCACCGTTGTGCCGGCATTATCGACTGAGCTGTTGTTCGAGGCGATCGTGTTCGTGATTTGGCCGCTTCCATTCAGGAATACAGTGAGCGCATCGGTGAAGGTTACGCCGACGGAGACCGGAGCGGCGATGCCGCTGTTGGCGACAATATTCACTCCCTGGTCAAAGTAGGAGTAAACGCCAATTCCGTATGCTTTATGGTTCGTAACTCCGGGCGAAACATTGTAGGAGGCATAGCCATCAACGCTGCCATCCATCCACGCACTCTGGCTGGGAACGTCATAGGGCATTTCGCTTTGATAAAAGATCGTTTCCCCATTTTCGCCATTCCATATCACCTGCTCTGCTTCAAAGTGTTCAACGGCCAGACCCAGTGCAGTAACATTGTCGCCGTTCACGACCAACCCGTGCATGGCGACATTTCCAGTCCAGGTAGCGTCCGTTCCGTGATCCGCACGCCACGCCCAGATGTTATCCAGAATGACGTTGTCGCTGTCGATCTCCATGCTGGTCGTCGCAGTGCCTGTTGTGGCTCCTCCGATACGGAAAGAGACATCACTGATCGAGGTCGGATTGCTTGCATGGCTAACGCGCGGTGCGCCGTTTACGCCTATCTGAAGAAGCACCGGCGAGTTGACCGGACCCGCGTCGATGAGAAATCCGGCGAGTTGCACTCCGTCCACATCGGCCACCGTAAGCGCGGCCGTTCCCGTTTGCGGAACAAGATCCGCATATCCAATGCCAAGCACCACGGTGTTCGCATTCGTGACGTTGATGGGTCCGCTGTACTGGTAGATACCGGGAGTCAGAATGAGATTTTGGCCCGATGCCAGCGCGGCATTGATCGCTGCCAGTGTGCTCGATGGCGTAGCGATGTAGAAGCTGCTGATAGGCAGAGAGGTGCCGGCGCCAAGGCCTCCATTGCTCCAGTCCGCGCCCGTCGAGTTTGTCCTCAAGGAGGGCGAGAAGACCCAGTAGTTGCCGCTGCTGTCCATATAGAGGTAGGGTTTCTCACGCACGACGGGGGTCGTAGCGAGCACGGTATCCTGCACATTTTCTGCATCATTGCTGAATGGGTTGCTTTGCGCCGGGGCGCCGACGACGCCGGAAAAGACGTAGTTCCATACGTACCCCGTGAAACTCCCAATCGAACTATTGCGGGTATACCACTGTTGCTGAGAGCAGGCATTGAGAACCCCAGTGATCACCGAATCGCTGATGAATCCGCCACTTGCCTCACCACAGTCTGTGTTCGCTAGTTCCACTCCGCCAGTGACATTGATGCGCCGGAAGGACGTTCCTTGCGAAACCCCCCATTGCAGCGTGCTCTCATCGGCCGCTGGCACGGCAATGGACATGTTCTCAAGAGACCGCCAAAAATTTGTTGTGAGATTGCCATTGGAATCCGTGGTGTTGACCGTCAAATAGCCTTGGTTGATGCTGACAGCGGTGGGAGTCTCGCCGAGTCCGGCAACCGACTCATAAAAACCTACCTCGGCTTGAACGCCAGTGTAAGTGCCTGGTTCGAAAAGCACCGCGGCACGACTCGTATCAAACTGCGTATAACCAGCCAGCGTGGAGAGAGTCGAATTGATCGACGACACTGAATCGCTCGGAGTAAACACATACACGTTGGGACCAAATATCGTGTTGTTCTGGGCGAAAGCCGACGATCCCGTGGCGAACAGCGCAACGAACATCAGGACGATAGACTGACTCATGACTACGGCGATTCTGGATGTACGATTTTTCATCTGAAAGCCTCCCACGATGTCTGATGACGGGACAAAATCCCCCTGGCCTCTGAAAGGAATAACGGCCACTGCTAATTCACAACCCACTGCTCGTTGTTTCCGTAGGTGCACGTCCAGGCCTGTACGAAGGTTCCTGCACAGCCTCGGCTGTTCCCGTCACTCCCGAATGTTGTTCGCCGGTGATCCAGTTCGCAGTGACGGTTACATCTTTTTTGTACGGCCTGAAGAAGACCTGTGCGCAAGTGCTTCCGCTGAACATCGCGGTCATCATGACCTCCATAACGATGGCTCTGCAGCAATGCCTGCTCTCAGCAGCAGTGGTATACCCGCAATGTTGGCGTCGCATATCTCAAACTGAATGTCAGGGAGAGGTTGTCGCGCTGCTTGAAAGACACCAGAGGGATGTCAAGCTGCATTGAATCATTACTCAGGTTGACATGATCAATTCCATTTGCCTCTACTGCCTGAAATGGGGCAGCGTTGGGCACATTGAGGTCAGCCTGCCCTATCGCAGAGCTTGCGCCGACCAAAACGAGTGGAATTACTAACAACAGCTTTGTCCGGAATGGTGTGTGAGTCAAGAATATGCTCCACTGAATAAGTAAGTCGCCTGCAAATTCCGAGTATGACCTACGGCAGAATCAGCAGCAAATTGCGGAATAAACAGACGAAGGAAACCAGTTTTGACAGGAGACTTGCCCGGTTTCAATGCCGACTTATTAAAGATTGTTGTGTTAGTTGAAAGCCAAATTACAATAACTCCCATGTGGGCCAGATGTCAAATGAAAATATTTTGGCTCTGGTGCAAATAGCGGGAAGCCGTCGGATGGAGTGGTCTTTTGGGATTGAGGACTGACGTGACGATGGGCCGGCAGAGAAGCATTGAAGAGTTGTTTGTGGGGCGGCATTGCAATCGAGAGGTGATCATCTTGTGCGTGCGTTGACACGCACCTGCGGCCTGTGTCGAGACTGTTACCTGTCTGGGTGAAGCAAGGTATCAACGCCTGGAGTGAATATGAACTGGATATCAGACCCATCGGAATTTCAATCTGTGCTCTTGGCGAGTAGCAAGGCCCAAGGGGAGGGGGATTACCCACCTTTGAGACGAGAGCGCAGCGGTAAGTAGAAAGGGCGTAGCGCAGCCGAGGTCTGCACAAGTGCAGCGCGGAAGATTGGGGTGCCTCATGCGCGCGCGTGGAAGCAGCGCCTCCCAGTAGGCTTGGTTAGCTTGCTTTGTGCGCAGTGCGGCGATGTTTTTTTGCCGGGTTGTAGTCTTCTGCGGCGGGAATGCGTCAGTAGCAGTGACGAGATGCTGGAGCAGACGCTGCAATCCGCCGAATTTGGAGTTTCGCGTAGCGAGGCTGAGGGGGTTTCTCCGTTCGAGGACCTGGCGGCGATCCACGCGTTGTATGAGCAGCGGGTGTTCCGGTTCCTCCTGTTCTCGGTGCGTGACCGCGATGTGGCTCTATCGTTGACGCAGGATACGTTCCTGCAGGCGTGGCGGACGCGGGCGAGCTTTCGGGGCGATTGTTCGGCGATCTCGTGGCTGATGGGGATTGCGTTGAACCTGGTGCGCAGCCATACACGGACGGAGATGTTCCGATTCTGGAAGCGGGCGGCAAGGAGCGCCGTGGACGCGGCGGAGATGCAGTGGGAGCTGGTGGATCGGGCCAGTTCCGCGGAGGAGAGACTGGCGGCACGGGAGCAGATGGCTCTGGTCTGGGACACGGTCGAGAGGTTGTCGAAGCGGCAGAGGACGGTGTTTCTGCTGCGGTTTGTGGAGGAGCTGGAGTTGCGAGAGATTGCGGCTGCGACGGGAATGCAGTTGTCGACGGTGAAGTCCCATCTTTACCGGGGGATGGACGCTGTGCGGGCTGCGCTGACGCAAGGGACAGAGAGGAGCGGGAGATGAGACAGTCGCATTTGAGCAGTGAGCAGATGGAGCGGATGCTCACTGGGGCCGCGAAGGAAGGGCTACAGCAGCATGTGACAGAGTGCGGGGAGTGCTATGCGGAGGTGGCTGCAATGCAACGGGTGCTTGGCAGCCTGAAGGAGACGTCGTCGTCGTTGGCCGCGACCGAGCGGAAGCTGGCGAAGCCTCAAGTGCAGGTCTTGCGACGGATTCCGAAGCTGGCCTGGGCGGCTGCGGCGGTGATGATGGCGATGGTGGCGATGCATCGTGGTGTGCAAGAGCCGAAGTTGCCGGCGGTTCCGGTGGCTTCTGAGGTGCTTTCCGATGAGGCGCTGCTGAGCGGGGTCCAGGACGACCTGGAGGCTTCGGTACCTGCGCCACTGGCACCGCTGGAGACAACGAGTGTGGCAATAGAAGACGATCCAACTACGAAGACCGGAAGGAAGACAGAATAATGAGGATGAAACTGATCTTGGCATCCATGACGTTGATGGTGGTGCCGGCTCTGATGGCGCAGCAGAATGGGCCTTTGGCGGGGCATGAGCATGGCAACCCAGAGTTGAGGGGGGCAGAGCACGGGATACACGGCGGTGGATTTTTGCTGCACGGCCCGTGGTGGCGCAACCCGGACCTGGCGGCAAAGGTTGGGCTTTCGGCCGAGCAGACGAAAAAGATCGACCAGATATTTACCGACAGCAAGCTGCAGTTGATCCAGATGCATGCGGCGCTCGAGGAGGAGCAGGTGAGATTGGACGCTGCTCTGAATGCAACGCCGTTCGACCGCAGCCGGGCGGAGGTTTCGATTGATAAATCGGCCGACCTGCGGGCGGAGCTAGAAAAAGCGGATGCGAAGATGCTGCTGAACATTCGTACGGTGCTGACGCCGGAGCAGTGGACAAAGCTGCATGAGCTGCGTGGGCGAGAGCATGCGGATACTGAGCACGGTCCGAGAGGGCGCGGGCAGGCGGGGCCGCCACAGGGTGGGCGCGGGTTTGGGCCTGGCGGTCCGCCAGCAGAGTAGATTCGGCTGCGAATGAAGAAGAGGCGCCAATGATGGCGCCTCTTTTTCTTCTTCACGAGACTGCTGCGCCGATCGCTTACGCCATCTCTAGGGCTTCGTCAGTGCTGTAGCTTTGATCACTCAGTGGCGCTGATTTTCAGGTGTATCTGGCGGACCGTTGAGTGTCGTTAGGATTTATCCGACTCTCTCAGGAAGCGAGCTGCGGCTACCTTGTTGCCTAAGCGCCCGATTCCACAAGGCGGTATTCATAAGATGGGGGCTTCTACCAAAAGGCACGTTCACGCAAGCGGTTTTCCATCCTGCGATCTGGCTGAGTATTAGTTGCAGTCGTAAGGAAAGTAGCCGTGACTCTGTACTTGTGGGAGACGAGCGTGGGGTCCACTCGCATCTCCCACGGGAGCAGGGCAGAGCTAAACGGCTAGGGGCCAGAAGTTTTTTACCAGGTTTTGTGCCTTGACGAATGCTGAGGTAGTGGTAACAGTGATCGCGTCTCCCTCCTAGGCATCGAGTACCAAGAGGTCAGCGTCATTCTCAGGAATGTAGTGGGGGGAGGATGACTTAGAGACCGCCATCCCGATCACACGGGCGGAATCTTCGAGGCAAGTCCGAGAATCTGGACGCACATGAGGTCCCGAACCTCCACAGACGTTACGAGCCAAGCTCTGCCCCCCCTCTTATTTGGAATGTTTCAGCAGGTATTGCATTGCGGCATCGCGCAAGCAGGCCACGGCTGGAGCCAGACGGCCGATATGTGAGGAATGCAGTAGCCAAATCTTGTGCTGCGGCAAAAAATCTTTTATTTTGACGATCTTCAGCTGTTTGCGGAAGGAGGACGCATGGAAAACGTGCGGCATCGATACTCCGAGCCCGACGTCGTTTGCAACCAGAGAGAACTGAAGCTCACTTCCTTCTGCCTCTAGCGCAGTAGAAAAAGGTAGACGGTGCTGCAGGAAGGCATTCTCGATCGTCCTGTAGATGCTGCATCCATGCGGATTAAGTAGCCATTGACTCTGAGAGAGTTCTTCCAGCGTCGGTGACGGAGAAAAGCGCTTTGTCTTTGCCGCAAGAATGAGGATTGGTTGGATACCGAGATACTCGGCCACCATGGTGGGGGGCGGGGAAGCATCCTCCGGTAAGAGGACCACCGCAGCATCAAGCGTGCGGCTCGCAAGACGATCAATGAGAGTGGTGGAGCTTTGAACAAATGCGTGGATCTGCAACTTGGGATAGTCGCTGCGCAGGCAGCCAATTGCTCCCGACAACGCCGAATCTCCTAACGTGCGCGCCATTCCAAAGCGAAAGTCCCCGGAGGGTTCTCCGTTGGCCATGATGGCGGTCTTTAGATCGCTGACCGAACTGAGCACAGGTTTTGCGAAGCCATAGGTTTCTTTTCCTGCCAAGGTAGGCTGCAAAGGGCGAGACTGCCTGTCGAGCAGCGAGACATTGAGCATATCTTCCAGGTTCTGAACCCGGCGCGTCACCGCCGATTGTGTGATGTGCAAAGCAACCGAAGCTCCCACAATCGAGCCATGGTCAACAACGGAGACGAACGCTTCAAGATCGATTAAGTTCATGAGATCCGTAAACCCTTTCTTGCCTCTTCCATTTGGATGAGGGCCTCACCCCGAACGACTCCATCGACTATGCAATCTTATGGCATCAATATGAATAATGCGCATATTGAGTATGAAGAACTTTCATGCTTCTTAGTATGCATAATATGAATCTAGATAAACGTAGCGAAATGTTTCAGGCGCTGGCCGGATACGGCTCGAAAATGACCTGACATAGAGAGGATTTCACGATCAATGTCGCTCTTGCGACGTTGGCCATCAAGGTACGCTTATGTGGATCGTCAAGCTGGCTCTCAATCGGCCATACACCTTTATCGTTCTGGCGCTGCTTATTCTCATAATGGCTCCTGCAGTGATCCTCCACACTCCGACGGATATATTTCCGAACATCAACATACCGGTCATTTCTGTTGCGTGGACATACACAGGTCTCAATCCTGAAGACCTTGAGACTCGATTGACCACGCCTTACGAGAAAGTATTGACCACGCTCGTGGACAATATTCAACACATTGAGTCGACTACTTATAACGGAACCACTGTCGTGAAGATTTTTTTGCAGCCAGGAACGAGTCTGAACACTGCAAATGCACAGGTCGTGGCTTCGTCGCAATTTGTTCTCCGATTCCTTCCTCCTGCAACTCAGCCACCCGAGATCATCAATTTCAGTGCGTCCAGCGTCCCTATCCTCCAGATAGGGCTTTCTGGCAAAGGAATGTCGGAGCAGCAGCTGAATGATCTCGGACTCAACTTCCTGCGCACGCAGCTGATTACTGTGCCAGGCGCAGTTATCCCACTTCCTTATGGCGGCAAACAGCGACAGGTGATGGTCAACATGGACCAGAACCTGATGCAGTCGAAGGGGGTTTCGCCAACCGACGTGCTCAACGCAGTCAACGCGCAGAATCTCATACTTCCGTCAGGTACGGCCAAAGTTGCCGAAAGCGAATTGGATGTCCGGATGAACGTGACTCCGCGGACAGTGGACGAGCTTAGCAACATTCCCATCAAGCAGGTGGGGAATACGACGATTTACCTGAGAGAAGTCGCAAGAGTTAGCGACGGGTTCGCTGTCCAGACAAATGTGGTTCGACAGGATGGACATCGCGGCGTACTTCTGAGTGTCCTCAAATCCGGCAACTCTTCAACCCTCGACGTGGTGTCCGGCATCCGGAAACTATTGCCGCGCGCGGCATCAACGTTGCCGCCAGAGTTGAAGATCACTCCAATTGCGGATCAATCCATATTTGTCCGAGAGGCGATTAGTGGAGTTGTTCGTGAGGCTATCATCGCTGGAGCTCTGACCGGACTGATGATCCTTCTATTCATCGGTAGCTGGCGAAGTACCGTAATTATCGCCATTTCGATTCCGCTTTCGATTCTTACCTCGATCATCGCGCTGAGCTTCCTGCATGAAACCATCAACATCATGACGCTCGGTGGTCTTGCTCTTGCCGTCGGCATCCTCGTTGACGACGCAACAGTTGAGATTGAAAACGTCAATCGCATCCTCGAAGAAGGTCACGAGGTTGATATCAAACAGGCGATACTCGACGGGGCCCAGCAGATTGCGACGCCGGCGCTGGTTGCGACGTTATGCATCTGCATCGTCTTCATGCCGCTCTTTCTTCTCGGCGGTGTAGCCCGTTACCTGTTTGTTCCGCTGGCAGAAGCTGTGGTGTTCGCCATGCTGGCGTCTTATTTCTTCTCTCGTACTCTCGTTCCAACGCTTGCCATGTACATGCTCAAGTTGAACGAGGGCCATGGCGATTCACGCAATCCCTTCGTGCGCTTTCAGAAGGCTTTCGAGCGAGGCTTTGAACGGATCCGCAATGCGTATCACCGGCTCCTGACACAGTTCGTCACACGCCGGAATGTTTTAATTCCAGTATTTCTGGGGCTCTGCCTCTGCGCCTTCCTTTTAGTCCCATGGCTCGGTCAGGATTTTTTCCCTGAGACTGATAGTGGCCAGTTTAGTCTACACATCCGTGCAAAGACTGGAACGCGCATCGAGGACACAGCACGGCTCTCGGATCTGGTCGAGGCCTCTATCCGTAAGGAGATCCCTTCCGGCGAAGTCGACAACATCCTGGACAACATCGGCCTGCCTTATAGTCCGCTGAACACAATGCATGCGACTTCGGGTGTCCTTGGTGCAAACGATGTTGACGTTCTTGTGTCGTTACGGAAGAACCATCACCCAACGGCTGACTATGTGAGAGATCTGCGCCGTGACCTTCCTCGCGAATTCCCAGGTGCGACTTTCTACTTTGTTCCTGCGGATATGGTCACTCAGATTCTTAACTTTGGATTGCCTTCTCCTTTGGACATACAGGTTGAAGGAAGCAATGTTCAAGCCAACCACGAAATCGCTGAGAAAATTATGGCCGATCTGCACCAGGTACCTGGACTTGCTGATCTTCATATTCAACAGCCTCTCGACTACCCAACGCTCGATGTCGCCGTGGATCGGACCAAGGCACTGCAGGCAGGATACACAGAGCGTGACGTTGCAACGAGTGTACTGAACACGCTGAGCGGCAGCTTCCAGGTTACCCCGTTGTTCTTCGTCAATTGGGTAAACGGAGTCAACTACAACCTCGTCGCACAAACACCCCAGTACCGAATCCAGTCCGTGAAGGACATACAAGATATCCCCATTACTGGTGGGAGCAAGAACAATCCCGAGATTCTAGCGGATGTAGCCTCGATGAAGCGCGCGCATGAAATGGCTATCGTTTCGCACTACAACATTCGTCGTGTGATCGATATCTACGGAGCTCCCCAGGACAGAGATCTCGGTTCGGTGAGCCGTGATGTTGAGCGGATCGTAGATGCCCACAGGAAGACTCTGCCGCGCGGTACCTTCATCACGGTACGAGGACAGATCGACACGATGCATAACTCCTATCTGGGCCTGATTACTGGTCTTGGATTCGCGATCGTACTTGTCTACATGCTGATTGTGGTCAACTTCCAGTCGTGGCTTGATCCGTTCATCATCATTACTGCTCTTCCTGCCGCGATGGCGGGGATTGTGCTCATGCTGTTCTTCACGCACACGAGGCTCAGCGTACCGGCGCTCATGGGAGCACTGATGTGCGTCGGCGTTGCGACTGCAAATAGCATTCTTGTGGTCTCGTTCGCCAAAGAACGGCTTGAGAGTCACGGAGACTCGTCCAGGGCAGCCATCGAAGCGGGCAACACCCGATTCCGCCCGGTCATCATGACGGCACTCGCGATGATCATCGGCATGGTTCCGATGGCCCTGGGATTGGGAGATGGTGGAGAACAGAACGCTCCTCTCGGCCGCGCAGTGATAGGTGGATTGATGTGCGCAACGATCGCGACGCTGGTATTTGTCCCAGCGGTCTTTTCGCTCTTTCACAAAAGGTCGAAACCAACAATCTCGGAACCTACCAAAGAATCCCCAGAACACGCAATTGCGTAGCGCGGAGCCATGCCATGACACAGAACCAGTCGAATCATCTGCCATCTAACAACCCGACCCCCTCAGAAGCTCAGGCACCTGATCGCACCCCAAAGGGGCGGCCCCTCATCCTCGGAGCCATCGCCGTCATAGTGATTGGACTGGCCATCTTCGGGGGAATTCATACTCGTGTGCAGGCGGAGGCCCAACTCAACCAGGTTGCGAAGGCCTCTGCAATCCCGTTTGTAGACGTGATCTATCCAAAGACGGGCTCGAATGCGGAAGAGATCCAATTGCCCGGCAATACCCAGGCCTTCAACGACACTCCTATCTATGCCAGGACCAGTGGATATGTGAAGCAGTGGTACGTCGATATCGGGGCACACGTAAAACAAGGGCAGCTTCTTGCCGTCATCGAGACGCCGGAACTCGATCATCAGCTTGCTCAGGCCCGAGCAGAACTGAAAAACGCGCAGGCAAATCTGCAGATATCGGAGATCACCGCGAAGCGTTGGCAGAACCTGCTCAAAACAAATGCTGTCTCGCAGCAGGAGACCGACCAGGCTGTTAGTGATCTCAGTTCGAAACAGGCACTCGTTGACTCCAGCAAAGCCAACGTCGACCGGCTTGAACAACTACAATCCTTCGAACGCATCACGGCCCCTTTCAGCGGCATTATTACGGTGCGCAATACCGACATTGGGGCATTGATACAAGCCGGTGACAATAGCGCGCCAAAGGAGCTCTTTCACCTGGCAGCCATCCAGAAGTTGCGCGTCTATATACCAGTCCCAGAGGTCTATGCAGGGTCGATCAAAACGGGCGATAGCGTAAACCTGACATTGGACGCCTTTCCAAACGACGAGTTCAAAGGGACGCTCGTTCGGAATGCGGATGCCATTGATGCAACCTCCCGCACCCTGAATGTGGAGGTCGATGTGGACAATCCCTCGGGCAAGTTGTTCCCGGGCGCCTATGCCTTCGTACACCTCAAGGTCCCATCGAGTGTTGGCGCGGTCACCATCCCCTCAAACACCCTTCTCTTTCGGTCGGAGGGTCTGCGAGCGGGAGTCGTGCGAAACGGACACATCGAATTGGTTCCGATCACAATCGGACAGGACTATGGAAGCTCGGTCGAAGTACTGTCGGGCCTGTCCCCAAAAGATGCGATCGTTATCAATCCCTCCGATTCCCTGGCGAACAATACCCCGGTTCAGATTGAGAACAACGCCAAGACGGGAGCACGGCAGTGAAACGTCAAATCTTATTGTCCGCAAGCGTGGCTGTTCTGCTTTTATCCGGATGCATGGTTGGACCGAAATACGTCAAGCCGGTAGCACCCGTACCTCCAGGCTTTAAAGAAACGACAGAATGGAAAGAAGGAGATGGTTGGAAGGTCGCGCAGCCTGACGATGCGAGCTTCCGAAACAAATGGTGGGAGGGGTATGGTGATGCCAAGTTAAACGAGTTGGAGGAGCAGGTCGAGCCTTCCAATTACTCGTTAAAGATCGCTGAAGCAAACTTTCGTCAGGCCCGCGCCACAATTCGCTTCAACCGAGCGGCAGAAGCTCCTTCCATCGGGACGTCTCCAAGTGTTTCTTCGGTTCGTAGCTCGGCAAACCAGCCTTATTTTCCTTCGTCGCAGGTTAACAACGGATCGGGAGAGTTTACCCTTCCGGTTGACCTCTCCTATGAGATCGACCTCTGGGGGCGTGTTCGTCGCACGGTCGCAGCCTCGCGGGAGCAGGCACAAGCCAGCGCCGCCGACCTTGCCACCGTGCGGCTTAGCCTTCACGCTGAACTAGCGATCGACTATTTCGAAGTCAGAAGCGCCGATGCACAGGAGAAGCTGCTTACCGATACGGTGAAGGCGTATAGCCAGGCGCTGGATCTGACCAAAGACCGTTTTGTAGGAGGAGCGGCTCCAAAGTCAGACGTGGCCCAGGCTCAGACTCAACTCGATCAGGCGCGTGTGCTTGCTTCAGACATTAAAGTTCAGCGGGCGCAATACGAGCACGCGTTGGCTATTCTCATCGGAAAGCCTCCTGCCGAATTCAATCTGCCGGTGATCCCCCTCAATCTCCAACCACCTTCGCTGCCGGCTTTTCCCGTGTTCCTTCCAGCCCAACTCCTGGAACGTCGCCCTGACATTGCCGCAGCCGAACGCAGAATGGCTGCGGCCAACGAGCAGATAGGAATCGCGAAGGCCGCCTATTACCCTACGGTCAATCTGGCCGCCATCGCAGGGTTGGAGGGAACGTCGCTCCTGAACTGGTTCAACTGGCCTAGTCGATTTTGGGCCGTGGGGCCCAACTTTTCGGAGACGCTCTTCGATGGCGGAAGACGTAATGCGACTTCGGAGATAGCTCTCGCTGGATACGACGGTTCTGTCGCAACCTATCGCCAGACCACTTTGGGAGCATTTCAAGAGGTCGAAGACAATCTCGTCGTCCTGCATGTCCTGAATACTGAATCCGAGCAGCAGCACTCCGCGACAGCGTCTGCCGAAGAGGCGCTGCATTTATTCGAGAGTCGGTACGAGGGAGGAGTCGATACCTATCTTCAGGTGGTGACCTCACAGACTGTCGCTCTCTCAAATGAGAGGAACGATATCGACATTATGAGAAGAAGACTCGAAGCGAATGTACTGCTCGTCAAAGCACTAGGAGGTGGTTGGGATGTGGGTGCCCTGCCTAAAGTGTAGGTTCTGGTACAGACTTTCGGAATGAGCGAGGGATGGAACATGACCAGCGGATCAAGGAGTTTTTCGCATCGCTCGACGCTCACGCGCAATTCAGGGCCGTCCATGCGGCGGCCCCGCTCTCCTCGACGCGGGGCCACGGCACACATACATTGGCTGCTATTTGGAAGGACTACCTTGTGGAGTTGCTGGCTGAGTCGGAGCCGAAGCACTAAAGTTTGTCGCGAAGCTTTTCTGTGACATGTTCAAACTTCAAGCGATTCGGCGCATTCTGCCAGCCAATATGCATCTCCAAACGTGGAATGCCGGCACCGCCTTTCGTTTTGACTGGGCAGCCCTCTCGGGCTGCCCCAACGACTCGCTTTTGCCTCTCGCTACTGCACAACCAGAGTGATCGGAACAGTTGCTGTCTGGCCGCCATCAGTGGCAGTTACGGTGACGGTGCTGGTACCGGTAGGAGTCCCGCTGGTGCCGCCTCCACCATTGCCACTGTTGTTGCTCCCATTGCATGCGGTCATCATCATGCCAGCGGAGAGCAGCAACAGGAGCAGAAATAACCGTTGCCATTGCCGCTTTCTAGCGGCGAACAATCCACCGATCGCCAACAGGCCGGGTAGCGCAAGAGCATACATTGTCTGCGCCTTGCCACCCTTTGCCGGTAATACCAGAGCCGCACTGGCACCGGTTGTAGTGATTTGAAGGGTCGATGTATTGGAACTGCTCAGAGCGCTGGGGTTACAGGAGGCTCCCGCCGGCAGACCGGAGCAGGTGAAGGTAACAGAGCCGTTGGCAAAATTCGCCACAGTCAGCGTGGTTGAACCGGAGCCACCCGGCGAAGAGATAGTTATCGTAGTTGAGCTTGCCGTGACCGTGGGTGATGGAGCGGGAACGATAGTGATAGCGAGGCTCGTCGATGCGGTTGAGGGTGTGCTCTCAGCGTCGGAGACCTGTACCGTGAAGTTGCCCGTGCCAGCCTGCGTCGGAGTGCCCGAGATGACGCCCGTACCGGTGTTGAGAGTCAGCCCGGGCGGAAGGCCGCTGGGGATACTCCAGGTGTACGGCGGAACGCCGCCGGTAGCTGCGAGCGTTACCGAATAGGTTGCTCCCACTGTGCCATTCGGCAGACTGGTCGTGGTGATGGATATGGGCGGGGCGGCGACCGAGAAGGAAGCCATTGCGCCACCCAGAGCAGGACTGCTGGCCGAGAGGGAATAGACACCGGGTACGTTCAGAGGAACACCGCCCAGGTTGAAGCTGGCTACACCCGCGGAGCTTGAAGCCGTTGAAGCAGCCTGGCTGAACCCTGAAGGACCTGTAACAGTCAGCGTCACGGTTTCCGACGGAGATCCAATGAGCACCCCGGCCGTATTCTGAACATCGACATTGATTGTGCCGAGGTTGCCTCCGGCAGGAACGGACGTGGGTGGTGCGGAAGCAAACGCCAACATCGCCGGGGTGCTTGACGCGGTGATATGGGCGGGAACGATCTGCCATAGTTGTCCCTGGTTCGCGGGCACCATCCAATCGCCGTTGGAGGGGGATGCCGGCGTCTGCTGCTGGATCGCGGATCCGGCTAAGGTAAGGACGAGACCGCTGTTCTTGTTAACGATCATGTAGTAATCCCCGGTCGCTGTCAGGGGCGGGTTTGTGCAGTTGGCCGGTATGTCGCCGCAGTTTCCGACTGACATGATGTCCCACTCCTGGCTGGCATTTGCGCCGGTGAGCGCGGTCACGTCAGCTGTTTCGGAATTCTGCACCACAGGGCTGTCGGTGGCGGTGACGCCACCGTTGTCGAGGACGTTGATTCCTCCTGTTTGGTTTCCGTTGACGATCTGGAAATAGCCATCGCCCAGGTTGTTCATCAGGATAGTGCCGTTCGATCCGCTCGTGCCGTTGTACGCAGGCCCTCCGTACTGTTCGACATTGGCGCCCTGGGCCAGAATCTGCCATTGCTGATTCTGGCTCACGATCCCGGTATAGGTGGCCGCATCGAGCGGTGCGTTGGGAGCGGTCGATGCCAGCGCTGTTTCCAGAATGCTGCCGTTGACCGCACTCACCAACATGTAGTTGAGCGTGGGGTCTGTTTTGCCGCCCAGGCCCATCATTGCCGGTAACGTGGCATTGTCGAGAGGAGCTTCACCAGGCCCACTGCCGGCCACCGCCGAGGTCGAGTTATCGAAGAGCCCTAGCTGAGCGCTAAGCCAGTACTGGCCCGGGTTACCGTTGCCTGTACCAGAGTAGGCATCTCCGCTCATGGGCGTTGACTCGCAAGCCCAGCAGTCCATGCCCATGCCCATGTGGTTGGTAGCGTTATGCTGCACGGTCTCGAGGTCGATATAGTATTCACGCTCAAATTCCCGGCTCGCAGGATTAGGCGTGATATTCAACTGGCTCCCATAGTAATCGTCCAGCGGAGTGTCACCGCCGACATTGGTGTATGCCACGCCGTCCTCGGCGGTGAATACGGGATATCCAGCGCCTGGATCCGCTATTTCGGCGTTCATCGTTGTCTCTTCAATGTTCTGCGGGGTCTTGAAGCTGTTGTTCGTGTCGCCGTGAGGCGAGTAGTTGTACTGTGCCTGCGTCATAGGGCCGTCCCAGCCGGGATAGAAGCTCTGGCAAGCGACATCGATGGGAAGGTTGGCACTCTTCGGTCCCTTGAAAAACGTGTCCAGGGCCGGAGTGCCGTCAATATCGATGCAGCGGAGGGGCACCGCCACGGGCGACCCAAGAATTGGGTTTGAGATGTCGGTTGCGGCATCGGCTACGGCCTGCAATCCCGCCAACTGGAAAGCAGTGGCTGCGGCCGACATGGTAGGCCCGTTTGGCGTGTAGTTGCTGCCGTCGAGATTGGTGAACAGGCCGAGATTGGCCTCATTTCCCAGGGCAACCAGATCTGGCATAGCACCAGCAGCGCGATAGAACTCGAGCAACTGCTTGACGTAGTTGTAGACGAGGAATTGGCCGTTGCCTCCGTTCGGATTCTCCGGAGAGCCTTCCAGAGAGGCGAGGGGCTGATTGACCCAATTGCCAGGATTGCTGCCACCGTTGCCATCGTAGAAGAGATTGAGGAAGACCGACATTCCCAGCTTCTTCGCGCGCACTGCCAGGTCAACACCGGACCAGTCTGACTCGACGGCACCATATCCCGGATTCGTCAGCGCAAAAACCTGGCTCGTCTTGTTAATCGGGAAGGTTGTCGAGGTGCCGGGGGCGAGGGTGTATTTGGTATAGGGGCCGGTTGACATCGAGTAGGTGAGGCTTCCGTACTGGTACGTAGTGCTGATCGAAGCTGGGCGAATGCGGATGGCGTTCAACCCAGCGTTCTTGAAGATTTGCAGCATGTCCTGTCCGGGAAGATAGGCATCGTGCCACCAGGGAAGGTTCGCGGTATTCTCAGCCGGCGTGGAGCGGTCGTACTCTTCCACTTCAGCGGTAGACATGTCGTTTCCGCGCCAGTATGCAACGCGGAACAACCATTGCTGACTAACTGTGGGAGGACCGGAGAGCGGAGTTTGATTTAGTTGCGCTCCAACGGATGTGGACTCGCCGACGCTATCCAGCACATTCCCGGTGGCGACGTTGGTGATCGCGTTATAACCATTGTTCACATAGGTGAAAGTCCATTCCTGTGACGGGGTGTTGATGGTGCAAGGATTCTGGACAGTTAAAACGGAGCCGCCGGCAGAAGAGCTGTCCAGGCAGAGATTGTTCTCGATGTTGCTGAATTTCCAGTTGCCATCGGGCATCTTGGTGAATGCCCACCTCTGGCTCAGGCTGGAGAAGCTTCTTGTCTCCTGAAGTATCTTGTCGCCAGCCGTCACGGAATTGCTGTTGAGATCCATCTGCAAGCCGGAGACTCGATTGATGAGGTAATAGGTTTCGCCATTGATCGGGCTTGGATCAACTGGTTCCGGTGGTTGAACGATCTGGGCTCGAACGAGATGCGCACAGAAAAGACTGAGGAGGCATATCGCAAGACCAATCCGTGGTCTGATCATTCGTCTGAAGCTAGGCAAGTTTAACCCCGGCACTTTGTCACTGCTCTTGATCACGCAATCTGGATTTTGCATTGAATGTTCCTTCTGCTTCTGCAGGGATCGCTCGACGCCACAGAAGTTCACGAGGGTTACTGGGAGAAGCAAACGAATACTATTTTCGCGATGGTTACTCTTGCATCCGCCTAAAGTAGGACAACCCTAAAAGAATTAAAAATGTGGACTTTACCTCAGAGTCTGTCTGAAAACTGGTTGCCTGGCGCAAGAGTTGATGAGCAAAGACGATATGGATCATGGTTTTAGCGAGGCATGGAGTAGTGTGCCGTCATATCTCGACGTCCTGCATCGAGCGAATCAAACTCACTCTGAGAAGGCACATCCGGCGGCACACCTACTCACGAATGCCTATTCCAGAAACCCGATAAGCCATCAAGTCGTTTTGGATGTGTTTGTGTCTTACTGCAATTTCTGCAAATCCATACGAGCACTCGTAGAGCGCACCAGAGAGGGACGCCATGTTGCGACCTTTCTAAGACGATTTATGGCCGCTTTTTCAAAGCTGTCCTATGGCGAGGAAGATTTGCTCTAGTATGTGTGGGGTATGTGGATGGTACGTCGGTTTGCGCTGGTGGCGGTTTGTCTGGGGGCATGGTGTGCTCTGCCGGCGTGGCCACAGGTAGCGCCTGAGTCAACGCAGGCGCTACCTGCGCAGCAGCAGTTTGAATACACGCGGACGCTTTGGCGGATCAGCGATGGACTGCCGGAAGACACGGTGCAGGCGATCGTGGAGTCGAGTGGTGGTGTCCTGTGGATTGGGACGACAGGTGGGCTGACGCGCTTCGATGGGTCACATATGGAGGTGCCGGCGCGGGCACAGCCGTTACTCGCGAACAGCATCTTTACGCTTACATTCGGCAGGGATGGAAGCCTATGGGCCGGCACTGAGGGGGGTGGCCTGCTGCGACTGCGGAACGGATTGGTAAAGGCCTACTCCTTCTCTGAAGGACTGACGGACGGGTTTGTGCGCAAGGTGTTTGAAGACAGTCGCGGAAGGTTGTGGGTGGGAACCGATGATGGATTGTTCGTGATGGACGCTGCCTCGACAGGTGAGAGGTTGCGACGAGTGGATGTGGGAGCGATTGCGCCACAGGCGGTGCACTCGATTACGGAGGACAAGACGGGCAGGATCTGGGTGGGGGGATCGAGACTGATTGCGCTCGATCCCGATGGGACGGAACGAGAGTTTGCGCTTCCAGGAGCCTATAGCCAGAATCGCGTGAAGAGTGTGCTTGAGACACGTGATGGCAGGCTGTGGGTGGGAACGGTGGGAGGATTGCAATATCTGGAGAAGGGAAAGTTTCATACGGTGTCGGGAATTAGAGCGACGGTGCGAACGCTGCTCGAGTCAAGCGATGGGACGCTATGGATTGGCACGATTGGCGATGGCGTGTGGACGTTACATACCGAATCCGGACATAGCGATACGCTGCGGCGAATAAGTGGTCAGGGACTGCTGCCGAGCGAAACGGTGTTGTATCTGTTTGAAGACGATCAGCGGCAGATATGGATTGGGACCCAGGCGGGGTTGGTGCGATTGAACAAAACTCCCGTGCGTGTGGTTGCGTTGCCCGAGAGCGGCGATCCGGATTTTGGGACGATCTCGGGAGATGAGCACGGCGATGTTTGGGTGGCGGCGCAGAATCTGTATTTGATTCGCAAGAATGTGGCGCGACGAGTGACCTATGGTGGGCTGACCAATATCAAGGTGCGGAATGTGTATCGGGCACGGGATGGAGCGCTGTGGATTGGCACGGATGGGAGTGGTGCGTATCGGGTAGACGGAGATGAGGTGCGGCACTATACGGCTCCGGCAGAGTTGACGAACAACTTCATACGCGGGTTTCTGGAGAGTCGTGATGGGGTGATGTGGATTGCGACGGATGAGGGCGTGAGCCGGATCGGCGCGGACGGGGCGAAGAAATTTACCGAAGCGAATGGGCTGGCGTTCTTCAGCACGCGAAGCCTGTTGCAGGACAGCGGCGGGAGCTTGTGGATTGGGACCGATCATGGATTGAGCCGGTGGACGGGCGGGGGGTTCGAGCAGGATGTGGCGACAGTGGCGTTGGCTCGGGACCAGGTTTGGTCGATCCTGGAGGACCGGAGCGGTGCACTGTGGTTCGGGACAAGAGATCACGGGTTGTTCCGATATCGCGCGGGACAGGGTATCGCTAAGGGCAGCTTGCAACAGTTCACGGTTTCGGAGGGACTGCCGTCGAATAGCGTGTATCAGGTGCTGCAGGATCGCACGGGAAGGTTCTGGGTAACAGGGCCGAATACGATTGCGTCGGTGGCGGAGACGGAGATGGAGCGGGCATCGAGCGCAGGGCAGCCCTTGAGTGTGCAGACGTATAGGATGCCGTTTGGAGCGGATGGAGCGCAGATGTATGGAGGGCGGCAGCCAGCGGGGTATCTTGCCCCGGATGATAGCGTGTGGTTCCCAACGAGCCGAGGGGCGGCCCATTTGGCGAGAGTGGAGACAGCTGCGGAACCGGCTCCGAGAGCGTCTGTGGATGAGGTAATCGAGGATGGACAGAGTGTTGCGCCTCATGGGCCGCTGAAGGTCGCGGCGAATGTGGTGCGGCTAAGCTTCGCGTTTACTGTGATCTCGTTGCGACCGCAGGAGGGGGTGCGGTTTCGCTACAAACTGGAGGGCTTCGATGCGAATTGGAATGCCGCGGGGGCGAGCCGGGAAGCGACCTATACAAATCTGCGTGCAGGGAGTTACAGGTTTAGAGTGCGGGCGTTCAACACGGCGAACCCGGAGAGTGTGAGTGAGTTCGATCTGGTGTTGGTGAAGGCTCAGGTGTTTTACGAGACGTGGTGGTTCTATGCATTGTGCTGTGTGACCGTGTTGGCGATTGCGTGGAGCCTGTACCAGGTGCGTGTGCGCGGGATGCGGACACGATTTACGGCGGTGCTGGAGGAGCGGAGCCGTCTTGCGAGGGAGATGCATGACACGGTGATCCAGGGATGCGCGGGGATCTCGGCGCTGCTGGAGGCGATGGCAAGCACTCAGGAACTGAAGGCGGGCAGTGATCAGCTTGCAACGAAGGATGGCTTGCTGGAGGTTGCGCGGGTGCAGGCGCGGGCGACGATCGACGAAGCTCGGCAGGCGATCTGGAATATGCGGCATGAGCCAGAGAAGGACGTGGATTTGATTGCGGCCTTGAAAGGGGTGGCCGCGCAGACGACAAGAGAGTCTGAGTCCGGAGAGGCAGGGACAGTCGTGGCATTTGAGCATGATGTGGAGCGGATGGTCGTAGGGGCATCGGTGGCGCACGAGATTTTGATGACGGTGCGGGAAGCGGTCTACAACTCAGTGCAGCATAGCCGGAGCGGAAGGGTGGAGATGCAGTTGAAGATGCGCGGTGACGAGCTGGTGATCGGCATCGAGGATAAAGGATGCGGGTTTGCAACGGATAGAGAGCATGTGACAGCGGAGGGGCACTACGGGATTGTGGGGATGCGGGAGCGCGTGCAGCGGCTGGGGGGACGGATGGAATTAACAAGTGCGCGAGGAGTTGGGACTCGGGTGCAGTTGCGACTTAGAGTGAGAGGGGATAGCAGATGAGTGTTGCAGATGGGGAACTGAAAAAGATACGGGTTTTGATCGTGGACGATCATCCGATCATGCGGGTGGGGGTTGCTGCGATCTTAGCTGCGCAGCCAGACCTGCAAGTCGTGGCGCAGGCGGGGACCGCCGCTGAGGCGGTGCGGCTATTTGCGGCGGAGAGACCGGATCTGACGCTGATGGATTTGCGGCTTCCGGATAAGAGTGGCGTGGAGGCGATACGGGCGATACGGGCGATATCCCCGAAGGCAAAGATCGTCGCTCTGACGACGTATGAGGGTGATGAAGATATTCATCAGGCACTGGAGGCCGGAGCGCAGGGATATCTGATCAAAGGCATGCCTCATGACGCGCTGGTGAAGGCGCTGTACAGGGTTCACGCGGGGCATCGGTTTCTGCCGCAGGTGGTGAGTCAGGCACTGTCGTCGCGTGTGCCGGGATCGCATTTGAGCCAGCGCGAGCAGGAGGTGCTGCAGTTGCTGTTTGCGGGAAAGAGCAATCGCGAGATCGCGGAGGAGTTGGCGATCAAAGAGGCGACGGTGAAGTCGCATGTGAGCGTGATCCTGATGCGGTTGAACGTGAGCGACCGGACGCAGGCTGTAGTGGAGGGCTTGAAGCGGGGGTTGGTGCATCTGTAGGGACACCGGTTAGGTAAAAACAAAATGAGCGCAGTCCGACTTTCGTTGGATTCGCGAGGTAGGGTGGAAATCCTATAGTTCCTGATGCTGTGCTGCCTGGGTTTACTGCGGCGTGAGCGAAGTGCGGAACAAATGCCTGTGCAGCGTGACGGTTCGATGACACGTGTGAGGCTAGCTGCCTATGCACGACGCGTACATGCGATTACGAATCCATTTCGGAAGGAAAGAACGATGAGAAAGATTTGGATGAGGACGGTTGTGATCGCGGGGCTGGCGGTCGTGGTGGGGATACAGGCGCGCGCGCAGAACTTGATTTCGATCGATGCGACGGCGCCGATGGTGGCGCCACAGCCGGTGGCGGCTAAGTTGGGAGCTTCACGTAATCCGCGGGGACAGGTAATTGGGGTCAACTCGCAGTACCTGACGCTGGATGGCAAGCCGTGGCTTCCGGTGATGGGGGAATTTCAATACTCACGCTATCCGGAGGAGGAGTGGGAACAGGAAATTTTGAAGATGAAGGCCGCCGGAGTGCAGGTGATCGAGATGTACATCATCTGGAATCATCATGAGGAAGTCGAAGGGCAATTCGACTGGACGGGCCGGCGCGATCTGCGCAAATTTGTAGAGCTATGCGCCAAGCATGGGATGGATGTGTATCCGCGCATTGGGCCATGGGCGCATGGCGAGGTGCGGCATGGAGGATTTCCGGATTGGGTGCTGAAGAACGGCCCGGTGCGGCAGAACGATCCCGTGTACCTGAAAGAGGTACAGAGCTTTTATGCACAGATCGGGGCGCAGTTGAAGGGCGAGTTGTGGAAGGATGGCGGGCCGGTGATCGGGATCCAGTTGGAGAACGAGTATCGCGAGGGACCCGCAGGGTCGGGCCGGGGGTCGGAGCATATCCGGAAGTTGAAAGAGATGGCGATTGCGGATGGGCTGGACGTGCCGCTGTATACGGTGACAGGATGGGATGGCGCAGCGGTTCCGTTGGATGCAGTGTTGCCGACGTTTGGCGGGTATCCGGATGCGCCCTGGCAGGGCACGAACAAGCCTCTCTATGGCAATGAGATTTATGCGTTCCGGTTCAGGAACCGCGTTGCGGGAAACATGGGAGCCGTAGGCGGGGGCGGACAGAATGCGGCGGCGAGTTATAAGAACACGCCGTTTTTAACAGCGGAAGTAGGCGGCGGGGGGCAGGATACCTACTTCCGGCGGCCAGCCTTTGATGCGGACGACATTGCGGCGATTGCGCCGGTGATGCTGGGTAGCGGTGTGAATCTGTTGGGGTACTACATGTTCCACGGTGGCGTGAACCCGGATAGCGGGTCGATCACGCTGGAGGAGTCGCAGCGAGCAGGCGATGCGACGGATGTGCCGGAAAAGTCGTATGACTTTCAGTCGCCACTGGGAGCGTTTGGGCAGGAGCGCGAGTCCCTGCGGAAGATGAAACTGGTGCATTATTTTTTGAATGACTTTGGAGCGGAGCTGGCTCCGATGATGACACATGCCCCAACGGAGGTGCCGAGTGGGCCGAAGGATACGAGTGTGGCGCGCGTGGCGGCGAGGACCAATGGCGAGGCCGGATTTGTATTTGTGAACAACTATGTACGCGGGGTGACGATGCCCGAGCGTAAGGGCTTTCAGGTGGAGTTGAAGCTTCCGAAAGAAGTGGTGAAAGTTCCGGAGGAGCCGATCGACCTGCCGGCGGGAGCGTATGGAATCTGGCCGGTGAATCTGCCGCTGCGCGGGGTGGCGACTGAGAAGCGAGCGACGCTGCGATACAGCACAGCACAGTTGTTCAAGCGCGTGGAGACGGGTGGGCAGGCCTATTATTTTTTCTTTGCGCTCCCGGGTGTGAGCGCGGAGTTTGCGCTGGATGCGGGCGTAAAGGTGACGGGTGTTTCAGGACCTCTGGAGACGAGCCGCTCGGAGTCAGGTGTAACGTTGCGTGTGCGCGGTGCGGGCACATCTGAGGCTGAGGTGAGGCTCGACGGCGGAGTGCGGCTGGTGCTGTTGCCGGAGGTCGAAGCCGAGCAGGTGTGGCGCGGGGACGATCCATCGATGCTGCTGTTGACGAAGTCCGATGCGTTCTCCGATGGAGCGCGATGGACGCTGCAGTCGGATGATCCCACGATGAAGTTTGGGCTGTGTGGAGAGGTGAAGCCGGGCGCTGAACAGAAGATTGCGCGGAATGGGAAAGACGGTGTTTTTGTCGAGTACGGCGCGGTGCTGCCAAAGATAGAACTGAAGGCGACAGTGACGAAGGTGCAGGAGGCGAAGCCGCGCGAGCCGTGGACGTTGGGTCCGAAGCTTTCATGGAGACCGAATGCACTGCCGATCAAGCCGGAGGTGTCGGAGTTTGCGGGGGCGGCGACGTGGAGAATCGAGGTGCCACCTGTGCCGGCGGGGGCGGAGGTGTCGGATGTGTGGTTGAAGATCGACTACCAGGGCGATGAAGCGCGGCTATCGGAGGGGAAGCGGTTGATCGATGACGACTTCTGGAACGGGCTGTCGTGGACGGTGGGGTTGAAAGAGGCACTGCCGGATTGGCGGAGCGCGGGCAGGACATTGGAGTTGCGGGTATTGCCGCTGCCGAAGACGTATCCGATGTATCTCGAGAAGGCGGATGCGCTGCACTTCGATGCTGGGGAAGTGGCGGACACGCTATCGCGTGTGAACCTTATTCCGCAGTATCAACTGGTGCTAAATGTGGCGGATCAGAGATAGGTGCCGGTCGGAGTCCTCTAGTCGCATTGCATCGCACCTACGCTTGACGATGGGAGCGGCAATGCGGCACGTCGGTATAGAAGCTGTCTGCAAAGCTTGTCGATATCAATCGCCAAAAAAACGGGATTTAATGCGTCGTTCTATCGGAAATTGGACCCTAAACAGGTTCTCTCTACCCGGCCCAAAGAGTTCCAGACCGTTCGAAGATCACTTGCATGAATAAATCGCTACCAATCCAACTTTTGGCGGATTCGAGTAATTGTTGTGCGCGCCTATAGTGGGGTCGCAATCGGGCACGGTATTTTCGAGTCGGTCTAGGGTACTGGCTGAAACATCGCGAGCCTGATGAGAGCACGAAAGATGGGTGGATACGCAGAGATTCCCCAGCGAAATGAAGACGGTTACGACGGCAGGCCACTCGCTGCCAATCGAATCCTTGATTTGATTTTGCTTGAAAGAAGAGGCTAGGAATGAAAAGTTCTATTCACTATTTGTTGCGGACGCTCACCTTGATGCTGTTCGGGATTTCTGCCACCATGGCGCTTGGCCAGGGTACGAGCGCGAGTCTCACTGGCCAGGTGACCGACCCCACCGGAGCTGTCGTCCCAAATGCGACGGTTACCGCCAAAAACACGGACACGAACCTGGTCCAAACCAGGACCACCGACGCGAGCGGTGTCTATCTTATCAACCCTCTTCCGCCTGGAAGGTATTCACTAACCATTCAGGCGACGGGTTTTGCCGGTTACGTCCAGAAGGGAATCACACTCTCTGTCGATTTCGCTTCCACGCAAAACGTGGTGCTCAAGATTGGGAGTGAGAGCCAGACGGTTACGGTTACTTCCGATGCCGAGCTGATCAATACCACCACTCCTGAGTTGGGCATGACCGTCAACGAGCAGGCAATTTCTCAGTTGCCACTGAATGGCCGCGACCCCTCGTCTCTGGTTTTCCTTGCTCCTGGTGTCATCAACGCCAGCTTTGGCAACAGCTACCTCCAGAGCGGCTTCTCTTTCCCGACGGAAACAGGCGCAGCGGCAGGCGGCGGACGGCAGGGCAGCACTTACTACCTGTTGAACGGCGTACCCAACATGGATACTTATCTTGGCCTGGCTGCACCGTTCCCTAACGCCGATGCGACGGAAGAGTTCCGCATCATCACCAACAACTTCAGCGCCGCCTATGGTTTTGCGCCCGGCGCGGTGGTTAGCATCAATACCAAGAACGGCACCAACGAGTTCCATGGCGGTATGTTCGAGTTCCTGCGCGACCAGACTTTCAACGCCAAAAACTGGTTTAGCCACACCGTAGATCCTTTGCACCGCAATCAGTATGGCGGCTATGTGGGCGGCCCGGTTCTGAAGAATAGGCTATTCTTCTTTATCAATTACCAGGCAACGCGATCCGCGACCGCGGCAACTGCCAACTTCACCCAAACCCCCACCACCGCCATGCTCAATGGAGACTTCAGCGGATTATCGACGAACGGGCAAGAGACGTTGGCTGCTCCTTTTCATATGGTGAATGGGGTTCCTAACCAGATCAACCCTGCGCTCTTCAGCGCGGCAGCGGTTACCATTTCCAAAACAGCGCTGCCCCTGGGGCAACAGCCGGATGGCGGCGTCTATTACACAAGCGCTGCGACGATCAACAACTACGACGAGGGCACCGGCAGACTCGACTACGACATCTCTCCCTCGCAGCGGATCGCGGTGAGCAGCTTTGTTAATAATCTGAATCAACCCTCAGGCGATGTGCCCGGCAACATTCTGTCCTTGCTCGATCTGTCCCCTTACGGAGACACGTTTGGCGAAAGGATGCAGTACTTCAACGAGACTTTGAGCCATACGTGGGTCATCAATCCCAGCACGGTCAATGTGGCTTCGATCTTCTGGACTCAAATGTCCGCACATAATGGATCCGCAGCCCTGACCAGCACAGGTCAGCCATTCTGCTGGTCGAAATACATCAACGTCCAGGAACTTCCTGGCTCCTGCTCCGTCGAAGGCTTTACAGTCTCCGATGGCGGTTTCGAAACTGGCTACTACGAACCTTCTCAGGAAGTGCGCACGACCTACGGCTTCTACGACAACTTTACCAAGACTCTGGGAAGACATACTCTTCAGTTCGGAGTCAATATTCAGCACCAGTTCGCCGAAGAGTACACGCAGTACCCGACCGAGCCGGAGATCGACTTCAGCGGGCAATATACGAATAATGGGCTTGCCGACTTCCTTCTCGGCGATCTGTATTCAATCTTTCAGGGGGCTGGTGAGATTGCGGATGTCGCCGGTTGGCAGCCAGGTTTCTATGGGCAGGACCAATTCAAGTTGCGCCCGAATATCACTTTCACCGCCGGCCTACGCTGGGACCCGAACATTGCACCGCAGATTGCCAACGGACGAGCGGCAACGTTCGTACCGGGTCAGCAAAGTACTGTATATCCCAATGCTCCGACCGGGCTCGTATTTCCAGGAGACGCCGGGATAGGTAGCGGCCTGATGGCTACTACCTATGGCTACTATGAGCCACGCCTTGGCATTGCCTGGCAGCCCAAGGCGTTGCCCCAGACCTCCATTCGCGCGGGCTTCGGTCTGTTCACTTCCCCGATGATCTACTCGGCATATAACCATACTGCCGATAACAGTCCGTTCGCTCCGACGTTTACCTATCAGGGTACGACCACGCAGGGAAACACACCTGGGGTGCCGCTGTCCCTGCAGAATCCATGGGCTGGCTTTCCGGGAACGAACGGCCAAAGCCCGTTTCCGCCCTTCGCCTCGGTCTCTACTAAGCCGCCGGCGAGCGCGACCTTTACTCCAGGCCTTG
This sequence comes from Granulicella sp. S156, assembly GCF_009766105.1. GTDB lineage: Bacteria > Acidobacteriota > Terriglobia > Terriglobales > Acidobacteriaceae > Granulicella. Next base: position 129,967 of record NZ_LMUH01000008.1, on the reverse strand, counting down.
AGATACCGGCGACGATCGCTCCCAACTTCAAGCTTGGAACTACGCAAAGCTGGAATATTTCGGTACAACAGGGGTTTGGTGCCAACATGGTCTTCACCCTGGCATATGTAGGCAGTGAAAGCTACCACCAGTCCACTGTCATTGATATGAACCCTGGGATTTACGCTACAGGCGGCACGCGTAGTATGTATCCTGCATTCGGCGCGATTCTCGATACTGTCAGCGTGGGCACGTCCAGCTATAACTCAATGCAGGCCTCGTTGGAGCGCAAGTTCTCCCACGGATTGCAATTCCAGTCCAACCTCACCTGGTCGAAGACGATAGACGATGCCAGTTCGTCGAATATCAGCTTCGGCACACCACAACTGCCTAATCCCTTCAACCTTCGGTATAACCGTGGTATCTCCCAGCAGAACTTCCCGATTGTGTCGGTAAGTAACTTTATCTATACCTCTCCTGCGTTGAGAGGACACAATCTGCTGATACAGGAGTTGCTGGGAAGCTGGGAGGTAAGCGGCGTCTATACCTGGATGTCTGGCCCCGGCTTTGGTGTCAGCGCCGGTCTCGATGGAAATAACAACTCAGGCTCTCTACAGAATGAGGACCGCGCTGACTTCGCGCCGGGACAAAACCTAAACGTACGTCGCGGCAGTGATATCCAGTGGACGCAAAATTACTTCAACATCAATGCATTCCAGGTGAACGCTCCGGGAACGTTTGGAAACACCCCGAAGAACTTCATACTGGGTCCCCCACAGCAGTGGGGTGACGCGGGCTTCGACAAGAACTGGAAGATCACCCAGAAGTACAACCTGCAATTCCGGTGGGAGATGTTCAATGTCTTCAACCATCCATCTTTTGCCGTCCCCAACTCGAGCAACCAGATCAGCGCGACAGGCGTGAACCAGGGCGGACAGGAAGGCCAGATTACGTCAACCGGTTTTGAGCCAGCTCGTGTACAACAGGGAGCCATCAAGTTCACCTTCTAATTCGAGCTTTACCTTCCAGTCCGGGCCATACTGGCCCGGACTGCTTTCTTTTCCGGTATGTAAAACTCACAGCCTGCGCACGTTGCAGTGCTACAACAGTGGATGAGTCTGATACGCAGCGCGGCAGCCGAAATCGGAACGCACGGCTGTCTATATTCAATTCAGACATCGAGATGGAAGAACTGAGATCCTATTCCTATGAAAGCTTTGCTTCTCACCGAATACAACCATCTGGAGATGCGGGATTTGCCTGATCCCACTCCGGGGCCAGATGAGCTTCTGATTCAGGTTGCAGCCTGCGGTATTTGCGGCAGCGATGTGCATGGTTATGACGGATCGACAGGCCGTCGAATTCCGCCGATTGTGATGGGACATGAGGCTGCGGGCATCGTGGTTGTGGTTGGGACCGAAGTCAGCGGATTTGCTCCGGGGGACCGTGTGACGTTTGATTCGACGGTTTTTTGCGGAGTATGTGATTACTGCTTGCAGGGCCAGGTGAACCTTTGCGATAAAAGGGAAGTGATTGGTGTCTCCTGCGGTGAGTATCGCCGTGCTGGAGCCTTTGCGGAGCTTCTGACTGTGCCGGCGCGCGTGGCGTACCGGCTTCCGGATAACCTGTCGTATCCGGAGGCAGCGATGCTGGAGGCGGTGTCGGTAGCGCTGCATGGGGTGGCGGTATCGGAGTTGATGGGGAAAGAGGTCGTTCTGGTCATTGGCGCCGGTATGATCGGTCTTCTGCTGTTGCAGGCTGCGCGCGCGGCCGGCGCCTCGCGCGTGTATATCTCGGATGTCGACGAGACGCGGCTGAAACTGGCGGAGGAACTGGGAGCGGATGAGACCTTTCTTGCCTCCGGCACCTCACTAGTTGAAGCGATTCTGCAGAGAACGAATGGACGCGGTGTGGATGTGGTGCTGGAAGCGGTGGGCCGCGACGAGACGATCGCCGCGGGCATCGACTGTGTACGCAAGTGTGGCACTGTAACGCTGGTTGGCAACATCTCCCCACAGGTTACTTTGCCGCTTCAGAAGGTGGTGTCGCGACAGCTCCGTCTCCAGGGATCATGCGCTTCGGCGGGTGAGTATCCGCAAGCGATAGAGATGATTGCAAGGAACGAGATCAAGGTTGCATCTTTAATTACGGCGGTTGCGCCTTTAACCGACGGAGCTTCGTGGTTCGAACGGCTCCATGCGCGCGAGCCCAACCTGATGAAGATCGTACTGGACCCGCGTAACGATTTTTCGACAGAAAGGTTCTCACCTTCACGATGACCTCCACTCTCTTCGATCTCACTGGACAGGTAGCATTGATTACTGGAGCAAGCAGAGGGTTGGGACAGTACTTCGGTCGCGCCCTGGCCAAGGCTGGTGCGGATCTTATTGTTACCAGCCGACACAAGAACGATCTGCTGCCGTTTGTAGCGGAGATCGAGGGTTTGGGAAGAAAAGCCATTCCGCTCGAACTCGACGTGCGAGACCAGGGCAGCATCGAGGCGATGGCCGCCTCGGTGGAGGCGCTGGGACGGGTTCACATCCTTGTCAACAATGCGGGATGCAATGTGCGGAAGCCGGCGTTGGAGGTTACCTGGGATGATTGGAACTTGATTCTGGAGACCAATCTGCGGGGAAGTTTTTTTGTCGCGCAGCAGATTGCGAAACAGATGGTGCCACACGGCTATGGGCGGATCGTCAATATTGGCTCAGTGACAAGCGTGTTCGGCTATGCGGGACTGGCGCCTTATGGCGCGAGCCGCGGCGGCATTCGACAGCTTACGATGAGCCTGGCCGATGACTGGGGACGATACGGCATCACGGTAAACTGCCTGGCTCCTGGCTGGTTTCAGACCGCGCAGAACAAGGTGCTGTACGAGAACCAGGAGTGGGTCGATTACCTGATCGATCGCATTCCATTAAAGCGCCCGGGAGAGCCGCACGATCTGGATGGGGCTATGGTCTTTCTGGCCTCCGAGGCAAGCCGTTACATGACAGGACAGACGCTCCTTGTCGACGGCGGAATTTCCACCGGGTCGACCCGTGCCAGCGTGCAGCCACCATCCAGGCCGGATGTCGAATGAGCAAGGCTTTGAACTCTGCTTTGGTGGCCTGGTTGAATCCAGACCCTTCCGATCTGTGCCTCTACAAAAGTTTGCACAGCTCGACTCCACGATAAGAACAGTTCGATGACACGCTCTAACGCCGCGTGGCCTCTGTACCGATGGATAGACTACTTTAGGAAGCAGGCTCCGGCGCGATCTGTTCGATCTTGCCGAGCAGAAAGAGATAGCTGCTGATGCCTAGGAGCAAATAAATTGCAGAGATGCCAAACGCCCACGAATAAGATTTTGTTTCGGCAACAACGTAGCCTGTGATGATCGGAGCGGCGATTCCGGAGAGTTGATTCGATAGATTGATGATGCCGCCTACAGTTCCAACGCTGCCGCGCGGAGCGATCATCGACGGTATGGACCAGCCGATGGGTGAGGCTGCGGCAAGTCCACCGATGGAGATGCTGATCCAGATCAGCGCACGAACGGCTGTATGCGCGTGAGCCGCGCCAAGAATGCCAAGTCCGAAGGTAGTACCGCTGACGAGAACTGTCTTTCGTACACGGCTTGCGTCCCATCCACGCTGAATGAGTGCATCCGACACCAGGCCCGCCATCAGATCGGTAAATGTGGCGAATAGCCAAGGCACGCTGGTGTAAAGAAAGGAGTGCAGCAGGTCGATATGCAGCGCTGCGGAGAGATAGCTGGGCAGCCATGTGAGTAAGAGGTAGAAGACATAGTTATAGGCTCCGAAACCGATCGCCATCCCCAGAACCTTCCGCTGTCGAATCAGATATCCCAGCGACGCTTTCGATGGCTCTGGATTGTGCGCAAGAGTGATCTGCGAGCCCTCCGCAATGTATTGCCGCTCGCTATCGGTCAGCGTCGTTTCGGCGTTGGGATCGCGATAGATCTTTGAGAACAGAGCGAAATAAAGCAAGCTGACCAGGCCGGTTGCGGCGAAGCTCCACCGCCAGCCAAACTTCAGTAGCAGTACCCCAATGAGAGGTACACCGATAGCCGATGCGAGCTTGGCGGAGGCATCGAAGATAGAGGTGGCAAAGCTTCTCTCTTTGGAGGGAAACCAAAGGCCGATTGCCTTGGCATTCGCCGGGAAGGTTGGTGATTCGCCCACGCCGAGAAGCAACCGCGCTGCAAAGAACCCTGGGATGCTCGGTGTCACTGCTGCACCGAAGGAGGCTATGCTCCAAAGCAGCGTGCTGATACGTCCTACACGCCGTACGCCAAAGCGATCGAGAAGAACTCCGACCGGCAACTGGCACATCGCGTAGGTCCAGTTGTAAGCTCCGGAGAGATAGCCGAAGGTGATGTTTGAAATGCCAAAGGTGGTGTAAAGCGCAGCGTGCGAGACCGAAAGATTTACTCGGTCAAAGTAGTTGACGAGGACGCCAAACCCAAGGAGACATGCGATGCGCCAGCGGTGCCGTGGCAACCGGTCGTGGCGAGTCGAGTTAGGGAAGGTTGTCAGAGATCGTTCCGGCTTTCAGTTGCACGAGACGTATGGACGCTCATGAACCCAACTAAAGTTTCGCCTTGAGCTTCGACAAACCCTCACGCGAGATCTCCGCATCGTCCTCGGATTTACCTCCGCTGAAGGCAGCGATTACATAACCCGTTTTACCGCGTGCGATCACACCGCCATTCCAGCCGAATTCTCCGGTCATGGGTGGCCTGATTCCGCTCCCGCTGTCTTTGAGGGTATCAGCCATCTCGGAGGCCTTGGCATAGGCGATGGCCAGCAGATTTGAACCTTTGTCGGTCGCCGTCGGGAGGTCCTTATACCGGCCTACCACGATCATCTTCGAACTCCATGCCTGAATCGTGTCGCCCTCGAAGTACGCCACTACGGCAACTCCGCCAATACCCATCGTCTGGGCCTTGATCTTCATGGCGGCAAGAGCCTGATCGGCAACCTCGTCGAAGCTGCTCGAGGCCTTTGCGGTCTGTGAGGCATCCGGGCCGGTCTGTGCGACAACAAGTGCAGGCGAGACCAGAGACGCCACCAGTAGTGCAACTATGTATCGCTTCATCTTTCCTCCGAGTTGAAAAACTTCGCTTACCATGCATCCGAGGGAGCTGGTTGCTTGCCTGTGTAAGGCGAGCAGCACGGGGTCTTGACGGGCTTGAACTCCATAAACTCGACCCTCGTGTCGTCAGGATCAATGAGGTCAAGTTGCAGTTTGCCGTCGACTCCCAGCACCTGCGGGTTTTTACCTGCGGTAGGTTTCCATCCGCGCTGTTCCAACCGCTTCTGCAACTCCGCTACGCTCACCACGCCAGGGGCGATATGGTCTGCGTTACCAAGCTGCGCATGTGGAGGATTGGCAGGCAGGTTCAGCATGTACTCGATCCAATCGGTGCCGTTGGGCACCTGCATCATGACCCAGTCGACATCTCCCGCCTTGGCGCCCCCCTGCCAATACAGGTGAAATCCGAGTTCGTCTTTATAGAAGCGGTCGAGCGCGGCGCGGTTGTGCACGACATATCCCGCGTGCATGATGTGCGTGCTTAGGCGGCGCGCGAGTGCTGCGGGCGGTGGCGACGGGAGGCGTCGTCCCTGTTGAGTGAACTCGACCAAGTTGCCTTCGGGGTCATGCACGCGGAAGCTGTGGCTGCCATCCCGCCCGACGGTCACCGAAGGAGGCACCGCTACGCCCTTGCCTGCGAGAAGCCGCCGTAGACCCTCCGCATCGTCGGTTGCGAAGCCTACAAGATCGAACCTGTGCGCCTGTCCCGGTACCGGAGGGGGCACCAACTCGACGTATTGCTCGTGGTTCGCATAGAAACGGAGCCCAGGCTCCGACCCAGTCGCAGGCACAGGCTGCCAACCGAGCAGATCAGCGTAGAACTGACGTGAATGCGGGATGTCTTCGGCATAGAACGTTACATGCGAGATGCCTGTGATGGCCGGCGCCTGCTGCGCAAATGCCACTCCCGCCAACAGAAGAGGGAACACCGCGAGCATAGAACCCGCACTACGCCAATAAGTATTCCTGAAAGCAAGCATCTTGGCCTTGGTCATGCAGGTCCCCCTAGACCAGTTCTGCTGGAACAGCGGTGAGATGGAACTCAATCGTTTGGGAGCCAAGCCGAGGATGTATCGCGGTCAACCGCACGCTGCCTGCCTGTGTCTTCGCGCGAATCCAAACCGCGCCGGTTCCGCCGATCAGAGCGAAGGGGTTATCGCCGATCAGTGTTGCAGGACCCTCGAGTTTGAATACGATGGGATCGTTGGCATAAGTCCGTATGGCTCCGAACTCGTCCGTGACCCGCATGACAACTCGCGTTGTGTCGGCTCCGTCGGCATGGAGCGCCGTATCGTCGGGGAGCAGAGAGAACTTCTGGTCGACACCCAGCCCGGAAAGGGTTTTTGACGCGACCTGCTTGCCCTGCAAATATCCATCGATCTTGAGATCGCCCCAGACGTGCCGGTGAGGTTGCTGCAATTTCGTCCGGTCGAGAATGAATGGCGGATACTTCAGATATTGAAAATTCGCACGGTCCGGATCGAGTTCCGTGATCAACTCCCATGGATTGCCCACCAGGCTGTTGCTGCGTTGGTAAAACTTCAGGTGGTCGCAGTTCGAACAGACGACGGCCTCGGTGAAGGAGGTCGATTCGTCGCTGTTGGCCCAGTGGAAGGCCGGCTCGAGGACGATTTCTTCTGACGGATCGCACTGTGATTTATAGAAGCCAGCGGCGGGCTTGGGCTCGCGGAAGATGTCCGTAACACCGTGATAGCAGATACGGTCGCCCGCGCCGAAGTTTGCATGGGTGTTGTAGTCGAAGGCGCACCAGCCGATGCCGCCCGCGTATTGCGGATCGGACGCGAGCTGATTATGGATGCGAGCATGGCGCAGCGTGTGTTCGCGCTGCCGCTCATCATCATCCGTTGTTTTGGTCGGGAACGTATGGCCGACGAATTCGGTATTGAGATATCGGGGATGGTTCGGCTTTCTTAGTGGAAAGCCGAAGTCATTGATCGTGAAGACATCTTCCAGTAACTCCGAGTCCTTGAAGTTGCGGATGCCGCCTGTCTGCCGCGTAGGGTCGAGTGCGTGCGCGAGAGCATTGGTACGGGTATAGAAGCTATGGTCGTCTGGAGACTCGTTGATGCGCACGCCCCAGAGAATGATGGCCGGATGGTTCCAGTCCCGCCGCACCATGCGTCCGACGTTGTCGATGGCCAGGAGCTTCCACGGCTCGGGGCCGATGTGCTGCCAGCCTGGAATCTCCTCGAGCACCAGCAGGCCGATCTCGTCACAGCAATCCAGGAAGTGTCGCGACTGAGGATAATGAGACGTTCGCACAATGTTGCAGTGCAGGTTGTGGCGAAGGATCTTCGCGTCTTGGCGCTGAACCCGGGCGGGCATCGCCTGGCCGGCGAAGGGAAAGGTCTGGTGGCGGTCGAGGCCGCGCAGCTTAATAATTTTCCCGTTCAGCGAGAAACCGTGATCGGTGAAGATCGCCTCGCGGAAGCCGATCCGGCGAGTGTCTTCATCGATGACAACTCCAGCGCGCAAGAGACGCACACGGACTGTATATAGGTTTGGGCTCGCCAGATCCCAGAGCTTCACTCCATCGATCCCCTTGAACGATATCGTCTGTTTTCCGGGATCGTTTACCGTCTCAGTGCTCAGGTAAACAGGAGCGCTCGTAGCCGGATCATCCGCCGCGTCAGGATCGCTTGCAGACGATACTCTGAAGGATCGGTTCGCTTTTGCGAGAGAGCGTTCGCCGTCAAGCAGTTCTGCTTCGAGCACGAGATCTCCGTGAGGGGCGATGCCTGCGAGGAAGCAGTCCACGTCGAGCGCCGGCTTGCCACTCAGCACGTCTTTCGGGTGCGCAAAGATGTTGTCAAGATAGAGAGCGGGCACCACGCGCAGGGAGACCTCGCGGTAGATACCGCCGAAAGTCATGTAGTCGATTTCGTAGCCGAACGGTGGGATATCGCTCCGCTCCGTTGAATCCACCTGCAGGGTCAGGACATTTTCCAGGTCCTTGTGCAAGTGTGGTGTCAGCTCAAAGGAAAACGGAGTGAAGCCGCCCTTGTATTCGCCGAGTGGGACGCCGTTGATCCATACTGTCGAGGCAGTCATGACACCTTCGAAGTCCACGAAGATGCGTTTGCCTTGAGTGTCAGGCGGCGTTCTGAAGCGGCGCCGGTAGGTTGAGATGAACTCGTAGTCTTTATCGTCGAAGCTGTGCCAGGGAAGGCTGATGTTCGTGTGCGGAATCACGACCTCTTCGAAGCGAGAGTCATCGAACTCCGGGACTTCGGCTCCAGTGACCTTGCTGGGGTGGTATCGCCAGCCACGGTTAATGGGGAGAACTAATCGCCCGCCCACTGTGGGCTTCTCCTCGGAGAAAGCTGAAATGCCCGGCAGTGTCGAGGCCGCCAGCAGCGTGCCCGTCCGTTGGAGGAAAACACGTCTATCCATAAGGTTCGTCATCCTAAGATTTGCCTGAAATGTATCTGGACACACAACGTCAAAAAATAATACGGCAGATACTTTAGCCGCCCCTCTTGATCGAGGGGGACGGTGAAGACCGTACTACTGATCAAAAGCCACGCTACTCCTAAAAAGTGGAATGCGAATCCGTCGAAAGTAGGAGTGAACGACGAGTCACTGCAAGGTAGTATTCCTCATGTGCGGGTATTGGATATTTCGATAACACGTTTCCTGGACCGGTGCCACGCAAGCGATCTGTCCTTCCGGATTTCTGTCCGCATAGTTCCGTGCTTCCATCTTGTACCACGAGCCACGCCATGACCGAATCTTACGTTGAATCCGCTCCCATCCACATCTTGCCGCGCTGGTCTTTGCGCAACCCTCCGTTTCCAATCACGGGGCGACGCCTTGCTCTCGGTCTTGGCCTGATTGGTATCGGTAAGCCATGGGGCCACACCGACGATACGGTTCCTCCCGAGACGCAGGTTCAACAGCTTCTCGAAAGCGCATTTACGCTTGGCATCCGCTACTTCGATACCGCGCCTTCATACGGTGTCAGTGAGCAGCGGTTCTCCGGCTTTCTCGCAAGTCTCCCGCCTGCGCAACGCGCCTCCCTGACCGTTGCTACCAAGTTTGGCGAGCATTGGGATCAGAGTCGCCAGCAGTCCTTCGTCGATCATCGTTACGACGCTCTTGCACGGAGCCTCGATGAGAGCCTCGAACGTCTCGGCCGAATCGACCTGTTGCAGCTCCATAAGACAACGCCGGAGGCTCTGCGCAGCCGCGACGTCGAGCGCGCTATGGATTACGCCTGCTCCCTCGGTATCCCTAATCTCGGCGCCAGTGTCAGCGACCTCGAGTCCGCGGATCTTGCACTCTCCATTCGGGGCTTTTCAGTCCTTCAATTCCCGTTCAATCCGGCTTCGGTGCAGTTCCGCGAAATCGCCCGTCGCGCTACCGCCAGCGGTTTGCTTGCCGTCAGTAACCGTCCTTTCGGCATGGGCAGGCTACTCTACGCCGTGCAGCCGTTTACACGTGAGGCCGCCTTCGACTTCCTCAAAGGGCAATCCTTCGACGGCATCGTTCTGACTGGAACCAAATCGATCGAGCACCTGCGCCAGAACTGGGCGGCCTTCCACATTGTTGGAAGCGAGCGGCCATAACCCTCTTGCCATGCCACTCGTCGGCTCGTTGGCTAGTGTTGCCCCATTACTTCAAAAGCCCTTGCCCCCTCATCCATTCGAGAAAAAGCTCCGGCCAGTCTGCGACCGGCTTGGTGTTGCTGTCACGAATACCGAACCCGTGCCCCATGCCCGCATAGATGTGCAGCTCCGCCGATACGTGCAGCCGCGCCAAAGCCAGATAGAACTCCGCCAGCCCCTGCGAGATGTTCACTCTATCCATCGCTCCACAAGCGAGGAAGGCCTTTGGCGTCTGCGTCGTCAGTCGCGGCTCCTGCGGAATCGCTGGATAGAGCAGCGCCTGAAAGTCCGGCTTCGAGCTTACTCGCTCCACAGGATCTTCCGCGCCGGGGCGACCGGTATCGTAGCGAGTGCTTGCCAACTCCGCCAGCTCGCCACCTGCTGAAAATCCCATCACGCCGATGCGCGCCGGATCGATTCCCCAACGGCTGCTTCGACTCCGTACGACGCGAATCGCACGCTGCATATCTTCCAACTCCGTCCCTTCGACGGTGTAGGAAGATCCCTTCTCCCGCGCCAGCCGGTATTTCAGTACAAAGGCTGCAACCCCGTGCCCGCTCAGAAACTCCGCCACGCGGAAGCCCTCATGGTCGATCCAGAGCTCGCTGTGTCCGCCACCCGGCGCCAGAATCACGGCCGCACCTGTGGCAGTCTGTAGCGACGGTAGATAGAGCGTGATTGAAGACTCAGCAACATGGGTGATGACGTGGTCGCCTTCCGAGGAGATCCGCACTGTCTCAGGCCTTGCATCGACCTGCACCCCCGGTACTCCTTTCGGCCATAACTTAACTACCACATGGTCATCGGTATGCTGGGCGCACGCGGCGATGCTCGCTACGCCAACTAGAACGCCCGTCAACCACTGCAACGTGAACCGTCGTGTCATCTAGCGCTCGATTCTAATTTCGTACTAGGTAGTCGTGACCGTCCGCCGGAGAATGCGCCGCCGCACCGAAGCTCAATCGTAAAGGGAGCCATACCGGCCTGATTCTGCTGCGGACTCTGCGCTCCAGCGCGAGTCGCGTTGATAGCAGCGACCTGAAGTCCCGCCGCCGTTAAGAATCCGAGCCAGATTGCCCGCCACGTCGTCATGCTGTTGCCTCGCTTAGGACTGCTTCTTGAATGCGCATCAAGCCTACTCGCTCGCCACATCGATACGAATCCGCCTTTCGGCGGATTCGCAGCAATCGATTTTCGCGATAAGCTTCTCTGCCAGAAGTGAACCAGAGAAAGGCCCCACGATGTCACCTATCACCCGCCGAGACTTTCTTAGTGATGTAGCGATGGCCGGAGCCGCTTCCGCCCTTCGGCTCGACGCCTCTTCCGACACGAACCATGAATCGCTGCCGGAACGCCGCGCGAACTTCGACCGTGGATGGCGTTTTCTGCTCGGCGACTCCGCAGGCGCGCAGGCACCCGACTTTCAAGACGAGGCCTGGCGCCGTCTCGACCTCCCCCATGACTGGAGCATCGAAGGAAGCTTCGACGAAAACGCTCCCGCCAAGGGAAATGGAGCCTACCTGCCTACCGGCATCGGCTGGTATCGCAAGGCACTTCATAGTGCCCTCCTCGGCGCATGGCAGACGCATCGCTCTTCAGTTTGCCGGGGTCTATCAACGGAGCGAAGTGTGGATCAACGGCATCTCGCTGGGCATGCGTCCTTACGGCTTCATCAGCTTCTCTTACGATCTCACGTCACATCTTGCGCCACCGGGCAAGCCCAACTGCCTCGCAGTGCGCGTCGACAACTCTCTCCAGACCAACTGCCGCTGGTACTCCGGTTCCGGCATCTACCGTCACACCTGGCTCCGGATCACCGATCCAATCCATATCGTCGAGAACGGTATTTATGTCCGCACGCCGTCCATCACACGCGGAAGCGCCACGATTGAGGTCACCACTCATCTGCGTAACGACAGCGTCCATGATGCCGGCCTCGAACTGACGACCGAGATTCTCTCGCCTGACGGCGAGGCCGTTCAGCAGATCACAACGCCGCACACCCTCGGCAAGGATGCCGAGACAACGGTGGTTCAGACGCTCACCGTGGCCTCCCCGGCGCTGTGGTCCACAACTACGCCGCGCCTCTATTGTGCCCGCTGCACCGTGCGCTCCCGCGGTACGCAAATCGATCAGGACTCTGCCAACTTCGGGATCCGGCATGTTGCCTTCGACGTCGATCGCGGTTTTCTGCTCAATGGCGAACACGTCAAGATGAACGGTGTTTGTATTCACGGCGACGGCGGCGCGGTTGGCACAGCGGTACCCGAGCGGCTATGGGAGCGCCGCCTTGAACTACTTCAGCAAATGGGCTGCAACGCTATCCGGCTCAGCCATAACCCACCCGCACCGGAGCTGCTCGACATGCTCGACCGCATGGGATTTCTGGTGATGGCCGAGGCGTTCGACGAGTGGCGGCACGCGAAAGGGCAGACGCCGACCTATGGGTACCACAGATACTTCGATGAGTGGTCGGAGCGCGACCTCACCGCCATGATCGAGCGCGACCGCAACCACCCGTCCATCGTGATTTGGAGCGCCGGTAATGAGGTTCCCGACCAGACTGCTCCTGACGGCCCTGCTACCCTCCAGCATCTCATCGAGATCATCCACAGCAAGGATTCCACGCGGCCCATCACCGTCGGCTGTGATCAGATCGCCGCCGAGCCCAAGGCTGCGCCTCCGGACTTTCTGGATAAGCTCGATGTCGTCGGATATAACTATGTGGACCGCTGGCGCGACCGTCGCGAGAAGTATTCCAGCATCGACAGGCAGGCCTCTCCGCAGCGTCGTTTTATCGGCACCGAGAGCTCTGCACTGCGCGGCGCACGCGGCGTCTACTTTACCGAGCAGCCGATCGACGACATCCTGGAACGGCCAACGAATAATCTCATCCAGGTCGAGCAACAGCAAAAGTTTGTCCAGACCTACGACTACGTGAGCGGCGACTTTCTTTGGGTTGGTATCGATTATCTCGGTGAAGCGAAGTGGCCGAACAAGCTTGCCGTGAGCGGCGCACTCGATACCTGCGGTTTTCTAAAAGATAGCTTCTATTTCTACCAAAGCATCTGGACGAAGCAACCCGTCTTGCATCTACAGCCCCACTGGAACTGGCTCGGCAAAGAGGGCAAGGTGATACCCGTCACGTGCTTCACAAACTGCGAGACCGTAGAGCTGTTTCTGAACGGCGAAAGCCTCGGCACAAAAGGCTATAGCTTCCCGCGACCCGGTATGGTCGGACATTATGGCAATTACCCGCCGGGTGCCAATGTGCTCCAGACTACCGCAGACCTGCACCTCACATGGGATGTGCCCTATATGCCTGGAACCATCACAGCGAAGGGCATTAAGGATGGCAGGGCTATCGAAGCCGTTGAGGTTCACACTACCGGAGCACCTGCGAAGCTAGCGCTTATGAATGATCGGCAACGGCTCCGCACCACGCCGGATGATGTAGCTCATATCACCGTCGCCGTGCAGGACGCACAAGGCCGCATTGTTCCTACTGCCGATAACGCAATGACCTTCTCGCTTACGGGCGCTGGTCACATTCTTGGCGTTGACAATGGCCAACCCGACAGCCATGAGCCTTATAAAGCCAGCAGTCGACGGGCCTTCAATGGCCTGGCTCTCGTTCTCGTCCAATCGAACGGACGTCCCGGACAGATCACACTCTCGGCATCTTCGCCGTCGCTTGTTTCTGCGCAGATCAGCATAGAGACGAATTAGCTTCATCTCCAGCCGCAGATGCAGTCGGATCTTCTGGATTATTGCTTCATAGCTCGCAGCGCTTCCATCCGTGACTTTTTCAGGGATGCTACGGGCTCTTCGGTCGGGTAGTACTCCATCGCAATCCAATGGCTGTAGTTGAACTCGGCCAGTTTACGATAGATCGACTCGTAGTCGATCTCGCCCGTCCCCGGCTCATGCCGTCCCGGCACATCGGCCACATGCACCAGGCCTATCCATTCGATGTTCTTCTCGAGTTTTTCGATCAGGTTCCCGAAGCTCCGCTGCTCATGGTAGAAGTCGTATAAAACCTTCACATTCGAGCTGTTGACTGCCTGCACAATATCGAAGCCATCCGTCACAGACGCCAGATCGATGGTCGGATTCTCCAGCAGATCGATCGGTTCAATCACGATGTCGATCTGCTCTTTTGCCGCTCTCTCGGCTGCCCACTTAAGATTATCGATGGATGTCTGCCGCTGCACGCCGTCGCGCAGCCCCTCTACCCGTTTGCCCGAGAGCAGAATAATCTTCGAACACTCCAGTTCCTTCGCCGCCCTCATCTGTTCAATGAACTGCGTACGAAACGTCTCTGTCTGCGCCGGCACCGCGAATCCTGCCTTCACTCCGCTCATAGCATCAAAGATCATCCCGAGGCGGCGCATCCTCGCCATGGTGGCTGCTCTCTCCGTGGGCGACCAGCTCTGAAACTCACCCACCAACTCAACGCCTTGGTACCCCGCTTCGGCCACCCATTCCAGGCATTGGTCGAACGGTGCCTGCTTCTCGAGTGCCCACAGCATGAAGGAGAATCGCACTTTGTTTGCCGCGCCAACGCTCTGCGCGGCCACAGGCCATGTCGACGCCAGAGCCGCTCCCACACCCATCTTTCCAAACTCTCTACGATTCATTCGTCCCTCCGCAGCTCGCGTATCTATAAGGTACGCAGATACTGATAATCAACTTTTATCGCCGCGAGCGCAGGCATGTCGAGGAACGGCGGCTCCTGCTCCACGTAGTAGTCGTGGATGCCTGCCTCGGCCGCCGCAAGAAGGATCGGCTTGTAGTGGATATGTCCACGTCCCAGTTCCACACCCTGCGGCCGCTCATCCTTTGCGAGCGATGTGCTCGGCCCCGTCGTCGCAACAAAATCCTTCACGTGCAGCATCCGATAGCGTCCCGGATAGTGGCGGAAATACTCAATCGGGTTGAATCCGGCCGCCACTATCCAGCCGCAATCCAGCTCAAAAGCTACCAGCTCCGGGTCCGTATGCTTCAGCAACACGTCGTACCCAATCCTGTCGCCGTCCAACTTGCGGAACTCAAAGTTGTGGTTGTGGTAGGCATACTGAAGTCCCACGGCCTTTGCCTTGCGTCCCAGATCGTTGAGCCGGTCCGCCATTGTGCGGTAATCATCGAGTGTTTGATCTCCGCTCTTAGAAAACAGCGCCGAGCTCACTACATACCGTGCACCGACGACGTGTGCATCCTCGAAGAGTGGACCCAGTTCGTGGTTTCCCACCGGCAGGTGCGTGCTCGGACACACCAACCGTGCCTGATCGAGCTGAGTACGAAACGCCTTGGCGGTCAGCCCCGCAAATCCTGCCGTCTCTACCCGCTCATACCCAAGCGCCCTAATTTGCCGCAGTGTCCCGGGAACGTCCTTCTGTAGATCGTCGCCTACACTATAAAGCTGTAGCCCAATCGGGACCTGTAGCAGCGGTAACCGCGCTGGCTGCGTCCGCGCCAAACGCGTGCACATAACTGCAGCTCCAACCTGCACAAATCGACGCCGTGAGATCAAGTTCATAAGCTCCTGGTATCCCTCCTGCCTTTGGCGACCACGTTACACCAGTCATGCATTTATGCGAATCCTCCAAAAGTAGGAGCGTGACTGTTTCACAGTTCGGCAATTTGTTGCAGCTGTAAGTGAGAGACAACGATCCACGCCCTGGACCTGGAACAGAACTTCACCGAATTGTGCGCTGCAGGGACTCTAAATACTCCTGTAGGGGCCTCCGTTCCAAATTGCTAACGAGAAGAGCGGCCGCTCGGATGAATTCGAGGTGCGAAACCAAGATATCTCGTTTGGTTTCGAACCTTTCAGGCGCTGTGGGGGTAGGGAAGCGATGGTTGGCCATCGCCGTCTTCAGGTGCTTCAAGGAAGGCATCGAAGAGGATGGAATATAGACCGTGCCTGCTCGATAGTTTCACTCGTTGTGTTCGTAGATATTCAAAGCCAAACGGAGAACAGCGCTCCGCTTCGTTTACAAACCCAGGAGAAAAGAATTCACGTGAGTCTGCTACGGCCCCAATGATGAGCGATCGCCAACTCATCCTCAGCAGTTCCTTTAGTTCCTTAGTACCGTTGGGCAGGCGGTCCATTCGAGCCCCTACCTGCTCGCTGAAGTTTAGGAGCTGAATCACGAGGCGATCCAGTGGTATGCCGAGTGTAGCCGCGCGCGAAAACAATGTAGCCGAGCCACGCCGCATATCCTCACGCACGTCCTGCAAATCGTCCCCCAATTGGAGTAACACGCCCCATTCGAATGAAAATCTTCTTTCTTCCCCGGTGAGCCATCCATGAGCCATGCAGGCGTCGGCCAATACGGAACTGCCACCTTTCGCGCAACTCATCCGCAATACCTCGTCATCACTGCTCTGGCCACAGTGCCCTAGTTGAGCGATACTTTCCTCCTGCGCTCGATGGATTGCCAGCAAGCAGTCAAACACCTGGGGGTAATGCAGGCGAGGGTATTGGCCTTCGATCAATTGAACCAATGTCCATACTGCTGCCTCCCGATCCCCCTGGGCAGGAATCCTCTCACCACGCAACCGGTTTCTAAAACGCTGACTGAACTGCAGCTTCGCCTCAGCAGAGATGTCCGCACGGTCTAAATAATTATCACTATAGGGATATAGGAGGCTGTATCCCAGGATAGATGGCGTAATCCCAATTCGCTCGCCGAGCAGCGGCTGCAATCCGCATGCGGTCCAGGCATTGCGGCACGCCTGAATAATGTCGGCCATGCTCAAGCTCGCGTCGAACTGTCTTGCCCACCGTGCAAGCCTTGTAGCGACTGGTAAGAAATCGTTTGTGAGGAGATGCACTGCAGTCTCCCCCAGATCTAGCGCAATCGTCGAAAATTCTGCGAATGACGCTACGATTCGAGCCTGTGCCTCTATGCGCTCTGCTCTGGTCCGAGGATTTTTCTTTACCTCCCGCTCAACAGCTCGCAAGGCTTCATCGTATGCTTTCTCTCTTCTCAGCTGTTCCTTCCGTCCGTACTGCGGCCCTCCCGGTACCGAGAGGGCCGCAGTGGCATTCCAAACCTCGATGGTCTGTGCGACTTGAGCTTCGACCCATGACCAACTGTAAAGTTGCTGCATCCTCCTCATACTACGCATGACAGAGTCAAAGAGTTCCCCTCCTCGATGTGACGCAACTCAGCATAGAACTCCCGTTGATGTGGCTTAGCCAACGCTAGGGGTTCACGGAAGTGGGACCAGCTTTATGAACGTCGCCTTCTGACCTTCTGCACGTCCCGTTGGCAATAGATTGACCCCAAGTTCAAATCTCCGAATCACTCATTGAGCACTCAAAGTCATCGGAATTCTAATTGTTCGGATTCAGTGGGCATGGGCGGTTTTCGGAGGGTCATCAAGTTTTCACAAACGCACAAACTCTTGAGCCAACTGAACTAATTCCCGAAGTGAAACATTAGGCACGTTAATATACGGTGTCTTGCACAGGCGTAGCACTCTGGATGACTTAGGGTTGGATCATCTTTGGTCTTGCAGGGCAGTTG
Source organism: Granulicella sp. S156 (assembly GCF_009766105.1). Classification (GTDB taxonomy): domain Bacteria; phylum Acidobacteriota; class Terriglobia; order Terriglobales; family Acidobacteriaceae; genus Granulicella. The sequence continues at coordinate 112,722 of NZ_LMUH01000008.1, read as the reverse complement.
TCCTGCCATCTAAAAGTAGCTATCCAGCCCACCACCTATAGGTTAGTGCTCGATGATCGCTTCACGATTCCGATATTGCGCGTTTGCTTTCTGTCTTTTATCACTCCCCCTCAAGATGTTTTCACAGGCAGGCGTAGCGTCTCTCTCGGGTCGAGTCACCGATCCTTCCGGGGCAATTGTAGCCGGTGCCGAGGTTACGGAAACCAATATCGATACACAGGTAACTCGTACCAAAGCGACGGACCACTCGGGCTACTACACCTTTGTCGGACTTCCGGTGGGTCATTATCGAGTTTCTGCGAATCAATCGGGATTTCAGGAGCAGGAAGTTTCACTGATGCTTGACCCTTCGGAAGACGGTCGGCAGGATTTTCGTCTTAAGGTATCGGGCGGAACGACCCAGTTAGATGTCACTGCAGAAGGACCACAACTATCGCGTGATGATGCTTCGATCGGCACGGTCATCGATAACCAGACGATTGTTGGGACTCCGCTCTATCAACGTAACTGGGATGATCTGATTCGTCTGATACCAGGCGTCCAGATGCAGCGTTTCACTCAGCAGAGCGGGAGCAGCGTATCCGGCAGCACCGGTCTCTTCGTCATCCATGGAATCGGGGATGAGCAGAACGATTACATCCTCGACGGCATCGACAACAATACATTCTCCGAGAATCTGCAGGAACTTTCTGCATCGGCGGCACGCCCTTCAGTGGACGTAATCAGTGAGTTCAAGCTCATCAGCAACGCCTATACGGCGGTCTACGGTCGCAGCCCCGGTGGCCAGGTGGACGTATCGACCAAGGGTGGAACGAACCAATATCACGGCCTTCTCTTCGAATACTTGCGCAACAAGGTCTTCGATTCGAACGACTACTTCAGCCACCAGGAAGGGATCGAGAAGCCTGAACTGAACCAGAACCAGTTCGGCGGGTACCTCGGGGCACCCATCATCAAGAACAAGCTCTTTGGGTTCTTCAATTACGAAGGAACCCGCATCGCCCAGGGTGTGAATCGCATCTCCACCGTTCCACTGGCGAATGAGCGCGCCGGCGTCTTCACCACTGCGGCTGCCGCGGCTGCCGGTGCTCCCAACGTCACCTATGCGACTTTGTACAATCCTTCCACCGGCAAGCCCTTCCTGAATAACACGATTCCATCCACGGCATTCGATCCTTTCGGTTCAAAGATCCTCAACGCCTTCCCGCTCCCGAATCTGCCCGGTGACTTCAATAACTACGCGCGAACAGCTCCGATCATCGATAACACGGATAGCTATGACGCGCGAGTGGATTGGGATCCGAGCAGCAAGGACCTTGTTTTCATCCGCTATACGGGTTCCAGCCGAATCCGCGATGTCGGTGGAGATTTTGGTGGTATCGCAGATGGCAGTTCCACCTCTTCGTGGGGCAACTCCACTCTGAAGTCGTGGTCGATAGCGCTGGGATGGACCCGCATCCTCAGTCCCGCGCTCACCAATGATTTCCGCTTCGGATTCGTCCGGAACTTCTCTCAAGACAGGCAGCAGCCCTTCGGACTAAACAGCCCTGACGCGTATATTCCGGGAGTTCCAACCAATCCGGCTACCGCAGGCGGTATTGGCATCACCGAATATGTTTCGGACAACAATGCCACCATCGGATCTCCAGCCTATTTGCCCAAGCAACAGGTCCCGCAGCAATTTCAGTACACAGACACAGTCTCCTGGACCAAAGGGAAACATTTCTTCCGTTTCGGCGGAGATCTACGCGCGCCCATGCGCAATATCTATCAGGATGAGGATTACATGAACGGAGGCCTGGCCTTTGCTGGCATCTTTACAGCCGAAAGCGCCACTCCAGGGAATGGTTCGGCATATGCCGACGGGCTACTTGGACTGGTCTACGAAGGCGGCCTCTCCAATGTCTACTTCGTCGACCAGCGCCTCTGGATGGTCTCGGGATTCGCACAGGACGATTGGAAGGTCACGCCCAAACTGACGTTCAACCTTGGTCTGCGCTATGACTTCGCCACACCCCCCTATTCGGCGAAGAACCAGTTGGCTAACTTCGATCCCGCAGGTGCCGGGTCGTTGCTCTTCGCTTCCAGCGGGTCCCTGTCTAAACGCTCATTGGTTCAGGTAAACAACCATGACTTCGCTCCGCGCTTCGGCGCGGCCTACTCTCCCGACGATAAGACCGTTATTCGCGGTGGATACGGCATTTACTATCTCCTATTCAAGCGCGCAGGCAGTGAAGACCAATTGGCTCTCAACCCACCGGATCTAATCGAATCAACCGCGTATCCGAATCTGGCCGCGTTGCAGCCGGCTTTTCTCCTCCAGCAGGGATTTCCTGCCAACACTCTCAGCCCGACCAATCTCAACTATTCGCTGCTCCATATCCATGCGATGCAGCAAGCTTCACCTACTCCTTATTCCCAGGAGTGGAGCCTCGGTTTTCAGCGTCGATTGCCTGGAAAGGTGGTGTTTACTACTGACTACGTCGGTACCAAATCGACTCACCTCGATGTGATCCAGGACCTTAACCAATACATCCGCGGGACAACCACTTTACCGTATCCGAATTTTGGATACCTGGAATATTCTCGAGCGAGTGGCGTCGGGAATTACAACGGTCTCGAGGTCTCCGCGCAGCGGCGTTACGAGAGTGGCGTGTCGCTTGAGGCGGCCTATACGTGGTCAAAGAACACAGGCACCACCTACGAGCAGACATTCACGAACGCGTTGAGCAGTTCCGATGTGCCGCAGCGTCTTGTCGTGTCCTATCTCTACGAGTTGCCCTTTGGTCACGGTAAGCCGTTTCTCTCAAGTGGTGTGGGATCCGAATTGCTCGGAGGCTGGAGGACATCCGGTATCTATACCTATTCATCGGGTCTTCCTTTTACTGTCACCTCAGGGGGAAATCTCTCGGACCTCGTCGACACGAATGGCAATGCGACATCGCTTCCAAACCTCATCGGCAAACCGAAGATCGTTGGAAGCCCGAATTGCTGGTTCTACACCCCGACCGCAGCCTGCCAGACGCTCTCTCCCAACACTTCCGCTGCATGGTCGTTGCCCTCAAGCTCCGACCCATACGGCGATGGAGGCACCAATACGCTGCGCGGACCGCATACGAACGTCTTTGATTTCTCTCTGACGCGCGATTTCGCCCTCTATCGAGAGACGAAGCTCCAGTTCCGTTGGGAGGTCTTCAACCTGACGAATAGCGTGCTGTTCTCGCAGCCTGATTCAGCCTTGACTGACAGTGGCGTCGGCACGATTACGTCGCTTGCAGGCGATCCCCGCTTCATGCAGTTTGCTCTGCGGTTATCCTTCTAGCAAAGCACCAATCAGCGTTGCACTCCACAATGGCGACGCTGATTGTTTTGCAGAATCGGACAGAGACGTAGCCAGCTTAGAACGCCAGTTCATGGCAGAATAGGGTTTTACAATGTCATTCAGAAAATACCTGTGTTTCTTTACGTGGATAGGAATGGCAGCCGCTTTATCGACGGCGGTCGCGCAGGGCCCTGATCTGGACTTTCTGAATCACAACCATCCGATACTGGACGCGCATAACTGTTATCCCTATGAGGGGCACTGGAGCGACCGGGTGCAGCGCGCGCTGCGGTCAGGATTTCCGGTTTCTATCGAGCAGGACTTGGCATGGTATGTAGATCCCACGACCGGAAAGGGACGTGTCGTCGTCTCTCATACGCCCAAACCTACCGGCGAAGAGCCAACCTTACGCGACTATTTCTTTGAGCAGGTTCGGCCTGTCATCGAGAAGGCAATTGCTCAGAATAAAAAGAAGGAGTGGCCGCTCGTCGTCCTGCACTTCGATTTCAAGGATAACCAGCCGGCGATTCTAAATGCCGTCTGGCAGCTGTTGGGCGAATACGAGCCGTGGCTTTCCACCGCCGTCAAGACGGATGATCCTCACCAACTATCTCCAATTGAGCGGAGGCCTATTCTGGCTATTACTGAAGACTCCGATGAGCAGCAGAAGGTGTTCTACGACCAAGTGCCGGTCGGTGCGAAGCTGCGCATCTTCGGCGCGGCGCACGATCCTGTAAACCCCAAAGGCATGCCGATGCAGGAGCTAATGCACTGGGCCGTTGTGACCCCTCCTGAACAGTTACTCACAGAGCGCCCCACCAACTATCGCCGTTGGGTGAACAGTTCATGGTATCCCGTCGAAGAGGGAGGACAGAATCATGCGGGTGATTGGACGCAGGCAGATGACGCGCGTCTGCGCGCTCTTGTCGATCACGCTCACCAGCTCGGTTACTGGATACGCTTCTATACTCTCGACGGCTTCAAGCCTGGGGACGACCAAGGCTGGGGAGAGTATTACAACTTTGGCTCGAAGGATGCTGTCATCCTGAGATGGAAGGCTGCCATCGCAGCGGGTGTAAACTTTATCGCTACCGACCAGTATGAGGATTTGCCCCCGTATCTGAAACAGTACGCGAGGGATCTTCGTCCGGCCGCATCGGCGGCTTCGACTCCGACCCACTGAGAGGTTATATCGCCGATGTTTCTAGCTTTGCCTCGCCTGCAGAAGCACAGTCCGAACTTTTGCTTCCGGACCGATGTTAAAGGCCAATCAAGCAGCCTGATTCTGCTCGTCTTCCTGTTTTTTTCTCATGCAGCATTGGCACAGAAGAGTGCTGCGCCGAACGAGGACCAGATACAGGCAGTAATTGTGCTGGCGCGGCACGGCGTACGGGCACCCATTGAAAGCGAGACACGCTCCAGCGCCTATAACGCTCAGCCGTGGCCAGCGTGGCCTGCTGCTCCCGGAGTCTTGACCTCGCATGGTGCCGAGGCACTCAAATTGCTGGGCGAATACTATCGCTCACGATATCCGTCGCTGCTTCAGCATGTACCCTGCGACCATCGCGGCATTTACGTGGAAGCGAACACGACGCAACGCACCGTTGCTTCAGGCAAGGCGATGATATCCGGTCTCGCGCCGGACTGCAGAGTCGACGTGCACGTCCGCACGAATGCGCCCAACCCTCTCTTCGAGCCGTCTTCGAGCAGTTTCGTAGACCACCGGAAAGTCGGTGATGCGACACTGGGCCGAATGGCGAATCAGCCTGCCTGGTTCACCAATGCATTCTTCCGACCGCTTGGGAAGATGCACCATGTGCTGGCGGATTGCAGTGGCGTTGGCTGTGATCCCTCCAAGCCCGACTTCCGCACGGTAACGGTGGACCACGGCCTATCCTCTCCGCGGGATGCGCACACGGATAATCCCGTCGCGTTGGGAGCCGATTTCGCCGAGAACTTCTTACTCGAGTACACAGAGGGCTTGCCGATGAGTCAGGTCGGCTGGGGGCGTGTGGATCGGGAAGATCTAAATGATCTGATGGAGATGAACACGCGCTATCACGACTTCATGCTCCGAACTCCCTACGAAGCACAGGTTGCCGCCTCGGATCTCGCCGCGCATCTCCGAGACACCATCATCAGCATCGTCAGTGGAGTCACGGTTGCGGGCCAACTTGGCACACCGCAGGACCACTTCTTTTTGCTGGATGGACATGACTCAAACCTCTCTTGGCTGGGTGGCCTTTTGCATCTCGACTGGCTACTGCCCGACCAGACGTTTAACGCGACTCCTCCAGGCAGTGCACTGGTCTTCGAGGTTCACTATAGCGAACTGACTCACGTGCATACCGTGCAGATCTTCTTCATCAGCCAGACGCTGGATCAGATACGCTTTCTGAAGCCACTCACCGCAACGGAGCAACCGTCGGTTGGTCCGGTATTCGTTCCCGGATGCAGTGGGCCTGCGCCAGCGTATGCCTGCTCAGTGGAAGACTTCACGCGAGTCATCACTACTGCTATCGACCCACGATTTGTCGAGTCTGGATCTACAGGATCTACGCCAAGTAAGGAATTGAAATGAGTTTTTGGCAGCATCCCTTTCGACAACCTAGGGTTATCCTCTGTACTTCGTTGATCTCTCGAATACGATCTCTCGGTATCCTTCTTCTTTTTACAGGTCTCACCTTGGATGCGAATGCAGATCCCGTGGAATGGGGCAACCTCTATATCGGTACCGGAAGCGGGCCGGAAGGCCACAGCCGCACAATGCCGTTTGTCACCCCTTCCTTCGGCATGAACACATGACGCAACACTACTCATCGCGCCAACACGAGCAAGCAACGCAGGTTCCTTGGCGTTCAGGGTTGAAACGCTCAAAGCAATATCCTCAAAGGAACGCCCCTCAAAGCACACACCGGCTAGAGTCGCAACATCTTGCAGATGCACTTTCGAACGCTAGGAAAGATTTCATCGCTTAGAAGCGGCCCCGACAATCAGATGTCGAGGCCTACAAAATTATTGCGGCACTCGCCCGGCTAGAAAATGATCTTTCCACCCAATTGAATGACACGAGACTGGTTGGATGCCGCGTAATTGATGGTTCCACTCAGACGCCCAAAATACGCGTCTCCAGGAGTTACATCTGGTCCCGTAATCAGAGGATGATTCAGGGCATTGAACGCGTCAAATCGAAATTGAAATTTTGTTTCTCTGTAAAGAGAGAAAGTTTTGCGCACCCCGAGGTCGAGGTTGTTGCTATAAGGATTCCGAACGTCGCCAAAATACGGCGAGTTGTTCGTATTCCACAAACGATAGTCGTTGTAAACGCCATTTCTCGCTGTATCGGTTGATGAAGTCGGTTGCCACGAGGCACCGGGGAGGCCTTCGACTCCCGTCCAGGCAGGATAACTCGCGATAGTAGCTGTCGAATAGCTCTTAGTAGGGAATGGGTAGAAGTGAGAGGTATCGAACCATTTCTCCCGGGTTTTTCCAGACTTGAGTGCTGGGTCCTGCCCATCCCAGTAGCTTGAATTCGTCGGGAACGAAACGGGTGTGCCGGAAGAAAAGATATAGATTCCTGAAACCTCCCAGCCACCGATGATGTTGTTGACATAACTATTGGCATGGCGGCCGACTAATTCTCCACGGCCAAACGGCAGTACATATGTCGGGCTCACCACGATATGAAACCGGATATCGTCACCACTCAATGTGCGCTTAAGGTTTGTGGAAAAAATGTGATTGGTATAGTAAGCAGTCGTGTCCATCTTCTTGGTCCAACTGAAATTGCTTACCATTCCCAGACCGTGCTTAAAACGGCGTTCTGCTTTAAGCTGCGTTCCATAAAAATCCGAGCGCCCATCAGGTTTGGTGACACTGCAACATCCGAGCGGATTCGTATGGATAAGTGTATTGACGGTTACGGTCGTGTCATTCTGCAGGCCGTTGGTGATATATGGAGCACCCAGGAATGGATTCGCGACTGGCTGATCACCCGGCAATGTATCCAACGGACGCCCAGTAGCATCGAATCTAGATTCATACTCTGCCACAAAAGCTGCTGGAGGCATATTGTCCAAGTTGTAGCTGATATAGATCCCGCCCGCCAAATCCAGCGTCGCACCGTAATCCAGCAACCAGTTACCCAACTGGTGTTCCAAATGAAGGGCAGCCTCGTATGTATAAGTCGGCCCTCCTTTCGGGTCGTAGTAACTGGTGATACCGCCGGCGTTCGTGTAAATTCCATTGCCACTTCCGACGATCGGCGTGAGGCCACCCGGAAAAGGGTTGTCCATCGTTGCGTTGATAGTGTGGTACGTGTCCAGTGTTGGCTGAAAGGTCGTGGACGCGCTGAACCCGGTCTGGCTGGCACGATAAACATCGAAAAGTGGAGGACCAACAAAGCGTCCGAAGCCGCCCTTGAGTACGATGTTGCTATGAAGCTGGTAGGCGAATCCCAGCCTCGGCTGAAAATACGTATATTTGTTGTCCTCGACTGTTCTGGGCGTACCTTCGACACCCGCGTACTGTACGGCTCCGAGCGCTTTGAAATTACTTGGAGTCGCTCCATATTGCGCCAGAACCTGAAGGCCGAGATTCGTGCCGGGGGATCCCACTAGGGCAGCATATTTTGGCTGAATGAAGTCCGTGATGTTTGGAAGGTTTTCATTGGGGTCAAATCGACTCCAGAATCGGTTGAACCTTTCCGTGATCCCGCCTTGAACCATCCACCTCAAGCCCAAGTTAAGCGTCAGCTTCGGGGTGGCCCGCCAATCGTCCTGTGCGTAGGCAGAGAAAGAGGGCAGGCTCCAGAAAGCAGTAGCGTTCTGTTCCTGAGAGCCAGAGGTCGGCAACCCGAGCAGAAAGGATGCGGTGTCCGACCCTTCTCCCGTACCGGCTGTGGCATTGGGATTCTCTGTCGTCCAGTTCGTCCCGAAGCCGAAAGTCACTTCTCCGTTGGTCAGGGAACCTTCGGCATCTTGCTGAAGCGTATAGTTCACGCCGTAACGTAACGTGTGATTGCCCAGGACATGCGTAAACGTGGGATAGAACTCCCAAAGCAGGTTATCGGCATAGTTCGGGGCCTGATTCATGCCCATGCCGCTCTCATCCCAACCACTTCCTACGCCGGTGATTAGTGGTAGTCCTTTCACTTGCTGCGCCGCCGCCAGCGCGTCAGAAAAACCAAAGGTCGTGGGATCTATTCCTACCGCTTTGCTGGATGTAGTGTCCCGATATGCGGTCAAGTTGGCATTCAATTCCAGCACCAGGTTGGGAGAGAGTGTCCACGCATGACCGACCGTGACCCCATAGTTTTTGCGCGTCTCCATTACATCGGATAGAACCTCAGCCTCACCGTGACCGAACGGGTCATAGTTATCGTCTGTCCACTTGCTCCAACGAAACTCGGCGAAGGTATGATGATCATTATTTTCGGCTTGATCCACTCGGAATGACAATGTTGTCATTGTGTTTTGGTCACTATCAGATGTCTTCAGATAGTTGTTCGAGTTGTTAGCAGCGGCGTCATTGGGCTGATTGGGCAATGGCATGAGAGCAAAGTATGCCTTTGCCACAGCACTGATTCGGTTCGAGGGAATGGTTGTGCCGTTATTGTCGATCAAACTTCTTTGTCCCGTGGCAGCGTTCCACGTTAGCGGGTCATAGATTTGGATTGGATATTGCGTCAACTTGCCGCCGACACTGGCAGTAGTAAACGACTGACTGAAGTTTCCTTGCCTCTCCAGTGCAGTTGGAAGGCTCATTGTTTTCCCACTAACGGTGTTCGGCGACCCGTTGCGAAGCTGGTCCAGGCTGACGAAGAAGAATGAGTTATGCTTCTTGCCGTCATAGACCTTAGGTATCATAATCGGGCCGCCTGCCGTCCCGCCGTACTCGTTGAAATGCACCGGGGGCAGCGGAGTGGTGGGTGCGCTCGCGTAGGAGCGCGCATTCAGAAAAGCATTTTGATTGATTTCGTATAAAGTCCCGTGATATTGGCTCGTTCCGGACTTCATGGACATCTGAATGGACGTCCCCAACTCGCGACCGATCGAAGCGTCAAAGGCGTTGGTCACAATTCGCATTTCGCCGACCGAATCGCTCGGTGGAACAAACGCAATGTAGTTGGAACCAGCCTGGCTGTGGACATCAGTGCCGCCATCGATTGTGAAATTGAGTGTGGAGAGACCGTCCGCTCTCACTCCGTTCGCCGATAAGTTGGCATTGTTATAGAGGTGAGGATCACTCGATGATGCCGGATAGATGACTGCCGCATCCAGCTTGGACATGTCGACCGGCGTGTTGCTCGATGAGGGCAACTCACTGATTATCTTGGTGTCGAGGACGGTACCCGATACGCTAGCCGTGGTATCGATAAGCGGTGTGGCCGACTGGACGACGATTGTTTCATTCGCTATGCCGAGTGCGAGCGTGGCATCGACAAATTTCTGGTCTCCAATTTGCAGTTCAATCGACGAGTGGGAAAGTGTCTTGAATCCGTTGCTACTGATCTCCCAGTGATAGTGGCCGGCGATCAAATCGTCTACACGCCATGAGCCCGTTCCATTTGTGGTCGTCGTCCACTGCGTAGCGCGCTCGTCCGAGGTAACAACAACGGTGGCGTTTGGCACTACACGCTTGTCAGGGTCGAAGACCTTTCCTCCCAGGACGGCAAAGGTTTCCTGTCCATGGCACATCGGAATAACAACCATCAAGATCGAAAAGCAGACGACTTGCATCGACCGCTTCGCGATACACCTGGCCAAGTGTTTGCAATACATTTTGTTTTCTCCGAGCTTCTTATGAAGCCTGAATTTCTGCCAGAAACCACCCAAGTAAAAGTGAGGGAAAATCGTCGTCGACGGCACCTATCTGTTGGGGATATTCGATGGGTGCTTTCGAACGGCTGCACAAGATTCGTTGTCGACGCGATTTCTGACAAGGGAAATACAGAAGATTACATGCTATAAACATTGTTTACTCTTTAGGATCTGAGGCTTGAACCAATTCTCGATACCGGTCTTTAGGTTTTTGGCTTCTCTTTGAACAGCGAAAATAGAGGGAAGACGGATCTTGAGATCTGCCATTCCCGGGACCCAGTAAGTTCTAGAAATGAACCTTTAGAGCGAGTTGGACGTTGCGCGGAAGGTTGGCTTGTGTAGTGATTTGCCCGAAAGTGCTGCTATTGAATTGAGCATTAGGTAAACCGAATTCAACCATGTTGAAGACGTTGAACGCCTCGACTCGGAATTCCATGCCGAACTGGCCATGGATGGGAAACTGCTTGATGAGTGATGCGTTGTCATCGAAGTTGATCGGCCCGCGGATCTTGTCCCATGAGCGCGGCATGTTGCCAAGTTGGAAGCTGAGTGGGACGGCGAACGCTGCAGGGTTCAGGTAACCCTGAGTTTGTCCATATACTGTCCCACCCAGGCGATGGTTGTAGCCGCCTTTGGTCTGCGGATTGACACCGGGAACAATCATTGGCCGTGTGCCTGCGAAGGCCGTTGTTCCAGTGACTGTCGGGCTCAGTGGCAGTCCAGAGTAGACATCGACGAGAGTCGTCAGTTCCCATCCGCCGACAATCTCATTGGCCCATCCTGGCATGTTGCCGCCGAAGCGCTTGCTATGGCCAACCGGGAGGTCCCAGGTTGCGGTACCTACGATACGATGACGGACATCCGTCGCCAGCACGCTGTACTCGTTGTTCAGGAAGTAAAAGTCTTGGACACTCGGGTTTCCGCTTGAGTTGAGAAAGCCGTTGGTGAGATCGCTGACGGTACCGAGCAGCTTCGACCAGACATAGGAGACCGAGCCGGAGACACCGCCGGGGCGATGGATGAGAACTGTGGCTTGCAGCGCGTTGTAGTTGGAGGAACCAATATCCTGGTAAGAGATGCCTACCGAGCCGTTCTGAATACCCGATATAGCTCCTGAGGTATATTGCGGGAATTTCGCATCCAGTTGCACCTGCTGCACGGTTGCATTGGTGAGAACGCCGGTTGCGACACCGACTTTTCCGTAGTACGGGTTGGCCACTTGGGCCTGAAGAGCAGTGATTGCCGCTGCGGTAGCCGGATTGTAGTATGGAGATGTTGTCGTGGGACTTCCGACAGGTCCGAAGTACTGCGGTTGCAGATCGTTCGGACGTTCGTTCAATGGCAAGTGGACACCATGTCCGCCAGCGTAGTTGATCTCGAGGGTGAAGGTGTTGCCGAGGGCCTCTTCCACCCCAAGGTTCCACTGCTCCTGGTACGAGGGTGGATTGCGATACTCAAGGCCCGAGATCGAGGTGCCATTGCTGACCCCAGTACCGGCTACGGGACCGGCGGGCAGAAGAACACCATTGGGCAGGAAGTTTTCCGTCATCGCAGCCGGCTCGTAACCCGTAGCCGTGGTGGGTAGATTCGTGGTCTGGCTGTACCCTATGTTGGGATCGCTGTAGCCACGTTCCGAGGTCGGCAAGAACAAGATGCCGAAGCCTCCCCGCACAACTGTTTTGGGAGTTGCGGCATAGGAGAAGCCGAGGCGTGGGCTCCACTCATTGGTGGACATCGCCCACGTGCGGTTGGGATTGCCGTTGGCGCCGAGAAACAAGGCGCCTCCGCTTACGCCGAGAGGATTCGCAATGGTCGGACTGAAGTCGGCCCAGTTGTTATGCCGCTCCTGAAAACCGGTTTCGAGATCGTAGCGTACGCCGAGGTTTAGGGTGAGGTTTGGCAGGAACTTCCAGTCGTCTTGGAAGTACAGGCCGTTCCACCACTGGTTGAATGCGGGGAGGGTCTGACGCGCGATGCTGCCGCTGGTAGGATAGCCGAGCAGGAACGTAGCCCATGATGCGAAGGGTTGTTGTGCGCCTGTGACGGCTCCGTTCGGACTGACAGGGCCGGTGAAGTTTGTACCGAACGTCGGGTTGCCCACCCCATCACCTTCACCCAGCTGGTTTTCCAAGATGAACTTGCCGTTGTAGCCAATGGTGAGCGCATGCTTGCCCTTCTGCAGGAGCAAGGTGCCATTGAGCGAATGCACGTAATGGGACCAGTGGTTGAAGCTGGATTGATAGCCAACCTGCGCCCCGCCGAGAGATGTGAAGCTTGCCAGAGGGATACCGACGATCTGCTGCTCGCTGGCGAAGTTGGAGGAGAACCCGTAGTTGGCGGAGTCGAAGTTCAGGAAGTTATTGCCGATTTGCAAATTGGTCTGGCTTGCGAAACCATAGGTGACCTGCAGCACGGTGTTTGGGTTGACAGTGAAGACATCGCCAATCGCAAACAGGTAAGCGCCGAGAGGTTGTTTCCATCCGTTGGGACCGGCGTAGTTGTTGAACAGATCGGCAGCCGTGTGCGTGTCGTTGTCCTTTGTGCCGCGAATAAAGAGACGATGGCGGGCGCCGATCGTCTGGTCGACGCGGAAGTTGTACTGGTTGGCGGTATCGCTTGAACCAGAGACATAACTGAGGTTATTTGTGAGACCGGGAAGATTGGGGTTTGGTACGAACTGCAAATATGCGGTTGCCACTGGATCCCAGGTGCTGGTGGGGATGCACTTACCTGCAGAGTACGCAGCGCCGTTGCAAGTGGCAGCCGGGATCGGCGTGCGAGCTTGGGTCGTCGAGTTGGAAGAGTTCGGGTCGTAGATGCTCGTCCCTTCCGTGAAGATGCCCTGCCGCATCAAGGCGGTCGGGACGGTGGTGAGACCGGCTGTGGGTGCGAAGTTGCGAATGCCTTCATAGTTGAAGGTAAAGAAGGTGCGGTCTTTGCCGTTGTAGAGCTTTGGAATGAAGACCGGGCCGGTAACGAGGACGCCGAACTGGTTTTCGCGATGCGGAGTCCGGAAGTCGTTGTGGCCGGGATAGGGATAAACACCGCTGCGTTTGGTGAAATACGGCGCTGCGTCCAGTTTGTCGTTACGCAGAAAATCATAGACATCGCCGTGGAGAGCATTGGTTCCGGTCTTAGAGGCAATGTTGAGCACGGCCCCGCTGGTGCGACCGTATTGTGCCGGTGGGTTGTTGGTGACCACCTTGAACTGGTTGACGAATTCGACGGAGGGAGTGACAGCCGGTTGACCCTGGCAGCAAACGACGATGGAGACGCCATCGAGGAGGATTTCATTGCTTCCGCCGATACCGCCGTTAGATTCGAAGTTGTTGGTGGCAGCGGCGACGACCGCACCGCGAGCAACCGCAACGCCGACGCCGAAACTGGTGCCTGGCATGATGCCCGGAGCAAGCGTGGCCAGGCCGTAGGGATTACGGCCGTTGAGCGGAAGATCATCCACCTGCTTGGATTGCACCGTATAGTCGAGATTGGATGTCTCGCTGTCGAGATTGGCGGCAGCTTCGGCGTTCACAGTGATGGTTTGGGTCTCGCTGCCGAGCGAAAGCGGAATATTGAGGTCGGCGGTCTGCCCAACGGTAAGAGTGATTGTGGTGGTGGCTTTCTGGAAGCCCTTCCGCTCCACCGTGACGGTGTAGTCGCCGGGGATGAGCTGCGGGAAGGTGTAGATGCCTTCCTTGCTACTCTGCGCGTGGAGGACCAGGCCGGTGGCCTTACCAGCCAGAGTGATGTTCGCGTCTGGAATGACGGCGCCGGCGGGGTCAATGACTGTGCCTGTGATGGTGCCGTTCTGAACCTGGGCGCGCAGAGCGGGTACTCCGAAAGTCAACAGGCAAACGAGTGAGAAGAGTACGACGAGCGTTTTGCCGAGCCTGAACTTCGGTTGGGTCGAAGTGTGCTGCTGTGCGCGGTGATGGTTGTGTCTGGATGATGCCATGAAGCCTCCAAAAGTCTTGATACCTGCGAGCAAGGTGCTCCGTCCCGATCGCATCCCGGATGCATTTGCTCGACTAGCGCGATCGGTGGGGGACGCAGAGCAACGTCTTGTTTGTTCGTCGCTCTTTTATGCGCCCAGCATCGTCGATGGGACAGTATCCGACTGTTTGTTACTAGTTACACCTCCTTGGAATCATTGACTTACAGAGATGATTCGGGTTTGAAATGGATTTCCTGCTCGGACTTCGTAGTGCGCAGTCCGAGCATTGTCTGTTGATTTCCGTCGCCTCACTACGCGCGCGCGTAGTGACCTGGCTATCCACTTACTGTTGCGATCCTGGTAATCTCGGCGAACATTTTGCAGGAGATGGTGGCACGAGCGTATGTTGCGGAGTGCAGGTCGTGTTAGCAACGTTCACGATCCGTACTACGTCCGCATTCTCGCGCGGTATGGGCCGGCGGAGCATACCGAGCCGTCTCTGGGCGGCGGTCTCTGGCATTAATATTTCGCTGAGCAAATTGCCCAGCGAAATGCGAATCCTCTCGTTGACTTCCATGTTCTGCTGGCGTCGGACCGTGCGCGCGCACCTGCCGCAGCGTATCCGGAACTCCGATACGACTGTCTGCTTCGGCGACCGTCTCATCTATGGCATAGGGTTAGGCGCACCAGGCGATGCACGGGGAAACAGTGATACGTATACCGCGCATCGCCACGCGCTTCTTCACGATGACGATCGTGGCAGCGTTAGAATATAATCCGCGGAATGTTGGTAGCTCTTGAGATTGCGAACGAAGAAGAATCGTCCACCCGAGAGCCGTTGGAGGAGCATGTTCAGCAGGTCCTGAACAGTCCACACTTCCTCCGCGCTGAGACGCAACGTCGACTCCTCGAATATCTGTGGACTCACCGTTCGGAGAGTCTCAACGAGTACGCGCTCGCCACCGATGCGCTTGGCCGTAAAGCGGATTTCGACTCAACGGCGGACGCCTCAGTGCGCGTTCACATCTCGCGCTTGCGGCGCAAGCTTAGGGACTATTACCGGGATGCGGGCCAGCCTGAAATTCTAATGATCCCCACCGGGACCCACCAACTCTTGGTCATGGAGGTTCCTGTCAGCCCCGCAGCTGAATCAGAAACCCCCGCCAAACAGTCCGACATTGCGACTTTCGCTGGTGTTCCATCACCCCGTTCCTTGCCGTTGCTCGTCATCGCGGCGGCGGTCTGCCTGGTGGTGACCGGATTTCTCGGATGGTATGCCGGCCAACGCGCCTCAGCGCTCTCCGCTCCGAAGGCAACGACTTTCTGGAGCACCTTCCTGAGCAGCAACAAGGCGCCGATCAAGATCATTCTGCCGACGCCGGTCTTTTTCGCGTTTGCCAACAATAAGGACATCCGTATCCGGTCGACAAGAGTGAACGATTTTCATGATGCTTCTGTCGATCCGGCTTTCGTGGCTTTCACCAAACAACTGGGGGTTCCGGTGCTCCAGCAGAGCTACACGGTGACGTCGGACACACTGGCAGCCGTCAGTCTGGCGCGCTACCTTGACTCCGTCGGCGGACGCGAGCGGGTTTCTTTCGACGTTATGCGCGATTCCGACATGCTTGTGCTCGAGCAGTCGAACGTGATCGCACTCGGCACCTATCAGACTCTGCAACCGCTGCATGAGTATCTGGAAGCGATGAACTTTTCGCTGCCTCATGACGAAGAGGCCGCGGTGAACGCGAAGCCTCAGGCGGGAGAACCGGCAAGTTACCCGGTGATTCATGAGTCGCCGGAGCGGATCATTCGGCCCGCCATTATCGCCATGCTTCCGGGAAGAAGCCCGGGCCTGCGGGTTCTTCTGATCGAATCCCGGGATACGGCGGCCGTGATCTCCATGCTTTCCTCAAATGCCGGCGTCAATTCCATCGAGACCATGTTGCGCAGCCATGGCAATCCGGAATACTGGGAGATGGTCGTCAAGACAGAACTGAACGTCGATCATCCGCTGCGGACCTGGCCTGTCACTGTGCACCCATTCGCTGCGCACGCACCATCCAGTGCGATGTAACCGTAACATACTGTCGGAAACGTGTGCTGCAACCCCTTTGCGTGGGAGCATACGTTCTTATGACGCACAGAGTTCTGGCCCCCCGCTTGTGTACCGCTCTTTTGCTTTCGCTTTTCGCGTCGTCCGTTTGGGCAGAATCTCATAAGCCGTCGGTGGATCTGCTCGTCTATGGCGGGACCGCCTCAGGCGTCGTCACTGCGTATACGGCGGCCAAGCAGGGGTTCAAAGTCGTTCTGCTTGAGCCGGGTTCGCACCTCGGCGGAATGGTGACCGGTGGTCTCTCGGCGACTGATGTTGCTTACTTTCCGATCATCGGCGGGTACGCTCGGGAGTTCTATCGCGAGGCCGCCGCGCAGTACAACGTGCATACCCTTGCCAGGCACGAGAACTGGCTCAGCGAGCCGCATGTTGGCGAAGCCATCTTCCAGCGTTGGTTGAAAGATGCCGGTGTCGAGGTGCACCTGCACGAACGCCTCATGGAAACGGATGGTGCAAGCCTCAAGGGCACCCGCATTCTTACCGTAACCACGGAAGACGGAAAACGCTGGCCCGCCAAAATCTTCGCGGACTGCACTTACGAGGGCGACCTTATGGCGCAGGCCCATGTGCAGTACACGGTCGGACGTGAAGGAATCGACGTGTACGGGGAAGACCTGGCAGGCGTTCGCACCGAAACGCCGCTGCATCAGTTCCAGTGGAAGATCTCCGGCTACGACGAGCACGGCAAGCTCCTCCCTGAGGTCGGCTCGCAACCGATGGGCGTGCAAGGATCTGGGGATCGCAAAGTTCAGTCGTATAACTTCCGTCTCATCCTCACCGACGATCCGGCGAACCGCCGCGCGTGGACCGAGCCGAAGGGCTACGACGGCGCGAGGTTTGAACTGCTGGCGCGCTATCTGCAGCTGTGGAAAGCGCATGAAGGGCGAGAGCCTACCTTCCATGACGTCACGAATCCCGTGATGATTTCGCACCGCAAGGGTGACTTTAACAATCAGGGCGCTTTCTCCACGGACTATCTCGGCAAAAGCTGGACGTATCCGGATGCGAGTTACTCGGAGCGCAAGCGCATCTGGGATGACCACATGCTCTACACGCAGTCGTTTTTCTGGTTTCTTGCTTCAGACCCGCGTGTGCCGAAGTCGCTACGCAATGAAGTCAATAGCTGGGGCCGGGCGAAAGATGAATTTGTCGACAACGACAACTGGCCGCCGCAGCTCTACATTCGCGAGGGCCGCCGCATGATCGGACTTTATGTAATGCGCGAAAGCGACTTGCAAGTGAACCGCACGAAGCCCGACTCCATCGCGATGGGCTCCTACAACAGTGATTCGCACAACGTGCAACGCGTGGTGCTTCCGGATGGAAGCGCGCGAAACGAAGGCGACGTCCAGGTTGCCGTTCGGTCGTATGAGATCGCTTTCGGGACAATCATTCCACGGCGGCAGCAGACGGACAATCTACTCGTCCCGGTCTGCTTCTCAGCATCGCATGTGGCCTATTCTTCGTTGCGGATGGAACCGCAATACATGATGATTGGCCAGGCCGCCGGCGACACTGCGGCGCTCGCGCTTCGTTCCGGTAAGCCCGTTGCCGACATTGATATCGCGCAACTGCAGCAGCTTCTGCATGCGCAAGGAGCGATCCTTCATCTCTCGGAACGGTCGCAGGAAGGTCCTGCGCCACCTAAGTAGCGGGCATATTTGTTTACGAATATGCCTATCCAAACTCTTCCCTGATTCACGTTACAACGCGTGCGGAGTCAATCGATGTCTAAAGCTGTCCTCTGTTGTATAGCTTTCTTGTTGACAACAGCAATTCCTTGCCAAACCGTGCCTTCCACAATCTCAGGATGGTCCATGCGGGACTCCTCCAAGGTCGCGGCCGAAGGTGCTGCTATCTCTCAGACAGGATTCAAGCCTGTAGGTTGGTATCGAGCCACGGTGCCCGGCACGGTTCTCACCACGCTCGTCGACAATAAGGTCTATCCCGAACCGCTCTACGGCGAGAATATGCGTGCGATTCCTGAGAGCTTAAACAAAGCCTCGTACTGGTATCGCGCCAACTTCGCAGTGCCAACAGCAGACAAAGGCCGGCACACCTGGCTTCACTTTGGCGGCATAAATTATTCGGCTGAAGTCTGGGTGAATGGTCATCAGGTGGGAACGATGCTCGGCGCATTCATCCGTGGGGACTTCGATATCAGCCAATGGGCAAGACCCGGCAAGACCGCAGGACTAGCCGTGCTCGTGCATCCTCAGCCACATCCGGGCACACCGCATGAACATACCGTTGCACTTGGCATCGGGAAGAACGGCGGAGAGAGCGCACTGGATGGGGCAACATTCTTGTCGACTGTTGGCTGGGATTGGTTGGCCGCCGTACGTGATCGCGACACGGGAATCTGGCTTCCCGTAACTCTTGACTCCACCGGACCTGTCACACTGGAAAATCCGTTTGTTACCAGTGTCCTCGCCCCATCGCATGAGAGCGCAGACCTGACGATTGAAACGCGACTGAAAAACCTCTCAAGCAAAGAAAGTGTCGGTACACTCGTTG
Organism: Granulicella sp. S156; assembly: GCF_009766105.1. Taxonomy (GTDB): domain Bacteria; phylum Acidobacteriota; class Terriglobia; order Terriglobales; family Acidobacteriaceae; genus Granulicella. The sequence continues at coordinate 94,015 of NZ_LMUH01000008.1, read as the reverse complement.
GCGTGATCAGCGGCCACGGAGCTGACATTACCTTCGAGAAGAAGATGACTTTACCGCCGTCCGTATCGACCACCGTCAAGATGGACGCATCTTCATTACCGCAACTGCATATCGCGTCCCCGAGCCTCTGGTGGCCGAATGGGTACGGCAAGCAGAACCTCTACAAACTTTCTCTAAGCTGGAAGCAGGGAAGTGAAACATCTGACACGTATGTCACCAACTTCGGAATTCGCAAGATCGAGTATTCCGTTCCTGATTCTGAGTACCTCACGATTTCTGTAAACGGCGTCAAGGTGATGGTGCGCGGCGGTGACTGGGGCCTGGACGAAGCCATGAAGCGGGTTTCGTATGAGCGTCTTGATGCGCAATTCCACATGCATGCGCTTGCGAACCTGAATATGATCCGCAACTGGGTCGGGCAGAGTACAAGCCCAGACTTCTATGATCTTGCTGACAAATACGGGCTCTTGCTGTGGGACGAATTCTTTCAGCCGAACCCTGGCGACGGTCCCAATGTTGAGAACATTCCGCCTTATCTCGCGAATGTGAAGGATAAAGTTCTGCGCTATCGCAATCACCCATCGATAGCGGTCTGGTGCGCCCGCAACGAAGGCTATCCACCGAAGAAACTGGACGATCAGCTCAAGAGCATGATGGTGGAACTCGATCCAACCCGCACATATCAATCCAATTCAGCCGAGGGCCGTGGAGTCTCCTCCCACGGGCCGTATTACTGGCGCTCTCCACGATATTTCTACGCGTTCAACGAGGCCTTCAAAACGGAAACTGGATCCATGTCGGTTCCGACGATCGAGTCGATCCAGGGCATGATGCCCGAGAAAGACTGGGAGACGATCAATGACGATTGGGCCCAGCATGATATGGCTCGCGGCGCTCAGCGCGGTGACGAATATCCAATCACGCTCGCCAAGCGGTATGGGAACATCCGCAACCTCGCAGACTTCGTTAGGAAAGCGCAGCTGGCGAATTACGAGGCATTCCGCGCCATGTACGAGAGTCGGAATGCAGAGATGTTTCGTGAGACGACAGGCGTGATTACCTGGATGAGCCATCCCGCGCAGCCGAGTTTCGTATGGCAACTCTATCACTACGATCTTGAACCGAATGCGGCTCTCTTTGCGACGAAGAAGGCGGCAGAGGCTATACACGTGCAACTGAACGAGGCGCGACGCGGGATTGAAGTCGTCAACAATACCGGCGAGGCTCTACGCGATCTGAAGGTCAAAGTCACCAACTACACCTCTGACAGCAAAGTCGATCACGCTTACGAATATGCGGTGTCTGAAGTGCCGGCGAGTACGACGCTGAAGGCCGCGCAGCTTGAAGTGAACTCTCGTATAAGTCCCCTGTACTTCGTGAAGCTCGATCTACTCAACTCTGCAGGCCAACTGCTCTCGACGAATTTCTACTGGCAGAATGTAGCGCAGGACGATTTTGCGGGGCTGCAGAAGCTCGACAAGGCAAAAATCACTGTTACTGCGACATCCAGTACGCGGGGTGACTCGACAATACTTACCGTCACTCTTAGAAATCAAAGTGACCGGATTGCGCTGATGACGCATCTTCAGCTGCACCGCGGTACCAGCAAGAGTCGTGTACTACCAGTTTTTTACTCCGACAACTATTTGTCGCTTGTCCCAGGCGAAATGAGAACAGTCTCCATTGAAGTCGCAACGAAGGATTTAGTCGGAGAAGCGCCTCTGCTGGAGGTGGACGGATTCAATCTTGACCTCGTCTCCTCGACGAGCGAAGTGTCAGTCGCGCCAAATGAGAATGCTGATCCGATGGCGCACCCCGTAAGCCAACTTGTGCCGGCGGTATTCAAATAGAACCTTCCATCAACCGATCCGGAGTTCTGCCGCGCAAGAAATTATAAGGAGTTTCTGATGCAGCGATATTGTTTGATATTCCTCTTGCTGTTTTCGATCGTACCGATCTCCACCGCTCAGGGCGGGAAACGGAACTACGACGTTGTTATTGCTGGAGCGGGGACAGGAGGAACGGCGGCTGCGCTATCGGCTGCGCGCATGGGAGCGCATGTGGCGCTGCTCGAAGAAACCGATTGGATCGGCGGCCAGGCATCAGCTGCTGCGGTCAGCACCATGGACGAAGGCTCCAGCCCCATTCCTCCCTCGGGCATCTATAGAGAATTTCTTGTGCGGATGGAGGCGTATTACGCGGCGAGGAGTAAGTCTGTTTCGACCTGTTATTGGGGCGAAAAATCCCACTGCTATGAGCCCTCAGCGATTCGCAAAATCCTGCAGGGCATGATCGATGAGATCAATGCAGGTGCCTATGGGAAAGGCCATATCGATCTGATCCTTGAAGACCGGGTTGTGAAGGTGCTGAGTGAAGGAGATGTTGTTCAGGGCATCGTTACAGCGAAAGGTATGACGCTACACAGCAAAATTCTTATCGATGCGACGGAATATGGTGATGTGCTGCCACTAACGCCCGCGCGCTACCGCAGAGGACATTTTGTTTCTCCGAGCAGCGAATCGTCCTGCATTCAGGACATCACCTATCCCATCATCATCAAGCGTTATACAGATGGTGTTCCGGATGAGTTGAAGATGAAGCATCAGCCGCCTGAGTATGAAAAGTGGCTACCGAAGCTTCGCTCTCAATGGCAAGCGCATGGCAATTCGGTCAACCGAACGCTTCCTATAGATTTTGGCGAGCATAACGCCTACCGGGGGCTGCCAGACTCTTCTAACCCGGAGTCCTACACCTCCGCAGAGCACAACCGGATCACGCGGACGGGAGTCAATTGGTTCAATGACTATCCCGCTACGACAGACATCTACGACCGCGCAAAACGCAATGAGACGGTATGTGGAGCGAAGTTGAAGACGCTGGCGAACCTTTACTACCTGCAGCATGAGTTGGGAGAGGTCAACTGGTCCATCGCCAACGACGAAGGTTACGATTCGAAGTTTAATCGCGAGCAGAACTCCTGCCCGAATATTCCTTCCGAGTTCAAGGCGATTGAGCGGAACTTTCCTGTGATGCCGTATGTGCGTGAGAGCCAGCGACTGGTTGGCGAGCACACACTAACCAGTGGGGAACTGCGGCGCGAAACGCAGGGCGGCATGTCTGTGGTCGGCTTTCCTGACTCGATTGCGGTGGGCGATTACGCAGACGACCTGCACGGATGCAATGCGCCGGCAAACTTTGAGTCGGAGCTGGAGCACGTGACGGACCGGCCACCAGGATTCCGCTCAGGACCATTCGAAATTCCGCTTGGGTCGCTCATCCCGGAAAAGGTGGATGGTCTGCTGGCTGCGGAGAAGAACATCTCGCAGTCGCGAATGGCCAACGGAGCAACACGCCTGCAGCCAAGCACCATGTTGACCGGACAGGCTGCGGGAGTCTTAGCCGCGATGGCTGTCAGCGACAATGTTTCGCCGCGGAAAGTCCCCGTGGCTGAAGTACAAATTGCGCTTCTCAAGAGTGGAGTCGTGCTTTCACGCGCGCACATGTCTGATATGGCTGCTGGTACGGTGCCGTGGCAGGCAGCGCAGATGGCCTACGTTCGCAACTGGTTCCCGCTTACAGATGTGGGCTTCAAACCACAAGAACCCCTCGACCGTGGACAGGTGGCTGTCCTACTGGAGCATGCGTTCCATCTCAACGAATCTTCGGACGTACCAGAGAATGAGACCGATCATACGTTTTTCGACAAATCCAGCTACTCCGATGTTCCCGTTTATTCTCCCATTTCCCCATCGGTAGAAGCCTGGCGGCGTACGGAGACTTTGCCGGCTTGTAATGGGTCCGCGACACTGTTTTGTCCCAATGATGGTATCGACGTGAACATCTTCATGGATGCGGTCGCGAAGCTGGAAGAGAAGCAAAGACCCGGACCTTCAAAAAATATATCCCTGTTGCATCGAGGTGTCGTCGATGCGAGTGATGCTCCGCTAACCCGTGGCACTGCCGCGATCATCCTCTACAACAGCATGCGAAAAAACTAAGTGAATGCTTCGTGACCTGCCGAATTCTCGACCTATAGCGGAGTTGCTGATTCCAATTGCGTACCTCACCATTTGAGGGACTGGGGATAAGGAAGATGAAGTCAAGCTCTGTCACGCGGCGACGGTTTCTTCGGACCGCTCCCACGGCTGCGGTTGCGCCAATTCTTATGCGCTCGGCCGCATGGGGCGCGGCTCCCGGACACAAACTCCAGGTGGATGTCTGTATCTACGGTGGTGTTTCGGGCGGCGTCATCGCTGCGGTTGCGTTGGGTCGGCTGGGGAGGTCGGTGGCACTCGTTGAGCCGACCCGTCATCTTGGTGGTATGACCAGCGGAGGCCTCGGATGGGTGGACATAAAGATTGGTGGCGTCCGCGCCTTCGGTGGGCTGACCGGTGAGTACTATCGGCGTGTCCGCGAATATTATGCAGCGAAGGGCGTAGATGTTGCCAAGTTTGGCAACGACGGTGCGGTAGCCGAACCTCACGTGGCGGAGGTTGTACTCGAGCAAATGCTTGGAGAACAGACAAAGCACATAACGATCTTTCGCGAGAGTCGCGTGGCTTCTGTACGTAAAGAGGGCCGGCGGATACGGACACTGGTGCTCGACAAAGCACCGGTGGATCGGAGGGGTGCACCAGCACCAGAGCCAATGGAACGCTCCTATGTCAGCATCTCAGCCTCCATGTTCATCGACGCTTCTTATGAAGGCGACTTGTTGGCTGCGACCGGCATCTCGCATCGCGGCGACCGCGAGAGCCGAGACGAGTATGGCGAAAAGCAGGCAGGCATTCTTCTTAGTGATAAGACCGAGTTCGGCATAGCTCTTGATCCTTACGTAAAACCCGGGCAGCCTTCCAGCGGACTCATTCCGTTGGTTTCCAGCCAGCCGCTTGGGACAATGGGATCGAGTTCGCCATTCATTCAGGCGTATAACTTTCGTCTCTGTCTGGTAAAGGACAATCCAATCCCAATTCAGCCAGGAGCTAACTACAACCCGGCGACATACGAGATTCTGGCGCGAATGCTTGCCGCCCAGTCTGCAGCGGGACACCCTTTTCGCGCCGAGCAGATGCATATGCCTGGCATGGGGCGGCTGCTCAAATTTTCCGCGCTGCCCAATGGAAAGACAGACGTCAATAATGCTGCCCCCGTTTCTATGGACTTTGTGACTGGCGGCGCTGAGCGATACGCAAAGGCTAGTTGGCCGGAACGGGCAAGCCTCTGGCATGCTCATGAGGACTATCAGCGAGGACTGTACTACTTCCTCCAGAACGACCCTCGAGTTGCTCCGGATATTCGTGCCGATCTTGCGTTGTGGGGTTTGCCACGCGACGAATTTCAGGACACCAACGGATGGCCTACGCAACTTTATGTGCGTGAGGCGCGGCGCTTGATTGGTACGTATGTGATGCGGCAAAGCGATTGCGAAAATCCACCTAAGAGACTACCCGACTCTGTCGGTCTTGGGACATACTCACTCGATTCTCACGGGTGCCAGCGTGTGGCTGTTGGAGGGCGAATAGTGCCTGAAGGCGAATTCTACAATCGCATAGCCGGGTCATATCCGATCAGCTATAAAATTCTTACCCCACGTGCGGAAGAATGCGAGAATCTTTTGGTGACGTTCTGCGTTTCGGCCAGCCATGTATGTTTTGCCTCGATTCGTATGGAACCTCCATTTATGGTCCTCAGCGAGAGTGCCGCCTTGGCCGCTCACAGCGCGCTGGAAGAAGGCACCAGCGTTCAGGGGATCAATCCCCAACGCTTCATCAAGCGAATCCGAGAGGCAGGGCAGATCGTGATGCCCGTGGACATACCTCGCGCCAAAGGCTGTAATTGATACTCCGCCAGTTGCGGAGTTTCCGCCACGGTGATGTGCAGCTTTTGCCACGGCCTGTAAATCCGCCAGGCAGCCCACTGGCTGTCAATATTCACCGAAATGACGTTGAAAGGCCGCCACATCGGTAGGCAGTCAACTGACTCGCCAACGCTTCATCTACAAGGCGAGTCCATCCATGCCGGATTATGAGTAAAGCCCCTGCTGAATTTGCTCGACCACGGAGCAAAGAGGGGAGTGGTACACGGCGACCGTTTTTAAGGCGCCAATACGTCCGACGGTAGGCGAATTGCCGCCGAAAGTGATGTTAAGCGTGTTCTCCATTAGCGCGGTGAAGAGGTCGGATAGCGAATTTCCCGTAATTTCTATCGCCAGAACGAGATGCCAGGAAGCGCTATGTCCTTATTTTTCAATTGATCGCCGTCTTCCCAAGCTGAATGTCGCCGATTCTATCCCGATCTCCCGCTCCATAGATAAAGCTTAGAAACTCAAAGGCCGCGCTCGAAAGCGCGGCCTTTTGCTGTTGATGACGGCAAGGTTATTTGCTGGCTGTTTGAGTCTTCTGTTGAGCCGGCAGGGTGTGGTTTTCTAGTGCCAACGCCTCTGGCATAAAGGTCAGGGCCTTGCTGATCTGTGGATCCCACTCGGCGCGGACGCGCATCCCTTCGGCCTGTCCGAATTGTGTGGTGAACAACTCGGCTTTGATGGTTGCTTTTACCCAGTCGAGATTGTCAGCAATATCCTTATCGGTGTACTCGATCTTTGCCGACGTCAGGAAGTCTTTGAACTGCTGCAACATGGCGTCGTCGACGACCAGGTCTTTCGCGACGGTATGGTTCGAGAGGTAGTGCTTCGTGAAGTTGAAGAACGCGTAGTGTTGCAGAAGAACATCCTGTAGGTGGTCCGACTTCAACTCCGCAATCTTCTCATCGGGAGTGATACCGCCGCCGCCATACACCGTGCGACCGGAGTCCGTAAGCTTGACCTCGGCATTGGTATTGTTTGCTGGTAGCGCGCCCTGGCGTGCGTAGTAATAGTCGTAGAGCGAAACGCCATCATAGTTGCGCTGGATCAGGCGGCCCGACGGCGTGTAGTAGTGGAACGTCGTCAGTGCGAGCCCAGTGTTTTCCGCAATCGGAAATACTGTCTGAACCAGGCCTTTACCGAACGTTGTTTCGCCGACGATCAGCGCACGGTCATGGTCCTGCAGTGCGCCGGAGACGATCTCCGCTGCGGAGGCGGTATTCCGATTCACCAGCACAACGATCGGGTACTTCGCATCCGAACCCTTCGGTGCGCGATAGACCTGGTCGGGGAAGGCGCGTCCGCGCTGTGAGACGACGATGTCGCCCTTCTGCAGGAACTTATCGGAGACGTTGACCGCCTCGTTCAGCAGGCCGCCGGGGTTGCCACGGAGGTCGATCAGAAGCCCATTGATGGGCCCAAACTTGTCGAGCGCCTCTTGTACCTCGTGCGAGGTCGTCTCCATGAAGTTGGTGACGTGGATGTAGCCGATACCCGGCTTGATCTGGAACGCAATGTCTACCGAGTAGCGTGGAATCTCGTCGCGGATCAGGTCAAAAACCAGCGGCTTCGATGAGCCCTCGCGCCCCATCGTTACGGAGACATGTGTCCCGCGTGGGCCCTTCAACATGGAGGCGACGGCTGCCGAATCCATATGCTCGGTTGTCTTGCCATCAACGGCGAGGATCACATCGCCGGGACGGATACCAGCCTTATAGGACGGTGTTCCTTCAAACGGGGCCAGTACGACGATCTTGTCGCCCTGGGGTTGAATCTGCATTCCCACGCCGTAGTATTTGCCGTGCTGGTCCTCGCGCATCTGGGCGAAGTCCTTGGGGTCGTGGAAGGTAGAGTGCGGGTCGAGCACGCGCAGCATGCCCGGGATAGCGCCGTCGTAGATCGCTTTGTCGATCTTGTCATTGTCCAGCTTGTCGGCATAGTTCTGCTCTACGACTGCATAGACATTTGTGAACGACTTCATGGAGTCGCGCAGGTTCGACTCGTCCGTCGCCGACTGGGCGGAGACCCCGCCGAAGACCGAGCCCGCGACGCCACATGCCGCGAGAAAAATGGTTGCCGAAAAAAGTGCGCGCCGTGTGCGATTGACCATAGGGACCGAAGAGACCTCAATACGGAAGGGCCGGCAGCGGAAAGTCGTACAAAAGGCGCGCCGTTGCAGCCCTTAAGGGTTGGACGGAGTATAGCATCCGGGGGTTAGCTTTGACGCCGCAACCTGTTCTGCAGCCGGGTGGTTCGACTGGTCCCCCGCAATCGCCGTTCCTCCGGTTAGAATGAGAGTGCCAGATGACCTCTGTCTCGCCCTGCGGTCCAAACCTATTGGAAGCTTGCCGATAACGGCGGGTGGATCGCATTTGGGGCAGAAGGGACAGACCAATCGCTGACCTCATGGGCAGGGCCGTAAAGGAACGGATGATCGAGAAGCACATACGCAAGAACGCCATGAGCCGGCTGGTTGCCGGCGCTCAGTTTGCCGGCATCCTGTTCGCCGCTGTTGCCGGTGCAGGTTCCACCGCCCTTCACGCGCAGGCCAAGCCGCAACAGCAGTACCCAATGCCGAGTGGTGGATTTGGCACGGGTATCCCGTTGCAGCTCCCGCCACTGCCGGTGTCTACGCCGGTTACGGTCAATGGCACGGTCATTGAGGACGTAATCGCTCGCGTGAATGACCAGATCATCACGCGTACCGAGTACCTTCGCTCCGAACAGCAGCTTCTGCAGGAAGCTCAGCAACGGAACATGTCGCCATCCGAGTTTGACGAAAGCCGGAAGAATCTCCTGCGCGACATGATCGACCAGCAGCTCCTGCTCTCCAAGGGCAAGGAATTGGGCATTACGGGCGACGCTGAAACTATGCGAGAGCTCGATGACATCCGCAAGAAGAACCACCTGGATTCGATCGAGGACCTGGAAAAGGCCGCCGCGCAGCAAGGTGTGTCGTTCGAGGACTTCAAGCAGGGGATTCGCAACCAGGCAATTACGCAACAGGTTGTACAGGAAGAAGTTTCCCGCCATATCAACATGACGCATGCGCAGGATGAAGCTTATTACGCCGCGCACAGCAAAGATTTTGAGATCCCTGAGCAGGTTCACCTCAGCGAGATTCTCGTACCGACGCCAGATAATGCTACCGATGCCCAGGTGACTGAGGCGCAGGCCAAGGCTGATGATCTCGAGGTTAAGCTGAAGGCCGGAACCAATTTCGCCGATCTGGCCAAAAGTTCTTCCGGTGGTTCCACGGCCCAGGCTGGCGGCAATCTCGGCGACTATAAGCGTGGAGCGCTGGGGTCTGACGTGCTGGAGAATGCAACATTCCCGTTGCCTGAAGGCGGCTTCACGGCACCCATACGCACGAGGCAGGGCTTTGTGATCCTGCGTGTGGATAAACATCAGGCCGCAGGAGTTCCTCCGCTGGCCGATATCGAGCCGCAAGTGCAGAATGCGATCTATCTCGATGAACTCCAGCCCGCTCTACGCGCCTATCTAACCAAGGCACGCGAAAACGCGTATTACGAGGTCAGACCAGGCTTCGTCGACACCGGTTCGGCACGTGCAAGTTCCAGACCCGGCGACATTGGCTACACCGCCTATGCTCCGCCGCCGCCGAAGAAGAAGACCGTCAAGCACCAGCGGGCAGAGCAGCAGAAGGCTGCCGCAGCACAGGCACAACTGGCTGCTGCTCGGGCAAAGGTGACGCAGAAGAACGCCGAGAGAGCCGCAGCCCAGGCAGCGAAGAGCGGTGGTACAAGGAACACTTCGAAGGCTGTGAAGCCGCCTAAGGTGCGTCGCGAAAAGATTCGCTACGGCCAGGCCCCACGCAACTCGCTTCCAACGTCGCCACTAGAGACAGCTGCAACGGAGAGTGCTCCTTTGGAGGGCCAGGCGGCTGGCGTTGCAATGGCAGCGACTGATTCAACCTCGACGATTTCGACAGGTACGGGTGCCGATGAGAATCCTGACCCGTTGGCTGCTCAGACAGCGCCGACGCACAAGACGCGCTTCTCCAGCCGCCAGAAGGAAGAGGATGAACAGCGCGCCAAGACTAAACTTGTCAAGGCAGACCAGAAAGCCTCGGCCCGCCCGGTTAAGGCGGATGTCCAGACCTCGGCCTCGGAGCAACATCAGGCGGCGCCGCTTGGGCTGAACGGTGACACGGTCAAGAAGGTGAAGAAGAAGCGCAAGAAGGGTGATCCCAAGGAGCGTTTGCAGGAAAAGCCCAAACCGGTAGACACAACGCAGCCTGTTGCGCCAACCGTCAATCCTGCGTTAGGTGGAAGTCCGGCATTACTGCCTCCGGCGCAGCCTGCAACGACTCCCGCGGCGCCTTCGGACACAACGACCGCTCCTGCAACACCGCACTGATAGAAAGTGAAAAGTGACGAGTGGTAAGTGACAAGTCAGTAGATGAATGAATCGCTTACCACTTGTCACTGCCCCTGTTCATGAAAGATTTCTTCATCGCCGACGCTGCGCGTTTCGACAACCAGAGCATCACCAGCTTCTTCTGTATCGCCACAATTGGTGTTCGTGATCGCAAGGGTGGAGGCGGGCAGTACCTTGCATTGACGCTCGCCGACAAGACCGGCCAGTTCGAAGCACGCATGTGGGACGACTTCGCAGAAGCCGTGCAGCAATGCGCGGAAGGCAGCTACGTCAAAGCACAGGGGCAGGTATCGAAGTATCAGGGCAAGTTTCAGATCACGCTCACCAAGATGCGGTTGGCTGCAGACAGCGAGATAGATACAGCCGACTTCGTTCCGACAACAAAATTCGATGTTGCCGAGATGAACACCGAACTTCGCGGCTACGTTGATGCTTTTTCGAATCATCATCTGCGCGCGTTGGTGCTCGCGTTCCTCGACGATCCACTGATTGGACCGGCATTCGTCACAGCTCCGGCCGCCAAGCGGCTGCACCATGCGTGGATCGGCGGACTGCTGGAGCATGTGTTGATGCTCGTGCGGGTTTGCCGGGCTACCTTGCCGTTCTACCCCGAAGTAGATCCCGACCTGCTGGTTGCTGGTGCGATCCTGCACGACATCGGTAAGGTGCGCGAACTGTCATGGCGATCGAACTTCAATTACACCCTCGAAGGTCAGTTGATCGGCCACATCTCGATCGCGCAGGGAATGCTGCACGAGAAGATTGCCGGCCTCAATGCTCAGGCTATAGCTGCCGCTGAGAGTTCAGAGACTGCTCCGGACTTATTTCCAGACCGGCTGCGGATGCTGTTGGAACATATGATTCTGTCACATCATGGCAAGCTTGAGTTCGGTTCGCCGAAGCTGCCAATGACCCCCGAAGCCATGTTGCTTAGCGCACTCGATGATCTGGAAGCGAAGTTCCAAACGCTGCGTACGGAGTTTGCGGCATCGAAGGCGGCAGGGAAGTCAGCCGAGGACACTACGGAATGGGTGCGGTCGATGGACCGCGCTCTCTTCAACTCGCAAGAGTATCTTGCCGCTGAGGTTGAGGAATCCTAACGGGAAGCGCAGACGGAGTTTTGAAAAGCCCCGCCTGCCTCTCCGGAGTTTTTTGCCCAGAATAACTTGTTAGGCCTCATTCAGCGGGTGGTGGCCGTGGTGTTTCACGTATTGGGTAAGAGACTCGAATTTGGTCTCCTGGAGCAACTCGCCAAGGGTGCGCTCCCCGTCCCAATCAGGGGCGAAGTGATGACCGTAGTGTTCGCGAAGGTGCTTGATTTTGGTCGTGGGATGCTTGTGGTCGATCCGTCCGTCCTTGTCGCGTGCGCGACCGTCAAGACCAGGATGTTTGGGGGCTTCACTCATACCAACTCCTTCCGGGCACAACCATGGCCCGAAGTTTAGAACCGTGCGACCGTTCCAGGAAACGGCCACGCCGTCCTTCCCTGGGTTGTAGGCGTGGCACCAAGCCGCGTCCAGTCTTGTGCAGCGCTGGCAATTCTACTCCAGGAGCCTGTTCGTTGATGTAAAAGGAAGAACTGTATTTCGGTTCTATTGAATCGAACGGCTTTCATCCAGGAAACACCAGAGAAGCTCCGTGTGGTCAGAGCAACTTGCAGCGATTCGTTTTATCTCTTTCTATACCGGAAGATTCCATTGCCGTGACGAGGAGAGAGGCGAGCTCAAAGTTGCAGTCTCAGTCTGCATCTTGTCAGAAGCGCGGAGATGGACAGGATCAGAGCCGTAAAGATGATGCATCTGATAACACCGGATAAGCCTTCGTTCGCATGTGTTGTGAAATATGTGAGTCCTACTGCGGCAGTGACGAAGTAATAGAAATCCGGTAACAAATAAGTGAGGAGTGTGTTCTCTCCGGCAGGGCGCGTGAACGCTGTCCACCGATTCCACTTTTTCACATCACAGATCCAATAAAGCAGCGTGAAGCACAAGACGCTGCTACCGATGCTGTAGAGGCACCAGGTAGGAGTGGCGCGAATCTTTGAGATGCCTAGTGGAGTGAGCAGCCATCCCCACAGAAGCGAGAGCAAGGCGAAGGCTATAGCGCCTATTGTTTTGTGCCGAAGGGTTGGCCAGCGATGGCTGAGCTTGCCGAGAAAAAGGCTGGATAACAGCACTCCTGCCATGGAGATCGAGGCCATGGCTCCGTTGCCGAGGGGCCATAGATAGAGTGGCGTCGTTCGCGGAAACGATATCCATTTTGCGGTGCTGAAGGCGCAGAGTGCCGTTAGAACTACAAGCCACACCAGGGGTGCCCATTGCCACCGGCGCGTTGCGAGATAGAGGATCGAGACAGAGAGATAGGTATAGCCAATGAGGCCGAGGATCTCTGGGTAGGAGATGTTGAGCCAGGCGATATGGCCTTGATGGGTCGTCCTCCTGAACAGAAGAAGCATCGTCAACATCAACGCAAGGCCAGCGAAACGCAGCACGTTGAAGAGAACGCGATAACGTTCGGAGCGTCCATAGACGTTCCACAAAAGTACCGCTCCGAACAGAGAAAGAATTGCCCATAGATTCGTACTTATTCCGAACAAGTTGCGATTGCCTTGTTCGGCGTTGGCGAGAATCAGTCCGAGAATGATGAGAGCTACAGTACGAAGCAGCACATGCCGGAATGTGCTCGACATGGAGCTGTTTTTCTGGAGCCGCCGTTCCAGGGCTATCGGAATCGTCATGCCAACGATGAAAAGAAAGGCAGGGAAGACCATGTCGACGTAAGTCATGGCATCCATCTTTGCGGGAGCGTGATAGTTCCACCAGGGAAGACCGGTGACTCCCGCCAGTTCGTTGACGAAGATCATCAGGGTCATGGTTAGTCCACGAAAGACGTCGATCGATACAACTCTGGGAGCGTGGATGGCTGTTTCTGTAGCGATGGCGGAGGACTTCATAGGCTCAATCATGGTGCTCATAGATCTTCTCTGCGATGGTGGACTAGTAGCTGCAGGCAGTACGTTGGCTGTCGAATAAAGTGTAATCAAGATAAAAGAGACGGCGAAAGATATCTTTCGCCGTCTCTTTGTTGGAGTATTCCGTTTGAGTTAGAAGACGAACTTCAACGCTAGTTGGATATTGCGCGGTTCGTTGACGGTGTTGGAGATCTGGCCGAAACCGCTCCCGGATGAGGCGCTATTGCTTGGCGGAGCCAGGCTGACCAGGTTGAAGGCATTCAGGAAGTCGCCGCGGAACTCAAGGTGGGTGCCGTGTACGACCGCGAAGTCCTTTGAGAGGGCGAGGTCGACCTGCTGGTAGCCGGGATCGCGTTCCGAACCGACAGAAGCAGTGCCGAAGCTCGTTGCGCTTTGCTCGCTGTAAGCACATACACCATTATCTGTACCGGAGGGGCAAGGAAGGACCGAAGGATCGGTTCCGAACCACTGCGTTTCTGAACGGCCTACAATCTTCAACGTACGAAGATGGTTGCCGCGTGCCGCGTTGGCGTTGACAGTATTCGAGTAGTAGGCGTTGGACGAGACCGTAATGGGGAAGCCGGTGTGGAAGCTCATGATGCTGCTGACTTTCCATCCTCCGACAACCTCATCCTCGATGAAGTTCATGCCGCTACCGAACTGCCGCCCCCGGCCGAAGGGAAGCTCGTAGATGCCGGAGATCGAGATGTTGTGCTTGGAGTCGAAATAAGTAGGACCGTAATCCGCTCCGCCATTGTAGGCATCCTGCCAGTAGGCGCTTTGTGAGTCACCTGCACCACCGCTTGCGCCATAATAGCCAAGGTTATTGCTGAGGCCCTTGCTGTAAGTCCAGTTAGCCAGGAACTCGAGTCCATGAGAAGCACGTCTGCGCGCGGTAACCTGCAGCGAGTTGTAGTTCATCATTGCTTCGGATTCCGTGTAGCTGATGCTGGTGATTTGGCTCAACGCTGGATTTACCTTGGAGAGTGTAGCGATTGGAAGAGCGCAGGTGAGACAAGCGGCCTGGTTTGCCTGACGTGGGTCGACCAGATGGTTGCCATTCTGACCGAGGTAGGCAACGGTTAGAGAGGTCACGTTGTCGAGCTGGTACTCCGTTGTGAGGTTGTACTGCTGAATAAGCGCCGGCTTAAGGTTTGGTTGCCAAGCGCGCACGTTACCCGCATAGGTGTTTGGATCGGAAGGACGATAGAAGCCATTGGTGATACTGAGGAAGGGGGCTCCATTGGCGCAGGGCTGAATGTTTGTGCAGGATGCGTCGACGAAGAATGGGGGATTGAGGGTAAGCCGAAGATTTGCGCCGGTGCCTTCGAGGAAGTTCGTCATGCCATATCCGCCGCGGAGCACGAACTTGTCATGGAAGAATTCGGGTGACCAGGAGAAGCCGAGTCTGGGCATGAATCCGGCGTAGAAGGCGTTGTAGAGCGCGCGAGGCGCACCGTTTACACCGGCATTGGTAATCGCGGCTGTTGTGATGTTGATGTTTGCCTGTTTATTGTTGACTTCGGTGTAGGGCTGGTCATACTCCCAACGAAGGCCGAAGTTCAGTGTCAGATTCGAGGTGAATTTGTAATCATCCTGCACAAAGAAGGCATCTCGCCACTGCCGTTGGCCCCAACGACCTGTGAGCGCGCCCTGGCCCTCCGAGGTGACTTGGTCTGCCAAAAACTGGGTCAAGCTGCCATTGAAGCCAAACCAGCCAAGGGTACCGTCATTGCCGGAGTAGTAACGGTTCTCCTGGTAGCGTAGCGCCTGGCCGCCGAACTTCAGTGTCTGTTTGCCAAGCTGCCAGGTGAGGTTGTCGCCGTAAGTGAAGGCATTCACGATGCTGTCGCTGTCGATACCGCCATAGCTACCGTTGCCGTCCTGTCCTTGTGGAGCACCGATGTCATCAACCAGTCCGGAGTTGGCGCCATTGCCGATAACAAGGGTGCTGAAGCCCGGGACTAATTGTGTGCCAGGAATGCCAAGTTTCGCGTTGCCGGTGAGGCCCCACTGACCGGAAACATCGGTTGGGGTCTGAATGTAGCGGGTGCGGCCGATTCCGGCTCGCGCATCATTGACAATGCTGGGCGAGAAAACATGTGTCCAGTTCAGGATGAAACCAGTGTAAGGGTCATTATTATTCGTTGGAATATCCGTAGGCAGTGCAACCTTGGAATAACCGTCATGCTCGCGGCCAATTGAAACTCGGCCGGAGATGGTGTCGTTGTTCCTGAACTTCCAATCGATCTTCGCATCGCCTTGATCATTCACCGTAGCCTGACTTGAGGATCCGACGTAGTTGGCGGTGACTGTTCCATTGCTTCCTGCAGCATTGGGATCGGGATAAAGTTCCGGGTGGGCGAAGAGATAGATAGCAGCTGGATTTGTTATTCCCGCTCCGGTTCGAAGAGCGGCGGGGACGACTGCGCGCAATTCCACTGTTGAAAAATGTTGGCGTGCTCCTTGGTAGTCGACAAAAAAGAAGAGCTTATCGTGTAGGATCGGGCCGCCGAATGTACCACCAAACATAGCGCGATTGAACGGGGCACGTGGGGCGTTTCCATGTTTGGCAGCCCAGGTGTTGGCATTGAGGTTTTGATTTTCCCCAAAGAAGAATGCGTTGCCATGGAACTGGTTGGTGCCGCTCTTTGTGACCATCACGACCTGGCCGCCGTTGGCATTGCCGTACTCCGCGGTCGAGTTACCAGTGATGATGCGAACTTCGCCGAGCGCATCGACATTCGGGCTGTAGCCGATATAGTTATCGATTGCTTCGTTGATGTCGGCGCCGTCGAGAGTGTAGTTGTTGCTCTGTTCGCGGTTGCCGTTGACATCGAATCCGCCATTATAGGCGCCGCGACCCACGTTATCCAGGGCTTGGGGATTGGGCGAGATTGCGCCGGCAACTAGCAGCGTGAGTGAAGAGAAGTTGCGGGATTGAACCGGAAGCTCGGTGGCCGCCTCTGCTGTGATGGTATCGCCGGTTGTTGCATTTTCCGTATTCAAGATCGGTGCCGTATCGGTAACAATGACGGTGCTGGTCGTGGCATTGATCTTAAGCCCTATATTGACCCTTGCTTCCTGATCGACCTCAAGAGTGAAGACGCTGGTCGTCTGGCTCGCAAAGCTGGGTGATTCGACGGTGATCTTGTATTGTCCAATCTGCAGGAAGTGCACCGCGTAAATACCGCTGGGATTGCTTGTAGTGGGCGTGGTTACCCCCGTCAATACATTAGTTACAGTTACCTTGGCCCCTGGGACAACCGCTCCGGAAGGATCTGTTACTGTTCCCGTGATGGATCCAGTGATTGTCTGAGCAAAAGATGGAATGCAGGCGGCCAAGGCCAGCACTAATGCCAAAATACAGATTCCTGGATTTCGTAGCATGCGCATATGAATCCTCCATAAGTAAGTCTTGTTGTGGCAGCAATATGTAGGTATCGGTGTTGAGTTTGTGGTGCTTTCTAAAGCCGTGTGCCGCTGAATAGCTATGTGATCTGCGAATGCATGCAGCATGAAGGTCTAGCTCTTCATACCTCATCTCTACAAGGGCGGTTCAATGAATCGGTAAAGGGCAGAAGATCGCATTCAAAAAACCACCTCAAGTGGCTGAATGGAACTCCCTCGCTGCTCCTTTTGGTGCGAATGCCAAATCAACCGCAGCGAAACTTTCCAACACCCGCATTAGTGGGGTGAAATCAATAAAGCTGATGTTTCTGTTTGTCGAATCATATAGACATCTAGACCGAAAGCGCAAGAAGAAAAACGTTCGTCTGACGCCTAAATCTGGGAAAAGGTTATCCCGCGAAATAGAACCATGGGGAGCGAAATATCCAATACTCGAATCGATTGAAAGCATAAGGCAGGCTATGCTTGGGGTAAAGATAAACGCAGAAACGGATGTGAACTTATACTCCGTAACGTGCCTTTCGTATCGTTTCGCAACTTCTGGAATGCGGAGAGGTTGAGAAGCGGATGGATCGCTTCCGGCCGCCCAAAATGCTGGATTCGTCGCAGTATAGTTGGCTCAGCCGGAGGGTCTAATTGCCCAATAGAAATGGGAGCATTACCTGTGAGTCGCCCCGACACAACAATCCCACTTGAGCTGGGACGCAGCGCAAGTGGGATATGAGGTCTATTGAGCGTTTTAGTAGAACCTGTAGTGGCAAAGTCCAAGGCCCAAGTGCAACTGGCTTGTTCGCGCCTGGGCCGAGAGCTCTAAAACTCGTATCGCAGGCTAAACTGCAGTTCGCGATCCGATGCGTATGTAGTTCCTTTTGAGGTCACCTCCCCGAAGGTGGCGCTAGTGGGGTTACTGTCCGGCGCATCCCAGTTCGGATGGTTTGTCAGGTTGAATGCCTCCGCCTTGAAGGTCACTACATGATTGTCGTGGTTAGGAATGATATGAATCTTTTTCACGAGCGCCGCGTTCCAGCTCTGGAAGCCTGGGCCATAAACCAGGTTGCGAGTACCGCGGGGCGCCAAAGTGCCGGGTGCCGGTTGAACAAATGCGGTCGGATCGAACCAGTGACCCGTACTTCCGTTTCCGCTGAATCGCTTCTGTAGTAGCGGCGTATGCGTTACATCCCATAGCTGCGTTCCTGCTCCTGCGCCGACTCCGGCAAAATCGTCTCCAGTGCCGATCTGCACTGGTATACCGGTCTGCGCTTGAGTGACTCCTGAAACCTGCCAGTTTCCGAGCGTGCTGCGAACTAGCCTGTTCGTCGAGTTCGTTGCATATGGAATATCCCAAACATAATTCACGACAAGTATGTTGCGGATGTCGAAATCACTTGGACCATAGTTGGGGGCAGGGTTGTAGTAATTCGGCAGCTCGTAGCCTGCGCTCGATCCGAAGTCCATACTCTTCGACCAGGTATACGCAACACCGAAGAGCACATTCTTTGTCATGCGGCGTTTAAGGTTGAGTTGCAAGGAATGGTAGATGGAGCTCCCTGCATTCGTGTCCTGCAGAATTGTCGAAAATCCCTGATAGGGGCGCAGGGCATCTTGCGCAATAACGGTTGGATTGGCTTGTATTGTGCCGGGTTGCAGCTGATTGATGTTTTCCAACTGCGAGAGATGAATGCCTCGACGACCTACATACGCGAGAGTTAGAGTTGCGAACTTCGGGAAATCCTGTTCCACGGTGGCATTCCAGCTCCAGGCTTCAGGATTCGGGAAGTTGTACGCCTGTGAGGAAAGCGCAAGCGGCAGCGAATTCGTCCCGACGCCACCCGGATTATCGACTGATCCGGCCGTGACCGTTTCACTGCTCTGGAAGGGGGCGTTGCCACCGACCTGCACCTGGTCGCTGATTCCGATGCGCTGGACAAAACGTCCACCGCCGGCGCGCAAGACTGTTGTCGGACTGACCTGGTAGGTTATGCCGAAGCGTGGCTGAATGTCCGACCAAACGGTCTTGGAGTAGCCAGGATCATAACCGCGAAAGAGGTCCTGGAACTGTCCATTCAGAATGCTTGCGGGAAGATGGCCCTGAGCTGAACTGGGAAAACCACTACCTGGGATAACGATGCCATCATACGGATCGCCACCAGTTGTAAATCCAGTAATGGGATTGACCGTTGGCGCTGTCCCAGAATTGTAGGATTTCGGATCAAAGAAGGACTGATTTCTCCAAAGTGCGTAGTAGGGCTGCATTACGCTGTAGCGAAGACCGAACTCCATTACCATCTTCGGCGTAGCTCGCCACTGATCCTGCGCAAAGCCCTCATACATGTGCCCACGGAATAAAGTGTAGGTTTTCTGGCCAATTTCACCATAGGTATCGAAGAGACCAAGCGCGGCATTTGCAACCGCGGCGTTCGAGGTAGGATGCCCCGTCCGAGTGTCGGTAAAGATGAACTGACCATTTTGATTGTTCGTTGCGCCAGGCGTGGTACTACTTACGCTAATCTGGTCGTTGTTGTTTTCTCCGGAGTACTGCCATATCCCACCGAACACCAGAGTGTGTCTTCCTACGACTTTGGTTAGGTTATCTGCGAAAGTAAAGATAGGTCCGCCTGAGTGCGATGGATACGGACCTCCATTTACGGTCGTGAAATTGGCGATTTCAACCGTCGGTATCTTCTCCGGAGTTTCTTTTTGTGCGGCGGGGAACAAGTACGGATAATTAATTCCGTAAAGAGTGCGGTTATACAGTCCACTCGATAGATCGTTGGTGATCGTTACATGGTCGGCCGAGGCTGAAAAGGTTGCATCATTCACGGTTGTTGGATTGATAGTCCATGTGTAGTGGACGATGCCAGCCTGATTGGGCCAGTTCCACACCTGGGGCAACTGGGTGAAGTCGCTGGAAAATGGACTTACTTGATTGTAGTTATAGTTCAGCACACTAAAACGAATGTGGTGCGCTTCGAAAGGGATATAGTCCAGAACGAGAGTATCTTTCCTTTGATTCTGGGGATAAGGCTCGGAGGTCTCCCAGTTGAAGCCGGGATTACCTGTTTCATTCGGTAGTGGATAGGAATTCAGCAACCCAATACCGTTAGGGCTAAGGCCGCTCGTGATCACGTTGTTCGGATAATTCTGCCCCGTTGATGGATTCACCAGCTGGACGGGTTTCTGATAGAAGATATTCGGTCCGAGCAACTCGCTGAAGTTTCCCTGACGCATCAAAGCAGTAGGGACAATGCCAGTTTGGGTTGAGTTCTGCCGGTAGCGAAGAAACTCCTGGCCAGCCTCAAAGAAGAGCTTCTGCTTGTTCTGATTGAAGATATGGGGGATGTAGGCTGGTCCGCCCAGGTTCCAGCCGAACTGGTTGAATCGAAAGGGCGGTGGATGATTACTTATGGAAGCCTGATCCGACTGGTTCCTGGTCCATGTGTTGGCATTGAAGAACGAATTGCGGAGGTACTCATAGGCGGTCCCATGAAAATTGCTGGTGCCGCTCTTAGGGACCTGGATGATCACACCGCCCGATGTCCCTCCATACTGTGCAGGATAAGCGGTGGTAAGGATCTGAACCTGGGAAATCGAATCGACGTCGCCCACTCCAATCGTTGTGCCATTTGAGCGCGTGCGGATCATCGGGGCGCCATCCAATGTGAGCATGCTCTCATTGCTGCGCGCGCCATTGATCGTAGGACCGGAGAAGTCCGGCGAGAAGTTGAACGAGGATAAGGGCGCATTGCGGGCGACACCCGGTTCGAGCTGGGAGAGATAGATAGGGTTGCGACCGTTCAGCTGGATTGATTTCACCTGCTCGCTGGTTACCAGCTGCCCCACCGCAGCAGATTCTGTCTGCAGTGTATTAGCGTCCGCCTCCACCTCTACGGTTGTACTCGATTCGCCTACTATCAGTGCGGCATCATAACGACTGCCGATATTTGGGTCGAGGTGCGTGCCCTTCTGTACCACGGTCCCAAACCCCTTTGCTTCCACCTTCACCGTGTAATTGCCAGGCGGCAGATTCGTGATGGTGTAAGAGCCGGAGCCGTTGGTTTGCACTGCGCGATCCTGCCCGTTGGACTCGTTATGAGCCGTTACTCGAGCATTCGGCACAACGGCTCCGCTGGGATCCGTCACGGTACCTGAGAGTGACGACGAGTCTGACTGAGCCGTGGCTACCAATGGCAGACACAGCAGCATGGACAGAAGTGCAAGTTGAGCTATGCAGACACTCCGTCGAAGGAAGCAGGTGAGAGAGGAGAATTTCAGAATTCTGGTCATCCGAAACAGGTTTAGGGACAGGATCGATTTTCTCTTCGCTTGGTCTTGCATACTTCCTCCACACAGATACGCTCGCCCGGATTGATGTTTGGGCGTGCAGCGTGTCATTGAGCCAACATGATTGGAAACGTTTCCAATTCGCGTAGATAGTAAGAAAGTGAATAGTGAACTGTCAATACGGCAAGAGTGGATTTCATCGAAAAAACTTTGCGTGTGCGACGGTAAAGCTACTATCTAGGTCAATAGGCCTAGATAGTAGTGAAGCGGCAAAGAAGTTGGTTTATAAAAATATTTGATTCGGAGTAGACTTTCACAAATGGAAATGAGCCAGCCCCAATGAGAAAGGGCAGTTCGCATCCGACGCTTTTAGAAGTGGCTCGCTTGGCCGGTGTTGGTGTCGGTACGGCATCGCGTGCTGTCAATGGTGGCACCAACGTCAGTGCAAGTACGATGCGGAAGGTCAAGTCCGCCATTCAGCAACTCGGTTACATGCCGAATCACGCGGCACGTGTCCTCAAAGGAGGACGCGCCAAAACCGTAGGACTGCTGGTTCCAAGCATCTCTGACTACTTCTTCGCGAGCTGCGCAGAAGCGGCAGGTAGAATAGCCAAAGCCCACGACTCCCTGTTGATCGTTGCTGTCACCATGAATCTGAGCGGTGCTGAAATAAGCAGCCTAGATGTGTTGATGAGGCATAGACCAGATGGGTTGCTCATTGTTCCCTCCGATCCGGATAATAAGGAGCTTGCGAGATGTGTCAGGAACAGCGCTGTCCCGGTTGTGACTTTTGATCGGCCGCTGTTTGGCAGCGGCTGTTCGAGCGTCATCACTGATAATTTCGAGGCCGCACGCAATGCCACACTCCACCTGATTGAGCATGGTTATAAGCGCATTCTCTGTTTCAGCAGCGAACCAGACCTATATACGATTCGTGAGCGGCTGCGTGGCTATTGTCAGGCGATGGAAGAGGCAGGGCTTCCGTCCCTGATAGACACAAGCCTGGATGATACGACCTTGGTGTCTCGCTTGCTTGCTGGGCACTTGAAGGGCCGCCGGCCACCCGATGCCGTATTCACCTTGAAGAACAGCTCGACCTCTGCAGTTGTTCAGGCCTTACATCAACTTAGGGTTTCGATCCCTTCACGTCTTGCTCTGCTTGGTTTCGATGATTTTGAACTGGCAGCGACATTGCACCCGTCCATCAGCGTAGTTCAACAGCCCATCGAAGATTTAGGTCGAAAAGCCGCTGAGCTTCTCTTCGAACAGCTCGAAAGCCATCACGGTATTAAGGGTTTTAGGAAGATGAAGAGGGAACCTGTAGTGCTTGCCAATCGATTGGTTCTTCGACGCTCCTGCGGCTGCAAAGAAGAGCTTGCGCGTAAAGATTTATGAGACTTGGTGGGTTTTCCTACCTGCCGGTTAGCGACAGCGGCACCTTTCCGCCCTCAGCTCCATCCATCACCACGGAACTGGCGGGATGTAAGGAGCGATCACCGTGAGAATGTTCTATGGCGCTTTATATCTCCTTCTGGCCGATGCGGTTATAGACTTCTGGTTCTTCGGTGAAGGGAATTGAAATCTCAATAAGGCCGGGGGAGCCATTCATCAAGGTGCCGCGTAAACTTGCGAAGAACGGCATGTTCTTTTCGCGTTTTCTCCATTGGAATCTATAGCGTGCTGTCATAATTGGCATATCGTTGTTTCGATAGGTAATATCTTTCAATTGGAACCCGGAGAGTTCAACCCAAATGCTAAAGCTCGTTCTATCCCTTTTCATCTTGGTAACGTGTGTCAAAGCCGATCCGATTCACCTTCGAACCAACGCACTCGAAAACCCGCTTGGCATCGATACGCCAAACCCCACGTTCTCCTGGCAGAGTGATGCGAAGACAACGAACTGGACGCAGTCCGCGTATGAAATCCTCGTTAGTACAGATGTAAAGAATCTTCGCCCGGGCAAAACAGACGCCTGGGACTCGGGACGTATCAAATCTTCGGAATCAGTCAATATTGCCTATGCTGGCGCTGCGATCAGGCCGCAGCAGCATTATGTGTGGGCGGTTCGCACCTGGGATAACAAGGGCAAGGAGAGCACGTCCGCACCGGCATGGTTTGAGTCCGGCCTTATAAGTGCTGCTGACTGGAAGGCGCAATGGATCACGCGTAAAGACCTTGCCTCTGAACAGGAGCTTGCCGGGCTCCGTTGGATCTGGCTGGCGAATTCAGATCCAATGCATGTACTCTCTGCTACACCGGCGCACTTTCTCTATCACCTGCATCTCACGGACAAGCCGATCGCCGCGAGCCTGCATATCCTCGCACGCGGACAGTTCATTGCTCACGTCAATGGTCATGTCTCGGGTCATCACGATGAGTGGGGCGCATTTGACCGTGAAGAGATCGCCTTCCTGCTCCACCCTGGCGATAACGAGATTGAGGTCGACGTCATCTCGCATCAAGCGGGCGCGCCACCCAAAACGGCCCCAGCGGCCTTTGCCGCTTCCATTCATGTCACGCATGAAGACGGCAAAGAGGAACGTATCGTAACCAACGACCAATGGCAGGCGCGCTCGACCGCTGATAGCGCCTGGCAAAGCGTACAAACAGTAGGTACGCTGTCCCAGTCCTTTGGCCTTGGTACAGATCGGCAGCGCGCTATTCCGGGACCGGACCGTATTGCAACGGATGCTTCACTTCTCCGTAAGAACTTTAGTGTTGACTCTTCCATTCGCACAGCTCGCCTCAGTATTACCGCACTGGGGGCTTACCAGGCATTCATCAACGGAAAATCCGTAGCGCCCAATACTCTGCTCGCGCCGGGCTGGACAGACTTTCATAAACGCGTGCTCTACCAGACCTACGACGTGACGTCGCTGCTTAACCATGGTGCAAACGCAATTGGCGTTGTC
>NZ_LMUH01000008.1:5813-70111 GCF_009766105.1 Granulicella sp. S156 | reverse complement strand
CTGCGCGCGCAGCTTGACCTGACACTCGCGAATGGCACGCATCAGACGATCGCCACAGACCCGAGCTGGCTCACCGCCCCCGCGCCTATTACCTTCTCCGAGATCTACGGTGGCGAATCCTACGATGCACGCCTCGCACAGCCTGGTTGGAGCGCGCCCAGTTTCGACGCAGCGCGCTGGACGGCAGCTGTCACTGCAGACCCGCCAGATAGCGGCATGGTCCTCACCGCACAGCCGGACCTGCTCGTCAACACCACGATCACACTGCATCCCATTAAGCTTGATCCCGCCAACGATGCCCATCCGACCATCTACGACATGGGCCAAAACATGGTCGGCAATATCCGTATCCATGTCAGCGGTCCACGTGGCACTGTGGTGCGTCTGCGCTATGCCGAACGGCTCAATCCAGATGGCAGCATCTATACAGAGAACCTTCGCAACGCCGACGCAACAGATACGTACGCCCTCTCCGGCGACGGTGACGAAACCTGGACTCCCGCTTTCACCTTCCATGGCTTTCGCTATGTCGAACTCTCCTACGTGGGTACAGCCCCGCCAACCCCGCCTACTCTCGCTACCATCGATGGTCTTGTCTTTAATAGTCTTCCCGCCAAGCCCTCCGTGCACCTCACCAGTTCCAGCGAGACTCTCAATAAGATGAATGAACTCGGTGCCTGGGGACAGCGAGGCAATTTTGTCTCGATCCCAACCGACTGCCCGCAGCGTGATGAGCGTCTCGGCTGGATGGGCGATGCTGGAGTCTTCTGGCGTACCGGCACCTACAACTTCGACATCGATGCCTTCACGCACAAGTTCATGCTCGATGTGACGGACGCGCAGACGGCTGCAGGCGCATTCACCGATGTTTCACCAAATATCCTGGGACCGAATCCTGGAGCGCCTGGCTGGGGCGATGCGGGTGTTTTTATTCCATACGCCGCATGGCTGCAGTACGGCGATGCCGCCATCGTGGAGCGCTCCTGGCCGGCGATGGAACGCTGGATGGACTTCATTCTGAGCAACAACCCCGACTACATCCGGCGTAAGGCGCTCGGCAATAACTATGCCGACTGGCTTGCGCCAGATCAGAACACTCCCAGCACTCTCATTGGCACCGCCTACTGGGCGCTGGTCGCGCGCGAGATGGCGGAGATGGCTACCGCACTCCATCGCACCGCGGACGCCGAGAAATACCAGCAGCAGTATGACCACATTGCTGCTGCCTACCGTACGGCTTTCGTGAAAGAAGATGGCAGTGTCGAAGGCAATACCCAGACAGCGTATCTTGCCACCATCTTCACGGGGATCGCCCCGTCATCATTGCGTGCCAATATGGTAGATCGTCTTGCAAAGGACATTGAGGCACACGGCACCCATCTCACAACGGGCTTTCTCGGCACGCCGTTCCTGCTGTTTGTGCTCGATGAAAATAACCGCACGGATCTCGCCTTCAAGCTTCTGCTGTCGGATACGTATCCCTCATGGGGCTATATGGTGAAGAAGGGTGCTACTACGTGGTGGGAGCGCTGGAATGGCGATACCGGCGACCCTGGTATGAACTCCTATAACCACTATGCCTTTGGATCCGTTATGGCCTGGGTCTATCGCCGCGCCTCCGGCATCGATACCGACGCCACCGGGCCAGGCTACCATCACCTCACCATTAGCCCTCATTTCGATCCAGCGCTTCCGCAACTCCACACCGAGTACGACTCTGCCTACGGAACAATCGTCTCCGACTGGCAGGAGAGCGGGCACCGCTTCACCATCACGATTCCAGCAAACACGACTGCGACGGTTACCCTGCCGAAGGGCAAGACCGAGGAGATCGGTAGTGGTACGCATGTGTACCACGTCGAATAGCGCAGAGTCGGAAGCCAGGTGGCCCTTGTCTTAGATCATTCCTCTAAGCCTGGGCCACCTGCCTATATGCGACCTGCTGCTCTCAATTGGATAATCTCATCATTGGTGAACACGCGTGACCGCGTGAGAAAGCGCACGCCTTCGGGGCCTTCCAGGGAGAACATGCCGCCGCGTCCTGGAACGACATCGAGAATCAGTTGGGTGTGCTTCCAGTACTCGAACTGGCTTCGGCCTATATAGAACGGTGTTCCCGCTAGCGTTCCTATCAGCACATCCTGATCACCCACGAGAAACTCCCCGCGCGGATAACACATGGGGGAACTGCCGTCGCAGCATCCCCCGGACTGATGAAACATCAGCTCTCCATGTTTCGCGAAGAGCTTCGCCATCAGGTTCAATGCGGCATCCGTTGCCAGCACTTGTTGCGGAATGTCCGGGCCTTTCATGGTCTAGAAAAATCCCAGCGCATTGGGGCTGTAGCTGACGAGTTGGTTCTTCGTCTGCTGGTAATGGTCGAGCATCATCTTGTGGTTCTCTCGCCCGATCCCGGACTGCTTATACCCACCGAACGCTGCGTGTGCCGGGTACAGGTGATAGCAGTTTGTCCATACGCGCCCAGCTTCGATGCCACGGCCAAAGCGATAGGCTCGTGTCATGTCGCGAGTCCAGACACCGGCACCCAGCCCGTAGAGTGTGTCGTTCGCAATCGCCAGCGCTTCCTCGTCATCGCGGAAAGTCGTAACCGAGAGCACCGGCCCAAAGATCTCTTCCTGGAAGATACGCATCTTGTTATTGCCCTTGAAGATCGTAGGCTCGACGTAATAGCCACCTTCGAGATCGCCTTCTAGCTTCTTACGATGGCCTCCCGTCAGTAGCTGCGCGCCCTCCTGTTTTCCGATGTCGATGTAGGAAAGGATCTTCTCCAACTGCTCCTGCGAAGCTTGCGCACCGATCATCGTGTCGCGGTCGAGCGGGTTGCCGTGCTTGATGGCTTTGACGCGAGCGAGCGCCCGCTCCATGAATCGGTGATAAATGGACTCATGAATCAACGCACGGGAAGGGCATGTGCAGACTTCGCCTTGGTTGAATGCAAATAAGGTGAAGCCTTCCAGCGCCTTGTCGAAGAACGCATCGTCCTCCGCCATCACATCAGCAAAGAAGATGTTAGGCGACTTACCACCAAGCTCCAGCGTGACTGGAATGATGGTCTGAGAGGCGTACTGCATGATCAAACGTCCCGTGGTCGTCTCACCAGTAAACGCGACCTTGTTCACCCGTGGATTGGATGCAAGTGGCTTGCCAGCCTCGACACCAAAGCCGTTGACGATGTTCAGCACGCCCGGCGGCAACAGGTCGCCGATAAGCTCCATGAACAGAAGGATGGAGACAGGAGTCTGTTCAGCAGGCTTCAGAACGATGGCGTTACCCGCAGCCAGCGCGGGTGCCAGCTTCCAGCAGGCCATCAGTAGCGGGAAGTTCCACGGAATAATCTGCGCCACGACACCCAGCGGCTCATGGTAGTGATACGCGACGGTATCCTGATCGATCTCTGAGATGCCGCCTTCCTGCGCGCGAATGCAGCCCGCGAAGTATCGAAAATGATCGGCGCACAGCGGCACGTCCGCATTCAGCGACTCGCGAATGGGTTTGCCGTTGTCCCACGTCTCGGCAGTGGCTAGCAGTTCGGTATTGTCGTCGATACGCTGGGCGATCTGTTCCAGGATTCGTGCACGCTGCGCCGCGGAGGTCTTCCCCCAGGCGCGCTTGGCGGCATGTGCGGCGTCGAGTGCCCGGTCGATGTCCGCGGCATTCGAACGTGGCACCTCGCAGAAGACCTCACCCGTTACAGGCGAGACGTTGTCGAAGTATTCTCCGGAAAGCGGTGCAACCCATTCGCCTCCAATGTAGTTGCTATAACGCTTCTTGAACGGAACGGGAAATCCATAGCTGCCGGGGTGTAATTGTGTGTTGGTTGCTGTTGCCATGACCGCTTCCTTCTCCCTATGATCGATCGTCCAGGTGACCTGGAATACGGCGACAAGTATACCTATAGGAGCATTCCTCTGGCCGATCGCGACAGCCATCGATCCAGCCCCAGGAAGCGAAGGGCGTGAACACAGCATGAATTTTCATCTGTCACAGGCTCTGTTGTATTTTCACTGCAGCTAGAAGCATTTACACGCCGTGCTGCATCGGAACCGGCCCGGTAGCAAGCAATGTTTGTCTCGAGCAGGTCAAGGTGTCGATCTTCCGTCATTTGGAATCACTGTGAGTTCAATCTTGCTTTGGCCCGCTTCCTGAATGCTGACGTCTTGACCGAGGCCTTCGAAGGGGGCAAGCACCTCCGGATCTAAATAGGAATCCGGTTCGATGGCATTCCAGGCAAACAACTTATAGTTGCCGGGAGATATACCTTGCAAACTGAAATTTCCGGACTGATCAGTGGCGATCTTTTTGTAAAGGTCCTCGCGGTCTCGGAGCGGT
Organism: Granulicella sp. S156; assembly: GCF_009766105.1. Lineage (GTDB taxonomy): Bacteria > Acidobacteriota > Terriglobia > Terriglobales > Acidobacteriaceae > Granulicella. The sequence goes on along the minus strand of NZ_LMUH01000008.1, from coordinate 65,761 downwards.
GGCTGGGGAATGAGCACCACGGTAGCTGATTTGACGGGCTGATGTTGGTCATCAATCAGATCGCCATCGATCTTTCCCCCATTGGCGCTTAAGACAAACTCGATCGGAGAAGATCCTTGTGCGAGTTGAACGTCAGTAGACGTTACATCGCTCGTGCCCACAGAGACCGATCTCACGTAACAGTTTCCTGTGAGTCCTGAAAGCTTGAGGGAGTAGTGATCGGGACGAAGATTCTCCAGTATGAATAGTCCACTATCGTTTACCGCAGCCCTTGCATTATGGGGCGCGCCTTGCTCCCCGGTCGACTGCGCACTGATGCCAAGACCGGAAAAGAGGCACTGATCCGAACCTTCGGCGACGACATGTCCTCGAACAGGGAAAGAACGTGTCAGTCCAACAGCAAGTCCACTCACATCCGCTTTAGTAAGGTTGACCAATTGAGAGGCTGCATATTGAGCGTCTCCAATCTGGGTGTCCACTGCGAGTGTGTAGCTGCCGGGAGGAACTCCATCGATTGCAAAAGCGCCAGTGTGTGCGTCCACTGAAGCAGTTCGCTGACTAAACTTCACAATCAGGGTAGGGTCTCGAGGCAAGAGCACGGCCATCGGAGGATTGGTAAAGCGCGTGCCTGACGGAAAGAGAACTCTGCCGCTCACAGTCCACTTATGCATCCTGAACAGGGCTACATCGATAGAGCTTTGAATGCTCCCGGGCGTAATTTCCAGCGGAGTCGCGTCGGCAAGAGTCAAAGCCTCTGGATAAAAAGTATTTACAAAGTCCTCTTGAGGAGGACTACTTTGTATGGTGTTTGCATCGGCGAATCTCGGAGAGCCAGGAGCGGTGCCATCGCGGTACGTGACGCTCAAATAGTAGTGCCCTGGCTGAAGATCAAACAACCTATACTCACCCAGATCGTTGGTGTAGGTACGGCTGGCAAGGATAAGTTTTCGCCGGCCTGCGACGAAAGACGAACGGACCGCCATCACGATGGCATTCGAGAGGGGAACGCTGCCTTCAAGAACTCTTCCTGCAATCACTCCTTGCGGAACCAAGCGCAGGTCCACAGTATCGAGAGTCTGGCCTGCTGCAGTTGTGATGTTGTGTTCGGAGCCCGTTGATCCGAGACTCCATGGCGCATGAGCCAGGAAACCATTATGGACTGCGGAGATACGATATGTGCCAGGAGGAACGCCGCTAAAGCTAAAGTGTCCCGATGTATCTGATCGAGTGCTTGGTTCTTGAGAAGTATCTCCGCCTAGCAACTCTATCTGAGCATTCGAGACTGCATCTCCGGTGGCCGAATTCAACACCTGTCCCTGAATAGTGGCGCTCTCGGCGGCAGACAAGCTTTGAGTGTCGGAGCCCGTTGTTGCAGCCTTCTTTGGAAATTCCAGATTAATCCCCGTGATCATGCTGCCTGCGGCTATCTCGAGGCCGTTCGCCGCGTCCTGACTGGCGCTGGGAGGATAAAAAAGGGTCCGAACCGCGGGCCCTTGCGAATCATTTGTCGTATGAGCAGTAGAGTCGCGCTGATTGACCTTGACATAGTACTGTCCGGGGGGCAGGCCATGCAGCCGGTAGGTTCCTAGATCGTTGGTGGTCGTTTGAGCGATGTGGGATAACGAGGTCGTTCCGTCTTTCATCGTCACGCGCAAAGCTGCGACCACTGCACCGGAAAGAGGATCGCCATCATCGGCAAACACAGTACCCGCAATGACCCCGAGCGGTGCAAGCTGAAGTTTGCTATCCACTGGGTCCGCTCCGACGCTCGCTGTAACCGGTAGGCTGGGCAAAAAATCGGGACGATCGGCGGTCAGTGAATAACTTCCCTGGGCGAGGTTGTTAAATTGAAAGTGCCCGATAGCGTCAGTGACTGTGGAGACACTGACGGTTTGATCGTCTTGTTTTGCGAGGCGTACATCTGCGAAAGGTACGGGTGCGCCAGTTGATTGATTGGCCACGATTCCTTCAAGCGTGGACGATTTTGTTGGAACCGTTTGGGCATGAGACGCCACTCCGAGCAGGCAGCTCGATATGAAACTCGCGACCACACACGGCAAGAAAGATGGTTTCATATTCTTTTTGGCCCTTACCTGCTATGTCTTTCCATCAGGCTCATCCGTTGTAAAACACTTTTGATGTCGCCACGTTCTGGCCGATCATTGTGGCGTCCCTATGTCTGGTCCTACCATGCGCTCAAACACTGCAGCCATCCCATCGTCATAGACCAATCGATATCCTGGCGTTTCACGCAGGGCTTCCGCCAAACCTGTTCTGCTCCCCAGGAGCAGAGTACGCGCATGAACGAGTGTTGGCTCTTTACCGGGCGGAAGTTCGCCATCCCAGACCTTGTATTGTCGAATTGTTATCTCGTCGCCATAGAGGTCGGTACGTCCGTCAATCGCTACGGGGTAATCCGGCAAATACCAGGTAAGGAAGCCGCCCCAATTTAGAGGATTGAAGATGGGTGGGGGAAGGTGGTTTCCTAAAATTGCATTGCAGGCCTTTACCGGAAAGCCTTCACCGACTTTGAGCAAAAGTGATTCTTGGCTAGAGGGAATATACCGAACGATGGATACGATGAGCAGCACCGCGACTAACGAGGCAACGATATGTTTTTCCCTGGTAAAACGAGGCAAGCCTTCTTGCCAGACTTGCTTCTCTGCAAAGTAGGCGTCTCCAATGGTTGCAATAGAGACCAATACCATGAACCAGGTGTCGCGCTGCTGGTGAAAACCAATCAGCGCAGAGATGGCTAGCAACGCGATAGCAAACAAATTCCTGGAACGCCGCTGGCCCAACGCGAAGCACGCCGCCATGACGAGCAACAAGCGCACATAGTGTTCTGGCCAATGAAAGTTCATGGCGCGCATCTCGAGAATGTAATCGTAGACTGCTGTGCTATGAGCGTATTGCCAGGCGACTTGATACGTGTGATAGGTATACGGCGTGATCAGCGTAGCGAGTCCACAGACGCTCATTACGGCCACTACATAAGCTGCGCTCAAAGGAGGGCTTTGGCTGGTAAACCAGTTTGTACCCAATCGACGCGCAAAGCTTTCCAGTAGCACGACCGCTGCAAACAAACCGATTACGAAAAGTCCGTATACGAATTGGATATGCAGGTTTGCCCAAAGGATGAAGAGCAACGGCAGCCAAAGTAGATTGCGTACTCTCCCTGTCCGGCGAACTTCAAACAGTACGATCAGTGTAATCCCAAGCAATAGGATCGACAGAGAGCCGGGACGCACCTTGAAATCCGGAATCGCATACTGTCCGATAGCGGAAAGGAGGGCTGCCGGCAAGAAACTCCGAAACGATCCGCGCGCTAAGAGGAATGCCACGAGGGCGAAGGCGGCTTTAAAACACACCTGAAGAATTGGAATGCCCCTCAGACCAAACAATTTGTAAAAGAAGGCCGTTAGGACATCGAACCCCCAACTATAGGCTATCCAGGGCTGCCTTGAGTACTGCGTAAAGAGCGCCGTATGAGGCACAGCGTGGTTATGGAGAATCCAGATACCCGTGCGCAGATGCCACCAGATGTCGTAATCTTTCAGTGCCGTAAGGTGGTAAGCCTCATAAATACCAGCCCACGAAAACAACAGAAGTAACACCGGCACGCGAAGTAGTTCAACGTGAAACGAGCTTCGGACTGCGGGTAGAAGCTGTACTTCGTCGGAGCTGGCACTTATAGGCATAAGGCAATAACCTTCTGCAAGGAATGATTGCTCATCATCATGAAGCTGATGTAGTTATCTTGCGTCTTCTCAATTCAAAGGGAATGGCTTTGACGGTTTTCCCGCGGGCATCTGTGGCTTCTGTGAAGCACACAAATTCCCGAGATGCTGAAAGGCATCGCCCAATTGAATGATCTTTTCTTTTCCAAAGCCTGGGTCGCGGCCAAACTCGATCTCTATGAGATCGGTTGCAACGTAGCTTCGAGGTCTCCCCCAATGCATGCTCTTCGTGCGGTTCCTGAAGAATAAGGCCGGGACCGTGGGCGTGTATTTGAATTGCTTGCTGCCTTCGTCTACCTGGTACGTTACTGAATTTAAGTCCCATAACGGGATCGTATACACAACCTCTCTATGCCGGCCGTTGCTCACGGATGCCTTGTCGATCGTCAGTTGGCAATTGTTGAGTTGGAGATTGCTGTAGCTGGTGGTGCGATGCCAGTTGTATCCCTTGTCCGCGCGGGACACGTCGTGGGTTGAGCCACTGAACTTCATCTGTCGCTTGATCGACAGAAATGTCTCATTGAGCGTGCGCGAGTCACCTCGCTTTGCCACGATCCCTTGTTCGTATATGCTCTTTGCGGATTGCGCGAAGGGGATTACCAATGCGGATGCTAAGAACAAGATCAAACACAACACGCTGGGTCTCATAGGCCTCGATTTCCTCTGCGATCGGGATCGAAAAGCTGCCAGACCCCACGTTGTGCAGGGCCTGGCAACAACTCACTTGCTACTAGTTACCAGCATGTATTTGTATTGCTGTTGTATAGGGGGGTAGTGTTGACGGACTCGTTGCTCGGCGGATTCTCAATGATGGTCTGTCCGTCAAGCGTCAGGGAGTCTTCGCAGTTATCCACATCATTATCGTTGGCTGGCGGATTGCCGCCGATCCAAAGGTCGATGTGATATTTCTGTTTGGTTACCCAGTCGTTTTCGCAATTACCGGGATCGGGTCCAGAACCACTGCATTCGTCTTCAAGAATGAAGTATTTCTGGAAATGCGGGTCATAGACGATCGCGCCGACTGGCATCTCTCCGTTCGAGAGAGCATCTGTCGCAAAGGTGCCCGGATTGCTGTAGCTTTGCCCCGCTGTGGCTACGTTATGGATCGTCGGGTAGCCCCCGTTCGCCGGATACGCAATCGCGTCTCCTGCTGGTGAGTTATCAGGCCAGCCGTACAAGGTAACGTATACGTTGCTGAGGGTTGTGCCGCCACCTCCGCTACTGCCGCCGCCACTTACGGTGATGTGGTCAACATCAGGAGCAGGCCCACTCGCATTGAAGAATCCAACGGAGTTACCACTGCCTGCTGTGAAGCTAGCCTGGAAGGTGACTGGCGCCGCTGGAGAGGTCCAACTGCTGCCTGTCAGGTTACTCAGGGTTGGGCCCGCCACGCCGTTGATTTGTGTCGTGAAAGTGCGGGCACCACCGTCACTACCTTCCGTGTAATACAGCGTCACCGTATAGGTTCCGGTGCTTGGAACACTGATACTTTTGATTCTCAGGTAGTTAGCGCTGCCATTTCCGATATTGCCTATTCGTTCGCCATTCAGGCATCCCGAACAGCTCTCGACTACGGCGGTGCCTTCGATAGCGTTGGCACTAGCGTTACCTTCGTAAACGGTTTGAGCGTGCAGCGTAAGTGGAACCAGAAACGCTGTTGCCAGTGAGAGGAAAAAAAGCTGTGACGAGCGCCTTCGACAGATTGATTCAATAAAGTGGCTTGCGCCAGTGCTGATGCGTGACATGTTGCCTCCTTTTACTGCTGAGTGATTTGGATTTTGGGGCCCGGGAGGAAGCTAATCTTTGTTCTCGCAATTCATGCAGCCCAGCCCGACGCATCAACGCCTCGGGCCGTCTTCTTCATCCGGTTGAATCAAGGTAATTCCACCGGTAGCTAGCCAGTATCGTGACGGAAACTGGCGATGTCAAGCATTTAATCCATATTTGTAACGATTTAATACAGCTACCCAAAACATCCTGTCAGACATCGTTTCATTCTTGATCTTTGTTTAATGGGGTGTTTTGGAGCTTGTCGGCGATGCGGATCTCATGTCCTGGGACAACAGGCCATACGCTACCAGGGCGTCCTGGGTGCCAGCGTATACCTTCCCATTAGCCACAATCGGGACTGAGAATTTCACATACGCTCCAAGGGCATCGCGTGTTGCCACCTGGTTGCTATCGTAGAGCTCGTTGCTGAGGTTGGAAGGGTCGTAGGCGCGCAATACGCCTTTGCTTTCCAGCAGCCAGAGAATCGCATCCGCTTTGCCGTTCGCTGAAATAGTAGGCACGCATCCGGGGAACTCGAATTGTGCTGTGGTCTGAGAACGGGCACTTGTTTCCAGCTTCCCATCGGAGATGGGGAATTGCTTCAAGCTATTGCCGGTGCCACAGAAATAGACCGATCCATTGAAATACGCAGGCTTGCCGAGATAGACAAATTGGGTGATAGCTCCCGTAAACGATTGCACAACCTGGCTATCGGAATCCGAATGGTGACCGCCCATGTGATCGCGATCGATCAGGTAGATTCGGCCATCCTTCGCGGCTCCAACCAGGAGATGAGGATGCAATGCGCTTCCCACATCGTCAGGCAGTACAAGAATGCCGCTGGAGCCTAGATCGATGTCGTGACGATTCATATGCACAACGTCGAATGGCGCGAAGTAGTCCTCGAACTTCAGGCCATGCTGGGTGGAAAGCCGAATATAGCTCTGCCCAAGGTTACCTCCACCTGTGTTGTAATCGAAGCTCCCATTGCCGGCGGCCAGAAAGATATTCCCGTTGTTGTCTGCCGCCGGTGCTGCGCCGCTGTTCCAGAAAGAGGCCTCCACACCGTTGGGAGTATTGTTGAACACAGACACCTGACGAAGCGTTTTAGAGTCGTACCCAATCAACCACCCGTGGTAGGGGTCTAGTCCCTGACATTGTTGCGACCATGCGGTGTACACCACGCCATTCAGGAGCAACAGCCCAGGTCGCTGCCTTTGATTCTTAGGCGTAAAGACGACTTTGTCTGATCCATCTCCGGTGCCGGGCACGGTTGCCTCTATCTTTACAGGGCTTCCGGGACGTTCTTTGCCGGTCTTCACGTCCAAAGCATGCAAATGATGCACATAGGAGGCCGTGTTGCTGTCCGACTCCTTAGTCATGCTTTCGACATAAAGTGTTCCTGTCGCTATATCAATGACCGAAGTGCTGGTAACTCCGACTTCGGGGACAATTGCCGGGCAGCGAAGGTAATCCCGCGAAGGTACAGAGGTTATCCCCTTGTCTGGGTCGATGAAGCTTACATGCCATAACGGGTTTGCATCTTCGCCTCGGTTGTCGTCGGCATCGAAGGCATAAACGCTGTCATGCTCCGTGGCAACATAGACCACGTTGTGCACGTGTTTCCCTTTGATCTTTACCTTTGAAAGATAAAGCGGTTGCCCATAGATCGTTCCATCGACGGGTTGCCGGAAAAGTCTGCCGAATCGGGTAGAGCTTATGGTGCTCGGTGTAAGCGTCTTTTCTTGTAGATTGGAGCCGACACGTGTGTTGTCGTATTGGTACGTCACAACATTTACCTGAGCTTTGAGTGAAAACGTCCACACCAACAGGGTAACCAGCACGAGAAATTTTCCTGACGAAATACACCTGCGGAAGCCTGCATCGGGGATAGCCAAAGTTCCTCCTCGTTGGACGTGGTTTTGAACTGATCACCAAAGATACGCTTATATGCTGGAGTTTCAATCGTTCTAATGCCTGACATCCTACTACACGACTTCATACTCTCTCCAAAAAATAAACGCACTCATCCCTTAGCCAGATAATTTTCATCGGATGTGACTACTTTTCATCCGCATCGTAAAGTTACGAGTGTGGAATGTTGAAGCTTTAGACTGGGAAGTGATATCGTCATCGGTTTCGACGCGTTCTATTGAGATCTTGTCGCCAATGCCTGCGACGAACTTGGCCTGAACCGAAGTTGCAAGGTTGTTCGGAGGATGGTGGATGCGGAGTGCGGCTTTACTTTCATGGTGCTTTCTAGTTTGTGGGTTGCTGCCGGCGCAGCAAGTCCCTTCAGCGTCACCGACGTTTGCTGTCGCGACAATCAAACCGAGCGAGCCGGATGCCGTGGCCGTTACGCAGATTCGTGGCAATCGCTTTGCCACAGAAGGCACTACGTTCGTGGATGTCTTCAAATATGCATACAGCGTGCATCCGGATCAGCTTGTTGGCGGGCCTGAGTGGCTACGGACAGAGAAGTTCGACATCCTTGCCGACCCCGAGACAGAAAAGCGGCCAAGTTCCGATCAGATGAAGATTATGGTTCAGCAGCTTCTCGTGGAGCGCTTTCACATAGCGATGCATCACGAACAGAAGATTCTTCCGGTGTACGCGCTGGTGAAAACGGCGGAGGCACCAAAGCTCACCAAGAGCACTGCCGATCCGAACGGGATACCCGTGGTCGGCTATAGCCCAGGTGGCACCCTGCAGGTGGGCAATGCAACGATGGCAAACTTCGCTACGTTTTTGCAGCGCTTCGTGCTTGATCGGCCAGCGGTTGATCAGACGGGCATTGCCGGGCGCTTTGATCTTGTGCTGCGATGGACGCCTGACAACTTTCGTGCGAACGGCAAACCTGGCGATTCCCAGGAGGATGCCTCTGCACCGCCGAATTTATTTACTGCGATCAAGGAGCAGCTTGGGCTGAAGCTACTACCGGAGAAGGCCTCTACTGATGTGTTCGTAATCGACCGCGCGGAGCGGCCTTCGGAGAATTAGAGGAATGCCCATACAGATGTAGAAGCGCAGAACGGAAGGAACTGGTGAGTCGGACACTCATGACCCGCCAACATAGAGAAATAGCAACGCACTTGGGTATGCAAGTACGCTAATCAGATCAACCTGCACAAGCGATCCCTATTTCACTTCCACATAAGCGGTACCATTCCAAACAAATCTCCGTTTGGACAAAGTACGGCCAGGACGGTTTGTACTTGGACCATCAGTCAAAGTTTCTACATTGTGATGCTCGACAACCAAGAGATCGAAGTGATCTCTGGTCTTCTGGGGGCTTACCTGCAGGACTGTTTTCGAAGAATCCATTTCATTGGGGCCCCTCTCCTCCATGCTGGAACTCATGATCTCGGAAAATACTGGTTTTAACTCATGCCCAACCAGTTCGAATAACGTGAGATCTTCGTACTCACCTTCACCTGCAATGTAAAAAGAGTGAAACTTTGTCCGTACGCCTATGACGGTTTCTGTTGGTGTGATCCGATAGGGGGCAAAGTCGAAATCAAATTCCTTGCATAAGTCGCCGTCCGGACTGTGGCCGGGATCGCCCGGCGTATCAGGCGTCTTATCCACTTGATCTGCTCCTCGGGGTAATTCGCGGCAATGATTCCCAAATCCGTGCGGCCCGCTGGACTTCGCAGAGGTGATCCATCGACCGTTGACGAACTCCAAAAGTGCCAGCGTAGGCTGAAGACGGGCTGCGCGAACCACTTCCACCGCATCACTCTCGCCCAGGTCGTCACTGACTGAGGCTGTGATGTACACCATCGCCAGGAAGCTGCCAGGACGATTGTTCCAGGGCTTGATTTGAAAGTGCAGATGCGGATCATGGGCCAGTTCTTTGCTCCCGATTGCATCGAGAATCTCTTCTTTACTGGGAAGGACAGCTGTTTTACTGGGAATTTGAGCGGGACAAGGTCGATATCCAAACAGGAATAGCGCCAACAGCACAGAGAGCGCCTTCCTGTATGTCAAAAATGTGGACGAGATAGGTGGGTTGATCATGGTCATGGCTTTTGATTCGCGAAAATGTCTAAAACGAGAGAGATTCTATCTTGTAGCAGAACATTAGCAGGAGTATTCGCTCCTAACCACCGTTTTAGGGGAGGGACGACTCGTGAAGCCCTGCTGAAAGTGATAGAGATCGTCTCAGCCCCAGCTACTCCTTCGTATCGACTTCCAGCAGATCAACGCTGAACCAAACTGTCTCACAGTGGTCTGGCCCAGAACTTACGTGTGTCTCGCTATAATTAACTCTTCATGCTTCGTTTCTCAACAGCCGGCGAAAGCCACGGCGAATCCCTCGTAGCCCTTATCAGCGGACTTCCGGCGGGTGTTCCCGTCGATCAGGAGTTTCTCGACCATGAGCTCTGGCGCCGCCAGCAGGGCTATGGCCGTGGTGGCCGCATGCGTATCGAGCGCGACACCGCGCACATCCTCTCCGGCGTCCGCCACGGCAAGACCATCGGCTCGCCTGTCGCCATGACGCTCGCCAACCGCGACTGGAAGAACTGGGAAGAGATTCTTCCCGTCGGCGAGGGCGACGCCGAAAAGCACAAGGCAGTCGCCAGCCCCAGACCTGGCCATGCCGACCTCGCCGGCGCTCTGAAGTACGACTTTAAAGATGCGCGCTATATTCTGGAGCGCGCCTCGGCCCGCGAGTCGGCGGCACGAGTGGCCTGCGGTGCAGTCGCGAAGCTGCTCCTCCGCGCACTCGGTATTGAGGTCGCGAGCCACGTCATCCGTGTCGGCTCTGCGGAGCTCTCGCGCGAAGCCAGCTTCGCGGAGATCGCGGCTCTTGCCCAGCGCGAAGAGGTTCTGCTGGCCTGCGTCGACCCTGAGTCCGAGGCCCGCATGAAGGCCGAGGTCGACAACGCCCTCCGTACAGGCGACACCATCGGCGGCGTCTTTGAGGTCGTGGTTCACGGCCTCCCCCCGGGTGTTGGTACCCACGTCAACTGGGACGAGCGGATCGACGGTCTGCTGGCCCAGGCAGTGATGAGCCTCCAGGCTGTCAAAGCCGTAGAACTCGGCAGGGGGGTGACGGCAGCACAGTCGCCCGGATCGAAGGTGCACGACGCGATCGCATACGAAGCCGAACCCGTGCCGGAGGATGCCGGAAAGTTTACCCGCTTCACCCGAGAGCACAACAACGCAGGCGGCATCGAGGGCGGTATCTCGAACGGGGAAGATCTGGTCGTTCGTGGCTATCTCAAGCCGATCTCGACGCTGCGCCGTCCGCTAGCCTCCGTCTCCTTCGAAACCCGTGAGACCACCAAAGCTGCCTACGAGCGTTCCGACGTTTGTGTCGTTCCGGCAGCCGGAGTCGCCGCCGAGGCGATGGTCGCGCTCACAGTTGCGCGGCTGGTGATCGAAAAATTCGGTGGCGACAGCCTCCGTGAGCTTCACCGCAACTTCAGTAGCTACTGCGAACAGATACGAGCCTTTTGATCGATGCCTAAAGAAGACACCAAGCCGAACAAGATCCACGAAGTCGTAAAGTACCCGGATCCTGTCCTCTCCAAGCCCGGTGAGAAAATCACCGAGTTCACCCCTGAGCTGGCCCAGCTCGTCGATGAGATGTTCGACAGCATGTATGCGGCCCAGGGGATTGGCCTGGCTGCACCGCAGATTGGTATCTCCAAACAAATCACAGTGATAGACGTAAGCTTTAAAGAACGACCCGAAGATAAGTTGACCCTTATTAACCCCGAGATCATCACCCGCGAGGGCAAGCAGTTCGAAGAGGAAGGCTGCCTCAGTCTCCCCGAGATTCGCGAGAAGGTACATCGTGCCGCCAAGGTTAAAGTTCGTGCTCAGAATGTAAAAGGTGAGTTTTTTGAAGTAGAAGGTGAAGAGCTGTTATCCCGGGCACTGCAGCATGAGATCGACCATCTGCACGGCATACTCTTTATTGACCACCTCAGCCGTCTGAAGCGGGACTTCGTCCACAGGCGCATTCGTAAGCTCCAGAAGAACGGCGAGTGGTAGACACCCAATGAAGCTAGTTTTCTGTGGCACCCCCGAGTTTGCGGTTCCGACCTTGCGCGCCGTCCTCGACGCTGGGCATGAGGTGGCGCTGGTTCTTACCCAGCCGGACCGCCCCGCCGGTCGCAAGATGGAGTTGCAGGCTCCAGCGGTAAAGCGTCTGGCGCTAGAACGTAAGCTGCGCGTTCTGCAGCCGGAGCGCATCAAAAACAACCAGGAACTTCGTGGGACGTTGGAAGCCATGCAGCCGGATGCCATTCTGGTCGTCGCGTACGGTCGCATCATCCCGGGCTGGATGCTCGAGCTGCCACGCCTGGGCAATATCAATCTGCACGGGTCTTTGCTGCCGAAATATCGGGGCGCTGCTCCGATCCAGTGGGCTGTCGCCAACGGCGAAATCGAGACGGGAGTGACAACGATGCGTCTCGACGTCGGACTCGACACGGGCGATATCTTGTTGGAAAAACGGGTTCCTATCGGTCCCGACACAACGGCTTCCGACATTTTTTCACAGCTTTCCCTCGTCGGTGCCGAGTTGATGATCCAGACCCTCAAAGGGCTTGGACAGGGCACCCTTGTCGGGAAACCTCAGAATCACGCCGAAGCTACGCTCGCCCCCATCCTGAATCGTGAGGAGGGCCGGCTCAACCTGGCTGAACGCACAGCGCAGGAGGTCTACAACCGTTGGCGCGGATTTTATCCCTGGCCCGGCGCTCATGCGACGCTGCGCGGCAAGCGCTTCCTCGTCCACCAAATGCACCTATCGTCGGCTGACAAAAAGCTGCTTCCGGGGGATCTCGATGGCTCTACTGGTGAGCTTCTAGTGGGAGCTGCCGGAGGGACCTTGCTCGCTCTCGACGAGGTGCAACTCGAAGGGAAGCCTAAACTTAAGGGTATGAACTTCGTGCGTGACTTCCAGCTTCAATCGGGTGAACGTCTTGACTGAACCTCGCAGGCCGGGAAGACCGCCACAGCGGCGTCCCGCAAAATCCACCCAGAAACCGTTAGCCAGCATCACCCCGGCACGCTCGGCAGCCTTCGAGATTTTGCAGCGAGTCGCCACAAATACTGCGCATAGCGATGACCTGTTGCATGCGCCTGGGATGTCGCAGCTCTCGCAAGCCGATCGTAATCTGACGATGGCGTTGGTCTTGGGCACACTGCGCTGGCAGATCGCACTCGACGCCCGCATCAAGCCTCTGCTGCAGCGTCCTGAACTCGCTTTGGCGCAGCCCATCCTGACAGCGCTACGGCTTGGTGCCTTCCAGTTGCTGCACATGGATCGCATTCCAGCCCATGCAGCTCTCAGCGAGAGTGTCGAACTCGTTCGTTCCGCCGGGCATCCGCACGCCGTGGGCATGGTGAATGCCGTGCTTCGCAAGCTGGCTTCGGCCAAGCCGGTGGGCCAGCGGTTGCACGAATCTACCGGAGTCTTTGCCGAGCGCCTCGGGCATCCCCTTTGGCTCGTCGAGCGATGGGTCGCAAACTATGGCCGGGCAGCCGCGCAGGCAATCTGCGAGTACGACCAGCAGGAGCCGCAATCTGGAAATCTATTCCAGCCAATAGATAGCGCAGAATCCGCAAGCCTCCCTCGACTCGATGACGGCTCGCGGCTGGTGGCGGAGCTTACTGCAGCTTGTGTGCCCGGAGCGCAGCGTATCTGGGACTGCTGCGCCGCGCCTGGAGGCAAGACCCTCTTGCTGGCACAGCGGCATCCGCAGGCGGATCTGCTGGCAACCGATGTAAGTCCCCGACGGCTGCTTGCTCTCTCCCAACGGCTGCAGCGAGACGCTCCCGGCAGCAAAATTCGCGCGGTTGAATCCGACGCTGCCACGCTCTCAGCAGACGAAGGCCTCTTCGACCTGATTCTCTGTGATGTCCCCTGTAGTGGTACTGGAACCCTCGCGCGGAACCCAGAGATTCGTCACCACTTGCGCCCGAGTGATCTGTCTCGCCAGGCCGAGCGTCAGCGGACGATTCTTTCCGCAGCACTGCAGCGGCTCGCTCCAGAAGGTCGACTCGTCTATTCCACTTGCTCGCTGGAGCCGGAGGAGAACGAGCAGATCGTGACTGCTGTCCTTGAAGGGCTTGCAACCAAAGTCGCGATCTCTCGCATTCCCGTAGAGCCAACGGTCACTAAGCTGAAGGAGCAGGGAACTCTCGTTCCCGAAGCCGATCTTACGAAACTCACGCGCGATGGTTTTCTCCGGACGTTGCCGGGTTCAGGCTTTGAGGGCGACGGTTTCTTTGCCGCACTCTTTACCCGGTCATGATGGTGCGCCATACGAAACGTCGTAGCATCGGTCTTCCCTGCGAGCAGGACTGGGAAGAGTAGTCACACATCGAGCCGGTTGGAGGCAGCAACTCGACCGTACCAAAGGCCCGAATCCTTGATTGTGCGCTTCTGGTTGCGAAAGTCGTTATAGATCAACCCATAGCGCTCGGTATAACCCTCGCCCCATTGGAAGTTGTCGAGAAGGGTCCAGGCATGAAAGGCGCGAACCTTAGCTCCATCGGCAATCGCGCGAGCCAGTTCGGCGAGCACCTCGCGATACCACTGGATGCGCCGCCCATCCGGTATGCGTCCGTTTTGTTCTTCATCGGGGCCATCGAGATAACCGCATCCGCTCTCGGTGATCTCGATGATCGGGTGGTTGTAGTCCCTTGAAATCTGGGAGACCAGATCGTAGATGCCGCGCGGCCATACTTCCAAACCGGCGTCGGTAAGCGGACCCTCAGTGGGCATCCCGGCGCGGAAGCGTGTGTACGGATCGCGCCCGCCCGGTGAATTGCTCTCAATCTCAGTGCCGCTGAAATTGCCTCCGCTCCGAAATTGCTCCTTGCTCGCATCCGAGACGATGCGGCGCGTGTAGTAGTGAAAGCCCACCCAGTCCAACGGCGCATAGAGGAGCTTTTCGTCGCCCGCCTTAAAACCCATCACCTCATAGGGCGGTTCTCCAATAAAGGCCTTCGGGTAACGGCCATGCATGGCCGCTTCCAGGAAGAAGACATTGTTCATCGCATGGTATCGAGCAGCGGCTGCGCGATCGTCGTCCGAGTCTGTCTTCGGGTAGGCGGGGGCCATCTCATACGCGCTTCCCACCGTTGCCTTGGGAGAGGCTGCTTTCACTGCGCGATGCGCCTCTGCCTGCGCAAGAGCCAGCGTGTGTGCTGCTTTCAGAAAGTCACTGAAGCTGGTTCGGCAAGGCGGAAACACGCCTGCGGCATAGCCCATGAAGGCTATCGCCCAGGGCATGTTAAAGGGGGCCCACGTCGTAATTCGATCACCGAGATGCTTGGCGAGAATGCCGGCGTAGTCTGCGAAGTAGTTAGCCAGGTCCCGATTCGGCCAGCCTCCCCGATCTTCGAGTGCCTGCGGAAGGTCCCAGTGGTACATCGTGCACCAGGGCCGGATGCCGGCCTCAAGCAAAGCATCGACGAAGCGGCTGTAGTGATCCACCCCCTTCATGTTCGGGGCGCCGGTCCCGGTAGGTTGAATGCGCGGCCAGGAGATGGAAAAGCGTTGGCTCTTCTGATTAAGGCGTTTAGCCAATGCAATGTCCTGCCGGTAGAGATGGTACTGATCGCACGCAACATCGCCTGTTACGCCGCCTCTTACTTTCCCGGGTGTATGGGTAAATCTGTCCCATATCGATTCGCCCTTGCCGTCCTCATTCCACGCGCCTTCCACCTGGTAGGAGGCTGTAGCGGTGCCCCAAAGAAAGCCCTCTGGAAAGCGAGCGTTCTGTATCAACGCTTCAGGCACCGAACCGGGAACCTGATCTGCAGAGCGTGGTACAGCGGTATAGCCAGCATGCGGAGACAGCACAGCGCCTGCGGCGGCGGCCAGGGAACGAGTTGCAAATTCGCGACGGTCCATAGTCTTTCCTTTCAAACACCTGTCAGAATGCTTCCAGTCGTGGACAGTAACAGACAGCGAACGGCGATACCTCCTACTTTAGGAGGAGTACATCGTCGATTACCAGGAGGCGTCCAGGCACAATCATTTTTGTGAAAAGAATAGCGTTGATGGCTCTCTTTGCGAGTGCGGTCGGTGCATTGTTTTGCGACCCACTCGAATTCACGACTTCTGAGCCGTCTGAGGCTTGCTCTTGCCCTTGAGATTGAGTGCTACCGCAGCGCGGATGAGGGCCTTCAAGGCTGCCTCATTGATCTTCTCGCCTTCGTGGATATCGATGGCCCGCCTGACATTTCCGTCGAGGCTGGAGTTGAATAGACCAGCAGGGTCTTCCAACGCAGCTCCCTTGGCAAAGGTCATCTTGAAGACACTCTTGTACGTCTCTCCCGTGCAGACGATGCCGCCGTGGGAAAAGACGGGAGTCCCCATCCACTTCCACTCTTCGACGATCTCAGGATCTGCCTTGTGTATGACTTCGCGAACCTTCGCGAGCGTCTTCCCGCGCCAGTCCCCAAGTTCGTTGATCTTCGCGTCGATGAATGCAGAGGCAGATTCCATCGGGACAGTCCTTTTCATATACAGCTCCAAATCTCGCACCTAATTTAGCTGCGCTCAGCGTAACCTGCAACCCTCGCAAGGGGAGCTCTTCTAGTTCGATAGCCGTGCTGGCTTTGCCTGCAGGCGACGCCAGAAGAAGTACGAGAGCCCCCACAGCACGCTTGTGATTGCCGACGGGCTCCACGACCGTGGGCCCTGGCCCAGCGAAAGATGGGTGATAAGCGCCGAGACGAGGTTGATGGCGAAGCCGGCGTAGGCCCATTCCTTGAGCCGCGCGGGGACCATCGGGACGAGTAGCGCGGCCACGCCCGCTACCTTGGCCAACGACAACTCCATCCGGAAGTAGCTGGCAGGGAAGCCGAGGCGGGTGAAGGCCTCGGCTCCCTGTGGCAACAGTTCGTAGTAGGCGGTAAAGCTCATCTCCAGGCAGAAGAGCGCGGTAAAGATCCAGAAGCTGGCGACCAGTCCTTTGGAGGTCTTCATGCGGCACCTCCATCGAGTACCCGTTCCAGGGCGCCAAGGAATCTCTGCCAGCCATAATTTGCACCCTGATACGCTCTCTGCTGATCGGGACCGAATCCGGAGTGCTCCATGCGAACATGGGTACCGCCCTCCGCTGGAGTCAACGTCCAGAGCACAACGGAGTCGAGCCCCAAAGAACTCCAGCGATAGGAGAGCCGTTTTAACGGTTCGACGACCAGCACCTCGCTGTCGATAATCCCATTCCAGTTCGGCATGGGGGGCGCCCGGAACTGGAACCTCCGCCCGACCACCGGTTCGAAGTCATTGTTCATCAGCCACTGCGCGATGAGTGGGGTCTCGGTGAGCGCGCGCCACAGCTTTTCTGGCGGGTGTTGGAATACCCTCTCGATCACAAGGGTCCGAGTGCTCTCTGTTGGATTGGTTGTTGATTCCTGACTCGTTGATTCCTGATTCATGGCTCCATCCTTTCTAAAAGTGCTTCGAGACGGTCAAACCGGTCACGCCAGAAGGCGCCATAGTGATTCAGCCAGTCCACCATCGGCGCCAGCGCCTCGGGCTGCGCGCGATAGTGAGTCTCGCGTCCCTCGCGGCGATGCTGTACCAGCTTCGCCCTCTTCAGCACCGTCAAGTGCTTGGAGACAGCAGGCTGAGACACCCCCGCATACTCAGTCAACGCGTGCACGGTCTGTTCGCCCTGCCGGGTTAACTCCTCGAAGATGGCCCGGCGAGTAGGGTCGGCAAGAGCACGGAACACGGGATGGGCATTGGCTTGCTTCACGCATGAAACCATAACTGTACGGTTATGGTTTCGTCAAGAGAAATTTAACACAATGGAATGCCGGACGAGACATAGCGCAAACCGCAAACCGCGACGCTTTAGCGTCGCGGGGCGGGAGGGAGCCGTAGCCTTTAGGCTACGGATATATAGCCAGGCGCGAATAGGACTTCACCCCGGGCCTTTTTGCCGATGAGGGCTATGGACCAAGGTATTCTCTCTTGGTGCCTCTGATTCAAGAGCGCACGTGATCGGGAACGGGAGGTCAGCGAGCTAAACGTAGCCGCCCGTGACTTCGATCCGCTCCGCATTGATCCAGCGATTGTCCTCAGAGAGTAGCGAGGCAATCATGAGACCGATATCGTCGGGAACACCTGCCCGGCCCAGAGCCGTCCCATCGGCCACCCTCTTGTTCATGACAGGATTATCCCGAACGATGCCGCCGCTGAAATCCGTTTCCGTGGCGCCGGGAGCGACAACGTTGACCGCAATCCTTCGCGGCCCGAGTTCCTTCGCCATATATTTCGTCAGCACTTCAACCGCTCCCTTCATCGAGCCATACGCAGCGCCTCCCGGCGAGATGAGGCGCGTTCGCGCTGTCGATACGTTGACGATACGTCCTCCGTCGTTGATGAGAGGAAGAAGCTTCTGGGTCAGGAAGAAGACACCCTTGAAGTGGACGTTGTAGATGCTGTCGAGTTCTTCCTCGGTCGCTTTGTCGAAAAACATGTTGTGGTGATTGTTGCCTGCATTGTTGACCAGATAATCGAAGTGCGTCGCTCCAAGGTTCTTGAGCGCTGACTGCACACTCTGCACAAACATCTCGAAGACACTGACGTTGCCGGTGTCGAGCTGCAGGGCGATGGCCTTCTGCGCCGTCTCGCCCACCAGTGCGACGACCTTTTCGGCTTCTGTCTGATTGGAGTTATAGGTGAAGATCGAATCGACGCCGCGCTTGGCCAGACTCAGCACGATGTTGCGGCCAATACCGCGACTCCCACCTGTGACAATCGCAATCTTGTTTTGTGAAATGACATCAGTTTCTATCGACATTTAGAGCTCCTTTTTCGGCTGTACTGGTTGATGAGGGATACCGGCTTTCGAGGACCGATGTGAGGTGGCCGAAGCCGCTGCTGACAGCGGTGATACGACATGTGAGTTCAGATATATTCATGCCGCTTTGGTAGAGGGAACGGTCGCCAGCAAGGCGCGCGTTTCGGTGACGACACGGTCTTGGAACTTCGCATCGCGCACAAGCGCGGAGCCGAGCATGGGGCGGCCGACCTCGTCGTAGTAGATGCCGGTCTCACCCGATTCATTGAGCAGTGCCTTGGTGATAACGGGTGCGGCGAGCTTCGGAGTGCTCCAGTACTTGATATGAGGAGCGAGCAGAGAGAGGACGTACTTCGAGAGGAAGCGCAGGAAGGCTGGGGCATCGCGCCCGAGGCCAGTCTCCGGGCTGAATCCCGGTTCGATCGCGTTGATACGCAACCGCGGAGTCTCACGAGCGAACGCCAGCGCCGTGGCCAGGGTGCATTGCTTCGACGTCGCATAGGCGTCCGATCCCGGCATCTTCGATCCGCCCGGCTTCCACTCGCCGCGTGCACTCGCCTCGGCTGAGATGTAACGGCTGCCACGGAAGCCCGCCATCTTGGCTGGTTTACGCTCGGGATCTTCCACCCCTGAGGCGACGAAGACCACATTCGCGCCGTCAGGAAGATGCGGGATGAGCGCTTCGGTCAGCACGAACGGTCCGATGTGGTTCGTCGCGAACGCATTGTCCCAGCCCAGTGCATTCTTCGTGGCGCGCATCGGGAAGATGCCCGCGTTATTGAGCAGCCCGGCAATCGAAAGAGGGAGCGCGACAATCTCCGCAGCTGCGCGTTGCACGCTCGCAAGATCCGACAAGTCGCACACGACCGGCACCGCATGCTGTCCTCTTTGCTCGATGACCATCTGTATCTCGTCGAGCTTGACGGTGTCGCGGCCCACGAGTACGACCGTGCCGTGCTTGGCCAGCTCAAGCGCCGTGGCGCGACCGATGCCGGAGGTTGGGCCGGTGATGATGTATGCCTTGCGGTCTGAGGGATCTTTCAAATTGCTCTTTGACATATTTCTCCTTTAAGAGTGTGTCTAGTCAGTCATTAATTCATTCAAGAAATCAGCCAAATACACGCCACAGGGCATCGAATCCAATCTTGCAGTGTTTGTCCGCATTGGCGGGGTCCTGCACCATGAAATCCATCGTTGCTTCCGCCAGCGAGTTCATGATCGCGAGGACAAACCCCATGGAAGCTTCGCGCAGGGAACCATGGGCACGCCCCCGCTCCAGCAGATCTCGGAGGCCTGCCATGGCCTTATGCCCCGCGGCACGGCTCTCGAGTGTGATCTCGTCGGAGACGCCGAGCTGCGCCAGCGCGCGTCGCTTCTCAGGATTGGACACCGCCCATCTCATCCAATTGGACCAGATGTGAAAGAACTGCTCCCGCAGCTCGCCCCCTGCCGGAAGCCCTTCCAGGACAGCGGACCCCATCCCGATTTTCAGATCAAGATAGAGCTGATTAAATAGCTCAGTTTTGGTCTCGAAGTAAGTGAACAGGGAACCATTCGCTACGCCGGCTTCTCGCGCGATCACCGCCGTCGGGGCGCTCAGCCCTTGCGTAACGATCACGCGGGTCGCCGCCGCCAGAATAGCGTTCCGCTTATCGTCACTCTTTGGCCTTGCCACACAACCCAATATACTAATAAGCGTCTGGACAGTCAATTATTCGGGAAGTGCAGTAGTGGTGGATTTTGAGATAGTTGTCACCGCTTAGGCGTTCCTGATCGTGCGGCTTGAGCAGTTCTCGTAATGGTGTAGAGCGAGTCAAGGATATCTACGTCGTTTTTCCCCAGGAAAAACGACACTCGCAGGGTCCTTCCGCTTAACAGCATTACGAAAACTGCGCTAGTAGTCGCTTGTCAGGGTTTTTGCGCTGAATTGATGTAGACGCTTCGGATCGCAGACGTGGGTATGTTCACGAAAGCTCAGTTCAGATTCAACCTTCACAGTCGCGATAGTAGCTAGACATACAGAGCAGATCGAATCCCACGACCCATTCGAATTGTGCCGATGTGGAAACCACGTTCCGATTCGGGAATCCATAGTGAAGGAATAGTATTCCGCCGATATGAGCGCGGTCTGTCTCATTTTGCTCACTTTAGCGCGAACCTATTTCATGCCGACCTCGCGTCCAGGAGTGGGACTATCCTGGAGCGCTGCTTCCAGAGGTTCAGGCCGCTCGTTCTCGAGAGATCTGTTCTATATACCGATATCGCGCAGTCACTCTAATGGCCCAGCCATTTCATAATCGGCAACAGGCTGGAGTAATCGTCTGTCCAGAGCTGCAAGCCGGATTCGGCTGGGATGGATCGGGCTACACTCGCAATCTCGGGTTGCTGGAAGAAATCCATGTTGTTGCTGACCAGAACCCAGCTTGCCGCCAGTTCTCCTCGTGCGCTGTCAGCCGGGGAATCGATGATCCTGGACTGCATGTTGGCGGAAGAGGCAAGCAGAGCCACTTCGGGAGCGAGGTTGAGAAATTGATTAGAGATATGGAAGGCCACGATTCCACCAGGCGCAAGATGCCTTTGATACAGCGCCATCGCTTCGCGGGTCAGCAGATGCACCGGGATTGCGTCGCCGGAAAAGGCGTCGACGACAAGCACGTCGAAGTGCTGCGAGGATTCCTGCGTAAGCGAAATGCGCGCGTCGCCATCCGCAATACTTACCTGCGCAGGAGAATCGCGGAGGTAGGTAAAGAGATGCTGTGCGATTGTTATTACCTCTGGATTGATCTCATAGAATCGGAAGCGGTCTCCGGGCTGACCGTAGGCGGCGAGCGTTCCTGCGCCTAACCCGACGACGCCGATATTTCGCGGGCGGCCTGCACAGCAATGTTCGAGCGCGAGGCCGGCTCCAGAGTCTTCGGCATAGTAGGTTGTCGGCCTGCGATGAAACTCGGGACCGAACCACTGGATTCCATGCTGCACAGCGCCATTCAGCAGAGTCCTTACCGTCTGTGCCTGGGGCGGGGAATTGGTTTGGGTCACGCGCAGCGATCCATAGAAGCTGCGCATCTCGATGAGCGATTGTCTGGCGTAGGCGATGTGCAGCATCCCCAGGAGCACACACAACAAGATCGTGCCGGTAGACCACAGCAGGCGCTGTGCCCATCCGTCTCGCCAGGTTACGGCAAGCGCGAGCGCCGCGGTCACCGCAAAGGCGATGGCGGTATCGTAATTGGCGGCGAAAAGATAAGGGCAGACAATGCCGATGAAAAATGTTCCGGCGACGCCTCCGGCTGCGAGCAAGAGATAGAACCTGGTAGCCTCGGAGGCCCGACGCGGACGCAGAGCACATACTTCGGCATGGCAGAAGTAGCAGGCCACGAAGACTTCCAGAAGAAAGAACAGAATGCTGATGCCGATCGCGAGAGTCATGTCGGTCTTGGTCAGCATGTATCCGAGGCTGGCCAGCATCACTACTAACAAGCGCACAACGATCCATCGGCGATAGAGAGAGGGCGCATCGAAAGCGAGGATAAAGCTAAGCAGGTAGACGGCTAGCGGCAGAATCCATAGCAGCGGAATCGCGGCGATGTTCTGCGTAAGATGTTCGGTGACGGCGCTTAACTGCATGGCTGCGGCCATGGGCAACAAGAACCAGAGCCATCGTTGCCGGCGCGAAGAGGTCTCCGTTTCGCCGATCGCCTCATCTGCTGGAGCGGGTACTGTCACTGGTGCCGAGGCATACATCTTCCGCGCAAGAATAAAGCCAAGAATCGCATAGCAGGCAAAGCCCACCGACCATATCGTCCACTGGTGCCGCAGGCTGAGATAAGGTTCGACCAGCGTGGGGTAAGCAATCAGAGCCAGCAGAGAGCCTGCATTCGACAAGGCGAACAGCCGATAGGGAATGCGATTTTGTTGCTGCCAGGAGAGCCAGACTTGGAGCAGCGGGCTGGTGGAGGCCAGCAGAAAAAAGGGCAGCCCGATGCTGGCCATAAGCAGGATGAAAATCGCCGCTACCGGATGTGCAGCAGCACTCTGCATGCCTGGATGAAGATGCGATTGCACCATCAATAAAGCGAAGGCTATCGCCAGCATGGCGATATGAATATTTCTTTGCGCAGCTCGGGAGAAACGGTGCGTGAGCCAATGTGCGTAGAGATAGCCGACCAGCAGCATGAGCTGGAAGAAGACGAGGCACGTGATCCAGACTGCTGACGAGCCGCCCAGAACAGGGAGAATCTGTTTGGCGGCGAGAGGCTCAACCAGGAAAAGAAGAAAGGCTGAAAAGAAGATAACGCTGCCAAAGAGAATTCGCGAAAAACGCATGAAGGGCCTTATGAGCAGGTTTGTGGCAAGCTGGATTCCGGTGATCCTTCCGGGGCAAGGCAAGCAACACTATACATCTGGAAGAAAGGCTTTAGCATCCTGAGTCATTTGTTCGTTCGATGATGATGGCCTGTTCACCACAGCGCGAATCGCGTTCCCTGATGCTTTAGCGTCAGGGAGACGGAGGGGGCCGTAGCTTTAGGCTACGGAAGAAAGCCACACAAGAATCGGGCTTTAGAGGGTGCTGAAAAAGTCTAGCTTTGTGAGCAGTTAGAAATTGCTTCGAAATAACGACTCTCCAGAAGGCCCTACAAACGACGTTTGCGAAATCTTTGAGGGTTTTACATACGCAAAGTACACAGCAAAAATCGTCTTCAGTGAAGTCATCGACTTTTTCAGCAACCTCTTTAGCCCCGGGCCGTTTGCTAATGTGGGCAAGAGTTCGATTCTCTGGCTCGTGTTGACATCCGACCCAACCGGTGAGATGCTTAGGTCGGATGCCTTCCCAAAAAAATGCCGATGACCGTATCGCTCTGTTGCAAGGGACGCTGGACTTGCTCATCCTGAAGACGCTTGTGCAGGGATCGTGCCATGGACAGGGTGTGGCGCGGTCGATACAGCGCCAATCCGAAGAGGTCTTTTTCGTCGATCATGGCTCACTCTATCTGGCCTTGCAGAGGCTCGAAGACAAGAAGTGGATCAGCGCCAAGTGGGGTGTGAGCGAGAACAACCGCAAGGCACGGTTCTATTCGCTGACGCCGAAAGGGCGTGAGCAGCTTGTACAGAAGGCGAGCGAGTGGCAGCGGCTGACGAGAGCCATGGGATTGATTTTGGGCAGTAGCGAGGGACTCCCCGGCGAGGGGGCATAGGTATGTTCAAACGCCCACGGAGCACGGATGACTTTGCTGAGGAGATCAAGGCGCATCTGGAACTTGAAGCCGATGAGTTGAAGCGTGAAGGCTTGAGTGAAGCTGAGTCACGCCGGCGGGCGAGGCTCAACTTCGGCAATGTGCGTGTGGCGCAAGAGCGTTTCTATCTGAGAAAACGGATGGTGTGGTTCGACAATCTGGTGCGCGATATGCAATTTGCGATGCGTCAGCTTGTACGAAATCCTGGCTTCGCCTCTACCGCAATCATTGTGCTGGCTCTTGGCATGGGCGTGAGCGTGGCCATCTTCGGTTTTGTGGATGCGGCTTTGCTGCAGCCGCTTCCCTATGCAAATCCCGGCCGGCTGATGTCGGTGAACGAAAGCTACACTGAATCGCCACGCTGGCCGCTCTCTTATCCGGACTATCTTGACTGGCAGCGATTGAATACATCGTTTAGCTCACTCGATATATTCAGCGACACCGGCTATCTCCTGCGCACTCCTTCCGGTATTGAGCCGGTGCCGGCCGAGCGCGTGAGCGGCGGCTTCTTCCAAACCCTCGGCGTGCATCCCATGCTGGGGCGCGATTTTTATCCCGGCGAGAATCGGCCCGGCGGGCCAAACGTTCTGCTCCTGAGCTATGGGGCCTGGCTCCATCGTTTCGGCGCGCAGAAGGGTGCGGTGGGCCAGACCGTGGATCTGGACGGCAGGGCCTTCACCATCATCGGTGTCTTGCCGCGTGAGTTTTCCTTTGCCCCGAGCGGCAACGCGGAGTTCTGGGTTCCTTTCAACAGCTTCAGCACTCATGAGAAGATGAGGACCTTCAATAATTTTTGGGGAATCGGAAGGTTGCGCGATGGCGTCACCATCTCGGTAGCGCTGGCTGAAATGAGCACCATCGCCAAGCAGCTCCAGCAGCAATACGCCGTGGCAGGCCCCAGTCTGAGCGCCAGTGTCGTTCCCCTTTCTGAAGTGATGATCGGCGATGTGCGGCCTATCCTTCTGGCACTGCTGGGCGGAGCCGGGTTGTTGCTGTTGATAGCGTGCGTCAACGTGGGCAGCCTTGTGTTGGTCCGCTCGGAGAGCCGCAGGCGTGAAATTGCCGTCAGAGGCGCGCTGGGCGCGACGCCAGCGCGGCTGATGCGCCAGTTTGTCGCCGAGGGGTTATTGCTTGCAGGGTTCGGCAGTCTGGCAGGAGTGATCGTTGCCATCGGTGCCATGAAACTCCTTGGCAGCCTGGTTCCCAAGGATATGGCATCGAACATGCCCTTTCTTGGAGGCGTCGGCTTGAACGCACATACGGGCTCATTTGCCGCGGTTGTTGCGCTGCTGGCCGCTTTGCTGGTGACCGCCACGCCAACCTTGCGGCTTTCGCTTCATGATGTTCGCGACGGATTAGGCGACGGAGATCGCGGGGCCGCTGGCCAGCTCTGGCGCAGGCTCGGAGCGAACCTGGTGGTCGTTGAACTGGCAATCGCGGCAGTCCTACTGGCCGTCGCGGGATTGCTGGGACAGAGTCTTTATCGCCTGCTGCACGTTCCGTTGGGCTTTGATCCAAACCATCTCGCGACCGTGCAGGTGATGGCCCCCGACACTATTTACAAGAGTGATGAACAGACGGTAGGGCTATACCGAGAGGTTGTGCGCCGAGTCTCCAGCCTGCCGGGTGTGGAGTCAGCAGGTATGACCAGCATGCTCCCGGCGCAGTGTGACTGTGCCATCGATAGAATCCAGATCCCAGGCAGGCCGTACCTCGGTGAACACAATGACGTGGACGAGCGCATTGTGAGCGCGGAGTATCTGTCTACGCTCAAGGCTACGCTGGTGCGCGGACGGCTCTTCACGGAAGACGACGATGCTTCGAAGCCTGGAGTGGCCGTGATCAATCAGGCGCTGGCTCGAAAGTATTTTCCCGGCCAGAATCCGGTAGGGCAGAGGATCGCCAATGAGGAGTCTGGGCGTCCGTCCATGTGGGAGATTGTCGGCGTGGTCAACGACGTTCGCGAAGGCCCGCTGGATGTCGACATCCCACCAGCGGAGTATCTTACGATCAACCAGACGCCGAACAACTATTTCATCCTTGCGGTGCGCACACGGCAGGACGCCGCGATGCTGCTGCCGATGCTGGTGCATACTCTGCATCAGATAAACCCCGATCTGGCGCTATCCGACGAAGCCACCTTGAACGAGAAGATCGACGGCACGCAGGCGGCGCTCCTGCACCGGTTCTCAGCGTGGCTGGTGGGTGGATTCGCGGCGATCGCTCTGGTACTTGGTCTGGTGGGGCTCTACGGAGTGATCTCGTACTCGGTGAGCCAGCGGACGCGTGAGATCGGCGTGCGTATGGCTCTTGGGGCACAGCGCGGCTCAGTGTACAGACTCGTTATCCGGCAGGCGGGATGGCTCACAGTAGCCGGACTGGCAATTGGGCTGGTCTGTTCGGTGGGTGCCTCGATGTTGATCCGCAAGCTGCTGTTCGGCATACAGGCGTGGGATCCGATCACTCTGGGTGGGGTGGCCGTGTTGCTTGGGCTGGCGTCGATGGCGGCGAGCTTCCTGCCCGCGCGTCGAGCAGCCTCTGTGAATCCAGTGGAAGCCCTGCGCGCCGAGTAGTGAATTGCGAAGCGGCTGGTCACATCACTTCGAGAGAATGCGATATGTCAGTTACGCATGACTCATGCTCGTATGGAATGGGCAGACGCCAGTTTCCGGTTCGTTGTCGTCAGGAAGTGCGTACTGTTTCCATTCGCGATTGCCGGCGCTCCCGTAAAACCCTATGTCGGGATGTACTGTCATCCCGTCATAAGCCAGCATGCGCTTGTGAATGCGTTGCCGGACCGATGCAGCGATCGGTTGCGACGTTTCCGGATCAATAAAAAGAGACCTGGGTTGGAACACGAGCACGATACCTGGACCCAGATTTCTGCTACGTCGGTGCTGGTAGGTAGGGGACGCTCCAACGACAAACATCTCGCAGCGCTCAAACGAGAACTCCCAAAGCGGATGATCGGGTGTCTTGTCTGCAATTGGATTGCTGTCGTGATCATGAAGGAACTGCAGTATCTGCCAAAAGTGCGCGACAAAAGACGTGTGGTCCGTAATCGAGGTATCGGGCGCGAAGAATGCAGCCAGACTCGAGCGCTCATGGGGAGGTGCAGCGATGAGGCTGACAAACCGCCGCATGTTCGTGACAAATTCATCAAGGCCGCCCTCCTTAATGAACGTGTAGAGCATTTCGCCCCGCGCTTCGCCGCTTTGGCCGAAGAAACATGGATACTCCGGAGCGCGAAGCCTGGCTTTGTATTGCTCATACGCCTCCAGCTTCCAGGCATCCTCCACAGAGACTCCCAGCTTGCTTTGATCGAGAACACGGCCCATCCAATCCTGGGGAGTAGTAGAGATCATGTTGTCCTCGGGGCGGGCGTCTTCTTCCCTCGCCGTGCTAAGCGGGCCATGCGGCGAAAACCTGCAAGCTGCTGTTCGCCCCATGAGCCGTTGACTAGAGCTGGTTCGGCCCCGGCATCGCCGGTTTCAACGGTATGGTCGCGAAACCTGGCGGTCCGAAAAGAGAAGTCCCATAAGGACAAAGCCGTTCCGAAGTTGCAACTGCGCCTTCCAGCGGCACGCAGTGCATGGTGCGTACGATGAAATTGCGGGGAGACGAATATGTGTTCTCCGAGCCATCCATAACCGACCCTTGTGTTTGCGTGAGAGATGCTGCCGAGAAACCGGAAGCAGAGAATCAGGAAGGGAAACTGCATCGAGGGAACACCGATGGCCAGCCCCACAGCGATGAGCCACACATAGGTGATGGCGTCTTCAAGAACATGCGACCGGTCGTCAGACCAGAAGGTCAACTGCTCCTCGGCATGATGCAGTGAGTGGATTCCATACCACCACCCAATCCGGTGAGACAAACGGTGACGCCAATAGTCGGCGAGATCGAGAATCGCGAAGTTTGCGATGAAGGCAATGGCGGGCCAGGAAGCGAGTTTCGGGATCAACTCCGTAAGCGACAGCGGGGTAATGGCACGGGCATGCAGAAACCCATCCAGAGTTTGGCGCAGCCAATGGAATTCAAAGTAGGCGATGAGCGGAAACAAGACGATGCGGACGAAAAACGCATAGGCTACATCCGCAGCGATAGAGTTTCGTTTCGGCCAATTGGTTAGCGGCCAAAATCGCTCGAGAGGAGTACAGATGAGAAAGCTGATAGACAGTTCGGCGACCCCGCATCCAGCAAAGAACACCCATAGAGAAGCGGCATGGCTGTATGGCCCGAACCCAAGTCTTGCCAGAGACGATTGAATAGTTCTGAGTATGCAGTCAACGTTCGCCGCGCTCAACGGGTTGGCGTGACGCATCCACATCCTGTCGTCCTCCACTTTTCGCAACGTTCAGTCACAGCCACGTCGCAACCGGCTGTAGTACGTCTTCGACCTGGGTGCTCTGGGCCCTCTCATCTGCCACGTTGACACCTCCAAGGCTGGCATTCCAGCGATTTGCAGGGAACCCGCGCATTTGTGCAGCGAACAACATTTCGCTCGAAGCGTTGAGCACCTGTCCTGGGCAAGCACAAATCGAGGGCTAGCCTCTGCGGAAGTCTCAGAAGCTGAAGAGCGCTTGCAGAAAGACGACGCGATTTCCTGGTGCTGGCGAGCCGAAGGGCCCGCTTGCGAGGGTGACGGATTGACCAAAGAGGGGAGACTTGAGGGTACCGTTCGGGGTTCCGCGATTGTCGAGGTTGAACACGTTGAGTGCGCCGGCGATAAAAGTCAGGTTGTAACGCCGTGGGACGCTCGCGTCGAGCTTGACCTGTTGCTGATTGCCGCTCAGCGCTCCTCCACCCGTCTGTCCGTTAGGGCCTCCGGTCTGTGTCTTGATATGAGGACCAATGCCGATAGCTTTGCTGACACGTATGTGAAACATGACATTTGTCGGACCCGTACCAACGTTGTAGGGGATTATCTGTTCATTTTTTCCAGCTGGGTTCTCATCCAGGCAGCCGAAGGGTGTCGAGACGACATCCGCTGCGCCGCAGGTTCCATAGGTGGGCCGTGCGTTGTATTGATTGTTGCCGGTCAGGTCGTCGCCGATGGTGATGTTATAGGGAGTGCCGGACTGCGCTGCGAGTAGCGGCGCAATGGTGATGCCATGCGGTGCTGTGTAGGTCGCAAGCAGGAAAAGCCGGTTGTGAATGCTGAAGCTGGCGCGCCCATAGTCGAGTCCGGGATTTTGAGCTACAGAAGGGACGTACGTTACGCCGGAGGTATCGCTCTTCGCATCGCTGAAGGCGTAGTTGGCGTTGATGCTGAGTTTCTTGTAATGCGTACCGAACGTAGCGGTGATCTGGTTTTCGTTGAAGATGCCGCCGGACTGGAACTGGTTGTTGTAGACCGCGGGCGCCGTGCCGGTGATCGTGTAGCTGCTCGCATCGAACGCAGGCGCCGTGACGACATTCGTAAGATACTGGTGCACACCGCGCGTGAAGAGATACGTAACGTTGCACGTGGCATTTTTCCAGAGTGTGCGGTCGACACCGACGCCGCCCTGCATATTAAGAGCAGCATGAAAGTGCGGGTCGATCGTGTAGATGGCGGGCGTCGAACCGGGATAGCTCTGTAGCGTACTCGCGGGGAGAGACACATCCAGGTTGTAGCCCCCGGGCTGCGGCTGCAGATTATTGATGACGTAGGACTGTTGATTGACTCCGTTCTGGTGAATGGCCTGAATGACGTAGGGCGTACCCGTACCTGAACCTAACTGGCCCGGCATAGTGAAGCGGCTGTAAAACCAGCCGTAACCTGCGCGCAGGACCGTCTTGGGTGGCTTCTTGCTGTCGAAGTGCGGAGCCCAGGCTACAGCGAGGCGCGGTGCAAAGTCTGCGTGATCGCGGATGCGATTCTGGCCTTCATACCGCAAACCATAGCTGAAGGTGAGGCCGGGATTGACGCGCCAATCGTCCTGATAGAAAAGCGCCGCGTCAAAGATCAGGGCGCGTGCGAGCGGATTATTAATGACTACCGCCTGGTACTGGTCTGGCGCACAGCTTTGGCTGGATGGTTGAAGGCAGGCCTCGTATTGCGAGGTGTTCTGGAAGTTGTACTGACCGTTCTTACCTGAAGTTGTCACATTGGCGTCGCGGTAAGAGCGAAGCCGGGTGCCGAAGCGGATGGTATGTTTGCTCGCGGTGGCGGTGGAGTAATTCTGCAGTTCCAATACATCCTGGTGATCCGTATTGGTGCCGGCATAGTTGCCGCCGGTGGTAAATGCGCCTTGCACCGTTTGCGTTGGTGTCGTGACAGTCGCGTACTGATTGTTTCGTATATGTCGCCACTGAAAATGTGTCTCGTTGATAAGGTGCGGATTGACGACGATCGTGTCGCTGATCTGCAGGGCGTTCTCATAGTTCGTTGCATTGAGTGCCTGGCTTGTCAGGTTCAGGTTGCCGACACCGTTGCCGGAGGCCACGTTGCGGTGGAAGGCATCGCGGATGGAAAAGGTGTTGTTCGCGCCTGCCTGGAAATCAATGCGCGGGTCGATGTCCAGTATGGACGACGGATTGGGACTGGTCGCGAGGAGCTGTGTCGATACGTTCGATGGGTTGGTCGCGTCGATGATGCTTTGCGTCTGCCGCCGCATACCGAAAACGCTGATGAAATAGGAAGAATGCTTGGTGAGTGGGCCTGTGACATCGCTCTGAAGAAAGTAGAGGTGATATGCGGGGGTGTCAGGAACCAGTGCGTTGTTCGTGTTGAGCGCGGAATCGGTTGCGAGCGACGTGATGTGGCCGCCGAATTTGTCCGAGCCGGGCTTGGTAAGAATTTCAACCCGCCCATAGCCGATGTGGTCGAACTCAGCAGAGAAGGGGTTCTGGTTGACCCGGATCTCCCGGATCGATGATTTGGGCGGAAGCTGGCCCCCGGAGAATCCATCGATGTAGATCTGCCCGCCATCGGGACCCGCTGCCGGCCCGGCCAGCGCCTGCAGCTCATTTTGCAATTCATTAGGGTCGTCCGAGAGCGCATCCAGATCGCTGCCTTTGATGACGATAGCCCCGGCGTTTTCATCGGGAGAGACGCTGACACCGGAAGATTGTCCATTGACCTGCACGTTCTCCTGTTCAACGGCGATGGAGAGAGTGAGGTTAAGCTGCCTGGTATGACCCGATGCGATCGTGACCGTTGTGTCTGGCGGAAGCACGAATCCGGGAGCCTTGACCGCGATCCGGTAGCTGCCAGGCTCCAGATCGCGAAGAGAGTAGGAGCCGTCCGAACCCGAGGTGGTCTTACGGATTTCGCTGCCTCTTGTCAGCGTGATCGTGGCCCCAGGAATGACAGCACTGCTTGGGTCGAGCACCGAACCGCGGATCCCACCCGTCGCCTGCGCGCAGACCGAGCAGGGAGCAAGAGCCATAAAGAACACCGTGAGGATTCCAAGTACCGATCTAAGAGAGGGCCGTAGTTGCATCCGACGCATGAAGAATCCTCAGGCACGTGTTTGTTGACTCAACTCCGATGTTGCGGAGACTCGACGAACAAGAGCAGACATTTGTGTCTTACGTAGGGCAAGACGCCAATGTTCCTGCTGTTACCCTATGTAGCATTCGTCATAGTAGATAGTCAAGTATTTCTGCACTGGGTGCAACCGCAGATATCGCCCGCCGAGAATCTCTGATTCATCGATCTCTATTTATTCTTAGGAAGCTAAGCCAAAGGGAGGACATGAATGGGAGTCGAGAAAAGTCATCGACTACTGATAGAAGAATGGATTGAGTCCTGGAACTCCAGAGATCTCGATCGAATCATGGCGCACTACGCGCCCTCTGTCGAATTCGAAGCAAACACCGTAGTTCGGCGGTGGAACCGTCCGGACGGAAGACTGCACGGAGCTAACGAACTTCGAGAGCACTTCCGTATCGGGCTGGAACTCGCTCCGAAGCTGTACTTTGAGCTTGAAGAAATATTTCTCTCGCCGAGCGGTTACGCGGTGCTGTACAGGCGAGATAACGGCAATCGTGTTCTTGACGTGGTCGAGCTAAACACCAACCAACAGGCCGTAAACGTCAGGGCTTATTATCTCGGCGAACAAGCGTGAATGGGAGCCGCAGCCTTTAGGCCACGGAATAGAGCTGCTTTTATTCCCCTATAAGTTCGTCATTCTGAGCGAAGCGACTCGCGTACTTTGCGAGTTGCGGAGTCGAAGAACCCCGAAACATTCTGCCTCACCGATGTCGTCAGTACCTTTTCAACCAGAACGCTTGCCACCCGCCAAGGTGCGCAAACAAATGCCACGACTCACCGACGACGCGCGAACAAACGTCCGACCGCACCCAGGCTGGCAATACCTAGTCCCTGCGTCACACCAAGATAGATCGCTCCATAACAGAGGAGAACGCTGGGCCCTAAGAGCAACGGCGCGTGAAATGGAAGTACCCTCTTTATGCCAAAACTGATAGTTGCCGCAACCAGTGCGACGAGCCATAACTTGGCAATGCGCGATCCCGATGATTGTACTTTCCCAATCTGTTTGTGCAGAGCGTTGCGCAGCAGAAGAAACTCCAGCCAACCCGCAATACCGGCCGAGAGAGTAAGACCTGCGGTACCCCAGCGTTGGTCTAGGCCAAGGTGCCGCGGCAACGGCAGCGCGCAGAGATAGCCTAGACCCAGTGTGAGCGTAACCCGGAGAACGGCGAACTTGAGCGGTGTGCGCGTGTTGCGTAGCGCATAGAACGCCGAGGAATAGAGCCGTCCCGAAGTAGATGCGAGCAGGCCCACAGCGGAGCCCGCCAGAACTCCCCAGACATAGAGCACATCCCCCGCTTGGAAGTGTCCAGAACGATAGATAGTAGCGACAATCACGTCGCCGAGCAGGACGAACGCGACGGCGGACGGTATGACGAAAAAGGAGATCTGCTGTAGTCCCTGCGTGAGGCGTTGGCGAAGTGCGTCGGCAATTTCAGCTGGCGTGCCCAGGGCGCTGGACATAGCAGGCAACTCAGCGGCTGAGACGGCCATACCGAACAGGCTGACCGGCAGCGTGTAGAGCGTTTGCGCATACCCCAGCGCGGAGACGGCTCCAGTACCGAGAAAACTCGCCAGCCACGAGTCGATGTAGGCACTTATCTGCACCACGCCCCGGCTAAGGAATACCGGGAAAAAATTGCGGGCAACCCCGCGCACATGGATGGTGGTGAGATCAGGGTGCAGGTGCAGTGGTCTCAGGAATCGCAACACGGTTGGAAGTTGCACGACGAACTGAAGTCCGCTGCCGATGACTGAGCCAACGGCAAGCATCACTGCTAGGCGCGATTCGGTGTGTTGTTGGCGTCCGCCCCAGATCAAGGCGGCTATCATGGCCACGTTCCAAATGACAGGAGCGGCGTACGAGAGAAAGAACTTGTGATGGCTGTTCAATATGCCCAGGCACCATGCAGAGAGCACCAGCAGGGCAGCACCCGGGAAGAGAACCTGAACCAGTTGGATGGTGAGCAGACGTTTCTCGCCATGGAATCCGGGCGCGATGAGATCGATCAACCAGGGCGTAGCGAAGATCCCCGCAACAACTAAGATCGTCGTAATGAAGAGGAGAAGCGCAAACACTGCTTCGGCTAGTTGCGCGGCCTCTTTTTTGTGGCCCTCTGCGTTCAGACG
Source organism: Granulicella sp. S156 (assembly GCF_009766105.1). Lineage (GTDB taxonomy): Bacteria > Acidobacteriota > Terriglobia > Terriglobales > Acidobacteriaceae > Granulicella. The sequence continues at coordinate 32,613 of NZ_LMUH01000008.1, read as the reverse complement.
GGCATAGACCGGGATGAAGGACGCAGACAGCACGCCCTCTCCAAAGAGATTCTGTAGAAAGTTTGGAATTCGAAACGCGGCACGGAAGGCATCGGCGGCGTCGGAGTTGCCGAAGTAGTGGGCAAAAGCACGGTCGCGTACTAACCCGACAACTCGACTAAGCAGAATGCCGGCAGCAACAGCCAGTGCAGGCATCTTTGTGGATGTGCGATTGGATTCGGCGCTCAAACCCAAATTATAGGGGCACGAACTTCATCTTTGCGTGCTCCTAGTGAAGCCTCGCGATTGCCGCCTTTTCCTCTGTGACCAAGTCCTTTGGGATAGGGAGGTAGCCCAAAGCAGCTGCCTGACGCTGCGCAGACCCCAGCATCCATGCAAGGAACCCGGTGAGCGCCTTCCGTTTGGTGTCGTCCTCCATATGGGCAGGGATAACCATCCAGGTAAAAGAGCTGATGGGATAAACGCCTGCACCGGGAGCATCCACGATGGAGACTTTAAAGGCATGATCAAGCTTTGTGGAACGGCTCGCAGCCGCCGCGATGCTTTCCAAGCTGGCCGCGATAAACTCACCATTTCGATTTCGCACTCTGCCGTAGCTGAGGTGATTCTGCAAGGCGTAAATAAACTCAACGTACCCGATGGAGCCGCTCTGCTCGCTCACCAATTTGGATACCCCGTCATTCCCATTTGCTTCCTGTCCTACTGGCCACTTTGGAGTCAGGCTTGTACCAACCTCGGTCTTCCACTCGGAGTTGGTCTTTGAGAGGAAGTCAGTCCACGCATAGCTGGTGCCGCTTCCATCGGCGCGATGAACAACCACGATATCCAGATCGGGAAGGCGAAGGTTCTTATTGCTGCGGGCTAAAATCGGATCGTTCCACTTCTTGATCTTCCCCAGATAAATCCCGGCCAACGCCTCGGGTGTGAATGCGATATCGCCTTGCACGCCGGGCAGATTGACTACTGGCACCACCGCACCGACCACCGACGGAAGAAACAGATACTTATCGTCGTCTCCCGGCGCAAGATCGTGGATCACCTCAGGGCTATCCGAAGCTCCGAAATCAACGCTGTTTGAAAGTAGCTTGCGGACTCCTGCTGCGGACCCGATGGGTTCATACGTAATCTGTACCGCGGAATTCTCGCGCCGATAGTTTGTAAACCACTTCTCATAGACAGGGAAGGGAAAGGTAGCACCAGCTCCTGACAAGAGCGTCGTTGGCTGGGACGGAGATGTGCTGTAGATCGGCGCTTCGCCCTGTTCCAGGGCTTCATTCAGCTTCTTTGCAATCAGCAGTGAGAGATCTTTGGATACATCTCCGGACGCCGCTGGTGGTGTCGCCAGGTAGGACCATAACGTCTGGCCGTTCTTGTCTCTCAATTCAATCGAGAGGAAACCTGTATAGATGGGTGTGCCGTTGGGTGCCACCTTGCCTAACTGCGGGTTGTGGCTTCGGTATCCTTTGATCCAGACCTCGCCACCACCCCCAAGGATTTCGTCCGCACTCGATTCATCTGCAGCAAGCGACACAGACTTCATCTTGCGAAGTTCCGAAACGATGCCCTCGCGAAACTTCTCGGAGCCCTCCCGGGTAGCGAACGGCTCGACATAAATCCGTCTGCCTGGAGGGATAGGGCCTGTCTGCCAGGCGAGCGCAGGTCCGGCTATTCCGCAGCACAAAGCAAAACAAACGATGAACCGTAGCCTGGAAACGCTCATGACAGGAATTCTCCTCCAACTCGATAGGAGCCGGTTCGATCTACTTGTGCCCGAAAAGCTCTACACCGTAAACGATTCGCCATTGTGCTGCTCCGAAGTTCTGCTGCAGTGCATGGCCGACACCCAGTTTTATCCGCAGATTATGCTCCGTGCCAGTCTGCTCCAGCCGCCCTGTCATGAGTGCTTCTGTACCTGTCTCCCCGCTGAAGAAAGAGTGGAAAGCCGTCTCCCCAAATATTTCCGGCCCTGCAATGACCGCCCATCCACTCGGCCCCGCAAACGTACGTCCTCCGCTGATGCCGTAGAGAAACTCATTGCCGTTGGGACTGCCGGGCACAGGAGCATCATTGAGCGGTCGCAGATGGACACCGAGTTGGCCTGCGTACCTGAACGCACCGGCGTCGCCGGCAGCGAGAAATCGCAACATTCCGCCATACCTTGCGTCCGACACGTAATCCGAGCGGTTTCCGGAAGGGAAGATTAGCTGGGCTCCAGCACCCAGACGAAGCAAGTCTCCCGGCTGGCCAAACAAGCGAGCATCGACGCCTATACGTCCGTCGGACACGGTATCTGGACTGCTTCCGAGGGTTAAGTTCGGAGCCGTGTACTGATACGGTCCAAGCTTCCCGCTCGTTCCCGTAACCAGAAGGGGCATGGGGATATTGAGGTATGCCCGAAAGCGATCGTGTGTGACCGAGCCTCCGATATCCAGGAACGCTTCCTGCGATACGACAGCAAGCTTCTGCTTGCCATCCGGACCTGTGATGACCAGAGGATTTCGTTCATAGCCCGAGGTCGCTGATATCGCGCCCCCCAGCCGGCCACTGATATCGAGATCATCCATGACGAACCATCCGCCACCGGGAGCGGACTGATAGAAACGTTCGACTGCGAACCCAGAGGCTTGCTGCTGCGCCTCAGCGCTGGAGACAAAGCACCAAAACACAGACAATGCGGCTAGCAAAGGCCAGACTCTGCCGCGTATTGATTTAAAACTCGCCATGGATTCTCACTGTAAAGACGTTGACCGGGCCACGCGCTGCGTTAAACCCCGGATCTGTAATGTGCTGATAGTCACCTGACAGCCAATAGATCTTCTGGAAGTTGGCGCTGTAGAAGAGATCCACAGACCTCTCCACCGCCGCGGTGATAGCGCCGTCGCCGACGAATCCATCGACACCTCCCATCCCCAGATACTTCGCATGAATATCCGAGATCCATCCGAGGTTAGTGCCCACTCCCACTAGATCCTTAGGCCGCGACCAGGAGGTGCCTTTTGCTAATACCCCCACGGTGGCAGAACGATCGGTGGAGGTGTAGGCATACACTTCCGTCTTCCCGTCCGCGTACATTCCGCGAGCGAACACTCCGATGTCATGTCCGATGTACTGTTCTACAAACCCGCCTACGCCTTCCTTGACATTGGGCTTTCGAGCCCAGCAAAGATCGGGAGCCGTCGAATTGTTGGATCCATAGTTGAAGGTAGTGCACGTGGTGGCGTTCTTCGCGGGGTCTGCTTCGAACGCAGTAATGGCGTCACTGAAGCGTCCCATATCTTCGCGGTTGCGATACGCCAGCACACGCACCATGCCTTCCTGCCCGTGAAGGCTGTGCTTGTGTTCTATCTCCGTCTGGTCTCCGTAGTATTTCAGGAGCCTGAAGTCCACTGGAAGTTGATTGGGCTGCTTCGGAGGTGTGATGCGTCCGTAACGTACTGCCCAGTCATCCCAATGGAACTCCGCAATGCCTCCATACGAGTAACCGCGTGCATCGGAGGCAAAGTCGTAGGCCGCATAGGTCATAAATCCCAGCCCGAGAAAGCCCTGGCGCGGATCGATGTCGAAAGCGTTCGTGTCGAAGAAATCCAGAACCGTAAAATTCCCGGCGACAAAGACAAGTCTTCTGCTGTCGTAATGCGTCCCCAGTTGAAGCGGGCCTGAGTCCTCCACGATGCTTTTGCCGCCGAGCCCAATCGTCTGCTTGAGAAATAAACGGGACCTATAGACCTGAGGTACGGTCGCTCCGCCCTTTTGCAACTCGAAATTCTGAATAGCGCCGCCCAATCCTCTGAGCTGCGAGAACGGTTGTTCCGAAATCACCTCGGGAACCAGGTAGCCTTCCGCACCCTTCCAGAGCCGGGCCCCCAGGTAAAGAGTCGCAGTCCCTGTAAAGCTCCTTTCGGCCGTGGGAAGAAGCGAATTGATGCTGCCGTTCAGATTGGTGTAAGGGGCGTTGAACGCCGGCTTCCAGCTCGAAATATAGGTGAACTGCCCGTAGGCGTTCCACCCCTCGTTGTCGATGTCGTGCACGCCCTTGTCCGACAGCATCTTCATGAGGCTGAAGTCATCGTCAGGGCGAGGCGCCGGCGCGCCATTTTGGGCGCTCGCCACCGAGACCGCAAGTATCAAACTTGCGAGCACTGCAATGACAGATTTTGTGACATCAAACATGCTCGGGGGATTCACTCTGTCAAGACTCCGATTCGGAGTCCTGGAAACGTGTGTTCGTGTCACTGCCTCGCTGATTTTCATGTGCCGCACGGCGGCAAAGACCGACAACCAAAAATGCATCCAACCCCCGCTAGAAATGACGCCCGTCGTTGAAGCCTAAATTGACAGCACCGTAATAAACATCAATTGCTCTTGAATTCTTCACTTTGGGCGCAGAAGCATGCCCTGGACAGAACCACTATTTGAGGTAAGCCCGAACCAGGTCGATTAGGTCCTCCGCCAACTCCTGAGGCGGTGCAGAGCTTCGCTCCCCCGATAAAAGATGATGGCGGATGTGGTCTTCAAGCACTTCGGCCATGAGGCTGTTAATGCCGCCTCTCACCGTTGCCAGCAGCATCAATACATCTGTGCAATCGTCCCCGGTGGTGAGGAAGCGTTCGATGGAATCGACCTGTCCGCGAATCCGCTTGATGCGAGCGACGAGCTTCTGCTTTTCCTTGTCGATGTGGCTCATAGGGTAAATATACCATAGGGGGGTATGATACTTCACCGTAGGCTTTTAGCCTCTGAGGTAATAACGCAAAACGTCACAACGATTGCCATCGCGCTCTGCGCCCAGGGCAAAACCCCATAGGTGTTAACCCAAAGAGTTTGTCTTTACGAACCCTCTATAAGCCCGTCATTCTGAGCGAAGCAACTCGCATACTTTGCGAGTTGCGGAGTCGAAGAGTCCCCAATGCTCTGTCTCCGTGATGCCGCTGGTTCCTTTTCAACCGAACGCTAGAGGTCCCTCGATCAATGGGCGGATGGCGACTGACAGCTTCATGTCATGAGTGGAGTGGCGAGAAAGTCTGATTCAGCTTCCGTGGCCACCCAGTCATGCTCAAAGAACGAGCACCCGGCACGTGCGCGGTGTGGACCGCAATGGCTCTAGCATTTGCAATCGCCTCAAACCGGTAAGACAACTTCTTCTCTCAAAGTGCAATTGTCAACTCAGGCCAGAAGCAGGCGAAACACGCCCTATTCTCGTGCAGCCTCCATGTCACTGGGTATTGAAGAATTAGTGAAATTTATTGCCTTGACAACGTTACCATGCCCTCTTAGTATGAGGCCGATTCCATTAATAACAAAATTACTCTATTGAATTTTGAGTCGAAGGCTTGAAAAGTTAATCGGAGGGACCAACGTGATTAAGCAACGGACGAGCAATATCCGGAGTCGGCGTTCGCTCGGATATCTATGGATATTCCTGCTTTCGGTCTTAAGCCCATGCATACTGCATGCCCAACAAGAGCGCGGTGCAGTCAGTGGCACGGTTAAGGATCCCAGCGGGGCGATTGTGACCAATGCTGCCGTGACGGCAACCAATACACAGACTCAAAACATCTTCAAAACGAAGACAAATGACCAGGGCCTGTATTCCATTTTGTTCCTGCCGATTGGCGCTTACGATTTAAGTATCAGCGCTAGCGGATTCCAAACCGCGGTCCAACACTTCGAACTTCACGGCAATGACCACTTGCAGATCGATCTTGCGCTTCATGTCGGCAGCACATCTGAAATGGTTACGGTGCGGTCAGAGGTTCCGTTGTTGGAGGCCGAAACAGGTGATTCCGGAATGACGATAAGTGCAGAGCAGATACAAAATCTGCCGCTACTTGGCAGGAATCCGTTTATGCTCGCGACAATGACCCCAGGCGTAATTGTTCAGCCGGGGCAACCTGCCAACATCTCCCAACGGCCATTCGACAACGGCGGATTCGATTACATCATGGTCAATGGTGGTCGTGGGTTCACCACCGAGGTAACAATGGACGGTCTCGCCGACACAGGAAGCGAACAGGCTTCGGCAGGTCAGATCTCCAATATCAATTTCGTACCGTCGCCGGATATGACCTCGGAGTTTCGGGTCCAGTCCTCTGTCTACGATGCTCAGTATGGACGATCGGGCGGCGGATTTATGGCTTTTAATCTCAAAAGCGGTACCAACGAACTCCACGGAGCAGCCTATGAGTACTACCGCTCCCAGGTACTCAACGCTAACGATTATGCGGACGACAAGGCAGGCAACCCAAAGTCCGGATTTCATTGGAACCAGCCTGGTGTGGTGATCGACGGTCCTGTCTACATTCCGAAACTCTACGACGGACGCAACAAGACATTCTTCATGTTCGGCTGGGAAGACATACGCACCACCACCCCGGAGCCGACCTATTCAACTGTCCCAACCGCCCTCGAAAAGCAGGGAAACTTTAGCCAAAGCCTTGCAGGCAACCAACCTGCAATCCTCTACGATCCGTTGACAACAGTTCAACATCCCGATGGAAGTTACTCGCGTACCGCGTTTGGGAGCAGCCTTCCCACGGGGCGCATCGATCCAGTTGCGTCGAAGATCATCTCCCTGCTTCCAGATCCAAACGCATACATCTCTGGAAATGGTGATTCCAACGATCTGTTCGCAGGTCCGAATAATACGCTGGATGTTTATAACGCGTACACTGCCCGCATCGATCACACCATCAACCCAGCACATCGCATCGATGTCGTGTACTTGTACAGCCACCGCCAACAAACCTCGGGCACGAACGGCTACCCGGTGGCAATCACACCGAACTATCAACACTACCGTATCAACAATGGCGCTCACGTCAACTGGGACTGGGTTATCTCGCCAACTTTGGTGTCGAGCTTTGGTGTTGGTTGGATCGAACACAGATTTGCGATCCTCAACCAGCAACCCGTTTACGACCTATCCACGCTTGGATTTCCCTCTTACATGTCTGACTCGCCAGCGCCCACCTTATTTCCGCAAATTAATATGGCGGGCTATTCGTCATTCGGTAACTCAGGCTATGGTACGGGAGCACTCAATACAGACGATAACTACGATCTCAGGGAAACCCTGGTCAAGACCCTCAAGAGACACAATCTGAGCTTCGGCGGCGAAGACCGCGCGATGCGCGATGACTACAACTACTACGCGGGGTACTCATCCTTGAGTTCTGGCAGAGACTTTACGCAGGCCAACCCATTGGCCAGCGATAATGTCTCCGGAAACTCCGTCGCCAGCTTCCTTCTGGGATACGCCGATGGTGGCGGCATTTCGACAAATCCGCGCGTGGGCTGGAGAGACGGTTACTATGCGCTTTTCGCTCAAGATAGTTGGCGCGTGACTGATCATCTCACTCTCACCCTTGGCCTGCGTTGGGATACGGAGAGTCCCATGACCGAGGCGCACGGGCAGGCAAATACAGGCTTCAATCCTAATGCCTCCTATTCCTTTGCGGGGCAAGCATTGAAAGGGCAAGTCCTCTTCGGCAAGGGCGATCCCTATAACTGGAATCGAAGTAACTTCGGACCACGCTTTGGATTCTCCTATGCGGCAACCAAGAATCTTTTGGTGCGTGGAGGCTTGGGTATGCTCTACTCGCCAACCTTCGATAATTCCAGCGATGTGGGCTTCAGCGCCAACACAAACTACCTGGCCTCCACGAACAACTTGTTGACTCCTGCCCTTCCTACCGTCGTGTCGAACCCCTATCCGTCAGGTTTTGTGCAGCCGGGAGGCGCCAGCAGCAACCTCAATGGTCAGGGCGGATGGCAATACTGGGATAACAATACCCGCAACATTCCACGCATTACTCAGTATTCTCTGGGCATTGAATACGAACTGCCGTTCCGATCGATATTGGACGTGCATTATGTCGGTCAACTTACCACCCGCCTCCCCAACTACAGAAATCCGAACTTCACCTCTGTCGCCGATCTAGCGCTTGGAAACCAATTGAATACCCAACTGCCGAATCCTTTTGCAGGACTTCTGCCAGGAACCAGTTTGAACAGCGCAACGTGGAGCCTCCAACAATCGCTGCTTCCTTATCCGCAATACGGATCATTCACAGAAGTTGTGACAAACGGCAGCATCAATTACAACGGACTTCAAATGAGGTATGAGAAACGCGTCTCGCACGGGCTATCGTTCCTGGTTGGTTACACGTACCAGAAGCCGATAGATACTGGCTACCTCAATGATCAGGATACGGTTCAGGCCCACTACGTTGATGGAAATGATCTTCCTCAGGTCTTGACGATATCTGGGAGCTATAGTCTGCCGTTCTTCTCCAACAGCAAGAACAGAGTCGAAAAGCAGGCTTTTGGTGGTTGGGCTGTCAATCTCATCGCCCGCAAGTCGTCGGGGCAGATCTATGGTGCTCCGGGGGGTGTCCAGGCCACGGGCGTCAATCCGCACGTGGCGCACCCGACGTGGGCGCACGCGTTCAACACCTGCACCATTACAACCAGCGGCACCCTGCAAAACTGCTCAGCCAGTGAACCAACGCCTGTTTGGGCAATCACCCCACCGTTTACGCTCAATCGCATGATTCCCACCTATGGTGGATTCCGGTCGCCAATTCCTTGGACAGAAGACGCTTCGATCTTCAAGACCTTTCCAATCCACGACAGATTAAATCTGCAGTTTCGGGCTGAATTCTTCAACCTGACGAATACTCCCGTATTTCCAGGCCCCGATACCAATGTGAATGATGCCACCTTCGGACAACAGACGGTCTTTACCCAAACAAACATACCTCGCAATATCCAGGTGGCGCTGAAACTCACCTTCTAGAGCATGTTACGAAGTTGGCGAAAGTAACTGGATCACGCAGCCCACACGTACCCTGAACAGGGTGTGTGCCCCATTCATGACAGCTTCATGTCATGAGTGGGGTGGCGAGGAAGGAGACAGGCCACTGCTTCGGCCTCTGCGGCCGCCCAATCCTGCCTCATTCCGTCTCCGAGGGAGTTCGTATGGATAAGCGCTTTGGCCTGTTCTCGCCACTTGAGACTCAACTTCCGGTTAGCTGGTAATCCAGGAGTCTCAATCACACCGTGAAAAAGTTTCTTGACATCACCTACTTCTGTAGGTGATATTCCTACGTGAGTAGGAGAACTGATGGCTACCCCAAAATTGTCCAAACTCGAATTTCAAATCATGGAGGTGCTCTGGACCCAGGGAGAATCCTCCATCCGCGAGATTCTGGATTCACTTCCCGCCAAAGCAAGACCGGCGTACAACACGATCCAAACCATGGTGTACAGGATGGAACCGAAGGGAGTGGCGCGGCGCGTCAAGAAGGTAGGAAACTTTCATGTTTTTGCAGCCTCCATTTCGCGCGACGCAGCGCAGCGTCGGCTGATTGACGAGTTGCTGGATCTCTTTGGCGGGCGATCTCAGCCTATGGTGGCACGCCTCGTCGAGACCGGTAAATTGTCTCTCGATGACGTGAAGAAAGCGGAGAATGCCTTGCGCAAACTCCCCGGAGAGGAGAAGCAGTCATGATGCCAGCATTCTGGGACGGAAGTTGGACCGCAGCCGTCGTCAATCATCTTTGGCAGTCAACCGTCGTAGCGGGCATCGCGTGGGCACTGGCGCTGGCGCTCAGGAAGAATCACGCAAGAGCACGATATTGCTTGTGGATGATTGCCTCGGTAAAGTTTCTGCTTCCGTTGTCACTGTTGATGGCTGTGGGCGAGCTGTTCCAGTCGCTGGTTGCGACGCCGATCGTCGCGAAGCCTGCACTCGCAAACGTTATGGGACAGATGGCGCAGCCGTTCCCGCAGGTGCGGTTCTTTGGTGTGACGGAACACTCGTCTGCGGCGACGCACGGGAACGGCCTGCCGGTCTTGCTGCTAACGATTTGGGTTTGCGGAGCCTTGATCATCGTTCTCCGCTGGATACGCGGATGGCGGAGCATTCGAGCTGCGGTGCGCTCGGCATTGCCTCTTGAGATTGCGGCAGATGTGCCCGCACTGTGGTCGACGGCGATGATTGAGCCGGGCATCTATGGAATCTTCCGGCCGGTGCTGCTATTGCCGGAGGGAATTTTGGAACGGCTCACGCCGGAGCAATTGAAAGCAATTGTCGCGCATGAGATGTGCCATGTACGTCGGCGCGACAATCTAACCTTCGCCGTACATATGATCGCGGAAGCGTTGTTCTGGTTTCATCCCGCAGTATGGTGGATCGGGGCGCGGTTAGTCGATGAACGCGAGCGCGCCTGCGACGAGGCCGTTCTCGCTGCTGGCAGCGACGCGCAGGTCTATGCCGAGGGAATTCTGAATGTATGCAGGTTTTATGTAGAGTCGCCGCTGGAGTGTGCGTCTGGCGTCACGGGTTCGGATCTGAAAGAACGGATTGTTCGCATTGGAGCCCGCCACGCGGGGCTAAGGCTGGGCTTCAGCATGAAAATCCTGCTGGGTGCAGTTGGATTGATAACCATAGCGGTGCCAGTCGTATTTGGCTTGGCGCAAGCAACGAAAGAAATGCCGAACTGGCAAAAGGCGGCAGGCGGCAAGATGGCATTCGAGGTCGCCACCATCAAACCCGCCGAGCCCGGCAAGCGCGTCGAGCAAAACGTCGGCCTGAACATTGATGATGAGCCTATTCCGCCAGGAGGACGCTTGCTGGTGCAGGGAACGCTTCCAAGTCTCATCGAGTTTGCCTACAAAATCATATCCACGCGCGAGCAGCAAAACGCGATGCTCGCGCACCTGCCCAAGTGGGTCGCAAGCGATAGCTTCGTCATCGAAGCCAAGGCAGAAGGCAATCCCACCAAGGACCAGATGCGCCTGATGATACAGTCGCTCCTCGCCGACCGCTTTAATCTAGCTTTGCATTTTGAGACGCAGGAGATGCCAGCGCTCGCTCTCGTGCTTGATCGGCCGGGAAAGATTGGGCCAAGGCTGCGGCCCCATGCAGAGGGTCTCCCGTGCGACGCGAAGTGGACATCCCCGCCAGATCCCGCTTCGCCATCTGTTGCGCCGGGTGGATTCTTGCGCTTTTGCGGCGCGAACGTGCTGATGATTACGCCACACCATTCGTTCTTGGTGGGGGCCCGGGACATCACCATGCAGTACATTGCCAATTACATGCCGCTTTGGCAGGATTCTGGCCGGCCCGTAGTGGACCGGACTGGGCTGGCCGGGACTTACGATTTCTCACTCGATTCCGTGCCTGAGCGCAACGATCCTTCGCCTCCCAGTACAAACGCTCAGCTTGATACGGGAGCACCGACTTTCTCGGAAGCCCTGAAAGAGCAGCTCGGACTGAAGCTGCAGCCCACAAGAGCTCGGATTCAAGTTCCTGTCATCGATCATGTGAAGCAACCTTCACCGAATTAGCAGCACTTCCGTGCCTGCTCAACCACGCAGTGAACTCTTGATGCCGAACGCTCTAATCTACCGTGCGCCAAAGATCAGCCGCACCGCATCGCCCTTATTGGCACGATATCCCGACTCCGGCTTCTGTCCTGTCACAGCTCCTACCGGGGGCGGAACAACGACAGGCGCTGCCGGTACCGGCACTGTGATGGACTGTCCATTGGCATTGAGTGTTACAGTCTGCTGCGTAGCAGCCGGAGGCGTCGGAGGCGTATCCGCTATATACCAGACCCGCAGGCCGAGAGCCGCCGCCGCCTTGCTCGCGGCGGAGTAGCTGAGGCCCACAAACGACGGCAGCACAAACGCGCTGGAAGCGCCACTGGCCGTGGAACTGAGCAACAGGCTCACACGCGGCTGGTCCACGCCTGCATTCGGCGGAGGCGTCTGCGCCAGCACAATGTCGGGATCTCCCGGCGCGTCGATATGCGCCATCGTGCCCAGATCCAGCGACATCCGGCGGATGTCCATAGCAGCCTGGTGTACCGGCTCACCCGCAACATCGGGGATCGTAACCTGTTGTGGTCCGAGGCTTTCGGTCACGCGCACCTGCCATCCGCGCCGCACGCGCGAGCCTGCAGCCGGAGCTTGTGACAACATGCGCCCGGCGGGCACGGTCGTCGAGTAAAACTTGTTCTCAATGGTGAGGTCGAGCTCGCTGTGCAACGCGGCATCGCTGGCTTCGGCCGCCGTCATGCCCGAGAAGTTTGGTACGGAGAGTTCATGCCCATGCAGCGCAATCCGCAGCGTCAGCGCTGCGGTGATGAGCATGACCGCGATCATCGACAGTGCAGTGAGGGCAAGCTGGAAGTACCGCTTCATGGCCTCTTCGAAGGATCGTGTCTCCAAGCGTATGCGGATCTTCATGACTTATCTCCGGTTGTCGGTCGCGGGCTCTGGATGGATCAGCACGCGGGCGACCTGCGGGTGTTTGATGCGGAATTCGCTCTCGAACTCGGTAATGACCTCATGCACGCTCGCCATGGGGAGGTCGTCAGGCAGCGTGCAGTGACAGTTAATCTGCACACTGTTCGCCGCGCCTCCATGGCCGCGAGTCACGACAATCTCGTGGATATCCAGTATCTCCGGGAAGACGCGGGCTGTCGCCAGCAATTGGTTCGTAAGGTTCTCCGTCGCTCCGATGGGTGCCGGGTGCGCGATCGTTGCCGGTTCGCTCTCAATGTGTGTCAGCACGGTGGCAATGCCGGGAATCTCGCGCCGCATCCCGGCTTCGAGGTGTGTCGCAATGTCGTGGGCCTCTCTCAAAGACATCGTCTCAGGCACTTCAAGGTGTTGTTCAACGTGCAGCGCACCATCATACTGCTGCACGCTGACGTCATGAATCGCGAGGTTGGATCGCGCGGCTACGGCACGGACACGATCGAAGACGCTCTCACCCAGGGCCGCGACCGGTACCGTGTGGATGACGACATCGGCTCCAGGCAACAGCTTCTGCACCGCGGCGGTTGCGGCAAAGCCAATCTGCTCGGAGCGCTGAAAAGTAAGATTGCGCGGAAGGCCCAGCGTGAGGTCGACAAAGTAGTCCGAACCCGCACGGCGTACTCGCACACGTTCCACGGCAAGGACCCCGTCCGTGGACTTCAGGTCATGGAACAACTCACGTCGAATCTGCTCGCGGATCTCTGGAGGCGTAGCATCCAGCAGGGAATCGATGGTTCTCCGCGCGAGTCGCCACGTTACCCGCAGAATGATGACGGCTACCAGCAGAGCCGCGACGGGATCGGCATACTCCAGCAACGGCAGATGCAGACGCTCGCCGAGAAATGTCGCGAGCAGTCCCAGAAAGACAGCCCCTGCCGACCAGAGATCGGTGCCGAAGTGAAGGGCGTCTGCTGCCAGCGCGTCGCTGCGCTGTTCTTCCGCTACGCGCTGCAGGGCGCGGGAGCGCGTGTAGTCCACAAACATCGACAGCAGCAGAACGAGGAATGGCCACACGGACCAGCGAAGATCGAGATGCCGGTGATACAGAATGCGCCGCACCGCCTCCTGCGCGATCCATACGCAGGAGCCAACCATCAATAAAGTCTCAAGGGCAGCGGAGAGGTTCTCGAGTTTGCCGTGACCGTAGTTGTGCTCTTCATCCGCGGGGCGGTCGGAGACACGTACCGTCATCAGCGTGATGCCGGAGGCGATAAGGTCGATGGCCGAGTGCGCGGCCTCGCTCAACATACCCAGCGAGCCGGTAAGGACACCGGTGATGAGCTTCAGCAGCGTGATGGCGAGAGCCGCCATCAGCGACGAAAGCGCCGCCGCGCTCTTAGCAGAGCTGCGCTGTTCCAGTTCTGTCATCGACCCGCCCTGTATTGCCCTGAGCATACACGCGTAGAAGAATTCGTTGCAGCTACAGAAGAAAAGCTTTTAACGCCGGCTGTGCGGAGGTTTCGTAGAGGAAAAAGGGTTCCGCTGCGGCCTCCGCGAAACCTCCGCGCCCTCTGCGTTAAAGGCTTTTCGTCTGGAGTCGCCACGAATCTACTTCTTGCCCCCTCGATAGAGTCCTGCCGCACGCAACAGGTAGCCATCCCACGCACAATCTGCAAAGCCTGCTTCAGCCATAAGCGCCAGCATCCGTGGCGAGCGTGGAAAGCGTTCCACCGAGGCCGGAAGATAGCGATAAGCGGCACGGTCGCCCGAGATCATGCCGCCGACGATAGGCAGGATGTGCTTGAAATAGAGGTTGTAGAGCGCACCGCTCAGGCCATCCGGCTGGTTGCACTCCAGAATGCCGATCCGGCCGCCCGGCTTGAGAACACGGTGAATCTCCGTGAGCCCCTCCGCATAGTTCGTGAGATTGCGAAAGCCGAAGGCAGAGGTCACAAGGTCGAAGCTGTTGTCCGGATACGGCAGGTGCATCGCGTCTCCTTCGACCCAAAGCGCATTGGCGCTCGCATATTTGATGCGTGCGCGTGCGAGCATCTCGGCGGAAAAGTCGAGACCTGTAATGGGCTCACTATTAGCAGGACGCTGTGCGAGCAGCGCGGAGGTCATGTCGCCGGTTCCACAGCAGATATCGAGCACGCGGGCTTCGGGCCGTATAAGAATGCCGCTGAAGCTGCGCGCGGTGCGCGACCACCAGCGACGGTCGAGTCCCATCGAGAGCAGATGGTTCAACAGGTCGTAGCTCGGCGCGATGGAGTTGAAGATGTCCCGAACGTGCTCCGCCGCTGCGGTTTCGGTGGCTTCGCCGGAAGGCCGAGCTCCCAGCGCGCTCTCCTGTTCGAGGATACTCACGCCAGCACCTGCAGGTTGTTCACTTCAGCCATCATCTCTTCGGCGGCTGCGAGCAACTCGGCTTCACTCACATCGCGCACGACCGTCGCATCGCCGATGCCGATGGGCAGCACGAAGGAACGTGCTCCGCTGCGGTTCTTCTTGTCCTTGGCTGTTAGTGCAACGAGCTCTGCGGCGTCTGCGCTGAAGCCTCGCAGAGGTCCATAGGCGCGGATGACGCGATTCATACGCTCCGCTTCGCTGCTGCTCACCATGCCGCGCCGCTGCGCAATGCCGATGGCCGCGATCATGCCCCAGGCGACGGCTTGGCCATGCAGCAACTGCTTATACTCCGTTGCGGCTTCGATGGCGTGACCCAGCGTATGTCCGAGGTTGAGGAGCATGCGCTCGCCAGACTCTTTCTCGTCAGCGCCGACGACATTGGCCTTGATCTGCACGCTGGCGGCGACGACGTGGGTGATAGCCGCCTGGTCGCTATCCAGACCGTCGCTCAGCACCTCGGCCTTGTTCTCGTCCAGAAAGTCGAACAGCGCACGGTCGCGGATGATCCCGGCCTTGATGGACTCCTGAAGTCCGGCGCGGATCTCTGCGGCGGGCAACGTGTGGAGCGTCGCGGTATCGGCATACACCGCCAGTGGATGATGGAACGCGCCTGCGAGGTTTTTGCCTGCGGCGAGGTTCACGCCAGTCTTGCCGCCGAGGGAGCTATCGACCTGTGCAAGCAGCGTGGTCGGCACGCCGATATATCGAATGCCGCGCATGTACATCGCGGCAAGGAAGCCGGTCATGTCGCCGATGACACCGCCGCCCAGGGCCAGAAGCACGCTATCGCGATCCGCGCCATGCTGGGCCATCTCTTCGGCGAGGCGTTCCACCGTGGCAAGGCGCTTATGCTGCTCACCCGCCGGCACGCTGAGCAGCGCGGGAGCGGCAGGGAAGCCGCTGGCAAGACGCTCGCCGTGGAGCTTCCAGATCTCAGGCGAGGTAACAACGAAGACCCGCTGCTTACCCGCGCTCAGTCCACCCTTAAGCAGCGCATCGACACGCTCACCAACGCCCGCCAGCAACCCACTACCGATTTCAACCTCATAGGTAGCGGAGGCAGCCCGTACCGTAATTTTAGTGTTGTTGCTCATCTCTATAAGGATATCGCGCTAGGGCCTGTCATCACACTGCGGTTTATCTATAACTTTGCCGCAGCCCCTGCCGTGGCTTTTGCCTCGGCTTCCGTCGCGGTTTTTGTCGCGGCCTCTGCTTCAGCTTTTCTTTTTGTCATTCCCGCAGGGAATCTGCTTCTGTTCTTGCTCCCTATTCCTTCCCCCCCAAGCCTGTCATTTCGACCGACCAACGGGAGCGGAGAAACCTCTGTATTTTGCGGATGCTTGTATTACCGAAGAAGCCAACGCCCCATCTCACCCCACAGTTCGGCCCGCACCGAAACATCTGACCTCATGCACGGCCTATGATCTGAAAATGACAGAGAAGCGGAAATCAATCGCCTATGTAACCGACGCGCATATCGGGCAAAAAATCGTATTAGGCGAAAAAGCAGAATCAGGCAAAATGCGCTACCTGCGCGAGTCCGAAGAGCACAAAGACAATCTGAAGCTGATTCTCGATGACATCGCTAAAAGAGGGATTACGGAGGTGGTGTTCGGCGGCGATATCGGCACAAAAGACGGTAACGAGTGGTTCTTCAACCTGATTGGAAAATACAACTTCAAACTGCGAATGGTTCTGGGAAACCACGACAGCTTCTCGGAAGTCAGCAAACATTACAGCTCGCCCAACAGCGACGATGAATTGAAGTACGCCTACGAAGAGGGCTCTTTCAAATACATCTACTTGGATTCTTCCTCCAATTCCATCAGCGACCATCAATTCCGCTGGCTGCAACAGGAGATGAATACCGAGAAAAAAATGATCCTCTTTTTGCATCATCCCGTCCTGGAAATCGACACCCCACTGGATAGAGCCGGCGCTGCCCTGAACGCAAGAGAGAAGATACGAGCCGCGCTTCTGGAAGCGAAAAGAGAAACCGTCATTTTTTGCGGCCACTATCACATGGAAGACGATGCCATCGACGGAAACATACGTCAGTTTGTGACCCCTGCGGCTTCCTACCAGATAGTAAAAATATCAGACGAGATTGCAATCGACGAGCAGAGCTTCGGCTATCGGCTTATGGAAATCGATGGCTCCGAAATAAGCACTGAAGTCGTTATGTTCAAAAAATGATGGACCATAGAATCAACAAGCTGCAGCCCACAATTCTAGAAATCCCAGGGACACATCTCTAGAATTCTCCAGATTGCACCACGCCAGACAGCGCCTTTATGTCATTCGCACCCGATCACGAAACCGCCTTGTCACGAGCCATCAGCAGCGAAGCTCCAATCGTCACCCCCAGCAGCCCCGCAATGACGGCCAGCGATACCAGAGGCCCAATCTCGACCCACGCACTGATCAGCATCTTGACAGCAGCGAAGGCCAGCAGCGCTGCAAGGCCATAGTGGATGAAGCGCAACTTCGCAAGCATGATCGCCAGCAATACATAGAGCGAACGCAGTCCCATGACCGCCATGATGTTCGAGGTATAGGCAAGGAACGGCTGGCGCGTAATGCTGAGAACCGCAGGAATGGAGTCGAGCGCGAAGACGACGTCTGTGAGCTCGACAGCGACCAGCGCCAGCAGCAGAACGGTAGCCATCATCCGCCCATTCTCGCGGACAAAGAAGTGGTCATAGTTCTCGCTGATAGGCGAAAGCTTGGTGAGCCATCGAATCCATCCGGGAGTCTGCTTGTCGTTGTTCGGATCTTCGGGGCGGAGCAGGCGAATGGCGCCGAACAGCAGAATCGCACCAAAGGCATAGCTGATCCAGTGAAAGCGGTTCAGCAGGCCAAGACCTGCAGCAATGAACCCTCCACGCATGACAATGGCTCCGGCGACTCCCCAGAAAAGCACCCGTGGCTGACGCACGTCCGGCACCCGGAAGAGACGGAAGAGCAGCAGGAAGACGAAGAGGTTATCGATGGAGAGTGCTTCTTCTATCGCATAACCGGCGAGATACTGCACAGCACCGGCAGAGCTATAGAATCGCGCCAGAATCGCCGCAAGGGAGAGTGCCGCTGCGACCCAGAGAATGGTTGCGTAAATGGCTTTGCGTCTGGTGTCGGGAACTGCACGGTGCAGAAGGTACTCAAGCGCCAATAAAACGACGATGGCGACGTGGAACCAGATCCAATGGGAGAGGGGCGTCAAGATAGCCGTGATCCTGATAATAGATCAGTCTGCTTTTGCCGCTGCTTATATTTTGTCGACGTCGGCAAAGGCATTAATGCTGATCGATAAGCTTGACCACATCGAGGAAGAGGTCAGCCGAGACTTGCAGGCTTACCGGGCTGAGCTTGTCGAGGGTGTCTTTCTCTGTGTGGTGAAAGGCTTCCGGATCTTTGGGCGTTCCGTATTCGTAGTCGATGATGTCGAGGACAGGAACGTCACGCTGCTTGAATGGCAGATGATCGTCCTCGATCGCCTGCGAATCTCGGAAGAGATAGCTCACGTGGCCTGTGTCTTTACCCGCTTTTGCCAGTAGATCGAGCAGCCATGGAGTTGAGTTGCTCTCCTTGGTGATGTTCATACTCTTCCAGCCGATCATATCGGCGACGATGAAGGCCTTGATGTGGCTAATGGTGCCGTCGCCAGACCACTTGGCAGCGAGGTGCCGTGTGCCGTAAAGGGAGTCGGAGCTGGACCATTCCTTGACGGCCTCTTCGCCGTCGTCGAAGACCAGCCAGACGGAGTAGCCCTGCGGCGGATGCGCCCGGTAGTACTGGCCTAGCGCAATGAGCAGGGCCGTGGTGCAGGCTCCGTCGTTGGCTCCGACGAAGTCGATGTCCTTGAGCGGGTAGTTGGTCTCGTAGTGCGAGGCCAAGACGATGACGCCATCCTTTTTGCCGGGAAACTTGACGATGTAATTCGTCATACTGAGCTGGCCGATGGGCGTGCGCGCAGAGAAATTATCCGCAATGAGGTTCCCTTTAGCGGCTTCAGGGGCAAAGTGGGCCTTGATAAAGTTTTCCGCGGCAGCATGCCCGGGCGAACCGATGTAACGCTTAGGAGCGGCGGCAAGGTATTCCTGCGTAAGCTTGTAGACGGCCTGCCCGGAGACGCCGTGGGCCTGTGCTTGAACGGAGGCTGTCGACGCGCAGTTCATTGCAAGTGCGACTAAAACCGCCAGAACTCTTGAACGGGCTTGTACTATCCAGCTTCCCGGGGCCCTCATTAGGCTCCTTCCTTTTTCTGTTTGCGTTTATTGCGTGCTGTGGGGTGCACGAGGAAGGCCACGGCTACGCCAAGGAAGTAGAGCGCTAACATCGGCGAGGCGAAGAGGCACATGCCGATGGGTTCCGGCGTTGGGCAGATGATCGCGGCGATCAGAAAGATCGCGAGAATCGCGTAGCGGAAGTGCTTAAGCAAGAACTTGCCGTCGACGATGCCGAAGAGTGCCAGAAAGAAGATCAGAACCGGCAACTCGAAGGTGATGCCCAGCCCGAGAATCACAGCAAGGAAAAACCCTGTGTACTCGTCGATCGTGATCATGTGGTTGTAATCCTTGCCTATTTCCAGTAGCAGCACTTTCATGGCGCCTGGCAAGACATAGCGATACCCAAACCATGATCCGGAGAGAAAGAGGCCGACGGTTGCACCCATGAAGGGCCAGACATATTTCTTCTCGTTGGTATACATGCCGGGCGAGATGAAGAGCCATATCTGATAGAGGATGAACGGGGAGGCAAGGATAGCGCCGACGATGGCAGAAGACTTGATGAGGATATCGATTGAATCGGTGGGATGCGTCATGGTCATCTTCTGACCGACATCGGTAAGCGGCTTTTGCAGCGCGGCAATAATACGCACGTGGAAGGCATAGGCGATCACCATTCCAATAGCTAGGTAGCCAACGGACCAAAAGATACGCTTGCGCAGTTCCTCGAGGTGCTCCATTAGGCTCATACCCGGAAGTTCCGCGCGGTCCTGCACGGCTGAGCGTGCGCGATCGACGAGATCAGTCGCCATGTGTGGCACTCTCCCTGGCGTATTCAAGCATTTCAGGTGAAACGGCGTCTGCCGCAGGTTCTCCAGCCGGATTCCCGGTTGTGGACGGATTTTCTGCAGCAACTGGGATCGACTCCAGCAGCCCCCCCAGGGCATCGCTGCCCGTTTCGGAACTCTTGCTCTGCGGTACAGGCAGACCGGTTGACGGAGGCATAAGGCTCAGCTCGCCGGAGGTAGCGATAGGCAGCGGCTTTGGGGTCTCTGCCGCTTCGGTGGGAGAAACCGCAAGACCGGTTTCCTCCGGATTGGTCTCCGAAGGGCTGGGCAGGTGGGGATGCTCGGGTTCCGCTATCGCAGGGGTAACGGGTGCGGCGGACTCCATAGCGGCGATCTGCTTCTGGCGGTCGGCCTGCTCGGCCTGGCGGAGTTCGTCCTCCATCTGCATCTTGAACTCGTTGGAGGCGCGGCGGAACTCGCCGATCCACTTGCCGAGCTCGCGGGCCAGCACCGGCAGCTTCTTCGGCCCAAACAGCAGAAGAGCGAGGATAAATAGAAAGATGCTGTCGGAAAAACTGGGCATACAGAGTTAGATAATACGGCATTGCCTGCGTGCTTCGCCTCGCAGGAAGGCATCCTGTCAGGACAATGCTATGAGCATACAGTTCTTTGATATACGAGAAAGTTCGAAACGGTTGCCGCGCAACTTCGTCCTATCTCTATGTGGAGATTGCAGTCGTCTGGAATCCTGTCCAGGATATGTCCCGGCGGCCCCGGCAGCAATCCCTGAGAAAATAATGGAACGACCTTTTATGGAGACTCGACGCATGGCCCGCACCCTTCGGCAAACCCCAATCCGTTTCGTTATCGCCCTTTTGGGTGCCGCAGGCGCACTCTCTCTGACGGGTTGCGCCGGTTTCTTCCAATGCGAAGGGAAGACCGATTGTCCAACCACGGGAACAACGGGAACCGCCAGTGGGGATTATGCCTACATCTCCAACAACTCGTCGAATGCTGATGATCTGAGTGTCTACGATGTGTCAACCGGAGCGCTGGATCCACTTTCGAGCTCCCCCATATCCCTGGGCTACGTGCCCAGTGCCATCGTGATTAACCCAGCCAACACCATCATGTTTGTTGCCAACCAGGCTGCCAGTGTGATCAACGCCTATACCATTGGATCCAGTGGCGCTTTAACCGGTGGCACTGCAGTAGCATCCCAAATTGCGACGGCAATGGCCATTTCTCCGGATGGCGAGTATTTGTACGCTCTGGACATCACTTCGGTGGGTAGTGTTGTTTCTTTCTACTCGATTGGCACGAATGGCGTTCTTACCCCTGCGTCCCAACCTTCCGTTACGTTGGCACTAGCCACCAGTGGCGCTTCCATAACGGCAGGCCCTACTGGCAGCAACTATTTGGTTGTGACCCTTGGCTCGGCTGGGGACGTTATCGTTCCGCTTACAGACGATCAACTGAGTACCACTCTTAATCCCTTAGCCATCCCAATCCCTAGCAGTACCAGTGCCGAGGCTGATTTCGGGGCAGCTATCGATAGTAATAACAACGTTTACTTCTCCCGAACAGGCTTTATTGCTGTCTATAGCGTTGCTGCCGACGGGAGTAAGTGGACATCTGTTACGAATACGACTGCCAATTCTGACACGGGCCAAGGCGATCACGCGATTCTGATGACGGGGAGCTACCTCTACACCGCAAACGCCACAGATGGCACCATTTCTGGGTTTTCGTTCACTTCCGCTGGAATATTGACTCCGCTGACCGGATCACCTTATTCGGCTCCCACGTTAGTCAGTGCCCTGGGGGTCGACAACACCGGCAAGTACATTGTTGCATCGGGCTACAACTCAAGCATCGGAACCAAGCTGTATACGATTGGTTCCGCAGGGGCTCTGACAGCTGCAAGTACCACAGCAGCGACGGGTACAGCCACTACCAATCCAGCTGTGATAGCAATGACGCAGCCATGAGGGGCATCACGCGGTATCCTTGAACTACCCGTTTCTCCTCCGCGAAACAACGTAGCGCTGCGCAAAGGCATCACCTGAACATGTTTGGTATTAATTCGAAGTCAGTTGCGCTGCTTGCGGCAATCGCGGTCCTTTCGCTGGGGCTGGCGGGTTGCTCGCATTTCAGGGTCAAGCCTGCGGATAAGTATGTCTATGTCACCGCGAAGCAGATGTTCCTGCGCGACCGCGTCGCCGCGGTCTCCAACCGCACGGGAAGTGTCTCGAGCGGCGAGAAACTGGTTGTTTTGGAGCGTGCCAGGCGCTGGGTGAAGGTGCGGACTCCCCGCGGTGAAGTCGGCTGGATCGAGGAGAATAAGACCGCCGATCAGGGATTGGCGGACCAGTTTGAGGAATTGCGGCAGAAGCATCTCCACGACCCCGCTATTGCCTCCGCCGTGGCGCGGGATGAGGTCTACCTGCACGCCGCTCCCGGCCTGAAGACAGACAGGTTCTTCCTCCTTGCCGAAGGCGACAAACTGAACCTGTTGAAGCGCGCGAGTGTCGTAAAACCGGTGGTTCCGGGAGCATCTGCAGCGACGGCGAAGCCTGTGGGAGACGCCCGCAAAGCCGGAGCCGGAGCCGGAGACGCAGCCCAGCCTGAAGGGCCGCCTCCCCCTGTGATGGAGGACTGGTGGCTGGTCCGCAATGCGAAGGGAGAGACAGGCTGGGTCTATTCGCGCATGATCGACGTCGATGCCCCTGACACCCTGGTGCGCTATGCCGAAGGGCAGAGGATTGTCGGAGCCTACGTCCTAACTCAGGTGGATGACCCCGATTCGGGCATTCTCAACAATGGGCAGACCGTCACGAGTATTCCGGAGTATTTGGCTGTGTTTAGCCCCTATAAGGCGGGCCTGCCGTATGACTTCAACCAGGTCCGGGTCTTCATCTGGAATACGAAGAAGCACCGCTATGAGACGGCGTTCCGAGAGCACAATATTGTGGGGTATCTGCCGGTCGTCATCGGAGCCAATATCGACCCGTATGGGCATGCGGAGAACTCCAAGGTACAGCTTCCGGCGTTCGCCTACCGTGTGCTGGCAGGGGACGCAGCTATCCCCACGCCCGACCCTACAACGGGGCTTCTCACGCCAGGCAGGACGATTGAAAAGACTTATCGTCTTGAAGGCAATCTCTGCCGGAGGATTCTGATCGCTCCTGGGACTCAGCCGCCAGCGGAGGCCCATCCAGATCCTGAGCCTGAGAAAAAGAAAGATGCCGGAAGACGGCGACGGTAACGGACTGTCAGTTCTCAGTTGCCAGTTAAGGGCATTTCACAACTGACAATTGAAACTAGTAAAACCGCCGAATAGCTTCCACCACTGTCTCGACTTCGTCCTCACGCAGTTCTGGGTAGATTGGCAGGGCGAGCACTTCGTCTGCGGCTCGTTCGCTGATGGGGAAGTCGCCACGCTTGTATCCGAGCGACTTGAGGCTCTCCTGCAGGTGCAGTGGCAGCGGATAGTAGACCTCGGTGCCGATCTTGTTTTCGGTGAGGAAGGCCCGAAGTTCATCGCGGCGCGGTGCGCGAATCACGTACTGGTGGAAGACGTGCTCGGCGCGTGGGTCGATGAAGGGAAGCACTACTCCTTCGGCTGTTGATGAGCCGATCAAGCCGGCCGAATGCAGGCGCTGGTCGTACAGGGTGGCAAGTTCACGGCGGCGCTGATTTCCTGCGGCCACGCGCTGCAGTTTTACTTTGAGAATGGCTGCCTGCAGCGTATCCAGTCGTGAGTTCCAGCCGACTTCGTCGTGGAAGTAGCGCTGTCGCATTCCATGGGCGCGCAACATCCGAGCGCGTTCGTCGGTGTGGGCGTCACGAGTGGTCATCATCCCCGCGTCGCCGAAGGCGCTGAGGTTTTTTGTCGGATAGAAGCTAAAGGCGGCAGCGTCGCCGAGACCGCCTGCTGCGACTCCATTCCAGCGTGCCCCGAAGGCCTGGGCGGCGTCTTCGATCAATCGAAAGCCGTGTTTTGTGGCAAGGGTGGTGAACTCGCCCATATCCGCGCATTGGCCGTAGAGATGCACCGGCATGACGGCGGCTACCTTGCCGGAAACCTTACCGAGGAGTTCTGCGACGGCCTGCGGCGAGAGGTTGAAGGTGCGCTCGTCGATGTCTGCCAGCAAAGGGGTTGCGCCCGCGCGGAGGATCGAGCTAACGGTGGCAAAAAAGCTGAAGGGCGATGTAATGACCGTATCGCCAGGGCCGATTTCAAGTGCAGCCATCGCCAGCCAGAGGGCGTCGGTACCGCTGGCGCATCCGGCGGCAAACTCTACCTCGCAGGCCGCAGCAGCGGCTTGTTCGAACCGTGCGACCTCCGGCCCAAGGATAAAGCGCTGCGACTCGCAGACCTCGGTGATTGCGGCCATTACTTCCTCGCGAATCACAGCAAACTCGCGCGAGAAATCGAGCATCGGAACAGGTTGCAGAGAGCTTCGTCGAACGTCCTGAGTCATCGTTCATATTGTATTGCGAACAATTGCCTGGCTGTCTCGTCTAACTATTTGCGAAGGGTTGGAACCTTCTCCGCAGTACTTGTCTATCCTCGGGGAAGCTTGTTAGTGTGGAGGCCTGCAGGGCTGCACGTCTTTGGCTCGTAATTTGAGTGTGAAGCGGGCCTTCATTCGTGATTCAGAGCAGTTCTTCTATTCGTGAGAGCGAATGAGTTCTGCAAGTGCCGTTTTCCCTCAGGAAAAACGGTGTCAACACCAAGGGTTCGCCCTATGTCGAATAGGCGAACTGCTCGACCGGATGCAAAAAGGAGATCGGCCACATGGATTCAAAGCCGGCACAGAACATTCAGGACACGTTTCTGAATACGGTCCGCAAGGACAAGAGCCCCATCACCATCTACCTAGTCAGCGGAGTCAAGCTTACGGGCAAGATTCGTTCCTTCGATAAATACTCCGTGCTGTTGGAAAACAATGCGCAGGAGCAGCTCATCTTCAAGCATGCGATCTCTACGGTAGTAAGTGGCCGTTCCGGTCTGCATGGCGAGAGCCGGCCTGGCGAGGTGCGCGATCATCGCGTTCCAGCAACAGGTGCTGTGCCGTTGGAAGCGGCTCTGCGCAACGGACAATAGGCAAATCGATCAAGAAATAGGCTGTCTCAGACTTTGCCGAACAGATACTCATCGAGCATTAAGGACTCCCGTCTCGTTGCAGCGCAGGAGCAGGCGCTTCTGCATGCACGCCAGCAGGCGACCAGAGAGCAGGCTGTGTTGGTCGCGGTCGAGTTCACCGCGGACCGCCGCCGCCCCTCTCCGGCCGCGCAGCAGGCACGAGCTGCGGCCGCTATTCTCGAGCGTTCAACCGCAGGGCTAGAGCCTGATTCGGAGGTTCTGACGAATTCCTCGCGCCCGCCTGTGGACCTGGACTTCGATGCCTCGCTGGCCGAATTTCAGGAACTGGCACGGTCGGCGGGCGCGACGATCGCGGCGGTACTGATTCAACACCGGCCTCATCCCGATCCGGCCACGCTGGTCGGCGGCGGCAAGCTCGACGAGATCGTCGCTACAGTGGCCGCTACCGGCGCGAGCCTTGTGCTCTTCGACCACGATTTGACGCCCTCCCAGGCACGCAATGTGGAAGCTCGTCTGCCGTGCACGGTCATCGACCGCACCCAGTTGATTCTCGACATCTTTGCCCGTCACGCCCGAACCCGTGAGGGTATGTTGCAAGTGGAGCTGGCGCAGTTGGAGTATCAGCTGCCCCGGCTTACGGGAAAAGGCAAGTCGATGTCGCAGCTGGGCGGCGGCATCGGAACGCGCGGTCCTGGTGAGACACAGCTCGAAACCGATCGCCGCAGGATCAATCTCCGGCTCGACCGCATCAAGCAGCAGCTAGAAGCGGTGCGGCGGATTCGCCGACAGCAGCGTGGCCGCCGGGAGGCTGTGCCTGTGCCCACGGTTGCGCTGGTGGGCTATACCAACGCAGGCAAGTCGACCCTTTTCAACTCCTTGACGGGCGCGGAGGTGCTGGCTTCCGAGCGGATGTTTGCCACGCTTGACCCGAAGCTGCGGCAGCTCACTCTGCCTTCCCGGCGCAAGGTTTTGCTGTCGGATACGGTTGGTTTTCTACGCAATCTGCCGCATGCACTGGTTACGAGCTTTCGCGCCACGCTGGAAGAGGTGGAGCGGGCCGAACTGCTGCTGCATGTTCGGGATGCCGCCAGCCCGACGCTCGACGAGCAGCGGGCGCAGGTGGAAGCGGTGCTGGCTGAGCTGAATGTAGGGCGCAAGCCGACCCTGCAGGTGCTGAATAAGACCGATCTTTTGCCGCCGGATACACCTTTTGCGGCGGATTCGATCCCTGTCTCCGGCCTTACGGGGGCTGGGTTGGATGAGCTGCTGCGTGCCATCGACGCGGCGTTGACTGCCGACCCTTTGGTGGAGGCTCGGTTTCGGATTCCGCAGTCGGAGGGGAGAGTTCTGGCGGCTCTGGAGCGTGGTGCGACCCTTACCAGGCAGCGCTTTGAGGGGAACCTGGTTTACCTTACGGCGGTGGGGCCAACGACGCTGTTGCGGCGGTACCATCAGTTTTTGTGGCGAAATGGGGCAGAGCTTGATGGTGTCGAAAAGTTGGGCGATTAAAAGAATACAGGCCGCCTGAGGGGGGAGCGGAGGTGGTGTCCCCTTGTCACGCGGCCTGCACGACCCGGAACGGGTCCCGGCTGGTGCACTCAGTGTATGCCTTCTGGGTCAAGATGGCGTAAATTTCAGTGCTGGAATCGGGATTTCTTTTGATCTCCGTGCGTGGTTGCTAACCGGACAGAATGATCGCTTATCGCACCGCGTTTTTGACTTTCCACGTAGGGCTTTGTTACAACTAACACGTAACAACACCAGTAATTTGCGCCGCAATCTCTACTCGCCGCGCGAGAGCCGGCAAGGGGCATGGGATTATGCCCTTCGTCCTCTGCAAGACCCAGAAAATTCATGGAAATACTCAATCAACTTGGTGAACTTGTGCTCGGCTCCGTGCCGACCATGATCTTTTTCGTTCTGCTGGTGATCGCTTACAACGTGCTGGTACAGAAGCCGCTGGAGCGTACGCTTGCAGAGCGTCGCGCGCGCAC
>NZ_LMUH01000008.1:0-5677 GCF_009766105.1 Granulicella sp. S156 | reverse complement strand
GCAATGGCACGGTGAACGCGATGCCGCGCTGGCTTCCGTGCGTGATGCGGCTCAGGATCGTATTCGTGTTGCACGCAAGGAGATCGAGGCTTCGGCCGCTGCGGCCCGTCTGCAGATTGAAGGCGCGACTGCGCAGTTGAGCGAGAGCATTCTCCGTGCGGTACTCCCTGCGGGGACCAAGATCTCGGAGGCACACCAGTAATGTTTCGTTTCTCTCTTCGTGCCGGGCTCCGTGGGCTTGCTCTTCTTTCACTCTCTGTCGTCCTGTTGGCGGGGTCGAACTCCGTGATGCTGGCGCAGGATGCTACTCAGTCCGAGCATCACGCCGCTAACGGTGGCGAGCGGACAGCTCCGGACAGTGCTGTTCCTGAGAAGAAGGAAGAGATCAAGGACGCGAACGAAGCGTATCGCCAGTCTCCGATGGTGCAGAAGCTCGGCGCCATGCTGGGGATGAATCGTGCGCAGGCTGCGACCGCGTTCGAAGTCTTCAACTTTGTTGTTCTGGCTATCCTGGTTGGCTATGGCCTGCTGAAGGCGCTGCCGAAAACCTTCCGTAACCGCAGCTCGGCAATCCAGAAGAAGCTTGTCGATGCGCGTACGGCGACGGAAGAGGCGAACGCCCGGTTGAACTCCGTCGAGGCGCGGCTGTCTAAGCTCGACTCGCAGATTGCGGAGATGCGGTCACACGCCGAGGCTGATTCGATTCGCGATGAGAAGCGCATCAAGGCCAGCGTCGAAGACGAGAAGGCGAAGATTATCGCTGCGGCTGAGGCGGAGATACAGGCCGCGACCACGTTGGCGCAGCGTCAGATTCAGCAGTATGCCGCGGAGCTTGCCATCGAGCAGGCCGCTCGCAAGCTGGTGGTTACGGCCGAGACAGACCGGTTGCTGGTAGAGAGTTTTGCGCATCGGTTGGGCGCGGATAAGGGAGACCAGAACTAATGGCAATCGTCGATCTCCGTTACGCGCGTGCCTTTGCCGCTGTGGTCTCCGACCAGAAGCTGGATGTCGTTGCCGCACAGGGACAGTTGAATGATTTTGCGGATACGCTGGAGGCCAGCACCGATCTGCGCGAGGTTCTGCAGGATCCTTCGATCCCGGAGCCGCAGAAGCTGAAGGTCCTTGACGCGATTGCGAGCCGGCTTGGTATGAGCCCGGCGACGCGGAATTTTCTTGCAGTGATTACGCATCACCAGCGGCTACATGAACTGCGGGAGATTCTGGGGGCGTATTTAGCGCTCGCCGATGAGTCGACCGGTGTAGCCGAGGCGGAGATTGTTACGGCGCGTCCGCTGGATGACGGCAACCGCAAGTTGCTGGAGCAACAGGTGACCAAGCTCGCTGGCGGGCAGCATGTTCGGGCGACGTACCGGGAAGATGCCTCGCTGCTGGGCGGCGCGGTGGTTCGCATTGGATCGACGGTATACGACGGTTCGGTTCGCGCGCAGTTGCAGCAGTTGAAGCAGCGGCTGATTGCTGCACGGGCATAGAGATAGCGAATTCGCAGTAAGCGATATTGCAGCAAGCAATATCGCAACACTAAAGGGTTTGGAAGACGGAAGAAAAGGGAAGAGCATGGCACAGATTCAGGCAAACGAGATCACAGAACTCCTTCGCCAGCAGATCGAGAACTACGAGCAGCGCATCCAGGTCGACGAGGTCGGCACGATCATCACCCTTGGCGACGGTATTGCACGCGTGCATGGGCTGGACAAGGTTATGGCTGGCGAGCTCGTAGAGTTCCCGCACGGCATCATGGGCCTGGCCATGAACCTCGATGAGGACCAGGTCGGAACGGTCGTTCTGGGCGACTACAGCGAGCTGAAGGAAGGCGACGAGGTCAAGCGTACGGGCAAGATTATGTCCGTGCCCGTGGGTGAGGCGCTGATTGGCCGCGTGGTCAATGCACTCGGCCAGCCCATCGACGACAAGGGCCCGATCAACACGCCGCACACGCTTCCGGTTGAGCGTCTCGCTCCCGGTGTGATCGCGCGCCAATCGGTTACAGAGCCGATGGCGACCGGCATCAAGGCCATCGATACGATGATTCCTATCGGCCGCGGACAGCGCGAGCTGCTGATCGGCGACCGCCAGACCGGCAAGACCGCCGTGGCCTTGGACACGATTATCAACTCGGCAAAGAACGACCTGATCTGCATCTATTGCGCGATTGGTCAGAAGCGGTCTTCGGTCGCAACCGTGGTGCAGACTCTCGAAGAGTATGGCGCGATGGCGTACACCATCGTCGTTGCCGCTACGGCTTCCGAGCCGGCGCCGATGCAGTATCTCGCACCATTCGCCGCGACGGCGATGGGCGAGTACTTCCGCGACAACGGCAAGCACGCGCTGATCATCTATGACGATCTCTCGAAGCATGCCGCCTCGTACCGCGAGATTTCGCTGTTGCTGCGCCGTCCTCCAGGCCGCGAAGCGTACCCCGGCGACGTGTTCTATCTGCACTCGCGTCTGCTGGAGCGTTCGTCGAAGATGTCGAAGGAGCTGGGCGGCGGTTCGCTGACGGCGCTTCCGATCATCGAGACCCAAGCCGGCGACGTTTCGGCCTACATTCCGACCAACGTGATCTCGATCACCGACGGTCAGATCTTCTTCGAGACCGATCTGTTCAACTCGGGCGTTCGTCCTGCTGTGAACGTAGGTCTGTCGGTCTCGCGCGTAGGATTTGCCGCTGCGATCAAGGCGACCAAGCAGGTCGGTTCGACACTGAAACTGGACCTCGCGCAGTATCGCGAGTTGGCAGCCTTCGCGCAGTTCGGTTCGGATCTGGATAAGGTCACGCAGAACCAGTTGAACCGTGGCGCGCGCCTGACAGAGCTGCTGAAGCAGCCGCAGTTCCAGCCGCTGACGTGGGTTCAGCAGGTGGCGATCATCTTCGCCGGAACCCAGGGTCTGCTGGACGATGTCGAGGTCAAGGACATTCGCGCATTCGAGGACGGCTTCTACACCTACATGGATTCAGCTGCACCCCAGGTGTTGTCGGGCATCGAGTCGAAGAAGGCACTGGATGACGATCTTCGCAAGGGCCTGAAGGACGCGATCACCGCTTACAAGCAGGACTTCCTTGCAGCCCGCAAAGAAGCCGCAACCGCCGGGGCAAAGGCATAAAAATCGAGCAGGGCAGGAAACGTAAGGACTGATGGCAAACGTACTCGATTTACGGCGTCGCATCCGCAGTGTGAAGAACACGCGGCAGATCACCAAGGCCATGAAGATGGTCTCGGCGGCTAAGCTGCGCCGCGCGCAGGAGCGCGCGATGCAGGCCCGGCCCTATGCGCAGATGCTGACCAACGTGTTGGAGTCCCTGGTGCGCCGGACGGATCTTTTCAATGAGTCCACCGGCGACATCATGCACCCGCTGCTGGTGGAGCGCGAAGAGAAGAATGTGCTCGTGCTGGTAGTCGCAGGCGATAAGGGTTTTGCCGGCGGCTTCAACTCGAACATCGGCAAGGCCGCACAGAAGTTCATCGACGAGCGGCGTGCCCAGGGACAGAACATCGATCTGGAACCGATCGGCAAGAAGGCGATTGGCTTCTACAAGAAGCGCTTTCCCGCTGCGACCTACGAGCACAAAGAAGAGCTCTACGACAACGAGCTTTCCAAGCACATCGAAGACATCCGTCATCGCGCGGAGCCTATCGAAGTGGCGGCGGAGCATCCGACCTTGCTGGTGAAGATCGGTTTCGAAGATGTTACGGCCTTGGCCCATTCGATCGTCGACCGTTATGAGAGCGCCGAGATCGATTCGGTCTACATCGTGTTCAACGAGTTCAAGTCGGTTATCTCGCAGCGCGTGGTTGTTGAAAAGCTGCTGCCGATTCGCAAGCTGGGCACACATGAGATTACGGCTGCGGAAGAGATGACCGAGGAGCAGAAAGAGGCGGCCGGCAAGGCTGCGCAGAGCTCCGGTGTCTCGATCAATGAACCTGAGGAAACAGAGATTGATCAAGAGGCGAAGAAGTTTGGGACCGCTGAAGTCGATTACATCTTCGACCAGGCTCCCGAGCGGTTGTTCCGTCACCTGATGCCGCGCTATGTTACGACGCAGATCTTCCATGCGCTTCTGGAATCTGCGGCTGCGGAACATGCGGCGCGTATGACCGCGACGGATGCGGCCAGCAAGAACGCAGGCGATTTGATCGACAAGCTATCACTCACCATGAACCGTTTGCGTCAGGCTGCGATTACCAAGGAAATTATCGAGATTGTTAGCGGTGCTGCAGCGCTGTAAGAGCAGATCCCCTGCGGGAATGACAGAAAGAAAAGTAACAACGAGTTCGGAGTAAGACAAAGTTATGGCAGAGAACATCGGAAAAGTGATCAGCATCAGCGGCCCGGCCGTTGACGTGCAATTCGAAGAGGCGCACATGCCTCCTATCTTCCAGGCGCTGCGCATTGTGGGCGATGGTTTTGTGACGCCGCAGCCTGTGAACGTCATCGTCGAGGTGCAGCAGCATCTCGGTGAGGGCCGCGTGCGCTGCATCGCCATGGTTGCGACCGAGGGCATGGTTCGCGGCATGAAGGCCATCGACACCGGCGCGGGTATTACGGTACCTGTAGGCCGTGAGACGCTGGGCCGCGTGCTCAACGTGCTTGGCGAGCCCGTGGACGAGCTTGGCCCGGTGAACGCGAAGGTGCATATGCCGATCCATCGCCAGGCCCCCGCGTTCGACGAGCAGTCGACCTCGGAGGAGATGTTCGAGACGGGCATCAAGGTCGTCGACCTGATCCTGCCCTTCTTGAAGGGCGGAAAGATCGGCCTGTTCGGCGGCGCCGGCGTCGGCAAGACCGTCGTCATCCAGGAGCTCATCAACAACGTCGCGATGAAGCACGGTGGCTTCTCGGTGTTCGCAGGAGTCGGCGAGCGTACCCGTGAGGGTAACGATCTGTGGCATGAGTTCCAGGAGTCGGGCGTTATCGACGTTCACGACTTCAATAAGAGCAAAGCCGCGCTGATCTACGGTCAGATGACCGAGCCGCCAGGAGCACGTCTGCGCGTGGCGCTGACCGGCCTGACGGTCGCGGAGTACTTCCGCGACGTTGAGGGTGCCGACACGCTGCTGTTCATCGACAACATCTTCCGCTTTACGCAGGCCGGTTCCGAGGTCTCCACGCTGCTGGGCCGTATGCCTTCGGCTGTGGGCTACCAGCCGAACCTCGCGACCGAAATGGGTGAGTTGCAGGAGCGCATTACGTCGACCAAGAAGGGCTCGGTTACATCAGTGCAGGCCGTCTACGTGCCTGCCGACGATATTACCGATCCGGCTCCTGCGACGACGTTTGCCCATCTGGACGCGACCATGTTGCTCTCACGTCCGCTGTCGGAGCTTGGTATCTATCCGGCTGTGGACCCGCTGACCTCGACCTCGCGTGTGCTTTCTGTGCGCGTTGTGGGCCAGGAGCACTACGATGTGGCGCAGGGCGTGAAGCGCATTCTGCAGCGCTACAAGGACCTGCAGGACATCATCGCGATTCTCGGCATCGACGAGCTCTCGGAAGAGGACAAGCTCACTGTGTCGCGTGCGCGTAAGGTGCAGCGCTTCCTCTCGCAGCCATTCCATGTGGCCGAGATCTTCACCGGTATCCCCGGTGCGTACGTCAAGGTCGAGGACACGGTGCGCAGCTTCAAGGAGATCATCGAAGGCAAGCATGATGACATTCC
>NZ_LMUH01000006.1:249302-285438 GCF_009766105.1 Granulicella sp. S156 | reverse complement strand
GTCTAGTCGGCGACTGCTGTTCGAGCTGGAAGCTATTCGAAAACAACCACTTAGAGGAGGTGATAAGTAAAGGAAAGTATGTGTCGAGGGGGGAGCGACCCCAGGGCGTTGCCCTTTACGCGACGGCTTACGCCGCGCTGGTCGCTCCCCCCTCGGCACACTTCGATCCGGAAGATGTCCGGCGCAGATATTTGTTGATCTGCGCTGGATAGGAAAAGATCAGCCCCGCATCTGCCGCTGATACGGAGTTGATCGAGGACAGATACACAACATCACGAAAGGAAGATACCCATGAGCAAACTGAAACTCACGCACGGCATCAGTAAGGTGCGACGCGCTAAGCTGCAATCCTCCATCGACCAGACCATCGCCGACGACATCGAGCTGATGGCCGAGTGGTCGAACAACGAAACCCAGTATGTCGTGAACGAGCTACTCCGCTTCGCTATCGCGCAGGAAGAAGATTTCCTAAAGTACAAAGTCAGCGCCGCTGCAAGTGCCGGCCGGTCTGCCAGCCATGCGAAGCCTGCATCAATCCCAATCAAACCGATAGCTGATTCTGTCTCGAAGCCGGACCCAACTACATCCAGCACAGCCACTCACGCTTAACAGGAGGCAATCTCTATGCGATCCTCTCCACGTCTGCAACGAATCATCCGTCCTCTGGTCGCGTATCGCATTGTGCTCTCGATCGGACTGAGCGCGGCATGCGGCATTGTCCTCAACAGCGTGATTCCGATCAATGCCGCGAATCCACTTCTGCGTCTGATTGAATTGGAGCGTCCACCAGTCTTTCATGGTGTCATCTGGGGCTATGACTTCTTTCTCTACTCCACCCCATTCATTGTCTTCTCGATGGTCTTCTCGCTGATGTACGTCCATCTCTATAAGAGTGAACTGGAGTTGGCCGCTGGAGCGCTGCCTCTATATCCCGATCCGCGCATACGGACAGCACTGTCCCTGATTGTTGGGGAGGTACATAGCCAGCTCCTTCCCACAGCGAGCGCCTTTCCGTCGTGGCTCTCAATCCCGGAGCGCGGTCTCTATACCGGCATAGCATCGTTCGGATCGATTGGAAGTGGCAAGACTTATGGACTGATCCTGCCGGCGATGCGGCAGCTGTTCTCCTATAAAGCCAGTGATCCAGAACAGAAGCTCTCCGGCATCGTCCTCGAAGTCAAGGGTGATCTTTGCCGGCAACTCCAGCGCATCCTGAATTGGTGCGGGCGCGACCAGGATTACGTCGAAGTCTCGCTCGATGGCAACGTCCGTTACAACCCACTCAACAACTCACTCGATGCCTACGCGCAGGCGTTCAACATCGCCTCTATCATCACGTCCATCTGGGGTAAGGGCAAGGAACCGTTCTGGCAGCAGTCCTACACCGACCTTGTACGGTACGTCATCATGCTCCATCGCATCCGTGACGGTTACCTGACGCTGGTCGATCTCTTCCGTACCGTCATCAGCGCGGGCAAGCTCGAGGAGATGCTGACCGAGGTCGGCTCCCGCTTCAGCGCCACCGGCTATATAGGTATCGGCAAAGAGGAATACAGAGGGCATGAGGGCCTGCTCTCTCCGCTGGGCTTTGCATGGAACAAGGATGCCGGACTTTATCTGATCGCGTGGACAGAGACGCTGGAGACTCTTCTGACCCAACAGACATCCTCGGAGTTCTTCGTCTGCACCCGGAAGCCATCCGATCCTGCGCAGCGGGAACGCTTCTTGAGTGTCCAATACTGGTACTGGGAACACTGGAAGTTCTTTCGCTCCGAGGTCAAGACCTCGATCGTGCAGGGTATCGCCGTCTTCCTGTCTCTGTTCGAGACCGATCCCGATGTACGCCGCGTCTTCTGCCCGCCGAAGGAACTTTACGACGGCAGGCCATGCGCCTCCGATCCACACGGAATCATTATGGCGCCCTTCGAGGAACTGATCGAGTCCGGTGCTGTTGTGGGGTTGAACTTTCCCGTGGCACTCAATCCGGCACTCGCCAAAACCATCGGCACCATGATGAAGATCGACTATCAGCGAGCCATGCTATTGCGTATTCCGAGGATGGATGCCGAACCGGAGCGGCACTATCGACCGTCCGTCTTTATCTGCGATGAGTATCAGAATTTCGCTACCGTCGGCGGCGACAACCCGACCGGGGATGAACGCTTCCTATCACTCTCCCGGCAGCCCCGTTGCATCCCCATCGTGGCCACACAGTCTGTCGCTAGTCTCAAGGATGCTCTGCCTAATGAAGGCGTCAAAACCCTGCTGCAGACGTTCCGCACCAAGGTTTTTCTGACAACCTCCGATCCAGAGACTGCTCGTTACGCCTCAGAGTTGTGCGGTAAGGAAGATAGAACCCGTATCAGCTACACAGTCTCCGAGACCTCGACCAACGCCAATGTGGGGTGGCTCTCGGGCCGGACATCGTCTAGTAAAGGATCAGTTGCCGCCGCCAAACAGTACCAGAAAAGTAAGGAACCACTCTTCGAAGAGAAGGTCTTCTTCGATTTGAAGAACGCTCAATCCGTCGTTGTCGCCTTCGACGGCATCAGCCCGCAGCCGCCGACCTACTGCTACCTCAAACCCGACTTCCTGCCCATCACCATGAACTGGTTCGATCAGGAGCAGATCGAGTTCGATCCAAGGAGAGTATCCCAATGAGTTTCGAGATCATCATTCCATTTCTTAAACCGATCGAGCATTTGCTCACCAGCCATACTGTCTCCGAGATCATGGTGAATCCTGATGGATCTGTCTGGATGGAGGAGAGAGGCCGTATCGAGCTGATACCTGACGTCCGGTTCGAAGAAGGTGCTCTATTGACAGGTCTCGAAGTGATCGCGAACCGTTTCGGCAAAAAGCTCGACGCGGACTCCCCCATCCTCAACCTGCGCCTGCCCGACGGCAGCCGCATGGCAGCGTTGATTCCGCCGGTGGTAAATCCTCAGCCTATGATGACGGTCCGCAAGTTTACCTCGCGCAACTTCACGATAGATGATTTGATTGAGCGCAGAATGCTCAGTAGCGAGCAGGCACAACAACTGGCGGCGGCAGTTCGCCGTGGCGACAATCTGCTGATTTCTGGTGGGACAGGCGCGGGGAAGACAACACTCACTAATGTCGTCGCTGGCTTTATTCCTGACAGTGACCGCATCCTCATTCTCGAAGACGTCGCCGAACTGTATATAAAGAAACAACACGTCATCTCTGCCGAGGCCCAACTCGATACCCACAAGAGCCAGATCGGATTCAGCGACCTGCTGAAAGCGGCACTACGCCACAGACCGGACAGGATTATCGTAGGTGAGATTCGTGGCCCGGAAGCGCGTGTCTTTCTCGACGCCCTCAACACCGGCCATCGCGGATCGCTCTCGACCATCCACGCTAACAGCGCCGTAGATGCTCTGCGCCGATTGGCGCAACTTGCGATGCGAGGCTCGGGCGGCGTTCCTTTGCAGGATGTGACGGAGGAGTGCAAACGGTCCATCGACCTGATCGCGCATGTAGCGAATCAGGATGGCTGGCGGCATGTTACAGAGATTCGCTGGTCCTATGAATTCAGCAAAGGAATATGACTCACATTTGCGCAGTCATAGTCTTGCTATAGACGCTCGGAATCGGAATAAAGGCAGGAAACGAGTGCGGTTAGACCGAAATGATCCTATTTCAACGTACCAACAGGACGATCAGCTAGTTGGAAATCTGGCCAACGAGATTAAGATCAATCGCAACGTCATTCTCAGCTTTCCAGATCAGGAAGCTCGGATTCTTGAGACCCCAGTGAACATAGGGAACGACGAATTGCGCCTTCACCGTTGCCTTCGATCCATCCATGTGAATCTGCATCGGAATCGTCAGGTCGTGAGGAATGCCGAGAAGGGTGAACACTCCGCTCACCTGAATGGCCGAGTCGCCCGAAGCCGCGATTGTTCCGTTGTACGCCTTAGGCGCGAACGAGACGGTGGCGAACCGGTTCACCTTGAGAATGTCTTTGTTCATCTTTTTATCGCGGCTATCGTTCCCCGTCTTGCCGCTGCCTGCTGCGACGATGACTATCCCCGATATATCAGAAGCGGTCCGGTCGAAATTGATCGATCCAGATTGAATGTGGAATATGCCGTTTACGACCTCGTGAGTTGTGTTGAGCTTCATCTTGACCTCGCTGGAATCGGGGCTGACGGCAAAGGTCTGATGCTGGGCGAGTGCGGCTGGACCAAGTATGATCGCGAGGGCTAGGACTGCGAAGGATCTCATTACATCATCTCCTCTAAAAGATTTAACTTCCGAGAGCTGTTTTGGAGTGGCTCGATTTCAGTTGACGAACGCTTGTGGAGCAATAGCGCCGGGCTGAGTGACACGCGTGAGTCTAGCCGTTACGCGCATCGCGCCGGGCCAGACTCTGAGGCAGAACGGAAGTACAGCGCGCGCAAATGCATTGTTTAAGCCACTGGCGGCGAACTCAGCAAGGAGCATCTGGGGCAGCATTGCGGAGCGCAGTTTTGGCTGAAAGACAGGCGCCGGCTCCGCGGCAAGATAGGCAGCGGCGGCACGGCGGGCAGTATGCAGGGCAATGGATATACCATCGCCGGTGAACGAGGGGATTACGGCTGCCTGATCGCCGATACAGTAGAGCCCATCCTCGGTTGCGCGGCGGAGGTAACCGTACGGAATATGAGTGATGGTGATCGGTTTGTCGAGTAGCGGCTCCGCACCGTCAAGCCGCATTGCGAGGTGAGGACAGTCCTGCTGCATCTTCGCAAGGAGGCCCTCCCAGCGAAGACCCGCACGTGCAAAATATCGCCGTTGTACCACGCAGCAGAAATTCGCAATGCCGTCTTCGACTCGTTGAATACCACCGTAGCCTCCAGAATAGAGCGTCAACTCGGAGGCGTCCGCCAGGTCAGCGGTCTGGGTGGGAGACAGTCGGTAATACATCTTGAAAGCGACCCATTGATGAGTGTCCTTGGGGCGACCGTGACCGCGCAGATCGTGCTTCCCCGTGGCGAGAAAGGTGGTTGGAGCTTCGCATGTGGTGCCGTTGTCGAGCGTTGCGTGCCAGAGGTTGCCGGTCGCGCGGCTGAGCGACTGCACACTGCGACCTCGCTCAACGCGGACTCCCGCGGCGATGGCTGCGGCGATAAGAGCTGCATCGAGCGCCTTGCGTGTGAGCGAGGCTGCGGGAAAAGGCAGCGGAGCCTCCGCAGCGCGTCTGGCTGCGGCCAGGCGAACATAATTGATGGGCACTGCTCCAAGAGAGGCCACGTCGATACCAAGGACGTGCAGGTCTTCCAGGGCTTCACCGCTTAGGAATTCTCCGCAAACCTTATGTCGAGATGTGGGCTCGCGTTCAATTAACGTAACGCTCCGTCCCTTCCGAGCGAGCGCGATCGAAGCGGCACAGCCTGCCACTCCGCCACCGAGGATGAGAACTTCGTCTTGCAAAGCATTGCTCCTGATTCACCAGATGATGTACCGGCAGCGAGCTCACGACGATATCGACTGGCTTCTTCGGTCGATACCCCAGAACGCTGCCGGTCAACCTCCCTCTGGGGCAGAGGTCAAGGATGCAATGTGACCACAGTCAAGGGCTCGGTCCCTATCCGCGTCTGCCGGTCGTCGCCTCAGGGAGCAACCGGGTAGTCGATATATCCCTGCGGTCCACCCTGGTAATAGGTTTCGGGGGATGAGGTTGCAAGCGGCAGGTCCTCGCGAAGCCGGCGCACGAAGTCGGGATTGCCGATGAATGGTTTCGCGAAGGAAACCAGATCAGCCTGCTGGCTTTTGATCGCCGCATTGGCGGAAGTACCGTCAAAACCGAAGTTTGCAATCAACGTGCCATGAAAGCGCGCGCGATAGTAGCCGATCGTGTCCTGCAACGCGGCGATGGGGGTGCCCGAGAGATCGCTCGGAAATCTGCCAATCTGAATGTGAGAGAGAGGAAGCTCATTGAGGCGGCGAACGAGATAGTCGTAAGTGTCGATCGTCTTGTCGGTCGGCCCGAGGCCGCCCATGGTCAGCGTAGGGCTGAGCTTGATGCCAACGCGCCCTGGTCCCCAGACGGCAATGAATGCCTGGAGAACTTCCAGAACAATCCGCGTTCGGTTCTCCGCCGTGCCACCATAGGCATCTTCCCGAATGTTCAGCGCGCTATTGAGAAATTCCGGCAAGAGGTAGGCACCTGCAGAGTGTAGCTCTACGCCATCGAAGCCTGCGTCCTGAGCATTCTTAGCGGCGGTCCCATAGTCCGCGACTGTCGCGGCGATCTCTTCCACCGACATGGCACGCGGTGTCACGGTATCCTTGAAACCATCGGACGTGAATGCTTTCAGGCCAGGGTTTATCGCAGAAGGGGCGGCTGGCAGTTCACCATTGAAAAAGTCGGGGTGCGAGACGGCCCCGGAGTGGGCAAGCTGCGCAAAGATTGCACCGCCTTCGGCATGAACTGCAGAGGTGACAGCGCGCCAGCCCTCAACCTGACGTACGCTAAAGAGGCCAGGAGCGTTGATGACTCCAATCGCGCTTGGGCTAATCCACGTCCCTTCGGTGAAGATGAGACCGGCTGTCGCCCGCTGCCGATAATATTCGACATGAAGGTCGGTCGGCGCGAGTTCGGCATTGCGCGCGCGTCCGCGCGTCATCGAGGCCATTACCACCCGATTTCTGAGTTTAAGTTCGCCGAGCGTGTAGGGTGTGAAGACGGGTGCGTCGTCAATCTTGCTCATTGCTATTTCTCCTGAAAAGTATCTTTGCGTCTTACAAGTGGCAAGCAACCGCTTGCATGTCTTCGTTGCATGAACGGAGGTGATCGAGGAGCTAACCCTTACGGTCCTCGGTGGATGTTTTCTAGCTTGGTGAAAAGCGCATTACCTCGGCTGGCGCTCGATCTCCAACGATCGCTCCAGGCGCGAAAGCGCGATCGAGGGTTTGCAGTTCATCTTCACTGAGTGAAATATCAAGTGCTGAGAGGTTATCGGCTAGGTGCGTGCGGCGAGTCAGGCCGACAAGCGGGATGATGTCTTCTCCGCGAGAAAGAAGCCACGCTATGGAGATCTGGATTGGAGAG
Organism: Granulicella sp. S156; assembly: GCF_009766105.1. Lineage (GTDB taxonomy): Bacteria > Acidobacteriota > Terriglobia > Terriglobales > Acidobacteriaceae > Granulicella. The sequence goes on along the minus strand of NZ_LMUH01000006.1, from coordinate 278,375 downwards.
TAGCCCTTGGCCTCAGCCATGGATACGAGTGCCTCGACCGTTTTGAGATTCTGAGGGAGATTTTCAGTACTAAAGCGCGACAGTTTCGTCCTGGGGTCACTGGGCTCTAGCTGGACTGAAGCGGAGCCCGCCAGCAGACCATGAGCTGTTACGTTGTATGCGACGATGGAAATTCCAAGTTCACGAGCAGTCGCCAGAATCTCCCGTTCGATGAAACGAGTCGCAAGGGAGTATTCGATCTGTAATACAGACACAGGGTGAACGCGATGTGCCTTCCGTAGTTGTTCAGAGCTCACCTCAGACAATCCGAGATAACGCACCTTGCCTTGCCGGATCAGTTCCGCGATGGCTCCGACGGTGTCTTCCACCGGAATCGTCGGATCAAGTCTGCCTGGCTGATAAAGATCGATGACATCGACGCCGAGACGCTGCAATGAATACGACGCAAAATTCATCACCGCGGCGGGCCGCAAATCAGCCCCAAGGAAAGCTCCCCACGGGGCGCGCAACACTCCAAACTTCACGCCCACAAATGCTTGGTCGCGGCGATCCCGGATTGCCTTACCCACTAGGGATTCATTGTGTCCCGAACCATAGAAGTCGCCCGTATCCAGGTAGTTGATACCTGAATCAAGAGCCGCGTGAATCGTGGCAATACTCTCGATATCATCACCTGATTTACCGAAGGAAACGGTCCCCGTGAACGGCGACATTCGCATGCAGCCCAGCCCAAGAGCCGAGACTTTCGGCCCCTCGCTTCCCAATGTTCTAAATTTCACCTGACACCTCGAAAGAATACTGTTGCGGGGAGATGTTCTAGCCCCAGTTTGTGAACTCTCCCTGCCTTGCGAATGCGATCACAATCTTTCCGATATTTTGGCCAGTTGCGAGTACATCGAAGGCTTGGAGCACCTCTCCATCTATGCCCGGCACTGGAGGTCACACTTTCTCCAGGCGCAACGACTTCGATCCGCTGCGCCCATCTGTGACGACCGCGACTTTTCCGCAATTTGACCATGCACGCCCGCCTCTGTGGGCCTCGAAGCGAGGCTGCTATTCTGCACCTACCGTTTCAGATGTACGCTTTCGGCGATGGATGCAAATTTTCTAACCTTTCGTTCCAGAAGTCGTCATATATGTGTATTCGCTCCAAGAAGCCGGTATGCCGGGTATTGGGAAGATGGATCGATACCGCCATCGTCTCGGGTGCTCTCCGGGAACTCGGTCGCAGGCCAGAAGACCTTCGTCACATCGTCTTGACTCAACGGTCATATCGACCAAATCGTAGGCTGCGATCGACCTGCGTCGAGAGAGCTTTCAACAAATAGGAGGTTTCATGTATTCAGACAACCTGCTGCTTCGTCCGTCTGGCCCATCTTCCTTGCTTCACAAGCTCATTGTCTTCTTGGCGCTAGATTTCGCGCTGTGTATGTCAGCGCAAGCGGCTGTCCCTGGCAATCAGGCGCCGAATTTTACCGGCAACGACTCGAATGGAAAAACCCATAGTCTGTCGGATTACCGCGGCAAGTACGTGGTGTTGGAATGGGCAAGTCAGGGCTGCCCATACGACCAGAGGCACTATATCAACGGAAGCATGGAAGCTGTCCAGCGAAAGTGGACTAATCAAGATGTCGTCTGGTTATCCATCATTTCATCTGCCCCAGGACAAGAAGGCTTTGTCTCCTCTGAGGAAGAAAATCGATACATCAAAGAAATGCATGCCTCTCCAACCGCGGCGATTCTGGACCCCAGTGGAACAATAGGCCGACTCTACGGTGCCAAAACGACGCCGCACATGTTTGTGATCGATCCCTCGGGCAAGCTGATCTATGCAGGAGCAATTGATGACAATCCAACATGGGACCTATCCGACCATACATCGGCAAGAAACTATGTCGACGAAGCTCTTACGGAATCCATGAACGGACGACCTATCCAGGTCCAGTCAACCCGCCCTTATGGCTGTTCGGTAAAGTATGCCTACTAAGCTCTCCGGGTTTCGGCAACAACAGCCACTCCTCATTTTGAAAGGTTGTCGGTCGATGGTTGACTTTCGATATTTAGTCCGGACGAAGAGGAGCCGGTCTGCAACGATCCTCGTTGATTCTTGCTGCAGATTCATTCAAATGGCTGTCCTGATCGGTGTCGTTGCCTTTACGCGAGACCTTGCCGCGCAAGATTCGGCTCTCGCATCAAGCCTCACGAGGAGCGACATGTCGTCACTTCCCGATGCGCCGACACCACAGAGTCAGCGGAGTAAGTCGACTCCCGAATCAGGTCCACAAATTTCGAACAGTCAGTCGCTTCCGACGGACGGATCGGCCCGCATCTCAGGGGTCGTCCAGGACATAACTGAAGCGACTATTGCTGGGACCCAGGTCGTTCTAACGAGCAAGGGTGGTTCACAGCGACGATCTGTAACATCCGGGCCGAACGGTGAATTTACATTCAACCAGGTTCCTGAGGGATCTTATGTCGTCCTTATCACAGTGAATGGTCTTCAGCCTTTCAGGTCAGCGGAGATCGTCGTTTCCGCGCAACAGTCCTATCAGATACCCAAGATTATGCTGGCTGTCGCGTCAACAACTTCAGAGGTGACGGTTCGTCCCACCGAGGAGATCGCTGCTGTGCAGATCAGAGCAGAGGAGAAGCAACGCGTGCTCGGTATCGTCCCGGCTTTCTATGTAAGCTACGTCCCCGACGCCGCTCCGATGACGTCAAGACAGAAATTCTCTCTCGCTGCACACGACACGCTCGATTGGACAACATACATAGGGGTTAGTGTGACCGCAGGAATCGAACAGGCAAACAACGCGTATAAGGGATACGGACAAGGTGCGGCCGGGTACGGTAAGCGCTGGGCGGCTCAGTTTGGTGATGGTCGATCCAGTGACTTCCTAAGTCATGCGGTCTTCGCTTCGCTATTCCACCAAGATCCGCGCTACTTCTACCAGGGAACCGGCACGAAAAAGTCACGCCTGTATCATGCCGTGAGCAGCGCATTCGTCGCCCGCAGTGACAGCGGCACGACGATGCCGAACTATTCTTATCTTCTTGGGACGATGACCGCAGGAGCGCTCTCCAATGCGTATTATCCCCACGCGGATCGCGGAGCAAGTCTGGTCTTTACCAACGCCGGTCTGGGCGTCGCAGGCCGCGCAGGCCAGGCGGTGATCCAGGAGTTCTTGGGCAAAAGACTCACCAGGAATGTGCCCAAATCGATTCCGCCTTCCAATGGGCAGCCTGCTCTACCCGGCGATCCGCAGCCATGATTTCTGCTGAGCACGCTAGAGGCTGTCATTGACGAAGAGCGAGAAGCTTCGTTTCGCGATATCACTCGACTTCAGATAGCCGTTGAGCGTAGTGGATGGTGGCTGTAGAGCATGAATACTTAAACACTGCCGGGTAGTGTCTGATGACTTGGTATAGCGCAACGTCTAGGTGAAAACGTCATGCCAGAAATGAAGCGCTAAGTTCTTATCGCCTGAGCCTTGGGTGTCATCAGGCAAGCCGCAGCCGAACAACTCGTTTCATAGTCCAACACGGCCATCTACGGTCTGTCACGCCGCAAGATCGAGGAGCTATCAGCTACCAATCCGGATGAGGGGTCGATGGCTCCTACGGCTTCCTCGGACCTCCGAAGGACTAAATCCAAAACGTGACCTAAATCTCACCGCAAATCTTGAAGCTGAATCGTAACCGACGCTCTGACCGACCTCCAACATCGAGAGAGTCGTGCTTTGAATAAGAGAGAGCCCGTATGACATTCTGGCGTCTTGCAGGACCTCGCGAAGGCTCACCCGTTCTTCCGCCAATTTTCTGCGGAGCGTTGACGTACCCATATTCAACCGAGAGGCAACTCGCTCAGCGGACCATGCTGATGCGAGATCTTCTGAAATTAAGTGGCGCACCTTTGCTTCAACGGTGTTGGGGAAGTCAGGCTTATAGAACACTCCGTGCTCCAACAACCAGAGAAGCAACTCCAACAACCTATGGCGCGCCACAAGGTGTGGAATGGCAATCCGGTTTGTGATTGCCTCAAGAGCCTGAGTATAGCTTCGACGAAAAGCTTCAGGCACATTCCTCACGACCTCTGCGGTCGTGAGATGCCCTCGTGCATGCGAATGTGTGTTTGCAAATGAAGAAAGAAGATCACCATCCCATGTCAGCCAGTAGGCTTCGTAGCTGCCTTCCAACGATGGATGGTTCGTCATGTCGAATGTCTGGCTGCGAGGGAGCGCCACAATGTCACCCGTGGAAGCCTTACAAAGGCCGCCGGGCCAAGCTATAGTTTTGGCGCCTTGCGTAACCAATATCGCAACCGGATTGTCGGTCACGAGACGATGAAAAGTGAGTTCAGTAGTTTGAACAATGCGTGCGGCCGATCCGACTCCCGCACGCATCTTGATGCTGCTCACGCTTTCATATTCATCCACAGCCATGATAGCGATCTCCCTTGAGGGCTTCATGGAACACAACCTCGTCTATGTGGCGCTTGATGCAGTCGGCTCCTTGAAGGTATATGTTGCCGTGAGAGTGGCTTTGCCGAGCGCGGTCTGAGTCGTGAGATAGCCGACCAGAGCAGCACTTGCCTCCGCATCAATTCCTAGATGCTCCGAGGGCATTGCGTAAACGGTAAAAATGTAGCGGTGCGCTGGTCCTGGCGGCGGTGCGGCTCCGCCGAAATCATAAGTGCTATAGTCTGATCGAAGATGATATGCATCCGAAGGCAACACTCCTCCTTTGGACCCTGTGCCGGTAGCCAACTCATTGACACTGCTTGGGATGTCTATGAGAAGCCAGTGCCACCAGCCCGATCCAGTCGGAGCGTCAGGGTCAAAGCAAGTCACGACAAAACTTTTCGTACCAGCCGGTTCTCCCGTCCACGCAAGATGCGGTGAGATATTTTCACCACTATGTCCCAGCCCGTTATAGACCTGCGCAAGAGCAAGTTCTTCCCCATCTTTGATGTCCGTGCTGTATAGCTGAAAGCTCATAGCTCTCCTTCAATTGTTAAGCGAGGTAAGGTGATGTTGGCTCCCGTCAAGTAAGCCACGGGAGGAGGTGTTGCAAAATTAACTGCTTGAATAATTCTCTATGAACTTGGTGGAGGGGTCGCGCCTCTATCGCCCGCTTTCTGTGCCGAAATGCTCAACTGCGCTGGTTGCTGCGCGTGGCCCACAAATACTCGATCAGCACCAAAATGTGTAAGAGCTTTTGCATCACTAGTTCTCTTTATACATCTGAATCGATAGGTACAGATAATCTTATTTGACACGAACGTAACGAAGACATCGAGACTTCTCAGTCTCATGCATTGAGCCGAACGTAGCAGATGTAAGCGGCAGTTGAAATACCTCGCTGCTCACCCGAAAGGAACATTGAGTCAACGTCATGCCTAACGAACTGGAAGTGAAAGAGATCATTCGGGATCGCAAGGCGAAATATTGCCGCTATCTCGACACCAAGCAGTACGACAAATGGGAGAAACTCTTTAGCGCGGATGCCAAGGTCACGTTCTATAAACCAGACGGTACCGTCATGATGGCGTCCGACGGCGTGGAGAAGTTCTTCGAGGGTACACGCCACTTCTTCGCGACGACTGTGACGGTGCACCAGACACACAACTCGGAGATCGAGTTCAAATCTGACGCGGAGGCATCAGCTATCTGGGCCATGGAAGACTGGCACCGCTACACGCCCACCCCCGAGCATCCGGCGAAGAGCATGCACGGTTACGGGCACTACTACGAGACCTGGAAGCGGGTTGATGGCGAGTGGGTGATTGCGAACTTGGAGCTACATCGCCTCCTCGTTGATGTCGAGTAAAGAGGACACTGACACCGCTCGTTTGCTAGCCCTTACCGCGAGTCCACGCGGCAGGGGCTAGGTTTCCGAGAGTGTGCGGACTCAGGGCCGTACCAAGGTCTCGCTATCGCGCCATAGCTTCGTCATCGCCGCGTCGTCGAGCGCCAGTTCGGAAGGATCCGGCCACGTCAATTGGCGCTTGACCTGCGAAGCATAGATCCGCCCTGCCGGCAGGACAATCCGGTCGAGCGCAAAATTCGCCAGGAGGTCACCACCTCCTGCGATCGTATTTATGCGCATCAATGGGCTCAGGATCGGCATCAGTACCGCGACGACGAACTTAACGCCGGCGGAACTGTTACGCATAAGCTGTGTTCCCGGCGTCAATCCCGGATTGAATGCGATGACACCCAAACCTCGCTCCCGCGCGAAAGGAGACGAGGCGAGCGCTCGAGCGGTCAGCACATTGCAGAGCTTCGAAGTTGCGTAAGCACGCCTTCCCGAAGCTTTCGATTCGGGATTGAGTCGGACCTGGCCTTGGGCCAGCTTCAGTGCGTCCGCGTGCTCGGGCGCAAACCCGGAAGAAAACGGCAGCGCCTTCGGATCATGGGTGTCACTCGTAGTGATGACGACGGCAGCCCCAGTGGCCAATCGCGGCATCAGAAGCCGAAGCAGCAGATAGTGGGCCAGATGATTCACTGCAAAAGTAGTCTCAAAACCGTCCTCCGTGCGCTGATCGACATCGTCAAACTGTATACCGGCGTTGAGCACCAGCGCGTCAATGCTGCCGCCACCCAGCATTTCCTCAACTGCCGCTGCAAAGCTGCGCACACTGGCAAGCCGTGCCAAGTCGAGCGGCAGAGAATCCGCACTTACTGTTGATGTACCACGCGTGCCAAGCAGTAGCCGAACATTTGGCACTCGCCGTATTTGTTCTGCGGCGGCGAGTCCTATTCCCGCCGTTGCGCCTGTCATGACGATCGTCCTCATGGTGTATACCTAGCCTCCCTAACTTCCCCCGACTTACTACCGCACTCATTGGCTGGGCCTCTCCCAATCCGCGAAGCGGCTATAGCGAATTCCATTCCGATGCGCCTGCGTCATACGGCCCGCATTGATCAGTAATGTGTGTAGTCGATGTATCCCGTGCTGCCTCCTTGGAAATACGTTGTGGGATCACTGGTCGCTAACGCATAACCATGCCTGAGACGCTCAACCAAATCAGGATTTGAGATGTAGTGCCGCGCAAATGATATGAGGTCCGCGTTACCGTTCCTAATAGCCTCGTTCGCCGACTCAGAATCGAAACCTACATTCCCGATGATGGTGCCTGGAAACATGGAACGAAAATGGTCTAACGTATGCTGCTGAAGAAGTGCCACCGGGGTACCAGATAGATCGTTGATTGGCCGCATGAGATGTAGGTATGCCGGTTGGAATGCGGCCAGGTGCTTGACAATGTATTCGTAGGTTGGAACCGTCGTCTCTGTCGCTCGAAACACTCCTAGACCATTCAAACTAGGACTCAACTTAATTCCAATTCTGCTATGGGCCCAGACATCCGCTAAGGCACTGAGTATCTCTAGGAGCAGGCGCGAGCGATTCTCGACTGTCCCCCCATAGGCGTCGGTGCGGAGATTTGTGGCCTCATTCAGGAATTGCGGGATGAGATAGATGGCTGCTCCGTGTAATTCCACCCCATCGAATCCTGCTCGCTTCGCGTTTGCTGCCGCGACTCGAAAGTCATCTATAACCGCTTGAATCTCGGATAGGGTCAATTCTCTAGGAGTCACGGTGTCCGCAAACCCTGATGGAGTAAAAGCCTTCTGAAGAGGGTTGACCGCTGATGGGGCGACAGGGCTCGCTCCATTCAATAGATCGGGATGTGAAATCGATCCGCTATGAGCGATTTGGGCGAAGATGCGACTGCCTCTGCGGTGGATCGCATCAGTGATTCTTTTCCAGCCATCAACCTGCTCTTCTGTATAGAGTCCAGGAACATTAATTGCCCCGACTGCTTGCGGACTGACGTAGATTCCTCCAGTGATGATGAGCCCTGCCGATGCCCGCTGTGAATAATATCGAGCTTCCACCACTGTTGGAACTCGACCGCTGTTGGTGGTCCGTCCCCGTGTCATTGGGGACATCACGACCCGGTTGGCCAGTGGAAGATCTCCCAAGCTGTATGCAGTGAACAAGGGGCGATCTGAGCCGCCACCTTGAGCCACGCTGCCTGTTCCAGCCTTCCCGTGTAGCGAGTTGTCTAACGACATGATTAGTTCCTTACAGAGGTGAGATTTCTTTCAGATGAGACGAATTTGATGGTGGATTCATTATCTGTACCTCTCGTTCCATAAATAGCTTGACGAGAGCCGGAGCCACCTCCCCGTCAAGAAGAATGAATCCGGTTTTACACGTCATTACTCTGAAACGACAGGTAAATAAACCGCGCCATACCGATCGTGTTGCCGAAGTCGAGCTTTCTTTGCTCAAGATTGCGCATTTAACATCGTGGGCATGGAGCCGGACTCAGAGCCGATCCTGTTGGCTTCGTTCAGGCCCTTCCTGTGCCTGATCTCCGCAGATCGTCGCGATGAGACACACTTATCCGTTGGTGCTTGGCACCTACTCCGGACATACAGATCAAAGTACGCTAGAAGCGGGTTCGAAGAGATCGAGCGCATCGGAATAGAGCGAGGAAAGAGGTATCCACAACTGTTGAACTAGGCGAGATGGCTGGCAAAGAACGCCCGGATACGGCCGCGCGCGTCAGCCGCGTCCTTCTCTTTGTAAGTAGCCCCTATGACGACGCCGAGAACTCCGATCAGGCCTTTGTGGTCATCGAGGAAGGAGTGCCCGGCATCCGGGTATTCTTTGACATCATGCTCGATCTGATGCAGTTCGAGTGCGCCGTTCAGCCTCGCCGCCGCTCCCTTCAGCCTCCTGTCGCGGCCGCCGTAGCTCCCGACGAGCGGGCAGGCCCCACCCAGGATTGCATCGATGTCATTTGGGACTGGGCCGTAGTTCGCGGCTGCTGCCGAAAGGCCGTGGCCGGCGGCCAGTAGGATCGCAAAACTACCGGTCACGCAGAAGCCGATGACCCCGGTCTTGCCGGTGCTATGCTGGTGGCCTTCCAGCCATTGCCGCGCGGCGTCGACATCATCGAACGACGCTCCCCTGTGCGCCGACAGATCCGCCATCAAGGTGCGGATGCAACGGATGCGACCACCCCAGGAGAACAGGTCCAACGCCAGCGCAAGATACCCTTCACTGGCCAGCCAATCGGCGTGGCCACGCGTCACGTCAGTCAAGCCGAAGATGTCATGAAGCACGATAACGCAGGGCCAAGGCCCCTCACCTTTCGGTGTAGCCAGGTAGCCTTTGAGCCGGTGGTGCGGTGTCAAGATTGAGATTTCTGCCATTGTCTCCCTTCCTATTTAGCCGACAGGTGTTTCATTTGAGCGGGGTCTCGGTCTCCCGTGATTGCTCCCAGCGCAAAGCCTTCGTCAAGGTCATTGAGTTCTTCTTTTGTGAGCGTCACATCAAGAGCCTTTAGCTTTTCCAGCGAACGTTGACGATGGCTCATTTCGACGAGCAACTTGATGTCCTGCCTTGAGCGAGCATCCATGAGACTTCTTTATGGACCCATCGTTTCAGATGTACGGCTGTGGCAACGGATGCAAATTTTCTAACTCTTCGTTCCAGAAGAGCGTCATATATATGTATGAGCGAAAAGAAGAACTCGAATGGAAGAATGGGTCGCCCCCGTGGTTTCGATGAGGATGCCGCACTCGAAGCTGCTATGAGGGTCTTTTGGGAGAAGAGCTACGACGGGGCGACAATGAGCGAATTGACGGCTGCAATGGGCATCAATCGGTCCAGCATGTATGCCGCCTTTGGGGACAAAGAACAGCTATTTCGGCTGGCGGTGGAACGATACGCAGTGGGTCAGATGTCCTACTTGCACGCTGCTCTTCGCGAAAAGAGTTTCAAAGAGGTGGTGCGGGCCGCACTTAAGGGAATGGTCGAGTTCCTTTCAACACCAGGAAATCCGCGAGGCTGCCTATCTGTCCAAGGTGCCTTGGCAACTTCTGCAGAATCAGAATCAGTGAAACAAATGATGGTGGAAGTACGGAAGCAGGGAGAACTGGCTCTGAGAAAACGAATCCAGGAAGCCAAAAAGGATGGAGAAATTCCGGCGGACATCAATCCATCCGACTATGCTCGCTTCTTCTCTCTGATTGTCGCAGGTCTCGCGGTTCAATCGGTCAATGGAGCCACACGCGCAGAAATGCAGAGAAGTGTGGAAATACTACTCGGGCTATTGAACTATCAGACTTAGATCCGCCTGGCGAATGCTATCCGAGCGCACCGCACTGGTAGTGAGATTTTGGATCGATTGGCGTCAACTCACGCCCTCTCGCAAACCTGTCTACTAGATCCGGATTGCTGATAAATGGTTTGGCAAACGAAACGAGATCAGCATCGCCATGCCAGATAGCATCGTTCGCGGCATCCAGGTCAAAACCACCATTGCCGATCATGGTGCCGGAGAATCTTGGCCGAAAGTGTTGCAGCACTCTGTACCTCAAACTTGCCAGTGGGATTCCACTGACATCATTGATGGTTCTCGCCAGGTGGATATAGGCGGGGCGGAAATCGTTCAGCCTGTGGAAGACGAGTTCGTAAGTTGGCAGGAGATTTTCGGTCGCATGAAATGCTCCCACACCATGCAGGCTGGGGCTGAGTTTTACGCCTATCCGGCCTCGATTCCAGACCGAGGCAATGGCGTCCAACACTTCGAAGAGGAATCGGGTCCTCCCCTCTAGAGATCCGCCATATTCATCGGTGCGGTGGTTGAGCGCGTCACTCAGGAACTGCGGGATCAGGTAGATGTTGGCCCCATGGAGTTCAACCCCATCAAAGCCCGCATCTTTCGCGTTCTCCGCTGCGTGCCTGTAATCCTCAATGATGTCTCGTATCTCGCCTCTGGTGAGCTCGCGCGGTGTGACTGTATCCGTAAATCCAGAGGGTGTGAAGACCTTCGATCCCGGATTGACGGCAGACGGCGCTACCGGCAAGTTTCCTCCCTGGAGATCCGGATGCGATACGCCTCCGCTGTGGCCGAGTTGGGCGAAGATCCGCCCGCCCTTCGCGTGGACGGTGTCCGTAACGTACCTCCAGCCGTTCACATGTTCTTCGTTATAAATCCCCAGATCATTGGGGGCACCAGTCGCTTGTGGACTTATGTAAATGCCTCCGGTGATGATCAACCCTGCTGAAGCACGTTGAGCATAGTATTCCGCGTCCAGCGGGATAGGTGCATGGTTGCTGCTGGTCGTCTGTGCTCGCGCCATCGCAGACATCACGACCCGGTTAGGCAGCTTGAGACCTCCCAGCTCAAACGTGCCCAATACCGGATGAGAGCCCGAGGGCCGGTCTTCAGTTGTTCTTAGAGTTGGCGCTTCGCCTGCTAAGGGTTTCGATGAAATCAAATGGGCTCCTTCTAAGGTTGAATGTGCCCTGAGACGCGAATGGTGATCGCCCTATAGCGAGGCAGTCTTCGTAGTGTGGGACCTGAAGACCAATTCGAAGAAGCCGGGGACTCCGAGAGCAATGAGGGTCCACAGGATGGCGGCGACAATCGCCATCGGAAGGCCGCTTGGATTCATGAACGCATGGAAGAGCACTATGTTGACGATGACCGGGCCTAAAAGAAACAGTGCCAGAGGGACGAAGCGGTTCGCCAGCAGCAGCGCCCCACCAATCGCCTGGATAGCCATGATGACAACGATCTCGTGGGAAACAAGGAGCACGCCGAAGAACTGCGCGGCAGTGCCGGTTGGTGGAGGCATTTTGAGGAACTGCAGGAAGCCGTTGAGTCCGAAGACGAGGAATAGCAATCCCAAAAGAATCCGGGAGATAGTCGAGGTGATTTTCATAGAGTTTCCTTCCTTTCATGTACCGCTGCTGCGAAAAATGTGAATGCTTCCTCTCGATGGCAACCGCTCTTTTAGGGCAGCTTAAGGTAATCGGGCAGACTGTCTGCTGCATCCCCGATGGCGCGAGAGAGACTGAGCTTGGCCACGTTGTGGGCAAGAACGCTGTTGATGAGATCGAGTTGTGCGCTGGCGACGGATTGCTGCGCCTGAATCACCTCGACATTGTCCGAGACTCCGACCTGAAACTTCTGCCGAGTCAGGTCGAGGTTTTCTTGTGAGACCTTGAGGTTGTCTTCAGCGACGGTCACCTGATTGGCCGCCGCCCGCATATCCAAATAAGCGCTACGCACATCGCCTTCAATTCGCGCGTGAAGATTATTCAGTTCCGCTCTTCGTTGCACGAAGGCTGCATCCGCTTGCTGGACATCGCCCTCCGTGCGTCCCCCACGCCAGATGGGTATCGTCAGAGTCCCTGTGGCTGAAAACGTCCCATGCGACTGATTGGGATTGGTGCCATTGACCCCGTAATCGGCGTTTACAGCCAAGGAAGGTAGGCGCTCGGCGCGAGCAGCAGAAAGCGCCAACTGCGATGCACGAAGTTGAGCCTCAGCAGCTTTGAGATCCTCGCGACGTGTATACGCATTCTGAATGGCCGTCTCGATCTCGATGCTGGGGCCAGCAGAGAATGGGATCGTACTGGAGATGTCGAAGTGGTCGTTTGCTGGCAGACCGACCATGCGAGCGAGATTGATCTTCTGCTTCGCAAGATCATTGCGAAGAGTCTCCAGTCGCTCTTGTTCGGCCAGCATCTGGATACGGCTTCGGTTGACATCGATCTGCGCCAAGAGGCCGACTGCGCGTTGTTGCGATGTCTGATTGAAAAGCGCAGTCGCTGTATCCAGTTGTGCCTGTTCCGAGATCACCCGTTCCTTCGCCGCGGCAACCTGGAGGTAAGAGGCGCCGACGGCGAGCACTACGAGGTCGCGCGCATCTTTCAACGTAAAGTCGTTGGAGTGGACGATCTCCTGAGCGGAGCGGTAGTTTTTCCACGCGGTCAGGTCCCCGATGGTTTGGGTGAGGTGAGCACGAAGGTCAAAGTAATTGAACGGCCCGGCAATACTTGGGATCGTGACGCCGGGAATAGACGAGTTGACACGAACTCCGGAATCTTTGAGATTGACTTGCTGTACCGCCTCGCTCGCTGTCGCACTCAAGTTCGGAAGCAAGGAACTACGTGCCACCTTCGATTCTCCTTGAGCCTGTCGTATCGCTTGCGTGACTCCCTCAGTGCCAAGGTTGTAGTCAAGTCCGCGATGGATCGCTTCGATGAACGACAGGGCCCCGGAAAACGGCATCTTTGCGGAGCTGTCGATACTGCCCGTGTAAGGGCCAGAGGCTTGCACCGAAGTATTGAGCGTATTGACGCTCGTCGTAGTGCCGGATACCGGAGCTTGAACGGCAGTGACCGCGCCGCTTTGCCCGCCTGTTCCGGAGAGAGGTAGCTGATTGGCCAGAGTTCCTTGAGACGGCGCGTTGGGAAGCCCGATTTGTGCGAAGGCCGGTGCAGCGGCGAGAAGCAGGAGGGGAAGGATCTCAAAAGCTCGCTTCCTGTGATTGTCGAACGGCTTCATGAATGTAAGTCTCCTTATCCGAGTTGCTTCCGGAATCGCAGGACGCTGAGCGAGACCAGGGTGATGGCGATAGCGAAGAGCGCTAGAAAGTTTGGCCAGAGCGTTTCCATGCCGCTGCCTTTCAACATGCTTGCCCTGGCGATCACTCCGAAGTGATAGATCGGATTGAGTTCTGCCAGCGGTTGCATCCATCGAGGCATGGATTCCATGGGAGTGATGGCGCCGGAAAGTGCTGAAAGGGGCGGATTGACGAAGAAGCTCGCAAGCTGGGACTGTTCTGCCGACTTGGTGAAGGTGGCGATGAAAGTCCCGATGCCGATTCCGCTGAGCAGACAGAGTGTGGCGCCGAAGTAGACCAGCAGGAAACTTCCATGGAACGGCACATCAAAGACCAGCCGCGCCAAACCGATAGACAGCAACGCCATAATGCACAGCAGGAAGAAGAGAGGCGCGATCTTCGCGACGATGATCTCCGAAGTGCTCGCAGGAGACATCAGTAACTGCTCGATCGTTCCCACCTCGCGTTCCTTCACCATCGTGTCCGAAGCCACCAGCGAGCCGTTCAGGATGCAAAGCAATCCCAGGACACCCGTGACAGTGAACCATGAGGCGAGGAGGCCGGGGTTGTAGAGAAAGGAAGGCTGGAGATCGACACGTCCCGGACGACCGACATCACTTGACCCTATCCGGTCGAATTGAGCGTGTAAGCCGGAACCCTGCAGATTCGATGAATAGGCTGTAATCACTCCCTGCGCATAGTTTCTTGCGATGGTGGCAGTGTTCGCATCCATCGCATTGAGCAGGAACTGGACATTTGCCTGCCTGCCCCGTTGCAGGTCGCGGGCGAAATCATAGGGAATGACGAGACCAGCCTGCACTCTCCCATCCGAGATGGCGTTAGTCAATTCTGTAGGGGCAAGAAAGGAGCTTGTCAAACGGAAGCTCCTGCTCTCACCTAGATCGGCGATCAATTCCCGGCTTTCTGGAGTGCGGCTTTGATCAATAACCCCAAGTCGCAGATTCTCGACTTTCGAGTTCAGTACGAAGCCAAAAAGCAATAGCTGCAATACCGGAGGAACAATCAGGGATATTACGATGCGCCTGTCCCTGCGGATCTGATCTAGCTCCTTCCGCATCAGAGCAAGCAGCCGATGATTGAAGAATCGATTCATAGCATTGCTCCTGTTTAGGCGCTAAGTTGCATGCGCCGCATGGTTCTCCATGCGAATCCGTAGAACACCAAGCCGGTGAATCCGATAATCAGGATCTCCAGCCATGTGGAACGCCAACCGCCGCCTTGAAGAAAGGCGTCGCGCACGACGTAGATGTAATGCTTGCCCCATACGAGATTCGAGATCCAGCGAATCGCCGGCGGGATGTTTTCGATAGGGAAGATGAGACCCGAGAGAAGAAACACGAGCAGGAATCCGCCCATAGAGACCATCTGCAGGGCTGCAACTCGGCTAGGTATCACTGCACCGACCATAACCCCAAAGGACGCTACGCAAAAGGCATAGAGCAGGGTCGAGACGATAAAGGGACTCGGATCGCCGGCGAAGCTGACCTTGAAATAGACTCCTAGCGTTACGAGCAGCGGTATGCATTCTGCCAAGGCAACGATGCTGAAGGCGAGAATCTTGCCGAACAGGAACTCATGAGCGGAGATGCTGGAGACATAGACCTGGAGGATCGTCTTCGTTTCGCTCTCCTTTGCCATAGCCAGCGAGGCCAACAAAGGAGCAAACATGGACATGGACAGCACGTAGACTCCGGGACCTGAATACTTGTTGCTATCGAGGCCGGGGTTGAACCATAGCCTGGTCTGCGCCTGCACCGCCTGCACGCTTGTCGAGCCAGCATGCAACGCGTTGTATGCGCCGACGATAGAAGTGACATAGCCCGACACCAGACTGGCTGTATTGGCATCGGAACCATCGGCCAGAAGCTGAACAGCGGTGCTTTGCCTCCTTAAGACGTCGCGCTCAAAGTGGGCCGGGATGATGAGTGCCGCTCTCGCCTCATTGTGTAGAAATGCTTCCTGTGGCTGCTGGTCGGTGGGCCACGAAATGACATACAGAGAACTCGATGCTCGAAATACGTCAGCGAATTCGCGAGAAGCGTTGGAATTGTCAAAGTCCTGCACAATGATCGGTAGGTGGGACACGGTCAGAGTGACCGACGATCCAAGCAGGATGAGGAGAAACAGCGGCAGGACCAAGACCAGAACAAGGGCCAGCCGATCCCGCATGATCTGGATTAGTTCGATTCGAGCTTGTGCAAGTATTCGTCTCATGGATTTCCGCCTAGTCTTCCGAAGCTACTTTGCCTTGCTGCCGCGCTTTCTCGACAACCCCGATAAAAACGTCCTCGAGGGAGAAGCGCCCTTCTTTCGCATTGAGGACACGAATGTTGTGTTCGGCCAGTTTGCGCGTGGTGTCTCTAATACCGAACTCGGCGCTCTTGTCCGTGATGACGTGAAGGCGATCGCCGAACAGCGACACTCTCCAACGCTCTAAGCCTTTTTTCAGGACGTCTGTGGCGCGCTGGGGCTGGTCGACGACGAATTCGAGGAGATGTCCTTCCTGGTGACTCTTGATCTCACTCGGCGTACCCTCGGTGACAAGTTCCCCTGCGACCATGAAACCTAGCCGGTTGCACTGCTCTGCTTCTTCCAGGTAGTGCGTTGTTACGAGAATGGCTGTTCCAAGATCTGCGAGACGATTGATGACTCTCCAGAAGGCACGGCGCGCCAAAGGATCAACACCGGAGGTTGGCTCATCGAGAAACAAGATGCTCGGCTCGTGCATGATCGCGGCGCCAAGGGCCACACGCTGCTTCCATCCTCCAGGAAGACTTCCGGTAACAAGCTTCTCCTTGCCTTCGAGACCGGAGAAAGAAAGCGCCCAACGGCGCCGCGATTCACGCTCTGCATCGGGAACGCCATACACGCCTGCAAAGAAGTTCAGATTTTCTTCAATGCTCAGATCGTCATAGAGCGAGAACTTCTGTGACATATAGCCAATTTGTTGGCGTACCTCCGCGGATCGCAGACTGCCGGTCTCGCCCGCAAGCCGCATCTCGCCGGAACTTGGAGGCAGCAGTCCACAGAGCATCTTGATGGTGGTTGTCTTGCCCGCGCCATTTGCTCCAAGCAGTCCGTAGACCTCCCCGTACCGGATCTGCACGCTCACGTCCTTGACGGCGGTAAAGGCACCGAATTGCTTGGTCAGGCTGGTGGCACCTATCGCAATCTGCCCGCGAAGAGCGTCGTGGTTGTGATCTCCAGGAAATGGAGATGAGCGTATCTCTTGCCCGAGCGATCGGAGAGTGGCGACGAACGTATTTTCGAGTGTCGGCTCATCGATCTGAATCTCGGTCGCATCCAATTGAGCCCCGCGCAATATCTTCTCGACCGCGCGCGTTCCAATCTCCGGATCGGGCACCAGCAGGTCTAGCCTGTCGCCAAAGCGCTGAACATCGAGTATCTCGTGTTCTTCTCCTGCCTGTTCGCTCAGAACACTCTCTGCCTCGGCGAGGTTCGACGTTCGGAGTTCGAGCCGCTTTACGCGGAGGCCGGCCCGCAGTTCGGCTGGTGTTCCCGTCTGATGCAGCATCCCCTGATGCATGAGAGCGACCCGGTGACACCGCTCCGCTTCATCAAGATAGGGAGTGGCCACAATGATGGCTAAGCCGTCGGCAGAGAGATGGGCTAGCGCGTCCCAAAACTCGCGGCGCGAAACAGGATCGACACCTGTGGTTGGCTCGTCCAACAGAAGGATACGAGGCTCGGGAACAAGAGCGCATACGAGCGCAAGCTTCTGTTTCATGCCTCCGCTCAGTCGCCCCGCAAGACGATCCTGAAAGCGGTCCATGTCAAACATCCTGAGATAGCGGAGCGAACGCTTTCTGATCTCTTCCGGCGGAACCCGGCGCAAATCTCCGATGTACCGAATGTTCTCCGCGACGCTTAGAGCGGGATAGAGACTGAAGCTCTGTGTCAGATATCCAGTCTGCGACCGCATCTCGCGGGCCGGTCGGCCGAAGACCTCTACGGTGCCCGAGGTAGCCTCCATTACGCCCGCGAGGATCTGAAACGTCGTTGTTTTGCCTGCGCCGTCTGGTCCGATCAATCCGAAGATCTCGCCGCGTTCGACATTCAGGTCAATGCCTCGCACTGCCTCAGTTATGCCGTACTTCTTGACCAGCTTTTCGGTGCGAATAGCAGGTCCAGAAGTATCCCGAGGCAGATCGACCGCTGATGTTTGGAGAGAGACTGTACTCATCACTGCACCTTGTGGGCTGGCCACTTGTCGCCTTGCACGAGAATCTCTCCATCAGACGGCATGCCCGGCTTTGCATAGCCGCTGCCGGCCTTGATCTGGAGTTTCACGCCAACGACCTGCTTCACACGATCGTCACGGAAGTAGGTGTTTTCGGGAGTGAAGGTAGCCTGCGGGTCGATACGTGACACATAGGCGTCCAGTGGTTGTTTTGAATTCGAGTCGAGATAGACCTGCGCTGACTGTCCGATCTTGACCTTGCCAATCTCGCCTTCCGGCACATATCCGCGAAGGTAGACCTTAGACAAGTCGAGCAGCGTAACGATCGCTGTGCCCGCAGTTACGATCTCCCCTGGTTCAGCCGCACGGGTGATGACTGTGCCTGAGAAGGGCGCCCGCACAAGAAGATCCTGGCGATTGGCGTCCGCTTCAGATAGTTGAAAACGAGCCTGCTCGGCGCTTGCCGCGCTGACCGCAATCTCAGCCTGTTGCTGAATGAGCTGCTCTCGAACACCCGCTACCTGGGCCAAGCGGATACCCGGATTTGCAAGGTTGGCCTGGGCCGTGAGGAGTGCGCCGCGTACTGATTCCACGCGCCGCCTTGCCGCAGACACTGCCGCTTCCTGCTGATCGGCGGTGGACATGGACAGTCTGCCCTGCCGCTCGGACACTGCTCCAGTCTGGACAAGACGGGCATAGGCGTCCTTGTCGAAGAGCGCCAACTTGAGAGAAGCTTCCTGCTGCGTGAGATCGGCTTGTGCTGCTGTCAGGTCTGCCTCTGCCTGCCTTACGCGGCCTTGTGAATCATCCTTCGATTGATCGGCGGTAAGCTCACTCTGCTTTAGTTGCTCTTCAAGAACAGCCACCTGCGCTCTTGCCGATGTGGTTCTCGCCTCAGCCGCTGTGAGAGCAGCCTGCGCCTGGTCGTGCCGGTCCTGGATTTGCTGATCATCGAGGACGGCAATCACATCGCCCGCCTTAACTTCGTCTCCCTCTCGGACGCGCACTTCCAGAACTCGTCCGGTCGTCTTCGGCGCAATGGCAGAGTCGTCTCCCTCGATGCGGCCACTCAAGATCACGATGCTCGCCGGCACGGAAGATCCCGCAAAGAACAGCCGCCACAGAACGATACCCACAATGACGAGCACGGCGGCGATGATGAGGGGAACCGGTTTTCGGCGCGGGGATGACTGAGCCTGTTCCGGCGCCTGCCCCGCTGGATCGAGTACTGCTTGTTCTGCCATTTTTCTCTTCCTCCAAGCTTTCCTGTACTTCGTCGGTAGTTTGCTCTCCGTATTTCTGGACTCATCGTTTCAGATGTGTGCGTAGAGCTAACGGATGCAGAAGATTTGTTTAAGTTCAAGGGTTTGGGAAAGTTACAACGATCTTGCCGAGCGTCTCATTCGACTCCAGGCAACGATAGGCTTCAGAGACTTGAGGGAACGGAAACTTTCGCGCGATATCAACCTGGAGGTGCCCGAACTTCAAGCCCTCGCAGATATACCGTATCGCCGACGCAAGCCGCCCAGGATCGTCCGCGACTTCTTCAGCTTGGCATTTGCGGACCGTGATGCTGGCGGGAACGGTTGCCCTTATCGGCGACTTGCGGCCAAGTTCGACCAAATCTTCTGACTCCAGCAGGATTCCACCGGGCTCCATCAAAGGGATCACGGTCGCGAGTGGCGGTTCAGACATAGCGCTGAATACGATCCGTGGACCTCGACCTTTGGTGATCTCCTGAATGCGCGGTTCGAGATCCTCCTCATCGCTGGCAATCACGTAGTCGGCGCCCATCTTCAAGAGTTCGCGCTTCCAGCGTCCGTCGCGGATCACCGCAATCGTAGAGGTGCGTTCCTTCCTTGCAACCTGGAGGAGAGCAATCCCGAGGTTGCTTGATGCCGAAGTGATCACAAGGAAGTCTCTGGCGCCGACGTGCGCCACCTCAATGAGCCCGACGTAAGCAGTGAGGTATTGCAACCAAATACCGCTGCATTCGGAATCTGAGAACCCCTCGGGGTAACCGACCAGAGATGCGACGGGAGCTATTACCTGCTCGCCGAGCGTGCCGTATTGACCAGTGATACTGGTGGGCAACATCGCCACCTTCTTACCGAGCCACGCTTGATCTGCGCCCGGACCTACTGCTTCAACCGTGCCCGCGCCTTCGCATCCAACGAGGGACGGGAGATGAGCTTGTCGAGAGGAGACACCTCGGTACAGCATCGAGTCGGCACGATTGAGCCCGACAGCGTGCATCTTGAGACGTACCTCGCCCATGCCCGGTCTGGGCGTCGGAATGTCCTCGATCTCGAGAACCTCCGGGCCTCCGAATTGGTGGAACAGCACAGCTTTCGTCATCTATAGCTTTCCTGCAAGAGCGAATCACTGGTCGACAGACCACTGATCGTCAGCATGCTTCGTACTCCCAAACGCTGGAACCAAAAAAGTGCAAATGGAGCTCCAGCGCAAGCTAGACTGACCTCCTGATCGTGTATGTTCCTTGCGTGCATCACGGAAAATATTGTCCCACTTCTAGCTTTGCCGTCATTTGATCTGCTCCCTTCTGATGGATTCCTGTGGACCTGCGGACATGCGTCGCAGGCTCAAGACGCGAGCCGGATCTGCCCCGCGTGAAACGATGCGTGATTGGTACGGCTTATCAACAGAGCGAGACGGTTGCGCAGAGGATCTTTGGCGAAACCCTCGTCTGATACGGCAGACTGTCTTTCCATCCACTGCTCTGGACGAAGTCTCACCAGATCTGCGGTAAGTTTGCTGTTGACCTCGGACCATGCCTGCCGGAGGGCGGTCGCCGATATGTCATCCTCGGGAAAGGTGCGATCAGGGTTCGTGAAGAAATCTTCATCAAGCTCGGGATGGAGTCGATCACCAAGACCCAGTATTGGGAATAGGCGGTCATGGGCAACAGTGAGGTGGCCCAAAAGGTAGAAGACCCTATTTCTGCCGGGGGCTACCTCACGCTGAAGATCTTTGTCTCGCAAAGACGAAAACATTTGGTCAAGACGGGTAATCGCCAGCTTCCACGAACTGATTGCCGTACCGATAGAGAGTTCTTCGTAGGTCACCTAAACCTGCTTTCAAGGGTGGAAATGAATTGATTGACAACGTGCTTGCTAAAACTGCTCGGCTTCCGACTGTCGAATTGAAGGCCGAGCGCGCCGGTACAACTACTGAATCGTCGAAGACGTGGGCTCCACGAATACTGCTCGAATCGCCTCTGCGTGCGGTTCAAGGTGCGTCGCACAATCTACCCTTCCGAGCAGCACGGCTGCGCTGCCCACTGCCAGAACAAGGTGAAGATTGGTCGCCCCAAGGAAGCCGAAGAGTATGCGGAGCCAGGACGTGGCGCCCGGTGAACTTTTCGGATGGATAGGGGGAATTGCCTGGACATACTCTCTTCTTCTCCTTGGTTATACTTCCGCCGACAAACAGGCGCACATCTGGACTTAACGATTCAGATGTCTCTAAAATTAGCAGGATGCAAAACTTTTAGACTTTTTAGTCCAGAAGTGCATCAAATACTGTATGCGTACTGAAGCCAACACAAACGGAAAGATGGGACGACCGAGGGGTTTCGACGAAGATACTGCCCTTGATGCTGCAATGCGGGTGTTCTGGGAAAAGAGCTACGAAGGCGCTACACTGTCCGACCTTACCGACGCGATGGGCATCAACCGTTCGAGCATGTATGCAGCGTTCGGGGACAAGGAGGCGCTGTTTCGACTAGCCACTACCCGGTACGCCAATGGGCCGGCTGCTTATCTTCGGGAAGCACTAGAAAAACCGACACTTCGCGAGGTGATCGAATCCACGTTGCGTGGAACGGCCGATTTTCTCTCAAATCCGGACAACCCAAGAGGGTGTTTTTCCGTTCAGGCTGCCCTTGCCTGCGGTACAGACGCGGAATCCGTCAAACAGGCCATGATTGAATTTAGGAAACACGGCGATGCTGCCGTTAAGAGGCGCTTGCAGCAAGCACAACGGGACGGTGAGTTGGAGACAGGCGTGAATCCAGCCGACTTCTCACGATATTTGGGGACGTTGGTTCAGGGATTAGGAATTCAGGCGGCGAATGGAGCGACAAAGGCTGAATTGCATCGGGTCGTTGACCTAGCTCTACGACACATGGGCTACTAAGTCCGCATCAGGGATGGAATGGGGTTGCCATTCCATCCCTGATGCGAACAGAAGTCCGACCCTAATGCGATCCATAGCCACGAGTGTGCATTGGACGAACGCGTAGAGGTCGATGATGTGAGCACGGAGAGCGCGATGCCGAGATGGAGTTTCCAGCCAGAGCCACGCCCGACGTCATCTGCCGTTGCCCGATACGGCATCGCGGCTGTATCCGTTGCGGCCGCCTTCTCAATCCAGTACCTGTTGCAGCATAACCATGTGCGCAGTCCCAATGTTCTCCCATTCGTGGCCGCGATAGGGGTGAGCTTTTGGTATGGCGGTAATGGCCCGGGCATCCTCGCTATAGTTCTTTGCAGTTTGGGGCTGAGGATACTCCTTCCCTCCCCGCTCGGGTGGTCCCATGTTACGCCGTATGATCTCCCACTCTTTGAGGTTTACTCCGTATTTGCAGTCTTGATCTACTTACTGACTCGGTCTCGTCGCCACCTTGAGCGATCACTGCGACAGGCACGACATCAGCTCGAGACTGAAGTACAGGCGCGCACCGCCGAGTATGCCAGGATCAACGCGGAGTACAAGACGATTCTGGACGCCGCTCCATTTGGAGTTGCCCTCTTGGAAACTGATCGCATAGTGCGCCGATGCAATCCCGCATACGAGAGGATGATTGGGTTCGATCCTGGCGAACTTGTCGGACATTCTGCCCCGCTGCCAGATAGTGAGAAGGAAACATGGAAGCGTCTGGAGGAGGAGCTACATTCAGGCAAAAGCATTGTGAACCGCGAGGTCCAGCGCATTCGGAAAGACGGCGCAGAGTTCCCGGCCACCATTTCCGCCATACCTCTGCTCGAGAACGGACAGTTTAACGGCATTGTTGGACTCATATTCGACAATACAAAACGCCGCGCACAAGCATCGGAAAGACAAATGCTGACCACGCTGGTGCAGAATAGCCCCGATTTTGTAGGGGTTGCGACCTTGAGCGGTTTAGCCGTCTTTGTAAACCACGCCGGGCGGAAACTGATCGGTCTGGAAGCAAGTGAAGACATCGAGCGGACCAGCCTTCTTGAGTTTTTCTTCGAGTCTGATCAGAGAGGAGCCAGCGATACGCTAGCCCTTGGTTTCGAACAGCGGGGATGGCGTGAGTTTGAGACTATGGGGCGGAATCTCAAAACCGGCACGCGCTTTCCTCTGCACTGCATATCTTTTGTGATTCCCGATGCAAGAACCGGAGAACCCTCTTTCCTTGCTGTTACCGCTAGGGATATCTCGGAATGGAAGCGAATCGAGGAGGAACTCCGCCACCGAGACGCCTATTTGACGGAAGGACAAGAGATTAGCCATACCGGCAGTTGGGCTTGGAACGCAACCACTGGCGAGAGTTCTTGGTCCCAGGGGTTGCTCCGCATCCTGGGTGTTGATCCACAAGGTGAACAAAAGTTCCCTTCAGGATATTGCGAGCGTGTTCATCCAGACGACGAGCCGGAACTCACTGCCCTATGGCATGAGGCTGTCGAACAAAAGAAGGCGATCGATCACAAACATCGTATTCGTCGGCCTGACGGCTCAATTCGATTTGTCCGCTTTCTGGGCAGACCATTTTCGATCGGAGACCCAGAGAAAGAGATGATCGGCACGGTCATGGACGAAACGGAGCAGCATGCAGACCGTGAGGCGCTCCAGAACCTGCTTAGGGACAATGAGACACTGCTCGATGAAAACAAGGCTTTGCAAGAGAAACTCCGCCGCGAGAACATCTCATTGCAGGAACTCAACCTTGCCCTCCAAGGCGAACTCGCCGATATCCAACGGAATCGGTTCGAACAGATTATCGGTGGGTCCCCCGTCCTGCAACGTACACTCGTCCGAGTAGACCAGGTCGCTTCCACCGATGCCACCGTCTTGATCACCGGTGAAACCGGCACTGGCAAAGAGCTGATCGCTCAAGCCATTCACGAGAATTCGAAACGAGCACGCATGCCCTTTCGCAGCGTGAATTGTGCTGCGCTTCCCGCCACACTCATGGCAGCAGAGCTTTTCGGCTACGAAAGAGGA
Source organism: Granulicella sp. S156 (assembly GCF_009766105.1). GTDB lineage: Bacteria > Acidobacteriota > Terriglobia > Terriglobales > Acidobacteriaceae > Granulicella. Next base: position 254,501 of record NZ_LMUH01000006.1, on the reverse strand, counting down.
GCTTTCACCGGAGCCGATCGACAACGCGTGGGTCAGTTTGAACTGGCTGCCGGCGGCACGCTCTTTCTCGACGAGATCGGAGAACTTCCAATCGACACGCAAGCCATGTTGCTCCGGGTGCTTGAGGAGCGCACATTCGAGCGACTCGGTGGGTCAAAACCCATTTCGGCCGATGTACGTGTCATCGCCGCCACTAATCGTGATCTTCAGGTGGCGATGCGAGTTGGCGACTTCCGTCCCGATCTCTTCTATCGGCTCAACGCCTTTCCCATCGAGGTGCCACCGCTCCGAGAACGAAGGGACGACATTCCCATGCTTGTCACTCACTTCATTGCACTCTCAGCAGCCCGGCACGGAAGACCGATTCGGAACATTGAAGCGCGTGGAATGGAGTTGCTGCGATCGTATGACTGGCCAGGAAATATCCGGGAGCTGAGGAATGTCATCGATACCTCCGTGATCGTTGCGAACGGCCAGTTACTTTCAATCGACGAGGAGCAATTGTTTGCGTCTCGCTCTTCTGAGGACGCCCCGATGGGTTCACTCCAAAAAGAGATGGCGAATCACGAGCGCCTGCTGATTGAACGCGCACTGGTGGAGACGCAGGGCAAAGTCTACGGGCCATCCGGCGCGGGGGCGATCCTTCACGTTCCACCTACTACCCTTTCCGCAAAGATGAAAGCCCTCGGTATTGATCCATCGAAATTCAAAGGGCGCTCGATCTGAAATATTCTTGACGTGATCTTCAATTCTTAAGGTGCCTTTCCGCCACAGCCACGATCTGGAAACTAAGAATTACCCTTCCACATACTCGGGCGCGACGAGCGCCAGTTGCGAATTCATCCGTCCGGAGCCGCCTCAAAGGCCCGACTAGCTTGGCCAAAAGAGCGTCCCTATTGCGAACGCACCTATCGATCGTGGTTTGAATTATGTGGCGAATCCTCTACAGCCAGAGAAATTTCTTGCACTCTTGGATTTCGGCCCTATGCTGCTGAGATGGCTTGCGGACTACGGCGACGCACGCCTTGTCCATCCTCAACAGTTCCGGTGACCTCGGATGAAACACTCAGCTCGCCCTACCCAAGCTCAGATTGGAACCGATCGAGAAGGCGAACTTCGACTGAAAACATCGGAGGCGAAAGCGGAGCATCGTATACGGGTGTTACTGTTCGCCTGCAATGCGAGTGATGCGCAGAAAGCGTTGAAGTATGGAGACCGCATGGAGATCGCATTTCTTCCCAGCTACGATATGGAAGAGATTCGGCGGGAAATCGCACGATTTAAGCCAAAATTGGTAACCTGCCGCGCAGATGTCTTCCTCAGCGTCTCGTCCACGCGCCCTCCAGGTGTCCCCGTAGACGAGCAAGCCAGTGATGCCACCATTCCTGGCGGGATCGCAACTACTTTCGTCACGCCCAGGGAGACGAAACTTTTGGCGATGCTCGCGAAGGGTAAGACAAACGGTGAGATTGCGAGCACACTGCAAGTCAGCGCCCGTACCGTGAAACGCACTTTGAGTGGTCTATTCGAGCGATTGAGGGCCGCCAACCGGACAGAATTGGCGAGCCGTGCGGCTCAGTTGCGCTTGCTCGATAAGGAGCGCTGATCTTCCGACGCGTCAATACTGCGATCCCACACACTCCGTGAAACTCCCGGACCCTACGGAAGCTTGGGTGTTGTGTTATTTCGTGTCCGCAACTTCGGCTCTCGGAGAATCATGGGCCTTAGAGGGACATAAAAAATAATGGTCCATCCGGACCTTGTTGTGCGGCCAGAACTCGCGCATCCTTGAACACATTCTGTAGGGGCCAGACTCCTCTTTCTCCTGCACAGAATGGAATCGAACCGCCATTTAAGGCGATATGAGGATTCCTGAGGTGCCAGAATGTCGTTACCCCTCCCCGAACTCCGCACCGTCGTGAATCAGGATGGCGCCGCCATTCTAGATGTATCACGCAATCAGATCACAACCCTGAACTCCACCGGGGGCTTCATCTGGGACAGACTCCAGCAGGGGCTGACGGCAGAACAGGCTATTCAGGAACTCGCGACCGAGACCCAGACCGATCCGGCCATCGTGGAACGAGGAGTCCGCGACTTTCTGGAGCAGTTGAAGTCGGAAGGTCTGTTGTCACGCTGAACCGACAACACCAGCATTGGAGGACGTGATGATGAGCGTGAACGGTCAAGACGTTGAACAAGAAGAGTTTCGAGTGGCTCTGGTCCTGCCGAGGTCGAAGATGGTGTTGGTCGAACAGCATGGCGAAACGAACAGATTGCCGCGCATCGACATCCCTAAACAGTTTCGCGTCGCGGAACAACTCACCGGAGTTCTCCAAGCGAATTGGGCCGTGCAATCGATCGTGCTTGATCTTTTGCCTAAGTCCGAGGAACTGCCATCATGCGCAGTGATCGAGGCCCGTGGGCTCGAGTCGAGCCTTCTTCCTGAAAGCGTAACGGCTGTATCCGTCGAAGATGTGGCGGAGCAGGACCTGACTCAGTCGGAGCGTTCCACGGTGCGGAGCATCGTGGCAGGTGATCCGCAAGACCGCGGTCCTTTCTCAAGAGTGGGATGGATTGAGGAAGCTCAAGCATGGATTCGAGAGAGCGCTGTCGATCGTGAGGTAGTGTTCAACGGGAACATCCAGCAACTGAGCGTCGGCCGCTCCTCCGCACTAGTGTGCTTTGAGACGACGGAAGGTCCAGCCTATTGGCTTAAGGCCACCAGTGGCCGAAACACTCATGAGCTTTCGACGACTCGACTTCTTTCTCGCTACTGTCCTCAGTGTTTGCCTCCGTTCATCGCCGCACGGAACGATTGGAATGCGTGGCTCACGGAAGAAGCGGGGCAGCCACTCTATGACTCTCTCAGCTGCAATGCATTCGAACAAGCGACGCAGTGTCTAGCTGAACTTCAGATCACTAGCGCTGCCCACATCGAGGACCTGCTCGCCTGCGGCTGTTTTGATCAGAGGATGCCTGTTCTTCGAGCGCATCTGCCTTCAACGATGCAGTACCTAGAAGAAGCGATGGCGAGACAGACTTCAACGAAGGTCCCGCCCCTGAGCACGATACGACTCCATGAACTTGGACGCGTCATCGAAGAGGCTACGTTCGCTCTGGAGGCGCTCGGTGTTCCCGATGACTGTTCCATCTGCGGGATTCACATAGGAGGAGCCTTGCAACGGTACGGGAAACGCTCCACGCGCGATCAACCGTCCATCGAGACCCCAATTGTCCAGAAGCGCCGCGAAAATGTGGTTGCCGTTGACGAGCGGGAGATCCCAGGTCAGGCCGCCTTGAAAGCTGTTGCGAACATCGAAATCGGAGTCGCCGCGCTGAAGCGGCAGTGCCGTGTCCGTCGATCCCAGATCGAGAGAATGAGACCAGGTGTAGGACGCGAGTGCCTGGACTCCATGGGCAACCGATCGTTGGAACTGAACCTGAAGAGCCTCATAATTTGAAGTCAACCCGCCGGGAAAGTAGAAGACATTGGAGAAGGTCTGATTGAGCGCAGACAGCGAGCGTTGCTGTTCCCCGATCAGGCGTCGGCCAGCGGCCCCGACGTAAGAGATCGTCAGCGACTGCTGTTTGCCGAGGGCTTGTTGAAGGCTTGTGTTCCATTCGAGCGTATACGGCAGTTGAAGGTGTTGGGGGAAAACATAGATCGACGCTCCGGTATACGGAGGCGTGACCGTGATTGGGAACGTGAGTTGGTCTGAAGTGTAAGGAATCGAGGCTCCGCTATAAAGCTTGAAGGCGATAAAACCCAAGCCACCGTATCCCAGAGCCCCCACGCGGTTGAGCGTGTCATAGAATACTCCGCCTCCGCCACGAAGAACCGTTTCCCAGCCGGTTCGATCGTGAACCGTCCAGGCAGCACCCAGGCGTGGAGCAAAGTTGTACCAGACCGTTTTCCATAGAGGAGTTCCTTGGGGCGCGAGAGACAGCGAAGCTGGATTATCTATGTCTCCAGATAGGGTGTAGGCGTTGTCCCCGCTTGCTTCGGTCGGTGGTGGATTTACTTCCCAGCGCACACCCATGGAAACATTGATGTGAGAGGAAACGTGCCATTCGTCCTGAGCAAACAATGCCGTGTCGTTGAAGATCGGCGTCGCTGATTTGAAGCGGGCGACTTCGGATTCATCCGGCTCATTGTTGAGGATTGAAGTGGGGCTTGCAAAGTACGCGAATATCTCGGCATAACTATGATCGAGTGTGGATCGAATGCGCTGGTAGTCAGCACCAACTTTGAATTGGTGCCGACCGAGCGAAAGACTAAAGTTGTCGATCAAATTCCATTCACGGTTCACGTTTCCGGAGTCAGGAACCGCGAAATCGGAGGTCCCGATCCCTGCGATGTTGAAGTACATCACAGGGTAGGGCGCCGTAATGCCTCCCGCTCCCATGGCGGCGGCCAGATTGACTGGGGTGGCACCGCCGAAGCTATCGACAGCACCCTTTACAGTGGCATCGTTGCTGCCGTAGCCCAGCCGAAACTCGTTGTTTGCGTTGCTCGACAGTTGGCTCGTGGCACCCAGCGTATAGGTCTGTGTATTGCTTTGAAAGGTCTGGCGCGCGAAGAAGGGACGGGACGCCGTGGAACTCGGAGTCGTGCTGTATCTAAAGAAGACGGCCAACTTCGGCGTGAAGCTCTGGTCTACACGGAAGCTGGTCGAGTCGATGGAACTAGGCAAAGAGAACGGAGCAATGAACTGAGCAAGGCTCGGGTTCGCCGAGGTCCCATAGTCGATCCCGTTCGGAAGAGGATAGGCATTGAGGATGGGCTGCAGAACCGAGGATGCCTGCTGCCGCATAGACAGGTCAGGGACGTACTGAATCGTCGCCGCTGTCGGTTGTGTGAGACGCAATCCTTCGTAGGAAACGAAGAAGAATGTGCGGTTCTTGCCATCATAGAGCCGCGGTATAAAAAGGGGTCCTCCGACTGTTCCACCAAAGTCATTCTGACGCAGAGCCGGCGTCGGTTTGCCATAGTAGTCGTTGAACCAATCGTTCGAGTCGAAGAAATTATTGCGGAGATAGTCAAACACGCTGCCGTGGAGGCTATTCGTTCCAGACCGGGTCAGCAGTGAAAACTGGCCACCGGGTGAGTGTCCATACTCGGCCGAATACGTGGAGCTTTGCACTCGAAACTCCTGGAGCGCATCCACAGAGACAAGACTCTGCGTTGTACCCAGC
>NZ_LMUH01000006.1:0-249292 GCF_009766105.1 Granulicella sp. S156 | reverse complement strand
TTGTTGCTTTCGGTTCGCTGCCCGTTGACGCTGAAATCACCGTTGAAGCCGAGGCTGGAGCCCGCCTGTGGGCTTTGCGTTACAACGCCAGGCGTCATCGAAATCAAATCCTGAAAGCTACGCCCGTTGAGCGGAATATTCGCCACGAATTTGCGATCCACGACAGTTCCGACGGTGGCATCGGTTGTATTGAGCATGGATGAACCGGCTTCTACGGTGACGCTTTCGGAAGTCGCCCCGATGGGTAGAGTGAAGTTGATAGCCACTGCGCTTTGAACATTCAAGACGATGCCGGGCTTGATCAGGGTCTTGAACCCGATCTTCGATACCTGCACGCGATACTGTCCCGACGGGAGGATCGAGACGGTATAGATATGGCCCCAGGATGAAGCGGTATCAAAGGGAGCCTTGGAAATGGAGGAGATCAAAGAGCGGTTTTACGAGATTCTCGAACGTTCCCTGTGTCCCAAAACCGACCCCGAACCCGCGTCTATACGACTCATTCTCAAGCCCGTGATGCATCTTCAATGGTGAGCGCTTGTCAACACGCCATGGCACGCGCATGAGCTTGTGGTCAGTTGATGCAAAGCTACCCGTCCTGCGGCTTTCCCATCCAGGTCCGTGCTATCGAGGAACGTTGAAAGAGACGGAAACTTCAGAGAGTAAATAGCTGCAATATTCTCGATAGGTACCGCGCGCTGACTGGCCGCACACCAAAAACACCAACTCGACAACGAAAGCGATCGGCGACAGATTGTGGATGATAGGGTTCGACTGCAAGATCCGCAGTTCGTACAAGAGAACACCCAGGAAACAGAGGGCAACACCCAGAATCATGCAAACTGCTGTGCAGGTGCGGAGCGCCTGCCATTCGTCGTAAATGCCTCGTATTTCGCTCATTCCGGTATCTGAGTGCCGGGACACGTAGCGCATCAACAGCGGCTCAATCGACCTCTTTGAGTCGCGAAGCTTGCGCTCGAGGGGCAGCGGTCCAAACGGGGGAAGGACTGATCCCAATGCCTTGCGGATACCGGCCTTTTTGGCACGCTCGCACCTCGCACGACGCATGCGCGCTTCTTGATAGCCCGTCAGACGTTGCCAATCTCGCGCATTCTCAGGGGCGATGGAATCTATGCACCTCTCGACGGATGGGAAATTGCTTAGACAATCCGCAAAGACCTGGGACTCCACGATCTCAAAAAGACAGGCACCCCATCTCCGCAAAACCGTCGCGCCAACCGAAATAAAGAGCTTGCGCGCGTTCTTTGCGATTGCCGCTCCCATTTGCTGCACACCCAAAACTTGGTTCATCGCGGTGTTCCCTATCGAAAGAAGTTTGAAGCAGGACTCACAGGCCGGAAATGTGAATTTCTGCCAACACGTGCAGGATATTCCCCGAGAGCGTGGAAATCAGAGCATTTTCCGTATTTCATCCCAGTTGATGTCGTGCAATTTCAATCAGTTGCGAACGCCCGCCGAACTGGCATGGAAGAGGGCATCGGTTCTATCCGGGAGCGAAAGATTCGTTCGTCTTTAGTATCGACTCCCTAATGAGCCTTATTTAGAAAAGCCGCGAACTCACCTGCATTTCTTGTCACTCCAGCCGAGGTATCGATCGTCTCTCCGCTGCTTGAAAGCAAGACGTAGAGCGGCAGCGCGACTGTACCAAAGTGCTTATTTTCGTAATCCTGTTGGTCGGTATAGACCTTACCAGCACCATCGGTATACAGACGAACTTTCACGAAACGATTCATGTTGTCTTTGATCTCGGATCGTGGAAAGATATTCGCCTCCATCCAACGGCAGTTCGTGCAGGTATAGCCAGTGAAATCGATGAAGATTGGTTTCCCTTGTGACTTCGCCTCCGCTAACCCTCTGGGGAGGTCGTTCAAGATCCACGGGGTCTCGGTAGAGGCTACCGGAGTCGAATTCGTCGCCGACACTTGGATGGGCGGAAGAAATGCTTCGAGTTCCCCGAGACTCTTACCCGCAAGTCCATTTAGCAACCAAATGGAACCCGCTAGAAAGATCAATGAAAACACGACACCCGCACCTGAGACATGAGATCGATCACTGTCATGGTTCAACCGGAACCAGCCAAGCAGATAAGCAACAATCATCAACAGACAACTGGCCCAGATACAGAGCACCGCCGAGCGAGTGAAGATGTTCCAATGCCAAATCAGATCTGCATTGGACAGAAACTTCATGGCCGCTGCGATCTCGAGAAAGCCCATGACCACCTTCACCGAGTTCATCCAGCCGCCAGCCTTCGGCATCTGTGTCATCAATTGAGGGGCCAACGCCAAAAGAAAAAATGGTAAGGCAAAGACGAAGCTGAATCCTGCCATGCCGACCAACGGCCACCGCCAATTGCCTTGCGAAGCAAGTACCAGTAGCGTGCCGACGAAAGGAGCAGTACACGTGAACGAGGTGAGTGAAAATACCAACCCCATAAGCAACGTACCTGTGATGCTGCTATCGTCTTCGCTTGCAGAGGTCCTTTGCAGACGATTCATAGCGGCAGCGGGAACAGTCAGAAAAAATACTCCCAATAAACTGAGAGCAAAGCCAATAAAAATTGCTGTGATGAGCAGATTGACCCAAGGGTTTGCAGCGAGTTTGTTGATTCCGGACGCACCGAAGATAAGAGAAAGCGACATTCCGAGAACCACAAATGTCAGCATGATTCCGACACCGTACACGGCTGCTTTGCGGATAGCACCCGCACGTGTTACGGATGAGTGGTTTGCAAAGTAAGATACTGTGATCGGAATCATCGGGAACACACATGGAGTGAGCAGGGACAGCGCCCCCATCCCCATCGACAGCCACAGATAGGAAAGTACAGAACCAGTTGGCATACGACCTCCAGGACTTAAGTCGTGCCCGCCAGGCAAGAACTTATTGCCTGACGCGAGCTCGACCGATAACCTCTCATGCATTAGCGATGAACACCGCGGCAGATGCGGTGCCCGCCATGGGTTATGGCTTTATTTCCTGAACTTCTCCCCACTTGGCGAGCGCGGGTTTAATGGTTGGGTCTCCGATGGCGACTACCTGCATATTCTCGCCGGAAAAGTATTTGGTTCCCATCCGCATCACATCCTCGGCTGAGACCGTGGCAATCTGCGCCGCATAGCGATCCCAATAATCATCTGGGAACCCATAGTGCGCCTGGGTATAGACGTAGCTCATCAGAGATTGTGACGACTCAAGCGATAGTGCAAATACAGCCACCATGGAGTGCTCGTGTCGACTAAGTTCTTGAGCACTTACGGGTTCGCTGCCGAGTCGATGGAACTCGTTGAAAAACTCATCAAGTGCCCCGCCCGTGACCGATGAGCGGACCTCGCTGCTTGCACTTACGTAGCCGCGATAGTCGTTCGCATCGATCCTGCTGTAAGCCCCATAGGTATAACTTTTCTCTTCGCGAAGCCGCATAAAGAGCCGGCCCGCTGCTCCTGACCCGAGGATATTATTTGCAACTGAGAGCGGCACATAGTCAGGATCACGCCGGTCGATCGCCAGACGTCCAAGGACCAGGTTCGTCTGTACAGAGTCGGGCCGGTCCACTAGCGTGACCGTCCGTCGCGCCGTCTCCTGTTTGACGGGAGGAAGCTTCACCTGCAAATCGGTCTTCTGCCAACCCTTCAGTGCATCCGAGACCGCCGCAAACGCCTTCTCGGGTGTAATGTCCCCGGCAACGATCACCATCGTATTCTGCGGGGCATAATGTTGCGAATAGAAAGCGCGGATCGCGTCGACAGTAAAAGCGGCCGTGGAGGCCGGTGTGGCGCTGACAATCCCTTCAGGTGTATCGCCATAGAGAGTCTTTCGAATGTATTTACTTGCCAAAAAGCCTGCATTGGCCTGCTGCGATTGGAGACGGCTCATCTGTCTACTTTTTGCGTCAGCTAGCTCATTGGCTGGAAAGCTTGGATGCAGCAAAACGTCAGCAACAATCGGCAGCCAGATAGAGAAGTTGGAAGACAGGCCGCTGGCAAACAAAGATGTGTCCGTATAGATAGAAGCGGAGGAGACGTTGATCGAGGCTCCCTGGGTATCGATTGCTCGCGCAATATCCTGCGCTGAAAGCTTCTCGGTGCCCCTACTCAACATCTGAGCGGTCATATTGGCAAGCCCTGGCTGTCCGGCTGGATCAAACAGCCCTCCGGCGCCATCAATAACAATATTTATGTTGATCTGAGCGGCGCGGTGATTTTCGAGAACAAGGACTCTCACTCCATTGGGAAGCGTCTGCTTCACCGCACGCGGGATATGTACCTGGAGAATCTCATTTGATACCGGAGCCCGATTGAAACGCGTTGGCTGAGGTTGTGCGTTTCCTGTTACCTGCCCCTCTGTCAATATGGGACACGATGCCAGGAGCGATACCACAAGAGGCGTGATTACTAGCGAAAGATGCTTCTTCATTATGATTACCTCGTTTCCTTCGTAGCTGGCGCCACTTTGGGTAGCGTGATCAGAACGCTTCGATTGTTTTCGGATAGATACTGCTGTGCAACTCGGCGGATGTCATCCTTGGTGATGACGTCATAACGCTTCACCTCGGTATACATTAGCGTCGGATCCTTATAAAAGACTGCATCCTGCGCCATGGTGATAGCACGATTTAGATCGGAACTGGTTGTACCCACCTGGTGCTTCCGTTCGCTGTTGAGGACCTTTTCCATCTCCCAGTCTTCGGGACCGCTTTTAGCCAATGCGGAGATCTCTTCGTAGATTACGGCCTCGACCTTTTTGAGGTCTGTCCCCTGGGGCGATAACACCTGAATCTCAGCCATTGCTATTCCACGTGATGGTTCCATGCCGCCTTCCACCTGCACCGCAATCTTGTCCTGCTCGACCAGACGCCGATAAAGACGGGAAGACTGCCCATCGCAAAGAACGCTCATAAAAAGATCCAGTGCAAAAAACTCAGGAGTGTTGGCCCGCGTCGTCTTATATCCAACCAACAACATTGGTAGCTTGGCGAAATCGTCCGTTATCGTTTGACGGCGCTCAGCCTGCTGCTTGGGTTCGGCAATGTCCAGAGGCGGCGGGGCTGGTTGCGAGGGTATGCTGCCGAAGTACTGCTCTACCTTTTTGAGCGCGTCGGCCGACTTGAAGTCCCCTACCAAGGCGATAACAGCATTATTAGGGGCATAGTAGGTCTTGAAGAACTTTTGTACGTCCTGCACACTCGCAGCATTCAGATCGGCCATTGAACCCATGGTGGAGTGCTTGTACGCGAAGTTGTCGTACATCAGATTTTGCAACACCTCGTTCGATCTTCCGTAAGCCTGATTGTCGATCCGTAGTCGCTTCTCTTCCTGCACGGCATTGCGTTGGTTATCGAGATTGGCCTGTGTAACAGCGAGCGATCGCATACGGTCGGCTTCGAGATAGAGTCCAAGGTCTATCTGGTTCGCAGGCAACATCTCAAAGTAATTAGTCCGATCCTCGGTGGTAGTACCGTTCATCGCACCACCGTTTTCCTGGATGAGTTGCATGTGCTCGCCCTTGCCTACGTTAGCCGAACCCTGGAACATCATGTGTTCGAATAGGTGTGCGAAGCCGGTGGCACCAGGCTTTTCTACGCGCGAGCCTACATCGTACACAACTGCAATGGCATCCACGGGCGTACTGTGATCTTCCATCAACAGAACACGTAAGCCATTCTTGAGTGTCACCTCTTTGTAAGGTGGGATTTTTGTTTGCGCTGTGAGCGATGCCGACAGCAGACAAACGGAAAGACCTATATGGAGCTTTAGTTTCATACCAATCCAACTTTCTCGAAAGCAATTAGGGCAGGCACAAAGGCCAGGTTGATTGAGGTGTAGTGCAAGGTGAAAGACTCATGTGCCATGTACACCAGCACACAGTGCCGGAATGCACAGATCTTCATCGACGAGCCTCGTTTACTCGGACCGGAGCTACAAGGTGAACTACCGTAAGTGGCAGACACATCCGGTCATTGCAAGTCTGAAAGGCGACGTCGATCATCAGCTTAGGAGAACTCGCCGAGACGGCTCCTGAAACTCTCGCTGGAACAGTGAAGACAGCCGTGTCTTCAAAGATCCTCGTGGACAGGTTGAAGTTAGAGTCAAACTCTGTCTTCGGAGTGGACTCACCGATGGGGCCGGCGCTCGTAAAGGCCTGTCCCGCCGCAAGGCTTACATTAGTGGGAAGTGGTCCTCCCGGCTGTTGATCAAACGCATAGAGATGCCAGCCCGGCGCGATGCTGGCGGCGATCTTCGCCAGAACCTTCGACCCTTTGCTGAGTGGGAGTGACATCGTGGTTGCCGTCGCCGTCCAGTGGATGGGTTGAGGAGTTTCCCCCAATGCGCGGGGCACTCCTGCGAGAGTGAACAAAGTAAGGGCAACGACCGACGCCAGTACTAGGATGGAAGGGTGTATTTTTTTCATCGAGTCCTCACGGTTTCGACAGCTCGGGCGAGCCGTCGTTCGAAACGCTTGCAAAAGCCGACTGTAAGACTTCCTTGGTCGTATCGTTCTGTACGAAAGCCACGGCTGCGAGTTTGGTCGGATCAATGATGTTCTTCTTCTCGCGGTATTCGGCGCCGGCCATGCCATGCGTGCGTTTCTTCAAACCAGCGTCGAACCGGTCATAGTAGACAATGTTGGCCGCCTCAATCTCCTTCAAATCGAACGTATACGTCGCCTCTATCTTGTGGTGCCCGGCAAGCGGAAGACCAGACGCGCTCTCTGCCTGCTTCGCGGTGGCGCGCACGACCATCGGCTGCAAACGCAGGCCGTTCTCGCCGCTATAACTTAGCACCGTCTCCACAAGGTCGATGTGCAGGAACAGTCTGGGCTGTGCCGCTAAGACCGTGCCATCAACCACTACCCGAACCTTAGATCCTTGCCGTTCCGCGTGGATTTCAAGATGCGCTCCTGCCGGAACGTCGAGACGCTGATCGATGGACTTCACTGTCGAATCGAATGCGTCCTGAGCATGGAGCGGTAAACCCTCCACCAGCTTGAGTTCTTTGCCGTCCAGGAACGCATGGGGAGTACTTCCTCCCGTCGAGTAGTACTTGGCACGCTCTTCGGTCACATCGTTGGCAAGTGGATCGGAAAGCGGAGCGTTGTCATGGTGAACCAACAAGACTAGTTCTCCGCGAGTGTAGCGCTCTAAGCTGGCATCGACGGCCAAATCAGGCGCCATGCAGGGCTCACATGCGGCGCCGGTAAACAACTCGACGAGAATAGTCCGGTCTGAATGGGTACTGCTCGCGACATAGGGCGTAACCGCAATCGGATTGTGAAACGTGGCCTTGTATCTTAAGTCAAGAAGAGACTCCAGCGACTGCTCGCTGCTGCCCGGATTCAACTCCGCATACAGTTGCTGCATATGCACAATGTTTTTTGAGTCCAGGTGCCCGCTGAGATCGGCGTCATAGAGTGACTCCAAGGCCTCCGACTTATCTCCTTTCGCCTCCTGCAGCTTCGCCACTCCGAGATATGCCTTCATGTTTGGATGAAACTTGATGGCTTGCGTATAGGCTTCGAGGGCCTCCGGATTCTTGCCGAGCTTTGCCTCGATGTCCGCAAGGGTTGTGGACCACACAGACATTTTTTGATGAAAGTGCACGTCTGCGTCCCCCAAATTAAATGCTTCAGGGACGTGGTCTTTATCGTTCAGCGACTCATACTCTTCCCTGTTCGCATGGTTGGCACGCTCAAATGCCGTATATTCGTCCTGATGAAACAGGGCAATCGAACTCTGGGCAAGGATCGCGGCATACTCAAGAACTGCCCCTTTCTTGAGCAAAATTCCTGCAACGGTGGTCTCATACAAGGATTTGCCGAGTGAGTTATCGGGGGCAAAGGCATTGTCGATAGCACTTAGCTTGGCACGCAGCTTGTCATTCTTGTCCAGATTGGCTTCGATATAGTCGTCTACGACGTATGCCATATTTATAGGCAAATTGCCTGCGTCGCTTCCGTCACCGGATTCTTTAAAAAACAAAGGATGCTCTTTCATAAGGTCGATGGTGGCATCTACTCTTTGATCGAGGTCTTTGATCTCGTACAATTTTTGCAGCGCTTCATGTACCGGTTTGTCCCTGAGCATCATAGGGGTTGGCTTCTTCGCCAACATTGTTGCAATTTTCCTCAGCCTCTCGGCTGTTATCTCATCGCTTTCCTGCGCGTATTTCATTAATTGTTCTTGCTGCTCGGGCGTAAGCTTCGCCTCCTGTGCTGCTGCGGCTATTCGTTTTTGATCTTCAGCTGTCAGCTTCCTTGCGCCGCCTTGTGCTCCGGCCACGGCGCACAGCGCATAGAGCAGCAGTATCGGGGCGATAGCTCTGCGGCCAAAGATGAAATTCAATATCAGATAGCGAGTCTTCATATGTTCTTTCGCGCAGCAGTACAGTTGCGATTTACATGGAAGGGATAGCGGATTCTGCGGGTGCCAGTTCATCTCGTTGCTCCATGCACCGTTGCATATTTCGTCTGAAGAACTTCCTTGCTGTCATCTACCTGCAAGAACGCAACGACGGCAAGACGATCGCGATGGATGAGGTTCTTTGGCTCGCGAAACTGAGCCCTCGTATCGACTTCAGCCTTACTCATATAGCCGCTCGTGATGAACTGCGCCATTCGCTTCTCCAGTTCTTCACGGTATTGGTCGTAATACGCGAGGTTGTCCGCCTCGATCTTCTTCAGGTCGAACGTATATCTCTGTGAAAGCGCTACGCCGGGCTCCGCAGAAAATCCCGACTCATCGTCTTTGAGTGCTGCGCTGGCACGCACCACCATCGGCTGAAAACGCAGAGTGTTCTCACCGCTGTAGCTCACCTCGGTCTCAAGCAGCAGAATCCGCAGGTGAGTCTTTACAGCCGGGCCTTCTATCCCCCCGGCTACCATTACCTCTACGTGATCTCCGTCCCGATGCACCTCTAAATTCAATGTTGCTCTGGACGGAGTCGCCAACATCGGATCAACAACCTTCGTGAGGAGATCGAAAGCACTCTGCGCATGACTCGCTTGTCCCTCTTCCAATTCAGCTTCTTTGCCGTCCAGAAAGACATGTGGCGTACTTCCCCCTGTGCCGTAGTATTTGGCTCGGTTCTCACTGGTGTTGGTAGCGAGAGGGTCAGGATCGGGAGCGTGATCATGATAGATCGCAAAGACAACCTGATCGCGCGTATAGCGATGGAGAGCTGCCTCCGTTGCGAGATCAGGCGCCATACAAGGTTCGCACCCACCTCCGGTAAAGAGTTCCTCGAGCACCACATGCGGCACAGATTTAGTGGCGTACTTCACCGGATTGACGAAGGTTTTTGTGTACCTCTGATCCAGGCGAGCCTCGTAGTCGGCCGACGTACTCCCTGGGTTTAATTCCACATAGAGGGCCTTTGCCTCCAGAATGTCTTCCGCAGGCATATCCCCTGTGAGATACGCCTCGGTCAGCATCTCAAGTTCTGCAGGCCTGTCTCCCTTGGCCTTGTCTATCGCCGCCAGACCTAAGGCCGCCTCCATGCTGGAATACTCGTGGAGCGCCTTTTGGAAGCTGTCGGCTGCCGCATCCGTCTCTCCAAGCTTGGCCTGAATCTTGCCAAGCGTCGCATACCAGGAAGCGCCCTCATTCCCACAGTGCATCTCCCCATCCTCGATGTGATAGGTGAAAGGTACAGGCTCTTTCGCTCTCTTTTCATCCCAGATATGGCGTGACTCCGCCGAGAAGCGATCATTTTGCAGGCAATCGCTTTGACTGTACAGAGTCACGGCAGATGCGGCGAGAATCTTGGTCTCTGCAGGATTCCAGTCGTTCTTCAAGAAGAGTCGTGCCATCTCGAAGTCGAACATGCCCTGATAGTAGGCTGGGACTGTCTGTTGGAGCGCCTCCTGAATCGCATGCATCTTCAGATCCAGCGTCTTGGAATCGGGATGTCCTTTTTGCAGGTAGCTTTTAAAAGAGTAGGCGTAGTTGAATACAGCTCCTTTATCCGCACTGAACGCCGGGTGCTGCCGTATGAAGGCGGGTAGTGCATCCAGATTGCCACCAGGCTCCTTCGAGACCAGCACCTTTCTCATCTCCGTCTCCTCTTTCTCTTGGCGAGCCTGGAGAGCGACGATCCCTGCACGATCCGTCGGAAGATTCAGCGGGGTCTGGGCAACAGAGAGGGCGGTGATCCCGCCGGCCAGCAGAGGCGCGATTAGGACTGAGAGTATCCGGACTTGCATCGAGTAAGTCTCCTCTTTGTCGCTACTCATTTAGAATTCGACACGCAGGGCCATTTGAATGGCACGAGGACCACCCTGTTGAAAGAGCGGATTGAATCCCCCCGTATTGCCGCCACCACCACCCAGACCGGACCCATAGGATTCGGTAGATTCTCCAAAGACAAAGGGAGTTCCAGGCGCCGTGTAGCCCACATAGTTAGAGCCTGAGAGCCCTGGGCTTGCAAAGTTGGGGTGGTTCAGAATATTGAACATCTCCGCCCGGAACTGGACCCCGAAAGATTTTGTAATCGGAAACTGGCGGTGAACTCCGAAATCGAGCTGCCAGAAGCTAAATCCGCGAAGCGAATTGCGACGGAGATCGCCCTGCTCTGCATTTGCTGGAGGGTCAGTAAACGCAAGCGCATTCAAATACTTGCCGCCCGGGACCAGGTTATTGGTACCGGGCAGGTATTTCGCATAGAGCCATTGCGGCTGCCCAGGAACGGTATCAGCACGCAGCGTATAGTACCCCCCATTCGTGACGTACGAATTGTTTTGAGAATCCACGTCAAAGGGCAACGAGCTATGCGCTGAGACCAGGTTATTTAAAGCCCAGTTCTTCAGTATCTGGCTTAAGGGGTTATGCCAGTTCACAGAAGGGATGGTATAGGTAAGCGCCTCGCTCACACTATTGCGCACATCATAGTCGGAGTCGCCGCGATTGAGGTTTGGGTTGGCAATTCCGCTCGGAATAAACTGCACGGCGTCATTAGAACCATTATCGACACCGTGGGACCAGGTATAGGAGGTCAGTAACTCAAACTGCTTCGTGAAGCGGCTATGAACCTGCGCCTGCAGGCTATGATAGGCAGACTTGCCAAGGTTTCCTATGACCGTGAGCCCAGAAAAATTCGCACTGACCGGTACGCCCGCAGTTCCCGGTGGCGCAAAGATATATTGCTCCGTGCTTTGAAGAGAATGACCGGTCGAGCCGACATACGCTAGAGAAAACGCCGTATTAGGTCCCAGAGACTGCTCTAGTGTCACATTCCACTCATAGGATACCGGCAACTTATAGTTGGGCGCTGCTACCGTAACGGACGCCTGATTCGTCGGGCTCGGCGTAAAGTTCGGAGCAGGCCCCTGAGCATACGCCGAAGGTACTGGCAAAGTAAGCGCAGGATAGCCCGGGGCTCCTCCTCCCGGAGGCAGGAAATACTCTTGAGAGTAGGGAAAGCTGATATTTCCAAAGCCGTTCTGACCAGTGTCGTAGAAGACACCTGCGCCTGCACGTAGCACCGTTTCACGTCCGGGTGTCTGGTGGGCGGTATAGGCGAAGCCAAAACGTGGTGCGAAATTTTTGTAGGTTGTCGGGTAAAGAGGTGTTCCTGCCGGAGCCAGTGCCAGGTATGTGAAATCGAGCGTATTCAGGTTCAGGCTCTGAACGGTTAAAGGGTGCTTCCCATTCTTGCCTGTCGGCGGTGGATTCAACTCCCAGCGCACGCCATACGTCAAAGTCAGTCGAGGGGCAGCCTTCCAAGTGTCCTGCGCATAGAGGGAAAGTGATTTGAGCGCAATCGCAAATGATTGATTGAAGCCAACGATTGCAAATTCGTTGCTGCCAGTGCCAAGGGCCTGCACATTGAGAAAATAATCTCCTACTACCAGAGACTCCTGTGCGCTGACGGGTGAGAGATAACGATAATCGGCGCCAAATTTGAGCTGATGCTCGTGTAAACGATAACTCAGGTTGTCCACGCCATTGATCTGGCGGTTTTTGGAAAAAGTTGGATTTGTAAGACCTATCTCCGTCGGCAAAGTTGCCGCGTTGAAACCGTAAATTCTGATGACACCGCCACAACCGACGCAAGGATTGCTGGGAAACAGCACTGAATCGGGAAGAGGAACGGATCCTCCAAAGCTGTCCTGGGTTGTACTTGCAAGTGTGCTTTGCGAACTGGCATTGATCGAAAATTGATTCAGCAAACGTGGGGTAAAGGTCTGAGTCGCGCCAATCGTGAGTGTCTCTGTATTCGTATCGTTATTGTTGATCTCAGCCGCATTTGATGCACCGTTGCGCCCAGCCTGGCCACTCGTTGCGCGGTTATAGCGTGCAAAGAACATGTACTTGTCGTGCAGGTTCTGATCGAGCCGCAGGCTCCATACGTTGCTTTGGCTTGGGTTAGAAAAGCCAGAAGTGAAGAAGGCGCCGTTGGCATTGCAGTTCGGCGTGCCGGGTGTGCAGGGGTTTCCGCTGCCGTCGGTATAAAAAGCAGGATGGTTCGGAATTGGAAAGGCGCTCAAGATCTCCTTTGATATCTCCGTGGGCGCATTTTGTCGTGCGGTAATGCTAGGTACGATGGATGTTGTCGCTGGCTGTGGAAGTAAAAATCGACTTCCTTCATAGGAAAAGAAGAAAAAGCTATGGTGTTTCCGTCCGTTGTATTTGGGCAACAAGATCGGACCGCCAAATACTCCGCCAAAATCGTTATAGCGGAGCGCCGTCTTGCCTGTTTGTAGATAGTTTGAGAACCAGTCGGTCGCGTCCAGTGCATCGTTACGAAAATACTCGTATAACGCTCCATGAAACTTGTTTTCGCCCGACCGGGTAACCATGGATATCTGACCACCAGGACTGCGACCAAACTCCGGAGCATAGGTGGAAGTCTGAATTTGGATCTCCTGCAGATCGTCGATCGAGACCAGATTTGCAAAGGACCCTGTTACATCTGTCGAAGGAGTCGAGCCTGAACTCGCATCGTTAATACCGCCAAAACCTCCATAAGAGGCCGCTCCAAAGTCGGCACTGACGCCGTCCACCGTAAAATAATTCGCGTTCGAGCGCATTCCATTCACACTGAACTGGCCGGGATTCCCCCCGTTCTGAGCTACAGGCGTGAGTTGGATACCTGGACTCAAAGTGATGAGTGACTGGATGCTTCTGCCGTCCAGTGGAAGCTCGGCGACGAGTTCATGGTCAATGGTGTTGGATACTGCGGGAGACAAGTTGATCAAAGACGGTCGGTCATTCACTGTGACGCTTTCCGTTCGTCCTGCCACCTTCAGCACCACCTGCAGCGCCACATTGTCATTGGCGGAGAGGGTGATATTTCTTACGACCGTTGCATCGAAACCGACGTGGCTGACTAAAAGCACATACCTGCCTGGACGGAGTGCAACTTCGCTGAAGCTACCGCTGTTGTCGGTCTTCGTCGTAAGCCTGATTCCCTGATCCGCATTGTCAAGTTCCACTCGGGCATCGACCACAACCGCTCCTTGCCGATCCGTTACCGTCCCACTGAAAGTAGCCGAGATGCCCGTCTGTGCCGAAGAAGGCATGGCAGGCAATATCAGTAACAACAGAACTCCAGTGGTCCAGCTCTTTGTTTGCCGTCGAGAGCTCCTGTAAATCTGAGCGCCAGCCCTTTGTACAACAGAAAGAATCCGCGTGAGTCTGTTCAGTAACTCGCCAACCATGTCAGTCCTCCAAGAAATAACTACAGTTTCCTGTATGCGTATCTATTGCTTCTTTCTATGAATGCGATTAACTAGACAGAAAGTCCCTCAGCTGGGGCCGAGGCCCCATCGATCTTGAAGTTCACGCTATTGGATACTTCTCGAACTAGTGCTTGGAATATGTACTTGGGCCGATTGAGACGGAGATCTCAACAATGCTGTGATTGAATACAGCATTTTCTCTTCAGTGCACGTATTCCACATTCCAGCAATTCAACGTATCTACTGTTCATCCGGCCGGTCTCCCCCAGAGCTCTCTTTGCTGCCAATCTCACCCCGGATGGCGATCGCAGAACGAATGCGAACGATGGAATCTCTTATATCCGCAGCGATCTCTACGGCTGTCCGCCGAGTGGCGCTATCATCTGTCACCATCTCCTGACATAGCGCATCATTCCTTCGGGCCTCAGCCGGCAAACTTATTTGCGCCGATATGGAAGCCGGCACGTTCGCCGTTTCGTCCAGGCCAAACTGACGCAAGATAGAGCTTTCATTGTCGAGAGCCGCCGAGAGACGCTGTGTGTAGCTTTGTGTAAGCTCTTTAATCGCCGCGTTTGCTGTAGTGCCTTCGGCTGAGTTCGTAAATTTTGTAGCGAGCGTATTCAGCTCATCCGCGCTCCGCCGAACTTTGAACGCTGCATCTACTAAATCCCTTGGTGCATCATTGAGCAGTAATTTTTTCTGAGGCTGTGCGTCGACATATTCCTCCAAAGGAGACGCAGCCGGATCGATAGCCCGAATACTGGTTGGCTGCAGGGGGAGAGCTTCAGCGGTATCCGATCGAACTTCAGCAGTGCTAAGCACCTCGGCTTTGACGTGCTGCAGCATCCGTAGACCATTGACTACTTCCTGTTTCCGTTCCGTGCTGTCAACGATGCCTTTGACCTCGATACCGTGATCTGTCCGCGCGATGCTGATCCGCTCTCCCTCGTCCGCATGTAGACGATTGAGGGTTAGCAGCGCCTCCAACTCCGCACTATCCAATTCTGCTTCTGTGGGCAAAGCTGGCAACGAGGGTAATGCGGACACGAGCACCGGATTCTCCAGTCGCGGCGCGGCGAGGGGTTCGAACAGCGTTTCGTTTACACTGCTCCAATCCAGCAAGGCATAGTTCAACTCGGCAATCTCGATGACCTCGTCGTCCGCAGTCCTGATAGTGCGTTGAATCGGGTGGAAGTCGGATGCGCGAACGGTGATGGTTTCCTGCCGAATACTTCCTTCGGGAGTGCGCGTGCTCAGAGTAAGTAGTCCCCCACCCTGTGAAACAGCGTCCACCTTCTTCTGCTGTCCGTCGTACCAGGTGCGATAGGAGGCTATTGAGAGAGGATCGTCCAGGTTGACCTGAGCGGACTCCAGAACGCTCTGCAGTGGAGCTTCTATCTTTGCGTCTGCATCGCTTGCACGACGACGACGTTCGCGGTGCGCATCGCGATAGATCTCCTGTTCTATTCGACCACTAGCCGTACGTATCCCGATCTTCTCGTAGATCACTCCTGGCTTTCCATATAGGACCGCTCGGTCTGCGCTCTCCGCGCGATTAAGCAACTCGGCGGCACTAACCGTGGCTGTAGGACGACGCCACACCATGAAAAGCAGACAAGCAGCACACGCAATAATGAGAAAACTAGCCAACATTGGGGTCATCCAGGTATCGCTCTTACCTATGACACTGAAGAGAGCTATCCCTGATTCGCGCGGCGGAGATACAGTCTCACTGCGCTGATGCATAAGCATCAGCAAAGCAGAGCGGCGATCTGGATTGGAGGGAATGCGCTCGACCAGGCAGTTACGATACTCGGCGAGTTGAAGAGCACTCCGCTCGAGCGCCTCGCGGCGCAATCTACACTGCCAACACTTTTCAAGATGGGCCTGTGCCAAAAGGCGCTGCACGGCACCCAACTCACCCGCAGTAAGGCGGGATAACTTCTCGTCGGAAAGATGATTGCACATAGGAAACCCAATGCCGCGCATGCCTAGATCTCCCCTGCGAGGCGCGACAACGCTCGCTGAACCAAATGGGAAACCCGCTTGATACTGACACCTAGAATCTCCGCAACCTCTCGATAACGAAGATCTTCAGCACGGAGCAACACCGCCGCTCTTTGCTGCTGCGTCAGACGGCCCAGCGCAGTGTGCATACGGAGCATCTGCTCGTTGCGAATCGCTTGCTCTTCCGGACTATCGGCTTGAGCTAGAAGCCCTTCGAGAAGATCGCCTCCATCCGTGCCCGGCTGCTCAAATCGCCGACCTTCGCGATATAGATCCATGGTTAGGTTGTGCGCCACACGGAACAACCAGGCCTTGGGATTCTCATGCTCTCCTTTAGCGTTGGCCTGACCCAGCAGACGGAGAAATGCTTCCTGGATGATGTCTTCGGCCTCCGAAAGCGAAAGTCCGAGGCCCCCCAGATAAGCCAGAAGCGCTGGACGAAGCTGATCGTAGAGCTGGATCAGCCGGTCCTCTCGCGTCATCTTCGATGTGGCTCCATCTACAATCTCCGATTGCACCTTGAGCATGGTGCTCCCCAATGGCACCCGAAGGACGCCCACTGCGGAGACACCACGATCTGAGGTAAAAAATCTCATAGAGGATGCGCTGTGATGTCTTGTTAACGGTGGGGTACCGTATTTTTTACCTACCTACCAAGAAAAATTCACGGCTGGATATCAATATTGTGCGCTACGTTCTTCAACTCGGGGGGCATTGGACCGCTGCGGGACCTGACCGGGTCAGCAGCGAAGTTACGCCATTCGCTCGGGACCGGTTCGCCTTAGTGAGCTTGTCCGGCTCGTGCCGGACGCATCGAAGAAGGCCCTTCGTGCTCAGTTGCGGGATTTGGAAACGGCGCAGATTGTCATGCACCGTGATCTGAGCGATCTGGTTCTTCATGTAGAACACGATTTTGCTTCTGAAATGAAGCAAATTGTCTGTCCACTCCTCGATCAGCTTGCGCGATGGGGAGACTCTTGAGCAGCGTAAACAGTCGTAGACGCTAGATGAGTGGTGTTGTTCTTCCGCTACTCGTTTAAGAGATGTGTCGCAAAACATCGGAAGGATGAGTTGGCGGCTTCGCTAAACTAATCGTAGCGCGAAGATCGGTCACAGACGACGATCCGCAGTTGATCGCTACTGGCGTTGCACGGAGGTTCCGGAGTCTGCAAAATCGTTGAAGACTGAATCTGTTTAGGACAGGACCGCGTCAAGCTGTTGAAGCATTGTCTGATATTTCTCTGGGTTTTCAATTTGCAATCGTTCCAGATTCATCAGCTTCCATCGAATCGCTGGGAGATTACGAATGGTGGGTGAGCCTATAAGTTCCCAGTCCGGTTGGAGCGTATGGAAAGACCTCATAAAGAGCTTTGAGGTGTCGTCCAGACCGGAGCGGATCTCCGAGACCAACTTCTCTCGCGTTGTGAGGAGTGTATCCAAGGAGGTTTCGTTAACCGTCATCCCGACAAATTCTCTCTCGAATGCTTGCGTTATGTCCTTCAAGCGCGGCTGCAAAAGTTCGTGCGCCGGACGATTGTGGCTCAGGATGTACGCGAGAAATGTTTGGTGGAGAGTTTTGTCGATCCCTTCATTCGCAAGTAGGTATTGGACATCGAACAGGTCGCGAGGATGCTGTCGGTCAAGAGCAGCAACCAGTTTCCCCGCATAGAGATCGGCGAACGAAACGACTTGGATTTCCGCGAAGCCGAATTGTTCCTCTACGATTGGCCGCACAGTCTTCAACTCGACGGGATGGACTGTACCCCGAAGAACGGGAGTCACTTCGATCTTGATCTGGGCATTTCTTTGGCGAATAAGGACGAGGGTCCCGTCCGCGTTGGCGCTATCGGTGACGACGCTGTCCGGGACCGCTTTGCGAATCTTCTGAGCGATACGGTTCAGCGCAGATCGTATCCCCACGAGCGATGTCTCCCGATCTTCAACCGGGAGGTACACCAGATCAATGTCCACCGAGAGGCGGGGCAGGTCTCGAACGAAAAGATTGATTGCTGTCCCACCCTTGAGAGCGAAGCAAGTCTCGGTCGCTACATTTGGCAGTACGCGAACAAGAAGGGCAACCTGCGCCTCGAAGACTTCACCGGCCATCGTTGCTACCTCCAGCGTTGAATAGTTCCATTGGAAGCGTGATCCGATAGCGCGCGTCGAAATGGCCTTGGGGAACCAATTGACGCTTTCCTTTCCCAAGATCGATGGCAGACTGATCCAGATGCTTGAACCAGGCATGTCCATGCCTGTCGGCGTACCAGAGGAAAAGACGCTTTACCTTCACACTCTTGCATTCTTTCAGGAGCTTTCCCAACAGCTGAGGGCGGAGATTGGCTAAGCCTTCCATGACGACATCGACTTGATGAAAGCTCTCTTGATGCGGAAGTTCATCTATCATCTCCAGGATCGCTCGTTCGGGAACAGACATGGTCAAGGACCATTCCCAAGGGCTCGTGGATTTAGCGTCCTTTGGCGGTCCTGATGCCTCACCAGAACGCAGATCATATCGCCTCGCCTCAACTCCCGTATTTGAGTTTGCAAACAGTCCCGAAGAGCGGGTTTCAAACTGAGCGGATATTGGCAGCTTGACAAGCCAGGATGGGAGACCCGCCCCGTACAGGTAAACCCGCGGAGTTTCGCCGGCTTCAACGTAATGAGCATATCCAGACAGCTCGACCGCCGTCCGACCGCCTACGTGAAGTGGCTTGTGCATGACCTGTTGAAGGGAAAGCACGACAACATCCCACCGCAGCGAAGCCTTGGTCAGTTGACTGGGGCGCCGGTAGACCCGGGGACCTATTCTTTCGAGCCAACTCCGGTCCACATAGTCTCGTATCGACGAACGAGAGAGCCCCTGAGCTTGGAGCCAGGCGCTATCCGCCAAGAAACCCTCGGGTAAGCTTAAGAGAAGGCGGTTTAGTCGAGATGACCTTTGTGCGTCCATGACGCACATATTCATACAAACATAAACCCAATGTCAAGTTCATAAAATCCAGCTATTGTGCGTCTTGAACGCACATAAACGTCATATCGCAAACTAGGCCCATCGAGCGGTCTACTTGGAGATGGAGTCTACAGCAGGACATATTGTCTGCGAGACACCTTCCCTTGGCAGTGGGCAACGCAAAAACTCCGAAATCTGTGGCATCCAATTGGCAGCCAATAAGGTATAAAACGGTGCTAAAACCACCCTTTCTGGGGCACTACATTCGACGAAAAAGCCCAGACTTATCAACTATTTAGATGAAATTGCCAAAACTGCAAAACCTTTATGCGTCGGTTCGATCCCGACCCGCGCCTCCAAAATCTTTTCTCTGTAATTTACGGAGACTCAAATGCGCTTATGGCAATGGTATCCACCTTTGCCATAAGCGCATTTCATTTCCCTTGTCGGTTTTGTGCCGACGTTGTGCCACTGAAGAGCAACTCACGCTCTTCGGTGAACGCCCGGGCTATTGCTCGACGGCCGAGAACGCACCAATCGATCCGAGCACCTCATCGAGCTTCTCGATGTGAGGAAAATGCCCCGCTTCGGCGATGACCTGAAAGCGACTGCCCGGAATGCTTTCGGCAAAACGGCGACCGTACTCGATATCCGCAATCCCATCACTCGCTCCCCAGATCACGAGAGCCGGTACATCCACTCCAGCCAGCCGCGCCCTTAGGCCAGGATCGTGCATGTAGTGTTCACCGGCATACGTCATCAAAGCTTTCTGATTCTCCGCCATGATGGCCAGGGCTGTTGGATTTTGCGGTAACAAGGCGAATCGCTTTGGGTCATGAAAGGCCAACGCCGCTCTCTTCTCTGGAGGAACAGCCATCGGATTTTCAATTCCGCGACCTTCGGGATCGGCATCGATGCCGACAGCATTGAGAAGAACAATAGCAGCAATCCGTGGCGAGTGCCGCAGCGCCATCTCGGCTGCGATCCAGCCACCGATGGAGTTGCCGATGATAACGACGTCGTTCAGGTCCAATCGCTCCAACAGCGCAAGATACGCCAGAACCAGGTCATCCAGGCGACGAAACCAGGAAGGCCGAGGCTGGCCCGCAAAACCAGGATGCGTGGGAACAATGGCCCGTGCGTCCTTTGCGAGCGCCTCGGCCAACCCAGCGACGGATGCAGGACCAGCTCCGCCGTGAAGAACCAAAAAGACCTTGCCCGTTCCGCGATCTTCGACCGAGAGCTGAAGGCTTTCCGAAAACAATTTGAACTGTTGCTGTGCATTCTGCATGTTGAATAGCTCCTCTAAAACTTGACTAATCAACATAGTTATATAAACATGTTTATATGTCAACTCAACATGAGCATCTTGGCCTTTCCATCAAGAGAGTGCAAGCACGTCATCACAGGTCATTGGACAGGCGACTGAACCGCCTGGGCATCAGCCTGGTTCAGTGGAATTCGTTACGGGAGATACACAGAAATCCGGAGGCCTCGGCGCATGCGTTAGCGGAGTTTACCTTCAACTCGGATCAAGCTTTCGGCACCCTGACGACCAGGCTTATACGGCTTGGCTTTGTGGAACGAGAGAGTGGCAAAGGGCGCGCCCTGCATCACCGCCTAACCCCGCACGGCAAACAGATGCTCGATAGCGGCTACGAAATCTATCTGGAGTTCCTGAAAATTGCATTCTCCCCCCTTAGCTCGAAGGAGCGTTCTGTGCTGCTGGACTTGATGACGAAGCTTGTGGAACGTCCTGACGACGATCTTTCCTAAGCTAGAACCGAGGCCGGATTCGATCCCCTTCCGGGGGCACGGCTGCGCTGATTGTTGACCGATTAGACTTTGGGACAGTCTATGAACTCAATCACTTTGGGAGAATCAAAAATGAGACTGGCTTCGATGGCTGCTTTGGTTCTTGCCTTTGGCACTCTGGATATTTCGTGCGCGGCAAACCCGGCTCCAGCTCACAAGGCGATTTTCAAGGACGGCGCATTGTCAACAGGCTGGATCAACTTCGAGTTCCAGGATGGGAAACGCATCTTCGTTCCGGTTAAGATCAACGGCCACGACACAATGGTCCAACTCGCAACGGGTCTTCCTGTCTCGGATATCGACAAGACATTTGCTGCCTCGGTCGGTCTTCACCCTGGCAGTGGTTCCACCACGATTGATGGCCTGCAAATTCAGATCGGCGACCTGACCTTGCAAAACACCTCTGCCGCGGTCGTCGATTTCGCGCCACTTGCCAGGCATATAGGGCACCCGTTGCCGTTCTTGCTGGGTGACGATGCGTTCAATGAACTCACTGTGGATATCGACTTCGCTCATCACCGTATCGCCTTTCGCGATCCTGCCAGCCAAGCTAAGCCGGATGGAGCGGTGGAGGTTCCGCTGATTCCGGTCGAGGATCTGCACTTGGTCCCTGTATCCATTGAAGGTGCGCCGCCAGCCCAGTTTGAATTAGGTCTGGGCAACTCCGGAGAGATACTCGTGTACCAGCCCTACTATGAGTCGCACAAATTATTGGGGGGCCCGACGACTTTCAAAGAGATTAGCTGCCGGTACCGGCGGATTCGTCGTTGAACCAGTTGCTACTTTGAACCGTGCTGAGTTCGCTGGCGTCACGTTCGTGAATATGCCTGCTGCATTGATACCTTCCAGTGTGGCCGGAACCACGTCCACCGCAATCGCCGGCGATCTTGGCCTTCCGGTTCTCACTCACTTTCGCCTGATTCTCGACTATTCCCATGAGCGACTCTACGCAGTGCCCTACCCCGATGCCGCGCGAGCACAGTTCGCCAAAGATCGGTTGGGACTTTCTTTGACGAAGGCGGACGCTGGGTTTGCGGTAGAATTCGTCGCACCGAATAGTCCGGCGCAGGCTGCCGGATTTAAGGTCGGAGACAAAGGCACCCTCATCAACGGAAAGTCGGTGCAGGCGTGGCCCGAGACCTCGCTCGCTAATTTGAGGTACAGCGCAAGTGGAACTACCTTGACGTTCACCATGCAGAGTGGCGATATCCGGCAAGTGAAGCTGGCCGACTATTTCTGACGACTGGCATCGTCAGAGCACAGTATCCGCGCCGCAAAACCGTTCCTGCAGTAATCGATAAGATTCGGGTGCAGGCTAAGCAGCCTGGGAACAGGTGTAGGCCATCTAATTTAGACACAGGCTGCTGATTATGGAGTAGCCTCTATTGCGAGGTGAAAGATGCGCGTTTCCAAACTTCTCGGTCTGCTTACACTTGCTGCTGGATTTTTGTTCGCCAACAGCGCGAAAACACCGGCTCAAGTTTCGGTTGATATCGGTGTAGCCCCCGACTGCCCCTACGGATACTTCGACTATGCGCCGTATGACTGTGCTCACTACGGATACTACGGTCCGGATTGGTTCACTGGCGGTATCTTCATAGGAGCCGG
This sequence comes from Granulicella sp. S156, assembly GCF_009766105.1. Classification (GTDB taxonomy): domain Bacteria; phylum Acidobacteriota; class Terriglobia; order Terriglobales; family Acidobacteriaceae; genus Granulicella. The sequence continues at coordinate 227,214 of NZ_LMUH01000006.1, read as the reverse complement.
CCCCTGGTTCCACGGTCATCGTGGTTTCTATGGGCATGTCGATAACCGCTACGATCCTCGTAATGGTTATCATGGCCCGCTACCAGCTCGTGGAGAGCAGTCGTTCAACCACTTCCACGGGAACGAAGCGCGGGACGGGCAAGGCCACACAGGCAATGCCGGTCATGATGCCGGCGGGGAACACGCCGCTGGATTTTCGCGTGGTGGCGGCGGCGGTCATGGCGGCGGTCGCCGGTAGAAATCAGTCCATTCGTCTTGAAAGCAAGCGACTGGATCAAGACGTATCGTTCGCAGCACACCAGAAAGCAGAGCCGGTCAGGCTCTGCTTTTCTGTCTTTGCTATGAACTCCCGTACTGTTCTGCCTTTTCATGCGTTCGCGAAGCTCTTGATGTCTTTCTTCAGCAAACATTAAGGTGCAACCTGTAATCTTTGTTCGAATGATGCTTCGCTGCTCAATCGGCAACTATCGCACAGGATTCACCCTCTGCCTTGCGCTGCTCGCCTGCGCAAGGCCCTCCGCAGCACAATCGGGACCTGATGCGGCAACCACCGCACCCACGACGATCTCGCTGGATGAAGCGATTCGCCGTGCTGAGGCCAACGAGCCGGCGTTTGCGGCAGCCGCAGCCGATAGCCGCGTCTCGCAACTGGACCGTTCGATCGCGCGCGCGGGCCTGCTGCCTTCCGCGACCTATCACAATGAATACCTCTTTACGCAGGGGAATGGGTCAAACGATCGCATCGGACAGACAGCCACCGCCTCCGCGCCGCGATTCATCGCCAACAACGCGGTGCATGAATACGCCAGCCAGGGCGTCGTGACTGAGAGGCTGGGGCTGCAGCAGTTCAGCGCCGTAACGCTTGCCGATGCCAACGCTGCGAAGTCTGCCGCGGAGATGGAGATCGCGCGCCGTGGCCTGATCTCAGCCGTTGTGGCGCTGTACTACGGATTGATCTCCGCTGATGAGAAGCTCACAGCAATCGAACATGCCGCTGACGAAGCCAATCATTTCGTGACGCTCACCCAGCAGCGGGAAGACGCGCGCGAGTCGGCCCATGCCGATGTTGTAAAAGCGCAGTTGCAGCAGCAGCAGCGGACCCGCGATCTGGCCGACGCAGAGGTGGCAGCTTCGAAAGCTCGTCTGGAACTCGGCGTACTCCTCTTCCCTGACCCGCGCACCGCCTTCCAGATCGAGACACCTGCAACGCCTGTGCTTCCAGACCGCAGCGACGTCGAAGCCTCTGCAGCGCAGAACAACGCCGAGTTGAAGCGTGCGCTGGCCTCGCTGCATGCGAGTCAGGCTGAAGTAACTTCAGCGCGCGCTGCCTATCTCCCAGACCTTGGACTGAACTTCGCCTACGGAGTCGACGCTCCGCAGTTTGCAGCGAAAGGGCCGGATGGCACAAAGAACCTCGGCTACTCCGCCAGCGCTACCCTCGACATCCCTGTCTGGGACTGGCTCGCGACCCAACACAAGGTGAAGCAGAGCGAGATTCGCCGCGACGCCGCGAAGGTGGCGCTCTCCTCCGCGCAGCGCCGGTTGATCGCGGATCTCGCGGAGTTCTACGACGAAGCTGCTACCGCCCGCGACCAACTAGCCTCGCTCGACAACAGCGTCGCAACCGCACAGGAGAGCCTGCGCTTGACTCGGCTTCGCTATACCGGTGGAGAAGGCACAGTGCTCGAAGTTGTCGACGCACAGAGCACGCTCATCTCTTCCGAAACCGCACGCGCCAATGGCGCCGTTCGCTATCAAGTTGCGCTGGCCAACCTCCAGACACTTACGGGAAGGTTTTGACCCATGCCCTTTCGACCTAAAAATATCGAATATCTCTCCATGCAGTTTCTTGCCGTGCTGCTGTGCCTTGGTATAGCCGGCTGCAAGAAATCCGAGCCAACGCCGGAGGTCGCGGTTTCAGTAGAAGCTGCCAAGCCGGAGACAGGACCGATCTCGGAACAGATCACGGGTGACGCCATTCTTGCGCCCCTCGCACAAGCCGCGTTGTCACCAAAGATCAGCGCGCCGGTAAAAGAGTTCTACGTGCAGCGCGGAGCGCACGTGCATGCGGGACAACTCCTGGTATCGCTCGAGGACCGCGATCTTGCGGCGACGGCACTCGACAATCGCGGCAGCTACACCGCAGCCGAGGCAACCTACGACCAGACCACCAAAGCACAGATCCCCGAAGACACCCAGAGAGCCGAACTCGATCTCGCACAGGCCAAGGCCAATCTTGATCTCAACAAGAGCATCGTGAGCGGGCGCAGGCAACTGTTCAAAGAGGGCGCGGTCCCCGGTCGTGATCTCGACACCGCAGAGGCCGCACTGGTGCAGGCACAGGCTGCGTATGACACGGCGGCGAAGCATCTGCAATCCGTTCAGAGTGTCAGCCACACCGCCGCCGGCAAGAGCGCGGAGGGCCAGCTGACCTCGGCCAAGGGCAAGTTCCAGAACGCCGAGGCGCTGTTGAGCTACGCCTCGCTGCGTAGCCCCATCGACGGCGTTGTAACCGACCGTCCTCTGTTCAGCGGTGAGACTGCACAGGCAGGCACGCCGGTCATCACCATCATGGACACTTCCTCGCTGCTCGCGAAGGTCCATCTTTCGCAAGCGGTAACGCAGCGGATGAAGGTGGGAGACAAGGCCCTGGTCACTGTGCCAGGCATGGATGCGCCGGTCGATGCCACGGTCTCTCTGATTAGTCCGGCGCTCGATCCCGGCTCGACTACGGTTGAGGTCTGGGTACGCCTGAAGAATCCGGACGGCAAGTTGAAGGCCGGAACGCCCGTGCATCTCGCGATCGCCGGAAGGACCGTGCCGGACGCCTTGCAGGTTCCAACGGAGGCACTGATTCCCGCCAAAGACGGAAGCCTCGGCGTGATGGTCATCGGCAGCGACGGCGCAGCGCACTTGAAGCCTGTACAGGTCGGCATTCGCCTTCCCGATAAGGTGCAGATCACAAGCGGCATCGGTACGTCGGACACCATCATCACCTCTGGCGGTTACGGCCTCGACGAAGGAACAAAAGTGGAGATGAAAGCCGCTGGCCAGAGCGGGGACAAAGACTAATGGCCTCGCCTGACTCACAGCCCTTCTGGCTGGCGCGCTCCACGCGCACCATCTTCTTCTTCATCTTCGTGCTTACGCTCGCCGGAGCCTGGGCCGCATTTCGCGTGCCGATCTCCGTGTTTCCGGAGACAAACTTTCCACGTGTGGTCATCGGTGTCGACAACGGCGTCATGCCCGTTGAACAGATGGAAGTAACGATCACCAAGCCGATCGAGAACGCGGTGAATAGCGTTCCAGGGCTGGTCACGGTACGCTCCAACACCAGCCGCGGCTCGGCCGAAATAAGCCTCTTCTTCGACTGGTCGGTGGACATGTTCCACACCTTACAGCAGGTGAACACCGCGCTGAACACAGTCCAGCAGAGCTTGCCGGCAACGGCGAAGATCACCACGAACAGGCTGACCTTCGCGACCTTTCCCGTTCTGGGATATAGCCTCACGTCGGACACGGTCTCGCAGACCCAACTCTGGGAGCTGGCCACCTATGATCTTGCGCCACCACTGAACCGCGTGCCCGGCGTCAGCACGGTAACCGTGCAAGGCGGCAAGGTCCCGGAGTTCCACATCATCCCAAACCTCGCGAAGCTGCAGGCTGCGGGAGTGACGATCCTTGATCTCACGAATGCCATTCAGTCGTCGAACATCATCGACTCGCCCGGCCTCTACGAGCAGGACCATCAGTTGGTACTCGGCCTCGTCGGCGCGCAGGTGCACGATATCGATGGGCTGCGGCAGCTCGTCGTAAAGACTACCGCCAGCGGCGCCGCGGTTCGTGTCGGCGACATCGCCCAGGTCGTAAACGCAACGATGCCCGTCTATACCGTGGTGACCGCGAACGGCAAAGCCGCTGTGCTGATCAACATCACGCGGCAGTCTTCGGGCAATACCGTTGCCGTCGCGGACCAGGTAGCGGCGAAAATCGCGCAACTCAAGCAGAAGCTGCCGCCGGGCGTTACGCTAGAACCCTTCTACGACCAGTCGCAGCTCGTGCGCGAGAGCATCGCCAGCGTGCGCGATGCGATCTTCATCGGCCTCATTCTTGCCTGCGTCATTCTCTTCGTCTTTCTGCATGACTGGCGCTCGTCTCTCATCGCGGGCCTTGTGATTCCGGTCACCGTGGCCATCACCATCCTCTTCCTCTGGATCATCGGCGAGAGCTTCAACTTGATGACGCTCGGAGGTCTGGCTGCCGCTATCGGTCTGGTCATCGACGATGCGATTGTAGTGGTAGAAAACATTGTGCTGCATCGCGACGCGGGCGAGCACCGCATCGAAGCGGTGCGCAAAGCGCTACGCGAGATCATGCGCCCGCTGATCGGCTCGACGATCACGCCTGTTGTCGTCTTCCTGCCGCTGGTAGCCGTGACGGGCGTAACCGGCAGCTTCTTCCGCGCGCTGGCCATCACCATGACCATCTCGCTGCTGACCTCATTGGTGCTGGCGCTCACCTGGACTCCAAGCCTTGGCATCGTACTGCTGCGCGGCCGAAGAGGAGACGCAACCCCACTGGAGGCAGACGGACATCCTGAACCCGGTCGTGTTCTCGCGCGTGTGATGCAGTGGCACCGCTCCGCCCTGGAGTGGTCGCTGCGCAAACCGCAACTACTCGGACTCCTCTGCATCGTGCTGGGCGGCTGCGCCTTCTTTGCGTATCGCTCGCTCGGCTCTGATCTGCTGCCCGAGATGGACGAGGGCGGCTTCATTCTCGATTGCACCATGCCTGCAGGCAGCTCCCTGGCTGAAACGAACCGCGTGATCGGCCACGTCCAGCAGATATTGAACGCCACACCTGAGGTCGAAAGCACGTCGCGCCGCACAGGACTGCAGCTGGGACTCGCGGCGGTCACGGAAGCGAACTTTGGCGACATCACGGTAAAGCTGAAGTCCAAACGCAGCCGCGGAATCGACGATGTGATGAACGATGTCCGCGAGCAGATAAAATCCACCGAGCCGGCGCTGGATGTCGAGTTCACGCAAGTCCTGCAGGACATGATCGGCGACCTATCCAACGCCCCTGAGCCGATCCAGATCAAGCTCTTCTCCAACGACTCGAAGCTGCTGTATGAGCTCGGCCCACGCGTCGCCGACGCTATCGGCAAGGTGAAGGGCGTGGTCGACGTTCAGAACGGTGTCGAAAATACGATCAGCGGCCCCGCTACCAACTTCCAGGTCGACCCCGTGCTGGCCGCTCGCCTGGGCTTCACACCAACGGAGGTGGCCGAGGACGCGACGTCCATCCTCGACGGCGTGACGCCGAACGATCCCTTGATTGCAAACGGCCGGCCCTACACCATCCGCGTGCGTTTGGGCGACGAGACACGCAGCTCGCTCGACGCCATCGAGAACACGGTCTTCAACAGCAGCACAGGCCATACCGCTACGCTCGGCTCCATGACGCAGATCACGCAACTGCCGCCACAGAACGAGATTCATCGCGAAAACCTGCAGCAGACCGTCGTCGTAACCGGCCGTCTTGAAGGTTCCGATCTTGGCACAGGTGTGGCGCAGGTACAGAAAGTCATCGCGGCGATGCACCTGCCGCCGAGCGTGCGTGTGGAGTACGGCGGAACCTATCAGGAGCAGCAGAAGTCCTTTGCGGATCTGCTGCGCGTGCTCCTGTTGGCGCTGGTGCTTGTCTTTGGGGTGCTGCTGGCGGAGTTCCGCAATCTCTCGGCTCCGGTCGCGATCCTTGCGTCCTCCGTGTTGTCGACCGTCGGCGTCGTCTTCGCGTTGCTGCTTACCGGCATCACCTTCAATGTCGCTTCATTCATGGGACTCATCATGGTGATCGGCATCGTGGCGAAGAACGGTATTCTGCTGCTCGATGCCGACGAACGCTTCCGCGCGGAGGGAGCCAGCGCTCGCGATGCCATGCTGCTGGCTGCGCAGCGGAGGCTGCGGCCTATCTTGATGACCGCCGTCGCCGCGGTCTGCGGTATGTTGCCGCTGGCCTTCGCTTTTGGCGCTGGATCCCAAATGTTGCAGCCGTTGGCAATTGCAGTAATCGGAGGCCTGGCGATCTCGATGCTGTTGAGCCTGGTGGTAACACCGGTGGTGTACTACCTGCTTACCCGTAATCGGGAACGGGAAGCCTGAGGGACACTATCGTCTCGAGCCAATGCGACGCTCGGCTTCCATCAAGTTGACCAAAATATCGTTGATGCGAGTGAGGTGCCCGTCGCCCTTGGCACGCAACCAACTGAGCACCTGCGGATCGAGACGGACACTGACCGCCACTTTTCGTTTGGCGTCGCGCAGCTTTACCAAAGCTGAGAGCTGCTTCTCGGTCAGCCGTGGTATCTCCGAAAAATCGAGACTCGACTCGTCGCTCGAAGCCTGGCGCTCGCTGGCGTTGCGCAGAGCTTGCCGCTCCTTTTCAGTCCACTGTCTGCTCTTGATATCTTCGGAACTCATGCTTTTCAGCTCGGCGGGCTGAGATGATGCGAATGACTTCTTCCCCATGGATATTCTCCCTATAGGCGTGAACAACCAGCAAAACGGCAGTGATTCCGGATTCAATCGAGACGGCGCCAATCAGGTGCCAGCGCTGCTCTCCGGTTTCATCGACACAATCCTGGCCGATCAGGCAGCGCTCGTCCTCAAAGGCCAGTGCTGCCAGTTCGAATGAGATTCCGCCATGCTTGCGCTGGTTTAGACGGTTTTCCGCTCATCCCATTCGTATCGCACCATGTATATACTATTCGTATTTTTAAGAAAAGAAAAGACAGGGAATCTGCTCTGAAAAAGCCTTGACGCAATGGGCGCTACGGTTCGCAACGATACGCGACGGCTGGAGTGCTTATAACGAAACACCAATGTCGTCGCGCGCCATTGCGAACCGCCGCGCCCATTGCGTCAAGGCTTTTTCAGAGCGGCCGGATGAGACAGGTCCTGTTCCAGGTGAAGTAGAACTCAGTCCCTACCGCCCAACCACAATCACCGTAAAGCTATCCGGAATCACCGCCGGTCTTGGCCGCGGCACCTGCGGCGTCGGCTCAGGGCGCGGACCCAACTGCGCTGTGACCACGTAGATGCGGTCCTTGCCGGAGTCATACGCCATTGTCCGCGCACCTTTTTCTGTTGGCAGATCTTCGATCACCTTGAAATCGTGCGCGGCATCGACGACTGTCAATGTGCCTTCGCCATTCGAGCTAAATGCCAACCGATGCTTCGCGCTGAAGCCGGCCGCATCCGGACTGTCACCGATGCTGGGGGAGGCGAGCTGTTTGCCGCTGTCGGCATCGACAACCGCCATCTTCTTGCCGTCGCACACCGCAAAGAGCTGGCGATGCTCTTTATCGAGTGCCAGGCCCGAGGGCGAGTCGCAGTTCTCGAGCTTCCATGCTGCCGTCTGCTTCTTCGCGCGAGAGTCGAAGCGGACGATTTGATTGGTGCTCTCGATGTTGTCGTAGACCGAACCCTGACCATCGGCAACAGGGAACTCTGGTTTGCCGGGGACCGGCAGCGTTGCAACGACCTGGTTGGTGGTGGTATCGATGACCGTAACGTTGTTGCTGCGGCCGTTGAACGCCCATACCGTCTTCGTCGCCGGGTCGAACACGATGCCGTCCGGATTCGTGCCAGCGGGGACCGTCGTCACGGTTTTGAAGCTGTGGCGATCGAAGACAAGGACGTCGTTGCTCCCGCCATCGCTGATGTAGCCAAACTTGCCGTCGGAATCCAGCGCGATCCCGTGCGTCCCCTTCAAGCCGGTGATCGCGGCGACTGGCTTGCCGGTGTCGGTATCAATCACCTCCACGCGTGGGCCATGAGTAACGTACAGCAGGTGTGCCGAGGGGTCGGCGAGCAGGTAGTCCCAGCCTCCTGTGCCGCCGATCTTCCAGTGGTCGAGAACTTTGTAAGGCTGCTGAGCGTGGGCGAGTGTGCAGCATAGCGCCGCAGAGCCAAGGGTCGTAAACAAGCGCACACCGATACGGGAAGGCAACAAGGACATTGATTTCTCCTGAACAGCTCGGCAGACATAGAGCTGCCCACCACTCATCATCTTTGGAAATACTTAAACGCCGCTGAAGATGCGGTAAACAGTGAAGAAATATCCCCAGATTTGCGACTCGCTCTACACTATTGCCGGTAGTGTCACCTTCACCTGCGTGCCTACCCCTGGCGTGCTCGCGATCTCGATAGTTCCACCGCAGCGCTCCACAATCGCCTTACACATCGCGAGCCCCAACCCCGCGCCACCGCTGTTGCGGCTTCGCGAGACATCGGCCCGGTAGAAACGATCGAAGACATGCGGAAGAGCCTCAACAGGGATGCCCTCGCCATGATCCTCTACCAGCAGCATGGTTACACCTGCATGGCTCTCTACGCGCACGGCGATGCCACTGCCGGGTGAACTGTACTGCAACGCATTCATCATCAGGTTGGAGCAGAGGATCTCCGCATCGTCGAGCGGCATGGTGACGGGCAGCGCGTTCTGGACAGTGACTTCAATAGGAACCTGCTTCAACTCCGCCACAGGACGCAGCCGCTCCGCAACAGACTGCGCAGCCAGCGCCAGGTCGACGGGCTCCCTGCCGCGCACAGGTGCCTCCTCCAGGCGAGCGAGTGCCAGCATCCGCTCTGTGAGGTCTTCCATGCGCTCTGTATCGACGACTACTTCTTCGATGCCACCTTGATACTCCTCGACCGTTCGCGGGCGCAGCGATAGAAGTTGCAGGCTCGACTTCAGTACCGCAATCGAAGTCTTCAATTCGTGGGCGGCGTCTCCCGTGAACTGGCGCTGTCGTTCAAAGGATTGCCGGAGCCCATGCAACAGCTTCTGGATCGACGAAGCGATCGGCTGCAGCTCGCGGGTGTGCAGGGCGGCCTCCGGCGGCACGAACCCCCACGCCTGCGCCGACACATGGCCAGCGCGCTCCGCGAGCTCTCGCAGAGGCGACAGCCAGCGCCGCAGCAGCCAGACAAGAGCCAGTCCGGTCACAACCAGCAGCAGCACTCCCGCGATCACATAGAAGCGAACGGCCTCCACGGTCTCATGCCACAGATGAGCAGTAGGAGCGGCGTAGAGGACCGTCACCGGGCAGCGGACGGCTCCTTTCTTCTCTTCCCTGTCGATTACGCGCATTCCCGGCGTGCGCAACGCCCGGTAAGATTTCCCCGCTACCTTGAAGTTGAAGTAGCCATCCGGATAGGCCGATTCCAGCACCGCAAGCAATTCAGGAGACGACTCCGGAGAGTGCCCCAGCACGCGGCCTGCGGGGTTCGCTACGGCGTAGGCGTCTTCAGCAGGCAGTGTCAGCTCCGTCGGATCCACCATGACGTTATCGTCCGGGTCCTCGGCATCCTGAACTGCGCCCATCAACGAGTCGGCACGGCCACGCAGCATCACGTCGAAGGCGCGCCTGCGTCCATGCATCTCATGGGCGATGGCAACACCCGAGAACGTTGCCGCACACAGAAACTCTGCCAGCAGCACACCGCCGATCAGCCGACGCGTCAGCGAGCGTGGCTTCAAGCTTCCTTCTCCGGCGCATACAGGCGGTATCCGCGGCCGCGAAGAGTCTCGACAGTGGCCTCTTCTCCCATCACTCTCAGCTTCTTGCGCAGGTTGGAGACATGCGCTTCGATCACGTTGGAGTGATGTTCCCAGCGGTAGTCGTAGAGGTGTTCGAGCAGCTCCCGCTTGGAGACGATGGCGCGCGGACGGAAGATGAGGTATTCGAAGATCCGGTACTCGGTTGGCGAGAGGTCGATGAGCTGGCCATCGCATCGCACCGTCTGTTCGATCGAGTTGATACTGAGCCGCCCGATGGCAACCACAGGATGGGCCACACCTTTGCCGCGCCGGATCAGCGCCTTGACCCGCGCCAGCAACTCCCCAAGGTCGAAAGGCTTCGTCAGGTAATCGTCGGCGCCGGCATTGAGAAGTTGGATCACATTCGCACGCTCGCTGCGGGCCGTCAGCACAAGAATCGGCGTAGCATCCCCACGCGCTCGAACCTGCCGGACGATACCGAGGCCGTCCATGCCAGGCAACATCAGGTCCAGCAGCAGCAGATCGTAGTGCCCCTGCCCTGCCAGAGTCGCGCCATCGGTACCGTTATCGGAACAGTCCACCGCAAAGCCAGAACCCTCACGCAACGCTGTCGCAACGTTATGGGCAATCCGAGTTTCGTCCTCAACAATAAGCACTCGCATATCAGAATGCAATCTACCATCTGAACGTTTGCGGAGGGGAGAACCATTTAAACTACCCGAACAACATGCTTATTTTTCTCTCTGTAACTTTAGTTTTGTTACTTGGGAAATTTACAGTTTCGTCGCGCCAAAACAAGCCGGGTGCAGCCAAAAGATAAGAAGAAATACCTACTGCGCACCCAAATTAAAGTTCAGGCTAACCGTGGTCTCCGCCTCAACCGGCTGGCCGCATTGCAGGAACGGTCTGTACTTCCAGGCTCTGACCGCATCGACTGCCGCGCCCTTCAGTAGCTCAGGGCCACTGACCGCCGTAGCGCTCTTGACCGAGCCGTCCTTTGCGATGAAGGCACGCACCGTAACAACTCCGGTCACATGCGCCGAGATCGCTGCCGCCGGATAGGTGGGGGCGGGCTTCTCGAGCATCTGCCCACCGACGATGTTGCCGCCGCCAGCGCAAGGCCCTGCTGCCCCGCCAGCGCCTGAGGCAGGCCCTGCCACCGGGGGAGGCTTTGGAGAAGCTCCAGCAACACTCAGCCCGGCTACACCTTTTTGTGCTGCGGCCAGACCTCGCCTTGCCTCAGCATTGTTCTTGTCCAACAACAACGCCGACGCAAAGGACTGGGCAGCCTCGCGAAAGTCCTGCTTGCGGAGATCGCTCTGGCCACTCCTCAGGAGCTTCGTAACCTGAATCTTCGCGGCATCCACAACAGGAGCCGCTGCAGAAGGCGGAAGAGCTGTCGGTGCTGGCGAGGTCTCCGCATCCTTTGCTGGCGAGCCTAAGTCGGGATTCGCCGCAGGCTCAGTGGGGCTGGGTGCGGCGGCCTCCGGGGGCGGAGGCGGTGTCGCAGGCGCAGGAGTTGTCACTGGAGCGGGAACGGGTGGATTAACTGCCTGCGGAACTGGCTCAACTCTCTTGCGCCCAAAGAGCAGGTAGCCTCCCACTCCAAGCACAACGAGGAACACCACCACGAAAACCGCCAGCCAGACATGGTTTTGATTGAGTTGCTTCCCAGCCTGACGCACCGGCCTCGGCGAGAGACGAACGTTCGGAGGAGGAATGTCTTTCGTCTCCGGTACGCTCATGACAAAGGTCGCCGGCGCGACTGTGGACGGCGGGTTCATGACCTGTACCGGAAGCGGCTGTTCCGGAGCAACAACATTTGCCGTCGGAGTCTCCGGATTTGTCGGCTGCGGATCTTGCACGGCCGGTTGCTGTTCGCGCCACCACTTCTCCGGGTCTTCAACGGCCTTCAGCATCTCCGCCGCGCTCTGGAACCTGTCCTCGGGCTTCTTCTGCAGAGCCTTCACTATTAAGGCTGACAGCGCTGGAGATACGTCGGAATTGATCGTCCTGGGTGGCGAGGGTGCGGTGTGCAGTTGCTGCACCAGCATCCCCATCGGCGTATCCGCACGAAACGGATGGGCGCCTGTTACGAGTTCGTACAGGATCACCCCTACCGCATAGAGGTCCGCCCGGCCATCGATCGCGCTCTCCGGACCTCCGCTGGCCTGCTCGGGCGACATGTACTCCGGCGTGCCGACGATCATAGCCGCAGCGGTCATCACCGAGGTCATACCCGCGAACGCCCGGTCGCTGGTCTTGGCAATACCGAAGTCCAACACCTTGACCAGGGCACGGCCGTCCGGTCCATTGGTCAGCATGATGTTGCTGGGCTTGATGTCACGATGCACAATGCCCACGGTATGGGCTGCCCCAAGTGCGCTCACCACCTGCGCCACAATGGTCAGGCAGCGCTCCGCCGGCCAGGGCCCTGACTTCTGCTTGCGCATGTCGTACAGAGACATGCCTTCGATGTACTCCATCACGATGAAGGGCCGGCCGTCCTCGGTAAAGTCCAGATCGTCGATCCGCACGGCATTGGGATGTTTCAGCTGCCAGGCGACCACGGCTTCATTTCGGAAACGCTTCAGAAAGGCGGGGTCCGAGAGGAATTCGGGGTGCACCAGCTTAAGCGCTGCCGTCTGATGAAAGGCAAGGTGCCGCACCTTGAAGACGGTCGCCATGCCGCCCGCTCCGAGCTTGCTCAACACCTCGTATTTGCCGCGCAGGATGCTGCCCGGCCCGATCTCCGGCATCGCCGCGGTCAGCAACTGTTGGTCGCGCGGACAGGACTGATAGTCATCCGGATACGTGCTGCGGCACTGAGGACAAGTCTTCATGGCACTGATTTTGTAGAACTGGATTTGTACGAAATACTACAGCACGATCGAGACCTCTGTTTGAAGATTCCACGACAGACTCACCCCCAACACCCGCAGTGCGGTATCCGCGCCAATGTGCACTATTTTTGCCAGTAGTACATCTTTTTTGTGGGCGATTGTTATGCCGATGGCGTACAGTTTCTGTGCGCCCGCTCCGGGGCAAAACAGGTTGCCACAGATGACATCGTCTTTGCCACACAAAAAATACCGAGAGGTGCAGGATTTCCCCGTCTCCGCATCCCGCTCCCCACAAGCCGCGAAGGTATTTTTACCCCTGCTCACAACAGCCCTGCTGTGCAGCACGCCCCGTCTCATGGCCCAGAGCCACTGGGTTACCCCTGGTCCCAACGGCAAACTCGTCTATGCCCACCTCCAGACCGGAGACCACATCGCAGACTTCTCCTCGGCCGGATACAAAGGCGGCGGCGTAGCCCTGCCCTCGGTGCCTGCCAAACGCACCGTAGCCCCCTCCGGAAAGGACGATACCGCGACTATCCAGCAGGCGGTCGATGAAGTAGCGAAGATGCCGCTGATCGATGGCTTTCGAGGAGCGGTCGTCCTGGCGAAGGGCACGTTTCACTGCTCCGGCACAATTTCGATCACGTCCTCTGGCGTGGTCCTGCGTGGAACTGGAGACGACGCTCAGGGAACGTCGATCGTCATGACCGGCGATCCGCATCTCGCGATTCGCATCGCCGGCACGTTGAACCAGCAACTGGCAGGCAAGCCAGCCACTCTCACTGACGCCTACGTTCCGTCCGGCACCAACACCTTCCATGTAAATGATGCTTCGGGCTTTCACGCAGGAGACACGCTGCTGATCGTAAAACCCATCACCCCCGCATGGGTCCACTTCATGGGCATGGACACGCTCGGGAATCGCAAGGGAAAACCTGAGCATTGGATCTCAGGCTCGCTTGAGGTTCGCCGCCGCATCTCTTCGATCTCCGGTAATACGGTCACGCTCGAAGTGCCGCTGATGGACTCCTATGACGCCAAGTATCTCGGCGCAGGTTCGGTCACGGTTACCAAAGTCGAAGTAAGCGGACAGGTCTCCGAAGTTGGAGTCGAGGACCTGCGCATAACCGCACCGGGACGCAGCATCACGCTCGGTCAGCCTGAGTTTGATGGACTCAAGATGGACGATGCCGTCGATAGCTGGGTCAAAGCTCTTTCCTTCCAGGAAACCACCAGTTCCGTGGGAATCAATGAAGGCACCGAGCGCATCACCGTAGTCAAAACCGATGTTGTTAATCGCGTTCCCATCGTCGGCGCCGCAAAGCCCTTCGATTTCGAGTCCAACGGCCAGCAGATTCTGTTCGACCGCTGCACCGGCAGTGGGGATAACACCTTCTTTTTCGCGACCCAGGCAAAACAGCAGGGACCTGTGGTTTTGCTCCATTGCCACTTCACTGGAGACAGTCACGTCCAGCCCCATCAGCGCTGGTCGACCGGTCTCCTGATTGACAGCAGCGAAGCCCCTGAGGGCAGCATCGATCTCATGAACCGCGGCATGATGGGTTCAGGGCATGGATGGGCCATCGGCTGGTCCGTGATCTGGAACTGCACCGCAAAGTCCTTCGCAACGAATACTCCTCCGGGGACGGCCAACTGGTCGATCGGCAACCGCGGCGAAGAGTTGGATCCTCCTCAGCCTGCTTTCGAAGGCGCCGCTGCTGTTCCACTGCATCAGGGCATTATTGATTCATCCGGCACTCCGGTTAAACCGCAAAGCCTTTATCTCGCGCAGCTATCCGAGCGGCTCGGGAAGTCTGCGCTCAAAAATATCGGCTACGAGTAGTCGCTACGTTCGAAACAGCTTGTGGGCCCACTTGTTTTTCGTCGTCATCCTGAGCCGTAGGCGAGGGACCCCCGAGTTTATTGCGGCACAGAGGCAAAGCGCACCACAAACATTCTTTGCATCACGCCTTGTGTCTGTGGCGGCACCAATTCGGGGATCCTTCAGCTTCGCTTCAGGATGACGACGAAAGACAAACAACACCAACATCTTCCAGACAGGTTCACCTCATGACGCTTCGCTTCACCGCCTCTCTACTCGTCGCCACACTCACCGTTGCCACACAGGCGCAGGTGGTTCACGTCTCCCCTAACGGTAATGATCAGGCACGAGGGACGCAGAGCGCTCCCGTGCGCTCTGTGGAGCATGCCATCGCACTCGCGCGCCAGACACAGGAGCATGCCGTCGAGCTGAAGGGCGGTGTCTATCACCTGGCCTCGCCGTTGGTGCTAACACCCGGGGACTCCGGCCTCTCGCTCAAAGCCTCTGCCCATGCGAGCGTCACACTCAGCGGCGGCACGCGCATCACGGGGTGGAAGCTCGCAGACGCCAAGCGGCAACTATGGTCAGCGAATGTACCCGCAGAGATTGCACCGCCGCGTCAGATCTACGTCGATGGCGTTCGAGCAAGCCGCGCCAAGGGACGCTCTCCTGTAAAGCTAACGATGACCGGCACCGGCTACACCGCCGATAGCGATCTGCTCTCGCACTGGCGGCATCCTGACGAACTCGAGTTCGTCTACACCGGAGGCAACGCTCTGTGGGGCGAACCCTCCGTCGGCATAGGATCGTGGACGGAGCCGCGCTGCCCTGTGGCTGCGGTTCACGGGGCTTCGATCGATATGGCGGAACCCTGCTGGCAGAACTCCACCAAACGCGTCATGCTTCCGAACGGGGCTCGCACGGCCAACCTGGTTGGCCCCGCGAGTGTAGGCAAGCAGCCAACGTTTCTCGAAAACGCCTATGAATTTCTGGGCACGCCGGGGGAGTTCTACTTCGATCGCATAACTCATACGCTCTTCTACACGCCGCGCAAGGGTGAAGACCTGCACCGCGCAGACGTCGAAGTGCCGGTGCTCGAATCGTTGCTCGCCTTGAACGGAAGCGAGGCAGCGCCCGTACATGATGTCACGATTGAGGGCATCACCTTTGCGTATGCTGCGTGGCATGAGCCCAGCACTCCAGAGGGCTTCTCGGAGATCCAGGCTAACTATCGCGTGACCGGACCTGACGGCGCGACGAAGCAGGCGCTTTGCACCCTCGTTCCCGGAGGCACATGCCCTTTCGCGGCCTGGACGCCTGAGCACGGCAACGTCTCGGCCTCGTTCGCCGACAACCTCCACTTCACGCGCGACACCTTTACGCATCTCGGAGCAGCAGGACTGTCGTTGAACGACGGCGCGCATCGCGATGTCGTCGAAGGCTGTATCTTCACCGACATCTCCGGCAACGGCCTGCAACTCGCAGGGGTCGATAAGCCAATGGCACCCGACGCGGAGTTCGCTGTCGGCAATCGCCTCGAAAACAATCTGTTCCGCAATGTAGGCGCGGAGTTCCATGGCGGCATTCCTATCGTCATCGGCTACGCCCGCTTCACGCACATCGCGCATAATCAGATCGACCATGTTCCCTATGCGGGCATCTCGATCGGCTGGGGCGGATGGCCGGACAAGATCGAGCTGGCGGGCGTGGCCAATCGCTCCACCGGCAATGTCATCGAGCGCAACCGCATCACGCGCTTCATGCTCAAGCTCTCCGACGGCGGTGGCATCTACACCCAGGGCCGTACCGGCGAGACCATCGCCGACGGCGAGCGCGTGGAAGGCAATGTGGTCGACGATCAATACAGTAGCGGCCATGCCATCTATACCGATAACGGCTCGTCCATGATCACGGTTCGCGACAACGTGATGTTCAATACCAACCACGACAACTGGGGCTCGCGCCACAAGGACTACTACGATGGCGCGAAGGGTGAGAACAGCGATCCGCTCGCTATTGAAGACAACTGGTGGCAGCAGGGCGACCCCGATGTCTCAGGCAAACAGGTTACAGAGAAGGGCAACCACATTGTGACTGCGCTGAACCAGGCTCCGTCCGAGCTGCTCAACGGTGCGGGACTGGAAGCCAGCTTCCGAGACCTCGCTGCAGCGATGCGATTCAAGGCCGCGCCTGAGCCTCCCACTGCAGTCTCTGCCTTCGAAACTCCAACCGACGCTTACGTTACGTGGCGGCCTCCTGTCTTCGACGGTGGCGCGCTCGTCAACCACTACACCATCCACTCCGACGATGGTCTCCAGATCACAATCTCAGCCGCCCAGTTCGATGAACTCGCGTATGCAAAGCTGCCCATCACACCGGCGTCGAAGCCTCGCACCTTTACGGTCATCGCTTCGAACGCGAATGGCAGCAGCGCAGAGTCACTTCCCTCTCATCCGGTCGAGGCAGCTACGGCGCCACTCAACCGTCCGGGAGCGCCGCAGTCGGTCAAGGCTTATGTAGAAGGTAGCCGAGCGAGCATCCACTTCGGCGACCCGAAAGAGAACGCGGAAGGTGTCCTCGCCTACGTGGTAACCATCCAGCCAGGTGGACGCAAACAGGTCTTTACAGGCCGTCGGGTGCTGACTCTCGAAGGCCGCCACGTTACCTTTGTCTCGCTGGATGGACTGACACCGGGAACGAAGTACACGTTCGGCGTCTCGGCGGTGAATCCTTCGGGAGAAGGGGACGTGGCGTGGACGAAGGATGGGGCGGATGTGCCGTAGTCGTGGGTAATTTTGGGTGATTGCCGTTGCCTTTTTGAAGAGCGGGACTTCAGTCCCGCTTTTCTATCCCACCCATACCGTGTCATCTCGACCGGAGCATGATGGCTTTATCGTCATGCGCAGTGGAGAGACCTGCAGGCTGCTCGCACAGGCACCAGAGCTAGCTCAGACAAGCTGCAGGTCTCTCCGCTACGGCGGCAAAGAGCGCCGCCTCCGGTCGAGATGACAGTTCTGAGGTAGTTCATTCGGACATCACACTATTGAGGATCGGCGCCTTACGGCATCACAGGCACGGTGTGCACACTGTGCGTCGGATGCGCACGCAACCCGTAAGCCGCGACCACCACATAGCAAGCGATGACCACAACATACCCCAGCGCGTAACTGCCGAAATGCTTCGCGATGAGCCCCAGCAGCGGCGGCACAATCCCCGCGCCCACCACCGACATCACGATCATGGAGCCGCCCAGTTTCGTACGGGCCCCAAGCCCCTTCACGCCCAGCGCAAAGATTGTGGGGAACATGACCGACATAAAGAAGCTGGTAAGCAGAAGAGCGCCCGCTCCAATGCGTCCCGGGTGCAGAATGCCCGCCGCAATCAATCCAATGTTGATCAGCGCGTAGACTCCCATCATCTTTGAGGGCGCGAACCACCGCATCAGCCCCGTCGAGATAATGCGACCGGCGGCAAAGGCGATAAGGTTTCCGGTCAGGAACAGAGCTGCCGTTCGCTCACTGGCGCTGGTGTACTGCTTCACATAGGGGATGAAAGCCGACCAGGTGCTTACCTGCGCTCCGCAATAGCAGAACTGCGCGATGATGGCGGCGCGCAGGCCTGGGGTACGCAACAGAGATGCAAGCTGCGAGAGAAGGCCATGCTCCTCGCTGGCATCGCGCTCGCGGACGTTCGCGGGAAACTTTGTCAGGCCGATCAACAGCGCAAGCAGGAAGACGATGCAGCCGAGCGTGACATAGGTCGGCACGACTCGCATGATCTCGCCATGAAGATACGCGGCATAGGTGCCGGCAGTCTTCATCTGCATCACCCGCGCAGCCGAAAGCTCAACGCCGGAGAAGATAAAGAACGTGCCGATCAGAACACCCGTGATCGTACCGGGAGGATTGAACGCCTGAGAAAAATTCAGGCGCTGCTCCGAGGTCTCCGGGGCTCCTGTCTGGGCGATGAAGGGGTTCGCCGCCGTCTCCAGCGTCGCCGAGCCACAGCCGACGACAAACAGCGCCGTCAACATAAGCCAGTAGCGACCTATAACGGCCGCTGGCCAGAACATGAGCGTGCCTGTCCCGAACAGGCAGAGCCCCGCCAAAATGCCCGCCTTGTATCCCCACCTCCGCATGCCCAGCGCCGCAGGCAGCGCCATGCAGAAGTAGCCGAAGAAGACCGCCGTCTGCACCAACTGTGCCTGTAGCGGCGAGAGCTCAAAGGACTTCTTGAACTGCTGCACCAGGATGTCGGTGAGATTGTTCGACATTCCCCAGATGAAGAAGAGCACGGTAACCAACATGAAGGGCAACATGTGGCCGGCTGGAAAGAGGCCGGGCTGCTTACCGTTGGAGGGACGCTCTACTGTGGTGGGTGTGTCGACGGCGATATTCAAGATGAGACCTCAGGTGAGGAACGGGAAAGCTGGGAGAACGATCGTAGTCGATGTGACGCTACGATGGCTCTTTCCAGACTTCTCCCCCGGGAAAGCTGAACTTCTCCAACGATTCGGGCAACATCTCGCAGCTATACCCAGGATCGGTCGGCGCAAGATAATGTCCACGGCGAATTTTTACGGGATAGCGGAAGTGCTCATGCAGGTGATCGACGTACTCGATCACGCGGTTCTCCATCGTGCCCGAGACGCTCAGGAAATCGAAGATCGAAAGATGCTGCACATACTCGCACAAGCCGACACCGCCAGCATGCGGGCAGACCGGCACACCGAACTTCGCGGCCATCAGGATGATCGCGAGGTTCTCATTCACTCCCGCTACCCGGCAGCTGTCGATCTGGCATACATCAATAGAGCCAGCCTGGAATAGCTGCTTGAACATGACGCTGTTGTGGCAGTGTTCGCCCGTAGCAATGCGGGTCGGAGCCGCCTCACGGCGTATGCGGGCGTGGCCAAGGATGTCGTCCGGACTGGTCGGCTCTTCCATCCACCAGGGCTTAAGTTCGCCAAGCTGACGTGTGCGGCTGATAGCCTCCTCAACGCCCCACTTTTGATTGGCATCGACCATCATGCGGTTCTCCCAGCCAATCTCCTCGCGCACGATGCGCCCGCGCCGCAGATCGTCCTCGGGCACGCCGCCAACCTTGAGCTTGAAGTGAGTCCATCCATCGGCGATGCCTTCGCGGCAGAGGCGGCGAATCTTTTCATCGCTGAAGCCAAACCATCCGGCTGAAGTCGTATAGGCCGGATAACCGTTGGCCTCGATCACTGCGAGCCGCTGCTGCTGGCCCTCTTTCCCTTTGCGCAGAATAGCGAGAGCCTCTTCCGGCGAGAGTGCATCGGCGATATAGCGGAAGTCGATCGCCGAAACGATCTGCTCCGGCGACATATCGGCAAGGAGCCGCCACACCGGCTTACCTTCGGCCTTGGCATAGAGGTCCCAAATGGCGTTAATGAGTGCGCCACAAGCGAGATGAATGACACCCTTCTCCGGCCCAAGCCAGCGAAACTGTGTATCTCCCGTCAGCTGGAGGTACATCGCATTGAGATCGGAGGTGAGCGACTCCAGCGTGCGGCCCTGCACAAACTGAGTCAGATAACGAAGCGCGCTGACACAGAGCTCCGTACCGCGGCCCAGCGTAAAGGTGAGCCCATGCCCTTCGATCCCGGCATCGGTTTCGAGGATGCAGTAGGCCGCCGAATAGTCGGGATCCTTATTGACGGCATCGGAACCGATGTGCTCGCGGGAGGTAGGGAAACGTACATCGATAACACGTGTGTTGGTAATAGTAATGGGCTTCAAGAGCGGCCTCGGGATTCTGAAATAACGGTTAAATTGAGGTTGACACGCGTAACCGGTTGCAATTCGCACAAATTGTAGCGAAACAAATCATTTTTCGTCAATGAAAACATACTTGCACTAAAGAATACACCGAACAGGGTCGCGAGAAATAGTAAAAAGTTGTAATTTTGGCTTGTTCTTGCCGCTCCCCCGAGTAAATTTACAGTTGCTGCAGCTTGCTTTTCAGAAGTGCCCAGTCCAATTCAAGCCCATGAATAAAGTAAAAATAAACAGCAATTTTTCGACTCCACACAAAAATCCTCGCAGCCGATCTTCTTTCAATTCAGCTACACCTTTCGGGGTGTAAAAAGCCCCTGTTCCCGCCGGCGGGGCATGCCGCGAGAACAGAGAATCCCCTCCCCGATCGAATGCGCATCTTCAATCCGGACATTTCAACATACATTTTGCCAATGATTTTATATTTTCATATTTGACAACAGTATTGTTGTACAAGTAAAACTCAGGCGGTATCGATAACATCTTCGATAGGAGTTCACGTGTTTGATCTTAAGGGTAAACGGGCCGTTGTGACGGGGGCCGCCAGCGGCATAGGCCTGGCGATAGCCGAGTTGTTCGCAGCACACCATGCGGCAGTCGTGCTGCTCGATCTCGATGCACAGAAGACGACGGATGCCGCAAAAGCGATTGCGGAGAAGACCTCCGGCAGCGTCACAGGCGTAGCCTGCGATGTCTCGCGCGCGGACAGCGTCGAGAAGGCTTTCAGCCAGATCGGCGGTTCTGTCGACATTCTCGTCAACTGCGCCGGCATTGCACACGTGGGCAATCTGCTTTCCACCTCGCCCGAGGATATAGACCGGCTCTATGCGGTGAACGTCCGCGGAACCTACCTGTGCATGCAGGCCGGGATCAAGTCCATGATCGAGTCCAAGCACGGCGTGATCCTCAATATGGCGTCGATTGCCGCGACCGCCGGGCTCTCCGACCGGTTTGCCTATTCGATGACAAAGGGCGCGGTGCTGTCGATGACGCTCTCCGTGGCCAAGGACTACATTGCGCAGGGCATCCGCTGCAACTGCATCTCGCCGGCGCGAGTTCACACACCATTCGTGGATGGCTTCCTTGCGAAAAACTATCCCGGACAGGAAGCCGAGAAGATGAAGGTGCTGGAGCAATCGCAACCGATTGGACGCATGGGCACTCCCGCGGAGATAGCGGTACTGGCTCTCTATCTCTGTTCGGACGATGCCTCGTTCCTCACCGGAGTCGATTATCCAATCGACGGCGGTTTCTTCAATCTGCGGTAGAACTCGGGTAAAGGAAACGGTATGGATCTGGGATTGAAGGGCCATGTCATTGTAGTGACGGGCGGCGGTGCGGGCATCGGAGAAGCTGTAACCCGTGCGTGTCTGGATGAAGGGGCAACAGCCGTCGTCGTCAGCCGTGCTTCGGACAATGTGAAGCATTTTCTCGAAGAGATGCATCGCGAGCAGAAGCCATGCGACTTCGTCGAGGCGCACCTCGGAGACACCACGCAGTGCCTGCACGCTGTCGAGTATGTGCAGCAGAAGTACGGCAGGCTCGATGGCCTGGTGAACAACGCTGGCGCAAACGACGGAGTCGGCCTGGCCAGCGGCGACCCCGACCGTTTCCTCGAGAGTCTTCGCCAGAATCTCGTTCACTACTATGCGATGGCTCACTATGCCCTGCCCATGCTGAAGGCCGCGAAGGGTTCCATCGTGAATATCAGCTCGAAGGTCGCGCTTACAGGGCAAGGCGGGACCTCAGCCTACGCAGCGGCGAAGGGCGCGCAGCTTGCGCTCACGCGCGAGTGGGCAGCGGAGTTGCTTCCGTTCGGCATTCGAGTGAACAGCGTTCTGCCCGCTGAGGTTCTGACGCCGCTCTATAAACGGTGGCTCGACACTCGCGATGATCCGGCAGGCGCGCTCAAGTCCATCACCGACAAGATTCCCCTGGGGCACCGCATGACGGAGGGCGCTGAGATTGCGGCGATGACGGTGTTCCTGTTGTCCTCAAAGCAGTCAGGCCACACGACAGCCCAGCACCTGATCGTCGATGGCGGATATACGCATCTCGATCGTGCGCTGACCTAGAGATCATGAAGTAATGGCGTCCCCGACAGGATTCGAACCTATGTCTCTGCCTTGAGAAGGCAGTGTCCTGGGCCACTAGACGACGGGGACTTTAACGCACATCTCCAGTCTAGACGGCTACCCGGCCGCGAACGCATCCTGCAGAAGCCGCCGCCCAAACTCCAGCTCCTCCTGCGAGACCGTATGCGGTCGCCCGGGATAGCGTCGCACCGTCACCTTCGCGCCCATGGCTGTGAGCACGTCGGCCGACTCCTGCACGCGACTCCACGGCACATGCGGATCGGGATCGCCGCTGCCGAAGAAGGCAGGCATTCCCTCCAGATCGCCGGCGTGCGAGACATCGCTCCCCAACGGCCCGATGAGGCCGCCGGTAAGGGCAATCACGCCCGCATAGCGCGCCGGATGCGTCGCGACGAACTCCGTAGAGAGGCACGCGCCCTGGGAGAATCCGCCAATGACGACGCGCTCGCGCGGAATCCCGGCAGCGATAGCCAGGTCGAGGACAGACTCCACCTTGCGCAGAGCGGAACTGAGCCATGGCTCATTGCTCTCTCGTGGCGCAAGAAACGAGTTCGGATACCACGTGGAGCCTGCGGCCTGCGGGGCCAGATAGGCCAGTCGCGGGTTGTACATCGCCTCGGCCAGCGAGAGGATGTCCTCGGCCGATCCGCCGCGTCCGTGCAACAGGATCACAGCACCAGCAGCCTCCTCGAGCGTGGCACCGAAGTGATGCACTCTTCCCTCTTTGTGTGGATCGGCGCTCATGCAGTCTCCTTCCACTTGTGCAGCTCGATCGTGGGCAACCGCTGCTCGATCACGGCACGCCTCGGCTCAAGCCACGGAGGCAGGCGCAGCTGTTCTCCTAAGGACTCAACCGGTTCATCGACCGCAAAGCCTGGAGGGTCTGTCGCCAACTCAAACAGCACACCGCCCGGCTCGCGGAAGTAAATCGAGTGGAAGTAGTCGCGGTCGAGCACCGGTGTTACGTCCAGATGCTTCTCAATCTCCACGCGCCACTCCTTCTGCGAGGCTTCATCCGCCGCACGGAACGCAATATGGTGCACAGAACCAGCCCCAGGACGGCCATAACTAGCGCCGGGCTCAATCAGCAGATCGATATGATTCCCCAGCGCCGAGCCTTCGGTCGCGAAACGCAGCCTCTTGCCCTCTTCAGCGATCTTGTGAAAGCCCATCATGTTCAGGATGGTTGTCGTCGCTTCCGGACTCTGCTCCAGCAACGTCACGCCGAAGAAGCCGCGAATCGCATGCTCCGCAGGCACAGTAGCAAAGCGCGGAGCCTTGGCCTCGCCAGCGTCAGCATGGCCGACAATCTCGATCTTCATCCCATCAGGATCGGCAAAGGTCAGCACCTCTTCTTCGAAGCGCTTGCCGGTGTGCTCTACGAGCACGCCCTTTTCAGACAGTCGTTTCTCCCAATACTCCAGCGACGTGAGCGGCACACTGAAGGCAGTATGCGTCACCTCGCCTGCACCGGCGAGACCACGCGCTGCTCGCGGCCACGGGAAGAAGGTCAGGATCGTGCCCGGCGTCCCGGCATCGTCGCCAAAATAGAAGTGATAGCTTCCGGGGTCGTCGAAGTTCACCGTTCGTTTGACGAACCTCAGCCCCAGGACATCGGTATAGAAGTCCAGGTTTTGCTGCGGATCGGACGCGATGGCGGTTACATGATGCAGCCCCACAATAGGTAGTTGCGGCATACTTGCACTTCCTTTCACCTCTTAGGATTCAAGAACAAGAAATTGGATTCATAGGCAAAAAATCGGCCTTATTTCCGATCTGGCCGATTTGCTTCAGCACGCGAACTATTCAGTTGTGCAACCCTCCACGTATTATGACTAACGAGTTCGAGCAATTTCTTCTCGAACATTGCCCAATTGTCCTACGAGGCTCGAACATGCACCTTTCGCCCATCGACTGGCTCATCATGCTGGTCTACTTTGTCTTCGTGCTCGGCATCGGTTTCGCGCTAAAGCGATACATGCGCACCAGCACCGACTTCTTCCTCGCCGGGCGTTCTATTCCGGCCTGGGTCTGCGGTTTGGCCTTTATCTCCGCGAACCTTGGTGCGCAGGAAGTCATCGGCATGGGGGCCTCCGGAGCCAAATACGGCATCATCACCAGCCATTTCTACTGGATCGGCGCTATTCCGGCAATGCTCTTCGTCGGCCTGTTCATGATGCCCTTCTACTACGGCTCGAAGGCGCGCTCCGTCCCTGAATATCTCCGTCTCCGCTATGACGAGAAGACCCGCGCGGTCAACGCCTTCTCCTTCGCCATCATGACGGTCTTCAGCTCCGGCATCTCGATGTACGCCATGGCGCTGCTCATCCAGACGCTCGGCCTGCTGCACGGCATCGTGCCGGACGCCTGGGTCTTCCACGTCTCGATCATCCTCTCCGCGGTCATCGTGCTCGGCTACATCTTCCTCGGCGGGCTCACCAGCGCGATCTACAACGAGGTCCTGCAGTTCTTCCTGATCGTCGCCGGGTTCCTCCCGCTGGTCTGGATCGGCCTGCGCAACGTCGGCGGCTGGCATGGGATTCAGCAGAAGCTGCCCACGACCATGACGCACTCTTGGCGAGGCATGACGCACGCCTCCACCAACTCGCTCGGGGTTGAAGTCGTCGGTCTCGTGATGGGGCTGGGCTTCGTACTCTCCTTCGGCTACTGGTGCACGGACTTCCTCGTCATCCAGCGGGCCATGGCCGCCGAGTCGCAGGACTCCGCGCGGCGCGTGCCCATCATCGCCGCCGTGCCGAAGATGTTCTTCCCGTTCCTGGTCATCCTGCCCGGCCTGATCGCGGTCAGCGTCACGTCGCACTCCAGCGCCATGCAGCCGACGTCCATCACGCAGCAGGCCTCAGGGCACGCGCTTCCCCTCGATGAGGCCCACCCGCACGGCATCATCCCGCAGAAGGTCGACCCGATCAGCGGACACCCCATCCTCGACACCAACGGGAACCCGGTCTACGACTACGATCTCGCAATCCCCGTCATGCTGCTGCACTTCTTCCCCACGGGCATCCTCGGCCTCGGTCTCACTGCCCTGCTGGCAAGTTTCATGTCAGGGATGGCCGGAAATGTAACCGCTTTCAACACGGTGTGGACCTACGACATCTACCAGTCGTACATCAAGAAGGACGCCAGCGACGCGCATTACCTCTGGATGGGCCGCATCGCGACCATAGGGGGGATACTGCTCTCCATTGCCGCGGCCTATGCAGTGACCAACTTCAACAACATCATGGACGCGTTGCAGCTGATCTTCTCCCTGGTCAATGCACCGCTGTTTGCAACCTTCCTCCTGGGGATGTTCTGGAAGCGGACGACCGGACACGGAGCCTTCACCGGACTGCTCACCGGCACCGCCGCGGCCCTTGTGCATCACGGCCTTACGATTCCGGCGGACGCCGTGCCTGGTATTCACGGAGGCTGGATCCACGTGGTCCACACCTACCCCAGTGACATGGCGCAAAACTTCTGGACAGCAATCTTTGCGTTCGGCGTAAACCTGCTGGTAACCACCGTGGTCAGCCTCTTCACCAAGCCACGGCCGGAGCCGGAGCTCGTCGGCCTGGTCTACTCGCTCACGCCAAAGGCACCGGAGCACCATCTGACCTGGTACCAGAAGCCCCTGACCCTCGCACTCGGCGTTCTCGCGGTATTGGTTGCGCTCAATCTGGTGTTTGCGTAAGAGGCCGTTTGTAGCCGTACCTCACCGAAACTGCTCGAAGCAATCAAGTTCACAAGTTCACCAAGCGAAGGAGCGTACAAATTATGGGACTCGACATTCGCCTTCCCCTCGGCCTTATCTTTCTGATTATCGGCGGCATTATGGCCGTTTACGGCGTATTCACACGCGGTAGCGCGATGTACGCCAGTTCGCAGGGCATCAATCTAAACCTCATCTGGGGTCTGGTAATGCTCCTGTTTGGACTTATCATGTTCATAGCGGGCCGTAAAAAGTAACAGACAAACCATTAATTCGCCGAAACGGCCCCAGGAGCTAGCCCTGCACACGCACTTAAATGAACACGGTTACATTGCACCCGCCCGCGTCAACTTGATCGGCGAACACACGGACTACACCGGCGGGCTCGTACTGCCGATGGCGATTCCCTTCTCCACTACAGCCGTCATCACCTCGAGCGACACCTCGCAGTACAGCTTCCATAGCGAGCAGGCCAAGGAAGTCCGAGAGATACCGCTGGACGATCGCTCCGAGGCAATTGGAAACTGGAGCGACTACGCCGTCGGCGTACTGCGCCAGCTGCAACTGCGCGGCATCACGCCGCCTGCGTTTGAACTCAAGCTGCACGGCAATGTTCCCTACGCAGCAGGCCTCAGCTCTTCGGCCTCGCTGGAGGTCGCCTCAGCCCTGGCCATGCTGGCACACGCTGGCGCCACTCTCCCGCTCGAAGAGATCGCGATGCTCTGCAAGCTCGCCGAGAACGACTACGTCCACTCGCCCTGCGGCATCATGGACCAGTTCGTCATTACCGCTGCCAAAGCAGGCCACGCGCTGCTGCTCGACACACGCTCACTCTCTTACGAACACATCCCGATGAACCACGCGGGGCTTGCCGACAAGCGGATCGTCGTCTGCAATTCGATGGTGAAGCATTCGATCGCCAACGGCGACTACGGCCTTCGCCGCCGCGAGGTCGAAGCCGGGCAGGATGTCCTGCGCTCGGCATTCCCTCAGCTGCGCGATCTAGGCGACGCCAGTCTCGAGCAGCTGGAGTCCAAAGCCGCGCAGATGACGCCGGAGTCCTATCGTCGCTGCCGTCACATCATCTCCGAGAACGCCCGCGTCCGCGAGGCGAAGGCCGCGATGGTGGCCGGTGACGCTGCCAACCTGGGCAAGCTGATGATCGCGGCCCATGCCAGCCAGAGAGACGACTTCGAGTGCAGCTGCGAAGAGATCGACTTCCTCGTAGACACCGCGGTTACCTTGGAGGGATGCCTCGGCGCACGCATGACCGGCGGCGGCTTTGGTGGCTGCACCGTCAACCTCGTCAGCGAGGACAAGGCCGAAGCCTTTGCGAAGGCCCTGTCGGCAGCCTTCCTCGAACGCTTTAGTATCAAAGCAGAGACCTACATCTGCGAAGCTGTCGATGGAGCCGTGCTTCGCAACGGCACTCCGGCAAAGGAAGCACAAGCATGATCGACCCCATCTTTCTCGAGTCCTCGCACCGCCGCTGGAACCCCCTGAAGCGCGATTGGGTCGTCGTCTCACCGCACCGCACCCAGCGTCCCTGGCAGGGCCAGACGGAAGAAAAGGCTACCCCACCCTCGCTGGAGTACGACCCCACCTGTTACCTCTGCCCCGGAAACACACGCGCAGGCGGCCACAAGACGCCCGCCTACACCGGCACCTACGTCTTCGAGAACGACTTCGCCGCCCTGAAGTTCGACGTTCCAGTGGCGTCCATGGATCAGAATAAAGCCGGGCTGCTGCGTGCCGAGACCGAGCGCGGCATCTGCCGTGTGCTCTGCTTCGACCCACGCCACGACCTCACACTCGCGACCATGGAGCTGCCCGCTATCCGCCGTGTCGTAGACATGTGGGACGCCCAGGCAGCCGAACTCGGCGCGCGGCCCGAGGTGCACTACGTGCAGATCTTCGAGAACCGCGGCAGCATGATGGGCGCCAGCAATCCTCATCCGCACGGCCAGATCTGGGCGACCGAGCACATCCCCAACGAGCCCACACTCGAACTCGCCGCCCAGCTCGAGTACTTCGAGCAGCACCGTGTCTCGCTGCTCACCTCTTATCTCGAGCTCGAGCTGAGTCAGCGCGAACGCATCGTGGCGGAGAACGACACCTGGGTAGCGCTCGTGCCCTTCTGGGCGGTCTGGCCGTTCGAGCTGCTAGTGCTGCCGAAGCGCAGAGTCGCCTCACTCGCGGAGCTCATAGGCTCCGAACGCGATGGCCTCGCCGCCATCCTGCAGCAGGTAACGCGCGGCTATAACCGCGTCTTCGACACGCCCTTCCCTTACTCGATGGGCCTGCACCCCGCACCCACCGATAGTGAAGAGCATCCCGAGTGGCACCTCCACGCACACTTCTATCCACCGCTGCTGCGCTCGGCAACCGTGCGGAAGTTCATGGTTGGCTTTGAGCTTCTAGGGTCGCCGCAACGCGATATCACACCGGAGTCCGCAGCCGAGACGCTGCGCCTCGCCATGCAGACAACTTAACCCCACGGAGAAGGAATGAACCTTTTAGTTACAGGCGGCGCAGGCTACATCGGCGGAACCGTCTCGACCATCCTGATGCAAGCCGGCCACCGCGTCACGGTACTCGACAACCTCTGCCACAGCAAGCGCAACGAACTGCCCGCAGGCGCGGAGTTCGTCGAAGCCGACATCGCCGACCGCCCTCGCGTCGAATCCCTGCTGCGCGAGCTAAAGCCTGACGGCGTGCTGCACTTCGCCGCCTTGATCGAGGCCGGTGAGTCGATGCAGAAGCCGGAGATCTACTTCCGCAATAACACTGCCTCGACTCTATCTTTACTCGAGGCCATGCACGCGACCGGCACCAACCGCCTCGTCTTCTCGTCGACCGCCGCGGTCTATGGCGAGCCGAAGTCCACGCCTATCGAAGAGACCGCCGCCCTCGCGCCGACCAACGCCTACGGCGAGTCCAAGCTGATGGTCGAGCAGATGCTCGGCTGGTTCCATCGCGTCCACGGCCTGCGCTACGCCTCGCTGCGCTACTTCAACGTAGCGGGTGCGCTCCCCGGCCGCGGCGAGGCCCACGAGCCCGAGACCCACATCATTCCCCTGATCCTCGACGTCGCGCTCGGCCGCCGCGCCAGCATCAACATCTACGGCGACGACTATCCCACGCCCGACGGTACCTGCATTCGCGACTACATCCACGTACGCGACCTCGCCGACGCTCACATTCTCGCCATCAAGGCGCTGAGCGAGCGTGACTGCCTGATTCTCAACCTCGGCAATGGCAGCGGCTTTTCAGTCAAAGAGGTCATCGCCTCCGCACGCCGCGTCACGGGCCACCCCATCCCAGCAGAGGTCAAGGCTCGTCGCGACGGCGACCCTGCACGTCTGGTCGCAGGCTCCGAAAAAGCCAAGGCAGAGCTCGGCTGGCATCCGCAGTATCCAGAACTTGATAGCATTCTTGCCAGCGCATGGGAGTGGCACCAGCAACGCTACGCCTGAGGAGGGCGTTAAGTTGTATATTTGCCGAAGTGTCGGAGGGGCGTGAGCTTGCAACGATACCTGTTCATCGCGATCGGCGGCGCTTTAGGTTCCATCCTGCGTTACTACGTGGGTGTTGCGACTGCCGAGCGTTTTGGTCCGCGCTTTCCCCTTGGCACGCTGGTGATTAACATCACCGCGTGCTTTCTCATCGGTCTATCGATCGAGTACCTGAATCGCCATGCCGGGCTCAATCCTGCATGGCGGTATCTCGTTCCCATTGGATTCATCGGTGCTTACTCCACCTTCTCCACCTTCGAGTGGGAGATCTGGACGAACTTCACCACCGGCGCATTCTGGATTGGGCTCGCCTATGTCGTCATCAGCCTCGTTGCAGGATTTATAGCGGTTGCGTTTGGGGCCGCAGCCGCCAGATCGATCTCCTAGCCGCGCTTCATGGAGGTTCGTATGTTGATACCGGGAAAAGCAGTCAAAGTCTCCATCTACCTAACGGACGGCGCCTCCCATCATGGCGAGTCCGT
This sequence comes from Granulicella sp. S156, assembly GCF_009766105.1. GTDB lineage: Bacteria > Acidobacteriota > Terriglobia > Terriglobales > Acidobacteriaceae > Granulicella. Next base: position 197,376 of record NZ_LMUH01000006.1, on the reverse strand, counting down.
ATGCTCCAGCATTCTGAATTTTCTCTTCAATAGTGGCGTCGCCGGTGCCACGGCCCTCAAAGGCTTTGCGGGCTTCGGCTCCGATCATCACCTGCACACTACGACCTCGCTCTTTCTAGCCGATCGCCTTCCCGTGAAGATCGAGTTCATCGAAACCCGCGAGAAAGCCGATGAGCTAATGCCGAAGCTCATCGAGCTCGCCCGCACCGGCATGATCGAAGTGCAGGAGACAACCGTCGTGAAGGCTGCTGGCTAGAGTGCCCGGTCTCATTGCGTGACGCACTCTTTCGCATCACGCCTTTACTGGACAAATGAAACGTACCGCGGATAACCTCGGGTGACATGAGAGCCTGCTTCCAAAAAGTAAGTCGCTATTCCTTGTTTATTCTCTGCGTCTCTCTTTGTCTCCATGCACAACAGCCCACTCAACCAGCATCTACTGATACCGTCAGCCGTTCCGATGCGATTCCTTACGCGCAAGGCAAATCAGGCCCTCTGCTGAGCGATCTATACATCCCCAACGGAACCGGTCCGTATCCCGCAATCGTCTTCATCCACGGCGGTGGCTGGATTGGCGGAGACCGTACCCAGATGACCAGGATCATCGAAGAGCTGGCCTCGCATGGATATGTAGGCATGGCTATCGACTACGACCTCAGCCCCCAGGTCCACTTCCCGGTTGCTCTCCATGAAAGCAAGGAAGCCATTCGCTGGCTCCGCGCACACGCAGCCACCTACCATGTGGATCCCGAACGGATCGCAGTCGCTGGAAGCTCCGCAGGAGGCGAGCTCGCGGCGCTGGTTGCGCTGACCAACGGGGACAGCCGCTACGAAGGCGACGGCGGCTCCAAAGGCTTCTCTTCGACGGTAAAAGCAGCGATCCTCTACAACGCCGCCCTTGATCTCACCACTCCCCCAGAGAACGACGAGTCCATCAACAAATACCTTGGCAGCTCCTGCGCTGCACAAAAAGAGCTTTGCTTACAGGCTTCACCGCAGGCCCACATCGACGCCAACTCTCCGCCGATGTACATAGGCCACGGCAATGAGGACAAAGATGTACCGTACTCCCAGTTCATCGCGTTCGTAGCCAGCTACAAACGAATGAACAGGTCAATCACCGTATTTACTGCAGACAAGGGCCCTCATACCTATTGGGCCAAAGCTACCTGGTTCCAGCCCAATGCAGATGCAACGCTCGATTTCCTGAAGAAACACCTCTAGCTCCTCCTAGCCACTTCAATGAATTCCCGCGCCATCCGAGAAATCGAACTCGGCGTCTAACTCTTTCTCATCGTCGAATACTTTCTCATCGTCCTCCACCATCAGGCCGAGTGCCTGCCGCTCAAACAACCGCCTGTACGTGCCGCCGTCGCGCCGCACCAGTTCCTCGTGCGTTCCCTCTTCGACCACCCTTCCGCGATCAAAGACAAGAATGCGGTCGAGCATCCGCACCGTCGAGAGCCGGTGCGCAATCACGATCGACGTTCGGCCCGCCATCAGACGCTCCATCGCCTCCTGGATCAGCGCCTCGGATTCTGAATCCAGGCTCGAGGTCGCTTCATCCAGTACCAGCACCGGCGTGTTCGCCAAGAACGCCCGTGCCAGCGCCACACGCTGCCGCTCGCCTCCAGACAGCTTTACGCCGCGCTCGCCGACAATCGTGTGATACCCCTTCGGCTGACGCAGGATGAACTCATGGGCGTTGGCCAGCCGTGCTGCCTCCTCGATCTCCGCCATCGGCGCGTCCGGCCTTCCATACCCAATGTTCTCCGCCAACGTCCGATGAAACAGGATCGGTTCCTGCGGCACCAGCGCCAGTTGCGCGCGGAGTGAGTCCTGCGTCACGCACGAGGTATCCTGACCGTCGATTACGATCTTCCCTCCGCTCACGTCGTACAGCCGATGCAGCAGCTTCACGAAGGTCGTCTTGCCCGATCCAGAATGGCCCACCAACCCCACGCGCTCGCCGGTATGGATCCGCAGTGAGAAATCCTGAAACAACGGCTCTGCCTGCGCTCCATAACGGAACGTCACACGGTCATAGACGATCTCGCCCTGCCTCACATGGATCGGCTTTGCATCTGCGCGATCTAATACGCCCAGCGACTGCGCGTGGAACTGCACCATCTCCTCCATCTCATTGACCGAGCGCTGCAGGTTGCGCACATGTTGCCCAATGTCGCGCAGGTAGCCATGCACGATGAAATAGCTGGTCAGCACGAAGGTCATATCGCCGGCTGTCGCCCGGCCGTGCCACCACAGCCACACCGCGTAGGCCAGTACCAGCGTGCGCAACCCTTGCAGGAGAAACATCTGCAGGCTTCCGTTGCGCGTCGCCTTCACCCATGTCAGCGCCGTCCGGTTATTCCATTTGCCCAGCACCTTTGCCAGCCGGTAGTCTTCACGCTTCTCTGCGCCAAACGCCTTCACCAGCGCATTGCACGTAAGCGCATCTGCCATGGCCGCGCCAATCCGAGTATCTTGCGCATTGGATAGCCGCGCCGCCGGGGCGACGTAATACAGAGACAGCGAGACCGACACCGCGATATACACCACAGCACCCACCGCCACCATCACACCCATGCCCGGCCAGCGCAGCCCCAGCAGCAGAGACGAACCCACCAGCACCAGCAGCGCAGGCAGCATCTCCAGCAGCAGGATATCGTCCATCATGTCCACGGCCCACATGCCGCGAGTGACCCGACGCACGATTGCGCCAGCGAAGTTATTGGCATGCCAGTCGGTCGAAAACCGCTGCACCCGCCAGAACGCCTCGCCCGCAAAACGCGACATCAGCCGCAGTGTCAGCCGGATGATCCCCGCCATGGCCACGTACCGTAGCACCGTCAGCATCGCGCCCAGCACCGCCATCATCACGATGGCGCGCACCGCCTCACGCAGTGCAAGCGAATGCGCTACTGCATGCATCGCGATCGCGTCCACAAGTTTGCCCGAATACACCGGCATCAACAGGTCTGCGGCTGTAGCCACAATCATGGACAGCGCCACCCACACCACCAGCCACTTTTCGCGCCGCCAGTGGCGGAACAGAAAAGACAGTACTTCGTGCATTGCATTTTTGCTTAAATTTTTGCTCATAAAAAAGCTCACTGAAGAATCAAAGGCCGCGGACACGAGGCCCACAGGCTGATCAAAGTTGAGAGGTTGAAAAGGAAAAGAGGCGTGCCGAAGGCCGCCCTCAGACTGCGCTGAAGACCTTTAGATCGAACTGAAAAGGGGGTCTAGCTGCGCGAGACGTCAGGAAGAAACGCGACCGACGGCTTGAGCTCGGCTGGCATGGTGGGCATATTGAGTGTGTTCATGGTTTCTTCCTTTCGTCGAGATGTCGAGTAATAGTAGCTTACCAGAGTTCTGCTTTTCTGCTTTTGCTTTTCTGGCTTGTCATTCCCGCAGGGAATCTGCTTTTGCCTTTTGCCTTTTGCCTTTTGCTTTTGCCTTTTGCCTTTTGCCTTTCTGGTTGTCATTCCGAGCGTAGTGAGCGAACCTGCTGTCTCCCGTTCTTCGCCAGTGCCACCACAAACGTTATGCGTCAGTGCAAACCGCACCCCTGCAGTTTTGGCCTACGACCTTGAGGTGGTACGAACAAAGAACGGGAGACAGCAGGTTCGCTCGCTACGCTCGGAATGACAAACCAGAAAAACAAACGCAATTCCACAATGAATAAAATACGTCGGCCCCTCCCTCGCGTAATTGACGCTCGCTCAAACGCCCTGCTATCTTCTGGTTAACAGCCATGGCGATGGAGTTCGCCGGACGCACCGCACTGCGGCGCTAATAACTCCTACTCATCCAGGTAGGAGGTACTTTGTCCGAAACATCTCGTCGCCGTTATCTCTCCGAACAACTTCGTTTGCTGCTCGATCTGGCTCGCTGGATACCGATCTCTGCGGTCGTCGGCGTTCTCGCTGGCAGCGCGTCGGCCCTGCTGCTGGTCTCACTCAACTTCGCTACCAATGTGCGCGAAAGCCACAAGTGGATCATCCTTCTGCTAGCGCCGGTGGGCGTGCTTGTCGGCCTGATGTACCACTACCTCGGCCGCTCGGTCGAAGCTGGAAACAATCTTCTCCTCGAAGAGATCCACGACCCCAAGTCCGTCATTCCCTTTCGGATGACGCCGCTCATTCTGCTCGGCACCTTTCTCACACATCTCTTCGGAGGCTCCGCCGGCCGCGAAGGCACCGCGCTGCAAACCGGAGCCTCGCTAGCCGACCAGCTCACCCGGCCGCTGCGCCTCGTTCCTCGCGACCGCCGCATCCTGCTAATGGCGGGCATCAGCGCCGGCTTCGGCTCGGTCTTCGGAACACCCCTGGCAGGGGCCATCTTCGGCATCGAAGTGCTCGCCATCGGCCGCCTCAGCTATGAAGCACTCGCCCCTTGCATGATCGCCGCCTTCGTCGGCGACCTTGTCACCCACGCCTGGGGAGTGCATCACACGCTCTATCGCGTAACCAGCGTTCCGCAGATGAACATCAAAGGCATCCTCGCCGCCATGGCTGCGGGCGTGGCGTTCGGCCTGGTGGGCATGGCCTTCGCCAAGGTCACGCACGCCATCGCACACTTCGTCCGCAGACGCATCGCCTTCGCACCGCTGCGGCCCGCCGTTGGAGGCATACTCGTCAGCGCCGCAGTCTTCGCTCTCGGCACCACGAAGTACATCGGCCTCGGCATCCCCACCATCGTCGCCTCGTTCGATCACAAACTTCCCATCTACGACTGGGCGGCGAAGTTTCTCTTCACCGCCGTCACGCTAGGCAGCGGCTTCAAAGGCGGCGAGGTCACGCCGCTGTTCTACATCGGCTCTACACTCGGCAATGCCCTCTCCGGCATACTGCCCCTGCCCTCGTCCCTGCTTGCGGGCATGGGCTTTGTCGCTGTCTTTGCCGGAGCCGCCAATACGCCGATCGCCTCGACGCTCATGGCCGTTGAACTCTTCGGCGCGGAGGCCGGAGCCTACGCCGCCATCGCCTGCGTCATCAGCTATCTCTTCTCCGGACACTCCAGCATCTACCAGGCCCAGCGCGTCGGCAAAAGCAAACATCTCAGCATGAACCTCGACGAAGGCATGTCACTGGCAGTCATCACTAAAATGCGTAACCATGCGAGCGGCGAAGACGAGGCGGATCTCCTCGAAAGCATCAACGATTTCGGCTATGTTCAAGGGAGCGATATGGAACATCTCAGCGTTTTACGGCTCTACTTCTCCGCGTCAGAGATGCACAGCTCTGGCTCGTGGTGGAAACGGCTCGCACCACAGAGCCTCGGCGGCTATCTCCTGCAACAGGCCAAGGAGCACGGCATCGAACAGGCACTGCTGCACCGCGTGATCGGCGGCTATCTCAAGAACGAAGATCTCGTCATGGACACCGGCGAGATTCCGCCTGCCCGTCTGCCTCAATGCCTCGAACTGGTCGGCGAAGAGGAAGATTTGCAAGCCTTCCTCAAGCACAACCGCGATCGACTCACGAAGGTGCGCACCGTGTTTCTGCGTGGCGAAGAGGCACGCATCGAAGCGGCCATCGAACGCGGAGAACTCGAGCAGGCGCTCGACATGGAGCACGCCGAAGGCTTCGGCAAGCCGGACAAAGAAGCGTAGCAAACATGGATGAGGTCGTTACAAAACTCGGCTCAGGAGCTGGCAGAGCGACACGAATGCTCGCCCTCACGTTCTCAGGATTTGAGACAGTGCATCTTGTCGCGGCGCACGATAAGGCGCGATGAAGAGTTTTCGTCAGTTTGGTTGTGCCGAGCCAAGCCACGTCTCGGAGCCTGTGTGCAAAGTGATTGAGGAAATCACTTGCCCATCTGCTTCGCGGCCATTGTCAATATGGTGTCACTGATGATTGAAGGGCAATCGCCGGGAATATTGTGACCACATCCAGTAGCCTCCACTTGTTGAGCCCCGGGTATATGCTGCACGAGCGCCGTCTGAAGGGACGTCATTTCTCTCCGGCGTTCGGGAGTGAAGACTGGAGGCTGCACTTTCGTTCCTGAAATCACCACGACAGGAACTTGCGGCAGAGGAAACGCAGCTTTCACCTCTTCCACGGTCTTGGCATTCTCGCTCATCTGTGCCCCTGCTCCGAGTGGCATATTCTTTAGATCATCTTGCATCATCTTCCACAGAGCCGGATCTTCCTGGGCCACCATTGAATAGAAAGCCTCTGGGGCGGGGTCGACGAGCACCATTCCAGCAACATCTGCTGGGAAAAGGTGTGCAAAGACCCGGACGTACATCCCTCCAGCCGAATGCCCAACCAGAATGTAGGGAGGAGCGATCTTCGCATTGGCCAGAGCTGTATGTAGTTCCGTCGCAATCTCCACAGCAGTTCGCGGCTTGTCTGTCAAAGGGGAATGCCCGATGCCGGCGCGGTTATATCGTACTGTCTTCACCTTGGTAGATAGGGTCGCCACGACCGCATCCCAGTATTCGTAGGTATCGCTAAAACCGGATTCCAAAACAACGGTAGGATGGCCTGCGCCAGAAACAACCATTTCCACTTTGCCGGTGCCAGTGTTGACCATGACTGGCACGGCCTCCTGCGCTAGAAGGCGGGAAACGGAAAAGAGCATGAGAAGAGTCGAGTAGATGATCCTCATGCGAAATTGTACGATTATGCGTAACCGTTGGTTCCGTCAGACTGAATCAATTTGACGCACCTCGCGGGGAACCGAACCGTGCCTTCAATTGCCGTTGGCCATTACAGTCCCTTCGGAAGCTGCCCCTGTGAGTTGGGTTCGCTTAAAGTCTCGGCACCTTCCGCACGTACTATGAAATCTCTACCACTATGCGCATCGCTTCGCTCCAGCCTTCGATCACCCTCACACTAGCGGCACTTGGCCGCCTGGATTGCCTCTGCGCGCATACACGCTACTGCCTCGAAGCTCTCCCTGAACTCGCCGCGCGTGGGCTTCCGGTACTGCAGGACTCATGGACCGCCGACACCGCACAGATCGTCGCCACCGCACCCACACTCGTCATCGCATCCGTTCCATATCGTATGGAGTCGCTGGCCGCCATCCTCAAAGCGTCGCTGCCGGTACTAGCCTTCGCGCCACACAATCTCGCAAACATCGTCTCCGACATACGCCTGCTGGCAAGCCTGACGGACTCCGTCTCGCAGGGAGAATCCCTCGTTGAACACTTCAACAACGTGCTCGACACCACAAGGGCAAAGACATCGGACCTTCCTCGTCCACGCGTCTACTGCGAAGAGTGGGGCAACCCTCTCATCCACTCACAGACCTGGGTTGCAGAGCTTGTTGAAGCCTCTGGTGGAGACTTTATCGGCACTCCCGGCGCACACACCACGGCTGAAGCCATCGCCACCGCCGACCCCGACGTACTGGTCTTCGCCTGGTGCGGCGCTGGCGATCGCGTCCCACTTCGTCGTGTGATTGAGAAGCGCGGATGGCACGACCTTCGCGCCGTCCGAGAGCGCCGAGTCTTCTGCGTGCCCGATGAGTTCCTGAACACGCCCGCTCACACGTTGCTGGACGGACTCAGCTGCCTCGCACACGCCATTCATCCAACACGCTTCGAACGGCCCGCACGACTCGTTCAACTGGAAGCCTGAGCGGTTTTCATCTTAGGGAAGATGCGTATCCGGCAACACAACATCAGGCTGCTTCCCGGTTGCAGGTCTGCTGATCTCATCGTTGTACTCGATCGTCTCCGCTTTGAAGCCGCCATTCGTAAGATAAAACTGGTCGCCAACAACGCCTGCCCCGCGATCGATACGGTCTTTGTAGATCCCGCGCGCGGTGTGCGTAAAACGCGCCTTGGTCAACTCCATCCACTGATTGTCTGTCGTCTTAATCCATTGATTGCCAAAATCAGCGAGTCGCTTCTGCTGCCCATTTGCACCTTCAAAGTCCTCGTTGAACGAGTAAAGATGCCGTAGGTACTCTCCGTCCTTGGGAGCGCGAAAGCTGGCGATCAGTCCCCACGCATGCTTCTCCGGAAAGTAAAAATAGCCGGTGTAAACCGTCGTCGTGCCATCCGGCTCCGCGCTCACCAGGAAGCGGTATGTATCGCCCGTCTTCCAGGGATAGACCATGTGGCTGTGGCCGCCCGTGCCTTCGTTGCCAAAGTCGGAAGCCACAACGTCCGGGCCTTTTTTCAGCAACTGGACTCGGTTGTCGGCGGCAACTTTGCCGCGGTCCACAGCTTCATTCCCACTGTCCCAAACTGAGAAGATGATGCGGCGCTCCGTTGGACTGTTGACCTGTATCCCAAAGTATCCGCGCGCAAAACCGCACGCCTCATAGTAGGACCAGATAGGGTCTGTCTTTACCGTGACCTCGTTATAAAACCACTTGGCCTTGACGCCGTCCTGCAAGGGGAAGTTGAGATGAACGGAAGGTGCGCCTCGCTGTGGAGTCAGATTGAACAGCGCGTCTTTCGTAGCCTCTCCAGTCAGGAGCAGCGAATCGATATCACCGAACACCGGTCCGGATCTTTTCAGTCCCGACAACGCAAAACGGTAGTCTCCAGCTTTTTCAATCTGCATCGATCCAAAAGAAACAGTGATGACATCTGCCGAACCGCGGACAGTTTTGACCGCGAGATCGTAGTCGCCAACCTTCAGGCGCAGCTTCGAGCTATCGCCTTTCGGCAGTTGCAGGCGGACCGCTATATCCAGCTTCCCTGTTGCACGAATCTGTCCATACCAGGCCACCGTAGTATTTGCATCCGCCCAGCCTTTGATGGGGCTCTTATCCCCTATATCCAATGCTTCTGGATTTGGCTCCGAGTACGCAGTGAATCCAGGTACTACCAGAGAGGGCACGGTCTGTGCAGCTGACGACTTCACGTCAGCTGCACAAAGTACCATCGACAGACAAACCATAAGTAATGCTCGTAACTTCATCAGAAAACAAAACCTCCTTGAAACGTGATCTGCCGTATTTGGCCGCCTTCGAGAGAATCGAAAGTTCCGAATTGACTCGTGAACTGGTTGCCGGATGCCGCAGAGATATCTCCACTCGGTGCGTTGAACTGCGGATGATTGAAGACGTTCGATATCTGCGTATTGAACTTGAACTTCACACGATTTGTAATCGCTACAGTCTTGCTCAAGGAAACGTGTGTCATATAGAAGTGCTGACTTTCCAGGCTATTCGGCAGTGCATTACCAAAGTGCCCGGTCTGCGGAATGGCGAATGCTGCCGTATTGAACCAATCCGTGACCTTCTTTCCGCCAGGAACATTGTTGGGGTTCCCTACCAGATCAGGCAAGCCACCAAAGGTTCCGGTATTGGAAGGATCTGGCCCATCAAAGGATGGCGAAAACCAGAGACCTGATGCAAGATACGTCAGGACGCTGGTCGACCAGCCACCCACAATGCTGTCCATGAAACGTCCGTCTGTGGCGAGATAGCGGTGCCCCTTGCCAAACGGCAGAGCCCATATCATGCTGGCCGACGCATAGTGCCTGCGCGTCACCCCATCGTTCGTCCAATGACTCAATACGTCATAAGCATTTTGGGTGTCCAGATAGTTGGCCATACTACGTGAGTAAGAGTAGCTTCCGTCGAAGGTGAGGCTTCCGGCACGGCGATTGGCGGCAAACTGCAGCCCATTGAAATGAGTTCCGCCATCGAAGCGAAGCAAATTGACATCCACAATATTCGGATACGGCCTCAGGCTCGCAGTAAACGTCTGCAGGCTTGGCTCGGGCAGGTTCACGTTCAGCGAATAATCGATTCCCGATCCGCGTGATCCCAAATAAGAGGCGCGTAGGCCTATGTGCTTGATCTCATATTCATAGCTGGCACCGAACTGTTGAAGGTGCCCATGACTGATGTTTCGTGGATACCCATTCACACTCTGGCTCGGGACCGAGGCACTGCTCGTGCTGGAAGGGTACGGATTAGGAAAGGAGAGAAGTGGGGCCTGCCCAGGCGTAACCACGTTGTTATAGACCTGGCTAATGCTGAAAGGACCAGTGGACCCGAGCTGCGGATTGATGGGCTCAAAGTTATTGAACGTAGCTCCACCAAGCCGAGTGGTATAGATGCTATATCCCGCATGGATCACCGAGTGATCATTCAGCCTATAAGCGGCACCGATACGAGGAACGAAATCGCTCTTGTCAGAGATAGCTCCAGCACTTCCAGCAGTGACAGGAATGAGGTTGGTTGGATAAAGAGAACTGACCTTTGATAGGCCCGCTGGATCGACGATGATGCCCGCAGAGGAACCAGCAGGAGTTGAAGGATCAAAGTTGTACATCAGATGATCGGTGGAAGTCGGTGTACCGTACAGGTCCCACCGCACGCCGTAGCTTAGGTTTAGCTTATGTGTAACGGTGAATGAGTCTTGCGCGAAAAGACCGTATTCGGTCAGCGTCTGCGTTTGATTGCTAAGAGGGCTGGTCCGTTGGGTCTGCTGGGGAAGGCCTAAGAGGAAGTCCGCATAAGCGTTGCCCGTATAGGTTCCGTTGAACGTCAGAGTTCCATAGTCATTCACAAAACCATAGAAGTTACTGTAGTGTTCGACGTTGCCGCCAAACTTCACGGCATGAAGCCCATGCTGCCAGTCGACAGTATTGTTGAACGTCAGAATATGGTTGTTCGCCTTGACGCCACCAGCCACATCGTCGAGCTGAGTAAGGCCAGAGATGGTGATATTCGGAAATCCCTGACCAGTCGATTGGCTGGGGTTGGATCCTTCCAAACCCATCGTGGATAACACCTGACTTCCGTTTGGAGGAGTGACGCCATGCTCGGGCAATCCATCGACAATGTTGTCCGTCGAGTAGCCGAATCGGAAGTTATTCACAAGCTGCGCAGAAAAGACATGCGTGTCCCCAGCAGCCCACTGCTGATGCTTTCTCTGCCTTGTCCAGATAAGGCTGGGAAGGCCATTATTCAAAACATAGGGCGTCTGCCGCATCAACCAGCGCACAAATAAAGTGTTGTTTTTCGTCAGATTGTGGTCGATACGAGCGATCGGCCAATCGCCCTTATACAGATCGCTGTTGAACGGGAAATAGAACGAATAGTTGTTCACCGGCACGTTCGTATTGACGTTAGGAGCAGGAAGATAGTTGTTCTGAATTGCAGTGGAAACCGAACTGATCCGCGACGTAGGGATTGTGTTATTCGCGAAGGGGAGACCCGTACTAGGGTCGATGATCGTCGTGGAGAAGACACCATTGCGCCAATCAGTGGTAGGAACGTTTGCCTGGTTTTGATTGCCGAGCGGAATGCGTTGCGAGAACCAGCCTCCGAAAAAGAAGGTCCGGTCCCTCCAAACGGGCCCCGTCGCTTCAAGATCCCACTCATGTTGCAGGTATGGAGTCTTGCTGGTATTGAAGTAGCTTGTCGCCTGTAATGCTGAACTAAATATTCTGTAAGTCGCGCGACCGTGGAAGCTATTTGCCCCTCGTTTGGTCACTTGATTGATTTCAATCGGTACTGGACTTTCAGCTGGCGCATTGAAGGTAGTCGCGCTCACTTGCTCAAAAAAGTTGGAATTATTGTTTTGCACGCCTTGCAGATCATTCGAAATTCCATCGAAGGTCTGCGTCTGCTGCGACTGCTGCTCTCCATTGGCAACGAGACTGCCGGCACCGCCCTGCACACCCACAAGCGTTGTCAACTGATTATTCGTGCTTGGATAGATCGTCACCTGCGGCGACTCGTCATGCTGCGCTGCCGTGAACATATCTGTGATGGTTGCGGACTCGGTAGAAATCACTGCGGCACCCGAGTCGACGGTCACTTCATCTACGGCATTTCCAACCGCCATCAGAGGGTCGACGCGCCGGATCTGTCCACCGTCGAGGATGATGTCTTGCGCAACGAATGACTTGAACCCCTTCGCGTTGCTCTGCAATTTATAGGTACCGGGCTTAATTTCATCAAACTCAAAATCACCATTGGCCTGCGAAGTCCCACGCCGGATCACCTGCCCTGTTGACGGCTCCAGGAGCGTGAGCTCCGCCCCCGAGATAACAGCGCCAGAGGAGTCCGCAACTGTTCCCTTAAGGGTGGCATTGATCGATTGTGCAGATACAGGTTGGAGGTACCCGAAAAACAAGAGGAATGCCGCAGCGATCAAAAAGAATGTTCCCTTGATCTGCTGCGAAATGCGGCAATGGGCGATTTCGAGTGACAGAGACATATGGAACCTCCACTAAGGTAATAGAGCAAATTTAATAAATAGGTACAGCCTCAAGATGGATACTTTCGGATAAGGTGGCAGGCTTAATAAATTCCTGATATACGCTTTTCTTTTTTAAAGATAGGCCTGGGCTTTTGCCCAGGCACTAAGAGGGCCCATAGGCAGGATTTCGTCTACATTAGAGCAATAGCAAAAACAGCTCCGCACTAGTTCTGAGGGATTAAGAGAAAGGTATAGATGCGTTTCCCAACTCCCACTACCACAGAATCTTTGCCCCCAACTGACCTGTACGCGGGCTATTAGATTGTCCTCCGGTGAGTATCTTGTTCACCGTTCCGAAGTTCGTATCTGTGGGGTTCATATCCACCTGGCCGTACCAGGTGGGATGATTCAGTACGTTGAACTCCTCCATGCGGAGCTGCATGCTGATCCGCTGGGTAAATTTGAAGTTCTTGGACAGATTGACATCGATCTGCTCCGTCCCAGGTCCGCGAATTTGGTCTGTATAGGGCTGGGCCGTCTTGGGTGCGTAGGGAGCTACCTGCTGCCAGGCAACGCCTCCCGTGCAGGTTGATGCCGTCTGCCCGTTTGTGGTGAAGAGGCTGTAGTAGCCAGGAGTGGTCGGAGTCGCACCATGCCATAACTCAACACACTGATTCACACCCTCATCAATGATGTCCGAGGTACTATGCTTTGGTCCGTGGGCACGAATATTGCCAATAACGTTGTAGCTTTGGTTAAGCCCAACGGGCTGTCCAGTCTCCCAAAACGAGTCAGCCGCCAGTTCCCATCCACCAATAGCGGCATCGAGCGGACGGCTCATGCCGGAGAAGTACTTCATTCCTCGTCCGATCGGAATATTGAACACACTGGTGACTGTGATGCGGTTCTTGCGATCCGTCTGAGCGATGCTGCGCATGGGAATTAGATAAATATCATCGAGATATCCTCCCGATTGCATCGACTTGGACCAGGTCCAGGAACCATTGATCTGTTCCCATCCCAGACGTTGCTGGTAGGTGGTCTGCATCGAGTTGTACCAGGTTCTCCCCCAGTTGTTCTGAGTCTCTTCGATGCTGGTAAATTCCGGGTAAGGATTCGCAAGATAAATTTTGGCAATTTGCGAGGACGTCTCAAAAGAGCCGGTAAATCCTGGTACCCCGTAAAAAGGATTGGTTGCCAGATCTTGGCACTGTCCCTGTGGATATGGGTTCGACGCCGTACCGGTGGTCGCATTGCAGCTCTTGTAGAGTCCAAAGTTTGCGTCGAGATCACTATAGTTTTCGTCGATGCCATAAGCCCGCGTCATAACGTAGCTGATCTCCAGCTTGCCGTCATGGGGCATAATCTGTTGCAGCCCCAAAGATCCATCGATGACTGAGGGAAGCTTGTATTTCGGATTAGCGAACGCGATACCCTGACCAAGATTTGTCGTCAGGCCCAGCGAGGCCCCTGGAATAGCGGGAATTCCATTCGGATAAGGATTGCCAAGATTGTTGGCAAAGTAAGTGCGACCACCATCAGGGGAATTATTGTAAACAGGATTGTAAGAGTATCCAGTTGCGGGAGGCGTATCCGTTGTGTTCATCACAACCCGACCCATGCCGCCGCGAAGAACCGTACCAGGGCGAAGCAACCAGGCGAAGCCCAGACGTGGCTGCCACTTGGTATAGTCTCGCGCCCAAGGCAGGTTGGTTCCAGAAGTGCCAGGAAAGGTGATACCACCCTTCAGCGTGGGAAGGCCTGATCCAGCAGCAACCAAACTATTCACTGGGTTTACGGCGTTGAAGTCGAAACCTGTGTTCAACCAGTTATGGCGCACGGTGGGTGGGCCGTTCAAGTCATAACGGAATCCGAGATTCAAAGTCAGTCTGGGTGTAATCTTCCAGTCATCCTGGATCCAGGGAGCATAGTATCGCGTGTTGTAGTAAGGAAAAACCTCATTTTGTACAGCTACGCTGTTCGGCTGCCCGATCAAAAAATCAAGAACAGCATTTCCGCTAAAACTCTGCGAAAGCTGAGTGCCATTCGGCAAGGATGGAATATCGTTTGAAGCAAGTTGATTCCAGTATTCCGAGGTAGCCTGGCCGTTGGCAGCGATCGCCATCGAGTTGTCACCTTGGTATATCTGATTCAAATGTGAGTTACGGAAGTCGAGCCCAGCGCGGATGTTGTGCCTGCCCTTAGTCCAGGTAATGGTGGGCGCTATGCTGTACGTGTCATCCGGCATGTAATAAAAATCTCTCGACATGGCAAGCCAACTGTTATAGCCATTGCCGGTAGCCGTGGGCTGCTGCTGCATGTTGAAGTTAATCGTCGGGAAACCAACCTTAAGAGGAAGCTCACTCACCAGAGCGGAGGAGAAACCAAGCTGCGTGGGATCATAGCTCAGGTCGGCAGCAGGAGGACCATCCGTTCTCCAATAGCGCTGATAGCTGAAGTGCACGTCAGAGATCAGGTTGCTGCGCCAGGTATGCTCCCAGTCGATGCCGGCGTTCATGTGGTATTCGGTAAAGGTACTGCCATCAAACCATTCGGGAGCGCTCTTCGGTGAATCCCACGACTCCGAAGGGTTGTAGCTGCGAATCCAGCTACCCGACAGATGGTCTTTGCTACCGATAATCTGGTCGATCTTCAAGACGTAGTTCTGAGAACTGTTGGTGCTCGGAATCGTATCCACCCAGATCTGCTCCCAGGGCAATTCGTTGGGAAACCGGATCGACGTGGGCGGTGCCGCGCCGAGCATCAGCTTCACCGCATTCACGGCAATGGGGTTGAATCTGCTTGGGTCGATCTGATTGTACTGTCCAGCTGAATTCTGGAAGATCTGCCGGGTTGGGTTGGCCGTGGTCGCGCTAGAGGGATCAAAGACGGGCATCAAAGCGCCTGATGCATCCACAAAGTTGGAAAAGTCTCCCTGGAGCCATGCCGCATTTGGAATGTCATACGTTTGAAAATTGGGGAGCACCTCTTTGAACCGTTCAAAATTGAACATGAAGAAGGTCTTGTCGCGTCCGTGATAGATATGCGGAATATAAACAGGGCCAGCTACTTCGAAACCGTACTGATCTTCGGTGTGCGCGGGCCGGTTCAGACCCGCATAGTTATTGGCCCAGCTATTGGCATCCATATAACCGCGTTTGCCGAACTCGTATACGGAGCCGTGCAGATCCTTCGTTCCGGATTTCAACTCCATACTCACTACGCCGCCGGCCGTGCGGCCATACTGCGCGTCGTATGGATTGGTAACAACCTTGAACTCCTGAATAGCATCGACGGAGGGGATGGTCGAAGGCCCACTGGCGGAGTACCAGGGAGTTGAGTTATTCGGCATTCCATCGATGGTGTATTCGGTGTTCTGCGTCGGGGTACCGTTGACCGTATAGAAGGAGACGTTGTACATGTTGTTCGGCGTGCCTTCGCTGCCGGTGCCGGCTTCATTGGTCACGCCAGGAACGAAATCCAGCAGCGATAGCGGATTGCGGCCATTCAGGGGCATCTGGGTGATGGTTTTGTTGTCCACCACAAAGCCGCGATCAGCCTTTTCCGAATCGAGACCGATCTGATAACTCTCGCTGTCGACCGTCACCTCCTGTGATTCAGAACCAACCTGAAGCACGAAGTTTGCCGTCTGCGTCTGAGAGATCGTCAGCACCACAGGCGGATAGATCGCCTTCTTGAATCCAGGAGCTTCCGCGGAGACCTCCAGTTTTTGCCCAGGATGCAGAAAGGACACGACGTAGACGCCGGCAGAATTGCTCTGCACTGTCGTTACTTCCCCAGTGTCTAGATTGCGAACGCTTACGGTTGCTTTCGGAATTACCGCTTTTGAAGCGTCGGTAACGCTGCCTGTGACGGTCGCACGATACTCCTGTCCTCGACAGGGCATGCTCAAAATCATCGCTACGAAAGCAATAACAACGGAAACGGGGAAAAAGGTTTTACGCATCTGTTGGGTCTACCCTTTGGCGCGAGAAACGATATAACACGCAATAAAAAGATTGGAAACGGTTAACGAGGATATATACGAAACGAAATAGGCTGTCAAGGAATTTCCTTACAGATTTTTTAAGATCTCGTGTGTAAACCGTAAAAATCTTCAGAAATCATTGAATTTTATAGGTTTTCGTTTCAGACCAGAGGAGGGGGAAACATCCCGAAGGAGGGGCTCAGGACCCACAGCTTCGCCGCCAAACATCCTCTTCCGCATGCTTACGAACATGGTCGAAGTTTGGGAGTTGGCTAATAACCGTAATCAGGGGAGATTGCGGATTTGTCTTCAGGTCAGCGGAAGTTGGGGAGCTTCGCGAGACTCAGAGGTGCACCAGCGCCAACATCAGCAATTACTGATTGCTGGGTGACTGCTGCGTAGCTGGAGCATTTGGGGCAACCGGCAGCGTATAGATGACCTCGCCCGCGCGCGTGTAGTGAAGCTCCTCGCGGGCTTGGTGCTCAATGGCACCAGGGTCGTTCTGCAGGCGATCCACATGTCCGCGCAGGCGTTCGTTCTCGGTCTGCAGCACCTGCATCTGCTGCTGCAAAGACTTGGCTAATTCGCGCTTGCGCTGGAAGGCTGTGAGCCCGTTATTACCGAAGATAACGTCATACCCCATCATCAGGGCCAGAACACCGACCGCTACAGTAGCCACCCTGCGCCGCCAGCCATAGACACGTTCGCGCGCCGTTCCAGCAACCGTTTGCCAGCGCGGAATGTGTTCGGATTGTCCATGGACTGCCATCACGAGGCCCTTTAGCTACTACATCTAAACCATTACAAGTATGGCGTATTGCAACGGATGGTGCTTCCACAAGCAAACGAAGGAACCACACTTGTTACATCTTTCTGGGACTTCTTGAGAAGCACCGGACGGCCTTGAAGCCTCTCGTCACCCTCGACGGCCACCGAAAAGCCTCCAGGAAATCCTTCCGAAGGAACATCCCTTAGCGATCGGAAGAGGCAATGGAAGGAAAAGCAAAAACCGATACACCGGCCCAGCGTCCCCGTCTTTGTTATCCTTAGCAAGGCTCATGCATGTCCTCTTTGCCATCTCGATCCTGGCGTTGATAGCTCTTTTGTGGGCCACCATTTCGATCGCACAGTACATCCGTCGGACAGGTCTCCGCCGGCGCCCAGGACGCCTGGTAGACAGCACACCTCCGGCCACGCAAGACCATAGCCCAGAGCACTACAGAGAGGACTAATCCTATGCAAACCGCACTCACCCAGCCCACAGCGTCCCACTCGCTCTCCGGTTTTGCGGCGACCCTGCCCGGCAAGCTATTGATCGGGCTCGCGGCGGCAACCGTCGTAGCCGCTGCGTCGCACATGTCAATCCCTCTGCCCTTCACGCCGGTTCCGCTGACCCTGCAGCCGCTCGCGGTTCTGGGAGTTGGCCTCGCGCTGGGGCCCGTCGCCGGATTCTTTGCCATGCTGGCCTACCTGGCTGAGGGCGCCCTCGGACTTCCTGTCTTCAGCCCCACCGGCCTCGGCGGCGTCGCACAGCTCTTCGGCCCCACGGGCGGCTACCTGCTCGCGTATCCCTTTGTCGCTGCAATCGCGGGTGGCCTCACGCGCCTGCTCTCCACCAGGACGCCGCGCTTTCTCGCCGCCGTGGTCGGCTGCTCTGCCGCCGTCGCCCTGCTCTACGCCTCCGGCGCGGGCTGGCTGATGGTGTTAGCGCATCTTTCTCTCAATCAGGGTTGGGCAGCGGGTATCGCGCCCTTCCTTTCTGGCGAAGCCATTAAGATTCTGGCAGCAGCCAGCATCTACAGTGCTCTCGCTCGCACATCACGCAACTGATTCTTCCGGCTCCTTCGACAGCATCACCCGAGGGATCCGTTACGATCGACCTCACCATCAGCAAGGACAGAATGACCTCCGCATCAACTGCAATTCACGACATCAGCATCGCCCATAGCCCCGACTCCGACGACGCGTTCATGTTTTACGGACTCGCAACCAACAAAGTGCGCGTCCCCGGCTATCGCTTCAACCACACTCTCACCGACATCGAGACGCTCAATCGCAAGGCGATGAACGAGCAGTTCTACGACGTCACCGCCATCAGCTTCCACGCCTATCCCTACCTGCAGGAGCACTACACCCTGATGGCTTGCGGCGGCTCTGTCGGCGAGAACTACGGCCCCATGATCGTCGCCTCAAAGGCCTACACGCTCGACGAGGTCAAGAAGCTTCGCATCGCCGTTCCCGGCACACTGACCACGGCCTATCTCACGCTCAAGCTATTCGCCCCCGAGATTGAAACCGTCACCGTCGACTTCGACAAGATCATTCCCGCCGTGGTGGCAGGCGAGTTCGACGCCGGCCTCATCATCCATGAGGGCCAGCTCACCTACACGCGCGACGGCCTCAAGAAGATCCTCGACCTCGGCGTCTGGTGGCGCGAGCAGACAGGTCTCCCCTTGCCCTTAGGCGGTAATGCTATCCGCCGCTCTCTGGGCACAGAGGTTCAGCTCATCACAACCAATGCCCTGCGCGACAGCATTCAGCACGCGCTCGACCACCGCGAAGCAGCGCTCGAATACGCCATGCAGTTCGCCCGCGATCTCGATCCCGCGCTGGCCAACCGCTTCGTAGGCATGTACGTCAACGAGCGGACGCTGAACTACGGCGAAGACGGCCGCGAGGCCATTCGCAAGATCCTCGACATGGGCTACGAGCGCGGCATCATTCCGCACAAGTCCAACGTAGACTTCGTCGGCTAATTTTCGTGTACGAGTTGCGAGCCAGAAGGCTCGCAACTCGTAACTCGAACTTGGAAATCCGAAGCAACTGCCCTTCAATCAAAGCAAGTGGCTGCATCTCTTTCCACACAATCGAAAACGCAAAATATCGCGCCGGATCGTGATATACTTTTCTTCGTGCGGTGATGTTCTCCCGCGCATTCCTTAGCGAGCCAAAATGTTCGCTCTTCACTCTCCCGGAGTGAAGTTCAAGGCTTGGACGCGTAGCTCAGCTGGTAGAGCATTCGACTCTTAATCGACTGGTCGTAGGTTCGATCCCTACCGCGTCCACCACTTTTTTCCCCAATCTCTGAAGCACTTACCGTTACCGGTTTGTTTGCTCCTACGATGCGTTTTCCAAAACCTGATCGACCTTTTTTCGCTGGTTGATCGCAGTCCGCAGTGGTTCCATTTCCTGGTGCGCCTTCCGCTGCTGGTTGGTGATGGGTGTGGTATCGACGAGTGTTGCTTTCATCTTGTCAGTCGGGAGGATGTGCAGAAGATGCATGGGCGGCTTCTCGGACGGGGCGAGAGATTCCTCGTAGTCGCGTGATTCGATAAACGTCGTCACCCGGGGATGGATTGGTGCTATGTGGAATCTGGGAAAATTCCAAGTCTCTCCCGTTGGCTTCAAGCGCTGCTATGGTCTAGCGGCGTCATGCCGGTTCATCTGGCCGCCGTCGAAAAAGTGGTGACGCACCATACTCCTGGCGAGCAGAAAAAGCATCGCCGTCAAGACGACAACTAACAGGAGCTTTACAAATCCAAGCCAAGGAGAGTTTGGACCCTCAGGACCAGTACGATTTCGATTTGCTGTCATCTGAACGCCCTTCCACCAAGTCAGACGGCAACCGCGGGACTTTGGTTTGTATGATCCGTTGTTTCCGTCATCTCCGTCAATTGACCAGACAGTCCATCAGGTTTCTTGGATAGTGGAAGATGGAAAATGAGATTCTGCAACGAACTTACTTCTCCGTTCGGTGTGTAGATTGCCGATAAATCAGGCGTAATACCAATATTTGAAACGATTATGCCCACATCTGCAGGAGCGACAACTTGACGTATAACCGCCTCAACCCGCTCTTAATAACCCGAGAATTCCTCTGTACGAAGGTCCTCTTCATCTACCTTGGCGGTCAACAGCAGCTTTCGCATGGAAGTCACCATCTCCGGTGGTCCCGCGACGTAATAGACAGGTCTTATCGTGTGGGGAAGATGCCGCGATAGCATTGCTGCATCGACCAACCCTGTCTCTCCGGCCCATGTTTGATGGGACGTCTCCATCTTGGTCATAGTGGCTATGAAATGAAAGTGCGGGTATTGCGCACCCAATTCTTTCAGGAGGTCGAGAAATGGAGCATCCTCCGGTCTGCGGTTGGAATTGATCAGATAGATCTCGCGCTTCGATTTGTCGTTCACCGCCTGGCGAACGATGCTCAGAAAAGGTGTAATCCCGATACCACCGGTAAGGAAGACTGCCGGCCTGGTTGCATCCTTGTGGAGCGTCAGCGATCCGTCCGGGCCTACGATGTCAACCTCCAAGCCGGGGCGTGCCTTGCGCAATATGCGTTTGAATGCCGTGTCTCTCATACGCGTGGCAATCATGAGCTGATCATCAAAGGGTGAACTTGCGATCGAAAACGTTCTGACATTGCCTTCCGCGTCTGTTTCTGGCGGGTCAATCAGGGTGATATCTATGGTCTGTCCCGCTTGGAACTCAAATGCGGCAGGCCGGGTGAAGTGAAACGCCATCGTTCCTTCCGCAACTTCTTCGGCTTTTGTGAGCTTGATTCTGTGCCCCGGCATCGAAAACCTCCACGCGGAGAGAACGCTATCTCCCTTGGATGCGGTCCAATGGATGATCGGCAGTCTTCACGAATCGGCTAATCGGGATATAGCAGACGAGGGTGTCTGCAGGTATGAATGTCTGTCGTTAGCCGAGAAACTCTGAAATTCGCCTACTGGTACTGTCAGCGGCGCGTAGGGTCCGCCGAAGTGAAGGCCGACACTCAACTGCCGAGCGATCCAGGCATACACAATATTCATCGCCGTCATCCGTTAACACTTGTAGCGGCTTCCATCAAGCGCATAGGGGATCCATGTCCGGACTATCCAGTTTCCTTTCGAGCGCAATAGAAAAATTCCTCTTTCATCCAATGATGGTCACCGAATCCGAAGTTATCGGCAGCCGTTTTAGGCTGATACGCATGCAAGGGGAGAAATTCAAGGGCGTGCGGTGGACGCCGGGACAAGCCGTACAGATATACCTCGGGAATTTGACGAAGCGGGCCTACACTCCTATGGATTTGGACCCTGAGGCGGGATCTGCTCGCTTTCTCTTCTATCTACATGGCGGAGGACCAGGCTCTGCATGGGCCGCAACTCTCAAAACTGGCGATATCTGCCAGGTGATGCGGCCAAAAGATTCACTCGATTTCACGGCATTCAAAGAGCCAGTACTGTTCTTTGGTGATGAGACTTCTCTAGCGGCCGCTCAAGCCTTTCACCGCTGCACGAAGAATGCTTTGAGATTCCTATTAGAAGTCACCTCTCCGCCAGAGGTGGAGATTGCGACGGCGAAGTTGGGGCTTGAGAATATTGCGCTATTTGAAAAAACCCACGACGGCTCTCACCTGGAGAAGATCGTTACGAGGCTGGTCGAGGATGCATCCACGCTGGGGTCGCCGCAGTGGGTCTTTACTGGGCAGGCGCGGTCAATTCAAAGCATTCGAAAGCGCTTAAGAGCGGCAGGCATCGAACCTTCAAATAGTAAGGTGAGGGCCTACTGGTCTCCGGGAAAAACCGGCATGGATTGATACGCAGCTCAAACTCTCGAATGGCCCCCATAGCTCACGTAGCAGCCTATGAGGGCCCATTTCGGCGAAGATGGATCGTCCCGATCAGAAAAGAGCTTTTAATGAAAGCTGTATCTGTCGAGGGCTGTTCTGCTGATTTGCACCCACCGTCCCGTATCCCGACCAAGCGCCCGGAGCATTTGGATCTGCGACATTATTATTCCGCGTCAACGGGTCGGTGACATTCCCTGTGTTGGGCCCGCCGAAGATAGGTGTATTCGTAAGATTGAAAGCCTCTGCTTTGAATTGAAGCTTTATGTCGTTGGTGATATTGAAACGCTTTTCCACGCCCAAGGACGTTTGTTGAGCCCAGGGGGTGCGGACCACACCAGTGTTAGGCATCGCCGTTATGGCGGTGTACTGGGCTAAGGGTGTGAAGCAACTCGGCTGAGTGCCATTCGTAAAGGCGTTATAGTTATCAGAGTTATTCAGATAGCTGTAATAGGTCTTATGTGCAGGACGAATATTGTAGGGTCCGCCACAGTTGTAGACATAGGTATTGGGATAACCGATTGGCTGGCCACCATCGTTCTGAAATATCCAGTCCAACTGCCAACTGTCGAGAGCCTGTCCCAAAAGGCCATGAGCGTTGCTGGCAATGAGACCATCCTTGCCGATGGGCAAGGTGTAGAGACCGCTGAAGGAAAAGTCCCAACCGCGGTCGTAGGGGTCAATATGGTACGTCGGATTGACGTCTACCAAGCTATCCTGACTATCGTTGAGCCTGTCCGTCGCCGTCATCATCTTGGACCAAGTGAACGAAGCTAGAACGCTCAGACCCTTCATCAGAACGTTTGAGTTCGTGAGGCGCTTCTCAAATTTCGCCTGCAACGAGTTGTAGTTGCTGTATCCCTGCGGATCGGCATAGTCGGCGACATAGTCGAACTCGGGAAATGGAACTAGTAGCCTTACGGCCGAAATCGTCTGGCTGCTACCGAGCGTGGTGGCTGGTCCCGCAATACCGTAAAAAGGATTCTGAACCTGAGCATTGTATTTGCCTGGGTTCACATGCGCATCCGCGAACTCTGCAGGGGTAATGGAGTTCAACTGGATGGTGGAGCGAAGCCGAGTCGTATGGGCTCCGACATATTCAAGGTCCCACACAGACTGAAATGGGCCCGCCCCTTGGAACCCAAAGGAATACGACTGCACGCGAGGAATCCTCCGATCGCGCTGATCATATTGAACCCCATTCCCAATACCCGATTCCAACCCCTGGGAATTGCCCGGAGGAGGCGTAAAGCCGTTAGGATACGGATTACCCGTGCCGAAATAACCACTTGGCGTCAGGCCACCGTTAAGGGAGGCAGTATAGCCTGTTGTTTCTTGCCAGGTAGACTGTGCGCCTAGTTCGACGCCGAGTGCTGAACTCAGCCCCCAGCCGCCACGTACAACTAGCTTGTCCCCCAAAGCGTACGACACGCCAACCTTGGGCAGCAGGCTACCCCAGTAGTTTTGGTAAGCAGTGAAGTTACCATTCGCAAACTGTAATCCTCCCAAAATCGGATTAGGGAGAGAGGCAGCAGCACCAGAGTAATCCAGTTGATTACTAACCGGATTGACGCATGTCGTACAGAAACCTGCCGTCAAGCGATTATTGCGGTCACGCGGCGAACTCTCAGTCTCCCATCGCAGACCGAGATTGATCGTCAGGTTGTGAAGAATCTTCCAATCATCTTGTGCGTAGGCTGCATAGTAGTTGTAGCTCTCGTAAGCGGTCAGGAAGTCGTCCACAGAGCCGCTGTCAGGTACCCCTAGTAGGAGTTCCGCTATACCGTCTCCGTCTCCAACATTGTTGAATGGATCCTTTTGCGTGTATTGGCTCGCGAAGGAGAAGTTCCCGTTGGGTTGTCCGTCGCCCCCAGGTATGTCGTGGAATAGCATAAAATCTGCGCCGTAATGCAAGTTGTGGCGCCCTAACACCTGATTCACAGAAGGCGCCAATTCATAGGTCTCATACATATTTGGATTGACGGTATTTCCGATAATGTTCGCAGTGCAACAGTTGGAGATACCAATCTCCGGAGCATATCGGTTGGATGTCGTCGGAATCTGGGGCATGCTTAGCCCTAGACTCTCCGCTGTAAGACTGTTATCGAGACCAGCAGCAAGCGCGCCGTCGTAGCTGGTATTCAATGCTCGATTATAGGAAGCGCGAATGTCTCCGAAGAGCGTTGACGTAAACGTATGAGTCAAATCGAGGACCTGTGTCAAGCTCGACTTGTAGTTATTGATATTTCCCTGCGCAATTCCACCTGGCAGACCGGACGAATTACTGTCTGATGTACCTGACCACCACGCGAACATCCCATACATGCGGGTTCTGTCGCTGAACGCATAGTCAACGCGAACGATCGGCTGGTTGTACTGGAACCGGCCGGGATTATCCCCAATATAGTTGTTGCTATAGGTATTACCCGGAACATTGGGATGAGGCCAGAGCTTCAAGATATTGAGGCCGATCTGACTGATTCTGTTCGCCGGAATCGTATTGTTTGGGAACGGATTCCTCGCGTAACTCTCACATGGATTCTGACCTGGGACGACGCAGTGTGTTGTCAGAGGATCATAGATATTGTGTCCACTGGTGTTCGCTAGATAATTTGTCAGATTCACACTGCCATCCGGTCCCGGCAACATGTCCGGAGTTACAGTACCCGTTACAACGGCCACCGGATACACTTCCCGCCACCCTTCATAGCTACCAAAGAAGTAGAGCTTCTTATGGAGAATAGGTCCACCAACGGTGCCACCAAACTGGTGCTGATTGTGAAATGCTCTACTCTGCCCCTGTTGATTCAACTGATAATAATTCGCATCCAAGATTGAATTGCGCCAGAAGTCATAGACCGTCCCGTGGAATTGGTCAGTTCCGCTCTTGAGAACGGTATTGACGGTTCCACCTGCCTCGCGGCCGTACTGAGCGTCATAGGTATTGGTCATCACCTTGAACTCTTCGACAGCATCGACGCTGGGCGAGATGTTCCAAGTTCCCGAACCGCCTCCTCCCTGCTGTGAAACCGAGGCACCGTTCAAAGAGAACTGATTGTAGTTCCCTGATTGCCCATTGATGGAATATGCATTGCTCTCGTCCTGCCCGGTGGCCTGTTGTGCACCCGTAGTGGCATAGTTTTTTACCCCAGGAACAAGAGATAAAAGTCCATAGACTTGGCGGCCATTCAAAGGAAGATTTTGGACCTTCTCCGGATCCATTACGGTTCCACCAGACGCATCATCTGTATTGAGCCCCACGGCATCAGCAGAAACTACTACTGATTCGGAGACGCCACCAACTTGCAGAGCGAAGTTCAGATTGATCTTTGAAGAGACTTCGATATTAATATTGCTTTTCGTAACCTCGCCAAAGTCCGGGGCCTTGGCAGATACCCGGTACACGCCCAATTGAAGATAGGGAATTGTGTATTCCCCGTTGGCACTTGTCACAGCATGATACGTCTGCTGCGGACCGACGGCAGTGATCGCAGCTTTGGGTATTACCGCTCCTGATTGATCCGTTACCCGTCCGGAGATTGTGCCTCGATATTCCTGAGCCTCACTACATACCGAGAGAAAGAACGTTAACAGGCAAATTCCGAAGAAGAGACGCTGTCGCAGATTTGACATTAGCTTAGGCATTGCTGACCTCTGAAATGGATGTATTGAGTCGGTGGAGCTCTCTCTATCGACTGGACTGTTAGGGATCATCGTCACAGTCGGAAACATAGGCCCTGAGGTGTTCGGAGATCTCAGTTAAATTCACAGCACTCTGCAGGCCGAGGCACAGTCGCAGCTACCTGAACCCATAACCCCATCGATCTTTTGTGAGAGTTAAATGGGCTTCGCCCACTCTCGCTTCTTTCACGCAAATCTCAGAGGGTCAACACGATGAGTCTTTCTCAAGAAGTCGAAGCGGCATATCCTCGTTTGAGGCCCGCTCCAACACCCCTTTAGAGGGGCAAAACATGCACGCTACCAACACAAATCACTGAACTCGTGCTTTCCCGTCTGATTGGGGCATTGATCGCGCAGCAATCATTGCCGGATCTCAGCAATTGCTGGAACCACGACTGATTCGAATCGAATTAGCCAAGAAGACGGAGTGCGACATCGACGCACCGGCCTGTACCTAGGCATTTACCAGGGATGCGCAGCGCAAACTCTCAACTACGCTCAAACGTCACTGACATCCCATACCATGAATGGGATGCCGATGGGTTTTGCCCACTCAAACGTGAACCACAGTCCGACACTGGATTTGCGGCGACCAATGAAAGCTACGATCCCAGGGGTTCGTTGTAAACTCCGAATTCGGTAATGCCAGGCGGTAACGTCGAGCCAGACAATACCAACCGAATACGCTCCGCACTGATCCGTTGGAACTGATGCAGTTGGAATGTATTCCCACCTTTTCCTATTGCGAGATCGGACCATGAGCCGTCATGCCAACGCTGCACTCGATAGCTGTCGATTCGGCTCTTCGCCCCAGAGTCCGAGTCGTAGCGGGACTCCACGATCGAAACGGTATTGAATGCGACCGATTGATCAAAGTCAATCTCGAGCCAGCCTGACGTCTGCCCTTCATCGCACATCCAGGAACTTCGAAAGTTGTTGTCATTCGCGAGATCAGGGCCGGACGTGTCGGCACTGCTGCTGGCAAAAGAACGCTTGGCAAACGCCAGATTCGGAGTCGTGATCTGGATGGAGGCGGCTATTTTCGGGGAAGGACCGGGGTTCTTCCAAAGCTTGCCAATCTCCTCAAGCCTCGCAATTGCGTTTGGATCAAATCGCCCGTCCCGGTTCGGAGCAACATTCAGGATGAGATTGCAATGTCCTTGATTGAACGGAATCAGCCACTCCTCGACAATCTGCTTGGCTGGCGTAAGTTCTTGTTTAGGATAATCGGACTTCCAAAACCATTCGCTCTGCAACGTAGTACCGGACTGCGATGGAACCAGGCTGTCAGCTGGAATCTTCTGGCCGGCGTGTTGTTCGTACTCCTTGATATCTGAGTAATAGAGAGCGGGGCCCGGATACTGGCCCGCATTGTGGTCAGAGACCAGACAATTGGGCTGAAGGCTCTTTATATGATCATAGATTGTCCTAAAGGGAAGTTGATCGTAGTGCAAGCGCGCCCAACCACAGTCCCACCCATCGAAGATCAACATCGTGATCTCTCCGTAGTTGGTCAGAAGCTCTGTTAGCTGGGTTTTAATCAGATCGATCTTCTGCGATGTGATCTGATACGGACGGATGTCAGCCCTCAGATCGAGAATAGAGAGGTAGAGGCAAACTTTCAGCCCGCGCTTTCGAAAGGAATCCGTATAGGAACGCACAATGTCATGCGGGAAGGAAGAATCCTTGACACTTGGGCTGCTGGTCTTTGTGGGCCAGAGACAAAAACCGTCATGGTGTTTCGTCGTCAAACATCCATATCCCATATTCGCGGAGGCGGCCGCCTCTGCCCACTGATCCGTGTCCAGACGAGCTGGATTGAACAACTTCGGGGACGCCTTTGGGTCGCCCCACTCACGCTCCTCAAAGGTAGCCATGTTCAAGTGAATGAACATCCCGAAACGCAAGTCCAGAAACTTCTGCTGCAGATCTAACAACGGCTCTCGCATCTGAGTCGGAGAGGACAAAGCGTCCAATCTGTGCGCGCCTCCTAGCAAGGTCGCAGCTGTCATGAGCCCATAGTTGAATTCTCTTCGGCTGATCGTCACTCAATTCTCCTTGCGGCAAAGGGGCCGTCCCGTTATGCATTACTGTTAGCAAAGAACGTCTGCCATTGCGGCGCTAGCCGAATCACGATAGAGCGACCCGAGGCGATCTGTCAGTCAAGCGGCACTGGCGTTCACTTCAAAAGATGATCTTTGCAGCGATTTGAAGCTTGCGAGCATCATTGGCAGTACTGGAGATCACTCCGAAGGTCGAAGGGGTAGAAAGATCGGTTCCGGGTGTACCCAAGATGACACTGTTGGTTGCGTTGAACGCTTCCCCTCTGAGTTCAAAGCGTGCCGACCTATAAACAGGAAATTGCCGGAAAACAGAGAGGTCAAGGTTCCAGAAACCCTGCTGACGCAGAGAATTTCGCCCAACGTTTCCATAGGTGTACTGGACGGGGGCGACGAAAGCAGCAGTGTTGAACCACTCGTCTTTTGACTGATGTGCCGGTTTCGGGTTGCCGACAAGGTTCGGCCTTTCGTATCCTTCATTCCCAATGTTGGCGATATCCGGATCAAGATTGAGACTGAAATTTTGGCCAGAGTGCGCGCTGAAGATAGCATTCCCCTGCCAGCCGCCGAGTGCATAATCCGCCAATCTGTTGCCCGTCGAAAAGCGCTTGCCACGGCCGACCGGCGCCTCGTAGTTGACGTTTGCGGTGAACTGTTGTGGAAGATCGAATGCAGAGACGCTGCGGTCGCCGCGGATGTTGTACGGGTTTTGGACATTAGTGCCTTCAACGCCGAAATAACCCGACGATCCTTCATCAATCGATTTACTCCAGGTGTAAGAGATTTGATAGGCGAGGCCACCTTCAAAGCGCCGGCTCAAAGCAATCTGCAAAGCGTTATACGTTCCCTTTCCGATGGAGCGATCATAGTTGCTGGCAATCATGTAAGGGTATAGCGATCTCGCACTTGGATCTCCGGGTCCGGGTGTGACGGCTGTGTTGTAGTAGGTCCCAACATCCAAACGATGTGATTCCGACCCCACATAATTGAGTGAGAGGTTCATATTTTGGGTCAACTGCTGCTCGATTCCGAGGTTGTATTGTTCGGAATAGGGGTTCCGGATATTCGGATCTACGTAGTAGTTCGCATTTGACGGAGTGAACGGAGTACTGGCAGGTAGATCGGAGGCACTCGCGCCGAGAAACGGATTTTGCCCGGTCACTGTTGGAAGTAGGCTTGTGCCGCTAGGCAGATTGAGGCTCTGAACGGATTGAGTTCCTATATCCGGCCAAGAGCCTTGATAATTCTGCGCGAGTTGAATGGCAGCCGCCCAATTATCGAAGATGATCCCAAAACCCACGTGAATCACGAGGCGTGGGTTGACACGGTATATTGCACCGATACGGGGGCCGAAGTTCGTCTTCGTGTCATGCAGTATTCGCCTATTAGGACTTACGACGACATGCGCTGGCAGAACACCTCCCGGTATACATGGGGCGTGCCCGCGATCCTCACAGGAAGGAGGAAGCTGTTGGACGATGTAGGTGCCATTGTCGAAGTCCATGTCTCCGGTCTCGATGCTGCCCTGCGTTCCGACTGAACTCTCCGTTCCATAGCCAGGGATGAAGGTGCGATCATAGCGAAGCCCAGCGTTGACCGTTAGTTTCTCCGTGACGCGCATCTGATCTTGTACATAGAATCCCATGATGCCGCCCGGTCGCTCCGCGATGTTCACGTTACGGCGGTAGGCGTTATCCGGAACATCGAGCAAGAAGGAGGCGAGGGCGCTTCCCGTGGTGCCAAGATTGTTAGGATCGGCCGTCTGTTGAGGTGCAAATCCAACCTGTCCGTAGAGTTGCTTTTCTGTATGCCCCAGGCTGTTCCACTCTCCGCCAGCCTGGAGGACATGCCTCCCAATGCTCTTCGTTACATCGCTCTTGTACTGCCAGGTGGTCGAGAGATCGGGGGAAGGAGCGGACGATTCCCCGCCGCTGAAGAAGCCATTGACACCTATCTGTGGCATCAGTTGAATGCCACCAACATATCCCGCGATCGCGGGAGTCGCTCCGTATGTCCCGATGACATTTGGGATAGAGAAGCGACTCTCGCTATCGTAACCAAGGTGAGAACGCGCGAATTGGGCCTGCAGGCTGAGTGAAGGGCCGAAAACGTGCATCCAACTCGCTCCATAGTTCTGACCTGGCTCACTGAGGGTTTGCGTAATGCTGGGAAGGCCTCCTGGCGTCGTTTCATTCAAACGCTCCGCGCTGTAGCGAAACCAAACGAAGTCGTGATCCCCAAAGTTATGGTCGATCCTGACGGTATAGTTTTCTTGCTGCTGCTTGTTCGACTCTGTATTGATAGCGTTATATTGCGGCGCACTGGGTATGAAGATCGGGGACGGCAGAACCAACTTTGCATAGGCAACCGCTCTTGGATCAATCTCTGAGGGCGTAATTTGGTTATTTGCATAAGCTGTCCGGAGAAATTGGCCAGGGTTTGCGGGATCGGGTCGAGTCGACGAGGGATCATAGATCTGCGTAGGCACCGCACTTAGATCGCCGCTGAGTTCTGTGGAGGTAGGAACAATAAAAAAGCTATTTGCAGGTTGGCTGAAGAGAAAACCCTCGGCTGCCACAAAGAAAAAAGTGTTCTTGCGCAGTCCTGCCAGTTTAGGGAGTATCACCGGTCCGCCGAGCGAACCGCCAAACTGGTTCTGTCGAAGCGGCGTAACAGAGCTCAGAAATGGATTGCGCGCATCGAAAAAGTCGTTGCGTAAATACTCCCAGGCAGAGCCATGGAAGTGCTGCGTCCCAGATTTAGTTACGACATTGACGATACCGCCCGTTACACCGCCATATTGTGCCTGATCTGGATGAGAAAGGACCTTGAACTCTTGAATCGCATCAATAATCGGGGCGACGGTGTAGGTGTTGTACCAGCTGTTCTCATCGTTCAAGCCGTCCACCATGAAAAAGTTGCTACGATTCGTCTGCCCATTTACCGCAGGAAATGTGAATGCCGAACCAAAGGTAGTGGGCGTCCGATCTCCGCTTCCATTCTGGGCCACGCTGATCGGCGAGGCGCCGGGCGTGAGCGAAAGTAATTGAGTGAAGTTACGCCCATTCAGAGGCAGGTCCGTCACTTCCCTACTCCCGATGACTGTGCCCAACTGGGAGCTGCCGGTTTCGAGCGTCTGTCCTTCCGCTTGCACTGAGACGGTCTCATTGACGGCTCCGACCGTCATCGTTATGTCAATGGTGCTCGTTTGGCTAACAACGAGCGTGAAGCCACCGCTGCTAAACGTAGCGAACCCGGTCTTCGTCGCTTGTAAGGTATATGGTCCCGGAGGGACTGCGGGAAGGTTATAGCTCCCACTGTCGTTGGAGGTCGCCGCGCGCTCCACGCCCGTCGACGCATTCTTCAGCACAATCCGCGCGCCTGGCACGACGGCGCCGCTCGCGTCCTTGACTCCTCCCGTAACCGATGCGGAGGAAAGCTGGGCAGATGCAGATGGGTTCCAGATCTGGCTCACCAGCACAATGAACGAGAGGAAGAGTGCCAATTTAGCGCAAGTGGGCCTGCTACACGAAGTGCTCACGATTATGACCTCTACAAGGAAGCGTTGATGGGAACGGAGTCAAGGAAAAGATCCTTTGAATCTCTCACGTGGATCAAAACTAGATCGACACGATGAGTGTCCCTGATGAGGTCAAGCCCGTAAATGCTGAATAGGGTCGTGTTCCTATAACCCTTTTGAGGGAGCGTATACTACCGCCAGCTCGGGTCTGACTTAAGCCCTCTCAACTAATCAGGCATTCTCTTCGCGGCTCCGCTCCTGGCGATCGTACGACGAATACCTCTCCATATCCGTGCTCCATAGCCAAGAGGCTGCCCCTTTTGAAAGGCGATACGGCCTGCGATACGGAGCTCCACCTCGGTCCCGAATCCTGCTTTGCTATAGATCTGGAATTCTGCGCCGAGAGAAGCAGCGCGTTCCCGCATGCCCGGGAGGCCCCAGTGATCCACGGTACGACCTGACTTAAGGACGGAGGGTTCGAGACCGCGGCCATCATCTCGCACCTGAAGCGTTATGGAGGTTTTGGAATAGACCAGCTCAGCCTCTACTTTCGAACCTTGTGAGTGCAGGAAACTATTGTTGATCGCCTCCCGCCCAATGTTGAATATCTCCTCGGACACTATCCGCCGTAGAGGTCGAGGCGTGCCATGTACTTGCAACACGAATGGAAGATTGGCGTTCCTTGCCATTTCATGCCCTGCCTCAGAGAGAGCTTCTGGCAAATCAACCGAGTTCGCCTCGGAACGAAGATCGCGCACCCGTTGACGGCCCTCGATGAGCATCTTCTCTGCGAGAACAAGGGTGTCTTCCAACGCGGCGCGGGTCGAATTTCCTTCTGGGTAATTCGTTGTGAGAACGCCGAACCTTAAGATGAGGCCATGCACCCCCTGCAAGAGAGTGTCATGCAACTCTCGCGCTATACGCTCTCGCTCCGCCATTCGATCCGCGGCCATGGTCTCGTGCAGAGAGAGAACCTGGCGAATTCTGAAGAGGTAGAGAAGATAGATCAATCCGCAAAAGACCACCGCGCAGGCGAGAAAAAAACCTCTCGTCTGATTGAATGCTGGCGAAATGTGGAAGGCCAGGGACGCCCCCGTGTCGTTCCAAATGCCGTCTCTATTAGAGGCGGTCACATGAAACACATAGTTCCCCGGGGCAAGGTTTGTGTAGAAAGCTTCTCTTCGCGTTCCTGCATCCTGCCATTCTGAATCGTTTCCATCGAGCCGGTACTTAAAATGGACATTCTCCGAAGAGGTTAGGGTCGGAGCGGTGTAGCTGATCTGTACGCTCTTGGTTCGTGGCGGAAAATCCAGCTTGGAGGTCGCTTCGAAAGACCTGTCACCGATGTTCACGGACTTTATAAGCACCGGCGGAGGAGGAGGATTGCTCCACGACTGCAAGGGATTGAGCCATGCGAGCCCATTCGACGAAACGAACCATAACCTGCCATCTGAGGCCTGAACCGAACTCGAACGCGGAGTCAAACCGGGGGGAGAACTATCGAGGTAGAGCGACTGATAGGTCACCGGTTGTTCCGAACTGCTAGGCGGTCTAGTGAGTTCGGAACTAGCAATACGGCCCACACCAGATCGATCCGTGATGAACAGATCCCCGGTTCGTGCGAAGACGAGGCCAAACACACCTCGCAGCTCTTTGCGGTCTGCCAGTTGTACTTGATTGAAGATTTGATTCCTGAAAAACGCTATGCCAGTATCCCCGCCAGCCCATAGAGTCCCTGCTTCTTCTGTCAGAGTCTTGATGTTTCCGAGTTCCAGGCCAGACGAATGCGTGAAGTCTCTCATTGCTTTCCCGCTGAATTCAACAATGAGGTCATCGGGATAGCCCAGCCAGATGGCTCCGACGCTATCGGTGAACGCACACAGTGCGGCGGTCTTCGATGAAATGAAGGGTGTCTTGATCTGGGTCCAGGTCCCGCCCGACAGACGAAAGATCCCTTCTCCATCTATAGAAACCCATAGTGCGCCTCCTTTGTCCATCGTCATGGCAAGTACGTTGTCGATCCCTCGCCGGCGATGGAAATCAGGAAGAGCAATCTGCTCTGATCGACCTACGATGGCCCGTGATAATCCATGTGGGGTGCTCAACCAAAGAGCCCCCTTTGGATCGCGATACATGGAACTGACGCTCCCACCAGCACCTATCCTATTCCCGGTCTTTCCATCAGCATCAATCGTGATCGCTGAACCGTGGAAGGTTGTGACGACGACTGACCCACGATCTCCAGGGGCCAATTCCAGATCGGTCGCGCCCGTGGGCAGTTTGACCGATACAAACTTGCTTGGAGTAAACCGGTCAATGCCGTTTTGCGTACCTATCCAAACATTCTTTTCCCGGTCCTCAAAGACACTAAAGATCTCGTTTCCACTCAGTCCGTCTCTACTCGAAAACTCCTCGACGCCACTGGTAGGCGGAACTCCATCGCTGTTTGACACGCGTGATGCGTCGGTGACCCGATAAAGTCCATCGCCCGTGTTTTCAACCCAAAGACCGCCCGACTGATCCACGAAATATCCGGGGGCATCATGTCCCACAACAGATCCGTTCAGATAGGGAGTGTACTCTGGCGTTTGATATCCCATGGTTTTGCGCCGATTTGAGCGCGTCATCCAAATGGTTCCACCATATCGATAGACAAAGCCGAACCCGGCAACTTGCGGCTCCGCTATCTTGAATTTCGAAGCGCCTCGCGGCAGATAGACAACATTCTGACTTGTAAGCACCCAGAGCGTTCCATCTTCATCGATCGCCACCTCCTGCGCCAAAGATTCGGCATAGCCGGAATCGTACCCCACTTTCCTCCAGCGCTCGTCTTCGAGACGAAATAGACCGCCTCTAGTTGCAGCCCACATTCGTCCATCTCTGTCTTCCGCGAAATGAAATACCTTGACGTTCGCCGCCAGGCCTTCCGCTTCAACGAAGTTGGTCAGGCGATCGTCCTTGAGCAGGCTCGCTCCTCCATGGGTATAACCGATCCAAAGACCCCCATCTTTTGCGACAAAGAGTGTCGAGATACTGATATCAAGGAGATGCTCACCGTGCGCGGTTTGAAACTTCTCAAACTGCACCCCATCAAAACGATAGAGGCCAATCGGCGATGCAATCCAAAGATACCCATCTGGAGTCTGCGCAAAACACGTTGCGATAGCCGGTGCTCCCTCCCTGGCACTCCAGGCAGTGTGCTGAAACTCGCTGATAGGGGGGTACTCGTCTGCCCGGCAGGTGATCGCTCCACCGCTCACAAGAAGCAGTCCGAAGATCACATGCAGGAAACGGCGCGATAACAACATACCCTAATTTACCCACATGGCGTCTGTTTCACCTATGAGAAGGCGGGAAGATAACTCGTTTCCGTCCATACACAAAACCATCAATGGAGTAGTAACCACCTCCAAGCATTGCGGCTGAAAGGCTCTGCGTCATGAAGATGGCGCTCAACACGATGTTTTCCTGCGGCGAACGAACCAGGAGAAGTGCCTGCACAACCAGCGCAAGGAATGCCGCCAGTTTTGTACCGCCCCCTGCACAAAGGGCGACAGCTACGGCTAAGCTGAAGAAAAATAATGGGCTTGACCTGACAAGAGACGAGCGCGAATCGCCTCCGGCGAACAACAGGACTGCCACGGACAATCGAAGCAAGACCAGGGCGATCCCTGGAATACCACTTGGATATGAGCTGCAGAGCCTTTGCACCTCTGTACAGTAAGGCCGAAGATCAAGAATGGCTACCCGCAGGAAGACCGTCATAGAGTAACCCTTATGAGGGGGTCCTTCCGAGAGGAATCGTGATATCTTGGCGGATGATTCAGCATCACTCCCAAAATCTTGGCTGGCTTCTCGCGAACTTTTCTCGCTGTATCTGCGGCTGAACTCTGCAGGAGGCGCTTTGTGAACAAATCCGATCGCATAAGGGTTCTCTGTGTCGACGATCATCCGCTCGTCAGGGATGGTATTGCTTTCGCGCTCCAGGCCGAGAGGGATATGGAGCTCGTAGGTGAGGCTACAAACGGGAGGGAGGCTGTCGCTAAATTCCGGCAACAGCGACCAGACGTTACGCTCATGGATTTGCAGATGCCGCAGATGAACGGTATTGAAGCGATTCTTGCCATCCGCAAAGAGTTCCCTCGCGCTCGCATCGTCGTCCTCACCACCTACTCTGGCGATGTGCAGGCGACGCGCGCTCTCGAGGCAGGCGCGGTGGGATACCTACTTAAGAGCATGCTCCGAACGGAACTCATCGACACGATACGTGGCGTCCACGCAGGACAGCGCAGAATCCCAAGGGAGATTGCCGATGAGATCGCCGAGCACATTGGTGCTGATGCCCTTTCGGCCCGTGAGACAGAA
This sequence comes from Granulicella sp. S156, assembly GCF_009766105.1. Classification (GTDB taxonomy): domain Bacteria; phylum Acidobacteriota; class Terriglobia; order Terriglobales; family Acidobacteriaceae; genus Granulicella. The sequence continues at coordinate 162,006 of NZ_LMUH01000006.1, read as the reverse complement.
GTTCTCCGGGTCGTGGCTGCCGGGTGTTCTAACAAAATTGTCGCAGACAAGCTCGCTATCTCTGAGGAAACGGTAAAGGGTCACATCAAGAGCGTTCTGGCTAAGCTTTGTGCGAACGATAGAACTCACGCAGTGATGATTGCAATGAAGCGTGGATTTCTAGACGCGTGAAGTCAGCGCAGGATGCGTTCCGCTGACTCAGCTCTGGTTCCAGTAACAATGCCTGACTGATAGGTAAGTTCCTATGCCTCCACGGGCAGAGCATCGCTCACTGATTGTGTTATGTAGCTTGTCATCGCCTGACTGAGTTGTGAATCGATCTCGTCTGCAATCGTCATAACGCCAATGAGCGACACGCTGAAGTTGATGCTAGCCAGATTGTGCTGCAACGTATCAAAGATAGTTACTTGTAACATCCGCGAATCCTCCACCATCATCGCGGAAGTGTACTTCTGCTTGCGTCGTTCAAGCCCATGCTGCACAGCGGCTGCGGATACCAGCTCCTTGCTGCCAATCGGTTTAGAAGAGAGAAGGCGAGATACTACGTCGCGGAAAACCTGGGGTAGAGGGCCAGAACGTTGTTCGTAGCTCAACAATATTGACATCGCCTTCTCATCCGTCTGGATACGCTTGAACCATGCTTTTATTGCACTCTGGACCGAGCGTTCGAGAATTGCAGCAACGGTCTCGACCACACGTAGAGCAGGAGGCCCACTCGACAAGGCGGCAGCGGTTCACGTATCTCACGAGGTCTGTATAGGACTGCTGCAAGAACGGCTCCTTACTTTCCCCCATATAGAGGTGATAATGGATGCGATATTGAACACCTGCGCGTAGGGACCAAGCGAGTTATTGAGAGAGTTGTAGCGAATATTTCCATCGAGCGAGACTTCGACATAGTCCTGTTCGCGCCCGCGCCATTTCAGGATTCGCTGGAGCTGCAGGCAGAGACCACCTTTGACTTCGAGAACAATGTCGTATAGTTTGCGATCAGGATCGTCGGCTTTGTATGCGAACAGCTGACGCATCGCCGGCAGGATCAGCCCATAGGTCTTGCCACTTCCGATCGATCCGAACAATGCGATGCCGGTATAGAGACCCCAATCGAGAGACTGCAAACGAATCGCCAAGTTCTCATTCCCAATGAGTAACGAAGGAGGTTCGAGTCCTCCACCCCGCACCAATTTCTTCCACAAAAGGTGATCTACGTGGCGGTCCTAATATGTCCAATGGCTGCGCTACATTAACAATTCAGATGGTACAAAAGATCGGGCAGACCAATCCCGAAAAACAAAAATCAAAAGGAGATCGATGTTGTTACTGGACGGTGAGGTTGATCTGCACGTTATGTGTCACCAAGCCATTCATACCGGTAACGACCACCGTGTAGTTTCCGGCCGGAACAAGCGTCGCGCTTGGCGGCGGTGGCGTCGACTTGGAGCCGCCGCCGCATCCCATGATCATGGCAGGTACAAAGAGCAGCAGAGCCACCATCAGCATCGCCTTCCACGCGCGCTTCCGGACAGGAATGCCGATCAGCAGCACGAGAGCCAGTGCCCAGTTGCCCCCTGCGAGATAACGAGAGAGAGGGTTGACTCCATTCTTTGCGGTGTTTGCCGTGGCACCGCTTGTCGAGCTCGACGCCGGCGGGAAGGAACTCGTCAACTGCACGGTAGCCGTGCTCTGACCCGACGCGCTGAGCGTCACCGAGCCTGGCACTGAGCAGGTTGGCAGCACCGTATTGCCGGAGGGTCCGCCGGCGACCGAGCAGGTCAGGCTGACACTGCCGGTGTACGGGTTCGAGGTGGAAGAGGCTAGCAGGACCGCGGCAGAGGCTGGCGTGCCGGCCTGCACCACGACGCTCTGGTTCTGGGCAGTCAGCGTGAAATCCCCGGAGGGATTGCTATACGACAGGATGGAGCTCATCGAGCCGATATAGTTCTGGTCGCCCAGGTACTCGGCAAATACCGTCTGCGTGTTCGGATACGCATTCGTCGCCGTGTAGGTGCATGTTGCAGTTATCGTAGCCCCGCTTGTGGCAGGCGTGCCCACCCTGACGCACAGCTCCTCTTGGCTGCCGGCCGAGAGGAAGCCGAAGTATCCGGTCGGAGCCACAGACGCTCCCGTCGGTCCGGCGGTGGTGGCCACTACTGTTACGGGGGTGCCCGGCTGAATATCCTGCGGGTTCGTCGGCGAGGTAATGGCCAGCGTGGTGGTGGTGAGCATCTGCGGCGTGGTCGGCGCCACCACATCCACATAGTTTTTGATCGTGCTCGTCGAGCCTGCCCAGTTGCTGTCGCCAGAGTAGGTAGTGGTCAGGTTGTAGGTGCCCACGGGCAGTTGATCGTAAGTCGCAATACCGTAAGCAGCGCCCGAGGCGGCAAGCGGAGAGAGCTGAACCGTCTCCACCAGTGTCTGCGTCGAATTGCTCAGAGTGGTTACGACGCTGCCCGTTGGAGGCGCTCCGCCGCCGGTGGCGCCCGTGGGATACGAGCCCTGTACAAAGATGTATCCGTAAAAAGGGTAGCCCTGGGTGAAGTACGAGGCTGTGCTGGAATCCAGGTAGGTCGTGGTCGCACCTTTAGCAACACTAAAGGTAATCGGCGAAGCCGAAGAAGAAGCGCTAAAGCTCGCATCGCCGGAGTAGCTGACAGTAAAGCTGTGACTGCCGATGGCAAGAGCCGCGGAGGTGAAGAAAGCCGCCCCGGTGCTGTCAAGCGCTATCGTGGACAGCGGATTTCCGTTGTCCGTCACCGTGACCGTGCCGGTGGCAATACCGTCGCTCTGGCCTTTGGCAGCATTGACGCCAATCGGCTGGATGCTCAGCGAAATCGTCGTTCCGTACGGAATCGACGCCCCGCTTTGCACCGGCGTTACAGGACTGGTGCCGCCTACGTTGCTGACGATGCTGAGCGCGCTGTTCTCGGGAGTGACGGTGAGGGAAATTGGCGTAGAGGTGGCTCCGCCAAAGGTACCGTCGCCGGTGTATTGCCCGTAGAGGTTGTAGGTCCCGCCAGGCAGGTAGTTCACGGTGGTTGCGCCTGTTCCGGTGCTATTCAGCGGAATTGTAAGCTGGCTCTTGTTCGCGGTGAGCGGCGTGTCGGCTATTACAGCAACTACACCGGTTGGCGTCTCCGAGCCGGAGCTGGCGCCGACGTAAGCGGTCAGCGTCACTTTTTGTCCGTGGGCAATGCTTGTGGGGGTGGCGCTGAAGGTAAGCGTTGTCGGCGTGAAAGTGACTTTGTTCCAGTTCGTCACCAGGACGTCGGCATCCACACTGCCCAGTCCGCTGCCCATGTCGTAGCCGGCGGCGGCATACCAGTTCTGCAGAGAAAAGTTGCCCACAGTTGCATCCGCTGAGCAGTTGAAGTCGTATTGCTCAAAAGTCAGCGTTCCATCGCAGGGCTCGTTGTTCGACCCCACCGTCACATCGTGAAAGGCCGTGGGGACCTGCTTAGCCAGCGGATAGAGAACATAATCCGCTTGTCCCTGAGGTCCGTATTTCTGATTGACCAGCGCCATAATGGCGGCAAAGGCGGGTGTCGATGCGGAGGTTCCGCCGACGCCGCTGAAGGATACAGAGCCATCCGAGGGAATGCACTGCTGCGGCCCCGCGCAGATGGCGTAAAAGCTGTTATTTGCCCCATTGGAAGCAAAGAGCGCCACGTCGGGCAGGTCGCGAACCTGGTCATTTGGCACACCTGTGCCCGCCTGCCAGTCGGGTTTCGCGTATCCGCCAAGCTTCTGACAGTAACCAATCGCTGTCAGTGGATTCTGTCCGGCCAGAGGCCCGTTGGGATCTGCACAGGTGCTCTGTCCGCCGCCGCCCCCAATGACGTCCGGAAAATCGTAGCCGGAGGTATTCAGGCCATAGATGTTGTTGTTCCAGACCTGTTCTGGAAGCGGCTTGGTGAGCGAACCAAGGTTGTTGTCGTTTGTGCTGGCCCAGTACTGGCTGGCACTGGCTCCCCCGGTCGCATAGTCGCTGTAATAGAAATCCGTGCCACCCACGGCAACATTCCACGGCGTAGAAGCCAGACCATTGACCTGTAAACCATATTCGGCCATATAGCTGTTTGACGAATCGCAGCCCGCCGAGCCGGAATCACCCGTAGCGACCAGCACGGTCTGGCCCTGAGCTGCGGCCTGTTCCCAGGCGGCGTTGTAGAACGCCAACGTGGAAGCGCCGTAAGCAGCCTCGCAGCCTCCGAAGCTGAGGCTCAGCACCGGATCACGGTCGTCCTCTATGGCGCGCAGGATGGCGAGATCAAGTCCGTTGGCATAGTCGGTGTTTGCGGCAATGTAGAGGTCGATGGAGGCCTGCGGAGCAACGGCTCCGGCAAGCTCAACATCGAGGTAAGCCTCGCCCGAATCGCCGTTAATCCCAGGATCGTCCCCATCGATGATGGTCTGCGGAAGATTCGGCGTGCTGGAGCCGTCGAGGTTGTAGAGCTTGCGATAGGCGCTCACCTGGCCGATATCAATGTTGGAGTCGTTGAGAATGCCGATGCGCTGCCCCGCGCCGGTAATGCCTTCCATATACAGAGGCGTCAGGTCATATTGTGTGGCAAAGTCTTCCGGCGCTACTATGTAGTCGGTTCCGCCGTTGCCATTGGGCGTGGTCCACTGGGGAACGACCTTGTGCGTAGAGAGGTTCATTGTGGCGTTTCCCAGGGATTCCATCTCCGATTGGGGATGGAAGTCATTTAGCGCGCCGATGCCAGCAATGACTGGACTGAGCGCCTCCGGAATCTGTGGATTCGTCACGTTGGAGTGATGCAGTTGCCCGTTGACCAGGTAGGCGTGCAGCTCAGTGTGGAAGGCTTCCTTCACATTGCCCGCAGTTCCCGAGAACTCGATCGCCGACCGGCCTGCGCCGATCTTTTCAACCTGGAAGCCATGCGATTCCAGCCAGGTCATCACCGCGGCAATATCCGACTCCGCAGGCCCAAAGCGCTCGCCGAACTGGGCGGGGGTCAGCCACTTGTGGAAATTTGCGGATCCCTTAGTATGCGCGGAGACCAGATAGTTTCGCAGAGTAGCCTGTTGCTGCACTGGCCGCTTCAGCGTCAGCAACAGGCCGCCCGTCGGAGTCGACTCCGGCACAGCCCCCTGGTCATACTCCGCTTTGGCAAGAGGATGGACATTATTTTTCAGCGTAACCAGCTTGGAATCGCTGACCTGTTCCTTGACCATGGGAGCAGCCTGAGCATGCGCCTGAGCGGAAAACAGCGCCAGTGAGTTGCCCACCAAAAGCAACACAATCATCAGAGACAGGGAGAGTCTTCTCCCGACGGAGTATTCAGGCATGCGATTGAGCTCCTGTAACATCGATTAACATTTTGAAAACTTGGCAGCCCAAAGCTGCCGCTAGCGCTGTTGGGGGCAGTGAGAGAATTGCACCCGCTCGACCTTCGGCTTCGCCGTGACATCGGGAAGTAGCAGCGAACCTCTTATATCTTGAAGAAAACTTTCTATGAATTGTTTGTCAACGAAACTGATGTGAACAGTTGTTAATTTTCTCTAATCTTCTTTATATCCAACCACTTGACGGGATGGACGACTACAGGCAAAGTCGGTTCGCAGAGGGTAGATGGCGGAGACAGCAGGATGGTTGGAAAGCAAAGAGGACAGTCTGAGAGAGGTTGATTCGTACCTCTTCGATGGCTTTGAGGTGAAGGTTCGCCTCGGGCTGCTGCTGAAGGATGGTGAGAAAACCCGGATTCAGAGACTCCCCTTTCAAGCGCTTCTGGTCCTTCTGGAAGAACCTGGCCGGGTTGTTTCCCAGGAGACGCTTCAGGCTCGCCTCTGGAGCGATAAAACCTTTATGGACTTCGACAGCAGTCTCCGTGTTGCGATGCGGAAGCTGCGCGATGCCCTGCAGGACAGCGCATCCGATCCACACTACATCCGAACCATCGCCGGCCGCGGCTACCAATTCATCGGCCAGGTGACACCGGTCCGGCTGACGTCGGAAAAAGTATCCGTTAGGGTAGGTGTCGTCCCGTCCCGGCCTCTTTCTGCCAATCTCGATGTCCATTCCGTAGACACCACTCCCAAGCGTCGCTTCCCGGCAAGCCTGTGGACGCCGCGCCTCCGGCGCATATCGATCGGTGCCCTGATTCTGGCCGTACTGGCCATTGCCGCAAGCGTCTACTACCGGCGCTCGGCAGCAGCCTCTCTCGTCAGCGACCATGACAGCGTTATGGATGGCGGCTTTGCCAACGCATCGGGAGAAGCCGACTTCAGTGGTGTCCTGTCTCCAGCCTTTCAGGTCAAGCTGGAGGAATCACCCTATCTCCGCCTGATCGATGAGTCCGCTTTCCGGCGTCTGGTTCCCGATCTCTCATCCGCCAACCTCGAAGATGAGCTACGCGCCTGCTCGACGCTCAAAGGAAAGATTCTCCTGCGCGGCGAAGTCCAGAATCAGCAGCCCGGCTACCTTGTGCAGGTTAAAGTTTGGAAATGCGGCAGCGGCAGGCTGCTGGCCACACAGGAGAGCTACGCGCCAGCACAGGAAGACGTGCTGACCGCCCTGAATGCGGTCACGGAAAAACTCCGCCGTCAGCTTGGAGAGCCTGAACCCTCGCTCAGAAGATTCAATGTCCCTGTAGCCCAGGCTACGACCAGTTCTCTTGCGGCTCTCAAAGCATTCACCATCGGCGAGGAAAGCCGCCGCCGAGGCCAGATTAGTAACGCCATTCCCTATTACGAGCTGGCCATCAAGCTCGACCCTCAATTTGCCCTCGCCTACGGTCGTCTGGGCGCAATCTATATCGGCTTCGACAACCGCTCCCTAGGCGTGCAGTATTACAAAAAGGCCTTCGATCTGCGCGCGCGCACAACGGACCGTGAGCGACTCTACATCGCGGCCCACAACGACACCTACGTGACCGGTGACCTCCCAAGCTCCGTACGCACTTACCAGGTGTGGCTTTCCATCTATCCGCACGATCCCGTGCCCATGAACAACCTCGCAGTGGAGTACCTCGACATTGGCGAGCCGCAGAAGGCCTTGACGCTTGCCCTGGAGGCGACAAAATGGCAACCTGACTCTTCCATGTTTCAAGGCACTCTTGCTTGGGCTCATCTGGCTTTAGGCGACTATGGGACCTTGAGCCGGTTGTGCAACAGTTCTCCACAATCGGTCAGAGACTCTGAATTTTTCCGCCGCGTCTGTTTCGCCAATCTTCTGTCTATGAATCATGGTGTGCTTCCTCCCGATTTGCTTCGGCAGGCGAGTACAGAGCCCATCGATGACTGGCTCGTCGAAGAGCTGGCCTGCCGCTATGCCTATCGCGGCCAGCTACGAGAGAGCGCCCGATATTTTTCGCTTGCTGAGCATGCCAATAATTCTCTACGGGGTGTTAGCGTGCGTATCGATTGGGCCACTCTCGAAGCGGACCTTGGCCTTCCGCAGCAAGCGATCCACGACACTATGCAGGCCGTTGCGATGGCCCCCAACGATGCCTACCTGCAATCCGTTGCCTCGTTGGCCCTTGCCCGTGCTGGTGACACTGCGCACTCCGAAGCCTTAGCCCACAGATCTGCGTTGCAGAATTCATCCAACACGATTGTAAATTCCGTGATTCTCGCTTCTGCCAATGCCACGATTGCTCTCAAGCAACATAATCCGGATGAAGCCCTGCGCCGGCTGGCTGCAGCCCGCCCATACGATTTCTGCGCGGCAACCATACTTTCTCCGCCCTACTACCGCGGCCTTATTTATATGCAGAAGCATCAGTACGCGCAGGCTGCAAGTGAGTTCCAGCGGGTGCTTGAACATCGCATGCTTCGTCCGCAGTCTCCGTACATCAGCCTCGCTATGCTCGAGTTGGGAAGAACCCAGGCATTATCGGGAAACAGAGCCGAAGCCTCCCGGCAGTTTGCCGAGTTAGATGGTATATGGAAAGATGCGGATTCCGATTTCCCACCGATGCGACAGCTTCGCCTCTATGAGCACGAACTGTACTAGCTGTCTTCGTTGATTCAGAAATTCGGGGTTTACACATGATTGATGGTCTCTTTAGAAGCGGGCCCGTGCGGCGCATGGCCGACGCCAATCTCCTAACGGTAGAACTCCTCAACAACCACTTCGGCAAGCTCGGTCAACTTCAAACGGGTAGCGACGTACGCGGGTGGTTTGCCGATCTTGGCCGCAATCTGCTCCAAGCTGTACTTAGGCTCTTCCAGGTCGAGCAGCCGTTTGAAGCTCCGCGCCTCTTCGAGTGGATGCACGTCGCGGCGCTGGAGGTGGGTTCCATCCCGGATCGGGAGTTTCACTCGTGGATTTCGTGGACAACACGTTTCTGCCTGCATGCAGGCGGCGGCTCACTGGAGCCGGGCTCAAGTGCTATCGGGATACGTGGGAGTGTCACCTAAAACCACGAGCCGGAGGCTTACGGCTTCGGGATGTTCGTCCAATGCACATTCAGACGCTGCTCAATGCAGTCGAAGATGAGCACGGGACGAACCGCGCACATGGAACGTACAAGACGATTAAGGTGACGCTCAGCGCCATCTTCACCGAGGCCCGTAACCTGGGCGTGTACGACGGTGCAAACCCGACAACGGGCGTCAGGATCCCCAAGGGAAGAAAGCACGGCCGCAAGCGCCTTGCGTACAGCCTGGACGAGATCCTGAGGCATTTGGAGCTCTTTACGAGGGATCCTATCGTCGTTCCCCAACCACTACCTCGCAAGCGTAAGACAGCCCGTATCACTCGTAGGAGAACGGGGATCAAGGCGGAAGTTCATGTCGCTGGAATCAGTGCGGATCAAATGCGCGCGATTATCGGCGTCACCGCCTTTGCCGCCCTTCGTAAGGGTGAAATACGGGGATTGTGGTGGGAGGACGATAATGGCAAAGCATTAGCCATCTGTCGTAGCGTATGGAACACCACGCTGAAGAGCACCAAAACTGATGAGGACGTGGATGAACCGGGGTTGGTCCCGATCATTCGGCCTCTTCGCCTGTTGCTCGATGCGATTCGACCGAAGACGGCGGCGGGATTCATGTTCCCCAACCGTAGCGGCGGAGCGCTCGATCTGGACAACATCGCCGATCGCATCCTCAAGCCAGTGTTTGAAGCGAACGGCATGCAATGGAAGGGCTGGCAGGCGTACCGTCGCGGCCTCGCGACCAACCTCAAGGAGTTGGGTGTGGAAGACACCACGATCCAATGCATTCTGAGGCACGAGGACGTGAGTACGACCCAGCGCTTCTACATCAAAACTGCGCCACGAGTGGCGCAGGAGGCGATGCGTATATTGGAAGAAAAAATAGCTTGTACAGCAGTTGTACAGCAGATGGCGGTCAACTGAAGGCTAAGTCTTTGAAAAGATGGAGCCGACGAACGGACTTGAACCGTTGACCTGCTGATTACGAATCAGCTGCTCTACCAACTGAGCTACGTCGGCCTGCTCTGGATGCGGAGTGCAACACAAAGGTGTGTGATGCGCTTTGCGTCTGGCTTGCTCCTCTGTCATTCTATCGACAATCGCCGCAGACGCAAAATCGCCTTTGCCTTTGCTTTTCTTTCTGTCATTCCCGGAGGGAATCTGCTTCGGTGTATCCACAGGTTTACTGCATCGGCACAAACTTCCCTGCACATGGATCGGGCTGGTCACCCACCGATTCGATACCCTTTGCCCCATCCCCAATCAGCTTTACCGTCTTGTTCGCGCTCTCTCGCAGGGGAAGATTCGTCCCCGGCGACTGAACCGTCAGGTCGTCGTAGAACAGATGCACCTGGCTTGGTTTAATTCCTTTGATAATCACGTTCTTCAGCATCACCTGAGTCCTGTGGTCGTCGTTCAACCCTGCAATCAGCACATCCCCCGGCGTCTCCGAGTAGATGTCCTGAAGCGTAATCCCCTTGTAATCGGGAATCTTGTCACCGATATACTTCGGGTCTTCAAATGGCTCGACCGTCTGGTTGGTGTAGTAGGGCGAGATCGCAATGGGAATCGGCACATCCTTCATACAGATGCCTTTATAGATAAGGTCGTGGACCGGCCCCCCGCGCTTCACATTGCTCTTAATGCGGATGCCGCTCGAGGTGTGGTCCTCCACCAGGTCATGCACCACCAGGTCGCTCTGCCCCAGCATCGTCTCCGACCCGATCGACATCCCGTGGCCGTTATAGAAATGGTCGTGGACGACGCTCATATGCGAGACGCCCTGCTTGATCGCAATATTGTCGTCCCCGTTATCGATCCAGCTATAGGCAACCGTAACGTTCTGCGACGTTCCCGGGTCGATGCCATCGGTGTTGCGCGCGTCCAGAGATTTATCCACCGGCGTCTGCAGGTGCACGCTCCACGCCGTGAATCCGTTCGTATTGTTCACGCCGACGTGGAAGTTCGGCGAGTTGTGCAGCGTGATCTTGTAGAGCACCAGCCCATCGGCATGGTTGGCTGAGATCAACCGCGTTGAGTAGTACAGATCGTCGTTCGGCTGCGCCTTGCGCGCCATCTGCCACCAGCTATAGTCGTGACCGTCCAACTTTGCATAACCTCGGCCGTCGATCGTGCCTTCCCCCATGATCCCAACGTTTTTCACATCGTTGATGGCGATGAGGGGCCGGCAACCTCCGCGCGGGCGGGCTCCAGCGTTGACCGAAAACGTCGGAAAGGTCGTTGGCCGAGGCGTCGAGGTGCCACACTTGATCGGGGCTATCGGATCTCCGGGCTTCGCATCGGGATTGGGAATCTCGTAATCCCTGGGGTCTCGCGAGCCATAAAGCGTCACCCCCTTATCGATCAACAACGTCACGCCATCACGCATCTCGAGGGGACCGGTGAGGAACACGTCGTATCGAACAGGCTTTGCGACAGGAGTGCCTGTCGCCTCTGGACCGAAGCCAGAGGTCAGCTCTACCGCCTGCCCCGGCGCGCATCCGTTCAATGCCTTTTGAATCCGCTCCGTGTCGAGCTTTTGTTCGTCTTCTTCGGAGATGCGCCCACCGTTGGTATCCGGCTCCGCATAGAGCCGCGCCTCCAGCTTCGTACATACCGGTGGGATCTTCGGCTCCATCAGCGGCCGTGTGTCCTGTGCGCCCGCCACCGTACACACGCCAGCAGCCAGCACCAAGCCACACACCACAACCGTCTCTCTCCCTATCCGATACATTCCCAACCCTCCGCAAGATCGCCCTGCCACACTAGCACAAACCTGTCTGACAAGTGAACTCTTGGAGAGGACATCAGGTTCATAAGAGCTATGCAACTATGAGCACCCAAAATCTTCAACGCAGAGTGCGGATGGCTTCACCACAGATGCCGTCGCGACCTCTGCGAAACCTCCGCAGATGCAAAGCGGGTCACAAATGCTTGTGTCGCGCTTTGCGTCAAAACCACCGCGCCCTCTGCGTTAAAGATTTTGCCGTTGCCTGTTCTTCGCTTACACCCCAATTTCGTCCCACTTTTTCCACAAATCAAAAGGGCCGCCCGGCAACAGGGCGACCCTTTTCTATGGGAGGCAGTTCCAACAGAGGCAAAGCTATCGGAACTCTCTGGTGCAAGAGTATGGTTGGCCTCGGGTGCTGTCAAGAAAGTTTTGGGATAAATATCAATTTCAATGTTTTCAATGGTTTATCGAAAACAACGCCGGGGAACTCCGGTTTTTACCCGGGTTTCACCGGGTACCTTCCTGCGGCACCCGTAGCTGATAGGAGTCAAATTTAATCTCTCAGGACTGCGGCGATCCGAATTTTGGGGCCTTATTTTGCGGATCGAGGTGCAGACTCAGGAACTCTGGCTCACTGGCCGCCGATTTGCCGCGCATCACCCGGATCGCAGCCCGTCCCCCGCCCAGAAACAGCCCCAGCAGCACCGCAGCCAGCATCATCACACCCGAGAGTATCGTGATGCTCTCGAGCAGGCTGAAGGTCTTCTGCACCTCGGTGTGGAAGACCGGCTGCACGTCTTTGTCGAAGCTAAGCTCCTGGCGCATGTGGATGTTCTCGATCATCCGCTGTGCTTCGTCGGGTGAGAAGCTACCCGAAGCCAGCATCACCAGATCGCCCTCACGTCGCACCTTTGCATTGGCAAAGCTCGGGCCCATCGAGGCAATTCCATTCTGGATCGCCTTGGTGAAGCTGCCCGCAATCGCCGGCGTGGGATACAGCAGCAGCGTGAGCGTTTCCTTGCCGCGCCTGTCGGCAAACTGCGCTGTCACGGCCTCGGCACTCTTGTCCCAGCCCAGCGACTGGGCCGGAAGCACACCACCTTCAGCCGCATAGCTCGAAGCTCCTATCGCGTAGCGCACGCTGCCTTCGACCAACCCTTTCGTAGGAACGAATGTGGGCAGGAGCGGAGCGACACCCTTGGGGCCGCTTACCTTCGGCATCACTTCAGACAGTGGCTTGAGCGATGCAACGTCCGCGCCGGTTGCCGGGTAAGCCAGCACCAGTGACGTGCCTACGGTAAACAGCACGGCTCCATCGCCTACTGCGTCGACCGAGCCAAGCTCTTTGCCAGTACGCATGTCCGTCCGCTGAACCAGCGTGAACGCGCTATAGGCCCCGGTTCTGTCGTTGAACTGGATGGCCTCCACATGAATACTGCGGCCATTGTGTGTGTAATCCGCGACCTGCGAGCGCTGTGGCCCGGACTCTTCAAGGGCCGCCTTATTCACTGTGGTCAATGAAATTGATGGGGTTTCCGTTGCAGGAGAGGCGGCTCCTGCCTTCCACTCTCCGAAACTTTGCGGCAGCAGAGGAGACGCTGGCTCGGTAATCGTGGTCGCCGACTGAGCCAGCGCACCTATCGCAAAACCTGCCAGCATAATGCCCGCAAACACCCCGCGCCGATGAACGAAAACCAGTCCCATACAGGGCACAGACTACACCAACTCGAAAACGTAAGCACGTCCCGGCCTAACGTTGCGCCCGTTCCGTCGTCTTTGGAGCGCCCGCTTTGCTGCCATTAATACCAGCCGCATAGCGCGCAACACCGTTGTATAGGCTCTCCGCCACGCGCTGCCGGTACTGTGGCCGCTGCAGCTGCTCGGCGTCGGTCGGATTGGTGACGAAGCTGATCTCCGCCAGGATCGACGGCATATTCGCACCGATCAGCACCACAAACGGCGCTTTCTTCACGCCGCGATTCTTCAGCCCGTCGTTGCCCTTCGCCAGACCGGCGTAAAGGCCTGCATCAACGTCGGTGGCCAACTCGTGCGACTCGTCAATCTTGTCCTTAAGCGCAATCTTCTTCACCAGGTCGCTCAATTCATGCACGCTCTGGGTCGAGACAGCGTTCTCGCGGCTCGCCACACGCATCGCGTCGGGGTCGCTGGTGAAGTTCAGGTAGTACACCTCGACGCCACGAGCGGTTGAGTCCTGCGAACTGTTGGCGTGCACCGAGATAAAAAGGTCCGCCTGTGCCTTGTTTGCAATCGCCGTCCGCGTCTCCAGCGGGATGAAGGTATCGTCGGCGCGCGTGTAGACGATCTCGGCTCCGAGCCGGTCATGCAGCAGCTTGCCGAGCCGCAAGGCCACATCGAGCACAACGTCTTTCTCTTCAATGCCACCGACGCCGAGCGTGCCGGAATCGTGACCACCGTGCCCGGCGTCAATCACGATGCGACCAATCTTTAGTCCCAGCGCCCGCACCAGCGTCTCGCCGTCTGCGGTCGGCGGCGGAGCCTCTACTGGGGCTGCACTCACAGGCGGTTTGCTCTTCGGCGGAGTGCGATCGACGATCGGCTGAGAAGTGGGTCTGCTCGTCGCCACAACCTTGCCCGGCTGATCGCTGACTGCAGCAAACTCGACTCCCGTATCGCTGGAATGCGTCGTTACCGTATTCGGAACAGGATTGGCCGTCGTGGGCTTGGTCGGAATCACGACACGCGGCTGTGCAACGGTGGAGTTGCCTGCCGTCTTCCGCGAAGACAGCCCAAACGCCGAACTACCATCGGTCACAGGCATCGGCGGCAGCCCCGAAACCTCCGTGACACCATTCGACCCACTCGAAACTGTCGATGGAGCCGGCGCAACGGGTGCAACCGGCGCTAGGCTGGCTGATCTTTGTTGTCTGTTACCTGTGATCTCATCACTGTTTCCTGTTTGCTGTTTGCTGTTTGCTGGCGGGGCAACATTTCCCTGCTCCTTAATGACCCCAGCTCCAATGACCCCAGCTCCTTGCTCCTTAGAATTTCCAACTCCCTGCTTTCCATGGATATCGATGATCAGCCGATACGGGTTCGGCAACAGGAATGCCGAGTACTCTGCAACCTCATGCACATCCAGCACCACCCGCGTAACGTCATTGGAAAACTGCGCGGCGCGAATACGGGTAAGGAAACCGTCGTCGGTAACGGCGAAACTCTTGCCTGCCAGTTCGGACGCAAGATGCGAGTTGTGCAGATCGAAGAAGATGCGGTCAGGGTTCTCTACCCGCGCTGCCTGGTACTCGACCTCATCGCCAAGGTCGATCGCAACGCGCGTGTAGGTTGAAGTCGACCAGTGGCGAATGCCCGTAACCTGCGCTACGTGCTTGCTCCCAGACAGGCTTACCGGTTTCACAACAGGAGTTTCCGCACGAATCGTCTCGACGTCTGCAGATAAAACCGAGCGCCCCGTCTTCGTAGTGGCACTATCACCGCTAAAGCGAGTATCGGAAGTACCAGAACCTGTGGAGACCGTTCTCTGCTCGTTCAAGCGAGTCGTCCGATCGTTGCCGGCCGTCGACGCGGGGCGATCTATGCTGGCGACGGTCTCATCGCCGCCAGGGTGAGAACTCCTGGCCTCTTCACTCTTAGCAAATCTCGGATACTGACTCTCCAGCTCCGCTCGCACCTTGCGGGCCTCGGCGGCATCGTTTACGCCATCCGGACCGAGCAGTTCCAGCGCATGTCCCAACGCAGACGGGGCCAGCGACCCACCTGTCGAACTTGGATATGCCTTGGCCAGAAACTCATATTGACCGGCGGCATCGCGAAGGCTCTTGCGATCGCCCAGTTCGTGTCCCTGCTCGGCGAGCAGTTCAGCTACCTGCTCGACAGCCTTCGCTGCGTGGGTATTGGCTGGGTCGCCATGATAGATCGCACGAAAGCCATCCATGACGTTGGCATACTCCGCCTTGGTATGGGTGCCCGAGGGCTCAGCCTCAAAGGCCTGCCGCGCTGCAAGTGCCGACTGCCATGGATCCGACTTCGCTCGCGCTGTAACCGCGGCAGAACTCAGACCAGCAAAGCAAACGCATGTGATCGCAGCCACGCATACCGCGCAACGTCCCTGCACAACCCACCTTTGGGAAAGAGCGCCCATATCTACCTTCAGTGTAGGTTTGCGGCGGCACTCTTCAGGCTGTGAATCCCGCAAGGGTACTCAGGCGAATACCCTGCGGATGGAATATCGGGCGACAATCCGGGTGCCCCATCTTCGGCGCAGTTTCATCGCGCCTAAGGTGGGGATCGTTTGCGGTAGCAAACGACCGCTCTCCTCCATTGAGCCATATTGCTTAGCAGAACGGAAAACAGTCGCGCTCCTGCGCGATGCCCATGACGCAAAGCGAGCCACAAACATTTGAATCGCGCTCTGCGTCTATGCCCACCTACCCCAGCAACTCGCCCACCACGTCGGCAGCACCTGCCAATGCACCATCGAGCGCCGTAACATCGCTCCCGCCAGCCTCGGCAAGATCCGGACGCCCACCACCCTTACCGCCAACCTTCGCCGCAATCTGCCCGACGATCTTTCCCGCCTGCACCTTGCCCGTAAGATCCTTCGTCACGCCAACGATCAACGAAACCCGGCCTTCGGTCGCCGCACCCAGAACGACCACGCCTGATCCGAGCTTGCCGCGCAGTTCATCCACGAGGTTCCGCATCTGTGATTTATCGAGAGCGTCCACACGCTGGGCCAGCACCTTAACACCTTTGACCTCAACGGCCGAGGACGCAGCATCGGCTGTCGCCGCGCTGGCCGACTTCATCCGCAGCTGCTCCAGCTCGCGGCGCAGCTTCTTCATCTCGTCGTCCTGCGCCGCGACCTTCGACCGCAACGCATCGGCATCGCCGCCGCCACCTGCAAACTGCAAGGCTACTTTCGCGACATCCGCATCGCGACGGAACAATCCCAGCGAGCCCGTACCCGTTACAGCCTCGACACGCCGCACACCACTCGCAACCGCGCCTTCGCCTACTAACTTAACCAGCCCGATCTCGCCTGTCGCGCCGATGTGTGTTCCGCCGCAGAGTTCGGTCGAAAAATCTCCGATCTTGACCACACGTACGCGCTCGCCGTACTTCTCACCGAAGAGCGCCATCGCGCCTAACTCATGCACCGCAACGTCGATCGGCACATCCACCAGCGTCTGCACGAGGGTGTTGGCCAGCACCTGCCGGTTCACAATATCTTCGATCTCCTGCAGCTCTTCTTCGGCCACACCCGTAAAGTGCGAGAAGTCGAAGCGCAGCCGCGAGCGGTCATTCAACGATCCCGCCTGCTTCACATGCGTTCCCAGAACCTGTCGCAACGCCGCATGCAAAAGATGAGTACCGGTATGGTTGCGCATCACCGCCGCGCGTACTTCGCCGTTCACCACCGTATCGACCGTATCTCCCACAGCAATCGTCTGCTTCGCCGTTACCGCATGAGCGAAGACACCTTGCACCGGCTTCTTACAGCCTGAGACCTCAGCGACGACAGTGTTGTGATCGGCAGAGTACAGCCAGCCGACGTCGCCCACCTGTCCGCCCGAGTCCGCATAGAAGCTGGTCGCATCGAGTACGACTTCGCCTGTCTCGCCTGTCTTCAGTTCGCTGACACCGACGCCGTCCTTGACCAGTGCGAGGACCTTCGCACCATCGACACGCAACGAGGTATAGCCTTCGAACTCCGTCTTCGCCAATTCGCGATACACCGGCGAGGCCGACTTCTGCGATCCACCCTTCCACGAAGCGCGAGCGCGTTGCTGCTCTTCTTCCTTCGCAGCTTCGAAACCGGCCATGTCAAACGCAATGCCCGCATCGCGTGCAGCGTCGACCATGAAGTCCAGGGGCATCCCGAAGGTCTCGTACAGATGAAACGCCTGTGAACCGGAGCGCAATGTTTCTTCGTTCATCTGTCGCAATCCAAGCTCTAGTGTGCGCGCAAACTGCTGCTCTTCTGCGAGCACCACCTTCGCCACGCGGTCCGCAGACTCCTTCAACTCTGGATATGCAGCCTGCATCTCATCGCGCACGGCGAGCACCATCTCATGCATGAATGGCTTTTCCTGCCCGAGAAGCCGCCCGTGCCGTATGCCGCGCCGCAGGATCTTGCGCAACACATAGCCGCGGCCCTCGTTCGCGGGCAGCACGCCATCCGAGATCAGGAACGTCGACGCACGCGCATGGTCAGCGATGATGCGCAGCGAAGCCGCGCCCTTCTCATCGCTGATCGCAATCTCTTCAATTCCAGAACTCAGAACTGGCGACTCGGAATTCGATAACATCCCCGTCAGTTCCGCAGCACGCTTCAGCAGAGGCGTAAACAGATCGCTCTCATAGTTCGACAGCTTCCCCTGCAGCACGCAGGCGACGCGTTCCAGCCCCATACCGGTATCGATGGAAGGCTTGGGCAGCGGTGTCAGCGTGCCGTCACTGGCGCGGTCGAACTGCATGAAGACGAGGTTCCAGATCTCCATGTAGCGCTGGTCGTCTTCTCCGAACGGTTTGTCCTCGCCCGTCTCCGAAGCCGTCAGCCCGAGATCGTAATAGACCTCCGAGCATGGACCACAGGGACCGGTGTCGCCCATGGCCCAGAAGTTGTCCTTCGCACCGAGCTCGAAGATGCGCTCTTTGGGAACACCTACTTCCAGCCAGAATTGCTCGGCCTCGTTGTCGCGAGATACGCTCGCATCGCCCTCGAAGATCGTGACGTAGAGCTTGGAGGGATCAATGCCGAACCAGTCCTCCGAGGTCAGCAACTCCCACGCATACTTGATCGCGTCGCGCTTGAAGTAGTCGCCAAACGAGAAGTTGCCAAGCATCTCGAAGAAGGTGTGGTGGCGACGCGTGAAGCCGACGTTCTCGAGATCGTTATGCTTGCCACCGGCGCGCACGCACTTTTGCGAAGAGGCCGCGCGCAAGTAATCACGCGTCTCCGCGCCCAGGAAGACGTCCTTGAACTGGTTCATCCCCGCGTTGGTAAACAGCAGGGTTGGATCGTTGGCCGGAACCAGCGACGAAGAGTGCACACGACGGTGCCCCTTCACTTCAAAAAACCGTAAAAAATCTTCCCGAATCTGATTGCCTGACAAGTTACGCATAGAACTTAAGTCTAGCAGCGAGCCAGCATCTCGCGGCGCAGTCGCCGTGCTGCCGCCAACGTCTTCACGTCATTTTGCCAGCGCGGCAGCATCAGGCTCATAGTCAACCCCTCAAGATTGGTCACAATGCCGAAGACCACGGCAAACGTAATCGCACCGACCGGGCCGCCGCGAGCCAGCACGCTCACAATCGAAATCGCCAGCACCAGGCCCCACGCTTTCGCGAGATACGAGTGATAGCTCGCGCCCTTGCCGAACTTCCAGAAGTCGAAGGCATAGCGCAGACCTTCAAGTGCGAACAACGCTCCCAGCAGCCACGCGTTCGCACGCAGGACGTGCGGCACTCGCAGCCACACCGCTGCCGCGACACCGAGATAAAACACCGTATCTGCGCACGAATCGGCCAGCCGCAGCGAGGCTGTATCGCAATCCCATCGACGCGCCAGCATACCATCGGCAATGTCGTCGACCAGCGCAAAGATTACGATCGCAGCAAGCCACCAGCCCGCCCAGCCGCGCCAAGCTCCCATCACAATCACCGGACACAGCACGACTCGTGCCCAGACCATCCCCCACGGAATCACACGCTTCATCCACTCACTCCGGGCCGCCAGGTAATCCCTTCCAGGCCGAATGTTTCGTCTCTGGTTGCGCGCAGCTTTGCAAACTCATCCGCATGTCGCACCATCTCTAGAGTGCTTACCAGTGCGTCGAAAGCATCCTCTGAGCTCTGGGCCTTCGCAAATACGCTGCGCGAGATCTCTGCATAGAGTGGGTCGTCCTTGCGTCGCGCAGTGAGATACCCCTTGCGTGCTTCGGGATTGCTCTTCGCTACCGGTCCAGTCATCAATCGCGTATAGATCTCTACCAGCAGGGGCTTCGTGTTTGCTTTTCTTTCTGTCATCCCCGCAGGGGATCTGCTTGTAGCATCCCGAAGCTGCGCATCTTCAAACGGCCACACCCGAAAGCCCGCCTCATGCAGTCGCAGCAGAAATGGCATCGCCCGCAGAGAACCTGTACCCACGCTACCGGCACCACCGATTTGAAACGGTGATTTCGGTGTGATGCCCAGCATCTTTGCCGCACGCTGCGGGTCGCCGCCGTCCTGAGCCTGTGCGATCTTGTTGTCCCAGTCGGTCAGGCGCATCATGCGCCGCAGGCCATCGCCGCTGAACTCGGCGGGCCGCTTGTGAGGCTTGCCCCAGAACCGGCGGTCTTCACATTCGCGAGCCAGCCAGCGCTCGCCATGCCCTGCTGCGACATGTCGCCAGAAGTCGAATGCGGCTGTGCAACCGTGCTCGGCGAGAAACCATGCCGGATAGCTGAAGCAGCAGTCGATTCCGACCACCATACGTGGCGTTTCGCGTGCCAGCTCGATCAGCCACTCGCCAACCTCGTCGCGTGTGCGGCCCGCTTCGAGCTTCACGCTGGCTTTGCCGTCAGCACCCGCAGTCCAGACGCCTGCCCAGATGTGCCGCCGCTGCCCGGAGGTATCCACACGTCCCGACCAGTCGATCGCTATAACGCGCTGCAATCTCTCTTCCTCTGACTTGGCCATCCCTCTGCTTTCTGTTGAAGCGCCCATCGTGTGCAATCGACATAAAAGTGCGAGCGTTTCAGCTCGGCTACTTCGACGCCATTCGTGCGATAATCGCACATGCCTGCTCGATCTATTCCGCAGTGTCCTCGAGGGATATATTAACCTCATCCACCGCAGCGCCCCAGCCGCGCAGCACCTTCCATACTGTGCCGACGCTGAACCCCGCGCCGACCAGCCGCCGCATGGCGCGTGCGACCTCTTTATCGCCCTCGGGCTTCTTCATGCGTTTGCGCTCGACATACTGCTTCGCTAATGCGACTTCGTCGACCTCGTCGTAGGCCGCAGTGAGGGTTTTGTTGGTTAGCTCTGTGGCGATGCCCTTCTGCATCAGCCCTTGTTGCACACGCCGCTTTCCGAACTTTTCGTTCTCCTGGCGCATCCGGGTGTAGTCGGCAGCAAAGCGCTCGTCGCTGAGATAGCCGAGGTCTTTCAGCTTCGCGATGACCGCATCCATCGCTTCGACGCCAGCCTCGCCTGGTTCTGCACGATCACGCATTCGCTGCCGCAGGTCGCGTTCGCTCTTCATCTTCGAGGCAAGTGACTTTACGGCATACTCCAACAGCTCTGTCTGCTTCAGCGGAGGTTTTGCCGATTTTGATTTGCTAAATGCCATTGCGTCCGCCCGCCTCAGTGCTTATCTTTCACAGCCGCCGGATTCTTCTCCGGCCCTGCACTTGCGTACTTGTTCGTGCCCGTCCAGCGGTCACACCAGTCGTTCACTGTCTCGTACCAGAGCTGCGAGTTCTGCGGTTTCAGCACCCAGTGCCCTTCGTCCGGGAAGTAGAGCATACGCGATGGCACACCCAGCCGCTGCAGCGCGGTAAACAGCTGGAAACCTTCGCTCACATCGAGCCGGTAGTCGCGCTGGCTGTGGATGATGAGCGTCGGAGTGTGTGCGTCCTTGATGTGCAGCATCGGAGACCACTTGCGGAAGGGGTCCTGGTCGTTGGTCTGGTCGAAGTAGTCCCACGGATGCGCGGCCTTGGTCTGCTCGACCATGCCGTTGGATGCTGTGGGCCGGAACTCCCACTCGTTGAACCAGAGTTCTTCGGTAGTTCCGTAGGCACTCTGCGGGTTGTACATGCCGTCGTGCGTCACGACGCACTTGAATCGATTGGTGTGGGTGAGCACCCAGTTCGCCATAAAACCACCGTAGCTCGCGCCCAGCGCGCACTCGCGGTCTTTGTCGATGAACGGATACTTCTGCTCCGCGTAGTCGAGCCCCTTCATCAGGTCAACGAACGCCTTGCCTCCCCAGTCGCCCGAGATCTCATCGACGAACTTCTGCCCATAGCCCGTGGAGCCACGACGATTGATCATCACGACGACATAGCCGTTCGCCGCGAAGAGCTCGGGGTTCCAGCGATAGCTCCAGGCATCGCCCCACGCGGTCTGGGGGCCGCCGTGCATCAGGAACTTCAGCGGATATTTCTTCGCAAGGTCGAAGTTCGGTGGACGGATGATAAAGCCTTCGACCTTTGTGTCCGCCGCGCCTGTAAACCAGAAGGGCTCCATCTTCGAAAGATCAAGTTGTGAAATCAAAGAATCATTGAGAGAAGTAAGCGGTTTTATAGCCGCGACTGGTTTCGTAACAATCTTCGCGGGAATGCTGTTATGCCCAGGTATGACTCGTTGAGCTGTATCGTCCATTTCAAATAAATTCGCCGAAACAATTTCGGCTGGAGCATCAACTGTCATCCTCACGCCAACAAAGGAAGTATCGAGATTCTGTCCGACAAGAGCAACGCTACTCCATTCACCGCTACCTTTGCCGTATCTGTGTAGATCATCCCCGGTAATGTTGATGCTGAAGATAGGTTCCTCACCCTTATCTCCAGCCATAAAATAAATCTTTCCCGAACCATCCCAGAAGAACTCATCTACCCAGTTATCAAACTTCGGCATCAAGTCCTTAATTGCACCACTGACACGATCCATTACCACCAGCCGGAACTTATCCGACTCAAATCCATTCCGTGCCTGCGAGCGCCATGCGAGCCACTTGCCATCGGGTGAGTATGCAGGGCCATCGTCGCTGCCGGGGCTGCTGCTTACCTTCTTGGCCGTTGCGGGTGCAGCGCCTACCTGCAGTACATAGATGTCGTTGTTGGTCGAAGCTGCCGGAACCTCTTCGCGGTTTACGACGTAGGCGACTTCCTTGCCGTCGGGCGAGATCGCATAGCCCAGCGGGCCTCCCAGTGAGAACGTGGGAGCCTCGTGGTCTCCGATCACGCTTGCGGGCGTCAGGTCTTTCGGCGCGCCGCCAGTCGTGCTGGCATAAAAGATGTGCGAATGCTTTGCGCCTTGATAGGCGTTCCAATGGCGGTAGAGCAGATGGTCGAAGATCTGCGCCTTCACCGGGTTCTTTGCGGCGGCGGCATCTTTCTCCGCGTTGCACTGGGCTTCTTCTTCAAATCGAGCGGGGCCATCTTTCCTGCTCTCGCACTCCGGATACACATTCGAGACGAACAGGAAGTGCATGCTGTCGGGAGCCCAGATTGCGCCGTCGGCTTCGGTTTCCAGGTTCGTCACCGGCCGTCCGGAAGCGATCGTACCTGTGCCATCGTCCCAGGAGGCTACCCAGATCTGTCCGCTGCCGCCTTGATCGCTGGAGTACATCACGCTCTTGCCGTCGGGCGAGAAGCGGCCGTTGCTCTCACCTGTGCCCCTGGTGAGCTGGACTTCTTTGCCGCCTGCTATCGGCACTACCCACAGGTGGTTGGTCTTGGTGTTCTTTTCGAGCGAGACGTCCGTTACGGAGAACAGCACCCACTTGCCGCTGGGCGAGATCTGAGGATCACTGATGCGCTTCATTGCCTGAAGGTCGGCGAAGGTGATCGGTCGCTTGGCTGTTGAATTCGCCGTCTGTGCGCTTGCCGCGCCGGTGAGCCCGGCCAGTAGGCCGAGGGCCAAAATCGTACGGAATCTCATCGCGCCAGTCTAACTCTTTTGCATAGCTACCAATCCGGGTGCCCCACCTTCGGCGTGGCCTCATCGCGCCTAAGGTGGGCAAAGAACGCGCGTCGAAGATGGGCACCCGGGTGAGGGTCATCGGGCGGGCTTGAAAGAGGTTCTTGACGCCCCCATAACGCACGAGGAGAATAGCTCGCATGCACCCCTCGAAATCCAACAAGCTCCTCTGGAGTGTTCTCTTTGCCTTGTTCGTCTTTGCCCAAGAGGCAGAGGCTGAATCAACGTGGACAGAGGTGCGTAGCCCGCACTTCCGCGTGCTGACGGATGGAAGTGCGCAGCAAGGCAGGGCTATGGCCGCGCAGTTTGAGCAGATGCGTTATGTATTCGTACTGCAGTTCAACGATCCTGCGATTGGAGCGGGAGCGCCGCTGACGATCGTCGCAGCACGTGACGAGAGCACCTTCAAGACACTGGAGCCAAATGAGTGGAAGAGAACCAATGGCAATGTTGCCGGAGAGTTCCATCGTGGATGGGAGAAGCAGTTTGCGACGGTGCGCCTGGATACATGGGGAGACCAGAACCAGGTGGTCGTCTTCCATGAGTACACGCACAGCATCCTGCATGCGCGCGCTCACTGGCTACCTCTCTGGCTGGACGAAGGGATCGCCGAGCTCTACGGCTATACGCGTTTTGAGCACGGTCGTACGCTGATAGGAGCTCCATCGCTACGAATGGCTGCATTGCAGCATGAGACTTTGTTGCCGGTGACCGAGATGCTGAATCCGGCGAATGACCAGAAGTGGATTCGCGACGATAGGGAGGCTAACCTGTTCTACGCCGAGGCGTGGGCTATGGTGCATTTCATGATGTTTGGCAAGGATATGGATCGCGGCGCCAAGCTAATTGTGTTCTTCAAGAAGCTGCAGGACGGCGTACCGGAGAAGGAGGCCTTCCAGGATGCCTTTGGAGATCCTCACGCCTTTGGCCAAGCCCTCGCCACCTACCTCCAGAGGCTTACCTTTCAAGCGGGCGTACTGCCTGCGGACCCGAAGGTGGATGCGAACTCGTTTCCTGATCGCAAACTGACTCCTGCTGAGACAGAGTATGAGCTGGGTTGCTTTCAGATCGGCGCCTATGAGTCTACGTTGGGGCGGGC
The DNA here is from genome assembly GCF_009766105.1 of Granulicella sp. S156. GTDB lineage: Bacteria > Acidobacteriota > Terriglobia > Terriglobales > Acidobacteriaceae > Granulicella. Next base: position 138,080 of record NZ_LMUH01000006.1, on the reverse strand, counting down.
GCGGATAGAGAAGGCACTGGCGCTCGATCCTAAGCTTGCAGGCGCGCATGAGGAGTTAGGGTTTCTCGAGTTTCGAGAGGGGAAGGACGCCGAGGCTGTAAAGGAGTGGCAACAGGCGGTGGATCTCGATCCTACAAGAGCGCATTCCGTGTTTGCTCTGGCGATGTCGGGAACGCCGCTCCGTGCGATGTCGCCACAACAGCTTCAGGCGATGCAGGGCACCTTGCAGCATGTGATCGAGCTATCCCCTGAGTTTGCACCGGCATATGTCGAGATGGGGTTGGTGGAGTGGCGGCTGGGCCAGATGACGAAGGCGTACAACGATGTGCGTAAGGCAGAGCAACTGGAGCCGTGGCGGGCCGGGTATCACATCCTGACAGGCCGGATTCTATTGAACGGGAAGCAGCCCGCGCTTGCGGCGCAGTTCTCGCGCTTTGTGGCGGAGCGGTGGAGTGGGCCGGATCACAACGAGGCCGTTGACCTCTGGAATGATGTGCCGGTGAGCGATAGAGGCGATGGCGTGGCCCTTGCCCTGGAGATGCCAGCCGGGACGAAGGTGGAACGAGGCACGTTGACGGAGCTTACGTGCGGTAGTGGGCCGGGAACGACACCACTGACGCTGACGCTGACTCATGATAAGCCGGGATCACCGCCACTGACGTTTAAGTCGGACGGGCGGTTTATGGTTGGCTTCTCCGACAGCTTCTGGTGGGGCGAAGACCACTTCACGACCTGCCATCATCTAACCGGGCATCCAGCGATTGTGGCGTATAAACCGGAGGATAACCATTTGCTCGATCTGGAGGTACGCGACGATCTTCCGCTGCCAGCCACGCCGAACAGCGGTGCACAGGCTGCTGCACGTTAGAGGAACCCTTTCGCATAGCCACCAATCCGCCTCTGAACCTTTCGCGGCCCCAGCCCGTCTATCCTGTTGTAGAAGCCATGTCCCTCTCCAAGCCCCTCTTTTTCGCCGCAATCGTCCTCCTCGCCGCGCCGGCCTTTGCCCAGTCGGGCTTTGGACCGCTCGACCCCGCACAGCCTGCAGGCATGACTGTCGCGCAGATCATCGAGAAGATGGGCGCGCGCGAAAGCGAGTTCGCCGCGGCTCGCGAGGACTATACCTTCCGTCAGGAGGTCAAGTTCAACACCATCTCCGACGACACCAACCGTCCCGACGGTGAGTACCACCAGGTCACCGACATCACCTTCGACAAGGACGGCAAACGCCAGGAACACGTCGTCTTCGCGCCGCAGAACACCATCGAACGCGTCATCATGACCGAGAACGACTTCAAGGACATCGAGAAGCGCCTGCCCTTCGTCCTGACCGCGCCGGAGCTGCCGCAGTACGACATCAACTATCTCGGCAGACAAAAGGTGGACGAGCTCGACACCTATGTTCTCGATGTCAAACCCAAGGTGCTGGAGAAGGGCCACCGCTACTTCCAGGGCAAAGTCTGGGTCGACCAGCAGGACCTTGAGATCGTCCTGGTGAACGGCATGAGCGTACCGCAGGACATGCGCAAGGGCCACGAAGATCTTTCGCCGCCGTTTACTACCTACTACCAGCAGATCGACGACAAGTACTGGTTCCCCACCTACACCAAGGCCGAGGGCAACCTGCACTTCGCCGCACAACAGGGCGCGCTGTCACAGGATGTCCACGTGCGCACGATCATTCACTACACCGACTACAAACGCTTCCACACCAACATCATCATCAAGTACAACGGCGAAGAGATTCCCAGCGATACGGATTCGAAGCCGAAGGATGCGCCGCCGAAACAGTAGGGTGGTCGTTGTTTGTTTTTCGCCGTCATCCTGAAGCGAAGCTGAAGGACCCCCGCATTCTGGAGTGCCACGGATGCACCTGTGGCAGCACGAATACGGGGGTCCTTCGCCTACGGCTCAGGATGACGGCGAAAAACAAACAACTACAAAACAAAAGACAACGGCAACAGCGTTACGCGGCCTGATCCGACTCGAAGTACAGATACTTGCGCCAGTTGGCATCGGCGCTGCCGATCATGCGCATGATGTGGCGGCTGGTATGCAGCGAGAACGGACGCGGCTCGCGCAGCAGACGCATGTCGGTCAACTCGTGCAGCATCTGGCTGCCCTTGCGACGGTTGCAGTCGCGGCAGCAGGCGACGAGGTTCTCCCACGTCGACAAGCCTCCGCGGCAGCGCGGGATTACATGGTCCAGCGTCAGCTCTGCAGCCGTGAGTACGGTTTGACAATATTGGCAGGTATTGCGGTCACGCAGCAGGATGTTTTTGCGGCTCAGCGCGCGGGTTTGGTGCGGGATGCGGCGGTACTCCAACAGCCGGATGACGCTGGGCATCTGGATGTTGACGCGATGCGAGTGCAGAACACTGCCCTGCTCTTCTTCCGTGCGAGCGACCCCCTTGAGCACCAATACGAGCGCCCGCCGAGCGCCGCAGATGTTGATGGGCTCATAGCTGGCATTCAGCACGAGCACTGGCGTCTGCATCGCCGGCTGCCGAAAGACACCCATGCGTATGTCGATCGCCTCGGCGCGAGCTGTGCCCGGCACCGGGTGAGTGTTGTGATGTCTGCTGCCTGTACGCTTTCCCCTCATTTTCCCAGCCTGCATTCCTGCCCTCCAGGTTGATGTATCGCTCAAAGCCACTGCTACTACTTGCTGCTCACTGCTCCATCAAAGGTTCAAAAATGTTTCATCAAAAACTCTTCACGGCACCCATGTCCCAGCGAGCCACATTCGATCCACTGTCCGCTCGAACGCGGACGCTCTCCGCCTGCGCTCTGGCCATCGTCGCCACCCAGACCTTCGCCGCGCCTGCCCGCATCAGCACCCGCGAGCACTCACGCGCCGTTGCGCCGGTGGTCAGGATGTCGTCGACAAGCAAGACTTCGCGCCCGCGAATGGCATCTGCAGGCTCGACGCGAAAGGCACCGCGGAGGCTCTTCCGGCGAGTACCCGGATCGAGAACAAACAGCGGACGCGTATCGCGGACACGGCAGAGAACGTCTGGCCGCATCTGCAGCTTCCAGGAGGGGCGCAACCGCCGCAGCTTAGCAATGCCGGCCTCGGCCAATACCTGCGCCTGATTGAACCCACGGCTGCGCTGACGGCTGGCAAACAGCGGCACCGGTACGACGGTGAGTTCGCTCGCGGCTTCGTCTTCGAGTTTCAGGATCGCAGCAGCCATGCCGTCGCCCAACACATGGTCGGCTATGCGCCGCATTCCGTTGAACTTGAGCAGGTGCAGCATCTCGCGCACCTCATCGTCATAGACGGCAAAGGCTACAGCCTTCGCAAACTCTGGAGGAGCCAGCCTGCACATTGTGCATTCTGTCATTCCCATGCCGGCGGCAAACCGTGCCGACTCCATGCCCATGGCATCGCCGCAGCGACTGCACAGCACGTCGGTTTGCGCTCCCACACGCGCAACGCACGACTCGCAAACCTGCGCTTTGGAAAGCGCAACCATCGGTGCTCCACAGACACGGCAATCCGATGGGAAAATTACGTTGACCAGATCCGCGACAGCCCCACCCGTCGCACTCCGGCAACTTCGGAGGACGCGCGTTACCGCACGCCATCCAGCCGCACCCAAATACTGGCCAGGCGGCCCTCCACTTCCGAGCTGGACATCCTTCACGCTTTCGCTGCTGAAGACGAACCTCACCCGCGGCACGGCGAGAAGAAGCGCCAGCTGTGCCGATGCGTGCAGTATAGTCCGGGAACGCGCCCTGCTGCAATCCGGGCGCGTGAACCAGGGCGGGTGCGCTACACTTTCCAGTCGCCCCTAAGCCTATGCCTGCGCTCACTCAACTCTCCCCCGACGAAACCCTCTTCCGCGATACAGTCCGCGACTTTGCGCGCACTGAGATCGCTCCGCTCGTCCGCTCTATGGACGAAGAACAGAAGTTTGAGCCGAAGTTGCTGCGTAAGCTCTTCGAGCTTGGACTGATGGGCGTTCAGGTCCCGGAGCAGTATGGCGGCGCGGCTGGAACGCTGTTCGAGGCCGTGCTCGCGGTCGAAGAGATCTCCGCCGTCGACCCCGCGGTTGGCGTGCTGGTGGATGTGCAGAACACGCTTGTCATCAGCGCCTTGATGCGCTGGGCCAGCGAAGCCCAGAAGAAAGCCTGGCTGCCCAAGCTGGCCGAGAGTCTTACCGGAGCCTATGCGCTCTCCGAAGCGGTCAGCGGCTCGGATGCCTTTGCCCTACAATGCCGCGCAGCAAAGCAGGAAGATGGCGACTATGTGCTCAACGGCTCGAAGCTGTGGATCACCAATGCCGTCGAGGCTGGACTGTTTCTTGTCTTCGCCACGCTCGATCCCGCCGCAGGATACAAAGGCATTACGTGCTTCCTCGTTGAGAAAGGCACGCCCGGCTTCACGCTGGGACGCAAGGAGGACAAGCTCGGCATCCGCGCCAGCAGCACCTGCGAGTTGCTCTTCAGCAACTGCCGTGTGCCTGCGGGGAACGTGCTTGGAGAGGCCGGCAAAGGGTACAAGATCGCCATCGAGACACTGAACGAGGGCCGCATCGGAATAGGCGCCCAGCTTGTGGGATTGGCCTCGGGAGCGTGGCGACACGCCGCTCGTTACGCCCGTGAGCGCAAGCAGTTCGGCAAGCCGCTCGCCGAGTTCCAGGCCATGCAGTTCCAACTCGCGCGCATGGCGATGGATGTGGAAGCCGCGCGGCTCATGGTCTATAACGCCGCACGCCTTAAGGACTCCGGTGCAGAGTATCTGAAGGAGGCCGCGATGGCCAAGCTGTTTGCCAGCGAAGTTGCCGAGCGGACTGCGTCACTGGCCGTCGAGGTCTTTGGTGGGGCTGGCTTTGTAAAGGACTACCCCGTCGAGAAGCTATATCGCGATGCCAAGATCGGGAAGATCTACGAAGGGACCAGCTTTATGCAGTTGGCGACCATTGCGAAGCTGACGATACCATCTGCCTGAGAGATCCGTCCAAACCCTTGTAACCCATGCCTTCGAGAGTTGAGCCCCATGGAGACGCGGGTATAGATTGTTGGTGCAGGCATCTAGAACGTAGCCATAGGACGAACCGAGGTGGATTATGCGCAGCCTTCTTACCGTTGCTCTTCTACTCTCCGCAGCGTGTGTGCTGCCCGGGCAAGATAAGCCAATCGCTTCCAATGTGATTCTTGTGACCGGAAAGTGCCCAATAGGGTTTCTCGGACATCAGGCATGGCCATCCTCTGCCACACTCCTGTCAAAGAATCCACTCCAGAATCAGCAACCGAATGGTGCAGTGGAGCTTAACAGTCCTGTGGAATCAACCCGTCCACCGGAGAAAGCACCGCATCTTGATCTGTCGTTCGACGGGTCGATGGCTTCGGCGAAGCTGTTGAAGGTGCATGTCACGGTGTATGGATCACCGAAAGGTCCGCACGTGATGCTTGTCAACACTAACCCCGTAAACGATGACCCCGTAGCGGAGAGCTTCGAGTTGATGACCCATGCGAAGATAGCGGCAACATCTTTTCACTCAGAGATATATCCCCAGACCGTGGGTTTCGTGCAGTGGGCCGAGATCACCCAGATCGACTATGCGGATGGCTCAACCTGGCACCCCTCCCCAGAATCGGCGTGCAGAGTGAACTTCACGGGTTTCAAATCCATACTGGTAAATTCCGCTCGCTAACCCCATTCCCCGGTGAAGGATGAGTACCGCCCGCCAACCTGCGGGTGATGGGCTATCCTTAAAGCTCAACGTGCCCGTCACTGCCACATCTACGACTCTTCACTCGCGCGCGAGCAGTTCCTCGCTGCTCGCCGATTATGCGGCGCTCTTCAAGGTGCGCGTCTCAACGATGGTCATCATCACCGCGGCGGCCGGTTTCTACCTCGGGTCGCTGCGTTCGGGGATCAGTCCGTTTCATATTGGACTCATCGAAGCGCTCGCAGGCATTGCCATCGTCACTGCGGGCTCGAGCGCGCTGAATCAGGCGCTGGAGCGCACCACTGACGGCCTTATGCCGCGTACCGCCTCGCGGCCAATGGCGCAGCATCGTATCGGGCTAGCACACGGATTAATCCTTGGCTTCCTGCTTGTCTTCGGCGGCTCGCTCTATCTGGCGTATGCCACCAACCCACTCACGGGCACGCTGACGCTGCTCACCGCCGTGGGGTATGTGGCGATCTATACGCCACTTAAGCGCATCACCACGCTCAACACCTTCATTGGAGCCTTCCCCGGAGCGCTGCCGCCGCTCATCGGCTGGACCGCCGCACGCGGGCTCATCGAGTGGCCCGCCGTCGCGCTGTTTGCCATCCTCTTCGTCTGGCAGTTCCCGCACTTCATGGCCATCGGCTGGATGTACCGCGCAGACTACGCGCAGGCCGGCATCCGTGTAACCGCGACCCAGGAGCCTGTGCGCGACGCCGCCCGATCCTCGGTTGTCCAGTCGCTGTTCTATGCCGTGTTGATGATCCCGGTAAGCCTGTGGCCGACGTGGCTACATATCACCGGACTGCCCTATGCCGTTGTCGCAGGAGTGCTCGGCATCTGGTATCTCTACGCGACCATCCGCTTCGCAGCTATCACACGCAACCCGGAAGCCCCGGAGAACCGTGCGCTCGCCCGCCAGCTGCTCAAGGTGTCCGTGATGTATCTGCCGCTGCTGCTGTTGGCGATGATGCTCAATGCCCAGGGCCGTCTGTTGTTCTAACCTCTGCTCACGAACGAAAGAATTAAATGCCAGCGATTGCCAACGAAAATCCGAACTACCGCACACCGCTCTCGATCGTCGCTACGATCATCGGCATCAGTGCCGCGGCGTCGCTCTTTCTCGCCTGGCTGGTCTACTACCACCAGCCGACGGACGTCGCAGGAACACAGCTTGCCTTCCTGCCAGCACTCAATGCCACGTTCAATACGCTCTGCACAGTGTTTCTGATATTTGGCTACCGCTTCATCATGCGGCGCAGGATTACGGCGCACCGCAACAGCATGTTTGGCGCATTCCTGGTTTCAAGCCTGTTTCTGGTCAGCTACATCGTCAACCATGCGCTGCACGGCGATATGCGGTTTCTCGGCCAGGGCCACGCTCTGCGCGTCACCTACTTCGCGCTGCTGATCTCCCACATCTTCCTCAGCGTGGTTGCGCTGCCGATGATTCTCATCACCTTCTTCCTCTCGCTTACGGGCCGTTTTCCAGCGCACCGCAAGCTCGCGCGCTGGACCTATCCCATCTGGCTTTATGTGTCGGTCACCGGCGTCGTGGTGTATGCGATGCTGGCCGCTTACCGCTAATACGGCCTCTCTTTTCTGCTCTACCTGTTTTCTGCCCCCTATGCACCCAGACACTCGCAAACTCCTCCGCACCGGCGCCGCTATCTTCCTTACAGGAGCGGTCGCGGCGGTCCTGATGCTGACAGCCTTCGGCGGCGTTACCAAACAGGGTCCACACACTACCAGCGGATGGCTCGCCCTGATGCTGGCGATGGGCTGCCTGCCAACAGGCGTGCTCACACTGCTGCTGGGGTTTGCGAAGCTGCTTGGGGATCTCCGCAGGCGCTCATAGCCTCTGACCCTGCTATTCTGGCCGAACTTCGAGGTCCCGGCCGTGCGCAAGCTGCAACTCCGAACTCTTCTCGCTACGCTGCTCTTTTCCGCAACGGCCCTGGCTCAGAACACCTCGCCAGCCCCACCGCCTCAGCAACTCTCTCCCAAAGCCGCCTACGACAATGCAATGCATCCGCTCGATGTCACGCGTCACTCCGTCGCGAACTGGTCCGACGTCGAGATCGCGGCGCTCAAGGTGGCCATGGACCGCGCTCAAAAAGATTGCGCTGCACGCGACCCTAAGGTCTTTACCGGGGAGGCGTTGATCGATCTTGTCCGACTCTGTTCCCTGGGCCAGATGTGGCCTTCGGTCATCCAGGCTGCAACGCTCTACATCGCGGCCGATTCCCCCACAAAACCTCTGCTCGCCCAAGCCTACGCCGGGCAGATCGACGCCGACCTCCATCTCAAGAAGGAGCCCGACGCACTGGCCAGTGCGCGCACCATGCTCACCGTCGTGCCCTACGATACCCTGACCGCCGAGACGATCGGCGAGGCGATCAGCTACATGCAGTTCGTCAACACCTCTGACGCCCTCGCGCTTGCGACGCTACGCCAGCCCCTGCTTCTGGCTCTCCTGCAGGCTACCGCCGCCTCAGCAGCCGCCCCGGCCGCCTCAGCGTCAGCCGATGAACCTCCGCAATCCCTGCATGAGCTCTATGCCGATGGCCTCACGCTGCCTGCGCTTCAGCAGCTTGCGAAGGTACCGCCTGCCGATGTTGCCGCAGCCCTCATCGCCCTCGACGCCGCTCTGCCCACAACGCTGACCCCGGACGAAGCCATTCCCATCGCGGCCTCGCGAAAGCGTTACGCTCTGCTGGGTAAGCCGCTGCCTAAGATCGCGGGACTCTCGTATCTGAGCATGCCGGGCAAGCTGCCGCAGCTGCCTGCAGTCAACGCTTTGACGGCCCTGCTCCTCTTCCCTGACTGGTGCGCGCAGTGCGTTCAGATGGGCAGTCAGTTTCCCGAGACAGTCTTCACCGTCGCCGACCATGAGGCGTATCTCTACGGCCTGCTCGCCCAGACCGTTCCGCCGCGCAAACCTATACCGCCCGCTCCCGGAGCCACCGCCAAAGATGCGCCGGCATCCACGGCGTTCGACCCGTCCGACGCTGCTAATCTGCTGCGCGAGACGCCCACAATCGTCGTAGAGCCGGCGCTGCTCGACCAGTTTGCAGCGACGGATGTGCCTCTTCTCCTCCTCACCGACGCCCAGGGCATCGTTCGTGTGGTCCAGCCGGTCGACGAAGACGCCCTCGCTCGCGGGAGCACAATCGACTCCGCCATCGCCCGTGTGGGAGCGCAGTGGCCTTCGCCTCTCCTGACGCCCAAGAAGCCCGCATCAGGCGTTCCAGCGCCCGCCGGAGGGGTGCCAGGCCGTCCCCACCCCTAAATCCTCTGCCCCGTCTCTGCTATCCTCGTTTCCGAACGGAGCAAATCATGGCTAAAGGCGTTAATAAAGTTTTTCTCCTCGGGAATGTTGGTAAAGACCCCGAGATTCGTACGACTGCAGGCGGCATGACCGTCGCGAGCTTCTCGCTTGCGACCGCGGAACGCGCCAAGGATCAGCAGGGCAACTGGGCAGACAAGACCGAGTGGCATAACCTCGTCTGCTTCCAGCGCACCGCGGAGGTTGTCCGCGACTATGTCAAAAAAGGCTCGCAGATCTTCGTCGAAGGCAAGATCCAGACCCGCTCTTGGGACGACAAAGAGTCCGGCCAGAAGAAGTACAAGACCGAGATCCTCGTCAACGAGCTCTCGCTGCTGGGCGGACGCGGTGCCGAAGGCGGTAGCGGCGGTGGTAGCTATGAGCGGTCTTCCGCCTCTTCAGGCAGCTACTCAGGCGCTCGCGCCTCCAGCGCAGCCCCCAGCGCACCCGCGAACGATTACGCTGATCAGGGCATTACCGACGAAGATATTCCGTTTTAACCATGTCCCCTTTGTTGTCTTTTTCGTCACACCAGGAGTCGCGATCGACCATGCGCCGCAGTTTGATCTTCCTTGCCGGCGCACTGGCCTTCGCGGCTCCGCAGCTTTCAGCCCAACACCATAACGGGGGTTCTTCCCCTCCAACAGCACCACCGCCTTCGACGTTTGCCCATGGAGGCATCATCGGCTCGCAGCCGATTGCGCCTGTCAGCTCGGGCTTGGGGGCGCTTCAGTTCGTTGCGGTCAACTATGGCGTGCCTGCACCGCAGTCGCTCACGCGACAGCTTCGTTCGGACGACGAACGCACCCGGGCCGCTGCGCTCTCGGCTCTCGGCGCGCCCAGCCAATATCTGCAGCGCGGCCATATCGGCTGGCCGCACTCCATCCAATTGGAGTTCGCCGACCTCGGCAGCACGGACGATCTCGACGCGATGCTCACGATCGAGCTCGATCAGCACATCGTCACCGCGATCCTGATGCCTGATGGCGACAACTGGCGCCGCATTGCCACCGTGTTCGTCTCGGATTCGTTCGATGACCCCAGGACGACTCCAGCGACCTTTGCCCGCACCTCGCGCTCGCTGCTGCAGCAGGATCGCTATCAGGTGGTCTTCCATGCGGTTGCGACCGACGGTGAGGGCGGCTACACCGAGAACGAAGCCCACCTGCGCATCTTCAATAACCGCGCAGTCGTCACCATGAGCTTTGCCTCCGCCTCGCGTGATTGCTCTTCTGCTGCTACGGGAAAACACGTGGACCCTGCGGGAGGGTGCAATGTCGTCCAGCGCTGGATGCAACCGGACCCTGCGGATCCTGCCAAACACTTCAACCTGGTGACCGCAACGGGCCACCTATCCGCGCATGAGGCTACCGATCCGCTGGGAAACGCGCGATCCTATGAGCTCGCCCATCTGCGCACCTTCACCTGTCAGCCATTTCTCTTTTCCGACACCGCGCTCCGGTTTGAGCCAACGGCGGCTTCGGGACCGTGTCCAACCAAGTAACCGGGCGACTTCACCTGCCTATGTTCCGTCTAACTATCCGCATGAATCGTTTATCTAAGCGTCTACTTCTGCTCGTTTCCGCCTGCATTCTGCCTTTATCGCTACAGGCTCAGGCGAATAACGCCTCGCACACCCTGACCTATGCTCCCGGCAAATCCATCACGCTCTCCTTGCCGGAGAAGTTCGATATCAATGTCGCAGCCAGCGGCCTGCATCGCGTGCGCTTCTTCGCACAGGCGCCTGACGGCCGCATCTTTGTTACCGGAATGTATGACCTGGCCGATAACACGCAGGGTTCCATCTTTATCCTCGACGGCTGGAACGAGAAGACCCACACCTTCGCACACGTCACACACTATCTCGACCACCTGCGCAATCCCAACAACCTGGCCTTCTGGACCGATCCTGCCACCCATCAGACGTGGCTCTATCTGCCGCTCACCGACCGCCTGGTGCGCTATAAGTACAACCCCGGCGACAACGCGCCGAGTTCACCACCACAGGTTCTCATCCACTACCCCGACTACGGCCTGAACTACAAGTACGGAGGCTGGCATCTGACCCGCACCGTCGCTGTCGCTACGCTGCATGGGCATACCCGCATTTACGTCGCTGCGGGCTCCTCCTGCAACTACTGCCGCGAGCACGAGGTCATTCGCGCTTCGCTCAGCGTTATGGACCCCGATGGCTCCCACCCGCAGCTTCTGGCGCATGGCCTGCGCAACGCCGTCGACCTGCGCTTTATCCCGGGGCTCGATGGAGGCTCGCTCTTCGCCAGCAACATGGGCGATGACCATCTCGGCGACACCCTGCCCGAAGACTCTTTCTTTGAGCTCGACTCGAACGCCAAGCCCGGTGCGATTGCAGGGGTTCACCTCGGCTCATTCACCAACGTGAACTACGGTTGGCCCACTTGCTACTTCGCCCATGGGAAGCCCACGCTCGACACCACAGCGCTGCCCGAGAATCCAGGGCCCGATGATCCTGCAGTCGCCGATCGCCCTGTGCTGGCCAAAGCTGGAACCCTGCTGCCAGCGGGAGGGGGCCATGCCTCGACAGCCGACCCCAACGCCGACCTCGGGACTGTCCCTGAGCCTCTGACCTCCTGCAAGGACGTCCCAGCAGCCTACACGACCTTTGCCGCTCACAGTTCGCCACTCGGCATAGCCTATTTTGGCAACGACAGTCCTCTGCTGCATGGCAGCTTCCTCGTTGCGCTGCACGGCGCAGGGCATCAGCGTATCGGCACAGGCTACCGGCTCACGCAGTTCACTCCAGGCGACCGCACACCACGCGACTTTCTCACCGGCTTCCTCACGAAGGTGAATGGCAGACCCGTCATTCACGGGCGTCCCTGCGGCCTTCTGCAGATCGGACCGGACAGCTTCCTGCTCACTGACGACTACCTCGGCCTGGTGTACTTCATCTACCCGAAGAGTTAGGGAAATATCTCTGGGCTATGCCGCTGCCCGTTCAACTGGTTGTACACGATGAACTTTCACCTTAATCTCGATCCGCGATCCCAGCCGATTGATGATCGAAACCAGGCGATCCAAGGTGAACCGTTGGAGGTCGGCATTGCGAATGCGAGAGAAATCGGCAGCAGCAATTCCCGTGCGACCGTGAGCACCGCGAACGCTTAGACCATCTCGATCCAGCATCTTGATGATTTCAGCCGCCAGAATAGCTTTGAGTTGCTCGACATCGGCCAGTTCACGTCCAAAATCGCGGAACACGTTCCCACTGCCCCGTACAACTTCCATCGGTTCGCTTTTCATCGAAGCATCTCCTTCAATCTTTTCAGGCGGTCGTTTATCAGTTCGATTTCATGTTTAGGGGTCTTGATCCCTTGCGTCGACTTCTTCTGGAAAGCATGGATCACCCACACATCGGTTCCGATCTGTACCGCATAAACGACGCGAAACGCATCCCCTCGATAGGGCAGCGCTATTTCGAGAACTCCAGGGCCTAACCCATGTAAAGGCTTCACAATATCTGCCTTCCCACCCTCAGATGCAATCGTCAGCGCAGTCCAGCAGATCATTTGGGCTTCATCAGGAAATCGGTCGAAATCCTTACGAGCCGCCTTGATCCACGAAATGGGTCGCGTTTTTCTTGTCATTCTCTCGCTGCTTTACATGTTGTCAAATATGACAACATGCGTCAAGGAAAACCTATCCCGTTCCCAACGGCTAAAAAGTTCAGATACCGTCTGACGGGCTATCTATGCGGCAACATAGACAGTCCCTAATGTCGAGGCCCCTTCTTCGGGATCACCTTGCTCTTACCGAGGGCTGCCGTCGATTCGCGCTCGATCAGGGCTGGGTCTACGAGAACTTCTGAGAGCGGCGGCTCGCCTCTGTCAATGATCCCAATCAGATGCTCGGCCGCTAGCTCGCCCATCTGCGCCAAAGGCTGACGCAGTGTCGTCAGGCTGGGCGTCAGATACCCCGCGCTCTCGATATCATCGAACCCTACGACGGAGATGTCTTCAGGAACCCGCAAACCGGCCTCGCGGAAGGCACGAATCGCGCCGATTGCCGTCACGTCGTTGAAGGTAATCAACGCCGTGAAAGGAACCTTCGCCGCCAGCAGCGCCAGCGCACAGCGGTAGCCTTCCTCGGGCATCGAAACCTCATGGGGCAAATTTCCTGAGTGCAGTTCCTTTACCAGGCGCTCGTCCAGCACAATGCCATGCTCCTTCGCACTATCCCTAATCCCCTGGAAGCGTTGGCTGGCGGTTGCACGCCATGGATGTCCTTTGATCACCGCAAAACGGCGGTGTCCGAGCCCGGCCAGGTATTCCATGGCGTGGGCGCCTCCACGATGATTGTTCAACGCGAACCGCGGTACACCTTCCACCTTCGGAGCGCTGCCCACCATCACCGTCGGCCTGCCTGGGTCTGCGACCAACTTGGTGTTGATCAGCAGAAACCCCTCCACCGCACGTTCCAGCAGCCGCCGCGGATACTCGCGGATCAACTCTTCCTGGTTATAGTGGTTCGCTGTGAAGTAGAGATACTTCTCCTGGGTCAGCTTGCGGTCGATGCCGGAAAGTATCGTCGACGCATAGGGATCGCGAATCTCCGGCAGCACCACCGCAGCGGTAAAGCTGCGCTTGGAGTACAGATACTTTGCATAGAAATCTGGGCGGTAGTCGAACTTGGCCGCCGCATCGATAATGCGTTTCCGCGTCGCTTCGGGGATCAGCTTCGCCCGCGGAGCGTCGTTCATGACAAGCGAAACTGTACTCGGCGAAAGCTTCAAATGCTCCGCCAGGGCCTTTTGACTGATGGGTTTTTTTACGACTTGTTTTTTCTCTTCAGGCATTCTGCACCATCTCCTGTGTCGCCAACCAAGATATACGTTTGACGGCCAGTATGACGAAACCTTTCGAAATTTCGAACGGCATGCATTTACACTGGTCTCCAAATGATCGATGAAATTATCTTCCGCCGCGAATCCGACCAGGCCCTCGAAGCCTTGAAACAGGCCCTTATCCGTGCCGAGGAAGACGGCGGCTTTGAAGCCGAAGAAAAGAATGGCGTCCTCAACGTCCTCTTTGAGGACGATAGTGCAAAGTTTGTATTCACGCCCAATACGCCCGTCCGGCAGGTCTGGATCTCGGCGCAGTCCACCTCATTCAAGCTTGAATGGAACGAAGATGCCAAAGCATTCACGCTGCCCAAGACCGGGGAAGACCTGCGGACGCTCACCGAGCGCCTGCTACGCGAACATCTGAACGATCCTTCCATCTCTCTGTGACCTGAGGTGCCATGCTCGTCTCTGTCGCGATTGTGACGAAAAACGAAGAAGAGAATCTGCCACGAACGCTCGCGAGTGTCAGCTGGGCCGATGAGATCGTGGTCGTCGATTCGGGCTCGACCGATCGCACCCAGGAGATCGCGCGCAGCTTTGGCGCCCGCGTGATCGAACGGGAATGGCCGGGTTTTGCGGCGCAGAAAAACTTTGCCATCTCCCAGTGCACCGGTGCATGGATACTCTCCCTCGACGCCGATGAAGAACTTACGTCCGAACTGCAGACCCAGATTCGCACGATGCTGCCCACAAATCCGCCAACAGACGCCTACTACCTGCCCCGTCGCAACCTGTTTTTAGGACGCTGGATCAAGCATGGCGGCTTCTATCCCGACCCGAAGCTGCGCCTGTTTCGACGCCGCGCCGCGAACTTTGCGCTGACCCCACATTTTCAGGAACGTCCCGTCCACGAGACCATCGCCTTTGACGGCGCGGCCGATACGCTGGACTTCGACATCATCCATAACGCCTACCCGGCGCTCTCCACATACATCGAGCATATGGACCGCTACAGCGGCCTGGGCGCGGACCTGCTGATAGCCAATGGCAGGACCAGCCGCTCCGTGTTCAGCTTCGTGATCAATATCTTCCTGGTCCCGCAGCTGATGTTCCTGTGGAACTATATCTTCCGCCTCGGCTTCCTCGACGGTCGCGAAGGCCTTCTGCTGCACCTGTACCATGCCACGTACACCAGCTGGAAGTATGCGAAGGCCTGGGAGAAAATGCGCAAGCTTCCACTGCACCCAACAGCCTAACTCCGAACTGGGTGCCCCATCTTCGTTCCTGTTCAAAATTCTGACTACCAGGCGATTGCTTCGCCCAGATGAAAGAACCCGCCCGTTGGCCCCTTTTCAGGCAGCGTTGCGAGCTGGACCTCGGTCTTTGCGCCCTCAACCACGTTCATCGGCGCGGCACTGCCGCCCATGTCCGTCTGGACCCAACCGGGGTGCGCCGAGTTCACTTTGATCTTCGTCCCAAGCAGTTCGTGCGCCAGATGAATGGTAAAGACGTTGAGAGCCGCCTTCGACGAGTTGTACGCGAATAGCTTGGTGCTGTAGGTGGGTGAATCCTTCGTGGCCTGCAAGCTCACCGAACCGAGAATGCTGGACACGTTCACAATCCGCGCGGCTTCCGCCTTCTTCAGAGACGGCAGGAGTGCCTGAGTGAGCGCCAGCACGGCAAACAGGTTCGTCTCGAACGTCGCGCGCAGGTCGGCAACCTTTGTCTCGCTGGTGCTGTTCTTGGTCCAGCTTTTTTCGATCATGGCTCCAGCGTTGTTCACCAGCACGTCGAGCTTGCCGAACTCGTTCTCCACCAGCTTCGCAACGGCGTCAATATCAGACTGCTTCACAACGTCCAGCTTCACCACCCGGGCGTCCACCCCGTCAGCGCGCAGCTGCCGCGCCGCCACCTCACCCTTCAACGCATCCCGCGAACCTAGCAGAACCGTATAACCCAGCTTGCCGAGCTGCCGCCCGGTCTCGAAACCAATGCCCTTGTTCGCCCCACTAATCAGTGCAACCTTCTTCTCGCTCATCGTTTGCTCCTCGATCTGATGCTCCTCTTTCCGGCCCCTTTGTACGATGCAATATCGTCGCAAAACGCTCCGCGAACCTCGCCGGCATCTCACGCTTCTTCATGTCCCGCCCAACGACAACGTGTACCGTTTCGCCCTCGCACAATAACAGCTCATCCGTCGAGCGAACAATCGCATACCGAAGCCGCAGGATTGGACCACGCAACCCGATCAGCCACGTCTTTACAATCAGTTCGTCATCATAGCGCGCAGGCGCCTTATAACGCACGGTGGCTTCGGCAACCGCGATCATCGCGCCGTCTTCGGACTCCAGGCTCTTGTAATCCAGGCCCATTTGACGCATGAGCTCAACGCGCCCCACCTCAAACCAAACCAGGTAGTTGGCGTGATAGACCACGCCCATCTGGTCGGTCTCGGCGTAGCGCACGCGCACACGCGTCTCCCCAAAACCACGCTCCAGGATCTCTTTCATCTCGCTCATCTCCACAGTCTAGCGAGTTGTCGCCGTTTTCTGTTGCCAGCTTATTTTTTCTTAACCCCTGCTCTTCCACACCGGCTTCCGTTTCTCCAGAAACGAAGCCACACCCTCACGAAAATCGTGTGTCTCCCGCGAAGCCGCATTCGCCTCCATCGCCAGATGCAGCGCACGATCCAGCCACTCCGCCTGCTGCGCCCGCAACAGTCGCTTGGTCGCCTGCAGGCTCTCGGGAGAGTTCTCCATCAGCTCCTGCGCCAGCTCGGCAGCCCGTCCCTGCAATCCCTCTCTATCCACCACCTCATTCACCAACCCGAGCCGCAAAGCCTCCACTGCGTCAAACTTCCGGGCACTCAACAGCAGCCCGCGCGCCACTTTGTCACCCACCAGCAACGCAAGGTACACACCTACCAGCGCCGGAATAAACCCAATCCGCGCCTCCGTAAAGCCGAACTGCGCCTCTGGTCCCGCTAACGTGAAATCGCAGAGTATGGCTAGCCCCGTGCCGCCCGCAATCGCAGCCCGGTGGACCACAGCGATCGTCGGAACATCGCAGTCCCACACCGCGCGAAACATCCGCGCTACGCGGTTCGCCTCTACGCGATGCTCCTGGGGGGTGCGCCCAGCCATCTTGCGCAACACAGACAGGTCCAGTCCCGCACAAAACGCCTCGCCCTTGCCCGCAAGCACGATCACCCGCGCTCCAGCGCCAGCAGCCTCACTAAAGGCGGCGATCAACTCCTCCTGCATCTCCGGCACAAGCGCATTCCGCCGCTCAGGCCGATTCAGCGTGATCGTCCGTACCCCGTCTTCGTCTTCTACCAGTACTGTCGACATCGTTGATATCTCCTAGAGCTGTGATTAAGTGACAAGTGAAGAACCATCATTTTTAGCTTTGCTCACTTATCACTTGTCACTTTCTTACTGCACTACCGCTCCATACTTCTTCGCAATCTCCGCACTTGCCGCAGCCAGCCCATCGAGAGACCGCAACGGCGGAAGCTCCGCCCCCAGCTCCGCCAGCGTCGCAAGCAGGGTCTCTGTGGATAGATTTCCCACCAACGCATCCTGCGCAAACGGACACCCACCCAGCCCGCCGATGGCCCCGTCGAACCGTCGACAACCGGCCTCATACGCGGCTTTTACCTTGGCAGCGGCATCGTCCGGCCGCGCATGCAGATGAACTCCGATCTCCAACCCCTCATGCACTCCCATCACGCAACCGACCACATTTCGCACGAGCTCCGGCGACGCCATCCCCACCGTATCCGAGAGCGATACCTGCAGCACCCCCGCATCCACCATCAGATCGACCGCGCTCACCACCTCGTCGATGTCCCACGGGTCGCCGTACGGATTGCCAAAAGCCATCGAGATGTACGCCACCAGGTCAAGCCCGGCCTTATAGGCTTGCTCGCCAATCTGTTCCAACTGGTCCAGTGCCTCTTCGGGTGTCTGCCGCTGATTGCGGTCGAGAAACTGCGGCGAGATGGAGTAAGGAAACCCCAGCGTCTGCACGGCACCCGTCCTCACCGCGCGCTCCGCACCCTTCGCATTCACAACGATGCCGATGATCTCGACATCATCGGGCGGATCGAGATAGTCCAGCACCAGTTCGGAGTCAGCCATCTGCGGCACAGCCTTCTCCGATACGAAGCTCACCGCATCGATCGTCGTGAATCCGGCCTCTATCAGCGCACGCAGATACTGCGCCTTCACCTCAGGCGGCATTACCTTCGGCAATCCCTGCCAGGCATCTCGCGGACATTCAATAATCTTTACCAAATTAACCTCTGTCTCTGACCGCTATCTTTACGGATGCTTTTCATACTGTTACAGGCAGCTTCATGTCTGCAGCACTCCTGGATTAAATCTCGGCACTTCGGGATTGAGGGCACAAGCCTCCAATGCCGTCATCAGCACCTCACGTGTCTTTGCCGGGTCGATGATCGCATCGATCCACAATCTCGCCGCTCCATACCGGGGATCGGCCTGCGCATCATAGGTGGCCTTAATCTCGTCGTAGATTCCCGCCTTCTCCTCCGCCGACAAAACCTTGCCCGCGCGCTCCAGCTGTTTTACCCGTACCTCCACCAGAGTATTCGCAGCTGACGCTCCACTCATCACCGCATACCGTGCCGTCGGCCACGCAAACAGGAAGCGTGGATCGTAGGCTTTGCCGCACATCGCATAGTGTCCCGCACCGAACGAGCCTCCCAGGATAACTGTGATCTTGGGCACCACTGAAGTCGACACTGCCGACACCATCTTCGCGCCAGCACGGATGATACCGCTCCACTCCGCGTCCTTGCCCACCATAAAGCCGTTCACATCGTGCAGAAATAGCAGCGGCACCAGTTGCTGGTTGCAGTCCATAATGAACCGCGCCGCCTTCTGCGCGCTCTCGGTATAGATGACGCCGCCAAACTCCGTGCGCTTCGTCCCAGCCTGCGGCCCCATCGCGACGGTCTGCTGCTGATTCTGCTTCTGGTTGGCGACGATCCCCACAGCGCGCCCGCCGATCCTCGCATACCCACAGACCAGCGTTCGCCCGAACTCTGCCTTGTACTCATCGAACTCCGAGCGGTCGACCACCCGCGCAATCACCTCGCGCACGTCATAGCTGTTGGTCGCAGCCTTCGCCGGATCCATCAGCCCATATAAGTCCTCCGCAGAGAATCGCGGAGCATCCTTTCCCGGATCGAACGCTACACGACTGAACACCTCGTCGTCTGTCGTCTGCTGTCCCCTGCGCCCCAACTTCCCTACCAGTGACCGCAGGCGCGCGATGCACAGATGATCGTTCGGCTCCTTGAAGTCCACCGTGCCCGATATCTCCGCGTGCATCTGCGCACCACCAAGCTCCTCCGCCGGAGTCTTCTGCCCGATCGCCGCCTGCACCAGCGCAGGACCGGCAAGGAACAATCCAGAACCCTCCGTCATCAGAACGGTATCCGTCATCACCGGCAGATACGCTCCCCCCGCAACACACATCCCCATGATGGCCGTTATCTGCGGTACGCCCAGCGAACTCATCACCGCGTTGTTGCGAAAGACCCGCCCAAAGTCGTCCTGGTCGGGAAACACATCCTCCTGCAGGGGCAGAAACACGCCCGAAGAGTCCACGAGATACAGCGTCGGTATACGATTCTCCAGCGCAATCGTCTGCGCCCGCAGCACCTTCTTGGCGGTCATCGGAAAGAACGCGCCAGCCTTCACCGTCGCATCGTTGGCGACGATCATGCACAGCCGCCCCTCGACGCGCCCCAGCCCCGTCACCACGCCAGCACCCGGCGCGCCACCGAACTCCGCATACATTCCATGCGCAGCCCATAGGCCCAACTCTGTCCACTCCGAATCCTTATCGAGCAGCAACGCCAGCCGCTCGCGCACCGTCAATCGACCCTTCGCATGCTGGGCGTCAGCAGCTTTTGCACCGCCGCCCTCGCGGATCGTGCCCTCTTCCGAGCGCATTTCGCCGAGCAGCGCCACCATCGCCGCACGGTTGGCTCCAAACCGCACCGAGCCGCTATCGAGCTTTGATTCCAGATTATTTGCCGCTTTCAAATCTTCTGCCATCGCACCATCCAAAGAACTCGCAAGGATAGCATCACCGCATTCCTATCCGGTGTATGTTGAATTTATGGCTCCCGTCAAACAGCCGCGGCTAACCGCCCGCCAGCTCGAGTTGATCGCCCGTGCGCTCGCGGAACCGCGCCGCGTGAGAATTCTGCAGGAACTCGGCGCCCAGGCCGAACCGACTCCCTGTATGACCCTGCACAAGAAACATCGCATCACAGCCGCTACACTCTCGCACCATATCAAAGAGTTAGAGACGGCGGGCCTTCTGCAGATCGTCCGCGAAGGCAAGTTTGCCAACCTCATCCTGCAGCGCGATGTCCTGCGAGCCTACCTCGACCAGCTCGCCACAATTTAATTTCGTAGAATCCAACCACTTTCCCTGACATCGAACTCTCATATGATTAGACACTTATCAAAGTGTCTAATCAATACAGGAGATTTCGAATGAGCAAGCTCAAAGGAAAAGTGGCCGTCGTTACAGGCGCGTCCAAAGGTATTGGCGCGGGAATCGCAAAGGGCCTGGCGGCAGCGGGAGCCTCTGTTGTTGTGAACTATGCCTCCAGCAAGCAAGGCGCAGACCAGGTCGTCGCAGAGATTACCAAGGCCGGCGGCAAAGCCATCGCGGTCCAGGGGGACGTCTCGAAGAGCGCCGATGTAACGCGACTCTTTGCCGAGACCAAGAAGGCCTTCGGATCGCTCGATGTACTCGTCAACAACGCCGGCGTCTATAAGTTCGCTTCGCTGGAGACAGCTACGGAAGAGGACTTCCACTGGCACTTCAACACCAACGTCCTTGGCCTGTTCCTGGCCACGCAAGAGGCCGTAAAACACTTCGGACCCAACGGCGGAAGCGTGATCAACATCGGCTCGGTTGCGAGCCGGCAGACTCCGCCCCAAACCGCGCTCTATACAGCGACCAAGGGTGCCGTCGACGCGATCACCGGTGTGCTCGCCAAGGAGCTAGGCGCGAAGAAGATCCGCGTCAACTCCATCAACCCAGGCGCCACAGAGACCGAGGGCTACCAGGCCATAGGGCTTGCCGGCAGCGACTTTGAGAAGCAGATGATCGCGCAAACCCCGCTCGGCCGCTTCGCCAAGCCGGAGGACATCGCGCCACTCGCCGTCTTCTTGGCATCGGATGACTCAAGCTGGTTGACCGGAGATATTATCCTCGCGTCCGGTGGGTTGCAGTAAGCGATGCGCGATTGCGGATGCCTTTGTTTGCTTTTCGCCGTCATCCTGAAGCGTAGCTGAAGGACCCCCGCATTGGTGGCAGCACCAATGCGGGGGTCCTTCGCCGTTGGCTCAGGATGACGGCGAAAAGCAAAGACTTAAAAACCATTGGAGTCCGACACCACCATCCCCAGTTCGTACAATCGTTCTATGAGCCTGAGCCTCCGCTCCACCGACGCCCTCCTCGTCATCGACATGCAGAACGACTTCCTGCCTGGTGGCGCGCTAGCCGTCAAAGACGGCGATGCCATCATCCCCGGCATCAACGAGCTTGCCGCGAAGTTTGAGCATGTCATCCTCACGCAGGACTGGCATCCGCGGGGACACATCTCCTTCGCCAGCACCCATGGCAAGCAGCCCTTCTTCAGCACCGTGGAAGCCCCTTACGGCACCCAGACCCTCTGGCCCGACCACTGCCTCCAGGGTTCGCGCGGCGCGGAACTCCACCCCGGCCTCGATATCCCACACGCCGAACTCATCTTGCGCAAGGGGTTTCGCCAGAACATCGACAGCTACTCTGCTTTTACCGAAAACGATCGCACCACCCCGACGGGACTGGCCGGCTATCTCCGTGAGCGAGGGCTACAACGGCTCTTTCTGACGGGGCTAGCGTACGACTTCTGCGTGGGATACTCGGCGCTTGCTGCCGTAAAGCTGGGCTTTGAGGTGCTCGTCGTCGAAGACCTCAGCCGCGCCGTCGGCTTGCCAGGCACCATCGATGCGACCAACAATGCCTTCGCCGCGCAAAGCGTTCAGCGCATCACATCCTCAGCGCTACGCGATTGAAATCTCAAACCACTCCCGACGCTCTCTGGCCTGAAGCGATGGCCACCGTTACCGCCTGCAAGTACGAGTTTGGCGCAGGCCGCGCCCTCGCCTTCGGAGTTCCCTCCGACAAACACTTTCGCATCTCGTTCAACTACTGGGCCAACGATGAACTCCATACGGGCGAGTTTTACTCAGAGACCGCCATCCCGCAGGGCCATCTCTTCCCCATCACGTACAACCCCGAAGCACCGCATGAACACAGCCACTCAAGCGCCACCCCGGCCACGCGTAGTCCTGTGATCGCCATCGGCATCATCGGATCACTCATCCTCTCGCTGGCGTGGTTCGCCGTCATGCGAGGATGTCACTAACCTTCCGAAGCAATCCCCGCCAGGCCCAGAACCCCAGCATGCTCCTGCATCGCCAACAGGCAATTCCCAATGTGCTCCTCCACGGGAATCTCCAGCAACTCCGAGCCGCGTGTGATGTCCTCGCGTTTCACGGCCCGGGCGAACCCCTTGTCCTTCATCTTCTTCTTCACGCCCGCGACCTCAACGTCGGCAATCGACTTCGTTGGCTTGACCAACGCACAGGCCGTCAGAAAGCCGGCAAGTTCATCGCAGGCAAACAGCGAGCGGTCCAGATGCGTCTCCGGCAGCACGCCTGAGTAGTCGGCATGAGCCAGGATCGCGTGCAGAATCTCCTCCGGCCAGCCCTGCTCGCGCAGAAACTTTACCCCTACAAAGGGGTGCTCCTCCGGCGTCGGATGCCTGTCGTAGTCGAAGTCGTGCAGAAGCCCCGCGCAACGATACTTCTCGGCAAACCTGGCCGCCGCCTCGCCCTCCAGCCCCAGTCGCGCCGCCTCACGAACCCCGTAGGACTCCGTACAGCAAGCGACGGCTAGCCCGTGCTTCACCAGCGACTCGCTCGCCGTCCACTCCCGCAGCAGCGCCTCTGCGCGCTGCGCCGTAAACTCCTCGTTCATGGCAACCCCTCAATCCTGAGTTTCGCATCTCAGCACACCCATCGCTGGTCCTCTGTCCTCTGTCCGCTGTTTCCTGTTTCCTGTTAACTACTTTGGTTCTCTTCCCCTTCCATACCATGTTTCTCGCGGAATCTTCGGTCTTACCCCTTGACTCTTTGGGCACCCAGTGTCAATCTAGGCACATCGCTTACCTCCTTATCGGACGTAGGCGTACGGTGCCTTGCTCTGGCAGCCGTCCGCAACAGACAATATGGCAACCATGATGG
This sequence comes from Granulicella sp. S156, assembly GCF_009766105.1. Lineage (GTDB taxonomy): Bacteria > Acidobacteriota > Terriglobia > Terriglobales > Acidobacteriaceae > Granulicella. The sequence continues at coordinate 114,896 of NZ_LMUH01000006.1, read as the reverse complement.
CGCCCGTCAGCGCAGTGGAGGTCCAGCCTCAGGCTGAGCCGTTCACCGAGCATGAGGCTTCCCAGCGTGAAGTTCTACGCTGCGATCACTGTAAACTGGTGCAATTCCGCACCACTGCAGATACCTGCCGCCGCTGCAAAAAGTCTTTGCTGCCGGAGCTTCCCAAAGTTCAACCTGCTATCGCGCTCGTCCCTGAGCCTGCGACCAAGTCCACCGATGGCGGCGGCCTGCAAGTAGCCAGCGCCGTGCGCGATCTGCGCCACGTTCGCAATCTCTCGCAGCGCCAACTCGCTGCGCGCATGGGTGTGCCACGCACCTACATCTCGAAGATCGAGAACGGCAAGGCGATGCCTACGCTGTCCTCCCTCGACCGGCTGGCGCGTGCGCTGCAGGTGGACATCTCCGCCCTGTTGCGCGACGCACCCACCCGCCACCAGGACGAGACTGCCGTGCTCATGGCCGATCCGTTCCTGGCCGAGATCGCGAAGTACTCTGCTCACCTGAACGCGACGCAGAAGTCTATATTTCTCAACCATGTCCGCGAGATCGCCCAGGGGCGTACACGCCGCACCGCGTAAGCGTTCCACCTCTCCGCACGACCTCCGGCGCCGCACCCCTCGCTCTTTATCTGGGCGAAGGCTGCGGCGCCTCTCCAATTTCTCGACTGTTTACGGTTAACGGTTCCCTCTTCACCGCTTTTTCAGCTACCCTCAACAGAGCGAGTATCTTGTGCGCGAATCTTCCTCCAGCCGCGTCTACCAACGTTCCAATCGTGTCCACGAACTGACGCACGAAGAGCGTGCGATCTACGACACGCTCGACCCCTGTCGCATTCCGCAGCACGTCGCCATCATTATGGATGGAAACGGCCGCTGGGCCGGCAAGCGCGCCCTCAAGCGCTTCCTGGGCCACCAGCAGGGCGCGGAGAGCGTACAGTACGTCGTCGAGACCGCCTCGCGCATCGATCTGCAGTGGCTTACGCTCTACGCCTTCTCGCTCGAAAACAACCTGCGCCGTCCGAAGTCTGAGGTCAGCTTTCTCATGAAATTGCTGAAGAGCTACCTCGTCTCCAACGTGAAGCGGATGAACGACAACAACATCCGCATGGCCTACATCGGCCGCACCCATGAGCTGCCCAGCGAAGTACAGGACACGATGCAGTGGGCCTCCGAGCAGACGGCGAAGAACACTGGCACGACACTGACCCTGGCCCTCAACTACGGTTCCCGGTCCGAGATCGTCGACTCCGCCCGCTCGATTGTCCACGCGATGCTCGCCGAGGCGGCGAAGCGCGGCATCTCGCTCGAAGACATGCTCGCGGCGGAAGGTGTCGACGACGCGATCAAAGCGCGCATCGACGAGCCGCAGATCGGCGAACACCTCTACACCGCGCACATGCCCGACCCAGACCTCGTTGTGCGTACCAGCGGTGAGCAGCGCATCTCGAACTTCCTGCTGTGGCAGATCGCCTACGCGGAGATCTTCGTCACCGAACGCCTCTGGCCTGACTTCCGCGGCCCACACCTGCTGGAAGCCATCGCCGACTACCAGCAGCGCGAGCGCCGCTTCGGCGGCCTGGGCGAAACGAGCGACGAAGACCTGAGCGACGTGCTTCCGACGGAAACGGAACTGGCAAGGCAGTAGCTGCCGTTACGTGCAAAACGATCGGTCCACCCCTATTCGCTACTTTGCGAGACGAGCCTGTCCAAAGTGATAGGCAAGATGTCCACTCCGCGCCAACAAAACTGTAAACCGATTTCGGTGGGGCTCTTTCGCAAAGGCTTCTTCGGAGACCAGGGCATGGCGCTCCAGCCACTCCTCCGCTGAGAGTTTGGCCATCTCCACCCGCAACCGCTCATGCACCACACCCCACGCAGCTTTCAGCTCCTGCGCCGACCAAATTGGCGTTACCGCCCTGTCCGCGTTCTTGAGGAACATCGCATCCAGCTCCGGATGAAGACGCTCCCCCAACCGCAGAACCGAGTACAGCGCATCGCTTACAGCCAGCAGATGACCCCACAGATAGATCAGGCGGTTCTTACCTGGAGCCACTTCCCGCTCCAACGCCTCTTCCGTCAGTCCTGAGAACAACTTGCCAGCCTGATCGACGCCGTTCTGCCACAACTTCAGCGTTGCATCAGCCAGCAGCTTTGCGCTCGGTTCCTTCGTCTCCATATGTGCCGTATTCCCTTCGTCTCCGTGGTCTGTGTCGCACACTAAAGATGAAGTCCAACACGCAAACGGTTCACATCTTTGAGCCATCCACCCACTCCCCTGGCCTGAAGAGATCCGCGTGAGAACCGCTACACCCTCCCCATCGTTCATGGTGTATATTTCCAAGCGTTCAGGAGAATCACCACCTCCTGAGCCTTGAGATTGGAGACTGCTATGACCCCCAAAGCACCCAAGCTACTCATCGTTGTTGCCACCACTGCCCTGTTCTCCATAGGGGCAATTCCAGGAACGCACATCGCTCCCGTCTATGCCACCAGCACTCCGACCGTCCAGCAGCTTACACCCCAATCGCCCAATGTCGCAGCGGGCGAGGGCGAGGCGAAGAAGCTGCTTCTGCTGATGGATAAAGACCAGAACGGCAAGGTCTCCAGGAAGGAATACATGGACTTCATGGCCGCCGAATTCGACCGGCTGGACATGAACAAGGACGGCGAACTGGACGTGAAGGAGTTGACACAGTCACAACTCGTTCCAGCCCGGGGAGGCTACCACAGGTAAGCTCCATGTATCCTCAACCAGAAGCATGAAGCGCATTCTTACCGCCATCGTACTCATCGCCCTGGTCGTCGCACTTGTCTTCTTTGGCAAGCCCTGGATGATCACCGTGTTCTCCGCCGTCGTCGCCGGGCTGGCGGCCCTGGAGTTCCGCAGCCTCGCTGCCACTGGCGACAGCCCCGTGCCGCTCTGGTGGACGCTCGGCGCCGTTGCGCTGTTCTTTCTGACCACCTTCTTGCGGCCGCAAGACACCATCGTGGCCGTCGCGTTCGCAACGCTGGTGCTCTTTACCTGGAATGCCTTCCGCTCGCCGCTCTATCGCGTGCTCTCCGAAACAGCCGCAGGCCTGCTGATGCTGGTCTACATCGCCTACCCGCTAACGCTGATCCCGAAGATCTGGAGCGAAGTAGACGGCACGGCGTTGCTGCTCTTTCTATTCCTCTGCGTATGGTCGGGAGACATTGCCGCCCTGTATGTCGGCAAGCGCTTCGGCCGCAGCAGGCTCGCGCCGCAGCTTTCGCCCAACAAGACGTGGGCAGGTGCGGTCGCCTCGGTCGTCGCCAGCGTGGTCTTCGGCCTGGGACTCGTCCTCGGGGGTGACTGGCTCGCCACACACGGATCCAACTTCACGCTGCTGCATACCTCCGAACCCTGGTGGCAGTTCCTGCTGCTGGCCATCCTGCTGAATGTGGCTGCGCAGTTCGGCGACCTGTTGGAGTCGGCCCTAAAGCGCGGGGCCAACGTAAAGGACTCCGGCACCCTGCTGCCCGGCCACGGCGGCGTCCTCGACCGTATCGACGCACTGCTCGTGGCGGCTCCGGTACTGTGGTTTGTTGTCGTGATTAAGGAGTTTTTCTCGCTGGGCAGCTTCTAGCAGTGTGACCAGGCGAAAAAGGTGTTCATGCTTTTCTTGTTGTCATTCCCGTAGGCCGGGGCCCCAGAGAGCGTTCTTTGCTCGCTGGTGTGGAAGAGAATCTGCTTCCGGTCTGACACCCATATCTTCAGGAAAAACCTTGCTACTACGGTCGAGAAGCAGATTCCCTCCGGGAATGACAACAAAAAAAGCAAAGACCGTTTCCTGCGATTGCCCTGCACCGAACCATGGCTACCATCTCTAACACCGCCAATTCTGCGAAAATAGAGCAGTGAAAAAGATCGCCCTCCTCGGCTCAACCGGCTCCATCGGCCAGAGCACCCTCAGCATCTGCGAATCGCATCCGGACCGCTTCCATCCCGTCGCCCTCGCCGCCGGATCGAACCTCGACCTTGCATTGGTCCAATGCAAGCGCTGGCGTCCACAGATTGTCTCCGTCAGCACCGAAGCGCTGGCGGACGAACTCTCCACGCGGCTCGCTGCCGCCGGAGTTACCGGCATCGAGGTCGTCTACGGCACCGCCGGAACGGTCCGCGTGGCAACGCTTCCCGAGGCCAACTTCGTCGTCTCGGCCATCGTCGGCGTCGCCGGACTTGAGGCCACCTATGCTGCCGTACTCGCCGGTAAGACCATCGGGCTGGCCAACAAGGAGTGCCTCGTCGCCGCCGGAGACCTGATCCTGAGTGCCGCCCGGGAGCATAACGTCGATCTGCTCCCTATCGACTCCGAGCACAACGCCATCCACCAGTGCCTGCGTGCCGGCACAGCCAATGAGGTAAAGCAGATCTGGCTCACAGCCTCCGGCGGCCCCTTCCGCAACACACCTCTGGCTGACTTCGAGCACATCACCCCAGAGCAGGCTCTAAAGCACCCCACCTGGGTCATGGGCCAGCGCATTACCATCGACTCCGCGACGCTGCTCAACAAGGGCCTGGAGATCATTGAGGCCTGCCGCCTCTTCAACCTGCCGCCCGCCCAAGTGCGTGTCACCGTGCACCCGCAGTCGACAATCCACTCGCTGGTCGAGTACGTCGACGGCTCTATCCTGGCGCAGATCTCGATCACCGACATGCGTCTGCCGATCCTGTACGCCCTGGCCTGGCCGGAACGCGTGCCCAGCGACCTGACCTTCGACATGGCCGCTTTGTCGCAGCTCAGCTTCCAGCAGCCCGACTTCGAGCGCTTTCCCTGCCTGCGCCTCGCCTACGAGGCCGCAGCCGCCACCCAGAACCACTGCATCGCCCTGAACGCCGCCGACGAGATTGCGGTCGACGCCTTCCTCCGGGGCCAACTGCCGTTTCTTGGCATCCCACGTACAATTGAAGGAGTGCTAGCGCTCACCGCCAGTGGTTCCCCAGCGTCCATCCCTGAGGTGCTCGCGGCGGATCGTGCCGCACGCGAACTCGCGAGAGAGTTGACGCTCAGCGCGGTGCGCACCTAGACACCGCAAGCTCCATCGACTCGACTAACGCAGATTCACTGAGGATCTCCCCGCCGTTTATGCACATTCTTTTCGTCATCGTCGAATTCCTAATTGTTCTTGGCTTTATGGTGCTCGTCCACGAGTTTGGCCACTTCGCCGTCGCCAAGCTATGCGGCGTGCGTGTGGAGGCCTTCTCGATCGGCTTCGGCCCGCGCCTCTTCGGAGTGCTGCACAACGGCACCGATTACAAGATCTGCCTGCTCCCGCTCGGCGGCTACGTCAAGATGGCGGGCGAGTACAACGGCGATACCGTGACCACAACCGGCGATCCCGATGAATTCGCCTCGAAGCCTCGCTGGCAGCGCGTCTTGATCGCTCTCGCAGGCCCCTGCGCGAACTTTATCCTGTCGTTCTTCCTGCTGGCCCTGGTGGCGCACTTTCACTACGAGACCGAAAAATTTCTAACCGATACAGCAGTTGTCGACTACGTTCCGCTGAATACACCCGCTGCCAAGGCGGGAATTGGTGCGGGCGACACGATCCTGCAGTTCAACGGCATCAGCCATCCAACCTGGATGCAGGTCTTAACCGAATCGGCGCTCAATGAGCATCGCGTCCTTCCTTTGGTCATCAACCATAACGGCCAGACGGTCTCCACCAACCTCAGCATCGATCCCGGCACCGGCAATGAGTTTGGTCCGGACAGCATCTCAACGATCGGCCTTATCCCACAGGAGCAGCCAGGACCGATCAGCGTCACCAGTATCGAGGCAGGATCGCCCGCCGACCGTGCCGGCCTCAAACCCGGCGATCTGGTCCAGCGCATCGACTCCCTGGAGCCCCACTCCGTACCCACACTTCTTGCGTACCTCAAGGACCGCAACGGAGCACAGGCCACTCTGCTTGTCCTTCGCGGCGGCCAACCGGTAACACTAACCGCCAAGCCTGAAATGATGGAAAGCCCCGGCGCCCCCACACAGTACAGGCTCGGCTTTCAATACATGCATCCGCCCGTTGAGGTGCTCAAGCTACCGTTGGGCCAGGCCTTCAAGCAGTCCCTCAAAGACAACAAGGACAATTCGACGTTAGTTCTGCGCATCCTTAAAGGTCTGTTCACGCGCCGTGTCTCGGTCAAGCAGATGAGCGGCCCGGTCGGCATCGCACAGCAGATCGATATCGCCACGCAGATGGGGTACTGGTCGCTGGTCCAGTTCATGAGCACCATCTCGCTCCAGCTCGGCATCTTCAACCTGCTGCCTATTCCGATTCTCGATGGTGGCATGATTCTCTTCCTGCTTATCGAGAGCGTTATGCGACGCGATGTCAACATGGAGATCAAGGAGCGCATCTACCAGGTTGCGTTCGTCTGCATCGTTCTCTTCGCCTGCTTCATACTCTTCAACGACATTACGAAGCTGCATCTCGGCAAGCCGTAGGTCGGATAGTCGATCACCGTTGTCGCTGGTGTCGGTACTTGTTTTTCGCCGTCATCCTGAGCCAGTCCTGAGCGAAGTCGAATGGACGAAGGACCCCCGCATTTGTGGTGCCACAGAAGTAGGTGCCACCACGAACAAAATGCGGGGGTCCTTCAGCTACGCTTCAGGATGACGGCGAAAAACAAACAACAACCACGACTACCGCTCTAAACTTCCCTACCCCTCAGTTCCGTCACAATCTCCGCCGCGGCCTTCCGCGCGTCATCTTCCCTCTCCACCGGAAAGCTGATCGCCCCTACTCGCGCATGTCCACCGCCGCCGTAGCGCTCGCAGATCTCCGCAAGATTCGCCAGTTCGCTCGCGGGTTTCGGCGTCCACGGATTGGTGCCCACGGAGACCTTCGTCCTGAAACTCGACTTCGACAACCCGACATTGTAGGTCCCCTCGGGATGCACATAGTACGGGATGAACTTGTTGTAGCCCTCGGTCGGCTGGTCGGTAATATCGAAGGTGATGACGCCGTGCTCGCACTGTGCGCGCGAGCGGATGAGTTCCAGCCCCGCCCAGTGCCGCTCCATCAGCGGTCCGAGAAGCTCCTGCACGAATGGCTGATCGAGCACCTGCTGTAACGTCATAGCCGTCAGCAGCGGAATGATCCTCTGCACCAGAGCACTCTCCTGCGCGCTCTCAATCACCATCGTGAGCTTCATGGCGGGCTCGGCCATCTCCACCGCAGCCTTCGCGCTCTCGTACTTCGCTCCATCCACGATGTCAGCCCAATGGATCAGCTCCGACAGCGGAGAGATGTCCATGCCGAACTTCGTGCTGGCGATATGCGCGATCCAGCTTGTGCAGCTGGTGTAGCTCGCGTCGAAGAACTGCCGCGTTGCAAGCGGCCCCGGCGAGCCGTCGGGATTTGTCTGACCACGCCGGAAGTTCGCCTCGTCCTCCGGCGAAAGAAACGCCGAGAGATGATGGTCGAACCACCAGGACACCAGAGGAGAAGGCGAGTATTTAAAGTCGACGATCGCGTTCTCGCCTTCGGTCGCGAACCAGCTCTCGTCAAACAACGCTCCCGCACGGTGGACCAGCCCGTGGTAATCGAAGCTGGACGCTGTACCGATGCATTCGCGATGAAATCGGGTAAACAACGAAGCCGAACAGGCTCCGTCAAAACATTTATCGTGATAAAAAACACGGCAGTTCAAGCGAAAACGACCTTCTGGCTAGAGCGGTCCCACAGCAGGTAGAATCGCTCAAAATGCCCGTAAGAATATAACCAGCATAGCTGAGCTGCCAGGAACTATTGCAGGTCTTCGCGCGTATTATCCGATTACGCTGCAAACATCTTCACAGAGCACAGGAAGAAATCATGGCCCCGGTTCCCGAACACGACACATCTTCCGTTCCCAATGACTCCCTGGCACAGTCACCGGTGCAGAGCTCGTCGGCGCATGGCATCTTCATAGGCCGCTTCGGCCTCCGCGCCGGCTGGGGCATCGCCATCTTCGTATCGCTCTTCCTGATCTTCTCCCTCATCCTTGGGGCCGGAGTCCTGGCAGCGCGTGGCAAGTTGAAAGAAACCGTCACGAAGATGCAGCAGGCCAAAACAGCGCAGAAAGCTCCTTCAGGCGCGCCCGCAACCAAACCCAAGGAGTCTCCCTCTGACATGACTCCAAAGTTTATGGTTCTTGGGGAAGGCGTCCAGTTTGCCGCTCTCGGTCTTGCTGCCTGGGTTCTCTCCCGCATCGAGCGCCGTCGGCTCGCCGTCTACGGCATCGACCATTCTCATCTCCGCGACATCCTTCCGGGTGCGTTCTGGGGCCTCGCGACACTCTCGTTTCTTGTGATCCTCCTCCGTGGGTTCCATCTGCTTGTCTTTGACGGACGGGCACTGGCAGGCGCTGCCATCCTTGTCTTTGGAGCAAAGTGGCTGCTCGGCTTCCTCCTGGTTGGGCTGGTGGAGGAATACACCATCCGCGGTTACGTTCAGTACACTTTCACCCGCGGTGTCTTTGGTCTGGCTGAACGTCTTTCATCCACGCGTACCCGTGCCATCGCCTTCTGGATCGCAGCCTTCTTCATGTCGGCAGTCTTCGGAGCCCTGCATCTCAGCAACCCAGGTGAAAACCGTATCGGCATTGTGATGGTATTTCTGGCCGGCATCGTCTTCAGCTACGCGCTCTGGCGGACGGGTTCTCTGTGGTGGGGCATCGGCTTCCACATGACATGGGACTGGGCTCAGAGCTTTCTCTATGGGGTCCCGGACAGCGGCGGCCTCAGCAGCGGCCGCCTCTTCCACACCCATCCGGTCGGCAACATCCTTCTCTCCGGCGGGAGCGATGGACCGGAAGGCAGCCTTCTCGTCATCCCCATCCTGCTACTCGTCCTTGTAGTGCTTCGCTTCACACGCGCCGGCGAACAACCACCGCTGGCTCCCCTGGATCTTCCGGAAGAGTTGCCGCGGTCCAGTTTGGGTGAGGCAGCTCCCGCCCTCTGAAATCTGCGGCACGATCCTAACGGCACCTTGGATGGAGTTGTGCCTAAGCAGTCACAGCTACACCCGTGTTGCCGCAACATCACCACACCCCAAAGAAAGAAATCATGGCCTCTATCTCCGGGCAAGGCAACACAATCGACCCTCCCGATCCACCGATGTCGCATTCCGGGGGAACATCCCCGGACGATGGCATACTCTTCGGTCGTTTTGGCCTGCGCGCCGGCTGGGGCATCGCGATCTTCCTCGTTCTCTTCTTCGTTTTCTCTGCGGTTGCCCGCATCTCGGCACTTGCGGCAACGGGCCGCGTCAGGCAAACCATCGCGCAGCACAAGGCCCACAGCGCAGAGCAAAAGACCGGGGCGCACACATCGCAAACCATCATGGTGGACGACACCATCATCAGCGAAGGACTTGACCTGCTCGGAGTGGCTCTCGCGGCAGCGATTCTCTCCTTCCTTGAACGACGCCGTATCGCCGCGTACGGAATTGGCAGCGCGCGCCTTCTCGATCTCCTCACCGGGGCTTTCTGGGGTCTCGCTTCACTCTCGTTGCTTGTCGGCATCCTCCGGGCGGCCCACTTCCTCGTCTTCGACTCGCGCATACTCAGCGGCGACGACATTACCACCTATGGTTTTCTATGGCTGTTGGCGTTTCTGGTCGTCGGCCTGCTCGAGGAGTACCTCGCGCGCGGCTATCTCCAATACACGCTTACGCGCGGTGTCTTCGGCGTGGCCGAACGTATCTCACCGAGGCATGCCCGCGCCATTTCGTTCTGGACTGCAGCCGTCATCATGTCGATCGCCTTCGGCATTGGCCACCTGGGTAACCCCGGCGAAACCTTTGCGGGTATCGTCGCCGTCTTCCTTGTCGGCATCACCTTCAGCTATGCTCTCTGGCGCACAGGCTCGCTCTGGTGGGCCATTGGCTTTCATATGGCGTGGGACTGGGCGCAGAGCTTCCTCTACGGCGTTCCGGACAGCGGCGGTCTTAGCGCCGGACGCCTCTTTCAAACCCACCCCGCAGGCAAACCTTTCCTCTCAGGCGGACCTGACGGTCCTGAAGGCAGCATCTTCGTGATCCCCACTCTGCTACTGGTCATGCTTATCATTCGCTTCACCACTCGCGCCGGGGTGCAACCACCGCTGGAACCATTGCCTGCACCCCACGACCTTCAACAGGAGGCTCACAGCCTCATCGCCTAAAATTGTAGTAACACATGCCTCTCCTTCCCCCTGACTCTCCCACTCCTCACGATGGCAACGATACAGAGCAGGACGGGCCACGCCTTTTCACTCGTCGCGACCATATCAGCGCGCCGATTCCGCAGCACGAGCGCCCTTCAGCCTTTGCGAAACTTACCGAGAGACTGCGCAGACAGCGTCGTGAAGCTGCTCCGGGGGCTCTACAACGCCTCCCCTTGCGTAAAATCTCTATCGCACTTGGTGTACTGGTCCTTATCGCTTTCGTTGGCTTGTGCCTGCTAGGCGCGTGGTTGCGCCACTCCATGCATGCGGCGCTGCCGCAGATCGACGGCACGCTGCACGTTGCCGGTCTCAGCCAACCAGTCACGGTGACTCGCAATGCACAGGGCGTGCCCTCCATCCAGGCCGGCACTCTCGACGACCTGCTCTTCGCGCAAGGCTTCGTCGCTGCGCAGGATCGCCTGTGGCAGATGGACGCACTCCGCCGCCACGCCTCCGGCGAGCTTGCCGAGATCCTCGGCTCAAGCCTCGTCGAACATGATCGCACCCAACGCACACTACAGATTCGCGCTGCAGCCGACCGGGCCATCGCCGTCCTGCCTCCCGATCAGCTGCATCAGCTAGAAGCTTATGCTCGCGGCGTGAATGCGTTCCTCGAACAGAACAGCGACCGTCTTCCGGTGGAGTTCCATCTCCTGCACTACACGCCTGCCCCCTGGCAGCCTCGCGACTCGCTGCTCGTCTCTCTGGCGATGTTCCAGGATCTGTCGACAGAGTTCCCCACCAAAATGCGGCGCGAAGCGCTCGCAACCCATCTTCCGCCAGAGCTTATGGCTGACCTCTATCCAGTCGGCTCATGGCGTGACCATCCGCCCTCACAACCCTCAACGGACCTGACCACCCCCAAGCCGGAGATCGAGCAGATTCCGTTGGACCGCTCGCAGTCCCTCCTCGCAACTCCGCAGGACATCCTCCGCATAGCTCAGCAGTTCCCCGGCCAGCGTTGCGAGAACTGCCGTGCCGGTTCGAACAACTGGGCAGTTGCCGCATCTCGCTCGGCCTCGGGAGGTGCTCTACTCTCCAACGACATGCACCTCTCGCTGAGCGTGCCGGACATCTGGTACGAGGCCAGCCTGCATGGCGCCACACTCGACGTCACCGGCTTCACGCTGCCCGGCGTACCCTTCGTGCTCGTCGGCCGCAACGCGCACGTCGCCTGGAGCTTCACCAACCTCGGCGCCGACGTACAGGACATCCGCGTCGAACATCTGCGCGGTTCCGGCCAGAGCACCGAATTCGAACGCGCCGACGGCACCTGGTCGCCGGTCGCACACCATAGCGAACTCATCCGCGTACGCCGCGGCCGCGATATCCAACTCGACGTACTCACGACCACGGAGACAGTCGGCAACGTCGAACTGGCAACGCCGATCATCTCGCCGTTGTTTCCCTCTGAACATCGCACTCTTTCGCTGGCATGGACCATCTACGACCCGGCCAACGTCTCCTCGCCTTTCCTCGATATTGACGCAGCCAACGACAGCGGCTCCCTAGTCGCCTCCTTCGCCAGCTTTGGCGGCCCCTCGCTCAACCTCATCTACGCCGACGACAACAAACACATCGGCTACCACGCCATAGGACGCATCCCGGTTCGTGGGCCCGCAGTGCACTATCCACGCGCCGCCCCGCCAGCAGTCCCTGTAGGCCCCACACCGCCCGATGAAGATGATTCCGAAGATGCGCCACAGGCAAGTCTGATAACACCGGAAGACAACCCAGCGAGCCACAAATCGGGTCCCCCATCCTTTGCTGCACGATGCAGTGAAGCACCAAGAGCCTTTGCGCAAAGGGTGGGGTATAGACGCCAAGCGCGCCACAAACATTGGCATCGCGCTCTGCGTCGGGGGTATCGCGCGGAAGCGCGACCGCTTTTCTCTACTTGGCCAGCCAGTTCTACGGTTATGCTCGACACAGCGTTCCACCCTGTTCGCCGTGGACAGCGCGTTCCGCCTCGCACCGCAAAACCCCAGCCCAAACCCAAACCAAAGCCTAAAGAAGCGACAAAGCCGGACGAAGAACCTATCATCGCGGCACCCGTGATCGACTACACCATCGGCTCCCCTATCTCGCCGTTACCCGTGGATGCCAAAGACACCACGCAGCAGTGGTCGGGATACATTCCCTACAACGAGCTACCGGCCATCATCGACCCGCCGAATGGCTTTCTCGCCACTGCCAACGCCCGCATCACACCTGACGACTATCCCTACGCCATCGCCCTCGACTGGGGAGCGCCGTATCGCGTGGAGCGCATCAACAAGCTGCTTGCGGGCCGCAACGGCCTGACATCGGCCGACATGCTCGCCCTCCAGAACGACGTTCACTCCGAGTTCGATCGTGTCGTCGCCCAGCGCCTCGTCTACGCCCTGGACCACGCCTCACAGGCCGCGCTCTCGCACGATACAAAACGCCTGCACCAGACCGCGGATATTCTGCGCTCCTGGAACGGTGAGATTACCCCTGACTCCGCCGCGCCCTCCATCATCAACGCCACGCGCACTCAGCTCTGGTCGATGTTATTGCTGCCACAGATCGCCGCACATGACAAAGCGGGCAAACACAAAGCCCGCCCACAAGAGCTGCTCGCGCTCTACCAGTGGGGCGAACAGGCTGATGCGCTGGAGAGCCTGCTCGCGCACACTCCAGCACGCTGGTTGCCACCTGGCTTTGCGAACTGGAACGACTTCCTGGCGGAAGCCGTCGTCCGAGCGCTGCACGACGCGCATGCGCCGTCGGACGTGTCCTCGTGGCACTTCGGCCCCCTGCACCCAGCCGAGATCGACCATCCCCTCTTCTCCATGTCGCCGCTATTTGACCGGATACTCGGCACCGCAACCGGATCGGGGCCTCGCGCAACGGCGGGCAACGCAACCACCATCCGGGCCATTGGCCATCACTTCGGCCCTAGCGAGCGCTTTACCGCCGACCTCGCCAGCCCGGACGCGACCACTGGCAACATCACCACAGGCGAGTCCGGCAACCCCGCCAGCCCGTGGTATCTCGACCAGTTCGAACCCTGGCTAAAGGGCACGACTCTGCCGCTGCCCCTGCACGACAGTCAATCCACCCACACACTCACACTCTTACCGTGATCTTTGCCCAGTTATTACTGGGCGATGGAGGAACTACCCGGTGTAAACTTGCCTCGACCGTAACTTCGCTGCGAGGAATCTAGCCATGAACGTTCGTGAAGGCGCTTTACGCATGCAACGGGTTGGACGCGGCATCCTATTTTTCGCGACGGCCACCCTCGTTCTTACGATCGTCATCGGCATCGTGATGCACTTCGCCGCCAACATGGGAGCCTCTAACTTTCTTCTTGGAACTGCGATTCCACTTGTTCTGTATCTAAGCTTCTTTCCTGCTGTCTGTGGCGCACTTTTGTGGGTCGCTGGTTGGATCGTCGAAGGCTTTGCCATGCCAAAGGCGGACAATGCTTCCACAATGGATGGAACAGTCTCTTCAGCACATTCGCAGCAAGGCTGAAGCCGTAGAAATCCGAATGTCACAATAGAGCATGGGGCAGAGTCGACATCGGCAGACAACGGAAGGCATCCTTCCGCTGATTCTGCTTCCGCTCACGGCGCTGCTGATAACCCTGCCGCTCATTCTGTACGGCTGTTCCTGCGGACACGACTTCGACTTCCATCTGCAGAGCTGGCTCGATGCCGCCCAGCAGCTTCGTCATGGCACACTCTATCCGCACTGGGCGTTCTCCGCAGCTTATAACGCAGGCGAGCCGCGTTTTATCTTCTATCCGCCGCTGTCATGGATGCTCGGCGCGCTGCTCACCATACTCTTCCCCATCACCGCCGCACCCGCGATCTACACCTGGATAGCGCTCACCGCCGCGGGCTTCGCGATGCACCATCTCGCGCGGCAGTACACATCGCCGAACGCCGCCATCTTCGCCGCAGCACTCTACATGGCGAACCCCTACATGTTGTTCAACGCCTTCGAGCGCACCGCCTACGCCGAGCTTCTTGCCGCCGCGTGGATCCCGCTGCTGCTGCTCGCCGCATTGCGCGAGCGGCCAACGGTACGCGGCATCGCCATCCCGGTCGCACTGTTATGGCTCACCAATGCTCCTGCAGCCGTAATGGGCTGCTATATGCTCGCGCTGTTAGGGATTCTGCGCCTCATCGCCTCCCTTCGAACTTCCAGAGAAACCGTCCAACCTGAAGCTCTCAAACCCTCTCGCCTGCTACTCACCACGGTTGCGGGTACAGCTCTTGGGCTGGCGCTGCCGGCGTTCTATCTGCTGCCTGCAGCCTACGAACGCCTCTACGTCCAGATCGCAATGGCGATCATTCCAAACATGCGCTTCGAGGATAACTTCCTCTTCGCCCACACCGTCGACAGCGCGCACAATGCAGTACTGCACACCGCCAGCCTGCTAGCCCTCGTTCTTCTGCTGCTGACGGCAGGTGCTGTGGCGGCTCTTTTCTTTCGCAGCCGCCGCAAACACGCTCCAACATTAGCTGTCCTGACTCTCGCTATCGCCTTTCTGCTGGTTCCCATCTCCACGCCACTCTGGCGACACCTCCCAGACCTGGCGTTCCTGCAGTTCCCCTGGCGTCTGCTTACCATCCTCTCCGCCGTGCTTTCCTTCGCGATTGCGCTGCTGCTTCCTCGCGCCGAAAACATCCGCAAACCCATGCTGATCACCGCCCCGATATGCGCCCTTGCGCTCTCGCTGCTCGGCATCACCCTTTATCGTCAGCCCTGCGATGACACAGACCTCCCCGCTGCCATGGCCTCACTCTTCAACACCCACCATGGCGTAGCGCCCACGGACGAATACACACCGAACGGCGCGGACAACGACGTTCTACGCAGCAACGATCCCGGCTACTGGCTGACCACCGATCCTGCAGGCTTCGCCCCCGGCACCCTGCCCAACCTTGGCGATACCGATCCCAACTTCGCCGATGACCTGGACCCTGAGCAGACCGTATCGGCCCAGGCCCCGCACCATCTGGCGTTGCAACTTCCGCAGCCCGAGACACTCATCCTCAACCTCCGCGACTTCCCGGATTGGCGCCTCACCCGCAACGGAAGCGAGCTTCCGCCGCATGTCCAGCGGGACGACGGCCTGCTCGCCGTCGCCCTGCCTGCCGGCGCTTCCACCCTCGATATCGCCTGGCAGTACACGCTCGACCAGAAGCTCGGCCTGGCGATAACCGCATGCGCTCTGGCTCTGTTAGGACTTACCTTTCGCCGCTCGCGTAAAATTGCAGATTAGCTCATGACTATCGACGTTCAATCCATTCTGAAGACCGGGGCCGCCGCTACGGATGCCGCGCTCGAGCGCCTGCTTCCCGCAGCCACCATCGAGCCCCACTCGATTCACCGCGCCATGCGCCACTCCACCTTCGCCGGAGGCAAGCGCCTGCGCCCCATCCTCTGCATGGAGGCCGCCCGCTGCGTCGCCGGTACGCTCCCCGAAGGTGCCGCTGCGTTGGGCGCAGCCATCGAGATGGTGCACACCTATTCGCTGATCCACGACGACCTGCCCGCGCTGGACAACGACGACCTCCGCCGCGGCCAGCCAACGTGCCACGTCGTCTTCGGCGAAGCCATGGCCATCCTCGCCGGCGACGCGCTGCAGACACTCGCCTTCCAGACGGTCGCACAGCTCCCCGCACCCGCTGCCACGGTAGTCGAAATCCTGCGCGAATTCTCCTTTGCCATCGGCACCGGTGTCGGTGGCGCCTTGCCTCCGGGCATGATCGGCGGTCAGGTCATGGACATCGAAGGTGAAGGCCACAAACCTACCGCAGATCTGGTCGAACGCATCCACCGCGCCAAGACCGGCGCGCTCATCACGACCTCGATCGTCTGCGGCGGCCTGCTCGGCCTCGGCCATTGCCTCGCCAACAACAGCACAGCCAAGCTCGCCTGCACCTCCGAAGACGCCATCGCTCGTCTCCGCACCTTCGGCGAAAAAGCCGGTCTTGCGTTCCAAATCGTCGACGACGTGCTCGACATGACCCAGTCCTCCGAAGAGCTCGGCAAGACCGCCGGAAAGGACACAGCGACCGACAAAGCAACATGGCCCGCTGTCTTCGGTATCGAGCAGTCGAAACACGATGCAGCGGAGCTCATCGCCGACGCCTTCGCCGCGCTCGAACCCTTTGGCGATGCCGCAACACCGCTCAAGTCTCTCGCCCAGTACCTCGTCGAACGCACGCACTAACGCAGGAGTCTCCATGCGCTTTCGCCCCCGTCACTACATCCTGATCGCCATCATCGTCGCACTTGGAGTTTTCAACTTCATGCGCCGGCATCATGCACCTACGCCACAGCCAGCGGCCTCTCAGCCGGCTATCGCCATCACACACGCGGTTCCTCCAGAAAGTGCCGCAGCCTGGGACGCGTTCGACAAGACCGCTGCCCTCCGCGATGCGCCGAACGAGCAGTTCCAGCCCGCCATTCAATCCCTGCTAAAGCAAATCGATGCCATCCAGCCTGCAGCAGCAGCCGTCGACGTCAAAGGCTGCGAAACCTGGCTGATGTTCTATCGCCAGGGCGTCCTGCACCCCTCCTCCGACGCCACCTGGAAGACCCGCAGCACGCAGCATCTGGACACCTGCGTAAAGACCCACCAGGACAGCGGCCAGTGACACGCGACGACCTGCTGGCCGCGCTAAAGGACTGCTATGACCCCCTGCTGCGGCGCAACATCGTCGATCTGAATCTCGTGCGCTCCGCTACTTTGACACGCGACGAAGAAGCACCCGGCGCAACCATCCCAGGAGTCCCGCCGCGCTATATCGTGCACATCCAGCTCATAGCACCTGGAACCGATGACGCCGCAAACGCCCAGCTCGTCGCTCAGATTGAAAATCGTCTCGCCGGTCTTCCCACCGTCTCGCGTTCTGCGATCGAACTGCTCGCTCCGGCGTTTCCTATCCTGAACACTCGGCGCAGTTAGCTCAATTCCTGCATTACAGAATGCTGCAGGAAACAAATATTCGCTCTTCAGCTTCATTGAGAGGCAGATGGCGAAGGCAGCCGCGGCGATGCGCCGGCCCGCGTCGTCCCCGCGCCCAGCCTGCTCTTCAGCGACGCATACGCCTCGGTGACATCTGGAGGAAATGTTGCCACCAGCGCATCGAGTTCCGCCATCAACGCTGCAACCTTCTCCGGATGATACTTCGCCACATCATAGCTTTCTGCCGGGTCGAGCCCCAGGTTATACAGCTCCGGATGCTGAAGCCACGCACTCGTAGGGGACGATGCGGAATCATTCAAATAAACTTCGCCTCCGGCGCCCTGCGCCACGCGCAGCTTCCAATCACCCTTGCGAATGCAATGCACATCGAGCGAATGATCGCCCATTGGCGAAAAATAAATCCGCGCCCGTTCCTCGATCGTATCGCCTGTTCCGAACAATAACGCCGACGCATCCACGCCATCTAGTGCCTTAGGGGACGACCCCAACCTACACACCTTCATCAGCGATGGCAGCACATCCAGGTTCGAGCATGGCGTCTCTTCCACTCTCCGCTCCGCAATCACACCTGGCCACCTCGCAATCAACGGCACACGAAACCCACCTTCAAATGTAGAAGCCTTCCGCCCTCTCAGTGCCCCGGGATTGCCCTGAAACCACGGCCCATGATCGCTTGTGAACATCACCAGCGTGTCCGCACCCAATCCATTGCGTTCAATTGCCTTAAAAATCTCACCGGCGCTCCAGTCGATCTCCGCAATGGAATCGCCCTGATCGCCCAACCCCGACTTCCCTGCAAACCTGTCCGAGGCCATCGGTGGATCATGGGGATACGAAAATCCGAGATACAGAAAGAATGGATCACCCCCCACATGATCCAGAAACTCCACCGCCTCCGCCGTATAGCGCGGCGTCAACTGCTTCGGATCGGTCTCCTCTTCCAGAATCTTCTTGTCCCGGACCAACCGCGTAGGATGCATATCCACGCTGTACGGAATGCCGAAGTACGAGTCGAATCCGCGGCTCGTCGGCAGATACTCCGGCGCGTCGCCAAGATGCCACTTGCCGATCGCCTTTGTCTTGAACCCCTTCGCATGGAACAGATCGGACAGCAGCGTCTCATCGAGCGACGTTCCTCTAGGCGTGTTCGGCGGAAACGCCCCTGCCGTATTGCAGCGCAATCCATAGCGCCCAGTCAGCAAAGCCGCCCGCGAAGCCGAACAGATCGGATGCCCCGCATTGAATCGTGTAAACCGCACGCCCTCCGCGGCCATACGGTCAAGGTTTGGCGTTGCCAGCTTCGATCCATAGCAGCCAAGATCGCCAAAACCCAGGTCGTCGCAGATCATTACGACCACGTTCGGAGGCCCCTTGCGCTTGCGCTGCGCATGCACCTTCGTCTCAGCAGCCGCCTCCAGCCCTAACGCAGACGGCACGGTCACACTCGAACCCACCAACGCAAGAAACTTCCGTCGATCCATACATCACCCCTACACATCGCTAAACAAAAGCCTTTATACCTATTGTCGCGTTTTTTGTTTACAACTTGCAGCGCAAGAACCTATTCATCTCAATCGGAGAGGAACAGAGGTTGCGTGTGCCCCGCAGCGCCACCCTCCAGAAGAAACATACTTACTCTCGCTAACCAACTGAATCTATCCGGCATCCAACCGCTCAGCAGTGACTGTTCTTAGCAACTTATGCCCAAAACGCATCATGTTTCGGGCTCTCGGAACTTTGTATGTGTGAAAGCCATACAGAAGAGTCCATTTGAAGAACTTTTCGAGCATGCGCACGATTCACATCACAGGCTGCGGATTTTTCCGGCTCGAGTCTCAAAAAAATAAATACTTGTCGGGGTAAGCTTCATGGGCCACGTACCAATCTGGCTGCGCGCATGGCGCGTAGGCCTGCGTTCAAGAATTCTTCTAGCAACTGCCGTCTTCCTCGCATGCGGTAACGCATGGGCCCAGACCACAGGAGCGCTGCTCGGCGCAGTCTCCGATCCGGCTGGAGCCGTCGTATCGGCGGCAACCATTCAAGCCACAAATACCGATACGGGCTTTTCCACCAGCACCACCGTCTCCACAAAGGGAGCGTATTCGATCTCCTCACTGCCGGTTGGACATTACACCCTCAAGGTCACAGCCCACGGGTTCAGAACATTTGTTCAGTCCGGCATCCTCGTTCCGGTCGCTCAGAATATTCGTGTGGATGTGAAGTTGCGCGTCGGAGAGGTGGATCAAACCGTCAATGTCTCCGGCGATACAGTCAACATCAACACCACCGATGCCACACTGGGAGCCACCGTAGATGCCGCTCACCTCGAGGGCCTTCCGTTGAACGGAAGGGTCGCCACGGGACTTCTCGCAACGCTTCCTGGTGTCGCCGTATCCAACGCGCCCATCTACCTTATTTCGCCGCGCAATGGCGCTTTGTACAGCATCTCGGGAAGTAGAACCGACTTCGGCAACATGATGCTTGACGGCCAGGTTTTAACCGACGCGATCTCCAATACCAGCCAGAATCTTCCCACTGTCGACGCCTTGGGGGAGTTCAGAGTCCTTACCGACACCTATGGCGCGGACTACGGAAGAGCGGCCGGTAGCCAGATTGTGGCAATCACCAAATCTGGCACCAATGAATTCCATGGGGGGCTGTGGGAGTACCTGCGCAACGACGCCTTCGATGCCGCCAACGCGTTCACGCCGCCCGGCACGAAAAAACCCCTGCTACGCATGAACCAGTTTGGAGGCGATCTGGGCGGGCCGGTTCTATTCCCGAAATACAACGGCAGGAATAAAACCTTCTTCTTTGTGGCGTACGAAGGGCTTCGAATTCACCAGCAGGACCTGACCGTAGCCTACCCGCTAACGGCCGCCGAACGGACCGGAGACTTTTCCGCTTTGTTGAATCTGCCGACCCCACAGGTCATCACAGATCCCAATACAGGCGCACCGTTTCCCGGCAACATCATTCCCACAAACCGAATCGATACTGTCGCAACGAATGTGATGAACTTGTATCTCCCATTACCCAATCAACCCGATGGCAGCCTGCGGCTTGCGCAAAGCGCACCGGTCACCTCCTACGAAGTGGTCTACAAGATAGACCAAAGCCTCGGAGCCAGGGACAGGGTATCGTTTCGTTCGTACCGCAGCAGATCAAGCAGTCCGACGCCAGGGCCCATTCCGTTTTGGAATGACCCACAGACGTACAACTATCAGGCATACGCGCTCACGGAGACCCATACATTTCGCCCTTACCTGATCAATGAGGCGGCGATTTCCTACTCGCGCCCGGAAGGAATCATTGGAACCGAAAAGAACGGTCAGTCGGCGCAGCAGCTTGGCATCAACTCCAATGGATTCACCCCCTATCCTCAAACCCCGCAATTTAACGTGAATGGCGACTTCCTCCTGGGCACCGATGCGTATACGGATGAACCTTCTTACTTCCGCCAATTCAACGACACACTCGCTTGGCATCACGGGAAGCACGATATGCACATCGGTTTCCTGTTCCTGTATGAGGGAAATGGAGATCTTGTCTATCCGCCTACGAGTTATACCTTCACCGGATTAAATACAAGCAATCCCAATAATCCAGCCAGTCCAGGCAATCCGATGGCGGACTTTCTGATCGGCCGTCCCCAGTCCTTCAGCGTTACCTCCACCATCATCGACGACGGCACGTCCAAGCAGTTCCAACCCTTCTTTCAGGACAACTACAAGCTCACGCCGAGAGTGACAATCGATCTCGGGCTTCGCTATGACCTGCAAACGCCATGGACAGAAAAGGCCGGTGGCGCGTCAACGTACATCGCCGGCATGCAATCTACGGTCTATCCATCGGCACCTCCGGGGTTGGTGGTTCCAGGGGACAAAGGGGTTCCCCCTGGAATCTATAAAACCTGGAAGTGGGGCTTCGAGCCTCGGTTCGGCTTTGCCTGGGATGTCATGGGGAACGGTCGGACTTCCGTGCGGGCTGGCTGGGGAATTTATCACGCTGCGATCAACGAGGAGGTCGAGTCCGTAGAGACGAACAACGAGCCTTTTCTGGTCAGTTTCAGCTCGACACCGACCAACACCGAAAACCCCTGGGGCAGCCAACCAGACCCATTGCCTTACAATCCGAAGAAACCAAGCTTCGGCCCGTTCCCAGGGATAACCCAATCGAGCCTTGACCCGAACTACAGGCCGGCGGAAGTTGAACAATTCAATCTCAATGTCCAGCACCGGTTCGGTGCCGATCTCTTCGCGGAGGTCGCGTATGTCGGTGGCTTGGCCCATCACCTCTACGATTCTCGCGAGCTGAACGCCGCCGTCTACAGTCCAGTCTCCCCCGCCTGCGGTCCAGTCGCCACCGAAGCCAACGCGCAGTGCCGGCGACCGATTTCGCCACAATACTACGGCAGCATCCCTGGTCTCTTCTCTGACGGCAACTCCAACTACAACTCGCTCCAGGTTGACGTACAAAAGAGGTTCTCTAAGAGCTATTCCATCCAGGCAGCCTACACCTGGGAAAAATCGATCGATACCAGGTCTCAATCTTTGATCGGCTCCGGCCCCCAAAACCCAAACGATTGGGAAGAAGGGGAACGAGGGCTTTCGGATTTCAACGTCGGCCAGATTCTTGCCCTCAATGGACTCTGGGAACTCCCAACCCTGAAGGGCAAAGGAGTCTTGACCGCTGTAGCGGGAGGCTGGCAACTGAACGGTATCGTCCGCTATAGCGGCGGTATCCCCTTTTCCGTCCTTACGGGCCAGGACAACGCTTTGATCGGATACTCTCGCACCAGCAGTGGCCAGGAGAGGGCGAACGTAACCGGAAATCCCAACTTGTCCATGAGCCGCTCGCGCTCAGCAATAGCAGCCGAATACTTCAACACCGCGGCATATTCACAACCCGCTCCAGGTCAGTTCGGCACATCCGCACGCAACTCCCTGGTCGGCCCTGGCTACTTCCAGAACGACATCTCAGTGAAGAAGAAGATTCCCGTCCTTCCTGCAGGGAAAGGTGGGTTCGAGTTCAGGGCCGACCTATTCAATCTCATCAACTGGACGAACCTTGGAGCACTGGATAATAGCGGACAACCGAATAACAACGGGCAACCGGTGAATAACATGTCTTCGCAAGCGTTCGGCAAGATCACGAGCGCCGGTGATCCGAGGATCGTGCAATTCGCATTGAGGTTCGATTTTTGAAGAGCGGCGGCAATTGGTAACTGATGTTGTGCAGTACGCAGGACAAACGCATTTTATTTCCAGGCAAATTTGTGGCAGACAGCCAAAAAGCCTTAACGCAGAGGGCGCAAAGGAAAACGCAAAGGCCGCCACGACACCCTCTGCGACCTTTGCGAAACCTCCGCGCCCTCTGCGTTAAAGCTTTTGTTGTTGCCTGTTCTTCGTGTGCCCTGGTTGAAATTTAGAGGCGTTTGCCCTCGTGCAGTAAGGGCTCGATCTCCAAAAGTGCTTGTGTCCTTGATGTTAGACGGAGAGCAGCGACAGCTTCTTCGACAGATCTTCTACAACGGATCTTCGAAACGCCATCCCCATAGCTGTATCCCAAACGTCCCTTCTGCCACAAAGCCATATGTCCCGCCTGAAGGGCACAGCGAGCGCATGGCGCGATAGAGAGGAAGGCAATGGCTGCGTCGCAAGTCGCGGCATGATCGAGTACCCGGCACCATGCTCTACCATCGCAAGCACGCTCATATCGTTATCCACTGACATCGTCTCTATGGGATCCCATTGATGGGCTTGCAATATCTTGGGAACAATCTCTGAGCATCTCTCCTTCCAAAGCACAAGACATTCGCGAGACGAAGGGCCGTCGTGTTCCTTTACGTCGCACAACCGTGTAAGGATCGCTACCGATATAAACCGAGCAGAGACCACGAGACGGACGAATCGTCGTCAGACCAAAATCGGCTTTAGCCTCCAGGACGACCTTCTGTACACCACCTCCTATCTCTGGAACTGTCGAGAGAGAGATGCGAACCCGTCGGTGTCGTGCCATAAACGTCGAGACCGATTCTGGAAGCAGGACGGAGATAGCACTTCGAAAACCAACAACGCGAATTTTGCCGGCTAGTTCGCTCTTGGTTGGACCAGAAGTCGCGTTCAATTCTTCCAGCGCCTGCCTTGCACGTCTCAACCTCGGCTGCAACCGGAGTAGTTCCTGAGTCGCCTCACAGCCCCCTTTCCCACGCGTCAGGAGTGCAACACCAAAGTGCTCTTCAAGACGGCTAACCGCCCGCGAGATAGCCGACTGTGTCAGTCCCAACGCTTCCGCCGCCTCCGTGAAACTGGGCACGGATACGAGCGTGATCAGTAAATCGATCTCAACCTGGCTCAGGAAGCGCTGCTTCTCCATATCCATGATTATGACTCATGGATAATGAATCATCTAGAAACATCGGGATTAGATGATTCTCGAAGTCTTCGATACTCTTTGCAGGAACACTTGCAGGAGACTCCATGAACGATTCCAAGAGCAAAACTTCGATGGTCTATGGCGACTACGGCCAAGGCTTTCCAGTGTTATTTATCCACGGTCATCCCTTCAATCGAACGATGTGGACGCCGCAGGTACAGTCTCTTCGCTGGAAGTACAGGACGATCGTCCCAGACCTCCGAGGGTATGGTGAATCGACGCCTTCGCCAACCATCGACGCGTATACCCAGGAAATGTACGCTACTGATCTCGTTGCCCTCCTTGATGACCTGGGTGTGAAGCAAGCGTGTGTTGTTGGACTATCCATGGGCGGCCAGATCGCCATGGAATTTGCGAGAGCCTTTCCGGAACGAACGGCAGCCCTGATTCTTGCAGCAACGTTTGCCGAACCCGAGACACCCCAGGGAGTTGTCGAACGGAATCGCGCGGCCGAGAGAATCGAGACAGAAGGCATCGTCCCCATCGGAACCGAGATGCTCCCCAAATTGCTCGGGCGCAAAGCAATTAAGGACAATCCAGCTCTCGCCTTACAAATCTTCACGATGATCTGCTCCACCAGTCCATCTGGAGCTGCGGCCGCTGTTCGGGGAAGAGCGATGCGCCAGGACTACAGCCCCGGGCTTCAGCATTTCTCGAAACCTGCGATGCTCGTCCTGGGAACGGACGACTCCTACACGTCGATAGCCAATGGCAAAAAGTTACAAGCTTCCATGCCGGACTGTCGTCTTGAAGTGTTTCAGGACATCGGTCATATGCCGAATCTCGAGGCAGAGGACCGATTCAACCAATGCCTTCACTCATTCCTGGAATCGATAGAACGTACAACCTCAGCCGTTACCTAGAATGTGACGCATGGAACGAACCACTCAAAATTGAACCACCGCAGAATTGTCATCTCGACCGAAGCATGACGGCTTTATGTCATGCGCAGTGGAGAGACCTGCAGGTTGTCTGCGCAAGCGATAGTGCTGGTACAAACAAGCTGCAGATCTCTGATGGCTCGCAACGGCTCTAGCGCTTAGGACAAGCCTCTTCCCAAACACAAATGCCGTCGCGTTCCTTTGCGAACCGTAGCGCCCGTTGCGTCAAAGCTTTTCCAACGCCCGGCCGCGGAACGAAAATCGTAATCATCCAACTTCTCCACTCCAATCAAATACACGAACTGCTCTAGACTGAGCACGATGCCTCGCAAAAAAAAGCCGTCCGCGATCCACCCCTTCGACCAGCTCCATGGGACCGACACCTCCGGCCTCATCCCCGGAACGACTATCGTGCGCGGGACCAACGCAAAGGTCGAAGAGCTTACGGCCTACTACGGCGTCGCCCCCAGCATTCTGCATTCCCTACTCGACCACTGGCTGCAGCGTTCCGAGCCCGGAGCCTCTGTCGAAAACACCGTCTTCCTGGATGTAGGAGCGGGCAAAGGCCGTGCCCTGCTGCTGGCCTCCCAGTACCCCTTTCTGCGCGCTGAGGGGGTCGAACTGAACCCGAAGCTGGCGCAAATCGCACAGGCAAACATTGCTCTATGGGCAAAGGACTCCCAGGCGGAGGCCCTGGCGCCGCTTGAACTGCATCATGCCGATGCGACAACCCATCCTCTGCCCGAAGCGCCCACTGTAGCCTTCCTCTTCCACCCCTTCGAGCTCCCCATCCTGCGCCGCTTTTTAGCGCATGTAGAAAAATCGCTCACCAAACACCCCCACCCCTTCGATCTGCTCTATGCCAACGCCGAGCATGGCTCGCTGCTCGACCGCCATCCTGCCTTTCGCCGGATCTGGATGGGGCGCGTTGCCATGTCGACCGACGACCACATCGCCGATCTCGCCGCCATCGCGGAGCAAGAGGAGTACGGTTCAACCGGCGACGAGCTCTGCGCCATCTACCGCTATATCGGCCGCTCTTCCCCGCTAAAGAAAAAAGGCTTGGAAATATAGCATTTAAAGAAAACTACTGACAATAGAAAAATCGATGGAACTTTTGCCGCAGGCCCTGCGTATCAATAAGTGTGAGTTTACTGCGAAAAAACAACAGTAGACGGACAAGGACTTGTGCGAATATCGTCTATAATGGACGATAATAATGCATCAACGGAACGAATCGAGTATCATATCCGTAGTAGGTCCTGTGAACAAAGATTGGGAACGCCGCCAAACAAGGCAAGCGATCCCCCACCAGGTCCGAAGAATTATGCCAGTGACCGTGACGGCTGAGTCAAGATCTCAACACCGCCTGCACTGAAGACACATCACCGACAACCCCACGTTTGGGATTCAGCGCCGCCATTGCGCGCGCCTTAGGAGAATTACGCATGTACTACGCAATCACTGCTAGCTTCCTCGCTCTTACCGTCTTCGTTCCTTCCTTCATCGGCCTCCGCGCTCGCAGCAATGCCAACTGGCGCCGCATGTACGAGAGCCAGAACTAAGGAATTAAACATCAGAAATCAAACAAGGCCGCGACAGATGTCGCGGCCTTTGTCTTTTGTTTTTGCTTTTCTGGTTGTCATTCCCGCAAGGAATCTGCTGGTTGATGGATTACCACGAAGGCTGGACGCCAGCAAAAAAAACAGAAGCAGGTTCCCTGCGGGAATGACAACCAGAAAAGCAAGAGCAACTGCGGACTAGTCCTACCCTAATCTCTCCAGTGAACATGCAGCAGGCGCTCATTCTCCACCTCGCCCTGCGTAATCGCAACCTCGGCATCGGCTCGCTCCATGACGCTGGCGAACTTGTCGCCCCACTCCACCAGCACCAGGGCGTCGGGAGCATCGGCCATCTCCCACAGACCTACCCCTTCGACCTCGGCCTCTGTCTCCAGGCGGTACAGGTCGAGGTGAAAAAGCCTCACCTTACGTCCCTGGTACTCGTGCACCAGCGTGAACGTAGGGCTCACGACCTCTTCC
Organism: Granulicella sp. S156; assembly: GCF_009766105.1. Taxonomy (GTDB): domain Bacteria; phylum Acidobacteriota; class Terriglobia; order Terriglobales; family Acidobacteriaceae; genus Granulicella. Next base: position 88,352 of record NZ_LMUH01000006.1, on the reverse strand, counting down.
GCATCAGCTGCCCCGAGCGCAGCAGCCATCCCTTTTACGAGCGTCGTCTTCCCAGCCCCAAGCTCCCCGCGCAGTACGACCAGCTTCGGCGCCCGCAGCAACTCGGTCATCATCTCCCCCAGAGCCAGCGTCCCCCCTACACTCCGCGTGCGCAGCCGCTTTTCACGTGTCCACTCTTTCATCCTTACTCCTTCGTATAATGAGCCGCACCACCGGCGATCCATGTAAACCCATCTATATCAATAACTCGCGAGCGAAAAGCCTGCCACAGATGCCCCACCGTATCCGTGGCGAGCACCGTATGCTCGTCCTGCGCCAGCGCCGCAAAGTCTCCCGCCAGTCCATGCAGGAACACAGCAGCTTCTACCGCTTGCGCAACGTCCTCCGGATGCTGGGCCAGCATGGCAGCCACAATCCCCGTCAAAATATCCCCGCTGCCACCCTTAGCCATCGACGGGTTACCAGTCGTATTCACACCGATCCGCCCATCAGGATGTGCGATTATCGTTCTCCACCCCTTAAGCACCAGCGTAACCCCATGCTCAGTAGCAAACCGCCGTGCCAGACCGATTCGATCCGCCTCGACCTCTTTCACGGTCATTCCAGCCAGCCGCGCCATCTCCCCCGGATGGGGCGTCAGCACAATCGTTCGAGATCGTCCCGCCGATTCTGCATGCTTTACGGCATTCTCCAACAGCTCGGTACGCCCGGCAAAGGCATTCAAAGCGTCAGCGTCGATCACCATAGGCAGCGTAACGCGCTCCACAAATCCCCGCACAAACTCCGGCGTAGAACCGCTGGTCCCCAGCCCGGGCCCGATACCCACAACCTTGATCCCCGTAAGCAGCTTCGCCAGAGGCCCTTCTTCCAAATGCTTCAGAGACAGACCTGCTGTTTGCTGTTTGCTGTTTGCTGTTTCCTGTTTCCTGCTCTCTGTTTCCTGCTCCAGAGGTTCCAGCATCAATTCCGGCGCAACCGCAGCAACGGTCGGTAAGATCTCACGCGGTATCGCAGCCGTCACCAGACCAGCCCCAGCCCGCATGGCCGCCAGACTCGCCATCGACGGCGCGCCAGCTTTCCCAAAAGCTCCACCGACGATCAATACGTGCCCAAACTTCCCCTTGTTGCCATTGATGTCGCGAGGCGTCTCCGTCAGAGCTTTAGCCGCACCTGCCCAATGCAGTCCCGTCCGTGACTCGACCGCCGCATCCGGCGTTCCTATGGGTGCAACGACCACCGGACCAAAGGTCTTGCCAACGGTCAGGTGTCCAAAAACATGGGCAAGTTTCGGTGCAGCAAAGGTCACAACCGCATCAGCACGGAAGGTCTCCGCTTTTTGCGCAAGAGAGTCGGCATCCCACCCACTCGGCAGGTCAACTGCAACTACCGGAACTGTTGTCTTTGCCAGCAACTCACGAGCAGCTACAGCCAATCCCCGCAAGGGCGGCTTGAACCCCGTACCGACAACCGCGTCAATCACCAGCTCCGCGACCTCGAATGCGGCGCGTAAGGCGTCTTCGTTTTGCGTCTCTAAAAACTCGATGCCCTGCTGCGACTTCGCCCGTTCAAGCGCCGCCGCAGCCTCGCCCTTCACATCGCTCGCTGCACCCAGCAAGGCAATTCGTACCGAGCGACCTGCATCCCCCAGATATCGAGCGGCAACGAAGCCATCACCACCGTTGTTGCCCTTGCCGCAGAGCACAAGCACCGTGCGCTCTGCGGCATACTGCCGCAGGCAAAACTTCGCAACAGCCGCACCGGCATTCTCCATCAGTGTAGCGATGGGCACGCCCATCTCGACGGAACGGCGATCAGCCTCGCCCATCTCCTGCGCTGTAAGAATTTTCATGGCGAAGCTCCTCGGTGTCCTCAAGCAGTTTCGCAGTTGTGGCGGGGATGAGCCAAATGGGTATGGGTTCTTTTGCAGCTCTACTGCGCGCCAGCATGTTGCACATCGGCCGATTCAGCCGCCGGCGAAGGCTTGGGTTGGAAGTAGCTGCGCTCATACATCGCGCGGTAAAACTGGCCAGTGAGCTCAGCGGCCTTCGGCCCAAACACCTGCCTGTCGCCTTCCAGGAAGATCACCGTCACGATGCGTCCCGTCGGAGCATCGCCGTAGGACACAAACCAACCATAGCGGGTGCCGTTGTTCGAGCACGTTCCTGTCTTGCCGAACACCGGAAACTGCACGAAGTTCGTCCGCAGAGAACGAGCGGTACCGTTAGAGAAGTCAACCGCGCCCTGCATACCCGGCAGGATCTGCGGGATAACCTGCTGGATGTCGAGAAGCCGTTTGACCTTAGGCACGAATGCGGCGATGGTCTCCGGCGTCGTCGGATGCTGCAGGTAGTAGAGCGTTCCACCATTGGCGATCGCGGAGACCAGCGCGCCCAGCTGCAGCGGCGTCATCGAGATACTTTCGCCAAACGAGCACATGCGACCGACACCGCCCTGCGCTATAGGCAGCTCCGTATCAGGATAGGTGCCCAGTTGCTCGCCCGGAATGTTGTACCCCGCCAACTCGCCCAGGCCAAACTCATTGGCATAGTGCTTCACGCGTTCAAAGCCCATCGCGCGTCCCAGGACTTCGAAGTAGAGATTCACAGACTTCGCCAGAGCATGCGTTAGATCCAGCGAGTAGTGGCCGCCAAGATTCACCGGCGTGTCGCTCTTGACCAGGCCCTCCTGCAATGCCGCCAGCGCGACGGCTACCTTGATCGTCGAACAGGGCTCCGCGCCGGAGCTAAGTGCAAGTTTCTGGTTCACCATCGCCAGGATGCGTCCGCTGGAGGGATCAATTGCCAGCGCCGTGCCGTTCATATTGCCCAATGCTTCGATGGCTGCAGCACGCACTACCGGATCTTCACCGGTCGTCACATCACCCAACGTCAAATTGTCGTTGAAGCTGCTTGCGGTGAAGCGCTCTGCGTAGTGATGCACCATCACCCTGCGGCCCGAGACCCGCACAGCAGCCCGTCCGCGGCGCGTACCAGTCTGTCGACTCACTGCGGTGCGACTCGCCACCGCACCATGGTGCGCGGTCCCGGTTGCATGACTTTTCTGTGCGGTTGCCGGCGCATGATGTTTTTTGGAAGCTGGTGGCTGAGCCATAGCGGCCCCACTCAGCATCGCAAAAAGAAGGACTGTGGCGCTACGTCTCATCATTTCTCTCCGGAGCCTCTAGTGACTGCGCCGCAGAAATGCGGGGATGTCGAGTTCGTCGGTTGCCGGCATACTCTCAGTCGCGTGTCCGGCAAATGCCGAGACCTTCGACTCCGGCCACTGCGATGACTTCGTTTCCTCCTGAATACCGTAAGACGGTGCGACAGAGCGACCTTGAGCTGGCTCCGGCCACGCACTCTGCAAACCGGTGGCACGCAACTCCTCATTCGGCTTGCGGAAGAAGTCGTCGTCAAACACCGAGGCAAGTACGGGCAAAAGCTCCGGACGAGCCTCTGTCGCATTCACGCGCTCCGAGACCGCCTCCATAGTGGCCGTAGCAGTCGAGGATTCGAACGCAGGCTCCATATAGATGCGGGGAGGCTCGCTTTCGCGGGACGAGGTTTCGCGGAGGACCTGGGTTTGCGGTGCCGGCAAATCATCCGTATCGGCATCCTCGCGCGTCTCTTTCCCGGTTGGAGCTGGCGTTTCGCTGGCAAAGCGTGCGTTCGTTGGCCTCTGCTCGATGCGCGGAAGTGGCGCTTCGCTGCGTGTCGGAAGCGTCGACTCCGCAAGCATGCGATTGCGGCGCTGAGGCATCTCATCCCGAAAGCCCGTGGCAATCACAGTGATCTTCACGTCTTCGCCCATCTTCTCGTCCAGCACCGCGCCAAAGATGATGTTGGCGTCCTCGTGCGCGGCATTCTGAATGAGCGTCGAGGCCTCGTTCACCTCGTTCAGCTTCAGGCTGCTCGAACCCGTAATGTTGATCAGGATGCCCCGCGCACCATCGATAGCGCCTGCTTCCAGCAGCGGCGATGCCATTGCAGCCATAGCAGCTTCGCGAGCACGATCTGGCCCTGAGCGCACAGCCGTTCCCATCACCGAGTAACCCATGCCCGCCATGGTCGTCTTCACATCGGCGAAGTCACGGTTGATGACACCGGGGATGGTAATAATGTCCGAGATTCCCTGAACACCCTGCCGCAAAACATCGTCGGCAATGCGAAAGCTCTCAAAGAAGCCCGCGTCCTTGGCGACTGCAAGCAGCTTCTCGTTCGGAATCACGATCAGCGTGTCGACCGACTCCAACAGCTCCTGCATGCCACGTTCAGCCTGCATCATGCGGCGCTTGCCTTCAAACATGAACGGACGCGTAACGACGGCGACCGTCAACGCACCCATCTCACTGGCGAGCGAGGCGATGACCGGCGCGGCACCCGTTCCAGTGCCTCCGCCGAGACCTGCCGTGACGAACACCATGTCCGCGCCTTCAAGCGCTTCGATGATCTTGTCCGAATCTTCGAGAGCAGCACGACGCCCGATGTCCGGGTTCGCTCCAGCGCCCAAACCACTGGTCAGCTTCACGCCGAGCTGCAGCTTTACCGGGGCGTTCGAGCTTTCGAGCGCCTGCGCGTCCGTATTGGCTGCAATGAACTCCACTCCTTCAACGTTGGCGGCGATCATGCGGTTGACCGCATTGTTGCCGCCGCCACCGACGCCGATCACCTTGATACGCGCGTTGCGTTGCGTCTCGTCGTGGTAATGGATGCGAAGCGCATCGTCAGGCTGATAAGGCATGGGATAAATCTCCTCAGGTGATTGCGAAACACCTTTCTTGATTCTGCGCTTCGAAACAGAGGAAAGCTTGCAGGAAATCTACAAACGCACCAAGTTCGATTACAGATATTAGTAATTTTTACGGTTGCATTTGCCGCCGTTCGTGTTTTCGCTTCTTTTCATCCTCCCCTTCGAACACATCTGAGTGCGTTTCCCCGCGCGTTCGCAGTGGCGACCATACGGGGGTTCGAGAGGATAGAGGAGAAACAAGCAACATCAAAACAGGAGCAATACAGAACGATCCACCAAATTTCTATTTCGATGGAAGATGGAACACCAGCCCGGCACCAATCGATCTCACTCCAATGGAATTGCTCGTCGGGGCTGTTGTTACGGGTACACCGGTTGACGATGCGCTAGTTGTCACGACTGTCCCGTCACCAATGCGGGTCATATTTCCAAGACCGAGTTCAATCACGCGCCAATCGAGGATCGACGCAATGCGTACGTCTGCTCCGACAAAGCCCTCATAGCGAAAAAAATTGTCATAGCGTCTTGGAGTGTTGAGAGGAGTCTGCGTAGAGCAGTTTGATTGAGGAGTGCCAACAGGACCCACCGTGCCCGCACAAAAGGGCTCTGCCGCATTCGTACTGGTCCATCCCAAAGACATCTGCCCATAGGGTTTCAGCCAACGGAACGGGGTATGCACCACTCCGCGGAGACCGACGAGAGTAGTGTTAGCTCCGGTCACATCCTTGCCACCGCCACCATCCGCGGCTGACTTGTTGGCGCGGTCGTGGCCGTAACGGAGATCAACACCCAGCCTCACAGGACCTACATTACGAAAATCGTAGTACCCGCCGAGCAGGACTCCAGAAGGGTCCACGTGGTTATTGGGGCTAGTGGTAGCGCTGGTGTTGGAGTTGTAGCACAGACCCTGCGAATTGAAACTTTGCGGATCGAAGCACGTAATTCCACTCATCCTGGTTGCTGAGTATCCGACGTATACGCCAGCTTGAGCATGCGCCGCATAGCCGCATCCAAGCCCTACAAGAACAACACCAAGCCACTTGCCAAATTTCATAGATATTAGTCTACCGTCTACACTCAAGAATGCGCGTGCCCGTACCCGCAAAACAGCAATTCCTTATCCAAATTGAACCGCCAAAGCCTAAAAACTGCCTGCAAAGATCGACTTCAGCTTTTGCCGCAACCCCTGCTCTTCGCTGGCCTTGCGGACCTGCGTGCGGTGCGTATATAGCAGCATTCCGATAGCCGCAGAAAACTCCGGTTTCGCCAATTCCGAGGGCATGCGGCTCAACGGCACGGGGTAGCCGATGCGCGCAGGCACACGCAACAGGCTTTCAGCGTTGTCCAGCAGACCCAATAGGTTTGCACCGCCACCGGTAAAGACACATCCGGCACCCATCGCCTCCAACACGCCGCCCGAGCGCAGATTATCGCGCAGCATCGTCAACAGCTCGCGTGCACGGGGTTCCAGAATTTCCGCGAGAAAGCGCTGCCGCACCATACGCGCCGGCTGCCCTCCGGTGGCAAGATCACCGCCTACCTCAATCTCGTTCAATTGCGGAACCGACGTCACCACACAATTGCCATACGTCCGCTTCAACTGCTCGGCCTCTTCCACGCTGACATGCAGCCCGACAGCAAGATCGTTGGTGAAGTGGTCGCCTCCAATGGGGAGCACCGCCGTATGGGCCACCGAGCCTTCGAAGAACACCACCAGCTCCGTCGAGCTCGCGCCGATATCCGCCAGGCAAACACCCAATTCCCGCTCGTCGGCCGACAGCACAGCCTCAGCCGCCGCGATACCTTCAAAGATCGTGTCGACTACTTCAAGGCCCGCTTTATTCGCGCAGGTCACAACGCTCTGCACCGCGCTCCCGGAGCACGTCGATAGATGCAGATTCACTTCCAGCCGATTGCCCACCATCCCCACCGGATCATGGATGCCAGCCTGATCGTCAAGGATGAACTGCTGTGGCAACAGATGCAGCACTTCGCGGTCGGGCGCAAGCCCGATAGAGCGGGCGCGGTCGATTGCAGAGCGTACATCCTCGCGGGTGATCTCCTTCATGCGGCTGCCCATGCTGATGCCACCCTGCGAGTTCATGCCCCGAATATGCGGGCCACCAACGCCGACAACTGCGGTTTCAATGGGCGCTTTGGTCGCGCGCTCTGCCGTTAGTGCCGCCTGGTTGATAGCCTCGGCAGCAGGGCCGAGGTCGGAGATCACGCCGCGCCGCATTCCCCTGGAGGCCTCAATGCCATGGCCGCGATAGCGCAGGACGCCGTCGGTAAGTTCGGCCACCAGCACGCAGCTCTTGGAGCTTCCTGCGTCGAGCACGGTAATTAGGTTTTCATTTCTGGGATTCATTGCTTCACCTGCTTGCCGGCGGTGTGCGAAGCCACACCACTATGCGCATTCGCCACAGTAGCTTTGTGGGCCGCCGCCAAAGCAGCAAACATCTTCTGGTTCGACTTCTGCGCCTTTGCCGGGGGGTGCTTGGCCTTGGGTTTCGGTCCTGCAGGCTTCGCCGTAGCTTTTACGGCCGCTTTCGGAGCAGCAGGCTTTGTCGCTGGTTTCGCCGCAACAGCAGCGCCATTTGGCTTGGCGGCAGTCTTCCCATCCCCAGCTAAAGGCACAGCAGCTCCAGACTCCATCTCGAGCACGAACTGGTGCTCATAGCGAGCATCCACTGAAGCCAGCTTGGGATATTGCGCCTTCCACTGCGGCAGGTTCTGCTGAAACAGGCGATAGCGATTGAGGAAGTCCTCGTCGCCGAAGTGAACCAGGATGTCCGAGCTGCCGCTGGCGATCAGCGCCTTCACATCCTCGGGATTCGAAAGGTCAATCTCGCTCAACGACTGCGTCAGATGTTCGCCGGAGCTGTCCAGCTCCTGCATAAAGCGTCTGTACACCTCCATCCGCGCAGCTCGCGCCGAGAGCGGATCGTCCGCCGAAAGTCCGGTAAGCACGGGGAAGGAGTACTGCGGATCGCCAGCTGCCTCCTGCGGCATATCCAGCAAAACCCCTTCTGCATCGACGAAGCCAACCTGCGTTCCCTGCCGGACGAAAGCGACTGGAGTCCGTTCCGTAACCGATACGCGAATGCTGTTGGGTAGTATCCGGATCACCGTAGCGTGGGCCACCCATGGCAGGCGCTCGAGATCGGCGCGCCGCTCCGCCAGCGGCACTTTAAAGATGTTGCGCTCGAGATCCGCCCCGAAGACGCTCAGAACCTGCTCCCGACTAAGGCGCTGATTGCCGACAATTTGAATCTCGGACGAGGTAGTTATGGCAAAACGGTCGTCGTGGAACAAGGCATTGCGCACGGCAAGGTAGCCGATCGCTATTGCGCCCAGCCCTAGCAACGCAACCGTTGAAACGATGATCTTTCCGGTAAGGCTTCTGGGAACACTGAGGCGCAGGCGATAGCTCAGAGATTCGCGCCGTGGCCTATATACCTCTTCCTCGGCGGCAGGATCGTAGCTTCGAGGTCCAGGGTTCTCATTGGGGTCGGCAGCCATGCGTCCGCGCTGAAGCATGCCGGCCGGCGCCGGTTCGCGGCTTGGCCAACCCGTCTCCGGAGCATACCTCTCCTCCGGCGCATCAAGCACCGCGGAGCCGCGTTTTGCAAACTTCGTCATCACCGCAAGCCCGAGCAAGGCCGCGGAAGAATCGCCTGATATCCCACTATAAAGCTGTCCCCCTGCCCTCTGCACTTAACTTACTGGTGGGTACCGCCGCAGGAACTCACCATTTTGACCGCCCGCTGCTTCCCCTCGTGATGTAAAGGGTCTAACGTGCAGCCAGCCGCTCCAGCAACATCGATCCAGCCTGCGATACGTTCCCCGCCCCCAGCGTTAGTATCAGATCCCCGGACCGCGCGTCCTTCGCCAGCCGATCGACCCCCTCTTCGATCGACCCCGCATAGCCGACAATCCCACCCGACGCTGTCCGGATCTTCTCCGCTAGAGCCTCTCCGTTCACCCCTGGAATCGGCTGCTCGCTGGCCGCATAGATGTCCAGCACCTGCAGTGAGTCGGCATCTCCGAACGCCGTGACGAAATCCTCCAGGAGGTCTCGCGTCCGGGTGTAACGGTGAGGCTGAAAGAGTACAAGGACCCGACTGTAGCCACACTCACGAGCCGCCTGCAGGGTGGCGCGGATCTCCGTCGGATGGTGCCCATAATCATCGACGACGGTGACCCCGTTCTGCACACCTTTGATCTGAAATCTTCGATCAACACCCCGAAAGCTGGCCAACCCAGCGGCAATCTTTTCCGGAGGAACGCCAAGCTGTACCCCAATGGCTACCGCCGCCGTGGCGTTCAGCAGATTGTGCCGCCCGGGGACATGCAGATCGAAGGGCCCGAGGATCAGGCCGCGCGTATTCACCTCGAAGGTCGCATGGCAGTCAGCAGTAGGCCGCAGAGAGCGCAAACGGAAGTCGGCATCCGCGCTCTCGCCGTAGGTGTAGACACGCCGGGTCACGCGCGGAAGAATCGCGCGGAGCATTTCGTTGTCCGCACAAGCCGTTATCGCTCCATAGAACGGCACGCGATCCATGAACTCGATAAAGACCCGCTCGACGTCGGCCATGTCCGCATAGGTATCCATGTGCTCACGGTCGAGGTTGGTCACCACCGCGAGGATCGGCGGCAGCTTCAGGAAGGAACGGTCGCTCTCATCGGCTTCCGCCACAAGGTACTGCGAACGTCCCAACCGCGCGTTCGAGCCCATCGCGTCTACCCTTCCGCCGACGACGACGGTGGGATCCAGTTCCCCACCGGCCAATACGGCTGCCACCATGCTGGTTGTCGTCGTCTTGCCGTGCATACCGGCGATGGCGATGCCGTACTTGAGCCGCATCAGCTCGGCCAGCATCTCCGCCCGCTGAATGACTGGGATCTTGCGCGCCCGCGCCTCCAGCACCTCAGGGTTATCCTTCGCGACCGCTGAACTGGTGACTACGACATCGCTCGCCGCCGCGTTGGCGGCAGAGTGACCTGTATAGATCGTGGCCCCAAGCGCTGCGAGCCGCTCCGTCGTAGCCGAGCCGCGCAGATCGGAACCGGATACGGCGTAACCCATCGTCAGCAGGATCTCCGCGATCCCACTCATCCCAATGCCGCCAATCCCGATAAAGTGGATCCGATGCGACGGTGCAAACATAGCGTGTTCCGGCAAATTCGAAAGACTCATTCCCCTGTATTGTCCCATCTGAGCCTATGCAATTTGCCTATGGATTTCATTCAAAACGCTCAAGGAGAGCGTTGCCGGGTGATATACCACGACTATGCGCCTTCCCTTTCTGCTCGCCGCCACCGCGCTCTTTGCCGCCACAGCTGCCACGGCTCAGAGTCCCCAGACGCTTCTCGCCACACCCAGCACGGTCGCGTGGGGCTATTACTCCGCACACGCCAAATCGGTGCTGACCGTCCACTCCGGCGACACCGTCATCATGCAGACCGCCTCCACCTGTGGCTCGCCAGAGCGGCTCAAAGCCGAGGGAGTCGCCGAGGCCGACATTCCCACCTGGCTCGCAGATATCTACGACAAAGTTCCGCAAGCTGACCGCGGCCCAGGCGGACACATCCTCACCGGGCCAGTCGCCATCTCTGAGGCCGAACCCGGCGATATTCTTGAAGTCCGCATCCTCAAGGTCCAACTCGACACCAACTTCGCCTGCAATGGCTTTGGCGCCGGTCGCGGCTTTCTCCCTGATGACTTCCCCTATGGCCGCACCAAAATCATCCCGCTCGATCGCGCAAAGATGACTGCTGCTTTTGCCCCGGGAATCACGATCCCGCTGCATCCCTTCTTCGGCTCTATGGGCATCGCGCCGCCTGAATCCGCGGGCAAGTGGAACTCCGCACCACCCTGGATGCATGGCGGCAACATGGACAATAAGGAGCTTACGGCTGGCTCGGTCGTCTTCTACCCCGTCCATGCCAGCGGCGCGCTCTTTGAGGCCGGCGATGGCCATGCCGGTCAGGGCAACGGCGAGGTCGACATCACCGCGCTCGAAACCTTCCTCACTGGCACCTTTCAGTTCATCGTTCACAAGGGCGAGGCGACCAAAGAACACCTGCTCTGGCCTCGCGCTGAAACCCCCACCGCCTACATTGCCATGGGTTTTCATGAGGATTTGACCAAAGCCACGGAGATGGCCGTGCGCAATATGATCACCTTCCTCTCCGAGCAGAATCCCGACTATCCGCACCTCTCCCGGGATGACGCTTATGCCCTTATTTCGACGGCTTGCGACGTCGACATCACGCAGCTCGTCGATACCAAGTCCGGGGTCCACGTCATATGCCCTAAAGCGCTTTTTACGGGTTCCAGAACGAAGTCTGGAGAATAGCGCAACAAATGGATCGATAGTCGTGTCTAATCCATTGAGAGCCGGATCAGGGGTATTATTCCCGGGACTGGAATTCTCTCGTCGCCCCCTCGCAACCTGCGGGTTTTGCAGGCAATCGAAGGCCGGCTGGAAGGGGAATGTATGAAAATCACGAGTTCAATTCGTAAAATCTTGGCAGCAACGACGCTGGCAGGTGCTCTGCTTGTCGTTCCTGCGGTCCAGGCCCAAATTGGCGTTTCGGTGGCTATCGCACCTCCTGCTATCCCTGCGTACGATCAGCCTCTCTGCCCCGGCGACGGTTATATCTGGACCCCTGGCTACTGGGCCTACGGCGACTCCGGATACGCCTGGGTCGATGGCGCCTGGGTCTATCCGCCCTATGTCGGCGGTCTCTGGACTCCCGGCTATTGGGGCTGGGGTGGCGGCGGCTACTTCTGGCACGGCGGCTACTGGGGCCGGAGCATCGGCTACTACGGTGGCATTAACTACGGTTTCGGCTACTTCGGCACCGGCTTCTACGGCGGTTACTGGAACGGTGGGCGCTTCTGGTACAACCGCGCCTATGGCCACTTTGGCCCCGGCTTCCGCGGCGGCTTCTATAACCGCTCCTATGCCGGCTTCAATGGCCGTCCTGGGGGAGCCTCTTTTGCCCGTGGCGGTGGCGGTTACGGCGGTGGATACCGCGGCTCGTCTATCAACGGCAACTTCCGTGGCGGCCAGGGCGTAGCAAATCGCGGCGGCTTCAATGGCGGCAACCGGGGCGGATTTAGTGGCGCCGGCGCAAACCGTGGCGGCTTCGGCGGTGGTGGTGCAGCCCACGCAAGCGGTGGTGGTGCAGCCCATGCAGGTGGTGGTGGCGGTGGCTTCCACGGTGGCGGTGGTGGTGGCGGCTTCCATGGCGGTGGCGGTGGACACGGCGGCGGCGGCGGACATCGCTAATCTGCAAGCTAATTGCTAAATCAACAAGGGGCTGAGGATCACTCCTCAGCCCTTTCTTTTTGCCTGGGATGCGCTAGACGCGTCCTGTTGGACTTTGCAGTAAACCGTCTCTTTTGCGAATAGCGGCTTGTGGGAATATCGGACAAGCCCGGTTAACTACCTCTATTTCCCTGCCAACTGCAAGACCATTCCAGCGATTCGCTCCAACGCCCCGGGCTTCGCCAGGGAACGAGCGTGGTGCGACATCTCCGCACGCCTGGCTGGATTCAGAAGCAAGCTGCGCAGATGTTCCAGTAACGTCTCCGGGGTTACATCACGCTGTAAGAGCATCTCCGCCGCGCCCGCTTCCACGAGCACCTCGGCGTTCTTGCGTTGGTGGTCATCGGCCGCCGCCGCAAACGGAACCAGTAACGAGGGTTTGCCCGCGGCGCATAGCTCCGCTACCGTGCTGCCCGACCTCGCCAGCACCACGTCCGCAGCCGCATACTGCTGGGGCATATCCGTCAGGAACGCGGCTACCGACCAGCGTGCAGTGTCGGCCCCGCTCGCCGCGAACTCCGCTCGAGTCTGTTCCAATCGCCGTACCCCGGCCTGGTGCACAATGGTCAACCCCGGCACCTCATCCAGTAGTTGCGCGACGATCTTTGGCATGGTCTCGTTGAAGACCAGTGCTCCATTGCTTCCGGCCGTGACGAGCAAACGGGGCGGCACGCCATCGGGACGCGGAGGCAGGGTAAAGATCTCCGGCCGCACCGGAACGCCTGTCACCTGGGCGTTGCGAAAGTAGCGCGTGGTCTGCGCGAAGTTCACGGCCGCGGCACTCACGCGCTTGCCGACCCAGCGGTTGGTCATCCCGGGCACAGCGTTCGGCTCATAGACCAGCGTAGGAATACGCAGCAGCAAAGCCGCCATCATCGCCGGGCCGCTGGCATAGCCGCCGACGCCAACAACAACCTGGGGCCGAAACTCCTTCATCAGACGGATGCAATGCACCACGCCCAACGGCAGATCGAGCATGGTGCGCAGCCGGGTGGCCACGCTTACATTCTTCAACTGGCCGGAGCGAACCAACTCCAGGGGGAACCTGGCCTCCGGCACAAGCTTCGTCTCGATCCCACGCTCTGTGCCGATGTACCGCACCTCGACCGAGTGCTTATCGCGCAGCTCACGCCCAATAGCAAGCGCCGGAACGACGTGCCCACCAGTGCCACCTCCGGCGATCATCACTTTAAGCTGACTCGCTGAGTTCGGGCTAAAGCCCGAACCTACATTGATTGTTGGCATTAATCGATCTCGCGCGTAATGTTCAGCAGCACGCCCATGCACGCCAGCATGACGAAGACGCTCGTACCGCCGTTGGAGATAAACGGTAGAGAGATTCCCTTGTTCGGCAGCAAAGCCAATACCACGCTGATGTTGAAGAACGCCTGCACCAGAATCGCCGTTGTCAGCCCAAAGGCCAGAAAGCGCGCGAAGGGGTCGGTGGAGAGAAAGGCAGCCCGCAGCCCGCGATAGCCGAGGATACAGAAGGCAACCACCACGCATAGCGCACCGATCATCCCCAACTCTTCGCAGATGTTCGCGAAGATAAAGTCGGTATGCGGCTCGGGAAGATAGAAGAGCTTCTGCCGCCCCTCCATCAGGCCGAGACCTCGAATGCCGCCGGTGCTGACAGCAATCAGCGATTGCAAAATCTGGAAGCCCTTGCCCTTCGGGTCCAAATCGGGATTGAAAAACACCATCATGCGCGCCCTGCGAAACGCCACAAGGAACAGCATGTAGTACATGACCGGCGCGGCAGCCAGCAACGCCAGGCCAATCCACTTCATCTGCATGCCCGCGAGATATAGCATCAGCATCAGTACCGCCGCGCACACCAGCGCGGTGCCGAGGTCTGGCTCCTTCAGGATCAGTGCAATGAACACCAGCGGTGGAATGGCTGCAGGGAGGAGCGTCTCTTTGATGTCATCGATCGTATGGATGCGCGTTTGTAAAAACCACGCAAGAAACAGGACAATGACTGGCGCAGCCAGCTCCGACGGTTGCAACGTCTGACCAGCCAGCCTGATCCAGCGATGCGCCCCGTTCATGCTGGGCATCACGAACACAGCCAGCAGCAGCAGCCCGGTGGTCCCCATCAGAGGGAAGATCAACTTCGGGTTGTTGTACTTGCGGTAGTCGATGCGCATCAGCACAAACAGCGCAATGAACCCCAACAGCACGAACCCCGCTTGCTTGGACACAAACGCATAAGGCGAGCCAGCGGTCGCCTTGGCCATCACAGCCGAGGCAGAGAACACCATCACCAACCCAAACAGGGCCAGCAACAGGACCGTCCCGAACAGCCATTTATCGACGCCAACCCGTTTCGCCATTGTTCTCTACAGCTTTCCTCTTCGTGCTCGGTTCTCGGTTCTCGGTTCTCGGTTGAAAGCAACTGACAACTGAGAACTGATGTGACAACCGAATCTGGCGGTTACACCATTCGCATTAATTCAACGACTGCACCAGGCTCTTGAACACCTGACCGCGATGCTCATAGTTCTGGAACTGGTCGAAGCTCGCGCACGCCGGAGCCAGCAAAACCGTATCGCCTGCGACAGCAACCTCGTGCGCCAGTGCGACCGCGCGGTCCATGGTCTCCGCTCTCTCTATCTTCACGACACCGGCGAGTTGGTGCTCAATCTTTTCTGCCGCTGAACCAATGGTGATAACCGTCTTGACGCGCTCGTGCAACAGTGGGCCCATGGCCGCATAGTCCGAGTCTTTGTCCTTGCCGCCAAGAATCAGGTAGATACCGCCCGCAAACGCCTCGACTGCCTTCACCGTCGCATCCACGTTGGTCGCCTTGGAGTCGTTGTAGTAGCGCACGCCGTGGAGCTCGCGCACAAACTCCAGGCGATGCTCAACGGCCTTGAATGCAGCCACCGCCGTGCGAATCGCCTCACTCGTCACACCGGCCAGCCTTGCGGCACACACCGCGGCCAGCACGTTCTCGACGTTGTGCGCGCCAGCCAGAGGAATCTCCGCGACTGGCATTACCGGCTCCGGCTTCGCGCCTTCGCTAGGAATAAAGAAGATCGTCTCGCCATGCACGAAGGCGCCCTGCTTGATCTGCCGCCGCGAGCTGAACCAGTAGATCTGTGCCTTGGTTTTGGCGGCCACCATCTGTGTGGCCTTGTCTTCGGCGTTCAGCACGAGAAAGTCTTCCGCCGTCTGGAACTCCGTGATGCGAGCCTTTGCCGCAGCGTAGTTCTCGAAGTTCCCGTGACGGTCGAGATGGTCAGGCGTAATGTTCAGCACCATCGCAATACGCGGACGAAACGTCTCTACGGTTTCCAGCTGGAAGCTCGAAACTTCGAGAACGCTCCAGGTTTCCGGCGTGCTCTCCGGCACCAACTCCGTAACCGGCTTGCCGATATTCCCACCTACGAGGGTGGGCTTTCCTGCCGCCTGGAGAATCTCTCCCAGGAGCGAGGTGGTCGTCGTCTTGCCATTCGACCCGGTGATCGCAAGCACCTGGCCCTGCAGATATTGTGCGCCCAACTCAAGCTCGCCGATGATGTGCATGCCCATCGCACGCACTTGCTTGAGTTCGGGCGTCGATGCAGGGACGCCGGGGCTTACGACGATCAGGTCCTGCCGGCGGAACGTCAGCAGGCCGTGGCTGCCGGCCTCGACCATAATTCCCTGCTCCAGCAGGCCGGGCAGTTCGGCAATCAGCGTTGCGGGGCGAGCATCGCTGACGGTCACACGCGCGCCACGTTCTTTCAGAAAACGCGCTGCCGCGAGTCCGCTCTTACCTAACCCAACCACCAAGACTCGCTTACCAGATAACTCCATGTTCACTCCAACTCTAAAATCTTCCCAACAACGTGGCTTAGCTTTTCTTTTTGTCATTCCTGGAACCGGTTGGTCCCGCAGGCCAGGAAGCAGATTCCCTACGGGAATGACAAAAAGAAAAGCAAAGACTCAGTGCGTTACCGCAGCTTCAGCGTCGTCAACGCAAATAGCGCAAACACCAGCGCCATAATCCAGAACCGGGTAATCACCTTCGACTCCGACCATCCACCCAGTTCAAAGTGGTGATGCAGCGGCGCCATTCTGAAGATACGCTTGCCGCCCCGCAGCTTGTAACTGCCCACCTGCAGGATCACGCTGACGGCCTCCAGAATGAACACCCCGCCGATAAACGGCAGCAGCAACTCCTGCTTGATGACCACCGCCACCGTGGCAATCGCTCCGCCCAGGGCCAGCGAGCCTACATCGCCCATAAAGATCTCCGCTGGATGAGCGTTGTACCAAAGAAAGCCGATGGAGGCTCCCACCATCGCCCCGCAGAAGATCGTCAGTTCGCTCACCTCGGGCATACGCTGCAGTTCGAGGTAGTCGCTGAACACCGCATGACCGCTGACATATGTCAGCACCGTCAGCGCTCCAGCGGCGATGATGGTGCAGCCGATGGCCAGGCCGTCGAGTCCGTCCGTCAGGTTCACGGCGTTGCTGGAAAACGTGATGACCAGCATCACGAAGATGACGAACGGCAGGAAAGCCAGCCAATGCATATGGGGAATATGCCCCATCCAACTCCACACCAGATCGGGCCTGAACCGCTTGAAGAAGGGCACCATCAGCCGCGTGGAGTAGGTCCGACGTGACTCAAGCACCAGCAACGCTACGGCAACTGCTCCGCTGGCAAGAAACTGGAAAAACAACTTCTGCCGCGAAGTAAGACCGAGGTTCCGCTTCTTTACCACCTTGATGTAATCGTCCGCGAAGCCGATAGCCGCAAAGGCGATCGTCGAAGACATCACCAGCCAGACGAATGGATCTGACAGGTTGCTCCACAGGAGCGTCGGCACAATGATCGAAAGACAGATCAACACGCCGCCCATCGTCGGCGTTCCGCCTTTTTTCTGATGGCTTTGCGGGCCCTCTTCGCGAATGTACTGGCCGATCTGGAACTGGCGCAGGCGGTCGATCACGTACGGCCCAAGCAGCAAGCCAATCAGCATCGCCGTCATGCTGGCGAAGACGCAACGAAACGTGACGAAACGGAAGATACGGAAGAACGAAAAGTATGGGAACAGTTTTTGATAGAGCAGCCAATAGAGCAATAGACTCGCCTCGCGTGAACATCTTATCCTCCGCTTCGCCTTGTACGGCGATGATTCGGAGGGTGAATCAACTTCTATGCCTTAGGACGTGGTTAGAGGGTGTGGTTATTCTTGTTGTTCGTTTGGTGAAGTGAAAATGAGCAGGAGCGATCGGGCGTTCGCCCGATACCCACCTTAGGCGCAAAAAACGCGCCGAAGATGGGGCACCCAGTCTGAACCCGACCCGTATCTCTAAGACGCGCCCAGCGCTGTAAGCGCCTTCTCCAACCGCACGCCACGCGAGGCCTTCATCAACACCACATCGCCTTCGCGCAGATTCTCGCGCAGCCACTCTCCTGCCGCTTCGGGTGTTTCTACAAACTTTGCCTCAACCCCTTCTGACTGTGCGCCTTCGACCAGCGAAGCCGCCAGGCCGCGAACGCCAACCACAAGATCCAGGCCTGCCATCGCCGCACCGCTGTGACGGTGCAGCTCCACGCCCTGGGGCCCGAGCTCCAGCATCTCGCCGACAACCACGATATGACGCGTTGCCTTTGTCTTCCTAAGCGCTTCTACCATCGCATCCAGAGCACGTGGGTTGGAGTTGTAGCAGTCGTTGATGATCTTTGCGCCATGCCACTCGATGACTTCGCCGCGCTTCTCCGTCGGCCGCATCTGCTCAAGCGCCGCGCAGCATTCCTTCAAGTCAATCCCGCTCTGCAGGCCCACCGCCACTGCTGCCAATGCGTTCAATATGTTGTGCCGTCCCATCAAATGGAGATGGATCTTCTGCACGCGGCCAACGATCCCCACGCGAAACCGCGTTCCGTCCAAGCCTGCTTCGTCGATCTCCACTGCGCGTACCGTCAACCCCGGCAGCGTTCCATACAGCACGGTGCGTCCACGCATTCCTCGGCCAAATGCGGCAACACGCTCGTCGTCGCCGTTCAGGATCGCGATGCCATCGGCGGGCAGGGCCTCCACCAGCTCATACTTCGCGCGTGCGATGCCTTCGATGCCGTCGGGAAAGTGCTCCAGGTGTACCGGCGCGACGTTCGACACGACTGCCCAATCCGGCTCTGCGATCTTCGCCAGCGCGCGGATCTCGCCCGCGTGGTTCATCCCCATCTCGATCACGGCTACTTCATGTTCGGGTTCCAGCTTCAGCAGCTGCAACGGCAAGCCGAAGCCGTTGTTCAGATTGCCTTCGCTCTTGAGCACATGGAACTTCGCGCTCAATACCTGTGCGACGCATTCCTTCGTCGTCGTCTTGCCCACCGAGCCCGTAATGCCGATCACACGCTTGCCCCACTCGCGGCGCACTCGATTGGCCAGCTTCTGCATCGACTCCAGCACGTCTTCATCCGGCACGCGCAGCAGTTTGTCTTCGTCGATATCTGCCGGCTTGAGCCAGCGCATGCTGACGACCGCCGCCACGGCGCCGTCTGCCAAAGCCGTTTCGACGTAATCGTGCCCATCGACGCGCTCGCCCTTCACCGCGAAGAACAACTCGCCCGCACCGATCGTGCGTGAGTCGATCGAGTATCCAACAGCCAGTGCCGTTGAGTCGAAGTCGCCTTCGGCGTGAATCCAGTCGGCGATCTGTCCTAACGTTAATTTCACCTTGCTTACCTCAAACCTTTAAATCTTCGTGCCGTTGCTTTTGTTTTTCGCCGTCATCCTGAGCCAACGGCGAAAAACAAGCAACAGCAAAGACAGAAGCAGATTCCCTACGGGAATGACAAACCAGAAAAACAAAAGCCAGCTACATCTATTTCTATTCTCGCTTACTCACCTCAACGCACGGTCTCACTTGGCGACCTCGACATGCAGTTCGCGCAGGACTCGCTCCGCTTCTGCGACATCATCGAAGGGCACTGCACCGTCGGCAAAGATCTGCACCTTCTCGTGGCCCTTACCGGCGAGCAGCACAATATCCCCGGACTTCGCCGAGCGAATGGCCACCTCAATCGCAGCGCGGCGGTCTTCTTCGACGATGAAGGTCGTCAGCGTCTCGCGTACCCCCAGTAAAGCCTCGTTGATGATCGTCATCGGCTCCTCGCTGCGAGGATTGTCGCTGGTCACGATGACAAGATCGCTCTCTTCTCCGGCAGCGCGGCCCATCTTCGGGCGCTTTGTCTTATCGCGATCTCCACCGCAACCGAACATCGTAATCACGCGCCCGCCGTGTTCGCCCACCGATTCGCGAGCCAGAGCAATCAGATTGCGCAGTGCATCGTCCGTGTGCGCATAGTCCACAACGACGGAGAATCCGGCAGCCTTCGAACCGGGCACTACCTGAAAGCGCCCCGGAACCTGATGCAGCGTGGCAGCAGCGTGGGCCACCTGCTCCAGCGTTAGCCCTCTGGCCAAAGCCGCACACGAAGCTGCCAGTAAATTCTCCACGTTGACACGTCCACTCAAGGGCGAGTGGATTGGAATTCGTCCCGCAGGCGTTACGAAATCGAAGTGCGTGTCACCCAGCGCGAGCTTTATATTCTCCGCCCGATAGTTGCCGAACTCCCCAGTGCTGTAGCTCATCAGTGTGGCACCGCAGAACTCGTGACACATCTCATCGCCGTACTCACTGTCGAGATTGATCACGGCCACACGCGGCGGCGGAGCGCCTACACCCGCGAAGATTCGGGCCTTGGCCTGAAAGTACGCCTCCATCGTGCCGTGATAGTCCAGATGGTCCTGCGTGAGGTTGGTGAAGATTGCGACATCCACGGGCAGGCCCCATACCCGCTCCTGCTCCAGCGCATGCGAACTCATCTCCATCACGGCTTCAGTACAGCCTGCGCGCACGCCTTCGGCAAAAACCGCGAGCACATCGCGGCTCTCCGGGGTGGTGTGTTCGCTCTCGCGCACCACATTCCCGATATGTGTCTCGATCGTGCCCAGCAGCACGCTCTTGCGGTCGACGCTGCGCAGCATCTGCTCCAGCAGAAAGGCGGTTGTCGTCTTGCCGTTGGTACCGGTCACGGCGCTGAGTTTCAGCTTTTGTTCGGGGTGGCCGAGGACTGCCGCGCTTATCTCCGCAAGCGCACGACGGCCATGCTCGACCAGGGCCACGGCCAACTCCGGCTGGCGCTCACGAAGCTCTGCAAATGTCTCCGCTGAGTCCGTGATGACCGCCACCGCGCCTTGTCGAATGGCCTTATCGATAAAGCGGTTGCCGTCGCTCGAGCCGCCCTTCATGGCGACGAACACGTCGCCGGCGGTCACGCGACGCGAGTCGTACTGCACGCCGCGAACGTCGATGGTGCGCGAACCGGCGGTCTCCCTCACGCGAACATTCGAGATGGCTTCGATCCATTGCATGTATTGATCCTTGTTCGTTTACACCTTTTTGGCGGAGAAGCGGCCTTTAAGCCGTAGAGGTAGACAATATTCTGCAGGTTTAGCCCCAGCTCTTTTGCCAGCCTCAGCAGGAGGCCCAGGGCTAAAGCCCCTTCTTGCGTAGCCTTGATTCCGGGACCTAAAGGCCCCGGCTACTCCGAAAAACAACAACTACAGATACAGAAGCAGATTCCCTACGGGAATGACAAACTAGAAAAACAAAGACAAGAGCTATCGTAAATTTTTGGTAGATCCTAGCGCGCAAAACGTACAACAATTTCGGTACCCACCGGCACCATCGTACCTGCGGCCGGGGCCTGGTCTCGTGCGAGCCCGCTGCCCACCGGCTGCACGCGCAGACCAAGGTTCCCAGCGTGCTCGATGGCTGCGCGCAGGTCCGTTCCATGGAAGTCCGGCACTGCCACCCGCTTGCCGGCATCGATGACGACTCCGCCATTCGCCTTCGACTGCACCTCGGGCTGGATCTGCGGAGTTCGTACAGGTTGATTCGTATTCGCGCTCGTGTCGTTGATGACAGAATTTGTGTTGCCGTTCGCATGGAAGGCTGCGAGCACCTTCGCGGAAAGCGAATTGGCTAAAGCCCCTGTGTGCGATTGAGACGCCGCTGCCTGCTGAGACCTCTGTTGTTCCTGCTGTTCCTGCACGGAGTCCGCGGCCTGGTTCTGGGCCATCGCCGCTGCATTCGCGGGCTGCCGCAGAGGGTCGTCCACCGGCAGGCTGTTGATCTGATCGAACATGGCATTCAGATCATCCACATGGTCTGAATCATCTTCCGGTTGAACGGACGCGGCCGCTTGGGCTATCTCCTGTTTGGTCTTCAGCGGCTGGTCGTGAGGTACGCCGAGGTACTCCAGCACCTGCTGCGCGAGTTCGCTAAAGACCGGCGCAGAGACGATGCCTCCGTATCCGCTCCCCACGGAAGGTGTATCGATGACGACCGCTACCGAGATCGCCGGATTGTTCACAGGAGCAAAGCCCGCAAAGCTCGCCACCAGCTTGGTGTGCGAGTACGTGTGCGTTGCCGGATCGACCTTCTCTGCTGTCCCCGTCTTACCGGCGGAGCTATACCCGTTCAACGCTGCCGACTTGCCTGTTCCCTCGGTCACAATGCCTTCCATGATGGAGCGCATCTGCGCTGCCGTGAAGGACTTGATCACACGGTGCGAACCATCCGGCAAGGTGCTCGGCAGATCGGCGACGGGATGGAAGGGAACAGCATGAAGTCGGGAATCGCCCTTCATCTGATCGGTCGACTGCAGCAGCACGTGCGGAGGAATATACGTTCCGCCGTTGGCGATCGTTGAGACCATCGTTACCAGTTGCACCGGCGTTACACCGATCTCCTGGCCGATGGCGAGCGACAGGATGCTGGTCGATCCCCACTTTCTGGGTGGCCGCAGCAGGCCGCGCGTCTCGCTGGGCAGCTCAATGCCGGAGCGCTCGCCGAAGCCAAACGCTTTCATGTAGTCGTAGAACTTGTCTGGGCCAACCTTCAGCGCCATCTTGGCCGCGCCCACATCGCTCGATTCCTCCAGAGCCTTCCGCACCGTGATGACGCCGTAGTGGTCGGCCTTGTCGTCATGCAGCGTGCGCCCGAACATCGTCATCGCGCCGCCCTGACAGTCGACCATATCCGTCGGCTGGACACCCGCGCCATCGATTGCGGCCGAATACGTGACCAGCTTGAATGTCGAACCCGGCTCATAGATATCGCTGACCGCGAGGTCTGTCAGAGAGTCGGCATCGAGGTGCCGTGAGTCGTTGGGGTTGAATCGAGGGGAGACTGCAAGCGCCAGGATCTGTCCGGTGTGGGGGTCCTGCACCACGATCGTGCCGTGCAGTGCCTTGACCTTCGCCACCTGCTCATCGAGCACGCGCTCGGCCATGTACTGAATATTCGAGTCGATGGTCAGCACGAGGTTCTCGCCCGGCATGGGCTCGCTTTCCTCAGACCCCAGCGCGTGCCGCTTGGCGTCGAGCGCCGTCAGCATATGTCCGGGCGTGCCGTGCAGCTCGTCGTCGAACTCGCTCTCCAGGCCGCCGAGTCCAGCATCATCGGTGCCGACGTAGCCCAGTACATGGGCCGCGAGGTCGGCGTTCGGATAGAAGCGTTTGAACTCTTTCTGAAAGTAGATGCCCTTGAGGTTCAGCTCTCGCACGCGCTCCGCAGTATCCGGATCGAGCTTTCGAGCCACCCAGGCAAAGTGTCGTGACGCATTCATGCGCGCAAGAATCTGTTGCTGGGTCGTAAAGTGGTCGAGAGAGTCGGTGTGGACGATCTTCGCCAACATTGCCGCATCTTCCTGGCGATTCTCGCCAATCTCACTCGGCTCCGCATAGACGCTATCTACGGACACCGTCATGGCGAGCTCGCGCAGATTGCGGTCGTACAGCACGCCACGCCGCGGCGCTACCTCAAAGGTGCGCTGCTGCTGCTCGGCGGCCCGCTTGACGAACTCGCTGTGGCGTACGATCTGCAGCCAGCTGAGACGGAACGCGATCAACCCCACCCAAAGGCAAAAAAACGTCGCGACATAGACAAAGCGCACCCGGCGAATGGGCGCGGTCAATGCCTTACGTGGCGACGACTTCATGTCTGGGGTCCTGTTCCGTTAGGTTGCTCTCGCAATAACTGCTGGTTCCTGGTTGTCAGTTCTCAGTTGTCCGTTCTCAGCTTTGGAGATCGCGAACTGACAACTGAGAACTGACAACTTAGTTTACGTTCAATGCCGGCATGTGCGCCTGTGCCAGCACAGGCGTTGCAAGGCTCGATCCATCCGGGCGTACTACCTGGCCGGGCAGAGGAGCGTCCAGCCCGAGCTGCTTCGCGAGGTGATCGATGCGGCCGGGATCGCTCAATTGCGCTTCCGTCAGGCGAAGCTGGCGGTTGGTCTCACGCATCTGCTCCACCTGCGTCTTCTGCGCCTCAACCTTGTATCCGACCTCAATCGCCGAGAAGTGCTGCCATACGTAGACCATGGTCAACGCGAAGAATAGGGTCATCACGATCGTGAAGCTGCGCATCTCGCGGCGGCGCTCCGGATCGTCGGCCTTCACGATGCGGGTGTTATCGATGTGCTTGCTGAAGAACATCTCGGGCGTGGGGCCGCGGCGGCGCGGCCGCTGCAGCTCATAGAGCTCGCGATTGCGCTCGGCCAAATTCGCCCGGCTCGCCGCACGGCCTCCTGTTGCGCGCCGTGTGTGCATCCGCTCCATCTCCTGCCCTATCGCCATCGTTGCCATTGCTTGCCTCCCTGCCTCTTACGCGGCCACCAGCCGCTCGATCTAAACTTTGCCCGGCCCTTCTTCTCGACTCGCTTCTCGCGAGTGCAACCCGGGCCGGGGTTGCTGATGGGAGGAAGGGATTTTTTGGTACTTGGGTGTCTTTCGCCTGAAAGCACGGCAGGACAACCCCGGCCCGATCCTTAGAACAGTGATAAGTGAGGAGTGGTAAGTGATTAGTGAAGAGCAGCGAAACTCGCTTTTTTACTGGTCACTTATTCACTTGCCACTTGCCACTCCTAAACTTTTTCCGCAGCTCTCAGTTTCGCACTGCGCGACCGTGGATTTCTGAGCGATTCCTGCTCTCCTGCCGCGACCGGTTTCTTGGTCAAAATCTCCAGCGTGCCTGCCTTGGCCGCCTCTTTGAAACTGTCCTTTACCGGCCGGTCTTCCAGCGAGTGGAAGCTGATCAGCACCACTCTGCCACCCGGTTTCAGCAGAGACCCCGCGCTCTTCAGCAGCGATTGAATCTCTCCTAATTCATCATTCACACGAATTCGTAAGGCCTGGAAGGTTCGCGTTGCGGGATGAATCTTGTCGCCTTTCATTGATGGGGCGACGGCCGATATCACTCGAGCAAGTTCTGCTGTCGTTTCTATCGGCCGCGCCCGCACAATGGCTCTGGCGATTCTCCGCGACCTCCTTTCCTCTCCGAATTCGTAAATCAGGTTGGCGAGATCTTCTTCGTCTGCCTGATTTACCACCTGTTGGGCCGTCAACTCGCTGCGCGAATCCATTCGCATGTCCAGCGGTCCATCGGTCCGAAAACTAAATCCTCTGTGCGCCTCGTCCAGCTGCAGGCTGCTTACGCCAAAGTCGGCGAGCAAACCATCCAGACTGCCCGGCTCAATCACCTCGGCGATCTCCGAAAACGGCCGCGGCACATACTGCACTTGCGGCATTTCGGCTCCGAGCTCCTCGGCAACTGCCGCGAGCCTCGCCTGCGCCTTGCCCATGGCCTCCGGGTCGCGGTCGAAGCAGATCAGCCTCCCGGAGGCGCCCAGCTTCCTCGCAATGGCTGCCGAGTGGCCTCCGAGCCCCAGCGTTGCGTCTACATACACGCCGCCAGGCTGCACATTCAGGTACTTCAGACTCTCTTCCAAAAGAACCGGCACGTGTTGCGGTCTTTCCATCACTCCGCCACCCATGCGTCCCACTGAGGGACTCAAATTGCTACAACCCCAGGTCCGCCAAAGCGGCCTGATCCTCTGCTGTCAGTGGAGCTGCCTTCAGCTCTGCCTCGAACATCTCGCGGTTGGCGACTTCGAGATAATCCTGCTTCCCGAAGACCACAACATCCGCCATAACTTTTGCCGACTCCCGCAACAACTGCGGAACTAAGAGGCGGCCCTGATTGTCCATCTCTGCCATCTGGCCGTAGTAGCTCGTCACGTCCAGAAACTTTTGCTTGGCCGGGTTCATATTCGGAATCTTGGCCAGTTTGGCTTCGACTTCCTCCCACGCCTTGAGCGGCCAAATCTCAGCACGCTTGCCGTCTTTGCTGGTGATGTAAAAGAGTTGTTTCTCGTCTTCGCCCCCGGCGAGCTGACCCTTAAAGTCGGCAGGAAGCTTCAGCCGGCCTTTTTCGTCTACTCGAGTTGGGTGATTGCCGCGAAACATACTCTGAACCTCAGGCGATACCTTCCCTTGCGTTAGAGAAGCAGACCCCGGGTACACTTGAGGGGTGAACTGCGTATCATTCACCCTTTTTGACCACTTCAGACCACTTCGCTCCACCAGACTCTCGCGTAATGAGGTCGCTGTAAAGCCCTAAATTGGGATTGGGCTACACTTTTTCCACGCAAAATGTGGAAAATCCAGCCTATTGTGGGAATACAAACATCAACTACTACAGGTAGTGTTGACCCCTGTGATTCGTACCTCGGGACGCACTTGCCTTTTCTGCCCGCCCTATTGTAGGCGAAAATAAGGCGAAAGTCTCTTCGCCTCTGCCTTACGCCGGTCCCTGGATATTGCTCAGCGCGCTCTTCTGCTCTCGCTCGTGCTTCAAGAACCAGAGCAGATAGGCCAGTACGGCGAGGTTGATGAGGAGAAGTCCGATCCGGAAGCTGGAGAAGTGGGCGAAGAGCTCATAGATCTCCCAGGGCAGCGCCGCGGCCGTCAGGATGACGGTGAAGTACTCAGCCCAGGTCTTCTCCAACAGCAGCCCTGTACCTTCTACCACGCAGACTCCCGCGTAGAGGAAGGAGAGTATCCCCGCCTGCCGCAGGTGGTGGGGGTCGATCAGGTCGGCCTTGTCCATCAGCAGGGATACCAGCTTGCCTTCGGGGTCGATCCGCAGAGCGTCGGCAAGCTTCATCACCATGTCGCCAAGATCGCGATGCACCAGATGCAGGGCTCCCGCGCCAAGCGCCGTGAAGAAGAGCGCCTTGCTCATTTTGAAGAGGCCTACGAGCAATAGCCCGCGCGAATGCCTGGCGTGTGTGTGTGGCTGGAGCTCTGTCGTTGGTTCGCCGTCTTGCGTGGCTGGGTTCGAATTTGAAACTGTTTGCTGCATGGCCGCTTACAGTTGACGGGTGAGCCGCCGCTTTGTCAACGGAGCCGTATCTTCGCAGGGTCTCCGTGCCAGACCTGGAGACAACAAAAGTGCCCGCGCCATGAGGGTGACGTGGGCACTCTTCGGCGCAATTGTGCCGCGCCGAAGCTCAAACTTGCTTTTCCTGTTTGCTGTTTCCTGCCCCTACATCTCCGCCCATTGCCGCAGCAGGTTGTGATACACCCCGGTCAACTGCACCGAGCTCTGCTTCACCTCAGGGCTGGCGGCATGCTCGGATCGGGCGAGCCGCTGGATCGACTCGTCGAGATCGAAAAGCAAGATGCGGTGGGCATCCTGCCGGATCATGCTCTGCATCCAGAAGAAGGAGCTGATGCGGTTGCCGCGCGTCACGGGTTCGACGCGGTGCAGGCTCGTCGCTGGATACAGCACCATGTCGCCAGCTGCGAGCTTCACGCTCTTCTCGCCGTAACTGTCTTCGACGATGAGCTCGCCGCCGTCGTATTCCTCGGGTGGAGTGAGAAAGAGCGTCGCACTCAGGTCGGTGCGGATGCGCTGTCCTGTTGTTACCAGCTGGCGAATTGCGGTGTCCACGTGCGTCCCGAAGGTCTGGCCGCCGGCGTAGCTGTTGAACATCGGCGGAAATACGCGCAACGGCAGTGCCGCCGACATGAACCGAGGCGAACGCGCGAGCCCGGCAAGGATCATCTCGCCAAGCTCTTTGGCTACGGGCGAGGTCTCCGGAAGCTGCGCGTTGCGCTTGACCTCCTGCGCCTGATAGCCCGCCGTTACGCGGCCATCGACCCATTCCGCGGTGGCGAGCTTCTGCCTCGCCACCGCTACCTGTTCTGCCGTGAGTACTTTTTCGATTGTGATGAGCATGTTTTGATTTTGCCTCGTACTGCAGCTAGAACCTGAAGTTCGCCCCAATCAGCGCGCTCAGCCCTGCACCCGGTATCAAATGGCTAGGATGCGGCTGGTCGATATAGAAGCGGTTCAGCAGGTTATACACATTCGCCTGCAGCTCCAGACGATCCGTAATAGGCCGCTTGACCATCGCATTGAACACCCAGTAGCCCGGCACCTGCTTCATCGCCGTAGAAAGCACCTGGTAGCAGGTCGTCACGGCTGGGGTCTCGCTGGTGGCGCACGGAGCGCTGCCCAAAGCGTACGTCTGTGCCGGGCCAAAGCTCGTCGGGACATATGGCGTCGTGGAGCTCGCTGTACGGCTGGCGACATAATTCCCGCCGAAGCCGGCGCTCAACTTGAAGGGCAGATTGTGCGTCAGGAAGAAATTGAACGTCTGCCTGGGCACATTTGCCAACTGGTATCCGATCGAGCTGGGGAACTCCTTCGAGGCCAGCACCGCACTATCCAGATACGCATATCCGAGCACGAGATTTAGTCCGCCTCCGAGCTGCCCGACGGCGCTGGCCTGTACGCCCTTCACGCGTTGATTACCCGCAAGCACGATGTTGTTCGAGTTGTTTGGATCGGTCTCGCGGGCGTTGTCCTGCTCGGTGCGAAACCATGCTCCTTCCACTCGCAGGCGCTCGTTCAGGAAGCTGTACTTCGCGCCGACCTCGTAGCTCTCGTTCTCTTCCGGAGGAAGGACGCTGGTAGCGACGCTCAGGCTCAGGGTCTCTGCCGAAGGATCGAAGCTGGTTCCCCAGTCGAAGTACACCGAGCCGTGCGAGTTCGGCTTGAAGACAGCCGCGGCACGATAGCTCGGCTGATGGACCGTCTGCGAGATCGGGGCAATCGCAGCCGTCAGAGCGGCACCCGCCACACCAGTCGCAGGGGCGTACAGGTTGAACAGCGTGTCGAAGTAATCCCAGCGAACGCCACCACTCAATTCAATAAAGCGGCCCAGCTTCATCGTGTCGACGAAATACAGCCCGGCACTCATCGACTTCACGTGGGTAATCGACGAGATGTATCCCGTCCCCGAGAACACATCGTGCGGGTTCGGCGTTACCAGGTTGGTCGGAGTTACCGAGTTGATCTTGTTCTCGGTATAGCTCGTCTTGATGGGGTTGGAGATCTCCTGCCCACCCTCAACACCGCCGGCAAAGTCGTTGCGGACATGGGCAACCTTGAAGTGCGCGGTTACCTCTGTCTGGTCCCACAGGTCGCCCTCCACGCTCTTGACCTGGATCTGGTTGCGATTCACGGTCATCTGGGCCGGAGGAGTCGCAAAGGTGTAGGGACACGTCACCCCCGTGTTGACCGCGCTGGTTGGCAGCGACGCAACGTAGCCCCCAACGGGAACGCTTACAGTGGCGTTCGAACATATCTGCGGCTCGGTGATCTGCACGTCACGCGGATAGTTGGCCCATCGGGCGATGGTATGCACGTCAACCTTTTCTGAGAAGGCGTGATTCGCCTTCAACGTGAGGATGTCGTCACTCGTGCGCAGGAAGTTCTCGTCCGGGAAGCCGAAGTAAGAGTGCCGATTGACGCCCGGGGCCAGCCGGTTGAAGAACCACGGCAAGCCGTAGTCGGGCGTATCGCTCTCGGTGAAATGGAAGTAGCTGATGGTCAGCCGCGTCGGCGAGTTCAGGCCGAAGCTGATGGACGGCGCCAGGCCAAAGCGACGGTTCTCGGCATATGGCCGTCCTGCCACTCCGCCTTCATTCGCCATGGCATTCAGGCGAAACGCGGCACCCTCGGCGAGATCCGGCAGAGGCTCGTTGATGTCGGCGGTCACGCGACGGGTCAGGTCCGTACCTACCTGCGCCTGCACGTTCACAAACTCATCCGCCGCCGGGACCTTGCTCTCCTCGTTGACGACTCCACCCGTCGAGCCGCGGCCGAACTGCACGCCGGCGGGCCCTTCCAGCACCTCTATCTGATCGAAGTTGAAGCTATCGCGATAGTAGCTGCCGAAGTCGCGAATGCCGTCCAGGAAGATGTCGTTGCGCGCGGTAAAGCCGCGAATCGTAAAGCTGTCCCCCTGGGCTCCGCTCTCACCGGCCGCAAGGCTGATGCCCGGCACATTGCGCACAGCGTCCATGAGGGTACGGTTCTGCTCGTCCTTCAGGACAAACTGCGGCACGATCGACACCGACTGCGGTGTATCCAGCAGCGACTCGGTAAATTTGCTCATCGACACCGAGTCGGAGATCCCCGCAGTCACGTCTACCGAATCCGAGTGGCGCAGCCCGATGGAAACCGTGTCCGAGCCTTCGAACTTAAAGCTCAAGCCAGAGCCTGCAAGTAACTGGCGCAACGCCGAGTCGTTCGCATAGAGGCCGCTCACGCCCGAGGTCTTGAAGCCTGCAAGCTGGGCTGCCGGAATCTCCAGTTTGACCGTAACGCCGCTCTGCTCCTGATACGCTTCAAGCGCCGCGGCCAATGCTCCCTCAACGACGTGAAAACGCCGTACCGGCAACTGTGCGGGCGCCGGATCCTTGGCTACCTCGGCGATCGTCTGTTGCGCCATTGCATCCATACGACCCGCCGTCGCGTATGCGACTGCCGTTGCCAGTGCGACCAGCTTTGTCTTCGTACCGCACGTCATCGCACTCTTTGCAGACTTCTTCTTCACGTCGATCTTCCCTTTATCGTTAGCGGCCGGCTCGCCCTCACGCGCCATCCGTCGCCCTGTCATAGCGCGGTCCTCAATTCACGCGCCCTATCCTTCACTTACTGCAAATTCCCGCCTAATGTACCTGGAACCCCTCCAGAAAGCCGACATCGCCCCTGGCAGCTCTCTCAAGCGCCGACGAATACCGACCACATCAGTCCGATATGAATTAGCTTACCGCATATCTAGGACTAGATGAGTCGTAGATCGAAATTTCTGTGCGAATTTCGGAGAGAGGAGTGCAGCGTGAAGCACCCGAAGACCTTGACGCAACGGGCGCAAAGGAAAAACGCCAAGTTTCGCCACGGCCTCCGTGGCGAAACTTGGCTTACCTGGCGCGCTTGGCGTCAAGGATGTTGCAGTTGCTTGTTCTTGCTCCGGTTGAGAGGTCTAAACTGCGACAGGCTTTCTCAGCAACGGACGTACACGCTCCAGCGCAGCCTCCGCCGTCAGGCCATACTTTGCGTGTAGGGCCTCGGGCTTACCGTGCTCGATGAACTCGTCCGGCCAGCCCACCCGAATTACCGGGACATCGATCGCCTGCGCATTCAGGCTCTCCAGCACCGCCGAGCCGAAGCCACCGGCGAGCACATGGTCTTCCATCGTGACCACCAGTCCGCAGCGTCTTCCATAGCGCGCAATGCACTCGCCATCGACCGGCTTGGCGAAGCGGGCGTTGATCACCGCAACGCTCTGGCCTTCAGATTCCAGCAGTTTCGCCAGCCGATCGGCCTCTGCCACCATCGCACCCAGGGCAAAGATCGCAACATCCGACCCGTCCTGCAGCACCTCGGCTTTGCCGATCTCCAGCGCCACCGGTTGAACCTTTACGACCGTACCGGGCCCCGTCCCACGCGGATAGCGGATGGCGCTTGGACCGTCATGGTGCAGCGCCGTGTACATCATGTCCTGCAGCTCGTCCTCGTCCTTCGGGTCCATGTGGACGATGTTGGGCACACCGCGCAGGTAGCTGATATCGAACAATCCGTGGTGTGTGGGACCGTCATCGCCGCTCAACCCACCACGGTCCATACAGAAGACAACCGGGAGATTCTGCAGCGCTACGTCATGCACGATCTGGTCGAACGCGCGCTGCAAAAACGTCGAATAGATCGCGCAGAACGGCCGGTAGCCCTTGGTCGCCATGCCCGCCGCGAACAACACCGCGTGCTCTTCGGCGATGCCGACATCGAAGTAGCGTTTGGGATGGTGCGGACGGAAGAGGTCGAGTGCCGTGCCGTTAGGCATCGCCGCCGTGATTGCGACGACCTTGTCATCCATGTCCGCGAGCTTGGTCAGGGTCTCGGCAAAGATCTCCGAATAGGTCTTCTGCGCTGCCGGCTTGGTCTCGCCCGTCTCAGGGTCGAAGGGCCCCAGGCCATGAAATTTCTTCTGTTTCTCGAGCGCAGGCTGGAACCCGCGACCTTTCTGGGTAAGCGCGTGCAGTACAACGGGCTTGTTCTGCCGCTTGAGGAACTTGAACGTCTCGATCAGCAGGGGCAGGTTATGGCCATCGAGCGGGCCGTAGTAGCTCAGGCCAAACTCCTCGAAGATCATGCCGCGCCCGACGATGCCCTTGGCCGCCTCTTCGGCCTTGCGTGCGATGTGCCGGGCAGCTTTACCACCGAATTTTTCGACCAGTCCAGCCGCACGGTCGTGGATGTTGACGTACGTCGGATTCGTGGCGATCTTGTGGAAATACTCGGCAATGGCGCCAACGTTCTTGTCGATCGACCACTCGTTGTCGTTCAGAACAATAATCAGCCGCTTGGTCTGAGCGGCCATATTGTTCAGGGCCTCAAAGCTGATGCCGTTGGTAAACGCGGCATCGCCCGCCAGGGCAACGACGTGCTCGCTGCCGCCACTCATGTCGCGCGCCACAGCCATACCCAGAGCCGCGCTCAGCGCCGTTCCGGCATGTCCTGCGCCAAAGCTGTCGTGCTCGCTCTCCGTCCGCAGCATAAAGCCGTTCAGACCGCCGGGCTGGCGGATTGTCTCGAAACGGTCCTCGCGCCCAGTCAGCAGCTTGTGGACATAACTCTGATGGCTGACATCGAAGACGAAGCTGTCCCGTGGGGTATCGAAGACGTAGTGCATGGCGATGGTCAGCTCGACCACCCCTAGATTTGGACCGATATGTCCGCCGGTTTTAGCTACACCGAGGATAAGCCGCTCGCGAATCTCTTCTGCAAGCCGCTCCAGTTCTACCATCCCCAACCGTTTCACATCGGCCGGAGATTTAATTTTGCTTAAATGCTCGCTCATACCAAAACCCGTCATCGGGCCGCGCGGCTACAACCCGCCGCAAGAAGGCCTAGCTATCCAGTGTATCAACCGGAGGAGCGTACTCGCCGGGATGGTAACGTCAACGCCGCTTCAAGCACCTGTAAAAGCGCTCACGCAGAGGGCGCGGAGGGAAAACGCCAAGGACGCCACGGCTTCCGTGGCGTCCTTGGCTTACTTGGCGCGCTTTGCGTCAAGGCTGTTGCAGTTGCTCGTTCTCGCCTACAGCTTGGGCAACACAATCCCCTGCTGCCGCTGATACTTGCCGTTGCGGTCGCCGTAGCTGACCTCGCAGACCTCGTCGCTCTGGAAGAACAGGATCTGGCACAGGCCTTCGTTGGCATAGATCTTTGCCGGCAGAGGCGTCGTGTTGGAGATCTCGAGGGTTACAAACCCCTCCCACTCCGGCTCAAACGGCGTTACGTTCACGATGATGCCGCAGCGGGCATATGTGCTCTTGCCGACACAGATCGTGAGCACATCGCGCGGGATGCGAAAGTATTCAATCGAACGCGCCAGCGCAAACGAGTTGGGCGGAACGATCACGCTCGGCGCCTGCACGGTGACAAACGAACGCTCATCGAAGTTCTTGGGGTCGATGATGGCGCTGTTGACATTGGTAAAAATCTTGAACTCGTCGGAGACACGCAGGTCATAGCCGTACGAAGACAACCCATAGGAGATGACGCCGTCGCGCACCTGCTTCTCGCTGAAGGGCTCGATCATCTTATTTTCGACCGCCTGCCGGCGAATCCATTTATCGCTCTTGATTGCCATCGTGCTCCTTGAATAACGCCCTGAATGCACAGACCCGCAACAGATGCTAGTCTGGCCTTTTCTATCCTGTTGCATTGAGCCTAGAGCATTTCACCGGTTCCTGTGACCTCGATACAACTCCGGTTTCCATTTTCTTGAGGAAAACGGCAGACACACTTTTTACTTCGGCCTACAACCTATCCGTGGAAATGCTCCATCTCAAGCTCTTGTGCGGCGTTGACAATCGAAATAGCCCTTTCTACCATCGGAGACGGGCGTACATCGGGACCGCACACGGTGCCCAGAATCTGTGTTCGGGAAAAAGAAAGGCGACCCTGATTGATTAAGCAAGACCTCATTCAGCGCGTAGTAGAACGCACAGGTCTTCCGCGTACCAAGGCGGAAGCGGCCGTAGACGCCATCTTCGAGGCGATGAAGAATGCCCTCGGGGACAGCGATCGCATCGAATTACGGGGCTTTGGCGTGTTCACCGTAAAACCCCGCAAGACCGGTGTGGGACGTAACCCCCGTACAGGCGCCGAGGTTTCCATCACGCCTGGAAAGGCTGTCCGCTTCAAGCCGGGGAAAGAACTTCACCTGCTGGACTAAATTCCAGATGCAATCTTCGCGACAATTCGGGTGCCCCATCTTCGGCGCGCGTTCTTTGCGCGGCTAAGATGGGCATCGGGCGAGTGCCCGACCGCTCCTGCTTATTTTCATATAGCCACAACCGTAAAATCGATCGCATAACATTCGGCCTCAGTCGCTACGGAAGCACCGCGTACATCGGTGGTTTCTGATTTGGCATGTCGCAGGAGCGGTCGCCCTTCGGGCGATGCCCACCTTAGCGACGATGAAGCCGTCGCGAAGATGGGGCACCCGGATCGTTGGCGCCTACCTACATCAGGTGCATGGCATCGACATCGACCACGATGGATCGGCGTGGAATCTCTTCGCGATCCACAACTCCCAGCATCTCGCGGAGTGCCGGCCCCAGCACATCGCGGCGATCGGCCTTGAGCACGAAGTGATAGCGGTAGATTCGCTTGAGCCGCGATAATGGCGCTGCAGCAGGCCCGAGAACACGGACACCCACTAATTTTCGCTGCTCAAACCATCTCCCCAGCCGCGACGACCAGTCCAGCACCTCTTCCAGCCGTTCGCTCTGCACCATCACGTTGGCCAGCACGCTGAACGGCGGATAACGCATGCCGCGGCGGAAGTACATCTCTCGCGCCGCAAAGCCGGTGTAATCGTGCTCGCGCGCAAACTTATTTACATAGTGGTCGGGCTGGTAGGTCTGCACCAGCACCTTGCCGGGGAGCTCACCCCGTCCGGCGCGTCCGCTGACCTGCGTGATGAGTTGGAAGACACGCTCGGCGGCACGAAAGTCCGGCAATCCCAGCGCAAAGTCCGCACCAACGACGCCGACCAGCGTGACCCCATGAATGTCATGCCCCTTGGCGATCATCTGCGTGCCCACCAGCAGGTTGATCTCGCCGGAGTGCAGCCGAGTGAGGAGCCGCTCCATGTCGCCGCGTGTGCGCACCGTATCGCGGTCCATGCGGCCGATACGAGCGCCCGGAAAGAGCTCCTGCAGCCGCTCCTCGCCCTGCTGCGAGCCCGCGCCGAGGTAGTACAGGTGCTCGCTCGCGCACTTCGGACAGGCCTTCGGGACGCCGCGCCGGAAGCCGCAGTAGTGGCACTCCAACCGCTGCCCCACCCGGGCCTCGCCGTTCAGGTCCTGCTCGTTGCCGGGCTTGTGATAGGTCAGTGAGATGGCACAGTTCTCGCACTCGATCTTTTCGCCGCAGCTTCGGCACATCACCACAAAGCTGTAGCCGCGCCGGTTGAGGAGAATGATCGCCTGCTCGCCGCGATCGAGGGTGGCCTGGGTCTCGGCGATGAGCCTGCGCGAGAACATCTGCTCCTGGCCGGTCTCGCGGAACTCCTCGCGCATGTCGATCATCTCGACGGCGGGCAGGGGCCGCGATTGCACGCGTTCGCGCATCTCGACCCTGACGTAACGCCCACGCTCAGCGTTGTTCCAGCTTTCGAGCGAGGGCGTCGCCGAGCCCAGCACGACGGTGCAGCCGAGCAGCTTGGCCCGCATCACGGCGACGTCGCGACCGTGATAACGCGGGGTCTCCTCCTGCTTGTAGCTGCCGTCGTGCTCTTCGTCGACGAGGATCAGCCCAAGATCCGGCATCGGCGCAAAGACTGCAGAACGCGTGCCGACGACGACTCGCGCCTCTCCACGGCGTATGCGATGCCATTGTTCGGCGCGCTCGTCCGGCGTAAGCTGCGAGTGCAGCAAGGCAACCTCACCGGCAAACGCCGCCACCATCTGGGCCGCGATCCCCGGCGTGAGCCCGATCTCCGGCACCAGCAGGAGCGCGCTCTTCCCTGCTGCGAGCGCGCGCTGCATTGCGGCCACATAGACTGCGGTCTTGCCTGAGCCGGTGATGCCGTACAGCAGATGCGGACGAAAGCCGCCCTTCTCCATGGCTGCAACGAGCGTGCCCAGGGCCTCGGTCTGCGCCTCGTTCAGCGCGTGCTCATGCGCAAACTTCTTGCCGCCATGCCCCAGCCCGCTTACATGAAACGCCTGCGCCGTCTCTTCCAGGCGCACGAGCCCACGCTTGACCAACGTCGCAAGCGAGGAGTCAGGGACGCCTCGTGCGCCAAGCCGTGCGCGCAGTTCGCGGACCAACTCGCGTCCACCACAGCCCGCAAGCTCCGCCATCACGGCTAATTGATTCTCATTCAGCTTCGGCAGCCGTTTTCCTGCGGTCGGGTCTTCGCTCTTCTCGGTCTCCTGCTCGCTGTCTCCTGCTTCCTGGAGTACAGCCACCATCTCTACTCGGCGTGCATCGCGTACTTCGGCCAGCGGCTCGCGAACCAGCCAGCGCTTCTTCGCCATGGCATCAAGGAGCGCTTTATTCGCGCCTGTCGCGCTGCGAATCGTCCCTGTCTTTACCGCCTCAGCCGCTTCGAGATAGTTGAGCACCGCATACTCGCGGTTCTGGTCCTCGACGCTCAGCTTCGAGCGCCGCGACGAACCTTTGGCCGCGCCTTCGTACAGCACCCGCCTGCCCTGCTCGCCGATGCGGTATACCCACTGCCGCCGCACCTCAGCCGTAAGCGGCAGCATGCCGCGCAGCACGTCGCCCAGCGGGGCGCAGTAGTACTGAGCGATCCACTTACCAAGCTGCATCAGTTCGTCGGAGAGGAGCGCCGATTCATCGAGTACGCGTGCGATGGCCTTGACTTCAACTTCTGGGGCAGGACGTACATCATGCAGCGCAACGACAACACCGCTGAGCTGCTGCCCACCAAACGACACCAGCACGCGCCCACCAACAACAGGCTCGGCACCCGGCGTCACGCTGTACGTGAATGCTCGATCGAGCGGAACTGGCAACGCGACATCGGCGAAGAGAGACACTGTACCTACTAGGATATTCGTCACACCGGCTGTGGCCCTATGTTCCAAGGCTACAGTTTTGGCATAGCTGATCAGATACGACGATAGAGCAATTCCCGTATAGGTGTAGAGCGAGCCACAGATCTATACGCTGTTTTTCCCCAAGAAAACAGCACTCGCAGGGATTCTCCACTTCACATCCATACGGGAATTGCTCTAGCAGTGGGTTTTACACAAGTACTCAGAGCGCTTCGACCAACTTGCCCACCAACTCCTCCACCTGCTCCGCGCGGCATACGCCCTGCGCGCGCTCCGCTGACCCGCCGCCGCGTGCGCCCGCTGCACCCAATACCTCGCGGAGAATTTTGCCGCAATCGACCATGGAGCCGGCGGGCCGTGCCAGCGCAATCGCCCCTTCTGATCCATTTATTGCACCTGCCACCGCTGTGCGACCGAAGCCTGTGGCCCTTGCGGCAACCTGCTTCGCAAATTCCATATCCTTGCCTACAAACACCGCACGTATCACAGCACCCTCAATAGCCCCTGTAACCAAAGCCACGGCTTCGGCACACGCGAGCTCCTCGATGAGCCCGCGCCGCTCCTTTGTTGCAGCTTTCGCGTCTTCCAGTAGCGCTGTCACGCGTCCCGGCACATCGCCAGTACCGACGCTCAACGAACCAGCAACTCCGGTCAACAACTCGAAATCTCTGCGCGCCGCACGAACAGCACGCAGGCCGCAGACAAACTCCACTCGCCAGCCCTGACGCACTTTCTCTACACGCCGCAGCATCAGCCCGCCGATGGCGCCCGTCGAGGCCACATGCGTGCCTCCGCAAGCGTTGAACTCCACACCCTGCATCTCGACAATCCGCATCGGCCCTTCGCGCTCGGGCAGCTTGCGCAGGTCGCCATGCTCATACATCGCCACTGCAACATGCTGCGGAACCCAGCGAGGCGTCAGAACACGATCCTCAAAGATGAGGCGATTTGCCGCAGCTTCTACTCGTTGCAGCTCCTCCTCGGACAGCCGTTCCGCACCTTCGCGCAGCACCAGATCGATGCTCGAGGTCTCGGTTCCGAGATGAAACGAGACCGTCTTTGCATCCAGTTCGCTCAGGAACACCGCTGACAGCAGATGCTGTCCCGAGTGCTGCTGCGCATGGTCTATGCGCCTTGCGGCATCCACGCGGCCCGTGATCTCTGTGCCTTCGACCAGCGGCTTGCGGACGAAGTGCCACACCTCGCCTGCATCGTCTTCTTCGACGCGCTCGACGGGAACCTCCAGCGTCGCTCCACTGCGCGAGACCGCGACGAGCACGCCAGTATCCCACGGCTGGCCGCCACCCTCCGGGTAGAACGCCGTGCGATCCAGCGCAACCTGCCAGAGCTGTTGCTTCTCACCTGCCTCATTCTTCTCGTGCGAGTCCAGACGGATGTCCGTCACTGTCGCCGTAAATCCCAGCTCGGGCGAATCGTAATAGAGCCTCTCCGCAATATTTCCAGCCGACACTAGCGAGCCTCCAGCACGGCCTTTTGCAGGGCCTCTACCTCACGCTTGCTTCCGACGATGAGCGGCGTGCGCTGGTGAATCTGCTCCGGCTGCAACTCCAAAATCCGTTTTGGCCCGTTCACCGCTGCTCCACCGGCCTGCTCGGCGAGAAGGGCCAGTGGGTTCGCCTCATACAGCAGCCGCAGCTTGCCCTTCGGGGCCTTGTCGGTCGGCGGATAGAGGAACACGCCGCCCTTCAGCAGCGTGCGGTGGAAGTCTGCTACCAGGCTGCCGATGTAGCGTGCACTGTAGGCTTTGCCGTTGAGTTCGCCGCGCAACAGCATCGCCAGGTACTCGCGATAGGCCGCAGGCCAACTCGCTGCGTTGGCTTCGTTTGCAGAGTAGTACGGCCCCTGCTCCGGCATGTGCATCGACTCACTGCTGCGGACAAAATCGCCGTTATCGTCCAGCGTGAACGCCGCAACCCCCGCCCCCGTGGTCATCACCATTACGGTCGATGGCCCATAGACGACATAACCCGCCGCGACCTGCTTTGTTCCCGGTTGAAGGATCGAAGCCGTAACATCGAAGATCGTCGCGTCCGCAGTGCTGCTGCTGAGTTCCTGCACGCTGAAGATGGTGCCGGTATTCACGTTGACGTCGATGTTCGATGAGCCGTCCAACGGGTCGAAGATAACGATGTACTTCGCACCTGCGCGATAAAAAGGAATTGGCTCCTCGTTTTCCTCACTGACACACGCGATCACACTCGCTAGCTTGCCCAGCGAACGCAGCATCACGCCGTTGGCGAAGACATCGAGCTTCTGCTGCTGCTCGCCCTGCACATTTACAGCGCCGTACGCTCCGAGCACGTCGCTCAGGCCAGCCAGCCGGATCTTCTTCCCAATCTCGCGAGCTGCCGCCGCAATTCCTCCAAACACCTCGCGTAGCTCCGGGCTTGCGCCCTCCGCCACATGCTGCTCTACCGTTACCTTGGTCGCCATCTCGTCTCCACTACATTCTCGAATCAAGCCCGAACATAGCACCGTGACCCTAGCCTCGCCAACCCACACTCCCGCTAATCGCACCGGTAGCCAGCAAGCATTGCCCGGATTTTCGACCTACAATTCTGCCATGGTCTCTCGCCGCCGATTTCTGCTCACCGCCGCTGCCACAGCGCCAACACTCGCGCTCCACGCCCAGCAAAAACCTGCCCCACAGCCCTGCGAACCCTCGTTACCCGCGCCTATTCTGGCGCTCGCTGACCGCCGTAAAGACATCGTCCCCATCACCGTCGACGAGCGGAACTCGCGGCTGGACCTGGCCCGCGACCTGATGAAACAGAATGGTCTGAACGCCATCCTCATCACCACCGGAGCCTCGCTCCAGTACTACACGGGGACGCGCTGGGGGCAGTCGGAACGGCTCTTCGCCTATGTCATTCCGCAGGCCGCCGCGCCATTCGTCATCTGCCCGCACCTGGAGCGTGACCGCCTCAACGAGGCGCAGCGCAACTTTCCGGAGCACGATACGACGCTGAGCTATCTCTGGCAGGAAAATCAAGACCCGTACGCTACCCTGCAGCATGCGCTGGCCGATAGCTCCGTCGCGACGGGGACGCTGGGGATTGAGGAGCACACTCAGTTCGCCTTCACAAACGCCATCGCCCATGCCTGCCCGGCGCTTAAGCTGGTCTCCGCAACGCCGGTCACCGCAGGTTGCCGTTCGCTGAAATCGCCTGCGGAGCTTGCCCTGTTGCGCCTGGCTAATAGCATCACCTTCGATGTCTACAGGGCCGTGTATCTTTCATGCGGCCCCGGAGACACCAACCACCGCTTCTCCGATCTCATCACCAAAGCCTACGAGCGCTGCGGCGTGCAGGGCGATGCCTCTTGCCAGACCGGCACGAACACCGCTGTACCGCACGGCCTCGGAACACCACAGACCATTCACGAGCACGAGATGGTGCTTATCGACGACGGCTGCACCGTCGACGGCTACACCTCGGACATTTCGCGCAGCTTTGTCTACGGCACGCCGACCGATCTACAGCGCACTGTCTTCGACATCGTCCACCGCGCGCAGGCTGCAGCGCTCGCGGCGGCCCGGCCGGGCGTCGAGGCGCAATCCGTAGACGCAGCGGCTCGCAAGGTCATCATCGATGCGGGCTATGGCCCCGGATACGACTCCTTCACTCACCGCGTCGGCCACGGCATTGGGCTGGACATGCACGAGTGGCCCTACCTCGTCGGCGGCAATACCCAGAAGCTGGCTGCCACCATGGTCTTCTCCGATGAGCCGGGAATTTATCTGCAAGGTAAGTTCGGCGTTCGCCTTGAAGATGACATGCACATCACTGAGAATGGCGCGGAGTTGTTCACGCCCCAGAGTCCCAGTCTGGAGCATCCGTTCGACAAGGCATAGCCTCCATCGGCATCAGGGGGCTATGCCCCACTGATACCTTCCGTGAGGATGAAACGGTAGTCTCCGCCCTGGAAGCGGTGTTTGCTCGCTTCCTGATACTCCGGGCTGTGATACCAGGCCTTCGCGTCTTCGTAGCTGGAAAATTCGAGAATAAGAATATTTTCCGCCGCGGGTCCTTCCAATACTTCCTGACGGCCCTCGCGAGCGCGAAAGATAACCGGGTGATCCTTGAAACTGGGAGAAGCCAGTTTCTTATACTGATCCAACTGAGTTTGATCTCGAGTCTTTTCGCGGGTGATTACGATATAAGCGGGCATTTTTCTCCATAAGCGGGCATTTTTCTCCCATGAATAGTTACCTACTCATGCTCTAGTTGTAGACCTGCCTTCAGCAGGCCAGAACGAAGTTGAGAGTCTTAAAAACTCCCACTACTCGAATGGTAAAAGTATCCACCTGACAACGCTATGTCAGGAGATTTTAGGCCCTTTCAATACCGTAGCGAGCGTAAAATAGAAGTAGGAGATTGCCATGGTCGCCGCTCAAGTGGTACCCGTTCCCGCAGTCGCAGCCTTCGATGAATCCAAACGAAATGACCGTCAACAAGCTGTCGACTCTGTGCTCGGAACAATGGCTGCAGAAGGTGAACTGCCGTCCGGCGAAACGATTGGGTTAATGCAGAAGTTCGTCGAAGGGCATGTGAGCATGCACGAACTGGTAGAAACCATCTTCGCTAACGCTCGCAAATAGCCAATGAAGCCGCAGTTGGTAGACTCGCAATTCGATGAACAACACGGCATTCTAAAGAACAAGCTTGGAGCTATCGATCCGGCCGAATTGACCCGCAAAGCGTCCGAATATGCCACCGGGCGTCTAATGTTGCTTTACGAGAAACCAGTCGCTGGCAAGTTCGACATTCCCCATCTCCGCGCGATCCATCGTTACATCTTTCAAGACATCTTCCCCTGGGCAGGCGACTTCCGTGAAGTCACGACTTCACGGACCAACTCTTTCGGATTTCCGCCACCGCAGTTCATCATCCCTTCGCTCGAAACGATCTTCAATGCGTTGCGTACCGAGAGCCATCTCAAACAGTTAGATCCTGACCGTTTTGCTCTCCGTGCAGGCCATTATCTAGGGGAGATCAACGCCGTTCATGCCTTCCGCGAGGGCAATGGCCGGGCTCAAAGAGAGTTCATACGAACGCTCGCGCTCACTGCGGGTCATCGCCTGGTATGGACCGGACTCGAGCCGGAAGAAAATAATCACGCCTCGCGCATCAGCTATGCAGCAGGAGACAGCTCAGCCCTCGCCGCACTCATCCGCAAACGGCTTCTTTAAAAGAGAAGGCCGCGATTCTCTCGCGGCCCTGACTCCTTCTTCGCGATCAGCCTTACTTCGGCAACACCAACAATTCAATCCCGCTCGCTGCATCTGCCTGATGAAACACCGTCTCGGTGGCTTTCTTGAAGTCTTCGGGCTTGGCCTTGGCGATGTCCACAAACGTCTGCGGATTGCGGTCCACCAGTGGGAACCAGGAGCTCTGCACCTGCACCATGATGCGGTGCCCCTTCAGGAACGTGTGGTTCACATCCTGCATGGTGAACTCGACGTCCGTCACCTTGCCTGGAGCCAGAGGCTCGGGCTTTTCCCACGAGTTGCGGAACTTGGCGCGCATTGGCTCGCCGCGCACCATCATCTCGTAGCCCTGCAGAAACACCGGCGGAGCTGCTGTGACATGTTTGCCCTCATTCGCCTCTTCGTCTGGGTCTTTGTAGTCGTTTGGGTACACGTCGATCAGCTTCACGACGAAGTCCGAGTCTGTGCCGGTGGATGCAATCTTCAGCTTCGGCTTCACCGGGCCGGCTACGGTTACATCCTCCGTCAGCGGCTCGGTCTCATACACCAGCACGTCCGGCCGACGCGCTGCAAAACGCTGATCGTCGTCCATGTAGCGCTGCGGAATGTCGTCGGTGGTGTACTCGGTAAACGGCACCGGATGCGCCGGATCGCTTACATACTCATCCTTGCTGTCGCGAGCCTTCGGAGCGGTCCAGGCAAGGCCGCCGCCGGGCTGGAAGTAGATCGTCTTCGCCTCTGCCTGCTTGGGAGGCCACGCATCGTACTTCTTCCATACGTTGCTTCCGGTCTCGAATACATAGGCCTTGGGCAGCGGGGTCCAGTCCGCATCCTTCAGATAGTGCGCGAAGAACGGAGCCTCTATGTTCTCGCGATAGAACGCCGACGCCTCTGAGCCGAAGTGGATGTCTCCCAGCGATGAACCTGGACCGCGTGCCCATCCGCCATGCACCCAGGGGCCTTCGACCAGAGTGTTCGCAGCCGCCTCAGGGCTCAGCTTGTCGATCGCATGAAAGACCTTTACCGGTCCCGCCAAATCCTCAGCGTCAAACCAGCCGCCGACCGCCATCACAGCGGTCTTTACGCCGTGCATGTGGGGTGCGAGATTGCGCGCCTGCCAGTAGCCGTCGTAGGTCGTGTGCACGATCTGGTCGTGGAAGTACTCGTTCGTCCCACCCTTAGGGGTGTCGAGGTTTGCCAGCGTACCCATACCCAGGTAGTAGGCG
This sequence comes from Granulicella sp. S156, assembly GCF_009766105.1. Taxonomy (GTDB): domain Bacteria; phylum Acidobacteriota; class Terriglobia; order Terriglobales; family Acidobacteriaceae; genus Granulicella. The sequence goes on along the minus strand of NZ_LMUH01000006.1, from coordinate 45,496 downwards.
TACATATCCTTCATGCCGAAGTCGAAGTCGTTCTTCGGCTCGACCTTCAAAGGGTTCTTCTGGGGGCCAAAGAATGGCGCGTAGAACGAGTGGTTGCCATCCAGCATGAAGGCCCCACCGTGGTACGCATCGTCGCCCATCCAAAGGTCGATGATCGGAGCCTGCGGGCTCGCAGCCTTGATCGCCGGATGGCTGTCCACAATGCTCGCTGCCGTATAGAACCCCGGATAGCTGATGCCCTGTATGCCCACTTTGCCATTGTTGGCGGGGACGTTCTTCAGTAGCCAGTCGACCGTGTCATACATGTCGGTCGATTCGTCGATGCCTTTGCCGTCCTTCGACGGCGTCATCTCGACCCACGTTCCTTCGCTCTCCCAGCGACCGCGCACATCCTGGCAGACGAGGATGTACCCGCTATGGATAAGAGTGACATTGTTCGTCACACGCGGCTGCAAAATGGAATTGTCGTAGTTACCGCAGCTATACGGCGTGCGCGACATCATGAATGGATAGGGTCCGGCATCGCTGAACTGCCCCGCAACCGGCGTGTAGACCACGGTGTAGAGCTTTGCCCCATCGCGCATCGCAACACGGTACTCGTGTTTGGTGTAGTGAGTCTTCACAAACTCGATCAGGTCGTGCATCTGCTGCTGCGGAGAAGGCGGAGGAGCAGGAGTCGGCGCTGGCGTCTGCGTCTGCGTCTGCGCGGAAGCCATTGTCAACGATCCCAGGAAAACACCGGCCATCATGGCCGACTTCAAGACAACACGCATCACACTCTCCTAATAAAAACTTTTCGATGAAAGCACTCGCTCCACGCATTCTGCCATACTGCTGCCATGAGGCGCTTTCGTGGAGTACTGCCTGCCGCAATGCTGCTGAGTCTGACTGCGGCGGCCCAAAGCCCGCAAAATACCGTGCCCTACACGCTACACGTGTACACCGACCTCGTCCAGATTCCCACACTTGTGCTCGGCCCTTCGCGGGAGACATTGCCCCTGATCGACGCACAGAAATTCAACATAAGCCTGGACTCCGGCCCCTTGTTCCGACCTACACATGTTCGGCTCGAGGGCGATGATCCCATCACGCTCGCCATTCTGCTCGATGTAAGCATTGATCAAAAAAGTCTTCCGCCAACCCTAAGCAAAGACATTGCCAACCTTGTGCCTGGTTCTCTACACCCCAAAGACCATGTTTCCATCTATGCCCTGGATTGCAATCTCATCCGCTCGGCCGATGACATTCCGGCAGATGCCGGAGAGATCGAACACAGCATCAATGCTGTCCTCCAATCGCCTAAACCACATGGAAAGAACATGCACTCGACATGCGAAGACTCCGTACAGTTATGGGGTGCTCTGGGAGAGATTGCCCGCCAGCTCTCCAGCCTGCCTGGCCGCCGCGTCATCCTGACCATCAGCAGTGGTTACGACGGCGGGGGCGGATTGAAATGGGCAGAACTCAAACGCTTCGCGACCAGCGAAAGCGTAGCCATCTCTGGCTTAAGCATTCCATCTTACGATGCCACCCTCCGGAATAAATTCGCCGGGAGCGAGAATCCTTTCAACATCATCTGCCAGCAAACCGGTGGATTAATCCTGCAACTCCACGGAAAAGAGCTCTCGCAAGCACTCAACAGATTCGTCGACCTGGTGCGTGGCCGCTATATTCTCGAGTTCCCCCGACCGGCCAATGCTACGGGCGGAGAGCACAATATCGCGGTAACTCTGGACAAAACAAAGGCGTTCATCCGGCCTTCGGGTATTTCCATTCCTTTGCCCGACCCTGCGATCCGCACCGATCCCACGACCGTGCCTTCCGACCCCTCGCGCGCGCCCCAGATGGGCAAACGTCGAGCGCTGACACCGCAGTGACGGTCTGTTTACGAGTGACGTGTCTTTGTTCTAATTGTGCAGCAGCTCCAACTCAGGCACACGCGTCTTCCCCGCCAGCCGCATTACCAACCGCTCTAGAACCAGGCGTTTATCCGCAGGGCTCGAGCGCAGTTCCAGATCCGCCTTCGCAATCAGCCGCAACCCGCGCGTGAGTTCGCCACGGTCACGATATCGCCGGGCCTGAGCGATCAACGCATCGGCGGCAAACGGCGCGACGCGGAACCCAGGCCACAACACCTGCCACATCGCGCGCTGGTCTTTGACCTGTTTCTCGTTCAGCACCAGCATTTGCCGAAACGTCTTGGCCAACGTAAAGATGTGCCCAATAGCCGCATCCTCGCCGCCATCGGAGGCATTCAGCAGACCATGCAGCAACGCCAACGCCCGCGGGGCGTCCTTCAGGCTGATCGCGTCGGTCAACTCATAAAGACTGCGCTGTTTGGCGGCCGCAACCATCGTCTCTACATCGGCAACGTCGATGGCCTCATCGCCGCGTGTGCCCGCGTACAGCATCAGTTTTTCCAGCTCACTCTGAATGGTGAGCATCTCCGCGCCGAGGGCATCGACAAGCTCGCGCGCGGCGTCCTCCTGAAAACGAACACCCTTGGCCTCGGCCTGGCGCATCACCCAGCGCACCGCATCGTCTTCGCTCACCCGCTGCAGCTCCACCACGCCGCAGGCATCGCCCAACGTCTCGCGAATCCGTTCCGCCCGCTCCTTGTCCTGCATGTCCATCTTGCGCAGATCCTGCGGCAGCTTGATGTGGTCGGCCACAAAGATCAGCAGCGCCTGCGGATTCGGGCGGCGGAAGTACTCGTCGATGGCCGCAAACTCATCCTTCTTCTGTCCGCGGCCATACAGCGTCTTTATGTTGCGCAAAAACAGCACCTGGAACGGGGCCATCAGCGACGGCGTCTGCGCCAGATCGAGCGCTTCGAAGATCGACGTCTCCGCTAAGTCGAGATCGTGCAGGCAGAAGTCACGCAAGTCACCCGGCACCAATGACTGAAGGATGCCGCGGCGGCATATCTCATACAAAAACGACTCGTCGCCAAGCAGCACATAGCCCGGCCTTCGGGCGTCACCACTCACTTCCGCAACCAGCCGCTCCGCAGCAGCGAAACTGCGCAGGGCCGAGACAGCGGCGCTCATCGGAACGACTCCAACATATCGCTCACCAGGGCCTCCGAGAAGTCATGCGCCATGCGCCGCACGGCCGCACCGTCCTCCTGCACAAAGCCGCTGAGGTCCTGCGTCGACTGGTACTGCTCATGCCATCCGAAGGCATCGTTCTTGTAAAGCACCGTGCCGTCATGCGCAACCAATTGAACCCGCACCGTCACGGTAACAAGATAGCTCGACGTCTGCCCACTCGAAGCGTCATAGGTCAGCGGCGCAACTGTCTCGCTCACGACCGTGCCGCGCAGGATCGCATCTGCGGACGCCTCGCCGCCGCTGGAGGTCAGCACACGATACTGTGTGCGGGTGTTCAACTCACGTACCACCGCCTGAGTAAACACCGTCTCCGTGCGAAACGCCTGTACCTTCGACTGAAAGATCGGGACAGCAAGCGTACGCACGTTCGCGGGAATGTGCGTCGCGGAGCCGACGCCGTGATAGCCACAACCAGTCACCAATAAGAGGAAGCACAGACAGAACGCACGCATCTCCTCAATGATAGCGCCTGACTGTGACGGGACCTGTGGTTAGAGCTCTTGACAGCGATTCAACTCTGTCTTTGCCCTTCCTGACCTATTCCTGCTTCACGTCGACAAAGTACAGATCGGTCGCAACCTTGAAGTCGTCCCTGGACCCTGTCCACGGCATCGTCTTCCACTCCTTCGTCGCCGGCGTCACAAGCATCCAGTGCGACGGATCGCCCACCTTGATAGGTATCGCAAATCCCTCTTCGTCGGCCTTCCAGCGATAGCTCATGGTGCTCTTCGCGGCGTCGAAATGCAGCTCCAACACCGGCAGCGCCGCATGGCGCAGATATTCATCGAAGAACGGTGTCAGATTCAACCCCGTACGCTCGTTCCACCAACGGACGACATCTTCCGTCATGATGTTCTGATACTTGAAGCGCTGATAAAAGTCATGGATATCAGCAAACCACTTCGCGTCGTCGTCGATGACGCTGCGCAGCGTGTTGATCATCAGAGCGCCCTTGAAGTACTGGTCCTGCGGCGGCTCCGCATTCGTTCCGCGCGGCGTGATGATCGGCCGCTCGTTGTGCACCTTCGGCTTCAGTCCGTTCACGTAGCGCAGCGCGTCTGCCTTGCCCCAGCGATACTCGACGTACAGGACTTCCATGTAGGTCGTCCAGCCTTCGTGAATCCACATGTCTGAAGGATCGGCGGCTGTGATCGAGTTCCCGAACCACTCGTGCCCGCTCTCGTGAATAATGATGAAGTCGAATTTCGGGCTGATGCCTACGCCTGTCCAGTCGCGGCCATAGTAGCCATTCTCAAAGTGATTGCCATAGGCCACCGCCGACTGGTGCTCCATGCCCGCATACGGCACCTCGATCAGTTTGTATCCATCCTTGTCGAAGGGATACTCGCCAAAGTAGTGCTCATACGCATCGAGCATCTGCGGCACCTGCGAGAACTGCGCCTTCGCCTTGTCTAAATCCTCAGGCAGAGCGTAGTAGTCCAGCGTCGTCTCGCCGTGCTTGCCTGAGAAGTGCTGATACTCTCCGATATTCAGCGCCACGTCGTAGTTGTTGATCGGATAGTGCACCAGCCACTTCCACTGCGTGTAGCCGTCACCCAGGTCCTTACTGCTCACGAACCGGCCATTCGACACATCCATCAACCCGTTCGGCACGGCGACGTCGATCTCCATGCCGTCCTGGGGCTCATCCCGCCACTGATCCTTGTTGGGCCACCAGACGCTCGCGCCCTCTCCCTCACAGGCAGTCGTAATCCACGGTTTGCCCTCCTTGTCCTTGTCGAAGGAGAAGCATCCAAAGCGCCCCTGCGTAACCGGCTTGCCGGAGTATGCAAACGCAATCTCATACACCTGGCCTTTGTGCAGCGTCTCCGGAAAGTCGATCCAGACCGTCCGCTCTTCGCGGATGTACTGCAGAGTCTTTTCCCCGAGCTTGATGCTGTCGATGGTGAGCTGAGGCGTCAGTTCAAGCTGGATTCGCTTGCCGTCGGCGAGCATGCGAAAGCGCACGGTATTCGTCCCGGCAATAGACTTCGCCTCAGGGTCGACACGCACATCCAAGTGATAGAAGAGCAGGTCATTGTTCGCACGGTATGGCCCATAGGCGCCTCGCAGCAGGTCGTCTTTGGTCGGAGGTTTCAACACATCCTGCTGCGCGCCGTGCCCAGCGGTCGCGCCGGGCGTCGTTGTCACGCTCTGGGCCGATGGCTGAGCTGCCGTTGTTTGAGCTTGTACGCGGCCAACGGCCATCACCAGAAAAACAGCACCCAGAACCGAACACTTCTTCATGGGATTAGCCTATCGCACCATTCGTAGAGATTTACGATACGATTCCCTGCATAGCGCAACACGGGGGCACGACCGCCATGACCTTCACTCCCTCAACCATCGCCGCACTGATCGTCGCCATCAGCTTTGCCGCCGGACTGAATGTCTATGCCACCGTCGCCACGCTGGGCATCCTCGCGCATTTTCACTGGGTCGTGTTGCCGTCAGGCCTGCACGCCCTGACAAACCCGTGGATCATCGGCGTCTCGGCTCTGCTCTTTGTTGTCGAGTTCTTCGCCGACAAAATTCCCGCCTTCGATCTCGTCTGGAACGCCGCCCAAACCTTCGTCCGAGTCCCTGTCGCAACGCTGGTCGCCTACAAAGCAGCTTCGCAGCTCTCACCGGAGATGCAGTTGCTTGCCACCGCTGCCGCCGCAATCATCGCCGCCATCGCGCACACCTCCAAGACCGCAGCTCGTACCCTCGTTACTGCCAGCCCCGAGCCTGTGTCTAATATCGCGCTTTCTACCACCGAAGACGCTGCTGCTATCGGTCTCACCTGGGTGGCGACGCATCACCCCTATACCGGCGGCGCAATCGCCGCAGCCTGTGTCCTTCTACTGATCTTCAGTTTTCGTTGGATCATCCTTCGGCTACGACGCGTGTGGGAACGCAGGCCGGATTGGCTGCGTGCCCATCCCAGTGAGCCTACGGTCGTTTAGAGCGATACCAGGGAAGCTTATACCTAACTTTGTTCTATCTTCGTAGCACCACAAAATCGTCATCCTGAGCGAAGTCGAAGGACCCCGAAACCCTATACGTTGCCGATACCCATTGCACCTTTTCCACTCCGAACACTCCTTACCTAAGATCCTCATTTGAAAAGGCTTGAACAGTATGGGCAAGACTAGTCTTTCAGGGTCCTTCGACTTCGCTCAGGATGACAATTTTGTGGTGACATGAAAAATAAATTGGGTATAGCGACCGTGATTCTGCACTAGTGGAGACAAAAAGAGAGGCGGCCCATAGGCCGCCTCGTCTCAGTAACCCTGCAAAAACTACGCCGTGGTCGGTAGTCCCTCGTTGAAGCCGGTCTTGCGGCCATTGTCAGGTTTCGACACCTTCTGCGTGTCGCCATCGCCATCTGCAAACGCCAGTGACGACTTGACCGGACCGAGTTCCTTGCCTTGAATCAGCAACTGAATCTCGGCTGCATCCAGCGTCTCACGCTCCAGCAGGGCGGCAGCCATGCGGTGCATCACGTCCTGGTTGTCCTCAAGGATCTGGTGCGCCGACTTGTAACCATCGTCTACCAGGGAACGAACAGCCTTGTCGATCTGGTTTGCCGTGTCGTCCGAGTAGTCCCGTGCCTGCGCGATCTCGCGGCCCAGGAAGATCTGCTCTTCCTTCTTGCCGTAGGTCAGCGGCCCAAGCTCGCTCATGCCGTACTCGCACACCATCTTGCGGGCGAGTTCCGTAGCGCGAACAATGTCGTTGCCCGCTCCGGTGGTCATGCGGTTCATGAAGATCTCTTCCGCGCAGCGTCCGCCCATAAGGATGGCAAGCTGCGTGTTCAGATAATCCTTGGTAACCGTGTGCTTATCTTCCTCGGGCAGGTGCATCGTTACACCCAGCGCCATGCCGCGCGGAATGATCGTCACCTTGTGCAGCGGATCCGAGTGGTCACGCTTGGCAGCCACGAGCACGTGACCGGCCTCATGGTATGCCGTGTCGCGCTTGTCGTCTTCGCTCAACAGCATCGACTTGCGCTCCGCGCCCATCAACACCTTGTCCTTGGCAACCTCAAAGTCGTACATGTGCACGGCCTTGCGATTGAAGCGGGCAGCCGTCAGTGCAGCCTCGTTCACCATATTGGCGAGATCGGCGCCACTGAAGCCCGGTGTTCCACGTGCCAGAATGCCGAGATTCACATCCTCGGATAGAGGAACCTTCTTCGAGTGAACGCGCAATACCTCTTCGCGTCCGCGAATGTCAGGACGGTCGACGATCACGCGGCGATCGAAACGGCCCGGACGCAACAGCGCCGGATCGAGAACGTCAGGCCGGTTGGTCGCGGCAATCAGAATCACACCGTCGTTCGACTCAAAGCCGTCCATTTCAACGAGGAGCTGGTTCAGGGTCTGCTCGCGCTCATCGTGTCCGCCGCCGAGACCTGCACCGCGGTGCCGCCCTACAGCGTCGATTTCGTCGATGAAGATGATGCACGGAGCATTCTTCTTACCCTGCTCGAAGAGGTCGCGCACGCGACTCGCACCGACGCCGACGAACATCTCCACAAAGTCCGAACCGGAGATCGAGAAGAACGGGACGTTCGCCTCACCAGCCACAGCGCGAGCCAGCAGGGTCTTGCCGGTACCCGGAGGTCCGACCATCAGCACGCCCTTGGGAATGCGTCCACCGAGCCGCTGGAACTTCTGCGCCTCGCGCAGGAACTCGATAATCTCCTTCAGCTCTTCCTTCGCCTCATCCACACCGGCGACGTCCTTGAAGGTGATCTTCTTCTGCTGCATGGAGAGCAGACGAGCGCGGTTCTTGCCAAAGCTCAATGCCTTGTTTCCACCCGACTGCATCTGCCGCATCATGAACAGCAGGAACAGCGCAATCGCGGCGATCGGCGCAATCTGGAACAGGATTGTCAGCCAGACCCCACCGGTCGGGTCCTTCTGGATGATATTCACTCCGTGGTCCTGGAGGACATCATAGAGATGTGGGTAGTTTTGGGGAATCGTTGTGTGGAACGTCTCTTTGCCGTCCTTGTACTTGCCCGTGACCTCACGGTCGGCCATAGTGACTTCCGAGATCTTGCCGGCACTGGCATCGTTCAGCAGATCCGTCATACTGATCGACTTATCGTGGCCTGCCCCCATCGTGGTCGCGACATAACGCCACCCCACCAAGATGCAGGCAACTGCAAAGACCCATATCAACAATTGTTTGACTGTCGAATTCAATCCGCTTCCTCGTTTCCTGTTCCACAACAACGCATTTGCTTTGCCTCTTTGTCGAACCTAATTACTCTCGACCGCGTGGCCAGCGAACCGTCGCCAGTTCTATTAGACGTCACGGAGAAAGATAGGGTGCAACTTAGTGGCGCCGCCCACGGCCCCATCGTCATGGAACTCTGGGGTAAATTCTACTCTTTCTGCGGCTTCTGGCGTGCAAATTCCGTCGTTTGGCGCAAACGGTCATTGCTTCCACAGCCGCAGCTCACGAGCCGAGCGCTCCGCACGCAGGCCGGCGCGCAGCTCCAGACGGCTCCCAATCTTGCCGAGAATGCCTGCGTAACCGCCAAAACCGGCTAGAGCGAGAAGTTTGGCGGTCTCTTCAAAACTCAACCGCGAACCCAGCGACCTGGCCGCTGCCCGAACGACTCGCCGCCGCAGCCCTGCGTCCATCGTCTTTAGCCGCTCGATCTCCAGAGCACAAGCTGCTTCACCGACAGCGGTACTCACCGCACGCCCACCGCCGCGAACCGGTTTTCCGGGTAACACCACCTGCGGCAGCAAACGCCGCAGCTCCGTCTCCCAGTGTGCCTCCTCGTCTCGAGCAATCGCGGCCATGTTGGCCAGCAGCTCATCGATACATGGATTGAAACCGCGCAGCGCGGGCATCAACTCATGACGCACACGGTTGCGGGTAAGCTCTAGGTCGCGATTGCTGGAATCTGTACGCCACCCCTGCCCCCGTGCCTGTAAAAACGCCTCCACCTCTGCCCTCCGGACCCCCAAAAGCGGTCTCACCACCCGGCCAGCGACTGTTTCCTGTTTCCTGTTTCCTGTTTCCTGCACTACCGGTGAAATGCCGCCATTGCGGGAGTTACTACTAAGTTTTCCCGTCAGATTTCCTGCCAGCTCTGGCGAAATGCCGCCGAGTCCTTCCGTCCAGGCTCCCCGCAGCAGCTTCATCATCACGGTCTCGGCCTGATCGTCGAGTGTGTGCGCGGTCGCGATGGCATCGACGCGTCCCTCGGCCAAAAGCCCGCGCAACGCCTCATACCGCAGCTCTCGGGCAGCCTCCTCCAGGCCCTCACGCTCGGCTGCCTGCCGCGCTGCCGTATCGACATGAAACACCGTCAGCGGAACGGCCAGCCGCTCGCAAAGCTCGCGCACAAACGCTTCGTCAGCATCCGCCTCCGCGCCACGCAGGCCGTGATGCACGTGCGCCGCGCTCAGCACCACGCCGAGCGGCTCTTTCGCCGCATTGGCTTCCGCCATCGCCAGCAGCAGCGCCGTCGAGTCCGCACCACCGGAGACAGCGGCACATACCCGGTCACCCGCACGAAAGAGCGATCGATCGATTAATAAACCTGGAACCTTCTCCGCCATCGCTCCCATCATAAGGTCGAACGATTGTTTAGCATGAACTATGCCGAACCTGCGCTACGCCACCATCGACGATGCTGCACTCATCGCAGCCCACCGCCACAGCATGTTTCAGGACAATAACTTCGCCAGCGAAGACCGTTTCGCCGAGATGGACGCAACGTTCGAACCGTGGGTTCGCGAACGCCTCGCCGACGGTCGCTATATCGGCCTGCTGCTTGAAGAAGACGGCCGCATATTAGCCGGTGCCGGCATCTTCCTTCAGGATTTTCCGCCGCACTGGATGGACATCCAGCCCACACGCGCTTATCTGCTCAACTTCTACACCGCCCCCGAGGCCCGTGGCCGCGGTTTCGCCAACCAGCTGCTCAAGCTCTCGGTGGAAGGGTGCCGCACCCGCGGTATCGGCGTAGTTACGCTACACGCCTCACCCTTTGGCCGCCCCATCTATGAAAAATTCGGATTCGAAGCTTCTACCGAGATGATGCTGCGATTCGCAGAGTAGGATGCTCCCGGCTATGTTGCTAAGGTACGAAAGGTGCCACTGAATTGAAACCCTTGCTCATGCACGCGATATGGCTAATGCTGCCGGCGGTAGCATTTCCGCAACGCGGCACAGAGTCAGCATCACCACGATATGCATACGTGACTGACTGCTTTGGCACGCTCTCAAAACTCGACCTCGTTGAAGGGCGCATGCTCTCCAGAGTGGAGTTGCAACGGAAAACCAAGTTGGTGCCCGCAAGTGGTGACGTTTCTCAGAGCACTATTGATGGCTGCGCGGTCTATGGTGGGGCCTATGCGCGTAGAACAAACCTGTTGTACATGCTTGCACCGGCAACTGGAAGCTACCAGCCCAGCGGCAGACGCTTCCGGCTACTTTGGTTCCATTTGCCTGAAGTGACGCTGCAAGGCTCAGCGGACTTGCCGGGCACCGTACAAGAGCAGGACGAACCCGCACTGGAAGTCACAATGAAAGAAGATGACGGGGTTCTGGTACACGCTGGACAATGGTTGCTTTTATCAGGCAAACAGCTTGCTAAGACGTCTGCACCCGCATCTACGACACCTCCGCATGTCCAACAGCAGGCAGATGGCTTTTGGCAGGTGGATATCTCGGGCTATCGCACAAGAAGCCTGAAGGCGAGTGTGAGCCTAACAGCAGAATTGCTGCAGCAGTCTGGGAATACATCACTGTTGTGGATGCCGGGGAAATCGGCGGTAGTACTCTCCTCACCAACGACGATTGAGGGAATCGATCCAGGCTTCCCGACCACGGAAGACAGCGTACAACTCACCCCAGGTGGAAAGACTGTAGTCGCACAGGAATCAAATCCAGTCGGCAGCATTGGACTTCACGTCACCAAATCCCGTCTTGCGTTGCTCAGCGTGGAGGATGGGCATGTACTTCGGGCATGGAATCAGCCCGGGCTGGCAAAGAGCAACCTGATCGCTGTGAGCCCCGGAGGAATTGTCATCTTGTTGTGCCATAGTCATTTCCTCTTCGTCAACAGTAACCAGCGCTTTCCGGATGCGCCAGTGCGGACCTCCCCTTATGGTGAAGTCGCTCGCATGTTCACCGCCTTCGCAGACAGGTAGAACTATCTTATTTCGCCCAACCGACGAGCCTCCGCGGAGGAGTGCCGAACCCGCGGCATAAACGTAGTTGCGCTCCACGCCTCACCCATTGACCGCCCCATCTAAGAAAAGTTCGGATTCGAGGCCTCCACCGAGATGATGCTGCGATTCGAGACCAACTAAGAAGCAGTCCAGCGGGAAGCTGTTGCTTCTGTCTGTTCGCTGTTTCCTGTTTATTACTTCCTGTTTCCTGTTCGCGTTATACTCACCTTCCCATGTCTGTCTTTGTCATTCTCCCCGCCGCCGGTATTGGTACTCGCATGGCCTCCACAGGAGGCGCGCCCAAGCAGTTCCTTACACTCAAGGGAACACCCATCCTTCTGCACTCGCTGCGTGCGTTTCTCGCAGTGCCGCGCGTCACGGCTATCTACGTGGCGGTTCGAAAAACCGAGCAGGCCCGTGTGGCCTCTCTGATCGCCGAACACCAGCTCGGCGACAAAGTCCATGTCGTAACCGGCGGCGACTCACGCCAGGACTCCGTCGCCAAAGCCCTGGCGGCCCTGCCGTCGCACTCGGCTGGCGATATTGTCCTCGTCCACGACGCCGTCAGACCCCTGATAGATCCCGGGACTATAGCCCGCACGATCGACGCCATCGAAAAGCATGGCGCGGCCATCGTCGGCACGCCGGCGATCGACACCATCAAACAGGTCGAACGCACCGCCGATGGCGCCATCATCACCGCGACCATCCCGCGCGAGCTGATCGTCCATGCCCAGACGCCACAAGGCGCACTTGTCTCGCTGATGCGCCGGGCCTTCTCAGAAGCCGCGGCAGATGAGTTCATCGGCACCGACGAAGCCAGCCTGCTCGAACGCGCCGGCGTCTCGGTCGTCGTCGTACAAGGCCACGCGCGCAACTTCAAGGTCACGCAGCCCGGCGACCTCGAAATCGCCGAGTTCTACCTGGCCGGCTAGTGCCAAAGTAAAAACACTCGCATCCAATCTGCATGGCTGTCGCCAAACAAACCGTCGAGCTTTCCGAAGGCCAGGTGCACCTTATCGCACGCGCCATCGCGGATTCGCGTCGCTACGAGATCCTCAAACAACTCGGCCGATGTAAGGACTCACCATCCTGTACCGCGATGTGCGAGTTCGTCGGGATCAGCCCCGCTACGCTCTCTCATCACATGAAAGAGCTTGAAACCGCTGGTCTTGTCCGGCCTGTGCGCGATGGTAAGTTCGTACACTACACCCTCTGTCCGGACGTTCTTAGCGCTTACCTCAACCGCCTCAAATCCGACCTCGCTTAACCCCCGACACAAACTTCACCAAACTCCTGAATCTTTCTCTTCCTGTCCGCAATCAATTCGATTGTTGTCGAAATATCGAAACGATCGACGCAAGAGGAGAAAGAAAATGAGCAAGCTTACAGGGAAAGTAGCAGTCGTCACAGGAGCCTCCAAGGGTATTGGGGCCGCCATCGCCAAATCGCTCGGCGCGGCAGGAGCGTCGGTCGTCGTGAACTACGCCTCGAGCAAGGCTGGAGCAGACATCGTTGTCGCCGCCATCACCAAAGCCGGTGGCAAGGCCGTTGCCGTCCAGGGAGACGTCTCCAAGGTCGCCGACGCACAAGGCATCATCGATGCAGCCATCAAAAACTATGGCCGCCTCGACATTCTCGTCAACAACTCTGGAATCTATGAATTCTCTCCCATCGAGGCCATTACCCCCGAACACTTCCATAAACAGTTCGACATCAATGTCCTCGGCCTTCTTCTCGTAACCCAGGCAGCCTCCAAACACCTCCCCGAAGGCGGAAGCATCATCAACATCGGATCCGTCATTTCTCGCCTGACACCTGCGGCCACTGCGGTTTACACCGGCACCAAGGGCGCGGTCGACGCCATCACCGGCGTGCTCGCCCGCGAGTTTGGCCCCCGTAAGATCCGTGTCAATGCCCTCAACCCCGGCCTTGTCGAAACCGAAGGCACCCACACTGCAGGCACTGTCGGCGGCGACTTCGAGGCGGACCTCGTCAAGCAAACCCCGCTAAGCCGCACCGGCCAACCGCAGGACATCGCTTCCATCGCCGTGTTCCTGGCATCGGACGACTCCGGCTGGCTCACAGGCGAACTGCTCCTCGCTGGCGGCGGTCTCCGCTAATCCGACTGCACTTGGCGTTGCCAAAACCCCGTTCAACATAGGTTGAACGGGGTTTTCCTCTTCATCGTGCGCTGGCGAAGCTCTAACGTTTTAGAATCACCACTATGTCTATGCGCATCGGCCTCGGCTTCGACTCCCACGCCTTCAAACCCGGCGTTCCGCTGGTAATCGGCGGTCTGAAGATCGACCACCCCGAAGGCCTTGCGGGGCACTCCGACGGCGACCTGCTGCTCCACGCCATCACCGACGCGCTGCTTGGCGCAGTCTCGGCCGGCGATATCGGCACCTTCTTTCCACCCACCGACCCCAAGTGGAAGGGTGCGGACTCTACGGTCTTCCTCGAGACAGCGCTCGAAGAGATCGCGCTGGCCGGCTACAAGATCGTGAACATCGACTGCGTGCTCGTCATGCACCGCCCGAAAATTGTCCCCATTGCCGGGGAGATGCGCGAGCGTGTTGCCGACCTGCTGAACCTGGATCTGAAGAACGTGAGCATCAAGGGCAAAACGCCTGAAGGCCTCACCCAGGACGGCACAGCCGTCGCGCATGTCGTCGCTCTGCTGGAGTCCATCGACCTGCCGAACGAGCCCAAAAAGCTGGCGGCCCTGGCGGAAACACCCAGCGAAGCCGATATCGACGGCGTGCTCAGCACCCTCGTAACCGGGGGCCACGACACCAGCGCTCTAGGCCGCAAGCTGCCGACCTTTGACACCGACGACCTCACCTAGCCCGTAGCTCTCCAAATAGGTTTGGGAGCTGACGCGGAAACTTGGCCTAAAGGGGCGTCTCATAGAGGGCTCTCGAAGAGCTATACCTCTCTTCATTCCGAGCCATAGAAAATAATTCTTTTGGACTAGCCTTCGCTTCTCGGGTACATTGACTTCAGTTTTCAGGAGGCAATAATGGATCCACAAGAATCACAACGACAAGCCATGCATATGCTGGCATTTATGGTCCCCTTTCTGCTGATTGGATGGGTGATTGGCCTTGCCATCATCATCATTCCGCTCTGGCAAATCTGCAAAAAAGCAGGATTGAGTGCGCCGTTGTCTCTTCTTGAAATTATCCCTGGAATTGGCCACCTCATCGTCCTCTATGTCGTTGCCTTCTCGGAGTGGAAGGTCGTGCCAATCGCCCAGCACTACAGCACGCTGCCGCCGACTGCATATCCACCCCCACCGCCGCCTCCAAGCTTCCCTTCCTCCGGCTATACCCCTCAAGGGCCAACAGCATAGTTCCTCCTGGAAAAGCGGCGAAGGTTTCGCTCTGTTAACATTGGTCTCTGACAGCCAATGACTATTGAAACCTCCGCCGCTCCGTCCCACCCACGCCCCACCCGCGTCCGCATCGCCCCTTCGCCGACCGGTGACCCCCACGTCGGCACCGCCTACATCGGACTGCTGAACTACCTGTTCGCTGCCCAGCGTGGCGGCGAGTTCGTGCTGCGCATCGAAGACACCGACCGCACACGCTTCGTCGCCAGCTCCGAGCAGATGATCTTCGATGCCCTGAAGTGGATCGGCCTCACCTGGAACGAGGGCCCCGATGTCGGCGGCCCTTACGGCCCTTATCGCCAGTCCGAGCGCACCGAGATCTACCGCGAGCATGTGGAGTTGCTGCTTAAGAGCGGCCATGCCTACAGGTCTTTTGAAACGGCCGAGGAACTGGAGGAAGTTCGCAAGCAGCAGATGGCCGCCAAGCAGCCGCCACGCTACAACGGCGCCGCGCGCCATCTCTCCCAGGAAGAGATCGACGCCAACCTCACGGGCGGCAAGCCGTTTGTGGTGCGGCTCAAAGTCCCTCTCGAAGGCTCGACGACCTTCCGCGACGAACTACGCGGCGAGATCACCTTCGATCACAACAACGTTGACGATCAGGTGCTGATGAAGTCCGACGGCTTCCCCACCTATCACCTTGCGAACGTAGTCGACGACCACCTGATGCGGATCACCGATGTCATCCGCGCCGAGGAGTGGATTAGTTCCACTCCTAAGCACGTGCTGCTCTACGAGGCCTTTGGCTGGGAGCAGCCGAAGTTCTGGCACATGCCGCTGCTGCGCAACGTCGACAAGTCAAAGATCTCCAAGCGCAAGAACCCGGTCTCGCTGGTCTACTACCGCGAAAGCGGCTACCTTCCCGACGCGATGCTGAACTTCCTCGGCCTGATGGGCGGCGGCATGGCGCAGCCCACGGAACAGGAGATCGTCAGCAAAGGCCTCAACACCAAAGAGGGTGACATCTTCTCCCTCGCCGAGATGAAGGAACGCTTCGACTTCAAGCGCATCTCGCTGGGTGGTCCAGTCTTCGATCTCGTGAAACTCAAGTGGCTCAACGGCGAGTACATTCGCCGCCAGTCGCCCGACGAGTTCTTCGATACACTGCGTCAGACCATCTTCTCCGATGCCTATCTGCGCACCGTCGCCCCGCTGGTTCAGGAGCGCATCGACACCGTCGGCCAGTTCGGCGACATGACAGGTTTTCTCTTCTCCGACAACGTATTGCCGCCGGAGTCTGTCTGGCTACCCAAGAAACGCACACCAGAAGAGACACTCGTCTTCGCCGCCGAGCAACTCACCGCGCTCGAAGCCAGCGCGTGGGACACGGCAAGCATCGAAACCGAGATCAAGAAGCTGGGCGAGGCTAAGCAATGGAGCGTGAAAGAAAACTTCATGCTGCTGCGTGCGATCCTCACGGGGAGTACGACCTCCCCACCGCTGGTCGAAAGCCTGGTCGTCTTCGGCAAAGCTCGCTCGCTGGATCGCATGCGGCGGTTTCTGGAGACGCAGAAGAAACTGGCCAATCAGAGGAAGTAGTGGCAACAATCTGATGCCCCATCTTCGGCGCGTTCTTTGCGCCTAAGGTGGGGCACCCAAATCTATACCGATTCTTGGCTTACTTCCCCGTCACAGCCACGTTCACCGGCAGGTTCCGCGGCGGAAAACATGCGGCGTTGTCGCATGCCTGGTAGTGCAACGATCCAGAGAGCGTCGAGACGCCACGCGGCACAACAACTCTCAGCTTTACGCGAAACTCGCCCTGATACACATCCAGCGTCTCGCCATCGCCAACAGCCAGCCGAAACGCCGTGCCTTGTGGATAGTCCTGCGAGACTACCTTCACAGCCGCCACATCGAGCTTCAGCACGGTCGGAATCAGTAGCTCATCCTTGGGCGTATGCGAGTTGATGTGAAAACCCGGGTCAACATGAAACCGCAACTCCACCACCTGAGGCTTGCCCGCATCGACGACGATCTGGTCAGGCGCAAGGCTCACGTGATCCTTATGCGCCTCCGCCGGCCGGTCGCCGCCAAACTGGATGTCCTGAGCCTGTGCCACTGGAATCAGTAGAGCCATGGCAAAAAGAAGCCGCCCACGAAAACCTGTTTCCTGTTTCCTGTTTCCTGTCACCTGCTTCTTCACATTCCACCTGCTGCGATAGTCTTGCGAATATTGGCTTCCATTTCGTCTTTGCTGGGAGCGCCGGCGGACTCTTCTACGACATTGCCGTTCTTGTCGACATAGAAGGTTTCAGGCAGGTAGTCCACACCGCCATAAGCCTTCGATACCGTCTCTTTCTCTTCGGGCAGGAGGATCGGATAGCTGACGCCAATCTTCTTTGCGGCAGCGGCGATATCGTCCTTCGAGGCGCCGGTATCCTGCGAAAGCCCGAGAACGACCAGGCCCTGCGACTTATACTTGCCGGAAAACTCCTCAAACCACGGCATTTCCAGCTTGCAGGGACCGCACCATGTGGCCCAGAAGTTCACTACAACGGCGTGACCTTTGAAGTCAGCCAGCGAGACCTTCTTGCCCGAAAGGTCGAGCAGGGTAAACGCGGGTGCAGCTTTGCCGCGCAGGCTTGCGCCCTGTGAATCCGGGCTATCTCCTCCCGATGTGGGAGCGCTGGCTCCATCTTTTACCAGCGTGACCTGCGACTGTCGTGCCTGCTGCATCGCCAGCCGCCGCTGCCGCAGATTGTGAACTCCCGCCCACACCAATACCACCACCACCACTACCATCCCAACCAGAACACCCAATCGACGCATCGAGCAACATCCTTCCGAGCGAATCGCAGCAATATCGCGCTGTAATTAGTCTACCGCTGCATCCGCTTTCTGAATTGTCATCCTAATGTCACCCCATCCGGGTACCCCTCCTCTGCTAGCATTCAGTCTGTCTGAAGCCTCTGGAAACTCATGAGCGACCACTCCCAAAACGCCGCCGCAAGCCCCGCTGAACTCGTCCGCATCGAAGCCGAAGGCCTCCTCGAACTCGCAGGACGGCTCGACGGCCCGCAGCGCAAAATCTTCAACCAGGTAGCAGAGCTCCTCGTGGAAACGGCACGTTCCGGGCATCGTGTCGTTCTCACCGGTGTGGGAAAAAGCGGCCTGATCGCCCGCAAAATCGTTGCGACGCTTGTCTCTACCGGCACGGCAGCACAGTTTCTGCATCCGGGCGAGGCCCTGCATGGCGACCTCGGCATTCTCAGCCGCGGCGACGTTCTGCTGGCCCTGTCCTACTCCGGCGAGACCGAAGAGTTGCTGCGGCTGCTGGGTGTGCTGCCTCGAATCGGTGTCACCCTGGTTAGCTTCTGCGGCGATACGACCTCGACACTGGCTACAGCCAGCGCACACACGCTCGACGTCAGCGTCAGCCGCGAGGCCTGCGACCACCAGCTTGCGCCGACAGCCTCCACAACAGCGATGCTGGCCCTGGGCGACGCACTCGCGGTCGATGTAAGCCGCCGTCTCCACTTCAAGGCCCAGGACTTCGCCGAGCTGCACCCCGGAGGCCAGCTCGGACGCCGCCTGGCCACCGTAAAGCAACTGATGCACACCGGCGACGCGCTGCCGCAGGTTGCCCCTGCGGCTCCCATGACCGAGATCATCCACGAGATGTCGGCGAAACGGCTAGGCATGACGACCGTGCAGGCCGGCGGCAAGCTGCTGGGCGTGCTCTCCGACGGCGACCTGCGCCGTCTACTGGAACGCGATGGGCCCGAGGCCTTCCACAAAACCGCCTCCGGGGTCATGAATCCATCCCCACGAACGATCGCCCCAGAGCCGTTCGCCGTCGACGCGCTGGCCCTGATGGAGCAGTACAAGATCACCGCGCTTGTCGTCACCAAAGACGGCACTCCCGCGTCGCCCGTACTAGGCGTGCTGCACCTGCACGATCTGTGGGTCGTCGCCCCGCAAACAACGAAGGCCCCTGCGCCAACGTACAAACACTACGATCCACCCGGGGATGATGGCCGGCTCTGATACAGCCTGCAATGTCGATTGTCGTTGTTCGTTTTTCGTCGTCATCCTGAGCCGTAGGCGAAGGACCCCCGAATTGGGAGGGCCACCGGTGCGTCTGTGCCAACACCAATGCGGGGGTCCTTCAGCTTCGCTTCAGGATGACGGCGAAAAACAAACAGCGCCTAGCGTCTATACAATCAAATCAACATGCAACGTTGGTCGAAACTCTTCATCCCTACCCTCCGCGAGGCCCCTACGGACGCCGAGGTCGCCAGCCACAAGCTCCTTCTCCGCGCCGGATACATTCGCCAGTTGGGCGCAGGCATCTACAGCTATCTGCCGCTCGGGCAACGCTCCCTGAACAAGATCATCGCCATCGTCCGCCAGGAGATGGACAAGATCGGCCAGGAGTTCTTTCTCCCCGCGCTCAATCCGCGCGAGCTCTGGGAAGAGTCCGGCCGCTGGGCCGGGATGGGACAGAATATGTTCCATCTCAAGGACCGCAAAGGCGCGGAACTATGCCTCGCTATGACGCACGAGGAGGTCATGACCTCCATCGCGCGCAATGAACTGCGCAGCTACAAACAGCTCCCGCAGATCTGGTACCAGATTCAGACCAAGTTCCGCGACGAGCCCCGGCCCAGGTCCGGCCTCCTGCGCGTGCGCCAGTTCACCATGAAGGACGCCTACTCCTTTGACATCGATGCCGCCGGCCTCGACGAGAGCTACAAAAAGCACTACGACACCTACTGCCGCATCTTCAAGCGCTGCGGCATGGACTTCGTCGCTGTCGATGCCGACTCGGGTGCGATGGGCGGCTCCGGATCGCAGGAGTTCATGGTCTACACCGACGCCGGCGAAGACCTCATCGCCAGCTCGGCCTCGGGCTACGCCGCAAATCTAGAAAAGGCCACCAGCAAGCTAGCTCCGGTCGAGGACCTCATCCCGACCGGCGACACGCCGGAGCTTGTTCACACGCCAGGCTTCCGCACGATCGACGAAGTAGGCTCGTTCCTGCAGACAAAATCGCACCATCAGCTCAAGACGATGGCTTACATTGTCGAGCACCCCGAAGCCGACGCAAAACAGATCAAAACAGTCGGCAAAACCCGCGCTGTCGTTGCGTTCCTGCGCGGCGACCACCAGCTCAACGAGACCAAACTCGCCGCCATCGCACTTGGCGAGCTTCGCCCCATGACGCCCGAAGAGATCGCGGAGACCTTCAAAGCTCCCGCAGGCTATCTCGGCCCCATCGGCCTCGAAGCCGCACCACACCCCCGCAAACCGGGCGTTCTGGTCGTGCTCGACGCCGCGCTCGAAGGCCGCAAGAATTTGATCGCAGGTGCCAACAAAGAGGAGTACCACCTCCGCAATGTAACGCCGGGCCGTGACTTCAAGCCGACCGTCATCGCCGACATACGCAACATCAACGAAGGCGAACTCGACCCCATCGGCGGTGAACCGTTGCGTCTGGGCAAGGCCGTTGAGATCGGACACATCTTCAAGCTCGGTTACAAATACTCCGAGAGTATGGGTGCGCGGGTGCTGGATGCCAACGGCAAAGAGGTTATGCCGATCATGGGCTGCTACGGCATCGGCATCGAACGCATCCTGACGGCTGCGATCGAATCCTCAGCCGCAGCCAATGCGCAGTTGTCCGCTGAAGATCTCAACACGAAGCAGCCTGCAGGCGAGCAGTACGCCCTGCCAGCAGCCATCGCCCCGTTCGAGGTCATCATCACCATTACTAACGTGCGTGAGGCTGATCTGCTGGCTGCCGGAGAGAAGATTGCAGCAGATCTGGAGGCTGCCGGAGTCGATGTCCTGCTCGACGACCGCGACGAGCGCGCCGGCGTAAAGTTCAAAGATGCAGAACTTATCGGTGTTCCCTACCGTATCAACATCGGCAAGAAACTCGCCGAAGGCCAGGTAGAACTCGTTGATCGCCTTACCCAAACCACGACCGATCTGCCGCTGGATACCATTACCGCATACATCCAATCGCTGCTCAATGCGTCAAAAGTGTAGCTGTGGTTTTTCGTTTCGCCGTCATCCTGAGCCAATAGTTCAGGATGACGGCGAAAACAAAGAACAAACAACGGCAACACCTGCCGCTGCTTCCACCGCTAGATTACTGAGAAAATGAAGATGCGTTTGCTCTGACGTCTACGCCCAGCCCCTATGCCTGTAAAAGTAAAAGTCGGTAAGTCCAGCCACCCACTCCTCTGGAAGCTGGTGCGCTTTGTCCTCGTACTTGTGCTGATCGTTGTTGCCACCGGTGCCATTGTCTTCGGCATTTATTACCACAAGTACAACGGAGTTCTGGCAGAGAAGCTCGCGCAGGGTCCGCTATTTGCCTCAGTCGCGCAGATTTACGCTGCTCCTCAGGAGATTCGCACGGGGCAGCACCTCACCGCCGCAGACATCGCAGCATCGCTCCGTAAGGCCGGGTACAACAGCAACACTCAGCTAGGCAGCTTCCAGCTCCGCGACGACGACATCCTGATCAAACCCGGCCCCCAGAGCTACCTTGCAACCGACGGCGCAACCATCAACACGGCAGGCGGACAGGTACAGTCGATCACCGCCGAAAATGGTGCGGCGCTGGCGGGTTACAAGCTGGAGCCGCAGCTCATCACAGCGCTTTCGGAAGATAAGAACCGCGTCAAGCGACGCCTCGTTACCTACAACCAGATTCCTCCGCGCATGGTGCAGGCGGTAATAGCCATCGAGGATCGCCGCTTCTTCGAGCATGGAGGCGTCAACTACGTCCGCCTTGTAAAGTGCGCGGTACAGGACACGCTTCTGCACCGTTTGAACTGCGGTGGATCTACGATTACGCAGCAACTCGCCAAGAACATCTTCGACATGCCGGAGAAAACTATCTCGCGCAAAATAGCTGAGCTGATGATTACGTTCCAACTCGAGGCTCGCTTCAGCAAGCAGCAGATCTTCGAGATGTATGCGAACGAGATCAATATCGGCCAGCGCGGATCGTATGCCGTCAATGGCTTTGGAGAGGCGGCTCAGGCTTACTTCGGCAAAGATCTTCGTCAGCTCAATCTGGATGAGTGTGCACTCATCGCTGGACTCATTCAGAACCCCAATCGCCGCAACCCTTACCGGCATCCGGACCGGGCCACAGAGCGCCGCAACGTAGTGCTCGACACGATGGTCGAGACCGGTGCGATCACTCCCGCCGAGGCCGCGCGTGCCAAGGCCGAACCAATTCACCTCGCGCCGCCCAACATCGACGCCAGCGAGGCTCCCTATTTCATCGATCTCGTCCACGAACAAATCGTGCAGCGGCTGGGTGATTCCGACGCCGCGCACTCTGGTTCGCTGCGCATCTATACCTCGCTCGATCCGGAGTTGCAACGCGCAGCGGCAGAGGCAGTCGAGGTCGGTATGCGCAACGTCGACGAACTCGTCCGCAAGCATCACAAAAAGGGCGATACCAGCACCATTACCTATCCGCAGGTCGCGCTGGTAGCGCTCAACCCCCATACCGGACAGATTCTCGCGCTGGTCGGGGGGCGCAACTATGGCGTCTCGCAGCTTAACCACGCTACTGCCGAGCGCCCCACCGGCTCTATATTCAAACCCTTCGTCTACGCTACGGCCTACAACTCCTCGCTCGAAGGCACAGCCATTGACGGCAGCGGCGTATTCACCGCACTCACCAAGCTCAACGACGACCCTCAGGACTTCGGCACCAACGGCCAGTCCTACATACCTGGCAACTTCAAAAAGGGTGAACTCCCAGGCATGGTCACCGCCGCTGTCGCTATCGAAAACTCGCTGAACATCGCGACTATCGCTCTCGCTCAGATGGTCGGTTACAACAACGTTGCCTCTCTCGCCCGCTCCGCAGGAATCGTCAACGTCAAAGGCACACCTTCAGCCGCCATCGGCACCTACAGCGCCACCCCCATCGATATGGCAGGCGCCTATACGGTCTTCGCTAATAATGGCGCTCACCTCAAGCCCTGGATCCTTGCCAGCGTCCGCAGCCCTAACGGTGACATCGTCGCCGACTTCGCCCCTGAAGCCAAACAGATCCTCGATCCCCGCGTTGCCTATCTCACGCAGTCTCTGATGGAGGGCGTAGTGGCACGCGGCACTGCTTCTGCTGTCCGCCGTCACGGCTTCCTCGCCCCAGCCGCCGGCAAGACCGGCACCTCCCACGACGCGTGGTTCGCTGGATACTCTTCCAACCTTCTCTGCATCATCTGGGTGGGCAACGACGACTACACCGACGTGAAGCTTCAAGGCGCCGACGCCGCCGCGCCCATCTGGGCCGAGTTCATGAACCGCGCTATCCGCCTGCCGCAGTACTCCGACATGAAGGCCTTCACGCCGCCGGATGGGGTGGAGGTGCTTCGCATCAATCGGGCAACGAATATGCCGATCGATGAATCCTGTTCGAGTGACAGCTTCCCTGCAGCGTTTTTGATCGGAACAACCCCACAAGGAACATGCTCCCGTATGGGAGAAGACACGCAATCGCTGGGTGGCAGGCTCCTGGGCAATGGGAACTCCAATCCAAACGAGCCCAACGGCACGGCCATACCACTTAGTCCAAATAGCACGACTGTGCCACATAGTCCCAATAGCACCGCCGTGCCAACGAATCCCAACAGCACAGCCGTACCACTTAATCCCAACAACCCGGCTGAACCACACCGCAATGCGTTTCAAAAGCTATTCGGTTTGGGAAAAAACAAACAGCAACAACCGCAACAGCAGCCTCAGTAGCTCTTACCGTTGTTTGTTTCTCGCCGTCATCTTGAGTCGACGGCGAAAAACAAACAACGGCAAAAGCATCCAGCACTACGGCATCACACGGATGACCTGCGTGTCGGCTGCAGCTTCCAGTTGGTAAGCAAGTCCCTCGCCCGGCAACACTACTGCATGAGACTTCGGCAGTTCCAGCGCAGGACCTCCCGATGCAGGATGAATCGAACAACCTTCCCCCAGCGCAATCAGTAGTTGTAACCGATTAGTGTTGGCGAGCTCGACCTTATGGCCGGCACTTATCTCGAAGCGATCGACGGTGAAGTAAGGCGACTTGATCAGCCGCGTATATTCCCCGAACGTGACCGGCGGCATGAGGCCCGCACCGGTCACGGCACGTGTAACCGCAAGCCCCTGGTCCAGATGAAGCGGTCTTGGGCGGCCGTAGTCGAACAACCTGTAGGTCACGTCGCTGTACTGCTGGGTTTCAAGGATCACTACACCGGGCCCAATGGCGTGAATCGTACCGGCTTCCACATAGACCATGTCTCCCGTTTTGACAGGGAGATGCGTCAGCTTGTCTTCGAGAGTTCCCTGCTCGATCGCCTCGCGAATCGCTTCGGTTGAGAGTGGTTCTCGAAAACCGAGCGCGATGGTTGCGCCGGGGTCAGCCGAGAGTACATACCAGCACTCGGTCTTGCCTCTCGGTTCTCCGATGGCGCGGGCTTGCTCGTCGTTCGGATGGACCTGCACCGACAATTTTTCGCGCGGCAGCAAAATCTTGATGAGCAGGGGAACGCCGCCTGCCTTCTTGTCGGCCAGAAGCTCCGGATAACGTTCGGTGACTGCGGCCAGAGTCTCGCCGCGAAGAGGACCATCTTCAATGAGGCACTCGGCCGCGGTCATCCAAAGCTCGCCAATCGGCTTGTCGGTTACAGGAATGTCGAACCATGGTTCGAGCGAGGTTACACCCCAGATACGTTCTGACAGGACGGGTGTCAGAACAAAGGGCCCAATAGGCTGCTGGCTAGTAATCGTCATACTTCCAAACTATCGGATAGTGGAGGCTCAGGGAAGCTCTCAGCGTGCTTTCGCTGGGCTATTGATACTCGAAAGCGTTACTCTTATGGGTGACCGATTTTCGCGCCTCAGCGAACCCACCTATTGAAGGAGCTCCACTTGGCCGTTTCAATCAGAAATATTAGTGCGCCGGGTTACGGCGATGACCAGCCGACCAGAACCGACACGCGCGCCATGAGCGTTGCAACCGCGCTCTTTTTTATGGTGGGATTCCTCACCTGCCTGAACGACATCATCATCCCGCATCTCAAGAGCATCTTCGCGCTCAACTATGGGGAAGCCATGTCGGTGCAGCTCTCCTTCTTCACGTCCTACTTCGTCTTCAGTTACCCCGGCGGGGCTCTCGTCGACAAGTACGGATACAAGAAGACCATGGTCGTAGGCCTGCTGGTCATGGCCTGCGGGGCAATCGGCTTCATCCCCGCAGCGCACTTTGCGCTCTTCCCCATCTTTTTGACCGCACTCATTATCCTGGCCGCCGGCATGACCATCGTGCAGGTAGCTGTGAACCCCTACGTCACGGTCATTGGCCCGGTAGGCACCGCTTCCAGCCGTCTTAACCTGGCACAGGCCTTCAATTCGTTCGGGACCTTTATCGCTCCCCTGTTTGGCTCAATTCTCATTCTCGCCAGCGCTCCTGCTACGGTCACTCCTGAGCGTCTTCTCTCCATGACGGAGGTTGCGAGACAGGCCTATCGAGCCACTCAGGCCTCCACCGTACGTATGCCCTACATCGGGATAGCCCTCACGCTGGTGCTGCTTGCACTCGCTCTCGCCGCGATCAAACTGAAGACAACCACCGGCGTCTCGCAACATACGCAGGACTTTCGTCCCGGCGCTTTCGCGGAAGCCCTTTCGCGGCCAGACAGCATCTGGCACCACCCCTGGCTGCTCTTCGGTGCCGTCGGTATCTTCGTCTATGTCGGTGCGGAAGTCGCGATCGGCAGCCTTCTCGTCAATTACATGGGGCTGCCTCAGATAGCTGGGCTTCGCGAATCCACGGCTGCCTACTTCCTCATGGTCTATTGGGGTGGCGCAATGGTTGGCCGGTTTGTCGGCGCAGCCGTTCTCCAGAGGGTGAAAACAGGAATCGTACTCGGCGCTGCCGGCATCTGCGCGCTCATCCTCATCCTTGTCAGCATCAAGACGACCTACACCTCTGGCGTCTGGATTCACCCCGTTCATCTGCTGAGCTGGAGCTGGACCCTCACCGTTCCGAAGTCTGTTCCCATGTTTGCGATGCTGGCTATCGGTTTCTGCAACTCGATCATGTTTCCATCGATCTTTACCCTGGGTATTCAAGACCTGGGGCCGCTCACCAGCAAGGGATCGAGCCTGCTGATCGCGGCCATCGTGGGCGGCGCGCTGATTCCGAAAGCGACGGGTATGCTGGCAGATCACATGGGACTGCAGCCATCCTTCATCCTCCCAGCTATCTGCTACGTCTACATCGCCTGCTTTGGGATCGCGGCCATACGCCGCCCTATCGCAGCCAATAGCCTGCTTTCCGTCGAATAGGAACAGCTCGGCTAGAGCTCTGGATAGAAGTCGAAGAAGGCGTCGAGGCTATGCCGCAATTGAGCCTCGATGCTTTCCCGACTGCCCTCCAGGATGTGCATCGTGACCTGCGCTTCGTTGCCGTTCTTTAGTGCTATCGGTGCAGCCTGTACGCTTGCGACCTCGTCGGCTGGCAACAGCCGCATTCCGTAAACCAAAACTAAGTCAGCCATAGCTTCTATGGTACGCCGCAAGAAGCAGCAAACAGGAGGCAGGAAACAGCAAACAGTCTTTGCTATTTCCTGCCCTTGAACCCTTTCCGCTACCAGTACAATCAAACAAATATGTCTGACCAGAACACAGTACGCGATACCGTCATTCTCGGCTCCGGCTGCTCCGGACTTACTGCTGCCATCTACGCGGCGCGCTCCAACCTGAAGCCGCTTGTCCTGGAAGGCCATGAGCCCGGCGGGCAGCTCTCCATCACCACGCTGGTCGAGAACTTTCCCGGCTGGCCGGATGGCGTTCAGGGTCCCGAGCTCATTGAGAATATGAAGAAGCAGGCCGCCCGCTTTGGCGCAGAGATACGTATGGCCCACCTGACTTCCGTCGATCTGACAAAGTCGCCGTTCGAGCTGACCGTCGGCAAGGACATCATTCTGACGCGTTCGCTCATCATTGCTTCCGGTGCGAGCGCCCGCTGGCTGGGTCTTCCGAGCGAACAGGCGCTGATCGGTTTCGGCGTCAGCTCCTGTGCCACGTGCGATGGATTCTTCGCCTCCGGCAAGGAGATCGCCGTCATCGGCGGTGGCGATTCCGCGATGGAAGAGGCGCTGTTCCTTACACGCTTTGCGACCAAGGTTACGATCATCAATCGCAGCGAAAACTTCCGGGCCTCCAGAATCATGCTGGAGCGGGCTATCGCGCATCCGCAGATCGAGTTTCTGCATAACACCCTCGTCGAGGAAGCTATCGGCGTTGAAGAAAAGGACCTGAAGGGCCTTAAGCTGCAAAACCGGAAAACAGGCGAGCGCTGGACACTGCCCGTCTCCTTCATGTTCCTCGGCATCGGCCACATACCCAATGCGTCGATGTTCAAAGGCCAGATCGACCTCGACGGCGACGGCTACATCAAGACCGAACACAACGTCTTCTGCACCAACCAGGGCATCCAGTTGCACGGCGTTTATGCCTGTGGCGACGTGCAGGATCGTCGCTATCGCCAGGCCATTACGGCTGCGGGTACGGGCTGCATGGCGGCGCTGGAAGTGGAGAAGTATCTGGAAGAGTTGGGGCGGTAAGCTTTTCTCACCATCTTCTGACTTGAAGTGAAAAGGAGGGTACCTCGTTGGTTTAAGGGTATCCTCCTTTTTTGCAGCGCTATCGGGTGCGTTTGACATAGATCTGCGGCAGAATTTCTTCATTTTTTGCCCGAGCGCGGTTCGGGCGGTTATCAACCACGTAAATAGCTCATTCGAATGTCCTATTTACCCGCCGCCCTCACATATCCTAGGGGGATATGATACAAACGAACAAGCGAGAGCATTTCCTCTCGCAGGAGAACGAAATCCCTATGAGCATCGATTCCGCACAAGAGCCTCCTAGTACCCGGAGTTCTTTCCTGTGCTGCGATGAGCGCTCTGGAACCGGTTTTTAGACGGCTTCCTCACCGCTCGCACAGCATACGACCTGTGATTTGAGCGCGTGAGACGACGGCCCAACGGCCTACCCCACACCCTCCCGAACTGATGATCTGAGCTTGTGTTGTTTGTCTGCGCGTCCGCGTGCAGACCTCCATCGTGCTTGCCTGGATCGCGCAAGGAGGAACCATGAACACCAAAATTCTTGCTGCACGCAGGACGAATAAGCTCGTCCGTGTCTGGCGTACGACGGGTGACCTGAGAAGGCCCCTAGCCTGTGTCTGGGAGCAGGCCGACAGCCCCAGAGCTGGAGGTATGCGGCTATGCGCCTGATCGAGTCGGAAGTAGACCTCGTGGCCTCCACCCCAACCGCCCCGGCCACCCCCACGAATGCCATCCGCGTTCGCCGTCCGTGGCAGCGGAGCGTGCTCAGCTTCCTGGTGGCCTTTGGGCCGGGACTCATTGTGATGGAAGCCGACAACGACGCCGGCGCTGTGTCCACCTACATGCAGGCGGGAGGCCAGTACGGCCTGCACCTGCTGTGGACCCTGCTTCTGCTGCTGCCCATCTGCTACTTCGTGCAGGAGATGGTCGCGCGGCTGGGCATCGCTACCGGCAAGGGCCATGCCGCGATGATCTATGAGCGCTTCGGCAAGGCCTGGGGGCGCTTTTCGCTCTTTGACCTGCTGGCGGTCAACTTCCTGACCCTTATCACCGAGTTTGCGGCGATCTCACTGGCGATGAGCGGTATGGGGGTGGCTCCGGTCATCTCCGTACCGCTATCGGCTGTGGCGCTGATTGGGCTGGTGGCTACGGGGAGCTATCGCCGCTGGGAGCGCATTGTCATCGTTCTCTGCCTGCTTGATCTCACCTGGTTCGTCGCAGCGGCACTGTTGCATCCGATGTGGCACGAGGCTCTGACCCGCGCCTTTATCCCTTCCCTGCCGGCCAAGACCGGCATCACCGGCGACCTGGTCTTTCTGATCATCGCGATCGTTGGAACGACGATTGCACCGTGGCAGCTGTTCTTTCAGCAGAGCTGCGTCGCGGAAAAGCGGCTGCGTTTTGCCGACCTCAAGTGGGCGCGGCTCGACACGCTTATCGGAGCGATCTTCACCGTGTGTGTGGCCGGCGCGATGATGCTGGTCGGAGCCTTCGCCTACAACCACAGCATCCCCTTCACCGATCCCGCACAGCTCGCACGATCCATCGCTGCGGTGCTTCCACCTCGTACGGGAACCTTCATCCATCATGCGCTGCTGCTCCTGATGGTGAATGCCGCCGTGCTGGGAACGACGGCCATCTCGCTGGCAAGCGCGTGGGCGTATGGAGAGGTCGCCGGATGGGAGCACTCGCTGCATAAGAAGCCCAGCGAAGCTCCGGGGTTCTATGCCGTCTATGCGCTTTGCGTCTTCGCGGCCGCGGGCGTGGTGCTGGTTCCACATCTGCCGCTGCAGCTTGTGATTGTGAGCGTGCAGGTCTTCGCCGGGCTGATTCTTCCCTCGGCCATCATCTTTCTGCAGTTACTGCTCAACGACCGCGCTCTGCTGGGCGACCGCTGGGTCAACCGTCCTTGGAATAACTGGATCAACTGGACGATCGTCGCGATTCTGTTCGCGCTCTCCCTCGTTCTCGCAGCGCAGGTGCTGCTGCCCAACCTCTTTGCGTAATCAACCTTGAAAGGAGGCCATCATGGCCGCTCTCGCCACCCCTCCCACGTCCCTCGATACCGAACTCTATGTCATCCACCCACTCGACGACGTTCAGGAGCAGAAGTGCTCTACCGAAGGCCTCGGACCGATGGAACTTACACCTACCGTGCGCTTTTCGCTGCTTACGCTGCGGGTGTATCTCATCGCGATGACGGCGGTTGTTGTATATCGCACGCTTTCGCTGGCGCATGTTTTTGGGCATCATGCGCGTTGATGTTGTCTCATAAGTGAGAGTGCCGACGAGGACACGAAATGAGGGGGGTGCTCACGTAAGCGTGGTCTATCGTGCAGCTGAGATATACCGCCCCTTCAGGGCTCTCCCTTTTTTCTATCCGTAACCCAGGGTGGAGGCGACACGGCGAGCAAAGAACGCTCGCCAGCCGCCTCCACCCTTGATGCAGAGCGTGATCCAAATATTTGTGGCGCGCGCTTTGCGTCACCACCCTGGGCTGGTATATATCGCCCCTTTGGGGCTTGTACCCGTGGCCGTTTGAGTCTCTGCGCTCCATTTTGTGTTGATGTACTCACCGATCAGAAAGTAGAAGAGCGCACATTAACTCGCTACCTTGCGGCGGTCAGCTCTGCATATACCTGGCCTACAAAACGATCTCCACCAGTGGCTGGCTGGCCCACCTTGGCGTCGAACTCAGACGTTACATGTGCATCCAGAATCTCTTGTTGGGTCTTGCCCTGCTTGATCAGATCCGCCACACGATTGCGAACCGCGAGCACCAGGTCACGCTGCGCGATCACTGCCGCGCGGTCCGTGATCGGACCGTGCCCGGGAAGAATCTTCGTGTCCGGACCCGCCAGTGCAATGATCTGTCCTAGTCCATCCAGCAAGCCGCGCAGGCTGCCACCATTGATGCGGTCGATGTTCGGGTAACCTACCGAACGAAAGATGTCGCCAGCCTGCACGGCATCGGCCGGGGAGAAGCGTACGATGGTGTCGCCATCGGTGTGGGCGTGCAGAACGGGAATCAGGTGTGCCTCGTCTGTCCCCAGATGAAAGGTCACGGGCCCTTCATAGGTCACTACCGGCAGAGCTGCCGCAGGAGCTGGAACGCCGGGCGTCCCGTTGGCTGCCGGCGAGGGATGATTCAGACGATGGCGCAGCTCATCGCGCGAGAAGATCAGCACGCCCAGCTTTCCCAGATTCTCATTGCCACCCGTATGGTCGCCGTGCACGTGGGTGTTGACCAGGTAACGGATCGGTTCGTTCGAGATGGCGTGAACCGCTGCCATAATCTTGTCAGTGAGCGGCGCAAATTCAGAATCGACTAGAAGAATGCCGTCCGGCCCGACCAGAACACCGATCCTGCCGCCCGCACCGTCGAGAGCGTAAAGGTGGTCGCTGATCTTCGTAGTGACGATCGAAACCTTGCTGTAGTCCGGGGGTGTTGGCGCAGGGGCTTGTTGCGCTACAACGGCAGTCGACGAGAGAAGAGTAAGAGCAATGAGCTTAAGCATCGGTATTTTCCTTTTGATTGTTTTTTGAGGTGGCTAAGCATGCGAGGGTATCTCGCATAGACACACAGGTGAGTTATGCGTAGGACAAGCTCACCTGGATGTCGATCGGGCCTTGGTTGAATGAAGTTCAGGCAGAGACAGAAAAGCCCGCTGCCAGACAACAGGCGAGCGGGCTTTCTCGTAGCGCGGAAATCGCAGCTATAGATTCGCTAGAGACACATCTCCCCGTTCGCCATGACTTGAACAAGTCGGACAACATGAGAGAAGGATAAGCATTGCCGCTATCCTAGCGTTGATAGAAGGGCGCGTCAAGAAAGAGCTTGTGTCGAACGCAAAAGCCGCATAGCGATAGAAGCATTTTCAGGACTCTCTTTAGAGCATCGTTGCACACTAGAAAAAAGACAGGTCCCAGGGGCTGAAGCCCATTCCGTGGTTGCCCTTAATGTCCGGGCTAAAGCCCGGACCTATCTCAGAAGCAAAAGCAACGGCAGCAGCAGATTCCCTGCGGGAATGACAAAAAGAAAAGCAAAGACAGAAACAATCACGGCGACCATGGCAACCTGTTGAGCCATTTCCTCAAGGTGTAGCCTTTCTCTATGAGAAATGCTTTCCTCCCCGCTGGCCTTCTCCTTGCCCTTGGCGTCTCCAACCTCCATGCGCAGACGCAGAGTTCTCTGCTGGTTCTCTCGAAACACGATCACACGCTCTCTGTTGTTGATCCGTCCACGCTGCAGGTCACAGCGAAGGTCCCTGCAGGCAATGATCCGCATGAAGTCATCGCTTCTACCGACGGCACTATGGCCTATGTATCGAACTACGGCTTCGGAGCCTATAACACTCTCACGGTCGTCGACCTGACCACGGCCAAGTCACTGGGCACGATTGATCTCGGCGCGCTGCGCGGCCCCCATGGCCTTGCGTTCGCCGATGGCAAAGTCTGGTTCACTTCCGAGGTCGCCAAGTCTGTCGGGCGCTACGACCCGGCCACGCATACGGTCGACTTGATTCTCGGCACCGGCCAGAATCGCATCCACATGATCAACGTGTCCGCGGACACGCAACACATCGTCGCGACCAACGTGAATTCCGGCACGGTGAGCCTGATTGACAAGGAAGCGGTTCACACGCCGATGGGGCCGCCTCCGGGCGCGCCTAACGGATCAGGAGCCCCGCCGCCAGGCCCTCCGATGCCCCGCACCGATTGGAACGAAACCGTGGTCCCTGTCGGCCACGGCTCGGAGGGTTTTGACATCTCTCCCGATCGCAAGGAGATCTGGGTCGCCAACGCGCAGGATGGCACGGTGTCCATCATCGACTATGCCAGCAAGAAGGTCGTTCAAACACTGACTGCCAACGTATCGCGTGCGAATCGTCTCAAGTTCACACCTGATGGAAAGCGAGTTCTTATCTCCGCAGGTCCCGATCTCGTTATTCTCGATGCGGCTACGCGGGCGGAGATTAAACGGCTGCCTATTGGGCATGGCGGCGGTGGCGTCCTGGTTCAGCCGGATGGAGCTCGTGCTTTTGTCTCGTGCTCGCCTGACAACTATGTCGCGGTCATCGATCTTCATACTTTGGAAGTCGTCGGGCATCTTCAGGCGGGTGGTGAGCCTGATGGGCTTGCGTGGGCGATTCGTTCGCGATAGCAGAGTCAGAAGAAATGGAAAGATGGGCGGGAGCGATCGCCCTTTGGGCGATGCCCACCTTAGGCGCAAAGAACGCGCCGAAGATGGGACACCCGGATTTGTGGGATTCGTTCGGATTGGTATTGATTCAGATTGCTAGGCGTGCAACAAAAGCGGCGACCCGATTGGGTCGCCGCTTTTGTTGTTGGTAGGTACTTGCGTTCTAGTGGATGTCGAACTGCTCGGGGTGCAGGCTTGGATCGCTCTTGACGAGGATCGTCTTGCCCGACATCTCTTCCATCTCCTGCAGCCACTTGCCGCTGCCGGACTTCAACTGCTTTACGACCTCCGGGTTTACGCGCAGCATGATGTCGCCCTTGTCGAGATGCTTGTGCATCTTGCGCATCTCGATGTAGATGTCGTTGCACACCGTGACCGGCGACTTCACCATACCCGTGCCTGCGCAGATGCCGCAGGTCGTGGAGAGCGTACGCTCCAGCGATTGCTTCACGCGCTTGCGCGTAATCGCGACCAGACCGAAATCGTTGAACTGCAGCACCTTTGAGGGTGCGCGGTCCTTCTTCAACTCCTCTTCGAGCGCGGCCATCACCTTGTGGCGATTCTTGCGCTCGTCCATGTCGATGAAGTCGATGATGATGATGCCGCCCAGATCGCGCAGACGAATCTGGCGAACGATCTCGGGGATAGCGTCGAGGTTGGTCTTGACGATAGTGTCTTCCAGCCGCGCCGTCTTGCCGACGTACTTGCCGGTGTTGATGTCGATGGCGACCAGGGCCTCGGTCTGGTTGATCACGATCGATCCACCGGACTTGAGCCAGACCTTGGAGCGCAGCGCCTTGTTGATCTCCTCGGTAATGCCGAACTGCTCGAACAGCGGCGTGTCTTTGGTGTAGAGCTTGACGCGGCGAATGAGTGAGGGCTGGAAGCGCTGCAGGAAGCGCAGCACACGCTCGTACTCGGTCTCCGTGTCGACCCAGATGGCGGAGAAGTTGTCCGTCACCTGGTCGCGCAGGATGCGCTCGACGAGGTTGAGGTCGTGGTAGATCAGCGCCGGGCTCTTGGACGACTCAGACCGCTGCTTGATGTCCGCCCAGAGGTTCAGCAGGAAGCGCAGGTCGCTGCGGAGCTCTTCTTCGCTGGCACCTGAGGCGGCTGTGCGCACGATGAAGCCGCCGCTCGCGTCGCCCTTTTCCGAGAGCAGAATCTCTTTCAACCGGCGACGTTCGCCGTCGGAGTCAATCTTGCGCGAGACGCCTACGTGGTTCACCGTCGGCATGAAGACCAGGAAGCGGCCTGGAAGAGCGATGTGCGAGGTGATGCGCGCACCCTTCTTCGCGATAGGCTCCTTGGCGATCTGTACCAGAACTTCCTGGCCGGGCTTTAGAAGATCGCTGATC
The DNA here is from genome assembly GCF_009766105.1 of Granulicella sp. S156. Classification (GTDB taxonomy): domain Bacteria; phylum Acidobacteriota; class Terriglobia; order Terriglobales; family Acidobacteriaceae; genus Granulicella. Next base: position 11,649 of record NZ_LMUH01000006.1, on the reverse strand, counting down.
GCAGGCAGGTCAGTCGCCTGCACCGAGTGGCGGTTGGAACGGCCACCGCCACCGCCGAAGTTCGGCCTGGAGTTCCCTGTACTGCGCTTTTCGCGCCCGCCACGGTCTCCGCCCCGGTCACGATTGCCTCTGCGGCCATCGCGACGACCACTGCGGCGCTCGCCTTCGCGCAGTGCGGGTCTGGCTTCGCCCTCTTCACCAGTAGCAGAAGGTTCGTCGCCGATGGCGGTGTCCTCGAAGGCACCGGCCTCGGCGTACTCTTCCTCTTCGGCCTCGCTTACATCGCTGCCGGAGATCTCGTCTTCGGACTCAGACTCAAACTCGTCCTCGTCGATCTCTTCTTCGGAGATGTCAAAGCCGTCGAAGTCCTCATCCTCTTCGTCCAGCCCTGAGGGCTCAGAACGTGTGATGTGGTCGATCGACATCTCGCGCAACATGGTTCCGAGATCGGCTGCGCCTTCGAGCGTCTCTTCTTCCATGTCGTCGTCCACCGCACTTGTGTGCACGTGCGGGAACTCGCTCTCTTCGTCGTCCAGCAACTCTTCTTCAAGCTCGCCTTCGCCGGGGGCGAAGACCTGCGAGATCTCATGAGAGGCGGGAGTGAACTCGGCGTCGGCCAGATGCACCGACTGCACAGCCTGCTCGTGCTCGATGGGAGCTGCGGGATTCTCTGTAGCCTGCGGTGCAACCTCAGCGTGAACGGGTTCGGAGATCATCTCGCCGGTTGGCTGTACGGTGGTGAACTCGTGGACCGGCTCGGATTCAATTTCCTCGGGGAGCGTCGCGACGAACTCGGCATCGGAGTCAGGCGCGCTCTGGCGGAACTCGCTTGGCCCGGCGGGGTCGACGCGGTAGGACGCCGAAGCTTCCTCTCCCGGCTCGTACTCGGAGGTGGTCTCGTGGAACTCTTCAACGGTCTCGTGCAGCTCTTCCGCCGCTGCGACGACCGGCTCGTGCTGAGCCTCCGCTTCGAGCGGTGCGGAGTCGGTCTGGGGCTCGTAGGTTTGCAGCGACTCGTGCGCTTCGACCTTCTGCTCCTCCTCAAAAGCCTGAATCTCGTACGCAGGGGCGTCGTCGATGAGCGGCAGGATGGTCTCTTCCGGCTCGTGCTGCGAGGTCACTGCGGGCAGGACGGCTTCGGCTGGGTCAAGCTTGTGGCGTGGGCTCTCCGAGTGAACTTCGGTGCGGCCTCCCTGGCGCTGCTGATCGCGATCACGGCGGCGATCACGGCCGTTGCCTTCGCGTCCACCACGCTCGCTACGGTCTGCATGAGAGCTGTCGTGGCGGGTGTCTTGACGTGATTCCTGGCGCGGCTCTGAACTGCGGTCGCGATGCCGTGAGAGCGTCTCGCCCGGCAGAGTCGCGCCGCCATCCCAATCCAGCAGGGGCGCAACCTCGGTGGAGGGCTTGGGGATGATGACGTTGGGAGCTACTGTCGAGGTGCCGTGCGAAGCCGAAGCATCGCTGGAGGCATCTTCGCCACGACGGTATTTGGAGAGCGACTCGCCCGGGAGAATGATGGGTTCAATCGGCGCGCCGGCTTCGAGACCTTCGTCTTCGGAGGCACCACCACGGCCATTGCGCGGAGCAAAGCGCTCACGGAGAGGATCGTGACGTCCGCCACGATCCTCTCCGCGGCCGCGGCGTTCGCGGCCACCACTACGCTCTTCGCGTGAAACAACCAGTTCCGGAGGTGCTTCTACGAAGGGTTCGCGCTCGGGGGCATCAGCAGTAAGGGCATCGCCATTTTCACTGGAGCGCGCAACACCGCGCTGATCGTCGTTGCCACCACGTCCACGACGGCGTCCACGACGGCCGCGCCAGCGACGGCTGCCGTCGGCACCGGGAGCGCCTTCGCCCACTTCGCCGGCCTCATCCTCGCGCGGCGCTGCGACAAAATCTTCATCCTGCGACACCGGCTCGGCCGGAGCTGCGGCTCCTTCGCGGCGGGTACGATCTTTACGATCGCCACGGTCGTTGCGGTTTCCACGGTCGCGACGGCCTTCGCCTTCGGCGCGGGCCGGAGCTTCGGCAGCGGCCTCGGGAGAGGCTTCAGAACCTTCTTCGTCACGGCGGCCGCGTCCACGGCCCTCGCCGCGCTTTTCACCACGGCTGGAGCGTCCCTCAGCGGATTCAAAATCCGCGGAGTCGCCAGCCTCTTCCATGAAGTCGGTGATGTAGAGGAATGCGTCGCGCTCCAAGCCGATGTCCACAAAGCTGGACTGCATGCCCGGAAGGACACGCGTTACACGCCCGTTGTAGATGGAGCCAGCGAGGGTGTACTCGTTCTCGCGCTCGTAATAGATCTCTGTAAGCTCGTCTTTTTCGACGATGGCTAGCCGCGTCTCGTGCGGCGTGCTTGATATGTAAATTTCCTTCGACATTGCCCTGCTTTCTGCTCGCTCCGGCTCAAGGCCGAAGAGCGAACTGGCAGAACAGGCGAAGATCGCGCTAGAGAGAACTAAGCTGGAAAGCTGATTCGGGGCTTAGCTCGCTGCAGCAGCCTCCCTGGATGCGGACAGGAACTGAGTTGCGGAGACTGGGGCTGACTGCCGGTGTGTCCGGAGGCTGCGATCTGTGCGAGCGCGCCCTCCAACCGGCGTATCGTCCCGCTGGATGCGTGACTGCCGGCTTGTGCCGAGAGGAGATGTGTCCAGTGTTGTACCGCGTGCCTTGGGCTGGGTTCTATTGCCCTGACGCACAATGCTGCAAACAGAGTTTGTGGCCAACACAGCCTCGTACTGAGGCGGGGCCGTTAACCGTCCGTTTACATTCATTCTCAAAACCTGTCCGGCCATCGGAAGTTGATCCGTGCCTGGCCGGCCTTCTAAAAATCTTGGTGTGGCCGCTGCGCCGGGGAAAAAGTCGCATCCGTGCAGCGGTTGCTATACCCGTTTAACCCTGTGGTTAAACGTCTACCTATTAGTATGCACCAAAGTCGGGTGGCGTGCGGAGGCTAGTTTGCGGGTGGCAAACAAAGGCCTTTAATGCAGAGGGCGCCGCGGTTTCGCGGGGATCGCGACGGTATCCGTGGCGGCCTCCGCGAAACCTCGGCGCCCTCTGCATTAAAGATTTTCGCCAACTCTAGTTCACAAACCGGCGCATACGGATATTCATTACGATTCCCAGTGCCAGAAAGGTGAAGATGATCGATGAGCCGCCGTAGCTCATCAGCGGTAGCGGGATTCCGGTGACGGGCATGAACCCGACGCACATGCCGATGTTGATGGCCACCTGAAAGAGGATGACCGCCATTACGCCCATGATGATCAGCGTTCCGGGCGGATCGGCGGCGGTCTGGGCGTTCTGAATCAGCCGGACGAGGATGAGGAAGTACAGCAGCAGCACGCCGATGGCGCCTACGAATCCATGCTCCTCGCAGAAGGCCGCAAAGATGAAGTCCGTATAGGGAATCGGCAGAAAGTCACCCTGGGTCTGTGTGCCCTTGTTCGTTCCCTTGCCCCAGATGCCGCCCGACCCAACTGCGATCAACGACTGGCGAACCTGGTAGCCCGAGCCCTTGGGGTCGCTGTCCGGGTTGATAAACGCAGTCACGCGAGCCCGCTGATACGGCTTTAGCAGCTTGCCTGTGCTCCAGCCAATGCCGCCCACCACAACAACACTCAGCACAAGAATGGCGGCGTGCTTCCAGCGGATACCCCCGAGAAAGAGTCCCGCTACCAGGATGGGGAGATAGGTGAGCGAAGTGCCGAGATCGGGCTGCTTCAGGACCATGAACAAGGGAACGCCGATGAGCAAAAAAGCTTTGCCGATGTCGCCCCAGCGCAGGGTCCGGCCTTCGCCCACGCGCTCCCAGAAGAACCGCGCCATGACGAGGATGAGGATCAGCTTGACCCACTCCGACGGCTGAAAGTGAACGCCGCCGCCGAGGTTGATCCAGCGCCGGCCACCCAGTACCTTCTGCCCCACTACCCTGACGGCAATCAGCGATACGACGCCGACACCATAGGCCCAATATGCAATATCGAGCAACCGGTGGTAGTCGACCAGGGAGATGGCGAACATCAAAAGGAGGCCGACCAGGAGAAAGCCGATCTGCTTCTCCTGAAAGCCATGGAACTTGGTCATCGCGGTCGCCGACCGGATCTCAAACACACTGATGACGGAGAGCATGAGCACGAAGCCCAGCAGCACCCAGTCGAAGTCACGAAATCGCGCGCGAACCATTTAGGTTCCAGTGTAGCGGCATATCGTGGTGTGCTCAGCACGTGCGCTGTTTACCGAGGCTGTTCCTAGAGGGAGTCTCGCAAGCTTCTACTGCCCAGTCGGGGTCGCAGTCGCGGGTGCTGTTCCACCCGTACCTGCGGGCGTCGTCTCTTCGGGCTTGGCGGCTACCTTTTGCAGGTTTCCTGCCTTCATCCTCTGCTTGTTTACATAGGCATCGACGACCTGGGCGGCCAGCTTCGCGGAGTTTTTGCCCCAGTTGGCGTGTTCCCACAACACGGCAACGACGATGTCAGGGTTGCGCCGTGGCGCCATACCGACAAACCAGGCATTGGGTTCCGTCTTATGTCCGCCGCCACTGCGAGCCAAGGCAGCGTGACTCATCACCTGGGCCGTGCCCGTCTTGCCGGCAAAGTCCACCCCTTCAAGGCGCGCTTCAGCGGCCGTACCATTGCCCTGAATTGTCTGCGCCATCGCATCGGTGATGATCTGCCAGTTCTCCGGGGTTAAAGGTACGGTCTTATCACCCGAGCCTGGATAGGAACTCTGAACAGCGGACAACTCATCCGGCGTGATCTCGGACGGAAACACTACATGCGGACGGCGTAGCACTCCACCTGAAGCGATTCCACTGATGGCCCGTGCCAGTTGCAGTGGCGTGGCCTCAACAGCCCCCTGTCCAATACCTACGGAAACAACTTCGCCGGGATACCACGGCTGGTGCTGCGTCTTCAGCTTCCAAAGCTGCGACGGCATAATGCCCGCCTGCTCATCAGGAAGGTCGATCCCGGTCTTCTCACCGATACCCACACTGCTCCCATAACGCGCAATGGTATCGATGCCCAGCTTGGCAGCAAGGGTGTAATAAAATGTGTCACACGACCACGGAATCGCGTTCTGGATGTCGACCATGCCGTGATGCCGGTCGCATGCATGAAACTGGCCAAAGAAGACACCGCCGCCGTTGCACATCACATGCATAGTCTGTGCGACGTTCTCCTGCAGGCCCGCGAGCGACATGATGATCTTGAACGTCGAACCCGGCGCGAGCTGTGCCTGGATCGTCTTGTTCATCATCGGGTGATCCTGGTCGTCCATGATGGACTGCCAATAGGCTTTCGAGAGACGTACGGAAAATTGGTTCGGGTCGAAGGTGGGCCGCGATGCCATCGCGAGGATCTCGCCGGTGTGCGGGTCCATCGCGACGATGGCGCCGATCTTGCCTTCGAGCGCCTTCTCCGCCGCCATCTGGACATCGAGGTCAATCGTCAGCCGCAGGTCCTGGCCGGGTTGCGCGAGCTCCTGGCCCCTCACGCCAACTTCTTTGCCGTGCGAGTTCACGATCATGTCGCGAGAGCCGTCTACGCCACGCAGCACCTCGTCGTACGTCTCTTCAACGCCGAACTTGCCTACTACATCACCCGGCGAATAGGCCGCATAGCGCGACTGGTTCAGGTCGTTTTCGCTGACCTCACCGACATAGCCGATCAGGTGTGCGGCAAAGCCGTCGCGCGGATACAGACGCCGCTGCTCATCGAGTGTCTCCAGCTCCGGCAGCTCGTTGCGATGGGCCTCGATGAACGCCTGCTCGTCGGGGGTGATGTCCTGCTTAATGGGGATCGGCTGATACTTCGGGGTGAGTTGAAAGTGTTTGATGGTCGCTTGTATCTGTTCGACCGTCAGGTGCAGGCCGTTAGCAATCTGGGGCAGATCGGCGTCAAGATTCTTCTGCTCGCGCACGAGATAGCAAGTCACCGACGGATAGTTGTCGACGATGATGCGGCCTTCGCGGTCGAAGATGCGGCCTCGCGGCGCGAGTACCGGGACCTTGCGAATACGGTTTTCCTCGGCCAGCACACGCCAGTTCGTCCCTCCAAGCACCTGCAACCGCCAGAGCCCAACGCCGAGTACGAACAGGATCAGCGCAACGATGTACTGCGTCGCGTGCAGCTTGACTGGCGAGAGCTTTTCTTCGCGATCGATGTTGGCGTTGTCCATGGCTTCAGTGCCCCTGTGGATTTATCTTACTGCCGGTAAATGTGCGGTGTGGCATGTTGTTCTTGGTTTTTCTGGTTGTCATTCCGAGCACAGCGAGCGAACCTGCTTTCTCCCGTTCTCTCAAGTGCTATGCGGCAATGCAAACTATGGACTTCCAGTTCTGGACTGCACGCTTTCTGGGAGCTGCGAACGAAAAACGGGAGACAGCAGGTTCGCTCGGCTGAGCCTCGGAATGACAAACCAGAAAGGCAAGAACAAAAGCAACGGCCTGATTCAGCCCTATTCCCGCGTTCTAAACCGGTCGAGCATATAGAACATCGGAATGGCTACTACCGTGTTGGACGCTGCGCGAATCAACTCGTGAACCGGCAACAGACGTACGGTCGGGTCGCCCAGCAGCCATCGCGCAATGAGGTACAGCAACCCACTCTGCAGCAGGCTGAAGCAGAAGTTTAGTGCAATACGGTTCACCAGGTTTTCGACATCTACCGCGAACCCGATGCTTGCGGCGATGTAGCCGATAATCCCCTTCGCGATGCCATTCACGCCAAAGGGGTGGTTCGTAAGGCCGTCCTGGAAGAGGCCAATCAGCGTTCCCGTTACCGTTCCAGCGATCTGACTGCGCCGCGCGACGGAGAAGAAGATCACCGCGATCAGTGGCAGATCGAGGACCGCGAGGCGGGGAAACGTCTTGGGCAGCACCACCTGGAGCAGGATGCACACGACCGGCACCAGCAGCGTAACCGCCGGATGGAAGCCATACTGATCAAGTTCGCGTCGGGATGTGTAACTGTGTTCGGCCATTCGTGGGGTTTCGAGTCTTGAGGATACCTTGCAAGCTTATCGATCAGGGTTGAGGGGGCGTTGCTGGTGCTCCGGGCTTCAAATCCTCTGCCGAGGGCGTCGTGCCCGGTGAGTAGCGATCAGGATGGAGCGTCGGCTGCGGCCTGGGCAGGCCTGAGTTCGGAACGCCCGGCACACCGCCGATCTGGTCTGGAGGTTTCGGAGTGTCTCCTGGTTTCGCGTTGTCCGTATCTTCTTTTTTCAGGCTTGGCAGCTTTTCGGCGATGAGGTCAGCGGCACGTTTATTCTCTTCCGCCGCCGCACCGGCAATCGCTGCATCCTGCTGCGCGGCGGCCGGCATGGTGCTGCTTGTCCCGGTGATGATCAGCACCTCTTCCAGCCGCAGGAGGTTTGCTGCCGGATGGACCACGATGGCGGTATAGGGCTGGTGCAGTGGGTCAGGGGCGATCGACTCGATCACGCCGACCGGCAGGCCGCGCGGATACACCAGATCGCCGCCGGAGGTAAAGACCTTCTCGCCGGGCTTGATACGCGAGTCCGGCGTCAGATTGTTGATCTGCACGCTGCCCGTCGCGGTTCCGCGCAGAATACCCCGAATCCGCGTCGACTCCAGGAGGACGCCCGCGCCAGAAGTCGGGTCGTTCAGCAGAAGCAGTTGCGCAGTGTGCGGAAATACGTCGCGCAGTTTGCCTACGACGCCATCCGGCGTGATCACGGCCTGTCCCGGCTTGAGCCCCTCATCCAAACCCTTATCCAAATACAGCAGGCCAGAGTGGTCCGCTCCGCTAGTGCCAATTACCTGTGCCGCCACGGTGCTCGTAATGTACTGCTGTTTGAAGGCAAGCAGGGCCTGCAGACGTCGTCCCTGCGCGGCATCTTCGGCAAACGAGGCCTGCTCCAGCCGCAGCCGCGCAATCTCAAGCTGCGCTGCCTGACTCTGTTCCCGCGCGTGCCGCAGGTCGATGTAGCTCGACCATAGATGCCGCACGTTCAGGCTCGATCCGTGGATGACGCGCTCGAATGGCGTGACGACGGCAACGGTCCAATAGCGCAAAAGCGACGTCTTCTTTCCGTCGGGGCCGGTAGGGCCATTGCTCGTCCGCGAAGGCTGCACCTGGATCGCCAGCCCTATCGTCTGGGCGAGCACGATGGCGATCAGTACCAGCGGGTTTTTGAAACGTACGAAGAAAGAGTCCATCGGAGGCTTATCCGCTTCATTATTTCATCGAAGACGGAGATGGGCTGATGGCAATTCGGGTGCCCCGTCTTCGGCGCGTTTTTTGCTCCCCTTCCGCTGCTACCATCGAACCCGTGCCGCTGGAACTCTCAACGCCGGTCAAATACATCAAGCGCATCGGCGAGCGCGTAGCCGCCAATTTGGCTGAGCGCGGCATCGAAACCGTCGAAGACCTGCTCTACCACCTGCCATTTCGCTACGAAGACCGCCTGCATCCCAAACCACTCTCCGGCTACCAGCCTGGTGACATGGCTAGTCTCATCGGGGAGGTGCGCGGGACAGTGCTGCTCCGCACGCGCTCCGCTCCTATCTTTGAGATGACCGTTGGGATCAAGCCCCCTCCTGCGGACAGCGAAGCGGCCATGTCCGGGCTACTGCGGCCACCACCGGCCGTGCTCGAGACCGTAAAGTGCATGTGGTTCCACGGAACCTACCTGCGCGATAAATTTCGGCCGGGACAGATGATCGCGCTCTACGGCAAGCTGGAAGGCTCACGCAGCGGCAATGCGCTGCATGCACCACTCGGCTCGACGCAGTTCAAGATGATTCAGCCCACCTTCGAGATCCTCCCCGACGCCAGCGCTACGGGCGAGGACGCTGAGTTCACCATGCTGGAGATGGGCCGCATCGTTCCTGTCTATGAGTCGCTCGGCGGCAAGACACCCTGGGGGGCCAAGTTGACCTCGCGCTGGCTGCGCCGCGTGATGTGGACCGTCTTCCGCGAGTTGACAGAATCGGACTCGAAGGCCGACGAGACGCTGCCCCACGCCCTGCGCCAGCGCTTGGTCATGCCGGGCCGCATGGAGGCCCTGCAGGCACTGCACTTCCCTCCTGCCGGCACGCCGATGACCGAGCTGATGTCGGCGCGAACGCCCGCGCATCGCCGCCTCATCTTTGAGGAGTTCTGGTATCTGGAGCTGGGGCTCGAACTGAAGCGCCGCAAGCTGCGCACTCGAGCCGGCACGGCCTTCGTGACGGACGAGAAAGTCCGCGAAGCCCTCAAGCAGGTACTGCCGTTCAAGCCCACTACCGCGCAGAAACGTGTGCTCGGCGAGATCGTAGCCGACATGCGCGCTACGCGTCCTATGCGGCGCCTTCTGCAAGGCGACGTCGGCTCGGGCAAGACCATCGTTGCGTTACAGGCTGCGCTGGTTGCCATTGAAAACGGCTATCAGGCAGCGATGATGGCTCCAACGGAGATCCTTGCGACGCAGCACTATCTCTCCGCACGCAAGCTGCTGGCCGATGCCCTCTCTCCGCGCACCGGCCGTCCCTATCGCGTCGCGCTGCTCACAGGTTCGCTCGACGAACGCTCCAAGCGCGACGCTCGCGGACGCATCTTTCGCGGAGAGATCGACCTTGCCATCGGCACGCATGCGCTGGTCGAGGAAAAGGTCGACTTCGAGAACCTCGGCCTGGTCATCGTCGATGAGCAGCACCGCTTCGGCGTGCAGCAGCGCTTCAAGCTCATGCGCAAACCCGGCGCCAATGGCGTCGCTACCGAACCCGATGTGCTGGTCATGACCGCTACGCCGATCCCCCGCACGCTTGCGCTCACGGTATACGGCGATCTCGAAGTCAGCGTTATCGACGAGTTACCGCCAGGCCGTACCCCCATCGTTACCCGGCGTATGCCGGAAGAGCGTTCGGCTGAGGTGTGGGACTTCGTTCGCAAACAGATCGTGGCAGGGCGACAGGCATACATCGTCTATCCAGTTATAGAAGGCGAGAAAGACGACCAGCCAGAGTTGGACTTTGCGCAGGATAGTAGCGAGGCAGCGAGTCAGCAAGTTAGCGAGTCAGCGGATTTAGGGGTGAAGCGGAAGGATAGTAAGAAAGGCAGCGGTGTGCGCAAGCCGCCGGCTCGTGTGAAGCTTCGCTCCGCTACCGAGATGTTTGAAGAACTTAGCGGCGGCGCACTCAGCGGGTTGAAACTCGGTCTGCTCCACGGGCGTATGTCTGCCGACGACAAAGAGGTCACCATGGCCCGCTTCAAACGCGGAGAGATCGATGTGCTGGTCTCGACCACCGTAATCGAGGTCGGCGTCGATGTGCCCAATGCCACGGTCATGGTGATCGAGCACGCCGAGCGCTTCGGACTTGCGCAGATGCATCAGCTTCGCGGGCGCGTTGGACGCGGCGCTGCCAAGAGCTACTGCGTCCTGCTCACCGGCAGTTCCATCTCTCCTGAAGCCGAGCAGCGTCTAGATGCGATGGTGCGCACGCAGAACGGTTTTGAACTGGCCGAGTTAGACCTGGAGCAGCGCGGCCCCGGCGAGTTCTTTGGCACACGCCAGACAGGCCTGCCTGAGTTCCATGTCGCCAACTTAGCTCGCGACCGAGAACTTCTCGAACTGGCGAAGTCCGAGGCAGCGCATTTCGTCGAAGTCCCCGATCCAGATATCCCTCGAGCGGAGATCAATGCCGTCTGGAGTCGTTTGAAGCAGCAGTGGCAGCGGCGATATGGGTTAGTTGAGGCGTAGATAACGAAAGCGGGCAGAGCACATAGCCACACCCATTTAGACAGGTACTTGTATAATCAGGCATGGGCGCAAGCAAGCCTTTGGAGTTCCTGGGCAGCAGCCGTGACGACCTTCGCAAGTTTCCGACAGAGGTTCGCCGCGCTATTGGCGCAGAGTTGCTACGCGTGCAACTGGGTGTCATGCCCACCGATTTCAAGCCCATGCCAACCGTCGGCAAAGGCGTTTATGAGATACGTGTCCGTCTGGACGGCGCATGGCGCGTCTTCCACGTAGCCAAGTTCGATGCCGCCGTTTATGTGCTGCACGCCTTTCAAAAGAAGACGCAACAGACGCCCAAAGAAGATATCGATCTCGCAGCTAAGCGCTACAGAATGATTGGAGACTGAATCATGAAAAAGACAATCCGTGGAAGGGACGAGACCCGAATCACCCCAAGCAGTGGCAACGTATTTGTCGATTTGGGCTTTGACGAAGCCGAAGCCGAGATCATGACTATGCGCGTCGATCTGATGGTCAGCCTGGAAAAGCACATTGTCGCGCAGGGCTGGACACAGGCCGAGGCGGCCAAACGGCTGGGCATTACTCAGCCTCGTGTCTCCAAGCTTAAAAAGGGAGCGTGGCAAGAGTTCAGCCTGGACATGCTGCTGACGCTGGCTGCACGCGCGGGTCTTCACCCAGAGTTGCGGCTGGCCGCTTAGAGCATTTTCGGCAGTACAAACACCCATGAAATCCAGGGGTTTCTAGACGCAAAGCGCGCCACAAACATTTGCATCGCGCTCTGCATCAAGGGGTTTCTCCGCTCCCGTTGGTCGGTCGAAATGACAGTCATTGGGGTAGGTCGAGAAGAGCTACATCACACTATTCGTGAAATGCCCTAGGCGGTATCCACATATAGACTTTGCAAGTTTTGTAGAAGCTGATGCAGTTGAAATGTGGCGAGTC
>NZ_LMUH01000025.1:690770-696692 GCF_009766105.1 Granulicella sp. S156 | reverse complement strand
AGAGGGACGGAGGGCCGATCTGGGGCTCAGGCTCTGCTCCGCAGGCCTCGGCTGGGAACGGCCTCTCCACCGAAACGCAAACTATCTTTACGCTTCATTTCGAAAGATACAAGGCTGGGATATACCGCCCCTTTGGGGCTGATGTGCGTGGCCGGTATGGCATAGTAGTCCCTATGCGATTCAGGTGGCTGCCCTTGCTGGTCTTCGCGTCGAGCTGTCTTGGCCAGAACAGTGGTGCGCCCTCCGCAGGGGAACGTCTAACAGACGCTCTGAAAGGTGCTACGTCTCCGATTACAGTATCCGCGACAGGAGAGCTTGGGGATACTGGCGGCAAGCTTATGACGGATGCCATCGAGCATGCACAGTTCGTTAAGAAGGTGGGTCCCCCCTCGAACATCTATGATTGTGGGCAGCCGATATTCTCACCCAACCCAGTCGGAGCCTTTGCAGTGTTCAGACCCACTAGAGCCATTCTGATCCTCTCGCTTGCGATCATGGCGATTCCGACCGTCGCACCTGCTCAAACGGCCGTGTCGTCCACATCCCGGCTCCCCGGCTCTGAGGCGCTCCCGACCACACCTGCCAATGCGGATCCCTCGTTCGACGTCGCCACTATCAAACTAAGCGATACCTCTGCCTCGCACGGCACGGGTATTCGGACCAACGGACGCTACGTCGCTGCATATAATTTTTCCGTCGGCGAGCTCATCGCCTATTCCTACGGCCTTCACGCGAAGCAGATCGTCGCCGGGGAGTCATCTCTCCTTGACACGCATTTCGATATCGATGGTGTGCCCGACTTCGTAGGCCATCCCAACCTCACGCAGTCCCGGCTGATGTTTCAAAAACTGCTCGTCTCTCGTTTCAAGCTCGCGTTTCACTACGAATCCCGCGAACTTTCGGCATATGCAATTCAAATCGCCAAAGGTGGACCCAAGCTTGCGCTGACCACACGCAAGTCCAGCGATAGCACTGGCTTTTCTTACAACTGTCAGGTTATTCTCACTGTCCGGAACGCTTCCGTTGCCGATGTCGCCGGAGGGATGCAGGAGGCCTTCATGGATAAGCCCGTCGTCGATCAAACCGGCCTGCATGATCGATACGACTTCGACCTTAAATGGACGCCCGATGAATCACAGAGCTACTGTCCCGGTGATCCGATGCACTCCCGTGACGATCCCAACGCTCCTCCCGGCCTTTACACCGCGATCCAAGAGCAAATTGGGCTGAAGCTCGTTACCACAAAAGCTCCGGTTCAAGTGATGGTCATCGATCATCTCGAAACACCGTCTGAGAACTAGAATCGACTGGGAGTGTGGGTGGCCACCAGGAAATTGAGCGAGTCCGGGCTACTCCCCGGATTTCTCGATGCTTGTGCTGCGGAAGTGGTGCTGCCAGGATTCTTCCGAGGAGGAATGCTTCTCGATCAAAATTCTTTGTATCCTGTCCTACTAGTTGGTAGTCACATACGCATGCAAGGTGAAACCGCAGATCGCATCCTCCAAACGGCCAAAGCCCTGATCTCCGATCGCGGCTACTCAGCATTCAGCTACGCCGATATCTCTGAAGCTGTCCGAATTCGGAAGGCCAGTATTCATCATCACTTTCCGACGAAAGCAGGTTTGGTTGTCGCAGTCCTCAAAGCTCATCGAGAGGGATTGCTGCAGGCGACACAGTTCCTGACGCAAAAGTTTGACGACCCCCTGGCACGCCTCCAGGCCTATGTCCAGCACTGGGAGGGTTGCATTCGCGACAAGAGCCAGCCGTTCTGCATAGCGGCGCTGCTGGCAGCGGAACTACCAAGTCTTCCCGAAGAAGTAGGGGTAGAAGTCCAGCAATACTTTCTGGCCTTGAGCGAGTGGATTCGACAGACTCTCGAAGAAGGTGTCAGGAAGCGCTCCTTGAAACTCCAGGGAACCGCGGAAGACGAGGCACAAACTTTCATGGCGACTGTCCACGGCGCCATGCTGTCCGCCCGAGCCCTTGGAAGCTGCGATGTATTCCAAGCCGTTACCACCAGCGCCTTACAACGTATCTCCACGCGTAAGCCCTAGCCAGCAAAGCCTGCAAGGTTTTCGCCTACCTCTCAACCTACCAACTAGAAGATAGCTAAAGGAATTATTATGTCCAACTCCGCCCCCAATGAACAGCTACAAGCGCATTCGTTACGCAACCTCTACTTCACTCGCACCGCCGTCCAATTACTCTGGGCCGGCATCGTCCTCGCAACCGCAGCCAGCAATCCTGCATTGGCCGCTGGGCTCCTGATCCTCTACCCGCTGTGGGACGTCGCTTGCACCGTGTACGACCTGAGGTCTTCCACCCGCTCCAACTCCGGCCCACCCACCGCACAATACGTCAATGCGGTCTTGGGATCCCTCGCGGCGATCGGGATAGCCCTGACGGCCTTCAAGTCTCCTCAGCAGGCTGTCGTCACCTTCGGTGCCTGGGCCTTCGCTGCCGGAGTTGCGCAACTTGCCGTCGGAATCTCTCGCAGGAAACAGCTGGGCGGGCAGTGGGCGATGATCCTGAGCGGTCTACAGTCCGCGGGGGCAGGTGTGGCCTTCATTCTGGGCGGGCTCCACGACAAGACGCATATCAAAGACCTCGGAGGCTACGCGATCTTCGGCGGAGTCTACTTTCTCATCGCCGGCTTGCTGATGCACCGCAAGTTGTCCCAGAGCTCAAGAGTTGGTGCAGCCGTCGCCACCGAACGCGAATGATGCCCTGAGAGCGAATCCGTTGGGTTACGAGAGTACGTCTCAATTTGGCTGTGAGTACTCTCGCCCATTCGGCTTGTCGCACAAACAGCACGCCGTCCAGGCGAGGTCTTCTTGCTGCAGTTGTCGAGATTCAATACCTTATGCGACAGATTTGGAAGTGGACAACGTTGCAGACGCCTGGATCGGTAAAGAGAATTGCGATTATGAGGACTGATTGGAATGACCGTTCTCAATCGCTCTGTTACTCGGGGCGAATGTTGACGATAGATCTTCAGATTTGATGAACATGGCCTTTGCAATTCTCTTGAAGTCGTCCGCAGTGATCTGGAAAGCTCCTCTGCGAAACGCTAAGCCCCAATTCTCGTTCCCTTGGGTAAATGTCAGTTCCTGTAGTAGCGGCCGGACGGGTGCTTGTCTACTTTTGAAAAACTTCGTCCGGCGGCGATATGGATGAAAGCACGCAGACTGCTCCGCTACGTAGGGAGATTCGTCAAGGATGGTTCCTGCAGCGGTGAAAGCCTGCAGGACAGGTCCGCTTCCCATGAATTCGCGTGGCGAATAGAAGACGATGAGGTCGCCGGCCTTCAACGGGCGCACCAAAGACTCCTTACCGTGGCCCAGTTGGCAGAAGCCGCCTTGAACGGCCCCAAGCACATGGTCGCGGCTTGCGACCCCAACCCAATGGCTTTTGTGTCTGACCTTTGCGAGTGCCAATTCGAACCTCCCTCAGGCTGAAGAAACTTATTACTCGCCTTCGCCAAGCATCACGGCGCGGAGATCGTAGTCGACAGGATCAAACCCGGTCGCCAACGCCGCGGCTGCCTTCATGTGCGCCTGAATGCCGGGCAGCTTGCTCATGGCCGCATAGTCTTCCTTGGATCGCCACTGCGCGTAATTGACGACCTTGCGTCGGTCGTGACTGACGTGGAGGTTCGCCGAGATGAAGCCGGGTTGATCTCGAAAAATCTCTTCTGTAGCCTTCTGCAGGTTCTCCACCAAGCGGTCCGCGTTTTCAGGTTCGACGGAGAAGGTGTTGATGAATGTTAGATATCCGCTGCTTGCATCCAACGTTGCCGTTGCCTGCTTTGGCTTTTCTGTGTGGACGGTAATTGCGTATCCATCCGGGTCACGGAAGGCGAAGAATTTCCCAAACGGTCCATCGGCAGGAGGGAGAAGGATGGGTACGCCTTTCTCCACCAGTTGCGCGTGGAGTGCATCGGCATCCGTTGCGGCGATCCAAAGAGACACGCCCCATCCCAGCTTGCTCGTTGCATCGAGGTCAACCATCGGTGTCCGGATCGCAAACGGGACAGGTTTGGTATTGAAGACAACCGCGCCCGGTGGATTGTGCGGGGACGCAGTGAGACCGATCTGCTCGACGTAGAAGGTTTTGGAAGCCTCAAGGTCGCGTACCTGGAGCGCAATAAAGCTTGGCCCGATCAATTTTGGCGTAGTCCTGTGCTTGCGGAATGTTGTCATGGTCCTTATAATATATAAGGAACCTTATATGTCAAGCGTGGAAGACACATGGACGAACATGGCACCAGAACATCCGATGGCGGATCGGCTAGGATACGTGCTCAAGCGAGCACAACACGCACTCCGGACGAGCATGGATGACCAGCTCAGCCATCTAGGTGTGACCACGGCACAGTTCAACGTTTTATCCGCAGTTCAGCGGCAACCGGGCGTTTCAAATGCCTCCCTTGCACGTGGGGCCTTTGTCACAGCACAGAGCATGCTGGGGATCGTGGCCAACCTGGAAAAGATGGGGCTCTTGCACCGAACTCCTCACCAGACACACGGACGCATCATGCAGAGTGAGTTGACGCAAAAAGGCACTGAGGTGCTGGCAAGGGCACGCGAAGCAATTGATGATGTGGAGAAGAGCATGACAGTCGGTTTTACTGCCGAGGAGATCGTTACACTACGGTCCATGCTTCAACGGTGTGCCCAGAATATGCATTCCGCATAGAGCCGACTGCTCAAATGAGCTGATCAATATGGTGCCCGCACGGCAAATAATCCTCATGAGTCGGCTTCACGGAAGTGATCCTCACAGGGCGACTTGAGGTGACGAAGTTCGTAACAGTCTCGTCTCGTTGCTGCACCTTCTCCGTTATTGCCTGCGGCGGTCAAATGACGACATACGCGTTTTGTATGAGCAGGTCACGGATGTCAATGTTTTTTTCCTTATCAGGGTCTTTGCTTTTGCTGTTGTCGTTGCTCTCCACCGGGTTTGTATTCGCACTCTGATGAGTCGGATGGATCTGGACTCGGTGCCGGTTGGGGTTCGAGAGGAGAGTCGATGCTGCTATTTATCGGACGGTCTTGGGGGACCAAAACGCGCACGCAGTCATCGGAACGCGGTGTCGACGCAACGGGTAAACAGGATCATCTTCAGGCGGCCTGTTGATAGAACGGGATGTACGGTTCCTGTGTGGTCCAGAGGTGATGGAGCAAGACGGCAAGCTTGCGGGCGACTGCCACGACGGACTTATTCTTCGCCTGCTTCCCGCCTCTGGCAGCCAGGTGTAAGCCCCACTGTCGAAGGGCTGAGTCTCGACCGTGTGGTCGCAGGATATGGTTGGCGCACTCTATCAGCAGACTTCGAAGATAAGCGTTGCCAGCCTTGGTGATGCCGAGCTGCGGATCGCGTTCGCCCGACTGGCTGCGTTTTGGTCGTAGCCCAAGGTAGCAACCTACATCTCGACTTCGGCCGAATCGTGCCTTATCCCCGAGCGTCAGAACGAACGTAAGAGCGGTGATGTGGCCGACTCCATGAATCGTCATCATGGGCTGTGTCTCGGCATACTCGGTCTGAGTCATACGCTGGATCTCCCGGTCATACTGCTTGATCTTGAGAGTCATCTCTGCGATCTGGGCAAGGATCGGACCGAGTGCCAACTTCAGCCCTGGCGGCATCGCGGTCTGACCTCGTTGAGCGAAGCACTTCGTGGACGAAGCCGGCATACGGTGACCGCAAGCCTTCGTCAACCCACGCACTGCGTTCACCGCTGCGGTTCGCAGTCGAACCAAAAGCTCTCGAGCGCGGATCAGGGTCAGGGCCTCCTGCTGCTCGACCGTGCGGTGAGAGATCGGCCGGAGAATCTCAGGATCAAGACGAGCGTAACGAGCCAGCTTCTCCGCATCCACATCGTCGCTCTTGCGGTCACTGTGTGAGATCGCTCGCAGCTCG
>NZ_LMUH01000025.1:253189-690760 GCF_009766105.1 Granulicella sp. S156 | reverse complement strand
AAACGACCTCGATCGATGACGTCGCCTTCTTGGTTGAGGGTGCAGTAATGGCTCCAAACGTCGCCAAGATCGATGCCGATCGTCAGTTCTACCTTGGCACGCTTACGGGGTACTTCCGCGATGAGGTGTTGCGCTGGCTTCTTCATGGGAACAGTCTGCTCCTCCTTCGGAGGACCTGCTCATCCCATTTATCGAGACTGACCCGGGTGAGGTCAAAGGACTCGGGTTCGAGTGAGGTTCCGTCCTTTCCAGCAGGCATCTCCCTGCGCAAAGTCGCTTTCTCGTTAGAGATCGTTCAACGGCGAAAAGCGTGTTTATAGTGGCTTAGTGGTAGTGAAAGGCTGCTTCCGCATACGTTTCACGCTAACCCAACTGTACGATTTGGAGGGATCGCGAACAGCAAAGGTTCATGGGGTGGGCTTTGGGTTCACACCCGGTGCGTCAGTCGAAGGCGGAGGCGTTCCAATGGCGATTTCGTCGTAGTCCCGTATCGCCCCATCTGATGGGAAGTAAATCTCATAGCGGTTCCAGTAGTCGTACACCGCATGGTTCTTAGGAGCTGTGCTTATGTACTTCGCCTTGTAGTCCCCGAGGGCCAGCAAGCCACCATAAATACCATTCACAGAGACGAGCTCCATTGGCTGCCCATCAATGATGACTTCCAAGTGCTGCACCGCGCCTCGGTTCGCGGAACCAATCACATGGACCGTGATCGTATAGTCCGCCGGATTGGGCTTCGGTTTTTCTGCGAGTACGATCGCAGACTGCAGCAACAAAAGAACAAAAAAAACCTTCTTCATCGTCGACCTCACAGGAGAATATTTATCAGCCTAGATCAGCAACCGTTGTATCGCAAATGTTTCCGCACCAAGGTATCTTTACCAAATCACTCTCACATCCTTCACCAAGTGTCCGGGTGCGTGTCTAGTGGTGTCCTCCACCGCTGTGGCTGCCGCCGGAATGACCGCCACCGTGGCTACCTCCTCCTGCGTGACCGCCACCGGAATGAGAACCGCCAACATGCGACGCGCCACCAGTGTGACTTCCTCCGCCGAGGTGTGGAGTAGATACGTGGGGAGCGTGCGCTTCAATGTGGTTATCGTGGATGCGAAGGTCGCCGCCGTGAGATTCGACTGGCCGGTTGAAGGTCGCCGACCTCCCATCTTCGACGTGGTCACTGGTAAAGACCAGCTTTTGCGTCTTCGAGTCGAAGGCGAGGCGAGTGGGGACCGTATCGGACCTGAGGGCATGGGCGACGACCGAGGGTTCGTCAGCGCGAACGAGAGGAACCGGCTCAGGTTTGCGGAACTCCTTTGGCGGCTCGTTGAGCACTTCTAACTTGTTTTTCTTGTCGTTCAAGTCGACGGTGGTGCGGTCGATGGCAGAACCGTTCCTATCGCCAAGGTTGTAGATCTCGTGTTTGCGGTTGACAGGGGGTTTGCCTGTAACGTCGCGGGGATGCCGTGGGACATAGCCAGTATTCTTGCCGGTTTTGATCCAGTGAACCGGGCGATGATGATGGCGGCGGCGCTCGGCGCCTTTGGGAACGACCCAGACGTAGATGTTGCTTCGGAATATCCAGGCCCCGGTATGACAGACGGCCCAGTCATAGGAATGGGTGAAGGGGCCATAGCCGTAATGGAGAGTGAGCGAGCGGAGATGTTCGGAGAGGGTGATGGGTCGAACTCCCTCCGGGAAGCAGGGATAGTACGGAGCAATCTCGGGCAAGAACGGAAGAGCATCAACCTGGGATGTCATGACATAGATGGTGAAGGTGATGGTGTGAAGGATAGTGCCGGAGGTCGCCGTGACGGTAACGGGATAGGAGCCCGGAGCTACAGATGCGGCTACCGCAAAACGCAGGGCGAATGCCTGGCTTCCGAACGCAAGCTGGCCGCTGCAGGACCGAACACAGGTGATACCCGCCGGCAGGGACGTGGCGATGTCGATGGGTGAAGCAAATCCGCCGAAAGCGACCGCGGAGAGTTTAGTGGTGGCGTTATCGCCGGGGGCCACGGTGACTGTATCTGGCGCTAAGAAGATGTTGAAGTCAGGGCCGGTAGGGATGCCTGGAGCCTGGAGCTGGGATTGCTCGGTGTCGGCGGGCGGCTCCCAGCAGGTGCCGTAGGGTGCACAAGAGAAAAATGCACCCTGGTTGGCCCTGTCGGCAAGACCCGGAGTCGATGCAGGAAGGCCGGAGGATGCCGTGACGGAGGCGAGAGCGGCAGAGCGAAGAGTGACGCGGGCTTGAACCCAGGCGTCCCACGGAGCGAAGTCGTTCGTTGCTGCGACCGATTCGAGCGAAACGGGTCTGCCGTAGTTATAGGCTTCGGTCTTGCCGACCACTCCGTTCTGCGGTGCGATTCCGGTGAGGTAAAACGTCTCGTCTTTTTGTGGAGTGATAGCAATGGCATCGAGGTAGCTGGTGATGCGAGCGTAAAGCTTTTCCGGATAGGCGATGGTGATGCTATCGGTAGGGGTTTTAATAACAAAGGCTTCCCCTGCAGCGACCGTATGGAGGTGAACGGTGGCGGTTCCGGTGAGGAGGCTAAGCGTCGTATGAGGGATACCGGAGGTGGTACGAATGTCCTCGAGCTGGAGGGCGGAGTTGTCGGCGAGATAGAGAGTCGAAGCGTCTTCAAACTCGATCTCCGCGCGGCCCGTGGTGGTGACAAGAGTGAAGCCGGTTTCCAGGGGGAGTCCGGTGGTGGCCTGTTCCCAAACGGTCCCGGCCGATTTTTCGATATCTTTGCCACGGGTGACGCGAACGTCACCCTCCGCGTAGCGGATGCGCACGATTTGAGGGTACGTGTTCGAAGAAGGCGGCGCGACAGGCGGGAGGGGTGGTTTGGGAGCGGTCTGGGCAATGGCAGGAAGCGTGGATGCGAGAAGGAAAACGGCCAGGACACGACGCAGATGCACGTAGAGCTCCGATGAGCCGCGTTTTAGCGGCTCCAGGTGGAGTAATTTGGGCGACGTCTTGACACTATGAGGGGGCCAGGACCGTGTCAAGGATTTGGTGTTCGAAACCTCACTGCCAGTGACTTGGCAGGAAGCCTCCCTGGCTTCTGTCGATACCTACATGGGACATAACAACTTTGGCGAGGCAGATACAATGCCGAGCTTCGATGGACGCCTGAGCCCATCGATGAGATCGGTGCCCCTCTAAAACATGATTTCCGAACGTTTTTACAGCCTTTGAGGAACAGCTGGTCTCAAGTTGAAACCGTCCAAAGGCCCAGTTTTGTTGACCACGTCGAGAAGCCATCGAACAACTGGCAACAAGCCAGATCGTGTCCGCATCAGTACCGGTATGTCGGCCTCTCGGAAGTTATCGTCTCACTCAATGAGTGCATTGGCGATTTAGTGCCAACTGAGAAAGACCCGCCTGTCTCCACTTCCGGATGGCCGACAAACCGTGACCTTATCGTTCTTAGGGAGGGGTTTGTCGACGGGGCGACATAGAATCCTGCATCAGGACCGCAACGCGTCACGAACCCTCCGGTATCATGGACCTTTCCAGAACCTACCGCATGACAGCAGCGGCTCATGTAAATATGCGCGTGGTGATCTCACCAGTCAGCTCCAACTCCGAATGGATATCTCAACATGAAAGCATTGAAAAGTCTTTCTCCACTCGTAGCGGTACTCTGCGCTCTCTTCTGCCTCCCGTTGGCGCTCCCATTGGCGATTGCCGCGCAAACAACTCCGACAATTCCCAACGGCTCCGCGATCGAAGCAGAAGTGCGCAAGATCATGACCAACACCCACGCCAACGGCATGGCCGTTGCAGTCATCGATCATGGCAAGGTCGGCTATGTACACGCCTACGGTGTTCGAGACGCCAAGGGAGATCCGCTGACCCCGGACACCGTCATGTACGGCGCGTCGCTAACCAAAACGGTGTTCGCATACACCGTCCTTCAACTGGTCGATCAGGGCAAGCTCAACCTCGACACTCCAATCAAGGACGACCTCGACAAACCACTACCGACGTATGGCCCCGATCCGGTCTTCCCCGACAAGTACGGCCCCTACAAGGATCTCGCCGACGATCCGCGCTGGGAACGCATTACACCCCGTATGTGTCTGACTCATTCCACTGGCTTCAGCAACTTCTCGTTTATGGAACCCGATAAAAAGCTGCACATCCATTTCGAACCCGGCACGCATTTCAGCTATTCGGGTGAAGGCTTGATCTTGCTGCAATTCGCCATCGAACACGGGCGCAAGTCGCAAGGCCTGGGGCTTGATGTCGGCGATCTGACCAAGGCCAACTTCGACCGTTTAGGGATGACCCGCACCAGCCTGATTTGGCATAACGGTCAGGACCCCAACGTCGCAGATGGATGGAACGACCAGGGCCAGCCGGAGCCGCATTCCAACCGCACCAAGGTACGTGCGGCAGGCTCCATGAATACAACCATCTCCGACCTTTCGAAGTTTACCGCTGCCCTGGTGACCGGCGGCGGCCTGAGCGCGGCCTCAAGCGCCGAGATGATAAAGCCACAGTTACACATCACCACCGTCTATCAGTTCCCGATTTTCCAGCCCGACATACCAGTAAGTGAGCAACGCAAAGATCTATACGCGGGTTTAGGCGTTGTCGTCTTCGACGGCCCACAAGGCCACGGCTTCTACAAAGGTGGCCACGACGGCTATACCGCCAACACCATGGTCTGCATCAAGGCCAGTCAGCGCTGTGTCTTGATCCTCTCAAACGACGTCCGCTCCGAAGCAGGTTTCTCCGAGCTAGTCCGGTTTATTCTCGGCGACACCGGCGTGCCGTATGACTGGGAATACGGAGACTACGCCGGAAAGTCGTGAGTTCACGGTCACCCTTGCTGGACTGCAGCACGCCTGTCTCCGAATCACGGTCTAACCGGAAGTTGAACTCAGTTGTCGATAACAGGCCAATGTACTCATCGAGCCAGGTGCGGCGGCTCAAGTCAATACAAGTGCATTTATTGTTACTCCAGCGTTAGTAAATTCTGGACGCTTCACTTGCCGTCAATTTGGCCCACCAGTTCGCCGCTACCCGCGAACGCGGCGCGTTCCGCTGTCCAGGATCCTTCTCCTGGATTGAACGCACTTTGGAGGTATGCGTACGTCAGCCGCTGTACGGCGGCGACTCGTTCTGGGTTCTCATCCGTTGTCTCTGTCACCTGATAACCGGAGATACCACCGAGCATGTGTTCCCCTCCGAACAGGGTAACGAGCCAATCG
Organism: Granulicella sp. S156; assembly: GCF_009766105.1. Lineage (GTDB taxonomy): Bacteria > Acidobacteriota > Terriglobia > Terriglobales > Acidobacteriaceae > Granulicella. The sequence continues at coordinate 685,534 of NZ_LMUH01000025.1, read as the reverse complement.
GCTCCAGGGCTGAGGGTATATGCGTCGGTGAACCACTCAGGTCCGAGAACGGTGAGTGGTGAGTCGTCCTTATCGCCGGCCACCACGAGGGTTGGTGTCGTCATCTCTGTATAGCTTTGATTGAGGTGCGGAAAATGCTCGATTGCGAATGGGCTAAGAGCGTCTCCTCCTCGGCCACCAGCGGAGAGCAGCACGCCTGCCTTGATCCTCGCATCGGAGAGATCCTCCCCTAAGCTGCCGTCCGGCCCGATCACCCTCGCGCCTAACAACATTGCTGTCGTTTGAGCACCGAAAGAATGTCCCGCGGCGGCGATGCGGCTTCGGTCAAGACGACCCTTCAATCCCAAGACCGAGTCCTCAATGAAGTCGAGCCGGTCCAGGATACGTTTCACGTCTTCTACGCGATAACGCCACATGTCAAACTTCCGTGGATCGCCGAGGTAGGCTTTGACTGCCTCGCTATGAGAGGCCGCCGGATTTGCACTCAGCGTCTTCGAATCGAGGAAGGTGGGCTGGATCACGACAAATCCGTGGGCCGCCCAGAAGTTGGCGAGCGGAGCATATCCGTCCATCGAGGAGCCGAAGCCGTGCGAGAAGACGATGATGGGCAATTGGGTCTCGGCTACGGGGGCTGAGACTCGCAATTGCAAATCCGAACCACGTCCGGGTGCTGACAGCACGATCGGGCTTACAGAGAGGACAGGTGTCGGATGATCTTTAGATTGTGCTGCGGGCATACGCACTCCTTGGTTACGACTAAATACTTACATCATGAAGTGAGAGCCTTGAGATTGGAAGACGGCACTTTAACCGCAGCAACGCACACCGAGGGAACCATGAAAAAGCTTCGCCAAAACACGAAAGAGCCCTTGGTGCTCATGTGCATCCGGGCGTCGCGCAGTTCCTGTGCGTTCAGCTTCTAGTGCCTCGAGCACTGTCGATCACAGCTCTTGCGTGCGCAGCCTGTGCCTCCCGGATCGCTTCAACGGATAACCCACCAGCGATCATCTCCTCGACGAGATCGATATGCAATCCGGCGAGCAGGGCATGCCCGGCGAATACAGCAGCGGCCGCCTTTGCCCCGGGCGATGCATCCTCGATGAAATGCTGCAGCTGGCCGTGCATCCACTTGTAGTGCTCTGATTGCAGTACACCCGGGCCTAGCTCAAGAGCACGAATGAGATATATATTTTTGAGCTTGAAAAGCAGAAGCGCGTCCAGAAAGGCAACCGCCCGGTCGCGCGATGACGTCTTGGCTCCGCCCGGCAAGTCGCCACTGGCCACATCGTCCCGGAGCGCGGCGAGCCTTGCAGCCCACAAGGCATGGAGTAACCCTTCGCGACTGCCAAAGGCGCGAAATAGAGTGCCCTTGCCAACGCCGGCGGCGGCTGCGATGGCGTCCATCGTCACCGTTCCTGGGGAGTCCGCGTTAGCGAAGAGCGCGTCGGCGGCTTTGAGCACCAGTGCGGGAGGCACAGCCGGTCGGCCGCGACGTAGCTTGCCAGTTTCGGACTCATGGTCCGATATGTTAGAGTTCTTTTTAGGACTCATAGTCCTTTATTCTATCGGAGGTTCCACCTATGTCACCCACATCTTCGCTACCTGCATGGTTCGCCCACGCCATCGAGGCCCTCCAAGCTGGAGATATCGACGGTTGGATGGAAATCTATGCACCCAACGCAATCCACGAGTTCCCGTTCGCCCAGACGGGCGCTGTACGCAGTCTGGAAGGACGCGACGCCATTTCGGCCTACATGAGCCAGCTTCCAGGCCGCATCCGTTTTGGATCGCTCAGCGACGTCCGCGTCCGCGAAGTTGGTGATGAACTCATCATCGAGGCTACTGGCCATCACCGGCGCGTCTCGGACGACACCGCCAGGGAGATTAGCTACATCTGGTTCATCACCCGGCGCAATGGCCAGGTGACGCACATCCGGGATTACATGAACCCGCTGCAGCTCTTAACGCTCTAATCGAGTATTAAGGGCAAGCTGTTGAGTTTAGTAACGGCCTCGTTCGCTTTTCACGAGTGGCAGCGCATCAGTTTGCGGTAGGCGGTTCGGCTGCGTCCACCACCAGCACCTGCACCGGTCCGTGCGTTGGTTTCAGCTCCAGCCCGAGCGTCTCTTTCACTGCCGTAAAGATCGACGGCGCTGTTTCCCCGTCCTGCACGTCCTGTCCGTTCAATGTCTGCCCTTCGACCGACCACTTGAGCTGGATGTCGTACCTTCCGGTTAATCCGGTCTTATTAACAACTGGTTTCTCTAATCGCGCCGCCAGATCTTTCGCCAAATCGTCCGTAGTGATGCGGGTTGCGTCCAGCGCACCCATGTTCAGCGCGCTTGACTCTTGCTTCTCTGTGCTCGCCTTCAGCTTGCTGCCGTTCCTGGCTACGATCAGTTCATACTTCGGCTTGTCGCGGGTTACCCAGTGCGTCTTCAAACCAAAACGCTGCTGCAACACTGCTGCGAGCATCGCTTGCCGCTGCTGTATCGTCAACGCCTTGATCTGCTCTGGCGTTGCGTCCAGAATCTTTCCCTGTACGTCGAAGTGCTGGCTCTTGCCCCAGGCCGGGACGCCCTCAATCATGTAGTCGTGCAGATCAAACGCTGCCGACAACATCGTGCTCAAGTTGGCGTTTTCCATCTTGAGCATGTCGCCCTCAGTGTAGCCAAGTCGTGTGACGTAGTCCTGGCTTTTGTTCTCCTTCACCGTCACTACGTCATACTTCAAGGGCGCCGCTTCAGGTGTGGCACTCTGCTGCGCTACCGCACACACCGGAGCCAACAAAACACAAGCCAGCGCGCATCTCCACAGACTAAAACTCCTGCTCATCCGCATCACCTCGTCAGTTTTCCGATGCAGCAACAGAGTACTGGGAAGCGGCGTTCGTGGCTACTGTGATGTCTGCTGATAGTCAGTGATCAAACCAGTCAATAGTGCATTGAATGTCGAGGTTACCTCTGCGTCGCGTTTCCCTTAACTCTCAACATACAAATTAGGTTCCCCCTGAAAATCTGACCTTTCCCCCTGTGAATACGCCCCTTCGTTGCAAAGTGTTGGATTCAATACGCCGTCTCTGTGATTTTTGGATCAGGAGACGAAGCGGCCCATGCACAGGAATTGGACATACAGACTGATATTGACCAGCGGGCTGGTTGCATCCCTGGCACATGCGCAGCAGAGTTGCGTCAACGGCATTCGCGTTGATGGGACGATTACCGATCCGACCGGAGCGGTGGTACCAGGTGCGCAAATCCAAGCCTCCAACGGCGAAAAAGCGACAAGCGATCCGGTTGGACACTATGTACTTCCGTGCGTTCCCTCCGGCACGGCGACCGTCGCTGTACAAGCACAGGGCTTCGAAGGGAAGAGTCAAACCATCCTGATACAACCCGGACGGGTTACCCATGCCAACTTTCAGTTGGCGCTTGCGGCGGTGCAGGAGGATGTTCAGGTAAACGGCGATACCGGCAGCGATAACGGCCGAGGTGTTGGAACCACGGTGCTGAATACCAGACAGGTGCAGCAACTCGCGGATGACCCGGACGACTTCCTGACTCAATTGCAGGCATTAGCGGCGTCGGGCGGTGGTCCCCCGGAATCAGCGTTGGTCGTTGTGGATGGATTTCAGAACGGAAGCGTCATGCCTCCGAAGAGCGCTATTGCTTCGATCCGTATCAATCCTGATCTGTTCTCCGCGGAATATGAATCTCCTCCCTGGAGCGGGGGACGTATCGAGATTACGACCAAACCCGGCGCAGAATCCTGGCATGGGGCCTTGTTCTATACAGACAGCGAAGGCGTCTTCAATGCGACCGACCCCTTTTCGATTACGGCCACTCCGGCTGGAAAGCGTCGCTACGGATTTGAACTGAGCGGGCCAGTCATCGCGAAAAAGGTCGATTTTGCGCTCGGGCTGGAAAAGCGCGATATCAATGAGTTCAACGTCGTGAATGCCACGACACTCGATTCCATTGGCAATCCGACTCCCTTCCAGCAAACCGTCGAGGCCCCGCAAAGACTCTGGATCGCCTCCGCTCGTGGCGACTGGCAGGTTTCTCCGAAGGACGTGGCCACTCTCTCCTTTGCGGCCCATGTCAATAATCAGGGCAATTTGGGTGTTGGCGGGCTTACTCTGCCGGAGGCTGGATATTCCAGTCTGCTCAGCGAATACGATCTGCGGTTTACGAATGTTCAGACCTTGAGTGCGACCCTGCTGCACGAGACCCGAATCGGCTATACCTGGAAACGTACAGAACAAAGTCCGAACTCAACCGCTCCCGCCCTTCAGGTGGCAGGCTACTTCACAGGCGGAGGATCAACCAGCCAGAACTTGAACAACCGAGAGCGTGATCTGGAGATTGACGATGACGTGATGGGCACCCACGGCAAACATTCCTGGAAGACCGGCGCTCAATCCCTCGCTATCTTCGTGCATGACTACGATCCCGACACCTTCAACGGAGCCTTCGTCTTCGGCGGAGGCAGTGCGCCGGTCCTCGATGCCAATAACAATCCGACCGGCCAGACGGCAAGCATCACACCCATTGAGCAATATCGCCGGGCACTCGATAATCTCGCTGGTGGAAACCCAACGACCTACCAACTCACCAGCGGCACACCTCTTATTCCACTCATACAGTGGCGCGTGGGCCTGTTCGCACAGGACGATATCAAGCTCTCTCCACGGCTCTCTGTCTCTGCGAGCCTGCGTTATCAGTTCCAGACTACCCCAAGCAGCTTCGCGAACTTCAGTCCCCGCGCAGGACTCTCTTTGGCACTCGATAAGAAATCCACATGGGTGCTTCACATCCGGGGTGGCCTGTTCGCCTCGGCGAATGATCCGACGTATGCGTCTACGGTCTATCGGCTGAACGGCATTCGCCAGCAACAGACAACCATCTATTCTCCGAGCTTCAGCACTCCGCTGACGTCCGTGGCGGGATCGATTCAGGTAGGAACCGTATGGCAGTTTCCACACTCTGTGGAGCAGTCACCGAACGCGGGTGCGGACCTTCGCCTTGAACATGAATTCCGGCACCACTGGAACGCGCAGGCGGATCTTACTTTTGGAAACAATTGGGATCAGATCCGGGAACGGAACATCAACGCTCCGATGGTGGCGAGCAGCACCGGCATCGCACCCAATCCGACTACCGCTCTGCTTACGCCGCGGCCCTTCGCTCCCAATCGGAACATCTTGCAGTACGAAAACTCCGGTCATACCCAGGGGACGATGCTGATCTTCAGCCTTCAGCAAAACAGTTACAAGTGGTTCAATTTCAACTTCAACTACCTTCATATGAATACCGTCAAATCCGATGGCGGGCTGGGTGCGGCCACACCGCAATCCAGTTACAGCGAGAAGGGCGAAAACTCCCGCATCGACTGGTACGCCCCTAACGTCGTGTCTCTGTTTGGAACCGTCTTCCTACCTGGAAAGTTGCAACTTTCTGAGCAGTTTCATGCGAGAAGCGGACGACCCTATAACATCACCACAGGTACGGACAACAACGGGGACGGCAGCTTCAACGATCGGCCTGCCTATGCCGCTGCCTCCGCATCCGGGGCGGGCGTATACCTGACTCGCTTTGGGCTGCTCACCACGAACACGGTCAACGGCAATGTTCCGCGCAATCTGGGAAACATGCCCGCAGTGGCCTATCTCGATCTGAATCTAAGTCGGACATTTCAGCTCAATCCAAAGGATAAGGATCATCTCCGCACCGTTGCTTTCAATGCGCGTAGCGCCAATGTGCTGAATCACACCAATGTGACCGCGGTGAATACCATTCTTTCCTCGTCCACGGTCGGGCAACCGGTAGCAGCCGACACTGCCCGGCGGCTGGAACTGGGAGTACGCTTTAGCTTTTAGTAAGAATTCTGACGTGTAGGGTCATTGCGGGCTATCCTTTTACGGGAACAGGAAGTCGGAGAGGTGGGAATATGGAAGGAGACTTAGTGAGCCCGTTCATGACAGAACGAAGGGGGACCAGGCCAAGCATGGGTCCGCTCGGCCTGTTGGCGACCGTCATCACGGCAGGAGCCCTTACGACGATGACCGCGCGAGAGTGCCATCTCAGCCTGGCCTTTCACGGAGTGCGTACCTCGTTTCTTCCATCCCTGCTTTTCGGCGCAGCATCGTGGTTCTGGTGGGTGGGTGTCACCGTTCTCATTTGGAAGACCGCTACACGCTGGCCGCCATTTTTGAATGTGTCATCCAAGGGAGTGCTGCTTCATGCAGGACTTGCCAGTATCGTTGCGGAACTTCACATTGTTTTCTTGACGTTGACGCTTCACTGGGATTCGACGCATTGGCTAGCATGGGGGCATGCCTATGCAGGGTTCTATGTGACTTCTCTGAACAGATTTGGATTGGATCTCGCCATCTATGGTTGCGTGTACGGCCTTTCCGCCGTGTGGTATGCGCAGTACCACGCTCAAGAGGCAACAGTTCAAACACTGGAATTAGAGCGCAGGTTGACCCAGGCTCAGCTCAAAGCACTTCAAATGCAGATGGAGCCGCATTTCCTCTTTAATACGCTGAATGCGATTACGAGTCTGATGGTTCAGGGAAGAAATAAGGAAGCGATCAAGACCATGACCCATCTCAACAACATTCTGCGAACGACCTTGCAGCGTAAGGCTCCTGAGAAAGTGCCGTTTGCTGAGGAACTGCGAGTTGTAGAAAGCTATCTGGCTATTCAGCAGGTTCGGTTTGCCGGTCGTCTGGAAGTAAAGATCGATGCGACTCCAGAAGCAATGGATGGGCTTGTCCCGTGCTTCCTCTTACAGCCTATCGTCGAAAATGCCATCCAGCATGGAATAGCGCCTTTGGAGGCGGGTGGATTGATAGAAACCCATGTCAAGCGAGTAGGAGACATGCTCTGGATGGAAGTCAAAGATAATGGCTGCGGCCCCATTGGTTCCGACACGAAGGGGCACGGCATCGGTATGCAGAACATAAGGGAGAGGCTTGCATATTTCTATCCTGACGCCTATGAGTTCCATGCAGTGGCTCCTGTGGGCGGAGGCTATGAGGTCACCATTCAAATCCCCTACGAACGAGCAATGGCATGACACTTCGAGCCGTGATTGTGGATGATGAACCGCTGGCGTGTGACCTCCTCGGTCTGTTGCTCGCCGACCACGAGGATATTCAAGTCGTTGCGAGATGTCAGAACGGTCGAGAAGCCATCTCTTATCTGCAATCGGAGCCAGTGGATTTGCTCTTTCTCGATGTTCAGATGCCGAATATAGATGGCTTCGATGTGGTCGAACAGATTGGGTTACGGCATCTGCCGCCGACCATCTTCGTGACGGCATACCATCAGCACGCTGTCCGGGCATTTGATGTCCATGCCGTTGACTATCTTACAAAGCCTGTAGACGCCGAGAGGCTGCGGGTGGCGGTGGAGCGCGTAAGAGAGAAGATGGCAGCCAGGGTTGCGCTGATGACGCAAGAGCAACTTACGGCTATGCTGAACGGACTGCGGAACTCGACTGTGGAATCGAGATCCTATCCCTCTCGTTTTCTTGTGAAAGATGGCGAGAAAGAGATACTCGTTCCGGTCGAAAAGATCGACTGGATTGAAGCAGCGTCCTATTACAGCTGTATCCATACAAATGGACGCAGGTACATGCTACGCGAGACCATCACCGACCTGAGCAACAAACTCAATCCCAAACAGTTCGCCCGCATTCATCGGTCGTCGATTGTCAATCTCGACCGGATACATGAGATCTACCGGGAAGGGCAGGGGGACGGTTCCATCGTGCTTATGGACAGCCAGCGGCTCAAGATGAGCAAAGTGGGTCGTCAGAAACTGGTTGAACTTGGAAAGGTATGACGCACGCGGCGATATTGCCGCCTACGGAAGGATATGTTCTTCGTCAGCCATAGATGGTTCTGTATAGCCTTCAGGCGGAGAACCCTCCGTCCGATTTCAGCAGCTGCCCGTTGATCCATGCCCCTCGATCAGAGAACAAGAAACTCACAAGGTTAGCAGTATCTGCTGGAGTGCCGAGCCTTCCCGACGGTTGGCGAGACAGGCAGGCCGTTCGAACAGCTTCACTCATCCATCCGGTATCGACGGGGCCAGGATTGATGACGTTCGAAACAATATGGAGATGGGCGAGCTCTCTGGAGGCGGCCAGCACAATTCGGTCCAGAGCTGCTTTGCTCGCGCCATAAGGAAGATTGTTGACGATGGAATCGCTCGTCAGGGCGACGATACGACCACCTTCGGATGGCACCTGAAGAGCGAACTCGCGGATGAGCTGCCAGCTTGCTCTTACATTCACAGCAAAATGTTGCTCAAAGCTTTCGAGGCTGGTATCGAGGATGCCTGAGTTTACGGATTCGCAATGCGAAAGGATCAACCCAGAGGCGACCCTTTTGTTCTTCGCGATGGTGTCAAAGATCGTCTTCGCGGTATCGACCTGCGCGAGGTCTCCAGGTACCGCAATCACTTGGGCTCCTGCGGCCGTTAGCTCCGCGATGAGACTTTCCAAGTCCGAAGGAAAGGTGCTCGAAGGCATCTTCAGATCGTACGAAGGCCAATAGTTGATGGCGATATCCCACCCGTCTGAAGCGAGCTGTCTCGCGATTCCAGCTCCTATGCCGACCGACCTGCCCACTCCGGTAATGAGAACCAGCGGTTTTTCCATGAAGCCAGTGTATTGGGCTTCTGCTCATAGTCCGAGGTGCTTCTGTGTGCCATTCCTAAATGTGGCAGCACGATCCAGCGTGTCTTCGTAAGGAACAATTGCCCTCCTTCTCACGTATCAAGCGTGTGGAGTGCTGTATGCATTCCCGATTGCGCTGCCCCTGCGGCTTGGAGTTGAACAAGTTTTGAAATCCCAACAAACCGTTTTGCGCGGCAGTGTGCTTGCGCTCGCTGCCACGCTTGTAATGCCCGTTGCGACAACGTATGCACAGAAGAAAGCTGCCGACGTTTCCGTTGTTGCAGAGAATAAGGGCATGCAGCCCGGCGGCTACTATGGTCCGCAGCCGGCGGTCGAGCATCTTGACTTGAGCATGTATGAACGCATCCGTGCGGAGGGCACGACGCATGGCAAGGCGATAGATTTTGCCAGCGCGCTTTCGGATGGCATTGGCCCACGCTTGACCGGGTCGCCCAACATGAAGAAGGCCAACGAGTGGACGCGTGACACGCTGGCTAAGATTGGCCTGGAGAACTCGCACCTGGAAGACTGGGGAGAGTTTGGCATGGGTTGGTATCAGGTCAACACCTGGGGTCGCATCGTGACTCCTGATCCGGAACCGATCTGGATGCAGTCGGCGGTATGGTCTGCTGCAACCAATGGTCCGGTGCGCGGCGAGATTATATACGCTTCGCTGAGCGATGCCGGCCAGCTTGATGCGCTCAAGGGAACGTTGAAGGGCAAGATTGTTCTGCTTGGCGCGGCGCGTCCAATCCCCGAACTCGACCAGCCACTCTCTTATCGCTATACCGACGACGAACTGAAAGAGCTGGAAGGGCCGGGCGTTCCACGACGCGCCACGGGTCCTCCGCCGGCCAACGCTCCCTCGCGAATTGAGCGGCGGCGGGTTGCCGAACTCCGCCTGCGCGCTGTGAAGATGGCGCAGGAGGAAGGAGCCGTCGCGATCCTGCTGCCGTCGCATGAAGAGGGCAGGAACGACGATACGGGTCTCCTGCTTGACGACAACGGTGTCGAGCTTGCGCGCGATGCTCAGCGTCGCGAGAACGCGGTGCCCATTCCGTATGCGGTCGTGATGACGGAGCACTACAACCGCCTGGCGCGACTTGCGCAGGCGCATGTGCCAGTTACGCTGGAGGTAAACATTCAGACCGCCTTCACGGGCGACCATGAACACGGCTTCAACACCGTAGCCGAGATCCCCGGCACCGATCCGAAGCTGAAGGATCAGGTCGTGATGGTGGGAGGGCATCTCGACAGTTGGCCTGCCGGTACGGGCGCAACCGACAACGGAGCAGGTGCCGTCATCGCGATGGAAGCGGTCCGCATTCTGCGGGTGCTGGATGTGAAACCGAAGCGCACCATTCGCATCGCTCTGTGGAGTGGGGAAGAGCAAGGCGAGTTCGGCTCCGGTGGTTATGTTACGCAACACTTCGGCGGATTCGCTCCGGCTCCCTCGGGTGAATCCGGCGCGCTGACCACGAAGAAGGAGTGGGAGACGCTGGATGCCTACTACAACATCGACGAAGGCGGCGGCAGGGTGCGCGGGATCTATACGCAGGGCAACTATGCCATTGCGCCCATCTTCGCGCAGTGGATCGCTCCGCTGAAGGACCTGGGAGTCACTACGATCACTAACCGCATTGACGTCGGCTCTGACCATGAGAGCTTCGATGATGCGGGCCTGCCGGGTTTTGAATTCCTCCAGGACGAGCTCGACTATGAGACTCGCACGCACCACTCGAGCCTGGATACGGTCGACCACCTGCACGCGGCCGATCTCGAGCAGGCTGCGATCGTCGAAGCGATCTTTTTGTGGGACACTAGCGAGCGTGAAGCGATGATGCCGCGCAAGCCGTTCCCGCATCCGGAGGATGAGAAGAAGAGGAGTGCGCCGATTCCGGGGCTCTTTCCGGGTGCGACTGGCGGGCAGTAGGACGAGACGCAAAACAATAGGACGGGCGGAGACGGTGTCTCCGCCCGTGCCTGTCTGTGGGATTGAGAGCGGCAATCGAATGTACAAGCATCCGCAAAATACAGGGGTTTCTTGACGCAAAGCGCGCCACAAACATTTGCATCACGCTCTGCATCAAGGGGTTTCTCCGCTCCCGTTGGTCGGTCGAAATGACAGGCTTTGTGGGCATGGAATTGTCTGCCCGATATGGCCATAGGGGATATTTTTCGCCTTCCCCTTGACATTCGACCTGAAGGATATTTATTGTTGGCTCGAATGTCGACTAGAGAAGAGCACGAACAGTTAGAGCTTTTACAGGGCACCTTAGACCTGCTCATCCTGCAGACGCTTGCCTTTGGGCATGCTCATGGGCACGCCATCGCGAAGTCCATCGAGCGGCGATCGGAAGAGGTGTTGCAGGTGGGCCATGGCTCCTTGTATCCGGCGATACAGCGTCTGTTGAAGCTTGGTCTCATCGTGGCCGAGGATGGCCTGTCCGAGAACAATCGCAAGGCCAGGTTCTATCGCCTGACTGCGAAGGGCCGGAAGAGACTCTATACCGAAACCTCGAAGTGGGAGCGGTTCTCAGAGGCGATGGGGCGCATTCTTGCGCCTATGGCTGAGGAAAACGAATAGCGAAAGGATTCTTGTCATGCACTGGTGGAAGAGCCGCAGAGAGCAATTAGAAGACGAAATCCAGACTCACGTCGACTTCGAGATACAGGAGAACATCGACGCCGGAATGTCCCCGAAGGAAGCGCGGCACGCCGCCATGCAGAAGTTCGGCAACGTCCTGCTGGCGAAGGAACGCGCCCGTGAGATCTGGGGATGGGTGTGGCTGGAACGTCTGCTGCAAGACGTGCGCTACGCATTCCGTGGCTTAAGAAATGCCCCAGGTTATGCGGTGACGGTAGTGCTTACACTGGCGCTTGGCCTGGGCTCCGTGACGGCGATGCTGGCGATTGTGGACTCAGTCTTGCTGCGGCCCGTGGCGCTGCCTCATCCAGAACAACTGGTGATGCTCTCTGGAAAAGCACAGCAGGACGGAAGAACCTACGCACTGAGCTATCCAAAGATTGATGCCTTGCGCCACGATACGCGCTCGTTCACCGCGGTGAGCGGATACAACACGATGGTGAAGCCTGTCGGTACGTCCGATGGGACTCGCATGGCTGTACTCACGGAGGTAACGCCACAGTTCTTCAAGATGCTGGATGTCCGTGCAAAGCTTGGACGGGTGCTGGGCGATGCGGACGAGAAGACGCCCGTCGTGATGGTGAGTGCTCTTTTCTGGAAGGACTGGATGCATGGAGATCCAAAGGTGATTGGCTCGACCGTCAAGATCTCCGGGCAATTGCGGACGGTGATTGGGGTGTTGCCGGAGGGGATTCATTTTCCGCTGGGGACGGAAGCGCCGGTGGTATATATGCCGATTGCGACGGGCGAAGTTGGCATGTTTAGCGGCGATGCGGCTACGGTGATGGCGCGGATGAAACCAGGGGTGTCCCCGCAGCAGGCGTTTGCCGATGCGAGCAGCGTGTTTGCGCACTCGGGGACAGGAGGCACGCAAGATCGTGACACCCTTGAAATGCACTCCTATAAGGACTATCTGACGGGAGACATGCAAAGGCCACTGCTGGCGTTGCTGGGTGGAGTCGCGATACTACTGCTGATCTCTTGTGCGAATGCGGCGAACCTGCAAATTGCCCGGGCGACGGGACGCATGCCGGAGATGAATGTCCGGTCGGCTCTGGGCGCGAGCTTTGGACGTCTCCTGCAGCAGGTGGCAACCGAAAGTGCAGTGCTTTCACTGGTGGGGGCTGCGCTGGGTGGCGCACTGGCCTATGCGCTGATTAGAACTGTAAAGGCTGGCTATGGATCGAAGTTCGCACGCTTCGATGAGCTGACGATTCATCCAGGGGTGTTTGGGGTTAGTGTTGCGCTTGCTTTATTGGCCGGAGTGCTGGCTTCCCTGGCACCGGCGCTCAGTATCCGCCGGCATACGGATGTTGGACTGATGACGAAGCGCGCAACGCAAAGGTCTCGGCTACCTGGTCTGTTGGTGGCTCTGCAGATTGCGTTGACCTGTGTGCTGCTGGTGACGAGTGGATTGTTTGTGCGGACGCTTCGTGCGCTGCAAGACGTGAAGCTGGGGTTCGATCCGCGTGGTGTAACAACCATGGTGCTGATGCCTGAAGATCAGCACATCGCTCCGGAGATCGCTCGCCAAACCGTTGCTCGTTTATTGGAACGGTTCGCGGCACTCCCGGGGATTGAGTCAGCTACGATGCAGAGCTCCCTTCCATTTTCGAATTTCAACGTTTCCCTGAACGGCAAGACTGATGTCAATGGACGCGTATTTCATGAGGGGGACACGGCGTTTTACAGTCTGGTGAGCGCCAACTTTGTGCGTGCGAGCGGGATAGATCTGCTGCGGGGGCGTGGGTTTATGCCCCAGGATGATTCAAGCGGAGCCGCAGTAGTCCTGATAAATCAAGCGTTCGTCAACAAGTTCCTGGCGGGACGTGATCCTCTCGGCACAAGCATCACGATGCATCGCGACCCTGGGGACAAAGATTCAGACATACCGTTTACGTCTGCGATGACGGTGGTGGGTGTCGTTGAGAATGACTTGCAAGGCGGAGACCTTGGAGCGCCGTTCGAGCCAATGGTGTACATGGACTACATGCAGCTTCCGATCAGCTCGGGGTTCACCTCGCTCTTCAGTATGGTGAGCCAGTTTGCGGTACGGTCGACACTGCCGCAGGCAGCGGTAGACAAGGAGCTGCGCGAAGCTATCAAGCAGGTAGCGCCGAACATGGCAGAGCTAGGTCTGCAGCCGATGGATGATGCGATCTCGGGGTCGTTGCAGCAAAGACGGCTGGCGTTGCGGATGGTGACAGGCTTTGGCGGAGTGGCGCTGATACTTTCGGCGATTGGGATATATGGCGTGCTGGCTTATTCCGTATCACTGCGGCGCAGGGAGATTGGGGTTCGCATGGCGCTGGGGTCTTCGCGAGCAGGAGTCGTACGGATCGTGTTTCAGCAGGCAGGGAAGATGGTGCTGCTCGGGCTGGTGCCTGGGGCTGCGGCAGCGTGGGCGGCAGGACATGGGTTGAAGTCGTTTTTGTTTGGGGTGAAAGCGCTGGATCTGTCGACGCTCGGTACAGTGGCCGCGGTATTGCTGCTGGTCTGTGCGATGGCTGCGGCCATTCCGGCATTGCGGGCTGCTGAGGTGGATCCTATGGAAGCGCTGCGTGCAGAGTAGACAGGCTTTCTTGCTCGCATCGGCAAGAGGCCCGGGGCTAAAGAGGTTGCTGAAAAAGTCGATGACTTCACTGAAGACGATTTTTGCTGTGTACTTTGCGTATGTAAAACCCTCAAAGATTTCGCAAACGTCGTTTGTAGGGCCTTCTGGAGAGTCGTTATTTCGAAGCAATTTCTAACTGCTCACAAAGCTAGACTTTTTCAGCACCCTCTAAAGCCCGATTTTCGCCTGACCTTTATTCCGTAGCCTAAAGGCTACGGCTCCCTCCGTCTCCCTGACGCTGAAGCGTCAGGGAACGCGCTTCGCGCTATTGATATCACTTGCTTCAATTGCCCCTTGAACACGTGTCTAAGTGGTTCTAGAATGAACATTCAGTCCAGATGCGATGACAACCCTCAAAGACAAGCGCGAAGCGATCCTGCAGGCCATGCTCGAGTTGGTGGCTGAGCGCGGGTTTCACGACGCTCCCATGTCGGTGGTTGCCAAACGTGCCGGTGCCAGTGCGGGGATTATCTATCACTACTTTCCCAGCAAAGACGAACTGATTCGTGCACTCTACTTCCATGTAAAGGCGAAGATGAGCCGGTTCCTCATAGAAGGGCACGTGGCAGGGATGTCTGCGGAGCAGGCCTTCAAGCAGGTTTGGATCAATGCCTATCGCTTCTATCGCACCCATCAGCAGGAGATGAAGTTTCTCGACCAATATGAGAGTTCGCCCTACTGTGTGACGTATTCCGAGGCAGAGCTCCTGGCAAGCCAGGACCAGAACTTTGTCGTGCTGATGAAGCTATTTCGCCAGAAAAGTGCGGGAGGGCCGCTCAACAATCTGCCGCTGGAGGTTCTTGGCGACCTGTCTATTGGCGTTGCCGCACGTCTGGCGAGAAGAGAGAAGGCTCTGAAAAAAGACGTGCTGGAGAAGGCTGCCGCGGCGTGCTGGCGGGCCGTGACATAAAAGAGTATTTTTTTTGAACCTTATAGAATGAACGTTCAATCTATAGAGTAGTTTGATTTCACGTTTACCTGTTCGTTGGAACGGGATTGCGACTAACCGGCAATCCTTCTTCTCTTGAACAGCGAACCCAACCAGAAAAGGATCAGGAATTATGAGCACTCAGAAATCACGTGTTTGGTTTATCACCGGCGCATCGACTGGCCTGGGCCGTAGCCTGGCAGAGGCTGTGCTGGCTAAGGGCGACAAGGTTGTTGCTACGGCCCGCAAGGAAGAGACTGTTGCCGACCTGGAGAAGAAGTATCCGGGCCACGCAAAGGCAGTGCGCCTGGACGTAACCGATCTGGCGCAGGTAAAGGCCTCGGTGCAGGCTGCCGTCGACGCCTTCGGCCGAATCGATGTTGTGGTCAACAACGCGGGCTATGGCCTGGTCGGCACGGTTGAGGAGGTCAGCGATGCGCAGATTCGGCATCAGTTTGAGACCAACCTCTTCGGGCTGCTCAACGTGACCCGCGAGGTGCTTCCACGGCTGCGTGAGCAGAAGTCCGGCCACATCCTGAACATTACTTCCATGGGCGGACAGGTCAGCTTCCCGGGCTTTGGCATGTATCACGGCACCAAGTATGCGGTGGAAGGCATCTCGGAGTCGTTAGCGCAGGAAGTGGCAGGACTCGGCATTAAAGTCACGATCGTCGAGCCGGGCGGATTCAAGACGGACTTCGGCACTCGCTCGCTGGTGCGTGGGGAGCGGATTGCGGCGTATCAGCCTGTCTATGATGCGCTGGTGCAGGCCTTCAGCAGTGCTGTCTTTGGAGACCCGGCTCGTGCAGCGCAGGGCATCATCAAGGCCGTAGAGGCCGATGCTCCGCCGCTGCGTCTCGCACTCGGCGCCGATGCTTTGCAGGGGATTCGCGCGAAGTTCGAGTCAGAGCTTGAGGAGTACAAGCGTTGGGAGCCTGTGTCGGTGGACATGGCCTTCGACGATCCCGCGGAAGGCGTTTTGGATATCAAGACGCTCTTGGGATAGTTGTGGAGTCGCCCACTCTTTACGTGCAGGATGCGTGAAGGGTGGGCTTTCTGATGTCTATGCACCAGACGCACTCTAATTGTTGGGAGACGTCCCACTCTTCTGGATGAAACTGTCTGGGGTTCCATCTTCTGGATTTACAAAGATGATGTCTTTGGGATCGCGTCTTGGAGCGTCCACCGAAAGGAAGACCACGGGGCTTTCATAGATGTCGGGCAGGGCATGCACGGTGCCGCGCTTGAAGAAGAGGAAATCTCCCGGAGAGAACTCTCCTCCGTTGGCAGAGTTCTCCATCCAGAATGTGCCTCTTCCGGAGAGCACATAGAGGTACTCATCGGAAGAGGCATGATAGTGGGGCGGCGTTCCTCGATAGACGCGGAACACACGGGCACTTGCCGACTCTTCGTTCGTCAGGTACGTATCCAGTAATAAGGTCTCAGCCGTCTCGGGGAAGGACTGAGCGATTTCATGCAGGTTGAAGCGTCCAAAAGATTTCTTCTCGTTCATCACTTCCTCCATTCTTTTTCGATAGCTTGTGAAGGCATGCCCTTAACCAAACATATCCAACGAACTTCAGGCTCAGGACAGTAGTAGCACGACCGCATGAAAAGGTGCTCTTGTTTTTGCTTTTCTGGCTTGTCATTCCCGAAGGGAATCTGCTTCCTCCTGCGCTGGCAAGAAGGCTGTGGCTATACGGCCAACAGCAGGTTCCCTTCGGGAATGACAACCAGAAAAGCGAGAACAACAACAAAAGCAAGAACACCTCTTCACCCGGTCACGGTACTAGTAGCTGTTCATCGCGTTGTTGCCGTTGAGCGCGGGTGTTGCTGCGACGAGTTTGTCGACGGAGTTGGGCTGGGCTTCGTTTTTATAAATGACGCCGGACTTCATCACGAAGGGAACGTGTTGCAGAATCCGAACGTCTGCCAGGGGATCGCCCTGGACCGCGATGACATCGGCCCATTTGCCGGGGTCGAGAGAGCCGACCTTGTCGCTCCAACCCATCAGGTCCGCGGCATTGAGAGTGCCGGTCTGGATCGCGGCCAGCGGAGTCATGCCGAACTGGTTCACATAGACATCCAGCTCATGAGCATTGAGCCCGTGCGGATAGACGGCTGCATCGGTGCCAAGCGCCACCTTCACTCCTGCCTTGATGGCGCGGATGGCGTTCTGCTTTTCTACAGCGCTGACGTCCTTCATCTTCTGCGCATAAAACGGTGAGAGGTGGCCGTTCTGTGCCATCCAGTCGATGAGGTAAGCGGTGGGTACGAAGTACGTGCCGTTCTTCTTCATCATGGCGATATCGGCTTCATCCATGTAACTGCCATGCTCGATGGAATCAACGCCGGCTTCCGAGGCCCAGAGGATAGCCTGGGCTCCGTGAGCGTGCGCCGCGACCTTTCGTCCCAGACGGTGAGCATCCGCGACAATGGCCTGCATCTCTTCGAGGGTGTATTGCGAGGCCTGAGGGTCGTCACCTTTGGAGAGCACGCCACCGGAGGCGCCGATCTTGATCAGGTCCGCTCCGTACTTGATGTTCTGCCGCACCATGTGCTGCACGGCGGGGATGCCATCGGCGACACCTTCTCCGGTGACGTGATATTGCTCGGGTAGAAGGTTCTCATCCATGTGGCCGCCGGTGATCCCGAGCGGGGGACCGGAGACCTGCATGTGCGGTCCAGGGATGTGTCCTTCGTTAATCTCATCGCGCAGGGCGACGTCGGTGAAGCCGTTGGCTCCAACGTTGCGCACGGTGGTGAAGCCGGCTTCGAGGGTGGTCCTGGCGTTCTCCACGCCGATGATCGCTTCCTTGCCGGGCGTCATCGTGACTTCGAAGAACGGATCGAAGTTATTGGCCATCGTGAGATGTGTATGGACATCGATCAGGCCGGGAAGCAGCGTATAGCCGCTGAGATCCACCTCGCGATCCCCAGGCTTCCCAGGCGTGTCTTTGGTGGCGGCGATGGCGACAATCTTGTCACCTTCCACGACGACCGTCTGGTCCGCAGCTTCCTTGCCGGTGTGGACATCCAGAACGTGACCGGCCCGCAGTAGTGTGCGCGGCGCTGCGGGTTTGTAGGTCATCTGGGAATGAGCAGAAGCGACTGCAGAGAAGGCGAGAAGAGACAAGATGCTGAATCGGGTAAGTGTCTGCATGGAGTTCCTCGAGGAAAGACAAGGATGAAGAGATCTATGGCTATGGTAGCGCGACTTCATGGGGCCTCCGCTGACTCTACACGTAGTATGAAATGGCGTTAGGATGTGACCGGAGGTATTATGTCCGTTCCTCAGACGCTTTCACCTGCGACGGAGCTTGTCGCCACCAATACGGCTCATTTTCCTAATGAGAGTGCGGAATATCGTACCGCTCGAAATGCGCTTCTCGTGGAAGAGATCGAACTGCGCCGTCATGTCGAGCGCGTGGCAGCGCAGCGGCGCGCGCTGCCCCAGGGGGGCGAAGTCTCGCACGACTTTGAGTTCGTCTCCGAGGCTGGTCCGGTTCGCCTCTCCAGTCTGTTCGGCGATAAAGATACGCTGATGGTTTACAGCATGATGTTCGGTCCAGAGCGCAAAGGGCCGTGTCCTAGTTGCACCTCGTTTTTGAGCTCCTGGAATGGCACCGCTGCCAATCTGCGCGAACGGGCTGCGATCGTCGTTACGGCGCGTTCGCCCATAGAGCGGCTGGCGGAATACAAGAAACAACGCGGGTTCGCGTATCTCCCGTTTGTCTCCGATGCGTCCGCCGATTACACCCGCACCTACGTCAATCCCGAAGATGCCGACGTACCCGGCTTCAGTGTTTTCACTCGGCGCGACGGAACGGTTTACCACTTCTACAGTGGTGAGCTGAGCGGCGCGATGGCTGATCCCGGACAGGACCCGCGCGGTGCTCCAGACCTCGACCCTCTTTGGCTGATGTTGGATGTGACGCCGGAAGGGCGGGGCACCGATTGGTATCCGAAGCTCGACTATGGGCACAAGTAACCCAAGATCCAGGTAAGGAGGGCGATGGTATTGAAGCGAAGTGCTGGTACGGCATCACCATCGGCGATGATGGGGCAATCTCCAGCGATCCTTCCTCGCTTGTCTCGTGACGTTCACGTGTCGCTTCTCGTCGCTCTCTATGTTGCTCTGACGGCGCTTTTCACAGCGCCCTGGACCTTGCTGTTACTGCACGCCCATCGTCTCGACATTGGCAGAGGGTTCGTCATTCATACCGAGATGTGGGCGCCTGCTCTTGCAGCGTTTACATGCTGTGCTCTCTTTCGCATCCCGCTTAGCTTTTTGGGTTTCCACTGGCCTGGAGCGCGAGCGGTGTCCTGGGGATATCTTCTGCCTGTGGCGTACGCCGCGACTGCGTATCTCCTGGTCTGGGCCACCGGTCTCGCGCCTGCCGACTTCGCAGGCTTCCTGCATCTCAGTCAGAAGTCGCTCCAGATCGGATCAGGCGCTGGTGCGCTGAATGCCTTACTCATCATGACATTCGGTGTTCTGCAAAGCGGCGTCTCCGCAGCCGGTGAAGAGATTGGCTGGAGGGGATTTCTGGTACCGGCTTTAGCGCAACGGCTTAGCTTTACTGGCTTAGCCCTGGTCAGTGGCGTTATCTGGGCACTGTGGCACTACCCTCTCATCCTCTTCGGAACGTACGATAGCACCGCCCCAAAGTGGGTAGCGCTCCTTTGTTTTACAAGCATGATCATCGCCACCGGTGCCATGGCAGCATGGCTACGGCTGAAGAGCGGTTCGGTGTGGCCTGCGGTTATGCTGCATGCCTGCCACAACGCCGTCATCCAATGGTTGTTCGATTCGATGACGGTTGAATCAGGCAGGGCAGCGTGGTTCGCCGGGGAGTTTGGAGTTGCGTTGGCTGTTATGTCCATCCTGTTCGTGATACCCATCTGGCGAAATGGTTCGCACGCACTCGCTGCTACTCATGCGAGCTATCAGGGTTGAGTAGCAACAATGCTGCTATCGCGAAGTGGAATGCCAGCCACTCAATGTGTCACCTGCGGCGCTCTACTAGCTGGCGTGTATATCTATCGCAAGATCTGGGGACGGAAAAGCCCTATCCAACCGGAGCTAGTTCCGACTGATCGTCGTAGTTGGCCTCACTGGCGGTTGAAGGAGGCGGCGCAGGGCGGCTCTCGCGGTTGTGTTGCCTTGGGGAGCAGCCCATGACCCTCTTGAAAGCTTTACCGAAGGCGCTTTCGGATTCGTAGCCGAGCGACAAGGCAATTGCGGAGATGGAATCGTCGGAGTTCTTCAGCCTGTCGCCGGCCAGTAGCATCCGCCAGCGGGTGAGGTACTCCATGGGGGTATCCCCCACGGTCTCTTTGAACCGTAGAGCAAAGATCGATCGCGACATTCCGACGCGCTCCGCCAGTTTCTGTAGCGTCCATGGATGTCCGGGGTCGTCATGCATGTAGGTGATGGCTGCGCTCATCTGTTTATCCGCCAGTGCGAAGAGCCAGCCAACGCCCCCTCTCGCTCCATCTGCCAGGTGAAGGCGAAGAGCCTGAACGATCATCATGTAGGCGAGTTGTTGGGTGATCAGAGCGCCACCCGGTTGCGGATCGCGTAACTCCTCCTTCATACGTTCGAGCGACCAACGCATCGCCGCTTTATCCGACTCTTTCCGGATATGCACGATGGGCGGCAGAGATTTCAGCAAGATGTCAGCATGACTGCCGGTAAGGACGAAGTGGCCACCGACAATATAGCGATCCCCGACTTCGTTATTGAAGGCTGTGCCACCCGACTTCCTTGTGGCGAGAATGGTAGCGAAGTCGACGGGAGTGAGTGACAGATCGGTCGAGAGACTGAAGGGCAATCCGCGCGGCAAAAGGAAACAGTCCCCGGCCGTGAGGAGCACAGGATCGGGAACGCTTTCTACGGATAGCCAGCACTGGCCAGAGAGTATGGCGTAGCACTTTATGCCTTGATGCTTTGGCCATTGGATAGCCATGTCGCCATCCACCGCGAAACCGCCCGCCACGTAACTCCGGGGTTTGAGCAACGACAACACATCTGAGAGCGGATCCATGCAGCCTCCGGACGATTGAGCCAATAATGCGGACCTTCAGTATAGATCGTATGGCTCCGATGCCCATCTAGATGTGTAGCAGGACGCCAATGCGAAAGCTCAGGAGATAACAATGCGTGTTTTTGTAACCGGCGCTACAGGGTTTATTGGATTTGCGATTGTCAAAGAACTCATCAGCGCGGGCCATCAGGTCACCGGTCTTGCACGCTCGGAGGCTTCCGGTAGGAAGCTGACGGCCGCCGGTGCGCGAGTGCAGTTGGGTTCCGTCGAAGACCTCGATTGTCTGCGCCGCGCCGCCGCCGCTGCGGACGGTGCCATTCACACCGCCTTCTATCACAAGATCTCGCACATGCCTCTCGGAACGCGCCTTCGCGTGTTGCTTGGAGGAGCTCCAGGCGGCATCGTACGAAGGTTCATGGCAGCAGCCGTTGCTACCGATCGGAACACGCTGAAGACGATCGAACAAGCGCTCTCCGGAACGGATCGCCCCCTGGTGGCTTCCTTCGGGACACTAGCCATGAAATCAGGACGACTCGCCACCGAGGATGAAGCGCACGACCCCAACTTCATGGGCGCTCTCCGCGCCAAGACGGAAGATACGCTGCAGGAGTTGGCTGCGCGCGGCATTCGCACCTCGGCGATTCGACTTCCACCGATCGTTCATGGTGCCGGCGATCAGGGCTTCGCTCCGCGGCTTATCCAGATTGCGCGGAAGAAGAAGGAGTCGGGATATGTGGCAGACGGTCTCAACCGATGGCCTTCGGTGCACCGGTTCGATGCTGCCCGTGTCTTCCGCTTAGCACTCGAGAACGGACCTGCGGGAGGAACCTATCACGCTGTCGCCGAGGAGGGCATCCCTTTCCGGGACATTGCCGGCCTGATCGGACGGCGTTTGAACGTACCTGTCGTCAGCAAGTCTCCATCGGAAGCCGCCAAGCACTTCAGCTTTCTTGGACTCTTCGTCGGCATCGACAATCCCACCTCTAGCCGTCTGACCCAGGAACGTTTGGGCTGGCACCCAACACAGGTCGGCTTACTCGACGATCTCGATCAGGCGGACTACTTCAAAGCCTGAGCAGATGGCGTTCCTATCCACCGAATGACCGGGCTGCGAATGCAGTTCCTCAACCGCAGTACAGGAGAGTTCATCATGCGTATTTTTCTCACAGGCGCTACCGGCTTTATCGGTTCAGCCATTGTTCCGGAACTTATCAACGCGGGTCATCAGGTGCTTGGACTGACGCGGTCGGATGCGGGTGCCGAGTCCCTCAAGGCCGCTGGTGCCGAAGTGCATCGAGGAGATATTGAAGACCTGGAGAGTCTGCGCAGTGGCGCAGCCAAGGTTGACGGCGTGATCCACACTGCCTTCAACCACGACTTCTCGACCTTCATCGCGAATTGCGAGCAAGACCGAAAGGTCATCGAAGCGATGGGCGACGTACTCGTCGGCTCGGACCGTCCGTTGATCATTACCTCCGGGACTGGGATGGGGAGCGCTGCTCCAGGTCAACCTGCAACCGAAGATCACTACAATTCTAACCACCAGAATCCTCGTAAAGCTTCGGAAGAAGCAGGAGCTTCCGTCTTGGCGCGTGGTGTGAATGTGTCGGTGGTGCGCCTTCCTCAGGTCCACGATACGGTCAAGCAGGGACTCATTACTCCAGCGGTCCAGATGGCCCGCGAGAAGGGAGTCTCGGCGTATGTAGGGAACGGACTCAATCGCTGGCCGGCGGCTCATGTTCTTGATGTTGCCCATCTCTACAGGGTTGCGTTGGAGAAGCACGAAGCAGGCAGCAGGTACAACGCAGTCGCTGAAGAAGGAATATCGATGCGGGAGATCGCGGAGGTCATTGGCCGAGGCTTGAAGGTGCCGACGGTTAGCCTCACTCCGGAAGAGGCACCAGCTCATTTTGGCTGGCTAGCGATGTTCGCGGGCTTCGATATGCCAGCTTCGAGCGCGCTGACGCAGCAACGGCTGGGATGGCATCCGACTGGACCTGGGCTGATTGCTGATCTCGAACAAATGCGCTACTTCTAGGTATGAATAGACTGCGTGCCAGTAGTGGCTTTGCGCTGCTGGTGCGCGGCTGCCCCAGAGGACGCCACTTTGGCTTCGTCCGCCCATGCAGCAGTGCAATCGGTAACTGTAAGTGGCTTCTGTTTATTGACGGCTGGGATGTCTGTTGCCCTGGGCGCGTCCAGCAGTACCTATCCGAAGGTGCGGTGGATCGTCAATGTTTTGCTAGAGACTCGATTAGATCCGCAACGGCTTTGCGAATAGGTTTCAGGTCAAAGTCTGGGGCCAGGGTCTCGCGGTCGAAGCTCTCAGCCAACAGGTCCATGCCGAAGAGTGCCCGAGGGAATCGCGGGTAAAGAATCTGGCCGAGAAGCCTGTGCGCCGCCTCAGCACTGGCGCGAGTTGAGAGCCTAAACGTTGTCTTGAGATAGGCGCTCAAGCGTGCGTGGACCTGTGTGAGCAGCACGTCGAAATATTGTGCTGCCTGCTCGGGAAATCTTTCGGTCTCAGCCATGCTCATGCGACACATTTGAATGGAGGGCTCGTAGAGCAGAACTTCAAGATACCGGCCGCAAAACATCACCAGGGCTTCCGCAGGCTTTTCTGAGTAGTCGCCGGGCATCTTTAATCGGCTGAGAAAAAGTCCTCTCACCAGTTCAATGACTGCAAGGAAGAGCTTCTCTTTGCTCTCGAAGTGAGCGTACAAGGACCGTTTCGAGGTCTCCGCGCGGCTGGCGACCACATCCATCGACGCCCGCTCGAAACCCATTTCCAGGAACACGTCTTTGGCGATCCAGAGCATGTGTTCGCGAAGTTGATCGCCTCGTCTTGCCATACCCTATTGTCGCTGATCTCTCGTTTGACAACAGGTATACGGTACGGTACTGTCTACTTAGTAAACGGTACGGTAGAGTTTACTTTATTGATTTGTATCAGAGGAGAAAAGCATGATCGTTGTCACCGCACCCACAAGCAATATCGGCAGCCAGGTCCTCGAAAACATTCTCGACAGCGGAGAGTCGATCCGGGTTATTGCACGCGATCCCTCCCGCATGCCTGAGCAGACGCGGAAACGCGTCGAGGTCGTCGAGGGGTCCCACAGCGATCTCGACGTTGTCACAAAAGCCTTCCAGGGTGCCGACAGTGTGTTCTGGCTCGTTCCTGCGGATCCTCGCGCCGAGAGCGCTGAAGCCGCTTATGTGGACTTCGCCCGGCCTGGTTGTGAGGCCTTTAAGAGCCAAGGGGTAAAGAGGGTGGTCGGTATTTCGGCGCTGGGCCGAGGTTGGCCAAAGAACGCCGGGCATGTGACAGCCACTCTAGCGATGGACGACATGATTGCGCATACGGGTGTGAGCTATCGTGCGCTGACTTGTCCTGGTTTCATAGATAACATGCTTCGCCAGGTGGAGGTGATCAAGAGCCAGGGAATGTTCTCCTGGCCAATTTCCGGGGATCTCAAGGCCCCGACCTGCGCCACACGCGATATCGCCAGCGTTGCCGCGAGGCTGCTGCTCGATCGTTCCTGGAGCGGCGTGGGCAGCCTCCCTATACTCGGCCCCGAGGATCTGTCCTTCAACGACATAGCGCAGATCATGTCGGAGGTGCTGGGGAAACCCGTGCGCTTTGAGGAGACGGCGGTCGATGCATTGAAGACCAGGCTGCTCAGCCGCGGGATGTCGGAGGGAATGACGCAAGCCATGATCAACATGCTGGTGGCCAAGAATGAAGGCATGGACAACAGGGAACCGCGCACTCCACAATCCACCACCCCTACCAGCTTCCGGCAGTGGTGCGAGGAGGTATTGAAGCCCGCAGTCCTTAATTAGTCGAGTGAAAGGACAGCCGTGAATCTGTGGCGGCTAAAAGGCGCCGACGACCTTGAAGTCGCGGCTGACGAAGATGTGATGCGGCCAGTTAACGCCGATATTGTGAACCTCGTATTCGCCGTTACTCAGCTCCACAACGCGGTCGACAATGCCCCCAGGGTAGTTAGCTAATGCAGCTTCGGTCGCCTTGTTCGCTTCCGTTCCGCTGACGATGGTCCCCGACCCTTGACTGTAATTGGCGGGGACCTGACCGACCTGCTTTGCCGCGGAAGGTGCACCGTGCTGGAAGGGGATCACTCCTGCCGCCGAGGAAGTCGCAGATCCTCCCTTGTCGGCAGGTTGCACGATAACTTGGCTGGCCGTGATGGATCGTCCGTTGACGATCCCGAGTACGAGCACGCTGTCGCCCTTTGTAAGGGCACTCGCCGGAATCGAGTTTGTTCCCTTCTGGTATTCCGTAGAGGGCGCCTCCTGGATGGTCACGTTCTGCCCCGCTGCCGTCAAGACGGCGAAGCTCGATGTGGACACGCTGTCGACGGTACCGGCTACTCCCCCTGCGGCGGGCCCAGAGCGAGCGTTGGATCCCCCGTTGCCGCGCGCGCCTTGCGCCGATATTTCCGCAGGAAACGCGACTACTGCTACGACCACGATGGCCGTGGCGCCGATAACGATGGTTCTGGTGAGTTGCCGCAAGAACATGGACTGATCCCTTTCGCCGTCTATCTGAATAGACGGCGAAAGGGATCTGCAGATTCAAGCTGTGCGCTTCATGACTGACTTGCTTTAGCAACAAAAGTCGAAGGTTATCTGGCCGTTCGGCATGACACCCTTCAGCGTTCGACCGAGTCGAATCTCGCTTATTTCTTCTCGTCTGCTTGTCGTGTTTTCCTCGGTGTTTCTGGCTTTGCGCCTTGCAGGATGAGTTCCAGACCTTCTCGAAAACGGCGGTCGTAGCGATCGAATAAAATCGACGACGCCTGACGATGGAACGGGAAGATCGCCGGGTCGAGACGTGCATTCCGCTCTTCAATGGAGTAGCGGGGAGATCGTTCGCCCGGAGTCGGAAATACTGCCTGTTCTTCCGTGACGAAGCTGAGCGTGTAGTTGTAGATGGTGCTCATCAGAACAATGGCAGCCCGCACGGAAAATCCCGATGCGACCATCTGGGCTCCTATTCTTTCTGTCGTCTTCACGTATTCCAGATTGGTGAGTCTTGTTCCGCCGACCATCCGTGCGCCATCACGGTAGGCCAGAAGTGTCTTGCGCAGACCTTCACCGAAAGTAGAAGCCCATACTCTCCAGTCGGAGGAACTCCGTCGAGGGGTGAGATTGTTTGCCCCATCGGCAAGGACCGTAGTCGCCATCTCGTCGAGCAACTCTTCTTTGCTCTTGAAGTGCCAGTAGATGGTCGCCGCCTGCACGTTGAGCTCTACCCCTAAGCGGCGAAGGGTCAGTTGCTCCAGCCCATCCTCGTTCAGCAGTTTCAGTCCTGCCCGCGTCACCATGTCCCGGTTGATCTTCATACATCGAGAATACAGGGTTTGACATACCCGTATCTAACAATGTTAGAGTTTATCTAACGATGTTCAATTTTTAGGAATTCAGTTTCGACTACAAACAAGAAGGAGAGAGGTTATGAAAGCAGCAGTGGTTCCAGCAGCAGGCAAGGCGCCCATCTATGGTGATTTCGAGACACCCATCGCACAAGCAGGGGAAGAGCTTATTTCGGTACGGGCATCCGCACTGAGTCAATTCACAAGGTCGCGAGCTTCGGGCGCGCATTACAGTTCGGATGGGGACTTTCCCGCAGTTGCCGGATCAGATGGTGTTGGCATTACGCAGGATGGGCGTAGAGTTTATTTCATCTTGCCGAAAGCTCCGTACGGAGCTCTTGCGGAGTTCTGCCCGATCCGTTCCGAACAGTGCGTGGAACTCCCGGACTCGCTGGATGACATTACGGCCGCCGCCATCGCTAACCCTGGTATGTCGGCCTGGGCCGCGCTCGTGGAGCGCGCGCACCTTGTGGCTGGTGAGACAGTTCTCATTAATGGCGCGACTGGAACGGCGGGCAGGATTGCTGTGCAACTGGCGAAGCATCTGGGCGCGGCCAAAGTTATCGCGACAGGCCGCAATGCGGAAGAACTGGAAGAGGTGAAGAAGCTTGGAGCTGATGTCGTCATTCCGTTCACTCTGGGCACACTGCACCCATCGGGAGCTAAGGACTACGAGAACGCTTTGAAGCAGGTCTTCGCTTCGGGGATCAATGTCGTCATCGATTACCTGTGGGGTGAGAGCGCAAAAACAGTGATCGTGGCCATCGCGAAGACTGTGGAGGACGGAACTCCTGCCCGCTTTGTTCATGTTGGTGGATCCAGTGGAGAAGAGAGTATCGATCTGCCTGGGGCGGCGCTTCGCTCCTCGGCGATCATGCTCATGGGTAGCGGAATAAAGAGCGTAAGCTTGCCCGCTTTTCTGCAGGCGATCAGGAGTGTTTTCGAAGCGGTTCAGCCGGCAGGCCTGAAGATTGCAACCACAGTCGTACCGCTCTCCGAAGTAGAGGCGACATGGGAGAAAGCGAAAGGGAAGCCGCGCGTGGTCTTCTCGATCCCATAAGGCGTTTCGGCCCTTTGAATCAATCCTGGTTCGACGATTCCGTGGACCATGGGTTGTATTCGCCGATCGACCAGATGTGACCCTCGGGATCGCGGACGATGAAGGCCTTGCCCCCGTAGTCCTTCGCTTGCAACTCCTGAAGGATCTCGGCTCCGGCAGCTTT
Organism: Granulicella sp. S156; assembly: GCF_009766105.1. Classification (GTDB taxonomy): domain Bacteria; phylum Acidobacteriota; class Terriglobia; order Terriglobales; family Acidobacteriaceae; genus Granulicella. The sequence continues at coordinate 657,985 of NZ_LMUH01000025.1, read as the reverse complement.
CGCGGTGGCGTAGACAGGGTCACACTCTGGAACGATCAGATAAACCGATGCGGTGACTCCACCCACTGCATCCGGTTTTACAAACCAGTGCGATGTCTCTTTGTTTTGTCCGGCGGTTCCGATCATAACCATGCCGTTGCCGAGTAACAGCTCCGCGTGGGCAACGACTCCGTTGTCATCCCGGTACACCGCCTTTGCGGTAAAGCCGAGGGCGTGTTTTAGCCAATCGATTGCTCTATCGGCATTGGCGTAGCGAATAGCTGGAATGCAAGTGACGGGGATTGCGTTTGAGGTTGTCATGTTCTCATGATCCACAGAACTCTCTTCTAACTCTTGGAAGAATCGGAAATATGACGTCCTTTTTTACTCCGCTATGTGATTCGCCCACAGTCGCGGTGAATTCGAATAAGTGCTCGGGTCGATTCCAGAGAAAGCCTTGAATTCATTGCAGAAGTGAGACTGATCGTAGAAACCGCATGCCAGGGCAAGCTGCTCCCATCTTGGTTCTGTTCGGGCTTGCAAAAGACTAATCGCATGCTGGAAACGTTGCACGCGGCTCCAAACTTTTGGCGATAGGCCTACCTCAGTCTTCATGATCTGATGAAGACGTCTTTCGCTGATGGAAAGTAATCGAGCGGCATCGCGCACGGAGTGCTGCCTAAGCAGGTTCAGTGCCTGAATAACCACTGGATTTCTCTGCGGGAGTCTTCCGGTCAACCCGGCTTCAAGCCAACGTTCCAAAGCCCGGAGCTTTTGGCTGGGGGATGGCTGTCCCTGTAACAGAGTGCGGATTTCGCGACACGATAGGACATCTTCCAGGGCGATGAATCTTTCAAAGAAGGCGCCTGCATCTTCACGAAGGAATGGAGCTGCTCCTCCGGGCCAGAAAACCACCCCGACCAGTTCTTTCAGGTCCTGTGTATCAACGAGGTCGTACCGTCCTCGCGGGCCAACCACAATGCAGGACGGCAGCGCGGAAACAGCTCCATCCTGCCCCAGGCTATGATTCGTAAGTGCATCGCCGGCAAGGTTGACGATGATCTGCATTTCGCCACGAGGCAAGATCCGCTCGTGGGTATGAAGCAACCCGGGAGCTTTGCAGTACCATAGCAAGCGCACGCAGCTCTTAATCGTGGCATCGGGTTTATGCTCGACATAAATCATGTCAGCCCTTTTACTCGAGTAGCGTAACTGCTACCAGTAGGACGTTGGAGCGTTCGAATCTCTGCATGTTGAGCGACAACAAGGTATAGCAATACAACACTCTCCAGTGCAACTCGTTTTGGGATCACTGTAGATCAGTTCTGGTTTTCTATTGAGGGTCGGCCGGTGGATGGCATCAGGCGCGCACTGGCCAAAGAGGGGATCATGGCTGGTGATTTGTGGGGAACATTATCTGGATGCAGGTTCCACCTTCTGTCCGGTTGATCGCTCGCAGTGTTCCGCCATGAAGTCTCACGGCGCGTTCCGTAATGGCCAGTCCGACCCCGAATCCTCCGGTTGTGGAGGTGCGTGCCTCATCCAGGCGATAAAAGGGGCGAAAGATATGCTCCAGTTCTGGGGCGGGAATACCTGGACCGCAGTCTGTTACTTCGATCGTCGCCAGCTGCGTTGCTTCCAGAGACGTTTTTCGAATGCTGATTGTGACCAGTGTGCCTGGGTCTGTGTACCGGATTGCATTGCGGACTACATTCTCGATAGCGCGATATAACAGCTCCCAGTCGCCACGGATCGCGCACTCTGAGTCCTGTTGCAGGATGACGATACAGGGACGTCGCTGTGCCTCGTATTCAGCATCAGGCAGGATCTGTTCGCAGAGTTGGTTGAGTGAAACAGGCTTGAAAGAGGAGACGCTGTCTCTCGCTTCCATCGAAGACAGGGTGAGTAGTTGACCGATAAGCTGGTTGAGCTTTTCTCCTTCTCGCTCAATGCGCGCCAGATGCACTCCCAGCTCCGGTGTCGCATCTTCCCGCGCCAGCTCCAGTGCCACGCTTAGCCGCGAAAGTGGCGAGCGCAGTTCATGGGAGACGTCGCGCAATAAAAGCCTCTGCGCTCCGACGAGCGACTCCAGTCGCTCCGCCATGTGGTTGAAGTCGTGGACAAGCCCCTGGAACTCATCGGAGTGTGACCGCAACGCTCCCGACGGGGACGCTTCGACACGTACAGCGAGATTGCCCTCCGCAAGTTCGCGTGCGGCTTTGCGCAGACGGACGAGAGGACGGCTGAAAAGAAGTACCAGGACAAACGTCGTTAGACCACCCACTGCGATGGCGACAGGCAACTGAGGAAAGGCGTAGTGAAGAAATTTCCAATGCGGTTCTGGATGTCTTGCAGAGGCTGGAGGCTGAAACCAGACGTATTCGTAGGGGGCGCCGTCGCTGGATACAACTGGAATCAGCCATGCATAGTGGCCACCAATCTGGCGTCCATCAATTCTGTCCGGGAAATGGGTATCCAGACCGGAAAGAGAAGGTACGTTCGGCGTGCGGCAGACAATCTCTCCACTCTTCTTCAGAAGTGTCGAACCGGATGGCTCGTGTCGAGCTGCATTATCGGCAAAGCTACTGCAGCCACCGGCTTCATACGCGTGAAGCGCCGCATCTCCATCGTGCCGCAGATTGCTGTCGAGCGCATCCGACACAATATTCGGACTCGGAAAGCGCTGCCGCACGATAAGCGCGGTGGATATCACGAAGATCAGGCTTTGTGCCAGCCAGAAAATAGCGAATATTTTGAAGAACAGTCCGCGCATGTGTCAGTTCCTCCCACGCACAAGAGTTCGACGAAGGACAAGCTGATAACCCGTTCCGCGGACCGTTTTGACACGTTCTTCGCCGTTGCCGTCACCGGCCAACTTCTTCCGAAGGCGGCTTACATGCATGTCGAGGCTTCGATCAAACGGATTGAATTTTCGGCCCAGCACCGCCTCTGCCAGGCTTTCGCGTTCGACAACTTTACCGGGCGACCGCATAAGCACTTCGAGTAACGTGAACTCCACGTCGGTTAGCTCGAGCTGTTCGCCATTCCGCCGGACAGTCCGCGCTCCTGGATCAAGGGCGAGATCTTCCACAACGAGCGGAGGAGAGTCGATTCCTGCCGCCGGAGCTTCGCTCCGACGGCGGATAGCGCGAATGCGTGCGAGGAGTTCACGTGCATTGAAGGGCTTTGCAAGATAGTCGTCGGCTCCCATCTCCAGGCCGACGATACGGTCAATGTCTTCTCCACGTGCGGTCAACAGAAGTATATTGTCGGCGGAGAAGGTGCGAATCTGCTTGAGAACCTCGAAACCATCCATGCCGGGGAGCATCACGTCCAGCAAAATCATAGGCCAGGGGCGGGTGCGCGCGGCCTGCAGCCCTGAGTCTCCACGATGCACTGCGCAGACGCGAAGATCGTAGCGGCCGAGATACTCGGTCAGCATCTCGCACAACTCTACGTCGTCATCGATCAGGAGAATATCTTCCATGGCTCAACTGCGTTCCTCAGTAGGGTAAACCCGCATTACGGACAGCGATGTAAAGAATCGTCACGGCGTTGGTGACAAAGCTTTACATAGCGTTACTCAATGTGGCTGTACTGAATCGTGCGATGCGTTCTTCTGAAGAAGCTTCTGGAAGGCGCCATCATGATAAGGAAAAATACTGTTTTTCAATTCGCCCTTGGCGTGCTGTTGATGTTCTGCATGACAACTCCCATTCTCGCTCAAGTGGCCACGGGGACGATTAGAGGGACTGTTGCCGATCCCTCTGGGGCGCTCATACCTCAGGCCGATCTCACGCTCTCCAACGCAAGCGGTTTCTCCCGGACTCTTAAGAGTGGTGCTGCTGGAACATTCGAGGTGACACGCCTTGTGCCGGGCCGCTATTCCTTGAGTGTTAAGGCAAAGGGCTTTACGCCTGCTCTGGTGGGTGACGTTCTGGTATACGGCGACAAGGTTACGAGTGAGAATGTGAAGCTCGTAATTTCTGTGGAATCCAATGTCCAGGTCGCTGCTGAAGATCCAAGTTTAAGTATGAGTCCCGACAACAACGCGAGCGCCCTGGTCATCAAAGGCAAGGATCTGGATGCGCTGTCAGACGATCCGGACGATCTCCAGAATGAACTGACTGCTCTCGCTGGCCCCGCAGCTGGACCGAGTGGAGCCCAGATATATATCGACGGCTTCACTGGAGGTCAACTGCCGCCAAAGAGTTCCATCCGTGAAATCCGTATCAACCGGAATCCGTTTTCTGCACAATATGACAAGCTGGGCTACGGGCGTATCGAGATTCTGACGAAGCCTGGTACGGACAAATTCCATGGATCGTTCATGATCGATGGAAATGAGAAAGCGTTCAATTCGCTGAACCCATTTGTCACGAACGAGCCGTCGTATTACTCCACTTTCCTCACTGGCAATGCGAGTGGTGCGTTAAGCAAGAGCGCATCCTGGTTCACCAGCGTGTTCCGCCGAGACAACGCATCGAATTCCATCATCAACGCCGACATCCTTGGATCCGATGGAGCGGTACAGAATTTTACGTTGGCAGTTCCGAACCCCCAGTCGCGACTCGACATCAGCCCCCGGTTTGATTTCCAGCTCGGGGCGAACAACACGCTCACTGTGCGCTATATGTTCGATCGCCAAAAAGAGACCAACAGCGGTGTCTCCGGATTCTCATTGCAAAGCCAGGCGTACAACGTGCTCAATTACGAGAATACGGTTCAGATCAGTGACACCCAGGTTCTTAGCCCGAAGGCCGTCAACGAGACGCGCTTTCAGTACACTGCGGACCGCGATAGCCAGGCAGCCTCCGATACAGACCCGACTACCACGGTACAAGGTGCCTTTACGGGGGGAGGAAACAACTCTGGCACAGTCCGCGACAATCAGGATCGCTTCGAATTGCAGGACTACGTTACAGCCGCGGAAGGAAAGCACGCGCTGAACTTTGGCACACGCTTGCGGCTCACACACGAGGTCAACTCCTCCACCTCTGGCTTCAATGGGAACTACATCTACCAATCCCTCAGCGCCTATGCTGCGGGCACTCCGTCGGAGTATGACGTTACTGCCGGGAACCCAACGGCAGGGGTCAATCTCTTCGACGCTGCGCTGTTCTTCCAGGATGATTGGAGTCTGCGGCCGAACCTGACTCTCAGCTACGGTCTTCGGTATGAAGGCCAGAACCGCATCAGTGATCATGACGATTGGGCTCCACGCCTTTCGCTGGCATACGCTCCGGGAGCGCGAAACGGCAAAAAGGCCAGCACCGTTTTCCGCGCGGGGTATGGTTGGTTCTTCGACCGATTCTCTTCGACGTACGTTCTGGATGCTATTCATCAGAACGGAATCAACCAGCAGCAGTATGTTGTGAAAAATCCAACGTTCACGACCGACGCACCTTCGGCATCACAGCTCGCGAGCAGCAGCACGACTGCGCCCACTTTATACACGGTCGCTCCCAATTTGAAAGCAGCCACCAACATGCAGGCGGCGGTCGGGATCGATCATCAGTTTGGGAAGGCCGTCACTGTCTCCGCAACCTATATCAACTCGCGGGGTCTGCATCAGTATCTGAGCGACAACACCAATGCATACATCGCCTCAACGTACAACGCGACAACGGGAACGGGTGTCCGCCCCAACGGAATCAACGAAAACATCTATCAGTTTCAATCCGGTGGAGTGTACAACCAGAATCAACTGATGTTGAACTATTCGGTCAAGGCCCGCAAGCTATCCCTCTTCGGTTTCTATATGTTGAACTTTGCGAAGGCCGACACCTCCGGCGCCACCTACTTTCCTTCTAATCAGACAAATCCTGGAGCTGACTACGGACGAGCAACCTTCGATGTGCGCAGTCGCTTTCTGCTCGGCGGAAACTACCAAGCCCCCTTCGGGATTTCGGTCAGCCCTTTTCTGGTTGCAAACTCCGGCAGTCCATTCAACATCACCATTGGGCAGGACTTGAATGGAGACAATCAGTACAACGACCGGCCCTCGTATGCGACCGCCAGCAGCACCGATACGCTGCAAACGGCATACGGAGACTTCGATCTTGACCCGAGCGCAGATGCAACGCGAATTCCTTACAACGTCGGGACCGGACCGGCGCAGTTCAGCATGAATCTGCGTTTGAGTAAGACCTTTGGAATTGGTCCGAGAGTCCAAGGCGGCTCCACGGGTGGGACTTCCAATGGTGGCCCGGGAGGACCCGGAGGAGGACCTGGCGGGGGTGGGCCTGGAGGCGGTCCTCCAGGAGGAGGTCTTGGGCCAGGAGGCTTGAGTGGCAACACTGGGCCCCCGAGACTCGATCAGGTGGCACCGCGGCGTTATTCGCTGACCCTCTCTGCGATGAGTCGAAATGTCTTCAACCACGTAAGCCTGGCGGCTCCGGTGGGCGTACTTGAATCGCCACTGTTTGGCCAATCTACCGCGATCTCCGGAGGCTTCTTCGGTTCCGCGGCAGCCAATCGTACCGTCGACTTCCAAGCTAGCTTCAGCTTCTGAGGTGGAGTTCTGTGAGAACAGAACTCCAGTCAGACCATTTCTTGTACTTCGTATGGACTGTCTTTGACCTTCACTGACAAAGAGAAACCCATTCATCAGGAGAATAAAGAATGCATCCTCGGAAGGTAATTCGATTCGAAGAATCGGCGGTTCTACTTGCGTTGGCGCTAGTACAGTTTGCTTCCACACAAATTCTTCTTTCTGAATATTTACCTGGGATGTTTGGTGCTACGAATCAAGCAGTTCAGCCAGTCGACGGACTGCCTTCCGGGGCCCTGGTACACGATCGAGGTATCGCTGCCCACATCTGCACGCCTTCCGCTACTCTGTTATCCGGAACTCGTGTAAGGAGTCGAGCAGCGTGTTCACCGTTGGGCTAATGTCTCACCGGTTCGCTGTACCTCTGAACTGCTACTGATGGCCTCTTGGATATTTGGCAGGCCTTTGCTCAGGCGGTCGTCGATGTCGATGGATTTTGATTCGTGTTCGGCTCTCCTCACAACGGCGTGGTTTGCGCCGCTGTGGGGCGGACGCTGACGCAGAGCGCGGGATAGACGTTTGGAATTAAAGCTGTTGCGCCGCAGCAATCACGGGACAAACCTGTTCGCGAATCCACTCAAAGGCGGGTTCTTTGTCTGCGTGAGCGGTCCAGATCATCGCGATTGGAGCTACTTCTAAATTGAACGGAACTTCGCAGACTTTTAGACCAAACATACGTGCGTAACGCTTTGCAATCCGCGTTGGGAGCGTTGCTATAAATGGCGATTCGGCCGCCGCAGTAAGAACGGTCAGGAATTCCGGGGCTGCCATGGCAACGTCGAGCCGAAGATCGAGCTTCTTCAATGCGGCATCGAGGCATCCCTCGATCTCCTGCTTTTGCGACACGAGTGCATGTCTCGCCGCAAGGTACTCTTTCTGCGTGAGGCCGCGAGGAAACTTGAGCAGCTTTGGGTTATAGCAACACGAAAGCGACTGCTGAAAGAGCTCCTTGCGCCGGTAGCGGCTTGTGCCTTCTGCATAACAGCCAACCGCGAAGTCGATGATGTGATCGTCGAGCATGTGAAAGACGCTCTCGGGAGAGGCGGCTCGGGCATGCACACGAATACCGGACGCGTGCTTATGAAGGTGAGTAGCGAGTGGCGGCATCAGGATGACTTCAAGCTCGTTTGAAAAACCGATGCGGAAGATACGCTCCTCCCGGCTGGGATCAAAGGGCTGCGCGGTTAGCAGAATGCGGTGGGCCTGCGAGAGTACCTGATTGACGCCTACTGCCATGGCATGTGCTCGCGGAGTCGGCCGCATCGTCTGTCCCACCCTGACAAACAATTCATCCTGCAGCAGAAGCCGTAGCGTGGAGAGGCTGTGACTCATCGCCGGCTGCTGAATCCGCAGTTTCACCGCAGCTTTCGTAACGCTGCGTTCCTGCATCAGCGCGTCGAACACCAGCATGAGGTTGAGGTCGAACGAACGTAAATTGAAATGATCGATCGGCGAAGCTTCACGTTCGTGACTCTCACCGTGGTCTGCACCAACGAGTTGCAGGGGCGCGCCAGCGGCCGCATGTTCTTTCAATGGTTTGCTCGCAGGCTGCCCATTATGCTTTTTATCGATTCGGCGAATGCTTTGCATTGATTTGTATTATACGCAGTGGGGCCATAGTCTCTGTTTCGGAGGGACACCATGTCTCAGCAGAGCGCACTCATCACCGGAGCCAACAAAGGTATTGGTTTTGAAACAGCTCGCCAGCCTGGGCATGGCGGCATGCATGTCATCCTTGCCACCCTTCCTGCGAATGGTCTCTCTGGATCGTTCTTTCACGGGTGCGACGTTCAACCCTAGTACGTTGCGCCTACTTCCGGTGGTACGTGCGCTGCCGATGCGGTTCACTCACCGCTCACACCTGCCTCTTTCAGAAAGTGAAATCCATCATGAAACAGCTTCTTCTTACCCTTAGTTTGTGCTGCTTTACCTTTGCGGTGCGGGCTCAAGCTCCGATCGATAATCCGCAAGGTGCTCTTCAAGGAGCGAATCACTATACCTTTCGGGTAGGCGATATCGAGATCACATCGCTGTCGGACGGCACCGTTCCCCAGGACCTCCACACTTTGCTACACGACACCACCGATCAGAAAACAGATGCACTCCTGCATGATGCTTTCCTCTCCAACCCTGTGGAGACTTCCATCAACGCCTTTCTGCTCCGGGATGCAGGGCGTGTGGTGCTGGTGGACACTGGGGCTGGCGACTTCTTTGGCCCCGGTTACGGTGGCAAGCTTCTCGAGAGCCTGGCGTCGATCCACGTGAGCCCCAACCAGATTACCGATGTGCTCCTGACTCATGCTCATGACGACCACATGGGCGGTCTTGTTCACAACGGGCAGCTTGTCTTCCCGCATGCGATCGTGCATCTGAGTGCGCCTGATCTGGCCTTCTTCCTGGATCGGTCGAACTCTGCCAAGGCTCACTACGCCATGTCTTACTTCGACCAGGCATACACAGCGCTCAAGCCTGAACAGGATGCTGGCAAGATCGTACCGTTCCATAGCGGTGAGGAAGTCGTGCCGGGGGTCGAGGCTGTGATTCATCCAGGGCATACACCGGGAAGCACCTTCTACATCCTTCGCAGTCATGGCCAATCCATCACATTCGTTGGTGACATTATTCATGTCGCTGCTGTCCAGACACCGGCCCCCGAGATCACCATCGCTTACGACGTCGATCCTGCCAAAGCTGCTGCAGTACGTGAGACCTCCTTTGCTGAATTCGCAAGAGATCGCACCTTGGTCGCCGTTCCTCATCTTCCGTTTCCGGGCGTTGGGCACCTTAAGGCAAATGGCGACGGGTATATATGGGTGCCCATTCTTTACGAGAACCGAGACATTAGCAGAGGTGCAACGTTCATGGACCCACACAAGAATGGTGACAAGCCATAGCCGGCGATGGTCAAGGGCATCGCTAGCTATGCTGTAAGTAGCAGCAATTTGCCCCGGATGCTGACCTGCACCCGGGGCTATCTTTCGGCTGTAAATAAATAGGAGGCCCGGATGACTGCCTTGCGAAAGTGCCTTGCTGCAAAACTCTTTGGTCGGCTGTGGTTCAATTCGGAGTTGGTGGCTCGATGTGATCGATCATGAGTGTAGTGACGGGGGCAGTGGCGCGTGTAATGCGCAGGCCCAGTTGTTGTGCGAAAGCCTGATCAAAGAGCGGCCCGGAGGTGTGATTCGCCTCGGCCTGCTGCTCGTTTTTGACAAATTCGATATCGAAATCGATAAGACCAGAAAAATTTGTGCCATCGACTACGGAGTAGGTACGCATCCCCGGATCTTGCGAAACGTTGACGAGTGAGCCGACGGAGCTCGTGAGCTGCGATGGCGTCGCGTTGATGTAGCGAAAGTGCAGGCGGCCATCAACATTCCACGCGTCAAGGCCACAGTAGATGGGGCGGTTGACGCCTCCGGCTGACATGGTTTCCGTGGCAGAAGCGCGGCTGACGCAAGGTGTGGGGGCAGTGTGCAGGTGTAGCTGCGGGCCGGGTGCGGAGTGGGCGAGGGTGAGGACGAGGGCTGGTGCATCATGAGTCTCCGAGTGGAGGTGGAGGTGGAAACGGTCTTCGAGGAGCGAGCGCATCATGAGACGGACGTCGTCGGCTGTGGCGGACTCGGCGGCGCGGGCTTCGATGGTGTAGTTGACGTCGCGAGCCCAGGGCGGCATCTGGTCCATAAAGGATGTGGCCTGGCGTACGTCGGTGATCTTGTAGGCGAAGTCAAGGTAGAGGTAGAGCGGCGCGTTGGTGGAGAAGAGGCCGCCAGTGAAGCTTTTGCCCTGTAGCTCGTAGCCATTGAGGGATTCATTGCCGCGTTCCGGTAAATGGGGTGGAGCCTGACGGACGGATGCGACTTCGAATTCGAGCCGATGGTTGGCCTGCGCGATGAGGAGGGGTACCGCGAGTGTGCAGACAGCGACGGCAGCGAGCATGATCTTCTGCGCCGTTGTCAGGGAGCGCGTTTGGGTGCGGAGGATTGCGGTGATGCGGGTGCTGAGCGGACCGCCGCCGGTGAACCCTGCGGCATACGGGAGTGGCGAGCCGATCGCGTGACATGAGGCTTTGATAAGGCCTTGAGCGTAGATGCGGCGATTACCTTCGAGGCCAATGACAGCTTCGTCGCAGGCAAGTTCCCGCTCAGCGAGAAGGCGGGTTTCGATGTACCAGACGGCAGGGTGGAACCAGAAGAGCGCCTGCACCAGCATGTGGAGCGTTGCGGTCAGGTTGTCGCGGCGGCGGGCGTGGATGAGTTCGTGGAGGAGGATGGATTTGATGTGGTCGTCGGTGAGATGTTCTGAGAGCGAGGACGGCCAGATGAGCCTGGGCCGCAGAACGCCGAAGAGTCCCGGTTCAGAGAGAGAAGAGCACACGTGCAGCGGCAAGGTGCGGCGTGTGGGGAGCGAGGACTCGAGGCTGCGGAGCAGTGTGAGCTCTCGGCCCTGCCTGGCGAGTGTAGAAGCCTTCAGCACTTGGCGGGCGGTGCGCCATCGAGCACACCATACAGTGAGGACGAGGAGCGCGCCAATGAGCCAAATGGAAGCCAGCAGGATGATTGGCCATGCCGTAGGCAAGGGCTGTGCGGAGACGAACGGTTGTGGGAACGCGTGCGTGGGTGGCGTTGCAAAGAACGGCTGTGCAGCGGCCTGGGCGGCAGTGGTGATATGACTTGTGGGTACTGTGGTCCGGGGTGCGTAGAGGAAGCCGGAGAGCACAGACAAGGTGGAGAACGGAACGAGGAACTTGAGCGAAGCCGCGAGCCAGATGGCGTGCCGGGTAGCAGGGCGGTTGCGGCGAAGCAGGAGCGTGAGCAGCCACGCGAGCAGAAATACGGCAGTGGATTGCCAGAGGTGGTTGGCGATGGCTGGAACGATTGAGCGGAACGTCGCGGCAAGGGCCTGGACGGAGTGAAAGGCTGCGGGCGGAAGGAATACTGCTGGCTCGGTGAGGGTAGTCATCAGAACTGACCTTCTTTCTCGAACGCGCTAAGAGTGTCTTCGGCATAGGCGATGTCTTCTCGGGTGAGTTTGCCGGATTCGATGAGATGAGCTATGACAGGGCGGGACTGGCCATGGAAGAGGGCAAGCAGGTCGTTGAGGAGGCCGCGTTCCGTTTCTTCTCGCGTGATAGAAGGAGCGAAGATGTGAAAGTTGCCGACCTTGCGGATACGGCGCACTGCATGCTTGTCTTCGAGCCGGTAAATGAGAGTTTGGACGGTGGTGTAAGCGGGGCGTTTGCGGGTAGGAAGCGCCGCGTGGAGTTCGCGGATGGAGGCCTCACTCTGCTGCCAGAGGATCTCCATGAGCTGCTTTTCGCGGGGGCTGAGGCGGATAGGTGGCATCGCTACTGACCTTGTAGGAGTATTTACTACATCTAGTAGTAGGTTAAATATCAGCCACGCAGGATGGAAGTCAAGAATTTGTTTTGCTTATTTCTTTGGGGCTTGGTCTCAGGGATATTTTGAAGACGGTGCGGTGGTTTAAGCCCTGTTTTGCCCGAAGTTGCATTGCCGCTTCAGCCAAAATACAGGGGTCTCTCCGCTACGGCGCAAAAGCGCGCCTCCGGTCGAGATGACAAGGTCGGAGAATGGTCAAGAGGTCTCTCCGCTACTGCAGTTTTCGTCGCTTAGATCAATCCAATCGCTCGTCCTGCGACTCCGACGCCTAGCCAAAGCAGCATCGAGATCACTGCGATGGTTCTCTGCCCGATTCCAGGGGAAGCCGTGCCGGCACGATTCAACGCTCGACGGTGAATCGTGAAGTAGAACACGATGGAGCTTGCGAGAAGGGCCATCTTCCAGCGAAAGGCAGGGCTGAAGTAGCACTTCATGGATTCTTCCGAGAGCAGCCCGATGCCAGAGAAGATGAGCACGACCAAGCTGCCGAGCAGGATACGGCCGAGGTCGCGGCCTATGCTCTTCGCGGACTCGCCTTTCAGGATCACGCCGAGCAGGCGAAGGTCGATGAGCAACACGGAGCCGCCGAGAGCCGCAATAGCGAGCAAGTGGACCATCTCGACGACTGCAAAGGCCCACCGGCTGGTCTGCATGTAGAGTCCGAGCGGGGACTGCGAGAGGAGTTCAAACCAATGTTGGGCGGCGAGCAAGCGGATGATTCCTCAGGTGCGTTAGAAGTAAGCGATCGCGCGGCCCGCGACGATAATGCCACTCCACAGAGTGAGCGAGGCGATGGCGGCTGCACGCGCCCGCCAGGGAGAGCGATGCTGGAGTTCCCACTCTGCAACGCGGCGATAGATGGATGTGTGAAAGATCAGAGGATTGAGACCGACGAGCAGCAACAGCAAGAGCTTTATGCGAAAGGCGGGGTTCAGGTAGTTCTTCGCTGCCTCGGCCCAAAAGAGCAACAGGCCGCTTGTGAGCATCACCGCGAAGCCGGTCCAGGTGATGGGGAAGACCGCGCGTGAAACGCGGGTGACCGGAATCTCACGAAGGATAAGGCCGAGCATGCGCAGGTCGAGGATGGAGATAGAGCCGACGAGGAGCGTGATCGCCAGTACGTGAACAGATTCGATGATCGAGAAGGCGTAGTCCGACTCGCGGATCATGGTGCCGACGTGGGAGTCGTAGATGACCTGGCATATGTGTTGGAGAAGAGGTTGTGTCATTGAGAAAAATGCCGGCGCCTCCGAGAAGACGCCGGGCCTCAGAATCCTTAGCTCTTGCCGGTACCGGGCAGGTTGCCCTGTACGGTGCCGTTGTCTCCGGGGCCGCCGTCTCCGGGACTGCCGCCGTAGACCGAGCGACCGTCGGGCAGGGTTACGCGGCGAGCGTCGATCAGATGCGAGCCGTCCTTGGCGCGGTAGCCATCCACGACGATGGAGTCGCCGATCTTGAGGTCACCCTTCTTCCAGCCGCGACGGCTGAGAGCGCCGGGGCCGGCGCCTTCGCATCCCCAGTTGGAGACTTTGCCCTTGGAGTCCGACACGTCGACGTAGAAGTACGAGTGCGGGTTGGTCCACTCCACCCGTGTGATCTTGCCGACCAGCCGCGTGGGCTTGGAGCCGTCGAATTCTGCGGCGAACGAGTGATGCGCGTATGCCGGGACCGCCGCGAGAAGCGTCGCGACGATGAGAGCCGAGGTTGCGAGTTTAGCTTTCATGTCGATTCCTTTGTCGAACGAAGTGGAAGAGAAGAAACTCTTTGCGAAGGCTGTGATTGCTAGGCAATGCAAAGGCTGTGAGTGCGAGGCAAATGGAAAGGCCGCTCCGGATGGAGCGGCCTTCGATCTCGTAGGGCTTAGCTGTTCATACGTTCCGCCTGCGCTTTCGCAGGCACCACACGCGTTACAGCCGGGCGCACGCCGAAGTCCACTCCAACGGGAGCGAACAACGACAACAACGCGAAGCTGCGAGAGAGAACATGCCTGAACTTTAGGGAACAAGCCGACCCCTGTCAAGGGGACGGACTTGACGTTGTCTCAGTGATGGTCTAATTTCTGCCTATGCCCAGCATTTCCACGATGCAGTGTTCGCGCCGCTGTTGTTGCTCCTGTCGCTGAGCGCACACGCGTGAGCGGAGCCTGCAATCTCGAGCAGGCTCGGCACGATTTCTTCCAACACATACCTAACCCGTCAGTCCTGCTGCGATCGAGCAGCGAAGGATGACTCGCGTTGCATGCGGCATCTATGCCGCGTATGCACGACGGAAGAACAAGGAGTTCTCACTTGACGTTCAACCATGCCATCGCCGCATCTGCGCTAGCCGTAGTGACTCTTGTGCTCGTACCTTCATCCGGTGCTCAAGCGCAGGATTCCAAGAAAAAAGCAGACGACGCTACGGGGCGTGCCAACTCTCCGTTCTCGCGTAACGAGGCAGACCTGCCGAAGGGGCCAGCGCCACGGCTCGGCACGCATCCTGATCTCTCCGGCTACTGGGTTCCGTCGCATGCTCCGAAAGACAAGCCCATCGGAAACCTCGGTAAGGATTATCCGAACTATAAGCTGCCGTTCACGCCGGCTGGCGAAGCGGCGCATAAGTACAACGTCGAGCACACGATCGATCCCGAGGCGCTCTGCATCGTCGGCGGCTTGCCGCGCCACAATGCCAGCGGACTTCCGTTCCAGCTTCTGCAGGGAGAGGACCACACGGTGTTTCTCTACTGGTACACCACGTACCGTCTGGTGGCCACCGATGGTCGCAAGCACGATCCTGATCCCGATCCTTCGTTCTTTGGCGATGAGATCGGATCGTGGGCTGACGAAACGTTTGTGATCGACTCTACTGGCTTCAAAGAGGGGCGCACGTGGGCGGACGAGAACGCCGATCCTCATAGCGACGCTCAGCACGTCGTGGAGCGGTGGACAAGGCCCGACATCGGTCACCTGCACCTGGAGATGACGGTGGATGACCCGAGATACTACACCGAGCCCATCCATTACCAGCGGACCTGGTTGCTCGGCAAGCCGGCTGACGAGGTACGGGAGTTCTCCTGCTCGGAGGACAACGTGGATGCTCCGCACCTCGGGCCTGGTCCCGGTGTGATTGCACCGAACGGCGAGCGCGGCTATGAGAAGCTCGCACCGCTGCCGCCTCCGCCCTCGAAGGATCATCCCGCTGTCACTTCGATTCCGGACTAACGTGGACGAGAGTTGCGACCGAAATTCCAAAAAAGAATGAGAGACATGATGCAATCTGGATTTAGTCTGCGACGTACACAAGCTGTTCTCGTGCTTACAGTCAGCTTCGCAAGTGCGCTGGTATCGCTCGCACAGACACGCAACAAGCCCGCTCCACCATCCGGCGTGGAGGAGGTATGCTCTATCTCCTTCGACCAGGACAGTGTTCGACCTGCGCGTGTAGAGAACAGTGCATTGCCGTGCCTGAAAGAAGCTGTGAAGCGGCTCAAGGAGAGAGCCGACCGGAAGCTCGTGCTGGTCGGCGTAAAGGATCCGGCAAAGGATCACGAATTAGCCGACAACGGTTCGATGCGGGAAGAGGAGGACACGACAGGCCTGGATGTCAGGCTCGAAGACCTTTCGGCGTATCGCGCAGTGAACACGAAGTGGTATCTGGTGCAGTATCTGAATGCAGACCCCACACGCGTTTTGCCTACGACGGACGAGAGCTACTTCGCGCAGACAGTGACTTTCTATCTGGTGCCAGCGTCGGCGGATTTCAATCACAACTTCCTCGGCACGACGAAGACCAATGAGCACCCGTGCACAATCAAGCCGTGCTACCCGCCGGATGAGGAGACGCTAACGGCGCAACGGCGCTCACACATCGCGGAGAACGCCGCAGGAGGGCCGTTGCCGGAGACGCGCGCCGATCAGCTGGAGCTTGCGGCTGAGCAACGCCGTCGCGCTGGGTCCGCCAAGGCGGCTGCGAAGGACGCGCATAACGAGCCGCCACTCACCCCGCTGCCTCCGCGCCCAACGCCCGAGCATCCAGCTACGGCTTCGATCATTCCGTAAAGAGGGAAACGCGAGCCCTTGTCCGTAGCCTAAAGGCTATGGCTCCCTCCGCTCCGCGACGCTGAAGCGTCAAGTAGCGGAGGGCAACACTGATTCTTCAAAAGTTTCAGGCTCGCCCGCGCGGGCTGAGTTGGATAGGAGGTGCCCGCATGACTACCGTGCGAAAGTGCCCGGCTGCAAAAGATCACGTAGACGATATCAAACGATCGAACAGCGTTTGGATCAGACTGCGCGTGCTCTTCTGAGAGAGTTCTGAACCAAGTATTCTCTGCGTGACAGCCAGACCGTGAGCGAGATTGATGATAACCGTGATGAAATCATCCGGCGTCAATCTCGAAGTGACATCGGGAGATCGCAAGAGATCCCTAACCAGCTCGCTTCCGTCGTGAAGCTGCTGCCGATGTGCTTCAACGAAGCGCTTCCGGATACTTTCGCTTCGAAGAGCACCGATCTCGAATTCAGCGCGAAGCACAATCCAATCATGGTCTGTCATCAGGTCGGCAATGCCGTCCCGTAATTTCTTCACACGCTTCCTGGAGGAAGGCTCGTCCTTCAGCAGAGACCGGAAGAAATTTAAGTGGCGCGCCTGTTCGTCATGGATGACAGCGACAAACAGCTCTTCCTTACTGTCGAAGTTAGAATACAGTGCGCCCCGGGAATAACCGGCATCCTCCGCGATCTTCTCCGTCACGGCGCCACCCAGCCCGAAACGCAAAAAGTGCTTTCGTCCCACGGCGATCAGTGTGGCACGGGTCTGGGCTCGACTTTCCTCGCGGGTGAGGCGCTTTCGCGGCCTTGCAATGGTCACAAACGATCTCCTTCCAATGATTGCCGGCGCGATCTTCTATTGATGATCGTGGGGACACGCCTGAAGACGTTCTGAACGGCTGTCGGACCTGTCCGCTCCAGAGTTCGATGAACACTCTGCATCCAGATACGATAACAGCTGCAACTGCGCTCAGGCGCGAATCAATCTGACGATCACAACCGCTGCGATGCCCACAACTACTACGATGGCAAGAAGCACGTACAACAGATAGACCAGCGGAATATCTTCAACGTCATTCTTCATCTGGTTCCTCCTTGACTATTTGCATGTCGGAACCTCCTGTCGGCTGCGGCCAGCGGCTGGTAGATCCCAGGCGTACCAGGACGATACCCAAAGCCAGGCACGCGGCCGCTGTTATTCGCAACAGAGGTACGTATCCCAATCCCGCCCATGCGAAGTGCGCAGAAAGATCATTCTGACTGGTACTCATGGAGATACCCAAAGTCCCTGAGATCATGCAGATCATTCCCAACCCCAGGCAGATCCACTGCTCGATCACAACAATCAGGCTGACGGGAAAGCGGCTCTGGTTGGCTCCTGCCTTCTTCTCTATCCTTCGCTCGGAATTCAATGTGTCCTCGCGATCGAGGCCTCTATCCACTCCCTGATGGCTTTGGGCACTCCCGGAAATCGCAGATCTACCTGAAGTCGCCAACATCCGACCTACGCCTGAGCCAGCCATCTCCGACACCTCCATAGCGTCTATTTACATACAATACGCTTTCAGATACAGTTTGTCTTTGAGTGAAGAGTGATGCTTTCAGATGAAGTCGCGATGGAAAGTCGATTGAGCTTGGTCCCGGCGATGGTCGAGAAGCTTCGGTCTGACCCGGAATTGCGATCACGCATTGACGGACGCGAAGCCGCGTTTTACGTAGCGATCTGGGAAGCGTTGGCCATTGCCATCACTCATGGATAAGGTTCAGTTTCGCAATCAGGGCACGGAAATCTATATGCGCATGAATAGACGTCGGCAGCCATAAACCGGTCCGCAAAACTTCTGCATGGAAAGGGAGTGCAATGGCAGCAGATGTATCTAGTGGCGGGCAGTGGAAACCTGACGTCAATCCATGGCTCATTGCTGGGACGGTCGCGCTGGCTGCCTTCATGGAAGTTCTGGATACCTCCATTGCGAATGTTGCCCTTCCGCATATTGCCGGCGACCTCGGCGCCAGCACCAGCCAGGGAACCTGGGTTCTCACCAGCTATCTGGTCTCCAACGCCATCATTCTGCCGGTTGGTGCATGGGCGTCGAGTGTCATCGGCCGCAAGAATTTCTTTCTGCTCTGCATTACCATCTTCACCGCGGCAAGCTTTCTTTGTGGTATCGCGCCTACCCTCCCAATCCTGCTTCTTGCGCGTGTTCTTCAAGGAGTCGGAGGGGGTGGCCTCCAGCCTATGGCACAAGCCATTATGGCGGATTCGTTTGAACCGAAGAAAAGAGGCCAGGCCTTCGCGCTTTATGGCCTCGTCGCTGTACTTGCGCCTTCTCTCGGACCGACGATCGGCGGTTGGATCACGGACAACTACTCGTGGCGGTGGATCTTCTATATCAATCTGCCGGTTGGCATTCTCGCCTTCTTCCTGGTCAGCCGACTGGTTCAAGATCCGCCCTGGATCAAAGCCGACCGTTCCAACCTCAAGAAACTGGATTACATCGGCCTGGGTCTGCTGACCGTTGCCATGGCTGGCATGCAGATCATGCTCGATAAGGGTGAAGAGAACGACTGGTTTGCCTCCAACTTAATCCTCATCTGTGGCTTGCTGTTCGTTGCTGGGATGACCGGTCTGATCTGGTGGCAGTGGCGAGCTAAGAATCCCATCATGAATCTGAGGCTCTTCAAGTACAAGAACTTCGCTATCTGCTGCCTGCTCATGATCCTGGTCGGCGGCGTCTTGAATGCTGCAACCGTGCTGGAGCCGCAATTCCTACAGCAACTGATGGGCTATACGGCAACTCTTGCGGGAGAGGCGCTTACGGGCGGTGGACTTGCCCTCCTGGTCATTATGCCTCTTGCGGGTTTTGCTACCGGCAAGTTCCCAGCAAGGAACATGGCCGCATTCGGCTTCGCCTGCTTCGCCATCGCGTTCTATTACACCTCCACGCACTTTACGCTCGACATGACCTTCGGTTTTGCTTCCTGGCTCCGCATCCTTCAGATGTTCGCGATTCCTTTCGCGTTCATAGCGATTACCACTGCGGCCTATGTGGGGCTTCCGAAAGAGGCGAGCAACCAGGTTTCGGGAATCATTAATTTCGTTCGCAACGTTGGCGGAAGCATCTTCATCGCCGTCACTGGGGCGATCGTCACCAACCGGTCTTTGTTTCACCAGGCGCATCTGCAGGAATACATGCAGCCCGGTAATCCCGCATTCGTCAGTCGGCTCAATGCGTTGACCGCCTACTTCGGTGGAAGCGGAAAAGGGCCAGGGCCTTCGCTTATGGCGAGAGCTGAGATCTACCAGGAGCTTAATCAGCAAGCAACGGCGATGGCGTATCAGGACATCTACCGTCTGCTCTCATGGATGGCAATGGGCATGATCGTGTGTGCCTTCATTCTCAGTAAGAACAAACCCGGAGAGGGAGCACCCAAAGGAGAAGCTGTGCACTAGCGAAGCGCTTTGTGAGGAAGGCGGCATTGATAGAAGCAGTTCCAGCCAGGAGACAGGTCCCAATGTGCGACGAAAAGAAGAACCCAATTATTGCAACTCGGCAAGCACCCGTCGGATTAGTTGCCGATCTCTTGATGACAGCGGAGAGGGAGCTAGCAGCCTTCTATACGGCAGTCGTACGAAGGTATGGTCCAGGGGAAGCGAAGAGGGCCGCATACGATTGGATCGAAGAGATGGAGACGATGGATTGGCCCTTAGACGAAACTATCCCGAACTGGCGCCACGTTTCAATCGTCACTGCCGATTGTGTGGCCTCCAGAGTCATTGAGCACCCACCAAACCTGTGATGGCCAGAAACCGCACAAATTGGCTAGTCGATTCGAGTATGAAGTCTATTGGGTCAACTTGTTCCATTCCGTGCTTCTCAAACCATGCAGAACTCGAGATGCTCTTGCGTTCACTCTGACACTCGAAGCGTTTCGATCAGCGCGGCTAAAGCAGCAGGTTGATTCCGGCGGCTGGGATAGTACAGAAAGTATCCGGGGAAGGATGGGCACCAGTCTCTGAGGACCTGAACTAGACGTCCCTGTGCAATCAAGTCCCTCAGTGAATCTTCCATGGCTGATCCGATGCCTACACCATCGAGCACGGCCTGGATGACGAGGTCTGGATCGTCGAAAGAGGCGGGCCCCTGCGGGCTGACAGTAAGGGCCTTGCGACCCTTCTCAAACTCCCACCGGTAGAGGCCATTGCTGAAGCGGAAGCCGATGCAGGCGTGGTCTTTCAGATCCTGCGGATGTTTCGGGATGCTGTTGGATTTGAAGTACTTTGGAGATCCCACTATAGCGAGGCGCATCTCTTTGGTCACCCGGACGGCAATCATGTCGCGTTGAATGAATTCACCAAGCTGCACACCTGCGTCGTACTCTCCCGCTACAAGATCGACAGGGTCATTGGAAGACGTGACCTCCAACACGATTTCAGGATAGTTGCGAGCGAACTGAGCCAGCTTCGGTAGAACTACCTTTTTCGTCGCTGTTCGCGGGATGATGAGTCGTATCCGTCCGGAGGGAGTCTCTCTCTGCTTCCGTGTCTCCGCAACCGCTCGCTCGATCCGCTCCAGGGCAGGCGCGAGTTCATGAAGAAGGGCTGTGCCCGCCGAAGTCGGGGAGACGCTTCGTGTGGTTCGTGCGAGTAGCTGAAGTCCCAGCCTCTTCTCGAGTCCGCTAATGGAGTGGCTCAGCGCGGACTGCGAGATGCCCAGGCGCGCGGCGGCGCGTGTGAAGCTACGCTCTTCCGCCACGATTGCAAATGCCGAAAGCTCTCCCAGATCGTTTCTCATGATTCATGCATTTTACTCATAACTCCTTGCATCGAAAACCACCTAGTCTCATAGACCGTTGCTGCCTACACTTGCATCAGATGGACTACGGCACCATCGACACAGGAGAAATCATGCAAAAACGCACACTAGGAAACAGCGGCCTTGAAGTCTCAGCTCTCGGCCTCGGCTGCATGGGCTTGAGCTTCGGTCTTGGGCCCGCGACGGAAAAATCAGAAGCCATCAAGCTCATCCGCGCCGCTGTCGAGCGTGGCGTCACCTTCTTCGACACAGCCGAAGTCTACGGCCCGTACGTCAACGAAGACGTCGTTGGCGAGGCACTCGCGCCCTTCCGTAAAGACGTGGTCATAGCCACCAAGTTCGGCTTTGAGCCAGATCCCAACAATGACGGCAAGTGGACTGCCCTTAACAGCCATCCCGACCATATCAAACAGGTCGTGGAAGCCTCGCTCAAACGCCTCCAGACCGACACCATTGATCTCCTTTATCAGCACCGCGTCGACCCGAATACGCCCATCGAGGAGACTGCCGGCGCCGTCAAAGACCTCATCCAGGCAGGCAAGGTCAAACACTTCGGGCTGTCCGAAGCAGGCGCAAAGACTATCCGTCGCGCACACGCCGTGCAGCCTGTCACCGCATTGCAGAGCGAATACTCCCTCTTCTGGCGCGAACCCGAGCAGTCCGTCATACCCACGCTCGAAGAACTCGGCATCGGTTTCGTCCCCTTCAGCCCTCTAGGCAAAGGCTTCCTCACCGGGAAGATCGACGCAGCCACCAAGTTCGACAGCACCGACTTCCGCGCCATCGTCCCACGCTTTAGTGAAGAGAATCGCAAAGCGAATCAAGCTCTCGTCGGAGTAGTCACTCAATTCGCGGAACAGCAGAAAGCCACACCTGCGCAGATCGCTCTCGCATGGCTGCTCGCGAAAAAACCATGGATCGTGCCAATCCCCGGTACAACCAAACTCTCGCGACTCGAAGAAAACCTTGGCGGCGCAACCATCACGCTCAACCCTGAAGAGGTGCGCGCGCTGGAAGAAGCCTCGTCCGCAATCAAGGTCGAAGGCGAGCGTTATCCCGCAACCCACCAGAAGCTGATCGACCGCTAAACGCGATCGGCCTCACTCAGGACGAAATACGGAGAGAAGAATGAACATCACCTTTGAAGATAGGGTCGCCCTGGTGACCGGCGCAGCCTCCGGTTTAGGTCTCGCGACCGCAAAGGCTTTTGCTAAAGCCGGTGCCTCTGTCGTGCTCGCCGACTGGAACGAAAAAGAAGTGCAAGTAGCGGCGAAAGACCTCGCGAACGAAGGTCATAAGACGCTTGCCATCCGCTGTGACGTGTCAGACGACGCGCAGGTGGAAGCCATGGTGAAGCAGACTGTTGCTGCATTCGGGCGACTTGATGCAGCGTATAACAACGCAGGCATCCAGAACGTTCTTGCTGAAACTGCGGACTCTCCCCGTGAGGACTACGACCGCGTCATGGGCATCAACCTGCGCGGTGTGTGGAGCTGTATGAAGTTCGAACTCCAACAGATGCGGGAGCAAGGCAGCGGCGCCATCGTGAACTGCTCCTCACTCGGAGGTCTCATCGGCGGCAATCAGCGTGGAACATATCATGCGGCGAAGCACGGCGTCATCGGATTTACGAAGAGTGCGGCGCTTGAATATGCTACGCGCGGAATTCGTGTGAACGATGTTTGCCCCGGTATGATCGAAACCCCGATGTCCGACAAGATGATCGCCGAAGGCCAGGGACCAGAGCTCGACAAGATGCTGCAGACCCTCGTTCCAATGAAGCGGCTGGGACGGCCCGAGGAGATTGCGGATGCCGTCTTGTGGCTTTGCAGTGATGCAGCAAGCTACGTTACGGGCCAGTCGATCTCAGTCGACGGCGGCTATGTGATGCGCTAGACGCTGATGCTTCTATGGGGTACGAAAATAAAACGCCATTGGATACGGCTTTCCTGGTATTGCCTTAGAGCGGTGGCAGTATTCGTCTATGCTCGCGGAATCTTAGTTTGTGTTCCATCCGTGCGCGGTGACGATCGGTTTGTCGGAGCCTAACATGTTGGACTGATAGGTGGCTGTGATCTCGCGGCTCTCTCCCGGCAGCAGGGAGAAGTAGTTGTCCTGCCAGAGAACAGGGAGAACCTCTTCTGCGGTCGCCCCTTTGTCGAGCTTCAAGCGAATGAAGAAGGCCAGGCTATTTCCCGGATTCCGAATCGTCACGCGAGTGATCTCCTCATCGCCCCGTTTTTCAGTGGTTGTCTCCGTCACTAATTTGACCTTCGGCAACTGAGACAGCGCCGTGAAGTTGCTCTGCGAGGTTGTGGGTGTTGTGTACCAATTCGACTTCGTCCAATTGAAGGTCTCGGGTGTGGTGGACAGCCAGTAGAAGTTTGATCCCACTGTCTTCCCGGTTTCATCCTGCAGATCCAGTTTGAGGAAGTAGGTGGGAGTCAGGCCATGAATCGCGGGAAGAGTAAAGAGGCGAATCTTGCCGTCTGCCGGAATATCCACGGTCTCCTGACGAGAGAACTTCTTCGTCATATTGAGGTTGTAGATGGTGGCACTGGCCTTCAGGCCCTTTGCGTCCTGATACTGGCTGCTGATCACCCAGATTGCATGATCGTCGTAGGAGTACAGGGGATGCAGTGGCTCCAGGGCGATCTTGGTGCCAAAGTAACCACCGCCCGGACGCAGATAGTAGTCGTACAGATGCCAGATGACGGAGGGCCACGCGTTGTTCAGCATCCACTGGATCACGCCGGTGGAGTCATACTTGTTGCGGCTATAGCTCTCGAACATGGCGCGGGTGCCTTCGTACGACATCATCTGCGACTTTTCGGCGTAGTCCTCAACACTGCTCGCCGGTCCGTAGCGCGCGTTCAACGACTGTGTGTAGATGTCCAGGTCTTTGAAGACGCCGCCTCCGGCATGAAAACTCCAGGTGGAGTCGATGGGCCAGAGGTGATCTTTTCCGAGCATGGCCGTAAGGCTTTCGACAGGAGGTACGGCCGGCCCGGCGCTGGTCTCGGTGTTGAATCCATGAGCTCCTCCGCAACCGCCGAGCCCACAGGTATGGTCCGGCTGGTTGGCTTGTGAGTCCTGCAGCCAGTAGGAAGGTGCAACGTAGTCATAGGGACCCGTCATGCGCGCGCCATTCGGGGCGCCGCCGACACCAAGGTTCGCCGTGGCCGAAGAGAGAAGGGGATTGGGCCAGCGCAGCTCCTTTTCGATATCGAGGTAGACCTGCTCCTGATCCGGCGGAGGCTGATTGTCGCTTCCGTTCAGCCACATCACCAGGCTCGCGTGGCTGCGCAGTTGCAGCATCTGCGAACGCAGCGACTGTTTGGCGATGTCATGATCTTCCGCAGTCCACTTGGCCCAGTTTTCCCAGTGGTCGCAGCAGCTCCATCCAGCCATGACGAGAATGCCACGGCGGTCAGTCTCGTTAAAGAACTCCGGTGTCTGCGGTCTTCCTTCCAGACGAACGGTATTCAGGCCCATGTCCTGTACGTAGTCCATCTCATCTTTGAGGCGTTCCGAGTTCTCGCGCAGCATGAGATCCATGGCCCAGCCTCCGCCGCGAATCAACAAGGGTTTTCCATTGATGCGAAAGAGCCGCCGTGTGTTCTCTGTAACCTCCGAGGTGATCTGGCGTATGCCGAACTGCGATTCTGTGGTGTCCGATACCTGACCCTTGATATCGAATTGCAGGTGCAGTTCGTGAAGGTGAGGCGTCCCCATCTGGGTTGGCCACCATAGCTGCGGATGCGTGACGATCAGCTGCGGGAAG
Source organism: Granulicella sp. S156 (assembly GCF_009766105.1). Lineage (GTDB taxonomy): Bacteria > Acidobacteriota > Terriglobia > Terriglobales > Acidobacteriaceae > Granulicella. Next base: position 633,431 of record NZ_LMUH01000025.1, on the reverse strand, counting down.
TCCGCCGGCTCGAAATTGACATCTTTTGTCTCTCCTGGCGCAAGTGTCACATCCTTCTTAAACTCGATCTTCTCGATCCGGCCGTGGAGAGTGCCCTGAACGCTTTTATCCGACGCATTCTTCAGTTGTGCGGTCACGCTTAGCTTTGCCTCATCGTTTTGAGGCGAGTTCACCTGGGAGAACACGGCGGGGTTGCGCACCGCGACCGGGCCGCTTGTGGAGAGGAACACCTCGCGATACAGACCCATATCTTTATCGGGAGGCATCGGGTTCCAGTCGACGAAGGTAACAGCAAGGTCATTTTCGGTCGGAGCAAATACTTCGACGGCCACAACATTCTTGCCCTCGGCCTTCACGGCCTGCGTGATATCGAACTCGTAGTGTCGCCATGCTCCAGCGACCTTTGTCGTGTCGGCGATCTTGTGGCCATTCACCCAGATGTTGGCGCGGTAGTTGATGCCAAGGAAGTTCAGCCAGATCGTCTTGCCAGCCTCGTCCGCGGGCAAGACAAACGCCTTGCGATACCACCATGAGGGGGCGAAGGGGCTGGTGGGCTTCATTGGAACTCTGGAGAAGTTTTCGCTGACAGGGTAATCCACGCCGGGAAGGCTGCGCAGATTCATCCCGACGGTGGGATCCGGATAGATCTTTGCCTTCACCAGGGCTGCCATGACGGTTGTAGGGACAGTCACGGGATACCAGTCTCGCGCCACAAAGCTGTCTGCGGAGATCTTCTCTCCCGGCTCCTGCACTTTGGCAGACGATTGAATCTCCCAGCCCTGGTCCAGCTTGATGTGGTGAGAGCTGGCGGTCTGAGCGCTGCCGGATGCGAAGCCGCAACAGGCAAACGAGAGGAGAACAAGAAGACACAAGGAGCGGACAGGCTTGCTTTTCCGATAAGTCATAAACATGTTTGTCTCACGTGTAGATGAGTGGCCCGAGACTACCTTTGAGGCTCGATGAACCTCGGAGTTTGCGATGCGGCTATCGTATGTTTTCGGATTCCCTAACTATGATGAGATCCTAAATGTTATTTAGGAAGTCTGGCTAACCAGGGCCCTTAGCGAAACCCGTTCAATCGCTGTATCACTTATTCAGGAATCAGATCACAGCTATTCAAACAAACGATTATCCCAGGCAAGGTAACGGGACTCTAACTGGGATGTTGGCAGCGAAGAACGCCCAACCTAAGGAGCACCCCCATGACGTTAGCAGGATTCGCAGCAGAAAATACAAGCCGCCTTCGCCGCTTTGCGCAGAGCCAGGCCATTCTCGGCTTGATCGGTCTTACCCTTGGTGGGATGGTTCCACTGGCTGCAGCTCAGGCTGCGACGGGGCCTGCAGCTTCCTCGGTTGCGGCGTCAGGTCAGGGACATCGTGTTCGGAATATCGTTTTGGTTCACGGAGCCTGGGCAGATGGTTCCGGCTGGAAGGGCGTTTACGACATTCTTAGCAAGGATGGTTTCAACGTCAGCATCGTTCAAGAGCCGGAGACATCCTTTCAGGACGATGTGACAGCCACGAAGCGCGTTCTTGCTCTACAGGATGGACCGACCATTCTTGTCGCTCATAGCTATGGAGGATCGGTGATTACAGAGGCGGGGACTGACCCTTCGGTTGTCGGTTTGGTGTACGTCGCAGCCCACATGCCGGATGCCGGCGAGAGTGAGGCCGCTGATGGCAAGCGCTTTCCCAGTGATCTTAGTAAATCCAATGCGATCAAGAAGACCGCGGACGACTTCGATTACCTCGATCCTGCGCAATATCGTGAGTACTTCGCCGCCGATCTGACTGCTGCGCAAGCCGCCTTCGGAGCGCGTTCCCAGGTGTTGATTGCCGATGCCAACTTCCATGCCGTGATTACGACGCCGGCGTGGAGAGGCAAGCCGAGCTGGATGGTGGTAGCGGGCAAGGATAGAACCATCAATCCTGATCTCGAACGGTGGTATGCGGAACGTGCCGGCAGCCATAAGGTCGAAGTCGCCGGTGCCAGCCACTCTGTCTATGTCTCCAGGCCGAAGGAGGTTGCGGCTGTGATTGAAGAAGCTGCATCGCAGGCTGGTCAGAAGGCGTCGGAGTAGCACGGCTTTGTTGCGATAGAAGAGATGCCGGCAGTGCCAGCCGATTCGCGGCGGCTGCCGGCAAATTCACGTTTGCTTCCACGGCCGCGACGGCTTATCGAGTGGCTACGAAGAACAGACGCGGAAAGGGCAGCAGGACGGTTCCATCGGGCAGGGAAGGATAGGCCTGTGCGATGGCAGCCTGATACTGAGTCAGGAAGAGGGCGCGATCGGCTTCATTCAGTGGCGCGAGGTAGGGGCGAAGTCCGCTCCCTTTAAACCACTCAACAATGGCTGCTGCGCCACCCGCTAACGGATGATAGTACGTAGTGCGCCAGATGTTGATGGCCGGCATGTGATCGTGCAGCGCCGTGTAGTACCAATCAGCGGTATGGCGATCTTCCCGGGCATTCGATGCATCGATGAGTCTCTCAGCCCAGGGACCCGAGGATGCAACCTCTCGCATCAAGCGGTGTGCCGGTTCGTCGAGATTGTCGGGTATTTGGACCGCCAGACTGCCACCTGGTGAGAGCCTTGATGTGAGTGTCTTGAGAAGCAACGCATGGTCGGGCACCCATTGCAGGGAAGCGTTCGCAAAGATCACGTCGGAGGACGAAGTCACCGTATGAAGGAGAGCGATGTCATCCTTCTCGAAGCGAATGCCAGGTAATCTTGTTCGAGCAGCCTCAAGCATGTCGTCGGAGCTGTCGATCCCTGTGACGATAGCGTTGGGAAATCGCTGGCTGAGGAGTTCCGTCGAATTTCCAGGACCGCAGCCCAGATCCAGGGCGTTCAAAGCGGTGGTGGTGGGGATCTGGTTGAGCAGGTCGCGAATCGGCCGGTTTCGTTCTTCTTCAAATTTCGTGTACTGGACAGCGGACCAACTCATCTCTGCTCCTGGACTCGGTCGGATATCGGTTTCTGGACCGGTCGTATTGATAGTGTCATTGTCATTTTAATGATGTGCCCTTGGAATTTGCTCCATATTCGAGGCTGAATAGCCGCGATATTCCATTTACTATTCGGCTATGTCTACTCTTACCGAACAAACAGTGGCTGAATACTTCTCTGCTATCCGCGCCATGGATGTCGAACGCTGTGTTGCGGTCTTCGCATCTGACGCCGAACATCACGACCCGGTCGGCACGCCTCCGAATATCGGGCATGAAGCGATTCGCGCGTTTTTTACCCAGATAGTCAGCGGTTTTAAAGTCGTTGGTCTGACTGAGGATAGTGTCCACGTGAACGGCAGTTCCGCTGCCGTCAAATGGACGGGGAAGGGCGTCGCCCACAGCGGGAAGACTGTCACCTTCGAGGGGGTCGATGTGATCGACTGCAACGAAGCTGGAAAGATTGTGCTGGTCCGGGCCTTCTGGGATCCCGATCCTGTGATGGCCGCACTGCAGCCTTGATCGAATTCGTTCCTTTGCAATCGGCTTTAGGGTGGATGGCTCACTTCTCAGAAGCGAGACGGAGGCATCCACCCTTTATAGTTGAGTACGATCATCAACATGGAGGGAAACGATGAAGACCTGGGAGTTGATCAGTATCGTTCTCTCGGCGTTGGTTGCTGGAATGTTCTATGGTCCGTGGGCGGCTTTGAGCAGGTCGCTGAATACCTTCGAGCCGGAGGTCTTTCTCGCGATCGTAGACCGGATGAATCGCAATATGGCACCGGTGATGACCGTGTTGATGCCGGCTGCTTTCCTGTCGATCGTGCCTGTTCTGTTTCTCTCGTATCCCGCGCAGCCAAGGACCTTCTATCTAACGTTGGCAGGGTTCGTCTTCTTCCTCTCTGCGCTGCTTGTGACGATGTTCGTTGAGGTTCCTATCGTCGAAGAGATCGTGACCTGGAAGGTGGATACGCTGCCGGCCAACTGGCAGCAGCTTCGTGACCGCTGGAGAAGATTCCACGTTCTCCGAGTGGTTGCAGGCCTTGCTAGTCTTGTCTTCCTTCTGGCCGGAGCCATCTTCTAGAATCGTCAGTTTTAAAATCTTCCCGGCGGTGAGCGCATCTATAAGATGGAGCCGCCTTGCCAAAAAACAGCACACAATCAAGCCCATCCTTCAGGATCAACGCCGCCACATCGGCCGGTCCTGTAAACAAATCGAGCCACCCGAATCTGATCTTAGGCATATGCTGCATGAGCCTGTTGCTCGTCGGCATGGACGTCACTATCGTCAATGTCGCGCTGCCGGCTATTCAGCATGACCTCAAAGCGAATCTCTCGGGGCTCCAATGGATACTCGACGCGTATACGCTCGTCGTCGCCAGCCTGCTCATGCTCTCGGGCTCTATGTCGGATCGTTTCGGGCGGAGGCGTGTCTTTCAGATTGGCCTGGTTCTATTCCTCACGGGATCGCTGCTGTGCAGTTTGTCGCAAAACATTGGACAACTTATCGCTTTCCGCGCGTTGCAGGGGCTGGGCGCGTCCATGCTCAATCCTGTAGCGCTGTCGATCATTGCCAATGCTTTTCCGAACCCGAAAGATCGGGCGCGCGCTGTAGGCGTCTGGGGCGCTGTGGCAGGCGTTTCGCTGGCGATTGGCCCGCTGCTTGGCGGCGCGTTGACACAGACCGTGGGCTGGCGCTCCATCTTCTGGATCAACCTCCCCATCGGCTTTACAGCGGTAGTGCTGGCCGCTAAATTCGTGCCGGAGTCGAAGGCTCCGCGAGCACGAGCGTTTGATCCCGTGGGGCAATCGCTGGTGTTTGTTGGACTGGCGTCCCTGACCTCCGCGGTGATCGAGGGCCCACATGCCGGCTGGACATCCGGGTTGATCCTCGGTTTGTTTGCTGCGTCAGCCGTGGCTTTGACGATCTTCCTCCTGTACGAACCGCGGCGTAAGGATCCCCTGGTGGACCTGCGCTTCTTTCGCAGCGTGCCTTTCAGCAGTGCGACGCTGCTGGCCCTCTGTGCCTTTATTTCGTTCGCCGGCTTCCTTTTTCTGAATGTTCTGTACCTGCAACAGGTACGCGGGCTCTCCGCCTTTTACACGGGGCTCTGCACGCTGCCGCTGGCCGTGATGATGATGGTCTTTGCGCCGCTCTCCGGGCGTCTGGTGGGTAGCTACGGCACACGACTTCCATTGCTGGCTGCCGGTGCGGGCTTTCTGCTGAGCACTCTGATGCTCACTCATCTGACGATCGATACTCCTGTGAGCTACTTGATGGTGGCCTATGCGTTGTTTGGCGTTGGCCTGGGCATGGTCAACCCGGCGATTACCAACAGCGCCGTTGCAGGCATGCCCCTATCGCAAGCCGGAGTGGCTGCGGCGATCGCCTCAACGGGGCGTCAGGTTGGAGCAACTCTGGGGGTGGCGGTGGCCGGCACCGTTGTCGCAACGAGCCACGCCAAGGGGTTGGACTTCACAAGGGCTACGCATCCCATCTGGTGGATCATGACGGGATGCGGTGCTGTCGTTCTGGTGCTCGGCTGGGTGTCCAGCACACCGTGGGCGCAAGCCAGCACGGGACGGGTTGCACATCTGCTCGGCGACCTGAAGCGATGACAGCGATGCGGTGTCTCTCCTCGACGAAGCCGTTCAATATTGGCCCCGACAACCCCTTAAGCTTGTCCGGGCAGACCGACCATGTGGGCACTTTCTACCCACAGCCCTCTCATTGCCGTGTCGCTTTGCGCCAGTTCCGAAGGATCCGGCCACGTCAGCTTACCCTTCACTAGTGAGGCGTATATGCGGCCGGACGGAGGCACAATCGTTCTGAGCCCCAGATCGGCAATCGCATTTCCTGCCTGCTCGATCGTATTCACGGGACGAAGTTTGGAAGCCACCGCCATCATCAACTTTGCCCACCAGGGCCACGCGCGAAACAGCGACGTGCCGGGAGTCAGTCCGGGATTGTAGGCAATAACCCGCATGCCATTCATCTGCGCATCGGTGGAGTTCTCGAAGGCACGCGCAGTGAGGAGGTTGCAGAGCTTCGAGCTTGCGTAAGCTCGAATTCCTGGGCCGAAGCCTTTGCTCTTATCTCTGGGATGAGCCAGCGTCTCGGGATCGAGTTCCTTCGGTCCGAATGGAACCATCTTTGAATCGTGGACATCGCTCGTGGTGATAACGATGGTGGCATTCTTCGCGAGGCTAGGCGTCAGAAGCCTGAGTAGAAGATAGTGCGCGAGGTGGTTGATTGCGAACGTCGATTCGAATCCGTCACCTGTCCGATGCTTGGTGTTTCCGAACTGCGCCCCGGCATTCATGATGAGGCTATCGATCTTTGTGCCGTTCAAATTCTTCGTGAGCGATTGAACGAAGGACCGAACATTCGAAAGACGGGCCAGATCTAATGGCAGGGTTTCGATCGACGGATTCTTGTTGTCTCGTGCCCCCAGAATCAGTTTCGTATTTGGGGTGTTGAAGATTCTCTTTGCGGCAACTGCACCGAAACCGGCAGTTCCACCTGTCATAATTACTGTTTTTATTGACATTTTTTCTCCATTTTAGTCGTATATTGTCTGTCTAGACAGTCTTCATCAGCATCAGAAAATCAACTCAGCATTCGCCAAAAAGCATCGAACCCCTCTTTGCTGTGCTTCTTTGCCTTGGCCGGATCCTGCGTCATGAAATCCATTGTTGCCTCCGCCACGGAGTTCATGAGAGCAACCAAGAAACCCATTGACACCTTTTGCATAGGACCGTGGGCGCGAGAGCGATCCAACAAATCGGCGACGTGGGCCATCATCTTGTGTCCTGCTGCACGGGTCACCGGAGTGATTTCGTCGGATACGCTAAGCTGTGCGAGCGCTCGCCGCTTCTCCGGGTTCGAGATTGCCCAGTTCATCCACTTCTTCCACAGGTCGAAGAACTGCTCACGAACTTCGGCATCCACTGGAAGGTTCATCGAGCCGGTTGCCAGTTCCATTTTCAGCTCAAGAAAGAGCTGGTTGAAGAGGTCCGTCTTGGTCTCGAAGTAGGTGAAGAGCGATCCATTGGCGACGCCAGCTTCTTTGGCGATGACCATCGTGGGCGCGCTCAGGCCCTGCATTACGATGACGCGCGTCGCTGCCTGCAGAATAGCGTTCCTCTTCTCGTCGCTCTTTGGCCTTGGCACATACCCAATCTATAGGTAAATGTCTAGACAGTCAACTTCGTCCCGGTAGTGAGGCCCGCAAGGGTGGCGGCAGTCTGCACGAATACTCAGCCGTTGGGGCTGCTTTGCGTGCACAGCTATTACTGACGAGAAGACGACCTCTCAGGAGTAATCCGCCGATGTAAGGCTGCGACGATCTCCAGCGATTTACCGTCGAATCGTGTTGACTATGATCGGCTAGTTCCACGGTTCGCCATTACCGAATGACCAATCCGAACGGTCGACAAAGACCATGTTGATCATGACGTCATCGGGGCGAACAGATAGCTTGCTCTTCAGTTCGTCGGCTATGTATCGGTAGAAGGCAAGCTTCGACTCTTTATTGTTTCCGACAGTGCTGGTCACTTGGATCAAGATGAAGTCAGGCGATCGCTCCCAACCGAGAAAGTGGGGGTCATAAATTAAATTATCGGGTGCATGCTCGCCGACGACTATGAAGCGGTCGCCGTCCGGTGCCTTCAGGACATCGACAATCCCCTGGTACACGACGTCGGCCACAGTGGCGCGATACTCAGCAGTTTTCCCTTTAAGTAAGTCGATACGTGCAAACGGCATGGTTGTCTCCTATTAGGTGCAGAGTTGGTTGAAAAGCGTTCGTATTTCTCATCACAGTCGGCGGCGGATGATAGATCTCCATGCCCCCCGGTAGTTCTACTTTCAGCGTAGGTTGCCAACCTGCCTTCGTAAATGCCGAAGGCTTTCAAATACATGCCTAATCCTGTCACGTACACTACGGCTATATGAGCCTTCTCGAACAAAGCGAATCGAGAAACCTGCAAGAACTGGCACAGAGCGTACGGCAGTACACAGAGGGTGCCGATGGAAGCGCTCCGTTGCCGACTGCAATTGAGGGTCTGCGATTTCTTCGCTCAGACCAGGCGAATCGGCCCGCCCACTGCCTGTTTAAACCTGCTCTCTACATGACTCTGCAAGGAGCCAAATGGGCGACCTTCGGTGAGAAGCGTTACAAATTTGCGGCAGGGCAGGGACTTATGGTCGCCGTCGATATACCTTCGCGTGGTACGGTCACCGACGCAAGTTCCGATAAGCCGTATCTGGGACTTGAAATCGAGTTGGATTTTGCCATCATGCAGGAGGTCGCGGAAGAGATAGAGATGGCGCTGACTGTATCCGGGAAACCGAAATCACGTGGCGCCTTCGTTCTGGAGCTAAATCGTCAACTCGTGGATTGTGCGCACCACGCAGTTCGTCTTCTAGAAACTCCAGAGGCTATCCCGACGCTCTATCCAGGCATTATGCGTGAGGTTTGTTACTGGCTTCTGATGGGCCCCGGGGGCGACCAAGTCCGCCAAATCATGATCACAACAAACGGCCAGGATCAAAGAATCATCCAGGCCATTCACACTCTTCGAGACAAGCTGAGTGTGACGATCCACGTGACAGACCTCGCCCTTGCTGCAAATATGAGTCCGGCAACCTTCCATCGTCAATTCAAGTCGGTGACGGGGATGACACCCATTCAGTATCAAAAGCAGCTCCGACTCCATGAAGCCCGTCGTTTGATGATCTTCCGTAATGCCACGGTAGAGTCTGCTGCGCACGACGTGGGTTACGTGAGCGTCTCCCAGTTCAGTCGTGAGTACACGCGCATGTTCGGAACCTCCCCTCGCCGTGATGTCTCTATTTGGAGACGTTCTCGACCAATACAGTGAAGTTCACTGGTTACATAGGAAGGTGTTCTGCCTGAAGCAACTGAGAGCAATGTCAAAACCGATCAGTGGCGAAAAACGTGCTTAGCGCCAGCTATGATTCTGCATTGACGCGAAATGGCCGAGTCGCTCATCCAGAGGATCAGTAAACTGGAAACCGACGCTGACATAGTCAATTTCACAGAAGCCGGGTATACCTTCAAGTGGTTCTAGCGAAAAGGACACGACGATTCATGTTGAAAATGGTTTTGGCATCGGTAATGATTTTCGCCGCATCACACAGCCTTGCCCAGGGCGCATCCACGCCTCTGCCTGCTAACACTTTTACAAACCCGCTGCTGAGCACAGGCCCCGACCCTTGGGTAGTTTGGTGGAATGGCTTTTACTATTATTCGAATTCAACCGGCGCCAATCTGACCCTGCGTGAGACGGCGGATATCACAGACCTTCAGCACGCAGAGACGAAGGCGGTGTGGACACCTGAGCCGGGGCACCCATGGTCGAAGGAGTTGTGGGCCCCCGAACTTCATCGATGGGGCAACAAATGGTACATCTACTTCGCCGCCGATGCAGGCGACAACGCCTCTCATCGGATCTATGTCGTCGAGAACGACCATGATGATCCCCTCCAGGGTGGCTGGACGCTCAAAGGTCAGATCAAGGATGCCAGTGATAGGTGGGCCATCGATGCAACCACGTTTGAGCTCAACGGTCAGCATTATCTTGTATGGTCGGGCTGGAAGGGCGAGACCGATGGGGAACAGAATCTATACATCGCCCACATGAGCAATCCCTGGACGATTGACTCACCTCGGACGCTGATTTCAACGCCAACCTATCCCTGGGAGACCAAAGGCGATCTACCCGGCAGACATGTGAGCGTGAATGAAGGACCAGAAGCGTTGGTGCATGATGGAAAAATCTTTATCGTCTTTTCGGCATCCGGTTGTTGGACTGACTTCTACACCCTCGGGGCCCTGCAGTCAGATACTGGCAAAAATCTGCTCGATGCCAGAAGCTGGACGAAGTTCGATCATCCGTTCCTGAGCACGGATCCTGAGGCTCACGCCTACGGTCCGGGACATAATGGGTTTTTCAGTTCTCCCGATGGTAAGCAGAACTGGATCATCTATCACGCCAATCCCGGTCCCAATGAGGGCTGTGGCAATCTTCGCTCGCCGCGTATCCAGCCCTTTACCTGGAAACCGGATGGCACCCCTGACTTCGGTAAGCCGGTCCCTGTAGGGAAACCGCTTAAAAAGCCCAGACAATAGCCGCAAATTCGCCGAGTATCCAATCGATTCACACTTCCCTCGAAAAGTGCATTGGCCTGTTAGCACCAACTGAGGTGTCGCTTGGCCAAACTGGTAAACACAAGCCGGCTTATGGGGGCAAATCGACTTTGAAAAGGGCCCGCGATTCTGCTACTGGTAGAGGTTTGCTGACGTGAACTCGGGGAGCATCACCAACAAATCATAACCATAGACAAGGTGCTCCCACTCGATCGACATCTCTATCTTCCGGAACCGCAGTTTCCGCAGGTCTACGACAACCCCTTTTGGCCCCGTGCCCTGGTCTGCCGGTAGCATGTCGATCACTGGCCTGAGCCAGCTGTACTCTGGAACGTCTGAGAGCACAAAAGGCTCGTTCTTCATCGGTCTTGCATACCCTCCAAAGCCAGCCAGCGTGCCTCTCGCAGCAATTACCTGGATATGGAGAGAGGTCGTGTGTTCAACCGACGCAAGCTCTGCAACGAAGTCTCCCAGGTCCAGCTGATGAAGATCATTGAAGCCCTTCCACATGTGGTTATCACCGAACTTGAGCAAAATTCGCGGAGTGGCTGTCGTCTGCTGCAAGGCTCGGTAGTGGTCGAGAAAGTGCTGTTTGAGTAGACTTGCCCGCACCGCGTTGCTATCCGGCGATCTCGCCATATTGAGACGGTAGATACGTCTTGATTCACCAAATTCACGCATGATGGCCCGGCTTTCAGGTGTACCGTCGACCGCCAGGGGCGCCTCTAGAGCAGATACGTCGTCGTCGGTGGCACTTACAAGAAAGAGTCGGGTTGCATCGCCGCTGGAACGAGCACTCGCTTCCGCTTGCCTATCCTTCTCCGCAGCGAGCCGAATCGCAGCCGCTGCTGTCGGCCCATTGTGTTGCGCATCCATCTGCATCAGGAGCACCGAAGCCGCTCCTAGAAACTCTTGATCGAGACCCCACAGAGCGAAGCTCTTGTTCCGGGAGAATGAGGAACAGCTGGCCGCCAGATCGTTCTCCTGCTCATTGTCAAGAAAAGCCATATTGGCCGGATGCGCACGCTCTCGCTTCTCCATTTGGGCCTTTCGATCAGGACTTGTGAGCAGTCCGTTTACATAAGCCGCAGCATAGGGTCCTGCTTCCACGGCATAGCTGTCCGGGTGCATAGCCCGACACACTGCAGCTGCCAGTTTTGGGGTTTCTCGGCTGAAGTGACTCTCTCCGAGTAGAACGAACTGAGCGTGCTCGATTGCATCCGTCATAAGCTTGCCGCCAGTATCTCCAAGCTCGCCTGTTGAGGACACAGTAATAGGTGACGTAGCACTTTTCAGGGCGTCTGTTAAGCGTTCCCCTGTTGAGGGCGCACCACTGTTTTGGCATAGACAGCTCGACGCAAAGACCAGCAAAGGCAGCCACCTGAATTTCATAGTGACTACTATGCCATACCCGGCCACGCGCACCGGGGGCGAATGGGATTGAGCCGGACGGAAGATTAGTCGCCACAAACGCGCTTTTAGCAACGAATTCGTGTAAACAAGAACTAGCAGTACCCGACGGATCGTTTCTGAACCGCCATGCCCCCGCGGCTCATCTAAGGAACAGGAATAAAGCGTGGCAAGCGAAAGATAACAGAGCACATGGCAAACCCGATCCTCCTAGCCGTAGATGACGATGTCAGCGTACTCGAGACTGTCGTACAGGATCTGCGCCGTAAATACGGCAAAGATTACCGCATCCTCCGCGCCGCCTCCGGGCAGGCTGCGCTCGATGTCTCCCAGCAACTCAAGGAGCGCGGCGACGTGGTCGCCCTCTTTCTCTCCGATCAACGTATGCCGGGCATGACCGGCGTCGACTTCCTGGAAAAGGCTATCCCGCTCTTTCCTGACGCGAAGCGGGTGCTTTTGACCGCGTACACGGATACGGAAGCCGCGATTCGGGCGATCAACTCCGCGAGAATTCACTACTACCTGACCAAGCCCTGGGATCCGCCGGAGGAGAAGCTCTACCCGGTGCTCGACGATCTGATTGCGGCCTGGAACGAGGGCCATAAGCCCGCGTATTACGGGCTGCAGCTCATCAGCCCACGCTGGGGCGTGGGCGATCACGAGACGCGCAACTTCCTCTCGCGCAACCTGATTCCTTTCAAGTGGCTCGACCCGGAAAAGAACCCCGAATGCCTGGATCTCCTCTGCGAGAAGCAGATTGACGACTCCAAGCTCCCGGTGGTGCTTTTTCCAGATGGCTCCTCGCTCGTTCAGCCCACGATTACCGAGCTTGCAGCGAAGGTTGGGCTCCGTACACAGGCCAGGCAGGAGCACTATGATGTCGTCGTCGCGGGAGCTGGCCCTGCTGGCCTTGCGGCTGCCGTTTATGGAGCCTCGGAAGGTCTGAAGACGCTCATTATTGATTCGCTCGCACCGGGCGGCCAGGCTGGTTCGTCTTCCAAGATTGAGAACTACCTTGGCTTCTCGCGGGGCATCAGCGGCGAACGTCTCGCCAAGGAAGCCTATATTCAGGCCAGCCGTCTTGGTGCGGAGTTTATGACGCAGCGTGTCTGCTCGATCCGGTCCGAGAACAGCTATCACATTGTGAGGCTCGCGGATGGGCGCGAGGTCTCCTGCCGTGTTTGCCTCGTCGCTACGGGCGTTGAGTACTGCAAGCTCGACATACCGGGAGAGAAGGAGTTTTCCGGTGCCGGTCTCTTCTATGGTGCTGCGCTAACGGAGGCTTCGTCGTGCGCCGACCAGGAGGTTTACATCGTGGGCGGTGCCAATTCAGCGGGGCAGGCCGCGATGTACTTCGCGCGTTCAGCCAGGAATGTGCGCATGCTGGTTCGTGGGCCTTCGCTGGAGCGCAGTATGTCTCGCTATCTTATCGACCAGATCGAAAATACGTCCAACATTTCGGTCGAGACGAATACCGAACTCCGAGAGCTGAAGGGCGACGGCCATCTCTCTGAGATCGTTCTTGAGACTTCCAATGGAGCCGAGACGCGTCCCGCGAGCACCGTCTTCGCCTTTATTGGCGCTGCTCCGAAGACCGAGTGGCTTCCCGACTGTGTCGCGCGCGATCCCAAGGGCTTTGTGCTGGCCGGTCCGGATTTGAAGACCAAAGCCGGGAATCTCTGGAAGTATGAGCGTGATCCGTACCTGCTTGAAACGACAGTCCCTGGAATCTTCGTTGCCGGGGATGTTCGCTTCGGTTCTGTGAAACGCGTGGCCTCGTCTGTTGGAGAGGGCTCCATCGCCATTCAGTTTGTTCACCAGTATCTTGCAACTCTCTAGCGAGGCAAAAACGTGCCATCCTCAGTGATTTCAACTCAACCCGTGACTTCGACGCTTTCCCCCGAGACCATCGCGCGCCTTGCCGACGTCTCGATTCTTGCCTCACTCAACGAGACGACGCTGCACTGTCTCGATGGGGCGACCGAAGTCCATCTTCCCGCTGAGCAGATTCTCGTCCAGCAGGGAGAGGCTGCGCGTTTTTTCTGGATACTGCTCTCAGGCGCTATCGACATCTATAGCGTCTTGCCCGATGGTCAGGAGAATATTCACCACACCATTGATCAAGGGATAGCCTTCGGCGAGGTTCAGCTCCTCGCGAACATCCCCTCCTCCGCGACCTACCGCGCAGCAGCCGATTGCGAGCTGCTGCAACTGGACGAGGAGCAGTTCTGGCTTCTCATGACCAGCTGCCCTGGGGTCCGTCAGGCCATTCTAGGCAACATGGCCATGCGTCTCGCCAAGATGCAGGCCGCTACGTTTCAGCAGGAGAAGATGGCTTCGCTCGGCACACTTGCTGCCGGGCTGATGCATGAACTTAACAACCCAGGCGCTGCCGCACGCCGAGCCTCCTCTCAACTCCGCGAAAACTTGGTCCTCATGCACGCCCTCACCGCCAGGTGGGCAAAGACAGAGATGACGCACGAGCAGAAGCAATGCATGTTCGATCTTCAGGATTTCGCACTCGGAGCCTCGCTGACGCGCCCGCTCAGCTCCATCGAGCAGGCCGATGCAGAAGAGGCTCTCGCTGCGTGGATGGAGGTTGCCGAGGTCCAGGATGCATGGAAGCTGGCTCCTGCTCTGGTCTCCGTGGGCATTAAATCCGAGGACCTGGAGCACGCGAGAGAGATAGTCCCCGCAAATGTATTCTCGGACTCCATCAGTTGGCTTGTTGCCTTGATCTCCTCCATGCAGCTTGTCGGCATCGTGGAAGAGAGCGTCTCCCGTGTGACTGATCTGGTTCAAGCGGTCAAAAGCTATGCTTATGAGGGGCGCGGCGAGAAGCAGGTGATCGACGTGAACTCCAGCATCCACGCCACCCTTGTGATTCTCAGCCACAAGATACGCGAAAAGGAACTTACGCTCGACAAGTGCTTTGCCACCGATCTAGTCAGCCTCAAGACCGATTGCCAGGGGCTGAATCAGATATGGACCAACCTTCTCGATAATGCGATCGATGCCGCTCCGCAGGGTGGCCAACTGACGATTCGTACCTGGGCCGATCAGGTTTACACCGGAGTGCGTACCGAACCGCGCACCGACATCTGCGTGATGTTCCGCGACAATGGACCAGGCATTCCACCTGAGATTCAATCCCGCATCTTCGATCCCTTCTACACCACGAAAGCGGTAGGTGTTGGCACCGGGCTTGGATTGGGAATTGTCTTCCGCATCGTAGAGCAGTGCCACGGCACTCTCCGCTTCACATCCTCGCCCGGCGATACCGAGTTTGTTGTTCGCTTGCCTGTGACCAAGGGGTAAGCTCAGAGCTCGTCAATCGACTTGGCAGCCGCATCGATCGCTTCCTTGATTTTGCGGATTTGCTCCGGTGTTACGCTCGCGCGGGACAGACGTGCGACAGCAGAGTTCCGCAGATTGCCGAATGCTTTTAGAATTTCGGGCGAGCGGCCGCGCTCGAAGCCTCGTCCTGTCTCCTCGAGGCGCTCGAATAGCTGCTCGATGCGTTCCTTGTGGGTCTCCAGGTACTGCGTTCCCTCCGGGGTTACCGAATAGACCTTCTTATTGTTCTCTGAGGTGGCAGCGGCGAGGCCTTCTTCCTCCAGCAGGATCAAGGTGGGGTAGATGACGCCGGCGCTTGGTGTGTAGCCTCCCGACAGACGCTCCTCCATGGTCTTGATGAGCTGATAGCCATAGCTGGGCTGCTCCGAGAGCAGTTTGAGGATGACCAGCTTTATGTCGCCGGCGTCGAACAAGCGCTCGCGCCCGCCGCCAAAACCGCGTCCAAAACCTCCACGCCCTCTGCCGCCAAACCCATGCCCGAAGCCGCCGTGCTCTCTGCCGGAAAAGCCTCTCGCATACCTGTCTTGAAGTTCGGCACAGAAGCCCCTGTGTCCTGTAAATCCGCTTTCCCTGTGTTCCCAACCTCTGTGACTTTCAAAAATGTGTTCTCTCATGATGGTTCTCCTTTGAGTTAAAGATATATCTCAAGATATATCTTTAAGCAAGAGGTATTCCATCGAAAATCTGGAATTACCGGAGTCGGTCTGATCGGATGAATTGAAGAGTGATCTTGTTGTGGAGGTAGATAATCTTTTATTTGCAGTTGGATATGGTGTTTCCTTGATGCTGTGGTGTGGGTGTGGGATGGCACGGTAGAGGTGGATCGAAAAGATCCTCATCAGACTTGGCCGATCTCGCTGAGTTTCTGGCGGCCCGCTTTGCTCGTTCTGAGAACCTGGCCGTTTGTCAGCACAATCGATCCTTCTGAGGGGCCCTCGCGGTGGATCTCTTTTACGTGGTCGAGGTTGACGATGATGGAGCGGTGAACACGGACGAAGGTGGTGGGGTCGAGTTTGCGGCACAACTCGGTGATGGTCTCGCGCAGCATGTAGGTACGGCCCTGGACATGGAGGCTGCTGTAGTAGTCGGCGGCTTCTATCCATTCGATGGAGCCGGTGGAGAGCAGAACGTCCTTTGTGCCGTCTCGCACGACCAGGCGTGTCAGATAGGCTTTGCGTTCCTCTGCAGGGCCGACCAATCCCTGCAGTACCAATGAAAATTGCGACTGCGTAAGGAGTGCTGTCTTCGCAGCGATCCTTTCGCGGACGCGGTCCAGGGCCAGCTTGAGGCGCCGCGGATCGACGGGCTTGGTGAGGTAGTCGGTGGCGTTGACTTCGAACGCGCGCAAGGCGTGCTCCTGATACGCGGTGATGAAGACGGTCGGTGGAAGGTGAAACATGCCTACCTGTTGCACGACTTCCAGACCGCTCATAAGAGGCATCTGGATATCGAGGAACAGGAGGTCGACCGGCTGCGATTGCAGATAGGCAACGGCCTCGGCTCCGTTCTTGCACTCGGCGACGATCTGAATATCAGTTTCATCGGCCAGCAGAAACTTGAGCCGTTCTCGAGCCAGAGGTTCATCGTCCACGGTGACGGTACGAAGACTCATACGGCGACCCGCTCGAAGGGAATCTCTATTGTCACCTCGTAGCCGCCAGTCGCTAATCCGCCAGCTTTGAAGTCGTAGGCATTCGGGTAGAAGTAGGCCAACCGCTCTCGCGTGTTTCGGATGCCGATGCCGTGTCCCTTGCTTGGGGTGGCACTCGATCCTGCGCCGTTGTCGCGTATCTGCATCCAAAGCCTGTCGCCGCGGCGTTTGATGGAGGTTGCAATGATGCCGCCTGCTTCCATCGGCGCGATGCCGTGATGGATGGCATTCTCCATGATGGGTTGAAGCAGAAAGCAGGGAACCAGGCCCTCCAGGGCTTCCGGTGTTACGTCGATTGTGATCTGAAGACGATCGGCGAAGCGAACGCGCTGGATCGTGAGATAGCTCTCTATGATGCGTAGCTCTTCGGCGAACGGAACCTTCTCCGGTGCGGAGCGCTGCAGGGCGCTGCGCAGGATCGTGTTGAGATGAGCGAGTGTCTGCGAGGCTTCCTTATTGCGGCCCAGATCGACGAGTGAGTTCACAGCATTCAGTGTGTTGAATAGAAAGTGTGGCTCCAGCTGCATCTGCAGGACATGGAGCTGTGCCTGAGAGAGCTGTCGCTCCAGCTCCAGCTTCTGGATAACCGCTTGCTGGGCCTGTGATTGCGCATACATCAGGCTGGAGAAACCGTAGAGGAGCGCATAGATCACGAGGTCCGCACCAAAGCGCTGTGGGGTTTCCAGATTGAAGGAGCGATACATGGAGCCCCAGGCAGGCCAATGTGCTGCTGCCCACCAGACTGTGTGTTGCAGCAAACCCAGGTGCGATACAGCGAGAAGGCAGGCTGCCAGGGGATGGAACAACGCGGCGCCTGCGGAGAATCGCAGAAGCGTTGGTTTGTACAGGGCACACCCGAGAAACAAGAGCGCGATGGCTGCCCACCAGAACCACGTGACTGCACCATAGAGAAACGATGGCGTGAAAGACACTGTGATGTGATTGAGCGTCAGGTTGGTATGGCACTCATTTCCGGTTATCGCAGCAAGGGCGCCTGCGATGGCGAGTATCGCGAGGGTTCCCGCTACGTCCGTGAGGCGTGTTGAAGCGCTGCGTCCCACCGTGAGTTGTTTTGCAATCGTGGCTTCCATGTCGTCCTCCTTGTAGGTTGACAGACTCGCCGGGCATCCAAGCTCCAGACAAGTGTATGCGTAGTTCTCAAAAGCTGAAACGTCCTCCGAGTTCCACGCGCCGGGCAGTCTCAGCGGTGATGGGTTGCCCCAGCGTGGACGAGGAGAGCACCGTATTCACGCCAGTTACATTGGTGTGGTTCAGCAGGTTGGCGCTGCGTATGTTGAAGGTAAAGGTGCGGGGATGGTTCTTGTCCTTCGGGTTCAGCGTGAACACACGGTTCAGGTTCATATCAAGATGCACGACGCCCGGCATGGTGCCGAGATTGCGTGGGACGTTGCCGTTGACGGTGTTTGCGGTCAACAATCCGAAGCGTGTGGGATATACCCCTGGGCCAGGAGCCGTGGCATAGGAAGGCCGGTCGTTGAATTCGCCATCGCCGTTGTTATCCGTACCGGTTGTGATGTCATAGGGCGTGCCGTCACCCGCATCGAACTGCGTCATCAGTCCGATTTTGAGAGGCAGATTGACGTTGCCGAGCATGCTGACAGTGTTGTGCCGAAGCCAGTCGACGCGCGCCGATTCTCCCGCGTCGCTGTAGCTTGACTGAGGGAAGAGAGACGGATCGTCGCCAACATTGCTCCTGAAATTCATGTGCGCGTATCGCATGTGAAATCCGAACCATTTATAGCTGTGCTGGTCCAGGTTGAAGGAAACAAGGCCGCCTGTATGATGACCCGAGTTTTGATATTCCAAGATGTTTTCTCCGGGCATGATGGGCCGCGGAGCAAGCAGAGCGGCCGTTGGATCTGGCGCCGTGCCAATACTGCTGGAGACTAAAGGAGCATTGATGTTCCGGATGCGAATACCGTCGTAGCCCTCACCCCAATAGAGATTGAGCTGCATGTGCGTCTGGTGGAGAAATATGTGCTCAGCGTTGGAGTACACGGTGAAACCTATTCCCTGCGCTAAGGAGTGCGGGAATTGGTCCACAGTGCCCACCTGGATCGCCCCCGGGACCGGTGTTAAGGGATTTTTATAGTCAGGTGAGTACACCAGCGTCTGCTGCTGACGACTGCCGTTCAGCCGCGCGACCTCGATTGCATAAGCCTGGTCGTTCGCGCCATTGAAGATCCCGCCCCGCAGATGAAAGATCCAGGTCTCCTTCTTATCGGCAGCCCAGGCGAGGCCAAGACGGGGCGCGAAGTTAGCCCAGCTATCGGGTGTTGTCTGGAAGGCATAGCGCAGTCCAGCGTTAAGAGTTAGGCGAGGTGCGAGCTTGATGTTGTCCTGCACATAGAGACCCAATCGCCACTGTGTCAGAGAGACCAGCGGCGTGCCGGTAGTGATCTGGTAGGTTGTCGGAGCTCCTCCAGGAAGGCTCTGCAACGCTCGCTCGTACTGCTGGATCGGCGTGATGGTCTCGGTCTCGCCGGTAGGGTTGTTGTTCGCATCCAGTACCGGCGCACTGCCGCCGCCGAACACGTAGGCCCCGTTGAAGGTGTTCGGATCATCGTCATGCACGAACATGCCCAGTGCCTGTGCACCGATCTTCAACTCATGCTTGCCGCGGGTGAGCATCACATCGTCATCCACTTCGAGATCGCGCTCGCGATCGTTCAGATTCTGGGCCGTGGCTCCGCCGCTGGTGAAGTAGCCGGCTACCTGGAGCGATGGGGCCGTCGATAGCGGCGTCTCCCCGGTGCGCTTCCATGTATAGCCAATCCGGGTCTCATGCAGCGTATTCGCATTCAGCGTTAGCGTATTGATCAGGCGGAGATCGTACTCGCTCACCAGGCTGTCGTATCCGGCCTCAGCAAGCGTAAGTCCTCCGGCACCCTGATTGCCGCGATTGTTGACGTTGGCCGAGAAGGAAAATGCAGCAATATCGTTGGGCGCGACTTGCAAGTCTCCACGGGCGGACGCAATCCAGAGCCTCTGCGGAGCCGCAACCGTCTGTTGCAGCGGCACAAGTGTGTTGTTCGCATCCAGAGTCTGCGCGTTGATCACCTCGAACTCATTGATGTCGCGCTTTTCGAGTGCCAGGGAAAAACCACTCTTCTTCTGAACAATGGGTCCGCTCAGTTCAAAGCCGTAGCGCCTCTTGCTCGCCGGGGTTGCGGTAAGGGAGAACGGATCGGTGGCATTGAAGCTGCCATCGCTATCGGTGAAGAAGAGCGAGCCGTGGAATGTGTCTGCGCCGGGTTTCGTGAAGATGTCGACCTGTCCACCTCCCCAGGGAGGAGAGGAATACTCAGATGAAAAGAGATCAGAGGCGACGCGAATAGAGGCGATTGCCCCTTTGGGAGGAAGCGCGCTTCCATTCTGAAACCCATCGACTCGAATGAGGACAGAGGTTGGATCTCCGCCGGCACCGGATGCTAGGACCTGAAGCTGACGCAGAAAATCGTCCGGATCGTCGGCGAGTTGTTGAACCTCACTAGTGTTAAGTGTCACGGCGCTTCCGGCTTGATCGGTATCGGTGGCAGCCGTATCGGCGCTTACCTGTACGGAGGCTTGCACGGCGGCGATCTCTAACTGCACGTTCGTTGTTGCAAGCCTTCCCGACCGGGCGCTGACACTCACGGTCTTTCCCTCAAAGCCCTCGGCCTCCACGGTAATCGCGATTGACCTGCTGCGGACGCAAGGCAGGACATACTGTCCTGCCGCATCGCTCACGCTCTGTTCTCCGTCGGAGCCTCGCACCTGTGCTCCAGGGATGACGGCGCTGGTTGGATCTGTAACAGCGCCTTCGACGCGAAAGCCGGTCGTACATGGGGCCTGTGCCAATAGCACTAGCGGGTTCAGCACACCCGTTAGTGCGACTAGCAGTCTCCAACTCTTTAGGCTCATGCCGGACTCTCGCTTCCTCAGACTCCACTTTCAGGAGTGAGGCGAGAGCTTGCCAGCGGTTTGCAGGGAGCAATGGAAACTATGCAGGGAACGAGACGAGCGATTGATCTAAGCGAAAGCCTGAGCCAACAGCTTAACGCGCCATTTGCCTGACGCCGGGTTCCTTTCCTAGAGCGGGAGGCTTCAGTCCGAGATTTGACGGCGCGTCGAGAATAGTGAGGCGACGATGCATGGATTGTGCAGTTCCTCTTTTAGAAGTGGTTCCGATGCAAACAGCAGCAGCTACACCACGCAAGAAGGTACGCCGGGAATGGAAGTGCATTGGGGACAAACTTGCCGAATCACGCACCGCGGACCTCCGGTTTTATGAACTAGAGTCAAAACATCATAAACGCGCATCGGTCTTCTTCGCAGGCTTGCGGCTGCTTCGATCGGCTGTGGTCGTACTTGCTGATGCGGGCGATACGATCGAGATAAAGTGATCCAGAGCCTTGGTTAATTTCTGACGGTCGCCTCCATTCATCAGTTCAAGAATCAGCCCGTCGAATAGGGCAATGCAGATGGTTGCCATAGCATCGTTTCGCATAGGTGACGACATTACCCCAAGTGCGATCGCGTGCCAGTCGCTGGAGGTCTTTTTCAGATAGCGGCCGTATTCAACCGGGTTCTGGGCAGCGACGATCTGGAACTCATAGAGCAACCGCAAGTGAGGATAGTTCTCTTTCCTGATCGCCCACTGCCAAAATTGTTTCAGTGGCGCGACCCGTTGCGGTCCAATATCCGAGGATGCCATCTTCGTCAGTGAGACCTGCAGGCGTGAGTGCAGCTCTTGCAGTACTTCCTGCAGCAGCTCTTCCTTTGACTTGAAATGAAACATCAATATCCGCGGGCTGGTTCCGAGCTGAGCTGCCATCGGCCGTAACGACACGTTCGCCACTCCATGTTCCAGCAGGTAGTTAAGCGCAGCGTCGAGCAATTCCATTTTTCTACTTGACATGACACGATCGTTACATGTTACGGTCGTTACAGTCAAGGATTGAGTTCCTCGGCGGAGTTCATAAACCCGTGAACGCTGTGTCTGCACAAATGCATGGATACGATCGAAACTCACTGCGTGACGTTTTGGAAAAGGCAAGAGGAGGGAAGCGTGATTTCCGAAGAATTAACCCAGCCAATGAATGATGGGATACCAGAAAAAGGCAGATCGCTTGCCAGGACCGCCGGCACGATTGCACTTTTGATGGTTCTTCAACTGCCGATCGCCGATTACTTAGTGCCAGGAGACAGCCTGGCGGCACAGACCGGACGCGAGGCCGTGTTTTGGGTGCTTGTTGCAAACCTGATTGCGTATGTTCTTTTTATCGAACGCAGGCCAATCTCGTCGGTGGGACTCAAACGGCCAACCTGGAAGAGCATCGCATTTGGCT
This sequence comes from Granulicella sp. S156, assembly GCF_009766105.1. Classification (GTDB taxonomy): domain Bacteria; phylum Acidobacteriota; class Terriglobia; order Terriglobales; family Acidobacteriaceae; genus Granulicella. The sequence continues at coordinate 611,534 of NZ_LMUH01000025.1, read as the reverse complement.
TTGCCGCAGGGGCCATTATGGTCGCGGGATTTGCGTTCATCTATATGGTCATCTTTCCGGCCTTTGGGTTGGCTGACAAGCAAGGCGCGTTGGAGGCGGTGAAAGCCACGCCCCTTTGGTTTCGTGTTTTGGTTGTTATCCGCGCGGCTGTTCTCGAAGAGCTTTACTATCGCGGTTTCATGATTGAGCGCCTCACTGAGATCATGGGTTTTCGGTGGCTGGCTGCAGCGATCTCTTTCTCAATCTTCACGATGGCGCACCTGGGTTATTGGGGAGGGGCTCATCTTATCGTCGCGGCATTCGGCGGGGCTGTTTTGACGGGGCTTTACCTCTTCCGGCGCGATCTTGCCAGCAATATGATCGCTCACTTTCTTATTGATGGAATCGGATTTCTCGTTGGCTAATCCTCTTATTTCAGGATTGGGAGCAGCGGCATAAATGACCATGTCCGAAAAGCGCGAGTTTGTTCCTTCAATCAGTGAGAACATTCTCGTATGGAACTGCCCGATCAAGAGGTCTGCTATCGCGCTCTACAGAGCCGGGATGCCCGTTTTGACGGCCTATTGTTTGTAGGTGTCACATCGACAGGTATCTATTGCCGGCCTGTCTGCCCAGCGCGTACCGCGAAGTTTGAGAATTGCCGCTTTTTCGGTTCGGCGGCAGCGGCGCAGGACGCGGGCTTTCGCCCGTGCCTGCGTTGCCGGCCGGAGACAGCTCCCGACCTGGCCTCATGGCGTGGAACATCGAACACCGTTTCCCGCGCACTGGCTCTCATTAACGATGGCGCCCTTGATGGCGATGGAGCAAGCGTTGAAAAGCTGGCCGAACGTCTTGGCCTGGGCGAACGCCAGCTCCGCCGATTGTTTCTTCAACATCTCGGAGCCTCGCCCATCTCGGTGGCCCAGACTCGGCGTGTGCTTTTTGCCAAGCAGCTCATTCATGAGACGCGGATGCCCATGACGGAAGTCGCGCTGGCCTCTGGATTCGGCAGCTTGCGGCGATTCAATGAGATCTTCCGTGAGCTCTTTCAACGCCCTCCCAGCGCTTTGCGGCGAAAGAACTCCGCGAACCCTGCGGGGGCGGACGCAGGTGTGACGCTTCGACTGCGATATAGGCCTCCTTATGACTGGGAGTCCATACTCGGCCACTTGCAGATGCGTGCGATTCCAGGCGTTGAAGTGGTGGAGAACGGAAGATATCTGCGTACGGTTGAGATAGATGGTTCTGTCGGAAGCGTAGAAGTGATGCACTTGCCGCAGTGGCAGAGTCTTGGGATCACGATCCGATTTCCGAAGGTGAGATCGTTACCGACTATCGTGGCCCGCGTGCGTCGCCTGTTCGATCTTGGCGCGGATATTGAGACGATTGATGCTCACCTCTCCTGCGATCCGCTGCTTGCGCCTCTGGTGGCGCGCCGTCCCGGGTTGCGTGCGCCCGGTGGATGGGATGGCTTTGAGCTGGCGGTGCGTGCGATTCTCGGCCAGCAGGTCAGCGTCATCGCTGCACGACGGCTTGCGGGACAGCTCGTTCAACTTCACGGCAAGCCTGTGCCGATGGGCTATAGGGTTCATCCGGGACTGTCCCATGTGTTTCCTACAGCAAAGCGTCTTGCTTCTGCAGCATCCATCGGCCTCGGCATGCCAGGGGCGCGTCAGGTGTCGTTGAAGGCGTTGGCGGAAGCTACGGTGTCTGACCCAAATCTGTTTCGCCCCTTTGGAACCATTGAAGAAGCGATTGCGCGACTGCGCACGATCCGCGGCGTTGGCGAATGGACAGCTCAATATATTGCGTTGCGCGCTATTCGCGAGATGGACGCCTTTCCTGCGTCCGACATCGGCCTGCTACGCGGTGCAGCTATAGTCGATGGCGCGCGGCTAACTTCAGCTGGCCTTCTTAAACGTGCGGAGTCATGGCGTCCATGGCGCGCTTACGCTGCGCAACATCTCTGGGCGGCAGACGCCCATGTGATTTCTACGAATAGGAGTTCGCATGAGTGAGGTATTGCAGTTGTTGATCGATCGACTCGACACATCCATCGGCGAGATGCTGATCGTGGCGGATCGCGAAGGGAATCTGCGCGCTGTTGACTGGACAGATCATGAGGAACGTATGCGCCGCTTCCTGCGGCTTCACTATGGGGAAGATGGATTCACGCTCACACCCGCTCGCAATCCAAACGGATTAGCCGATGCGATCGGTAGCTACTTTGCGGGAGAGCTTACGGCAATCGATCACCTGCCGGTGCAAACAGGAGGCACACCTTTTCAGCGCGAGGTGTGGGGGGCACTGAGAGAGATTACCTGTGGCACTACTGTGTCTTACGCGGAACTTGCTAAACGAATCGGCCGGCCAGCCGCAGTCAGGGCCGTGGGATTGGCCAATGGCTCCAATCCGATTGGGGTTGTCGTACCGTGCCACCGTGTGATCGGAGCGAACGGTTCACTCACCGGCTATGGCGGCGGTATCGAACGCAAACGCTGGCTTCTGGAGCATGAAGCCAGCCTGCGGAAGATTCCACAGCAGCAATCCTCTCTATTCTGATGTTCGGCAAACCAGGAAGCGGACTCAGCTTGCCGCGATCAAGATGCACCATGCCCGACGATGAGTCTCAGAGAACCGTCAAGCTCCGGTTGTGTGCGTAGATAACCATACTTCCTGTCCCACGTGCCTTCTGTCAGGTCCTGACGCAACGTCTCCACAAAGCGTTTCTGTGCGGACGGCTCAACGAAGCTCCATGCCGAATTTGCCAGCCTTGCGCCTTGCTCCAGAAGACGTTCTGGCCGGCCGTAATAGGCTTCGCCGAAGCCATCGACGCAGTTCAAGGGAATGGGAACCGAGAGGACCGAGGTGTGGTCTCCTAAGGTGGACGCTATGGTGCTTATCGCTGGATAGCGACGAGCTTCTACAGAAATTACTTCAGGAGAGTATGCGTTCAACCAAAATCGATCCAAGGCATCTGGGTCGCAAGTGAGGATGAGCACGGGGCCGCGGGTCACACGCCGCATCTGCCGGAGACCAGCCTGCAGATCTGGCCACTGATGTACCGTGAACGACGCCATGCCGGCATCGAATTGGTTGTCCTCGAACGGGAGATGCTCGGCTGTGGCATCGATAGCCCGCGAGAGGTGGGCTGGGCGCTTTTCCCGCATGGAGGCCGAGGGTTCGACAGCAGTTACGTCCCGATCCAGGGGTTCGTAAGAGCCTGCTCCGGCTCCAACGTTTAGCACCGTCCGAGCCCCTGCCAATGCCTTGTCAATGAACTGCGCTATGCGAGGTTCCGGCTGACGATACTGTGTATAGGTGCTTCCGATCACGCCGTAGTTCGCATCTCCAGCGCTTCCATCGTGATGACGTTGACTCAATATTCAATTCCTTTCGGGTTGGCGATCAATATAGGGCGCTTCTCCTGACGCGACTCTCAAGGGGCGACGTTAAAAATTCTAATCTGAGGGTGGAATCGGGACGCCACCTTCGGGGCGTTGCCACCGATGAACAATAGCGATGCGTTCAACTCGCTGCTCTATGGTGTGGTTTACCCTTGTCAGCAGTGGGGTCCTGAACGAAGTGATTACGCGACACTTGGAGTATTTAACGGCGCTTGCTCGTGAGAAGCACTTCGGTCGAGCGGCCGCCGCTTGTAAGGTTACGCAATCGACGCTCTCTGCCGGCATCAAACAATTAGAAGAGGATATCGGCGTTTTGATCGTGGAGCGCGGACAGCGCTTTGTCGGCCTCACACCGGCTGGGGCTGAGGTATTGTCGTGGGCCCAGAGATCGATCCGCGATTACAGCAGTCTGCAGCAGAGCCTGCACTCCATGAGCCACGGGCTAAGAGGGCAACTCCGTATCGGTGCTATCCCAGTAGCCCTTCCGCTGGTCCCTCTGCTGACCGTTCCTTTCACCAAACTCCACACAGAGACGACGATCCTCATTCGCTCCCTGAGTTCCGCGGAGATTCAGCGTGGGCTTGACGATTTCTCACTGGACGTAGGCTTTACCTATCTCGACAACGATCCTCTGGTTCGAGTTCGACGACTTTCCCTGCATCGCGAGCGATATATGTTTGTGACCTGCCGCGAAGGCAAGTTCTCAAAGAAGAAGCAAATTACATGGAGAGAAGCCGCTGCCGAACCTCTTTGTTTAATGACCCCGGATATGCAGAATCGACGAATTCTGGAGAGGCACGCAAAAGAGGGGAGAGCGACGCTCCATCCGGAACTGGAGTCCAACTCACTGCTTGCGCTTTTAGGCCACCTTCATACGGGGCGTTGGGCGACGATCCTGCCCGATAGCTTTGTCAGGCTTCTAATGGATCGCGAGATGTTGGTGGTGCTGCCGCTCGTCGAACCAGAAGCCTCTCACGCGGTCGGCCTGGTGACGACAGATCAGGAGCCGCTTCCCGCGATGGCACGCGCTTTTCTGGATGTTGCAAAGATGCCGAAAACAAAGAAGGAGATCAGGCTGCGTCTGCGTCCGTTCTCCGCATGACGAAGCGTTGCGCGCGCAAATTCATCTTCACGGTTATGCTGCACGACACTGTAGACATTCCATCAAAACGTCTGATAAAGTTGGCGCCACAGAGATTAAATCGGTTCTGGGCCGATTCAACTGCCCGATCATAAGAGGTGTGCTGATTTGGAAGAGCTGGGACCAAACAGATATGTCGATCCATTGATTGGAACGGAGTTGAACTTATCCGATCACGTTGCACGCTATCAGAACAGCAGAGAATGTAATACCCGAATCTATAGAGAAATGGAAGCCACATCCTATCACTGGCCGTGGCTTTCCAGTCATCGCGCTTGGGTTGAAGCCCAGCAATGGGGCTTTGGAGACCGAGCCTTTCATACCATGTGGTATCTAATCCTCAGTCACCTTGGACAACACTCCTCTGTCATTCGGTGCCTGGAGATCGGCGTCTATAAGGGACAGGTCATCAGTCTGTGGTCGTTGATTTCGCGTCATGTTGAAGTGCAGCTACAGATTTCGGCCCTTAGCCCTTTTTCTGGAGTTACTGGTGTTACTCGCGAAAATCGCCTCTTGAGAGCAATCCGTAAGCGCATTGATCGAAGGTTTCGGCATGAGATCGAAGCAGGCAGCCTCTATCAAAACGGCGATTATTTTGCGGATTGCGAAAAAATATTTAGTGAATTCGATCTGGATTTTGGAAAGGTCGAAATTTTGCGGGGATTTTCGACAGACAGTAACATTCTTTCATCGCTTGATGAGCGTCAGTTCGATCTAATTTACATCGACGGCGATCATACGGAAGAAATTGCTACCCATGATGTAAAGGTGTTTGCTCCGAAAGTAGCGAAAGGGGGGGTGCTTGTCATGGACGATGCGTCTCTATTCCTGGAAATGGACATCTCCTATCGTGGTCGCCCGGGTTCTAGCAAAGCCTCGGAATTGCTGCCCGCTATGGGCTTTCAAAATATTCTGAATGTCGGACATAACAGGGTATTTCAGAAGCAATAACGAAGGTCCATCAATTTTCTTCATAGCGATCTCTGTCTAGAAAAATCTTGATAGTGGAGATAGTGCGCGGCACGCCGATTCATTTACTGAGTAAGAATAGTTGTCCGCAATCGAAATCTCCGATCAGTTGATCGTTTTCCATTGTTTGACGGTCGTTTTCTCCAAGTCGCACTGTTGTTGTGTTGCAGATGCAACAGGAGAAAAACGATGGCGAAAGTATTGTGCGTACTTTATGACGACCCAATTACGGGATATCCCAAGTCCTACGCGCGGGTTGATATACCTAAGATCACCTCCTATGTGGGAGGACAGACGGCACCGACTCCCAAGGCGATCGACTTCACGCCCGGCCAACTGCTGGGGAGCGTGTCGGGTGAACTCGGGCTTCGCAAGTACCTCGAAAGCCAGGGGCACACGTTCGTTGTCACTTCCGACAAAGAAGGAGCGGATTCTGTCTTCGACAAGGAGCTTCCCGATGCCGATATCGTCATCTCGCAGCCCTTCTGGCCTGCTTATCTGACTGCCGAACGCATTGCGAAGGCCAGGAAGTTGAAGCTCGCAATCACAGCAGGCATCGGCTCCGATCATGTGGATCTTGAAGCCGCAAACGAGCACGGTATTACTGTCGCTGAGGTCACGTATTCCAACAGCATCAGCGTCTCGGAACATGCGGTGATGATGATTCTGTCGTTGGTTCGCAACTATCTTCCTTCCCATGAGTGGGCGGTAAAGGGTGGTTGGAACATCGCGGATTGCGTGCAGCGCTCCTATGACCTTGAAGGGATGCATGTAGGTACGGTCGCCGCCGGGCGAATCGGGCTTGCCATCCTGCGGAGGTTGAAGCCGTTCGATGTGAAACTCCACTACACCGACCGCTATCGTTTGCCGGAGTCGGTCGAGCGGGAGTTGAACCTCACCTTCCACCCCGATGCCGAGTCGATGGTGAAGGTGTGCGACGTGGTCACGATCAATGCACCGCTGCATCCTGAGACGGAGAATCTGTTCAACGAGGCTCTCCTTGCCAAGATGAAGCGTGGTGCGTATCTCATCAACACCGCACGCGGAAAGATCTGCGACCGCGATGCGATTGCCCGTGCCTTGGAGAGCGGCCAGCTTGCCGGGTATGCCGGCGATGTCTGGTTCCCGCAGCCTGCACCGGTTGATCATCCGTGGCGGACCATGCCATACAACGGCATGACACCGCACATCTCGGGCACCTCGCTCTCCGCACAGACCCGCTATGCTACGGGGACTCGCGAGATACTGGAGTGCTGGTTCGAGGATCGCCCCATCCGCGATGAGTACCTCATCACGAAGGGCGGCAAGCTGGCTGGTGTAGGAGCGCACTCATACAGCGTGCGTGAACTCACCAAGGCTTAATCAGCGATGCCTTGAGCTGAGAGACAATGAGCAGCATACGTTGATTGACCGGAGCGAATAAGGCTCCGGTCAATCCGTTGTGTAGAAGAGACGTTCAGGAGACAGCATGTCGAGTCGCGAAGAAGTAACCGCAAAGATTTTGAGCAGGAAGGTCGAACTGGGACTGACCTGGAAAGGTATCGCCGCTGACCTGGGAAGTAGTTCACCAATCATCTATACAGCGGCCCTGTTGGGGCAGATGACGTTGACTGCCGAGGAGGCAGGCAAAGCCGCGGCAATATTCGGTCTAACAAAGGAAGAGGCCAACTGGCTCGTGATCTCCCCCGAGCGAGGGGCGACTGCGATCATGCCACCCACCGATCCACTGATTTACCGCTTCTATGAACTGATCCAAAACTATGGCACTACGTGGAAGGCTCTTATCGAAGAAGAGTTTGGGGATGGCATCATGAGCGCAATCGACTTCAGTATGTCCATCGAACGGGAGCCGGACCCAAAGGGCGACCGCGTAAAGATCGGCATGTCCGGCAAGTTTCTACCCTTCAAGCGTTTCTAAAGGGCGATCGCCCTGATGTTACAAAAAGCTGAAGCCCTGCTCCCGTTACTGCCAGCCTCCGCCGAGCGCCGCATAGAGATCCACCAGAGAGGCCGCCTCCTGTTGCTGCGCCTGGGCGAGAAGCAATTGCGCCGAGTAGAGATCTGTATCCGTGGTGAGCACCTCAAGATAGCTGGTGTTTCCGCCGGAGTAGCGTAGCCGCGCGAGCCGCACGGCATCAGCCGCGGATGTCACCTGCGCAGCCTGTTCTTCACGGTGTTCGCGCGTCTCTTTATAGGTGACTAGAGAGTCCGAAACATCCTTGAGCGCATTGAGGATGGTCTTGCGATACTCGAGCAGCATCTCCTGCTCCTGCGCCTGCGAGAGATGGTAGTTGTTGCGAATGCGGCCGCCATCGAAGATCGGCTGTGAGAGCGAACCGGCGGCATACCAGTAGGCGTTTGGCGAGGAGAAGATGGATTGCAGCTGGCTGCTCGACGAGCCGCCCATGCTGGTGAGTGAGATCTGCGGAAAGAACTGCGCCTTGGCGACGCCGATGCGTGCGTTGGCTGCAACCAGCTTGGCCTCGGCCTGCTGAATATCGGGGCGGCGTTCGAGAAGTTGTGAAGGCACACCCACCGGCACCTCTTGCGGGTGAGGCTGTTGGTCGACTGCAAGACCGCGATCGATGGCTTCGGGATTGTGGCCCAGGAGAATGCTGAGGGCATTTTCCTGTACGGCAATCTGGCGCCGCAACTCAGGGAGATTGGCCTGAGCAGCGTGGAGCAGCTCCTCCGCCTGACGCGTATCTGCGAGGGAACCAGCACCGTGCCGCTCCAGCGATTGCGTGAGGTGCAGTGAGTCCGTGCGGGCCTTGATGGTGTTCTCTGTAATCTCTCGTTGAGCGTCGAGGCTTCTCAGTTGGAAGTAGGACTCGGCAACATCCTGGACGAGCGTGGATCGGGTGGCCTTCTGCGCCCATTCACTGGCCAGCAGGTCGGCGCGCGCGGCTTCGGTCTGGCGGCGGTACAGTCCCCAGAAATCGAGGTTCCATGCTCCTGATCCGCTGAAGCCTCCACCGTTGAAGAAGGAGTTGTTCGGGGTGCCGTTGGAGTTGTTGCCTACCAGCGACGAGGGCGCTTGCAGAGCGGAGTAGCTGGCACCAGCGCTCACAGACGGAAGCTGTTGTGCGTGCGTGATGCCGAGTTGTGCCTGGGCCTCAAGAATGCGCTGGGCTGCAATGCGCAGGTCCAGGTTGTTCTGCAGCGCCTCCTGAACGAGACGCTGCAGAACCTGGTCCTGAAAGACCGCTGCCCACTTTTCATCGGCGAGCGAGGTTGCCGATGCGGTGGGTGCAATGTCTGGCGCGAGGACGCCACGATAGGCCTGCGGCGTGGTATCGACGGGGCGTTTGTAGTTGGGGCCTGCGTTGCAGCCGACCACCATCAGTGCGAGCGCGCCCGCAACGAGGGTTTGTACGACTCTCTTCACGACAACGTCCCTTACGGTGTGGTTCTGCCACTGTTGGTGGCAGGAAAGATGTTCAGCGCACTTCGACATGTTGACCCTCGTTGAGCAGATCGCTCGGACTGGCTACCAGGGCTTCCGAGCCCTGTAGCCCTGTGAGAATCTCAACCTGTGTTCCCATGTCTTTGCCCACGGAGACTGGCACGAAGTGGATCGTGTGGTCCGGGTTCACGGTCACAACGTGCATTCCTGAGTGGTCGACGACGAGAGAGCTGGTCGGGATGATAAGAGCAGTGTGCTGCTCCGGCAGTGTGAACTCGACCTGGGCATACATGCCCGGCAGCAGGGAGCCATCTTTGTTGTCGACCTGCACCTCGGTCAGCATGGTGCGGGCTGCGTTATCGAGTGCTCCGGCGTTGCGGATGACGGTGCCGGTGTAGGGACGTCCGAGGCGCTCCTTGACGTCGATGGAGGCCTTTTGCCCATCCTGAATGTTGACTGCTTCGGACTGTGGCACATCGACCTGGATGCGCAGGGTGCCGCTCTGGGCAATGCTGAAGAGTGGCTTTGCCGTGCTGCTGGCGGTGGCGCTTACGAGGTCGCCGCGCTCGACATTGCGCGCGGTGATAACGCCATCGAACGGGGCAACGATACGTTCGAAGCTCTGCATCTGCAGCAGACGCGCTACGTTGGCGTGGTTGGCTGTCACGCTGGCTTCGGCGGCCGTGATGTTGGCATTCGCAGCGGCCACATCGGCGAGGCGAGCATCGTGAGCCTGCACGGCTTCATCGACGATCTGCTGCGAGATCGCGTGTTCCTGGCCGAGAGGAAGATCGCGCTCCTTGGTAAGGCGCGTCAACTCGGCGTTAGCCTTTGCTTGCTGGAGAGCAGCATTGGCCTGCAGAAGCGAGGCGTCCGACTGTGCCAGAGTGGCGCGGGCCTGAAGCAGTTGCTGATCGATCTCCGGGGAAGAGATGACCGCCAGCACTTGGCCCGATTTCACCTTGGTGCCAATGTCCACGTTCCTGCGGTCGAGGTAGCCATCGACACGGGCAAAGAGATTGGCGTCATAGAGCGGTTCGATGTTGCCGGGCAACAGAAGTTCGGAGGTTGGCTCCCCTTTCTGTGCATGCACAAGCGAGACGACTGGATGCGTCACCGCAGAGTCACGAACGGCAGCCAGCGCCTCACGCTGACGTGTCAGCCGTGGGAGGGTGCCGATGGCGACCAGAGCGATCAGAACTACAGCCGCACCGGTTGCTTTGACGAAGGTGCTGGTGGTCTTCTGCTGAGTCTTCTGGGTAGGAACGGTTTCGGTCTGCTGTGTCATGCGGCCTCCTGTTGTGTGTTGGCGTTTCTTCCGTGGATGAGGGTGAACATCAAGGGGACGAAGAAGAGCGTGGCGAAGGTGGCGACGGTAAGACCGCCGATCACGGCACGAGCCAGCGGAGCATTCTGCTCACCGCCTTCTCCCAGGCCCAGCGCCATCGGCAGCATGCCGATGATCATTGCGAAGGCCGTCATGATGATGGGACGCAGCCGGGTGTAGCCGGCTGTGACCGCCGCTTCGAGTGGGGCGACGCCCTTGGCACGAAGTTCATTGGCAAAGGTGACCAGGAGAATCGAGTTGGCCGTGGCTACGCCGATGGACATGATGGCGCCCATAAGACTGGGGACGTTGAAGGTGGTCTGCGTGAGGAAGAGCGCCCATACAATGCCGCAGAACGCTCCGGGAAGCGCGCAGATGATGATGAAGGGATCGAGCCAGCTCTGGTAGTTGACAACCATGAGCAGGTAGACAAGAAGAGCGGCAAACGTAAGGCCGAGACCAAGACGGTTGAAGGCCTCGTTCATGCTCTCTACCTGTCCGCGCACGACGATCTTCGTTCCTGGAGGAAGGTTCTTGCTCTCCTCCTTGACGATGCGGGTGACCTTCGCCGCGACGGAGCCAAGATCGCTGTCCTGGGTGTTGGCGAAGATGTCGAATACGGGTGCGCCGTTGTGGTGGTTGATGACCACCGGTTGAATCGCGGGCTTGAGCGTCGCCATGTTGCCGAGCACTTCGGTGCGGTTATCCAGTGTGTGGATCGGGATAGGCGTGTTCTGCAGGGCGTTGATGGAATTGATGCTGTACTGCGGCGTCTGCGCGGCGACAGTGTAGGTGATGCCCATCTTGGGGTCGAGCCAGAAGTTCGGCTGCACCGCAGCGCTGGAGCTGAGCGAGATATAGATGCTGTTGGCTACGTCCTGCTGGGTGAGGCCGAACTGCGCTGCGCGCACGCGGTCTATGTCGAGATGCAGATCCGGCGCGTCGACGACCTGGTGCATATGAACGTCGACCGTACCGGGAACCGTTGCGAGGCGCTCGCGGAGATGGCGGGCGATCTCATAGTTCGCCGGGTCGTAGCCCTGCACCTGCACATCGATGGGTGAGGGCAGTCCAAAGTTGAGGATCTGCGTCACGATGTCTGCGGGCTGGAAGAAGAAGGTGAGGTCAGGGAACTGCTGCTGCAGTTGCGTGCGTAGCTGCTTCACATACTTGTCTGTCGGGCCGTGGTGTTTTTCATTGAGCGCGATCAGGATCTCGCCGTCTGCGCTGCTGATGGTTGCTCCATCACCGAAGGCGTAGTTGAAGGTCTCGGGTGAGAGGCCGATGTTATCGATGAGGAGTTCCAGTTCATCGTCTGGAATGGTCTTGTGAATCTGCTCTTCCACCTGGCTGAAGATTGCTTTGGTGGTCTCGATGCGGGTTCCGGGTTGCGCCCTTACGTGCAGCCGAATCTGGCCCGCATCGACAGCAGGGAAAAAGTCTCTGCCGACAAACGGCAGCAATACGAACGCCGTGGACATAAGGGCGATCGACACGATGAGCGCTGGCCTGCGGTGGTTCAGGACCGTCTCCAGCGAATGGGTGTAGCGGGTCTGGACCCAGAGATAGCCCTGGTTGAAGCGGTCGTTAATGCGTCCGAAGATGGAGCGCTTTACGGTTGCGAGCGTCTCCAGATCGAAGTTGCCCTCGAAGGTGTGCTCGGCGCCCAGCAGGTAGTTGACCAGCACCGGAACGAGCGTGCGGGAGAGGATGTAGGAAGCGAGCATGGCGAAGACAACCGCCAGCGCCATCGGCGTGAAGAGGTACTTCGCCGGGCCGGTGAGGAAGACTACCGAGACGAAGACGATGCAGATGGTCAGCGTGGAGACGAGCGTCGGTGTGGCGATCTCGGAGGCACCGATCAGCACGGCCTCGCGCAGAGGCTGTTCGCCCATGTGCCGGTGGATGTTTTCGATGGTGACGGTTGCGTCGTCGACCAGGATGCCGATGGCCAGGGCCAGGCCTCCGAGGGTCATGGTATTCATCGTTTCGCCCATCGCGCTGAGCACGATGATCGAACTGAGGATCGAGAGCGGAATGGAGATGGCAATGATGAGCGTGCTGCGCCAACTGCCCAGGAACAACAGAATCATCAGCGCCGTAAGGCATGCTGCGATGGCTCCTTCGCGCAAGACACCCACGATGGCTGCTTTCACAAAGATGGACTGATCGAAGAGTTCCTTGATGTTGAGCCCCTTCGGAGCCGCAGCTCGTGAGGCGGGAAGAACGTCGTTCTTGATCTGGTTGACGATGTCCAGCGTCGAGACCGAGCCTGTCTTCATGATGGCCAGCAGGACCGCAGGCTTGCCGTTGGCGCGGGCCGAATTCTGTTGCACAGCCCAGCCGTCCCGTACGTGAGCCACATCTCGCATATAGACAAGAGAGCCGTTGACGGTCTTGATGGGCACGTCATTCAACATCAATGCATCGACAGGACTGGAGTTGGTGCTGACGGTGTACTCCCGGTTGCCAACCTTTGCGGTGCCTGATGGAAGCGTCACATTTTGGGCATTGATCGCTGCGGTGATATCGATGGGCGTCAGACCTTTGGCGAGAAGGGCATTCTGATCCATGTCCACCATGATCTGCCGGGCTACGCCGCCATAGGGTGCTGGCAATAAGGTCCCGGGAACTGTGGATAACTGCTGTCGAACACGAAACAAACCGTAATCGTAAAGTTCCGATTCCGAGAGCGTGTCGCTGGAGAGTGCAAGCTGGATGATGGGTACGGTTGACGCGCTAAAACGCAGAATCCACGGCGGATTTACACCGGGTGGCATACGGAAGCGAATGGAATTTACCGCGGCGTCGATTTGGGACATGGCGCTATCGATTCGTACCTGGGGCTGGAACGAAATCTTGATAACACTGGCGCCACTGGTCGTTTGCGAATCGATGGACTTTACGTCATTGACGACGGCCATGACGAACTCACTGAAGGTGGTGACGCGCTGCTCCATCTCCTTGGCGGGGAGCCCGGAGTACGACCAGATGACCGTGACAACAGGGATATCGATATTAGGAAAGATGTCGGTCGGCGTGGTCGCGATCGACGAAAAGCCCAGAACCAGAATAAGGATCGAAGCTACAATGAACGTGTAGGGTCGGTTTAGCGCAAGTCGAACAATCCACATCGTGATATCTCCATCTACACAGCACTTCGGAAGCGTGATGTGTATTTAGATGAGCATCGAAATAGTTGGATTCAGAATTGTGTTTGCCGCGTCTGATATACCTATGGGAAAAATGACGGACGACGAGGTGGCGCAGATAGGAAAGGCTCTTGGAGACCCCAATCGCCTGGCTATCTATACGCAGATCGCGGAGCACGATGAGTTGTTCTGCGGTGAGATGCATGCAAAACACGCCATCTCAGGAGCGACGCTGTCGCATCATCTTAAGGTGCTGACAGATCTGGGGCTGATTACCTCTCGCAAAGAGGGACTCAATGTTTACTACCGGGTCGTGCCGGAGAAGTTCGCGAAGTACCTTAAGTATCTGACCAATATTGGGTCGATGGTGAGCCGGTAGCTCATTCGTGTACCGGAGTCGTTTTTTGGCTTGTCGCCTAAAAAATTGTCATCTCGACCGAAGGCGCGTACTTTGCGCCGTAGTGGGGAGACCCCTGTATTTTGCCCATAGCCGTAATGCTGCTCCAGGAAAAATACAGGGGTCTCTCCACTACGCATGACTTATAGCTGTCATGCTTCGGTCGAGATGACAATTTTGGTGGGGTATGCAGAAATATGCGTTTTGCACCCGATCTCCCACCGGGGAAGCCACCACTACTTCGTAACCGTCTGCGAGAGGCTCATGACATTGAGGCTGGTCAGACCGTGGACCCAGCGGGCGGCCTTGGTGTCCGTCGTATTGACGAGTTGGATGAGGCCGCCGTCGTTGTCCGGCAGGCCGAATTTCATGACTGCGACGATGACCTTGCCGGTGCTGAACGCGGGTTCCACTTCGGCGGCGGAGTACAGGACGTAATAGTGGTCTGTACCGGTGGCCACGACGCTGCTGTGGAGGATGAGCGGCTGGGTCTCGCGGGAGGAGACGAGGCCGGCTTTGGCCAGAACATCCGAGACCAGCGGGCCGGTATAGGTTTCGTCCTTATTCGTGTGGGCGTTATGCACGTTGACGGTGACCTGGGGCAGGTTGATCAGGTCTTCCAGGGAGAGTGTCGTGATCCTGCCTTCAAAGGTGATGCTCACGGATTTTGAAGGGGGGACGGGAGCTTTGGCGTGCTCCACAGCCATGCCGTCCTGGGCTTTGCTGTCCTGCCCCGCGGGGGCCTGGGCGACAAGGGAGAGCGGCGCGAGGGCAAGGAGGAGAGCGGCAAAAATAGAGGTCTTCATCTGCCCAGAGTACGCCGCCTGGGCGGGGACGTATAGATCTTCAAGGAAGAACACGTATACTTAAGTTCTATGTCGATCATCCGCAACGTCGCCGCCATTGCGAAGGGTATGAGCATCACGCTCCGAGAGGGTTTCCAGCCGACCGAGGTGGAGAACTATCCGGACGGCAAGGGACCGCTACGCGGTGCGCAGTTGCAGGAGCGCTTCCGCGGCAAGCATCAGCTGCAACGCGATGAGAATGGCCTGGAAAAGTGCGTGGCCTGCTTTCTGTGCGCGGCGGCCTGCCCGTCGAACTGCATCTACATTGAGGCCGCGGACAATACCGAAGAGACTCGTATCTCCTCGGCTGAGCGCTATGCAAAGGTCTACAACATTGATTACAACCGCTGCATCTTCTGCGGATACTGCGTGGAAGCCTGCCCGACCGATGCGATTACGCACGGGCATGGTTTCGAGCTGGCGAGCCTGAACGCAACCACCATGGTCATGCGCAAGGAAGACCTGCTGGTGGCTGTGTCCACAGGTCTTCCGAAGTCGGACAAAGAACACGCCGAAGTGCTGGCTTAGGAGCGGTTAACAGAGATATATCGTTAGCGGCGAACAAGATTCACCAGCGGCGAGCCTTCGGGCTCGCCGCACTGCGATAGGCGCGTGAGCAAACCGCGACGATGAAAGGTATGAGATGGCTAATACTCTGAGCTATCCGGAAGAGATAACGAAGGCTTCCAGGCACCCCCTTGAAAAGATCCTCGAGAATCGAATCGCGATTATCGATGGGGCGATGGGCACGACGATCCGCACCTACGGCATGACGGAAGCTGACATCCGCGGGGAGCGCTTCAAGGACTCGACGAAGGACCTGCTGAACAATGGCGATCTCTTCTCCTTGACGCAGCCGCAGATGATCTGCGATATCCATCGCCGGTTTCTGGAGGCTGGGGCGGACATCATTGAGACGAACACCTTCGGCGCGACCAGCATCACGCAGAGCGAATTCTTCGTGGAAGATCCACGGGAGCATGGCGGCAGGAAAGACCCCGAGTTCTACCAGAAGATCATCGACGACTCATTCCTCGACGGGCTGGCCTGGGAGATCAATGAGCAATCGGCGCGGCAGTGCAGGGAATGGGCCGATCGTGTGGGGAACGAGACGGGGCGCCAACGCTTTGTGGCGGGGGCTATCGGACCGCTCACCGTATCTCTTTCGAACTCGCCCGATGCCGATGATTCCGGCTTCCGTGTGGTCACGTTCGATCAGGTGAAGGCTGCCTACGCCCAGCAGGTGCGCGCACTGATTGCCGGTGGTTCAGATTTACTTCTGGTTGAGACGATCTTTGACTCGCTGAACGCCAAGGCGGCGCTGGTCGCGATTCGTGAGGTATTCGATGAGGATGGCAAGGAGTTGCCGGTGATGATCTCTGCGGCGGTGGGGCGTGGCGGCGAGACGCTGATCTCCGCACAGACCACGGAGGCTTTCTGGAACGCTGTGAAGCATGTGAAGCCGCTGTCGGTGGGGCTGAACTGCTCGCTGGGGCCTGACCTTATGTATCCGTTCCTGGAGGAGCTCTCGGAGAAGGCGAACGTGGCGATCTCGTGTTACCCGAATGCCGGATTACCGAATCCTCTTTCGGAGACGGGGTTCGATCTTGGGCCGCCGGATATGGCCCGGTACTTGAGCGATTTTGCACGGGGTGGGCTGATCAATATCGCCGGTGGCTGCTGCGGCAACACGCCTGAACACATTGCGGCGATTGCCAAGGCGCTCGAAGGTAAGGCTCCGCGAAAGTGGGTAGCATGAGCGGGACCGCCCTAAGGGAAACAAAGCCGCTCCGTCTTTCGGGATCGCAGCCGTTTACGCAACAGTCCGGTGTCTACATCATGATCGGCGAGCGGACCAATGTGGCCGGTTCGCCGAAGTTCGCGAAACTGGTCAAAGAAGGCAAGTTTGAAGAAGCAGTAAGCGTGGCTCGGCAGCAGGTCGAGAACGGGGCCAACGTTATCGACATCTGCATGGACGAGGGGATGATCGATGGCGTAACTGCCATGACCCGCTACCTGCAGCTGCTGGCGAGCGAGCCTGAGGTCGCCAAGGTGCCTTTTATGGTGGACTCCTCGAAGTGGGAGGTCATCGAGGCAGGGCTGAAGTGCCTGCAAGGCAAGGGCATTGTGAACTCGATCTCGCTGAAAGAAGGCGAGGAGAAGTTCCGCCAGAATGCGGCGAAGGTGCTGAAATACGGCGCGGCGGTAGTGGTGATGGCCTTCGACGAGCAGGGCCAGGCTGCGACCTTCGACGAGAAGATCCGCATCTGCGAGCGGGCTTACAAGATCCTTGTAGACGAGGTCGGTTTTCCGGCCGAGGACATCATCTTCGATCCGAACATCCTGACGGTTGCCACAGGGATGGAGGAGCACAACAACTACGCGGTCGACTTCATCAACGCCACGCGCTGGATCAAGGCCAATCTGCCGCATGCGAAGGTTAGCGGCGGCGTCTCGAATATCTCGTTCAGCTTCCGAGGCAACAACACGGTTCGCGAGGCCATGCACTCGGCGTTTTTGTACCATGCCATCGGGGCGGGCATGGACATGGGTATCGTGAATGCCGGGATGCTCGAGGTGTATGAGGAGATCGAGCCCGAGCTGAAGGTGTTGGTCGAGGACGTGTTGTTGAATCGTCGTCCTGACGCGACAGAGCGCCTGGTGGAACACGGCGAAAAGCTGAAGGACGTTGGCAAGGTCGTCAACGAGAAGAAGGCCGAAGAGTGGCGCCATGGCACGGTGGAGGAGCGTCTTTCGCACGCACTGGTCAAGGGCATAGATGCGTACATCGAGATCGATGCCGAGGAGGCCCGCGTCAAGCTGGGTCGCCCGCTGCTGGTGATCGAAGGCCCGCTGATGGCCGGCATGAGCGTGGTAGGCGATCTGTTTGGCGCCGGCAAGATGTTCCTGCCGCAGGTGGTGAAGTCTGCCCGTGTGATGAAGAAGGCTGTGGCGCACCTTACGCCGTTTATGGAGGCCGAGAAGGCGGCCATGGTTGCGGCTGGAGAGGTCGTCAAGGCGCAGGGAAAGATCCTGCTCGCGACGGTCAAGGGGGATGTGCACGACATTGGCAAGAACATCGTCGGTGTCGTGCTGGCCTGCAATAACTACGATGTCATCGACCTTGGAGTGATGGTTTCGTGCGAGAAGATTTTGGAGCGTGCCAAGGCGGAGAAAGCGGACATGATCGGCCTGAGTGGCCTGATCACGCCGTCTCTGGACGAGATGGTGCATGTGGCTCGCGAGATGGAGCGCCAGGGTTTCAAAGTGCCGCTGCTGATCGGCGGGGCAACCACCAGCCGGGCACATACGGCGGTCAAGATTGCGCCGCATTACAGCGAGCCAGTGGTCCATGTGCTGGACGCCAGCCGGGCAGTGCCTGTGACGTCGAGTCTTTTGAGTGACGATGGCAAAGCGGAGTTTGTGGCGCAGCATCGCGCTGACTATGAGGCGCTTCGCAAGGCACATGCAGCGCCGAAGCTGAAGGTTGTTCCGCTTGAGACTGCGCGCGCGCGGCGAACTCCGATTGAGTGGCGTGCCGAAGACTTGCCCACGCCGTCGTTTACCGGGGTGCGCGTGTTGGATAACTTTCCTCTGGCGACGCTGCGCGAGTTTATTGACTGGTCGCCGTTCTTTCATGCCTGGGGGCTGAAGGGTATCTATCCTCGCATCCTTGAGCACGAGGGGCACGGTGCGCAGGCGCGTCAGGTCTTCAAGGAAGGCAATGCTCTTCTGGATCGCATCATTGAGGAGAACCTGATTGCGGCGCGAGGTGTCTACGGCTTCTTTCCCGCCAGCGCCGTGGGTGACGATGTCGAACTGTACACCGACGAAACACGCGAAAAGGTGCTGGAGCGATTCCACTTCCTCCGTCAGCAAACCAACAGAGAAGGCGCGGAACCATGCCGGTCGCTGGCTGATTTTATTGCGCCGAAGGAAATAGGGTTGCCCGATCACATAGGTGCTTTCGCCGTAACCAGCGGGATCGGAATGAAGGAGTTGTGCGACCAGTTCAGGGCGGAGAATGACGACTACAACGCGATCATGGCCGAGGCGCTTGCCGATCGCCTGGTTGAAGCTTTTGCTGAATGTCTGCACAAGCGGGTTCGGGATGAGTGGGGCTACGGTCTTGAGGAAAATCTGAGCCCGGCAGAACTGATTCAGGAGGGGTATCGGGGTATCAGGCCGGCTCCGGGGTATCCGGCGTCTCCGGATCACACGGAGAAGGGACCGCTCTGGCATTTGCTGGATGTGGAGGCCAATACCGGGATGCTAATTACGGAGTCGTTTGCGATGTGGCCTGGCTCGAGCGTGAGTGGAATCTACTTTGCGCATCCTCAATCGCGCTATTTTAGCCTTGGCAAGATCGATCGCGATCAGGTTGCGGACTATCACGAACGCAAGGGCATGAGCGTGGCGGAAGTTGAGCGATGGCTTGGGCCGAATCTGAACTACGATCCTGCTGAGTAGCGTATTTGCTCAGGCCTTCGATCGGGTGCAAACGACATAAAAGTGCCCTCGCAGACCGGATTGAAGCGGCGAACACTCAACCTGATCCGAATATTGTTCCACGTGAAACAATGTGGTGAAATCGAGCAGATGGCGGAGTCATGTCATGCTGGATGAGCGATTTACACGCCATAATTCTAGATTTTGAAGAAGAATTTATGGTAATGGTTCAATAATTGAGTGTTTCAATCAAATGCGAGATGGGTTGCTCAAATTTGAATAAAACCGGCTAGAGTCATGGAGCGTATCTCTTAGCTTCTTCGGCACTTCGATCACCGGCTAAATACAGGGGTTTCTCCGCTCCCGTTGGTCGGTCGAAATGACAGGTGTTGGAGGTAGGCTTCTTTCTGTCCGTAACCCAGGGTGGAGGCGACACGGCGAGCAAAAAGCGCTCGCCAGCCGCCTCCACCCTTGATGCAGAGCGTGATCCAAAGATTTGTGTCGCGCGCTTTGCGTCACCACTCTGGGCTGGTATATATCGCCCCTTTGGGGCTTGGACCTGTGGCGGGTTGAGTCTCTGCTGGTTCCTCATCATTTCGTCAGGTCAGCCAGCTCGGCGTTCGCGGCGCGGAGGTAGTCTGCGGGTGCCATGATGAGTTGCAGACCACGTTGGCCGGCGGAGATCGAGATGGTGTCGAAGAGTTCTATGGTCTCGTCGGCAAAGGAACGGAAGGGCTTTTTGGCGGCGAGTACGGTTACGCCGCCGCGGATGTAGCCGGTGAGCGGTTCGACTTCCTTGAGTGCGGCGAGTTCGGCGTTGCGGGCACCGGCGGTAGCAGCCAGCTTTTTGAGATCGAGTTCGCTGTCGCCAGGGATGACCGCGAAGACGTGTTCTTTGTCGCTGGTGTGGGTGAGGAGTGTCTTGAAGACCTGCTCGGGTGGCAGGCCGATCTTGTGCGCGACAGAGATGGCGGTGAGGTCGTTTGGATCGACTTCGTAGGCGCGTAGTTCGTACGCGATGCCGAGAGAGTCGAGCAGGCGGGCGGCGTTGGTCTTGGGCGGCTTCGAGGGCATGGTGAAAGGACGATTGACTACGAGTTGGTAGCGGCGAGTTGGATCTCTTCGCGTTCGACGATGCGTCCTTCGCGAAGTGTCAGGACGAGGCTGGCCAGCGGCCGCGCGAGCTCCGGCTGATGCGTGGTGAGCAGCAGTGTGCGGCGGGTACCCTCGGCGGATGGCGTAGCTAGATACTCTCGTAGCCGTTCTACCATGCTGTTCGCCGAACCTCTATCGAGGTTGGAGAAGGGTTCGTCGAGCAGGAGCAGATCGGGTTCGGTGAGGAGCACACGAGCCAGAGAGGCGCGCTGGCGCATGCCCTGTGAGTAGTCGCCAACACGTCGCGGCAGCGCGGGATCGAGGCCGACGTCGCGCAGCGCCTGTTCGGGCGAGAGGTCTTGCAGGGCAGTATCGGCATGCAGGCTGGCGAAGTAGCGCAGATTTTCGAGTGCCGTGAGCTCGTCGTACAGCATCGTTGCGTGGCTCATGGTGGCGACGCGGTGGCGCTGATCGAGTGGCTTGCCCCCAAAGACGGAGATGGTGCCGTAGGTCGGTGTCGCGAGTCCGGCGACGATCTTTAGCAGCGTGGATTTGCCTGCGCCGTTTTCCCCGAGCAGGACGACGCTCGCGCCTGCCGGAAGGCTTAGGGAGACTTCGCGGAGAGCGGCGAAGTTGCCATAGAGTCGCGAGACGCGGTCGAGGACGATGGCGGGTTCAGAGGATAAAGTGGCAGAGATCACGATGCTATTTGAGAGTATAGAGCGGCCGCTCGTGCAGAACGCGTTGGCTCAGTGAAGAGGGCGAGGAGTCTGTTCTGAGCGGAGCCGAAGGAGCCCGAAGGTTCTTATGCATCCGCGGATAGGATCAGCAAGAATTTGGTGGTTGAAAATGGCTTGGGCTGTATTGGTGAGTAGAATTCTTCGGGGTCCTTCTGACGCAAAGCGCGCCACAAACATTTGCATCGCGCTCTGCATCTGGGGTCCTTCGACTACGCGTCCCCAAAGGCCGGGACGCTCCGCTCAGGATGACGAATTTATGGCAACGAATTTATGGCAACGGAAATACAAATCCCACTGGTACAGCTACTGTGGGATTGCTCTAGCTCTGTGGCTTTGCTGCTGGGGTAAGAGCTGCGGTATTGCCTGTAGGCGCGGCACCGGGCTTGGCAGCTGGCGCGTATTTGCTGGCGCACTTGGCCTGGAGCTGCGTTGCGTGGAAGACGCCGTCGCGGCCATAGGTGCCGATGGCGAGGGCCTGAGCATCATCCTTGAAGCTGTCTGGCGGTGGCTCCGCGCCCTGGTAGTTCACACGCAGCGCTTTGCCCTGTTCCATCAGCGTAAAGGTGGCGTTGGTGCCTACGTGATTGATGCTGCCAGGTTGGACATTGCCGGCTACCCGCAGATGGCGCGTATAGGCTTTGTTCCCTAGCTGCTGAAGCTCGCTGATGGTCACGTAATACTGCTTGGTGTCGCTGGAGGCAGAGAGGGCGAGCCAGGCGACGGTGGCCAGGACGATGATGCCCGCGATGATGAACTTTGCCGGAGATTGTTGGCTCTGAGTCTTCACAATGGATTTAGTTTATCGCGTGGGCCATGTTTGCGGTGGCATAGGCAAAAAGACCTTGACGCAAAGTTCACGAAGAGAAGAGCCAAGTTTCGCCACGGCTGCCGTGGCGAAACTTGGCTTTCTTTGCAGGCTTTGCGTCAAGGCCTTTATTGAGAGAGCCTTTACCCCTAGAAGGTGACGGGCAGGGTGCGGCGTTCATGGCTGCTTTGGCGGGCGAGTTCCAGCAGCCGGATGACGCGATAGCCGTCCTCTGCGGAGATGGCCAGAGGCGCGTCGCCGCGAATGGCATCGCGGACGTTGGCGTAGAACAGCCGGTAGTCGCCGGTAACACTGGGGAAGGGAGCGCTGTCGAGCTGGATGGGTTCGCTCAGGTCCTTTGCGGCAGCGAGCGTGCCCCAGGCCGATTCGGGCTCGGGAAGCCAGGGGTCCGGAGAGCCGAGCTGCGGGGGGCGGGCGCCTCCGATCAGGGCAGCCTCCTGCGGGTCTAGGCCCTGCTTGGTGTAGCTGCCGAGCGTTCCGTGGACGCGGAAGCGAGGGGAGGGAGTGGCGGCGAGCATGGTGGCGTGGCACTCGTAACGCAGGCTGCGAGGGGCGCCATTTTCGGAGGCGATATCGTATTCGTAGACGATGTCGAAGGCGTCGTCGATATCGGTCTTGTCGCGGTCGGTACGGACGCTGGCCGTAACGCGCGCTGGTGGTCCGAAGAGTGCGAGTGCCTGGTCGGTGAGGTGGGGGCCGAGGTCGAAGAGTAGGCCGTTGGGGTCTCCTCCGGTCTCCTTCCACGTGTTTGGGCGCTGCAGGGGACGGAAGCGGTCGAAGTGGGCGAAGACCTGGGTGATACGTCCCAGAGTGCCTTCGCGATGCAGCTTGCTTACGGTGAGGAAGTCGGTATCGTAGCGGCGATTGTGGAACGGCGCGAGGATGCGGTTGTGCTGTTTGGCCAGGTCAATCAACGCACGGGCGGCAGTGCCGCTGATCGTGACCGGTTTGTCGACGACGACGTGTTTGCCGGCCTGCAATGCCTGGGAGGCGAGGTCAAAGTGGGTCTCATTCGGAGTGCCAACGACGATGAGATCGATGCCGGGGTCGGAAAAGGCCTCTTCCGGGGAGCGCAGGATGCGGGCATTGGGGTAGGCCTCGTGGGCTGTGTCCTTGCTGCGCTGGACGATGGCGGTGAGTTCCAGCCCCGGAACCGCGGCGACAAAGGGGCAGTGGAAGACTCGACCGGCGAGGCCGAAGCCGATGACAGCGGTACGGATAGGGGTGGGAGCGCTCATACCGGCTATCGTACGAAGAGCAGAGAGGAAACAGCAAACAGGAAACAGGAAACAGTAAACAGGAAACAGGAAACAGCAAACAGCAAACAGGAAACAGTAAACAGGAAACAGGAAACAGAGAACAGGGCTCAGGGCCCAGGGAACAGATAGGACTTACGCAGGAACCCAGAGATGCCTATCGCCAACCGCAAAATGTGTTCTTGCTGCAGACGAGTATGTCCTTGGAGGCATCGCAAAATACAGTGGTTTCTCCGCTCCCGTTGGTCGGTCGAAATGACAGGCTTTGGGGTGGGCCTATACGTACAACGGCAGTATTAGGCTGGGATATATGGCCCCTTTGGGGCTGAATAATCGTGCAACTCTGCGGATTTTGCGTAAGTCCTAACAGAACGGACGAAACAAAGGCCTGTTTGCTGTTTCCTGCTTTTTGGATTTCCGCAGGAAGTTTTTGCATACATCGACAAAGGAGGTGCATCTAGTACAGAGAATAGTGTTTACGTCTGGCGATGGAAGATTCAGGCCTGAGGCACTGTAAACGATTTAGCATGAGAGATATGGTCAAAGTGAACAAGCGTGCGTTTCCCGCCGCGCTCGTCTTTCTGCTGGCGGCGGTTGGCGTGCCGGCGGTGGCGCAGACGCAGAGTAGCGGTAGCAGCAGCACTGACGACTCGTCAGCCATTCAGTCGGTGACGACGGTGCAGCAGCAGCTTTCCAAGCCGGGACCGAGTGCTGCGCCCACGAACAGCATAGATTCTTCGTTCAATGGCAGCATCGTCCGCGATAAGGCTACGGATGGCGTGCTGCAACTGACGCTCGACGACGCGATGCAGCGCGGGCTGCGCAATAACCTCGGGCTGGTGTTGCAGACCTCGAATGAGAAGTCTGCCGGCGGACAGCGGTTACAGCAGCTTCAGGAGCTTCTTCCGACGGTAAGAGGATCGGCCTCGATCGAAGTCGAGCAGATCAATCTGGCAGCGTATGGATTGAAGTTTCCGGGCCTGAATCCGATCATCGGACCCTTTCAGGTGGTGGATTTCCGGGCTTACCTGACGCAGAAGCTGGTGGATGTGCAGTCGCTGGAGAATTACATCTCTTCCAAGCACAACTTTGAGGCAGCCAAGCTCACTGCGCAGGACGCACGCGATCTCGTGGTTTTGACAGTCGGCAACGCCTATCTGCTGTGCATCGCGGATGCCGCTCGTATCGAGGCGGTAAAGGCCGATATGGCGACCTCCAAGGTGTCTCTGGACCAGGCGGTCGCGGCCCACGACGCGGGCACAAGCCCCAGGCTGGATGTGCTGAGAGCGCAGGTGGACTATCAGAACGAGCAGCAGAATCTGATTGCAACGACGAACCAGTTGGCCAAGGACAAGCTGGCGCTTGCGCGAGCGATTGGTCTGCCTCTGGAGCAGAAGTACGAACTGTCCGATGCGGAGCCGTTTGCGGCGCTCGATACCCCGGATCCTGAGGCTGCATTTCAGCAGGCATTGAAGCAGCGCAAAGATCTCGCGGCGATGGCTGAACAGTTGAAGGCTGCGGAGGCGGGAAAGAAGGCTGCATTTGCCGATCAGCTGCCGTCGGCAAGCTTTAGCGGGGACTTTGGCGATATGGGAACGACGCCGGCTCACTCGCATGGGACCTATACGGCAACCGGTCAGGTATCCGCTCCGATTCTGCAGATTGCCAAGACACGCGGCGATGAAGAGGTTGCCGGGGCGCAATACGACCAGACGAAGGCGAAGCTCTCCGATCAGGTGCAGCAGGTGAATGCGGATGTTCGGGATGCGATTCTCGACATTCAGTCGTCCGCCAAGCTGGTCGATGCGGCCAAGAGCAATGTGGACCTGGCGCACGAGGCGTTGATTGAAGCGCAGGAACGATTCAAGACCGGTGTTGAAGACAGTTTGCCGGTGTCGCAGGCGTTGTCTACGGACGAGCAGGCGAATGACCAATACATTAGCGCGCTGTACCAGCACAACGTGGCGAAGCTTTCGCTCGCACGGGCGCTGGGTGCAGCGTCGACGAACTACAAAGATTATCTGGGAGGGAAGTAGGCGTGGCCGATCAGAACGAAACAAATAAACAGGACCAGTCAACAGAACAGGTTCCTGAGAAGAAGTCGAACCGCAGGGGAATCGTCATTGTCGTGGTCATCATTCTGGTGATCGCTGCAGGTTTCTATTACTGGCGCTCGACCTTTACCGAGGATACGGACGACGCGCAGGTTGATGGCGATCTGTACCAGGTAAGCGCGCGTGTTGCTGGCCAAGTGGTGCACGTCGACGTGACGGATAACCAGTGGGTAAAAGCGGGTGATCCGATTGCCGAAGTAGATCCCAAGGACTTTGAGGTTGCTTTAGCGCAGGCTCAGGCGAACCTTGCCAGCGCGCAGGCTGACCTCGAACAGGCCAGGGTGAACTTGCCCATTACCAATGTGAATGTGCGTACGAGCGTGTTTACGTCGGGTTCCACTGTGCTTGGCAGTCAGGCATCGCTGTCGCAGGCGCAGGCCAATGTGGCGGCGGCGCAGTCTCGCGTGGACCAGGCCCAGGCGAACGCCGTGAAGGCACAGTTGGACGTGGACCGTTACACGCCGCTGGTAGCTAAGGACGTTATCTCCAAGCAGCAGTTTGACGGTGCGGTACAGCAGGCTGCGGCAACGAAAGCGGCGCTGGCCGAAGCGGAGCGTTCCGTAAAGGCCCAGCAGGACCAGGTGAACTACGCACAGCAGCAAGTGTCGCAGTCCCGCTCACAGGCGCAGCAGAACGTTCAAAATGCTTCCGGCCAGGTGAAGGCGCAGGAGGCTCGCATCGCTGCGGCGGTGGCGAATGTAGCGCAGCAGCAGGCTAAAGTCGACCAGGCACAACTCAATCTCAACTATACGAAGATTGTTGCGCCGATCTCGGGCATCGTCAGCAAGAAGAATGTGGACGTTGGCGAGAACCTCAGCGTTGGACAGGACCTTCTCACGGTTGTTCCGCTGGACAACCTGTGGGTGACGGCGAACTTCAAGGAAACCCAGCTTAAGCAGATGAAGAAGGGACAAGAGGTCGACCTAAAGGTGGATGCTCTTGGCGGACGGAAATTCAAGGGTGAACTGGATCAGATCGGCGGAGCCACGGGCTCGCGGTTGAGCCTGTTCCCACCGGAGAACGCGACCGGCAACTACGTGAAGGTGGTGCAGCGTATACCGGTTCGCATCAACTTTACGAACCTTGCGGAAGACAATAAGGACCATGCGCTGCGGCCGGGAATGTCGGTAACGCCGGATGTCGCAGTGAAGCAATAAAAAAACTTTGCTAACCAATGAAAAACCTAGTCGTCCAATAAAACAGACGAGAAGAGACAGTGGCCCGGAGCAATCCGGGCCGTTTTTTTTCTTAATGCGACTCGCGGGATTTGCGAACATCTACATAGCATCAGAACATTAGGATCAAGTACGCTCGAGAGGAGGCGCTTATGAGTTCGATGATGTTTTTGCTGCTGCGCCATACCTACTCGGTGTTATTTGGTTGGGTGCTCATCGAGCAGGCTGGGCTGCCGATTCCAAGCATCCCGTTGATGCTGGCCGCGGGAACGATGAGCGCGGCCCATAAGTTGCATGTTGCCTATGCGTTACCGATTGTTATGCTGGCGTGCCTGATATCCGACTCGATGTGGTATTTCCTCGGGAAGCGTTATGGCAGCAAGGTGCTGGATCTGCTGTGCCGGTTTTCTCTGGAGGCTGCGAGTTGCGTGAGCAGAACCCAGGGAACCGTGACCAAGCGCGGCGCCTTTACGCTGCTGTTTGCGAAGTTCGTTCCTGGCCTGAGTACGATGGCTGCGCCTATCGTGGGCCAGGCGAAGATTCCATACCCGACGTTCGTTCTCTATGACATGACGGGGACGCTGATATGGGCGAGCGCTTGGCTCTTTGCCGGGCGTTTCTTTGGTGATCTGGCCAAACGCAGCACCGACTTTTTCGCCGCTCTGGGGCATTTTGCCGGCTTGCTAGTCGTTCTGATGGTCATCGCGGTGGTGGTGTACCGCGTGGTGAAGCGGCGCCAGTTTGTGTCGGAGCTGCGCGGGCTACGGCTGGAGCCGACACAACTGCTGGCCATGATCGACGACGCCAAGCGAGAGGGCAAGGATCCGCCGTTTATCGTGGATTTGCGTCACCCCCTGGACCTTCTGCCTGACCCTCGCGTGCTTCCCGGGGCTCTCCGGATTGGGCCCGATCAGTTGAAGGAGCGCAGCACCATGATTCCGCGTGATCGCGACATTGTGCTGTATTGCACGTGTCCAAGCGAGGAGACCAGCGCCAAGGTGGCGATGGAGCTTCGCCGTATGGGAGTGCGGCGCGTGCGGCCGTTGCGCGGTGGGTTGCAGGGGTGGAAGGACGCGGGCTTTCCCCTGGAGATTATTGAGTTGGTCTAAGGGTGCGAGTTGTCAGTTCTCCGTAGTGTCGTTTTACTGACAACCGAGAACTGAGAACTCGCACCATCACTTTATGGGGTTGTTTAACCGCTGATTTTGAAAGAGATGCTGAACGTGGTTTCGACCTCGGTGGGCTTGTCGTTCAGTAGATACGGCCGATAGTGAGCTGAGCGGACGGCAGCGAGCGCGGCTCCTTGGAGCAGGGCAGGCCCGCTGACGACGTGGGCGCTTTCGATCGTGCCGGTCTTGGAGATGACCGCCTGCACGATGACGATGCCTTCGGTATGCGTGGCCTTGGCAATCTGTGGGTACTCAGGACGAATCGGCGCAAGAAGCATGCCACTAGAGACACCTGTGGATATGTTCAACGGTCCCCTAGATGCCGTACCTGCAACAACCACATGGGGGGAGGGGCTACCACCACCTGAGGACAGTCCAAACGGCATGTTGGAGCTGCCAATGCCGAGGCCCAGAGGATTGGTGGGGGGAGCGTCGCCGGCATTGTTGGCTGCCATAAAGGTGCGTGTTATCTGCTGTGCGTTGGTAGGTGCCGCAGCGGCAGGTGCTGACGTAGACATGGCGTTCGTCGGAGCAAGATGGACGCGCTGTGGTGGCGGCGGTGGTGGCTCATGCGGGTGGGGTGGCGGCGCAAAGAGGGTCATCGTTGGCGCGTGTAGTTTGATGACTTCCGGATGCAGCAACGGTATGGCGACGATTGTGGTGGCGATAGCGGCTTGAATCGCGACCGAGATGACTGTGGGCCAACGGTTGCGGGTCTGGAGCACAGCGGTGGATTCGATGAGCGATTCCTCAAACATGGCAGCACCTCGAAGGAGTCGATGTGCGCATCCATGCGAGGAATGCGGTTGTTGGCTTAGACACCAGCGCTGAGTTCAATGTTCCCGGGACAGGAAACAGAGAAGAGAGAATAGAGAATAGAGAAGAGAGAACAGGGATCAGGGATGAGAGACAGTAGGCCTGCGACCATACCGTTTTCTGTTTCCTGTTTGCTACTTCCTGTTTCCTATTCGATGATGAACAGATGGCATCTCTTCAAACGGTTTCTCCGGCAGAGACGACGGTGGTGAAGCCGGTGCGTGTGCTATCGGTAGACGTCTTGCGCGGCATCACCATTGCTCTGATGATTCTGGTGAACGATCCAGGGGACTGGGGGCATGTGTTCGCGCAGCTGGACCACGCTACGTGGAATGGCTGGACGCTGACCGATACCGTGTTTCCGACGTTCCTGTTTCTGATGGGCGCGTCGATTATGTTTTCGCTGGAAGCTCGTGCGTCGCGAGGGAACTGCAAAAAGACGCTTGCTGGACACATCTTTGTTCGGGCGGTGAAGATCTTTGCCCTGTACTGGCTGATGGTGTTCTTCCCGAAGATGCACTGGTCGGTGCGGTTGTTTGGCGTGCTGCCGCGGATTGCGTTGTGCTATCTGCTAGTAGGACTGTTGTTGCTGTTCACGCGGCGCGTGCGCGTGCTGGTTGTGATTACCGCGGTGCTTCTCGTGGGCTATTGGGTGCTGCTGCGGTGGGTTCCCGTGCCGGGGCTTGGACTGCCGGGACGGGATATTCAATTCATGGACCAGAACGCCAATCTGGCCTCGTGGATCGACCGGGGATTCAGCGCGTGGACGCTTCGGTGGCTGCATACGGGAACCCTGTACCGGGGAACGCGCGATCCTGAGGGGTTGCTGAGTACGCTGCCTTCGGTGGCGACGACGCTGCTGGGTTCGTTGACGGGAATGTGGATGCTCCGCAGCCAGCGCGTTGCCGGTGGGATGCGTCGGATGCGCCTTGGGCTGGTGGTTGCGGGCGTCGTTGGAGTGGCTGCCGGCGAACTTTGGTCGCTATGGTTTCCGATCAACAAAAACCTGTGGACTTCAAGCTATGTGTTGCTCATGGCGGGATTGGCGGCGTTTCTGCTGGCTCTTTGCTCCTGGTGGATCGATGGCCGGACTCAGCCGTGGCCTCGCTGGTTGCAGGTCTCGAGCTGGCCGTGGCTGGTGTTTGGATCGAATGCCATTCTGGCGTACACGGTGTCAGTTGTGCTGGTAAAGGCTGGGGCGTTTATCAAGATCGCAGATTCGCATGACAACCGGCATAACCTTTTGTGGGTGATCTATGTGAACCTCTTTGCCCGGCATGGCTCGACGGACTGGACGTCGCTGGCGTTCGCGGTATGCTTCGTGATGGTTTGCTTTTTGCCGAACTGGTTGTTGTGGCGGAAGAAGATTTTTCTAAAGCTGTAGCGTCAGTAGCTCATGGACGGCGGGACTGAAGTCCCGCCCCTGCAAAACGAAGGCAAGATTCAAGATTGTAGAGGAGTTGATTTTGGGATACGAGAGTTTGCGGGATTGGTTGAAGGCGCTGGATCGGGCGGGCGAGTTGACGCACGTGAAGGCTGAGGTGTCGCCGATTCTGGAGATGGCCGAGATTGCCGATCGTGCCGCCAAGAGCGGTAAGGGCACGGCCAAGGCCGGTGGCCCGGCGCTGTTGTTTGAGAATGTAAAGGGCTACAAGGGCGCGCAGGTGTTGATGAATCAATTCGGCAGCGAGCGGCGAATGAAGATGGCGCTCGAGGTCGAGGGCTTGGACGATATTGCCAAGCGCATCGAGACGCTGCTGCATCCGGTGGCGCCGACAGGCTTCATGGACAAGTTGAAGATGCTGCCGATGCTGGCCGAGGTGGGTGGATTTTTCCCGAAGCGTGTGGAAGCGAAGAATGCGCCGTGCAAGGAAGTGATTCTTCGCGGAGAAGACGTGGATGTACTGAAGTTCCCGGTGTTGCAGACCTGGCCGCAGGATGGAGGAAGGTTCATCACGCTGCCCTGCGTAGTTACGCGCGATCCGAAGTCAGGCAAGCGCAATGTCGGCATGTACCGCATGCAAGTCTATGACGGCCAGACGACGGGCATGCACTGGCAACGGCAGAAGGTCGCGGCCGAGCACTTTCGCGAGCGCATGCGGGGCGCGACTCAGGACGCCGCAGGTGCGGTCGATGTGATGGCGTTGACTGCGGGGGGAACGACCGCTGCTATCGATACGAGCAGCGTTCCGCAGACGGTGCTGACCAAGATTCGTGGTGAGCGTATGGAGGTTGCCGTGGCGATCGGCACCGATCCGGCAACGACGTTTTCGGCCATTGTGCCGGCGCCGCCCGAGGTTGAGGAGTATCTGATTGCGGGCTTTTTGCGGCAGAAGGCCGTGGAGATTGTGAAGTGCGAGACCGTTGATCTCGAGGTCCCGGCGACTGCGGAGATCGTGCTCGAGGGGTACGTTGAGCTGGGCGAACTGCGTACCGAGGGACCTTTCGGTGACCACACGGGCTTTTACACCATGCAGGACGAGTATCCGGTCTTCCACATTACCTGCATTACGCACCGCAAGAATCCGATCTATGCGGCGACGGTGGTGGGCAAGCCTCCGATGGAGGACGCATGGATGGGCAAGGCCGTGGAGCGCATCTTTCTGCCACTGATGAAGCTGACGCTGCCGGAGATCGTGGATGTGAACCTGCCGGCGGAGGGGGTGTTTCACAATCTGATGATCGTGAGCATCCGCAAGAGCTACGCAGGCCACGCGCGCAAGGTAATGAATGGTATCTGGGCGATGGGGCAGGCGATGTTCACCAAGTGCGTGATCGTCGTGGATGAAGACTGCGATGTGCAGGACCTGGCCGAGGTGACACTGCGGGTGACGAATAATATCGACCCCGAGCGCGATATTCAGTTCACGCTCGGACCGGTGGACTCTCTGGATCACGCGTCGCGGCTGCCAAATTTTGGCAGCAAGATGGGGATAGACGCGACACGGAAGTGGGCGGCGGAGGGTTTCACCCGGCTATGGCCGCAGATGCTGACGATGCCGGATGAGGTGAGGGCGAAGGTGGACAGTATCTGCAAGGGGCTTGGAATTTAGCAGGGAATTCAATAGGCGGGGATTGAATGAGAGCTTGTGTGTGGGGCGTCGTGTTTGTTTGGTTGGTCCTTGCAGGGAGCCTATCGGCTCAACAGGCAGACGAGTTCAGCAGGAAGAACACGTGGACGGTGTTTGCGGAGTATTCGAATACGTCGAGTCCCATTTTGATGGGCTCGGCACGGCAGCGCAAGCTCGCCGATCTGGGCGGTGCCTACACTCGGAGAGTGGTGCGCTTCTGGGGATCGGACCTGAGCTATCACGTTGAGGTGCGACCGGTGATGTTTGAGAGCGATCCGGTACAGATCATTAAGGAGACGACGACCCTGCAGGTGCCGAACGCCCCCGTAACCACCTCAGAGACTTCAACGACGGCTGTAGTCGGTCCGTGTAGGCCTTCTTCAAGCTCGATAAGCTTCCCGCCCAGTAACGGCTTTCCTGGAGTGACTGAAAACTTCAACGATATTTGCGGTCGCCAGTGGACGTTTGCTCAGGCGTTTTCGCCGCTCGGGTTCAAGTATTCGATGAGAACGCGGCACCCAGTGCAGCCTTTTATCGTCGGGACGCTGGGTTATATGTATTCAAGCCGCCCGATTCCGCTTGCCGATGCCGAGGCGTTCAACTTCCTATTCAACTTTGGCGCTGGTGTTGAAGTCTTCCGCTCGAAGAAAAGGTCGGTTTCGCTGGAGTGCCGGTATAACCACTTTTCCAATAGAGACACAGCGCCAGCGAATCCTGGGACAGACAATGTCATGTTCAAGGCGTCCTACAGCTTTGGACGCTAGGTGAACGATATACTGGAGATTGCGTGTCATAGCGCAAAGTTTGCATGAGGAGACAGGTTTGCCGAAGGCAGAGATTGGAATTATCGGTGGCAGTGGCTTGTATGGCATGGCCGGACTTACGGACGTACGCGAAGAGCGTGTAGAGACACCGTTTGGAGACCCCAGCGATCCTTTTGTCCTAGGTAAGCTCGAAGGGCGCGATGTCGCCTTCCTGGCACGGCATGGCAAGGGCCATCGCATTCTGCCCAGCGAGTTGAACTTCAAGGCGAACATCTATGCGTTGAAGAAGCTCGGCGTGACGAGCATTCTGAGTGTGAGCGCGGTAGGCAGCCTGAAGGAAGAGCACAAGCCTACGGACTTTGTGATTCCCGACCAGTTCATCGATCGCACCTTTGACCGCACAGCGACGTTCTTTGGTGATGGGGTCGTGGGTCATGTGGGGTTTGGTGATCCGGTATGCCCGATTGTGACCGATGTGTTCGCGAAGGCCTGCGAAGAGGTGGGCGTCGTTGGCAAAAAGGGCGG
Organism: Granulicella sp. S156; assembly: GCF_009766105.1. Lineage (GTDB taxonomy): Bacteria > Acidobacteriota > Terriglobia > Terriglobales > Acidobacteriaceae > Granulicella. The sequence continues at coordinate 578,911 of NZ_LMUH01000025.1, read as the reverse complement.
CACCTATGTGTGCATGGAAGGCCCACAGTTTTCGACCCGCGCTGAGTCGAACCTCTATCGTTCGTGGGGCGCGGATGTGATCGGCATGACTAACCTGCAGGAGGCGAAGCTCGCTCGTGAAGCTGAGATCAGCTATGCCACGCTGGCGATGGTGACCGACTACGATTGCTGGCGCGAAGGCCACGACGATGTGACTATCGAGCAGATCGTTGCGGTGATGCACCAGAACTCCGGCAACGCGCAGAAGGTGGTAAAGGCTGCAGTGCGGTTGATGCCTACGGACCTGAGTGCAAGCCCTGCGCAGACAGCAGCGAAGTTCGCCATCATGACGGATAAAGCTGTGATTCCGGCAGAGACCAAGGCGAAGCTGGATGTGTTGTTTGGGAAGTATTGGTAGGGTCGCCGCTTCGGGGGCTTTGTTCCGCGAAGAGCTGAGAGGGATTGAGCGAAGAGCCAAAGCTTGTTTCGTTCAGTTTTGAGTTTTGAGTTAATCAGTTTTGAGTGATTTGGGGGAAAGATTTGTCGATTCTAGTGGTAGGTTCAGTAGCGTTCGATTCTCTGGAGACGCCGAGCGGTAAGCGTGAGCGTGTGCTGGGTGGTGCGGCGACGCACTTCGCCCTGGCTGCCAGTTTCTTTACCGATGTGCGTGTTGTCGGCGTGGTGGGTGAGGATTTTCTGCCTGAGTATGAGCTGGTATTGACGTCGAAGGGCGTCGATACGACTGGCATTGAGCGTGCGCCGGGCAAGAGTTTTCATTGGACGGGAAGCTACGTGAAGGACCTCAATGAGGCCGATACGCTGGCGACGGACCTGAATGTGTTTGCGGAGTTCTCACCCAAGATTCCGGAGAGCTACAAGGACTCGGAGTATCTGTTTCTGGCCAATATCGATCCGGTATTGCAGGCGCAGGTGCGGGCGCAGATGCCGAACGCGAAGATGGTTGCGGGCGACACGATGAACTACTGGATCAGTGCGCATCGCGAGAACCTGCTGAAGGTGCTCCGCGAGCTGGATGTACTGGTTATCAATGACAAAGAAGTGCGGATGTTGAGCGGCGAGACGAATGCGCTGGTTGCTGCACGGAAGGTGCTGGAGTTGGGGCCGAAGTCGCTGGTGGTGAAGTATGGCGAGCACGGTTCGGCGGCGTACTTCTCCAAGGACAGCTTCAGCGATGGGGAGACGCGTAAGCTGTTCCGTGCTCCGGCAACGCCCCAGGAAGAGGTTGTGGACCCGACCGGCGCGGGCGACTCGTTTGCGGGTGGCTTCTATGGATACATTGCGTCGCAGGGCAAGCTGACGCCTGAGGTCTTCCGGACGGCGATGTTCTATGGCTGCGTTCTGGGATCGCTTTCGGTAGAGGAGTTTGGTACGGCAAGGCTACAGCGGACTACGCGGGCGGAGATCGAAGAGCGGTTCCAGCATCTGAAGGAAATCTCGCACCTGTAGTACAAAGTGAACGCACATCCGTTTCGGATTGAACGGAGAGACGTGTGCTGGAGGAAGGCATCGTGAGGCAGAGGCGTTGGTTGCCGGCTGAGACCGTGGTCGTTGATCCTGAGGCGGTGCGTCCAGTCACTCGTGGCGAGACGCATATCTTCTTTACCGCGGGCATTCTGCTGGGCTTTTTCGCGCTGATGGTCTGTTCCGCGAAGGGCTACATTCTGCTCTACGGCGATGCTGTCGCGCATCTGGGAATTGCGCGGCGGATCGTCGATGCCCGCTATCCTGGGCTGGCCCAGATTGGCGGGGTCTGGCTACCGCTGCCGCATCTGCTGATCGTGCCGTTCATCGGCAAGATGTCGATGTGGCAGAGCGGCATGGCTGCGGTGCCGATGTCGATTCTGAGCTATGCGGCCAGCGTTGCTGGGGTGTGGCGGCTTGGGCGCAGGATGATGCGTGCGCGCTGGGCCATCGTGGCAACAGCGTTTTACGCTCTGAACCCGAACCTGCTGTATCTCGCTACGACGGCGATGACCGAGGCGCTGTTTCTCGCCCTGCTGGTCTGGACCGTCGTTGCAACGGTGGAGGGCATCGCCGCACTGCGAGCAGGGCAGGTAGGTGTGGCCCGGATGCGCATGCTGTTGGCGGGCCTGTTGATTCTGGGGCAGGTGTTTACTCGCTACGACGGCTGGATCGTCGGCGCAGTGGTGTGGTGCTGCTTTGCGGTTGCGATCTGGCGCAGTGAAGAAGCTGTGCGGCGGCAGTTGATGCCTGTATTCCTGATCTTTACGGTGATGTGCGTTGCGGGGCCGCTGGTGTGGTTCTGGTACAACCATCACTTCGAGCACGACTGGCTCGACTTCCTGCGTGGGCCGTATTCGGCGAAGCAGATTGAGCGCAAGACCGCGCCTCCGGGGCAGCACTATCGCGGCTGGCATAACGTTGGCTGGGCGCTGTTGTTCTACACTCGCACGGCGCAGATCGATGCCGCGGCGTGGGAGACAGGTTTCGGGCTGATGCTGGCGGCGATCTATGGGCTTTGGCTGGCAGGGAAGAGGCGTGCGACGGCGCAGGCTCAGAGTCTCGGCGAGACATTTGCGCTGCTGTTGTGGGTGCCGCTGCCGTTTTACATCTACTCGGTCGCGTATGGCTCGGTGCCGATCTTTATTCCGCAGCTCTGGCCGCACTCATATTACAACGCTCGCTATGGCATGGAGATGCTGCCGTCGTTGAGCCTCTATGCTGCGCTGGCGGCGGAGAGGCTGGATGTCTGGCTGCGTGCGGCGAAGCCTGAAAAGTGGGCGCGCCTGTGGCAGCCTGCAGCGCTGCTCCTCTGCGCTGCCAACTGCGCTGTGATGATCTATCGAATCCCTCCGGTGCTCAAGGAGGGGATCGTGAATGCGACGACGCGAGTGCCATTTGAGCACCAGCTCGCGGTAGTGATGGAGGAGATGCCGCCCGACGTGCCGATTATGATGTCGACCTCCGCGCATATTGGTGCGGTACAGGTCGCGGGACGGACGCTGCGCAGTATGATCAGCGAAAATGACAGCGACTCCTGGCAGGCGGGGTTGGCGGATCCGGCGGGCAGCGCGGCGTATGTCATCGCGATGAAGGGTGACCCGGTGGAAGCGGCGGTGAAGGCGCATCCGCAGGGTCTGGCGGAGCTTGAGGTGATCTGCACGACAGGCCAGCCTTGTGCGAAGGTGTACCAGTCGACCAGTTGGGCGGGAAATAAGAAATAAGCCCAGGGAGATAGGAAGCATCCGGCAGGTGGTTGAAGGCGTTGAGAGGTACTACTTGAAGTCGACCGTGTCCATTGTGTAGTGCCCCACTCGCGGATCCCAGCGCACCGTAAATGTCTGTAGAAATGGGTGTGGGCCAGCGCTCATATCCCCGGTGAATTCAAACATCGGCTTACCGCCCGGAATACGATGTAGCCGCACTGCCGCTATGTCTGCGCACCCAAACGGCGTATCACCTTGCCCATCGAGGGGATTGAAAAATTGGATGGGGCCGCTCGGCGGAATGAGGTATACACCGCAGCCACCGATGGAAACCCCTTGGCTAGGGTGCGGATCCTGGAAAGCAATAGAAACCAGGTTAGTCTCCCCCTCCCCATGCAACATCAGGCGAAAGCTCTGTTTGGGGTCCACATAGAAAATCTTAGCTGTGGGTGATATGAGCTTGGGGTCTAGCCGAGCTTTGAGGTGGATCAACTGTGCGGGTGGGATAAGGGTCAAGCGCTCGGTGGGATCTCGTGGAGGTGCTTGCGCGAACATCAAATGGCTGGCTGCAAGCGCGGCGGTGGCCGCGAACCTAAGAAAAACGTGCATATGCCTTTGCGAGCTGTGTGTCATAGTGGTTTATTTTAAAGTGCTTGCCGTTGTAGTGGAGGGCAAACTGTGCCCAGTCCTTTTTTTGGAGCGCTACAAGCCGGGCGTGGTTCGACTTGACGAAGTGAACGAAGGTGTCTTTCTGCTGCTGTATCGATCCACATACGGCCCGGATAAATGCTCCGACGCTTTCGCATCCCGCTTCGTGGAAGTTATCGCCCAGAATCTGGAAACCTCCCCAGGAGGTTGCACGGAGAGCTGGGATGGGATCCAGGGCGTATGCGTGTTGCAGGCGTACATACTGATCCAGTTCAGGCCAGGAGTAACCGCCCGGGGCTGGATTGGAGATGGCGGGGAAATGAGCGTCATACCGCCGAAAAGTGAATTGGCTGAAAAGGTGGCGCTCAAACAGAATGGTAGGGCGGCCCTTCTTGTCATACGGCAGTTTCCCTGATTCTACAAACTGGACGGCTTTGACTGCGGCGACCTCGCATTCGAGTGCTTTCGCTATATCGATGAAATCCTGATCGGAAAATGAATCGGGCCCCATCAAAGGAAGAAAAAGGATACCGCCCAGCGCGCCAGCCAAAAGGTGCAGAGGAGTGGTCTGCGACAGTCTCCAGAAGGTCTCGTCCCCGGGACGGATCACTCCCGTCGCAAACCGCTGACGCATGATGCGCCGCTGATAGTCAAGGATGGCAGCGGCGGTTGCGGAGTCGAAGCTACCGTCGTTGGAGAAACGAACCCGCACCATCCCATGCTGGTGCAATAAACGTTGCACCGTACGGACATCCAGTTCCCGGTTTGCCTGCCTTGGACCTACGGCGTCCAGCAGAATATTGCCGATCATCATCGATCCCCGGTGTCGTAAGTCTTCAGTTGCCGATGGTCATTTCGGTGTATTGGTTGTTGGATAGTGTGGGCTGCACCGAGATTGACAAAACGTGATTACCCCCGCCGCCACTTGTCACAATCCATGAACTCACCCAGCCTTTGAAACTAAGGCTCAGAATCGCCTCGTTGCGGTTTTCATCGGTCCAGAATTCGATCTTTATGTTTTTGATCTTGTCCTTAGTGGGCAGGTAGCAGAGCTCGTAAAGCTGCTTGACCGTAGCGAAGGGGACGGCATGCTGGTCGTGAATGTCGGCTGAAAACTCCAATGTGGGCACCATAGACCCCATCACCGGCATGCCACTCGTCCCATCCTGAACGCTGGTGATACCGGCTGTGCTCGAAAACACATTAACGGTCATGTCGTCGATTTTGAGACTTGCATTGGACGGATACTTGCTTGCCATCGCGGGTCGCTCCTCACCTTTGGCTAGTTGCTGTGCGGTAGGTACTTTACCGGTTGCTCTTTTGCGGTGGCCAACAGCCAAGGTACACCACGGGCATCACCAAACGCGTCTTATGGCGGACTGGCGTAGATGTTGTTGTCGAATAGTGAACCGGGCCCAGCTCCATACCCTTGTATTGTACTGCTGCTGAAAGAACTTGAATTGAACCGCTCTTATCCCCTGAGGAAATTTGTCGTTTACCGAGTGCAGGGGGCCATTTATGCGAGTTCTTTGCGCGTGAGTAGGTGGCGATAGCACCCTCGGACACTCCTGTTTATGACGATACGCAGACGAATTAGCAGCAAATATGCCCTTTTGTACTGAAAATATCCACCTTCGTCCTTTGCTTGCCTGTTTTGGGTAAGTACTAGACGATGGTGTCGATATGGTGTCGATATAGATGAACCTCAAATACGCCAGGATGATGGATACGTCACCCTCCGTCTTACTCGTGGAAAAGAGTCTCTTCGGAGTTTCGGTGATACACCGCCGTCGGAGTAGTATTCTGACCCGATGGTAGATCCGAGTCACATCCACTTCTCGACATTTGAGCAGCTGAGCCTTTCAGGGGCCGCGTTCAAGCGGATGCTGATGGCGTGCGCGATGGGCGGCATCGTCGGCATCGAGCGCGAGTGGCGGCATAAGGACTCGGGGCTACGCACCAACATGCTGATCTGCATGGGCTCGGCGCTGTTTACGATCATGAGCGTGGTGCTGAGTGGGGATTCCACCGCTAACCACGGCCAGGTTGCGGCGAACATCGTGCAGGGCGTTGGGTTTCTGGGTGCCGGGTTGATTCTGCATACGAAGAATCGCGTGCTGGGGCTGACCAGTGCCGCGACGGTGTTTGTGGTGGCGGCGATCGGCATGACCTGCGGTACGGGGCTGTACATCGATGCCCTGATCGCAACAGTGATGGTGTTGGTGGCGCTACAGTTTGTGGGAGCTGTGGAGAGCAAGCTAGGCTGGAAGCGCTATCCGATGATTTACGAGGTGCGCGCCGATGTTGGCTCGGCACTGTCGAAGGAGATTGTGGGAACAGAGCGGGCAGCGGCTCTGGCTGAGGGGGTTGAATCCGCCTTGCATCGGATGCAGCGCGCGATCCTGACGGTACTGGATTCGGCAAATCAGCGGCTGGCTGTGCTGGAACGCGATAACGTGGCTGGCATGGAGCGGGTCGCATTTACGGTAGTGGCTACTCGCCGGACGCATGATCGCCTGCTGAGGGAATTGCGGGCAAGTGATGCGACCGATCAGGTTGCGGTGTTTCGAGATACGGAGGAAGAGTGAGCAGGATCGAGTTTGTAAAGGCGCACGCGTGCGGCAACGATTTTTTAGTCATTGAAGAAGCCGCTGCAGCAGGCAGGCACGAGGCAATGGCAGTGAAGCTGTGCGCGCGCAATACGGGCATTGGAGCGGATGGGATTGAGTTTCTCGATCGCCGCCCGGATGGTTCGTTGTTTCTGAGGTTGTTCAATGCGGATGGCAGCGAAGCCGAGTTGAGTGGCAACGGTACGCGCTGTGTTGCGGCATGGCTGGCTGCAAGCGAAGGCCTCAAGGAGGTTGCTCTGGGGACGCATGGCGGCGTGAGGACTTGCCGCCTGGTGGAGCGCAAGGGGGCGGAGTGGTGGATCGAAAGCGCGATGGGCGTGCCTCGCGTGATGTCGCGTTCGATTGTGATTGCGGGTGTGGACGGCGCGATTGAAGGCGCCATGGTGAATGTCGGGAACCCGCACTATGTGATCTTTGTGGAGAGGGAAGACTTCAGCAGTCATGGACTGAGTTGGCAGGAACTAGGCGCAAAGATCAGCATCGATCCGCTCTTCAAGTTCGGGACGAATGTGGAGTTTGTTCGTGTGCTGGGGCCGCATGAGATTGCGTTTCGTATCTATGAGCGTGGCTGCGGGCCAACGACCTCATCGGGAACGGGAACGTGCGCATCGTCGGCTGCGGCCATGACGCTGCGCGAGGTTGCCCGTGAGCTTTCGGCGGCGGCACAGGGAGGAACGCAGCGGGTAGTGTGGCCGGACAGCGCGAGCGAGATGATGCTGACAGGGCCGGCGGAGATCATCTGTAAGGGCGAGGTGGAGTTTGCGTGATGGGTTGAGGCTGCGGCGCGGATCGCGTGTGGCTGTGGTATCGCCTGCAGCGACGGCGAAACCGGAGTTGGTGGAGCGTGGCGTCGATCGGCTGCGGGCGTTCGGGTATGAGCCGGTGGTGATGCCGCATGCACTGGCACGCGGGCCACTGTATTACGCGGGTACTGCGCAGGAGCGCGTGGCGGATCTTCATGCAGCGTTCGCGGATGGGTCGGTTGACGGGGTTCTTTGCACGCGCGGCGGATGGGGTTCTGTCGAGCTTCTGCCTCTGCTGGATCGCGAGCTTATTCGCGCGAATCCCAAGGTGTTTGTGGGATACAGCGATCATACGTCCCTGCACGCCTGGTTTTGGAACGAGTGTGGCCTGCGCACGTTCTATGCGCCGATGGTGGCGGCGGACTGGTCGAAGGACGATGGTGTGGAGGAGCGTACCTGGCGCGCTGCGTTAGAAGGCGATGGTTCGTGGCGCGTCGGCCCTGCGGACGGGCTTCGAGTCCTGCGCGATGGCAGCGCGGAAGGCCGTTTGCTGGGCGGGTGTCTGTCGATCCTTGAAGCGGGGTTGGGAACGCCCTGGGCCCTGAAGATCGAGGAGCCTTGTGTGCTGTTCGTCGAAGACATTGGGACGAAACCGTACCAATGGGACCGGATGCTGCAGCACTTAAAGTTTGCAGGCATGATGCGGTATGTGCGCGGTGTGGTGCTTGGCGATATGAGTGCGAATGTCGGGACGAGTGAGATGGAATTGCTGGAGGCGGCGTGCCTGCATGCGCTGCGCGAGTTCGAGGGGCCGGTATCGATAGGGCTGCGCTGCGGTCATGTGGCGATGCAGAACCGGTCGATGCCGCTGGGGGCGTGGGTGGAGATGAACGGATCTGAGTTGAAGGAAGTAGCAGGATAGACGATGGCAAAGCATGTGCATTTGATTGGGGTATGCGGAACGGCGATGGCTTCGCTCGCCGGGATGTTGAGAACTCAGGGGCATCGCGTAACGGGCTCGGATGTGGCGGCGTATCCGCCGATGAGCGACCAGTTGCGAGCGATGGGCATCGCCATCATGGAGCCGTATAGCGAGAAGAACCTCGACCAGCGGCCGGACCTGGTGGTGGTTGGCAATGCCATCTCGCGCGGCAATCCTGAGTTGGAACGCGTGCTCGATGAGCGGATTCCGATGACATCGATGGCGGCGCTGATTCACGATGAGTTTTTAAGCGGACGCGAGTCGCTGGTGGTCTGCGGAACGCATGGCAAGACGACTACGACGAGTATGTTGGCGTGGATCTATGAAGTTGCAGGAAACAGGAAACAGGAAACAGGAAACAGTGATGGTGCGAAATGGACGCCTTCGTTTTTGATTGGTGGCGTGGCGGAGAACTTTGGTACGAGCTTTCGGGTGCAGGAGGGGACGCGGCCCTTCATTCTTGAAGGCGATGAGTACGATACAGCCTTCTTCGACAAGGGGCCGAAGTTTTTGCACTACTTTCCTGATGCGGCCATTCTGACCCACGTTGAGTTCGATCACGCGGACATCTACACGGATCTGAATGCGGTCAAGACGGCGTTCAAACGCATGGTGAATCTGATTCCTCGGCGCGGACGTCTGGTGGCGTTTGACGGAAGCGAAAATGTCACCGAGTGTGCGGCGAAGGCGTTCTGTACGGTGGAGCGGTATGGCTTTGGGAAGGACTCGTACTGGCAGGCTGTTGACATGCGCCACGAAGGCGTCGTCACGACCTGGACGCTGCTGCGTGGTGGTCAGAAGTTTGCGGAGCTGTCGCTGCCTATGGCCGGTGAGCACAATGCACTGAATGCGACGGCAGCGGCGGCCTTAGCCGCGGGGCAGGGCGTTCCGGTTGAGGCGATCATCGAGGCGTTGGCTACGTTCAAGAGCGTGAAACGGAGGCTTGAAGTGCGGGCCGAAGTGGCAGGTGTGACGGTGATTGACGACTTCGCGCACCATCCCACGGCCATCCGCGAGACGCTGCGCGCACTGAAGAGCGCTTACTGCGGGAGAAGGTTGTGGGCTGTGCTGGAGCCTCGCTCGAATACTCTGCGCCGCAATGTGTTCGAGCGTGAACTGGTGGAGAGTCTTTCTCTTGCGGATGAGGTTGTGTTGGCCGCAGTCTTCAAGAGCGATGCGATTCCGGTGCTGGAACGTCTTGAGCCGGAGCACGTGGTGGACGCGCTGAACGCGAAGCATGTTCCGGCGGTGTTGTGTGCCGATGCGGATGCCATTGTGGCCGAGATCGCGCCGCGTGTGCGCCGGGGTGATGTCGTGGCGATTTTGTCGAACGGCGGCTTTGGTGGGATTTATACCAAGTTGCCGCTGGCGTTGGAGAAGTTGCCGAAGGCTGTGGCACACAGTTAGCTCTACAGTTGTACCTACGAGCCGACTTCGAGGCTAGGTCATACGGCGTGTCCCTTTGGCTTCTTCGGTAGCACAAGCATTAGCGAAATACAGGGGTTTCTCCGCTCCCGTTGGTCGGTCGAAATGACAGGTTTCGGGGGGGGGACGTGCAACCGTCGTATTAGTGAGATGGGTGCGATTTGTCGACTGGAACCTGAAGACCGATGGAGCGCATGAGTTCGAGGGCGTTGCTGGCCTTCACGATGCCTGGTTTTACCTGGTAGTCAAAGATTAATTCGCCGTTTTCGAATCTGTCCTCGACGTGGAAGTTGGCTGCCAGGGTTCCGAGCGACTCGGGGATCTGCGTCAGAGCCAGGTCATGAGTGCTGATGATGCCGATGGCACCCTTCTCCAGCAGATTTTGCACGATGAAGGTCGTGCCTTTCAGCCGGTCGTGGGAGTTGGTTCCGGAGAGAAGTTCGTCCATGAGGAAGAGTACGGGGAATGGGCCGTCGGCAAGGTCTGAGATGAGCTTGATGCGGCGAATTTCGGCGTAGAAGCGGGAGATGCCACTGCTCAGTGAGTCGCTGATGCAAATGGATGCGGCGATGGCGAGAGGAGAGAGGGTGAGGCTGCTCGCAGGGACTGGAGCGCCACAGTGGGCGAGGACGACGTTCAATCCGATGCCACGGATGAGCGTGCTCTTGCCGGCCATGTTGGGGCCGCTGAGGACGATCAGTTGCAGATGGGTGTCGAGCGTCAGGTCGTTGCGTATGGCTCGTGAGGCTGGAAGCAAAGGGTGGGCAAAGTTGACGGCTGCAAAGATTGGGCCATGGGGCGTAAATGTTGGATACACATTGTCAGGGTGTTCATACGCGAAGCCGGATATTGCGGCGAGAGCTTCGAGCTCTCCAATGGCGTCGAGCCAGGAGCGGATTTCGGGGCCAAATGTTTCTTGCCAACGTTCTGCCGACAAGGCCAGATGGACGCTCCAGAAGGTGACATTATCGAGGATGCGGCCCATGGGATTGTGACGCGATTCGAGAAGATCGACGATGCGGCGAAGTCTCGCAACGGCCGCAGAGGGTTGGAGGCCTCTGCGCTTCAGTACATCCTGCAGTCCAGTTAACTTGGGCGAGGAAAAGCTCTCTTCCTCGAAGAGTTGAAGAACGGAGGCGAGCAACCCAAGGTCCGCTGTGGCGGCTTCAATCGCGGTCGCTGATTGCGTAAGGCGAAGGTTGAGGTAGCGATAGTAAGCGGCGCTCAGAATTGTCATGCCGATCGCGATGGAACCAAGATGCCAGATGCCTGACCCTATAAGGCTAAGGATCCATAGGGTGGTAAGGATCAAGGCTACGACGGCAATGGATTTGTCCCTGAGAATAGGCGCGCTCGTTCCCCAGCTGGAAAGAGCCTCGGGGTGAACGCCTATACGAATCGTTTGGCCAAGGGAAGAAAGTTTTTCCCGGAAGTCGACACGCTCTTTTAGATCGAGCACTGCGGCTTGTCGTGCAAGAGCTTCGTCGATCGCTGCAGGGGTGAGAAGCCAGCGAGCCAGGGTCTCTTCGCCGGCTCGTGTGCGCGCCGTGCAGAGCAGTTCAAACAGGGAGGCTTTGCCGAAGAGATCGAGATCACGGGCGTAAGGATGTTCGAGGTCGAGGAATCGATCGCCGGTTTCGCCGGTGCCAGGCCAGAGATCGTCGAGTCTTGCCATGCCGCGCTCGAAGAAACTGATGGAGCGTGCGCGATAACGCAGTGAACGTAGGGCTCTTTCGTGGAGAACGGCAAGAACGGCGAAGCTCGCTATGAGGGCCAACAGGGGGATGAGCAACGCGAAATAGCGTAGGAGCAACATTGCAAAGATCGCGATTAGAAACGCCAGAACGAGTTTGGTGTAGCCGAGGACTCGTGCGCGCCGTTTCTCCGTGATCTGCAACTGTTGCAGGTCTTGCATCCGATGGGTGTAGACCTCCGCAGGAGTCTGGTGTAGCTCCTTTACCGATACTACATCCATCCGAGGGTTCTCCTGGAACTAGAGTACCCTTCCACTCCATAAGTGACAGGCGGACACGGTATCCTGAAGGTACATGTTTGCCGCTCTTCGGATGTTGTTTGTGTTTATAACTTTGGGTGCGCCCGCGGCGCTGGTGGGTATTCCGTGGTCGGCACTGCGCGGCAATATTCGTGCCATGTACCGGTGGGGCATGGGAACGGTCCGGCTGGGCGTGCGCGCTGCGGGAATTCGGGTGCGTGTTGAGGGCCTCGAAAATATTCCGCAAGGCCGTTCCTGCATCTTCATGAGCAACCATGTGTCGAATCTCGATGCTCCGGTGCTGTTGCCGTCTCTTCCGGGTATGGTCAGCGTGTTCCTGAAGAAAGAGCTGATGCGGATTCCTCTGCTGGGAATGGCGATGCGTATGGGGAAGTACGTCCCGGTGTCGCGTGGGCACTCTCGTGAAGAGGCCCGTAAGAGCGTAGAAGCGGCAGCAGACGCGCTGCGCTCAGGACTGCATATCTTTGTGTTTCCCGAAGGGACGCGGTCGCCTGATGGAAAGCTGCTGCCGTTCAAGAAAGGCGCATTCTTCCTCGCGGCAGAGACAGGAGCGCCTATGGTTCCAATCGTGATCCGTGGAACCGAGCGCATGATGCGAAAAGGCAGCTTGAAGGTTGTGCCGGGCGAGGTCGTCGTGCGGTTTCTTCCGGTGGTCGAGCCTCAGAGCTTCGCCACGCGAGAGGACCTGATGGTGGCTGTACGCGGTGAGATGGAGCGGGCTCTAGAAATGCCGATTGGCTAGATCAAGTGGTCAACTACGAGCCATGAGGAATTGAGTAATTCTTATTTGACGATGGCGTTATAGCCATCGTCGAGTAGCCGCTGGCGCATGGCGTCAGCATCTTTATGATTGCTGAAGGGGCCGACCTGGATGTGAATCAGCTTATCCTGTGGCTCGCTACGTGCTGCGACGGCGTATCCCTTGCGCTGGAGCGCGCCTACGAGTAGCCCCGCGTCTTCCTGGTGAGAAACGGCGGCTACCTGAACGACAAAGGCTCCGGTGCCAGTTGTTGCTGCCGGTGCGCTTGGCGGCGGCGCTGGATGGTTTACGGGAACAGGTTCAGACGTGGAAACGAGTTTAGGGGTAGCGGTAGGCTGGGCCGTAGTCGTTGTTGTAGCGACGTGGGGGGGCGTTTTGGCTACGGGAGCAGAATCATCTGAGTCGTCCGACTCTTCTGTTGTTTTGGACACCGGAGCGCTAGCAGGGGGATTGGCCGCGGGGGAATGGCCTGCCGGTGAGCCTGCGGCGGGTTTAAAGGAGCTGAAGTTGGTTGAGGTCGAAGGCGTGTCGGAGGTATCCGAGGCGGCAACGACGGGCGGCGCGGATCTATGCCCCACGTTGTAGCCGAAGGCGAAGAACAAGGCGCACAGCAGTACAAGGCCGAAAAAGATGCCGAGAACTGAGCCTGTGCTGAGGGTCAGTTCCCGGTGGTTCTGTCGACCATGGAGGTCGTCATCGTCGTCATCAAGAAGGTGGCTCATGGGAATATGAAGGCCTTGTGGGGATTAGTAACGAAGGTAGAAGCCGATCGTAGGCTCGGTGCTGGTGGTGTGCTTCAGGATCGTAAGGTAATTCTGACCGAAGTCGGGGGCCAGGAAGAAGAGCTGGCGGAAGGAGGCGCGGAAGCCAAAATGGCTTGAAAAGTACTCCTGCTGCAATCCAGCCGAATAGTAATAAGTGGCTCGTGCCTGTTCGGGCAAACCCTCACCGCCGTGTGGTGTCGGTTTGAACTCTGTGGCGCCCGCACCCCCCGAGACGAAGGGCTGGAAGCCAAAGAACTTGTAGGCAGGTGTGTAGATATAACCGAGGGTGTATTCGCTGGCTCGTGTCTGCGCGCCAAACGTGACAGGCTGAGACGCGAAGTTCTCAGTGTAGCGAGCGTAGCCGTAGTTGAACTCAAAACCGACAAGCGGCTTCACAATGTAGCGAATGGTGAACACTCCGCCGATTGTGTTCGATGGAGATAGTGTGAGGGGGCAGGCTTGGCGATCCGTTGCGGTGCCACAGTTATACAAAGCGGTAGAAATCACCGGTCCGGAGACATTCTTATTGAACAGGCCTGCGCCGCTGATCCCGAAGTCCATACGAGAGAGCTGACGGTCGAGAAGTGATACCTGCTGGGCGCCGGCGCTGCCGAACGTAGAGGCAAATAAGGCTGCGGCGAGGAAGAGCGAGACTTTGCGAATCAAGACTTGAGGACTCCGGGGCGCGAGGTGCGCGCTCGTTCTAAGTCTAAACCCTTGTTGGCACGGGCGCGGCGGGCCAGATGGGTAAGAAGTGAGGTTCCTGCTCCCAGGACGAGACCGCACCCCGTAGCAGTGAGGGCATGGACTTGGGGACTGTCAGCTCTTCCGACGAGATGCAAGAACCCGAAAATCAATGCGAGGGTTGCTGTAACCGCAAGCAATAGAGGGGTTTGACGCGTAAGGCCGAGCAGCAGCAGGCCTGCTGCCGCAGCTATAAGAACAACCCCAATAGGGCTCAGAGGCAACGGCAGGAGCACCGCAATAGCCAGCAGGACGATCAAAAGGCCGATTGCACCGGGAACAATCAAACCGGGCCGGTTAAGTTCCAGATAGATAAGTAACAGGCCGAGTGTGAGGCAAAGGACAGCAGCATCCGGGGAGAGATGGAGGGAAGGGATGATTTCAAGGGCAGTACAAACAAAATACATCGATCTCTCCATTTCTCCTTCGACTCACCGCTTTTGTGCAAAGGGGGTGAGAGGTCAGATGTTTGCGGGCTGGAGAAGCAGCGCTTACGGCACAGACTGGCCGCGCTGCTGAAGATTCTGGCGCAGGGCCTGGGCGGCAGTATTGGAGGGTTCGAGGCTCAGGGCACGAGACACATCGTCAGCGCAGGCGGCTAGAAGTTTGTCGGCAAGATCGAGCCGTGCGAGAACCAGGTAAGCGGTGGCGTTCGGTTGGATCTTGAGGGATTTGTGAGCTTCATCGCGGGCTTCTGTTGGGTCGCCGCTGGATTCACGAACCTGGGCAAGACCGGCGTGGGCTGCGGCGTTATTAGGGTCGGCGGTGAGCGCGGATTGGAACTCTCCCTCTGCCTCTGGCAGCAGTCCCTGGCTTAAGTAATCCTTGCCAAGTTTTGTATATTCAGTCGCCTGTTGAGGGGGTGGAAGTGTGGCCATGCGCACCGCGCGCATCTGGTCGAGCTGGAAGGCCGCTTGGCGGAAGCTGGCCTCCGAGTAGTTCCGACGGACGCGTTCGACTGGACTAAAGGAGTTCGTAACGCTGTCAGTGAGTTTTGTTCCAGGGGAGACGATACTGAGGTGAGCGCGGAGAGATCCGGCTTCGTTGTCGTTGGATTTGAGTTTCAGGGCAGCGTCGGCTTCTTTGAGCGCGGCAGCGGTATCTCCGCGGCGAAAGAGCGCAATGGCGAGGTTGTAGTGGTAGTCCTCATCGGAGGGATCGGCTGTGGATGCACGCTGGAAGAGGCCCGCGCCATCTTTGCCCTGACGGCTTAGAGATACAGCTTGATCGTTGACCACTTCCGGCAATGGGAGGCGCGCGGCAATGAAGGAGAAGGCTTGCTCCGCGCCGGCGTAGTTGGCGGAGTTGAAGCGCGCAAGCCCGAGATAAAAGTTGGCTTCGAGGGCAAGGCGGTCGCCGGCAGGGACCTTTGCGAGAGTCGTTGCCGCAGAAGCGAAGTCGCGCGTGGCGTATTGCTCTTTGCCGAGAGCCAGCAGCGCGGCTGTGTAGTCGGGCACGATCGTAACGGCGGCTTGCAGGCGCTTGATGCGTTCGTCGGAGGCCGCAGCGTTGGTTCCGCGGATGTAGTTCTCGAAGGCTGGCAGGGGAACGGCACCGGGTGCGGTGACGAATGTGCTTTCAGCCACATTGAAGTGCGGATCGAGAGAGCGTGCGATCTTCCAGGCGATGGCGTTTTCGGCGTCGAAGAGACGGTTGAGTGGGGAGCCATCTTCGATTGGAGCCGTGAGGGTGAGGGCATCAATGGAGAGCACCCGTGCCTGGATGGAGATGGTGTCCTTCACGACGTTGTAGGTGCCGACGATCACGTAGTTGGCGTCGAGTTGCTGGGCGATCTTGATCGTGGTCGCGCGGGAGGGCTTGAAACCCGGCGGCAGTCCTAGATGGTCCAGCGCATAGGCGCGGTCGTCGCGCGAGATGGTGAGAAAGCCGGCTGAATTGAGGCGTTTGTCGAGGGTGTCCGGGAAGGAGTCGCCGATCCAGTTGAGGGACGGGTTGCCGGAGCGATTGTCGAAGGGCAGGACGAGGACGACGCGACCGCCGGCTTCTTGCGCATGCGCTGGAGTGGTGATGGAGGCGAAGATCGCCGTAAGAGCGAGGATCAGGGCGAAAGGCTTCGACAAGGACCGCATTGAGTCGATTATAGGCGGTTGGCGCGTGTAGAACGGCTTCTCTGGGGGATAGAGCGAGCTATGGGCCGTGTGGCCCATAGCTATGGTTATTTTTTGCCGAAGACGTCGCCCATGCGGCGTATCTGCGCTCCGACGCCGCGGAGCTTCTCTTCCATGTGCTCATAGCCGCGGTCCATGTGGTAAACGCGGTCGAGGATGGACTCTCCGTCGGCTACCAGCGCTGCCAGTACGAGTGCGGCTGAAGCACGGAGGTCTGAGCACATCACGGCAGCGGATTGCAATTGGGCTCCGCCACGGATCGTGGCTGTGCGACCGCTGACCGAGATATTTGCGCCCATGCGGTTGAGTTCGCCGACGTGCATGAAGCGATTTTCGAAGATGTTCTCTGTAACGACGGAGGTGCCTTCGGCCTGCGTGAGCAGTGTCATGAACTGAGCTTGCATATCGGTAGGGAAGCCGGGGTACTCTTCTGTCGAAATATCGGCGGCCTGGAGCTTGCCTCCGGAGTGAACGCGCACATTCTCTTTGCCGACGTCGAGTTTGACGCCGCACTGCTCCAGCTTTCCGAGCAGCGCACCAAGGTGCTCGGGGTTGCAACAATCGATGTTGAGATCTCCTCCGGTGATTGCCCCGGCGATGAGAAAGGTTCCGGCCTCGATGCGATCAGGGTTGATGCGGTGCCGGGCGCCATGGAGCTTCGCTACCCCCTTGATGCGGATGGTCGAGGTGCCAGCACCTTCAATCTGTGCGCCCATTGCGTTCAGCAGGGCTACCAGGTCGGTGACTTCCGGTTCTCTTGCGCAGTTCTCGAAGAGTGATTCGCCTTCTGCGAGCGCAGCGGCCATCAGCAGGTCTTCGGTGCCGGTGACGGTGATCTTGTCGAAGACGATGTGTGCGCCCTTCAGCCTCTCGGCGCGGGCTTCGAGGTAGCCGTGCTCCTGGGTGATGGTTGCTCCCATGGCTTCGAGGCCTTTGATATGCAGGTCGATGGGGCGTCCACCGATGGCACAGCCGCCGGGCATGGCGACGCGGGCCATGCCGGTACGCGCGATGAGCGGACCGAGCACGAGCGAACTCGCTCGCATGGTCTTGACGATCTCATATTTGGCGACGGGGTCGGAGAGTACAGCACACCTGATCGACGTACGGTGCTGCGCGCGCCCATAGCCGAGTTCGACCTCTGCACCCATGCTCACGAGCAGCTTGCGCTCGGTCTCGATGTCCTGTACCTGAGGGATGTTTTCGAGGATGACCTCGTCTTCGGTGAGGATGGCGGCAGCCATGCAGGGGAGCGCGGAGTTTTTCGCGCCGGAGATTTTGATGGTGCCGAGTAGAGGGTTGCCGCCACGGATAACAAACTTGTCCATCGTCACAGTTTACGAAAGGGTTAAGAGGAAAGGGGGGTGCTGAGGTGGATACGGGACGGCCTGAGCGGTTAATCTTTGCGGCGAACATGCCAAATCGTTTCGACATCCGATTCCCGGCGAAACTCACCCACCCGCTCCACCGTAAAGGCTGGGTTGTTCTGCACTCTGTGTGCGAACCAAAGCTCCGAGGGGTCGCTAACGACCCAAAACTCCCGTTGTTGGGCCAGAAACTGCTCCGAAGGTTGAATGGCGCTCGCATAATAGCCTGAAATCTGCCAGTTCTTCATCTCGTGATAGCCGGAGACCTCGCCTCGCAGGCTCTTCGGTGATAGGACTGTCTCCCAGTCGAGCAGATAATTCAGCGAGATCTCCGGCTCCGCGACGATACTTTCGGCAAAGATATCCACACGCTCCACCACGACTGGAACATTACGAGGCAACAGGGAAGCCATTCTGCTCGTATAGGAATGCGGAGGGACCTTGTAGAAGTTGGGCATGTCCCATACGGCTCCCCACACTGTACCGGCGGCTGTGGCGAGCACAGCGCACCCGACCGACCACGAGAGCCATGCGGGGCGCTGCGCTGGAACGAGCCGCTCCAGCGCAGCGCACAACAGCAAAGCGGCGCCTATGATCGTCGGCAATAAATAACGGTCGACAAAATAGGACGTTCCATGGAGAGAGACGATCCAAAGCGCAGGAATCACAGCTACCAGGGCAATTCCGATCACTAAGGCCGGCGAATCGACGGTCTCCATCTGAGTAGGTCTTTTCGTGCGTCGGATGATGAACCACCGTACGGCGATGCAGAAGAGAATAAATAGCCCCAGCCATTGGATCTCATCTGTCCAGAAGGCCAGGGCATCGCACAGGTCTCCGAGCACGGGTGTGGTTGTCCAAAAATGTGGTTTACCTACCGCTGCCGAAGCGGACATAGCCGCTCGTGATGGCCAAAGTATCCACCAACCCGCTATCGCGGCACTATAGAGCCAGGGCCTCCAGCGCCGCTGGAAGACGTCCGATGCGATCATTGCGGCGATTACTGCGGCGCTGTAGAGCAGGCCAAAAGGATGTACCCCGACCAGAAAGCAATGTGCTGCAAAGACGGCCCCTAACTTCGGCAGACTGAGCGATACTTCCTCAGCTGTTACGCAGTAGCAGAGGACAGCGCCTGCTACTGCCGCCATCAATAGGCCATAGAACCTTCCAACCATCATCTGCCGCAGCATGGAATGTGCCGTGAACCAACAGAAAGGCAGAGAAACTGCAACCACTTCGAGCCGGTACCATCTTCGCGATGTCACCCAGGTTAGAGCGAGTGCCACACCCATACAGAAAGCTGTGAACATTCGCAGGGCCAGCGCCGAATCGCCAAAGACATCCATCCAGGCGCGTACCGTCAGGTAATAGAAGATGCCGCCGCCGTCGGCACCCAGTCGCCATGCGGCAAACATATGCCGCAGAGAGGGATCACGGGCCATCACCCAGCCAAAGATCTCATCACTCCAGAACTGTCGTCCCCAGGAGAGTCTTAGGCACTCTAGAAGAGTCGCTGCCAGCCAAAGTGTCAGCCATACTGCGTCACTTCGATTCAACCACTGCCTGGAAGGTTTAGGCACAGTCTGAATGGTACGACAGGTTAAAAAGTAAGGGTCTTCGCGAGATGAACTCGCGAAGACCCCGTGATGCTGGTAAAAGTTATGCAGCTGGAGGAGGCGTAGGAGGCTGCTCCTGACCGTTTCCACGGTGCCCGTGGTGCATGGCCTTCAACTGCTGGACCTGGTCGGGGGTGAGGACGGCGTCGATCTGCTGCTGGGTGCTCTCATGGATGGCGCGCATCTGCTGGTGCTTGTCCTGCTGAGCAAGCGCGGTGTTCGACCACAGGGCTGCCATCTTCTGATCGCGGTCGGCCAGGATGGGCTCTACTTTCGCGGCCTGGTCGGTGGTGAGGTTGAGCTGCTTGGTGAGGTGTGCGGTTTCGCGCTCCGGGCTGGGGTGGCGATGATGATGTTCTGGTGCGGCTGCCGCGGGCTGCTGGGCGTCGGGAGCCGGGGTCGTCTGGGTCTGCTGGGCAAAGGCTACTGAGCCGGCGAGGACGAGGGCGAGTGCTGCGGGAAGGATTGTGCGTTTCATCGAGAACTCCTTAATGCGGCGCCGGGGAGGTGCTCGCCGCTTGCTGTTGGAATAAACACATCTGGAGCGAAATGTCGCGAACTGTTGGAGACTGCCGTAAAAACAGACATTTGAGTTGAGAGATCAGGAAACAGAGATCAGAGAACAGAGACGAGAAGATATCTAGGATTCTTAGTCGTTCTCCATGCTTATGGCGGGTTCTAAACTTGCTAAATTCTAGAGTTCCTCTGTTATTTGCTGGATGATGTGTTGCGTGTAATTTATTGATTTGGAATGAGTTGGCTGTGGTTGAAAATTTGATCCGTAAAGGAGGGCAAAAGGATTGCGCTGATGAGGGGAGTTCTTCGAGAGTGCGCGGCGTAGTTCAAAGCCCTCTACCGTTGTGCGCTGGCGTGACGCCAGGGGCTGAGAATTTTCAGGATGGAGACGGTCGACCATGAGATATTCGAAGATCCTCGCGACGCTAGTGCTGGCAGGTGCTGCCTTTGCTGCCGTAGTGGCTCCGGCCCATGCGGCCATTAACAGCATGAGCCTCGGGGCGACGTACACCGCGCAAAATACCGAGATTAGCTTTCGGGTCTACTCTTCTCAGGCCACCCGCATGGTGCTCTACCTCTATTCGGCCGGGTATGGCGTTCAGGAGTCCGCGACCTATGTGCTGAGTCCGGCTGGAAGTGGTGTCTGGGCGGTGACGGTTCCGGTTTCGGCCATTCAGTCCGCAGGGATTACCGGGACGGTCTATTACGGCTATCGCGCCTGGGGACCGAACTGGCCGTATAGCGCTGTTTGGACCAAGGGATCTTCGGCTGGCTTCCTCTCGGATGTGGATGCCAATGGCAACCGCTTCAATCCGAATAAGCTGCTGCTGGACCCCTATGCGCAGGAGATCAGCCAGGACCCGCTCAATGCCTCGAACCAGAATGGCGACATCTTCGCGTCGGGGTCGCTGTACCGGACGATGGATAGCGGTACGTACAACTCCAAGGGCATCGTGCTGCCGGCCAGCAGTCAAAGCACCGGCACCAACCCGACGCGTGCGCAGAAGGACGATGTCCTGTACGAGGTGAATGTTCGCGGCTTGACCAAGCAGGATCCGAACACCGCGACCGCCTATCAGGGCACGTACTATGGCGCCGGACTGAAGGCGAGCTATCTTGCGAGTCTCGGTGTTACTGCCGTTGAGTTCGAGCCCATTCAGGAGACTCAGAACGATGAGAACGACGTGATCCCGAACTCGGATGCGGACCAGAACTACTGGGGATACATGACCGAGGACTACTTTGCTCCGGACCGCCGCTATGCCTATAACAAAGCGTCGGGCGGGCCTACGGCTGAGTTCCAGGCGATGGTGCTGGCGTTCCATAATGCGGGGATCAAGGTTTACATCGATGTGGTCTACAACCACACCGCCGAGGGCGGCACCTGGACCAGCACCGACCCCACCACGGCGAGCATCTACTCCCTGCGCGGCCTGGACAACACCACCTACTACGAACTCACATCAGGGAATCAGTATTTCTACGACAACACCGGAATTGGCGCGAATTACAACACCTACAACACGGTCGCCCAGAACCTGATCGTCGATTCTCTTTCATATTGGAAGAACACCATGGGGGTCGATGGCTTTCGTTTCGATCTGGCCTCGGTGCTGGGCAATAGCTGCCTGAATGGAGCATACGAGAGCGCTGCTCCCAACTGCCCGAATGGGGGATACAACTTCGACGCATCGGATTCGAACGTCGCGATCAATCGCATCCTGCGCGAGTTCACGGTGCGCCCGGCGGGAGGTGGCAGCGGACTCGATCTCTTTGCCGAGCCCTGGGCGATTGGGGGCAACTCGTATCAGCTGGGCGGATTTCCTGTGGGCTGGTCGGAGTGGAACGGCGTGTTTCGGGACACGATGCGCGAGGCGCAGAACGAGCTTGGCACCAGTTCGGCGAGCTCCATCAGCCAGGACGCGACGGACTTCGCCGGTTCCTCCAACCTGTTCCAGGCCAGCGGCCGCTCGCCGTGGAACTCGACGAACTTTATCGATGTACACGATGGCTTGACGTTGAATGACGTGTACTCCTGCAATGGTTCGAACAACACGCAGGCGTGGCCCTATGGGCCGTCCGACGGTGGAACGACCACGAACTATAGCTGGGACCAGGGAGGGGCTGCAGAAGATCAACGCCGTGCTGCCCGGACCGGGATGGCCTTCGAGATGTTGTCGGCTGGAACGCCACTGATGCAGGGAGGCGACGAGTATCTGCGGTCGCTGCAGTGCAACAACAATGCCTATGACCTCGACTCGACCGCTAACTGGTTGAACTATAGCTGGAGTACCGACCAGTCGAACTTCTACAACTATGCGCAGCGGATCATTGCCTTCCGCAAGGCGCATCCGGCGCTTCGCCCGGTGACCTGGTATAGCTCCAGCCAGGTCGTCTGGTACGAGCCGAGCGGAGCGGTGGCTACTACCAGCTACTGGGACAACACCAGCAACTATGCGATCGCGTATACGATCGATGGTTCTTCTTTCAGCGATGCCAACTCGATGTATATCGCTTATAACGGGTGGTCGGGCAGCGTCACCTTTACCTTGCCGGCTCCACCTACCGGCACGAACTGGTATCGGGTGACAGACACGTGCGATTGGAATGACGGTCCTAATACGTTTGTCACACCGGGGAACGAGACATTGCTTGGTGGAGCGGGAACTACGTATGGGCAGTGCGGTCAGTCTTTGCTGTTGCTGATCTCTAAGTAGAGCGGGAAGGACAAGCAACGGCAAAAGTCTTGACGCAGAGGGCGAGGAGGAGGAACGCAAAGGTCGCGGAGAGTTCTGTGGCGAAACGAGGGTGTTACGAAAATCATTGACGGACGGTGTTATGAAGCATCATCACGTCTACTGGGTGCTCGCACCTAACGGACAGGCTCTCAGCCAGGCCTCAGCGTCGTTAAAATTCCGTTTGGTGTCTTCTCCTCGTCGAGGCTGTACGGTATTCTTTCCGCACGGAGCGTGACACATGGCACAGCCATTACGTCGGAACTGGACTCGCAGCAGTTCATGAAGATCGAGATGGGCAATTGAATGAAGCTGGGGGAGCTGTGGCGCCGATGGCAGACGAGGGACCACCCTGAGCACATGCTCACGGAGGCGGAGGCGATCGAGCGTGTGCGGCAGTATGCGGAAGCGAACGGACGCGGATTCCGCGAGCCGGTGAGCATCCGTCTGGAGTGGCGGGCGCTGGAGCCAGGGAATCGGAAGGCAGGCTTCCGTCTTGTTTATGTCATAGCTCTGGGAACGCTCCGTCCTGTGCCATTTGTGGAGGTGGACGTCATCGATGGCAAGGTGCTTGCATGGCGTTCGCTTTCACGATAGCACTCCCGGGGATTCGTTCCTTGCCACCTGTTCATCGTGGTCGATGGCCGGCTGATGCATGTGAGCAATCGTACAGGGTAGCCCGGATCCGCCTCCACCCTTGATGCAGAGCGTGATGCAAAGATTTGTGACACGCGCTCTACGTCACCACGCTGGGCTGGTATATATCGCCCCTTTGGGGCTTGTACCCGTGGCCGTTTGAGCTTCTACGCTCCATTTAGCTTTCCGCAAAAGATCAGATGAAAAGGAGCGTAGTTGCTGCTGATCCTGAAGTAGTGCAGGGGAAGAACAAGCAACTGCCTTGACGCAGAGGGCGCAGAGGAAGAACGCAAAGGTCGCAGAGGGTTCTGTGGCGAAACGAGGGCGTTACAGAAATCATTGAGGGCCGTTCGTTCTGCACGGATAACTGGCGAGAATGTGAGTTGCTCGTTCAATTTGCCGGTGGCTGGGGCGGCTCTACTGGAAGTCCGAACTGCTGTCTCAAACGCGCCATCTCCCAGCAGAACCATGTGTCCTGTTCCCCATTCCCAGCATCCTTGACTTTCCACGTGGCGTGTTCCAGGCCAGGCAAGTCGGAATCGGATAAGCGTTGCGAGAGATGGTAGGACGAGTTCTCAAGCCAAGCTCCCTCCATGTAGAGAGACGGCGCATTCACAGTATTGATGAGATTCAGTATCTGCGTGACTCGTGTCCATTCATCATGCGTCCGCGCATATTCCATCTCCCATGCCTGACCTTTGCCGATGATCTCATTCGAGAATGTGCCATCAGCATATCCGTCCGTGGGCATCCACACCTGACCATGAGTCGTCTTGAGGTTTGTCCTCTCCAGCGCTGAGACGGTATTGCTCAGCACTTGCACGTCCGGAGTCCAGCCAGCAGCGAGAGGTGAGAGCACGACCCACCCCATTCCCATGTAAGGCACGCCAGCCGCAGAGTTCGGTAGCCGCATTTCGAGATAGGTCTCCTGGCCATTGCGCTCTGTTGTAAGGCTCTTCATCATGCCGCCGCTCAAGATGTCGAGGCGCTTCTGCCACACCGCGGCAGCTTCTGTTTCGCCGCGCCTCTTCGCGATGAGCACCATGTCATGCAATGCCGCGCCCATAAAACTTTGGGTGAGCAGGTCCCACGTGTCCCAGAACCGCCCTTCCCGAGAATGCTCAAAGGCGACATTGCGCACCAACCCATTCTGAGAGGGAAATTGTCCGTACTGTAAATACGGGCGGTCCGTGCCTGACGACAAAAGATCGCTCACCTGCTTCCAGGTGCGATCTTCAAACGGAGTGCGACCACGAGCCAGCGCAAGCCGCGCCCAGCCAAGGATCAGTTGTGCCTGTCCATCAATCTGTGCTTCGTCGTCTTCTATGTAATAGGCTGAACCATGTTTTCCAATGACACGAGGTACCCGCGTGTCATCGTTCTGCCGGAGTGCTGTGAGCACGCAGGCAACGCTTTGTTCAGCTGCTTCATACTGCCTGGTTTCGGTCATCAGAAGTGCATAAGCACCGACAGTTCGAGGAAACATTCCCTGATAAGCGCCTGTCAGGGATTCAGGTAAAAACCCATCACTCTGCCTGCGCTCCTTGAGGCTCCAATAGGTTCGCGCATAAAGTCCCTGCATGCTCGGCGAAGAAAGCACTTCGCGCACCTGTTCTTTGGAAGCTTTTTCCTGGTGGCCGGGCACAGACTGTGCGAACAGACTTACCACTGGATTCGAGCCCATGAGAATCAGCACTGCACATGAAACAAGGTGCGTCATTCGAAGCCGTTTCTGGCTTGGGTATGCGATGCGGCGTCTCAATAACCTCTTCCTCTCCATCTCTTGCAAAGGGCGTCCGAATCGATCATACAGACCGGTTTGAGGGAGCGTAGTTGCTGCTGATCTCGAAGTGGTGCAGGGGAATAACAAGCAACGGCAACAGCCTTGACGCAGAGGGCGCGGAGGAAGAACACAAAGGTCGCGACGGAGACCGTGGCGAAATGTGCGGGGTGCGCTATATGAGGTTTAGACGCGGCTCGCGTACTGATTCGGTTTGTTTCTCTGGCAGGGGGACTATATAAAGAATCCATCCTGTTATGCCTGGAAGGCTCTTCGGATGACATTTCTGCTTGATCTTCGTTATGCCCTGCGGCGGTTGAAGTTTGCCCCTATGTTTACGGTGACGGTGGTACTCACGCTTGCGCTTGGCATTGGTGCATGCACGGCCATCTTCTCGCTGATTGACACCGTCATGCTGAAGTCGTTGCCCGTGACCGATCCTTCACGCCTCTACCAGATCGGCATCGGCAAGTCGTGCTGCCTGACGAATGGCCTGCAGGAAGACTGGGACCTCTATTCGTACAAGCTCTACAAGGAACTGGCGCGGACCGCGCAGCCGGAGTTCGATCAGGTTGCGGCCTTTCAGGCGCAGCCGGGCGTGTTGAGCGTGCGCTACGGTACGGATCGTGCACAGGCGCGGGCACTGATGGGCGAGTACGTGAGCGGTAACTACTTTCAGACGCTTGGCGTGAACCCGGTCGCTGGACGCATGCTTAACTCTGAAGACGACAGGCGAGGTGCTCCGGCAGTGGCTGTGATGAGCTATCGCACCTGGCAGCAGAATTATGGAGGTGATCCGAAGATCATCGGTGCGACCTTCCAGATTGAGACCTTTCCCTTCACGATCGTCGGCGTGGCGCCGCCCGGCTTCTTCGGGGACACGCTCACCAGCAATCCCATGGACCTGTGGGTACCTCTCTCGACCGAATATCTGACCGATGCCGAGGCTCCCTACAACGATGTGCCCTCGATGGCGTGGCTACGCATGATCGGCCGGTTGAAACCGGGTGCGACAACGGCAGGCGTGGCCGAGCGCCTGACCGCTGACCTGCAGCACTGGCTCCCAAGCGAAGGCGCGCTGCCGCCGCAGTTCCAGTTACAGCTTAAGGACCAGCTTTCGCGGCAGGCCATTCGTCTTGGTCCCGGCGGACAGGGCATTGGCGAGATGCGCGATTCTTATCGCAGCAGCCTTCGTATCCTGCTGGGCATCTGCGCGGCGGTGCTGTTGGTTGGCTGCGCCAATGTCGCGAATCTACTCCTGGCGCGAGGCATGGTGCGGCGCCGGCAGACGGCATTGCAACGTGCGTTGGGAGCGTCGAAGGGGCGGATTCTGCAGCAATCGTTTCTTGAAAGCCTGCTGCTCTCAGTCATGGGCGGCGTGCTCGGGGTGGCGATTGCATGGGTAGGTGAGGGGCTTATTGTGCGCTTGGCCTTTCGTCATGCCGTGGTCGTTCCGGTGCATGTTTCGCCATCGCTTCCTGTGCTGGGCTTCTGCGTGGCGCTATCGATTGTTACCGGCCTGATTGCAGGGATGGTGCCTGCGTGGCTGGCTTCGCGGACGGACCCGATGGTTTCGATGCGTGGAGCCGGCCGTACGATGAGCGGCGGCGGCGCAGGGCGGCCGCAGAGGACGATGGTCGTCGTGCAGACGGCGATTTCGCTTGTGCTGGTGGCCGTGGCGGGCATGCTCACGCACAGTATCTATAACCTGCGTCATCAGGACTTCGGCTTTCACACGGAGAATCGCGAGATCGTGACCATTGAGCCACCTCTGGCGAAGTACACGGTTGCCGATCTCGACAGGCTTTATCGAGAACTGAAGGTACGGCTGGAGGCACTGCCCGGAGTCCGCAGTGCGAGCGTGGCTCTCGACAGCCCTATGGACGGTCAGTGGGTTGAATACGTCGTGAAACCAGGCGAGGGCGTGCCACCGAGCGATAGTGCGCACCATGTGCAATACGACCGCGTGGGACCCGATTACTTTGCAACCATCGGTCAGCCGCTTGTGGAGGGCCGCGGCGTCCTGCTTTCTGACCAGGAAGACACGCGTCCTGTTGCGGTGGTGAACCAGGCCTTCGTGCGCAGGTTTTTCCCGAACGGAGATGCCATCGGCCGCCACTTCGGTTTCAACCTGCCGGCCTACAGTGACAGTTTTGAGATTGTGGGTGTGGCACGCGATGCAAAATACGCCGACCCTGCACTGCCGGCCGATCCCATGGTCTTCGGCGCGCTCTCGCAGAGTATTCACTACACCGATAGTGCGCTGAAGGAAAACGAGAAGTGGGCGCACTTCATTGGCGGCGCACAGTTGTGGATCGATGGCGACATGGGCCGGCTGGAACCGCAGATCCGGCGGGTCTTCGCAGAGGTCGATCCTAACTTCGCCATCATCGATATGCATCCGCTGCAGCAGCAGATCGATGTGCACTACGACCAGCAGCGAACGGTGGCCGAGTTGAGCACACTCTTTGGCAGCCTTGCCATCCTGCTGGCGTCGATTGGTCTCTATGGCGTGATGGCGTACGCGGTCACACGACGCACAGTCGAGATCGGTGTGCGTATAGCCGTAGGAGCAACGCGGCTCAATGTGGTTATGCTGGTGCTGCGCTCGGCCTTCGCGCAGGTGACGATTGGGCTGGCATTGGGGCTAACGATGTCCTTTGTTGCTGGTCGCATGCTGCATTCGAGCCTGTATGAAGTGGGAGAAGTCGACCTTGCGGCGCTGGGTAGTGCGACAGCCATCCTGCTTCTAAGTGCATTGATTGCGAGCTTCATTCCGGCACAGCGCGCAGCGAGCGTAGAACCGGTAACTGCTCTGCGCGCGGACTAGTGCGGGGGAAGAACAAGCAACGGCAACAGCCTTGACGCAGAGGGCGCGGAGGAAGAACGCAAAGGTCGCGACGGAGACCGTGGCGAAACTTGGAGCGTTTCCTCTGCGGGCTTTGCGTCAAGGCCGTTGCTTCTTCCTAGCATTAGTGAGTCGCCTGGACTTCAAGACGTGTGATTTTGCGATGGACAATCCATAGTGGAATGCAGCCGAAGATGCCGAAGCTGCAATCGATGAGTCTCCAGTAGAACGGAATCCCCCTGAGTGGGCCGGCGATCAGGGCTAGTGGGATGACGCCTGCGCAGGCGATCAGGCCGAAGGTGATGACCCACTTGTTGCGCACTGGGTCCAGCAGTGGGCCGATGAAGGCGATGGCCAGGACGATGTGCGCGAAGGCCAGCCAGTCCGTGCCGTAGGCGAGGAACGGGTAGCGGGCGTTTTCGTCCGTGAGTGCGGTATGCACGGTGATCAACCATTGGTTGAGGACGGGTGCGTGGTCCGCTAGATGAAGATTGGCAGAGAGGTGGACGAGCAGCGATAGCTCGGACTGAAGAGGGAAGGCGGTCACACCGCTGAGGACGAGACCGATGATAAAGATCACGAGCCAGATGCGAATCGAGCGAAGGGGATTTATGGCGGCCATGAGAAAGGAGAGTATCGCGATTTTACAGCTAGTGTGAGCAGTCTTTGTTGTTGCTGATCCCTAACTAGAGCGGGAAAGAGCAAGCAGAAGAACAAGCAACGGCAACAGCCTTGACGCAGAGGGCGCGGAGGAAGAACGCAAAGGTCGCGACGGAGACCGTGGCGAAACTTGGCGCGTTTCCTCCGCAGACTTTGCGTCAAGGCTGTTGCTTGTTCTCGATTGTTATCGCAGTTAGAGTTCGAGGCGGGAGTCGTCGATGGCGAGGCGGACGTTGCCGTCGGACTTCTGCAGGCGGCGGACAGCTTCCATCTTGTCGACGTTGGCCTTGAGCATGACGACGGCGATGGGAATCGATTTGCCCGCGGACTTGATGGTGCGGATCGCGGTTTCGCGGTCGATGTCGCAGAGCTTCATCAGGACGCGGATGCCGCGTTCGACCAGCTTGGCGTTCTTCATGTGCACGTTCACCATCAGGTTGTCGTATACATAGCCGAGCCGGGTCATCGCGCCGGTGGTGATCATGTTCAGGATCATTTTCTGCGCGGAGGAGGCTTTCATGCGGGTCGAGCCGGAGACGATCTCAGGGCCGACCTCGGCACAGATGGTGACGTCGGCGACCTGCGAGAGGTCGGAGTCGGGATTGCAGGTGACGGCTGCGGTCTTGGCGCCGCGTGAGCGGGCGTACTCGGTTGCGCCGATGACGTAAGGGGTACGGCCTGAGGCCGAGACGCCGATGACGATGTCCTTGCGCGTGGGGCGGCGGCGGGCGATGTCGCGCTGGCCCAGTTCGGGGGAGTCTTCGTTGACGTCCGAAGCGCTGGCGAGGGCTTTGGGGCCGCCGGCCATGATGTACTGCACCTGCGAGGGAGCTGTGGAAAACGTGGGCGGGCACTCGGAGGCGTCCAGGGCGGCGATACGGCCCGAGGAGCCGGCGCCGACGTAGATGAGGCGGCCGCCGTCGCGGAGCGAGCGGGCAACGATATCGATGACGATCGCGATTTCGGGCAGAGCCTTCTTTACGGCTGCAGCGACCCGGGTGTCATCGTGGTTGATGATACGTGCGATTTCAATGGCGGATTTGGTGTCGAGGCCTGTAGACGCATCGTTGGGCTTCTCCGTCGTTAGGCTCTGGAGGTCTGCGGGAGTGCGTTGCATTGGCTTCTCGATAATGAGCGGCTTCTCGATAGTGAGCGACGGAAACGAGGACATAATGTATGTAACTTTTGACTTATGATGCTTTCGCATTCTAAATCAAAGCGTGTAGAGCTGGCTTCTCTGGGCTGTGGTCAAACTCTATCACGCGCGCCATTTAGAATGATGGACGACATGAGTGACTGGAAAGTTGTACGACGTGCCCTGCTGTCGGTTACGGACAAAACGGGTTTGGTAGAGTTTGCACGCACGCTGGCTGGATTTGGCGTGGAACTGGTTTCGACGGGCGGCACCTCTAAGGCGCTGCGCGACGCGGGCCTTGACGTGCGCGATGTGGCCGAGCTGACGGGATTTCCCGAGATGCTGGATGGCCGAGTGAAGACCCTGCATCCGGTGGTACACGGCGGCATTCTGCATCGCCGCGGGGATCCGGCGCATGTGAGCGCGGTGGAGAAGCACGGCATCGGGCCCATCGACATGGTGGTGGTGAACCTGTACGCGTTTGAGAAGACCGCGGCGCGCGAAGGCGTGAAGCTCGAAGAGATCATCGAGAACATCGATATCGGAGGCCCGTCGATGCTGCGTTCGGCGGCGAAGAACTTTGAGGATGTTGCGGTGGTTTCGAGCGTGGAGAATTATGCCGCGCTGACCGAGGAGTTGAAGGCCAACGAAGGCAAATTGAGCCTGAAGACGCGCTGGCAGTTGTCCCGTAAGGCCTTTGCTACCACCGCGGCCTACGATGCGGCGATTGCCACGACGCTGGAGGCGCTGCCGGATAGTCCTGAGGAGAAGCTCGAAAAGATGAGTGAGTTGCCGGTGACCCTGCGCGTCATTGCTCCTCGGCAGGCGACGCTGCGGTACGGCGAGAATCCGCACCAGAGCGCGGCGCTCTATGTGGACGGCTCGGGCCTGGGGATTGCCGGTGCGGAGCAACTGCATGGCAAGGAACTCAGCTACAACAACCTCGTCGACCTCGACGCCTGCTGGTCGCTGGTGAGCGAGTTCGAGGCCTGCGCGGTGGCGATTATCAAACATACGAACCCGTGCGGCGTGGGGCAGGGAACGACGGTGGCGGAGGCCTATCTGCGAGCGCTGGCTGCCGATCCTGAGTCGGCCTTCGGGGGCGTCATCGGCATCAACCGTACTGTCGATGGGGAGGCTGCGGCGGAGATTGCCAAGCTGTTCGTCGAGGCGGTGGTGGCGCCGGAGTTCACTCCCGAGGCCTTGGCGGCGCTGGGAGCGAAGAAGAATCTGCGCGTGCTGCGGATTAAGCCGGCGACGCCGTCGCGCATGATCAAGCAGATTTCAGGCGGTTATCTGGTTCAGGACGAAGACACGGCAATGGTGCAGGCAGAGCAATTGAAGGTTGTCACCAAGCGCGAGCCGACGGCGGAGGAGATCACGACGCTGCTCTTCGCGTGGCGCGTGTGCAAGCACGTGAAGTCGAACGCTATCGTCTATGCGCGGTTCGATGGAGGCTTTGGGCAGACCGTCGGCGTGGGCGCGGGGCAGATGAGTCGAGTGGCTGCCGCGAAATTTGGCGCGATGAAGGCGGCCTTGCCTCTCAAGGGAACGGTTGCTGCTTCGGACGCCTTTTTCCCCTTTCCGGACGGCCTGGAGTTGATTGCGGAGTCGGGGGCTACGGCCATCATTCAGCCAGGTGGCTCGGTGCGTGACCCTGAGGTCATTGCCGCGGCAGACCGGCTGGGGTTGGCGATGGTCTTTACGGGGATGCGGCACTTCCGGCATGGGTAAAAGCCTTTAACGCAGAGGGCGCGGAGGTTTCGCGGAGG
This sequence comes from Granulicella sp. S156, assembly GCF_009766105.1. Taxonomy (GTDB): domain Bacteria; phylum Acidobacteriota; class Terriglobia; order Terriglobales; family Acidobacteriaceae; genus Granulicella. The sequence goes on along the minus strand of NZ_LMUH01000025.1, from coordinate 547,840 downwards.
TCGCCACGGTATCCGTGCTGACCTCCGCGAAATCTCTGAATATTAAGATTTTGTTTTGCGTGCATCCTCGAAACCCTTGAGTTTTAGGCGGATTTCGGCGGAAGGCATGGCAATCAGCATCCAAACCCTGTACAGTGCCGTCTAAGGAATTAGAACGAGTGTTTTAACAGGACCTGCCCATGAGCCCAGTTTTACGTACTTCACTTTTGCCTCTCTGCTGCACCGTAGTCCTTCTCTCGTTCGCTGGCTCCGGCCGTATGCTTGCGCAGAATGCAACCGCGAAGACGGTTGCCCCTGTCCCGGCCCCAGCTGCTCCTGACGCGTTCGACCGATCTGCTTCGTACTACCACTATGGTTTGGCGAAGATTTATGAAGATGAGGCCTCCAGCGGTGGGCGGCAGGATCTCGCCACACAGGCCATTGAGCAGTACAAGCTCGCGCTCGACGCCGATCCTGGCTCACGTTTGCTGCAGGACGGCTTGTCTAACCTCTATTTCAAGCTGGGGCGGATTCGCGAAGCCGTTACGGCTGCGCAGGAGCAGGTGGACAAGCATCCTGACGATGCGGATGCTCACATGCTTTTGGGACGGGTCTATCTGCGCTCGCTGGGCGACGGCCAGGGGCCGCAATCCAACGACATGCTGCAGTTGGCGATCAAGGAGTACCAGAAGATCGCGGAGCTCAAGCCGAATGATCTGGAGACTCGTCTGCTGCTGGGACAGCTCTATGGTCTGAACCACGATTCGGCCAAGGCGGAAGAGCAGTTCAAGGCTGCGCAACAGATCGATGGAACCTCTGAAGAAGTTGTGCTGAGCATGGCCCGGCTGTACACGGAGCAGGGCGATCCGGAGCATGCGGCGAAGGTGATTGCCGATGTGCCGGAGGATGACCGCAGCGCTCGCATGGACTTTGCGCTGGCAGGGATCTACGACCAGCTGAAGCAGCCGAAGAAGGCGGTGGATGCCTATAAGCTCGCGCTCGACCAGGACCCGGACAATGTCGATGCGAAGCGTGGATTGGCGAACGCTCTGATCGCCGCCGGAGAGACCGATGCCGCGGCAAAGATCTTCGCGGACATCATCAGCTCCGATCCGCAGGATGCGCAGTCGCTTATTCGCGAGGCCGATATTCAGCGCCAGCAAGGGCACTATGACCAGGCACTGGCCACGCTGAAGAAGGCCGGTGCGCTGGTTTCGAACAACATGGAGCTCGACTATAACGAGGGGCTGGTATACGACGCCCTCGGGCGCTATGACGAGGCTATCAAGAGCTTCAAAGACATGCTGGCTTTGACGGAGCCGACAGACGGCAAGTATGACGAGCAGTCGCGAGGCAATCGTGTTCTATGCCTCGAGCGCCTCGCCTATGTCTACCGTGAGGCCAACAGGACGCAGGATGCGGTGGAGACCTACAAGCTGATGGCGGCGTTGGGGAGCGATGATCTCCAGGCGCGCTCGGCAGATGGCATCATCCAGGCGTATCGTGACGCCCATCGATGGGCTGACGCTCTGCATACGGCCGCCGATGCGGCCAAGGCGCTGCCAAACAACCGTGACGTTCAGTTGACCTACGCCAGCCAGTTGGGGGATGCGGGCAAACTGGACGAGGCTATCAAACTGGCCAATGCTCAGTTGAGCGGTAAGCCGAATGGCACTCCGGAAGACCGCGTGGTCTATTTCACGATCGCCGATATCAATTCCCGGGCGAAGCGTTGGAAGGAAGCGTCGCTGGCGCTGGATAAGGTAGATACCCTTTCTGCAAAGCCCGAAGATAAGGTGTTTCTGTACTCGTACAAGGCCAACGTTGCGGATAAGCAGAAGATGTTCGATGAGGCGGAGTCGGAGTACCGCAAAGGTCTGGCAATCGATCCCCAGAGTGCAGCTATCCAGAACGACTATGGATACATGCTGGTGGACCGCGGCATTCGGCTGGACGAAGCGGTTGCCATGCTGAAAAAGGCAGTATCCTACGATCCGCAGAATGGCGCTTATCTGGATTCACTGGCGTGGGGCTATTACAAGCAGGGGCAGTACACCCTTGCGGAAGACTATGAGCAGAAGGCGGCTGCTCGGACAGGCAATGATCCAACCGTGCTCGATCACCTTGCAGAGATCTATGCCAAGACCGGCAAGCTGCAGCAGGCCGTGGCCGAGTGGCAGAAGTCGCTGGCGCAGTATGCCACGTCGCTGGCGCCTGAGGCCGATCCTGCAGATGTTGAGAAGGTGCAGCATAAGCTCGAAGGCGCTCGTGTCAAGCTGGCGCATGCAGGCGTTGGTCCCGGGAAGTAGTTGCGCACGGGGTAGGCCTGTGACTCGCTAGCTTTTTTTGTCGCACCGAAAGAGCGCAATTCAGTAGTTGCGGCTGCGCCTTCACTCCGGCGTTCGGCAGCGAGGTGGAGTGAAGGCGCACCCTTTGGTGTGCCCGTGGCTTCTTCGGAAATACAAACATCTGCGAAATACAGGGGTTTCTAGACGCAAAGCGCGCCACAAACATTTGCATCGCGCTCTGCATCAAGGGGTTTCTCCGCTCCCGTTGGTCGGTCGAAATGACAGGTGTTGGGGTGGGTTTACGCTAGTCCGTCCGGGGTGCTTCCGATTTGGACGAGAGATCCTGTCTCCTTCTTTTGAGGCCACTCCGCGAGTAGTTGTTTTGCTTTCTTGTCTGCGTAGCGGTTGAACAATGTGGCGCGTGCCGCTGAGAAGAGACCGCTAACGCTGCTGAACATCTCATCGACCGAAGACGGCTCGTAGCCACAGGACACCATGCAGTTGTTGCATTTGGGATTTCCTGAGCCGGTTCCGTAGTTGCTCCATTCGGTGTCTTTGATGAGTTCAGCAAAGGTATTTACGTAGCCCTCCCCAAGCAGGTAGCAGGGCTTCTGCCAGCCGAAGACGTTATAGGCAGGATTTCCCCAAGGCGTGCAGGAGTAGTCACGTTTTCCCATGAGGAACTCCAGAAAAAGCGGAGACGTGTTGAACTTCCATCCGCGTTTGCGATTCGAGAGGAGTGCCTGAAACAGCTTTTGGGACTCTTTCCTTGCCAGGAAGATGTCTTTGTTGGGTGCTTTCTCGTAGGAATAGCCCGGGGAAATCACCATCCCCTCAACGCCGACCTTCATCATCTGATCGAAGAATTCGCGGGTCCTTGTGGGATCGGCATCGTTGAAGAGCGTTGTATTCGTCGTGACGCGGAAGTCCTGGCTGAGGGCTTCGATGATGCCCTCCATTGCAGTGTCGAAGACGCCGTGCTGACAGACAGAGGCATCGTGTTCGTCTTTTTGCCCGTCCAGGTGGACCGAGAACGTGAGGTATTTGCTGGGCTTGAACAGGTGAAGCTTCTTCTTGAGCAAGAGGGCATTGGTGCAGAGATAGACATACTTTCTGCGCGCTACTAGGCCGGCGACGATTTCACCAATTTGGGGGTGGAGCAGAGGTTCTCCGCCGGGAATGCTGACCATCGGTGCTCCACATTCCTCCGCGGCACGAAAGCACTCCTCGGGGGAGAGTTGCTGACGGAGAACTCGGGCCGGGAACTGGATCTTTCCGCATCCGCTACACGCAAGATTGCAGCGGAAGAGCGGCTCCAGCATGAGTACCAATGGATACTGCTTGCGACCGGCGAGTTTCTGTTTGAGAACGTAGGTGGCAACCGTAAGTACCTGCGATAGGGGAACAGCCATGAAGCCTCCGGATGAATCTTTGAAGAGCATACACGAACGTGAGCTCGTGTTCGTGTTTCTGTCCGATATTCTGTGCACATGGCATCCACGAAGGAGACCGTTGCTCGACGTCCGTTGATGGAACGCCTGTCTCGACGCGTTCCCCTTCAGGGGAGGAGTCAGCAGACGGTTGAGGATATTTTGGAAGCAACGTCGCGGCTTTTAGTGTCCGGTGGCGCCAAGGAGATCACAACGAACGCGATTGCTGCGGAAGCCGGATTATCGGTGGGCGCCCTCTATCGGTTTTTCCCAGACAAGCAGGCCATCATCGATGCGATTGCCGTTAGACATGTGGAGGCCTTCCAGAGATCGGCTGTTCTGGTTCTTATCAGTCTGGGCGCTTTCAGCGGCCCTGATTTTGTCAGTGGGCTGATCGACCATTTTGTCGCTTTTCTGGAACAGAGGCCTGACTTCCGGGCCATTGCGTTTGGCGGGCATATCAGTCAGACGACAAGAGCCGCGCACAGCTTGCCTGATTCAGCCGGGGTGAACATTCTCAAGAAGTTCATGCTGAAGTCCCTGCATGCAAAAGATCGTTCTGCTCTGGACATCAAGCTGAAGATGGCGGCGGAGACCGGAGAGCGGCTCATTGAGTTTGCGTTCAAGCAGAAGTCGGTGGAAGAGCGGTTGAAGGTAATCGCTGAACTGAAGCTAATGCTCTCCTCGTATCTTTTCAAGAAGTGAGCGGCATCCTCCCAATCGCTACGGGCTTAGGTTTTGCAACAGTCGCTTGACCTCTGCTCTACACTCATAAGTGATGGTGTCCAACCTGCATTCCTGTGGCGTTTTCGGAGAGATTGAAACGCAGTTATCGGTGCGTGCGTTTCCGGCTCCTGCCAGCGACGACCGCAAGCCGTTCGAGCGCGATCGGGACCGCATTGTGCAGGCGCGCGCGTTTCGCCGCCTGGCAGGGAAGACGCAGGTCTTTACCAGCCGCGCCTCGGACCACTTTCGCAGCCGACTGACCCACACCATAGAGGTCGCGCAGGTGGCGCGGCAGGTGGCCGGTGCTTTGGGGCTCAACGTCGATCTGGCGGAGACGCTCGCGCTGGTTCATGACATTGGGCACCCGCCGTTTGGGCATGCCGGAGAACGTGCGCTGGACGAGTGCCTCAAGCGGCATGGGCTTCGCTTTGACCATAACCTGCATGCGCTGCGTATCGTTGAACGATTCGAGCAGCGGTATGCGGGGCATCGCGGTCTGAATCTCACGCTGGGGACACGCGAAGGGATCATCAAGCACTCGCGCGACTACAGCGAGGGGGTGCACCCGGACCTGGCGGAGTACTTCCTAAGCCAGCGGCCGCCGCTCGAGGCGCAGATCATCGACCTTGCGGACGAGATTGCCTACCTGACCGCTGACCTGGATGATGGCGTGGAGTCTGGATTGCTCGACGTGCGGCACATTCGCGACCATGTCAGCATACTGCGGAGAAGTTATGCGACTGTGCAACAGGCGCATCCTGAGGCGCAGGAGAAGTACATCTTCCACGACGCACTACAGGCGATGCAGAAGACGCTGGTGCTGGACCTGATCCGCACGACGCGCGAGAATGTTGCCGCCATCGGCGCGCGGTCGTTGCCGGAGATTCGCAACTGCGAGCACCGGCTGGCGGTCTTCTCGCCACAGGCGGAGGCGGAGCGGCTGGAAGAGAAGCGATATCTTTACGACACACTGTATACGTGTCCAGAGCTCGAGCTGGAGCACTCGAAGGCTGCCGAGGTGGTGACGGAGCTCTTCGACTTCTGGGTGAATGAGCCGGAAGAGCTACCCGAGGCGTACTTTGCGGAGGTCGAAAGCGAAGGATTGGCGCGGGTGGTGGCCGATTACATCGCGGGTATGACCGACAACTTCATTCTGCTGCAGTATGCCAATGTTCGCCGTAAAGTGCGGTCGAGCTTCGCCGCAGCGCGTTTGCGCTAGGTGTTTTCCTCGCAGGAACCGCGCGCGCGACTTGCCTTTGCCTCCAGGTGTTGTTAGCCTTAAGAAGAACTGAGCAGAGCGAAGTCTCGCAATGCATGCGTCCCCGTCGTCCAGCGGTTAGGACACCGCCCTTTCACGGCGGTAACACGGGTTCGAATCCCGTCGGGGACGCCAATCAAATCAATAATTTAGAACTTAGAGCCGCTGCTAGCAGTGTGCTGTACGTCACTGGTGCGTCATAAGCTCCCCACCACCCCGAGGGTCGCCGGATAAGAACTCGTGCCCCATCCCGCAGTGCGCGAACATATTTTCGACAGGGGTAAGGGCTAATACCGCTTCGAGGAACAAGTGCATGAGCGAGCTGATTGATTTCGTTTACCAAGGGAACGACATAGTGAAGGTTGAGGGCCAGGATGGACTCTGGACAGTCAAAGGTTCATTTGGAGCAGTAGGGCAGCCGCCGAGCCGTTACGATCTCATGCTTGGGCGAGATGCCAGTAAGCTCAACATGGCAACACCTGACAAGATGACATTGGTTGAGCGTTCCACGCGGCAGGATGAAGGCGGCCCACGCCTGATTCCGGCTAGGGGCATCATGGACTACTAGCAATCCGGATATGCCCATATATCGCGCAAACGAAAACGGCTGCCCATCTCAATGGGCAGCCGTTCCGTCTGTCTAGTCTGCGCGACTAGAGGCTTGGCTTTGGCTGTACTCAGCCCCCCCAGGCTATTAGCGCGAGTATGCAGGTTGTTCGCAAATCCTTCCTACACGCAAGCTGGAGCGAGATGGCTTTGGCGAGCGAGCTAAGCGGTGATGATGCGCTTGCGCGTATTTATTAGCGAGGGCGCCATGTACCATACAGCCTTCTGTACAGGCATTGACTGCAGGCGTAAGTGATTGTCATAACAAGATATTTCCAAGAGGACGCCGCTCGATACGCGATGGTGCTTATCGAAAGTTACACCGGCGCGTACAGTGGTCGATGGTGATGGCGCAGGAGAACTATGCAGTCACGAAAAGTGCATTGCGAGCAAGGGTTCGATCACGTTCTGCTTCATGCCCCAGCGACGGTAGGTGCGGACGAAAGAGCCTGAGTCTTGATCTTGAAGAAAGTGTAATGAGAATGCTAAGGAACGATATGCAATCGAATCGCGTGTGGATCGCAGTGTTTTTGGTTACGACTTTTCTCGTTTCTCCGCCGGTCAAGGCCCAGAAGAGTGCAACGCCAAACGGCCCCGCCTGGCAGCGAGCCAATGACCTTGTGAAGAAATTGACGCTCGACGAGAAACTTCAGTTCATTCTTTCGAAGTATCCGTCCAATGCCGATCCAGGCGGTGGGGGCGGCTACATCGAGGGCGTAAGCAGGCTACATATTCCCGATGTCAATATCGCGGATTCGGCTACGGGTTCAGGCAGCGCCACTCAGTCCAGTTCGACCTTTCCCGCGACGATTGCGCTAGCTGCCAGTTGGGACAGACAGTTGTCGTATGACTACGGAAAAGAGATTGCAATTCAACTGCGCGCTCAGGGATTCGCAATGGGGCTTGGTGGAGGTACCAATCTCGCAAGAGAGTCACGAGGAGGCAGATCATTCGAATACTTAGGAGAAGATCCGCTCCTGGCGGGGGAATTGCTGGCGCAACGCACCAAGGGGACGCAGGGCCAGAATGTGATGGCTTCGATCAAGCACTTTGCGGGGAACGAACAGGAAACCAATCGCATGGGTGGAAACAGCCTGATCGACGAGCGCACCCTGCGAGAGCTCTATCTATTGCCCTTTGAGATCGCAGTTGAAGAGGGCCAGCCAGCAAGTGTGATGTGCAGCTATAACCGGTTGAACGGGGAGTATGCGTGCGAGAATTCGGTGCTTCTGACCGACATCCTGAAGACGCAGTGGCACTTTTTGGGACAGATACAGTCGGATTGGGGTGCGACTCACACTACGGCAAAAGCGATCAATGCCGGCCTCGATGAGGAAGAAGGAAGCGACGCAGGCCCCTCTTATTTCGCGCGCGTCCCAGTTCTATTTGCCTTGGCCAACCATGACGTCACTCAAGATCGGATCGACGATATGGTGCGTCGCAAACTCTACGCGATGATTGCCTCCGGAGTTATGGACGACCCACCTCGAGGCGGCGAAAAAATCGATTTCGATGCGGCGCGGAAGCTCGCGCAGTCCGCAGAGGAACAATCGATCGTGTTGCTCAAGAACGACCGCCAGCAGCTTCCTCTGCCACCATCAAGGCTGAAGCGTATTGCAGTCATAGGTTCTCACGCAGACGTAGCTGTGATGTCGGGAGGTGGATCTGGGGACACGATGCATCCGGTGACGGGTTCGTTCCAAGGGTGCGAAGGCCTGGAATTCGTCGACCACAATGGTTGCGGGTGGTGGCGAAATCCATGGTTGAAGATTCCCGTTCCCCTTACAAAGGCGATTCAAGAATTGTCGCCGCAGAGCGAAGTCAAGTTTTCTGGAGTCCGAGACGAGCAAGCCCCGTTTCGAGCCTATAGTCCGGGCGAAATCGCCGACGCGGTCGCACTGGCGCGCGAGTCGGATGTTGCAATTGTCGTAGTTGCACAGCCCGCAGGAGAAGATTTCGGAGACTTGAAGACTCTCAGCTTGCAGAATCCATCGAACCAAAACGAACTCGTAGATGCAGTCGCAACCGCGAATCCGCATACGATCGTGGTGATCGAGAGTGGTAATCCGATTCTGATGCCCTGGAAGGATAAGGTCGCGGCGATCATCGAGGCATGGTATCCCGGCGAAGCGGGAGGCAAAGCACTCGCCAATGTCTTGTTTGGCAAGGTGGATCCCTCCGGCAAGCTACCGTTTACGTTTCCTCTGCGGAACGAAGATACGCCAACCTGGGGCGACACGGGCGTCCTTTCCAAGGACCCTGTCTACTCCGAAAAACTGAATATGGGCTATCGATGGTACGACGCCAAGAAAATTGCACCGCTCTTTGAGTTTGGCTATGGATTGTCCTATACCCACTTCACATATTCGGACCTCTCTGTAAAGCGCGATACAGATCGCACTCTTCATGTGTCGTTCTCGGTCAAGAACGATGGGACCGTTGCAGGTGCCGAAGTCCCGCAGGTTTATCTGGGAATTGATTACGCGGGGGAACCTCCTCTGCGATTGGGCGACTGGAGCAAGATCCAATTAAATCCAGGCGAGGCCCAAAAGGTGAACATCGTAATTTCACCCAGGACGCAGAGTATCTGGGACACGTCGGCAAACGATTGGCGCGTTATTCCCGATGCCGTTGTCTACGTTGGCGCCTCATCTCGAGACATACGCCTGAAGGAGCGGTGATCTGCGTCGGAGGGAGTGCAATAATTTTTGTGAGCATCCGAAACGTCATTTCTTAGGAGCACCCGAAAGGCGAAGCTTCGCACGGATCGGTTCATCAAAGAACTTCACCGCAAGCCACGCGAAGAAAAGTACGAACGGAGCAAGTAGCAGGGCAACTTCTCGTTGGGCCGCCCGAGCTGGATGCGTCGTTTCTACCCAATTGGCGTAGATATACATGAATGGGTAGTGTGTCATGTAAAGCGGATAAGACAGCCTGCCACTGGCCTTGCAGAGGCCGATTAACCCTACGCCTGCGTCCGAATGCGCGCCCGCCATGATGATTGCGGGAAACACCAGGAGGACGCACAGTGCGTCGTACAAGCCATTGCACGAAAAGGAACCAACAGTCGGAAGAATAGGCATCATGAAAGCCGCCAGGAGAACAAGGGTGAGAGGCAAAAATCCCAGCCTGATCCGTGGTAAGCGGTCGTGCACTCGATACAGCCAGAGCCCAGTCACAAATGGATAGATCAGTCTGACCGGGGCCATCCAGAAGTTGCTGTAGCCCCACCCTGCATCGAGCGAGCCTCTCTGAATTGCCTGCCACAAGAGAACTGCGCCACCAAGTACCGCAATGATCGCGAGTGTGTTGGTGCGGAGGCGGCGAAGCACCAACGCGTATCCAATGTTTGCGAGGTACTCCTGCGTCAAAGACCACGATGGACTATTCAGAGTGTGAGTTTCGCCAATCCTGTTCTGGACAGTTGGCGACGGCACCAGGAGCACCGATGCCAGGTAAGCCAACAGCAACGTGACAAGGGGAGTCTGTTGCAGATGTTTCCCGTAGGGATCGAGCAGATAGCTTGCCAATCCCATTGTGGCTCCCAGAATGACAAGTGGATGAAGGCGTATAAGTCTCAATTTGAAGAACTGAAGCGTGGTCATCCGCGACCATCGATCGTCGTACGCGTATCCAATGACAAATCCAGAGAGACCAAAGAAGAAATCGACCGCCAGATAAGCATGGTGCAAGAGGTTCTTTGCGTTGTTGAATCCAAGCGGAATACCGATGATGTGAAATGCGACGACAAGAAATGCGGCGCTTCCCCGCAAGCCATCCAGAACCTCGAAATGTACTTTGCCGCTATTAGTGCGATCAGGTCGGACTATGTGATTCGTCCTATCTACCGTTGATACATTGCTCATCCAAAATTTCTCCTGACACCCGGCGCCCGTCGATGTGGGTCGGCCGCTGCCTCGTGCAGCATCGCTGCTGGGGCCGCTGTTCCGGTTCTGCACCGAGCCTGAGTCTTACTGAGTGGTTGTGAATTCCGCGTGGAGGCTTGCCGTTGAATCATCTCCGGCCCACACGTCAAACTCGGTTGGCTCCACGACCCAGCCTTTCGACTGGGGATTCCAATAATGGAGTTGATCCGTTCCCAAAGGAAATTTGAGGGTTTTGGTTTCCCCTGGCCGAAGCGCAATGCGCTCAAAGCCTTTGAGTTCGCGGACGGGGCGAGAGGCCGAACCGAAGCGCTGATGAATATAGATCTCCGCGACGGCATCACCCGGCACAGACGCAGTGTTTGTGACGTCCACACTGACTTCATTCGTGTCACTGACACTCATGGTGTTTTTGCTGAGTCTCAGGTTGTCGAATTTGAATGTGGAATAGCTAAGACCATAGCCAAAGGGATAGAGGGGCTTTGAAGCGATGTCCCAGTAGCGGGATTTGAAACCAGGATGGTCCTCGGGATCGTGCGTCAGATTGTGGTTGTAATAAAGTGGTTCCGCGCCCGCCTCGCGCGGCCAGCTCACCGGTAGCTTTCCACCTGGGTTCACATCTCCAAAGAGCACATCCGCAACGGCATTGCCGCCCTCGGTTCCCGGATACCAGGCCTCGAGGATCGCAGGGACGTGCTCGGATGCCCAGCTGATGTCGAGCGGACGTCCATTTTCAAGGACGAGCACAACGGGTTTGCCCGTGGCAACCACGGCTTCCAGCATCTGTTCCTGAATACCCGGCAGGTTGAGCGTAGCTCGTGATGCCGCTTCACCGCTCATATTGGCCATCTCGCCTAAGACAGCCACGACCACATCGGCATTTTCAGCTGCAGCCTTAGCCTTCGCTATCCACTCGGCTGTTTCTTGCGGAGTAGGTGGTGGAGTCAGTTTCGTGCCGGTAACCTGGTCCAACATGCCGGGGTACACCTTGGATAGTTGAGCGCCTGTGACAAGGGTGACTTGGGCATCGGCGGCAAGCTTGTTCTTGATTCCGTTAAGGACCGTAACTGGATGGCTCTTGGAACCATGCCCGAATAGGCCTTCCACTGTCCATCCACCCTCAACATCTTGGGTAGCGTCGGCCAACGGGCCAATTACAGCGACCTTCTTTAGTTCCCTGGACAGTGGAAGTACACGCCTCTCGTTGCGAAGCAATACCATAGACCGCCCCGCCAGCTTGCGTTCCAGGGCCAGACCTTCCGGCCTATTCAGAACGGTGTCGACCTTAGACTCATCGACGTAGGGCTGGTCGAAGAGCCCAAGATCATATTTGGCTTCCAGAATCGGCAGTACCATCTGGTCGATGTAGGCCTCGCTGACCTTGCCCTCTTTCACCACTTTCAGGAGATTGTGTGTATACGTCAGACTCGCCATATCCATGTTCAGGCCAGCACTAATGGCCTTGTAGGCCGCATCCTCCTCGTCCCGCGCGTAACCATGTGTCACAAGACTCTTTACAGCAAAAGCGTCAGAGAGCACGATGCCCTGGAAACCCCAGTCCTTGCGCAGCACGTCAGTCAGGAGCCAATGGTTTCCGCTTGCGGGAACGTCGTTCAAGTCCATGTACGCACTCATAAAGCCACCTGCTCCTGCCTCGACCGCTGCATGAAAGGGCTTCAGGTAAACATTCTGCAGCAGCTCTTCTGGAACATACGACGAGTCATAGTCACGTCCGCCATCCGCCGCACCATACCCTGCAAAATGCTTCACACATACCAACACACTGCTCGGTCCGATTCTTGTCCCTTGAAATCCACGGACCTGAGCCTGCGCCATGGCAGAGCCGAGAACTGGATCTTCTCCGGCACCTTCCACGATGCGTCCCCATCTAGCGTCCCGTGCTATGTCAACCATTGGCGTAAATGTCCATTCAATGCCCGCAGCACGTGCATCCTGGGCAGCGAGATGCTGTGCCTGCTCCTCGACCGATGGGTCCCAGGAAGATGCCATCGCCAGCGGCACCGGAAATACTGTGCGGTATCCGTGGATCACGTCGAAGCCAAAGAGAATTGGAATATGCAGGCGGGATTTTTCGACAGCGATGTGCTGCAGACGGTTAATCTCCTTGACATCCATCTGCCAGAGGATCGAGCCTACGCCACCTTTCTCGATGAGATCGTCTGGCTTCTCTGTTGCAATTCCGGGCATCACTAGTCCAGATGATTCATTGAGTTGGCCTAGCTTCTCATCCAGCGTCATCCGTTTTAAGAGAGTCTCGGCCTTCTGTTTTGCCTCGATGCTGAACGGGCTGGTTTGCGCTTTCGCTACAAGGCAGCGGGCGGTAAAGAAGAGTGCAATAGCTGCGAGAGTAATGAGAAGACGGCTGGAATCGCGCTTACGAATCTGCATGTTTCTCCTAGCGCGCCCTCACCACGCCGTGGCTCTCGTCGAAAAAAGAGCTGCTGACTAGAAGAGAGTGCGAGCAATCGCAGAATCATACAGTTGACTCGGAACTGAGAAGCCTCAACGGGTATCGAGTGCTTAAGTAGCTTTGAATCTATAAGATGAGGATGTTGGAGCGGCGCTGATTGAGGATGTATTATACGAGTCTCCTGGCAGCATCCCTGGCTGAGCCGCCCTATCTCGCTCTACGCGGCATCCCGATCAAGATGAATGTGTGATCTGTCGTGTAAAAATCCTGCAGATATCCGAAAGTGCCCACCTTGAGGTCAATGATGACCAGACATCGCAAACGGCGATGGACGAAAACGAGGTCAATACGGAAGAAAACCACCTGTCTTTCGTGCTCCACAGACGCTCCTCGCTCGTCGTGGACGCTTGTGGAGCATGAAAGCTGTTTGTTGCTGTTTCTTAGAGGTCTACCGATGCACTCTGCTTCTCAGCGTTGCCTTGCAGTTGTGGTTTACTTCCGTTCTTTCACGGCGGTAATACGGTTCGAATGTCGTCGGGGACGCCATTTTCTTTCAACAACTTAGTGTCTTTTAGCTCATGACAATGACCTGGGCCGCATCCTTGCAACAATCATTCGTTGTGCCTCTCGCTTGGCAGGCATCTGGGCTTGGCTACGGTTGTGTTGCAGAAGCATGAGGCGGTCAGCCGATACCATGCGGTGGCAGTCGATCAGGGCGTCGACTTGCTTTCAAAGATGCGGAATCCAAAAGGCTCAAGGCTTAAAGCGGGGAGTGCCGCAGGTTCGTTGGGAGGAGTTGGGGCGTTAACCTCTTTCCATGAGCTGCCGCCAGCTTCGACTGTGCCGCGAAACGGGGTGTTCGAAAAATTGATCACCACGAGTATGTCTTCGCCGGCAGAGTGCCGTTCGTAGCTGAGAACATGCTGCTCGTCCGAATTGTGAACCCACCGAAGCTCGCCTTCACGCAGGACCTGGTGTTGTTCTCGGAAAGGGATTATGAATTCATAAAACCGTTTAACTTCGGGGCTCAACTCTCCAGATGGCCAGTATATTTTGAGAGATTCGAATAGGGCAGGGCCTGACGACGGAGTAACATCCGCAGCTTCCATGCCGTTGTAGAGCAAGGGAACGCCATTGAGCGTAAACATCAACGCTGAAGCGGCCAACGCTCCAGCGGATCCGTAGCGCACTAACGCGCGCTGCTCGTCGTGATCATCAGAGATCATCATGTGAAGAGAGTCTTTAGGAAATATTGCGCGTTGCTGGTCGATCGTCGCACGCAACTCAGTTGCCGGCACTCCGTGCTCGATCACCTCGTCCAGTTTGAACAGCAGGGGCCATGCGTAGTCGATATCGAAGGCCTTCTGCATCAACTCCGGCTTCGACGCCTCGGCCAGCATGAGAATGTCAGGACGAATGCGGTCCAGTTCAGCTCGTGCCTCCTCCCAGAAGTCTGTTGGAACCATACCCGCTGCGTCGCAGCGATATCCATCTATGCCGAAGTCTTTCACCCAGTAGTCAAGCACATCCATCATGTATCGGCGCAGGGCCGGATTTGTGTAGTCGAGAGCGGCTACGTCTGTCCAGCCATTTGGTGAGACAAGCTTTCCATTCTTCTCGTGCTGGTAAAAATCCGGATGTTTCATCATGACGCTGTCGAATGCGGTGTGATCCGCGACCATATCCATGATTACCTTCATGCCACGCCGATGGGCTTCGTTTACCAACCGATGAAGGTCCTCCTTCGTGCCGTAATAAGGAGCAATCGCATAATAGTCGCGGACCGCGTACGGACTTCCGTTCGTTCCGAGTTTTCGCTCTTGTCCGACAGGATGAATCGGCATGAGCCAGACAATGGTCACGCCAAGAGCCTTCAGACGATCAAGTCCTGCTGTGACGCCCTCCAGATTTCCTTCGGGGGAAAAGGATCGAGGAAACACCTCATAAATCAAGCCGGAACGCAGCCACGCAGGAGTGGAACGAGCCTGGATAGGGTTGGGCGCGTCCTGCGCCATACCGAGAAAAGAACTGGCCAATGCTACGGCGGCAACCATCCTTGGAAACGCACGAAAGTATGCTCTCATCTCAGCAGAAATTCCTTTCAGGTTGTTTTGTGTCGAGAGCACAAAGCAAGCCGGTTCCTCTATGAGCGAATCGAAGAACCGGCCTTGTCATGCAGGCTAGAAGACCAGACGCGCCGCGATCTGGATCTGCCGGACCTCGCCATGGAGGCCCGTGATCTTGCCGAAGAGCGATGGGCTGCCCTGACTGTTGTTGGGGTTTGCGAAACTCGGCGTATTGAACAGATTGAAAGCGTCGCCATGCAGTTCGAGCTGCTTTCCTTCCGCAATATGGATGTTCTTTTGCAGGCCCAGATTGAGTGTCCGGAACCCCGGTCCATATACCTGGTTCCGCCCTAATGTGCCGATCCGCGAGAAGACATAGTTTCCGGTTCCATCGGTTGCTTGAACCGTTGGAATATTGCTGGAGAACGACGATGGGTCGAACCAGTAGCCGCTGATACTCTTCGGATATTTGATCGGTTTGATCAGGTCAGGCCGATTGCCAGGTGATGCACTGCCTGCTGCACTGAGATCCACGGGTTGACCGGTTGAGAGCAGGACAATGTTGTTTATCTGCCATCCACCAATCAAAAGGTCGAGCGGCTTTGAGGCCCTCCCGCTAAATCTTTGGCCTTGGCCGAAGGGAAGGTTATACACAAAGGATGAACTGAAGATGTGCCGCTCGTCGTATGTAGAGTTCCCGTAATTGGACGGCCGGTTGTAGTAAAGCATCAATGTCGTTGGCGTGCCACCATACGCACTCACCGAGTCATCCAGCGCATGGGACCAGGCATACGAGGCCGTCGCTGTGAAGGTGGTGCTGTGGTGCTCTGCATGGAGTTGAAGCCCGTTGTAGTTAGACTCCCCGTTATATTGATTCAGCGTGATCGAACCAAAGTTCGGGAATGGCTTTGTCGTTTGGCCAATGGTGTAGTTGTTGTAGGGATAGTAGGTTGAAAGCCGATCTGCGTGTGCTCCAACATATGCAACCCGAACGACATTTCGTGATCCAATCTGCTGCTCCAGCTCGAGGTTCCACTCCTGCTGCCGGCTATGCTCGTTGTTTTGGTCGACGGCCAATCCGCTCATGCCATAGGGTGGAGAAGATGGATTGAACCCTGGAAACCCCGGTTGGGGCAGTTGTTTACTCGCGGCCGTTCCACTTGAATATCCAGGGCATGTGTAGGGCGTTCCCTGCGTGGCTGTCTGGCCAGTAAAGGTCAGGCAATAACCACTAAACGAGAAATAGGTCCCGTCTCCTCCGTAAGGAATCTGCTGTCCGAGTTGGTTGCTGATGCCTCCGTAATCGGGGAAGTAGAAGATCCCGTAACCGCCATGCAAGGAGCTTTTCCCGTCTCCGCGAAGATCGTAAGCGAACCCGACGCGTGGAGCGAAGTCTCCGTAATCCTGGTTGACGATGCTTCTTGGCACACCGTTTTGTCCTGCGAGAAGGATCGTGCCAGTGGATACATCGAACGCGGCCTGCTTGTCGTGCATCTCCACGGGCCACTGCAGGAGATCCCAGCGAAGACCGAGATTCAAAGTGAGCCGCGGGGTTACGCGCCAGTCATCGTTCGCAAAAAGCGCGTTCTCCTGGCTGATTTCGGCGAAATATCCTGTCTGAGTGCCAATGCCATAGTTGTCCACCCCTCCGACCAGCAGTTCGGAGATCTCATAGCCTGTGAAATCCGACCCGTTGCCGCCGATGAAGAAGCATCCGAGACCGCAGATTGGGCGGAAGAAGGACACCTGACGGCGCAACCATGTACCGCCTATATTGAGCGAATGTTTGCCTCGATTGAGAGTGACGGTATCGGTCACCTCATACGTGTTTTGTGGAACGGCGAACAGACCGTAATCCCCCGTGTATTCGATTTCGGTCCCGTTACCCCCGATAAGCGGTCCGCCGCTGTCGGAGACGCCGAGGTCGGTGTTCTTGATGCCAAGCTGGCCTCCGGTATCGACGCCGAAATTTCCTGGCTCGTATCCATAATTGTCGCGGTTGTACGCAATACGCGCGTCGTTTACGAAGGTCGGCGAGAACGTGTGCGTATATCCCAGGACATAGCCTCGGGCATGAGTGTAGTTCTTGCTGCCGTTGGCCGAGAGAAGGGGGTATCCCGCCTGCTGTGGGAGCTCCGATTGATTGTCCGAGGTGGAGTTATCGTAGGAGAAGCGGAAGAAATAAAGATCCTGGGGAGTCCGGTTCCAATCGAGACGCGTGTCAAAGGTGTTGTAGTTGGAGGTCGAGCTGTTGTTCACGAGGAAGTTGTTCAGAATACGATCGGTACGGGTTGGTGATGGAAACGCGTTTAGATAGTTCACCGCGGCGGGATTCAAGCGGCCCGCAGGAAGGATGTTGCCGGAGAACGGTGCGCACGTCTGTGGATCGTAGATTTGCCCCTTGCTGGTTTGGGCAATATTGCTGTTCATCGAACCGGAGTTGGGCACGCAAATGGGGAAGTAGGTGTAGTCTCCGGTCGCAAGGCCGGTGGTGAGCAGCTCGGAGAAATTACCCTGCCGCATCAGGGCAGTGGGTACAGTGTCGTAATGCGTGCCATCCGGAGATCCGATGCGAGTGCCCTGGTAGTCGCCGAATAGAAACAGCTTGTTCTTGATGATTGGCCCTCCCGCGGAGCCGCCGAACTGTTCGTGACGGTAGGGAAGGGCTGGTGTCGCGGTCGCGTCCAGGAACTGATAGTTGGGGTTGGCTGCCCACTTTCCGCTCCGATAGAACTCGAAGGCGGAGCCGTGGATCTGATTGGTGCCGGACTTGATCGAGCTGACTTCCACCGCGCCGCCAGCACGCCCAAATTGCGCCGGGGCGATACTTGTCGCGACCTTGAATTCTTCGGTGGCATCCACGGGCGGGAAGAACATAATGATGTTCTGCAGGCCGTCGTTGTTGTCTGCGCCGTCCATGATGAAGTTGTTCGCCTGTGCGCGCGTTCCGTTGACTGAAATCGCTCCGCCGCCCGAATCGCTGAACCGGTTGACCGTGTCCTGGCCATTTTCCGTGTAAGCGCCCTGGGTCACACCTGGTGTGAGGAGTGCAAGATTCAAAGAGTTGCGACCGTTGAGCGGTAACTGCTCGATTTGCTTCGACTCCATGGTTTCTCCGAGCGTCGCATTCGTGGTATTCACAAGGGCTGCGGCGCTCGTCACGGTGACGCTGCTTGTGATTGCCCCTGGCGCAAGCTTGAAGAGAAGGGTCTGCACCTGAGTCACGGTGATCGTGATCGCCTGGGTCTGGGATTCGAATCCTGCAGCCGCGATCTTTGCCGAGTAGTCACCACGGGGCACAGCAGGAAGATTCAGCTCTCCTGCACTGTTTGCTTTTGTGGTGAGAACAAGACCATTTGCGATATTGGTGAGAGTGAGGGTCGCCTGTGGCACCACGGCTCCTGTTTGATCGGTAACGGTGCCTACCACTCCTCCTGATTCTGACTGCCCGCGAGCCTGGAGAACAAACGCACTGGCGAAAATCAGCATAATCGCCCAGGTCTTCGCGGTCCGCAGGGTGGTTCTGAGAATTGAACCCTCTTCTGATTGTGTACTCATCTTTTTGGCCTCTCTGCCTCCGGCTTGTTGCTTTTTGCAGGCGCGTAATACCCACTACCGGGAGGACGATTGAGACGCTCGACCCCTGGGGTGGTTTGAAGCAATGGATTTCGCCCTCTTTGTGTCTTGATTTTTTATTGATGCCTAAGCCTCCTAGATTGAGGGTATTAACAATTACGTTTATACTGGCGCGTGATTGAGCGTTCCCAGTTTGCTCGCTGAAAAAGGATTCACTGTGGCGGTTCTCCAGGAGACAAATCGTATTGCCTTTGGGCGCTTCGAGGCGGATCTGCAATCGGGAGAACTGTGGAAGGGCAGCCTGCGGATCCATTTGCCGGCACAACCCTTTAAGGTCCTTTGCACTTTGCTCGAGAAGCCCGGCGAAGTGGTATCCAAGGAAGAGCTTCAGGACAGACTGTGGGGCAAGGATACAAACGTCGATTTCGAACGTGCCATTGCCGGAGCGATCAACAAAATTCGGGATGCACTGGGTGATTCGGCAGAAAGCCCAAGGTACATAGAGACGCTCCCGAAGCGGGGATATCGGTTTGTCGCAACAGTCACGACCCTCACGGGCCCCGCGCGCAGCCTTCTACCCACAACCAACATGGGTGACCGTCTGTCAGAGACGGATGAGGACTCCGCAGTAGTTACTCGTCCCGTTGAAGAATCCGCTATGCCTCAGCGGACCGGCTTGCCTTTGATTCCCGAAACCCGGTCTTCGAGATATCGCGTAGTCGCGCTATTTGCGGTCATTTTGGGGCAATTCATTCTTCTTATATGGCTCCTGGCACGCCAATCCGCACCGGCAAGTCCGGAGATCGATCAGATCACAGATGACAGTCCTATCTCGGAGGGGCCTCCAAATCAGGAGAATTTACCGAGTCTGGCCACGGACGGCGCCTCTATCTTTGCCACGGCGCGCGTCAACGGCAAACCACAACTGGCGGCTATTCCTATCGGTACCGGCGATCTCCGTCCTGTGCCGCTCCCCCAGGAACTGGCACCAGTGTCGATTGCCGATGTCTCAAGAGATGGCAGTAAGTTACTGCTTCTGAGCCGTCTCACTTCGGCGACTGAACAGCCTTTGTGGATAGCCCCCACTGCAGGCGGAAGTGCCTTTCGAGTGGGAAACATTCTGGCCCATGCTGCCACGTGGATGCCGGACGGTGCGAGTATTCTTTACGCCTCTGGGAATGATCTTTCTCTGGTTCGCATGTCAGACGGCGAGTCGATCCGTCTCAGCACTCTGCCTGGAAGAGCGTTCTGGCCCCGCTGGTCGCCGGATGGAAAGCTGCTACGGTTCACGATGATGGATCCGATGACGCACACCAGTTCTCTTTGGGAGATGGCGAGCGGCTCCAGCAGCGCACATGCTCTGCCAGGATTCGGCAGCGATCACAGCCCTATGTGCTGCGGAGTCTGGACCCCCGATGGTAAGAGCTATGTGTTTCAGGCTTATCGGGAGCATGGGAGCGATCTGTGGGAGCTCAGCCATTCTTTCGGACGCTCGCGGCTCGAACGTCTGACGCAAGGGCCTATTCATTATTTCTCCCCCATTGCTGCGCGCTCAGGACGCCGGATCTTCTTTTTAGGATCGGATGTATCGAATGAATTGCAGCGATTTGATCAAAAACAACATGCTTTCCTTCCGGAACGATCCTTCCTGCGGGGTGCGACGCGAGTCGAATACTCACCTGATGGCTCGTCGATTGTATGGACTGATTCTGACGGAGGACTCTGGAGAGCCCATGCCTGGGACGGTTCTGATCGACTGCAGCTGGCGCCGCCCGAGTACGAGGTGTTTGCAGCGCACTGGTCTCCTGATGGGACCAGGCTCGCACTGATGGCGAGAAGACGAGGGCATCCGTGGTCCATTTATCTCGAAAGCGCGACCGGCAGCCAGCTTACGCCACTGCTCAACGAAAATCACAATGCTGCGGATCCAACTTGGTCTCCTGACGGGAAGCAGATCGTATTTGGTCGGGAACCTGACCTGATGGGGAAAGAGGCTGGGCCACGCGAAATCTATCTGCTCGACGTACAGAGCGGGAAGATAGAAGTGCTCCCAGGGTCCGAGGGGTTGTTCAGTCCAAGATGGTCCCCGGACGGGCAATGGATCGCAGCCTTATCCCTCGATCAGAGGAAAGTGATGCTTTACAACTGGCATACTCGCACCTGGAGTCTGTTGGCTGAGACCAGTGCCGCCGATCCAGTTTGGAGCCGGGACAGCAAGGCACTTTATGTCCATGCATTCCTGGCCGACGAACAGCCGATTCTTCGCATCAGCATGCCGACAGGGGAAGCGCAGGTGATCGCCGATCTCTCCGACACCCGGCTGAAGGATGCAGAGAACTACTTCTTCTCCGGTCTGACCCCGAACAACGAACCGCTCATCCTGCCGAGGGTGGGCACCAGTAATCTCTATAGCCTCGACCTGGATCACTGACGGAATTGCAAAGCATGTGGGCTGCGTCAGCGGACATAATGTCCCATTCTTTGAATGGGTGGGGTGTATCGGGTGCGAATGACATAAATGCGCTCTCGTGGGTACGGGGTAATCAGAGAAATCTAGAGATGGGTCTCCCATGATTTCTAGATTTGTGGGATGGCATTGCGTTGATTCTATTCAGTCAGAAGCGCTACAGTTCTTTGGCTATCCGGGGCTCGGCATCGCCGAGCCCCGGCTCTTATTCAAGAACTATTGGAGAACCTCGATTCCATTTACCTCGGGGTTGTCGGCAGAGCCCGCGGTGAAGGCAATGACAATTTGGCCTGCACTGCTTGCAGCCGCATCGAACTGCTCTGTGATGGCCTGATTTGCTGCTCCACTCGTCGCGTAAATATCGAAGTTGTTGAGCTCAGCGGTGCCATTGATTGCTACATTGAACGCGCGCTCTCCCGCACCGCTGAAGGTCAGCTCTGCAAAGTGCAGACGCACTGCGTACGTCGCGCCTGCGGAAAGGCCGGGAATCGTATACGTGAACGACGAGGCCCAGCGACACGTTTGATAGACGGCTGCCGGCGCAGGTGTGGAAGTGTTGGTGGTCGTGATCGTAGCACTGCTACTGCACTCGTTGCCGGTGTTGAAGTCCTCATCCGCGACAAAGGGCGATATCGCGGTGCCGCTGCCCGCATCAATTTCGAGCACATCCGATAAGGATTGGCCGAGAGTGCCTGATCCCAGGATTTCAATGCCTGCGACTTCGGGATTGTCTGCCGAACCCTGCGTAAAGCTGATGGTGATCTGCCCCAGAGCATCGGCGGTTGCTGTGAACTGCTCGACGACCGCCTTATATTGGGCGCCCGCGATTGCATAGATATCGAAGTTGTTCAGGACGGTGGTTCCGTTGATCGCGACGTTGAAGATGCGCTCTCCGGATGCTGCGAAAGTGAGCTCTGCGAAATGCAGGCGTACCGTATAGCTTGACCCAGGGGTGAGTCCGGGCACGATGTAGGTAAATGCGGGAGCCCACCGCACAGACTGATAGACGGCCTGCGGCGCGGCGTTCGTTATTCCGGCAGTGCTGACTGCTGTTGTCGTGGAGGACACATTGCCGTTATTGAAGTCCGTATCAGCAATGAATGGCGAAACCGCCGCGCCGCCCGCGTTGATTTGCACCAATGCATTGCTGGCTACTGTCGGGGTAGCCGATGCCTCTGCTGATTGCGCGCTTGTTGTGACTGAATTAGTTGATGACACCTTGTAGTAATAGGTGGTTCCGTTGGTCAGTCCGCTGTCGGTATAGCTCGTGGAAGAGACGCTTGTTGCAATGGGTGTTGTGCTTTCACCGCCCGATGAGGTTCCGCGATAAACGTTGTAGGTGATCGGCGTCGTGCCTGTGCTGGCGGACCAGGAGAGTGCTACAGAGGTGTTGCCGGCTGCTGCCGTCAAGCCCGCAGGAACACTGGGTGCCGTACTGGTTGATTGGGGTTTGGCTGATGCCTCTGCGGATTGTGCACTAGTGGCAACCGAATTGGTTGACGACACCTTGTAGTAATAGGTGGTTCCGTTGGTCAGTCCGCTGTCGGTATAGCTGGTGGAAGAGATGCTTGTTGCAATGGGCGTTGTGCTTTCACCGCCCGATGAGGTTCCGCGATAGACGTTGTAGGTGATCGGCGCCGTGCCTGTGCTGGCCGACCACGTAAGAGCCACGGAGGCATTGCCCGAAGATGCGCTCAGTCCGGCTGGAACCGAGGGCGCGGTCCTGGTGACGCTACCCGCGCTCAGGACTTCGATGCCTGCAATGTCGGGATTATCGGCAGTCCCTTGCGTGAAGCTGATGACGATGTTGCCGGAACTGGTTGCGGTTGTGTTGAACTGTTCAACGAGGGCAACGTTCTCACCGCCGGACGCAGCGAAGACGTCGAAATTGTTCAGCACGGTAGTGCCGTTGATGGCGACGTTGAAGACGCGCTCTCCAGCCCCCGAAAAACTCAATTCTGCGAAGTGCAGCCTCACTGTATAGCTTGCGCCTGCGCTAAGGCCGGGGACTGTGTAGGTAAAGGATGGCGCCCACCGGACGGATTGGTATACCGCTTCGGGAGCAGGGTTGATTACATCGGCAGTGCTTACCGTCGATGACGTTGTGAATTCGGTCCCCGTGCTGAAGTACTCGTCGGCAGCAAAGGTGCCTGTTGCTCCGCCACCCGCATCGATCTGCACAACTGCGCTCTCAGCAGTCGCGGATGCCTCTGCGGATGTGCCGCTGGAACCAATGGAATTGGTTGCGGAGATCTTGTAGTAGTAGGTCGATCCGGGGCTGACGCTCGTATCTGCATACGTGGTCGCATTCACGCCCGTCGTGATAGGCGTTGTGCTTTCGCCGCCCGATGCCGTGCCGCGATACACGTTATAGGTGATCGGGGCCGTACCAGTACTCGCAGTCCACGAGAGCGCAATGACACCGCTTCCCGCCGGAGCTGCGCTCAATCCCGTGGGGGCTGTTGGCGCACTTGTGCCGGTGCCGGAGAGAGGGACGGTGAGCGGGGAACTGGTCTCGCTGTTGGTGATGGACAATACGCCGGACACCACCCCAACGGATGGCGCAGTAAAGGTCACGGAGATCGTGCATGAAGCGCCGGCTGCCAATGTGCTGCCGCAGTTGTTCGTTTCAGAGAAGCTGTTGCTCGCCACGATGCTGACGGACGTAGCCGCAGCTCCAATCGGATTGCTCAGAGTTACGGTCAGTGCGGTTGAAGTTGTTCCTACTGGGATGTTGCCGAAGGAGAGGCTGGTGGGAGTGACTGTGGGGGTGGAGGCGATGGAGTTTCCTCCGGTGCTGCCGACGAGCATGATAGCTGCTGGACTGTTTGGTGCACTGCTGGGGATGGTAAGCGTGCCTGTTGTAATTCCTGATGCAGATGCACCGAAAGTGACATCGACAAGGCAGTAACCCGGCTCGCTTGATCCACCATTCACAGCGCCCTGCAGCGAGCTGCCGCACGGATTGCTGGCATCGGCAGAGACCGTAAAGCCGCTCGACGCCGTGATAGCACCAAGCGTTGTCGTCTGGTAGGACGCGTTGTAGACAGCAATCTTCTGGGTAACAGTAGCGCCCTGCGTCGTCTGGAATGTGGCTACATCCGGATACACCCACAGCGGATTCGCCGCAGGGATATTGCAGTTTTCAGAAGACGAAGACCATCCTGTGTCGCTTTCCGTAGTGAGATTGAAGCTCCAGGAGCAGCCAAGGTTAAGATAGCCTCCATCCGTTACTCCGCTTGCCGAGGTACTGGAGATGGAGGCAGCACCATCACCTTGCGTGTGAACGACGTATGTTCCGACATTCGTGATGGTGTCGTTGCTGATGTTGACGCCAGTCGTGGAATTGGGTCCCAGGAACATATAGGCCGAATAAGGGCTATCTTCAATCGTGTTGTTGCTGATGTTTTCCGTCGCGGCGATGTTGCCGTCCTCCGGGTAGAACCAGATCGCTCCCCATCCGAAGAAAAAGCCGGGATCAAACATGCCGCACTGTTGAAGCGTATTGCCCTGGATGGTCAGTGTGCCGCTATTGGCGATTGCGCTAAACCGCAATCCGTCATTAATACAACTGCCTGCCTGGACTGGATCCATCAGCAGGTTATTCGTGATCATGTCACCGCTTCCGGAGCCATACACAGCGATGGCATTTGCCAGGCCGGGGGAGATGACCGTGTTCTGATTTACGGTAATTCCTGTGTCGGCGTAGGGCTGTGCAAACAGGGCGATGCTGTCGTCCTGAGAGTTGCGGATGTAGCTGTTCTCGATTGTTGAGTTGGTGATCGCGCCATCCTGAGCCCAGAAATTGATACCGTCAGCCTTCAAATCCATGATCCGCAGACCGTTCAGGGTAAGCCCGGTGGTTGGTCCGAGCACGAACATGCCGGACTTTTCGTTTTGGATCCAGACATCGGAGATCATTGAGTTGCTGAAGCCGCCGTTGAACCCAGTATCCGCACTAGTGCTGTTATCTCGTATTGTTGCGTTATCAAAGAGGGCGAGATTGGAAATATTCACATTAGTGCTGGTCGGATTTTCGTTACCTGTAAACCCGACGTCGCTTCCTGTGAGCATTGTGTACCACTCGCCGGCACCCTCGACGGTCACATTGTTGACCGAAAGAGGAGAGGAAACTTTGTAGGTTCCCGTTGGCAAATAGATGATTTGTCCAGAGGAAGACCCAGCGTTTATAGCGCTCTGCAGCGCAGACGTTACGTCGTTGCCACCAGTGTCGTCTGCGTTATACGGAGCCTGCGTGACGTTAATGGAGTTGGCCGGCTGAGCAATGGCCGACGGCACGGTTTCGAAGTCTGCGGTGTTGATGATGTACCACGGAGCATTGTCGCCTGAATCAACCTGAAGCTTGACCACTGTTCCTTTGGGCAGAGTAGACGAGAACATGTAGCGTACATCGTTGTAGAAATCGTGCGGCGCCTGTGTACGATCGGTTCCGATAGTCGGTGTCTTGCTGTATGGGTAGGCGCCATACAGCCAGCTATAGGCCGAAGTCAACGACAACGAAGTTGTGAATTGATTGTTGACATAAAGACTGAGAGGCTCCGTGAGCCCGTTTCCTGCCGGGGCATCTGGAATTGCGTAGTGTACTGTGATTGCGTTGGCTGGCGAGGTCAGCGTGAACGACACATATTGCGCCTGCCCTACCATGATGACAGCTTGACGCCCTTCTGCCTCCATGGCTAGTTGGCCAAAGTAGAGGCCCGGTCCGAGAACCTTTCCATTGGTCTGGACTCCGGAACTGGTCGCGGCATTGAAATCGACCAGGGGTATTGGAGAGCCGGCTGTTTGCGCCATCATCAAGGTCGATGGGCTTGCAATGCACATGGCTGTCAGCAAAGCGAATCCGAGCCGTGTCGAAAGATATCTCGTGCGCTGAACGGCATCGACGCGTTCCTTGTCTCTTGCGCGAAGGTACTGAATGATTCTGACGATCATCTTGGACAGGTTCATCTCGCCTCTCAAACTTCAACTGTTATGGATCGATTAACGAATGGGGCATCTACGCCTAGGCCTCGCAACACAGTTGTTGCTGAACCTGGCTGTCCACGGTTCTGGCACTTGCACATCAGGCCGGGGAGACGATAGTCGGATGTTCCGATCTGCCTCGCAGACGTTCCGGTACAACCTCGCTCTACGGTCGGCGAGAACCCTCTCGCGAGGACGAGGTTTTAGGCAATTGATTTTTCCTTATTTGAGGATGGTTTTTTCCTTGCCGTATAAGCACTGTCGAATGAGGCGGTTGGTCGCCATTCTATTTCCGGTTCACCGCTATGAGATTCCGCAATCAAGGGAGTTTCAGCCCGCTCGCTGTTGTACTTACTCAGAGCTACATCGTGTTTCAGCAGGAAGGCGCCCACCTCCACCCCGCAGATACCGCTTTTAGCTCAGATTTGATTGACCCGCTGGCTTGATTCAGGAGCTGAGTCCGAGGGGCGCCAGCGTGAGGAAAGGGTCAAGACGCTTGGCCGCGTCCAACCGGAACGGCTGTTGTGGGTGTAGTGGTCGGTCATGTGCGGGTCTGAGTGACCGAGTAGCTTTGCAGGGGGAGATCTACACTGTTCATTCTGAGAACGCCGCTGTAGTGTTGGCGAAGATCAGGTAGAGAAAATCTGACACTCCGGCATCTCTGCAGGCGCGAATGAAGGCGACCGCCAGATGGGCTGTATCACGTTAGGGAAGAGCAGGCACCTATGCTTGTGAGCACCAGCGCCCCTAGACGTGAGCGCCGTCAGCGCCAGATCGTTGATATAGGGGGCGAGAGAGCCCTGCGAAGATCCCACCTCTTCGCAAATTTTTATTCAGCGCCGCACAGTCTGCTTTACGACACCCGCAACAGCACCGCCGAAATTGCCGGCACATAGCACGTGACCCACGAAGAAGAGATATTCTCCGGAGCATACGGCAAGCCAGAAGTTGGCCCTGGAATAAACGACCCATCCACCGTCACGGAGTAGCCCTGGATCGTCTGTCCGGAAGTCGCGCTCAGCGAACTTCCTTGCAGTTCAATCAAATCCGCTGCGTTCACCTGTTGGTTGCAGTCGATCGTGATCTTCAGGCTCTGAAACACTTCTTTATTTACCATCACGATATTCAAGCCACCGGTTGCCGTCCGCACCGCATAGATCGTCGCGTTGAAATTTGCCACCGAAAACTTCGTCGGCAGCAGTTCTCCTTGTCCCGCCAGCGAAAAGAACAGCAGTCCGTAGTACTCCGGCTGCGCCTGCACAATTACAGAGTTGTCGTTTTCAATCGGCGTGTAGTAGGCATCGTCGCCGCCCTGCATGTTTACGCCGCTGCCTCCGCCATACGCAATGTGAAACAGGTGGTCGATTGCCCAGAGCGCCGAGGCATACGCATTGCTTACACCGGGAGACCCGCCGTACAGGTATGAGTTCGTCTCCGCAAAGCGAAACGGAATCTTCACTCCTGCCACCGACGACTTCAGTGCCACACAGTCTGCCACAATCGTGTTATCCGCCGACACCAGATTCGCCACCGTCGCATTCACCGAGTGGCCATTTCCGCGATAGTAATGCTGCGTCAATACTGCGATCTGCCCGCCATTCGGTCCCATCACAAATGGAGCCGTCCACGTCGTTATATTTCCCGCTGTAGCTGGGCCTGTGATCACTGCAGCCGGAACTGCCTCAACAATCGCCGAGCGGAACTGCTCCCACAGCGTTTCAAACGCAGTCAGATTCCAACCTGTCGGAAAGTAGCTGAGCCCATACTCATCCGGCTCATTGCCAATCTCGAAACCAAGCAGCACGTTCCCCAGCACTGACTGGACATACGCTGCCTCAGCGGCAGCTAACGCCGGCGTCGACGTAGCTAGATTGAGCGCGTACAGCAGCTTCCAGTTCGTCAGCGCCATAAACTGGGCAAGGTTCTCTATATCAGCAGGAGCGACCTGGCCGGCCGTATTGCCTTCGCCATTTGCGTTCCACACCGTCGTGTCGACGGAGTTGCCCCCAATGCGCAGCACTCCATTTCCCAGCCGGTTAAATAGCCCGGCAAGCTGCAAGTTACTTCCTGTGAACAGCAGCTCTGTCACGAAGTCGCCTTTCTCGTAGGAAAGGCCCATGAAGTAGTTCGGCAGTACACTCGTTGCCGTAGTCGAGATCTGGGCAGTCGCCACCGTCTGCACAGCCGTCGGCACCGGTTGCGGCCTGATCGGCACTGACTGGGGAGTCGTTTCGGCTTCGGCTGTCACCGTGGAGGCGCTCTCAAGCAGCGTGATCGCGGGAAGTAGAGGAAGCGCCATCGTGGCGCCCAGCCCGCCCAAAAGCGTCCTGCGTGACGTTGTTGGAAGGCTGCGGATGGGGGCCAGTCTGCGTACCACATCGAATATGAAATTGGTCTCAGACTTCGACAAGGTCACTCTCCCTCAGGCCAAAAATGCACATATTTCTCCTCAACCTATCTGAAAACATGCCTGGGCGCCAGAGGCGGAAAGGCATAGTAATTCACTATCGTGTGTTGCTTGTCGCATTATCTGGCACGCTTCTGAACTAATTGTTTGGAGCGTCGGCTACGAATCGGAGTGAAGCTGTGTGGCTTTTGTTAGGGAAGTCTGCGTCCCGCGGGTTAGACAACAATATGGATGTTTCTTAGAGCGTTTTTGGCGCATAGAGGGCATCAGATGCTATCGCTTGCCACGAAGAAAACCTTTACCGCTAGCAGACTTCAACTATATCGATTCAATGATTTTTGCTGTGTAACACACGCCAGGATCATTGAATTGGTATAGAAAATTGCATTCCATTCATCCTATGAGGATTTTTGCGAACGGCATATAGGACTTTAGTGCTAAGACTTCTAGATCGTTTTCGGCATTGGTTGATGAACATGCTGAAAGTGCGTTAGCTGTGAGTAATCATTGTTACTCCTTGACATAAGCCAGGACCCCACTGACTGATATAGGAAGTCCGGTTCCAGTATTTCTCTTCATTGTCGGGAATATTCGTTGAACCTAATATCGTGCTCGAAAGCCCAATTCAAAGCCATGTGGGCATACGAATCTATGTCTACTCTTCGCCACATAAACAACAGCTACGAGAACGATGCGCCCAAAGCTAGTCAGTTCAATTCGAATCCTTTTACTTCTGGATGGTAGGAATCGATGGAGAGGTTTTTGGGGTGGGATGGCTATACAACCTAAGTCATTGTCGGAGCTGAATGTTTTGGCGCTGCAAGGGCTTAATGAAGGGCAGAACCATAAAGTTCTGTGAGCTTGAAATGAATAGATTGGAGGATAGATGGCTTTTCTGAAAATCCGCAAGGCTGTGATTCCGGCGGCAGGCATGGGTACTCGATTTCTTCCCGCCACTAAAGCAACTCCCAAAGAGATGCTGCCGCTGGTCGACAAGCCCCTGATCCAGTACGCCGTGGAAGAGGCGGTTGCCGCTGGGTGCACTGAGATCATTATCGTTACCGGACGCAATAAGGCGACGATGGAAGACCACTTCGACAAATCGCCGGAGCTGGAGGCCTCGCTGACGGCGCGCCACCGGCCGGCATTACTGGAGATCGCGCAGTCGGTGACAAAACTCGCCCGCATTGTCTACACGCGGCAGCCTGAGCCGCTGGGTCTGGGCCATGCCGTACTGCAGGCCAAGTACCTTGTCGGCGATGAGCCCTTTGCTGTAATCCTTCCCGATGACATCGTGGATTCCAGCGTTCCGTGCATGAAACAGATGGTGGAGGCCTTCCACGAAACTCAGTCCTCCATCCTGGGCTCAGAGGTTGTGGAGCGCGAAGCGATCAGTCACTACGGTTGCCTGGACTGCATAACTGACCTGAAGAATCCGCAGTTGCTCGATGTGAAGAATATGGTCGAAAAGCCGAAGCCCGAAGACGCCCCGAGCCTGAACGCGATCATCGGTCGCTACATTCTTACGCCGCGCATCTTCGAGATGATCGAGAAGACCAAGCCCGGTGCGGGCGGCGAATTGCAGCTTACCGACGCCATCAAGGCACTGCTGCAGTATGAGAAGGTCTACGGCTTCAGCTACGAGGGCAAGCGTCACGATGCGGGCGACAAACTCGGGTTCCTGAAGGCAACCGTCGAGTTCGCGCTAAAGCACAATGAACTCGGACCGAAGTTCCGTGAATGGCTGATGACGCAGCAGTTTTCGGAGTCTGACCAGACACTGTTCGCGCTGCCACGAGGGCATGAGAAGAATGTTGAGATGGCAACTGTTTAATGTTTAGGAGCATTCCCATCAATGGCTAGATGTGTGAGGTTCTAAGTCGTACATACCATTTGGTTTAGGTGGAAAGCCCTGATTTTATGGGTTCATGTTTGGTGCATGTGCGGACTTTGTCCATATGAGAAGTACGGTTCAGGTGATTCTCTTCATTGTCGGATCGGTGGGCCTGACCTAGGCTGTTGTCCAGAGTCCTTGCCATTATGCATAGATATGACACTCTATCCGAACTTCCCAGTGTAAGTGGCAGCAGTAGGCGGGCCGAAGTACAGGGAAACAATCACGAGAGTTCCGGTCCTGCTCAGTCTGTGCGGCAGGCGGGCAGCCGTGAAATTTCCTTTTTGGGATTAACCCTGAATCCCATGTCATCACCGGAACTGACGGCGGTGGTCGAGCAAGGCGTTTTAGAGCGCAGGAAGTGGATTATCACAAACCATAATCTGCATAGCGTGTATTTGTTTCATCGGAAGCCGAGACTGCGCGAGTTCTATAAGAACGCACATTGGACATTCATTGATGGAATGCCGCTCATCGCACTGGGAAAGCTTTACGGCTATGCTCTGGAGCGCGAACAGAGAGTGACGCTGGCGGACTGGATGCATCCTCTGATGGAGATGGCTGCTCGGAAGCGGTGGCGTGTGTTCAATCTTGGTTCGCCGGATGGCGTTGCAGAAAAGGGCGCTGCAGAGTTACGCAGAATGTACCCCGGATTGCAGATCGAAGTAAGCAACGGATACTTCGATGCTCGTCCGGGTAGTTCCGAGAATGAAGCAGTGGTGCAACGGATCAATGCCTACAAGCCCGATCTTTTGATGGTAGGGATGGGAATGCCTCGGCAGGAGTTCTGGACTCTGGAAAACTTTGCTCGCCTCGATACGCATGTGATTTTGGCTTCGAATGGCGCAGCTATCGATTACGTCGCCGGTGCGGTGCCGACGCCACCGCGCTGGGCGGGGCGGCTGGGATTGGAGTGGGCTTTCCGGCTGGTAAGTGAGCCACGCCGGCTCTTCGGTCGGTATCTGATAGAGCCTTGGTACGTTGTGATGCTGCTGGCGATGGATTTTGTACGCAAAGGGGGAAGGCTGAACGCCAGGGTGTCAGGAGAGGCGTAGGGAAGGATTCTAAAGGCGTGGCTCTGAGACCGCTCTGCGAAAGACTGATTGGCTCTGTCTCGGGTGGAAGGTCATGGATACGTTCAAACCAAGGAGAGGATGATTCTGCGATATGCGGCGAGCTCTACAGGAGACACCATGGGAATGAATCGCAGAGATTTTGTTAAAGTGCTGGGCGTGTCCGCGATGGCGGGGTGGGCTTCGTTGGAGGCCAGGGCGCAGGCTGCGGTGGCCCCTCTGAAGGAGCTGGCTGATCAGAAGAGATTGATGTTTGGCTCATGCCTCGCGCTGAAGTACTTCAATCAGTCGCCAGCCTATAAAGAGCTGTTTTTATCGCAGTGCGATATTGCAACGCCAGAGTTGCACATGAAGTGGGACTCGTTGAGCCACCAAGCAGGTGAATACGATTTTAGTAATGCCGATCAGTTTGTGGCGTTCTGTGCGGCTAATCGCATCAAGGTGCGTGGGCATACGCTGGTGTGGCATGATTCTCTGCCCGCATGGGTGAAACAGAAGATCTCACCGGAAACTGCCAAGACTATGATGCTGGATCATATTCATGCAGTCGCTGGACACTTCGCAGGAAAGCTTTATTCCTGGGACGTGGTGAATGAGGCGCTTGATCCGGGCAGTCAACGTCCGGATGGTCTGCGGGCCAGCCCCTGGCTGCAGGACATCGGCGTCGACTATATCGAACAGGCATTCCGCGCGACAGCCGCAGCCGACCCGAAGGCTCTTCTGGTTTGGAACGAAAACTATCTCGAAGTATCCAATGGTTTTGGCGATGCGAAACGGAAAGCAATGCTCAGTCAGCTTGACGGGCTGCTGGCACGGGGAGTTCCGATTCATGGGATTGGCCTAGAGGCTCATCTGCGAAGCGATCAGGCAAATGTGCTGGGAGACGCGAGTTACGAGGTGTTTCTTGGCGAGCTGGCGAAACGGGGAATGAAGATCTTCATCACGGAGCTGGACATTCAGGATACGAGTCTTCCCGTAGATGTCGGTGCACGCGACAAGGCAATTGCGGATCTCTATAGAAAATTTCTAACCGCCAGCTTACGGCAGCCTGCGGTTAGGGGGGTCATTACATGGGGACTTTCAGATTCCTTCACATGGATCTCCGGATACCGTCCACGCAAGGACGGCTTGCCTGTGCGTCCACTTCCTTTCGATGCAAATTGTCAGCCTAAGCCCGCGTACTACGCGATCGCTGAAGCGCTTGAGGCAGCGCCTCGACGTGCGTGATTTGTCCTGCGTTTGTGAACGTCCGAACGCGATTTAATTTTTGCAAGCCAAAGTCTGAAGGAGGTTGAGCCATGGTTCTTGTGTCGGCCGTAATCCCAACGCGTGGACGACCAGAGCTTTTGCTACGCGCGGTGCGCAGTGTGCTGGCGCAGACGCTGCGAGAGATTGAGGCGGTGGTTGTTATCGACGGACAGGACCTGGCCACGGAGCATGCGCTTGAGACGTTGGCACGAGAAGACGGTCGTGTACGTGTGATCGCGTTGCCAGTGAGTGTTGGCGGATCCGACGCGCGTAATCGCGGGGTGGCCGAGGCTTCGGGAAAATGGATTGCATTTCTCGATGATGACGATGAATGGCTGCCGGGTAAGCTCGAAGCACAGCTTGAGGCAGTTGCGGCATCGACGGCGCCGGTGGTAATCGGTACCTGCAAGATTATCGCTCGCACGCCGGGTAACGACTATGTGTGGCCTCGTCGTATGCCGGAGCCGGGGGAGCCGATTTGCGAGTATCTTTTGGCGCGCCGTACGCTTTCGCGCGGCGAAGGGTCGATCCAGACATCGACGTTCTTTGTGCGTCGCTCGCTCATGCTAGGTCAGCCTTTTAAGAGCGGTCAGTTGAAGCATCAGGATACGGAATGGCTGCTGCGTGTAGGGCGGTTGCCAGGGGCCGAAGCCGTATTTGTGAATGAGGTCATGGCTATTCACTATATCGAGGAGGAACGCGCCTCTGTGAGCAGCAAGGCGAATTGGAGGTACTCTCTGGCCTGGGTACGCAGCGACCGGCACCTCTTTACGCCCCGCGCGCTGACGGGGTTTGTCCTTCATCAAATAGCCCCAGAGGCTTCAGAGCAAGGAGAGTGGCGTGCCTTTCCTATGCTGCTTTTTGAAGTTTTGCGCCATGGCAAGGCTTCGCTCCGCGACTATGCGATTTTCTTAGCGATGTGGGTGCTGCCCCGTCGCCGTCGCCGCTACCTGCGGGACTGGATAGCACGACGGCCGGCGCTACGCCCCTTGGTGCACTCACGATGAAGATACTTCAACTAACGCGACAGTTTCTTCCTTCCGAGGGAGGAATAGAGAGCGTGGTGGAGGGGCTGAGCTGTGCCTTGCAGCAAAAGGGGCACACCGTGCGGGTGGCGACACTTCGATCATTGTTTGCAACTGGAACGAGTGCTCCTGCGAGATCCATCGAGGCAGGGTTGACGGTGCGGCGCATGCGTCACTGGGGGCCTAAACGTTATCCGGTGGCTCCAGCAGCGCTCGCGGAGATTCGCGGTTACGACCTGGTGCATATTCATGCCATCGACTTCTTCGTGGATTATCTGAGCTTGTTGCGTTTGCTGCACCGCATCCCCCTGGTGGTCAGTACGCACGGAGGCATCTTCCACACGCAATGGGCAAGCCGTTTCAAGCAGATGTACTTTAGCACCGTTACGCGCATGTCGCTGGGTGGTGTGGGCGCAGTGGTGTGCGTGAGCCAGCAGGATCGTGAAAAGTTTGAGGAGATCGTGCCGCGGCAGCGCATCCGCCTTATTGAGAACGGTGCCAACATAGATCGCTTTTGGAGCCTGAAGAAGAAGGTGGAACCTGGCGTGATATTGGGCATCTCGCGACTGGCCGAGAACAAGCGCGTTCACAAGGTGTTGGAGGCGATGGCTTCGTTGAAGGATCGATATCCGCAGATGCGATTGGAGTGGGTGGGAGCGGATTACTCTGGGCTGCGTACCTCGCTTGAGCACCGCGCTGTTGAGCTCGGGTTAGGTGGCCGCGTGCGCTTCCATGGCGCAACCAGCCGCGAAGAGTTGTACCGCTTATTGGAGCGGGCTCAGATGTTTGTGTCGGCTTCATCGTATGAAGGGTTTGGACTGTCGACGATAGAAGCAATGAGCGCAGCGACGGTGCCTGTGGTGACCGCGGTAGGTGCGCATCCAGATGTGATTGAAAGTGGAGTGAGCGGCTTTCTGACGGACGTCGATGCGACGGAGCTTGCGGCATCTATAGAGCGTGTGTTGATGATGTCCCCGGAAGACACCGCAGCTATGGGAGAGGCGGCGCGTGCGGCGACACGCCGGTTTTCGTGGAGCGAAATCGCACCACAGTATGAGCAGCTTTACCGCCAGGTGCTGAAGATCGGAGGAATTGCCGCATGATCGGTCTGAGAGAAGGAGTCGTTGTTTTCCGCATTCAGTTGCTGCCGCGGTCTGAGACGTTTATCGCGACACAAGCAGCGGCGATGCGTCGTTTTGAAGCGTACTTCGTCGGCTGGCGTAGAGTGGCTGGCCTGGAAGTGCCTGAGAGCAAGAGCTGGACGGCTGATGACGGTGGGCGGCTGGGAAGATTGAGAGAGCTGCGCTTCCGATACTTCGGTTCAACCAAAGATGAGATTGCGCAGCTGAAGGGGCAGTCGCCACGGCTTGTCTATGCCCATTTCGCCCTGGATGGCTATGCGGCTATGCGGCTTGCGAAGCAGCTTGGAGTACCGCTTGTGACTGCATTGCACGGCTATGACGTGACGATGAGCGATGAGGCGCTCGGTGCAACGCGGCTTGGGCGTGAGTATCTGAAGGGGCGCACGGGGCTGCAGAAAGAAGGTGCACTCTTCGTCGCATGTTCGGAGTACGTGCGTGGACGAGCGATTGAGCGCGGATATCCGGCGGACCGCACGATCGTTCACTTCATTGGAGTGGATGTGGAGCGGTTCGTGCCACCTTCGACGGGACAGCGAGAACCGGTTGTTTTGTTTGTAGGACGCCTGGTGGAGAAGAAAGGCTGCGACCGTCTCATTGAAGCGATGGTTGAGGTGCAACGTCGCTGCGCCGATGCCGAATTGGTGGTCATCGGAGATGGTCCGCTGCGCGCGGACTGTGAGGCACTGGTTGCTGCTCGGCATGTACGCTGCCGATTTTTGGGGGCGCAGCCAAGCACCGTGGTGCAGGAATGGATGGCCCGGGCGAAAGTTTTCTGCGCCCCGAGCATGGTCGCGGCTTCGGGTGATGCGGAGGGTTTTGGCATTGTGTTTATCGAGGCGCAGGCCATGGGACTTCCGGTTGTCAGTACACGAAGTGGGGGGATACCTGAGGCCGTGAAGGATGGGCAGACAGGACTGCTAGTTGCAGAGAGTGACCAACAGGCACTCGCAGAGGCGATCCTCACGCTGATAGGGAACGATGAACTCTGGCAACGTTTTAGTCTCGCCGGGCGGAGACGCGTTTTGGAACAATTCAACCTGGCACGGCAGACGCAGCGCCTGGAAGATGTTTTCGACGATGTGCTCTCGTCACGCAGGGTGCAGATCGAGCAGCGTGCGGTAAGTTCTGCTGTGGTTTGCGCTTCTATCGACAGGATGCATAACTCTACTTTTCAACGAAGGCAACAAGTTTCCCCATATGAGTTGCCAATAGATAGATCTAACGCAAGTGCGACGGAAGGAGCCTAGACTGTGAGTGTCTCAGCAGAAGTTCTAAGCGAAGTTGCACCAGTGAAGGCGCTGGTTTCGCGCCGTTTCTACCAGCCGGAGCTGGATGGCCTACGGTTTTTTGCGTTCCTGGGTGTCTTTGTGTGTCACACGCTACCGTTTGAGGCGTCTTTCTATCACGGCCTTCATCTGCCGATGCCGTGGCTATGGGGTGGGATCGTCAAGGCGGGTGCTGCGGGAGTTGATCTGTTCTTCGCTCTGAGCGCGTTTCTGATTACCTCACTTTTATTGAGGGAACGGGAGGAGACGGGTGATATTGCACTCAAGTCCTTTTATATACGGAGAATCCTGCGCATCTGGCCGCTGTATTTCCTTGTGATTGGAATAGGCATCGTGCTGTCGCACACGATGGTGAACCAGAAGCTGCAGTGGTATTACGTCGCAGGCTATCTTCTTTTCGTCGGCAACTGGGTGCACGCGGTCTTCGGACGCCCTGAGTCGATCGTTTTTCCCTTGTGGACGGTTTCGATTGAGGAGCAGTTTTATCTGATCTGGCCACTGCTTGTGAAGAAGCTTGAGCGTCGCGGCCTGATTATATCGGCGATAGTCATGTTTTTGCTTGCGACGGCATTTCGTATCGGTTTTGTGCTCGCGGGTGTTAGTGGAGGTTACATCTACTACGGAAGCACGGCACGGTGTGACTCGATGGCTCTGGGCATTCTGATAGCGCTGTTCGCTGATCAGCTGCCGAAGCTGACGGCTACCGCGCGACTGCTGTTAGTGAGCGGCGGTATTGTGGGATGGATCGTCTCGTCGGCATGGTTGACTGATCAGCCTGGTCCGATCAGTATGCGAGAGGTTCCGGGACGTCTGATCATCTCGCTTGCCGCAGGTGCAATGCTGTACGGTTGCCTCTATACCCGCAGTAAATTATTCACAGGCGCCTGGATCGTGCAGCTGGGGAAAGTTAGTTACGGCCTCTATCTACTTCATCTCGTAGGTCTGCTGCTTGCGAAGAGCATTCTTCATCCAGTTTCGGGTACGGCACTGCTTGCATCAAAAGCAGTCGGGTTTGTCCTGACACTTATTCTAGCGTTTGCATCCTATCGTTGGGTCGAATCGCCATTCTTACGATTGAAAGACCGTTTTGCCAGGGTTCTTAGCAGGCCAGTTTGAAAGTCTAGTACTCCACCTATATCTCGTATTACTGGTTGTGGTGATGAAACATAGCTATCTAACGATAGATTCTTGTAAATATTGGATAAAGATGAAGTTCATGAAAACAATCGAAGCCTTATCCCTCAACCTTGGCTCAAAGCTTCCTGCTACCAACCTCTAGATTCACCCTATAAGGAAGGCTCATTTGGATAAGATCGCGCTCCATTCCCCAGGTGTTGTTATTGCAGCGGGTTCATCGTCACCCGAACTCACGCTTCGCGAAATATGGATGATGCTGTGGCGCCGCCGCAGGATTATTTATGGCAGCGTAGGAGTGTGTTTTCTGCTCGCCATTCTTCTTCTCATGATCACAACTCGTCGCTATAAGTCCGTTGGAGAGATCCAGGTCCAAAAAGACTCCGGAACCTCGCTCGGTTTACAGACGGATACTACGGACACTCCCTCCGATGCTCTTGAAGAGAATATGATTCTTCAGACGCAAGCGAAGATCCTGGAGTCGGACTCGCTGGCGCTGCGTGTGATCAATGAACTCCACCTTGAACAAACGGAAGATTATAAGGAGAAGTGGAGTCCGATTAGTTGGGTGTTCGGGCTAATAAGTCCAAAAGGGAGGCCCGACCCCAAAGGCGCGTCGCTTGATGACTCTCCCCATCGCCGAGTACAGGTTCTGAAGATCTTTCATAAGAAGATGACGGTGAAGGTTGTTGACGGGACGCGTCTCATCGATGTGGAGTACCTAAGCCCCGATCCACAACTGGCAGCAGCAGTCGTGAACCATATGCTTCAAGGGCTCATTGAGACAGGATTTCAGACACGCTATGACGCGACAACGCAGGTGTCGTCATGGTTGAATGGGCAACTTGCGGATCTGCGAGCGCAAACTCAGGAATTGCAAGCGAAAGTCGTCAAGCTGCGGCAAGGATCCGGAGTCTATGCTCTGGGTGAAGTCGATCAACAGGGTAAAGATCAAGTTTATAGCCCGACGCTCGACAAGCTGCAGATAGCTACTCAGGCGGTGGCTCAGGCAGAGCAAAATCGCATTTTGAAAGGCGCAATTTACGATGTTGCCAAGACGGGTAATCCCGAGCTGATCTCGGGGTTGAGCGGAAATACGATTTTAGCGAGCTCATCCTCCGGCATCGGCAGTTCACTGACACTCATACAGAATCTGCGATTACAGGAAGCGACTCTTCAAGGACAGTTGCAAGAGATGTCCGCAAAGTTTGGACCTAACTATCCGAAAATTGCCGAGACTCGCGGCAATTTGGAAGCGGTACAAGGAGCGATTCGAGCAGAGGTGGATCGAGTTGCTGGACGCGCTCACAATGACTTTATCGTCGCGCAGCAGACAGAGGAGAATACGCGCAAAGATTACGACGCGGCTAAGGGGCAGGCTGAGACACTCAACAACAGGACTATTGAAGTCCAGATGGCGCGGCAGGAAGCCGACCAAACCCGCACGCTCTATGACGATCTTTTGCGACGGCTCAAAGAGTCGGGACTGCTGGCGGGCTTACGTTCAACGAACATAACTATCGTTGATGCGGGGCGGCCGACCGATAAGCCGGCAAAACCGGTTGCTCTGCTCTATTTGTTCGGATCAATCGTAGCAGGATTGTTTGTGGGTGCTGCTGTGGCGCTGCTGCGTGATGTGACTGACATTAAGATTCAGGATGTGCGGGAGATTACTCGGGAGTTGGGTGCCACACCGCTCTGTGTCCTGCCCTATCAGAATGAGCGTGCAGCTCTACCTTCAAATACGATAGCGAACTATCCACTTATATTGCTGCCAGTCCTTGACAGCCCACGCTCCATCTTTGTGGAGTCACTTCGCTCGCTCCGAACCTCTCTGATGCTCTCCCGGCACGGGGCGCCTCCACGGTCGGTCCTAGTGACAAGCCCTTTGGCAGGAGAGGGCAAAAGCTACATAAGCTGGAACCTTGCAATCCTCTTTGCACAGCAAGGGAAGCGAGTGTTGCTATGCGATGCAGATCTGCGCAAGGCGCGGTTGCATAAGGACCTGCTGCTGGACCCGAAGGCTGGGTTGAGCACAGTGTTGGCTGGACTTTCAAATGATCATGGCGCTTCTGCGATGATCCCGGTGTCCGCCGTTCCAGGACTCGATCTTATGCCGGCAGGACCTACGCCACCTTATCCTTCAGAACTGCTGTCATCAGATCAGATGGCGAATCTATTGAAGGTTTGGGAGTCACAGTATGATTTGGTCCTTCTTGATGCTCCCCCTGTACTACCGGTGACGGACTCGGTCGTTCTGAGTTCGTTCGTTGATTCGGTCCTG
The DNA here is from genome assembly GCF_009766105.1 of Granulicella sp. S156. GTDB lineage: Bacteria > Acidobacteriota > Terriglobia > Terriglobales > Acidobacteriaceae > Granulicella. The sequence goes on along the minus strand of NZ_LMUH01000025.1, from coordinate 508,653 downwards.
CTCATTGCCCGGCATCAAAAGACGCCTCTCTTGGCACTCGAGAAGAGTTATCAGATGCTGGAGGCGGTGCATTCGGAGAGCGATCGCAAGATTAATGTCCTGGTCAACGGGGTGCGTGAGCAGCCTGCTGCGGGACATGTGTTTTACGAATATATCGGAAGAAAGTCTGTGAGGGCATAGATGAAGAACCCCAAATTAATTGGCATTCTACTGGTCTTTATTTTCAGCATTGGGACAAGCATGCTGGCCCAAAAGGAAAGCCTGCTGATTGGCCACGGCGATATTCTCCACATTCAGGTCTACGATACGCCAGAGATGGAGCAGCGTGCTCGTGTGACAGATTCTGGCGATCTTCCGCTGAGCTTTCTCGGAAATGTAAAGGTTGCCGGCATGACTCCTGGCGACGCAGCCAATGAGATCGAGCATCGACTTATTGCTGCAGGCATTATGGTGCACCCTCAGGTAACAATACGCGTGGACGAATACGCTACCCAGAACGTTTCCGTAATGGGACAGGTATTGAAACCAGGGCCGTATGAGATTGACACGCGCCGGAAGGTGATTGATGTGCTCGCGCTGGCCGGGGGATTGACGGCTATTGCGGATCGTCATATCACGATTGAGCGGTATGGCGATCCAAACCAGAAGGTACAGTACTACTATTCCAACGTTGCCGGAACAGCGCTACAAGAAGATCCCATGGTTTACCCCGGTGATACGGTAATTGTGCCCGAAGCTGCAGTTGTATATGTGCTCGGCGACGTTTCAAAGCCTGGCGGTTACCCCATCAATACCAACGACTCGAAGATGACTGTACTACAAGCGATTGCGCTCGCAGGTTACGCGAACCATACGGCAGCGGTTGGTAGATCGAAGCTTGTTCGCAAAACTCCGACAGGCGTGGAACAGATCGACCTGCCGGTGGGCGCGATGGAGAAAGGCAAAACGAAAGATATAGCCCTATTGCCAGACGACGTGGTGTATGTGCCTTTCAGTGCTTTGCGCAACGTTATGGTGAATGGTTCATCGATTTTGGCTTCGGCCACGTCCGCGGCCATCTACATACACTAGACGTACCCAGTAGATTAGGAGTTTTTTTGGCAACCTCCCAAGTTCTGAGACTAGCTACGGTCGTCGACGATAGTGCAAAAAGAACCGTGCGCACCGCAGAAGGCGCGAGCAGTTTCTGGAGCCGTGCTTCGACTTGGGGGCTTTTACTACCGCTACTTTACTTTGCGCTTGATGGCGTCTCGCCGTTTACGAACAGCGGGGTCGCTATGCGAGCGGTTTCGACGGGTGGGTCACCTCTTTGGGACCGCCTTAACAATGTGCTGATCTTTGGCAGTTGTATGTTTTTCGTTATTCGGCAGCATCGGTCGGTTTGTCGGCTCGGACTTCAGATGAAGCTGGTGATCCTTTTTCCGATTCTTGTGTTCCTTCTCTCTCCTGTATCGCAACAATTCACGCGAACCCTCAGTTCTGGCATAGTGCTGCTGGGGGGCATTCTACTTGTCTTCTACATAATGTCTCGATACACGATTAATGAGGTCCTTGAACTATTTCTTGTTCTGGGAACAGGAACAATCGTGGCTAGTATTCTGTTTGCCCTAGCTCTACCGCAGTACGGCCGTGATTTGCTGGGTGGTCACTCCAGTGCATGGAAAGGTATCTTCAGCGCTAAAAATTATCTTGGCAACATGGGGCTATTTTTTCTAACAGTGGCGGTTTCATACCGCCCCCGTACCAAGTTTTTTAGATCACTACGTTTTTCGCAGATCTTCTTCTGCCTAGTAGCAATTGCTTTTTCGCATGCGGCAACAGGTTATATGTTGACTGCGGTTTATATTGCCTATGCGGTGACCCTGAAGACAGTGCGTGGTTTTAGGAAGAAGGACTATTTCGTCGCCTTCATTTTGCTGTTTGTGGCCTTTGCTGCAGTAATCGCGGTGATCCTATTACAACCCGATTTCCTGTTCAGGCTGCTCGGAAAAGACGCGACGCTGACCGGCCGCACTGAGATATGGGATGCGGTGGCAGGATCGATAGCTAAACGGCCGCTGGTTGGCTATGGATATCAGGCGTTTTGGCTTGGCTTCAAGGGAGAGTCCTATCGCATCATTCTCACGGTAACGTGGGCTTTGGCACAGGCGCAGAATGGATTTCTCGATGTGATGCTCGAAGTCGGTGTCGGAGGTTTGGTTATCGTGTTGCTACTCTTCGGCTTTGCATTTCGTGATGGGGTGCGTTGTCTCTTGCGCTCACGTGACAATGAACAGCTCCAGGCGGTGGAGTGGTACCTGGCGATCGTCATCCTTACTCTCATTTACAACATGGACGAGAGCTTTCTTTTCGAGCCGAGGCATCTTGGATCAATGATGTTCTTGATTGCTTGTGTGGGCTTGAAGCTGGAACGAATGCGCTTGCAATCGCCGGGCATAAGGCAGATTACGAAGCCGGTTTTGTCGGCGGTACATGCTGTCTAATTAGGCAAAATGTATGCTAATTCCCATGGCGTGGGCTTACGCGAGTTGTGTTGTGAGAGCAGCGACACGTTCGCGACGGCGTAACCAGAAGAGCACAGACCAGGTAAGAATAGCGAGACTTCCATCTGTCAGCAGACTGGAAATTGCCGCGCCCCACCACGAATAACGTGGAATCAGATACACGTTCAGGGCAATGTTGAATCCGGCTGCGAAGAGTTGGCAGCCCAGGCGAAACTTCTGCTGCCCCACACCGGCGATCGCGTCGCCAGCGCACAAGTGGAAGCTACGGAAGACCGGAATCAAACAGAGCCAGCGCAACGCGCTCACACTTGGTTTAAAGCCTTTGCCAATGAGAACTGGAATAACAGGTGCGAACAGAAATGCGCCAATAGCAGCTGCGAGGCCGAGTAGAACTGTACGCTTCAGGATTTTTACCGCGAGGGGTTGGACTGCGGCAACACCTTTGGCTCCTTCGCGAAAGAAACGAGGGAAGGCAGCTGCCTCAATCGACTGGATGGGCATCGTTGCTATGTTGATGACACGATATGCCATCGAGTAAATGCCATTTGCGACTGTCATGCCGTAGTGGCCGAGCATAACCTTGTCGAAGTCATTGTAGGCTGAGGTCGTTGAGCCTGAGATGGCAAAGATGAACCCTTCCACGCCGCGCGCCAAAAGGAGTCTTGGCTGGAAGCGTGGCCAGCCGAAGCGGCGCGTAACGATGGTAACTGCAGCGGATGATGCGCAAATAGAAACGACAAGCATGGCCACGGCCCATTGCATGGCTACAGCATGATGCATGACGAAAAGCATCGAGCAGACCAGGACGAGTCGAAATAAGTTGACTAGCATGTTGAGGGTGGCGGTGGGACGCATATGCTCGAAAGACTGAAACGCCTGGGCGGCACATGTCGTCAACTGTCCGCAGATGCAATCTGAGAAGGCGATGAGCGTTAGCAGTGAGGCACTCTCCGCGCCGATGAGCCAGTGTCCGGTGAAGTGCAATGCGAGCACGATGAGGGAGCCGTACACCACGGTCGACATCAGCACATTACCCCAGTATTCGGGAAATCGTTCATGGTCCTGGCTAACGTACCGGATCAGAATTAGGCCTGATCCCATGGTGCTGTATTGACTGACAACGGTGACAAGGGCAACGGCACCCGCCAGAACGCCATACTGCGTGGGATTGAGAAGACGCGCAAGAAAGATGAAGTATAACGCTTGGATAACGAAGGATAAACCCTGGCCTGCGAACATCCAGAAGGAGTTGCGGGCGAGAGTGCTTTGGCGAATTCGTTTGATTTGATGCTGGATCATGCAGAGAGGCTCCGATAGATGTCCTGAACCTGAGTGCGAGCTACGGACCAGGTGAAACGGTTGCGAAACACGGTGTAACCCTGTTGGCCCAGAGCGGACCGAAGCTTTGTATCTTCCGCCAGCTGGCGTAAGGCGCCGGCGAGCTGCTCCGCAGATCCACGCTCCACGAGGATGCCGCCGCCGTCTGCAAAGATCTCTGAGGCTCCGCCGCCACGCGTACTGATGACCGGCAAAGCGGATGCGAATGCCTCGACGTTGACGAGACCGAATGGCTCGTCCCATATCGAAGGGGAGCAGAATATGTCGGCTTCTCGAAATAGGTCGCCCAGCGCGGTTCCAGAGCGATAGGGAAGAAAGGTTACATTTGGCGGAGCATTTCTTTTGAGGTGATTAATATAGTCAGTCTCTCGGTTATCACCGAAGCTGGAAGATCCGACTATGTGTGCTTTGAGTGCAATGTTCTGTTGAGCGAGAAGCTTCATGGCTTCTGTCAGAATATGAACGCCTTTGTCTTGAACGAGGCGGCCAGCGAAGAGAACGGTAGGTATCTTTGGCTCTTCTTTGCGATGAGGAGAAGGATAGAAGATTGATTCGTCGGCTCCGTTGTAGAGCACGGACGAGACCCCGAGAGACGGGAACCTATTTCGTGCTTGCTCCAATAAGAACTCGCTTACGAAGACGAGTCTATCGACGCAGACCCGCCGCGTCAGAGTTTCAGGCCACTCGGCCAAGTGCGAGTTATGGAGATGGAGAACTACTCTGCCGCCGGCACGATGAACATGTGGGGTGAGTGCGATTGCGAAGTCCGGCCGATTGTGAATCCACACGATGTCACCGCTCTTCAGACGCTTCAGCATCGGGCGGAAGGTATGCTGGATTACGGCAGAATGGAGGCTCCAGGGAAGCCGTAAAAGGTGGCGTCGAATGCGACGATAGCGAGCCAGAGCTGGAAGAGTGAGGACGGTCTCCGTAGGAAACTTCCAGGTGGTGTCGGCGGAGGGGCAAACGACAACTGACGCTTTTTTATTGCGAAGGACATTCGCAGCCCAACGTGAGATCGCGCCTCCATGAAATTCTGAGAAGGGCTCGGCCTCGGTTAGGAGATGATAAGCGACTATCGACATTACGAGTTCAGAACCAGACGCTTATCCACGCAACCCTCAAAGTACTCCAACGACAGCTCAAGGCCCTGACGCAACTTCACCTTTGGCTGCCATCCAAGAAGAGCCTTTGCTTTGCGGATATCTGGCCTGCGGCGTGTTGGATCATCCTGTGGAAGTGGTTTGAAGACAATATTGCCGCTGACGCCGGTGACCTTCAGGATCTCTTCTGCGCACTCCAGAATGGTCCATTCGTCGGGATTGCCTATATTTACCGGGAGGTGCTCGTCTGAATCCGCCAGTGCGAGAATACCTTCAATCAAGTCCGAGACATAGCAGAAACTACGGGTCTGTGACCCATCGCCATATATAGTCAACGGTTCTCCGGCGAGAGCTTGTGACATCAGATTCGAAATCACCCTGCCGTCATTGATTTGCAGTCTTGGACCATACGTATTGAAGATTCGTACGAGATGCGTGTTTACGCTGTGGTAGCGGTGAAAAGCCATTACTGTCGCTTCGGAAAATCTCTTGGCCTCGTCATAGACGGAGCGAGGTCCAATCGGATTGACGTTGCCCCAGTAGGTTTCCGACTGAGGATGGACTTCAGGATCTCCATAGCACTCGGAAGTTGATGCGTGAAGATATCCTGCATTATGCCGTCTTGCAATCTCGAGCGTATTCAGCGTTCCTGCTGAACCTACCAGCAAGGTCTCAATTCCAAGCCGTGCGTAGTCTACAGGGCTTGCCGGCGAAGCGAAGTTGAATACAAAATCCACTGCACCAACGTCGAAAGGCTGACAGATGTCCTGCTGAACGAACTCAAACCTTGACTCTCTGGAAAGATGAGCCAGGTTGGTTTCGCTACCCGTGCTGAGGTTGTCCACACCGACTACACGATTGCCTTCGTTGAGCAGGGAATCGCACAAGTGAGAACCAAGAAAACCTGCTGCGCCAGTAACGAGGATTCTGCTGGAGTTCATATCCACCCCCTGGTGAGTGAGCTTGATGACGTGGATCTCAAAATGTCGAGATAATGCATTCTGACCGAGAAAGGACAGGAGCGTTCATTTGCAACTACTTCGGTACTTAGACGTTATGTCAGTTGGCCCCTGCGGCTGCGAACTCATGCACGTGGTGCTTTGTGGGGCGGCCTACACTGAAATACGTGATGCCATTTTCTATCATCAACTCGGGATCATAGAGATTACGACCATCTATAACGATGGGATAGCGCATCAGTCTGTTGAGACGCTGCAGGTCAAGACGGGCGAACTCCGACCAATCCGTGAGAATCAGCAAAGCATCCACATCTTTGGAGGCTGCGTATGCATCGGATACGTATTGCAGACTTGAACTGGAGGGCAGTACCTGTTCCGCGCGTTCCATCGCAGCAGGGTCGAACACCTTAATCGGGCAGCCTTCAGCAATCAACATCTGGACGATTTCTATTGCCGGTGATTCACGTATGTCATCCGTTCCACCTTTGAACGCGAGTCCGAGCACCCCGAGCTTTTTGCCTCGGAGGGTCCACAGCGCTGAACGCACCTTGTTTAGGAAACGTATCTTTTGGTCTTTATTGATGTTTTCTACCTCAGCCAACAGAGCAAAATCGACTCCAAGTTGCTCTGCTACGCATCGGAAGGCGGCGACGTCTTTGGGAAAACAGGATCCGCCGTAACCTATACCGGGACTTAGGAACCGGGGGCCGATCCGGCTATCCATTCCCATTCCTCTCGCGACCTGCTCGACATCGGCATTTGCCGCCTCACATAGGTTTGATACAGCATTGATGAACGATATCTTCAATGCGAGAAAGGCGTTTGAGGCATGCTTGATGATCTCTGCACTCTTCGTTGAAGTGAGCAGCAGTGGCGGTGGCTCATGAGAGGTGCAGAAGCCATCAATCGCAGAAGGCTGCTCATAGTAGCTGCCAGTCGTCAGTGGTTCGTAAATCTTCGATAGCACTGCAGCGGCGCGTTCACTGTCGGTTCCGACTACGATTCGATCAGGATGGAGGAAATCACGGACTGCTGTTCCTTCTCTCAGGAACTCTGGGTTTGAGACAACGTCGAACAGATGCTGCGCGACGCCATTGCGCTCCATCACTCTGCGTATCCACTCATTCGTGTATACGGGGACTGTACTTTTTTCGACGATGACCGTGTAGGTCGTCAGCGACCGCGCAATTTCGCTAGCTACCGCTTCAACATAGGAAAGATCGGCAACGCCCGAACCGCTTTGTGGCGTTCCGACTGCGATGAAGATTGCCTCGGCTCCGCGTGTGGCTTCGGCCAGATCGTTTGTAAAACGCACTTTAGAGTTTCTATAACGTTCGAGCAACGCAGGCAGATGTTCCTCATGGATCGGGCAATCTCCGCCCTGCAATGCGTCGACCTTTTGTTGGTCATTATCGACGCATACAACGCTATGTCCCATCTCCGCGAAGCAAACGGCCGCTACCAGGCCGACATATCCAGAACCAACCACAGCAATTCGAATAGTGTTGCTCATCGTGTATCACCCACCTCATATTTGTGTAATTCAGCAGTTTGCCATTGCCTGGAAAATTTCTAACCAGCCTTAATCATTCGAACCTTGTTTGACAGTGTTGCAGGTGCAGTACTTGCGGGCATGGGCAGTGTATTGCGCGGTGTGAGCGCATATAAAACTGCTTCCATCCGGTTGGATACACCGAGTTTGTCGTAGATACGGAAAAGATGGTTCTTTACAGTGTGTTCGCTCAGTCTTAAGACTGTAGCTAATTCAAAATTGCTCAGACCATCTGCCAATAAATGAAGGACTTGCTGTTCCCGCGCCGTGAGCAGTGGTCTTCCATGGCTGTCAGTGACATCCGTGGATTTAGGGCGGGAAACAGACGATACCAGATATGCCAGTTGCTCATTGTTTGCCCAGATTTGCCCTTGATGGACATGTCGGATGCTCGTGCAAAGCAGCTCAAAGCGTAGATTTGAGCTGCAAAGGATACCTTTTACCCCCGCACGGAATAAAGAAATGACCTCTCCATATCCAGGTTTTTGGGTAATCGCAATCACTTTTGCGTCTTTATAACGATCAGGTAAAGCGTCAAGAATGGCGACTGCGCTGCAAACATTCTCCACACGCGAAGATCCGAGCAGGATTACGTCGGCTGTGCCACTCTTTGAAACATCCAGAAGCTGCTGTACGTCATTAATAGGTTGGACAATCTGAATATCGGGAACCTGTTCAAATGCGTCATTCAGAAGATCGGAAAGAATTGTAGGTAAATTTGCCATCAAAAGTCTGATGCCAGCGTTTGATCCCTTGAAATCAGTGTATCCATCCATGACTACCTCCAGACTGAGGTTAGGGTGCAATTAGATCCCGTCATCGTGCGACGGGTATCGATTCAAATCCTGGTGGACTGCTTAAAGAGCCATTCCTCGGATCGTAGGTGTGCTAAATGGTTATGTCTAGGGTAAGAGCGTTGTACTACTTAATTACTATTGAACACAGATAGCTTGTGTGTTATTTCACAAATCCCAAGATGTAGGTGCTCATAAACACCTTAGATGCAAAATTCAACGGTCATGACGGTGCTCTTGCGCGATATCTTGATTCTTTGTTATAAGGCTGACGAGAGTATCGGCATGAGTGGGCAGATAAGTGATCTCCCCAGAAAACGCAGAGACCCCCAGGGCGAATTTTATTCGCCATTCCTGCAGATACTTCTGCACTCAATAACTAGAGCGACCTGTGTCCAGCAAAATCTGAATCAGGACTCGATAAAGCTGTCCGCAGCAAGACATCTGGGCAAGAACCCGTTTTACCGTTATGCGCTGCGACAAATTACTACGCAACAGCAAAGGCAGCAGATGCAAGCTACGAATACAGGATTGTGGGAGGGAGATTGATGTGCATCAAACAACAAGAACTGTGGCCGAGGTGCTGGGGTAATTGAATTTGAGCAATCATAGGGCGTTTATAAACGGATGTGGACGTAACGTCAAGCGATATGCTTCTAAATTCTCTTTAACTCCATAAACGTAAGCGGGTTCATTTTTGAAGAGTGAAAGATCTGTAATCTCGTTGAAATATATAGACCCTCGAAGGGTGTCCTTGTTCGACCCTTGCTTGGAATGACACTATTCCGATCCACCAGGAAAGCTCGAACATATTTGGGCGACGCTTTTGAAAATATTCAGGCCGCAACTGATCTTAAAAGCAAATTCGCAATCATTCGTAAAATTATGCTCAATTATTTCCGATTCACTCGGGGGGGCGAAACGGCTAATCCTGATCCAATAGAGGTACAGTCGATGCGGAGGGGGCACTATGGACCCGATAGACAGTTGCCGACGGGAGCCCCGATTTGCATCTTTATCGTTGGGGAATGAGATGTCTTCGTTGTCATTCAAGGTCGAGTCCTGGCAATTGACTGCCAGGACCTTGGTTATAACCAGCTTCGAGGCCTAGTAGTTAGACTCGGCTGAGTTATAAACCAGTAGTACCTCGCTCGGAATGATCTCTGCTGAATTAGTCTCGGCGACAGCATCGATACCACTCGACAATGGATTGTCCGTGTGGCTATGCTTAGGCAGGATCTAAGCCTTAAGATTATCACCAACATCGCTCCCAACGCTAGATCTCTCTCCGATTCACTTGTTGCTTGTCCGGGATCTAACGGATTAGGAGATGAAGGCCTCCATAGCCGCTGCTATTTACCTTTTTGAGTCCTTGCCTATCCAACTTGCAATCAAATAGGAGGCAAGTTTGGTGGTTGCGGATAGGGCACAAGCGGCCAGCGTGACCAAGTTTGACAGGCCACCTTGCGAGTTTAGAGCTTTGATGGGTGATGCAAGGGCGGTTGGCCCCAATAGCCTACGAGCCGCACACGCCAGTAGCCCCTGCCCGGTGAGCCTTTGGTCGGTCGTCCAAAGAACATAAAGATTTCCCAATTGCATCCAGCTTCCATGAGAAGGATGGTTTAGATACTTCCCTTCATTGTCAGGATTGAATGCGGGTCTTACGATGAAGTCCTGTCGTCAGTTTCGAAACTATATTGCTTTATACCTAAACTCAAGATCTCCAGAAGGCACGATGATTCGGGGCTATTCTCATGACACCTTCAAATAGGAAAACGGTTTTAGAGTTGGTTCAAATTGGTGATATAGGTCTGCTTTTCTTCTGTCTCGGGACCGCTTATATACTTACCTCTCACCGCCATTTCTTCGATCTCCTGAATTCTCTCGAAACTCGGCACCCCATTCAAGTATTTCTAGCTACGATCATGCTTGGATGCGGATGGCACGCAGCCCTTCGATCAAATCGTTTTTACCGCTCTCACAGGCTGGAAGGCTTCCTCAAAGGATCGCTGGATGCATGCTCTGCGAGCTTTCTATGTGCTTTGTTTAGCTTTGTGTGGCTATGGGTCGTTGCTTCAGTTGCTAAGCGAAATCTTGTAGATCTCTCGATTGTCAGCATGCTCTTTGGTGTTTTGAGTTTTACGGCTTTCATGCTTACTCGCACGCTTAGCAGAGTAACGATGCATGTGCTTCGCTCGCGCGGACACAACCTCCGGCATATATTAATCGTGGGAACTAATCGACGTGCCCATGGCTTTGCTCAGGATCTCTCTCTTCATCCTGAGTGGGGTTACCAGCTACAGGGGTTCGTTGACGATCAGTGGTGGTATGAGCAGACGTCAGAGTCGAAACCAAAGGCGTTGCTCGGTGGGTTCGACGCACTGCCCGCTCTCCTCAGAAAGCTTCCTGTCGATGAAGTCATCGTGGCGCTTCCCATCGCGTCTTTCTATCAACAAATAGCAGAGATCGTTGTGTTATGCGGTCATCACGGTATTGCCGTCCGCTCCATAGGAACATTTTTCGAGCGAACCGCAGTTCTGAGAGAAACTGTGGGCTCTATTACACTGCATGACGAGTCCTGGAATGAACGAGCATCCATGATAAAACGGTCGACAGATGTGCTTATTTCATTTGGCCTGCTCGTCGCACTTGCTCCAGTTTTATTGATGGTCGCGTTATTGATCAAGCTCACCTCTGACGGGCCGGTGTTGTTTACTCAGACTCGGATGGGATATGGCAAGCGGCCGTTCAAGATCTTGAAGTTTCGAACGATGGTTCAGAATGCTGAGAAGCTCATTTCGCAGGTCGCTCACCTCAACGAGACTCAAGGGCCGACCTTCAAGCTGAAAAATGATCCGCGTATCACATCTGTGGGCAAATTCCTGCGAAAGACAAGCCTTGATGAACTTCCCCAATTGATCAATGTGCTGGTGGGGGATATGAGTCTGGTTGGTCCGAGGCCTCTCCCGCTAAGAGACTACGAGGGGTTTTCCCAGGACTGGCACCGTAGACGGTTCAGCGTGAAGCCTGGGATAACCTGCCTCTGGCAGGTTATGGGGCGAAGCACGATTGGCTTCGATGAATGGATGGCTTTGGATATTCGGTACATCGAGCAGTGGTCGGTCTGGCTTGATATTAAAATATTGCTCCAGACAATCCCGGCAGTTTTTCGCGGCTCTGGTGCCGCGTAGAACTAAGGCTCTGATGCAAACATTGCAGGTGATCAGATGATGGGTGATTGGGCTGTTGTATGTGCGTGCCAACTTTTTAGTTCGCGCTTTGCCCGTGCTGGTCGCTGAACACTATGTGAAGCTTGTCTGTCTCTTCATGGGGAGCCGGCTCAAGACTTGCGCCTTTACCGAGGTCGATAAGGAAGATCATCTGAAGGCCTGGTCAAAAACAGGAGCCCTGACAGGGCCTGAACTGCTATCGACGCCTCCCATGATTTTGGGAGCGGATTGAACCCTTCATCCTACAAGACGAATGTTCCGACTCTTGTCATCTGGGAGAGAAGGGCAGCGTCTTGCGTGTTTCTCTTCTGGATGGTCTCAATCGGTACGTTCCGAGTCTATTTGAAAGGCTATCCATGAATGCTACTTCGCATTTGGTCGGATCCGGAGTCAGGGATTGAACCCGAGAGGAAGCTTCTGCGGGCGATGAGTCGAAGGAGGGATGCGATTCGGCGGAGCTTTCACGTGTCATTCTAGGGACATACGAACCCGGTGGAAGACTGAAGCAGAAGCCTGTGGTCGATCCTGGCTGGCCATAGTGGCTGGTTGCTGTTAATCTTGTAAGCCTAATTGAATGATATGTTTAGGGGGTGGCGCTGTTATTAAGCGACCGGAAGGGGCAGGGTGGGCTCTCGATCTGACACGGACGATCGGAGGCATTAGCTCATGACGATGGGATTTAGTGGCACAGGGATTCAAACATGGACTAGCGTCGACATTGCGGCGGTAGATATGGCTTTGACGTCAGTCCGTCTTTCATACTCCGGCGGTACAGATCAGATCTCGAAGGGGATTGCCCGATGTTTTATACGAGTGAGGCATTAGCGAAGCTCGTTCCTCACCTCGGCTCTCATTGACAAGTGTTGACCTCCGATCCCACATTACAATCAAGCCTACGCACGAGTGGGACTTTTTTCTTACGGAGTGGCGTCGAGAAAGGAGAGCTGATGGAGTCTGCAACACAATCTGCCCCTGAGCTGGTTTTGAGCACGAAAGATGAGCGGGACACGTCGGGTTTGCTTTCCTCCGAATCGGTGCTCAACATTCTGCGGTTAATTCTCGCGGGAGCTCCTTTGGCAGAAGTTCTCACAATCATTGCTCAACTGGTTGAGTCTCCGGGCGACGGGACATTGTGTACCATCTGGCTCCCGCACGAGGACGGAAAGCAGCTTTATTGTGCGACGGCACCCAGCCTCCCAGGATTTATTGCTAACGCAGGATCGATGACGATCGGTCCAATGGGTGGATCCTGTGGCACAGCCGTCTATCGCAAGGAACCGGTCTATGCCAATGATATCCTCACGGACCCCGTATGGGATCAGTATCGTCACCGGCTCTTACCTTTTGGAATTCGAGCGGTGTGGTCGCGACCGTTGTTTACGAGCGAAGGCCGCATCCTCGGAACGTTCGCCATTCATTATCGTGAACCGCGTAGCCCTGACGCCGGCGATCTGCAGCTGATCGAGAATGCCAGCCATATCGCGGGAATCGCAATCGAGCGCCATCTCAATGAGGAAAGCCTCCGACTTGAGCGCGATCGACTACACCTGCTTCTGGAAATCACGAACAGCATGACATCAAAGCTGGACCTCCGTCGTTTGGTGGAGACACTGTCCACTAATCTGCTAAGAGTCACGCGATGCGACTTTTGCGCTCTCCTCCTGCCGGATGCAGATAGTTCGCAACTGCGCGCCACCATTCTCTACAACCCTGCGGGTCGAGGCTCCATCGTCGACGGAACGAAGGTTCCACTGAAAGGATCGACCTGTGGCAAAGCCTTTCTCACAGGCAAGAATCAACATATCAACAGGCTTGAAGACCTCAGGGATGATCCCGAAACCTACGGTAGTAGCGAAGGTCGGCACTTCTTTGCGCGAGTGCAGGCAGAGGGCTTGAAATCCGGATGCGAACTCCCGCTTATCGGTCGAAAGGGAGTTGTCGGTGTCTTGGGTGCATTCAGTCGCTCGGAGAGGGCCTTCTCCGAAGATGAATTTGCCTTTCTGGAACAAGTTACCCATCAAGTAGCCATTGCTGTTGAGAATGCATTGGAGTTTGAAAAGGCAACCGAAGACCGCGTAAGCGAGACGAAACGCAGACTGTATCTCGAAGAGGAAATTCGGGCTGAGTTTGGCGCAATCGTGGGCGATAGTCCAGCGCTAAAGAGCGCCTTACACTTAGTGTCAGTGGTGGCGCCTACGAGTTCGAGCGTGATCATTCAAGGTGAGACGGGCACGGGGAAGGAACTGATTGCACGAGCCATTCACAATCTGAGCGATCGCAGGGATCGTGCCTTCATCAAATTGAATTGTGCCGCAATCCCGCTTGGTCTCCTCGAGAGTGAGTTGTTCGGACACGAAAAAGGAGCGTTTACCGGAGCGATCGCCCAGAAGACGGGGCGTTTCGAACTTGCGCACAAGGGGACACTCTTCCTCGATGAAGTCGGCGACATTCCACTGGAACTCCAGGCAAAATTGCTGCGAGTCCTGCAAGAACAGGAATTCGAGAGGCTAGGTAGCAATCGCACCCACAAGGTAGACGTCCGCCTCATCGCAGCCACCCATCGTGATTTGCCGGCAATGGTAAAACAGTCGACGTTTCGCGAAGACCTCTACTATCGGCTGAAGGTATTTCCGATCCATGTTCCCGCTCTGCGGCAACGCACGGAGGACATTCCGAAGCTCGCCAGGCATTTCACTGAGTTCTACGCGTGTCGCATGAATAAGAGAATCGACACAATCCCATCGGAGACCATGGATGCGCTTGTGCGATATCGCTGGCCGGGAAACGTGCGCGAACTGCAGAACTTCATTGAACGTGCAGTGATTCTTTCTCCTCACACCGTATTACGTGCGCCAACTTCTGAACTGGAACCCTTCAGCGATCACAAGAGCCCAAATATGACCATGACGGGACTTGAAGAAGTTGAGCGGGATCACATTCTCCGTGCGCTTGAGGCAAGCAATTGGGTTGTAGGCGGTCGAAGTGGTGCTGCGGAGCGACTAGGAATGAAGCGCACATCCCTGGTTTACAAAATGAGGAGGCTTCGGATTACCCGTCCAGCCTCCTCTAGCCAGGAGAGCCGGGTGCCTCAGGGCTGATTATCTCTTGCTGTCCACCGCGATAATTATTGCGACGACAATCCGTCAGTGGCGGATATCAGACACAAATCCGTCAGTGAAGAGCAACAGCACGTCGGGATGCCCTCAACTTTATGTTCTTGTAGATAGAGGAATCTATCGCCTTCACAATCACGCTTCGAAGGCACTCGCCAGATGGCAAGTAATTTGCTTCATTAGAGTCGCGCCTGAAGTCAGCACCGAGTGGCACGGTTCTGTCGAACCTATCGCTAAACTTGGTCTGACCTGAGAATCCGGCGAATGAAACAAAATCATGTCGATTCTCGACTTGAAATACAAAGCCGTGCGGTCGATGACCTGGTCCCTCGCAGCGAGTTTGTCCGCCGAAGATCAGATGGTCCAGTCATGTCCTGAAGCCAGTCCTGTGAAATGGCATCAGGCTCATACGACCTGGTTCTTCGAAACATTCGTGCTGAGGCCGTTTCTCGCGGATTACAAACCCTTTCGCGAAGAGTTTCATCGTCTCTTCAATAGCTATTACATCTCTCTCGGCGAGGAGATTCCCGAGAAGAAGCTGCGTGCCTTCTTTTCTCGCCCGTCACTGGATGAGGTTCTGGCCTTTCGCGCACACGTTGACCGGGAAATGGGAAGGCTCTTAGAGCGTTTTGTGGATGAGGAAGCGTCACGTCGCATCGTGTTGGGTTTAAACCATGAGCAACAACACCAGGAACTGGCCCTGACTGATATTAAGCATGCATTCTTCTCCAATCCGTTGCGTCCCGCGTATGAAGCGCCTTCGCTCGGGAGCCAATCCAGTCACACAATCCTGAAGCTCGGATGGCACAGTGTTTACGGTGGACTGATTGAAATCGGTCATCCGGTGAACGCAGAGAGCCCCATGAGTTTCTGCTTCGACAACGAGACTCCCCGCCACAGGGCCTACCTGGAACCGTTCCGAATCGCAAACCGCTTAGTTACCTGCCGCGAATATCTGGAGTTTATTTCCGATGACGGATATACGCGTCCCGAACTCTGGCTGTCGGATGGTTGGGAGACGGTGAAGCTGGCAGGTTGTGAGGCACCGCTGTATTGGGAGCGTGATTCTGGGGATGAGACGGGCTGGCGCGTCTTCACTTTGAGGGGATCGCACGGGCTCTCTGCGCTCCTCGACACCGCCGTTTGCCACATCAGTTTCTTTGAAGCCGATGCCTTCGCCCGCTGGCGCGGCTGCCGACTTCCAACAGAGGCAGAATGGGAATTCGTTGCCAGCCAGAAACCACAGATTGGGAATTTGCTGGATATGGGGAGGCTACATCCCGCACCAGCAACTGGAGAGGGTGTTGACCAACTTTTTGGGGATTGCTGGGAATGGACTGCCAGCCCTTACGCGGGCTATCCGGGATACAAGCCCCTTCCAGGGGCGTTAGGCGAATACAACGGAAAGTTTATGTCCGCTCAGATGGTTTTACGTGGGGGCTCCTGCGTCACGCCTCCGGACCATGTGCGCGCAACCTATCGGAACTTCTTTCCACCCGCGACGCGTTGGCAATTCACTGGAATACGCTTGGCGGTCTAAATGGACTTAGGTGGTATGGCAGATGCTTTATCGTGTCAAACCTCGCGACCAACTCCCGTCAGTGTTGGACAGCCGTCGCGCGTCCGTCAGTTAATGACTGAGATCTGTGCGGACCCGCGAATCGATCCTTCAAGCCAGGAAGGAGTTAGCTTGGCTGCTGGCCGTGAAGTGCGGGCAACGGTGTTTGGCACTGCAGTTGCTTTCAAATACACGGCATGCGTTCCGTCTCCCACAGAGCAAGCGCTATGAGCAGAAGAAATACCAATAAGTAGGCCGTGGTTAAACAGATTAATCAGAGTCAGAAGGAGCTTTATGAGTACTGTTTCCAAATTCGCTGTACCCGTGACATCCGTTCACAAAGTCAAAGCAGATGGAGTCGAAGTCTTCTACCGTACGGCGGGTGACCCGAATGCGCCGGTGGTGCTCCTGCTGCACGGATTCCCGACATCGTCGTTCATGTTTCGCGAGCTCATTCCACGCCTCGCGGATCAGTTCCGAGTGATCGCACCAGACTTGCCTGGTTTTGGATTCACGGAAGTACCGATGGAAGGAACATATACCTATTCGTTCGATGCGCTGGCGCGCACTTTGGAGGCGTTCACAGATGCTCTGAGTTTGAAGCGCTATGCGATTTACGTGTTCGACTACGGGGCTCCTACAGGCTTCCGTCTGGCGATGAGCCACCCTGAACGAATCTCGGCGATCGTTTCACAGAACGGCAATGCCTATGAAGAGGGGCTCGGCGACGCGTGGGCGCCGATCAGGAAATATTGGTCTGAACCGAGCGAAGCAAATAGAGATGTGATCCGCCAAAACATCTTGAATTTCGAAGGAACGCGTTGGCAGTATACGCACGGTGTAGCGAATCCGGAGAGCGTTGCGCCCGAGTCGTACACCTTGGATGCCGCTTTGCTGGAACGCCCGGGGAATAAGGAGATTCAGCTCGACTTGTTCCTGGACTACGCATCGAATGTGAAGCTTTATCCGAAGTTTCAGGACTACCTTCGCGAGTCGAAACCACCTTTGCTGGCCATCTGGGGCAAGAACGATCCATTCTTCATTCCCGCTGGCGCTGATGCTTTTCGTAAAGATCTACCAAATGCGCAGGTCCGGTTCCTGGATACAGGTCACTTTGCCATTGAGACGCATGTGGTGGAGATCGCTTCTGCCATGAAGGAGTTTCTCGAGAAGGAGATTTTGTGATGACCTCCTCTCCTCAAATGGGGACGGCCGTGCTGGTTCACGGAGCCTGGGCTGATGGATCTTGTTGGAATAACGTCATTCTCCCATTGAAAAGCAAGGGATTCATGGTGACGTGTGCGCCACTTCCTCTTACATCCTTTGAAGATGACGCTGCTGCTCTTCGACGCGTCGTTGAGAGGACTAATGGTCCTGTAATCCTCGTCGGGCACGCGTATGCGGGCTCTGTGATCGCCGCAGTCCAGGATGATCGAGTCAAGTCGCTGGTATACATCGCGGCGTTGGCGCCCGACGAAGGAGAGACGGTAGGAGATGTCTTTTACAAGACCGTCCCGCACCCCAACGCTCCCCAGGTCTCGCCCGATGTTCATGGCCTGATTTGGATGCCGGAAGACGGGTTCAGTCAGGCGGTCGCTCATAAGGCATCTTCGGATCAATTGGCCATCATGGCCGCGGTTCAGCGGCCAATCTCGGTGAACTGCATCCAGGAGAAGGTTGCGACTCCGTCGTGGAAGACAAAGCCGTCGTGGTTTCTTCTCGCCGAAGAAGACCGCATGATCAACCCTGCCACCCAGCAGTTCATGGCTGAGCGGATGAAAGCAAACGTTCGGTCGCATAAGGTGGACCACACTCCAATGCACACGGCTCCAGACCTCGTGGTTAGCATCATTCTGGAAGCCGCGCAAAGTACGTTGGCAAAGTAAACGCTTGAGCCGCGAGTGTCGCTGTCACCGAGGTGAAAGGCCTTCGCGGACCATCCCAGACGCAGTAGGCAACTCGAGAATGAAATTATGAAAACCAAATCTGTTGCTATCGTCACTGGCGCAAGCCAGGGAATCGGTGGTGCTACTGCTGTGCGGTTAGCACGCGACTTCTCCGCCGTTGTACTCGTAGCAAGAAATAAAGACGAATTGGAGAAGACTGCAGCGGCGGTCAACTCCGCAGGCGCGGAGTCACTGATCTATGCGCTCGACCTGCGGGATCCTCGGTCGCCTGAAATTATCGTCAAGGGCACCCTTGATCGCTTTGGCAGAATCGATGCACTGGTCAACATTGCCGGTGCGGTGCCGCAGATTGATCTGTTCGAGATGACAGATGCACAGTGGGACGACGGCATGGCACTCAAACTTCATGGTGCGCGCCGCCTCACTGTACAGGCCTGGGATGCACTGAAGGCTTCGAACGGATCTGTCGTCTTGATTTCCGGAAGTGCTGCTCTCGATCCGAAGCCAGGTTTCGCGGCCGTAGCGACCATCAACGCTGCCATCATTGCGCTGGCGAAGGCCTTTGCGGAGCAAGGCATTAAGGATGGGGTTCAGGTCAACAGCGTCGTTCCCGGCGCAGTCATGACCGGTCGTCGTCGCTCCTTCATGGACCATTGGGCTCCGGAGCACGGCCTGAGTGTGGAAGAGGCGATGAAGCAGTTTCCAGAGAAAGCCGGTATAGCTCGCTACGGCAAACCAGAAGAAATCGCCGACCTGATGGCCTATCTGGTGTCGCCCGCAGCGAAGTGGATGACGGGAACATCCGTGCGTATGGACGGCGGCGAAATCAAAGGCATTTGAGCACTCGAAAACGTGATGCGATTGGCGTCGCGAACCCTTACGCATTGATCAATAGGCAAGGAGATGACGTGGACAGTTATCGGGGCATGGATCGAGAGGTGCTCGACCGCGCCTACAACAACGTCGCCGCAGTGCCCGATGTCGCGGAAAAGATGGCCGATTTCGGCCGTCGCAGCACTACGATCTACGAGGCTGTCGGCGTCAAGCGAGACCTGGCCTATGGTGAGGCCGCGAGCCAACGAATAGACTGGATCCCCGGCCCCGACGCTGGGGCTCCGACCGTTGCCTTCCTTCACGGGGGCTATTGGCAGAGCCTGTCGAAGGAGAAGTTTGCTCATATCGCCACCGGCCCGCTCGCGCATGGCTTCAACGTGGCGCTTATCGAATATACGCTCGCGCCCGAGGCACGCTTTGGCGCTATCGTCAACGAGATTGGCCACGCGATCGAATTCCTGGCAACCCATTTCAAAGAATGGGGGGCCGATCCCGCGCGTCTCTGCCTTGCGGGCCATTCCGCTGGCGGCCATCTGGCAGCCTGGCATCGGACACATCCGGCGGTCTCGCTCGTGCTCTGCATCAGCGGACTGTACGATCTCGAGCCGATCCGGCTTTGCTATCTGAACGAGAAGCTCGATCTCACCCCGGCCGAGGTCGCGGCTTACAGCCCGGAAATGCACATCGGCGTTGGCGCGCGAACCCTGCTGACCGTGGGAGGCGCTGAACTGCCCGAATTGAGGCGTCAGACTGCAGATTACGCCTCTTGCCTACGGGCACGCGGCGAGTTGGTCGAGGAGATTTCAGCGCCTGGCTGCAACCACTTCACGATATTGGAGACCTTGGCACTCCCCGACGGCGCAGCGGTCGAGGCCGTCGTCCAAGCATTTTCTTAAGGCGGCCTCATCAGGATCAGAAGAGTTCATCACGACGAAGACCATTGGTTTTTAAGACTTCACGAAAGCGACGGAAGGCCAACAGTATGAACGCTCCAGGATCAGCCGCAGTTTCTTATGGACAAGCCAATAGCAGATTAACCAAATTGGCCGCTTGGATAGATGAGCGTAACCTTCCCTTCCTGGTTACCAGTATCGGCATGATCGTTATGCTCCTTTGGGCCGGAGCTTACAAGATGACCGTCCCAGGCGCTGATGGCATAACGCCCTTGGTAACTCACAGCCCGCTGATCGGCTGGCACTTCAAAGTGTTCGGACCGTATATCGGCTCCGATTTAATCGGACTTACTGAATGGATTGCCGCAATCTTGTTTTTGGCAGGCTACCTGAGGCCTAAAGTTGGTATCGTCGGCGGCCTCATCGCAACACTTATGTTCTTCATAACCAGCACGATGATCATGACTACTCCCGGCACAACGACTGTGGTTCACGGGATGAGATACATGAGCTTTCTGGGCCTGTTTCTGTTCAAGGATGTCATCTCCCTAGGGGCATCGTTATACCTGATCAGCTATTTCGGGAAAAAGGCTATTCAGTTAGAAAACACAGCAAATAGTTAAAGGAGTCGAGAACTCAGCAATTGTGAAGTGACAAAGGAATGAACCAGAGTGGTGCAGAAAACTTTTCTGCGACTTGTGAAAAATGAAGCGTCCTCAGCCGGTTCGTAGTTCATAGAGCGGGTTGAAGCTGACCGCAAAAGGAGACTGAAATGAGTATTGTGATTGCACCACCGTTCGTTGATCCAGAACTCGCAGCAAAGAAAGTGCAACTGGCCCAGGATCTGTGGAACACGCGCGACCCGGAGAAGGTGGCGTCCGCCTATACAGAGGACAGCCAATGGCGTAATCGTGCTGAGTTTATTCAGGGCAGGCCGGCCATCGTGGCGTTCCTTCGGCGAAAGTGGGACCGCGAGCTGGATTACAAGCTTAAGAAGGAGTTATGGGCATTTCACGACAATCACATAGCGGTCAAGTTCCGATACGAATGGCATGACGATAGCGGCAATTGGTTCCGAAGCTACGGGAATGAGCTTTGGGAATTTGCGCCCAGCGGGTTGATGCAGAGGCGAGAAGCGAGTATCAATGACATTCCGATACGTGCCGAGGATCGGCAGCTATAGCTCCCAGCTTCCAGCACGATAACTGTAAGGCCTGGCATAGGCTGCACAAGCTGTTACGCACCTCTCAACGTCGAGATGAAAATGATTGAGCGGAGGCAGTCTCAAGGGATCGCCTTCGACCGGGGCGCTCCCTTCTAAAGGCGTAGAGGGCTGCGAGGCCTAGCAAAGTCTGTGCAGAGGCGAAGACAGTTAGAGCAATATTAAAACCAAACGCAATCAGATGTTGAAAGCACAGTGCTCCTGCGCCCATCCCCAGGAAGTTCGCGAACGTTGCGAATCCAGTAATCTGACCTCTGTGCTTGGGGTCCAATGACGTCGTAATACTGGACATGAGTGGATGCGTCGCGTCGAATCCAACAGACAGCGCTGCGATAACAAGCGCGGCGACCAACCGTCGGCTGTGTGGGAGCAACAGGAAACCGCATCCTGCCGCCCAAAGAAATCCCAACGGGACAACGTATCTTCTTCCGTAGCGATCCCCCCATTTCCCAATCGTGGCCCCGAAGAAAATCCCTGGTAGACCGTATCCTGCGAGGGCTAAACCGATGCCGGCGTCATGCAGATGATAGCGGCGTGTCAGCAGAACTCCCAGCCAGGAAAAGATGCCCCCGTGGAAAGCTCCGTTGCAGAAAATGAAAGCCAAGGTCCGGCCACCCCGCGATTCGTCCAGAACAACGAGGTACTCGCGAATCACTCGGCCGAACGAACCGGGCTTTCTATGCACCCTGACAATTGAGCGAGCATCCAGAAAGACAAAGACGGCGCCCATGCAGCACACGCAGGCGAGCATTCGAAACTCGTTTCTCCAACCAAAGAGCGGATTCAGAATGGGCCCCAGCGTTGAGCCGAATCCAATACCCGCTGCGATCGCTCCAAACATCCTGCCCATGGGCCGTCCCTGAATCGCATAAGGATAGCGGTCACCAACAATTGCTAACGAGATGGTTACGATTCCGCCACACCCCACGCCCGATAGGATCCTCGCGACGATCAGTGTCCTCCACGATCCCGCAAATGAAACCATCAGCATCGTCGTCGTGGCAAAACATAGAAGTGCCACTAGGGTAGGAGCGCGTCCCCACAAGTCAGACAGCGCTCCGTATACCAGTGTCGAGATCCCATAAGAAATCAGGTAGCCTGCGATCAGCCAACCCAGTTGATAGGCCGGCACTGCAAATTCCTTCGAAAATGCAGGAATGAGCGGCGCGACCATGTAGTTGCTGTAGAAGACGGCAAACGCGAGAATTGCCATTACCCAAAGCTGAACCTTGACGTTTGTAGCAGAAGGTTCGGTCAGAAGTTCCATAGTATAGGTGCAAACCTTACTGGGCTGTCGATGTCCGTTGCTGCTGATTGAATAGCCGCAATCGGGAGAGGACGACGTGCTTGACCGATTCTTCCGCGATAGGCAGCAGCTTATAGGGAACGATTTCCCGTGGCTTTTGCGCGAAAGCCTGTTCCATGCCGCGCCGCCAAGCAACCCGCAACTCAGTGTTGATGTGAATGATATTGATTCCCGCGGCGATCGCTCCCCGGAGATCGCTGTCTTCTGTGCCGGAGCCGCCGTGCAAGGTCAGCAGGCTCTTGGTCGCACTCTTAATCTCCCGGATACGTACGAGGTCGAGCCGTTTTTTAACATCACCTTCTACCATGGCTTGTACCATTCCGTGACTGTTCCCGACTGCTGGAGCGAGAACATCAACTCCGGTACTTTCTACAAATTGTCTTGCTTCGTCCGGCGTGGAGAGATCCTTCGATCGGTCAGGAAGCGAATCATGAATCTCAGACCCTGTTCCGATGTTTCCAATCTCACCTTCGACGATGATCGTCGGGTTGATTGATTTCAGCGCTTCGATCGCTTGCCTGGTTTGCTTAACGTTCTCCTCAAACGGTAATGCGGATAAGTCATACACGACCGAATCGAATCCAGCTTTGGCCGCCGCTATCGCGCTCTCCAGGGAATGAGTATGGTCGGCATTCAGAAAGATAGGAAAGCCCTCTTCCTCGCGCAGGCTCTTGACCAGGGCTGCGATTTGAGCAACACCTAAAAACGCGCGCTCACCTTCCGATGCCCCGACGATTACGGGAACCTGTAATTCCTGAGCAGACGCGAACACAGCTTTTAGCAAGATCCAATCGGAGATATTGAAGTGACCGATGGCCGTACCGTTGGTCTGTGATTCTTCTAATAGAGTTTTGAGCTGGTACACTTTTTTCTCCTTTAGCTCTGTTCATAATTCCTTGGGGTAAACGCGTATGTAGTCTTGTTCCTCTCGAAGACGGTCGACTATCTGTGCATCAAAAGGCTGTCATTAGCGAGGGTGCAGACGAGAATAACGGACTGAGTCCTTCCACAAGAGTCGGGTGAGCCCAGATGGCATCGCGGAGTGCGGTATAAGGCAGACTGGCGATCCTGGCAGTCTGTACCGATGCCATGATCTCTCCTGCATCGACGGCAAAGGCGGTGAAGCCAAGGATAAGATCATCGTTTGCTCCTACGAGCGCTTTCAAGAATCCGCGTGTCTCGGAGAGAGTGTGGGCTCGCAGCACTCGTTCCATTGGGATTTTGAACAAGCGATAGTCGATTCTTCGCGCATTGGCTTCTCTCTCCGTCAGACCTATGCGTGCAAGTTCCGGGTCCGTAAAAAGGGTGTAGGGGATTTGCCTGCCTGTCGTAACATGATTGCCCCCTGCAAGGTTGTCGCGGACTACGCGGAAGTCGTCAACGCTGACATGCGTGAACTGAGGGGTCCCGGCCACCTCGCCAATGGCCCAAACGCCTGGTGCGGTCGTCTCGAGCCGTTCATTGACCTTAATATAGCCGCGATCATTCAGTTCAATACCTGCGAGCTCCAGTCCCAGGTTCTCCGTATTTGGCCGTCGACCCGCTGCGACAAGCAGATGAGTGCCCACGAGAGTCGTTTCTTTTCCTTTTTGCTCGACAACAACGCTCACTGAACCGCCTGATTTGCCAGAAATGCGTTTCACACTTGCATTCACGACTGTGTCGATGTCCTCGTCCTTGAACAAGGTGGCAAGACCGTTCGTCACGTCATCGTCTTCTAAATGCAACAAACGGTCATTTCGATCGATGACAGTGACCTTGCTGCCGAATCGACGCATCGCCTGCGATAGTTCCAGTCCAACGTAGCCGCCGCCGATCACAATAAGCTGCTCGGGAACCTGATCCAGTTCGAGTGCCTCGACGTGTGTCAGTGGCTGCGCATCAGGTAGACCGGGTATCGCTTCAGACGCAGCCCGCGTACCCGTGCTGATGATTACATTGGTCCCGCGAAGCCGACGAGTCGTCCCATTGACAAGAGCGACTTCCAGCGTTTTTGGTCCTACGAAGCGCCCTGATCCGAGAATGAATTCGGCGCCGGTCTGCTTGAAGTTATCGCGATATATATCGTTCAAGCCCGATACCATCGCACGCTTTCGGGCCCGCACTGCCAGCATGTCGATGTGGAAACCATCTGCGACGGCACCGAATTCTTCACCTCGACGAACGTACGACGCTACCCTCGCACTCTGAATAATGTTCTTGCTCGGGAGACAGGCAATGTTCGGGCATGAGCCACCTATGTACTTTCGCTCAATCACCGCGACGCGCTGTCCTTGACTGGCAAGTGTCCACGCGGCGAGGGTCGCTCCTGTGCCATCGCCGAGAATAACTAGGTCGTAGTCTTCCAAAACCGGAGATCGGTTTTCATGATCTGGTGGAAGTCTCTTGCTTTCATTTATGTCCATGTCTGCACGACCTTGCAATCGTTTCGCCATTGTTTAGGGATTCGGCTGGGAGACAGAGTCTACGATCTAAGCTCCTCTATCTCAGTCAGTTATGAAATAGATTCAACTACGCATGTTGGGTCTTGCGTGACGAACCTGAGACTACAGTCCGACACTGACGGAATTTGGACACTATCGCCGTCGCAAACACGCTCGTCTCTATGAAGTTCAAGGACGGACAAACAGATGATCCAGAAACGAGACTCTGCATTCCTGAAGATGTAAATACAGATCAATGTAGGCGGAAGAAGATGCGCTTTCCTTACTAAAGGAGGTGCAGGTCCTGGAATAGTGAACCCAAGACCTGCATCGTTTGGCTAAAGAGCTGCTATCCCGTTGAAGCCGACGGTCTTTGGTAGCCCATCAATGTCGCCGAGAGAGACAAGGGTGCCGTCGGAGTTGACACTGTAGATGCCGACGGAGCCTGTGCCGGAGTTCATTGTGTAGATAAACTTGCCATCGCTGCTGGCTGCGATATCAAGATTAGTCGTGCCCGCCGGGTTGGAGCTGAGAATCGTTCCGGCAATGGGAGTCAAGGAACCGTTGGCTGCGACGGAGAAGCCGGCGACCGTAGCTGTGGCAGAGTTATCGGCATAGACATACTTGCCATTCGGAGTGATGACGTTCCAGCAGTTACCATCGCCAAAGGTCTGAAGGCTCTGGCTGATGGCTGTCACGGTTCCATCGGCGTTGATGGTATAGGAGGAGATGCTGGAGACGTCCGTCCCGTTGGGTTGATTCTCAGAGACAATCAGCTGACCGTTTGGTGTGAAGATAGCAGCGAAGACGCCAGGAGTGATGCTGTGGTTAATGACGATCGACCCAAGTGTTCCATCGGGGTGGATGGGAAGGGTGTCGATGTTGTTGGGAACCTTCTCGATGACGGCGAGTGTCTTTCCATCGGGGCTAATGGAGATGGAAGAACCGCCGGAGTGCGTAGCAGTGAGATGCACGGTCGAGTTGGGGATTTCGTGAAGGAGTCCGAGATCATCAGCGCGGAAGGCTACGATTGCTCCGTTTCCACCCGCATTGAGGACGTAGACGATGCCATTGTGCTCGGCCACGGCAACTGGCTCGGAGCCGCCAGTAGGCTCCTGATCAACGAGGACAGGCAGGCTGCCCAGGAGATGAAAGCTGGAGATAGTGCCGCTACCTGAGTTGATAGCAAAGAGTAGATTGCGGTCGTGACTGAGGGTAAGCGAACCTTGCGATTGCAGTGGGTCAGTGGTGCCACCGCTTCCGCGGCCACCGGTGGCGAAGCGCTCTTTCAGCGTGAGCCTGCCGTCGAAGAGCCGTTGGTAGGCGAGGACTTCGTTCTTTACAGTGTCGTTCGTCATGACGAAAACTGTAGACGCAGAGCCGATAGAGCTATCGGCGGCATGCATGGTGGAAGTAAGTGCTCCTGCACTGAGCGCGATAGTCAACACGTTACGAACTGCTTTTAACATTGGCTGCTCCTTGATGGGTTAGTGGTGAGGGAACCGATTCGCGCACAAAGAGGAACTGCACGTTGTTCGAGGAGCAACGCTTAAGTAATATCCGCTTTGTGCGCACCCATTGGAGATGTCGAACGAAGAAAGGTTACAAGCTCAAGCAAGAAGGCCGAAGGTTCGAAAATATCTATTGGAAATGGACGACCAATCTGGGGCCGGGTTTTTCCGTGTCTCTCCAGTAGCTTTTGTTTGAACTCCAATTCGACTGCAATTCGAAGCATTCAACTTTTTTCTTGACAAAGTTTATGTCGGGCGGGTAGCGTCATGTTTCGGTAACGTACACGACACTTTGACCTACGTCTACGTGACGTATCTTACCCTCGCCTTCGGGCGCGAATTTTGGTGCTGCCCGCTATGCGATTGAGAGGCAGGAAGGTCTCACGATAATGAACGGAAACAGGCACGGAGTTGGGCGCGGATGGCCTCCATCCAAGTTCTTTGTTAGCGGTGTGAAGGTATTGGTAAGGCTGATGCTTCTCCTTGCAGTCACGCTTCCGGCCTCATTGAGAGCCCAAACGTTGACCGGGCGCGTTGTGGAAACCACTGGAGCTGGTCTACCGAAGGCGCGTGTGGTTGTCCATAATCAGGCGACGAATGTCGAGGTCGTTACCGCTACGACGAGCACTGGTGACTATACGGTGCCTTATCTGAAGCCAGGCGTCTACAGTGTGACTGCTTCATCCCCGGGCTTCGGCATCGAAGCGAGGACCGATATTACCGTTCAGGTGAGCCAGACGGTCACTATCAACTTTGTGATGAAGGTCGGCGCGGTCACGGAGACGGTCAATGTCAGTGGGGCACAGCTCGATCATGACAAAGCGGACATCGGCGAGGTCGTTGAAAACGAGCGCGTGACGGAGCTACCGCTGAACGGCGGAGACCTGGGACAACTGGCGCAACTCAGTGCTGGAACTTATTACTCTGGCAGTGTCCTGTATGTGCGGCCGTTTGATAACTCCGTGGCAGCCCTGTCAATCAATGGCAGTAGCTATGGAAACAACGAGCTACTGCTGGATGGCATATCCAATGAGGCCGCTCACGGTGATGCCTATAACGGGACGAACTCGCAACAGGGTTATATCCCGCCGGTGCAGGCCGTGCAGGAGTTCAAGGTCGTCACGAATCCCTTCGATGCCACGTATGGACGTCTGCAAGGCGGCGTGATCGACACGATTTTGAAGTCGGGCACGAATCAGCTGCATGGAAGTGTTTATGAGTTTGCGCGACGCGCGTACCTGGATGCGAATCTCTGGGCGAATGATTTTAACCATATTCCGAAGGCGTCACATACACGTGACCAGTATGGTGTCGAATTAGACGGTCCAGTCGTCATTCCCAAGATTTATAACGGGCGAGACAAAACGTTTTTCTTGGCGCAGGTCGAGAACTGGAGTGAGATCTTTCCGGGCGTAGCGCTTGACTCTGTTCCTGAACCGCAATGGCTGACCGGCGACTTTAGCGACTTGACGTACTTCGATGCTCCCACGCAAACGATCAAGCCTATTACGCTATTTGATCCGTTGACCACACGCATCGTAAATGGAACGCCAGTCCGCGATCCATTCCCGACGGTCAACGGAAAGATCAACCAGATTCCGATGAACCGCATAAGTCCATTCGCGCTTGCGATTCTGAAGTACTACCCAACTCCCAATGCAACGCCTACCCCGCAGTCCACGTCGTACACGCGAAACTATGTCGCTCCGAGCCCCACGACAGATACTTACCGGAACGCCTTGATCAAGGTCGATCAGGTCATTGGATCGAAGGACCGAGCGAGCCTGCGATATGGCTATTGGGAGCGGTCAGAGACGCAAGATCAGAGTGGCATTCCGGGCATCGGAGCGTACGGTGAGTATCCTCACGGCGAACGCGTCAACTCGTTTGGCCCGGAGTGGATTCATACGGTCACTCCCCAACTGATCTTCGATTTCAAGGCGTCCGTGATTGTGCGGGGGAACATTCTGAACGAAGGCCCGCTAGGTTTCGACATGAGTTCACTCGGATTTCCTGCCTCCGAGATCAGCCAATTCGGCGTGTACAACAACTTTCTGCCTTATACCAATCCGAGCGAATTTACTTCGATTGGAAACAGTGGCGGTCAGTTCACTGTAGGTAACTCCCTTGCCATGCTTCCGAGCGTGACCTGGACGAAGGGCCGGCATACGATTCATACAGGTCTCGACGTTCGTTTCCTGCAGACCGGATACCGTTATCAAACGGGAGGTCCAAGCTTCAGCGTGGATCGTACGTGGACGCAATCCAACTACCAGTCTGGAGACAACGCGAGCGGAAACAGCATCGCTTCCTTGCTGCTGGGCACGGCGACCTCGGGACAGGTGCTTATCCAGCCAACGCTGCTCTTCTCGCAGCATTACTGGGCGCCGTTTATTCAGGATGACTGGAAGCTGCTGCGGAACGTGACAGTGAATCTGGGCATTCGGTACGACCTGAACCAGCCGCCGACAGAGCGCCACAACCGATTCGATTACGACTTCAACCCGAATGTTACGAACCCGGTCTCTGCCGGGCTCAGCGTACCGGTAAAAGGAGGTCTGGAGTTTCCCGGTGTGAACGGAAATCCCCGCTCCTACAACGAGCTCGATACGGCGACGTTCCAGCCGCGTATCGGCGTCGCGTATTCGCCGATACCCAAGCTGGTTGTCCGGGCCGGCTTCGGTATGTTCTTTCAAAACCCGAACCCTGGTCCCAATGAGACCGGCTTCTCTGCGACCACGCAATATGACGCTTCGAATAATGGCGGCATTACACCAACACAGAACCTCGGTGTTCCGGGGAATGGCGCCAATCCCGCCGTTCCAACAGCTCCGTTCCCGATCGTCATCCAGCCAACCGGATCTTCGCTCGGATATCTGACAGGGCTTGGTCAGGGCCTGTTCTATCTCAATCCGAAGTTTGCGTCGCCGCGTACGTATCAGTACACGGCCGGTATCCAGCAACAGTTCCTTAAGGATGATGTCTTCCAATTGAACTATGTGGGCACGCGGACCGTGCATACTGGAACGAGCGACAACATCAATCGTCCATCTGTTGCTTCGTATGCGCAGTGCGATTCGGAACTGGGTGGCAACCCTGCCGTGTGCAACAGCAATACGGGTGCCTATGTACCCAATCCATTCGAGGGCGTCAACGGATTCCAGGGTTCGAACTATTACACCCAGCCCACCATCCAGGCTTTGAATCTGACGCGTCCTTTCCCGGCGTTTGGCGACATCACGGAGTACGACATCAATGGTGGCAAGACCTGGTATAACGCATTGCAACTTACCGCATCGCACCGAGTGAGTCAGTCGATCACAGTGCATGGCACATGGACGTGGGCCAAGACGATGGACGCAGGCGGATACACGGATACGATCTATCGTGTCCAAGCCCGCAACATCGACTCCCAGGATTTCACACACCGCATTACTTTCTCCGGTTTCTGGCGGTTGCCAGTCGGCCGAGGCAGGGCGCTTCTCGGCCACGTGAATCGTGGCGTGGATACCGTGCTGGGCGGATGGGAAGTGGCAACCATCGTTTCGTGGCAGACTGGTTTTCCTTGGCAGCTGAACGGAAGCACGGATTACAACGGTGGCGGTAGGATTCAGCGGAAGGTGACTGCTACCGCAATTACCGGCGTAAGCGATGCGTGTGTCGCCGACTGGGAGTTAAATAATGCCGGAGTTTACCAGTTGACCTCGAAAGGCACGAGCTCCACGTGCAATGGCAACTATAGCTTCGTCTCAATTCCAAGCTACGGCATTCATCCTAACGTGGTCTATACGGGAATCCGTGATCCGGGCACCGAAGACATGGATGCGAGCCTCTCCAAGAGCTTCGATATCTACGAACGGCTCCATGCACAGTTCAGGATCGACGCCTTCAACGCACTCAATCACCCCACGTTTTCGGGCGGATACGACTACACTCCCACGGACGGAACCTTTGGCCAGATCATTAAGAGCGGCGGCCAGAGCAACCAGCCACGCAATATCCAACTGACCTTCAAGGTTCTTTGGTAGGCAATATAAGTACGCTGCCGTGAATTGAGCATTGAGCCGCACCCGCCAGTTGATGGTGGGTGCGGTCACCAAACAATTTTCGGCTCAGCGAATCTCCGTGCTAGCCAAAGCAGCAAACGCTCCAAAACTTGCCCTGGTCTGAAGGAGATCGATATGGGTCACACACCGGAAACAGAGAACCAAGCGGGCCATAATATCTGGAAAGAATTCTTATCGTCTGTATTGGCTTCGCTCACCCTTCTTATCCTGATAGTTGTCTCAGGATGCAGCAGCTCCTCTGGAGTTTCCGGCACGACCACAATGACGATTACGGCTATGACGCCAGGCACCGTTTACACAACCGGCGGACAAGTCGTATTCACCGGTACGAACTTTACGCCAGAGACCACCGTCACGTTCGGCGGCATCGCGGCGCAGAAGATGTATTTTCAGAGCTCGGCGCTGGTGACGGCCATTACTCCTGTCGTTTCGGCGGCGGCGACTGTAGATGTTGTGATTGCCACGCCCAACAAGGGAGGTGTGACGATGGCGCACGCGCTGCAGTACACGCTTCTCCCTCCGCCGGCTCAGGCGGGCGGCTGCACCTCGTTGCCCTGCACGTACCAGGCGACGAGTGGTGCCAATACGCTGCTTGGTACGGCTGCGGTAGCTACGTGCGCCGGATGCCCCCAGGGTATGAAGGTTGGCAGTCTTGGATATGGCGGGTGGGTGATCATCAACAATGTCTACGCTCCCTCCGATGGCAATTACACGCTGACCATTACGGGATGTGAAGGAGCAGGCACGCAGACCTACAAGGTGGTTGTCGACGGAGGCGCCGCTATCAGTGTTCCGCTTTCGGGCAGCACCTGGACCGCTCCGGCACCGCCTGTGTCCGTCACGATTCCGTTGAAGGCAGGGAGCGCGAATACGGTGCAATTAGGAAATGATACCGACTGGTCCCCAGACGTTGTCTCTATCCAGATCGCCAATCCAAGTGGAAACAGCTCACTACCGTACATTCTGACATCCCTCTCGCCAACTCAGCTTCCGTTGGCGGGCGGACAGGTTGTACTTACAGGAGCCAACTTCGATTCGAGTGCGGCTGTCAGTTTCGGTGGAATTGCTGCGACAGCGACCACCCTGCAAGGGACGACACAGTTAACAGCGACAGCTCCCGCAGTCACTTCCGGAGGAGCCGTCGACGTTACGGTGAGCTCATCTGCTGGTGGCACCGCAACACTGGCGAAGGGCTTAACCTTTGTCCAGTGCCAGACCTTCCCGTGCACCTACCAGGCCGCGGATGGTGAGAATACCCTCGTAGGGAACGCGGCAGTTGCGACCTGCTCCGGCTGTGCGCAAGGTGTCAAAGTTGGTGGCCTTGGCATGGGCAGCGATGTGATCTTCAACAACGTGTACGTTCCTTCTGCTGGAAACTACACGCTAACCATCACCGGCTGTGAAGGAGGTGGTACCCAGAACTATCAGGTCATCGTGAATGGAGGCTCGCCGGTCTTAGTTCCTCTTACTGGTAACAGTTGGACGGCTCCAGCCGCTCCAGTCGCCATTACTGTCACGCTTGCCACGGGAGGGAACAACACGATCGAATTGGGCAACGCTACGGATTGGTCGCCCGATGTAGTTTCTATTGCTTTGAGCGCAGCAAATTCCACCACTATTCCAACTATTGCCTCGGTGACGCCGAGCCAGCTTCCGATCACTGGAGGGCAGATCACGGTTACGGGAACGAACTTCACGCCGGGTACTACGTTGATGGTCGGTGGTGTTGCCGCAAGCCTTGTCACGGTGCAGAGTGCGACGCAATTGACGGCCTCCGCTCCCGCCAGTAACAAGGTAGGAGCAGCGGACGTGACGGTGAACTCTCCTGGAGATGGAGATAGCACGCTACCCGGTGGTCTGACATATGTTGAGCCTCCGGCATGCACCAGCTCCACCTGCGTGTACCAGGCATGGGATCCGCGGAACACGCTGAATAAGGGCGCGGGGGTAGCAACGTGCGTCGGCTGTCCGAATGGCCTGAAGGTAGGCAGCATGGGCAATGGCAACGGTGTGACTTTCAACAATGTGTATGCGTCGGCTACAGGGAACTACATCGTGACGCTTGTGGGCTGCGAAGGCAGCGGCACGCAAACTTACCAGGTCTCTTCAAACGGAGGTGCGGCCACAAATATACCGCTCTACGGAAACAACTGGTATGTTGCGACTCCTCCAGTATCGACGGTGGTTTCGCTGAATGCAGGCAACACGAACACCATTACGGTCACCAACGCGACGACGTATTCTCCCGATATCGTATACATCGCAGTAAGCCCAGCAAACACTGGAGCCTCACCATCACAGACTGTAACGATGTCGAGCGGCCAGAATGAGATTCTGTACGATCTCGGCACGGGCCTTGCGACCTTCTCCAATGGCGGAGCGACCAAGATCACCAATTTCTATAGCCAGGCCTACAGTGGTCTAACGTTGTATCGAAGCACGTCGTCCTCGTACACCCGCACTGCTACAAGTGTGGCGAACAACGGGACAGACATCACACTGACGGCGAGCGATGGTTCGCCGACCATGATCCAACACTTTCTACTAAGTAACGATCACTTTACCGTACAGGCAGAGCTGGATGACGCGAGTGCAGGCAGCAGCGAGATGTCTCCAGTTGTTGTGGATGGCACTGGGGCCGTAGACCTGGGTGCCTATGCAGACCCTCGGTTCCTGGTTGTGCCTTTCGACAACAACGCCTACTACAACTACAACGCAGAGACTTCGAACGGCATCTCGGACACTAGTTATGAAGTTGGCGCGTTCTACGACAACACGAGCCGCAATGGCCTGGTCATCGGTTCGGTAACTCACGATACCTGGAGGACGGGAATTGAGTTTACCGGTGATGCCAACAGCAAGCTCGACTTCCTGTGGGCTTATGGCGGAGCGAACAGCACTGAGGACCAGTTGCCTCATGGAGCGGTGACCGGCACAAAGATCCTGTCTCCTGTGATTATGGTTGGCTACTACAGCGACTGGCGCAGCGGCATGGAAGATTTTGCGAATACGAACGCGCAATATGCTCCGATGCTGGCCTGGTCTGGTCCATCTCCGATGGGCTGGAATAGCTGGGGCAAGATTCAGAGCAACCTGAGCTACACAAACGCAACGGCCGTGGAAGACTATTTCCATACGCAGCTGCCGAACTATAACAATCAAGGAACGGTCTACATCAATCTGGACAACTACTGGACAAACCTGTCGGAGACTCAATTGCAGGACTTTGTCACCCACGCCCACAGCCAAGGTCAGAAGGCTGGGATCTATTGGACTCCCTTCATTATCTGGAACTGGACCGATCTGACCGGCCCGGTTGATGGCGCTCCGAACTATACGTTCGGCGACATCGTGATGAAAAACTCGGACGGAACACCAATGGGGGCCATTGACAGCGGATGGGGAGCTGATCCAACGCATCCTGGAACGCAGCAGAGGATCGATTACTACATCAACATGTTCAAGACGTTGGGATTCGACTATATTAAGCTCGACTTTCTGATTCATGGTGATCTGGAGGGCGGCTCGAACAACGGTTACTTCTACGACACTACGATCCAGACGGGTACCCAGGCCTATAGCCAGGCGATGAAGCGTATCTACAATGATGTTGGTACTTCAATGGTCATCGACGAGTCGATTGCTCCCGTCTTCCCCTATCAATACGCGCACACGCGCCGCATCGCGGGGGACACGTACGGATCGATAGAGGACACCAAGCGTGAGATGGCCTCCGATAGCTATGGTTGGTGGATGGCTGGGAGAATCTACGACTGGAACGATCCAGATGAGATGCTTTTGGAAGGAACTGAGACCCCCTCGGGGTCGACAACAGCTGTACCTTATACGGCAAATGAAAACAAGAGTCGTGTAACGTCGGGGGCTGTTGCCGGGTTCATGCTGAACGGCGATGACGTGACGGACTCCGGCGCACCTCCGCTCGTACAGACGTGGCTGACCAATACAAACATCAACAGCTTGCCAGCCCTCGGATTGAACTTCCGCCCGGTTGAAGGGAACACCGGGACTTCACCCGTAAACGTTCTTGTCGCTCAGAAAGGAACTACCTACTACATCGCAGTCTTCAACTATGACTACAGCAATCCTTTGAACACGACCATCGATCTCGGACGCGCCGGGCTAAATAGCACGACACAGTACAAGATGACGGATCTGTGGACAGGAACTACATCCTCAGTTACCGGTAGCGCAACGGTAGCACTTGGTGCCGCTGAAAGTACGATTCTCCAACTGCAGTAGAATTCTTCGGGAGGATTACTGCCGAATTGCGCAGCAATCCTCCGCTCCTTATCTACGGTGTACGCAATTTTATTAGGGCATTTGCATTGCGCATTTAGCTAGGACGTACACGTCGCGATTTTAAACAATATCCAGCTGAGGATGAAAATAGATGTTTCGAGGTCGAACACTTTGCAGCCTTATCGTACTTATGACCGCGTTCACGCTTCCATGCGTCGCGACGGAAGCACGACGCTTGGAGCGCATCCCGATCAATAGCGGATGGACGCTTCGGCAACTTCAGGACGATGGCATGGCTGAAAGCCAGAGTCCGACCCCGCCGAAAGAAAACGACAAATGGCTCCCTGCGGTGGTGCCGGGCGATGTGCATCTTGACCTGTTGCGAAATGGAAAGATTCCCGATCCATTCTATAGGGACAATGAGGCGAAGCTGCAGTGGATAGAGAAGGTCGGTTGGGAGTACCGCACGTCCGTCGAAGCGACCCCCGCGACGCTGGCCCGCGAGCATATCGAGTTGGTCTTTGAAGGCCTGGATACTGCTTGCACGGTCTATCTGAATGACAAGCGTATCGAGACACCGAACAACATGTTCAGGCCGTGGCGGATCGATGTAAAGCCGACGCTTCATCGAGGTGCGAACGATCTTCGGATTGTATTCCCGGCTCCTATGAAGGCAGCCGAGGCAGTGGCGGAAAGAGACCCATGGCACTCTCGCACGCATACGGATCCCAAGGGATATATACGCAAGGCGGTCTATGAGTTTGGATGGGATTGGGGGCCGCGATTCGCAACGAGTGGCGTCTATCGGCCTGCGTATCTCGAGGTGTGGGACGATGCTCGGATCGATGACGTATTTGCAGAGCAAGTAGATGTATCGGCTGCCTCTGCGCATGTTGATCTTCATGCGGACATCCTGGCTTCCAAGGTGGTGAAGGGGATCGTGAGCATTAGGTATGGTCTGAATGACAAGCCTTTTCATGTGGAGAGACTTGTTACGTTGTCGCCGGGTGTAAACAGGATTACATTTCCCATCGAGGTCGATCATCCCCAGCTCTGGTATCCATCAGGTTATGGAGCCCAGCCGATCTATCACTTTGATGTCAGCCTGAAGGAAAAAGCGACTGAACTAGAGCGGCGAGAGATAAAGACTGGATTGAGGTCTGTTGTACTTCGCCGAGATCTCGATCAGTGGGGGAGATCCTTTGAGTTTGTCGTCAACGGCATTCCCATCTATGCCAAGGGGGCGGACGTTATTCCCTTCGACAGCTTCCCAAACCGCGTGACGGATGCCAAGTATCGGCACATCCTGCAATCTGCAAAAGATGCCAACATGAACATGGTTCGGCTTTGGGGCGGTGGCTATTACGAGACAGATGAGTTCTACGATCTCTGCGACGAACTGGGATTGATGGTCTTTCATGACCTGATGTTCGGCAATAACTGGCAGCCCGGTACGTACGAATTCAAGCAAGACATTCAGCACGAAGCCGAATACCAGATGACGCGTCTACGAAATCATCCGAGCATCGTATTGTGGGACGGGAACAACGAGACTGAAGATCTGCGAGACTGGAATGGCAACGGGCAGCTGCCACCCGCAGTTCACGAACGAATATGGCAGGACTACCTGACCGAGTTTAGCGGCGTTCTTGCTACGACAGAGGCGCGTGTCGATCCAGAAGTTCCTTACTGGCCCAGTACGCCGAGTGCGGACTATGAAGAGCTGAGCGACGCGTATCAAAGTGGCGACAATCACGATTGGAGCGTTTGGCACGGCGGTGTTGACTTCAGCGAGTATGAGAAGCATCACTGGCGATTCACATCGGAGTACGGATTCCAATCGTTTCCTGAGCTGAAGACGGTCGAGAGTTTCACCGCGCCGGAAGATCGTACGAGCATTCTCTCCGATGTCATGAAGGCCCACCAGAAGAACGGATCAGGCAACAGCTTGATTCGTGAATACATGCACCGCTACTACGGGGAGCCCAAAGACTTCCCGTCGTTCCTCTATGCCAGCCAAGTATTGCAGGCGGAGGCTGTGAAAGTTGGAGCGGAGTTCTGGCGTCGTGAGCGGCCACGTTCGATGGGGTCGCTCTACTGGCAGCTCAACGATTGCTGGCCTGTCGCATCGTGGTCGAGCATCGATTACTACGGACGGTGGAAAGCGCTTCAATATTATGCCCGCCGATTCTATGCTCCCGTGCTGATATCTCCTCACCTGGAGAACGGTGTGCTATCGGCGTATGTTGTCTCCGACAAGACAACACCGCAGAAGGCCGAACTCAATCTGAGAATCATGCACTTTGATGGCTCTGTTGTGAAACAGGTGACGCAGTTGGTGGACCTGCTTCCGCTAAGTTCGACGGTTGTTACTCGGCTTCCAGTCTCTGAGTTGCAGGAGCAGAGTGGGAAGAAGCTTGATCCCGCTAGTGTGTTTGCTTCGGTCGAGCTCTCGATTGGAGGGAAAGTTGTCTCGTCCAACACTCTATACTTTGTTCCGACTAAACAGATCAAACTACCTGTTCCGAATATCCAGTCTCAACTGACAAAGAGTGGCGATGGATATGATCTCGTTCTGACCTCTCCTGTTCTAGCTAAGAGCGTGCTGGTCGCCTTTGGCAACCTCGAGACGGAGATCTCGGATAACTATGTAGATCTGCTGCCTAATCAGCCGGTAAAGATTCACATCAAGACGAGCGCTATGGAGGGGCAATTGAAGTCACAGGTTAAGCTCACTTCATTGGCCGACGCTTTTGGCCCTTCAACGAACGACGAAGATAAGATCGGCAAGAGATAGAAGGTTTCGCAGGTCGTCGGGATCGCCGCGAGGCAGCACGACGACCTGCTCTATCGCCCCATCACAGCACGAATCGAATTCTTGCGCCGCATGTCATTAGCTACGCGGAGGATGAAGAACGGGTGTGACGAACTCCTCGCGAGGCTACTGCGGAAGCTTTCGCGGTCTTGCGAGTGAAAGCAATACTCTGAAAAATTGCACGAGGAGCGTCGATCTTCTTGTAGACATCGCCGATTCCTTTACTGTAATACAAGGCCATGAATCCAAATATCGCAAGAAAGATCCTTATCGATACAGATACAGCATCGGACGATGCTGTTGCGCTTATCATGGCGCTACGTTCGCCGGATGTGAGCGTGCAAGCGATTACGGTTGTTGCTGGCAACGTTTCCGTCGAGCAGGGTACGCGGAATGCCCTGTATACAGTGGAACTTTGCGGGGCCAGCGTTCCCGTATTCTCCGGTGCAGCAGCACCCTTGATACGTCCGTTAGAGGATGCCTCATGGTTTCATGGACGGGATGGTCTAGGCGATCAAGGTTATCAACCAAAGACGAGGGTTCCTGAAGACGTGTTAGCGGTCGATGCTATCGTGCGCACTGTTGAAGCAAATCCGGGTATTGAGATCATTACTCTCGGACCGCTCACAAATCTGGCGTTGGCTCTTCGACGACGACCCGATCTGGCATCAAGCATAGGCCGGTGCGTGGTGATGGGTGGTGCGCCATGTTGCGAAGGTAACGTGACCCCATCCAGCGAATATAACTTCTGGGTGGACCCGGAGGCGGCGCGTATAGTGCTTCGTTCTCGACTCCCAATCGAGTTAGTTGGCTGGCAGCTTTCACGCGGTGCAGCGGTCGTGAGCGGCAGGGAGATAGAGGAAATTCTGGCGCTGAAGACAAGATTTGGGGAATTTGCGATTCGCTCGAATGAGACTGCCGCAAAGGCATATCTGACGCAAACAGGAGAAGAGGGGATTGCTCTCCCGGATCCCACGGCGATGGCCATTCTGCTCGATCCTTCTTTGTCGCTTGTTGCCTCAGCGCACTATATGGATGTACAGGTCGACAGTGGGATCACTCGAGGTATGAGTGTGATCGATAAGCTGGGCGTAGCAGAGGATGCAAGGAACCGTTCTGTCTGGAGTGATGTTCTCGAACATGGGCGCAAACACACGGTCATATGGGAGATGGATATTTCGGGATGGAAACAGGCACTGTTGCGAGCGTTGCGCTGAAAGTAGTGCTCAGTTCGAGACGTCCTGTCATCGGGAGAGAGTGTCTTTCAGTGCTTTCTGAAGCCTGGTATTTTCTTCCTGCGTCCTCACGGCCGCACGGAAGTGTCCCGGATCAAGTCCCTCATAGTTCGCGCAATTTCGCAGGACAATGTGATGATCAATGATCATCTGTTTCCAGAACTTGTCTGGATTGACGTCGGCTGGCAGGCAAAAGAGAAGGAAGTTTGCGCCAGAGGCGTAAACAGTTAAACCAAGCGACTTGAGAGCCCCTTCAAATGCAACTTTCCGATGCAGATTTTCATTTATCGTCCTGCCGACATATATATCGTCCGCTAAGGCTGCGCATACAGCACGAGAGGCAAGCGTCGTGATAGGCCATGGCGCAAGATTGTCATTAATCGATGAGGCAAGCACGGAATTGGCGACCGCATAAGCGACTCGCAATCCGGGAATTCCGTAGAACTTTGTAACCGAGCGGAAGACGATCAGGTTTGGGAAATCATCAGTTGTGGATGTGAGGGAGTGCTGAGGGGCGTAGTCAATAAAAGCTTCGTCGAGCAGGACGAATGTGTTCTTCTCGTATGCCTTGTTGACTATAGCTCTCATCAACTCGCTATCCTGGCAGACGCCGGATGGATTCTGAGGGTTCGCCAGCAGGATAGCGTCGTGCGTGCGTGCGAACATCTCGGCAGGGTCATAGTTGAATCCGGATTCTGCGTTTAGCACATGCGGCGTAACCTCGATCTCCGATCGTTCGAATGTTTTTCGATACTCGACGAAAGCTGGCACCGGCAGAAGGCAGTTGTGGATTTTGATGGCTTGCAACGTTGCTTCGAGCAACGGAACAAAGCCATTGGCCACAATGATGTTTTCCATTTCGACACCTATATGCATCGCAATAGCATGTCTCAAGTCTGTCTGCTGGAGATCTGGATATTCCGTAAGAGTGGAGAGATCATCAATCCCTGCACGTAATGCCGCGATTACGGCGGGGGAGGGGCCGTCAGGATTGATGTTTGCACTGAAATCCAGAAGCTGCGATTCGTCGATTGCGAACCTTTCGGCGATTTGACGAAGTTGGCCGCCGTGCATTGGGTAGGATTCGATTTCAGCCATATTATTTGTGCTTCCTGTTATGCACGAGGTTTACCAGCAGAACGCCAACGGTAAGGCCAATCAGTGATGCTACGGATACAAGGCGAATCGACTGAACTGCTTTTTCAATCGTCGGGGCAGGAAACTTCTGGCCCATTCGCTGTGCTGGGATAAGTTCTCCGGAGTACGTGTTGTCACCGCCAAGCGAAACATGGAGCGCTCCGGAAATAGCGCTCTCCGGCTGGCCTGCATTAGGACTCTTGTGCTTCGATCCATCTCGTCGCCACGTGAGCCACGCCGACGTTGGATCTACGTGGCTTAAGAATTGCGATGCGGCTACGATCGCGAGAGCGCAGAGTCTTGATGGAAGATAATTGGCTGCATCGTCGAGCCGCGCCGCGGCCTTACCAAAGTACATGTAATTGTGATCCGCATGACCGATCATCGAGTCCAGCGTGTTGACTGCCTTGTAAGCCATCGCAAGCGGAACTCCGCCAACAGCCATGTAGAACAGCGGCGCCATTACACCGTCTGAGGCACTTTCAGCTACGGTCTCGATGACAGCACGGCTGATTTCCTGGGCATCAAGATTCGCTGTGTCGCGGCCTACTATGCGTGAAAGGCGAATCCGAGCAAGAGGTAGATCCCCGGACCGAAGAGCGTCGGTGACGTTGGATGCTTCCTGCTCAAGATTGCGGGCGGCGAGACATGTCCAGGCTAGAGAGAGCTCCGTGGCGTCTCCGAGGAAAACGGAGTATTTTCGTGTGGCTTGAATGATAGCTGCGGTCAACCAATAAGAAGAGCTAACAACGGCGGCTGTGAGGAGCAAACCGGATACGAATTCTGCGGTATCACTTTGGTTGGGACTCCGAAGTGTGGATTCGGCGCGAGAGATTGCAGACCCGATGAGGCGAACAGGATGTGGAAACCACTCTGGGTCACCGGCGATCTCGTCGAAAAGATAGGCGGCAGGAAGAAGGGTGCCGCGATTCATCGTAGTGTCTCCTCGCTCTTAGGCAGGTGCTGATAAGTTAAGCCTACCCATGAGAAGATCTTCGACATGTCGAGTGACGACCGTACCGCGTTCGCTAGACGGTTCAAAGAGGCTTCCCGATTATGTTGCCAGTTGTCGAATTGACTGGCAGGAGCCAGACGATAAAAGGCACGGGCCGCGGCAAGAAACGTGTGGCGGAAGCTGTCGTCGTCGAAGAGGCCATGCAAGTATGTTCCAAAGGTGTGCCCGTCGAGTGCTGTGCAGCCGTCGAGGATGCTTTCCTGGTTGGGGCCTGTCTCGAGCGCTGCAAAGGGATTTGCGCCATCCAGATAGCGAGTTTCGCCGATGTGGATTTCATAGCCGCTTACCTGTGACGACGATATTGGTTGGCCGAAGAGAGACGGAACTAATAAGCGGCCGGAGGTAAGCCTTGTGACCTTTTGAGGCTGCATGGTCGTGTTAATGGAAAGTAACCCCAAGCCTGGAATGGTTTCTGTGTGTTCCATCCCTGAGGGGTCTACGATCTTCTCGCCAAGGATTTGCATGCCTCCGCAGATACCCACAACGAGACCACTAACGGCATGGCTAGCCACTGCGTTAGCGAGTCCAACGGAACGCAACCAGAGTAGATCGTCGGCGGTCTGTTTACTGCCCGGAATGATGATAACGTCTGCACCGTTCAGACTTTCAGGAGTGCGGCAGAGATGCAGGGAGACAGAAGGTTCAGCGCGCAATGCGTCGAAGTCAGTGAAGTTAGAAAAAGACGGAAGGGCCAGCACGGCGATACGCAAAGGCCTTGAAGGGGTGTCGACGGGATGCCATGAAGAGCTACTCTCCGTATCCGGGGAGGGAAGGCCGAGACTGTCCTCTTCATCAATCATTAGCTGATGCAGGTGTGGAACAACTCCCAGGCAGGGTTTGCCAAGTCGATCCTCAATGAGGCGAACACCGGGTTCAAGGAGCCGGATATCGCCGCGAAACTTGTTGATGAGGAATCCCTGAATACGATCCTGCTCGTGGAGGTCAAGCAATTCAACTGTGCCGAGCAGGGAGGCGAATACTCCTCCGCGATCAATGTCTCCGACTAAGAGGCACGCGGCATCGGCCAGCTCGGCCATGCGCATGTTTACGATGTCGTGCTCTTTGAGATTGATTTCAGCGGGCGAGCCGGCGCCTTCGAGGATGATGACTTCATTTTGTGCCGCGAGCGTTTCATAACTCTCACGGACGATAGGCAATAATTCTTCGACTCGGCGAAGGTGATAATCCGCCGCCGTCAGCTTGCCCCAAATCTTTCCACGGACAATTACCTGTGAAGTCATATCCCCGCTGGGTTTTAGCAGAATGGGATTCATGTGAACTGAGGGTGGAATGCCAGCCGCTTCGGCTTGAAGTGCCTGGGCCCGGCCAATCTCCAAACCCTCTGGGGTGACCGCCGAGTTGAGGGACATGTTTTGCGACTTGAAGGGCGCGACACGATAGCCATCTTGCGCAAAGATACGACAGAGCGCGGCAGTCAGCAACGACTTGCCGACGTGCGAACTTGTTCCAAGTACCATGATGGCACGGGCTCTCATGATTTCGAGCCTTCGCTGTAGGTGTCGTAGCTGACGGCTGTCTCAAGAGGAACCCGTTTTTCCCAGCCCGATCG
This sequence comes from Granulicella sp. S156, assembly GCF_009766105.1. Taxonomy (GTDB): domain Bacteria; phylum Acidobacteriota; class Terriglobia; order Terriglobales; family Acidobacteriaceae; genus Granulicella. The sequence goes on along the minus strand of NZ_LMUH01000025.1, from coordinate 466,307 downwards.
TTCTAATTCGGGCTGCGATGCGAATTGATCGACATAGCCGACGCAAAGATAGGCGACAGGAAGGATATGGTCGGGGATCTCCAGGATTGCGCGTAGACGAATTGGATCGAGGATGCTTACCCAGCCAACGCCAACTTCTTCCGCGCGCGCTGCGAGCCAAAGGTTCTGCACGGCGCATACGGTAGAGTAAGCAGCGGTTTCGGGCATGGTCTGACGGCCCAGCTTATGGCCACGCTCGTTCTGTGTGTCGCAAACGATACATATGTTCTGTGGGGCTTCGAGGATGCCTTCCAGCTTGAGAGCGGCATACTGGTCTCCCTGTGCGCCCTCGTATATTGCTGCCGCTTTGGCGTTCGCCTCCTTGAATATGTCATGAACAGCTCTTCGCTTCGCTAAGTCGCGAATCACGATGAAGCGCGACGGTTGCATAAGCCCAACTGAGGGCGCGCTGTGGGCAGCAGCCAGAAGACGCTGCAGCAGTTCGTCCGGTAAAGGACGACTTAAGAATCCTCGACGGACATCTCTGCGTTCGGCTATGGCGCGATATACGGCGGCTCGTTCCAATTCGCTGAAGGCTTTGTTTGCAGGCATTACCAGGCTCTTGACCATTTGGGGCCACCCTTGGACTCGGGGCGTAACCGCGACTCAACGCCGGAGTTGAACTCGATAAGACGCCCGAAGAGCCAGATTACGTCGGAGAGACGATTGAGATAGGGAAGTACCGTTGGTTGGACGACGCCACCATTTTCTATGAACCGCACGGCGGCACGTTCCGCACGCCGGCAAACTGTTCGAGCCATTTCGTAGGCTGCGGATTCGGTGTGAGCGCCGGGCAGTGACCAATCGGAAAGAATGCCTTCTGTCGCTTCAATTTTATGGACCAGGTCAGTCAGCATGTCGATGTCTTCTGTAGCGACGATTGGAGGTTGCTTTTTGCTTTCTGGAGGAGTTGCGAGAGCCGAGCCCACGCGAAAGAGGGTGCGCTGGATCGTTTCGGTCCAGTCCGCGATCTCCTTGTTCTGGCAAATGCTGCGCGCGAAACCAAGAACGGTATTGAGTTCGTCGACTGAGCCGTAAGATTCGACGCGAAGATCAGCTTTAGATACGCGGATACCACCGGCCAAGCCGGTCTGCCCGCCGTCGCCACGTTTGGTTGCGATACTCATGATGGTTCTCCTATAGGTGTTGCCGGTCCGAGAGTTTCTTCTAATGTGATACGGAGCGTCTTGATTAGAGGCGGTCGTTCGTATTCGATAACAAGGTCGTCATTGAGAAAATCCGCAACGCGCGGTGGAGTTTCGGAAAAGAGAACTTCCTCTGGGAAGAACCAGGGTTGAGCGGCTCCAAGATCTTCCAGGTTTGACACTTGGATAACTACCGCCGGCACTTCAAATACTCCTGCACGCATAAGATCGTATGCGCGATGGTACCCGTCACGCAGGAACCATCGATCTTGAAAACAAGCCACCTCAAAAAACGGGCCGGAATTCTGGATGCTGAGGGGGGATGCAGCGTCGTTCGTTGTGCGGATATGCAGATTTGGGTTACTTGATCGTATTGTCACGGTTCGAGTCGAACGGTCGTGAATCAGTTCGCACTCGATCGGCTTCGCGGAACCGAAAGAGAGGGCTATCAGCGCAGGCCAGTCGTTTCCTGCAGGTATAGAAAGGGGGGGGGCTTCTGATCGGAATGTGAGCCTGCGCTGGAATGCGATCAGAAAGCGTAGATCAACGATGCCGAGTGACCACGACAGGCCGGACATTTCAGCTAGAAGGTCCGGCCTTCCGGCATGAACTGCGAGCATGTCACCCAGTGTAGTCTCTGGCGTCGCACTCAGAACGCTGGGTTGCTCAAACGTCGGACGCCCGGCGACGAGGAGCTTAGCTTCAGCAAGCTTCTCGTGCGCAAAAACCTGAGCGCGGTACTCGTAATCGTCGAGTCCCCAGCCGGCGAGTTCTCGAATCTTCACCATGCCAACGCTCATTGGATCCTCCTCTGAGGAGGAATGGTTCCTGTGCAATCGAATGATGAACAATAGGGCTTTGTCATCTCCCACGCTTGCTGTTCGTCATATGCAAGAAGAGTGCGAAGGACGACGCGCATAACTCCGCCGTGCGTGACGACAGCGATTCGCCTGGTGTTGGCGAGGGATAGAAGGTGGTTGACCTCGCGAAGGACGCGGGCCTCGAAGGACGCAAAGGGCTCGCCGTTTGGCGCTGGAAGGGCAGGGAATGCCTCTATCCACTGGCGAGCATACTCTGCATCCCGGCTTTCGATCTCTTTCCAGGTCAAGCCTTCCCAGTCGCCGAAATGAATTTCGCGTAAGCTGCCAGTTGTTGTTACTGAAACGGCGGAAGTTTGAGACAGGCTTGCTGCCGTTTCGACCGCACGGCGAAGATCGCTGCTGTAAATCTCGTCGAAGGTTTCAGGCATAAGGCTGGAAACGATATGGGCAACTTGTTTCTGGCCGCGGGCATTGATCGGAGGATCTGAATGCCCACAGAGTGTGCCGGCCATGTCAGTTTCGGCATGGCGTATGAATAGCAGGCCTGTCATAGGACCCACGCTCCACAAAGGTAAATGCCAAGCTCTCCTATCTGAATTGTCGCGCCAAAGCAGTCGCCGGTTATGCCACCGATACGCCGTTTGTAATAGAAGCCAGTGAGCCATGTGAGCGAGATGATGGCCAGAATCGGGGCTATCGCCCGAGCCTTGAGAAGGAGTGCTGCGACACCGAAACTGAAGGCTGTTCCAACGATCAGGGTGCCTGTTGAGGTGAGCCGAGCGATGCGTGCCCCCTGGCCATCAGTTTGAGTTCGAGCTGACGAAAGGAAGTAGCTCAACGGGAGAACCGTCCAACGAGCCAATACTGTAGTTGCGAGAAGGTAATACGGAACCTGTGACAACGGTATGGAAGCGATCAGCACAAGCCGACCTATAAGACTTAATGCCAAGGCAACGCCTCCGTACGTTCCGATACGGCTGTCGCGCATGATAAGAAGAACCTGCTCGCGACTGCTTCCGCCGCCAAAACCATCGGCAGTATCTGCTAAGCCGTCCTCATGCAGGCAGCCGGTGATCAGCGTGAGATATAGAAGAACGAAGAAGGCCGCGCCTAGTCTTGGCAGATGTGGAGCCAGTAAAAAATGTACGAACGCGGCCACTCCTCCAACGATGAGGCCAACTAGCGGAAAGAATTTTACCGAGCGAGCAAGGGAATCGGCTTCATAGGGCTGCGACGGCATAGGAATGCGTGTAAGAAATTGCACAGCCGCGAGAAATTCGGCAAATGTTCTGCGAATTTGGGCCATCGGGTTCATGAGGAAGCCTCACTTACACCGGCAGATGTGAAAGTTGCCATTTGGTTGTAGATAGCGATCGCGGCTTCGACAACGGGCATCGCCAAAACGGCTCCTGAGCCTTCGCCGAGGCGCATATTGAGTGTCAATACTGGCTTCAAATTGAGATGGTCGAGCAATAACTTATGACCAGGTTCTTCGGATTGATGTCCAGCGATGAGATAGCCCTGTGTGGCCGGCGCCAGGGAGACAGCGAGTGCCGCAGCGGCAGTTGAGATGAATCCGTCAATGATGATGATCAGCTTGTGGTTTGCGGCTGCGAGAACCATGCCAGCCATTGCAGCGATCTCAAAACCTCCAACGCAGCGGAGCACGTCAAGCGGTAATGGGTTGGGAGCGCCGCTGAAATGTTTAAGGCCGACTGCTTCCACAATAGACACCTTATGCGTGAAGGCTTCCGGGCTTACACCTGTTCCGCGACCTGTCGCTAGAGATGGCGATGCACCGGTGAGTGCACAGGTAATCGCGCTCGCGGAAGTGGTGTTGCCAATACCCATTTCCCCAATTGCGATTATCGTCTTCCCCGAGGCCACTGCGTTCGCAGCTATCTTTGCTCCAACTTCTATTGCTTGCGCAAGATGTTCATCCGACATTGCAGGCTCGTGCAACATGTTGCATGTGCCGTTGGCTACCTTGTGGTGGAGTAGCCCGGGGATGTCTTGAAAATCGGCATCGACTCCCACGTCGATCACGTGCAGTTCTGCCTGATGAAGGTTTGCAAGTACGTTGACCGCCGCGCCCTGTCGCAAAAAGTTGAGGACCATTTGATACGTTACTTCGCGAGGATAGGCGCTAACGCCCTCCGCGGTGATGCCGTGATCTGAAGCGAAGACGTAGACACCCTTATTCAGTGGCTCGGTGATCTCGCCTTGTCGAATGGCGACGATTTGAGCGGCAATATCCTCCAGGCGGCCAAGACTTCCTAGCGGCTTGGTAAGGGTGTCTAGATGCGCACGTGCTTTTTGCTGCCAGTGTTCGTTGGGAGGGGTGAGGTCCTGAATGATCTGATCGACTTGCTGTTTGCTTAAGGAATTCATAGAGCCTTTTGCGCGACGGAATGATGATATGAAAACGATAGATGATCGGGGTGGAATTGAAAGGCTTGTGAAAGGTTGTCGGAGGTTAGGATCTCTGCTGGCGACCCGTTTCGGCAGGCACGATTCGACTGGCAAGCAATGGTGTGACGGGCAAAGTGAGCCAAAGGAAGATCGAAATGAGTCGTTTCATAGCGTTAACAACTCCCTTGTCTTTTTAGAGCGCGCAAGCTCTACGAAACTCTTAGCGACATGGGGTGAAGCGCGAAAATGCAAGTGAATATAGCTGGCGAGAACACTTCCTGTCGTATAACCCTCAGCTTCTTCTCGCTCGGAGAGTGAGTACTCCACGCGATAGCAAGTCTTAGGTGCGGCTACGATCGTGATGCGCGAATAATGGAAGCTATGGCCTCGCAAGATCGTTCCGCGTGCACCAAGTAAACAGTTGCGCGTCAGTGTGACTGTTACATAACCAAATTGAACGAGCCTGCCGGTCATCTCCATGGAGAAGGGGAAAACTCCGGCCAACGCATGGGTAATACCATCGGCCGTAATGAGCTGTTGAGAGAGATAGATCATCCCACCGCATTCTGCATAAATGGGACGATCGGATGCAGCGAATGCTCGAATAGATTCAAGCATCGATTTGTTCGCGGAGAGCTTCTCGGCGTACAACTCCGGATAACCGCCACCTAGATAGATTGCATCAAGCTCCACAGGAAGCGATGTGTCTAGCAGAGGACTGAACGATACGATTTCAGCGCCTTGTTCGCGAAGAAGGTCGAGATTGTCTTCGTAGTAGAAACTGAAAGATTTATCTCTCGCAACGCCGATGCGGATTGATGCTTGCTGCTTTTTATGAGGCGGCAGCGAAATAGCTGTGAGATCGAGTCCACATTCCAGTGATAGAAGCTTTTCTAAATCAAGATGTCTCTCTGCGAGGGCCGCGAGCGTATCGAGCTCCTCCTCCGTGTTGTGCTCGCCATCGGACTCTTCGGTTGTGCGGAGCCCGAGGTGTCTTTCGGGAATAGCGATATTAGGTTCTTTAGGAATCCAGCCCATCACTGGTGTTTTACAGGACGAAAGGATCGCGGTTTCAAGCATCTTGAAGTGGCGTTCGCTGGCAACACGGTTAAGGATTACGCCCGCTATTTGAAGCGCTGTGTCGAACTGCTCGAAGCCGAGCACGATGGCCGCGATACTTCGGGCACTCTTGCTGGCATCGAGCACCAGGATGACAGGGAGCTGGAGCAGTTTGGCAAGCTCTGCGCTGCTTCCTGTTTCTGATGCGTCTTTCTTTCCATCGAACAGCCCCATCATACCTTCCACGATGATCGCGTCGGCTCCCTGTGAGGCTTGACGAAGCACATCACGGTTAGCCTTCTCTGGAAGCATCCACGTGTCGAGGTTTCGTGCGTTTCTGCCTGCAATTCGCGTGTGGTGGCCAGTATCCAGAAAATCTGGACCGCTCTTGAATGGTTGGACAGTCAGACCGCGTCGTCGCATGGCCGCTATGAGAATAAGCGTGGCGGTGGTTTTGCCCACTCCGCTAGATGTGCCAGCAACAAGGAAGCCCTTCATTGCCGGACCTCCGCAGGTATGGACCCCTTGAGCGAAAAGGGAAGGCCAGCGACCATCAGAAGAACGGTGTCGGAGATTGACGCGACGCGCTGGTTGATTTCGCCAACCAGATCACGAAAGCGCCGTCCTAGCTCGTATGCCGGGACAACACCGCTGCCGACTTCATTTGATACGAGTACCACCGAACACGGCGCCGTTTTGAGAGCAATGCAAAGTTGATCGATTTGCGCTTGCAGTCCTGCCGTGTCTTCGTCGTAGGCTTCAAGAAGGTTTGAAGCGAAAAGAGTCAGGCAGTCGATGAGAAGAATATCGTTGTTCCTACCCGCTTCACGGATGGTCTGGCCGAGCTGAATTGGTTCTTCGATAGTTACCCAATTCAGCGGCCTGTCGGAGCGATGCCGTTCAATTTTGGCGTGCATCTCCGGATCATCCCGACGTTCAGCAGTCGCAATAAACGTCACGCGTTCGGCTCGTTCGGCAATTTGCTGTGCCAGTCGGCTTTTTCCGCTGCGAACACCACCAAGCACCAGAGTCACGGACGCGGATTGAGAATGCGGCATGGATCGCTCCTAGCGCCCGGATTGAAACATCACCGAGTGCTGAGCGGGAATAGTAAGTAGGCAGCTGCCACAGTGTGTGGTCACGCTCTTCAACTCTCCCAGCGAAGTTGAACTAAGCCCAGTCATCATCTGGCCGGTCTCCTGACTTGCGCTTCAGTGAACTTGACGGCCTTCCCAGAACTTCCGTTCCAGTGACCCAAAGTGTCATGTTCTCAACGCTTACAGTTACGGGGTAGTGACGGACTTTCACCGTCTTCCCGAACACCAGATTATCGAGTTATACCGCTCATGGAGCCAGCGGGTCAATCATTGAGAAACATACCCTGTCCGGTTGAATAACGATTTTGCTGGCTAACGTTTCGCGCCGACTGGAGGTTTCAGTGAGGCTAAAACGACGGCATTACTCAACTCTGGGCTTTCCAGGCGCACATATTCAGCACATAAGACCTCCGCAAGCTGGCGCGAGCGTTCGAGGCGCTCGGTAGTATTCTCGGTGTCAATGACAAGGGCGGCCGTCCTGATCTGAGCTGCGATCTCCAATACTTCTTGCCAAGGATCACCCGGCCCAATCGGAACGTTGGCCCGTCCGTCTGTTAGGAGGATGAGGACAGTTGTTGGTGTGAGGTAGGTTCTGGCCAGGTCCAGTGCGTGTGCCAGCGGTGTCCTGCCGCCTGTGGGCAGATACTCCAGCACTGTTGTAGCTTCATTGAGCGAACGGGACGGCTCGAGCAGAACCTGGGCCGACGTTCCGCGAAAGACGATAATGACAATCTCGTCACCGTTCTTGAACGATCGAGTTAGTAGGTTGGAAGCAGCACCTTTAACGAGGCGCATACGTTCCTGTGGCGCATGAGAGCCACTTGAATCGATAACTAAGAGATACCGTGTTCCGATTGCCCGGGTCCTTATCCGCTCGTGAAGATCCGAAACTTTGGGTTGAATGTTCCCGGTCTCCATTACCGCGTGGTTCAAGGTTGCGCGAATGTCGACTTCTCCGGGGGCCTCAGTTCGACGAGCCCCAACCACTGGGCCCGGTTGGGGGGTGGGCGTACGCGCGCTGGCACCGCGTGAGGAAGGATCGTCAAAGCTTGGCCGAAGCGCGAATGTTTGTACTTCTTTTGGCGTGAAGATTCTCGTGAGAGCATCGCCAACGTTGGACTGGCCGCCTTCATCAGGAGTTTTGGTGGGCTTTTCAGGGGCGGGATGTTGCGCCGGAGGTTCAGTGCGCGGTGTCGGTGGGCGTCCATGGTTGGAGGACCGGTGCGCCAGCACAAGAGGCAGAACCGTCGATACGTGCTCGGTGGTCACCGTTTCATCCGCGGCCAAAGCGGCGTATGCGATCGACGCTCGCACTGCAGCGAGATCGGCACGGAGAGAACGTACTCCTGAGTCGCAGACCGAAGCTGTGATCTGTGCAAGGATGTCGTTCGAGCAAACAATCTTATGGACGCGATTACGTGCGTGAATAATCTGGTCACGCAGTTGTTGCTCCATCGGTGACCATTGGACCTGGAAGATGGATGGATCACGTTCAAATGCAATTCTCCGCTCGATGACGGTCTGCCTCATCGCCGGATCGAACGTTGCTGCTATATCAACCGCCAGAGCAAAGCGGTCGAGCAGTTGAGGTCGCAGAATGCCTTCTTCGGGATTCATGCTTCCAAGCAGGACAAATTCAGCCGCATGAGACGCGCTATGTCCTTCGCGCTCAATGACGTTGACACCACTTGAGGCCGTATCGAGTAAGGCGTCGCCCAAATGCGCCGGCAACAGATTGATCTCATCGACATAGAGAACGCCGCCATGTGCTTCAGACAGAAGGCCGGGCTTGAGCGCGGGGTCGCCCTTGAGTGCGCGCTCAAGATGTAGGCCTCCGAGAAGCCGGTCTTCTGTCGCTCCAATGGGCAGGTTTATGAAAGGAGAAGGATGCGGTAGAAGCGTTGCGAGACCGCGTGCAGCGGTCGTCTTGCCGGCGCCTTTGTCTCCACGCAGAAGTACACTGATGCGCCAATCCACAGCTGCAAGCAGCAGGGCGAGCTTCATTTCTTCTTGTCCAACGATGGCAGCGAACGGGTATATAGACCTCACGATACGGCCTCTCTTCTCCGCTCGCCTTGAGCTTCCAGCAAAGTTTCGCTTTCCAAGAGTACATTCCGCAGTGCATTGAGTGTTTCAGGTGCCGGGTTTTCCCAAAGCTCACGTCTGGCGGCTTCAAGCAGACGTTCGGCGATCGCATTCAATGCCCACGGGTTGGAGGCGCCGAGGAATTCTCGCATCTCTTGGGAGAGAGCGTAGTGCTCCGCGAGACCTTCATAGACGAAATCCGGCGCTATCTGTGCGGTAGCGTCAAACCCGAAGATGTAATCGACGGTCGCTGCGAGTTCGAGGCCACCTTTGTAGCCGTGTCGCTTGATGCTATCGATCCACTTTGGATTGACTACGCGCGAACGATACACCCGCAAGGCTTCTTCGCGCAGGTCACGAACCTGTGCCGTGTCTGGACGCGAACTGTCGCCGAAGTAAGCCTTGGGTTGAGCACCGGTGAGCGCCCGGATGGATGCGATCATACCGCCGTGAAATTGAAAGTAGTCGTCGGAGTCAAAGATGTCGTGCTCACGATTGTCCTGATTGTGCAGTGCGACTTGAATCGACTTCAGGCGTTTCGCAAAAACCGGTTGAGCCTCGATACCGTCCGTGCTTTTTCCATAGGCATAGCCCCCCCACGTAAGAAAGGCGCGTGCGAGATCGTCATCGCTGCTCCAGTTGCCACTCTCGATGAGTGGCAGAATGCCAGCCCCATAGGAACCCGGTTTCGATCCAAAAATACGATAGCGGGCCTGCGCCTCTGCCTCATGCTCTGGAAGATCTTTACGCGCTTCAAGGTCGTTTAGATAGTGCTTACGAGGAAAGTTCTGATCGAGCGGTTCATCAAGCTCGACCACAAGTGAGACAGCTTGATCGAACATATCAATGAGGTGTGGGAAGGCGTCGCGGAAGAAGCCGCTGATGCGCAGCGTTACGTCCACGCGCGGACGTCCGAGTTGTTCGAGCGGCGTGACTGTAACGCCTTCCAATCTTCGGGATTGTGGGTTCCAAACAGGCTGAACACCGAGCAGTGCGAATGCCTCAGCGATATCGTCGCCGTGGGTACGCATCTGTGAGGTTCCCCAGACGCTCAAGCCCATCATCTCGGGATATTCGCCCTCCTCCTTGAGGAATCGATCGATGGCCAGGCGTGCCAGTTGTTGTCCTACACGCCATGCTGCTTGTGAAGGCAAGGCACGTGGGTCGACAGCGTAGAAGTTGCGACCTGTCGGAAGGATATGGGCCATTCCGCGAGTCGGCGCGCCTGCTGGTCCTGCTGGAATGTATTTGCCTTCGAGAGCATCGAGGAGATGCTCAATCTCATCGCCGACCTGTTCAAGCTTTGGCACGAGTTCGGAGCAGGCGAAGACGAGTGCTTCCGACACCGGAGCAGATTCCACGCCGAGTACAGCACGTTGAACTTCACTGACAGTCTCGGGACGAAAGCCGAGTGTTTCGAGCATCGTGAATAAATCGAGAGAAGCGCGATCTAAAAGTTCGAGCACATCCGCTCGGGTGTAGCAGGTTTGGCCAAGTAATTCTCTTGACTCCAGCAGTCGCTCACCAGGTTTGTCAAGCAGCAGAGCCAGATCAAAACCGAAAGCGATGGCAAGGCTTTGTTGCAGACTCGGTGTGCCGATATTTGCGAGTCGTGTAAGTGAGCGAAGCATCTCGGGCAGACCAGGCATCTGTCCGAGAATATGCAGACCGTCTCTAATCTGTGCCATTCCTAATTCGCAGAGATACCCATCGAGGTCTTCGATGAGGTGTGCCACCTCGTTGCCTGTCATTGAGGCTAAGGTCGTTGGAACACCCTCGGGCGTCAATGCGTCATCCCACTCGTGCGTGTGGTCGCCGCGCTCTCGTGTCAACATCGTCTTGGTGTCGAGATCGGCCTTCAGGTTCGTGCGCTGTACCAGTTCCCATATCTGCTGCTGAAGATATGGCAGCTTCGCAGGGTCAAGTTTTTCGACGGCATAGTACTCGTTGACCAGCTGGTTCAACTCGGCCAGAGGACCGTAGGTTTCGGCGCTTGTCATCGGCGGGGTTAGATGGTCGACGACGACAGCATGGGCGCGCCGCTTCGATTGGCTCCCCTCCCCGGGATCGTTGATGATGAACGGATAGACCAAGGGAAGATCGCCCAGCAGCAGATCGGGGAAGCACTCACCAGAGAGGCCTATGCCTTTGCCGGGAAGCCATTCGAGCGTGCCGTGCTTGCCCATATGCACAATCGCGTCCGCGCCCCAGCCGCCCTCCGACTGCGGCGTACCCAGCCAGCGATAGAAGGCGGTGTAGTGGTGCGTCGGCGGCAGATCCGGCGTGTGATAGATGGCATCGGGGTCAATGCCGTATCCCCGTGGAGGCTGAAGCGCAATCAAAGCGTTTCCGAAATCCATCGCCGCGAACAGATAGTCGTGTTCATCTCCCCAAGGCTCTTCTAGATCAATGGAGACCACCTTGCCGCCAATCGTCGGCAGCAACTTCTTATCCGTCTTTTTGGCGGGCATTATGCTGAACCCGCGATCCTGCGGCTGTCCCCAGAAGTCCTGCATTCTGCGGGCTGGGCGTTCCGGGAATGACGCGAAAAGCTTTCGGTAGGCAGACCTCGCAAATCGCTTGGCTTGCGCTGGATTCAGGGGGTAATTATCGTCGTAGGTTCCACGCTGCAAAAGATCCTGCATCAACTCGTCGGATGTTTCAGGCAGTGCTGAGATGTTGTATCTGCGCCCACGCATTGCACGAAGGACCGTCAGCAGACTGGCTGGCGAATCAAGACCTACCGCTCCACCAACCTGCGAGGCCTTTGCCGCCGAGTTCGTCAATACAAAGGCAATGCGTCGTTCAATATTTGGTTTGCGGCGAAGAGTTGCAAGACGAGCAGCGATACCGGCCACACGTTCGATACGCTCTTCATGTGGGACATACAGGTTATCTGTGCCTGTGGCGCTACGCTCTTTGAAGGAGATTGGAATGGTGATGATGCGGCCGTCGAACTCGGGGATTGCTACGTTGACGGCCGTGTCGAGAGAACTAAGGCCGCGTCGTGATCCTTCCCACGCTCCCCTGGGCATGCCGCTAGCTATGGCTTGAAGAATGGGGATACCAAGCTGTTCCAGCGAATCCAGCGCATCGCCAGCAACTGTCACGGAGCCGGTGTTGACTTCTCCGAGTGCAAAGGACAGTGTCGAGATGAGTACGTCAGCTCGGCCCTCTATCAGCCGGAATGCGGCGGGACGCCCTTCATCTTTCGACTTAAGGCTCGATGTGAAGATGCATAAGGCATTCATACCTTTGCTTTGAAGCGTCTCGGCCAATTTGTCTATGAAGGCAGTATTTCCGCTCATCCGATGAGCGCGGTAGAAGAGTACAGCGGCTGTGGGTCTCGCTGAATCCGCTTGGCGTTGCCAATCCTCGAAGGTCGCAACGTCCATCTCAGGCAGATAAATTCCGTGTTCGGGCATCGAACTTGGTGCCGCATAACCATAGCCTGTGAGCATCAATCGGTCGGATAGAAATCGGAATAGTTCGGCAAAATTGGCTACGCCTCCCAGGTCGAGGTAGCCCGAAGCGGTCTGCATTACATCGGCGGGAACATTGATCGTTTCAGAGAACTCGGAAGCGTTGTCGCCGGTACCGCTAACCAGTACAAGCGATTGCCCACGCTCCAGGCAGGCCGTTTTTAGCCTGTCGAACCCCGGGATACAACTCAGCGGTCCGTGGCAACGAACTAAGATGACCTTCGCTCTACTCATCTCGCCCGTGATCAGCGCGTTCATCTGATCTTCGTTGCGTAGCGCGTTCAAGGAAAATGAGCCCACACGCAATTCAGGGGGTAGTAATTCAGACGCCTTAATGAGGGTGAGCATGTCCGTATCAGCGTGGGATAGGAGCAAGATCGCGCCATTCGGCTGCACCATCTCAAGTTGCGTGAGGCCGTCTGTTGGGCTGGGAACGCGGACGTCCCAGTCGTAATAGTTGAAGGCATACTCACTCAGCTCTGCCGGTGGCTGCATGAAGCGATCTGCCTTCAACATGGAGTCGATGTATTCGAAGATCTGGCGGACATGCCATTCGCTATTTACTGAGTGGAACCAAATGCTCTTGCCATCGAAGACCAGGCTGGCTACATTCGCCAGCGCGCAAGGGCCAATACATCCACCCTTTGTCAGGTGGACATCGTTCCGGATCTTACGCTTGAGCCACTCCTCTTGGTAAACATCTACGGGCACAGCAGCGTACCCGCGTTCTGTAATCCCGCAACAGCAACCGGTGTAGCAGTAGGTGAGGTGTGCTCGATGCTGAACGATATTGAATGCACGCCCGTCGGCACGAACGACTCGTTGACGATGTGATGTCGACATAGCTACATCTCCTCGGATGGTCTTCTTTGACGGGTCACCCAGACTAAATAAGGGCCACCGATGAGTGCTAGCAAAGCACCGACTGGAATTTCTGAAGGGGGCAGCACAACACTTCCAATTGCCCCGCAAAGGGCCAGCAGTACTACACCAAACAAGAACACGCTAGGCAGTAGGATGCGGTGGTCAGGATTGATCCTCGAACATACCAGGTGCGGGACAATCAGACCGACAAACCCGATTAGGCCAGTCAATGCGATGGACCCGGCGACTAGGATCGAGTCCGTAATATAGCCGGGTACTGTCGCGAACGCGCGTCGCGTCATTGGGTGAGACGTGGAAGGGAAGCGCGAATTTTCTTCGTTTGAGCCAGGAGCTATAAGCAAGGTTTCTGTTCTCCGCAGAAAGTTGCAGTTCGAACCTTTGGCAGGTCTCCTGGCTCAAAGATTTGCGTGTCAGCCGATATCCTTCCCCGATTGCTTCATCGAGTGGTGCTTCCGGCCGAACATCTTTGTTTACAGTGGCGGGACCGCGCCGGTTTTTCTCCGGACTTCCCTTTTAAGCCCACAGTGGGCACCTTGGGTCAGTTTCAAAGGTACCACGCAGCACGGTCAGGAAGTTTAGGAGTAGCGCATCTCTTCCATCGGACGCGATGAATGGCCCTGAATTTGAGAGAGACCCTCACTCCGTTCGGTGAGCCAGCCAAAAAACAGGCCTAAAGTGCTCCATAAAACGACTTGGGTCTCCCATGAAGCGATGCGGAACTTCCATAGAAGCGAAGCCGGAAAGCCCGCGGGTACCTCGTCGATACGAGGGAGGAAGTGAGACGTGACCCCGACAAGAATGAGAAACAATAAAGCCGAAAGCAGCGAAGCGTTCCACGAACCCAAGGATCTGCTCCAGTATCTACCCAACTGCACCGCAAGCATCATGGCTGTGAGAGAAATCGCGATGAGTAAAAAGTACGCGCCGGTGCGCACGCCAATGGTCTCAGGATTTCCGACGGATGGCGGATTTGCGGGGTATTTGAGAGAGGGAACTAAAACGATCGCGATAAAGCCCAAGATCGCCAACCACGCCGCTAACACTCTCGGCCTTGCGAGACTGAGGCGCCCTCGCGCGAAAGCGAATACCAATCCGAAGATGCCGCCTAATGCTGTGCTATAGACAAGGGCTCCCGTCAGCAGCCCAACGCTTTTCTGAATTTTGCGGCTGACCATCTCAGGTTCAGGTGCTTCGCCCTTTGCCTGATCCATGCTGGTCTCAAAAGCGATCGCCTTATCGACTGATGGCTCGCCAGCCCAGTGTGCAAACGCAAAGACGAAGAGGCCTGCTATTAAGCCAACCAGCATTCCGCGAAGCAACAGTGTGCGGGTCATGAGAGATGCACTAGTGGCAGGGAAACCCAAGAAGATGGCGTCCGTCATGAACAAATTCGTGGACCATGCGGCCCTGAAAGAGAGACGTTGCACCTTGCTCCGCACCAACGAAGTAGATCAGAAGGAGCATGAGCAGTCCGCCGAACAACGCCCAAGGCATCCATTCCCGCAATGGGATAACGGGGACCGCTACTGGTTGAGCAATCGAATCTGCGATGGATTGAGCCATGCTGGTAGTCTCCTGGGCTGATGGGATATTTGAGAGTTTCGAATTCCCGTCTGAACCTGAGCCTAGTGAAGCGAGATGGGAGTGTCAAGGTTGCGTGGCGGCGGTGATACTCTAGCGGCGATGGAATCTTCAGAACCACAATCTCTCCCTGCACGGCTCACTCTCATTAGCCACGCAGCGACTTTGGCCGTGAAGCGAGCCTCCTTTCCTCTGGATGAGCCGGTGATTGGCGAGGAGATGCAGAAGGTTGAGGCCATCGACTGGACTGCACCTCGTGCTCAACAAATCTATTGTGGGCCGGAAAAACGTGTGCAGCAGACGGCTGGAGCGCTAGGCCTCGATTGGACAGTCGCCAGCGAAATCGCAGACGTCAATTATGGAATCTGGAGCGGCAAAGGGATTGAGGAGGTTCATGCGCTCGATCCGATAGGTTTGGCCGCGTGGTTGACGGATGTCGAGGTGGCCCCTCATGGAGGGGAGTCATTCCGACAGGTCGTAGAGCGCATAGGGAATTGGATGGAGAGCCAGACAGGCGCTGGTCACACGCTCGCGGTGACACATCCAGCAGTCGTTCGTGCAGCAATCCTTTATGCAATGCAGGCACCGCCCAGTTCTTTTTGGCGCCTTGAGATTGCACCACTATCGATTACCGACCTGCGTTACAACGGAAGACTCTGGACGGTGCGTTCCACCGGATCTCCTTTATATAAAACTTGACTGGTTGGTCTGTCTTGCTGGGCACCGCATGGCTTAAGTTTCGGACCATCGTAAGGTGCGAAACGTGTCCCGGTGTAGAAGCGCAGTGGCTGGCTACTGCTCAAGTGAGACGTAGTTGATATTCCAACCGCCGTTATCTTCATTCAGCGTGAGAACCTGGCTACCTGTCGGCAGTGTCACGGTGGCCGTTACAGTTGTCCAAGTTTGCCAGCCGTTGGTCGCGGGTAGGCTGACTCCGCCGCTAAGGTTTGTTCCTGAAGAGTTGGAAATATGGAACGCATCGGATACCGCGCTGGGCGCAGCTACCCGGAAGCTGGCCGTGTAGGTTCCAGCAGACGCGACATCTACCGTGTAGTGGAACCACTGTCCACTGCCCGTCCACCCGAGATCATAACCACCTCCTGTGTCCGATGTGGTTTCCAGATCGACGCCGTCGGATCGATAGCCATTCCCAGTACCGTTGACAGAAGTGACGCTGTAACCAACTCCCTGTCCGCCCAGATCGTAGTTTTCGGCCTGGACCGTTCCAGGGACGGGAGCGGGCACCCCTCCATAAGGCAATGCGGCCAATGCAAATGCAGCGTAGTTGATGTTCCAACCGCCAGTATCTTCGCTCAGAGTTAAGACCTGTTGGCCTGCCGGAAGCGTCACATCGGCCGTTACGGTTGTCCACGTCTGCCAACCCCCGGTCGCGGGTATGTTGACACTCCCACTCAGGTTCGCTCCTGATGCGCTAGATATATGAAACGCATCGGTAACAGCGCTGGGAGCGGCGATGCGGAAACTGATTGTGTATGTTCCGGCAGACGCCACGTTGACGGTATAGCGGAACCATTGTCCGCCGCTCGTCCATCCGAGATCATAACCGCCTCCGGTATCCGACGTAGTTTCGAGATCGACGCCATCGGATCGGTAACTATTCGCTGTGCCGTTGATTGAGGTGACGTTATAGGCGACCGACTGCCCACCGGTGTCGTAATTATCCGCTTGCACCGTACCTGGAATATCAGCCGGAGTTCCACCATAGGGGGCTTCAGATGTTGATGCCAGCCAGCCATTGCCACTTAAGGTTACGGTAAAACCGCTGGAGTTATTGACGAAGGCTGATTCACCGGACAGAAGCCCGGTTACAGTGTTATCTGTGATCGTTGCAGAGCCCGTTGGGGCGGGATAATACGGAGGAGCTATGACGATGCCGTTACGCCAGGGAGAGGTAACGGTGTTGTTCTGCAAAAGTGTATTTGTCGAAGTTGAAAATCCAATGCCGTCATACAGCGAGTTGATCACCGTATTTCCGGTCACCGTCATGCTGTCGACAACGCCAACATTTTGACCGTCACCACCGTTGCCTATCTGTAGAGCCGGTTGCCCCTGGTCAAAGCCATTGCCACCCGATCTCACGATGACATTGCCTGACACTGTTGAAGTGTGAAGGTCGCTGCCGTTCACTCCAAATCGGCCGACTCCGAGGCCGATGTACCTGGCTGTGTCGCTAATGTAATTATTCTCCACATGATGACCGCTGCCCCCGTAGATGCCAATCCCTTTACCTCCCCACGGAGCGATCAATGTGTTGTTGGTTTCTGTAATGTTCGACATCGCAGTGTAGTAGATGTTGCCGTTTGCACTGGTGTTATAGTCGACCGAGTTAATCGCCATCGCATCGTCGCCTGTGCCACGAATGAAGTTATTGTTTGCGGTTAGGTTGTTTCCGACTGTTCCGGTCAAGGAGACGTTATTGAGGTTGCATCCGTCAGCCCAAATTGACGTGAGGCGGGAGTTTTCGACTGTTCCTCCTGTGCCAGATGCCCAGAAACCGGATTCCACGTGTTGGCTCCAGATACCATTCGCAAGCCAGTTAGTGCCGGTGGTATCCATCGCGCCGCCATCGCCGTCAGATGTAGCGCGACTGAGCGCATTCGAATCGAGATGAAAATTTTCCACGGTGCAAGAAGTAACAGAAAATATCGCCGCTAACCCAGCCGAATTCGGGAGGGGAACGTCTCGATAGATCGTGCTGTACCACATCCCGGCCCCTTCAATCGTAATTCCTTGTGCCTGAAGGCCTGTTGTGCCCTTCAGGTAAAAGGTTCCCTCTGGAATCCACAAGATTTTGCCCTGGGTTTGGGCCTGATTGATGCAGTTTTGGATGGCTGCGGTACTGTCTACGTCATTCGGATCAGCTGCGCCGTTGGTGGGATTGTTGTCGGCCACGGCTCCGCAGCTTGTAATGGAGATCGAATTAGCGGGCTGAGTCAATGGCGCTGGAGGGTTCTCAACATCGATGACATCAATATAGTAAAAGGCCGCAGTGTTCGACGCGTCTTGCTGAAGAGAGAAGGTGCTGCCTGGGGCGATCGGAGCGCCTGTTATAAAAGTGTGCGACTCATCAAAAAAAACATGCGGATCGCCGTCGGCGGGATTCTGATCGTTTCCCTGATAGTTGTTGTTGCCTTCATAGATCCATGTCTGTTTTGAGTTTAGATTCAGAGTCTGGCGAAACACGCCATTGACATACAGGTTCAACGTGGCCGTGATTCCTCCACCTGCAGGAGCGTCTGGTATGGATTCACGCACATTGATGAAAGTGATAGGTTGGCCGGTATTGTTGGTCCACTGTACATACTGTCCGGTGCCGGCGAGTTGGACATAGGCGTGGCCGGATGCTTCGAGTGTCGGGCTTGAGTATTGAGTTGTTGGCGGCGAAGTAAGAGATACGACGGTGGCTCCTCCACCTACTGTTCCGCCCTCGGCCTCATAACTGGTAAAAGGGGTTACCGCTCCAACAGAGTAAGCGAAGGCTGTAATAGGTAGAAGCATGATTCCGGTCATTGCAATTAAAAATCGAGATACTAGCGATTTCATCGTCTTTCCCCGTTTTCGTGATTTTCTCGAACAGTAGAACCTTGAAACCTTGCTGGAGACAGTCAGATCGTATGTTTTTTGAGAATTACAGCGTCAACTTGGTGGATAGAGGTGAAAATTGTATAGCCTATTATTTACCGCATAGTCTGCTCCCTTTAAGGAAAGGGCATGAGTACTCTATGTAGTTTTCGCGACTAGAGATATTGGTTGTTACAACCGCAGATGACGTTACGCCACGTTCATAGGGCTGACAACGTTAGAGCAGCGTTCTAACGGGGTAAGTATCTCATTGAGGAAATTGAAGTTGGATTAGTGCATAACGCAGCCTAACGGTAGATACCTTAGCGAAATCATTAGAGCGCTGTGAATGGTGCCAGAGAAGGAGACAAGCTGGCATGAGAGGGAACTCAGCCGTGAGCCGGGGAAGAAAGGTTTGATGCAAACACTGCTCGAGCGCGTGGACCGAGGGCGTTTAGAAAAGAGATATCTCTGTCGGAGAGCGTGGTTCGCGGAATCAGGCCCGTTCGTCAATGGGCAGACGAAGCTCCGCTGTGCAGCCTGATGTATCGGAGTTGTTGAAGAGTGTGACGGAGCCTTTGTGCGCGGTCGCGATTTGTTGGGCGAGGACTAGACCAATTCCACTGCCCTCGGGCTTGGTGGTGTAGAAGGGCACGAAGAGATTGGCGGGGTTCATCAGGCCAAGACCATTGTCGCGGATATGCAGGATCGCCTGGGTAGCAGTTGCGCTCCAGGTAATAACAACTTGAGGCACAGCAGGGTGTTCCGCGCTAAGCGCCGCTTCCACTGCATTGCGGAGAAGATTGATGAGCAATTGCTGGAGCTGATCGGGATCAGCCAGCACGCGGATCGGCGGTCCAGGTTGAAGTTCGACAGAAAGGCGAGTTTCAAGATGTACAACCTGTTCGAGCAGCAGGTCCAGCGAGAGCAGCTGAAGCTGCGGTGCAGGCAACCGGGTGAGCTGCTGATAGGCCTGCAGAAAGCGATTGAGCGCCGCGGCGCGCTCTTCGATGACGGCGAGTCCGCGGTGGAGATCTGCCTCGATCCCCGTCGTTGTCGTGGAAAGGTTGGGCAGGCGGGTGCGCAGGCTTCCAGCGATCGACTTGATGGGGGTGAGCGAGTTGTTGATCTCGTGGCTGAGTACGCGGATCAGGCGCTGCCAGGCAAGGCGTTCTTCTTCACGCAGTGCAGCGGCGATGTCCGTTAGTACAAGCAGCGTGTGTGGAACACCTTGTAATCGAAAGGTCGTGCGCCGCACCGACCAGCGGATGGAAGCCGGCGCTGTGCCGGACTCTGGATTCAGGTTCGAGTAAAGCCCTTTGTCTTCGGCGTGAAGCAGCGTGGTGAGGTCGAGGTCAGCTGCGGAACGCCCGAGAGCGTGCTCGCGCTTGAGATGAAGGGTTGCTTCGGCGGCGGGATTGAGCAGACGCAGATAGCCGGCATCATCGAAGGCAAGCACGGGAGACTGCATCGAGGTCATGACACGTTCCACTAGCGTGAGGGCGTCATGGGCGGCTGTGCGCTGGCCCTGAAGTGTACCCGCGAGGGCGTTGATCTCCAGCGCGAGGTCGCCCAGCGAGTCGCCGCGACGGGCCCCCCGGGCGCGGAAAGAAAAGTCGTCCTCGCGGAGTGCTGAGACCACGTTGGCGAGGGTCTGCAGCGGACGCGTGAGCTGCTCGAAGAAGTAGACGGCCACGATCGCCCAGGCAATCGTGAGGCCCAGTATCGTGACAAGGGCCATTGCGACGGAACCGCTTTGTTTATAGACCAGAAGCGCAGCGCAGAGGATGGTGGGCAGTGCCAACACCGCGAGCCAGATACGAATCCTTTGCTCATACTTGAGGCGGCGGTGCGTGGTGCCGAGAGCGAGCCGTTTGCGCCGCATTGGAGACGGCCTAGAGGCCATATTTTTCCATTCGCCTGTAAAGCGCGCCGCGGCTAAGGCCGAGTGCCTCGGCAGCCTGCGTGACGTTACCTTGGGCACGAGTAAGGGCTTTTTGGATCAGCACGGTTTCGACGGCTTCCAGGCTCATGTCTTCAAGGTTAGTCGTGGACAGATTCGTTGTGGAGACACGCTGCAGGTTGAGACCCAGGTCCGCGACACCGATGCTGCTGCCGCGCGCCATCAGAACGGCACGTTCCAGCGTGTGGTCGAGTTCGCGGACATTGCCGGGCCACGGATGCGAGAGCAGCAACTGCAGCGCCGCTGGGTCAAAGTCCTCGATCGGACGGCGGTAGCGCGTGGCGTAGCGGGAGAGGAAGTGCGCAGCCAGGGCGGGGATATCCTCGCGACGTTCGCGTAGTGGCGGCAGACGGATCTCGACGGTGTTCAGGCGGAAGAGCAGGTCCTCGCGGAAACGGCCGGCGTCGATCTCAGCACGCAGGTCAGCGTTGGTGGCTGATAGCATTCGCACGTCAACGGTGCGTGTGGTGGAGGAACCGACGCGCTCGAGCTCGCCGGTCTCCAGCACGCGCAGTAACTTGGCCTGCTGGCGAACGGGGATGTTGGCGATCTCGTCGAGAAAGAGCGTTCCTCCGCTGGCTAATTCGAAGCGGCCAATGCGGTCAGTACGAGCATCCGTGAAGGCTCCTTTGACGTGGCCGAAGATCTCACTCTCAAAGGTGCCCTCCGACAGCGCGCCGGTATTGACGGCGACGAGGTTGCGTTGTGCTCGTTGTGATAGCCGGTGCAGCGTCTGGGCTACGACCTCTTTGCCTGTCCCATGTTCGCCGGTGATGAGCACATTTGCGTCCGAAGGTCCGATGCGGCTCATGAGTTCGACAACCGGACGCATCGAAGGTGCGGTTGCGATAAAGTCAGGAGCGCCTTCTGCGCGGAGGATGCGGTTTTCGGCCTCGAGCCACCGGGTGCGTTTGAGGGCGCGATGCAGCTCGAGCTGGTTGCGCAGGATGTTGAGCAGCCGGAGGTTTTCCCAGGGTTTTTGGATGAAGTCGTTAGCACCGCGGCGCATCGCTTCGACGGCGAGGTCGACATTCGCATAGGCGGTCATCACGATGATAGGAATCTGTGCGTCGCGCTCGCGGAGTGCGGCGAGCAGGTCCAGGCCCTCAAGTCCAGAGGTGGTGTCTCGGGTGTAATTGAGGTCGAGCAGCACGCCGTCGAATTCATCGCGCGCGAAGGACTCCAGGACCATTCCGGGAGAACGCGCCGTCTTCAAGCTGAAGCCTTCGGGGTGGAGGAGGAACTCAAGGGCTTCGAGGATATGTGGTTGATCGTCACCGACCAGCAGCCGGCGCAGGTTGGTCGTGGGGCCGGGAACGGACAACGCGGGATGGGGTGCGATTGACATAAAAGAGCAGATGTTAGGGCCTTGGTGCGGTTGCAGCCTGTATACCGGTACGTGCCGATTCTACAGAAATGGAGTTGGTCTCGAGCGTTGTACCGATCGCACGGTCCAGTTCGATGCGCGCTTTCTGGTAAGCCGTGCGTGCGGCAACGAGCGCTGACTCGGCCGTAGCGACGTCGTGACGGGCTGAGAGCGTCTGCAGCGCGGAGCCTGCACCGAGTCCCTGTTCCTTGGCGGTGATATCGAACGTCTTCTGCGCGAGGTCTCGAGCCTTGGTGGCCGATTGCACTCGGGCCTGGCTCTGTTCGAGCGAATACTGCGCGTTGCGCACTTCGATGCGGATCTGCTTGCGCAGTTGCTGAAGGCGCAACTCGGCCTGGCGCGACTCAAGCTCGGCGCGATATTGATCCGACTTGGCTACACGGTTGCGCAGCGGCACATTGAGCGAGAGGCCGACGTAATAGTCTGGTGCCGAGTTGTTGAAGGCATTCGCGAGAGTACCGGAGTAGTTGCCCGCCGCAGTGGAGGGGGAGGAACTCGCCTCCGGATTGGTCGGGCCGCCGAGGCCGGTTCCTGCATAATAGGCAGTTACGGAGAGAGCGGGAAGCAGTTCATTGCGCACGGAGGCGAGCGAGAGAGCGCGGTTCTGCAGATCGATATTGGACTCAGAGAGTTCGATGCGGTTTTTCAGCGCCGCCTGGATGATGTCTTCGGTGGGGGCGGTGGCGGCTATGGTGGAGTCGATCGAGACTGTGCTCAGATCGGTTGGCTGCACCGGCATCTCCTCAAGGATGGGGTCGTCGAGATTCTTGGTGACGGCGTTCTTGATGAGCAACTCCTGGAACTTTAGCGCCGAGCGTGCGATTGTAAGATCCTGCTCGCGGTTAGCGACCTCGCCCTCATCCTTGAGCACATCGAGCGCGGGAATGGCCTGCAACTCCAGTTGTTTGCGCGCGGTGCTGAGTGTCTGGTTGGCATAGTCCAGCGAGTGGCTCTTAACCTGCTCGTCTTCGTAGGCGCTGACCAGGTCCCAGTACATGTTAGCGATCTGCGTAACCGTGCTGATGACCTGCAATTCGAAGGCCTGGTCGGAGATCTTCTGGTTATTGCGCGCGATGCGCAGATAACGAAGGTTGGGACCTAGACCGAAGCCCTGGAGCAGTTGCTGCTGGAACCGAACCTGATAATAGGTATCTATCTCCGGGTTGAGCAGGGTATTGGGGCTGTTGTTGGTGATGCGGTCGTTATTGAGTGTCGCCGAAAAGGTTGTCCCCGTGGCGAAAGCTTGTGTGTAGCCGAAGTCCCCAATGATGGTGTTGTCGTGCAGAACAGGAATGCCATAGATCTGTTTATTGGCAAGCGGTTCCGTGTAATGCTCGACGCTTGCGTTGGCAGTGATGGTGGGGTCGTAGGAGGAGACATTGGATCCGGAGCCCAGCGTTGATTGAACGAGGCCCGAAGCTCCCGTGCCTGCGCCACCCGCACCACCGGTAGTGCCGCCTGCGCCGGCTCCAGCCGAGCTTGAGCCGAAGCCACCGACGCCGGCGCCCGGTGTGTTTTGCACGATGCCGGTATTGACACCACGAAAGACGCCGCCGGCTTGGGTGCGCAACACATCGGCACTGGCAATGGGGATGTTGTAACGCGCGATGGCCAGATCGAGATTATTTTCAAGCGCCAGCTCAATCGCGTTCTGCAACGAGAGTTGAAGCACCCCATCATGGATCAACGAGTCGATGCGTGGTGAGTTAGCGAGGTTGGGTTCAGGCACTTTGCTGGCGCGATACGCCTTGATGGGGTTCCACGAGTGTGGAATATCGAGGCGCAATGCGGGTTCCGGAGCTGCAACGAGTGGACTCGATGAGATTGTTTGCGCGGGGGCAGCGGGCTGGGTCGCCGATTGGGATGCCGACTGAGCGTAGAGATCGGGAGGCAGAAGACCGGCAGGGGAGAGCAGTAGCAGCGCTACCGAGGAGAGGGCGAGGCGTGGGCTTGGCATCATGATCTAGGCGGCTGCTCCTGGGGCTCCTGGCGCTGAATTCAGATTGGGGTTCGCGGTGTCACGCGTCAGCCACCCGTCCCGCAGTTCGAGCGTGCGAGAGCCGAAGGCGGCGTTGGCCTCCGAGTGCGTGACCTGAACGATGGTGGTGCCTTGCTGATTGAGTGTGCGGAAGAGTTGCATGATCTCGGCGGCCTGCTCGGAGTGCAGGTTGCCGGTGGGTTCGTCGGCGAGCAATAGTGATGGTTTATGAATCACTGCTCGGGCAATGCCGACGAGTTGCTGCTGGCCGCCGGAGAGTTGCGAAGGATATAGGTCTTTCTTGCCGACGATGTTAAAGCGGTCTAACGTATCGGCCACCAATGCTTGTCGCTCAGGGCGAGGAATGTCCTTGTAGGAGAGCGGCAGGTCGATGTTCTCTGCGACCGTGAGATCGTCGATCAGATGGTAACTCTGGAAGACCATGCCTGTTCGACGGCGGGCGAGTTCGGCGCGCTGTTTGCGGTTGAGCGTCTGTACGGGCGTGCCCTCGAACAGGAACTCGCCGCGCCATTGGTCGTCGAGCATGGCGAGCACGTTGAGTAGTGACGATTTGCCCGCGCCGGACGGTCCCATGATGGTGACGAACTCACCCGCGGCGATGTGGAGATAAATGCGGCGGAGCACGAAGTTATCGGTGTGCCCGGTCTTGTAGTTGCGTTCTAGATTGTGAATATCGATCATAATTATTCCGTTTCCCCACTATTTGGCGCGAAGTTTTTGCGTGGGTTCAAAGGCGGCATAGTGTGCAGGCGGCCATGTTGCGAATGCTCCGACAAGGAATCGAAGCATCGATGCTGTGAGGAGGTAGCGGCGTCGTACAGGAAGTTATCTACCAGATGCGCCGTAAAAAGGCCGACACCAACGCCGATGGCGATGCCCGCAAGCAGCAGGATGGATGCCCCACGCAATGCAAGCGTGAAGAGGTCGCCACGTTGCGCGAATCCGGGAGCATAGCGCATCTGGCGGAGAGCAAAGCGAAGATCGTTGAGCGTGTTGTGCATGAATGCTCCTTTATTCGGCACGAAGGGCTTCAGTCGGTTCGAGTGTTGCAGCGCGGCGTGCGGGGATCAGACTCGCTGCGATAGCGGATACAAGCATGGCTGCCCCCGCAATGCTGATGGAAACGGTCTGAGCACCGAGCAGCGATGCTGTTGCCGTCGCTCTGGTCCCTACCGTGCTGGAGACCAGTGCCGCAATCACGCTGCGCAGCGCACAGCTGCCTATGCTGCCAAACACAAGGCCGATCGCGGTGAGCATGATCCCGTTCTTGAGCACCATCGAGAGAATCTGGTGCCGTTGCGCACCAAGAGCCATACGGACGCCGAGTTCGCGAGTGCGTGACGCGACTTGGTAGCTCAGCAGCCCGAAGAGTCCAATGAGCGTAAGCAACAATGCGAACCCGGCGAAGCCTCCGGCAAGCCAGGAGAAGAAGCGTGGCGCAGCGACGTTGTCGTCAATAAAGGTCTGCATGGGAACGAACTTTCTGACCGGGACCTCGGGGTCCACCGCAGTGACGGCGGCTGAGACTGCAGTGGTGATCTCCGGATCACGGAAGTTGCCACGTTCGACTGTGCGAAGCACAAACGAGGTGGCAAACCAACCGTTGATCGTCTTCATGCTTTCGTTGTCGACCTGTGTGTAGGGCACGTAGATGGTGGGTGCTATCGAATCGGTGAGCGAAGAGCTGTGAACATTGGCAATAAGACCGATGACGCGGCGTGGCTTATCACTGCCCGTGATGACGTACTCGCCGATAGGTGAGCGGCCCGGAAACCAGCGCTTGGCGGCGAATTCGTTGATCAGCGCTACGGGTTGCGAGGTTGCCGTGTCTGCGTCCGAGATGTCCCCACCCGCCAGTAGCGTGGTTCCAACTGTGCGGAAGTAGCCGGGCGTTATGAAACGGGACTCTGCGTAGGCTATTTGATCTGGATGGTTTGCAGGGCCACCTGAGTTGTTCAGTCCTCGGTCGATGGGAAGACCGTTAACGGTCGCCACCTGTGCGACACCGGGTATTTGTCGCAAGCGTTGCTCGACGACGGAGATGAACTGCTGCGTATGCGAGGTTGATGAGTAGGCATCACCCTTCAGGTTCACCTGCAACACATAAAGGTGGGGCGGCTGCACGCCGGACGGGATCGCCCGCATATGGAGAAACGTGTTGAGCAGTAGTGCTCCGGTGGAGAGCAGCATCGTTGCCAGCGTCACCTGGGCCACGATCAACGATTTGCTCAGTCGCTGCCGCGGAGCGCTCTCACCGGCTGTGCGTGCGTTCCCGAGGCTTGAACCGATAGTCTGGCGAAAGACACCGAGCGCGGGAAGCAGGCCAAAGAGAAGCGTAGACGTGCAGCCTGTGAGGATGGCAAAGGCCGCAACCGGGAGATCGACGGTTGTCTGGCGGAGTTGTGGCAGGCCGATCGGCGATGCACTGAGCAGGAGGGGAAGGGCGAGGTGCGCAAAGCCCAGCCCGAGCAGTGAACCCACGAATGCCAGCACAAGGCTTTCGGTGAGCAACAGACGCAACATCATGGCAGGACTGGCACCAAGTGCCGTGCGCAGCGCGATCTCTGGTTTGCGAGTAATAGAGCGTGCGGTCATCAGGCCCGCGAGATTCAGGCATGCCATCAGCAGCACCGCCAGCACGGCGGCTGAGAGTGCAATAAGGCTGGAGCGCGCATTGCTGACGACAATCTGCTGGAGTGGCCAGACGAACTCTTGCAGCTTTGGCGCGCCTGGACGGGTCCACTTCTGGTAATCGGGAAACTGGCGGAAGATGGTCGACGTGAGGCCACTCAGCTCGGCTGAAGCCTGTGCAACGGATGCGCCCGGTTTGAGTCGCGCGATCGTCTGAAAATTGGTGCCTTGATAGCCGGGATCTGTAGCCGATAGATGCAGCGGCTGCCACACATCGGTACCATCTACGGTGGAGAGTGTTGAGGGCATTACGCCGATCACTGTGAAGGGATCGCCATTGATATGGATCGCTTGGCCCACGATGTTTGGATCGGCGTTCAGTACACGCCGCCAGAGATCTTCGCTCAGTACGACGGTTGGGGCTGCACCGGGCAGGTCTTCTTCGCGAGTAAAGGTTCGGCCCAGTAGTGCGGGAACGCCCAGCGTTGGCAGATAACCCGAGGAGACATGCAGTGAGTAGATTGTCTGCGCCTTGCCGCTGCCGTTGGAGAAGTTCTGCCCCAGTGGACGGTCGCCGGCGATGCCTATGCTGGAAAAGCTTTGGGCATGCGCCAATAGAAAGTCGCCCGTCTCACCAGTCTGGTCGGAGGCGGGTGGCGTACCGGATTGTACGAGTCCAATGCCGACGAGTTCCTCAGAGTGCGGATACGGAAGGGGCGCAAGCAGGGTGCTGCGGACGAGAGAGTACATTGCCGTCGTTGCGCCAATGCCCAGGGCCAATGTCAGGATTGCCGTCACAGCAAAGCCAGGCGAGCGGCCAAGCTGGCGGAGCGTGTAGCGAAGATCCTGGAGAATCGAATTCATGGCATTGGCCTCGTTGCCTAGCTGATTACGCTGCTTGCGTTAGCTCTACGGAAGTGTCTAGTGCTATGCACGTGCATCCGGCGCAGTGGTGCTTGTCGAAGGATTATGTTCGGGGTCGGCAAGTAGTTGCAGCAATTCTCCTTCGGCGACAACCTTGCCGTCGAAGAGGTGGACCTGTCGCTGAGCATGGGCGGCGAAACGTGGGTCATGCGTCACCATGCAGATGGTTGCGCCCTCTTCGTGGAGCTCCTGCAATAGCTTCATCACGGCTTCGCCGTTCTTTGAGTCGAGATTGCCGGTAGGCTCATCGGCCAGCAGGATTGATGGAGATCCTGCCAACGCACGCGCAACAGCGACACGTTGCTGCTGGCCTCCGGAGAGCTGCGCCGGATAGTGCCGCGTGCGGTGCGCCATATGCACGCGCTCGAGTGAGCGCATCACGCGGTCCTTGCGCTCCGCAGCCGTCATCCCTGAGCGATAGGTCAGTGGCAGCTCGACGTTCTCGAAGACCGTCAGGTCGCCGATCAAATTGAAGCTCTGGAAGATGAAGCCGATCTCCTGGTTGCGGATACGCGAGCGGTCGGCGAAGTTAAGATTCGCAACCTCCTTGCCGTTGAGCGTGTACTGGCCGCCTGTCGGCGTGTCGAGCAGGCCGAGGATGGACAGAAGCGTCGATTTGCCGCAGCCCGAGGGGCCGGACATCGCGAGATACTCGCCACGCGCGATCGACAGATGCACACCCGAGAGCGCGTGCGTTTCGATTTCGTCGGTGTAGAAGACCTTGGTGAGCTGCTCAATGTGGATCAGGCTGTCTGTTGCGGTGGCGGCCATGCGGTTTTCCTTTCGAGTCTGATGAAATGCGGGTTACTGGTTCTGGAGCCGAACGTGGTCAACGGAGTCCCAGCGGGACATGTCGGAGAGAATAACGGTATCGCCTGGTTGAAGTCCTTCAAGCACCTGAATGTTGTTGACCGATGCGCGTCCGACCTTGACCGGCACTCGGGTCGCGGTTTTGCCGTCGGGAGAGATACGGAAGAGGCTGATCGTTGAGTTCTCGTTGCCGAAGGCCGGGCGGCCGACATACAGTACATCGGTCATACGGGCGAGATCGATGGTGCCGTCGACGGAGAGGTCCGGACGCGCCGCACCTTGCGGCAGCGTGCCCACGAGCTCCACATCCACAGTGACCGTTCCATTCTGGACTGCCGGATCGACGCGCATGACTTTGCCATCGATGATGCCGTTGTGGGTATCGATCTCCGCGGGTTGGCCAATCTGGATGTCTCGCGCCTGGGTCTCGGCAATCTTGAGCGCAGCCTTCAACTGGTCGGGTTGGACAACCTTTGCGAGTGTCGCTCCCACGTCAACATGCTCGCCAACCTGGTGTGGCAGGTCGACCAATACGCCGGCGATGCCGGCTCGCACGCTCAGCGCTTCCTGCTGCCGTTGCTTGAGCGCAAGTACCGCCTCAGCCTGCTGAACTTTGGTCTGCTGTACAGCGAGTTGGGTGGCAATTGCGTTCTGGTTGAGATCGAGCCGTTGATGTTCCAGGTCGTTGCGCACGTTGAGCTCATCGGCTTTGCCCTTCGACGCGCTATAGGTAAGGCCGCTGATTACGCCGAGGTCGTAGAGGCTCTTATCGGTCTGGGCCTGCAGCCCGGCCTGCTTCTGGTCGGCGCCTACGGTGGCGGCTCCAGCGCGCTGCGTCATCAGGTCGCTCTGAAGGAGCGCCTGCTTGTTTTTGTAATCAGCTTGAGCACCCTTCAACTCTAGCTGGGCGTCGAGGAGTTGCTGCTGCAATTCCGGGTCGACGAGATCCATCAGAATGGTGTCGGGTTCAACGTGAGCACCGGGCAGCACACGAATACGCATGACCGTGGCTTCGGTCTCGGCAGGGATCAGACGGATGCGGTCCTCGCGTGGGACAAGGGTGCCGGGCCCACGCACCTGGACCAGCAGCGGGCCACGCTTAACGGTGTCGGTCCAGACGGCGCTGTCGACCGTCGGGATTGCGGGCTTAAGATGCAAAATGAAGTAAACCGCCACCGCCAGGACGAGCACGAGGCCCGTGGCCAGAAATGCATTGCGGCGCAGCTTACGCTTTCGTAGATCAGGGCGTTGGATGTCCATCGTGCATGTACTAATGCACGTCAGATGCCAAGATGAGAATCTTCATGGGCTATATTTATCAATGGTTTAGCGGTTGTCGTGTGGTAATCCATGTTCGACAATGAACAAGCACTGTCCATTTATGGACAGTGCTTGTTCATTGCGATGCAAGAGAGAAGGCGCGTCGGAGTGGTTTCTCCGACGCGCCTCTGGTTATGGATGTGACCGGTACATTGGTGGACTATTGGGTGAGGGCAGCTCCCTTTGTCTTACCAGTGACGCCCTGGATGAACGGCAGACCGTTGGGCTCACCGTAACCGGTGACGTTATCCCAGCCGGGAGTCACCGTGAGGGACGAGTCGGTCCCAAAGGTGATTGCTACAGACTCAGTCGTGTTGAGAGCCCAGGTTGCGCTCACGAAGTTTGTCTGGGAATAGAGGAGACCACCCCAGAGTCCGCTCTGGGAGTAAAAAGTAGGGCCGTTTGAGTCATAGACCGTACCGGAGACGTTGGAGGTTTCGAGGCTGGAGGTAGGCAGGACATCCGTAATTTGACCGGACTTCAGCTTGGCGACGGCGGGGCCGGCGTGACCGAGCGGCTTGCCGTTGTATTGGTCGGCAATAGCCCAGATGGCGGTAAAGATAGGACTCGCCAGGCTGGTCCCGCCGATTCCGGCTTCAGCGTATTGCACACCGCTGGAGGTATAGATGATAGGGAATCCAGTGAAAGGATCGGCGAGTGCAGAGACATCCGGCACCTGGCGACCTGTTCCAGGAAGAGCACTTTGCCAGGAGGGTTTGGCGAAGTAGAGACTCTCTCCACCACCTGCGCCACCGTTGAAGAAGCTCTCACTCGTGGGAGGATCGACAGGGCCGCCGAGATTGATGTAGTCGACATCGTTACCCCATCCGGTAACAGTCTGTCCGGTGCCGGTGGTGTTGTTGAGGATGCTGGTGCCGCCAACAGCGGTGGCATAGGGCGAATTCGAAGGTACGCTGACGGACCCTGATGGGGTTCCGAGGCCGAGGTCGCCGCCGTCTCCACTGGAAAACTGGAAGGAGATGCCTGCTGCGGCGCCAAGCTCGAGAACCGAGTTGAAGGCATCTTCCTCGGCAGGGCCTGAGAGTATCTCGTCGTCATTTTCCCAGCTACTGGATACGGTGTTGGCGAGCTTGTTGGTAATGATGTATTGGAGCGATGCGATCTGGTCTTCATTATCCTGACCAGCCGAGGCCACGACGAGGATTTTGGCTCCCGGGGCAATCGCATGAGCGGATTGAATGTCGAGCGCGATCTCGGTTGTCCATCCCGTCAAATCAGCGGCACTGGGATTGAGCGGCTTACCCTCAGGGTAGATGACAGAGAAGTTCTTCGAGGTGAGTGCTGGCAGACCGAAGGCAGTTGCAGCTGCATTCGCATCCGTCTCAGCGGCTGCGTAACCATAGGCTTCCACCAGGGCAATGGTTTGACCGGTGCCGTCATAGCCTTCTTTGATGAGGGACGTTAGGCCATAGTGCGACTGCAGTTGTGCGGGAGTATAGGAAACCGTAAGGTTGCTGTTGCTGTCGTATACGTTGCCGTAGTAGACGGCCAGAGGGAGTGAGGCTCCTGTTGTGGTGAAGGTGGTGAGTGCAGGCGCAGAGAGCGGAATGTCTGTGATTTCGCTGAGGAGAGTTGAGCCTGCGTCGGCAGGGGTTACCGACTTTTTGAAGAGTGGTGTCTTGGTGCGGGGGTTCTGGGCGACGCTGAGCAGGGAATGGCTTTGATGGCGATCGAGGCCAGCTAC
Organism: Granulicella sp. S156; assembly: GCF_009766105.1. Taxonomy (GTDB): domain Bacteria; phylum Acidobacteriota; class Terriglobia; order Terriglobales; family Acidobacteriaceae; genus Granulicella. The sequence goes on along the minus strand of NZ_LMUH01000025.1, from coordinate 435,380 downwards.
GGAGTCAATCAGTTGTCCCGCCTGACCCTGTAGCTTCGCATCATGGATATGCGCTTGAAAGGTTTTGCCGTTGTAGCTGAAGTTGTGAAGCTCGGTTTGGAAGGCATCATCGACGTTACCGGCGGTTCCACTTACACGGATCGAGAAATTTTGTGGATCGGTGGATACGACCTGGAAGCCTTGTTTGGTCAACTCCTGCTTGACGGTCTCCAGTTCTGCGGAAGTCGGTGCATACTTTTCAAAGTCCTTCGCGGAAAACCACTGGTGGTAGCTGGCAGATGCGGGGTTGTAAAGATCCTCTACCGCCTTATCGAAGTCGGACTTATTGTGTGTTTTGAGCACAACAGTAAGGGTCTGCGATTGATTGCGATCCACGGGGCCGAGATCCGTTGCGATCCCAACGGCCTTGGATACATTCGGCGTGGCTTGAGCCAGGGCGTGATGAACGGCGAGCGGAGACAAAGAGAACAGCGATAAGGCTGCCCAGGATGTTTTAGCGGAGATCTTGCGGGATATCATGACTTCTCCTTGAAATAAGACTGACGAGAGTATCAGCATGTTTACGGCATAAGAGATGCAGGTAAGTGATCTCCTAAAAAAAGGCGCAGAGATTCACGGAGCAAATTTATTCGCTCTTCCTGCAAATGCGGGCAGCGTCTAGAAACACCTGTGTCCAGAAAGCTGGAAACAGGTGGGATCTATAAAGCTGTTAGCAGCAAGGCATCTGGGCGAGAAGCGGCTTGACCGTTATTAGGCCATGATCAAAATGGCGCATAACGGCAAAGACAGCAAAAAAGCAGATGCTGGCTATCAGTAAAGAATTGTGAGGGGAGGATTGGTATAGATCAACAACAAGAGCAGCGGCTGGGGAAGCGCTGAAGCGACTGGATGAGATCAAACATAGGTGAGTTTATAAACGTATCCGGAGAGGGCGTCAAGCGATAAACTCACAAATTTTATTTAACTCTGTAAATAGCAGGAAAATATTTGTCAGTAATTACTTCTAAAGGCGAATCTAGATGCATTCGTAAAGTTATGCTTTACTATTTTCGATTCTTCCGTAAAGCTAGACAAAATAGTCAGTCATGTTTGACTGGAAATTGCGGGAAATCTATCAGCCTATGGAGATTGCAATCATGAATTTCGTCCTACAAGCCAACGGGCCGAGTAATATTTCTCATCGAGGGTATGTGTGGATTCGGTTCCACTTGTGAAAGTACTTTCTCGGCAGCTCAAACCTGCGAGGGATGAGCTGCCGAGTAAGAGCGATTTAGTTGAATTCTGGCGCTGCCACGAAAGAATAGTTACGGTCTGTTCCTTGCGAATAGTTCGTGCGCAAGGATGAGATACACACTAGATGTCCAGGTGTATGCCGGATCTCGCAGCGCTTTACCAGTCAGTGCATCGTAGTTTTCCGCCATCCCTTCGGTCTGGGCCATGCGACAGAATTTCTCGCGAAGCGTATCCGCGAACTGGTGTTGTCCAACTTCATCAAGGCTTTCCGTCAAGATCATCGTCGTGGGAGCCCAAATGGGCCCTCGCCAATAGCCATCGGCCGTATAGTACCTACTTTTTATCGACTCCGATGCCAGTCCGTTCTGCGTCAGATATCGGTCTGGTTTCGAGAGGTTCGCTACTATTTGGGCTTGTATTTCTTTGGGAAGCCGGTTCCCCAGGATGAGAGGCATGGATAGTTGAAGACTCTCAGATTCAATCTGGCTTCCGTCTCTTTCGAGGAAGGCAACAAACCGATCACCCTTCCAGAACCGTTTGACCGTTGCGTCTAAGAGTTGGTCGGATCTTTTATGCCATTCGCTGGCTTCTGCGTTTTTCCCCAATAGATGGGCCACTTGGGCAAGTGTGTCCATCTGCACGATCAGATAGGCGTCGAGGTCGGGTGATTCTACGGGTGAACCCGAGAGCATGACGGTGGCGTTGTCCCATCCGGACTCATCGCCGTGTCTATACTCCGGAAATCCGTTGTGGTTAGTGTCTCGAAATTCAAAGTACCAATTCGTCCATCTCACAAGAGGCTCATAGACCTGAATCAGATATTCCCGGTCGGCGAACTGTGGATGTTGCCGGAGCATCCAGGCGAGTACCCACCCATGCACTGGCGGTTTTGAGTACTCCCATACAGCATTGTCCGAATCCCATTTGTCAGGAAAGGCCCCGTTGCTGTTCTGCATATCAATGGGGAGCATGAATTGGTCCCAGGCCAGCTCCGGATCGCCATAGGTCATCGCCATGGCGTTGAAGCACTGATCCCATGACCAGAGGGCGTTCATCCAATTCTTGGACATGAGCATGGAAGGCCTCTTCAGATTTCCATCCGGTTGAACCACGCTTTCCCAGTTCACATAGGCAGCTAGCTCAGCTCCTCTTCCAAACTGAGTTCCTACCTGGGGCATTTTGCGTAGCCAAGCGGCATACTGCCTGCCCTCGTTGGCACGGGCCTCGTCGAAGCTGCCCTCCATTCCATGAGACACCCACACGCTTGTGTAGGCATCGATCTCCGCCTCAAAGTGTTCTGAACCGGTGGCCGCTTCGAATGTGGCCCAAACATGCTCGCTACCCGTTCCGTTCCAGGGAGCATCCATCTGTAGCGCACCCTCGACAGGCAAAAGCCTATATTTCGTCGCGCTATTGTTGACTTCCCATATGGACGAACCCTGTTGGACGGCCCACGAACTATCCGCCGCTATCAGGCTCAGTCCAACACCTTTTCCCCTTACTCGAAGCCGATCGGGCCCCTGAAAGCAAATTTCGATGTTTCCTTTATCTGATACAAGAGTGAGCAATGTTGGTTCGGCGACAACGGTGAAGGGAACACTCTTTCCGTTATGAACCACCACTAATTGGAAGGACTGCTCGCCACCTTGATGGAGGTCGCGCAAAAAAATGCCTTCACGCTTGGGTGTTGAAGGAAATCCCTTCATGTCTGAAATGCTTATGTACGAACCAAATCTGCTGAATGGAGTTTTACTGATATCAAGCTTCAGGTCGCCTGTATAGGTATATGCAAGCTCAGTAGCCTGGGCCTTTGAACTTCTCGCGATGCCCAAAAGAAGGCAAGCCATTATGCAGAGGCAGAGGTGAAATTTATACAGACTAAAGGCTTTCCGTTTTGATGACCGAATGAACGGCGCGACGATTCCTGCAGAAGAAAATCTTTCCGATGTGAGCTTAAGATTCAAGATATTTCTCCAATGTTCAAATTCGGGGATTTTGTTCTGATGTAATCCTGCAATGGCGTATCGGAGACATCAAACATCGTTGTTACTTGGGGAAGAGATGATGCTGTGATCCACTCTTGAGGGGGTATTATTTTGCGTCATGTAAAAATAACACGTTGTACCCGGTGGGCGGAATTGATTGTAATCAGCAATCTTGTGTCCAGTGAGGATTGTTGTTATCCGGGAGATGGTCAGGCGTTATCAAAGTAGCGGCTGGGCAGTATCCCTGTGACGCGCTTAAACATGGCCGTGAAGCTCCAGGCTGTCTCATACCCCAGAGCATCGGCAATCTCTGTAAGGGGGCGGCCTTCGGCCAATAGGGGTAGCGCTGCGAAGGTGCGGACTTGTTCTCGCCATGTCTGGAAAGACACTTGAGCTTCCTGCCGAAAGAGCCGGCTTAGCGTGCGTGCCGAGCTGCCGATGCGTTTCGCCCACTCTTCGAGCGTTCGGGTGTCGCCAGGACTTTTCATCAGAGCGGCTTCGATCGATCGCAATCGCGTGTCCCGCAAAGGGGGAAGACTGACGGGATGCAGAGGAGTCCAGTCGATCTCTCCCAATAGCGCTGTGATGAGATTGCCGTCGTGCCCTTGCTCGTCATATTCGATTGGCATCTTTGTGGCGCGCAGTACCAACTCCCTGAGCAGTCCGGAGACCGCGAGCATGCGGGGTTCTCGAGGTGCTGCGGGTGGGCAGGCGTCCGCGCGGATGTAAAGAGTCCGCATCTTCATAGGGCCGATGCTGCCGGTCTGGTGAGGATAGTCAGCCGGAATCCAGACGGCTCGCTGCTGCGGAATAATCCAGCAGCCCCAGTCGGACAGGACCTTCATGGTGCCGGAGGCCGCATAAAGCAGCTGCGCTCTTTTATGGCTGTGCAGATAGCCGGCATAGTTCGCCGGATAGCTCTTTGCCATGGCGGCAACCGGGCGCGGAACGCTTTGCAGATAGATGTGATCCGTAGATTGTTCTGACATGGCCGATTAGAAGTAGGGTGTGGCGGCTTACGCGGAGCATGCCGAACCTTTAACCGTTATTCTAATCGAGGACTGAATTAGTCGTATATTTCAATTTTGACCCCTGCGACTGTCTTTTTGGCGAAGCGCCGCAGGGGCCTGAGATCGACAACCCGAGGGCTGGCGAATGTCTACCATCATAGACGCTCTCGCCACACCTTGGGCTGTATTGGAAAGGTGTGTCGATGTTCTACCGTCTGCGTTCGTGCGTTCTTGCTGTTTTTCCCCTTGTTTTTGGAATCGCAACTCCTCTGATTGCACAAACTGCTCAAGTGAGCGGTCTCGTATCTGATCCTGCCAGGGCTGTAATCCCTGGGGCTAGTGTCGAGATCGTCAATCAGCAGACGCAGGAGACCCTGCACGCGAAGACGAATGGGGCTGGTCTATATAACGCTCCGGCGGTTAGGCCGGGCCACTATACGGTGACGATCTCTGCTTCCGGATTTGAGACAGAGAGGGTGCAAAACCTTGTGGTGGAAGTCGCAGGCAAGGTCTCGCTCGACTACGTTCTGCATCCGGGTGCGGTCTCGCAGGCGGTTAACGTGGATGGCAGCGGCATCCATATCAACACCACGGACGCTACCGTCAGCACGGTGATCGACCGTCAGTTTGTCGAAAACATGCCGCTCAATGGGCGATCCTTTCAGTCGCTGCTGACGCTCGTCCCTGGGGTCAGCATTGTTCCATCGGCATTTGGAGAAGGCTCAAGCGGCGAGATTGTGGTCAATGGGCAGCGGACCGAGGCGAACTACTTCCTGATTGATGGCGTGAGCGCCAATACTGGAGCAGCCAACGGCTATGGTGGCGCAGTTGTCTGGGGTGGCGGGTTCTCCGGCGCGACGCCCGCTGAAACAGCACTCGGTACCACGCAGAGCCTTATCTCCGTGGATGCCCTTGAGGAGTTTCGTGCGACAACCTCGACGTACTCCGCGGAGTATGGACGCACGCCGGGCGGTCAGTTCTCGTTCAATACGCGCGCCGGTACAAACGTGTGGCATGGGTCAGCGTTCGACTATCTGCGCAACGGGGCGATGGATGCGAACGACTGGTTCAACAACTACTACGGCACTCCCCGGCAGGCGATGCATCAGAACGACTTTGGCGGAACCTTTGGTGGCCGCCTGTTTCTTCCCAAACTCTATGACGGCCGGGACAAGACCTTCGTTTTCTTCTCATACGAGGGGCTGCGTGTGCAGTCGCCGCAGGCTGCGCAGACGTATGCAGTGCCAACGGTGTCGGTTCGGCAGAATGCCGCTGCAGGATATAGCCAGGTGCTCAACGCCTTTCCTTTGCCGAGCGCCAACGGCACAGACTACGGCGATGGCCTTGCCAGCTTTATTGGCAGCTACTCGGATCCCGGCTCCATCAATAGCTCCAGCTTGCGCGTGGACCACGTCATCAATGATCGATTCAGCGTCTTTGGCAGAGCCTATTACTCGCCATCGTCTTTCGGCAGTCGATACTCCGATAACCCCTCGATCCTGACGCCTCTCGAAGGGAAGGTGAAGGGCATTACGCTGGGCGCGAACAATCTCTTCGGCTCACGATTCAGCAACCAGCTTCGTTTCAACCTCACTGCAAACAATCAGGCGCAGCAATACCAGTTCACGAACTTTGGAGGAGCCGTACCTCTCAATCTCGGTGGGCTTCCGGGGATGACGGACCTGAACTCCGACTGGTTTATCTTCACGCTGTTTTTTGAGACACGTGCTCACGTCGCCTATCAGCCGCAATCCACGAATCAACGCCAGATCAACGTTGTTGATACCTTCAACGCCTCTCTAGGCAGGCACAACCTCAAGTTTGGTGTGGACTATCGGCGTCTTGTCACGACTGAGACGCTGCCTTCTACTTATGAGTTCGGCTATGTATACGACCAGACGACTCTGGAGACCGAGGATGTGAGCTCTTCGGTCACCGAATACAAGGTGCCCATGAAGCCTGTGTATCAAAACCTCTCGCTCTTCGCGCAGGATGAGTGGAAGGTAAATCCGAAGCTGAACGTCTCACTCGGTTTGCGTTGGGACCTGAATCCTGCGCCACGCGATGCACGAGGCAACAACCCCTACGGCATCACAACGTCGGATCTGTCTACGATGCAGCTTGCCCCGCAGAATGCGTCTTTGTGGCAGACGCGCTACACCAACTTCGCTCCACGTGTCGGCCTGGCCTATCAGGCAAACCAGACGCCTGGATGCGAGACAGTCATTCGCCTCGGCGGAGGACTCTTTTACGACACCGGCAGCGCTACAGGGTCGTATGGATACAACGGTCCGGGCTTCTCCTCAGAGGGCGACTTCGAGGGTGCCTTTCCTCTAACGCAGGCGCAAGTGGATAGCGTTGGCGCGCCTTCGGTTGCGGCACCTTACTCAAACACGGTCATGGCCTCCGATCCACATCTCAAAACGCCGTACTCCATTCAGTGGAACGCCTCGTTGGAGCAGGCTCTGGGAGAACGGCAGACGTTCACTCTCAGCTATGTCGCCTCCGCAGGGCGGCAACTTACGCTGCAGAAGGTCTTCGAGCCACAGCTATTTGGCAATGCGGCGTTCAGTAATGGTTTTGGGATCTACCTGACGACGAACGGTGCGTCATCGGACTATAACGCGTTGCAGGCGCAGTTTCAGCGCAGGCTTTCGCATGGACTGCAGGCGCTGGTGTCCTACACCTGGTCGCATGCCCTGGACGATGTTTCGAGCAACTTCTATGTGTATGAGCAACTGCGCGCGGACTCGGACTACGACATCCGGCATAACCTGCAAGCGGCTCTTACGTATGACCTGCCTGGTCATGTGCAGAATCAATTTCTCGGAGCTGCATTGAACCACTGGTCCGCCGACCTGCGTCTATCGGCACGTTCTGCGCTGCCTCTGGATATCATAGGCAACTCCGGCATCGACGCGAAGACTGGCGCACAGATTAACTATCACCCGAATCGTATCCCTGGAGCTCCTCTCTATCTTCACGATGCGGCCGCACCGGGAGGGCGTGTCATCAACTGTGCGGCCTTCATGTTGAATTGCGATCCATCCAATCTGCCGGCAACGGAGGGAAACGCGGGAAGGAACTCAGCCCGCGGCTTTGATGCCGTGCAAGCCGATGCTGCGATTCGACGTGAATTTCCTATTCGAGAAGGGAGGGGGCTCAGTTTTCGTGCGGAAGCCTTCAACCTGTTCAATCACGCGATCTTCGGAAACATCTACAACCAACTCACCTCGCCGACTACCTTCGGCTATGCCTACAACATGGAGCGTTCGCAGCTAGGTGGATTGAACCCGCTCTATCAGACTGGTGGGCCGCGTTCGTTGCAGGTCGCGCTCAAGCTCCACTTCTAACTTCAGTGAGCGAGTTTCATGCGGTGTCTCTTAGTGAGGCGCCGCAGAAGGCCATAAACAACAGCTCCGAGGAATGCCTCAAGCATGAGGTGCGCGTGACCCTCTCCAAGGCTGCATTTGAAAGGTATGTTCGCAATGTTCTTTTGGTTGGCTCGATCCGTCCCCGCGTTTGTTTTGCTGTCTGCTTCATGGATGTTGGCAGAACACGCCGCACCTCCCGTACCGGGCGACGGATGCACCGTACAGTCTGATCGTCCAGCGCACACATTAACAGGCAGTGTCGTTGATGCCTCAGGCGCGAGAGTGCCCTCCGCAACCGTAAAGGTCACTTGTGGGGCTTACAGCAGAGCAGCGCAGACCGATGCAACCGGCACCTATGCCTTGCAACTTGTCCCTGGTGCGTATGTTCTTGAAGTTGTAGCAGAGGGCTTTGCCACGAGCCGGCAGCGTGTCGTGTTTGATTCCTCGGACGTACAACGAGACGTCACGCTTGCGGTTGGATCTTCGAACAGCACCGTGACTGTCAGCGCTTCCATCGGGTATGTGGCTGCCGAGAGTTCTGTAGGAACGAAGACGCAAACCCCGCTGCTGGAAACGCCTCAGGCCATCTCCGTCGTCACACAGGATCAGTTGACGGCACAAAATGTGGAGAGTGTTGGTGCGGCATTGCGCTATAGCGCCGGAATCAATGGCGAAGCGTATGGCGGCGCAGACCAGCGCATCGACTGGTATGTGGTGCGAGGCTTTACAGATACGGCTCCTCTGCTGGATGGGCTTTCGACATATACGTACTACACTCTGCTCTCTCCTAAACTCGAGACCTCGGCCGCCGAACGGGTCGAGATACTGCGTGGTCCCTCGTCCACTTCCTACGGAGCTACGTCACCCGGTGGAGTCATTAATGTCATCAGTAAACGTCCTCATGTTGAGCCGCTCTATTCCATTGGGCTGGAGTCCGGCAGCTTCGGGAGGATTGAAGGCTTCGGCGACTTTGGTGGGGCTGTGGGGGCGGCGAACAAGTTGCTCTATCGGGTAAACGGATTTGCGCGCGGTGGAGGAACGCAGGTAGATCATGTCAACGATCATGGATTCTATCTCGCACCTGCTCTGACGTGGCAGCCCACGGAGAAGACTTCGTTGACGCTGCTCACGCATCAATCGCTTACCGATAGCGGCTGGACATTGCAGTACCTGCCAGCGGTCGGTACGCTCTCGGACGCCTCCTTCGGCTACCTGTCGCGCAGCTTGTTTACCGGAGACCTCGGTTATGACCAGTACCGCCGGACGGAGCATGCGGAAGGCCTGATCCTGGATCATCTCTTCAGCGATAGTGTTCAAGCGCAGATCAATGCGCGCTTCAATCACTCCGGCCTCCTGTACAAGACTCTGATGGGGGCCGGCTTTGAAGCTGATGGGCACACGTTGGACCGGTATGTGTTTGGTGCGCAGGCTCAACTCAATAACTTTGTCAGTGATAGCCACCTTGAGTGGAGCATGCATCGAGGTTCGTTGCGGCAGACATTGCTTGGCGGCTTCAACTACCTGCAGTCGAATGACACCTGGCAGGAGAATGATGGTTCCGATTCAGTCCCATTGGATGTGCTCCAGCCGGACTATCGCCAGACCTTTGTGATTCCAGTTCCGGATTACAGTACCGCGGACGGCGTGAAGCAAACGAGTGTATATCTGCAGGATCAGTTGCGATGGAAACGCCTGGGCGTTACCTTGAACGGCCGTGAAGACTGGGCGCGCGTCTTCGAACAAGATCGTATCGAAGATACCTACACGTCCCAGTTACCGAGTCACTTCACCGGCCGCACGGGTGTCACCTATGACATCGCTGAAAGCCTTGTGCCTTACTTCAGCTACACCACATCGTTTCTGCCGAGTCATGGCCTCTCCTTCGATGGCGCAAGTTTCAAGCCGACCACGTCACAGCAGTTTGAAGCAGGTATGAAGTACAAGCCGACCAGGCTGAACGCTCTATTTACCATCGCCGCCTACAACCTCACTGAGCAGAATGTAACCACCATCGATCCGAACCACCCGAACTTCAGCGTTCAAACGGGAGAGATTCGAGTGCGTGGTCTTGAGCTCGAATCGAAGATCAGCCTGCCGGGTGGGATAGACGCAACGGCGTCTTACAGCTATCAGAGCCCTGAGGTCACGAAGAGTAATGACCTCGATCTGGGAAAAGCGCCGATCAATGTTCCACGCAACCTCGCCAACGGATGGCTTGATAAGACGGTGCATGGCGGACGTTGGAACAATGTCGGTTTCGGCGGAGGCGTTCGTTTCACAGGCTACAGGTGGGGAGATACGTATAACACGCTCGGTGTCCCGAAGAACACGCTCGTCGATCTCGCGGCGCATTACTCGCTGGAACACTGGAATATCTCGGGAAATGTTACCAATCTGGTTGGCACGAGATACATCGCAACTTGCGAGAACACCAGCCGCTGCGTCTATGGGCAAACCAGATCCATCTTCGCCAAGGTGAACTACCAATGGTAGACAGACCACACAGCATTCTCGGCAAGGTCGATTTCAAGGGTTAAGGAGATGAAGATGCTGACCGCTCAAAAAGTACGTACGTGGTACCGCATCCATAAATGGACGAGCCTCCTCTGCACGGCGTTCCTGCTGATGGCGTGTGTCACAGGCTTGCCGCTCGTCTTCTCGGATGAACTGGAGACGGTTCTTGCACCACACGTTGCACCCTCGCCGGCACTCGCCGGAGAGCCTGCTGCGAGTCTCGATCGAATGGTCGTTGAGGCACAGGCCAAATTTCCGTCGCTTCATCCCTTTGGGCTGTTCTGGGATGATGATGAACCGCGCATCTTCGTCAACATGAGCCCCTCCGCCGCTCCAAAGCCTGGCGAGATTCGACAGGTCATCTTCGATGCGCACACCGGGCGGCTGCTTGAAGTTCCAAAGGATAGCTTCGACCTGATCGAATTTCTCCTGCGCCTGCACAGCGAAATGTTTCTTGGTCTTCCCGGCGAGTTGGTGATGGGCGTGATGGCATTGTCTTTTATCGTTTCACTTATCTCGGGAGTTTTGGTCTACGGTCCGTTTATGCGGCGTCTGCGCTTCGGTACCTATCGTGGCGAAGCTGCGCCGAGAACACGCTGGTTCGATCTGCATAATCTGCTCGGAATCGTCACTCTCACCTGGGCGCTGGTAGTTGGTGCGACAGGAGTGATGAATGCTATATCGGAACCTCTCTTCGGGCTTTGGCGTGCCCAGACCCTGCCGCAGATTCTCGCTCCGTACCATGGCAAGCCCGTGCCGGCGCACTTCGGGTCGATTGATGCTGCGGTCGCGCAGGTCTCCGCTGCTTTGCCGCAGTCTGAACGCAATTCTGTGCTCTTTCCCAATGAGGTCTTGGGCAGTCCTCGGCATTACATCGTCTGGAGCAAAGGGAAGACCCCTGTAACCTCACGGCTCTTTACGCCAGCGCTGGTCGATGTAGAGACCGGCGCCTTGACTGTCTCCCATGGTTTGCCCTGGTATCTGCGCGCTCTGGAGGTCTCACGGCCTCTCCACTTCGGAGACTACGGCGGACTGCCGCTCAAGGTCATCTGGGCGCTCTTTGACCTGGCACTGATCGTTGTGCTGGTGAGTGGCGTATACCTTTGGCTCTCCCGCCGCAGAACCCCGGTCGAGAAAGAACTGGACCGGCTTGTGAGTCTGGAAGAACAGCAGGTAGGAGTTCTGGCGCGATGAGTCAGCCCTTTCCGTTTCGCAAAGTCTATGGACCGGCGATCGTCATCGCCGGTATCACGTTGGGGGGACTGCTTTCGGCGCTTTTTGGAGATGGCGTGTGGGATGAACTGTCTTGGGTTGCCCTGGCTTTACCGCTTGCCGTACTTGTATGGAGTTATAGCTTCGGCAGGAAGGTTTCGAATCGAACCCGGGGTGTGAGGTAGGGAAGGTCACTGATGGGCCTGCGCCGCTGGAAGCCCTGTCGGTGGCCCAAAGAGTAGGTGTCTGTGCTCTACGACCGTTCGTAAAACAGGGGGATTACGGACAAAACAGAGTTTCGTGCTGTCTGCGTGAAAGAAATGAGTCATGCGCGGAGGCAATAGGGGGCGCGGCGAAGAAATCTGTTGCTGAAGGTGCGTTGTTCTTTGCAGTCGTAACCCATCTCAAAGCTACTGGCAAAACTTCTTAACGACTATTGACAAAGACTCCTTGTCACCCGATACTTGTCTATATTCATGGTGATCCGGAGCCTCTCATGCGGGCCGATATAGCAGTTGCAGAGGACAATTCGGGTCAACGGATGGGAATCCTCGGAGCCAGCACCTCGAACATGCTCAACATGATCGGGGTGGGACCTTTTCTGAGCATCCCTCTTGCGCTGGTTGCAGTGCATGGGTCAAAGGTCTTGCTCCCCTGGATATTGGGTGCAGTGATCTCGTTGTGCGATGGTTTGGTATGGGCAGAGTTAGGGGCAGCTATGCCTTTCTCTGGTGGGCCGTATTTCTATCTGCGGCAGGCATTTGGTGCGGAGTCTTATGGCAAAGTGGCAAGTTTTCTAGTGCTTTGGTCCTCTGTACTTACTGCGCCTCTTTTGATTGCCTCCGGGGCAGTTGGTTTTTCGCAGTACTTTCATTATCTTTGGCCGGTCCTTAACGATGTCGGTCTTTGCGCACTGGCGATGGCCGTTTGTCTCATTAATGTCGTGCTGCTCTATCGCCGGATCACTACGATCGGCGCTATCTCAATTGGTCTTTGGATATTGGTCGTTGGAACGATCGTCTGGATCATCATAGCGGGCGCAACGCACATTCCAGCGGCCTTCAGGGGGCAGATGAGCGGTGGTTATCCTGTCCTGGACGGCTATTTCTGGAAGGGTGTGGGGGCCGCGACTCTGATCGCCGTCTATGACTATGCCGGTTACTATAACGTCTGTCTGATTGGCGGGGAACTGAAGCGTCCTGAACGCACGATCCCATACTCGATCATCGTTTCCATCCTCCTGGTGGCTGTTCTCTATATAGCGATGAACCTTGCCATTCTGGGGGTATTGCCCCTTCAGCAAAGCATGCACTCCAACGCGATCGTAGCGGATTTCATGCAGACTGTTTACAACGTCAAGTACGCGAGGGTGGCAGATGTGCTCATCCTGGTTGCGTCCTTCGCTTCGGTATTTGCGATTCTTCTCGGCTTCTCGCGCATTCCATTTGCTGCCGCAAAACAAGGAGAGTTCTTTAGCGTCTTCGCGAAGGTGCATCCGACCAAGGATTTCCCGCATGTTTCGCTGCTTATCCTTGGCATTCTTTCCGCATGTGCCTGCATGCTCAGTCTTAATACGCTCATTAGTTTAGTCATTGTCATTCAGACAATGGTCCAATTTCTCGCTCAGTGTGTTGCCGTGGTTCTATTGCGCAGGCGTCATATTGAAGAGGGCAAGCTTACATTTCGTATGCCGTTATATCCCTTGCCGGCGGTGATCGCTTTTATAGGATGGCTTCTTGTTCTTATCTCCAGCGGCGCAAGAAATATATTTCTCGCTTTTGCTGCAACGTTGGCAGGGATAGCAACTTTTCTTTATAAATCACGCCAGGAACAAAGCTGGCCTTTTGAAACCTTATGACTAAACGCTGGAATATCGCCGTAGTCGGCGAAGTATATGTCGACCACATATTTACTGATTTCGATCACGTCCCATTGCCGGGAGAAGAGGTCTTCGCGGAGCAGTATCGACGTGAGGCCGGAGGCGGCACTGTCAACACCGCTTGTGCGCTGGCTCGTCTTGGAAATCACTCATCCCTCTTTGGCGTCCTGGGCAAAGATGAAGAGGTGTGGCTTAGATCGAGGCTTCGTTCGTTTGGAGTGAATGCTGAGCATGTCCACTCCTCTGAGTTGCCGAATGCACTCACGGTAAGCATGTCGACAACCGTAGATCGCAGCTTCTTAAGCTATGCTGGAGCGAACCGAATTCTGGAAAAGTACGTGGCTTTGCCCGAGACGCTTGCTGCTCTTTCTCATGCCCAGCATGTCCATTTTGCGATGCCACTAGAAGCGAAGCTCGCAAAAGTATTGCTGCCTGCTCTGCGATCTGCCGGTTGCACTCTTTCGATCGATCCGGGGTGGCGTAAAGATTGGTTTCTGAGTTCTGGAAGCCTCGATGTATTGCGTATGGTCGATCTGTTTTTGCCGAACGAAAGTGAAGCGCAGCTATTGACGGGGCATACGGATCCAGAGCAGATGCTGCGTGCCTGTATTGAGTTAGGGTTGGAAAATACCATTGTTAAGCTGGGTTCCCGCGGGGCAGCCGCTTTTCAGCGCGATCGCCTATACACAATGGTGCCGCCGGATGTTCGGGTTGTAGATACAACCGGTGCTGGCGATGCTTTTGACGCTGGCTTCATCGACGCGTGGTTGTCCGGCGCCGATATCGAAGAGCAGTTATGGAGAGCTTGTATCTGCGGGTCGCTCTCTACCCGTGAGCGTGGCGCACTTACCGCTCTGCCATCCCGCGAAGAGATGCTGGATGTCGTACCGGAGAAATCTATCTTCTAATTCTTGGAGGGAGAATGTCGAACCTACCGATGGATCCTGCGTTCGCATCACTTGCCAAACATCCAAGAGAGATTCTTCGGGATGCCCGTGTTGTGCGCGAAGCGATGACTGCCGCGCGGCAGGGGGCGAAACCGTGGTTGTCAGATTTCGGTCTTGAGGTAGAAGACTTCTTTGTTCTGCCCGCTGATGGTGAGAAGATCCAGATCCCCGTGCGCATCTACCGCCCAAAGAATGCGGCAGGTGCGTTGCCTGCACTGCTTTACCTTCATGGGGGAGGATTTTTTTGCGGCGATCTCTTCTCCGAGGAGTTGCAATGCGCTCATTACGCTCTTCACGCACAGTGTGTCGTCGTATGTGTTGAGTACAGGCTCGCTCCCGAGGAACCATTTCCCGCTGCGCTCACGGACTGTTACCGAGTGCTTGAATTTCTTTGGGAGGAGAGCCGAACGCTGAATCTGGATCGCGGCTTTCTTGCTGTAGGAGGATCCAGTGCGGGGGCCAATCTCGCTGCGGCCATAGCGCTTCTCGCACGCGACCGGGGCGGTCCAAAGATCTGTTTTCAAATGCTCCTGATTCCTGCCCTGGACGACCGCCTCGAGACACCGTCTGCACGTGAGTTTACAGACGTTCCGGATTTTGCAAGACCAGAGGCTGAGACGATGTGGCGTTGGTATCTGGGCGAAAACATTCCCAATGTCTCGCCGTACGCGGCACCGGCGCGAGCTGAGGATCTATCGAATCTGCCTACGGCGTATATTCTCTGTGCCGGCCTTGATCCTTTGCGCGATGAGGGGCTCAACTATGCCCGCCGCCTGACGGAGGCTGAAGTGGCTGTTGAGCTTCATCTGGTACCATCCATTCCTCATGGCTTCGCCAGCATTCCATCCGCGGCGATCTCAGAGCGTTTGTTGAAGGAACAGATCGAGGTGCTGCGAGGCGTATTTCACCCAATGCGTAGTGGTTTGTGAGCCCGGTGGACGTTTTTGAGTAGCCTGCATGATGTTTGCTTAGAACTTTTGGTCATAACTGTTTCTCAATACAAGTCAAGGACCGTTGCAGAAAAATCCTTGCTGGCAAGTATCATTTGTAGCGTGTTCAATCGGTTGTTATTCACCATCGCTCTTTTCGTGGGGAGGTAAAGTGGCTTTAGGGGCAGCGATCGCTCCTATGGTGGAAGTGTAGAATTTCTAGAATCATCAAGGCGGCAGAATGAGTAAAAATCCGATATTGATAGGCAGTCCAGCACTGATGCGCCAAACCAATGCGCGCACAATTCTGATGTTGTTGAAGAATCTGGGCAATTGCTCGCGCGCGGACCTTGTTCGTGAAACGGGTATGAGCGCTCCCACTGTTGCGAATGTCATCTCTGATCTCAATGATCTCGGTTTGATTGAGTGGATCGGGGAGGGAACGTCGAGCGGTGGCCGCAGGCCGGATAATCTTCGCTTCAAGGCGGACTATGGATGCCTTGCCGGCGTCGATATTACGGTAGATGCCCTCCGCATATTGTTGACCGATCTGAACGGAGTTCTTCTCGAGGAGCAATACGAACCTCTGCCGAAGGATGCGCGCAATCCGAATGCGGTGATCGAGGTGTTGCGCGTTTCACTGAAGGCACTCATGCAGAGACATGGTTTGCCGTGGAAGAAATTGCTTGCCATGACGGTGGGCGTGGCAGGAATCACGAATGCTCGAGATGGAATTATCGTCTCCGTCGGTGATTTAAACACCTGGAGAGATGTTCCTTTGCTGGACATACTCAGGAAGCAATTTTCATGTGCTCTA
Source organism: Granulicella sp. S156 (assembly GCF_009766105.1). Lineage (GTDB taxonomy): Bacteria > Acidobacteriota > Terriglobia > Terriglobales > Acidobacteriaceae > Granulicella. The sequence goes on along the minus strand of NZ_LMUH01000025.1, from coordinate 419,480 downwards.
TTCGTGGAGAATGACACCAATCTTGCTGCGATTGGCGAGCACTTTCGTGGTGTTGCCCAATCCGAGGAAAGCTTTATCTTTATCCTGGTCACGGCTGGATCGGGTGTTGGTGCCGGCATCTTTGTGAATGGGCAGATTGTGCATGGATCGAGTTGGGCGGCTGGAGAGATCGGTTATCTTCACGTTCCCAATATCTCCAGCGTGCAGCCATCCTTGTATGAATTTGGCCAGCTCGAACAGGTGCTAGGTGGCCCTGGCATCCTAAAAAGCTGGAATGCTGTCAGCGGTAAATCCGGAGTGACGGAAAAGATCCACAAGGCAATTGGCGTGCTTGATCTTGCGTTGAACGGTAATTCAACCGCACAGAAGGTCGTTCATCAGCGTGCTCGACTTCTCAGGGATGTTGTTCTGAATCTCTCACTTACCTTGAATCCCAGCCTTTTTGTGTTTGGAGGAGATATTGGGGCCCACCCGGCGTTGCTGGAGCCGACGGTGGAAATGCTTCGCAAGAGCGAAATTGCTGTTGCGCGAGTGTTGCCAAGCAGCCTTGGAAGTTCAGCCGTCGTATGGGGTGCCGTCGCCGTCGCGATGCGAGATGCAGAAGAAAAGCTATATCGCTACCAGGCCCATCATGGATGAAACTGCACTTTCTGCACGTTTGTATTCGGATGTATTTTGTCTACTTCGCAACCAAGTTAGATAAAGACAATCCTTTGTCTGCATATCGTCGTCGATCCCGTATTCATGCAGTGCCTGATTGATTGTTCTTGTGGCCTGTCAGGGTTACGGTGCTATCGACGAAGTGAAGCCGGTGTTGAGTGCGATGTGTAGAATTTGGAAGCGCAGTGGTTCTCGGTTCGCAGCCTGGCAGGGCAGTCCTGTCTTACAGGCAGGATTCTGGAGAACGTGTTGATTTCCTCAGGCAAGCGCGTGGTCGAACCGTGCTGTTATGAGTGCTCCAGCGTGCTGTCAGCAGTCGTAACTTCTTGAGCGAGTGGAGGATCGGCGCATTTGTATTCACGGGCGGTCTTGTAAGCACAAAGACGAAAAGAGCCGGTTAGGCTATCGTGAAAATCCTGTTGACCGACCTTGATTCTAATGATACGTTCATAAGTATCTTTTTGCACCCAGGTTTTAATGTCTTGTTTCGGGTGGGTGTCGCAGGAAAAGTTTTTTGCGGCTAACTCACTTTCGGGCTGCGCATTTCGTTTTGTTCCATCGATACACCCATGGAGGTCTCGAATGTAACGAATGTCGAATCGCTTTCTGCCCGTGCTTTTGGTTGGCATTGTTCTGGGCACGTCAATTGTGCCATTGATCCACACTTCTACTTTCTTCTCTCACGGCCTTATCACGGGTTCGCTCGCAGGTTCTATCTCAGATTTGTCTGGCACGACCATAACCGAGTTCCCAAACTCTTAACCGCGGGCGGGCGGGGAACATGCCCCTCCGAATTCAAGGTGACCTGATGAAACGTGCTCTTCTTTCTCTCTTACTGCTCTCTGGTCTGATCGCGCTCATGATCCCCAGAACAGCATCGGCCCAGACCGCATGCGCCACTGCATGGAGTTCCACAGCTGTCTACACAGCTGGTATGACCGCAAGCCTGAGTGGCGAGAATTACGTCGCCAATTGGTGGACGCAAGGGCAAAGCCCGGCTACCAACAGCGGCGGGTCCGGCTCTGGCCAACCCTGGACCGCGACCGGAACTTGTTCAAGCTCAACCTGTTCGACCGTGCCAGCTGTACCGACTGGATTAGGGGCCTCTGGAACAACTAGCTCCGGCACAAACCTGGCTTGGACGGCAGTTACTGCTCCCACAGGTTGCACGGTTAGCTACAACGTGCTGCAAGGCGGCGCTTCGATTGCAACCCCGAGCACAAACTCCGATGTTGTAACCGGCCTTTCCCCCTCGACTACATATAGCTTCACCGTGGAAGCAACAGACGCTGCCGGCACCTCAGCCGCGAGTTCAGCGGCGAGTGTGACGACCTCGGCAAGTTCCTGTGCGGCGGCGCCCAGCGCTCCAACTGGATTGGCGGCCTCCGGCACAACAGCTACCACCACCAATTTGAGCTGGACGGCGGTTACGCCTCCTACTGGCTGCACTGTCAGCTATTCCATCTCCGGCGGCCCTTCGACCTTAACCTCGACCACTGCATCGGATACTGTGAGCGGCCTGACTGCTTCGACCGGCTATACCTTTACGGTCGTAGCCAAGGATAGCGCCGGTACATCGTCTGGAGCCACGGTAAACGTGACGACCTCCGCCGCTAGCAGCAGCGGCACCGCATTTGTTGGCGGATGGTTTGAAGAGTGGGGCACCTACTACGCCAATTCGAACGTTGCAGACCTGCAGAATAATGGCCAGGTCAACGCCCTTACGCATGTCATCTATGCCTTTGCCAAACCGGCTGCGAACGGCAGCACTGTGACTTGCGCGATCGCCGACTCCTATGCCGATTACCAGAAGGTAGTCCCCCAGGTACCTGGCGCCACTGCGGCCGTAGCCCCGTTGCAGGGTAACTTTGGTGCGCTCGTGCAACTCAAGCAGCTCCATCCCAACCTGAAAGTGTTAATCTCCATAGGCGGATGGAACCCACCCACCTACAATCAGCTCTTTGACCTCGCAGCCAGCACGACTGCTCAACGCCAGGCCTTTGTAAGCTCGTGCGTCAGCATGTTTATTCAGGGCAATGTCGCCTCGGGCGTTTCCACCGGTACTCTCTTCGATGGATTCGACATCGACTGGGAGTTCCCGAACGCAAACGACACGGCCAACTACACAGCGTTGATGACTGAGTTCCGCAACGAACTGACCACATTGACGGGAACCACTGGCAAGACCTATCAGTTGCTGGCCGATTTGGCTGCCGGTCCGTCAACACCGGGTGCGGCCGCGGATTCGGGCAACGACGGTGGTTATGACACGATCAATATCTCGGCTCTGTCCGGGGTGTTGGACTACATGAACGTCGATGGCTATAACTACGCCGGAGACTTTTCGAGTGCTACCAATGATGCGTCTCCCTTGTACGACGATCCTGCCAGCCCGCTCTATGGAACAGGATTTACGATTCAGTCGACAGTGCAGTACTATCTCGCGCACGGTGCAACACCAGCCAAATACACCATGGGATTCCCACTCTATGGTGCCGGCTGGGCGGGAGGTTTGACCTCAGCCAACAGCGGCATGTATCAGAACGCAACCGGGATTACAGATCCGACTGGCGCTCTGACTACGAATGGAACTGCTCCGGTTCCTAACCTCAACGGCGTAGGGAATTGCCCGACGGGTGACAACCAGGGAAGTCCGGCGGCAGGATGCGACTTCATCTTGACCGACGGCCTGGCAACCTACCAAACGGTCGAGAACCTGTTGAATAACGGATTCACTTCTACCTACGACTCCACCCGTTGCGTAGCCCGTATGTATGATGCAACCACCGACACGGCATTCAGCTATGACAATCCTACGTCGGTGCAATGCAAGGTGAACTACATCAAAGCCAATGGTTTGGGCGGTGGCTACGTTTGGGCGTTGAAAGACGACGACACCAGCGGATCCCTGACAAAGACCCTGGGAACAGACCTTAACCCGTAAGAACGTTATGCCGGACGGGAAGAATCATCCTGTCCGGCATCTTGGCAAACGAACTTCTAACGAGTTCGACCTTCAGATCGCAACAGATCGCGATCTGAAGGTCGAACAAAACCGCACACGAAGCCGAAGTCATTCGAAAACTACGCCCTTGCGCCGCAAGCAGCAACATTTATGGAGAGCCTCATGATCAAATCTAGTTCTATGTTTTGTACAGAAGTTGCATCCGTTCCGGATGTCTCTGCGAAGAGGGCGAGTTTCAGAAAAGGACGCTCCTGGCTGCTTCTGTTGACGACAATTTTGCTTTTGTTCTCTCCATTGGCGCACGCACAGGAGCTGGCAGGAACCTTTACAGGCACGGTAACGGACAGCACCGGGGCAGTGATTCAGAATGCCAGTATCACGATCGTTCAGAACGGAGTGAATGGAGAGCCTCGCGTAGTCCAATCCAATAGCTCCGGTAACTACACCGCCAGCAACCTTCCTGCTGGTACCTATACGATCACTGTTTCGGATCCGAACTTCCAGACATTCTCGGACCGCAACGTTGTTCTGAATGTGGCACAAACGCGCACCGTGAATGCGCAGTTGAAGCCAGGCTCTCAAAGCCAGACCGTAACGGTGGAAGATAACCCGGTATCTGTAGATACCGAAAGCAGCTCCCAGGCTGGAACCATCTCTGGGACGCAGGTGCGCGAACTCGAGTTGGTCAACCGCAACTTCCAACAGTTGGTTACGCTGCAGCCAGGCGTTGTGAACATGCTCGGTGACTCACCGGGTTTTGGCAGTCTTAATAGCTCATCTTCTATTTCGGTAAACGGTGCACGTACCACTGCCAATAACTGGTCGGTGGACGGTGCGGACATCAATGACAGTGGTGCGAACTCCTCGATAACCAACGTTCCCAGCGTGGATGCCATCCAGGAGTTTACGTTGGAGCGCAGCTCCTACGACGCGAGCTTCGGACGCAGCGGAGGCGGTCAGGTTCTGGTAGCCACCCGCTCCGGCACCAGCTCGTTCCACGGCTCAGTCTATGAATTTGTACGCACGGCGAACACTGACGCAAACTCCTACTTCAATAATCAGGCAGATATTGCGCGTCCTCCCGATCACTACAACAACTACGGCTTCACCCTTGGCGGCCCGCTCTATATTCCACACATTTACAACGAGAGCAAGAAGAAGACCTTCTTTTTCTGGTCGGAGGAATGGCGCAAGGTCACGACTCCTACGCCGAGCAACTTGGCGGCGCCCACAGCGGCTGAGCTTGCGGGCTCGTTTTATGCTGCAAGTGAACCGAATGCGCCCGCTGGCTGCATCATAGGATGGACCCCTAATCCGAATCCGAATGTACCGCCGGGCGGCGGCTCAGGCACTATCAATCCCTCTTGCTTCAGCGCAAACGCCAAAGTGTACTTGGCATCGATTTACACACCAAACGAGGCAAACTCCCCCAGCTTCAGTTCGGCCAACAACTTCACGTACGGTAACCAGATCCAGACTTACCCGGTACTGAATAACTTCCGCCAGGATCTGGTTCGAATCGACCACTACTTCAATGACAAGTGGCATTTCTTTGCACGCGGCATGGAGGACGAGGCTCCCAGTACTTCTCCTACAGGTCTATTCAATGGCCCCAATTTCCCGGGAGTCTTGAATGTCGGTATCAATGCCCCCGGCTACAATGTGGTCGGTAATCTGACATGGACGATCTCTCCAAAGATGGTGAACGAATTGGAGTTCGTCTACGCGCAGGGAACTATCCGCGGATCTCTCTCAGGCCCCGGAAACTCGCCCAGCGTCCTCGCTTCACTAACGAACCAGCAAGCCTATAAAGACCCCTATGGCCGTATTCCGAGCATATCCATTATAGATGGATCCGTTATCGGGGTAGCACAGGGCGCCGCTCCGTATGGGGAGCGCAACCTGGACCGAAACATCTTTGACAACTTCACTGTGACGTTGGGCAATCATACCGTGCGTGCAGGCGTTACAGCTCAGCAGATGTTGAAGACCGAAAACGCTGGTAACGGTGGTCCGAACTTCACCTTCAATACATGGGGAGATTTTCTGCTGGGCAATGTAAATCAGTACACGCAGGCGGATAAGGATGCGGTTCCAGATCTGCGGTTCTGGAATACGGAAGCCTATATCCAGGATGATTGGAAGGCAACCCAGAGGTTGACTGTGAACCTTGGCCTTCGCTGGACAAGGTTCCCCTCGCCTTCAGATGCAAAGAACCTGCTCACGAACTTTGACCCGTTGATCTACCAGGCGGCTCAGGCTCCGGCCCTCGACGGTAACGGAAATTTTGTTGCCGGGCAGGCCTATACCGCAGCGAATTACGCGAATGGATTGATCTTCCCCACGGGTGCCAACTGTGCGGCGGCGCAAGCCATCTCCGCGCAGGCCACCTGCTCTCCGTTTGGCAGTGTCGTGAACCCCACCAACAACTGGAACTTTGGGCCACGTGTCGGCTTTGCTTACAATCTCTACGGAGATGGTAAGACCGTTCTGCGTGGGGGTTTCGGAGAATTCTTCGATCGCACAGCTGATGGTGTCTGGGAACAAAATGCATTCTCCGACCCACCGTTGATACAGACAACGACGATCAACAGCACTTCGTTTGATAATCCCGTAGGCGCCGGTGCCGCTGCGCCCGCGCTCGCACCAAACTCAATAACGGCAACAGGGACCCCCACGTTCAAGGTCCCCTCGTATGCAGCCTACAATCTTTCGTTACAGCAACAGTTGGCCCCTACCACTGTGCTTGAGATTGCCTACGTTGGCACAATCTCCCGGCACATGCAGGGTGAAGTTGATAACAATATACCTACACTGGAGACGCGTGAGGCAAATCCGGATGTGCCTCTCAACAACATTCGCCCCTATCTCGGCTATTCGTACTTCAAGACCAGGGTACCGGGCTTTACGGCCAACTATAGCTCGCTGCAGGTATCGCTGAATCATCGGACGACGCGCGACCTGACGCTGGGCCTCTCCTATACCTGGTCCAAGAATATGACGGATTCGTGGAACGATCGCGGTACTGCTGCGCAGGGCGGTCAAAGTGGCTCTCCGGGCACTGCCACCACCTACGTCTATGACCCGAAGCTTGACTACGGCCCGTCCGGGCTGAACGAGCCGCAGATCTTCATCGCCAACTTCGTCTACAAGGATCCGTTCTTCCGTGAACAGCATGGCCTGACGGGTCATGTGCTCGGCGGCTGGGAACTTTCAGGCATTCTCTCCTTCAACTCAGGATTGTCTATAAACGCCTATCAAAAGGTTGACCCGTTTGCCTGCACGACACCGACTTCCAGCGATCCTGCAAGTCCTACCAACCACCTGTGCACGGTGGACAGTCCAGCGGGTACCTATCCCGGTGGTCTGGGGATGGCAACAAACCCGAACCCGGATATCTCTCCTCGTCCCGATCTGGTGGCACCCATTCATATGACCAAGACTCAGAACCAATGGTTCACGACCAGTTCCTTCGCGACGGCTCAAGGCCACTTTGGTGATGGCGGCATTGGAAACTTCTTAAGTCCAGGTCTGGAAAAGATCGATCTGGGTTTGATGAAGAACTTCAACTTCGGCCATGACATCAATCTTCAGATGCGTGCCGAGGCCTTCAACCTCTTCAACCACACAAACTTCTCGATCATAGACCTCGGTCTTGGAGACGCCCAATTTGGACAAGCCACTGCCGCTCGTGCTGCACGCGTTATGCAGTTTAGCGGAAAGCTCTACTTCTAACCCATAACCAAAGCCGTCAGGACGAAGGCCGAAGCGCGAGCTTCGGCCTTCGTCTATAACTGGATGTATCAATTCTTTACATGTAGCCCATGAGGCTCAGCGACAAAGAAGGTGCCATGTTCAAGTCTGTTGTGATGCGTACGAGTTGCTTCAGTTTCGTGCTTTGCTTCATGCTGTTTTCGCGCAACTCGTCGGCACAAGAGTCGGTACAGCTTCCCATCATGCCTCTTCCGGCTGCTGCAATCCCGGGAACCGGAAGTCTGCTGGTCAATCATGGACTGAAGGTTGTATTCGAAGGCTACACCGAGCCGCGTCTGGATCGCGCGCAAACACGTTTTCTCGATATCTTGTCTCGTGAAACAGGGATTCTCAAGGTACCCACCGAGCCTTCTAAGGCAGGGAAGTTTGTTATCAAAACGGCCGGCCCGAGTGCGCCTGTGCAGCAGCTGGGCGAGGATGAGTCCTACCACCTGGAGGTGACCGCAACCGGAGTGCTGCTCTCCGCCCCCAATCCTCTCGGCGTACTGCATGGATTGCAGACGTTTCTTCAACTGGTTCACATTACGCCAGAAGGCTACTCGGTTGCCGCTGTGACCATCGATGACAAGCCGCGCTTTCCCTGGCGCGGTCTGATGATCGATTCCGGTCGGCACTTTATGCCGCTCGATGTGATTCGAGAGAATCTCGATGGCATGGAGGCGGTGAAGATGAATGTCTTTCACTGGCACCTCTCCGAAGACCAGGGCTTCCGGATTGAGAGCAAGACCTTTCCTCTGCTGCAGGAAAAGGGTTCCGACGGTCTGTACTATACGCAGGATCAGGTCCGAGGCATTCTGGAGTACGCTCACGACCGCGGCATTCGCGTCATTCCGGAGTTCGACATGCCGGGTCACGCAACAGCGTGGTTTGTCGGATATCCGGATCTAGCGAGCGGCAGTGGACCGTACCAGATCGAACGTCACTGGGGAGTCTTTGATCCAGCAATGGATCCCACCCGTGAAAGCACCTACCAGTTTCTAGACAAGTTCATCGGCGAGATGACCGCCCTCTTCCCGGACGCCTACTTCCATATCGGTGGAGATGAGTGCAACGGTAAGGAGTGGGATGCGAATCCTCGTATCAAAGAGTTCATGCAAGGCCATCACATTAAGGATGACGCCGGCCTTCAGGCCTACTTCACCGGTAGGGTACAAAAGCTCGTTACCAATCATCACAAGATCACGGTGGGTTGGGACGAAGTATTACAGCCTGACACACCTCGCGATGTCGTGATTCAGTCGTGGCGTGGGCAGGACTCTTTGGCGGAGGCCGCGCGTCGGGGCTATCGCGGGATTTTGTCCGCAGGCTATTATGTCGATCTGAATCAATCGGCAGCCGACCATTACGCGGTGGATCCTCTGGTGAACGGCACGGCCACGCTATCTCCTGAGCAGGAAGCTCATATCCTGGGCGGCGAAGCGACGATGTGGACGGAATATGTCACCCCTGAGACTGCAAACGGTCGAATCTGGCCTCGGACCGCTGTCATCGCGGAACGCCTTTGGTCAGCGCAGAGTGTAAAAGATCCCAGTTCCATGTATCAGCGTCTCGACACGCTCTCTCAAAAGCTCGCGTATTACGGCTTGCCTTTCCAAAGCGTCAGCGAGCAGATGTTAAGGCGCCTGAGTGGCTATAACGATCCAGGGCCTCTGAAGGTTCTTGCCAGCGTGGTGCAGCCGCCGCGGGATTATGCTAGAGAAGATTTAAAGTCTTATGATGCCTTTTCCCCTTTGAATCGACTCGTAGATACCGTTCCACCCGAAAGCGAAAAGGCACGGGAGTTTGATGAGCTTGCCGCGCGAATCTCCGCAGGAAAAGCTGCCCCTGGGGATTGGGAGACAGCGCATCGGTGGTTGACGTTATGGCGAGACAACGATGCAGCTCTTCAGCCTTCGCTGGAAAAATCTGACTTGACCGCCGAGTTGGTGCCGGTGTCTCGCAATCTCACTCATGCCGCCACGATTGGTCTGCTGGCTCTCGATAGTCTGCAAAAGAATCAGGCGATAAGTGCAGAAAAGCAGAAGCAACAGCTATCCGAACTCAAGGAGCTTGAGAAGCCTGAGGCTATTCTCTTGGATAGGATTGTCCCCGGCGTCGAATTGCTGGTTCACGCGACAAAGACTCAATAGGGAAGACACGCGTCTATCGAAGGCCTCTCTTCTTTCTATAGAGCTTATTCAAGGATGACCGCGGGATAGAAATCGGTATAAAGTGTCTGGGCAGGCACACGTTCCGGCAAGACTAGAGCCGAATCCCTATTACTATCCCCCGGAGAGAGCTGAGCAGCGGCACTTTTCTTGGGGAAAAGTGCCCTTCAGATGATCGCCACTGGGTACATCTATAGGGATTCTGCTCTATCGTTCGATGCTCGATGGCTGCAACGCTCCGATTGGGTTAGTGAAACTCGATGTGCAGTCTCTACGAGCTCTCGAAGTTGGACCTCCGCCATGTGGCACGCATTCTGGCGTGTGTGGCGCTAATTGCGGGTTTTCTTGCAGCGCCGCGGTATGCATCGTCACAGATCGGATCTGGCGCTCCGGACGCTTCAGCGCGCGTTCAGGTACAGAGACAAGCTATGGCTGGGCAACAAAATCAGGTTGCAGTCGAACACTCTCCGCCTCAACCATTCCCCGGGCAAGCTCTCGATCAGGACTCAGCGGTGTTGGCAAAGGTACCGGCGGATCCTCTTTTTCTGCGGGATCCATTTCGCCCTGCGTTGGTTCCCGTCGACATGATGTTGAACGACTTCCGCAGGATAAGGCGGGTTAGTTTCGCTGCGACCTACACCATTGTGAATCAATATGCGACCGAGACGCCCGACGGCGTGCGGCACAACTGGGCAACAGCAAGGTTCGACCTTGCAGGTGGATGGAAAGCCTACGACCATGGCGGGAACGCTGGGACATTCAGCCTATTGGTGCGGTCTGGCGAGAATCTCGGCGTTAGCCAGAAGTTCAATCTAAGCGATCAGCTGGGCTCCGGATTGGTCTTGAACTGTCTGCCAGGCGGAGGGCCGCAGGAACCGATCACGCTCAACATCCTCTACTATCGCCAGGATTTTTATCAGAAGAAGATGGCGTTCTATATAGGTAAGATTCACCCCAATGAATTCATCAGTCTAAGTCTCTATAACAATGATGAGCGCACCCAGTTTCTAAACGCCGAAAATGACGGGAACCTTACGATTCCATCGGATGGAACCTATGCAGGCGGTGCCGCACTCGAGTATCAGGCGACGCCACACATTTACATCCATGCTGTCACGGTCGATACCGAAGGCGCCCAGCAGAGAAATCTCAAGACATTGGTCGACAAGAAGTACATGAATGCGATCGAGCTAGGTTGGAAAGAGGGTGCCCCGACTCAGCAGGAGCATCTCTTCCGGTTTCTGGTGTGGCGAGACGATACGGCTACGCTGGGAAGTGGAGCGGGTGCGGGATTCGGTTCCGATTACGAACTCAAAGATGGGTGGGCTCCATTTGGGCGTCTCGGGGTGGCAACAGATACAGGTTCTTCGATCAAGAGAGTCTTTGACGCAGGTATCGTGCACGTACGGCCATTTGGGCGCCGTGGAGACATGTTTGGAGCTTCGATCAACATCACGGACCCAAGCCATGGTGCCAGGCACCATGAGAGCCTCTTCGAGACGTTTTACCGAGTGAGGCTGACGCAGAGCATGGAGCTGGGACCCGATCTCGAAGTTTCGGTGCACCCTACAAATGCTGTCAAGGAGTACACAACGGCGTTGCTGGGTCTGAGGTCGAGAATCATCTTTTAGGCGTATGTCATCAAATTCGGCGGTTCAGGCTATGGATGAGGGACGCGGTTGAAAGTCCAGGTTTTGTTTTGAAGGGACTGGGACCTGACCCATGTTGATCGCCGTTTCACTATCTGTAGTCTCAGATCTTCCTGCTCAACTATGGACAACTCTCATATTCAGCGAGAGGGAATGCCTGATTACTCAATTGGGAAGCCGTAGGACTGCGTGTGCTGTGTAGCCCACAAGGTTTCATGTAACACAATGATTCTAAATAAGTGTTTACCGTAAACAGGTTTCATAGACGGTAAATTAACCTTGTTTCCGTTCGGTTCGGCAATTTACTACGAATAGGTTTTGATTGTGGATGCGCGGTCGTTTCCCAACGAGATTCAGTCAGGCCGTTCTGTTCTGCTTCATTCCTATTTCGTTCCATTTTGAGGTTGCGATGCACCGAAGTCCTTCACCACTGAATTTGGTCTATCTGTTTCAGGCCCGCAAAGCTTGGTTTCTTCTACTGCGCTCTGTCATTTTTCTGGTGGCAAGCCTGTCAGTAGCAAATGCACAAAGGATCACAGCCTCACTCGCGGGTACGGTCCGTGATTCGAGCGCTGCTGTCATCCCAAATGCGGTGGTGTCCGTTACGAACGCCGGAACCCAGGTGACGGTAAAGGCTCAGACAGACGGCGCGGGGCAGTTCGTTGTCTCCAATCTGCCTCCAGGACCCTATAGCGTCACCGTGGATGCCACGGGATTCAAACGGCTCGTGAGATCAGGTCTGGTACTGGATGTAGACCAAAACGCACAGGTGGATCTCGTCCTCAAGATAGGATCGATCTCTGAGACGGTCCAGGTGAACTCCGCTGAACCTCTATTGGAGACCCAGAGCTCGGACATCGGACAAGTCATCAGGAACCAGAGCATTGAAAACCTTCCGTTGAATCAGAGGAACGTGTATAGCCTGATTCTCCTCGTCCCGGGTGTCACAGGCTCCGTAAACTCTACCTTTATCGGTCTACAGTTCAATGTGAACGGCGCCCGGTCCGGCAGCACGGACGTTCTGCTGGATGGCGTTCCAGCCGCACCGCCGTCGGACGATTTCACTCTTCTTAGCATCTTTCCCTCTGTCGATGCCACCCAGGAGTTCAAGGTACAAACCAGCAACTTCTCGTCGCAGTTCGGCAATGCAGCCGGTGGAATTATGAACATCGTCTACAAATCCGGAACGAACAACCTGCATGGGAGCGTTTACGACTTCCTCCGCAACTCTTACCTGGATGCAAACACTTTCTTTTCCGACAGGGCTGGAGTCGCATTGCCAAGCTTAAAGCGGAACCAGTTCGGCTTCAGCCTCGGCGGTCCGGTGTATCTCCCAAAGCTCTACCATGGGCGCGATAAGACGTTCTTCTTTGTCGACTACGAAGGCCTCCGCCAGGACTCACCTAGCGGAACCTTGACGAGAGTGCCAACCCTTGCGCAGCGAGCGGGAATCTTTCCTCAAAATGTGACCATCTACGATCCGACGACCACTCAGAAAGTAGTCACCTCAGGTACTACCACCTACATTAGAACCCCCTTTCCAGGAAATGTAATCGATCCCTCGCGATTTGATCCCGTCGCTGTCAATATTCTGAAGTATTATCCGTTGCCCAACACGAGCGCGTTTGGACCTGTAAACAACTTCTATGCGATCGCCCCATCGCTCTCTACGATTAATCAGTACGACATCAAAGTGGATGAGGTAATCTCCGACCGTCAACGAGTGGCCTTCCGCTTCTCCAAGAGGAATCCGGTACAAGGCTACGGCCATCTTTTTCCAGCAGCGATTCAGGTAGCACAGAATGCATCGACCGGTTCACAGCCTGCGATCGGTGCCGGGTTGGACTACAGCTTTGCTGTAAATCCAACGTACATCTTTGAGCTCAGGGCAGGTGTAACTCACGTCAACTACAACACTGCTACTGCGGGCGACGGATTTGATCCCACAACCCTGGGTTTCCCCTCCTATCTGGCCGCCGCTGCACTTGCGAGTTCTTCCACGGCACTTACATTTCCTGGAATAAGTCCAGCTGGATATCTTGGGATCGGGTCTGGCGGCCAGGCGGGCAAGGGAAAAGCCGGATATTTGCAAGACTCGTTTCTTATCAACAACACGAAGACGCTGGGGCGCCACACGCTTAACTTTGGTGGGGAGTTTCGGATCTTGGCCAACAACATCAATGACGATGGTGAAGCGTCAGGCACCTTCAGCTTTGGCACGAACTTCACCCAAGGTCCTAACGCGCTCACAGCCTCAAGCGGCGCCGGCGATGGGTTTGCTTCATTTCTACTGGGGCTCGGATCAGGGTCGGTCGTGCATTACTTCAAGATCGTCAATACGCTCAGTCACTATGGAGCGGCCTACCTCCAGGACGACTGGAGAGCTACCAATAAGCTAACGCTCAACCTGGGCATCCGATATGACCTCTTTAGGCCAAGAACGGAGCGTCACAATCAGACGACGTACCTCGACCTCACTGTGCCTTCTCCCCTTGCAGCAACGACTGGACTCACAGGCTTGACGGGTGGCCTGGAATACGCTGGAGTCGACGGCAATCCACGAAACGTTACGGATCCCAACTACAAGAACTTTTCGCCGCGGGTGGGGCTCGCCTATCATCCCTTTACGCCGCTCGTGGTGCGCGCTGCATTTGGCATCTTTTTTGCCGATAGCCCCAATCAAGCCGCCGCGACTGTTCAGAATACAGGCTATCGCGCTACGACCACCTACTACGGCACTCTCGATGGCGTCACACCCAATAACTACCTCTCCAACCCTTTTCCTGGCGGCGTCTTTGTGCCGTCGACAGGAAATACTTTGGGCCTCCTCACCAGCACAGGGAGCTCTATTGTCGCTGGCCTGCGCCGCCAGCCCTCTCCATACTCCGAAAACTATCAGCTAGGCGTTGAATATCAGTTGCCGCAGAACTGGATGATCAGCGTTACTTATGTTGGAAGCCACGGTCTGCAACTGCCTTATAGCCCCAGCCGCAACCAGCTTCCAGACTCAGATCTCGCGTTAGGCAGTCAACTGTTGAACCCAGTTCCCAATAATCCCTTCCAGGGAAAGGTCCAGGTGTCTGGACCACTCTCCGGGGCGACGGTTCAACAACGTTATCTGCTCGCGCCGTTCCCGCAGTTCACGACCGTCAACGGTTATCAGGACAGTGGTGCAATCTCTCACTACGATTCGATCCAGATACGCATCGAAAAGCGCTTCAGCAAGGACCTTGCACTTCTTTTCTCCTATACGGGAAGTAAGTCTCTTGATGACTACTCCATTGATAATTCGAACTTCGGTTCCAATGGCACCTATCAAGATGCGAGCGTCCCTCTCATGCAAGACTCTTACTCGTTATCTACCTTTGATGTGCCTCGTATCTTAGTTGTCAGCGGTGTTTATAGCCTTCCATTCGGGCGAGGTGAGCGGTTTGGGGCCAACTGGAACCGCTGGATCGATGCGCTCCTCGGCGGGTACCAGTTCAATGGGATATTCACTACAAGTAAGGGGACACCACTCGCTTTCTCCGCTAACAATGTAGCCAATATCTTCAACCCCGGAGAGCGTCCTAACTGGAACGGTCAGAATGCATCGATTGGAGGAAGCGTAAAGAATAAGCTGACGAAGTATTTCAACACAGCTGACTTCTCACAACCAGCTACCTACACCTTCGGAAACATGTCACGCACATCGGGAACTCTACGCAATCCAGGAGCGATCAACCTGGATGCCTCCATCTTCAAGCAGTTTGCTGTGACCGGAAAGATCAAGCTGGAACTCCGGTGTGAGGCCTTCAATGTCTCCAATACTCCAGTTTTCTCTGGACCAGATGTAGGTGTGTCCGATACGACCTTTGGGGCCATTACCTCTCAAGCTAACACCCCGCGTGAGGTTCAGATCGCGGCCAAAATACTATTCTGACCTGACTACCCAAAAGAGTCCGCTCATCTCGCAAACAAGTGGGATGAGCGGGTTGCGGCCGGTCTTGCGATCGGTCGGATACAGGTTATTCCGTTTAATCAGGAAGCCTCCTGATGAGATTTCAAAGCAGAGCAGGATCAGGGGACTTCTAAACATGAGAGGCAATACACCTTTGATACGTCTGGGCCGGTCACTCTTCTTCGGGTTTGCATTGGCTTGGCTGGCATCGTTGTTCGTGCCGGCACAAATGAGTGGCCAGTCTTCTACAGAGAGTCCTCAGAGATCTCCGGAGTCTTCCTACTTGGCTACCGCTGATCCGCAAGCCATCGTGGTGTCATCCCATGCGCGCTTCACTGTTCTTACACCGCAGCTCATCCGCATGGAGTGGGCTGAGGATGGCCACTTTGAAGATCATTCCTCCCTGGTCTTTCTCAATCGCCGTCTCACAGTACCGGAGTTCAAGGTTACTCACAAGGGCAAGACCCTCATCCTTGAAACCAGTGCGCTCCTTCTGCGTTACACGCCGCACGACAATGGAAAGTTCAACTCCGCAGATCTGACGATCACGTTGACGAGTTTTCGTCCCGACGACAGTGCGCCTGTTGTCTGGCATCCTGGCCTTAGCGACACCGGTAACCTACAAGGCACCACTCGCACACTCGACGATGTGCGAGGCGACAAAACCAATGAGCCGATCGAGCCCGGACTGCTCTCCCGCAATGGCTGGACACTGATCGACGATTCCACTCGCCCGCTGTTCGATTCGGATGACTTCACCTTTGCGCAAGGCGAACAGAGCACGTGGCCCTGGGTCATCTCACGTCCCGCTGGCGACCGGCAGGACTGGTACTTCTTTGGTTATGGTCACAGTTACAAACAGGCTCTTGCCGATTATGTCCGTGTGGCTGGCCGCATTCCTCTGCCACCGCGTTTTGCCTTTGGGGCCTGGTGGTCGCGCTATTGGGGCTATAGCGATCAAGAGATAGATGAGCTCGCTCGCAGCTTTCGCGAGAACGATACTCCTCTCGACGTCTTCGTGATCGACATGGATTGGCACAAGACCTTAGGGCGGCACTTCGAGACGATGGACGCCTCAGGGCACAAGCAGGCTTGGGGCGGCTACTCGTGGAATTCGTTGCTCTTTCCCGATCCGCCTGCCTTCCTCAGCAAACTGCATCGCGATGGTCTAAAGGTCACACTCAATCTGCATCCAGCCTCCGGCATTCAACCCTGGGAAGACCAATACGCCACGATGGCCCGGGCTATGGGGCAGGACCCTGCGGAGAAGCAATATGTTCCGTTCGATATTGCCAGCAAGAAATTCGCGCAGAACTATCTCGACATTCTGCATCACCCGCTCGAAAAGCAGGGAATAGACTTCTGGTGGATTGACTGGCAGCAGGAAAAATCCACCAGAATAGCTGGAGTCAACCCGACCTGGTGGCTCAACTACGTTCATTTCACGGACCAGGAGCGTGAGGGGAAACGTCCGTTGCTCTTCCATCGTTGGGGTGGTCTAGGGAACCACCGATATCAGATAGGCTTCTCCGGAGACACAGTCTCCACCTGGGATTCGCTTGCCTTCCAGCCGTGGTTTACGTCCACCGCGGCCAATGTCGGCTATGCCTACTGGAGTCATGACATCGGTGGCCACACACCGGGTTCCGTTGGTCCCGAACTTTATACGCGTTGGGTTCAGTTCGGCGCCTTCAGCCCCATCCTTCGTACTCACACTACGAAGAACCCCGACGCCGAGCGCCGCGTCTGGGCCTATCCCGAGCCATACTCCAGCATCCTGCGTTCTACCTTCCAGCTTCGCTACGCTCTGGAGCCCTACCTCTACACCGAGGCACGCCGCACCTACGATACCGGCACCGCCTTCCTGCACCCGCTTTACTATGACTACCCCGAGGCCCCGGAGGCCTATAGCAACAAAGGCGAGTATGTGTTTGGAGACTCCATGATCGTTGCGCCGATCGTTCAGGCTGCCGATCCTGCAACCCAACTCGCGAAGCAGAGTGTCTGGATCCCCAAAGGCGATTGGGTGGAGTGGGCTTCCGGCAAACACCTCTCTGGTCCTGCGACGGTCGAACGCTCCTTTTCAATCAGTCAGGAACCCGTCTATCTTCGCGCGGGAGCGATTGTGCCTATGCAGCCGCCGATGCAGTATACCGGCCAGAAACCAGTCGACCCGCTTATCCTGAACATCTGGCCTTTAGTCGATGGACAGTCTTCTTCCTACACGCTGTATGAAGATGGAAGTGACTCCGAATCCTACAAGCAGGGTGTCTACGCGCTCACGCCTATCTCCGCAGCACAGCAGGGAGACACTCTTACGGTGGACATCGCTCCCGTACAGGGAAGCTATCCCGGCATACAGAGCAATCGCGGTTACGAACTGCGGCTGCCAGCCGACTGGCCACCTGAATCTGTCACGGTCGATGGAGAGCCGCTTGCCTTCCAACCCTCCGATGCGACGACTCCTGGATGGTCCTACGACGGCAACACGCTGTCCACCATTGTTCGTATCCCCATATACCCCACATCGAAAGCCACGCATATTGAAGTTCACCGCGTTGCAGGTTCTCAGGCAGCCCGCGCACAGTTGGACGGCTTTGCCGGAGCCGTAGTCCGGCTTCACTCTGCCTACGATATCCTCAACCAGGAATGGCCTTTTGCCTGGTCGCCCGATCCGCTGATCGATGCGTGGCAGACCGGCGACAGGCTCAGCTACCATCCCGATACAGCGCGTGATGAGTTGTCGCACTTTGCGCAGAAGTACACTGCTGCGCAGACTTCTGTGCAACAGTTGCTTGATTCTGTTGCAAACTTGTCCGACGATCAGCTAGTCGAGCGGCTCAGCAAGCGTCCCGGCGGCGGTAACGCCAAAGAGCGCGCTCAAAACTATAAGCCTTCCCTTGAGCGTGCTTTGGCCCAATTAAAAGACGGCAAACCAGAACGACTTTTCAGAAATTGATGACACCAGTTCGTGTGCCAATGACATCGAATTTGCTCGGCGCACCTTGCAGCGAATGGACCCGCAGAAAAATTTCAAGGTATTCCGATTTATCGGCTGCCTGGTGATTGATTGCCTGCAAAAGCGGAGGGGATAAATCTCCATCGAAGACCAGGTGAGCGGCGGCTTCGTTAGAGTCCATAATTGAGCCATTAAGGAGGAGAACATAACCCGTCTTCGTCAGATTTGGAACAAGAGCAATCGCAACGTAGCTTAGATAGTCTCCGTGGGGCTCCTGCTCGTTAGCGTAAGTTTTCTGTTCGCCCGGCTCGGGGGTTTTATTTAAAAAATGGAACTGATGTGTCTCCTTGTCCTCTTCGAGCGCAAAATTCAGTTGTGGTTCGAAGAGGGAGATCCAGGGGTTTCCCCTACGGCTTCCAATAAGGATGAAGTTGCCTTTTTCGAAGTCCCGAACGCTCATGTAACGCGCATACCGTAGTGTTGCCGAAGTTCCTAACTGCTGGGCTAGTTCCTGGCATTGCCAGGCGATCGTCAGGTCTCCCAGACTGGTGTAACGTCCGGCTGTAGCATTTTCCAGAGCAACTCTGCGTGCGTCGTCCGAAGAATGCGCCAGCAGGTTGGAAGGGTATTGTCCTCCGACATAATCGCTGATGGAGATATCGGTGTGCAGGGTGTTCTGCAGCAGAACCAGGCTTGAATCTGTAGTGACGATCGAAAGAGGAGCGCCTGAGGCAAAGATGCGCTGCTCAATCATGTTTCGAGGCAGCCCTCTCGCCGCGGCAATGAGAGGCGGTGTCGAAGCCAATCGATAGAAGCAAATCATGGCGACGATCCCCAGACTGAAAGCGGCCAGAAGCCAGTACGAGGGAACCTTTGGCAGAGATTGCAGCTTCCACCGCGCCTTTAGGAGGGATTGATCGGAAAGACCGGCTACAGAAGGCTCGTTTTCAAGAGCAGTTTGCGTACGGGGGAACACAGACGCCGGTTCCTGTTCGGCCCTCGCGGAAAAGGAAGTTTCTGCTGTGAACGTTGATCGTGATTCACTGGTGTTCAGCCGCGGAACAAAACGAGGGACATAGGCTCCCTTGGGGATCTCCAGGACATAGGGTTCTTCACGGCCTTCGGTGGCAAAATATTGCTCCAGTTTCTTTCGCAGGTGTCCAGCCTGGACCCGAACGATATTGTCATCATTTGGATTGAAGCCCTCCCTGCGCCCCAATACCTTGCAGGCAATCTCATGTTCGGGGATTGCCACCCCTTCGTCCAAAATTACCTGGTGCGCCACATAAGTCAGAATCTCCCGGAGTTGAGACGCCTTAACGAAGTGCGTACTTCTGATGATGCGTTGTACAAGAAGCCATCTCTCGTCGTGTTCCAACGGAAGGTTTGTCCCCTTATATCGGTCATGAGGGGTTTCCAGATTGTGCGGGGTAGGCATGTAATACCTTGATTCCAAAAACTTTTTACTGTAAATGGAGCTTGCTAATGACAACGCTGCCTTATTTTAGCTTTGGCTCGAAACTATATACGCCCTGAGAGAAGGTTGACAAGAAAGCCTGCGCCGTTGGAATCCCTACTCGGAGACATGCGGTTACTCTGAAAAACAACCAGCTTAAATTCATCGAACGCGCCCTAGACGGGCTCTGCTACAAGAACCCCGACCATGACTTTATCGCCTGAGGGGTAGAGCACGTGGCGCAGAGCAAATCCTGCCGGTTCCAGAAGTGTTTTCCATTCGCGTTCACTACGCTCTTTACCACCAGTAACGGCCAGCATGTTGAGGTCACTCATGAGCCGCCCTTCGAGTTGCGGGTCGGCGTGGGAGACGAGCGGAGGCAGGACAAACTCCATGATGAGCAGGTGTCCATCCTTCGGAATGATGGCCCGGCAATTTTTGAGGAGGTTGATGGCGCCCTCGTCTCGATATCCGTGGAGAACATGTTTCAGCATGTACGTGTCGGCGCCAGGCGGAATGGATTGGGTCAGGTCGGCAACAATGAGTTCGCAATGGGAGGAGAGAGGTTCTGCCGCGAAACGGGGCTGGGCTGCAAGGATGCTCGCTTCATGATCGACGAGCATCCCGTGCAGATGGGGATAGATCTGGAGCACCGCAGCAAGGAGGGCTCCACCTCCACCACCGAGATCGGCGACGATCCTGGATTGAGAAAAATCCCATGCCTGGGCAAGAGGCAGATACTCTTCAGCAGGAGCCGTGCCCATCACAGCCCGGAAGATGTCCGAGGCTTCGGGGTCCTGCGACCAGCGCGAAGGGATATCGGGATCGCGCACTCGGTCAGCCGGTTTACCGGTGCGGACACAGTCGGTAAGCAAAGACCAGCTATCGGCCAGCAGGTCTGCCCAAAAGACAACGGCAGGCCACGCGGACTGAGGCACATCCTTGCGAAGCGGTTCACCAAAAGCAGTCAGGCGGAAATGCGCAGGCTTCGTCTCTGTAGTAATGCCAATACTGGCGAGCGCTCGCAGCAGGCGGTACAACGCATTGGCATCAGCGTGGCAGGTGTTAGCGAGAGACTCAACACTGCGTTCTGCATCGCCGAGTGCGTCTGCAACTCCAAGGCGAGCGGCCGCGCAGAGGATCCGGCTACGAGAGTATGCCATTGCCATCTCTACGAGCCCTGTGTTGGGGACGACATTACCGATGCCCGGAGAAACCTCAGCCATGGCGTGCTCCTGTCGGACAAAATCATAGCTTAGAAAGGGAGCGAAGGCATTTTCAAAAATGCATGGAAAGACAAAGGAGGCGCTGACAACCTTCCTTGTGTCTTCAGAAGATGACAAAGTTCTGACAAGCCCCTGACATCAAGCTTTGATCGGCCTCCTAGTATCGCTGAGGATTCGATTGCAGCTCCTCCCCGCCTGCGATTCGCCTCCAGCCTTTGCTCCGGAACAGACGGAGCAAAGGTACCTATACCCGCGGGACTTACCGTATTAGGAGACCTCCAATGAAAAGCTTTTTGCGTATGGCCACTCAGGCATCGCTGGTTCTGTCTCTGGGAACTGCTGCTCTCGCGCAGCACTATACCCAGGTCAATCTCGTATCCAACACCTCTGGCGTCGCTCCCGTCACCGACCCAACCCTGATTAATCCCTGGGGCCTCTCTCGCAGTTCCAGCAGTCCCTGGTGGATCTCCGACAACGGCTCCGGCCTCAGCACGCTCTTCAACGGTGCCGGCGTCAAAAACTCTCTGATCGTTACCATTCCGAAAGCTGATCCCACGAACAAAACCTTTCCCGCAGGAACTCCTACAGGCACAATCGCCAATGGCAGCACGACCGATTTCATCCTGCCTGGAGGACCTGCAGCCGCATTCCTCTTCTCCACGCTGGATGGCGCTATCGTGGGATGGAACCCCACCGTCGGCATCACCCCAGGAAAAGCGGCTCCTTCAACGAACGCGGTCGTTGTCGTCAAGACGACGGATGGCTCCGCCTACACCGGCCTCACCAGCGCGCTTGTGAACGGCAACCGTTATCTGTATGCCGCCAACTTTAACAAAGGCCGTGTGGATGTCTATGACAATGCCTTCAATAAGGTCCACCTGCAAGAGCAGCCTATTGGTGGACTCCTCGGCAGCCTCCTCGGCTTCGAAGAACAGCCCTTCACCGATCTCCTGCTTCCGCCTCACTTCGTGCCCTTCAACGTGCAGGCCATCGGCAACGACATTGTCGTTACCTTCGTCCTCCACCAGGAAGGCTCACCCATCGAGACAGATGGTCCAGGGCTCGGCTACGTGGACATCTTCACTTCACAAGGCAAACTCCTGCAGCGCCTCGAGCACGGAGATCAGCTCAATGCACCTTGGGGCGTAGCGCTTGCACCCCTCGACTTCGGGCGTTTCAGCCACGATCTGTTGATCGGCCAGTTCGCTGGCGGAGGCACCACCGAGGGCAGTGGCACGATCGCTGCCTATGACCTGGCCACCGGTAAATTTGATGGCCTGTTGCAGAACGCGAGCGGCCAGCCCCTTGCCGTCAACGGCATCTGGGCCATCACTCCAGCGAATAGCGCAACTCCCAGCAGCTACGACCCCGCAGGCTCTCCCGCCGGCGAGTTGTACTTCACCGCCGGTCCTAATAAAGGTACAGGCGGTCTGTTGGGATACCTCAAGCCAGTCGCTGCAGAGCTGACCGAAGGCAACGACCAGTAAATCAACTAACCCGAACCATACGCAGGTGGAATGCAGGACGAATCAGTCACTGCATTCCACCTGCGCTCGTTCCCACCCCCCCGAAGTCTGTCATTTCGACCGACCAACGGGAGTGGAGAAACCCCTTGATGCAGAGCGTGATGCAAATGTTTGTGGCGCGCTTTGCGTCTAGAAACCCCTGTATTTCGCGGATGCCTACACTACCGAAGAAGCCAAAGGACTCGCTGTACAACCCCAAAGTATGTCATTTCTCCACTCCTGGCTGGTCGGTCGAAATGACAGGCTCTAGACTAAGGGTGACGTAGGTTGTGTAGAAAGGGTTCACTTATGGTCCGGTCACAAGGCAATCGTCTTCAGAAGGCTACACGTGAACCCAGATCGTCACGTCTTGCATGGCTTCTGATCTCCGCCTTCCTACTTATTCCCTCCGCACACGCGCAAGTGCTTGAAGTCCACAATGCTGCAGGTGTGCGCATGGCGGTAGATGCAGAAGATCGGAACCCGGCCCTGCAGGTCGTGGTTCCTGGTGACCCTGCGAGTGAACGCAGCTTCAAAATTCTGTTGCCTGAGCACGTAACGGTTCGCGCCCACGGGCAGAGTGACGCGAAGCATCTCTATATCTTCAAGCCTGGGCTCCAGGGCACGGCGCCGCAATGGAAGAGGGCGGGGAACGGGCTTGAGTATGCCGCCGATTTCGGGGAGATCCATTTCGTTGCCCGCGCGACACTGGCAGACGATGGAATCCTCTTTCATTACGAGTTCGTCAACCACTCTACGACTGACTACGACTTTGCGACGGCGATCACCGACCCTCGCTTTAGCGCCGTTTTTTACGATCCGCGACTGGAACGAACGTACGTTCACTACAAAGAGGGTTTTGATCTTCTAGCCTCCGAGACCCCGGAACGACTGACGATGCCTCTCAAGGATTGGTTTCCTGTTCGCTATCATGCGTCCTACACCGCGCCTGTTCCGGCAGAGCGGGTGCAGCATCGGGACGATGGCATCACCTACCGTTACAGCTCGCGTGTCGTGGATGTGCCGATGATCGTCACGGTCTCTACCGATCACGATTGGGTAGCCGCGAGCTTCTCACGGGAGCCTGACAATGTTTGGAGCAATCCAGAGCTTACCTGCCAGCACGTTGATCCGCATGTGCCCCTCCCACACAACGCACAAGCGTCGTACGAGATGAAGATTCTTATCTTCAAGGGCACACTCGACGATGCCCTGCATAAGGTGCTGGCGCAACGCGAAACCTTGAAATAGAGGTGTTTTGCTTTTGCCTCTGAGATAGGTCCGGACTTTAGACCGGACATTAAGGGACCGCCGCAGAATGGGCTTCAGCCCCTGGGACAAGCCTTCATCTCCTGTGGCATGGTGGCCCGCACACTCCATGCATTCTGACCAACGCTATCAATGCTGTGACGTCACACCATGATTTTCTTGTGCTGCTACGGTGACACGGGTGCTCTGCATAAACACGATCTTCCAGATGCCTGACTGTTTTTCAAGAAAAGCCGATTCCAGCCAGCTCTGATTCCTGGTGCCGGAAGCGTCGCTTATGCTGCCCTTATTGGTGTAAGCAATCCAGGCAGTATGGCCACTGATATGGACGTCTGGTTCGGTCACGTTCCACTCGTAGCGCTTGCCTGCTTCGTGTTGGGTCTTAATGAAGGTCATAATCGAATCTCCGTTGAAGCGGAGGCCTCCATCGAAGATGTAGAAGCCGGGCGCAATCACCGAATCGAACTTCGCGATATCGTCTGTGCGAGCTGCTGTGAATATCGTACTCACCGTATCTACAATCTTCGTCTGCTCGGCGGTGAGGGGCTTTTGCTGAGCTCTTATTGTAGAGACGTTCGAACAAAATAGAAGCGCGAAAATGATGGCGGTCCACGCGATGCGAATTTGAGATAACAACGAATGCCTCCTGGAGCGTATCGAAGAAACGACAGCCACGACAGAACGCCCGCCTTCTATTCGACAGATCTACCTTACCGCCACGCGCTGAGCAGGCGTCCCGACCTTCCGCGAAGATTCAACCGATCGGTACGATGAGCGAAGTAGCGGGCGTTAAGCTCTGTCGCACCCAAATCCTCGACAGTCTGGAAATCGGTTAGCTCGGTAGCAATCTCTTCCTTGGTAAAGAAGAGTTGGAAAGGCTCGCCTATACTTTGCACGCGGGCAGCGAGAGCGTCTCGAGCTTCCACTTCATCTGGCGGCAGTGCCTCACGCGGAAAAGCGTAATCCATAATGAAGCCGCTGCCCTCGGGAAACGTGGCAATGAAGTCGAGAGTGGAGCGAAAGGCTGGATAGGTAAGATAGAGCACAACTCCGAGCCACGCGAAGACAGTAGGAGCTTTGCAATCGAGGCCGCTATTTTCCAGTTGGCTGGCAAGGCTTTGACGCTCGAAATCGACGGAGACAAAGTGTAGGTTAGGGGACTCTTGCAATCCGCTCGACCCCAAAAGCTCGCGCTTCCAATGCTGGGTAGCCGGGTGATCGACCTCAAAGACGCGAACATCGGGGTGCGGGTTGCGGTGCGCAAAAGTATCCAGACCGGCGCCGAGAAGAACATATTGTCGGACCCCTAGATTTACGGCTTGGGCCAGCTTGTCTTCCGCGTATCGGTTACGCGCAACAACCCAGGCTCGCATTCCAAGAGAAGACCTCTCGTGAATGGACGCAGCGGCCTCTTCCAATGCAGGACGATAGTCCTCGCCTAGAATCCGAACAGCAATCGGATCTTCCAATACCAGCGGCGGGGAATCGTAGAGCTGGTGCGAAGCTCTGCGGATGGCGACTCCAAGAGCGGTTCGAGACGGTTTGGCTGCTTCCTGCATGCTCTCCATAGCTAAATCCTGAAGTTCTTGTCTAGGGTATCCCAGAGCCGCGACTCCTGATCGTGGCAAGAAAGAGCAATTCTTTCTCTAAAGTTTTCGCAACAACTCTGGATGGTGGTTTAGATAGCGTCGTGTCCACATCAACGTCTTGCCGGATAACAAGATGACCTGGTACTCACCGTGGGTCCAGCTGTGCAGTTCACGTATGAAGTCGATGCGGACCAGGCAGGAACGATTGACCCGCAGGAACTGCGAGCTATCTAGTTTTTCCGTAAGGGCTTCGATTGTTCCTCTCACGGTATACATTTGGTTGCCAACGTAGAGGTTCAGGTAGTTTCGTTCCGACTCCGCCCAGTCAATCTGATGGAGCGACAGCAGAAAACCCCGATCGTTCTGTTGCACCAGGAGCTTCGGCTGCGATTGCGTGCGGTTTTGAAGTTGGGCCAGGAGTCCTTGAAGGTGGGTGACAACATCGCTTCTCAGATCTTTCCGGACATGTTGTCTCGCCTCTTCCAGGACTTTGGAAAATCGTTCTTGATTGAAGGGCTTCAACAAGTAACCGAACGCATGAACCTCAAATGCTTGTATCGCATATTCATCGTGCGCCGTAACAAAGACGATTCTGGGAAGAGCGTTGGGGTCCAATGCTCGAATCACATCGAAACCATCCATCCCAGGCATCTGCACGTCCAGAAACAGCAAGTCAGGTTTGGTCTTCTGAATTCCAAGTACAGCCTCTGCGCCGTTGCTGGCTTCTCCTGCAACGCAAACATCCGGCTCCTGAGCAAGGAAGCGAAGGATCTTCTTCCGTGCGGGGGCCTCATCGTCTGTGACGAATACTCGTAGCGGAGGAGCAGCAGTCATATGACGGAAGACTCCGTCGTCAGCGGAACGCGAATCGTAACCGTGAGGCCCTCTGCATTCTCAAGGAACATCCTTTGGCTCTCTCCGTAAAGACCGGCGAGGCGTTGTTCGGTGTTCGAAAGCCCGATCCCTTTTCTCCAGCGTCCATCTTCAAGCCCGGGAATTCCCGGGCCGTTGTCACTCACTCGAAGAGCCATATCTTCCTGGTCTCGACTCGCAACGATGCATATATCAAGCTTGGAACTGTGTGCCCCCCGCGCATAGCGTATGGAGTTCTCGACCAGCGGCTGCAGGATGAGTTGGGGTACGAGTGCTTCGGAGAGCGTTGGATCTATCTCAATCTTTACCTTCAGCTCTTCTGCAAAACGTTCCTCCATAATCGCGATATACAGCTTCAATAGGGACAACTCATCTTTGAGCGGGATCTCCTGGGAGTGACTGAGCCGCAGAGTGCGGCGCAGCAGATCGCTAAGCTGCGCCAGCATGGTATCGGCACGGTCCACGTCTTCGTGCATCACCGATGAGATGGTGTTCAGCGTATTGAAGAGAAAGTGGGGCTGCAGCTGCAACTGAAGATTTTGCAATTGAGCCTCGGCCAGCCGCGCCTCCAGATCGGCGCTGGCCAACTGGCGGTTCCGCGCGTCACGATAGGAATCGAAGAAATAGATTGTGCTCAAGGCAACGGAAAACAGCAGCACATGTTGCGCGAACTCCATGGGATAGCGGTAGAACATATTGCCGTAGTCATACTTCCCCAGGCCGAATAGTGGCGCGAGCGCACTGCGGCTGAGGCTCATCAGGGTCGTATCGCAAATGGAGATAACGACGAACGTGAGCATCGTCAGGGGTACCATGCGCCACCAGTTATCTCTTCGAATGCGGGTTCTTCGCACCAGCCAGAGGAAGAGTGGGAATAGCAGCAGGCCGGTATAGGCGCCGGTCATTTCCTCAAACAGGCGTACTACGAAGGTATGCGTGTAACCTCGCGCAAGATTGTCGAGATAGCGGTATTCAAAGTTGAGGAACCCCAGCGCCGTAAATCCGAGGAAGACCAGAAGCCAGGATTGCTTGCGGCTTATCACGGCGTAGGAATCTTTTGCGGATTGAAGCTTCGTCTGTATCAATGAATACACAGTATCGCAACATCACCCTTTCTGGAACGGCTAAACGTATCTACTCCAAAGCAAACGCATCTCATTTCTCGGCATATTCGTGGCGAGCAGCCAAAATCCTTAACGCAGAGGGCGCAGGGGAAAAACGCAAAGGCCGCCACGACACCCTCTGCGACCTTTGCGAAACCTCCGCGTCCTCTGCGTTAAGGATTTTGCTGTTGCTTGTTCCTCGTATGTGCTAGGTGAATTTAAATGCGGTTGTCTCGGTATCTTCTCTGAATAGATTTCAAAAGAACGGGAATTTATCCCGTTCATCCCTCCTCAGTCCCGCTCGTCCCAACTCCTTTGCTCCACTGAAATACCATCACGTATCTCTTGATTCATGAAAACTCTGCTCTTCACGAGGACACATTGGCCGCTTGCACTTTGCATCGGCGCGCTTTGGCTCGCAGGCTCAAGCCACGCCCAAACCTCAAAAGAATCCGACTGGCCGCACTATGGAAACGATGAAGGCGGAATGCGCTACTCGGTTTTGAAGCAGATCGACCGCGACAACGTTTCGAAGCTCAAGGTCGCCTGGACATTCCATACCACCGACATCTCGGACGGCAGCGGAGATAGACATCGGAGCGGGTTGGAGACGACTCCGATTATGGTCGATGGAACGCTCTATCTCACCACGGGATTCAATCGCGTAATCGCCGTCGATCCTGAGACAGGGACGCAACGATGGGCCTACGATCCCCACATCGACCAGACCTGGGATTCAGGAGATGGCTTGATTAATCGCGGAGTCGCCACCTGGGTTGATCCTGAGCGATCGACGCATAAACTATGCCGCCGGCGCATCTTTGAGGCGACCATCGATGCACGCCTCATCGCTCTCGACGCCGTTACAGGAGCGCCTTGCTCTGACTTCGGTGAGAAGGGCCAGGTAAACCTTCGCAATGTCCCTGGGTTTCGAAGCGGCTGGTACCACATCACCTCCCCACCCGCAGTCATTGACGACATCGTCATCGTAGGCTCTGCGATCGACGACAACGGACGTGCCGAAATGCCAAGCGGCGTAGTGCGAGCCTTTGATGCTCGCACGGGTACGCTTCGCTGGAGTTGGGACCCGATTCCACCAAACCCTTCGGCATCGGCGGCCGGAGAGGCCAAAGGAAAATGGTTGACCGGCGCCGCGAACGCCTGGTCCATTATGTCCGTGGACCAGAAACGCGATCTGGTCTTTATTCCTACAGGCAGTGCCAGTCCGGATTACTATGGCGGCTTGCGGCCTGGCGATAATAAATGGGCCGATTCGGTTGTGGCGCTCCAGGCCAAGACAGGA
This sequence comes from Granulicella sp. S156, assembly GCF_009766105.1. GTDB lineage: Bacteria > Acidobacteriota > Terriglobia > Terriglobales > Acidobacteriaceae > Granulicella. Next base: position 391,062 of record NZ_LMUH01000025.1, on the reverse strand, counting down.
CAGATCGCGTGGGGATTTCAGTTGGTGCATCACGACCTCTGGGACTACGACACGGCCTCTCCGCCATTGCTCGCAACGCTGCCGCACGAAGGCAAGCAGGTTCCCGTCGTCATTCAGGGCAACAAGACAGGATTTTTGTACGTGCTCAATCGAGATACAGGGAAGCCCCTGTTCCCAGTAGTCGAGACGCCTGTGCCGCAAAGCGATGTGCCCGGGGAGGTCACTTCGCCGACACAGCCGATTCCCTCGGCTCCTCCACCGCTGGCGCCGCAGCACCTCTCCGCGGATGAGGCCTGGGGCCTTACGGCTGCGGACCGTGAGACGTGCCGTACGTGGATACAGGAACTGCGCAACGAAGGCATCTTTACTCCGCCGAGTCTGAAGGGAACACTGGCCATCCCGGGCAACATCGGCGGAATGACCTGGAGCGGATATGCCTTCGATCCGCAACGGAATCTGCTGATCTCCAACACGAATAATCTTCCAGCCAAGGTAAAGCTGATTCCGCGCGCTGAATTTGATTCGGCTCCAAGGGAGGAGAAGGGAGAATACACCGCTCAAACCGGAACTCCCTACGGAATGTTTCGAAGTTTCTTTCGTTCGCCGGAGAAGAATCTGCCGTGTGTTCCGCCGCCCTGGGGAATGCTCACAGCGGTAGATATGGCGAACGGAACGATCCGCTGGCAGATCCCACTCGGTCAATTCAACTCGACGTCGCTACCTGGGTCTCCCAGCTTGGGAGACTCGGCGTCGCCACCCGGGTCTCCGAGTTTGGGAGGACCTATCGTAACTGCGGGAGGCCTTGTCCTGGTCGCCGGTACGATTGATCCATTTCTGCGTGCCTTTGATACTCAGACCGGGAAGGAACTATGGAAGGCGAAGCTTCCCGCCAGCGGCCATGCCACGCCGATGACCTATCAATACAAGGGGAAGCAATACATTGTGATTGCCGCTGGAGGCCACGCTCATATTGACGAAGAACCTCAGTCCGATGCCATCGTAGCGTTCGCTTTGCCGTGAGGGTTAGAGCGTCTTCACAACCCCAAGGATCGCAGGTATCTGACTTGCACCCGCAACCTATTTTGATTTCAGCCCTAGGAACGTCTCAACGTCCTTTTTCCAATAAGGGCCGTTGTCACGATCGCTGTCTCCAAGGGCTTGCACATCGTCATTGGCGGCAGCCTGCAGGGCTGTTCGGGCATAGGTCACTTCCACAGCCGTATGAGATCGATCTAGGGGCGTAAGTTTTACATCGACGATCGTCACGAGGACATCAGGAATAAACGAAACGTATTGCATCCGTCCGCCCGGCACATTAAAGATCGTATTGATCCAAATGCTGTTATGAGGACCATGCTGGACCGTGAATACCGCTCCCTGTACGTCCTTCCCAGGTTGAGGGTAAAGAAATACAGGATTCCAGTGCTTGCCCGCCCAGCCTCGCTCCGCTTCGGGACCGAAGAGTGGCGCCACACGCTCCAGCGGGGCAGAGATGTCGAAGTGAAAACTGTTGCTGACATGCGTGAGTTCAGCAGGTGATACGTTCGGTTCAATCTTTTGCGGGGAAGTCATGGCAGAGACCAATAAGAGGGTGGCGAGAGTATGCAGTATCATTTGCGCTCCTTCAAATGATGGCTGTCGGACGCATGGAGCGTCATTCCGTAGAGAGTTTTGAGCTGTTCGATGTCCTTAAGCGTCTGCGGGGAGAACGCCGTCTTGCCTTCAAAGGCATGCAGCACGATACCTTCCATCAGATCTCCCAGGCTCATGTCCTTGAGTTCAGCAACAGCTTTCAGGACCTTCAACAGCCGCTTCTCGATCCTGACTCCGGTCTGAACCCTTTCGACTTCGACAGCCCCTTCCAGTTCTTCTGGTTGCTTCATATGTACCAATGTACCACAGTACCAAGATAGGGTCGACGAGTCGAAAGCTGGCTGGCACCAATTCCGCCACAAAATGCCACAAAAACTGATGCCTGCAGCCGTGGCTCGATCCAGGGATTCTTCTGGCGGTCACGGCTGCAAGATAAGATTGTTGCTGCATGCCAGACCTTGTGATCCAGACCGCTGAAGTCACGCTACACGGTTCAGTACTGGTCTTATTGCAGTTCGACGTCTGTGAAGAGATTCGTCTTGACCAATTGCGAGCACTGATCAGTGCTCGCACTGTTGAGCCTCCCAACCTGAAACATCCTGCTCCGGGATATGTCCGCTATCAACGCCCGCCCGTCGTCGAACCCGTGGAGACGTTGGTGCTGGAAAGCGGCGAACGGTTACAAGGTGAGATCAAGTACTACGACTACGGCGTACTGAGCGTCGTCTTCGAGCTTGCTTTTACTGGAGGATGGGACAAGCTGACGGGCTTGGCAAGCCGGTGGGTATGGGATGTAGACTTCGCGGCGCAGGCCACAGAGATCGTTCGCGGCAGACTGGCACGTGCCGCCCCTGCATTGATCAAGCCGTACAAGGAATGGCTGAGCGAAGACTACCTCATCTTCCATATCCGGGAGGTTAATAGTTCACCCTCCGTCACGGACCTGATCCAGAGGTACGGCTCCTGCATCGCGCAGGTGGTCCGCGGTGATATGGGGAAACTGGCCGAGAGTGAGTGCAATGAAGTACTGCAATCTCGCATCTCCTACTATGCCAATGATCTGGCTGTGATCGGATGGAATGCGGCATTTATCTACGACAGCACTTCGGGCGCGGAAACCGCTATCCAGTTGCTGGAGTATGCGAACTCGCAGCTGCTCGAGTTTCGCCACTACGACGATCTGCTGACGAAGGAACTGGAACGTGTGTATACCCTCCTCGATGAAGGAACAGGCATCTTTGCGCGATGGCGGTTGGCGCGGTCGGCAACTCGCCTGCATACGGTCCTGCTCGACGTGGCGGAGCTAACGGAGCACGCCGATAACGCCATTAAGTTCCTCAGCGATATGTTTTCAGCCCGGCTTTATAAACTGGCGGCATTAAAGGTAGGCGTGCCTGACTATAAGGACCTCGTGACCCAGAAAGTGCGTACTGCCGAGGAACTATATCGCTTCATGGTTGACCAGTTCAATCAGACCCGGGCATTCTTCCTGGAAGTGACGGTCGTCATCATTTTGATCATCGAGCTGGTGTATCTATTTCGCGGCAGACCGTTCTAGGCGTTTCTTGTAGGTATTGCCAGCGGCACGGACCTTGCTAGGGACTACTTGGAAGCCTGTTTAAAGATGGTGGGATATGGCAAGTGTTAAGCGCGATTTGTCTGGGGAGAAGATCCTTCAATCCAGTATTCGTTGTATCGCGAGAACGGCAGACGTGTGCGGGGAGGGTGTCGTGTGGCACCCTCCGCACGATGCTATTTATTGGACGGACGTCAACCGGAGACTCCTGCATCGCCTCCTGCTGAGTTCTAACCATCTTCAGACGTGGGAGTTCGATGAGCCGGTTGTAGCTCTTACTCTTACAACCAATCCAGAAGAGCTACTCGTTGTGCTTGGCGGTCATATCCTCTTGTGGAACCCTGAGAGCGACCGTCGCGACACTATTCTTTACAAGTTGCCGCAATGGCCGGCAACACGTTGTAACGATGCCCGTGTCGACCCGGCAGGAACTCTCTGGTTTGGAACAATGCAAAACAACGTTGCAGCCGATGGCAGCACGCGAGAGACAACAGAATGCATCGGTCAATTGCTCTCTCTCGATGGCAGCGGAGTTGTAAAGACGTGGCAAAGCGGAGTTGGCATCGCCAACACAATTGCCTGGTCGCCGACGGACGACTTGATGTATTTCGGCGACACATTGCGTAATGAAATCTCTGTGTATGACTATGACAAGTTAGCCCAGCAGATATCTCGTAGACGTGTCTTCAGCGAAGGGTTCGATCGTGGTTTGCCGGATGGCTCTGCGATGGACTCTGAAGGTTTCTTATGGAATTGCCGCTATGGAGGAGGTTGTATTGTGCGCTTCGCACCAGATGGGGCAGTCGATCTCGTCATTGACACGGCGGTTCCTAATCCGACTACCTGTACCTTTGGCGGGTCTGATTGGAAGACACTCTACTTCACCTCAGCAGGAGAAGGTACACAACTCGGCGGAGTGGAAGATGGTGGGATTTTCAGTATGCGAACGCATGTTGCGGGACTTCCGTCTGCTTCGTTTCGGCCATAGCTCAACCGAGAACCGCGTGAGTAGTTCGCTATCGACAGCATAGAATGTATCGGGAGTGAAAGAGGAGTTCGTCGCCGAGAAGGGTTAAATAGCCTAAGTCCCAAAAGCAGCTAGCAGCTGCTAGCTGCTGTCTTTAAAAAACTCGTAGCAAGAGTAAGATGATGACGATCAACAGGATTAAACTAACGCCACCGCCGCCATAGTAGCCTAACCCAGGCCCCATACGATAGCCGCCAAAACCGAAAACCAAAAGCAAGACGATGAGAATAATGAGCATAAATGTTCTCCTAACCCTGTAGGATGCTCATTGCCTGCCAAGCAGCCGTAACGCCTTAAAAGAAAGATAGAGTAGGCAAAGCACCAGCGCTGGGCAAAGCTAATAGGTCTTAGATGCATCTTTCAGTGCTACCGCTTCCCCGGAAGTCTATCTGTCTGTATGAATGTCGTCGCTCATCCATCTTCGAAGTGGATATATTCCAGAATCAAAAATGAGCTAATCCGTCAGACACGACCTGGGCCCTCAGAAGTAGGTATCGCGATGCGCAATTATTCGAAGAGGGTTGACTGATCGGGCGTATCATCGGGCGCATAAAAGTTATTGAGGCCGACACCAACTAGACGAAATCGTTGCCGTGAACCCATGTCTACCCTCTCTCTTAATGAAAGCGCGATGGTGGTGAGTTCTTCGCAGGATGAAGGTGGAGATTCAGGCGTATGGCTGCGGGTGAGAATGTTGAACTCACTGGTCTTCAGTTTGAGCACCACTGTTCGTGCAATGCGCGATTCTTTGCGGGAAGCAATCCATGTCTTCTCAGCGAGCCGCCGTATCATCGGCTCCGTCTCTGCCAGAGTAACGTCATATTCAAAGGTGTCTTCGGCCGATATAGATTGCGTGGGTCTATTGGGCACGACCGGGCTATGGTCGAGGCCTCGGGCGAGCCCGTGTAGACGTATGCCATATCGTCCAAAAGAGTTCTCCAGCGCTTCCAGTTCGTGTTCTCTGAGATCGCCGACAGTTCTTATTCCGAGTTGTTCCAGCTTCTTTTCGGTCACTTTGCCGACGCCGGGAATACGGCCGACCGGCAGTGGTGCGAGAAACCCTTCTACCTCTGTTGGCTGAATCACAAAGAGCCCGTTCGGTTTGCGCCAGTCTGAAGCTATCTTTGCCAGAAACTTATTGGGCGCCACGCCCGCTGAGGCTGTGAGCTGTAGCTCCTGCAGAATCTGTTCGCGGATTGTGACGGCGACACGGGTAGCGGTGGGAAGCCCCGCCTTGTTCTCCGTGACATCGAGGTAGGCCTCGTCCAGGGAGAGCGGCTCGATCAGGTCAGTGTGCCGCTGGAAAATCTCACGCACTGCATGTGAGACAGCTCTGTATCGCGTGAAATCTGGCGGAACAAAGATGGCGTCAGGGCATAGGCGTTCGGCATGAATGGCCGCCATAGCCGAGCGCACGCCAAATCGTCTTGCTTCATAGGAAGCCGCGCAGACAACAGAACGCTTGCCCTTCCAGGCGACGACGACAGGTCTGCCGCGCAGCTTTGGATCATCTCGCTGCTCGACGGACGCATAGAACGCGTCCATATCGATATGCACAATTTTGCGAAGGCTCATCCCGCAACCATGGTATTCCCGTCCTATAAGTCGCGTCACGGAGGTGCCAACTTATATGGACAGAGAAGAAGTCTTCAAGAGGGCGAGTTGAACGTGCCTCCAGGGGCTGGCTCTTCCGCCGGAGTTGGCTTCTCTGCGAAACTGGCGAAGAAGGAGTTGATCAGATTGCCAGCGGACATCTGTGTTGGCGCTACCTCTGCGTCAACCGACCTGGCCCACTCCATCATGAGCGTCATCGGAAACCACTGACGTACATGCGATCCATCCGTATTTGCCGCGGACATCTCCGGCGGAAAGTCGATGAGTTTGACAAAGAGCGAGATGGGCGGCCAGATGACACTGGGCTTCGAAGTGTAAGGCGACTTGCAGAGTTCAGCGGAGCTCGTGACAAGATAGTCGCGGCACCGCAGGGGACGAATGGGATGGATGCTGCAGGACTCGTCTTCGAGGAATGGGCAGGGGATATGGAGATCGAAGTAGTCCGAGCCGAGTTGCCGAAGCGTGTCCTGGTCTCCATGGCGATACGCGTGTAACCGCTGCAGCAGGCCACTCTCTTCCATGCGAGCCACTGCAGCGTCGAAGCGGGCCATCAACTCCATGCGCCGTTCCTCGGGGAGATCGATCATCCACTCAACGAGCAGACGCGCTTCCGAGTAGGTGATCGGAACCATCTGACGGCAGCAGGCGCCGCAATGGGGAGCGCAGGTAATGGTCTTGCCATCGCTGGTGGCTTCCTGAATCCCGATATCGGTCATGGCATCGCTGAGTTGGTGGAGGATTGGCAGCAGATCCACAACGCGAGCCGGGCCAGTGGGGAGATCCCCCTTCGCGGCGATTCGATATTGGCCGACCCCGAGCGAGATTTCAAAGGGAGCCGTGGACTCGGCGGATGTTGCCGGGTCTTCTTTGGAGCGCGCGTCGTCCTGTGCGGACATAAAGGCCTCCCGTCAATAGATTGGTGACAGTCCAGACAGTATGTCGCATATCTCACACAACTGAAAAGAAATTTCTAGCAATGTATGTTCACGAGGCTATTCTCGGTGTCTATACTGATTCGAAAGAATCTAAGAGTTCCCGCCGGACTGAATAGATAGCAGGTTGGATAAGACCGGTGAAGGAGATGCGCGTGGCAATGACGGTATTGGCAGCGGCGCAAACAGACATCGGCTGCGTACGCGGGAACAACGAAGATAGCTTTGGTGGCGACGCGGAGCACCAGATATATGTGGTGTGCGACGGCATGGGTGGCGTTGCGGGTGGCGAAGTCGCCAGCGCTATTGCAGTCGAGGAGTTCCTGAAAGCCTTTGGCGTGGCCGTAACCACCGGAGACGCGGACGCGGAGACGTCGAAGAGCGCACTGTTTCACGCCGCGATAGCTGCGAACAGGGCGGTGTATGACCGCGCGCTCCTGGAGCCGCATCACCGCGGGATGGGGGCTACGCTGGTCGCCGCGCATGTGATCGGTGAACGGCTGATGGTTGTCAACGTTGGAGATAGCCGGGCCTATCTGTTCCGCGAGGGAGAACCCACGCAGTTGACGCTGGACCATACGTTTCTTTCCGAGCAGGTGCGGCGAGGTCTCATGACGCAGGCAATGGCGGACGAGTCTCCGATGCAGTCAGTGATTACACGCGCAATAGGGATTGAAGAGAGTGTCGAGCCGGATCTGTTTGGTGTGGATCTGGAACAGGGTGACCTGGTGTTGCTAGCGTCGGATGGCCTGACACGCTATGTGACCGACGAGGAGATTGCCCAGATGGTAAGCAGTTCCGAGCTTGCAGGGCCGCAGGAGCTTGTCGTGCGTTGCGAGAAGCTGATTGAGCTGGCCAAGGAGCGTGGCGGTGCTGACAACATCACATGCATCCTGCTGCAGTCCGCGGCAGCGTAAAGTCGACATGAAACACCCTTACTTCGCGCTGGCTACATCGGCGACACAGCGCATGCCGGCAAGATAGTTATGGTCAAAGACGATGGGCTGCTGCATGGTGACATCGAATTTGACGACCAGCGGCGTGCCATCGGGTAGATGAATCGGCGTGCCAGAGACCTCGAGCGGGAACTCCAGGTGCCCTGAACTGGGTGTCCAGGTAGACTTCGCTTTATTCATAAGCTGGAAGATCGCCCATGGTCCATTGAACTGCAGCAGAGGCAGGTTCTTCGCGCCAAGATAGCTGGCAGTGAGCGTGGCGCTCTGTGAGGAGCCTACGGTCCAGGTGAAAGTCTTGGCTTCGTTGGGGTTTGATATCTGTTGGCTGTCGACGGCGATGGTCGCGTTGGTAATGCCCTGACTCGGCAATTCGCGAATGGTGAAGGTAAATGTAGGCTGCTGCGCGTTGTTGGCGAACATCGCGTGTGAGAGGCCCGCAGCATGATTGAAGAACGAGAGGAAGCCTCCCGTGACGCGAACTGGTGCGTTGGGTGCGGGCGCGTACTGCAGGCCTTGTTGCACGATGAGCGTTTTAAGGTTGGAGTCGTAGAACTGCCAAAGCGCGCCACTGCCGGGCTGTAGCAGAGCTTTTACTTCGTCAGGAGACGCAGGTGTGGTGCTGGCAGAGTTGAACGGGAACTCCGCCGTCATGTGATTGAAGCCGCTGCAGAAGCTCTTGCCGCCGCCGTTGGCCTGTGCGGGAGCCATGCCTCGCACCAGTGCTTCGGTGGAAGCGATGGGATCCTGCATGAGTTTCAGAACGATGCCTTCGACGTGTGCAGTCTGATCGATATGGAAAGCTTGTGAGGTCTGCTGAGCTGCTGAGTGGGCCGTGGTGGCGGCGCTGATGATGGGGCCGGCGGCGGCGGGATCTGTTGCCCCACCGGGGTTCTGCGCTACCTGTGATATCGACCCTTGCAGGGCAATCAGCGCGTTGACGTAGGCCGTGTTGCCTGGGCCTATGTACTGGTTCGTCGCCGATGGCGGCACGAGGGCTTGTGTGGGCTGGAAGGCGTCTGCGATCGTTGGCCACGAGACAGCCGTGTTGCGCGAGACGGTCCAGAAGAGAGCGAGGAGGGGCGAGGTCGCACCCTCAATAGTGTTAAGCTTCGCAGCGGCGTCTGGCAGGCTACGATAGTGAACCACGGCAGCGGTTTTGAGGAAGGTACGCCATTGATCGAGGTAGTCGGCGCTGTAGCGCTGCGTCAGGTTTGTAGTGAGGTTGGCATAGTCGAGGGACTGGCCGGCCTGATCACCGAGCACCCATACCTCGCCGTTGAAGTAGCGGTCAGGGTGCAGGATGGCGTCCTGCATGAAGGTGAAGCCCGGCTTGGTAAAGGCAGCGGGAACGATATGCGGCGCGACGACGGTTTCGGCAGAGCCGGGGAAGTCGCGATTGAAGTCGATTGCGGGGTTGGTCTTACCAGCGGCTGCCAACATGTTCTGGTAGATGCGCTCAATTCCGCCGAACTTCGAGAGATAGATGCGAGCGTGGGTTACGACGCCCATATCCGGTGAGATCGTGTAAGGGTTCTTTTCTTTGAGATAGGCCGAGTAGAAGTCGAGTTGGCGGCGAAGAAGTATCTGGTTCTCCAAACTCAGCGTGCGCTGGTTCAGGTAGTACTGCTGCAGTACCGGTGAGAGGAAGTCGACGGTGCTCTTGTCGTGGTTCGAGGTAGTCGTCAGGTAGGCGCGCAGCGGATCGTAGGTGGCCTGGTAGTCCGCTCCAGGTGCGGGAGTGTCGGGAACTTGGCCGAGTGCCGTGATGATGCGAGTCTGGGTTTGCGAAAGGATAAGTTGGCGGAAGTGCTGGAAGTAGGTTTGCAGGCCGGCATCAAGAAGATCATCGCCTTCGTAGAGGCCCATGCGATAACTCATGGGAGCGCCGTCTTTCCGATAGCCTTGCAGCTGTACCAGTACACTGCGTAGATTGTCCATCTGCTGTAGATCGGTTCCGGCGGCGAGTTCGGTGGTGGGAGAACTGAGCGTTGGGAGGTTCTGCTGGGACTTCTTGATCGCGCCTGCGAGCGACTGGTTGTTCGCATAGGAGACGATCAGCATTACGAAATAAGCAAAGAGCAGGAAGCAGACCGTGGCCAGCGCGAGGCGGCGCATCAGATTTACCTGCTTACTGGCTGTGCTCGATTCCAGCGCGCTGCGGTCCTGCAGGATAAGGTTCGGGAAGAGATACGCGAGAAATGCCCACTGCGCGACCTTGCGCGAAGTGACAGAGGGGTTCTGCTGGACCTGCGCGGCCTGTGCGGCGCGCGCGGAGAAGAACTGTGTGGCACCGGCATTGAGGGGCGAGGCGGAGGGCTGTACCGCTGCTGCGCTGACGGATTCCTGGATCACATTGGCCCGCACGCCGGTAAAGAAGAAGCCGCGAATATAAGGGCTGGCGCTAAGCTGGCTCGGGCGTGCGAGTTCGACGAGATACTCCACCAGTTGCTGCTTTAGTTTGCGTAGTTCGCGCGTGAACTCATAGATGGCGGCGCGCTGTGCCGCTTCCTGTTCGCGCGAGAGCAGGTCGTAGCGAAACTCGGAGAGCGAGTAAGTGAGCTCGTCGAAGTTCTGTCCGATGATCTGCGAGGCGCGCTCGCCATAGAGTCCGGCGTTGGCGGCGAGGAAGGGAAGCGTCGCGCCGAGCAGTTGCGTGGACTCCTGCTGATTGAGGTTCTTTACGTATTCGGCGAACTTCGGTACTCGATCCAGTTTGGTGAAGAGCACATAGACCGGAAGCGAGATGCCCATCGTCTGAGACATCTCGCGCAGGCGGTCGTTGAGCTGCCGTGCAGAAGCCTGAAGTTCTTCGGGCGACGCCCCGGCGAGGAAGCGCTCGCAGTTGACGCATACGACGATAGCGCGCGCAGGCAGGCGGGAAGAAGCAGCCGCTCGAATGCGATTCGGCAAGGTGTGCCGGATGATGGTCTGCCAGAGGCCGCGCTGTTTCCACGCAGGCGCGCCTATCTCCATCACAGAGGCCGGCCCACTGAACCACACGTTGACGAACTGAGTCGCTGCGACTTCCGCCTTCTCACGGTAGATCTGGCCAGAAAGCAGCTCAGAGTCGAGTCCCGAGTTGAGCACAATGCTGGTTTTGGCGGAGTTCGCCTCGCCGAGGACATAAATAATGGGCAGCGCACTGAGCTGCTTGACGCCGGCTTTGGGTGACTGTGCCAGGCGATGGTCGGCTTCATTCAGGAGCGTTTGAAGAGCGGTGCGTTCGTTGGCAAGAGCAGGATCTGAGGCAGCGGAGAAGGAAGGGTCCTTACTCATAAACCAGAGTGCGAGTATCGCGGCGATGATGCCGACTAACGCAAGAAGGCCTATGAAGAGAGCCATTGTGCTGCCGGAGAGCTTCAACAGAACTGCGGCGACATAAATAAGGATGAGATAGACGACGAGCCCAAGGATGATGAAGATCTTCTTGCTCACGGCGGACTCCAGGCGCTAGCGCGCGTAGCTGACATTAGTAGCTTGAATGCCCGAGAGGGTCGCACCCTCGGTGATCTTGAGACCAGCGAAGCCAAGCACGGTCAGAAGTAAAAGGCCGAGCGTGCCGAAGATCAGCGGCATCATCCACGGGTCTTTGCGCGAGACGGTCCGGATCTCGACCGGACGGCTCTTCATCCAGACGCCGCTGTTGCCACGGATGCGGTGAATCTTATCGGCGATAGCCGATTGAATCGCATGCAGCTCTCCGGCGTCGCCGAGAGCATAGCGTCCGCGAAATCCAAGCAGGAGGCAGAGGCCGTGCAACTCAAGTACATCGGCGACCTCCGGCGAGTCTTGCCGTGAGAGCAGATCGCGGATGTTGCGGAAGGCGGTCTCACCCGCAAGATGGCCGCCGAAGAGCTCTTCCTGCAGTGGCCGGCGCGACCAGTCGGAGAAAGCCGGATTGCCGGAGTTTAGAACGCTCTCGTCCAAAAAACCAACTACAGCGAAGACGGCCATCTGTGCAACCTCGCTTGAGTAGCCGATGTTGCGGGCCGATTGCAGCGCGTTCTGTATGGCCTGGCGAATGTGCGTGCGGAAGAGTTGTGCGTCGGAGACCTGCTGCTGTTGATAGCGAGTACGCAGGACGGCTGTAAAGACCTCCTGAAAGACGAGCGCCAGCGAGTTGGTCCGTGCTGTCGCTTGTACGGCCTGTATGGGTGGTTGAGACGTAGCCATTAGGCGTTCTCCAGAATGACAGTTAGTTCGAAGTGCGGATCGCGAATCTCGCCGGGGATATAAATGCCGACCTTGCGTGTTTGTAGAATGTGTTCCCAGCAGGGTCCTGAGGTGCTGACGCTGAAATACTGCATGTCAGCCTGTGCACGCATCGCCGAAGGGGGAACGGGAACATGCGTAAGCACAAGACCCGGCACAGCACGTTTGACGAGTTCCGGAACAAAGCGCGCCGAACATACCTTGACCAGTTGCGGCACGTAGCGAAGCAAATCAGCTTCGCCGATATCAGAACGAATGCCGAAGATCCAGCGGGCACGGCGGATGCAGCGCTCATCCGTTACAGGTGCCTCCTGAATATAAGGTTCGGCACTGGGCACAAAGTTCAGTTTTACCGAGTTGGAAGGAACGACGATCTCAAGATGTCGCCGGATGTGTGCGTCGAGCTGGCGGAAGCCCTGGCCGGGATTCATGTGATCGTAAGCAGGCAGTGTTGAAGGATCGGAGTCGACCGCAAAGGTGCAGAGCGCTCCGGCCAGCTTTGAAAGTTCCATGAACAACTCTTCAGGATGTCCGCGCTTCGTCGCATAAAGATGCTGTAACGTTGGCATCGCTGAGTGGAGCGAGTGCAGAAACCAGTAGTTCGCGACTTCCAGCGCCGAGATGCCGACCTGAAACTGTCCGGGCTTTAGATCTCCCCGCGCGATCGTCCGGCTTTTTTCGGTAAGTGTCTCCATCAGGCGCTTGATCAGCACCATCAACGCGTCGCTGGCGTGAATGCGCAGGCACGCAGGGATAAATTCCGGGTCGTACATCAGACCGCCGTTGCCGTCGCGCAGTACTCGTGCAATGGGCAGGGATGTGAGGTCGGGAGTGAGTTGGTCCTTTGTGAGTATCTGCAGGTTCTTTGCGCCGAGAGTAATCTCGCGGTCTTCGATCCCGCTTGTCTCATCGCGCAGGGTGCGCTCCATGCTTCCGTAGCGAACGGAGCCGCGATCGGCCGATGGATCAAAGTCGAGTCCGTTGTCTTTCCGGCGGGGGATGGCGAGAAAGATCGGTAACTCTGCATCCGTGGGTGGGAAGGCCGCGAGGATGTTGACGGCTGGCGGCGCGTCGTCGCATTCAGGTACATCGAAGGTCAGGCCGTCGGGCATCATGCCGGAGGCATGTAACAGGACAGCACTCCCATTGCGAATGGCTTCGGTATCGAGTTGCAGGTTTAGAAATCCCCAGGGGTTGTGCCACAGACTTACCGTAAGAAAATTCAACAAGTCTTCAAAGTAGCGGCTCTGGGTTTGAAAGTGATGCGGCCCTAGATACATGCCCTCGGACCAGACGACTCGTGAAAGAAATTTCATAAATGAGTTCCTGAACTCTGGCGGAGCTTATGCAACCGATGCAATTGCATTCAGTTACACGTGACGCATGAAACATGGCGACCCGTGCTTGATGAGGTTCAATTAAGTTACTGAATGGTGCATGGATATTAGGTTTTTATGGCCTTTACTGTCAAGTGCGGCAAGTGTAATCTTGCTGCAACTGTCCGCTGTCTAACTACAATCGCAGATCCCGATGCCTTCTTGGCCTGCGGACAGAAGTGCATGTTCTGCGAAGTCAGAGTCCTAAAGAGGTTCTCCGATGTCCTCGAGCAATCCAAACGATCCCAACGATCCGGGAAACGCATCTCATCCTGCTCCTTCCAGTGCCACAGGTATGTTTTCTGCACCCGAAGCGCCGCCGCAGCCAGGCGAACCAGCTGTCGACGATTTCTTTGCGCAGTTCCGTGAGCCAACGCCGCCACCCGTAGCCGTGCAAGCCCCTCCTCCGGCGCAAGTTCCGGCGGCTGCCCCGGTCCATCCACCGGCATTCGTCGCACCCCAAACGCCATCAGGCGGAAGTATCCCGGCATTTGTGAATACGCCACTGGCACCGCAGGCCTTTGAAACTCAGAAGCCAGCGGTGCGATCCCAGACGCCGCAGTTGCGGGAGGTGTTCATCAAGTCCTCTACAGGCAAGGTGCGAACGAGTCCGCCTCCAGAGCCAGTCGTGGCGCAGCCTCCTCCCGCGCCAGCGTCGGTACAGATGCCTGGAGACTTTACACGGATATTTAGAGCCTCTGAAATTCCGAGTTCGGCTACACCTTCCGCACCGCCTTCAATGCCACCTGCAGTTGCAGCCGCGAGTCCTGAGATAAAGCCTGGCGATGCAGTGCAGGATAAGGCGAGCTTCAGTCAGCTTCTGCGAGCGATCACAGATCAGAAGCCTGCACCTCCGGCCCCAGCAGCACAGGCTACTATGCCGCCTCCAGTGAAGGTCGAGAGCATCACACAGATTCTTGAGCGCTTGGATCGACCCAGGAGCGCGGCATCACCCACTCCTCCTGTACAACCTGTGGCCACACCTCATGATGCGTCTGTACCTCCCGTCGCGTCTTCACCTGTGGCACCTGAGATAAAGAAGGAGGATGCTGGAAGCTTCACCCAGTTCATGTCGGGGATCACTCCCGCGCAGCAGACTTCTGTTGAATCGACACCCTTGGTTCAGACACCGCCGCCACAAGCTTCTACGGCTGCAGCCGGGGCTCCGGGGAGCTTTACGCAGATCATGGCCTCTCTGGGTTCGGCGCGCGCTCCTGCCAAGCCTGCGGAATCGCTACAGCCACAGGTAACTACGAATGCGCAGCCTTCGAACCCGGGCAGCATGACGCAGTTGCTGCAATCGCTGGATAAGCCTCGCACAGCAGGAGCCGCTACGGAGGCATTGCAGTCTTCACAACCACCTTCTGCGGCCCCTTCCAGTGCGCCTCAAAGTGTCTCCGGCGGCTTCACTCAGTTCTTTCAGAATCCGATGGCAACGCCTCAACGCGAGGCCGTTCAAAGCCCGTTCGACACTGCCAAGCCGAGTCAGTCAGAGTCCTCGATGAAGGGCGGCTCGTTCACGCAATTGATGCAGGCATTGGATCAACCCAAGGCAGGCACACCGCCGAGCGATCCCGCGCTGCGTGGGCTAATGTCACAGGACTCACCTTCAGCGCCTGCATTCTCGACATCGAGTCAAGGTGATTCGCCCTTTAGCGACCAGGGTTTGAGCGCTGCCAATGCAGGACTCGCCGGGCCAGGGGGCTTTACCCGGTTGATGCAGACTTTGGATGGCCCTTCAACAACTCCTCCACCGTCACCTGTTGTTAAAGGCGGAAGCTCTGGCATACCGGGCAGCGCTACAAACATCTTTGCCGTGCCTTCTAACCCTGTGCCCCAGTCTGCTGCTCCGTCAGGGCCCAGCGAGTTCACGCAGATACTCAGCGGCTCGGCTCTGCGGGATGCGCGCGCACAGGCTCCGGCAATACCACCCGGACCACCACCTGCGCCCATCGTTCCCGTCGCAATGCAGATGCCGGGTTTCTCTATGCCGCAAATGCAAATGCCACAAGCGCCGCAACCCACACCTATGGCGATGCCGCAGATGCAGATGCCCGGAATGCCGATGCCACAGCTGCAACCACCTCAGGTCTCCGCACCTCCTGCTGCTCCTCAGAAATCGAAGCTTCAAAAATATCTTCCGTTGATCCTCATCGGAAATGTTCTGCTGATTATTGTGATCGTGGTGATAGTGTTCTTCGTGTTGCACGGACACAAATAGGGGAGAGGGTTCGAATCTCGTTGCGACCTCCGCGAAACCTCTGCGCCCTCTGCGTTAAAGATTTTGTTCGTAACTAGGATCAAGCCAATCTATAGTTAGGGTGTTTTAACCGTATCCCCGACCTTGGCCACGCCGGAACCCGAGAACTTGCCGGTAGCGGAGGTCGAGTCGACGCTCTCAATGGTCACCGTTCCAATCACCGTCTCCAGGGTGCGCAGCGGTTTGCCGGTGGCTGGATCTTTAATGACACGACCTACGTGCGCTACATTGAGCGTGTCTCCAACTCTGACACCTTGCGATGCGCCCACATTGAGGATTAGTTCTGCACCCGAGGCATCGGCAACAAGACCGTTGACTGGCACTGGAGCAGGTGCTGCGGCGACCGGGAGTTTTGCGGCGTCAGCATCAAGCGCTGCGCCAAGTTGATCGACGGAAGCCTTCACGGCTTCACCAATAATGGTCTGGCCAAAGTTCGAGCTGCCCATGTCGAGGTGTCCGCCACCACCACTCCAGCCGGAGCCGCCGCCACCGAGAAGATCCGTGCCGTTACGCTGCGAGGTGCCTGTGCCTGTGGAGGAAGCGAGGATCTCCCCAGTGTTGACGTCGATCATGCGTGCCGTGATGGCAACTGTGGCCTTTGCTTTGTGGATGCCGACGCCGCCAAGGCCGTACCTGCCGAACGTGCCGCCTCCTCCACCCGTATTGATATTGTGGTCGTCACGGCCAAACTGCGTGATGTCACCGATGATGATGGTGTCCACGCCGAGGAGTTTGCCGATCTGCGCAGCTGTGGTTGTATCTGCGCGGTTTGAGTTGGAGAAGTTCTGTTCGGCGATGATCTTGCTCATGGCCGAGCGCTCGATGACACGATAGGTGCCGTCATTCACCAGCTTGTCGATGAGCAAGTCGGTGATGCCTTTGCCTATGTCCTGATTGGTCCCGAAGATAGCCTGCACACTCGTCATGACGGTGCCATAGTTGAAATCGAGAACGGCGACGCGGCGCTTCTGTTGGGCTAAAAGAGGGGACGTCGCGAGAAGAAGGGCAACGATAAAACTATTGATTTTACGCATGGTAGTAGAGCTCCTTACGATGGCTGGAACACGTGAAAGTTACAGATGAAATCAGCAATACATCAATGTCCGAGGAATTTTTCGATCGTGCTAAGTTCGACCTCGGCTTTGTCCATGTCGCGCGACGCTGCTGTGGCGTTACCTGTTCGCACCTCGTCGTTGGCCGCGTGCAGATAGGCATTGAGTCGCGATTCGGCGGAATCGATGTCGCCACGGAGCCCGAGGCCCATCTGCTCCTGCTGACTGCGAATCTCCTGCACGCCATGGCGTGCCGCACTGGCTCGCGCATTCAACTGGATGAGCTGGTCCTTTACCTGTTCCAACTCCGCGCTATTGTCAGGAGGTGGTGGAGCGCTTCCGGCAGGGCTGCTATTAGCTGGGCCCTGTTGTCCGTTATGCAGTGGACGATTATGCGGCGCACCCGTGCCGCTGGCGACGCTATTGTTGCCTGAAGACGCCATCGGTGTAGAAGGCGTCGGCGTGGGTGAGCTGGGTGGAGTCGCTGGAGGAGTGCTATCAGCAGTGGGCACCGGTGTTGCAGGAGCCGAATCCGGCGTAGTACTTGCCGGGGCTGTTTGGGGAGGATTGCTGGTGTCGGTCAGCGTAGGAGTGCTTGAAGAGGCGGCGTGCGTGTGCATGTAGTGCGGCACGGCGAAGCCTATGGCAACGAGTGCGAGCACCACGGCGATCGCTCCAGTGGCGATCCAAAGCGGCTTGTTACCACCGGAACGAGGCGGTGGCGGAGCCGAGGCGTAAGAAGGCGGAGCGCCTTGTATCGGCTGAGGAGTTGGTACAGGCTGATAGCCAGGCGCTGGCGTAGCGGATGGTATGGGGATTGGTGCAGCAACGTTGTTGGCGGCTTCTCCTGAGAGAGGCAGAGCAAAATTCTTGAGCGCGTTGCGGAAGGCGTCTGCAGACTGGAAACGTTGAGCCGGGTCTTTGGCAAGCGCGGTAAGAATAATGTCGTTGAGCGCTGTCGGCAGCGAGGGGTTAACCTCAATAGGCGGTCGCGGCTGCTCATTGAGCTGCTTGTTCAAAATAGTAAATGTTGTGTCTGCTTCAAACGGGCGGTGGCCGGCGAGCAACTCATAGAGCACGATGCCGATGGAGTAGATGTCGGAGCGTGCGTCGACCGTGGTGCCGCGCACCTGTTCCGGTGACATGTAGTACAACGAACCCATCGTAGTGCCGGGACGCGTCAGGTTGTTGTCGACCGCCGATTTGGCGATGCCGAAGTCCATCAGCTTGGCGATGCCGTGCGACGTGACCATGATGTTGGCCGGCTTGATATCCCGATGGACGACACCACGGGCATGCGCATAGCTGAGCGCCGAGAGTGTCTGCGAGATGTATTGCACCACTTCGCCGCCTGGCATCGCCCCTTGCTGGCCGCGATGCTCCAGCGTAAAGCCCTCGACGAACTCCATCATCATGACAAGTTGGTTGTCGGCCTGGAAGGCCGTGTGGAGCTGCGCGATGTTGGGATGATCGAAGCTCGCGAGTGTGCGAATCTCAGAGATGAAGCGAACAGCGAGATCGGGTTCGGCAGCGAGATCGGGGAGGAGAACCTTCATAGCTTCGATGCGGTCGGAGATAACATTTCGCACGCGATAAACGTGGCCCATCCCTCCAGCACCCAGCATCTGCAGAATTTCGTAATCGCCTACGCGTTGACCAGTTTCAAAGGACATATCGGACTCCTCTTGGAGCATCTTGCTGTCTGCTGTAAACAGCACTTGTTGTTAGCCGATTGAATGTGCACCGGAAGATTTCGCTAAAAGTAAATTGAGGGGGATATCTTTCCGAGACGATTAAGGAAAAACACGACAGCATTCTCATGGAGAGGCCTCTTTGGGAGGAAGTTCGGCGGCTTCAGGAAGAATGTGCAGCCCGGCGATGACTTGATTCATGGCGGAGCGTGCTGCAGCAATCTCCTGTGGCGTTGCGGTAAGCGTGACGATGCCGATCCAGCGGGTGGCGAGCGCGTATGTCTGAATCTGGAAGACATCTCCTCCGCCTGTGGCCGGATGTTTCAGTATGAGCAGTTGGGCATGATCCGCGCCGGGCACCTGTGCGTCGGCTGGACCGGCGATCTGCATCATCGGATAGGTCTGCGCGAGCATCTTATTTTGTGCCTGCACATAGGGATCAAGCTTGTCGCCGGCCGGCAGAACATCTTCGCTAAAAAGAAGGCTGCTTGGCACGAGCGTGTTCGTCGTGCTGCGGAGACCATAACCAGCTACGAATCCCCAACCCACAGGAACGACTGTGAGTAGCCAGCGCCCAATAGGCGCGGTGCCAGGAGCGGGTTGTGGAAGTTCGCTCATGCGGTTCCTGCAGCTGTGATGACCTGGTAGGCAGCCATCACGACATACGTGAGTTGTTCGCGGATGTAGTTACCGGTGTGATTGATGTTGAGGTCGTAGCCGTCGAGATCCCGGGAGAGACTCTGTGCCGTGTGAGCAGTAGCGAGCAGTGGAGCCGTGTCGCCATCGGCGTAGGTCTGCCTCGCAGCTTGTACGTTGATCAGTTGATTTCGAAGTTCTGGAAGCGCGCGTTGCTCGAGAGATCGAAGGGCGGCTCCGGCAGTGAAGCCCGGATGCTGTGGCGCCGACTGCACGGCGACCTCGAGCGCGCTGACGAAGTCGGCATAGGTTGTAGCGAACCGTTCGACGAGCGACTGGGGAATCGCCGGTGCATTCATTGCGCTAGACATGAGGTACCCCCTTGAGAGCGTTCGTGGCTGACTGCGCGGCAGTGCTGGAGGCGCCTGCAGCGCTCTTTGCGGCGTTTGCGGCTTGTTGAGCTTGTGAGGAGACAGCGCCGGCCTGCGCCCAGATCTGCGTTGCGCCTTGCTTGGCGTTGTTGGCTGCCTGCCCCATCCAGGCCTTCACTCCATCTGCCTTATCGACGACGGCACTAACCACCTGTTTGTCTGCATCCAGCGCGGAGGTTGCAGACTGTTTGACCTGATTGGCTAGCTCCGGAGGAACCGCCGGCATGAAGTAACTGCTGGGCGCTCCGGCGGCGTTCTGCAAGGCAGACAAGGGAGTGCCCAGCGGAAGCGTGACCGGCTGCACAGACGAGAAGTTGATGGTGTCTGCCGCGGGAAGATCGGGCCATCCGGGCTGCTGGAGTGTGATTGGAGGCAAGTTGCCGACAGCCGCTGCGACCTTCGTTGTGCCGTCCTGCTGAAGTGTGGCTGTGAGGTTTGAGGTTGCATTCGATGCGGCAGACGCTGTCGTCGTAGATACACCTGACATCTGCATGCCGGTAGAAGCTGCGACGATTCCACCCATGCCGACCATTCCGACGAGAACCGTAGGTTCGCCCATGACCGCGATATCCGGGGGTCCGACGCAGATAAGCATGTCGGTGACGCGCGATTGGGGCATGTTGCCGACGAGCACAGTAAACGAGCCGAGTACGAAAGGTCCTCCAACGTGAGGAACAATGCCTGTGACTGTCGGGCAAATGTGGAGGTCGCCGATGCGCGAGGCCGGCATGTACCCGATGAGCACCGTAGGGAATCCAAGCACGACGATGCCGCCGTGTGCGGTTGGATCGGTGATGCGGCATGCTGGCATTCCCATTGCTCTTTCTCCTTTCCTTCACAAACTCGTTGCTAGTCTTAGGCTCCTTCAGCGTCCACCGGCTTGTCGGGAGCCGTGGGACTGGTGGGTGAGGCGGGGGTGCCCTGCAGCTGCGCGCCTCCGCTGTTTATTTTGACCAGCAGGCCTTGAATGGTGACGCCGCTGGGATCGATGGAGATAAAGCCACCGGCACCGGTGAGGCAGAGGGCCATACTGCTCTCAATAACGACCTTCATGCCGCCCTTGATGTGAACCTCTTGTCCGGAGTCCACGACATAGACCTGACCGACCGTGTTGTATTGGTTTTGTCCGGTCTGTAGCGAGTAGTTGCCAGTGATCTGTTCGTTGAAGTCCGCTCCTACAGAGCGGTTAGAAGCTGCGCCGATCTGCTCTTTGTGTGCGCCGCCGATGGTCTCGTTCTTGTTGCCGTCGACCGCGATCAACTGGTCGGCTTTCACGTGGATATTCTCGTTTTTCCCGACATAGATGTTGGAGTTGTTCTCGATGCTCTGGTCCATGTCCTTTTCGGCATGGAGGTAAATCTGTTCACTGCCCATCTTGTCTTCAAAGCGCAGTTCATTAGCATTGCTGGCCGATCCACCTTTGCTGGAGCGCGTGAGGATTCCGGAGCGCGTTCCGTTGTCGGGCAGAGCATAGGGAGGCATGTTGACGCCGTTGTAGACCGAGCCGACGACAATGGGGTGATCGGGATCACCGTCGAGGAAAGAGATGATGACCTCATCGCTCATGCGCGGCCAGAAGTGAGTGCCCCAGCCTTTGCCTGCCCACTGCTGCGCGACCCGCAGCCAGGCGCCGCTGTTCTCATCGTCCTTGCCTACGCGATCCCAGAAAAACTGAACCTTGATGCGGCCAAACTTGTCGAGATAGATCTCGTCGCCGGAGGTGCCGACGACTATGCCTGTTTGGGGGCCTGGGATGTTGGGTTTTTCAGTATTCTGCTGCGATTTGTAGGTAATGTCACTTTTGATGGCTGCAAAGATGTTTCGATAATCGCCCAAAGGGTTTTCTTTTTCACTGCGATAGGAGGGGGACTGGAAGGCTGTGTGGGTGACTTGGGTGAGAAGGTACTTGCGGTTCCAGGCGGTGTTGGTGTGCTTTGTTACATCGAAGGTATAGCCCGGGGTGAGCGAAGAGCTGTTTGAGCTGCCGTGAAATACGTCGCTCGTGACATCTTCGGCGACGGCTGACACCTGAATCTGTGCGGTGTCGAGCTTACTTAAAGAATTCGCTTCTGCATCGTTGATGTTGGCTCCGGCACCCGGATAGTCATAGCGTTCATTGGTCGTTACTTTTCCGAAATCGCTGGTGCTGGTGGCAGGCTCTGTCTTCATCGAGGCAAAGTTGCGGAAGTTATAGTCCCAGCGAGTATGTTTGCCGGCGACCATGGTCGACTCTTCGCGCAGGTCGTGCAGAACGTTGTCGACGAGGTCCTGCGCGGCGACCATGCTTGGAACATATTGCAGGCTCGCGTTCAGTGGGCATGCAGCGTAGGAGTTGCGGCCGTCGGCCAGGACCAGTTGGTGATCGTCCGCCGTGTGAACGAAGAAGTAGAAGATTCCGTTCTGCTCCATCAGGCGCGAGACAAACTGGAAGTCTGTTTCGCGATACTGTGTGCAGTAGTCCAGCGAGGGATAGCTGCCTTGTGCATCGACGCGAATGCTCAGACCGTACGGCTGGAAGACGGCCTTGAGAATGTCGATAACGCTTTTGCTCTGGAAGATGCGGCAGTTGGTGTTCAGTGTGAGCAGCCATAGCGCTGGAACGATGCGCGCACGATAGACGTCGAACTGGCTATCGCTGTCGCCGCGTGAGAGGCTCGCCACCAGACCGTTGACGTATCGCTGTCCGCTGGCGCCGAGGACCTGGAGTCCAACCGTAACCTTTTGCCCGACGATCGACTTGGGATCAACCTTAGCTCCAGTCTCCGCGAGAAGCTCGAGTTGGAAGTCGAACAGCTGCGAGAGGCCCTCTGTGCCCTGGAAGGATTCAGGCAGAAGAACGTCTTCTCCCACAGGGGAGGTGAAGGTGATCGTCCGTTTTGACAGCGAATACGTAGCCATGCTGGATCCATCTGGCGGAGTTATGCCGCCGGGGTGCCTTCCGTTGTGTAGTCGAAGCGTCCACCTTCGCCGATGCTAATGGCGATGCGGCTGATAGGATCACCTTCCGCCATGTGCTGTAGCACCTGGCGTGAGACCTCCGGCAGAAGTGTGTTGGAGAGAATGTTGTCGACGTTGCGCGCGCCGCTTTCTACCTCGGTGCAACGGGCGGCGACCTCGCTGATGAGCGTCTCGTCGAAGTCGAGTTTGATACGGTGCGTCTCGGCGATGCGGCGAACGATCTTGCCGAGTTTGAGGCGAACGATCTGCTTGAGGTTCTCGTCGCGTACCGGGAAGTAGGGAATGACCATCATGCGGCCTAGGAATGCGGGCTTGAAGATCTTGTTGAGCTCCGGCTTGATCGCCAGCGCGATTCCAGCCATGTCGGGCATGGTCTCGGGATCGGCGGTGAGCTTCATCAGCGTGTCGGTTGCCGCGTTTGATGTGAGCAGGATGATCGTATTGCGGAAGTCAATCTCTCGGCCTTCGCCGTCTTCCATGCGGCCCTTGTCGAAGACCTGGAAGAAGAGTTCGAGGACGTCGGGATGCGCCTTCTCGATCTCATCGAGCAGCACAACGGAGTAGGGCCTGCGGCGCACGGCTTCGGTAAGGACCCCGCCTTCGCCGTAGCCCACATAGCCCGGAGGCGAACCCTTGAGCGTCGAGACGGTGTGGGCCTCCTGGAACTCCGACATATTGATGACAATCATGTTGCGCTCGCCGCCGTAGAGCAGGTCGGAGAGCGCAATGGCCGTCTCGGTTTTGCCGACACCCGACGGTCCGACGAGCAGGAAGACACCGACGGGCTTGACGGGATCATCCATGTTGGCGCGGGAGGTGATGATGCGCGTGGCGATGGCGGAGAGCGCCTCGTCCTGGCCGATGACGCGCTTCTTCATCTGCTGGTCGAGTTCGAGCACCGAGGTGATCTCGTTTTTCACCATCTTGCCGAGTGGGATACCCGTCCATGCGGATATGACCTCGCCGACGATGTGTGCATCGACGCACACGCGCATCAGAGGATTCTCTCCCTGCAATGCAGAGAGTTCTGACTCGAGTTGTGCGAGGTTCTCGCGTGTAGCGGGTACGGTCGGCTTGGCATCGACTTCTGCCTTTGCTTCCGCCTCGGGCTTCTTGCCATCGGCAGTCCCTTCAAGCTCGGCGCGGATAGAACGAATTTGTTCGACGAGCGCTTTTTCCTTCTCCCACTGAATACGCAGCGTCTCGAGAGAGACTTTGGTAGAGAGGAGGTGTTCTTCGATCTGAACAAGGCGCTCGGTGTGATTTGCCCCGACCGTCGACTCACGTTCGAGGATGCGCTTCTGGACTTCGAGGTCGTCGATGCGGCGCATCGCGTCTTCAATCGCTGGCGGCGTCGCATTCTGGCCGAGCGAGAGGCGTGCGCAGGCAGTGTCGAGCACGCTGACGGCCTTGTCAGGAAGCTGTCGGCCGGGGATGTAGCGATGCGAGAGTTTGGTAGTAGCAAGAACTGCTTCATCCAGGATGCGAAGGTTATGGTGCTTCTCCAGCGAGGCGACGATGCCACGCAGCATGGTGTTGCAGCGCTCCTCGGAAGGCTCTTCAACCTTGACGACCTGGAAGCGACGCGCAAGAGCAGGGTCCTTCTCGAAGTATTTCTTATACTCGGACCACGTTGTCGCGGCGATGGTGCGCAGTTCTCCACGAGCGAGCGCGGGCTTCAATAGATTGGCGGCATCATTCTGCCCAGCCTGTCCACCGGCCCCGATCATGGTGTGGGCTTCGTCGATGAAGAGGATGATGGGCTCAGGCGAAGACTTCACCTCTTCGATGAGTCCCTTGAGCCGGTTCTCAAACTCACCTTTGACGCTGGCGCCTGCCTGTAACAATGCCAGATCGAGCGTGTGGACATGTACGCCACGCAAGGGTGGAGGAACGTCGCCGGAGACGACGCGGTTGGCGAAGCCTTCGACTACGGCGGTCTTGCCAACCCCAGCTTCGCCGGTAAGGATGGGATTGTTCTGGCGGCGACGCATGAGGATATCGATGACCTGCCGGATCTCGGCATCGCGCCCGAGCACGGGGTCGATCTTGCCGGCCTTGGCATTGCCGGTGAGATTGACGGTGAACTGGTCGAGGTTCGGCGTCTTGGTGGCGCGAGGAGCACCGTCCGGTCCAGGAGCTGAACTACCGGGAGCGAACGAGGCTCCGGGCGCGGCAACGGTGCGCTGTTCCGAGGAGTTGTCGACGATGGTGTAGAAGTCTTTGCGCAGGCTTTCAATGTTGATCTTCTGTATCTCTTTGCTGATATCGCGTACAAGCCGCGCGAGTTCATCATTGGCAAAGAGTGCGAGCAGGCAGAAGCCTGTGCGCACCTGTCCGGAGTCATAGTCGATCGTCGCGATCGTCCAGGCTTCGCTAAGCATCTTGACGAGTTGAGGGCTAAAGGCTGGAGAGCGCGCGTTGCCTGTCTTCAGGCGATCGAGGGAACGTTGTAACTCTTGGGTGAGGCGCGATTTGTCGACGCCGTATTGTTTGAGGATGATGGAGACATCGTTGTTCGCAACATCCATCACCTTTGTGAGGAAGTGTTCCACCTCAATGTCGTAATGAGTGCGAGAGACGGCGAGACCGGCAGAGGCTTCAAGAGCGCTGCGGGTCGCGTCGTCGAGTTTCGCAATAAGAGACTTCAGATTCAGTGCCATCGGTGTTTCCTCCGGAGGAAACGTACGTCGCGTGTTCGAGTTAATGAATCAGAAAAGTGGCCTCATCCGGGTCACGGCCCAGCGGTCGATTTTTTATCCAACTGACAAAGCCAAGACGTGGTCCAAGAGCGCTGCGGTCGCCCAGAACTACCGGAGGCGTCTCCTCTCGTTCCAGCACGAGCTGGACCAGAAAATCGAGAGAGCGATTCGAATAAAACCGAAGCCACGCGGTGAGTTCTTTATGCGCGGAGGCACCTGGAAGAAACTGCGTGTAGCGATCGAAGGGTAGGGGGCCGAGGCGGAGTTTGACCGTGCCGTTCTGGTCCCAGACCTCGTCGCCGATGATCGTTCCGAGGCCAAGCCGTTCACTGCGGCGTGTGGTGCCGAGCAGGAAGGTCTGATCCGGCTTTTGCAGCGCGCGCCAGACGCCGTGGAACTGTTCAATCTGTACGGAGACGCGGAAGTAATCTTCCAGAATCTGTCGCAAGCCTGTGGCAGAACGTTTGCGCTGGCCAAGCAGGCCGGCGTAGTAGAGACAAGCCTCGTCAGGAATATCCATGCGACGCTGCAGTCCAGCAGTGCCGAGGCCAACCATATCCATAACGCGCGGCGTAAGCGCATCCTCGGCGCCACGTTCCAGTGCAATGTAGAAGCGATACTTCTGCCAGCCGCGATAGAAGAGCGAGATGAGCCGGTGGTTGAAGAGATCGAAGAAGTCCGACGGGCCGCGATCTTTGGCTCGGATGCGGTTCAGCAACAACTCGGTATAAGGAGTCGGCAGCACGGAGATCGCTGCGTTTAGTCCCATGAACTGGACGACCATATGACGATGCCCCTCAGCATCTACCGTGATGGAGTGCAACTCGCTGGGTGGAAAGTTGAGTGTGGGAAGCGCAGAGAACTGAACGATCTCGGCGGACGGCGTAACGAATAGACCCACAGGACGACGCTTTGGGTCGATGCGCTCCATCAGGCGCACGGCCTGGAAGAAGCGCACGCGATAGGGCTCTCGCTGCAGCATCGCGGCGATGCCCGCATAGCGCGCGTCTACCTCCCAGGGCAGGCTCTGCTTTTTAAGCAGAAGCGTCTTGGGCCCCGGAACTGGGAGCGGAGTTTCGACGATCTCATCATTACCGGGGTCTACAGAAGCACCATGTTCCCCGCTCGTGGTGGCCATTGTCCGAGAGGCTCCTTTCGTAGATTGGAAGTTGCCGAGAGTTGGCAGAAGCTGTTCATCTGCGCGTAGGAGCCGAGAAAGCGTTCCAGCACCGCCGCAAAGAGAAAGGCACCACCACCGGCGAACTGCTGCTCATCGAGGTGAATGTCCACCTTCGTTCCTCGCGCCGGAGACAATCCGTATTGCGAACTAACGAGCGCGAAGTGGTGCCCGGACTGCAGATCGAGGATGCCGCCAACCTGATTCTCGAGATAGCTGGAGTCGGTGAAGTTGTGCAGGCGAAGGATCTCCTGCAGGGCTTCGCGACCGTCCTCAGTCAGCGATAAATAATTAAGGGATAGATGTGAGACCAGCCGCCAGAGCTGCCCTTTTGCATCGGGCGCATCGTAGCTTGCAGTTGGGCGTCGAAGTGCCGTAATCATTTTGACGGCAGGGAAGCCTTCAGCCACGAAGTCCCCGTCGGGTGCGCCGAACGGCAGGCGAGATGGCAGGTCGTGATTGGTGCACATGCAGCGCACTGTAAGCACATCGGCGTCGGGCTCTGTGACGCGGCTGTCGACATCGACGAGCGCAATGTACATGGTGGAGGGCTCGCGTTCGCCGAGTTTGTTCGGGCGGCGCATCGCGTTCCAGTAGACGGTGCCGTTGTCCACTCGCGTCTCGCTGCGATAGAGATAGACGGGGTCGATGCGTGTCGTCTCACGCGTACTCGGGTTGGTGGCGACGACGTCTTCGATGCTGTAGATCTCCATGCTCTTTTCATGGCGCGTATCGGGAATCACGGGATACTCGTGCTTCGTTTGTGAGACGAGAATAGGCTCAGCCGACTGCGCGTAGAGATTGATGATGGGTGTGCAGCCGGTGCGAAAGGTTCGCGCGTTCACGCCCAACTCGAGCATTTGCTGGCGTTCAGGCCGTTCAAAGCGAGAGAAGAGAAAGACGAGTTCGAGCTCGTCGGTAAACCCGGCAAACTGCAGCTCTTCAAGACCGCGCAGGTCAAAGAAGAGAAACTTCTCCTGAAAGGTGAAGTACTCCTGCAGCAGGCGATACCCAGAGAACGAACGCCGGGTATAGGGAAGCAGGCTCTCTTCATCTTCAAAGCCGACGGCCTGTAAATCGTCAGGCGAGATGCGGATGGTCTTCTGCGCGTCCTTAGGATGACGCACCAGAATCTCGAGGCAGTTTGTGGACATCAGCTCGTAGAGCGTGTGAACGACATTCGTTTCGCCTGAGAGGTAGAAGCGGAGATGATCGATAGGCAGTGCGGCGAAGCTGACGTCGGTGAGGCATTTGAGCTTGAGCCGAAGCGCGGCGGCTGCACCCTGAACATACAGAGGTGGCTGCAAGCGCTCGGGCTGACGCCACTCACCCTCGACGATATTGAAGGGCCAGAGATCGACATCGTAGCCGGTACGGAAACGGCAGGGCATACCATCGACGGTCTTGCGTGTGACCATCGGTGTTCCTGCCGGTATGGTGAGCTTGGTTGTCTTCTTGCCCTGCTCTGGGTCCAGCGCACACTCCACGACGGTCATCGGCGGAATCGGCCGCAGGTACGAGGGGTAAAGGATGTTGAGCAGGGACGAGGTGATCTCCGGAAAGTCATCGTCGATGCGGAGATGAATACGCGCGGCGAGGAAGGCAAAGCCTTCGAGCAGCCGCTCGACGTGCGGGTCTTCACAGCGGTCAGGTTCGAGGAGCAGCCGCCCGGCCACGCGCGGGTACTTGGCGGCAAACTGCGCCCCCATCTGGCGCATGTACGCCAGCTCCCGTTCGTAGTATTCAAGCAGCTCTTCGCGCATTTACTTGACCTCGTACTCTCCCTTACTGAGTTCCAACACGGTGTCGAAGTTGATCTCCTCGGGTGCGGGATCGACCATCATCATGCCTTCAATGCGGAAGCGCAGACTGCGATTGACGACCTCAGAGCTCTCCAGATAGACACGAACATCGGTGATGCGCGGCTCGTAGTTGCGCAGGCACTGTTGCACCGCGGAGATGAGTGTGCGCTGGTCGGAGGCGGAGTTCAGACCCATGGAGCTGATGTCCGGAAGACCGTAGTTGATGACCGAAGCAGCAGCGAGCGGATAGTCGGCGATAGCGTCGATGGGTGGGCGGCGTGAGTTCAGGAGCCACTCGACATCGCGTTTGAGCGCATCGCGAAAGATGCGCAAAGACTGCGCACGCGAGGCCGTCCAGTCGTCCGTCTCCGAGGTGATGAGACGTTCCATGAGCGACTGCGTGACGACGGATTCGTTTTTCGTCTTTGCCATTACAACTACCTCGTACGAAGATGAAAAATAACGGCTAGGCGTTAACCAAGAGATCCAAAGGCAGCGGTTGGGTCGATGCGACAGAGAACCGTGAAGATCTTTTCGCGGTCGATGTCGGTATGCTGTTTTTCATCGAGAACTTTTAAAAGAAGTGAAAGAGGCTGCGCCAGCATATCGCCGGACTCCCATGTCTCCAGGTTGCGCGTAGAGATCTCATCCGCCAGATTTTTGAGCAGGGGGTAGGCCACAACGTCCTGTCCTGCGGTGAGGCAGAGTTGGGCGACCTGCACGCGGCGAAGAAAGCGAAGACGACCGGATGGCTGTTGCGCTGAGTCGCGCATGAGCAGGTCGATGGCCTGACGCGCCTTTCCGTGACGTACCATCTCCATCGCGGCGTCATACACGCTGGGAGTGGCTTCTGCCGCTGAAGAAGTGCTGGCCTCTTCTTCGTAGTGATGCGTTTCAAGAGAAGACTCTGCCGCAGATTCCGGAAGCAGAACCTCGTTTTCAATCCACGCGCGTGTTTCGGGATTGGCTGTAGGGGTGTCGTCGTCCAGGCTCCACTGCAGCATGTTGGGAAAGTCACGCAGAACGGCGCGCAGAGAGCTTACTACCGCCAGAGCAATTGCGGAATAACCGTACGAGGATGCCGCACGCCAGATATAGCGATGGACATCGAGCCAGACCCGACCACAGGGTCCAGCCAGCGCGGCAAGTGATTCAGTAAGTAACTCTTCCCACGACTCTTCATTGGCAAGCCGCTTCAGATTTTGGCGAACCTCGGTCGGCGGTGCAACCATGAAGTCATAAGAGGGTGATTCGGCGAGTCGAAGCTCTCCCCAGCGCACAGCCGTAGCCAACAAGTAGGGAATGGGCGAACCCGGTGTCTCCGTGCGCAGGTAGCGTGCGCTGGCAGCGATGACGGCGTAGGCATCGTCTACGCTCTGCGGTTCGGCAAAGCCCGCGCCGGAGCGCGCTTTCTTTTTAGCGGGCGCGGAGGATGATTGTGCTTCGAGTTCCGAGTCTTGAGTTTCGAGTTCCGAGTCCTCTGTGGCTTCGACAATCTCCTCGCTCTCGGAAGCTTCATCGGGTTCTGTCTCGCGTTTGCGATTCAACAGAGAGGTAACAACCTGCTTCACCTCTTCGATCGAGGTGCGCAGCTTTGCCATGTTCGGGCTGTCGTTGCCGTAGCGTTCGTCCTGAAACTCTTCGAGAGAGGTAAGTTTCTCCTGCGCCTCTGAGAGCGTCGTCTCCAGGCCCGCATAGAAATTCTTGGGTGTGCCGTTAAAAGCGCTGTCGAACTCTTCGGCTGTGAGTTTGCCATCACTGATTGCGGCAGAACGCATCTCACGCTTCTGCTCGCTGGCCTCACCATCGGCCTCATAGCCGACGGCACGCGACTCTTTGTACTGAAAGTAATTCAGCCCAGACTTCGTCAGTCCCAATTCGCGCAGGAGAGCGGCGAATCGATTGCCCAGCCACTCCACAGGAACGGCGCGAATGCTGACGTCACCCTCATCGGGCTCGGGGTAGATCGTGTCCCAGAAGGTCTCCTGCAGATCGCGCAGCAGTGCGAGGCTGGCGGTGAGCAGGGCAAAGCCTTCGCGCTTGAGATGCGCTTCGCTGAGCCAGGCGGCGAGTTGCAGATCTTTGCTACGAGTTGCGAGCACCTCGCCGGCGAGCTTGATGACGAGTGCGGTATCAGCTTTCTTGGCCGTGCGGCCCCAATCTCCTGTGGGAATAGAACTATCGTCTTCGGTGCGGGCTTCTTTGATCTGATCGTAGACTTTGTCGTATCGAAGCGACGCGCCGGAGGGATTTTCCCCGGGGATGGGCACAAGCAGATCGTCACGCAGGGGCAAGTGGAGCCTCCTCCGGTGTGGAAACCTCGACTACCGGCCAGGTCAGATCACGAATTTCCAGCAGCGACACATCGTCGCTATCGACGGCGAAGATCTTCTGGCCTAGTGGAAGCTGGCCGTACTCCGTGTCGTTCAGCCATTGAGTGCTTTGCCCGAGCGCAACCGTCTCGTCATCGGACAGGTAAGAGAGTGGCGCCAGTACGGGCAGCAGAACTTCACCGAGATCCTGTAGACGGAAGTCTGGTGTGGTGCGAACCTTCGCGGGCGTCCAGAGAAGGTCGCGCAGGCGTGTAGGCTTCTGAACTTCAACCTGCTCGATGCCGGTGAAGGGAATCCATGTATAGCTGCCTGCAATAAATACTTCGAGGTTCGCTCCGATACGCGGATCAGCATCGGCAAAAGCATCGAAGGGCGTGCCGTTCAGCGTACCGGGAAGCGCTGGCTTTGTGGAACGGTCGAGAGGGAAGCTTTTGGCTGTAAACATGTCGCGGCGCGTTCGCTCTGCATGCAGGGCAGAGCGATAGAGAAGCGTGCCGGCAGCGGCCTCTTTGCTGGAGTCGGCCAGGAAGTTGAGGTGCTTTTCGGCGCGATCGTACTCACCCGCGAAGCAGAGGAGTTCGAAGAGAAAAGTACGGCGCTTAGTGTCGAGCGGAGATTTCTTCAGCTCGTCACCAAGCGCTGTAATGGCCTGCCGCAGATGGCCGGCTCGGTAGAGAGAAAGCGCATCCATGGCTGCTCCAAGTTAGACCTTGACGTTGCTCTTGAAGTCCCAGCCGCCTGTTGCCGCGACGGAGACGTTGCCCTTGGCATCCTGTGCCTTGTACGACCACTCAAATTTGGCGAAGGAGAGACCAAACGTGACGACGGGAATGCTGCCTTCACCGGCGCCGATGTCGAACTTCGAGATAGCGACCTCGGTCAACTTCCACGTGGCGTAGTCGACCTGCTTTCCGTCTCCACCCGATTTGCGCGCCGTCAGAACGGCTGAAGCAATGTGAGTACCGCTGCAAAGGGCGGTGACCAGCTTCGGGGTATCCTTGGCCAGCTTTGAGACACAGTCCAGGCTTTGCGGTACGACCTTGCCTTTGCCAAGTCCTGCGCCTGCGGTATTCGATGCAGCCAGGTGCCCGCTCCAGGAAAAACTATCCAGCTCGATTTCGTTCTTGTGCGCCTGGTCTACGGACTCGCCCTCAATGCCATCGAGTTTGAGGAAATAATCTGCTGTTGCCATGAAAGTTCTCCTGGTTTCCGGTTGGGGAGGCTACCGGCTACGCCCTCTCGAGTGCGCAGCCGGCGGCTTCGAGCCGTGGTTTATTTCCGCGCCGACTCCGGCAGATCTGCTACCAGACGAAGAGAGACCGAGAGCTCGTCCAGCTGGAAGTGTGGTTTCATGAAGGCGACGGCACGGTAGGCGCCGGGTTTGCCGGCGACCTCCATAACCTGAATAGAAGCCTCGCGCAGTGGCAGCCGTGCCTTGACCGACTGCGATGCATTGTCGTCGGTGCAGACATAGTTGGAGATCCACTGGTTGAGGAATTTTTCGCAGTCCCCGCGGGTCATAAAGCTGCCGATCTTGTCGCGCATCATGGCTTTCAGGTAGTGCGCAAAACGCGACATCGCGAGGATGTAAGGAAGTTGAGCGGAGAGACGGGCGTTAGCGTTTGCCGCATCCTTGTCGAAGAGCTTGGGCTTGTTGGCCGTTTGGATGCTGAAGAACGCAGCATAGTCGGTACCCTTGCAGTGCACGAGTGGAACCAGCCCCTGATCGGCAAGCTCTTTCTCGCGGCGGTCCGTGATCGTCACTTCCGTTGGGCACTTCAGAGCTACATCGCCTTCGTCGGTCTTGAAGGTATGGGTAGGAAGCCCCTCGACGAGACCTCCGCCTTCTACTCCGCGAATCGCCGCGCACCAGCCGTACTTGGCGAAGGAGTTGGTGAGTCGCGCCGCCAGACCATAGGCTGCGTTGCTCCACAGATACTTAGAGTGGTCGGTGCCGTCGACACCCTCTTCGAAGTCGAACTCCTCAATCTGTTTGGTGTCTCGCCCGTAAGGCTGGCGCATGAGGATGTGTGGAAGGGTAAGAGCTACGTAGCGCGAGTCGTCGGAGGCGCGGAACGACTTCCACTTGGCATACTCGGCCGTGTCGAAGATCTTGCCGATATCGCGCGGGCTGCCAAGCTGCGAGTAGTCATCCATATTAAGTAGCGAAGGGGCTGCTGCGGAGAGGAACGGAGCATGCGCCGCGGAGGCCACATTGCCGATCTTTTCCAGCAACTCCAGATCTTCCGGGCCCTTGCCGAACTCGTAGTCGCCGACGATAGCCGCGAACGGTGCGCCGCCGAAGACCCCGAACTCTTCTTCGTAGACCTTCTTGAACAGGGCACTCTGGTCGAATTCGGGTGCGCGCTGCAGGTCCTTGAGCAGGTCCTTCTTGGAGGTGTTGAGTACCTTGATCTTGAGCATGGCGTTGGTTTCGCTCTGGTCCATCAGGTACTTAATGCCGCGCCACGTTCCTTCGAGCTTCTGGAAGGAGGGGTGGTGGATGACCTCGTTGAGCTGCAGTGAGATCAGCTTGTCGATCTGCGCGATGCGCGCCGAAAGCGTGGCATCGGCGTCGCGGCTGAGCGTCATCTGGCCTTGCAGCACCTGGTTGACGAACTCCTTGACCATGTCGCGGCCGCGGTCGAGAGAGGCTGCATCGCGAAAACGGCCTTCGGAGACGATCTGATCCAGCAAAGTAGCTTCGCTGGTAGTTGTTTCGGCTTGCTGGGCAGCCGCTACTGGATTTAAGGTTCCGCTCATTTAGCACCTCCCGCATCCGCGCCCAGTTCCTCACGCAGCTTGTTGCGCGTCTCGGTGTTGGACATGGATTCGAACAGCAGTTCGTCGAGCTTGTCGTTTCCCTGCAGGCTGCCGCGCAGGTCGGAGAGCTTGCCGCGCAGCTCCAGCAGATCGTTGAGCGGTTTTACCTGTTTGGCGACGTTTGCGGGGGAGAAGTCGTCCATGCTCTCGAAGTTCAGGTTGACTTTCACCTGCCCGGCGTTGGGGTCGTCGCTGAGCTTGTTATCCACGGCATAGGCCAGGTGCGGCTTCATGCCTTTAAGGACCGTGTCGAAGTTGTCGGGGTTGATCTCGACGAACTTACGGTCCTTGAGCGCCGCCAGCGGCTGCTCGGGTTGGCCGGAAAGGTCTCCAAGAACGCCCATGACAAAGGGCAGTTCCTTCATCTCGATGGCGTCACCAACTTCCACATCGTAGGTAATGTGAACGCGCGGTGAGCGAACCCGATCGAGTTTATGTTGCGTGCTTTCATTTGCCATGACGACCCTCTTTTTGAATAGTGCGAACAGTGACGTGACCGTTACAGACGGAGAACGCAAACCTTATTTTTTGATCTTCGAGGCGCAGTTGGTCCCTCCCCCCTCGGATGAGCTGGATGAAGATCCCAGTGCAGATCGCAGAGTCGCAATGCACTGCTTCGAAAATCTATAGATAACCTGCGACGAACCTTACTCAGGGGGTAGGTCAAAGTCAACGAGCTAGGGACGAAAAAATATAAAAATACATTAATTCGCCAACTGCTTTGTTATGCGCAATATGGCTGAATATATTTAGCTTTGCAGTAGGGGCTAAGTGGGGTTATAGTCTCATGGCAATGGTTCCCGCCAAAAACTAAGGAGCTGTCCATGCGACAGTTACAGCCTGTTATCTGGTCAAAAGGTACTTTCCTTTCGCCGCAGCACTTGCAGGCACAGGAAAGATTCATCGAGGAGATGGTCCGGTTCCATCTCGAATCGGTCGCTTCGTATTACTGGGGCTTCTCGTCGCTACAGATCGACCCGAAGGCACTGGCCAGCGGAGCTCTGTCGATTAGCAGCGCCGTGGGCATCTTCCCGGACGCACTGCCGCTGGATATTCCAGGATCGGACCATGCGCCGGGGGCTCGCTCGCTCGAAGAGTGTTTTCAGGACGGACGTTCCGCGTGCACGTTCTATCTTTCCATTCCTCAGCATCGGCTCGGCGGCATGAATGTCTCGTTGCAGCGCGGTGGGGTAAGCACTCGCTTTGTCTCGCAGGTACGCATGTTGCGGGATGAGAACACCGGCATCGGCGAGAAGTCCGTGCAGTTGGCAGGGAAGAACCTGCAGTTGCTCTCCGAGCTGGATAACCTCGAAGGGGCCACCCTCCTGCCGATAGCCAGGGTGGAAAAGACCGAGGCCGGCACCTATCGCCTCGCACCCGCGTATGTGCCGCCGGTCATCAATATCCGTGACAACGATTTTCTGAACGGCATTCTACGCAGCACGATAGAGCTGCTGGTGGCGCGCAGCAGCCAGCTTGCGGGAACTCGGCGGCAGAAAAATCAGTCACTGGCGGACTTTGGTGCGTCCGACATCGCGAACTTCTGGCTGTTGTACACCATCAACACGCACCTGCCCGTGCTGCGCCACTTGTTCGAGAAATCTCTGGTCCATCCAGAGGATATGTATACGTCGTTACTGGAGCTGGCCGGTGCACTGACGGCGTTTTCGACGAAGATAGAGCCGCGCGATCTGCCGCGTTATGACCACGAAGCGCTCGGCGAGTGCTTTGCGACGCTCGACCTGCAGATACGGCAACTGCTGGATACTGTAGTTCCGAGTAACTTTATCTCTCTGCCCTTGAAGATCCTGCGGCCGAATATCTACGCAACGTCGATCGACAAAGACAGCTACTTCGAGAACTCCCGTTTCTATCTCGCGATAGCCGCCGACATTCGCAAGGAAGAGATCATCTCGCGAGCGCCGCTCCTGTTGAAGGCTTGCTCCGCGACGCACATCGAGCAGCTGATCAATCAGGCATTGCCGGGATTGAAGCTGACACACGTGCCCTCTCCACCGCGAGCTCTGCCTGTAAAACTGAACTACCAGTATTTCAGCATCGACCGCACAGGCGGCGTGTGGGAGGCGGTTACGCGTGCGCGCAACTTTGCGGTGTACTCGCCGGAAGAGTTTATGAATCCTGTCTTCGAGCTGATCATTCTGTTGCCGAACGCGGTCTAGTGAAGAGTTCAAAGGCGCAAAGCGAAGGGCGAGTCGAATTCGACTCGCCCTTCGCTTTGCTGGAAATAACTGGGATTAGACCTGCTGGCTCATCTTGAGGGCCAGGTCGCCGATGACAGGCAGCTTGAAGTACTCGCCCTTGCTGGCTTTGAAGATGCACAGAATCCATACGATCAGAAAGAACAGGCCGATGAGGGGCCAGATCAAAATGACTACGCAGCCAAGGACTGGAATATGGGAAAGAATATGGAGGATGATGGCGGCCAAAATGTCGACGACGATCCAGGCACCCGCGAAGAACAAGCACTGCAGCGAGTGGAAGCGTACGAGGGCCATGCGCTTGTACGGGTCCATGACGAGGAAGATGATCGCCGGAATGATGGTGATGTAGGCGATGGCTGCTGCCGCGGTCGGAGACAGCCCGTCACCCTGCGGGGGACCACCCTGAGGTGGAGGGTATCCACCACCGCCTTGTGGAGGGTATCCACCGCCTTGCGGCGGCGGAGGAGGATAGTTCGGGTCGTTCGGCGGTGGGTAGCCAGAACCCGACGATGCATAGACATTAGAGGCCGGAGCGCTTCCTGCGCTGAAATCACTACTGGGTACATGTTCCCATTCGCCACCCTGATTCGTTGGGTTCTGCATAGTATTCTCCTCGCCTACTGAAGTAGCTGCAAAAGTTGGTAGCTTAAGACGCGCTAATTGTAAACCCCTAATAGGGTGGAAGGTAGTGGGTTAGTTGGAAGGTGCAGTTTGTTTTCTGACGCTTCGATGTCAGGAAGCAGCGGAGCACTGAGCTTCCTGTCGCGGAATCAGCGGAAGTGGAGTGTGTTCTCGACTACTCTCTTGCCTGGTTGGAACAAAAATATAGGCAGCAACGTAATTGATATCAGGTGGATGTAGTCCAAAGTCCCGCGCTCGCGATACCCTTAACAAGACTTCTGGAGTGAATAAAAAGACGTGCGAATTGGAATTGATCTGGGTGGGACGAAGATAGAGGCAATAGCGCTAGACGCAAAAGGGCAGGAACTGCGTCGCATTCGAGTGGCAACACCGCGTGGAGACTATGACGCAACGATCGCAACGATTGCCGGACTCGTTCGCGATATGGAGCAGGCAACCAAGCGGGTTGGCAGTGTCGGCG
Source organism: Granulicella sp. S156 (assembly GCF_009766105.1). Taxonomy (GTDB): domain Bacteria; phylum Acidobacteriota; class Terriglobia; order Terriglobales; family Acidobacteriaceae; genus Granulicella. The sequence continues at coordinate 354,587 of NZ_LMUH01000025.1, read as the reverse complement.
TAGGGATTCCGGGAACGGTCATTGCGTCGACCGGCCTCGTGAAGAATGCCAACTCGACGTGGATCAATGGTCGTCCGTTTGAGCACGATCTGAGCCTTGCGCTCGACCGTGAAGTCCGTTGCGCGAATGATGCGAATTGTTTTGCCGTCAGCGAGGCCACCGACGGCGCGGCCCGTGGCGTGCGCATTGTCTTTGGCGTCATCGTCGGTACCGGCTGCGGCGGTGGCGTTGCGATTGACGGGCGTGTCCATGCGGGAAGAAACGGCATTGCCGGAGAGTGGGGACACATGCCGTTGCCCTGGGCGCAGGGTGACGAGGTGCCCGGTCCGCAGTGCTACTGCGGTCGAACGGGATGCCTGGAGACCTGGATCTCGGGCACAGGCTTTGAGCAGGATTTTGCCCGCAGCAGCGGCCGAGAGCTTCGCGGCAAGGAGATTCTTGCTGCGGCCGAGGCCGGAGATGCAGTAGCTTTGGCTGCGTTTGAACGCCTCGAGGATCGCATGGCACGCGGACTCGCGATGGTGATCGACGTCCTCGATCCGGATGTGATCGTGCTGGGCGGCGGCCTCTCCAATATTGAGAGCCTCTACGCAGGTGTCTCGCAGCGGCTGCGCGATTACCCCTTCGGTGGAGGCGTCGATACGCCCATCGTCCAGGCTATCCACGGGGACTCCAGCGGAGTACGAGGCGCAGCCTGGCTCTGGCAGCCGGAGACTCGCTGAGAATTACTTTGTGCGACAGTTTTCCATCAAGCTGCATCCGATAGAGACATGACACACAATGTGCAGTCCGCAACCTATCTTAAGGGAACATTGATCCAGGAACTGCTCGCGCTTCTCGAGGGTGGCAATGCTCATGCCACCTTTGAGGCTGCCGTGAAAGACTTTCCCGCGAAGCTTCGCGGGGAGGTTCCGGAGGGATTGCCGTACTCCGCATGGCAGATCGTCGAGCATCTGCGCATCACGCAGCGTGACATTCTCGAGTTCACCGACAATAAAGAAGGTGGCTATCGGGAGATAAAGTGGCCGGATGACTATTGGCCGAAGGAGTCCGCTCCGCCCAGTGAGGCTGCGTGGGAACATTCGATCCGCGAGATTCATGCCGACCGCAAGCTCTTTGAAAAACTCCTCAAAGAAACCGATGACAAGTCGCTGACAGAACCCTTTTCCTGGGGAGACGGCCAGACGCTGCTGCGCGAGGCCTTGTTGATCGCAGACCACAACTCGTACCATACGGGCGAGCTGATCGTGCTGCGACGACTGCTTGGGGCCTGGAAGAAATAAGGGCTGATGAGTCAGCGCCAGCTTACCGCAAGGTGCCAGCGAAGACCACGCTCCGCCGTCTTGCGCAGGACAATCTCATACTCCCGTAGTTCTTCCAGCACCGAAGCCCCTTCGGTGCCGAGCTGTTGAGGATCGCCTTCGAGCGATTGGATCAGTGCCATAACCGTAGGTAACCCATCTTCGCCGCGATACCACTGCGGCGGCGGCAGACGTTTCAGCAGGTCAGGATTGCCCGCGCCCTCTTCGATCAGCAGGGCCATAGAACTTTCGTCCGCCGAGAAGAATTCGATCAGGGGACGCACACTAAGCTCAAGTGCCAGGCGCTCAACGGCGCTTTCATGCCGCGCCAGTGCACGTCCGTTTACGAAGATGTTGAAGCCGGGATCCTCACCCTCGACCACGATGTACATCGATGCTGCCATGTTCCGAAGTTTACCCTCGCAGGCTCGAATCTTCGAGCTTTTTAGCTCGACATAATCTTTGGTGGTTCAGCGCTGTTTTTCTCGCTTCTGGACAATAGAAGAGACACGGCCGCGCCTGCCAGCAAAACACCGCAGGCCACGCTGCGCGCTGTGGTTATGGAATGCAGCAGGAGAAGCCCCTGCAACAGAATCGCCAGTGGTACCAGCACGTATCGTGCGGTGTACTGTGAGGCCGTCAGTCTTTGCAAGGCCAGGATGGTGAGCAGCGCGAGAACGAAGTCGATGGCTACCGCAGCAGGTGCCAAAGCAGGAATCGCGTGTTGCCGCAGGGATTGTGCCGCCGCCGCTATTCCAAAGACAAATCCTGCGCTGGCAAAAGCCGCGGCGGAACTCCAGGTGACGCTCGCGGGAGCGACAGAACGACGGAAGAGGACGCACCCGACGCCCGTCAACAGAGGTGCCATCAGCAAAACTACATCATTCAGTGGGCTTGAAAAGGATGGTTCTGGTAGCACCAGCAGCAGGCCAACCAGAGCCGCGAGGCCCGGCCAAAGACTTGCCGTCGAAAAGTCCTGCTCCGTGGAGCCGAAGGCTGCCTCGGCAACAGCGGTCACGACCGGAGTAAGTGCCAGTGCAAGAACCAGACTTGCGGGAGAAAGCGAAGGTACTTGGAGAAGGATTCCGAGGACTGGGCCAACAAGAACCAGAACCCCTCCCAGCGCGGCTGAAAAGAAGGACGTCTCTGACGGACGCCTGCTCCGATTCTTAAGTGCCAGACCAAGGCTTAAGCCTGCAGCAAGTGCACAGGCGACTGTTTCAGTGGCAACGGTTGAACCAGCCTGTGGCCAGGTGTCGGTGATCAGCCATTCGCTGGAAGCGGCGAGGCAAAGCAGAGCAAATGGCCACCACCGATGCCACAAGCTCGTTGGGTGTCTCTCTGCCATAAGACCTCTTCTACTTCGTCCCACAAACTATAGAAGCCGCGCACAAGGCGCGGCTTCTATAGTTTGTGCATTCGTTACTCTTGCGGACTAGCTATTGGCACTGCCGCCCTGCGGAGCGCCGCCACCCTGACCGGGCCGGCGTCCACCGCGACGGCGGCGACGCTTCTGGCCTGCTCCTGCGGGACGATTGCCTGCCGCAGCGCCGTTCTGTGGCGCTGGTGCCGGAGCGTCGCCGTTTTCTTCGTCGCCGTTCTCCTCGCCACCCTCATCCTCATCGCCTTCGAAGTCATCATCCTCATCGTCGTCGTCGAAATCTTCGCCGCCTTCGATGGTGATGGTGTCCTCGTGCTTGGGAGCCTCGGGACGCGAACCACGCTCAGGGCGTGGCGCACGCTCACGCCGCGGCTCGTCACCGCCCGTGGGCTGTTCATTTTCAGGATCGGGCAGGCCGAGCTTGGCGCGCTGCTCCTTGAGCACGGCCTTGCGCGAGAGCTTGATGCGGTTGCCGTCGATCGAAAGCACCTTCACCAGCACCTGGTCGCCGTCGCGAAGTTCGTCCTTCACGTCCTTCACGCGATGCTCTGCGATCTCGGAGACGTGCAGCAGACCATCGGTTCCGGGGAAGATCTCGACGAAAGCGCCGAACTCCGCCAAACGAACGACCTTGCCGAGGTACGTCTTGCCGACTTCGGGAACAGCGGTGATGTCGCTGATCATCTGGATCGCTTTAGCGAGTCCCTCGGCATCCGACGAAGCCACATTGACGCGGCCCGTATCGTCCACATCGATCTTGACGCCGGTCGCATCCACGATACCGCGGATAACCTTGCCGCCAGGTCCGATGAGGTCGCGGATCTTGTCGGTCGGGATCTGGATGGTGTGGATGCGCGGTGCAAAGGCGCTCTTTTCTTCGTTGCCCTTCGAGATGACGGCGTCCATCGTGTCCAGCAGGAACAACCGTCCGCGGCGAGCCTGTTCGAGAGCCTCACGCATGATCTGGGTGGTGATGCCCATGATCTTGATATCCATTTGCAAGGCGGTGATGCCATTGCGCGTGCCGGCGACCTTGAAGTCCATGTCGCCATAGTGGTCTTCGGCTCCCGCGATGTCGGTCAGGATGGCGTACTTGTCGCCCTCCTTCACCAGGCCCATCGCAACGCCTGCCACAGAACCCTTGAGCGGAATACCCGCCTGCATCAGCGAGAGGGAAGCGCCGCACACCGTTGCCATGGACGACGAACCGTTCGACTCGAGGATGTCCGAGACGACGCGCAGCGTGTAGGGCGACTCGTCTTCGCCAGGAAGCACCGCTTCGATAGCGCGCCATGCAAGAGCGCCGTGGCCGATCTCGCGACGGCCCACACCGGTCATACGTCCAACTTCACCTACCGAGAACGGCGGAAAGTTATAGTGCAACATGAACTTCCGCTTCTGCTCGCCTTCGTAGCTCTCCATGCGCTGTGCGTCGTCGGTGGTACCGAGCGTCGCAGAGACCAGTGCCTGGGTTTCGCCGCGAGTGAACAATGCGGAACCATGTACGCGAGGAAGGACACCGGTCTCGATGGAGATCGCGCGGATCTCGTCAAAGGAGCGGTGATCGGGGCGGATGCGGTCGTTCAGCACCTGCTCCCGGAAGATAGTCTCGCGGAGTCCCTCGAAGTACTTGCCGAGTTTCTTCGCTGCATCCGGCTCACCCTCAGGAAGCTCCTTCTTCAGCTCGTCCTTGATCTCCTTGACCTTGGCGTAGCTCTCGAACTTCGGATACTTCTTGGTGTTCAGAGCATCTGCAAGGCGCTCGCCGACCTTGGCTTTGAGGCCGGCCGCGTAAGCGGTGTCGCTGTCGAGCGCGGTCACAGTGCGCTTGGTCTTGCCGGCGCGGCTGACCAGGTCTTCGATACCGGCGACAATCTTCTTGATCTCTTCGTGAGCAAACTCAATCGCTCCGACGACGACCTCTTCGGGAATCTCCTTCGCACCCGACTCAACCATCACGATGCCGTCTTTGGTGCCGACGACCATGATGTTCAGCTTGCTGGTGAGACGCTCGGTGTAGGTCGGGTTTACGACATACTGCTCGTCGATATAGCCGATACGTACCGCGCCCACGGGACCGTGGAAGGGAATATCAGAGAGTGCCAGCGCGCAGCTCGCGCCGTTGATGCCGAGTACGTCCGGATCGTTTTCCTTGTCGGCCGAGTACACGAAGGCGACAACTTGCGTCTCGTTCCGGAAGGCCTCCGGAAACAACGGGCGGATGGGGCGATCGATCTGACGGCTGGTCAGGATCTCCTTCTCGGAAGGCCGGCCCTCGCGCTTGATGAAGCCGCCGGGGATGCGTCCACCCGCATAGGTAAACTCCCTGTATTCAACGGTAAGCGGGAAAAAGTCAATCCCTTCCTTTGGGTCGGGGGAGGCGACTGCCGTTGCCAGAACGGCGTTGTCGCCGCTGGTCGTGAAAGCGGCGCCGGAGGCCTGTTTAGCGATCCGTCCCGTCTCAAACTTAATGTGCTTGCCACCGGCAAGCTCAACTGTAACGTCCTGTTTCATGTACGTTCCTCTTCTTCTCTTCTTTTGTCTCTAAGCTTTATAAAGGTCCGCCAGCTCGCTCTGAGAGCGGGGCTAAGACGAAAGCCCCGCCGAAGTAGCTTCGGGCGGGGCTCCTTGGTACGGATGATAAAAATTTGGTGGGTTGAGGGTGCAGAAAACCGGCAGCATAAGCGGCAAGCGTTGGGTAACGCTGCTAAGGGCAGCGGGAACGGGAACGCTCGAAGGGGCTCCCATCCAATCCATGGCGCTTGGCGAACTCAATACTCTCCTACACTCCTGAAGAGTGCGCAGCACAGTTGTGCTGCGCAGCCCTCGATGGGATACGTGCAAGCTACTTGCGGATACCCAGCTTGCCGATAACGTCGCGATAGCGATCCGGATCCGTCTTCTTCAGGTAATCCAGAAGGCGGCGGCGCTTGCTCACAAGCATCAGCAGACCGCGGCGGGAACCATGATCCTTCTTGTGGGTTTTGAAGTGCTCGGTCAGCTCACCGATACGCTCGCTGAGGATCGCAATCTGCACTTCCGGACTTCCAGTGTCCGAATCATGCGTGCGGAATTTAGTGATGATGTCAGTCTTCTTTGCGGGTGCCAACACGGCTGTAACGTACTCCTGATTCTCTGTGCTCTAGTCCACTTCTCTCAGTGTCCAATTAAGAATAGCACGCTAATTAAAGGCAGAGTGTAGAGAATAGAGCGGAGAGGATAGAGATTGCGAAATTGGGGCTCTCTCTTGTGCCCAAACCAGATGTATTCGCTTGGTTTACCTTCTTTCGGTCGCCTTTAAAGGAATAGAGACGGCTGCCTTTTGGCCTCGCCGTCTCTATCCTCTACGCTCTATCTTCTGCTTTACCCAAGGTGCTTCTTCAGGAACGCCAAGGAGCGCTCGTCGGCCAGTTTTGCCGCCTCTGCGTTATAGCTGGGGCGATCTGGGTTGGCGAACGCGTGGCCGACACCCTCATAGAGGAAGATCTCTACTTCAGGATGTGCGTTCCGTACGGCATTGACCTGGTCGCTGCCGATGTGGTCATCATCTGCACCAAAGTGCAATGCGACAGGGCAGACAGGCTCTTCTGCAGCCACCTTACCGATCCCGCCCGCGTAGTATCCGACGCCCGCATCCGGCTGTATCTGGAGGGCTTTGGCGCGAGTTGTGCTCAGCCAGGTCAACAAGCCTCCGTAGCAGTACCCAAGGACGCCAACTTTTTTCCCGGCAGCCTTTACATGCTTGAAAGCCGCAGCGACATCCAGGAGTTGCACCGCAGGATCGAGCTTTCCATAGAGTTCGAAGGCCCTCTTCATGTCGTCCTCTCCGTAGGTCAGCTCGAGACCACGTTCGAAACGATCGAAGATCGCCGGTGCGATCGCCAGAAATCCCTCCTTCGCATAGCTGTCTGCAACGTGTTGGATCGACGGGTTCACTCCGAAGATCTCCTGTATCACCACCAGCGCGCCGATTGGTTCCCCTACAGGCTTTGCCACATAGGCCGAAAGTTCATGTCCGTCGGCTGCTTTTAAATTGACCCACTCGCTCATTATGTTGCTCTCCTTCATTGCCATCAGACGAAGGATACCCGTGAAAAGCTGCACTGTTTTCCTCAAGGTTCCTGGAGAGAGCGATGATTTATTGCAGGGTTCATTTTGGCGAGAAAAAGTGCCTTTTGATAACAAATCGTATTCCCCCACTTGCAATTCGCTTTTTATTCGCTAGAATGTCCGCATGGCGATTACGCGGCGGCAAAAAGAAGTCATCGACTTTCTTTCGAGCTTTACCACCAGGAACGGCTACTCTCCTTCGTATGAGGAGATCGCTTCAGGCCTCGGCCTGAATTCGTTGGCCACGGTGCATAAACACGTCACCAACCTGCAGAACAAAGGCTTGCTCCAGCGTGCCCACAATCGAAGCCGGTCTATTGATGTTCTGCCCCAGCGCTCGGCGAAGAAGGGCTTCGACCGCCTTCCTCTGCTGGGCCGCATCGCGGCGGGCAAGCCGGTCGAGGCCATTGAGACTGCCGAATCGATCTCGCTGGGCGATATTATCGGCAACCGCGAGGTCTATGCCCTGGAGGTTCGCGGGGATTCCATGCGCGATGAACATATCGTCTCTGGAGACTATGTGCTCGTCGAGAGGACCCGTACCGCACGCGAGGGAGAGATCATCGTCGCTCTGATCGACGGCGCCGACGCCACGCTCAAGCGTTTCTACCGGGAGGGCAACCTCATCCGGTTGCAGCCCTCCAATACGGAGATGGCCCCGATCTACGCTCCGGCCTCGAATGTGAGTATTCAGGGCAAGGTGTTAGGCGTCCTACGGAAGTACGCCTAGAGCATTTTCACCGATCATATTGTGTAATATGGTTTTTCGCCCCCCCACCATACCTTGTCATCTCGACCGAAGGCGGCGTTTTTTAGCCGCCGTAGCGGAGAGACCTGCAGGTTGCTCGCGCGGGCACCTTTGCCTGCCCAGACAACCTGCAGATCTTGATGCAAAGCGCGCCACAAACATTCGCATCGCGCTCTGCAACCTACAGGTCTCTCCACTCCGCATGACGATAAAACCATCCTGCTCCGGTCGAGATGACAGTTCTGGGGTGGTTCGCTCCTAAGACCCACTATTTATGAAAATGTCCTAGACCTCTTTCCGCAACTCGCGGAACCAATGTATACATCTCTGCGTATCCTGTCTCATCGAGCACTCGAAAGCTTGGGGGATACGTTGAACTCGTCACGCAAATCTCGCAGAAGACTTTGGATCGTACTTGGCGTCATTGCCATTGTTCTGGTCACCGGCGGCGTTGTAGCCGCCAAGACGCTGGGCAGCTCCTCGCCGCTGGATCCTTCGCAGCTCGGCAAGGCTGAGCTGGGGGATGTTGCTCGTTCGGTCGTAGCCACCGGCAAGGTGCAGCCTATTACCGAGGTCGAGGTCAAATCCAAGGCCAGCGGCATCGTCACGAAGCTCGATACGGACATCAACCAGACCGTCCGCACCGGCCAGGTGCTGGCGCAGCTTGACCAGCAGGAGATCCTCGACCAGGTCGCCGCGCAGAAGGCAGGGTTGGACGGCGCAGAGGCCAATGCGCGCTCTGCCAGTGCTGCGGTCGAATATGACAAGGTTGCGGCTGAGGCTCCGGACCTTCCCATGCTCGAACACACGTATAAGCGCTCTCTCGCCATGCAGAAGGATGGCGTCGTCTCGCAACAGGCCCTCGACACTGCCGAGCAGCAATATCGCGCCGCTGCGAATACGCGCGACCGCGCCGTCTCTCAGATCATCGTCGACAGCGCCAAGCAACGCCAGGCCCAGGCCCAGGTTGCCGCGGCTGAGGCCTCGCTCAAGCAGCTCGAAGAGCAACTCAGCTACACCACTATCACCTCTCCCATCGACGGTGTCGTGCTCTCCCGCGATGTGCAGATGGGCGATGCAGTCAGCTCCATCCTGGTATTGGGCAGCACCGCCACGCTGGTCATGACGCTCGGCGACATCCATGAGGTCTACGTCAAGGGCAAGGTGGACGAGTCTGACATCGGCAAGGTGTACCTGGGCCAGGCCGCGCGGATCAAGGTCCAGAGCTTCCGCGACAAGACATTCCAGGGCAAAGTAACGAAGATCGCTCCACTCGGCGTCGAGAAGGACAATGTCACGACCTTCGAGGTGCAGATCTCTATCGAGAACCCCGGTGGCGAGCTGAAGGCGAATATGACCGCCAACGCGGAAATCGTGCTCGAGGAACACAAAAATGTACTCACTGTCCCCGAACAAGCCGTCCTCTACGACAAGGATCGCAATGCAACTGTATGGGTACCCGATGCGCACGGCAAAGACGGGCACCGTATCGTTCCGATCAAAGTAGGCCTTTCCAACGGAAGCCGCATCGAAATTACTTCCGGCCTGAAATCGGGCGATGCGGTTGTCCTGCAACAAACGTCTTAATTTGTCTCAACCTTGGTTTAGTAATTTTTACCTCAATCCTGTTCTAGTAATTTATTGCTGAACACTTTTGATTCATCTTCGATTCTTCAAGGAGCCGCCATCATGAAACTTCAACTTCTCGCCGCCTCAACGCTCCTGGCAGTCGCCACTGCGGCCTATGCGGATAACACCTTCGAACGCACGCTCAGTGTCTCGTCCCAGGCCGATGTCTATGTCTCCACTGGAGCAGGAGACATCAGGATCACCCCATCCAGTGATAACCAGGTACATATAAAGGGCCACGTTCACGCCAGTTGGAGCTCCTTCGGCGACGTCAAGTCACGCGAGCAGCGCATCATCGACAATCCGCCGATCGTGCAGAATGGAAATCAGATTCGCATCGGCGAGACGACCGACCGCAGCCTGCTCAACAACATCTCGATCGACTATGATCTATCCGTTCCCGCCGCGGTCGCGCTCAATCTGCATAGCGGGTCAGGTGACATCGAAGTCGCCGATGTCGGCCGCTATCTTTCGGCGGCAACCGGCTCCGGGGATGTGCGCGCTCACGGTATTCATGGTCCGGCGGAACTTCAAACCGGCTCCGGAGACATTGAACTGCAGCAGGATGCTGCCGGCGATGTGAAGGCTAAGACCGGTTCGGGGAGCGTTCGTATCCACGAATTCAACGGTGCGCTCACTCTCCGTACCGGTTCTGGCGATATTGAAGCCAATGGGCGGCTTGCGAGTTCTTCCACCGTGACCAGCGGTTCGGGCTCAGTGCGTCTGCATCTGAACCCGGATTCGCACTTCAACCTGCAGGCCGCGACCGGCTCTGGTGATATCCATGTCAACTTCCCGGGAGCTCCAAAGCAGGATGATAACTCCCGGCACCATCTCACCGCGTCCATCAATGGCGGCGGCGATCCCCTGGAGATTCATACTGGCTCCGGCGATATCGAGGTCACACCTCGCTAGAGCAGTTCCCGTATAGGTGCAGAGCGAGCCACAGGTCTATGCGCTGTTTTTTCCCAAGAAAAACAGCACTCGCAGGGGTTGTCCACTCTACATGAATACGGTAACTGCTCTACCCTAAACTAGCTTCATGCCTGTTCCACGCTTGCTGGTCTTCGATCTCGACGGTACCCTGATCAACTCTTCTCTTGACCTTTGCAACTCGGTCAATGCAATGCTCGAGCATCTTGGCAAGCCGCCGCTGCCGAATGCAGTCATTGCAAGCTATATCGGTGATGGCGCGGCGATGCTGGTTCGCCGCGCTCTGGGCGATCCCGGAGACCTCGACGCCAGTATTCATGACGAGAGTGTTCTGCGCGAGGCGCTTGATTTCTTTATTCGCTACTATCGCGTGCATAAGCTCGATAACACCCTCGTCTATGAGGGGGTGCTCGCATCGCTAGAGCACATTCGCAGTCGCTATCCGCACATTCTTATGGCGGTGCTGACCAACAAACCGGTCGGCCCTTCCCTCGACATCTGCACGCAGTTAGGGCTTGCCCCGTTCTTCTTCCAGAACTACGGCGGCGACTCTTTTCCCACCAAGAAGCCCGACCCGCAGGGACTGTTGACCCTCATCGCTGAAGCCAACGCGATTTTCGCGGAACGTTCCGAACGTCCGCTACAGGCAGATGAGGTGGTCATGATCGGAGACACGGATGTCGATGTGCTCACGGGCCGCGGTTGCGGGGCTCGTACCCTCGGATGCGCTTTCGGCTTGTCCCCTCATGCTCTGGCGGGCGCACAGCCTGACGCCCTTGTCGACCACGCGTCGGAATGGCCTGCAGCACTCGGGTTGTAGAGGGGGCTGGAAAAGGAGTGTTTCGTTTACGGCACGGGTTTACCCGTGCCGTAAATGCTTCCATTGCGACTCGGCTTTAGCCGCAGAGGTAACGCGCTTCAGCGCGCTGCGACTTTTTCAGCAACTTCTAAAGCATTTTTCATTAACCGCGTGACAAACACCACTACAGAACCACCACAAAATTGTCATCTCGACCGAAGCATGATGGCTTTATCGTCATGCGAAGTGGAGAGACCTGCAGGTTGTCCGCGCAGGCGATCATGCCTGCATGGGCAAGCTGCAGGTCTCTCCGCTACGGCGGCAAAAGCGCCGCCTCCGGTCGAGATGACAACGTATGGGAAGGGAAGAAAAGAACCGCATCTCACTATGGGCGAAATTGCCCTAATTTTCCGAAGGCATCTCAACATGATCGATGACGAGCACCTGTACTGGCCCTTTTGTAGACTCCAGCTTTAGTCCAAGCTGTTCCTGCATAGCAGTGAAGATCGAAGGGCCAGAGCTGTTCTCTGTCCCATTGTCCGCCGGAGCTCCGCTGGCATCTGGCGTCCATTTGAGCGTGACGTCGTATCTTCCGGCGATTCCAGTTTTATCGATAACGACGCGGCCCAGTTCCGTGGCCAACTCCTGTGTCAATGCCTGGGCGATCTCCGCCAGAGTCATACCCTCGGCAGTGAGCTGGCCGGTGCTCGATGACGTACCACTGCCAGGTTTCGTCGATACCTGAAGCTTGGGACCATTTTTTGCGACCACTAGAGCATAGACCGGAAGCTCTAGTGTCTCCCAATGAACGGCCAGTTTGAAACGGTCAGCCAGAAGCTGCTGAAACATCGCCTGCCTTTGAAGCTTGCGCTGCTCGGGGCTAAGCGTTCGCATCTGATCGACGAACGAACTATCTACCTTCGCCTCAATATCGAATCGTTCCGAGTCGAGCCACTTCGGACCGCCCAAAATCCGAGGTTCCGGTACTCCGTAGGCGCTACGGTGCATGAGGTTTTTCAACGCAATATTCGTTGCAGAGTAGCGCCCGTCGTCAAAATCGGAATGGGAGCCTGAACTGCCGGACTTGTTTATCTTGACCGTGGCCGCTTCGAAGACTGGGGGAGCCGCAGCGACAGAAGCGGCAACAAGTGGCAGTGGAGGAGTCAGCGGTGGCGCAGAAGTCTGGGCGAGTGACGTGATAGTCAGCGATGAGGCTGCGAGCAGCAACAGCGTTTTGAGGAAAGGCAGTTTTCGGTCAGCCGACTTGATCATGATTGGAAGAAGTCCTGTCTTCGCGGCTATCTCTGTTCTGACTACTCCGAAAACGATCACACACTCAGAACTGGAAGTAAAGGAACGAACTCGTCTGGTCGAGATTAGCGAGGATGGCGAAGAAGAGCACCGCCATCACGATGCCCCAGCCAAGATTCGGCGACCAGCGCAGACGCGACAGAAGGATGCTGGGCGCCGCAGCGGCCGATGTTTCTTCTCCGAGAATCTCTTGGGTGTTGGGCATGAACCAGACGACAGGGAAGAGGGCAAGGCCAAGAGCGCCGTCCAGAAAAGAACTCATATGTCCATGACCGTTGCGGCCGCAGAGGTCGCGCAACATGGCAAAGGCAGCATGCAGGGAATCCGCGCGGAAGAAGATAATCGCGAAGGAAACCTGCAGGTAGACGCTGATGCGGAGCGCCATGCGCAAAAGGCCGGTTGGAGGCTCTTCCACAGCACCCTTCTGCCGCTGCTTGAAGTGCCGCCATGCCTGGTTGGCCGTCAGGTAGATCCCGTGCAACAGACCGAAGATGAGGAACTGCAGGCCCGCGCCATGCCAGAGGCCGGTAAGCAGCATGGTAATGATCGTCGGATACGCAACCATCGCGGAGAAGCCACCTACAGTCGCCAGAGATTTGCGTGAGATCTTCTTTCCGGCTGCGAGGCGTCGGCGCTGCACACCCAGCAGGATCGGGTTGTAGAGATAGAGTGTGACGTAACGGGTGAGTGTCATGTGCCAGCGCTGCCAGTATTCGGTCACGCTGGTGGCCTTGTAGGGGGAGTCGAAGTTGAGCGGGAAGCGTATCGAAAAGATGCGCGCCAGGCCGAGCGCCATATCCGAGTAGCCCGAAAAATCAAAGTAGAGCTGCATCGTGTAGAGGATGAGGCCGACCCATGCGGAGGCTGCGGTCTGCGAACCCGCATGAGCGAACGCGATGTCAGCCTGCGCGGAGAGCTTGTCCGCGATCAGTACTTTCTTTCCCAGCCCAAATAAAAACCAGGTAGTTCCCAACGCGACATCCGCGGGTACCAGCCGGAAGCGCCGCCCGGCTGCGAACTGCGGCATCATCTCTTTGTGGTGGAGGATCGGGCCGATGATGAGGTGAGGGAAGAAGGTGACGAACAGGACATAGCTAAGAAGGTCCTGACGCTCCGCCTGTCCTTGCGCGAGATCGACCAGATACGAGATCTGCGTAAACGTGAAAAAGGAGATGCCGAGCGGCAGCAGTATCGGGTGCGCTGCGGGTGCAGGCAGGTGCAGGCTGTGAATCAGCAGCAGCGTCTTATACAGGTATTTGAAATAGAAGAGCGCCAGCAGGTTGAGCGTCACGCCCAGAGCCAGAATCTGTCGTCGGCGCGAGCCTCCTTCCTGGCTGGAGGAGATGGCGATCGAAACCAGGTAGTTGACGACGATAGAACCAAGCAGAAAGAAGACGAAGACCGGCTTGTAGACCGCATAGAAGACGATGGAGCAGAGAGCTAGCCAGGCAATCACCGGCCGTCGTCCGAGACGCCCGAGCAGATGGAAGCCCACCATGGTGATGGGAAGAAAGCAGAAGATGAATTTGAAAGAGTTGAAAAGCATCGTTTGACGTAGCGTGAAGGAATGATGCGGGTATCAAAGCAGGGGCTTGTCGCCCTACTCAAAAACTAGAGCGATATCGAAGTAGCTGTACCAAGGGTGTTTTGTTTTTTGTATCACCCCAAAACCGTCATCCTGAGCGAAGTGCGGGGTCCCCGGCGAATGTTCTTTGTTCGCTGGGTGCAAGTAGCTCGCGCACTTTGCGAGCTACGCAGTCGAAGGACCCCGAAGAGCTCTATTTGCCGATACAGACCGAACCATTTCAACCTCCAGAGCTCTTGCTGCACTAACGCCGCAAAGAGACCGCACGAAACGCCGCAACGTTGTAACGTGGCCCGAAGTCTCGATCGTCGATGTACGGATTTTTCTGGGCGACCTCATTCACCTGGCGCGCTACTAAGGTGCTGACGATCTGTGATCCGAAGGCCGTGTAGTGACGTCCGTCATTGAAGAGCCCGATGGGCAACGACTGCAGGGAGTTGCTGGTGACACCCTGCAACTCCGACGAGTAGGCTTTGAGATTGTCGTCGCAGGAGGGGATGGGGGCCACGTCGACCAGGACAATGGCACTGCGATCCGAGTAGCTCTTGCGATAGTTATCCGCAATCGCGCGGGGGAAGGCCCCGCTTGAGCCGTCGGTGAGCTTGGCGGCCGCTTCGCAATGGGTGCGGGCGGGTGATGGCGGGGTGAAGAAGCCGTTGCGCACCCGAATCTGATCTTCTTCTGCGCGAAGACGCGTTGTATGGAACCAAACGTCTTTGATTGCGTAATACGCTGTGAAGCCTGCGGCATAGCCGGCAAACGCAATGGCTTCATGGGGGTGAGTCACAAGGACACGACGGCTTTCTTCCGGCGATCCATGGCGCAGCAGTTCCAGCAGACCCTCCGCATAGATGGTCTGTTTCCAGACACGGTTTTCCTGCTGGAAGTCGTCCGGCGAAAGCTGCACGATCAGCATCTTGGGGTGAACGTTCTGTTGCAGATAGTGGTCGAGCGTGAGATTGCCGGTGACGGCCAGTACGGCGTTGGTCACAGAGATGTTGCAGGTCTTGAAACCGGTCTGGCGGTCCACCACCTCGGGATCGATGCCTGTCATCGCAGTGGAGTCTCCATAGACCAGCACGTCGCAGTTGCGGTCCTGAATATCAAAGATGGCATCGTTCGACTGGACCCAGACACTGGCTCCATGATGAAGAAAAAAGTTCGATTTGCCGAGGCAGATAAACGCCGGAATCGACAGCAGGGGTAGCAGAACGACCAGCAGGCAGTACGCAACAGCTGGTTCGGCGGCTCTATGCCCTGCCCGTTGATCGACGGCAGCCTGAGGCAAGTGGGTCGCGGCTTCGTGAAGCTCGAGTGCCAGATTCATGTAATCCAAGGGTTGGTGGGTTTGATTCTACCTGTAAGTCCGCTTGCGGGATAGAACTCGTGCGCCCGAACTTCACAGATTAAACGTCATCAAGTTACAGCAGAGGAATATGGTTTCTCATCGAAAACCTATAAGCCCATCCTGCTATGTCTTTGACGCGTACCCTTCAAATAAGATTACATGGCCATCGTATGTGTTTTATTTGCAATAACTTATGGTGGGTATCTCGTTTGCGCGCACCACAGAAAACCCGGCGGAAGCCGGGTTTTCTGTGGAAAAATGGAATACTGTATATGACTCCCTGTATATGAAGGGACCGGTCAGCGCAGAAAGACGCTCAGTTCCGCCGCTGCTCCGCGAAGGTGTGAGAGGAAGCGTGTCTGCATCTCGAGCATCGGCATGCGAGGTGCATGGCCGCTCAGATTGACGGTAGCAACGACGCGTCCATTGGGCGCCTGTACCGGCACCGCCAGGGACCGCAGACCGATCTCCAGCTCCTGATCCACCAGCGCATATCCGTTGCGTCGAACATTCCGCAAGGCCAGCCGCAGCTTGTCGGCCGAGGTGATGGTTCGCGGTGTGAACTGTGTGAACGTCGCACGCGAGAGATAGAGTTCGAGCTGATCCTGGGGAAGATACGCCAGCAGAACGCGGCCCATGCTGGTACAGAATGCCGGCAGTCGCGATCCGATGTGCAGGTCGACCGACATAACCCGGGTGACGCTGGTCCGTGCGATGTAGACGATGTCGTCGCCATCGAGCGTGGCCACAGAGAAGGACTCATGCAGTAGGGATGACATGCGCTCCAGGATGGGCTGCGCGGCGTTGGCGAGGGTGCTGGAGGCCGTGTAGGTGTTGGCCAGGGTCAGCATCTTCGGACGCAGCGAATAGCGCTGCGTCTCATCGGAGCCGGCAAATCCCAGCTTGACCAGCGTGTACAGACATCGTCTTACGGCTGCGCGCGAAAGACCAGTACGCACGCTGAGCTGCGAGATCGTCATCTGCGGTGTCTGTGGCGTGAAGGCCTGGATCACAACCAGGCCGCGCGCCAGCGAGGCCATGAAGTTTGGATCTCCTGTATAAATCTCAAGCGCAGTGGCAGGAGAGACCTTGACCTTAGGAGTGGGGAGCGTGGCGGGGTCTGCTGCTGCTGGCACGACCGCGGAAAGAGTGGGGTTCATGGAAACCTCCGGAAACGGTCGCATACCAAATGGTGCGATTGCCGTCCTGTATCTACGATAAACGCACGATGTGGAAAAGCGCAAGATGACCCGCCAGTCATTTTTTCAAAAAGAACAGATAAATAATAGATATTTACGTAAATTCTAGATTTCTGTACGGCTTTGTCCCAGCTTCCGCGAATTTATGTCGAACGCACCCCATCCAAAAAAGAAGGGCATGGTCTCAACCATGCCCTTCGATACTGATTTCAAAAAGCGAGAGTTATTTCTTGCTTCTATACCGGCGAATCAGATTCGTCGTTGAGGTATCGTGCGCAAGCGCAGGCTCTGTCGCACTCTCAAGCTCGCCAATGATCTTCTGTGCCAGCACCTTGCCGAGCTCCACGCCCCATTGATCGAACGAGTCGATGCTCCAGATCGTTCCCTGGGTAAAGACGGAGTGTTCGTACAGTGCGATCAGCTTGCCCAGCGCCTCAGGAGTGAGTACGTCGGCGAGGATCGTGTTCGACGGACGGTTGCCCTCGAACACCTTGTGTGGCACCAGGGCTTCGGCGACACCTTCAGCCTTCACCTCTTCGGCGGTCTTGCCGAAGGCCAGCGCCTCTGCCTGCGCGAAGACATTCGCCATCAGCATGTCGTGGTGCCTGCCGAGCGGGTTGAGTGTCTTGTAGAAGCCGATGAAGTCGCAGGGAATCAGCCGTGTGCCCTGGTGAATAAGCTGATAGAAGGAGTGCTGCCCGTTGGTTCCAGGCTCGCCCCAGTAGATCGGGCCGGTCTCGGTTCCGACGTGTTCGCCCGAGAGCGTAACGTGCTTGCCGTTCGACTCCATCGTGAGCTGCTGCAGGTACGCAGGGAAGCGCTTGAGGTACTGCTCGTAAGGCAGGATCGCTACCGTCTGCGCGTCGAAGAAGTCCGTGTACCAGACCGTCAGGAGGCCGAGAAGCACCGGGAGGTTTTTCTCGAAGGGTGTCGTGCGGAAGTGAACGTCCATCGCATGGAAGCCGCTGAGCATGGCACGGAAGTTGTCCGGGCCGATGGCGATCATCGTGGAAAGGCCGATAGCGGAGTCCATCGAGTAGCGCCCGCCGACCCAATCCCAGAAGCCGAACATGTTCTCGGTGTCGATGCCGAACTTCGCAACCTCTTTCGCATTGGTGGAGATAGCGACAAAGTGCTTGGCGATGGCCGACTCGTCCTTCAGCGCGGCGAGTGTCCAGTCGCGCGCGGAGTGCGCGTTGGTCATCGTCTCCAGCGTGGTGAAGGTCTTGGAGGCGACGAGGAAGAGCGTCTCGTCGGCATTGAGATCCCGCACGGCCTCGGCGAAGTCGGTTCCGTCGACGTTGGAGACGAAGCGGAAGGTGAGATCGCGCTGCGAGTAATGCTTCAGCGCCTCATAGGCCATGACTGGGCCGAGATCCGAGCCGCCGATGCCGATGTTCACGACGTTCTTAATACGCTTGCCGGTATAGCCTTTCCATTCGCCTGAGCGGACGCGATCGGAGAATCCGGACATCTTGTCGAGCACCTTGTGAACTTCGGGCACCACATCTTCGCCGTCGACCTTGATGGACTCGGACTTCGGCGCGCGCAGGGCAACGTGTAGCACGGCGCGGTTCTCGGTGATGTTGATCTTCTCGCCGGTAAACATCGCCTCGATGTGCTGCTTCAATCCGGACTGCTCGGCGAGCTGTGTGAGCAGGCTGAGGGTCTCAGCGGTAATGCGGTTCTTCGAATAGTCGAGGAAGAGGCCTTCGGCTTCGGCGGTAAAGCGTGTGCCGCGTGCGGGATCATCCTTGAAGAGCTGGCGAAGCTGGAGGGTCTTCACGGTTTCGGCATGCTGCTGTAGGGCTTTCCAGGCTGGTCGCTGGGCCAGCGGAACGATCTGTTCACTCATATAAATCTCTCCTGACGCTATTAGAACATTCGGGTATGTCATCTTTATGACAGCCCCGAGGCAACCGGTACTCACTTCTATCATCACACTCCTATGGGTGTTGGCGATTCATTCACAGGCAGATGGACGTACCGGTCCGCCCTGTCGAAAATGAGTACACCGGGGCCGCGTAGTTGGGTGAAGACGATCGAGTGCGAGGGCGATGCGGTGAGTGTGCGGGAGGAGATCGACTTCGGTGGCGGCAACGAGGCAACGGTTGAGATTGAGGCTAAATTCAACGGCAAATCGTATCCCGTGAGTGGATCGCCGGTAGCGGATACCATGGCCTATACGCGCCTTGACAGCCATACGATCTCGGGAACTGCCTGCAAACAGGGAATTATCGCGATTCGGGAGATGCTGGTGGCGGCAGAAGAAGGGGACTCGATGCGCATGACGTACACGGTGTTTCGGGGGAAGAAGAAAGTGGCCAGGGGGATTGCGGTGTTTGAGAGGACGGGTATTCGCTAGTGATGAAGCTCGTGTTGTTGCCCGGCATGGATGGGACCGGAGAGCTGTTCCGGGAGTTTGTAGCGGCGTTGCCGGAGGGGACTGAGACCGTGGTGGCGCACTATCCGGGTGATCGCCGGTTACGGTACGCGGGATTGATGGAGTTCGTGCGAGGGGCCGTTTCTGTGATTGCGGCGGCTTCGACAGAAGAGCCTTTTTGTCTGGTGGCCGAGTCTTTTTCCACTCCACTCGCAATTCAGTTCGCGGCAACGAATCCACCGAACCTGAAGGGGTTGGTTCTTTGCGCGGGATTTTGCACCAGCCCTCTGCAGGGGTGGCGTCGAACGCTCGCCTTCGGGTTGGCACAGTTCATCTTCTGGCTGCCGCTGCCTGGCTTTTTAGTGGAAATGTTTCTGACAGGGCCAAATGCTCCGCGTACGTTGGTGGCTGCGGTGAAGGCGGCGGCTTCATGGGTGGAGCCGGAGGTGATGGCCGGGCGTGTTCGCGATGTGCTGATGTGTGACGTGCGGGCAGCGTTGGCGAAGGTCTCTGTGCCCATCCTGTATCTGCAGGCTGCCCAGGATCAACTAGTGAGCCCGGACTGTTTGGCGGAGGCACAGCGTATCAAACCTGAAGAGACGGTGGTGGTCGATGGGCCGCACCTGCTGATGCAGCGGGAGCCGAAGTTGTGTGCAGATGTGGTGGTGAGATTTGTGCAGGGAGATCGAATGAAGGCTGCCCAGGGTTTGCCGGTCGCGTAAACCCTGGCCCTGCCAGCTAACTGTCTTTGCGATACAAAAGATTGCGCATCGCCTGCCGGCGAGCCTCGTTTGCTTCGGCGATGGTCTTGCGTTCGGTGGCGTCCATACGGTGTTTGCCGGTGGAGTCGGAAGATTCAGGGGCACTGCACTCTGGGCAGCGGTTGGCGTAACCGGGTTTATCCGGCTTGAGCTCGAACTCTTCGGAGCAGATGACGCAGACTTTAATCGGAAAACCCATACAATCCCATGATACGACGGTCACCCCGAAGGCGAAAATCCTCACCTAATCCGATGGATTGTGGCGCCAGGCGGTGTCTTTTGATTACGACGTGTGCGGGTGCCGATTGAGATTACAACGCAGCCAATACGTCCATTGGGTCGGGTCTGACGCGGTGGTCGGCGTGGGCCTCGCTGAAGAGGATTTGGCCGCTCCGTGAGATCACAAATGTCGCGGGGAGCGGCAACCGCCAGCTTTGGTCTCCGTTGACGAAGGGAATGTTCACCAAAATGCTGCGGTAGTGGCGCTGCATCACTTCGGGAACGGTATAGGTAATGCCGAACTTATCGGCGAGCTGAGCCCCTGCATCGGACAGGATAGGGAAGGTCAGGCCGTGCTGTTGAACGGTGAAATCGTTCTGGCGGGGCAGCTGTGGCGAGACAGCGATCAGCAGCGCACCACGTTCGCGAACGGTAGGGTAGAGCTTCTGCCAGGCTTCCAGCTCGGTCATGCAGTAGGGGCACCAGCGGCCGCGAAAGAAGTTGACGATGACTGGACCGACGGCGAGCAGGTCGGACGAGCGGATGATCTTACCGTTGATGGCGTCGGGCAGTGCAAACTCAGGCGCCTGCGCCCCGACAGGCAGGATGCGGGACTCGATGCCGGTGGCGAGGAGCTCCTGCACAGCATTGTCAGTAACGGCGAGGCGCTCAGGCTGGACCAGATCCCGGGTTTGCGCGGTGATGGTGTCGAGCTGATCTTGAAGGCGGGATGTAACGGGGGACGGCATCTGCTTCCAGTGTAGATGGTACCCCGCCAACCCACTCCTACGTTCTTCCAACAGTGGCTGTGCATGTCTGGGTCGACGGGGGTAGAGCAGTTCCCGTATAGGTGTATGGCGAGCCACAGGCCTATACGCTGTTTTTCCCCAAGAAAAACAGCACTCGCAGGGGTTTTCCACTCCACATCAATACGGGAACTGCTCTAGAGGCTACAAATGGAAGACGTGGTCTGCCCCAAAGACGAGGCCGAGTGTGAGAAGCGCGATGACGACCTCTCCGATGGCTCCGACCAGGAACGGACGGATGCCTTGCTTGCTAAGGTCGCGAAAGCTGGTGCGCAGACCGACGCCGGCGAAGGTGAGCAGAAAAGCCCAGCGCGACAGGTTCCCGACCGCTAGCAGCTGTGGCTTGGAGAAGAATCCGACCGTGGCAAGCAGCGAGATCAACAGGAAGCCGAGAACAAACTTGGGGAACTTCGACCAGAGGAAAGCGGCCTTGTTCTGGACTTGCGCCGCCTGGCCCTTGGAGGCCCAGTAGATGGCATAGCCAAGGACAACGAAGCCGATAAGGGCGTTGCGGCAGGTCTTGGTGAGAACGGCGATCTTGCCGGCGGCGTCGGAGTAAAGAGCACCGGCCGCAGCGGTCTCGGCGGTGTTGTCTACGGCAAGGCCGGTCCAGACGCCGTAAGCGTGGTCGGAGAGGTGCAGCGCGTGGCCGACGAGGGGGAAGATAAAGAGCGAGATCGCTCCGAGCGCAAGGATAGCGGCGATAGCGTACGACGAGTCTTCTTCGTCGGCCTCGATGGCGCCCTGCGTGGCAATGATGGCGGAGACTCCGCAGACAGAGCTGCCGACCGCGAGCAGCGTGACGAGCTTGGGAGAGAGTTTGAATCCCTTGCCCAGGAAGGTCATGAAGGTAAGGGCGAGGGCGATCTCGATGAAGACGAGCGCCAGAGAGATGCCGCCGAGCTTGGCGATATCGCCGAGGATAAATCGTGCTCCAAGCAGAACGATGCCGGTCTTGAGCCAGAACTCGTAGGTGGCGACGCCGCGGCGGAAGAGCGCAGGTACTCCAACGGTGTTGGAGATGAGCAGACCGATCAAGATGGCCCAGAGGACGTACTCGATGTTGGGCAGCACCAGGTGGTGGGTCTTGCCGTAGCGGGCGATGAACTGCTCGATGAACTTGCCGCCGTAACCCACGACGACGAGCAGCAGCAGGCCGGGGATGAGGCCGAGCGGGTTCGTGGAGGATGCAGGCGCCGTCTGGACTACGGCCGGGTCCGCGATCTGGGGAACGGTTTGAGTGGGTGTGGACATGAGGGTCTCCGGTGCCTACCAGGGCACGACTTTGAGAACGCCGAAGCGAATGAGGAGAGCGAGGCCGAGCGAAAGCAGAACGGCCCAGGTGTCTGGCGAGAGGCGGCGTGAGTTGGCCGGCATAAAGGGCTCCTTAACGGGCGGTGTATGCGTAGAACTGGGCCCACAGCGGTTCTTGATTTGGATTTTGTAGAGGGTGGTGCGGGGGCACTTAGCGCAGACAGCTATGGCCTGTACAACAACACGTGTACGCAGGCGTGGGCAGAGCAGCGAAAGATTGGAAAAGGGTGCTCATGCGATGGTTATTTGTAACACAGGATGAGGCTTGGCGAAGATGAAAGGACTGTTACATGTGCCAGGTCGCTCGTGCAGTTGCCGAGGCTGACCTAAAATGACCGGATGATCGAACATGGCATGAACCGAAGAGGGTTTCTCGCAAAGAGCGCGATGGTGGCGCTGTCGTTGCAGGGGCACAGGCTGTTTGCGCAGGTTGCGGCAGAGTCGTGTGTGGTGAGGGCACCCACGGGTGCTCTGCGCGGCGAGAGCGTGAATGGAGTACGGGTATTTCGCGGCGTCCCGTTTGCCGAGCCGCCGATAGGTCCACTGCGTTTTAGGTCTCCGGTGAAAAATGCTCCCTGGAAGGGCGAGCGTGATGCGACGCGCTTTGCGTCCGCGGCGATGCAGCCGGACGATCCTGCGATCAGCAAGAGCGAGGACTGCCTGTACCTGAATGTGTGGACTCCGGAAAGCGCAGCCGCGAAGCCCGGTGCAGGGATGCCGGTTTACGTTTGGATCCACGGTGGAGGCTTTACCGGCGGGTCCTCCTTCGCGCCGATCTTCGATGGCACTCCATTTGCCCGCGAGGGAATCGTCTGCATCACAGTCGCCTATCGGCTGGGGGTGCTGGGATTTCTGGATATGGAGCCGCTGCTGGGCTCGGAGTACGCAGGCTCGGGGAACAATGCGCTGCGCGACCTGATCCTCGCACTCCAGTGGGTGCAGGAGAACGTTGCCGCGTTTGGCGGCGACCCTGCGCGGGTGACGTTGGGCGGGGAGTCGGCGGGCGCAAAGCTTACCGACATCCTGATGGGCGTCCCGGAGGCGCAGGGGCTCTTTCAGCAGATGATCTCGGAGAGCGGCGGCGCGGAGCGTGTGTCCTCCGCGGCCAATGCAGCTGCGGTGGCGAAGGGATTCGGCGAGGTGTGGGGCGAGCGCGGAGCCTCTGGCTTGAAGACGGCTCCAGCGACGGATCTGATTGCGGCACAGACGCGTTTTATCGATAGCTGGCCGCAGCACTTTCCCTTGCGTGCCGAGGTCGAAGGCAAGGTATTGCCGAAGCTTCCTGTTGAGACGATTGCCAGAGGATCGACACGCGGAAAGCGGCTGCTGATTGGAACCAATCGCGAGGAGAGCGCGCTGTTCGTGGGGCCGCATCCGCAGCATGATGCGACCGGTGCCGACCTGGGGAATGTGCCAGTCGCACGGTTTCAGGCGGTGTATGCGAAGTACAAAGCGCTATACCCCGAGATGAGCGACGAACGGCTACGCATTCGTGCGCTGACGGCGGAGGAGTACTGGGTGCCGTCAGTGCGCGTGGCGGATGCGCATGTACGCGGTGGTGGGAGCGCTTGGATGTACCGGCTGGACTTTGCGCCGAGTAGCGGCAGGTTCAAGAGCTACGCGTACCACTCGGAGGAACTGGGGCTGGTATGGGACAAGCCGAACCGGAACATCGACAACGCGGCTGCGGAGGCGGCGCTGGCCACGCAGTTGCACCAGGCGTGGATAGCGTTTATCCGTGGGGAGAATCCTGGTGCACCGGGGCTGCCGTCATGGCCGCAGTATCTCAATGGGGCTCACGAGACGATGATTCTGGATGTGCAGAGCCGCGTTGAGGAAAAACCTCAAGAGGCGGAGTTGCGACTGTGGGACGGGGTACTGTGATGCAATGTGCCCAATCAGCTAACGATTTCGGTTAGGATTTTGAAAGTGGGAAGGAGAGTTTTTAAATGAGTTCGCATGAATCGGAGTCCTGGCTCGAACGGTGGTGGCCACTGTTCCTGATCCTTTTTGGGGTAACTTGTGTATTGTTCCTGGCGTGTTTCAAACCGACGCCCTAAAGAGAAGCTGATCGAAGGAGCGCTTCGAGCGATTATCACCGCCCGAAGCGCTGCCCACCCTGCATCTGGCTCATGAGGCGTTGCTGCATTTTGCCGCCTCCGCTGCCCATAGTCTTGAACATCTTGCTCATCTGAGCGTGCTGGCGGAGGAGGTTGTTGACCTCTGAAACCTGAACGCCTGCGCCCAGCGCGATGCGCTTACGGCGGCTGCCGTTGATGATCGCCGAGTTCTGGCGCTCTTTGTTAGTCATCGAGTTGATGATCGACTCCACGCGCGTGAACTGGCTCTCATCGACATTCTCTGCGGCCTTCTGCATGCCCGCGAAGGGGCCGACCGAGGGCAGCATCTTCAGGATCGATTGCATGCTACCCAGCTTCTTGATCTGGCGAAGCTGTTCGCGGAAGTCTTCGAGCGAGAAGCCATCGCCGGAGAGAGCCTTCTTGGCGAAGGCTTCGGCCTTGGTCTTATCGAGTTTCTCTTCGGCGCGCTCGAGCAACGTGGCAATATCGCCCATGCCGAGGATGCGGCCGACGATGCGGTCGGGATGGAAGGGCTCGAAGGCGTCGGGTTTCTCACCCGTGCCGATGAACTTGACGGGTTGCCCTGTGATCTGGCGAATGGACAGCGCAGCGCCGCCGCGGGAGTCGCCATCCATCTTCGTGAGGATAGAGCCGGTGATGGAAAGCTTATCGTTGAAGGCCTTGGCGGAGTTTACGGCGTCCTGGCCGGTCATGGCGTCGGCGACGAAGAGGATCTCGGAAGGATTGAGCTGCTTCTTCAGCAGAGCCATCTCCTCCATAAGCGCCTCATCGATGCCAAGGCGCCCGGCCGTATCGACGATAAGGATGTCGCAGCCGTAGTTGGCGGCTTCGCGCCTTGCCTCACGGGCCAGACGCTCAACGAGCGGTGTACCTGCAGCTTCGCCTTTGGTGTCGCCCTCGTAGAGCTGCGCGTTGATGGACTGCGCCACAACCTTCAACTGCTCGCGCGCAGCGGGGCGGTAAACGTCCACGGAGACGAGCATCGGGCGGTGACCGCCCTTCTTGAGCCACTGGGCGAGTTTGCCGGAGGTGGTTGTCTTACCGGAACCCTGCAGGCCGGCCATGAGGATGACGGTCGGCGGCTGTGAGGCGAACTTGAAGCGCGCGGTATCGCGGCCGAGGACCTCGATGAGCTCGTCGCGGACGATCTTGACGATCTGTTCGGCGGGCGAGAGTGCGGTCGCAACCTGCGAGCCGAGTGCTTTGACGCGGATATGCTCGATGAGATCTTTGGCGACGTTGAGGTTGACGTCGGACTCCAGCAGCGCAAGACGGATCTCGCGCAGGGCGTCGTTGATGTTCTCGTCGGTGAGGGTGCCCTGGCCGCGCAGGGTCTTGAACGAGCGTTGCAGCTTCTCGGAAAGGTTCTCAAACATAGATCTTAAGTTTACCAGTGAGGAACCGGACATCCGGCTATAGCTCGTTTTTCGTCGTCATCCTTGGCCTACGGCTCAGGATGACGACGAAAAACAGACAACAGCAAAGGCAAACTTGCAAGGGCCACCCTGGGTACTTGGCAAGCGTGGTTCCGGGGGCTGGCGCGGAAGCTCTTCGGGGAGCAAGAATCAAACATATGCCTTTGCCGCCCACAACGATCAGCTCTGCTACGCTGCTGCGCGAGTACCTGACGCATCTCCGCGTGGAGCGAGGGCTGCGTCCACTAAGCTGTGAGGCGTATCAGCGCGATCTGGAGATGTTTGCCGAGTTCCTGGAAGGGGCGAACACAACGCTGCTGACAGCGCGGCAGGAGAGCATCAGCGGCTTTATGCAGCATCTGCGCGAACACGGCATCGAGTCACGGTCCGTTGCGCGCAAACTGAGCTGCTTGCGGGGGTTCTACCGCTGGCTGTTGATGGACAAGCGCATCCCGCACGATCCGACGTTGAACATCGAGTCGCCGTCGAGCTGGAAGGTGCTGCCCAAGAGTCTTGCGGAGAGCGAAGTGAATGAGATGCTGGACCGCACCGGAGCTGCGGCGCACAGCGATGCTGCGGATGGAGCGTCCCTTCGCGATCACGCCATTCTCGAGTTGCTGTATGCGGGCGGGCTGCGTGTAGGAGAGATCGTCTCGCTGCGTCAGGAAGATCTCCGGCTCGAAACGGCGAGCGTTCAGGTGCGCGGTAAGGGAGATAAGGAGCGCATCGTTCCGATAGGGCGCTCGGCGATCCAGGCGCTGGAGCAATACGTGCAGCGCGGACGTCCGGAGTTGATGCGCTCGAAGTCAGGCATACAGCGGACACTCTTTCTTTCCGTGCGCGGCAACCCGCTAACCACCCAAAAGGTATGGCAGATGGTACGCAGTGTGAACTCGCATGCGAGCCCGCATAAGCTGCGCCATAGCTGCGCGACCCACATGGTGGAACATGGCGCTGACCTGCGCACCGTGCAGACCCTGCTGGGCCACGCAGACATTGCGACAACGCAGGTGTATACGCACCTGGCGATTGATCGCCTGAAGCAGGTACATCGCCTGCATCATCCACGGGCGAAGGTACGTCTGGAAGCAACTCCACAGGAGATGGCATCGTGAGCGCGAAGATCCCCTCGGGGCTGGATTCCGCTTCCTTTAAAACGCTTGCGGAGAGGTTCCTTGCGATGATGCGCGATGAGCGAGGTGCGTCCGAGCACACGCTGCGAGCGTACTCGCGCGAGGTGCGTGCCTTCGCTGATTTTCTTGGGGAGCTGCTTGGGGAAGACGCCGCCATTCGCAGTGTGGAGCACACCCACATTCGAGCGTATCTTGCGGTGCTCTACGACAAGGGACTGACAAAAGCCAGCGCCGCCCGAGCGCTCGCAGTGGTACGGAGCTGGTTCAAGTGGCTGGCCAAATCAGGGTTGGTCGAAGCGAATCCCGCGTCGCTGGTGAGCACCCCAAAGCTGCCAAAGCATCTTCCACGTGTTCCGGGAGTGGAAGAGCTGAACCGTGTGCTGAACTCGATGAGCGCGGGCGCGAAGACGGAGGATGGGCAGGAAGCCGCCAGTTGGCCCGAACGCGATCGCGTCATCTTCGAACTGCTCTACGGCTGTGGCATTCGCAACTCGGAGCTTGTGGGCCTGGACCTTGACAGCATCCATTGGCACGACGATGCGATTCGCGTCTTCGGCAAAGGGAAGAAAGAACGGCTGGTTCCCCTGGGAGATGAGGCTGCGGTGGCGATCCGCGCGTATCTGCCGCAGCGCCAGGCGAAGCTTGAAGCAGCAGGGAAGGCGAAGCTCGTACATGACGGCGCTCTGCTGATGAACCTGCGCATGCGTGGTACGTGCAGGCTCACGACACGCAGTGTCGGGCGTATTGTCAAGAGCATTGCGCTGAGCCGGGGGCTTGCTGCCGATGTGCATCCGCACACGCTGCGCCACGCCTTTGGAACACACATGCTGGAAGAGGGCGCAGATCTGAGAGCGATCCAGGAGATGCTCGGGCACGAACGGCTCTCCACGACGCAGCGCTATACGCAGCTCACAGTAGGACAGGTGCAGCGTGTGTACGACGATACGCACCCGCGAGCGCGCTAGCGGATACGTATCGTCGTCGCAGAGAAAGCTACTCTGCCAGAACTGCCTTGGTCAGATTGCGCGGATGATCCACGTCGATCCCGTTATTGATCGCCATGAAGTAGGCGAATAGCTGCAGCGGAATCACCTCATACAACGGCAACAAGGCTTCTCGCGCGGACTCGACGAAGACGACATTCGTCGCCAGCCCGGCCACGACATCATCACCCTGGTTAGCAACGGCCAGTATGTTTGCGCCTTGCTCACGCATATCGCGCATCAGCTGCACAATCTTTTCGTAACGCTGCACCGACTCCGTGTCGTTGGGGTCTACCGTCGCGATCATGACCAGCGGCGTTGCGTCGCTCACGAGCGCATTCGGGCCATGCTTCAACTCACCGCTCGGATAGCCTTCGGCATGCAGGTACGCTGACTCCTTCAGCTTCAACGCGCCCTCACGTGCGATCGGATAATGAACGCCACGCCCCAGAAATAGGAAGTTCTTCGCCGTCTTGTAGCGCTCCGCAACCTCTCGAACGGAATCTTCCCATCCCTGCAGCTGCGCCTTCACTCGCGCAGGTAGCGCGCGCAACTCTTCGAGCCGTGCAGCCAACTCCTCCGCAGATATCGCACCGCGTGCCTCTGCTGCCAAAATCGACAGCAGATAAAGATTCAGCAGTTGTCCCGTAAAGCTCTTGGTCGCCGGAATCGCCCGCTCGCGCCCGGCCGCAGTCGGAAACGATACAATCGCTTCCTTCGCCATCGTCGAGCTCGCTACGTTCGTAATCGCCAGCGTTGCATGTCCTGCCAGCGTCGCCTTGCGCAGCGCGGCCAATGTATCGGCTGTCTCGCCCGACTGAGATACCACCATCACTGCAGCTTCGCTCAGTGCCTTCTCCGCGCGGTAGGTGTATTCGCTGGCATACTCCACATCGACGTGGATGCCGCTCAAGTCTTCGAACATCAGCTCAGCCGCCAACCCGGCATGTCGGCTGGATCCGCTCGCAGCGATCACAATCTTCCCGCGAGCCTCTTTCAGCCACGCCAATATCGGGGCACTTAGGTCCGCGCGAAATCCTTGCGCATCCACGTAGCTATTCAGTGTGGCTGCCAGCGTCTCCGGCTGTTCGTGTATCTCGCGCAGCATCCAGTGCGCATAAGGCGCGGGGTTCGGTGTGTCTGACATCGTTTCAATCCCTCACAATCACGTTCGTTTCAGCATCCCAAAAAGATTCAAGCCCTGGTATGATGCTTTTCTAAGATGGTTTCGTTTTATTTCGTTTTCGGGTCTAATCATTATCATAAATGAGGGTATACAGGTGCGCCTAGAGGTATCGTCCAAAGTGTTGTCCTATCGTGAGAGATCTATGACTCGTTTCTTTCTTCCGATTGTTTGCGGTGCCGCGCTCTCTCTACCCTGTATTCTCCCTTCGATCGCACAGGCCCAGCAGGCAAGCCCGGTTGCTGGGAACGGTTTGTCATCGCAGCATAGCTTTGTTGCGGCGAATGGGCAGTTCACTCTTGATGGCAAGCCCTTTCAGATCATCACCGGCGAGATACATTATCCCCGCGTCCCGCGCGAATATTGGCGGGCGCGTTTGAAGATGGCGAAAGCCATGGGCCTCAATACAATCACGACGTATGTCTTCTGGAACGAGCATGAGCAGGTCCCGGGCCAGTTTGACTTTACCGGGCAGCGCGATGTCGCCGAGTTCATCCGCGAGGCTCAGCAGGAAGGTCTCTATGTGATTCTTCGCCCAGGGCCGTATTCCTGCGCGGAGTGGGAGTTCGGAGGCTACCCGGCGTGGCTGCTCAAGGACCGCACCACGGTCGTTCGTAGCCGGGACCCTAAGTTCATGGTTCCCGCAAAGCGTTGGCTGGCTCGCCTGGGGCAGGAGCTTGCGCCGTTACAGATAGGTAATGGCGGACCCATCATCGCCGTCCAGGTCGAGAACGAATATGGCTCCTTTGGCGACGACCACGCCTACATGGAAGACATCCATCAGGCGCTGCTGAGCAGCGGCTTTACGAAGGCAATGCTCTACACCGCGGATGGTCCGGAGCAGACACCCAAGGGATCGCTGCCGGAGCTGCCCGCGGTAATCAACTTTGGCCCCGGCGAGGCAGAGAAAGGATTCGCCAAGATCAAGGAGCTCCGTCCTCAGGGGCCGTTTATGGCGGGAGAGTATTGGGATGGATGGTTCGATCACTGGGGTGGGCCTCACCAGGTTACGAATTCCACGCAGCAGGCGAACGAAGTTGCGTGGATGCTGAAGAATGGCTACTCCCTCAATATCTACATGTTCCACGGTGGAACCAGTTTTGGGTGGATGAACGGCGCAAACTATGACAACGGCAAGTACGAGCCCGATGTAACGAGCTATGACTACGACGCTGCGCTGAATGAAAGCGGCCGGACCACGCCGAAGTACTATCTGTTTCGCGATGCCATCGCAAAAGTTACCGGGGTGACACCGCCTCCTGTGCCCAGCGTGCCGCCCACGATCGCTCTTCCTGCAATCGACCTTACATCTTCTGTTTCGCTCTGGCGGTCTCTGCCGGCGCCGGTTCACTCCACGGATGTTTTAACCATGGAGGACGTTGGTCAGGCCTATGGCTACATTCTTTATCGAACGACGGTTCAGGGGCCTGTCTCCGGTGATCTTCTTCTCGATGGTCTGCATGACTATGCGCGTATCTATGCCAATGGGAAGTATGTAGGAACGTTGGATCGGCGCTTGAAAGAGAATCACCTCGCGGTTGATTTGACCGACACCAAGACCCAGCTCGATATCCTGGTAGAGAACAGTGGCCGCATCAACTTCAGCCATGAGTTACGCGGAGAACGAAAGGGAGTTACAGGCGGCGTAACCCTGGCTGGAAAGGCTCTTCAGAACTGGGATATCTATTCGCTTCCTTTCGAAGCTCCCCAAAAGCTGTCGTTTGGAGCCCCCGACTGTGCGGGGCCATGCTTGTATCGGGGCAGTTTCAAGGTCGATAAGATTGGAGATACCTTTCTCGATACCAGCTCATTTACGAAGGGTGCCGTATGGGTGAATGGGCATGCTTTGGGCCGCATCTGGAGTATTGGGCCGCAAAAGACGCTGTATCTGCCAGCGCCGTTCCTCAAGAAGGGCAAGAACGAAGTCGTTGTTCTCGATTTGGATAGCGCGCCTGGCCGCAAACTTGTGGGTAAAACGGAGCCTTACTACTCAAGCGCAACCAAGCCTGAATAGTAAAGCTGATTTGTTTTCGTATCACTTGCGATGCAAGGTTATGATGGATACGCCTATGCGAAAGCCTAAAACGTCAACATCAGATACATCAAACAGGGAAGGTCTGCTGATTGGGGAACGCAGACAGCGCATGCTTGAGCTCATTCAACGTGATGGTCGAGTGCTGGTCTCCGAGCTTTCGGATATCTTCGGGATATCTCGTATCACTATCCGCAAGGATCTCGACTATCTGGAGTCGAAGGGACTTTTGCAGCGCAGTCACGGCGGAGCTCTTCCACGCAGCAGTGTGCTGATCGACCCTCCCCTCAAGGCGAAAGAGCAGCATCAACTTAAGGAAAAACAGCGGATTGCTGCCGCTGCCGTAAAGCTGATTCAGGAAGGGCAATGCGTTCTTCTGGACTCCGGCACGACGACCACGGCGATTGCTCGCGCTCTCTCCGGATTTACCAACCTGACCATCATTACCAATGCCGTCAACATCGCCACCGAACTAGCTGAAACCGACTTCGACGTAATCCTTACCGGCGGGACTTTACGTAAGAGCTCTTTTTCCCTGGCCGGACCGATTGCGGAAGATATGATTCGCGAGATCCACGCGGATATCTTGTTTCTCGGTGTGGACGGGTTCGATGCCAAGGCAGGCCTGACGACCCCCAATGTATTGGAGGCTCGTATCAATCGGGCGATGGTTCACACGGCGGAAAAAGTGGTGATGGTCTGTGACTCCACCAAGTTCGGACGGCGGAGCCTTTCGCTCATCGTTCCAGCAGATGCGATTCATACGGTGATTACCGATTCGAACCTTCCTGCGGATCAGGAAGAGGCCATCAGAGGGCTTGGAATAGAACTCATCCTGGTCTAGCACCGCTGTAAATAACTGGAGCCTGCGCCGCTATTTCTGCCGCGCAGGCTCCCTCTGTTTAAGCTTGTCGTGGCGCTTCAAAATGGGCTTCGATCTCTTCCAGCGTCTTGCCCTTTGTCTCCGGGAGAAAGAAGAGAATCGTCAGCAGATAGATCACCGTAAACCCGGTGAACAGGAAGAACATCGAGGAATACCCATGCTTGCTGACGACCGGGAGGAAGATTCCCGCAAGCGTCGTTGCAACCGTCTGGTTGATGACGAGGGCGAAGCTCATGCCGTTGGAGCGAATGCGCGTCGGCATCAACTCCGACAGCGCGATCCACACGCACACCCCAGGACCAAGCGCGTAGAACGACACAAACCCATACAGACAGAGAGCTACAAGCCAACCATGTCTCGCGTCTGGAACGTACCCGATATAGGCTCGGTCAATCTTCAGCGGCGCAGTGCGAGCGGCATCCAGATCGGCGAAGGGATTTTTGAAAAATGATTCCACCTTGTTCGTCGGTACAGCGCTTTCGCGCGTGATCTGAATGGGAGCTACTCCGGAATCGTCCGAGCGCACAAAGTCGGTTGCTGCTGTGAAATCACCATAGGAGTAGATGACGGTCAGGGATGCCCGATTGCTTTGGATCTGATCTCCGGAGTATCCGCTGGCTGCAAGAAGCTTTTGCGCTTCGCCCTCATTGAAGGGCAGCGTCAGAGTCTGATCGGTGCTCACCTTGGACTGAATCGAGTTGCGACAATCTACATTCAGCTTTTCGGTCTGTAGAAATAACACGCCGACGCAGATCAGCGACACAGTAATTCCCGAGGTGCCGAGGATGAATAGAAACTTGCGGCCTTTCTTATCCACCAGTGTCACGCCGATCATCGTCATCAGGAAATTCATCATGGTGAAGATGACATAGCCCCAGTGCGCAAGGAAGTCGGAGAGACCGCTTTGCATCAGGATGGTGGTGTTATATCCAATGATCGAATTGATTCCTGTCGCCGTGTTGCAGAACAGGATCACGCAGGTTAGCAGAAATGGGAATACATACTTTCGGCGCAGCAGAGAATCCTTGATCTCTTTTCCTGTAGAGGGCTGCACCTTGACGGCAAGCGCGATTTGTTCCATCTCCTGCAGTTCGGTCGCTGCCTGTTGGGGGCTGCGTGAGCGAAGCAGGGAAGCCAGCGCACGGTCTTTTTCCCCACGTTTGAAGAGCCAGCGCGGAGATTCGCCGAGGAACAGGCTGCCAATCACAAAGAGAACTCCTGGTGGTAAGGAGACCCAGAAGATCTGACGCCACGCGTGGTCTTTGAATGTGAATAGAGTCGCCGCGTTGGCAGTCGTGGGTATCGCTTTGAGACGATAGCTGAAGTACATGCCAATAAGTGCCGCCGCAAAGATACCGAATGTGAGCAGCCACTGAAAAGTGCCTGTACCCTTGCCACGTTTCGATGCTGGCAGGCACTCGGCCAGGTAGAGCGGAATAACGATGCCGATCAACCCGCCGCTGATGCCTTGCAGCAGGCGTCCGAAGAACAATGGCCCGTAGCCATGCGAGAGGGCAATGACTGGAATACTCACCACAAAGGTGAGCCCGCTCAAGGCCATAAGGGGTTTGCGGCCCATCCAGTCGGCAAGCAGGCCCGCAAATAACGTGGAGATCACGGTTCCAAGCAGCACTGCTGCAACGATGATGGAAAGCTGTCCGGCGTTCAGATGCGAAGTGGCTTCGAGATAAGGCAGCGCTCCGCCAATGATGCCAACATCCACTCCATAGAGCAGACCTCCGAGTCCAGCGACGGTCAGCAACAGACGGTTGTATGTTTTATTTCCGTCGTCGATAGGGTGCGATGTTGAATCAGGAGCGGCGGGAGCAACATAGGGCATGAAACACTTACCTCCACATACACAGCAAATAGGACCGTCGAAATATCGTACCGTTTCAGCGATTGGTGTTCACTGCCCTGTGATTTGAGGCAGCGATCTGTTGTATCAGGCTCTTTACACAATACGTCTCAGTGCTGGGCCGAAGAAAGGAAATGACCCATAGTTACCTGAATTATTGTCAGTCTGTGTTAAATCGGAATGTTAGCATATGTTTCGTAACATAGAGAAACACCACGGGTTCTCTATGTGAGGGGCATGTGCAGCTGTGAGCTGTATGCGATTCCTGTGGGACTCTGCGACTAGACTAACGTGACATTCCGCCCGATCTCGGATTGCTCGTCAGCACATGCCGAATCCTTAGACGGTGTTTCCGAGCTCAACGATCCACCAGGATTTCAACGCGCTGTCCAGCACATCGCACGCGCAGGATGAAGGCAACGCAGAATCACTGCTTTGCAGTTCCGTATGAGCGGAGCGCCTTCATGAGATTAAAATCCAATCAATTCAGATGAAGCTATCGTCACTTCGGATGCAAAGTAATTGGCAAGGCATAGATACTTCTTGTGATGACTTCTGACCGAATGCATCTGATCGCCGATTACCGCGTCTTTACAGTGCATTTCCTCTGTCGAGAATTGTCAATGTTTGCACCGTTAGGGGGTGCTGTCGCGTCTGTTCCAAGAGGACGTTTTAAATGATGCGCATCAGGCAGTACCTCTGTATTTTTGTTTTTTGTCTCTCTGCTGTTTCTGTTTCAGGTCAATTAATTTCAGCACCTGAGCCGCAGCCCGCAAGTATTGATGGTTTTGCGACCGACTCTGATGGCGATGCTATCCCCGGAGCCACGGTTAGTGTTGACAGCACCTCTCCCAGCGAGCACCACAAGGCTGTGGCGGACCAGACCGGATATTTCACGCTCAACGGTCTTCATCCCTCTGTTTCCTATTACATCACGGTCAGCGCAAAGGGGTTTGCCGGCTGGACGTCGCCTGCTGTCGTTTTGACGCCGGGCCAGAATGAAGAGATCACGGGCATCAAGCTCACCGTATCAAGTGTGCAGTCCGTGAATGCGGCTCTTCCTGAGGAGATCGCTCTTGAAGAGGTCAAGGCAGAGGAGCAGCAGCGCGTGCTGGGAGTCATTCCCAACTTTTATGTCACCTACGACGCACACCCTGTGCCGCTCACGACGAAGCTGAAGTACCAGCTCGCCTTCAAGACTTCCACGGATGCTGTCGTCTTCGCCACCGCCGGCTTTCTGGCCGGCATCAACCAGGCCGCCGATACTCCCGCCTATGTTGAAGGAGCGAAGGGGTATGGCCAGCGCTTCGGTGCTGCCTATGCTGATGCAGCCTCCGACATTATGATCGGCGGAGCTATTCTGCCGTCGCTGTTGCATCAGGACCCGCGTTACTTCTATCAAGGCACGGGAACCAGGAGGTCGCGTGTCATCCATGCACTCTCCAGTCCGTTCATTACCAGGGGTGATAACGGTAGCCAGGAGTTCAACTACTCCAGCATTGGCGGCGATCTGGCTTCAGCCGCACTGACAAATGTGTACTACCCACCTTCAGATCGCGGTGCGGGCCTGATCTTTAGCAGCGTGGCGCTCTCAACGGGTGGCCGTATGATCAATGCGCTCGCCCAGGAGTTCATCCTCAGTAAGTTCACAAGCAGAGGGAAGAATCCTAACTAGCCTTCGAGCATGTCATCGGATTCTCGCTTGATTCGAGAATCCGATGACACGCTCGAAGCCTGCGTATACGAATCCGCAATCACTTCTTTGCGGCTACGCTCTTCGTCGACGGCAGTTGACTCACATCCCAACCTCCGCCAAGAGCTTCGATGAGTTGAACGTTGCTCGTCATCTGCTGGATACGTAGCGTAGCTTCAGTCAACTGGTTGCTGAGCAGGCTGGTCTCTGCCGTGGCGACATCCAGATAGGGATCTACGCCTGTCTTATAGCGAATATTTGCCAGGTCGAGATAATGTTGCGCTGCGGCAATGGCTTCGTTCTGTTGCTGGATCTGCTGACCAAGAATCCGCTCCGTCGCGATGTAGTCCTCCGTCTGCTGGAAGGCTGTAAGGACCGTCTGCCGATAGGCCGCGACATCCGCGTTGTATTGGGCCGTGTACTGTGCCACTGTGGCACGCCGCAAGCCTGCATCGAACAGTGTCTCCGTAGCGGAGGGTCCTATCGAGAAGAAGCGACTGGGCCAGCTCAACCAGCTTCCGACGCTGGAGCTTTCGAAGCCTCCACTAGCGCTGATGCTGAAGCTCGGATAGAACGCCGCTGTCTCCACCCCGATAAGAGCGTTCGCCTCAGACATGGTGCGCTCAGCTGCGGCGATGTCGGGGCGACGCTGTAGCAGATCGGAAGGCAAGCCAATCGGAACCGCCGGAAGGTTCGTGGTGAGCGGCCGATGGGGCAGGGAGAACGAGGACGCCGGCTCTCCAATGAGGAGAGCGATCGCATGTTCATACTGTGCGCGGGCGATGTTGAGGTTTGTCGCAGTCGCTTCGGCGGTCTTGAGGGTGGTTTCGGCCTGGGCCACAGATTGTTCGCTATCGATTCCCGTAGTTCCGAGAGTGCGAGTGAGCTCAAGGCTGCGGCGATAGGCTTCGATAGTTTTCTCGTAGAGATCTATCTGCGAGTCCTGTCCCCGCAACTCAAAGTAGTCCACGGCAAGATTGGCCTGTTCTGTGAGTCGTTCATTGGCCAGGTCGGCAGCACTTGCCTGCGCCGCGTTCGCATATTCGCGGACGGTATTGCGGATGCGACCCCACACGTCGGGCTCCCACGAGACGTCAAACGGAAGATCGAATTCATTGCTGTTGAGATTCGTGCTTCCTAGTGACGCACCACCCAGTTCATTGGCCGAGGTACGGGACCGTGTATAAGCAGGAGTCGTCGTAACCGTGGGGGAGTAGCTGGCGCGGGCCTGTCGAACCTGTGCGCGTGCCGCCATGAAGTTCTGGTACGACTGGGCAATGTTCTGATTGGAGTTGTTGAGTTTGTCTTCGAGCGCGTTAAGCTCAGGCTCCTGATAGATCTCCCACCAGTTGCTGCGCAGCGCGGCGTCCTGTGGATTGACCGGCTTCCACAGGGTTCCATCTGCGGACTGCTGTGGCGCACTCTCTTTGAAGGCAGGAGGAGCCTGCATGGTAGGCCGCACATACTTTGGACCGACGGTACATCCTTGCAGACACAGCAGCGATGTCATCAGGCTTGCTGTCGCTGCAAGGCGCAATCGAACGGGTTTATTGGGGTTGAATAAGTCCATAGCTATTTCCTTCTCTAGGATGTTGCGGTTCCTGGCGTGGCGGCGAATGTGCGGCCACGGCGATGTTTAAACCATTGGCTGATGCGATCGAAGTAGAGGTAGATCACGGGCGTGGTGTAGAGCGTGAGGATCTGGCTAAACACCAACCCTCCGGCAATCGTGATGCCCAGCGGACGCCGCAGCTCCGATCCTGTGCCTTGCCCGAGGGCCAGCGGAAGCGCCCCGAAGAGTGCGGCGAGGGTTGTCATCAGGATCGGGCGGAAGCGCAGCATGCAGGCCTCGAAGATCGAGTCCTCGGTATTCTTACCTTCTTCACGCTCTGCCTGAAGCGCGAAATCGATCATCATGATGGCGTTCTTCTTGACGATGCCAATCAGCAAGAAGATCCCGATGAGCGAGATGACATCGAACTCACTCTTGAAGACGATCAGCGCGAAGAAGGCTCCAACGCTTGCGGAGGGTAGCGTCGTAAGAATTGTGATCGGATGAATCAGACTCTCGTAGAGGACTCCGAGCACGATGTAGATGGCAAGCAGTGCCGTAACGATGAGAAGTGGTTCGGACGAGAGCGACTTCCGAAAGGCTTCTGCTGTACCTGCGAACTGGGAGCGAACAGTAGGCGGAATACCCAGCTTCTGTTGCAGCTGCTGAATCGCGACTGTTGCCTGATCGAGAGAGACTCCCGGCGTAAGGTTGAACGCAATCGTGACCGAAGGAAACAGCGCGGAGTGATTGACCGCAAGCGGCGACGTGGAAGCCGTTGCTTTGGTTACGGCGTTCAGGGGAACGGATCCCGAGCCTGAAGAGTGCAGGAACGTGTCACGAAGCGTCGTTGGGCTGCGATAGTACTGTGGCGCCGCCTCCATGACCACGTAGTACTGGTTGAGTGACGTATAGATCGTGGAAACCTGTGACTCGCCGAACTCATAGTAGAGCGAGTTGTCGATCAGTTGAGGTGTTACACCGAGGCGTGCTGCGGTGGGGCGATCATAGTTCAGCAGCATCTGTAGGCCGTCGTTCTGCTGATCGGTTGTCACGTCCTTCAATTGCGGCAGGTTTCGCATCGCCTGAAAGAGCTTTGGTCCCCAGGTGCTGAGGTCGTCGACCGTATCGGCGGACAGTTGGTATTGATAGGCAGCATTGCTTTGCCGGCCCCCCACGCTGAGATCCTGTGCGGCTTGCAGAAATGTAGAAGCTCCCGTCAGCCCGGCCAACTGAGGCCGTAGCCGATCGACCACGCCGGCAGCGCTGATCTTGCGTTCACCCAGAGGCTTCAGCGCCATAAAGATGAAGCCCGTATTGCTCGCTCCGCCCCCGCCTCCTGTGAAGCCAGCGACGGAGGACACAGCGGGGTCGGCCTTGATGATGCGCTGAGCATCAAGGATAGAATCCCGCATCGCTGGAAAAGACGCATCCTGAGGGCCTTGTATGCCTCCGAAGATGGTTCCGGTGTCCTGGAGAGGGAAAAATCCTTTCTGAACCTTTCCGATGAGGACTACGTTCAGCGCAAGCGTGAGAACGAGACTCAGGATGATGAGGATTGGGTGGCGCAGAGTCCAGGTAAGACTGCGCCGGTATCCGGCTTGCAGGAAGTCGAAGCTGCGCTCGCTGAGACGATAGAAAAATCCATGCTCTTCGTTCTTGGTCGACTTCAGCAGGTACGCGCACATCATCGGAGTTACGGTGAGCGAGATGACCATCGAGATCGCGATCGAGGTGGCAAGCGTGAAAGCGAATTCGTGAAAGAGCCGCCCCAGGATTCCGCCCATAAAGAGAATGGGTGTGAACACTGCAATCAGCGACATGCTCATGGAGAGCACGGTGAAGGAGACCTCCTGCGCTCCCTTCAAGGCAGCTTTCTTTGGTGGGAGACCCTCCTCGATGTAGCGTGTGATGTTCTCCATCACAACGATGGCGTCATCGACGACGAAGCCCGTTGAGATGGTGAGCGCCATCAGTGAGAGGTTGTCGAGGCTATAGCCACAGAAATACATCACCGCAAAGGTCGCGATGAGGGAGGTCGTCACGGCCACCCCAGGAATCAACGTGGCGCGGGGGCTGCGCAGGAAGACAAACACGACGGCGACGACTAGGACGATGGAAAGAATCAGCGTTCGTTCCACGTCGTTCACTGAGGCGCGAATCGTCGTCGTCAGATCGTCAATGACATCCAGTTGATCGGATTGAGGAATCGAAGCGCGAACAGAAGGGAGTTCTTTCTTTACGCGATCGACTGTTTCGATCACATTCGCGCCCGGCAGCCGGTAGACCAGGATCACGACGCAGGGTTTTCCATTGACGAAGCCGGCGGCGCGAACGGTTTGAACGGAGTCGGTGACGGTGGCTACATCTTCCAACCGTACTACCTTGCCATTGCTGGTACTGATGACGATCGGCGCGTAGTCCTTCGCTTTTTGGATCTGATCATTTGCCGTGATGTCCGCTGTCGTCAGATCGTCGCCGATCTGTCCTTTGGGACGATTGGAGTTCTGTCCCGACATCACGTTGGCAACGTCCTGCGTGCCTAGCCCGTAGCTATTGAGCTGCTGCGGGTTCAGATCGATACGCACGGCGGGCAGAGAACTGCCGACCACCTGCACCTGACCGATCCCATCCAACTGAGAGATCTTCTGTTGGATGATCGAGGAGGCGGTGTCGTACAGCGCTCCTCGATCGTGCACATCGGAGGTCAGGGTCAAGACCATGACAGGAGCAATGGCAGGATTCACCTTCCTGTAGGTGGGATTGGCAGGCAGGTTAGAGGGCAGGTAGGTCCGAGCCGCATTGATCGCGGCTTCCACATCGCGCGCGGCTCCATCGACATTACGATCGAGGTCGAACTGCAGAATGATCGATGAAGCCCCCAGCGTGCTGGAGGAAGTCATCTGGGTTACACCGGCAATATGGCCGAACTGCCGTTCGAGCGGCGTGGCGACGGAGGACGCCATGATCTCTGGACTGGCGCCGGGCAGCGTCGCAGCGACAGTGATCGTGGGAAAGTCGATCTGCGGCAGTGACGAGACCGGCAAAGCCTTGAAGGCAATCATGCCCGCAATGGCGAAGCCGATCGCCATCAGAGTGGTTGCAACCGGACGCTTGATAAAGGGAGCAGGAATGTTCATGACTGCTCCGCCAGTTCCGTGCCGTCAGGCTCTGTCTGTCTCATCGCACGAAAACGCTGCGCAACACGATCGAAGAAGATATAGATCACGGGCGTGGTGTAGAGCGTGAGGACCTGGCTCACGAGTAGTCCACCCACCATCGCCAGGCCGAGCGGACGGCGCAGCTCGGAGCCGATGCCGGAGCCAAAGGCGAGCGGGATCCCGGCAAAGAGCGCGCACAGCGTCGTCATCATGATCGGACGGAAGCGGAGCTGCGACGCTTCGAAGATCGCCTCCGTCGTTGACTTGCCTTCAGTGCGTTCGGCCTGCAACGCAAAGTCGACGATCATGATGCCGTTTTTCTTAACGATGCCAATTAGCAGAATGATGCCGATGATGGCGATGATGTCGAGGTCCTGATGAAAGAGGCGAAGCGTAAGCAGCGCTCCAACACCCGCGGACGGAAGCGTGGAGAGAATCGTCAGAGGATGGATGAAGCTCTCATAAAGGATTCCCAGCACAATGTAGACAGCGACAAGCGCGCCCAGAATGAGGATCGCCTCATTGGAACCAATCGCCTTGAACGCCGCAGCCGTTCCTTGAAAGCTGCCCTGAACGCTCGCTGGCATCTTGAGCTTATCTTGTGCCTTTTCCACGGCGTCGGCGGCCTGTCCAAGAGAGTATCCGGGAGCAACGTCAAAGGAGATCGTGACGACAGGGAACTGACCTTGATGCGAGATGGTGAGCGGCGAGGGCGTGATATCGAAATGACTGATAGCAGAAAGGGGAACAGGAGTCTGCGCAGGATTCGAGGAGCTGCCGCCGCTGGAACTCGCCGTTGAGCTGGTCGAGGACGAAGAGGAAGAAGAAGAGGACAGCGCGGATGTGGGTGTGGTCGAGGCAAGGCTACTGGTCGCCGTTGAAGACGAAGAGAGCGCGCCTGTCGAGTTGGTAGATAAGGTAGAGCTGTTTCCCGTGTTGTTAGAAAGAGTGCTGGTGGGCGTTGAAGAAGCTAACCCACTGGAAGACGAAGGCGTCAGCGTAGAGATCACGCCGCTCGAGGCCGAAGAGGTACGGCTCGAAGTGCTTTGAGCGCTGCTGGAAGAGCTGGTCGAGCTTTGAATGTAAACATCGTTCAGCTTCGACGGATTCTTTTGAAACTCCGGAAGAGCTTCCAGGATGACGTGATACTGGTTCGACTGGGTATACAGCGTACTGATCTGCCGTTGCCCGAAGGCGTCGTAGAGCGTGGAGTCGATCTGGTCGGGTGTGATGTTGAGTCGCGACGCCGTTGCGCGGTCGATCGTAAGGTGCGCGCTGATCCCGTTGTTCTGTTGATCGGTTGTTACATTCACAATCTGCGGAAGCTTGCGTAACGCGGCTACTGTCTTTTCCGTCCAGGCATTCAACTCTGAGACGTCGGGGTCTTCGAGCGTGTACTGGTATTGCGTACGGCTCACGCGATCGTCGACTGTGAGGTCCTGCACCGGCAGAAGAAAGAGCTCGATGCCTGGCACCTGCTTCAGACTCTTCTGGAGACGAGCAATCACGTCACTGGCATTCATGTGGCGCTGTTCCATCGGCTTCAGGTTGATCTGAACACGGCCGCTATTGAGCGTTGTATTCGTTCCATCGGCGCCAATGAACGAGGAGATGCTCTCCACCGCTGGATCCTGGAGGATCACGTCATTGAGCTGCTGCTGCTTCTTGAACATGGCCGCATAGGAGATGGACTGCGGCGCTTGCGAGACACCCTGGATGATTCCCGTGTCCTGCTGGGGAAAGAATCCCTTCGGAATCTCGATGTACTGAAAAACCGTGAGGACCACTAAGCACGCAGCCACGATGAGCGTGATCGTCTCGTGCCGTAAAACCCATCGCAGACTGCGGCTGTAGCTCGCGATAATGCGCTCAAAGATCTCTTCGGTCCAGTGATAGAAACGGCTTTGCTGTGCGGGCGGCGTGTGGCGAAGGAGCCGCGAACTCATCATCGGTGTCAGTGTCAGTGAGACGACAGCCGAAATAAGAATGGTCACACTCAATGTAACGGCGAACTCTCGGAAGAGTCTGCCTACGATGTCCCCCATAAAGAGCAGAGGAATGAGCACCGCGATAAGCGAGATCGTCAGGGAGATGATCGTAAAGCCAATCTCTCCGGCTCCCTTGAGCGCAGCCTCCATCGGCGCCATGCCCTCTTCGAGGTAGCGCGAGATATTCTCGATCATCACGATCGCATCGTCGACGACGAAGCCCGTTGCGATGGTGAAAGCCATCATCGTCAGGTTGTTGATGCTGTACCCGAGCGAGTGCATGACAGCAAGTGTGCCGATAAGCGACAGAGGCACGGCAACACTGGGGATGACGGTCGCATAGAAGTTGCGAAGGAAGAGGAAGATCACCATGATGACGAGCCCTATGGTGAGCATCAACTCAAACTCGACATCTTTGACCGAGGCGCGGATAGTCGTTGTGCGGTCCGTCAGAACCTTGAGCTTTACGGATACAGGAAGCGATGCCTGCAGCTTGGGGAGAAGTTCTTTGATCTCGTCCACAACGGCGATGGTGTTGGCACCAGGTTGCCGCTGAACATTCACGATCACGGCCGGCGTGTGATCCATCCACCCGGCGAGTTTGCCATTCTCAACGCCGTCGGTGATCTTGGCGACATCGGTCAGCATGACCGGCGCCCCATCCTTATAGGCGACTACCACGTCCCGGTAGCCTGCGCCGGAGATCAACTGGTCATTCGCATTGATCTGAAAGTTTTGTACTGGGCCGTCGAAGCTGCCCTTCGCGGTATTGACGCTCGTGTTCGACAGTGCCGTCCGTAGATCTTCAAGATTAATGCCATAAGAGGCGAGCGCAACAGGGTTCGCCTGGATGCGGACAGCGGGCTTCTGGCCACCGCTGATCGTCACGAGTCCGACTCCGCTCAATTGCGAGATCTTCGGGGCGAGCCGTGTGTCGACGAGGTCCTCTACTTTAGAGAGCGGCATCGTGTCCGAGGTCAGCGCAAGCGTGAGCACAGGAGCATCGGCAGGGTTCGATTTGCTATAGACAGGCGGCACCGGAAGGTCCGATGGCAGGTATCCCTGCGCAACGTTGATAGCCGCCTGGACCTCCTGCTCCGCGACATCGATATTCAGGCTCAATGAGAACTGAAGCACGATGATGGAGCTGCCATCGGAGCTGGTGGAGGTCATCTGGGTCAGCCCCGGAACCTGTCCGAACTGCCTCTCCAGCGGAGCGGTGACCGCCGAAGACATCACATCGGGGCTCGCACCGGGATAGAAGGTCTGCACCTGGATCGTCGGATAGTCCGCCTGTGGCAGTGCTGAAACAGGCAACGACGTATAGGCGGCAAGACCAACTACCAGGATCGCGGCCATCAGCAGCGCTGTTGCGATCGGCCGCTCGATAAAGATGCGGGAGGGGTTCATTGAGTCCTCCCGGCGCGCTCCTGTGGCTCTTGATGAGCAATATTGGCCTGCCCGAAGGCTTGTTGGCTCTGGACCTTTACCTTTGCTCCTTGCTGCAGTTTGTCGAACCCGGTAACCGGTACGATCTCGCCGGAATTAAGTCCATCCACCGCGGAGACATCGCCATCCGTTGTAAGCTCCGTCACGTTTTGCGTCTTCACGGTGTCGCCGTTGACGACATACACAAACGCCTGCGTCCCGTTGCGCTGGATAGCCGCGGATGGCACCAGGACCGCATCCGTCAGTGTCTTCACCAGCAACCTGGCATTGACGAACTGATTTGGAAAGAGGTTGAGTTCTTTGTTGTCGAACTGTCCACGGAACCGCACGGTTCCAGTCGAGGTGTCGACTTGATTGTCGAGTGTGAGCAGCTTTCCAGTTGCCAGCTTCACCTGTTGGCTGCGGTCAAAGGCGTCGACGGGCAAGCCGCTGCGATGCAGGATTTGATCGTGGACCTGGCTAAGGTTGTCCTCGGCCACATTGAAGACGACAGTAATGGGCTGCAGCTGCGTGATAACGACGATCGGGCTCGCGCTGCCGGAAAAGATGGTGTTCCCTGGATCCACCAGACGAAGCCCCACACGCCCATTAATGGGGGATGTGAGATGGCAATAACTTAGTTGTACCTTCGCATACTGCACCTGTCCCACATCGTTCTTGACGGTACCTTTGTATTGCTCGACGGTAGATTGTTGATCTTCGAAGGTCTGCCTGGCCAGCGCTCCGGGTGTGGATGCCTGCTCGTAGCGTGCGAGGTCCATCTTCGCCTGTTGCAAAACGGCCTGATCGTGCTCCAGTTGGCCCTGCGACTCCTGGAGCTGTGCCTCATAGGGGCGTGGGTCGATGTCAAGCAGGGGATCGCCGCGGTGAACGATCTGGCCTTCTGTGAAGTGCACTGCCACAGCCACGCCATTGACCTGACTATAGAGATTGACGGTGGCTACAGGCGTTACTGTGCCGAGTGCTTCGACATAGTAACCAATAGATCCTCGATGGGCTTCGGCCACTTTAATATTGGGGATCTGAGGTGGTGGCGTAGTTTCCGAGGCTTCTTGCTGGCTCTTGTGTCTACGGGCCAGGATGAAAATTGCCGCGACTACGAGTAGGAAGATCAGCCAGCCCAGCCATGGTCTGCGTTTCCTGGTATGGACTACGATCTCGTCTTTGGTGGTCAGAGGATGATCCGTTGTGTCCTCGTGGTTGTTTGTCACGTTCTCTAC
Organism: Granulicella sp. S156; assembly: GCF_009766105.1. Lineage (GTDB taxonomy): Bacteria > Acidobacteriota > Terriglobia > Terriglobales > Acidobacteriaceae > Granulicella. The sequence goes on along the minus strand of NZ_LMUH01000025.1, from coordinate 310,108 downwards.
CTCTTCTTAAAGTTTCTGGCTTAGGTTAGCGACTCTACGTCACGACCCGGGTCTCGCTGCAAGCCCCTGGTGCCCGATATACTGGTAATGGCAAGGAGGGGGGATGTTCTGCTTGCGTTTGTTTTCCTTCGCACGGTTAAGATGATCCTCTCGCGCTTTAGATCAATAACTTTCAGTGGAATCTTTCATCTACGCAGCGTCCTTCGTCTTCTCGTGCCCTTGAGGCACTCGTTCAAGAGGGAACTGAAGCCTGGCAGCAAACTCAGCAAGAGATTCGGGGTGGCTGCGTATTTGCATCCATGTATCCAGCAGAATAGCCTCGGCATTCGTTCGCGAGAGCGCGCAGTAGCGGCACGCATCCGCAGTTGAGATTCCTTCCCATATCCGCAGTACGAAAAGAATACGTGGAAAGTTCGAGCAGAACGGAACGGGCAGTGAATCGCTCCAGCAGGTATCGTGAGCTTTGCCGAGAGATGCTTCAGTGTTTAGCTTGCGAATGTGTTCGACGCTGGCTGAGATCAGGCAATGTTTCACCCAGCGAGTGTGCCAGTTAGGCTTCACATAGGTAGCCACCCTGGCGCGCTCGTAGGTGTCTACAAGAATCCTTTCTGCCGATACTGTATCTCCACATAGCACAAACGCAAGTCGATAAAACTCCCAGAGATGTTGCCAGAACACCTCATCCACGGTCACATCGGAGGCTAGTGGTACCCGATGGTTCGGTTGGGCAGAGCTCGTTGCAGAGAGCTGCCGCCGCAAACCATGGAGAGTGGAGTCCCAGGCCCGCATAGTTATTTGTCTCCAGTCCACCAAACCGGCGGTAGCGGGATATGCGGTACATGGATTTTTCTTAGGGCATGGCCGAGGTCCGGTGCAAACTCTTGCAGAAGGTTCTGGCCCGCTAATCCTCCAAAGGCATCAATGCTTCTCTGGCCCGCATGGGTCAGATTGTCGAAGCCGGGAGGAAGGTATAGGTTCCCGATAAATCCATTGGCTGCCGCTCCGGTGAAGTTTGAAATCGCAGGAGTGAGACTTCCACCATCTGTCCTGTCGACGAACGTGTAGCTGAGGGCATGCGCTATGCGCATGGGAACGAAGGTGCTGGAGGAGCGTCGATAGCGAGGGTCCTCGTGCAAAAGCGTCGAGGCCGAAAAGCGTCCAATACTCTCCGCTCCGTTGCGAGCAAAGCTATCTCCGTAGAGGCGCCCATACGCTCCTATGCCCGAGTGCCAATCGTGAGGATAGCCTTTGGGTGGGTCTGCCATGCGTATTCCGGTGCGAACCGCCGTGCTGAAAACGGCACGAGGCCCGAATGCGGGCTCGATAAAGAATTTGAACTTGTCGTCAAGGTCCATCGGCTCGTCAAGCTGGCCATAGCGATGCATCCAGAAAGGAGTCTGTGATTGGGGGTTTTGTTGTGCGGGTGCCGGCGCGTCGGGCAGATTCTGGCTTTGGGGGTCCGAAGACGATGTAGATTCAGCGATAGTCTGAACTTGTGCCCTTAATACGGAGCTTGTTGAAATAGCGATAACCACCGGAAGCAACAGCCTGATAGAAGGTCGTGGCCGCTGCTTTGTAAAGAGGGATGAAAGTACCACGCTGTATCGATTTTTCCATCCATTCTTCGTCCAACAAGTACTCAATTGCGCCATACGGGTCATGCCTTCGACATCTGGAGTGGTATTTCGTTCTTGCGATTGGACTCTCCGAGTTGCAGAAGTTATGTCAAGTTTGGTCAAGTGCGTGTCGAGGATTGTCAAGGGAAAGGGGTTGACATTTCTCGACGGCGCAGTAGAAGAGGAGACCTACAATGAAAGGTGCGGCGAGAAGCCTCGTAGAAAGGTAAAGCTGAGTGCCTCATGCCTGTGGCGGATTACAAATCGGAGTCGGTGGCGGGACGTATCTTAGTCGTCGACGATGATGCAGAGCTCTGTAAGCTGGTTTCGCGCTTCCTCGGGGCGGAAGGATATTCGGTCCAGACGGTTCAAGCCAGCGGACTAGGTGTTGAACGGGCTCTTTCTGATACGTACGATTTAGTTGTCCTCGACGTAATGCTCCCGGACATGGATGGTTTTGAGGCTCTCCGGCAGATTCGGACGAAGTCCAGTACGCCGGTCCTGATGCTCACCGCCCGCGGCGATGATCCCGATCGGATCTTAGGGCTGGAGATGGGGGCAGACGACTATCTCTCCAAACCATTTATCACCCGTGAACTCCTGGCGCGCATCCGCGCTATCTTGCGTAGAACGAGCTCGACGAAGACCAATGGCGCAATCTCTGGAGCCGCCTCGATTCAAATCGGCGATATGGAGCTGAACCCCGGTGCGCGAACGGTCCGGTGCGGAAGCGTAACGCTCAATCTAACGACCGTCGAATTTGATCTCTTGGAGAGACTGCTGCGCTCGGCGGGATCTGTCGTGGGGCGCGAAGAGCTCACCAAAGATGTATTAGGGCGAGAGTTTTCGCCCTATGACCGAAGCATCGACACGCATGTCTGGAGTCTGCGAAAGAAGGTTGGCAACGCTCCGAATGGCACCGAACGAATCAAGGGTATTCGTGGAGTCGGCTACCTTTATGCTCTGACGGATCGAGCAGGGAGCGAATAGGGAAGATGCGAAACCTGTTCCTCAAGATTTTCCTTTGGTTCTGCCTGGCATTTCTGATGATTGCTGCGACTCTGTTTGTTGGCACACTCATTACGGGCATGAATGAATCATTGCGTAAAGAAATTCTGAACAGAATATCGCTCTATCTGCCTCTCGAAGCAAAGTTGGCCGCGGATATCTATGAGCACGATGGTCCCGCAGGCTTGAAAAATCATTTGCATCGTATGAATCAAAGCGGCGATGTAGATGCATACATCTTTGATGCAAGTGGCAAAGATGTATTGGGTCGCAGCCCTTCTGCCGATGGGATAGAGGTCGCGAGATCTACGAGCGATGCGGAACCTTTCGTCGGAAGAGTTGGAAATCGAGGCAGCTTCGCAGCCCAGCAGACGGTTGCAACGAGCGGACACAGATACACGATACTGCTCGTCATCCCTGCTCCTTCCATGATTAAGATGGCCGGAAGACTCGGCTTTTCCAGGTTGTTCGGCTTGCTCACAATTATTTTGGTTGGAGGGGGCTTCTGCTTTTTGCTTGCCCGTCACATCTCTAATCCGGTCGTGCAGCTAAGCACCGCTGCAGGCCGAATCGCAGATGGCTGGTTGGATACGCGCAGCGACCAAAGCATTAGGTCGCGACGCGATGAGATTGGACGCCTCGGCAGGAGCTTTGACCGAATGGCCGAGCGAATCGAATCCCTGGTCCAGGGGCAGCAACGGCTTTTGGGAGACGTCTCCCACGAACTGCGTTCCCCTCTGGCTCGCCTCAGCGTTGCAGAGGGCTTGCTGCGGCAATGTCCTCCAGAGGAACGGACAGAGTATCTGGACCGCATCGAGTCGGAGGTGGAACATCTCGATCAGTTGATTGGACAGCTTCTTACTCTTGCCCGCATCAACAGCGGAGCAGATCCGAGCCCTCAGGAGACGGTAGACCTCACCAGCCTCGTTCAGGAGCTTGCCGTCGATGGAAACTTTGAGGCACAGACCAAACAATGTGCTGTCGTCGTCTATTCGTCGGACCCATGCGCGACCAGGGCCACCAAGGAGCAGTTGCGCCGGGCCATCGAAAATGTAGTCCGCAATGCCATTCGCTACTCGCAACCCAACAGCAAGATAGAGATCACAATAGACAGGCAGATCTTCTCCGAGCACTCGTGGGCTGTAGTTCAGGTGCGCGATCATGGTCCTGGTGTGTCCGCGCAACATCTTGAAAAGATCTTCCAGCCTTTCTATCGGGTACTCACAAATAATGCTGAGCAGACTGGAGGCGCGGGTTTAGGGCTGGCGATTACGGATCGCATCGTCCGAATGTATGGCGGCACGGTGAAGGCAACGAATGCTTCGACCGGCGGACTCGTCGTTCATCTGGAGCTACCCCTTGCGGTGTGATGTTCCGCCGCCTAGCTGTATTTGCGATTGAACCGGCGGCTATAGTCGCCGGCTGTCACCCCGAGAATGCGTAGAAACGTGCGGCGCATCGAGTCGGCATTCTGAAAGCCGCAGGCATCCGCGATCTCTTTGAGGCCCATATCGGAGCTGTCGATCATCTGTTGGGCTGCTTCTACCCGCATTCGATCGACAAATTGCCCTGGGTTCATCTTTGTTTCGCGTAAACACGTGCGGGTAAAGTGGCGAGGACTCATGCCCATCCGCTCCGCCAGGCGCTCAATCGTCAGGTTGTCGCGTAGGTTCTCCATCATCCACACCTGGAGCTCGCGGAGTGGTTTGGACGTAACCGCCTGGTGTGACAGCATATGGCTGTACTGTGCCTGCCCGCCCGGACGAACAAGGAACATCACCAGCCGCCGGGCTACATCAAGCGCCACCTTATGTCCGTGGTCCTCTTCGACAAGTGCGAGCGTAAGGTCGATGCCTGCGGTGATACCAGCTGACGTGTAAACAGACCCATCGTGCATATAGATAGGATTGGGGGTTACGGTCACAGCCGGAAACTCGCGTGCCAGCCGATCACAGAAATCCCAGTGAGTGACGACTCGCTTCCCATCGAGCAGCCCCGCTGCCGCCAGGGGGAATGCTCCGGTACAGATGGAGGCCACGCGTCTTGAGCGCTCAGCCGCCTTGCGCACCCAGCCAAGAAAACGCTCATCGTATTGGCCGCTCTCTGCTCCGGGGCCACCCGCCACCATCAACGTATCGATAGGGCCGTCAAGGTCGTAGAGGGATTTCGCAGGGCTAAGGGAGATTCCGCGGCTGGTACGCAGGGCATTGTCCCCATCGGGGCTTCCAAGAACGATCTCGTAGCCCGGTACTTGGGAAAATACCTCGAGCGGCCCGGTCACATCGAGGATCTGTACCGGTGGAGGTCCGGTAATGACGATGGTGCGCATGGCCTTCATTGTATGGAAACAAGTTTGGTTTCTTGCCTAGTCTGGCCGTATGCTCACATCATCACGTTCTAAATTTCCCCACTCATTGGAGGTAACATGCGATCCGTCGTTGTAGGTTTCACGGGCTTCAGCACTCTAGTGCTTTTAACCATCGGGTTAAATACAACATCCGTTCAGGCTCGAGAGGACGCTTCGAAGCCTGAATTTTATACAGCCCGCGTTAAGCCGATCTTCGATACGAACTGCGCACGTTGTCATGGTGGAATCAATCATCGCGGTGGCCTGAACATAGACACGCGCGAAACTCTGCTCAAGGGCGGACATACTGGACCCGCGCTCGTGCCAGGCGATCCGTCCAAGTCTCTTCTGCTCACGCTGATCCGTCACGAAGGCCCATCGTCGGACCCGAAGGATATGCCTCCGAACAAGCCGAAGCTCTCAGACGCTGACATCCAGACCGTGACGGATTGGATCAAGGCTGGAGCCATCATGCCGGCAGCAACTCCCAAGTAAAGAAAAACACTTTGCCAGAAAGAGGCGTGTGCGATATTCGCACGCGCCTCTGCTTTCCTAGGCCCTACAGTCAAAAAGCACGTTTTACGGCATAGTCCAACAACACCGAAAAGGGCTACTTTGAAGCGCCGTTATAAACGGCAGGCTCCCCAAGGCTACCGGCCTTAGGCAGATGGCGAATATAAAGAACCATCTCCCACATCTCGTCATTGGAGAACTCGCCTTTTGACGGCGGCATACCGGAAGGATAGATTCCGTTCTCGATGATCCACTTGAGCTGGCCGTCTGTATAGGCCTGAACCTGCGGCAACGCCAGCGAGGGAACAGGCGGAGAGATGGTTGCGGCAAAGGGAACACCGGTGTTCTGGCCATCGAGGCCATGACAGACCATGCAGTAGGAAGTAAAAAGTTGTTTTCCTTCTTCGATGTTTTCAGCGCTCGCCTTAATGGGATTGACATCCTTCTTTCCACCGATAGTGATGTGGTGCTTGGTCCAGTAAGCGACCTTGGTTTCGGTGGACGAGGGCGGGGTAGCGCGGCAGCCGGCAAGGGCTAGCGTCGATAGCAATGAAATAGCTGCAAAATGCTTCATGGTTCCGTTCACTATAGCAATTTTTCGAAGAGGGAACTCCGCTCAAAGGCTTTCTGGTGGCGTCTGTCGGGAATGCTGTCCAGACGGAGCGGAAGAATACAGAGTACGAGCCAGGGCGCGGATTCCCGAGTCGATGCGTTCGACTGGTATCGAAGAATAGCCAAGTCGAACGAAATTCTCTGGTGGATCCGGATGGTCGAAGAACACCGATCCGGGGTCGAACAGTAGTCCTAGCTTCGCAGCCATCTTCACCTTAGAGTCAAACGATATTTCGGGCGGTCCTTCTGCCCATAAAGCCGAACCACCGGTTGGCAGATCGAACGCCATCTCCGGCAGATGCAAGCGTAACCCCTCGGCTAACGCTGTCGCCCGGCTCCGGTAGGCCGCGATAAGACGCTTGATTGCAGTGTGGTAATGGCCTAGTTGTAGAAAGAGTGCGATGGCGCGTTGGTTGTTGCTGGGAGGATGGCGAACCGTCAACCGTCTCATCGCCCGTGCCTCAGCAATGAACTCCGGAGCTGCAACCATGTAACCCAGGCGCAAGCCGGGGGCGAGTGTTTTAGACAGGCTGCCGATATAGATTACCCGGTCATCTTGATCGAGCGCTTTGAGTGCGGGGCTGGCTTCCCCTGCGAAGGTCAACTCGCTGTCGTAGTCATCCTCAACGACCAGGAGATCGTGAACGGCTGCTGCCTGCAACAGTTCGCGCCGCCTGGATAGTGATGTTGTTACGCTCGTTGGGTTCTGATGGCTTGGCTGAACGAACAGGAGGTCGCAGTCGGCGAGGGCGGCAGTTAGGCTCAGTCCTTCCCGATCCATCGGCAAACCGACGATGTGCGCACTAAACTGCCGGCAGACATTGCGAATGTCCGGGTAGCAAGGCTGTTCGAGACCAACGGTTCTTTCCCGGTTAAGCAGCAGGGCTGCCGTCAGATATAGCGCTTGCTGTGCGCCGATTGTGATTAAGATCTGATCCTGCGAGGCCCATATGCCTCGCCGCGGCAGAACTTGTTTTATTAGTTGCTCGATGAGCACGGGATCGTCTGCATCGACCTGATCTCCAGCCCACGTACGGATGACAGGAGAACGCAGCGTCAGTTGCACGGCTTCGCGCCACTCTGCCGTTGGGAACAATGTCGGATCGGGCTGACCGTAAACAAAAGGGTAGGGATAGTTGTACCAATCCACCGGCTTGGTCACGTGTCGAGCACGCGATGGCGCGTGTAGCAATCGCGTGTTCCAATCGGGCCGTCTCCGATAGATTTCTGACTGTTTCCCGGCCGCTTGTGACGCATTCTCCAGCGCGGAAGGATTAACGACATGCCGCGCCCGGCTCTGCGCAAGCAGAAAACCATCAAGAGTAAGCAGATCGTAGGCGGACACTACAGTGTTTCGGCTGATACCCAGCATCTCGGCCAGCCTGCGCGACGACGGCAATGTAGTACCCGGAGGCAATCGGTGATCGATCACAGCTTGTGCGATAGCGCCTCGCACCTGGGCTTGCAGCGTCAGATCGGGCCGGTTCGACAGCACTATCAGTTGCGGCCACAAAATGTCTTCGGCGGACATGAATTGCTCCTGCGCCGCCACACCTGTGGCGGCATAAAGTCACAGGGAATTGCATGTCCCTATCACAGACACCGCGCTCAGAAGTAAAACGACTTTCTTGAGCTACGGGAGAATGAAATTATTATGACTAGAAACGAGCGAATTGTAGCATGCCGCCGCACCCTCCCTGCATCTATTGCAGGAGCCGGACTCCAGTTAATGGAGCATCCTCCGCCAACTTTGGGATCCGTCACAGTGGTATCGAAGAAGGCCAATGCGCCGTAGGGAACCTCATCGGAAGTGGAAGTCGATGGCGATTCACAGACCAGACACTGGATGAAACCATACCCGTTGTCCGATGCATTCGATATCCCCAACTGCCTTCGTGTTAAGGGTTTTGTCCCAGTCGAACAATAGTTTGATGAACTCAATAAACTTTTCGAGGACGTTGACAATCTCGTTCCACAACTTCGCCATCCACTGAAGGATGACTTCCAGCGCGTCGCGAATGTCGTCAATCGTGGTCAGCATAAAGTTCTTGGTCGAGTTGTAAATCGAGACGGCGATGGTAGCCGTCTTCTCAGCGATCTCCAGTGCGATCTGTGTGATGTCATTCCAGGCTTGTTTGCAGAAATGCGCAAAACCGCCCCAGGCATCACCGAATACAGATTCGGAGGTTCCTGCAATCGCGGCATATTCCTCATGGGTAATCTGCCGACAGTGCAATTTTCCTTCGCGGATCTGCATCAGACTCGATCTCCGCGCGCCCTTAAGGGCGCTGCTCGAGGAGCCAGTGCCAAGGTTGACGGCCACGCCGCTCAACTGCTGCAGATTGGTGGCTAACTCATTCGAATCATCTGATGACGCGCTCGCTGGCAGCACACCGCCGGTAATGAGGCTCTGGCCGTTATAAATAAAGCCTTGCCCAGCGATCCTCTGATGCAGTTGCAGGTCGCCGCGATAGCTGTTTGCTGGGGTTCCGGTTAATGCTGCACCCGTGACCGACAGAATGGGTGAAGCCAAGCCAGTGGCAGCCGAAGTAACGGTCAGATTGCCGCTGGGATCAGTTTGGACGATCGCCGGAGAGGTTGGCGAAGAGTTGTAAGCGATGTTATTGATGACCAGCACCTGGGCCGGGTTTGAATAAATACTTAGGACTTCCCTCGGCATCACCATACCGGTTGATGTCGAAGTTAACGTGAATTGCTGACTGTAGCTCGCCGTCTCAGTGATCGGCTGCGTGTCCAGTGAGGGCGTTGCAATGGGCAGCGTGAACCAGGAACCCGTGCTTGCACGCTGTGTGATGTGCGACACAATTGTTTTTTCACTGCACAAGAACATCTCGGGCCCGCCCGCCATAAACTGCGGTGCGGCGATTGCGATGCCGATATTGCCCATCGGTACCCAGGCGTAGCTTCCCCCTGAGGAGGTCTGGGTCAGTGTCCATAGGGAATTTGAAGCAGCATCAAGTGCAAAGGCTGTGAAGGCACCTCCACCTTCCTGGCTTCCACCGGTGATAGAGATTAAAGCTGCCGGTTGATTGGTTCCACCGGTGATCTGCGTGGCTGTAGCTGCGGGACTCCCATCAAGACCATTGCCAACCACCAGGTATAACGACTGAGCCTGAGTGAGTAGAAGAAAGCTCGGCTGGGGGGCTGAACCGCGCGCAATCGGAACAACTGTATCCGCAGTAAGGTCACCGACGCCGAGGTCCTGGCTACTGGTCTCTCCCGTCAGGCTGATGCTTCCGGCCTCTTTGATCGCGCTCGCGAAGGTTGCTGTCGAACACTGTAGGCTCATAATGATGAGTTGTTTGTTCTGTGTGCCCGAAAGCAGCTTATAGCTGGCACCTGTGATCGCCGGTCCCAAATAGAGCGTCGTCAGTTCGAATCCATTCGGCTCCACGCCGACAATGACGAGGGTCGCCTGGTTGCTGAAGCTATACGTCACGCCATACAGATAGCCCATGCCGTCTTCATCGAAGAACAGCGAGGCCTGAGTCATCTGCAACAGAATGGATCGCAACGGCGAGGGCAGGCTCGCCTCAGCCCACCCTCTGGACTCAGTCCATTGCATGCCTAACAGTTGAGCGGTAGTCACTCCGTTGCTCGGTTCATTGCCGTACTCGGCAAAAACATAGAGCGTCTCCCGCTGATAGAAGGGCAACAAAGCAGTCGGTAGAATCGGGCCATTGCTATCCGTTGGCGCGTCATAAATAGTGCTTACTTCATGCGACCAACCGGAATTGGAGCTATGGTCTGGATAAAACCAGATCAGGCCATTGTCGGGGTTGACGGTCACCAACTCAGTCCTCTTCGCGTGCTTCGGATGACGTTGGACCGCGAAGAAGGCGTTGGCCATTTGGTTCGACACCGGTGGCTGCATGATCTGCTGATAATCCTGAATCATGCCCTGAGCTTGTGTCAGAGTGGCGGCTGGGCCGGAACCTGTCTGAGCTTTGCTGCGTGATGCGCTGCTGGACCTAGCCATGATGGTATCCCCGAGGGTGTGTTTGAGTGGTGGGTGCTGCGACCCCAAACATACTCGCGGCATAAATGCCCGGGTAGAGCCAGATTCCAGGTTTCGATGGTGCCAGATCCCCAGATTTATTGAGGGCGAAGCACGATTGTGCCCATGCTCAAGTGGCGTCGTTTCTGGTGAGACCACCCTGCCGTGTGTTCGATGGTGTGGAGTCTTTGGTCTTACTTGCCTTGTATAGACCTGATCTCTACTTGATCAAGAACTTGGAAATGCTTGTATTTTTAGGGGGGAACTATTCTGAAGGCTCTATGAACCGTATTCTTGCAATCAGAACTTGAATCGATTGGAGTCCCTCGAGCTTGCCGCCTAAACTGCTGATCTTTGACTTCGATGGGACACTTGCAGACACTTTCGCTTTATCTTTGGAAATCTTTGATGATGCAGCGAGAAAGTTTCGATTCAGGAAGCTCGATCGGGAGAATCTGGCACTCCTGCGGGGCATGACTGCTCGCCAGATCTTCGAACATCATGGTGTGCCGCTTTACAAGCTTCCATTGCTTGCAAGATACATGCGAGCAAGCATGCAGAATCATGTGAACGAGATATCTCTCTTTGGTGGCGTGGATACGATGCTCAGGGAGCTATCAGAGACGCGCGCCATATTAACGGTCTTGAGCTCAAATGCCTCAGCTGTTGTAGAGCATGTCTTGTCGCCCACGCACGTTGGGCGCTTTCGCCATATCGAGTGCGGGAGTTCTCTCTTCGGTAAGGCGTCACGCATTCGCAGAATTTTGGGTATGACTGGGATTGCGGCGTCCGATGCGCTCCTGATAGGAGATGAAATCCGGGATGTTGAAGCTGCTGGCCAGATCAAAATTCCCTTTGGCGCTGTTGCCTGGGGCTACACTCGGCTCGATGTGCTACTACAGCACCATGTCCAGCACGCGTTCTTGAGTCCAGAGGCGGTGGCGGTGGAGCTGTATGGAGAATCGTTTCCGACGTCAAAGCCGCAATAGCCAGCCAAGTAAGTTCGATTTTGAGTCAGATGAAGGTTCAGCAGGAATCGATGGAGGAGAAAGTCGTTGAAAGTAGGTTTAGGGAGTTCTTATTTGGGGGTTGGTTTGGGGTTGAAACCTCGTGGGGTGGGCTTGATTTTGTGAGCCTTGGATCGTCGCCTTTTGTTCGCATTTCCGCTTCGGGATTTCTCACCAATGGTCGTTGGATTCGTTTTTCGCTTCCGGCGACCTCATAAGCTGTATCCCAAAGATTAGCCAGCCGACGGTGTGTGTCGCTCGTTGCCGTTTACGGCGGGACTGAAAGTCCCGCCCCTCCAAAGCAAGGACTTAATCCGAGGTTCCTCAGCACTTCGTCGTGATCGGACCGGAACAACTGCGGGGCTTGTCCGTAGCGGACCTGTCAGAGTTTGGGGGCCGGTGGGGCGGCCGCTGTAGCTGCCGGTTCAGAACTAACCGGGAGCGGCTTGCGAGGATCGGGGATGGATGTCTCCGGCATGTCGGTGTCGCTGATCTCCTGGTCGCCGATGTTCAGGACCGTCGCCCCTTTGGGCAGCTTCAGACGGCCGTCGGCCAGATAGGCAACGACCGCTCCACCGGTCAGTTCAGGAGCGAACACGGCCAGGGGGATGACATACTTTTTACTCTTCACCAGGGATTCGGCTACGCCATCGACAGGATGGCTGCGGGGTATGCTGCCAGGCACCTGCCGGATGATGAAGGCGGTCATGTTGACCTCGGGATACTTCTTCCCATACTCCACCAGAGAGCGTGCTACCTGCTTGGGCGTCGTGAGGCCTACATCGGCGATGAGGTTGCGGTGAACCGCGTGCGGCATATAGATATCGAGCACCACGCGAGAGAAGTCCGCGCAGTTGTGGAAGAGCAGATTGAAGTGACCGACGTTTTTGCGGTCGTTGAAGATGGCAATGAAGCGCTGATCCTGCTCTGAATTGCTGTCTACCTGGAAGCCGTGAATGGTGCGGTCGTACGACGATCCCACCAATTCGGTCCACTCACCCTTCGGGACGCCACCCTTTTTATCGTCCGGGGCGAGATCCAGCAGATGCTGCTGGCGATAGGCATTGCGCAACGCCGCGACTTGGTCCTTGTCCACCGTCGAAGGAATACCGCCGGGTGCGTCGACGGCATAGAGATACGCGACTAAAGGAATAGCGATCCAATCATAGCCGTCGATCTTGTGATAGCGGCTGATGACAACGCCAAACTCCCCATCATGACAGGGCCGAAGGACGATGGGAGAATCCGCGCAAATGTGATTCAGGTAGATCGCCGCATGGCCGGTTGGATTCATGGCCCCGAACTTGCCGTAGGGTTCTTCCATCAGCAATGCGACGGAGGCATGTCCATAGTTCTCCATCACCAAGAGGCTGAGCAAGGCAAGGGAGACCGGAAAGAGACGTTTCGAGCAAGTTCTGCCAATTCTTACGCTATAGTTCACCCTTGATAGGATGCTAACCAATGGGATAGACCGTGCCTGCGAACTGGAAACGACTCCGATTTAGGAAAGTTTTTCCTGAATGAGCGCAGTGATCTTTTCCCATACAGAGGGGTCGTTCTCGATCTCAATATGAGGTTTCATGAAAACCCTGGCAATCCAGGGATACTTCGCGCAGGAAACGGGGCTGTGTCTGTAGGATGACTCGAAATTTCCCAGGATCGTCGTCTTTGCCGGGTCCATGGCCACAATCAGAGTGCGGCCATGCAGCAGTCCCTCGGTCTGATAGAAGTTGATTGCTTCACGGACATTAGGTGGAATATCTGCATCATTTTCGTTCTGTTTCTGGACGCTATCCACCTGAATGGTCAGCAGCACGGGAATCTTGAGCACGTTAAGTTGCCTGGCGAAGGCGACGGTCTCCGATGCTCCCCAGCTATGTCCGTAGATCACAATACGGGCAGAGTTCTTTTCGGTCGCGCTCAGATGGCCATCCTGATTCCGGTCCAGGAGATGCAGGACGAGTCCGAGAGCATCTTGCGCATGGTGATTGGCAAAGACGGCAGCATCCACACGGAGTGGATAGCTCTCTTGCAACTCCTTCGCGAGCTGGGCTTCTCTGTGTATGAGATTGCCGCCCTTGACCCGCCCTCCCATAAAACCGATCACGATAAGTCGTGGTGCGATTGCGGGAGAACTCGCTTCCACCGCAGAGAAACCCGCCGAACGAATGCATCCTGTGTATCCTGGGACTCGGTCTCGATTCGGAAGGCCGGCACGAAGGATGGTCGATGAGGTGGAGAGATCGCTTTCGGCAGGGCAAGCGAAGTGCATGCCTTCCGCCTGAACCGCTTGAAACAGCAAACATGAAAGGAACAAACCTGAGGAGGCACCGAAGCAAAGCCTTCGAAGATACGGCTTGGCTTGTAAAGCCTTGCTCTGGGAGTCAGATCCGGTTGTATCGAGCTCAATTCTTGCCAGGAAAGCGGCCTCTCCCGCAGGACTACCGATGGGGAGCTGTTCTGCACTCTCTTCAAAACGCAACCGCGAAAACCACACTGCGACTCCCTTTGAAAGGGGGCCCAATCGATATTTCATAGACACGCTCTGTCAGTTCAAATTGTACGCCGACGTGCTGAAGAGGTGCTGGCACTCGAATGGGAGGACATCGACTTCGCGAACCTCAGTATGAGGGTCGTCCGAGCCGTTGTTCACGGTCGCGTCAAGATGGTGAAGACGGAGTACTCCGAGGATGAGCTTCCGCTCGATCCTGAGTTCGCGACGGTTCTTCTGGACTGGAAGCTTCAGTCCGAGAGGGAGGCCGCAACCGAGGATCCAACCCCATCCATGGGGTTGGAATTGGTCTTCCGCAGCCACGTCCCCTGGCGTCACTACCATGCGGCTCCCATCCAGCAGGACTATATCCGGCCTGCCGGGTGCTGCCTAGTTGAGTGTCCGAAGTGCGGTGCCGGGGGCGGAGTCTGGTGCCGACAGGACAGCCCAGTTCCGAACGGCGGTCGCTTGCCGATCCATGAGGATCGCTGGGAAGCAGCAGGGAAGTATGACGGGATCGGGGGGCACACCTTCCGCCACACCTACCGTTCCTGGCTGGATGACACGGGAGCGCCAATGGGGGTGCAGCAAAAGCTGATGAGGCACGCCCAAATCTCGACCACGATGAACGTCTACGGCAACGCGTTGATGGAAGCGAAACGCGAAGCAAATACGAAAGTCGTTAAGGAAGGCACTGAGGAGCGCATAGCCATGCAAAGGAACCTTGCAAACGCACCAAAACCCCACGGAGACCTGGAGTCGCTCTTACGTGGGGTTATTTGGGGTTGGCCTTTCGGCTAAGTGGTTGCGGGGGTAGGATTTGAACCTACGACCTTTGGGTTATGAGCCCAACGAGCTACCGGGCTGCTCCACCCCGCTCTTTGACTATAACGTTACAAGGCGGCAGAGGTCAATTCGGGCTACGGCCTCATGGGGTGTGCTGAAGAAGATGCACCTATAAGAAACCGGAACTTTTCTCTTGGAATCGCGTCAATGATAGTGCGGGGCAGCGGCCCTTAGATAGGAATATTGGCCGGGTTGGCAAGGTCAATGGAGTTGGTCTTATGGTCGCTAAATCCCCTGGAGGGAGAAAAGTTATGAGTTTTCGTCAAATAAATCATCTGAGTGGGGTCGTGCTGGCCGGTGGGCTTGCATTTGCTGCGGTAGGCGCGCAGGCGCAGGATAAGCCGACTGTTTCGGATGCTCAGATTGAAGCTAACGTCCTCCGGCAATTGGCTACTGCTCCCGAGCTTTCTACGCAGAACATCCAGTCCACGACTGTCTACGGTACTGTGACTCTCTCGGGAAATGTGCATGACGAGGCCGCACGCAGCAAGGCAGAGAACCTGGTAGCACGCGCCGATGGCGTGAAGAAGGTGGTTGACGAGCTAACCCTTGGTGACACTCCAGCGGCGGTTGCCGACAACAATGGCGACACTCAGCAACAGGGTGCACCGGGCAATAACCCCGGTTCCGATCCAGGGAACAACCCTGGTAACAATATGGTTCTACAGTCGGACGGAACGTATGCTCCGGCGCAGCCCGGCGATCAAGGCCAACAGCCTCCGGTGCAGGCAGACAACAGCAATCAACCCTCACAGCCTGGATACGGCAATGGCGCACCCGCTGGTGGGCCACCTCCGCCTCCCAATGGCCAGCCTGGACCTGGACCACGTCAGCCGTTGTATAGCAATAACTATGCGCCCGGCTCTCCCAACGGTGGACCTCATGCTGGTCAGCGGGCTGGCCTGCAAGTTACAGTGCCCGGTGGGGTGGCGTTGCAGGTACGTATCGATCGGGGCCTGGACTCTAATCATGTCCAGCCAGGAACGCCCTTTACTGGAATTGTGATGAATGACATCGTAGCGAATGGCGCAGTTGCTATTCCACGTGGCGCCTCGATTCAGGGAACGGTAGTCGACGCGAAAAAGGCTGGCACCCTAAAGGGACGGGGAGAGCTCTCTTTGCAGTTGACGAGCCTCACGCTTGGCGGTCAGACGTATCCTTTGGCAACGAACCCCTGGGGACAAGCCGGTCGTGACAAGACGACCGGAACGGTGAATAGTGCGATTGGCCTGGGTGCGCTCGGAGCGATCGTTGGTGCGGTGGCAGGCGGTGGTGCTGGTGCAGCCATCGGTGCGGGTGTTGGCGGTGCAGCGGGTGTCGCAAGCTCGGCTGCCTCGCCTAACGGGCGCGTGATTGTGCCACCGGAGTCTGTACTGACATTCACGCTTGCCCAGCCGACTACGGTAACGACGGTGTCGCAGCAGGAGATGGCACGGTTGTCCTATGCTGCAGGTCCTACACCGGTTCGCTATGGCCCCGGTCCTTATCCCTATGGCCCGGTGTACTACAGGCCGTATTAAGCTGAATCGGAAGACAGAAAGCCAAAGCCGCCGGAGAGATACTCCGGCGGCTCAGTTTTACGTGGAATCACAAAGTCGTGCCTTGGCGATGTTTGACTTGCGGCGAACCGAACCGGTTGCAAGGCACTGCGAAGTCCGGACCAAGACCGTTTAGGCCAGTTTCACAATACCGTGGCAGAATTTCTGAACATCATCCCTCAAATTTGCCATAGCGCCCCTGAGGGTTGCCGAAGGAGCGGATGGCGGGAGGTGCTCCTCTCGGTTGGACCAGGTAGCGGCGTTTATACCTCGATTGCCATCTTTTGCAGCGGAGCGCCGTGCTGCGCTGATTTATACTTTAGAGCGAGCCCCTGCAAGCAGGCGTGGTGCGTCCAACAGTATGGGACGGAGCATCAGCCGTGCGCAAAAATCCCGGGCACGCGAGGTTTCCTCTCTGGACTCGCGCGAAGTGAAGGTCGTTAGCCAAGCATGATTCGTATTCTGCAGCAAGACAACCGGCTCACCAAAGCCATCTTTGCGCTCGTTATTGGCGCTGCCATCATCACGATGGTCATCACCCTGGTTCCCGGCATCTTCGACAATGGCGCGAGCAACAACCCAGCGGTCTACGCGACGATCCATACGCCGGGTATCTTCGGCAAGATCCTCGGTGGCACCGCTCAGGTGCAGACAGCGGAAGTGCAGCGTCAGACGATGCAGCAACTCCAGCAGCAACATCTGCCTGAGCAGTATGCGCCGCTGTTGATCGGTCGCATCGGCCAGCAGCAGGTGGAGCGCAAGGTGCTTGGGTTGGAGGCCGACCGTTTGGGCCTGCAGGTGAGCGACGACGATCTGCGGACTTTCCTGCGGACGGGAACCCTCTCCCAATACCTGTTCCCGGGTGGCAAGTTCATTGGTCAGGATCAGTACATCAACTTCGTGCAGCAGTACTTCGGCATCTCTGTGCCCGACTTCGAGACCGAGGTGAAGTCGGATCTTGAACTGCAGCGCCTCCAGTCGTTGGTTACGGGTGGTGTCACTGTCTCGGACAGTGCCGTGCGAGCGGACTATATGCAGCAGGGAACCAAGGTCAAGTTCGACTATGCTGTGATTTTGTCCAGCGATATCAAGAAGACGATCAATCCCAGTGACAGTGATCTGCAGGCCTTCTTCACGCAGAATGCTGCTCGCTATGCAAATGCTGTTCCCGAGACACGCAAGCTTGAGCTCTTCTCCTTCGACGCCTCCAACCTTCCGGGCGGCAAGCCCCAGGTGAGCGATGCCGATGTGCAGGCCTACTATAGCGCGCATCAGGACCAGTACAAGGTTGCAGAGCAGGTGAAGACACGGCATATTCTGATCGCTGTCGCTAAGGGCGCGGATGCGAAGACGGATGCTGCCGCTAAGGCCAAGGCTGAGGACATCTTGAAGCAGATCAAAGCTGGTGGCAACTTCGCGGATCTCGCCAAGAAGAACTCAGACGATCCCGGCAGCAAGGACCAGGGCGGCGAGTTGCCGCTGATGCCGACCAGCGGGTTTGTTCCTGAGTATTCAAAGGCCGCGATGGCCTTGAATCCAGGCCAGACATCGGACTTGGTGCGTACGCAGTTCGGCTATCACATCATCCAGACCGAGCAGAAGGACGAGGCGCACGCGAAGTCGCTGGCTGAGGTCAAGGACACGATCGTTCCTCTGCTGGAACAGCAAAAGGCTGGAGCCGCGGAGCAGAACTATGCCAACCAGCTTGCCGCTGAAGCAAAGAAGAATGGCATGCAGAAGACCGCGGATGCTCACAGTCTGCATCTTGTGACGACCGACTATATTGGCCACGACGGTGTGATCGCCAGTTTGGCCGACAGCTCCAGTGTTCTGACACAGGCATTCACTGTGACCAAGGGCGCCGCTCCGGCAGCGGCTTCTACGGGTGAAGGCTATGCAGTATTCCAGGTAGACGACATTAAGGCGGCACATGCGCCGGACTTTGCTGACTACAAGCCTCACATTCTCGACGACTACCGCGCGCAGAAGACCCCGGAGATCCTCAATTCTGAGCTGATCAAGCTTGCAGATCGTGCCAAGGTGCTCAACGATTTGAAGAAGGCTGCAGCAGAAATGAACCTCCCGCTGAAGACGAGTGATTTGGTCGGTCGTGACGCTCAGGTTCCCGATCTGGGTGCGCTCACCGGACCGGCTTCTGTGGCGTTCTCGTTGCCCAAGGGTGGTATCTCTGGTCCCATAAATGAGGGCCCTGGTGGCGGTGTGCTGCAGCTTGTTGATAAACAGGAGCCTACTGCGGACGATATTGCAAAGAACCTTCCGGCTAGCCGGGAGAAACTCTTGAACGCGCAGCGCGAAGAGGTATTCAATGTCTTTGTCGGCTCTCTGATGGACAAATACGAGAAGGCTAAAGCGATTGTGTACAGCGCCAAGCAGCCTGCTTCGCCGTTCGGCGGGCGTTAGTGAAACTGCATCATTCTTTTCAGCGCCGGGAAGCGACTACGCATCCCGGCGCTGCTTGTTTACGTCCTACGTTTTAGATCGATTGGCGCTAGGGGGTTCGATGGCCACGGAGCGCATCTCAGGGGTCTTGTTGCATGTAACGTCACTGCCTTCTTATGGTGGTGTCGGCGATTTCGGTCCAGCGGCCTATAACTTTGTAGACTTTCTGGCCGCGGCAAAGCAGCGTTTGTGGCAGGTGCTTCCGCTCAGCCCGACGGGCTACGGCAGTTCGCCCTACTCCGCACTCTCGGCGTTTGCTGGAAACCCTCTTTTGATCAGTCTGGAACGGCTCGCCGAAGCCGGATGGATTGGATGGGATCGCATTCAAGGGCTTCCCGGCAACGACGGCCCGTGTGATTTTGGGGCCGCCTTTTCGCTCAAGCATCCGCTTATTGAAGAAGCGGCGGCGAATTTTCTCGACCGCGCCGGTGACGAAGACCGTGCGCGCTTCCATCGTTTCGCGCAGGACAATACCTCATGGCTCACCGACTACTCGATATTCAACGTGCTGCGCCAGCGTTTCGGCTATGCGAGCTGGATCGAGTGGCCTCCCGAATACGCCTTGCGCGACACGACTGCGATGGCCACGCTGCTGAATGAAAGCAGCCGCGAACTGGCGATCGAGCAGGTTGTTCAATTCTTCTTCAACGAACAGTGGATGGCGCTGCGCGCCTACTGTGCGGAGCGCAAGATCGCCATTCTGGGCGATGTCGCGATCTTTGTCAGCTACGATAGCGCCGACGTGTGGACGCATCCGGAGATCTTCGAGCTCGACGATCAGCGCAAACCAATCCGTGTCTCAGGAGTGCCGCCAGATTACTTCTCGAAGACGGGCCAGCTCTGGGGCAATCCGCTGTACAAATGGAAGTTGCTGGAAGAGCATGGCTTCGACTGGTGGGTTGCGCGCATCCGCCGTGCGCTGACGCTCTATGACAACGTACGTCTGGACCACTTCCGTGGTTTCGAGGCCTACTGGTCGGTTGCTGCGGAAGAAGAGACCGCTATCAATGGCCAGTGGGTGAAAGCTCCTGGCCGGCCCCTGTTTCAGCGGCTCAAAGAGATCTTCGGCGATTTACCGTTCATCGCTGAAGATCTCGGCCTCATCACTCCTGAGGTCGACGAGCTGCGCGAGTACTTCGGTATGCCCGGAATGCGCATCCTGCAGTTCGGCTTCGCGGACAGGGGTGCTCATCTATATTTGCCGCATCGTTATGTGCCCAACACCGTGGTCTACACGGGCACGCACGACAACAATACTACCCTTGGCTGGTGGCGTGATGACGCCTCGCCGGTAGAACGCGCCAATGTGCAGATGTATCTGCAGCGCATCGACCATGATGGTGACATCGTCTGGGCGATGATCCGGGCGGCGGCCGGTTCGGTTGCGACGACCTGTATCTTTCCTTTGCAGGACGTTCTGCACCTCGGTAGCGAGGCCCGCATGAACGTCCCAGCGGCTGCGAGTGGTAACTGGACATGGCGTTATGCGCCGAATGCGCTGCATCCGGACTTCGCGACGAAGTTGGCTGCGATCATGGAGATGACCGATCGCGACGGCTACGAAAAGCCGGTCGAGGGTGAGGGGGCAGGCGGTCCAACGGATGAGGCCCATTTCCGTGTGGATGAAGGGTCTGTTATTTGATGGAGCTAACCAAATTGCTCGCGTGGTGGAATGGGTTTCCCTCGTTGCGGGCGCGTACACTTAAAGAAAATTGAGGAGCTATTCGTGCCACTTTCTGGAGAAGCTATTCGCACCATGAACTACGTTGACGATATCTCAGTAACCCTGCGCCGCATTTTGTCCGTGCTGCCGGTGCTGACACCCGAGGAGCGTGAGCGCGTCGCCGAGCATATTCGCAAGGCAGACCCGAGCTACGAATCGGTTTTAACCGCCGTCTCGGCCAAGTAACGGTTTATGTCCGCTCAGGAGCACGGCGCCTTTCATGTGCGATCGGTAGCCGTCATTGGTGCTGGTTCTGCAGGGCGTGCCTTCGCGTTTCGTTGTGCGGGCGCTGGGGTACAGGTTGTGCTTGAGGATGTAATGCCCTCGAACCTCCGGCGCGCGCAGGATGAATATGTAGAGTTTGTTGCGGCGGTGGGCGCGACGGGTTCCTTGCGCTATGCTGGCACCGTCGAAGACGCTGTGCACGATGCGGACCTGGTGATCGACTTCGTTCCTGACGAACTTGAATCCAAGCTGGAGATCTTCAGTCTGTTGGACCGCATGGCTCCGCCACGCACGATCCTTTGCACGCCCACGCGCGCGTTGAGCATCACGGATCTTGCCTCCTGCACCTATCGCTCCGGGCGTTGTGTGGCGCTGCGTGGCGCGACGGCTAATCTGCTCGAGGGCGAGTTGGAGATCGTGCGCAGCCGGTTTCTCCAGGCTTCGATTGCCGATGCGGTGAGTGTTTTTTTGCTCGACATCGGGTTTTCTTCGCGGATTGTTGAAGATACCGAAGAGCCGATGCTGGTGAAGAACGCCAACTTGCGCCTATAGCTTTAGTTGGTCGCAACCTGCTCGCGCTGGTAAGGCTTCTGCATCAGTGCGCGGGCTTCGTTGATCGCACCCTGGGTGTTGTCGTTGGTCTGTACGGCGAGGCGGTACTCGTTGACGGCACGTTCGCGCTGTCCAGTCACGTCGAAGATCCTACCCAGATTGATGTGGCACCAGACCTCGGTCCACTTAGGGTCGCCGTCCCCGCGGAGAGCATCGCGGAAGGAATTGGCGGCGGATTGATAGTTGCGCTGGGTGAAGAAGATCTCTGCGAGGCGGTAGTTGGCCAGCGAACTGGCGCGATTGGAGTCGAGTGCCTTCTGGTACTCAGCGATGGCGGCCATCAGATCCCCTTGTGCGACCTCCTGCTGGCCGCGCAGCACGGCAATACGGACGGCTAGGTCGGGTGTGCTCTTAAGCACCCAGTTATCAGGATCGATGGTGATGCGACGCGGGCGTCCAAAGGTCTCGATAGAGTAAGCCGATTCCGTTCCGGAGAGATCGACACGGCGCTCTTCTGTTTTGCCCTCGGTTTCGATGCGCAGCTCGATAGGCATACGGAAGAGATCCAGGTCCTGTGTGACGGAGCCGACGGTGCGGAAACCCTTACTGTTGCCGAGTCGGAAGACGGTGAAGTTATTGCCGAACTCGGGTGCACCGGTGCCGTCAAGCCACTGCGAGAAGAAGGGAGTGAGTTGAAGCTTCGATTGTGCCTCGGCGACGGTTAGGACGTTTGCTGTATGGACAGATTTGTCAGTGTATTGAGAGAGCAGAGAGCGCAGAAACTGCTGAAAGACATCATCGCCCATCTCCCAGCGCAGCATATGGAAGACCATCGCGCCCTTTTCAAGGGTCATCGACTGAAATTGCGGTGAAAAGGGATCGAGTCGGCCGAGCGTGGTGAGAGGTTCGGTGTCGTAGGCCAGTGCACCTGCTTCTATGTCGGTGATGGCGGACTGCATGGCGTTCTTGCCGGCGGAGTCTTCGAGGTAAAGGAGTTCGGCGTAGCGCGACATGCCGTTGGTGATCCACGCGTCATTTAGAGACGCAGGAGATATCTCCGATCCCCACCACTGGTGCGCCACGGTGTTTGCAAACAGCCGTGTATTGGCCCGGTCGGGGCGGATGGCGACGATCTCGGGCGCCCAGGCGGCGGAGACCGAATCCGCCGGGAGTTCAACAACTTCTAGACGCCCTGACTCTGCACCTCCAAAGAGGTTGGTCATGAACTCGAATTCTCTAGCGACTGTGGAAGTGAAGTCGTGGCCTTTTTCCTTGTACTTATCGGTGACGAAGGCACGAATATTAGGAATGCCCGGTGAGCTGATCGGCGGGAGAAACTTGCCCGCGATGATGGTTCCGGGAAAGCCTGGCTTGGTCCAGTTGAAGACGAACTCGGTGCCGCCGCCGGGGAGTTTGTGTTCACCACTTACGCCGCTGCCGACGACGCGTTCGCCCTCGGGTACTGTGATGTGCATCTCGGCGGTGAAGCGGTCTGTGAAGAGACCGGTCATGGGAAACCAGCGACCCGCATAGAGCAGGATGCTGACGGGATCGGCTACCTGGACGAGCTTAATGCCATCGACCGGACTGGTTTCGACCGTTGGCGCCCCGGAGTAGATAAAGGTGTAGGTTGTCGAGGAACCCTTGGCTACCAGAGCCGGAGGCGTAACCCGGATGGTCGAGTCGGTGACGTTGCGCTCGGAGTTCAGTGTGGCGTTGGTCGAGTCGGTAATCTTGCTGACCTGCAGGCCGTTGTTCAGGCCGAAGACGACGACGTTGAGGTCGTCGAGCGCGGTAAAGGTAACGGCCGCCGTGGCGCTCAATTTTCCGGTCGCTGGATCGAGGTCGGCATGAATCACATAGCCGGTGATGTCGATCTGCGGTCTCCCCGGGGGCGCTGCGTGGAGAGCAAGTGGCGAGAGTCCAACCAGAAGGATGCAGAGGCTGCGGAGGTGTTGGATCATGCAGTAAAGTCCTTGGGCGAAGGCTGCTTGCCGCGGTTCCGGCACTGCGCCCCTATCGTTATGGTGCCCCGTCGTTTGGGTTGCTGGATGAATGATTCCGGTTCAAATGTCTTAGACGAGATTGTACGGTTAAGGGCTTACGGACTGTTCGGTGGAGAGAAGATCGACTACGGCTTCGGCGAGACGATTGATGGGAGACCCCTCTGTCTGATCCGTCGCACGGAGCTTGTTGCGGACTTTGGCCAGGGCTGCGATCTGGGTCTCGCGTTCTGGCCCCTCGGCCAGCAGTGGGGAGAGGGCAGAGGCGACGTTGGCGGCGGTGAAACGGCTTTGGAGAAGCTCCGGAACGATACGCCGTTCGGCGATGAGATTGACCATCGCTACCGGCAGGTTGCCGTCGAGATCGAGCATATTGGGGAATTCGGAGGGGTACTCGACGAGCTTTTTGGCCAGTGCAAAGGTCAGCGCCGAGACCCGGTAGACGACGATAAATGGATTGCCAACAATGGCCGCCAGGACGGTTGCCGTGCCGCTGGCAACGACCGAGGCGCGAGCATGGAAGAGTGCTTCGGAGGCGTTTGGGACCAAGGTGAGGCGTAGTCTGGAGGCCTCCGGGCCGAAGTACTTCAGGTGCTCGGCGTTCAGTTGGTTGATGTAGATCCGAAGCCGGGTCGGATCGATGGTGGAGGCGACGGGCAGCAGGAACTCATAGAGAGTATGGGCTGCTGGATCTCGTGGCTGCCGGACTCTGTTGCCGTCGAAGGTCGTATAGGCTGCGGAGCTGGCGATCAGGTCGCTCATGGCCAATTCCTGAAGCGTCGGGAGATTGGCGCGAATCTCCTTCCAACGGCTGCCGGGCAGAAGAGCGATCCAGGTCTTTGCCGGGTCCAGTTCGTGCTGCTCGGCGTATGCCTCGCGAGAGATTGAGGGCAACGGAAGCTCGGCCAGGGGGTGGCCGACGAATTGAGCATCGACACCGCGTTCGCGGTAGAACCTCTCCTCGAAGGGGAAGATGACGAGCATCTTGTCGACACGTTGCTGGACCCAGCGCAGGCGGCGACGCTTCCAGGCCCAGAGTTGGGGGCTGACGAACCAGACTACGGGGACTCCGGCTCGATGGAGATGCTTGGCTAGCCGGAAGTTCACATCGGGGAAGTCGATAAGTACGGCGATGTCAGGCCGGTTGGCGCGGATGGAGCGGACCAGTTTGCGGTAACTCGCATAGATATGCGGGATGTGGCGAAGGATTTCAGTAACGCCCATGACGGCGACCTCTTCGGCGCGGACGACGCGCTGCTGGCCAGCGCGCTCCATCTGAGAGCCGCCCAGGCCGGTAAAAGCCGCACCGGGAAGCCGTTCGGTCAGGGTATCGATGAGGGCAGCGCCGTAGGCGTCGCCGGAGGCTTCGCCGGCAGAGAGGAAGATGCGCGGATTGGGCTTCATCGCGATAGTTCCAGTGTAGTTCTGTTGAGCGAGGATTCCAGATGCTCTGAAGAGGGCATCAGTTTTGTGGCGTTTCGTGGTGGGATGTGACGTTTGTCTTTGGATGGCGCTATATGGGCGAATATCGCACGCTGATTGGTTTGCTTGAGGGGACGCTTTATTGCTTATTCATGAAGGGGTGCCAGAAAAGCTTTGACGCAACGGGCGCTAAGAGAGCAACGTTTCGCGACGGCTATTGTGAGGTCAAGGAAGTCTTCCAGGCTGGTCTTTTAGGTAGGTGAGAGGACGCGAGCGTGGAACAATACGAGTATGGCCTTGAAATCGAAGCCGTCGAAACGCGACGCTATTCTTGATGCGATGCTCGACATCGTTGTCGAGCGCGGCTTTCATGACGCGCCAATGTCGCTGATCGGCCAGCGTTCCGGGGCTAGCGCAGGCGTCATCTATCACCATTTCTCCAGCAAAGAAGAGATCATACAGGCGCTTTACGTGCGTATCTACGCTCTCAAGCTTGAGGCGTTCCTCGCTGATTTCGATGTCGAAAAGGAACCTGGTCACGTCTTCGTTCAGATATTCATCAGTCTCTACAACTTCTATCGCAAGCACCAGCGAGAGATGCGTTTCTATGAGCAATATCAGCATGCAGGTTTCGCCTGCACTCCCGAACAGGCGGCCACGGACGAGCGGTCAGTAGCTTTCGCCAAACGCTTCTCCAGCAAATCGCGAGGAGGCGTCCTCAAGGAATGGCCCTCAGATGTGCTGGAGGAGATGACACTCGGCGTTGTCACGCGTCTTGCGCGCCAGCCGAAAAAGATTGCCACACCCCTGTTACGCGAGATTGCCGAAAGTATGTGGGAGATGGTCAAAGCCTAAAACTAGAGCGAACGTTCGGTCTATGTGTATACTTTTTCCATGAGTAAAGACCTCGTTCTCGTCACAGGCGGCTCCGGTTTCGTTGCCATTCACTGTATCGACCAACTTCTCCGTGCTGGGTACCGCGTGCGCACGACCGTACGGTCACCCGGCCGGGAAGCGGATGTTCGTGCCATGCTGACGAACGCGGGCACGCCGTATCCGGAGGCGCTCACCTTCGTTACTGCGGATCTCCTTCGGGATGCCGGTTGGAGCGAAGCTGTTGCGGGGTGCCGCTTTGTTCACCACGTGGCTTCACCCTTTCCTCGATCACTGCCGAAACATGAGGACGAACTCATCGTCCCCGCCCGCGATGGTGCCCTTCGCGTGTTACGCGCTGCCCGTGATGCAGGAGTCGAACGTGTTGTTCTAACGTCTTCGTTCGCCGCCGTCGGATATGGGCACAAGCAGCAGACCGCTCCATTTGACGAAACGGTCTGGACCAACACCGATGCTCCAGGCGTGGGCGCCTACCAGAAGTCCAAGACAATTGCCGAGAGGGCGGCATGGGATTTCATCCGGAGTGAAGGCGGCAATCTCGAACTCTCCGTGGTCAATCCTGTGGGTATCTTCGGGCCGACCTTTGGCCCTGATTTCTCGACATCCATCTTCCTCATCCAGAGGCTCATGGATGGATTCCCCTTTTGTCCCCACATCGCCTTCGGCACGGTCGATGTCCGTGATGTGGCTGATATGCACCTTCGCGCGATGGTCAATCCGCTTGCCAGCGGCGAGCGATTTCTCGCTGTTGCCGGCG
Source organism: Granulicella sp. S156 (assembly GCF_009766105.1). Taxonomy (GTDB): domain Bacteria; phylum Acidobacteriota; class Terriglobia; order Terriglobales; family Acidobacteriaceae; genus Granulicella. Next base: position 284,076 of record NZ_LMUH01000025.1, on the reverse strand, counting down.
GATTGGTCTCGCTCCTCGATGTGGCAACTTTCTTGAGGCAGCGCTTAGGCGATGCCGGCCGCCGGGCACCGACCCGCGAAATTCCGGATTGGCTGGTGCGAACCTTCGCCCTCTTCGTGCCAGACCTGAGGCAGGTCGTGCATGAACTTGGAAAAAGAAAGAATGTCTCGAACGAAAAGGCTAAGCGCATCCTGGGATGGGCACCCCGTTCGAACGAAGAATCTATCGTTGCAGCGGGCGAAAGTCTGGTCCGCCTTGGACTGATAAAAAGCTAGCTCTTGCGTCTTTGCTTTTGTGCTCTTTGCGTCAAGGCTTTTGCTGTTGTTTGGTCTTCTCCCTGGCTCGCCTTTATGATGTCTGGCTGAGATACGCTGGTAGCTCTGGAGGCGCACTGTGGCAGGGAATCGAGCGAAGACATTCCAGGCAATTCTAGAGAAGGGTGACCGGGCTCTGGGCTGGACGATTGCCCGTGTCCCGTTCGAGCCCTCCGAGGTGTGGGGGAAGATGGTGCGGCTGCGTGTGAAGGGTGAGATCCGGTCTCCAAACGGTGTGGGTTTTGCTTTTCGCACCTCGCTCTTTCCTGATCCGCGCGGGGGATTTTACCTGTTGGTTAATAAAGCCATGCAGCGTGGTGGCCGGGTTGCGCCGGGAGCGATGGCGGAGTTTTCATTGCAGCCGGATATGGAGGCTCGTGCGGCGGAGCTGCCGGATGAGCTTGCCGTGCTGCTGGATGACGAGCCGGGGTTGCGTGAGTGGTACGACGAACTCACCGAGTACACGCGGCGCGAGTTAGGGAAGTGGGTCATGGGCGTCAAGAGTGACGACGCCCGTATGCATCGTGCCGAGCAGTCGGCTGAACGTCTGCTCGGCGCCATGGAAGGCGAGCGTGAGTTGCCGCCGGTGATTGCAGCGGCATTCCGTCGGCGGCCGAAGGCGAAGGCTGGGTGGGAGAAGATGACTATCCTCCAGCGGCGCGGGGAGTTGATGGCGGTGTTCCACTACCAGACGCCCGAGGCACGACAGAAGAGGGTGGAGAAGTTGTGCGATGCGGCAGAAAAGCGGGTAGTGGGATAGCTGCCGAATTACTTACCTATGCCGACTTCCCGGGAACGATTCAATCGTCGGGACAGTATTGGCGGTGTGGTTCTAATGGGCAGATTTTGACGCGGTGACCTTTTCGAAATCCGGGCGGGAACATATGATCGGCTTACTGTGATGAATCCAACTGGTTCCCGTTATCTTTCGCGTGTCTTGTGCCTTGCCGCAAGCTTTGCCGTGGCGTCGGCTGCTGCGCAATCGCACTCTGCCACCGAGTATCGGTTGTCCTTTCCGGATGCAGTACACCACGTGATGAATGTGGAGGCCACCTTCCACAATGTGCCGCAGCGACCGTTGCATATGCAGATGAGCCGGTCGTCGCCAGGACGGTACGCTGCCTTTGAGTTCGCCTCGAATGTCTTTGAAGAACGCTTCACAGACGGCGGTGGAAGGCCGCTCACCGTCACCAAGTCCGATCCGCGGTCCTGGTCTGTCACCAGTCATGACGGAACGGTACATGTTGTGTATAAGCTCTTTGGGGACAGAGTAGACGGTACCTTTCTAGCCGTTGATCTGACCCACGCGCACATTAACTTTCCGGCAACGGTGATGTGGGCGCAGGGTTTTGACGATCGTCCGGTGCGTGTCACGTTCGCTCTGCCCAATGGTTCCGATTGGAAGATCGCAACGCAGCTTTATCCCACACCGGACACGCAGACCTTCACCGCGCCCAACCTGCTATACCTCATGGACAGTCCCGTGGAGTTGAGTCACTTCGTCCTGCGGACCTTTCAGGTGCCAGGACTGAATCCCGGCAGCAAGGCCCAGACGATCCGCCTTGTGGCTCACAGCCAGGCGACCGATGCGGAGTTCGATACCTACTTTGCAGGGGTGCAGAAGCTGGTGCGCGAAGAGCAGGCGGTCTTCGGCGAGTTGCCGGATTATGAACCAGGCTCCTATACCTTCCTTGCGGACGCTTTTCCCTGGGACAACGGCGATGGCATGGAACATCGCAACAGCACTGTCGTCACGGGAAAGAAACTCTCGCTGGAGACCGCTGCGCATGAGTTCTTTCACTGCTGGAACGTGAAACGCATCCGTCCGGAAGGCTTGGAGCCCTTCAACTTCCGCGACGTGAATATTTCCGGCGAGATGTTCCTGGCCGAAGGCTTCACGCAGTATTACGGTAATCTTTCCATGCTGCGCAGCGGCCTCACGCCAGCCACTGATCTCAAAGCTTTTGCGGGAGACGTGTCTTACGTCCTGAGTGCACCCGGAAGCAGCTATCGCTCCGCGATGGATATGAGCCGCCTGGCGCCGCTGGTGGACGGCAGCAGTGATGACTTCCCGAAATATTGGAGCAATGACTTCGTTTCGTACTACTCATACGGAGATGCCGTCGCGCTGGGGCTAGACCTCACGCTGCGTGTTCGCTCCCAATCCCGCGTCACGCTGGACGACTTCATGCGCGCTATGTGGCGCGCCTACGGCAAACCGGGTGGACCCGCGCCGGGCCTCGTCGGCAAGCCGTACACCATCGCCGATGTGCAGACCCAACTGGCCGCGGTGAGCGGAGATCCAGCCTTTGCCGCTGAGTTTGTGAAGCGCTATATCGCAGGAACCGACAAGGTAGATTACGCTCCACTGCTGCTGCACGCGGGCTATGTGCTGCGAAAGCAGGCAGGGCCGGCATCCCTTGGACGTTTGCGCCTGGTGAAGAGCGACAAGGCTTTGCGCGTCTCAAACTCTACGATGATTGGCTCTCCTGCCTACAACGCTGGAGTGGATCTCGATGATGAGATTCTCTCCGTGGCGGGCACTTCGCTGGCTGCGCCTGAGGATCTGGTTAAGGCGCTGGCGGGACATAAAGCGGGAGAGACTGTGGAGATCGTCTTCCGCCGCCGCGGGCAGGAGGTGCGCGCGACCGCCACCCTCGCCGATCCGGGAGAGCTGGAACTGGTGCCGGTAGAGAGTACGGGAGTAACACTCTCGGCGGAGCAGAAGCAGTTTCGGGAAGCATGGCTGGGAAGCAAGACTAAGTAAGACGGAACACTGCGTCTTCTTTCGCTCCTTGCTACGTGCCGGGAGATGCGGCGGAGCTGCCGGATGAGCTCGCCGTGCTATCAGTTCTCTCTCTCGGCAGCTTCCAATGTGGGTAGGTCCAGTTTAATCATTCCCATCATGGCTGCCATGGCTTTGGGGTGGCTGACCAACTCGCTGATATTGCGTGGCACAATCTGCCAGCATAAGCCGTAACGGTCTGTGAGCCAGCCGCAGGCCATGGGTTTGCCGCCTTCGATCAACTTGTCCCAATAGCTGTCGATCTCTTTCTGGGAGTCGCAGCGGACGAAGAACGAGAAGGCAGGATTGAGCTGTTGCGAGGGGCCGCCGTTGAGGAAGACCATCTCCTGGCCTTCAAGCTCGATTGTGATCGTGGCAATCTTGCCCACGGGCCAGGGACCGACTCCTTTGGAGCGCAGCTCATCGAGCTTGCGAGCGTGCGGGAAGACGCTCAGGTAAAACTCAGCGGCTTCTTCGGCGTTGTCATTGAACCAGAGGAATGGCGCAAGTTTATTCATGGCGGGAATCGTACCAGAGGGGAATCTACTTCTGGCAAGCTGACTTTCAGGTAACCATTCAACCTTAGGGTGAGTGGCTCAGCTTTGATCAGGAACAAAATGGGTGCCCCACATCTCGAGATGTGGGTTGTAGGACAGGCCGAAGGATCTTGTTCCCTATCAACCGATGAGTCGAACGGTCACACTCAGGAAATCGTGCCACGACGAGTTCCTACGTCTATAGGACAAGAGAAGATCCAGACCACCTGCCGGTTATTCGTATCTGAGAGCCACCACGGGATCGACTCGCATGGCTCGCCGGGATGGGAGATAGGCGGCGAGTAGCGCGATGGTTAGAAACAAAAGGGAGACACCGATAAAAGAGAGGCCATCCATAGAATTGAGGCCATAGATAAGGCCTCGAAGCAGATAAGAGGCTCCTACCGCGAGAACCATTCCGGCGAGTAATCCGGCAAGCACGGGCCGCGTGCTTGTGCGCAGCATGAGTTCGAGGACGTCGCGCCTTTTGGCGCCGAGAGCCATGCGGATGCCGACTTCCCGTGTGCGCAGGACGACGATGTAGCTGACGGTGCCGTAGATGCCCATCGTGGCCAGCAGAAGTCCAAACACGCCGATGGTAGAAGCAATAGCGGCTGCTATGCTCGAGACCACAAAGGTTGATGTCTGTCGAAGCATCTCATCGAGAGTAACGGTGGAAGTCATCAGGCTAGGATCGATGGCCGCAACCGCAGGACCGATCGCATCCTTAAGCTGCATTGCGTCTGGTTGGGTCCGGATGAGGATTGGATGGTCTTGTAGATGATCTTCTGGTAACGGCAGGTAGACCTGCGCGGAGTCTCTGCCGTCAGACAAGACTCCACGTGTGTCGCGAGCGATGCCGATCACCTGGTACGCCGGTCCATCGGGTAGAGCTTCGTTCTTTCCGTGGTACTGCTCATCAGTGCCCATACGGAGACTGAGGCCGATAGGGTTCTTTCCCGGCCAGAGTCGTTTCGCTGCTGATTCGCTGAGGATGACGAAAGGTTCAGGCTGGCCCGACCGCAATCGAAAGTTGTGGCCGGAGAGCAGCGGAATGCCGAGGGTTTGAAGGTAGTTCGGTTGAACGTAGGTGTAGTAGAGAAGCGCCCGCGTATTGTGGGTCGAAGGTTTTTCCCCGTTGAGCGAAATGGCAGCCGTTCGCATGCTGGGGCCGTCGGGTGGTTCGGCGATGGTGATTTCGGTGACTCCGGGCAGAGTAGCGAGGCGCGTGCGAATCTCGCGGACGGTAGCTGTTTCACGGCTGGCTGTGTACTGCGATTCCTCGGGAAATCGGAGATTGAGATTAATGACGTGCTTGCTCTCGTAGCCGGTGTCCATCTTAAGCTGGTGAATGGAACTACGAATCAATATGCTTCCAGCGATCATAAGCATCAAGGAGATGGCGACCTGGCTGGCAATGAGGATGTCGCGGAGCCGACGGCTTCGAACCGGCGAAGTTCCCGCGTTCGTTTTGAGTGCAGACGAAAGAGCGGAAGCGGAGCTTTCGAGTGCCGGAGCGAGCCCGAAGAGAATGCCAGCGATCAGAGAGATTGCGAATACATAGGCGAAGATCTCGATGTCAGGTGTTACATGAACGATGAATGAGCCATACTCGACGGGCACGGCTCCGGCGGCTATGTTTGACGCCACCTGGAGAAAGGCCCATGAGAATAGGAACGCAACGACGCCTGCGAGCAGACCCAGCAGAGCACTCTCCGTTAGCAACTGCCGGATAAGGCGCATGCGGCTAGCTCCAAGCGAGAGGCGCATGCTTAGTTCATTTTGACGGGAAGCAGCGCGGGCCAGTTGCAGGCTGGCAACATTGGCGCAGGCGATCAGCAACACCATTCCGACAGCAACCATAACGACTAAAATAGCGAACTCAAATGCAGGAGGCATCTTGTTGGGGAACGGAGAACCTGGCGACAGCTGTGCGGAGGCGGGCTGGCTCAGCTCCAAGTGTGGATCGTGCAGGGTTCGGAGATGGTCGGCGAGTAGTGTCATCTCTGCCTGTGCCTGACCGCGGCTGACGCCGGGAGCCAGACGGGCATACAGGAGGTAGCCTTCCTCTTCGCGGTCGCGCAGGAAATGAAAGCCGGGATGAAGGAGCGGCAGTTCCGTGAGCGGAAGCCAGAAATCTGGTGCTGCTATGCTGGTGCCGGCGAAGTTGTGAGGCGTGATCCCAATGATGGTGAAGGCGACTCCATTGAGACGGATGGTTTTGCCCAGCAGCGTTGGATCACCTGCGAACCGCCTCTGCCAGTAGTTTTCACTGATGAGGACATAGGGTGAAGCAGCAAGCTTCGACGCATCTCCAGCCTCGAAGGTGCGGCCGCGCAAAGCCGTAACTCCGAGAACCTGGAAATAGTTTTCAGACACAATGAATGCGCTGGCGAGCTCTGCATTGCCGGGAACGGCGGGGGGAGGGATCAGACCGAGTCTTCCCATCAGTGAGCCGGCAGCTTTGCGCTGGCCGCCGATGTCACCGACGCCAGAGAGGGTTAGCAAATCGATGTTGATCGCGGCAATTACGCCAGTGAAGGAATGCAGGTGGTCCCGGTACGCTTCATAGTCGGGATAGCTGAACAGGGAATCGATGCCTGAATGGCGGACCAGCGCAAGATTGACCATCTTGCCGGGATCGCGGGCATCAAGGGACCGGGCGATCATCCCTTTGTAGGCTGTAAAGGTGGCTACGTTAATCCCAATGCCGAGAGCTAATGCGAGGACAGAAACGATGGTAAATCTGAGTTGACGGTGGAGCATGCGCGCGCCGTAGCGCAGGTCCTGCAGGATGGTCTGGGGCAGGATCATGAGATCGATCTCGTTCATCCGCTCTCGCCAATAGGTAGGATTGCCAAAGCGGCGCCGGGCGTCGCGGCGAGCTTCCGCCTGTGGCATTCCGTGATCGACGTTCCATTGCTCGCGCATGGAGAGGTGGAATTCGAGCTCTTCCTCCAAGCCTTTCGCGAGTTTGTCTCTTCCTAAGAGTGCGCGTAAACGGGAGATCCATGCCATTGAGAGCCTCCTCGACTTATGCCTTTCCGAAATCCAATACCAGGGCAACCGCACCGGTGATCTTCTGCCAGTTTTCCTGCTCGGCGCTTAGCTGCTTCCGGCCGAGTGCCGTGAGCCGATAAAAACGTGCGCGACGATTGTTTTCGCTGAGACCCCACTCGGAGGCGATCCATCGCTCCTGTTCCATGCGATGGAGCGCCGGGTAAAGCGAGCCTTCTTCGACACGCAGTACTTCGTGCGATACATCCTGAATATGCAGCGTGATGCCCCAGCCATGCATCGGACCCTGTTCAAGGCTTTTCAGCACAAGAAGAGCCAGCGTCCCCTGGAGGTTGTCGTTTTTCGACTTAACCATTGCGAACGTCTCCCCTAGATATCTATAGAAGAGTGCCGGAGTTCAGGCTCATCTGTCAATGAGGCAGGAGGGTGGGCCAGATTTAATCAGGGACAAAATGGGACCCGTCCGACGGCACGCACTGTTGCGGGGACGCTATGAGGTATGGGCTATCTGCCAGATACACAACGAGCGGGAAGTAGAGCAGCGCCCGGCCAGCAGAAGGGGCTTCGCCCTGCGGCGCACCTTCACACACCAGCGCTCGCTTACCGCTTCTTCCACATTGCGAATGCTTTTTGCATGCGCGGATCGGTGAAGAGTTTCACGCAGACCTCGCGCTCGACCGGCCCGGCCACTACGCAGTGCAGGTCGGTCCGCTGCGCCACTTCTTTTGCTGGGATCGTAATCTGCGAAACGAACCGGCTTGCATCGGCAATCGTGGCGCCGAAGACCAGCCGATCAAGGCCCGACCAGAGAGCACAGGCCATGCACATCGCACATGGTTCGCAGGTCGTATACAGCGTGTATCCCTTGAGTGACACCGAGCCCAGCTTGGCGCATGCTAATCGAATCGTCAGGGTTTCTGCATGCGCGCTGGGGTCGTGATCGGGGCCCACGCGATTCACCGCGCGCATCAACCGTTCACCAGTAGACGTGTTCACGATGTCTGCGCCGAATGGCACAGGATGGTCCGTACTCAGAGTCTCTGCCGTGAAGGCAGCCACGGATCGCATTCTCTCCTGGTCAACCGCACTCACATCCTCCGCAGCCAGCGCGTGTGTCGCCAAGGTTTCTGCGCTAAAGGCGGCCGCGCCTGCTTGCGCCAGAAAACTCCGCCGACTTACGCTCATACGTTCCCCCCATGGAGCATTTTCATGATTACTGTGAACCGGCCTGACGCATGACATCGTTGTATGTCTAGAAGGCGGTTCTCTATTTATGAAGCCGGCCAGTAAGAAAGAGGTCAATCGCGACATCGTTGTCCGCTTTCCAGATCAAAAAGCTTGGATTCTTCAGTCCCCATTGGACGTACGGTACGACAAAATGAGTCCTGGCCGTTGCGGTTGTGCCTTCAAGATGGACAAGGATGGGGATGGTGATCTCGTGAGGCGTGCCGAGGAGTGTGAAGGTACCAGCTACCTGAATGGTCGAGTCTCCTGAGGTGGCGATGGTGCCAGCGTAGGACTTCGGCTCAAACGAGACAGTTGCGTGCTGTTCGACCTTCAGGATGTCGTTGTACATCTTTTTGTCGCGGCTGCCATTGCCGGTTTTGCCGCTGCCGGCGAGGACGACCACCGAACCCGACATCTTAGGAGTGCTGCGGTCAAACTCAATCGATCCGGATTGGATGTGAAAGGTGCCGTTGACGATTTCGTGGGTTGTTTTGAGGGTCATCTTGACCTCGCTGGCATCGGGACTGACTACGAAGGTCTGATGCTGGGCGAGTGCGGCTGGAGCGAGGGTGAGCGCGAGGGCTACGACTGCGAAGGATTTCATTGCATCATCTCCCCTTAAAGGTTTAACTGCCAAGAGTTGTTTTGGCGTAATCGATTTCAGTTGGCGAAGGCCTGTGGAGCAACAGGGGCGGGCTGGGTGACACGCGTGAGTCTAGCCGTTACGCGCATCGCGCCGGGCCAGACCCTGAGGCAGAACGGTAGTACAGCGCGCGCGAGCGCGTTGTTCAAGCCGTCGGCGGCGACCTCGGCAAGACGCATCTGGGGCAGCATTGCGGAGCGCAGTTTTGGCTGAAAGACCGGCGCCGGCTCCGCCGCAAGATAGGCAGTGGCGGCACGACGGGCAGTATGCAGGGCGATGGATATGCCATCGCCGGTGAACGAGGGGATTACGGCTGCCTGATCGCCGATGCAGTAGAGCCCATCTTCGGTTGTGCGGCGGAGGTAACCGTACGGGATATGAGTGATCGTGATTGGTTTGTCGAGCAGCGGCACCGCACCGTCAAGCCGCATCGCGAGGTGGGGACAGTCCTGCTGCATCTTCGCAAGGAGGCCCTCCCAGCGAAGACCCGCACGTGCAAAATACCGCCGTTGCACCACACAGCAGAAATTCGTAATGCCGTCTTCCACCGGTTGGATACCACCGTAGCCTCCGGAATAGAGCGTCAACTCGGAGGTGTCCGCCAGGTCAGCGGTCTGGGCGGCAGACAGTCGGTAATACATCTTGAAGGCGACCCATTGGTGAGAGTCCTTTGGGCGACCGTGGCCGCGCAGATCGTGCTTGCCCGTGGAGAGAAAGGCGGTTGGAGCTTCGTATGTGGTGCCGTCGTCGAGCTTCGCCTGCCAGAGGTTGGTGGTCGCGCGGCTAAGCGACTGCACAGTGCGACCGCGCTCTACGCGGACTCCCGCGGCGATGGCTGCGGCGATGAGCGCCGTATCGAGCGCCTTGCGTGTGAGCGAGGCCGCGGGAAAAGGCAAGGGAGCCTCCGCGGCGCGTCTGGCTGCGGCAAGGCGAACATAATGAATGGGCACCGCGCCAAGCGAGGCCACATCGATACCAAGTGCGTGCAGGTCTTCAAGGGCCTCACCGCTTAGGAATTCTCCGCAGACCTTATGGCGAGGTGTAGGTTCGCGTTCAATCAGCGTGACGCTTCGTCCCTTGCGGGCGAGCGCGATCGAAGCGGCACACCCTGCCACTCCACCACCCAGGATCAAAACTTCGTCTTGCAAATCAATGCTCCTAATTCACTTGGAGGTTCAATCAGTTTGTAATGAGCTTCCATATTTCTAGTAGACGTCCAAAAAGCAATTTGAAATGTCATTCTGTACAAATCGTCATTTTGGCATCGGTAAGAAGCCTGCGGTGGTGAGGATAGTTGGGTCGTTACGGGCCTGTGATCAACTCGGCGTTGGTGTGGACCAGCTTCGGGAAATAGAACATTTTGCAAGCCCACATCTCAAAATCTCGTCACCCCTAGCCGACAATCAGTCATGACGGGTGGTGAGTTCGCGCCAGTTTAGGCCGAGGTCCACGATCAGCAGAGAGGCCAGGGTGAAGGCAATCACACCGACGGCGGATAAGACGTCGCCCAGGTGGCTCCAGTAGGCGGGCACAAGATTGAACACGCGGCTGGAGACGAAGGTAAAGGTAACTGCATAGGAGCGGGCCATCCATTGGCGGTGCTGGGTGATTTGACGATTACGCGCGGTGATGAAGGCGGCGGTGGTGCAGACCATCCAGGCGGCAGCCTGCATGGAGGTTCCGGGAAGACCTGGGCGGCCGGCTGCGAGAGCGATCCCCGTGAAGGAACCGACAAACACGGAGATGACGTAGATGCGGCCGAGGACGCGATGGAGTTGGAGGTGACGCCCGCGGATCCGCGAGGAGAAATTGATGGGGCCGATCAAAAGAGCGAAGGTTCCGGCGAGTGTATGCGGGATGAGGAGATGGCGGTCGGCGATGACCTGCAGACGGTAGGCGTGGTACATCGGATAGTCCGTGATGAGGAGGAGCTCTGAGGTAATGAAGACGAAGACTACGGTGAGGCCAAGCGAGACCCAGAGAATAGTCTTGAATCTGGAACTGGCGGAACGGGGTGCTAGCAGAGTGGAAGTTGGCATTGTTCGCCTCTTGGATGTTTAGACGTGATGAGATGTGCCACGAAGGCAACGGAGGCGATAGGCTTCCTATCTCTTAGTCGAACGAGATGCTTCAGAATCACCGACCTCACTTCCACCTCCCCACACATAGCCGTCCCGGCCTCCAATGCTCGACAGTCACTGCCTCCCGCGGGATCTCAGCCGTCGCCAGCAACCGGAACCAGTCCTCCTCCCGGAAGGCTCGCCGGAAGGACACCGGCCCATCATGCCGCACAAACCGGTGCCACCCCACGACTCCCGCCACCCACCCAAACATCCGACAACTCCGCTCCGACCGCTCCAGATCATTGATAAACCAGCTTACCTGCGCAGTCGCTTCCATCCACCGCAGCAGCGCGACGATCTCCTCATCCTCAAGATGATGTGCCATCAGCGAACTCACGACGATATCTATCGGCTTCTCTGGCCGATACGCCAGAGCATCGCCGGTTACCCAAGTGATTCCGAGCTCCTTCGGCGTAGACTCCGCTGCTGCACGCGCCGCATAAGGATTCAAGTCGATCCCCGTTAACTGCACCGCGATGCCCCATCTCCGTGCCCAGCCTGCAATCTGACGCAACAGGCCGCCACCGCCACTTCCAACATCGACGATGTGGATCGGATAACGCGGCCTATGCGGCAACCGCTCCAGCCAAGCCAGCGTCGGCCGATAACCCAGCAACCAGCGATTGACTTGTTCCAGACTGAGCAGGCAGTCGCGGAAATCCTCATAGCTACAGTCGCCATCCATCAGCTCCGGCAACTCGCGTGGAGAGACCCGACGATTGAAATCAAACTCGGCACTAAACCGCATGGAAGCGCATTGTCTCCGCTGTCAGCCCCGGCCCGAACGACATCGCACACCCGAGCTGCCCCGGCCGCGCCTGCTGCATGATCCGCTGCAGCACAAACATCACCGTTGCCGAAGACATGTTGCCGAAGCACGACAACACCTCACGCGACGCCGCCAACGCATCGGGTCGCAACTCCAGTCCCTTCTCTACCGCATCCAGGATTGACCGCCCGCCGGGATGCACCGCCCACAGGTCGATGCCATCGCGCTCGGACATCAGCTCGCCCTCATGCAGCGCGCGGCCCAACTCTCCCGGCACCTGTCCTGAGAGCAGCATGTCGAACCCGAGATCGCGGATCTTCCACGTAATCAGCCCCTTCGTCTCGGGCACCATCACCGCCTTGAAGCTGTCCAGCGCAAAGCCCTGCTCGCACGCGGTAATCAGGCTCGCCGCCGCACCATCCGCGAAGACAAGGAAGGAGAGCACCTGCTCCAGATCCTGCGTCTCCTGCAAGTGCAGCGTGCACAGCTCCAGGTTGACCATGAGAACACTCGCCTTCGGATCTGAGCGCACAATATGCCGCGCCAGCTTCAACGCATTGATCGCGGCATAGCATCCCATGAATCCGACCATCGTACGCTCCACGTCCGCCGAAAGCCCGAGGTGGTCGACGATCTCAAAGTCCAGCCCCGGCGCATAGAGTCCCGTGCAGCAGGTCACCAGTACATGCGTAATACCGGAGCGTTCCTTCTCATTGAGCCAAAGCCGGTCCACGGCCTTCCTCATCAGCACTGGAGCGCTCTGCTCAAACAGCTTCATACGTCGAGCCGTGTTGGGAAAGTTGCCTAGCCGATAAAACTCATGCGCGTCGTGCGCGGAACCTTTCTGCGGATCGAGGAATGAATAGCGATGCGCGATGCGAGCGCGGCTCGCCATGCGGCCGAAGAGCATGCGCAGCCGCGGGTCGGCAAGCATATTCTCTGCGTAGACGACGAAGGCATCATGCACATCGTGCTCTGGTACGGCAGTGGCGATGCGGTTCAGGTAAGCCGTAGTCATGTGCAATGGGCCCTCAGCCCGGAATATAGGGAGTAGATGTCGCGTGTGTGTCTTGGGGAAGCTGGATCACGAAGAGACGACAATCCGGCGACAGCCGACTACTTGAGAGAACAGGCTCCGTATCTCAATACAACGGCTACTCTTTGAGACGAGACCGGTGCTCTCTTGATAGCACTTTGCGGGAAGAGAATAGGATGACGATTTGTTCATGGAGGACGCAGTCCCCTAAACACTTGCTGTATCGACGTGTCCGCGCATCATGATGGGATGGAAGTATGCGCGCCGGAAATCGGCCGTTCTGCTCACCCTTGCGGCAGGAGTTCTTATTCCGGCTATGTGGATCTTTGTATAGCGCAACTCGATTCATCTATTGCTGCAAGATGACATAATCGTCATCTTGCAGCCTCGTAGTGTATGCAACGCCTGAATCAAAATGTCTTACCATGATCTATGCGACTTCTGCTGGTCGAGGATGAACCCGAGATTCGGAGCTTCGTCGAGCAATCCTTGCTTGAGGCGGGATACGAAGTGGATACCGCGGAAGACGGGAACGCCGCAACTCAGTTGGCGTCCAAGCACGTCTACCATGGTCTCATTGTCGATTTAGGACTCCCAGATCAAGATGGTATCGAACTCATCCTGCAATTACGCAGATCCGGGATCACTAGTCCGGTGCTGATCCTTTCGGCGCGGCGGTCGGTAGATGACCGGGTGAAAGGTCTGGAACTTGGTGGCGATGATTACCTCACCAAGCCATTCGCCATCGCAGAATTGCTTGCTCGGATGCGGAACCTCCTACGACGCAACTCCTCACAGACTGAAGATGCGACGCGTCTCCGGGTCTGTGACCTGGAGTTGGACATGCTTAAACGCAGGGCCAGCCGAGGCGATGAAATTCTAAACCTGAGTCCGCAGGAGTTCGTGCTTCTTGAGTATCTCTGCCGGCACGCCGGTAGAGTTGTAACTCGTTCCATGCTTTTGAAGGAGGTCTGGGGAATGCGGATTCAACCAGACACGAACGTGGTGGATGTTCACATTTACAGGCTGCGAGGCAAAATCGATACGGTCGGCCGTGAGCCGTTGATCAAGACACTGCGAGGTATTGGATATGTCCTCAAAGGCAACTAATCCAATCATGCGAAGTGCCGCCTGGCGTATCTCGCTCTGGGCTACACTCGCGTTCGCAATTGGAACCATGCTGGTATTCGCGATGCTCCACCGGTTCGTCGCCAATGACATTCAACGGCGAAGCGATGCATGGCTGTCTGGCGAAGTTTGGGTCCTTGGTGATGTGGCCCAAAGAACTCCGAAGGACCGTCTGTACCGCCGCGTTGTTGGCGAGGTCGCGGAGTTAGCGAGCCGGGAAGTCCCAAATCGTCAACGTTCAACCGGCAACGAAAACGACTCCGTTTTCTTCCTCCAGGCGGGGGACGACGGACCAGCCAAACTCTGGGTCGGTTCAGGAGACGGGTCCGCCAATCTTGCAGCAATTCGCTCTACGAAGGCCTTGGTCGATGTTCCTTACGATGTTCATGTAAAGGGATTCAACGTTCCATTTCGAGTAGCCGCAGTTCGGATTGCGGATGGCAGCCACATCTATCTCGGACTCTCAGAGAGGGATGAACTGCGAGTATTGCGAAGTTTGAGGGTTCGCTTTCTTACGCTCTGGCTCGCTATTGTGCTGCTGGGTTTTGTGATCGTGTTTTATGCAACACGGAGGATGCTGGGGCACGTCCGTGAGATTACGGAAGCGGCATCGCGCATTGGCCAATCGGACCTGAGTAGCCGCGTTCCCAACAGCAGAGGAAACGACGAAGTCGGGCATTTAGCTCGCACGCTGAATCATATGCTCGACAGGATAGAGAACACCGTTCATCAGTTGCACACCATTACGGATTCTCTAGCTCATGACCTGAGGAGCCCTCTTACCGCGATCCGAGGCAAGTTGGAGACGGCCTTGTCCAACGATGGGAGAGCCGATCAAGCCGAACCGATTGTTTCGGCTATCGACGAACTCGACTGGCTCACCGATTTTCTCAACACGTCGCTTGATGTGGCTGAAGCGAAGGCGGATGCCCTCAGGCTGTCGCGCACCGAGATCGACCTGGATGAGCTTGTGAAAGGGATGCTTGACCTTTACGAGCCTTGCATGAGCGACAAGGGGCTCAGCGTCCAGATTCGCAGTGCGGGATCGGTCAAGGTGCTCGCGGACCCAGCACTTCTTCATCGTGTCATCGCCAACATGCTAGACAACGAACTCAAACACCTGCCCGCATCTTGCAGTGTCTACCTGTTGCTCGAGGCCGACGAAGATATGGCGATGTTGACCGTAGAGGATGATGGTCCTGGGTTTGATGTCGACGTGCGTCGCCAGCTCTTCGAGCGAAGGGTTAGAGGTCGGGAGTCACGCGGACACGGACTCGGTCTTGCTTTCGTCGAGGCCGTCGTCCGTGTTCACGGAGGTAGCGTCACGGCGACCAATCGTGCCGAAGGTGGGGCTCGACTCTCCATCACGCTCCCGTTGTGGAAGGCCGCGCCTGAAGCGGAATCACATACCCTCGCTCTGACGAAGGGATAGTTCCATGACGCTGTGGTGCAACGTGGGAACTGCCGCGAAGCCATCTTCCTAGCCGATAAGGAACTCTCGATCGATGGGAATTTGCAGGGAATTGGCCAGGGTATTCGTTTCCGCCGCCATGCCGATGACCGCCAGGAACTCAGCATACTGCTGGTCGGAGAGGCCCTTGGTGCGTGCCGCGGCTGTGTGCGAATGGACGCAGTAGCTGCAGCTGTTCGCCGTGGATACCGCTATATAGACCAGCTCTTTTGTGAGCGGATCGAGCTCTCCGGGTTCCATCATCACCTGCTTGATACTCGCCCACGTTCGCTCAAGAAGGGCAGGCTGGTTCGCGAGAGCACGCCAGAAATTGTTCACGAAATCCGACTTGCGCGTGGCGCGTATATCGTCGAATACGGCTTTGACCGCGGGGACGGAGGCTACCTCCTCGTCGGTCAAGAGCTTTACTGTGGCCATCTGATACTCCTCCAATTGCAATCATAGAGTGACGACGATCTTACCGATCTGGGCGTTCGACTCCATGTAGCGGTGGGCCTCGACGATCTCAGCGAAAGGAAATGTCTTAGCGATAAGAGGTTTGAAGGCACCTGAAGCAAGATGGTCGAAGATGTATTGCTTTGCCTTGGGGAATACTGGATCGGGTGTGACCTCAAAGAGCGTGTAGCCACGGATGGTAAGACCTTTAGCGAGTGCTGTGAAAAGAGGGTAGGGAGTGGGTTCGGGCGCCAGGGCTCCGTATTCGAAGATGATGCCCTGGTGGGCCGCTGCGGCGGCGAGCGGTTCGAGGATCTTGCCACCGATGGGATCGAAGACGATGCGTGCGCCTTTGCCTGAGGTGATCTCATGAATGCGGGCTACCAGATCTTCCTCGTCGGTGACGATGACATGATCTGCCCCTTGCTTGAGGAGCTCGGCTTTCTTGGCGGCTGTGCGCGTGACGGCGATGCTGATGGCGCCCTCGACCTTGACCATCTCAATAGCAGCTATGCCTACGCTGCTGCTGGCTGCGGTGATGACGACAAAGTCCCCTTTTACTATTTGGCCAAGCCAGATGAGTGCACCGTATGCGGTGAGGTACTGCATCCAGATGGATGCTCCTTGTTCGTACGAGAGCGTTGAGGGATATTCGGCGGTCCCATGCAGAGGGACGACCGCGACTTCGCCATAGACTCCGTGGCTGTTGAGTTTGAAAATTCCAGGAACAGTGCTGACGGTCTTCCCGATCCAACTGGAATCGACCCCTGGGCCTGTGGCTTCGATTACGCCAGCGGCTTCGTAGCCGTTTTTTGACGGATGGACAGGCGTCTCGAGGTATTGGCCGTTACGAAACATGACCTCGGCGCGGTTCAGTCCGAGAGCTTTGACGCGGAGACGAACCTCGCCCGGGCCAGGCTCAGGGAGCGGGAGTTCGTCAAACTGAAGGACTTCGGCGGGCCCAGTCTTATGGAAGCGAACGATCTTTACGGTGTCGGACATGTCTACCCTCAACTACAGATATTTCACTTAGATGATCATGAAAGGATAAGGACGCAACTGCTTCGTAGAGCCGATCTGTACCTTAGGCCTCAGGCGTAAGCAACCCAGCCCCGAAACGCGAAACCCGCATAGAACTGACTGACGCCGGAGAACCCTGCATCGCGCAGCATGCCTTCGTCCTGCTCAGGCGTGAAGATGTTCAGATGCTTGTCGATGGCAGCGCTCGCGCTTTTCGCCTTCTCAAGGTCTATTCCAGAGGCTGCAGCAAATGCCGCATACCTGGATAACCACAGTGCCCGTTCGTCTCCTGCCTGAGGAAAGCTGAGGTGCGCAACGACGAAGGGCGCGCCGGGCTTGAGACGGCGGCGCACCTCGGCTATCGTGCGGCGCCGTTCCTCCGCGCCAATAAAGTGCAGCGTCAACAGGCAGGCGGCTCCATCAAACGGCCCTTCTGAGGCTGCGTCGATATAGCCTTGCTGCAGTTTGACGCGCTCGCTGAGAGGCCCCAACATCTGTTCCGCCAAGGTAAGCATCTCGGCGGACGGATCTACTCCTTCGAAGCGCCATTTTGGATGAGCCTGTGCGAACGCTTTCAGTTCCAGTCCTCCACCCGCTCCGAGAACCAATATGCTTGCCTCTTCGGGCGCATGCTCCTCGAGGAGAAGAGTTGCCATCCGTTGTAAATCAGCAAAGCCAGGCACCACACGCGGTGGATTTTCCGCGTACCGGGCGACCGCTTCAGCACTTGAGAATGGGTTGGATGGATCATTCATCCTTCCATGATACGAAGGAGGCTGGTTCTCAACAGGTTTGCAATTTCTTTTGTTCCGTTCGCTGCTCGCGTGCGAGTTTGCGAATCAGGTTCCTATTCGTGTCGTAGAACAATCATAAGATCTCCCCCTTGTGGCCCGATGTGCAGGGATGAAGGTGGCAACTGCGGGCGTTCGCCAGTAGAACTCCGATTCAATGCCGGACACGGGGGGGCCAGACTTCTTTCTCCGCTTCGAGCATCAATCCGTATCTTTGAGGTAAGAGGAGATTTGCCCACCCACCCAGAGGCGTTTCAGCGGAATTGGGGCATTGGACGGAGATTTACAGCTGTAGTCCCTGGCTGACACTCTCCCTTCTATCTCCTCGTCTTCCGTTTCAGTTATCCTTGGTTTGATCAAGGACAACATACGGCACAGTGGATGGTTTTGCTATCCAGAAAGGACTCAACATGGCAGCAGTAATACAGTACCGATGTGAGATTTGCGGCACCGAGAGCTCGAACCCGATCCACTGGTTCATGATTCAGTGCAATGCGGAGGAATTGAAGGTCCTCAAGTGGAATACCGAAGCAGCATCGTCCTACGGCGCGCGCCACTACTGCGGCGAAGCCCACGCAGGCATCTATATTAGCCGGTGGCTCGAGGCCTCGTGCACACCCTCAATCCCTGACTTCAATCGGGCTTCGTCCAGCCTGTAGACCGTAGAGGGCAACGATGAGCGCCCACGTCTCAGATGCGAGACGTGGGGCACCCGCATCCGGGACGTGATTCATCGATTCAGAAATAGAGCTTACCCTCAAGTTGAATCTGTCTTGGCGTGTTGACCTGCGACGAAACGGGAGACCCGCCGATCCACCCGAAGTACGTGTCCGTTGGAGTCGTGTCCACGTTGCCAAACTGCGGATGGTTGAACGCATTGAATGCGTC
Organism: Granulicella sp. S156; assembly: GCF_009766105.1. GTDB lineage: Bacteria > Acidobacteriota > Terriglobia > Terriglobales > Acidobacteriaceae > Granulicella. The sequence goes on along the minus strand of NZ_LMUH01000025.1, from coordinate 265,892 downwards.
TATGCGTAGTTGCAGCCGCAGAGCATCGTGGATTGGAAAGTTCTTCCGCAAACCAATATTCCAATTGTTCAAATAAGGGTTCCGCACCGATCCGAAGGTTGTCGGGTTGTCGCTGATCCAAGTGTTGAAATCGTTGTAGACTCCATTCTTCGATAGGTCCGAAGACGACGTCGGCGACCAGTTTGCACCAGGCAGTCCCTGGGCTCCGGTCCAGACCGGATACGCGGCCAACTGCTGCACGGTGGTACTCCGATTCGGAAATGCCTTGAACTTAGATGTGTTGAACCATTGAGTCTTGCTCTTGGTGATACCAGCCGCGGGATCTCCGCCCTCGAAGAAAGCGGTATTGGTGGGCAGTGTAAGCGGCGTTCCGGAGTAGAAGTTGTAGATCGCCGAGATCTCCCAGCCGCCAATGATCTCATCCACGATGCGATCGACATGTCTCCCAATCAGCTTGCCCTGGCCGAACGGGAGGATATACGTGGGGCTCGCGACAAACTGGAACTTCCGATCATTTGGACTTATTACTCTGTGCAGGGTCTGTGAATAGACAGACGGGGTGAAGTAGCCGGTACTGTCCATTTGCTTACCCCAGGAGAAGTTTGAGGAGATGCCGAAACCGTCCTTGAAGTGGCGCTCGACACGGGCCTGCAAGGCATAGTGTATGGACGTGCCTGTGTAAAGATTTTCCGTCATCCCATTGACCAGGGGATTGGGACGAGCCAGTTGGTAGGCCGTTACGGTGGTGTTGGTTTTTAGAGATGTCGTGATGTACGGCGCGCCCTTGAAGGGATTTGTAACCTGCACATTGCCGGGTAGGGTATCGACTGGCCGTCCCGTGGCATCGAACTGCGGATCGAACGCCGCATGCCAGGCCGCGAGATCTGGATTGTCGATCTGATAGCCGACCACGAGACCAGACGTGCGTTCGAAGACGCCACCTATCTCAAACAGATAGTCCCGAACCTGCTGCTGCAGACGGAGACTGACGTCGTCGGTGTACTGCCGCTTTACGTCGGAGGTGTAGAAGCTCGACACTGACCCTATGCTCGTTAGTGCGCCGAGAGAGTTCCCGGTCGGAGTCACAAGACCATTGGGGAAGGGGTTATCGAGCGTTGAGGCAGAGGTGTAGTAGTTATCGTTCGATGCGGTGTACGGCGTTGTCGCGCTGTATCCCAACTGGTTGGCGTGATTTGCTACGAAGTTCGCCTGGACGAAGCGACCTGCGCCTCCACGTAAGACTGAGTTCGGCGTGAACTGGTAGGCAAAGCCAACCCTTGGCTGAAAGTACTTGTATTGCAGATCTGTGAGCGAACGCTTTGTGCCATTGAGCCCAGCGTACTCAATAGCGCCGAGAGCCTGGAAGCCCGAAGCGCTGCCTCGATATTTCTGCAGAAGTGCGATGCCAGGATTCGTGGCAGATCCGCCGAGCAGGTTTGCGTAGAGCGGCTGGGCGTAGTTCGTCACAGGCGCGATGTTTGCGTTGGGATCAAAGCGGGCAAAGTAACGATCGTGCCGCTCGGTAAGGCTCAACTGGATGTCCCAACGAAGTCCCAGATCGAGTGTAAGCTTCGGTGTTACGCGCCAGTCATCCTGCACGTAGGCTCCGGTGAAGGGCTGAGTCCAGAAGGCAGTCGCGTTCGTGGAGATCGATCCTGAACTCGGCAAGCCGAGCAGGAAGGATGGGTTCACTGCATCCGCGCCGGCTGGAGCCGCGTCGTTGGGGTTGGGAGAGGTCCAGGCATCGCTGAAATTCATCGCACCAGTCTCGCCGGCCAGGTTGCCCGTGGCCTCCTGCTGGAGCAGATACTCTGCACCGTAGCGCAGCGTATGCGGACCCACGATGTGAGTTACGAATCCATGGCCCTCCCACTCATAGTCGTTCTCATATAGCGGGCCGACCGTGTCCCCTATGCTCAATCCAAGCGCGCCGGTGATGTTCGGAAGGCCCTTATGCGGTTGGCTGTCCGCGAAGTTCTGCGGGAGTCCATACTGCGTAGGATCAAGTGTCGCCCCATGTGAGCCATCAGTTGTCTTGAAGGCGGTGCCGTTTAGATTGATGGAGACGATAACCTTCGGGTTCACGACCCAGGAGTGGTCCAGCGTGAGACCGTAGTTGTCGCGGTTCAGATCCTCGGCAACCAGAATGTTGCCGGGCCCAAAGGGATCGCCCGTATGCTCCCTGAGTTGGTTGCGACGCCACTCGACGTAGCTGTGATGGTTGTTGTTCCACGTCTGGTCGACGCGCGCCGACCAACTGTAGAAACGATCCACCTTCGGGTCGTTTTCCAAGTAGTCGTTGGCATCGGTGCCAGCTGCCGTATGTGGAACGTTGGGCAGCGGCATCAGAGACAGAATCGCTTTCGCCGTAGGGCTGATGCGACTCTGCGGAACCATCGCGTTTGCAAAGGGCTGACGATTGCCCGTCGCAGTGTTGATCGTCAACGGATCGTAGATCGTGATCGGGTAGGATACGCCATTCACCACCTCGAAGGAACTGCTGAAGTCGCCGTTGCGCTCCGCCTGGGTTGGGATGCTGAGGAAGCCTGTCCCGGCCGGCGAAGTATTGCGAATCCCATCGTAGGAAAAGAAGAAGAATGTCCCGCGCTTGCGACCGTCATAGATCTTAGGAATTAAGACCGGACCGCCGACCGTGCCACCATATTCATTGAAGTGGATCGTAGGCGTAGGCTGGCCGGTCGCTCGGTACTGCACGTAGTCGGCATTCAGGAAGTTGTTCTGGTTGCGCTCATACAGGACTCCATGAAACGCGTCTGTTCCCGACTTCAGTGACAGATTCACTGTGCCTGCTGCGGTACGCCCAATGGATGCGTCGTAGGCATTCGTCGTGACTCGGACTTCGGCGACAGAGTCCATTGGAGGGATATAGGCGATCTGGCCACTTGAGACGATAGAGTTCGTCGCGCCATCGACGACATAGTTCACGGCGTTCGTGCCCGAACCGGAGGCGTTCACCGTGACCGCAGACTCCGAGTTGGTCGACCACAGATAAGCCGCTCCGCCGGACGGGGGAGACTGGAAGACGCCTGGCGCCAGCGCTATGAGCTCCGTCGGCGAGTTGGTGGAGGAGGGCAGCTCTTCGAGTTGCGCGGTCGTCAGCACGGTGCCGGAGACCGCGGCGGTGGTGTCGATCAGTGGCGTCTCCGCCCGCACCACCACCTGCTCGGTCACGCTGCCAATCTTCATCTGCACATCGACAGACTTTACGTCTTCGATCTGGAGGTCAATCGCGGAATGCTCGACTGTTGCGAATCCCTGCGCGAGCACGGAGAAGCGATAGTGTCCGGCGACCAGGGAGTTTACCTGCCACAGGCCAGCATCATTCGTCCTGGCGTGGGTCTCTACCCCTGTCTCCTCCGAGACCACTGTCACGTCTGCGCCGGTAATTACATGCTGGTTCGGATCGGTAACCCTCCCACCCAACGTTCCAGTGGTGCCCTGTGACCATGCCGGGCAGCAACTGCCCATTACGAGGCAGACGATACCGAGTAAAAGAACCAGGACTCCATAGGCACGTCGAGGCGTTCGGCGACTGACACCTTCTGTCAGCCGCGCATCATTCTGCGATCCCATATTTCGAACCTCCGATTTACTGCAGCCGTCAAACGTCTGTTTCTCCCAATGCGCTTTCCGCGCTATAGAGGAAAGCGCATTGGCCTGGTCGCAGCGAGTCTGCGACAACTTGCTTTGCGCGGCACGTTTGTGTCTATTTTTCGAACCATCCATTCCTATGGGCGCATGGTCCCCTGTGTCACGGTTGGACACGGTTTCTTACGGTAAGGAATTTGGATTATTCTCTGATTTATCAATAAGATGCGATGGTCTCTCCGGGTGTATTCCCGAAGCGGAAATGATGCCTCGTTGCCGTCTAAAGTGAATAGGGCGTACACTTCGGCTGTTAATGAGTACGCTTCTCAATCAGGAGATCGAGCCTTCGGTCGATTTATCCGGCGTCAATCCGGACGCGGTAAGGGCGGAGCTTCGACGAATCATCACCAGTCGGCACTTTCGCTCCAGTAAGCGGAGCCGACAGTTTATTGAGTATGTTGTCGAACAGAAACTGCTGGGCAACGATTCCTTCATCAAGGAACGCCTGATCGGAATTGAAGTCTTCGGACGGAAGAATAACTACTCGACTGGGGATGATCCGGTTGTTCGGGTACAGGCAGGCGAGGTCCGCCGCCGCCTGGAGCTATACCAGGCCGAATCACAGAATGTGGATGGTGTTTGGATTGACCTTTCCACGGGTAGCTATGTGCCGGTATTTCGCAGTCGGCAGGCTGCAGCAACCGTGGAAGCACCGACTGCCGGCTCGCTGATGTCACAGGATAGCTCTACGTCGGCCGCCCACATTCTCGCAACTGTACCCGTGGACAGCACACTTCCACTCCACCCCATATCCTCTCGCCAGATGTTGTTCCTCCCCGGGACGGAGGTGTCGGAGAGGTCTCTGCTATCCGCCAGAATGGTCGCTTTCAGTCTGCTTTTGCTGGTGATCGGTGGCGCTATAGGGTATTTGATCCGAACCCCAGAGCATGTGACCGCAGCGGTGTCCAAATTTTGGGGCCCAGTTCTTTCGAGCCAGAAATCGATTGTCATCAGCCTGGGTAGACCGTTCGTTTATGCACCTTCCGCGCGATTGTTCGAAGAGTACGCGAAGAACCACCCCGGAGCTTTTGCGAAGGGAGTTGATCGACATAACCAATTTTTGCCCCTTGATGGAAGCACGCCCTTGCAGTGGTCAGATTTAGTCCCTGTGGGCAATTCCGGCCCGGCGATCGGCGGCGTGCGCGCCGGGATGACCTTGACGTCGTTCCTCGGCAGGTTTGGGAAGCCCGTGAATGTGCGATTCGGAGATGAGGGCTCTTTCCTCGAATCGCGCGACTCACCTGCGATCATCGTGGGAGCCATTAATAACCACTGGACCACCGATCTGGATAAGGACTTCCATTTCGGCATTCACGACAACAATTCGTATCAGTACATACAAGAGATGGGTACAGGTCGCATATGGCGAACCGAGTATTCTGACCGTGGAACGAAAGACTATGCGCTGATTACTCGTGAACCCACAGGGTCCACCGGTCAGTTTCTACTAAAAGTAGCAGGGCTGGAAGATGGCGGAACAGAGGCAGCGTGCGAGCTCGTCACCAATCCGGAGATGCTGCAAAGCGTGGTTCGTGGGCTACCTCCACATTGGGAGACGAAGAACCTGCAGATACTTATTGCGACAGATGTCATCGGCCGGAAGGCTGGACCACCGCAAGTCGTTGCTGTCCATGTCTGGTAGATCTCCGATCTGATGCAGGACGTGGAGAGTTGTTCAACGCCTGAGATTGTGTCACGACGGGTGGCCCACGTCTCAGAATCAAGATATAGGCCACGCGTCCAACGCATCTTCCGCATCTCTATCCGCTGCATCTTCCATCTATCGGAAGATGGCCTTGTTAGACCTGAGCGAAGCCGCCATCCACAAAGAACTCTGCTCCTGTGATGAAGCTGGCATCATCGCTGGCCAGGAACACAACTGCGCTGGCGATCTCTTCCGGTCTCCCCATACGTCCGAGCGGGGCACTATTCGAGATGAGTTCACGGCGTGCCTGCCCTTGCTCGCCGCTTGTCAACAGCGCTTCCATGCCTTCTGTATTGATTGGGCCTGGGCTGACCACGTTGACCCGGATCTTTCGTTGTTTCAAATCGGTGGTCCAGGTGCGCGCAAAGGAGCGTACCGCGGCCTTGGTGGCTGCATAGACGCTGTTGGCGGGAAGACCCTTGCTGCCAACTACCGAACCGTTCAGGATGATGCTGCTTCCATCCGGCATCAATGGCAGAGCCGTCTGTACGCTGAAGAGGACACCTTTCACGTTCGTTCCGAAGATCCTCTCATACTGGGCTTCGTCGATTTGTCCGAAGACTCCGTATTCTGCGATTCCGGCATTAGCAAATACTATGTCTACTCGACCGTGGTCGGATCGAATCCGGTCGTAGAGTGCCTGAATGTCCTCTTGTTTGGCAGTATCTCCAGCAACCGGGATGCATCCCTGGCCGATTTTGGCAGCTGCCGCTTCGAGTGCTTCCTTTCGTCTGCCGGTGATATAGACCGTAGCGCCCTCCTTCACAAAAGCCTTCGCGGTTGCGAAGCCGATACCACTGCTGCCACCGGTTACGACAGCGATTTTTCCGTTGAGTCTTTGCATCGAATATCTCCTTGTGTACGCGTGAATTCGGGGTGAGTTTTCACCTCGAATATTTAGATTGCAACTGCAATCTAATTTACTTTGATGGCGCTCGCAACTAAAATTATGCAAAGATTTGAGGAATTTAAAAGATGCGAGTTTCTAAAGAGCAGGCTGAAACAAATCGAACCTCGCTCCTGCATGCCGCCAGCCGTCTGTTCCGAGAGAAGGGCATTGATGGTGTTGGAGTGGCCGAAGTCGCGAAGGAGGCTGGACTGACTCACGGTGCGCTCTACGCGCATTTCCCCTCAAAGGACGCGCTTGCGGCAGAGGCCTTTTCTGATGGAATCGCCCATCGCCTGGTAGCGATGCGAGGCCGGAAGTGGGCATTTGAGAAGTATCTCGATGCGATGTTCTCAACGGAGCATCGCGACAATCTGGCAGATGGGTGTCCGATGACGGCATCCGCGAGTGAGATTGCACGGCAGGGAACTGCAGTCGCTGAGAGCTTCGCGCAGGCGTTTGAGGAGACCGCGGCGGTTCTCGAAGGGGCGATTACGGGTGAGATGCCAGCCTCTCAAAAACGACATCTCGCCATTTCGGCTTTAGCCGCGCAGATCGGCGCAATAGCTGTGGCACGGGCGGTTGCCAAGGTTGACGCCTCGCTCTCAAAAGAGGTGCTTCAGGCCGTCCGCGAGACGGTAACGTCTACCCTTCCAGGCAACGGACATAAAGCCAGAAGATCGCGTCGCCCACATCCCACAAGGCCACGGGGTACTTCCAGCTAACGGCTATGAACTAACTGCGTGATGTTGACAACGGTGGAGGCGTAACGACAAAGACTCTTCGCTGAAGTATTCGGACCGCTTATGCGCGAGCTCGATGCTGTCCAGGTCTACTGCTCGCATTCAGAGATTTGGGCTGTAAATTCCTTCGTGAACCAAAGCTTATAGGCAAGCCACAATATTGTCGCCGCCGTAGCTGCAGGCGAGATATAAAGGTAGGCGTATGGGCAAGGGGCATTCCAGCCCATTGGGAAACCAGGCCAAGGACGGTTCAATATGCGTGAAGAGTTAGAGAAGAACGGTGAGGAGCTGGTGCGTGAAGATTCCGCTGCGCTGGACCGCAGGAGTTTTCTGAGGCTTGGAACTGCGGCGGCGGCAGTCTCGGCACTCGATCAGAATCGAGCCTATGGCCAGACGAGCAGCGTTCCGCGCGAGAACTGGAGTGGCACCTATCACTTCCACACTGACCATGTGTTTCAGCCGCAGGATGTCGCAGCCGTTGTGGAGGAGGTCCGATCGACTGCAAAGCTGCGTGCTCTCGGCACCCGGCACTCGTTCAACGGGATTGCGGATTCCAGTTCGGCGCAGATTTCCATGCTGGGTCTGAAGAACGTGGACGTCAATGCCGGCGATCATACGGTGCGCGCAGGCGCGGGAGTTCGGCTGGGTGACCTGGCCATCGAGATCGATAAACAAGGCTGGGCCTTGCACAATCTTCCCTCGCTGCCGCACATCTCGCTCGCCGGATGTATTTCGACCGGAACGCATGGTTCAGGCATTCATAACGGAAACATGTCCACGGCTGTGCGCGAGATTGAATTCGTTGGGGCAGATGGAAAGCTGCACAAGCTATCTCGTGCGCACGATCCTGCAACGTTTCCGGGTGCGGTGGTGGCGCTGGGAGCCCTCGGCGTAATCACCAACCTTACGGTGGATGTGCAGCCTCGATTTGAAGTAGCGCAAGTCGTCTATGAGAATCTTTCTTTCGATAAGCTCGAATCGCATCTGGCCGAGATCATGGGAGCAGCGTACAGCGTCTCGCTCTTCACCCACTGGCAGGACAACAAGGCCACGCAGGTATGGCTGAAGCATCGGGTAACTGAGGGCGCAAAACCTCCCATGCCTACTACTTTTTATGGAGCTACGCTCGCGGATAAAAAGCTGCATCCTGTCGGCAGAGAAGCGGATGCGACTCCCTGCACCGAGCAGGGCGGCACGCCCGGCCCATGGTATGAACGTCTGCCTCACTTCAATCTGGCTTTTACGCCCTCCGTTGGACACGAGATCCAGACCGAATATTTCGTTCCACTCGAAAAGGGCTATGAGGCAATCCGCGCGGTGGAGACACTGCGCGACCGCATCACGCCGCATCTGTTGGTTACGGAGCTTCGCACCATTGCCGCGGACGATCTATGGCTGAGCATGGCCTACGAGCGTCCTTCGCTGGCGATTCATTTCACCTGGAAGCCTGAAGAGGCTGCTGTTCACGAACTGATTCCACTGATTGAAGCCAAGCTGGCGCCGTTTGAGCCAAGGCCACACTGGGCCAAAGTCTTTTCGATTCCGAAAGAACAGCTCGAACGGAGCTATGTGCGTTCAAAGCAGTTCCGGAGTCTGGTTGAAACCTATGATCCCGCAGGGAAGTTTACGAATGAATTTCTGCGCCAAGTGATTCTTTGAGTTGCTGGCGGAGACTTGTTGTCTCTATCGACGAATGCCGCGCGTGAGGCGCTCCCAATTGGCATGCGCGATCTTCTCCTTGTCGTCATGGCTTACGGGTAGTTGCTCTATGAAATTTCTCGGTCCTCCGCCAGGCCGATATTGATAGGGGTAGTCGGTTGAGAAGAGAATACGGTCGATGCCGACGACTCCTAAGGCATGTTGATAATTAGACTGACTGAACATGCCACTTGGCGTTACGTAGAGGTTCTCGCGCATCGTATCGACGACGGACCGTTGGAGCTTGGTCACGCGAGAGAATGCTTTCAGACGCTCTGCGTAGAAAAGCACAACTTCGCCCCAATGGCCAAGAATGATCTGAAGATCCGGGAACCGATCAAAGACGCCCGCGAGGGCAAGTCGAAGAAACTGGATCCCACAATCGTAGTGCCACCCGAGACCGAACGTCGCAAATGCCAGGTCCACCTGCGGGTCGAAGCCGGAGTAGTAGGCCTCCCGTACTGCGCGAGGCGGCGTCTGAGGATGGATGAACAGTGGAATATGCAGGTGAGAAGCCATCTCGAAGATCGGCCAAAAATCGGGATGATCGAGATTTTTCTCCATGGTTCGACCAAAGAGCATTACCCCTTTCAGCCCTAGATCGCGAACAGACCTCTCCAACTCCCTCACTGCCTCTTTAGGGGCCGTGGTAGGGATTGTGGCGAAACCGTCGAATCGGTCTGGGTGGCGCGCGATCGTTGCAGCGATAAGGTCGTTTGTACGGCGTGCGAGGGCGATGCCCTCGGCGGGTGCGAGATTGTGCAATCCTGGGCTGGTCAGGGACAAGACCTGTACATCGATCCCACTTTCATCCATTCTCTCCAGGCGTTCATTGCTCAACTCTTCCAACCTGTCTTGCATTTCTCCGAGGTGGAGCGATGCACTTGCGTCTTGATCTGCGCCGGCCGCCACTGCCCAGGATGCTCGGACATCCGGAGAAAGAAAGTGCTCTTCGATTCCAATAATCTTCATGAAACTCCAAAAAAAGTAAGTGCGTTCGTTGTATTCATCTGCACATAATCCTCATAATGAGGATTCTCACTAGTTGACACTGGAGATCATGAGCGCGTCAAAGGCAGCCGACCAGGCCGAAGCATTGTGCAACGTCCATTGGTATATGCGACGGCGTGTAGACGCTGCGATCTCCGCCGAAGGGCTCTCACTGACACGCGCAGAGCGCCACGATTGCTGGCCTGCCCTATACAGCATTGCGCGATGCCATCCTTGCCCACCCGACCTTGATGGAAGGACTAATGGTGCTGTTCTCTCTGCGCCGGTTATCGTAGATCATCACTGACTTGGATTGCTAGACAATAGATCGTGAAAGGAACAGAGATGAAGGCATACCTCGTAGAGAAAGCTGATGGCCCGTTTCGTGAGGTGGAGATGGCGAAGCCGCAACCGTCCTACGATCAGGTGCTGATCAAGGTCCACGCATGTGGGGTCAACCCGTTGGACATCAAGATCCGTGCCGAAAAAGCCGCACATGCCAAACAGCCACTTCCACAGGTGCTGGGCTTGGATATGGCTGGCGTCGTCGAGGCTGTTGGTGCCGGCGTGACAGCCTTTCGTCCTGGCGATGAAGTCTACGGAATGGTGGGTGGCGTTGGAGGCCTGCAGGGAACGCTCGCAGAGTTCGTCGCAGCAGATGCGGCCCTGCTCGCGCATAAGCCAAAGGCACTCACGATGCGGCAGGCTGCGGCGCTTCCGCTGGTCACGATCACTGCCTGGGAAGGCCTGGTCGATAGAGCGAACGTCCGCGCGGGGCAGACCGTTTTGGTTCACGCTGGAGCTGGAGGCGTGGGATACGCAGCGATACAGATTGCGATTGCGTTCGGCGCAAAGGTCTTCGCAACCGTCTCCGATAACAAACGATCGATCGTAGAGGAACTGGGTGCAACCGCGATCGACAGGTACGCTGCAGTCGAAGACTATGTCACGCAATTCACTGGAGGGGACGGCTTCGATGTTGTCTACGATACGTTGGGTGGGCCAGTACTCGATGCATCGTTCGCGGCTGTCAAACGCTACACAGGACATGTAGTCAGTTGTCTAGGCTGGGGAGCACATTTGCTTGCACCGCTCTCCTTTCGTGGCGCTACGTACTCCGGGGTGTTCACACTCTACCCGTTACTGTCAGGGATGCAGCGTGCTCATCATGGGCACATTCTTAGGGAGGCGGCCAAGCTCGCGGAGCAGCATAAACTTAAGCCGCTGCTTACCCCTCAGCAGTTCGGCCCAGACAACATCGCAGCTGCATATGACCTGGTGGCGAAGGGAAGTACAGGCAAGGTGGTCGTAGAGCTATAAGCCCGACGCACAAGCCAACCTCTGTCCACGCAAGACATTATCCAATCAGCCCTGACATCCATGGGGATGCGTCTTACTCGATATCTGAGTACGGATACTTGAGCCCCAAATTGGCCAGGCGATAGTGCGAGAGTATTGAGCTCTTCGCACTATCGCCTGGAATTGCCGGTTATGTATTTGGATTACTCCGACGTTACCGAGAGAACAGTGGTATCGCCTTTAGGGATTTAGAAACGAATCACGTTAGCCCGTGATTCCCTTATTGACAACAATGGTAACGACCACTCGCCGGTTCTGGGCCTGTGCGCTGCGTGTGTGATCGCCTGAGACTGGGTTGGTGGTTCCCATCGCGGCAGGCGCCAAAATTCTCGTCATCGGAACAGAGCCCGACTGTTGAATGATGGCCAGCACTGCGTCGGCCCGTTCACTGCTCAACCTCTGATTCAATGTTGCTGAACCGACGGAAGAAGCGTAGCCCTGCACCTCGATCATGAACCCCGGGGTATTTGCAGCCGACTTCACGAAGTCGGTTAGCTGATCCCTGTCCTTCTTGCTGACCGTGGCTTTTCCATTGGCGAAGTTAACGGTTATGCTCCCCTTGTCCTCGTACTGGTCCAACGTGGTGAACCGCTGATTAGCCTGGCCGATGCCTTGCGTATTCGACGCTGTGACAGCGTTAGTCGATGCAAGCCCTTGCTTGGTCGTGTCGATATCCTGCGAGTTTTTCGCAGTGTCCTGCTGGTTTTGATCGATGTCCTTACGATCGCTCTTCAGCTGATCCTGTGCAGCTGCAACCTGCTGGTTTACAGGATTCAATCCCGCGTCAATCTGCCTTGCCGTGTTCATGGCAGTCCGCGAGAATGTGACCTTTTTTGCAATCAACTGATGATCGGTGTCATAGGAGCCTTCCACCTTCACAGCTAGACCGGGAACCAAGTCAACGATGCCGGGGTGCTTTCTGTCGAGACCAAGAAATCCGCCCTTTTCTGTCGCCTTCGTGCTGTCCGATAGAAGCACGGTGAGCTTAGGGCTGTCTCCGGTTCTGACCAACATCGTAGGACCGCTTCTTCCAACAACCAACCCTTCAACAGTCGCTTCCTGAGCACTTGCCGTAAGACCGAGCGACGTGACCATCGCCAAAGACATTGCCAAGCCACAGGTAGTTCTGAGCCGACGCTGAATATGCATGTATTTCTCCCTTTTCTTTAGCTAACTGGCCAGCGGCTTTAGACATCCACCATGGACGCCGTTCTCTCGCGACCGTACGCCCTGCCACAGCCCAATGTATGGGATGTATCAGGAACTTCAATCTTGGATGCATAAATGCCGAGACGGGAGGTTCAATCCTTGATTCCATAAATATCGAAAAGATGGGCAACCGGAGGCTAGCCTCGATCTATATTGTTAGCAAGAAAGGACTTGATTCGATTTTTGATATTTTGGACGTCCCCAGAAACTTGGCACGAGCTTATTTTTTTAAATCTCTCGATTGCTGAAACCGGATAAATCGCTCATCCAGTCGAAATAACCCCACAAATTTATCAGGATTACCCCAACACGAGCGATACACTCTGGAGCCAAATACGGGACTCCGCAGCGCTTTTTGTTCCACCTGTGAATGCCCGTGAGACGCCCCCAGAAAACGGTACTATCGGCAGCCATTTTTCTATACCTTGAGGAACCTTTGGATAC
>NZ_LMUH01000025.1:252729-253086 GCF_009766105.1 Granulicella sp. S156 | reverse complement strand
GCAGAAACACAATCGTCCGCTGCGCAGCCACCTCTGCGATTTGAAGTCGTCTCCATCCGCCCGCACCAGTCTGCCGGCGACGAACCCTCTAACCGCCGCGTCCTTCCCGGCGGACGCTTCATCGCGACTGCCACCACCGTTCGCACCCTCATTCGCATCGCCTTCGGCACCGACGATAACCGCATGTCCGGCGCGCCCGGCTGGATCGACAACGAGACCTTCGACATCGATGCCACTACCGTCGATCACGCAGAGGTCACCACCCCAGAGCAGTTCCAGCAACTCATCCTCTCGCTTCTCGAAGACCGCTTCCAGTTCAAGTTCCATCGTGAGCAAAGGGAAGGTCCTGTCTATTGG
>NZ_LMUH01000025.1:213321-252619 GCF_009766105.1 Granulicella sp. S156 | reverse complement strand
GATGTCGATGGCTGACATTGCAGCCGCGCTTCGCCGCCAGGTCGGCCGCCCCGTCGAGGACCACACCGACCTCAAAGGCAACTTCGACTTTCAGATCGAATGGACGCCAGAAGAGACTCCTGACTCCGTCGACCCATCGCTCTTTACTGTGCTCAAAGAACAGCTCGGCCTCAAACTCCAGTCTGCCAAAGGAACGATTGAAAGCCTTGTCATCGACCAGATCAGCCGGCCGTCCGCCAACTGACCTTGCGCACTAGAAAATTCCCGTGAAGATTGGCCATGCTTCTTCTTCGAGGATGCCCTGAGCCAGACCGGTGCCACGATCAAGGACCGTCCGAGCCGTGGACTCGTAAGCGCGATTGCAGTTGCTTGCGATAACGTCGACTTAATCGAAGCTGGGTTCCGTTGTCGAGCAGTATCTCGTACTCGCCACTCTCGTTGAGTTTCAGGCCGCGGACCCGATCCAGTTTAACGATGGTCGAACGGTGAACTCGGCAGAAGAGGGTTTGATCCAACTCTTGATCGAGTTCTGACAGGCTGCGGCGCAGGAGATGTGTCTTCGTTCCCAGGTGCAGGCAGGAGTAGTAGTCCGAGGCTTCTATCCAATCAATCTCGGAGATCTTCAGAAAGGCTACCTGCCCGACGCTTTTCACGGCTAACCACTCTGTCGTTGGCGGCGAACTTCGCCTCTTGGCGATCCTCTCCTTCGCGCGGCTGAGGGCTCGTTCGAAGCGAACGTTGTCGAACGGTTTTAAGAGGTAGTCAAGCGCTCCGACTTCGAAGGCCCGCAATGCGTATTGATCGTAAGCCGTGACGAAGATGACTGCGGGCGGTAGATCTCCGCCTAACATTTCGAGGACATCAAACCCGTCACACTCCGGCATCTGAACATCGAGGAAGAGCAGATCGGGCTTCGAGTTGCGAATCTCTGCGAGTGCCTCTGCGCCGGACCCGCATTCACGGACCGTTCCGATCTCCGGATCGAGCCGCAGCAGCACTGTAAGGTTGCTGCGAGCGAGGGGTTCATCGTCTACAACCAGCACGCAGATTTTGGGGCGAGACTCTTCCGCGTTCATGAGTCAACCCTCTCTGAAGACGGGATCATCTGGAAGGGCAGGGAGACTGATACCTCCACGCCGCCAGTCTTCTGATTGCGCAGGTTCAACTCGAAGGCGTCTCCATAGAGGCTTTGCAGGCGAGTTCGTACGTTGGAGATGCCGATGCCGGAGCGAGCGATCTCCCAGTCTGGAGGCAGGTTGGGGCCGTCGTTGCAAACGCTCAGGGTGAGCCTGTCGTTGCTGTGAGAGGCCGCAATGTGGATCGTTCCTCCCTGCGCTCGTTTCGCGATGCCGTGTTTGACTGCGTTTTCGACCATCGGCTGCAGAATCAGGCTGGGAACCTGAGCCGGATAGAGTTCTCTGGGGATATCGACACTGAACTGAAGTCGCTCGGCAAATCGCACCTTCTGAATGTCCAGATACTTTTGGGTGAACTCCAACTCTTCGCTCAGTGGTACCTGGTGCTGGGTGGAGCCCTCCAGGACACGGCGCAGAAAGTCGCTCAACCCTGCAATCATGCTCACGGCAGCATCGTTTCTTTTCTCGCGTACCAGACCGGCGATGGCGTTGAGCGTATTGAAGAGAAAGTGCGGCTCTATCTGTTGTCGAAGGGCATTGAGCTGAGACTTCGAGAGTTGCTCGTTCAGTCGTGCGGTTTCGGTCTGTTGAAGAGCCAGGCGTGCTTTGGAGTCCAACATGTGGCCAGTCGTGAGAACGGCGGCGTACAGGACCAGGGAGGAGAGAATCCCATTACAGGACTTGTCGAGCCAAGGATGCAAGAACGGTCCCGGTCCCGAAGGATAGGCATACGGGTTGAACAGACCAATCAGGTACGTTGCCCAGGCGGCAAAGATTAGGCCGATGGAGGTGCAGGTGGCGGCGTGCACCAGCCATGTCACGAAGGGCCTCAGTTTCAAGGGTGGGAATCGACGCCCGAGGCTCAGTACGAGCGGTGTTGCCAGGGCCCAGGGCAGCCACGAAATAACCGTTGTCACAAACAGTTTTACCCAGGCGTGGTGCATGCCTTCCGAGCGCATGGCAAAGACCGTCTGTATCGCGTCAACCAGCCCGAAGCCGAACCAGATCGCGGCAATCCATATCCACGGGTGTGACTTCGCGCGGATGTCGTTGGCGTCCATATCGAGATCGTAGTCTACAGCCCTCCCCCCCAAAGGTCAGAATGCAGCGAATCCACGGAGCTGTGCAGTGGACGGTCTGGCCCTCGAACGAATCGGGAAGGATACTGCAACCATGCTTATCACTGTGAAGACCCTACTGTTTGTTGCGATGTTTCTCTTTTCCATGGCCGACTTCCAGGAAGATGCGGCAGCGCCAGGATCGAGTCCGGAATATACCAGCGACTCTCAACTTAAGTTCCCCGAGCATTATCGGGAATGGGTATACCTGACTTCCGGGTTCGATATGAGTTACTTCCCAGCGGCGCAGGGCGGCGACCACCATATGTTCGACAACGTCTTTGTAAATCCTGAGGCGTACAAGGCCTTTGTAAAGACAGGAACCTGGCCCGACAAAACTACGTTCGTGATTGAGGTTCGCGGCGCGGAAGAGAGGGGGTCGATCAACAAGAAGGGAAACTACCAGAGCACTACTACGATGGGGTTTGAAGTGCACATTAAAGACGAAGCGCGCTTTCCGGGGAAGTGGGCCTTCTTCGGCTTTGATGACGGCAAGACCGCCAAGATGATCCCAACTTCGGCTGACTGCTACAGTTGCCACGCGGCCCATGGAGCTGTGGACACAACGTTTGTTCAGTTCTATCCAACGCTGCTTCCGATTGCCAAGAGCAAGGGGACACTCGCTGCTGCTTATCTGAAAGAGATTGGAAAACCTATCGAGTAGCAGCCAGTTGATCTCTGGTTGAGGAGTGAATCGAACAGCGGTTCGGGCTATTGCGATTGCATATGGTTTGCAAAGTCACTCTAATCACCATTCCGGTGAAGGGCGAAGGAAGAATTGTGCATCTTACTTCCAGGTAAGTCTTTTGGGGGAGATTAAGACGCAATGGCAGAGATGGAATTTCGCACGATCGAACCGAAGATACTGTACTTTGGCACACCGGTGGCGCTTATCAGTTCATTGAATGAGGATGGCAGTACCAATCTGGCGCCGATGTCTTCGTTCTGGGCGTTAGGGTGGACGCTGGTGCTGGGATTGCTGGATGAGACGAAGACGGCGGAGAACTTAGAGCGTCATGGGGAGTGCGTGGTGAATCTGCCTTCGCCGCAGATGTGGCGCGAGGTGGAAAAGCTGGCGCCGCTGACCGGCAAGAACCCTGTGCCGGAGTTGAAGGCGAAGCAGTTTCGATTTGAGGGCGACAAGTTTGGTGTGGCGGGCTTGACGCAACTGGTAAGTGAGGTTGTGCAGCCAGCACGGGCGAAGGAGTGTCCTGTGCAGATGGAGGCACGAGTCAATAAGCTGCATCGGATGCACGGGGAGAAGCTGGAAAAGCTTGGCGGCGGATGGGCGGCCGAGGTGGAGATTGTTCGTGTCCACGTCGCGAGCGAGCTGATTGCCGAGGGCAACTATATCGATCCGCAGAAGTGGTCTCCGCTGATTTATAACTTCCGCCATTATTTCCGGCTGGAGCACGAAGAGCTAGGCAAGACCTTCCGTGCGGAGAAGTAACGGCGCAAGGTGAAACGGACTATAGCAGCTGTCCGTCGCGCATATGCACTCTGCGATGCGAATAGGCTGCGGCCTCTTCGTCGTGAGTAATCATCAGGATGGTTTGGCCTAAGCGCTCGTTCAGATCTTTCAGCAGCTTGAGCACCGCTGCGGAGTTCTGGCTGTCGAGGTTGCCGGTGGGTTCATCGGCGAGCAGAATGGCCGGACGATTCACAATCGCGCGCGCTATGGCGACTCGTTGTTGCTGACCACCCGATAGTGCGCGGGGTTTGTGCTTCAGGCGGTCGGCAATGCCAAGCAGGTTCAAGACCTCTTTGAAGGGGGCGTCGAACTCCGTATCGTGACCGCCGATGTACTTTACGATCTTGATGTTGTCTTCTGCTGACAGCGTGGGCAGCAGGTTGTACTTCTGAAAGACAAACCCGACTGTGTCCTTGCGCAGGTTGGTGCGCTCGGCGTTCGTCATGTGCGAGAGATCTCTGCCGTTGATGTGGACGCTTCCGCTGGTTGGGGGAGTAAGGCCGCCCAGGATGTTGAAGAGCGTCGACTTTCCGGAACCAGAGGTCCCCACAACGGCAATGAACTCGCCTCTGGAGACTTCGAGGTCGACACCGCGGAGAGCCTGCACGTCTACGTCACCGACGCGATAGGTCTTAGTGAGTTGGCGGACTTGAATGATAGGAGTCTCACTCATAGGAGAGCGCCTCCGTGGCATCCTGCCGGACTGCTTTGATGCCGGGAATGATGGCGCCGATCAGCGCGCCGACGATGGCGACGCCTGCCGCGATAGGCCACCACGCGTACACTGTCTCCTGCACCAGACTGTTCGGGACAACGTGCAGCATGAGCCACTGCGTGAAGTACGTGAGCAGAATGCCCAGCACGGTGCCGAGAATCGCAAGCAGCAGGGTCTCGCGCATCAGCATGCTGAGGATCAGGCCTGAAGAACTGCCGACCGCTTTCAGGATGCCGATCTCCCGTGTGCGCTCCAGAACGGCTGTATACATTGCCATGAAGACCACAATGAAGCCGACGATCATGGCGATGCCGATCACGACATAGGTGAAGTTACGCAACAGCCCTAGGTTGTTTACCGAGAGCATAGAGGT
Organism: Granulicella sp. S156; assembly: GCF_009766105.1. Taxonomy (GTDB): domain Bacteria; phylum Acidobacteriota; class Terriglobia; order Terriglobales; family Acidobacteriaceae; genus Granulicella. Next base: position 247,806 of record NZ_LMUH01000025.1, on the reverse strand, counting down.
GAAGTACTCCATGGTGTAGATCTGGTAGCCGGGATACTTTGCCCGAAGGGCATCGACCACAGCCTGTGCGCGATCAGGGTCGTCGATCTTCAGATAGATCTGGCTCAGCCGGTGGGGATTGCCGGTAAAGTCCTGCAATACTGCGAGCTTGACGCAGATGCGTGCGGCCTTGCCAGGTAAATAGATCCCGGATACGCGCCACTGGTGCGAGATAAGGTTCAGTGTGCTGCCCACCTGCAGATGTTTTTCTCGTGCATAGGGCTCGTCCACGATCAGGTCAGTATCTTGAACAGGCAGGCCACCCTGTACAAAACGGAACCCTCCGCTCATCTTGGCGAACTGGTCCATATCGAAACCTGTGATGCTGTCAAAGAGCTCCAGGGGCTGAACGATGGTGCCGGTTGCAAGAACCACATGGGGCTCGTTGGCGAGAATGGCGGGCAGCTTATCGCTCATCGGGGAGGAACTAAGGGAAGAGAGTACCGATGTTCCAGGAGGACGGAAGAAGATGTCAGCGCCTGTCCCTCGCGCGCGACGAGCGGACTCATGCAGCGTGCCGTTGCTCACCCCTACCAGCGTGAGGATCATGGTTACCTCTACGGCAATGGCAAGGATGCTCAATGCTGTGCGGACAGGGCGGTGCGCGAGGTTGGCGAAGGTGAGTTTATTGAGCAATCAAATCAATTCTAACGGGTATCGTTCTAGACGGTTGCCGTTTCAGAGAGGGGAGTCCCAAGTTCCTGATCTTTGTACTGTAATTGGTAGAGCTTGTAGTAGAGGCCGTGCATGGCCAGCAGTTGCTGATGCGAGCCTTGTTCGCGGAGTTGGCCTTTGTGCATGACGAGGATGGTGTCTGCCCGCTGGATGGTGGAGAGCCGATGGGCGATCAGCACGGAGGTGCGGCCTGTGATCATGCGCTCGAGGGCGAGGCGCACGCGCAGTTCGGTCTCGGTGTCGACTGAGCTGGTAGCCTCATCGAGGATGAGAATTCCCGGGCGGTGCGCCAGCGCTCGTGCAAAGCTGATGAGCTGTTTCTGGCCGGTGGAGAGAGTCGAGCCTCGTTCCAGCACCGGCTCGGCGAACTGTGCTGGGAGTGTGCGGATGAAGTCGGCGACGTTGACCTCTTCGGCGGCGTTGGCTACTTCGTCGTCGGTGATCCAGCTTGAGCCCAGGCGGATGTTTTGGGCAATGGTGCCGGAGAAGAGGAAGGGGTCCTGCAGGACAACACCGAAGCGTTTGCGCAGAGGGATGAGATCTTGTTCTCGAACGTCGATGCCGTCGACGAGTACGGCTCCACGTTGCACATCGTAGAAGCGCATCATGAGCGCTGTGATGGTGGTCTTGCCTGCGCCGGTGTGGCCGACGATGGCTGCGGTCATATCCGGCTCGATCGTAAAGCTGACACCGCGGAGTATCCACTCGATGTCCGTACAACATCGGAGTTCCTCCGCGGACATCGATCCAACACTTTCCATCTGCTCTGGCGTGAGGGTCTGGTACGTGAACCACACATCGCGGAACTCGATGCGTCCGCTGCGGTCGCCAGAGATTGGTTTGGTCAGTACGGGAATCTCGGGTTCAGTATCAAGCAGCTTGAAGACGCGCTCGGCGGCAGCCATCGCGGATTGCAAGATGTTGTACTTATCGCTGAGGTCCTGGATGGGGCGGAAGAAGCGCTGCGCATACTGAATGAACGCGATGAGAATGCCGACGGTAACCACCGGATGCAGAAAACCGCCAAGCTGTAGGGCGGTTTGCCCATGCAGGACGGCGATGCCGCCGCGCCAGATGACTAACGCGATGGCGATGGAGCTGAGAAGTTCTACGACCGGGTAATAGAGCGCGTAGGCGAAGATGGCGTCAGTCCACGCAGCTTTGTTCTCGGAGTTGACGGAAGAGAAGTCGTGGAAGGCGCGGGACTGGCGGTTGAAGAGCTGGACCACGCTCATTCCGGAGACGTACTCCTGGGTGAATGAGTTGATTTTGGCGGTGGCCGCGCGCTGGCGGCGATAGCTCTCGCGCACATGGGTGCGGAAGATCTGCGTTGCGAAGAGAATCGCCGGAATAACCGAGAGTGTGAGCAGCGCGAGCAGCCAGCTCATGCTCAGCATGATGACGACGATGAAGGTGAGGGCGAAGACGTCTTCGAAGATGGCGAGTACGCCCGAGGTGAACATCTCGTTGAGCGCGTCGACGTCTGAGGTGACGCGCGTGACCAGGCGGCCTACTGGATTGCGGTCGAAGAAGCCGATGTGCATGCGCTGGATGTGGCGGAAGATCTGGCTGCGCAGATCGAACATGATCTTCTGCCCGGTCCACTGCATCAGGTAGGTCTGGACGAACTCCAGACCGAAGGTCAGCAGCAGCGAGCCGAGGTAGAGCAGCCCGATCTCCGTCATGCCACGAACGGGGTCAGGGCTGAGATGGCGGGCGAGCCAGCCCAGCTTTTTGCCGGGCGCGGGAGCGAAGTAGGTGTCGACGGCGACCTTGACGAGGTAGGGACCGAAGACGTCGCTGGCGGACTTGATGAGGATGGCGACTGCGGAGATGCCGGCCTGGAGCTTGTAGGGCTTCAGGTAGGCGAAGAGACGTCGCATGAGGCGGCTATCGTAGGCTTTGCCGACAACATCGTCGTCTATACCTGGGCGCTTCGGTGCGGTCTGCTCTGCCTGTTCCGCCTTTTTCTGTTCGTCGGCCATCTAATCCATTCTATTCGGTGCGAGATCCTAAACCTTCGCAATCAGGCGCATGAAAGAATAGATGCGTGAGGATCGATTCGGCTTCGGACGCACTTGGCATCTATATTTCGGTGCCTTTTTGCCGTGCAAAGTGCAGTTTCTGTAATTTTGCCTCCGGTGTTTCGTCACCTGCGACGATAGACCGCTACGTTGGGATGCTGTGCGAGGAGATCGATGCGGCTGGGGTGACCTCCGAACGGCTTGGAGCTGACCTGCCTCGCTTTGTGGACTCGATCTATTTTGGCGGCGGTACGCCGAGTCTGCTGGCGCCTTCGCAGCTACGGACAATCTTTGCAGCATTGGGGCGAAACTTTGAGGTTGCTGGCGATGCTGAAATCACCTTAGAGTCCGCGCCGGGGCAGATTGCAGATGACCTGCTCGACGAGGCGATGGGCCTGGGGGTGAACCGGGTGAGCCTCGGGGTGCAGTCGTTTGTGGATCGCGAAAGCGCTGCCGTTGGCCGCCTGCATACCGAGCGCGAGTGCGTGCGGGAGATTACACGGCTGCGGGCTGCGGGATTGCCTGAGGTAGGGGCCGATCTCATCGCCGGGCTGCCTTACCAGACTGCCGAGAGTTGGAACCACTCGTTGGCTGTCGCGAGCGGCGTAGGACTCACACACCTTAGCGTGTACATGCTGGAGATCGATGAAGACTCTCGCCTGGGTCGTGAGGTACTTGCCGGTGGGCAGCGTTTTCATGCGCACGGCGTGCCGCAGGAAGAGCTTGCTGCAACGCTGTACGAGCAGGCGTGTGCCATGCTATCGCAACACAGGTTCACGCAGTATGAGATCTCCAACTTCGCTGCCGTCGAGCATCAGTCGCGGCACAATAAGAAATATTGGCAACGTGCGCCGTACATCGGCTTCGGCCTTGATGCGCACTCGATGCTGCGGCGGGGGGAGGGGGCGGTCCGGTTTGCGAATCCCGATGAACTCAAAGATTATGTTCCTGCTTCGCGTGGAGGACAGGTGGTGTTGGTTGCGGAGAGAGAAGCGTTTGAAGAGACGATCTTTCTCGGGTTGCGCATGAATGCGGGTATTCCCACCAACGATTTGCGAGAGCGTTTTGCGACGGAGCTGGTTGTGCCGTGCGAAGAAGCTGTGCGTGAGTTGGTTGCTGAGGAATTGATGCTGGCGGAGGACGATCGCTGGCGGCTCACGCTGCGCGGGCGGTTGGTGTCGAATGAGGTGTTTGGGCATCTGCTGGAGAAGGTACTGGTGTGAGTGCAGGGGAGTCTTTGAGCTACGAGCCTAGAGGTGTTCAGCTGCGAGTTTGGTTCAGTTTTGAGTAGATGGAGGAGTTGTAGCAATGCAAGGAAAGAGATTGATTGATCTTCGCAGTGATACGGTAACGCGGCCAACGCCTGCAATGTATGCGGCGATGGCCTCAGCCGAGGTTGGCGACGATGTCTATGGCGAAGATCCGACGGTGAACCGGCTGGAGCAGCGCGCGGCGGAGATCTTTGGGCGTGAGGCCGCAATCTTTGTGCCGACGGGGACGATGGGCAATCAGATTGCGATTCGCCTGCATACGCAGCATGGGCAGGAGGTGATCTGCGAGGCCCGTTCGCATGTGCTCGACTGGGAGATGGCGATGGTCTCAGCGTTCTCCGGCTGTTTGCCGCGAGCGGTTGCGGGGGACCGTGGTGTATTGACCTGGGAGGCGATCAAGAAGGCTATTGCGCCGAAGATCTATTACCGCGCCGCGACGGGTTTGATCTCGCTCGAGAATACGCACAACATGGCCGGCGGAACGGTGACGCCACTGCCTGTGCTGCGCGAGGTGTGGCAGGGCGCTCGCGAGGCAGGGCTGCCGGTGCATCTTGACGGTGCTCGTGTCTTCAATGCAGCTACAGCGCTTGGAGTGAGTGTTGCCGAGCTGACAAGCGGGTTCGATACGGTGATGTTCTGCCTCTCCAAGGGGCTAGGTGCTCCGGTGGGTTCGATCCTGGTGGGGAGTCGCGAGGCGATCGATCGTGCACGCATCTATCGCAAGGCTTTGGGCGGCGGCATGAGGCAGGCGGGCGTGCTTGCTGCGGCTGGATTGATTGCTCTGGAGGAGATGACTGCGCGGCTCGCAGAGGACCATGCGAATGCGCGCTTTCTGGCCGAGACGGTTGCGAAGTGTTCGGCTGCGGAGATCGACCTGGCTGCAGTGCAGACGAACATCGTCATCTTTGCATTACGTAATAAGGGTGATGCGCCGGTGCTTGTTGCGAGGTTAAAAGAGAAAGGCATTCTTTCGAGTGCCATTGGTCCAGATCATGTGCGGTTGGTGACTCACTACGATGTAAGCCGCGCAGACTGCGACGTTTGTGCAACTGCACTTGTAGCGTTGTTGAGCTAAACCTATAGACGAACTCCTCTTCATGAATATCTAAGGAATAAGTTGATTTATTGCTGAATTAATCAATTTACTTTCTAGCTTCACGAAGACATTTATCTGACAATTCGCTGACAACTATCGTTATCGCGCGCGCCTATTGTGATTGGCGGGTCACCTCTTGAGGAAAGACCCATCTTTGCACCAAATCAGGATAGGTAAAGCGACGATGGAAAATCCAGTAAACAACACCAAGCGTCCAGTTGACCGCCGTTCATTTATGAAACGCGGACTTCTGGCAGGAGGCGCAGCAACAGTGGGCGCCGGTTTGTTAGCAAAGGGAACGCCGGCCAGGGCACAAGGCCTGCTAGGTGGCAAGCTCGGTGCGGGCGATGCTGCCATTCTCCGGTTTCTGGCAGCTGCAGAACTGATCGAGGCGGATCTTTGGACGCAGTATGCGGAGTTGGGTGGTATCGGCAATGACCAGCCTATCGAGGTAAATCAAAATCCAAATCCACCGCTGAATAACTATCAGATAGCGTTGTCGAACCTCGATACCGATGGCCCGCAATACATCACCAGCAACACTCTGGATGAAGTGAGCCATGCTGCTTTTCTGAATGCCTATCTCAAGTCGCGGGGAGCCGAGCCGGTCGACCTCACCCAGTTTGAGACTTTGCCGGGAAGCAAGGCGACGGGATCGTCAGGCAAGTTGCGCCTCACGAACCTCATGAATCTCAACGTCGACACCAGCTGGTTCGTGCGCTACCGCAGCACAACGAATCCGGACCTCGGTGCGACCTTTCCGCAGGCGATCACGCTCAATGGCGTTACCGCGATTCCCAGAACCGATGCCGATTTTAACGGCGTCTCTAACCCCAACTTTAAAGGCAATAACCACATTCAGGCGATCGCAAATGTAGCTGCCTTTCACTTTGGAGCGATCGAGCAGGGAGGCTCGAGTCTTTACGCAGCCATGAGTCAAAAGGTGTCGGATCCCGAGGTGCTTCAGATCACCCTTGGCATCGGTGGAGACGAGATCGCCCACTTCCTGGAATGGGTTGATTTTGCGGGCAATGGAGTGCAGCAGACTATAGCTCCATTTACCGATGCTACATCCGGCCTGACGTTCCCGGATTTTTTCAATAACCCACCGTTGCAGCCGGCGAGTCTGGTTCAGCCCAGCCTGATCTTTCCCGTCCCTTGCGAATTCATCAACTCCAACCTCCCTCATGTCGCGATCATTCGTCCGTTGACCGACCGATTTGCTGGCGCTGTAGCGGCTGTCAAAAGCCTCACTGCCAGTGGGCTTTTCATCGGCCAAAGCAGGCAGTTTTTCCAAACACTCGAGATTATGGCTCTCGAAGCGGATGCCGCTGTCCGTTTGCTGCTGTAGTTTTTGTACTCCTGGGGGCTTGCTTTCCAGCAAGCCTCCGATTCCTGCAGACTGCACACTTCAGCCTTCTATTCGAGGCAGGAACACGGTGATTTGGGTCCCGTGATTCTGTTCGTTTGTGCTGCTCTCGATTTCGATGGTCCCACCGTGTTTCTCGACGATCCCATGACTTACCCACAAGCCCAGCCCCGTGCCGTGTTCGCCTTTGGTGGTGAAAAAAGGCTGAAAGAGTTGGGGCATCGCGGCATCGGGAATTCCGGCGCCGTTGTCGGAGATCGTGATGGCAACACCCGCTTGACGGCTTCCAGTTTTCGGTCCGGTACGGCGCAGTTTCGTGCGTACTTCGATCATGCCGCCTTTGCTTGAGGCATCCGCTGCGTTGGTCAGTAGATTGACGAAGACCTGTCGCAGTTCGACGGGGTACCCCGTGACAGAAGCATCCGGCGCTAAGTCTGTGCGTATTTCCAGTTGGCTCTGGCTCATCTGGCGATTGAGCAGTAAAAGGACGCTTTCCAGCATCTCCTTTACATCGATGGCCACGGGCGTTTTAGACTCGCGATACATTCCCAGCATGGCGCGGCTGATCTGCGTAACCCGGTCGAGCTCCTGGCTGGCGAGTTTGAGAAACTGACTCGACTCCTCCGGGCTTGAGCCGCTCTGCATCAGGTACAGCAGATTACCGACAGCATCGAGTGGATTGTGAATCTCGTGCGCCAGGGTAGCGGCGAGCCTACCGGCGACTGCGAGTTTTTCCGTGGCGAGCAAGGCAGCCTGTGATCGGCGTTGCTCCGTGATATCGCGGAAGACCATGACAACGCCGACCAGCTTTCCAGAGCGGTCGTGAATTGGAGCCCCGCTATCGTCGACGTAGAGCTCACTTCCATCTCGACCCAAAAGCACCGCGTGATTGGACAGGCCGACGACGCGCTGGAGACGTTTGACTACCGCAAAGGGTGTCTCCAGCGGCTCGCGCGTGGTCTCGTCCACGATGCGAAAGACGTCTTCCAAGGGCTGACGGAAGGCATCGGCCTGGCTCCAGCCCGTGAGTTGTTGCGCGGCGGAGTTGAGTAACTCAATTCTGCCGTCCACGTCGCACACGACTACACCGTCACCTATGGACGTGAGTGTGGTGCGCAGGCGTTGTTCCGACTCAAATGTGCGATGGGCGTTGAAGCGTAACGACTCCAGAGTGGATTGGAAGGCGTCGGACACCCGATGCAGACGGCTGCGCGCAAAGAAGCCGATCGCAAGACCGATGATCAAGGCCAGGGCTACGAGAATCTCCAGCGTTTCCCGTACCTGTCGTTGCCATGTCTCTACGACCAGGGTGCGTTGTGTCTTCTGCCCTTCGATGATGCTGTTGAGCCTCTCCCTGAGCGCGTCCATCTGGGCTTTGCCACGCAGATTCAGGCCGGAGTCGTGGGTGTTCTGTCCGGCATGTGTCGCCGCGATCAAAGGCGCGGCAAAAGAGTTGCGCCAGATATTGTGCGCCACGATGAAGTTGTCGACGTCGCGAGGATCGCTGCCTTGTTGCGACAATCCCTCCCTGAGGTCCTGAAGGGCGCTGTCGAGCGGCGCCTGGGAGTAGTCGTACGGTTGTAGAAAGATCTCGTTGGAGGTGATCTGATAGCCGCGCAGGCCGGACTCCTCATTGACTATCAGTGCAGAGGCTAGTGTTGCCGTAGCGATGTTGTTACCCGTCTTTTGCATCTGAACGACTGTCCGCTCCGCGCTTTGGATCTGCAGGAAGAGGATGGCGGCGACAAACATGAGCGCTACCACTGGGATCAGCAGCGTCTGCAACAGCACCCGATTGAGTTGGCTCAGATTCACGGTAGATGGGGTCTCTCGAGTTTCGCACGGCACGAGCCGTTTTGCAGCAGGTGTGTAAGGACGCAGAAGAGATTTGCCAGGTTTTCAGCTAAACGAAAACCATGCCGCATAACTTTCACAAGGCCACGGGGACGGTGAAATCGCTCTAGTTAGAGAAGAGGCTATCCAGTTTCTGCAACAGTACAGGCGCCCCTTCGCCTTTGGTCATGGAGATGTCGACCAGACCTGAGAGGTCGGCTGGAAGCGACATGTAAGCCGAGAGCAAAAGTATAGGAACCTGAGGTTTGTGTTCGCGCATTTGAGCGGCGACCTGGCCTCCATCCATTCCGGGCATCGCATAGTCCAGGACTACGGCTTCGATCGGATTTTCGGCAAACACTTTCAGGCCCGTTGGCCCATCATGCGCCGTCAAAACTGAATATCCGGAGCGTTCGAGGATCATCCTGCGTACCTGGAGTCCGACCGCTTCATCATCGACGCACAGCACCAGGCGGCGAGATTGCGGCATAGTTCTCCCTCCAGATGCATGCGAAGCAACTGCGGAAAGGATAACACCGCTTCCGTCGTTTCATCGTTGAGGGGATTTGCTTTGTCAGCACACTTTCGATGAAGCGTTTCAGCGGAGTCAGGCTTGCCAGTGGATCAATCGAGGAATGAGCGGGTAATAGAGTCCGAGCATGATCGGTTTGTTGCCCTCTGGCAAAGACCTGCAGACAGCCGCGTAGCTTTCCATTTGCGGGCTGTATTTCGCGCGCTCATCGTCGGCGAAACGCTCCGCTGAGCGGGAACCCGGGTCGGTGGTCTTGAAGTCGACGATCCATCTGAAGCTGTCTTCTTTCGACAGTGGTGTTGCGCCCCCCAGGAATGTACGGTCGACACGCAGTATCGAGGCTTCGGGAGCGGCAAATGTAAGGGCACGCTCGCTGATTGCGCCTGGTTGTGGGGAGAGAATCCAGTGTCCTATGTCGTCACTAAGAGTTTGTATCAGGGCTTGGAGCGCTCGTGTTGCTTCTCGCTGACACAGTGTCGGTGAGAGGCCTTCTCCGCGCAGGCTGGCTAATAGACGTGGCTCCCAGGAGGGGAGTTCGGTCAGCAACTTGTCGGCGGTAGAGCCATTGGCCAGTCTGACAGCCAGTACCTGCAGAAAGCGATGCACCACGTTGCCGAAGGCTCGCACGGTGAACGAGCCTTCGGGGCGTTCGAAGTTAGGGGTCTGGCGGAGAGCGGAGGCGGGGAGGTAGGGAAGGCGGTGTTCGGCGGCTTGCTCAAAGCGGTGCAGGATGTTGGAGTCTGCAGTAAAGCGTTGCAGAAGAGGGGAAGTGGGTGCTGCTGACTTTTCTTTAACTATTTCTAATTCAAGCGATTGAATTATGGACTTATCGAGGTTGGATGTCTCGAAGTGCTCCTGGGCCGCGGGCCAGCAGGAGTAGAGCAGGGTTCCGGAGGGTGGTTTGATCTCGCCCTTGGAGGTGCGCTCGCAGGTGGCGAAGAGATGCAGTTCTTCCCGGGCGCGGGTGCAGGCGACGTAGTAGAGCCGTTTGCGTTCGGCCTCCTCGCGGGCGCTTCTTATTTTGTTCAACCATTTATAGAGATCGTCGGGGTCGCTGCCCTTGCCGTAGATGGGGGCCAGCACGATGGAAGGACCTGCTGTGTCATCGCCGTCCAGCTCCAGCCAGTTGAGCAGGTCGCTGCGGGAGCCCTGACCGCGCTTCTCCAGGGAGGGAACGATAACAACGTCCCACTCCAGGCCCTTTGCGGTGTGGATCGTCATCAGTTCCACGGCGACTTCGCCGCTGAGTGGTTCGGCGAAGAGCTTTTCCAGCCTGGTTTTGAGCGCTCGCAGGTCGATCCAGCCGCCGGGCTGTTCCTGCTCGCGAAGCAGAGCAAAGAAGCGCTGCACGTTGGCGAGTTGATTGGGGCGAAGAAAGACGTCTCCCCCCAGCGTGCGCCAGGTACGTTCGACGCGCACGGCGATCTCGCCGCGGCCGGATTCGCCGAGCGCGGTTTGCAGGATAGGACCTACACTCGCTAGCAGTGCGCGGCCCTCTTCACTGAGATATTGTGCTCGCGCATCGATCAGGGTGGGAATGGTGTCGGTTGGAGTTGCGGAGGCGGCTTCTCCTGTGAGCGCGAGCAGGTCGGCGAGGCCCAGGCCACACCACGGGGCGTGCAGCACAGCCAGCCATGCGACACGGTCGGCGGGATGCAGCAGAGCGCGTGTGAGAGCGAGGACGTCGAGGACTTCTGAGCGCTCATTCAGGGCTTCGACTTTCACGGCGCGAAAGGGAATCGGCGAAAGTCCGGCTTCGTTGCGCTGGAACTCCGCGACGATGGGCGCGAGATGACGGCGTGCGCGGGCCAGAACGGCGATACGCCACGGAGTGGTGCGGCCCTCGGGCAGAGGTGTCTGTTGCCAGCGCTCGACGATCTGCCGCACGTGGCCAGCTTCCTCGTCGCGCTGCGAATCGTCTTCGAGGACTGTTGTATGCCAGACGATGCCTTGACTCGCGGTACTGGAGCGTATGGCAGTAGCGGCGACAAAGGGCACATCGACGGCTTCGCTGGAGATGTGGGCTTCTTTGCCGGGAAAGATGCGGCTGAAGTCGCTGTTGAAGTTGTCTACCAGCGTGGCCTGCGAACGGAAGTTTGAGGTGAGGTGCAGAACACCGACGGGGACGTCGCCGAGGTGCGCTTCCTGCATGGTGCGCATGAAGCGCTCGACGCGCGCCTGGCGAAAGAGGTAGATCGACTGCTTGGGATCGCCGACGAGGAAGAGCGTCTGACTGTGACCATCCCAGGAGCGGGTGAGCAGTTCGATGAGTTCGTACTGGCTCGACGAGGTGTCCTGCATCTCGTCGACGAGCAGGTGCCGCAGCGTTGCGCCGGAGGAGCCGGCAAGATCTGCGGGGCCATCGTCGGCGCGGAGGGCTTCGCGGGCGGCGAGTGCCAGTTCGGCAAAGTCGCATTCGCCGCGCTCGGCGAAGAGCACCTTGAGCTCTGCGAGAGCATGAAGCAGGAGGCGAAAGAGTGCTTTTGCGACCTCCCATTGTTCGTCGGGATAGCGCGCAGGCGGCAGTGCGCGGACCGCCTGGAACGCTGTCAGCAGACGATCGTGCTGGATGGTTTCGATCAGTTGGCCCAGTTGTTCTTTCTCGAACTTGGAAAGAGTGAAGCCGAGATTTCTGTCGTTAATGCCTCTGGTCTTGCGCCAATCTTCTTTGGTCAACAACAGATGAATCAGAGCGACCCAGTGCTCCAGGTGATCGGCCTTTGCTTCAGGAGGCGCAGTACGGTTCGCGCAGATGGCGATCGGCGATGCGTTGCCGGTGTATCCCGGGACGTAGGCCATGCTCGAGGCCAGAGCTGTGAGTTCGTTCAGCAGTCCCTGCGGCATTGCTTGAGCGGCGCGGGTTAGGCCGGCGCAGACGATGTTTTCCAGAGCGCTCTCTAGCCTGGGGCGCACCTCGTTGTCCAGGGCCGCGTCGTCGAGAGAGGCGCGGTCCAGAGGGATCAGCTCTCCCCACTGCTCGCGGGCGGCCAGCATTCTGGCGAGCAGCGTCTCGCAGTCGCTCAGGCTGCCATCGCGATGCAGGAGGACGGTGCGTAGTGCAGAGTGCAGGGCTGCATCGGCGCCGCCGAGCTGCATCAGCGTGCGGCGGGCGGCGAGCCGGTAAAGAGGCTCGGCATCCTCTACGGGGGTGCGTGTGCCGCCGCTGCCGGAGAGCAGCGGAAGGGTGCTTGCTATCTCCGCGCAGACGGAGTCGATGGTGCGGATGCGCAATCGCTGCGGGTTCTCGAGCAGCCCCCAGCCCAGTGTTGCGCCGCGCGCCAGTGCTGCTTGCGCGACCTCGCGGGTTTCTTGCTCGAAGGGGCTGTCTACTGTTGTGTTGTGGTGTGCGTCTTCCAGCTTTTCGAGAATGCGTGAGCGCAGCTCTGCTGTGGCTTTGCGGGTGAAGGTGATGGCGAGCACTTCTTCGGGTTGCTCGACGCCTTCCTCTGCCAGCAGCTTGAGGTAGCGCTGCATGAGCAGGCCGGTTTTGCCGGAGCCTGCAGGGGCTTCGACGATCCATGAGGCTTTGGTGTCGAGGGCTTTTGTGCGGGCTTCGGCGTCGGAGTGTTGGGTGGGGAACTGGAGGACGTTAGGCATGTGCAGCGTGTCCTTCCAGTTGTGGGGTGCATGCTTTCTGGGAGCTGCGAACGAAAAACGGGAGACAGCAGGTTCGCTCGCTGCGCTCGGAATGACAACCAGAAAAGCAAAAGCAAAAGCAAAGACAGAAGCAGATTCCCTGCGGGAATGACAACCAGAAAAGCAACGACAACGACAGAAGCAATGACAAAAGCAAAAGCCGCGGCAGGGGCAAAGGTGATTTATCGTTCAGTCGCATGCTTAGTTGTCCTCCTCTGCTTCTTCGCTATCTTCGTTGGCTGTGAGGAGGGTTGTTGGATCGAGGCGGCAGAGCAGGCGTTGGGCGCAGTGAATGCAGGTTGTTGGGTAGTCCTTGGGATGAACGGCTGCGGCTCCGTTGGCGAAGTCTTCTGCCAGGGTCGTTAATGTTGTGCGCCACTCCTCGACCTGGCGCTGCATGTCGATGACGGTCTTTGCAGGAGTGCCAGGAATCAAGCCTTCCGTATCCTGATAACCGAGCCACTTCATGTCGCGGCCGGGGCGTACTTTGGCGAAGGCCAATCCCTTTAATTCGCCGGCATCGGGAAGCAGGGCGTAGAGCGGAAGCTGGGGTTCGTCGGGCCGTTCGCCGAGCCAGTTCCTGGGGTCTGAAGAGTAGCTGGTCTTGTAGTCGACGAGAAAGACGCCGTCATTAACGAGATCCAGACGGTCGATGCGCAGCTTCAGATCCAACGGGCCTATGCCGATGAACTCGTCGTGCTCGAGATGCTGTACCTGGAACGAACCACGCTCCAGTTCCTTGTCGAGCCATTGCAGCAGAAGCCGTTGCAACCTTTCTTTCTGGAGGGAGACGTAGGCCTCATCCCATACCCCCTGGATGTTGAGGTCTTTATCGATGGACTCTGCGATGCAGCGGTTCAGCAGATCTTTGCGTGCTTCGCGCGGCATCGCTTGCAGTGTGGCCTGCGTTTGAACCTCTTTCCAGAAGCGATTGAGAGCGTTATGCAGGAGGCTGCCGCTTTCTCGAGCGTCGAAGCCGGCGTTGCTGGATTCGAGTTCGGAGGCTCCCAGGCGCATCTCAGCGAAGGCTCGAAAGCCGCAGGCTGCCTGCAACTGCAGCACGCGTGCGCCGCCGCGTACCTTCGATGAGGGAAGCGGCGGCAGGGGAGCGAGGTCTTCAACGAGGTCTACTTGTAGTTGTAATGGTGATGTGTCTGGCGGATTGAGGTTGCGAGCTTCTATCTGCGGCCAGCCGAGGTCTGCGATGGCGGGTGAGAGACGCTGCAGACCGTCGGCGTTTTCAGTGGCATAGGTAAAGAGCACATCGCTGGTACTGGCCAGCAGGCGGTCCATCGCATGATGCGCTCGCTCGGTGGCGCGGGGCTGGCTAGTGCCGCGCATCGCCAGGCTGACCTGCAATCCCCAGCCAAGCAGGGGATTGGTGCGTTCGACGAGGGGCCAATTCTCGTCGGTCGCACGTGCAAAGACCAAAGCATCGAAGGTCATTCCGAGTGCGTTGGCAGGGCTCATTATCTGCACGGGGGCATCGTTGGAGGGTGGCGCAAAGACAGCAGCGTTCGCCTGGCGTTCCAGAGCACGAAGGGCCGTGGCAAAGGGCACGCGGCGTCCTCGGAAATCGAGAGTCGCGAGCTGATCGAGTAGATGGTCCCAGGCTGTTGTTGCCTGAAACTCGTCGCCTGTCAGCGGGCGCTCGCCGGGCCAGTTCGCCGCTTTGGCGAGGCTGCGCAGGAACTCGGCCCAGTCGGCAAAGCTGCGCGGGGTGCTGCGGGTTTCATTCTTCTTAAGGAACGCGCTTAAGGGGTGCAGCCATGCAAGCGGTGCTGCGCCATGGTTCGATCGCTGCGCTAGATAGAGGAGCGAGGGGAGGTCTATCTCGGGACGCAGTAGTTTGGCCTGGCGCAGATCGTAGGCGTCGAACTGTGCGCTTTGACTCAGGCCGTCGAGCGATCCGAGATAGGGCGAGAGCAGCAGTGCACTTACCTTGCCGAGCTCCAGAGGGGCTTGTGTCCAGCGAGCAAGATCAAGTACTGCAGCGATCATCGGCAGGGAAGATATCGACTTGCCGCCGGCGAACTCATAGGGGGTTGATGAGAGATCGACGCCGATCTGCTGAAGCTCCGGTGCGAGGACTTCGCGAAAGATGGCCTCTAACACAGGGCGATCTGTTTCGACGTCCGGCAGCAGGACGCCGACGTGTGCGTTCTGACCTTTAGCCTGCCGTCGTTCGATAAAGCTGCGAACCCAGCGAGCGATGGCGAGCAGCTCGTTTTGTTCATTGTCCGCGGGCACGACCACTCGTATCGCATCGGGCTGGGGTTGAGTTTCCAGGGCATGTTGTACGAGGCTTGAGCCGGCGGAGCGCATGGCGTCGAGTAATTCCGTCTGTGCGGGAACCCAATCTCCGAAGCCTGCCAGAGTAACGCGTGCCGGAGCCGCAAGATTTCCGGTCTCGATGTGTTGTCGCAGGGTGGTTTCCAAGGCGGCGCGAGAGAGATAGTCGCGCTGTTCGCAACCGCGCTCGAAGGTTTCCGCCCAGCCTGCAAAGGTGCGGGCATCGTGCGTGGTGGCAAAGGCTCGCAGGCGCGGTGTTGCGCCGTAGGCATTGGCGAGGTTCCAGGCCTGGCGAGCCATGTCGGCTAGAGAGTCGGCCGAGCCGAGGGTGGTTTCGTCGCCCTCGCGAGTGCCTGAGACTACCTCTCGCCACAGGTCATGCTCCTGGGCCTCGTTCAATAAAAGGCGAGTGTCGGCGCCGGTGACGATGAGCTCGCTCCAGAGGGAGTCGAGCCACTGCCCCCAGGAGAGGACGTGCGCGGGCTCCCAGACCTGCAGGCCGCGTTCCCGCTGGCTCGCGTCGAAGGCTCGGCGCAGGCCGCGAGAGGCGGCTTCGCTCGGCGTGACGATGAGATCGCCAGCTGTTAGAGCGTCGAGGATCGTTGAGGTTGGGGTGGACAAGGGCATTGATCGGCCAAAGATGAGTGTAGCTCGGTGTCCTCGTGTGGAAGAGGGCACTCCATTCTCCAACGGGTTACCGCCCATACCGCAAATTCCAAATGCGATTGCCCTGAGCGCCGTCTGTTTACCTCTTGACAATCTAGAGGTGCGCGCGATATTCATCTAGACAATCGAGAGGTGTAAGTGGATGGGCGATAAGAACCAGGACCTAGTGCAGGGAACGTTGGAGATGCTGGTGCTGAAGACTCTGGCGCTGGAGCCGCTGCACGGCTACGGCATAGCCCTCCGCATCGAGCAGATCAGCGGAGGAGTATTTCGCGTGAATCCGGGGTCGCTGCTGCCGGCGCTGAGCCGTATCGAGCGCGCAGGTCACGTGAAGTCGGAGTGGAGGGCGTCGGATAACAACCGGCGGGCGAAGTATTACGTGCTGACGAAGGCCGGCCGCGCGGCGCTCGAGCAGGAACGGCGGCAATGGGGCGAACAGATCGCTGCGATCCATCGGATTCTGGAAGCCTGAGCTCGTTCGAAGAGCGTAAGGAGAGCATCATGCTGAGCGAGATTATGAATGGATTGCGGGCGCTGCTGCGGCACGGCAATCGAAACGCAGAGATCGCCGAAGAGTTGCGCAGCTTCGAAGAGGCATCCGTTGCCGAAAAGATGCGCAACGGCATGTCTCGCGAAACCGCGGAGCGGGCGGTTCGCGTCGAAACGGGCAGTGCAGAGGCGGTTCGGCAGAAGGTGTGGTCGGCGGGGTGGGAGTCGGTGGCGGAGGGCCTCTGGCGGGATGTGCGCCACGGCATGCGGAGGCTGATCCGTGCGCCGGGCTTTGCGTTGACAGCGATTATCACGCTGGCGCTGGGCATCGGGGCGAATGTCGTTGTTTTCAGCGTGCTGAACGGGCTGGTGCTGCGGCCGCTCGGCGTGCCCGACCCGAAGAGTTTGTATCAAATCGGACGCGGGGCGAGCGGCGGCGACACGCATGCGTATCCGGATTATCGCGATCTCCGGGATCGCGACACATCGTTCGGCGGAATGCTGGCCTACAAGGCGCTCTCGGCGGGGATGCAGATCGATCAGGGAACGGTGCGCTCGTGGGGATACACCACATCGGGAAACTACTTCGACGTACTGGGTGTGCAGCCGGCGCTGGGGCATTTCTTCCATGCGGCGGACGAGAAAGGCTTGGGATCGGCTCCGTACATCGTTCTAAGCTACGACTTCTGGCGACGGCAGTTCGGCGCGAATCCGAACGTGCTTGGCACGATGGTGAAGCTGAACCAGCATCCGTTCACAGTGATCGGAGTGGCGCGTGAGGGATTTCGCGGTACGGATGTCTTCTTCTGGCCGGATTACTGGATGCCGGTGACGAATGCCGAGCAGGTGACGGGTTGGAGCGACTTCTGCTGTCGCGATCACTATAGCTTTATCGTGATGGGGCGGCTGAAGCCGGGAGTGAAGCCGTCGCAGGCGACGGAGAGCCTGAACACGGTGGCCGCAGAGATGGGCCGCATCGACCACAAGGACGAGGGGCTGGTCCTCCGGCTGCGGGAGCCGGGACCGGCCGGGGACGAAAACGATCCGACGAAGAAGGGGCTGCTCGGCATCATGCTGCTGACGGGGCTGGTGTTGCTGGCTGCATGCACTAATCTGGCGAGCATCTTTGCGGCGCGGGCCGCCGACCGCGCGGGCGAGCTGGCCATGCGGATGGCAATCGGCGCCAGCCGCTGGATCGTGTTCCGCCAACTGCTGACGGAAACCATCATCATTTCGCTGGCCGGAGGCCTGGCAGGATCGCTGGCGGCGCGTCTTCTGCTGGGGTGGCTGACGACCTGGCAGCCGTTCGCGGATTTTCCGGTGCGGCTTCCAGTGCTGCCGGATGCGTGGATCTATGCGGGCGCGGCGGCTCTATCGCTGGCGAGCGGAATCTTCTTTGGACACTTCCCAGCGCGGCAGATCTGGCGCACGAATTTAGTGGAGGCGATCAAGAGCGGCTCCGCTGGTATGGAGTCGTTCCGGCGGTTCGCACTGCGCGACGTGCTGCTGCTGGCACAGGTCACGATATGCACCCTGCTGATGACGGCATCGGCTGTGGCGGTGCGCAGCATGGTAAAGGCCATGCATATCCCTCTGGGGTTCCGACCTGAGGGCGTGACGATTACCCAGGGCGATCTGAATATGGCCGGCTATACGGGCGACAACTCGCTCGCCCTGCAAAAACACATTCTCGCGGAGGCGCAGGCGATACCCGGCGTGACCGAGGCAACGTTGTCGGACAACGTGCCGTTCGGCAATGGCGGGGCATTCTGGTTTGTTTACAAGTGGGATACGACGGAATTCGTTCCGGCGCACATGGCCTTCGGGGCGACCTCGTTCCTGGTAGCTCCGGGATTTCTGCAGACGGTGCAGATGCCGCTGATCACCGGCCGCGATTTTACCTGGCATGACGACAAAACGACCCCCAACGTGGCAATCGTGAACGAGACGTTCGCAAAGCAGCTCTACGGGAACGAGTCGCCAATCGGCAAGCGGTTCGCGCTGTGGGATACAGCAAAATACGAGATCGTGGGAGAAGTGGCGAACGCAAGGTACTACTCGATCGGCGAGAAGCCACAGGCCATGATGATGATGCCGTTTGCGCAGGGCGTAGGGAGCTATCTGACGACCAACACGACGCTCGCTGTGCGATCGGTGCTGCCGGAAGAGCAGGTGAATGCCGCGCTACATGATCTGCTGCGGCGGGAGGCACCGGCAACCCCGTTCCACATCCGGCGGTGGAGCGAATCCATTGATCTGTCTCTGACGATGCCGAGGGCCGTGACGTTGCTGCTGGCATTGATGGGCATGCTGGCAGCGGTACTGGCGATGACCGGCATATTCGGGATGGCTTCGTACTCGGCCTCGAAGCGAGAAAAGGAACAGGGCATCCGCATCGCGCTGGGCGCAGAACAGGTCCAGGTATTGCGCGCTGCGCTGGAGAGGCCTGTGCTGTTGTTGGTGTTCGGATCGCTGCTGGGAATGGCTGGGGGGATTTTGTGCAGCCGATTTGTCAGCCGGCTAGGCGTCTTTGCGACACCAAGCGATCCGCTGGTGGTGCTGAGCGTGTGCGCAGCATTGCTGCTGATAGGAGTGGTAGCGACGTGGATTCCGGCGCGGCGCACGCTGCACATCGACCCGGCGCGGCTATTGCGGGAAGGATGAGCACGGAGATGATTCGCCAGGTCTGATCCTATGGGAAGCACCAGATATTGAAGCGTTTCTCGATATCTAAACGCGGTCACTAGAGCAGTTCCCGTATGGATGTGAGGTGGAGAATCCCTGCGAGTGCTGTTTTTCTTGGGAAAAAACAGCGTATAGACCTGTGGCCCGCTATACACCTATACGGGAACTGCTCTAGGTTCCCGTTTGAAGTGCCTTTGTGCGAAGAGCAGGGATGAAGTCCGTTGAACGTGGAGGTTCAAAACCCTTCATGCGTAGAACAAAGGCAATCTGTCCTCTGTGGTGCGCCCCGTGCAGAAACACCTCCTGGAGAACTTCACTGAAAAGGTTGAAGCGATTTTCTCCGTCGCTGCTCTCGTATCGCACCTGCGCATCCATTGCAGTGCAATTGGAAAGCCCCAACCAACGGTCCCGTAGCCGTCGTAGTTCCGCCTCTAGTTCGGGAACTGTTAGGGTTGGCCATGGATCAAGTTTCTCAGCCATACCCTCAACCCTAGCTGCCCAGAAGCGGCTGATTGAGACGATATGCGCAACGAGAGAGAGAGCTTCGGGCAGATCGTGAGACGCTGTGACGATTGCTTCCAGGCTCTGCGAATTTGCCCAATGATCGAATCTAATTTGCCGTTGGGGTGAGGCCATGACACAGCATAGCTTTTGAAGATTGGTAATGAAAAGCCGGCTGATCCATGCGGGTTGATTGCCGAGAGGATAGTTTTGTAACAGCCTCTAAATTCAGCCCCTCAGGTTCTTGCCACAGCAAATGGTTTGCATGGTGCGGGCAAGAGGTCCGGGGCCAAAGCCCGATTCTTGCGTGGCCTTATTCCGTAGCCTAAAGGCGATTGCCTCCCTTACCCTCCGTCGCGCGACGCTAAAGCGTCACGGTTTGCGCTTCGCGCTGTGTGATGGGCGCGTAAGGGGTTGTGCTGCTATGAGTGCGCCCGCCTTGTGATCGAGAAGATCGAATGCCTTGTCGATGTAATGCGTCAGCGGATGAGCCGCGTCTTCCTGACGCCAGTTCTCTCTGGCAATCCGAAGCGTACCCATGGCCATCATGGCGTCCATACGCAGAGCAGGGCGCCGAGTCTGATCTGGCCACAATTCGTACATCGCATCAGCCAGTACTTCTTCTGCCTGAACAAGAAGCGCCTCTTTGCGCAGGCGAAGCGTTTCTATCGATCGCAGGAGTCGGTCCGCGACGATGGACTCCTTGCTCTCATACGTGGAGGCAAGGGCCAGGAAGGTCTTCCGGGCAGCGGCGATAGGCGATTGCTTCGGCGATTGCTGGAGGAATGTGGGACGCAGGGCGGGCGCGAACTTGCCGCTATCATGCGCCAGCAGAACATCCTCCTTCGACTTCAAGTAGTAGAAGAACGTGCGCCGCGATATTCCCGATGCTGCCGCAATCGCATCGAGCGTCGTCGCCTCATAACCATTTTTGACAAAGAGTTTCAGACCGATTTCGGCAATCCGGTCAAGCGTCAACTGGCGTTTGCGTTCGCGCAGGTCGTTCGGGATTTTTTCTGTCTTAGCCACCTTAGTCAGTCTGACGGTATAGGAGTTCTTTTGACAATATTGCACTCGGTGCGATAAATTACACTCAGTGCGATTCTGTCGCGTAAGGAGCTCTATTATTATGTCGTCGTCAAAGGTTTGGTTCATCACTGGTGCGTCGCGTGGGTTTGGCCGTGTCTGGGCGGAGGCGGCTCTGAAGCGCGGTGACAGTGTTGTCGCTGCTGCACGAAATCCGGGGACGCTCGATGAACTCGTCAAGACTTACGGGGATGCTGTTCTGGTCTTACCGCTCGACGTAACGGATCGCGATGCGGTGTTCAAAGCGGTCGCTCAAGCGTTCGTACATTTCGAGCGCCTGGATGTCATCCTGTGCAATGCCGGTTACGGCTATATGGGGGCAATCGAGGAGTTGGAGCCCGAGCAGGTCAAAGCCAACTTTGAGACCAATGTGTTTGGGACACTCTCGGTCATTCAGGCAGCGCTGCCGATCTTCCGGACGCGGCGCAGCGGTCACATCATAACGGTGTCGAGCATCGGCGGCGTTATCGGTTTCCCGACCGGGGGAAGTTATACCGCCAGCAAATTTGCCATCGAAGCCATGTCGGAAGCGCTGGCAGGCGAAGTGGCTCCTTTCGGAATCAAAGTCACGATCCTGGAACCGGGCCAATTCGCCACCGAGTTTCGCTCTGCGGTGCAATCTCCGCCGGTCATCGAGGCCTATGATCCGATACGTCAGGCCATTCGTTCGTCATTCAAACCTGGGGATGTTGGTGATCCGGCAGCAACCGCCGCAGCCATCTTCGAAGTCGTGGACGCCAATGAGCCACCACTTCGCTTAGTGCTCGGTTCGAGTACGATCCCAAAGTTCCGGGCGGTCTACGCGACGCGGTTGAGCAACTGGAAAAAATGGGAAGCCGTATCGAACGCAGCTCAAGGTGAGCAACTTGCTTGAAGCTGCATGGTCTTGGCCTGCCACGGCGGGCCAAGACCCGTCTCGCGATTGTGGGAGCAGTCTGGATCGGGACGAACTCGATCGATGCCATCGCTGCCGGAGGGTGAGATGAGTACAGGTGAGAACGATTGGATGG
Organism: Granulicella sp. S156; assembly: GCF_009766105.1. Lineage (GTDB taxonomy): Bacteria > Acidobacteriota > Terriglobia > Terriglobales > Acidobacteriaceae > Granulicella. Next base: position 226,602 of record NZ_LMUH01000025.1, on the reverse strand, counting down.
GAGATCCTGACGATGAAACTGCTACTACTGGGTGCTACCGGGTTGGTGGGGAGCCGGACACTGAAACTCGCTCTCTCCAATGACGCCTTTTCCAAGGTGATTGCGCCAACACGGAAGCCGCTGCCACTGACCGAAAGACTTGTGAACCCGGTCGGGGCACGGCTGGAGGAGCTTGTTCCGGTTCTGATGTCGCACAAGCCCGATGCGGTCATATGCGCATTGGGAACCACCCAGGCAAAAGCAGGCTCGAAGGAAGCGTTCCGTTATGTCGACTACGAACTACCTGTTGCATTGGGCAAAGCCGCGCATACTGCCGGCATAGAGACATATGCAATTGTGACTGCCATGGGCGCATCTCCTAATTCCATGAGTTTCTACTACCGAACCAAAGGAGAGGTGGAGACGGATATCCAGGCAATAGGGTTCCGATCGCTTACAATCTGCAGACCCAGCCTCATTGGCGGAGAGCGAAATGAAGCAAGGGCTGCTGAGGGCGCGGCGTTGACTCTTCTTCGACTCTTAGCTCCGATCCTGCCGAAGAAAGTTCATGTCAATCCAGCAGATGTCATTGCTGCTTCGTTGCTTGACGCAATCACCGTTGCAAAGGCCGGGTGTCGTTGGATCTACGCTGAAGAAATGAACTGAGAATTGCAACGTAGTAAACATCGGTTGATAGTGCTGAGTAACAGCCTCTGAATCCGGCCCCTCCGGTTCTTGCCACAGCAAATGTTGGCGTGAAGTGGGTAGGCCTAGTCGTATCTCGAAGAGTAGTTTGATACCCCCCCCTCTAAGGCTTCGTCAGCGCCTTCAGATAAAGGTAGTAGAACTCCGCGCCACGATAGAACGACTCCACGCGTACCCGCTCATCTTTCCCGTGCATTCGCAGATCGTTGTAGTCGATCGCCACTCCGTTCACGCCATAGCTCGGCATCCCTGCCATCATGGTGTAGGTCGAATCGGTCGCCCCGGGCTCCATGATCGGGATCACCGGAATCCCTGGCCACATCTCCGCCGTCACCGCGCGCAGGGGATTGAAGACCTCAGGCAGGGGCGGCGGCGGTGCAAGACTCTCGCGGCCTGGAGCCACGGGAGTGATTGTGCCGTCATCTGCCATGTACTCCACCTTTAGCTTTGGGTCATCGAAGATCTTGATTAGCTCCTGTCGCGTCTGCTCTTGCGAGTGCCCCGGCAAAATCCGGCAGTTCACATTCGCCGTTGCCATCGCCGGCAGCGCATTCGGTGCGTGGCCACCGCCCAGCATCGTTGCCACACACGTTGTTCGCAGTTTCGCATTGTCTGTCGGGGCTTTCACAAACTCCGCCACTGCGTTCGTGTCCCGAGGCTCCGCCAGCACGCCTGCAATCAGCTTCGCCCGCGCCGGCTCTGCGATCTTCGCCTCTTCCCCTAACTCTGCGTGCGTCACGGGGTTCACCTCAATCGGGAACGGATTCGCCTCCAGCTTCTCCAGTGCATGCATCAGCTCATAGATCGCGTTGTCCGGCCGTGGCAGGCTGCTGTGTCCCCCTGGATTGGTCGTTGTCAGCTTGAAGTCGGCGTATGTCTTCTCGGTCGCTTCCACCTCCATCGCCGTTGCGTGGCCGTCACGCAGCTCCACGCCGCCGGCGTCCGGGTTCAGCACAAATTCTGCCTTCATCAGCTCCGGCCGGTTCTTCAACAGCCAGTCCACACCGTTTGACGCGCCACCTTCTTCATCCGCCGTCATCGCCAGCACGATGTCGCGCTTCGGCACCCAGCCCTCACGCTTCATGCGGATAAAACTCTCCACCGCAATCGCATCCGAGTCTTTCATGTCCTGCGTGCCGCGGCCGTAGAAGTAGCCATCCTTCTCCACGAACTGGTAGGGATCGGTTGTCCAATCCTCCTTGCGCGCCTCTACTACATCAATATGTCCGATGATCAAAATCGGCTTCAGCGTGCTCCCTGCCGCACCGCGATACCGCACCACCAGGTTTTGCTTGCGACCATTCGGGCCCGCCAGAATCAGGTCTTCCGGCGCAAACCCCGCAGCCAGCAGCTCCTTGCGCGCCGCCTCAGCCACCGCTGTCACGCTGCCATTCGAGTCCTGCGAGTTGATCTCAATAAATTCCTTGAAGATCTGCCGAGACAACACGCGATCCTGTTCCGGCAGTTGCGGTCCGCCACTGGGAACCTGCCCCACCGCAGTACCACTCACGGCCAACACCAAACCCAACGCCATCCAACGCATCCACATACCTCGCTCTGCGAATCTTTATCTTTACTGCGCTATCAGTGCCTCATCAGAGACACGCTCTTTCGCATCTCGTCACAAAAAAGGATAATTCGCCAAGGGCTTCATCATACTTCGCAGTGTTCGATTCGAGAATGCATCGTTTCTCTAAATGGACGGAACCGCAACCGCACCCCGCACGTATCTCCTCTCGACACCGAAGGAGATCCCATGCGCCCAAACACCCTCATTGCCTGCGCCGCCCTATGCGTGGCTGCTACACTCCAGGCTCAGTCTTTCGCTACTCACCCCTGCAACGACAGTAGCGACGATCACAGCGCAATCACGCGCTTCTTTGGTGGTGCCGATCAGGCCTGCGAAGTCCGCTCCACTACCTTCCCCCTCGTCAGCGGACATCTCAACGTTAAGGCCCTGAACGGTAGCATCGACGTCGTCGGCGAAGACCGTCAGGATATTGCCCTCGAAGCCCGCGTCAGTGCCCACGCTGGTAGCACCTCCGAAGCTGCTTCCATCCTCCACGAGATCACCATCGATACCGGCGGCACCGTCGAGGCCCACGGCCCGAAGACCTCCGGCAACCGCAACTGGTCCGTCAGCTACAAGCTCCACGTTCCGCATCGTCTCGCCGCCGACCTTCATACTTTGAACGGCAGCCTTGCGTTAGCCGCGCTCAACGGCTACCTCCGCGGCGAAACCACCAACGGCAGTGTTCGCTTCGACAACCTCGCCGGCGATGTCCACCTCATCACCACCAACGGCAGCATTCAGGCCAAGCTTGACGGCCCCAGCTGGCAGGGAGCGGGTCTCGCCACCACCACTACCAACGGCGCGGTCAGTGTCTCCGTCCCCTCCCACTACTCCGCGCATCTCGTCGCTAGCACAACTAACGGGGGTACCTCACTGAATCTCCCAGTCGCCGACCAGTCCGGAGTCCATCGCCGCTCCATCGATACGAATCTTGGCTCCGGGGGCGCTACTGTCAGCTTTGAGACCACCAACGGAGGTATCTCCATCCGGTAGCCGGCCCTTCCGGTCCATGCCATAGCAAAAGGGTTTACATGGTGCGGGCGAGAGGCCCGGGGCTAAGGCCACGCGACGCTTAAGCGTCACGGTTTGCGCTTCGCGCTGTGATGGGCCATCCAGTTCTATTTCATGTTTATGCGATTTCTCTGGAGACCATTGCTGATCCTGGAGCTTTGTTTCCTGGCTTCCAGAAGCTGACGGCAAGCAGCAGGAGTGCGAGTGCCATTGGCACAGCCATTGCTACGCGCAGCGATCCGCTATGCGTGGAGACGAAGCCCATGAGCCAGGGGAAGGCGGCTGCGCCGAGGCCGGAGACCGCCAGTATGAAACCGGCCTCGCGTGGGGTGGGGGAACGGTGCATCAGCAGGCCAAACGTTGCGGGGAAGAAGGGGGCGAGGGTGAGTCCTATCAGGATGCAGTACAGCGAAAGGGTTGCGGAGTGATGCGTTGTCGTTAGCGCGCCGATCAGGAGGAAGGAGAAGACGAGGCCGAGGCGTTGTACCGTGCTCTCTTTGAAATAGCGAAGCACGATGGAGGAGAGCCCGCGCCCCACGGTGAGCGCTGTCCACATGAGAATGGTCGCTGACTGGCCGCCGAGCAGCTGCTTGTCGGAGTAGCGGAGGGTGTAGGTGGTTAGCCAGCCAGTGAGGCAGGTCTCGAGGCCGCCATAGAAGAAGAGTAGCAACGCAAAGGTCACTAAGGCTTCGATGGGTAACGAGGGGTTTTGCGGTTCGTTGAGGAGCGCCTCGGAAAGCTGTGCGGAGTGTTGTGAGCGCAAGCGCCAGTCGAGTCCTCCGCCGATGCCTGTGACGACAAACGCCGCAGCGAAGTAGAGCAGGAGATTCCGCAGGCCGAAGCGAGGCATCAGGGCGGCGACGATGACTCCCGTACCGACCGCGCCCAGGCTCCAGAAGAAGTTCAGGGACGCCAGAGCGGAGCCGGTATGGGCACGGTAGCGATGCCCGGCGAGGATGTTGGTCGAGGCGATGATCTGGCCGAGTCCGATGCCCGCGACGAACAGGGCGAGTGAGCCGGTCAGCACGCCGCCGCACAGTCCAAAGGCTCCGAACCCAACACAAGCCAGCGCCATGCCGCCGAGGATGCCTAACCGCAGCTTGCGCGGAACCGAGATTCCCCCGATGAACGAGCCGAGAAACTTGGCGAAGAAGAGTGGACCGCTCTGGGAGTCGGTGAGGTGCCAGTGCAGAGAGACGGAGGGGAGAATGGGGCCAAGAAGTACGGTGCCGAGACCAGCGAGCAGGAAACCGATTGCCAGCCAGATTACGGAGGGTCCTGCGGTGGTGTCGTCGGGTCTAGAGATTGCCTGCACTACCTGTTCACTCCTGTGTTGCACTTGGACCAAGGTCCTATCGATAGGTGCGACAAGCGGGTTGAGGCGGTAGCAGATACTTAAAAAGCTTCGCGCCCGCAGTAGCCGCCGCACCCGGTCGGCTCTGTTCGAGAAGCTTTTGGGTGTGATGGTAGCACGGAGGCGTGGAGGTTGATTCCCATGCGGGAGCGGGTAAGGCTGTGCTTGTTCATCCATTTTCCGGACGGTACAAACGAAAAGCGGGAGACAGCAGGTTCGCTCACTGCGCTCGGAATGACAACCAGAAAAGCAAAGGCAACAGCAGATTCCCTACGAGAATGACAATTAGAAAGACAAAAGCAAAGGCGAGTGCAAAAAGAACTTATACAGTTCGTCGTGGAATCGTGGCAGTTATCATGAGAGATGAGCGGTTTTTACTGCTTCATGAGGCTCTGCGTGCGTCTGCGTCCTACCCTTCTCGCTCTCGTTGCTGCTATCACGCTGATTCTCGGCGGCTTTGTGGCCGGTTGCCACCGATCAGCCAACAAGTCTTTTGCGGCAGTAACAACCAAGCGGTATCCGATACGCGGTGTTGTTGTCGAACTCGTACCCGCTAATAGTTCGATTGTGTTGAAGCATGAGTCGGTCCCCGGCTTTATGGAAGCGATGACGATGGCGTACCGGTTGAACGATCCGTCGGTGATGTCGGAGCTTCATCCCGGGGACAAGATTACGGCTACGCTTGCGGTCGACGAGGATTCTGCCGGACCGACGAATATGCGGCTGACAGATATTGTTGTCATTGCGCAGGCGAGGCCGGACTATAAGCCGACCGTGCAATATCACGAGCCTGCGCCTGGCGATGCGGTTCCGGATTTTGCGCTGCTCAACCAGTCGGATAAGAAGATCAGTCTCAAGCAGTTTCGGGGCAAAGTTCTGCTGATGACGTTCATCTACACGCGCTGCCCGTTGGCGGACTACTGCCCGCGTTTGAGCCGCAACTTCGCGGAGATCGACAAGTCGCTCAGCGGGGATGCGGCGGTCTATGCGAAGACTCATCTGCTCAGCATCAGCTTCGACCCTACCTACGACACGCCGAAGGTGCTGCGGAGCTATGGCGGAGCCTACACTGGCCGCTACACGCAGGAGTCGTTTACGCACTGGGACTTTGCAGCGCCGTCGGCCGAGGAGATGCCGAAGATGGAGCAGTTCTTCGGCCTGGGTGTAACCCCCGGAGATGGGGGAACGCTGCAGCATTCGCTGTCGACCCTGGTTATTGGGAAGGATGGAAAGGTTGTTGCGTTCTACCCGACCAACGACTGGACCACGACCGATGTGATTGCGCAGATTCGCAAAGCGGTAGAGGCATAACTACTAACTTCATCTTTGAAAGCGAGATTGTTCTGTGGCAAAACTAACGATCGTCTTCGGTATACTGCTGATTGTGCTGGGAGCTGCCAGCTTTGTCCTTACGGGCTCCAGCCATCCAACATCCCTTATTCCTGCTGCCTTCGGTCTTGTATTGGCACTTAGCGGGGGCCTGGCCTCGGGTGAGGATGCTAAGAAGCGCATGCTCTGGATGCATATTGCGGTGACCGTGGGACTGGTCGGCTTTATTTTTCCGGCGGTGATGTCGATCAAGGCGCTGGTACACGCGCATGCGCAGCAGACGGAGGTCGCTCACCCGGCGGCGGTGCATTCTCAGCTGATTATGGTGTTTCTGTGTCTGATTTTTGTCATTCTGTGCGTGCGCTCGTTCATCGCAGCGCGTCGTAGCCGTACTGTATGAGTCGTAGGTGAATCTGGAACATCGAAGATATAGCTATTTTTGTTTCTGAGGTCGGGTTTGATTTCGCCTGTGAGATTAGTCGTTCTTTTCCAGCGGGAGTGCCTGGGGAGAAGAAGACAGGTCCCAGGGGCTAAAGCCCGCTTCGGTTTGTGTTCGAAATGTCCTTGAGACCCAACGCTAAAGCATTGGGCTAGCTCGGACCTATCTCAGAGGCAACGACAAAAGCAACGACAAAAGCAGAAGCAGATTCCCTGCGGGAATGACAGAAAGAAAAGTAAGAGCAGGATTACGGCAGCGCAGGATTAGGGCTAAGGCATATTCATGGCAGGTTTCGGAAATTCCGGTATGGGCGGCGGTAGTGCGCGTTCGGCTGAAAGGCCTTCGCGCAATACGGGTAGGGCCATCAGTGCTGATTTAACAGCGAAGCGGCCCATGCCTAAGCTGCGCGACATCTGGCCTGAGATCTGGGCGCTGATCAAGCCGCGGCTATGGCTACTGACAGGGTGCTTCTTCCTGATGGTGATCAATCGCGCGGCGAGTCTTGTGCTGCCCGCGCTCTCGCGGCCGCTGATCGACAGGGTGATGACAGCGCGGCAGATCTGGTTGCTGCCGAGGATCGTTGGGGCTGCTCTTGGGTCGACTATTCTCCAGGGAGTCACTTCGTATGCGTTGACCCAGTTGCTGTCGAAGTCGGGCCAGCGGCTCATTACCGATCTGCGGAAACAGGTGCAGCAGCATATCGGGATGCTTTCGGTGGCGTTCTACGATGAAAACCGTACAGGCACGCTGGTAGCGCGCATCATGAGCGATGTTGAAGGCGTGCGAAACCTGGTTGGCACTGGCGTGGTGGACTTCGTCGGCGGTGTGCTGACGGCGGTCCTCGCGTTTGTGTGGTTGCTGCATATCAGCGTAAAGATGACGCTGATTAACTTCGTTATCCTTCTGGCCTTTGGGTTGGTTCTGCAACGCGCCTTCAAGACGATCCGTCCGATCTTTCGGGAGCGCGCGAAGATCAACTCCGAAGTGTCTGGCCGTCTGACGGAATCGCTCGGCGGGGTACGTGTGATCAAGGGGTACCACGCCGAGGAGAGTGAGGCGAATGTCTTTGCCGCCGGTGCTGAGCGATTGCTGCGCAACGTCATCAGCTCGATAACGGCGCAGTCACTGATGGGACTTGCCTCTACTGCGGTTCTGGGCGTGGCTACCGCGTTGGTGATGTATCTGGGAGCGCACGAACACTATGCCAACAGACTCACTGTGGGCCAGTACTTCAGCTATGTGATGTTTCTGGCGTTCATGATCGCACCTATGGTGCAGCTGGTTAATGTCGGCACGCAACTCACCGAGGCGGTTGCCGGTCTCGATCGCACCAAAGAAGTCCTCAATGAGCGCCAGGAGGATGCCGATCCGGCTCGGGCGCTTGATATCGGCCCGGTGGTGGGCGATGTGCGCTTCGACCATGTGAACTTTGCCTATGTCGCAGACAAGCCGGTGCTGCATGACATCAGCTTCGAATCCAAACCGGGAACAGTGACGGCGCTGGTCGGCTCCAGTGGATCGGGCAAGTCGACGATTATCAGTCTGATCTGCGGCTTCCACACGGCCCAGAGCGGCGCTGTGCTCGTTGATGGCCGCGATCTCGCTACGGTAAAACTCAGCAGCTTTCGAGAGCAGCTCGGTGTTGTACTGCAGGAGTCGTTTCTGTTCGACGGCACGATTCGCGAGAACGTGAAGTTCTCGCGCCCGCTGGCGACGGAGGAAGAGTTTCTGAAGGCTTGCAAGATTGCACGCGTGGATGAGTTTGCCGAGCGCTTTCCGGAGGGCTACGACACGATCGTCGGCGAGCGTGGGGTGAAACTTTCGGGCGGGCAGAGGCAGCGTATTTCGATTGCGCGAGCGATCCTTGCGGACCCGCGCATTCTGATTCTCGACGAGGCTACGAGCTCGCTCGACTCAGAGTCCGAGGCGCTGATCCAGCATGGTCTTAGCTACCTGATGCAGGGACGCACGACGTTTGTGATTGCGCACAGGCTTTCGACCATTCGCCGGGCGGATCAGATTCTGGTGATCGAGCAGGGAAGAATTATCGAACGCGGAACCCACGAGGAGCTGTACAAGCTGGAGGGGCGCTACTTCGATCTCTACACGCGGCAGCATGGGCTGGAGACGAATCTGTTCCTGGCGCCGGGTGAGGGAGATGTGGTGGAGGAAGTGGATATAAAGAGCTAGTTCGCATCCGGTTTGCATGGCCGTGATGGATGATTTTGCGCCTGCACAAGCACACACGTTATTGCTTTGCCTGTTTTTACGTTTTTACCGGATCCTTCCACTCGGATATCGTCTCCAGGTTGCCAGTTGAAAGTAGTGTTCGCGCCAGTAGATGGAAACACATAGTCCCCGGTTCGAATCGTCGAGTTAGAACTGTAGCCCTCCCAAGCGCCCAGTTCAATGTTTGTGTTGTAGGTTGCGGACATGTAATCCAGGGGGAACCCAAAAGCACTCGCAGGAAGGTCCTGGCTTGTGCCGGCGCGTCTCCACAGAAGCAGCCAATAACCAGTTGTAGCGCTAACAGAGGTGCCGGCCGGCCAATTCACACCTCCGATCATCCTGGCTTCAGACAGCCAGCAACTATCGAGCAGGGGATGATCCTGTTGTGGAGTCAGTCGTACTTCCGTCCACATTCCGGCTATTGCAACGCAGGGCCAACCGTCAATCGTATGATTCTGGCTCAGTACGATGCCAGTTACACCGGAGCTCTCGTCGACCTTTAATCCGGTAATGCTCAGCGAACCCAGCATTACGGGCGTATCGCTTTCTACCTGCACAGGCTTTTTGTCCCAGAAGCGAATGCCATTCTGCTTGTATTGCACGCGACTGCCCGTGGGAAATACCGCACCTGCCAGCGTGATAGGGTGGGTCGCAGTTTCTGGAATAGGCGTTTCAGATTTAACTTCAAAATAGGCATACACACCCACCGCGCATAGATAAGCCACTGGAACCATGAACAACGCAAGACTCAGAAAGAAGCTCCTGGAGAAGGAGCGTTTGAGTAATTTGCGAAACAGAAAGAAGGCGAGGACACAAAACAATGTCCATCCAGTGGTGACGGTCACGAGCCAGGCTACGATGAGCCCGCCCGACACCTGGCCCGCTTCCGCCAAACAAACGTTTGGAACGGCAAGTAACAGCAGAAAGAATATCGGTTTTCTAAATTTCATCGAAATCTCTCAACTGCTACCTATCGGAGCAGGTTGATGAAACGTAAAAAGTATCACCTCTGGACGGTGGCAGCATTATTCGACTTCCAGCTCCCGCAGCAGAAATGCGTCGTCGAAGGCTATCTCCTTCAGATAGTCGTAGCGCCCGGAGGCCCCGCCGTGACCTGCATCCATATTGATGTGCAGCAGCAGGGGCGTATCGTTCGTTTTTAGTGTGCGGAGCTTGGCGACGTACTTTGCCGGTTCCCAATACATTACCTGCGAGTCGTTCAGGCTGGTCTTAACGAGCATCGCGGGGTAGGTGCCTGCTGCGAGGTTGTCGTAGGGAGAGTACGACCGCATGTAGGCGAAGGCCTCAGGCTCGTTGGGGTTGCCCCACTCTTCATATTCGGCAACCGTTAGCGGCAGGCTGGCGTCGAGCATGGTGTTCATGACATCGACGAAAGGAACGTGCGAGAGTACGGCGCGGAAGAGATCGGGGCGCATGTTGGTGACCGCTCCCATCAGCAGGCCGCCCGCACTGCCGCCTTCGATGGCGACGCGTTTGCGGTCGCCGTAGCCCTCGGCGAGCAGGAACTCGGTGGCATCGATGAAGTCGGTGAAGGTGTTGAGCTTGGACATCATCTTGCCGCCGTCGTGCCAGGGGTCGCCGAGTTCGCCGCCGCCGCGAATGTGCGCGTAGGCGACGACGATGCCGCGATCGAGCAGCGCCAGTCGCGACGCGCTGAAGCCCAGCGGCAATGCATAGCCGTACGATCCATAGCCGTAGACGTAGAGCGGCGACTTGCCGTCCTTGTGGAACTTGTCGCGGCGATAGACGAGAGAGACGGGAACCTGCACGCCATCGCGCGCGCTGAACCAGAGACGTTCGGAGGCGTATCGGGAGGCCTCGAATCCGCCCGGCACTTCCTGTTGTTTCAGCAGCGTTGATTGCTGCGTGGCGACGTCGTACTCGAAGATCGATGCTGGTCGCACCAGTGACTGGTAGCCGTAGCGATATGTAGTTGCCGCAAAGTTGCGATTGATCTCGCCAAAGGCGGTGTAGGCGGGGTCGGGGAAGCGAATGTCGTTTGGCTCGGTGGGCAGTCCCGCGGTATCCAACGAGAAGACGCGCAGTACCGGCAAACCACGTTCGCGGTAGTTGGTGACGAGGAAACGCTGGAACAGGTCGAAGTCTTCGAGCGGAGCGTCAGCGTGTTCGGGCAGAACCTCCTGCCAGTGCTCGCGGGCGGTATTGCCGACCTGTGAGCGCACCAGCTTGAACTGCTCCGCGCCGTGGTTGGTGCGGATGTAGAAGAAGCCGTCGCGATGCTCGAGGGAGTACTCTTCGTCGTCAACGCGGGGCGCGATCAGGGCGAAGGCGTTGTCAGGCTGCGCTGCCTCGAGGAACCAGCTCTCGCTGGTGGTGTGGCTGCTGCAATCGAGGATCAGATAGCGCCGGTCGAGCGTGCGGCCTACGCCGATGTTGAAGCGTTCGTCTTTTTCTTCGAAGACCACGACATCGTTACCGGTGGTGCCGACGCGATGCTTCCAGAGTTGGTCCTGGCGCTTGGTCTGTTCGTCCTCAGTGGTGTAGAAGATTGTGGATGAGTCTGCGGCCCAGGCGATGGATCCGACTCGTTCGGCGGAGTCGGTCAGGGTCTCGTTGGTCTCCAGGTTCTTGATCGCGAGCCGGTACTGCCGGAAGCCTGTGTTGTCGGTCGTGTAGGCGAGGAGCTTGCCGTCGGGGCTGACGCCGAGCGTCCCAACGGACATGAAGGGCTGGCCTTCGGCGAGCAGGTTGACGTCGAGGATGGTTATTTCTTCTCCGGAGCCATCGGCGGCACGACGGCAGAAGCGCGAGTATTGCAGGCCCTTCTCGGTGCGGGTCAGGTACTCCCAGGCGCCGTCGCGATAGGGGACTGAGACATCGTCTTCCTTGATGTGTGACAGGATCTCGTCGTAGAGGGCGCTTTGCAGGGCTTCGGTGCCCTCCATCGCGGTGCTGGTGTAGGCGTTTTCGGCCTCAAGGTACGCTGTAACGCGCGGCGAGCCCTTGTCGCGCAGCCAGGCGTAGTCGTCCTGCAGTTGGGTGCCGTGGATGTTGAGGGGCTTGGGCTCTGGGGTCGCGACGGGAGGGATGGAAAGCGATTGATTCATGCAGTTTAAGAATACAGAGTAAGATGACGCCGTGAATAAACAGCCCATATTCTGCAAGTTCTTCGGGGTTGTGCTTTTCCTGGCAATCGCGGCGGGATCCGTCTGCGCGGAGTCTCCAGACAAACTGCCGCGCCCGACGAGCTATGTCAGCGATTTTGCAGGTGTTGTCGATGCCGGCTCAAAGCAGAGCCTCGAAGGCCTGTGCAAGGAGACTTTTGAGAAGGCCCACGCAACGATTGAGATTGTCACCATCAAGTCGCTCGATGGCCTGACGATCGAAGATTTCACTACGCAGCTTGACGACAAGTGGAAGGTCGGGCCTAAGGGGTCCGACAAAGGCATTGTGATGGTCTTTGCCATCAAGGAGCACAAGCGCCGCATTGAGGTGGGATATGGCCTTGAGGGCATCCTGAACGATGCCAAGGTTGGCGATATCGGGCGCAGTATGGTTCCGCAACTGCAGAAGGGACAATACGGCCCAGCGATTTTGTCGGGGGCGCAGCAGATTGCAGCGGTCATCGCGGCTGACGCCGCGGGGACTATCGATACAGGCGTAACTACAGCCCCAGCCGTCGATCCTGTCGATCTTGATGCGGTGGAAATCGCTGAAATTCATCGTCAGCAAGTCCTGGGAAACAGAATTATGTTTGGGATGGGCGCCCTTGTCTTCCTCTTTATTGCGGGCATGGTTGTTCTGGTCTGGAGGCAGGTTCGTCTTCGCGGCCATTCGTCACGGGGTTCGACCACGGGAAGTTCGGGGAGCAGCGATTCCAGTGAAAGCAGTTCCAGCAGCAGCTCTGAGAGTAGTTCCAGTAGCGATTTTGATAGTGGATTTGGTGGCGGTTCCGGGGGCGGCGGCGCCAGTGGCGACTGGTAATGCCGTAGGCAGGAAGGCAAATCGGATGCGGTAATGCATGTTTCAGAGGGAACAGTCGTAAGATAGCTCCGTGAGTGCGAGTCGCAGATTTCCTAAGTTCTTCGGGTTCTTTCTCTTCCTGGCGGTTGTAGCTGGGTATGCTCGGGCGGAGTCGCCCGATAAGCTGCCGCAGCCGACGAGTTATGTCAGCGACTTTGCCGGTGTTATCGACGAGAGTTCGAAGCAGAGCCTCGAGGACCTGTCCAAGCAGGTCTATGAGAAGGCCCATGCCACGATCGAAGTGGTGACGGTCAAATCTCTTGATGGTCTGACCATCGAGGACTTCGCCACGCAGCTTGATGACAAGTGGAAGGTTGGGCCCAAGAATAGCGATAAAGGCATTTTGATGATCTTTGCTATTCAGGACCACAAGCGCCGCATTGAGGTGGGGTACGGCCTTGAGGGCATCCTGAACGACGCCAAGGTTGGCGACATTGGCCGCAGCATGGTTCCACAGCTCCAGCAGGGGGAGTATGGCCCTGCGGTACTGTTTGGGGCGCAGCAGATTGCGAATGTCATTGCGGCGGATGCCAACGTTACGCTGGATGCCACTCCTCAGGTACACACCTATCATCGCGAGCAGGTTCGGCGGCGAGGCGGGGTCAACTGGGTCGAGATCATCATCGGTATCGTCTTTTTGCTCTTCTTGTTTCGAGG
>NZ_LMUH01000025.1:196754-213149 GCF_009766105.1 Granulicella sp. S156 | reverse complement strand
GTGGTCTTGGGGGTGGCGGCGGTTTTGGCGGTGGTGGTGGCGATAGCGGGGGTGGTGGAGGCGGCGGTGGAGATTTTGGGGGCGGGTTTGGCGGCAGTTCCGGTGGCGGTGGCGCCAGCGGTGACTGGTAGTGCAGTAAGCTAAGTACGCAAGCCGGGATAGCAAAGATGAAGACGCTGGATGGAAACGGGAGATCGACGATGAAGGGTATTTGGGTAGCACTGGGTGTTGTGGCTTTGCTGGTGGTCGTGCTCTTGTTTGGAGCCGGAAGTTACATCTCGGCGAAGAACCAGATGGTGCAGTTGAACGAGGACGTCAACCAGTCCTACTCACAACTCAATGTCGTGCAGCAGCGGAGGCTTGACCTGATTCCGAACCTCGTGGCCACGGTGAAGGGGTATGTGAAGGAAGAAGAGACGGTGTTGACCAACATCGCCAATGCACGGGCTGCTGTGATCGCGGCGTCGTCGGACCATGCGAGCAGCATTCAGGCCAACCAGAAGCTCGATCTGGCGATCAGCCCGCTGCTTCGTTTGCAGGAGCAGTATCCGAACCTGAAGGCCAATGAACAGTTCATCCGACTTTCGGATGAACTAGCTGGAACCGAAAACCGCATTGCCGTCGAACGTCAGCGCTACAACAAGACGCTTGAGGCTTACAACGTGGATATCAAGCAATTCCCCAATAGTTTCTGGGCGAATATCGCAGGCTTCCACTATCGGGACGAATACTTCAAGGGCAACCCGGCGAACAACGTTGCTCCGACGGTCGACTTCGGCAAATAGATTTCCAGCCCTGACGAAGAGCCAACGCTATGGCGTTGGCTCTTCGCTTTTTGCAGGGTTTCCTGTACGTGTTCCCGGAGTGCTTATGCGAAGCCGCAGAGGTCGCAGATGGGATAGGTTAAGGGAGAGATGAGCGACTTGAATCTAGTGCCGACCAGCGCCTCTACCCTTTTGGGGATGCGCGTCGTCGACGCCTCCGGCCAGCCGTGCGGACGCGTGACGGAGTTTGCGGTCGACGTCTCGCTGGACGCTACGCATATCGCGGGTTTCATCCTGGGACAGAGAGCGAATGGAAAGATGCGCTCGACGTTTCTGCCTGTCGAACAGGTTGCAGTGCCTCAGCGCTCGGACAAAACGCTCCGTACCGTGTCGAAGCCCACCAAAACTCCTGTGCTGGACGATTATCTCCTTCTGGACCGTGACCTGCTGGACCAGCAGATCATCGATGTGGATGGCCGCAAGGTCGTCCGTGTGAACGATGTCAATCTGACGTGGGAGCGCCAGGAGGCATCGGAAGACGCCAAGGGGCTTCGCATCGACGAGGTCGAGGTTGGCTTGCGTGGGGCTTCACGGCGGCTCTTGAAGGGACTTTCGGTGGCGGCGGTCGATACGATCTCGAACAAGTTCATCGCCCGTGCGATCCCCTGGGACTTTGTGGACCTGATCGACCGTGACCCGGCGCGGCGTGTACGGCTGAAGATTGAACAGGACAAGCTCTCGCGGATGCACCCTTCGGATATCGCAGCGATTCTCGAAGAGCTGGCGCCCTCCGAGCGCGAAGCCATCTTTACCAGCCTGCCGGAAGAGACCGCGGCAGAGACCCTGGAAGAGATCGATCCGAAGATGCAGAAGGCGTTGCTGCAGGGGCTGGACTCGGAACACGCAGCGGACATCATCGAAGAGATGGATCCTGGCGCGGCAGCCGACCTGCTCGCAGAGCTCTCGGATGAGGAGAGCGAGGCGATCCTTGAGGAGATGGAGCCCGAGGAGCGTCAGGATGTCGAAGAACTCCTGGAGTTCTCCGCCGATAGCGCCGCTGGACGCATGACTACCGATTTCGTCGGCGTAGCGCAGGGGGACACCGTTGCCGAGGCTATCGAAGCCTTGCGGGCCTTCGATGGCGATGCCGACACCATCACAGAGATCTATCTGCTGGGCGATGAGGAGCACCTCAAGGGCGTTGTGACGCTTCCGCGGCTTCTTCTGGCGGTTGCCGGCAAGCCTCTGGCAGAGCTCTCTGAGCGGCGCATCGTGAGTTGCGGCCTGAAGGCCTCCGACAAGGAAGTGGCGGAACTCTTCGACAAATACAACCTTCGCTCGCTTCCAGTGGTCGACCATCATGGGCACATCGCCGGCGTGATCCATGCCGAGCAGGTGATTGCGCAGTTGCGCGAGGGGTGATGGCCATGATGGATCGCCCGCTCAAGGTTTTATACGCCGCAGGCCTCTCGCCCAACGACTCCTCGCAGTATCGCCTCTGGGCGCTGGAGAGGCTTGGCCATAAGGTTGTGTCGCTGAACGCTTATAGCTATGAACCGCAAAATGCCATTCTGAAGAAGATCGTCTACCGGGTGCAGAGCGGGCCATGGGTTGCGCGGCTGAACCGCGACATCCTCGCGATGGCAGAACGCGAAAAGCCCGATATCTTCTGGGCTGACAAGCTGCTTGGACTGCGCCCCGAGACTCTCGATAAGCTGCGCGCCATGGGCATTGTGAGCGCTAGCTATATGATCGACAACGCCTTCGGCCCGCGCCGAGATCCCGGCTGGCGTCTGTATATGAAAGATATTCCGCACTTCGATCTGCATGTCGTGCAGCGGGATAAGAATATTGCGGACTACAAGGCCAGCGGGGCACGGGACGTTATCAAGATCCAAACGGCCTATGAGCCAACCCTTCACTTTCCTCCACCGATCGGATGGAGCGATAACGACCGGGATCGAGGTGTTTCGTTCATCGGCACGCCCTATGATGACCGGGCGCAGTTCCTGACGCGTCTCTGGAAAGAGTTTGGTCTGCCTATCGTGGTCTCTGGTGGTCTGGTGTGGAAGAAGGCCCTCGGGGCGGAGGCAACGGACGCCCTGTATCGCGGTCACGGAGAGCTCTTTCGCGGGGCTTATCGCGAAGGAATCTGGAAGTCGAAGATCAATCTTAGCTTCATAACACACGCCAACCAGGATGAGTTCGTACATAAGAGCTTCGAGATTGCTGCCTGTCGTGGATTTCTTCTCGCAGAGCGTTCGCCGGGACACATGGCGCGCTTTGTTGAAGACGAAGAAGCCGTTTTTTTCTCGGGCATCGAAGAGTGTGTTACCAAGATTCGACGCTATCTGCCCAATGAGGCCGCGCGCGAACGGATTGCTGCTGCCGGTTGCGCACGCGCTGAGCGAGATGGTTACCATAACGACGCACAGATAGCCGCGATTGTGCAGCGCCTGCGAACGCTTCGTGCGGACAGAGGTCTCCAGGCATGATCTTCGATCTCCTGCACGACAGGCCGGGTTCAGACGACATAGGCGGCATTTGTATCGTTGGTGCCGGTGCGGCCGGTATTGCCCTGGCGGTGGAGTTCGCGCGGCAAGGGAAGCGCGTTCTGGTCGTCGAGGGTGGTGGCCGCGAGATCGAGGAGCCGGCTCAGGAACCCTACCGCAGCGAGGTGGTTGGCCTGATGCACCGCGGCATCCATACCGGGCGCTTTCGCGCGCACGGAGGGACAACGACAAAGTGGGGCGGACAGATCCTGGAGCTCAATCCGGAAGATTTCGAGCGCCGTGAGTGGATCCCCGAAAGCGGGTGGCCGTTTGGGAAGACAGAACTTGATCCCTTCTATAGGCGCGCACTTGAGCTGGAGGGCGTCAGCGGCGCCATTCAGGAGGATCCGGAGGTCTGGCGTGCTTTAGGACTCGACGAACCGAAGTTCCCTGAACTGCAGTCTTACCTGTCGCGCTGGTGTCCCGAGCCGAACTTTGCGCGACTGCACGCCAACACGCTGGAGCGTCACTCTGGCATTCGCATCTGGCTGCATGCGAACGCAGTTGAGCTCTTGATGGAACAGGAGACCGTTCGCGGCCTGCGCTGTCGCACGCAGACAGGGGTTGAGGCCGTCTTTCGCGCGGAACACTTCATCTTTTGTATGGGCACGATCGAGTGCGTGCGGTTTTTTCTGCAACCGCGGGAAGGCGGCCTGCCTTGGAACCGGTCAGGGCTGCTCGGACGCCATTTTCAAGACCATATCGACGCAAATGCCGCTTCGGTGCTGCCCCGCAGTCGCCGTAGCTTTGCTGCGCTCTTCGACAATATTTTTCTGCGCGGCTACAAGTACCACCCCAAGGTACGGCAGTCGCCTGCAGAGCAGAAAAAAAACGAGCTGTTGAACTGCGGGGCGACGATGTACTTTCAGAGCGGCATCGACGAGACCCTGGACGGACTGAAGGGAACCGTGAAGCATCTGATGCGGGGCAGGTTCGGCGAACTTGGGTTGGGTGATGCCGGTCGCATGGTGAAGAATGCTCCTCTGCTGGCGCGGCAGTCCTTGCGTTATGCGTTTCAGCACAGGGCCTACAATCCGGCTTCCGCCACGATTAAACTGCGTGTGCATTGCGAGCAGCGGCCCGATAGCGCCAGTTCGATCACGCTGGCCGAGGAAAAGGACTCGCTTGGGCTGTGGCGTACACGCCTGGATTGGCGGATCTCAGAGCTGGAACTGAATACCATCCGCCACTTCGCACAGGCGGCTGCGCACTCCCTCGCAGAAGTTGCGGAGGTGATTCCGGATGTGAGCCTGATGGCGAGTGATGATGCTTTTATTAGCCAGTGCGACGACAGCAATCATCACATGGGGGGCATGCGGATGGCGGCTTCCGGTTCAGAGGGGGTGGTCAGTCCTGAGCTTCTGTTGCATGGCACGCGGAACTGCTTTATCTGTAGTGGCGCGGTTTTTCCCACCTCTGGATTTTCCAACCCAACGCATACCGTGCTCGCTCTGGCTGTGCGGCTTGCGGATCATTTGGCCCGGACGTAGCACCGGGGTCGCTCGGCGGTCTGAAGGGCATCGTTTTGTGTTTCAAGTATTGAGTTGCGAGTTGTTCTGTTCCTTTTGAAAGATTTGTTTAGTTCACCACCTGCCAACGATGCAGATACTCTAAAGCCAGAACAGGAGACACAGTGCAGACGCTCAAGCTTGCAGACACCGGACGAACCACGACGCAGCTAGGCTACGGCTGCTCGTCCTTGATGGGTGCTCTGGGGCGGCGTGAGTCTCTGGCTCTGCTGGAGGCCGCCTACGAGGCTGGCATTCGTCACTTCGACGTTGCTCCGATGTACGGTTACGGGGAGGCGGAGGCGTGTCTTGGCGAGTTCCGGCAACGGCACCAGGATAGTACGATCACGACGAAGTACGGAATCCCGCCGGCGCGCAACAGGGCACTGCTCAGTGTGGCGAGGCGGCTTGCTGGACCAGTGATTAAGCATGTACCGGCCCTCAAACAGCGGCTGGCGCGAGCAGCGTCCGCAGTGGCGTCTCCCGCGGAGAAGGCGAGCTTTCATGCCGACCAGGCAAAGGCTTCGCTGGAGCGCAGTTTAGCCGCGTTGCGAACGGAGCGTATCGACTTGTGGCTTTTGCATGATGCCGAGGCGGAGGAACTACGCGACGACGGGCTTCTGCGTTTTCTCGAGGATTCCGTTGCGAAGGGCACCCTGGGAGCGTTTGGGATCGGCAGCGATCGCGACAAGGTGAAGATTTTGCTTCAGGAGCGGCCCTCCTACTGCCGTGTGCTGCAGTACCAATGGTCGGTTCTGGATGCGGCTGTTGAACGGGGCGGTCCCTTTAGAATCCACCATCGTGCGCTCACTGACAATTTTCGTTCGCTGCAGGTTTCGTTGACTGCGTCTCCGGAGCGTTGCCGCCGGTGGTCGGAGGAGGTGGGCGTCGATTTAGCGAACCGGGAGAATCTTGCCGCCGTGATGCTGAAGGCGTCCTTCATCTTCAATCCCGACAGCGTCATTCTGGTCTCCACCAAGAATCCACATCATATGAGAGAAAATGTACGTGTTGCCGGAGATTCAACGCTGGCCGAACCTGCGCGTCGCTTGCATGCTCTGGTGCAGAGGGAAGCGTTGCGGGAAGGCATGCTCTCCACGACGAACCTTCCAAGGATGACTGCACAATGAGTTTCTGGCGTCGCTGGCGAACCAGCATTTTTCTCTTTTTGGCCGTGCTTGGGCCAGGATTCATCACGGCCAACGTCGATAACGACGCGGGCGGCATTCTTACGTACTCGCAGGCCGGCGCGCAGTACGGCTACAAACTGCTATGGACGATGCTGCCGATTACGCTGGCGCTCATCGTCGTGCAGGAGATGTGCGCGCGCATGGGCGCGGTCACCGGTAAGGGCCTCAGCGACCTGATTCGCGAAGAGTTCGGCCTGCGCATGACGTTCGTGATGATGCTGCTGCTAGTCGTCGTCAACTTCGGCAATGTCATCGCCGAGTTCTCCGGTATCGCCGGCTCGATGCAGCTCTTCCACATCAGCAAATACATCAGTGTGCCGTTATGCGCGCTGGCGGTGTGGGCGCTGGTGGTAAAGGGCAACTACAAAAGTGTGGAGAAGGTCTTTCTTGCGGCCAGCGTCTTCTATATCGCGTACATCGTCGCGGGTGTGATGTCCGGACCGGACTGGCATACGGCGCTCTCTCAGACTGTGAAACTGCCGGAGCGCTCCATCTGGAGCGACCACAACTACGTCTACATGACGGTCGGTGTTATCGGTACGACCATTACGCCGTGGATGCAGTTCTATCTGCAGTCGTCCATTGTGGACAAGGGCGTCACTGTCCGGCAGTACAAGGCTTCGAGGCTGGACGTCATCGTCGGCTCGTTCTTTACCGACATCGTCGCCTGGTTCATCATTGTGGTCTGCGCGGCGACCCTCTACACGCACGGCATGCGCAATATCAATGATCCAGCCGATGCCGCCGAGGCGATGAAGCCGCTGGCGGACCGCTATGCTTACATCCTGTTCGCTGCAGGATTGTTCAATGCGTCGTTCTTCGCGGCGTCGATTCTGCCGCTTTCGACGGCCTATACGGTCTGCGAAGGCCTCGGCTTTGAGAGTGGGCTCGACCGCAGCTTCAAACAAGCGCCATTTTTCTACTGGTTCTATACGCTGCTGATCATTGCGGGGGCGGCGGTCGTTCTGGTGCCGAACTTCCCGATGGTCACCATGACCATCCTGTCGCAGGTATTGAATGGCGTGCTGCTGCCGTTCGTGCTGTTCTTCATGTTGCGGCTGGTCAACAAGAAGGAATTGATGGGAAACCACACGAATTCGCGATGGTTCAATGTGGTGGCCTGGACTACGACGGTGATAGTCGTTGGCCTGTCGCTGGTGATGATGTGGCAGAGCCTGCATCCCGCCGTTGCGGCGGTTGCCGGAAACTAAAGCAGTTTGCCGTCGGCCAAGTCTCGGATCAGGGTAAGGTCCGCGGCCAGGAAGTCGTACTCCGGCAGGCGTTCCAGAGAACTCCAGCGCATCTCGTGAAAGATGCGGTTGTCCAGATCGCCGCGAAACTCGGTGACGGCGAAGAACTGGATTTCGATTGCTCCGCCATTGCGATAGGTATGGTGCACGGTGGTGATGTGCTCGCCGATCTCGGCCGCGATACCCAACTCTTCGCTCAACTCACGAGCCAGGGCATCTTTCGGCGTCTCGCCGGGCTCGATCTTGCCGCCCGGAAACTCCCACTTGAGCCCCATCGGCTGATCAGGCCGCCGCTGACAGATGAAGACCTCGCGCTCCGCCCCGCTGCCGCGCAGAATCAATGCCGCTACAACGTGTCGCAACGGTTTTGTGGTGTCCTGCGTGTGGTGCCCGTTAAGTTTGCGTATCGGTTCTTTCACGTCTGTCTGACAGTGTAGACGGTTACAGCGGTTTAAACATTTACCGTAGCCACAAACATTCGCAGCGGTATAGACGGTTACCGCTTTTAGCGCAGAGGTCGCAGAGGTTTCACGGGGGGCGCGATGGTATCTGTGGCAAGCCCGTGAAACCTCCGCGTTAGAAACGCTATTGCCTTGAGGGCGCGACCGATGCCGGATAGTAAACTGGCCACTTTTCCTCAACGCTGCGCTGCACAAGCTCGCCTGAGGGGTTTACCGGGAACGCGCCTCGCGCGATTGCCAGCATGGCAGCATCATGCACGGAGTTGCCGAAGACGGCATCCGGAGCGGTGATACCGGCGAGCTTCAGGGAGGCGACCTTGCCTTCATCGGTAGGGACGTCGAGCAAGCGCTCACTGGCCCGGCCGTTGTCAATCGCCACCCGAGCCGCCAGTACACGATTCGCAGGGATGTTGAAGCGCTGTACGCCTTCCTCGATCACCCAGTCACAGGTTGAGCTGACCGCCCATATCTCAACGCCGTCGCGTTGCAATGCGGTTACCAGTTCGAGCATCTCCGGGAAGATATTGCGTTCGATGTGATCCCGGAAAAAGGTCGCAGCAGCGCGGCGGAGTTCGCTCTCCCGCAGGCCGTGGTAGATCTGCACCATCTCGCCGCAGATGGCTAGTTCGGAGACGGTGCCACGTTTGTACTCGGCATAGCGGCTGTTGAGCCAGTCGGTGGCTTCCCGAGAGAGCAGGCCGGTATCCATCGTCCAGCGCATGAAGGAAGAGCCTGCGTCGCCGGACCACAGCGTTCCGTCGCAGTCGAAGACCGCGATCCTGGGTGAAAGAGCGTGTACGCGTGTGGAAAACTGTTCCGTAGACAGTACGGCGGGGGCTGCGACCGGTATTGGGGAAGAAGATAGGGTGTTCAATCAAGGCTCCAAAGAGTCAAACCTCAGTAGAGTAGCACCGCGAGGTAACGCGCAAGTGTAAGCTTTTAGCAGTTGCATTAATTGTGCCTATCCAACCGGATGACTATGATTTTTGATAGGCTTCCACGGTGGGCTCTCTCTGTGGAATGTGAAGCCCGAAGGATACGAATTCATGTTGGACAAAAACAGACTCTTTCCTGCGGAGAGCGCTTCGCGAGCGGTCGCCGTAAAGCTGTACGAGACGGTGCGCGACCTGCCCATCATCAGCCCGCACGGTCATACTGACCCGCAGTGGTTTGCCGATAACCAGCCCTTTCCAAATCCTACAGCGCTACTCATTCAGCCCGACCATTACATCTTCCGCATGCTGTACTCGCAGGGGATCTCTATGGAATCGTTGGGTGTTCCGCAGGTGGATGGCAAACAATCAGCCGACCCGCGTGAGGTCTGGCGTATCTTCGCGCGCAATTATTTTCTGTTTCGCGGTACGCCGACGCGTCTCTGGATCGACTTTGCCTTCGCGGAGCAGTTCGGGCTCAAAGAGCGCTTAAGCGCAGAGAATGCCGACGAGTACTATGACACGATCGACAAGAAGCTGCGGACGCCTGAGTTTCTGCCGCGCGCCTTGTTCGAACGCTTTAATGTCGAGGTGATATCGACGACGGATGCTGCGGTCGACTCGCTGGAGCAGCACCGCAAGATCAAGGCCTCCGGATGGAAAGGCCGTGTGCTGCCGACCTTCCGCCCAGATGCAGTTGTCGATGCCGAGTACCTGGGTTTCCAGGACAATCTGAAGAAGCTCGGTGAAGTGAGTGGAGAAGATGTCTCTTCGTGGAAGGGGTATCTGAATGCGCTGCGTAAACGGCGCGCCTTTTTCATCGAGAACGGTGCGACGGCGACGGATCACGGCCACCTTTCGGCGATGACCGCCGACCTCTCGCTCAGCGAAGCCTCAGCCCTGTACGAACGCATCTACACCGGCAAAACGAACCCCGGCGACGTGGAGCTCTTTCAGGCACAGATGCTGACCGAGATGGCCGGAATGAGCGTGGACGATGGCCTTACGATGCAACTGCATCCGGGGTCGATCCGCAACTATAACCCGCAGGTCTATGCGAAGTTTGGCCGGGACAAGGGGGCGGATATTCCTGCGCCTACCGAATACGTTCGCAGCCTGCGGCCACTGCTCTCCAAGTACGGCAACGTGCCGGGCTTTACGTTCATCCTGTTTACGCTGGACGAAACGACGTACAGCAGGGAACTGGCTCCCCTGGCGGGGCACTACCCGTGCCTGCGCTTAGGTCCTCCGTGGTGGTTTCAGGACTCCACCGAGGGGATGATGCGCTTCCGCGAGCAGGCTACTGAGACTGCCGGTTTCTACAATACGGTCGGTTTCAATGACGACACGCGCGCGTTCCTGTCGATTCCTGCGCGACATGACGTGGCGCGGCGTGTGGACTGTGCGTTCCTGGGCAGGCTGGTTGCCGAGCATCGGCTGGATGAGGATGAGGCGTTTGAAGTGGTGCAGGACCTTACGGTGAACCTGGTGAAGAAGGCGTACAAGCTGTAGCTACGACTTGAGCGGGTTATGCCAACGCAGGCCCGGGAAGCGGGCGAAGTCGCGGTCGTTCGTGTGAACGACCGCGCCGTATTCAAGAGCGATGGCAGCTATCACCGCATCTGGGAAAAGGTTGGCAGCGGCATGACCCTCGTTGGCGATGTGTTTGAGCAGGTTCCAGTGTTGGTCCCCAGGATGCAAAACGCTAACTTGAGGCAGAGAAAGCCATTCGTCAACGATAGCCAAGGTATCTGTGAGGGGAACGATCTTGCCGGCGATGATCGGATTCGTAAGAAGCCTGACAAAAGAATGCAACGTGGGTAGTGGGAAACCTACAGGCTCTACGGAGGACAGAATTTGCTCCAACCAGACTCGTGAAGCTTTATGGAGTGGAGCGTCTGGGCAGTAGGCGTAGAGCAGAAGGTTTGTGTCCGGAGCGATCATCGAGCGTTCGAGCCCTCAACGATATCGATGAGTTCCTGAACGCTGCCGGAAGTCCATTCAGAGGGCAGACGCATACCTTGGATGGGCTTGACCACAAAGCGCTTCGGCTTTGGTGGGTTGGTGGCATGCGTAAGGCCAGTCAGAAGGATACGGTTTACGGTTTGCTTCATAGGCTCACCAGCACGACGGTTTTCTTTTTCGAGAAGGGCCGCCACGTCATCGTCGATGGTAAGAGTTGTTCGCACATCATGATGCTTTCAAAAATGACATCATGATGTCAAGAAGTTCGCGGAGATGAGCCCTGCTGCCTTGTGATGTAGTGCGGTCAAGATGCACATGCGGAGCATCCTGTCAGACTTAATAGTTGCGCGGTCTGACTGGATGTAGGTATTCTGTCACACGGTGGCGAACGCCGAGGCGTTCGCGGGCGGAGTGGAGAAGACCATGAGTGATGGCATAAGGCTGCCGAAGTTTTCGGTGGGGGTTGGGGACAGGTTTGCGCATCAGGCTAAGGCGCAGTTGGCCGCCTGCATCGAGGCGGCCAAGTTCGGGGTAGAGGTTGTGCCCGTATGGAATAAGTCCAACCGTGAGCACACGATCATCGGTACAGAGCCCAGCCAGACTCGCCTCGCTGCCGATGTTGCGGTGAAGGAGCTGGGCTGGACTAAACCGTATTTTCTCGATGCGGATCACATCAATCTGAAGACAGTTGAGCGCTTTATTGCTCCGTGCGACTTCTTTACCCTGGATGTTGCCGAAGAGATCGGTAAGGCAGCTAAGCCTGAAGATGTTGCTGCGTTCGTTCAGCGGCATCCCGAGCTGATCGGGAAGGTAACGATCCCACGCATCGCTGAGCCGTTTGAGGCGGACGCTGCGTTTGTGACAGGCGTTGCCAACAAGTTTCTCGCAGCCGTGCAGGATGCGGGCAGGATCTATCGCTATCTGGTGGAGAAGAAGGGTGAAGGCAACTTCGTTCCCGAGGTTTCGATGGACGAAACCGACTTTCCCCAGACCCCCGTGGAGCTTCTGATCATCCTCGCAGCCATTGCTGACGAGAAGATTCCGATCCAGACGATTGCACCGAAGTTCACAGGCCGCTTCAACAAAGGTGTGGACTATGTGGGGGACGTGGCACAGTTCAGCAAAGAGTTCGAGGAGGACTTGGCGGCTATTGCGTTCGCCGTCAAGACCTATGGCCTGCCGGCGAACCTGAAGCTCAGCGTTCACTCCGGATCGGATAAGTTCTCGATCTACAAGGCGATTCACGAGGGTGTGAAGAAGTTCGATGCCGGCGTCCACCTGAAGACGGCCGGGACGACATGGCTCGAGGAGCTGATTGGTCTCGCTGAGGCAGGGGGAAGCGGTCTGGAGATTGCGAAAGAGGTCTATCGCGAGGCTTACGCACACGAGGAAGAGCTGCGTGCGCCGTACGCGACGGTGATCGACATCGACGATGCGAAGCTGCCCAAGCCCGCAGAAGTGGATGGTTGGACGAGCGAACAGTTCACCTCCGCGCTACGTCATGAGCAGAGCCATGCAGCCTACAATCCGAGCTTCCGGCAACTGCTACACGTCGGCTTCAAGATTGCCGCCAAGATGGGGGACCGTTATCTGAAAGCTCTTGAGGCCAATGAAGACATAGTCGCGAAGAATGTCACGACAAATCTCTTTGAGCGGCACCTCCGGCCTGTATTTTTGGGGCAATAGCCTCTGTAGGTTTTCAGGGCGGTGCAAATAATGGTAGAGATGATGGTGCAGGGCCAACGGTCCTGCACCATCGCTTTTTACCTCTTCGTGGCCTCGCGATGAAATGAATTGCTGTTGCAGTTCGATATCTTGATCTTGCCTTTTGTAGTGCTGCTATCGTAGAGTTCAAACGGTTTTACAGATGCGAGGGCGTGAATGATTGTGGTGTTGATGGGCGTGAGCGGATCGGGCAAGACGACCATCGGTTCACTGCTTGCGGAGCGTGAGGGAACTGTCTTTGCGGACGCCGATGACTATCACCCGCTGGCGAATAAGCAGAAGATGGCCTCTGGCCAGCCGCTGAACGACGACGACCGAGAGCCCTGGCTGGAGACGCTGAACCGGCTGATGCGCGGCTGGTATGACAGTGGCAAGGGCGGCGTCCTGGCGTGCTCTGCGCTCAAGGAAAAATATCGCGTGACGCTCTCCGCTGACATGCCGAAGGAAAGCGTTACCTTTGTGTTGCTCGATGGCTCGCACGAGCTGATTGCCGAACGTCTGGCTGCGCGCAAGCACGAGTACATGAACCCAAAGCTGCTCGACAGCCAACTGGCTACACTGGAGCCGCCGGCCGATGCGTTGCGGGTCGTCAACAACCGCCCGCCGGAAGAGGTCGTCGAGCAGATTTTGCAGCATATTTCGTCACAGGCCTGAATAGCCGATGAGGCATTTAGAGCCCAGACACAACCGAGATATCAAACCAGCAAGGGAGCAGGAAACACATGGGATACAAGCCGTTGGATCTGACAGGGAAGTCTGCGGTCGTGGTAGGCGGAACATCGGGTATTGGCCTGGCAATGGCCATCGGACTGGCTGAGGCTGGTGCGGACGTGGTGGCGAGTTCGCGCCGTGCCGAGCAGGTGGACGAGGCTGCCAAAAAGATTGAGGCGACTGGACGCAGGTCACTGCGGCTGACCTCGGATGTGGCGGATCGCGACAGTCTTGAGGCGCTATGTGCGGGCACGATCAGGGCGTTCGGCAAGGTCGACATCCTGATCAACTGCGCGGGCAAGATCAAGCGCGCGCCGACGGTCGATTTTCCTGAGGATGAGTGGCAGTCGATCATGGATACGAACGTGACCGGAACGCTGCGCGCCTGCCAGATCTTCGGCAAGCATATGCTGGAGCGCGGCTATGGACGCATCATCAATATCGCCTCCTTGAACACCTTCGTCGCTCTCAAGGAAGTTGCTGCCTATGCCGCGTCCAAGGCAGCAGTCGGCTCTTTGACCCGTTCGCTGGCGGTGGAGTGGTCGTCGCAGGGAGTGACGGTGAACGCGATCGCTCCGGGCGTCTTCCGTACTGCGCTCAACGCCGAGTTGCTCGACAAGAGCGAGCGCGGCAAAGAGCTGCGCATGCGCACTCCGATGGGACGCTTCGGTGCGACGGAGGAGCTTGTGGGTGGCGCGATCTATCTGGCCTCGGACGCTGCGGCCTTTGTGACGGGCGAGATTCTTGTTATCGACGGCGGATTCCTGGCCAGCGGTGTGAACCAATAGCGCGTGCGCTACGTCTTTGAAAGGAGGGGCGCCAGTTCCTCCTTTCAAAGGCTAATTATTTCTGATCTGCAAAAATATCCTTGCAGCTCTGAGTGAAACGGTTATCCTTTGTTGAAATAAATTCTGTAGTGCCAGGCGTCAGGAGAAAGAAAAGCATGAGGATTCGATCCAAAGCGAAGGCTGTGTTCACAGCAGCGATATTTTGCACTGCAACAGGTTTGCTCGGGGCGCAGCAGAAACCGGCAGACAAATCACAGCCATGGATGAATCCGCATCTATCTCCTGAAAGGCGTGCCGAGCTCGTGCTGCAGCAGATGACACTCGACGAGAAGATCGCCATGCTGCACGGAGAAGGCATGGCGGCCTCGAAGAATCTGCCTCCTGAGATGCAGGCGGTGCATGGGCTCTTCAACGGTGGGGCTGGTCTGGTCATTACGCCTCAGAGGCTCGGCATTCCGCTGATTCAGATGAGCGATGCGGCGTATGGTGTGCGCGATAGCGCTATGAATGGCCGCTACTCGACGGCGTTGCCCTCAAACCTGGCCTCGGCGGCGAGTTGGGATCCTGAAGCGGCATGCAGCTACGGTGGGCTGATCGGCCGCGAGCTTCGCGCACAGGGCTACAACATGACGCTGGGCGGTGGTGTGGACCTTACGCGCGAGCCGCGCAACGGACGCACCTTCGAGTACATGGGGGAGGACCCCGTGCTGGCCGGCACACTGGTTGGCAATCGCATTCGCTGCGAGGGCGCGGAGCACGTTATCTCCGACATCAAGCACTACGCTATGAATGATCAGGAGAGCGGACGAGTTAACGTCGATGTCCACATTGGAGAGCGGGCCATGCGCGAGAGCGACCTGCTGGCCTTCCAGATCGGCGTTAAAACCGGCCATCCGGACGCAGTCATGTGCAGCTACAACGGAGTGAACGGCGATTACGCCTGCGAAAACCGTTACCTGTTGACCGATGTGCTGAAGAAGGAGTGGAACTTTCCTGGTTTTGTCGTCTCAGACTGGGGTGGAACTCACAGCACGGAGAAGGCCTCTGCCGCGGGGCTGGATAACGAGGAAGAAGGGAATGACTTTTACGGCGCCGCACTGAAGTCCGCTGTGCAGGCAGGGCGAGTGCCCATGGCCGAGTTCGACGAGCATGTTCGTCGTATCCTGTGGGCGGAGTTCGCCAGCGGTGTCGTCGACAACCCAGCCAAGAAGAGTGTCGTCGATGTGCAGGGCGGCTTCGACATCTCGCGGCACATCGCGGAACAGAGTTCGGTCTTGCTACGCAATCAGCAGAATCTGCTCCCCCTGGATAAGGCCAAGGTGCAATCGATTGCCGTTATAGGCTTTCACGCGGATACTGGCATGATCTCCGGCGGCGGCTCGGCGCAGGTAGATGCTCCTGGGGATACATCCGGAGGAGCGTGGCATCGCGAGGTATGGTTCCCGACCTCGCCGCTGGGGGCATTGAAGGCCAAAGCTCCCGGTGCGAAGTTCAGCTTTGCCTCAGGGGAGAACATCGCCGAGGCCGTAGCCCAGGCCAAGTCTGCCGAGGTAGCCGTGGTCTTCGCCTGGCAGTGGGAGTCGGAGGGCATGGATCTGCCGAACCTGTCGCTGCCTGAGAAGCAGGACAAGCTGATTGCAGCAGTCGCAGCCGCCAATCCGCATACGATTGTTGTGCTCGAAACAGGCACAGCCGTTACGATGCCCTGGCTGGATCAGACGGGCGCAGTCCTTGAAGCCTGGTATGCAGGATCGAAGGGCGCGGATGCTGTTGCCAATCTGCTCTTTGGCGATGTAAACCCCAGCGGTAAGTTGCCCATGACCTTTCCGCGGAGTGAGGCCGACCTGCCGCATCCGACGGTCATCCAACCGCCTGCGGGATCCAAGAACGGAGTTCTCTCCTTCAAGGTCGACTACAACGAGGGTCTTAAGGTCGGCTACAAGTGGTACGACGCTGAGCACAAGCAGGTGCTCTTTCCGTTCGGCTTTGGGCTTTCCTATACGAGTTTCAGTTACTCCGGCCTGACAGTTTCACCGGATGGCTCCAGCGTCAGCTTCACCGTTGCCAACACCGGCCAAAGAGCCGGGTCGGAGGTTGCGGAGGTCTATGCGTCACTGCCTGACTCGGCGGGCGAGCCTCCCAAGCGCCTGATCGGTTGGCAGAAGGTTGAACTGGCTGCCGGAGAGAACAAAACCGTTCATCTCGCAATCAACCCCACGTACCTGTCGATCTGGGATGAGGCCACCAAGAAGTTTGTGCGGCCCTCGGGTAGCTATCGCGTGATGGTGGGTGGATCGTCTGCGGAGCTGCCGCTAACGACCGAGATCAGCGTGAAGTAAGCGGCCATGAAACGAAGAGGCCCCTTTCGACAAGAGGGGGGCCTCTTCGTTTGCGACTCGCCCTCTAATTGTCGAGGAATCGATCTAGTGAGCCCCAGCCGGCGGCTTTCCTGGTTTCACCTTCTTGAAGAACCACACAATAATCACGCAGAAGAAGCAAAGCAGAGAGAGCCAGCGGAAGACGTCAACGTAGGCCCAGCTTGAAGCTTG
>NZ_LMUH01000025.1:76357-196647 GCF_009766105.1 Granulicella sp. S156 | reverse complement strand
GCTGACCGGTCCGTGGCACGGAGTTGATGATCTCGTTCTGGTGAACTGCCGCGCGGCGCGTCAGCAGGGTGGTCGCGATGGAGATTCCGATCGAACCGCCTACGTTACGCATCAGGTTGAAGATGCCGCTGGCATTTCCGATTTGCTCGTTCTTTAGCGTGCCGTAAGCCGCTGTGCTGATGGGAACGAAAACGAAGCTTAGCCCAAAACCGGTGATCAGGATTGGAAGGAAGAGCGTCGTGGGCGATACATCGAGCGTAATGGAGCCGAAGTATAGAGTCGTCAGGCCGAAGGTCAGGAAGCCGAACGTGAGCAGGTAGCGCGGGTCGACCTTGTTGGACAGGTAGCCGATTACGGGCATGCCGCAGATGGCTCCCAGGCCGCGTGGCGCGACGACCAGCCCCGCGGTGAAGGCCGTGTATCCGAGAAGCTCCTGATAGAACAGCGGCAGTACGGTGACCGTGGAATAAATGCCGACGCCGAACATGAAGATGAGGATGGAGCCAATCAGAAAATTCCGGTCCTTGAACACGCGTAGATTGACCAGAGCATACTTACAAACCCACGATCGGTAGACGAACCAGACAAACGCGACGATCATCGCGACGAACGCCCAGCGCAGCCAGAGTGCGCCAAACCAGTCGACCTCCTGCCCTTTGTCGAGGATGACCTGGAGGCAGCCGGTCCAGACGATGAGTGTGCCGAATCCGATGTTATCGAACGCAGGCACCTTCGCATCCTTGATGTAGGCCGGATCTTTGATGTAGCGATTGATCATGAAGAGCGCCAGGGCACCTACTGGAATATTGATGTAAAAGGCGTAGCGCCAGGAGTAGGTGTCGGTGAGGTAGCCGCCGAGAGTCGGGCCAAGAACGGGTGCTACGACCACTCCGAAGGCAAAGACGGCCATGGCGACTCCACGTTTGCGGGGAGGAAAACTCTCGAGAAGGATGGCCTGCGAGAGCGGCTGTAAAGCGCCGCCGCCGGCTCCCTGGACTACGCGGGCCAGCAGCATGAATCCCAGCGTTGGGGCGGCTCCACAGGCAAAGCTGGCGACGGTGAAGATGCTCACACAACTCATCAAGAAACGCTTGCGGCCAAAGCGCAGCGAAAACCAGTTGGAGGCGGGAAGAATGATGGCGTTCGCTACGAGGTAGCTGGTGAGCACCCAGGTCGCTTCGTCGTTGGAGGCGGAGAGCGAGCCGGCGATGTAGGGCAGCGCGACGGAGGCGATCGCGGTGTCAAGCACCTCCATGAAGGTGGCGAGCATGACCGCGGCGGCGATCAGCCACGGGTTGACGCCCCCTGTAAGATCCTGGGTGTCCGGTGACGCAAGCGACTGGTCGGCTGTTGCGGCGGCGGTTGCCATGCTGTTGATCGCTCTCGGTAGGAAGGAATCGAACAGGCCGCAAACGTCGCGGCTTTTACCGTTGGATGCAATATAGCAAAGCGTGTTGCTGGGGCCGGGCGATGATCGTGCAACGAAGCTGCTGAACGACCTGTCGAATGGCCCTACTCTACCGTAAGAGGAGGTTTCATTGGGAAGTGGCGTTTGAGCCGCAGGAACGGAGTCTCGAGCAGGTGGAAGGAGATCCACGAAACCAATATCGAGAGGGGAAACGCAACGAGGAGCCGGGCGATCTGGTACGACGATCCTGAGTTGGTATGCACGATGTGGCGGCTGATGGCGTCGAAGAATCCCTGCAGCAGGATGTGAAAGATGTAGAAGCCATAGCTGATGCGGCCCAGAAATCGGAGTGCGGACATCGAGCAGAGGTGGCGCCAGACTCCGTCGCGGAGTGCGAGTGCGAGCAGCGCTACCGCCGCGAGGCTGGCCCCTGTCAGGCCCAGAACATACTGCAGGTTGAGGTCCCAGGAGAAGCCGTGACAGATGAGGCTGGAGAGGACGTAGACCGCCAGTCCGATCAGAAGGGCCGGAAGGGCGAAGCGGGCTATGGACTTGTCCTCTGGGTCTCGCCAGGCGAATGCCAGGCACGCCCCAAGGGCGAACTCCCCGGCGTGAGTCAGCAGAAAGTCTCGGTAGGGGGAGGAGTGTTGTAGGGAGATCTGTGGCAGGCCGAAGATGACGACGCGGAACGCTGCTGAGGCCACGAATACCCAGACACAAAGCCGGAAGGCGCTGCGCCGGTTGCGGACCATCAGAAGAACGCAGGGCCAGAGGAGGTAGAACTGCTCTTCTACGGCCATGCTCCAGAGGTGGTAGAGCGGCAATGGCGTGGGGATTGCCAGGGCCGTCGGTTCAAGCCAGGGCATGTTTTGCAGGAACAGCACGTAGGTAAAAAGCTTCTGGAGCAGATGAAGGTTGTGCCAGGCTTCGAATAGCCCGATCGCGCTCAGGGCGAGAGCCGTGTAGTACAGCGGAAGGATTCTGAGAAAGCGGCGCGCATAGAAGTTGCGGAACCAGTGCTGGTTGCCCCGCGAGTCCCACAGGCTGCCGGTGATGAGAAAGCCTGACAGGGTGAAGAACAGCACGACGCCGGTCCAGCCTGCAGCCGTGAGATAGCCGAGCAGACGCACGGCAAGATGAGGCGATTTCAGCCCTCCTCCATAGTGGAAGAGGAACACCATCAAGACGGCGATGCCGCGCAAGCCGTCGAGCGCGGGATCGCGGTGCGCTGTTTGGCTGGATGGTTGGTGGAGAGTCATTCTTGGCAAGCGTAGAGAGTGAGACACGGAGAGTCAAACCAGGAGCCATGACTGAGGTCTGCACGGCATGGTAGGTTCGGAGGGATGAACGAGATCGAGGTGGCGGATGCAGAGGTTATGGTGGCTTTAGACGACAGCGAAGACAGGGCAGTCGTGGCCAGAGAACGGCCCTGGATCTTTGGCTTGCTGATCGCGCCGAATGCCGTGGTTGCGACAGGAATCATTCAGGGAGGCGTCCTCGCGTACCTGATGAGTGCGCGTGGAATCTCCGGCCTGCGGAGTTCTCAGATCATCTCGCTGCTGACACTGCCGACCATCATCTATTGCCTGTGGAGTCCGATCACGGATTTCCTGATGCGCCGCAGGACGTGGCTGCTGGTGGGGGCAGGTGTCTCGGGAGTGTTGATGGCGGCTGCTTTTACGCAGAAGAGTCTCTCCTCGCCGCTGGCGATTGCGCTTATGTTTGTTGGCGCGTGTTTTGCGCAGTTGGTGGTTTCGAGTTGCGGCGGCATTATGGGCGCTCTGCAGGCAGAACGGTCGCGGCGTATGGCGGGTAGCTTCTATCAGGGCGGATCGCTGGCTTTTGGGGCTACGTCTGTCTTTGTGTTGATCATGCTGAGTGGAAGGCTGAAGACGGGTGCTTTTGCCTGGGTGACCGGCGCTTTGATCGCGGTGCCCGCACTCCTGGCGCTGGCGGCGCCGAAGCAGGAGGTGATCGTCGAGAATAGCTTCGGCAAGACCATGCTGAGGGTCTGGGAGGAGTTCAAATCGACCTTTCTACGTTGGAAGGCTGTTCCTTATACGCTGACGCTGCTGTTTCCCCTCGGCAGTGGGGCGGCGATGGGACTCCTGCCCGGGGTATCCCGGTTCTATGGCGTTGGCGGACAGCAGACCGCATGGATGAACGGGATTGCCGGCGCGATGCTCATGGCTCTCGGATCGCTTGCGGCGACGCTGATCCCGGCGCGGATTCGGGCATCGGTGGCGTATCTGACCGTAGCGCTGATCAATGCAGCGACCCTGGGGGTGCTGTGGCTGGGGCCGCTAAGACCCTCTACCTACTATGTGGGGGTCATGCTGTATCTGTTTACTGTGGGCACCTGTTATGCGATGTTTACGGCGGTCGTCCTGGAGTTTTTGGGGAACTCGGGGAAGAGTGGCAGCGGAAGGTACTCGATCATCAACTCGATGGGCAATGTGCCGGTCGTCTATATGCTGGCCCTGGATGGTTGGGGCGGTAACCGATGGGGAGCACGGGGGTTGTCGGGGACCGAGGGGGTTGCAGGGGTGGTGGGGGCGACGGTCCTTCTGGCGTACTTCCTGACCCGGAAGAACCCCGGGGATCGGGTGCAAACGACATAAATCGGTCGTGGTTAAGGAAATTTGAAAGTCGAACTGCCGTTTCTGCAACCTGTAAGCAAAATCCGCATCATATAAGTTGACAGTAAGTCACTCACATGCGAGCATGGAGAGGATAAAGGGATGTTCGGGCTACGGCCCACATAGGGGAACAGGATTATGGGAAAGATTATCGGTATCGATCTGGGAACGACAAATAGTTGCGTTGCCGTGATGGAAGGCGGCGAGCCGAAGGTCATTGCCAATGAAGAGGGTGGGCGCACGACGCCATCCATCGTGGCGTTTACCAAGAGTGGCGAGCGGTTGGTGGGTCAGGTTGCGAAGCGCCAGGCGATCACCAATCCGGAGAATACGGTTTACTCCATCAAGCGTTTTATGGGCCGTCGCGTCAATGAAGTGAACGACGAGATGAAGATGGTGCCCTATAAAGTGGTGCCGCAGGGTGACCACCTGGCCGTGCTGGCGCAGGGCAAGGAGTACACCGCGCCTGAGGTTTCGGCGATGATCCTGCAGAAGCTGAAGAAGGCAGCGGAAGACTACCTGGGTACCTCGGTGACCGAGGCTGTCATCACCGTTCCGGCGTACTTCAACGATGCACAGCGGCAGGCGACCAAGGATGCCGGCAAGATTGCCGGTCTCGACGTCAAGCGTATCGTCAACGAGCCGACAGCGGCGGCGTTGGCCTACGGCCTCGACAAGAAGAAGGACGAGACGATTGCCGTGTATGACTTTGGCGGCGGTACGTTCGACGTGTCGATTCTTGAGGTGGGTGATGGCGTCATTGAAGTGAAGTCGACCAATGGCGATACCCATCTGGGTGGCGACAATCTCGACCAGCGCATCGTGGATTGGCTCATCAGCGAGTTCAAGAACGAAAGCGGTCTGGACCTGACCTCGAAGGGCAACGAGATGGCACTGCAGCGCTTGAAGGATGCTGCTGAACGCGCCAAGATCGAGCTCTCGACGGCACAGGAGACCGAGATCAACCTGCCGTTCATTACGGCCGATGCGAGCGGACCGAAGCATCTGGTTCGTACGCTGAGCCGTGCGAAGCTCGAGAGCCTGGTCGACGATCTGTTGCAGAAGTCGATTGGACCTTGCAAGCAGGCGTTGAAGGATGCGGGCATTGACGCTTCCAAGATCGACGAGGTGGTTCTCGTCGGTGGCCAGACGCGCATGCCGAAGATTCAGCAGTTGGTCAAAGAGCTGTTCGGCAAAGAGCCGCACAAGGGCGTCAATCCTGATGAAGTCGTGGCCATTGGCGCGGCGGTGCAGGCGGGCGTGCTGGCGGGCGATGTGAAGGACCTGCTGCTGCTCGATGTGACTCCGCTGACTCTCAGCATCGAGACGATGGGCGGTGTGGCGACGGGAATGATTCCGCGCAACACGACCATCCCGACCAAGAAGACGGAGACCTTCTCGACGGCTGCGGATTCGCAGACCGAGGTTGAGGTTCACGTGCTGCAGGGCGAGCGTCCGATGGCGAACCAGAACCGTACGCTGGGCAAGTTCAAGCTGAGCGGAATTCCTCCGGCTCCGCGTGGCGTGCCGCAGATCGAGGTCACCTTCGACATCGATGCGAACGGCATCCTGAATGTGACGGCCAAGGACAATGCGACCGGCAAGGACCAGAAGATCACGATCACCAGCTCTTCGGGTCTGAGCAAGGAAGAGGTCGAGCGCATGGCTAAGGAAGCCGAGGCACATGCTGCCGAGGACAAGGAAGCCAAGGAGAAGATCGAGGCTCGCAATCAGCTCGACTCGATGGTCTACAACGTCGAGAAGATGCTGAAGGATGGTGGCGAGAAGGTTGACGCCTCCGACAAGGGTGAAGTGGAATCTGCCCTGGCCGACGCCAAGACGACCCTCACGGGCGATCCTGGTGCGACCGAGCTGAACGCTGCTCGCGAGCGCCTGACCACGGCAAGCCACAAGCTGGCCGAGGCGCTCTACAAGGCGAATGCGGCGGCGGGTGCACCTCCTGCTGAAGGTGAAGCTGGCGCAGCTGCGGCAGAAGAGCCGAAAAAGGACGAAGGTGTGATCGACGCGGAGTATGTGGACACAGATCGCAAATAACGCATCGAACTAATTGTGGGTGTTACGCGTAATAAGAGGAGGAGCTTCGAAGCTGGAGTCTCCTCCTCGCTGTTTTTTGCTTTTTTTATTTTCGAGGGCCGGGTGGGAGGAATCTGCTTCTGCACACTTTTGGAATAGACGAATCAAAATTGCAGATTTGGTGTCTTATAAGGTAGGCCTGAACGTATCACGACGTAGAAAGGGGTGCTGCGATGACAAATCAGGGAGCGAACGACAACAGACGCGATGAAGTATGGCCGGGGATGGTGAACTGGGATCTCGGTCTGGGTGGGAATCACGTGAGCCCTATCCTGTGGCGCTGCGATGCGCTGCGTGCGGGCAAGCTCTATAACCGCAGCATGTTCGGCACACGGGAAGAGGCGGAGCACTTCGCGTCTCATATGCGCGAAGTCGAGCCGGACCAGGTGTTCAACGTGGAGTCGATCAGGGCCAACCAGGTGTGGAACTAAGTTAGAAGTTGCAGCACTGTGGGCCGCGGCTCTGCGGGTTTCTGACGCGAGACGCGGCCCTTGCTGCTCCTAGTGGATTCAAGGAGAGTCGATGCCTGAAGGCAATGAGATTCATCGCTGGGCTGAGCGGCATACTACCGCATTTGTTGGGAAGAAGATGCATGTGGAGGCTCCGAATGGACGCTTTCGTGATGCCGACGCGCTCGATGGCCGCAAGCTGGAGCGGGTGATGGCGAAGGGCAAGCATCTTGGCTATGTCTTCGGCAAGGACCGTATTCTGCATGTGCATCTGGGGCGTTACGGCGACTGGACCGAGGGGCAGATGCCGCTGCCGGAGGAGCGCGGAGCGCTACGGGTGCGTATGTGGCCTGTGGGGGCGAAGGCTCGCAAGGAGGCAGCGGAGTCGAGCAAGCGGCATGGGTGGTACTCCAGTGATGATGGGTCGAACCCGACCCCTCCGGAGGAGATTGACTGGCTGGAGTTGCGTGGGGCTTCGGACTGCAGCTTATGGACCGATGCCCAGTGGGAAGCGTTGCTCGCGAGGCTTGGGCCAGACCCGCTCGATGGCGACGATCCTAAGCCGGCATTCGAGCACATCGCAAAGGCGAAGACGCCGATCGGGGTGCTGCTGATGCAGCAGGATGTGATCTCGGGCATTGGGAACATCTATCGCGCAGAGTTGTTGTTTCGGGCGCGGTTGAGTCCGTTTGTCGAGGGCCGAACGGTGGCGCTGAAGAGTCTGCAGGCGATATGGAAAGATTCGATTCCGTTGCTACGTGCAGGCATGGTCGATCGCCGGATTGTGACGACGAAGCCGAAGGATCGCCCACACAAGACGGGGAAGCCGCTGAAGGAAGAGGCACATTATGTCTACCGGCGGCATGGCAAGCCGTGCTTTGTGTGTGGGACGAAGATTCTGCGCAAGGATGTGGCGGGGCGGACGTTGTATTGGTGCCCGGTGTGCCAGGCTGATGCAACGGTCAGCGTATAACGCATAACGTGATATGCTGACCGTGTGATCGGCAGCTTCAAGGACGACGAGACAAGACGCATCTTTGAACGCGAACCGAGCCGACGCTTCGGCCCGCTTGCACGGATCATTCTTCGGAAGCTTCTGGAAATCGATGCGGCGATTTCCGTCGACAAGCTGCGGTCCCCACCGGGGAATCGGCTGGAATTATTGCGTGGGGATCGTGCAGGACAGCACGGCATTCGCGTGAACGATCAGTTTCGAATCTGTTTCACATGGAAAGAGGGGCGTCCCTATGATGTCGAAGTCACGGATTATCACTAAGAGTTCTCCTTCAAAGAAAGCGTCGAAGCGAATGCCTCCTGTCCATCCGGGGGAGATGTTGCGCGAGGAATTTCTCGTCCCTCTGGGGTTAAGCGCGAACGCACTCGCGCTTGCGCTGGGCGTTCCGGCAACGCGCATCGGCGAGATTGTGAACGAGCGACGGGGAATCTCGGGGGATACGGCAATCAGGCTCGGAGAGTATTTTCGAACCGGTCCTGAGTTCTGGATCAACCTGCAGGGGCGATTTGAATTGGAACTTGCGCGGGATGCACGCGACGCTGCAGGGATGATGAAAATTGAGCCGGCCCCCGTAGATGCTCAGGGCGTTTTGCTTGCACGGACGGCTTAAAGAGGTTTGCAGATGGCGACACAGACAAAAGACTATTACGGCACGCTAGGCGTGAAGAAGACAGCAACCTCGGATGATATCCGCAAGGCGTTTCGCAAACTCGCGCGCAAGTATCATCCGGACGTAAATCCCGGTGACAAGAAGGCTGAGGAGAAGTTCAAAGAGATCTCCGAAGCTAACGATGTATTGAGCGAGGACAAGAAGCGCAAGATCTATGACCAGGTCGGCTTCTATTCGGACAACATCGACCCGGCGACGGCTGAGGCTTATGCGCGGGGTGGAGGCGGTGGTAGAGCACAGGCTGGCGGAGGGCAGGATGTTCCGATTGATTTCGGCGGCTTCGACTTTTCCGGCTTTCAGGGCGGCAGTCGCGCGTCGCGTGCGGAGAGTGAGGGCTTCGGCGGGAGCTTTCGGGATGTGTTCAGCGGCATGTTCAACGGAGGCCGCCAGCCACGGGGACCGCAGCCGGGGACCGACCTCGAATACCAGGTGGAGATCGACTTTTGGACGGCGATTCGCGGCGGTGTGACCCGGCTGGAGATTCAGCGCCAGGAGCAGTGCCCGACGTGTAAGGGACGGGCCGTCGTAGGCGGGAGCATGGAGTGCCCCGAGTGCCACGGTTCAGGCCAGGTAACGCAGATGGGCGGGCGGATGAAGTTCAACATCCAGTGCCCACGCTGCGGAGGCTCGGGCAAGGTGCAGAACGCTTGCCGTACTTGCGATGGGGCTGGGGTTGTCACGAAGCGTGAGCCGCTGGAGTTTCGTATCAAGCCGGGTACGCGCGATGGCCAGCGGATTCGGCTGGCGGGCAAGGGCAATGCGGGGACGGAGGGTGCGGCTGCAGGGGATCTCTACCTCATCATCAAGGTGGGTGGACATAAGCTGTTTCATCGCTCGGGGGATGACATTCACGTCAGCGTACCGGTGACGGTGATGGAGGCTGCGCTGGGCGCGAAGATCGATGTTCCGACGATCGATGGCGTGGGTACCCAGGCGGGGCGTGCGCAGTTGAAGATTCCGCCGGGAACGCAGACCGGGCAGAAGCTGCGGATGCGTGAGAAGGGTGTTGCCAGTGCGACACGTGAAGGCCAGCGTGGCGATCAGATCGTCGAGGTGAAGATCGTTGTGCCGAAGGTGCAGGATGAGCGCTCGAAGGAGATTTTGAGGGAGTTGCAGAAGTTGAACCCGGAGGATCCGCGGGAAGCGATGCTGGCGGAGGTGTGATCACACGCAGCATTGGCCTGCTGTAGCTGTAGCATCGTTCCCTCCGCGGCTGAAGCCGCTTTTATGGCGATACCCTGACGGCGGGGCTGAAGAGGTTGCTGAAAAAGTCGATGACTTCACTGAAGACGATTTTTGCTGTGTACTTTGCGTATGTAAAACCCTCAAAGATTTCGCAAACGTCGTTTGTAGGGCCTTCTGGAGAGTCGTTATTTCGAAGCAATTTCTAACTGCTCACAAAGCTAGACTTTTTCAGCACCCTCTGAAGCCCCTCCCCTTCAAGGCAAGGACCTGTCTAGTGCCTGGAACCGGATCTTTCTCTTAAGCCTGTGATGCAAATATTTGTGGGGCGCAAGGTAATACAGCGTCCCCTTTTAGCTTCTCCAGTAGTACAAGCATCCAGAAAATACAGGGGTTTCTAGACGCAAAGCGCGCCACAAACATTTGCATCACGCTCTGCATCAAGGGGTTTCTCCGCATGACAGATATTGGGGGCAGCTTTGTAAGTGCAACTGTAGTGATAGAGCGATTCCGCTCCATTTCGTTCGTGCCACCACAAATTCGGGGGTCCTTCAGCTACGCTTCAGGATGACGGCGAAAAACAAGCAACGGCACCTGCAAAGGCAATGACCTTTGCAGGTGCGGTGATTGCTAGCCGGGTTTAAGGGGTGGCGTTATGGTTTCAGTTCATAAGGGTCGATACGCGGCGCAGATAGAAGGCGACTTCGTCGTCTTTATGATTGGGATGCGTTTCAATCGAATTTTTCTGATTCACAAATGGCTTCCGGTTGTGCTGGCCATGCCGCGGATGTTGAAGGAGCTATTTCAGCATCCTGAGTTGGGCATGCTGGACGCTCGAACCTTTGTGAGCGGACGGACTCTGATGGTCGTGCAGTATTGGCGCTCGTTCGAACATCTTCATGCGTACGCGCACGCTCGGGACAAGGAACATCTACCCGCGTGGGCTGAGTTCAATCGGAGGATCGGCGGGAATGGAGCTCTGGGCATCTTCCATGAGAGCTATCTGGTCCCGGCTGGGGGATACGAGTGCGTTTATGCCAATATGCCTCGTTTTGGACTCGCCAAGGCCGGCGAGATGGTTCCAGCCGTAGGCCGGTTGGAGACTGCGAAGTCGAGACTCGGCGAGAGGCCGGTAAAGGCAACCTCCGACGATTCAAAGGAACATCCGTAGGTACTGCCGAACAGGGGGATGCGGCGGAAACATGCAATACGGTATTCCGAGGCGGTATGCTGAGGACGATGGCAACCAAGCGCAAATCGAAAGGGGCATACATGATCTCGGCTGTGGCCGAGATGTATGCGATTCATCCGCAGACACTCCGCTTATATGAGCGTGAAGGGCTGTTGCGGCCGTCGCGCTCGGACGGCAATACCCGGCTCTATACCGACGAGGACCTCGAACGGCTGGAGTTCATTCTGAACCTGGCGCGCGACCTGGGGGTCAATATTGCGGGAATCGCCATCGTTTTGCAGATGCGCGAGCGCATGGAGGAGATGAACCGGCAGATGCAGGGGTTTGTCGACTTCGTCCGCACGGAGATGCTGACGCGCGTGCAGCAACAGCAGGCGCCGCAGGCCGGGCTGGTTCCTCTGCGCAGGAAGATCGTCACGAAGGAGTAGGCGGGCCAGGGTCGCGTAGACTTAGAGGGATAGGGCTACTCTAGGGCTGCACCCGGATGATTCGGTGGAATGAGTTGTCAGGTCTCAGATTTCAATTGAAACACTGAGAACTGGCAACCGAAAGTTCCGTCTATACCTTTGTCCGGTCGGGATCTTAGTCCCGAAATATTCTTCTGGCTTGGTGCGATGAAGGTTTTGCTTCACATTCTGTTCTGGCTGGCCGCTGTGGGTTCGGTCACCTCGTCGATCTACTGTGCCATGGTGCTGGTGGCGGCTGTGCGCTTTGGGCTGAGACGCCGCCGTGAGCAGAGCGCACCGGCGGACTTTCTGCCTCCCCTGAGCGTCCTGAAGCCGCTGCATGGGACCGAGCCGGGGATGGAGCGTAATCTTGAGACGTTCTTTGAGCAGGATTACCCGGACTTTGAACTGTTATTTTGTGCTCGCCAGGAGAGCGATGCCGGGCTGCAGCTGGCGCGTGAGGTTGGAAAGCGTTATCCCCATGTGGACGCAAAGTATGTAACCTGCGGCGAGCCTATGCCGAAGTTTCATAATGCCAAGGTCTTCTCGCTGGCCAAGCTGGACTCTGTGGCCCGGAACGACAACTACATCACGAGCGATGCGGATGTGCGTGTGGTGCCGAATTATCTTCAGCGCATGGTGCAGACGCTGAAAGACCCGCATGTAGGGTTGGCTTCGTGCGTGTATCTCGGAACGGCCCATGAGCATGCAGGCTTTGCGTCGCGACTGGACGCTGTCGGCAAGAGTGTAGAGATGACCTCCGGGGTGCTTGTTGCCGACATGATTGAGGGCACGAAGTTCGCGCTGGGCGCGACGATGGCGGTGCGGCGCAAGAGCTTTCAGGATGTCGGGGGATTCGATGAGCTCGGGCAGTTTTATGCCGATGACTTTGTGCTGGGCAATCGCCTGGCGGCACAAGGTGCAGGCGTTCTGCTGGCAACGCATGTGATCCGGCTGATGGTACAGGATTCTCCGTTCTGGCTCAGCTTTCGCAATCAGCTCCGATGGATGCAGAGCACGCGGCGCTCGCGCCCGTGGGGACATCTGGGGAGTGGACTGACCTTTGCGATGCCGTTCGGTCTGGTGGGCCTGCTGTGGGGCGTTGCTAGTGGGCATGTCGTGGTGGGTTTGCTCTGGCTGGTTACAGCGGTGGTCAATCGCTGGCTGCAGGCAGGCGCGATCCTTCGCGTGATGGGCGACCCGGAGTGGATGCGTGGGGCTGCGATCTATCCGCTGCGTGATTTTTTGGGATGGATGTTGTGGATGGGCAGCTATGGCGGCGATAACTTCTATTATCGCGGCAAGATTTATAAGCTGAAAGACGGTGGACGGGTGGAGTCGCCGGACTAGGTAAGAGTAAAGAGAGATCAGAGAAGAGAGATCAGTGACAAGCTTTTACTCATCTCTGATCTCTCTTTTTACTCGTCTCTCTGCTTTTCAGCGGTTGGTGAGGATGGTTTTGCCGCCGGAGTCGGCGAAGTCGATGACGTTGCCGTAGGTGCTGAGGTCGTGTTGGCGCTGCCTGCGGTTGTAGGTCAATAGGAAGACGCGTTGGGGGCCGCTCCAGAGGTGGTGCAGGCCGGCTTCGTCTTCGAAGATGTGGGGTGCGTCCGGCCAGAAGCCGCCGAACCATGGACCGTTGATGCGGCCGTTGACCAGCAGTGTTGGCTGGCCTGTGTAGAACAGCAGCGTGGAGCCGGAGGTAAGTTCGCCGTCGATGACGACGATGTCGCCGGGGCGGCGGGCAGTATCGATCGCCTGCGCGAGGCCCTTGGATCCGAGGATGGGGTAGAAGCGTACGAGACCTTCGTGTGCGGCGAGGAGAACTCCGGCCATGCTCGCGGCTATGACCAGATTGGCTGCGAGGGTGCGTCCTCTGCGTCGCAACAGATGCGAGCCTGGGCCAAGCGCGAGCATGCAGAGCGCGACGGTCCAGAGTGGCCCCCGGAAGAAGCCCATGGCGTTGCCGGTGAGATCGAAGACGTGTCCCAGTGAGAGGTTGTAGAGCGCTGGGTTAGAGCTCAGCAGCGCGTTCAGGTCGACTCCTGTGGGAGGCGTATGTGCGGTGATCGCGAGATAGCTGCAGACGAGGAAGAGGAGCGAACCGAGCGGGACGAGGAAGTACAGCGATGCATTAAGGGCCTGGATTTGGGGCTGGCTCTTTGTGCCAAAGGCCGCGGCGGCATGGATGCTGGTATGGCGGCGGGCTTTGGGGTCGGCGGCGGCGAGCATGCCTCCGACCAGCAGCGCGAGGGCCGGCAGCGCGGGCAGGTGGTAGTACTCCTGGCGTGAGGAGAGGGTGAAGAAGCCAAGAATGATGCCTGCCCACAGCAGAAGCGAAAGCGCGGCCTCATGGCTCTGAGCCGATGCCTGGAGCGCGGTTGCGGTGTCATAGCCGGCGGCAATATCGGAGTCGAAGCGCAGGGGGGCTTCGCTGCGCTGCCTCAGATCGCGAAGGGCATCCACGAGTGCAGCCGGCAGAAAGGCCGACCAGGGGACGAGCCACAGCACGAGCAGCAGCCAGAAGAGGGGAATGGGCACCTGGCCGTAGTCGTGGGGGATGCGGCGGCCAAGAAAGCGGGCGATGTGTTCGTTGTAGAGATAGAACCAGGCCCATCCAGCGCGGGCAGGGAGGCCAAGGCCGGCAGGCATGGAGATGGCTGGATTGCGCAGCGCAGCGAGGATATGCCAAGGCGCGGCGAGCAACAGAAATAGGCCAGTGGCTGCTGGAATTTGCAGCTTCAGCAGGAGCTTCAGGCGTCTTGTGAAGAGGAGATACAGCAAGACGAAGCCGAGGGGGAAGACGATGCCGATGAGGCCTTTGGTCAGGACGTCGAGCGCCATGACCACGGCGAAGCCGAGACTGGGAAGGAGTGGAGAGCGGCCTTCGCGCAGGCGGTCGAGCGCCACAAGAAATAGATGAACCGACAGTGTCATCCAGAGGGCGATCAGGATGTCGGGAATGTAGAAGCGTGTGTACAGGTAAGGGCCGATGGAGGTAGCCATCGCCAGCGCAGCGTAGAGGCCGCCACGGTCGGGGTTGTCGAGCGGGGAGACGGTGTTGAAGAGGCGAATGCCCAGTGCGTAGACCGCAAGCAGCAGGGCAAGCACACCGAGCGCCAGCGGCAATCGCGCGGCCCAGTCGTGGATGCCGAATAGGCGCATGGAGCCAGCAGCCATCCAATACATGAGTGGAGGCTTGTCGAAGAAGCGAATGCCGTCGATGGTTGGCGTGATGAAGTCGTGACGCTGCAACATCTCGCGGGCGATCTGGATGTAGACGGAGTCGACATCATCGAGCAGGCCTGGGGTGAAGAGGCCGCCGATCTGTAGAGCAGACCATGCAAGAAGCAGCAGCAGGATCGAGCGCAGGCTCCAGCGTTTGCGTGGGGCGGGCGCTAGCGTGCTGGACGGTGCGTATTTAGCTACAAGTGTGTTCACAATCTGATGGAGGTTGCGGCTTTCAGGGTCGTATCTTTTACGTACGACATCAATGTAAGTCTATAGCTCGCGAATCCACAGCCTGCGGGTGATCGAGTGGCCGGTCGGTCACGAGTGCCTTGCCGGAGGTCTCGTCCAGCACAATCTGCCGTTTGCCGAGGAGATGGTCGACTTCATCGCGTCTTTCCGCCGGAACGAAGAGAAGTTTGCGCGGGCCGCTGCCCCATTGCGCGAGGAGCTGCTCGTGCGTGACGAAGATGGATGGCGCGTCGGCAAAGGTGCTGCCGAAGAGCATGGAGGTGCTGCGACCGTCGACGAGAGAGACTTGGCGGCCGAGATAGAAGGGGATCGACGAGCCATAGGCCTGATCGCCATAAAGGAGGACCTGGTTGGACGGCGAGATGTTGCCATCGTGCTCCAGGTCCTGGATGCGTTCAGCGAAGTCATGCGAGGAGAGCATGGGGGAGAACCGAACCAGCGCGATGTGGGCGGCGACCAGGAAGGTGGCAGCCGTGAGCGCGACGGTGAGTGTGGATGCAAGGTGTTTGCG
This sequence comes from Granulicella sp. S156, assembly GCF_009766105.1. Classification (GTDB taxonomy): domain Bacteria; phylum Acidobacteriota; class Terriglobia; order Terriglobales; family Acidobacteriaceae; genus Granulicella. The sequence goes on along the minus strand of NZ_LMUH01000025.1, from coordinate 181,561 downwards.
GCGAATCCGCAGGAGCCATGCACTTACCGGGCCTACGGCAAAGGCGATGGCCGCCAGCGAAGCAGGAAGGCGCAGGGCGGCGAACGAGGGTCCGGTGAGGTCGAAGAAGTGCGACATCGAGAGGGTGTAGTCTCCGACGCCGCGATGCGCGAGCAGATCGCCGATGTCGGGAACGAAGGCCAGATGGCGTGACGTCCAGAGGCCGAAGCCAAGTGCGATGGCGATGGCGAGACCGATCACGGCAAATGCAGCGTGCGCCGAGGTAACGGCGCGTGTCAGAGCGCGGTCGGATTTCTTTTCGGCCTGGACGAGTGCTGCGGCCAGCAGCATCAGCAGCGGCAGATAGACGGGGAAGGTGTAGTACTCCTGATTGGTGGAGAGTGAGAAGAAGAGAAGGATGAGTCCTGAATAGAGGGTGAGCAGCAGGACCGTGCGCTGGGTTTCGCTGGTGGCTGCAAAGAGGCTTCGTCTGCGCCTCCAGGCCTCGATCAAGGCTACGGGGGCGAAGAGACTCCAGGGGAACAGCCAGACGATATGCAGCGACCAGTAGAGGTAGCCGGGGAGCTTGTTGTAGTCGCGCGGAATGCGGCGGCCTAGAAAGCGCAGGAAGTGTTCGTTGATGAAATAGAACCAGAAGAAGCCGTGACCGTCGGCTCCGCCTGTGTTGCGCAGGCCCGCGAGGATGTGCCAGGGGGCGGCGATCAGGAGAAACAACAGCAGGCCGCTGAAGGGACAGAGACGCTTCCACATCTTCCACTGGCCGGTGAGTGTGAGATAGAGTGCCGCAACACCGCTGAGGAAGACGATGGCGATGAGGCCTTTGGTGAGCACGGCGAGCGCAAGAGCGATCCAAAGCGTATATGCATGCCTGCGTGAGCCTGTATCGAGCGCGCGCAGCAGTGAGAACAGCCCGAGGCAGAGGAAAAGCGATAGAAGGACTTCCGGAATAAAGACGCGGGTGAAGAGGAAGACTCCTGCTGACGTGAGGGTGAAGATTCCTGTGTACAGCGCCGTCTGGTCGTCGAAGATGCGCCGTGACCAGCCATAGCCCAGCAGAGCGAGTCCCAGTACTGCCAGAGCAATGGGCAGATGAATAGCGAAGGTTCCGGGGCCGAACAGTTTGAGGCTTATGGCTGCGAGCCAGTAGGGCAAGGGGGGCTTTTCAAGATAACGTATACCGTCGACGTGCAGTGTGACCCAGTCGCCGGTGCGGGCCATGGCCTGCGCGGCCTGGGCGTGGGTAGCGTCGGCATCGTCGAGGAGGGGAGGCGTCCAGAGCGATGCGGCAAAGATGGCGAGCCAGAGGCCGAGCAGCAGACAGATGTGTGAGAGTGGCGAGCGGCGAGGCGCGGCTTGTGGGATTACCACAAACGTGCGGTCAGTTTGGGGGGCGCTCACCAGTAGTGTTGCTTCGGGTATCTGTTGCGGTTCTTCGAGCGTGTCTGTGAGCATCTCACACTCCTGATAAAGAGTCAGTAAAGTATGCTGTCCCACGGGGTCGTCGCATGAAGGCTGCATCTTTGGTGCTAAACCCGGACAGCAGATTTTGTTGTGCTTTCGTCAATTCATCTTGTGTGAGATGCGTGTCCAGCCCACATGATTGCCAAGGCATGTAATCTTCCATAGTGTCGGACGATTTATTAGCGTGAAAGGATTCAACAACTTATGCCCACGTTTGCGGCCATCGACATAGGATCGAACTCGTGCAGGCTCGCGATTGCGTCTGTGCAGCAGCACCGCCTGAAGACGCTGCATGAAGATCGTGAGGTCACGCGGCTGGGCGAGAGCGTCTTCGAGACCGGGGTGATCTCGCCGGAGGCGATGGCCAGCACGATCAAGGCGCTCAAACGCTTCCACAAGGCTGTGCAGAGTCATGTCGTGGACAAGGTGCGGGTGGTGGCGACCAGCGCGATGCGCGATGCGCGCAATTCGGAGGCTTTTCGCGCCTGGGTGAAGTCGACTACGGGGTGGAGCGTCGAGGTTATCTCGGGGCTTGAAGAGGGCCGGCTGATCCATTTCGGCGCGGTTACGCTCGAGCCCGGTGCGCGCGGCAGATGTATGCTGATCGACCTGGGTGGAGGAAGCTGCGAGGTTACGCTGTCGGAGGGTGGGCGCATCAAGGAGATGGTCAGCCTGCCGCTGGGCGCGGTCAGGCTGCAGCAGGAGTTTCTGCGCAACGATCCGCCAACGAAGGAAGATGTCGCGAGGCTGCGGCAGTTTATCGACCGTGAACTCCGCAAAGCGGACCGCAAGTTTGGCTTGCCGAAGGTGGCGCTGGTGATTGCGACCTCCGGCACGGCGGCGGCGTTGGCCGAGGCCAGCAACTCGCTGGCTCTGGGGCTGGAGAAGAAGAAGGCTGCGAAACCTTCGCGCAGCAAAAAGCCTGGTGCGGTGCAGCGCGTGAAGATGCTGGAGACCGATACGAAGTCGGTACGCAAGATGGCGGATCGCCTGCTGAAGATGGACAATGCGCAACGCGCGGCGGTGGCGGGTATCGGCCCACGGCGCTCGGAGATTATTAACGGCGGCGCGCAGGTCTATGCGTCGCTGCTGGAGCGGCTGGGGCTAAAGGGCTTCCGCTACTCGCCGCTGGGGCTGCGCGACGGTATGCTGGCGCAGATGCTGGGCGATACAGATTCGCATGCCAGCGCGCATCGCACGATGGAGGCCGAGCGCTGGGAGGGCGTGATCGAGGTATGCCGCCGCTACGGAATCGACCCCCGCAAGGCCGAGCCGGAGCGTTTGCACTCCGCACAGCTCTTTGACCAGTTACAACACGTGCATGAACTGCCGTCGGAGTACAGGCTCTGGCTGGAGGCCGCCGCGATGATGCAGGAGGTGGGCAAGTTTATGAACCACCAGGGACATCACAGGCACTCGCAGTACATCATTGCGAACTCGGAGATCTTTGGGTTTTCGCCGCAACAGCGGGCGATTGTGGCGGCGATTGCACGCTATCTCGGAAAGACACGGCCGGAGCCGATGGACCGCACGATGCGTCAGGTTCCGGTAGAGGAGCATGCGCATGTGGCGCGGGCCGTGGTGTTGCTGCGGCTGGCGCAGGCGCTCAACCAGGACCGCGCTACGGCGGCGGTGCGTCTGCGGACCCATGTTTATCCGAAGCGTGTGGTACTGGACCTGGTGCCTGCGCGGGGCGGAGCGGAGCTCGAAGTGTGGGCGCTGAAGAAGGAAGCGGCTTACTTCCGCGAGGTCTTCCGGCGCGAGCTCTTCGTCGAAGTGGCATAGAGCGAGCGGACGAGGCGGGGGTCGAGCAGCCACTGCAGCGTGGCGGGGCCGCGCATCATGCTCAGGCGGGCCAGTGAGCCCTTGCGGAGCCGCACGCGCGGGGACGTGCGGTCGGCTGTGCGGTCTTCCAGGGACGAGATCGAAGGGTCGATGATCTGGCTAAGGAACGCCGTGATGTTGGGGTTGTGGCCGACGACGAGGAGGTTCTCGTGGGCCGCGCACTCGCGCAGCAGGCGCTGAAACTGCTCGAAGGTAGCGGTTGGTGCGAGGGCGTTGGATATCAGGATGCGCGACTCGTAGCCGGTCTCCGTGCCGACCAGCTGCGCGGTCTGCAGGCTGCGCTTCAGCGGGCTGGAAACGATGAGGTCGAAGTTGATCTTCATTGCCACGAGTACGTGAGCGAGCTGCAGGCAATGGCTCTTGCCGTCCTTGTCGAGGGGACGCTTGAGGTCGAGTAATGGATTGATGCGTCGCGTTCCGGCGCTGGCGTGGCGAAGAATATATAAGTTCATGCGGTCTTACGTTTCTCTGATGTGTGCTGGTTTGTCGTTGCCACACCTATATAAATGGATGATCGGCGGCGCGAACAGGTTGCGTCGTTTGTTGTTCTCTATTGTAGAGAATCGGAACTGGGGAGTAGTGGCAATCCGGGTGCACAGCTCCGCGTAAGTCTTAGGTGAGGCTGACATGGGCAGGGGCGGTCGCGCTGGCGCGCGATGCCCATGACGCAAAGCGAGCCACAAACATTTGAATCGGGCTCTGCGTCAATGCCCACCTTAGCGACGATAAAGCTGTCGCGAAGATGGGGCGCCCGGATTATCGCTGGTCTTTGCCCTTTGCCATAGCTCTGTGTAGATCACTCCGAAGAGCTGTTCATGATGGGCGATGCGTTTGAAACCTGCGTGAGCCAGTGCTGCCTGTGGATTAGGTAGACTCTGCACGCGCAGGCCGGTAAGAAGGCGAAAGGCAAAGTAGAGGGCGCGAATATAGAGCCGCGCCAGAGGGCGAGCGGCTCCTGATGGTGGAACCTGAAAGTCGGAGAGCAGCCAGAGGGTCTCGGGCTGTGACTGCGTGGCGATACGCTTGGCCAGTTCATCGACCTCGATTTGCGTGAGGCAGTCGAGGAAGAAATGGGTGACGATGAGGTCGACATCGTCAGGAGGGGCTGCTGTAAGGGCTGACGTCTGTTGCAGGCGCAGGCGGCTGCTGGCAGGGGCACAGCGTTTCTGGAGGAGCTCCAGCATCGTCGCGCTGGTGTCTATGGCGAGAGCGTGCAGTGAGGGATTCTGTGCCAGCAGGCGCGCGAGGAAGCGGCCGTCGCCGTCGCCGAGCACGAAGGCGCTGCGGCATGCTGAGAGTTGCGGCAGAAAGTGGACGCGAGTGTGTTGGAGCAGCGGTCCCAGGGAAAGATACTCAGCCCAGCGGTAGAGGTGCGCAACAGAATCGAAGTTTGGCTCGCTTCGGTTGAGAGGGAGCTGCGGCTTCATCGTGCAAAGACTCGCGCCAATGGGACGAGGAGTGCGGGCGTCAGCAAGGCAAGATCGGCGGCGGCGCGCAGATGGATCGCGGCCAGATGCCGTCGCTGCGTGTGAAGCAGTAGAAGCAGGGACGCACTGCAACCGCAGGCGAGAGCCAGCAGCCAGGTTGGCGCAGACGAATGACGGTGTTCGAGAAGAGCCAACGTAAAGCTCAGGATCGCTGTGATACAGCTCAGGCTGGCGAGATGGCGTGTGGCGAAGCGCGTCGTCCAATGGGCAGAGGAGCGCTCGCCGGGATGCTCCCAGGCGTAGAGGAAGAGGCAGTTCAGCGTGCAGACCGCGGCGAAGAGCAGAGCGTCCGGAGCGAGAAGGGCGCGCAGATGTGGCTGGCGCGCCACCGTAGGGACGAAGACGGCTGCGGGAAAGAAGATGCCGACGGCCAGCTCTTTAGGCAGGCGATGCGCTCCTGTTTCGGCTGCAAGAGGCGTCGCTGGGAAGATGTGGATGAGGAAAAAATAGGCGAAGAGCAGGGAAGCCAGCAAGGCCTGGAGGTGCAGCGCGGCGCCGTCCAGGCGATGCAGCAACGCGGCGAGAACGATCGAGGCGATGACGATGCCGGAGAGGAAGGCCCGTTTGTGCCGGTGATGGAAGCGATGCCGCTCTTCGAGTTCGGCAGCGGAGGCTTCCGCTCTGGCGTCGAGCAGGCGGTCGGCGGCATAGAGCATCCATACCGCGACGAACATCGCGGCAACGGGTGTCCAGGGCAGATGCAGGCCGCTGCAGCGGGCAATAAACCAGGTCCATAGCGCGGCTACTGTTGGCGCGTCGAGCGACAGCAGGTGCCATAGGGCGAGTGGTGTGCGCCGGGGTGTCTGGTGAGGTTGTGGAGCAAGCAGGGTGAGCCCGTGTGCGGGCGCAGAAAAGGGCATCGCGCGGTGCGATGCCCTTTCGTGGTTGTTTCTACGTGTTGGAGACGACGTACTCAAGCGTTGGCGCGGAATTTAAGGGTCTTAGTCGCGGAGACATCATGCACTGGCGGATGTTTCCCTAGATCGCTTTTTACGACCCCATTGGTCTCTCCGGATGCTGCGACAATTTGGGGAACGTCGTCCTCGGGGTTGCGGCCACCTTCGCGTACCTGTCGAGCGCCAGCGATCCAGAAGCTCGGATCGATGTCCACGAAGATGCTGTCGCGCAGCTCAATGGCCGCGAGCCGCTCTTCCTGTTCGGGGGTGATCGAACCGTTAGACTCGAAGTGCTGCCAGATGGCCTTCACCTCGTTGAACTGGTTGTTGTGGGTTTCAAAGCGAAGCTCGGCATAGTCGCGTGCCGCTCCGGTGGTGATGAGGAACTGCCAGTCGGAGGACTCCAACAGCAACAATTCACGGCAGAGCTGCTTCACAATCCGCTCACCGAGACCGCCGTCTTTCCACTTGCCGCTGGTGCAGACATCGCGAGTGTAGATCTCGGCGGGGTAGATGTGGGTGTAGGTCCATGAGGTGTCCGGGTTCATCCAGACGTGATTGGTGCCTTCGGCACCCCAGGAGCCTTCGTGCATGGCGATAAAGCCGGCTCGCGGATACTGCTCGAGATATTGTGTGCAGGAGGCGAGTGCGAGACCCATCTCATGCTCGTGCAGCACACGTGCGACGGCTTCAAGCCACAACGGCCCCTCGAACCACCAGTGACCGAAGAGCTCGGCGTCAAACGGAGAGCAGAGCACCGGTGGAATGGAGTCGTTGAAGCCGCCCTGCAGCGCCTGCCACACCAGATGCACAAAGTGCGAGGCGTGGCCCTTGACCTGTTCGGCTGCTCGCTGCGGGTAATAAGGCTCCTTATCACCCATGTCCACACGAGGTCCGGTCACGCGCCAGTAGCGATGCCCTCCGGGCCAGCGCTTCTTGTGGAAGTCGAGATAGTTGCCATCGCCCGGATAGCCCGAGTCGCCCGACCAGACCTGAACGCCGGTGCGCGGGTCGCGCGGGAAGATGGTCGTGGCATAGCGCTTGTCGTAAGGGCCGTCGACGAAATACGGCTGGTAGAGCCGCCGGTTATCGTTGAACGTCATCGGCTCTTCGGCACGGGTGGCTACAGTGCCGCGAAGAAGCTCGTAGGGCGAAGGAATGCGTGCCGACTCCTCGACCAGGTGGGTATCGACGAAGAAGAACTCGATGTCGCTTTCCGAGAGAGCCTGCTCTACGCCGATGCGATCGAAACCAGGCTGCGTGGGGGAGCCATCGGCGTTTCCGACGGGATAGTTCCAGAAGCCAGCGGGACGGTAACCGCATTCCGGCGCCCAAATGCCCTTGGGATGCTTGCCGATGTGGCGGATGTGCGCGTTGACCGCCGTGCGGATCTGCGCACGAACGCTTTCGTCGGTACCCAGCAGCGGCATGTAGCCATGCGTTGCGCCGCAGGTGATGATCTCGATCAGGCCCTTGTCGTTGAAGTAACGGAAGCCCTTGATGATGTCCCCGTCGAGAGCGTTGAAGTCGTCCAGCGCGTCGGTGAAGAACTTGTGCCAGAAGCGTGCTGTTTCGGCGTAGTGATGCTCGCCGGAGGTCGTGAAGAAGGCCTCATCTTCGCGCGCGGCAATGATCTTGCGTTCCACATACTTGGGGAACTCGGCTTTGAATACCGGGTGTGCCAGCTGTTCGAGCAAAATGGGCGAGAGATTCAGATTGCAGTTCAGCGCAATCCCATCACGCTCGAGGTTGCCGAGAACACGAAGCAGTGGAAGGTAGGTTTCTGCAGCAGCTTCATGCAGCCACTCCATGCCGTGCGGCCAAGTCCCATGATTTACGACATAGGGAAGATGGGCGTGCAGCGTGAAGGTTAAAAAGCCCGATGGTCTGGTTTCTGAGACGCTCAAAGGTATACCCCTTCCGGGTGGTCTTAGGCGGAACACTCCGCACTGCTACGGTGGGGAGACTTGCAGAACTCCATTGTCGCCAGTTTACATGAGGGCTGGAGTGCTGCTTTTAAGATGCGAAGAACGAACTCGGTGATGAGGTAGTAGGCCGGAAGGGCGTGGGTTGCATCCACGCCCTTCCGGGTAAGGCTGTCTTAACGCTATGAGATGATCTAACGGCTCTGAAGCGTTGGATCGGTGGTCGGCTCATAGTTGGAGGGAGCCTCCGAGGTATGCACGGTGAATGAGTTCTCCAGACGGAAGCGAATGACGCTTTCGGATGGAATCTGTACCTGCTGGCCCTTCGTGGCGCCCTGGACGATTGCGCCCCCGCCTCCGCCGGCCGCAGCACCGATGGCAGCGCCCTTTCCGCCGCCGAAGATACCGCCGAGTACGGCGCCGATCGCTGCGCCGCCGCCGATTTTGGCAGCGGTGTTGCCACCGCGGCCCTTGCCAGCGACGGTGTACGCGTCTGTCGAAATAGGAATCAGGTTGCCGTGGCGCCGTAGTGCGGTGAGCTGGATGGAGAGCAGAGAGCTGCCCTTGAAGTGAGTGGCGTCCTTGGCCTCTACGACGCTTCCGCTGACGGCAGAGCCTGCGGGAATGACGACGAAGCCATCGACGACGACCTCACGTGTTACAACGCCATTGAAGGGCGTTCCAGTCTGCGTGGTCGCGCTGTCCAGGGTCTGAGTGATGCGGATAGGAATGGCCGTTCCAGCAGGCACCGAGACATCGTGGTAGGTCGGAGCCGGCGGGGGAGGGGTATTGGGGACCGGAGGAGGCAGCGGCTGTTTCGTCGCGATTGCCTGGCGTTCCGCGGGTGTGGTCTGGCGTGGCGTTGTCGGCGCGGCGGGAGTCACGACGGTGGGAGCTACCTGAACGCCGGCGACTTCGAGGTTGTTCGCAACTTCCTTGACGCCCTCTACTTTGGCGGCATCCTGGGCGGCGACGGAGCTTGCGGTATCGTCGCTGACGTTGCCGGAGAGTGTGACGATGCCGTTCTGCACGGCTACCTGGACGGGTTGCTGCTTGATCGCTGCGTCTGCCGCCAGAGCGGCTTGGACGTTTGTGGTCAGAGTGGCGTCATCGATCGGTTTTTTGCAACCGCTTAGCGGAAGCAGAACAAAGGCGCAAAAAAGAGTGGCTGAAGCGGCGGCGTTTTGAAGGATGCCGGTTGTGCGGGTCGTCATTGTGCGGTCTCCGTGGATGGTGCTGAATCCCTTTTGTTGATTACATTACCCTCATATAGATGCACCCGGAAGCAGTTGTGAACAAAACAGTTGTGAAAATTCTGTTCCATACACCGGATGAGTCGTCCTGCTTGGACGCAACCCGCCATCTTTGGTAGGCATCCACCTTGAATAGGTGCGACACTTTCCATACGATCGGTCGTGCAGCCGTTCAGCATCGCAGCAAGTTTTAGACGAAGGAGATCGCAATGGCGGACAACGAAAGCAGTATTGGTGGGTTTGGATGGTTCCTCGCGGGGCTTGGACTCGGTGCGCTGGTAGGCGTACTCTACGCCCCGAAGGCAGGCAAGGAGACGCGTGAGGAGCTGGTTGCCCGTTCTCTCGAGGCGCGTGACCGCGCCAATGAGCTCTATAACCAAGGCCTGGAACAGGCCGGGGAGTACGTGCGGCAGGGTAAGCAGGTTGCCGGCCAGTACGTCGATAAAAGCAAGGATTACTACGACAAGGGCCGCACACAGTGGAGCCAGTACGTAGATAAGGGCAAGGATCTGGTGCAAACCCATGTCGATGCGGCTTCCGCGGCTGTCGAGGCGGGCAAAGACGCGTACATCAAGACCGCGACTTCCAGCGATCCGGTGGAAAACTCTTAGTTCGAGGTTTTCTGCTGCAAGCGGGGCCGGCAGTGCCGGCCCCCTTTGCTTTGCAGTTTTGGTTTCCTTTGCAGGGCTTGCGGCCTTAGGCTGGGAGACAATACAGTGGGCCATGCGTAATGGGGACGATCCCGGCTATGTGCCGGACGATATGTGCCGGGCAATATGCGCCGGACAAGAGGAGATGCTTTATGCCAGCTACTCGCGGCTTGATGATGTTTTTATGGCAATCGACCAATGGATTGAGCGGTCGTGACTTACGTTGGTTGATGATCTTTGCTGGAATCATCGCGGGGGCTCTGGTTGCGCAGGCTCTGTTTTTTGCGATGGCGGCAACTTTTGCGTCGAAATTATTGTTGAAGCTTGAAGGCATCGCGGAACGCACTGAAGAGCGGACTGGCCCGTTCCTGACAAAGACTACCGAGCTTTTGGAAGATATTTCTCCGAAGCTCCGCAGTATCAGCAACAACGTCGAGCAGATGTCCTATACCGTGCGCGCCAAGTGCGATGAGGTCGGCGAGACGCTCACCCAGCTCAATCGCACGGTGGTGGACGCCAACAATAGGACGCGCACCCAGGTGGCTCGCGTGGATGGCATCGTATCGGATGCGCTGCATACGACCGAACAGGTCTCGCATGTTGTGCAGGAGGGAATCCGCGTTCCCGTGAAACAGATTGCAGGGATTATTGCCGGGCTCAAGGTGGGATTGGAGACGTTTGTGAAGCGTTCTCCGTTTGGGAGAAGCAGTAAGTAAAGGATATGCATGTGAAGCAAAAAGCCTCTGCTCCGCAGAGGCTTTTTGCTTTTATTTTCTAAGCCTTTTTACGATTAGTGAAAAGGCTCGAAGGAGACCGTACGGCAGGTCACATAATCCAGCCGCCGCCCGCTACTTCATCGCCCTGATAGAACACTGCCGACTGTCCTGGAGTGATGGCGCGCTGGGGCTCGTCGAAGGTCGCCTCAATGCGATCAGGGGCCGTAACACGCAGGGTTGCCGGGGCGGGCTCGTGGCGATGGCGAATCTTGATCGTGACGCGAATCTCTTCGTTCGGCTCGGGGATCGAAACCCAGTTCAGGCGGTCAGCGACGAGCGTTTGCGAGAGCAACTGGTCATCCGGGCCGACCTGTACCGCATGGGAGTCGGGATGAATGCTCAGTACGTAAAGCGGCTGCGGTGAACTTATCCCCAGGCCCTTGCGCTGTCCGACGGTGAAGCCGTGGATACCCTCGTGGTGTCCCAGAATCTCGCCGCTGGCGGAGACCAACTCGCCAGAGCTGTCCGGAAGTTCGCGGCCCTGCTCGTCGAGATAGGCCTTCAGAAACTGGGAGTAGCTGCCGCCGGGGATGAAACAGATCTCCTGGGAGTCGGGCTTCTGGGCCAGCTCCAGGCCATGATCGGCAGCCATCGAACGCACGGCCGGCTTCTGCATCTCGCCGAGCGGAAAGAGTGTGCGCGAGAGCTGTTCCTGGGTCAGCCCAAACAGGAAGTAGGTCTGGTCTTTGGATTTGTCGGCGGGCCGGGAGAGAACCCAGCGTCCGCGAGCCTCGTCGTAGTGGTTGCGTGCGTAGTGGCCGGTGGCGATGCGGTCGGCACCGATCTGGCGTGCGGTCAGCAACAGTTGATCGAACTTCAAGTGATTGTTGCAGAGTGTGCAGGGGATGGGCGTGCGGCCGGCCAGGTACTCGTCAACGAAGGGGCGGACCACCTCGTTCTCAAAGCGCTCCTGCGCGTTGACGAGATAGTAGGGAATACCGATCTGCTCGGCGACACGCCGGGCGTCGTAGACGTCGTCAATGGAGCAACAGCGGCCCTGCACGGTTTCGGGCATGCCCTCGCGTCCGGCTAGACGCCGCTGGTTCCAAAGCTGCAGCGTAAGCCCGATGAGGTTTCGTCCTTCGGCATGCAGCAGCGCCGCGACCGCCGAGGAGTCGACGCCGCCGGACATAGCTACGGCAATGGTGTTGTTGTGTGACATACTTCGTTCCTCTTCCATGATAGAGCGATTTGAACTTTGCTGTAGCCTTGGAAGGAGCTTGCGGCTTGGCTTTCCCTCGGACGAAAGACGCGTAGAACTTTTTAAGGGATCATTAGCGGCTGTGTGACCGCTTTCGTCTCCTGTCAGCGTTAAGATGGAAGTACGACGAGCAGAATAATGTTTTTTTGAACGATTGGACCAGGTAGACACGATGTCGGGTCATTCCATGGAGACGCAGAATCAATCCGAGATGAAGGGGCGCTGGGCGCTGCCGTTTCTAGGCATTGCCTGCGCCGTTGGTGTGGGCTCCATCTACTATGCGCAGCCTCTGCTGCTGGTGATGGGGAAGAGTCTGGGGCAGGGCGCGCGGGCGATGAGCCTGGTCGCGGTCGCGACGCAGGTCGGCTATGCCTGCGGCATCCTCTGTTTTGTGCCGCTTGGCGATGTGTTGGAACGCCGGAAGCTGATGATGCGGATGTATGCGGGCGTCTCGCTGGCGCTGTTGTTGGCGGCGTTTGCGCAGGGGCTGACGGGCATGATCGTCGCCAGCATTCTCATCGGGTTGCTGGCTTCGGTAACCCATGTGGCGCTCCCGATCGCTCCCGACCTGGTGCCGGAGGAGCGGCGAGGGCACGCTATCGGAACGGTCATGACGGGGCTGCTGTTAGGGATTCTGCTCGCCCGGAGTTTTGCCGGATGGGTGGCGAAGCTGAATGGCTGGCGGACGGTATACGTCCTGGCAGCGGTGATGAACCTGGCGTTCGTTCCCATCATCTTTCGGGTGATGCCGCGGCTGGAGCCGCGCCAGTCCTTGAGTTACAAGGCCACGATGCGGTCGTTGTGGACACTCTTCCGCAAAGAGCCGTTGCTGCGGGAGGCAGGCGTGCTGGGGGCTTTGGCCTTCGGATCGTTTAGCTGCTTCTGGACGACGCTGGCGTTTTTGTTGCACGCCCACTACGGGATGGGGCCTGGCGTAGCGGGAACGTTCGGCGTGGTTGGCGCAGCCGGTGCTCTTATTGCTCCCGTTGCGGGCAAGCTATCCGACAAGCACGGGCCGCGTTTTGTCGTGGGGGTTGCGGGCGCTGTCCTGACCTTCTCCTATATTTGGCTCTGGTGGACTGAGCGCTGGCATATTTCGACGGCGCTGCATATGGTGACGCTGGTGGTCGGCGTGATTGCGCTCGACCTGGGGGCGCAGATGATGCAGGTAGCCAACCAGACGCGGATCTTCGGCTTGGGTTCAGAGGCTCGGAGCCGGCTGAACACGATCTACATGACGATGTACTTTACCGGTGGCGCGGCGGGGTCAGCGCTGGCGGGGCTGGCGTGGTCGCGTTGGAGCTGGGACGGCGTCTGCCTGCTGGCGGTTGGAATGGTTGCAGCCGCGGGGCTGCGGCATGCGACGGGGTATAGCCGAACTCATGCCGAGGTGATCGTCAAGATACCGAACGAGGAGCGCGAGTTGGTGTAGATGTTACGCGAGGAATATCCAACTCTCCATCTGGGTCGTAGGCTGCGCGACAGAAGCTAGCTTCATAATGTGCCGTGCGCTGGCTCAATTTGTTTTGAGTAGCAAGATTCCAAGCCTTCAGGCTCGCAAGCACGTCCTCTTCCGGCAAAGAGTTTCCCCAGGATCCAACAACGCCGAGTACATCCGATTCCGCACCTAGAAGAATCAGTGTGCGATATAGCTCCTGAACGATCTCTTGATTTGGCTGATAGTTCTGCATCGTGTCTCTCCCCTGCAATTGCATTGGAGTGCCGAACCTGCCGATGGGGATGCCCTCAACCTGCGGCACTCCGCCCTTTTGGGACGCTGCTGGATGTGGGGATGTTGGGCGATATTATGGATTAAGTTTTACCGGTAATAGAACGATCCCGTCTCTCTCGATAAATCGCTTTTGTTTGATGTGGTAATTAAGCGAATTCTGGATGAGATACGGTCGCATTTGTTTGGCGTTATAGAAGCCGCCAGCCAAGAGTTTGGTAGCAATTTCGTTCTTGCTGAGTCCATGAGGATATTCCCACAGTAGAATTTCCGTTGCCTCACGAACCTCTCGAATAGCAGAGAATCGGCCGACTGTAGTCGTTGTGCTATCGAGTTGTGCGCGGATCAGATCAAGCTCCGCCATCCGTACCGGCTCGGCGGCGCGCAATTCCGCATCGATAGCGGCTTGGCGGCGGCGTAGCTGTTCGGTCGACATGCTTATGACAGTTGGCATTTGTGGATAAGTTTACAATGCCGAAAGCCTATCGAGGCAACGCGGAGCACCGTTAACCGAAAGCAATGTATGAGCAGTAGCGAGCATCGATATGAGGTATTCACCGCTCAACCGGGCGAATATGTGCGGCACGCCGAATATTTTGGACCAGACGACCTCGGGAAATGCTAGCGTGACGATGAGTGACTGCATTGCAGCGTCTCTCATGACCATCACGAAATCTGCCGGTTCTATTCGCTGGTGCGTGACTGCGGCCTGGCAAAGCTGTACAAGAACAAAGGTTGCCTTCCATCGATCGATTACACCCTGAAGGCGGCTGGAATCGCGCCAGTAATCGCTGTCGCCGTCGACCCAATTGGACGTCGCAATATCGCCGCGTAGATTCGCGAGGATGTCTTCGGGAAGCTTCGCGAGGAGATCCTCGCAGGTGTGTATGTAGTCTCTTCGTGCACGATGGAACGCGAACCACGCTAAAGCAAAAATGGTCAGGGAGGGGAGAATCAGATATCCAATATGCGTCATAGCCAATTTCTCGCCAGTGGTTCGCGTTTGCCGGTGGTGAGAAGCCGCGAGAGATTCGCAACGATCTCAGTATGCCGGGGATTTAGAGTTATTTGCAGCTCTGTATGCGAGACGGCTAGCACCCAGATAGCAACACAGACGATTTCTGCCAGGTTGATCAGGATGGTACCAGCCTCCTGTAGGGAATGTTGGGGACGGGAAAGTAACAAGGAAGACAGGTAGGTGAAGATTACGCTCTGCGCTAATCCGCATGCGATTAAATGCGGGCGACGAAGCCATCCGAGACCCATTACGAATACCCACAGGAAGAGCAGCAGCATGAGTGTCACGCTTGCGAAGTTGACCGCCGTCGAACTCATAAGCATCCATTGTTGGATCTCTATATAAAGCCTCGGATCGTGTTTCACTGCAATCCATCCGGAACCTGCAGAAATAGCGATAATTAGCCCAAAGATCATGGAGCGGATAGATACCGAAAGATGATTGAATCCTGGAATCGCAGCGAGCACGTCCGCCATGATCCATAGCCGGAAGAGGCAAAGAATGCCGTTACCTAACCAATAAATCCAAAAGAAAATTGTGTAATGAGGGCGCTCGATGATGAGGGCTGCCTGGGCTGCGAGCGTGAGGATACAAGTCGCGAAGAGGGAAGGGTATTGCCCGATCAAACGTCTCTTCGCGAGCGTATACCCGAGCAGAATGTAAAGCGCGTAAATCGCGTACATCATTAGATCGATCCACCAGTTAGAGTGCACGGCACACCTCGCGCGAGGGTGCCGTGCGGTGCATCATTCCATTTACTGGCAGCTTGTCGCCTTCGGATTGCACGTTGGAACGGGACCAGAGAGCACGTTGCTGGAGGCGATGCCGAGGTCCGTGAGGGTGGATCCAACAGCGAGGGAAGCAGCGCTCAAAAGGAGCCCGGCGACGATTAAGAGTGTCTTCATTTTTGTTCTCCGTGCGCAGTGGCGCATTGAGAACATTATTTCGGACTTTGGCTAATGTTGTGCGCATATTTCCTTGGGGAAACTAAGAAACACTAAAGCCTTGCAATCGCAGCAGGAGCATCGTGCAATTTGTGGCCCCCCCTGGACGTTGCTGGAGGGGGGATGGTGGGCGAGGCAGGTCTCGAACCTGCAACCCCCGACTTAGAAGGTCGGTGCTCTATCCAGTTGAGCTACTCGCCCGGCTGGTTTAGCCGAGATGCCGGACGCGCAAGGGGAACGCATCCGCTGAATCGATTGTAGCCGAGCCGCGCGTTGCTTCAAGTTCTTTGCCACGCAGAAGTGCCACGACGTCTTCCAGGGCGGCAGCCCAGCGCTGCGTCGCTTCGTCGGCGTTCTCCCCCAGGGCGGTGACGTACAGGGTTACGGCGAAGCCTTCGACTGGGCCGTTGAGGTCAAGAAGCGCGGGACGCAGAACGCATTCCAGTGCGGCGGCGTTGTGCGGAAGCTTCTGTGCGCGGCGTACGATGCGGTCGAGCCTGTCCTGCTGTTGGTGCGCTGAGGCAAAGACGGGCCGCTCGCGCCACAGCAGATCGATGTAGCTTGCAAAGCCGAAGTGGGTAGCCTCGGGGTCGAGGTCGAGTTCCAGGCGCAGGGCTTCGAGGTCTTCTGCGTGGTCCTTTGCAGACATGCGCCAGGTGTCGCACTTGGCGGTGAGAAACGGAGAGCGGGTCGCATTCAGGGCGCGCAGGGCTCGGCCCAACGGAGGGAAGCGCTCGGCCTCGGGGATCTCGGCGATGTCGTAGGGTTCGGCGCGCAGGTCGACGAAGTGCGCGTCGCTGTCAGGGTCGGACCACGGAACAACAAGTGTGGGAGCGTCGGCAGCGCATTCGGCGGTCCAGTCAGCAAGCATCTTTTTAGAATACGGCAGATGGGACACTGGAGGGATAGAGTAGGTTTTCTCTATGGATCGGCCACCTATGAAGCTTCCAGTATTGTCACCTCGGTATGACATAGCACTTCGTGCTGCCATGGATTACATCTTCAGCAACTTTGAGCCCTTCGCTGTGATTGTGTCGGGCTCGATCGTCCGAGGCAATCCCGATGCCTCGAGCGACTTCGACATCCTTGTGCTCCACGAGCATGCATGGCGCAGGCGTGTGCAGAAGTGGTTTGAGGGTGTCCCCGCGGAGATATTCATCAACTCGACGGCATGGGTGGAAGGCTATCTAACGCAGGAAGCTGCGGAAGGGCGTCCAATCTTCGCCCATATGCTGGCTACTGGCGTTGTCGTCTTCTCGTCTTCGCCAAAGACGGAACAGATCATCGGGATGGCGCGCGCGACCCTGGAGACGGGAGCGAGTTTTTCAGAAGCTGCGCTGGAACAACAGCGGTATGCCGTTGCATGTCTCTTTGAGGATGCGGTGGATGTGGCCGGTCGGGATGATGTGACGGCGGCCCTCATCCTGGGGCGTGCTGTTGACGCTACCGTCAAATATTGGTTTGCCACACGGCAGAGATTTTCTGTTCGTTCCAAGGAGCAGCTTCTTGCGATTTGCGCAGAGGATCCTGAGGCAGGAAGGTTGATTGAGCAAACGCTGCTGGCGCCGAGTATGGAACTTCGAGTGAGCGCTGCACAGGAGCTCGCTCAGTCTGTTCTTGGACACACCGGCTTCTTTGAATGGGACAGTGGACCGAGTGACGCCGATGCTCGATGAGGTTCCGGGGTAGTCAGGAGAAAATCTTTAACGCAGAGGGCGCAAAGGTTTCGCGGAGGTCGCCACGGCACCCTTGGGTTTATGCGATCAGGCGTGCGCTAGAAGAAATTGTTTTGCTGTGTGTTCCGCCCAGTAACCATCGTTTTCGTTGGTGGCGTCTGGTGGAGCGAGAAAGGCGCAGTGGCCGCCCTGTTGCGTTTCGAGCAGCGTGATGTGGGGATTGGCGTCGATGATGGTGCGGGTCTCGGGGGAGAAGCGGATGAAGGGATCGTCGCAGGCGTGCAGCAGGAGCGCTGGAATGGCGATGCGGTCGAGCACGCGGGCGGCGGCTGCGCGGTAGTAGTAGTCGTCTGCAGACTGAAAGCCCGAGTAGAGGGCGGTGATGCGGTCGTCGAACTGCCGCACCGAGGTGATATTCCAAGCGCGTTGGGGATCGAAGGCGCGGGGGAAGAGCATGGCTTTGCGGCGGAAGCGCTTCAACAGAGCTCGCAGGAAACGGCGTTCGTAGAGACGGTTTTGGATCAGGTGGAGAGCGTCGGCTGAGGCGTCGAGATCGACGGCTGGCGAGACGCCGATCACGCTGCGCAGCTCTGGAGGGGCGTCGGTGCCGAGTTCGCCGGCCAGTTTCAGTACGAGGTTACCGCCCATCGAGTAGCCGATGAGGGAGATCGAGCGCAGGCCCTGGGTTTCGATGAAGAAACGCATCACGCGGCCTACGTCGCCGGACAGGCCGGAGTGGTAGAGGGTCGGCGTGAGGCGCTCCGTTCCGCCGCAGTTGCGCATGTTCATGCGGATAATATTGCAGCCCGCCTTCCACAGCTTGTTCGCGTTGCCGATCACGTACTGCGAGCGCGACGAGCCCTCCAGTCCATGCACGATGATCGCTGTCGGCCGCAGAGGACGTTCCGGCAGAGGCTGCCAGTGGCACTCGCAGAGTACCTGGCTGGAGATCTGCGTGCCGTGTGCGGGGGAGACCTCGACCAGCTGCGCTACCGAGGTGGGCAGGTGGTTGGGACGGGGCAGGAAGTTGCCGAAGATGGTCTGCAGATGGCCGTTGGAGAGCCAGGGGCGAGGAGTGAACCTGACATAGCCCTCGGGCCAGGGATCGGTCTGGCAGCTTGCGGCCATTAGCGGGCCTCCGATTTGCTTAGCTCGGCGGCGCGGTGGAGCATAGCCAAGGCGTTCAGGGCGCCGGTGGGTTCGTCTTCGTGTTTGAAGTAGACGTAGACCTCGCCCTCTTTGGAAAGCTTGGTAAAGCGGGCGGCGAAGGTGTTGAGTTTTGACGGAGAATAGCCCCCGTCGCGGCGCAGGCGGTAGCAGCGGTAGCTGGCGGTCTGGATGTCGGGGGTGGCTAGGTCGTCGCTTTCGGCCACGCAAAGTGTGGCGTTTTGCTGCTTAAGCAGTGCGTAGGTAGCTTCCGTGAACCAGCTGGGGTGGCGGAATTCGAAGGCTATCTGCAGGCCTCTGGTGATTTCTAGAGAAGTGAGGAAGTCTTTTAGACGCTGTAGATCTGCGGAAAAGTTCGGGGGTAGCTGGAAGAGTAGGGGGCCGAGTTTCCCGGCCTCGCGGGCGGGTTCCAGGGCGGCGATGAACTCGGCGACGGCCTCCTGGCTTCCGCGGAGGCGCTGGAAGTGGGTGATCCGCTGGGGGGCTTTGAAGCTGAAGCGAAAGCCTGGGGGAGTTGCGTCCAGCCAGCCTTGTAGCTGGGTGCGGGTGGGGAGTGTGCGGAAGGTGTAGTTCACCTCAACGGAGGTGAGTTTTGAGGCGTAGACCGGAAGGAAGGCGCGCGAGGGGACATCTGCCGGGTAGAATCCTGGCTTCCAGGTGGGGTAGGCCCAGCCGGAGGTTCCCACAAAGAGGTTGGCGGGCGAGGGCGCGAGCGAGGCGGCGGGAGTGGCGTTGAATTTCGGGGCTCGCGGCAAGAACGTGTCTCTCGGGCGCCTAGCGGGAATACCGACCTGGGCGTCGATCGCAGGTGAACTAGAAGAGGGTGATTGGGGCGGCTAGTGGGTTTCGAACCCACGACATCCGCTGCCACAGAGCGGCGTTCTGCCACTGAACTATAGCCGCCGTATCGAGATTGATTGTAGCATCCAACAGGTGTGGAATGGTAGAGGCAGGAAACAGCGAACAGGAAACAGAGAACAGAGATCAGAGAACAGAGATCAGCAACGGCAGAAGCGGAACAGAAACGAATGGCCACGGTGAACCCCATGAGCGCGAAGACGACACAACCTGAGATTTTGCTGGCGGGAGAGCCGGTGCACAAGCGCTTCGGGGGGGCGGGGGGAGCGTTCCGCGATGAGAACCTCGACCTGCTCTCGCGGGTGCTCGACACCTGGTTCCGCATTCCCGGCACGAGTATTCGGTTCGGGCTCGACGGCATCATCGGGTTCATCCCAGGGGTGGGGGATTTTCTGGCGGGGGCGGCGAGCTGCATCATTGTGCTGGCGGCGTTCTTCCGCGGTGTGCCGCTGGTCACGATCGCGCGCATGGTGACGAATCTCGTGATCGAGGTGGGCGTGGGCATGGTGCCGGTGCTGGGCAACCTGTTCGATATCGGCTGGCGCGCTAACCGGCGCAACTATCATCTGCTGGAGAGCAGCCTGTATGGGCCTGCCAGGGATACGTGGCGCGACTGGATGTTCATGGGGCTTCTCGCGCTGGGGCTGATCGCGCTGGCGATGCTGCCGTTCCTGCTGCTTTTGTGGATAAGTCGTGTGATGGTCCACGATGTGCGGACCTGGTAAAGAAAGACCAAGGGTATGGCTGTGGTCAAAGCTGTCGAGGGATAGTGTTGGATGTTCTTGCTTTTCTGGTTGTCATTCCCCCTGAGCGCAGTCGAATGGGAGGGAATCTGCTTCTTTCGCGGTCACTGAACTAGGGTGTGGTCAAGCCTGTTTTCAAATGCGATAATGGAGGAAGTCGGGGCGTAGCGCAGCCTGGTAGCGCATCTGCTTTGGGAGCAGAGGGTCGGGAGTTCGAATCTCTCCGCCCCGACCATCTAGATTCCCTTCAAATCCTCATAAAACCCAATAGAGATGCGGTCTTGGCGTGTTTTGCTCGTTACCGAGCGTTACCCGCCGTTATCCCCCGTTGTACGCCGGAATGCCGATTTCGGGTAGCCCGCTAGGAACCTTGATAGGGTCCGCAACCGGGAAGGGGCTGTGACGGCCTTGCATCACGTTGCACCTGGGGCATACAGGCTTGTCGTCAGCCCAGCGGAGCGCTGCCGCCGCGTCAATGCAGGTCTAGACATCGGAGTTGTAGCGGATGGCTTCGGTAAGAGTCTTCGGTGTTGTATCTATGTCGTACGTGCATGCTTGCATTGCAAGCATGCACGTTTATAGATTATGCTTGCAAGATTGTTTCGCCTGGAGTAACGTTTTAGTTGTTGATAGCAAGCATGGAGGCAGCGATGGAAGAGAAGAAGGACAGCGTACAGACGAAGGGCGGCAAGGCAAGGGCTGATAAGCTCTCTCCCGAAGAGCGCAGTGCAATAGCGCGGGATGCAGCAGAGGCAAGATGGGCTAGGGACGGCGAGGTGGAGCGTTCCCCGAAGCTCCGCGCGGATTTCGGCTCTCCTGATCGTCCACTCAAGATCGGCGACCTTGAAATTCCTTGCTACGTCCTGAATGACGGTCGCAGCGTGATCACTCAGAACGGGATGCTCACCGCGCTGACCATGAGCCAAGGAACTGCTACTAAGGGTGGCCCTGATCGTTTGGCAAATTTCGCGGGTACAAAGTCGATTAGCCCTTTTGTCTCCACTGCGTTGCGAGAGATGATCACCAGCCCAATTCGCTTCCGTTCTGGAGGTCAGTTGGCTTATGGATATGAGGCAACAATCCTCCCTGAATTGTGCGACGCGGTACTCTCTGCGCGTCAGGCCGGGGCACTCAATTACCAGCAAGATCACATCGCCAAGCAATGCGAAATCTTAGTGCGGGCCTTCGCCCGCGTCGGCATTGTTGCCCTTGTCCATGAAGCTACGGGCTATCAGGAGATTCGTGACCGCGATGCACTGAATCAAATCTTGCAGCTTTACATTTCGGAAGAGTTGATGAAATGGGCACAGACATTCCCGCTTGAACTTTACAAGGAAATTTTCCGCCTCAAGGGTTGGCCTTGGAATAATGGAAGAATGCCGCAAGTGGTTGGCAAATATACCAACGACCTTGTCTATTCGCGCCTTGCTCCGGGAATCCTCGAAGAACTTCAGCGCAAAAACCCTGTAACTGAGAAGGGCTATCGCAAGCATAAGCACTTTCAGTATTTGACGAGGGAGATCGGCCATCCCGCGCTGACACGGCACATCTACGAATTGCTTGGCATCGCGCGCGCATCGGATTCTTGGGAGAAGTTCTATCGCACAGCAGATCGTGTTTTCCCGCGCGTCAATACGACACTCGCCCTGCCATTTGGGGACGAAAACTAAAAGGCCGGACAGACGAACGCCCAGAGGCTACAAGCGCTGGGCGTTTTCTCTTGCCCTCCTGCCCAAACACCTGAAAGCATGGCTGGCATGAAAACACTCTTCAGGATTGCTGTCATTGCCTCCTGTGTCACGTTTGCTAGTGCTCTATGCGCTCAAACCCCTTCCGCATCTGAGCCTAACCCGATGGCGAACATGCCCTCTGAGGCTGAGGTCGGGGAACTTGTAGCCAAAGCCGCCGAAAAGGTTGAGGCATTCCAAAAGACTCTTGATTCGGTGAAGCCGATTCTCGATAAGGCCGACTCCTCCGCATATGCCAAGGATGAGAATGCAATAGCGGGCGCTCGCTCCATTCTTGCTGCGCTGAAAAAGAACGGGCGGTCTGCATATGCTCTGGTTGGCCTCCTCTCGACATTGGATGACCTCGACCTAGATGCAACGCAAGATTCCAGGGCAATCATATTTCTTGGCTTCCAGACAATGGCGAACAACAACAAGCTGCCAGAAGGAATGACAGCGGCGGTAATAATGTTGGACTCATCCGCCACAAGTCTCTATGACATATCCGAACTCGTCATGCACGCAACGCTTCGGTTTGTCGGTGGAGAAGAGGCTGTACTGGCTCAAATTTTTGCTGAAAAGAAGTAGCGTTTCCCTACAGTCCCTATGCGGCAACCGACGAACTCAAAAGTTATCCAATTTTTGGGGAGAGACTAAGAATTTGCGCTCATTTTCACGGTAGGCTCGCCGTACTTGTTGCAGTGTTTCGGGATGAAATCGTTCTGTTTCCACATCGAATCGTTGAATGCTGCCGAATAGAAAGGCTTGCCAGCAAATCGGAAAATAGATGAGCGTTTCTGGATCAGTAAGCGCCGTTCCTTCGTCAGCGCTTCTACCGATGCTAACGAATGGACTGTCAGCAGTAATCACTGGGTCGTTGGGAGAATCTGTGTATCTAAGCGCCCAATGAAAGTTTGAAAGCCAATCCGCCCCCTTCTTAATCTCCACACGCATCTGCCCTATTATCCAGTCTTGTATTTCAGCTTTTGTCATAGCTCTGAACCCGTCATGCTGGACGCCGGTACCCTTAACGGGATCGTGAAGAACCTTCCTGACTCTGGTGACTTTCATGGTTTGAGCATGTGCGTTCCATTGTTCAAAAAACAGCGGCGATCGTGCCCGAAGCATCTGCATATAAGCGAGAAGGAATTCTTTGTGTTGAACCCAGGAAGCAAAACCGTCTTGAATAATTTGTGCGCGAATGCGGGGAAAATTATTCTCCAGATGTTTGAATGTCAAATCGGGATCCTCTGCGGTTGTACTCTCTGTCGCAAAGTCATAGAACCCATCTATGTATCCAATCTCTTTAGGAGAGCGTTCCCGCCAACGGTTCGTTTGTAAATCTAAGCACCAAAGAGGCTTGGGCTGCTTTTTTCGAGCAGGATCAATGAAGCCACGCAAGTACCCCTGCGGCAAGTAATGATCTCGGCGATTCGTCGTTTTCGCTGTGTGGCTTCCCATACGCTCTATTTACGCGCTCTATAGCTCGGAATTGACGCAGGCCCCGTGACTCGCCCGAGATCGGATTATACGGCGCAAATGCCTCACGTATTACCTGCTCATGGATCAAGCCGAAATGCCTGTTCAGCGCTCATTGCGGAAGTGTGCACCTCCGCGGCGCGTGATCCGTTGGATCCCATGCCGCTCCACCTCCGGGCCTAAAGGCCGATTTTTTGCTTGGGCCTTATTCCGTAGCCTAAAGGCTACGGCTCCCTCCGGCACTCTGACGCTAAAGCGTCAGAGATGACGCTTCGCGCTGTGTTCGAAGGCGCGTGGCCCAAATCTCAATTTGCGCCGAAGAGCCTGAATATATCTAAAGGGCACAATAATAGAGAGTGGAATCTTTGGAGGAATCGCAAGGATGAATTTCTCGACGACGGACGCGAGCACTGCAAATCTATGGACACAAACTCGGCGTGTTCTTTTCAGGCTGTCGATAGTTTCCATCACTACGTCGCTTGCTGTACTCGTAGGTAGTTATCTTCGCCATCCACGATCAACGGATTATTTCGAGCAGGCGAATGAAGCGACGCCTTGGATACTTTGGGGTTTGGGTGCGGGGCTGATTGGATTCATCCTCTCGTTGTTCGGACGGCGATATGCGAGACTCGTTGCGGCGACCTTCGCGCTGGGACTCTTCATGTTTTGGGTGCTGATTGGAGAATCCGTCAGATGAGGAATCGTGCCTTTCGATGCGGATGTGGACTGCTGGGTCTCAGCGTAGGTCTCTATCTGATCGCTCTGGTGTATGTCCCCCACGTAGCGCCGTTGCAAGATGAATTACGCGCTGGAGCTCGGTTTTTCGTCGTCGGCGGTCTGATCAATCTCCTCGCGAGCGTCCTATTGATGTTCGGAAAAGGGTGGAAGCGCGTACCACTCATGATCGCCTCCATTCTTGGCATATTCTTTTGGTACGGGTTCACGCTGTATTGATTCGTAACGCGTTTTGATCATGCATCGTGCGGTGCTCGTTGGAGCGTCGAGTTCGTGCCTGTCCCCCTCCGGGCCTGAAGGCCGATTTTTGCTTGGGCCTTATTCCGTAGCCTAAAGGCTACGGCTCCCTCCGGCTCTCTGACGCTAAAGCGTCAGAGATGGCGCTTTGCGCTGTGTTTGTACGCGGAAGGATACGGGGATGGGAAAGCTATAGCTTTTGTCGAAATCCGTAATGGTTTTTGACTAGGCGTTGTATGACGCTCGCTGGAGCGTTGAGTTGTGCGGCTTCACCTCCGGGCCTGAAGGCCGATTTTTGTTTGGGCTTAATTCCGTAGCCTAAAGGCTACGGCTTCCTCCGGCTCTCTGACGCTAAAGCGTCAGAGATGGCGCTTTGCGCTGTGTTTGTACGCGGAGGGATACGGGGATGGGAAAGCTATGGCTTCTGTCGAAATCCATAATGGTTTTTGACTAGGCGTTGTATAACGCTCGCTGGAACGTAGAGTTGTGCGGCTTCACCTCCGGGCCTGAAGGCCGATTTTTGTTTGGGCCTTATTCCGTAGCCTAAAGGCGATTGCCTCCCTTACCCTCCGTCTCCCTGACGCTGAAGCGTCAGGGAGGGCGCTTTGCGCGGTGGCTGTGGTCGGAGGGATGTGGGGATGGGTAAGGTATGGGGGCGGTGTTCAACGGAGTTTGGTTGGTGGCGGTTGGCTTTTCTATCCAGGGACAGAGCGCTTCGGGGTGAACTCGAACGCGGCGCGTAGCGCCAACCGTGACGCTTTAGCGTCGCGGGACGGAGGGAGCCGAGGCCTTTAGGCCTCGGAATAAAGTTGCAGCAAGAAATGGCCTTCAGGCCCGGGCCTTTCGGTTATGCTGCCGAGATGGACCGTGCTCCCCAAGAAACCAGGACCTACCACGTCACCGCCGTAACGGCGCAACGTTTTCCTCTCTTTCAGGTCACTGCCAAGGCTGAGTTGTTGCAGCAGACGATCTTTGACTATCGTCGACAAGGAAAGTTTCTTCTGCATGCGTTCGTGATTATGCCGGATCATCTTCATGCGCTCATCACGCCTGCTCCCGATGTGTCGCTTGAGAAAGCCGTACAGTTCATCAAAGGAGGATTTTCTTTTCGGTTGAAGAGCAAGTTCGATGTTTGGATCCCGAGTTTCAACGAAAGCCAGATCATGACGGAAGAGAAGTTTGTGAATTGTGTGCGGTATATCGAAGACAATCCCGTCCGCAAAGGACTTGTGCTGAGGGCGGAGGATTATCCTTATACCTCCGCGGGGCGGGGCCCGTTGGATCCTATGCCGCTCCACCTCCGGGCCTAAAGGCCGATTCTTGCGTGGTCCTTAATTCCGTAGCCTAAAGACGATTGCCTCCCTTACCCTCCGTTTCCCTGACGCTGAAGCGTCAGAGATGGCGCTTTGCGCGGTGTTTGTGGCGCGCTTGGCGTCATTGCCTCGGCGGAATTCAGGCTTGGCAAAATATGGCCTTTAGGCCCGGGCCTTTTGTCCGCAGCCGAAAGAAGGCCCGGGGCTGAAGCCCGATTCTTGCCTGACCTTAATTCCGTGGCCTAAAGGCCACGGCTCCCTCCGTCCCGCGACGCTGAAGCGTCACGGTTTGCGCTTCGCGCTATTTTGAACATCCTCATACTGCAACGAATTAACGACTCACCACACTAGGCAGTTTTGTTCGATTACGAAGCTAGATCCACTCAGGGTTGTACAGCCAGCGGGTTGGACGCATTGAGAGGTACTGCACCACGCGCGGTCGTGTTGCCCGGTTGGGGCTGCTGCTATGCGGCAACGATTGGTGCCATAACACCAGATCGCCACGCCCCGCAGCTATGGGTTTGGCTGTTAAAGTCCGAAGCGCTTCGATTCGCGGATCAACTCCGGGCGGGAGCGCGTCGAGCCACTCCCCGAACCGATTGTGAAACCCAGGCACACAGCAGAATGCGCCTTGCTCTGCCTCGGTCTCCGCTAGATACAAGATGCCCTGAATTCCAAGATGGTGGGGCCGTGCCAGGGTGCAGTCCCAGTGCAGGCTCGGCCCCGGAAACATCCATCCCGGCCGCTCCGGCGGATTCAGTCCTGCCTGATCCACCGTCGCCCACATATCCTCGCGTCCCCACAACTGCGCAAACGCCTTCACCACGCGCGGGGCAAACCGGGTGGCAATGAGCGCCGGATGCCGCAGCAGTGGTACCCATATGCTGTGTCCCAGGGTTGCCGAGTACCAGCTTTCCGTATCATCGCGATCCATCCCTAGATGCTCGTAGATCGCCAGCTCTGCAGCCTGCGCACTCTCCGCGCTCACCGCCTGTCGCACAATGACGTATCCCTGCTCCTCCCACTGAGTCAGCTCCGTCTCGCTCAAACCCTCGACATCCTCGAGATCGCCAATTGGCGAGCCAACTATCTCACCCGAGAGCGCACGCCGCAACCGCTCGCGTTCGCGCTCTGCAAATCCGTCCCCCGTCAACGCAACGATCCACGCCTCGAACGCCTGAAACGAAGGTCGCTGTGTATGCAGATAGCGCAGCACCTCCAACTTGTTCAACCCCAGACCCGCCATCAACGTGCATTGCAGATCCCAGGGCATCGATCCACCTGGTGAGGCCCCATGGACAGTCTGTTGCCAAAAGATGTGTAACGCTTCGAGGCCCAGCTCCGACGTAGTCTGTGGCGTGGTCATTCTTGACACCTCGTGGCCTTGCTATTTTTGAACACCGCATAAATATAGAAGACTGAAGCATGCCATAGACATTTGCATCACGCTTTGCTTTCACACTGGGTCGGGCAGGAGAGGTGCTGCGTTAGCATCACCGGCTCCTCGTCGCGTGTGGTTGCGAGCCAGGCGAAGTTGTTTCTGCGTTCGACGAGGGCAGACGCCTTCCGGTAGACCGGGCCGTGCCAGATGCACTCGCGTTTTACATGGGGGTGGAGCTCGAACAGCGTAGCTGGTGGGGGCGGCGGAGGGTAGCCGAGATCGATGCTGTAGCCATAGGTGTCGCCGCCAAAACCGAGCTTGAGGCTTGCGACGTTCCGTTTGGCGAGGGGCTCGACGGCGTCGGTTCCCTGGCGGACTCCGTGGGCGATGGTCTCCGGGCCTGCCCAGAAGGTGGAAGGCAAGCCGCCTTCACGGGCAAGGGAAGCTACGACGGAGTTCAGCGCGACGTCGGCGAGCAGGCGGAGGGATCGATAACCCTGGACGGAGACGGTGCGGATCATGAGAAACAGCATATCGCGGTTGTTGCCCGGCTCTATGCCACTTCTCCTCCTTGCTGTTGTGGCTACTGTGCAGCTAGCGGATCAATCAGGCTCTGGTGTCACATGCCATAGGTAATCATCCTGGGGCAAAGGCCCATTCAGCACCTTTCGGGCCGAGAGCTCATGTACTTCGATAGCTTTGCTCATTCCTGCCTCTTCGGAAGGTTCAACACCTTCAGCAATCACGCTGGGTTCAAGAAGATCTTCCACTTTCCAGTGCCATGTTGGGTTCTGCTCGTCGTCATAGGTCTGCGACACCACCATGCTGTGGAAGAACCCCTTCGAAACCTGACGATTGCAAAATAGAGCCATGTACCGAGACTAAATCATGCCAGGACGAATGCCGAAAGTTCTAGCCTCCGTTTCTTTGAGGCAGAAGCGTCAGGGATGACAGTGTGTCCCCTTGGCTTATTCGGTAGCATTGGCATCCGCCAAATGCAGGGGTTTCTAGACGCAAAGCGCGCCACAAACATTTGCATCACGCTCTGCATCAAGGGGGTTCTCCACTCCCGTTGGTCGGTCGAAATGACAGGCATTTTTTTTGGGGGGGGAGGGGCAACTGCTCTAGTCGCCCTGATGCCGAGCTGCGGCACCAGGGCGCGGTTGATGAATCGCTGGATAGATCCAGCTTGCCTGTTAGTTCACGATGATCGCGTCGATGTTCGGCGCCCACCCGGAAGTGTTGCTGAACTCGACCGTGTTGTTTCCGGCGTTAAGATTTACCGGCACAATGGTCTTCTGCGGCGTCGTCCAGTTGCTATTGTTGAGGCCCGTGAAGTTCAGCGTTCTCGGCGAGCCATTGACAGTAAGCATCGCGGACCTTCCGGAGTCGCCGTCTTCATACGAGATCGTCAGGAAATAAGTACCAGACGTGCTCACCGAGACATTGGAGAAGGTTAACGTGCCGCCCTCGCCGAGATAGCCGACGTCCTGCCCGCTGGAGCAGCCGGAGCAACTCTGGGCCTGGGCGCCGCCGGCGATGGTTGCTGACGAATTCGCCTGATACGTTGTGCTGGGTGCAGCTACTGGCTGGAAGAACCAGTGTTGATTGGTGCCGCCATCATTGCCGTATTGAATGATCTCTGCTCCGTTAGCGGTTGAACCATCTGACACATCCATCACCAGATTGCCAGCCTCGTTGACCAACATGTAGCTGCCATCGCCTACCGCAGCGATCGTCCAGTTTTGATTCGTCCCACCGTTGGCCTGCCATTGGTCGAGTTGCGTGCTGCCCGCGGTGCTGCT
Organism: Granulicella sp. S156; assembly: GCF_009766105.1. GTDB lineage: Bacteria > Acidobacteriota > Terriglobia > Terriglobales > Acidobacteriaceae > Granulicella. The sequence continues at coordinate 153,255 of NZ_LMUH01000025.1, read as the reverse complement.
CCCAGGATCTTCCAACAGTTTTCCGCTGGCGACGTTGGTAAAGGTCCAAAAGTTACCATTTGCAGCTGCGACCCACTGCTGATTGGTTCCACCGTTGCTCTGCCATTGATCCAGATCGGTTCCATTCGATGTGGAAGCATTCGGGTCATCGAGAACAGAGCCGCTATTTGCGTTCACGAGGACATAGGTCTGCCCAGAGGTGACAGGAATGTTGATTGCAGATGGCAGTTCGTTCGAGACGTTCCAGCTTTGCGCTTCGGGGCCAAGCGGTCCGCTCGAAGTCTGATAGTTGCTGAGCAGGCCGAGCGTGCTCCCCGCAGTGGCCAGGGTATAGAGTTCTGTGGGAGCGTCGCTGGGCAGTCCCGACGGTGGATCGTCGATCACATTTTTCACCGTTGGCCCCCAATAGCCCAAAAAGCTCAGCCACTGTGCGGCGTTTGCGTTGTTGTCCAGCAGAACCAGCTGGCTGGTGTTCTGCCAGGGCAGCCATTGAACGCCGTTGGAGTAAAACGGACTGGGCTGGTGATAATACTCGAAGGTCCCGTTGTTCGTGGTGACATCGGTGACCTTCAACCAGCTCACAGGAATGACGCCGGGCGAGTTCAGAATGGTGGTATTGATGTTGTTGCCCGAGGTGGGATAGTTGGCGTGGCTGTTCCAGCCTGAATAGACGATGGGGTGAGTGCCATCGAGCGCGGGATTGGCCACAAAGGCCGCATCTCCGTGTTCACTATAAAAGACGCCGAGCAGGGTGGTGGTGTCTTCGCTGATGCGCACCGTGACGTGTTCCCAGTCGCCATAGTGCAGAGCGAAGCTGGCCCAGTTGAAGTAGTACGGCTGTGTTTCCAAGTCAGTAATCACACCGACCTGAAAGCCCTGAAATCCATTCCAGATGTAGAACAGGTAGTACTTGATATCGATCGAATTACCGTTGTCGATCGTCTTGACGTAGACGGGCGCGGACGACAGGCCGGTGTTGTTGCCTATCGATGTAATCGGACTGCCGGTCTCAAAGTCGTTCGAGGAGGACGGAAAGACGCCGTTCGCCGGAGTCATATAGTTGCCGAACGGGGTGTTGGCGGCAAGAGTGGCTGGCGTGACCGTGGAGGCGATGGTGTTTCCGCTGGGACCGAGCAGGATGGACTGCGCAAAGAAGCTGTCTACAGATGCCGGGTGGTTGTTGTCGTAGGCATTCTGATAGATGCTGGGAGCATATTGCTGGATGACGGAAAGACTGACGGCCTGGGACCTGGCCTGCAAACCGGACGCAATGAATCCCGCGGCGGTTAGTGCAAGCGTGAGCAAGCGTGATGAAATTCGCATCGGAGGATCTCCTTGATGCTGCAAGGTTCGAGTGTTCCGGCAGGACGCGCCGGTGTGCACCGGGTTCGGAATGGATCAACTGTGAATTGTGATGGAGGGTTAACAGTTTGCGTGCTGGTCATCAAGGCCGCCAGAGGCGCTGCTGCTGTCGAACTTTGAAGCATCAACAGGTGCGCGAACTGAACATGATGCATTCCCCTGACGACAGGCACGAAAGCTGTCCGAATGCATTTTGCAAGTTCAGCGGTATCTGCACAAGGTGTTTCCCGGTGTAGGGAATCGGGTGTAACACTGTGCCCGAGTGACACGCCTTTTTTATCTAGCGCTTAAGAGATAACTCATCCGGATATTGAATAGTCCGTCATCAAATATTTATCTTGCGGTACGCTTTCTACCCCTCGGCTTTACACCGTGTAGTCGCGCGTTACCTCATAGCACGCGCGATGTTCGTGCTCGCATGCAGGAATAGCATTACTTTCGTTTTCGTCAGAATTCAGAAAGTAACGGAAACTATGTTCCGTCTACTCCTCTCTGAGGAGGTACGCGGGATTAATTTTGAAGGCACGTCTGGCGGGCATTCCTATGGCTACTACGCCGAGGAGGGCCATGGTCACAAACACACCGCCGAGTACCAGCGGGTCTTGCGGAGTCGCCTGATAAACAATCTGAGCAAGAAGATGACTGGCAAGCACTCCAAGCAATAGACCGGCGATCGATCCTGAAAGAAGATGCAGGAGAGGACGACCGAGAGCTGCTCCTATCAGTTCCAAATGATTCGCACCGAGAGCGACTCGGATCCCGAGTTCCTTCATCCGCCGGGAGACGCTGTAGGAAGCCATACCGAAGATGCCGGTGATCGCGAGCATGGCAGCCAGCAGACCCATGATCCCCAGGGCGCCTGTTGCTGCCTTTGCCGGAAATAAGACGAGGTCGAGCGCATCTGGCCAGCTATGCAATGTGAGTGGCAGGTTCGGATCGATGCCGTTGAGCGCATGTGCCACAGATGAGGCGATTTGGTCGGAGGGAAGTGGCGAACGGACGACGAGCACGGTCGCGGTGTCGACGTCCTGAGCGAATGGGAAGAACATCGCCGGTTGCGGATCTTCGGTCAGCGATTGATATTTGCCGTCTTCCACTACGCCGACAACTTCTCTGGGAGTTGTTTCCGTGTAGAGGAGAAAGTGCTGTCCTACTGCGGGTGTGTTTCCAAACAGCATGTGAGCAAAGGTTGCGTTGATCACTGCGACCTGAGGGGAGTTCGCGTCGTCGTGCGAGGTTATGTTTCGACCGGCGAGCAACCGCGTTCCCGCAGCCTCCAGATATCCCGGTGAAATCTTGAAGTTGTGAGCCTCGAAGATCGCCTTGCGAAAATCAGTAGTACCCTCCCGATAGACCGCCTCGCCTCCGCAGCAATTCTTTCCCAATATCGTGCGATCGATCATGCCCACCGCGGACACACCCGGGATTTGAGCTACCTCCTCCAACATGCGCTTTTGCAGGGTTAGAGACTGATCTTCTGAATACCCAGCCATGGTCAGGTCCGTTTCCGCCAGCATGACTCCTTGTGGCTGAAAGCCGAGCGGCGCATGGAGAGATCGCGACATGCCGCGTAGCGCTACGAAGGATGCAGTCACAAGCAGAGTACAGAGGGCGATCTGAACGCAGAGCAAAAGATCGCGCAGAGTAAAGCGCCGGAAGATTGGAGCTGCGGTAACGCCGCTTTTCATGGCTTGAGCAGCATCGGTTCTCCAGATCAGTCGCGCCGGCAACAACCCAAAGAGAATGCCGCTGACGAGAGACAGGAGAAGGGCGCCCCCATAGACTTTTCCATCGGGACGAACCAGCACATGGAACGGCATATCCTGGAAGGGCTGCCATCGGCTCAGTCCACGCAGCAGTTCCATCGCAAAGAATGTTCCGGACACGCCCCCCAGCAGTGAGATCAGTACGGACTCCACCAGCAGGCCCCGCAGGATGCTCCAATGGCTGGATCCGATGGCCAATCGGATGGCCAGCTCCCGTCCTCGATCGGTTGCGCGCGCAGCGAAGACGCTTCCCAGATTGGCGCAAGCGGCCAATAACACCAGGCCAGCCAGAGCCATGATCGCAGTGAGAAAACGGCGGATAGGATCTCCCCAGGAGTCGCCCTTCAAGCCAGGCTTCGTGAGTCTGGCGGTCAATCCGTAGTCTGCAGTTGGGTATTGTTCGGACAAGCGACGCGAAACGATAGTCAAATCGTCGGTTGCCTGTTGAGGCGTGACTCCTGGTTTCAGCCGCCCGATGATCAAGAGATTGTGGTCGTCTCGGTGGGTAAGGTAATCGATGTAAAGGCCGAGCTCCGGTGCGCTAGTGATCGGAATCCAAAAGTCAGGCCAGTAGAGAAGTTCCGTGCCGTGGAAGTTCCGCGCAGCAACACCAATCACAGTGAACGGATGCTTGTTGACATCGATGGTCTTACCGACGATACCGGGATCGCCGTCAAAGCGTGTCCGCCAAAATTCATGGCTCAGGACAATATAAGGAGCAGAGTTTATCCCGTGCTCATCGTTTGCATGGAGAAATCGCCCGAGTGCCGGATGGACGCCAAGCATATCGAAATAATTGCCCGAAACGAAATAGCCGAAATTTCTTGTTGTCGTATTTCCTGTGATAATCGCAGCACTGGTTGTGTCATATGCCGCCATGCCGCTGAATGTTGTGTTGCGGTCTCGATAGTCCAGATAGTCAGGATAGGACTGGTATTGATGGCCGTGCCCCTGGTGCACTACGTTGAAGAGACTTTGCGGGTCCGAGACATTCAGGGGGCTGAGGATCAGCGCATTCAGGACACCGAAGACGACAACATTCGCACCAATTCCAAGGGCTAAGGTGACGACGGCTGTCGCTGCGAATCCGCGATGTTTGACCAGTTGCCGCATCGCGTATCTCAGATCGCCCCATAGTGCTTGCACCGTCGTCCACTGCCAGACCTCGCGGCCTCGTTGCTCCATCAGGGCCACGTTGCCGAACTCTCGGCGCGCGACTCGCTCCGCCTGTTGTCGAGTCAGGCCACGGTCCATGAGGTCGTCGATCTTCTCGTCGAGATGCTCGCGGATCGATTCGGAGAGCTCGTCATAGCGACGACGGGTAAACAGTTGTTTGAGCCAGCGCATGGGATTACTCCTAAGATTGGGCAACTGTGAGAACACGGGTGATTCCCGCAAACATCTTCTCGAAGCTCGATCGTTCTTCTTCCAGGTGCTTTCGGCCTGCCACGGTGACCTTGAAGATGCGCACCGGACGATTCCTGGGGGAGAGTCCCGTCTCAGATTCCAGCCAGCCAGTCTTCAACATGCGCTGCAGAGCTGGATATAACGAACCTTCTTCAATCTGGAGAAGATCGTCTGAGATGTCTTTGATGTGCTGTGCGAGCGCGTAGCCGTGCATCGGCTTTCGATTCAGGGTTTGCAGAATCATCAGCTCCAGAGCGCCAGGAAAGAGGTCGCGGTATTCGGATTTCTTGACCATGCGGTTATCGTATTCCCGAGATACTATTTTGTAAATAGTATCTCGGGAATATGATGTGCGCGATTGGGTGACAGGTTTCAGGCTTATCGGGTGGGCCAGTTCCATTTCGGAGTGTTGAACAGCGTTGAGCCGTCCAGCTTCGTTTCTCCAAAGTCTTTTAGTAGATGGAGGCGGCTGCAGAGAGGGGAGGCTGTCAGTTCTTCGATGAGCAGCGGCGCGTGTGAGACCACAATCATCTGCGTGTTTTTCGCTGCGGCGAGGATCAGCCTGGCGAGGGCGGGTAGCAGGTCCGGGTGCAGGCTGGTCTCCGGTTCGTTCAACACCATCAGTTCTGGTGGGCGTGGTGTAAGCAGGGCAGCAGCCCATAAAAGGTAGCGCAGTGTTCCATCCGACAACTCGGCTGCGGAGAGTGGCCGAAGCAATCCGTGCTGCTGCAACTGGAGTTCGAAGCGTCCATTCTGCACCTCGACGAAGAGTTGGCTGCCGGGGAAGGCGTCTTCAAGAGTGGTAGAGAGTGCTTCGTCGGAACGAATCTCTAGAATCGTCTGAAGGGCGGCGGCGAGATTGCTGCCGTCGTGGTGAAGTACAGGCGTGTAGGTGCCGATCTGCGCGGTCCGTGCGGGTGAGTCGGAGTCGGTGCGGAAGTGATCGTAGAACCGCCAGCCGCGAATGGCTTCGCGGACGGCCAGCATCTCCGGCGCTCGCTGTGGATCGGCGACGCTGGCAAGCATGCTGTCTGTGTCGGAGAGGTGCTGCGTTAGCATCACCGGCTCTTCATCGCGTATGGTTGCGAGCCAGGCGAAGTTATTTCTGCGTTCGACGAGGGCAGACGCTTTTCGGTAGACCGGCCCATGCCAGATGCACTCGCGCTTTACCTGGGGATCGAGTTCGAACATCGTCGCTGGTGGCGGAGGTTGAGGGTAGCCCAGATCGATGCTGTAGCCATAGGTGTCGCCGCCAAAGCCGAGCTTGAGACTTGCTACCTTTCGTTTGGCAAGGGGTTCGACGGCGTAGGCTCCCTGGCGAACGCCGCGCGCGATAGTCTCCGGACCTGCCCAGAAAGTCGATGGCAAGCCGCCTTCACGGGCGAGGGAAGCCACGACAGAGTTTAGCGCGACGTCGGCGAGCAGGCGGAGTGAGCGATAGAGGCTGGATTTACCACTTCCATTCGCGCCGGTGATCACGCTCAGTTGCCCGAGGGGCAACGATAGATCTCGTAGGGATCGATAACCCTGGACGGCGACGGTGCGGATCATGAGAAACAGCATACCGTGGCTGCTCCTGATCTCCGTGCTGTTTCTCCTCCGGGCCATGCGTCGGGCGACGCATGGCCGAGAGTTCGTGGTGATCCTATTCGCTTTTTACTTCACATCAAAAGAAGGTGGCGCCTCGGAGAGTGCAGCGCCACGGTGCTCGTTGGCTGTGGTGGAAAGAGTGAAGTCCAGGGAGCCGCCTCGCAGGGCAAAGGACTCCGGAAGCCAGGTGAGCGAAGTCTCTTTCCCGTTGAGTTTGAGCGCTGTGACATACGGTGCATCGGCTGCGGCCTCGGGGGCGTGAATCACGATGTCTCCCGCATTACGATGCACGACGATGCTGCGAAACATCGGACTCCCTAGAACGAACTCTGCCCGGCCGGGGATAGCAGGGTAGAGGCCGAGCGAGGCGAAGACTGCCCAGGAGGACATCTCTCCGAGGTCGTCGTTGCCGGGAAGGCCGTTCGGCGCGTTCCGCCAGATCGTGTTGAGAACCTGGCGTACCAGTTGCTGAGTCTTCCAGGGTTGGCCCGCGAAGTCATAGAGCCAGGGTGCTCCGATGGAAGGCTCGTTGTTCAGCTCCGCATGAAGTGGACCGGCGTTTGTAACTGCGGGGTTGCCCTTTTCGTCGTAGAAGAACTTGTCGAGGCGCTTGGCGGCGTGATCCGTTCCGCCCATGGCATCGAAGAGGCCTTTGACGTTGAAGGGCACCATCCAGACATACTGGGCAGCCGTGCCTTCCACAAAGCCGTCGCCAGTAGATGGGGTGAAGGCGTGCGGAGCCTTTTCTCCGTCATCCTGCACTAACGCCCAGCTTCCGTCCGCGTTGCGATTCTGGATGTAGCCGCCGTCCGGCGCTGCGTTTGGATTCCAGAGGTTCCGCCAGTATTGAGCGCGCTCGAGAAAGCGCTGGTGGAGCTGCTTGTCGCCAAGCCGCTCCGCGAGTGAGGCGATACCGAACTCAGCGGTGACATCTTCGAGAGTGTCTGCGGCTGGACCCCAGGCGGGCGCTCCCACCGGGATGTAGTGCAACTTGAGCCATTGATCGAGACCTGGGCGCTGTCCGGCGCACTCGACTTCGCAGCCATCTTTGCTGAGGTCCGCAGGAGTGGGAACGTCAGCAGCGTGCACCAGCGACTGCAGGGCGTGATGGACGTCAAAGCTTCTGCCGCCGAAGGCATAGATGTCGGCGACTGCCGGCGCTGCTGGATCACCATTCATGACGTGTGTCGCTCCGCTGTTGTGTGTCCAGCGATCCCATGTGCCGCCGTTCTGATCGGCCTGGTTCAACAAGCTCTGCGCGATATCGCTGCCGGCCTGGGGATCAAGCCAGGTGACGAGCTGCAACTGCGAACGATAGACATCCCAGCCGGAGAAGTTGGCGTACTGCGCCTTCTGCCCTGGAGCAAGATGATGGATCTTCTGATCCATGCCACGGTACTCTCCGTTCACGTCGCTGTAGATATTGGGAGTCTGCAGCGAGTGATACAGGGCAGTGGTGAAGACAGTGCGCTGATCGGGAGTGCCACCTTCTATCTCAATCTGGCTGAGGCGGTGGTTCCAGGCGGCTTCGGCACGCGACTGGATGGTGGCGAAGCTGGTGCCTGCGGGGCTTTCGGCTGCGAGGTTCGCACGAGCGTTGGCTTCGCTCACGTAGGAGATGCCGACACGGGCGTGAATCTCCTGGCTCTGCTTCACATCGAAGCCCAGCCATACACCGGAGCCGTGCCCTTTGTCGGGGAATCCGTTCGTGCCGTAGCCACTGCCTCCGGCGGACTCCACGCCGCCTTCCTTGACCTGCAGATCCTGCCACGATCCTGTGCTGGCGATCGGCTCATCGAACTGCACGACGAAGTACAGAGTGTAGTAGCTGCGACGGTCAACTTTGTTGATGTAACCGCAGAAGTTTCCGCTGGTGACAGAACCAGAGACCGTGCGATTTTGTGCATCGATGATGGTATGCGCTTCGGTTGATCCGATCTCGGAGTCGGAGCTGCGGATGAGGATCTTCGCGGCGGAGTCCTTGGGGAATCGAAAGATCGCGGCTCCGGTGTGGAGTGAGGCGGTCAGGTCCACGGCGACGCCGTTGGCAAGCGCCACATGGTAATGGCCTGCCCGTGCCTGCTCGTCGGCGTGCGAAAACTCCGAGGCGTAGGCTGTTCGAAAGTCAGCCGATGGCGACTGGGTAATGGCATCTGTCGTCGGCATGATCGGGATATCGCCAGAGCCTCCAGCGCAGCCCCAGCCTTCCACGTTCGTGAGGCTGAATCCGCGGATGTTCTTGCCTCGAAACTCGTATCCTCCAGCGGAAGCGATGTTGCTTTTGGGACGGATAGGACTCATCTCGGGGCTGAACTGCACCATCCCGAAGGGGACGACGGCACCTGGAAAGACATCGCCACCATTGGTGGTTCCGATCAGGGGATTGACCCAGGTGATAGGCGCTACGGGAGCCTGTTGGGTGGCCGCGTATCCGGTTATTGCAATCAGGCAAGCACTGGTAAAGAGTGTGAATCGCTTCATCGTGCTCTTATGGTATTTCAAAAAGGCCCAGACTATGGGAACGATTCCATTTCTCGAAAAAAGCCATGACGCAACGGAGAACGTTGCGTCATGGCCTTTGTAAGGCTTCGTAGTTGAACGGCGACAGACCAGCTATTGGTTATCACTGCCCTTGGTTATATCTTTCACACTATCTAAGAACGACTTGGAGTCTTTCGTGCGGTGAATTCGCCCCTTCAGTACATCGTCCCATGTGATGTAGGGATAGAGATTGTGGGCTTTGGCCTGTTCTTCGAACAAAGCTTTTAATTCAGCCAGTTTCTCTGGGTACTTTTTGGCTAAGTCAATTCGCTCGGTATAGTCCTCATTCAGGTTGTAGAGTTCCCAGGCGTTTTCATCAAAAGGCTGTCTGCTCTGGGCATTTCCAGTGATAAAGCTGCTTGGGTAGGCCAATTCGGCTTTCCATCCATCTTTGTAAATCGATCTCGAACCGAAGATGTAGTAGTACTGCACGGTGTGACGGGTAGGCGCCTTGGCATCGTCGATCGAGTAGGCGAGGGAAGTTCCTTCGATAGGAATCTGGTTGATTCCCCTGATCTGCTCGGGAGCCTTGATGCCTACGAGATCGAGTGTGGTCGGAAGGAGGTCAATGACGTGACTGTATTGGGTACGAATTCCTCCTTTGTCTTTGATCCCTTTCGGGTAGAAGACGATGAGAGGATTGTGGGTGCCGCCTTCGCTGTTGGCATCCTGCTTCCAGTATTTGAATGGCGTGTTGGCGGCTTGTGCCCAACCGAGCGGATAGTTCCCCTGGGTAGCAGCGGGAGTACCGATCTCTCCAATTTTGCTCAGGTTGTAATCGATATTCTCTTGCTCTGTTAAAGGCTTGCCAAACAAAGAACGATCGATGTCGCCGTTCAGCGTGCCTTCCTTGCTTGCGCCATTGTCGCCAATCGAAATGAAGACGAGCGTGTTATCCAGTTGGCCTATCTCCTTCAAGTGATTGATCAGACGACCGACTTGATAATCCGTGTAGGTCAAATAGCCTGCATACACTTCCATGAAGCGTGCATACAGCTTTTTCTCCTCCGGTGATAGTTGATCCCAGGCCTTAATATCCGGATTGCGCTCGGGAAGTTTCGCGCCGGCAGGGATAAGGCCGAGCTTCTTCTGACGTTCAAAGACCTCTTCACGATAGACATCCCAGCCCTTGTCGAATTGGCCCTTGTATTGGTCGCTCCAGTACCTGTCTACCTGGTGCGGAGCATGAGTGGCGCCCGGCGCGTAGTAGAGGAAGAAGGGTTTGTTCGGAGCCACCTTCTCCTGGCGATCGATATAGCTGATGGCTTTATCGGTGATCTGCTCGTTCAGGTGTCGGCCATCGGGACGGACGTGAGCCTGATCTTCGACCAGGTCCGGCTTGTATTGGTCGGTTTGTGAACCAAGGAATCCGAAGAAGTGGTCAAAGCCTTTTCCGGTTGGCCAGCGATCAAATGGTCCCGCATCGGTCGCATCTTCATCGGGGGTTAGACCATATTTGCCAACCGCGAATGTGTTGTAGCCATTGCCACGCAGAATCTCAGCGATGGTTCCGGCAGAGGAGGGAATCCTGCCGTCCCAACCGGGGAATCCGGCGGACATGACCGTATGTGAGAACCCAGATTCGTGGACGGTTGCGCTGTTGCGGCCAGTCAGCAACGCGGCGCGGGTTGGGGCGCAGATCGCGGTCGTATGGAAGTTTGTATAGCGCAGTCCGTTGTTGGCCAGGCTGTCGAAGGTAGGCGTCTGGATGAGTCCGCCGAAGGTGTTGGCAGCGCCAAAGCCTACATCATCCAACAGGATCCACACTACGTTTGGGGCGCCAGCAGGTGCTTTCACGGGCTCCGGCCACCATTCTTTTGACTCAGCGAGGGTTCTGCCAACGACTCCTTGATAGGGCTGAGCCTCTTGAGCATGCAGTAAGAGCCTTGCGCTTGTCGCGAGCATCAACGTCGATGTCAATGCTTTCAGTATGCTTTTCTGTTTCATGGAACTCCTGTTGGTTTAGGTCATTCGGAGATGACTGGGGTAAGGGCTTGTTCGTCGGGTTGGCGATCGTCGATTACCATGTCCCGCAATCTGGGTGTACGGTTGTCACGGCAAACTGCTTCGGAGCACGGAGCAACGAATGCGGTTCGGGGAGCAAGAACACACCGAGGCCTAAGTATTTTTTCTTGAATGATGAGGGGGATAGCTTCAATCAACTGAAGCTGTGAATTGTCTATTTACAGCAGCGACAACAACAGCGGGAGGCCGGAGAAATGTAATGGGGGAAGGTTGTTGCAGACGATTTGAGCGACGCTGAAATCCTCATTAAACCGTATCCCTTTGCAGAAGAGCTGCCGGAGGACGGTCAGCCCGAGTGTGACACCCAAAATTACATTCTTGATGTGTATCTTACAACGCTCGAGAAGTTCTACAAATAGATTTTGGCATTGGCAACAGGGCAGCACGATGGCAGATGGTCGCCGACAATCACGAGCCGGCCAGGTTCCGGAAAGGGAAGCGGGCGTAATAGCACACCCTTGACGATAGAAAAGATCACGGTGGTCGAGCCTATGCCGAAGGCCAGCATAAGCACTGTCGTTGCCGTAAACCCTGGCATATTACGCAACCGGCGCAGAGCTAACTTGAGATTTAGGAGAACATTCTGCATGAGCTCTTCTCTGAAACTGTTCGGATAGAAATGGGGCTTGCTCGTGGGCGCGAGCAAGCGTGAATTGAAGCTATAAAGGAAGAGTGATGAGTACAAGTTCATAATTCTCACTCGATGCGTGAGAAAACTGAAGACCCGCCAGTTCAAAGATTGCTTCAGCAAAGGTGCAAGTGCAGTGTGAACTTCGATACGAGGATAGCCTTGGAGTATCCAATAAACGAGCGACTGATCTTCATTGTTGAGTGGGATTCATGGGTGGGTTGAGAATTATGAACTTGTATTTCTATCTCTGGGCGATAGCCTACATCAGTGATAATTGCTCATTTGATACGAGGCGGGTTGGGGGCGCACTTCGCGAGGCCACACTCGATAAAGAGGGCGACTGCCGGTGGATTTGGCGGGCTGGTCCTGGCTGTACTTTTTGGCACGGCTATAGCTAGTGCGCAGAGTGTTCAGGCTCGATCGCAGGCGCTCAACGCTGTGTTCACCGACTATTGGCAAGATCATCTGCGCCATACTCCCGAAGATGCGACGGTGCTAGGCGACAAGCGCTACAACGATCGCTGGAGCGACCTTTCTGCGGAAGAGGTCCAGCGTTCTGTGCAACGCAGCCGCGAATACATCCAACGCCTTCGAGCCATCGATACCACGGGCCTATCGAAACAGGACAAGCTGTCGGCTGAGTTGCTCCTGCGTAACCTGCTCGAAGATCAGGAGAGCGTTCAGTTCAAGGAATGGGAGATGCCGGTCAACCAGATCCATGGCATCCACTTTGAACTTCCACAGCTGGTCGCTGTCATTCCCTTTGATGATGTAAAGGACTACGACAATTACATTGCTCGTTTGAAAAGGGTGCCACTGCTCTTCGATCAACTCACAGCGGACATGAAACTCGGCATCGACGATGGGCATGTGCAACCGAAGCTTGTGTCAGAGAAGGTTCTTGCGCAGATCAATTCGATTGTTGCCATCAAGCTAGAAGACAGTCCCTTCTATGCGCCGACAAAGAAGTTTCCTGCCGGTATAAGCGTCGATGAGCAGAGACGAATTACTGGCGAGATTAGCGATGTTATTGCTCATGATGTGATTCCTGCCTATCAGCGCTTTGCCAGGTTTCTTGAGACGCAATACATTCCGCATGGGCGGACGGAGCCCGGCATCTGGGCTATTCCGAATGGAGATGCCTATTATGCCTTTTGTATCCGCAGCAATACCACGCTCCATATGACAGCCGACCAGATTCACCAGATCGGTCTGGACGAGGTAAAGCGGGATGAAGCTGCGATGCTTGTGATTGCAAACAAGCTGGGCTACAAGGACCTCAAAAGCTTCAATGCAGCGATTAAGGCCAATCGGAAACTCCATGCCGCGTCGAAGGAGCAACTGCTGGATACCTATCGTGCAGACCTTGACCAGATGAAGACAAAGCTGCCTGAGCTCTTCGGAACGCTGCCTAAAGCTGACCTGGTTGTCGAGGCCACGCCAGCGTATACGGAGAAGCAAAGACCCGCCGCGACATACGAGCCTGGTTCCCCTGATGGCAAACGCCCTGGACGTGTTGTGGTTAACACCTACAACTTCTCTGAAATTTACCTGGGAGGGGCAGAGTCGATTGCCTATCACGAGGGAATTCCCGGCCATCATCTGCAGTTTTCCATCGCACTGGAACTTAGTGGCATTCCAGAGTTCCGCAAGAAGAAAGAGTACACGGCCTACACCGAAGGCTGGGGCCTCTATGCTGAACAGCTTGGCAAGGATGTGGGCTTTTACCAGGATCCCTATAGTGACTATGGCCGCCTGCAGGGAGACATCTGGCGAGCGATTCGCCTGGTTGTCGATACGGGACTTCACTCCAAACATTGGACGCGGCAACAGGTTGTGGACTACTTCCATGAGCACTCCTCTATCGATGAGACGAACGTCCAGAGGGAGACCGACCGATACATCGCCTGGCCTGGTCAGGCTCTGGGATATAAGGTTGGGCAACTCAAACTACTGGAGTTTCGACAGCGAGCGCAGACTCAGCTCGGAGCGAAGTTCGACATCAGGAAGTTTCATGACCTGATCCTCGATTCCGGCGCGTTGCCGCTGGATGTTCTCGATATCTCTGTCAATGACTGGATCGCCTCGCAGAAGTAAATTGTGGGACATGCAACTATCATCGTTTTCATTTTTGTGTCTTTACAAGGAGAATCATGCGCTTCAAGCGAATTGTTACAGCAGTTGCTCTAGTTGCTTGTTCCAGCAGCGTCACGGCTATATTGCATGCGCAAACACCTACACCTACCGCTATAGCCAAAGTCGATCCTGCAAAGAGCCTTGACGCCGCGGTTACGGGTCTCGAAAAGCAACTCGTTCCGCTCGCCGAAGCTATGCCGGCAGAGAAGTACGGCTTTGCTCCGAGTAGCGACCTCTTCAAGCCTGGGGTAACCGTCGACTATAAAGGTGTTCGCACTTTCGGGCAGCAGTTAGCGCACATCATACAAGCCAATGACTTCTTTTTTCTTGGAGTGCAGGGAATCGCAAAACCTGATGCAGCGACAACGGCAAAGTTGGCCGCTATCGGTAAGCTCACTGAAAAAGACGATCTGATCAAGGCGCTCAAGGAATCTTTCGCAAGTGCCCATGAGGCAGTTGCTACCTTGACGCCGGAAAATGCGTGGGAGCATGCAGGCCGCGGTGCTACCGACACTCGTGCGGAGGAAGTCACTCATGCTCTTGGGCATTCCTACGACATCTATGGTCAGCTCGTCGAGTATCTCCGCATGAATGGCATCGTTCCCCCTGCAAGTGAGGGAAGGCCGTTAGCGAACCCAGGTAAAGCTAACTAATTAGGTGTGGTGTTAAGCCGCTGTAGGAAACTTTGCAGGGGCCAGCCGCCCTCGCTGGCCCTTCTTTTTCTTTGCGCGCAAGGTATCTGCAACAGCATGGCGGATAATAGCGCGCAACCTTTCTACGCCTTCGCTCATGGTGTTGGATTGTGCATGCAAGGTGACCGGAAACGCTGGCAACTCTGGAAGATCAAACATCTCCTTGTCCCATACCAGTTTTGCCGGAAGTCCCAGAGAACTCCTCGCCGTGATGCCAAGCCCTCCGATGGCAGAGGCCCACAGCCCCGCCAAACTGGGACTTACTGCTGCAATACGCCACGGCATTTTCGCCTGATCGAGCTTTTGAATTGCTTCCTTACGGAAAGCACATTGTGGTCCCAGAAGGACCAGAGGAAGCGGTTGGCCGGAACGTGTCAGGAACTCCTGGCCTGCTATCCAAACCAGGTCCAGCTCTCCGAGAACCTCTGCGGTAGGGCGGTCTGCCTGTCCTACCGCGAGGGCGAGATCCAGTTGACCCTTTTCAATTGCCTCCACGAGTGCGGCATTGCCTTCGATGCGCACTTCCATCTGTACAAGGGGATAGAGCTTCGTGAATTGCGATAGCACATCCGGCAGGACGGTCTCTGCGAAGTCCTGAGAGCACCCCAGTCTCACGCTTCCTGCAAGGGAGGCTCCGCGGATGGTATCCAGCAATTCATCATTGATAGCGAGCATGCGGCGTCCAAAGCGAAGCACAATCTCTCCTGCCTCCGTGAGTACAACGCCTCTGCCGTCTTTGCGAAAGAGATTCGCTCCTACATCTTCCTGAAGCCGCTTCATCTGCAGGCTGATGGCCGAGGGGGTGCGTCCGAGACGTGCTGCAGCTTGCCCGTAGCCGCCCAGATCATTCGCCGTAATAAGCGTTCGTAAGGTGTCGAGGTCTAAAGTCGTCACATTCATTGTTTGTAAAATATCATCTTTTTTTTGCCTGTAGCTATCAAAGGTGCAGTATTGCTCAATTATTTGTTTGGACACATTGGGCGATTCGTTTTGCAGCGTGAAGGTCATGGACTTCACGCTGCCGTAGCGAGGTTAACGAGCGTTTCTGATGTGTATTCCGGCTAATTCACATGCCGAAGCAGCTGGGCCGCTTCTTGTTTTGCCTGCACGAGAACGGGCAGAGTGGGGTCGGCGTTCTTCCAGAGATCGAAAAGTCCTTGATATTGCGTCTGGGCCTCTGTGTTTTTTCCTTCCTTCGCATACGCGCGTGCAAGCCCCAGATAGGCCAGCGGATACTGGCTCGAGAAGGTTTGGAGGTAGCGCTTAGAGGTGACTTTATTGAACTCCGTCTCGGCCATCGCCGGTTGTCCGGCATCCAGATAGGCCTGCCCGCGGAAGTAGGGGGCGTCGGTGCTAATCTCTTCCAACTGCTTTGCAGCGCGCAACGCTTCGATGGCGTCCTGCGGTTTCTGTTGCGAGAGGAAGATGGCTGCCCGGGCGATGGGTGTGTAGTATTCCGACCACAGAACTGACGTTGGGTTGTCAGCGATCTCCTGGTTTAGCAGCGTTTCGGCCTGATCTGTCTCCCCGATCTCTGCCAGGGTAACTATAGGCTCGATCTCTCCCTTGATGTGCGACGCCGCGGCAAGCATCTTGCGGGCCTCTGCTGTCATGCCATATTCGGCAAACGGTTGTGTCATCTCCTGAGTAAAGTATGTGCCTAGTGAATCCAGACCCTGATGCTGGTAGGTACCGGTGACCTCCGTCATCTGTTCCTGTGCCTCGCGCATGCGTCCCTCAGAGATTGCCATCATCGCTACGACGGAAGGCAGGCGGGTACTGCTGTGCGCCTTTCCCCAGGCAATCTGCGCAGCCACGCTTGTGGCATCCTTTTGGAGATAGGCAGTCTCCATCAAAGCAATTCGCAGAGGCTCACTATCCATATCTCTTTGGATAGCAAGTTCGCAGGTAGCGCGTGCGTCTGCAAGATGACCCGCTCCAAGCTGATTGGCCGCAAGAGCGGAGTAGATCAGCGGCATCGCCGGGTTTAGCGCAAGAGCTTTTCTTGCCGGTTCGATCCCAAGCTCATACTGGCCGATATCTTTATAGGCATTGGAAAGATCGATGAGTGGAATGGTGTGATTGGGATAGATGTCAATCCATGCCTGATAGCTGCGAATACTTTCATAGATGTTACCCGTGACGTAGGCGTTATATTGCGCGACGATATTGAAGCGCAAGGTATCCGGGATGTTGGGTGCATCGCGCAGGTCATAGACTTTTTGGTAGAGCTTACGCGCCTGCACCCGATCTCCGAGGCTCATGTATTGAGCGGCGAGATTGAAGTAGGCAGCTATGAAGCCTGGATCCAGTTCAATGGACCGTTGTAGCAGGGAAGTTCCTTCAGCATATTTCCCTTGAAAGCCGAGGTGCACACCTTCGCTGTAAGCCTGGAGCGCCTCCATGGAACCGGTGTTTTCCTGGAAGAGCGGCTTGTCGAAGTGCTTGATGGAATGGCGTGATTCGCCGAGTTTCCGGCGGATATCTGCCGCAACGATGTCGAGCCTGTGGAGGATGTCGTCTTTTGAGTTAGCTTCCTCCTTCGCCTCGGCGAGTTGGTCGCCACTGACGCAACTGACGGCCACGAGAGTCAACAGGTACTTCTGCTCCAACTGGGAGACTTTGCCCTGCAGCACGACCTGCGAGTTGGTGCGTTCGCAGACCTCATGCGCGATAGAGGAAGTCAACGCCGCATCCTTCCGCTGCATCTGAGCGAGTGTGGCCTGGACTCTGGTTGGCGAGAGCAGATTCAAAAAAGGTGATTGATCAAGATCAATGCGGAGTGCTTCGTTGAGTGTGTGGTCGAGGATGGGTTCGCCGGTCGCATTTTCAAAATCAGCAAGAACAAGGTCAACATGAGTTCCGCTCTGTTGATACTCCCACTGCCGCCAGCCAAGCCATCCAGCAATTCCTATAGCTGCGAATGCCGCAACAGCAACTGCAATCCAAAGCTTGCGTTGTTTTGGTCTTGCCTCCGGCGCGGCGAAATGTTCTTCAATGACGATCTTCGAGCTTGATCGAACCGAATGCAGCGTAATCTCTTGAGCAGGCGCAGGGGCAGCAATAACGGTTCTCGTAAACTGATAGCCTCGACCCGGCAGTGTGGCGATTGGGTTCGCCTCGTTGCTCTTCTCCAGACTAAGCGCCTTGCGCAAGACGCTGACACTCTGGGTAAGGTTCGATTCTTCAACAAAAGATCCAGTCCAAACGGCGTCCATCAATTCCTTTTTGGAAAGCGGGCGGCCTGGATTTTCGACCATATAGACGAGCAGGTCAAAGACTTTCGACGATAGCGCAACAGTCTGATTGGCGCACCGCAGCTGCCGCTGCGTGCGGTCCAATTCAAATTCTCCGAATTGCAAGATACTCAATTCATTTGGCATCTGCTTCATCCAGCAAAAAACTCTTGATTGTGGTCGAGGTTCTTTGAGGACATTGAATCACACAACGTGCCGTTGGAGAATACTGCGACAGGATCGTTGTAGCGCTAACTAGAGGTTCTAGACTCTGTGCCGCTTCAAGATTGTCTAAGTTCAATCTGTAACGCGCCATGCAAGAATGCTGCTTTTGCCAGAGCTGCCATTCATATTGTTGCTGCCCAGGACTAGTTGGAAATGTGGAATGCTGCCGTCAGCCCGCTTGATACGGCGCAGAAAGGGGAGCAGGGAGGAGTCGTCAGCCACGAAATCCCAGGCACATTCGGTGCCGGCCATCGAGGTTCCTTCCAGAATGAGAGCGTTCCCCTTTCCACCCAGGTTAGGGAGAAAGGCCACCACACCATAGACGCGGTGTTGAACGTCGTCATAGTTCGAATCCCATTCCGCCGGCTCGCTTCCAACTGGCTGCCGGTTTACTACGGTATATCTGCGAATGAGTGGGGTTGAGAATACAAAGTTCATGTTGGGTTCAAACAATTCAACCCATGGATTGGCCACTGGTGCGCCAATGAGCACGACGTTCCCAGCTTTCATGTCGTTCGGACGCACGTCACGCGCGTATCTCAGCTCAAAGGTGCTCCTCCTGGCTTCTGCGATATGAGAGAAGGCTGTGACAATGTCCAGGTCTACGATCGAGGTGTACCGCCGGTTTGCCAGATCGATAACGCTCTTTTGTGCCGGTGTCTGTTTGTCCGGAGTTTCAACGCGGTAATTTCCGCTGAGATAGTCGGCTACGCTTAAGTTCTGAGTCTTATTTGTGAGCCCCTGCCACATTACGAGTCCGCTATCTCCGGGTACGATCATGGTTCGTTGATCGGGCCGGAAGAGGATGTTCCAGAGTGGATGTTCAGGTACCGGCAGCGAGGCCTCCCGGCTCAATGGCGATCGAAGCCTGAATATCAGGGCAAGAACAACGATAGAGAGAAGCGCCACTAGTGCCCATGCCAGTCTCGTGCTGGATTTTGTTTGAACGCTGCGAGGACTCTCCGAGGACGACAGGGACGGGTTTGCTACCGGTATCCGTGCAGGATCAGGAGCTGTCAAAGGATCGAAGGCGGCCTGTGCTGGTGACTGCGGCTCAAACAAAGGCACATAAGTGCCCCGGGGAAGGATGATGCGGATCGGCTCATTCGCACCTTCTCCACTGAAGTAGAGATCCAGCCGTTGCCGCAGGCGGCTGGCTTGAGTCCGCACTATCCCGTCGATCGACGAATCATAATCCGACGAGCGGCCGAAGAGCATGGTTCCGATCTTCTGCTCGTTAATCTCATTGGCTCTGCCGCTGAGGGTGAGCTCGCAGACCAAGGACAGAAACGTTGAGAGCCGTTCGCTTTTGGCAAATACAGAAGACCCGATAACCCGACTTACCAAGGCTCGTCGGCTATCGGTTATCGCGTTAACAGGTAGAGCAATCTCCTCAGTCCTGGTGGAGACCATGTTGTGCCTCAGTCATCGTGAGATACCAGTACATCAGACGCTTATGAACATGGCGTAAACCTGGTTGAAACACTGTGTTCACTGTAACGGTTACGTTGAATGTCCGGTAAGCTACTGCTTTTTCGAATGTTACGCGTGTAACAGTGGCAGATGCCGTGAATTGTGTTGGAGGGGCCCTGGAAGAGTGTTAGTTCTGCCAGCAGAAACAAACCAATCTGCGTGCTGGAACTTATCTGCCGTACTTACAGGAGCTTAAAGCCATGACTCGACGGTCCGTATCTTGCAAGGAGACTTATGAAGAAATCCCTCTTCGTTCGCTACCTTGTTCCAAAAACTACCCTCTCAGGGGCCTGCTGAGCATTCTTATCCTGTTGATCTTATCCAGCCCTGTTGCCTGGGGACAGTTCGATTCGGCGACCGTGCTTGGGACCATCAAGGATCCCAGCGGAGCTTCCGTACCCTCAGCCTCTGTGGTGCTGATTAATCCGGGAAAGGGAATTGCCATCTCGCGGCAGGCGGACAGCAATGGGGACTACGAGTTCACGAATGTCCGGCCTGGCGAATATAGCCTGACGGTGACGGCTCCTGGATTTACGAAATCCGTTACCGATCCGTTCACGGTAGATGTGGGTGCAAGGCAGAGAGTGAGCGTGACGCTCAAACTCGGAGCGGACTCCCAGACCGTGACGGTCTCTGGGGCAGCCAGCCAACTCGAGACCGACAGCAGCGACCGTGGCGAGACTGTCCAGGGAGCCGAGGCAGTCTCGCTGCCGTTGAATGGACGCGCATACGCCGATCTCTCCATCCTGGTTCCGGGTGTCAGTAAATCGCTGGACGGCACCGTTGTCGCAAATCCACCGCGCGATGCCTCCTACAACGTCAATGGCTTGACCTCGCAGTCCAACAACTTCGAGCTGGACGGAATCGATAACAACGCCTACCAGGAGGCAAATCAGGGCTTCTCCAATCAGGCCATGATCCCATCTCCCGATGCGATTCAAGAGTTCAAAGTACAGACCGACAATTACTCCGCTGAGTATGGCCGTGCCGGCGGTGCCATCATCAACGCGACAACGCGCAGTGGCACGAATAGTTTTCACGGCGGAGCCTACGACTATCTGCGTAATACCGTGCTCAACGCCTTCGGTCCCTTCTATGGCACGGGCGTGAAACCCACGCTGGTCCAGAACCAGTTCGGCGGAACGCTCGGCGGTCCTGTTTTCAAAGAGAAGCTATTCTTCTTTGTCGACTACGAGGGACTGCGCTCTGTGGCTCACCAGTTGACCACGGCCATCCTGCCAACTCAGACGGAACTCGGAGGTCTGTTTACCGCCGATGGCACACCTACGGGAACGCCAATCCCAATCAAGAATCCATACACCAATGTCGTCTATACAAACGGGCAGGTTCCACTCTCCGATCCCAATATCGATCCGGTTGCATTGACCGTCTTCAAGCTCCTGCCGACGCCCAACATCCCCGGTGTTGCGTTGACCGCAAATAATTTCCAGTATCTGCCCGCCACAACGACCACCGATAACAAAGGTGACGGGCGTGTCGACTTCATTCTGACTCCAAATCAAAATGGATTCTTCCGGTATAGCCAACGTTCTGATGTGACCTTCCAACCCCCGCCGTTTCCTGGCCTCGCCGGGGGCAATGGCAGTGGAACGCTGTTCGCCTACACCCGTCAGTTGGCGGCTGGATATAACTGGACTGTTTCTGCCAACTCCATCCTTGAGCTGCGCTTTGGTGAGACCTGGACGAAGAGCGGTAAGAATCCGGTCTTCCTCGGACAACAGAATCTTCTCGCAGGTATTCCGAACGTTCCTCAGGATCCGGCGTACACCGGAGGTCTCAACACACAGACGGTCACCGGCTACACGCAGTTCGGTGAGCAGGCGACGAGCCCCCAGTTTACAAATCCGACCCAGGCTAATCCCAAGGTGAACTACACCTGGATCAAGGGAAAACACAGTCTCAAAGTCGGTTATGAGTATGGCTGGTTGTCGCAGGCCATCTCAGACTTTCATCCGAAGTTTGGCTCGGACACTTACTCTGGCCAGTTCAGTTCTGCGGGCTCTGCGACGACGGTGCAGGCGGCGAACCTGAGTGACTTTCTCTTTGGCGCACGGAATAACTATTCGCTGAACGCGGTCAATGAGGTGAATTATCTTCGCTTCTGGCACATGGGCTACATCCAGGATGACTGGAAGTTTTTGCCTAACCTCACCATTAATGCTGGCCTGCGTTATGAGTTCATGTCGCCGAACTACGAACAGAACAACAACATCCTTAACTTCGACCCGGTCAATCAACAGCTCCTACATGCCGGTACCGGTACCGATGTCAATAGCACAGCGCCGGGCCATGTTTACAAACTCCATTATGTCGGCGGCTCTTCTCTGGCCGACCGTGCACTGGTCAATCCCGACTACAAAGACTTCGGTCCGCGTCTTGGCTTCGCCTATCAGGCATTGCCTGGAACTGTAATTCGAGGCGGTTACGGCATCGGCTATGCCTATCTGTTTCGGTTCGGTGGTGAAGGTCTACTTGCCTATAACGGTCCCAACAACTACTCCGCGACGCTTCCCGTGAACCAAACGCCGGGCCAGGGGATCTGCACCTCTCTCACGGAAGATCCCACGAAGTGCTTCCGCCGTACCCAGGACGGATATCAGACCGACTTTGCAGGACCTTCCAACTTCACGACGACCAGGGCCCAGACACGCTATCAGCCAAAGGACTTCAAGAATGGCTACGTGCAGGCCTTCCATCTCTCTGTTCAACAGCAGTTGCCGCTCAAGACGACTCTTGAAGTTGCCTATGTTGGCAATCATGCCGTGCACATTGCGGCGCTCGAAGACACCAACCAGGCGCGGCTCTGCACGGCTGCCGAGATCGCGGCGGGCAGTTGCACCTCAACCGGGAGCGCTTCGTTGCTCAACCGCAGACCAATCCAGAACTTTACCGACATCCTGACCGAGAGCAATGCCGGCTTCCTCAGCTATAACTCGCTGCAGACCAAGCTGGAGCACCGCTTTAGCGATGGACTGTTCCTCATCAACTCCTTCACCTGGTCGAGAGGCATCAATAACTCCTCCGCCGATCTTGAAGCGAACAATGGGGACAGTGCCGTCGTCAACATCGCCAATGTAGGCAGTGATCGTGGCCCCTCAGGCTATAACCAGCCGTTGAACGATACGACGTCGATCATCGCCGATCTGCCCTTCGGGCGTGGGCAGCATTGGGGCAGCGGCGCGCCAGCCTGGGAACAACAGCTGCTTGGGGGCTGGCAGTTGACGGGCATCAACGTCGTCACGAGCGGCGTGCCCATCAACTTGTCCTACACTGCCAACACAAATCAGGTTGTTTCTACTACTAGTTCCGTGTACGCGCTTCGTCCGAATCTCACCAGCGACGTCAACGCCGTTTACGGTAAAGCACGCACCAAGTCTGCCAGTGCCTTTGGAGGTTTTTTCAATCCTGCGGCGGTGTCGGCTCCTTCGGGTGCGCAGCTCTTCGGTGACGCAGGGCGCAATGCCTGGCGTGGACCCGCATTCGGCCAGCTCGACCTTGCGGCACACAAGAAGTTCGCGCTACTTACCGAGCGTCAGACGCTGGAGTTCCGTATCGAGGCCTTCAATGTCCTGAACGCTACCAATTACATCAGCCCCACCACCAATATCGGAACCGTAGGAGCCACTGGTGTCCTGAGTCCCAATGCCAGCTTCGGGACCTTCAGCGGCAGCAGCAGTGTCTTTCCTTCGCGTCAGGTGCAGTTAGCTCTACGCCTGGCGTTCTGAACGCTATTCCTTATCAGGACCAGTGCGCCTCGACCTCCGCGCTGGTCCTATGAGGCTACGGTGCTCTGCTTCGGTGCAGTGCTCACAAGCCGCCACCCTCATCTCAGAAAAAAGGATCACTATCTTGACTCACTCTGACTCTATCCATAGCCGGCGAAAGTTTCTTCTGAACTCCTCGGCCGTCTCGCTTGCCGCATTTCTTCCAAAGGAGCTCGACGCCCAATCTGCAGCGCCGCAGAGATCGGATAACGGAAGCCCCATCTTCGCCACAACGCCGAAGGATACCTCTCTGAAGTTCACGCCTGAAGGCGTTCGGAGGCCGTTTGCGGGCAACACACTCATCTGTCATCTGCCCCAGCAGAGCAAGGTTCGTGACAAGATCGCAGCTCTTGGAGACGCGCTACACTCAAGTTCGTTTGCGCACAAACTCGGCCTTCTTCCTAGCGACAGCTATCACATGACGGTCTTTCCAGGTGCCAACGATCAGGATCGCGCGAGCTATGGTTGGCCAGCGGATATCTCGATCGATGCCCCAATGAGCGGGTGCAATCGCATCGTCGGCGAACGCATCGCTAACTTCCGGATGAGCGAGAAGTTGCCAATACGCGTCAAGGTTGACCTGGAAAAGACACTCGGCCCTCAGCGTGTCAGCAGCCTGCGCATCTCTCCCGCCGATGATCGCGAAAATGCCAAACTCCGTAACTTACGTGATCGGATGGCGAAGGAAGTCTTTCGATTCCGCACATCAGATCACGCGACCTACGGTTTCCATGTGAGCCTTGCCTATCAGATGAAGCCGCTTAGCCGTGAAGAGGCAAGGGAACACCAAGCCATATTGAATCATCATGTCCCTGGGATTATTGCGGTAGCCCCTGTGATCGAACTTGGAATTCCGGAGTTCTGCACGTTTGACGATATGTTTCGATTCGAGATATGTGCGCTCTTGCAGACTTAGGCCTTCACGTCGTGTCAGCTGTTTGAGCGCTCATTGCAATGCTTCTGGTCTTGAGCGCTTTCTGCCTAATTCCGGGGGATAGCTTGATTGTCGAGTGTATGTTTGACGTTCGCCGTTTTGAAAAGATATGGTCGATGGCGTATGAGCGCTTATATTGCAAGTCGTCGCCAATTTCTTTGCCGCTCCCTCGCTACAGCTACCCTGCCGTTACTCCCCCAGTTGGCCTTCGGAGAAGGGTCGGAGGACACGCGCACTGCCTGGTATCGCACGGCGAAGTTCGGGATGTTTGTCCATTGGGGGCCTTACTCGCTCGCCAGTGTCGAGGCCTCCTGGCCGATCATGACCCCAAAACCGGGTGAGATCAGTGAAGCGGAGTATGTCTCCCTCCACAAGCGATTCAACCCGGTTCACTATGATCCCGACAGCTTCATCGATCTCGCGCGTGCGGCCGGGCAGCAGTACATGGTCTTTACAACCAAACACCATGACGGCTTCTGCATGTTCGATTCAGCCTATACCGATTACAAGATCACCAACACGCCGTACGGGAAAGACATCGTCAAGCAACTTGCGGACGCCTGTGCACGGCGATCCATGCCTCTTGGTTTGTACTACTCACCTCCAGACCTGCATCATCCTGGGTTCCGCGATACCTCCAGGCCGGCCAGTGAGACCTGGCACGGTCAGCCGGAGCGTCCGGAGTGGCCTACGTATCTGCAGTACATGCAGCTGCAACTGACCGAACTGCTCACACGGTATGGCGATGTGAAGGTGATATGGTTCGACGGTCTCGATCACCAGGAAAAGTATGACGGTCGACGTGTCCTCGACATGATTCACGGGTTGCAGCCTGCGACGCTCGTCAACGATCGCATCGGCGTACCTGGTGATTTTGTTACCCCTGAGCAGTTCATCCCGAAGGTGATCCCCACCAGGGGAACACGTGCACATGGTCCTGATGCCAACATCGAAAAGGGATCTCCGCAAAGTGTGCCCAGCCAGGCCGATTTTCAGCTTTGGGAGACCTGCATGACGATCAACGACACATGGGCCTATAACGCGCACGATCATCACTACAAATCGGCGCAGGATCTCATTCGTGCTCTTGTCGAAGTCGTCAGCCGGGGAGGTAACTTCCTTCTCAACGTGGGGCCACAGCCCGATGGGGCTATTCAGCCAGAGTTCCAGGAGCGCTTGCGCAGTGTGGGTGATTGGCTGACCGTGAATGGTGAGTCCATCTACGGAACTACTTTTGGACCGATTCAGGGCAATGCGGGCTTTCGTACTACGCAGAAGGACAATGTTCTATTCCTCCACGTCTTCGACTGGCCCTCGGCACCGCTCACGATCACTGGTGTAAAACCAAAGGTTCTTTCAGCGCGGCTGCTGAGCAACAATCAGAAGCTCGCCTTTCAGCAGTCGGACAGCGGTTTGCAGATCACACTCCCGCCGCAGGCGCCTGACAAAGATGTCAGCGTTATTGCACTGAGGACGCTTTAGAGTCTGACTGCGCCCTGCAAGCAACGGGGCGGAGTTGATACCACTCCGCCCCGACTGCTGTGACGAGGGTCCTGCAGGTTATAGGTTGTTCTGAACTACAGTCAGAAGCGAATGTGGGGCAGGAGCATCACCTGTGAGTTCCCAGATCATGATGCCGCCGTACTGTGCTCCAAGCTGTGTCTCTTGCGCCATCGTTGCCTCGCCGACGTAATAAAGGGCTATGCCACCGTCGAGAGAACCACCGCTGACCTCATCCGATTGCCAGGCGTCAGGATAAGCCGCGAGGATCGTGTTGTATTCCTCTTCCGTATTGCCATCAGAGCTTTGTCCGAAGAAAGGCACTCCGAGGACAATCTGATTATTCGGCACTGATTTCGTTGCCGAATAGTATTGCAACGCGGTCTGGCAGTCGGAGAGGTTGGAATAGACCATCACGTTGACGAAATCAAATTGGTGAAGAGCTGAATCCGGCATCGCACTCTGGAGATATTCGGCTACCGCAGCGGTAATCGCTTTGCCTTGTGGGCGGAATTGAGCGACGAGGGCACTTGTGAAGGTGGCATACGGAGTCCCCATGTTGTTGGGGTCTTCGATATCCAAATCCACCCCATCGAGGTTATGGGCCGAAATATAATTCGCGAGCGAGGCCACTAATTGGGTAGAAAGACCCGCATTGTAAAACTGGATGATTTGCTGGTCGCCCCCGCCTCCACCGATGGAGAGCAGAACCTTTACGCCGGCAGCGTGTGCAGCATTGACGAGCGTCGCAATGTCCGCGTCAGTCTGATTGAGCGAAAACGTCATATCGCTGCTCGCAGTGCACGTGCCATTGCATGTCGGCGGAACAGCAAACGCCAAGTTCAGGTGTGTCATCTTGGAGAAGTTGATGCTCGTTGCGTAACCGGCAAAGCTTCCGTTGTAGTCAGGTATGTAACCGACCAGCAAGGGGGAACCGGTTGTTGTGCCGCCACCACTTGACGTAGGCGTGACGAGTTTGAACGCCTGGGCTGCTGTTCCATTGCAGGTGTAGATATCCAGTTGCACACCGTTTGCGGTCGAGGCACTCGGTGTATCGAGGCAAAGAC
Organism: Granulicella sp. S156; assembly: GCF_009766105.1. Taxonomy (GTDB): domain Bacteria; phylum Acidobacteriota; class Terriglobia; order Terriglobales; family Acidobacteriaceae; genus Granulicella. Next base: position 126,885 of record NZ_LMUH01000025.1, on the reverse strand, counting down.
CGCTGCCTTGGCCTACAAATTTATAGTAGCCATTACCTAGCGACACGGCCTCCCATTCCTCATTGGAATTTCCAGAATAGGTCCACGTCTGGATGAGGCTGCCATTGGTGGTTCCGTTGCCGGTTACATTCCAGGTTTCCGTCGGAGCGTTGACGTTGGCGACGTAATAGTAGCCACTGGCGGTTCCGTTCTCGAACTCCCACTGCTGATTGGGTTGGGTGCTGGAAGTACCTTGGCCGCAAGCCCACTGCTGCACGGAGGTCCCATTCGCCGTACCCGAAGCGGTGTCGTCAACGCAGGAGCCGCTGTTCTCATTGACGATGTTGTATGGGGTGCCGGTGACCAAGGTGTTTTGTGCATGCAGTAACGTGAGCGGCGTCAGCAATACAAATAGACAGAAGACGAAACTCACGATCGCAGCGTGCAGAAATCTGTTCTTCATTTTGTTCTCCTTGTTCCTTTTGCTGAAAACTGCTTATAGCGTTCCGTCATTTGAGTGCAGTTTCCTGAGTGTCCAAAGTAAAATTCGCGATTTGGGTGCAGCATGACAGTGGCGCTGGCATCTGCAGCGCCGTCACTCATGCACCCATCGCGATGCGATCTCGCTTCGACCGCAATACCACTGCGCGAGCGCCTTGGATCAGGATCTCGCGCAGATACCGGTTGCCGTGCTTACTGTGTCGCTTTGAGCGCTATGTGGGTTCATCCGCATAGCGCTCAAAGCAACACCCATGTACCAGCCGACTCGTCTCAGGAAAGTTGCGTAGCGTGCAGTCGCGTGCTCTAGAACGGCTCAAAGATCGAGGAGAATTCGTAGTTGGATTGGCTGACGCCGCTGCACGTGTCCTCGTCTACCGTCGAGCCGGGGCAACCGCCGTTGTCGCGATTGAGCTCCCAGAAGGACAGTAGCGTGACGTATTTGTTCGCTTCTGCCCAGTCCAACATCGTGGTGGCATTGGCGAGGGTGAAATAGTTCGGGGGGGTATCGTCACTTGTTCCGGGCAAAAATGTGAGTCCAACCGTCGAGGTTAATCCCGCGGATTGAATCTGTGACTCCAACGCGGCAGCACCTTCTTCGGATAGTTCCGGCTGATTCTCGTTTGTTCCGCCGAAATCCATGGCCATACCATTGACAATAGTGAGATTAAGGCCAGCTGCTTTGGCATCGGTGATGTCCGTGTAGCCGCCGCCAGTGCCACTGTCAAGTCCGCCTGGACCGAGCGGAAGAGTGTAGGAGACGATCAGCCCCGGATTAGCCGCCTGCAAGGCCGCCAACGCTTGAGCACGTCTGGGCGACTGACCGGAAGTTTCGGAGTATTCGACGTCAAAGTCGAGCCAATTGACATGGTACTTGGTGATTAGCGTCTGATAGACAGCCTGAGTCTCCGCAGCTGTGCTGCAATATGCGGCAGCCTCTTGGCCGCCTGCGCCGCCTTGTGAAAGGGCGACGGTTACACCAGCAGCCTGCAAATCCGCAATCGCAGTGCCCATACTGGTGCTGCCTACCGTGTCATCGGGCAACGGCCCGTTCGCGCCAGGCCAGATCAAGTTGCAGCCATTGTTGTCTGGATCCAGGAAAGCCAGTATCACCGCCTTCGCTCCAGAAGCCGATACGATGCCCGGAATTTGATTGGCATCGCCCAAGTCGCCCACATATTCGAATGGCGCGAAGATGTTCGTGGCAGTACCGGTGCCCGTGCCTGTGCCAGACGAAGGTGTGACGAGTTTGAACGCCTGCGCTGCCGTTCCATTGCAGGTGTAGATCTGCAGTTGCACACCGTTTGCGGTTGAGGCACTAGGGGTGTCGAGGCAGAGACCGCTACCTTGGCCTACAAATTTATAGTAGCCATTACCTAGCGACACGGCCTCCCATTCCTCATTGGAATTTCCAGCGTAGGTCCACGTCTGGATGAGGCTGCCATTGGTGGTGCCGTTGCCGGTTACATTCCAGGTTTCGGCCGGAGCGTTGACGTTGGCGACGTAATAGTAGCCACTGGCGGTTCCGTTCTCGAACTCCCACTGTTGGTTGGGTTGGGTGCTGTAAGTGCCTTCACCGCAAGCCCACTGCTGCACGGCGGTTCCATTCGCCGTGCCCGAAGCCGTGTCGTCCACGCAGGAACCGCTGTTCTCATTGACGATGTTGTACGGGGTGCCGGTGGTCAAGGTGCTTTGTGCGTGCAGTAATGTGAGCGGCATTAGGAAAGCGATTGTGAGGAAGAGAGAACACCGAAGGATGGAGCGCTTTTGACCGACCAGCTTAGCGAAGTTGCGGGTGCGTGACATGTTGCCTCCTTTTTTGCTGTAGGTGGATGTGCGTTGGGGTGGACAGGGAAGAGAGGAGTCTTCGGGCACACGACTCCCTTTACCGGAATCGAGAAGAACTCGGGGCCTGTTTTTTGTTCGGGCTTAAACGGAGATCATCCCCCCGATTGTGCGGGAGTGAGCCTCAACTGACGGTACTTCGGTTGAAGCCTGGAGGGACGAGTGAGGCATGCATCTTTGCTGCTCCTTCGAGTGTGGAGTCAAGATTGCTAAACGTACACAACAGACATTCAGCGCGCAGGTATCTCGTAGGTCAGGCTAGTTTTCAGGTCTTTTCGCTACAAGATCCCGCGCACCATGTCTGGTAAGCCGGAACACTAACAGGTGAAGAATCCCTATGTCAATACACTTTTCTTCAAGTAAATCGATTGTCTAAATATTACTTATGTTTAATATGTAAGTTAGAACGTTAATCTTGCGTTCAGCTGCATGGTGCGGCCGCCGACGGTCACTTGAGATATGCTCGTTCCTGTTCCAGCAAAGGTAGTGATGCCGGAGGGGCCGGGCGTACTTTCGGGAGTCAAGGTCTGGTTGGGGGGGCCGAAGCTCGGATGGTTGAAGGCATTTGTGGCGTCGGCACGGACCTGAAGCTGGACCAGCTTATATAGAGTGAAGGTCTTTCCTGCAGACAGATTCACAACATTCATCCCCGGGCCTACTAAGCTGTTTCTCCTCATATCACCGAAGGTGCCGTTGGCCGGCAACGCAAAGGCAGAGGGGTCGTACCAATTGTTGATGGAACGATGCGCTGGCTTCGGATTGCCAATCAGATTGGGATACCAACTGCCTGCCTGCGAGTAGGAGTTATTGTTGCCGCCAATGTATGGAGTAAATGGCTGGCCGGAGGAAAGGACTAGGGTAGATGAGACCTGCCATCCACCAATGACTCCATCCAGCCAACGGCTTTTATTGAGGAACATCTTGTTCTCGCCGAAAGGCAGCTCGTACACGATATTTCCTTTCAGCGCATTGCGGACGTCGAAGTTAGAAGATCCATAGTTCGCGGAAGGTTTATAGGAGTTCTGGAAGATCTGCGTTCCCGCGATTCCACCTTCAGCTGAGGAGTCCTGATCGTCAAGGAAGTGGGACCAGACGTAGTTGAAGCTGAAGCTGAAGCCCGAGGTCAGGCGCCTGGTAATCGATACCTGCAGCGAGTTGTAGTTGGAGATTGCATTATTGGTGCTGCCGGAGATGCTCTGATAAATCGGATACGGGCGTGAATTCGGGCTGTCATTGGGGCCCAACTGGCTCTCCGGGACCTGGTTGATGTCTACCGGGAAGTTGAGATTGAATCCGTGGCTGGCAACATACGCCATCTCCGCCACCATATTCGTGCCCAGTGTGTGCTGGAGCGCGACGTTCCACTGATAGATCTTGGGAACCGGCGTGTGGTACTGGTTGTAGGTCACGCCTTGCCCGTTCAGCGCTGTGGGATCTGTTGTGGGGCCGATGTAGGGAAGGTTTGAACCGTTGGAAGAAAGAATGACGACGGGCGTAATGCCATTCGTCTGGTCGGTTGCATTGCCCTGGGTGATGAAAGAATTTCCGAGGCCGGCACCGTAGGTATTCGTGCTCCAGTTATAAGCGAAGATACCGAATCCGCCGCGAATGGTTGTGGTTGGATCTGGTGCCCAGTTGAAGCCGACGCGGGGCAGTACCGTGTCGACGGCATTTGCCTCAAGGGATTTGCGTCCGTTCGCGGCGGTGGAAGCGTACCAGATGGCGCCGTTCGTTTGTGAGCCCGCATTGAAGACTGTGGGATCGAAGACGGCGATATTGTTCTTGACCTCATTCCAGCCATGCTGAATCTGATAGCGAACGCCGAGATTCAAGGTGAGGTTTGGCCGCAGCTTGATGTCGTCTTGGACGAAGAACTGCGGTGTTTTCAATCGCGCTCCATATTCAGGCTGCACGCTTGCGTTCCAGGAGTTCGTTTGACCCAGTAAAAAGTCCGCATAGGCCAAGCCATCGGTGCCGCCTACAGTGGACTGTGTATATGCCCCGTTGAAACTAAAACTTCCAGCGTTGAACTCGCTTCCGTTCGCCTGGTTGGCCTGGTATACCAGCAACTCTCCGCCAAAGTGCAGGATATGTTTGCCACGGATCATGGTGACTACGTCCGATGGATCGTAGACGAACTCTTTCTGGAGGAGCATAAATCCAGGGCCCGGACCATAGCAGCAAGCGCCGTTGAAGTTGATGGAAGGGAAGACATCGGCTTTAGCGAACTGCAGGCCTAGCTTCTGGGGATATCCCTTGTTCAGAGAGGCAGGGTCATAGAAATTCAACTCAGAAGTAAAGCCCATGCGAGCTTCGTTGATGGTATTGGCGCTGATGTTCCACACATCGGAGATCTGAGCAGCGTTGCTGTCGACGTCGCCATAAACGCAATCCATGGGACATGTTGCTGTGCCGATCCCCGCGTTAAAGGTGGGGTTATCCCGTTGCGTGTCTGTAACTGTCAAACGATTATTACGTGTGATGTCGTAGTCGAGACGTCCAAAGTATTTCGTGTAGGGAAGATTAACTGGAGCGTTGTAGTAGTAGTTGGAGTTAGGCACTCCCTGGGAGTAACTCGAGGGTGTGGCGTTCGGCAATGGTAAGTATCCCTGGAGCGCCTTTGCCACGGGATCCAGCAGGTTGGCGGGGATCTTATTGCCGTAGCCCTCTTGCGCAAAGGATTGGCGGGTAACCACACCGCCAGAGACTACCTGCGTGGTGGGATCATAGATGGTCGGCATGCCTGTGAAATCGCCATTCCGCATAGCCTGAGTAGGCACTGTAATAAATCCTGTGCCTGCTGTGTTGTTGATGGTCTTGTCAAAGTTGAAGTAGAAGAACATCTTCTTCTTGAGGATCGGGCCGCCGATCGAGCCGCCAAAGTTGTTATAGCGGATGAAGGTAGCGGCGGCTGGAAAGCCAAAGCCGTAGTTAGCGGCATTCAGGGCATCGTTCTGGAAATACTCGTAGGCCGCACCGTGGAACTGGTTGGTGCCGCCTTTGCTGATCTGGTTGAAGATGATGCCGCCGATTCCGTACTGAGCGGAGAAGCCAGAGGTGATCACCTGAAGCTCGGAGACGGTCTCAAAGATAGAGACGTCGGCATTGCCGCTCGAGGGCAGTGTTGTCATGGCACCATCAGCGAGGATCGCGCTGTAGGGGAGGTTTCCATTGGCGGAAACATACTGCTGAGGATCGTTGCTGCCCTGGAAGCCATTCGCAAGAGAGGTGCCTTGAGTATTGCCGGATGTCCCGGGAAGCAGAATCGAAAACGTCTCCCAGTCTGTTCCAACGTTGGGGAGTTGCGACATCTCCTTGGAATCCAGCGTTGTAGACTGCTCGCTCGTCTCCGTGTTCAGCAGGGGAATATCATTTGTATTCACGACTACCTGCTGTGTTGTGGAACCGATAGTCAACTGCGTGTTGACCGTAGTGGTACCCACCTGCAGCGTAATCGGGCCTCGTATGGTCTGACCAAAGCCCTCTTTAGCGAAGGTAATTTTGTAGTTGCCGGTCACGATCGATGACGTGTCGTACAGGCCGGCCTGATCCGTGGCGTAATCTCTGGAAACTCCAGTGTCCACATTCAGGACTGTCACTTTTACGCCTGGGATCAAGGCGCCGGAGGTATCTGTAACCGAGCCGCGGATATCACCTGAGTTGGTGCTTTGCGCACGGCTGCTACAAATAGCGCCTATTGCAAAACAAAAGAATGCGAGAGATCTTACCTTCGCGAGCAAAGTCGTTTGCCCCATAAACAATCACCTCATAATTCATAGCTTCACTACAGATGGTTTTCCCCGAATACACTGCTACGAGCCCTGATTTAACAAGTGGTGAAAAGAAATGTGGTTCAGAGTTTCCAGGCGTCAATGATTGTTGCTATGTACCGATTCCAGAGAGCGCAACTCTCCTGAGGACCGATGACTTGGCCCTGAAGATGAAGCGTGGCTGTGAGAAGAGCAGGAGCAGATATCAGCCTGACACGTGTGTGAGTCGAGTCAATAGCTTGCTTGCCCGAGTTCGCATTGGGGGAATTAAACACGCGTACCTGGGACTTTGTCAACTTCAATTAGAAAGCAGAGATGGCCTCTACTCTGAATCATTTTTGACGCAGCGCATGCGTCCTGAGGTGTGCGCTCTTTGCCTTCATGCGAAGCAGCGATTCTTCTATCGTAGCGAGTGCTCGGTGTTCACCGGTTAGTTGGCGATGCCGGTTCGACTTCAACACTGGCATCGGACTGAATGACAGAGGCTCGTGTGGATCTCGGCGTGAGAGCGCATCCTCGCGGGTTGGCGACCATGAACAACTCGCACAGCACGAACTCCCGACTTTTGGTCAGAACTGCCAGGCCGGCGATCACAGCTTGTCCCGTCGTGTGAGGCCGTGGCTGCGAGATTGCCTCACCCTGGCTATAACCGTGCAGTAGTGAAACGCCACAGGCTCAGCCAACATCCTGATGTAAGCCATCGGTTCTGTGTCGCGTCTCATACGCTTGCGAGCAGCTCACCCCGAATGTCGAGCCTTGTTTTCCACAGCTTTGCGGGCCAGCCGGGGCCAAATAAGGAATTTTGTCGCAGAGGAAAAGCAAGGCTATGCAAACACGAGCAGACTCGAGTACTATTTCGCTGCAACTCAAGAGCTGAAATCTTTGTCACCCGCTTTTCTGGAGGCTTCAATGCGTCTGCGTCTACGCAACCTATCGATCGCAATGCTCTTGTCCCTCGGGCTCTCCGGCACCCTGTATGCCCAGGCCGTCAATGGCACGATTGTGGGCACTGTCACTGATACAACGGGAGCGGACGTTGGCAATGCGCAGGTCACGATCACGCTCACTGGTCAGAGCACGTCTTACTCGACCGTCAGCAACGAGAGCGGCAATTTTACAGAGCCCAATCTTCCTCCGGGCACGTATAACGTCACCGTCGCCGCGCAAGGGTTCAAGAAAGAGACGCGAGAGAACATCGTTCTGCTTACGAACACCACATCGCGCGTCGATATCAGCCTGTCCACGGGCAGCGTGACTGATACGATCACTGTCACCACGGCTCCTCCTCAGCTACAAACGGACCGCGCCGATATCTCGACCAATCTTGAGCAGCGCCAGATCGCCAGTCTTCCTCTTAGTAGCGGCAACAGTTTTCAGTCCCTGCTCAGCACAGTCCCCGGCAGCGCTCCGGTGGTCTTCAACAACTCGCAGTTCTACAACGCCAACAACGACCTCTCGGTGAACTCAAATGGCGGTTCGTCCTACGTGAACCTCTATCAAATTGAGGGTATTGACGATGACCAGCGCACCGGCATCCACATTATCCTCGTTCCACCAGCCGCAGCTATCCAGAGCGTCGACATCACCACCAACAACTTTGAGGCAGAGTTCGGCCGTGCGGTTGGTGCTGTCGTCAACCTTACCCTCAAGTCCGGTACTAACCAGTTCCACGGCTCCGTCTTCCAAAACATGGAAAACAATGGAGTCAACGCCCGCAACTACTTTGCCGCCGGTCCCAATGGTCGTCTTGTCTACAACTACACAGGCGGCTCGATCGGCGGTCCGATCCTCAAAAACAAACTGTTTGCCTTCGGTGACTTCCTTCGTGTCTCCGACCACGAATCGTCTACGTTCAACGCAAACATCCCCTACTATGACGTGACGGGAGGCAACCTGAGTCTTGCCGGTTATTCTGGCCAGGTCTACGACCCCACAACTGGCGACACCACAGATTGCAGCGGCGCAGCGGGCACCACGCCAGCCAACTGCGGGAAGAATCGTCAAGCATTCTCGGGCAATATCATTCCGCTCTCCACGCTCACCCAGGAGGGGGTCAGCCCGATCGGCCTCACCGTTTTGAAGGATTTGGATGCACTGGCCCGTAACCCGGCCACGAATCTGGCCTCAGCGGCGTACATCGCAGGCACGACCACCAACAACTTCTCTGCGAACCTGCCTTTCAGCAAAGACGCTATCAGCTATGACATCAAGGTCGATTACTCTATCAGCCCGAAGGACCATTTGAGTGGCCGATTCAGCCACCAGACGACCAATACCTTTCAGGCCCCAGTCTTCGGATCGTTCCTCGGCGGTCCTGCGGGTAGCGGCGGCTTTGAGGCCTCCGGTACAGCCGCGGCCTACAGCACAGGCTTCAATTACGACCACGTATTCTCACCTACCCTGTTTACCGAAGCCCGCGTTGGCGTCGCCCATCTGCGCAACTCAGCTACCCAGACTGACTACGGCAGCAACGACGCTCGCACCCTGGGCATCCCCGGCAACGGGCCCAATGGGACAGACAACACACCCACCAGCAGCGGCCAGGTAGCCTTCCAGGTGAGTAACTTCGCCAACAATGGTGAAAATGGAACCTCTAACCCATTGATCGGCTACTCGCAGTCGCTGCCGTGGCTGCGTGCGGAGTCCAATATTGATTTTGCCAATAACTGGACAAAGATCCTCGGAAACCACGCCATCAAGGCAGGCCTCGATATCCGCCGTGTCCGTGACGATCTTCTTCAGGGCAACATCAACGCCGCTGCTGGCAGCTTCTACTTCAGCGAGAACCAGACCTCCACTCCGGGTGCGGCCAAATACGGGCCGCCGGGTACAACCCCAGCAGCAACCGGTCAGGCTAACGATGTCGCCAGCGTTATTTACGATGTTCCCTACAACGTCGGTCAGGACACCAACAGTACTTTCCCCTGCTATCGCCAGAACTGGCTCTTCTTCTTCGTCTCTGACAAATGGCAGGCCACACCCAAACTTACTGTCGATATCGGTTTGCGCTATGAACTCTACCCCCCGGCAACCCCACGCAGGCCCGGCGGTTTCGTCAACTACGACCCCACCAACAATAACCTCGTCGTCGCCGGTCTTGACGGGAACGCCTCCAATCTCGGCATGAAGGCGGACTACACGAACTTTGCTCCACGTCTTGGTGCCTCCTATCGCGCCTCGGAGACAACCGTCATCCGCGCCGGTTTTGGTGTCAGCTACGTCCCCTTCATCGACAACTCCTACGCCTATAACTACCCCATCAAGACCAGCACGGCCTACAACACACCAACCACCTATGGTGCATCGCTTAACCCGGCCGGCGGGTATGTGAACTTTGTTACAGGTGTTCCTACTACCCCGACCGTCGCCTTCGGATCAAACGGTACCCTCACCGAGAGCGCCGCCAACGGCACTATCGGTCTGGCCAACCTCTACATCCCACTCAACTTTAAGAATGCCTACGTCTCCTCCTGGAACGCTACCGTGCAACAGGCCCTGCCATTCGATAGCTCCCTGCAGATCGCCTATGTCGCCAATCACGGCACCCGCATCGATGTAGCTGAGAACATCAATCAGCCCAATGTCTACGGTCAAAGCGGATCCTACGATCCTCTCTATGTCGCCTTCGGCAAGAGCGCTGCGGTCACGCAGTACTTCCAGGGTTACTCCAGCAACTATCAGTCGTTGCAGGTGCAGTTCACCCGCCGCTTCAGCAAGGGACTGTCCTTCACATCGGGCCTCACCTGGGGTAAGGCAGAGGGCTACGTAACCGGCGGACAGGACGGCGCTCTATTGTTCTACAGCGGCAACCTGCGCCGTAACTACTCCGTGCTGGACTTCGACCGTAAACTCAACTACGAGCAGTCGTTGACCTATGAGCTGCCCGCAGGCCGCGGTCACCAGTACTTCAACCACGGTGTCAGCATGTATGCGTTGGGTGGATGGAAGGCCTCAGTGATCGTCTCCGCCGTCTCTGGACTGCCCTTCACCATCACCACCAGCAGTCCGACGCCCGGCACTACCCAGACGGTTAACCAAATCGCCCCCTACCAGGTGACTCACAGTGTTAGCGGGGCGGCCAATACGGCATGGTTCAATCCTGCTTCGTTCAGTGCAGCCGCAACCTGCACCTACACCGTCGGCAATCCTTGCACGGTTGGCAACACCCAACGCAACCAGTTCCGAGGACCAGCTGACTTTTCGGACAACCTTTCACTCTTCAAAAGTTTCCCCATCTTCAAGGCGGCGGCTCTTGAAGCCCGAGTGGATGCGTTCAACCTAACCAATACCCCTCAATTTGCAAACCCATCAACAGGCCTTGGATCAACCCTGGGACGCGTCACATCTACCCTCGGGAGTGGCGTTGGCAATGTCAACGGCGTCGGCGGTCCTCGTGTTCTTCAGGCGGCTGTCAAGATCACCTTCTAGTCTCTGGAGCTTTTTCGTACGGCTGTGAAGCCGACGAGTTCTGCGAGTGCCGTTTTATTAGAAAACGGCACTCGCACTTTCGTTTTAACCTACACTGTCTTTCAATGAAGAAGAACTGTCGGCAAGCGGCTAAAATCCGAAGGTTCACTATCTCCTGTGGCACAGCCACATAAGCTGTGCAATACTGATGTGGCATTAACACAGGAGATGGGAATGGCATCCTCAAAGCTCGATCTGCTACAGGGCACCCTGGACGTAATGGTCCTGCAAACATTGGCTACGATGGGGGACCTGCATGGATATGGCATTGCCCGCCGCATCGAACAGGCGAGCGGCGGCGAGGTCTTGTTGAACCAGGGCACGATTTATGCGGCTCTCGTACGGCTGCAGCAACGCGGTTGGATATCGGCTGCCTGGGGCACCTCCGACAACAACCGCAAGGCGAAGTATTACTCCATCACCAAAGACGGGCGAAAACAGCTAACGAAGGATGCTGCTTATTGGCAGCGGCTCTCCAGCGTGATGGGCCGAGTGCTGTCCATGCCGGCGGAAGGGAAGCTCTGATGGGCACGATACGGGAGGCACTCAACCGGGTACGGTCCTTCTTCCAGAAGCAGGAACAAGACTTCGAGCTGGATGCGGAGATGAAGAGCCACCTGGAACTGGCCGTGGAGGAAAACATGAGCCAGGGCATGCCATGGCAGGAGGCTCGACGAAGAGCACTGATTCGCTTTGGTGGTGTGCAGCAGGCCAGGGAACAGCAACGCAGGACACGCGGGTTGCCGTGGCTCGACATCCTGCTGCAGGATCTGCGGTACACGCTGCGTACGCTGCGGCGGGACCGCGTCTTCACCGTGATCGCGGTGCTGATCCTCGGGCTGGGCATCGGGGCGAATATCGCGGTCTTCAGCGTGGTTAACACGGTCCTGCTCAGGCCGTTGCCCTTTCATGAGCCGCAACAGTTGGTTCGTATTCTGAGCAAAGATCCCAAAGGCGGCGAATCGAGCATGACCTATTCGTCCGACGCCACGCAGGAGTTTCAGCAGCGCAATCAGTCGTTTCAAGAGGTGACGGGGTACTACGCCTTCTCTTCGAGCGATAACTTCAAGCTGATGGGACACGGCCAGCCGTTGCCGGTAACGGGGCTGGGAGTGATGGGAAACTTCTTTAAGACTTTGGCTGTCGAACCATCGCTCGGACGGTTGTTCACTCCTGAGGAGTGTGTGCGAAACGGCCGTCCGGTGGCATTACTGAGCCATGCGTTCTGGAAGCGGCAATTCGGCGCCAACGCAGGGATCGTGGGACAGGTAATCGATCTGAACGACACGCCGGTGACGGTGGTGGGCGTACTGCCTGATAGTTTCGACTTTGGCTCGGTCTTTTCCCCGGGCGCGAAGGTCGATCTCTATACGCCGGTGATCATGGAAGACATTCGCGACGAGGGGAATACGCTGGCGTTGGTAGGCCGTCTGAAACCGGGAGTCAGTTTGCCCCGGGCGCAGGCCGAGGCCGATCTGCTCTTTCCGAAGCTGGATTTCAACGTGAAGCATCCGGAGTGGACCTCTGATTACACGGGCAAGTTGTATGGGTTGAAGGAGTATGTGAGTGGCAAGCTGCGGCAGTCGCTGATTGTGCTGTGGTGCGCGGTCAGAATGATTATGCTGATCGTTTGCGTGAACCTGTCGAACCTGTTGCTGGCACGAGCAGCAGCGCGCAGCAAAGAGTTTGCGCTGCGCGGCGCGCTGGGAGCGGGCCGAGGCCGATTGATTCGTCAACTACTTACCGAAAGCCTGGTGTTGTCGAGCGCTGGAGCCGTGCTTGGGCTTGGCATCGCGTTTGCCGTGACCCTCTATCTCTCGCACCAGGCTTCGATAGCACTTCCGCTGCTGAGCAGCGTACGAGTGGATGGGATCGCGCTCGTCTGGACGTTGTTGATCGCTGTGGCGGCTGCCGTTCTCTTCGGGCTTGCACCGGGGCTGAAGATGTCCGATGTCAACCTGCAGAGTGCGCTGAAGGATAGTGGACACGGAACGAGCGAAGGCCGGAAGCATGAGCGGCTGCGCTCGGTGCTAGTGATCTCCGAGGTCGCATTGGCTTGTGTATTGCTGGTGGGCGCAGGACTGTTGTTACGCAGCTTTCTGCGGGTACTCGATGTCGACCTGGGCTTTCAACCGAGCCGGGCCGCTGCTATTAGCGTGGACTATAACGATGGCAACAGTGCCGAGAAACGCAGCGCGATCTGGCAGGAGATGCTGCATCGGGTAGAGCAGATTCCGGGCATCGAGACGGCGGGCATCTCGGACAATCTTCCCATGAGCAGAAACCGTAGCTGGGGCATCTCGGCTAAGGGCAAGCAGTATCGCAAAGGAGAGTTGCAGGATACCTTCGTGTACGTCATCTCGCCGGGCTATCTGAATGCTATTGGAATGCATCTGGTGGAAGGACGCGACATCACGTGGGACGACGGCCCTAAGACTCAAAAGGTCGTCATCATCAACGAGACAGTGGCACGAAAGCTCTGGCCAGGCGAAGACGCTGTCGGGCGCATCGCAAGTGTAAGTGGGGACGACGCGCTCGTGATCGGTGTGATCGCCGATGTCCATGAGAGCAGTGCAGAGGACGGCGCAGGATGGCAGATGTACCTGCCCGCAACGCAGTCTGGCCCGGAAGGCGCGCAGTTGGTGGTGCGCACCAAGCTGCGGCCAGACACTCTCGCTTCAAGCGTGATGGGCACTCTGCGGCAGATGAATCCCGCGCAGCCTGCGACGGAGTTCCGGCCGATACAACAGTTGGTGGATCATGCAGTCTCGCCGCGGCGGTTCTTCGTGATGCTTGTATCTCTGTTCGCAATCCTTGGCCTCACGCTGGCCGCGCTGGGAATCTATGGCGTGATCTCGTACTCGGTGACACAGCGCACACAGGAGATCGGGATACGCATGGCGCTCGGCGCAACCACTGCTAGAGTGCAGCGCGATGTGATCGCGAAGACGCTGCGGCTGACGGTGATTGGCATTGCCCTGGGGACGGCCATTTCGTTTGTTGTGTCACGTCTGATCGCATCGTTGCTCTTTGGGACCCAGCCAAACGACCCTCCTACTTTCCTCAGCATGATTCTTTCACTGGGGGTGGTAGCCCTCGTGGCCGGGTATGTACCAGCGCGAAGAGCCTCCAGGATCGATCCCATGGTCGCTCTTCGCACCAATTAAACTTATCTATAGCAACGCAAATGGGCCCGGAAGATGTCTTCCGAGCCCATCCGCATCTGACGACTGTTATGCTGTGAGCGAAGGCGGTGCTACTTTCTCTCCGGTGCCAAGCTGCTTGTTGGGCTCGGTGCCAAGCTCAAAGATGATATGGCCGCCGTGAGCGATCTCCGCGTGAGAGACCCACAACTTCTCCGAACGCTTGCCGTTGATAGTGACCGAATGGATGTAGATCGCATCCGGTGACGGACGCTTCGCTTCAATGACCAACTTGTTGCCGTTGCTAACTGTCAGCGTCGCCTTGTCGAAGAGGGGAGACGTAAGCACATAGTTGCCGCTTACGGGATCAACGGCATAGAGCCCGAGGGCGCTCATCACGTACCACGCAGACATCTGGCCACAATCTTCATTGCCGGCGAGCCCATCTGGATCGTTGTGGTACATCGTCAACAGCAGCGAGTGCACGCGCGACTGCGTCTTCCAAGGCTGTCCGGCGTAGGTGTATAGATAGGCGATGTGATGGCTGGGCTCATTGCCGTGAGCATACTGCCCAACCAGTCCGGCGATATCTGGTGGTGCATTCTTCGGCAGGGTCGAGGGAATCGTGAACAGGTCATCAAGCTTTTTGACGAAGGGTTCACGGCCACCCCAAAGTGACATGTAGCCCTTCACGTCATGCTGAATGCCGAAGGTTGTCTGCCATGCGTTGGACTCGGTGTAGTCCCGGTACTTATCGGTATGGCCCATGTCAATGGGATCGAAAGGCTCGGCCCACTTGCCGTCGCTCATCTTGGCGCGGATGAACTGCGTCTTGGGATCGAAGAGGTTGCGGTAATTTTTCGAACGTTTGCGCTGGATGGCAGCATCATCGTGGGCGCCGATCTTTGAGGCTACGTGCGAGCAAGCCCAGTCGCCATAGTCATACTCGAGTGTCTTGCTGGCGGACTCATCTTCTTTGTCCGCCGGAATGTAACCCATCTCACGATAGAGGTTGAGGCCACGATAGTTGTCGTCCATGTTCCGTTTGCGCATGACCTTGTAGGCCCGGTTCCAGTCGATGTTCGGAACATTCTTCACGCAGGCTTCCGCCATCACGCTTGCCGAGTGATAGCCGGTCATGGTGCCGGTCTCTTTGCCCTGTAGCGGCCACACGGGCATGCCTTCGGGGCTCTCCTCCGCCATGCGGACCAGGCAGTTAACGAGTCCTGGAACACGTTCCGGCTGAAAGAGGGTGAAGGAAGGATGGAGCGCGCGGAAGGTATCCCAGAGGGAATAGCTGCTGTAGTTGTGCTGCCCCTCTACAAGCAGATGAGTCTGTCCATCCATGCCGCAGTACTCACCGTTGACGTCGTCAAACAGCGTGGGGGCAACCATCATGTGATACAGCGAGCTGTAGAAGATCGTCTTCTGCGTTGTATCGTGCGTTTCAATACGGATGCGGCTCAACTCGCGCTGCCACGCACTCTTCGCCTTGGCACGCGTTGCATCGAAGTCCCAACCCGGCATCTCGGCTTGCAGGTTTTTGAGCGCATTGGCGACACTGACTCCTGAGATGCCGACGCGTACCCGAATCTGTTCGCCTTCAGTCGTGCCGTAGTGGAGCGCTGCCTTCAGGCTCTTGCCCGCGGCTTTTTTAGAACTATCGCTCAGCAAGGCCCCGTCCTGCTGCAGCTGCGTCTTCGCAAAGGGCTTCGAGAACTGGGCAGCAAAGTAGATGCGCCGGCCACCGGCCCAGGAATGTACCGTGCGACCGCCGGTGATCGTGTCCTCGCCAACGATTTCGAGCGTGGCATCACTCACCGGGCTTGCGGGATCGTCATAGGCATGGGCGAAGTCCAGGATGAAGTGGCTCGTATCGTTTGCGGAAAAGGTATAGCGGTGCAATCCAGTGCGCTCGGTCGCGGTCAGCTCTGCATGGACTTTGCGGTCCTTGAGCGTTACGGCATAGTATCCCGGCTCCATCTGTTCGTCAGCGTGAGAGAACACGGAGCGGTAGCCTTCGCTGGGGTTCTCGCGTGTGCCTGGTTCCCACTTCACCTCGCCCACGTTCGGCATAAGCAGGACATCGAGCATGTCGCCACATCCCGTGCCACTCAGATGCGTGTGGCTGAAGCCCATGATGGAGGTGTCCGCGGCGTAGTAGCCCGAGCACCAGTCCCAATC
Source organism: Granulicella sp. S156 (assembly GCF_009766105.1). Classification (GTDB taxonomy): domain Bacteria; phylum Acidobacteriota; class Terriglobia; order Terriglobales; family Acidobacteriaceae; genus Granulicella. The sequence goes on along the minus strand of NZ_LMUH01000025.1, from coordinate 110,999 downwards.
CTTGGTGTAGGTATCCGGGCTCAACTGCACCGCGCCAAAGGGCACCGTTGCACCAGGATAGGTATGCCCATGCCCGCCCGTGCCAACGCGGATATTCACGTATTGAGTCAGATCATCATCGTCATGAGGCGCATTTCCAGCAGGGAGCATCGCTGCAAGTGCCGGTTTGGCTTGGCTGTCGATCAAGCCGTAACAACCGGCCGCAGAGAGGGCTTGCATAAACCTACGTCTTGAGAACATTAAAAAGTGCCTTTCAAATACAACTAGTATGACATTGAGACGTTTCAAAGACGAAAATAGCCCGTTTGGTATCGATACCGACCTTTACGCAGTTCGACAGGGATCAACATACTTTGGCCGGCCGAACGCACTTGTCGTTTGGTTGCTGCTAGTGGATTGGACGGCAGGAATGACGCCGATTGAATCCGGAAATCTAATAGTAGAGGAGAGAACAACGGCTCTCACATGTGAGAGCCGAAATAGTGAGGAGAAGTCGTCGTAAGGTAGACGGAGATGGAGGCATCTATTGATGCAGCCTCCATCCCCGGACAGAGCTTAGAAACGGTAATTTAGTGCGAGTTGCAGCGTGCGTGGGTTATTGCGGGTTGAGGTAATTTGTCCGAAGTTCGAATCGTTGACCCCAGTATCGGGATTGCTATAGCTGGCAAAGTTGAAAGCGTTGAAGGCATCTGCCCGGAACTCCAGATTCTGGCTATCTGTGATGTGGAATGCCTTGAAGCCGGAGAGGTCTATGTTTTCAAAACCAGGGCCTCGTTCAGAGCCGGGGCTTGCCGTTCCGAACGCGATGTTGGATTCCTCCGAATAAGCGCATGAACCATTGTCATTGACGCTGCCATTGATGTTGAGAGTCGTACAGGGTATCGCAGATAGGTCCGTTCCGAACCAGTCTTTGGTCGAGCGGTTGACGACATGAAGCGGCCTCAGGTGGTTGGCCCTGGCATCGGCGCTTTTGACCAAGTTGCTGTAATTGCTGTTCGAGGTGAGGGTTAGCGGATTTCCACTGAAGGCAGTAGCCAGGCCACTGATCTTCCAGCCACCCAGCGCAAGATCGGTAATACGGTTCCAATCTGTACCAAAGTGACGTCCGCGCCCGAAGGGAAGCTCGTAAACCAGCGATCCGGATACGTTGTGAGTGGAATCCAGCGGGGAAGGGCCGTACTCTGGTCCCAAGTTATAGGCATTTTGCTGATAGTACTGACCGTTGGTGCCATAGAGACCGTTGTAGCCCTGTCCGGCATTGGTCATGGCTTTGCTGTAGGTGTAGTTTGCTGTGAAGTCGAGGCCATTGCTGACCCGTTTGCGGAATACGGCCTGGAAGGCGTTGTAGTTCATCATCCCTTCCGTATCGGTCAGCTTGACGACCACGTTTTGTCCGAGGGAGTTGGCAAACGGAGCGTTATCGCAAGGTGTAGTTGTGCAGGGAGAAGGCAATTGGTTTGCCATTCTAGGAATAGCGAGATGCTGCCCAGTCTCTCCCACATAGCCGATCTGGATCGATGAATTATTGCTGATCTGATACTCCGTGGTCAGACTGAACTCCTGTGTCCAGGACGGCCGGATGTCCGGGCTCCAGGCGTTATAGGTACCTGTGGAGGCAAGGTTAGTAGAGACGCCTTGCCCGACATTGAGAGGAGCTCCAGCAGTGTTCTGAGTGGTTGGGATCACGGCTAGAGATTGATACTCTTCCTGATAGGGAGGGTTCTGCGTGAGGCGCAGATTGACACCCATTCCTTCAAAGTAAGAAGAGATACCATAACCGCCACGAATTACCGTTTTTGGAGTTGGCGAATAGGCGAAGCCAAGACGAGGCAATACCTGATCATAGGTCGGGTTGTAGAGTGCACGGCTATTTCCATTCTGACCAGCCGCCTCAAGTGCACCGGTAGCCAGATTGATATTCGTCATCTGGTTATGCACTTCAAAGATAGGCTGCGAGTAGTCATAACGAACGCCCAGGTTGAGCGTTAAGTTAGGCAAGACCTTCCAGTCATCCTGAAAGAAGAATCCATCGCGCCATTGACGTTGACCGAAATGGCCCATCTGGCTTTCAGTCGTCTGCTGGTAGACACGGTTTAGAAGGAAATCAGCAAACCCGTCGCCGCCAGTGGTTACATTATTCGGGTTAGGATTTGGCACTGGACCAGCCGTGAAAGCACCGTCATAGCTTATTTGCCCCAGCAAGCCAGCATTGCCGGAGTAACTGTAGTTCTGTTGATAGCGGAGCAACTGGACGCCCATCTTCATCAGATGATGGCCGTGCTGCAACGTAAAGTTATCGCCGTAGAAATAGGTATTCTCCGTGAAAAACTCAGGGGTGTCGTAGGAGCCAATGTTGCTGATGACGTTATTGTCACTGAATACCTGGTCGGTAAAGCCGTTATAGCCATTTTGAGGCAGATTGATGCCGACCTTTGCGTTTCCCGATGTGCCAAATAATCCGCTGGGATCTGTGGGCAACCCAGAGGCTTGTACATTGCGGCCAAACCCAGCACGCAGTTCGTTGATGGCATTCGTCGAGAAGACGTGGACCTCGCTCACGACGAACGAAGTATAGTTGTCGCTGCCTGCTCCGTTGGGAAATGTAGCTGGTACTGGGTTCCCAATGGTTCCACTGTTATCGCGAGACATTGTAAAACGGCCGCTTACGCTATCGCGAGCAGAGGCCTTCCAGTCAATTTTGACATCGCCCTGATTGCTGCGATTGAAACTATCATTCAGGCCCAAATAATTATTCTGGGCGATACCATCCGCAGGCGCTGCATTCGGCAAAGGATAAGCTGCGGGATTCGCGAAGAGAAACTGTGCGACTGGATTCAGGACTGGGACCTGATTGTTTGCATAGGGCGCGTTGTTGTTTTGAGTGTCAAGCAGTTGCAGCGGCGTATGTGCTTTCCCGTTGATGGTGTTCGCTAGTAATAGCGACAGATCCCCGGAACGAAAAGCTGCTGGAGCCACACTTGTCAGCTGTGTTCCGCTCTGGTGATAGCGGAAGCCTTGATAGTCAACAAAGAAAAATAGCTTATCTCTCTTGATCGGCCCACCGAACGTACCGCCAAAAAAGGTCTGAGTATAAGGAGTCAGTGCTGTGGCCGTACCAGGCGTAAATTTATTGGCAAAGGTGTTGGCGTTCATCTCGTAGTTCTCGAGCTGAAAGAACGCATTGCCATGGAACTGATTGGTTCCGCTTTTGGTAACGGCGACGATCGTTCCGCCATTTACATTGCCGAATTCAGCCGATGCATTTGAGGTGATGACATGAATTTCCTGCAGGGCATCCGAATTTGGGATATATAAAGCGCCTTGCGGCTGCGAGCCGGAGGTTGGGGCTTGAACGCCACTGTTGTTGATGTTGTCGTAGATGTCCATACCATCGAGCAACATGCTGTTTCCTTGCTGACGATTTCCATTGACCCCGGGCTGCTCGTCGGTTGTGCCTCCGGTGTGAATGGAACCTGGGACTGCGACCGTGGTTGCCAGAAAACTCCGGCCATTCAGAGGCATGTTGGCGATGGCATTCTGGTCGATTGTGACGCCAAGGCTTGGGTTTTCCTCATTCAAGATGGGGGCAGAACTGAAGTTGACCGATACCTGTGTGCTGGAACCTTCCAGATGCATGGGGACATTGACAGTGGCTTCCTGGTCGATCTCAAGCTGGAAGGGGGAGGAATGCTCTTCCGCAAACCCTTTCGCGGCGACCCGGATCGTGTAGCTGCCAATCTGTAGAAACCGAACGGAGTAGAGACCGGCGCCGTTCGTCTGTGTCGTGGAAGAGACGCCGGTTGCTGTATTCGTGGCCGTCACGGTCGCATTGGGAATGACGGCTCCTGTTGGATCAGTGATCGTGCCGCGGACGGATCCGGTAATCGTCTGCGCATGGCCGAGCATTGTGATCATGCTCAGCAATACAAGAAATAGTAGACTCTGTAATTTTCGGACAGCTGTCTTTGAGGGGGATGCCATTAATGTTGCCTCCAAATGGTGTGACGAGCGATTGTTTAGATCGAATGTAGGAAGTGTTTCCTTAATACATAGCCACTCTCTGCGACTTTGGCAGACCAGTTGGCAACCATACTTGCTTCGCGAATTAGGCGAGATTCATCATCCTCACCTGTATCAAGATGCGGAAGTACGATACGGTGTAGGACGGTCGCATCATGTTGTCCTAAACGTCAGTTTGCCTTTATGTTTGTTCAAGATAGATGGATGGTCCCGATCGCCGTTCCAGGCCGCTTAACCCACTTTCAACCCGCACTAAACCGAGAGAGGCGAACCTGTACATGTCCGAGATAAATCCCGTATCATGCCGATGGAGGGACTTTTAGGTTTGGTTAGGACATCAGTCCTCGATGACCACTCTTCTCGGGCTCCGTTTTTGGAAGAAGAGTGTGAACTGGTACGTGCGGAGCTTCGGGCGATCGTCTCCAGTCCCTATTTCCGAAATAGCAAGCGCTATCCAGCTTTTCTCTCCTATATCGTTGAAAAAACGCTCCAAGGGCAAGGTTCCGAGATCAAGGAACGCACCATTGGAATTGAGGTCTTCGGCCGTCCGGTCGATTACGACACGAATTCAGACCCTGCGGTAAGAAATACAGCCAGCGAAGTCCGTAAAAGACTGTCGCTGTATCACGCTGAGTCCGTTAACAACACTCAGGTTCGAATCTATCTGCCTTTGGGGTCGTATCACCCTGAGTTGCGTTTTGAATCTGAGGCTTCTTTCAGCGCAAAACCCTCCTTCCCAGAACACCCTGGCATTCCAGGCACAACGGCAGAGACCGCAACCGTTCCCAAGCTAGCGAAAAAGTATCGTTTCAGGTGGGTTCTGTGGGTGGTACCCCTTCTGGGGCTATTGGCGGGGGGTGGCCTCTGGGGCCTGATCGTTCATCTCCAAAAGAGCCCTCTCGAGAAACTCTGGGGTGGCTTCTTTACCCCTTCTCAGGCCGTTCTCATTGGGATCCCACAGGCCCCGGCTCCGGCTATGTCGGACGGCCCTTTTATGAAGGGACCTCTTAGGAAAGAGGATCTGCCGAATTGGATTAAGGATAATCCCGATATTGCAGCAGAAGACGTCTCCGCGATCATGCACGCCTCCAAGCCCCTGATGGAGCACAATGTGGCCTATCGCATTCAGATAGATTCGAGTATCACGCTGACAGATCTGAGAGATCGCCCCGTTGTTCTGATCGGCGGTCCGTCCAATCTGTGGAGTACGAAGCTCCTGGCGCCGCTTCGCTATCACTTCAATTCCGAGGGGAGTCTGCATGTTGAAGATTCCCAGAATCCTCAATCTCAGCAGTGGTCTTATACCCTCAGCAACGTCGCCGGTCCCGGCTCTCATCTCACTGTGATTGAAGACTGCGCCATCGTCGCTCGTTTTTATGATCCAACGACGGGTGGCGTTGTCATGGTGATAGCGGGAGCTGGACGAAACGGTACTGAAGCAGCAGGTGAGTTCGTCGCGTCCAACGAGCTTCTCAAAGAACTCGACAAACGCCTGCCTTCTGATTGGAAGAACAAGAATCTAGAGGTCGTCCTCCAAACAAAAGTAATCGACGGCAGGACAGGCTCCCCGTCTATTGAAGCTACCTATCTCTGGTAGATGTTGTGCCCCCACCCACGTAGTGCTCACTCGCTGTCACAGACGCGGTATGTGTTCAGCCTCAGTTGCTTCGACGGGTGCGCCTCTTTGTCGCGATGTGCGGTGACGAGATAGGGTTTTCTTCGGCCGATCAAGCCTGTCTGTTTGCGAACTGCTGATGCGCATGGAATACTTGCTGCATCCCCGGCCCCGGTTTAAGCTTCCTTTTGCCTCTGAGAATCGTGCGATGAAGAGAAAAATGCTGTTCTTTGAGCGCTTTATGTACGTTGATGGCGTCACGCCGATCAACTGTTCCCTGACAGCGAAAGTGCGAGGCGTCATCCTTGCGGACAACTTGCGAAACGCTCTCAACAAGGTGCAGGCGAAGCATCCGCTGTTACGCGCGCGTGTTGTCGAAGAAGCAGGAGAACCCTACTTCGTTCTGGATGAAGGCGCTCCGGAGATCCCGGTCCAGGTCATCGAACGCAAGAGCGACGAGGACTGGAGAGCCATCATGGTCGCACAGTGGAATGTGCCGTTCGAGACCCAGACCGGCCCTCTGTTGCGCTTGCTCTGGATCAGGTCTGACGAGGTCTCCGAACTGATGCTCGTGGGCCACCATTGCGTCTGCGATGGTGGATCGATCATCACACTCCTCCGCGAGATTCTGTTGGTCCTTGACCAGCCCGACACAGAGCTGGTTCCGTACACGAGCTACTCCTCCCTGGCGGATCTTGTTCCTCAAGACGTCCTTTCCGATGCAAAGACGATTCGGCGGGCCAAACGGAAAGCAATGATATACAAGCTGTTCCTGACTTTATGGCCAGCCATAAAACCTGTATATGGTGCGGGAGATCCCTATGTACTCTACTGGAAGTCTGGAGTGGAGCTGCTCGACAAGATGAACACTCGCTGCACGGCGGAAGGATCCAGCCTGTTTGCCGCGCTCAGCGTGGCTTTTCTGCTGGCCTTCCGCGAGGTGAAGGGCAAAGCTTTCCGAAACAAGATGATGTGTCCTGTGAACATTCGCCGGTCTATCCGTGCCGTGAAGAGCGACATGATGTTCGCCTTTGCCCCGACGATCCAACTCTCTTTGGGGAGGGAGCCAGAGGCTGATTTCTGGACGCGCGCCCGGGCCATGAAACAGAGCATCGCCGATGGAATAGAGGGGATGCAGGTCTATGAAGACATGATGTTGGGCGACCTGATGCGGGATTCCGTACCTGGGATCGTCAAGTTTCTGCGCTCCAGCAGGGGCGGGCATGATATTGCCTTCTCGAACGTTGGCCGTATCAAGATTGAGAGCAGGTATCAGACGTTTGCTCTCGAGGCCCTCATTGGCGGAACGGTCGCGGTGCCGTGGAAGAATGCCAATACACTGATGGCCACTCAGTTTCTCCAGGAGATAGAGTTGGGATTCATTTCGAATGAGCGGTTTCTGCCGCAGCGTGAAGCGCTTGCCATTCGAGATCGCGCTCTTCAGTTGCTGATGGATGCCATCGAGGAGCCTGTCGCTACGGCTGCTGAGCGGCTTTCCCACGAAGCAGAAGACGCCCCACGAGCACTAACCCAATAAGGAACAATGCTGCCAGGCTAAACATCCTCTGCACGCTCATCAGCTTTGATAGAAATCCGGAGAGCAGTAATCCAAGCACCTGCGCTCCAAAGACAATGGACATGCCGGTGCTGCTGACTCGGCCCATCAAATCCTCTGGAGTCTCCTGCAGCAGCAGCGCCTGAGCCGGAAGCAGAATGGCCGCTACGGCAAAGCCTATCGTGAAGGTGACCACGAGGGTCACGGCAACCTGCGTGATCACGCTGAGGATCAGCAGTCCGAGTGCTATGCCGCCGAGCCCGCTGAAGACCAGTGTCTTGTTGGAGTGGGTCTTCGCCAGTTGCTGGACCGCAAAAAAGCCGCCAAGGATGCCGACTCCAATCATGGAACTGGTGATGCCAAAGAGGCGCACGCTGCCGTGGAGGCTCTCTCGGACATAGATCGCTATCAGCGGCGCGAAGCACCCGAGCGTGAAGATCGCCGCCGCCAACGCAAGGACGACAAAGAAGATGGCGCGGTGGTGAAGGATAAAGTTGAAGCCGACACGCATATCGAACCACACCTTACGAATACCGCCCGGTGTGTCTTCCTCGGTCTTCTGGGGAGTAGCGGCCTTGCTCCCGATAACGACGGAGGCGATCAGTATTGCCGAACCGAGGAAGCTGGCTCCATCGATCAGATAGCACGAGACTGCTCCGAAGGAAGCAACCAGCAAACCCGCAATGGCAGGAGAGATGACGCGCACCACGAAGATGGCCTGCTGCATGACCGCACCCGTGGCCATGATGCCCTCCGATGGAACTGAAGTGCGAAGGGCACACTGCTGCGCGGGCCCAAAGAAGCTGGAGACGATGCTGATCACTGCAAGGATGAGGTAGAAGTGCCATAGCTGCGTCGCCAGCAGCAGGAGCAGCGTAAGGCCGGCGCGGATCACGTCACTGGATACGAGGGTGGGCTTAAGCGGCCAGCGATCGACAAAGACTCCGGCTAAAGGACCGATCAGCACGATGGGAATCAGAGATGCAATCTGGACCCAGGTGACCTGTTCGGCTGCCGCATGCATCTTGAACGAGACGACACTGAGCACAGCGAAGAGCACCAGGAAGTCACCAAAGGTGCTGATGATCAGCGCAAACCACAGACGCCGAACGACGCCTATGCCGAGGACCTCGCGCGTCGTGAGCTGAACGGTTGCAACTGCCGAAGTCCCCATGCTGATTTCCTTGTCCATCTTGTAGGCCAAACAGTGTCTCTAGGCTTGCGTATAGCGCCGCGGCTGTGTCCAGAAGTGAGTGAGGCGCGGGTGGCGTGCTTCGATGGGGCCGTATCTCCCAAGCAGTCCGTCGATGACGCCAGCGGTCATGGCGCCTAGTTTGCGGAGCTTGTTCGTCTCATACAGAATCACGGAGATCAACTGCCCGAGCGTGATGAGGTTGATGAGGACAGCGGAGGGCAGACCGCCTGCATAGAGACGCGAGATATGAATGCAGTTGCGTGCCGAGTAGTACTGGCGCAGAGGAATGTAGTTCCACTGGATGAACTTGAAGAAACCTATCTTGCGGTCGATCCGCTTGCCGATCTCATGCTTCATGGTGATCGCAGTGTTAATGTAAAGTGGCACTCCCTTGCGATGAGCCCGAAAGCAATATTCCGTGTCGACCTGGTCGATGAAGTAATCTTCGCGGAAGGAGCCCACCAGCCGGTAGGTCTCGGCCGACATGACGGAACCCGAGGAGATCATGGAAGAGCAGGGAAGCAACCCCTGGTCCTCCGCCGTCACCTGCGTCAGGGTTACGCCAAAACGGTTCATAATGAGCAGCGGAATATAGCGGTCGACGTTAATGTCGAAGATCTTCGGACCCATCAGGAAGTGCGGGCTGTTGAGGTTGCTGCAAGCCTCGATCATCTTGCTGAAGAAGTCCTCAGACACCTTGGAGTCCTGGTCGAAGGTGAAGAGCAGGTCGCACTGTTTTTCCAGAAGCCTCTCGATGCCTTTATTGAAGGCGCCGGCAATGCCTCCCTGATTAGAGTTGATGACGACATCGATATCCAGGCTCTGCATACGCTCGTGTAATTGAGGATCGACCTTTGGCGAGTTATCGACGGCGACGATGGTCTCGCACAATCGTTTCAAGTTCAGCAGGTTTTGGACGTGCTCTTCCGTTGGGTTGAAGAGTACCGCTAATGTGCCAGGGGTCAAGCTCATCCTTCTCTTACACTCCGTTGCTGTGCCTCATTGCGATCGAGGTCCGTTCGAGTCCGCTTAAGCACGAACCAACTGCGGTCCTGTCTTTGACGACAAAGTAGCGAGATTGCGAGACGCGATGCCTACGGCCTCAACCATCGCGAGAGCTCTCAGGCAGGAAGTCTCGCCCGGTTCAACGCGCAGACGGTACGAGGCGCAATTCCGCTGAAAGCTTTCTTCCTCCAGCAGGCGTTTAAGAGAGGTCAACAGCGTTGGCGCGCTGATCGGTGAGTCCAGCCGCAGGCCGCAGCCGAGGCGTTCGACCCGGGCGGCGTTATCAAATTGATCGTGCGCAAAGGGCACCGCGAGCTGCGGTATTCCCGCCGCCAGCGCCTGCGAGACCGTGCCGATGCCGCCATGGTGCACCAGCACCTTGGCCTGCGGCAGCAACTTGCTGAGCGGAACGTACGAGCGGAGCAGAATACTGGAGCCAAGTGGAGGCATCGGAGATCCCTCTTTCGCCAGAAAGATGCCTCGTTGTCCGAGCGTCCCCAGAACCTCAGCAGCAGCGCTGAAGAAAGACAGGCTATCCACCATGGTGGAACCTGGCGTAAAGGCAATCGGTGCAGGTCCAGTCGCAAGAAACGTCTTCAGTTCGTCGTCGATTTCTCGAAACTCAGACTCATCGAAGAGCGGAAAGCCTGTCAGCGCGACGTTCGGCGGCCAGTCGATCTGAGGCGGTGCAAACCAGTCAGGGAAGAGACCCAGTACTCGCTGTGGAGAGTGCAGCCACCGGCCAAGGATGTGCTTCGACGGTGGAAGCCCGAGTTTGGTACGGATCTTGTTCAGTGCGGGCCCCATAACGCGGTCTGTCACTCCACGCTCGATCAACCACAGCAGGCTTGCTCGCAAGGAGATGGGCCAGGAAGATGGAATCGTGAAGCGTTTGTGGACCGGTGGAAGGTGTGCTGAAAGAAAGGTCGAAGGCGAGACCTGAACGGAGACATAGGGCACGCCGTACTTTTCCTGCAGCAGCCGAGCTCCGAAAGCCCACAGCGAACCTACGAGAACCGTTTCGTCATCGATCTCAGGCTGCAGCAAATCATAGAGCGGCTGAATGAATCCGGCCATCACCTTCCACAACACCTTGAAGGAGGTGCGTGGATCCCACAGTGCCGGGTTGCTCATTGCCGTCTTGTACTCTTCTGCGGTTCCGAGGGGTAGAAATCGCAGGTTCGAACGCTCAACCAGATCGGCAAACGCCGGGTTTGTGCAGAAAGATACGCGATGACCGCTTTTTGCAAAGGTTCGGCCTAATCCCAGGAACGGGTGTACATCTCCGGCTGAACCGATCGCAATAATCACGATATGCAACGCTAATCCCCTGCCTCCGCGAATTCCAGGCCGAGAGGCATGGCAAAGCTGGGAGGGACAACGATATGGGGCTCGGGCTGGGGTTCATCGCCGAACATCCAGTTTCTGACGATGCCGCTTACCGTGCGCCAGAGTTGACGGCTCTCCAGATCGAGAAAATGACCTGCATCTTCCACGACAGCAAATTCGCTCAGTGGAATGTGCTGCGCCAGGCTCCGCGCATCCTGGGGAGTCGTGTACTCATCCAGCTGTCCATTGAGAAACAGGACAGGAACATCGATGGACGAGAACTGATTCATGTACTGCTTCTTATCCAGATCGAAGATCTGATCGATATGGAAGATGATCTGTTCTTCGTTTCCGCCGACACTGCTGAGGAGGTATTGCAGGTTGTGCGCTTTTACCAGGCCGGAGAGATAGCGGCCTACGGTGTTATTGAGCAACTGGGAAGCGCTTGTCAGATCTCCCGTCATAAGAAAATGGCGGGCTCCGGACATGTAGTCATGCATCGCACGATTGATAACCGGGGAAAACGAGGCGATGATCGCTTTTTCGATGCTGGGCGGGCGCCTTGCCAGAGATAGCAGAGACGACACTCCACCCCAGGAGACTGACATCAGGTAATTCACCTGAAATCGGTCGATGAGAGCGAGGAGAATCTCTACTTCATCCTCTTTGCTCAGAACCGCGCCACCTGAATTATGTTCCTTGGACCGTCCGGCATAAGGCAGATCAAATAAAACTACATTGACCTTATCTCGGAGGTACCGGACTGTTTGACTAAAAGAACTGGTTGTTGCAAAAGCACCGTTTACAAGAATAACTGTTTTGGCTGCTTCATCTTTTTTGTAATGCTCGACGTAGATGTTGTGTTTTCCAAAGACATTGAGTACAGACGCTTCTGGCTTCATGAGGTTAACTCCTTTATCCAGTAACTAAAGCAGTCAGGGTTATTCTCTTTTCCTGGGTGGCAATTTACGGTCGTCTTTCTGGAGGACGGTGTGGATCTTCAGAAGACCTTACATGACCGCTATAGATGTTTCGAGTAACTTCGGGGCCCGCGGCTTACTTTGGCGTATTGCCGCCTGCTTCTAGGGGAGATGGCTATTATTTGCCAATTCCGATAATGAAGGCGACCCTAAACCGCGCGTTAGATTTCACGCAAAGTTTCGGCCACAAATTAGACGCATGTAAACAATATGTACTAAAGTACCCTCGAACAAGTCAAGCTCCTGGAGCACATATCTAGAACTATAGTGCAGATTTTCGAATTTTCGTTTCTTTGTTGTGAATTCTAAAGGGGAACTTCTTCTCATTTAGTGACCCGTTTGTGTCGATTTTCCACGGTTTTACAAAAACGCACTGAGCATTCTCAGTCACCCCTTTAGTATCAAAAGAACAAAGAAACATCGCTTGAGCGCTGCGCCTGATTGTTAGGGTTTCAGGCCACATGCGCTAGGAGAGCCCCATGCCCAAACTTCGTGCGTTGCAGTCTCTCCGGGCGATCGCTGCGCTGCTCGTCGTCCTTGATCACGCTGCTGGACTTACCGCAGGGCATGGATTCTCGCGCGAGCCGATCAACTCATGGGCTACGTTTCTCGGCGCACAAGGCGTTTCTATTTTCTTTATCATTAGCGGCTTCATCATGACCTATACCGCTGATTCGGCGGAGGACCCGACCGCACCTCGCCTGCGAGCCACTCGCTTCGCTGCGCGCCGGATCATCCGTGTCGTTCCGCTCTACTGGCTACTGACAGCTGTCGTTGCAGTGCCGATGTTCCTTCTTGGCCTGCATCGTCCCGTTGGGATTACAGTCGCCAGATTGGCGAAGTCGCTCTTCTTTATCCCCTACGCGGACGCGGGTGGAAACATGACTCCGGTCCTGCCCATCGGCTGGACTCTGAACTACGAGATGGTGTTCTATGCTCTATTCGCTGTGATCCTGTTGTTGCCGCACCGTGTCAGGACCGCCGTCCTACTGGGAGCCCTGGTATCTATAGTGATCGCCGGATCGTTTTTCTATCCCATCGCTTCCGGCGTCAATCCGCGTTCACCCCTCGAGTTCCTCACGAATCCGGTCATCCTGCTCTTCGGTCTTGGCGCAGCCCTCGGATGGTTGAAACTCAAGTTCCCGCAGTGGCTCCTGGCAGTGCAGGACGTGCCTCTGGTCGCTCCGCTGCTGGCCATCAATCTTTGTGTCTTTGCCCTCGCCGTGCATCATCCCCCGGTTGAGCTGCGATGGTCGGTTTTGTTCTGGTTCGTGGACTTCATCGTCGTGGCGCTTTGTGCTTTCGGGAGACCGGGCACATGGCCACGCCTCGAATCACTGGGCGACGCCTCCTACAGCCTCTACCTCATCCACCTCTTGCCGGTGTTTTTGGTTTATTTTCTCTGGCAGGGCCTGCACTTTCTCTATCCGGTACCTTTCATCATCACTGCTGTCGGCCTTTCGATCGCAGCCGGCTTGATGACCTACCGCTGGATCGAGCGCCCCCTGACGCGAAGCCTCTCCAGGCTTGCGTTTCCATTACCGGCGACTAAGGAAGTGGAGGGAGAACTAGTGGAAGTCATATTGAGTAGTCACCCCTAGCCCACTTGCAACCCTCCTCCCATATCTGTCATTTCGACCGACCAACGGGAGCGGAGAAACCCCTGTATTTCGCGGGTGTTTTTGCTGCCGAAGAAGCCAAAGGGATGGGCTGTACTCCCTTGCCAGAGATGCCTATCGTCAACCGCAAAGTGTGCTCTTGCTGCAGATAAACATGTCCGTGGAGGCATGGCAAAATACAGGGGTTTCTCCACTCCCGTTGGTCGGTCGAAATGACAGACTTTGAGCGGGCTCATAAAGATACGTATCTACGCGGACTGCACCCTTCAAACAAGCGGCTTCAAATCTCCCAGCAACGTTGGAATCAACTCCGACACCGTGGGATGGATATGCACCGCGCGCTGCACCGTCGTGTAAGGAGCCTTGGCATACATAGTGTCGAGCAGGCAGTGAATCGCCTCATCGCAGCCTACACCCAGTAGCGACGCGCCGAGGATCTTCTTGCTCTCCGCATCGACCAGCACCTTCATAAAGCCGAGGCTCTCGCCTTTTTCGACGGCACGGTTCACGCGTGTCATCGGCCGTGTGCCGATAAGGGCAGGCTTGCCGCTTTTGCGCACCTCGGCTTCGGTCATACCGATGCGCGCCAGGGGTGGGTCCATGTACATCGCGTAACAAAGGATGCGATCGCTGACACGTCTCGGATCGTTGTCGAGCAGGTTCGCGGCGACGATCTCATAGTCGTTATAGGCTGTATGCGTGAAAGCTCCCTTGCCATTGCAGTCGCCCATCGCATAGATGCCTTCGACGTTGGTGCGAAGCTGATCGTCGACGACGATGTAGCCACGTTCGTCAGTTTTGACGCCTGCGCGTTCGAGTCCGAGATCCTGGGTGTTTGGAGTACGCCCCACCGCGAGCAGCACGTGCGACCCGATCGTGGCAGGATCGTCGCTGTCGCACTGGACTCCCACGCTGACACCCTCGGCATGCGGTGCCAGGCTGATGCACTCGGCGTTCAGCCGGATCTGAATGCCTTCGCCTTTAAGTATGTCGAGAACGGCCGCGGAGACATCCTCATCTTCGTGCTGTAAGAGGCGCGAGCCCTTCTCTATGATCGTGACTTCGCTGCCGAAGCGCCGATACATCTGGCCGAACTCGATGCCGATATAACTGCCGCCGACGATGACGAGATGCTTCGGCAATATCTCCAGAGCAAGCAGGCTGGTGTTGGTGAGGAAGGGAACATCGTGAACGCCGGGAAACTCGGGCACCGAGGCACGCCCCCCAACATTAAGGAAGATCTGCTTCGCTTCGAGAAGATCTTTGCCGACCCGCACGGTATACGGCGATTCGAAGCTCGCTGTGCCGGTGAAGACTGTGCACTGCGAGTTGTTGCGCAGCCAGCCCTCGACCCCATTGCGCGACTTCGCGACGATGGCCTCGCGCCGCGCGATGACGGCCTTCATGTCGATCGCGATAGGTCCGCTGAGGGTTACGCCATACTCGGCGGCGCGACGGGCAATGTGGGCTGCGTACGCGCTGGCAACCATCGCCTTTGTCGGCGTGCAGCCTGTGTTGACGCAGGTCCCGCCAAAGAGCTTGCGCTCGACATAAGCTACGGTCATTCCCGCCTGTGTGAGCCGGTTGGCAAGCGAGGGACCGGCTTGACCGGCTCCGATGATGATGGCGTCGAACGTTGGCATCGTATTCTACTTCCTGCGGTTTCTAGTCTAGCTTCCAGTTAGATGTGCGTCACGATCAGATAGCTGCCAACGATAGCGACGATGTCCTCCAGCAATGCCGCCGGGAGGTCTTTGCCAAAGGCAGATCCCAGTGCGCCACGAACGGCCGAACCACCCAGCGTTCCGATGACCGCGCCAACAGCACCGCAGACCAGGCCAACCCAGACCGAGCCGATACCCAGACCGATGGCCGCTCCGGCAAAGGCGCCGAAGAGAACGCGGGGGATGAACTGCGCTGGAATTTTGCGGCTGGGAGTCTTGGGCAGCTTGTCGTTCACCAATTCAAACAAGGCAAGGGCGGTAAGTATCCCGACCGTGACGATATTGCCGAGAAAGGCCAAATGCGTTCCCACGAGTGGAAGGAGGCCTAGCCGTGCAGCCCAGCTTACGGCGGTAGGCGCGGTAAAGGCGCGGAGTCCAGCGATGACACCGATCAGGAGTGCAAGAACGATAACGTGCATGAATGTCTCCTTCGATTTCGAGTGCATACTCTCATTCGGCCCGACTCAAATATCTGTAGAGCGTGTATTCGCGGACATAAGGGACTGCCAGCATCCTATCTGATTTCCCAGCAGCCAAGCGCTTTCTTTGTGCTTCCTAAAGGCAAAATCCGCCGCGCATCGTTGCGAACCGCTGCGCCCGTCGCGTCAAAGCTTTTGCCGTTGCTTGTTCTACGGATAGAGCAGGTAAGCCGCCCGCCGCGCCACGAAGGCATCCAGCGAATGCTTCCAGTCTCCGGCGATAGCACGCGGATCTTCTCCGCGCTCCAGCGCATCCATGGTGGCGCGATTGACCACAAGACGCATGGCCTTCTCGACCTGAAACTGCTCTGGATACAGACGATGCAGGACGCTTAGAATCTCAACACCCATCTCCGGTGCATCGAGCGCTTTGCGATCCGTAAGAGTAATACGCACAACTTCGATGGTCTGGCCGTGGAAGGGGTAGTGGTTGGAGTCCTCAGCAACATTGGCTGTGGTCGCCGCAAACGTGGCGCCGACGATATGTCGCGCGTTGAGAGCCGCGGCAACATCAGCGGCATTGAACCAGACGGGCTTCTGTACACCGGTCTTAGTATCCTTCGCAGGCACGCCCGCACCGAAGAGTTCAAAGGGCGTCGCAGTCCCACGTCCCACAGAGACGTTTGTCGTCTCCAGCAGCCCGATTCCAGGGTAGAAGGTCGCGGCGGTCAGGCTGCGCAGGTTGGGGCTGGGATTAACCCACGCAAGGCCTGTGTTGCCGAAGTACTCGGCGCGCGACCAGTGCTGTATCGGGATCACGGTAAGATGCGCGCCGAGTCCTTTGCTGAATGGCCTCGACGGCGTGTGTGTAGCGCGCGGGCCATTCGGGGGCTCAGTGCTGGCGAAGAGCGCATCGCTATGAGCGAGTGTGGAGGTGGCTTCGCCGTTGATGTACTGTGCGAGTTCACCCAGCGTCAGCCCGTGGCGCACAGGCAGCGGCATGTAATCCGTGTAGCTCTCAAGCCCTGCATCCGAGACTGGCCCCTGCACCTGCTCACCGCCGATGAGGCTGGGGCGATCGAGCACGATGATCTCCAGATCGTGATGGAACTCGTTCTTCTCACGCGCCGCCGCTTCGAGGAAGTATCCCGTGACAGCCTCATAGGTATAGAAGCGAACTCCTGCATCCTGCAGATCGATGACGAGCGCATCGAGGTCCTTCAATTGCTCGTGCGAGGGCCGGCGGTCGGCATCCTTCGCACCGTAGAGGCTCGTAACGTGCAGTCCGGTTGTGGGATCGGTCTCTGCGGCGATGGCAGTCGTATCCTGCCTGCCGAAGATGCCATGCTCCGGCGAGAAGAGCGTGGTCAGCTTGGCCGATGAGACAGCTTTAGGAAGCTCGTTCGCGAGAATGTCGATGGTGCGGCGACCGTGTGCGTCCAGGCCCGTTTGATTGGTGAGCAGTCCGAGGTTGAGGCGATGGTTGTGGCGAGCAGCGGCTTCGGCGAGGGGTACGAAGTGCTGCTGTTCGAGGGAGTCGATTCCGGTAAGAGTATGAGCGTTATCACTCTCTGTACGAAGATCACCGGATGGGATGTCGCCGTAGAGATGGAGCGCGATTGCAGCGGCGCTCGCAACGTCGCCCCGCAGATTCGAGATCGGTGGATTCCCGCGCGGGTGAATCGCATTGGCCAGCAGGATCACATAAGTATCGGAGCCTGGGTCCATCCAGAGAGAAGTGCCGGTGAAGCCGGTGTGGCCAAAGCTGCCGATAGGGAACACGTCGCCGCGCGGTTTAGAGAACGCTGTATCGATGTCCCACCCAAAGCCGCGCAGACTTCGCGATGAAATCGCGGGATAGCTGGGTGCCAGAAGCGGGTCGTAGGAGCTGCCTGATCGCACTTCCTTAGCCTTCTCCTGCGCGGCGTTCGAATCGCTAAGGTCATTCGCCCTATGACCCGGTTGCTCGGGCGTGGTCATCAGTTCGAGCGTCGATTGCTTCAGCGGAAAGTTGCTGGGACGCCCGGCGAGGCGGTCCAGTAATGCCTGCGCGAAGAGCGAGACATCGTGTGCCGTCGAGAAGACACCGGCATGGCCCGCAACGCCACCCATACGGCGTGTGCTTGGGTCATGCACCGTGCCGCGCAGCAGACGATCGAAGTCGGGGTTGGTTGCAGGATCGGACTTGCCTTCATCGTCGTGCGCAGTGGGAGCGATGCGTGGCAGCAACGAGGTGCTCCATGTTCCTTGTGGACAGGCAAACAGCATATGTCCCACCGGTGGTCGTTGCCACACAATAGCCGAACCAGCCACCTGATGTGGGCCGCAAGCCTTCGCGAGCGGCAGATAACGCGTCTCCGTCATGCCCAGCGGTTTGTAGATGTGCTCCAACGCGTAGATGTCGAGCGATTCGCCGCTAAGCGTTTCTACCAGATCACCGAGCAGGATGAAGTTGATGTCCGAGTAGCGAAACACCGCACCCGGAGCGGATTGCAGCGTCGTCGTCAGCGCGCGATGGAAGCCCTCAGCCTTATCCGGCGCAGCGAGTCCCCAGACATCCTTCTGGTTCACGTCAGCAGCTTCCCCTGAAGTATGCGTGAGCAGCATGCGGATCGTCACCTGCGCGCGCTCTGCATCGTGAGTGGCATTGAAGTCGGGCAAGTACTTCTGAATAGGGTCATCGAACTGCAGCTTGCCTTGCTCGTAAAGCTGCATCACGGCTGTCGCCGTAGAGAGACACTTGCTGAGCGAGGCCATATCGAAGATCGTGTCCTCTGTCATCGGCTCGGCAGGCGCAGGTGTGCCATCGAGGCCGGGTTCTCCCGCGAGCTTGCGGGCCCCATAGGCTTGCTCGAAGGCGATATGACCGCCATGGCCGATGACCACTACCGCGCCGGGGAGCTTATGTGCGGCGATGGCACCGTTGATGAGTGTGGAGACGGGAGAGAAGTCTGGCGCAGGTATGACTTGCGTTTGTGCTGCTGCACCTCGGAAGGACAACAGGAAAGACAGGAGCAGGAGAAGGGCCACTGCAGGCCTTCGTGCAGATTGCTTCGCGAAGACCAGGCTCACGAGCGAGCCGATGGCGAACGTCGCTACTGCGCCGATCAACACGTACCAGGTCCACGCTACGTGTGGAACCGTAATGGGTCCGAGATGCACGGGGAACACTCCTTGCCACAGCCAAAGATTCAGCACGAAGCCGCAAACCATACCAATGGTCGCGCCAATCTCTGTCGCGAACTTCGTGAGCGTGCCCAGCAGAAATACACCCAGCAGGCATCCATAAGCAACCGACGCGATGGAGAGCCCAATCTCGACCACATGGCCTTTCCCGCCCACGCCCACGGAGTAGACCGCAATCGCAAAGAGCACAAGCGCCCACAAAAGCGTTGAAGACTTCGAGACGATCGTCCGTTCGCGGTCATCAGCCTGCGGTCGCAGGTGCATGTAGAAATCGACGACCGTTGTCGACGACAGGGAATTGAGCGCGGCTGAGAGGTTCGACATCGCCGCCGCAAGAATCGCCGCAACCAGCAGGCCTGCGATGCCAATCGGCATCTCGCGCACGATAAATGTTGGGAAGATGCGGTCGGCGCTGGCAAAGCTCGCAGGGTGCTGGCCATAGAACACATACAATCCCACGCCAATGAGCAGGAAGAAGGCGAACTGCACGAAGATCACAACGCCGGAGCTAAGGATCGCCAGCCGCGACTCGCGCAGATTACGCGCAGCCAGCATGCGCTGCACCATCAACTGGTCCGTCCCATGTGAGGCCATCGTGAGGAACGTTCCGCCCAGCACCCCGGCCCAGAAGGTATAGGTCTTCGTAAGGTTCATGCTGAAGTCGAGCATGTGGAACTTGCCAGCAGCGGCCGCCACTGTGTGAATCTGGCTCCAGCCTCCCGTTACATGCGAGCCCAGTGTGAGCAGCGCAACAAGCGTTCCGCCGACGTAGATTGCCATCTGCACAACATCGGTCCAGATAACTGCAGCCATGCCGCCTTCAAAGGTGTAGAGCAAAGTCAGCGCAGAGATAATCCCGATAGACAGCACATCGCGCGTCCCAATCGCGATGCCGACGACGATAGACACCGCGAAGACACGCACGCCCTCTGCGGCGGCACGCGTCAGCAAGAACAATCCGGCAGTCACCTTGTGCAGCACAGTGCCGAATCGCTGATCGATGAGCTGATAGGCAGTAAGCATCTCACCCGCGAAGTAGCGCGGCAGAAACAGCGCGGCCACCACAATGCGCCCGAGCATATAGCCGATCACAACCTGCAGAAAGCCGAAGTCCCCCGCGAAGGCAACGCCGGGAATGGAGATGATGGTCAGGGTTGAGGTCTCGGCCGACACAATGGACAGCGCGATGGCCCACCAGGGAATCGTATTGTTGGCGAGGAAGTAGCTCTTGAGCGAGCGGTCTGCTTTGGCGCCGCCGGATTTGCCGCGAAAGCGCAGGCCGAAGAGCGTAATGCCTACAAGATAGATCGCTACCAGCGTTAGATCGAAGGCCCTGAGTCGAGTCGGTATCTCGAGTAACGCAAGTGCGGCAATCTCGTTCGGCAACTGTTTTCTCCTGTGTGCTTGCGATGATCCAGACTAAATGGCCCGACCTCGAACATACGTAGCGACCAGGTTATTCTTCGCGTCAAAGCGATTGAGGTTGGCGAGCGATCCGGGAGCAAGCCGCGTCAGCTCCGGCCTGCCTAGCATCGCCGCAGGGTTGTGGGAGGCGAGCCTCGCAGCATCGCCCAGCGGGGCATTGGTGTACCGCTGCAGATTCGCGACAGCTCGATCCATCGTCAGCACCGAACCGGCCAGCGTCTCTTTGCCGGCGGCCAGATCTTCTGCCAGCAGGGCGCGGCCATGGGCAACCTTCACGGCAAAGTGGCCGAGCGTGTAGTCGCCATCGGGCATGCCTGCGGCAGACATCGCATCCGTCACCAGAATGGCGAGATCCAGCCCCTTTGCCTTGAGCCACAGCCGTACCAGCGGTGGCGCAACGTGAACGCCGTCGCAGATAAGTTCAGCGAAGAGCGGAGCATGATCGGGCCTGGGATCGAGCACCGTTCCAAGAATGCCGGGCTCGCGATGGTCGAGCGGCCGCATGGCATTGAAGGTATGCGTCGCACTGTTAGCCCCGGCTCCAATCCCCGCAATGGCATCGGCGGCGGTTGCATTGGTGTGGCCGAGCGAGAGCTTTACGCCCTGGCGATGCGCGTGAGCGATGAGGCCCACCGCGCCAGGAAGCTCCGGCGCAATCGTCATCAGCGCAATGTGTCCACGGGCCGCACTCTGGAAGCGGTCGAAGAGCGTTATGCTAGGCGGCTGCAGGTCGTTCGGAGGATGCACCCCACGCTTGGCGTGCGAAAGAAACGGTCCTTCGAGATGGATGCCAACCGGCTGCGCTTCACCGTCGCGCGGCTCAGCCTCGATAGCGTTGGCCAGCGCTTCCAGCGCACTGAGTGTGGCATCCACCGATGCTGTGACGGTCGTTGGCAGATAGTGCGCCACGCCACGCGTTGCAAGAAAGCGCTGCATCTCGCCGAGCTCTGCGGGCGAGGACTGCATCACGTCATGTCCCATGGCGCCATGCGTGTGGATGTCGAAGAACGCAGCAGTGAGCGTGTCCCGCTCGTTCGCCAGCGCACGAGGGTCGGAGCTGATGTCCGTGATCGTTCCATCGCTGGAAAGGGTGATGACAGGGAACTCGATGGAACCGATGTCGGTGATGAGGTAGCGAGCGGTAAGTGTCGTAGTGGCCATGTCAGTTTGTCGATCCCAGGGGCGGTTGTGGAATGCCCGCATCAGCTGCGCTGGGCAAGGTTCTTGTACTTTCCCACTGACGCTGCACGCTACGCATCTTATCCATGCGTGAGAGCCAGAGGGCAACGGTGTAATCGTAGTGCTCCAGCACAGGCCGCAGCGCGTAGGGCCGGTTCGTGCGCAGCCAGAGCTGTGCGTGGAGATCGCGTAGCAGTGAGTAGCCGTCCTTGATGTCCTGAATCCGCCCGTTGACGCTGTTGATCTCAGAGAGCAGCGCGCTGACCGAGGGATGAGGTTTCCGCTCGCTTGAAGCCGCTGTGGCCTGCGCCCGGGCATAGGCTACGGTGATCTCATCGGCGAGCTGAAACTTCAGTCCGATAAAGTCGAGGCGGCGAGCGCCGAGTTCCATTGCGTCGATCGCGTCAGTCTCGCGCAGGGTGGTGGGGTTGGACGGAAACTGATTCGTCGGACTATAGACCGTAGGCGTAGCGGGTGCAGGGGCTGCGGCGCGGGCCTGTGCAATCAGGTCGAGCGCTTTCTCCGCATGCAAACGAAGCTCGTGCAGGTAGGGTCGAAGCTTCGCCGCATTCTGCTGCTGATCTTTGGCCCAAGGATCGCTCCAGAAGAGCAGGTCCGAACCATCGCTGACCTTAAACTCTGTCTTCAGCAGTTCGTGCGCGGCCATGATTTCGAGCTGCGCCTGGTTGAGTTTGCCGGTGATATCGCCGTGGAAGACCTGCCCATAGTTCTCTTCGAACTGCGGAATCGAACTTTCACCCTGCTGCCACGCTGCTGCTGCGCCAAACAGAATGCCGTACCAGTTGTTCGAGGCCAGCGTTTCGCCATCGTCGTTCCAAAGCGTGTTGAGCTGGCCGGTAGAGCCGGCACGCTGGCCGTCGCGCGTGAACTGTTGAATGTTCTGCAGTCCGTAGTTGTAGTTGGGATACACGCGCGACCAGTTGTTGATGCCGGGTGCCACCCAGGTCTCAAAGCCAGCGTCCGCATAGGGCCTCAGATACTTTGAGAAGCCCGCCGGGTTGGGGTTGTACTGCCAGCCAATGGCAATCGTGTCGCGCTTGAACTGCGGGGACATCGCCTTGAGCAGGTCAGGCGAGTCCTGCGCAATGTCGCCCCAGAAGAGTAGGCGTCGATTCAACGGTCGCAGCGTCGTATCGATCTGCTGCATAAAGTCGAGGTACACCTTGCCCAGGCCCTGCGCATCGACGGCGGCCTTGGTCTGGCCAAGTCCGAGATCAACGGTCTCGTCCGCGCCGACGTGCAGAAAGGGTGCTGGATACATCTGTGCGAGCTCGCCGAACATCTGCGAGATCACCTTGAGCGAGCCGGGCTGGCCGGGTGCAAGGACTGCGCCATGAGGCGTCTCGGCAAGCTGCTGATACTCGTCGTAGAGAAGGTTGTGATGCAGATGCCCAAACGCCTCCTGCTCGGGCACAACCATCACGTGATACTGCCTCGCATAGGCCACCAGCTCGCGTGCGTCCTCGGCGCTGATGCTGCCTCCCGGCGGTGCGGGCAGGGGATTGGAAGCATATTGCTGCGTGTGCTCGAAGTATGGCGAGTAGAGGTTAGCCTTGTACGCCGCGAGCGTGCGGACGAGCTTCTTCTGGAACTCCAGCGTATCGACCGGGCCGCGCGAGAGATCGTCATGCAGGCCGCGATACCTCATCGCGGGGTAATCCCGAATATTGGCCGCGTGCAGGACGAACTGTCCTTCACCGGCAGGCTCGATCATCTGCTTTACCGTCTGCGCGGCATAGAAGACTCCCGATGCAGTAGCTCCGGTGAGCGTAATCGTCCCGGGCGTGGAGACGATGGTGTAGCCCTCCGGCTTCATCGCATCCGTAAAACTCGCATCCGGATGCTGCGCAAGGCGTTGCAGCACGATACGCAGCCCACTGCCACTGGGAACGCCACGTGCCGCAAGCGTCTGCTGCAGGTCATTAGCCGCAAAGCTGTCCTCCGCATCGCAGCTGGAGCAGTTGACCGTCACACCGCTAGTCAGTGCGTGATCAGGCTTGGGCACAACCTCGCGCGGCATCGGAACGAGGTGCAATGCGGACTGTGCGGCTGCAGGTAGAGCCAGAGCCAGGAGTGCGGCGAGAGAACGAAGCTGCATGAAAGTACGGTACACCGAGTGAAGGTGGATAGTTTAGAGCCGATCATATGTTCGTGTAACCACGAAAGGCTCAACGAGTACTGGTTTCTTTGGGAAAAGCCTGGTGCATCTGCATGAGAGCACCTTTACCGATAGTGTGAGGTGGTCTTTTTTTGACTATCCCCATACCTTGTCATCTCGACCGGAGGCGGCGTTTTTTGCCGCCGTAGTGGAGAGACCTGCATGTTGCAGATCTCCGCTGTGCATGATCCGTGAAACCGATACTAGATCGGTGCAGCCCCGTCGACGATCGCAACGCCCGGCGGCGGTGTGAAGATGAAGTCGCCGTCACGGGTCGGAATGTTCTCGTGCATGTCGGTGAAGTTGAAGGTCGTGACTGCACCGTCCGTCTCCTCGATACGCATCGCGCGGATCGCCCCGGCTGCATCCACTGTAAGGGCGAGGGAATGGACGCGCTGCTGCATGCCTTTAGGGGTGCCGGAGAGCGTATAGCCGCCGTTCACGACGGTCAGGCTCAACCCATCGAGTTCCTTTGCGAGCTCAGTGTGTCCGAGCAGAAAGCGCAGTGGCGACCGCAGATCGTCCAGCTTCTTCTCCGGGATGCGCTGTGCCTGCGCATCCCCAGGGGTGTAGGAGATCGCGTCCTTGCCATCGAGAATAAAGAGCTTGCCGGCGGGGGTGTCATAGGCCCAGCGCATGCGTCCGGGTTTACGAAGCGTCAGGCTTCCGGTCTCGGTACGATCCAGCCCCATGCCCTGATAGCGTTCGGTATAGCGTGCCTGCAGCGATTGCAACCGGTTGTAGTGCGCATCCACCTGCTTCGCGAGCGAGGCCGCCGTGGGCGCCTGCGCGAACACAGAGGCCCTGAATGCAAGCAAGGCGAGCGCAAACAAGAGGAGTTTGCCGCCGGTTTTGAGTTGAATTTTTCTTGCCAAAATATTCATTTTAGGTAGTTTACAGTCAAGACGCTGCTTCTGGAAACGCCGAGCAAGGGAACCCGCCACAACATCTGTCATTTCGACCGACCAGCGGAAGCGAAGAAACCCCTTGATGCAGAGCGTGATGCAAATGTTTGTGGCGCGCTTTGCGTCTAGAAACCCCTGTATTTTGCGGATGCTTGTATCGCTGCAAAGGCCAAAGGGACATGCTGTACTTCCTCAACCTATTGAAACGTCACATTCGGAGATCTATCGCAGCAACTCTGTGCAATTGCTCCCACCCTTGGGATCGAACCGGATATGCCCACCCTCGTCCGAGCAGAAGCCTCGATAACCAGCTTTGTCGGGCATCGCCGTGATCTGATAGCTGCTGTACTGGTCGCGATCGTTGATCGTCGTCTTCTTGCAGTCTGAGAAGGAGAAGGTGTAGCCGGATTTCTTCCCGGTAGACAAATCTTCGGGCATCAACTGCGCTGCCTCAACGGTTGGCGCTCCCACCCCTGGCGTGCCACCCAACGCTTTGAAAGAACAGGCAAAACCGTGCGTCGGATAGGCCGCGTTGTAAGCGGCTTCGTAATAGTTGAGATCGCGCAGCAACGATATGGCCGAGGTCTCGTTGGCGTGTTTGGTGTTCTGCTGCAAGGCCGGCAAGCCAATCGTCATGATGACCAGAATGACGGCTATGACGACCAACAGTTCGGTTAAATTGAAACCGGATTCCTTCTTGCGCTGACTCACAGCAATCTTCATGGGCATTCTTTGCGGATACGAGGGAGAAGCAGACTCCAGGACAACCCAGAATAACGAACTATAGTAAACAAAGGCCGCCCATTTGAGGCGGCCTTTGTAGCTGGAGAAGAGGAGCTTACTGCAGCAGGTCTGTGCAGTTCGTGCCGCCCTTGGGATCGAAGCGGATCTGGGCGTTCTCGTCGGCGCAGAAGCTGCGGTTTCCGGAGTGTCCCACGGAGTTGGGCACGGCATTGACCTGGTAGCCGTTGACCTGGTCGACATTGTTGATCGTCGTTTTAGCGCCGCAGGTGATGCTGAACGTGTAGCCGGACTTAGAGCCGCTGGCGAGGTCTTCGTTGATCAATTGAGCGGCTTCCGCGGTCGGCGGTCCGGAACCGGCCTTTCCGCCCAGGGATGCCAGCGAGCAGGCAAAGCCGTGCTGCGGGTAGGCGGAGTTGTACTCAGCCTCCATAGAGTTCAGCATGCGCACCGACTGGATGGCGGAGGACTCATTCGCCTTGATGATGGCCTTTTGCATGCCTGGAATAGCGAATGTCGCTAGAATGAGGATGATAGACATCACGATCAGCAGTTCGATAAGGGTGAAGCCGGATTCTCTGGAGGTACGGCGGGTCTTGCAGCAGGTCTGGGTATTCATCACTTCCTCGAAATGTCGCGGTAGATTCGCGTACAGTTTGTCCGTTTCAGAGTATAGACGTTTCAGGTGGTGGAAGGGTGTGGCCACACCCGGAGATCGCTTTTTTAGCGCAGAGGCCGCAGACGTTTTGCGGAGATCGGTACGAATAGCATTTATCACTGCGCCCTCCGCGAAACCTCTGCAGACGCAAAGCGCGCCATAAATGTTTGTGCTGCGCTTTGCGTCAAAACCTCTGCGACCTCTGCGTTAAAGATTTTCTTTTACCAGCCGGCAAATTAGCAGGCTAGATCGCTACGCTCGATCTTCAGGCCACCCAGATTGCCAAGCAGCGTGAGCGCCATGCCGTCCGACTGCAGAAGCTCTTGCGCCAGCCGCTGGATGTCTTCTCGCTTGACCTGGTCGATCTCGGTGGTAAGGTCATCGACTGAGAAAAATTGACCGAAGTACATCTGCTGCCGAGCCAGGTTCGACATGCGGCTTGATGAGCTTTCGAGTCCCAGCACCAGATTGCCTTTGGACTGATCTTTCACTCTCTTGAGCTCTTCCTCGCTAACCAGGTCAGTCTTCATGCGGGAGAACTCGGCGAGAGTAAGGTCGAGCACCTCGCGAGTCTTATCGACGGCACATCCGGCATAGACCGCCAGCGAGCCCGTATCGCGGAAGGGATTCGTCTCGGAGTAGATCGAATAGGCCAGTCCACGCTCTTCGCGGATGGACTGAAAGAGCCGGGAACTCATGCCTCCTCCGAGGATCGAGTTCAGCAGATGCACGGCGAAGCGATC
The DNA here is from genome assembly GCF_009766105.1 of Granulicella sp. S156. Taxonomy (GTDB): domain Bacteria; phylum Acidobacteriota; class Terriglobia; order Terriglobales; family Acidobacteriaceae; genus Granulicella. The sequence goes on along the minus strand of NZ_LMUH01000025.1, from coordinate 84,522 downwards.
GGGGTGCGCGACCTCCAGGGAGGGCACGGCGAGGCAGAACTGTACCTGTTCCAGGGACTTCTTGTTCTTCAGCGTGATGTGGGGGAAGGTCCGCGGGGCTGTCGAACGAGCGATCTTGGAGCTGGAGCTGGCCGAGAGCGAACTAAAGGCCTGCGCTACCTGGGCCACGAAATCATCATGGTCCAGATTGCCCGCTGCGGAAAACACCATGTTCGGCGGTGTGAACCGGCGAGCGTACTCGTTGAAGACGATCTGCTGGTCGAAGCTCGATACTGTCTTCGTCGTTCCCAGGATAGGACGGCCCAGCGCATCGCCCTTCCAGAAGTTCTGGGTGAAGAGCTCGTGGACGAGATAGTCGGGGTTGTCCTCGTCCATCTTGATCTCTTCGAGAATCACGCCCTGTTCGCGGGCCAGGTCGTCGGGCGCGAAGGTCGGATGGAGCACGAGGTCAGTAAGCAGGTCGAGCGCGGCGGGCACATTCTCGTCCAGGACCTTGATGTTGAAGCAGACAGTCTCTTTGCCGGTAAAGGCGTCGAGGTTGCCGCCGATGGAGTCGACCTCGCGGGCCAACTGCTGGGCAGAGCGCGTGGTCGTGCCCTTGAACACCATGTGCTCGATAAAGTGGGCGATGCCATTGACTTCGGGAGACTCGTCACGCGATCCGCTGTCGATCCAGACACCCATGGAGACGGAGCGGAAGTGCGGCATGCGCTCGGTCAGCACGAGCAGGCCGTTGGGAAGGGTCGTCTTGCGGATATCGCGGGTATACGTCGGGGCGGTGGTGAGGGTCGCATTCTCCGCGACCGGGATAGAAACTGGCATCAACCCTATTGTACTTACAAACCTACCCCCAAAGCCTGTCATTTCGACCGACCAGCGGGAGTGGAGAAACCTCTGTATTTTGCAGATGCTTGTCCAGTGAACCGGATGAAAAGGTGTTTTGCGCTCGTCTTTTGCCTTTGATTTTCATGTGGCCGTGCTACTACTGCGGTTGCTGGGAGGAATTTTGCGTTGCGGGCGATTGGCTATTGAAGATGATCTGTCCGTTGCGGATGGTGTAAGCGACGTGGGAGAGCGCGGTGACGTCGGTGGCGGGATCGGACTTGAGGATGACGAGATCAGCGTCGAATCCCGGGGTGATGCGGCCGCTGCGGGAGGCGTATCCGAAGCGTTGTGCGGGGTTGGTGGTGAGCGAGGCGAGGACCTGAGGGAAGGTCATGCCGGCGCGGGACATGAGTTGGAACTCTTCTGCGGTGTCGTAATGGTCGATGTAGCCGATGTCCGTGCCGAAGAGGATTTGGCCGCCGGCTGAGGCGTAGGCGTAAAGCTGGCTGACGGCGAGCGCGATGACCTGCTGGGTGACTTCAGGCGAGGCTTTGCCTTTTTGCAGTTCAACATCGAAGAGGGTGAGCGTCGGTACGAGGCTCATGTGGGCGGCTTTCATACGCGCGACGAGCTCAGGAGGCCAGGTGGTTCCGCTTTCGCCGGCTTCGTCGGTGGTGACGTGGGCGAGGATGTCGACCCCGGCGTCGAGGGAGAGCTCGACGCCCTTGATGGTGGAGGGGTGGGAGAAGACGAGCTTGTTGTGGCGATGGGCTTCGGCGACGATGGCGCGGGCGAGATCCAGGGGCATGAGCTCGACGTGGTCGGCCTCGATGGAGCCCGCGAAGATCTTGATGCCGTCGGCTCCATCTTGGATTTGACGGTCAACGCGGGCGACGGCTTCGGGGATGGAGTGGGCCTCTGGCATGGTGATGTTGTATTCGGCGAGATAACGCTGAACGTAGACGGGGGTCTTGACCCAGAAGGGATCTCCGACGGTCAGAACGTGCGGGCCGAGGAGTTTGCCAGCTTCGATTTGTGAGCGGATGTTGCTTGTATTGGAGAGCGGAGAAGCGACGTCGAAGACGGTGGTGAAGCCCCAGCGGGTGAACATGGTTTGGAGCTGGGCATTGAGAACGGCGGGCGGTTGGTGGTCGGCGTGGAGAAGTTGTGGGGGAAGGAAGTGGACGTGGCTATTCCAGAAGCCCGCCGTGATGGTGAGACCCGTGCAGTCGATGATCCTGGCAGTCGTGGGGAGTTTCGTGGATTTGGTGGGGCCGACTGCTACGATACGCGTGTCGTGGATGAGAATGGTGGCGTCGTGGAGCGGCGGGCGGTCAGGCTGCGTGTAGACCGTGGCGTTCGTGAGGGCGAGGTCGGTGGCTTGGGCGGTGCACGGAAGGAGGAGGAGAGTGAGAGCGGCCAAGGCGAATAAACGCATGGCAGAGTATATCTTGGTGGCGAGGTGGTAACCGTAGACAACAAAAGGACGTCACGGTAGATACCGCTGCTTTTCCTGCTGGACCTGATGGTTCTTGTCCGGATCTAGCACTACTACCGTCGCGTTCCATTGCGAACCGTGGCGTTCGTTGCGTCAAGGTTTTTCCTCCACTCACCCCAAAATCCGCACCGACGGGGCCGAATAGTCGCCAGTAGTAAAAACATTAGCCAGTAAACTAAAAACATGGACATGCACGCGCTTTTTGGAAGAACGCTGCCGGAGTTGACCGAGCTGATGGCTGGCCTCGGGCAGAAGCCGTATCGCGCGCGGCAGGTGTTTGAGGCGCTGTACAAGCAGCGGGTCGGTTCGGTGGAAGACATCACGACACTGCCTCATGAGTTCCGCGACCGGCTGATCGCCGAGGGCTGGCGCGTGGAGCTGCCGGAGATCGCGCAGACAGCCACCTCGGTCGACGGTACCGAGCGCTACCTGATGCGCATGGCCGACGGCGAGACGGTAGAGACGGTCTGGATGCCGGATGGCGATGGCGGCGAACGTGGAGACGGGAGCGAGGCCGCCGAAGAGGAATCCTCAGAGGTGGTGGGTGCCGAGGACGCTGTGAGCGGTGGTTACTGGTCGCGGCGGGGTAACGGGCGCGACCGGTCGAACTTTGGCACCCTCGCGGAGCAAGGCTTTCGCCGCGCGACAATCTGTATCTCGAGCCAGGTAGGTTGTGCCGTCAACTGCCAGTTCTGTCTGACGGCGAAGCTTGGCATTAAGCGCAACCTGACCGCAGGGGAGATCGCCGGGCAGGTCGCGGCGGTGCTCAATCGCCACAAGATTCAGATCGGCAAGGACCGTATCAACCTCGTGTTCATGGGGATGGGCGAGCCCTTCCTGAACTACGAGCAGTTCATGCAGTCGGTTCGTGTGCTGGCCGAAGGCATCGGGATTCCGGAGTCGCGGATGACGGTATCGACCTCGGGAATTCTGCCGGGGATCGAGGCCTTCGCCAAAGAAACTCTGCGGCCGAAACTGGCGCTTAGTCTGAACGCCAGCAACGACATAGTGCGCGAGCGCGTCATGCCGATCACGCGCAAGTGGAACATCGCCGCGCTCTTGGAAGCCGTGCAGAAGATTCCGCTACGCACGCGTGAGTGGGTCACATTCGAGTATGTACTGCTGGGCGGCGTAAACGACCAGCCCGAGCACGCCCGCGAGGTGCTGGCTCTACTCGACGGCATGCGCGCGAAGGTGAACCTGATTGTCTGGAATCCGGGACCGGGAATCGACTATCACCAGCCCAGCCCGGAGGATGTCGCGGTATTTCAGAAGATGCTGATCAACGGTGGTATCGCAACGTACATCCGCAGGCCACGCGGGCGCGACATCTACGCCGCGTGCGGGCAGTTGAAACGCACCGTGGCAGAAGAGAAGCCACAATTGGTGGCGATCGCTGCGGCGGTTTAGACGCGAAGCGCGCACATCGGAATTACGCGTTTAGATCGGAGCGTTGAGGCGGCGGGTCAGCGTGTCTTTTACCTCGGGCCACTCTTTGCCAATGATGCTGTACCACGCACTGTCACGACTGGAGCCGTCGGGCATGATGAGGTGGTTGCGAAAGAGACCCTCGTAGACGCCGCCAATCGCGCGGATGGCGGACTTGGAGCGCTGGTTGCAGTCATGGGTCTTGAAGCTGACGCGCTGCAGTTCGAGCGTCTCGAAGGCATAGCTGAGCTGAAGGAGCTTGGCTTCGGGGTTGACGCGGGTCCCGCGTACCCGATTCACAAGCCAGGTATTTCCAAGCTCAGTGGTTCGGTGCGTGAGATTGAGATCGAGGAAACGAGTGGCGCCGACAAGTCTGTCCGGCTCTCCATCACGACCCTTCTCCACCGTCACCCAGGGAAGAGCCGTCCCTTCAGACTGCTGGTCCAGCGCAGCGTCGACCCAGGCGCGGAGGTCCTCCGGAGTTTGGATGGAGTAAATCATGTACCGCCAGATGCTGGGATCGAACGCTATGGCCTCAAGACCCGGCAGATGGTCGAGCGTAAGGGGTTCGAGGCGGACGTTCCGGCCTTCGAGGGTGGGAGTCTCCATAAAGAAAGAGTAGCGCACACCCTTGGCAAGTGAAGAACCGCTTTAGGCGACACAACACAGCTTGGCGTGCAGGTAAGTCCTGAAGGAGCGCGGCTATACCAGCCCTGCGCAAGACCTGGGTTTCGGAGTAGAATGCTGAAGTTTAGATTTCTAAAATCGAAATAAGTTGATGAAAATAAATATCTTATACCTCAATGCGGCTCGCGTGAATGATAGAAAAGCTGACACAGCCGCTAACGGACTAGCGTAACTCTATGTCATTTGCACCCGATCCAGAATCGCCTTAGCTAGCGTTTGAGTGCCAGCTCAAGTACCGTCTCCGCCACATACTCGTAGCTATGCCGAAGCACCTCGCCTTCATGCGCGAAGTTGCCAGTGATGGGCTCGACGCCCAGTGATCGAATGCGATCCAGATCGGTCTCTATAGGGGTCTGGCCTTCGCGAGCATACTGGGCAATCGTCTCCGGGCGTAGCGGCGCTGTGTTCACGAGCGCGTAGTCGAAGATCTGCGCTCCGGCGTGGTCGAGGATTTTTTCGATGTGTTGCGAGGCGGTCAAGCCCAGCGATTCGTTGGCCTGTGTCATCAGGTTGCAGATGTAGACGCGTGTGGCTTTGCTGGCGGCGAGAGCCTCGGGGATTCCGCTCACCAGGAGATTGGTAATCAACGACGTATAGAGCGAACCTGGGCCGAGGGTGATGAGGTCGGCATTGGCGATGGCCTCGAGCGACTCCGGCAGGGGGCCGGCATCGGCGGGCTCGAGCATCAACTCCACGATGGAACGCTTGCTGGCGGTGATATTGGTTTCGCCGCGAACGATGGAGCCGTCGTCCATCTGCGCGCTGAGCGTGGCATTGGCGGTGGTCGAAGGATAGATCCGGCCACGTGTGGCGAGAATCTGCGAACTGGTCTGCACGGCCTGCGCGAAATCGCCAGTGATGCCTGTGAGCGCCGCGAGGAAGAGGTTGCCGAAGCTGTGGCCTTCCAGGTCGCCGCTGGCGAAGCGATGCTGGAAGAGCCGCGAGAGCAGATGTTCGTCCTCGGAGAGCGCGACCATGCAGTTTCGGACGTCGCCAGGCGGAAGCATGTTGAGGTCTTCACGCAGGCGGCCCGACGACCCGCCGTCATCGGTAACGGTGACGATGGCGGAGAGCTCGCGGATGAAGCAGGGAATGGTGGTAGGGGCTGTGTCAACCAGTGGTTGGGGGCCCGGCGCAGGGACGTAACGCTTCAATCCACGCAACAGGGTTGAAAGACCTGTGCCGCCACCGATGGCAACGACGCGGAGATGTTTGGGGTCAGTGGCCGGCATGCTTCACTTCACAGTCTAGTTGGCCGCGGCCTGTGCAGGGATGGGATCATCTTCCGGGCAGGATAGGCTCCTCTACCCAGGAAGAGGTTCTCTCGTAGAGGAGCCTATTCAGACGCGTCGTTCTGAACCCCTCTGCTAGGCTTCCGGATAAAGCAACTCGGTAAAGCGTGGGTCTTCGGCGACGCCGTCGAAGTCGGAGTCAGAGCGGGCCTGGAAGCGGTTTTGCGCGTTCAGGCGGATCGCTTCACTGAGGTGATCGATGCAGGTCTGCGTGTCGCCGGTGATGCTGGCTAGCAGGGCGAGACCATAGAAGGCGTAATCCGCGGCTTTTTCCTTGAGTAGAATCTGCTCGAAGTGCGCGCGTGCATCTTCGTAGTGGCCCTGGTTCAGCAGTGAGATCGCATAGTCATAGCGCTCTTCGTGGGTCTCGAAGCTGGTCGTGCCTTTGCTGACGTGGCTGAGGCAGGCCGCGATGTACATGCGGATGCGGTCGGCAAAGTCGTGTGGCGCGGTTTCGAGCATCTGCGTGAAGGCGGAGTGGGCCTTCTCGTACTTGCCAGCCTGCATGAGCTTCAGGGCTGTCTCGTACAGAGCGAGCGTCTGCTTGCGCGCCGCGGTGTCGTCAGCCTGGACGTGGCCGGCAAGGGTGCGTGGCGTCCGTTTGGCGCCGTGGATGGCGTCGGCCGTGGGGGCATTGTGATTCGCGGAGGTGGTGATGGTTTTTCCCGACTTCGTGGACATGGTGTTCTCTGCAATGAAACCTAAATTGTTATTGATGGCCCTATAAAGCGAGGGTTTCGTTGTTGAAGTCTTCTCGGTTTTATACGGGTGAAGGGTCCTGCTGGTCAAATGGGGCTATGTAAAGCCTCAACCGCTCTCCACGGTTGGCTTGCCGTAGAGCACCGGATTAAGCGCAGGATCGTTATACATCTTTAACTGGCGGTAGAGTTTGAAGCGGCGTTTGCCGGCCAGCACTTCGGTCCAAAGTTCGGCGAGACAGGCGGAGAGGTCGTTCCGCTGTTCGGTCAACAGAGTGAGCCGTTCCCGGTTCCTTTGGTGGTGTTCGACACTCGCATCTTCGCGGCGTGTCTCTTCCTCGGTGTGGAAGACCTTGAGCGCGAGAATGGAGAGGCGGTCGATCATCAGTCCTGGTGTTTCAGAGTGCAACGGGGCCTCGACGGGTTGCTGGGATGCCACTTCCAGCAGCGCCAGGTCGATGCGCTCTACCAGGTCGTTGCGCCGCTGGTTGAGTTTGTCGATCGCCCGCTTCACGGCAGCGATGGCCTGGTCGGCGGCCATGGGATCGCGGGCCGCGTCCTCCCGGTGCCAGAGGTCGAAGTTGGCGCGGTGCTGTTCGAGAATGAGCTTGTCAAAGGCGTCGCGGGGCGCCTGCAGTGCCGCAGAGGAATCATGCCAGTGGGCGGTGGCCTGGTCCTGGAGCAGTGCGATGTGGAAGGCATCAATCATGGTGGTTGCTTCTCGCATGGTACTCGGTGTGGGATGCAGGGCCAAACTCAGGGTTGCGTGAGGCATACAGGTGAAGAACAAAAGCTGACGCAAAAGGTTGCGAAGAATCCTGTGGACAACCCTGCCGGTCGTTATCCAGAAGTTCGAGCGCTTGCGCGAGGGCTAGCCGGAGGCGACACTGACAACATGTCCTCTGCGAAAGTGAAGCGCGTGCTGCTGTATCGTCTCGGCAGCCTGGGCGACCATCTGGTGGCGCTTCCTTGCTACCGGCTTGTCCAGCGAGCGTTTCCCGAGGCCGAACGCAAGCTGCTCACCAACATCCCCGTGATGAACAAAGCCGCTGCTGCGACGGCTGTACTGGAGAACAGCGGGCTGGTCGATGGTTATCTCACCTATGTCGTAGGCGAGCGCGGGCCATTGGCGCTACTGCGGCTGGCTTGGACGATCCGTCGCTGGAAGCCGGATGTTCTGGTGTATCTAGCCGGAGCACGAGGAGAAAAAGCAGCGCGGCGTGACCGGATATTCTTTCGGCTGTGCGGTATACGACGGCAGATCGGTCTGCCGTTGACCGAAGATCTGCAACGCAGCCGCAGCGAAGGAACACGCGACGGGGTTCCCTGGTTTGAGCAGGAAGGAAGACGGCTGGCGCGATGCGTTGCTGAACTCGGCGATGCAGGAGTGGACGACCCGGCGAACTGGGCTCCGGGACTGACAGAAGAAGAGCGGCAGGCTGGCAAGCAGCTCGTGGAACCGTTTGGCGGGGCGCCATTCTTCGCGTTCAGCCTGGGGACGAAGGCTCAGTCGAACCAGTGGGGCGGTGGAGCTGAGGGAACAGTCCGTTGGCAACAGTTGCTGTCAAAGCTGGCGGCGGAGTGGCCTGGTTACGGCCTTGCAGTGATTGGAGCGGGAGACGAACACGAGGCGAGCGAGGGCGTTGTCGACGCGTGGCGAGCTGTTCCTGGTGCCGGGCCGGTACTGAACCTCTGTGGGGCGGCAAAGCCGCGCGTCAGTGCGGCAGTGATCGAGCA
>NZ_LMUH01000025.1:38902-76159 GCF_009766105.1 Granulicella sp. S156 | reverse complement strand
GCTCCACTGGGTGGAGTGCGGCGGCTGCCTTTTGGAGACGTGCGTCGTGCAGGGCAAGAAATGCATCTTGTCTATTGGGGGCGAAGAAGCTTGGCAGGCCACTCAGGAGCATCTGAGAAAGGCTCAGGTGCACGCTATCCGGAAGCTGCCCCTACTTGAGGAGAAGAGAAGTTGATAATGCAGGAGATACATGAGGTTCTGGCGCTGCTGGAGGGTGGTTTCAGCAACCTGAAGGTGTTGGTGGTGGGCGATTTGATGCTTGATCGCTATATTCTCGGTGAGGTCGATCGCATCTCGCCGGAGGCGCCAGTGCCCGTATTGCGGCACGCGCAGCGCTATGAGCGGCCGGGTGGGGCGGCTAACGTCGCAATGAACCTTGCGGGATTGGGCTGTCAGGCGCTTCTGGCCGGTTTCTGGGGCAGCGATACGGAGCAGCGAGAGCTATCTGCGGCTCTTGATGCTGCGAAGATCGATACGGCGGGGGTCGTCTCGACGGCATTGCCGACGATCTCTAAGACACGCATTCTTGGGCGTATGCAACAGCTTCTGCGGCTGGATATCGAGAGCCGCGATAGCCCTGCCGCCATCGACCGGCAACGCCTGCAGGAGCGTGTAGAACAGCTTATTCCGAAGGTACACGCTGTGGTGCTTTCGGACTATGCAAAGGGCGCGCTTTCGGCGGAGTTGTGTGAGGTTGTAATCCGTACCGCAAGGCAGACAGGCATTCCCGTGCTGGCCGACCCCAAGTCGCCCGACTTCAGCAAGTACTCCGGCGCGACAACAGTGTGTCCGAACCTGAATGAACTCGCGGCGGCGACGGGCGTTTCGATGCACGAGCTGGAGGCGTTGCTGGCTGCGGGCGAGGCGCAGCGTCTCGAACACGACCTGAAGTTTCTGACGGTCACGATGAGCGAGAAGGGGATCCGCGTTCTTTCAGATGCGGGGATGTATCACTCGCCGGCACGAGCGCGTGAGGTGTACGACGTCTCCGGTGCGGGCGATACCGTAATTGCGACATTGGCTGCTTGCTTGGCTGCGGGGCTGAAAAATGAGACAGCGGTGGAGTTGGCGAACCTCGCGGCTGGCATTGTGGTAGCGAAGGTGGGCACGGTTCCCATTGCGCGCCACGAGTTGGTCGCTGCGCTGACACCTTCGAGTGGCATTTCGGGCGCGGAGAAGATTCTCGATGGCGACCGATTAACCCAGCGTATCAAGGAGTGGCGTGCGGCCGGCGAGAGCATCGTTTTTACCAACGGTTGCTTTGATCTGCTGCATGTCGGTCACATTACCCTGCTTGAAGACTGTCGGCGTTTCGGCTCGAAGCTGGTATTGGGGTTGAACTCGGACGACTCGATCCGGCGGCTCAAGGGGCCTTCGCGGCCGATTGTGGGCGATCGCGAACGATCGCGGGTGATGGCAGCCCTGGCGGCAGTGGATGCCGTCGTGTTGTTTGAAGAAGATACCCCTCTGGAATTAATTCGCACGGTGAAACCTGATGTTCTTGTAAAGGGCGGAGACTATATTGCGGAGAATGTCGTGGGATATGAGGATGTAATGGCCCACGGCGGGCGAGTCGAGATCGTGCCCACGGTCGAAGGTTTTTCGACAACGAACATTGTGCGGAAGCTGCAGGGCAGTTAACAGGAAACAGCAAAGACGGCGGAGGGTGGGCTATGGCGGTGGGCACAGAGCGAAAGCCGGCGATATTTTGCATCAGCACCTACGAAAAAGGGCAGGCGTTTCTGCGCGAGGCTGCTGCGCTTGGTTGCGACGTTACGCTGCTGACAACCGAGAAGCATGCACACGGGGACTGGCCTAAAGACGCGCTTACGGCATTTCACACCATGCCCGTAGGCCTGACGCCGGAACAGGTGCTCAACACCGTCACCTACTATGCCCGCGAGCACCACATCGACCGTATCGTCGCGCTGGATGAGTTCGATCTTGAGACGGCGGCGCTATTGCGCGAGCATCTGCGGTTACCAGGGATGGGGCAGACCGCAACGCGGTTCTTTCGCGACAAGCTGGCGATGAGGACGGCAGCCAGGGCTGCCGGGGTTCCGGTTCCAGACTTCTCACCCGTTGTGAACTACGAAGACGTCCGCCATTTTCTGCAAAATACTCAGGGACCCTGGCTTCTGAAGCCGAGGTCGAGCGCATCGGCCATTGGGATCAAACGGGTGGAGCAGCCGGAGAATATCTGGCCGCTGCTCGAACAGATGGGCGATGCAGCCAGCGAACATGTGCTGGAGTGCTTCGTTCCTGGCGAGATCTTTCATGTCGAAGGCGTTACCTGGGGCAGGGAGGTATTGTTTGCCGCAGCACACAAGTACGGCAAGCCGCCCATGCAGACCATGCACCAGGGCGGCGTCTTTACGACGCGAACGCTCGACCGTGCGAGCGGCGACGCGGTATCGCTACGTGCGATCCATGCGGCTACCCTGTCCGCGCTGGGTATGAGCCACGGCGTTACGCACAGCGAATTCATCAAAGCCCACTCGAATGGTTGTTTTTATTTTCTGGAGACGGCGGCAAGGGTAGGCGGCGCATTCATCGCCGAGGTGGTGGAGTACGCGAGCGGGCTGAATCCGTGGGCGGAGTGGGCGCGGATCGAGGTTGCCGCGCTACGTGGAGAGCGTTACCGGCTTCCTGCGCTGCGCAAGGACTATGCCGGCAGCGTCATCTGCCTGGCGCGTCAGGAGCAGCCTGATCTCTCGGCCTATGCCGATCCGGAGATCGTCTACCGGCTGCCCAAGCACCATCATGCGGGGCTGATCGTGAGCTCGGAATCGGCCCAGCGGGTGGAGTCGCTGCTGGAAGGCTATGGGCCACGGTTTCTTGAAGATTTTTACGCGCGGATGGATGTGCCGGACAAGCCGACCTCGTAGCGCATTGCTGATTTTTAATAGGGGAAAGTGGTGAGCGGGCTGGGGCTCGAACCCAGGACCAACGCCTTAAAAGGGCGATGCTCTACCAACTGAGCTACCCGCTCGCTCTTTCTTTAAAGTAGCACAAACGGCGGGTGTTTTTCTCTCTGCCATCCTGTGGGGAATCAGCTTCTTGTCTGTAGTGGCGGCGGTGGGTCGGCCTTTTTGCAGTGCTTATTTTCGTCCGTATGTACGACTACGCTTGTTCCCAAAATCTTGCCTCTTGATTCCGGCGTTCGACAAACGTATAAATCAGGCACGCATTCGTTATGAAATTTAGGCAGGCTGCGACCTGCGTTAGGCATGCTGATGCCTTCATGCGGCGCGTTTGAACGGAGATTCACCAATGCAGTTGCTGGCCTATGCACGTTCGGTACGATTCTGGGTGGCCGGCTTTTTTCTTTCGATTGCGGTTGTACCGCTCCACGCGGCGACCGGTGTTCCCGATTGGGTGCGGACTGCAGCTCACCAGACGCTGCCGAATTTTCCCGAAACAACCAAAGCCGTTGTGCTCCTGGACGAGACGACCTATACCATCGCGCCAAATGGAACTGCCATCGAGCATGTGCGGCACGTGGTGAAGATTCTGCGGCCGCAGGGGCGAGAGTATGGCTATCCGTCGGTATGGTTCGACAAGGATTCCAAAGTGTTGTCCATGCATGTGTGGAGCATCGACCCAGCGGGGCATGAGTATGCGCTGAAAGACAACGAGATCCAGGAGTTTAGTCCTCCGGGAGACGGAGAACTCTACTCTGACGATAAGGCCAAGGTTGCCGACCCTCCTGGGCGCGACCCTGGTGGCATCGTCGCCTTCGAGTATGAGGAGCGCGAGCGGCCCTATCTGGCGGAGACGAACTGGTTCTTCCAGGAGGATATTCCGCGGCTGACACAGAGCTTCACGCTGGTGCTGCCGCCTGGCTACACCTATACGACGACGTGGGCGCATCATCCACAGACTGTCGGTATCGATCTTGAGAATCATCGCTATCGCTGGGACATGAACAACGAACCGGCCATCGATCTGGAGCATGTACCGATGCGTCCGGCCTCCAGATCGTTGGAGGCGCGTATGACTATCCATTACGCGGGGCCTGGAATGGCTGTACCGCAAGACGGCACCTGGCAGGGGATTGGCGAGTGGTACTACGGACTGTCGCACGATCGTCTTACAACTACACCGGAAATCGCCGCCAAGACCGCTGAGTTGACGCAGGGCAAGACTGATTTCTACGACAAAGCCGAAGTGATCGGTGAGTTTGTCCAGCAGAAGATTCGCTACTTTGTCATTGAGATGGGAGTTGGCGGGTATCAGCCGCACGCGGCTGGCGACATCTTTCGCGGGCGCTATGGAGATTGCAAGGACAAGGCTGCGCTGTTGTCGGCGATGCTTTCGAGTGCCGGCATTCACAGTGCGATGCTGATGGTGGATACGGACCGCGGCGTCGTCGATCCCGATGATCCTTCGATCGTCGGTGACCACATGATCGGTGCGATTGAAATCCCGCAGGGTTATGAATCGCCAAAGCTGCACAGTGTGGTGACCGCGAAGACGGGCAAGCGCTATCTGATCTTCGATCCTACCTGGGACAAGACACCCTTCGGTCAACTTGAGAACAACCTGCAAGGAAGCTACGGCGTGCTGATAGAGGGCACGAATAGTCAGGTGCTTCAACTGCCTGTGCTCGACCCGAAGCTCAATACCATTCGGCGTTCAGCGAGTTTTCAACTCGACGCCGATGGGACTCTCAAGGGGACAGTGACGGAGAAGCGGTTTGGCGACCTTGCGGAATACGAGCGCTACCTCTTTACGCATGAAGATGCAAAGAAGCAACAGGAGTACATGGATCGGGTGGTGGCGGAGGATTTCACGGCGCCCTCGCTGACTGGACTGAAAGGGGAGAACGCCGACATGCTCAACAAAGACATGACGACCAGTTATGTGATCTCCGCAAGCCACTTTGCATCAGCGAGCGGTCCGCTGTTGATGGTACGACCGCGTGTGCTCGGCACGCTGGCGATTCCTGTCGATCACGAGAAGCGCAAGGTCGATATCGACCTGCGCCAGACGATGCAGGCTAACGACGACTTCGATATCGAATTGCCGCCCGGCTATACCGTGGATGAACTTCCCGATCCAGTCAAGGTGGACTTTGGTTTCGCCAGCTATGAAAGTTCAACCGAGTTTCATGGGCAAACTCTGCATTACAGGCGTATCTATACCCAACGCGAGATTTCGCTGCCGGTGGAGAAGTATCCCGAGCTGCGGAAGCTTGCGGGCATTATTGGAGCCGACGAGCAGAGCCTTGTTGTGTTGAAGCGCAAATAAGCAATTGAAGTACTAGAGGCGAAAGAAAGAAGGTTCGAGGAACAATATGATGCAGCGGTCCTCCATTATCCGTTGGCAAAAGGCCATACATGCTTTTTCTCTGCTGGCTGTTGTACTTTCGTCCTGCGTGCGGGCCCATGCCGGCGATCTTTTTGTGAAGCCCACGGCGGAGGAACTGGCGATGACCGCGCTCCCTGGCTATCCGGGTGCTGCGGCAGTCGTGCTGTATCGCGAGGAGATTACAAAGGACGATATGCATGTGGTGCAGCACTACGACCGCATCAAGATTTTGACGGAAGAAGGCAAGAAGTACGCGAATGTCGAGTTGCGGTTTTCCAGCGCGCGTGGACTGGAAATGGAGGCGAGTGACGACACGATGGTCGGCGATATCGTAGGACGCACGATCCATGCCGACGGCAAGGTCATTCCGTTTACGGGCAAGCCCTATCTGAAGGTGGTGGAAAAAGAGCATGATGTCAACTTCCAGGGGGTCGATCTTCAGAAGCTCAGTTTTGCCGAGGTCAAGGTTCAGGAAAAGGTCTTTACCCTGCCTGACGTAGAGGTTGGGAGCATCATTGAGTACCGCTATTCGACACGTTATGGTGACCATTCCTTCGAGGCGCCAGACTGGTACATTCAGGGTGACCTTTATCTGAAGGCCGCGCACTATACCTGGTATCCGACGACGGAGGAGTTGACCAGTGGCGAGACAGGAGCGCCGATCAACAGTATTACCTGGTTTCCAATTCTTCCTGCGGACGCCAAAATCGTTAGCCATACAACTCCAGGTACCGGTCACCTGGGAAGAGATCAGCAGGTGTACGACCTTGTCGTGAAGGATGTTCCTCCTATGCCCAAGGAAGAGTACATGCCTCCGATTGCAAGCTTCAGTTATCGCGTGTTGTATAACTTCAGCGAGTATCGGTCTGTTCAGGACTACTGGAATTCAGCAGGCAAACACTGGTCAAAAGCCGCAAACAACTTCTCCAGCGTCAGCTCGGAACTGACGAGCGCAACGCAGGGAATCATTGCCGGTGCAAATACCCAGGATGAGAAACTGCGGAAGATTTATGCAGCCGTAATGGCTCTGGAGAATACCGACTTTACTCGTGAGCATGGGAAGCTCGAGGACAAGGCTTCGGGTGAAGGGCCCGTCAACAAGGTCGCCGACGTACTGACTCATAAGCGCGGCAGCTCGACGCAGTTGACGGAATTGTTTGTTGCCATGGCACGGGTCGCCGGGATGAAAGCCTATCTGATGCTGGTCCCCGACAGGTCAGAGAGACTGTTCACTCCGATGTGGATGAACATGCAGCAGTTCGACGACGTGATTGCGATCGTGAACGTTGATGGCAAAGAGCAGTTCTTCGATCCTGGATCGCGGTACTGCCGCTATGGGCACGTTGCGTGGCAACATACCGATGTTCAGGGAATTCGTCAGACCGACGCTGGCACCGGTTTTGCGCTGACGCTTGTTGACTCTTACGCAGACAACAAGACGATACGCATAGCAAACCTCTACATGAACGACAAGGGCGAGATTACTGGGAAGATCGACCTCACGTTTTCCGGTGCACCGGCTTTGAGTTGGAGACAGACTTCTCTGCGTGGGGATGAGGAGAGCCTGAAGCATGCCCTGCGTACGCACCTGGAAAATATGTTGCCCAAGTCGTTGGAGGTGAAGGTTTCGGAGATCAAGGGTCTCGACGACTACGAGAAGCCGCTCATCGTGTCCTATGAGGTGAAGGGAACACTTGGGACCGCGACGGGCAAGCGGTTGCTGATGCCAGCGGACCTGTTCCTTGCCGGTTCGACTGCGACGTTCCCGCACGAGAAGCGTGAGCTTGCAGTGTACTTTCACTATCCACAGGCCGTGCAGGATGCGCTACGCGTGAATTTTCCCGAGCAGTTCGTAACGGAAGCGGTTCCCACAGAGGCCAAGTTGGGAATCCCGCAGTTGGCTGTGTACTCAATGTCAGTGGTAGCGGCTCCTAAGAACTTTACGACGCGGAGAAGCTACATGTTTGGCGGTACCCTTGTGCTTCCGAAGGACTACGCCGAACTTCGGACTTTCTACTCGCAGTTTGAAAGTAAGGACCAGGAGAGCGTGGTTCTGAAAGTGGTGCCTGCGAGCGCTACAACTGTCCCTACGGCGAACTGAGCTGGCAGACTTTGACCGTCCCATTGTCGTAGGGACAGGGATGAGCGGTAGGGGCGTTGGAATGCAGCACCATCCATGTCGTACCGAAGCCCCGTAGATTCGCGTCGCGAACGGTGTCGGTCTGATTGCTGAGATCTTTCTGGGCGGCGGCTCCCTGTTGCCATAGCGGCGCCAGTGGCGGAGTGATCGAGGCTTCGCCGCCATCCTTGGAGTAGTCCGGAATGGCGCTACGCAATGCGATGGCACGAAAGGTCTGCGCGTCTTCGCCATCGGTGTTGACGTAGCGAGCGTCGAGCGCAAAGAGCGCATCTTGTGGCGTGTTCTGTTTCGCCCACAGGAAGGCCTGGACCCAGGGATTGGGGTTCTGCGCAGCGCGCCACGGTAGCTCCAGATGGAACGACGAGGGGAAGCTCTGCCGCTGGACGAAGCCCATTACCGCAGCCATGGCGATGATAAAGATCGCTGGGACAGACCTCAGAACCCACGGCAGCGTGCGTACCCGCTTACTAGCTTCGCTGCCCAGCTGCCATAGCGTTGCGCCGAGCAGCATGGCCATTACGGCATAGAGCAGGATATAGACACGCAGCAATTGCAACTTCGCCAGCACATGCACCGAAGCGCTCTCGTGAGCGAAGAGTAAAACGTCGAGTGTGGCAATGGCTCCCAGCACGAAGCAAGACTGGCAGAGCACGCGAGCCGATTCGCTCAGCGCAGCGTAACGCCAGTGAAAGATTGCTGCCAGCACGGCCAGCGGCCCAGCGAGGCCGAGCAATTCAAACCAGTGCCATTGCGAGAGAAACCAGTAGTAGCGTGTGATGATCGCTGCCAATAATGCAGGAGACTCCGGCGGCGCGAGCGCCTGCAGAATGGCGGCGACAAGAACAGCAGAGGCCGCCAGAATCGTCCAGGCAAGGATGCGTTTGCGCAGTCTCGATACGCGAAGGACGATGACAAACGCCAGGGCATAGGCCGCCATCAGGGGGTGCAGCCATACAGCAATCGCAAGACAAAGCGCACAACCTTGAAGTGAGCGGGAGCGAATCAGGGGGCGTGGCCAAGCGTCCAGGGCGAAGGCTACTGCCAGCAATGATAGCGGTGTGGATAGGCTCCGCGCTGTGACGTAGGGGTCCATCAACATAAGCGAAGTGCCGGCAATAGGCATCGTCCACCACGCACCCAGCAGCGCGATGCCGGCGACCTGGGCGGGTTCACTGGCAATGCAACGGCGCAGAACCTGGCGTGCGGCGAAGAGCGTCAGCCACACGCTTAGAAGATCGATGACGAAGAGCACCCACGCGAGCGAAAGATGCGTGAGCCGCACCATGGTCGCAACCATCGGAGCAAAGAGAGAAAAGCGCAGGTGTTCGCGGACGAAGTCGGTGTAATGCGGGAACAGTGAGTGATCGAGCGTGTACTCCACCCCGGCGACGTAAAGGCCGCCGTCCTCGGCCAGTGGGTGATATCCCTGAACGAACACGGTAAGCAGTGTCAATCCGACGAGTAATGCAGCCCATGTGCGTCTGCTCCAGATTTTCGATGTACGTCCTGAGTTTGCTTCGGTCAATCGGTCCTCGTGCGATGTTTGTGCCTTGGTTAGGGTATCCGAGCCGGGGCAGTAGCATGAACAGGAAATAGAACGAATCGAAAGGTTTCATCCTCTTGCTCCTGCGATTGTCCTGCCAGAATGAGGCGGACGATACAATGGAAGAAGTGTCTATGAACCATTTCATTCCACGTTTAGATAGGGTCGCAGGGTTGCGGGTCGATGGAGCGCGCCTGTGACGCGCGAGCGCCGGCTGAGTTTGCTGAAGACACTGCCGGGTTTTTTGATCAGCGCCTTTTTCCTGTGGTTCACCTTCAAAGGATTCAAGCTGGCTGACTTCAAGAATGTCCGTCTTGAGGCCCCAATCTGGATTGCGGGAGTTGTCGTCTTCAGCGTGGCTGGGTACACCGTCCGCTGCTATCGGTGGTGGCGTATGCTGCGCAGCGTTGGCGCGCGCTTTTCGGCATGCGCAAGGGTCTTCATGACATCGCTAGCGGCAAATAACATTCTGCCGCTGCGCATCGGCGACGTGATGCGAATCTTCACCTACTCCGGGGATCTGAATGCGACGCCTTCGATCATCCTGAGCACGGTGATCCTCGAAAAGCTGCTCGATATCTTCACGCTCGCGATCCTGTTTGTCGTAACGATCCACTTCAGTAAGGACGTCTCTCAGCATCTACTGGTGGGAGCCGAGGTCGGAATCGCAGTTTCGACGGTGGGGCTTCTGGTGCTGGTGTTTGGTGCCCGTGTGCTGGAACAGCCGGTCAAGCGTCTATTCGCGCGAACGAAGAATGAAAAGCTGGCTAAGCTCGAACACTGGCTGCTGCTGGCTCTGGACTGCATTCGTCAGATCGGCGTACTGGGCACCCTGGGGCTGGTAGGGTACAGTTTCGTCGCGTGGTTTTTTGAGGGGCTGCTATATGTTTCAGCCGCCCATCTGGTTGGGCTTCAGACGGATTGGGCAGGGCCGTGGCAGGCTGTTGCGCAGGCCAATCTTTCGTTTCTGATCCCCAGTTCGCCCGGCGGGATCGGGCCGTTCGAGTGGGCCTGCAAAGATGCGCTGATTCGGCACGGAGCGACGGTGTCCTCAGGCGGTATCTTTGGTTTGCTGATTCACGCGTGGCTATTGGTGAGTATTACTGCGGTTGGGGGAGGCATGTTCCTGATTCATCGCTTCCAGAGCAGCCGCCGCAAGCCATTGCTGGTGGAGATTGAAACGCTTCCGACGGCGCTCCCCTAAAACAGTAAAGAATGAACAGAACTAGGAAACAGAATTTCACGCGAGAGTTGACCGCATGTATCGCACACTGCAACAAGCTATTCAAGTACGTATTCAATCGCTGCTCGCCGAAAAGTACGGTATCGAGCTGACCAACCTTGCTGTGGAGCTGCCACCGAAGATCGAGTTCGGTGAGATGGCGCTGCCGGTTGCGTTTGAACTGGCGAAGCGGCTGAAGAAGGCTCCGCGCGCGATCGCGCAGGAGCTGCAATCGGCGCTTGCTGAGATTCCAGGCGTCGCCTCGGTGGAGATTGCGGGCGCGGGCTATCTAAACCTGAAGCTCGATCGTGCTGCGACGGCACAACGCATTGCGGCCGACGAACATGCCAGTGTCGGTGGCGCGGGATTTCGGCTGGTCGAACATACGAGTATCAACCCCAATAAGGCAGCCCATGTAGGGCATCTGCGCAACGCGATTCTGGGTGACAGCTTCGCGCGGATGCTCAAGCCGGATGAATTCAAGCCGGGCTATGAAACCGGTGTGCAGAACTACATCGACAACACCGGCGTGCAGGTTGCGGATATTGTCGTCGCTGTGACTGCGGTAAAGGGCATGACGCTCGACGATGTTCGTGGGTGGCTGACCGAACTGCTGGAGACCAATACACGGCTCGACTACGCGTGCTGGGATCTGTATGCCGCCGTATCGCAGTGGTATGACGGCGATCCCGTGCAGGCGGCTGCACGGAAGCAACTTCGCCTCGATACGCTGCACAAGATCGAAGCCGGTGGAAACGATACGGCCGAGATCGCGGAGTTGATCTCAACCGGAGTATTGCGGAGGCATCTGCAGACGATGGAGAGGCTTGGGATCGAATATGACTTCCTACCGCGTGAGAGTGAGATTCTGCACCTGCACTTCTGGGAGACGGCTCGACAGTTGATGGTAGAGAAGGGCGTGCTCTATCTCGAGACCGAGGGCAAGAACAAGGGTTGCTGGGTCATGCGCAGGGCTGGGGTTGAGGCTACGCTGGATGGCCCCGACGAGGACGCAAAGATCATTATTCGCTCCAACGGAACCGTGACCTACGTAGGCAAAGACATCGCCTACCATCTGTGGAAGTTCGGGTTGTTGGGCAAGGACTTCGGTTACGCAAAATTTCACGAGTATCCGACGCACACCTGCTGGATCTCGACGATGCACGGCGAGGAACCTCACCCGAGCTTCGGCCACGCGAATGCGATCTACAACGTCATCGACTCACGGCAGGACGATCCTCAGGCGCAGGTGAAAGAGGCTCTGCGCGGAATGGGATACGAGGCCGAAGCTGACCGCTATACGCATCTGAACTACGCGATGGTCGCGCTCACCCCACGCTGTGCCACCGAACTCGGCTATGTGCTGAGCGAAGAAGACAAGGCGCGAGCTTTTATTGAGGTGAGCGGACGCAAGGGCTTCGGCGTGAAAGCCGACGACCTGATCGACCGCATGATCGTCGCGGCAAGGACTGAAGTTGATGCTCGGCATCCGGAGTTGGATGAGGCTGAGCGTGCAGAGATTGCTACTGCGATCGGCGTGGGTGCACTGCGGTTCTTCACGTTGCGATTTACGCGCAACACCGTTATCGCTTTCGATTTTCAAGATGCCTTGAGCTTTGATGGTGAGACCGGTCCGTATGCCCAGTATGCTGCGGTACGTGCGGCAAACATCTTCCGCAAAGCGGGAGTAACCGCGGAGACGGCATTGTCTGCGGTGGCATCTCTCGATCTCACCTCCATGCTTGCTGGCGAGGAAGGGACGAGTGTGTGGGAGGTGTGGCTCACGGCGTCTCGCTTATCGCTGGTGCTGGAGCAGGCCATTGCCGCAGCCGAACCTGCCATGCTGGCCAGGTATGCGTTCCAGCTCGCGCAGCAGTTCAACAACTTCTATCACCGTCACCATATCCTGACGGAGACGGATGAGGCTCGAAAGACGCTGCTGCTGGCTACGGCTGCGGTGGCACGCAGGGAACTGGTACGCGTACTCGGATGGTTGGGGATTACTGTGCCGTCTGCCATGTAGTGGGCCTGTACGAAACCGTAGCCAGGAAGCGGGAGGGCATCATGCCAGAAGAAATCAGCAGGCGCCACTTTCTGTGGGGATCCGCAGCGAGTTTCGCTCTTATCGCTTCTCCTCAGATGCAGGCCCTTGGGGCCTCGATTGCGGGAGGGCCCATGGAGCCCTGGCAGCGTGGCTTTCTGGATATTCATCACATCTCTACCGGGCGCGGAAATTCGATGCTGGCGATCTGTCCCGATGGAACCTCCATCATGGTGGATGCTGGTGCTACGAAGGGTCCGACAGATGCTCTGGGGCCAGCGCGCCCGAATGATTCGCGCCGTCCTGGCGAGTGGATTAGGCGATATGCCCTCCGTCATCTGCGAACAACACCGAAGAGGGAACTGGACTACTTTGTCCTTACGCATCTTCATGGCGATCACATGGGAGAAGTGACAGCAGATTCGCCCGTCTCTTCTGCAGGGGACTATCGACTGACAGGCGTTGCGGATGTAGCTGAATTGATCCCCATTCGGCGAATTATCGACCGTGGATATCCCAGTTACGATTACCCTGCGCCGGCAACCTATGACGCAACCCTGAACTACATTCGCTTTGTGCGCTCTGCCGCAAAGCACGGAACCAAAGTGGAACAGCTGAAGGTCGGTTCCACCAGCCAGATCGTGTTGCAGCATGAGTCTACGGAATATGCCTCGTTTGCTATCCGGAACCTCGCGGCCAACGGTGATGTTTGGACGGGGCAGGGCGAAGGCGTAAAGCACACGTTTCCGCCCTTGAGCACGTTGAAGCCTCAGCAATATCCTCCTGAAAACGCGTGCTCCATTGCGCTGCGGTTCGGCTATGGAGACTTTCGTTATTACATTGGTGGAGACTTGACCTGTGACACCCTGTTCGGCACGGAACCCTGGCTGGATGTAGAAAGTGCCGTAGCGAAGGTGGCTGGCCCGGTCAATGTCTCAGCACTTGACCACCATGGTTACTACGACGCGACGGGGCCGGAGTTTGTCCGGGACATGCGGTCTCGCATCTACATCATTCAGACGTGGCATGCCTCGCATCCAGCCCTACAGGTTCTAGACCGGTTGTATAGCCCCATTCTTTACTCGGGAGATCGCGACGTTTTGGCCACAGGCCTGGTCCATGCTGCGAGCCTGGCCGATGCGAGGCTTTCCGACAGGATGCTGAGTCAGCAGGGGCACATCGTTGTGCGGGTGTCACCCGGCGGCAAGCAGTATGAAGTGATCGTGCTGGACGATGCCGTGGAAGAAGGAAACATTAAAGCTCGCTTTGGGCCGTACAGCTCATAGAGCAATTGGCGCAATAGTTACAACGGATAGGCTAGGTGTAGCTATAGTCGAGTGCTTTTAACGCAGAGGGCGCAGAGGTTTCGCGGAGGCCGCCACGAATGCCATCGCGACCCCCGCGAAACCTCCGCGTCCTCTGTGTTAAAGATTGTCTCCTTGGTTGGCGACACAGTGAACCTTTCAGCGAGGCATCAGTAGCCGAAGCGCATTCGGGATCAAGCGTACGGTCATGGGAGTATGCCCGAGCCACTCGCCGTCCGCCTGCACCTGTACAGGATTAGCGTTGCCGGAGCCGCAGGTAAAGCTTTCGACCTCCAGGGTGCGGACGTGCGGGTTCCAGCGGTGAAGACGGCTCCAGCTCAGTGCGAACCATGCGGGTAGCGACACGTTCGCGGGCGGGGCAGCAAGCGTGAGACGCAGGTGCGGGTGTTCGAGGGAGGCTCCGCGAACCAGCGGGCTGAAGAGGCCTCCCAGGTCTCCGACGCGAACGGCCATGGCGCTTACAGCTTCGAGTTGCGTGGGTTCGGTACAGTCTTGCTGGGCGACCTGAACAGGGAACGGGCCGAAGCGTGTGCGGCTGAAAAGACGTGCGGCTCGCAGATAGTAGCTGAGGCGTCCGAGTCGCTGTTTGCCCACTGTGAGCATCTTGTAGACGAGTGCTCCGTCCGGCCCGGCCCCGGCCATCACAATGAAGTAGCGCGAGCGTTCGCCCTGCGGCGTCTGATAAGTGATCTGTCCGACAGGGATGGTCTGCGGTTCGCGGTTGAGCTGCTGTAGCGCAGCTCGCACTGGATCGAGCGAAAGTTGAAGATGCCTGGCAAGGGCATTGGCCGTGCCCAAGGGGATCACCCCAAGAGCTGTCCGGGTTTGCCAGATCATGCCTTGCAGGGCTTCGTGAACGGTGCCATCACCACCGCAGGCGAATACGATTTCAGCGCCATCAACGCAGGCTTCCGCTACCGGTCGGCCTGCGGTTCCGGGAGCTTCGGTAGGTAGGATGTGGACGTCGATGTTCTGGGCACGGAGAGCTGCCGCAATGCTCTCTATGTAATAGGTTCGGTGGCCGCGGCGACCTGAAGTCGGGTTGTAGAGTAGGACCGCTCGGCGCATGGGTGTAGTGTATGCGGACGCAACAGAACCCAGGCAGTTTTCGGCAGCCTGGGTTCTGTTGAGCGAATAGGGTTAGCGGTTTCGTTCAGTGATCAGTTTTGAGTTCGTCAGTTGTGAGTCAGGTGATGACAGGGCGCTTCAGCTCGCGTAGCTGCGGACCCACTCGGTGATGCTGCGGACGGCGACGCCGCTGGGGCCTTTCGACTGCCACGGTTTTATCTCCTCGATCCAGGCGGTGCCAGCGATGTCGAGGTGAATCCAGGGGGTCTCGCCGACGAACTCCTTCAGGAACATCGCAGCAGTAGTGGCTCCTCCGTAGCGCGAGCCGCCGGTGTTCATGATGTCAGCGATCTGGCTCTTGATCTGTTCGCGATAGTCGTCGGTGCAGGGCATGCGCCAGAACTTCTCCCCCGAAACGGGCAACGTATTCGTGAACTGCTCGACCGTGGCGTCGTCGTTAGAGAAGAGGCCGGCATTCAGCAGGCCGAGCGCAACCCCGATAGCTCCGGTGAGCGTGGCGGCATTGATGAGCCGCGTTGCGCCTAGCTGCTGTGCATAGTGCAGGCCGTCGGCAAGAACGAGGCGGCCTTCGGCGTCGGTGTTGAGTATCTCGATTGTCTTGCCCGACATCGCGGTGATAACGTCGCCGGGTTTAAAGGCCTTGCCGTCGGGCATGTTCTCACACGAACAGACGACGGAGATCACGCGAACATTGGGCTTGAGCTGCGCGATAGCGCGCATCGCGCCGATCATGGCGGCGGCGCCGGCCATGTCGTACTTCATCTTGTCCATGTTTTCAGCGGGCTTGATGGAAATGCCGCCGGTATCGAAGGTAATGCCTTTGCCGACCAGGCCAATCACAGGAGCATCCGCCGCAGGGGGTGTAGTTGGCTCGTAGCGCATGACGATCAGCGCGGGTGGCTCAACCGAGCCCTGCGTGACAGCGGCGAAGGCGCCCATCTTGAGCTCGAGGATTTTGTCGATGGAATGAACCTCGCACTGCAGCCCGAACTCCGAGCACATGGCAGCGGTGCGCTTGCCGAGTTCGGTAGGAGTGAGCACGTTGCCCGGCTCGTTTACCAGCGTGCGTGCGAAGTTCTGTGACTCGCCAAGAATGATGCCCTCGTCGAGCCCGGTCTGCATCTCGGCTTGAGCTTTACTGTCGGCCGCAGTGTGCAGGATTGAAGCGGTATTGATGCTCAGGTCTTTGCGATCGCTGCGGTAGATATCGATGTCGAAGTCGGCGACCAAGACACCTTCAGCGATGGCTCGCGTGGTCAGGCCGTTGGGCAGCTCTTCTGGAGATGCTTTGTCTTCCGGGAAAACGATAGAGAGATCGCGAAGGTTGCGCGGTTTGGCAAAGCGGACGGCGACGCCAGCGCCCTTCCGAATTTCGTGAATGGAGAGTGACTTTGCCTTACCCAGGCCGACGATGAGCAACCGCTCTGCCTTTGCATTGGCAGGAGCGTGCAGCAGGAGAGTTTCGCCGAGCGTGGCTTTGAACTCACCTGACGCCAGCCACGTTGCGGCGGCTTTCACGAGAGTGCCAGAGGTTGTGAGCAGCGCGGGCGAGGGAGCCTCGTCCTTGCCGGAGGCGGTATCTACGGCGAAGACTGTGAGGAGAGGTGAGACGAAGGAGGCAGGATCCTGGAAGAGCAGCTTAGTGGTCATCACGTCTATGGTATCGCGTGGATGTGGATGAAGGCGGCGAGCTAACCTCTCAAGCCCAGGCTGGAGAAATTGGTAGAGTGAAGGTCAATGGAAGCCCAAACTCATCGCCAAACAGGGAAGACCCTGCTGGCTTTCGCGATTATCTATCTCGTATGGGGATCGACGTTTCTTGCGATTCGAGTGGGCGTGCGTGAAGTTCCGCCTTTAATGTTGGCGGCCATGCGGTTCCTGGCAGCAGGCCTTGTCCTTTATGGATGGATGGTTGCGCGAGGGGAGCGGTCTCCTACCCGGAGGCAATGGCTATCAGCTTTGTTGCTCGCGGTGCTGATCTTCTTGTTGGACTATGGGTTGCTGTTCTGGGCCGAGCGGCGTGTGCCTTCGGGGCTGGCCGCAGTGATGATGGCCACGATTCCGGTGTTTACGGCACTGGCTGAGATCTTATTCCTCCGAACACAAAAGCTCACCGTTCGCCTTGCTCTGGCGCTGTTGATGGGCGTAGGAGGAGTCGCGGTGCTGACGAGCAATTCAGTACGCCTCGGCGGAGCACCCATCGACAGGCTGGGGGCCATGGCACTGATTGTCGGGGCTATAAGCTGGTCGGCGGCTTCAATACTGTCACGCAAGCTGCCTTTGCCTGAGTCGAAGGGGATGAGTTCTGGGGCGCAGATGCTTGTTGGGGGAGTCTTGCTGGCGCTGGCAGCAGCAGCGCGAGGAGAGTTTCGTGGCTTTCAGCCTGCGGCGGTCTCACAGGGGGCGTGGCTGGCGTTGGTGTATCTGATTGTCGCGGGGTCGATTGTCGGGTTTACGGCTTATGTTTGGCTGATTCATCGGGAATCGCCTACAAAGGTTGGAACCTATGCCTACGTGAATCCTTTGGTCGCCGTGGTGCTTGGGTACTTTTGGGGTAGAGAAGCGCTAGGGGTGCGGACGATCCTCGGGACGCTTTTTATCCTGGTCAGTGTCTTGATGGTGATCACGATGAAGCGAGCGAAGCCGTCAGTACTTGTACTCGAAGTGAAAGATTAGCGGCGCTGCGACCGCGCGATGGCGGCTTTGGCTTCCTTATCGCCTTCGCGGGCACGCTCGGTGGCGCGCTTGTCCCAGTCCTGTTTGCCTTTGGCCAGGGCCAGTTCGCACTTTACGCGCCCGTTCTTGAAGTAGAGTTTTACCGGGATGAGCGTATAGCCTTTTTGCTTGGTCGCGGCTTCGAGCCTTTCGATCTCTCGCTTGTGCAGTAGAAGCTTCCGGGTGCGGAGCGAGTCGTGGTTCATGTTATTGCCGTGTGAAAACGGGCCAATATGGGCGTTCAGGAGGAAACACTCGCCGTCTTTCAGCAGGCCATAGGCGTCCTTGAGGTTCGCCTTGCCCTCGCGGATGGACTTGACCTCGGTACCCCGCAGGGCCACTCCCGCCTCGACCCGATCAGAAAGGAAGTAATTGAAGCTGGCTGAGCGGTTGAAGGCAGCGTCGCGTTGGCCGGCAGCGACCGGATCGCGGTCCTGAGGCTTGACTGCAATTTTTTGCACGGCTGAAACAGTCGGATTGGATAGCGAACGTGGCATTGATACGTCCAAGACTTCATACAGGCTGCTGAACCAGTAAGAAGGCAAGCCCTGTCGAGCCTTGGAAATTCGATGCTAGCAGATACGAGGGCAAAGAGTTTTCGTTGTAAAGCTGTGAAGGTCCACTTGGTCAGGCTATAAATGTCCAAGCACGCGCGTTTCGTGTCAAACTTTGTGCCGCAACCTGCGTCGAAGATCATACAGGCTGTTGCATCCGAACCCCGTCCGGTTACTGCGAGGAGGCCTTGAAGCCACCCGCGGATGGCCGCCCTGGCGCAGCAATCTTTAGCGGAGAACCCAGTGACACGAATGGTATTATCGAACCAGCCCGACCAACCGCTCCAGACCGCACGGAAGCTTGCCGCGAAGCCTGTTTTCAGCGCTTCTCAGCTCTTACCGCAGCAGGCTCTGGGGCTCAGTGTCTGTGGCCACCTGGAGCGGGTTTCACGCATGCAGTTACACAGGATCGGTCGGCGCATCGCAAGCTGCTACTCCCAGCGTTTTGCGGGCTCTCGTTATAGCAAGAACCTTGTTCGCGCCAGCGTTATGCTGGTGCTCGTCTGCGGGTTTGCAGGCCTTTTCTCCGCCCCGGCGCATGCCCAGTCGGCAGCCTCATGGGATAAGCGCGGCTCGAATGCCGAGGCGCGCGAGGACTATGACGCCGCGTTCGAAGCCTATCGGCAGGCGCGTCTGAAAAAGCCTAAAGACCTCAAGTATAAGGAGCACTATGAGAACATGCGCTTTCAGGCGGCGAATGCGCATGTTGACCGTGGCCGGGTATTGAAACAGTCCGGCGACGTTGGCGGCGCCGCCACCGAGTTTGCGCGGGCTCTGCAGATCGACCCAGGCAGCCAGATAGCAGCGCAGGAACTGCAGATGATTGAGAAGCCCTCGGGGCCTGGAGGCTCCAGCATAGGTCCCCAGGGACAGGTAATCCCCCCGGTGGGCGATGAGCAAACCGCTCATCAGAAGCAGACGCAGCGTGATATTGCTTCGCTGGGTGCACCGGTCGAGCTGGAACCTGTTGATGATGAGCCCATTACTCTGAGCATGGTGGAAGATACCAAGGCCATCTATCAAGCCATTGGCAAGGCCGCAGGGCTGAATGTGATCTTCGACCCCGATTACACCTCCAAGCGTATTCCTGTGAACCTCAACAGCGTGTCGCTGTATGACGCGCTGCGCATCGTTGGAACGCTCTCGGGAACGTTTTGGAAGCCTGTTACCACGAACACGATCTTTGTCGCCACGAACAACCGCACCAAGCGAACCGATCTCGACGATCTTGCCGTCCAGACCTTCTATCTGACGAACGTTTCGCAGCAGAATGACGCCAACGAAATCCTGGTTGCACTGCGCAACCTGCTTGACCCAAGCCTTAAGATTTATCTGGTTGCCAGCCAGAACGCATTGATCCTGCGTGCAACACCCTCAGAACTCATCCTCGCGGAGAAGCTCATCAACGATCTCGATCGCACAAAGGCCGAGGTGGTGGTGGACGTGGCCATCCTCGAAGTGAGCCGGAATTTTGAGCGGACACTGGGCATTACCTTGCCCCAAAGCTTCGGACTGACACCGCAGTACAGCAATGCAAACGTTACGACCTCGACGGGTACCTCTACCACTACATCGACATCAAGCACGACAACAACCTCAGGCCTTACGCTGAACACGCTCGGGAATCTGAATGCGACGAACTTTGCCGTTACGCTCGGTGGCGGAACGGTGAACGCTTTGCTAACGGATTCGGATACCCGCATCCTGAATAATCCTCGCATTCGCGCGACCGACGGCCAGCACTCAACGCTGAAGATCGGTTCGAAGATTCCGGTGGCCACCGGTTCCTACTCCGCGGGCGCTGCGATTACTACCGCTTCCCTCGGTGTGCAGACGCAGTTCACCTACCTGGACGTCGGTGTGAACATCGACATTACGCCTACGGTGCACTACGACCATGAGGTCTCGCTGAAGCTGAAGGTCGAAGTCTCCTCTCAGACCAGTACAGTGACCATCTCCGGTGTCGCCGAGCCCATTATCTCGCAACGCGTCGCGGAGCAGGTGATCCAACTAAAGGATGGCGAGCCCGCGCTGATGTCGGGGTTGCTGCAGAATCAAGATGGGATGGGCATAAGCGGAACGCCGGGACTCAGCAACATTCCATTCCTTAAGTATTTTTTCTCCAGCCGGGACAAAACCATAGCGACAGATGACCTGGTTTTTCTGATCATTCCGCATATCGTTCGCGAGTCGATTGTGACCGAGGACAATACGCGCGCCATCTATACCGGGTCGGGCCAGTCGATTGATCTCATCCGGCGCGATCCAGCCAAGGTAGAAGCGGGTCTGGCAGCCCAGGCTGCGGGGCAGAATGGTCCCACTGGATCACCGCCAAAT
The DNA here is from genome assembly GCF_009766105.1 of Granulicella sp. S156. Taxonomy (GTDB): domain Bacteria; phylum Acidobacteriota; class Terriglobia; order Terriglobales; family Acidobacteriaceae; genus Granulicella. The sequence continues at coordinate 55,880 of NZ_LMUH01000025.1, read as the reverse complement.
CAGACCTCGGCGGCCATGGCAGCTAAGGCGATGGTTGGTCAGCTAGCCTCACAGGCCCGGGGACCTATGCCCCCATCGTCGAATCAGGGTGGGGCTGCTGCTGCCGCTTCAGCCAGTCTTTCGTCCGCGCCGGTGAATATCTCGGTCGTCCCTCCGGCGGGAATTCAGACCGTTGGTTCGACCTTTACGGTCAATGTGACTGCAGCCAATGCGCATGATCTCTTTAGCGTGCCGTTGCAGATGCAGTTCGATCCGCATGTGCTGGCGCTGGTGAATGTCGATGCGGGCGATTTGCTCGGACGTGACAACCAGCCTGTCGCTCTTGTACACCGCGATGAGGGTAATGGTGCAGTGACGATCTCGGCTTCGCGTCCTCCGAATACGGGGGGCGTCAATGGGCAGGGGACGATATGCACGCTCACCTTCAAGGCGTTGGCAGGCGGCGACTCAACGCTGGGACTGGTGAGGATCGGCGCGAAGGACAGTAAGCAGAACAGCATTCCGACGGTAGGAACGCAGGCTGTCGTGCATGTGAAGTAAGGCTGGAAACAGCGAACAGGGAACGCGTTCGCGTGCTGGAGAGGAGCGAGCGATGATGGACACTATCAGATTGAAACGGCGGTCGCTTCGCTCCGGTGAGGCGGGACTGACGCTGATGGAACTCATCATCGTCGTAACCATGCTGGCGATCCTTGCCTCTGCGGCAGTTCCTGTCGCAAAGTTCCAGGTCAAGCGCACCAAGGAACGCGAACTGCGGCGCGATCTTTGGGAGATGCGTGATGCGATCGACAAGTATAAGGACGTGGCGGACAAAGGCCTGATTCAGACCAAAGCCGACTCGATCAACTATCCGCCCGATCTGCAGACCCTGGTGGATGGCGTGGACGTACAGACGAAGAAGATGCGCTTTCTGCGGAAGATTCCGACAGATCCCATGACTGGCAATACCGACTGGGGATTGCGATCGAATCAGGACGATGCCGACTCCGACAGCTTTGGCGGACAGAATGTCTTCGATGTCCACAGTAAGAGCACGGGAACCGCTCTGGATGGGACGAAGTACAGCACATGGTGAGGAGGAATCAGATGATCTCTGCAAGACACTCAATCCGTGTTCGAAAGGCAATCGTTGTGATGGCGATGACCGGCCTTCTGGGAGTAGCAGCTTCAAGCCAACTGCGATCTGTTAATAAGGCCAGGGAAGCCGTTCTGAGAGAAGATCTTCATACGGTGCGAACGGCCATTAATAGCTACACCAGGGACAGGGGACAGGCCCCTCAATCCTTGGAGGAACTGGTATTGACCGGTTATCTCAAGACCGTTCCGGGCGCTCCGCCGGACAAGCATTAAACATGCATATGCTTACAGTTAGCCCAATTCGTGCAAGTAAAACTTCCGGTCAGAGCGGCTTCACGCTGATCGAGCTGATGATTGTGATGACAATCATCGCGCTGCTGGCTGCCATCGCTATCCCAAGCTACATTCGATCGGTGACCAAGGCCAAGGAAGCCGTCCTGAAAGAGGATCTGCACACCATGAGGACGGCGATCGACAGCTACACGGTCGATAAGGAAAAGGCGCCGCAATCGCTCGATGATCTGGTGCAGGCAGGCTACTTGAAGAGCATTCCCAAGGACCCAATTACCAGCGCCACGGATACCTGGATCACTGGCCAGTCCGACACCTTGACGGATATCAATGAGACACAGGGCGGGATCGACGATGTGCACTCCGGCGCGCAGAGCCTGGCTACTGATGGAACCAGCTACAGTACCTGGTAAGTTGCAGCTTTACCATAAGTTTGCGGGATGGCCTTTGAGCGTCCGATCGCTATCTCATCGGCGCGGCTTGCAGGATGCGAATGTTCCTCAGCGTATCTTCATCGTCCGGTTTCAACTCCAGAACCTTCTTGTAGAGAGCAAGTGCAAGGTCTCCGCGACCTGCCTGCTGGAACAAAACGGCCAGATCATAGTAGGGCGTAATGTCTTTGGTCTTTAAATCGATGGCCATGGCGAATTGGTGCATGGCGTCGGTCTGTTTTTGTTCGGAGGAGTAAAGGACGCCAAGATTGACGTGCGCATCGCTGCTCTGGGGATTGATCTGAAGGATTCGCTGGTACGCAGCCTCGGCATTGGCCAGCTCCCCAGAGCCTTGATATGCAGTGCCGCTGTTGAGCAGCACTGCGGTATCGTTCGGGTTCTGAGTAAGAGCTTGTTGATAGATTGCCTGCGCACTCGCAAACGACTTGAGTTGCAGATAAACATCTCCGAGGGCGGCCAGGCCATTGGGGTAGTGTCCATCGATTTCGAGGGTACGTTGGTACTCCTCCAAAGCTGCCTGGAAATCGCCTCGTTCCCGCAGGGAGAAGGCCAGGTTGTAGTGGACCACGGGGCTTAGCGGTGTGGCCTGCAAGGAGCTACTGTAGAGTCGAACGGCGTCCGACCAGTCGGCCACGCGCACCGACGTTCGGTAGAGATTCCAGATGGACCATGCTGCTACACACAAGATCAGTCCCTTGCGGAGTTGTGGCTGGGGTGCAATGGAACATGCCGCAACGATGGCCACTACGATTCCGAGGGAAGCAGCGTAGGCGAAGCGTTCCGCTACGCCTTGGTAGTTCATCACCAGGCAGAAGGGTGCGATACAGAGGACAAACCAGAACAGGCCTTCCACCAGCGCTGGGTTCTTCTCCCGGCGCAGGATGGCAGCGATCAACACCACAACGGAGCACGCCAGCTCAATCGCCAGCCAGGGATGCGGCTGGCTCAAAGAGATCGTGGTGGAACGTTCGACGCTCATGTGAATCGGGACAATAGCAAGTCTGAGGTATTGCCAGAAGGCGAGTCCGGCCCAGGTAGGGGTAGCCAGGCCCGAGAACGATTTAACGCCGATACTGAACCGTACTGCCTCCACTCCGCACCCAGCCAGAACGACGACGGCAAAGATCGCGAGCAGGCCTTTGGACCATCCTAGCTTGGCTGCGTAGACGACAACCAGAAGGAGTGGGAGAATCACGATTCCGAGTTCATGCGAGAGCATGGCGCACGCGGCAGCCACACCGGAAGCAGCAATCCAAAGGGCGTTCTTCCGCCGCATGTAGGCCAGGGCCGAGAGCAGAGAGAGCAGAATAAACAGAGTGCATAGTAGATATGCGCGACCGCTGACCCAGGCGACGGCCTCTGTATTGATGGGTAACGAGAGCCATAGCAGAGAGGTGGCTGCCGCTCCTAAAACCGGCATCTTGAGCCGCCGTAAGAGACTATATGCGAGATTGCCGTTCAGCAGGTGAAGCGCAATATTCGTCGCATGAAAGGCTCCTGCATTAAGTCCCCACACGGACCGGTCGAAGAATATAGACAGCCAGAAGAGCGGTCGATAGGAAGAGGCTTTATAGCCCAAAAACGAAGTGTTCATCGACACTGGCTGCAGTAGAAAGCGGTGTACAAAATCGTTCCACAATCCGAGATTTGGATTGCGCACAATCTGATCGAGGTCGTCATAGACGAAAGGAGAGGAGAAGCTGCGCCAGTACAGCAAGAGAACCAGAACACCCGAAAAAAGTAGGAATGTTCTCCTCGGGTATCGATCGAACCAGGATGTTAGAAGGGGGCGTAGAGGCATGACTTCCAGTTCAAGAGGGCAACTAACTGTGTATAGGATGACACACATCCAGGATTGCCAGATTTTCCAATGCCTGAATGGTCATGCTGTTTCTGTACACAAATTTCGATTTTCGGCGTCTAATGGGGTTAGCGAAGCTGCGCCTGAACGGCAGGAGGCGGTGGCTTGCTGGAGCAATCTCATGCGAACTCTTACTCTCGCCGCTCTTCTTGCAGCGTCGCCGGTGATCGCCCTGGCGCAACAGCCTGCGACCCCAGCACCTGCGACACCGTCTGCACCCTCCACACAAGGCCAGGCTCCTGCTTCCCAAACACCAGCAGCCCAGACTCCTGCTCCATCGTCAGACACCAAGTCCGACTCACAGGCGTCCACAGCGCCGCAGTCGACCCAAACCGCAGATAAGTCCCCCAATAAATCTCCAGATAAGACCGACAGTAAAAAAGATGCCACCAGCAAGCCCGCTGATGCTACGGCGAAGAAGGCTGACCCGATTCCGTCACCGGGGGAACAGCTCGATCCGAACATCCGTAAAGGCACCGAGGAGGATGTAAATGCAGTAGGTGCCCGGAACATCGGTGGCCGCGGCATGGGGAACTGGTACTCGACGAACTGGGAGATCGGTACGGGCAAGCAGTATTCGATGGAGATCGAGAAGGTATCGCACCTGGTCACGGACCCGGTTGTGGTGGAGTATGTAAACCGCGTCGGTCAGAACCTGGTCAAGAACTCGGATGCGAAGGTCCCGTTCACGATCAAAGTGCTGGACACGGATGAGATCAACGCGATGGCGTTGCCGGGCGGTTTCTTTTACGTGAACTCGGGACTTATTCTTGCCTGCGACTCCGAGGACGAGCTCGCCGGTGTGATGGCGCACGAGATCTCGCACGTGGCCGCGCACCATGCCGCTCGTGAGATGACGAAGCTGAACTATATGCAGATTGGGTCGATTCCGCTGATGATCTTCACCCAGGGAACCTGGACCGGCTACGGCATCTATGAAGCCTCGCAGCTTGCCGTGCCCCTGACGTTCCTGCAGTTTTCGCGTGAGTACGAGGCCGAAGCCGATTACCTCGGCATCCAGTACATGTACCGGGCCGGCTACGATCCGCAGGGCATGGTGTCGATCTTTGAGAAACTCGATGCCCTGGAGAAGCACAAGCCTGGCGCGCTGTCGAAGGCCTTCAGCGACCACCCTGCGACACCTGATCGCATTGCAAACGTCGAGACCGAGATTGCGACGATCCTCCCAGCCCGGCCCGATTATCTCGTGACGACTTCGGAGTTCGACCAGGTAAAGGCACGGTTGGCACGCATCCAGAACAAGCGTGGCATTAACGACAAGAAGGGCGGCAATAAGCCCACCCTGCGCCGTACCGGTTCCACCAACAACAGCCCGAACTCCAATCCCAGCGGCACTAGTTCAACCGACGATACTCCAACTTTGGGACGGAAAAATTAGGAATTAGCAAACGGGAATATCGAGGGGTGCGGCTTCGGCTGCACCCCTTTTCGTTGCGCCTGCGCATGAAGAGTCTGGTGAAGTAACATGGCCGGCATGCATCAAAGTCCTCGCTAGGAGGCAGCACGTGCTGCCAGATCCTTGAAATACTGCAGGCAGGCTAGCAAGTGATTGCTCTCTTCATCGACATCGTTCGTGACGATACGAGGTAACTTCACTCTTCCGTCCGGCGTCACAATCATCTCGTAAATTCCTCCATCTCCCGCGCTTTTTGACCCGTCCGCCGGAACGGCATAGGCCTTCGCCGTCGTTTGATCCAGGTCAGAGAGCAATGTGAATGTAAGTCCGTCCTTATCGGCCCAGATGCGATTACTTTCGGGCGACGTCCGGCCAATGCCCACGACCACTGCATGGTATGAGTCGAACTTGGCAAGATCTTTCTGGAGGTTGCGAGCTTCTAACCGAACATCTTCGCTGGAGTGGTCTCCGAAAAAGAACAGAATGACCCAACTCCCCTTGTAGCTCTTGAGCGAGACCTGCGAACCGGACTGCGAGATCAAATTGAAATCAGGTGCTGGATCTCTAGGTGCGAGGGAATCGGCTGCAAACGCGCTGGCTCCAAATAAGAGAGAGCAGCAAACGATCCTGCGCATGAGGGTGAGGTATGTCATAGCCTGTCTCCCTTTCACTTCTTCATTTCTTTGTCGTGGCCGCCCTGACGCAGAAGATGAATAGTTCCACTAACCCTATAGACGGCGCGTTCAGTAAAACGCGCGACTATTTTTGCGGTCCAAGTTCGTTCTGGATGGAATCGATCCTCGAATCCGAAGTACGAATTCTCAGTGACTGGGGGCCGGTCTCTGAAGCGGGCCTTGTCGCTGTTTTATCGCCTATTTTGATCTTGCTGCCTCCTTGATTGCCCTGCGTCGAGGTGCGAAATGCGAGTTTGAGAGAAAATAAAGAGATGGACGCGAAGACACACACTACCGGCTACACCGACGACCACGCCAAGGCGGGGCTTGACACAAAGTTTCCTGAGATCGAAACATGGCGCAACCAGTTTCGCGCATACGAGATCCTGGTTGACGATCCCGAGTTCACCTCGGTCTGCCCGAAGACTGGCTTGCCCGATTTCGGCGTGCTGACCATCCGCTACATGCCGCGCGAGAAATGCCTCGAACTGAAGAGCCTGAAGGAGTATCTGTTCACCTACCGCAACCTCGGAATCTTTCAGGAGAACATCGTCAACCAGGTACTGGACGATGTGGTGAAGGCGACCGATCCTATATGGGCTGAGATTAAAGGGGACTTCCGGCCGCGCGGTGGGATTTCGACGGTGGTAACGGCACGGTATCCGCGAACAGAAGAGCGATCGTAGTTTCCGGTCGGCTTTTCATACCTGCTCCTGCTATCCTCGCCTCATCATGACTACAGCTCCGACGACAAGAACGAAGCCTGATCTCAGTGCGGTTGCAGGGGCGACGGTAGCGCTTGTTCTGCTGACGGCGATGAACTTCGTCAACTATCTTGACCGCTATATTCTGCCGGCGGTGCAGGAGCAGGTGAAGGGTGAGTTTCGTCTCTCCGACGATCAAATCGGTTCACTGACACTGTGGTTCTTCGTGGCCTATGTGTTGTCATCGCCGATCACGGGATGGTTGGGCGACAGGTTTCCGCGCAAGCCGATGATCGTGATTGCGGCGCTGGCGATCAGTGCGATGAACTTTCTGACGGCCAGCGTGCATGGCTACATGTCTCTGAATGTGCGGCACGCCATGCTCGGCATCGGCGAGGCGAGCTTCGGAATCTTCGCTCCGGCGTTGCTGGCGGATTTTTATGCCGAAGACAGACGAAATACCGTACTGACCATCTTTAATGTTGCGATACCTGTTGGCGCAGCGCTGGGATATCTGGTGGGTGGGATGATCGGGCACAGCCACGGGTGGCGTATGGCGTTTATAGCGTCGGCTGTGCCGGGTGCGGTGATCGCGGTACTGATTCTGCTGTTCATGAAAGAGCCGCGACGCACTGGTAGCGGAAACGAAAAAGCGGTGGTGGACAAAGCCTCGGTGGCATCCCTGCTGGTGAACAAGGCGTACCTCAGCTCGATTCTGGGATACGCGGCCGTGACGTTTTCGCTGGGCGGTATCTCGTGGTGGATGGTGTCGTTTCTGCAGCGCGTCAACGGGTACTCCCAGGATCGTGCCGGCACGATCATGGGTGGCATCACGGTGGTGTGTGGGCTCGGTGGAACGGTCTGCGGTGGTGTGCTGGCGCAATGGTGGTCGAAGAGGACCAATAAAGCGCTGTATTTAGTCCCAGCCCTGAGTGCGGCATTGGCTGTGCCGCCAGCCGTGCTTTGTTTCTTCGGCCCGAAGAGTGTGACCTTGCCGGCGTTGGGTGTTGCCGTGTTTCTAATTTTTCTGGGCACCGGTCCGGTCAACGCCGCAACCCTCAATGCTGTACCGGCGAATCTGCGGGCGACCGCGATGGCAGGTCAGTTGTTCGCGATTCACGTCTTCGGCGATGCCTTCTCCCCGAAGATCATTGGCCTCGTGAGCGACCACTCGAACCTGCGTATGGGGCTCGGTGTAACCCTGATTACCTTCGTTCTGGCCGCGATTATCTTCTTCAACGGCGCGCGGTTTGCCCCGCCGCTTGAACACACCATCGAGGCGCCCGGAGCAGCATGATCACTGGAGTCTGGCGAGAGGTTGTTGAGTTTGTCGCCTGGGGTGTCGCCATCGCCTGGTGCGTGAGGACGACCGATGCAATCCAGAACATGCCTAAGCTGCCTGATCTGAGTTCTCTCGAGTGGAACATTGCGCCATCCGGGGCACCTGGCCTGATCGTTGTCGTCACGGCGCGCGACGAGGCTGAGAACATTGCCGCTACGTTGGACACCCTGCTGGCACAGGATTATCCCTGCCTGCGCATCGTTGCGGTCGATGACAGATCAATCGACGCCACAGGAACGATCGTCGATGAGTATGCGGCGCGTCATCCGAACCGGCTGACCGCAATCCACATCACGGCCCTGGAAGAAGGCTGGCTGGGCAAAACGTTTGCCATGCAGGTCGCGATGCAGAACAGCGACTCCGAATATCTGCTGTTTACCGATGCGGATGTGCTGTTTTCACCTTCGATTCTGCGCAGAGCACTGGCGTATGCCGAACAGTCGCAAGCGGCACATCTGGTGGTGATGCCGACGGTGCTGGTGCGCTCGCGCGGGGAGGGGATAGTGCTGGGTTTTCTCCAGATTCTCGGCTTCTGGGCTTCGCGTCCCTGGCGCGTAGCCGATCCCGACGCGAAGAACGATGTGATCGGCATAGGCTCGTTCAACCTGCTGCGCCGCGATGCGCTGCAGCAGATCGGGGGCCTGGAACCGCAGAGGTTGACGGTGCTTGAGGACGTCACACTGGGGCGGCGTATCAAGGCTGCGGGCTTGCCGCAACGGATCGCCTTTGCGCCGGAACTGGTCCTGGTGCATTGGGCGAAAGGGATTCGCGGCCTGATACGTGCCATGACGAAGAATCTGTTCTCCGCAGTCAACTTCCAGCCGGTGCTGCTGCTTGCCATATGTTTGTGGATTGTCGTTTTTTGCCTGGGACCGATTGCCGGGCTTGCCTGGTGGGTAACGATACTTCCTTCTCTGCTTGTGTTCTGTTGCATTACGGCGATGTACCGCCTGTTAGGCGCACGCAGCCGCATCGATACGCGCTATGGGTGGCTGTACCCGCTGGGAGCCGTCATCTTCATCTACAGCATGCTGTGGTCGATGATCGCTGCCTGGTGGCATCGAGGTGTCATCTGGCGCGGTACGCTTTATCCGCTGCGTGATCTGCGAAAGTTCAATAGTCCCTTTCAATGGAAGAAATAAAGAGGGGCGGCATATGCCGCCCCTCTTTACTCTTATCTTTCAAAGGGATTGGTCTTATACCTCGACGAGTTGATGCCCATAGCGCTTCTGGACATACTCATCCAGGATGACCTGGAACTCCTCGACGATACGGTCACCCTTGAGAGTGGTGAAGAGTTTGCCGTCGACATAGACCGGGGCTTTGGGCTCCTCAAACGTACCGGGCAGGGAGATCCCGATATTCGCGTGCTTGGATTCGCCAGGTCCATTGACGATGCATCCCATGACCGCGAGCTTCAACTCTTCGACGCCGGGGAACTGCTTCTTCCACTCCGGCATGGACTCGACGAGATAGTTCTGGATGCGTTCGGCGAGCTCCTGGAAGTAGGTGCTCGTAGTGCGTCCGCAGCCGGGGCAGCTTGTGACCTGCGGCATAAAGCTGCGGATCGAGAGGGACTGCAGAATCTGTTGCGCGCAGCGGACCTCTTCGGAACGGTCGCCGCCGGGGGTAGGCGTCAGGCTGACGCGGATGGTGTCGCCAATCCCCGCAAGCAGCAGGGGAGCGAGGCCGGCGGTGGAGGCCACGACGCCCTTCATGCCCATGCCCGCTTCGGTGAGTCCGAGGTGCAGCGTGTAGTCGCAGCGCGAGGCAAGTTCGGTATAGACATCGACGAGGTCACGAACCCCGGAGACCTTAGCCGAGAGGATGATCTGATCGCGGCGCAGACCATAGCGTTCGGCGGCGGCGGCATTGTCCAATGCGGACACCACCATCGCCTCCATCATGACGTCGCGTGCGTCCTTGGGTTCAGCAGCCTTGGAGTTCTCATCCATCATGCGAGTGAGCAGCGCCTGGTCGAGTGAGCCCCAGTTGACGCCGATACGCACAGGCTTCTGGTATTCGACCGCAGCCTCAACCATGGTGCGGAAGTTGTCGTCGTCCTTGCGGCCGATGGACACGTTGCCGGGATTGATTCTGTACTTGGAGAGCGCTTTGGCGCAGTCGGGATACTTCCGCAGCAGCAGATGGCCGTTGTAGTGGAAGTCGCCGACGATGGGCGTGTTCCAGCCCTTCTTTTGTATGCCTTCGACGATATAGGGAACCGCTTTTGCCGCCTCGTCATTGTTGACCGTGATACGGACGAGTTCGGAGCCGGCTCGGGCCAGCGCGGCGACCTGTTGGACAGTGCTCTCGATGTCGGCGGTGTCGGTATTGGTCATCGACTGCACGACGACTGGAGCATCGGAGCCGACGCGGACGCCACCTACGTTGACGGTGACGGTTTTTCTGCGGTGAATAGCTGGCATACAACTGCAATTTTAGCAGTTTGAGGGAATTGCGATGTGGTCCGGATACCTACTTGGGTTCGGCTGCTTCGAGCAAACTAACCGCTTCCGCCAGGCTGAGAAGGCTTCCGTCTACATAAATCTCATATTCTCCAGCGTTTTCGGGAACAGAGATCACATTTCCAACGCTGTGGCCGCGAGCGCGAAGAGCCCGAACAATAAGATCGATATCTATCATCTGCAAATCCCCCTTATTTACCGTAGGATGCCGATTTTCGATCGGGCGGTTTACGCAGAAAGCGCCTGATTCTTGCCAATTTGTGGATTCGTGGTGGCCCGGGCAGGAGTCCAACCTGCGACCTTCGCGTTAGGAGTGCGCTGCTCTATGCAACTGAGCTACCGGGCCATGTGTTGAGAGGGAGGACCGCAGCGTACCGAAGAGGGTTCGTTCCAATCCACTTCATGTAGTGTACCGCGCCACAGAGGCCGCCTCCGGCGTAAAATCTAAGTTGTGCCTAGATACTCCATCGTCGTCCCATTTCATAACGAAGAAGAGAACGTAACCAAGCTCTATGACCGCGTAAAGGACGTAATGGAACACGTCGGCGCGAGTTTTGAGATGGTCTTCGTCGACGATGGCTCGCGCGATCGCACCTACCGTCTGCTGGAAGAGATTGCGGCCGTCGACTCGCGGGTGCTTCTGGTGAAGCTGCGCCGGAACTTTGGCCAGACCTCGGCGTTGGCAGCGGGTTTTGACCACGCCTCAGGCGAGTATGTTCTCGCCATGGACGGCGATCTGCAGCATGACCCGACGGAGATTCCGGCGTTCCTCTCCAAGCTGGAGGAGGGGTATGACGTCGTCAGCGGATGGCGTTCGCAACGGGGAGACAACATGGTGCTGCGCCGGGTGCCTTCGCGCATTGCCAACTGGCTAATGGCGCGGCTCTCAGGTGTGGACATTCACGACTTCGGCACGACGTTCAAAGCCTATCGCCGCGAAGTCATTCACAATATTCCGCTGTACGGGGAGATGCACCGGTTTATCCCCGCACTGGCGAGCTGGTACGGTGCCAGTATCTGCGAGATTCCGATCTCGAACCCGGCGCGCGAGGCAGGCCGCAGCCACTACGGCATCTCCCGCACCTTCCGGGTGTTCTTTGATCTGCTGACGATCCGCTTTCTGCTCAAATACATGACCAGGCCGCTGCACTTCTTCGGTGGTTTTGGGGCGCTCAGTATTTTTTCGGGCGGAGGCATCGCGATCTGGCTGCTGGTCCATAAGCTGCTCACAGGCCACGATGTTGCGGGTGAACATGCTCCGTGGTTTATCATCGCTGCAGTGTTGATCCTGGCGGGCATTCAACTGGTGGGCGTCGGCCTGCTTGGCGAACTACAAGTGCGTCACTTCTTTACACAGAGCCAGCGCACCCCCTACACGGTGGATCGCATCGTGAGGATGAAGCCCTCGGAAGAGAGCCTCTTGCACTAACCCATCAAAAACCTCCCTCAACTCCCCGTTAATCCCCATAAACCCTCCTCAGCAGCAGGACTGCAATAGTCCTTATGTATGATGGACGACATAGTTCCGGCGGGAAGACCCGCGATCGGCGAATCCCATTCCCTCGATTCGTCTCATTGTGAAGACACTCTCTGAAGCCACCGCACTCGTACGAGGAAAGGTTGGATTCGATGAGTGTTCATCTCATAAATCCCAGCGACAACTCTTTTGGTACGGCCGTCATTACTCCCAGATGGCTGTTTGTATTGGCCGCAGCAACGCCTCAAATTGCAGGCGATCCCATCCTTGTGGATGAATCTCTGGAACAGGTCGTTCCGGAGAGCATTCTGCCGGGCGACATCGTCGGGATCAGCGTCCATACCGGCAACGCGCTGCGCGGCTATGAGGTTGGCCGCATCGCGCGCGCTCGTGGAGCCTGGGTGGTTTATGGCGGCATTCACGCCACACTGTTTCCTGAAGAGGCCTTTGAGCGTGGGGAAGCCCATGCCGTGGTGAAGGGTGATGGAGATATTGCATGGGGCAACGCCGTCGTCGATTGCCTCGCGGGCACGCCGGAGAGAATCTACGAAGGCGGACGTATCGAAGGCAACCAGTTTCTGGCCGCGCGCTGGGACCTGATGGCTGCTGATAAATACATGTGGGCTTCGGTACAGACCATTCGCGGATGCCCCAAGCACTGCTCCTTTTGCAGCGTCTGGCGCACGGACGGCCAACAGCCGCGGCAGCGCCAGTTTCAAAGCGTGGTCGACGAGATCATCGATCTGCGGCGCCTGGGTTTTCGGTTTATTGCGCTTGCCGACGACAACTTCTATCCGGTGACACTGACCGATCTCCGTCTTGCCCGCGAGCAGAACAATACCGCCAAAGTGGAAGAGCTAACGGCGATTCGCAAGGAACGTTTTCAGCTCATGGAAGAGCTGGCGAAGCTGCCTAAAGACATGGTGTTCTTCACCCAGATCACGATGGAGGCAGGCGAGGACGGCGAGTATCTTGACGCGATGCGGAAGGCCAATATCAAGGGTGCTCTCGTAGGTGTTGAGGCGGTCACTCCGGAAGGCCTCAAGGCCGTCTTCAAAGACTTCAACTACTCAGGCGAGGCCCTCGCAAAGCAGTTGCAGACATTCAAGAAACATGGCGTGCATGTGCTTGGTTCGTTCATCTTCGGGCTTCCAACCGACAAGCCGGCCACCTTCGACGCTACCGTAGCGATGGCGTTGAAGGCCGGCGTGACCTTCGCGCAGTTCGTGATGATGACGCCGTTTCCGGGAACCGTCGATTTTGCACGTTGGGAGAAAGAACAGGCCAAGAACCCCACGCTGGTGGGTGATGTGCCGATCACACGCTATTGGTTGATCCCGACAGCGGTTCGGCCCAAGATGTTCACGCCGCATCCGTCGATGAGCTCGGATGAGATTCGCGAGCGCACGCAAAAGGTCTGGGACAGGTTTTACAACTGGAGCGCCATTTGGCAGCGGTCGGCCTGCACCCCGAACCTGAAGTCCAGGATCGCGTTCATGTTTCTTTCCAAGCTCTACCGGCAGATGTATGCCGGAACAGGAATCTCTACCGACAGTGCACGACGGAAGAAGTCGAAGTCGTGGGCTCGCTGGACGGCGAGACAGTGCAAAAAGCTGTTTCAGGCACGACCGATGCCGGAGTTGCAGTCGCCGGTGTGGGCCTTGCCGTCGACAGCGGCACTGCTGCGGACGGCGCTGGTTGCAGGTATGCCGAAAGAGGTAACGCCGTTTGTGGTTTTGCCACGAGATTGATCGCTGTGCCTCAATAATGTCTAAGTGAGTTCTACAGGGTGTGGCGATAATCCGGGTGCCCCATCTTCGGCGCGTTCTTTGCGCCTAAGGTGGGCATCGGGCAAAGCCCGACCGCTCCTGCCCATTTCGAGCTCACCCATAACGTTCGTGTCGTCACAATTTTCCCTGCGAACGCCGTACACTAGAGGTTCACCAGAACCTCCTGTGATGCTGCTTTTGCGGCATTGCGTACCTCCACCAACTGCCGCATGGAAATGTTCGGGAAGCGCGGTTAAACTCCGCCACTGCCCCGCAACTGTGAAGCGCGCACCCTGCAAATGCGCCGGGTTAAGATGGCTTTGGGAAGCTCCCACTGATTGCTTGGCTCTAGAAGGCTGCGTCGGGAAGGGATGTTCCCAACAATAAAGCCAGCTTTGAAATCGTGCCAGTCAGGAGACCGGTTTCTCTGCGCTTAAGCTTGCCACGCTCCCGATGGGGGAGCGGAGGAGTCTATCTGTTTATGCGTTCTCTTTCTTCACTGCGCCGCCCAGCGGTCAGGCTGTCTCTACCTGCTGTTCGACGGCACCGCGCAGCGTTCGCGCTCTCTCTTCTTGTTTCATCAGCAACGGTAGCGAATGCTGTAGTCGTTCGCGGGCATGTGACCGATGTGCTGGGCAAGCCTGTATCCAGAGCCCGCGTGCAGCTCATTGAGGCCGGTAAGGTGGCCGCCATTGCCTACGCGGGACCGGATGGCTCCTATGAGATTCGCTGGGCGGACGCTGGGCGATTTACGCTGCTGGGTTCGGCGCAAGGGTTTCTCCCGTCCATTGGAGAAGACTTCTATAGCGGCGCGACGGATGTCCTAGAAAAAGATGTCGTGCTCGCAACCAACACAGTGCGGCAGGATATCTCAGTAACCGCGACCGGCATTCCAACGCCATTGCCGCAGCTCACCGCACCCGTCAGTGTGATTCAGGGTGAAAAGTTCGACTTGGATCTTGGCGTCGTCGACGAGATGCGCCTGACTCCAGGGGCGTTTCTGGTGCAGACGGGACAGACGGGCGGTGTAGCGTCGCTGTTCCTGCGTGGTGGCAACTCCACCGCGAACCTGGTAACGATCGATGGAATACCTGCGGACGATGTAGGCGGCACGTTCGACTTTGGCACCGTCAGCTCGACCGCCGTGGGCAAGCTAGAGCTGGTTCGCGGCCCGGACTCGGCGATGTATGGCACGGATGCAGGAGCCAGCGTGATCGCCATCACGACGCCGCGCGGCACGACGGAGGTGCCGCTGCTGACCTATTCAGGCGATGCGGGCAACCTGCACACCTATCGCAATGAGTTCACGCTCAGCGGGACGGAACAGAAGTTCGACTACTTCGGCGCCTTCTCGCGCCTCGACACCTCGAACGCGTTGCAGTTGGATGAATATCACTCCGGAACGTCGGCCATCAATCTTGGCTATGACATCAATGGCAATACCCAGGTGCGGTTTACGATCCGCAACGCGGATTCTGCGACAGGGCTGCCGGGAGCGTACGACTTTTTCGGCCTCGTGAACGACGGTAAGCAGGGGGACCAGGACCTGTTCTCGGGCATTACGCTCGAGAATCGTTACAAGGGGAACTGGCACAATCTGGTACGTTACAGTATCGCTCGCAAGCGCGAGCAGGCGCAGCAGTTCGGCCAGGTGGGTACGTTGATCGATACGCCGATCTATGGCCCCGAGTACTTTGGCAATACCGTGACAATTCGCGGAGCCAATGGCTACAGCGTCACCGGCCAGGCCGCGATCTTCGGATCAGATGACGACCAGGACTCCAACCGTGACCAGCTCTATTACCAGAGTGACTATAGCTTCTCCCCGCACTTCATTGGCCTGTTCGGCTTTCGTTACGACAACGAGCGGGGAAGCTTTAACTATCCCTCGTTCGATGAGCATGAGAAGACGCAACGTACGAACTTCGAGTACAACCTGCAGTTCCAGGGCGAGTTCTGGAATCGGTTGTTCTACTCGGCCGGTGGAGCATTAGAGAAGAACCATCTATACGGCATTGCAGGGACACCCAGGCTCGGGTTGAGCTACGTTCCGGTGCGGTCGTCAGGCAAGTTCTTTCACGGGACACGACTGCGTGCTAACGCGGCGACCGGAGTGCAGGAGCCAACTCTCTCTCTTGAGAGCAACAGTCTTTACACGCAGCTGCTGAATGCGGGAGATACGGCTGACATTGCCGCTTACCATATTGGGCCACAGTCGGCGGAGCGTTCTCGGACGTTTGATCTTGGCGTTGATCAGAACATCCTTGGCGAAAAGCTTGTGCTGAAGGGCGGCTACTTCCACAATGTCTTCGACCGGCAACTCGAAGGCGTAAGTGGACAGGCTCTGGCGCAATACTTCGGGCTGACGGCTCCGTTCATCTACAACTACTATGCCTATGTAAACTCGCTGGCCTTCCGGGCCCAGGGGGCTGAGGCGGAACTGCAATGGCAACCGAAACAGCACTTCCTGTTCCGTGCGGGATATACCTACCTTGCGTCCAGAGTGCTGCAGTCGTTTGCCTCCGATGCGGTTGCGGCGCAGCAGGGAACTCCGACCGTGAACCCCAACTTTCCGGGGATTGCCATTGGCGCGGAAAGTCCATTGGTCGGTGCCAGGCCATTCCGCCGAGCGCCAAATACGGGGTACTTCGATACTGAATACACACGGCGCAAGTTTACTTTCGTGATCAAGGGAGCAATGGCCAGCAAGAGCGACGATTCCACCTACCTGGACGGTGAGGACATCTACAACACGGATACGCTATTGCTGCCCAACCACAATCTTGACTTCGGCTATGTGAAGCTCGACCTCGGTGGAACCTATATGTTGCCGCACCACATACTGTTCTTCACCCAATTCGACAACCTGCTCAACAACCAGCACATCGGTCCAATTGGCTATCCGGGGCTTCCGCTGACCTTTCGTACGGGGCTGAAGATCAGGCTGGGTGGCGACTAATAGTTCTAAAATAGGCAGTGTTCACAGGGACTAAAGAACTGCCACGGCAACCGTGGCAGTTCTTTTGCGTCCATTGAGGTTTTGCCCCACGAACTCAAAGCGGCGTGGCTATTGAAACAAAATACTGACATCTCTGACCGCATCTCGGTATGCTTTTACGCGTCTAATAGAGTAGGAGTAAAGGGGTTCGCCATGATTGCTTTTCGCCGTGTACTGCTTGTTTCTTCCTTAGCCGCCCTTGTTACGGCTCCGATGCTTGCTCAGGAGGTCCCGACCGAAGGGCCGGTTCCCACCTCTGCGCTCATCAGTGCCGAATCGAAGAGTGGAACGCCGCTCGATCCCGCTTTGCTGACTTTGCAGATCAACGGCCACGCCACACCGCTCGCCAGTGTGACACCGGTCCACCCCGCCGCCGCGCAAGTTGCGATTCTGATCGATGACGGCTTGCGAAGCTCCTTTGCCCTGCAGCTGCCAGACGTGAAGAAGT
>NZ_LMUH01000025.1:0-38815 GCF_009766105.1 Granulicella sp. S156 | reverse complement strand
GATTCGCTTCGGATAACGATCTCCTCGCCTGGCGTCGACGCAAGCCCGTACTTCTGCCTGTCGGAGTTCGTCAAGCACTGGCCTTCGAATAGCTCTGGAGCGCGCTTCGTCATGATGCTCACCAATGGCGTCGATCCCTATAACGGCAGCACGTCGATCATGAACCAGGATAGCCCCTATGTGCAGACTGCGCAGGAGGACGCCCAGCGTGCCGGTGTTGCTGTCTATTCGATTGCCTATAACGAAGCAGGACGGCGGAGCCGGAGGGGGAGCTTTAGCGGCCAGAGCTACCTGAACCAGGTGGCGGAGGCTACTGGAGCCCAGTCGTTCTATCAGGGCATCGGAAACCCCGTATCTCTGGGGCCGTTTCTTACGGAATTCCGCAAGTCGATCGACGAAAGCTACACGATTAACTTTATGGCGAATGTTGGCGGAAAACACAATCCGCTGACCCGGATCAAGCTGAAGTCGAGCCAGCCAGGAGTCAAGATCCACGCGCCAGATAGCGTGCGTCCGGGAGTCGTGCAACAGTAGCGGCAGAGTCTAGGGCTGTACGGATAAACGCGGAAAACATGGAGAAACCTTCCCATGTCTTCCGCGTTTTTCTCTTTGCCTGTTTTCCGTGGCGCAACCCGGTCTGGATGACGATGAGGCAGCGTCAAAATCTCTACACTCTATCCACTAATCTCTACACTCTGTCTTCATCTTTGGGCTGTACCATTAGAAGTTGAAGTGAGAGGTGTATGAGCGAAGGCCGTTGGGTGTTGTTGATTGCAAGTGAGGTAGGTGGAACGGATTCCGTATCGGACCGTGCCATGGAGCGTCTGGTCGAAGCGATCGGAAAAGAAGGCTACGAGGTCGTTAGAACCTCGACTCCCGAAGATGGATTGTCCCTGGTCACCTCGGACCCATCACATAGCGCGATTTTGCTGGATTGGGACCTCGAAGGAGAGAACCAGTTCGATGAACGCGCCGCGCTCAAGATCCTCCGCGCCGTCCGCCGCCGCAACAAGAAGATCCCGATCTTCCTGATCGCCGACCGTACGCTTGTCAGCGAACTGCCGCTGGAAGTCGTCAAGCAGGTGCATGAGTACATCCATCTCTTCGGCGACACGCCGGCATTTATCGCGAACCGCGTCGACTTTGCCGTCGAGCGTTATCACGAGCAACTGCTGCCACCCTACTTCCGCGAACTCAAGAAGTACACCGACCAGGGCGCGTATTCTTGGGACGCACCGGGCCACATGGGCGGCGTCGCCTACCTGAAGCACCCGGTCGGCATGGAGTTCCACAAGTTCTTTGGCGAAAACATCATGCGGTCAGATCTCGGTATCTCGACCTCGCCGCTGGGCTCCTGGCTCGATCACATTGGGCCTCCGGGAGAGAGCGAACGCAATGCCGCTCGCATCTTCGGAGCGGACTGGACGTTCTATGTCCTCGGCGGATCTTCCGCTTCCAACCAGATTGTCGGTCACGGCGTCATCGCGCAGGATGACATCGTACTCGCGGACGCCAACTGTCATAAGTCGATCTGCCACTCGCTCACCATCACCGGGGCGCGGCCTGTCTACTTCAAGCCCACGCGCAACGGCTACGGAATGATCGGTCTTGTGCCCATCAAACGCTTCAGCCCTGAAAGCGTGCAGGCACTGATTGAGAAGAGTCCGTTTAGTGCAGGTGCGCCACAGAAAAAGCCCACCTATGCGGTGGTTACGAACTCCACCTACGACGGCCTTTGCTACGACGTGAACCGCGTCGTCGAAGAACTGGCTAAGAGCGTCACGCGCGTGCACTTCGACGAGGCATGGTACGCCTATGCGAAGTTTCACGAGATCTACAAAGGCCGCTATGCAATGGGCGTTCCCGATGAGAGCCCGGACCGTCCCACCATCTTCGCGACGCAATCCACGCACAAGATGCTGGCTGCTTTCTCCATGGCGTCGATGGTTCATATCAAGCTCAGCCCGCGCGCACCGCTGGACTACGACCAGTTCAACGAAGCCTTCATGATGCACGGCAGCACCTCTCCGTTCTATCCGCTCATTGCGTCCATTGACGTTGCTGCGGCCATGATGGA
Organism: Granulicella sp. S156; assembly: GCF_009766105.1. Classification (GTDB taxonomy): domain Bacteria; phylum Acidobacteriota; class Terriglobia; order Terriglobales; family Acidobacteriaceae; genus Granulicella. The sequence continues at coordinate 36,738 of NZ_LMUH01000025.1, read as the reverse complement.
TGAGCCCGCCGGCCCCACGCTGATGAGCGAGACCCTGCAGGACGCGATCAGCTTCCGCAAGGCCATGTCCTCGGTTGCGCATCGGTTGCGCGCGGCGGAGCAGGGCTGGTTCTTCCGCCTCTACCAGCCGGAGTACGTCTTCGATCCACTCGACGGCGAAACCTACCTGTTTGAAGAAGCGGCCGATGGTCTGCTCACCAACCGCTCCAGCTGCTGGACCCTGAAGCCCGGCGAAGACTGGCACGGCTATCAGGACGAGGACATCGCGGACGACTACTGCATGCTCGATCCGGCCAAAGTCACCATCCTTACGCCGGGCGTCAACGCCCATGGCGTGGTGAGCGACTGGGGCATTCCCGCAGCGATCCTTACGGAGTTTCTGGACGGCCGCCGCGTTGAGATCGCACGCACTGGCGATTACACCGTGCTAGTGCTCTTCTCGGTCGGCACCAGTAAAGGAAAGTGGGGCGCACTGCTCGAAAATCTCTTCGAGTTCAAGCGGCTCTACGACTCTGAAGCTCCGCTCGAAGAGGCATTGCCGGAACTCGTCTCGAAGTATCCGGCGCGTTATCGTAATGTGACGCTGAAAGAGCTGAGTGATGAGATGCACCTCGTCATGCAGCAACTCAACCTGTCCGGCCTGGTAAACGCGGCCTGCGACGAAGACTTTGATCCAGTCCTCACGCCGGCGCAGACCTACCAGAAGCTCCTGCGCAATGAGACGGAGAAGATCCGGTTTGTGGAGATGGCAGGACGTATCGCTGCCGTGATGTTGGTGCCATACCCGCCGGGCATCCCGATGAGCATGCCGGGCGAACGCCTCGGGGGTCCCGACAGCCCCGTCATCCGCCTGATTCTGGCGATGGAGGAGTTCGGCAAGCGTTTCCCAGGCTTCGAACGCGAGACCCATGGCATTGAGGTCGATGAGAACGGCGAATACTGGATGCGTGCCGTGATCGAGGCTCCAAACGGCAAGAAGAACGGCCGCGGCAAGCAGCGCCCACCCAGCTCAGCACCACCGGTAAAGCGGCGGAAGAAGACGACACCGCTTCCAGGGGATGATTCGCCGCAGGAGCCAGGCGCTCCGGTGAATATTTCGCCAGAACGCTAGGATGCGATAGGACAAATACCAGAGAACGCGACAGGCTTGAAGTATCGTGGAAAACGGCTGTCTATTTTTTCGTCGTCATATTGAGCCCTGAGATAACGAAGTGCCCAAAAACTGGGTGCCCCATCTTCGGCGCGTTGTTTGCGCCTAAGGTGGGCATCGGGCGAACGCCCGACCGCTCCCGCCCAGGCTTACTTCACCTATAACGTTCGGATCATCACGTCAAACCTACTGACACCTAATAATGAGGAAGTAGAAACATGGGGCGGGAGCGGGTCGCTTCGCGAAGACGGGGCACCCGAACTATGGCTGACGCTACTTCTGTTTCATGAGCCATTGTCCTTAATCGTTATGGACGCGCCAGGCAAGTGTTCGCAGAGGCGAGGCGCTGCCATTGAGGCTCTCCGTCGAAACGATGACCTCAAAGTGTGGAACAGAGCCATCGGCTCTGCGGATCTTCTCAAGAAACGGCTCAAGCTCGTTGCTGTTGAAGAGAAAGTCGCTCGCGGATTCCGTCCCGGCGACGGACGTGCCTTCGATGATCAACGCATTTCCGTTGCCACTGGGGTTGGCGAGGAACGCCAGCACACCATATTCTGCTTTTCCTGTGACATACTTCGCCGGCTCTCCAGGTTGGGGATGGCGATTGGTGAAGGCTCGGATATTCTCGTGCAGATTGTCCGCCAGAACGAAGTTCATGCCTTCTTCGAAGGTTTCAACCCAAGGGTTCGCGTCTGCAGAGCCGGAGAAGATGACATTGGCCATCTTGAGATCGTTGATCGAGATGTCCCGTGAGTAACGGATGCTATACGATCCCGCAAGCGCCTCCGGCACATGGCTCAGCCGATTGAAGATCTCCAGGTCGACAAACGAGGTATAACGCCGGCTGGCTAATGACAAGGCTGTGCCGGGCTCCATACTTACAGCCGAGGAGGCAGCCCGATGGAGATCGTGCGAGACATATTCACTCAACGTGGTGTTTTCGCCCGTGATGCCATGGAGCAGAACCAGGCCGCTGTCCGCAGCGACGAACAGTGTCGTCGAATGCTGCGGGAAGAGTTGGCGCCAGAGCTGCCGGGTTGCCGTGCGTTTCGTCTGGCCGCCGATTTTCAACCCCACGACGCCCAGGACGCAGACGATGCACAACCCAACTGCTGCAACGATGCCGGCCCAGCGGGCAGAGATCCTACCGCCTCGCGGAAGTACTTCTACGAGTTCCTCGCCGTCGGCTTCCGCGGAGGGAGAGAGAGCCGCCGCAACTTCGATCACCGTCTGTGCTGAGTGAAAGTGTGGAACATACCGGCCGCGGGGAATGGTTATCCGTAGCTCTTCGCTCGCACCTTCTTCGCTGAAGTAGGCCTCCAGCTTCTGCCGCAGCCGCAGCATGTGCGAGCGCACGATGGTATCGCTGGCCGAGTCGAATCCATGACCTCGGCCGAACAGGTCGGCGGCGATGGTCTGCTCCGACAGGCGCTCATCCTCATTTGCCAGATGATGCCTGCACAGAAACAGCAGTAGCTGTGCCAGCCGCGGAGAGCGTGTGAACGCAGGCGATGCGGCAACGCGCTCTGCAAGGAGCCAGCGAGGATCAGCCGAGTTGGGTGGTACCAGCATGGAAGGATTGCGCAGATCTCTATTAGACCTCATTCGATTGAAAGTTTGATGAATGGAAAATCTGACCACATTCTACAAGTTGCTTATTCTAATAAGGTTCCTGCCATGTTTCATGATGTGATTTGACCTGTAGAACAGTGAATTGACTCATGTGCGCTCGCCTCGACTGGTATGGCTTGTCCTGTGAGGAACGCCAAACGCGTTCCTATAGGAGAAGAGGATGTCTACGGAACGTAACCGCCCACGGTGGTTCACTGCTTCAGTCATAGGCTTTATGCTGGCGCTGGTGATCGGCTTTTCGGCCACACTGTCTGCCCAGGATTTTCGCGCCACACTCAGCGGCGAGATAACCGACAGCGTCGGCGCACTCGTCACGCAGGCCACCATCACCGCGACCAATATCTCCACCCAGCAGACCTACTCCGCCAGGCCCACCAAAAAGGGAACCTACTACATCCCCTACATGGTTCCCGGCACCTATACCGTTACGGTGGGGGCGCTTGGCTTCGAAGAGATCAAACAGGACAACGTGCTGATGGTCGCGAGCGGATCCCGCGGCCTGAACTTCACCCTGAACGTGGGAAGCGTCCAGCAGATCGTTACCGTCACAGATGCGCCGCCCCAGCTCAATACCTCAGACGGATCAGGCGGCACCATCCTTTCGCAGCGAGAGATCGAAGACTCACCCCTCAATGGTCGCCAGGTCTACTCGCTGATCGGCACCACGCCGGGTTCGCAGTTCACCACCACCAACGTCGCGAGCACCACGGGCAACAACGGGTGGAACGTGACCAACTCCTATGTCGTAGGTGGTGGTGTGCAGGGCTACCAGCAGTTCAACCTGAACGGCACCAATATCACCGAGCAGAGTACCGGCGGCAAGGGTAGCTGGGAGCTCTCGCCCAATATTGATGCTTTGCAGGAGGTCAATGTAATGACCTCAACGTATGACGCGCGCTTCAGCCGTTCGGCCGGCGGCACCATCAACATGGTGGTCAAATCAGGATCGGACAAGTTCCACGGCTCCGCGTACGAGTTCCTGGAAAGCAGCGCCTTCAACGCGAACAACTACGAGAATGCAGGAGCCGGCATCGCCCGGCAAGGCTCACACCAGAACGAGTTTGGCGCGACCATCGGTGGTCCCATCCTTCGCAGCAAGGTGCTGTTCTTCGGCAGCTATGAGGGCTTCCGTCAGGCTTTCGCCAACACCACGCTGGAGAGCGTGCCTACTGTTGCGATGCGCCCCAGCGCTACCGGTGGCCCCAACTTCTCCGGGACCGGCTATACCATCTACGATCCGAACACCACGGCCTGCTCCGTCGCCGGCGGCAGCATCAACAACTGCCCAGGCAGCGCCTACACGCGAACTGCCTTCGCGAACGACACCATTCCACTGGACCGCATCAACCCTATTGGCGCTGCCGTCCTCAATCTGTATCCTCTGCCAAACGTCGCGACCACTGCGTTTCAGAACAATTACATCGCGAACACACCGGCAAACTACTCCTATAACCAGGTGATGGCACGCGTCGACTACAGCATCTCGGACGCAACACGCTTCTACAGCCTCTTCGCCTACCAGCCTGGCAAACAGTTCCAGAGCACCAACGGCTTTCCTTCTCCTGCCGAGTACGGCAGCATCAATGTGAAGCACCAGCAGATCACCGCATCCCAGGATGTCACCCATACCTTCTCGCCAACGCTCCTTTTAGACGCGAAGGTCTCCCTCGCACGCTATTACCTGTCCAGTCCGGATGGCAACCTGGCGAACCCCGTCAATCCCACCAGTATCGGGCTCTCCATGCCAAGCATTCCGACCACGACTCTGAAGCAGTTGCCGGAGTTCACCGCCTCGCAGTTCTACCCGCAGGTCGTAGGTAACGAGATCACCTCCGGCACCTACACCGACATCAGCTTCAACTCCGACCTTACAAAGCAGTGGGGCAGGCATGCTATGCACTTTGGTGGCGAATATCACAATCTCAATCACGGCACGCCTGGACAGGCTGGCCATGCCAATGGCGACTTTCAATTCGGTACCTTTGCCACACAACAGAACCCACTCCTGCGCAACGGCACGGACGGCTTCGACATCGCGGACTTGTTGCTTGGCTATCCAGCCAGTGGCGGTGTCGACTGGAATCTAAACCAGTTCACGTACTACTCCACCTGGGCTCTCTACGCGCAGGACGATTGGAAGGTTACACCCAAACTGACGTTGAACCTTGGTATTCGTTATGATGTGACCGATGGCGCGCAGGCTCGGGAACACGGTCTGAACCGTGGCTTCTGCCTCCAATGCGTCAACCCCACCACGCAAAGCAACCTCTTCCAGTCGAACCTGTCTGCTGCTGCTGGCAGTCTTGCGGCTGCAGGCATCAGTGCAAGCTCACTCGGCACGGTTTATGGCGGCATTCTGTTCGCAGGAGAAAACGGCGCGCCAAAAGAGGGATACAACACGCAGTACAGCAACGTCGGTCCACGCTTCGGCTTTGCCTACCAACTCAACAAGGATGTCGTCATCCGCGGTGGCTACGGCATCATGTATCTCGTAGGACTCGAGAACGGAACCTACTCCGGCTCATCGCAGACGACGAGTTACGTCGACTCTCTCAACGGCGGCGTAACACCCTCCACCTATTTTGGCAGCGGCAATCCGTTTCCCAACGGCGCGCAAGCCCCGCTTGGTGCAGCCGGTGGTCTGCTTACCGGTATCGGTAACTCGCAGTCGCTCGACTTCCCGCAGCGCAAGATCCCTCTGACGAACATGGCCTCTTTCGGAGTTCAGACGGCGCTTCCCGACCAGATGACGCTCGATATTCGCTATTCGGGCAACTATGCCTATCGTCTCCGCACCGGGACAACTCTTAATCCAGTGTCCCTTACGCAATTACAGCAGGCCCAGGCCAACCCAAACTACTTCAACCAGCAGGTCACTAATCCGTACTATGGTGTTCTGCCTTCTACCTCAACGGTTGGATCGACACCTACCATCTCCGCGCTTAGCCTGATGCACCAGTACTCTGCGTTCGGTCAGGTCTCATGGGATGCTGCGCCACTTGGACGCAATCTCTACAACGCGCTGGAGGTCAAACTCGACAAGCGCCTCGGCGGCCCCGAAGCTCTTAGCTTCCAACTCGCCTATACGTTCTCAAAGTCGATGAACGCTACGGGCTATACCAACTCATGGCCCTACCAGGATCCAACCGTTCGCTACGAAATCGGTCCGTATGATCGCACCCAGGTCCTTACGCTCGCCTCGCAGTGGAATCTGCCCATCGGTAAGGGACAGCGCTTCTTATCAACGCCCAACCGCTTCGTCGGCGAGTTCATCAACGGATGGGAGTTAAGCTCAATCCTCTCCGCACAAGGCGGCCAGCCCGTCAGCCTTAACAACGGCTACTACTACAATTGCAGCCACAGCTTTGCTCCGGTTGGCGGCTCGTCGCTGAAGCAGTGGATCTATAACGATTACAGTTCAGGCTCTAGCCTCGGCTGCTATTCGGCAATCCCGCAGTACGACCTGAGAAACCTACCCGACCGCATCTCCAGTGTCCGCACACCCATCATGCCGAACTTCGACGCCTCCCTGCAGAAGAGCTTCGCCATCTACGACGGATCGTCGCTCACCTTCCGCATCGATGCCTTCAACCTAACCAACAGCGTGCTCTTTCCTGGGCCGGACGACAACCCCGCCGATGGCCCTCCTGTGAAGTCTGCTAACGGAGGCTACACGGGATACGGCACCGTAAGCCTCACGCAGCAGAACCTTCCGCGCGTACTTCAATTCGCACTGAAACTGAAGTTCTAAGTCAATCCCAATCACTCGGGGGAGATCGCCTTAATAGGGCGGCTCCCCCATAGCTACTCTGACAAGGTCCATGTTCCTATCAAACGCCGCGCGTTCGGCCCTATTGTTTCTTCTATTCACTCACGCCGGCGTTGCCGCAGTCTCACACTCTCACGCTGACGATGTAGACCCGATGATCGGCACCGACGGCGGTGGCCAAACTACACCTAACGTAGGTGTGCCATTCGGCATGACGCAGTGGACCCCGGCGACCCGCAACGGTGAAGTCCGCCTTCGAGCTCCGTACTACTACAAAGACACCGAACTGGTTGGCCTGCGCGGAAGCCACTTCCTGAGCGGCTCTGGAACCAAGGACTACGGCAGCTTCCAACTCCTTGCGGGTATGGAAACCCCAGATCTTTCAAAGGGCTATCTCTCTACGCGCCTCGATCATCACCTCGAAGAAACGCACCCCTATTTGTATAAGGTCACGCTGCCGGAATCGGGCATTCAAGTGTCCATGACCGGAACTGCTCGCTGCGGTCTGCTGCGCTTTCAATTCACCCGAACAGGGCATGCGTGGATCTCGCTACAGAACGAGGCAGCAACCGGAGACGGCTCGCTGACCGTGAGCAACGGTGGCCGCGAGGTTCGAGGAGAGAACAAGGTTCGGCGCATCTACGCTGGAGCAGGTAAGCCTGCTGGCTTTAGTGGATACACCGTTGCCCAATTTAATCGCACTCCCCTCGGATCTGGCTCCTGGACCGGAACCAAACTCCAATCGCAAACGACGGGCAGGGAATTCACTACTACCGATGAGGGCGTCTACCTGCAGTTCGATGTCAGGGCCGGCGACGTCATCGAAGCTCGTGTTGCCACATCGTTCGTCAGCGTGGAAGAGGCAGCGCGGAATCTCAGCGCCGAGATCCACGGCTGGAGCTTCTCAACCATCGAGGCCGCGAGCCGCGAGCAATGGGACCGGCAACTCAATAAGATTGACGTTGATGCGGATGCAGCGAGTCGCCGCATCTTTTACACGGCGCTCTACCACGCCTCGCAGCTTCCTCGCATCGTCAATGATGTCAATGGCACCTATCCTCGCTTCGCGTCTCAGGGGGTGGTCGAACGCATCTCCAACTCCGACTACTACGACGATTTCTCCCTATGGGATACCTTCCGCGCACTCCATCCATTACTGACTCTCATCGATCCGAAGCGTGAGAGTGCAATGGTCCAGTCACTGATCCTGAAGGGACAGCAGGGAGGATATCTGCCTATGTTTCCTGCCTGGAACAGCTATACGCAAGAGATGCTGGGAGATCACGCAGTCGCCGTGATCGGCGATGCCTACCAGAAGGGATTGAGCGGATTCGATATCGAAGCCGCGTATCAATTGATGCGGAAGAGTGCACTGACCACACCCTCCGATCCGGAGAAGTACCGCGATGGGGAGGGCCGGCGCGGCTTGGAATCCTATCTACACTATGGCTACATCCCTTTAGAGGATCATGTCCCCTATGCGTTCCACGATCAAGGTCAGGTCTCGCGCACGCTGGAGTATGCGTATGACGACTTTGTTCTAAGTGAGGTCGCAAAGTCGCTCGGCAAGCAGGACGACGCGCGTCTCTTCGCCGGACGCGCGCAGAACTTTCGCAACATCATCTCTCCCGACACCGGGTTTGCCCGCGGACGACACCAGGACGGATCATGGGACACGCCGTTTGATCCCGATCAGCCGCATGCGTACTTCATCGAAAGTTCTGCCGCGCAGAACGCCTTCTTCGTCCTGCAGGACATCCCCGGCCTCATCGCGCTAGAGGGTGGACCTAAGATATTTACCGAAAGGCTCGACGATCTCTTCCGCAAAGATCAGTATGAGCAGGGCAACGAGCCGAGCCACCATATCGCCTATCTATACGACTATGCTGGAGCACCCTGGAAGACACAGGAGCATGTGAGTTCCATTCGGGACACCCTGTACAAAGAAGGTCCCGCAGGGCTTCCTGGCAACGACGACGCAGGGCAGATGTCGGCGTGGTACATATTTGCCGCGCTCGGGTTTTATCCCGTGACACCAGGCCTGCCGTCCTATGCCATCGGCACGCCTCTCTTCAAGAGCGCGGTCATCCACCTCGCCAACGGGAAGGTCTTCCACATACAGGCGGAAAAAGCTTCACCCCGCGCCTGTTACATCCAATCCATCTCGCTGAATGGCAAGCAACTGAGCGGCTTTGTTCTAGCGCATGCTGCCATTGAATCCGGTGGAACACTCGTCTCCCGTCTCAGCGATCATCTGGCCCCTTAACCTACCAGTCCTCTAATGATCCTGTCTCACTTCAGGGGTTCACTCCAATACCCATATCGTTTTGTCTGAACTGTTGCCAAAGGATGAAGGCAAAGACCTCACAGAACTCAGCATGAATTGCCCGTTTCCACCGAAGGGAGCGGGCGAGGCGGGGCGGGCGAACCCGGCTAACTTGGTATCGCTTGTAGGGCAAATTACGCGCGAACGCCTATGGTGTGACGAGTTTGAACGCTTGAGCTGCTGTTCCATTGCAGGTGTAGATATCCAGCTGCACACCGTTTGCGGTTGAGGCGCTAGGAGTGTCCAGGCAGAGACCGCTGCCTTGGCCAACAAAGTTATAGTAGCCATTGCCCAACGACACGGCTTTCCATTCCTCGTTGGGATTTCCAGCATAGGTCCATGTCTGGATAAGGCTGCCATTGGTGGTGCCATTGCCGGTTACATTCCAGGTTTCGGCCGGAGCGTTGACATTGGAGACGTAATAGTAACCACTGGCTGTGCCGTTCTGGAACTCCCACTGCTGGTTGGGTTGCGTGCTGTAAGTGCCTTCGTCGCAGACCCACTGCTGAACGGCGGTTCCATTCGCCGTGGCCGAAGCGGTGTCGTCGATGCAGGAACCGCTATTCTCATTGACGATGTTGTACGGGGTACCCGTACTCAATGCAGCGCCGCTGCTGGCAGGTGCTACATTGACCCAGAAATTGTTGACCTGCAATCCCGGGCCGCCCACCCATATCTCCGTACCAAATTCGATTGTGGTCAGATACCACGAGGACTGAATCTGTCCCAGAGCCAACGCTTCCTCGAAGAAAGGTACCAAATCGAGATTGAATGTAGTGCCGCTGGTTGGCCCGTCGGAGCTGGCGCTGCTGTTTATAAAGTCAATGACCTGGCTTCCCGTGCCAGAGCAACCTCCGCAGTTGCCTGTATTGGTCCACGTGTACACATTCCAGGTGATTCCGCTGCTAGTGAACGTCGCCACCGGGTTGCTTGGCCCCACACCGCCATTGCGTTGGACCCAGATCATCATCTCGGTGCCGGTAGTGTTCTGGTTCGTAGGGGTTGTCGGGCCAGTGTTGAACCAGATGTCGTACGCGACGTCATTGGAAGCTCCCGAAGGCTCCACCACTGTCTCGCCGCTTGTGATGGCCCAATTGGAAAGCGCCGAGACCTGGATCGGAAGCTGCGTATTTTGCGTGCAACCGCCATAAAAACATCCATACAGGAAGTCGGGGTAATCGGCGGGAGTACCCGTAGTGTCATCGAATGCGTTGCCGGAATAAACCATGCTCGGGCCACTCGGAGGCGGAGCCGTTGAGTTCGTAATCGTTTCGCACTGAAGGGTACCGGAGAAGGATGAATTCCACTGGTCGCCCCCGAAGACATACTGGTTGAGGTTGCCAAGCTGCCCCGAACTATTGTTGCCGCATATCTGCTGTGCAGCGGCGCTGCTTGTTGTCCCTACGAAAAGAACGGCGAAGACAAAAACGATTGCCAGAATTCCTAATCTAGATTGCTGCTTCATAACGTTTCTCTCCTCATAGTCTCGTATCCACAATCGAGCTTGAGTTAGGCTCGAAAATCGATGCCGCCTTTTTTACCTTTGTTGCAAAAGTGGAGCTTTGTAGTGAATGCGGAGAACTCACGTCCGTCAATTCCAGCCCCTTTAGCCCGAAAGGAACGTCGCACAACCACATGCGAACGCCTACGGTGTGACGAGTTTGAATGCCTGAGCTGCGGTTCCATTGCAGGTGTAGATCTGCAGTTGCACCCCGTTGGCAGTGGAGGCACTCGGAGTGTCCAGGCAGAGACCGCTGCCTTGGCCTACAAAGTTATAGTAGCCATTGCCCAACGACACGGCTTTCCATTCCTCGTTGGGATTTCCAGCATAGGTCCACGTCTGGATGAGACTGCCATTGGTGGTGCCGTTGCCAGTTACATTCCAGGTTTCAGCCGGAGCGTTGACGTTGGCAACGTAATAGTAGCCACTGGCGGTACCGCTCTCGAACTCCCACTGCTGGTTAGGTTGAGTGCTATAAGTACCCTCGCCGCAAGCCCACTGCTGCACGGCAGTTCCATTCGCCGTACCCGAAGCGGTGTCGTCCACGCAGGAACCGCTGTTCTCGTTGACGATGTTATACGGCGTGCCGGTGGTCAAGGTAGCGCCGCTGCTGGCAGGTGCCACATTGACCCAGAAATTGTTGCCTTCAATTCCTTGGCCACCCTCCCAGACCTCAAATCCATATTCAATATCCATCAGATACCAACTGGCATCAATTTCTCCGTGACCTTCAGCATCGGCAAAGAATTGACCCAGGTTGAGATTGAAGGGGGCAGTGGTGCCTGCTCCAATGGAACTGTTATTCACGTAGGAAACAACATTCCAGGATGGATTGCCACTGCCTCCCGTGCCGGAATATGCCGTCCAGCTATAGCCGCCACTCGTGAACTGCCACGAAGGACCACCAGAGATTGGCCCTGGAGGGCCTTGATGATCGACCCAGATCATCAGTTCCGTGCCGTTCGGATTGCCGGACGTGGTAGGAGTCTGATTGAACCAGATATCGTAGGCACAGTCGTTCGTATTGCCTGAAGGCTCGACCACGGTGACGCCGCTGGTGATGGAATAATTCGAAATTGCACTCATCTCAATCGGTAACTGGGTATTTTGGGTGCAGTTGCCATAGCTGCATCCGTACCAGAAGCTCGGATAAGTCGCTGGCGCGCCCCCCGTATCGTTGAAATTGGCTTCCGTGATGGTGAAACTCGGTCCGTTTCCTGGTGGAAGCGCTGTCGAGTTGGTCACTGACATGCATTGCGTCAGGCTGGAGTTCCACTCATCTCCTTTGAACGCATATTGATCGGCGTTACCAAGGTTCATAACTGTACCGTTGCCGCAGGCCGTCTGCGCAGACATCCTGGCAGTTACTCCTGAGAACAACAGAATGGTGCCAAAGAAAATCGCCGGTATCTTGAGAAGATTTTGCGTTTTCAATTTTCAGCTCCTATTGTGTTACACGCAACCTATGCTGCGGTTTGTGGATGGTGTTGTCTCCGGTATGCTTCCTTCGATCCCAATCTTCCCAGGATCTGTCGGTCGAACGCCCAACCAATGCGCCTGTTTTTCGCCTGCGCAAGAACGCTCTCCTGATGGAGAACGAAAGCGTAAGTCTATCGAGGAGCGAAATGGAAGGTTAATCTTGTACGTTTATGTTTCATGGTTTTGTACGTTATTTATGTGATTGATCTCAAATTAGATAAGTGAACAATTCGGAAGACGTGAATGGCCACGTTGCAAATACGTACAAGCGTGACCTATGATTTGGAACTGAAAAAGACGACTACAAATGCGGTCGTCAGCGTGGGTACCATTCAGGAGCAGGAGGACATGCCGGAAACCCTCACCCTTTCTCCCCTTGACGCGGAACACGCTGAACTGGAGGCAGTAACAAAGGCAATTGCCAGGTACCCAAGGCTGTCCCATCTGGCGCTCTACCTCGGAGAGATGTATTTTTCAGGCAAGAGCGATGAGATCAATGAGTACAACATCGCAACCGAGGTCATCGGAAGGTCCAAAACCGCCTTCGATGCCAGCCAGGACGCGATCGCGCGAGTCGAGATACACCGGCTGCGAAAAAAGCTGAAGGAATTCTACGAAACCGACGGTAGAAACCACCTCGTAAAGTTGTCGATTCCCGTCGGGACCTACATTCCAGTCTTTGTCCATAGAGCGGAAGAATCTCCCGCTACCGGCGTAGTGCGGGGCACAATCTCAGAGCCCTCCGTTCAGCCTTCGGAATCAGGAGACTGGCCGCCGGAAGAACCTGGGCAGATTGGAAACCGAAAGCTGCTACTGCGATTCATGGGCCGAGGATGGCTTTATGGGTTGGGGTTCGTTGTGTTGGTGTTGGTTGCATTCGGCGCATATCGACAATTTCATTCGGAATCGGTCGCCAAAGCCATCATCGCAAGTACGAGACCGGCTCTGCTGCCTTCAGCGCCGCAGCCCGTCTCATCCAGCGTGGCCTTCATGCCGATCCGTCTGATTGCCGGATATTCTGGAAGTCCGCAGATTGACAGCACTGGAACATCCTGGAAGGCGGACGAATACTTCCATGGCGGGGATACCTGGATCCGCCCCGTCAGCGATATTTCGAGAACCAGTGATCCTGCACTCTTCAGGCAATGGCGGAAGGGGGACTTTACTTACGACATTCCTCTCCCGCCTGGCGTGTATGAGCTGCATCTGTACTTCGTTGCATCGGAGCGCGAAGGCGATGGTCTTGCCACCTTTACGATCGCAATCAATGGGGAAAAGGTATTGCAGAACTTCGATGTCGTTACGGATGCCCTGGGAGAAAATATCGCCGACGAACGCATCTTCCGCGATGTGTCTCCCGCCAGGGACGGCATGCTTCACCTCAGTTTTGCCAGCGAACGGGGGGTGCCTACCCTTAACGCGTTGGAGGTGTTGCAGGGAACTCCGCATAAACAACTCCCTATCCATCTGCTGACAGAACTGACGCCCTTTACTGATCACAATGGAAACTTGTGGAGGCCAGACACCTATTTCGTGAATGGCAAAATGTCGGTTCAGAGGCACATGGCTGAGGGATCGACCGATCCTGGGCTCTATGCTGCCGAGCGATACGGGCATTTCACCTACGCCATTCCCGTCGATACACGTGGCCGATATACCGTTGTGCTTCACTTCGCAGAATTTTACTTTGGGTCCGAGGCCACTGGGGCCGGCGGAGTGGGTAGCCGTGTATTCCGTGTGTTGTGCAATGGCACCACGCTGCTGGATGATTTCGACATATTCAAGGAGGCAGGCAGCCTCCACGCGCTCACCAGGACCTTCTATCACTTGAAGCCCACAGCGCAAGGAAAGCTGAACCTCACGTTCGAGCCGATTGCGAACTACGCCACAGTCTCGGGGATCGAAGTGCTGGACGAATCGCAGTAAAGCCGACAGCCGAATCCTGAAATTGCTATCCACCTCAAAATCACAAAGCGTTTTGACCTCGATGTCACGTCCTCGGATGACGGTTCAGGGATAAAACAGCATCGGGACATCTTAAGCAGGGAATCCGCAAAGTATGACAAATCATCCCTTGACACTTTGCGATGCAAAGTATTACTTTGTAATACAAAGCGGAGAGCGCATGAACGATCTGAACCGTGCCCTTGGTGATATTCGCGACATACGCCGCCAACTGGCGCAGAGCACAGAGTTTCGTGGCTACGGTCCGCTGACGCTCTTCGCTACGGCTACCTTTGCAGTCGTAGCCGGCTTGGTGCAGTCTGCGCTGCTAACCGAGCCGGCGCGGCACCCATTGCAATTCGTCGCAATCTGGAGCGCTACGGCGATCCTCTCAGCCGCACTCATTGCGATCCAGACGCTCACGCGGACACATCGTATGCACTCCGGCATGGCGAATGAGATGATCTTGATGGCCGTTGAGCAGTTTCTCCCCGCCGCTGCTGCGGGAACGCTGCTGACCGTAGTGATCGTCTCCACGGTCCCACAGGGGGTGTGGCTCCTGCCCGGTCTGTGGCAGATTGTCTACAGCCTCGGAGTCTTCTCCTCGTGCCGCTTTATGCCGCGCCCGATGTTGGCTGCAGGCGCGTGGTACCTGCTTACGGGCCTGCTCTGCATCGCGCTTGGCGATGCGCGCGCTCTGTCGCCGTGGGTGATGGCCGGTGCCTATGCCGTAGGCCAGTCGCTCATCGCCGGCACTCTTTACTTCACGGCAAAGAAGGTCTCCGATGAAGAGTAAGTCTTCGCAGAACGAAGCGCGCTTTGCCTATGAAGGGCTTGACCGCGTGATCCATGAACGGGCACGGCTCAGTGTACTCACCTCACTCATCACCAACCCGAACGGCCTCAGCTTCGTGGACCTGAAGCAGCTTTGCGGCCTCACCGACGGCAATCTGGCGCGCCACCTCCAGGTGCTGGAAAAGGACGGCATGATCAAGATCTTCAAGGAGCAGGACCAGAATCGCCTCCAGACCATGGTTCGCATCTCGACTGCGGGCCGCAAGCGATATATCGAATATCTGCAAACCCTCGAACAAGTGGTACTCGACGCTGCCAAAGCCGCAAAAGATGAGTCTGCTTCTAAACCGCTGCGTGGACTGACGCCGACGCGGGCATAACCTTTTTTTCGGGGGCGACTTTGCAATACAAAGTCGCCTCGTTGTCCCCATCAACTTTGTATTGCAAAGTTTATTAACTACCCAAAAGGAGACACCACACGATGAGCACCACCTTTCCGCAGCCACCCGCAAATCCAACCCTACGCCCTAAGTCGAGTTCGATGGGAGCGAAGTTTTTCCTGCTGTTTGCTCTCGCCGTGCTGATGAGTGTCCCAGGCCTTTTCGTCAACGGACTTGCAGATAGCCGTGCCCAACAGCGAGGTGCCGTGACCACCTACAACAATGGAACGCCTCAGCCGCCGCACACCGTGCTCGGCATGAGGATGGCTGACTCCTACCGCTCCATCCATCGCTCCCTCAAGTACATCACCTTGTTTCTGGGCCTGGTGTTCATCACGTACTTCCTCTTTGAGGTCACAACAGACAAACGCGTCCACCCCGGACAATATGCGCTGGTAGGCATTGCGCAGACCATCTTCTATCTGCTTCTGCTCTCGTTAACGGAGATAGTCGGCTTTGACTTCGGATTCCTTATAGCCGGTGCTGCAACGGTGTTGCTATTTTCCATGAACACAGCGTGGCTGTTCGTGAGCCGCAAGCTTGGCCTGCGGGCATTCGGGGTATTCAGTCTGCTCTATGCCTTCATCTACGTGCTGCTACGCCTGGAAAACTATGCTCTCTTAGTGGGATCTTGCGCGAGCTTTGCCGCTATCGCAGCCACAATGTACTTCACACGGAATATTGATTGGTACAGCTCCGGCGGCAATTATGCTCCGGCTCCTGCGGGAGGTCCACCGACCGCACGTGAATCCTGGTTGAGATGATCTTGGGCGGGTGGCCTAGGTCTGAACTAGGCCAAAAGTGGGCGCCTTACATCTCGTGTTTGAGTGAGATGTGGGGTGCCTACTTCTAGGGCGATGCTATGAGATCTAGACCAACCGCGATGGTGCCGTACCCGCCTCCTATACGTAATGCTTAGGTGGCCCGGTCAGCCGCCCGATACTGGCGATGGAGTAGTTCGACAAGCTCTTCCTCCAGGCTGACCCACGGTATTGAGGTTGATGAGAACTGCGAATACTGGATGCGTGCCGTGATCGAGACCCAAACGGCAAGAAGAACGGCCGTGACAAGCAGCGTTTACGCAGTTCGGCGCACCAGGGAAGCGTCGGAGGACGACGACACCGCTCCGAGGGATAATTAGCCACATAAATCAGACGCACCCATGAATATTTTGCCAGAGCGGGAGATACACAGGACGGATGTCATGGAGCTAAGGGAGTAACAGAAAGAAAATCAGGGTCAATAGAAAGGCTCCGGGTTGCTGCAGGGACTTTTGCATAGGTATTGCAATTCCCATCGGTCAAAGGCTTGTCTGGCGGATAACGTGACGAGGTAGTGAATAGGTTGTGTTTCAAGAGCGAATGCTGAACAGACAAACATAGGGACAAGTGAGCACCATAACCATATCTGTTAGCTAAATCGTGTATAGCCGCGACACGTCGAATTATTAACTTGTAATTTTTTCTGCTTGTGCTAACTTTCTCACACTAAACTTCTACAGGTTTCCGGGCCGACCAGCGCTTTACGAAGTGTCTCGAGTTCTGCTAAACGGGCCCAGCTATTGCGACATAGCTGTCGTCTTACCGTATTTCTGCGTTCAATCTACTTGCATTAAATAGCTTGCTGCGGCGATATGCCTTACGAGCCTGCCTCAACATGGCTATAGCTTGGCCGCATAGAACTTGGCGAATATGAAGTGGGCCCATTTCCATGTCTAGGAAAACGATGAATGCCCTTACGTCATTTATCACATTGATGCTGGCGATCAGTATCGCCTCAGAGCGGATGGCGGAGGTCTTTTCTCAACCTTATGCTCTTCACACCTCGGAAGCACTTCTCTGTATATTGGCCGCGCTCCCTCAGATACAAGCTTCCGACGCGGAATGAACGCGTAACATCTCTGGCATTCTGAATCACCTGATTTTGGAATTGTCTCGGGCCTATGCAACTTCACATACTGGAGATTTTCATAATGTTGAAAGCATGCTCAGCTACGTTCCTAATTGCCTTGTCCGCGACAGCTTCCTACGCCCAGTCCAACACTAATGTGCTCAAGGTAACCAGTCCTGTTCAAGAACTGTCGAGCACCCAACTAGGAACAGCGCCATCTGAAAAAGCGCAGCCGTATGCGAGCGGTGTCTTGACAAAAGTCGATGCAGTCATGCTTCTGAAGAATCTCAATGCCGATCCATCAAGAACAACGATTATCAATATTTTGCGGTGGAAGGATGCTACGCACACCAGTACTAAGTTTGCAACTTGGTATTTATATGATCCGAACCCATCCAAAACCTCTTTTTATTTCGAGTCCGCTGATCAGCTGCTCAAGTCAACTGCTATCGCAGGACAGACCGAGCTGCAGTTCATTTATGTTCACATAAACGCAGACTTGACAACGGGCCAGAGCGAATATGCAGATCCGACCCGCAAGAGTCCGGATGTCGTGCTCTTACACAATGTTAGCTATAGCATCACAGTCGCAAAGCAGCAGACGCAATTTTTGCAGGACCTGCAAACGCTGGTCAGCGTGTTGGGATTTTCGATACCAACGCCTGAGGCGGGAGTCACGCCCGCACTTCCTCCTAGCCCCGGCTATTTTTCTGTCACGCAATTCAAATCGCCGTGGTCAACATCAAGCATCGCGATAACGGCATCACTCGAGAATAGTAATTCCTCAGATCCCGTCAATACCAAGCAGACCCAAAGCAAGACTTCAGGTTCGACGTCGAATCAACTAATGAGTCAAACCTACACAAATGAAAAGCCATCGTGGATTGGGTTGAGTGCAGGTGTCCAGATTACAAGCTATAAAGATGTGAGCTATCAGCAGAGCAGCAGCACGATCACTCCGAATAGCATTACTCAACAGAACGTGTATGTGTTCTTTGACGGTTACCTTCCTCCCGTGCTCCCCACTCTTAGCTCATTCCGCTATATACCCCAGCCCTTTGTTGGTCTTCCAATAAAAGGGAAGGTATTACGTCACATAATGGTCGGTGGCGGAATTGGCTTGCACTGGTTGGAACCATTCGGCGGCGTGGTGTTCGATACTCAAAATGGCCAAACGACCACTACTAGTGGAACCAGTAATAAGCTCACACTTCAGGCAGTATTTGGGCTCAAGGTATCGATGACGGCGTTGGGGAAGGCCCTCAAGAAATCGTAGTTGTATACATTCCTCATGTCGATGAGATAACTGACCCGTAGATCCTCGTATGCAATTTAAACGACCGACCGAGAATGCCGCCGACTCACGATTCATTGGAGGTCAAATGGGTTTTAAATCAAAACGCCTAACGGTACTTATGGTTTTATTTTTCATACCGCTGCTCGTGGAGTCTTGTAAGAGACATACAAATCTTTCAGGTGTAAACCCAACCTCTACGGACTTAGATGCGGATGGTATTCCAGACGCTTGGGAGTCGTCAGGCTTCGAGATACAGTTTCCCGATGGGTCGAAAGAGATGCTCACGTCATCGCCGAAACATAAGGATATTTACGTTTTTGTCGCATGGATGCAAGACTCGACGCACACACATCGGCCAGATCCCGACGCAATTAATACCGTTATCAACTCTTTCGCCGATTCTCCAGTGGCCGATCTTGATGGGACTACTGGTATACGGCTCCATGTGATCTTGGCTCATCAGCCAGTACCAGAGCAGTCGGTACTGGGTTCCTTTGATGACCCCGACACCTATAATTGGAGCCAATTTGATGCAATCAAAGCCTCTGTGTTCCCGCATCTTACAAGGACCGATGGCCCGCAACTGGCTCAGATCATGCATTTCTGTCTCTTCGCACACAATTACTCACCGGATGAATCAAGTGGGCTTACGAAATCTATTCCTGGCCGAGACTTTATCGTCTCGCTTGGAGGGTTTACAAATCAAGTTGGCACTCCAGCGATGCAGGCTGGAACTTTCATGCACGAACTAGGGCATGCCCTTGGACTGCGACATGGTGGCTATGACGATTACAACTACAAGCCCAACTATCTCAGTATTATGAATTATTTTTTCCAAATGGGCGGTGTTCAAATGGGCGGTAACGCCTTTTACAGCTACTCGAGCTTCAGGCTGGATGCGGATGAGCGCGCGCTGCAAGATAGTCCCGCATTGACCTCGGATTCTTCTTTCGCCGGCTACGGTACGAACTTCTACTGTCCTATCACCCGTGCTATAGGAACCATCTTATCGATTACAAGCTCAACAGATTGGACGTGTGACGGCGTCATAAAAAACAACATTTCAGCTGACATTAATAATGACGGAGAAATTATAGCTCTCCCTGGACGCAACGACTGGTCGACCCTGCAGTTGGCACTCGGAGGAAGTTCCACTGGAGGAGTGCAGCCGACAGTTAAGGTAAAGAGACAGATCGAGCTAACCCCAGCAACCGCCAATGGCATCAAGCTATTCCCTGTGGGGGGAGTCTCAGCAAAGCGAAACGATGGGGAGGTCGTTATCGCATGGCATCCGAAGCCACTTGGACAGGTCTTATCGTATATCGTTTCGCGTAAGGCGGTTGGAGATTCGCAGACAACGGTGATCGGAAGAACAGGCAAGCCATTATTTGTCGATACTAAGCCCGCAGCTGGAGGAGCATCCTATTTAGTTAGTGCGGTCTATGCGCCCTATTCGTACCAAAATCAAACAATGTTGATTGTCAAACCGTCATCTGAGGTCGGGTTCCAGCATCTCGACATGATCACACATAAGGCTGAACTTTCTCGGATCCAAAAATCTTCGCCCGAGGTTTTTTCAAAGTTTAGAGCAATGGGGCTCACGAATGAAGGGACGCCCCAGGTTCTGAGACCGCTACCGACAGTGCTCTTACAAACTGACCCTTCCCAGCCCGTTATTGTAAAATAAAGGTCGGTGACTTGCCTGTGGCTCGATTGGCGTCAATTTCGCTTCTCGCGATATTAGCTCTCGCTTCCTGCGCAGGTGGAAGTGTGCAGCCATATTCTGCGCTGGACGGACAACAGCCAGCGCAGAAAGAGAACGGCAAACCTGACATTTCAGTTGCAGAATTTAAGAAGATTCCGCCCTTTCCGCCTGGACACGTTTCCGCGCAACCCTCACAGTCTGGCGTATTGATCACCTGGAACACCAACACCCTAGATCCGACTCTCAGCTACAAGGTGTACCGGATCACGCAGGAGTCGGCGATTCCAATCGCACAAGTCAGGGGTGGAATCTTCATTGATAAGACCCCGCCCCAGGGTAGTGTTCATTATGCAGTCTCTACGATCAATCAATATAACCTAGAAGGCGCTAAATCTGCCCCTATAGCAGTCCCAAAATAGAATTACCCCTTACTGAATCTGCCACGCTGCATCAAGGATGCTCGGAGTTCCAGATGCTAAGCGCATACGCTTGCGCCCCGTGGGTGTTGGAATGGGCTATGGGCAAATTGGTGACAGCATACCTATTAGGTAAAGCGCTGACATAACGTGTGCTCTAGAGATCCAAAAGAAATTCGAGATGAATTGATAATTCTGTGTCACTCAATACACATTTATCTGCGCCAGCAAACCATCTACCAATCGCCTCGTGCGGTAAGCCGAGGCAAAAAATTAAGTAGCAAGGCCCCGGATCTCTCCGGGGCCTTGCTGTTGTTTCTTGGTTAGCTGAGGCTTAGTACATGCCGTCCATACCGCCGCCGCCGTGGTTGTGACCGCCGCCTGCCGCTTCCTTCTTCTCAGGAATCTCAGCGATGATCGCCTCGGTCGTGAGAAGCAGGCCGGAGATCGACGCCGCGTTCTGCAGGGCAGTGCGTGTGACCTTGGTCGGGTCGATGACGCCGGCCTTGACCAGGTCCTCGTAGACGCCGGTTCCGGCGTTGTAGCCGAAGTTCGGGTCCTTCGATTCGTGGATCTTGCCGATAACGACTGCGCCCTCTTCGCCTGCGTTCGAGACGATCGTGCGCAGCGGCTCTTCGATCGCGCGACGAATGATGGCCGCACCGATCTTCTCGTCGCCCTCGAGCGTCTTGATCAACGCATCGACTGCCTTGGTGGTGCGGATCAGCGCTACGCCGCCGCCCGGGACAATGCCTTCTTCGACGGCTGCACGGGTTGCATGCATCGCGTCTTCGACACGGGCCTTCTTTTCCTTCATCTCGGTCTCGGTAGCTGCACCGACCTTGATGACGGCAACGCCGCCAACCAGCTTGGCAAGGCGCTCCTGGAGCTTCTCGCGGTCGTAGTCGGAGGTGGTCTTCTCGACCTGAGCGCGAATCTCCTTCACGCGGCCTTCGATCTTGGCATCCTCACCGCCGCCGTCGACGATGGTGGTGTTGTCCTTGTCGATGGTGATGCGCTTGGCAGTGCCGAGGTCTTCGATCTTGACGCCCTCGAGCTTGATGCCGAGGTCTTCCGTGATCGCCTTGCCGCCCGTGAGGACAGCGATGTCCTCGAGCATGGCCTTGCGGCGGTCGCCGAAGCCGGGAGCCTTGACGGCAGCAACATTCAACGTGCCGCGCAGCTTGTTGACCACCAGGGTCGCGAGCGCTTCGCCGTCCACGTCCTCTGCGATGATGAGCAGCGGCTTGGCGGTGCGGGCGATTTGCTCCAACAGGGGCAGCAGGTCCTTCATCGTGGAGATCTTCTTCTCATAGATGAGGATGTAGGGGTTCTCGAGCGAGACTTCCATACGCTCTGCATCGGTGACGAAGTAAGGCGAGAGGTAGCCGCGATCGAACTGCATGCCTTCGACCACATCGAGCTGCGTCTCCATCGTGCGTGACTCTTCAACGGTGATGACGCCGTCCTTGCCGACCTTCTTCATCGCTGCGGCAATGATGGTGCCGATCTGCTCGTCCGAGTTGGCCGAGATCGTACCAACCTGAGCGATCATGTCGCCGGTAACTGGCTTCGAGAGCTCCGAGAGAGCTCCGCCGGTTACTACGCCATGCTCATCGCGCTTGCCGATGATGGCCTCAACGGCCTTGTCGATGCCGCGCTTGAGCGCAGCGGGGTTCGCGCCGGCTGCAACGGTCTTGACGCCCTCGCGGAAGATAGCCTGAGCCAGAACGGTCGCGGTGGTGGTACCGTCGCCGGCGATGTCCGAGGTCTTCGAGGCAACTTCCTTCACCAGCTGTGCGCCGACGTTCTCGATCGGATCGGAGAGCTCGATCTCCTTGGCAACCGTAACGCCATCCTTGGTGATGGTGGGGGAACCGAACTTCTTCTCAATGACGACGTTGCGGCCCTTGGGACCGAGCGTCACCTTTACCGCGTTGGCGAGCGTGTTAACACCACGCAGGATCGCCTGACGCGAATCTTCTCCATGCAGAATCTGCTTTGCCATTTCTTTACTCCTAAAGTCTCAGTTGTCTATTTCTTCACTTGCGCGGGACGCGCTTCGAATGCGGCGCAGCCGCGTCTCGCCGTCCGCGCAGGACTACTTCTTGAGGATGCCGAGGATTTCTTCCTCGCGCATGATGAGGAACTCTTCGCCATCGAGCTTGATCTCGGTGCCGGAGTACTTGCCGAAGAGGACGGTGTCGCCAGCCTTGACGTCGAGCGGGAAAACCTTGCCCTCATCGTTGGACTTACCCTTACCCACCGAAATAACCTCGCCCTGCTGGGGCTTTTCCTTGGCCGAATCGGGGATGATGATGCCGCCGCGAAGGGTTTCGCCCTCTTCCAGACGGCGAACCAGGATGCGGTCATGCAACGGCGTAAACGAAGTAGCTGCCATATTCTTGAATCTCCTTATTACTGTTTCGAGAGAGTTGGACCGCCAAGCATTTGGTCTTTTGGCACTCTCGACTGCCGACTGCTAATGTAAGCCAATCGCACCTCATAGTCAATTACAGGACGATAAATATGAGTGGAAGTCACGCACATCTCGTGCAAATCTAGAAAAGCAGGGCAGCGGTTCCGCGGAGTCTCGAGACAATCCCAGCCAAAACACCAATCCAGCCACGTTTTGCCACATTTCCTGATGCCTCTATGCCAAGTCTTCGCCTTCCGCGATAAAATTCCCCAATGATGTTTGCTTCTCTCCGCCTTCGGGCCAGAACGTTCGCCAGCCTGGGGTTGCTTACGCTTTTACCGGCTGTTCTTCACGGGCAGGATTCTCAGCACGGTCGCAAGTACAAGGCACCACCACTGATCGCCCATATCGTTGTAACGGTCGAAAAGGGATTCAACGGCAAGCCCCTCGTCAATGCGGCGGTTGTCTTCCGCTCGTCCAAGGACGGCAAGGACAACGGCAATCTTGAGGTCAAAACTGACCCCGAAGGCCGCGCCACGATGGATCTTATTGAGGTAGGCAGTCACGTGACGGTGCAGATCATAGCAACCGGCTTTGCGACTCAGGCGCAGGAGTTCGATACAACGGCCGACGACAAGAACATCCTCGTTAAGATGGTGAGGCCGCGCGCTCAGGTATCGGATTACACGGATAACGATGGCAAGCCCGCGCAGAGACAACCTGGAGTTCAGGAGCATGTGCCACCCGCTGCGCCGCCGGCCAACCCACCCTCGGCACCCGCAACACCCCAAACGGGATCGCCTCAGTGAGCGGTATCGCGGCGCCGCTTGCAGGCAGACGAGCACTTATAACTGGTGGCGCGAAGAGGATTGGTCGTGCTCTTGCTCTGGCCCTTGCAGCCGCTGGAGCGGATGCAGCGATTACCTACCGCGGTTCTGCGGATGAGGCCGAACAGACCATCGCAGATCTCCAGGAACTTGGCGTTAAGGCGTTTGCGGTCGCATGCGACGTGCGCGATGAAGATAGCGTTATAAGCGCTGTCGCCCAGGTCGTTGAGCGTTTTGGGGGTCTTGACCTGTTGGTGAACAATGCAGGTGCATTCGAGACGATTGCGCTTGAAAACATCTCAGTCGAGCAGTGGGACGCCATGTTTGAAACCAACACCCGTGGCCCTTTTCTGGTTGCTAAAGCCGCACATGCGGCGTTGAAGGCCGCACAGGGCCGGATCGTCAATATCGGTTCGCTGGGGGGAATTCATCCTTGGGCCACGCACGCACACTATTGCACGTCGAAAGCGGCGCTCCACATGCTTTCGCATACGATGGCGAAGGCCTGGGCACCGGAGATTAGTGTGAACTGCGTGGCGCCGGGAATGATCGTGACCGGGAAAGTTGATGCAGCCTATGAACACTTCGCTCACAAAACGCCAATGCAACGCAATGGGAGGCCGGAAGACGTCGCTGCTGCGGTGCTGTTTTTTGCAACCTGCCCAAGCTTCATCACAGGGCAGCTACTGGCTGTAGATGGTGGGCTGGGGCTTTAGAGACGCAGCAACAGTTAGCGATCAAAAAGACGTTTCCACCAGCTTTTTTCCCGCCCCTCACCACGATCGTCGAATAGGTTCAAAGGCTCGTCCTGATCTCCTAAATGACGTCCTTCGAAGACGGCCAGCGGATTATCCACACAGAGACGCCGGGCATAGTCGGCCCCGTATCGTTTTGCGACTGCGTCGAAAGCCTCGCGCATCTTTGGGGGGCGGGAGGTGAGGTTATGCGCGTCTGTGGCGAGAAAGTGGACCCATCGGTTGGCAAGCAACTTGTGTGCCATGCGTTCGGCCTCTTTGCCCATTCTCCCCAGCACGGAACTCGTCGTGACCTGCGTAAGCATACCGTTTCGCATCCACTCTGCGAGACGCTCGGGATTTTTCTGTAGGGTCGGATTACGCTCCGGATGAGTGAGTACAGAGGTGATTCCGGCGAGTTGGAGTTCGTAGAAAGTTTCACTCAAGCTGGGTGAAATGCCGAAGTCGGGCAGCTCGACCATCAGGTAGTTCTTGCCGTTGACGGTGTATTTCGTGGGATGGATGAGCGCATCCTGGATATTGTCGTAGCTAAGGTGGAAATCGCACCCAGCGCCCAATGTGAGGGCGATGGATTCTGCGGCGAGCGCGGCTCGCAGCTCGGCGAGCTTCGAGGCCACAATCTCTGGGTTGAACGTATAGCGGCCACTAGCGTGGGGGGTGCAGACGACGTGTGTAATCCCGTCACCTGCCGCCATTCGCGACATGGAAACTGAGGTCGCGAGGTCAGGTGAACCGTCATCGAGGCCCGGTAGAAGGTGATGGTGCACATCAATCATTGCTGGACAAGGGTATCATCCTGCGCCGTGTGGGGGATGTTTCATGTTCGGTAACTTGCCGGAGTGGAAAAGCCGGAGTTTGCACGAATGAACGGGCATCGTATGATGGGTTTGTGTTCTGAGCGCTCCGGACGGCGCTGGGTTGGCCTAAGGCCCAAAGTAAGGAAGAAATAGGAAAACCTCTTCATGCCAGAGAAAACAAGCAATACCGTAAAGCCGCGTGTTCTCGTCGCCGACGATGAGCAGGTGATTGCCAATACCCTGGCCATCATTCTCAACCAGTCGGGTTTTGATGCGCGCGCTGTGTATAGCGGCGAAAAGGCGATCGAGGCGATCGACGAGTTTCAGCCGGACATGCTGATCAGCGATGTCATCATGACAGGTATGACTGGCATCGAAGCCGCTATCCAGATGAGAGAGAAGCTGCCTAAGTGCAAGATACTGCTGTTCTCCGGGCAGGCCGCCACGGCTGACCTGCTGGAGCGAGCGCGTTCGCAGGGGCACGAGTTCGAGATACTCGCCAAGCCGGTGCATCCGACAGATCTGCTGGCTAAATTGCGTGGCTAGAGCGGTTCTCCTGTAGATACATCCCAAGGGTTATGATCGGCACGCTGATTTTTCTTCAGGAAAAATGGCATTCGTTGAACTTCTCAGGGGTATAGGAACAGGAGAACTGCTCTAATGTTCTAGGAGCGCAAACGTTTGAAGCCCTCTATCATTCTGTTGGCTTTCAACTCTGCCGATTCGCTGCCTGCTACCCTCGCAAGTTTGGATGGCTTGAGCGACGACGTTATTGTTGTTGATTCAGGTAGCACAGATAACACTGTGGCGCTGGCCGAGCAGGCAGGTGCGAGGGTGTTGCATCACTCCTTTAAAAACTATGGCGATCAGCGTAATTGGGCTATAGACAATGCCCCGATTCTCTATAGCTGGCAATTTCATTTGGATGCTGACGAACGGTTGACACCCGAGTTACGTGATGAAATCGCCGCTCTGCCAGCGGAGCCTGAAGTGAGTGGTTTTTATCTTCCTAGACTTCTGCAGTTTATGAACCGCATATTGCGGCATGGGGGAATGTCTCCAACTTGGCATATGCGGCTGTTCCGGAACGGAGCAGGACGCTGTGAAATGCGAGAGTACGACCAGCACTTTCTGTGCAAAGGTGCTACGGCGCAGTTACGGAATGTGATGATCGACGATCTGCGCATGCCACTGACCGAATGGACGGCACGGCACAATAGGTGGGCTGATGCAGAAGTACGGGAACTGCTTCGCGGCGAGAGCGAGGGTCGGATACAGGGAAAGGCGACTGGAACTGTTTTAGAGAAAAAACGCTATCTACGTGGCCTCTATAACGGAGCGCCGTACTTTTTGCGCCCGATTGGGCTCTTTTTCTATCGCTACATCGTGCGTGCTGGTTTTCTAGACGGCATGGAAGGTCTTATTTTTTACACGCTTCAGACCTTCTGGTTTCGATTCCTGATCGATGC
This sequence comes from Granulicella sp. S156, assembly GCF_009766105.1. Taxonomy (GTDB): domain Bacteria; phylum Acidobacteriota; class Terriglobia; order Terriglobales; family Acidobacteriaceae; genus Granulicella. Next base: position 10,127 of record NZ_LMUH01000025.1, on the reverse strand, counting down.
GAAGTTGTACGAAGCTCGTAAACGGCAGGGCGGCTAGGTTTAGCTCATAAAGACTTGCCTGCGCGAATGCGGAGAATCTCGCGATATTTGAATTCGATCAAAAACTCATAAAAGCTCTGTAGTGCGGCATACATGATGCCAGCGTGACCGTCGAGAACCGCGCCACGGATAAACATCATGTAAAACCATTTGATGAGCGGGCGGCCCGGCATCTTGTAGAAGATAGCTTTCTGGGCGACCCGACGCTCATGAAAGTTTTGAGCAAAGAGCGCTTGCTTCAAGGAGGCATCGCGTACGGCGTTGCCTTCGGCGAGCAGACGGGCTTCAATGCTCGAATACTCATTATGCTTCGTGATCCAGTGGGCGACGCCTTTTGAGAAAGCCAGATGGTCGAACATCCCGGTCAATCTGCCGACCTCTCCGTTGATCTCGGTGACTTCGTTCACATCCCGTCTATACTGCACGTGCCCGACACGCACCAGCCTGATATAGAACGGGGTTAGTTGTGCGTGTCTGAGCCATTTGCCCCAAAGAAAGTCGCGTTTTCTAATACTGTATCCAGTCACAGCCTCTGGTGTGCGGCTTACGATGTGCTGCATCTCAGTCGACAGCTCGGGTGTAGCTCGCTCATCGGCGTCGAGGATAAAGACCCATTTGTATTTGAAAGGAAGTTGCATTGCAGCGTTGCGCTGGCTGGGCCAGCCGTCAAATCGTCGTGTCGTGACGGTCACTCCGCGCTCTTTCGCAATCTGCACCGTGCGGTCGGTGCTCTCGGAGTCGAGGATATGAATGTCGTCGCACCAGGAGACGGAGTCGAGGCAGCCAGGCAAGTCCTGCTCCTCGTTGCGCGTGAGAATCAGCACGGAGATCAAACGCCTGCTCCTTCGGATGTTACAGCCGACGGCACTGCCGCAGGATGACGCTTGCGCTCGCGTACGGGCACTGCAGGATGGCCGCCGTAGACTGTCCAAGGCTCAAGATCGCGCGTGGCTACCGAGGCGAGCCCCAAAACGGCGCCTTCGCCAACGTTTACTCCAGGCCCAACAGATGCGTGCGCGCAGATCCAGGAGTATTGACCGAATGTCATGCGATAGGAGATCAAGGGGAAATCGGGGTCGTCGTAGTCGTGTGTAGCACCGCAGAGGTAGCAGTCCTGTGAAAGGATAACGTGTGTAGCGAAGGTCATCGGCGAGGGGTTGTATATCTCGACGCCATCTCCTGCGGCAACGTGGTCGGCGCAGATGAGATTCCACGGCGCCCAGATCCTCGATCCGGGATAGAAGTGACAATCAGCTCCCATCGTCGCGCCAAAGAGACGCAGCAGGAAGCTTCGCCAGCCGTGCAGCGGTCGCGGCGAAGGGCGATAGAGCAGAAGCCAGCAAATGTTCCACACGAGTCGCCGAGCACGATTGCCCACAGAGAACGAAGGTCGGGTATAGGCATCGCTATGTTTTTCGGAGGAGATGTTTTCGGAGGCGCGGTATGCGGCGATGCGGGGCATGATCAGCGAGCCTCCGCAAGGGTCTTGGGCTTCGGAAGGGGTTTCGGAGACAACTCGAAGACCCGGAAGATGGTTTCAGCGTTGCGACGCATATCGTAACGTGAAGCGAAGGAGCGACGAGCTTGTACGCTCATCGTTTCTCGTTCGGACGGAGAAAGCGTGAGCCAGCGGGCTAGCAGGTTCTGGGTCCCCTCAAGCGTGTCAGACTCTACCAGGGCACAGCCATCGGCGACGACATCGGGGGCTATGTTGACCTGGTTTGAGATGAGCACTGGACGACCGCAAGCGAGGGCCTCCACGACGGCTATGCCGAAGTTTTCCTGATGCGATGGAAGAATGAATGCCTCGCAAGCCTCAAACGCTCCCCACTTGGCTTCGCCTTCCAGCATCCCAGGCCAGTGTATGCGGGATGCAACGCCGCCACGCTCGGCTGCGGCTTGAAGTTCAACGCCCCATCCAGAGGCATCTGGGCCAGCCATGACGAGATGTAAATCGGGATCACTGTCTCGGAGTGAGGTAAAGGCATTAATGAGCAGATCGCAGCCCTTTTTCCGATCAATACGTCCGAGAAAGAGCAGGAAGCGACGGCCTTCAACCTGGGGACAGAGGCTAAAGAACGCGGGCATAGAGACAGCTGGGTCGTGCGGTGGTGGTTCCGCTCCGAGCGCAACCACCATTGGCTCCCACTGGGAAGGCCAGAAGGTGTGGCGCGCGAGATCACGCTCGGCTGCTGTGGTAAACAGTACGCGAAAGGCGCCGCGTAGTACCCACGATTCAATGAATAGCCAGTATGCCGATTTCTTTAGATGTTTTGCTGGAAACGCCCTTTTGAAGTAAGGGTCCAGCATGCCATGCGGGAAGAGAACGTAGGGTTTGGTTCCGGCAAAGGCGCGTAGAGCGGCGAGACCGTTGTACTTCCAGAGACCGTGAACCATAACGCCATCAAACCGCTCTCGGTTGGCTTTGAGCCAGTTGGTGAGTCTGGAGGAATACCAACCGCCGGTGCCAAATGCATGAACAGGGAATGGAAGCGCGTCGAGATAAGGGGATGAAGGATCATCGAGCGTTGCTAGTTCGTTGGAGTAGCCGGAAGGAGCCCAACGAATGAGCATACGAACCGCCTCGGTAGTGCCTCCAGCCTCCGGGCTGATGCTGTCGATGATATGCAGGATGCGCATGCTTCTGAAAGAAACCTCGAAGAGGAAAGAATATCAGTGTGGGCGGAAGATCCGAATCAAGCGCGTAATTTGCGTGTGGTGTAAGCGAGAGCCTGGCGCAGGCCCTGAATGTCTTCTTCGAAGCTCCAGGCTGCGATGCGTCGCCGTGTGGCCTCGCCCATTGTTGAGGCTGCTTCGGGACTGTTCAGGACACGACTGAGGGCTGTGGTGAGGGCTGCTACGTTGCCGACAGGATAGATATAACCTTCGACGCCGTCGGTTACAAGATCGGGACCGGAGCCGACGTCGCTTGAGACGATGACCGGACATCCAGCTGCCATCGCCTCGTTTACAATCAGCCCCCAAGGTTCGTGGCGCGAAGGCAGAACAAAGACATCGGCAAGCTGGAAGTAGCGGGGAAGCGCAGATTGGTTTTGGAAGCCAGCAAAGCGGACATTTGCCAGACCGAGATCGAGGCAGCGGGCTTCAAGGTTTGCCCGTTCTTCGCCACTGCCTACGATGACGAGATAAGGTTTATAGCCGCTGGTGTCATGATCCCGAAGGAGCGAGTAGTAGGCCTCAATGAGATGGTCGCAATGTTTGCGCTGCTGTAACTTCGAGGCGAAAAGAATGACCGGATGGCCGGGTTCAAGGCCGAGTTCTAAACGGAGTTGTTGCTCGCTGGCGGCTGCGTCCTCGGCGCGCCGGGCGAAGAAGAGATTGTCCACGGCGTAAGGCATCAGGAACTGTGGCATTTCGTGGCCGAAGTAGTGCCGCCAATAACGAGCGTTGGCCGTGCCGATAGGAAGTGTTGCTGCAATAAAGTGCCGTAAATCATTGAAAATAAATGATTTTATGGCTAATTTGAGTGGGCTGCGGCTGCGGTCGGCGAGCCATGACTCTGCGCGCAGCAGAACGGGAATTCCTAGAGCATTGGCTGCAAGAATCGCTTGCAGGGCATTGAGACTGGCATAGCCATGGACCCAGAGGGCGTCGAAGGCAGGAGCACCATTGGGGGTGCGGAGCCGATTGTAGATGCCTCGGCTGACGGGGCTGGTGGGCGAGACCTTCCCTGTGTCGCGCAGTTTCGGAAGAAACTCAGAGCGGTAGCCTTCGAGCAGCGGTATGTCCCACTCGACCTCAACCCCAAATCCCTCGTCTTTGTAGCCGCGCAGGGAGAAGTCGGAACCGAACAAGACTGTCAGATCAATATCCGGCTCCTGCGCGATGCGGCGCAGCAAAGGAGCCTGATACTGGATCGGGTGGCTCACCAGATAGGCGAGGCGTACCTTGCCCGAGGCTGAAGAGCCTTCAGATAAACCAGAAACCTGTGTCATAGCTCGGAACCTCCAGATGAGAGAAGTTTCACCACCACTGTGAAACTTCTCTATCGATAGGCGATGGAGATCACCAGGCCAACAACTCCGAGCAAAGTGCCAAGGCTGCCATTGTTTATGGAGGCTTTAAGAGTGCTATCGGGTAAGAAGATGATGTCGTTGGGTTGGAGTATGGGATCGGGCGCCTTGCCGTAGAGCACCTTCTTCATATCGAGCTTGGCGACCGTGCGCTCATTGCCAACGGTACGGATGATGCGCAGATCGTTATATTTGCCTTGAAAGGCGACACCGCCACTTAGAGCCGTCGCCTCCAACAGGGTGAGCGGAGTGTTCTGCACCAGCGGAATCGATCCGGGGGTCCTGAAGGCCCCGATGACGTAAACGACCCCTACACGCGAGACAATGATGGTGTCTCCTGCAAAGACAGGAACATTGGCTAAACCGCTGTGGGCCGGGTCTGTGCCGAGATCAATGACAAGCGGGTCCGTCAGGCCTGGCCGATTGATGGTGATGACGTGGCTGGCCGTCGGCGGAAGGCCTCCGGCTACAGCCAGCACGTCGAGCAGCCGTCGCGATCCTGCAATTGGAACGACGCCGTGCGTCTCCCCCACGATGGTAACAACGGCGTTTGGTCCCTCCGTGACGTCTATCGTCACCTGAGGACTGTTGTACATGCCCGCATCTTGAAGCCTGCGGGCAACTAGCTCTTCTGCGGCGTTGACGGTCAGACCATCCAGAGAGACGACTCCTGCCAACGGAAGCGCAACGTTGCCATCATGCCCGATGCGGACCTTCGGGTTGTAGTCCAGTTGTCCAAAGATATGAATATCGAGCAGATCGCCGGGACTGAGCAGCAAATCATGCCTGGGCGGGAAGAGCAACGCCTGGTCGGTAGTTAGCTGAGCCGGTTTGTTGATGTCGGCTCCTGAAAGGATGCCGGGACCGTTGAACTGCGCAGAAGCCGGGATCGTGAGCGCACAGATCAGAGCTGCCAAGCCGCAACGGAGAAGAGACGAAAAATTCATTACTTCTGTCCTTTCCCGGTGGGGTTGCCGGACTGCGATTCCCAACCGGCAGCATCGACGCCTGCCGAGCCATAGCCATAACCGGAATACCCAGAGTACCCGTAGTAGCCGTAATACTCAGGCGAGTTGAGATCGATGGCATTGAGCGCGATGCCGGTGATATGGATGCCGGCACGCAACAGGAGATCGCGAGCGCGACGAATGGTGTGCTTATTGGACTTGCCGTGCCGCACGATCAGGACTACCGCATCGGCGTCGCGAGCCAGGATGATTCCGTCGGTGACCGAGAGCAGCGGCGGCGAGTCGATCAGGATGTGGGTATAGATGCCGCGGCATTTCTCTATCAACTCTGCCATGGTGTCCGAACTGAGCATTTCCGTCGGGAAGGGAGGAACCGGACCGCTGACCAGAATGTCGAGCGTCGGTATCTCGGGGACGCGTTGAACGGCCTGTTCGAGGGTATGGCTGCCGGTGAGCACGGAAGTGAGGCCGATCTTGCCGTTGAGTCCGAGACGATGATGTACGGTTGGACGCCGCAAGTCAGCATCGATCAGAAGGACGCGAACGTCACGCTGTGCGAAGACACAGGCAAGATTGGTCGAAACAGTGGTTTTGCCTTCCGAAGGTGTTGCACTGGTGAGGAGCATGACCTTGGGCAGCTTGCCTGCGGTGGAGAGCAGTAGAGACGTACGTAGAGCGCGGAAAGCCTCCGTGAACTGCGACTTCGGACTGGAGAGGGTTGTCAGGTTTCGCTGGATGACGCTGAGATTTGATGTGTCGATTCCGGTGCGGCGTGCTCTGGGAATCAACGCCAGCGAATGCAGCCCGGAGACAGCCTCGATTTCGGCGACGCTGTGCAGGCTGGTATCCAGGTTTTCCAGAATGAAAGCGACGATGATTCCAATGACCAGGGCGACGATCGTATCGATCATCAAGATAGAAGAGCGTGACTTGAGTGTGGGCTGTGCGGGAGGGACAGCCTCATCGACGGTGTCGATCTCGGTGGCGTCCAGGCCAGCCTGGACGCTGGCTGTCTGGAGCTTCTCCATAAGCCCTTCATAGAGGGTCCGGTTGGATTCGAACTCGCGCTGTAATAGCGTGTACTGGACGAGATCATCGCGCAGCTTATAGACCTCGTCTTTTTCGGTCTCCAGCGCTTCCCTGGTTTGTTGCTCGTTGACTTGCGCGTCGATGAACGTCCCGTGGGCCTGGGCGATGACCCTATCCTGCTCCTGCTTGATCGCCCTGTCCAAGTCGACGATCTGGGCTCGAAGGGCCTGCGCGTCGGGGTGGTTGGGGCCAAGACCGAGCGGTGCGGTCAATTTAGCGTAGCTGGCTGCGGCCGTCTCGCGCTGTGCGCGCAAGGTCGAGATTGATGACGCGGCGGCGTTGTTCGCATTGGCAACCGTTTGATCCAACGCGTTACGGTCCATGCCTGTAAGCACGCGATAGCGCGATTCGGCGAGAATCCGGGCGATCTGGGCCGCACCAGCTGCGGTAGTTAGCTCATCCAGACTGGAAGAGAGCTGATTGTGGGTGGGGTCGAGGGAGAGAACACCGAGACGCCTCTGCAGGTCGATCACGCTGTTCTGTGAACTTTCCACCTGATGTTTCAGATTGTCCAGCTGGTTGCTAAGCCAGCCTGATGCGCGCTGTGTCGAGAGAACACGCGAATCAAAGCTGCGCTTGATGTACTCGTCTCTGAGTTTATTGACGATGTCAGCAGACAGCTTTGCATTGAAGGTACTGCAATCGATGCGGATGAGGTCGGTCCTGGGAACATTGCTGACCGTAATGATGCCCTGCATGTGGTTGAGCGTGCCCTGACGAATATTCGGATCATCGATATTCACATGGGGCGGACGCTGCTGCATCCCGAGAAAATCCTGATTGTTGGGCAGGTCCAGATCTCGTGCAACCTGCAGAAGAAGGGTATCGCTTTTGAGAATGGCAACTTCCGTGGGAAGGCGGCTACTGCTTCCTGCGGCTCCAAGCCCACCGGTGACACGGTACTGGTCGGAAGAACCGCTGCGGATCTCGATATCGCCATAGGCATCAAAGAGACGTGGCTGGGTGACACCCTTATAAAACCCGAAGATAACGCCCAGCAACGAGATCGCAAGAACGATGTACTTGCGCTTGCGGATAGTCATTAACGCTTCGGACAGACTATTGTCCGCTGCAGCCGTTCCCGAAGACGCAGACGCGACGCGACTGTCCGGTTCAGCGGGGGGGTTCTCTAGTCTCGAAGGAATCATCGACTTCAGTCTACGCGAACAGGGGTTTGTGTTGCCATCATTCTCCGCAGGTTTGCGGTTTATCGCAAGTGGTGAATGGCTGGGGGCACTACAATACTCAAAGCATGAGATTTCATTCGATTCTTTCTACCAGCGTGAATATTTATCTATGAGCAATCCAATTCAAATAGCAGTTGTCGGTTCCGGTTATGTTGGCCTCGTTGCGGCCATGTGCTTTGCGGAGATGGGCCACGAGGTGATCTGCGTCGATAACGACGAACGCAAGGTCGCCGCCCTGCAAGGCGGCGATACCCTGATCCACGAAAACCATCTACCTGAACTTCTGGAGCGTTATCGCAACACGAGGGTACGCTTCACGACCGACCTGGCGGAGGCTACCAATGAGTGCGCGGCGATCTTTATCGCCGTAGGAACCCCGCAATCCGATAGCGGCGACGCTGATTTGTCGTACGTCGAGGCGGTGGCCAGCGAGATAGCCCGCCACATTACCAGCTACAAGGTGATTGTGGAAAAGAGCACGGTCCCGGTCTATACGAATGAGTGGATCCGGCGTGTCATCGAGCGCAATGGGGTCAATCGCGAGATGTTCGATGTCGTCTCGAACCCTGAATTTTTGCGCGAAGGCACGGCCGTGGCCGACTTCCTGCATCCTGACCGCATCGTTGTCGGCGCCGACAGTGAGCGTGCTGCCGCTTTGCTGAACGACATCTATGCACCGCTGACCGGAGGCGACTACTACAAGAACCGCGATGCGATTGCGGGTTCCTGCACGGTTGCGGCACCACCGCCACTTTTGCAGACCTCGACGAAGAGCGCGGAGATTATTAAGCACGCTTCAAATGCTTTCCTGGCGGTGAAGATCTCGTTCATCAACGCGGTGTCGAACCTCTGCGAAGCGGCCGATGCGGATGTGGAACAGGTGGCACGCGGCATTGGGCTCGACAGCCGTATTGGGCCGAAGTTTCTGCGTCCAGGCATCGGGTATGGCGGATCGTGTTTTCCCAAGGATGTGGCCGCCTTCCGTTCTGTAGCGGAACAGATGGGTGTGGATTTCAACATGTTGAGCGAAGTTGAGAAGATCAACGCCAATCAGAAGAAGCGCTTCCTGAGCAAGGTGCGTTCGGCCCTCTGGACGCTGCGTGGCAAGAAACTCGCGGTGCTTGGGCTCGCCTTCAAGGGTGAGACCGATGACATTCGTGAGTCGCCTGCGATCGATCTGGTGGAGATGTTACTGGCCGAGGGCTGTTCAGTGGCGGCCTACGATCCTGCGGCGATGAAACGGGCGGAGACTGAGATTCCGGCGAGCGCGCAGATGCGTTATGCGTCGAGCGTCGAAGATGCCGCTATAGATGCAGACGCCCTGCTGATTCTGACGGATTGGCCGGAGTTCGCCAAGCTCGACCTGCGCAAGCTTAATGCGACGTTACGCTATCCGATTGTGATTGACGGGCGTAACCTCTATGACCCGAATGTGATGCTCGAGCATGGCTTTACCTACATGAGCATTGGCCGGCCCGCGGCTACCCATGTACGCGACCAAACGGCAGTACTGGCTTAAGATCCCAGGCGCATGAAAGGGTTGTCAGGTGTCAGTTCTCAGGTGTCAGTTGAATGCGACCCGAGAACTGACAACCTCCGCGCCCCTAGTGGCCACAAAAGTATTGGAAGGAAAGAGGGCAAGGCTGGATGGCGTCTCAGACGATTCTTGTAACCGGAGCTGCGGGTTTTCTCGGCTCCCACCTGTGCGATGCGCTGCTGGCTGAAGGAAACGACGTACTGGGTGTCGACAACCTGTGTACCGGCAACCTGGCGAATCTGGCGCATCTTGCGGGTGAGGCCCGGTTCCGTTTTGAAGAGCAGGACATCTGCCAGCCGTTCGACCTGGGACGCGTGGATTTTGTGTTCAACTTCGCCTCGCCGGCCAGCCCGGTAGACTACATGCGTTTGGGCATCGAAACACTGCTAGTTGGTTCGGCCGGCACGCTGAATACGCTGGAGATCGCAAAGAAGTATGGGGCCGGCTATCTGCAGGCGTCGACCTCGGAGTGCTATGGCGACCCCGAGGTGCATCCTCAGGTAGAGACCTATTGGGGCAACGTGAACCCCATTGGGCCACGTTCGGTATATGACGAAGCCAAGCGCTTCTCCGAGGCTGCGGTCGCGGCCTATCACCGTTACCACGGCGTGAACACCCACATGGTGCGTATCTTCAATACCTACGGGCCCCGCCTGCAGGCGAACGATGGCCGCGTCATCTCTAACCTGATGATGCAGGCACTGCGTGGCGAGGCGTTAACGATCTATGGGGACGGATCGCAGACGCGCAGCTTCTGCTATTGCTCGGACCTCATCGACGGTATTGTGCGGCTGGCGAAGTCGGAGGAACATCTGCCGACCAACATCGGCAATCCGGTGGAGTGGACGATACTGGAGTGTGCCAAGGAAGTGCAGGCACTGATCGGTTCGCAGAGCGAGATCGTGTTCCAGCCGTTGCCGCAGGACGATCCGAAGCAGCGCAAACCGGATATCACCAAGGCGAGGACCCTGCTGGGATGGGAGCCCAAGGTACCGTTGCGCGAGGGGCTGGCCAAGTCGCTGGATTACTTCAAGGCGTGTGTGGCGAAGGAAGCGTAAACGCAGATATGCTCCATAGTGTCTTTACAAGACTCACCCTCAAATCTGTCATTTCGACCGACGTTTAGGGCTGGACATGCATGGGCAGGAGCAGTCGGGCTTCGCCCGATGCCCACCTTAGACGCGCAAAGAACGCGCGCCGAAGGTGGGGCACCTGTGAGATTTCAAGAGGTTGTCCATTCGAACCGAACCGAAGAAGCTGAATGTGCGAGCAG
>NZ_LMUH01000018.1:235356-237360 GCF_009766105.1 Granulicella sp. S156 | reverse complement strand
CTTGCAGCTCTGCCGGTCTACGCACAATCCACTGGCAGCGATCCGTGGGACAACGCAGTCAACGTCCTCAAAACCGCCTTTACCGGCTCGATTGCAACCGGGCTATCGCTGGTCGCCATCGTGGTCGGTGGACTGATGTTCGCCTATGGCGAAGGCCAGTCGAAGAAGATGCTCGCCGGGATCGTCTTCGGCGTCGGCATGGCCATCGGCGCTGTCAACTTCATGGCCTGGCTCTTCCCGAGCTAGAGAGGAGGTGATCCATGTCTCGGTCAGCGGATAGCAGAGTGAACCCGGTATTCAAGGCCATGAACCGTCCGTTGACTGTCCTGGGAGCGGAGCGGCGGTTGTTCTTCGTCGCTCTGATCTCGGGAGGAGCCATCTTCTCCCTGCTGCATTCCTTGTTCGGCGGTATCGCTCTGTTCGTCATCGGCGTAGTGATCGCGAGGCGTGCCACCAAGTACGACATAGAGATTCTGCGCGTGCTTTTCAACTCCAGCAAGTTCCGCCGCAGATACGACCCCATGAAGTTTGAGCCGACAGAGATACGCATAGCGAGGCGCGATGTTCAAGGTTGAAAACATTACGAAGGACTGGAAGGAAGCAGGGTCCTTGCAGGCACACATCAACCTGTATGGATTCTGGGACGAGCACTGCTTTCTGACGAAATCAGGCGACCTGGGCAGCGTGCTCAGAATCGGCGGCATCGATTACGAAAGCCTCGACCATGCCGGCCGCGACTACGCGGTCAAGCGGCTGGAGGCTGCTTTTCGCACACTCGATGACAAGACTCGGCTCTACCAGGTTCTGTTCAAACACAACCGCCCAGAAATTCCTTACACCAAGTACGACAGTCCCCTGGTCCGTGCTGCTGTGGAACAGCGCAACGCATTCCTTCAGTCCAAAGCCGATCGCTTGTACAGCATCGAGATGTACTGGGTCGTCATGGTCGATGGCAACTATGCCAAGACTGGGCTCCTCCACGCCTTGTCGCAGCTCGCGAAGTCTCCACGAAAAGGACTTACGGAGTTAAAGACACTATTCGCAGGCAAGCAGCAGCGAACCTTGTTGTACGAGCGGATTGAGCGCGACCGGCTGCTACTGCAGCAGAAGGTTCAGAGTTTGAGTGGGCAGCTAAGCGACCTTACGACGGTCGAGTTGCTAGGGGCGGAAGGGACCTTCCGGTATATCCGGCGTCTCGTAAACTTCCGCCCCTCCAAGATTGCCGAGGCGCCGCTATGCGGAGCGCGGCACCTCGACTGGCAGGTATGCGACTCGGAGTTGGAGGCGCATCGCGGCCACCTGCGCATGGACGACGACTATGTCCGCGTCCTCACGCTGAAGGAGCTTCCCTCAGAGACCCGGCCTTTGCTGCTGAACGGCCTGCTCAACATCCCAGCGAACTTCCATGTCGTCACCGAATGGCACGCGCAAGATAACGCGAAGGCGCGGAAAGAGATTGCGTCTCGCCGCCGTCACCATCACAACTCAAAGACCAGCTTTGTATCGAACCTTCAGGACCGGGAGAGCACCGGCAATCAGGACAACCTTGTCGACGACTCGAAAGCCGCTGCTGTCGCAGAGCTTGGTAACGCGCTCACCGCGATGGGCATGGACGGCAAGTCTTTCGGGGAGTTCACGCTCTCCGTAGTGATCTATGACGAGGACCGGGCCAAGGTCGAACACGCCGTAGCCGAGTTCCAAAAGCTCTTCACCCAGCATGACGGCCTGCTCTACGAAGAACGCTACAACCTGCTCAACGCCTTTTTCGCTACCGTGCCAGGCAACAGGCAGTTCAACCTTCGCAAGCAGTGGGCGCTCAACTCCAACTATGCCGACCTCTCGTTTCTGTTCACCATCGATAGCGGCAGCCAGTGGAACCCGCATTTGGAGCGAGAATATCTCGCCGTGCTTGAAAGCACTCATGGCACGCCGTACTACCTGAACCAGCATAGCGGCGACGTGGCCCATGCTCTCATGCTCGGGGCCACGGGATCAGGCAAAAGT
>NZ_LMUH01000018.1:234428-235346 GCF_009766105.1 Granulicella sp. S156 | reverse complement strand
TTCGTCTTCGATCTCGGGGGCAGCTACGAGACGCTGACGCGGGCCTTTGGCGGAACCTATCTGAACGTCGGCCTCAGAAATCCCGGCTTTACGATCAATCCATTTTCGCTCGAAGCCACCCACGAGAACCTGAATTTTCTGTATTTGTTTCTGCGAGTGCTGATCGAGTCTGGCGGCCGCTATGAGCTAACGCCCGAAGACGAGAAGGCATTGTTTGCCACAATCGAGCGCGTTTACAAGCTGCCCGCAGAGATACGCACGCTCACCAACTTCGCCTCCATCCTCGGACCGCTCGGGGAGCGCCTCTATCGCTGGACGCAGGCGGGGCAGTTCGGCCATCTCTTCGACAATCCCCAGGACACGCTCGCGTTCGCGCGCTTCCAGACCTTCAACTTCGACGGGTGGGCGGACTACCCCGATGTACTGGAGCCACTTTTGTTTTACGTCTTGCAGCGGGCATCGTCGGAGATCGAAAAACCCGCGAATACCGCGACTTTCAAGATGTTCATCATCGACGAGGCGTGGATCTTCCTCAAGAACCAGACCATCCGCGACTGGATCACGCGCGCGGAGAAAACATGGCGCAAGAAAAATGCCGCCATGCTGCTGGCGACCCAATCCGTGGTCGAGCTGGCATCTTCCGACATGCTCCACATCGTCAACGAGTCCTGCCCCACCAAGATCTTCCTGTCGAACCCCAACATCGACCGCAGAATGTACGCCGAAATCTTCCAGTTGAACGACACCCAGCTTGAGCTGCTGGAGTCGCTTGTGCCCAAGCGCGAGTTACTGCTGATCCAGCCGCGCGGCACCAAAAAGCTTGTGCTCGAAGTTGATGCTCTCGGCTATTGGATGGCGACGAATAACGCCCGCGACAACATCCGCAAACAGGACTACTTCACCCGCTTCGGACCGGAG
>NZ_LMUH01000018.1:231777-234353 GCF_009766105.1 Granulicella sp. S156 | reverse complement strand
GGACTACCCCAACCCTCTCAACGCATAACTCACCACAACCCTCAAAGGAGATTTTCATGCGCCCTGCTGCACCCATCATCCCCCTTCTACTTGGCCTCGCTGCAACCGTGGCCCACGGCCAGCAGACCACCGCTCGCCTGGTCAAGTACCACGCCAACGACATCGTGAGCGTTCGCGCGAAGATGCGCTACACCACCCTGATCGAGCTTCCGGGCACGGAGAAGATTCTGGAAGTCGCCACCGGCGACAAGGACTTCTGGATCATCGACACCGTAGGCAATTACTGCTTCCTACACCCGGCCAAGGAAGGCATCCACTCCAACCTTAACCTTATTACCGACAAGGGCACGGTGTACTCGTTCGTGCTGGACGATGTCGAGTCCGGCGATCCCGATCTCAAGGTCGTCATCGAGCCGTCCGACCCGTCGTCGCTTGCCGCCGCCAACGGCGCCGGCAAGCTCGTATCAGCCGGCGAGGTCGATGCTGCGCGCCTACAGGCGCAGATCGCCCAGACTCGCGCCTCGGTTGCTGTCGAGCAGTTCCGCGCTGACTACCCGACGAAAGCATTGCAGTTCGACTACACCTTCCACAACGAAAGCCCCTTTGGCGTCTCGGCGATCTATCACGACGACAAGTTCACCTACATCAAGTCGTCGGCCTCCGAGAAGTTCTCGATCTACGAGCTGAAGGACGGCAAGCCCGACCTCATCACTTTCCAGTTGAAGGATGGCACGTATGTCATCCCAACGGTCGTCGATCACGGCTATCTCGAGATCGGCAAGCACAAACTCGACTTTCAACGGAAGGCTCAGTAGAGGAGGCGCTATGACAGACGAGAAACAGACTACCGCCCTACCGGAGCTACAAGCCGCGCCTCCGGTACCCGACAACGCCTCCGGACTGCGCGATAAGCGCGTCCGGCCCGAAGGCGTCGTGCCGAAACAGGCGCAGGGATACGTCATGGCGGGACTCGCGGTGCTCATCCTCATGGCCGTGATGTTCTCGAAGAACCATGCCAAGCCTGCGCCGAAAGAGGGTGCATCGTCTCCGCTGGCCGCATCGACCGATGTGAACCAGCGGAAGATTCAGGAGCTGGAACAGGACCTGAGCGCGGATCAGCGACAGAGCCAACAGGCACAGCAGGCCCGGAGCGGCACCATCCCTGCGTCCGGTATCAATGAGCCCGCAACCAACGTTCCCACCTCTCAGCCTGCTGGCGTCGCGGCACCTGCTGCGCAGTTGCCACCGCCCGCTGCGGTGGAACCGCCCCGCGATCCCATCGCTGACGCGGAGAAGGCGATGGCCTTCAAATCCCGTTTTGCGTCGAATCTGGTCTCCGCCGATGACGGCGCCTCGCACCCATCGGCGGAGCCTGTCAGCCTTGGTGAAAGTACCGCTGCTCGCTCTTCGAGCTTGCCGCCGTCCCCTCCTACACAAGCCGCGGCTACGCCTGCTTCCGCTGCCAACAAGCGTGCGCCGGAGGTCAACCTGAACGCCGCGCATGGCCAGCCCTTCGCGGTCTTCGAAGGCACCACGATCGACACCGTTCTGGTGGACCGTCTGGATGGCGAGTTTGCCGGGGACGTGAAGGTCATGGTGACTAATCCCGTCTATAGCGAGGACCGCCAGCACGTTCTGATTCCCGAAGGCACATTCATCCTGGGCACTGCGCAGAAGGTCTCCGCGCTCGGCCAGAAGCGCCTCGCCCTCACCTTCCACCGGATGCTCATGCCGGACAAATACTCCGTAGATCTCGACCAGTTTCACGGTCTCGATCAGGCGGGTGAGACCGGTATTAAGGACAAGCTCAACAACCGCTATGTCGAGATATTCGGGGCGTCGATCGCGCTGGGCATCGTTGCCGGAGCCGCCGAGGCAACAAATGCCAACCAAGGCTACAACGAATCGGGCACCGAGGCATACAAGTCCGGCATTGCTTCGAGCCTTTCCCAATCGAGTGCGAACGTGCTCGACCGCTTCACGAACATCCCACCCAGCATCACGATTCGCAATGGCCATCGGATCAAGGTCTACATCACCCAGGACATGCTGTTGCCTGCCTACGAGAACCACGACATGCCGCCCGTCATGTAAGGCGTGCGGCTGTCTTTATCCACTCACCCTAACCGCTTCCACGGAGGATTCACCATGAAGTCAATCAAGATGTATGGCCTTATTCTCACTGTCCTTACCGCGCTCGCGCCTGCTGCGCATGCGCAGTTCGGCTCCGGTATCGTCTACGACCCGACGCAGAGCGCCCACGCTGTTCAGCAGATCGAGCAGGGGGAATCGCAGCTTCAGAAGTGGGCGACCGAACTCAACAACTGGCAGCAGCACCTACTAAAAGAGGCGCAGATCTACACCACTGCCGAACAGACCCGGACCCAGATCGTCACCATGTACAACCTCGCATACCAGATGTCGACCATGCCGCAGAACCTGGCGGCCCGGTACAAGGCGGATTGGGCGCAGTGGCAAAGCCTTGCCGCGCCGCCGAATGCATACGGCAACACCTCTCCTCTCGTGAACGCCCTCAACTTTGGTGGTCTGCCCCAGGCGCAGCAGGGCTACAACAG
>NZ_LMUH01000018.1:229043-231767 GCF_009766105.1 Granulicella sp. S156 | reverse complement strand
ACACAGGCTACTGTCGCCAACCAGTACGCTACCTCAGAGCTGGCGCAGACAACCACGACCAATACGCTATCGACGCTCGGGACGATCCGCACGAACGAGTCGGCGTTCGCATCGAGGCTCACCAACCTCGAATCGGATACCTTCTCGACGAATCCCAGCCAGCAGACCCAGAACGCCCTGCTCGGCAAGATCAACTCCGCCACGCTGCTCCAGATCCACTCGCAGCAGGACACCAACCAGCTTCTCGCGGCTTCGATTCAGCAGCAGCTTATCGCGCAGAAACAGCAGATCGACGCGCAGAACCGCTCCCTCAACAACTCGGTCTACTTCCAGCAGAATTTTCCCACCACAATGCAGAACCTGAACAACGGCGTGAGCGATTCCATGCACTCGATCTCGCTCAGCATCAACGGGAGCAACTGATGGGACAGAACATCATTGCGCAGCTTGGGCAAGCTATCACCCAACTGCTCTCTTCACAAAGCAACACCCTCCAGGCCACGGGACTCGACATCTTCCGTGGCCTGGCCACCATCCTCATCGTCTGGTTTGGCGTCAAGGCCGCCCTGTCCGCTGCGCAGGGGCAGGGCGGCTTTCACTTTGCCAAGTTCGCCGACCTCATCCTGATGATCGCGCTCGGGCTGGGAATGTTGACCTACTATTCGTCGCCCATTCCTGGAACCAGCTATAGCTTTTCAGACTTGATCACCAAAGAGGGTCTGAACATTGCCAACCAGATCGAGTCCGACCAGACCCAGCAGATCGCCAATGCCATTACCAATGAGGAGCAGGAGCTCGGCTCACCTCCGGGCAGCTTCAACATCCTCGAAGACCTCACCTACCTGCTGATTACCGTGGTCCTGGCCACGATGGAGGCGGTGGCGTTTGGAGTGATCGCCTATGGCTACGTCGCCTCTGCGGTATGTGTCCTTATAGGTCCAGTCTTCATCCCCTGGTTCATTGTGCCCAAGATGGACTGGCTCTTCTGGGGTTGGCTCAAGGCATTCATCGGCTTCAGCTTCTATCAGGTCGTAGCCGCGGCCTTTATTTACGTCTTCTCGAAGGTGCTCACGTCGATGTTCCAGACCATCGGTACGATTACCATCTCGAACGCTCTTACCGTCCTGCCTGCTCTGCTGATTTCGCTCTTCGTCTGCATCTACGGTCTGGTCAAAATCCCCGAACTCACTAGTGCCATACTCAGCGGTCGCGCCGGCACGTGGGTCAACGTGATGGGAGAGTAATCATGCCAAATACGCATAATGGGCTTCCCATCACCGATGCCGGTCACAAGTTCCTCGAGCTGTACGCGGAGCCAGTCGTTACCAACACGTACCTGAAAGTTGCCATCCTCGTGCTCTCGTTCGTCACGCTTGCTTCGCTTGCGCTCCTCTATCGAGCACAGACTGCCGCCTTGCGGTTGAAGCCGCTCATCATCTCCATCACCGACGCCGGGCGTGGCCAGGTGGTGAACTATGCCGACTTCTCCAAAGTTCCGGTCGAGCGCGTGAGTAAGTATTACCTCGCACGTTGGGCCCAGCTCTACTACGGGCGCAATCACGCCACGCTGCAGCGGGACTTTGCCGAGTCGTTGAACTTCTTCTCCAATGAACTGCAAGGCGCGACGTTGGCGCGGGTGACCAAAGCAAAAACCCTTGAGACCTTCCTGCTCGATCCCGGCGCACCGAACGTAGACATCGAGATCAAAGCCGTCGTGCTCGACGATACGCGGCAAACACCATATCGCGCCCACATCGAGTTTGAGAAAGTCTTCTATTCATTGGGCGACCAGCAAGAGCAGAGCCGCGAACGCTGGACTGCAAACGTCGTCTACGGCTTTCGCGACGAAGTCCCGAACGCGATGCTCCTGACCAATCCGCTCGGCGTCGTCATCAGCTACGTCCACGAAGACCAGGCATTCGGGAGCTGAAACCTATGCGAGCCAAGATGCCCATTTTGCTCTACTGCGCCGATCGTGAGTTGCTCTCCGCTACGGCATTCGCGCTGCGCCTGCAGCCCTACGACGTTACAGCCATCGATGACAGTCGCGGTGCCGCTGCCGTCATGATGGCGAGCGACCTTGCCTGCGGCATTTTGATTCACGCGAGGCAGGGTGACCTCGCGGGCAGGCTGATTCACCGCCTACTGGAAACGGATCTGCATGTCCCCCTGCTGCTGGTAGACCGTGCCGGTGATCTCGCACCCGTCCGCTACGCGGACATGGTGCTCTATGGCCGCAATACCTCTATGGCGCATATCCTCGGTGCCCTCAATGTGCTCTGCCCGCGGAAGCGCGGACCACGGAGTGCCGCGTGAGATATCTCTCCGTGTGCTCGGGCATCGAGGCAGTCTCCGTTGCATGGGGACCGCTAGGTTGGAAGCCCGTGATGTTCGCAGAGATCGATCCCTTTTGTTGCTGGTTGCTGCGCTCGCGCTATCGCGCATCGCGCCCGCTTCACATGCCGAGTCCGCGTGATGCGTCCTCGCGCAAAGAAGCCAAGCAACGCGCGGCAGCCATTCGCAACATCGTTGCTCTGCCTGCCGATGGTGCCGTTATTAACGCCGGAGACTTCACTCGCATAGGAGCAGACGATGTCGGAGCAATCGACCTTCTGGCCGGAGGCACACCTTGCCAGTCTTTCTCCATCGCCGGTAAGCGAGCTGGACTGGATGACCCGCGTGGCAACCTCACCATCGAGTTTGCTCGACTTGCTGATCGGCTCC
>NZ_LMUH01000018.1:228456-228932 GCF_009766105.1 Granulicella sp. S156 | reverse complement strand
ACGCTCAGTTTTTCGGAGTACCCCAGCGCAGGCGCCGTGTCTTCGTTGTCGGATGTCTTGGAGACTGGAGAGCTGCCGCAGCGGTATTTCTTGAGTGGCACGGCCTGTCGGGGCATCCTCCGCCGCGCCGAGAAGCGCGGCAAGGAGTTGCCGGCGGCATTGAAGTCGGCCCTGCTGGCGGTCGCTTCATAGATACCGCCCCCACCATTGATACCGGATGCAAGGATGGCTTCGTCCGCAATCAACTAGGCGCAGGCGTACTGTCATCGACCGATGAGACCTCTCACTGCCTCAATGCCGATGGCATGGGGAGGCAGGATTATGAAACCGAGACGCTCATCGCTCACGCGCTCTCAGCCGAGGGCTTCGACGCGAGCGAAGACGGCACCGGGCGTGGAACGCCCATGGTGCCCGTCGCCATCTGCACTGCGCACACGCAGTCGAACGGCTCCGGCTTCTCCGACGATGTCGCCCAC
>NZ_LMUH01000018.1:227842-228372 GCF_009766105.1 Granulicella sp. S156 | reverse complement strand
AGATCGCACCAACCCTGCGCAGCATGGGACATGACTCCAGTCACGCCAACGGTGGCGGACAACTTGCCGTCGCGTTCAGTACCAACCAGCGTGGCGAGGCGAGAGAGCGCTCAGTACATGCCAGTCTGAATAGCGCCCGAGGCGGTGGCAACCAGATAGATGGCATCCTCCAATCGCGCTTAGCCGAAATACCCGAAGGCAATGTGCCCCCTGCCGCCTTCACTCTGCACGGCAGCGATGGAACGACGAGTGCAGCTTCGCCAACCGAAGTAGCGGGGAGCCTCCGCACGCGTGCCCCTGGGAGTATTGAGAACAGCTCCACCACAGCCGTGATGCAGGAAGCGCCGGGTGCCGTTCCTCTCACTGCTTCCTACGGCAAGCAGGTCGATAGTTCCGATACCAGCAGTAGCCCTCAGAACCTGTTGCGGTCGCAGATGGCCGTGCGGCGACTGACGCCGCGTGAGTGCGAGCGGTTGCAAGGATTACCCGATGACTACACCCTCGTCGAATACCGCGGCAAACTGGCAGCT
>NZ_LMUH01000018.1:227410-227802 GCF_009766105.1 Granulicella sp. S156 | reverse complement strand
CGTGAGTGGGCGCACCATGACGATGCAGCATCCCTTGTCGCGGAGAGGTGACCTCGTTCTTCCTGTCCCCTTCGGCTCGGCCCACAAACGGTACAACTCTCCTTCCACTGCGTCGCCTGAAACCCGGTTCTTCCCACGGTGGCAAGGATGCAACGATGCAAAGACCCGCACGGTATGGTTCACACACTCCTCAATTGTCCTTGATTGGCTGGGAGCAAGAGGACAGGAGCATCCGTCGTCGGGTAACGATGGCGTCCTCTGTGTCGATTCCGCTTCAGCAGGGTGTTTCCGTAAAGCGCCATCTCTCCTCGTATTTTCCCTGCTTACCCTCGGTCACTCGCTTTGGTGCTTATCCCGCGCCCTGCGGCACGGCGCGTCTCTGCTTCGGCTTA
>NZ_LMUH01000018.1:226282-227262 GCF_009766105.1 Granulicella sp. S156 | reverse complement strand
TACGAAAACAAAATCACGCTGAAGGGCTTTATCGGCAAGGACGCCGAGAGCTTCGCAACCCGCAACCAAACCACCTTCGTCACCCTCTCGCTCGCAACCAAGTCCGGTTACAAGGACAGGAAGAGCAAGGAGTGGGTCAACAAGACCGAATGGCACCGCATCGTTGCCTTCGGCAAGCCTGCCGACTACGCGAAGAACCTGAAGAAAGGCGACTACGTCGAGATCGAAGGCGAGCTGCACTCGACCGAGTACGAGAAGGAGATCGTCCAGGGAAAGAACAAGGTCAAGGTCACCTTCCGCGACAAGGAAGTACGCGCCAGCATCGTCAAGAAGCTGGCGGCACCCAAGGCCGGCGAGAACCTCGACGCCGAGACCATCACGGAGGACGACGCGGCTTAGGCCGCGTTGTCCTCCCTCGGGAGGTGCAACTATGACTCCACTCTTCGAGAACACCGTGACGTTGCGTGGCTTCCTCGGCAGCAATGCCGAGGTGCCTCCCTCAGAGGGAATCGCCGAGGACGCCTTTGCCGTTCTACTCCTCGCAACTATGTCCGGTACCTGGGACGTGGCAACCAACCAGTGGACGCCACGCATCGACTGGCATCGCATCATCTGCGCCGGTCCCTGGTTCTGTGGCTTCACGCGGGGCATGAGACGCGGCGAGTATCTCGAAATCGAAGGCGAGCTGCGCGCCTTCGAGGAGGATCGCACTGTCGTTGTCGTGGGCAAACGGTATCCGGCGAAGCACGCGAGCTATGCCATCCACGCAATCCGCATCCAGCGGCTGGAGCGACCACTCGTGGTCGTCGATCCGGGCGAGGAGGACTAAAGCGCCTCGCCCCTTTTGCGGAGAGGCTAAGCCTCTCCGCGTTATCTTCTGAACTTGCCGCATCGCTTCGCTTGCGGCAGAGAGGACCCCGATGATCGCTAACGCTGTCTTCGTCGCCACGCTTATCTTTCTCGCGCTCGGCTTCTGGCTC
>NZ_LMUH01000018.1:203431-226184 GCF_009766105.1 Granulicella sp. S156 | reverse complement strand
GAAGCTCAAGCACTTCGATCAGGAGATCCACACCGGCAAAAGCGAATTGTCTGCCGAGATTCTGTCGCACTTCAGCGACGAGGAGGAACCGTTATAGCCATGCAGATCGATGACTCGCCCCTGGATCGCACCCCCGACCTTATCGCCAAAATCCGTAAGCTCCGCGAAGTTGCCGAGAAGGAGATGAACCGGTTCACTTCCGTAGCCGACTACGACATGCGTCGTGTCGTCGGCCAGAAGCCAAAGACAGAAATGCCAGCGGAGATATCAACCTCCGCTGCATCTGCAGGTACCCGCGCAAAGAAGAAGACAGCCAAAGCATCCGACGATCAGACGGCGATCGAGTTTTCGCCCGCTCCGCTGGAGCAGGGCGACGACGGGGAGGATGAATGAGGATTGATATCCCCCGGGACCTTCCACGCCCGCTTGGGGTTACGCCCAATACTCCGAAGCCGGAGGTGTCGCGGCAACAGGAGTCCCATCCCATCCAGCAACACCTCCAATCGCTGAAAGAACGTGCTGACCAGAACCGCCTCAATCATGCGCCCCCGCGCCGGTCGAATTCTCAGCCAAAACGCCCGGAGCGCGAAGCTCGTCCGCGCAGCGCGAAAGATCCGCGTGAATCCACCGATAACCGGCGTGCGCAACGCAATACTATTCCGTCACAGACCATCGGCATGCGGCTTAGGCCCGAGGAGCGTAGAGCGATGCTGGAGCTTGGTCGCTTCCGTGTCGTCCGCACCAGGGATCTGGCCAAAACAATCTACGACGGCAAAGGCCGGAAGCTTGATGAAGACATCCGTTATCTTCGCTCCAAGGGGCTGGTCGACACCCGGCATATTAATCTCCGCCGTGACGGAACACGCCGTCAGATCGAACGCGTAGAGGTCGCCACGCTGACCAAAGGCGGTCGCGCGTGGCTCCTCAAGAGTGGCGAGGTTCCCAAAGATCAGACCGTCTACTACGGCTTCGTCAAACCGCGCGAGATGGAACACGACTCGCTTATCTATCGCGCCTACGGCGATGCCTCTAGGCGCATCGAGAGCGAGGGTGGCAGCAACCAGCGCGTCAAGCTCGATTTCGAGATCAAAGCCGATGTGCAGAAGGACATCTACCGCGCACAGAAATCCGACCCCAAACGTGACATGGCCGACATAAAGCAGGAGGTCGCGAAGAAACAGGAGTTGCCCTTCGTCAACGGGAAGATTCAGATTCCCGACGCCCGAATTGAGTTCGACTGCAAAGCAGATGATGGCCAGGGTGTGGCTCAGGACCCAGACCAGGGTTCCCGTACCGGTGGCCACGAGGACATCGAAGTGCTGACCGCCGCCTACCGGCGCGGTCATCTGCGCTCGAAAGCACAAGCTGGTTTTCGCAACTATGCCACCAGTGCCGACCGCTCCAGCATCACCGCCAAGATCGAAGACGACCACGACATGATGCGGGACATTCTCGACCTATGACCCTCGACTACGATCCCATTCCGGTGTTGCAGTCCGTGGGGTACACGGAACGCGAGGCCGTATTCCTGTACACGGTGGCCCTTCACTCCGGCTATTTCCTGCGGCGTCAGTACCTTCGATTTATTCGGCGCGGGCGCGGGGCGCTCGCCGAACAGTTTCTCCGCCGGGCCAGGATGCTCGGTCATCTTCAAAGCATCGCCTGCGGGCAGGCTCGCTTTGTCTACCATCTCACTTCGGTCGATGTGTACACCGCTGTCGGGCTCGCTGCTTCGCATCATCGCCGTCTTAAGGGGGATGCTCACATCAAGTCTCGCCTCATGGTGCTCGACTTCGTCCTCGACCATCTCGACGATGTAATCCTCGATACGGGCGAATCGAAGGTCCACTATTTCACTCAGTCCTTCGGTCTGCCTGAATCGCTCTTCCCGCAGTCCCGTGGAGTGGCCTTTGCCGAAGAACTCCCCATCCTTGTATCGCAGCAACAAGATGTTCTGTTCACATTCTTCGATGAGGGTGTCCTCTCGCCCAGCGGATTCGAGAACTTCCTGCTCCGGTATCGCGCTGTCTTCGCCGCGCTCTCCGGCTTCGAGTTGCTGTACCTGTCGGACTCCACCCAGAACTTCGAGCACATGAGCAGGATCTTTGCCTCTCGGTTTCCCGAGGCAAAGGCATTGGGCGTCACAACGATGACGCCTCGCGGTGTCGATCACTTTCTCGAATATCTCTGTGCGAGAGCACACGCCGACGCGCAGAAGCCATCGCTTACTCTGCGCGATCTTGCCGTTCTCCATGAAGGCGAATCGATGTACACGACGTTGGAACACCAGGCACTCGTGTCGGCCTGGCAGATCGGAAGCGCCAGCGTCGAACGCATTCGGCAACGGTTTCAGCAGCAAGGGCCGCGCGCGACGTTCACGACGGTCCTCCTGCCGTATCGCTACCCTCTCCATCACTTCCGCAGAGAACGCGCGAATGTGTCGGATCTCGGGTCTAGCGATGGGTCTAGTCGGCGACTGCTGTTCGAGCTGGAAGCTATTCGAAAACAACCACTTAGAGGAGGTGATAAGTGAAGGAAAGTATGTGTCGAGGGGGGAGCGACCCCAGGGCGTTGCCCTTGACGCGACGGCTAACGCCGCGCTGGTCGCTCCCCCCTCGGCACTGTTCGATCCAGAAGACATCCGGCACAGACATTTTTCCTGATCTGCTCCGGATAAGAAGTAAATCAACTCAGCATGTGTCGCCGATACCCAGTTGATCGGGGACAGACACACAACTTCACGAAAGGAAGATAACCATGAACAAACTCAAACTCGCGCACGGCATCAGTAAGGTGCGCCGCGCCAAGCTGCAATCCTCCATCGACCAGACCATTGCCGACGACATAGAGCTGATGGCCGATTGGTCGAACAACGAGACCCAGTATGTCGTAAATGAGCTACTGCGCTTCGCGATCGCGCAGGAAGAGGACTACCTGAAGTACAAGGCCAGCGTCGCGGCAAGTGCCGGCCGGTCTGCCAGCCATGCGAAACCTGCATCAATCCCGGTCAAACCAATAGCGGACTCTGTCTCGAAGTCGGACCCAACTACATCCAGCACAGCTGCTCACGCTTAACAGGAGGCAATCTCTATGCGATCCTCTCCACGTCTGCAAAGAATCATCCGTCCTCTGGTCGCGCACCGCATTGTGCTCTCAATCGGACTGAGCGCGGCCTGCGGCATTGTCCTCAATAGCCTGATTCCGATCAACGCCGCGAATCCGCTTCTGCGTCTGATTGAATTGGAGCGGTCTCCAATCTTTTATGGCGTCATCTGGGGCTATGACTTCTTTCTCTACTCCACCCCATTCGTCGTCCTCTCGATGATCTTCTCGCTGATGTACGTTCATCTCTATAAGAGTGAACTGGAGTTGGCCGCTGGCGCGTTGCCTCCATATCCCGATCCGCGCACACGGACGGCACTGTCTCTGATTATTGGTGAAGTACATAGCCAGCTTCTTCCCACACCGAGTGCCTTTCCCGCATGGCTCTCGATCCCGGAGCGCGGTCTCTTTACCGGTATCGCTTCGTTCGGATCTGTTGGAAGTGGCAAGACCTATGGACTAATCCTGCCGGCGATGCGTCAGCTGTTCGCGTACAAAGCAGACGATCCTGATAGGAAACTGTCCGGAATTGTCCTCGAGGTCAAAGGCGATCTCTGCCGGCAACTCCAGCGCATCCTGAAATGGTGCGGGCGCGAACAGGACTATGTCGAAGTCTCACTCGATGGCGACGTCCGTTACAACCCACTCAACAACTCACTTGATGCCTACGCGCAAGCGTTCAATATCGCCTCCATCATCACGTCGATCTGGGGTAAGGGCAAGGAGCCATTCTGGCAGCAGTCCTACACCGACCTTGTACGGTACGTCATCATGCTCCATCGCATCCGTGACGGATACCTGACGCTCGTCGATCTTTTCCGCACCGTCATCAGCGCCGGCAAGCTCGAAGAGATGCTGACCGAGGTTGGGTCTCGCTTCAGCTCCACCAGCTACATCGGCATCGGCAAAGACGAGTACCGTGAAAATGAGAGTCTTCTGTCTCCACTGGGCTTTGCGTGGAATAAGGATGCCGGATTTTACATGACCGCATGGACAGAGACGCTGGAGACTCTTCTGACCCAACAGAAATCCTCCGAGTTCTTCGTCTACAGCCGCAAGCCATCCGATCCTGCGCAGCGCGAACGCTTCCTCAGTGTCCAATACTGGTATTGGGAGCACTGGAAGTTCTTCCGCTCTGAGGTGAAAACTTCGATCGTTCAGGGCATCGCCGTCTTCCTATCCCTATTCGAGACCGATCCCGATGTGCGCCGCGTCTTCTGTCCATCGAAGGAGCTCTACGACGGAAGGCCATGCACCTCCGATCCAAAAGGAATCATTATGCCGCCCTTCGAGGAGCTGATCGAATCCGGAGCAGTTGTGGGCCTGAACTTTCCCGTGGCACTCAATCCGGCACTCGCCAAAACCATCGGCACCATGATGAAGATCGACTATCAGCGGGCCATGCTATTGAGAATTCCCAGGATGGATGCCGAACCGGAGCGGCACTACCGGCCCTCGGTCTTTATCTGCGATGAGTACCAGAACTTCGCCACCGTTGGCGGCGACAACCCGACCGGGGATGAACGCTTCCTGTCACTCTCCCGGCAGCCCCGGTGCATCCCCATAGTCGCCACACAATCAGTCGCGAGCCTGAAGGATGCTCTGCCCAACGAAGGTGTCAAGACCCTGCTGCAGGCGTTCCGCACTAAGGTCTTTTTGACAACCTCCGACCCAGAGACCGCACGGTACGCTTCGGAACTATGTGGGAAAGAGGATAGAACCCGCATCAGCTACACCGTCTCCGAGACCTCAACCAACGCCAACGTGGGCTGGCTCTCGGGCCGGACATCGTCAAGTAAAGGTTCGGTTGCCGCGGCAAAACAATACCAGAAACATAAGGAACCGCTCTTCGAGGAGAAGGTCTTCTTCGATCTGAAGAACGCTCAAGCTGTCGTTGCCGCCTTCGACGGCATTAGCCCGCAGCTGCCTACCTACTGCTACCTCAAACCCGACTTTCTCCCCATCACCATGAACTGGTTCGATCAGGAGCAGATCGAGTTTGATCCGAGGAGAGTATCCCAATGAGTTTTGAAGTCATCATTCCGTTCCTCAAGCCCATCGAGCACCTGTTGGCCAGCCGCACTGTCTCCGAGATCATGGTGAATCCCGATGGATCTGTCTGGATGGAAGAGAAGGGTCGTATTGAGTTGGTGGCCGAGATCCGGTTTGAAGAGGGAGCCTTACTAACGAGCCTTGAAGTGATCGCAAATCGCTTCGGCAAGAAGCTCGATGCCGACTCTCCCATCCTCAACCTGCGCCTGCCCGACGGCAGCCGCATGGCGGCGCTCATCCCACCTGTAGTCAATCCCCAGCCTCTAATGACCATCCGCAAGTTCACCTCGCGTGACTTCACGATGAACGATCTGGTCAAACGAAGAATGCTAACTGTCGAGCAGGGACAACAGCTAACGGATGCGATTCGTCGCGGCGACAACCTGTTGATTTCAGGTGGAACAGGCGCGGGCAAAACGACTTTGACCAATGTCATCGCTGGGTTTATCCCCGACAGCGATCGTATCCTCATCCTCGAAGACGTCGCCGAACTCTATATACAGAAGCCGCACGTCATCTCTGCCGAAGCGCAACTCGACACCCACAAGAGCCAGATCGGGTTCAGCGACTTGTTGAAAGCCGCACTTCGCCATAGGCCAGACCGAATTATTCTAGGCGAGATTCGTGGCCCGGAGGCGCGTGTGTTCCTCGACGCCCTCAACACCGGCCATCGCGGGTCGCTTTCTACCATCCACGCCAACAGCGCCGGTGATGCTCTGCGACGTCTCGCGCAACTTGCTATGCGTGGCTCGGGCGGCGTCCCATTGCAGGATGTGACAGAGGAGTGCAAGCGATCCATCGACCTGATCGCGCATGTGGCGAATCAGGTCGGCTGGCGGCATGTTACCGAGATTCGTGCATCTCCTGAATTTACCGATGCGATGTGACACAACGCAGCGACCGCAGGTCAGCTTCTTTCAAATTGACGATGGACTCACACTTCGGAGATGTATGGATGCTTTCCCAAGGTTTGTTCTCTATCGTATTCGGTGGCTGGTCTTTTTTTGTTCAAGCTTGCTCCTTGCATTTCAGCTATCTTTCACTAGAACGTCCATATCTGTGTTTGTACTGCTCGGTTCAATGCACAAGAGACAGAGAAAACGGATTCAGCAACATGACATCTGCACGAATGATTTGATTCAAATCAAAGCCAGCCCTTTGCGCCCACAACTTTGCGCCGTCCAGATACTCCGTCACTGTGATTTCTGGCGTGACCTCGCTGGAATAGCTCACGAGAGCAATTAATGCATTGTGCTGAGAAGGAGATGCATAGACACCATGTGTCTCGATGCCATAGAAACGAAGACCTTCCATGTGATCGGCCAAAATTTGTCCATAGGCTTTGGCGGCTTTGGGTGTTCGCAGATGGTAGGTCAAGAGTTGATAAGTCCTCATTGTTTGATCCTCGAGCTTCAAAATTTGGAGGCTCTTCTTATATCGGGCCTCCGTGTTGATTAAGAGCGATGTGGTTGTGCGGCACCGATAAAGTTCTACGGCACGGGAAGATCGGCGCTACCCACATTCTTTTGCGGAGTGATGAGCAGATCTACCTGGCGAGCTGCACTCAGAGGGATGAGGGTCGCGGCTTTTGTAGGCTCGATGTTGGAGCCGAAGAGAGGATCCACGGCAGCGATCGCTGGAACATTTACATCCGCTAAAGTGGTCTTCAGACTGGAGTTCATCGTGTCGATGAACTCATTCGCGATCAGGGCGTAGCCCGTGTTGGTAGGATGCATTCCATCAAGACTGAATATGCCACCGAGAAACGTTGCCGTCGCTTTATAGTTATTGATGGTGATGCCATTCGCTGCCAGATTTTGAAAAAATGAGTGAATATCGACGAGCACTCCTCCGACGGCGGAGACTTGCTGAGCGATGGCAGCGTTATATTGGCCGATTGTGGACTGCACTGCATCGATTTCGGTAGGGTCGAGGAAGCCGGCATCCGTCAGTGGAATCGGCGTCTCTCCCTGTTGTATGGCGATGATGGCGTTTTGGACCTGAGTTTGTCCGCTCGCATTGATGAGATCGCCAGTCTGAATACCTAGCGCGGTAGCCATCTGCACTTGCGTTAGCCCAGTCTCTGTCGCTGCTTGCGCAAGGATGGTTGCTGCAGGCGTGAGATACGGAATCGTTGTAACGTCCGGAATGTTTGCGACTATGAGCGTAGCTTTGGTCTGCGCGTGAAGCGTGTTGAGCAGCTCTTGAAACTGCTGGGTGAACGTGACGAGAGAAGTCATGGAGCTGGGTGTCCCACTGTCATCTGCTTGCAGTGCATCGTTGTTGCCGATCCAGAGAAAGAGTGCAGTTGGATTCAACTGGATGGCCTCGTTCATCTGACTCTTGTCATTGCCAACCGGGTAGCCTAGGACCATGTTCGTGATCAGTTCTTCTTGCGTAGTGGGCACATTGGCCGGCGTCGTGTTGATGAGATCGTTCAGTAAATGTCCGGGGACCGCGAGATCGGTGGGCTGGACAGTATGGTCGTCGCGCCCGGTTGTTACGCCCGAAGCTTGCTGGATAACAACCGGGGGGCCAACGCTTACCAATTGCAAGACGGCCGGAGCGCCCGGAGGCGCGATCAAAGGCAACGTGAGGCTGAAGCCCGCTTGTGTGCCAACCAGACTCTCCCAGCGTTGGGCTGCTGCGAATCAAGGAGCGAATAGTTCTGGAAGCCGGCACTCAGAGAATCGCCGATAACCACCGTCGTCGCGAAACTTGCTGGACCCGTCGGACCTCCTCCACCCGAATTGTTACTTCCTGTGCTGTTGCCCACGCCGCAGCCGATGGGCGTTGCCAACAGCCAGGCGAAAACAGTGACAACAAGGAGCCATCGCCGACTGCTCCTTGCTCTTTGGAACCCTCCGAGGGTGGATTGCGACCAAGCTGAGAATGCCTGCACATCCTCCGTTCCAACAGCAGCGCTGAGCAGTTCTCGCATCTTGTCATGCGATCGTTTGATCGTGAAGCTTGCTCTCTTCATTTCACTCTCCTGCTTAGACCGTGATTTCGAAAGCTACTGAGAACGCTTCCTCAAGTGGAGCGCGCCTAGCCATAGAAGTGAGCCGCTCGAGGAAGAGAGCGGCACACCGGAATTCACTCACCGAATATGGACTGTTCTGGCACCGTTCCCGCGCGCGCCTGAGCGAGTCACCGTTGCGTGTCCGGTGCCGTGGCCGCTGACAGAGGTTGTCTCTGCTTGCCCCTTGGGGCCCGCAACGGTGGTGCTGCTTCCGCCCGCAGAGTAAGAACTTGCTCGGGTGGCCGAACCGCCGTTTGGACCGGTGGAGATCGCCGTGACATTGCCTGTACCGCGCCCGGTCGCAGCATGTGTTGCGGATTGTCCATTCGGACTTGCTGCCGTCGTGGAACTGCCGCCAAGGTGGTAGCTTGTCGAACGGCTCATGGAGTTACCGTACAGGCCGGTGGCATGAACATTGGTCTGTCCATCGGTTCTGGCAACTGTTCTTGAGGAAATGCCGTTCGGCCCATTGAACGCCTGATGGTTATAGGCAACCGCCGCCGATGAATGGTCAAATCCGCCGTAGTATCCATGATTCACAACAGTGACGCTGTGCGAGACATATGGAGCGTGATCATAGACAACAGTGTGGTTGACCCAATTCGGGGCCCAATGCGCGCAACCCCAACCGTAGGAGGAAAAGGCAGCTACGGCGGAGCCAGCAGTAAATCCGATGGCTGCGGCTACAGCTACACCGTCAGCCGGTGGGCCCTGCACGACGGCGTATGTCGGATAGACTGGGACAGGCGCACCGTATACGGCCCAAGGGTTGTACACGGGAACGTAGACGACCGCCGGATTTACCGGCTGATACCCCACGCTTAGTTCCGAGGACGATCGCAGCGTCCCTGCGTCGTATGCTCGTTGACGCATCTCTTGAATCGCGTTCATCACATCCTGTGGTTGGTTGTAGTAGGCATCCCCGAGCCTCGTTGTCCATTGCATATTACGGTCCAAATTGGACAGCACAGACGGGAAAGCCGTGAGGGCCTTGACGCCCGGGTCCCAGGGCTGAGTGTCTACCAGCCGTGCCAACTCTTGAGGAGGCAGGTCGCCATTCAGTTCGACAAACGCCTCGGCTTCGTCGATTTGGGGCGCGTAGGTAGCGGCAGCAAGAACCTGTGCTACCAACGCATCGGGATAGAGTGCTACGGGTGCGGCCAGTTGATCCAACTCGGCAAAGCTAAGCTGAAACGTTTGTGGAGGTGGGACCGGCACTTGCTGTGCGTTCAGAGTTCCGGCACTCTGCGAAAGCATGCAGACAATGAGGGAGCCTGCTACTGCACCGCGTGCCGACTCAACTACAAAGCGAGCAATCGAGCGTTTGTGCAGGAAGTGCCGCACACGCTCAGTTGTTTGGGATACAGAACAGTACCTATATATGCTCGGTGAGGTTTTCATAACCATCCTTTCAATAAGTGGGATTGATTCTTCGGAGGCTGTTCAACAGCATCGGAAGGCCCATTCACAATGACCCGCTTCTCGTAGAAGTTATGTAGGAAATTGTCAGACATCCGCGAGAATCACAAGCGCTCCGTGACAGCCTCACCGCACGCGAGGCCGCATCAGATCCCGCCGAAGAGACTTGATGCCGCGGTAAAGCTGGCTCTTCACGGTGCTCAGCGCCGCGCCACTGACACACGCGATCTCCGAGAGCTCCATCTCCGCGATAAAGTGCATCAGGAACACCTCCCTCTGTCGTCGCGGTAAACTACCGACCGATGTCCAGATGCGATCAACTTCTTCACGAAGCAAAAGTTGGGCTTCAGGAGATTGCTGATGACCTGCCAGGCGGTCGTGAACATCACAAATGTCGATCGCGGTTGCGTTCACCGTTTTCCAGAAGCGAAACCGCTTTGATCGGGTATGACCACGAATCAAATTCGCGGCAATCGATATCAGCCATGTTCGGACACTGCACTCTCCCCGGAATCGAGCGCGGGTTCGAAATGCACGAAGAAAGCACTCTTGCGTAATGGTGTCTGCAAGATCCTGGTCTCTCAGGGACATCATTGCGTACCCGAGGACAGCAGGCCGATGCTCTCTCACAACGGCATCGATATCATCGAGGCTTGACCTTGCCGACGCCACTAACGTGGTGTTCCTTGCGTGATTTGGCTGCACAATGAGCATTGCAGAGTTACCTCCTGACGTCATAAGTGAAAAGCAGTCTTGACCTAATTATTCCTTCCAATCCGGAAGACGATACCAGTGGAAACATTGAAGTCCCGCTGGAAGCTGCCGCCTTGACGTTCCAGTAATACTCCCGGAGCAAGACGCAGAGCGACCCGTGGCGACAGGTTTAGATCAAAGGTGCCACCAGGCTTCAACGAAAGCGTTGTAGCACTCGGATACAGGCCAAAGGTAGAGGGCGGAATTCGTCCAGTGTCCGAATTAGAGACTGTGTCGGTAGCGCCTACCAAAATGCGGAGGCTGGAAGAAAACCGCTCACTTCGGTGCCAGCGGATTTGGGGACCTAAGAAAAACAAGTGCTGGTATACGAATGGATTGTTTGCTAACTGCGCAGACGGAGAGATGGGGGCGTGACCGTAATCTCCTTGAAAGTCCGCTGTCACGCCTAAAAACGGTGTGACGAAATGAGTAGCGCTGACGTTCCAACCACCAAAATTAGTATCGTTAAGGGTTGGCCCGCTTGCAGCTCTCATGTAGTTACCACCCAGATAGACTTCGTTACTGTAGCTGTAATAAGCCTGGGTGGCGCCTGTTGCTTGGGCCGGTGCAGTTGCCACACCAAGTCCAAAGGTCAGAATGGAGATCCCGATCATTCGGCAAATGTTTCCCACTATAGACTCCTTTCCTTTGTCCGCTCCCATCTGGGAGGGTCTATATTTATTCGACTGAACTCCTTCCTCGAGAAACAAGGATGGAGCCTCTGCAAGTCGTGCACGAGAGCACGGCGCAAGGGCGATAACCAATGGCAGGCGCATGATACTAATGCTTTTCCGAATTTCTCCATTCATCTCGTCTCCTTTAGTTACGCTGGCCGTCGTAGCCATTGACCATCACCTCTGCATGATGGGGTAAGGTGCCCTCGGTATTTGTGGGGACGTCAATGGCCCATGTAGATGGCGTCTATCGAGGCATGTCACGCCTGAGGTTCGTGGGACAGTTTGTCCTTAGCAAGTCTTTTCAAGAGTTGATCTGCGAGCTTCTTGGCATCAGCCGAAAGAGTTTGACCAGGATCTCTTGCTGCATGGATTGCCAGCCCGACTGGACCTAATGGCGGGAGGGCGTCTCCACCCTTGACCTGAATGTCAAAACTGTCTACGGTCGTAAGTCCCGCGTTCGTTTTAGAAAGCACAATCACATGAGCTCCGATGCGACTTGCCCCGACATTCATTCCGATTAGTCTCTTGGTCGCATTGCCCGTGTCGATTCTTGTGATACATCCGGTAACAATGAGTGAGCCCGCAAGGATCTCCTCAGGCCCAGAGTCGACCGTCACGGACATTCTTTTAGAGAGCCTGTTTTGAAGTTCGTCAATGATTCCAGACAAAATCTTGGGATCGACGTCTAAGGCAGATGAAGGTTTATCCTTGCCTGCCGAGGCCTCAGTCGCCTTCGCCGCGGCTGTGCAGGCTCTCGCCGACAGTGAGGTTTCCTCGGAATTGGTTGGCGACAAAACTCCAAACTTGAATATCACCACATTTTGCGGATCGGGATAAGATCCTGCTGATTGAGTTGCAGACCCTTCCTCGGCGGAATCTGCTGTTCTGTTCTCACTTACTTGGTTCTGAGGAGCCGAGTTGGACACGATATGTCCAGGTTCCTCGGCGCGAGAGTATCCCGAGCTGTTTGAGCTAAGAGCAGCCGTCAATAAGGTGCACGTTAGGATGGGAACAAGCGAAGATAATTTCATGATTGCCTCGATGTAACGGAATGCCCGACACAGTTTGATTTGTGTAGAGCTTGGGGATGCCGTTGTGCGGCTCCGATTAGGTTGGCTTGCCAGGACCGAGGTGCATCTTGTGAAACACCCTGGCCATTTCACTGAACTGGTTTGGAGAAGTCTGAACTTAGCGTCGTGATTGATATCTTTTTTGAGGGAGCCTGGATCGTAGTGACGCTCGGGTACACTGTTCCATCCTCCAGCTTCGAAAATTGCATTGCGATGGTGAGCGGATCGTCTGGAGTATCCAAGGACGTCTTTACGGAAATGCTTTGTATCTGCTGTGTGGTGGGATTCAGATTAAGAGTTAGTTGGTCACCGGACTTGGCATAATCACTCACGCTGATCGCATTGGCGCTTGGATCACCCCGTCCCACGTTGACCTGATTGTTTTGCATGGCCTCTTGGAATTTCTCAGGGTTCAACGGGAGATACAGGGCAGCCACTTGATGCACTTGAGTCATTTCATCTTTGATCTCTCCCATCTTTTTCTGTTCCATCATCTTCATGAGAGGGCCGCCCTTCATCTGCTGGCCTGGGTTCTGCTGCGGATCGAGAGGTGTTCTTGTAAGAGTTCCATCAGGGGCAAATCGACAGATGAACTTTTGCGCGGGCATCGCGTGCCCTTGCACAGTCGTTGAGGTTGTTTCGATCCATTGGTAAGCATGCAACTGGGCTGCATTTTGAGCAGCAAACTGTTGCAGCATCTGACTGTTCGGGCCTTGAGGATCGGATGGAGACGTGGTCTGCGCCCAGACAACGCATCCGAATACTAACGGGACGAGAGCGGTCGATACTCTCAACAGGACCTTGTGAAGTCTCATATTTGCTACTCCTTGATGGAACGGTTTTGGGTTCGTGGAAAAGCGACGCCGAAGCGTCAGATTGTGGTCACGCAGAAACAGAACGAGATCGTCGAATGCACTTCATGGTTTCGACTCCTTTGAATGTGGCGGAATGGTGCGCACGTAGACGTAACCCGTACTTCGCACAGAACGGAAGCGGTCTCGCCCGTTCAGGTTCGGACCTAATTTCTTTCGCAACACACTGATTAGATTGTCAACACCACGATCACCCGGGGAGACCGGACGCCCAAGCGCAGCTTGCGTGAGATGTTCTCTTGTAGTGACCTTGCCGTGACAGGAGACAAGGATATGCAGCGCATTAAATTCCGCCGTCGTGCATTCGATTGGCTCACCATCACGCTCAACCGTCCGAGATCCTGAATCCAGGATCAAGTCGTCTACGGAGAGGAACAGGCTCAGGGAATATGGGGGCTGCCCGCGACGCAGCACCGTCCGGATTCTTGCTAAAAGTTCAGTATCTGTAAATGGTTTGAGAATGTAGTCATCGGCTCCGGCCTCAAGACCGGCTACCTTGTCCGTCACTGCCGCTCTAGCCGTAAGAACGATGACCGGTATGTGGCTGTTGCTTCTGATTTCGTTTAAAACACTAAGCCCGTCCCTGTCTGGCAGCATGACCTCGAGAATGACCAAAACGAGGCCGCCTTCCTTGATTCGGCTGAGCCCGGTCTTTGCGGTATATGCCAGGTGAAGAAAATAGCCTTCGGGAGCGAGATACCGGGCAAGCCCCTTCGCCATATCGTGATCGTCATCGATCAAGAGAACATGCTGTCCGGTCTTAGTGGGCACTAAGGATATTGGCGAACGCGAATTGCTATTTTCCAACTCCACGGAAGCACTCCAGGCAAGCGCGGTCGAGGCATTAGTGAGCATTTGCAGCACCCTCCTCGTCCGCTTTGCTAGGCTTCTTCAGCAAGAAAACCAGAGGTACCAGGCAGGCGATGGCAACTGCCATAAGCCAAAATGCATTGACATAGCTGAGGACGTTGGCTTGCTGGTCGAGTGTTTGTGACATCTGAGCAAGTGCTTTTTGAGACGCCTGGGTGCTCGGAAAACCCATCGCCTTGAAGCTGCTTGTGATACCCGCCAGTTGATGTACAAAGAACGGATTGGCGTTATTGGTGTGGGCGCTCATATTCGTCCGCTGAATTTGCGTCTGGCGAAACTGAAAAGTGTTGAGGATGGATACGCCGACTGCACCACCGATATTTCGTGAGAAGTTGCTGAGGCCGGAGACCTGATTGTGCTTCTCGGGTGGGACGCCGACGTAATTCAGCGTTGTGATGTTGACGAAAATGAAGGGCAATCCCACTAGTTGAATGACGCGGAGCATCTCTAGCTGCCCGAAGGTGACATCCAGATCAATCGAGGTGAGATGGTACAGACCGAACGACATGGCGGCGAAACCGACGCCCAACACGTATCGTCTGTCCATATGAGCCCCGAGGAGAGCGGCCAGCGGCATCAGAAGCATGAGGGTAAAGCCGCCCAGCATCAGCGCGAGGCCGGCTCGCTCCGCAGAGTAGCCAAGCACATCCTGCATGAACTGTGGGATCATAATTGTCGTCCCATTCATCACTGCACCGAGCGCGAAGCTGAAGATGATTGAGGTGGCGAAGTTTCGCTTCCTCAGGAGGGTGAGATCCATGATCGGATCACGGTGCGTCCACTCGCGGATAACAAGGGCGACAAGAGTGATGGCCGCGATTACAGAACACCCGAAGATGATGTACGAAGAGAACCAGTCGGCCTCTGTCCCTTTGTCAAGGACGTACTGTAGGGTGCCGACGCCGACCACGATCAGGGCAATGCCGACGTAGTCTGTCGTGATACCGCTCTTTTTAAGCTGTTTGAGCCACGGCGGATCGTGAACAATATGGTGTGTAAGAAAGAGCGACAGCAGACCTATCGGCGCGTTGATGAAGAAGATCCAGTGCCAACTGTAATTGTCTGTAATCCAACCACCCACGGTGGGGCCGATGGCGGGCGCGACGATGACTGCTACACCGTACACCGCAAAGGCCATTCCGCGCTGCTTTTCGGAGAAGGTGTCGGCTAGGATCGCCTGCTCGCTTGTTTGCAGACCGCCGCCACCTGCACCCTGCAATATCCGGCTGATGATGAGCATCGGTAGGCTGACCGAAAGCCCACAGAGAACTGAGCTGGCCGTGAAAATGGCGACGCAGGTCATGTAAAAGCGCTTCCGCCCCATGATGGTGGTAAGCCAGCCACTCAGCGGGAGGACGATGGCACTCGATACGAGATAGCTCGTTAGAACCCAAGTGCTTTCATCCGTGCTTGCACCCAGGGAGCCCGCAATGTGCGGCAGCGCAATGTTCGCGATGGAGCTATCGAGGATCTCCATGAACGTCGCGAGCGTTACCGTGATGGCGACCAGCCACGGATTGAAGATGCGCCTCGTTGCGACCGGATTTGATTCGCTATTCAACATTCACCCCTCAAGGCTTTGACCGAGATCACTCCAGGTGGACTTTGGGCTCGACGGACATGCCGGCACGGAGTTGATCGAGTCCCGACTGCCCCTGATCGAAGCGGATGCGCGTCGGCAGGCGCTGGACGACTTTGACATAGTTGCCGGTAGCATTCTCGGGAGGGAGCACGCTGGCCCGGCTGCCCGTGATGGTGGGCATGCTTTCAATGGTTCCGTTAAAATCGCGCTTGAGGGCGTCGACGCGAATCACCACTCTTTGGCCGACACGCATATGCGCGAGCTGTGTCTCTTTGAAGTTGGCGGTCACCCAAAGGTCGATCTGCGCGATCATCAATAACTGCTGTCCTATGCTGATCCTGCTTCCGATTTCGGCGCTGCGCTGCGTGGTGAAACCCGAGACCGGTGCCGTGATGTGGCAATACTTGAGGTTGAGCTGGGCCTGGAGCAGATTCGCCTTCAGCGATTCAACATTCGCTGCCTGCGAATGAAGGTTGGCCTCTTGGATGGCCAACTGATGCGGCGCATTGCGCTGGTTCTGCGCGAGCTTGCTTTCCTGTTCTCCGGCCTGAGCTTTGCGTTGCTCAACGGTCTTGGCCGCCGAGGCCTGAGCAGCGCGATCACCCTCAACTGCAGCCGCTTGCGCAGCGGCGGTGGCAGCATAGTTGTCGTAATCCGATCGGGAGACTTCCCGCTGCTCGTAGAGTGCCTTGTAACGAGCAAAGTCAGCCTGGGACTTAGCACTATTCGCCTCTGCCTGTCGGAGTGTTGCTGAGGCGTTGTCATAGTCATGTTCCGCCGATGCCAGCGCAGCTTTTGCATTTACGACCTCGTCTTGTTGCGTGCTGATATTGGTTGAATTGCTGATTTGTGTCAGCGGCACATTCGGATTTTGTGCCTGCTCCTGAGCGAGGGCTTGATCGTACTTAGCCTGTGCCTGTTGAAGCGCAACTTCGGAATCGGCGGGGTCAAGATCGACGAGCGGCTGGCCCGCCTTCACATAGGTGTTGTCCTCGACATAGACGGCTCGAACGGTCCCATCCACTCGTGAGGCAATTGGTGCAAGATGGGTGTCCACCTGAGCGTCGTCGGTATCTTCGTAATGAAGGGCGTGCAGATAAAAGAGGAAGGCGACTAGGAGTAGCGCCACTAGGGCGAAGGCGATCAGGACGAAGTGCGTCGTTTTTTTCGCGTGTGGTTCATCTGTTCCGACCGGCGCACCGGAGGGGTCAACGATCTGGTGCTGCGTTTCGTTCGGACGGACGTGTTCCTGATCAGAATCGGGCATGTTACTTATCCTTTAGAAGAGTCGGAATTTGCTGGCCGGCCACGCCCATAGCACGGGCCAGACTGATGCGAGCGAGGTTCTCGGCGTATAGGGCAGAGACGAAGTCCTGAGCCGCTTGACCGAGCGTCTGTTGCGACTGGACAACCTCCACTGTGTCCGTCGCACCTGCGGCGAAACGATCCTGTGATTGCTTCAGTGTCTTTAGGGCAAGATCACGATTGCTCTTCGCTACCTCTACTTGGGTAGTCGCCACCTCAAGGTCGGAGTAGGCGCTCCGCACCTGAAGCTCCACGACACCTTGCTGATTTGCTAAGTCTGCCTGGCGTTGATCAAGTGCCGCCTTCGCCTGTTCGATATCGGCGCGAATCTGTCCCCCCTCGAAGATGGGCATGCTGACGTTGGCGGATGCTGAAAATACGCCGCGGCCCTGGTCTGGATTGACGCCTTGGATCCCGTAGAAACCTTGAATGGCAGCAGTGGGAAGATGCTCCGAATGGGCGGCCTTGACCGTAGCTTCTGCCATGCGTACCTGAGCAGATAGAGCCTTTAGGTCCTGCCGATTGGCAAGCGCCTGTTGAACTGCCTCCTCTTCGCCGACACCGATAGTTGGGTCGTCGTTCAACGTGCTGCTCAACGTGATCTTGGTATTCACGGGGAGACCGAGAAGACGGGCTAGAGCGAACGTCTGCTTTTTCAAGTCACTCCGTTCGGAGAGCAACCGTTGCCGCTCGGTCTGCAACTGAACGAGGCTGCGATTCGCATCGATCTCGGCCTTTGTGCCGACTTTTTCCTGAGCTGCGGCTTGGTCGTAGGAAGCCTGCGCATAGCGCACCTGATCTGTTTGTGCTTGCACTTCGGCGATGGTGCCCAGCACCTGCATGTAGGTGCCGCTCACGGCAAGAACAATCATTTCCGAGCCGTCCTTGGCGTTTAGCGACGCTGCCTCAGCACTGGCTTGCGCGGAACGGTAGTTGTATAAGCTCGTCAAGTTGAAGACACTCGCCGAAAGATTTCCCTGTAGCGAGTAGTAGTGATAGGGGCCGACGGTTGCAGGAAATGTGGTCGCAAAACTTGGAAAGTTGGCCGGGCTGAACCCTTCAGACGAGAGATTGGATTTTGCCGCGCTCTCGCTCACACTGAGGCTTGCCTTGGGAAGCAACGCGCTGAAGGCGCCGCTCTGTTGCGCGCGCGCCTGCCGCACAGAGTTTGCGTTATTGGTCTCTCCGAGATTGAACCGTAGCCCGCGACGGATGGCCTCCGTCAGGG
The DNA here is from genome assembly GCF_009766105.1 of Granulicella sp. S156. Lineage (GTDB taxonomy): Bacteria > Acidobacteriota > Terriglobia > Terriglobales > Acidobacteriaceae > Granulicella. The sequence continues at coordinate 208,232 of NZ_LMUH01000018.1, read as the reverse complement.
ATAGGGAGATTGCCTCGCCCGCGCTTCGGTCAGGGATGCTCCCGCTATAGGGAGCATTGATCTGAAGCGATGGCGTAATGACATCGACAGTCGAACCGCCGGGCTTGGCCGATTGTTGCGTGGTTACTCCGCCAGATGCGGGAGCAGCGATTGGAGTTTGAGTCGCCGTAGCGGCTGGGAGCGCACTGCTCGCCTGCTGTCCGTAAGCCGAAGCTGCCATAACGAGGAGCATCGCGGAGAAGCAAGCATCGAGTTGGAGGTTCTTTTTCATAGAATTCCTATCGAGCGAACATCCATACTCGTATGGATGTAGACTAGAAGCAGAGGATTCATTTTGTAAAGCGACCATTTTGACAAGTGACGAAATGTCTCCCGGCAGAGCCGAGGACAAACGGGAGCTTGGGACGGAGGCAACTCTACGTGGGGGCTCGATATGGCGGTCTTCTAAGCTAAGATGGTTGTTCTGTAAAGTTATTCATATGAAAACTGCGGCAAGAGCCAGAAATAAGGGCGAGAATCAACAGCAACTCAAGACGGAGGAGACTCTACAAAAGCTGCTTGACGCTGCTGAGAAGGTCTTCGTTCGTGATGGTTTCGAGAAGGCACGCATCGAAACCATCGCTGAAGCGATTGGACGTACAAAGGGGGCGGTTTACGCCCACTTCGAAAGCAAAGAAGATCTCTTCATCGCATTGATGGAACGGAAGATGCGCCTGCGCGTCCAGTCGGTCAAAAAGGCGATCGAGGGGCGGTCTCCGAAGCAGCAGCGGGAGATCGCGCGAGATCTGTTCGTCACCTTAGCGTTAGAAGAGCACTGGCCGATCCTGGTGTTGGAATTCAAGTTGTTTGCCCTGCGAAGCGCAGTCTCCAAGGATCGAGTGTCGGCCTTCTTCAAGTTGCTCACCGACGATGCGACCCTACTTCTTAATGGTGGGGACCCAAAACGAAGAAAAGAATTCAAGCTCGCCAGCTTCCTGCTGCGAGGAATCCCGAGTGCTCTGGCCGTTGAAGGCAACTTCGACCCCTACTTGCAGGATAATCAGGAAGCTACGAAGCACCTTCTTCGAACCCTTTTTGACTCGGTTCTCCCGGAATCAGCGCGCTAACGGAGAATGGTCAGAGCAACTCCGGTCGCTACTCTTTGACGTCAAACTCCCGTGGTGTTTTCGGACCTCGAATTCTGCTCTAGTGGCATAGGCTCAGTAAAGAACATCTTTTGCAAACGAACTTCTCCGAGCGCGTCAGCAAGAACGCTGAAGGCAACGAACGGAATGAGCACAAGCAGAAGAAAGACGATCTCGGCGACCGATTCTCCCAGCCGTGGTCCGATAAGTTCACCCACCATCGCAGAAATCGATCGGTGGTGGAACAGTCCGACGACGGCCTCCTCGATGGCCGTCATGATCACTAGCAGTAAGAGGAAACCGAATGCCTTGTGCAACGTAGGCCAGATGAGCGGCTGGCCCTTGTACCCCTCGCCGATCTTCAAAGCTCTGCCTACCAGCATGAACTTGGCGATCAGAACGGCTTTGACGATAGCGCTTCCCCAAGCGACGTAGTGGATGCCATGGGTGTGAAGGATGGCCGCCTTCATGAAGATTACGCTACCGAAGGTCACATAAAAATACGCCGTGAGGAGCACAAACGCCTTCAGTTCGCGAATGGCGCGCTGCCACAGAGTCGTTTTCGTGTTGATTTCGTTTGCCATAATCGTCAACCGTGGCAGTGTGCTGGCTTTCCTTCAGTCAGCTTCTGAATACCCCGGTCGTCCGGCATCCATTTGGAGATCAAGGCAATCTAAAAATAGTCTACGTCCATACTCGTATGGATGTCATCTCATTTAATAGGCAGATATAGATCGAATATCTCCTGGGAGTTTTCAATGAAAGTTCATTTACGGTTCCTTCTCGTGTACACCTTACTGGCAGCCGTCGCCAGCATCGACTTTGTTCCTTTCGCTCATGCCGAGGCGCATGGTTACCTCGCCTCCAGTGCATCTGCACAAAGCGCGGTTCAGGACAACAACGCATCTTCTCCGTCGCCGGCTGGGGCTCAGGATCAGCCGGCTCGTCGATCGCCGGAACCGGAGTCGCAGCAGCTAACTGCTGTGCTCCGGTTTGCGGTCCAATCGCAGCACGTGACCGATCCCGCAGCTCTTTCTGCGCAGGCATGTCCGCAACCCGACGGTGATAGAGGATCAGCAAACACGTCCCCTCCGCCTGCCAATCTGAACGTTGATCCAAAGATTCTTGACGCGGTCTCCGACGAGATGCAGAAGAAACTGTCGAAGAAAATGACCGTCCTGGTGAATCCCGATCCGGCAACGATCCCCGTTGGCGCCACGGTCATTACTGGGTGCATTACAAGAGTGAATAGTGGCAACGCCGCCACCAGACTAATCGGCATGAATGTGGGCGCAAGCCATCTAGGAGTTCACATCGTTGTTTTATCCAGGACGAAGGACAGCTGGATTCCAATGGATACTTTCGATATCCAGGTGAAGGGTGGAGACCTTTTGCCACCCATCGGCCCGATAGGACTTGTGGTTCATGCGGCCAGAGACACGCAGCAAACGCTCTCAGCCGATGCCAAGAAGCTGGCGGATAAGGTCTTGAAACAGTTTGCTAAAGACACGAAGGCCCGCGAACAGGCCGCAACAATCAACTGAGTTTCTCTGAGCATGGCGTGTGAGCGCCCGTATGACTGTCGGGGAGCCCCGAACGTGGGCTCTAGTCGTATTGCAGCCGTGATCGCAGCGGCGGCTCCAGAAGGTGTTGCGATCCGAATCCTCGCCCAAGACCAACCGAATCCACTTCATTACTCGTCTATCTCTCAGGAGTAATTTGCCTCGGAGCCGAACGGTCAGCCATGAGACTCCCCGGAGGGTTAGAAGTTGCAGAAATCAAGCAGTCCACGGCAGACGTTTCGCGGTGTCACATATGCAATCTTTGGCCGTTTGCGCAAGAAAGCATCGCGGATGGGCATCGCTATTACAGGCCCAATCGGAGATGCAGTTAAGAACGGGATCAAATTGCATTGGAACTACGATCCTGTCTCAGAGCAACTCGATGTCGAATGCGTCAGCGCGCCATTCTGGATCGACTCGAAACAGGTAAGCGAAAATCTTCGAACTGAAATTGAAGCAGTGCTTGAGCAGAGCCGAGCGGCTTAAGAGATGAAGTCGCCAGAGGCTGTGAAGCTCATTGACCAGGCGTTTGAAGGATCTGGAAAGAGCGGTCAGGCTCGTAGCACGTGATGGAGAGCGTTTATCTGTTGAGCCGCGCCTGGGGACCGAAACTCCCTTCCGGCGCGCTCCCTTACGTCGATCTTTATGGACGGCGCCTCAATCAGCCCTTGGAATTGCTTCCCCTAAATCACTACAAAATCCGACAAAACTCCTAGATCGGCACCCCCTTGCCGTCCGTCTGATCAGGTGTAGGTCAATCAAGTCATGGAGGTTATTGTGAAGTTATTCTCATCTGTTCCCGTAGTTATGTGTGCGCTGCTCCTCTCCGTTGGAGATGTCTGTGGCGCATTGAAAGCAAATGCCCAGCCGACTGGTGTTGCGGTCTCAAACGTGGCTGCGCAAGACACTACGCAAAGTAACAGTGCAGCGACCGTTTCAGGCAATTGGCAAATTTCCTGGACCAACAAGGATGGAGACTCTAAGGAAGGCTCGATGCAAATCAAACAAGATGGATCAAGCCTTAGCGGCACCTTTCAAGCTCCACGGGGTTCTGCGAAGCTGACCGGCAACCTGCAGGGAAACCAGATCTCGATCGATGTGAAAGCTATGATGAAGAAGTTTTCCTTCACCGGCACGGTCGATGGTGACAAGATGAGCGGCACAACCGATCAGGGAAAGCCCTGGACAGCCACTCGTCAGTAACAGTCTTGCGAAGCAACCCGGTCGCGAGTCAGCTATCAATCAACTTTCTGATTGGAAGACTGACTCGCGATCGCGGAATGATGGCTTCGGTCATTTCCCGAACTGCGCGTCGTATCGGGCAAGCATCCGTGCAAGAGAGTCACTCTGATGTTCCTGTTCTCTAAAGATGTGCGCTCTCGCAGAAAGCTTGCTTCGCAGTAGCGACTTTATCAAAACGGAGAGTTCGTTCGGGTCGATATGAAATGTAACAATTGAGGCTGCAATACCCTATCGACAAGAACCTGACGAAAGTGATGTTTTCTGCTGCTCGGTCAATCGTCCTTCTCCCGCCACCTCACACCTTTCCTGCGCATTTAATTAAGGACTTGAATTGCAGCAACGGCCACTCCAAACGATGAGAATATCTGTGCCCAGTCAATGAGATCACGCATGCCAGAGGGTTTTATAGGTTTTTCGGGCATAATCACCGTATCTCCAGGGTAGACGGACACCGATTCCAGGTGCTCACTCCAAAGCCCCCCGCTTTGATAGTTGCTATATACCGAACCATCCGCGCGGATAATAAATGCATTTTTCTTGTCCGCAATTCGGTTAGGTTTACCAGCCAGCTGAAGGTAATCACGAACATGATACTTACTGTCGTAAAGGAATACATTCTGCCCGTACACCGCACCGACTACGCTAACGATAATTGGCTTAGAGGGCACACGAAACGTATCTCCATCCTCAAGCGGGATCGCAGGAATCGACGCTTCGCCAACACTGTCGGGCTTGAACTGCAGAACCACACGACCTGTTGCTCGGAGACTCCGCATTTGATTCAATAGCCCACGTTGCTGTGCAAACGGATCAACATTGGCTACAGTCGGGGTTGTAGTGGACATGGCGTAGGTGATAGACGAGCGCTCCAAG
>NZ_LMUH01000018.1:22402-203421 GCF_009766105.1 Granulicella sp. S156 | reverse complement strand
ATATATTCATTTAATCTTTGCTGCTGAAGCACGCGCGCTGTTTCACGTGTAAATGAAGCACCGTAAAGATAGGCTTTATCCGTCAGTCCGCCAGCCCGCCTGACGACATCCGCTAGAGTTTCGCCAAGCTCCACACTGTAGACGCCGGAGTTTACAAACTCCCCTTCGAGTCGGACATACTTTGTCTTCTCATCCTGTCGAACAAGAATATCGTTTTGCGACAAGATTGTGATGATATCTCCAGGCTGAAGCGAGATATCTTGGCTTGGATCGTGGCCATTCACAAGCTTCGCCAAGTCAAAGGGAACAAGAGAGTTGCGTAAAGTCTTCGCGTCCATCCGTTGAATGACTGCATAGGACCAGTCAATCTCAGGAATCTCTACTTTGATCTCTGTCTTGTATCGTCCATTAGGCTCGAGGTTTTGCGTGGACCTCGCCTGTTGTTCAGCCAGGGAGCTTTGCTCCAATTCTGGCCTTCTATTCTGCTCCGAATAATTTCGCTGAGTTGAATAATCTGGCTGAGCTGAATATTGATTTTGATATTGATTCTGCGCGTCTTCTTCATCGAGAGACCTATCGTCCAATTGACCTGTGTAGTCACGCGTGGTCGCCCGAGGAGACGGCGACAAGGAACTGTCGGTATTGCCTTCTCCTCCATTGGAGGAGTTCCAATTCAATTGTTCGCGTTCCTCCAGACGATTACGGTCAAGACCCTGATTCGGAGTTTGCCTACTTAAGTAGGTCTCCTGGCTAATGCTTGGCTCAAAAAGCGGAGTGGGAAGACCAAGGCGATTTCTCTGGCGCCAGTAGTCTTTCGTCAACAGCGATTCACGGTCCGGAATGATTTCGCTGAGCTTGATTCCTGCGTGCCATGGAAATCGGCCCGGGTTTGCAAGGTTGCCACGGATCGTCACGGTGTTCTTGTATCCATCGAGAATGGGATTGACATGCAGTACGTCACCATCGATGAGGTTTGTGGCGAATCCTGCGGCATTGAGTTCGATGTTCATCGCGAGCCGCTCGTGGTGCTCTTCGACGCGTTCGATCGAAATCCGAGTGTTGCCCGCAGTAGAACTCAGGCCCCCGGCCTGTTTTAGCACTTCGTCAACATTCGAACTCGGCAGAATCTCGTAAATTGCAGGATGTCTGACGCTGCCACTCACTGCCACCTGCCCGCCAACAAATGGTATGTAGATGATGTCGCCCGCTTGAAGAACGAGATCTTTGGATCTGTCGCCTTTGAGGATGAAGTCGTACAGATCGAGAGTCGCGACGGTCTGTGTTTCTCGTCGAAGCTGCACATACCGCATGGATCCCTGCGGCGTTGGTCCGCCTGCGGCTAAAAGCGCGTTGAAGACAGTGGAGAGCGAACTGACCATGTAGCTACCCGGCGAATTCGCCTCGCCCAAAACAAAGACTTGGATAGAGCGCAGCTTGCCCAGATTCACCGACAGTTCAAAATTCCGGTATGCGCGGCTCAATTCCTGGCGAAGGTGGTCCTCCAAATCGCCAAAGCGCAACCCAGCCACGTCCACACCCCCGACATGAGGGATGTAGATGGAACCCGAACGATCTACAGTCAACCTTGCATTTAAGGTGTCGTGGCCCCACATCCTCACGATTACCTCATCGCCCGGCCCCAGCACATAATCGGCCGATGCGGGAACTTGATCCTCGGGTGCGAAGGTCGAGGGCGCACTTCGAAAAAGGTCGCGACCAAAGATTGGAAGCATTTCGCCCGTCGACTGCTGCGTCAGATTCTGAAAGTCCGAAGGCGGTTCTGGACGCTGAAGACTCTGTTGCGGCTGTTCAGGCGTATTCCTATCTGGGAAACCGGCGCGGTCCACATATACATCACGACTTGTGCTATCAGGCGTCTGCGGACTGCGCAATTGCTGGAGATCCGTTGACGGTATTCTCTGATTCTGACCTTGAGTCTGAGACTGGCTCTGACTCTGGCAGTTCGCGCTGGGATCAGAACAATCGCTGCTAGGCGGCGAAGGCGAATAAGACTGTCCCGCGGCAGAGCTCAGACACAATACGATTGCCGCAACGGCAATCATCCAAAGGCGGAGTTCAGGTTGGTATGCAAAAACCTGCTTTAGAAGCCCATTTGGGGCACAGCTAGGAACTCTTGTCTCTTTTCGATTGCCCATGATTCTCGTTTTCTAACTCTGCGACCCAGAGAGCATTGAGTATTTTGTTCGATGTATATCTAGCGCTGGATCGTCGCTCAACGCGCTGGTTCTTTCCGCCCGAGTTCGCGGGATTGGCGAGCGATTCGTCACTAAGGGCGTAGATCCAATAAGACGGAGGTACATTCGAAAAAAGAACTCTCGGTTTCATTATAGCAACATGCATACCGGTATGGATGTCGTTCGTCTAATATCCATATCATGTGTCGCTCACGTTCTTCGGTCGGACTTCGAACAAGGTCTCGCCAGTCACACTTCTGGACTATGAGAGTCGCCTGTTCCGCGGCGCTGGCACTGTCATTCGCCTCCCAGTGCCAGACTCCAGCCGCGCTTACTCAGAAGGATTCTCCCGGTAGTCTGCCCAGCGCCAGCGTTGGCACAGCCCCCGTGGCCGCTTCGCCGGTGAGGAAAATTGATGCGCCGACCAACAGCCCTCTTCTCTCGGCCAAGCTAGTCCGAAAAGCAAATGATCTTTACCTAGAAGGAGCAAAGCAATTCGCCCATAACGAACTTGACGCCGCCCAGCGCAGCGCAACTGGATCCCGGAGACCATGACTACGAACTCGCTTTGCACTTCACCCAAGAGGAGCGCGTCACTCAGCTTATTCACGAGGCCGAGGAAGCCCGACTGGTCGGGGCCCTCGATCACGCCAAGGATCTGCTGTCCGAGGCCCGCACTCTTGATCCGACCAACCCCGCCGTGATGGAGCACTCCGAGCAGAATGAAACACGCCAAAGACCGGACAAGCTCACGGCACACAGCATCTCCTTTACCTTGGCCGGCCCAATCGAATTCGAGCCGAGCACGGGTGTACACAGCTTCCACCTACGCGGTAACGTGCAGGACATCGTTCGCAGCATCTACGGTTCCTTTGGTATCGCGGTGATATTCGATCCCTCCGTCTCTATCGGAACGGCGATCCGATTTGACGTGGACGATGTCGATTTCAACGATGCCACTCGCATCCTCGCAGAGATGAACAGACTTCTCTTTGTGCCAATAGAGACCAAAACGGCGCTCATCGCGAAGGATACCAAGGAGAACCGCGACGCACTGATGCCATTGGTAGAAGAGACAATCTATATGCCCGGATTGAGCCAGGATCAAATGCTCGATCTCGCTAGTGTGGCCCGAAATATTTTCGGGATAAAGCAAGTGACTGCCAATGCCCATTCCGGCTCCATGGTGTTACGCGGCGAAGAAGACATCTTGCGGCTTGTCAACGCCACGTATGCCGACATGATGGACCGTGGATCCGAGGTACTAATTGAAGTGAAGCTTTATGAAATCGACAAGAGCAGTGCACGCGACATCGGCCTGACACCGCCCAGTTCGGCTTCTGCCTTCAGCCTTGCCTCGACGGGACAGACCCTTATCAATTCGAACCAGGCGCTACTGAATCAAGCGATCGCCAGCGGATACCTTACGCTCACAGGGAATGCATCTACGAACGAGTTGAATGAATTGGGGTTTCTTATAGCCGCGGGCGTTCCCGGCACTAGCCAATTCACAAGTCTGCTAGGGGTCTTTGGTAGTTTCGGGGGGGGTCCGCTTGCCGGGGTATCCGTGGCATCGGGCGCCACTTTCAACCTGCTCCTCAACACCTCGGAAGCGCGCACGCTGGACGCAATACAGATTCGTGCCAGCAATCATCAGACAGCAACCTTTCGCTCAGGCACACGATACCCGATCATCACCTCGACCTACACCACAACCAGTTCACAGGCATCCCAAGCCGCCGCCCTAGGGGTCAGCAGTGCAGTCATCGCCCAGAATGGTGGCGCACCGGTCACCACGCCCAATATCCAATATGAGGACCTCGGCATCACGCTGAAGATAACGCCACAAGTCATGCGGGACGACGAAATACAGCTGGCGTTGGATCTGAAGATCGCGGCGTTGGCTGGCGGCAGTATCAATAGCATTCCAATTTTGAACAGTCACGCTCTAGCCTCCACCATCACCGTCCCAGCAGGTGAAACGACGATGCTCGCATCAGTGGTCAGCAAGAGCGAGGCTAGGATGCTCGACGGCGTTCCCGACCTGAACGACCTGCCCGGCTTCCAGGGCACCGACCGAAACACCAACGGTACTTCGACGGAGTTGCTCCTCACGATCACACCGCACATCGTTCGGCCTGGTTCAATACATTTGAATAGCCGCCGAATGACCGTGCCCAATCGGGGGGAGGAACCGGGAAACTGATCGGAGAGTCAACCTGATAGATAACTGGTGATGTTAGCCGAGCGAGGAAGACCGGCTACGGTCGTGGGCATCGCTGTGCGTGAATATCTATTCAGAAACGGCGGCGGCTTTGCAGCCCTATCGTGCCCGATCACCCCTTAGGTAAGCTGCCCTCTAAAAATAATTTTCACACCCAAACGCCGGTAGCGATCTCAAGTTCAATCTAAATGTCGGGACTCTCCAGGTTCGAGACGGCTCGTTGAAGAAATGCCGCAAACATTGCAATCTCCTCATCAGCAAACCCAGCAAGAGTTTCCTGATGACCGATTGCGAGGGCTGCTCGGGCCGGGGCGAGCTTTCGCTTGGCGGAGTCCGTAAGAGCAATCAGACTGCTTCTGCCATCATTTGGATCAGGCGAACGCTCAATGTAACCATCGCGCTCCATACGGCTAAGCAGCTCCGCCATCGCGGGTTGTTCAATCTGGCCGATCGCCGCAAGGTCTCTCTGACATACAGCGGTGCCTTCCCTAAGCGCAAATAGTACCGGAACTTGCGCCACAGCAAGGCCTAGTTTGCTCAGACGCTTCTCGGCGCGCCGTGAGAGCAGGCGAGCAGCGCGGTTCACTAAAAAACCAATGCGTTGAGGAGCGTGAGAGATCATGCTTGCATTTTACATCGGTACCGATGAAACTATATTGGTACCGATGTAATGGAGATAGTTCCCATGCCCACAACAAGAAAGATCGCCATTATCGGAGCCGGCCCTGGGGGACTCACCCTAGCAAGGCTCCTACAAATGAATGGAGCCAACGTCGTCGTCTATGAAAGGGATGGCGGGCAATTATCCCGAGCTCAAGGGGCCACGTTGGATTTGCATGACGACGCCGGACTAAAGGCTCTTCGCAAGGCAGACCTTATGAATGCATTCGAAGCAAACTATCGTCCCGACGCTGACAAGTTAATGGTCGTCGATCAGGACGGCACAATCATCTTGAATAACTTTGTGAGCGGAGACCATGGGCCTGAGCGTCCCGAGATCGACCGAGGTCCCCTACGAGACCTTTTGATCAACTCTTTGAGGCCGGACACAATCGTGTGGAACCGACAGTTCACCTCTCTGGCTACAGTAGATGGCTCTATCGATCTAAGCTTTTCCAATGGGGAGAGCGCGCTGGCGGATATCGTGATCGCGGCGGACGGAGCAAACTCGCGAATTCGTCCCTACATCACCACCATTGGACCAATCTATTCAGGAATCACGATTGTCGAAGGAAATGTCTACCACTCGGCTAAGGCCACGCCGGAGATTCACAAACTCGTGGACAATGGAAAAATCTGTGCCTTGGGTAATTCAAAGAGCTTATTCGTCGTCTCGAAGGGAGACGGCAGTTTAGCCTTCTATACCGGACACAGAACAGACGAGCTTTGGTTCCGAGACTCCAACATTGATTTCTCCAATAGGACTGAAGTTCTGAACTGGTTCAAGAGCGAGTTCTCGGGCTGGAGCGTATTGTGGGACGCCCTGTTTGAGAACGCCGAACCAAACATTACCCCGAGGCCGCAATATTTTTTCCCTATGGGGAGGAGCTGGGAAGCATTACCCAACATGACGATGATCGGGGACGCCGCCCACGTCATGCCTCCTTACGCGGGCGAGGGCGTCAACATGGCGATGCTCGACGCGTTAGAACTTGCGGAATGCCTTCTCAGCAACGATTATCCCAACGTTCAATCAGCAATCGCCTCTTACGAGTCGCAGATGCGAAAGAGAGCACTTGCGAGCACTCACATGACTTTGGATCAGACCTATGCATTCCACTCTCCGGTCGCGATACCCCGCCTCATCGAATTCTTCGCAGAGCACATTGATGCAAAGGTCAGGGCCCAAGCGTGAAGATTGGGATCGAATCCTAACTACCGGCTTCGAGATGCGCTCTCGTAGTCGTTCTATAAAAGTTTAAAAAAAGAGCTTTCTGGAAGAGGTTTTCAATGAACAAAGTCGCACAGCTACAGAGATACTGGGAGAACGAATACGAAAGCACGACGACTCCCTTTGACAGCGAGAAGCCGGACGAATGGATCGCCACTCTTGAGAAGGTTCATAAAATCAAGGGCGATGTCCTTGATGCGGGCTCCGGCCCTGGTCGGACCTCAATCTACTTAGCCGATCTCGGATACAACGTACTTGGGATCGACATATCTACCAAGGCGATAGAACGGGCTAAGCTAAGGGCCGCTGAGAAAGGAAACACAGCTCAATTCTTGCAAGCCAACCTGTTCGAGCTTCCCGGCTACGACCATTACTTTGATACCGTCGTCGACATCGGATGCTTCCATTCGCTCTACGACGATAACGACCGTGCCTCTTACGCCGCAACTCTGCACCGCATGTGTCGACCTGGCGCGATCATATATCTACGAGCATTCAGCGCGAGCAACCCGAAGAAAGTTACGGACCCGACTGAACATTCACCAGATCTGCACGAAGATCAGATTCGGGCCGCCTTCTCAGCGAACGGATGGGACATAAAAGTGCTGGAGGAAAGAGGGATTGATCTGTGGATCTCCGATGAGATGACGTTGAAGTCATACTTCTGGTTTGCTGAGATCCATCATGCTTAGTCTCCTTATAGATCGTTAGGAAAGCAGGAAGTTACCCGTCATCCGGAAATACTCAGCTCGCACCGCTCATAGAAATTGATTGAGCGAATTCCTGCACCGTGGCCCCAAGCAGCGACGAACCGCCGCGTTCTTCACCTTAACCACTTGCCCATAACAACTCGTGGAGTCACCTCGAAGCCCCAGTGCTCGTAGAACGCGACCACTTGGGTATTTGCTTCGACCGAAAAGCTGCCTCCCCAACCCCTGGAGAGGGTCGGTGTAAGGACTCTGACACCCTGTGATTTGCGCGCTGATGAGTCGGCTGGTATTGAGATGTATGTCAACAATCGTCTTCGATGAATATGCACGGCTACCACGTCTTACTAGCGACTATCTGAGGTGGGGCGCCATGACCGTCGATCGCCTCGGTTTCAATGACCACCTCGAAATTCTTCCCCTTTTCAGAGATCGTGCGAATCGATTCAAATTCGGGGGAAGTCAGTAACTTGCCCGCAGCCTGTGTTCCCTGCGAGGAAATACCGGCCACGACAACGACCGGCTCTCCCGTCAACCGGCTCGTATAACGAGCCACAATTCCATAGTCACGGGAGATGCGCTTATTGGGCATATCGATATCCACTGTCCAGCTCTTAGTGCCTCCGGAGCTGGTGTCGATAATGCGCCCGGTGCGATGGTCGGGCGCCTCGTCGAAGACGAATGGGAGATCCCGGGTGAGACGCATAGTCCAGGCATTGTCGAGCGCCCCGATGAGTACCGACGGTTCCGTCTGCAATCGATCCAAGGCTACTTCGGAAGAGGAGACAAATTGAAAGTGCCCTTCGTGTCTTTCAAGTTGGCCGGCGACACGAGCGGCGATGTCGGTATCTTCAAGAGAGAGGTTGGGAGAAACCGAAACACTCCGTCGTTGGGTCTCGGCTTCCTTGATATTGTCGCTCCCAATGACGGGCATCACAATAAAGACTCGTTCGGAATTGACCGCGAGCTGCGACCAGAACTTATCTAAAGGAGAGCGTGGCTGCTTCCAGATTCGCTGTATCAAGAAGCCGGCTGCCACGACCAAAAGAGCGCAAAGCACCCCAGCAATCAAGGGCCAAGGCATGGCTCGGCGGCTGGAGGGTGCCTGGGGCTCCGGCGTGTTCTCCACAACAGCGTCAAGTGGTATCTCCTCCGTGGTGACGACGATCTCGGGTAGTGCTGACTCTAAACTCTGGGCTTGATCAGCTACCTCAGCATCCTCCTTCAGCGACCTGCGGAATCTGGGCAGGTAGGAACCGGGCGGCAATTCAATGCGAATCTCGTCGCTGTGACCATCCTCGTAATAGTACTGGGCCAGTTTCTTGCGTAACTCGGTTGCGGTGACACGAACGATTGGGTCCGAATTGTTGTCATAGTCCGGCTTGCGACCGAAGACCTCAATTCCGACAGTTCGCTCCTTCGTCGATCCCTGACCGCCCTGGTTGAGGGAAGTGTCGACGATGTAGCGCAGAAAGATGGGAAGACGCTTGCTCTGGTGGAAGAGCGGGTGTTGCAAGATGCGCTCCACCTGCCGGTCGATATCGTGCCGGTCCTTCGTACTGATCTGTTCCAACTCGACCGCCATCATCGCCGCTATCCTCCTGCTCCCCAGAATCATTCAGCTTATGTTGAAGCTGCTTACCTTGTATCCGACATATGGATATCAAGCACGCAGTCAGTCGACACTGTCATGGCCTGAACTATCAATGCACTGGAACGAACTCTGCGTTTCAGCGCTTGAAGGACGTATTATACAGGCCCTTGCCACCCACTCGTCGCCGCAAAAAGTCTTTGAGAATGAGCAGCTTGCTGGGAGTTGAGGGGGGCTGGCGGGGTACGTACTGTAACGCACGCTTCGCGTCGTTATTTCCAACGCGTAGAGTGTGTCGCGTTGCTTAACCAAACCGAAACGCTTCAGCGAAAGGCACCGGCCTGAGCTAAGAGCGAACGAATAGAACCGCTGGCATGTGTGAAGCGCGCTGGCACCCTTGGAGGCTTTTTGTGAGAGAAATCGTTTGGAGTTTACTGCGGCAGGCTCGTGGCCCGCTCAAGTTGCATGCAGTTGCAATGGTGCTGATTGGAAGTCTCTGGTTCGTGACCGGCTTCCTTACCGGTACCGGAATTGCCTTGGCACAGAACACGAATGCGACGATCCGGGGCCAGGTATTGGACCCATCGGGAGCATTGGTTCCGAACGCTGCCGTCGTCATCGTGAACAAGAACACCGGAGTCATCGCGTTTCGTGGTCCTACGGACTCGGCAGGCGCCTTTGTCGCTCCACAAGTCATCCCGGGAACCTACAAGATCACCGTGACCGCCAACGGACTCAAGGAGGCGGTCATCGACAATTTGGTCGCGAGCGTTGCTCAGGTTGCTGCGGTGAACGTCAATATGCAGATTGGAGAGGCCTCCGAAGTCGTCACCGTCCAAGCTAAGGGCGAACAGTTGGACCGTAGCACGTCGGATATCTCGACCGCGATCTCGCCCGAAGACATCCAGAACATTCCGCTTATCGGTCGCACCCCGGAGTATCTTTTCGCGTTGGTCCCTGGCGTCACCCACGGTGGTTCGGCCGACACACCGTCGAGTTCGGCGCTCTCCTTCAATGGCAGCCGTTCTCTCAACTCGGAGATACTGCTGAACGGTGTTTCGACCATCATCGCGTCTACAGGTGCGCCAGTCACCCTTCCATCGCCGGACGGTATCGACCAAATCCGCATCTTCACCTCGAATGCCCCGGCAGAATATGGTCGCACCTCAGGTGGTGTGGTGACGGTGAACACTATCTCGGGCACTAATGTCTATCACGGCAATGCTTACTTCCTCATTCAAAATGAGGCCCTCAATGCCAACTCTTACTTCAACAAGCTAACTGTCAACTCCTCGACGGGCCAGGTGACTCCCCGCGGCCGCGATCGATTCTTCCAGGCAGGCGGCTCCCTCGGCGGTCCGGTGTGGATTCCGCACGTCTACGATGGGCATAACAAAACCTTCTTCTTCGTCAACTACGACTACACCATCACCAATACCCCAACGTTGCTGAGTCTGACGGTTCCTACGACCGCCCAGCGTACTGGCGATCTCTCGAACGCACTCGCCACGACGGACGCGACCGGCAAGGCCCGTAAGGCACAGCAGATTTACCAGGCAACCGGGGTATCTTCTCCAGCGTTTACCAATGATCAGGTTGGTCCGATCGATCCTGCGGCAGCCAAGATCCTGGCTCTCTTACCTCTACCGAACACGACTGGAACGTATGATGCCGCGGACAACCGCTACACCGGGAACTGGACCTCACAACAGGCGCCGGTGAGCGACACCCTTCGCCTGGTGGTTCGCCTCGACCAGGAGATTACGGCTAGTGACCGCGTCAGTCTGAACCTCTACCGCTACAATCAGTCGGCACCGAACCCGATCTATTACAGCAGCCCGCTGCTCAACTCAACCTACGATTGCACGTGCACCAATGCCTGGTTGCCTTCTATCGAATACACCCGTGTCTGGAGTCCCTCCTTGGTGATGGATCTGAACATGGGCTACTTCCGGAATGTGGTCATCCGAAACCCGCCGGGTGCAGGCATGAATGCCTCCCAGCAGACGGGCATTGCTTCGTTGCCGTTGGATCAGATGCCCGAGTTGACGTCTCCGGGTTTCAGCAACATCGGATCGGATGAAAACACAGATCAACTCAACATCACCAACACATTCACGCCTTTCGGCTCCATTACAAAGACAGTGGGGCCGCATACCTTCAAGTTCGGCGTGTCGCTGCGCCGAAATCAGTTCAACTCGTTCAATCCATCCGGTAATCCGGAAGGAACCCTCGCCTTCAGCGGAACTCTGACAAATCACGGCACCACGGGCAATGCCAACACGGGCCTTGCCGATTTCCTTCTGGGCAAGATCACGACCGGCAACTATCAGTTGCCAATGCCCGAGACTGGTCGGCGCAACTTCAACGTTGGTGTATTTGCCCAGGACGATTGGAAGGCCACTCCCAGGCTAACGATCAACGCGGGGCTGCGCTATGAGTACGAGTCCCCGATGACGGTCGCGAACAACATCTACACCCGCTTTGACCCGAATACAGGCGGGTTGCTCGCCGCAGGCATCAATGCGTCCCCATCGTTGGACATCGTGACACCCAAGGCCGATATTTCGCCGCGCGTCGGACTGGCCTTCAGTATTGACGACAAGACCGTCATCCGCGCCGCGTTCGGCACCTTTTACGGGACCTTGTTTCAGAATCTGGGCGGACAGGTCGCCTTTCCCGGATATGACGTGGTGGACACCTATAACAGCCCAGGCACAGCAATCCCTCAGCCGTTTTCGCTCTCCCAGGGTTTTCCTCTCAACGCAGTTCGTGATCTAAGCAATCCATTCGCTGCGCTAGTAGGCGCATCAGCTAAAAACCCTTTCACGATTTCAGGCGTTTCATTCGATAAACAGAGCCCGCTGTCCCTGGTCCAGCAGTGGAATTTCGGCATACAGAGGAGACTTCCGCTCGCTCTGACTCTGGAGGTCAACTATGTCGGCAACCACGCTCTTCACCTTCCGTATGTAATACCGGTGAACATCGTGCCGTTGTCGCAGTCCGATGCGGTCACCCAGGCGAACACAACATCGGCTTCGCAAAACGCCAAGCCGTTCCCGACGCTAGGCAGTTTTACTGTCACTGATAATGTGGGCAGCGCGAATTACAACGGTCTTCAGGTGACGTTGAGGCGTCAGTTCAACACCCAGCTTGCGGTGCTTTCGAACTACACGTTTTCCAAAAGCCTCGATGATGGCAGCAGTATCTTCGCCAATGGAGTTCCGAACGGAACTGCAAACGCCCAATACGCCGCGGTTCCGTCGCTGCGCGAGCAGGACTATGCGGTCAGCAACTTCGATACAAAGCATGTTCTGAACATCGCCCTGGTATACACAACCCCAGGTCCCAAGTGGCTGCACAGCATCGTGATCTCTCCCATCTTTTACGGCCATACCGGTCTGCCGTTGAACATCACGCAGAGCAATGAAATTCCAAACGTCTCGCAGCAACGGCCTAACGGAGACAGCACGCATCTGAAGCTGACCCACCCAACCGTGAATGGCTCTGCTCTTCAATATCTGGACAGCCCGGTCACGGACACTACCGCGTTTCCCCTCACGCCTTCCGGCCCCATCTACTCCACCATCAGCGGGGTTCGGACCCGCATCGTCGAGACAGGTCTGGGCGATGTTCCACGCGACTCGATCCGTGCTCCAGGAGAGGTTGAATTCGACGCAACTGTTTCAAGGTCCTTCACGCTCTACAAAGCGCTCAAGTTCCAGCTCCGCATGGACGCCTTCAATGTCATCAATCACACGAACCTCTCTCCGCCCAATACGGCGCTTTCGGTCACTGCGGTGGGTACAGCGGCTAGTTTCACGAACAGTTCGAGCTTCGGCCAAATTACAGGCGCGCGTCCGAATCGCAGACTGCAGGCGCTAGCACGGTTCACGTTCTAGCCGCGCAGCCTCCAACAAATACTCAGAGCAAGTTCATCCAAACAGGAGATAGTGTTGACGGGAAAATCATTGAAGCCAACGATCACGATGTGCGGCACGCCGAGTCGCCGAACAGCCGTAAAACAAATGTTAGGTGCCGGTATGGCGCTTGCATCGCCAGGCATCCTCTTTGCCAAGAGCCCGATCCCAACCATTCGCGTGACTTCTGAGGAGGTGACGCGACTCCCCGATGATTTCACCGGCCTAAGCTACGAATCCTCGCAGCTCTCTCACCCCGAATTCTTCAAGGCCGACAATCACGATCTGGTCCAGTTCTTCCGCACTTTAGGGGATCGTGGCGTTCTTCGGCTTGGCGGGAACATGAGTGAGTACACCGTATGGGACCCGATGAGTTCGGCCGTTGTTGCACTGGGCGAGACGGAAGGCCCCGACCCAGGAAACGGATCGGATCGGGTTTTTCCTGTCACTCCTCGCTCCATCGATAACCTTGTGGGCTTTCTAGATGCCACAGGCTGGCGACTGATCTACGGTCTGAATCTTGCCCGGGGCAAAGTGGACTCCGTTGTAGAGGAAGCGGAATATGTTGTGAAGGCCGTTGGCGATCGACTCATCGCCCTGCAGTTTGGGAACGAGCCTGATCTCTTCAAGCACTCTGACAATCACAACCAGAAATGGACTTACGAGGAGTTCATCACGAGGTGGAACGAGTTCTACGCAGCAATTCGCGCCAAGCTTCCCGACGTGCCGATCGCCGGTCCTGACACCTCCAATCCAAAGTGGAATGCACAATTCGCCGAAGACGTAGGCCACAAGACTGTCCTCGAAACTAGTCATTTCTACGCCGAGGGTCCGCCTAGCGATCCGCGCATGACGATCGATTACCTGCTTTATCCAGGGGAACGTCTCCAGTCCTACGTGATGCAGGCAATCGCGGTATCAAAACGAAGTGGTATCCCATACCGGATGGCGGAGGGAAACACTTGCTATGCCGCCGGGAAGGCCGGAGTCAGCGATACATTCGCCGCAGCTCTCTGGGTTGTCGATTTCATGCTGACTGTCGCTCAGGCCGGTGCGACGGGCGTCAATCTACATGGCGGAGGGAATGGACTCTATACGCCGATAGCAGGCTCTATGAGCGAAGGCTACACCGCCCGCCCTATCTATTACGGCATGCTTCTGCTCAAACCACTCCTCGACAGCACTCTTCTTCGTACAGATGTCGAACACGCAGATAAGAATTTAGCGGCCTACGCTGTGCGAACAGATCATGCATATCAGGTCGTTGTAATCAACCGTGATTCCCAAGCGCTCGCATGCCAGATTCTTGTCCCGACTCCGCAGCCGGTTACAAGCGGAAGTGTGTGGCGGCTAGAGGCACCCTCCGTTTCGAGCACCAGTGGGGTAACACTCGCGAATGCAACCATCACGCCGGATGGACGATTTCGGCCGGCTGCGACTGAGTTGCTGCGACTTCGGAAGAACAGCGCAACGTTACAGCTTGGTCCCTACAGTGCCGCCCTCGTCACAATCCCGACTATAGCCAACAATCCTGTTATGTAGCACGACCGGAGACACGATGTTCATTCCTCAGCCCACCCTCGATCGGCGAAATTTTCTGCTGCATGCAGGCGCTGGACTTCTTGGATCTACCCTGCCTTCCCCACTCCTTGCGCTCGGTGGAGACGAGCACACATTGAACTGGACACCGCTCGGCCACCTGGCCAAAGAGAAGAACATAGCGTTCGGCTTTGCCCTGAACTACAGTCTGCTTTCCACCAACGCGGACTATGATGCCCTGGTCGCACGCGAGTGCACCATCGTTACGCCCGAAAATGCCATGAAATGGGAAGCAGTGCATCCAGAACCTGATCGCTACTCGTTCACGCAGGCCGACGCGATTGTGGCGTTCGCGGGGCAACACTCGATGAAGGTGCGGGGCCATGCGTTTTGCTGGCATCGTGCGTTGCCGCCCTGGGTGACTCGCGATGTGACCAAGGGCAGTGCGGAAGCCGTGCTGCGACAGCACATCGCCACGGTAGCCGGTCGCTACAAGGGAAGACTGCACTCTTGGGACGTAGTGAACGAAGCGATACAGCTAAAGGACGGTCTGCCCGACGGCTGGAGAAACTCTTTCTGGTATGGTCTGCTTGGACCAGTTTATGTAGATATTGCATTCGATGCTGCGAAGCAGGCCGATCCGTCCGCGATCCTCACCTACAACGATTTTGGTCTGGAATACGAGAATCAGTCTGACACTGCCAAACGAAAAGCTGTACTCACAATGCTGCGAGATCTTAAGCGACGAGGCGTGCCGATCCATGCGCTGGGTCTTCAGTCTCATCTGCGAGCAGGCACGGGAGAGAGCTTCGGCGCTGACTTGCCAAAATTCATAGCGGAGGTGCGCGATCTCGGCTTGGAAGTTTTTGTCACCGAATTGGATGTGGACGACAGTCACCTTACGGTAGAGGGAGGCGCGCGGGACGAGGCGATCGCCGACGTTTACAAACGATATCTGGACCTTGTCCTTGCAACGGCCTCGGTCTCTGTCGTCATCACGTGGGGAGCATGGGACATCGCGAAAGTTACAGGAGCAGTGGCGACAACCGGTCCAAACGCGGAGCGACCCCTGCTGTTTGCGCCAGGCGGATCTCCGAAGCCCGATGCCATTTCAGCTGCCCGGAGTTTTCAACGTGCGCCGCTGCGACTCAACTAGCCCGTGCAGATTGCATCGGCGTGTCAAATTCACGCGCTTGGAGACAGCTTTCTCCGGGGGAATCGCTACGCGCTTGCGCGCTCTCCAGATTGCGCCTAACCCGGTTACACCAAAAGCGGCGCCGCATTGACAACCCAACAGGTAAGAAAGAGAGAAGTATGAGAGAAAAATATCTTCGCTTCACGTTCGGGACTAAGTTTGGATCAGCCCTGGTCTTGTCGGTCATTCTTGTGGCTGTTGTCTCTTGCACCTCGGCGGTCCGTGCTCAGACGTGTCTCGACGGGCAATACAGCAACCTGTCTCAGGGATACTACACTCTGCAAAACGACGAATGGGGCCTGGCCGGCGATCCAGGCGGATGGCAGGAAATATGCTCCGGCAACTCCAGCCCAACAATAAATAGTTGGAGTTCCACCTGGTTCTGGTCTACAGGGACCGGTGCGATCAAGGCGTACCCCAGCATCTATCGGGGATGGCAGGACGGGGGCAGTTGGTCCCCCAGTGCCGGCGGTTTTCCCCAGCAGATTTCAGCGCAGGGATCGATGCCGACTAGCGTCACATTCGCTATGACTGGAGACAATAAGTACGATTGCGCCTACGATCTTTTCTTCAGTCCCAGTGGTAACCCAACCTCTCCGTCGGAGGAGATGATGGTGTGGCTCAGCTACTCGGGAAATCAACCCGCCGGTACGAAGATCGCTTCCGGAATCAGCTTGGCCGGAGTGAGCGGAACATGGGACGTTTGGTCGGGAAATGTTGGCTGGCCTGTCTATAGCTTTGTGCGAGATACACAAGTGACAAGCTTCACCAGCAACCTTCAACCGTTTGTCTACTATCTGAGCTACACGAACGCGTGGCTGGACAGTAGCTGGTATGAACTTGGCATCCAATTCGGCGCTGAGATCACTCAGAGCAACAGCGCCAATGGGTCCATCACGGTTTCGGGCTTCACCGCAGCGGCCAATTGAGATTCGACACTTCATGCCCCGCGCTCAACGAGTGTTTTGTCCTTCTGCGGCTCACCGAACCTGTCAGCACTCAATCAGTGACTCGGCATGTTCGCTATCCGTGTTTTCTTTGAACGTCCACAGCACAGTTGCCATCTCGAACTTCACAGGCGCTGCTGCCAGTGGTTTTATTGGAAATGCATACCTCCCATCCGGTTTTGTCGATGTAACCCACTCGGGACAGAGATCAGTAATAGTTTTCGGAGGCATGGCCGCCCAAAATATTGCCCAGGAGTTCGCACCAGAACTAGGACGATTTCTGGAGAAAATACATCTGATACATATACCGTTGCCCCCGTTTGGTGGACAAGAGACAAGTAGCAAAACGAGTGCTGAGGATGAAACCGGTCTCGGATGCCGATATAGCGGGACTTGTCACCCGCCCGTCGAACGAACGGCAATAACGACCGCAACGATCAGAAGTAGGCAAAGCATATACGTCAGGAGCTGTTGCGGACTGAATCCAAGCGGGCGCTTCGTTTCGTGCTGAAATTCCGGGTCGAACCAAGCAGTCCCGGGAAAGAACGGCGAGAACACCATCGAGACCCAATACATTCCTGCAACGGCTGCTGCGATGAGCAGGAGCGGAAGCGTGAGCGGACGGAAGTAGAACAAGATGAACAAAGAGAGAAAGCCGCCCAGAATACCCATCGTCATTGTCCGCCCATTATGAAACTTGGCGTGGGGCGGCCATCTTGGATTCCAAAGGTGTTGCTTCGATACCGATGGAGCAATGGCGTCCGCGACAAATCCGCCGAAGCCGTATAGCGCGACGAAAGCGACGATCCACTTTGCGATAACCATAAAGCACCTCTTCCACAGAGGGTATGGGCTTGAGTCGTCTTACCGGTATCAAGAAATAGCGATTTTTGTGCACCGTCCGTGCGGCGTTAGTTCCGCAAGAGCGCCGCATCCCGGACGGCGCCAGGAGTTACTCCGAGATGCTTTCGAAAAACACTGACGAAATGTGAAGGTGACGAGAAACCAGTCTCCTCCGAGGCCTGATCGACTCTGACATTGCGGCCAAGCATCAGGTCCAGCGCATGCGCAAGACGGAGACCGAGAAGGTGTGCGTGGGGCATTTGCCCCGCTGCTCGCCGAAAAGCCTTGATAAAGTGATGCAGGCTGAAACCAGCTCCGGCAGCCAACTCATCGAGTTTCGGAGCCGGTTTCGAGCAATCGCGAATCCGCTCCTCCATGCGCGCGCAAAAGCGTCGCAGCCGAAAGAATGGTTCGACGATCTGCTTGGGACGGATAGAGCCCGCGCGAAGGAGTACGCTCGTCGCGATGAAGGTGACGAGCGATCATTTTAGGAGAAGTGCGATGGCGAACAGCTCCTCTCTTTCTGGCGTGAATCTCTACGACGCCTAAGAGTGGTCCGTTACGTCACCATCCGAGGATTTATTGGGCGTGACGGCCCGAGCTCTCCAAACTAGATGAAGCCTCCTACCCTCAAGGACTGTACAGTACAGGCCCTTTGATCCAATCGGACGCTTCAGAAGTCTTTCCAGATGAGTTGATTGACGAAATCGGTTTCCGCCAACTCACGTTTATACCGTTCAATACGCTTCGCATGGACAACTTCGATGATTAGAGTTCTCGGCGCTGATCGGTTGAGCTATTTTCGGTCTTCCAAAAACGCTCCACTGAATCGCCCGTTGCAAAGAACCTCTCAGAGAGAAACGAGCTGATCGCTGCATCTAGCGATAACTGCAAGAACTTCCGCAGCAACAAACATCCCGGCTTTCACAACGGCCAGCGTGTGGCCCATATGCAAAGAACGGAACAGATTTTAGGAGGCACACAATGCCGGAAATCTCATCGAACTACCCATCCATTCGACGTGTCCTCACCAGTCTCGTCGCGGTAGTGGCCCTGCTGTCAAGCATCACTCCAGGCAAATTCGCGAATGCGCAGACATCAACAGACAGAACCATCTCCACCTCCACCCTCTTGTTCGTCCCACAGCCCCAGGCAGGTGCTGTCCAGCAGGAGGTCGGTCTGCTCCAGAGTGGTCAGTCCAGCAACGCTCTTCTGATCAACGCGATGGAGTTTACCCCACAGTCCGTGTGGCTTGCCAGCAAGACTCCCAGCGAAACCGCCGCCATCGTTACCCAGACTCTTCTCGCAGCCAACGCCCAAACTGCAGTCCCCGTCTTTGTCCTGTACAACATTCCTGGCCGTGACTGCGGTAGCTATTCTGCCGGCGGGGCCCAGAATACCCCCGATTACGAGGCTTGGATCAACGCTATAGCTGGCGCGATCGGCAACGAGCAAGTCGTCGTCCTTGTGGAGCCAGACTCCCTTGCCCTTCTGCCGAGCGACTGTGGATATGACCCTACCGTGGTTGATATTCCCACTGCCGTGACTAACCGGTATTCCCAGATCAACTATGCCATCACTCAACTCGAACAGCAGCCCCAAGCCAGCGTCTACATTGATGCTGGCAACAGCCACTGGCAGGCCGTCCCCGTCATAACCCAGCGATTGATAACCGCCGGCGTCCAACAGGCCCAAGGATACTTCTCGAATGTTTCGAACTTCCACCTCTCCACCTATGAATCCAAATATGACACCTGGATTTCCGAATGCATCGCCTTTGGCACGAATTCGGCTAACGGCGGCTGGCGCCTCGGCCATTACTCCTACTGCGCTAGTCAGTATTACTCGCAATACGGCACGGTGAATCCTGACGACATCACCACCTGGAGCTACACCGACGAGTGGTTCGAAAACAATTTGGGTACCGCAGTCCCGACGACCCACTTCGTCATCGATACCAGCCGCAACGGATTAGGCCCCTTTGACGCCTCCAGCTACGCAAATTCTCCCTATAACCAGCCCGCTTCCGTGATCACCACCCTGGACGGTGGAGATTGGTGTAATCCGCCCGCACGCGGACTTGGCGTCCTCCCAACGGTGAACACCGGCACACCACTACTCGACGCCTACCTCTGGGTCAAAACGCCCGGCCTGTCCGATGGCACTTGCGATTCGGCCGGCGGCGCACGCGCATGGGACTATGCCGACTACCAACCAACCGGATGGCCCACCACCACTCTGCAGGCCACCTTCGATCCGCTCTGGAGTACTTATGATCCCACAGCAGGGGTTTGGTTCTCGAACGAGGCGCTCGACCTTGTTCAACGCGCGAATCCTGCAATCACTGGAATCGTTCCCGCAGGGACGAACACTCCTGCAATTACCACGCAGCCCACGAGCGAATCCGTGGCTCTCGGAACAACGGCTACCTTCGTAGCCACGGCTACGGGCAGCTCTCCGTTAGCCTATCAGTGGTTTGAAAATGGCGTTGCCATTCAGGGCGCCACCTCCGCGTCCTTTACCACCCCCGTGCTTGCCGTTACCGACAACGGAGAACAATATAGTGTCGCGGTGACTAATGCGGCCGGCATCACCATCTCGACGATGGCGACACTCACGGTCTCTGCCCCTGCAGTCAATAACACCAACGTCAGCGACACCGCGATACCAGGCTATGGTTCGGGTCCCGTCCCGGCAGGAGCGAACCTTGTTATTGGCCAGACTGCCACATCAAGCAGCAACCAGGCCGGGTGGCTTGGCGTTTCCAACGCTGTGGATGCTAACCTCACCACGCGGTGGTCCTCGGCGTTTATAGATCCTTCTTGGGTTCAGGTCGATCTCGGTTCTGTCCAATCGATAGGACAGGTTGTCTTGCGCTGGGAACGCGCCTTCGGCATTGTCTACCAGATTCAGGTTTCATCCGATGCGGTGAACTGGACCACTGTATTCACACAAACGAACGGTTCAGGCGGTACTGAAAATCTGGTTTTCTCTCCGATAAGTGGACGCTATGTTCGCATGTATGGAACGCAGCGTGCTACGCAATACGGCTATTCACTGTGGGAGTTCGAGGTATACGGCCCCGGTGCAACCGCTGCCTCTACACCGACCGCCCCCACAATCGACATTCAGCCGGGCAGCATGACCTCAACTGTCAGTTCCACAGCGATCTTCTCGGTCACTGCCTCGGGGACTGCACCCTTCACTTACCAATGGTTTGAAAACGGCGTCGCCATTCCAGGCGCTACCAACGCCATCTTCACTACGTCTGTGCTGGCCGCTACGGACAACGGAGACCAGTTCGACGTTACTGTGAGCAATGCGTTGGGTACGGCCAATTCGACTGTGGCTTCGCTTACCGTGAACCCCGCCGTTGCCGGTGAGTCGTCGGCTCCAGTGATCACCATTCCGCCCAGCAGCCAATCGGTGGCAGTCGGAGCGACCGCCACGTTTACTGTCAGTCAAGCTGGTACAGCTCCTTTCAACTACCAGTGGCTTGAGAACGGTCTCGCCATCTCGGGGGCGACCTCGGCGATCTTCACCACGCCTGTACTGGCTACCTCGGACAATGGGGAACAATACAGCGTCACAGTCAGCAACGCGACTGGAAGCACTACTTCGGTCGCAGCTATTCTCACGGTGAACGCCAGCGGGTCATCCGCTCCTGCGTTTACGACTCAGCCTACAAGTCAATCTGTGGCTATCGGAACGGCAGCCACCTTCACGGTCACCTTCACAGGCACACCTCCGTTCACCTACCAGTGGTTCGAAAACGGGGTAGCCATTTCTGGCGCTACTTCTGCCTTCTTCACCACACCTGTACTAGCTGCGGCCGACAATGGCGAGGAGTTTAGCGTCACCGTCAGCAATGGTGCCGGCGTCGCCAGTTCGACTACGGCCTTCCTCACTGTCTCCGTCACTGGAACGGACAACACCAACGGCAGCGATACTGCGATATCGGGATATGGCACAGGCCCCCTTCCAGGCGGATCAAACTTGGCTCTCGGCCAATCTGCGACCTCAAGTGGCAACGAGTCTGGAGGGCTTAGCGCATCCAACGCTGTGGATGGTGATCTCACCACGCGGTGGTCGTCGGCTTTTGTCGATCCTTCCTGGATTCAGATCGATCTTGGCTCTGTGCAGACGATCGGACAGGTAGTTTTGCGCTGGGAGCGCGCGTTCGGGGTTGTCTACCAGATCCAGGTTTCATCCGATGGGCTGAACTGGACCACTGTCTTCACCCAAACCAATGGCTCGGGAGGGTCTGAGAATTTGGTCTTCTCCCCAATAAACGGTCGCTATGTCCGTATGTGTGGGACACAACGCGCCACGCAATACGGGTATTCGCTGTGGGAATTCGAAGTATATGGTCAAGTAATCTGACCTTGGACTTGCCGTTTTGTCTCACAACATCTGGCCAGCCCGTACCAGTTGGACGGGCTGGCGCTACGCCGTACTAAAGGGCCCAGTTCTGCCGTAGCAAAACTCGCTGCGCTAAACAAACAAGCTAGCTCGTACAAAAAATCGGGTAGAGCACTTTCAGCAGAAAGTCACGGCTGTCAGGCTTTGACACGCACGACACGGCCGATACGCGTCTTTAGGTTTGCTCCCAGATGAGCCGGATTATGCGCTGTCGGCTGCGTCGAGAGAGGAAGAACGCTCAAATCCGAGAACAATTACGAGAATTGTGCTCTCCGTTTTTGGCAATGCATGCAGAAATCCGGACCAAGAGCGAACTGTGGGTGAAATCAGTCCGCCGCGCGGGGACAGCGACACGGGTATTGATACCCAATGCCCTCTTCCGATCTCACCCGTCCGAGCACCTGGACGGATGATCAGACAATATCTGAAATATTTTTCCAGAACTAAGCACAAAAGGAGGTGCTGAGTTGTTTTACATACAGCAGGAAGATTGGTCTCTCCGGGATAGGACATATCGCTGGAACAGCTGGGTACAACACGAGACGCTTGGAATCGATCCCAGCAGGGGTGTCTCTGTTTTTCGGCGCACTTAAATGCAACCTCGAGCGGCTTTGTTGGACTACGTTTGAACATCGCGAGGGAAGACGCCGCCAACCGGAATGCGGATGGTTCGGAGCAAAGGATCGTTCAGCTATACGACACGCTTCGCCCGTCACTGTACCGATACCTGATCAATATCGGCATATCACCACAGGACGTCGAAGAGGTCGTTCAGGAAACTTTTCTTCGACTCTATCGCCATATGCGCGGTGGAGGCGACGAAGAGAACCTTCGTGCCTGGATTTACCAAGTGGCTCACAATCTGTCTTCTAACTTCCACAAGAGCAGGCGTCGTCTTGTCGACTCCACGCCCGAATTGTGGGAGCAGTTGAGCCAGTCTACCGTTGACAGCGCCCCCGATCCTGAGAAGCAACTACTCCACCAGGAACGGCTCCTTCGCGTCCATGACGGCCTCGCCAAACTGACGCAGTTACAGCGGGACTGTCTCTACCTCCGCGTGGAGGGATTCCGCTACAAAGAGATCGGCAAAATGTTGAATGTCGGAACCTCAACCGTTTCCGGTTCACTGAGAAATGCAATCAACAGACTCATAAAGGGGTGCGCATGAGGAAGAGATACATCAACCCCACAGACGCCGTGCATGAAAAGCTCTTTTTAAGGAGCCATCTGACCGATGAAGCTATCCTTCTGGCGCTCGACGGGGAACTCTCAGCCAAGGAAGCGACGGAGGTTGATACACACGTTCAATCCTGTTGGTCTTGTCGCGGCCGAAAGCAAGCGACCGAACAAGGTATTGCAGATTTAGTCGACTATCAGAATGCAGTAACGGCGCCGTATCTCCCGCCACCCTCGGACAAAAGAGCAATCTTCCTTACCCGACTGGATGCGTTGGCTGTTGAGATGGGCCAGCCGTCGCACCTGAATCGGCTACGCAATGGAGCAATCAGGCTTCTTAGGTTGGCTCGAATAGACCAATTAGTCTGGATCACAGGTGCCATAGCGCTGATCGCTTTAGTCCCCTTCTACTACTTCCTGCGCACTCCTCCCGTTGTATCCGCAGACGAGCTGCTGAATCTCACAGCTGCATCCGAGGTCAGATCGACAAAAACAACCATCGAGCCGGTTGTCGTCCAGAAGGTTCGCATCACCTTCGGCAAAACATCGCTGACGCGAACCATGTATCGCGATGTTGCGCATAACCGGATTACGAGTCGAACGGATGCGAACAGGCTTGGAGAGGCACAAGTTAAAGCAGCCTACTTCAAATCTTCGCTCGACTGGGATTCTCTGCTGGATGCGAATACATACCGTCGCTGGCGAGCGACCCGCCCGGCAAGCAGCAATAGAGTAGTGCGGCTCGGAAAGGATGAACTCAAGGTGGAAACAACATCCTCCGCAAGTCCGGTCACCGAGGCAGATATAACCGTTCGCGTTGCCGACTATCATGCGGTTTCGGAGAGTTTTCGCCTACAGGATCAGAGCGAAATCGAGATTACAGAACTCTCGTATGACGTCATTCCCTTCGCGTCTCTATCAGCAGACATCTTCGGAGCGCCAACCCAGATTGCGGTAGTCCAGCTTCCCTTAACCGCCATACTGCGACCCACGCTACCGAGCGGCGCCGAATTGGCTGAGGCAGAAGTCGAGGCAGACTCTATACTTCATAGACTCGGCGCAGACCTTGGCGAACAAATCAGTCTCACCAGTCAAGATGGGCATGAAGTATCTATTGACGGTATTGTTGACGACGACACTCGCAAGCAGCAGGTGGTTTCGGCCCTGCAAAACATTCCGCATACGCGACTGCATATATTGACGATCGAGGAGGCACAGCGAGTGCCATCTTCTATCCCTAGTCATGTGGATTCTTCGGCCCCCTCCGTCGCGGCTATGGTTGCAACTCCGCCTCTGCTTGAGGCCGAGCTTAATGCTCGCTTTACGGACAGAGACCAGCGGATCTCGTATGTCAACCAGACCCTATCGCTGGCACAATTAGCCTCGGCGCGCGCGTGGGCTTTGAATCGGCTGGCTGATCGCTACCCGCCTAAAGGAGTTGCCGTACTCGACAACGAAGCACGGCGAAAGTTACAGGTGCTGCTCACAGATCACGTATCCGCCCTACGTGAAGACCTCAGTTCCCTACAGAATTTGGTGGCTGAAATTCTCCCTGGATCTTCGAACACTCCCGCTGCCAACACGTCAGTCGCGACACGGGTGGAACCTAAGACCACTAACGCGCTTGAATCGTCAGAAGACTGGAGAGACCGAATCCGTCGGATTCACTCCTCAACAGAAGCTGTTCACGAGTCCGTGGTTGCCCTGCTTAGCAGTTCACAGCCAAGCGATCAGAACGATGCGAACGCTATAGAAGTCAACGTTCGAACGTCTTTGACCCAGTTACAAAATGAGCTGCAGGCCCTTGATCAAAAGGTACATGAAACAGATTTGAGATGAGGAGAACCATTCTTATGAGGCTATCAACGAAGCGTTTTCTACTATACGGACTTTGCGCGGGCGCACTGCTCGCAAGTTCCGCTTCTCCCGTTCACGCGCAAGAGTCCTCTGCACAGATTACCGGCACAGTCACAGATGCCTCGGGTGCAGTGCTCCCGAACGCGAGTGCATTAATAGTCAGTCAGGATACGGGCACAACTCGTCAGGTAAAGACGGACAAATCTGGAGAATTTCTTGCTCCGGCACTCGAGCCGGGACACTACCGCATCACGATTGCTTCCCCTGGATTTGAAACCTTCGTTACTGAGGGCGTTGTGCTGAGCATCGGAGAAAAAAAAGGTCTCAGCTTTCGGCTAACCGTTGGCGAGTCCAAGCAAACCGTAACCGTCTCCGGAGACTCAGAGTTAATCAACACGACATCTGGAGAGGTCAGTGAGGTTATTAATCAGCAAGCTATTACTGAGCTGCCTATAAACGGAAGAGACCCGGCGAGCCTAATATTCTTGAGTGCCGGTGTCACGAACGTCTTGCAATCTCCAATCGGGCTCGCTCCGGGAGGGACGGCGCTTCCTACGGAAATCAATGCTTCGGCAGGAGGTGGACGCCAAGGAAGCACTTTTTTCCTACTGGATGGCTCGCCCAACATGGATACCTACATGCCGGAGACGGCACCGTTTCCGAATGCAGACGCGACTGAGCAGTTTCGGGTGAGCACTAACTTCGACGCCCAGTATGGATATGCGCCCGGCGCAGTCGTAAGCATCAAGACGAGGTCCGGAAGCAATCAGTTTCATGGCGGGCTCTTCGAATTTATTCGAAACAATGATCTGAATGCTAAGGACTATTTCGCCCAGACCGTTGACACGCTGAAGCGGAATCAGTTCGGCGGCTACCTTGGCGGCCCGATCGTGAGGGACAAGTTGTTCTTTTTCACTAACTATCAGGGCACCAGACAGCACTATGCGGCTCAGTATAACCAACAGTCGACTCCTACACAGGCCATGTTGAACGGCGACTTTAGCGCGGTAGGTGCGGCCCTTCCTGCGGGCCAAACATTGAGTACGACTCCGTATACCAATAAACCGAATTTGTTTACGACCATCAATGGAGTACCAGACCAAATCAATCCCGCGCTCTTTTCTCCCGCAGCAGTCAAGATCGCAACGACAGCTTTGCCTCTCGGCCAGGTCGCTGCTACCGGGCAGGTAAATTTTGCGAGTCCCGTGTTGGTCCAAAACTATGACGAAGGAACGGCACGACTCGACTTCACACTCAACGACAGTCAGCGGTTCTACCTGCGCAGTTTCACGCTTTGGGAAGAAGAGCCCGCATCCTCTATTAACGGCAATCTCATGGCGATCCAGGATGCTCAGCAGGGCAGAGACTACAACGTCGTTCTGGGGCACGACTGGATCATCAATAAATCGACGGTGAATGAGGCTACCGTGTTCTGGACTGAGGTTTATGTGACCTCCTATGCAGAGCCCAAAGATATAAACGGTAATCCGGTCTGCATGTCGAAGTACATCGCCGTAAATGAGATCCCAGGCCACTGTTATTTAGAGGGCTTGAGCACCAGCGGTTTCGGTTCTGGATACAACGCGCTTCAGACTGAAAATCGCCATTCCTACGGATTGAACGATACCCTGAGTAAAACCATAGGCCTACACACCATCAGTGTAGGCGGTAATATTTGGAAGCAATTCGCGCAAGAGAATGCCGATTATCCGGCCGCGCCGATTGCAGGATTCTCGAATTACACAGGTTTTGGCCTGGCGGATTATTTGCTGGGTTACTTAAACAACTTCACGCAAGGCGGTGGAGAAATCGCCAGCGTAAAGGGATGGCAACTCGGACTCTTCGCACAGGACGAATATCGGGTACTACCGAATCTCACCATTACAGCCGGGCTACGTTGGGATCCCAATCTTCCACCCTCTACTCCCGGAGAGGGGAGAGGTGCTGCATTTCGTCCTGGCCAGCAGAGCCAAAGATTCCCGAATGCACCACTAGGGCTTGTCTTTCCAGGGGATGCCGGCGTCAACGCTGCGCTTATGCCAACGAGCTACGGATACTTTCAACCGCGAGTCGGTTTCAGTTGGCAGCCTAAGAGCCTCCCGCGGACTGCTATACGAGGCGCATTTGGGATGTTTACCGGACCTCTGCCCTATTCAACTTATAACCACACAGCCGATATTGCGCCGTTCAGTCCCGTGTACAACCTGAACGCGGCCCCAGGTGCCGGATATACGATCCCCTTCGACAGTCCATGGTCGACCTATGCGACAACGAATTATGCAAGCCCGTTTCCGCCATTTGCAACGACCGGCTATAAGCCTCCGGCGAATTCCCCATTTTTGCTGCCGGTAAGCGTCGAGGCCGTCTTTGCCAGCAACTTTCGTGCGATCATGACCCAAAGCTGGGATTTAGCGGTCGACCAGCAACTCTCAAAAGATATAGCTCTGCACATTGCCTATGTCGGCAAAGAGTCCTACCATCTTGGAACCATCCTCGATCGGAACCCTGGAATTTACTCGACAAACCCTGCCCTTAGTGGGCAACGCTTGACCTATCCGAACTTCAACCAAATCGAAGAAGAGACAAGCCTCGGAACCTCTCCTTATCAGTCCCTGCAGATTGGATTGGAGAAGCGGATGTCGCATGGCTTTCAAGCCAGGTCAAACTTCACATGGTCCAAGGTACTTGATCTATCAGCCACCGGAAATATTGCTGTTCAGGGTGGTCTCCCCAATCCATTCAACATTCGATACAACAGGGGTGTCTCACAACTCAACGTTCCTTATGTGTCGACCTCTTACTTTGTATACACCGTGCCCTCTCTCGAGAACTGGAATGCTATTGGAAGAAATACCCTTGGAGGCTGGGAAATCAGCGCAATCATCAATGCTTATAGTGGTTCTCCGTTTGGCATCTGCGGATGCGGGAACGGGCAGAATGCCTCAGGTTCTGACCAGTATGGTGATCGTGCTGACGTAGTGCCCGGCGTGCCACTCCATGTGCATCAGGGTAGTCAGCAAAATTGGCTGACTCACTACATCAATCCGGCGGCATTTGTGACGAATGCTCTTGGTACGTTCGGCAATTCGGGGCGGAACCCGTTTATTACTCCTACGGTCAACACCACTGATGCCGCGTTAATGAAGAACTGGACCTTGAAGGAGCGATATGGCGTTCAGTTTCGTTGGGAGATGTTCAATGCCTTCAACCATCCCAGCTTCGGAGGCCCAAACACTGATCCGACCTCTGCAACATTCGGGCAGATCACGAGCACCGGGGCAATCCCTCCTCGGGTGATGCAAGCAGCACTGAAGCTGAAGTTCTAATTTAGATGCCCTCTCGCGCTGCCAAGACCAGGCTCTACGATGGTATTTCCCGGCAGAACGAGTGGGCGTTGTTTTTTACGATATACGAGTCGCAACGTGAGCATTTGGAACTTGTCTGTTGCTTCTCATCTCCGCTCGAGACATGATTCGGTGGTTCTGGTGTATCCAAATAACAAGTGCACGTGTTGCAACTGCTGATTCTTGGATATAGGGAGAAAGGCGCGCAGGGAGAAAGATTTATATGACGAAGATATTGGCTGCGACGGGTGGGATTGGTTTTACTAGGCGAAAGGTTATCGCTGGCGCCGTGAAGATGATGGTTGTTTCGAATGTCCTATCGTCTCTTCCGGCAGAAGCGCTTGGGGCAAGTGCCTCTCAACGTGTTATCAACATCATGAATTTTATTCGCGCGGAGGAGCCGCGCGAGAGCATGGATCTGATCCTGCCGGTGCGAGAGCAGATGGCGCTGATCAAGGCACACAAATGCCCTGCTACGTGGCTGCTGCAATATGACGCGCTGGTCGAGGGGCCGTTTGTTGAGTTCCTTAAAGCCGAGATGCCACCCGATCATGAAACGGGCATCTGGTTTGAGATGAATCGGAGGATCTGCGACGATGCGGGAGTTGCGTGGCGCGGGAAACCCAACTGGGAGTGGGATTATCATGTGCCGGCGGCTTATGCCATAGGCTATACACCAGATGAGCGTCGCAAGCTTGCCGACACTGCTATGGCGACCTTCAAGCGTGTCTTCGGCCACGATGCAAAAACAGTGGCTTCATGGAATCTCGATGCGGTTTCGATTGCGCATCTCTCAGACCACTATGGCATCGATGCCTTTGGCAATTGCCGTGATCAGCTGGCTACGGACGGCTTCACCATTTGGGGTGCGCCTATTGCTGCTTACTATCCGAGCCGGAAGAACGCATGGAGCCCAGCGTTGGAGGCTAAGAATCAGATTGCTTCTCCGATGTTTCGCCTGTTGGGGCAGGACCCGGTCTACTACTATGACAATCAGCTTCCGTATCCGGATACCATGGAACCGGTCTGGACGTCGGGCCAGTCGCCGATATTTGTCGATAGATTCTTCGACATGATGACTCATGGACCGGCGCAATCTCTTGCGTATGCGCAGCTCGGCCAGGAAAACAGCTTTGGATGGCCGATGATGAGCAAAGCGTATTCGATGCAGATGAATAAGCTCACGCATGTGCAGAGCGAGGGCGGCGTGATCGTCGAAACGATGGGCGAGACGGGACGTCGCTTCAAGCGCTCCTTCAAGTCAACGCCAACACAAGCGCAAGTGATGCTGAAAGATCCATTTGACAGGGATCAGACACCACAGCGCACAGTCTGGTATCAGAGCAAGTACTTCCGCGCGAATTTACATTTTCGAGAGGCTGCGTTCTACCTGCGAGATCTACATGTTTATGATGACCGCTTTGCTCAGCCTTATCTGACGGAGCCTGTGCGGATGCATGGTATCGAGCAGCGCATGCTGGCGATACTCGACGGCTATCATTGGAGCGATGACGAAGTGCATGCTGGCCGCGACGGTATGCGTGCCATGGGGCGATTTGTCTTGATTGGAGAGGATGGTTTGGACACGCCTCTCACCATGGTTGGGACACCCACTGTCAGCGAGTCGGGACTTGCGCTACAAACGAGTGTGCCTATTGCCGGCGGCGGCAGTTTGGTGTCTGTATTTCACGAGACGGAGATAGCATTTAGCGTGGCCGGCGTAGCATCGTCTTCGCTGCTCGGTCTGAAGTTCGAATGGGTTGAAGCGCGCAGCGCACTTCGAAGCGTTTCGCTTGACCAATTGAACTATCGTTTCCGTGATTTCGATTATGCTGTTCAGGTCGTGAACGGCTATGCAAAGAAGGCAGTTGATGGTGTGCGCATTACGTCGAATCGTCGCGGCGCCTTACGATTGATCATGGCGCAGTCATTATTGGGGGGTTGAAAGTTGATTGTGGCAGAAGCCGTGGGAAGCTAAGCGTTCTTGTCCTTCGAAGAGATTTTATTCGACTGATGTGGCTTGCTGTGGGAGCATTGCCTTTCGTTGGGTTGGAAAATTGGGAAGGCAGTTCGAGTCCTGTGCGCCAGATCGCGAGCACGGATACCAGCCTCTATGAAACTTTCCGGAGCCGGCGGCGTCATGGCAATCATCGGCGAACTCGTCCGAGTCGGATTGATTGACATCAGTGTGCCTACGGTCCATGCCGCCACGCTCGGAGAGGCTCTTGAGGACTGGAACATCCTGCGAACTCACGAGGCTTCAATTCGTATGCCTTATTGCGCGGCTCCTGGCAATATTCCCACTCAGACGGCTTTTTCGCAGTCGGCTCGCTGGCCTGAACTCGGTGCGAATATGCATACACCTAAGATGCCTACTGTTGCCACCCATCCTTCAGAATTCCGAATAGTGAGACGAGAGAAGGTTTTGGATTCGATGTTTCAATGGATCGGCGGAACGCATCTAGAACGCAGTGAGAGATCATTTCGGCTTCAATCCTTGAAAGTTTTGGCTCAGATTCCTTTGAAATCGCCTGCGCCAAGGACTGCTCAGAGCGTCTCCAAAGTTCCCGGTGCTCTCTGGCAAGATCGGGAGTCGATCTTATCAGTCGGATGATATCCTCATGCTCCTTTGTATTCCTTTGAGACATAGGTAGAAGACGCAAGAAATGAGCCTGCAGAGCATCCAAAATAGAGGTTCCCTTGACTCTCGTGTGAACAGCGTTGACAAGAGCCTCCTCACGGTCGTGGCTTTCGTCGAATATTAAGGACTCTTTTGTAGGGAAATAATTGAACAGCGTTGTAACGGCAACCTCGGCGATTTCGGCGATTTCGGCGACCGTCACATTGTCGTAGCCTCTCTCAATAAAGAGCCGGGTAGCGAGATCAGAGATAGTCTTTCGGGTTTTGGCTTTTTTCCTTTCTCTGAGTCCCACAGCAAGACGCCCCTTTCCCTTGAACCACACTATAAATGGCCTTTCTATATATCGCTAGCAACAAAATTATTGTATTTACTTCATATTTGTATTGCATACGGTTTACGATTGAGAAGGCACGGATTGCGAGCAGAGGTCAGAAACGCAAACCGTGATGGAAATCGTCGCGTTGCCGCGCAGGCAAGAGAGGAAGGCACTATGAATTGTGACGTTGTCATCGCCGGTGCCGGGCCAGTGGGACTGTTGCTCGCTGCAGAGTTGAAGCTCGCGGGAGTTTCCGTGATCGTGCTGGAACGGCTGACTGAGTTGGACATGACGATCAAAGCAGGCGGGATCAGAGGCAACAGCACTAAACTGCTCGCCCGCCGTGGACTATGGCCGCTGCTTCAGGCCGAAGCGGCAAAGTATAGCAATGGGTTCGCCTCAGTTACGAGTCAGCGCAAAGACCCAGCTGACCGCTCGATGAAGCGTTTCGGAAGCGACCGCTCGGCGGGCCGCTTCGCGGGACATTTCGCGGGATTGCTCTTTCCGCTCAGTCCAAAATCTCCGATGCCATCCAATACGCCAATGCCGCAACAAGCGCTCGAGCAAGTTCTTGGCGCTTGGCTGGAAGAGCTTGACGTTACCGTACTGCGCGGTCACGAAATCACTGGCTTTGCTCAAGATCAGAAAGGGGTTGACGTATACTCAGTTACCGCCGAGGGCGCGTTCGACGTACATGCCTCCTATCTCGTCGGATGCGACGGCGGACGCAGCACAGTGCGTAAACTGGCGGGGTTCGACTTCCCTGGCACAGACCCCCTGACCACCGGGTATCAGGCGATCGTCTCAATGGACAATCCGGACCTACTTCCTCTCGGATGGAATCTGACCGAAACCGGTCTCTACCATTATGGGGCGAAGCCCGGATGGCTCTTTTTTTTGGAGTTCTGTGGCCCTCCGCCCAATCGCGATGCGCCGCTAACGACAGAAGAACTTGAAAGCAGCCTCCGGCGCGTCAGCGGTAAAGATGTGACTATCACCGGGATCGAGGCTTCGACTCGCTTCACCGACAATGCACGCCAGGCAGCAACCTACCGCATGGGGCGTGTCCTACTGGCCGGTGATGCCGCACACATTCACCCGCCCCTTGGAGGACATGGCATCAACCTCGGCTTGGAAGATGCCGCCAACCTGGGATGGAAGCTCGCTGCAGTTGTGCAAGGCTGGGCACCGGAAGGATTGCTGGACAGCTACACCACCGAACGGCATCCGGTAGCGGCAGCCGTATTGACGAACACCCGGGCGCAGATCTCGATCATGCGACCGGACGCACACAGCCGCGCAATGCGTGAGCTGTTTGGCGAGCTAATCCAGACAACACCGTGGATGCCCGTACGGCTGGGGAACATGATGCAGGGCCGCGGCATCCGTTATGAGATGGGCTCAGATCAACATCCTCTGGTCGGCAAGCCTGTGCCGGATATCTCCGGCATAGACGACGCCATGCGGCTTCCTCGTCCAGTCCTCTTCGACCTATCCGGGAGCGCCGGTCTTCGCACTGCCGTTGATGGCTGGACTGACCGGGTTGATGTCCGCGCCCTGACGGTCTTGACCAATCTCGGCGCATTGCTGGTACGCCCGGATGGATTCGTTGCTTGGGCTGTAGATGGCGAAGTAAAGGCCGGTGATCTTATTAGTCTGCGCGAAGCGCTGACTCGGTGGCTCGGAGAGCCAAAGGGTCAAAGCCTAGCGAGCGAATAAGGTGATTTCGACACGTGAAGCTATGCTCCTGCTCCACTCGGTGGACTTTTCTTAGCTACATCTGTACCGAGAACGATCTTCTCGCCGGCAACGGTCAACTGCGAACAGTGTTCTCAATTTTTTGAAAGGCGGACTATGCGACTGTTCATTTGCGGTCTCTCGATCATTGGCGTGGCTGCTCCTCTCCATATGCCTTGCGTGCTTGCCAGAAAGAGCTTCCCAGGAAGTGCTCGCCCACACGCTACTCGAAGGCATGGCCATAGGGCTCTCGCATACGCATTCATTTTGCTCTTTGTCACACCTGCGGCTATGGTCGCGCAGCCGCAAATTGCAGGACTATCTGCCGAAAGCAGTTCCCTCCCGGATGCCCCCTTACCGCAACCAGATGTGCAGAACTCAACTGACCAGGCATTCTCTGCGAAGAGAACCGCCAGCGTCTCAGGCACCGTGCAGGACACAACCGGAGCTGCCATTCCCGGTGCGAAGGTCACCCTGAAGCTAAGAGATGGAACAGAGCTGCACCAAGTACCCTCGGGGCCTAACGGCGAATTCACTTTCACCAGGTTGGTCGCCGGATCCTATTCGGTGGCTGTGCACGCCAATGGCTTCACGCCGTTCACCTCTGCAGAGTTCACCCTTACCGAACACCAGGCTTACCTGGCCACTAACATCACTTTGTCCGTTGCATCTGCAATAACGGAAGTAACCGTCCGCCCAATAGAAGTGATCGCCGCCGAGCAGATCAAACAAGAGGAGAGGCAACGCTTGCTGGGTGTCATCCCCAACTTTTACGTCAGCTATGTTCCTGACCCAGTTCCGATGACAACCAAGCAAAAATTCTCACTCGCTGCACGCGACACGCTCGATTGGACTTCCTTCGTGGGCATTAGTTTTGCGGCAGGAATTGAGCAGGCAAACAACAACTTTGCCGGATACGGTCAAGGGTCCGCAGGGTATGCGAAGCGTTGGGCAGCACAGTTCGGTGATGGGCGCTCAAGCGATTTCTTCGGCCATGCAATCTTTCCCTCGTTGTTCCATCAGGACCCGCGTTATTTTTATCAGGGAACCGGAACTAAGAAGTCGCGTCTCATGCATGCGCTAAGTCACGCCTTCATTGCGCGGGGTGACGACGGCCATACGATGCCGAACTACTCCTATCTCTTTGGCGATATGGTGTCCGGCGCACTCTCGAATGCGTACTATCCCCATGCGAATCGTGGTGCGAAGTTGGTCTTCACCAATTCTTTGCTTGGTATCGCAGGGTTAGCGGGTTCGACGGTAGCCCAGGAGTTCATCGGAAAACGCGTGACGAAAAACGCGTCTACATCGACTCAACCTGCAACACCGCCCCCGCCTCGGAACAGCGAGCCGCATGCGCCTGAGAGTGAACACCCCTCTAACTAGCGTCGAAGAGACTCTCCAAACGCCGGTCGGTAATCCGTCCCGGTAAATTCATTCCAGAAAAGACCGCATTTGAAGGAGGTCCGCCCCATGTCTATTCCATCCGCGAACGGCCCACCCTAGGTCTGACGACAAATCTCAGACAATTCTCCCTGCCTTTTGAGGGAAGATTTTGATACAGGGATTCTTTTGATCTGTCTCCGAACAAGTTGGAGACATGCAACGGTCGGATACGTCGACGGACGCAATGGCATTAACGCGCAAGAGGTGGTTCCGGTTCCCACATTCCATATGGTTTACTCCCAAGATCATACGGGACGTATGCTCTGCTGACCGGCAATACCTCCTCAAACCAAGATCAAGTCAGCGCTACGATTTCGACGTGCCAGCAGAGAACCCGTCGGACTGCAAGAGGCTCCTCTATGCTGAGATCAGTTGCCTGGTTATACGTATGTCGGCCGTTTCCCGCTATGGTCCGTTATGGAATTGCGGCCTCATCCTTTGCGGCGGCATTCGCCGTTGTGTTTTTCTTTCAAGCTCTCAAGCTGCGCGATCCCTACGCATTGATCTTCCTGGCTGCCTTGTGGGTAAGTGCTTGGTATGGAGGGAACGGCCCGGGATATCTAGGACTCGTCCTGGGTACATTGGGACTCACTGCTCTCCTTCATTCCCAGGACAGGTGGAATTTGCTCCTCCAGCATAATGTTGCGGTGTATGGAGTCTTCTTTTTCTTCGCGTTTCTGATCTTGAGATTCAGCCGGGAGCGGCGCCGCATCGAATCTTCACTGAAACAGTCGCGGGCTCGTCTTGAGGCGGAGGTACAAGCCCGCACTACCGATCTGACCAGTGTGAATGCGCAACTGGCTCGCGTGAACATTGAGTACAAGACGATTTTCGATGCGCTACCTTTCGCCATCGCGCTATTTAGGCCCGGCCGCGTGGTGCGCCGTTGCAATCCGGCGTACGAAGCGCTGACGGGTTGGAAAGCCGAAGAACTCATCGGGAAGATTGCGGCGCTTCCGGAGAGCGAAATAAGGACATGGCGAGAGCAAGAAGAAGGTCTGCGCGCCGGACGCCCATTCTTTGACTATGAAGGACCTCGTCTTCGAAGAGACGGTTCGGAGTTTCCTGCCAGCATTTCCGCTATCCCCCTCTTCGAGGAAGAAAGAGCCTACGTTGGACTGGTTGGTTGGATACTAGACACCACACAAAGTCGGCTTCAGCAGGTTGAGCGACAGATGCTTACCGTGTTGGTGCAACACACTCCAGGATTTATCGGCGTCGCCGACATGGAAGGCGCAGCCGTATTTGTGAACCCTTTCGGGCAGAAACTGTTTGGACTAGAAGGTGACGATCACGTCAAGCGCACAAACGTGCTCGAGTTTTTCGCTGACAGCGAACGTGTCCGCGGCCAAGACAAAATCATTCCAATGATAGTGAGTCTTGGACATCTGGAATTCGAGACGATTGGGAGGAATTTCACGACCGGGGAAACCTTTCCGCTCCAATGCACCGGGTTTGCGATTCCGGATGCAAAGACCGGAGCACCCGCTTTCATCGCCACCGTGGCTCAGGACATCACGGAACGCAAGAGGAGTGAGGAAGAGTTAAGTCGACGGGACGTCTACTTGACCGAAGGACAGAGCATCAGTCACACAGGCAGTTGGGCATGGCATGCGGCAAGTAAGAGAGGCTTTTGGTCCAGCGAACTCTTTCGTATTCTCGGCTATGGGCCAAATACGGTGCCTCCGACGCCTTTCACCTTTCATGAGGCGGTCCATCCTGAAGACCGAGATGGTGCCGAGGTCGCGTGGCAACAAGCCGTGACTGGCAGAACCTCTATCGATCATAAGCACCGCATTGTTCATCCCGACGGTTCTGTCCGGTATGTACATAGCCTCGGCCACCCGGTCGAAAGCGTTACTGAAGGTGTCGAGTTCATTGGCACGGTTATGGACGTGACTGAACAGCAAAAGGACCGCGAAGCTCTACGTAAGTCTCTCAAGGACAATGAATCGCTTCTTGAAGAAAACAAGGTTTTGCAGGACAAACTGCGTAGGGAAAACATCTCCCTACAGGAACTCAATCGAGCACTCCAAGGCGAACTCGCCGATATACAAAAGACTCGCTTCGAGCAGATTATCGGCGGGTCCCCTGCCCTGCAACGGACGCTCGTTCGAGTAGACCAGGTAGCCTCGACCGACGCCACTGTCTTGATTACGGGTGAAACCGGCACCGGCAAAGAGCTGATCGCTCAGGCAATTCACGAGAATTCAAAACGGGCACGCATGCCATTTCGCAGCGTGAATTGCGCGGCACTCCCTGCCACGCTCATGGCAGCAGAGTTATTCGGCTACGAGAAAGGAGCCTTCACTGGAGCCGATCGGCAACGGGTGGGCCAGTTTGAACTAGCTGCCGGCGGCACCCTCTTTCTCGACGAGATCGGGGAACTTCCAATCGACACTCAAGCTATGTTGCTCCGAGTGCTTGAGGAACGCACCTTCGAGCGCCTCGGCGGGTCAAAACCGATTTCGGCCGATGTACGTGTCATTGCCGCCACCAATCGGGATCTTCAGGTGGCGATGCGAGCGGGCGACTTCCGTCCCGATCTCTTCTATCGGCTCAGCGCATTTCCCATCGAGGTGCCACCGCTCCGAGAACGGAGGGATGACATTCCCATGCTGGTCACTCACTTCATTGCACTCTCGGCGGCCCGGCACGGAAGAACGATACGGAACATTGAAAAGCGCGGAATGGAGTTACTGCGATCATATGACTGGCCAGGAAACATCCGCGAGCTGAGGAATGTCATCGATACCTCCGTGATCGTTGCAAACGGCGAGTTACTTTCAATCGACGAGGAGCAATTGTTTGCGGCTCGCTCTTCTGAGGAAGCCCCGATGGGTTCGCTCCAAAAGGACATGGCGAATCACGAGCGGATACTCATTGAACGCGCGCTGGTGGAGACGCAAGGCAAAGTCTACGGGCCGTCCGGCGCGGGTGCCATACTTCACCTTCCTCCAACTACCCTTTCCGCAAAGATGAAAGCTCTCGGCATTGATCCGTCGAAATTCAAAGAACGCTCGACCTGAATCATTCTTGACGCGATCCTCAATCCTTGAGGTGCCTTTCCGCCACAGCCACAATCTGGAAACCACGAATTGCCCTTCCACATAGCCGGGCTCGACGAGCACCAGTTGCGAACTCATCCGTCCGGAGCTGCCTCAAAGGCCCGACTTGCTTGGCCGAATGAGCGTCGTCATTGCGAACGCACCTATCGAGTATGGCCTGAATGGCTGTGGCGAATCCTCTACAGCCAGAGAAAGTTCTTGCACTCTTGCATTTCGGCCCTATGCTGCTGAGATGGTTTGCGGACTATGGCAACTCACGCCTTGTCCAACCTCAAGAGTTGCGGTGACCTCGGATGAAACACTCAGCTCTCCCTAGCCAAGCTCAGATTGGAACCGATCGAGAGGGCGAACTTCGACTGAAGACATCTGGGGCGAAAGCGGAGCATCGTATGCGGGTGCTACTGTTCGCCTGCAATGCGAGTGATGCGCAGAAAGCATTGAAGTATGGAGACCGTATGGAGATCGCCTTTCTTCCCAG
Organism: Granulicella sp. S156; assembly: GCF_009766105.1. GTDB lineage: Bacteria > Acidobacteriota > Terriglobia > Terriglobales > Acidobacteriaceae > Granulicella. Next base: position 165,884 of record NZ_LMUH01000018.1, on the reverse strand, counting down.
CTACGATATGGAGGAAATTCGGCGGGAGATCGCACGATTCAAGCCAAAACTGGTGACCTGCCGCGCAGATGTCTTCCTCAGCGTCTCTTCCACGCGCCCTCCAGGTGTCTCCGTAGGCGACCAAGCCAGTGATGCCACCATTCCTGGCGGGATCGCAACTACTTTCGTCACGCCCAGGGAGAAGAAGCTTTTGGCGATGCTCGCGAAGGGTAAGACAAACGGTGAGATTGCGAGCACACTGCAAGTCAGCGCTCGTACCGTGAAACGCACTCTGAGTGGCCTATTCGAGCGACTGAGAGCGGCCAACCGGACAGAATTGGCGAGCCGTGCGGCTCAGTTGCGCTTGCTTAATAATGATCGCTGATCTTCCTCCGCGTCATTGTTACGATCCCATACTCTCCGTGAAACTCACGGACCCTACGGAACCTTGGGTGTTGTGTTATTTCGTGTGCCGCAACTTCGGCCCTGGGAGATTCATCGGCCTTAGAGGGACATAAAAAATAATGGTCCATCCGGACCTTGTTGTGCGGTCTGAATTCACTCATCCTTGAACACATTCTGTAGGGGGCGGACACCTCTTTCTCCTGCACAGAAGGAATCAGGCCCGTGTTAGGCGATATGAGGTTTCCTGAGGTACCAAAATGTCGTTACCCCTCTCCGAACTCAGCACCGTCGTGAATCAGGATGGCGCCGCCATTCTCGATGTCTCACGCAATCAGATCACAACCCTGAACTCCACCGGGGGCTTTATCTGGGACAGACTCCAGAAAGGGCTGACGGCAGAACAGGCTATTCAGGAGCTCGCGACCGAGACCCAGACCGATCCGGCCATCGTGGAACGAGGAGTCCGCGCGTTCCTGGAGCAGTTGAAGTCGGAAGGTCTGTTGTCGCGCTGAACCGGCAAGACCAGGATTGGAGGATGTGATGATGAGCGTGAACGGTCAAAACGCGGAACAAGAAGAGTTTCGAGTGGCTCTGGTTTTGCCGTGGTCGCGGATGGTGTTGGTCGACAAGCATGGCGAAACGAACCGATTGCCGCGCATCAGCATCCCTAAGCAGTTTCGCGTCGCGGAACAACTCACCGGAGTTCTCCAAGCGATTTGGGCCGTGCGACTGATCGTGCTTGATCTTTTGCCCAAATCTGAGGAACTGCCTTCATGCGCAGTGATCGAGGTCCGCGGGCTAGAGTCGCGCGTTCTTCCTGAAGGCTTGATGGCTGTATCCGTCGAAGATGTGACTGCGCAGGACCTGACCCAGTTGGAGCGTTCCACGGTGCGGAGCATCCTGGCAGGTGATCCGCAAGACCGCGGTCCTTTCTCAAGAGTTGGATGGATTGAGGAAGCTCAAGCATGGATTCGAGAGAGCGTCGTCGATCGTGACGTTGAGTTCAACGGGAACATCCAGCAACTGAGCGCCGGCCGCTCCTCCGCACTGGTGTGCTTTGAGACGATGGACGGTCCTACCTATTGGCTTAAGGCGACAAGTGGTCGAAACACTCATGAGCTTTCGACTACTCGACTTCTTTCTCGTTACTGTCCTCAATGTCTGCCTCCTTTCATCGCAGCAAGAGCGGATTGGAATGCCTGGATTACGGAAGAAGCGGGCCAGCCACTCTATGACGCTCTCAGCTTCAATGCATTCGAACAAGCGACGCACTGTCTAGCTGAACTTCAGCTCACTAGCGCCGCCCAGGTCGAGGACCTGCTTGCCTGCGGCTGTTTTGATCAGAGGATGCCTATTCTTCGATCGCATCTGCCCGCAACGATGCAGTACCTCGAAGATGCGATGGCGAGACAGACTTCAACGAAGGTCCCGCCCCTGAGCACCATACGGCTCCGAGAACTTCGACGCCTCATCGAAGAGGCTACGTTCGCTCTAGAGGCGCTCGGCATTCCCGATGCCCTCGTTCATAACGACCTCAATCCAGGCAACATTCTCGTTGACGGAACGAGAGCTGTCTTTACGGATTGGTCCGAGGCATGCATCGGTTGCCCTTTTCTCACGTTTCGGAACCTGCAGGTTCAAGCGTTCGAGGCCGATGAAACACAAACCTGGGCGCGCCGGATTCGAGAGATCTACAAAAAACATTGGGAAGCCTGCCTCAGCGAGTCGCAGATCGAGAGGGCGTTCGCTCTGAGCCCTCCTTTGGCCATCGTCTCCTATCTGTGTGGTCGCGATCCGTCGTTCACTTCCATGCACCGCGGCCTCGATTCCGTTCAGAGCTACGCTCGGAGTTTAGCTCGCCACCTGGATCGCTTCGCACAGTATCCGGAGTTTCTGGAGGCTCTATGCAGTTACGTCTAATTGCTCAACAGGTCTCCTCGCTGTCACATCCGATCCGCGTGCGATGGCAGTCGGTCCGTTTGCTTGTCGAGCGCACGCATCCTGTGATGCACAGCTGGCTGATGTTATTTCGTATGGAACTCATCATGCGTTTTCGCAGTTCGGCGGCGTTGCGTCGGGCCGTGCGCAATCAACCTGTCAATCTTTCCCAGCGTTCGAGGCTCGCTACCGCTGAAGAGTTGTCACATGCGATGGACCTCGCATGCGTCTTCTATTTCAAGAGAGTGTTGTGCCTGCAGCGCTCCGCGGCAACAGCCATTTTGCTGCGACGACATGGATGGAAGCCAGAGATGGTGACCGGTGCACAGTTGCTGCCTTACGAGTTCCACGCGTGGGTCGAGATCGACGGCGTTGTCGTCAACGACAAACCCTACATGCAGGAGATCTATCAGGTGCTGGAACGCTGCTGAAAGGGAGGCTACCTTGAGCATCATCTTTGGAATTCGAAAACCGCTGGGGGCCTCGGCTCGGGAGGAAGAACTCCTTCACCTGGCGAACGCCACGGAACGCTATGCCCTCGACGGGGTGACTGTTCAAGTGGAGGGACGGGTAGGAATGGGATTCCAACCCTGCCACACACATCTGCGGTCCGAACTCGAATCGGGTCCTGCGAGCGATGCGCAGGGAAACCTGTTGGTTGTCGACGGCCGGATTGATAACTATCGAGATTTATGCCGAGAGCTTGAGCTGGACGAAGTTTATACGGCGGACTCGCAGTTGATATTGGCTGCCTATCGACAGTGGGACGAGGCGTGCTTCTCGCGGTTCGTTGGTGATTGGGCGCTGGCACTGTGGTCGACGAGAGATCAAGTGCTCTACCTGGCTCGAGATCACGCTGGTGCGAGGACGCTCTATTTCGAGAACAAGAAGGGCACCCTTCGTTGGTCGACATACCTCGACAGTTTCTTTACTGACCCCAGAAGCCTAGATGTCGATCAGGACTATGTGGCCTGCTACCTAGCGGCTCAACCGCTGCGAGACCTAACGCCGCATAATGGCATCCGTGCCATCCTCCCGGCACACTACGTTGCCGCAAGGGAACGGACACTCCATCAAAAACCACATTGGCAATGGGTGAGCAAAGCAAAGACGCGATATCAATCGGACCAAGACTACGAAGACCATTTTTTCGAGCTATTCCGACAATCGGTCGAGCGCCGGACCGGTCCTGGCACCCCGATTCTTGCCCAACTCAGTGGAGGCATGGACTCGAGCTCCATCGTGTGTATGTCGGACCATATTCGCAGATCGCAAAACCAATCGACTGAGCTCCTGGATACGATCTCTTTCTACGACGATGCAGAGCCCAATTGGAACGAAAAGCCCTACTTCTCGACAGTGGAAGCCAAGCGGGGAAAAGCGGGTACGCATGTTCGCGTGTCGTCCCTGCAGCAGACGTTTGAGCTCCCTGGGGCCGAAGCGGGAATGCAGTTGCTTCCAGGCCTTGATCATTCCAGATTCGAACGCGAGAAAGGCATTTATGAAGCAACGAGTCACCAAGGATATCGCTCCATCCTTTCGGGCATTGGGGGCGATGAGGTACTGGGAGGCATTCCGACCCCCCTTCCGGAATTGGCCGACCATCTCGTGTCCGGCGAACTCGGGCGGTTGTTAGAGCGCACCACTCGTTGGTGTCTCATCGACCGAAGTCCTCTCTTGCACACGCTGTACGCCACCGCCAACTACGCGTTCAGTCTCTATCGATCTCCCCAGCTTGACCAGGAGTCGGTTCCTCCCTGGATTCAGGATCCTCTGCGGCGAGCGTGCAGATCGGCGGGAAGAGAACAGTTTCGGTCCGGACACGATAGAACGTCGAGCCCAACCGCCATCGCCAACGGGCTTGCGTGGTGGTCCATCATGGAGACGCTGCCACACATCTTCCCGGCTTCATTGACTCGCCTCGAGTATCGCTATCCGTTCTTGGACAAACAACTCGTTGACTATCTCTTCAGCATTCCTCGCGAACAACTGGTTCGTCCTGGGCGGCGACGGTCCCTGATGAGGCGGGCGCTGGCAGGCATTGTTCCTACAGAGATCCTGGAACGCAGGCGCAAGGCCTACCTGATCCGGGGACCGCTATCGGCGCTGCGTGGAACTCAAAGCAAGATCAGCTCTCTGTTCGACAGCTCACACATCGGTGATCGGGGTTTTGTTTTCGTTCCGAAACTCCAGGCGTCCTTGGAAGAAATAGCCGCAGGTCGAGATCTCCGATGGGTTCACGCTCTCATGAGGGCGATTGCCTTCGAGCTTTGGCTCCAGGGACGCGACGGTACCCATCCCCTCAGTCCTGCCAGGCCCACTGGCCTGTCGACCTTTGCTCCGGAACAAGGGGCAGATAAGATCCGTATGTTTCGGGTTGCTGGCTAACCCGATGATGCGGAAATTCCGAAAGAATGAGGTACAACACCATGCAATATACCGAACCGAAAGTGACAAATACCCTGAAAGCAGACTCTGCCATCCAAAGCCTTGCCAAGACCGGCAACTCGTTGGACAGCCCTGAAGAGCAGTTCACTCCCTCGGCGGGATACCAGGCAGACGAGTAGTTCCATTGCAACTTGCAATGGACGTTGGACCGCACGTGGCAGCTGGCTACGAGTTAGCCCTGTAGTCGGCTGCTCGTGACTTGTTCGAAGCGGTTTAGAGAAGTAACAACGTCCACGCGACCCGGATTGTTCGTTGTCTCGATCGTGTGGGGCTTCCGAAAGAATGAGGTATCACACCATACAGTACGTCGAACCGAAGGTAACGAGCACTCTGAAAGCAGATTCGGCCATTCAAGGGCTCGCTAAAATGAGCGGACCGTTGGATAACCTTGAAGAGCAACCCAGCTCAACCGTAGGGTACAGGGCGGACGAGTAACTCCTGTGACACTCTCGAAATGTAGCTGGATAACCAACAGCCGCTGGCTAACGTCACGAGCACTGCCAGCGGCCGTTTTACCCTTCCTTGCGCCGAATGTCTTGTTCGAAGTGATGAAAACAGCCTAGGGTTGGATTTGATCATTTCTCCGCCGCATTGCCCTGTCTCAGAGCCCTCCATTGTTCATACTCCCCGCGTTGTACGGGATCTCGATCCTCATATCCTTGCAACCAGAATCGGAACCAGTCCACGTTCCCTTGCTGGGAGGCAAGTCTTTCGAGAGGCTTTTGCAGGATATGCTGTCCGCTGGGAATATAGATCAGATCTACGGGTTTCCCTTGCATCTTCAGAGACGAATAGATCTCCCACTCCGATAGAACCGAGATGGGCGCAATCGCTTCGATCCTGAGGGGAGCAACGATCCGGTCCAAATTGAATCCCAGGGCATTGTCGGTCCATTGTTTGAGTCCGGCGCTGCCAATCGGTTTCACACCAATCATGGCATCGTATTGTTTCTCGACGTCTGAAGACGCTACCCCGAACACGTGATATTGCATATAGCTGTAGTCAACTCCGTCCGCTATGGTCGCTGCCTTGAAGACGCGGGGGGCGTTGATGAGGGCGTACTCAACATACCAACAGGTAGCACTGAACCCGACTAAGCCCACTTTGCTTGGGTCAATCAACCCGTCCTTCGTCAAATGCTCGATGGCGCTCTCAAGGCCGGTAAGTTGCGCCTGTCCCTCAGCCAGATTGAACGTGTGAGGCAGACGCCGTTGGACCTGCAGCGCCACGATTCCGGCACTGGCCAGTTGCCTGGCTGCCATTGCGGTTGGGAACAGTCCGTCGGTCAGGAACTTGCTTTCGTCAAAGTTGTAGATCTGGATCACGAGTGGATAGAGCTTCCCAGGAACATACCCCACGGGTTTGACCAAGCCTCCTTGCCATTCGTAGCCGCTGTTGTCCCGCCAGCGATACACGGAAGCTTTACCGAACAAAAGATGGTCGAGTTGCGGATTGGGGTCCCAGACCATCTTGCTCAGCCCTGTCACGGTGTTGGTTGCCCAGAGCTTCGGCCGCTCATTCAAACTTTGCTTTATCGTCACCCGCAGATGAGTGCGAACGATCAGCCTATCTCGTTCTGCTTCGTCATCAGGGGTCTTCTCTTTCAGCCATCGCCTTCCATCAAACGTGTACCGACGTACCTCGCCGTTTGAGCTGGAGCCTTTGAGCCTGAAGACAACTTCGTTGTCATCTCTCCCGAACGACAGACTGTCTTCAAGGATGCCGCCAGACGAGCCGGCGGTCAGATCGGAGACGGCGATAACGCAGTGGGCCTGTCGTGAGGGCAACTGAACGTCAGCAATCGCACATGGCTTGAGACGCCCACTCCTCTCCTCGTCATCGATCGGACCGAGGGGTAAGAAGGTGTTGGTGAGGAGGACCCGCCGCTGATCCGGGGACCAGATAGCCTGGCTGCCATAGGGATACTTCAGTGCGTAATCGTGCGGAGCATCGATCAACGGTGTGCTGACTCCATCGTCGAGATTCACCAGAGAATATTGTTTTAGCCTCCACACGCTGTTAGGGGCAACGAGCGTGGCATTCCCGCTTTGTATTCGCGACCACTCATATCCGGGAGCGGGATCATAGCCGCTCCAGTCATCTGGAATTCTGTCCACCGGGTTCATCTGGATCAGCTGGTGACCCGTAGGGGAAAGGGCAAAAGCCTCGGGAAACCAGCTGATATCGCGTTGCGATGGGGAGGGAGTTCGCGCAGCCACGGGACGACCTTGTCGATTGTGCACTATCCAAAGCTCGCGGTCTGTTGGTGCCGGCTGACTGTGCGGGAAGAGAATCGCCTTCAGACGCTCCCCGGTGACGTCACGCACGTCTGAGTCGGTATCTCCCCGTTTCTCGAGTCCAGCTGTACCGGGCTGTTCGGAATGCCAAAGACTGCAGACGATTGCGTTCCCGGCTACATCGTATCTCGCGACGTTGTAAGCCTCCGGGGTCAAGGCAAGCGCCGTTCCCCCGCGGATACTGATACGAAATAATCTGCGGTCATTCTTCCGGCCATCTCCCAAAAAATAAAGATAGCGGGAATCGGAGGACCACCGAAGATCGGAGATGACCGCGCCGTATGCGTCGAACTGTTCGTCGGTCAACACAGCGGCAATCTTGGTTCGTGTTCGTGGTTGGGGTGAGGTCGCGGAACCGGGAGCCAATAGATAGGTATCGATGTCATCTGCTCGAAAGACGGAAAGGGTAGATTCGATCTCGTTGGTTTCGATGAGTCCCCGGGACGTAATGATGGCGAAGTATCTCCCGTCCGGAGAAAACTTTGCTGCATCATCATTGACCTGTGCAGACGGACTGCTAAAGCGAACCATAGCGATGTCATCGCGTACCGTGAATCCTCTGCTCTGCGCCATACCATTCATCACGGCGATACCCAGTGCAAGCATGGCGAAACAACCTGAATAACTCTTCATTGTGTTCTCTCTCTCGTTGTGGTCTGGCGTGTTTGCGGAGCCCATTGGCCGGGGCAGTTCCCGAGTTCCTCCACCTAGAAGAGGACCTTCAGTGCAAATTGCATGGAACGAGCGCCGCCTTGCTGATATTGAGCTGCGACGGTTCCCAGGCTCTGATTCAACATCTGCGTTGCCTGGCCAAATGTTGCATCGGTATAGGTGGGGTCTACCAAACCGAAGTTGGGGTGGTTGAGGAGATTGAACGTTTCGGCGCGAAACTGCATTCGAAGGCCTTCGTGCAAGTGGAACTCGCGACGGGCGGCGAGATTGATCTGAGCTTCACCGAAACCACGTACGAAGTTGCGTGGCGCATTGCCGGCGACACCCGTCACTGGGAGGCTGAACGCTGCCGGATTGATCGCCCTACCACCTGGATATTGCGGTCCATGGAGGTAAAGGGGCTGATTCGCAACAACATTCAATCCCAAGTAGGTGACTGTTCCATCTGCGGGATTCACATACGAGGAGCCTTGTAACGGCACGGGAAATGCTCCACGCGCGATCAATCGTCCATCGACACCCCAATTGTCCAGAAGCGCCGCGAGAATGCGGTTGCCGTTGACGGGCGGGATATCCCAGGTCAGGCCACCTTGAAAGCTGTTTCGAACATCGAAATCCGAGTCGCCGCGCTGAAGCGGTAGTGCTGTGTCCGCCGATCCCAGATCGAGAGAATGAGACCAGGTGTAGGAAGCGAGTGCCTGGACTCCATGGGCAACCGACCGTTGGAACTGAACCTGGAGAGCTTCATAATTTGAAGTCACACCGCCGGGAAAGTAGTAGATATTGGAGAAGGTCTGATTGAGCGCAGACAGCGAGCGTTGCTGTTGCCCAATAAGGCGCCGGCCGGCCGACCCGACGTAAGAGAGCGTCAGTGACTGCTGCTTGCCGAGGGCCTGTTGAAGGCTTGTGTTCCATTCGAGCGTATAGGGAAGTTGAAGATGTTGGGGGAACACATAGATCGACGCTCCGGTATACGGAGGCGTGACCGTGATGGGAAACGTGAGTTGGTCTGAGGTATATGGAATCGATGCTCCGCTATAAATCCTGAAGGCGATAAACCCCAAGCCACCGTATCCGAGAGCCCCCACCCGGTTGAGCGTGTCATAGAACACTCCGCCTCCGCCACGAAGGACTGTCTCCCAGCCGGTTCGATCGTGAACCGTCCAGGCAGCACCCAGGCGGGGAGCAAAGTTATACCAGGCCGTTTTCCAGAGAGGAGTTCCTTGGGGCGCAAGAGACAGTGAGGCTGGATTATCTATGTCGCCAGATAGGGTGTAGGCGTCGTCCCCGCTTGCTTCAGTCGGTGGCGGATTTACTTCCCAGCGCACGCCCATGGAGAGATTGATATGGGAGGAAACATGCCATTCGTCCTGGGCAAACAATGCCGTGTCGTTGAAGATCGGCGTCGCTGATTTGAAGCGTGCGACTTCGGACTCATCCGGCGCATTGTTGAGGATGGAAGCGGGGCTTGCAAAGTACGCGAATATCTCGGCATAACTATGATCGAGTGTGGATCGAATGCGCCGGTAGTCTGCACCAACTTTGATCTGGTGCCGACCCAGCGAGAGACTAAAGTTGTCGATCAGATTCCATTGCCGGTTCACGTTTCCTGAGTCTGGAACCGCGAAATCGGAGGTCCCGATCCCGGCGATGTTGAAGTACATCACAGGGTAGGGTGCTGTAATACCTCCGGCTCCCATGGCAGCGGCCAGATTGACTGGGGTGGCACCGCCGAAGCTATCGACAGCGCCCTTTACCGTGGCATCGTTGCTGGCGTAGCCCAACCGAAACTCGTTGTTGATGTTGCTCGACAGTTGGCTCGTGGCACCCAGCGTGTAGGTTTGTGTATTGCTTTGAAAAGTCTGGCGCGCGAAGAAGGGACGGGACGATGTGTAACTCGGGGTCGTGCTGTATCGAAAGAAGACGGCCAACTTCGGTGTGAAGCTCTGGTCGATACGGAAGCTGGTCGAGTCGATGGAGCTGGGCAAGGAGAATGGGGCAATGAACTGAGCAAGACTCGGGTTCGCCGAAGTCCCATAGTCGATCCCATTCGGTAGAGGATAGGCATTGAGGATCGGCTGCAGAACCGAGGATGCCTGCTGCCGCATCGACAGGTCAGGGACATACTGAATCGTCGCCGCTGTCGGTTGTGTGAGACGCAATCCCTCGTAGGAAACGAAGAAGAATGTGCGGTTCCTGCCATCATAGAGCCGCGGTATAAAAACGGGTCCCCCGAGTGTTCCACCAAAATCATTCTGACGCAGTGCCGGCGTCGGTTTGCCGTAGTAGTCGTTGAACCAATCGTTCGCATCGAAGAAATTATTGCGGAGATAGTCAAACACGCTGCCGTGAAGGCTATTCGTTCCAGACCGGGTCAGCAGTGAGAACTGGCCACCGGGTGAGTTTCCATACTCGGCCGAATACGTGGAGCTTTGCACTCGAAACTCCTGGAGCGCATCCACAGAGACAAGGCTCTGCGTCGTACCCAGAGCCGTCGAACCGCCAAGTGCCCCACCGGTTCCATTCTGAGCCTGACCGAAGCCATTTCCTGCACCGACATTTCCGCTTACGCCGTCCACCATGTAGTTGTTGCTTTCGGTTCGCTGCCCGTTGACGCTGAAATCACCGTTGAAGCCGAGGCTGGAGCCCGCCTGCGGGCTCTGCGTGACAACTCCAGGCGTCATCGAGATCAAATCTTGAAAGCTTCGGCCATTGAGCGGAATATTGGCTACGAACTTGCGATCCACGACAGTTCCGACGGTAGCGTCGGTTGTATTGAGCATTGATGATCCGGCTTCTACGGTGACGCTCTCGGAAGTCGCCCCGACGGGTAGAGTGAAGTTGATAGCCACTGCGCTTTGAACATTCAGAACAATGCCGGGCTTGATCAGAGTCTTGAACCCAATCTTTGATACCTGCACACGATACTGCCCCGACGGGAGGATCGAGACGGTATAGATACCCGTTTTGTTTGTCTTATTGCTGTAGTGAACGCCAGTTGCTTCGTTCAAAATCTCGATGTCAGCATCGGGGATCACTCTTCCGGAAGGATCGATAACCTGACCGCTGATGGTTGCGTCAGTGGACTGAGCAATGGAATATGTTGGGACGCAGAGGGTCAACAACAGCAGACGAAGGCATAGCTGTTTCAAGGGAAACTCCTTGGACAGGCGGGGATGAAAGCGTGTCACTCTGTTTACGGAAGCCGCGAGTATTTCTTCCCAGAAAAGTTTGTGCTCGATCATGGGAAGAAAAGGCGGAACTCTTGTGGAGAGCTATGGATGGTTCGGCGTCAGGCGGAGATATGTAAACAGGAGCGGCTTTCCGCTCGGTTTGGTACTTTCACCATGGGGCTCAACTGTGACAAAGACCGCATCAATCTGCGCGAGCGTCGTTGAATCACTCGACTTTAGTACCCATCTCTTCTTGTTCTCGTCATCTTGATAGAAGATACCGAGATTGATATCGTGTTGCTGGTCAATCCCTCTACGTCCCCATGCCTGAAAGGTGCTCGCAAGCTTCACGCCTGGCTGTTGATCGAGGTCGTAGGCATAGAAGACCAGGGATTGTCCTTTGGTATAAAACACTCTGCCATAGGGCTTCTGGGTCTTGCCCGTCTTAGCGACATCGTAGATCTCCCCGATGTAGAGATCGCGTGCTCCCATAAGGTCTCGGATATCTCGATCATGCTCGAGCAGTTCTTCGCGTTGGGCGATCTGCTGGTCCTTCTCTCGCATCGCAGCGGTCAGTTCGTTCACCTGTGCTTGCAGAGCTGGTGATTTCGTGTCCCTTTGGCTGGCTTGGTTTGCGGCGGCATTGAGTTCGTCTTGCAAAGTCTGGGCGTTCGACTGGGTGAGCGCCAGCTTTTGTTCCAGCTCAGCACGATCCTGAGTGCCGCGATCCTGGGCCGAAGTGCGTTCTGCAAGGTCGCCTTGCAATTTCCTTAGCTGTTCCTTGAGTTGGTCTACTTCGAGAGAGCTCGCCTGAAGTTGCTTGCGCAAATCCGCTGTTCTGTCGGCTTGCAGTTCGCGCTCTTGGCGAACAGGCGACGGGGACACGCTGGAGTTATTGAGATCATGATGGGGATTGTCTACATGTTGTGCCGGCAGCGCGGCGGCCATCTGTGAGCTGCGTTCCCTGAGAACGCCTATTCGATACCCGATGAAGAGAGAAGCGACAATAAAGACTGCGGCTCCGGCATAAGACCAGGGCAGCCCGCGCCATCCGGAAGCCTGTAGGGAGGGTTCTGCGGGTTTTTCAGGGACGATATTCTCCCTGTCGATCCGCTCCATCAGTGAGGCTTCGGCCTGCTCAATCGACCAGGAGCCCGGAGTATGGTCGATACCCTCCTGTGCCAGTTCCGCCGCCATCGCCGGAAGCGTCGTAGCGATCAGGGCATCGTACTGATCTTTGATCTCTCTGCAATTGGCGCAGACAGACAAGTGCAGTTCAAGCTGACGCCGTTGCTCCAGCGTCAAAGCGTCAGTGGTCGAGAGCGCGCAGAGCTCGATGAAGTAGTCATCGCAACGATCTGCCGCAAATGGCCTGACGTTTTGCTTAGGGGCATTGTCCACTGTTCTGTTCACTTGGAGCGCAATTTTCTGGCAACGGCGGACTTGCGCAGCTTCTCAAGTCCCCGATAGTAGTGGTGGTAAGTATTACTCAACGTCTGTCCCAAGCGTTCGGCAATCTCATCAAAGCCATATCCCTCAAAAAAGTGCAGTTCGATGGTTGAGAGCTGAGAGGGCGAAAGAAGCGCCCTGAGGCTCTCGGCCCAATCCCTTCCCCAGACAGCTTCCATAGACCACTCAGAAAAGAGAATCTCATATCGACGGTCCGCAAGGTTCAACACGGCATCGTCGAGTTCTTGGTTCATATAAAAGTGACGCGTGACGAGATGGCGGCGGCGATCGTAGGCTCGGTGGTAGGTGACCTGCACAATCCATGAGCGGGCTGTACCGCCCGATTCGTTGAAGAGCGCGGCCTTGCGACAGATGAAGATGAAGACGTCCTGAACAAGATCGTCGGCCTCTGCTTCGTTTCTTAGAATGCGGTAGGCGACATTGCGCACTGTGCGGGCGTGGCGGCGAAATAGGATGCCGAGAGCTTCTCTCGATCCTTGGCACACTTGTTCCAGCAGCGCCTCATCCGTGATTTCCGCGATTGGGATGACATTGCTGGCCGAAGCTTCGGATGGATTGTGTCCGACGCTTTCGGGATGATCTGGAGGAATCGCTGCCGCACCTTGCACGGTTCCGCGAACTTCCGATGTGGTCGCCAGAGCGTCCGGGAAATAGGCGGCATCCGAAGTCATGCGGCTCCTTTGGCAACTTGGAGGCTTTGGGCTGAATTGGCTGCCACCAGCACTAATTTGCAGCCCAAACAGGTTCTATTTGCACTGTCTCTGACCGTGTTCTCAAGTCGGAGCATCAGCAACTATAGTTGTCGTGTGTGAGTATACGAAACTATAGTTGCTGTTTCAAATCAAAACTGACGGCCACGATCAGTTTGTGGCCAAGTCCATCGGGGCGGACAACACGCGAAAATCCGGTACGCCAAGGGAAGTGTTTGGATTGGCGATCACGGAGCTACGCGTGAGGCGGGGTCAATCTCAGGCCGCTGTCGCGCCACGTGTGGGTTGTGAGGAGTTCCATCTCCGCAACATTGAACAGGGCAAAGAGAATCTATCTTTCGACCTGATGTACGCCATCGTGGATTATTTCGACATGCTTCCTTTGAGTAAATTCTGGCTTTTCGCCGAAGGTCTTGCCGAAGCTGCACGTTGACAAGACATCGCACGCCATTTTGGGGAATGAGACCCTCAGCTTTGCCGTAACCCTTTTATATCCAAAGCTATAGTTGCTATTTCAGAACGCCTTAGTCTTCGACGATGGCATAGTGACCAAGCCTATCGGAGCGGATCTCAAGCGAAAATCGAAAACGCCCAATGAGGTATTCGGCCGCGCGGTGACGGAGATGCGCACTGCAAAACAGCTCTCCCAGGTTTCCTTGGCTGAGGCGCTTGGCTACAGTACGTTTTATTTGGGGAGAATCGAGCGGGGCCTGGCCAATGTTTCCTGCGATGTAATGGCAGCAGTGAGTAATTATTTTGGTATGTCTATCGGTCAGTTCTGGACCTACGCGGAAAAGCTTCCCAAACAACAGAGCCAAAAACGGTGATGCCGACATTGGCGGAAGCTCCGGACGTAGGGCGCTGGACATCATTAACAATGCCAAACGGTTGCCATTCCCCATCAAACTCGCATTGGCCCCGCAGGCGGTGAGCCGAGGACAATGTGAAGATCTCCCGTGGCACCAATATCATTCCATAGCGGACCTATATTGACGTTCTGGTGGGCCAACACCCAGTCCAAAACCACAGGATCTTGTGGAACCACAGAAACTCGTGGCAATAGACGCGCCCTTTGCTCTTCTTATCAATAACTTACAAATGGAACGGTGATTGCTATCTATGGAGGCATCGTGACCTGAAGGTGTCGGCGACACCACAGGCCGCAGCCGTACTTCCCGCTTCAGGAAGAAGGGTTCCGTGCCATAGCGACCGTCAGGCCACGAGGGCACCAGGGGCCGGACAAGCGGGGTGGGAAGAGAGGACTTGCTCCCCTATAGGAGCGATGCCCAGCTTCACGCGGTCGAGTATCAAGCGGAGGCCAATCCGATGAACGAGATCGGGCAGAAGCTACTGATCATCCGTAAACGTCGCGGGTTTTCCCTGCGGCAAGTGGAACGGCTTGCCACGATCATTGCGGACAGGCACAACGACAAGGCGCGGCGGGTTTCAGCCAGTTGGCTCGGCAGGATCGAACGGGAGAACCACTCGATCGCGCACAAGAAGCTGGAATCGCTGGAAGAGGTCTATGACATCCCACACGAAGAGTTGATCGAGACGCCCAAGCCTGAGAACGAACCTGCCACGTCCCCGCACTTCCATTTCCCCGACGTTCCGGCCGCGGTCCTGAAAGGGCTGACCTGCCCTGAAGAACCATTATTGCCGCCCGAGAGCTGGCTGGCATATTTTCCGGATACCACGCTCCTGCCTCCTCTCGTGACGACCGATCCAAACTGCAGTCGGACAGTTCGAAGACGTTTCCGTGGTGCTGAGCCGCTATACGGCATATTGGGAGCGAACGATATGACGCTTATGCCCTTTGCACAACCGGGGGCAGTTGTGGAGATCAATCCTTCCATTCGCACCATCGCCCCGAAGAGAATCCATCGCTCGATCTTCGAACGCCCCATCTACTTTCTCCGGACGCATGATGGCTACTACTGCGGTTGGTGCCAACTGGATGCTGAAAAGAACTGGCTCACCCTCGTGCCTTCCGCTATGACCGTGGTGTCACACCGAAGATGGAGATACAGGCAGGAGGTGGAGGTCGTCGGTGTAGTAAATCGTGTCCTGACCCGGTTGGGGTTTCCCAAAAACCTCAGCTTCGGCTATGTCTCTCCAGACGAGCATTCGAACTCGACCTGAGATTGGCCATTCTGCAGCAAGTGAACGTCGCGAGGCGATCTGTGGCCGTCGCTGACGCCGGGAATCGAAGCCGCCTGATTTGACCTGCCAATCAAATCGGAGCTGTCTTCTCCCACGGTGTTGAACTGGGCCGGACGATCACCGCGAACTCCACAAACATCGCAGAGAATACGAACGTTGAAGGCGAATTACGGCGCGTCGCAGATCCATCCAACAAAGGCAGGTTCTCATGCAGAGCAAGAATCCACTGGAAGTCAACATATTGATCGTCGTTATTGCTCAGGAAGGCAATTTCATCCGGGCCTCGAAGAAGCTGGGCATTACCCCACCGTCACTCACCAGAAGGGTCTCCTCTCTTGAAAGGAGTATCGGGGTTAAGCTGTTTGATCGATCGACACGGAACGTACAACTGACCACCGCAGGAAGACTCTTTGTCCAGGAGTCATCTATCTCCATCATGCATGCCGAACGTGCCTGGGATCTTGCCAGATTTCAGGCACAGATCGAAATCGGCCCTTACCGCATAGGTTATTCCCCGTACACCCACAGTGCATTTTTACCGCTCCTGAACGGGCTGAGTCCGGTGCGTCATCCTCCCACTGATGAGCCTTCCGGGATCGTGCTTGAGACCGCGAACACGTTGGAGCTGGTGGAGCGTGTTCTGCGAGGGAAACTTCACGCCGCATTGGGTGTCGGTCCAATCTCGGATCGGGATCTATGGGTAGAGCGGGTTGGGCGAGAAGGATTCTCGGTTTGTCTGCCCAGGAACCACCGGCTGGCCCAAAAGGTTGGCGTGACCGCACACGATCTTGATCGTGAGATGGTTTTCTGGATGCCACGATCATTGCAGCCTCGCTACTACGGGCGGGTCATGAAATATATCGGCACTCTGGGAGTGCAGCCCCTCTTCAGAGAAGTGAAGAGCGAGGCTCACGCTCTTGAGTTTGTGGCCCACGGCTTCGGCCTTGCGTTGCTTCCCCGTTCCGCCGCCCACATCACTCATGCGGGCACAGTCTTCAAGCCGCTGACTGATCGCTACCTTGGAATTGAGACCGTCCTCTTCATGCGTCGAGATCAAAGATATGGCGATCTCAAAGACCTGGTCGATGATCTTTTCTCTCGACTCTTGGCTCTCAAGATCGAAATCAACTAGAGCCGACGACGCCATGGGACCGAATCTTGTCCTGATCGACAAACTGCTAAGGAGGATTTCTATGCGCAAATTCTTTCTCATCTCCCTGACAGGCGCTGTATTCCTCATCGCCTGCAACGACGTCAAAAAAACCAGCGACGGCAATTTCAGAAAAGCGATCAGCCAGTATCTTGAGAAGCATGGAAAAGCCTGTACATGGATAGGTCCTCCATTTCCAATCGATGTTTCCGAGCCAGAGCAGAGGCTCCAGTCGGGTGCCGCCGGCCAGATGGCAGTTTTGGAGGCGGCCGGTCTGGTTCATTCTTCAGACACTGTAGCTCCCACTCCTAGCATCTTCGGTCCGGGTGCGCCTCGGCGTGTGAAGCGATATGAACCAACCGAGGCAGGAAAGAAATATCTTCAGCAAGTCCCCGGAGTTCTTGGCCAGAGTGCCGGATTCTGCTACGGCGATAGGACGGTCGATTCAATTGTGAAGTGGACGGAGCCTGTAACGATGGGAGCGGGTTCGCAGAGCGAGGTTACCTACACCTATAAGATCGCAAACCTCGCGCCCTGGGCGATACGGCCCGATGTACAGCGAGAATTCGGGGACGTTCGAACCACAGTAGCCGGAATATCGAAGGCAAATGAAATTGCGGGACTACAGTTGACCAATCACGGCTGGGAAGTCCCGAGCCGATGAAACGATGAACAGTCGAAAGCGATTACCGTTGTCCATCCCAGCAGCGTCTGCTATGTCCTGAAGTGCCCGCTGCTGCGCGAAGCTGCAATGACGAAGATTTCTAACTTTATTTCTTCGTCAAGTGCCCCGCTTCAGGTGATGTGCTCGCAGTGCCGGGAGGACCTGTCAAGGCTCTTCGCTACGCTTCGACCGCTGCGCGGCGCCTTGGCGACCTTGACAGAACCTCCGCGCCACCGCCCTAACGAGGGCATGAAGCGGGAGCACTCGACGAAAGAAACTGTGGTTCGATGTACTGCTCCCCTCATGCAAGCAAATCGCCCCACAGCGGGCACATCAGGAGCACACAGATGCAAAATATAGAACGAGAGAAGCAAACGATAGCCAAATTCGTGTTTGATGGAATAGCCGTGTTGGAACTGCTCGCACATGCGAAGGCAGCTCCTCGAACCGTCTCGCCATATGGTCTGACAGAAGATCCCGGTCCAGGGTTGATGCTCGTCAAAGATGACGGCGTCTATCTCATGTCGAATGGAGAGCCCGGTCTATGCGGTACCGAGACAACCAACAAGGTTGTTTACGCTCAAGGTTACGAAGGACTGCCCGTCACAGCGAGTATGGAAGAGCGGATGACGAGGTATGAAAAAATTCGGGATGCTGCGGGCGGTGACGACTTCGCAGAGTTTATACCCGAGAAGGGCTTTACAGCACTCGAAGCAGGAGGCTCGCTTCAAGTTGAACTGAGCGCAGACGAAATGACAATCGGCATCATCAGGCCGCCTCTGGGGCCAATCACCAACAAGAAAAGAAAGCGGGTGTAGTCGGAGCCATCACCTTCATCATTTCAAGCGGAGCCTCTAATTACAGGCTCCGCTTCTCATTTGCTGCTTACTTGCTTCTCGCAACCGAGACTCTCCAACTGATGCCACTCGAAAGATCACAAATACATTGCACTCCACTCCGCACGCTCCCTATAATAGGCGAATATAAGGCGAACATTTAATATCCCACCTCGGATAGCTTATGAGCGAAATGGCAACACAGCGAAAGATCGTTCATGTGGACATGGACGCGTTTTATGCTTCTGTTGAACAGCGCGATGACCCGCATCTGCGCGGCAAACCTGTTGTTGTCGCATGGAAAGGCAATCGATCTGTCGTATGCGCCGCCTCTTATGAGGCAAGGAAGTTCGGTGTGCGCTCAGCGATGCCAGCAATCACTGCCGAACGGCTATGCCCTGAGGCTATCTTCGTTCCGCCTGATTTCGTGCGTTACAAAGATGCGTCCCGAGGAGCACGAGAGATCTTCCATCGACATACCGATCTCATTGAACCGTTGTCGCTGGACGAAGCCTATCTGGACGTCACCGAGAATAAAACTGGTCTGCCCACTGCGACCCGTGTCGCGAAGACCATCCGTGAGCAAATCCGCGAAGAACTGAATCTGACCGCTTCGGCGGGGGTTGCTCCAAATAAGTTCCTCGCAAAGATTGCATCCGACTGGCGCAAACCGGACGGACTCTTCGTCATTCAACCCCATGAAATACAGGGCTTTCTTCTGCCTCTTCCGGTAGGTCGCATTCCTGGGGTCGGTCGAGTCACGGAGAGCCGCATGAAAGCAGTCGGTATTGCCACAGTTCGTGATCTATATCGAATGGAGCTATCCGATCTCGAAGGTCACTTCGGCAGCTACGGCACTCGTCTCTACCAACTCGCCCGCGGCATCGACCACAACCCTGTTGTGGCAAACCGAGTGAGCAAATCAATCTCTGCCGAAGATACCTTTCAGTTAGATATACCCCTTGCTGAAACCGAGCAGCAGATTCGGCGGCTTGCAGAAAAGGTATGGCGGGCGTCCCGAGATAACGCTCGTGGAGCGAAGACAGTCGTACTCAAGCTCAAGACGAAGCAATTCAATTCGCTGACACGAAGTGTCACACCTTCTGTGCCACCATCAACGTGTGACGAACTGACTACGATTGCGCTCGCGTTACGAGAACGAATCGAACTTGGACCGCAACAGCTCTTCCGTTTGGTCGGCGTCGGACTCAGCAATTTTCAACTTGATGCGGAGTCCCCACTTTTTGAGGACGAAAGCGCCGCTGCGAGTGCCGAGCCATCGATTTAGTTCACAACGGGATCGCTTACCTCAATGAGGCTCGGAGATCACTCCGAACCGAAAAGGGATATCTGAGGATCTACTTTCAGCTTCGACTTCGGTGTTAGCGCAGGCTTCTCTAGACGCCTCGCACGCAATTCATTGGACGGCAGAATACGTAGCAGATGGATGGGCGGCCTCTCAGCGAACGCGAGATACTCCGTATGGTCCCGTGGCTCCAACACAGTCGCCAGACGCTTGTGAATCGGCATCATAACTTCGTTCGGTTCTCGAGTGAGAACTGCGAATGTAGATTCCCATTGACCGGTCCCCGGATGTTGCCAGGGCTTCCATATACCTGCCATTCCGAAAATTTCTCGACCGGGAATATCGAACTCGTACTTGTCGCCCTTCTTCCCATCGGGCAGGTCTTGCGATTCCTGAATGGCACTCGCCGGAATGATGCAGCGACGCTTCTGGAAGGAGTCCGCCCAGAACTTTGATTTCGTGATTCCTTCGGAACGAGCATTGAATAGGAGTCTATCCGGTAACCTAAACGCCCAGCGCATCAGTTCCATCTGACGCTCTCCATTCGCATTCAAATGGATGACGGGCTGAAAAGATTGAGGACAGGCATTGTCATCAGCTTCGAGATCAAACGCCTCCAGCCCCTCACTTACGGCAAAGGCCTCCGCGATTTTCTGCTTGCCTGGTCTCTTGTAGCGCCCGCACATTCGTTTACGCCTCCTCTACGACCTTATGGGGATCTTCGTCATCACGAATCTGCACTGTAGATATCCGCCACGCATGGAGGCCAGTGTAGAAGCCTTGGCGCATCTTGTGAAATACCTAACCTCTCAAAGTGGCCCCCCACAAGTCACAGGCCTTGGAAAAATAAACCTCTTATTTTCATGGGGATTAGAGCCGATTGCACCGTGAACGAGGCAGAGACCGGTTGACAGCCCTAACCCACAAGGCGAACATAAGGCGAACATACCTCGTGCCCACCGCCGCCACAATCCGACTCCAGATCGAAGCTAAACTCGCTCGCAAGATTCCCTCAGCGCTCACCCCGGTTCCACGAGTGATTCGCCCCGTCGTGCCGACTGGCGTGAGTGAGGTCGATGTTCTGCTAGCGGGCGGACTGCCGGTCGGAGCCATCACCGAGATGGCCGGAGTGGAATCGACCGGTCGCACAGGAATTGCACTCTCATTCCTGCGTCACCTTGTCCATGCAGGAAGAGCCTGTGCGTGGGTAGACGTTTCCGACACGCTCTGTCCCGAATCCGCAGCAGAAGCGGGGGTCGATCTTGCCCGCCTGCTATGGGTGCGGTGCGGGGTTTCTAAATCGCAAGCTAAACCATCTACCGAATACAAGTTCTCGTTACCCGACAGGTTTTTTATTCCAGCCTCCATCAAGAAGGGCTTGCACGGCGGTGGCTGCGGGGGACATCCGCGCAACGAAGTCAAAGGACTCCCGGATGCCGTGAGTGGCCTGCTTCGGCCGGAGGCCATAGCGCCACGCTGCGCCGAGCCCCAACACAAGATACGAGCGGAGCGGGAAGTCTTTATGCCGCAGCCACAGGCCATTGCGACGCGCTCGAATTTGCGCATGAACCCCACCAAACCGTGGGCGCGCATCGAGCAGGCTCTCCGAGTCACAGATCTTCTTTTGCAGGCCGGGGGCTTCAGTGCGATTGTCCTCGACATGGCGAGCATCGCCCCGGAGTACGCCTCGCGCGTCCCGCTGTCTACATGGTTCCGCTACCGCACGGCTGCAGAGCGGACGCAGGCTGTGTTCCTTCTCCTCACGCAGCATTCGTGCGCCAAGAGCAGCAGTGAGCTTCTGCTGCGGTTCCAGCCAGGCGAGGCGCGCGATAACGAAACTACCTTATTCACGGGAATCGAACACCGCCTGCAAGTCGAGCGTAGACGCTTCGCGCAGGAACCGACAAATGTAATCCCGCTACGCAAGCCTCCCCACAGCGTGAACGCCGCGCGCTGGAGAAGCCAGAGCACCTGGGCAGGTGAACGATGACAAAGCACGAAATCTACGCCTGCCTCTATGCAAAGGAGTTTCCGGCACAGGCATTGCTTCGTCTGCGGCCAGAACTACGGAGCAAACCATGTGTGGTGATGGAGGGGGAGCCGCCTCTCGAAGAGATATGCTCCCTCACACGCAAGGCGCGAAGTCTCGGTATGAGTCGCGGCATGACGCGAGTAGAAGTTGACACCTTTTCCGAAGTCATTGTGCTGCAACGATCCTTGAAGGATGAGGCCACAGCAAGGGCAGTTCTGCTCGAATGCGCAGGCTGTTATTCGCCGCGTGTCGAGAATTGGGACTACGAACGCTCGTTTCTGTGCGCGATCGACATTGCGGGAACGACAGGGCTATTCGGCCCACCGGCAACGCTCGCTCGGAATCTACTTACCCGCGTCGGCACTCTGGGGCTCACTGCCTGCGTTGCAGTGAGCAGTAATTTCCATGCAGCAGTCGCAGTTGCCAAGGGACCATTGCCGATATCGGTGCGGATCATACCCACAGGCGAAGAGAGCAAGGCACTGGCAGCCTTGCCGCTCACGGTACTCGATCTTACCGAAGAACAGGCTCAGACCTTTGCGCTCTGGGGTATTAACACACTGGGAATGCTGGCCGCGTTGCCGGAGAAGGAACTCATCTCCCGAATAGGACAGGCTGGCAAGCGGCTCCGCCAGATGGCGCGCGGCGAGATGCCGCACCTCTTTCAGCCTGTAGAACCGGTGTTCACCCTCGTGGAGCGAATGGAGTTGGACTCGCCTGTAGAGTTACTCGATGCCCTGATGTTCGTGGTGAACGTGATGCTGGAGCAGATCATTTTGCGCGCTACTGCGCGAGTGCTCGCCTTGGCCTCTGTCAGCGTCACTCTTGCTCTCGAAGGCGGCACAACATACACGCGTACGGTTCAGCCCGCACTGCCCACCAACGATCGGCAAGTCTGGCTCAAGCTGCTGCATCTAGACCTCGAATCCCATCCTCCCCAAGCTGCGATCCTGGCTGTTGAACTCGACGCCGAATCAGGAAGCACGAGCCAGATACAACTTGGACTGTTCTCTCCGCAGTTGCCAGAGTCTTCCCGTCTCGATGTCACGCTCGCACGCATCCGCGCCATCGTCGGTGATGAGAACGTTGGCCGTGCTGTTCTTACGGACACGCATCAGCTTGACGGCTTCCGCATCGAACCCTTCAGCATCTCCTCAGCAGATCCCTCGGCGCTCTCATCCGCCCCGATGCGGCCAGCCATGCGGCGGTTACGTCCGGCAGAGACAGTGTTTGTCACATTGCAGAGCGAACGACCCAAGGCGTTCACGTTTCGAGAGAGGCGCTATTCGGTCGAAAGCGCGTACGGTCCGTGGCTGACGGGTGGCGAGTGGTGGACAGCAACGCTATGGGGATCTGAGCAGTGGGACCTTGCGGTCCGTACTCATGATGGCGTCATGCTTTGTGTCTGCCTGATTCGCGACCTGTTGCGCAACCAATGGCAGATCGTTGGGCTGTATGACTGACTATGTTGAACTGCACGCGTCCAGCGCCTTCAGCTTCCTTCAGGCTGCGTCACAACCGGAAAGCTTAATCGAGCGCGCAGTTGAATTGAAGATGCCATCAATGGCGCTACTCGACCATAACGGCGTCTACGGCTCTGCCCGTTTCCACACCAGCGCGCAGCGCAATAGCATCCGTGCGCACATCGGAGCGGAGATCTCCATATCGAGTTTTGGTCCGCGATTGACACCACCGGCGTGGCTCCCGCACCAACATAAGACCGAGCCCGCACGAATTCCATTACTCTGCGAGTCGCGCCAGGGCTACCAGAATCTCTGCCAGCTCATCACGAAATTCAAGATGCGTGAACTCACGAAGGGCGATGGGGCAGCGACCTTCGATGACCTCCAGCAATACGCCACAGGCCTGATATGTCTTACCGGGGGAGACGAGGGACCATTGGCTGCGGCGCTCGCGTGCGGCGGTGAGTCGGCTGGCCGCGAAACCGTCCAGCAACTGATTCACATCTTTGGTTCTAAGAACGTCTATGTCGAATTGCAGCGACACCAGGAGCGAGAGGAGGAATGGCGCAATCAGGCCGCGATCCGCATTGCACGCTCTTTGAATCTCCCGGTGATAGCCACCAATGGTGTTCGCTACGCGACTGCGTATGACCGCGAGATTCAGGATCTATTGACGGCCATCCGCAATCATGTCGAACTCGACCAGGCTGGCCGCCTTCTAGCTGTCAACAGCCACCGTCACCTTCGCGCCGCGCATGAGATGGCTGCATTATTCCGCGATGTTCCAGGAGCAATCGAGAATACCGTCAGTCTTTCTGCGCGACTTGGCTTTCAGCTCAGTGATCTGGGGTACGAATTCCCACGTTACGCCGTTGCCGATGAAGAGACGATGGACAGCTTCCTCCGCAAGCGAGTCATGGAAGGCGTCGAGAGCAGGTATGCTCCCAAGAACGACCGCAACCTCATGGATAAAGCCAGGAAGCAGGTGGAGCGCGAACTGGCGCTCATTGCGAAGCTCGGATTTGCTGGATACTTTTTAATCGTCTGGGACATCATCCGTTTTTGCAAACAGAACGATATCTTGGTGCAGGGTCGCGGCAGTGCGGCAAATTCTGCGGTGTGCTACTGCCTTGAAATCACGGCTATCGACCCGGTTGGAATGGATCTGCTCTTCGAGCGTTTCCTAAGCGAGAGCCGCAACGAATGGCCGGACATCGATCTCGATCTTCCTTCGGAAGATAAACGCGAACAAGCGATCCAGTATGTGTACCAACGCTATGGCGAGCTTGGCGCAGCCATGACTGCAAATGTCATCACTTACCGCGGCAAATCTGCCGCCCGCGAGACAGGCAAGGCAATGGGCTTTGACGAAGATACTCTTGGACGATTGTCGAGCCTCGTGGGGCAGTGGGAGTGGCGAGGCAAGACGGATACGATGGCCCACTCCTTTCACCATGCCGGCTTCGACATTCGGCATCCGCGCATTGCCAAATACCTTGAGCTGTCAATGCGGATTCAGGACTTACCCCGTCATCTCGGACAGCACAGCGGTGGCATGGTCATCTGCCAGGGACAGTTGAATCATGTCGTGCCGCTCGAACGCGCCTCGATGGTGGGACGAACGGTTGTCCAGTGGGATAAGGAGGATTGCGCCGATCTCGGTATTATCAAAGTTGATCTGCTCGGCCTTGGCATGATGGCTGTTATCAAGGATTGCCTGGAACTGATCCCGCAACACTACGGCGACAGTGTCGATCTCGCACAGCTACCTGAAGACGACGAAATCTATAGCGTTCTCCAGAAGGCCGATACGGTGGGTATGTTCCAGATCGAGTCCAGGGCGCAGATGGCCTCGCTACCGCGCAATTATCCGCGCAAATTTTACGACTTGGTTGTTCAGGTCGCGATCATTCGTCCGGGCCCCATCGTTGGTCAGATGATGCACCCGTATATGCGGAGGCGCCAGGGAAAAGAAGCCGTGAGTTACCCTCACCCTTCGCTAGAACCTGTTCTGAAGCGCACGCTTGGAGTGCCACTATTTCAAGAGCAACTGCTGCGTATCGCCATGACGGTCGCCGATTTTTCTGGCGCGGAGGCCGATGAGCTAAGACGTGCCGTAGGGATGCGCCGTTCATGGGAGCGCATGAAGTCTCTTGAAAGCAAGCTGCGTTCAGGCATGACTACCAAAGGCATTGACGCGAAGACCCAGGACACTATTGTTCAGCACATCAGCTCATTTTCCTTGTACGGCTTCCCCGAATCGCACGCGGCCAGCTTTGCTCTCATTGCCTATGCTTCTGCGTACTTCAAGGTGAAATACCTGGCAGCGTTCACAGCCGCGATCCTCAATAACCAGCCGATGGGCTTTTACAGCGCTGCGGTCCTCGTCAAGGACGCGCAGCGGCATGGGCTGCGTGTGAAACCCATCGATGTGCAGGTATCGAACTGGCCCTGCACTGTCGAACACGAGAGTGACGGCACTCTCTCTTTGCGAATCGGACTCGGCTACGCAAAGAGCATAGCGAAGCGATCGGTGGAGGCGCTAGTCTTATCACGCCAACATGACGGTCCTTTCCGTTCCGCGGAAGACCTTACACAGCGTGTGCCATCACTCAATCGGAGAGAACTGACGAGGCTCGCGCAAATCGGCGCCCTGAACCAACTCGACGGCATCCAGCATCGCCGCGATGCGCTATGGCAGGTCGAGCGCGCCGGGAAGCTCGAAGGACCATTACTCCGACAGGCCAGCGAATCATTGAGCGAAGACTCCGCCGCGCGTCCTCTGCAGCAGATGAACGTCGAAGAGCGCCTCGTCGCGGACTATGCAGGCACGGGACTCACGGTTGGAAAGCATCCCATGTACTACCGTCGGCCCGCGCTGCGACGCAGCAATATCCTCTCTGCCGAAGAACTGCGAACCCGCCGCGACGGTGAGTTTGTCCGCGTGGCCGGCTGCATCATTGCACGGCAGAGGCCAGGCACGGCCAAGGGATTCATCTTCATTTCAATGGAAGACGAGACTGGCATCGCCAACGTCATCGTGACACCCGATCTCTACGACCGGGACCGCCTGGTGGTCACCCGCAGCAAGTTTCTACTTGTAGAAGGCCCACTCCAGAACCAGGACAACGTGATCCATGTGAAGGCAACGCGCCTGACAGCTCTTTCCGACCGTGCTCTCGAAGTACGGTCGCATGACTTTCATTAAGGTAGAATGCAGCCGTTGTGAAGCCAATATCCAGTCAATCGCCACCGAATTAGGAGCGATCAGGTACAGGCACTTTGTGTGGTTTCAGGAGCTCGCGTGTGCCAGAGGAGGAAACTGAACTACAATTGCTCCTCAAATGCCCCTGACCCAGCTCAGCAGTCGCCCGAATTTGCAAACGGCTATCCGGACGCTGCTACTTTCCGGGTTCAGGATCGAAAACAACGAGAGGCAGCCTACCCACACGGAGATTTACTGTTCAGCGCCAATGCTTGGCGCCAGCGTTCCCTTGATGATTGTCCTGACGGACGAAGATCAACTTCCGCCCGACATTTGGCCTCAGGTCCACCTGGCGGCCCGGCGCTCCAATCGAACCCTCGTTGCTATCGCCAACTTATCGGGCACAGACCAGCTCGGCTGGGTCGACTTCCTGGAATCCTTCGGCGGAGCCGTGCCATCCTGGCGCGCATTGGATGACTCGTACCTCAGCAAGCTGGAGATTGCGGCAAAGAACGCCAACCCCGAAGGGGTCGACGGGGAGGCATGGCGGCTGTTCGAATCACTGGTGGCCGACGGCTTGGAGTTCTGTTTCGGCAGATCTGTCAGGCGGCTCGGTGCCGCCAAGCGCGGTCAAAAGGTCTCAGACATGATTGCCCAGATTCCAGACGGAAGTGTATTGGTCTTGGACGCGAAAGCAACTTCCACATCGTTCAATGCCGCTATCTCCAAGCTTCGCGCACTGGCCGAATATACCGAGACCGAACGCATCCGGCAACGAGGATTCGCAGAAGTCTTCGGCGCGGCAGTCGTCTCAAAGGCCTTCGACCAGAGCGAAGCCTCGCTGTTGCAAATCTCCCGCGAATTCATGTCTCAGGCTGGAGTTCCGGCCGCGTTTCTCGAGGTCAGCACGCTGGCCCACTTCGTAACTTGCTTCAAGCATCAGCCCAATCTCAGGACGGGGATAAAGTGGCGGCTTCTGTTCGCCGGCGGCCTTTTGACGAGGGGCATGTTTGACAAAGAGGTGGAAGCCCTCAAAGCGGAGCGCTACTAATGGGCACATCGAAAAATGTCGCTTCTCCGGACACGCCGCCATGGAAGATGGCCTTGGCGGTACTTGGTCGGCCTGAGGTTCCGGTTTCGAGGCAGAATCGCGAAATTTGGCGTTCGGTTCAAGCCGAACGTGGCCCGGAAGCTGCCGACGACTTCTCCCAGCCGGTGCTGGCGACCGCCTGTCGCCTGGCGGCGGAGTCCTCAGATGTCCGAATCTCGCTTCATACATTTGAGGAGCATCTGGCAGACCAAAACAAGGGCGGCTTCGCGGTGGAGATTGCCAAAAGAGCTCTGGTTCGTGCCGTCCATGCCCAGCAGGGCGCAGAAGGATTCGCACGCGAGCTTTTCGCGGAAGCGACATCGTACTATGCCTCGCGGGACTTGCCGAGCTTTGTGGGCGCATCCGATCGGGTCAAAACGACATCGGCGGCAATCGCGCTCAAATCCAGCCTCAAGGAGACGACGCGGTCAATTGTCAGCTCCGCCGGAGTGCCGGCGGTTGACCCTGATGGCTGGGCGAAATATGTTGGGGGCGTGTTCCGGAAGTTGAAGGGTACACGTTAATGGCCACATTCCATTTCTATCGTGGCGCAACCCCTCAGGTCCCCTTGGGAACGCTGCTGAAGCTTGATGGCGATGTCATCACCGGCAGAAAGAGCGTCGAGGAGAACTTTGGAGAAATATCCAGTCTTGAACTGGATCTTCTGTCGATCGCATCTTCGATATTTGCCGCCGATCGCGGACAGCAACGAGGGGAGCGCGAGAGATTCGCGCGTACGCTCGAACTACATATTCCGATCGTCAATACCGGGCACCTCATCGGCCTGGTACCCATCATCGAAAAAACGTTGCGACGATTATCGAACGACACCTGGCGGATCAACCTCTATCAATGTCCTGGAACAATTTCCGATTCCAAGGGCACCAAACACGCTGCGGGCAAAGTTCTCTTATTCTCCGGCGGCCTTGACTCTCTGGCCGCCGCGGTCGAGTTTTCCCGCGGTGCCGATAGCTTAGCCCTCGTGAGTCACCACACAATGAACCGGCAGACGACGACGGCTCAATCGACGCTCTACCAAATGTTGTTGAAGAAAGGATGCAACCTAACGCATCACAGCTTTTTTGTGTCCGCCCGCGACAAGGACTCATTCGAGCACGCAATTGAAAACAGCCAGCGAACTCGCTCCTTCCTTTTCCTGACGCTTGCGGCCATCACCGCAAACCGCTTGGGTCGACGAGAGATTGTGGTGATTGCCGAGAATGGACAGATGGCCATTCACCTTCCCCTCAGCTCGGCGCGGATTGCGGCTTTTTCCACGCACACGGCACATCCGGACGTTCTGGCCGAGATGCAGCGCTACTTGCGGGGCGCATTCGGCATCGATTTTGTTATTCAAAACCCCTATGTTCTCAAGACAAAGAAGGAAGTCATCGAGCCAATCGTCAAGAACGCCCCGGAGACGATTCCCCACTCGAACAGTTGCTGGAAGAACTCGCGGATCAAGAAGGGTGCAACTCATTGCGGAGAATGCATCCCGTGTTTTATTCGGCGCATTGCAATTGAAAGTTACCAGCCCGACAAGACAGCGTACGGCAGAGATGTATTCAAGATGAAATTTGGCAGCCTCCAGCCGGCCGACGAAGGCCGCCGCAACCTCGCCGACCTTGCCGAACTCACATTGAAATTCGAGAAGATGTCGAATACCGAGTTATACGATGAATGGCCAGAGCTCTATTCGGAAAATATCGACGCTCCGGCAACAATCGAGATGTACAGGCGCGCGGCGGCCGAAACAAGAGCTGTTCTCTCCAAGTACCCCGCCTCTGCCGAGGTCTTGACATGAAAATCAGCCACAAGCAACTCGAGTCATGCCGCATAAGCCCGAAGAGCTGGGTGGCCTCCCGGCAGCCCGGAGCAGGGTGGGCCAGCTTCGGCTACAGACAAGCCTTGAACCTGGCGATCTCTGCTTTCCACAGTACGAACAATATCGGAACGGCCAAAGCCAAAGTCGACGGGTACGTTGCCAAGAATTTCAAAGACGCCAAGCGCATTGCCGATCTCTACGGGTACCTGGACGAATATGCAAAATGGTTTGCGACATCTGGAATTATCTCGGCTGATTCCAACGTATTGCTTGCCTACCCATTAACGAGCAACTGGCAGCTCGGCGGTCTTATCTCGAGAGTTGACTATCTCCAGTCGGGTTATCGAGCGGTACTGTTCGAAGGCATTGCTCCTGGGTGGGAAGACCAGCTTCGGATGCCTTTGATCCAAACGGCCATCGCCGTCCGTTACGGCCGTCCCGCTACAGAGGTCAAAGTTGGCTTCCAGGAATTAGACGGGAATACACTGACCGATACGCGTTACAACATCGCGCAGCGCAGCTCGGCCGAAGATGAATTCAAGAAAATTGGAGCCCAGGTTTGGAAGCTCTTGCCGAATCTATCTCCCTAGTTAGTAATTCCAGAGCTCGCTTTACGCCGTAGTCTGAAGCTCCACTTCCTCGCCGTAGCCATCATGGAAGTAGAATCACCTCTCAAGCATGAGACACATTGCAAAAACGCGCGAGCTATTCGAGCGTCTGCTCGAAAGTGAGGATGCTGCCGGCCGCGGGCTCGCGTTTGAGAGACTTCTCGGCGCGCGACTCACTGCCGATGGATTCACGGTGCACTTCAATCCAAAAACGGCTCGGCCACGACAGACCGATCTGGTCGCGATCCGCGAGTCCCAGCATTTCCTGATCGAGGCGAAATGGCGCAAGCGGAACATCGATGTTGGGGATGTAGATAACCTGCGGATGCGATTGAATCGCATCCCGTCCGACATCGTCGGTTGCATCTTCAACATGTCCGGCTACGGTTCCGGTGCGATCAAGCAAGTGGAGAGCGATCGCACGCGAGAGATCCTGCTCTTCAATGCAGCTGAGATCAATTCGATCTTCGCCGACCGGTTTGACGTCCACGAGCTCATCCGGCGCAAGCGCGAAATATTGCGTGTCGAAGGACGGGTATGGTTCGACGACCCGAGGCCTGAGTCGTCCGCCCGCCGCAAGAACTTCCCGCCGACTTGCCGGGAGTTCCGCACCAAGACCGGCGCCGCTCCTCTAGTCGCGTTTCCCTCCGATAACGACGAGACAACTTTCTTCCTCGATATTCCGGAGACCGGGGCGATCGATACATTTGTTTCCATGGAACTCCGGCTGGCCCTTCACGATACCGCCGAACTGGCCGATGTTCTCGAAACGATTCAAGAGACGGTGGGGCTTTCGGATCAGGGAACCTTCAGCATTCAGCAACTCTCGCACGCGTGGTACGGCTTCGGGGCCCAAAATTTCCTCGACGCGATTGGAAACTGGGAACGGCGCTATTCGGATGCGAGGCTGAAGTCCCCGCACCACTCGGAAGCTCTCGTCTTTCTCGATCGCTCCGGCGGTGCACTGATCGCGCTGACATCACGACAGAGAGTAGGCGACTCGACGTTCCTGCATGCCTCGGAGCTCAAGATTCAGCTGCCGGGCGTCCCGGTCGACTTATCGAAGATTCAGGAACTGGCACGCAAGACGGGCAATCCTGATGCTCTTTTTCAGACAAGTTTGGGAAGCGGACTGCACTCAGCCCATTTCAAGACCGGACAGATAAAGCTAGTGCCTCATTCGAAGATAGTCAGCGCAGACCATGGAGAGGAATGGGTCTCCGGGATCGTGGCAAAGAATCCATTCACGGCGAGCCGGATCAAGCGGCTTGCCGGAGGCCTCGGTGAGATTTTCCTGCGGCATCTCTCCGAGCCCAAGCACCTGCTTTGCGCCGTAGGCGACTGGTACCCGCTTCGCGACGAAGTCTCGAATTTTTCGGTGCGCAGTGTTTTCGGAACCAGTATCGGGCATGTGCCGGTTCTGAATGTTCGCTGCACCTGGGAAGAACATGTCCTGCGTTCGAAAGATACATCCGTGAATGAGGCTCTGCTCGCCGAGATCCCGGATGTGATCGAGCCGAATGACGAACCGGTCGATCGACTCAGTCACGACGCGCCGAAGCCCCCGAAGAAAAAGAGGCGATGAATGGCTCAACTCTGGTCGAAACCTCTCCATTGAGACATTGTTTTCGTCGGGCACCCCGGCCGAGAATGGTTCGGGTCTGCCATTTGCGCCTGAGCGCCTGGTCTACATCTTGAAGGCGTAGGCTAGAGTCATCCGAAATCAAGGAGCCATCCGTGCCGCAAATCAAGACCCAGCTCGCTGAACTGCTTCTCGAGTGCCGCTTCCATCAGCCGGCAGACAAGTTTCGCTCGCAGCGGCCATTTTTACCGGATATCGAGGCGGTTCAGGCTATCTTATTCAACCCGAAGCAAAGCCGCCAGGTAAAGATCGCGGCCTATCGCGGATGGCTCGAAAAGAACCAGCCCTGCGTTTTCGGCAAGACGGCTGCGACCAATAAAGGTGTGTACATCTGTCTCCTGGAAGAGCAGGAAATCCTCCGCATGGCGCGGGGAGACGCCGACGTCGAGGATACGATTCAGGATCACCGGCAGGCCTGGAAGAGGCTGGCGCTCGAAGGCCGCGTCTCCTCCTTCCTGATTCTGTTGACCAGCAAACAGCTCGTCTTGAAGGAACCGAACGACGCACTTAAGGAGATTTGCCGCCGGCTTCTCGAGCTCTACATGCGGATCAAAGTTCCCGACGACTCCTTCCAGACCGAGCGCGAGTATGTGTTTCTGCGAAGACCGGACAACACGCTTCTCAAATTCTCGACGCTCCCCAATATCTTCTGCGCCCAAGGGGATGGCCGTTGGTGGCACGACCACCGCACGCCGGGCGGAATCATGATCACCTCAAACGCGCTGGGCCACTTCGTCTATGCTCGCTCGAAGAAGACTCAGTTGGATGAGACCGCTTGTGCGTCGGCTCTGGAGCAAGCGATGCGCACGATCGCTAACGCGCGCAAGGACCCTTCAGACGGGAAGACGAAGTTCGCTCACTGTCCGGCGACGATGCTCGTCCCCAGAAACGCAACTGACCCCACGCCGCTGCGTCCGACCTCGGAGTTTAGCGGGTTTTCGACCGACCACTATGCTGGATACTTTCACACCGACCATCTGATTCCATCCGTCTTCTTCCAGAAAGAACGCGATCCCAGGACTCTCCATCGTTATGAGGATCTCGGCTTCCGCTACATCTTTGATCCCGCCGCAGATCCCGTGGGGCATGCCGAACTGATGGCCGGTATTCCCGCAAAATGGTTCGAAGCGCAACAGAGCATGGATCGGATTCCTGACTTCGCCGATCCGGAACATACCTCGATGACGGATTCCCGGCTGCGGGGCCGTTTGACGAGCTGGCTCGAAGATCGGATTCGTTCTCGATGTTGAATGTTGCGGAGTCGGGAGTTAGCAGTTTCGAGCGAATCATCATCTTCGCTGCGCGATTATGGGCTTAGGATCACCCCCCTCAATCGGCTCCCCGTATTGACTGGTCACATTTGAAATAAGAGTTCGTCTGATTCTCGGTCAGGAGTCGAGCCCCGTTCACGGATCCTGGGCTCCGCTTCAACGCGAGGCCACGACTGATCGGCTATCCGTTTTTCTAAGTTAGGCAGGTGTACGATTCCGTAATGCCCGACACTTGCATCTTCTGCGACAACGAAGCTGATAGCGACGAACACCTCTGGCCGGATTGGGTGCATGAGTTCATCAGGAAGAACGGCATCGAGCTGGGTGGCCTTCGAACGCAGATAGGCAATGGTCCTGAGGTCATCGAGTACGACCTCGAGAAGAAGATCGACACCGTTTGCCACAAGTGCAACAACACATGGATGAGCCAGTTCGAGCAGAAGAATCGACCCCGGTTCCTCAAGATGCTCCAGAACGAGCCGTTCACTCTCGACGCCGGTGGAATGAAGATCATTACCGAATGGGCTGTCCTGAAGTCCATGGTTTTGGAGTCAACAAAACCCCGACATGGCAATGATCCTTTCTACACACGGGAAGAGCGCATTGCCTTCCATGAACATCATGAGATTCCGGCACGAACGCGAGTATGGGTTGGTGCTCTCGACGGGTTCCATATCGGCGGCCACACCACGGATTTCACGATCAACGGCGATGGTGGGAAGACGAGGATTGGCACAGGCTTCGTCAGTACGATCTACATGGGTTATTTTGTCTGCCAGGTCGCCACGGAACATTTCTATCCGGGCGTTCCCGTTGACCAGATTCCACCGATAGACCCACCGCCCGGAAGCAGCAACTCAAAGCTCATTCAGATATATCCGCAGGTTTCAAAGAAAGCGGATTGGCCACCGGCGCCGTTCACAAATGGTGGACCGAATGGTATCGCGTACCTGATGCAGCGTTGGCGACAGGGCGAGAAGGTTTCGATGGTCACGAAGGACGGCGTTGTGAGATTGCCCGATCCTACTTCTTGAGTCGGTAAAGACCACGATCAAGCTTGATGAACAGAACCGAGTTGTTCCCCGGATTACCGTTGCAATGCTTCGGCAAGAACGTCCCTGCAAACCGCATTCCAAGCGTGTTGTTTACATCGGCCGCACGGAACTGCACAGGGATTCGGCCAGCGGCGACGGCATCACGGATCAGGCAGATCGTTTGGCCTTCGACCTTAGGTTGATTGTCTCAGATGAGATACTTAGCCTGCGCAGACGAGGCAAAGCATGGCTATTGATGACGAGATAGACGCCGCCCGGTCACAGATCGAGTTTGGGAAGACAGGTACCGCCCCGAAGGTCGTCACCACTGCGCTTGAGGGATTGGCAGCAGTTGGCATCCCCGGAACGAAACCGGCTGCCTATTTCATGAAGAAGGTGCTTGAGCAGCGAGAGGAAAATACTGCCTATCTCCTTGACGCCACCATTTTAAGGCTCCGTGGTCTCGAGGAGCAGGTCAAGACGCTATCTGACGCTCACAAACAATTCATCGCCGAACAGCTTCCTCTACTCTTGGCCGATGCGATGAGCAAATCGGAACGAACGGGATCGAAAGAAAGGATTGATCGCCTGAGCCTCATCGTTGTCCATACCGTGATGGGAGGACCAACGGCTGATTTGAAAGAAGCAGATGAGATGATGCGCGTCACTGTAGACCTGACCGACGCCGACATCGACATCCTCGCCAAAATCTATACGGTTCAGGGTGCTGAGCTGAGACGGACGGCTTTCCAGCCCGAGACGAACCTAGCAAACAACACCTGGCGGGAACTTCAGTCCGAAGACCCCATCTTCAAAACGTCTGAGATTCATAGCATCTGCGCCAAGTTGCAGAGCCTTGGTTTGGTAACGCAGGTTTCACCAATAGGGACTGTTCTCGACCTGACATCGATACCGTATGCCGTCTTGCGAAAAGGGGCCGACTACCTTGAAGCGGTCGGACGTTTCTCAAACAAGCAAGAGAGTTGAACCCACTGAAGTGAGATTGTGGCCCATTTTCACTTGCGGGCTGTGAACGCAATACACGGTTGGACCAACGATCAGGACCGCTGGAGTGGTACGTTGCTGACTTGGCAGACGCAATCCGGAGTTGTGCTGTGGAGCGGTGTGGACCCGTCGTGCCTTGCTCTCTACACCCATCTGCAAGCGTTCTTGCGTTCGCGCCAAGCGACTCTTCTCCCGGCGGGCGCAACGCTGAGCAATTCACAGAGGGGCAATCTCGGTGAATTCATTGCGTTCGTGATCGGTCACCAAAATGTCTTCGCCAGCCCATCCCACCGCATCGTGACCAACAATGCGTATGACCCTCTCAGTGGCATCTCTATGAGCGGACTGGATATCGCCTACGTTCATTTTCATCCGACTGACCCTCAAGGGGACATGCTCTTTATCCAGGAGGTGAAGACGACGGGAGATTCCTCCCTCGCGTATGGAGACGCACTCGTCGCCGATTACCAGAAGCTGTACGAGGGCGACGGCAGGACCGTCTTGGTGAATCGAGCGGCTGCCATCAAAAACCGGCTTGAGTTTGAACATCAGCTGTCGGACGACCTTCTGGCCCGAGTCGACGATCTCGTCGGTACTTCGCCGCAGAATAGCTCTCAAGTTCACCTTGTGCCTACCCTCGTTCACGAGGCTGCGGGTGCCGATCCGGTGACCAAACTCATCGCCGTTCGGACTCAGATCGCCGGGTTTGGCTGGGCCCACAATCAAATAACTGCCTGGAGCATCGCACTTGCTAATTTAGACACGAGCCTTGTGAAGCTCGCTACAGGAGGGTTTTAGCAATGAAGCTCGTGGACATCGATTTTCTGGGGGCCGCAGCGCGTTCGACCGCTGTCGCCCGCCTGTGTCCGATGCCAGAGTATTCAGTCGCAGAAACGCTGGCAATCGCCCGAAAGGCTGCTCTCCACTTCCAACAAACTCGCGGCCAGTCAGGGATACAGGCTCTGCACAATGAGCAGGCGACGCTTCCGCTGATCGCATCAGCGCGCACCTTGTTTTCTGTGGGATCGTATCTGCGCCGGCTTCCAGAAGGGGTCAGGTATGGGAATGCTAACGAGCTTCTCCTATCGGCGGCCGTTGCGTTTGCCATGTATGGCAATTTCCCCAGCGCCCACTCGTCCATCAGGCTTGTTGAGCCCGAATATATTTCCGGAAACGATGATCGTGTCGTGGCCGCGGCGCTGGCAGATCCCAGAAGCGTCAGCACGCTTCTTCAATATTCCATGCGTCCCGCGACAGCAGAACTACTGTTGACCTGGGAACGCTTTCTCCGAACGGGCGATGAGCGCATTGCTGAAACGGTAAAGGTGGCGCTCGAAAAGATCATGCTCCATTCCGATCTTTCGGAAGCCGCACTTCTCCGTAACGCGCGCGTCGCCATGCAGCAGGCAGTCGTTCTTTCGGTTGCGAGATCGTTGCGTAGGCCGGATGTGGGTCTTCCAGATGCTTTTGTTGAGGGCCTGCTCGACGACAACGTGCTCACCCTTTTACCTCCCCAACATCGCTTGCTCTCGGACGGACAATTCGCTTCTCGGACCGAGAATGCGCTTCTTAACCTGCCGACAAGTACCGGGAAGACACTTCTGGCCGAGTGCTGTGTAGCAGCCGTGTTGAGGAATGGGCCAGGACTGGCAGTGATCGTCGTACCGTACGTGGCGCTCGGGAACCAGATAACCGCAGCGCTCAAACGCCACCTGCATAAAACCGATATTCGGGTGACGGGAATGTTTGGTGGTTTCAAACTGGATTCCGCTCTTCAGCCGGCCCTCCGCCGCGAGGTGTTGGTGGCAACCCCGGAACGGTTCGACGCATGGCTGCGATATAACGGCACCGACGATTCGCTGAAACTTGTCGTCTTCGATGAAGCCCACAGTATTGCGAATTCAGCGCGAGGTGCGAGGCTGGAAGGCATCATTACGCGGTTGCGGCTCCGGCAGACTCAGCGCGGTGGCTTCAGAATGATCGCACTCTCTGCCGTGCTCGCGGACGCAAGTGCGTTTCTCGAATTTCTTGGCGTCGATGCCGCGAACTATTTCGTTGACAGTTGGAGGCCCACAGCGCGGCACCTTGCCATCTGGAGCACCACTGGCGACCTGATTTGGGTCTTCGGAAACGACTCCCTGCGACCGTCGCAACTGACTCCTCTGTCTACCTTGGGTTCACACATGGTTCAGTGGCCTCATTCAATCGAGGCACCACCGACCTGGCAGAAACCTGAGGCCCAGCCGAAACGAGAAGTGACGGTAGCTTCTCAGGACAACGTCGCATATTTGGCGCAATATCTTCTTCGTCTCATCGGCGGACCGATTTTGGTCATCTGTATGACGCGTGAGTCAACGCGTCTGATAGCGAATGCCATTTCGCTTCGCCTCCCGGATGACCCGACCAAGGCTCTCAGCAGGTCCCGACTCGCCCAGGTTGCCGCAACACTTGCGCCTTGGTATCCAACATTACCGGCAATGATTCTGAAGGGAGTGGCGTTCCACAACGCCAGCGTTCCCCCCGAGTTGAGGAGACACATTGAGGAGGCGGTGGGGCGTCGCGAACTCGATTTTGTTGTCTCTACGACGACACTGGCCGAAGGATCGGATCTGCCATTTCGAGTCACGTTGGTGGAGAGCTGGATTGTCGGTTTCGGAGCAGACGCCCGTCCGCTCGACGCACTGATGTTCAGGAACATCGCTGGACGATGCGGAAGGGCGGGCATGTTCACGGAAGGTGACACTGTCCTCTATGAAAACGTACTCGGTCCAGCTCACCTAACTAGCCAGCAAGCGACGCGAAGATCCGTCATCGCGTCGATGATTGGGAGTCCGCCCGCACTGCAATCAGCTCTTCCCATCGACGGTTTGAAGCACGATCACGACGCGCGATATGCAGCGTTATCGGCGCAGGTCATTGCAGCGATTCCGGAGAACCCAAGTGATGAGGCACTGGCTCAGCGGTTGTCGCAGTTCAGCTACGCGCGAAAGGTACTATCCCCTCAGCGAGTAGACCAACTCTTCGCCACCATTGTGGCCGACATGCTGAGCGAATCGGACGGAGAGCCACTCGCGAAAGCCGCAAGCCCTATTCGTCTCACTGATCTGGGGGCCGCAGTCAATCGAACGGGGTTGTCAACGACAACGGCACGTTCTTTGCGTTCCTTTCTGCGGAGAGAAACAACACCTTCCGGGTTTTACGAGTTGATTGTCGACATCATCCTCGAATTCGCCGCAGCTCCAGAACAGACCGATAGCTATTTGCAGAAACTGGTCGGCTCGAAAAAGCAAAAGGGATTTGCAACCATTGAAGACCTTCCTGCTATAACCGCAGGGTGGCTCGAACAACGCGATGCCATCACGATATTTCAATCAATGCCGCGTTATAAGGCTTCAAAAGCCAAGGAAGAATACAAACAAAGGCAGTTCGATAAATTCGTTCAAACGCTCGACAGCGTTTACGGAAACTTTGTGCCATGGCTCATGAGGGCCGCTAATCAACTTGCACCGTTTGGCGCGGAATGGTCACGCGCCGTTCGCTGGATGGACCTGGCCGAAAGCCTTGAAAAGCGGGTTGCTCCGGACAGTTTTGAGCAAAGCGAAGAAGCACTGGACCTCGCGTAAGACGGCTGTCACCTCTCTCTGACTCGATCTTCTTGCACGCCCGCTCATTGGCCCCAAGCATTTGGGGCGGGCTTCCATTTCAAGGAGGCCACCCGCATACGTCTGGGAGCGCGAGTCGCCTCGGTCGGTGAGTTCTCCCCTAGTCCAGACGATTCGTGACTGGAAATTGACCGCCGCCAACGTCGTGAACGTGATCCGCTCCAAACCATGCCCGTAAAACCTGCAGCGAGGGATTGGACAACACCTGTGTGAAGAGCAGTGCTAATCGAGTTGTCGGACGGGAGCAACAGACATAGAAGAGATTACGGTTGCGTTCGAAGAAGTCGCGTTTCTCAGCGGATATATTCGCGGGTGAAGCGGACAACTCCAAAAATTGATCGAAGTTGTATTGGTTCCAGCCACGGCCAAGTACCACCAGAACGTTCTCGAATTCGTCGCCCTTGACGCTATGCTTCGTGGCGAATGGGGTGTGGCCGTCAAGATACTTTACGAGTGCGATCATTTCAGAATAGGGGCGAGCCCTTATCCCTCGGACACGCGTAATGATTTCAGGTATTTCCTGACCGGCCTCGTCATGCCAAGCTTGCGCTTCCCGTTCCTGACGATAAACCTTCTCAGACAGACGGGGATATCCGGTGGCCATCAAATAGTCAACGACATCGCCGATGGTGCCAGTTTCGCGCAATCTCATGAGAGAGTCCATCGCGGCGGACCATCGGTCTTTCTCCGAATGGGACGACATGCGCGGTGCTTCGTCGCCGAGGATGTCAAACATTTCGCCGTAGCGCCGCCCCTGATAGGCAACGGACGCAGGCTCAAGCTTGTCAGCGAAGAATGCGACATGATCGTCTGTCTTCTTGGCGAAGAGGTCGTTATAGCGAAACACACGGGCGAGTTCGCCATATCCTTGCTCAGCGGCAAGTCCGTTATGCGTCAGCAGTAGTACCTTAGTCTTCTCTGGCGCGAAATCCCATCCCGACGCCTTTAGACTGTCAATACAGCCGCCAAGATATTGATGTGCGACTTCTGGTGGCAGATCACCTTTCCAGTGACCACCACCCGCACCCGTACGGCGCGTACCGACCCAGCTATTCGTATGGAATACATCAGCGACTCCAATAAAGCTTTCGTCTCTGAAAGCCTGCGGTAATTCCGGCCGAAGATTATTTAGGACCTTGACTACTGCAGTCGCGGAGCGAAAATTGGCTTTCTTGCCAATCTCCAGAAGCGTTTCGGCTGCGACGTGACCGCAGGTTTCGTCATATATCCGTTGCCAGTGGTCACCAAACAAGCCAACCAGCGGTCCACCGGCACGCGGAAAAAGATGGGTCTTGATACCCGCCATCATCTCGGAACTTGTGTCCTGATATTCGTCGATGAAAATGTATGGATAACGCCCGGCAAGGATGGACTGAAACTTCACATTTGGCAGAAACGTAGCCATCAACGTCAGCACATCGTCATGATGGATCGATATCACATCGTCCATGATTTTTCGATAGCCGAGGTCGTATTCGATAGCGCGAAGACCGAGGTCGGCAACTTCAGCAATCTTTTCTTGCCATGCCGGAATGTTGTGTAGACCTTTCCGCAAAGCAGGTTGGAAGGGCCTGATGACCGACCAACAGAATGCGTGAATGGTGCTGACAGCAACCAACTTGTCTCCATCGATGCGGCTGGTGATAACGGCAGTAGCTGCGTTTGTATAGGTAATGCAGGCAATCTGCTGATTGTTCTTGCGAAGTGTATTGCGCTCTGTCTTCAGAAGTTGTTTGAGCGCTTCGATAAGCGAGTAGGTCTTTCCAGCACCAGCACCGGCTTCCAGCAGAAAGTGATGCTTTTCCTCAAGGCAACGTGCAACCTGTGCTTCAGCCTGTTGCGCTGCCAAAAGGGCGGGGCTAGGAACAGCAGCTTGAGAAGCTCTAGGCATTTGATCCTCCGGCTGCGGGCGCAACGGTTACATCTGTCGCCCCGTCAGCGGCGAGCCAGACCAAGCCTTCCCGGATGTAGCGCGGAATGATCCAATCCGTATCACTGATGGCATGTTCAAGAGCAAAGTTTGATTTCTTGACGTCCCCGGCCATGTCGCCGGCCTCAACTTCAAGCGTATTTGCGGTCGTGGCCGTCATCGGAAACATTACAGGGTTCGCCAGCATATAGGCATCCTCAAAGCTCCGGCCGCAGGGACCTCCGGCTAGCTCGGGAACTTGATAGGCAATCCGCCTGTGTCCCGCTACTTTCTGATCGTCGAGGATGAGTGTTAGTTGCGCAGGGGTAGGGAGGGTCCCGCCGTTCGGAATCCATGTGTTGATGCAGCTATTGCTCGACCTTGTACCAGCATGAACCGGGCAGGCAGCATAGCGGTTTTTTGCATTGAGAGCCACTGAATCGATATCGGAGATGATGAGCGTGCGCAGCTCCAAGAACTCGATCAGGTCGAAGAAATGCTGGGCGTAGGCGCCACCCACCTCCACAACCGATAGATACTGGGTTCCCAATTGCTGGTCGGCCGCTTGTGTCTTGTCCAGAATTTCGATAATGCGAGGCATCAGAATCCGCTCGGTTGTGCCTTCAATCAAAATCGCTTTGTCAGCAAAGAAGAGATCACAGCGTGTCAGTGTCAGATACTGATGCAGAAAATCACGACTTGGCTGAGGTTTTCCCGCAAGGCCATCACGTAAATCTTTAACAACGGTTTTCAGTTCACCTGTTCCGTCATCTGGGGCGACCATGAAATAGCGAATGGTCTCAAAATGCGCTTCGTTCGCAATATGCGACGAATGGGTGGATACGACGAATTGCACGGGCCAGGGCGAAGCAATCTCTGTGCTGAATTCGTCCGCAATCTCGCCTAGCTTGCGAATAAAGACTTCCTGCATCTGCGGATGCAAATGCACTTCCGGCTCCTCAATAAAAATCAGATGGGCCGCCGGTTTGGGGTCGAGGGCGGTGAAGTCCTTAAAATACTGCCGTAGTTGCAGGAGGATCAGGATGATATTTCTCGCTCCGAGTCCGTTGTAGGACTCAGGCAGGTTTATGCCGTTTGAACCGGAATATCGCACCTTGGTGTGATTGGTCAGAAGGCGTTCAACATCAAGGGTGGTTTCGGTCAGAAGATGCGGGTCTGGAAGCCCGGGATAGCCAAAGAGCGATAGAGCTGGCAGCAGTTCGTTCAACTTGGTATTGAAATCGACGCCGATCTTTTCCTGAATCTCCAACACGGCCTGTTCAAGCTCTTCCGCGAGCGAATGGCCCGCAACATCGGCTTCATTCACTTTGGCAGTCGTGAACAGCTTTTCCAGGACCTTCCCTATGACGACGCGCTCTTTCTGGCTGACATCGTCAAGCCCACGCTGGGCGTGAATGCAGTTATTCGCACAGGCTGCACGAAGAGCTACGCTGGATATCGAACGCTGATTGGTTTCGTCATTCGGATCGACTGCGGCAATCCGGGTCGTGTAAAGCGCAGGGATGCGTTCACGCAAGGCGCGATAAAAAGCGGGTTTGGTTGCTTCGTCGGTGTCAGTGAGTTCGTTGAACAAGTCGTCAATTCTGCCCGCTTCAATTTCATAACGGATAACAACGAGAGCTTCAGTGCAATCCACATCGAAATCAAGAACGAAATCAGTCAATGTCCCCAGTTGTTCTTCGGTTCCATATTCGAAGGATAGACGGACTTCGATCGCCGGTAGCATGGGCCGCACTTCGTCGGCGGGCGTGCTATCGAGCTTTGCGAGGTAAGCATCCCAAAAGCAGCGGTGAGCGGCGCAGGAAAAATCTTCCAGCCTGAATATCGGATTCCCCTCGGTCAGGAGCCGGGTCATCACTTCGCTTAGTGAAGTCTTGCCGCTGTTATTGCGACCAACGATCACTGTAGTCTGCTTTTCGAGGAGAAGAGACGCTTCATGCAGCAGGCGGAAATTCTTAACTATTATTTTCTTCAAATGCATTACATATCCTCAATTCCACCGA
Organism: Granulicella sp. S156; assembly: GCF_009766105.1. Lineage (GTDB taxonomy): Bacteria > Acidobacteriota > Terriglobia > Terriglobales > Acidobacteriaceae > Granulicella. The sequence goes on along the minus strand of NZ_LMUH01000018.1, from coordinate 123,903 downwards.
CAGGACGGACTCAGCGAGGTACAAGGCCCGGAATTACACAGAGATCAATAGATTGGAAGAGGTAACGCCCCACTCTAAACGATTGATAGCAAATCGGCCTATTGCTAAGCACTCGGACGGCGCATGACGGAACGGGCTCCTAAGCCGCGATATCGCGTCGTGGGTGCAGCACACTTCCGACCGTCTGGATCTGAAGGGGGCATTACTGAACAAAGCCGTCTGCAGCAGTCATCAATCCGGATTTCGTATAATGTAAATTGTCATTTGACGTGTCAGATTTCCCATTCTATTCTTGCAGTGTGGCTCTATTACGAGTATCCGAACTACGACCGTGGCTTCTCCAACGGTACGGGTCTGCAAGCGCCTTAGCCGCAGCTTTGGGGGTTACCCGTCAAACCGCACACAATCTTCTCACGGGGCGGACACTCCCCAGTCAGGAGAACTGCGAAAAGCTCGGGCTCAGCCCGGCCTTTCTGGTGCGAGAGACAGAGGGGACCAATGAGATGGCAAATTTGAATGACTTTCTGATGCAACGTGATCAGATGAGACAGTCCGAGGGTCTGGTATCGGAGGCGCAGTTGAATGCAGCATTGGTCGGAACACGAGGCGTTTCCATGATCAGAGAGTTGATGCGGGCCACGCACACTACCGCAGCACACGTCGGAATGATCGATAACATCCCTTTCGAATGGGACGATGGAGAATCTGGAGGAAGCTCTTCGCCGCTCTTGAAGCTGCAACCAGTGGGCGCGCAGTTCAAACCCGTCACGTCTGCGCCGCTAGGGGGTTCACTGCGTGGCTACCGCGTTGTCTTCGGCTGGGTTACGACTGTTTCTGACATGGGAAAGAAGGACCTGCCCGATTGCGTTTGGAATTTGACGCTTTCATCCAATGCCGGGATCCTAGCCTGGAACGTGAATCGTAACGAAATCATCGGCGCAACCTCGATCGAGCTGGCGGAGCAGGTTGTAAAGCGGCTGATCGAATATCGGGACGAGTACGGAAAAACCAATTAAACATGATGGGGAAATCACCGTAGACGTTCAGTGCTGGAAATCACTGGTATCGTCTGCGCCCTTGCCTCAAGAACCAAAAGAGGTTGCGCGACAATGTCAAAGCAGGAGCGTGAATCGGGTATGGCAAGCAGCGACAAGACAAAGACTCGGCAAGATCGGGTATACGGCAGAGTGAATATTGGCGAAGACCGAACGTTGACCGTCCACTATGATCCGGAGACAGACCAGGTCGAAATCGAAGGGGCCGAGCCTGGCTCGACGCGCACCGAACGAAGCTATGCTCGCGAAAGCGGAAAGCCGAAAATCGTTGCATCGGTTCCGTCTGCTGGGAAGAGCGCCTTCGCCGCGAAGGATGCATTGTTTGCCTATGAATGGGTTGTAGCCGTTGATACCAACACGAAGCCTCTCTTCGGCAAGAAATGTGGTCTCTGCGTCTCCTACTTCACGCCGAAGCCGCCCGCGTCATGCGACCGCGCTGTGGGAGTTCCCTTTGCCCATCTCGCTTCTTACCTCATGTTCGGTATTCGAGAAGGCGTAAATCCCGAACAAATCGGCTGGCACCTCACCATGACCAGGAACCTGGGTGCTCCTATCCCTAGTAGTCATCAAATAGCGTTCGTGGTTGACAGCGAGCTCGGTTCTCACCCCGATATCAATGCGCGCAAGATCGGCTATTACCGCGATCACTTGCTTCCGCCCCAGTTGACGATCGGCTACTCATCCTCCGATACAGACAACGAAACGCTGGGAGGACAGATGATCCGCATGTGCGATCAGGTGGCCTCAAAGCTCCTTCTCGAAGTCGAAAGACTCGGTGTGCTTCCATCGAACCATCTGCCGGGAAACGACGATTTTGAAGCACTGTATGCCGTCTCGGGGCGAAGGCAATAGCTCAAGACAGTTCCCCTCTTCACTTCAGCATGGGAACACGTATCTGTGTTGGGCAAACGGCCTTTGCAATCTTCACCCATCGCTTGTCACGCGTAACTAGCACCGTGCCGGGCTGGAGATAAGCAAAAGATTCGAAATCTCCAAAATCGTTAGCTTGGGGTGCCATTTCTGTTGCGCACCGAATGATGTACTCGCCGTACGCACCAATATAGGGGGCGAGCAGAATTTCTAACCGAGAAGCAACCTCCGATGCCGGCGATATCGGTCCGTTGTGAAGCCAACGAGTCCGCTCATACGTGGCCATCATCGTCATCACTTTGATTTCGCGAGATCGCATCGCGTCTCTGAATGGCACTCTAGCTTCCTTCGCCAATCTCACGAACCTGCCTTGGGCCCGTGCATCGGCATAGCCTGGTATCTGATCATTCAGAGCGTCGATTACGTCAGTCTGGAAGCCGCGCCAATGCTCTTCTCGCCAGTCGTGGACAAGCCCGACCTTCACAGTGCGTCGCGTTCGGGATGCAATGTCATCGACACCACTCTCCAGCTCCTGCTGTGTCGAAGCGCCAGCGATTGCCCGGAACCCGTCGATCCAAGGGAGGGATTCGCTATTGACGGCGGCTTCCCACAGCTTTGCTAGATGCGTCTCGGTATCGTCAGTCACACCTGTGCAGTAGCGGATAACCGCATCCGCGGCCCGCTTTCGCTCATCGAGGGCATGGTCATCAATCCCGGATGCGATCTCTAACAGGGAGATTGGTGTCGCAAACAGTCCCGTCTCAGCTTCGGAAAATTGCAATGGATCGATAATCCCGTTGCCGATGTCGTACCAGACGTTGGTGTCAGCAATTAACTTCATCAGTCACCCTCCGAGGGTCGCGAAAGCGCTGGGCCCTGTTCCATCTCCCACCCCTCGATAGCTCTCACGACTTCACCTTCGAATTCGCTTTGAGTTGCGAAGGAGTCAAACATGAGAACGCCATCAACGATTTCTAGAAGTCCCACTGTCTTGAGACTATGGACAATCGCTGCGAACGATTCACCATCGGTGAGATCGGCATCGGAATGCTCGTCGCTCAATACGTAAGAGCATTCGGAGATGATTTCGTCCAGATTCAGGTCCCACTCGATTTCAGGTAGGTATCGCGGCTCAGCTGCGAATGCAGTCGTGAACCTGTCCCGCGCAAACCATATCGCTGTTCCTGCGAGCGAGGCGATGACTGCCTGGACACTGGTATTGAATGCCCGCGTGTTCTCCTCGCTATTCGTTGTTAGTACCTGTAGCGCGAGCTGATTCCTAATTTCGATCAGCGACGAAGTGTCCGCGGGGACCCATTGAGAAGCGTCAGGTCGCACTCCACAAATCGTAAGAACTGGCATGAAGACAGGTTAGCAAACAGGCCATTCCAACTTCCGGATGGAGCTGCCGAAAAGGGCCGTCAATGATTCGCGGTGGACGATACCTCTTCGGTTTATCCCTGCCCCCTGTTCCCGCTTGCGTCCTGCCCCGCACGTCGGGTGCACGGATTTCTGTCCTAGTCCCCGTACTCACGACCTTCCATTAGACTCGGCCATATGAGTAATCTGGCCCTCGTCGCGAAACGTATCAATAATGGACAGTCGGAGATCTGGTTCGACCACAAGCCCAATCATCGCAGCATCGTGCCAACGAACGGGATCTTGTACCCCATCCGGACGATCTGCTCTCTGGAGGAGTCGGATGCTTTTCGCGAAGCATTTAACGACGGAATAGCGACGATTCCGCAGGCGGCTACAGACCAGCTCGCTGCGGACTTTGGGCTTGACGCCTAATTGCTGCTTCATCGAGTTGAATACGGCGACGATCTTCACCGCCGCCGGCGATGTACTCTTGAGTCCTGATGCCAATCTTCGGAAGACGGCAGTTACAGAGGATGTTCAATGAACTGGGACCTTGGCTGGACCTTGGCAAGGCCAAAGACCTTCTGAACCGTCTCGAGAATGTGAGGCCAAACCAAGCCCTTCCAGCGGAATATGAACTGGCAATCACTTGGGCGGTCTCAAAGATCGCCACTCTTGAAATCGACAAAATATCAGGATCAAGAACGCCAGATATCTATTCGCCCGATCTCCTTACGACCGGCCCTATGATTGCCGACGTCGCAGCACTTGATGACCTCTCGCTGTCGGGTGCTGATTCGATGAGGAGAGCCTGCAACATCATCAATGCGGAAGCAGACCGCATCGTATCAGGCAGTTCCGCCTACCTCCACTTCACCTTCGGTGAGAGAAGCGGTTACGAGAGATCAAGGAACGGGAAGAGATCATTCTTTCGTCACAGACTTGTGCGGCGAGACTTCCAACTCGATGAAGAACTCCGCAGCGCGCTCAAGAGTTGGCTTACCAATGGACAGCCCAATCAACCACTCGTGTTGAGGAACACGGTGATCAGTGTGGTGCTTGAACGTCGCTCTTATGTCCATCCCTTGGCCAATTACTTCTGCACCATGCCCTCCCTCGCCTACGACCTAAAGGACAACCCGCTGTACGCTGCACTGCGTTCGAAGTCCAAACAACTACGTTCGGCAGAAGGTGGAGTTCGTCGCGTCGTAATCCTTGGTGATGCGGGTTGCGGTCTGCTGAGGGAGCTCAAAACCCAAGGATCAACGTCTGACCACTTCACCGGGGGGCAGATCATTCTAAAGTTTTTGGACGATTATCCGGCGATCGACTTCGTGATTGTAATCTCTGCAAACCGGGACCGCAGCAATTCGGGAGGGAAGAGTAAGAGGTTTTGGCGAAGCCACGCTTTCGCCAGGCCGGGAAGAATATCCGACGACGATGCCGAGCGTCTGAATCGTATCCTGGAAACGATGTTGCCGCCTCAGCTCAGCGGCTACACGGCCTATGCGTGGCATGAACAAGGCATGTGCGAGGCGGATGCAATCGGAAATTATGTCCCAACAGAGATGGGGATTGGAGGGGAAAGAATGACGCTAAGGATTTCAGCGAGAGCAGTTCAGGACTTGATTGCAGGCAAATTGTCCTTCGAAATGTTTCAGAATCGGACGATGGGCAAAGACAACCAGGTGCGTCGCGAACTCGATGAGGGTCGAACGATTACTTCAGCCCGTTTTGAGCCTCAAGGAGATGACGAGGACGACGACTACCTCGTGCTCGAATTTCTGGACGACCCAGCCGCCAGAAAATTGAAGTTGCCTGCGCAGCTGAAGGGTAACCCTATGCCGAAGGGATGATTTAGATCGACACTGCAGTCGCCGAGAAAACGAACCGGCCACCATTACTTCAGAGAAGGCCACCACTGACGCCAACATCGATCCTCACCGATCCCCGACAAACAATACGCATTTGCCAAGAAACAAGCCTCATTTCATCAATGACTTATGGTCAGCTCAGCCGCGATATCGAGACGAGGATTCAGTACGATCCCGGTTGTCGGAACTCGGAAAGGGGTGTGTAGCACTGACCAAAGCCGTCTCTGGCCACCATTTATCTACTTTATAAATCCTAAACTTGCGGGAGGTACAGCAGAGCTGTACCAATTTTGTACCGCCATCAGAGTGAACCTTCTTGCATGGAGGTTTGGTCCGATGCCCACATCTACACCGCCCTCCGTCGGCGATGATCACGCCGATAACACACTCAACGGCGGCGCTGCCGCTGCCCAAATGGGTTGGGAGCGTTCTGTCCAATGGAGAGAACGTCCTTGAATCGGACGGAACAAAATCGACTCCCTCGCGCCCGGGGTAGCCGATTTTTGTTAAGCGGACAAGTCATCTATTGGCTACAGAGCTTACCTCTTCGACAACAAACGAACCGAGGATGAGGTGCACAGTAGCCAGCAGTTCAGGCAGAGAAAAAGGCTTTGCCAAGAATCGCCATCCCTGATGCTGCAACTGATCCCGGTGCGCAGGATCGAGGAAGCCTCCCGAAATCATCAATATCGGAAGATCCTGGCGCAACGCCTTTAAATCCTGTGCTAATTGCATGCCGGAACGCTCCGGCAGGTACAAATCGGTGATGAGCAGATCAATTTGCGGAGCGCTTCGAAAGACGCGAGTGGCACGCTCCGCATCGCCAGAGGTGAAAACACGGTAGCCTTCGTGCACGAGAAAAGTCCGGGCGAGCGAGCGTATATCTGGATCATCGTCCACCAGCAAAATGGTACCGTGCGGGGACGGGTGAGAGGTGTCTGAATTCAAGGGCATCAATCGATCATCCTGCGTGGGCCCGGTTGTTCGGGATCTAGCCTTGCTCGTTCTCTCCGGTCGCTGCGGCTTGAGAGAAGGTCTTGTGTTGCGTATACGTCCTGTGCCTTCCTCTATGGAGTGCATTGTTCCGTGCGGAGTTGCCTCACCCTCCTGCGAGGCGGTCGATGTTTGAGACAGTAGAGGTTGCACATCCTTCCTTGAATACAGAGACGCTGTAGCGACCCGGCTTCAATTGGGCAAAAAGATAGTTGCCATCACTGTCGGAGATCGCTTCAGCCTTAATTCCCGTATCTGTCGCTGTAAGGGTGACTCTGGCCCCTGGTACGACGGCACCACTCGCATCGCGCACTGTTCCTGGGATGTCACCAGTGATCGATTGAGCAAAGAATAATGGTGTGACCGCCAAGCACAACATGACGATCAAGGACAGCGCGACGATAACAGGTGACCTCAAGAATGAGGATCTTACCGAAGAACGCTTCAATGGCATTGGGGAGGCCTCGCTTTTTCAAACAGATTTTTTGAAGATCTTTCGCCGGAGATATTCGTTCCTCGGTTAGGCCCGAGAAGTTGATCACTCTTTGAAAGAGATTCACTGAGTCGAACCGGGTGCTGAGAGGCGTTTCTTGTTTTTGTCAAGGAAATTATTATTTCATTCAATGAAAATTGAAAGTAGCTTCAATTTTGTATGGAGAAATATTTATTGCGTTGAATAAAATTGACAAGCATTGAGAACAGACCCTATTCTCCTGACAATCGAGGATGATTAAGCCGATTCGCTGCATCAGGCGAATGCAGTCGGTAGAAGTGGATCGCGAAACAACCGACCAAAGGAGCAGCAGGTATGAAAGCTAGAAGTAAGGAAACACGCCCGAAAGAAAAGCAACTTCCTGCTGGAAAACCTTCAGAGACGAAGCGCGCTCCAGCTCAGTACCACGTCGACGTGCTAGGTAAGGGACTCGATGTTCTCGACAGTCTGCGAGGGTCCTCCGTCGAGTTGCGATTGACGGATATTGCGGAGAAAGTCGGACTGGACATGAGCACGACTTTTCGCATGCTTCATACCTTGGAAGCACATGGCTACGTCGTGCGGGACAGTGCCACCAAGAAATTCAGGCATACGCTGGGCCACAGGAGCTATCGTGTTGGCTATGCCCAGCTCTCCAACGAACAGCCTTTTGTTCGGAAGGTGACTCAAGGGTTGGTCAATGCCGCGGCGAAAGCTCAGGTGGAACTGCTGGTGGTCGATAACAAGGACAGCACCGAACAAGCCCTGAAGAATGCGGAATGGTTGATTGCGCAAAAGGTGGACTTTGTTATTGAGTATGAGTTCCATTCGGGAGTGGGACCCGCACTTGCCGATATGTTCCGCAAAGCAGGCATACCCTTGCTGGCGATCGATATCCCGATGCCCAGTGCGATTTACTTTGGAGTCGATAACTATGAAGTAGGCAGGTTAGGCGGAGAGGCGTTGGCACAGTTTGCCGTTGACCGGTGGAAGGGTCTCGTAAGCCGCGTCCTGCTGCTGGAACTGCCCGAAGCGGGTCCTATCCCCCAAGCACGAGTGCTGGGAACAGTCGATGGAATACGAAGCGTATTGCCCAATTTGAATGAGGGCAATGTGCTTCACAAGGATGGCAAGGGAACCGAAAAGGGAGGGTATGCAATTACCCGCCACATCGCCCAATCCTTAGGGCGGAAGGAGCATTTGCTGATAGCGGCCTCCAATGACAATTGCACTCGAGGGGCCCTTCGTGCAATTCGAGAGCTTGGGCGGGAGCGGTCTACAGCCATCATGTCGCAGGGGTGGGGACCGGACAAAGATCTTGAGGCCGAGTTGCAAAGCACCGATAGCCCTCTCATCGGTGCCATAGCCTACTTCCCCGAAGAGTACGGTGAGAAAATCCTACCGATCGTTCTTCAGTGCTTGAAGAGGCAACCAGTCTCTCCGTCTTACTATTGCGAACACAAGCTGATCCTGCCGGATCGGCTCTCCACTCGTCATAGTTCAAGAGGAGTCCCGGCAAATGATGAAGTGTTCGCTGCAGGCGCAAGAGTTCCAGGATGACTGCCCATCGACGCGTTCCCGCCAGGATTCGTCTAGGGAAAAGATATTCATCTCTAGGCCGTTCGTTTTCCTGTTGAAGTTTTCATCCCGCGATGATCTGGCGTCTCTGTTCAGGTGGAGACGCCAAGCGCAGTGCAATCGCCTAAATACACATGTTGTTAAAGAGGAGCGTGCTCTATGGGCATAGGATTTGTGACCAAACATCTGTCTCAGAATCACTGGATTGCAGGCCGATTCGGCCGGCTTTTTGTCGCGGGCTTCGCCTGCGTTGCGACGTCTGCTGCACTACAGGGTCAGCAGCCGCTTCAACTGACGATTCACTGGGACAAAACCTCGGTGGTCTCCAAGTCAACGCCTACGTTTCAAGTGGTAGTTAACCCACCTTTGCGGCGAGGTGAGCCGCTGAGCGCCGCATCCTACAAGGCAGTGAAAGAACTGGGCGCGGATTACGTACGTTATGTACCCTGGCTCCCCTATCCCAAGCTGGCAGTAGCCGAGCTGGAACCGCCTACGCAGCAGAAGACCTCGTGGGACTTCAGCCTCATTGACCCCATGACCATAGACTTTCTGAACGCGACCGAAGGTCATCCGACAGTCATGAATTTCAGCACTATGCCGACATGGCTCTTCAAGACCGATAAACCCGTAACCTATCCGGCCGATCCCAATCAGCCGGTCTGGAACTACACGCAAGGCACGGAATTGCGCGATCCCACCGGCAAGGAGATGGGCGACTACTACGAGCGGCTAGTGAGCTGGTACGTAGATGGTGGATTCACTGATGAGAATGGAGTGCGGCACGAGTCTGGATATCACTACAAGTTTCCGGTGTGGGAGGTGCTCAACGAAGTGGAAGCAGAACACTCCATGACGCCCGAGGATTACACGAAGCGCTACGACGCCATCGTTGAAGGGATTCATCGCGCCAGCCCGGATACAAAGTTCATGGGCATGGCATTAGCCGCACCGAGAGATCACCCAGAGTTTTTTGAATACTTTCTCAATCCAGCCAATCACAAGCCCGGCATACCGGTGGATTACATTTCCTACCACTTTTACGCATCTCCAACCCGCTCGCAGACTATCTCCGATTGGCAATACACGTTCTTTGACCAAGCGGATGGCTTCTTGAGCACGGTGCGCTATATCGATAACATCCGCAAGCGACTCTCGCCGAAAACGAAAACGGATCTCGACGAATTGGGTGTAATTCTGCCGACAGATAACACTGCAGCAGATAAGGTGCCCCCACCAGCCGCCTACTATAACCTGGCTGGGTCGCTGTATGCGTATCTCTATATCCAGCTTTCGCGGCTACAGATCGACCTCGTCGGCGAGTCGCAGCTTGTCGGCTACCCGACTCAGTATCCAAGCGTGAGCATGATGAACTGGACCAACAACAAGCCAAACCCACGCTTCTGGGTGCTAAAACTAATTAAGAACAGCTTCCATCCCGGAGATTCTCTGGTGGATACAAACCTGGGTGGTTCGGGCTCGGGTGACGTAGAAGCGCAGGCATTCGTCACGCCTACAGGCCGGAAAGTGCTACTCGCCAATAAGCGGGATCATGCTATCGAGGTGAAGCTACCGGATGCACAGAAGGCGAGCGCGCTGACAGTGGATGAGTCGACAGGGGATGAACCGGCCCGCAACGTAAAGCTGACCGACGGCTACATAAGATTGGAGCCCTTTGCTGTCTCGGTGGTCAGTTGGTGAATATGAACCCGGAAAGTGTCGAAGATCAGACGCTGAAGCGCTTCGCATTCATACTTCGACTACGCGAAGGCGCCGCCGAAGCCTATGAACAGGCGCACCAAGAAGTATGGCCCGAGATGCAAGATATGCTAAAAAACGGAGGGATCAGCGAATACTCGATCTTCCGCCGAGATAACTTGCTATTCCTCACCTTTACGGCGCCGGACTTCGAGACCACCTGGAGTCAGTTCGACAATCATCCTGTGAACCTACGCTGGCAGCAGGTCATGGCTCCGCTCTTCGTGCCGAATGAGGACTTACAACCCGGAGAACGATTCCCAATGATGAAAGAGGTCTTCTATCTGCCGTAAGACCAGCTATTCACTCAGGGCCGCGAAAGATTCAACATAATTAGAGGGAGGAAAGAAAGTGGCAAGGAGAAGCGAGCTACCGTTGCGCGTCGGCCTATGTGGGATTGGTCTGGATACTTATTGGCCGCAGTTCGCAGGACTGAAGGAACGTCTGGAAGGATACGTGGCACAGGTGGGGGTGCGGCTCTCACGATCAGGGGTGGAAGTTGTCAATCTTGGGTTGGTGGATTCTCCTGAGCGTTCACAGGAGGCTGGTCACCAATGCCGACGGGAAGACATCGATGTCCTGTTTCTCTATGTCACCACGTATGCGCTCTCGAATACGGTTCTGCCGCTGGTGCAGCGAGCTGGCGTGCCGTTGGTAGTCCTGAATCTACAGCCCGAAGCGGCCATCGATTACAGATCTTTAAAGCAACTAGAAGATCGCACGGCAATGACCGGCCACTGGCTGTCTTACTGTTCGGCATGCCCTGTGCCTGAAATCGCTAATGTGATGACCCGCGCCCGGATTCCTTTTCATCAGGTGACAGGTGTACTCAACGATGCAGCGACTTGGCAGGAGATTGAAGAATGGTTGGGAGCAGCTCAGGTGCGTGCCACATTGGCTTCTGCGCGGCTTGGGCTCATGGGCCACTACTACAGCGGAATGCTGGACATTATGACCGACGTAACATTGGTTTCGATCGTCTTTGGAACACATATAGAGATCGTTGAAGTAGATGAACTGAGTGCGCTAGGCACCGAGGTCACGGAGAAGACATTAGAGCAGCGGCTGAAGGACTTTTCTACGAGTTTCGATGTGCAACCGGATTGCTCTTCCGAAGAGTTGCGCAGAGCCGCGCGAACGTCAGTAGCTCTAGACTCATTTGTCGAGCGTTACAAACTTAACGCCCTGGCCTACTACTACAAGGGTTCCGGCAATGCAGCCAACGAGGACACCATGAGTTCGATCATCCTCGGGAGCTCGCTACTGACGGCACGGCACATTCCAGTGGCGGGCGAGTATGAGGTTAAAAATGTCCTGGCCATGAAGATAATGGACATCCTAGGCGCTGGAGGATCTTTTACCGAGTATTACGCCATGGATTTCAATGACGACCTAGTGCTGATGGGTCACGATGGACCGGGGCATATCGCCATCTCCGAGGGCAAAACCAAGGTGAGGCCGCTCGAGGTTTACCACGGCAAAGTGGGGAGTGGCCTTTCAGTAGAGATGAGCGTGAAGCACGGTCCGACAACGCTGCTCTCGGTTGTGGAAGACACGGAATCGCGCTTCAAGCTGCTTGTTGCAGAGGGTGATTGTGTGGCGGGTGAGATCCTCGAAATTGGCAATACCAACAGTCGTTACCGCTTCCCCATTGGTGCGCGTGGTTTCGTAAACGCATGGAATGCGCAGGGTCCAGCGCATCACTGCGCCATAGGGGTAGGGCATGTGGCGAGCAAACTAAAAAAAACGGCTGAGTTGATGGGTATCGGCTTCCACCAGGTATGCTGAGGTGAGAAAAGGTCATACACCGAGGTGCGGTTATGTACGAGCGTACTTTTCCAAGATCTTTGTCCCTCTAAGAGTTCAAGATCATCGGACTTTGCGCGTTGCCAATGAAAGCTTTCCATTCTCCATCACTCTGTTGCCTCCGCGCGGTGTTGATCTCCTTGGAGGGGTGCTGAGTCAAAAAGAATTGGAACCAGGCTCTCAGTAGGTTAGATGGAAAGTCTGTTCGGCCGAAGCTTGCTTCCGGTGATGCTTTTGTGAGGCAGAGATGTAATTCTGTGGGTTGCGCCTACGCAACATTGGATCAGTTTCACTAATCGATCTCCACTACGACACAGGTAGCGTTGTCATGCCCGCTGGCTCGATTGGCCGCATCTACCAGTTGCTGGCAGGCCTGCTCGGGAGTTGAAGTAGCTAACAGCAGCGCAAGCATCTCGCCATTGGAAAGAGCTTTGCAAACACCGTCTGTGGCGAAAAGAAAACAGTCGCCCAGGTGCACCTGGACCATGGTGACGGCCGGCATAACAAACTCCGAAGCACCAATGGCCTGGGTTAGAACACTGTCCCAACGAGCCATTTGCTCCGCTGTAATACGACGGTCTCCCTCGCGCAGCACCCGAGCCAACTGTGAGTGATCGTCGGTCAATCGATGCAACGATTGATTGCGCAACAGATAGGCCCGGCTATCTCCGACATGGGCAATCCACATGCGCGTTCCGTCAAAATGTGCGGCCACGATGGTCGTACACATGCCCTGGTAGAGCGGCTCGCGTATGGCCGCCTGATACACGGCACGGTTCGCTGCCTGAATCGCACGCTGCAGCTCCGGACCTCCTGCATTGGGATCGGTGACGGTATAGGGAAAGCGGCTCAACACACAGTCGACGGCAGCGCGGCTCGCAACTTCTCCTGCTGCAAATCCGCCAACACCATCGCACACGATGAAGAGTCCACGGTCCAAATCAAAACCGAATGCGTCCTCATTGGAACGGCGTTGCCGTCCTACATCGCTCGATGCCGCCGCCCGAATTCGAATCTCCATCTAGCCCTACTACTCTTTCGTGTTACTTACGTTTCAGTTGCCTGTCTTCGCACCACGGTCATAACCGAAGCGCAGTTCGACGGTATTGGCTAACAGAATGCGGCTTCCTTTGCGAAGTAGCTCCGGGCTGCCTGGCTTGATAGAAGTACCATTCAGACGCGTACCGTTAGAACTGTTCAGATCGTTTATGTAGAGTTGGCCATCGCGTTTAACGATTTCACAGTGAAAACGTGACACCGCGTGTTCAACGTCGCGAATGACAATGTCGTTCTTCTGGCCGCCGTCTTGCATAACCGCACCGATACGGACGGCGTCTTTGTCGAGCGGAAGAGTAAGCCCCGAGTCGAGCCCGCGTGTGATCTCAAGAACAGGAAAACGCTGCATCTTCCTACGACGCAGCCATAGCGTAACGATTCCCACGAGAGCCAGCAGGCCTGCACCACTGCCCAGAAAAAAGAGCCGCGAACGAAGCGATTGGGCCGCACTGATGCGAGCGCGCAAATCATGAGCAAGCGGATTGCTGGGCGACAAACGTTCTGCTACCGCGAGGGCAGTGCTGGCAGCGGCAAGATGTCCTGACAGGAAGGAGCTCTGCGCCTGCGATAACGAAGCACTGGTCTGCTGTTCGCGTGTTTGAGTATCCTGCTGTTGGCTCACGGCAGAGGTTGATGCTTTGACCTGAGCGTCCTGCTGGGCCTGCACTTTCTGCTGCGCTTCTTTATAGCCTTGTACAGCCGCGGTGTTCGACGGATCGATCTGAACCACCTGGCCATACGCATTCATCTGCTGCTGCGGGTCGGACGTTGCCAACGCCTGCCCCATGAGCGTCGCGACCCGCTGCTTATTCTGTTGATCGGTGGCGTCCTTCTTGGCAGCAGTCTGCTGTTGCTGGAGGATCGCGGTTTCCGCAGGAGATGGAGCCGTCGGCACAGGGGCGGTGGTAACGGGCTGCGCTACGGGTTGGACGACAGGAGGAGGCGGCGGCGGGGCATGTGCAGGCGCGCCATAGACCTTCGGCAGAATTGTCGCGTTGAATTTCTGCACGTCCAATTGCACGCTGCTGCTGGGCAACAACAGCGTTATGGAGCCGGCAGCGGTGCGCGCACCCTGTTCACTGTTGCCGCTTTCCGGGCGGGAGTCCGTATGCACAGTCGTCAGGGTGCCGTTGATCCATATTTCGATCGTGCGACCGCCGATGACGATAGTTTCATTCACCTGCGTCTCGGCTGTGCCGAACGCATGATTTTCGAGGTGCTCGATGCCTCCTGCATAAGGGCCGATTCCAACGGCATACCCACCGGCAAGTTGTCCCGACGTGTTGCGTAATAAGAGAGATGTGAAATTGTCCTTCTTTGTATCGCCTTTGACGGAAGCCACTAGTTGAATGACGGCGTCCTCGGCCATATTGCTGTACTCAAGGCCGCCGGGACCATCCTCTCCATGGATTGCACCACCACGGACCGACCATTTCGCTTCGTGCGGTTTTGTGCTGCCGCCGCCAATCCCCATGGTGAACGTCTTCTCAACAGAGTGGCCCAGACCACCCTTCGCATTCGGAGAGCGCGCAATGCTCTTCCAACCGCTAAGGTCAGTGCCGTTGAAGGGACTGCCGATATTGAGCGGGTTGAGCTTGATATTACGCAGCTGCAAAATTCCATTGCCACTGGCTTCAAACCCCATATAGCCGGCACGCGAACCGAGCCCTGACGCCGACCCCAAAGGCAGACCGTCTACGCGAACCGTCATCTGTCCGTGTGAGGCGTCTACCTGAACGCGATGCCAGGCAGAGGTCACAGTTTTGATCGAGGAAATCGAGATAGTCTCAATTCCACCAACACCCGCGGGGGCATCATTGGTATCGAGATCGATGGTGAGGCCGCCGTTGTTTTCGCGTGAGGCCCACACGCGCAGCTTGGCTCCAGTGGGAGCGCTTTCGAAGTACTCAAACTGCAAGTTGAAATCGGCAAACGGAACTGCGGTAAGCACGTTTCTGCTCCCAGTGCCGTTGCTTGTAAGTGTTCCGCCGCTCGCGCTCCATGTGCCATGAGCATTCCAACCAAGAAGCGAGGTTCCGTTGAAAAGCGTGAGCGATGGATCGGGAGCGGGCGCAGCGGACAGAGTGGTTGCAAGAGCGAAGACGCAGAAGATAGCAGCAAATCTTCTATAGTGCTGAGGTCGCAGAAACAGGCTCATAGGGCCACCTCCTCGGGCTCGGAATTAGATTGTTCCTCGACGTGTGATGTTTCCGAATCGTGAGGTTGAATAAGGGAGAAGATCATTTCCTGCGGCGGTGGCTCGTGGTCTTTGTCGGCCGAGTGCACTTCAAGCGGCGTAGCATCGACCGTAATGGTGGAGCCGGGGACAGCGTCACCTCCCAGCAGAAGCTCTGCGAGTGGCGACAATACCTCTCGTTGCATGACGCGACCTGCTGGGCGTGCGCCATACTCCGGATCATAGGAGAGCCGAGCCAGGAGATCGATTGCCGTTGGGGTGGCCTCAAGATGCAACTCGCGATCATCTTCGAGCTTGCGTGTGAGCGAGCGCAGATGCCCTGTGACAATACGCTCCAACTCCGGCATGCCAAGAGGATGGAAAGGGATGATCTGCCCAATACGGTTGTAGAGCTCCGGCCGCAGGTTGGCGCGGACCGCATCAAGGATAATCTGCTCGCGGAGAACGTTGTCTTCACCTGCCACCATGGATTCACGCACGCCGAGATTGGAGGTGAAGAGCACTACGGTATTGGTAAAGTCGCAAAAGCGTCCCTTGGCATCCGTGAGTCGACCTTCATCAAGCACTCCAAGCAGGAGGTCAAGGATCTCGGGATGTCCCTTCTCCACTTCATCGAAGAGCACGATGGAGTAGGGCGAACGACGTACCTGTTCGGTGAGGAATCCGCCTTCGTCGGAGCCGATAAGGCCAGGGCGTGAACCGATAAGTCCAGCAGCGGAGGCACTATCTTTGTACTCGCCCATGTCGATACGAATGAGTGCACTCTCATCGTCAAACAGTGCTTCGGCCAACGCTTTTGCCAGCTCTGTCTTGCCGACACCTGTGGGGCCAACAAAGAGAAAGGATGCAGGCGAACGCTTCAGTTGCAGGTCGGTGCGCATGCGGCGGGCTGCATCAGACACGGCGCGGATAGCCTCAGGCTGACCGTAGACGCGCTCGCCGAGGCGATCTTCGAGATGTAGCAGGCGGTCGCGCTCGCTTTCCAACATCCGCGAGGCGGGCACGCCACAGCGTTCGGCGACTACTTCGGCGATGTGCTCGGGCAGGACCTTATCGGCGATGGTAAGGTTGCCGCTTTCGCGTTGCGCCGCGAGCTGGGCTTCCAGATGAGCGCGCTGTTCTTCGAGATGCTTCAACGCGCCATAGCGAATCTCGGCAGCCCTGGTGACATCCCCCGCACCTTCTGCTGCAGCGAGCAGGCGAGTGTTCTCCTCGATAGCCTGCACCGTTTTCCCCAAATCGGTACGAGTGTTGCGCTGACGCTCCCAGGCTTCCGCATCGGCAGCGATGCGCGGTTGGAGTGTTGCGATCTCTGATTCCAAGGCTATTATTTGCTTATTCTGCGCGGCGCTGAGCTTGGGCAATGACCGCAGAGTCTCCAACTCCGCACGATGCCGTGTGAGCAGCCGCTCTTGCTGATCTAGCGCGGTAGGACGAGATTCGAGCTGCATGCGCAGACGTGCGGTTGCGGCGTCGATGACGTCGATGGCCTTGTCTGGCAGGAAACGATCGCGCATGTAACGACGTGAGAGTTTGATGGCAGCGTGCAGAGCTTCGTCTGTAAGATCAACGCCGTGAAAGGCAGCATATCGCTCGCGGATACCGCGCAGAATATAGAGCATCGACTCGTCGCTGGGCTCTCCTACCTGCACTCGTTCGAACCTGCGTGCCAGTGCACCATCTTTTTCGATGCGCTCGCGGTACTCGTCGAAGGTCGTTGCACCTACGCAACGCAGTTCGCCGCGTGCGAGCGCCGGTTTCAGAATGTTGGCAGCGTCCATGCCACCCTCTGTGCCGCCTGCGCCTACGAGCTGATGGATCTCATCGAGGAAGAGAATGATCTCGCCTTTGCGCAGACGGACTTCGTCCACAACAGCCTTAAGCCGCTCCTCGAACTCACCGCGATACTTCGCTCCGGCGACCAAGCCCATCAGGTCGAGCGCGATCACGCGGCAGCGTTTCATGCTCTCGGGCACATCCTGCGCGGCGATGCGCAGCGCGAGACCTTCGACAATTGCGGTCTTGCCTGTACCGGGATCTCCAACCAGCACCGGGTTGGATTTCGTCTTGCGCAGCAAGGTCTGAATGAGTTGCCGCACTTCCTCATCGCGACCTACTACTGGCATCAACTCGCCGGCGACCGCAGCAGCTGTAAGATCTCGACCGAAGCGCTCCAGCATCTTTGCGCCGCCCGCAAGCTCCGTTTCATTGGCACTCTGCGGCACCTGCGGAGAGATGCCAGTTTGCGCTCGTGATGCCTTTGCCGTAGTAGTAGCTGCGGGCTGCTCGATATCTTCAACCGTAAAGCCAGCCTTGCGGAAGTCGTTGCGCAGATCGTTCGTACCCGTTGTTAGCGCAGCTTCGAGTACATCAATCGCCTCGGCAGAGGGCCGAGCATGTCGATCGGCGATCTTGAAGGCGTCCGCCAGAAGGGTGCGGAGCGCCTGTGATGCGAGAGGCCGACGGAGTTCATCCAGGCGCTGCGCCGAGAGAGTATCAGCCCGGCGCGAGAGCGCGTCCAGCAGCGGAAGAAGCGCGACGTTCTTGCGTTCGAGGATCGCGCGCAGGCTCGAGCCGTCGCTGTCAATCAGTAGAAGCAACAGATGCTCCGGCTGAATCAACGCCTGGCGACGTTGCTCGGCCAGCAACCGCGCACCCGAAAGGGCCGATTCCATTTCATCGGAAAGTTTGCTGAGATCCAGGGCCATGTAACTCCTTTCTGCGGCTGGCGCGGGCTATTCCAAACGGCGACGGCGGGGACGATTGGTGGCATCTTCATTGGTCGCACCATTCGTGGGGTTGTCGCGAGGCATCCACGGTGGCTGGATGGCGACAGTCGTGGGTGATGCAGATGGGATCTCGCTACCCTCAAGCCGCTGCGATGGTGGCCTCGGCGGCGTCTCGGTGGCGCTCTCCTTCGTGGCGCTTGCAGGCACAGGTGCCGTGCGTAGTGGAGTATTGCTACGTTCCGGTTCCCGAGCGACGGTACGAGCCTCCAGATTTTCCTGGCGGCTGGCATAGAAACGATGACGCAGGAAAAGAAGTGCGGTGTGCACCGTGTGATACGCAGGCACAGTCACACGAAGATCTGTGATCGTAGGAACGTCTGGCGCTTCGAAGTCCAACTCGATGTTGTTTTGCTCGTCGAACTTCACGTCGCCGGTAAGAATGAGGCTTTCGCGCCGGAAACCTGAGCCCTCATTCAAGCGAATCTCCGCGCCAATAGACGTGCCGCGAAGCCACGGCGTCGCCCGATCACCAACGAGAATGAGCCGATAGCGATCACGACCTTCGAGCCGCAGGTTCGAAAAGATGATAGTCATCTCGTCCGCAACGCCCTGAACTCTGGACGGACGCGCTGCCAGTTTGTACAGCGCCTTGCCGCCTCGGTCGAAGATGAAGTTCGTGCTTTCGAGGGATGCACTCTTGCGGAAATCGATGTACTTGCCTTCAAGTGCGCGCTCAAGCTTTTCAAGCCCTACGAGCGACTGGAGCATCTTGCGCACTTCAAGTCCGAGGTCTTCATCGAGCCGCAAAGTGCGACCAAGTTGAAGGGCATGCTTTTGCAGTTCGATCAGTCCTAGCAATTCGCTTTCACCGGTCTCCCGGAGTGTGTCGTAATACTGATGCATACCGGTGGCAAGATCGAAAAAGATAGCAGCAGAGTGCAGCATACGGCGCATACGCCCAAAGAAGTGTTCGGGACTTTGGGTACGATCGAGCAGCTCATACGCGGTGTCCTGCAACTCGAGCACCATACGCTCGGCAAACGCCATAGAATCACGGTCTACTTCTGTTTCGAGTCCGCGCTCTGTGAAGATGACCATGAACTCACGCATGGCACGGTGCAACTCCGCATAGCCGGAGGCGAGGCGATTGATGGCATCCAGAATGCGCCTGGTGCCGGTCATTAGCTCGGAGTGGCCAGCGACCGAAACGCATGCAGGAATAAAACCGGGATCCGCTTCAAAGTACATGCCGGTAGCAGGACGGCGTATACGTCCTACAGCAAGGCCAGTCGCCCGCTCAGCAGCCGTGACGTTGAGAGCAATACGATAGCTGGGAATGCGCTCAGTACGCATCTGCGGATTAAAAGAATCAACGACGCCGTTTGCTTTTATACGTGTTGACGGATCGAGGACAACATAGACCACAGACTCGGCGACGCCTGCGAGTTGCTCTTTCGGAAAACGATTCGAGATGCTGCCGGCCGTCTCGACATCTACGATTGTGCCAGAAGGTGTGATGCCCCGAGCTCGCGACACGGAGATGTCAAGATGCTCTGCCGTTTCACTGAGCGTTACTTCTGGGTCAAAACGTACGGTGCCAAGATCGCTCTCGGGAATTCGTACACCACCGCCTACCAGGCCGTTGCCTGCGGCAAGATAGCGCAAGCCCCACGCCGAAAGCGATTCGAGATACTGCTCCTGCCGCAGAAAATGATCGGGCGTCAGGAGCATGCCATGCTCCCAGTTCACCGAGCGCAGATTCAACAAATTGCGTGCTTCGGGCCGCGGTTCGTTCATGCATTGCTCCAGCTATTAGATTCTTGCGGCTTGTTCTTTTGCGATTCAGATGCTCCAGATACGAGCGACATTCCCATGTGCGTATTGATGCCAAGACGGGCGTTGTGCTCTTTCATCCCGAGACGGGGGGTACGGTTGCGGTCTAGTACGGACCAGCGCACGTCATAGTGCGTAGAGACGGGCATGATCATTTCGAGGGAGCGGCGCAAGAGCGCCATACCCTCTTCACTTTCGGTGTAATGTTCATACATTTCGAGCGAGACTGGGCCAATTTCTATCTGCAAGGTTGCGAGGTCTTCCACCGAATCGCCCATCAACAGATCAACACCGAGACGTGAAGCATGTGTTCCCAGAGAGGAGAGCGCCGTCGAAGGCAAAGCGGAAACCGACGGACGATACGAGAAACTCTGCACTGGGAGATCGAGCAACGCGTGCAGAACAAAGGCACAGCCATCCTGCGAGCAACTGAGCTGCGAGACGCTGGCAACCAGCGAAGCGAGTCGATACCAGAGCGAGCTTGGCCAATCAGAGGCTTTTATGCCGAAGAGCCGCAGCCAGCGGACGCATGCCGCAGGATCTTCCGGCGAGATGCGAAATAGCGGCGCGCCCTCGTGGAACCAGTGCCTCAACTTTTCAAGAGGATCGTCGAAGGGCTCGAGGATCTCGCGTGTGCCCGCATGAGTCTCACCACCGGAGTCCCACATGCCGACAGGAAGCGAATGCGAAAAGCCGAGACCTGCGATATCAAGATGAACAGAGGTATCGGGAAAGATCGGCATGCCGGGCGCGGGCTGTTGACGCACCACCGTACCGGCTGCCACCGACTCTCGGCCCGTGCATCGCACCACGATGCGATGCGGACTGACGCCCAGCGCAGTTAGTGAGGCGAGCGCTGAGTGGATGGAGTGGCTATGTGCGTGGGTGCCTTCGGCGAACGCTGGCATCCGGCGTAGAGGCGCTGCCGGAATACTGGAAGCGGTAGCGGAGGTCAGTTCCATGTGAACTCTACCTCCAGTTCCAGCCCCTGCACGAGACGCGCACCGAGTGAGGCCTCGATCTGCGATTTCAACGCAGGCAGTTCAATCTCGGGTTTCGAAAATGCATGCGAATCTAGCGTGAGCTGCAGACGTTCCACGCGTCGGATGCCTTCGTCTTTACGTACCATACCGGAGTCCGTAATCACGTCGAGAATGCGGCGGTCTACAGCGAAAGCGGCGGTCTCCAGATCTTGACGTGTAACGATGCGACCGCGCGTGAGCAAAGCATCGGCGAAGCGTCTTTCTTTGCTGGCAATGTGTTCTCCATCGGAGCCGCCCGACGCCGCCGTAAATGGAGCAAGCCTAATCCCTGTAAGCGCGGCTGCATTGGCAAAGCTAGTAATATCGCCAGGACCAACACGATTACCAAGCGCACCGTTGGTAAGCCAAAGACGAATATTGGCAGCGGTGTGTGGAGTGCCATTGCTGTGCATGCCGGGGTAGAGCGTCAAACGATTGTTGTGCAGCTCAAAACGACCGGCAGAGGCGTCCGCTCCGGGGCGTGTGGCTGCCTCGTAAGCGTGATTGTCGACACTCATTACAGTGAGTGGAGCCACGAGATACTCCGGTGTGCCACCTTCTTTGACTACAGGAATCGAAATACCATCACGCTCGAAGCGAATCGTCTGGTTGCGCGCGAAGACGTTGGACGCCGTCATGGTGTGCAGCAAAATGCCATTAATCGCGTGATGCAGTGCCGGTATGTTGGGCGGCATCGGAATCTTGATCCACAGACGCGGCTCAGACAGTAAATGACCTGCATCCCGATTGAGAATGCGCGTGAGTGCCGGCTCCAATAGGCGCGGAACGCGGCATAGCAGCGGCTGTCCAGCATGCATTGGGGGAAACAGGTATTGCCGGCCGGTGTAAAACCCGTTAGGAATCGATGGCAGTGGCGCGTCGAGCATGCCGACCGATTCATTGCCACCCAATTGAAACTCCAATTGATAGACACCACCATTGATGCGCTTGGGACGCAGCAAACCTTCGCCAGCAAGATCGCCATCCTCACCAAAGATCCACCATGGTTCATGGCAGAGTGCATGTTGTACCGGATAGGTGCCAGGACCTAATTCAAAGAAAAGGCTGTGGCGATTGAGCAGCCCCGCCGATAGATTTTCAATAGCAATATAAAGAGCCGGCTGAGGCCCGAGACTTACAGGGACTGGGTCAGAGGACGGGCGCATTGCCTGGATCGTGTCACTCATCTCCACGCCTGTAAGCAGACGCAGGGTCTGGTCTTGATAACTGAGCGCGAACGCAATGCGTGCCTGCGAAACTTCGAACGTTGCATCGAGACCGAATGAAAGACGCTCACCAGTTGAGGCAACAGCGTTCAATTCTGTACCCGCGCGAAGCACGCGCGGCTCGCTGAGGTCGTTAATCAGCCGGACCGCCGCTTGTGCCGGTGTCGCGAGATACTGCTGCACCTGCAGGCCGCTCATCAACTCATGGAGTAACGACTGCCGGAGCTGTGCAGTGTCGCTATAGATCTGATCGATCTGCTGTGCCACGGTACGGAAGAGCACGGCAAGCAGCGGATCGGTCGTCTCAGTACTAACACCGAAGTCCTTCACGCGACGGCGGAAGTCGTCGCGCAGCTTGCGATCGATCTCGAGAACATTCGGTGTGTGGCTGCTCATCGGCTTCCTCCTTTCTACGTGGTTCTATGCTTAAGCTATTGCTCGTGTGCGATATACGTGGTGAAAGTCTCTGTGTTTGCGGTGTTTTCGAGCGTGATGGAGTACGTGTCTGTCTCACGACCGGGACTTATTTCGCGCACGACTTCGGTGACCGTATAACCATCGATTCCAAGATCTTCAAATGTTTCGTTGATACGTATGGCGGCAAGCCGTGCCACATCAGCACGCTGCCGGCTGTTCTCGAATAGATCGCGCAACCCAAATGTTGGACATGCAATCCAGGATCCAGCGGGTGTACGTGCCATCATCTGCAGAAGCGCGATGATCGAAGCGGCTTTGTCGTCGCGAAGCAGAAGCCCGTTTTCCTGAAGTCGCATCGGGAAAGCGATAGATTGCACTCGGTTAACTCCGTATATTTGAAAAGTACGAACTTCAGGGCCCGGAGCATATCGCCCCGGGCCCTGAAGGCACGACTCTAGTTGCTGAGTGAGATGTCCCGGAAGTTCTGCTGGTTCATCTGTGCTTCGAGATCAAGCACCAGAATGTGGTTCACGCCAGCGTGGTCTTCGCCGCTGAGTTGCGTGTCGCTCTGGTAGGGATTGAGGGTGTGGAAACCGCTGATCCAGCCATTGAAGCTATACGAGGCCAGTGAGTCCTGATGCGCATCGTCCTTCCAGAATTCGAGCTTAATCGGCTTTACCTTATCCTTTGTCACCACGTTCGACAGGCTGAAGAGATTGCTCATGGTGGAAAAGGGGATGTTGGTATCGTCATGGAAATCGACGTACACGCGGATGTCAGTAGCCAGGGAGCCCATCTGGGGCATGCCGGCGCGGTCTTTGTCTGTGCTAAAAGCTACTGAGATAGAAAGGCAATCGAACTTATTGCCGTCTATGGTGCAGGTGCTACGAGAGGGAGTTGCCATGGAATCGATCCTTTCGGGTGGCCCGGCTCGGGGTATGAATGCGTAAAGGCACTACGAAGCGCGAAGCTTAGTTGCTCATCTGTACAGCCTGGAAGTTCTGCTGATTCAATGCAGGCTCGATGTCGAGGACCAGCATGTGATTCAGGCTGGGAGCAGCGCCTTCGGCCAGTGCGTCTTCGGTGGTGATGGATTGCGCCTTCGGAAGGAAGTCGAGCGGGTTAGAGGTTTCAAAGCGACGAATCCAGCCGTTGAAGCTATAGGAGATCAGCGCATCCTGCTGCGAGTCATCCTTCCAGAACTCGATCTTGACGGGCTTGATCTTGTCGCGGGTCACTACGTTCGATAGATCGAACAGATGTTTCACTGTCGAGAAAGGGAGGTTCTGATCGTCGTGGAGATCGGCCCATACACGAATCTTCGTGGCGAGCGAACCCATTTGGGCAACGCCGGAACGGTCTTTTGCGGTGTTGAACTTCACACTGGTTGTCACTGCCTGAAACTTCTGGCCATCGATGGTGACAGTTGTGCGGTATGGACTTGCCATAGGTTGCTCCTTAAGGGTGAGAGTTGGGGTTTGGCGTAAGACAGTTTAGGACTTATCGGTTGTATCGCCCGAAGAAAAAAGCGACTGCACCAGCGTTTGGAAACGGCTCGCGGCAAGATTCAGCGGACCAGCGCGAGACTGTTCGGGATTGCTGCCTCGTTTTTCGGAGGGCAGCATCTCGGGCATGCATTGTGCCGCTGATAGTTCGGGCCGCGCAGGTGCGTCAGCTAGCGGCGCTGGCGCACCTGCACTATTCAACACGCCCCGTGTGACGGACGTATTACGAGTTACCGTTCCGTTTTGACCGCGCAGAGCAAATCCTGCAACGGTTGGAGTCGAATACCCGCTGGCAGCCCTTTCTGCTTCGGCTGCGCGCGCAGCCGAGCCAGCCTCCGGAAGGACGAGCCGTCCAGAGGCAGAGTCAAGACTGTTTTCATCTTCTGCATTACGTGCTGCAGAGCCAACACGCGGTACACCTATCTGAAATCGCACCTGGTTCATCGCAATCCACCTCGTCGTGGGGCCTAATTCTTTGCGGGCTCCTGCCGGCTGAACTCTGGTACATCGATTTTGAGCACGAAGGTTTCAGCAGGTCCAGTTGGCATCACGTTCAGCGTGATGTCGCAGATGCCCTGCATACGCTTGTTGGAATCCTTATCGACAAACAGGTCATAACCAAGGATCGTGCCCTGCTCTACCTGCTCGTCTAACAGGCGCTTCAGCGGTGTTTCGATCTGCTGGTCCATGAAGTCCCGCGTCAGCACTTGGCCCGCGACCTGCAGCAGGTAGTGACGGCAGCAGCGTTCCAAGTATCGCAGAATACGATATGAAGTAAAGAACTTGAGCACTCCATACGGATCGTCAGCCTGGGTCCGGCAACCGTAAAAACACAGGTGATTGTCTGCATCACGGATGATGGGGATCAGCTGTCGTTCCATGGAGAGATGCTCCATCTGTCCGATAAGTGGTTCTATCCGTGCTTTAGCCGCGCCGTTGACTCTGCCGAATCGTGAACCGACGGGACCCTGCGCCATACCCTGCGCGTCGTCCGCCCGCGCAACCGCACCCGCAAAAACCATCGAAGGTGGGCTGTAGAGGCCATCGCTTACATCGCTATTCTTTTCGAACCAGTGAGCTGAACGCACCTGCAAATAACCCATCAGGCAAACATCCGCCGCCGCCTGGTCTTCGGGCCGTTTAAGGAACTCATACTTACCGCCGGGCAGGAAATTGCGCTCAACGTTTTTGAAGGACGTCTCGTCATCAAGATCGCCGATCAGGAGCATACCCCAGGCGTTCGCTATTTGCTCAAATTTCTCGCGAATGGACTGTGGGTAATAGCCGGGAATGACAAGGTTACAGATGTCATCACGGAAGTTGAAGTTATCATTGCGCTGAACAATAAAGTGTTCAAGCGCCGCAATGTTCATCGAGAAGATGTCCTGCATCGCCTTCGGATCGGCGTTGAGGATGAAAAGCTCGACGGGTTTGCGAATCTTACCGTCGCCCACCTTTGAGTTTTCGAAGAAGAGCTGGATCTGGCGGTACGAGAGTTCTATAGGCCGGATCTGATCGAATATCTGCGCAAGCAGTTGATCGCGTATGCCTTCGGCACTGTCGATCTGGCCCTGAAGCTTTTTGACAGTCTGCTCGTAGCTATCGTCAGCGCTGATTAACTGCTCGA
This sequence comes from Granulicella sp. S156, assembly GCF_009766105.1. Classification (GTDB taxonomy): domain Bacteria; phylum Acidobacteriota; class Terriglobia; order Terriglobales; family Acidobacteriaceae; genus Granulicella. The sequence goes on along the minus strand of NZ_LMUH01000018.1, from coordinate 98,526 downwards.
AGTTTGTGAGCTGGCCGAGGAACTCTTTAGCCGACTGAGCGGAAAAGATGCTCGCAAGATCACGCTTCTCGTTGGTGAGACCGGGGTGAAGGTCAGCGAAGATATCCTGAAGCAATTCGCGAGCCGGACTGTTACTCAAAATCTGCTCGGTTGTGCGATTCAATGTGGGTGTCTCAGCCATGGTTTACTTTTCCCCCTCTGCAACACGCTCGAGTTCGGTGCGCAGCTTGCCAAGTGCATTGACAATTTCCTCACGCTGACTGGCATTGCCCCACGCGCGTCGCACCGCAGGCAGCTTCCAGCGATCTTTTAACCGATAGAGTAAGTCAATGTTTTGCTTCAAGTCAGCAAGATCGTTACGCAGGAAATGGGATGTACCATCTGCTCCCTTGGCCTCCTGGCGCTTTTGCAGATTCTCAGGATCGAAGTCCTTGATAGAGCGGAACTCGAATTCGGAGCGGAACTCCGTCTCCTCGGGACCAGCATAGCCCCGAAAGCTCAGTTTCGGTTCGAACTTCCGAAACGCGTCGCCGAGGTCCTCTACCTTCGTAAGGTCTTCCGTTTCGGATACGGCTTCGCCACTAACGCGATTCAGCGTCATGGGAAGCATAGCGGCAGCCGTCGAGGTGGGGACCTTACGAACGGCGGGTGTAACTCCTTTTCGAACAACTTTTATCAGAGGCATACAGGGTCTCCTATTTCAACGAGTTCTGATCAAAAGTAAGGCGTGTGCGGGAAGCTTCGCTACGCGGTTGAACTTGTGTCGTCTGTGCAGCGGAACGGCGCAACGGACTGGCGGATTCGAGTTCCGGTGTAAAGCCTGCGGGAAGGCTGGAGGTAGAACGTACCTGCACGCCGGACGCAGAGGTAACCCCCGAGCGGTCGCTGCTCCAACGTCGGGAACGGCCAGGAACGGAACTCGAATATTGTTCACCCCAAATCAAACGCGGCACCCAGAACCATAGTATGAGCAAGATAACCGCTGCGCCCAGATAGAGCAACAGGTGGACGAGAACACTCGACCAACCAGACGTCGCGGGAGGATGGGTAGCGATCAACGCCTGTAACTCCTCCGGTGAAGCTCCACGGTCATAGACTGGGGCATTCGTGGCCGGAACAATGAGGCGAAGAGGGTCACCCAGAAGTACCGACCCATCCTCCAGTTGCAGGCGCGGTGTCCAGACCTGATCATGGCCCATCAGGGCGACTCGATTGGCTTCCGGTAACGGCCAAGTGAGCTGGATGGAATGACTTACCGCCGAACGGCTAACATGCAGAGCTGCAAGTAGTTGCGCGGCGTCCGCCGCATAATAGAAGCGCTTCGTGAGGCTTTTCAATGCATCTGCATCGATGTCCTTCTGGTCGCCAAAGCCGATACCGATCGTATCCAAGTGCGAGACCTGCACTTGCTCCACAGCTTGCTGCAGACCATGGTCACCGTTCAATAACCCCGGATCGTCGCCAGGCTCCACTTCATTCTTACCGTCAGTCATGACGATCAGATGCGGCTGTAACTCCGCAGCAGTCACGCCATCATGCTGCAAAGAGGCGAGTTCACCCTTTAGTGAATCTACTCCGGAGAAAACGGCCTGATAGAGCGCCGTATTGTTCTTAGGCCCCGGTGAGCGCAACGCATTAAGCTGTGCCAGGGCTTCGACTCGATGTGTCGTAAAAACCGCAGACCGGATGGTTGAGACTACATCGTGACTCTCGAAGGGAACGATCGCAACGCGGTCTGAACCGTCCTGCATCCCCGCCAGAAACTGCGCGATGGCACTCTTGAGCGCTTCAAATCGAGAACGGCTGCCCGCCATCGGCTGGTTCATGCTGCCGCTGATATCGACGAGCATCAGGACGACGTTCGTGTGCTGACCAGCATCAGGGCCTAGTCCAGCACTGACGTAGAACGGCTTCATGTCCCCGGATGCGCTTTGCAGCGTAAACGCATCAGTCAGTTGCGATGCTTGAGGCAACACGAAGGGTGCGGGCTTGCCTGCCGAATCGCCTGGTGTAACGGCAGCGGACATGCACGGAGACTGCATTACAGGAGCGCAATCCACCAGCTGGGGCGGAGATGTCAGCAGCAATCGGGACGGCTTAGGAAGCTCCTGCGCGCTAGCAAAGGTTGCTGCGGCACAAACGAGAACTGCGAGATGTTTGATGATCTTCACGCTATTCTCCTTGCTTTCTGCTTTCGAAGCGGAGAGCGGTGCGACCGATCAGAAGGTCATCGGTAGGATGCAGCTCCTGTGAGCTGACAACCGTTTTACCTTTGATGCGAAGAACATACTTCGATATGCCTTCCGGACCGGACGCATCCGGGTGCCGTGCAATAAAATAACGACCGCCTTTATGAAAGATAACGGCATGACGCGGCGCAACGGAAGAGTCAGGAATGCAGATGTCCGCACCTTGCTGAAAGCGGCTTCCGCCCTGTGCTGTCGGCGCGCTGCCGAGAACATAGGATTCATCCATATCAAGGTCCCAGAGCGTTTTGTTTTTGCCAAGTTTGTTCTGTGCTCGTGCATCGCCGGAACTAATGAAACGCATGATGCCTTCGCGCACCAGTACAGGAGCGATGCCGCTCCCAAATCCTATTCCCGCTCCTGCCAGCATCAGGCTGCACATGGAGATGCCGGCAGACAAATGCGGAGTGAAGAGGATGAAGACTAGTCCCCCCAGCAAGCCACCAGCCAAGCTACCGGCATAGGTGTGGAGAACGCGCCCGCGATTGCTTCTCGCCCAACGAAGCCCAAGGCCAAGGCCGATGAGGGAAAAACAAAAAGCCCAAACTGTCACACGATAAAGCGTGGGGGATGTGGAGGCAATACTGGTTCTAAGTCCGTATGCGAGCGCAGCAGCGGCAGCGGCTGAAAAAGCGCCAAAGAGAAATCCAAATCCTATGGAGGACGCGCGGATCTTACCCAAAAGTACGCGATCGAAGTGAAAATACAGCAACAAGCCGACCAAGAGGCCAAAGACTATTAGCGTGATGCTATCCGGCAGCCATCGCAAGCCGGTGTTTGCCATAGGTATCGACAGTAGAACAGTGCATAGCGATGCGAGAAGGCCACCTATTGCACCAATCAATGTTGAGAAATAAAGCCCACGATAAATACTCATCTTGCCAATCGGAAACCGGGGTCAATTCGACAGAGATACCAAGCTACTCTATGTTCGGTACTATTCTGTGTTGTGTAAAGTGTATTGGAAGTATAAGAAAGGCATAAGGTTGTATTCGAAAATTATCAATTAAATATTGAGGACGCCCAGCGTTTTGGGGGCACACATCCTGTAGTTCTATCGGGGAACGCTTGAAAGGCTTGAATTTAGCGGTAATTGGGGCTGGCGCGCTCGGCTCCGAAATATGCAGAATACTGGCCGAAAACGCCTTTCTGAATGTTCTAATAATCGATCCTGATTGCCTCGAGCCACGCAATGTCCCCCTTAGCTCACTGTATGGGGACGTTTTTTCCACATGCGGCGCTGGGGTCTTTGCGCACTTCAAAGCAGAGTTACTCGTTGATGCGATCTGGAAACAGTATGCGCTGGCGTGGAACGGTATTGCAGCAGAGATCGCTGATGTTGGTCTTGGCAGGCTGGCGGCATGTGATCTTATTATCTCCTGTACTGACAGCACCTTAGCTCGGCTAGAGACCTCAATCGCAGCTCGTATATTGGGCTTGCAGATGTTGGACGGCGGAGTAATGGGAGAAGGTATCGCAGCTGGACGGGTATCCTGGTTTTCGCCAGCGCGTGAAGCTGCCTGCTACCTGTGTGGTATCTCAGAGATACGGCGTGCAGAGCTGCTGTCATATGCCGTTTCTACATCCCTGGGCTGCAGATTGGTTGAGGAAACGTCCAACATGACCGGCACGCACGATGCTTTGAGAGAAACAGCAGCAACCATGTTTCGATTGATTGAGGCGTTTTCTGTAGGTGGGCGTCCTTTCGAGAACTCCTTTTCTACTCGCCTGGACGGTAGTCGTGCCATGGAGCCATGGATTCATAAGGACCTGAAACTGCCTCGAAGCGTTAGCTGTCCATGGCACGACGTTCCCGAAGGCGAGTGGCTACCCTTGGCTTACGATCGACCGATTCGAGAAGCATTGAGTGGAAACGACTTACGATTACAGACGGTTTGGCCACAATGTTTGGAGGCACGCTGTCGTCTGTGCGGCCACCGCACTTTCCCAAAAAGGCGCGTCGCCCTGATTCGTCGTAAAACAGTCTGTACGCAGTGTGGCGCCATCGGCAGTTGCGAGCCTACTAAGATAGTCAGCAGCCTCGGCAGTGGGGATACGGCCTCGGATTTCACCCCGCGGCAGCTTGGATTGCCTGAACAGCATCTATATCAATTCCGTCGTACTTTTGCTCCTGTCAATGATGAGGAAGGAAGTTGATGAACCGGTCGCTTGAACGTTTTGCGCTGCTTGCCGGTGTGATTATTCTGCTCTGCTCCGCGCAATTCGGCGCCTGCCTGGCCGGCGGGCCTGTTGCGCTGCCGGTCGCGTTGCTTTTAAGTGTTGGAGTTACGCTGTTGTGGGCGCACTTCGATCTTTCTTCGGATCGCCCATGGCTACCGCCATTAGTGTGCGCCGGAGCCGTGCTATTGAGTGTTCTTCTGGCAGAGTTCTCCTTCCGCAGTGACTTTGCCGAGTGGTTCAGTTTTCTGTTCGCTGCGGCGGGCAGTGGACTAACCATGTTCGTATTACTGCGTAGCCGGGTACGTTGCGCGTTGTGCAACCGCCGTCTGGCAACGCAGGCCTTGAGCTTTAAATGTCCACGTTGCCACATGCAGGTCTGCGATGAGGCCTGCTGGAGTTTTGAGCACAGACGTTGCACCCTGTGTCTGGAACAGCGCGTTCCCGTATTGCCCACGGGAGAAAAATGGTGGACGCGGGTCGCAGGTCCTCGCTCCGCCTATGGACGTTGCCAGATTTGCCTCGGCTCTGCCGAGCAGGTAGATTTGCGGATCTGTCCGCACTGCCGTCGTCCACAATGTCGGGAGTGCTGGGACTTTAATAATGGGGAATGTCAGCGTTGCGGTACAGCTCTTCCCGATTTACCTGCATCGCTTACTATGACGGTGGTACAAACTACCGAGAATATTGAGATCCATGGTGCGTAAATATACCGCGCCCAACCCTGAAGGTGAATGAGCCTGCTATGCCCAAATATCAGATCTATTTCGAAACAATCAGCGGCGAGACAAAGTACAGCGTTGATATCGACGAGGGAGAGACCCTCAACATGGTGTTAGAGGAAATCCTCTTCGACCTGCGCGAACGCGGGAATGTGCTCAAGGGCGAAGGAGAGCCCGAGGTGATCTGGAATGGATCTAGTCTCGATTTCGCTGCGCCTTTAGCACAGCAGGGCGTACGCCCGAACGATGTGTTGCGTGTCTCCACTGTGGCTACTAATGGATAGGCTGTGACTAACTTTGAGAGAAGACTGCAAGCAGAATGGGAGCTGCTGCAGAGGCTTGCACGGTTGAATCCGAGCAGGCTTACTGACCTCTCAGTAGAGGACAGGCTATTTCGTTTGACTCTGCGTGAAACGTCTGCCCGGCTGGCGCGCGCTATACCCGATGGGCCGGTCACCGTACACCATTTGCGCGTAATCTATCCAACGTACTTTCCCGCCGTACCACTAGAGGTTTATGTAGACAACGCTTTCTGGCACCCTAATGTCCATCCTGAAACAGGCTTTGTTTGTATCTGGGAGCAGCACCGGGTCGACCACACCGTCGAGCATGCTTTGCATAAAGTGGTCGCTATGGTGGGTGGGCGTTTATACAATCGCGAGGCACTGCATGTGATGCAACCAGGGGCGTTGGACTGGATAGAACAATGGAACGACGGAGACCTCACTCGTGATCGAGTAAAACCACTTATAGGCGTCGCGCATGATACCTTTGCGCTGGATCGCTTTGCGGCGGATCAGGGAATACCAAAAAGGAGACGACGGCTGTCGTGATCGCTTTAGGGATAAACCGAGCAATCGCTGCACCATCGACCGGGGACAATGGTTCGGACATCCCCGACATTGCAGCACGCCTGCAGATCATTTTTGGCAGCCGCTTTGAAGTACTGCAACCCATTGCCATCGGCGGCATGGCGACCATTTTTCAATTGCGCCACCGTCTGCATCGAGGCCTGTTTGTCGCGAAGGTGCTGCACTCGCGACTCGCCAGCAAGCCTGGGATCATCCGCAGCTTTCGCGCGGAGGCGGCTCATGCTGCGCGTCTTGGTGGTCATCCGAATGCTGTACCCGTCTTCGATTTTGGCGAACTGGACGGTCTGTTCTTCATCACAATGCCCTATATCGAAGGCGAGGACGTCGATAAGCTGCTACAGCGCACTGGTTCACTATCTCGCTCCGAGACACTCAACTTTGCCGCACAGATCTGCAGTTTATTGTGCTTTGCCGAGACTGAAGGAATCGTTCACTGTGATCTGACCCCTGCTAACTTTCGACTTGATATCTTCGGACGGTATCGCTTGTTTGATTTCGGAATATCGCACTCAGAGGCTTTCGGTCCTGAACGCTCTTTTATCGGCGGCACTCCCCTATATACCAGTCCTGAACAATTGCGCGGCGAGACTCCGGATCTCCGCAGCGATCTCTACGCACTCGGCGCAATCCTCGCAGAGATGCTGACAGGAAAACCGTTGTTCCATGCCGAAACGCTGACTGAGATCGACCGAAAACATCTCAATGGAGACTGGCAACTACCCTCTGTCGTGAAGGATGACAAAGGAATAGGACGCTTACTGGAAAGATTGCTTGCGACCAGACGCGAAGATCGCTTTCAAAGTGCCTTTGAGGTGTCGGGAGCTCTAGATGGTCTCGGTTTTTCGCGGCCTGAATTTCGAGATTGTCCAGCTTTGCATACCGTATCGAGGGCGCCGGTTCAGATCGTTCGCCGTACTCGCTTAAGCGCCGACTAAATTCTGAATCCCCTTTCGTGAGCCTCCAGCCCGTCGTTTCCTAACCCACCGTTTGCTTCAGATTCTTAGCATTGACTTCCAGACATTACCAGACAAACTGGATTGGAGCTGCGCTCTTCGCTCAGCACTATACTGATGTGCCTAACTTAGCGAGCTCAGCATTGGCAAAGATAAAAAGAACGAGTTGCCATGAGATTGAACGCAAATACAGGAGAGTCATCCACTACAAAGATGATGATCGCTGGCCTCTCAAGCTGCTCTGCCATGCAGCTAAATATGCATCCTCAAAGTCCAGGGCCACAACAAGATTCAAAGGTTAGGTTGCCCATTTCTATTCAATCCAAACAATTACGACATGTAGTCAGACAAGCACTGGGAACGCACCTCTTCTGCCCATCACTGAGAGCGACTAACTCGCAGACAGCCTTCAGACGTTCTTCTTATCGCTCAGTTCCGCGATCGAATCGGCAATAGCCCAAGCCGCGCCGACAAGCGCGAGGTTCACCGCATTCCCTGCCCACACCATGTGTGTCTCAGGAAGAGTGAAGAGTTGAGGCGCCCAAACAAAGACGCCGAACCCGATGAGCATTGCAGTGAACAATCGCGCAGCAAGAAGCGCCTGAACTCCTGAGACAATGGCGATCCCTGCCAGAACATGAGCTGCGCCCGTGGTGAGCGCCCACATCCTCTGTCCTGGTGGAATCCACCGCGGGACCATTGCTGCGGTCTCGGACAGATACACGAAATGTGCCACGCCAAAGGCGATGGCACAGACGCCGAATATGATCCGGCCTAGCAGGGCCAGCCGCGCAGCAAGCGCTCCCCCTTGCGGATCGAGCGACGCATAGATCGCGAGTCCTCCCATAACGAGGGCAAGCTGCTCGGCAGTTCCAGACCAAGTGCCGAATATGTGTGGGGAGGCTACAACTTGGCGCAGCCAGAAGAGGGTAAAGATCGAGTAGAGACACATCAGCACAACGCTTCCTACGCGGGCTGTTCGGCGCCCTTGCATCGCGACGCCCGCTGCCAGGAACGCAATGGCGACGATATACGCTAAGATCTTACGTCCAGGCATACCGTCCGGAACAGGCTGCCATACCGCAGCAAAATCGTCCCACCACAGTCCGACGAGACCGAACACGATGGCGGCGATTCCGTAAACGCGACTGCCCAGTTTGATCATTTCGGAGTAAGTGTAAGCGGAAATCTATGAATTTACGAGGAGATTTAAATCTCCTTACCCAAGGAGACACCTTAACCTGCGACCACTATCTCAGGTGAAAATCTCATGAGTAGCATTCGGAGCTATATCCAGGCAGATGAACGATGAACTCCTCGCTGGTTACTTGTGTTCTACATCTGCAAGCTGCTAGACTCACGCTCACAATATATCTTTGAGGGAGTTGGGTTGGCATACGTGGATACTTCAGCAACCACGAAGTGTGACGCGCCTTCTGCCGAGCAATGTCAACAGCAGATCCACCGAATTATTCACTCCACTACCTTTCGAAATGCCTTAACACTGCAACAGTTGTTTCAGTTTGTAGCCGATAAGGCGATTACTGGAACTACGGAAACTCTTAAGGAATACACGATCGGCGTAGAGGCCTTTGGGCGGAAGCAGGATTTTGATCCTAAAACTGATCCTATCGTCCGAGTTCAGATTCACAGACTAAGGCAGAAGCTGAAAGAGTATTACGATGCCGAAGGCAGCCATGACCCTATCGTGGTTGAGATTCCCAAAGGGCATTACCTTCCGAGCTTTGAAAGCATTACAGCTCGAGCGACTGAGCTCAATGATGTTACTACCCCAAAATCGGATACGACCGTCTCCGGTGAAACTCGACTTTTTGAACACCAGGTTGAGGGTAACGGCCCCGTCCTGCCTGCCCAAAAACAGTTGGGCAGATGGTTTTCTTCCACCCATGCAGTAATCGCCACGGTATGCATTGTCCTCTTTGCCACAGGCATCTGGGTTGGGAGCAGACAGCTGCGAAACAGTACTGGAGTCGAAACTGGTTCCTCCAATCCAGAATCAGCTCTCGGCAAGTCGACCGATCCGGTGAAAGTATTTTGGGCGAGCTTTCTCGGCAATGATTCAGCTCCCGTCATTGGGTATCCGGATGCAGTCTTCCTTTTGGACGACTCCAATGACCTATTCCGATTCCGCCAGGGAGCGAGCGATAGCCGAGGCGCTCGGGTCGACCCACACCTGGCGCGGGAGCTCGCCTCAAACCCATCACTTGTTGCCAAAGCTGGCCAGCTCTACTACGAGAATGGATACACAGGTACCGGTGAACTCCAAGGTGTCGCGATGTTGTCGAACCTTTTTGGGCAGATGGGGGTGAAAGCAACCATCAAACCCAGTCGCGACATCACTCCTGATGATCTCAAGCAACATAACGTCATTTTGCTTGGGTCTCCGTTCCAGAATATTGCCGTCGCTCAACTCCTTACCATGGGAGAGTTCACCTTCGAGAACCCCGATTCTCGACACGAACAGTGGAGAGCTCAAATTCTGAATGCTCATCCCCGAGCAAATGAGGCTGCGACCTACCATACGGAGCGCGACCCGACGACTCAGGTATTGAAGACAGATTACAGCGTCATATCCATACAGCCCGGCGTTGTTCCAGGAAGATATGTCGCAGTGTTGGGCGGTCTGGACACCAAAGGCACTGAAGGTGCAACGATGTTCGCAACTTCAAAGCCAGGAGTTGAAGAATTGTCCAAGGCATTAGCAGCCTCTGGTGAATCCACCGCAAAAGGCGATACACCGGTGTTTCAGGCCCTGGTACGTGTCCGTCTTGAGAAAGGCTACCAGGTCTTGGAAGCCAATCTGATGGCAGTACACAAGCTCCACTCTCAGAATGCTAGCGGAGTCGGCGGCGCAGTTCCCCAGACATCTGCTCATTAGCTGAAAAACTTCTAGCAACATCACGTTTGAAAAATTCCTCTGTCGCTTCTCGGTCAAAGCGACAGAGGGCGCCTGCGCGCTTACTAAATGTCTTCTACACCCCCAAAAAATGAAGCTCTCCCCAAGAGCTGCGTAACGTGCGACAGCACACCCCACGCTGAACCGTCTAAGTTGCGTCGAAATCTCGGTGTAACACGCCGTGTAACGTCGATGAAACATCTGCAAACCCCGCGTGCAACAAGTGTGTTTCAGATCTCCGTATCCCTCCCGTAACTAGACTGTCGTTGCCTTGTCCCGCTACCGTTTGCAGCGTTGATGAAGGGGCCATTTTTGCAAGGATGCAAGTTTTGTCTCGGGCTGCACGAACCACGAGGTCTTAGGTAAGGTGCTCCGCTCTCTCACGGCCGCACGTGCCCTGAAAGACCTGGCTGGGAATGCTCGATGACAAGTGCACAGTGAAGTCACAACGAATGAAGAAGAAAGCCCTAAGGAGGCTTTATGCAATCTGAAATTTCAATTTATAAAAGGACCGCCAAACTCAAGCGGCTAAAAATATTCTCTGGCAAACTGTTGCCCCTATTTTGCTTGCTCACGATCTCATCTGTAGCTTTTTGCCAAGGCGTCAGCGGGCACATCGTCGGGACGGTCCACGACGCGACCAACGCGGTGATACCAAACGCACAGGTGACAGTCACTAACCAGGACACGGGTATCGTCACCCGCACCAAGTCCAACGCCTTCGGCGAATACCGCTCAGACAACCTGCAGCCCGGTACCTATAGGGTCAAAGTCGACGCACCCGGCTTCCGCGAGACGATTTCGACCGGAAATATCGTAACGGTCGACAACAACAACCGCGTCGACGTTAATATGCTGGTCGGCACATCGGATCAGACGGTTGAAGTGACGGCGTTGAACCCGCTGGTCGATACCACCGGATCCTCCCTCGGCGAAGTGATGAACGAGCATGACATCCAGAGCCTTCCCTTGAACGGGCGCATTTACTCGCAACTGATCGTCACCGTTCCGGGTGCCGTAGCGAGCGGCTGGTCGAGTGCGCCGGAAGCGGCCGCTGGCGCGGGCGCGCAAACGGCCATCACGGCATCGGTGAACGGCCTGCCCTGGGCAGGCACGACCTACACGCTGGACGGCGTCAGCGATATGGAATTGCTGAACGCCTTCATGACGGTCACGCCACCACTGGACGCGCTCCAGGAAGTCAAGGTTTCAACGGCAAACTCCGACGCAACCGTGGGTGTATACGGCGGCGCGCAGGTAAATGCCGTAGTGAAGTCCGGTACCAACAAATTCCATGGATCGGCATACGAATTTTTCCGCGGCGACTCGCTGAACGCCACCCAGTGGGATGCAACATCCAAAGCCCCGGATCGGTCCAACCAGTTCGGTGCGTCGTTCGGCGGCCCAATCATTCGGAATAAAGCGTTCTTCTTTGCCGACTACCAAGGCCTGCTTCTGAACAACGGTGTTTACTATACGGGATACACGATGCCAACGGACCTGATGAAGCAGGGCTACTTCCTGACCAGCCAGTTTCCAGCAATCTATGACCCGCAGACACAGGCTCCTTTCCCGATCGTAAACTCATCTCAGGGGCCGGCTTACCAAATCCCCACATCGCGGTTCGATCCCGTAGCGGCGAATATGGTCGGCTCAGCCAACATCTGGCCTGAACCCACTTCTCCCAACGTCAGCGTCGCCAATTACAGTGCCAGCAATACTCAGGCTGACGACACCCATCAATTCGATGCCAAGGTCGACTATCAGTTCAGCGACAAAAATCGGATCTTCGCGCGCGAGTCGTATCAGCATCGCAATCTGACAGCACCGTCGCCGGGCACGCGCTGGATTAGTATCAGCAACGTCAATTCGCAAAACCGCATGCATAATGCAGCTGTTGGTTACGATCACACCTTTTCGACAACCGCGACCAATGAACTGCGTTTCGGTTTCAATCGTTTCTATACGGTGGACTATGGCAACGATTACCTGACCAACGAGAACACAGCGCTCGGAATTCCGAACGGCAACGTCGACCAGTTCCCGAATGCCACCGGACTTGCGATTATCGATGCCGGCAATATTGCGCAGACAGGCTCGCAGGGTTATACCGATGCACACCGCATCACCAACATCTACCAGATCACGGACAACTACACCAAGGTGCTGGGCAAACACACCCTCGTCTTTGGTGAGGACTACCGTCGTCTACAGGCGTCGTTGACGAACGCGAATCAGAGTGGAAACGGCCAATTCAATTTCAGCACGGATTACACCAGCAGTTGCGCCGGAAATGCCAATTGTTCCAAGTCAACCGGTGGCAACGAATTTGCCAGCTTTCTGTTGGGACTTCCCTCATCCATCACCCGTGGCTTCGTGAACACTGACCCGGCGACCCGTGCCAATCTCTGGGGCATCTATGGGCAAGACACGTACGCAGTTAGCAGGCAACTGACGCTGAATGTCGCCGTGCGCTGGGATGTTGTGACCCAGCCCGTTGACAAGTTCAACCGCCAGTCAAACTTCGACACGACCACAGGTCTGCTCGATATCGCAACAGCGAACAATCGCGCTCCCAACGTGGACAACTACTACGGCAATGTCGATCCCCGGATTGGGTTCTCGTATTCACCCAATAATGGCAAGACCGCGATCCGCGGGGCCTTTGGCATCACGACATTTACCGCCAACGGTGGTGGCATCGGTGGAAGCCTGGAACGCAACTTCCCGTTCTTCGAGCAATACTCCGTGACCCAATCGTCTGCCTATACTCCATGGGCAACTATGGGGGGTGCCGCTGGCGTCAATCCAGCCTACGCGGACTACTATCACGGTCTGCCGGCTTTCGTGCCACTGTCCACGGCCGCACCCGTCACTCCGCAACCTAATTCGACCGCATCGTTGATGTCGCTACACTTCCGTCCCGACAACGCCAATGCGTGGAACTTCGGTATCCAACAGCAACTCACTGCAACCACTGCCTTCAGCCTGACATACGTCGGAACCAAAGGCTCGCACATCTTCAGGGAGCGGAATATCAACACTCCGCAGCCGGGACCGGGCGCGCAGGCGCCGCGGCGTCCGTTCTACGATCTGTCGCCGAACGTTTCGACACTCAACTATTACGGCTCCGACGGCAAGTCGAACTACGACGCGCTGCAGGCTGAATTCACCAAGCGGATGTCGCATGGCCTCTCCGGCCGTATTGCATACACCTGGTCGAAAGAGCTGGACAACACGAACGTGTTCGACCCGCTTCCAGGGCAGGACCGCCTGAACTATGGTGTGGGCAACGAACAGGCGCCGAACGTGCCGCAAAACTTTGTGGCCAGTCTTACGTACCAGCTTCCCTTCGGACACGGCCGAGAGTGGCTGACAAACAGCCCCCGGGCAGTAGAGACGCTCATCGGAGGATGGCAGGTTAGCACGATTACCACGCTGCAATCAGGCCAGCCGATGACGATCCACCTTACCTCGGACAACCTGAACAACGGCATGAGCAACCGTGCCAACTCCGTTTGTTCTTCCGTGCGAACACTCGGGAAGACGTCGGAATGGTTTGATACCAATTGCTTCACGACTCCTGCGCTCTATCAGATCGGCAACTCCGGCCTGGATAAGGCTGTCAGCCCTGGCTATGCGGACTCCGACATCTCGTTGTCCAAGACTGAGAAGATCCATAACCAGATGAACCTCGGCGTGCAGATCGACGCGTTCAATGCGCTCAATCATCCCTATCTGGCGCACCCGAATACCACTTGCTGCAGTGCCAGCAATCCGTTGTTTGGTGTGATCACTGGCACGAACGGTCCGCCACGCAATCTTCAATTGGGAGCTCATCTTACCTTCTAATACCACGTTGGATCAGGCACTGCCGGTCGCCTCCGTTTCAAGGTGCCGGCAGTTCTTCTTCGACGAACATCGAAAGCGTCGCCGGCGGCATAGCTATATACAAGGGATGAAGGGGAATGAATGGTTGACCGGAGGGGGTTCCTGGCTGCAGTTATGGCTACCGCCGTCCTATCGAAGACAGGTGGGTTTGCGGAAGATTTCATTGGGACAAGAAGGATAGGAAAAAGCCTGGTGCCCGAGGAGCCCTGCAGCAAGCCAAACTATTGGTGCACATGGGCTGCACAAAACTATATGTACGGTCAGAACCTTCCCGACCTCAATCCCGAAGTATTGGAAGGTGATTCAGGAAGTCGCCTGGCTCACAATGCAATGACAGAGGAGACCCTCTTTGGAAAGACAGGATGGGCGGCGAACCTCTTTCCAAGGGTTCGTAAGGATTTATTTTTCCTCCTTGATGACGGTTGGGAGGTTGGAGGCACAGCAACCTTCGAGCTTGATACGAAGAAGTTCCCCTCCTTTACAGGATCCTCTGCTGACCGACTTGGGAAGTTGAACCGGTCCATCCGAGATGCAGGATGGCGTAGTTTAGGCCTGTGGTGCCGTAATACACCAGGGGGAGATGCGGATCGCAGCCTCGAGGCTCATAGTCAATCTGCTGAGATTAAGTATTGGAAGATCGATATAGGCGATCCGACCTTCAATCTGGTGCGGCTCCGCAACGAGACACATATCCCACTTACGTTGGAGCATGTGCACGGCGAATTGCCCGTAAACGGGGACTGGAGAAAGGACGGACGATTCGGTTCGCAGCCCTGGGGTTCCATCCGCATGGAGATCCTGCGACATACGGATGTCTATAGAACATACGATGTCACATCGATCCTGTCTTTGCCGACGACCCTTGACCGAGTCGCCGAGATGCTGAAGGGCGCTGAAGGGCATTCTGAAGTTCGCGGCCTGCTGAACGTGGAAGATGAGGTCTATGTGGCTGCGGCCATGGGATGCACCATGGGGGTTATGCGGCACCCTCTTGTGGGAATGAGACCCGGTAAAGACGTGGATCTATTTTTCAATGGTCCCAGACAAACCAAGAAACGTATGGATGAAGTTGTGCGGGCACTTCGCTGGCAACGGATTGCACCACCATTCTCTCCAGGAGTGGGGTCCGTAACGCTCAGTGATGAGGTACTGACCGACAGCTGGAACTTTGAGAGAGGTCAGACCTGGCAAAACGAGATCATAGGGGCGACGGTGAGGCAAGGAGCCCCAGCTTGTCTTGCTCGCAACTTAAGCCTGCCTTCTGTGAGAGCCAATGGGGACAAGCCGTTTGTCTTCGCGACGAGGTTTCCAAATGGCGCGGTCGCGATTGCAGCGCAGGAGCGGACTCAGGCCGACAAAGGCTGGTATATGCCTGCCTGTGATGTGACTCTGGATATCGGAAACGCCCCTGGACCTTATGGTGTTTTCGGCTATTTTGAGGGCCTGACACTGGTCTCGGATAAACCTTTTCAGGGGAAACGGGTTTTTGCCCAGGACCTGGCAGGTGATGAGGCTATCGATGTCACGAGCCTGGTGCAGATTCGGAGCAAAAATCTATATATCCCCGGTAAAGTGATTCGCCGGGTCGGGCTTCAGAACGCTACGCCAGGAGATCTTTCCGCGCCTGGGCTGGTGGTGGCTATTGGTTGATAGCATGCCATGGGGTGCGTTTTACATAAGATGACAGACGCGTAGCCTTTGCAGCTTCGGTAACATGGCTGTCATGCATAGAGAAGTCTCAAATTGAGGGCCCTATGCTCAACCAATCTGCTGTTTTTACGCTCAAGGAGAAAAACGTGATTAGAAGTTGGAAGTTGTGTTGGATGATAGCGCTTCTGTCCCCCATGGGACTGACTGCCCAGAATGTTCCGACGGCTGCAACGCCACCGATGGGGTGGAATAGCTGGAATCACTTTGCCGAGAAGGTGACTGACGCCGATGTGCGTTCGGCAGCGGATGCTCTGGTGGCAAGTGGAATGCGGGATGCCGGGTACGTGTATGTGAATATCGACGACACGTGGGAGGGCAAGCGCGACGCGCAAGGTGTCATCCACACCAATGAAAAATTCCCTGATATGAAAGCGCTTGCAGACTACGTCCACTCGAAGGGGCTCAAGCTGGGGATCTACTCCTCGCCAGGGCCGAAGACATGCGCCGGCTATGAAGGCAGCTATGGTCATGAGGCGCAGGATGCGCAGACATACGCGGAATGGGGCATCGATTACCTGAAATACGACCAGTGCAGCTTCGGAGACATTATCCGACAGGAAACGGGAGACGATCTGGATAAGGCTGCGGCCATGCAGAAGGCAGCTTACGAGAAGATGCACGTTGCCATCGCTAAGACAGGTCGCCCTATGGTGTACAGCTTCTGCCAGTACGGGTTGTATTCAGTGTGGGCGTGGGGGCCGGAGAAGGGCGGAAATCTTTGGCGGACAACAGACGATATCAATGACCACTGGGACCGCATGAGTTTGATCGGATTCCAACAGGCCGGGCTTGAGAAGTTCGCTGGACCAGGTCACTGGAACGATCCGGACATGCTCGAAGTTGGCAATGGTGGGATGAACAACACAGAGTATGAGCTGCATATGAGCTTGTGGGCGATGCTGTCCGCTCCGCTTCTGGCCGGCAATGATCTGAGCAAGATGACTCCGGAGACGAAGGCGATCCTCATGAATCGAGACGTCATCGCTCTGGATCAGGACGCACTCGGGCATCAGGGCAGAAGAGTTTGGGAAGAGGGTCCAAAGGAGATATGGGAGAAGGACCTGTCGAGAGGCCATAAAGCGATCGCGTTCTTCAATCGCGGCGAATCCACGCTGGACTTTGATCCCAACCTGAAGGTGCTTGCCGATTTCAGAGGCAAACATCTGCTGGATCTCTGGACGAAGAAGGAAGTCGCCATCGACGGCAGCACCAAACTTCGCGTTCCGAAGCATGGTGTTCTGTTGTTGGAGCAGCGCTAGATCGTGCCCATGGGAACAGTCTTGTATCGAAGCCTTCTGCTATTCAGTCTGGCATCCAGCATGGCTGTCCATGCCCAGGCTGTAACTCCTCTATCGAGCCTGCAGTTCGAGTCTTCGGATAAGAGGCTGGAGCAGTCCTTCCAATGGGCAAAGTCGCAGGCGTTGGCTTATGCTCACGATGGCTCTGAACCAGCAGGACCGTGGTATGAGGCTGCTCTTCCCGGGCGCGATTCCTTTTGCATGCGAGATGTATCGCACCAGACCACAGGAGCGGCGGCTTTAGGCTTATACGCGGCGAATCGCAATATGCTAACGCGATTCGCCGCCGCTGTTTCTCCGGACCGGGATTGGGCAGGCTATTGGGAGATCGATAAGTACGGGCATCCCTCTGCAGCCGACTACCTGAACGACAATGACTTCTGGTACAACCTCCCGGCGAACTTCGACGTTCTCGACGGCATCGTTCGCATGTGGCGATGGACAGGTGACGATCGTTATTTGAGCGATCCCTCTTTCCAGAGATTCTTCAAGACGACCTCTACCGATTATGTGAATGCCTGGGATCTGCAACCAGATGTGATTCTGAAGCGGCCCAGGATCATGAATCAACATCTGTCCCAAGGTAAGTTCATACATGCGCGCGGGATCCCAAGCTACACGGAGGGCGAGAACAACTTCAACCTTGGGACAGACCTGCTCGCGGCCGAGTATCGCGGCTTTGAGTCTCTCCAGCTTGTAGCCGACAGTCATCATGAGGCAAGCCTCTCTCAGCAGTATGCAGATACGGCGGATAAACTCCTGAGTCTTGTTGAGCACAGAGCCTGGTCTGAAAAGGATCACCATTTCATGGGTTTCTTTTCGCAGGATGGCAATACTCATGGCTCCGGCGATGCAATGGTTCTTTATTTCGGAGCCAGCAAGGATCCAGTTCATATTCGAGCAGCGCTCTCCTACATCGAATCGGCTGGGTATCTGAATAGCATCGGAATCGAAGAGGAGAGCTATCTGGCGCAGACCTTCTATCGCTATGGAGAAAACAACGCTGCGTATGAACGCATCATGGATCTCACTCGGCCCGATAAAGACAGGCGTGAATACCCGGAGGTCTCCTTCTCCGTGATTGCAGCCCTTGTGACAGGAACAATGGGCCTCGAAGTGGTCGAAGGCGGCAATCCAGAACGTCCGCTTCTGCACTCCATCTCACGACTCCCGAAGAGCTCCGATAACGCAACATTAACGGGCGTTCGGATACGAGAGAATGTGGTGGATCTGGAACATAACGGAAACCGAAGAAGCACCTTGACCAATCGTTCCGGGCCGACCGTTCATTGGCAGGCGGCATTCTCAGGTAAAATTCCGTTCTTGATGGTGAATGGTCATTCCGTTCGCGCCAAAGTATCTTCGGACGCAGCAGGAGCGCCGATCAGTTGGATCATCACCGATGTTGCCTCTGGAGCAAGTGCCGTTGTTAGCCAATAGCAGTTGTATGTGGATCACTTCGAGGGTTTGCCGGTACAAATCTGCCCTCCTCTATTTCTAAACCCGCCACAAAAATCGTCATCCTGAGCGGAGCGCTGCACATATGTATCACATAGCGAAGCGTTCAGCAGCGCGCAGTCGAAGGATGTATCACGCGATACATACATGCAGCGCTCCGCTCAGGATGACGATTTTTGTGGTGGTTTAGAAATGCAGAACGACAGATACACCGGGCCTTCGGCCCTGAACCTTCGACGCTCCTACTTTTGTGATCCACTTAGAACTCCTGTGAAATTATTCTTGAGTTGAATGCGCACACTGTTCTCTATACCCTCTAATCGAACCTGACGAAACGCTGTACCTTGCCGAGAAGGAAAGACCCCATCTATGCGTAGACGTGATTTCATCAAGACCACAGCTGCCTTGTGCGCCACCGCTACTCTCCCTGGCGCCTCAGCTTTTGCACTTGCACCCGCCCAGTCCTCTCGACGAATTCTCTCCATCAATCGTGGCTGGCGATACAAAGCGGCAAAGATAGACGGCGCAGAATCACCGGAGTTCAACGATGCCGGATTCGAACGCGTGGTCATTCCCCACACGAATGTGCGGCTTCCCTGGCACAACTTCGACGACAAGGCTTACGAGTTTATTTCAACGTATCGGCGCAGGTTCAAATACCCTGCGAACGCCGAGGGCAAGCGCATCTTCGTGGACTTCGAAGGCGTGATGACGGCTTCGACCGTATGGATCAACGGACATGCTCTTGGCGAATACAAAGGAGGGTTTACACCGTTTACGTTCGAACTGACTCCTCATCTGCGTAAGACAGGAGAGAACGTGCTCGTCGTGCAGGTGGATTCGACAGAGCGCGACGACATTCCTCCCTTCGGTAATGAGATCGACTACATGACCTTTGGAGGTATCTACCGGGAAGTTTCACTGCGCGTCGTCCCCGATACATTCCTCGACAACATCTTCGCGCGCCCCAAAGACGTCCTTAGCGCTGCCCCATCGCTTGATGTTGACTGCTTTGTTGCTGGATCTGGGAAGACGAGCGACACACTGTCTCTTGAGGTCGAACTGAGAGATCAAGATCGTGTGGTAGCTAAGGCCTCGCATGCTGTAACTTCCGCAGAAGCTGCGGATCCAGATGCGGCGATGGATCCAACGGCCAATGCACCGGTCTACCTGAGCTCGGAGACTGTGCACGACTCAGCCAGGCATACCGTTTCTCTCACTCAGCTAACTGGCATTGAGCTGTGGCAATTGGACAAGCCTAAGCTCTACACCGTGCACGTAAAGCTGATTCGCGGTGGTCAAACGATCGACGAAGATGTGCGCAGGATCGGCTTCCGAGAGGCTGTCTTTACAGATCATGGCTTTTCTCTAAACGGCAAGATCGTAAAGCTGCGCGGACTGGATCGGCATCAGACATTTCCATTCGTAGGGCAGGCCATGCCTGCTCGCGTCCAGCGCCAGGACGCCAAGATCCTGCGTCACAATCTGCATTGCAATATCGTGCGAACCTCGCACTACCCGCAGTCGCGGCATTTCCTCGACGGCTGCGACGAGATCGGATTGCTGGTGCTGGAAGAGATTCCCGGATGGCAACACATTGGCCCTGAGCCGTGGAAACAGGTTGCGATCGACAATGTAGGCCGCATGATCCGCCGCGACTGGAATCATCCCTCCATTATTCTCTGGGGTGTTCGCATTAACGAATCGCAAGATGATCATGACTTCTACACACGCACCAACGCTCTGGCGCACGCACTGGATGGCACACGGCAGACTGGAGGAATTCGCTACCTCAGGCATTCAGAGTTGCTGGAAGATGTGTTCACGATCAATGACTTTGGCTTTCCACTCCAAGAGCCGAATCATCCGCTCTATTTGAATACCGAGTTTGTCGGTCACACGTATCCCACCAAGACCACCGATGACGACGAACGTCAGCGCGAGCACACCCTTCGCCATGCACGTATCCACGATCAACTGGCATCGAACCCGCAGTATGCAGGCGGCATCGGCTGGTGCGCCTTCGATTACAACACGCATGCCAACTTTGGCGCCGGCGACCGTATCTGCTACCACGGTGTAACGGATATCTTCCGCGAGCCTAAAGCCGCTGCCGGTTTCTATAAGTCGCAATGCTCTCCCGCAGAAGAAGTCGTCTTAGAGCCCGCTTTTCATTGGGCCAAGAGCGATGAGTCGGTTGGCTTCAGGAAAGCAGTGTTCTGCACCAATTGCGACCACCTCAAGTGCTACATCCGGGAGCGCAGCCTGCCTTCCAACCCATGGAAGCTCATCGCAGAGATCGACGCGGACCGTACTGAGTTCAAACATCTCAAGTATCCGCCCTTTGTCATGGATATGGATGTTTTGGACAAGAACAACCTTTCCTTCCGATGGGGAGACCTGCGCGTCGATGGTTATATCGACGGCAAGCAGGTGATCTCGCGTTCCATGTCCGGCAATGGCGTCGACAGCAAGTTTGTACTTGTACCCGACGATCAAAGCCTCCTGGCGGATGGGGCGGATACAACTCGAGTTGTTCTGCGTGTCACGGACGAATTTGGGAACGTCCACCCTTCGGCCAATGACCCCATCGTCTTTACGCTGGAGGGCCCGGGCGAATTGATTGGTGACAATCCCTTCGCCCTCGTCGGTGGAACAGGTGCGGTCTGGGTACGAGCACAGGAGAGGCCTGGGGTTGTGCGGCTGACGGCACGGCATCTGCGACTTGGGACGCAGGTGGTTGAGTTCACGCTAAAGGCTGTGGCGCCGGAAGAGGTTTGATAAAGAGCTAAGACATTTTCATAAATGGTGCGATGCCTGAATGAACCGCCACAGAATTGTCATCTCGACCGGAGCATGATGGCTTTATCGTCATGCGGAGTGGAGAGACCTGCAGTTTGCTTGCACAGGCGATGGTGCCACTACCAGCAAGCTGCAGGTCTTGACGCAAAGCGCGCCACAAGCATTTGCATCGCGCTCTGCAACCTGCAGGTCTTGACGCTACGGCGGCAAAAAAACGCCGCCTTCGGTCGAGATGAAAGTTCTGGGGTGGTTCATTTCGATGCTAGAGGTAAATACGCGCGCTAACGGCGAAGACAAAAGGAAAGCCCCCGCAGGAGCTCTCCTTTTTCCTGTCCTACTTAGGAGCCGTCTTTTCGAGATGGCCGCCGAACTCATAGCGAAGCGCGGAGAGAAGCTTGTTGGAAAAGTCCGCATCTCCTCGCGAAGTAAATCGCTCATAGAGCGAGGCGGTTAGAACCGGTGTGGGCACGCCCTCATCGATTCCGGCCTTGACCGTCCAACGGCCCTCGCCCGAGTCGGAGACGTGGCCTCCAAACTTTACGAGTTGCGGATCTTCCGCCAAAGCGGACGACGTCAGATCCAGCAGCCAGGAGGCGATTACGCTGCCGCGACGCCACACTTCAGCGATATCCGGCAGATTGAAGTCGTACTGATAATGCTCAGGATCGCGTAGCGGAGTCGTCTCTGCATCGATCTCACCGGTTTGTTTGCCGATGTTCGCCGCCTTCAACACGCCCAGGCCCTCCGCATAGGCCGCCATCATTCCGTATTCGATACCGTTGTGCACCATCTTAACGAAATGGCCGCCACCGCTTTCTCCACAGTGGAGATAGCCCTGTTCCGCCGTGTCGACCAACTTCTCACGTCCGGGAGTGGGCGAGATGTCTCCTATGCCAGGAGCGATCGTCTTGAAGATGGGATCGAGATGCTGCACCGCAGCCTTCGGACCGCCGATCATCATGCAGTAACCGCGCTCCAGTCCCCACACGCCTCCGCTGGTTCCCACGTCGACGTACTGAATCCCCTTGGGAGCAAGCTCCTTGGCACGGCGAATATCGTCGATATAGTAGGAGTTCCCTCCGTCAATCAGAATGTCGCCGGCTTCCAGATAAGGAACGATCCCGGCGATGGTCTTGTCCACGAAGCCGGCTGGGATCATCAACCAGATTGCACGCGGCTTCGCCAACTTGCTCACCAGATCCTCCAACGAGGAGGCCCCGGTGACACCCTTCTCTTTCGCCAGTTCTTCTACTACCTTCGGCGACACGTCGAATACCGTGCATTCGTGGCCGTGTGCGACCAACCGCTTCACCATATTCGCGCCCATTCTTCCAAGCCCTACCATTCCAAGTTGCATCAGTTCCTCTCCCTCTTCCAGTTGTCTGGTGAATCGTTGAACGTCACGTCTGGTGGACCGTTGAAACTCGGCATATGTCACCGTGATACCACATCTATTTCTGCAAATCGCCTGTGAGAATCATATGACTCCCGCCGGTCCTTTTCGGTTGGCTGGAACGTCTCACCTTACATAAGCGGTAGGATGCTCCGATACTCGAACTTGATTCGACCAGGGTTTAACCGCAAGACTCTCGTTTGGTTTAGCATCGTCTCAGACGCAGGTATTTGTTAGGTTCTTTCAACCACTCAACGCCTTCGGGGTCAGACTGCTGTGTCTCTCTTCTCCAGATGTTCGGCGATACGTTCCTGCCAAGGCGGGCTTCGGCGCTCCGCTTCCTACTGCACTCGTGCTTTCCGGAGGATGGCGTTCCTCGCCCCTCTGTTTGCTGTTACGGCTCTTGCGCAATCTCCCACGAACATCTTCGCTCCCGCTGCTACACCGGCGCATTCGATCTTCGGCCTTTCGATGCTGGTGCTTTCAGTCACCTTCGGCATCTTTCTTGTGGTGGGCGGTTTGCTGCTCTATGCCCTGATCCGCTATCGGCATCGTCCCACGGACTCCGATCATGAGCCGGCGCAGATCTACGGAAGCAACCAGATTGAGCTTTCCTGGACGGTCATCCCGATCCTGATCGTGGTGATGCTGTTCCTCACGACCACGCGGGTCATTCTAAGGACCGAGGCTATCCCTAAGCCTGACAATACGATGGATGTAACCGTCATCGGCCATCAGTTCTGGTGGGAGTATCGCTACCCGAAGCTGGGAATCGTGACGGCCAACGAACTTCACATCCCTACCAGCGACAAGGCGAACCCCAAGCCGACGTACCTTACGATGTCATCGGCCGACGTGTCCCACAGCTTCTGGGTACCACGCCTTGCGGGGAAGATGGATGTGATTCCGAACCGCGTCAATACCATGTGGATCGACCCACCAGACGCGGGTCTTTATCTCGGACAGTGCGCGCAGTATTGCGGAACGCAGCATGCGAAGATGTTGCTGCGTGTCTATGCGCAATCACCGGAGGACTTTGCGGCGTGGGCCAGCCAGCAACAGAAGCCGGCGCAACAGGATTTCACAGGGAATCCGACCGCTGCAGCAGGCCAGACCGTCTTCATGCACAATGCCTGCATCAACTGCCATACGGTCAAAGGAACGGTAGCGACGGGGCGGTTCGGACCCGATCTGACACATCTTGCCATCCGCGACACCATTGCGGCGGGAGCAGTTCAGAACAATCCTGAGAATTTAAGAAGATGGATCGACGATCCAAACACGATGAAGCCCGGTTCGTTGATGCCAGCGATGCACCTGAACGATCATGATCTGGATTTGATTACGGCCTATCTCACACAGCTTCACTAGAAAGAAGCAGCATTATGGCAACTCCTGTGCTGGAAGCAATCGATCAGACGCAAGCGCCCCCACAGGGCCCTCCGCGGCCGAACGTGATCTACACGTGGCTTACGACAGTCGATCACAAAAAGATCGGCCTGATGTATATTGCCTACGCTCTCGTGTTCCTTCTGGTCGGGGGCGTTGAAGCGATCCTGATGCGCATTCAACTTGCGGTGCCCAACAATCATTTCATCTCGCCCCAGGTCTTTAACCAGCTCTTCACTATGCACGGCACGACGATGGTGTTCTTCGTCGGCATGCCGATCCTGTTCGGCTTTGGGAACTACCTGGTTCCGCTGATGATTGGCGCACGCGATATGGCCTTCCCGCGGCTTAATGCGTTCAGCTTCTGGGTCTCGGCGTTTGCCGGGCTGCTGCTCTACTTCAGTTACTTCGGTGCGAGTGGACTTTACGCCGCAGGGTCGGCTCCGGACGTAGGCTGGTTCGCCTACGCACCGCTGACAGCGAAGGTATTTTCACCCGGCCACAGCACGGATTACTGGACACTGGCAGTCTTTCTCAGCGGTGTGGGATCGATTGGGACTGCGCTCAACATTGTGACCACCATTCTCTGCATGCGGTGCAAGGGGATGAAGATGAGCCGCATGCCGCTGCTGCCATGGCTCTACCTGGTGATGGCCAGCCTGGTCTTCGTCGCGGTCAGTCCCCTGACGGCAGCACAGATCATGCTGACGCTGGACCGCTACATTGGCTCGCACTTCTTCGATACCCAGGCGGGTGGTTCGGCTGTACTGTGGATGCACTTCTTCTGGATCTTCGGTCACCCTGAGGTCTACGTCCTGGTGCTGCCGGCGTTCGCCTTCGTCAACGAGATCGTCCCCGTCTTCTCTCGCAAGGCCATGTTCGGCTATCCGGCCATGGTGGCGGCATCGGTCTCCATTGGCTTTATCAGCCTGAGCGTGTGGGCACACCATATGTTCACCGTCGGCCTGGGCGCAGCGGGCAATACATTCTTTGTCTTCGCCACAATGGTGATCTCCGTACCGACGGGGATCAAGATCTTCAACTGGCTGGCGACCATATGGGGCGGCAAGGTGATCTTCGCGACACCCATGATGTTCTGCGTCGGCTTCCTCTTCCAGTTTCTGATCGCCGGGCTTACCGGGATCATGCTCTCGGCGGCTCCGTTCGACTGGCAGCTCGGCAACTCTTACTTCGTGGTCGCGCACTTCCACTATGTGCTCGTGGGGTCGATCCTGTTTGCGATCTTTGGGGCCTTCTACTACTGGTATCCCAAAGTGACAGGCAAGATGATGAGCGAGACGCTGGGCAAGTGGCACTTCTGGCTCTTCCTGATCGGCTTCCATCTCACCTTCGACTTCATGCATGTGCCCGGCCTGCTGGGCATGCCGCGACGCATCTATACCTACGAGGCCGGGCGCGGGTGGGGAGGGTGGAATCTTATCGTCGGCATTGGAGCCATCTTCCAGGTTGCCGGTCTTTTATTTTTTGTCTATAACCTGGTGCGGTCTTACTATCGCGGTAAGGAAGCTGGCCACGATCCGTGGGATGCCTGGACACTGGAGTGGGCTGTGCCGTCTCCGCCACCCGTCTATAACTTTGCGATTGAGCCAACGGTCAACAGCCGCCGGCCTCTATGGGACCTGAAACATCCTGAAGATCCAGACTCGGACTACGAATGATGAATACTTCCAGCACAATTCCCGTTGAAGGCGCGATTGAAG
The DNA here is from genome assembly GCF_009766105.1 of Granulicella sp. S156. Lineage (GTDB taxonomy): Bacteria > Acidobacteriota > Terriglobia > Terriglobales > Acidobacteriaceae > Granulicella. Next base: position 72,976 of record NZ_LMUH01000018.1, on the reverse strand, counting down.
CCCCCTGGACGCTGCCGTATCGCGGCACGGTCGGGATGGCCTGCCTGATCGTGGCCGAAGCCGCGATCTTCATCATCTTCGTCGTCGCCTACATCTTCTACATCGGCAAGAGCCTTAGCGGGCCTACGCCGGCGCAGGTGCTGGAGTTGCCGATCTTCGGCACCATCTGCCTGCTCTCGAGCAGCATCACCGTTCACTTCGCCAGCAGTGCGCTGCGCAAGAACAATCTGCGCGGCTGCACGGCCTTTCTTGCGGGGACCGTTCTGCTGGGAGCTATCTTTCTGGCCACAACCGCTCGCGAGTGGCATCACCTCATCTACGACGAAGGGTTGACGATTCAAACCAACCTCTTCGGAACGACCTACTACTCGCTCGTCGGTCTTCATGCGACCCACGTCATTGTGGGCCTCATCCTGCTTTCGACAACTCTCGCATTCTCACTGACCGGACATCTGAAAGAAGAACACGAAAAGAAGCTTGAGGTGCTCTCGCTGTACTGGCACTTCGTCGACGCGGTATGGGTGGTTGTATTTCTGGTTGTCTATGTTTTGGGTAGATAGTTCGCTGATTTTCTAAGGACAAGGAGGAGCGCCATGGAACAAGAGAATCCGCAGGATCAAAGCCACGAGCATCGTAGCGACACGATCCTCCTTCCAGCGTCCACGCCCTGGCCGATGGTCTTTGCTCTTGGCCTCGCGTTGCTGATCACCGGGATGGTGACGCACTGGGTCGTCAGCGTGCTCGGCCTTGTGCTGGTATTGCGCTCAATCTTTGGCTGGTTCTTCGATATGTTTCCGCATGAACAACATGTCGCGGTTCCTATTCAGGCTGGAGTTATTGAGATCACCAGCACTCGCACCACCCGCTCCCAACTGCCGGTTGGAGTCGATCATCGCAAGCTGCTGCCGATCGAGACCTTCAGCATTACAGCGGGACTCAAGGGCGGCATCATCGGCGGCATTGCGATGATCGTACCTGCAGCGCTCTTTGGCCTGATCCGCTATCACAGCGTCTGGTATGCGGTGAATCTGCTGGCCGCGGGCGGCTTTGTGCACTGGGCTGGCGAGAGCGACGCCTTTCTCGCGCAGTTCCATCTGCATGGACTCCTCGCCGCGACCGCCATCCACGGACTCACTTCGATCCTCATCGGCCTTCTCTATGGCGCCATGCTCCCGATGTTTCCGCGAAAACCCATCCTCACGGCGGGATTCGTTGCTCCTTTGCTATGGACGGGCATTCTCTACTCAGCGCTTGGCGTTATCAGCCCTATTCTTAATGCACGCATCGACTGGCTGTGGTTCGTCATCTCGCAGATAGCCTTTGGCCTGGTCTGCGGCTTCGTCGTGAATCTGCAGGTCAAGGTTCGGACGCCGCAGTTCCGTGCCCTTCCGTTCTCCGTTCGTGCCGGTATTCACAGCGATCAATCTCACAAGGAAGACGACTCTCAATGAGACCTGCCTCTCGAAGACTTACGATGCTCGGCACTCTCATGCTGTCTGTGGGCGGTATGGTCCTCACTGGCTGTGACCACATTCATGGCCGGCCCGGACCGGGGCCTGAGGTCGTGCGTCCTGAAGAAGTCCTCGACTTCCCTACCCTCTATCAACAGAACTGCGCTGCGTGCCATGGAACAAATGGCAAAGGTGGAGCAGCCATCTCACTCGCGAATCCGGTCTACCTTGCAGTCAGTGGAGAGGGGCCGTTGCAGAACACGATCGCAAAAGGAGTCTCCGGCAAGCTGATGCCTCCCTTCGCACAGAGTGCCGGCGGCATGTTGACCGATAGGCAGATTGAGGTGCTGGCTAAAGGCATTCTGCAGACCTGGGGGACGCCGAATCTTCTTGCCGGGCAGAATCCACCACCCTACGTAGCCACTCTGACGGGCGATGCAGAGCATGGACAACAGGCCTTCACCACATCCTGCGCGCACTGCCACGGAGATACAGGAGAAGGAACTAAGAGCGGCTCCCACAAGCTCGGCTCCATCGTCGACCCGTCGTATCTCTCGCTCATCAGCGATCAGGACCTTCGCAGCATCCTCATCGCCGGACGGCCCGACGAAGGAATGCCGGACTGGCGCTCCGATTCCAGTCAACCGCTAACAGACCAGCAGATCACCGACATCACTACCTGGCTTGCCTCCAAGCGTGTATCCGATCCCGGCCAGCCCTATCGGACACACCCGTGAACTGGGACTACTATCGCCAACGTGAAGATGAAACAGGAGTGGAAATAAAATGACACCGAATGAGCAGACTCCCAACGATCAGGTCACGACGACCGAATCTGCGACGACTCCGGCGTCTGCGCCTGACAAGAGCGCCGGCCACTCTCGCCGCGTCTTTCTCTTCAAGCTGTCGCTGCTGGTCAACGGAGCGGTCGGCGCTGTTCTCGCAGTGCCCATCCTCGGCTATCTTCTGGGGCCTGCGTTGAAGAAGAGCTCCAGCGATAACTCGTGGATCAATCTTGGTCCGCTCAACGATTTCCCCGAAGGCGAAACGCGTCTGGTCAACTTCCGCAATCCAGTAACGACCTCATGGGACGGCCAGACGGGTGATATTCCCTGCTGGGTTCGCCGTGTCTCCGGAAATACGTTCCAGGTATTCGCCATCAACTGTGCACACCTTGGCTGCCCGGTTCGCTGGTTTGCGCAGTCCAAGCTGTTCATGTGTCCCTGCCATGGTGGCGCGTACTACGAAGATGGCTCACGTGCCTCAGGTCCGCCGGAGCGAGGCCTCTTCGAGTATGAGTACAAGATCGTCTCGGGGAGCCTTGTCATCAGCGCCGGCAAGATGCCGACGCTCGCCAACCAGGCAAAGAGCGAATCGCCATTGATACAGCTTGAGGGAACCAGCGCTGCAACAGAGACACTCCCGAAACCGAGGTGCAGCTCATGCCAGAGCTAAAGCGACGCAGCATCGAGGTCTACAACTGGTTCGAGCAGCGGCTCGGGCTGGGCGGCCCAGTCATCGAAATGGCAGAGCACGAGGTTCCCTCCAACACAGCTAGTTGGTGGTACGTCTTCGGCAGCGCCGCGACGGTCATTCTGGTCCTCCAGGTCATGACGGGGATTCTGCTCGCACTCGTCTACGCCCCTACTGCAGGCCATGCGTGGAACAGCCTTGAGTTCCTGGACCATAACGTCAAACTCGGCTGGTTCCTGCGTGCCATGCACGGCTGGGGTTCCGACTTCATGGTTGCCATTGTGCTGATCCATATGGCACAGGTCTTTCTCTTCGGCGCGTACAAGTTTCCCCGCGAACTTACCTGGATCATCGGCGTCTTCCTTCTCCTTCTCACGCTCGGCATGGCCTTTACCGGACAGGTGCTGCGCTTCGATCAGGACGCGTACTGGGGGCTCGGCATCGGCGCGTCCATTGTCAGCCGTATTCCCTGGATCGGCGGCCCGCTCGTCAACCTGATGCTCGGTGGCCCGATCATCGCCGGGCCTACACTCTCCCGATTCTTTACGCTGCATGTCTTCGTCATTCCCGGCATCCTGCTGGCAATGGTTGGCCTGCATATCTGGATGGTGTTGCGTCTCGGCATCAACGATTGGCCAATGCCGGGGCGCCTCGTCAACAAAAAGACGTACGTCCGCGAGTATCACCAGCTCACCGAAAAAAGCGGCATACCCTTCGTTCCCGATGCCGCATGGAAGGACTCACTCTTCGCGGCGGCTATCATGCTCGCCGTCATGGCTTGCGCGCTGTGGTTCGGTCCCTTCGGCCCCACCGGTCAACCGGATCCCACGATCATTCAGACAGCACCGAAGCCTGACTTTGCCTTCCTCTGGATCTATGCCGTCCTGGCCTATCTGCCGCCGAGCCTTGAGACGCCCGTACTCTTCATCGCTCCCGTCCTGGGCATCGGTGCCATGCTTCTACTGCCACTCGTCTCAGCCGAGGGCGAAAAGCACTGGTCGCGGCGCCCTGTAGCGGTGCTGATGGTGGCCGTGATCGCTGTCATTCTCGGAGCCTTCACCCGCCTCGGTATGTATACGCCGTGGAGTCCCGTGATGAACGCCTGGACCAGTGATCCAGTTCCTACGGCTTATCTGAAAGACCGCACTCCGCTCGAGCGGGAGGGCGCGCTCGTTCTGCAAAACAAGCAGTGCCGTAACTGCCACTCCATCGGCGGAGCGGGAGGGATGCGCGGTCCTGCACTCGACTCGGTTGCTTCGCACATGACCGAAGACCAGATCATCCGCCAGGTGCTGCAGGGCGGCGGGAATATGCCCGCCTATGGCAACGCGCTCAGCCCTTCTGAGACCACTGCGCTCGTCCGGTTCCTGACCACACTGCGCGGCAATGATCTGGCTCCTGCTGTCGATGCCTCTCAGCGCCTGACGTCGTCCAGTGAGCCGCCGGCAGCGCCCGCCAAGGGGCATTAATGCCTCCTGAATACCGGGCTATCTTTGACGATTGGTCACCGCCCATCTTCCTTACAACAGCAATCCTGCTTACGGCCATCCTCTACACGCGCGGCTGGTTTGCCATACGGAAGACACGGCCAACGCTCTTTCCGGCATGGCGGCTGGGTGCGTTCCTGCTGGGCCTCGCTATCATCTGGCTCGCGATCGGTTCGCCGCTCGATGGCTTTGCCGATGCACTGCTCAGTGCCCACATGGTGGAGCATCTGCTCCTGATGTCCTTCGTTCCTCCACTGCTCCTGCTTGGATATCCGGCCGTCCCCTTGCTGCGCGGCCTGCCTCGCGTACTCGTCCGAACGCCGCTAAGGCCGCTGCTTCGCTCGAGGCTGCTGCGCGCGCTGGGGCACTTTCTCATCCGTCCATGGGTGGCATGGCTCGCGATGAACCTGATCTTCCTGGGCTGGCACGTACCCTCCGCCTATGACTTCGCGCTCGAACACGAGCATTGGCACGAGTTCGAACACATCTGCTTCCTGGGCTCGTCGATCCTCTTCTGGTGGCCGCTCATCCGCCCCTGGCCGACGAACGCACGCTACCCAGGGTGGTACATGCTGCCCTACCTGGTTGCTGCAGACATCGTGAACACGGCGCTCTCAGCGTTCCTGGCCTTCTGCGACCGGCCGATCTATAGCTACTATGTGGAACAGCCAAACCCATTTCATATATCGCCTCAGGCGGACCAGGTCACCGGCGCGGTCATCATGTGGGTCGTCGGCTCAATGGTCTTCTTAATCCCTGCAGTCTTCGTTACGGTCAAACTCTTGCAGCAGGAGACAAGATCTAGAGCTTGACGTCAGACTGTCCTGACAGCAGCGCCATCACTTCATCTGCCTTCGGCATAGAGGCCTGCGCGCCCATGCGCGTTACTGAGATCGCCGCTGCCGCTGAGCCAAAGCGACCACTCCACTCCACATCGCGGCCTGCGGAGAGCGCCGCTGCGAAGGCCCCGTTGAAGGTGTCTCCGGCAGCCGTTGAATCAACCGCAGCTACCTTGAAAGACGGTATCTGGAAGGCGCTTCCTCCGGTTTGTTCGATATAAGCTCCGAGTTCTCCCAGCTTCAGAACAACACCGTGGGTACCGGTTTTCAGCAAGGCTGCAGCAACTGCGGAGGAACTCTTGCTATGCGCATCATCCGCAGTACCCCTGGCATAGAACTGAGCCTCAGTCTCGTTGGGAGTTATCCAGGAACACAGAGAAAGAAGCTCACCAGGAAGTTCTCTGGCGGGTGCAGGATCGAGCATGAGTGGCACATCTTCCTCATGGCATATCTGGCCCAGGCGAAGTACCGATTCCATCGGAATCTCAAGTTGGGCAAGCACCATTCCCGCAGTCTTAATGACATCGCGATTGGCTTCGATAAACGCGGGTGTTACAGCCGCATTGGCCCCGGGAATGACGACGATCGTATTCTGGCCGCCGGTCCCAACAGTAATGACAGCTATACCTGAATCACATGGTTCCACCGCTATGTGTGTGCAATCAACTCCACTGGCCGTCAACTGACGAATCGACTCTGCGCCAAAGGAGTCGGAGCCAACCTTGCCTACCATGATCGCTTTGGCTCCGAGTTTCGCGGCGGCTACGGCCTGGTTGGCTCCCTTTCCACCTTGAAACGTGTGAAAGGAATTGCCTGTGATCGTCTCTCCTTTGAGAGGCAGACGGTCAGCGTGTGCAACGAGGTCGGTATTGATGCTGCCCACAACAACTACCGGCTTGGAACCAGCGAACATAGATACTCCAGGTGTTGTATTAGAAGATCGGACTCGCGGCGAGTGCCCCTAGTCCTAAGAGAAACAGGAGAAACATGGCAACAAGATATCGGTTTGCCTTAGAGGGAGCTCCAGCGAACTCCTTCCATACAAACACACCCCAGATAGCGGAGATCATGGTGGCACCCTGTCCAAGAGAGTACGAAACTGCCGAGCCAACCGAGTGGGCTCGCGAGGAGACAAAGCTGGCAACTCCACCGGTTGCCCAGATGATACCGCCAAGAATTCCGCAAAGATGCCACAGAGGTTTGGCGCTAAAGTACTCGGACATATTGAGGGACGCAGTTCCATCGACAGGTTTCTTCATAAAGGCGAAGTTCACCGGAATGTTGGAGAGCGCGGCCCCGCAGATAAACAGAAACGTAATCGCATAAGGACCTGGGACTCTCCCTGCACCCGACATCGATCGCGTCACCAGCGGATAGAACGTCCCCATCAGCGCACCAGCGATCAGGCTGACGACGATCCCTCGTGTCTGAACGGAAGCCACCGGGCTCGAGCGTACGCGGTAGGCCAAGGCGTCGCACACAATGGCCGCGATCACAAGAAAGACCCCGCCGAAAACCAGATAAGGATTGCCGACAGGAGCAATCACATATCCGCCAATAGAGCCGATCACGAGCGCCAGGCCTATACCGATAGGAAATGCCACGGCCATGCCTGCGATATCGATAGCAGCGACCAACAGCAGATTCGCCAGACTGAAGACGGCCCCGCCTGCCGCGGCCCACAAGGCCCGAGCTGGCTCGATATGCCGCAGATCGTCGAGAAACGAGGCACCGACTGCACCATGACTCCCCAGCGTAAAGCCCCAGAGCAGTGCCCCAAGGATGAGCCCAATCGAATAGTCCCAATAGAAGAGCTGAAACCGGAAGCGCGGACACAGCTTCAAGGTGTTGGCCCACGAACCCCAGCAAAGCATGCTGGTAATCATGAAGGCCAGGACGATCCAATACTGTTCAGGCTGATACATCGTTCACACCGCCTTTACCGATACTTCACTTGATCTAGAAGATGAAAGCTTTCAGGTCCCAAACCATAGTGCTCTATACTGGCCGCAGTCAACAAGTCTTATAAATAAGGTGGTAAGAGCCCATTGGCGAACATGAAGGAGATCGCGCGGCTTGCCGATGTCTCCCTTGGAACCGTCTCTAACGTCTTAAGCGGCCTGCCCACAGTTCGTGAGCCTCTTCGCAAGCGCGTGCTGGAGGCAGTGCAGGCGCTTGGCTATCAGCCGAATCAACTGGCACGAGGCCTGCGCCGCGATAAGACGAACATCATTGGGATGGTCATCTCTGATGTTTCGAATCCTTTCTTCGCTGCCGTGGTCAGAGGCGCGGAAGATACGGCCTTCAAAAATGGCTACAGGTTGTTTATCTGCAACTCCGATAATGACTTCACCAAAGAGCAGACTTATCTCCGCGAGATGCAGACCTATCTTCCTTCGGGTCTGATCATCATGACCTCCAACATAAAAGGTTCCCTGGCTCTTGCGGAGGAGTATCGCAAAGCTGGATCCGCTGTAGTGTATGTGGATCGGCTTCCCCATCACTGGACAGGCGATACAGTGACCAGCATGCATGAAGATGGCGCCTACCAGGCCACGAAGCATCTGATCGGGCTCGGCCATAAGCTCCTGAGTATGATCGGCGGCTCCTCGCAACTGACCAACTCCGGCGAACGCGTTGCAGGCTTTCGCAAAGCTCTGCGTGAGGCCAGGATCACGCTTAAGCCCGAATACATCCAGGAAGGAAAGTTCGATAAGGAAAGTGGATACCAGAAAGCCACACTGTTGCTCAACATGAGCCCACGGCCGACAGCTGTCTTTGCCGCAAACGACCTCCTGGCGTTAGGCGCATTGAATGCTATCCGGCACTTCGGTCTACGCTGCCCGGAGGACATCTCCGTTATCGGCTTCGACAATCTCGATGTCGCAGAGTTCGTCACACCGTCTCTGTCTTCGGTGGAGCAATCGGTATATCAACTAGGCGCAGTCGCTGCACAGATGATCGTCGATCGCATTCAGGGCGATACCGGACCGCGCAAAGAACGCGTCCTTACCACGGCGCTTCGCCTGCGGGCTTCCGTCGCTCCGCCGCCCATGCAGGATGCCGCTAAGCGAGCCAGGCATAAGCCTTCTGGAAAGAACTAGTTCTTCCGCTTGATCGAAGCCTGGATTTGCTCTTTATATTCAGCAGCCTTTCGGAGAATCGTCTTCTCATCCAGTGTGAGCATTGTGCGATCTTCCATGACGAGCCTGCCTCCAATAATGGTCGTACGCACGTCTTCGGCCTTTAGCGCATACACGATCTCCGCGTAGACATCGTACATAGGAGTGGCGTGCGGGGCAGACGTATCGATCACGATCATGTCCGCCTTCTTCCCCACCTCAAGTGAGCCAATCTCAGAGTCGAGGTGAAGCGCTCGTGCTCCTGTGATCGTCGCCATAGCCACCACTTGTTCGGCGGGCAACACCGTAGGATCCATATGCCCAAACTTCTGTAGCTTTGCAGCAAGATCCATCTCTTCGAACATGTCTTGATTGTTGTTGCTCGCCGCACCATCCGTGCCGATACCCACGGCCACATTCGCAGCCAGCATATCTACGGCCGGCATGAGTCCCGCCGCTGTCTTCATATTGCTGGAGGGGTTGTAGGAGCAGCCAACCCCGTGGCTTGCAAGCGTACGAATATCCGCCTGATCCACCCAGATGCAATGCGCTCCCACCACGTCAGGCCCCAGCAATCCAATTCGATCCAGATACTGAACGGTAGACTGCCCATGCTGATGACGAGACAATTCGATCTCAAATGGCGCCTCTGCCATGTGGATCAGAATGGGGGCATGATAGCGACGGGCAAGCGCTGCTGAATCCATCAATATCTGCTCGGGACACGTATAGATCGAGTGGGGTGCAACAGCAGGAGTGATGAGCGGATCGTTCTTCCAGTGATTAAGAAACTGCTCCGTATATTGAAGGGCTGCTGCCAGCGTCTTATTGTCTGGCGCAGGAAAGGCAATAATTGTTTCTCCCAGCACCCCGCGCATCCCAGCCTCTTTAGCAGTCTGAGCGACAGTGTCTTCGAAGTAATACATATCCGCGACCGTAGTTGTGCCTCCGCGAAACATCTCGAGCAGGCTCAACTGCGTGGACCACTTCACAAACTCCGGAGTGACATTGCGACTCTCGGCAGGAAAGATGTACTTGTTCAGCCAATCAGACAGCGACTGGTCCTCTGCCAGCCCACGCAGCAGGCTCATGCCCATGTGGGTATGAGCATTGATCAAACCGGGGAGGAGCAGACCACCCCTCGCATCGACAATCTTTCCAGCTACAAAATGCTCCCGGATGAACGCGGTTGTATCCACCGCAACAATCGCATCCCCCTGGACGGCAACGGCTCCGTCATTTAAGAGGCGATGCTCTTTGTCCATCGTTACGACGGTTGCATCCGACACAATAAGATCAACGCGCTGCTTTGTCTGGCCGAAAGCAACAGGACACATCAACAGAAGTAGCCAAACATGCACCCGGGTAGTTCTTGATCTTCGTCTGAACACATTACCTCTTTATTAGGCGCACAGAGTTCGAGATAAGGATCTCTGCTTCATGCTTTGGCTGGTTAGAGATTCCACACTAATGCGATCCGTCCATGTGACGGGGTCGCCAATCGGGCTGCAATGTTCTGATAGCAGCAGGAAACTGCTAAAAATTAATTCTCCCGGCGAACTGGATAATGCGCGCAGGATACGTTGCCAACACCTCGCCAAAAGTCGAGCCTTGATCGTCGATATTTGTATCTGGGTTCTGATACTGCACATTATTCGGAGCATTGAAGAAATCGGCACGGAGCTCAAAGCTGCTCCGCTCGCGCGAGAGGAAGAACTTTTTAGCGATGGTCAGGTCAAGGTTCCGACGTCCAGGCCCGCTGAAGGAGTTGCGTGGCAGGGTACCGTAGGTGAGCGTTCCGATAGCAGGCGCAACACCATACTCGTCCATCTGAGATAGCTGGGAAGCATCGAAGTTACCCTGCTGGAAATAGATTCCTCCCACTCCATCGGGACCGACCTGTTTTCCTGGAGACTGTGTAACGACGCGGCTGCCCACCAGATTGGCGCGCACCAACTCCTGATCGCCGGCTCCACTCGGTCCCGGAGTTCCGAGAGATGTCGCAAGTCCTGCAAGGACGTCCAGCGGGAAACCAGACCGGAAACTGGCAATAGGATAGAAGCTCCAGCCTTTGGTGACCACGCGCGGACCGGACTTCCACAGTTGATCGAAAGGCAGGTCCCATCCGCCGGAGAGTACCAGCCGCTGTGGAACGTTGGCGTCCGAAACTGAGTAAAAGCGTCCGGGGTTGTAATACGGCACGTAGGAGTTGCGCTGCCGGAAGCCGGACACATTATCCATGTTTTTGGAAAAGGTGTATGAGATGGTGAAAAACGTGTTCCCAACATATGGCGACGACGTAATGTTCTTCTGCAACTTAGCCTGCAGGCTGTTGTAGTTGCCGGTGGTGGCGTTCGTGAATGTGTCCAGCCATGCGTAGGGTGGCGGATTGTCGGAAGAACCGTACCCGTACCCGTTGGTCGAGCTATACCCATTGGCTACAGAAAATATCTGGTTGAGATTAGGATCGCCCAACACATAGGGATTGATGTCCTTCAACCCAGTCAGCTTATGGGAGACATTTCCCACATACGAAACCTCGCTGGTGAGTCCTTGAGCCCATTCGTGCTGCAAGCTGAGGTTGAACTGCTCGGTATAGGGTGTGCGCAGATGCGGATCGACAAAATACTGACTGTTGGCTCCGAAAGGGAGATAGTTGTCAAAAGAGACATTTTTTGTCGGAGGCTTCGAGGGAAAGGGATTGTTCAGATCACTCCCGGTAATAGACAGGTATGGATCGCTTAGTATGGCTGGCGAAGCGGTCAGGCCACTGAAGATACCAGTGGAACCCGCAATGCTGGAAGAAAACAGCGATGTCGATGAAAAGAAGGGCGCCTGGCCGTTGAACTGGAGATTGTCTTCTCCCTTGAGGATGTCGAAGAAGATGCCGAATCCACCGCGAATGCTGGTTTTTCCGTTGCCCCAGGGATCGAAGGCAAAACCGAAACGGGGTGCGAAGTTCGTCCTGTCGGGGAAGTTCACGCCTTCGGGTGCGCCCTTATCGTCAGGGTAAATCAGACCTTCGGGTGAATTCACGAATCGCGTCGACTGATTACCGGCCACCAGGCTGTAGCTACGGCCCTCGGTGTCCTTCTTGGGGCTGAAGTACTCGTAGCGCAGCCCAAAGTTAAGGGTCAGACGGCTGGTTATACGATACTCGTCCTGGCCGAAGATATAGGACGACGCTGTGCGGATGTTGGAGGGAGCGCGTGGTGACTGGTTGTATTCATCCGGAAGCCCCATCACGAGATCGGCATAGGGATTTCCTGAGCCGACGCTGCTGCCCGCCTGGCCATTGCCGAACCAGGTAAAGTAGCCATCTACCAGGAAAGAGTAGATCGTATTGTCCTGATAGGGTTGATATCCCCCGCCGAACTTCAGGGTGTGGGGCCCCTTGGTCCAGCTCAGCGCCTCGTCATAGACAAACGTGTTGTCTACGATGGTCTGCGGTCCGGCGTAGTTGAAGCCGACATAGTCCGGACCGTAGGCGAGGATGCTAGGGCCAGTTGACTGGTCCGGCGTGACATTAACGCCGAACGAAGAGGGGCTGCCCAGCGGGGTGATTGGCTTGTAAGACGTAGCGTTAGTACGCTGCGCGGTAAAGCGCAGCTCGCTGAGCAGGTTCGGCGTGATGGTCTTTGTCCAGGTCACCCCGACAAAGGAAATAGTGTTGTCATTGCTGATGGGAAAAGGAATGGTGGCTCCGCCGAACGGGTCCGTTGCCGTGTTCGGCTGCAGCGCGAGCGATACGCTCAACAGATCAGATGAAGTCAGATGAAAGTCGAACTTGCCGCTGTACTGATCGAAATTGGTTTTAGCCACGCCTGTGGCCAACAGGAACCCGGAGGGGCTCGAGGGCATCAGCCCGGCCTTTGTATAGTTCTGAATGACCGGATCAATGGTCGTGGGATCGATGATCCCTTGAGCAGCGAGGGTGGGATTGGACTGATAGTACGGATTCGCCTGCAGGAATGCCGCAACCGGATTTGGCTGCGGTAGTGCACTGAAGTCTCCATTCATCTCTGCCGTCGTGGGAACGGCCACGCCGCCGATACCATTGGCACCGTTATCTTCCGTTTCCTGCTGGCGTTGCCCCTCATAGGAGAAGAAGAAGAAGAATTTGCCCTTCCGGTCGAGAATATGAGGGATAAACAATTCTCCACCCAGCGTGCCGCCAAACTGATGGCGCCGTAGCGTATCGCGCGGAACATCTGATCGTTTGTTGAAGTAGCTGTTGGCATCGAAGGCGCCGTTGCGGGCATAGTCGTACAGGCTGCCGTGATATTGTGCGGTGCCGGATTTGGTCACCATGCTGATGATGCCACCGCCGTTGCGGCCATATTCAGCGGCATAGTCGCTCTCAATGACGCGGAACTCCTCGACCGAATCAGGGTTCGGAGTAAACACCACACCATTGTTAAGCAGATCATTATTGCCGCCGCCGTCAAGCAGATAGGTAACTGAATCGGACCGCCCACCGGCGATAGAATAGCTTCCCGCACCACCGTTGTCAGGGTTGGTATCAAGAACTCCAGGCATCAAAGCCGCTAGATCAAGAGGGTTGCGTCCGTTCAACGGCAGATCGACGATGGAGCGGTCGGTAATGGAATAGCCGATGGTCGAACTTTCCGTTTCAACCTGTGAAGCTTGAACGCCTACGCTCACTGTGGTGCTGACGCCGGCGACCGGCAGCTTAAAATCGACTCGCTCTGCCTGGTTGATTTCCAGCTTGTATACCGGAGTAGTTATGGAGTCGAAGCCATCATGCGTGGCGGTCAGTCTATAGCTGCCGATCGGCAGCGCGGGCACTAAATAACTACCCTTTTCACCGGTTTTGACGGTCTGCTGAACTCCCGTATCGACGTTGGTCACCGTGACGGTCGCACCAGGGAGCAAAGCATTCTGCGGATCTGTTACCTGCCCCAGAATTTTTGCGGCAGCGCTCTGAGCCTGCATCGCGCAATCAAAGAAGAAGCTCAAAGAAAGGAATAGGAGAATAAAAAAGAAGACAAGTCTTTCTGATTTCACCGACCCTCCAAAATAATTTGGCGTTAGTCTACAGTTTTTCCGATTATGAAACAGGATTATAACCTCTATCGAAGAGGTTGGTGTCGATAGTTAGATTTAATCCAGGGCCATGTAAAAAGCCAAGGAAACGCTGCACAGCCTGATTGACCCTATAGGCCGGATAGAGGCGATACGCTGTTTTGTCTGGCCGAAAGCAATAGGACACATCAACAGAAGCAGCCAAACATACACCGAGACGGTTCTTGATCTTGTCTGAACACATTACCTCTTTGCCAGGCACACGGGGGTTCGAGATAAGCATCCCCGCTTCATGCTTTGGTAAGTCGAGGGATCAGCAATTCGAAAAAACGGTCGGAGTTCACGCCGACCGCTACTTTCGCATTCGGCCGAAGCGCTGCATCGGATACCCTGCTGACGTCTGCGGCATCCTTCATCGGAGCGGAGCCTCGAACCGGATTATGTTTATAGCCATAGCTCGCTCCGGCGGAGTAGAGACCTGCGGTTTCTATCTTGACGAGGTAATCTTCGAGGCGGAGAATCTCGCTGTCGAGGAGCGAAGACATCGCTAAGGGATCATGCATATGAAAGCCACTCGCGCCGCGCTTTCTAGCCAACCCGAACTCCTGGCGGGCGATCTTTGCGGCGGCCATGCTCACAGGCCCGTTAGCTGCCTCCAGCATCGCCAGATGCTTTTCAGTGAATGTCACCTTCTCAGTCACATCCAATCCCACCATGGTGATGGGAACACCAGACCGGAAGACGATATCCGCGGCTTCCGGATCGACGTAAAAGTTGAACTCCGCAGCTGGACTAATGTTCCCACCAGAGAGAGAGCCGCCCATCATCGTGATCTGCGCTATCTTTCCAGCTAACGCAGGATCCGCCTGCAGCGCCTGCGCAATATTTGTGAGTGGGCCCAGGCAGACAAGTGTTATCTCTCCGGGATTCCTGCCAATGATCGCCCGGAGGACGTCGACAGCAGGTTCGGAAACCGGCTTGACAGAGGGCGCGGGGAACTCTGCCCCTGCAAACCCATTCTGCCCATGAACATCCGTTGCAGAGATGAGGCGACGCACCAATGGAGCAGTAGCACCGGCGGCCACCGGAATATCCGTGCGGCCGGCAATCTCTACCAGCCGAAGCGCGTTGGGAAGAGTGAACGAAAGAGGCACGTTCCCCGCAACTGCAGTAATGGCCTCAATCTTCAGTTCTGGGGAAGTTATCGCGAGGAAGATAGCGAAGGCATCATCGACCCCAGGATCGGTATCAATGATGATCCGTCTTGGCCCTGCGCTGCGGCTGGCAATCATTGAAGCTCTCTCGATCTGTCCGAATGTTGTTGATGAAGCAATGCTGGTTGCGGCGAGTGTGAGGCACCCCTGAGATACGAAGCGGCGACGGTTCATAGAATGCATGGCGGAACGAGCCTCTTGAATTTCTGCAGGCTTTACTCTTTCCATCAGACAGCGCATGCCTGTTATGGCTTTGCAGGCATAAGAGGGTTAGTTTCACCCGGCGCGGGCTTTGACAGCAACTCGTAGAACTTCTTTTCCAGCTTTGGAAAGTCGACGTTCATTTGTGCGTGGACCTTCTGAAGCGTGATGACCGGCTTATCCTTATCGTTCCAGATCAACGTGTTCCCATAGGTTGGACCGCGACTGGTGTCAACATCCATATAGACATAACGTTCGCTGGTAATGACCGAGGGATCGAGCCACGCGGCGGCAGCCAGCTCATCCCACATGTAGGATCCGACAGGGTGCGTCGTGTACTTGACCATGTACCGCGCAGCAGGAGAGTCCAGATGCTCCCAGGAGGCAATCATCTGCTCCGTGGGTTTGCTCTGGAGGGAGACGTCGACCGTAGTGTCGATGATCTTTGCCCAGAGAGCACGCAGCGTGATGCTTGCAGCTTCAGGATCGAACCAGAAGTTGAACTCGTGGCGTGGATCGTCAGTGAACTCCTGGTCTGACGTCTGCGGATTAAGGCTGCCACCCATCACGACTAACTCTTTAGCCAGCCCGGCAAACTGTGGATCTATCCGGATAGCCAGGGCGATATTGGTGAGCGGGCCAGCAGCATAGATCGTCACTTGATGCGGATACTGATGCACCATACGGATCATGAAATGCGCAGCATCTTCTTCCGCGGGCTTGGTGGACGGCGCACCTTCGGGCATGGGAGGAATGACGTTGGCAGCATGACCATGAGGACTCCACGCGCCCAGCCACGCAGACCGCCCATAGAGTTGCTCGCTAATGTGGGTCTCCTGCTGGGTGCGGACCAGGGGATACTCGGCACCCGGGTAAACCTTGACGTCGGTGCGCCCGACCAACTCCAGAAGACGAAGGGTATGAGCCATCTCTTCCTCGCGCCACGCATCTCCTGTAACGACGGTGATACCCAGCAGCTTGACCTGGGGAGATTGCAGGAAGACCAGCAGCGCCATCATGTCGGAACCCGCCGGGCCTGAGGCATCCTGATCCACGACGACATACCTCTGCTCCTGCGCGCTCAAAGGGGAACAAGCCATAAAGGCCGGGATTAGGCCGCACAAAGAGAAGGTACAAACTCGAAGCAAAGTACCGCGAAAGGGATTGATCATAAAGAGACAACTTCCTCTAGAAACGCGTCAGCTTATACCAGCATCATCGAAATCCGAGACTGGTTCCAGTTATGCAATTGTGCTGCTCAAACGTGAAATCAGCGAGCAGTGCCTACATTTAGAACTATTCCCTATAGGTGTGGACTAGTTATACATCTTGACCCATCGTTCAAAAAACCGGAATCCGCAAGATCGATCCACGCCCAATACATAGAGAAACGTTCCTAAAAACAAATACTTAAAGACGGATTGAATCTGTCGCTCATTATTTACGGTAGAAGAAATGGCTCCAAAGGGTATCCGATATTAAGTTTTTATGAATCGTTTCACACACAAGATTTCATGGTTGCCACTGCCTGTCAACCAGCCCCAGATACGCCCCCCGAGAGGGCTCTTCGCGGCCCGCATTAAGAAAAATTCTTCTTCGTTATGTAGTCGCAATTGGGTTTTGAGGTGAGTGTTGGCTATGATGCACTCTACATGGATCTGGGGGAATGCTTTGTGTTGATACGAGCCATCGCGCGAAGCTTAATCACGCGTTACTCGCACTTGACTGCGCGTCTAGAACAGCGCAGACCGTGCCTGCCGTTATGGGGGGTTCTTCTCGCCTTCACCTGCCTCAGCCCTACGAGCACACAGGCTCAATGCGCTGGCACCGCCTCAACGCCGAGCGCCGCAGCTGACTGCGCCGCGCATGCGATTCCTCTGGATGGAGTCGCCCAGCTTGATCCGGCCCACTCCTACACCCTGGCCGAGTTGATCGACATCGCCGAGCACAACAATCCCCATACCCGCATCGTCTGGGAACATGCCAAGCAGAAGGCCGAAGAGCTCGGGGTCGCGAAGAGCGCCTACTTCCCTGTCCTTGCAGGAGTCGCAGCTTTTGCAGACGAGCGCATCGTCAATCCTTTTCCAAAGCCTCTCTCTCCCCGTGGCTACAACATGGTGGAAGTCCCGGCAGTCGTGCCCGAGGTTACGCTGGACTACCTCATCTTCGACTTCGGCAAACGCGAGGCGAAGGTAGATGCCGCGACGGCTGAGAAGCTGGCCGCCGGCGCCAACTTCATCCAGGCGAACCAGCAGGTTGCCTTCGCCGTCGCCAGCGCGTACTACAAACTTCTCACGCAACAGGAACGGCTTGAGGCTGCACGACAGACGCTGAAGACCGCTCAAACCACCCAGGATGCCGCCGAAGCACAGCTCCTCAATGGGCGCTCCACACTGCCTGACGTCTTGAATGCACGCGCAGAGACCTCGCAAGCGGTCTTCGACCTGGAATCAGCCGACGGCGACGAGAAGATTGCGCGCGTAACCCTGACGGAAGAGCTCGGCGTCGAGCCTTCACCGGATATCACCATCGACGGACAGAAGAATGCTCCTCTTCCCGATGCGCTGACCCTACCGATCGACGAGTTGATCAAACGCGCCATGGCGGACCGTCCCGACTTGATGGCGCAGGTTGCGGAGATACGAGCGGCCGACGATGCTATTCGCGCCGCGAAGTCCGAGTACCTTCCGAAGATCTCCCTCTCGGCCAACGCAGCGCAGACCTCCGTCTGGCCTACTGCTGACTATGGCCAGCTGGGCAATGCAAGCGAGCCAACCTGGTCGGCAGAGCTGGCCGTGGAGTGGCGGCTGTTTGACGGAGGCGCACGCAAGAACGAACTCGCCGCTGCCCGATCGAGGAAGCGAGAGGCTCAGGACGAGTTGCGCGAGAAGCGCGACCAGACCACACGCGAAGTCTGGACAGCCTACATCGCCTTCCGGTCTGCGCTTCGAAAACAGCAGGCGGCCGTGGCTCTCCTCGATTCCGCCAACTCCTCCTACTCGGCCTCGCTCGAAGCCTACAAATATGGAGTGAAGAACCTTATCGACGTCGTGACCGCTGAGAGACAGTTGGCGCAAGCTCGTTCCTCCGGCGTCTCGGCTCGTTCACAGCTCTTTCTCGAAGCCGTCGACCTGGAGTTCAGCACCGGCAACCTGCTGCGGCCGCTGCCACCCGCAACGAAGACAGCAACAACATCAACCCCGGCATCAACTACGCAACCTCAGGATGGCCAACCACGATGACCCGAAGAACTCTGATCTTCGCTTCAACGATCTGTCTGCTTTGCACCGGCTGCGGCCGTGCGCCGTCGGTCGATATCATCGGCTCTTTCTTCCCCGTCTGGATGGTGTGCCTCACCATCGCCATCGTTCTCGCGTGCATCGTGCGGCTGGTATTGCTGCGTTACAAATTCGAGTCGGAGATCGGGCCGGTCGCTCTCTTCTACCCCGCCCTGGTCATCCTGTTCAGCTGCCTGCTGTGGTTGATCTTCTTTCGCTAAGGACATCCTATGGATCAAGAGACGCAAAGCACTCCTCGCAAACGACTCGGCCGCTGGATTCTCATCGGCGTTGTCGTCGCTGCGGCATTCACTCTTCTGCTGTCCATCTATCAGGTCGATCTCCATCCGCGAACCGACGACGCCAATGTATGGGCCAATTACATTGAGATCGCGCCGGAGGTCAGCGGACGACTCGTCGAGCTGCCCATCAAGGACAACGACTTCGTGAAGAAGGGTGGCCTTCTCTTCGTCATCGACCCACGCCCCTATGAGTATGCGCTGCAGCAGGCGCTGGCGGATCAGGAGCTGCTCGAGCAGCAGATCATCGACGAGAACCGCAAGATCGCTGCGCAGAACAGCGCTGTTGACGCGGCTGGCGCTGCGCTCCATGTCTCACGCACAGGCATTCAAACCGCCAGCAGCAGCATCGATCTGGCCAAAGCCGCTGTCACCCGCGCTCAGGCAGCCAGTGCGGCTGCCGAGGCCAGGTTGAAGTACGCAACCAACGACCTCAATCGTATCCAGCCCTTGCTGCAAAAACAGTACGTCACGGTAGACCAGGTCGACCAGGCCAACACCGCTGTGCGAATCGCCCAGGGAAACTACGACGAATCCCAGGCTGCACTCCTTCAGTCACAGGCTTCGCTCAACCAGGCCATACTGCAGCACGAACAAGCCGGGAACACGGCCGTCGAGTCGCAGGCTCGACTGGGACAGGCCGTCCACACGGTGGACCGCGTAGAGACCTTGCTGGCACAGAGGCCGGCCAAGGCGGCCAAGGTAGACAGCGCGCGGCTCGATCTTGAGCGCACGCGTGTGCTCGCTCCCTTCGATGCCTATGTCACCAACATGAATATCTCCGAAGGCGCTTACGCCCGTCCTGGCGCTCCGATATTCACTCTGATCGATAGCCGCAACTGGTACGTCGTCGCCAACTATCGTGAGTCCAAGCTGAAGAACATCCACCTGGGCTCGCATGTCGACGTCTACGTGATGGGGCACCCCGACCGCAAGTTCGGAGGCCACGTGGAGAGCATCGGCTACGGTGTCTTTCCCGAAGACGGCAGCGTAGCCGGCGGCCTGCCCAACATCGAGCGCACGCTCAACTGGGTGCATCTCTCTGCAAGATTTCCTGTCCGTATCCACATCGACGATCCCGATCCGAACCTGTTCCGCATTGGAGCCACAGCCGTTACGGTCGTGAGGTAGAAGCATGGCCGCAAGCCCCGGAACTGCAAGCCTGAGTACATGGGTCGATCGCTTCTGGCAAGACCTGCAGCCGACACCAGGACGGCTGAACAGTTCCCTGCGCATTGTTCTCTCCACCGTCATCACGCTCCTTCTTCTAATGACCTTGAGGATGCCTTCTGCCTCGATAGGTCTTTACTTCGTCTTTCTCGTGGGGCGTGACTCACCTTCTGTCTCTCTGCGCTCCGGGCTCTTTTCCGTAGTGGCGTTCGCCTTTACGGTGGCTACCGTCATCGCAGTCGTTGCCCTTTCGGACAACAATCCCATGGCGCGGCTGCTGAGCGTCTCGATCGTCGTCTTCCTCTCCGGAATGTTGATGCTCTCCACGAACATCACAGTGCTGGCCTCCACCTGGGGGTTCATCTACTGCACGCTGATCGCATTCTGGGAGACCCATGCCCCGTCCGGCTTTCTCGTCAAGCAGTCGCTCTACATCATCGGAACGGTGTCGGTTGCGGTTCTGTGTTCGGTCGCCGTGGAATATTGCTTTGGAGTCAGGAATCCTGCCGCAGAGCTGCAGAAACAGCGCAGGATTCGCTACGAGGCACTGAGCAAGATGTTCTCGCTCTATGCCCAAGGAGCTTCGCGGGAGCAACTCGTACCCGCTGTTATCGGCGTTTCGCGTCTCGCCGCCTCCGGACAAAACGGGATGCTGCAGCTCTACAACATCATCGTCGACCGAAAACTCGATCCAGGCGCGCTGCCCATTGGGACGCGCGTTCGCATCACCATGCTCGCGCAGTTGATGGATGTCTCCGCCGCCTTCGGAACGCAAAACATCGCGGTCTCGGATCCTGAGCTGCAACGGCGCTGCGGCCACATCGCCGCACTCTGCCTTGACCTGATCCATGACATTCGACCAACGCCCGAGGAGCTGGAGGAACAAAAGTTTGTAGGGTCCATCAATCTTCTCGACCGCGTCGACGAAAACCTGCACGCCATTCTCTCCATGCCCGCAGATATCGCAGGGGAGAAAGACAAAGAGCTGGTTGCGTTGCCGTCTAGCAAAGTGCCTCTCTTTATTCCCGGTGCTTTCACGCGGAAGGAGACCGTCGCCTTTGCGCTGAAACTCAGCTTGTGCGCTACGATCTGCTACATCATTGTCCGCGCCGTGGACTGGCCGGGCATATCCACCTCCGTCATCACGGTTGTGATCTCCGGCCTCAGCACCAGCGGAGCCATCAAGCAGAAACTCATCTTCCGCCTCGTTGGCGCTATCATCGGCGGCCTCATTCTGGGACTGGGAGCCACGATCTACCTCTTCCCACACATGGATTCCATCACCTCGCTGGTCCTGCTCATCGCCGCCATCGCGATGCTTTCAGCGTGGTGGGCGGCTGGACGCCAGTTCAACTATGTGGGGCTGCAGATCGCGTTTGCGTTCTACATCGTAGCCTTCGAGGGTTTCAGCGCACCGATTCAGCTCGCTCCGGCGCGCGACCGTCTCATCGGCATCCTGCTGGCGCTCGTGGTCATGGCCTTCGTCTTCGACCTGCTCTGGCCGGTGCGCACTGTGACGGCGATGCGAGGCTCGCTGGCCTCCATGATGGACATTGCGGCAGAGTATCTGCGGATGACCAACTCGACCAGCAATCTCCGCGAACTTCGACAGCAGGCCGATGCCCTGCGCGATCGGATCGGCAAAACAGTGGGTACTGTCCGAACCATGAGCGAAACGGTGGAGTACGAGTTCGGCGTCGATGTGAAACAACATCTCCTCTCCAGCGAGATGATTCTCAATGCTTCGCTGACTTTGGTCGCTTTCTTCTGGAATCAGTTTGCAGTTCTTCACCGCGAAGAAGATCTCGACTTCCTCAAGCGCCCCGAACTGATTGCGATGCGGAGCAGGATGGCGGAAGGCATGGATACGATGGCGAAAGCCACTGTCAACAAAACGGAGTTCGCTTTGATCGCCCCCCACTCTCTGGTCGATGCCTCGCTTCTGAACCATCCCATTTATGGCGAATTCGCTCGAAACACGGTCGATCGCTACTGCGAGCTGGAGATGGTCGTATCGCGTCTCAGGACGCTGGCGTAGACGCTATGTTTAGCGAATCCCGGCATGAAGAACAGAAGGGCATTCTGTTGGACTGTGCCGTAAAACGGCCTGCCGGAATCAGCCGATAGGGGCGGCTTAAATAGTTGCTTTTGGCAACTATTTGCGTTTAAACTCTATCCATGACGGTCAGCAATCTCCAGGAAGAGGAGCAGATCTCCGCGGTTCGGGAGTTCAATCGTTTCTACACGGCGCGCTTAGGCCTGCTGCGGAAGCGACATCTCGACGGGGACCTCTCTCTGACAGAAGCTCGCATCCTGTACGAGATTGGAGCTCGTCCCGGGCTGACGGCGTCCTCCTTGCGGGAGACTCTTGGACTGAATGCCGGATACATCAGCCGAAGTCTTGCTCTGCTCGCCAAGCGAAAGCTGGTGCGGCAGACGGCCTCCAGGCAGGATGGCCGGGAGAAGCTGCTTACGCTCTCGCCTGCGGGAGAGAACACGGTGGCGTGGCTGAACGAGCAGTCGGCGCTCCAGATACAAGGGCTGCTGGCGAATGTAAGCTCAACGGACCGCGCTGTGCTGTTGGATTCGCTCGCTAAGGTTCGCTCCATCCTGAGCGAAGCTAAGGGAGGTTCGGTTCGAATCGTTCGCTTATCCAAGTCCAACGACGACGCGATTCGATTGCTGCAGGAATATTACGACGCAGTTCACGTCGTCCAGCGGGACACTCCCGAAGCGATTCAGAGGATCATCGACGACCCTTGTTCCGGCGTGTGGCTCGCCTATCTGGAAGAAGAGGCTGTTGGGTGTGTCGTGCTGAGAAAGCTCGCATCCATTCCGTTCGCCGGAGAGTGCAAGAGGCTCTATGTACAGCCTGCAAGCCGGGGGCATCGCATTGCAGAAAAGCTGCTGGATGCCCAGGAAGATTTTGCGCGCGACCAGGGTCTGCGGTGGATCTACCTGGATAGTTATGACGATTTGAAAGTTGCCATCGCTCTCTATCGGAGACGAGGGTACGTTTCGTGCGAACGCTATAACGACAACCCACAGGCGACCGTCTTCCTTCGTAAAAACATCACTCCTCGGGAGTGATGCGCTCGGCATCTATCCCAGCACAACGATGAGGTGGCGAGCCAGGTTATATGACAAAAGCTTTGACGCAACGGTCGCAATGGTTCGCGACGATACGCAACGGTTGTAGTGCTTAGGGCGAGCATTTTTCCCAAATACAAATGCCATCGCGTTCCTTTGCGAACCGTCGCGACCGTTGCGTCAGGGCTTTTCTGTGGAACGATGGCAAGAGTTGATGACGTGCCCTAGGATTGTTGAATAGGCAATGCAGAAAGGCAACTTAGTGAGTCAGATACCCCTTTGGTTTGAGCGCAAGTTTGAGTTTACGTTTCCTGTGGAGCTGTATCCCAATCTGTGTGCGCGTCTGCGCGGCACTCCGGCCAGGCTGGAAGAGACGTTTCGTGGCCGTCCTCACAAAATCCTGATCGAGAAGCCGCAGAAGAAGTGGTCGGCCCAGGAACAGGTCGGTCACCTGCTGGATCTCGAGCCGCTGTGGCTGGCGCGAGTGGAAGACTATGTGGCAGCCAGCAATCAACTCACCGTGACGGATCTGCAGAATCGCAAGACCGATGAGGCGAACCACAATGCGCGCCCCCTGGAAGAGATCCTGCTCGGCTTCCGTGCTGCAAGGGAGAAGCTGCTGAAGCGTTTGAACGAACTGGACTCGTCGCTATTGTCTGGAGCCATTCCGCACCCTCGTTTGAAGACACCGATGCGGCTTGTGGATCATTTGTACTTTGTCGCCGAACACGACGATCACCATCTCGCGCGAATATGGGAGCTGGTTGGGGACATAGAGCCGTCATGAGCGAATGGAAATATTTTCTAGCTAGATAGGCATCGTTCACCCCTGCGCTGAAGCGCCGCTGGCGATGACCTGCGCGGCGACGTCTGGGCTGTCAGCGATTATTCCTTCCACGTGGTGTTATAGCTCTTGCCCTCTACGTTGCTGAGACCCTCGTAGTGGTCCGTCAGCGACGGGTTGACGGCCTGCCTGGTGTGGTGCTGTAGCAGAACGCTCGTGGCGAGCTGTTGCAGGTCGGAGATCGATCCCTGCAAGGATTGCGCTTCGGTCTGCCAGTGCTCCCAGTAGACGACGTACTGGCTGGAGACGCAGGCAATGGCGCCATCGAGACCAGTCGCCGGTTGCTTCTGTTCCTTTTGCAGGAATGCCGTGAGTTTCGCAACGAAGTCGGAGACGCTGACGGATTCGGGGCGCACGCCAACGAAAACCTTTGTGAAGCCTTGCTGCCAGTCGACCGCGTTCTGAAAGAGAAAGTACGGTTGATCGAGCGAGACTGTCGGACCAAGCAACACCGGGAAACCGCTCAGGCTGGCTGGGAATGCGAACACGGTTTTGTGCAGTGAAGAATACGCGCGGCCGGCGACGATTTTTGAGGTGTCCGTATACGACTGCTGCTTCTCGTAAAAGACGAGCGCGATCTCATCGGGAACGCCGGCCGGCTTGCTGGTAGGAAGCACCGTCGGCAGGTAGGCGGTGAGGAAGTAGAGGCGCTGCAACTGGACGGTCACTGGAATGAAAATCGTGCCGAGTGCGGTGAGGAATTCGGAGGACGTGAGTGTGTCGAGTCGGAACCCTCGCCAGACGCGAACGGCGTCCGGAGGCACGGGCCTAGGTGCGGTGGTGGACTGCTTCGATGGTGAGGTCTTAGGCATAACACAGGCTCTCCCTGGTGCTCAACGATGAGGGCCCGGCGAATCAGATGAAGATCAGCAACGTCTTTCCGCCCACGACGACCGGAGTCATGGAAAAAACGGTAGCTGTGGTCTTGGTCAACGGCATGTCGATGGATGATCTCTGGAACCAGATGATTGAGGTTGAAGTGAATTAATGTCAACAAATTCAGATGTTGGCAAAAAGGGTGTCTTTACATTCAGGAGAGGGGCAAGGGTTTCAAACCATCATCCAGAGGTTGCCGAGCCACGCGAGGTCACTCGATCAGGCGCTCTAAGTCCTAGTAATAAAGGAGATAGACTTTTTGCAGATGTGGGTGCGCGTCCAGGAAGGTGGTACTGTTCTGGTCATGACCTCGACCACAGACCGTGGCTTATAGGAAATGCATGCGGCCATATATGTTTCTTATAAGCCACAGAAATGACGAAATCATCCTCGCAATTTGGTCGACCGTGACCGGTGAAGACCGTCCGCTATCGACGCGGGTCTTCATCCCAACGTCCATTCCTTTTCGGAGATGTTGAACTTCAACCTTGAATCCATACCAGTACGTGGCTCAAGCCGCGCTGCAGTAGAAGCATTTGCGGCACCCGTCCAACAGCGCTCAGGGCAGGTTTTAAGTCCGTACCCTTAGCAAAACAGGCCTTAGTTCCTATGGCGTATTTGTGGATACGTCATAGAAGCAATTTAGAATTTACGTATGTCTCTCCTGAAGGTTTTGATCCTGGCCATCGTTCAGGGCCTCGCCGAATTACTGCCCGTCTCCAGTTCCGCCCACGTCGTCGTCGCAGAAAAGCTGCTGGGGCTCGATCCTTCCTCACCAGAGATGACCTTGGTGCTGGTGATGCTGCATACCGGCACGATGTTCGCCGTCATCTTCTATTTCTGGTCGCAGTGGAAACGAGCCTACTTCTCCAGCGGCGACGCCTTCAGGCGCTTCGCCATTCGCGCGATCTGGGCGACGGTGCTGACTGCAGTCATCGGCTATCCTCTGCAGAAGATCATCGCGAAGCTCGCTTTCCCCAACGCTCCCAAAGCGCAGATCGAAGATCTCTTCGGACGCCTCGACCTGGTCGCATACGCGCTGTTTGCCGTTGGCCTGTTGATTCTGTGGGCAGGCATGAAGGAGCGCGAGGCTAAGACTGTCGCGACCAATGCGTATGACCGTTCCGTCGCGCGCTCGGGCGACAACGTCACCTTTGCTCAGGCCGGCTGGATGGGAGCCGTCCAGGGTTTGAGTCTTCCCTTCCGCGGTTTCTCGCGTTCGGGCTCGACCATCTCTACCGGCTTGCTGACCGGAGCGAACCGGGAACGCGCGGAGCGCTTCTCCTTTGCGCTGGCCGTGATTCTCACACCGGCGGTCGTCGGCCGCGAGGCACTGCGTCTGTTGAAGGCTTCGCATGAAGCGGCCGCAGCAGGGGTGACGATCAACCTGCACGCCAGCCTAGTCGCTTCCCTGCTCGGCATGGTCTTCTCGTTCTTCGCCGGGCTCGCCGCGCTGCGGTGGCTGAGCTCATGGCTGGAGAATGGGCGCTGGTATCTGTTCGGGGTTTATTGCCTTGTAGCCAGTTGCGCGGTGTTCTATCTGCACCATATCGGGTATTAGCGCACGTACAAAAATGGTGGATTTGAGCCGCCCCTGTTTGCTCTCCGACATTTCAATGTTGGGGAGCAAACAGGGGCTCTCAAGTCCTGGGTGGAAGCCCCTGAATCGACGGCACAAAGGAAGATAGAAGGCACTACTGACTACACAACCTACTGCCCGAGGATCGGTACCCCACCCACCGCCAGGCTGCGCGCAATACGTTCCTTCCACTCTTCAGGTCCGGTGATGTGAACGCTGGAGCCCTTGGTGTCGACCGCGACGGTTACCGGCATATCGACAACCTCAAACTCATAGATCGCCTCCATCCCAAGGTCCTCGAAGGCAACCAGCCGCGAGTGCTTGATCGCCTTTGAGACAAGGTAAGCCGCTCCGCCGATGGCGATGAGATACACCGCTTCATTGTCGCGGATGGCGTCGATGGCCGCGATACCGCGTTCGGCTTTGCCAACCATGCCCAGCAACCCAGTCTGTTCGAGCATCTGGCGTGTGAACTTGTCCATGCGCGTCGCCGTGGTCGGGCCGGCGGGGCCGACAGCTTCGTCACGCACCGCATCGACCGGGCCAACGTAGTAGATGAAGCGATTCTTGAAGTCGACCGGCAGCTTTTCACCGCGGTTGAGCATGTCGGTCAGGCGCTTGTGGGCGGCGTCGCGGCCGGTGAGCAGCTTGCCGTTGAGCAAAACCACCTCACCCGGCTTCCACGTCTTCACCTCGTCGTGTGTCAGGGTGTCGAGGTTGACGCGCCTCGCGCCCTGCACATCATAGGTCAGCTTTGGCCAGCTCTCCAGCGAAGGCGGAGTGAGCGAGACTGCGCCGTCTCCGTTGAGCACGAAGTGCGCGTGGCGTGTGGCGGCGCAGTTGGGAATCATGGCGACGGGTAGATTGGCGGCATGGGTTGGCCACTCGTTGATCTTGACGTCGAGCACAGTCGTGAGCCCCCCGAGGCCCTGCGCTCCGATGCCAAGCTGGTTGACCTTGTCATGGATCTCGACGCGCAGCTTCTCAATGTTCGTCTGCGGCCCGCGCTGCTTGAGCTCCTGCATGTCGATGTCTTCCATCAGCGCCTGCTTGGCCAGCAGCATGGCCTTTTCGGCCGTGCCGCCGATGCCGATACCGAGCATTCCCGGCGGACACCAGCCTGCGCCCATGGTGGGAACGGTCTTGAGGACCCAGTCGACGATGGAGTCCGACGGGTTCAGCATCACGAACTTCGACTTCGCCTCACTGCCGCCGCCCTTGGCGGCAACGGTCACGTCGACCGTATTGCCTTTGACCAGCGACACCTCGACGACGGAGGGCGTATTGTCCCTTGTGTTCTTGCGGCTGAAGGCCGGGTCGGCAAGGATGCTACCACGCAGCTTGTTGTCCGGGTCGAGCCAAGCACGGCGCACGCCTTCGTCGCACATCTCTTGCAGGCTCAGAGTGGCCGGGCTTCCATCTTTGCCGACGAGATGGCACTCCTGGCCCAACTTGATGAAGACGGTGACGATCCCTGTGTCCTGGCAGAGAGGGCGATGGCCCTCAGCGCACATGCGCGAGTTGACGAGGATCTGCTTCATCGCGTCTTTGGCGGAGGGTGATTGCTCCAGCTCATAGGCTCGAGCGAGGTTTTCGATGTAATCGACGGGGTGGTAGTAGCTGATGTATTGCAGCGCGCCGCGCACGCTTTCGATGAGGTCGTCTTGCTGGATCAAAGTCATAGAAGCACCACTATCTATGATAAGTCCAGTACTCCAAAGACGTCCGCCAACGAAAGTTCGATGGGTGTCCCCTCAAGTCGCAGTGAACCGTCACGATGTGTGATCGTCTTCTCATCTGGCTGCAGTACATAGGCGATACGGTTTGCTGGGTCGAATATCCAGACTTCTGGCACGCCCATCGTAATGTAATCCCGGTATTTCCGAACGGATAGGCTAAAGCGATCTTCTGGAGACAGGATTTCGATACACAGCAGAGGTGGGGTGCGGACGATCTGTTCTCGTGGCCCGGAGGCGGAAACCACACAGACATCGGGCACACGGAAACGCGTTGCAGAAGTTTGAACGCGGACCTCGGGTACAGCACGGATTCCCCAGGCTTTGGCCTGGCGTCTCAAGATGCTGATGATTTCACCTTGCAGATCGCTGTGATCCCACTCCCCCACGTTCCGCTCCTCGATCCGTCCGTCAACGTAATCCACATCTGGTTCGTAACTTGTATGTAGATACTCGTCCACGGTCAGGTAGGGAAGGCGAACTACCGTCGCTGCTGCCATCTCTCACCTCCTGCTAGCTTTCAGCCTACACCTGGTTTCATACCAATTCCAGCAGCTTTGCCCCATATAATCCAACATGTTGGGGTGCCTGAAGCGTGAGCGAGACGATCGTTGAAATTAGGGGCCTGCGTAAGGTCTACAGTGGTAAAAACCCGGTTACTGCGGTCGATGGAATCGATCTGAGTGTGTCCGCGGGGCAGATCTACGGGCTGCTCGGGCCGAACGGCGCGGGCAAAACGACAACCATCTCCATTGCGACGACGCGGGCGCTCCCGACTGCCGGTTCGGTGCGGATCGCTGGCGTGGATGTCGTTGCGCATGCAGCGGTCGCGCGGCGATCGATCGGGGTGGTGCCGCAGTACAACACGCTGGATCGCTCCTGCACTGTCGAAGAGAACATCTTCTTTCACTGCCTCTACTTTGGAATGTCGCGCGTCGAAGCTCGGGCCCGCACAGCGCAGTTGCTGGAGCAGTTCCGCCTAAGCGACCGTGCGAAGGCGTATCCGCAGGCCTTGAGCGGAGGTCTCGCGCAGCGTCTGCAGATCGGGCGTGCCATCGCGCACCGTCCCAAGGTGCTGTTCCTTGACGAACCCAGCGCTGGCCTCGATCCGCAGAGCCGCATCGCCATGTGGGAGGCTGTGAGCGGCCTTCGCAACGAGGGGATCACCGTGGTGCTGACCACGCACTACATGGAAGAGGCCGACGAGTTGTGCGATCGGCTGGCCATCATCGACCACGGAAAGATCCTGGTCGAAGATACTCCGACTGCGCTGAAGGCGAGCGTTGGCGGAGACAAGATCTATGAACTGCGTCTGCACGACGGCGACCGCAGCGGACAGTTGGAAGCGCGTCTGCGCGGCCTAAGTGGCGTGAACGGCGTTGAGTCCATCGACAACGGCGGCGGTCTGCGCGTGCTCGCCAAGGCGCAGGATGGGCTGCTGGCGAGCGTCGTTACAACGGCCAACGAGTTTGGATTGCGCGATGTGACGACGGCTGAGCCGGGCCTGGAGACGGTGTTTATCCGGCTGACCGGCCGCGATCTGCGCGAGTAAGGATTGAGGATGAGCGATATGGCGACGAGCGTTGCAGTAATGAGTGAGACAAGCCTGAACCGGCGCACAACCTACACCCGCGCGTTTGCCGGTCTGATGCTGCGCGACCTGCGCGTGCTGGGCCGCGAGCTTGCTCCCTTTCTGATTCGTGTGGCTATGAACCCACTGCTGTTTCTCTTCATCTTCACCTACGTGATGCCTCACATGACCGGCGGTGCAGGACAGAATCCGACGGCACAGATGGCAGGAGCCGCCGGCGGTTTCGGCACGGTGCTGCTGCCGGGGTTGATGGCCGTGGGGATCATGTTCTCCGGCATAGCGGCGGTGGCGCTGCCCTTAGCGCAGGAGTTCGGCATTACGCGCGAGATCGACGACCGCGTGATGTGTCCGCTGCCGATTGCAGCGGTGGCCGCGGAGAAGATCATCTTCTCTGCCCTGCAGAGCCTGATCGCGGCGGCTGTTGTCTTTCCGCTGGCCTACTACATTCCGAGCACGCCGGTGGCGGCGCATGTATCGAGCTGGTGGTTTCTGGGCACGGTACTCGTGCTGGCGAGCCTGCTTGCAGGGGCCCTGGGCCTGACGATCGGCACCGCAGTGCAGCCGAAACAGATTGGTCTGATCTTCGGCGTGGTGATTATGCCGATCACGTTTCTAGGCTGTGTCTACTATCCGTGGGCTGCGCTCACGCACCTGCGTTGGCTACAGTATGGCGTGCTGATCAATCCAATCGTGTACATGAGCGAAGGCCTGCGTGCGTCGCTGACTCCGTCGCTCGGCCATATGCCAGACGCGATGATTCTGGCGATGCTGTGCTTCTTCCTCGCGCTGCTGACGTGGCTGGGGATCAAAGGATTTCGGCGTCGGGTTCTAAGCTAAGCAATCTTCGCTCCGGTTGTTAGCGCCAACTCGATTGAGGTCCCAAGGCTATGCTGGTTGATCGTTCATTTGTTGGCCGTGTTGGAGGTACTGGTTTTCTCGTGCTTCTGGCGATAGCGGTGCTATGTGGGTATTTTCTAATCGCAGGCTCGCATTACATCGCGTACAGGGTGGGACGGCGCGTTGTGGTCGATAAAGGTTTGTATTACCCCTACAGCGTGGCCGTTGATAGCCGTGGAAACGTCTACGTTGCCGATTCCCGTCACAATCGCGTGTTGAAGGAGACGCCTTCCGGCGATGGCTATATCCAAAGCGATGTAGTGGTTGGCCTGGCCGTTTCCTATGGTACTGCTGTGGACAACGATGGCCATATGACGGAGGGCAAGGAACGCGGCAAGGTGGACCGTCCCTATGGAGTAGCCGTGGATGGCAGCGGGAATGTTTACATCTCCGATTATGGCAATAGCCGTGTGCTGAAGGAGACGGCCTCCGGCAACACCTACACGCAGAGCGTTATTACTACCGATGTAGAAAGTCCCTATGGTCTTGCCGTGGACAGCCACGGCGCCGTCTATATTGCGGACTATAGCCGAAACCGTGTCATAAAGGAGTCTCCCTCTGGCGATAGTTACGTCGAGAGTCTCGTAGCCTCATCTGGCTTAAAGGATCCGCTGGGTGTGGCGGTGGATCGCCAGGGAACTGTCTATATTGCCGATTCCGACAACTACCGTGTGCTGAAAGAGTCTGTGTCCGGTACCGGCTATGTCGAGAGTACGCTTGCCAGTGATCTGGACAGTCCTCGTGGTGTCGCTGTAGACGATAGCGGGAATGTCTACATCGTGGGCTATGGGGGCGGCTTCATCTACAAGGAGACCTTCTCCGGTGGACAATATGTACAGACCCATCTGGGCTCGATGCTGAGCCTGTACTACCCCCGTGGCATAGCCGTGAGCGGCAGCGGCAGTCTTTACATCGCTGATTCCGGCAACCACCGCGTGCTGAAGCAGCAGCGCACGCAAGGGTATGCCTGGGTCGCGAAGTAGAGATGTATTAGGCCAGCTTCGCCGCAAGGTCCTTCGCGATCAGGTCCCCGTGAAACCGCCCGTTCTCGATAAAGATCTCATTCGTGCGCTCCCCCGCAACGATGACGCCCGCAAGATAGATTCCCCGCACATTCGATTCGTGCGTCTTGGGATTGCAGATGGGGCAGCGTGCGTTGGAGCTGTCGAGCTTCACTCCCAGCGACTCGATGAAGGCGAAGTCCGGGTGGTAGCCCGTCAGTGCAAAGACAAACTGGTTGGGCAGCACCTTCGGTCCGCCCGGCGTAAGCAGTGTCACCGAGTCTTCGGTGATCTCGCTGACCGTCGTTGAGAAGTGCGCGGTGATCTCGCCGTTCTTGATCCGGTTCTCAATATCAGGCTTGATCCAGTACTTGATATGGCGATGCAGCTCCGCGCCGCGATGCACCAGCGTGACGCGCGCGCCATGCCGCCACAGGTCAAGCGCCGCGATGGCCGCGGAGTTCTTGCCGCCGATGATCAGCACATCCTGCGCGAAGAACGGGTGCGGCTCATGGTAGTAGTGCTTCACCTTGGGCAGGTCTTCGCCGGGAAGGCCAAGATAGTTCGGCAGGTCGTAGTAGCCCGTGGACACGATCAGCTTGCGCGCGCGGTGGGCGAGCTTGCGGCCGAACTGATCGGTGGTATGCACGGTGAAGTCGCCATCCGCGCCGCTGATGCGGTCGACGTTCTGGTACTGCCGCACGTCGAGACGGTAGTGCTCGGCAACCTTGCGGTAGTACTCCAGGGCCTCCGAGCGCGTGGGCTTCTGGTTCGGCGACGAAAACGGCATGTTGCCGATCTCCAGCAGCTCCGGCGTGGTGAAGAACGTCATATGTGCCGGATAGTGGAAGAGCGAGTTGGTCAGGCAGCCCTTGTCCACGAGGACAACGCGCAAGCCGGCATTCTGCGCGGCGATGGCACAGGCAAGACCGGTAGGACCGGCGCCGATGACGAGGACATCGTGGAGAGTTTCGCTCATATGTTCTATTGTATGGATGCTCCAACGGGCAAGAAGCTTCACGGCTGCTGCCGGGTAAGGATAAAGTAGTGGCCATGGCGGAGATGCGCTGGGCGCCCCGATGAAGACGTCACTCACGCTGGTCGCGGCGCTGCTTTGGCAGATGGCAAGCGTGTCCGCCGGCCCGATCTCGGACCCGCGGCATCTTCGCTATGAGCGAGCGGTTGCCTTGCCCGATGGGTCCGCAGGGCAGGCCTGCGTGATGCTGGACGCCACGGTATTTGCTCATGCCGCTACAGAATCCCTGAACGACCTGCGGCTCTATGCGAAGAATTCAGGCGTTGAAGTTCCCTTCACGCTGACCGAGAGCGAGACCCAGCACCCGGAAGAGGAACCGACGCAGGTGCGGAATGTGGAAGGCCGCAACGGCGATGTGAGCTTCGATATCGTCATGCCGTCGCGCCCTTACACCGCTGTGGTGCTGGATCTCGCGGCAAAGGACTTTCTGGCTACGGCGCAGGTCTACGGGATGCAGGGTATCGGGAAGAGAACGGATCTGGGCAGCTTTGCGTTGTTCGACCTCAGCGCGCAGCACCTCTCTCGTTCTACGACTCTGCCGCTCCAGGAGTCGTCGTTCTCCGAGCTGCACGTCGTGCTGCATCTGGCCCCAGCCCCAGGCTCGCAGAACCACAATCTTGGCCCGGCAATCGTGAAAGCGGCGAGCGTGCCGCCGAGCCGCGAGGCTCAGACGCTCTACACAGCGGTTGCGGAGACAACGACGTTCGCACAACGCGGTCATGAAAGCCTCGCTGCGATCCGCGTCCCCGCGCATGTTCCGGTGGAGCGCGTCTCGCTGGCTCTCGACTCCGGCTTCGATAAGAACTTTGCACGCACAGTAGATATAACAGCAACGCCGGATGCAACTCGGGACAGAGAGGCCATCGAGACGATCCATGGAGAGATCTCGCGCGTGAAGTTGGCCGCTGGCAGCAGCTCAGGCGTGCCGGGTGTTCCTATCGATAGCCGCGGGATGAGCGTCGATGCCGTGCTCGGAGCGAACCTCCGCAACGGCGCAACGGTTGATCTTGCGATCGAGAATGACGGGAACCAACCTTTGCCGTTGCGGTCTGTGCGATTGGAGATGCGGCAGCGCAAGATTTGCTTCGACGCTGCAGCCAACAGCGCACCTTATATCCTGATGTATGGAGATGCGGTGTTGCGTGCTCCGCTCTACAACTATGCTCGGCTGTTTCACTCGGCTGCGCAGCCGGTCGTTGCAACGCTGGGTCCAGAGCAGGTAAATCCCAGCTTCATCGCACGGGTAGACAGGCGGTCCTATAGTGAGAGGCATCCTGAGCTGCTGTGGACTTTGCTGCTCGCCGTGTTCGCCGTTTTAGGCAGTATTGCTCTGCGCAACAACCGAAGGCATCGGCAGCGGAACTAAGAAGATCAATAGACTCAACACCGCCGCTCACCAGTGGCCGTGCACAGAGTCATTCGAATGAGGGATGAGAAGCATGCAGGGTGTTTGCCGGGTTGTGGTCGCGTTGATGATGGCGGGAACGTTTGCGGTTCCCACGCCTATGACAGCGCAGGCGAGTCCAGTGCCGTCGCGGAACGCGATTGTCGAAGGCAAACGTGCCCTGGCAGCGAAGCAGTTCTTTCAGGCTAAGACGACGTTTGCGGGGTTCCTGCTGGAGCATCCCGACAGTATCGAAGGTCAAATCGGGCTGGCCGATGCAGAGCTTGGACTGCATGAGTATGAGGCGGCCGAACTGCAGTACCGGCGCGTCGTCGCCGTGCAGCCGGAGATGTGGAGCGCGCACAAGAACCTGGTAGTCGTCGAAGCCGCGTTGGACCGGTGGGACGAGTTCGATCGTGAGCGTGCGCTGCTGCGCGGGGCTCGCCAGCGCGGCGCACCGGGCATTACCGCCCGCGAGAGTGACGTGATCGACGGCTTTATGGTCCGCGGCCAGCGCTGGATTGTGCGGGAGTACTTCGAGCCTGTCGGACGTTCGCTGACCCGCTACAACTTCGAGCACTTTTCACCCGACGGCAAAGCCGAAGAGTACATCTCGCTGGAATCCGCCGAAGCCGCGCAGAGGGCGCTCACAACCGGCGATGTCCGCATCGGTACCGACCCCGGCGCTGTGGTCATAAAAGACTTCGCGCTCAACTGGTACACCGGCAAAGCCCACGGCACAGTGGCACGCTACGCCTCTGGCGAGCCGAGCTACGAGCGGGTGCGTGCGGATGTGTTGCGCTGGCTGCGCAGATCGATTGCCACAAAACCAGCCGATAAATAGATAGAGTCGCGAACACTTTTGGTTTTACGATGGTCTGGATCAAGGAGGGAAGGTCTATGCGAGGCTGGATATTCCAGGCGGTTAGCAGCGTGTGTGTGATAGCGGCTTTTGGACTGCTCGAGCCCGTAGCATTTGCTCAATCAACTACAGGAACAGCAACGGTCGACCCACTCGCTGTCGGAAAAGCCGCGCTAGGAAAAGAGGATTATGCGAGCGCACAGCAGTTCTTCGAAAACGTTCTGAAGGACAACCCGAAAGATGCTGAGGCCATGTTTCTCGAGGGCAACGCGGAACTGGGGCTAAAACATTATGCCGAGGCCGAGAAGATGTATCGCTCGGTGCTGGCACTGGATCCCGGCACGTGGAGTGCTCATGTCAATCTTGTGCTCCTTTATGCAGAGCAGGAGCGTTGGAAGGATTTTGAGGTTGAGCGCGCGCTTATTGCGGAGGCACGTGCCGAGCATAAACCCGGATTGGCTGCCCAGGGCACGGATGCCATCGATACCTTCTATGTAAATGGGCAGCGTTATGTTGTTCACGAATACGATCCACTCCTGGGCAAGTTCCATACGAAGTACAACTTTGCCCATGTCGATAGCGAACGAAAGGCCGATAGCTGGATAGCCTGCGAATCGGATGACGTCGACCAAACCTCCTTTGCAAAAGCTCATCCGAAGGAAGCGGCAGAGGGCAAGCGCAGTTTTTCGCTCGACTCATACAGTGCGATAAAGACGCTGCCGAATGGCAATCTTACGCAGACGCATGGAACCATCAAGTTCTACAGCGACGGCGAACCAAGTTACGAAACAGTGCGTACGGATGTCATTCAAACGCTCTCTGGCAAATCGGGGCCAATGAGTTCGTCGACAACAAACCAAAAGTAGACCTATGAGATGGGCCACCCGGTTCCGCGGCTCTTCCGCGGTTTCGATACTTACCGTGTCGCCGCATCCACCTCGGCAAAATAACTGGGCGACTTGAGAATCTCGCGTGGCTTCGATCCATCGGCTGGACCTACCAGGCCGTCGCGCTCCATCATGTCAATCAGGTGCGCCGCGCGGCCGTAGCCGATGCGGAGCCTGCGCTGTAGCAGCGAGGTCGAAGCCTTGCCGAACTCGAAGACCAGGCGGACTGCGTCGTCGAACATGACATCGTTGTCTTCGCCATCGTTCGCGCTTCCACCTTCAGGATTGCCCTTGTCGTCCTTCGGCCCTTCGAGGAAGCCTTCAACGTACTCGGCAGTGCCCTGTGCCTTCCAGAATTCGGTGACGGCGGAGATCTCTTTCTCCGTGACGAACGGCGCGTGCACGCGCTGCAGGCGCGAGGTGCCCGGCGGCAGAAAGAGCATATCGCCGCGTCCCAACAGGCTCTCCGCGCCGTTGGAGTCGATGATGGTGCGCGAGTCGACCTTGGTTGCCAGGCGGAAGCTCATACGCGTTGGGACGTTGGCCTTGATCAGGCCGGTGATGACATCCACGCTCGGCCGCTGCGTGGCAAGCACGAGATGGATGCCGACGGCACGCGCCATCTGCGCCAGCCTGGTTATGGCCTCTTCGACGTTGGCACGGTCCAGCATCATCAGATCGGCGAGTTCGTCGATGATGATCATGATGTAGGGCAACGGCTCCTGGTTCACGTCCTCGAAGAGGTACTCGCTGCCGTGCTCGAACAGTTTGTTGAACTGATCGATGTTGCGCACATGATTGGCGGCGAGCAACTTCAGGCGCCGCTCCATCTCACGCACGGCGTTTCTAAGCGCGTTGGCTGCGAGTTTGGCCTCGGTGATGATCGGCGTGAAGAGATGCGGAATGCCCTCGTACATGCCGAGCTCGACGCGCTTGGGGTCGACGAGGATCATGCGCACCTGCTCGGGCGTGCTCTTGAAGAGCACGCTCATGATCATGGCGTTGATCGCAACCGATTTACCGGAGCCGGTCGAGCCGGCGATGAGCACGTGCGGCATCGAAGCCAAGTCGCCGGTAACGATGCGACCGCTGATGTCTTTGCCCAATGCAACCGGCAGCCTCGACTTCGACTGCGCGAAGCTCTCGCACTCGACCACATCGCGCAGCCAGATGGTTTCGCGATTGTGATTTGGTACCTGGATGCCGACGGTGGACTTGCCTGGCATGCGCTCGATGAGAATGGACTCGGCCGCCATGGCGAGGCAGAGATCGTCGGCCAGCCCGGTAACGCGCGAGTACTTTACTCCAGCGTCGGGGCGGAACTCGAAGGTTGTAACCACGGGGCCGGGATTGATCTGCTCGACCTTGCCGTCGACGCCGAACTCGGCGCACTTTTCTACCAGCGTGCGAGCCTCCTGGCGTAGTTCGTCCTCGCGCACCTGGGCATGCTCTTCGCTGCGATACAGCAGGGAGCTTGGCGGCAGCTTGTAGCCGCGGATCGACTTGGTGGTCATCGCAACGGCGCGGATGTCCGCATCGGCACGCTTGCCGAAAGCGATGTTCTGCGCGGCGATGTCCTGCATCGGAGAGGGCATCGCTGGCGGGGTTGGCTGCACCAGCTGCGGCCTCGGCGTTGGAACGCGTGCCGGCGGCGGCTCAGGGATGTCGAATGTGGCGAGCGAAGGCGCAGGCGAAAGCACGGTTTTTGGCGCGCTGCGTTCAGGGGCATCCAGCCAGCCATCGTCCTGTGCGGGGGGGGGGATGCTGGGCTTGTTGCGGGCGAAGGGAAGTTCGGATTCGCTGCCGGCTGTGCGCAGAGGCACAGCGGCGGCGGCAAGTTGTGCGGCATAGGGCGCCGCGGCGGCGGCGGCCGCGCTCAGACCGCTCAGGGAAACTTCGTCCACCATAGTGCGCGGCATGGTCTGCCACATCGAGGGCGACTCTGCGGCAAAGTCGGCGCGGTCGCGCGGGTCCTCGGCGAGGTCATCATAGTTTTTGCGCCTGCCGAACCACCCCAGGAAGCTTGAGAGCAGAGAGGTGCTGGCCGGTTGGCTAGTAGGGATGGCCTTCGGGTTTTCACTCGTGGCGGGCTTCTGCGTGCGGCTGCGAGCCTTTGCCGCGGCCCGCTCACGCTTGGTCTCATACGCGTGGATAACCTGGTCGGCCTCTTTCTCCTTGCGGCGATCCTTCCATGCGGCGTAACGCTCCCGGGCATTGCGGATAAACGCAAAGTGCGAGGCAAACCACTCGCTCGCGTTTGTGAACATGAAGGTGGTCGTCAGGTAAACCGAGAGCGCGACCATCAGCGTAGAGAGAAGCAGGGCTCCGGGCAGATTCACGAAGCGGACGAGGGTGTCGCCAATCATGCCGCCCAACACTCCGGAGAGGGGTAGTGTATGTTTCCAGAGCGGATGGCCGGGCAGCAGTGCGATGGCTGCGGGAGCGAAGATAAGCCACAACGCCAATCCGAACATCTTGGTCTTGGTCGAGCCGACGGCCCGCGACTTCATCCAGGAGAGGCCCAGGCGGATCAGCATCAGCGGAACAAAGAAGACGGCAACGCCCAGCGTCTGCAGCAGCAGGTCGGAGATATACGCTCCGATCAAGCCGGTCCAGTTGTGAGCCGCATGTGGCCCCGTGGCTCCGCTGACGGTGTTGAACGAGGGGTCGGTCGGCGTATAGGTAATGAGCGAGAGGAGAAAGAGGCCGGCAGCGACCAGGACGACGAGACCCAACATCTCGTTGAGGCGGCGGCTGCGAGTAGGCGAGTATACGAGTCTCTGAGGCTTCATAGGGAATGGACGCACACGATCACGTTCGCCTGTCGGTGCCAGACCTCGGCTGCAGGAACGAGAACAACGAGACCGGGAACCATCAGAGCACTTTTTATTGTTCCATAGCAGGCTGTGCGGTGCGGATCTGTGGGGGGTGGAACCATAGTGGTGACGGGTACCTGCGGATGGGTAGGATGGTAGCGTTCGGCAGGAGGCTGGCGATGGGTAAGGGTAGGAATCTTGGCTTGGCAATCTTCTTCGGTGGCGTCGTGACCGCCCAGGCACTCGCGGCAACCCCGCCCACGGGCTGGGCGATCTTCTCGTCCGAAAGCGCGGCGAAGCTTCACACTCAGGCGGGGACAGAGGCAGGCCGCAAGGTTTTGCAAACGGCGGAGGAGTTCGTCAACGAAACGCCACACCCCATGGCCCGTATCCACACCGAGGGGACCCTTCCGCATCAGGGCATCCGTGACGAAAGCCTTGCCGCCGAGAGAGATTGGTCCGCCATGCTGGCACTCGGGCTCGCCTATCGCCTGAGCGGAGACAAGAAGTTTCTCGCAGCGGAAGACCGCTATCTCTCGGCCTGGACCGCGATCTATCACGCGAGCTTCAATCCCATCGACGAGACCAACATGGACCAGCTCATGATGGCCTACGACCTTACCCGAGGCGATCTCTCGCCGAAGACAGAGGCGCAGGCTTCAACTCTCTGGCAGTCGATGGCTGTCGGATACATCGAGTGGATGGAGCGCAACGGCGAGAAGGATCTGAGGAACTGGTCGAGCCATCGGGTGAAGCTGGCGGTCATGGCCGCCTATGAGACAGGGGATCCCAGTCTTGAGGCGCGTGCCGCGCAGGTCTTTCGCGAACAGGTGAAGCGCAATATTCGCTCCGACGGGTCGGTCCAAGACTTCTATGAACGCGATGCCCTGCACTATGTGGTCTACGATCTCGACCCACTCCAGATGGCGGCGTTGGCGGCAAAGGTGCACGGCGAGAATTGGTTCCACGAGGGCGCCGACGGCAAGAATATTGCTCACGCCGTCGACTGGCTGGTGCCTTACGCCATCGGGGACAAGAAGCATGAGGAGTTCGTCCACTCGCAGGTTGCCTTCGACGCCGCACGCGACAAGGCCGGTGAAACAGGCTACTCCGGGGAATGGGACCCCGCTGCCGGGGTGCAGACGCTTACGCTGGCAGCGTTGCTCGATCCTCATTACGCTGCGGTTGCGCAACAAAGCATTACCCACGGCGGCCACGGCCCGCAGCCATGGCAGTTGTTGTTTGCTGCGGTCGCCATTCATCCCACGCAGCCTTGAGCCCACGCATCTTTGAACCCACGCATCTTGGAGCGTTATTTTCGGAGCGTTATTTTTTGGAATGTCGACGACGAGCTAACGCGGGGGGCACGCTCTGCATCTAGTTTGTGAGAAGTGGGAATGCGCAACTCCGCGAGGGAGCGCATTCCCTTCAGTTGCGGCGGTTGGGGGAGCGGGATTTTCGCGATTTCTCTCGCTTGCTGCCGGTGCAGGAGAATCGCGCACAGCCGGCAGACCCCGATCGTTGCCTACTAAAGAATGAGGGCCATTATGTCGAACACAAACACTGTGGATGGATCGGTTAAGAACCAGGAGACCGAGAGCGTCCTTTTGGACGTGATCAAGTCTCTGCAGGATGGGCAGAAGGGTTTTGCCGAGATCGGCGAGCATCTGAAGGACGCGAACCTGAAGCGTTACTTCCTCGCCGAAAGCTTGAAACGGGCAAACTTCCGCGCTGAGATTGAAAACGAGTTGCACCGGGCAGGTATGGCGGATGTGAAGGAATCAGGCACCGTATCCGCAGCGATACACCGCGCGTGGGGCGGCCTGAAGGCCAAGCTGGGTGGTGGCGATCATGCCCTGCTCGAAACAGCGGAGCAGGGCGAAGATGAAGCGGTACGTGCCTATAAGGACGCGCTGGAACATGAGTTGCCGCTGCCGGTCCGGTCCCTGCTGGTAGAGCAGCAGGATCACGTACTGGGTTCGCACGACTATGTGCGGAATCACCGGGACGCGCTGGTGGTGAAGTAGTTCGTAAGGGTGGGGCCTCGACCCTGCCGTGGAAGTCGTCTTGATAAAGGTCCCTGCCTGCTTGCAACGCGATGCGCCGCAAACAGGCAGGGACCTTGCTTTAGGATCGGACTCAATGCGTATCGGTCGAATCGTGATGGGCGTGTTCTACATCGTGGCGGGCACGGGCCACTTTGTCGTGACGCGGCTGTACGAAAGCATCATGCCCAGCTATCTGCCCGCGCACCACGAACTCGTACTGATCAGCGGGGGCGCCGAGATCGCCGGCGGTATCGGCGTTCTTCTACCGCAGACGCGTCGTATTGCAGCCTGGGGCATTGTCCTACTACTCGTCGCCGTGATGCCCGCAAACATTTGGATGGCACAACACCCAGAGCTGTATCCGAACATCCCGCTCTGGG
Organism: Granulicella sp. S156; assembly: GCF_009766105.1. Lineage (GTDB taxonomy): Bacteria > Acidobacteriota > Terriglobia > Terriglobales > Acidobacteriaceae > Granulicella. The sequence goes on along the minus strand of NZ_LMUH01000018.1, from coordinate 32,369 downwards.
CTATCTGGCTCCGGCTTCCGCTACAGCTACCCCTGATATGGTGGGCCTGGAAATGCACGCTGACTGAGCCGCACGCATCTTCAGATGCCATCTAAGGCCAGACAACCCTTACATAAACCCCTTTGGTTGCCTGATTTAGACATTTATTTTCCGGATACCTTTTGTTCTAAGTCGGGCATCCGACCTTGTTGTGGCGCTTTATCGCCTTAAGTGCCGTTGCGTTCTGCAGCGGCCAGTCAGCAAGGAGAACGGGACAATGCTCAGCAAGAAGCAGGTTACAAGTGTAGTTTCATCCGCAGCGATTCTGGCAGCTATGTGCCTTGGCGCGGCAGCGCAAGAGCCTAATCCAACCACGTTAGCGCCGGGAGCTCGCACAGGCGAGGTCACCGCACATGGACCGGATGGCACCTATGTATTCCACGTCAAGGTCGTAGAACACGATCTCGACGCCGTGAACTACTTCCATCGCAGTGGCTCGACGCACATCAACTTCGACGGCACGAATCTTCTGCCCGGAGCGAAGGGCGAAGCTAAGGTAACCAGTGAACGCGGCGGGCTGCACATCTCGGCTGAGTTCAAAGGCCTCACTCCAGCCAATGGATTCGGGGCTGAGTATCTGACCTACGTGCTGTGGGCGATCTCCGCCGATGGCCGCCCGCAGAACCTCGGTGAAGTGCTGCCCGCAGGAACCAAGAACAACATCGAGGTTACGACTTCTCTGCAATCGTTCGGCTTGATCGTGACGGCTGAGCCGTACTTCTCGGTCTCCATGCCGAGCGACGTCATCGTTCTACAGAATGTCTTCAGCGATAAGACGCAGGGCGTACTGGAGCACGTAAACGTGCACTACTCGCTGCTGCCACGCGGCCTCTATGCCGCCACCGAAGGCTCGAAGTCGGTCTTCAATCCCATCACGCGCAACGAGCACGCTCCGCTTGAGCTGTACGAGGCGCACAACGCGGCTCGCATCGCCCGCATGTATGGCGCGGACAAGTATGCTCCCGACATCATGCAGGACGTAACCACCGATTTGCAGAACGCGGACAACATGGATGGCTCCAAGCATCGCGACGAGAAGATGGAGATCACCTACGCTCGCGAAGCGGTGCAGAAGGCCGAGGATGCCCGCATCTCGTCTCTGCGCAAACAGGCGACTGAGCGCCAGCAGCAGGAGCGTGCGGACAAGGAACAGGCGCAGGCCGATGCGGCCCAGTCGCAGGTCGCAGCAGCCAACGCACAGGCACAGGCTGAAGCAGCAGCGGCAGCGAAAGCTCGTGCTGAGGCCGATGCAGCCAACGCTCGTGCTGAAGCGGCTGAGGCTCAACACAGTGCCCAGAAGAGCCAGGAAGATGCTTCTGCTGTGCGCGAGAAACTGCGCGCACAGTTGAACTCCGTACTCGCAACCAGTGAGAGCGCGCGTGGCTTGATCGTCAACATGAGCGATGTGCTCTTCGATACCGCGAAGTACACGCTGAAGCCCGGAACCCAGGTGAGCCTCGCGAAGGTCGCGACGATCCTGCAGATCTATCCGGGGCTGAAGGTGCAGGTCGAGGGCTATACGGACTCGGTCGGCGGCGATGAGTACAACCAGAAGCTGAGCGAGAACCGCGCCAACGCCGTGCACGACTTCCTGGTGCAGAACGGCGTTCCCGCAGCCAATGTAACGGCTACCGGCTACGGCAAGAACAAACCCGTAGCGGACAACGGCACGGCCGCGGGTCGCGCGCAGAACCGCCGCGTGAACCTGGTCGTCTCAGGCGATGCGATCGGCGTACAGACAACCAACCCAGAATAAGTTGACCACTGGTTGAAGCAAGACGAAGGCCGCGATTCAGATCGCGGCCTTCGTGCGTTGGAGTTGTTCCGCAAATACTCGGTGAAGAGGCATTTTCACAAACAGTATGATGAGGCTCTTTTCGATCCCACCCATACTGTGTCATCTCGACCGGAGGCGGCGCCTTTTGCCGCCGCAGCGGAGAGACCTGCATGTTGCAGAGCGCGATGCAAATGTTTGTGGCGCGCTTTGCGTCAAGACCTGCAGCTTGTTTGCATTGGCACTATCGCCTGCGGAGGCAAGCTGCAGGTCTCTCCACTCCGCATGACGATGAAACCATCATGCTCCGGTCGAGATGACAGTTCTGTGGTGGTTCATTCACACATCACACTTATTCGTGGAACGTGAAGCGAAGCCTTGATGAGGCCAGCTTATGAGAACGCTCAGGGGAAAGAGAAGATAGATCGAGATCGCCGAGATCCAGTGGGAGACTTCTCCATAGCGATGCAGGCCAGCGCGACCAAAGAACTCGAAAAACATAAAAGAAGTCAGGATAAGCAGGAAAATCTGGCCTGCCCTTGTGTGGGGGAAGAAGAAGTACATGGCTCCCGGAAGAATTCTTGTGAAAAAGTGCCACACAGCCATGCAAAAGGGGATGCCCAGCACAATAGCAACCCACCATGGCGAGATATTCAAGCCTTTCTCTACGGTGAACATGTCTGCATGGGTTGTGAATGTCCTGGTGGGCACATACGAGATAAAGTTACCTGCGTTCATCATGCAGAAAAGGAACATAAAGAGAGCCAGCATGCGCTTTCCATGCTCTTTGGCTGTGGTGTAGAGGCGTCTGGACAACAGGTAAAAGATACCGTTGCCGAATAGAACTCCAGCGACGGCGATCAGAGACGCAAGCGGTCCCCGGCTCGCAGCGAAGATGGGGTCGTAATCGACATTCTCATCGATATCGCCCAGAGTCAGGACGTTGTCCAGACTCAGATGTCCGTAGTTGAGTGCCAGCGGATTCGCTTTATAGCGGAGACCCCACGCCACAAACGAATGAGCATACTCATGCACCAGGTATCCCAAAGCATGGGCAAGCCAGAAGAGAAAACTGAAGGCAAGAACAGCACAGACCCGCTTCCAAAGGATGCGTCCTCGATCTGATGACATGCAATCAGTATGCAGGGTTGGGCTCTCACGTCCAAACATTGCATTCTCCCAACTAACGGTGGAACCGGCGCGCCCTCCCTCGCGTACTGGCAATCATCTCCTGGAGGAATTCAGCATGAACGCTCACCTTGTCCTGCGCAGATTGGTTATCGGCATCTGCATCACGCCACTTGCGCTCACCTGCAGCTTCGCCCAGTCAGCGCCGACGCCTACAGAAGCCAGCCCGACGCTGTTCCAGACGATCTCCGCGCAGGATAGTGTGCTGTTCAACGCCGTAAATACGTGCGACATACCAACGGTGGAAAGCAAGTTTGCGGAGAACCTGGAGTTCTATCACGATAAGAACGATCCGCAATACGGGCGCAAGACAGTCATCGACGGTATCAAAAACAACCTCTGTGGCAAAATTCAGCGGGAGCTGGTACCCGGTTCGCTGGAGGTATACCCGATTCAGGGCTATGGGGCGGTCGAGATCGGAGTTCATCGCTTTCACCACATCGGAGCCCAGGATCGTGATGTCGTCGGGGAAGCCAAGTTCATTCACCTCTGGCGCCTCAAGGATGGCGTATGGCAGATAACGCGTGTCATTAGTTACGATCACGCCACCGCGAAGTAAGCCTCCGCGAAATCGTACATACTAGTGGAATGACGCAGACCGCGAACGACTTGCGGTCTGCGTGCATGAGCTGAACAGAGCTTTGGAGGTTCGTTTTGGGCATTTCCCTGAAAAACAAGGTAGTTCTGGTAACCGGTGCGAGTTCCGGCATTGGCGCGGCGACGGCGATGGAGTTCGCAAAGCTTGGAGCGCGGCTTCTGCTCTGCGCGCGCAGGCATGACAAGCTGCATGCGATGGAGCCCAGCCTGCTCGCAGCAGGCGCGGCCGCGGTCTTCAGCTTTGAGCTGGATGTGCAGAGCCGCAATGCCGTGGAGATGGCGTTCCAGACCCTGCCCGATGCGTGGAGCGAGATCGACATCCTGGTGAACAACGCCGGCCTGAGCCGGGGCCTTACCAAGCTCTACGAGGACGACATCCAGGACTGGGAAGAGATGATCGACACCAACGTCAAGGGACTGCTCTACGTGACACGCGCGGTCGTTCCCGGCATGGTCAAACGCGGCAGCGGCCATGTCCTCAATCTGGGTTCGATCGCCGGGCATATGGCCTACCCGAATGGCGGCGTCTACTGCGCGACAAAGGCTGCGGAGCGCTTCATCAGTGATGGCCTGCGTCTTGACCTGAATGGGACGCCGGTGCGCGTCACCTCGATCGACCCAGGCATGGTGGAGACAGATTTTAGCAAGGTGCGCTTCCGCGGCAATGAAGAGCGAGCGGCAAAGACCTATCAGAACATCGATCCGCTGCTCCCGGAGGACATCGCGGACGCCATCGTGTGGGCCGCAACCCGGCCCGCTCACGTAGGCATCCAGAGCGTTGTACTGACCTGCGTCGCGCAAGCCAACCCGTTCGTGATTACACGGAAGGCCTAGAGCTTAATCGACCAGCCCAACTGTTCAAGCTCGCGCTCGATGGTCGCAAGGGCAAGCTCCAGCGCGCTACGGCGGTGCGGGCTTGAGGTGCGCTCCGAGAGAACACGCTCGCGTGTCATCTCGAGGGCCTGGACACGGCGCTTACGCTCGGCTTCGGCGGCCTTTACCGCAGGGTCATTCTCCGGAAGGGCTGCTTTAGGCACCGCAGCTTCCGCCTGCTGTTCTTCGACGCTTTTCGATTCCCAGCCTTTGGACATAATTTTATTTTACGCCCAGACCCGCCGAATCTGGGCGTGTTATAGGACTTTCGCCCTTACTTGTGGCCGAAGCGATACACGATACCCGCGTTGAATCCAAGATTGTTCTGGATAACGCCTGTGCTCTTGTTGGTGGTTACGTTCAAGGAAGAAAAGGTAGTAGCCACGTAGGTAGGGGTGAAGCGAACGGCAATATTCGGATAGACGTTGTAGTCCACATTGAGGCCGACCGAGAAGGCAGGCTTGAACCCGTCCTGCCAGATACCGATCTGCGGACCGGTCAACCCTTTGGCGCCGCCGCTGAAGATACCCCAGCCCACACCGCCGAGCCCTTCCAAGCTGAGGGCGACCTTTTCCTTGGCATAGAAGCGGTAATTGGCACCGCCCATGAAGGTGTACTCGTTAATCTGAGGATTAGGTGCCTGGCTTTGGAAATTGTCGTTGTTCAGGAGAGGATGGGCGTTGCCAAAAGAGCCGCGAACATCGCCAACGATAGCGAACTTCGGGTTCAGGTAGTAGTTGGCTGCCGTGGCCCAGGTTACCTCGTTGTTCTTCTTTAGGTAGTCTCCGCTGCGGAAGCGCAGGTAGCCGCCGCCACCGAAGACCTCCCAGCGGTGCGAATAGGTGTAATTGATGGTGCGCTGGATGCGGGCCTCACGGCTGGCATTCGTCTCGCGGCGGGCATGCTGCTGCTTCTTATTCTTCTGGGCATTCGCTGTCGCCAAAGCACCGGAGAACACACCGGCTGCCAATCCCATTACCACTAAACGCACTACCGACTTCCGTACATCACACATCGATCTCAAACTCCTGGGAACACTCGCAAGCTGCAAAGGCCCGCATCTCTTTATTAGAACATCTCTGGCGGGCGGAAAGGGGGTCTGTTCGGGATTTGAGGGGTGCCCCAGACAGGAAGGGCATGGCCGCAGCCATGCCCTTCCTGAACAATCTGCCCAATGAGGTAGCACACTTTAGTGCAGCGTATAGGTGACACCGGTGACGAACTGGTAGGAGTTCTTGTTGTAGCCCGGCGCGGGATTATTGAGGAAGTTGTCGGTGGTCGAGAACGACGCGCTCAGGCGCTTATAGACAGGCAGCGCAATCGTCGCAGTCGCATTCGCCGAATAGGCCTTCGTGTCGGACCAGCCCGGCAGGATGTCGCCCACCTCAGTAAACAGTATCTTGTGCGGAAGATTACGTAGGTAGGTTTCGGCAAAGGTCGAGCCGATGAGGTTCACGTTAGGAACGTTAGCTGTGCCAGCCGTTTGAATGAACTGCTGCGATTCGTAGTGGATATCTGCCTTTAAGTCGAGTTCCTGCTTGGCGTCCTTGATGGGCGTCCAGCCGATGCCGCCGCCGTAGACCTGCTGGAACTGCAGGCCCTGCGAGAAGTTGTGATCGAAGGAGAGGTCTCCCAGAGCATATAGCCGGGGGCTGAAGTACTCGTCGCGCTCAGCATCGGTGTGGAAGATGCTGGTCTTGACGTCGGAGGCCGGCGTAGTCCCGATGGCTGGTGTACTCAACTTGCCATAGCTCTCCATGAGGTTGAACGTGGTCCGATTGCTGGGCGGAAGCCAGGACACCTGAGGGATTATCCGGACAAGATTGATCCCCGCCGTGAGCGTGGTTCCGGTCTCCGTGGCACGAACTAGCGTAGCGCCACCCGTCACGACACCATTCCAACCGTGAAGGAACCCAACCTTGTTGTTGACTTGTTTGTCGAAGGAGGGCTTGTCGACCATATAGTCGACGTCTTTGGTGGGAACAGTTTCAGGAGCCTGGGCGACAGGTGTAAGCACGACGTTGCCGTCTGCCACCTGCACTGTACCGGAGGGCACAGTATGCTCGGTCTTCTTGGTAAGCGGAATCCCCTTGCGAAGCAGCGCAAACTGCTCGCCGGAGTGGAGCTCTTTGATCTTGTCGAAGGAGATGGTGAGTTCGCCGGCCATATCGCTCTTGAAGACGACATTGCCGCCTGCTACGCGTTCGAGCTTACCCGTAAGCTGGTCGCCGTTGGAAAATACCAGGACATCGGGTTTGGGCTTGGGAGCGGGGGTCTGGGCTAGTAGCAGGCCGGACAGGCAGAGAAACGCGGAAACAACAGGGGCCGTAAGTCGACGCAAGGTATTCATCTCCTTATTTAAGACAAGTGCAGGATAAACGGGACCCTCGCTCATCTCCAAGTGACAATTCGGTGTCACTTGGCGCCTTTCCGGAGCACTTTGAGCCTTTTTCCTGCCGATATCCTGCAAAAACGAAAGGATTCACACCCCTATTCCCTCAAGAAAAAGACACCCGAAAACTTATCCGGGTACCAGGAACAGGAGAAATGCTCTACCCTAAGATTGCCATGTATGAAGACTTCGTAGCGACCGACCGTTGGACCGGAGAACCCCAGCACTGCGTTTGGAAGGGCACCATCGTCGCGATTGCGACACGCCACGCCGACGCCACCGACATCCGCTTCGCGGTGAACGGGCGTCCGCTATGGGTTGCCATGCCCAACATGGCGTGGATCGAGCAGAAGCGCCTCAACGGCAAAGTCATCACGGACTACCTCGCAGCGCAGGTCGCCGGACGCTACCTGAAGCACGCCATCGAAAGCGGCTACGACAACGGCCGCGAGATGTACACCATGACCGTGGACGAGGTCCTCGAACACACGGCAGCGGTGGTGAAGGAAGTCGGCCATACCGACAACCTGCCCAGCCTTCCGGTCATCAATTCGGACGCGCACCCCACCGAGCTGGACTTCAAGCTCCCCGGCGAGCCCCAGACGATCGCAGAGGCGATGTAAGCGGTCTCTGACAACTTCCGCGACATCGACTCACAAAATTTCGTACACTGGCGCTGCCCGTATGACACAGATACTTTCTTCGCGCCGCCAATTCCTTGCCGCCTCCGCTGCTCTTCCCTTCGCCCTGCGAAGCTTTGCGCAAACCCCCACCGAGCCCCACTGGGTCTTCCTTGGAACAGGTGTCCAGGGAATCTATCGCGCCCCATGGAACGCGGCCACAGGCGAACTGGGCGCCATTGAACTTGCCGTCGCGACCGATCGCCCGACCTTCATCGCGATGCACCCCAAACTGCCCCTGCTCTATGCCGCCAACGAAGCAGCTAAAGGGGACGGCGCATTTTCGAGCTTTCATGTCGACGCCACGCAAGGAACGCTGAAACTGATCCAGCAGGTAAGCTCGCGTGGCGGTGCCCCCTGTTATGTCTCGGTAGACAGCACGGGCAGGAGCGCCTTTGTGGCGGACTACATGGGTGGAAGCATGGCAGCATTCGCCCTGGGTCCTGCCGGTGAGATTACGGATGCAGGCGGCCTCGACTGCCAGCACAACCCAGCGTGTGGCGTGCTCGGGCCCGTGAAGGACCGGCAGGAAGAACCTCATCTGCACTGCGCCACCATCGCGCCCGGCAACGACTTCCTGCTGGTATGCGATCTCGGAGACGATGCGATTGAGGTGTTCCCGATCGCTCCTGGCAAGAAAGATCTGGTCGGCGCTCCGGTGCGCGTGCAGGCTCGCGTCGGCTCCGGGCCGAGGCATGTGGTGTTCCATCCCAACAAACGCTGGGTGTACTGCGTCCACGAGCTCGACTGCACCATCGATCTCTACGACTGGCATGCGCATGGCCGCAAGGCCACGCTGACGCTGCGCGAAGGCAGCACCATCTCCACACTGACTGCGGGATCGGAGATGGCCGGCAATACGGGCTGCGAAGTTCTCGTCAGCGAGGACGGACGGTTCATCTACACCTGCACACGCGGCGAGGACACAATCTCGGTATACCGCGTGGACGCGACAACGGGGCTATTGACCGAGCAGCAGCGCTTTAGCTGCGGCGGCAAGATTCCGCGCATCATCGCGTTCGACCCCTCGCGCAAGTGGCTGGTGAGCTGCAATCAGGGCGGTGATGGAAGCGTGACCGTGTTTGCGCATGAGCCAAAGACCGGACACTTGAGTGAGACGCCAAAGACGTTTGCCGCGCCCAACCCCATGTTTGCGCAGTGGGTGTAGGCCGAGGGTATTCCAGCGCAAGCGATATCTGAAGACAGACGAAAGGCTCCGCGCACTGCGGAGCCTTTCTGGATTTAAGAACTCATCTAGCTGCGCAGCGTCTTGAGATCGAGAACGAAGCGATACTTCACATCGCCTTTGACGACGCGATCCCAGGCCTCATCGAGCTTGTCGAAGCTGGTCATCTCGATGTCGGAGACGATGTTGTGCTCACCGCAGAAGTCGAGCATCTCCTGCGTCTCGGCGATGCCGCCGATCATGGAGCCAGTGAAGGTCTTGCGTCCCAGGACGGAGAATGCCGCGATCTTGACTGGATCTTCCGGCACGCCGACCGTGCAGAGCACACCATTGCGCTTGAGCAGACCGAGATAAGAGTTCACATCATGATCTGCAGAGACGCAGTCGATGATGAGATCGAAGCTGCCGGCGTGCTTGCCCGCCCAACCTGCCTCTTTCGTAAGGATGACCTCATCGGCGCCGAGCTTCTTCGCGTCCTCCACTTTGGAGGCGGAGGTCGTGAACTGCACCGTGTGCGCCCCAAAGGCATGCGAGAACTTGAGCGCCATGTGGCCCAGGCCACCAAGCCCGACGACGCCGATCTTCTTACCCGGCCCCGCGTTCCAGTGCTTCAGCGGGGAGTAGGTCGTGATGCCCGCGCAGAGCAGCGGCGCTGTAGCTGCTGGGTCGAGGTTCGCAGGCACCTTGAGCACGAAGGCTTCGTCCGCGACGATGTTGTCGCCATAGCCGCCAAAGGTGATATTGCCCTGCTTGTCGCGGCTGTTGTAGGTAAAGATGGTGGCGTGGTTGTCGCAGTACTGCTCCTCGCCAGCCTTACAGCTCTCGCACACTCGACAGGAGTCGACCATACAGCCGATGGCGGCAAGGTCGCCGACTTTGAACTTCGTCACTTCAGAGCCAACAGCCTTGACCGTGCCGAGGATCTCATGGCCGGGAACCATCGGATAGATCGCATTGCCCCACTCATTGCGGGCCTGGTGGATGTCGGAGTGGCAGATGCCACAGAAGTCGATGGCGATATGAACTTCTTTGGGGCCGGGATCGCGGTATTCGTAGTCAAACGGCACGGGAGAAGTGGTAGCGGACTGAGCGGCGTAACCGTGGGTCTTAATCATGGTGTGGGTGTCTCCTGTTTGTAATTGAACTCATAGCCCCAAATAGCTCTGACAGCATGATCAATGCCCTACGTTGTAGTAGACCATGATCGTTGTATCAACCTCCGTCTGCACGCCTTTCAA
>NZ_LMUH01000018.1:0-22311 GCF_009766105.1 Granulicella sp. S156 | reverse complement strand
TCCTGCTTTTGTGATGATGGCACAAAGCAGCACTGTGCCGCCTATGCGTTTCTTTCTAGCCTGTTTGGGATAAACAGGGTTCGCCTTCTTCAATATCTGGCCGACGAGGGTAGTATCGCGAATGAGGCGATCATGGTCCGTCCCAGCAATTAGCGGAATCTTGTTGTTCTCAAGTGGGAGCACGTCCAACTCGGTCACATGAGCCGTCATCGCAACCCGACCCTGGTAAGACAGTTCAATATCCAACGGAACTTCACGATCACGGTATTTACGAAAGTTGTTTCGTCGAAGTACGAATGGCCCACCACCTGTAAGAACAGTTATGCGGTTGTTGACGTCAGTACAGTATGCGGGAGTGGCAGGCGTTCGTGTATCAGTTAAACCAATGGCGAAACAATCGAGATCCGTTGATCCAAAGTTCTGTTGAAATCTATTGAAGGCGAAGTTTATTTGTTTGGTCGATGCACTGAGTGGATGAACCAGCGAGTCCAGAACCTGCCTCACAAGGTAGCTCTCACGATTGTGTGTCTTTATTGCAAGTTCGGGGGCGGAAGGCTGCTCCTCTTGAAGCGTCGGTGATTTCGTATGAATACGACTGCCCTCTACGCCCCATGATTCTTCGACTGTCCCCTTCTCGACAGGCTTACCTTCAAGGTCATAGAGTTCGTAGTCGAGCTTGAGGAGAAATGGTTCGGTAGGGCGTAGATCAAGCGTGCTAGCTCGGATCAAATGAAGGTACTGCTGCGAGGAGTTGTCATCATCCGAGAGGTTCTGGGCAAAACAGGCATGCATGAAGAAGGCGATCACCCACAGGGTGATCGCCACCGACCGGAAGTTGCGCTTCCTACTCGTCATAGTGCATAAGACTGAAAACATCGATATCGGGAAACTTCGCTCGTCCCTTGAGGAAGTCCAGCTCGATCGCTACGGTCAAGCCGACGATCTCGCCTCCGAGCTGCTTGACGAGCTGCGTCGTAGCCAGCATCGTGCCACCGGTCGCGAGCAGGTCGTCGACGATAATGACGCGCTGGCCGGGCAGGATCGCGTCCTTGTGGATCTGCAGGGAGTCCGAACCGTACTCGAGATCGTATTTGACGGTCACGGTCTCGGCGGGAAGCTTGCCGGGCTTGCGCACGGGTACGAAGCCCGCGTTCAGGCGGTAAGCCAGAGCGGGACCAAAGATGAAGCCACGCGCCTCAATGCCCAGTACGAGATCGACATGCTTGTCGATGTAGTACTGCGCAAAGGCGTCGATCAGCTGAGCAGAACCAGTCTTGTCCTTGAGCAGCGTTGTAATGTCGTAGAAGAGGATGCCGGGCTTGGGGAAATCAGGGACAGCGCGGATGAGTTCCTTGAGCGGCTCGCAGTTGATGGGTTGAGACATGCAGTATTTACCAGGCTCCTTCAATGTGAAACGCTCCGAGCGAATCAGCTTCGCTCTCGGCCAGTTCGTGTTCGATGATGGCGTCGACGCGACTTCCGCGCGAGCCCTTGCGCAGCTCTACGCGGAGGTCTTCAAGAGACTCCGCGTCACCTGCGGCGACGATTTCAACCTCACCGGTGTCGGTATTGCGCACCCAGCCGCGCAGGCCAATCTCGGCGGCTTCGCGATGGACGAACCAGCGAAAGCCGACGCCCTGCACACGACCGCGGACAAGAAAGTGAACAACCATCGGAGTGTCTAGTCTCGCAGAGGCGGCAAGGCGAAGCAAGAAGAGCGGCAGCCAGACAGCCGGACGCCTCTTGACGAAAGCCCCCAGGCTTGGAAAACTGACATCAGTTATGTCGTCCTCGCACCCAGCCACCGAGATCCTCTCGCAAGGCGCGGCCCTATCGCCGGCGGTGATGACCCACGCGATTATTACCACCTCCTCCGGTGGTACTGGCGTGTAACCCCTCTTTCAGCTCCAAGCCAGAAGCCACCAACGGATCACCGTTGGTGGCTTTTTCTATTTCTGCCACTTCTTCCCGAATCGAGACCCCATGACCTGGAAATTTCACCTACAAGCAAGCGACCAAAGACGACTGCTCTCTCGCATCCTGCAGATTCTCGATACCCAGGGCGTGTCGATTCATTCGTTCTCCGGAGAGACGAACGACGCGCAGATGCATGTCCAATTTGTAGTCTCGGCAGAGGAGGACAAGGCGTATCGAATCGAATCTCTGCTCTATCGCCTGCACGAGGTGCAGGCGGTGTCGAAGATTGAAGGTTCACCAACGACAAAGGCACCCCACCCTCTCGCCCTGGAACCGGAAGAGGATGGAGTGCCAAGCCTGTAGCGCGGTCTTATGCGCGGGACATATAAGCGCCTTCAGCCGTGTCGACGCGGATCTTCTCGCCTTCGTTGATGAACGGCGGCACCTGCACGACGAGGCCGGTCTCCGTCTTGGCAGGCTTGGTGACTGAGCTGGCCGTTGCGGACTTGATGCCGGGCTCAGTCTCCATCACGGTCATCTCGACCGCGGTAGGCAGCTCGATGCCGACCGGCTTGCCGTCGTGAAAGCTGACCGAGATGAGCAGGTTCGGCGTGAGGTAATCAACCGCATCGCCGAGCGTCTCGTGCTTGAGGTTGGTCTGCTCGTAGGTCTGCTGGTCCATGAAGTAGTAGTCGTCGCCGTCGTTGTAGAGGTACTCCATCTTGATCTCGTCGACGATCACGCGCTCGATAGGGTCGGGCGAGCGGAAGCGCTCGACGAACATGCCGCCGGTGCGGACGTTGCGCAGCTTGGCCTGAATGAAAGCTCGCAGATTTCCCGGGGTGCGGTGCTCTACGGAGAAGACGAGGTGAAGCTCATCTTTGAACTTGATGATCATGCCGGGGCGCATCTGGGTGGCGGGAATCGCCATAAAAAACTCCTGAATTACGGTGGATTGGGGGCTTGCATGGATTGCAGCCCAACCTATTGATTGTAGCGTAGAGCGGTTTCACAATAAGTGGGCCCCGGGAAAGGCGATGCACATGGTTTTCCTTGGGGGAAACCACGCAAACCTCGTTACTTTCTGCAAATACTTGTTGTGAAACCGCTCGAGTAGCCCCTCAACTCTTCGGATGGAAGAGCTTATGAAAGAAGCGGCCTACGGCGCCGAAGATCTCGTGCGCGCCCGGCGGAGAGGGCGGAGGCTGGGTGGAAACAGCCGCGGCCTGCACCGGCGGAGCCCAGGGTCCGGGTTCGGAAGAAGTATTCGGCTGGCTCGCGCCGTAGGCGAGGGTGTCGGCCACCTGCACATGCTCCTGGCCCACTGGCGGAGAGTTTGCCGGGGCAGCCTCCGGCGCGAGTCCCTGGCTCACAGCCACAGGAAAGGGGTTCTGTGCGGCCGCCACCGCCGCAGGGCTTCCAGACCCTACCACGGCTGCCTGAGTGACCGGCAGCGCTGCCGGACAGCCGCAGGAGGAGGTCTCGCGGTCAACCACCTGGTGCAGGTCCCCATGCTCGAACAACACATGCTGTCCTGCGGTCAGACTGTAACTGGCACTCGAGAACACATCGGAGATCTGCAACGTGGGCGCCTCAGCACCGGCGTTGTCGACGCACGTATCCCCGTCGAGCGTGACGCGGACCCGGAGATCGAGCTTGCCCTGAGTCGCCAGCGTAAAGCGCAGGTCCGGCGTCAGGATGACGTCCTGCGGCTGCGAGGGCGAACGAATCTCAATAGCGCCGCGGTCCAGCCCGAACGAGAGCGACTCTCCAGCCCCGCTATGCAGCAGATGGAACTGGCTGGTCGCGCAGACCAGGACTTCCCCACCGCGTTCCAGAGCGACCGGGGCCGTACTGCTATAAGCAGTGATCGAGGCGTTGGAGACCAGGCTGGCCTTCTCACCGTGGACCTCAAGTCCACCTGTAACCAGGGCATCGTGGGTCGCAACCGAGCCCATGCTCTGCTGGCCGAACGCAGCACAACTGAGCATGAGAAAACAGAGAACAGAGATAAGAGATGCCGGAACAGCAATAGACGAGAACTGATCTCTGTTTTCTGATCTCTGTTCTCTCATCTCTGCTCTCTCAATCCTATTGCTTCAAAAAGTTGGCGATCAGTTGTTTGCCGTGATCGGTAAGCACGCTCTCGGGGTGAAACTGCACACCTTCGATGGGCAGCGTGCGATGGCGTAGCGCCATGATCGTCGACTCACCAGCAACGCGCGCAGAGACCTCAAGCTCGTCGGGCACGGAGTCCTCTGCCACGATGAGCGAGTGGTAGCGGGTGCAGACCATCGACTGCGGAATCTTACGGAAGATCGTGCGGCCGTCGTGCTCGATCACACTGGTCTTGCCGTGCATGAGCTGCGGCGCGCGAATAACCTCGCCGCCAAATGCCGCGCCAATCGCCTGATGCCCCAGGCAGACACCGAGCACCGGGATCTGCTGCTTCTTCGGGAGCTTCGCGAGGTGCTGGATCAGCGGGATGAGGATACCGGCGTCCTGCGGCGTGCAGGGCCCGGGCGAGAGCAGAATCCGCTCAGGCTTCAGGGCGACAACCTCTTCCGGCGTGAGCTCGTCATTGCGGCGCACGACCACCTCGGCACCCAGCTCGCCCATGTACTGCACCAGGTTGTAGGTAAAGGAGTCGTAGTTGTCGAGGACGAAGACCATAGTCTTTATGGTAGCGCGAACGGTTTGCGCCCGCAGGCAACGAACCTGAGGCCGGCACGCTCTTACTGACTATGTTGTTTCTGAGCGATCCAAAACGGGCAAAACACTTTGCGGCGATGGTTTTGATTGGCGACGGCGTAATGGCGATCGTGAATCCAAGAAACGACGCCAGGGCCTGGAAGAAGGGGCCAAAGCTATGGCATAGCCTGATGGGCGAGCTTTCCGCCCGCCCCGGACTGACGCGAGTGATCGGCGTGGCACAGGTCATAGGCGGCATCTGCTGGGCGCTGCATCAGGATGAAGCGGATTAGGCCGTGTCTGCGTTCTATTTTGCAGCACCCTAGAAGCGTCATCCTGAGCAAAGTAGCTCGCGCACTTTGCGAGCTACGCAGTCGAAGGACCCCGAGGGTCTTCACGCTACCTCTGTGGCTTGTCCCTTTTCAACCTATACGTCTGTGGCGCAGGAGCGGCATGAGCCTTGGTTGAAACAGCTCAAACTGTATCGGCAAGTAGAGTTCTTCGGGGTCCTTCGACTCCGCGTCCCCAAAAACCGGAACGCTCCACTCAGGATGACGAATTTACGGTAATTCCGCAGCGGGTGCTCGCCCCCGGACCCAATAACGCTCAACCACCGCCGACACAACCAACACCGCCAGCAAGGGAACAAGCCACGCCACACGAGCCTGATAGCGGGCATCGATACCGGAGAGCGCGCCCGTAAAGATGGCATTCAGCACAAGCACCGGCAGGACAATAAAGACCAGACCGAGCAAACGCCACACCCTCCAGCGCCACAGCAACGGCATCATGCCGAGCACCACCACAAGCGATATCCCCGCCACCCACTCTGCAAGATCCGAAAAGAAATCCGAAGGCACAGCACTGCGCGATTGCAACGAACGACGGTAGTCCGCCTCAGAGCCCGGCATCACCTTGTTCAGAGAGCCTTCCATCCAAGTGCTGTTGCCGAAGTCGGCAATGTCGATGTCGAGGAATTGTTCCCAGGCATTTTGCAGCGAGGCGCGAAGCTGCGCCCCCGGAAAAGCTCGCACGGTGGCGAGCACCAGAGGCATCTCCTCGCGACGAAGCTGCTGTTTTTCGGCCTCGGTCGCGGAGGCAAAGATGCCTGTCGGCACCCAGAGAAAGTCGTCCTCGGAGTCAGGCAGGTTCGCGACATGCGTACAGATCGTCCAGCCCAGACGCGGGCAGTTCTGTTCCAGATACATGCGGCCAGGCCCATCCGCGATCACGCGAGCCATCAGCAGCGGTGGGCGCCCGGCATCAAGCGAGGGTCTGCCGAAGAGAAACGTATTAAGCCCCAACTGCGAAGCGAAGGCCAGAGCGACGATCACAGCCACCTGTACTATGCCCTTCCAGAGCCGTGTTCGGGCGTGGCGAAACAGAAGCGACACAGCGAGCAGCGCACACAGGCATAGCCCGAGCAGCAGATGCGTGGAGTGAGACAGACAGCACCACCACGCGAGCACAGCCAGCAACCAGCGTTCGGTGCGCGACAGCGTTTCACGGGCAAAGACCAGCAGATAGATCGAAAGATAAAGTACAGATCCGAGGATATCCGGCACAGCGAAGCTGACAAACCACGCGACACTGCTGAGAACGCTTAGAAAGGCAACAACCAGCAGGTAACTGCGGGTGCGCCCTCGCGAAACGATCGAACGCACCACGAGCCACATCACCCAGGCTGTGAGAAGCGCTTGCAGCGCAATGATCGGCCACGGCGATCGGTTCAGATGAAACGGCAGAATGCCAAGACTGTAGAAAGCCGAACGCTGCCAGCCGAAGTGCCCGAAGCGATGCAGGAAGAGAGCGGCAGCAATGGCACGGCCATCGCCGATGTATCCGATGGAATCGGGATACATTAGCGGATAGCGATTGAGAAATGCAGGCCAGCAAAGACTGATGGCAGCGACAACAACCGCAAGAACGTGCTGTGCACGCTGCCTGGGCACAGCTTCGGCAGACATGATCGAGTCATTGGCGTTCATTCATGCCTCAAGCTTGTAGTCTTGCCGCTGAATGCATTCTAGGGCGTGTCATCAAATTCGTGGGAATAGCGTGCAAACACTCTCACTGTAACGCAATATTCATCTTGATAGCTTAGAGAGACATATAGGCGCATATCTGTCCCTATGAATATTCTCGTAATCGAAGACGACAAGCGCATCGCAAAGCTACTCGAACGCGGACTGACCGAAAACGGGCATCAGGTCTTTCTCTCTCATGACGGCAAAGAAGGCGCCGACATGATGCTTGACGGGAAGTATGACGTAGCTTTGCTTGATCTCTACCTGCCCAAAATGGACGGCTTTGAGGTTCTCGAGAAGGTTCGTGGGCGCCGCTGCAAGATGCCGGTTCTGGTATTGACGGCAGTAGATTCAGTTCCTAATATTCTGGAGGCGTTTGATCTGGGTGCTGACGACTACCTGGTCAAGCCCTTCCTGTTGGAAATTCTGCTGGCGCGGGTCTCCGCAATCGCCAGGCGTGCCCTGCCGGCGGTAGAGCCACAGGCCATTCAGGCAGGTGACATCACCCTTGACCGAAGCCGCAGGCTAGCGATACGGCAAGGTAAGCAAATTTATCTGACACGAAAACAGTTTGATCTGCTCGAACTTCTCATGAAACGCAGCGGCCTGGTCACGTCTCGCGAGCAGCTGATCGAAGCGGGCTGGGGCAGCTCCGAAGTCAAAGAGAGTACGCTTGACGTCTATATCCATGGCCTTCGGGCGAAGCTCGAAGATAAGACAGAGGACGATCACATCCTGATCCGGACGATCCACCGGTCGGGCTACATGTTTGTTGAGAACTAGTAGCGTGACCGCGTCACATGGAAGCTGGCTCCCCCGGAAATGGGCCAGGGTCAAACGGCAGCACAAAATTCAACGGTCGAGATACTAGTAACAGACAAATGCGTGATCTTTCTGTGCGTGCCAAACTTACTTTGCTCTATCTCGCGGTTACCTTCGCGGGATTGCTGATATTCGGGATACTCTCCTACGGCGCACTGCGTTTTGCGCTGTTCCAAGGTAAAAAGACGCACCTGATGGGACGCGAGCAGCGGCTGATTCAGTTTCTTGCAGAGAACAGAGTTCAATCCCCGCCCTTACCGATGTCCGAACAACTTCGCAACTACACCATTGTTACCCACGAAGGAAATCTATTTGAAATTCGCAATACCGACGGAAGTCTTCTGTTCCCGCGCGAGGTGAGCGGTCCGGATGCCATCTCGCCAACTTCCGACGATTGCACAGAACCGGTCTTCTTCTTCCAGACGCTGGAGCATCAGCCTGCCATGGTCATGTGCCATCTGACCCTGTTGAATGGCCAGCCCGTGCGCCTTTTGATCGGCGGTTCGCTCGAAGAAGAATTCAACATTCTCCTGCGCTACCGCAACGCCCTCCTGCTCCTTGCTCCGGCACTGCTTAGCGCGGCTGCTATTTGCGGATATTTTCTAAGCCGTCAGGCTCTGAAGACTGTCGACCGCATGACGAAGGCAGCCATCAACATTGGCGTACGCAACCTGTCGGGGCGACTCCCGGTACCCTCGGCAAGGGATGAGATCCAGGAGCTCGCAATCGCATGGAACCAGCTACTGGACAGGGTCCAATCGGCAGTCTCGCGCCTCAGCAAGTTCTCCGAGGACGTGTCGCACGATCTAAGAACTTCGATCACGGTGATTCTGGGTACGGCTCAACTATCGCTCCACAGGCGCCACTCGGAAGAGGAATATCGCGAGGACTTGACCAGGGTCGTGACCGAGTGTCGTACTGCCTCGACGCTGTTGGATGCGCTCCTTTCCCTGGCCCGTAGCGAGACGTTCAGCTATGAGGCTGCCTTTCAGCAGATCAATCTCTGTGATCTTGTGGTGAACGGATGCAGACGAGTGGAGGATCTGACGGAAGCCAAGGGAATCATGCTCGACTGGCACCTTCCGCACGAGCAGATCTTCATTCAAGGCGACGAACTTCTTCTGTTACGGCTGTTCGGAATCCTTCTCGACAATGCCATCAAATACACGCCGGAAGGTGGCGAGATCATCGCCACCCTTTCCCGAACCAATGATCGAGTTGTCCTCACCGTGAGTGACACCGGCATCGGCATGTCCGAGGATGTGCTGAAGCATGTCTTCGAGCGTTACTATCAGGGCGATTTACGGGAACGGCAAACGCAACCAGGCAACGGACTTGGACTCGCAATCGCGCGATGGATTGCCGATGCGCATCGGGCGGAACTTACTGCAGAGAGTGCTCCCATCGCCGGATCCCTCTTTCAAATTCGATTCCCGGTCATGGCAAGCAACCTCCTCGAAGGGTAGAGCAGTTCCCGTAAAAGACTGTGCCCACGATCTTAAAAAAACCTTAATGAATTCCCCCATGAAGGTGCCTCGATCAAGCACTAAATCCTTTGCCTGCACCGTGTAACAAAGGGTTCATCAAATGCAAAGCCGCCGGCAGCTACCGTGATGTTGCAGTTTGTCCGGTATCTGTTTTTTTATGGAGGCTTCTTTGCGGCAATTGATTATAGGCACTTTGTATCGAGTTCTTGTCCTGTGTATGGGCATATCGCTTCTGTCGGCGGCGCCGCGGCAGCTGCGGGCGCAACAGGATGGACCTGCATCGATCACCGGAACTGTTGTTGACTCGCATGGGTTGGTCATCCCCGATGCGACCGTAGTGGCGAAAAATCAGACGACCGGCGCAGCCAACCAGGCAAAAGCCGACAGCGTTGGGCACTTTGTGGTGACGGGCATTCCGGCGGGGCGCTACATGCTCGTCGTAACGGCGAAGGGTTTTGCGGCGACGCAAAAAGACGTGTTCGCCTCAACCCAGCCAGCCGGAATCACAGTCGCTCTGAGTGTCGGCAGCGTCTCCGAGAGCGTCGACGTGGAAGACATCGCCGGCAACTCCATTGCCAGCCAGCATGCACTCTCGCAGGGCTTGCTCGACGCGGTAGAGCCAAAATCAGAGATTAGCGGCGAGTTCATCAGGAATTTCACGCCGGCCACGACCGATTATTCCGAAATCATCAACATTGCTCCAGGAACGATCAGCTACAACTCCAATGGCGTCGGCCTTGGACAAGGGACCATCTATTTTCGCGGGTTCCAGGATGGCGATTTCAACATCACCTGGGACGGCATCCCCTTCAACGACAGCAACAACCCCACCCATCACTCCTGGGCGTTCTTCCCTGGACTGTGGATCGGCAGCGTGGACTTCGACCGCAGCCCCGGCACAGCATCCACCATCGGGCAGGCGACCTATGGCGGATCGATCAATCTTCTCTCTCCCAAAATACCGACGGAGCAGTCCATCCAGCCCCAGGTTTCGTATGGATCGTTCAATACGCTGCTGATCGATGGGCAATACAACACGGGCATGATCGGGCCGCACAAGAACATCGCTGTCTCTCTGGATGTTCATCGCATGACCAGCGATGGGTTCGAAACGTTCAACGATGTCAAACGCAATGGCGGAGAGATCAAGGTACTGTACAACCCGTCGGAAAACACCACCATCACCGGATACAGCGGTGTGATCCGCCTCTTCTCCAACGCACCCAACGTCTCTCCCTATCGCGCCCAGATCAACACGTACGGCTGGAATTACATGATGGAGAACAACGATCCCACCAGCGCGTTCTTCCAGGCCTACAACACCAATACCGTTCCGACGGACTTCGAGTATGTCGCCGTTCATTCCTTGTTGAAGCACGGCTGGCTTGTGAATGTGACGCCTTACACCTACAGCTATAACAACGCGCAATATTATGCCAACGACCCCGGGGGCGATACAACAGGACTTGCTACCGGCGCCAACGGCTCAAGCGGATGGATCACTGAAGCCAGATGCTCCATAGCCGTGAATGACGCGAATGGCAAGGTTCCGCCTTGCGCGGTCGACAAGGTAAATAGCTATCGCAAGTACGGCGAGACTTCGACGATCAGCCAGACTTCGAAGTACGGCGTCTTCCGCACCGGCCTGTGGTATGAGTGGGCAACGAGCAATCGCTACCAGATCCCTTCGGACCCGATCACCCACACCGACGACGCCACGCCCAACTTCCACGAGAATTACTGGACCAACTCCTATAACCCGTACGTCGAGTATGAATGGCATGCGACGAAGAAGCTCACAATCACTGCTGGCGATAAGTATGCCTACTACACGCTGGATTTCAAGCAGTATGCGGACAACGGCAAGGTGGTAGGCACCCTCCCTGGCAACGCGCCCTTCATCACGTCTTCCGGCGGTTTCGGCTCCAACTTGCCTTCAGCCTCGGCAAACTACCGGCTGACAAGTTATTGGTCGGCCTATGGCCAGTTCAGCAAGGGCGACGAAATTCCTCCGACCAGTGTCTTCGACGTCGCGGGCGGCGGCCAGGAGGTCAGCCAACTGCCCAAGCCTCAGCTGACTTCCGCCTATCAGGGCGGCACGGTCGTCAAGCTGAGCCGCTTAACTTTTGACGCCGATTACTACGTTGTAAAGTTCCAGAATAGCTACATCCCGTTCGCAGTCGCCAATCCGAGTAACCCGGCCTATGACCTTAACGAGTATTATCTTGGTCCGGACTCGCTCACTCAGGGATTTGAAGCGGAGGCCAATGCCTCGCTCCCTCACGGCTTCAACCTCTATGCCAATGGAACTGTAGGGAAGGCAACCTATAGGGGAACCGGCGTCCCCTCTGGTCTCAACGTGACCGACACTCCTTCGTACACCCAGGCATTGGGCTTAACCTACCAGAGCCGCGGTATGGATCTGGGCATCATCGAGAAGCGCGTTGGCGACTACTACGATGACAACGGTTCGTATCACAATCAGGTGTATGTTGCGCCGTATAACAACGTCAATCTCTTCCTGAACTACACCTTCCGCAAACAAGACTCTATCTTCGACCAGTCGAAGATCAGCTTCAGCATCAACAACCTGTTCAACAGCGAAAACATCACCGATGTCTTCCCTTCTAACAGTCCAACGCCTGTGGGCACGTCGGCATACTACGCGACGACTGCCCCGTCACCGCTGGACCAGATCAACCTGACAGCGGGGCGGAGTTTTATGGTCACCTTCAAGATGGGAATTTTCCCAAACCACCACAAATAGTCGCCCCCATCCAGGCCGTGCCGGTTCTTTCACCGGTACGCCTCTTGAGCAAAATGACGGTTCCTTAGGGTGTGTACTCCAATAGCAATTGGAGTACACACCCTAAGGTTTATGCACCTCTCGCTCGTTCAATAGCCCGTACGACAGCCTTGGCTTTATTCCCACACTCCTCGTGCTCTTTCTGCGGAACGGAATCGGCAACAATACCCGCGCCTGCTTGGATGTAGCCCTTTTCGCCATCCATAAAGAGCGTGCGGATGGCGATGCAGGAGTCGAGGTTGCCGCTGAAGTCGGCGTAAAAGATAGCCCCTCCATAGACGCCGCGGCGTGCCGGTTCCAGCTCTTCGATGATCTCCATCGCGCGAATCTTCGGTGCGCCACTCAGCGTGCCTGCGGGGAAGCACGCACGGAAGGCATCGATCGGCGCTAGACCGGCGCGGAGCTTGCCCTCCAGCGAACTCACCAGATGCATGATGTGCGAGTAGCGCTCCACGAACATCAGGTCTTTGACCTTGACGGAGCCGAACTCGGAGACGCGCCCCACATCGTTGCGGCCAAGGTCGACGAGCATAATGTGCTCGGAGACCTCCTTCGCATCGGCGCGGAGGTCTGCTTCGAGAGCGCGATCCTGGATTTCATCAGCGCCGCGTGGGCGCGAACCGGCGATAGGACGGTACTCCACGTTGCCATTGTGAACACGCACCAGAAGCTCCGGAGACGAGCCCACGATATGAGCCTCACGCGTCTTGCTCTTCTTCCCTTCCCCGTCCAGGCCAAAGCGCAGGAAGTACATGTAGGGCGACGGGTTGACGATGCGCAGCGAACGATAGATCTCAAAAGGATCGACGCCAGGCACACAATCGAATCGCTGCGAGAGCACGCACTGGAAGATGTCGCCCGCCGTGATGTACTCCTTCGTCGTCTCGACAGCGCGCAGGAAGTCGGCAACCTTCGTTCGCGGCTTTAGCTTGAGAGAGCCCTTCACATGAGCGGCCTGAGGCTTCACAATCGCAGCGTTCAACATGCGTTCCAGCCGGTCGAGCCGCTTGTTCGCATCAGCATAGGCGGCGGTGTTGAGCTTTGAGCGTGCCCCTGCCGTCACGATGAGATGAATCGCCTTCTTCACATGGTCGAAGGCGAGCACCTCGTCGAAGAACATCAGGTACGCATCGGGAACATGGAGCTCATCCGCCGCAAGCTCAGGGAGCTGCTCGATACGGCGCACCACATCGTAGGCGAAGAAGCCGACAGCGCCCGATGTAAAGGGGGGCAGGCCAGGCAGCTTCGCAGGCGTCTCGCCTTCGAGCGCTGTCTTCAACTCGCTGAAGATGTCGGCGTCATAGGTGCGGCGCTTGCGGCCTTCGATTACGGTGATCTGGCCATCGCGCGCGGTCATCTTCTTGTATGGCCGAATGCCGATGAAGGTATACCGGCCCACATGCTCGCCGCCTTCAACAGACTCCAGCAGAAAGGCTTCAGGCTCTTTCGCGGCAACGCGCAGAAAGGCTGAAACCGGTGTCTCGAGATCGGCAGCGACTGTGCGGGTAACAGGAACAAGCGAGTGCGCACGGGCGAGCCGTTGAAACTCGCGGAGAGTCGGGGTTGTGAGAGTGCGCGTGGCCATCTCTTTATGATAACGAGGATGCCCGTGGCGTTGCGCGACCAGTGCAGCGATTTCCTCATCGCTCCAAACACGATCTGATGTTCACTGTCTTGCGGGACTCTTGACGGCGGGAAGTATAAATTGAGGCACCAATTCCAGCTCCCAGCGGTACCACTTGCCGAACTCTCCGTAACTTCCCCCATTGATCCCAATCACAAGATCGAGATCAGGTACGACAATGACAAACTGGCCACCGTTTCCTCCCGCACCGAAAACCCGATAAGTCTTCTCCCCGCTCTTCAAAAAATTGATGTGCCAGCCGTACCCGTACTGATGCTCCTGCCCAAGGCTATAGGCGGGATCGAATCGCGCATGGGTCGCGGTCGATTCCTCAACCCACGACTTGCTCAGGATGCGCTTGCCATTCCAAACCCCGCCGCCGAGAAACAGTTGACCCAGCTTCAGCTCATCCCGAGGCCTAAGGTAGGCTCCCCCTCCCATGTAAGCTTGTCCGTCGGGCATCAGATTCAGGTAATAACGGCCAAATTGGAGCGGTCGAGCTAATTGCGCCTCGAAGAAGTCAGGGAGCCAGGTTCCGGTTGCACTAGCCACCGCTCCACCTACCAGATTCAGATCACCCGAACAGTACACCGCATCTTTTCCTCCCGGTTCCTTGAGCATGGGCAGGTCGAGAGTGTACTTGTACCAATCCTGTCGTTTCGGATCGCTTTGCATCATGTCTTCATTGCCGGGCGAGTTGTCGTCGTTGTCGTCGCAGGCATTCCCAGCCGTCATGGTCATGATGTCCCGCAGGGAGACAGCCCGCTTCTTCGCATCCCAGCTCTCGAAGGACTTGTACTGCGAGAACAGAGGGTAGACAGGTGTCTCCGGAGCCAGTTTTGCCCCGTGCTCTTTCGCCAGCCCCACCAGCACAGGGGCAAATGTCTTACTCGCCGACCGCATGTCATGCACCCGTTGCTCATTGAACCCGTAAAAATATTCTTCGAGAACGAGATGACCGTGGCGCGCAATCAACAGGCTTTGAATATCGGTTGGATTGGTGATTGGATCAGCCCTGAGAATCTTATCAATCAATGCTGCGATAGGCGCCTCGTCCAGTCCTTCGTCCGCTAGCGAGGCGGTGGCCCAGCCATCGTTGTCGGCCAGCGGTTTGCGATACCCGTATTCGGTCCCGTCCGAAGGAATTCTGGGATAGAAGCCGACCGCATCCTTGTCTTTCCGGCGAGAAAACTGAAACGGCGGCAAAGAGTCGTCGACCAAC
This sequence comes from Granulicella sp. S156, assembly GCF_009766105.1. Taxonomy (GTDB): domain Bacteria; phylum Acidobacteriota; class Terriglobia; order Terriglobales; family Acidobacteriaceae; genus Granulicella. Next base: position 7,715 of record NZ_LMUH01000018.1, on the reverse strand, counting down.
TGGAGCGAAAGCACGTCCGCCTTATCGTCGAAGGATCCCTCGATCTTCCAGCCGTTTGCGTCCAGGTGAATCCTGGCCCCATCCCGCGTCACGTTGAAGACGCGTCCCCGAAAGAAATTCCTCTCCGGATTGCTTAGAAATGCCTGCAGCTTGCCGGTAGAAGACGTCGAAAAGAGTGCGTACACCGAAATACGCTGTTCGAGAGGAACAACGGTGCCTCGCCAAACCGACGGTGCAATCGAATGAAGCTCGATCGGACTCGCATACTCATTCAGAAGCTCACCCTTTGGCTGAATCCACTGACCGCGAATCACATTGGCAGCTGCGTCCAAATGTCCACGGAACATTCCGGAATCTCCAGGGAGCTTGAACCTTAAGTCACCACCATTGGGTTGCACAGCCACCTGATAGCCGCCGAGCAGCGCCCGCCAGGCTCCTCCGCGACCATCCAGCGTAAGCTCCCCTTGCACGGGCATGCCAAAACGTACTTCGGTTCCCCACAAACCCGATAGCGGATCTGCGTGAGCGTTTTGAGCCTGCGCCTCCACGCTGCTGGCCGCAACCGTTATCAGCACAAAGAGGCAACCGTACAGAGCGCCGTGTACACGAAGAGAGAACAGCTTCATTGCGAGATCACCTTCCCCCCATCCAATCTCACACACCTTGCCGATCCGCTTCTTGTATCACAGGATGCAGCTGCCGATTTGAGTGCCAAATCTTGTGCACATTTGAGCGGGGTTGCGCAAGCCCTAAATCGTTGATCTCAGGGAACTAAAGAAACACTCCCACCCCTTGCTAGAGAGCTAAATAGAGGCCTATGATCCAATGTTTGGCCACGGATCGGTCTGGCCAAGAGACCAGTTAGGTCTATGCTGTCCTTGAAGCGTACAAGACGGATTCAAGGAGCGAGCGCGATGGCCGAGGAATCACTAGTACCGGTAACCGAGAGGAAGAGAAACACAATGCAAACGCTCACGCTGGCGCAGGAAACAAATCCATGGGAGGCGCAGGCCGCGCGCTTCGATGAGGCCGCCAAACGACTCAAGCTCGACGAAGGAATCTGGAAGGTGCTGCGCTATCCGTCGCGCGAGATCATCGTGCACATCCCGGTGAACATGGACGACGGCAGGATTGAAGTCTTTACGGGCTATCGCGTACAGCACTCCGTAGCACGCGGGCCCGCCAAGGGCGGCATCCGCTACTCGCCGGATGTATCCCTGGACGAAGTTCGTGCGCTCGCCAGCTGGATGACCTGGAAGTGCGCCGTGGTGAACATTCCCTTCGGCGGCGCGAAGGGCGGCGTGATCTGCGACCCCAAGAACATGAGCCAGGGAGAGCTCGAGCGCATGACCCGCCGCTACACCGCCTCGCTGATCGAGTTCATCGGGCCGGAGAAGGATGTTCCAGCGCCGGACATGAATACCAACGAGCAGACGATGGCCTGGATCATGGATACCTACTCCATGCACATGGGCCAGACCGTAACCAGCGTGGTGACGGGCAAGCCCGTAAACATCGGCGGCTCACGCGGTCGTCGTGAGGCTACCGGCCGCGGCGTCAGCATCGTCTGCGATCAGGCCCTGAAGCACCTGAACATGACCCCCGAGAGCACCACCGTCATCGTGCAGGGCTTCGGCAACGTCGGTTCGAACTCCGCCAAGCTGCTCTGGGAAAAGGGCTACAAGGTCATCGGCATCGGCGAGTACGACGGCGCGCTCTTCAACCCCAACGGCATCGACATCAGCGAGCTACTGGAGTACCGCGCCAAGAACGGCGTCATCCACGGCTTCCCCGGGGCCGACGCCGCCGACAAGGACGACCTGCTCACGCGCAAATGCGATGTATTGATTCCCGCCGCCACCGAAAACGTCATCACCAGCAAGAATGCCGACCGGATCAAGGCCCGCATCCTGTGCGAGGGCGCAAACGGGCCGACGACGACCGTCGCCGACGAGATCCTCGCCAGCAAGGGAGTCTTCGTCATCCCCGACATCCTCGCCAACGCCGGCGGGGTAACGACCAGCTACTTCGAGTGGGTGCAGGACCGCATGGGCTACTTCTGGACCGAAGATGAGGTCAACCAGCGGCTTGAGCGCATCATGATCGACAGCTTCGACGACGTGCTGCACTACTCCATAGCCCACGGCGTCAACAACCGCATCGCGGCCTACATGCTGGCGATCGACCGCGTAGCCTACACCACCAAGCAGCGCGGCATCTACGCATAAAGGCAAGAGGGTAGAGTATAGAGTGTAGAGGATAGGGGAAGAAGCACCCTTTCTCTATTTTTTACACTCTATCCTCATACTGTCTTGCGTTTAATGAACCTGCCCAACTCCATCACGCTGACCCGCATCGCGAGCGTTCCGCTGCTGATCTGGGCGTTGTCAGCGTCGTTCCCTGTGCATGGACCTTACGGCGAGCAGGAGCTCTTTGCCTCGGGACTGTTCATCCTGGCCGCGATCACAGATGGCCTCGATGGCTACCTGGCGCGCAAACGAGGCCAGATCACCACGCTGGGCATACTGCTCGACCCTCTGGCCGACAAATTGATGGTCTCCGCCGCCTATATTGTGCTGGTGGCCTACAACCCGCGGATCGTTCCACCCTGGATCGCCGTGCTGGTCATCGGGCGCGAGTTCCTGGTGAGCGGCCTGCGGTCCATCGCATCTTCCGAGGGCTTCACCATCGAGGCCAGCGAGCTGGGCAAACTGAAGACCGTCATTCAGATCGTCTCGGTCGTAGCAGCGATCCTCAATCATCGCTGGGACTACTGGGACTTCTGGGGCTTCCCCGTCGGCGTCCATCTGATCGCCGTAACCGCGATCTACTGGATGACGATCGTCTCGATCATCTCGGCAGTGGACTACTTCGTAGGCTTCTGGAAGAAGATCGACAAGGTCTCCTCCGGCAAACGCCGCAGACGCAGCTCCATTCTGAGCCGCAAAAAACGCGAGGTTACACCGACAGTTCTGGCAGATAAAAGATCTAGCTAGGCGTCAGTTCACTACTGTCAGAAGCCGCGTACGCCGACACAGGAGAAGTAGCCAATGATGATGACGATGTTTAGCAAACATGCCACACGTGTATGTGCTGTGGCCCTGTATAGCGCAGTCCTGGCGACGGTGCCAATGCTGGCACAGAGCAGTGGTCGCGCGAACTTCATGTCTCCGGAACAGCAGCAGACACAATTGAACGCGCTGACGACTGCGGTCGGGCTGACACCTGTCCAGGTAACACAGGTCCAGGCGATCAACGCCCACGCGATGAGCCAGACACTGGACCTTCGCAACTCTGGGGACGATCCGGCAACCACCGCATCCAAAATAAAATCAGTTCAGAGAATGCAACGGGCAAACATTCGAGCCCTGCTTACTGACGAACAAAAAACAAAATATGATGCGTACCTTGCGACGCAGCACGGCGCCTCGGGCGGATGAGAAGAACACCCATCGGGACTAACCCGTTTTGCCTACACAGGGCGCGTTGGTATTCGGCTAGAGCAGTTCTCGTAATGGTGTAGAGCGAGTCAAGGGTATCTACGTCGTTTTCCCCAAGAAAAACGACACTCGCAGGGTTCTTCCGCTTCACAGCATTACGAGAACTGCTCTAAACGCTAGTTTTCCGTCGAGGTCAGGTTCAGGTGCTCAATTGTGAGGGTCTGGACAGGGACCTGAGCAGGCTTAAGCTCCAGGCCTACCTGCTCCTTCACCGCCGTAAAGATCGAAGGCAGCGTGGATTCAGCGTCGCCAGCCGATGCGAACTGGACTTTTATGGTGTATTTGCCTTGTAATCCTGTTTGATCCTGCACCGGCCGCCCGACCGGCGAAGCCAGCATACCCGCCAATGCGCCCATGTCTATGTTCGTCCCGCTTATCTCATGCTGCGTGATATACGCTGAGCCACGCTCGCCCGGTGTACTCCCCGGCGTCACCTTGGCCCCACCTTTCGCACTCACCAGCGCATACCCTGAGACCTGCTTGGTACCTGTATGCGTCTTCAAACAGAACCGCTGCTCTAGCATCTGCTGCATTCTTGGCTTTAGCGCCTCGTAGGTCAGAGGTATTCCGCCCGCCGACTCCACCTGCACATCGAATACCGCATCGTCCAATCCACGAGGAGCGTTGATAAAGTTTACCGGCCGGATGTCGAAGCTGAAGCTCAGCAGGAAGCTCAACGACACGCCGCGCATGGTGAAGTGCGGCGACCCATACTGCCCGATGCTGGTCGCGCCGCGGTTCTTCTCCGCCACAGGAGTGATGGCGGCCACGTCAAATGAAGGCAACTGTGGATCGGCGGTGCAAGCCGTCGTCGCCGGGGTGGCAACCGCGCTCTGCGCCCGGCACTGCCCCGTCCATGCCAGTGCAACCAGCACACAGACACTTGCTAGAACCTTACCCGTTCGCCCTCGCATCGAACCTCCAGTTCACATCCATGCGCATCTTCGCAAGTCTAGCGAAACGCGCTCCCGTTGGGATCTCTCCATCTACTATTCGCTCGTTTCAAGCACCGCACGTGTCTCTTTGATACGACCTGGCAACGCTATTGTCGAAACAGTGAGGCTCGTTCCGGCGGCATGGCAGAGCAAAGACTCTCCACCGATAAACACGAGGTCCACGCAGACGAAAATCAACTTTTTGCCGTGCAAGGTGACGGGAATAGTCTGAGTTGGGCTATTTGGACGATTGCTGGTCACAGCTATTAACTGTGCCTGCCACCGATCTGCTGACGCCGAATCGAATACCTTAGGATTCGATTCCACCGTTACTGAGGCGGCTCCTGATAGCAGGCGTGGATATTCGATGATATCGATCTGCTTTCCACCCTTGCTGACCTCCGGCTCATAGAGGAGTGGTACACGAAAAGAGTGACCTTCTAGTGCAACAGTATGTCCGTTTCGCATGTGCCACAGTATGGCGGTGACTAATGGCCACTCAGCCATGCTTACAGCAGCGATTACCACCAACAATATGATGCTGCCGACCACAATCCCGAAAAGCTTAACCAGGCGAAAAGGATTGACCTCAAATTGCTTTTTGTTCATTGCGTACAGCTCTCCACGTCAGTTCGCGGAAGGCTTGTCGAGATGATCGATCACCATCACGTCAACCTTTGCCTTGGTCGCTTCCATCTTCAATCCCAACTGCTCCTGCAACGCGGTATACAGGCTGGGCAACGGATCGTCGGGGTTCGGTGCAGGGATATGCGCGCCGAACGAGGCAAACTGAGATTGGTCAGGCGTCCAGTTCAGGTTGAAGTCATACCGCTCGGTCAATCCAGTCTGGTCCACCACCGGCTTGTCCATCACCGCCTCCTGCATGCCGTGACAGAAGTCCTTCATGGTGGAATTGGTCACCCTTAGTTTGCCCAGGCCGCCGAAGAGAAAATTTCCTGGCGCGTTCGGCTGGTCAGCGGTCAGCGTAAGCTTCGGTCCGCCCTTCGCGACGGTCAGCGCATAGGCCGTCATTTCGCGCTGCTCGGTATGGAACTTCAATCCAAACCGCTCCACCAGAGCATCCTGAATCAGTAACCGCATCTGCTGAATATTTGGCTGGCCTTCTACGTCCGGCACGCCATCGACGTCGTACTTTTCGTCCATCCAGGAGGGCGCGTTCAAAACCTCTTTTGTCTGGAGCGAATAAGCGAACGTAATGAGGTCGTTGACGGTTGTATTGATCGTCATTACCTGCCGCCCGCGAATCGTAAACAGCTTCCCAGGCTTGTTCGGATCGCTCGGCTTCACGGTCACCACATCAAACTTCGGCTTCGCGTCCGCCGGCATGGACTTCGGCGGCTCGGGAATTGCCCATGTGTTTTCCGGCGTGACGTGGGTAAAGTTGAGCACATGCGTCGCGCCGCCTTGCGTCGCGTTACCCGTGATCGAAGTCCGATCAGACTTCAGTATTCCGGAGTAGGTCACATCCAGCGGCTTAATGGTGAAACTGAAGTTCAGCTTATCCACCGTTATTGAGGTGACGTTGATGGAATTGCTACCCTGGTCGATGCTGTACATCACAGCCTTCCACCCACCGCTGTCCGCCTTGGAGATCTTGAGGAGAGTCCGCAGGCCCTGTCCGGCCTGCAGCGTACCCTGCCAGTTTCCTGAGATGTCCGGCCCCTGTGCATGAAGCACCCCAATTGCGAACAGCAGGACTGCGGCAAATCGAAGCGCAATTACTTTCATGCTGAAACCTCTCCTTTAGACCCTGGTTTGCCCAAGCTATACCGCGCTTCAGTAGTGTGGCAAGCTCAACACTGCAATTCGGCAGGGCAATCGCATTTGAAATCCTCGACTGGGTGAGACCTAAAGTCGTAACCGCAAGAAGATGGAGAAATAGAGGTGGGAACGAGCCTCCATCTAAGCCCCGCAGGGGCGGTACCATCACAGCCCAGGGTGAGGACGCAGAGCGCGCCACAAACGTTCGCATCGCTCTTTGCGTCAAGGGTGAAACCCTGGGCTACATGCCAACAGGATGCAGAGCCCCTTAAGGGGCGATCTATCGTGGCAATGCAGCACGGAACTTCGACAGCCACTAATTCTCCGAAGGCCGCTCCACGTGGTCGACGATGAGGAAGTTGATCGGAGCGTGGGAGGGCTTGAGTTCCAGGCCTAGCTGAATCTTGAGGGCCTCGTGGAAGTTGGCGGTGTTGTCAGCGACGGCGGCGTCTTTCCCGGTGGGGTCATGCATCCAGGTCAGGGTAAAGTCGTAGAGTCCTGAGAGGCCGGTCTCATCGATGACGGGGCGAGGGATCACGGCGAGTCCCGTCATAGTCGGGACAGAGGTGGCAAAGAGGGAGAGGGGAAAAGCGCGGCCACCATAGTGCTGGCCGGGGGCGGAGGACGGAACGTGCGCGATGACGCCGCACACTGGTGGAAGATCGCCCACGGAAGAGGGAGTAGCTGCGGGGCGCGGCGCGGGGGCGGAGGACTGGTCGGGCATGGGAACAGCGCAGGCGTCGGATGGGGGGTGGGGCTTGAGATTGGGGCCGGTGACGCCGGGTTTGGCGAGGACCAGGGCAAAGACTGGAGCGTCAGCGGAGACGTAGTGGATAACCAGATGGAAGCGATCGGCGAGCAGGGCCTGCATCATGAGACGCATCTGGTTGATTGAAGTATCGGCCGGAGCACGCGCTGAAATGTCGAAGGACTCAGGCGCGGCGTCGAAGGATCCGGTGACCCAAAAAGGCGCGCCGGATTTGGGGGCGCCGGAGAAGAAGTTGAAGCGGAGAGCGATCTCCTGCGTGCCGGAAAGCTTGTAGGCGAACGAGATGTAACGCCAGAGAGCCTGGTGGGTCGCGATGAACAAGCCGCCGGCGGCGCTGCGGTCGTCGTCGGGGTTGATAGAAGCGTAAACGTTGCCGGCGTCGAGGGGGACGTTGCTGTGCTGCGGAGCGCCGGACTTGCTGGGCCGTACTGAAGCGACGTCGAAGGAGAGTGGGGCAGGGTTGGGTGCGCTCTGGGCGAAGGCGGAGGTGGAGACGAGGATGCAGACGATGGCGAGGGTTCGGCGCATGGAAGGTGGCTCCGAGGAGAAGGATAGAGCATTTCGGCTTAGCCGCTTACAGGGGCGGAAGCCGTTTGCGTGGTTTTCCCCCAGAAAAACCACATTTCTAATCTTTCGGTGTAACGAGTAAAGCCGAAATGCTCTAGGCGGTATCCACATATAGACTTTGCAAGTTTTGTAGAAGCTGATGCAGTTGAAATGTGGCGAGTC
>NZ_LMUH01000021.1 GCF_009766105.1 Granulicella sp. S156 | reverse complement strand
TCGAAGCTGCATTGTGCCCGATGTTCGCGGGTTCCCCCACTCACAACGACGCTCAACACAAGGGTCAGTGCTGACAGGAAAACCTTGCGATTTCCCCATAAACATCTTGCTGCACCCTTCGACTTTACTTCTCGCATCGATCTCGCTCCTCTCAGCCTATGCTTTTTAGGTCGGAGGGCAAGCGCCGCGAATCCGCTCCCGCCCCCTCCGGAGAATAAATGCTGCCAGCCGCCCAACGGGCACCTACAGAGGTAGGGGTTACGGCTGTTTCATCGCCGGAAAAGTCGGGTCTGAGCCCAGCGAAGGTACCGTGAGGCCCGGTTCGCTCAATCGAGACTTTCGCCTCGAAGCTGCA
>NZ_LMUH01000005.1:540161-588827 GCF_009766105.1 Granulicella sp. S156 | reverse complement strand
CGGCTCCTACGCCGCCAAGCTGCGGGGTGAAGAAGCGCGCCGCCACGGACGACATCGTCACGCGCGCCGAGAAGCCCTTGATCTCGGTAAGCGTTCCGCTGACCGCGACACCGGGAATCTTCGAGTTGTGCCACTCGATGGGAAACGTAATCGGCGTCGCGCCGAGCACACTGAAGTCATACGCATTGTGCGTGTACTTCCAGATGTATTCGCCGCTCAGCACAAAGTGCCGCCCAATGCCCTGCTGCAGACCGACATGGAACTCGTTGCGGAAGCCGGGGTTGAATGGCACGGCGCTGCATGAACCATACTGCTTCGTGAAGATGCCATTGAGCACAGGATCGAGACATCCATTGCTGGAAAGCACAAGGTTCTCGTTGAAGGGCGTCTCCTGCGTACGCGCGTAGGACGCGCGCAGCACCGTATTCGTCTTCTTGATGTTGTAAGACGTTCCCACCCGCGGCTCAGCCTGCCGCTGAATGCTCAGACCGTTGTAGAAGTCACCGCGAATGCCGGCGTTGAACAGCCAGTTGCCGAAGGTGATCTGGTCCTGCGCATAGAGCGCAAGCTGCTTTACGTCTGTCTGTCCGTGCCAAGCGTAGAAAACACCGCCACGCGTCAGGTCAACTGACAAAAGCACAGGGTTGAAGTTCGGATTCGGATTTGCGCACGGGGTCGGATCGCCGGGAAGCGGATTGCCGCTCGCATCCAGACACGGTGCGTTCAAGCCTGGATCGACCAGGGCGAGTTGATCGTTCTCGCGCAGGAAGGTCTGCGCATACATGCCGCCGATTTTCACGTTGTTAATGCCCTGCACATACGACCAGTCAGCATGAACACCGGCGTTGGTCAGCGAGCGCTGTTGCGCCACGCTCTCCTGCTGCAAGTTTGCAGGCCCAAGGTCCGACAGCGGGTTGTTGCTTGGATAGTAGTTGTACGAATCGCGACGGATGTACGGGCCAAAGTTGAACACGCTGTTCGTACCGATGGTGCGCGTGTAGGTGGGTGCAAAATCCAGGGTCTCAATCTTCGAACGCTGGTCCGTCTGCGAAGGGTCCTCGCCACTCTGCACGAAACCAAACTCTGAGTCGTAACTATTCGGCGTCTGGAACCAGGAACGTGTGTACTGCACGTTCGTGTGGATCGAGCTCACATTGCTGAGCTGATAGTCGACGCGATCGAAGAAGTTCTCCTCGTTACCCTTGTCGTGATAGACCGCAAACTCCGGCGCATCGAGAAAGCGTCCTGACTCAAGGCCGTTGGCCGCGATGAAGTTGCCCCAGTTCTTGCCGCCGTAGGAAGTGTCAAAGGCAAGGTTGCCAGAGCCGAACGTGCCATAGGACAGAGTGATCGTGCCAGTCGGCTTCGTCACACCCTGGCCTGAGCGCGTAGTAGCCTTCACCACGAGACTGGTCTTGTCACCATATTCAGCAGGTGGAGCGCCTTCGATCACCTCCAGCGACTGCACCGCCGCCGCTGGAACCTGATTGGAGAACACCTTGCTCTGCTGATCCGTGATCGGTTGTCCATCGATGTTGAACGAGTTCTCCGCATGGTCTCCGAGGCCGTGCATCAGGCCGTTGGAGTCTGCCGCCACACCCGGTGAAGCCAGTGTCACAATCGAACTCAGCTCGGATGAGGCACTTTCCAGCGGCATATGGTCGATCAGAGAGCGGTCGATGTCGGTGTGGGCCGTCGCATCGTTCTCCACCAGATCGGAGGGAGCTTCCACCGTAATGCTGGTCGTTGAGGTCGCGACCTGCAACTTCACAGGGACCGCGATCTGCACCACCGAGCTCACCTGAACAACTTTGTTGAATGTTTGGAACCCACTGCTCGTCACAGCGAAGCGATATGGGTTGAATGGCACGTTGACGAAACGAAACTGCCCGGTCGCATCCGTCGTTGCGGTGCGGCTATAACCGCTTACCGGGTTAGCCAGAACGACCGTGGCACCGGGAATGGCAGCGCCGGTCGTATCGGTGACGGCGCCAGTGACGGTACCGGATGTGCCCTGAGCGAATGCCGCACCAGCGGCAAAGGCCAGTAGCAGCCATAGCGCGAACGTGATGGCGAGCAATCGAGAAAATGGAAATCTTTGCATAGGAAACGAACTCCTGTCTGTTGAAACGCAGACACCGGACATCGCTGGAATGCGGTCCGTGGCCTTCTGCCATGCGGGTTGACATGAGAGAAGGCCCTGAATGAAGATCGCGCTAAAGGCGCGTGGGCTACGCCCCTTTGGAGCGCAACCATCCTCGAAATGAAGCTAGCTAGAGGGTTTCCATGGCAGGCGGAGGCCTGCTGAACATCGCAAAGTGCCACTGGGCGCTCGGCACATGCTCAACGACCGTTGCGAGCTTGCACTCCACCAGCACCAGGCCGATTGAAGCAAGTTGCTCCGACATCGGTAACGATAGGTGCATCGCCACGCAAAGCGGGCAGTTGATCTCACCGCCGGGAAGCTGCGAGCTATCGGCCGCGGAGCCGAGTTGTGCCGCCTGATGCGGCAACCACTCGCCGTGAACGTGTGCTGCCTGTGCGGAGCTCGCAAAGCCAACGACCAACAGGCACACGAGAGCCAGCATGCGCATCCAAATTGGATGCGCGGGGGCGTTAGCTCCGCGTTTGATTCGTTTCGTCAAGGGTTGCTGAACAGCGGCGCAAGGCACTGCTTCATCTAGTATGACGCAAAAGAGGCCATTATGGACTCCCTGAGGTCTTTATGGACTCCCTGAGACCAACTAAATGCGTTTTGATTCTTGATAACCGTTCATGCGACGGTAAAGTCACCCGGCAGTGTAGGCTGCTACGAGCGAGGGCCCATGCCTGCACAAAGATGGTTGGAGCAGTTGGTTGCCGATTTACGTAACGACCTGCGCAGGCTAGCCAATATCTTCCATCCTGCAGATGGAACCTCACCATCCGCAACCGCAAGAGAGGATATGCCGAAGCTGGAAGACACGGAGGAAACCATGGAGATGGACGCACAGAATGCGACGACCTCTTCCGTCGACAATCGGCCTGTACTGAACGCATCCCACAGCGATGTGCAGCACTTACTGCAACAGCGGGAAAAAACCGTGAGGCAGCCTTCCTATATTTTTCGCATAGCCGTTGTGCTGCATGTGTTGATCTTCGCCTTCGGCCTGAGTTTTTTCAACTGGATATGGAAACCGATACCGGCTCCACTTTTTGTCCTGTGCCTGGGTTCTCTCATCGCAGCGCTTATAGCGGCTCCATTTACGGTGTGGATAAAGGGAGGGAGGGCCACAGTGCTCGACATACTGCTCTCCATTCTTCTTATTCTCTGGGCATTTTTCATAATTCCGCTGCTCAGCAGTTCTTTCAAGGCCACTACAGACGTCCTAAACATAGGCCATCCACCAACACCCGGAAGCACCCTCTGTATGTGTGCATCGAGTGATGCATACATAGCCACCGGCAATAGTCAGGATCGCGTCTTATACCGCGCCTCTGATCGCCTTCGTTAACGCCGGAACGACCTCAAATAGATCTCCCACCACCCCGATATCGGCGATCTCGAAGATCGGAGCGTCAGCGTCTTTATTGATCGCAATCACCGTCTTAGCGCCCTTCATGCCGACGAGATGTTGAATCGCACCCGAGATGCCGACCGCCAGATACAGCTTCGGCGCAACCGTCTGGCCGGAGCTTCCGACCTGACGCTCCATAGGCAGCCAGCCTGCGTCGCAGATCGGCCGCGAAGCCGCGAGTTCCGCGCCCAGCGCGGCAGCCAGCTCTTCGACAAGCCCGAGATTTTCCTGCTCCCCGATGCCGCGCCCCACACTAACGATTACCTGAGCAGCGGAAAGATCGACCGTCTGCGCGGCCTCGCGGAAGGGCTCGCTCGGCTTCGTGCGAATCTGTGCAGCATCGATCTGAGGGGCAAAGGTCTTCACCTCGGAGGAACCTGCTTCTACCGCATCAGCGCGGAAGCTCCCAGCCTGCACCGAGACCAGACAGACGCCCGCTCCCTTATGCGCATACTCCGCGTTCAGCTTGCCCTGCATCCATTGCCGCACGAACACGGGGCCTGCATGAATAGCCGTGACATCACTGATGAGCACCTGCCCCAGCCGCGTGGCGAGCGCAGGCGCGTAGTCGCGCACCTGGTAGGTGTGCGGGAACACGACATACTGAGGCTGCTCTTGGGCAATGAGCTGTTGCAGCACGGCAACCCAACCGTCCGCCGTATAGTTCGCAAGCAGCGCATGGTCTACAGACCATGCGGTATCTAGCTTCTTCGTCGCAAGCTCGGAGGCCAACGGCCCAATCGCAGCGCTCTCGCCGAGGACCACGGCTGAGCACGTCACGCCAAGCTCCGCTGCGAGCTTTTGGCCCGCGGCCAGCGCTTCCAGACTGATGCGGTGCCATCCGGCATCGCCCTTCTGTTCCATCACTACAAGAACTTTGCTCACAGGATCTTTACCTCGAATTTCAACTTTTCGACGATCTTCGTCGCGACCTCATCAGCCGATCCAGTCAGCATCTCTGTCCGCTTCACGCGCTCCGGAAGTGCAACCTTCACCACTTCATCGACGCGTGCACCGGCTGCCACAGCTGCAAGTTCGCGCGTCTCCTTCGATTTGGCTTTCTTAATGCCCATCAGCGTGGCGTAGCGCAGCTTGTTGCCGCCAGACTGAATCGTCAACAGCGCGGGCAGCGGCATCTCGATATGCTGGAACCAGCCATCTTCGAGCTCTCGCTTGACCTTGATTCCTGCATCAGCGCGCTCCACCTGCAGCACCAGAGTTGCGTGTGGCACGCCGAGCAGTTCTGCAACGACAACCCCCGTCTGCCCCGCGCCAAGGTCGTCGGACTGCAAGCCCGTCAGTACCAGGTCGGGCGACTCTGTCTTAATCGCCTCGGCCAGCAGCTTCGCCACGCCCAGCGTGTCGCGCGCGGCCAGTGATCCCTCGCCTTCATCCGTGGTGACAACATGGATCGCGCGATCCGCGCCTTTCGCCAGCGCTTCGCGCAGCGTACTCGTCACGCGATCCGGTCCGGCACACAGCACAATCACTTCGCCTTCGCCGTCGCGCTCCTTCAACTGCAGCGCCTCTTCCAGCGCATAGGCATCGGGCTCATTCATCATCCATGCCACGTCGCTTTCGTCGACGCTGCGGCCATCCGCTGCAACGCGCACTGCGGCATCACGCTCTGGAACCTGCTTCACTGCTACCACGATCTTCATCAGCAACCCTCACCAGCCATTAGACGCAACCGCTTAGCCTACCGCATCGAAGGCACCGCTGTCTCTCGAATCCCGCGAAGATCCCTGATGTGCTCTGCTTACAATCCAAACTCCGAGGATTACAAGGACGCCGCCGGTACCTTGAAGTATCGTCATGCGCTCTCCGAAGAGTCCGAACGCAAACAAGGCCGTGATCGGGGCAACCGCAAGCAGAACCACGGATGTTACGGTTGCCGGCAGATGACCAAGAGCATAGGTGAGACAGAAGTAACCCGTGAGTTGGCAGATCAAGCCCAGTCCCAGCAACGCGGCGAGAGCACGCGCATTCGGCACGGCGAGCGAGACATGGGCTAAGGCAGAGATGAGCAAAAGCGCAACTGCACTCGACGTCGTCGAAAGAGTTACAAGAATGCGAGTATCGAAGTCCTTTCGCAGACGTTCGGTGGTCAACAGATACAGCGCGAAACAAACAGAGGCCATCACGGCCAGCAAGTCGGCAGACCACTCCCTGCCGGCATGCCGCGCGTCAGCCGCGACGATCAACCATGCGCCCACAAGGGCGATGGCAAGCGCCGTCCAGAAGCGCCGCGAAGGTAAACGTCGCGTAATCGCCCAGGTGAGTAGACCGACGAGCACAGGTGCATTGTTGGCCAGAAAGGTTGCGCTTCCCGCAGAGGTATGAAGAACAGCCGTATTGAACAGCCCGACATCTCCTGCAAAAAACACTCCGCTCAGAACGGCTACACCGATCGTAGATCGATCAACGCTTGCAAGCGTCACCCTGGAGAACACCAGAACACAACAGAGCACCATCGACGCAAAGAACATGCGATAGAAGGCGGAGGCGACTCCGGGCATATGCGTCCAGCGGACAAAAATCGCCGACCAGGCGATGGAGATTACACCCACCGCAAGCACACCATAGGTGCTAACCGTTCTTCCTTTCGCCATCTAGGAATACTACCTGCGCCGTGAGCTACGCCCTATCAACGTTGTGTCTACATTCCCAACTAATCGCCAAGGCGCTTTTCAGCATGAATCGGCTGTCTAAGGAGTCATCGGGCAGCGGCGGTGATTTCATGGCTCGTCCCACCCGCACCCATCAGGACAAGTGAGCGTTGTGCAAAGGGTGAATAGATGAGTGGCGTCATACACGCTAGTGCCAGCCCATAATTGATGTGATGCAACAGCAGGAAGGGAGCGAGAGACCACAGCCCATCGAGCGGTAGAAGAAACCACCAAATCTTCAAGAATTTTCTACGCATTCCAGGCGCATGAAAGAGCACCGCGCAAATCAGAAAGACGCGGACAGGGATCAGAACAGCGGCGGTCACGATCATGACGGTAAATGCCTGCGTGGCAAACGGTAGCACTGAGAAAAGCTCGTTGATCTCCGCCAGGTTGGCCAGTGCCCCCACATAAAAACCCAGATACATGATCTGGAGCAGCACGAAGAGCGTCTGCACCACGGAATGCGAACTCTTCGGCAGATCCTCTGGGGTCGTTAATAACCGGTCGAAAAGTTTGGCTCTCGTGCTTACCGGAGTTGCCGGTAGTCCGAACGAATCTTCAAGAATCGGGATCGCGGGGTCTGCAGCTGAAGCAGCTGGCTCCAGAGCGGTTCGCTCGACTCGGTCGATCACGATTCGTTCTACCGGGACCAGAAAGCGATAGCCACGACGAGCCAACGTTTCAACGAATCTCGGGTTGCTCGCTTTGTCCCCAAGAGCTTCACGGAGGCGATTCACTGCCGAGTTCACACCATGTTCATAGTCTACGAACATTCCGTCGGGCCACAGCTCCCGGCAGATCTCTTCACGCGTCAGCATCTCACCGGGCCGTTCCAGCAGCATGAAAAGCACTTGGCACGGTTGCGAATGCAATTTGACACGCACACCCTTCCGGCGCAGCTCTCCTGTAGTCGAGTCCACTTCGAAGACTCCGAAGCGATAGCGCCTGGCTGGCCGTGCGTCTGTCATGTCTGCTCTTCAGTGTATCGAATGCAACGGATGATTCAAGGCGATTGCGCCAGCGAGGAATCTTCAGAAGCCGAATAGTTGCTATGACTTGCGCCGTGATGAACAATCTTCACCGTGTGAGGTTCCATGCATTGCTTCCCCGCTCGCGGCCGGGCAGGATGCGATACATGAAGCGACACCTATTCAAGCGCTCTCGAAAAATATCCGTAGTCTGCGGCCTCTTGCTCTTTCTGGACACACCACTCCTTCTGATAGGAGAGCCCACTCCCGCCGCCATTTTCGCCTTCAACTCTTACAGCAAAGCAGTTGAGTCCCGGCTTGTGCAACAGCATCGGTCACCGAGTGCTTTCCTCGCTTCTGCGACTTCCGATCCTAAAAGCACAGAGACGCGCCTGCGCCAGGGAGAGTTAATCATCGAACAAATCAAAGAGCGGCTCACGCCTTCCGCAAACGCCAAGCTCTCCGGAGCGCTGCTGCATCATTGGCGGGGCACAGCCTTTGCTCCCGGAGCCAAAGCCGCTGACTTCGAGCGATTGATGCAGGACTTCAACGCTTATCCGCAACATTTCTCTCCTCAGGTGCTTCAGGCCAAGGTGCTCACGCGAGACGGAAGCCGCATGCAAGCATGGATGCGCGTTCGCCAGCGGCACGTCATCACAGTAGTGCTGGACACGAGCTACGACATTACCTTCGGCCAACTGGATGTACGACACGGCTACAGCGTCTCTCGGAGCGAGCGGATTACCGAGATCGATGCGGCTGGCACCGCTGCTGAGCGCCCCTTGAATGACAACGAAGAACACGGCTTTTTATGGCGGCTGAACACCTATTGGAGTTACGAGGAGCGGGACGGAGGGCTTTACCTACAGATCGAGGCCGTCTCGCTCACCCGCTCCATTCCGAGCGGCCTCGGTTGGGCTATTCGGCCATACGTGGCGAGCATTCCACGCGAATCACTGGAATTCACTCTCCACGCTGCATGCAACGCGCTTCGGAAATAGGAAATGGTCACAACGCACATCGCGATATTTGGAAAGGATCCAAAGATGAATACCCACGCAGCCATAACGAAAAACGAAATGACCTTTACACCGGCACGTCGAGTCAATCAGGCTCTGACCGCTTCGCTCGAGAAACGCGCTCTGCAATGGATGGCCTACCGCATGCCAAGCTGGCTCAGCTCCGACCAGCTCACAGTGCTCGGGCTCTGCGCTCAGATTGGAGCGGGAGTTGGCTATGCCTTATCGCGCTATAACCGCTACGCTCTGCTACTGGTGAGTCTGTGCCTGGTGGTGAATTGGTTTGGAGACAGCATGGATGGCACGCTAGCCCGCATACGTGGCCAGCAACGCCCGCGCTATGGCTTCTATGTCGATCACATGGTGGACATCTTCGGGTCTGTCGCGTTGATGTACGGACTCGGGCTCTCCGGCTTCGTGCACCGGCAAACGGCGATCGCGATGTTGATCGCATTTCTGCTTTTGTCGAGTGAAAGCTACCTGGCCACCTACACCTTATCCCGCTTTCAACTCTCGCAGGGCTTCTTTGGTCCCACGGAGATTCGCATTCTGCTGATCCTTGGGAACCTGGCGTTGCTACACAGTGAATACTCAACCGTGTTCGGATACAGGATGCTGCTGTTCGATCTAGGGGGAGCAATCGCATCGATCTGCATGTTTGCCACCGTGATCCTTCTTACCGTACGTCATACGGCTCAACTCTATCGTGAGGAGCCGCTGCCATGAGCACATTTATTCGCTGGGCGAAGTTCAATCTGGTGGGAGTGATGGGCATGGGGTTACAGCTTGCCGCGCTCGTTCTCTTCAATCGCTGGACAGCTGGCCATTACCTATATGCCTCGGCTGCGGCCATCGAGATCACGCTGTTGCACAACTTCATGTGGCATTGCCATTACACGTGGCGCGACCGCCGCGACGGCGCGCCACGACTCCGTCAGTTCGTGCGGTTTCATCTCTCCAACGGTTTGGTTTCGATGTTGGGAAACCTTGCCTTGATGAGACTGTTGGTCCATGAAGCGCGGCTGCCGCTGCTTGTCTCGAACCTTGTCGCGATTCTTTGCTGTTCGATGGCGAACTTCTGTCTTGGGAACAATTGGGCGTTTGCAGAAGCGCGTAAAGCAGAAGCTTCATCCAATTCCGAAGCGTCGCATCCCGTGTCCCCCTATTCCCTCACGCTGTCTTTCCTGTTTTTGCTCACGACCGGTACGATGTCGCACGCCCAAACTCAATCTACTACGACCCATCCCGATCCATACACCCAAGGGCTAGGCACAGATTGCGCCTACGCGAACATCTTCGCGAGCCCAGCCGCTTCTACAGGCGGGAACATCACCAGATCTACCTTTACCGGCGGCGTCACATTCGGCCAATACTTCGCGAGGACGCTTGGCAAAGGTATCAATGCCTCCCCACAGTTTGAGCTTGGCATCGTAGGGCCATTGCCGGGCGGCTATCCACTCGACGGTCTAGCCAGCTTCGACGTCATGTTTGCGAATAAGGTTCCTCATCACAGCCTCTATCCCTTTCTCACCGGAGGCTATACCCGCATGTTTGCCACGGGAAACGCCGTCAACTTTGGTTTGGGAATCGACTTCGGCAGGAACGAAGAAAAAAGGCTTGTCCGCATCGAGCTTCGAGACTACTACCTTTTCACCGGCCCGCAGCAGCATATCGTTGGCCTGCGTATAGGGTTTGGGAAGTTCATCCCCGACTGAACGGAGGACATCGAGCATGCGAACAAATCTGTTCTTTATCCTATTTTCAGTACTCGAGCGGTAGAGCACCTCCGATCGCTAACAATTCGGACACTAAACGCTCTAGTAGCCACGGTGTTCATCCAGCCACGGAGCCAGAGAGACGTACCAGATATTTTCGTTGTCGTTGGCCCACACTTGCATCTCTTGCAATACCTTCAACGCCTCTGCATGCGTCAGTGCCGGCAATGCCGGCGACACTGTATTTGTACTGAAGTAGAGAGTGCGATGATCCGGGCCAAGACGTGCTTCAATGTTGCTGCCCTGTTCATTCACGATGTCACCGAGATCCACGGGATCACTCCATCCACTCGCCTGATGGAAGGCGATATGAAGCCGATTCTTGTCATGCTGCTGGGGATGCCGTGAGCTGTAGACGATGAAGGATTCGTCCGGCGCCACAGCTGGATCGACTTCTTCTGTTGTTGCATCCCCTAGAGCCATCTTCACGGAAGTTTGATAGGTGCCTGCTCGACTAGGAAGATCGAAAGAGATGAAAGGTCCCGCTCGACGGATCGGCCTGCATGAAATAAAGACTGCCGTCCGCTGCGATGCTGGGAGAGAAAACGGCTCTACTGCTATTGATAGAGTCCGGAAGGCGGACAGGCGCGCCCCAGCTGTCGCCATGCCGGTCAACGCGCCACAGATTGCCGCCACCGCCCGGATAAGTTTTTCCGTTGTATACGCCGTCGAGCGGCCCCTTGCCCTCAGTAGCAGGACGATTAGAAGCAAAGATCAGGAAGGAACCATCAGGTGACATAGTGGCCTCCAGATCTTTCCACTGGCCAGAAAACGTGGCTACCTCGGGAGCTGACCAGTGATCCCCATTTCGATGCGAGACAAGAACGAAGGAGTAGGAAGTATTCGAACGGGTGAAGAACACGGTGCGGCCATCCGGGCTAAAAGCTGGTGATAGATCATTCGCCGCCCCGGAGATCACGCCTGGAGCAAAGAGCGCTGGCGACTTTGGCTCCGCCGCAGATGCTGTTCTCCTGATACAACAAGCTGCGAGAAAAAGAATTGCGAATGCCGTGAATGACCGTGAGTATGTCTTCCGAAACATGGACTCTCCCTTGCTGAATTCCGCACCAATGTATTTGCGTGTAGCCATTGGATAGACGCAGTGCTCCAGGTCAAGTCACCCTAACCTCGGCAATCCAAGGAATCTCTTACGCTACAGAGCACGGCCAGCTTCTGGTTCACGGTCGGTATTCACGCGTTCCGACACTACCATCCGAGTCATCCCAATGCATGGTTCCGCGCCTCACTTGGCGCCGAATCATGCAGCCTGCCCCAGGCCCGCCTTAGTTGCCGCGTCGACCCAAACCCCGCACGTTCCGCCACCTGCTCCATATCCAGACTCGTCTGGGTAATCAACTCACGAGCCAGCGCCACGCGCAGATTGTTTTTATAGTCCGTAATGCTCATCCCCGCATACTCCTGAAAGAGCCGCGTGAGATGTCTGCTGCTTGCGCCTGCAATCCTCGCCAGGGCCCGCAACGTCCAGGACTTGGCAGGGTCGGCTGTTATCGCATCCTGCACCCGATGTACAGCCGGATGAATATGGTTGCGCCCCTCCAGCCAGGGCGAAAGCTGCGGATCGGCTCCGCTGCGGCGCAGATACACCACCATGTATCGTGCGATAGAAACCGCCAGCGGAAGACCGGCGAGCTGCGCCACAATATGCAGCATAAGGTCCACGCCCGCTGTCACACCGGCGCTAGAGTAACGCTCTCCGTCCTCGACAAACAGCCGGTTCTCCAGCACCCTTGCCTCAGGAGCCACCTCAGCAAGCTCTGCGCAAACGCTATGGTGCGTTGTACAGGCATACCCGTCGAAAAGCCCGGCCCGGCCCGCCAACATCGCGCCGGAACAAATCGACACCACCTTATGCCCTGGCCGGACCACCGCGCGCAGCCACTTCACAACCGCCGTCTCGCTATAGCCATCTTTCCTGGGAACGGTCTGTGTCCCCGGCATCATCACGTAATCCACGCCGCCGGAAAGTATCACCATGGCGTCGTCTGGCAGGCTCCTGGGCAGAGGTTCAATCTTCGCCAGAGTAACTCCTATCGAACTGACGATCGTGGCCTCGGGACCGATGTAGCGCACTACGAACCGAACCTCTTGTTGATCCCTGTTGGCCGCGCGCAGCACCTCCAACGGACCCGCCACATCAAGCAGCAGTGTCCGCTGAAGGAGCACAACGTATACGGGGATAAGCTTCATCTTTTTTGTTTACCTCAAGCGACAAGCTCCAGCTTCGCACCCTCCAGAGCCTCTTCCACCGTAACAATGCGAGCGAACCGATCCTCCAGGACAAGCTCCGTTCGCTCCTTGAGCTCCTGTGGGCTCCACACGCGTCCGCGCCGATCCGTCATGGCAAACGTCAAGGTAGCCTCGGTTACATAGTCCACGTCGTAGCCAATGTCAGAAGCATGTCGAGTGGTGGTCTCGCAGCACTGCTCCGTACGGATGCCGGACACGATGAGCCTTCGTATCCCATGCTGTACCAGCCATACATCCAGGCCGCTGCCAACAAGAGCGCTATGGCTATGTTTCTGGAAGACTGCGTCGGGTGCAATCGATAGCCCTGTCAGGGTCCTGACATGGCCCGATGCCAGGGAGAAGACTCCATCCCCTTCTACGTGAAAGACCTGTACCACTGGAATTCCCTGAGCCTTTGCCCCGTCAATCAATCGTTGAAGCCGTGCAGTGAACTTCCCAACATCGTCGCTGCTCCAGTAAGGGCGATGACGAAAAGACTCCTGAGCATCAATGACAACCAGTACGGTATTGGAATCGGACATCGAATTGCTCCTTTGTAAGACGACCTTGTGTCGTCAATGGATCAATCCTAGGTGGCACCCTCACGCATTGAAAGACATCTTACAGCCTAATACCGGACGAAAAAGGACATCGATCTCCGACCAGCACTTGTCTTTTGCATTTCTGGCTTGTCATGCGGCCATGCAACTAAATGCGTGGCCGCGCAGAACACGCATCCACGTAGGCGCACGCCACAAAGATCAGTTCCTGCTGCAAAACTTCGCGCTGACCTTCGGCGACACCCGATTCCAGTATCCGCCGACTTATCCCAACCATTGCCCCCTGAAGCATAGAAGCAACCAGCTGTGGATCGGATGTGAGCGGCTCACAGGAGGTCGTTAGCATGCGGGCGACTGCCTTATGAAACCGGGCCCCCATCTGTTGCACGATCTTCGTTCCGTCTACATCGGAGCTCACGGAGTAGAGAGCGACACTCGTCTTCGCATCCCTCATCTTGGCGTGCATAAATGCGGTGATGAGAGCGGTCGCCATCTGCCGAAGTGTTCTACCCTTCTGTTCCTTGCAGACGCGTTCGACAGCGTCACCAACCTCGGTGAGGTGACGCCTTAAGACGGCCTGCAGGAGAGAACTCTTGTTCGGAAAGTATTGGTATAGGGTTCCGACCGACACACCGGCCCGCAAGGCCACCTTGGTCGTAGTCAGCTGTTCCTTCCCAATACTGAGCAAAACCTGAATGGTGGCTTCGAGAATGGCGTCCACACTAGCAGCCGAGCGCGCCTGAACGGGCGATTTACGGGGCTCTAAGACGACTTGTGCACGCTGGGGCAAATGCGAACTCCTAACCTGAAGCTTTCTTCATCTAAGCATAGGTAGATGCGATTTACTACGAGCGCTGAACGAACTAGAGGAGAAACAGCATGACGAAACAGACAGATCTTGGCGGCAACTTCACACTTCCTGGCACTTCGATCACCGTGAACCGCATGGGCTATGGCGCGATGCAGCTTGCGGGTCCCCAGGTGTGGGGACCGCCGCGCGACGTGGACGGTGCCGTTGCTGTTCTGCGCGAGGCAGTTGCCGTTGGCGTGAACCACATCGACACCAGCGACTTTTACGGTCCCCATGTGACCAATCAGATCATTAAGCAGGCGCTTCATCCTTACCGGGACGATCTTGTCATCGTCACCAAGGTAGGGGCTCGCCGTGGTGACGACAAGTCGTGGATCCACGCTCTTTCCCGTCAAGAGATCATCGATGCCGTTCATGACAATCTCCGCAATCTCGGGCTCGACGCGCTGGATGTCGTCAATCTCCGGGTTGGAGGAATCGCGGAGCTGGCGGAAGGATCCATCGAAGGACCGCTGACCGTGCTTGCCGAACTCAAGCGTCAGGGATTGATCCGTCATCTCGGCCTGAGCAACGTCACCCCCAAGCAGCTGGCGGAAGCTCAGACCATCACAGAGATCGTCTGCATTCAGAACCTGTACAACGTCGCGCTCCGAAACGATGACAGCTTCATCCAGGACCTCGCGAAGCAGGGCATAGCGTACGTGCCATTCTTTCCGCTGGGGGGATTCACGCCTCTACAGTCGTCGGCACTCGATGCGGCAGCAGCGTCGCTGCAGTCCACGCCCATGCAGGTCGCGCTCGCGTGGCTGCTGCAGCGCTCGCCCAACATCCTGCTGATACCCGGCACCTCTTCCATCGGGCATCTTCGGGAAAACCTCAAGGCTGCAACGCTACAGCTTCCTTCCGAAACCATCGCCGCTCTTGACGCCATCGGTGGAGGTCCTAAGCAGTAGCAGGAGGGGAAACCATAGCAGGGGTGCGGGAGAGTGGTCTCCATTGCTCGACGGCACCCCTGTCGATCTATCATGGAAGGGTAATGACTTTCACGATTGCAGCCTTCTACCGCTTCGTCTCCCTGCCTGATCCGGCGGCTCTGCGCGACGAGTTGCGTGCCGCGTTCAGCGTGGATGATCTATGCGGTACCCTGCTGATCGCCGGCGAAGGCGTGAACGGCACGCTCGCAGGATCGAGTGAGACTATCGACCGCCTGCTGGACATGCTGGCAGAGAAGGTAGGGCTGGAGCGGGCGGAGGTAAAGTTCGCGTCGGCAGAAGAGCGGCCATTCGGACGATTGAAGTTTCTGGTCAAACGCGAGATCCTCGCCTTCCGCAAAGCTAAGGTCGATCCGACGCAAGCTGGGACGTATGTGGAACCGCAGGAATGGAATGCGCTGATCGCCGATCCCGAGGTACTGCTGCTGGACACCCGCAATCACTATGAGGTTGAGCTAGGCACCTTCACCGGCGCAACCGATCCCGGCATCGAGACGTTCTCGGACTTCGCCACCTATGTGCGCGAGAACCTCGATCCAGCGAAACATCGTAAGGTAGCAATGTTCTGCACCGGCGGCATACGTTGCGAGAAAGCTTCGGCCTTCATGCTGCAGGAAGGTTTCAGCGACGTCTATCACCTTAAGGGCGGCATCCTGAAGTATCTTGAGGACGTGCCGGAGCAGGCCAGCCAATGGAAAGGCACGTGCTTCGTGTTCGATCGCCGGACCTCGGTAGGGCATGGAGATTTTGAAGGCTGATTCCCTTTAGCAATGCGTGAGCTCCGGCTCCTGAGCGTCATGAATCGCTACGTCGGTCGTATCGAAGGATTCCTTCCTCGATCCAAAGACCACAAAACTCAGCGCGGCTAAGATCCATACGCCAATCCCACCGTAGAGCATCACCAAACCGAAACCATGCACCAGCGCCGCATGAAATACGGCTCCGGATGAAGCCAAAGAAGACAACTCAGGCGACGTCTCCCTAAGGGAAGCAGCATTGCCAGCGGCTATGGCTTCCGCCAGGGTGTGCAACTGCGGAGCCTGCAAAGCTCCAGGAAAAGCACTCTTCAAAGAAGACGAGATTCCCTCTACCAGGATGAATCCCATCATGGCGATATTGATGGCAAGCGTGATCAGCCTGGCACTCATGTCGATGCCCGAAGCCATCCCGGAGCGCGCACTCGAAACCGAGCCAGTGGTTGTGTTCGTTACAGGCGTATTAGTTAGGCCGAGCCCCACACCCGCCAACAGCGAACCCGGTAGCATCGTGAGCCAACTGGCGTGAGCCGCAGCGCTGCCATACTTCATCAGGAGAAGACCGAGGCCGATCGTAAACAGTCCCAGAGGAATCACCGTACCGGCATGATACCGAAGGGAAAGACGCTCTCCCAGCGGAGGAATGACCAGCGTCGGAAGGGTATAGGCCAGGAGCGACAAGCCGGCTGTGACACTGCCGTAGCCAAGACCGCTCTGAAAGTAGATCGGCAAGTAGATCATGAATGGCCAAAAGCTGAAGTTCATGCCGATGGAGCCAAAGATGGCGCCCGAGAAGTTGCGAATCCGGAAGACGGAGAAGTCAAACATCGGATGAGGATTGGTCTTTTCCACCCAAATAAAAATGAGGAAGCTCAGAACTGACGCAGCTAACACGCCAAGAGCTGCAAGGCTGCTAAAACCAAGATCTGGCCCTTGGGTAATGAAATAAGTAAAACCAAAGATTGCCAGAGAGAGCGTAACGATACCCAGGATGTCCAGCTTCTTTGCCTGCGGATCTTTCGACTCCTGCACGCCACTTAAGACGAGAGCCAGGGTAAGGACCGCAATCGGAACATGGATCAGAAAGACCCATCGCCAGTTGAGCACAGCGACGATCACGCCTCCAATGATGGGCCCAAAACCCAGACCAAATCCGAAGATAACGCCCCACCAGCCGAACGCCCTGCTGCGTTCCCGCCCTTCGCGAAACTGATGCGAGAGCACAGCAATATGGCTGATCAGCATCGTACCGCCGCTCATACCTTGCAGAAACCGGCTGACGATCAGCACAGACGCGTCACGCGCTAAACCGCAGATCAAAGAAGTGATGCCGAATAAAAACAGGCTGACGATGAAGAGACGTTTCCGTCCAAAACGGTCCGCCAGGGTTCCCGCTGCCATCAGCACCGTTGTACAGGAGATCGTGTAGGCATTCATGATCCATTGCATTTGTTGGAAGTTGCCGTAAAGTACCTTTGCCAGAACCGGTAGTGCCGTCGGCACACTGGAGATCTCCAGGCCGAACATCAGGGAAGCCAGGCAAACGGCGGCCAGTGCGATCGTGTTCTTGCGGATGCGGAAATCAACCATGGGACTCATCCTAGAGAGTCATCGCCCATGAGGGAAATGAATTTATTTACTTCAATTCATGAATAACCATCATCTATATTGGAGTCATGGATTTCGATCCCGCCCTATTGCGTGCGCTTTTGGCCGTCAAGGAGACGGGCGGTTTCACGCGCGCAGGGCTGCGGCTGAACCTCACCCAGTCTGCCATCAGTCACCAGATCAAGCGTCTCGAAGAGCAGGTTGGCAGGCCGCTGCTGCACCGCACTACGCGGAGCCTGACCCTCACCGAGGAGGGCAACGAGTTTCTGCGCTATGCGGAACAGATTTTGACCTCGCTCGATGCGTTGACCCAACGCTTCCAGCCGTCTCCGGTCTCGGGCGTCATACGCGTTGGCGTGCCAGAGACGTTCCTGGGCGATCGACTGCCTCCACTCCTATGCCAGTTTGCCCGGGCCTTCCCTGCGGTTCGTCTCGACGTGAGCGTCAGTAATTATCTTGATCTGCAAGCGATGGTCAACGCCGGGGAACTGGACCTCGCGGTGGTGATGTCGATGTCCGGCAAGCCGGAGGGTACGGTGTTGCGCAGATCGCAATTCGTCTGGGCCGCCGCCGAGACCTTCGAGCGGCCACAAGGTTCCTCGCTGCCGCTCGCCTTGTCGCCCGCGCCCTGTGTCAATCGCCAGATTGGCATCACAGCCCTGGAGGGCACCTCCATCGAGTGGCACATCGTCTTCACGTCGCCCAGTCAGCAAGGACTCCGTGCCGCCATGCTGGCTGGCCTCGGCGTTACCGTGTTGACGCGCGAAGAACTGGAACCAGGAATGAAGGTGGTTGGCGATCAGTTCGACCTGCCACCTTTGCCCAAGGCTGACTTCGTGCTGGCCTGGAGCGCTGGCGGCAAGACGGCGGCCTCTCTGGAGTTCGGCCAACTCCTCGCGAGTATGTCTGAGTCGCCTCGACGCGGAACAAAACTAGCGAATCCACGGTCCAAGCGGATTCATCCCTGATGCGTTTCCTACGGGGTTTTGCGACACATCTACAACGCCCGCGCCGTCAACTGCGCGATATCCAGCAACTGCGGCGGCTGTTCGCCACCGACAGCTCCCAGCGCATCACGGAACATCGTGTTGCAGAACGGGCAGGCTGTGCCGATCGTCTGTGCTCCTGTGGCGACAAGTTCCTTCGCGCGCACATGGCTCACGCGGTCACCCGTCTCTTCCCCGAGAAACGCCAGACCTCCACCCGCGCCGCAGCAGAACGATCGTTCATGATTGCGTTCGGCTTCGACGAGCTCGCCCGCAGCCGCGACCACCACACGTGGCTCTTCGTAGACATCGCGATAGCGGCCCAGGTAACAGGGGTCGTGATAGACGATGCTCTCGCCGTTCTGCTTCGGTAGTCTGTCCGCATAGCGAGCCATGAACTCGGAGTGGTGTTCGATCTCCGGCGCGATGCCATACTCGCGCCAATCGGTTGCAATCGTGCGGACGCAGTGCGGGCAAATGGCGACGATCTTCTTCACCTTCGCCTGCTCAAAGGCCTTCAAACCGGTCTCCGCCAGCGAGCCAAAGACGAGGTCGTTGCCCAGACGGCGCGCAGGGTCCCCCGTACATTTTTCTTTCTTCAGCACACCGAAGCTTGTGCCGAGATACCGCATCACGCGTGCGAAATCGGCGATGATCTCGCGGCCCTTGGGGTCGTAGCCACCCATGCAGCCTAGCCACAGACAGTACTCCTGCGAGCCATCGAAGATTGGAAACTCCTGCTTGGCAATGAACTTATCGCGCTCCAGCGCACTCAGCCCCAGCGCATTGCCCTGCTTTTCGAGCGCGAGAAAGAGCTTGGTGCCGTAGCGGTCTTCCCACGCTCCGGTGTTCACGGCACCGCGCCGCAGGCCCACCATAATCGGCAGATGCTCCACGCCGACCGGGCACTGGTACTCGCACGCGCCGCAGGTCGTACATTCAAACGCGGCTTCCATGCTGAGGTAGTTCGCTATGGGATTATCCGGCGACGCGTTCGCGGACTCTTCTCGCATCTCATTCAACAGCGGTGTCTCGCTGGCCGGGCCGAAGCTGTTGAGATAGCTCCGGACCCCCAGCACAATCTCCTTCGGGTTGAGCACCTTGCCCGTCGTCGATGCGGGGCAGTGCTCGGTGCAGCGACCGCACTCCACGCAGCTATACGCCTGCAGCGAGATGATTTGCGTGAGGTCCTTACCAGCGACCAGACCGAAATCCTCATCACCTTCCAGCTTGGGAATCTGCGAGAACTCATTGCGTTTGAGAAAGACCGTCAGCGGACTGAGAACGAGATGCAGGTGCTTGGTGTGCGGAATCAGCGGCAGGAAGATCAACAGCGCCAGCGTATGAATCCACCACAAAAACTGCACAGCCAAGCCATTGTCCGCCACGAAGAATGCAGCGAGGTAGCTGACCATCAGCACGAAGATCAAGCCGGCGATGACGCCCGACTCAACCGAGACCTTCTCGCCCAGCCACTTCGGCCTCGTCACAAAACGCCGCCAGAACAGCCCGGCAATCGACACCGCAACCAGCACTGCCCAGATGCCCGCGAAGCCGAAGTAGAACGTCCCGACAAACCCCACATGCTGCAGGAACCCGAGGTGCAGTCCGGTTGCAAGATGGTTGAGGCTGACCAGCGCAAACGCCAGAAATCCCCAGAACACAAAGGCATGCGCCATGCCCGGCACAGGCCGCTGCCGGATGACTTTTGCCTGGCAGAGGACCTCCCAGAAGAAGACCCAGACGCGCTTTCCGACCGGCCTAAGCGAGAAGTCCGTATCCTTCTTCGAACGCCAGATGTTGCTCGCAATCGGCCGCAGCCGCCACAGAAACATCGCCGCCGAAGCTGCGCACAGCAGCAGCACCACCACTATCTCGACGACCGAAAAACCCAGCGGTTCAGCGAGGGTTATACCCGCCAACGCTCTCATCCCGAAACCAACAGCAGCCACTTGCGCCTCCGCTCAAGAGCGAACCTGTCACGATAGCAGATGTGGAGACCGACTGCTCGGGGCAAACAAAACGGCGAGCCGAAGCCCGCCGTTCATGATCCTAAAAAGAAACCTCTAGTACGAGAAGAACTCGTTGAGACCACGGCGCAGGCTAATGCCCTTGACCAGGAAGGTCACTGCAAGCGTGAACACCAGGATGTCCCAATAGAGCATCGGGTGAGTCCAGCCGGGCGAGTAGGTGGCATCCTGTCCGCTCCAGAGCAGAACGAAGATGCTGACCAGCAGAAACTGAAAGCCCATCACCAGAAACAGGTGTCCACGGCGACGGCGGCGATCCAGGTGCGCGACCTCGTCGGGGGACAGGTTGCGTTCTTCTACGGGTACTAGCACGTTGGCCATCGTTCAATCTCCTGCAAATCTTGTCGCGCTGCTACAGCGCTGCAATGTCATTAAATCACAACCGGCCCTGTGAACCACAAAGGCCATTGCCGAATAGGTAACACTTCAACCAGAACTTGAACCCGGGGTTAACTCCTGTGGTTCCCCCTAAGTTCACCCCAGATTGCGCCTGCCGAAGGCCGCCTTGATGCGTTCGGCACGATTTTCGGCTGGACCTGTGACAGCCTCCTGCAAGTCCGCCACCGACTGTATCCCTGTGACTTCAAAGCGTTTACGGCAACGGATATTCTTGCACCCGACCAGATCGTCGCGGCGAACCATGTAGCTCTGGGCCTTGGCAAAGCGTGCGCGGTCGCGCTCGTCGGCTCCGCGGGGAATCTGCTGCTTCTTGCGCCGCACCAGCCAGTTCAGCTGGTACTCGCCCGCCTGCCCACAGTGCGGACAGATCATCGTATGCGTCCGCTCCTCGGGCCGCTCGTCAAAAAAGTCGCGCTCTTCCATCTCTGCACCTCCGGCGCGCTGTTCCACGCCAGACCTCTCCAACTCCTATGCTACCCCTGCGCGAGGCATCACGAAGCATGCCACGCAGACAGCCCTCTCGCCTGACTGAACGTCCAATTGGAGTACGCTGGAAAACGCAGAGGAGGCAGCACCCGTTGGCCAAACCGAAGAAGAAAGTCTTTTCCGTGACGAAGGCCGTAAAGGCCAACGCTCGCGAACGCCTCGGCTCGCCTCCGGCGGAGCGCATACTACCCGACCCCAAGGCAAAAGCCGCTGCCAAACCCAAACATAAAGAGACACTCGCCGACTTGTTGAGCGGCGATAAGGATGGACTGCGATGAAGACCCTCTACCTCGGCGCTCTCGTACTCTTTGCCGCCACACTGCCCGTGGCCACGATCGCACAGACTGCTGAAAACCCGTCCATTCAAATCAACAAGGACAATCGCACCATTTCGATCTCCGCCACGGACCACGCCGAGGCCGACCCTGAAGTCGCCGACCTCCACGTCGGCTTCACGGTCTACGGCCCTACGCTTCAGGAAGCCTATAAAGCTGCTTCCGAGAGCTCCAACGGCATCACCAAGGCCATGCTCGACGCCGGAGCCACACGCTCCGATATCCAGATCCAGAGCCAGAGCCAGCGCGTCTCTCGCCTGACCGACTACGAGATCAAGACCCAGAAGGGGATGAAGTTCAGCGTCGAGCAGAGCTGGACCGTCAGCGTCGATCCGAAGAACGCCGCACTCATCCTCGACGCCGCCGTACAGGCTGGCGCCAACCAGAGCGGTGACATCAACTGGCGTATGAGGGACCGCATCACGCTGGACGGCGAAGCCGTCCGCATCGCCACCGAGCACGCCCACGCCCTCGCAGCGGAGCTGGCTAAGGGCCTGGACGTCACGCTCGGCAAACCCCTGTATGCGACCAACAGTGTGACTTCCAACTTCATCGGTCCACGCCCCATGATGATGAATAGTTACATGAAGAGTTCGGAAGCAAATGCTCCCGCTCCACTCGCTATCGAAGCACAGCGCGTACAGAGCACGGCAACCGTGCAGATCATTTACGCCATCGAGTAACCATGAGATCCGCAACCCGTCTCTCCCTGCGTTGTTGTCGCTGACGAACTCTTTGTCTGCCGCGCTTCGATCACACAACTTCACGAGAGAACCTCACCATGCCCGTACTTCCCTACCGCGACTTGCAGCCCACGCCCGAGGCCGCGCAGACCTATACCCAATGGCTCGAGTCATTGGATGAAGCCTTCACTGCAAACCCGGGCTATGAGGCCCGCAGCGAGATCGTACGTTCGGCGTTGCGCATGATGCTCTACCCGCTGACGTCTTCCCCCAATGCGTTGGCGCTGGCGCATCTCGACCCGCGCAACATTACGCTGGAGCCTGAGTACTACGGGGACATGGACCCCAAGCGCTACTACCCCCGCAAGCCGCTCATCTGGCTGTGGCTGCAGTTCGACGCCTCTCCGCTCGGCGCAAACCAATGGCTCGGCGAGCGCCTGCGGCAGATGCTCGGCCGCCACATCTTCGCCCACATGGGGGAGCGTGTGCGCATCTTCCAGCACGTCGAATTCAGCTTCGGCTACAACCTCTCCCTCGGCGACGACTGCTGGATCCACCGCCATGTGCTGCTTGACGACCGCGGCGGCATCACCATTCATGAGGGTTCCAGCATCAGCGACTACGCGAACATCTATTCGCACAGCCACGACCTGCAGGACTCTAAGGATGTAACGAACCATCGCACCGAGATCGGCCCGCGAGCCCGTATCACCTACCACGCGACGGTGCTTGCCGGCAGGCGCATCGGCGAGGATGCCATGCTTGGCGCGCTCGGCGTCGCTACCCGCGATGTGCCTGCGCACACCGTTGCCCTTGGCATCCCAGCCAAAGTCAAACTGCAGAAGTGATACATCGACTCTTGCCCGCGGAATAGCGCGACAGTGGGCGCTCTACATAGGATGTACGTCATACTGTGCGATGTACTTGGCCAGTAACTCGCGATGGTCCTTGCGATAGGCGGCATAGTCCTGCGCAATGCCCTGGTCCGGATCATCGAGCAAGATCCAGCACTCCAGCATGCCCGCGTTGTCCAGCTCCAGCAGCAACTTGGTGGAAGCACTCAACGTGTTCTCTGGGATCTTCTGCTCGCGGACCACCGATAGCATCAGCCGCACACTGGTAGCCTCTTCAAGCAAGGAGTGGCGGTAAGTCTTTTCGTTTGGAAAGTGCTTCCTGAACTCATCGCCCTGCCAGAGTGCGGACTCCATCGAATACGACAGTGCCAGAGCACTTTCCTTGTTATCTTTATCCGCTGCCGCCGGCATGGACATAGTGATGTTGATATGGCCATCTTTACCTGTCGTCGCTCTTGCGGGCAGCTTGATAGGAGGCGCCACGACCATAGCGTGATTGCGGTCGGCCCATTGCTTCAACCCAAGACGTGGCGCTCGCGAATAAGGCTCCGCTACGATCCCACCGATAAACTTCGCTTCGGCCTGCGTGTGGTCGCCGGCCTTCTCCAGGCAATCGCCCCAGTAGCGGTAAGCCGTCTCGACATCCGGATTGATCTCGATAGCACGGGCAAACCACTTGCCCGCCTCGGCCGGATGATTCAGCTTGTACTCCGCATCACCGGCAAAGAGCGCGGCCACGTAGTACTGCGGATTGGCATCGAGCGCCTGCTTGTAGAAGCCCACCGCTGCCTGAAGATCGCCGCTGGAAAAAGCAGTTTCACCTTTCTGCATCCACTCATGACCAACCGGCTCAGCCTTGGCCGGTTGATCGGCGTCCTGCAGTTTTTCCAGCAGAATCTGTATCAGATTGCTGTTGTCTCCGGCGGCCTTGGCCTGGAGCAATAACTCCCTGGAGCGTCGCCGGGTAGCCTGCGCGTCCTCTGGAGATTGTTGGCTGGCCTTTGCCAGCAGCGTCATGGCTAGCCGTTCCTGGTAAAGCAGGTTCTGCGGACGGCGCGTGTGCAAGTCCTCATAGAGCGGCAGCGCCTCCAGGAAGTTCTGCTTTTCGTACAGCGCCCGCGCCTGCTCACCCTCCGCTTTGATCTCTGCGTCGGTTTTTTCGGCTGGGGCCTGCGAGCGCGCAGAGACCACTACCAACATCAAACCCATGGCCAGAATGAACTTCGTCGTTCGCATCGTACCCTCCAGGGATGTCTACGGCATGGCCCATCCTAATCGCGCACCTAAAGAACCCGTGAAATCGTCCTCCGGTAAGCTATCTCCATGCCGTTAATCGTCGCATTGGTAATCTTCGAACTTCTTGTGATGGTGCTCGCCATCTCCCTGCACGACTGCGCGCAAGCCTGGATGGCCAACCGCCTCGGCGACCCGACGGCACGGATGATGGGCCGCATGACGATGAACCCGGCGAAGCACTTCGACCCCTTCGGCATGGCGCTCTGGCCGCTGATTTATATCTTCCGCAGCCCCTTGATCCTGGGCTGGGGTAAGCCCGTCCCTATGACTCCGCGCAACTTCCGTCGCCCTTCGCGGGACGAGATGATCGCGACGCTCGCAGGCCCGGTCGCGCAACTGATCGCGGCAATTGTCGCGCTGGTTGTACTGATCATCTTCCGTCACATCAACCCCGATGCGAACGCTTCACTCGCCACCGCAGTAGCGCTCGGGCTTCGCCATCTCGGAGTTCCTACCGAAGGCCTGCCGTCGATCTTTCCGCTGGTCCTGTTTCTCTACTTCTGCATCCTGGTCAATCTGCTGCTCTTCGTCTTCAACCTGATTCCGCTGCCGTTTCTGGATGGCGGCAAGATCCTGATGCACTATCTGCCCTACAACGCAGCACAGACCTACCAGAGCATCGGGCTCTATCTGATGTTCGGCTTCATGTTTCTCGGCTTCGGCATCATCATGAGGATCTTCGGCCCCTTGCTCGCCATCTTCAATGGCCTGCTCTTTACCTTGTAGCTAGTCGTGCGACGACGGTGGTGGCGGCGCAGTCGACGGCGGCGCTGGCTTGCCATCGATGGTGCGTGGTTCCATAAGCTCTACTCGGGTGCCATCCGGATCGAAGATGTTGACCTGATGCTTGCGGTTGATACCGGTAGCGACGGTCAACGGCTTGCCGTACCTCTTGAACGCAGGCCGCGACTCCAGAATCTCGACAGCCTTGGCGACATCCGGCACCTCGAGCGAAAGATGGTTCTTACCACCCCACGAATCAGTCGGGAGCTTGCGGTAGAGCATGAACTCCACGTAGTCATCGCCGTCGGGAACGCGCATGTTGATCCAGCTCAACTCCGCTGGGTTACCGCCTCCACGCCACGTCTCTTTGAAGCCCAGAACCTTGCCATAGAAATCCAGAGACCGCTGGCTGTTTCCAACGAGAAATCCCGCGTGGTAGATCTTCGTCGAAATGCGGGTATCCGGAAGGAACTTGCCCGCAGCCTTCATCTCGAGCCCATCAGGCAGGCTCTGGACGAACTCAACGAGCGTTCCATCCGGGTCTTTGATCTCGAACGCATGGTCGCCCGTGCGCGTCTTGCCGCCGTTGCCCGGCTTCACCTCGAAGCCCTGCGAACGCAGATAGGCGCGCATCTGCTCCACGTTGTCCACCGTGAAGCAGATGTGGCTCATCCTATTGCGCGGATCGGCGGGAGCCTCGTTGAAGAGTTCGACGTGCTGATGATCGTTGATCTTGATAAAGGCGATGCGAGTTTCGTCGCTGCCCGGCTTCTTCAAGTCATAGGCTTCATCGAAGCCAAGAAAGTCATGCCAGAACGCAATGGAGGCGGGCAGATTGGAAACGAAATATCCGACATGCGAGATGCCGGTAATCCGCGGACGCTGCGGAGTCACACTCTGCGCATTCGCGCAAAGAGCCATGCACAAAATGCCTGGAAGAAGGCCGGCATAGAGAGGCAACTTGAAAGCCCGGCGAAGATTCACGTAAGCGTCCTTAGGGTTGCGGCTGTGGCGATGAAGCGGTGAAGTCGGAGCAGCAGGGTTTTTCGTGCGGCTGGAAGTCCATGAACTCAACCCGCGTGTGGTCGGGATCGAAGAGGTTCAGTTGTCCTTTGCCATCGCGTCCCTGCTGGGGGTGAACCTTGGCCGCGAGAGCTGGGTCGCGTTGCTGCACAATCGCATACGCAGCCGCCACGCTCACGACGCCCGGCGCAAAGTGATGCGGATTATGGGTTGGACTTCCGGCAGGAATGTTGCGGCCATCGGAGAGCATGAACTCGACCCAATCGGAGCCGTCGGGAACCTGAACGGCCATGTAGTCGTCCATGCCATCCACATGGCCTGCGTCTGTTTGCCAGCCATGCCAGTAGGGCCTGAAGCCGAGAACATCCAGATAGAAATGCTTCACCGCATCCACATTGTGAACAGTGAAGCCTGCATGGATGATATGAGTGCTGATCGCATTAGCCGACGGCTGAGGAAACTTCCCTCCCTGCGTGAACTCGATGCGATACCCGTCGGGGTCGGTCATATCGAACGCAAGCGAACCGTTGGCGTGGCGCTCGACCTTCGGCGGCACACTCACACCGTTCGCGGCCAGATACGCACGCAGTGCTCGCACATCGGTTGTTTCCAAGGCCAGGAGTGCTACGCGGTCGGGCGGGTTATGTGCAGGCGCGGTCTTTACCTCGATGTACTGCTTCAGCCCCACCTGATAGTGCACGGCATCCGCGGGATCGAGAGGCTTGCTGGCCGGCCATCCAATCACATCGCCGTAAAAATGCTTCGTTGCTGCCAGGTTCTCGTCGAGCACTACAAGGTGCGCGATACCCGTGATGGCCGGGCGTACCGGCTTATTCTGCGCCTCCACGCTCTGCGCAAACGTAAGACCACAGGCAAGTGCCAGGCCGAAAACAGCGGCTTTCTTTCCAGTCATATTTCTCATCACCTTTGTCATTGTGTGCGGTTTACTAGGCAAGATACTTGCGCAGATTGCGATAGCTAATTGCCAGGCTTTCGAGCGGCGGTAGCGTCGTCTGATCCTGCTCGATAAACAACAGCGCGCCCGTCTCTCGCGCTATCTTCAGGATGGGTGGCCACGCAATCGTGCCCGTTCCCACCTCGGTAAAGAACGCCGAATCCTTGGACATGTCGAAGCTCGCCTTCGCCTGAGGCTGGCGATCCTTGAGGTGCAGCAGGCGCACGCGGTCCACATGTTGCTTCAACAAGGTGAGCGCATTGTTACCGGACTGCGTAACCCAATAGCAGTCTTCTTCCCAGAAGACGAGCTTCGGATCTGTACGCTCCAGCAGCACCGATAGACCATTGGTGTCGGCCTGGCCGGGACGGCTTATCGGGCGAAACTCATAGTTGTGATTGTGGAACGCGAACCTCATCCCCAGGCTATGCGCCTTCGCGCCAATCCTGTTGTACCGTTCCGCAGCCTGCGCAAAGCCCTCGGCATTCCACATGGAATTCGGCAGCATCGGACAGACCATATACGAAAGGCCCAGTGCCTTCGCATAGTCCAGCCCCTCATCGAGCTTGTCGTAGTCGAAGTGGCCGCTGGGGCAGGTAAGCCCTGCGTCTTCGATGATTCTCTTCAGTTCCGCAGCAGGATGGGTATAAACCGTGGGGAACGCCTCGACCTGTGTAATGCCGATCTTGCGAACTGCTGCCAGCGTTCCCGGCAGGTCCTTCACCACTTCCTTACGTAGCGTATAGAGTTGCGCGCCAATGGCCGGAACCGCCTCGCCCCACACCGGACGAGTTGCCGCCAGCAGCGCGGTCGCGGAGAGTGATTGGAGAAAGACACGTCGATTACAGGAAGAGATGGATGTCATAGTCGCGTTGCGCCTCTGCGGCACAAGGAGACCACTCCGCCGGTTCTGCTGTCAATCCGGTTGACTGGCGAAGACAAAGTCGCCACATAGAAGTTCGAATACCTCGAGAGGAGCGCAGGTTCCTGGCTTTCGTTGACGGACAAGCATGTCACTTCACAGATGTAGGATGATTGCCTAGCGAGGATGATGGGATGAAGTTAGGACTTTTCACCGCCGTGTACGGCAGCCTATCCGTAGACAAGATGATCGAGAAAACGGCCGCTCTCGGCATCGAGGCGCTCGAACTGGGAGCCGGTGGATTTCCGGGAAATCCGCATCTGCCCGTCGACGAGTTGCTGGCCAATCCTTCGCGAGCGCAGGCCTTCGTCCGCCACCTTGCCGACAACGGAATGAGCATAAGCGCGCTCTCCTGCCACGGCAATCCTCTGCATCCGGACCGCGACCTCGCCGAACGCGACGATGCCACCTTTCGCCGGACCGTGCTGCTTGCGGAACGGCTGAACGTAAAGACAGTCGTCACTTTCTCCGGCTGTCCCGGCGACCGCGCAGGTTCCAAAGTGCCCAACTGGGTTGTAACTCCGTGGCCGCCGGAGTTCTCTGAGCTGCTCGCCTGGCAATGGGAAGAAGTCGCGATTCCCTACTGGCGCGAAGCGGCAGAGTTCTCCCGTTCGCATGGCGTCCGTGTCGCGCTGGAAGCTCACCCTGGCTTCCTGGTCTACAACCCGGAGACGCTGCTCCGTCTGCGCGCCGCCGTGGGAGACAACCTCGGGATCAACTTCGATCCCAGCCACCTGTTCTGGCAGGGCGTCCACATTCCTACGGCAATCGCCGCACTGGGTGACTCGATCTTCCATGTTCATGCCAAAGATCTTGCCTTCCAGCAGCACACACTCAGCCGCAATGGCGTGCTCGACGCTAAGAGTTATCGCAACGTGGCAGAGCGCTCCTGGAACTTCCGCACTGTCGGTTTCGGCCATGGCGAGCAGGAGTGGCGCGAGATTCTCAGCGCCCTGCGCACCGTCCAGTACGACGGCGCTATTAGCATCGAACATGAAGACCCTCTCCTGTCGGTTGATGAAGGAGTCAGATTCGCTGTCGACCTGCTGAAGAAGATTCTTCCCCGCGAACCCGCCGCAGAAGCGTGGTGGGCCTAGAGCAGGCATAAACCGAGAATTGCGAGAACAATGCTTAAAGGAGTAACGATGTCACAGAAGCAATGGACCGCCGTAGACCGCTATTTTTCCGAAACGCTTGTGCCCTCAGATCCAGTGCTCGACGCCGCCTTGCAGGCCAATACCAAGGCTGGCCTGCCCGCCATCGACGTCGCCCCGAATCAGGGCAAGTTCCTGCAGTTGCTGGTGCAGCTGCGGGGCGCACGCAGGATTCTCGAGATCGGCACCCTTGGCGGCTACAGCAGCATCTGGATGGCGCGTGCGCTGCCTGCGGACGGCCACCTTACGACGCTGGAGTTCAGCCCCAAACACGCCGAAGTCGCCCGCGCCAATATCGCGCGCGCAGGACTGCAGAAGATCGTCGAGATCCGGGTCGGTCCGGCGCTGGAGACCCTCGCCAACATGGAAAAAGAGGGCACCGAGCCCTTCGACCTGATCTTTATCGACGCCGACAAGCCGAATAACCCCAACTATCTGCCCTGGGCGCTCAAGTTCTCACGCCCCGGAACGCTCCTCATCGGCGACAACATCGTGCGCGAGGGCGAGGTCGCTGACCCATCCAGCACCGATCCCAATGTGCAGGGACAGCGGCGTTTTCTCGAACTGATGGCGGCGGAGCCCCGTCTTTCCGCCACCGCCCTGCAGACGGTGGGCAGCAAAGGCTATGACGGTTTTGCCATGGCATTGGTTCTAGGGTAGTAAATAGGGGCTGGGCCTCCAGCCATGTATCCTTAACCTCGGAAACAATGAGCCTTTCATCTTCACGATCGATACCGCGCCCGCGCGTTCTCAGCGGCATGCGCCCCACCGGCAGGCTGCACCTCGGCAACTACATGGGCGCCCTCTACAACTGGGTGCGCCTGCAGCAGGAGTACGACTGCTACTTCTTCATCGCCGACCTGCACGCCCTGACCACCGACTACGCCGATCCGGGCAACGTACAGAACAACATCCTCGAGATCACGCTGGACTTTCTCTCCGCCGGCCTCGATCCCGGCCGCTGCGTTATCTTCCGGCAGAGCGATGTGCTGCAGCACGCCCAGCTCTTCACCCTGTTCAGCATGTTCACCCCGCTGGGCTGGCTGGAGCGCGTACCTACCTACAAGGACCAGCAGCAGCAGCTTTCGAGCAAGGACCTGAGCACCTACGGGTTCCTCGGCTATCCGCTGCTGCAGGCCGCTGACATCCTGCTCTATAAGCCGGACTTCGTGCCCGTCGGCGCGGACCAGGTGGCTCACGTCGAGCTCACGCGCGAGGTCGCACGGCGCTTCAACCAGCTCTATCCCGGCGACTTCTATCTCGCGCCCGACGCCGCTCCCTGGGAGATGCAGGCCATTCTCGAGAAGGCCCGCAAGCTCGCGGGCGAGCCCAAGAACTCGACGCGCACCGACTTCAGCCCTCACCAGCTCTTTGAAGCTGCGGGGCAGACGAAGAAGATCGGCAGCTTTGGCCGCGGTGAAATTCTGCCCGAGCCCAAGGTGTTGCTGACGCCCTCGCCGAAACTGCCGGGGCTCGATGGCCGCAAGATGTCGAAGAGCTACGGCAACACGATCATGCTCTCCGAGCCCGAAGCCGATCTGCGCGAGAAGCTGAAGACAATGGTCACCGACCCCGCGCGCATTCGCCGCACCGACCCCGGCAATCCAGACATCTGCCCGGTCTTCGATCTGCACAAGGTCTTCTCCAGTGAAACCGTGCAGGCCGAAGCCGCCGAAGGCTGCCGCACAGCAGGCATCGGTTGCATCGAATGCAAGAGCTGGGTTGCGGATGCGATCGTCACCACCATTGCGCCGATTCAGGCGCACCGCCGCGATCTGGAAAAGCGTCCCGGCGTCATCAAGGACGTACTCGCCAACGGTGGCGCCCGCGCCGCCAAGCGCGCGCAGGAGACGCTGCACGAGGTGCAGTTGGCGATGGGGCTGGCATAACGATGAGCGAAGAGCAGAAGGACGAACAAACGACCGAGGCAGGCGAAGAGATCAGCACCCACAAACAGGATGCTCCGGAGATCGTTGCCGAGACCGCCGAGACTCAGGATGCCGAAACAGCGGCGCCGGCCGAGGATGCCGCTCCAACCAGCAAAGCCGCTGCCGCGTCCGATGACGTCATCGCGCCCTCTGAACCCTTCGCGCTCGAGCACCCTCCCACACCGCCTCCACCGCCTGAACCCAGGAAGCAGACGCAGAAGGACAAAGACAAAGAGGAGGCCTCGCAGTCGCCCTTCTCGGTCACCGTCGGCCAGGTCTACGACGGTCCGCTCGACCTTCTGCTCGATCTCATCCGCAAGCAGAACATCGACATCTACGACATCCCCATCGCGCGTATCACCGCGCAGTTTCTGGAGTACACGCACCACCTGAAGCAGACCGACGTCGATGCCGCCGGTGAGTTTATCTACGTGGCCTCACTGCTCATCCACATCAAATCGAAGACGCTGCTGCCACGCGATCCGCTGGCAGTTGCCGCGGGCATCGATGAAGACCCCCGCCGCGAACTGGTTGAGCGTCTGCTGGAACACGAACGCTTCAAAGCCGCCGCGCAGATGCTGATGCAGAAACAACAGATCGAAGAAGCCACCTGGTCGAAGCCCGGCCTGAAGGCCTTTCTGCACGATGAAGGCGTGGATTCCGTCGACGGCGAACGCGAGATCGCTGCCGATACAGTCGACCTCGTACGCGTGTTTCAGGACATTCTGCAGCGTCTACGCGAACGTCCGGTGCACTCCATCAACGAGGACTCCGTCACCGTAGCGCAGATGATCGACTACGTGAAGCGCCGCCTGTTGATGGAAGACAAACCCGTAAGCCTGCGTCGCATGCTGCACAGCACGCACTCTGAGCGCGCACTGATCTGCACGTTCCTTGCCATGCTGGAACTTGTGAGACTACAGGCAATCCTGCTCCGCCAGTCTGAGCAATTGGGCGACATCCTCATCAAGAAGACCGACCAGTTCGAACAGGTCTTCGCCGATCAGGCACAGGTACGGGACGACTGGAGCTAATCAGGCTGCCAGTACATGGCCAGGATGCTTTTCGGCCCATTCACGTTCCCAGTGATCATTGCCAAAGCGACCCGCCAGCATGCCTTCAACGGTGAAGCCGTCGTCGAGCTTAGGGAAGATGACATACCAGCCTGCTCCTGAAACCTCTACCTCACTCAAGTCCTCGTTAGTCGCGTTCGCCATTACCTGCGAACGCTCTTTCGGGAAGGAAACAGTGAAGCCCTTCTTCAAGGTGACATGCATCAGCCCAGTCGCAGCATCAAAGCGAGCAGCGACTGCGTAAAGACCGCTCTCTTTGATCTTGCGACCGCGCTCTGCCGCAAGATCATGCTCTTCCTGTGTGACCATGCAACTCCTCCCATGCTCCACACAGAATAGCTCTATTTTCAGTAATAAATCGAGCCAGTGCGGTCTCTTCGGCAGCTGTCGTTCCTTCGCTTCTTTGAAGGACAACTGGGCCACCGCTACAATTCAAAAGAAAAACGGCCTGCACGCCCCTCCCACGAGCGTGTACATGCGCCGGTTCGTGATCGTCTGTGAAGATCATGACGCTAAAACCGCGAAATCTCAAAATAGTCGGCACGTGCCCTGTCTACCTCTCCACCGACCCAACCCACGAACTGAACGGCGGCAGCGTGACGTTCGTCAACGACGACGCACCCTTGAGCGAAGGTTCATCCGTCAGAATCGTCTTTACTCGGTTGCCTTTCACGCCTGCTTCCGAAAGGTCAAGCGAGACGGTCTGTGGCTGCGCCGACATATTCAACATCACCACGACAGCGGTCGCACCTGCAGGCGCTGTACGCACATAAGACAGCACGTTCTCATTCGCGCGGTCGAGCATCACAACACCGCCGTCGTGCAGCGCGGGAAGATCGCGCCGCAGACGAATCAGTTCCTTGTGCCAGTTCAACAGCGAGTTGGGATCGGAGCCCTCGGCCTCCACATTGATCGTCCTGTAGTTCGAAGCCACAGGCAGCCATGTCGTAGAAGCTGTGCTGAAACCGGCGTCCGTAGAACCATTCCACTGCATAGGAGTGCGTTCACCGTCACGGCCCTTTTCCTTGGGCCAGCCGGTAATGCCAATGGGGTCCTTTACGTCCTCTACGCGCGTTGGCGTTGAGGTGACCATGCCCAGCTCTTCGCCGTAGTACATCAGCGCCGTCGAGCGAGAGGTAAACAGCATCGTCGCCAGCAGCTTGGCGATCTGCACGTTGTGCACGCCATCACCGTAGCGGTCCCAGCTGCGCGCATTATCGTGGTTGTCGAAGACCAGCAACGGCTGTGAACCGTGCACCTGTGTTTCGACCTCTTCAATCCGATCACGAAAGTTCGAAGCGCTTAACTTATCGGAAAACCCGACGATCATATCCATTGGCAGTTGCAACTCATTGTGAGCCGCGCCGCCATACCATTTGTCGAGTTCGGCGGTGTTCGGCAGATAGGTCTCCCCAATCAGCACGCGATTGCCAGGATACTTCGCCACCATCGCGCGCATGCGGCGAATCGTCCCATGCACCTCCGGCAGGTTATCGGTATAGAGGGACTCCACATTCGGGTCGCCCTGCGCGTTGGTGCCCCCGGTCTCCGGGTTGTTGCGCAACTGCGGGTCTTCAAAAAGGGAAGGAATCGCATCCAGACGATAGCCCGCAACGCCGCGATCAAGCCAGAACTGCATAGATGCAAACATGGCTTTCTCCACCTGAGGATTGCGCCAGTTCAAATCCGGCTGCTGCTTATAAAAGTTGTGATAGTAGAACTGTTTGACCTGCGGGACCCACTCCCACGCTGAGCCACCAAATCCTGAAATCCAGTTATTCGGCGGCACAACACTGCCGTGCAGTCCTTCGTGCGCGTTCTTGCCTGTGCCCGGTACGCCGTCATTCCACACATACCAGTCATGCTTCGGATTGCCACGCGAACTCGCCGACTCGATGAACCACGGATGCTTGTCCGAAGTATGGTTCAGCACCATATCGAGCACGATGCGAATATTGCGCTTCTTCGCCTCAGCCACCAGGTGATCGAAGTCGGCCAGCGTGCCGTACTGCGGGTCGACGTTCTCGTAGTTCGAGATGTCGTAGCCAAAGTCCACCTGCGGCGATGGGTACATCGGAGAGATCCAGATCGCGTCGATGCCAAGCTTCTGCAGATAATCCAGCCGCTGCGTAATGCCGTTCAGGTCGCCGATACCATCGCCATTGGAATCCTGAAACGACCGCGGATAGATCTCATAGATCACAGCATGTTTCCACCACGTCTCGTCACTCGAAGGCGTGGCAGCAGCCTTCACAGCACCGGCATCAGCGGTGGGTGTTTGTGCGGAGATGGATCCGCAGAACAGCATCGGAGCGATAAGAAGAGGAAGGAGATTTCGTGTTCGAAGCAGAAGGTGTCGCATTTCCATGAAGGTCCCTGTTAGAAGGAAACCTTACCATGCGAAGGAAATAGTTGCCGATACCTTAGAGCATTTTCACGAATAGTGTGTTGTAGGAATGAACTACCGCAGGTGTGGTGTGTAGATGAACCACCACAGAACTGTCATCTCGACCGGAGCATGATGGTTTTATCGTCATGCGTAGTGGAGAGACCTGCAGCTTGTCCGCGCAGGCGATAGTGCCGGTACGAACAAGCTGCAGGTCTCTCCACTACGGCGGCAAAGAACGCCGCCTTCGGTCGAGATGACACAGTATGTGTGGGATCTAAATCAAAAATCTTGCGAAGTGCATAGGCCACGTTTACCGCGGCCCATACACATCGCATCTCAACGAGCCTTAGATTACTTCGCCGCCGTCTCGATCTCTTTCAGCTCGTCATCCGACAGCGAGATCTCCGCAGCCTTCAGGTTCTCTTCAAGGTGCGCAACCGACGATGTTCCAGGGATTGGCAGCATCACCGGGCTGCGATGCAACAGCCATGCCAGCGAGATCTGCGACACAGTCGCTCCATGCTTCTTCGCCAACTCATCCAGCTTGCCGCCTGGCTGAGCCAGCTTCCCGGCAGCCACTGGGAACCACGGAATGAAAGCCAGGCCTTCTTTTTCGCAGTACTCGAGCACGTCCTCGTGCTGCCTGTCGCCGACGTTGTACATGTTCTGCACGCTGACGATCTCGACTACCTTGCGTGCCTGCTCAATCTCCTTCGGCTTCACCTCGCTCAAGCCGATGTGCCGAATCTTGCCTGCCTTCTGCAGCTTGGCAATCTCTCCCAGAGACTCCTCTACCGGCACCTTCGCATCGATCCTATGCAACTGCCATAGATCGATGGTGTCGGTCTTCAGCCGACGCAGGCTCATCTCAACCTGCTGCGTCAGATACTCGGGACGCCCCACAGGCAGCCACTGGTCGGGCCCCTGCCTGGTCAAACCGGCCTTGGTCGCAACCACTACGCCCTTGGCATAGGGGGAGAGGGCCTCACCGATCAGGCGTTCGCTTACGTCCGGCCCGTAGCTATCAGCCGTATCAAAGAAGTTCACACCCAGCGCTACCGCGCGCTTCAGAACGCGCTTAGCCTCTTCCGCATCCACAGGCTCACCCCAGATACCCTTGCCGGTCAGCCGCATCGCCCCATAGCCGAGGCGGTTCACTTCCAGGTCGCCACCAATCTTGAACGTCTTCTGCACTGTGCTCATTGTCTTCTCCAGGCAACACTCTGTTGCCACTTTCTGATGCTTTCCGGGCGTCACTCGATGCCAGCCTTTCTTCTCCGGCTATCGATTAGCGGCTCCTTCAAGAAAGCAAATGCATTAGTCTGAACACATAAACGCCATTCCCTCCCTCAGGAGCCCCGCTTGCGCGCACACGCCCTTCGTGTCTCGGTTGTCCTCTTTCTTTTTGCGATGCTTCTCACTCCTGCGGCCCAGGCCAAATCTGAAGCCAAGCCCTGGCCGATTCGCGCCGTCGTCATCGCTACCTTTGAGGTCGGCA
Organism: Granulicella sp. S156; assembly: GCF_009766105.1. Classification (GTDB taxonomy): domain Bacteria; phylum Acidobacteriota; class Terriglobia; order Terriglobales; family Acidobacteriaceae; genus Granulicella. The sequence continues at coordinate 553,129 of NZ_LMUH01000005.1, read as the reverse complement.
ACGACACCGGCGACTTCCCCGGCGAATTTCAGTTCTGGGTCGAACGCGAACACCTGACCGAGGTCATCGACTTCCCCGGCGGCGTGCACCCGCTGCGCACCAATCCCGAACACACTATCCTCGGCATGGTCAGCGGAACGACGCTGGTAAACTCCAGCGCCTCCATGATGGCGCTGGGCCTCGATCCGCGCTTCGATCTCAGCCACGCCTACATCCTGATCAACGGCATCGCGGGCGTCGACCCCAACAGCGCTTCGATCGGCTCAGCCGCCTGGGCCAACTACGTCGTCAACGACGTCGCCCGCGAGATCGACCCGCGCGAGGCCCCCGCCGACTGGCCCTACGGCATCTTTCCCAACGGAGCACACGCTCCGAAACCAGCCACTGTGCCTGCAGCCACGTGGATGCACTCGAATCTCTACCCGCTGAACCCTAAGCTCGCCGCCTGGGCCTTCGCTCAGACCAAGGACCTCAGCCTTGGCGATGACCCCACCGTCGCGGAGTTCCGCAAGGGCTTCACCGGTTATCCAAACGCTCAGCGGCCGCCCTTCGTCCTCATCGGCGACACCTTCGCCTCCGACTACTACTGGCACGGCAAGATCATGACCCAGTACGCCGAGGACTGGGTCAAGCTCTACACCGGCGGCAAGGGCACCTTCGTGATGACCGAGATGGAAGACTCCGGCTTCATGAACGCGATCGAACGCCTCGCTCCCATGCACCGTGTCGACCCGAACCGCGTGATGGTGCTGCGCACAGGCAGCAACTACTCTATGCAGCGGCCCGGCCACGATGCCGTCGAGTCAGTCACCGCGCCTTACATCGGCACCAAGCTCGCCTTGGAGTCCGCCTGGCTCTGCGGCAGCACGGTGCTGCACAACCTCCTCGCGCACTGGGATACGACCTACAGCCACATTCCAGGGAATTAAAGCGGCTTCACGATGAGTGCGATGAAAAGCAAGCTTTTTTTGACCTACCCTAAATCTGTCATCTCGACCGGAGGAGGCGTCCTTTGCCGCCGCAGTGGAGAGACCTGCAGTTTGCTGGAATAGGCAATCGTGCTGATACGAGCAAGCTGCAGGTCTCTCCGCTACGCATGACGATAAAACCATCATGCTCCGGTCGAGATGACAAAGTAGGAATAGATCCGAAGAAGACCTCGCTAAACTATCCGAGAAGATGCTTTAAATCCCACCCAACACCCGCTCATACACCTCAGCCATCTCCTCGCCAAAGCAACAAAACTCTACCCTCTCCACACCGCACGCCTCTGCCAGCTCCCGACACACCCGCACGGCAATATCCGCGGCCAGCTCTTTCGGATACCGATAGATCCCAGTCGAGATCGCCGGGAACGCCATCGTCCGCACACCATGCTCTCGGGCCAGTTCAAGACACCGCCGATAGCAGCTGGCCAGCTTCTCCGGCTCGCCCAGGCCGCCGCCGTTCCAAACCGGCCCTACTGCGTGGAAAACCCATCTGGCCGGCAGCCGAAACCCCGGCGTCGCCTTCGCATCTCCGGTCTTGCAGCCATGCAGCCTTCGGCAGGCCTCCACCAGATCCGGACCCGCCGCACGGTGGATCGCCCCGTCCACACCCCCTCCACCAAGCAGCGAACTGTTGGCAGCATTGACGATAGCGTCCACTTGAAGCTTGGTAATGTCTCCTCTTTTGACCTTCAATTCGGCCATCGCACCCCCCTGCACTCCCGAACTGAGATGCCGCCCCCTATCCGGACGCGATTTCCACACTCACTGGTAAGCTCATCCACTCATCAAAAGTTAACGTGGTTTTCATTTATAGGCCCAATCGGCGGTCTAGGCTGGAGACAACTAGCATCTATCCTCGACAGAACTTCGCAAGGCGACCCAACATGGCAACTCCCGTATCCGAAGCTTCCGTTCTAGCCTCAAGCTCCGCGCAAGGCTCCATGCTCGATGCCAAACTGTCGAAGTCGTCCCCCGGAAAGTGGGGCGCAATCATCTTCGGCATCATGCTGGTCGCAGGCTTGATCTACATCGGAACGCATTTGAGCTCGGACCTTTCGGTCGTCCACTCCGCGTCAGTATTTCCGTTCATCCTGTTGGGTATCGCGCTCTTCATCGCGCTTGGCTTTGAGTTCGTCAACGGCTTCCACGACACAGCGAACGCCGTCGCCACCTGCATCTACACGCACTCGCTAGAGCCTCACATCGCCGTGGTCTACTCCGGCATCCTCAACTTCATCGGTGTACTTCTGAGCTCAGGCACCGTGGCCTATGCCATCGTTCAACTGCTGCCCGTTGAACTGATTCTGAAGGTCAGCAAGGGCTCGGGCTTTGCGATGGTCTTCGCCCTGCTGGTTGCAGCCATCCTCTGGAACCTCGCCACCTGGTGGAGAGGCTTGCCCGCCTCCAGCTCACACACCATGATCGGATCGGTCATCGGCGTCGGCGTTGCCAACCAGCTCATTCATGGCCGGTCCGGCGTCAGCGGCGTGGATATGGATCAGGTCACCAAGGTCTTCAAGGCTCTGCTGGTCTCTCCGCTCGTCGGCTTTGCCATGGCCGCCGCGCTCTTCTTCCTCTTCAAGCTGGTCGCCCGCGATCCGCGCCTCTACAAGGCGCCTGAAGGCACCGCGCCGCCACCGTTCTACATCCGCGCACTGCTCATCCTCACCTGCGGCGGCGTCAGCTACTTCCACGGATCCAACGACGGCCAGAAGGGCATGGGCCTCATCATGCTCATCCTCGTCGGCACCGTTCCCACGGCCTACGCGCTCAACCACACCGTCGGCAAGGGCGAAGTACAAACCTTCGCCGCTGTCTCCACCCAGGTAGCCGGCGCGCTCCACAACTACGAAGACCCCAACGCCGTTGTTGGCGACGCACAGGCCGAACTCGAGCGCTTTGTCACCGATCACAAGTATCAGCCGGAGACCACGCTCGCCCTCGAGCAGATGGTCACCGACATCCGCAACGAAGCCACCGGCTACGGTTCGCTCAGCAACGTACCCGCCGAGATGCAGGCCAACGTCCGCAACCAGATGTACTTGACCAGCGCGACCCTCACCCTGCTGCCCAAGTTCGGCCCCAAGCTCTCGGCCGGCGACACTGCGGTCCTCGCCAACTATAAGAAGTTCCTCGACAAGTCGACCAAGTTCATTCCGACCTGGGTGAAGGTTGCCGTCGCTCTGGCCCTCGGCCTCGGCACCATGATCGGCTGGAAGCGCATCGTCGTCACCGTCGGCGAGAAGATCGGCAAGACGCACCTGACTTACGCACAGGGCGCTGCCGCTGAGATTACCGCCATGATCACCATTTGGCTTGCCGACACCTACGGGGCACCGGTAAGCACAACTCATGTGCTTAGCTCCGGCATCGCCGGAACGATGGCATCCAGCGGCAGCGGCCTGCAGATGTCGACGGTTCGCGACATCGCCCTTGCCTGGGTCTTTACCCTTCCCGCAGCAGCGACACTCTCGGGTTGCCTCTTCTTCCTGTTCAACAAGATCGCTGGCTAATCTCAGCTGCAATCGCGAACTGCGGTAGCCTCGGCTACCGCAGTTTTCTTTAACGAGGGCCTGCCGCGTCAAAGGAGATGCTGGGGTGCAAAACTCCTTAGATTAGATGCCGGGACGTATTTGAAAGTATGTTGGAGTCCATAGATTTGGTCCAGCCTGCAAAGGGATCTTCGGGTTGAGTCAGAGAGCACAGGATCGCTGTTGCCACGATCATTACAGCGGCGCGGATGCCTGTTGAATATTGCTTGGTCACCGAGTTCTAAGGGGACTCCTGAGATGTCTCTGATTCCTGCGCAAGAAACTTCGAAATCACGGATTGCACTTGCTGGATTCCGACAGTTGGGTCGGAACCGAAGGCAAGCGGCCGCATTGTGAGGCCATTGGTGAGCACGAGTCTAAGGACAGGGACACCGCGGTCATACGCCACAACGCAACTATCGATGTCCGACAACTTCACTGTTCGCGTATGAAGGGTAAGGCCGACAAGCCGCGTCACGAAGACACCGGAGCCAGTGTCTCGTGAGAGTGTCATGCGGTGAGTCACATCCGCCAGCACCAGGCCGGGAAGCAGACACAAGACAGGTACGCCGACGCAAATGAAGAGGCGAAGGCGCTGCGAGACGGAGGGACTGTTGATCCCGCGGAAATAAAGAAAGAGGGCGCCACCGGCGAGCACGGGAACAAGGAACAGGTAGATCATTGCCAGATACTGGTACGAAGTGGGAGTTTCCACGACGAGCAGTCGCGAAGTATGGGCCAGTATCTTGTAATCGACCAGATCAATCATGGCTACACCTAGCTAACTTCGGCACCAGTGCGTGTGAGACACCGATGTGAACAATGGTGCTCGTTGCCTGCATCTCACACTGTGGCTGATCTGGTTCGCCCTTGGGCCGCATCGTTTTTCTACCAGTTTCCAGCACATTCTGCTACGACTTTGGGGAAATTCTAGATCAACAAATACCCCTTTTCATCAGGTTTTATAGGGACCTTGTTGGTTTTTCAGGATCGACTCCTTAGTCTGGCCCCTGAGCATCTCGCAAAAACGCGAGATGCCACTCTCAGAATGACGGCGCTGAGGTAAATTGCGTGAAACACCCATTGCGAAGTCTGCAATAAGTGCACCGACAGCTGGAACCTGCATCTCACTTATATCGTCCATTAGTCGTACGGAACGGAAATCGGAAAGGACGAACAGAAAAATCGATTCAACACGATACTATTGCGATGATGAAAGCAACAGTTCGGGAGACTGAATGACGACGCAGTACGACTATGGCCGGCGCGGCCCCGGGATCTTTTCTGCCCTGGTACTGGCGCTCATACTTGGCGCTGTGGCACTGGGGATGTTCGTCCATCATGCCCGGCAGGGCTTCCCCGGCAAGCTGGCGTCCCTCATCACCGGCAGGCCGTTGAACATCGTCTCCGCTCCGATGGTGATTGAAAGAATTCAGCGGTTAAACCGCCTGGAGAGCGTCATCTATTCGCTGGACACGGTAGTGGAAGGAGACAAGTCAAACCCGATTCTTCCCGACGCGCTGGCAGGAGACCGCATCCTGATGATCGTGCAAGGGCAAACGATCGCAGGCGTCGACTTGAGCCAGATGAAACCAGAGGACGTACAGATTACCGAAGGCACCGGCGAGCGTTCGATCAAGCTGACGCTGCCGCCTTCGCAGGTATTTCTTACCACCATCGACAACGCCCATACGCGAGTGTATTCACGCGACACAGGCCTGCTGGTTCCAGCCGACCCCAACCTCGAAAGCCAGACGCGCGCCAAGGCACAGCAACAGTTGCAGACAGCAGCACTCTCCGACGGCATTCTCGACACAGCGTCGAAGAACGCGCGGACAACCGTAACAGCCATGCTTGAAGGCCTCGGCTTTGAGCACGTCGAGGTGAAGTAGCGAGTGCGAATCACCCCAATCGACCGGCGCCTCTCCGAAACCGCGCCACACGCCCTAGAAACTTTGCCTGACACAGAAGCGTACCCCCAACATCCTGCGGGATGCATTGCATGAATCAGCTAGCCCCGGCCCCGATCGCTCCAACGACCTTCCCAGCCGCTCCCACCTCCACGGGAGAAGCCGCTGCAGCCCTGCAACCCGCTCAGGTCCGCAGCGAGCGCAAGCCAGCGCTGCCAGCGCTCACAGGCGTCCGCACGCTGCTGGCGTTGACGATCCTGCTCTTCCACTTCACGCCGTCAGGCCTGCGCTGGGAGGCTCACCCCTGGCTGTCGCTGTATCCGCTCATCGATATCGGCTATGTCTTCGTCAGCTTCTTCTTTTTGATCTCCGGCTTCATCCTCGCCTACAACTATGCGGACCGTCCCACACCGCTGAACGCCGTCGATTTTTGGATGGCGCGTTTTTCGCGGCTGTACCCGGTCTACGTGTTAACCCTCATCATCTCCATTCCCATGCTCATCGGAGAGTGGCACGTTCGTTCGCACACCCAGTTCTACGAGGGCGCGATCCTGACACCGCTGTTGCTGCAGGGCTGCTTCCCGCGCCTGGCCACGTTCTGGAACACCGTCACGTGGACGCTCTCGTGCGAGGTGATGCTCTATATCGCATTCCCCTGGCTCATGCGCCTGCGCTGGCCGCGAAGCTGGGGCAAACTGCTGGCCATGCTCGCTGTGCTGTGGGTCATCGGACTGATTCCGCACTCGATCTATGTCCTGCACGATCCCGATCACCTCGGACACATGGCCGACCGCTACAGCGATGGGTTCTGGATCAACACGCTGAAGTACACACCGCTGCCCTACGTCTGCACCTTCCTCGCAGGGTTGACGCTGGGACGTCTGCATGAGGCCGCAAAACTAGGCGTGCGCGGACGCATGATTCTTGGCCTGTGCGGCTTCACGGCAGCATGGTTTGTGACCTATCACCTCGTAACACGGCTGCCCTACATCATGATCCACGGCGGCCTGCTGACACCGATCTTCGGTGCGATTATCCTCGGACTCGCCGGCCCCAGCCCGCTGGCACGAGTATTTTCAATTCGACCGCTGGTAACCATTGGCGCTTCGACCTACTGCCTCTACCTGTTGCACTTCAACGTATTTCTTCTGCTGCACCTGAACCACATACCGGAGCGTCTGCACGTACAACGCTTCGATCCATGGATCTCGTATGTCTTCGTCGTGCTGCTGGCCCTTGCCGCGAGAAAGTTCGTGGAGCATCCAGCACAGGTGGCGATTGGGGCTTGGTGGAAGAAGAAACGCGCAGCACAAAAAGAACGCGCAGCCGTGGCGATAGGTTAGTGTCCTGGCTCGTTAGTTCGTCGAAGAATGAAATAGTAGTCGGTTGATTTAACCTCTGAACACTATGCAGGCATAGCGCGAAGCGCGTTCCAGAAGAAGCTCCAACTTCCGCTCACGGTTCCGTACACTAAGAGTCTTGGTGTTACCGTAAAACCGTCCCGGAGAATGTCTATGCGTGTTTGGATCGTCCTCTGTTTTCTCCTGCTGTTCCATGCCTCGGCCTCGGCCCAGCAGCGGCTCATCTACGACGACGATTGTTCTCAGGACGTCGATTGCGTGGCGACGTTGCCCATCCTGCACGCACTCGCCGATCGCGGCGAGATCAGAATTCTCGCGATGGTCGCCAACTCAGCCAATCCGCTTTCGGCTCCCACACTAAAACTCTTCGCCAACTACGCCGGACATCCGCAAACACCAATCGGTGCCAACCAGAGCAGCGAACCCGCAAATGCACTCTGCAAGAAGGACGCCTGCAACGAAAGTAAGTGGACCGAAAAGCTAGTAGCTCGCTTCGATCCCGGCGACACGCGCTCCCATTACCCCAACTGCGTTGCAGTCTATCGCAGTGCACTGGCACAGCAGCCGAAGCATAGCGTAGCTATCGTGGAGACCGGCTTCGCGACATGCCTCAATCAGTTACTCGCAAGCCCCGCCGATGCAACCAGCCCTTTGAGCGGCGCGGAGCTAGTTAAGCAGAAGGTAAAGATGCTCTCCGTAATGGGCGGTAAATATCCAACCGGCACCGAATGGAACTTCGAGTGCGATGCGCCTGGCTTCCACAAGCTCTTTGCACAGTGGACGCGACAGAACGGCTATCCGCCTGTCTATCTGAACGGCTTTGCGAATGGACTTTACATACTGGCAGGAGCTCCAGCCACAGCGTCTCCCACAGTCAATCCCACACGCTACGCACTGCAGCTTGCCGAAACCGACCAGCGTCCGATGTGGGACATGCTCTCCGCACTGTTCGCGGCGCGAGGCCTGGCCTATGAGGGAACAACCTACTTCACACAGAGCGCGCCGGGAACACTGACAGTAGATGCGGCCACGGGTGCGGACACGTGGTCCACCACAACCGACTCTGGACACTATGTGCTGACGAACGCCGCATCGAACGAAACGTTCTCTGCGCTATTCGACGGATACGCCCACAACACGGGCTTTCTGGCGAAAGAACCTGCAGCTACTGGCGTAAAAAAATAGCCGCTCTACGCAGTCACCAGCGAGCCCAGCTTTTCGCCCTGCACCACGCGTGCGATATTGCCCTTCTCGCGCATGCTGAAGATGATCATCGGCAGGCTGTTGTCCTTGCACAGTGACACCGCCGTCGTATCCATGACCTTGAGGCCAAGTTTGAGGATGTCCATGTAGGTGATCTCTTCGAACTTAACGGCATCAGGATTCGTCTTGGGATCGGCAGTGTAGATGCCGTCAACGCTGGTGGCCTTGAGCAGAACCTCGGCACCGATCTCCATCGCCCGCAGGCTGGCCGCGGTGTCCGTCGAAAAGTAGGGATTGCCGGTACCTGCGGCGAAGATGATGATACGGCCCTTCTCCAGATGCCGAATCGCGCGGCGACGAATGTAAGGCTCTGCGACCTGGTGCATCGCAATCGCGCTCATCACACGACAGAAGAGGCCGGTCTTTTCGATAGCGTCCTGCAAGGCAATCGCATTGATGACCGTAGACAACATGCCCATGTGGTCCGCGGCGACGCGATCCATGTGCACGGCCTGCTCGGCAACACCGCGGAAGAAGTTACCGCCGCCCACGACAATGGCAATCTGACAGCCAGTGCGGGCGACCTCGGCGATCTCATTGGCAATCGCGTTTACAAAGACAGCGTCGACGCCGAAACCACGGCCTGCGGCCAGGGCTTCTCCGGAGAGCTTGAGGAGGATACGTTTATACATATGCTATTGGTCAGTATCGCATGTTGACGCGGTCGCAAGAGCCCATCGCCTACGAGATATAGTAGGCGCGAAGGGTAATTTATGACCATGAGTAAATTGACTGGAGTCGGGCTCCTTCTGGGGATGTTCGCAGGGGTCAGTGTGTCGGTGATCGCACAGCAGCCGACGCCCGATTTCGGGCCGAACGTCCAGGTGTTCAGCCCATCCATGCTGCCAAAGGATATTCAGGCGCAGATCGATAAGGTGTACGCCGTGCAGCAGAGGAATGAGTTCGGTCCGGAGCGCAATGCCCTTCTCTTCCTGCCTGGCGAATACAAGGTAGACGTACCCATTGGGTTTTATACCGAGGCGATCGGGTTGGGAGCGTCGCCCGACGATGTCCGGATTGCAGGCGATGTGCATGCCGAGCCCGTACGCGGGACCAACGCGACGGTAACATTCTGGCGAACAGCCGAAGGTTTTAGCGTGACTCCGGCTGGCGGCACCATGCGCTGGGCTGTATCTCAGGCTGCCCCCTTCCGGCGAATGCACATCCACGGCGACATGGTGCTGCATAAGAATGGCGGCTGGGCCAGTGGTGGGTGGATGTCCGATGACCTGATCGACGGCACCGTGAACGCCGGACCACAACAACAGTGGATTGCACGGAATAGCGAGTGGCAGAAGTGGACCGGATCGAACTGGAACATGGTGTTCGTCGGCCTGGTCGGGGCTCCGGAGGGAGAATGGCCCAAGCCTCCGTTTACAAAGATCGCGCAGACGCCGGTGGTTCGAGAGAAGCCATTTCTTCAGGTGGATGCGAAGGGCAACTACAGTGTGCGCGTGCCGCAGCTGCGCAGGAACAGTGAAGGCATCACATGGCGCGCAGGTGTAACGCCGGGAAAGACGATTCCGCTGAACGAGTTTTATATCGCGCGTGCAGACCGCGATACCGCAGCCACCATCAATGCCCAACTAGCGAAGGGCAAACATCTATTGCTGACGCCGGGTATTTACGAGTTGAGCGAGGCTCTGCACGTAACGCGGGCGGATACCGTGGTGATGGGGCTGGGATTCGCAACACTCCGGCCAACACAAGGCAATGCGGCGATGACGACTGCGGATGCCGACGGCATCATCATCGCGGGGCTGCTCTTCGATGCGGGAGCCACAAAGTCTCCTGTTCTTCTGGAGGTGGGACCGGCAGGCAGCAAGACGAGACACCGTAACAACCCGATCTCGCTGCATGATGTGTTCTTTCGTGTGGGCGGCGCAGCGGTGGGACGTACAGACAGCAACCTCACGATCAACAGCAACGACACTATCGTCGACCACACATGGATATGGCGCGCGGATCACGGCACAGGCGTCGGTTGGGACAAGAATCTCAGCGCGAACGGCCTCATCGTGAATGGCAACGATGTGACCGTATACGGACTGTTCGTGGAACACCACCAGGAGTACCAGGTGCTGTGGAATGGGAATCGTGGACGGACCTACTTCTATCAGTCGGAGATTCCGTACGATCCGCCGAATCAGACAAGCTATACGAGCGCGCCAGGCGTAAATGGGTGGGCTTCCTACAAGGTTGCCGATAACGTGACGGCGCATGAAGCGTGGGGGCTCGGCATCTATAGCGTCTTTACAAAGCCCTCTGTCACATTGAGCCACGCGATTGAGGTGCCGGAGAAGCCCGGCGTACGATTTCACCACATGATTACGGTAGCTCTAGGCAAGCTGGGCGAGATCAGCAACGTCATCAACAAAACCGGCGGAGCAACAGCGACAGACCCGCGAGTAACACCTAAGGTTACAAACTATCCATAGCGTCGGCGGATTTGGGGTAATTCCACAAATCGTGTGAAGTAGCTCTTTTCGATCCCACCCATACCTCACACTACTATTCGTGGACTTAGCCCTGGAAGTAGGACCAGCTAAGAAAGAACTCAAGCCCGTTTTTTTGCAAGCGCCACAAGTGTACGATGTTGTGCAACATCCAAAATCAGTCGCAAGGAAGGATTCGTAGATGCAAAGCAGAATTGTAGGAACCACGATGCCAGTGCTGGAGGCATTGCTGCAGCCAGGCGAGGCACTTATCTCCGAAGCCGGCGAGCTGAGCTGGATGACCGCGACCATCGCGATGACGACGCACACGCAGATGGCGGGCGGTGGCGGGTTCTTCGGCGCAATCAAACGCATGGCCGGTGGCGGGTCGCTGTTCATGACCGAGTACACCGCGCAGGGCTATCCTGGCGAGGTCGCCTTCGCAACCAAGATCCCTGGGCACATCGTACCCATCGAGGTCGGCCCCGGGCACGAGTTCATGATCCATCGGCATGGGTTTCTATGCGCTACGCCGCAGATTCAGCTAGGTGTCGGCTTTCAACAGTCGCTGGGCGCGGGTATCTTTGGCGGCGACGGATTCCTGCTGCAGAAGGTTTCGGGTTATGGCACAGCTTGGCTGGAGTTGAGCGGCGAAGTCGTCATACGCGACCTGCAACCCGGCGAGACGCTGCGCGTACATCCGGGCCACGTCGGTGCGTTTCAGGCATCGGTGAGCTTCCAAATCACGCGCATCCAGGGCATTCGCAACATGTTCTTCGGGGGCGATGGCATCTTCCTCGCAGCACTCACCGGACCGGGACGCATCTGGCTGCAGACTCTTCCACTCGCCAACATGGCCCACGCCCTGCAACCCTATCTCTCCAGCGAAGGCAGCTCCCAACGCGTGGGCACTGCAGGAGTTGTTGGCGGAATCGTTGGATCTCTGCTGGACCGATAAAAGCGGGCCGTTCGGGCTCGGCTGAAAAATTGTTCGAATTTGTGAATTGTTCTGAATTACCGCGAATTTTGAGAATTGATTGTGGTACAAATCTCTCCTACTTCGCAAACAGATTTAGCGCAACTTACAGAGGAGAATGTTCATGGACGAGACACCGAACGGCCAGCCACAGCAGCCCGGCACAGACCCATCCTGGGGCACCCCCAACCCCAGCTACCCGCCGCCACCGTCACAATATCCTCCTCCGGCGCAGGCTTCGGGGGAAGGGCTGAGTGATAACGCTGCCGGCGCGCTGGCATATGTCACCATCATTCCGGCGATCATCTTCCTGGTCATGGCGCCGTACAATCAGAAGCCCTTTATCAAGTTCCATGCCTTCCAGTGCATTGGGTTAGTCGTTGTCTGGTTCTGCCTGGGTGTGATCGGCATCATTCCCATCCTGGGATGGCTCGTCTTTGGTCTCGGCTCTCTGGCTCTGCTGGTGACCTGGATCCTCTGCATCGTCAAGGCTTCGCAGGGTAGCGCGTTCAAACTACCGGTCATCGGAAACTTCGCGGCACAGCAGTCCGGCTATCAGATCTAGCTGATCTTGCAAAGACATGTTCTGCCATCGTTCTGCTGCGGTGTGCCACAAGAATCTTGACGCAACGTTTCGCTACGATACGCGACGGCTGTAGTGCTTAGGGAAGCATTTTCCCAAACACAAATGCCGTCGCGTTCCTTTGCGGACCGCCGCGCTCGTTGCGTCAAAGCTTTTGCAACGCCCGCAGCATGCAGCCCCGGCATTGCAGCCGCAAGCACTTGCCAAGTAGACTCGCTGGCATGACACGACTCCTTCGCTCCTTCTCTGCTGTTGTAACGGCCGCTCTGTTGGGCACATGTCTTATTCCGTGCGTGGCCCAGGACTGGGCCAAACAGATGCTCTCCAAAAGCCCACGGCACGGTGAGTACATCACCATCAAAGAGCCGAGTGGACGCGCGCTGCAGGCGTTCGTCGTATACCCCGAGGTCAAAGACAAAGCCCCGGTGGTAGTGCTGATCCACGAGATCTTCGGCCAGAGCGACTGGGCCAAAGAGATGGCCGATGAACTCGCGGGTGCCGGCTACATCGTGGTCGAACCAGATCTGCTAAGCGGCTTTGGGCCGCCGATGACGGGGCTGCCAGGCGACGCAACGAAACCAAAGGCCGCAGACACGAACAGCACGGCGACGCCGGAAGACCACGCGCACATGAACATGTCCGCGCCAACAACCGGCGCGGCCTATATGGCAATGTCGCCCGGCGGCACGGCGGCGTTTCCCAACCAGGATGCCGTTGTAAAAGCAGTATCGTCACTGGATGCCAGTGTCGTCACGGGAGACCTCGATGCCGCCGCGGACTACGGCAAGAAGCTGCCCTCGGCGAACGGCAAATTGTATGTCGCGGGATTTTGCTGGGGCGGCGGCAAGACCTTTCTATTTGCCACCCATCGCAAAGACCTGAACGCGGCGTTCGTGTTCTATGGCCCCCCGCCTCCGGCC
>NZ_LMUH01000005.1:272314-540017 GCF_009766105.1 Granulicella sp. S156 | reverse complement strand
CCTATGAACCCGTAACATACGATGGTGCTGGGCACGGATTCATGCGCGCAGGCGAAGCCCCGGACGCCAACGCAGCCAACAGCGCAGCCCGGGCCGCAGGATTCCGAAGACTGGTCGATCTGCTGGGTGGTGTTCGATAAAACGGCCGTGATTTCTAGGGCGTGTCATCCAACTTCTCTTGGACTCAGGTCGATGACATGCCCTAGAGATCCTCTAGAAATAGAAACCGAGTATCTCAGCACCCGACTGGAACGAGCCAAACAGAAGCAAAAACAAAACGCCCCGGCCATAGCCGGGGCGTTTTGTTTAGGGGTTTACTACATTAGTCAACGTCGATCGATTGGGCATGCGAACCGTTTGCAACCGAAGTTATGCACGAGGGCAGGGCTGAGGAGGGGAACGGCGTATTCGGGATCGCCGACAAAGCGCCCGTGTTCGCGTTGAGCTGCTCGCCAGAGATCGTTCCATCCACCGAGTTCGAGGTATAGAGGTAGATGCCCAGCGCCGGTTCAACCGTCACACAGGTTGGCCGTGTGCCCACCGGAGCAGAGGTACCAACCAGGCCCAGCGATCCATTGGTGAGATTGATGGTAAAGGAGCTCACCGTGCTTGAGGCCTGGTTCGCGGTAAAGAGATACTTGCCGCGCGGATCGATCGTCAAGTTTATGGGGTAGCTGCCGGTTCCAGGAATGAAGGGGCTGTTGGTCAAGGCTGTTAGATTGCCTGCCGTCGCCGCGCCGCCAGCGATCTGATAGCCATAGACATTGCTCTGGATCCCGTCAGTAACGTAGACGTACGTCGAAGTTGGTTCGATAGCAATGGCAGTGGGCTTCGTGCCTGCGGGGTAGCCCTGATAGGTATTCAGGGCCTTGCTGAATACCGAGTTGGAGAGCAGCGTCAGGGCACCAGTCTTGGTGTCCGATGAGAAGCCAATGATGGAAGCGGGCGGCGAAGTCTGCGTCTCCTGATCGAGCACGTAGACATAGATATTCTCGTATCCTGCCCCGTTATTGCCCGTGCATGCGGGATTGTCAGTGCCGGCCAGAGGCGAAACAGAGCAGATGGGGTTCGATACCGCGATCGAAACCGGGTTGTTACCCACATTCGCAGTTCCAACCGTCGTCAGGCTGTTGTCCGAGTTGATCTTGAAGATCGTGACACCACCTGGCCCAGGCGAAGCCGTACTGAAGCCCGACTGATAGGTAAAGGTCACATAGAGGTAGCTACCTGTGGAGTCAATCGCCGCGGCAGTTGGAAAGGTTCCGGTAGTCGTGTAGGTGTTCTGACCGTAGAGCTTACCGTCGGTACCGATGGCGTATTCGGTCACATTGCTGGTCTGATTGGCGATGACGTAGAGGAACTTGCCATTGGGCGCAGGGACAATGGCCACAGGTTCATTGCCCGTTCCGGTGAAGGGCGATCCGTTGATCTGCGTGAGAGCCCCGCTCTGGTAGTCAACGGCATAGGCCGAAACCTCGTTACTCTGCAGTGAAGTGGCATAAACATAGGCCACCGTGTAGTCGCGACTGCACGCAGTGGCGCCAAATCCTATTGCCAGTGACATTCCCGTGGCCAGTACCGCGCGACCGATGCTTTTAAACTTCATGAGCTTCCCTTGCGTCCGGCCGCCGCAGCGGCCACTTGTGAATACCAGTCTCGTAGACCGGAAACTTAAAATTCTCTCCGGCAGGCTGAGCCTGCCGGAGAGCCATCATCCCTATTCGACAGCGCCACTCAATGCTAGACACGTTGCCTGACCGGTGGCCGCAAACGTCGCACCACGCGTCAGGTCGGATAGAAAACCCGTGGTCGGATCAATGACCTTACCGGTCACAGTACCGTCGAGGTGATTGGAGACATACATGTACTGGTTCGACGTATCCTCCACCATGCAGACTGGCCCAGATCCCGTTGTGTACTGGCCTTGCGCAAGCGGTGTCAACTGGCCGTTCGTACCCTGGACGATTGACCACCCCGTGATCGAACTGAAGGGGGTGCCCTGAGCCGTGGTGGTGGTCGATTGATTCAGTACATACACGTACTTGCCACTATTATCAATGAACGAATAAGCCGGGTTTGTAGTCCCTGGGAAGTCTGTAGATGCATTTATTTGACGGCCGCCGCCGGTAGAGGGCGTCAGATTGCAGTTCGTTGCGAGGTTGAAGGGATAGAGGAAAGGAGTGTCCCCACCATTGTCCGCATCCGTCAGGTAGATATTTGTCCCGTTTCCGCCAATCGAATTGAGCTGGACAGCGTTGGTTACAGGAGTTTGCGTCCCTGTCCCCGTGAAGCTGAGCTGGCCGGTTGAGCTGCTGATGGCGAAGGGCGAGATCGTGTTGTTGGAGTTGAGGGTAAGCAGGCAACTGCCGGCCGTATGCATCATGACCGGCGTCAAGCTTACTTCAAAGTAGGGAAGCGGGATGCCATTCGCCGGAATGGTCTGGGTATTCTGAACCAGCGTCAGGCGACCGGTGCCCGCATCGGCCGAGAAGACCGTGATCGAACCGTTGCAGGTCTGAGTCTTGAGGCAGCCGGCATTTGTCGTTATCGAATCGGGCGAGTACTTGTCCAGCACATACAGATACGTGCCAGTGCCATCGAACTGCGCCCATACCGGATCGAAGCCCTGGCTCGAATAGCCATCCTCATAGGTCAGCGAACCATCGCCGCCAACCGCGAACACCGAGATGCCGCTGGAGGTATTACGGCCAGTGCCGACTCCACCCGCTGGCGGTGTTCCCTGGTTGATGACGTAGACATAGCGTCCGCCAGACTTTACCACGAGACTGACCGGGTTCGCTCCTTCCGTAGTCTCCGAAAAGCGAGCGGTCTGAGTCAGGTTACCCGTAAAGTCATCGATCTTGAAACCGACGATCTGACCGGAAGTCTGACCAGCGGCTTCTTGTCCTAGAACCCAAAGATATCCAATAGTGCCGCCGCCGCAGGCAGTCATGCCTAGACCCAACGCCAACGATGCAAACAGGGCCATTGCTAACCGGCCATACAAACTCAACTTCATGCGCTTCCTTCATCACCCGTCTCGCTGCTTGTTGAGAGCATTCGAGATCCGGGGAAACCGTCTCGGGGAGGAGTACGAACCTTGGTCTGATTGTAGAAGGTAGTCGGCCTTTATGCCAATTTTCATAGCAGGAAACAGCAAACAGGAAACAGGAAACAGTTTCAAAAACGAAGGCCGCCGAGCAATCGGCGGCCTCTGTACGTACCTGTTTCCTATTTCCTGTTTGCTGTTTCCTGCCTTCTACCACACGCGGCAACCGCCACTGGCGGGCATCATCGGTTGACCGACCTTGCATCCAAAGGCTTTGCCGAACTCGTCGAAGTTCTGCACCACGCCCTTCACGCGCCACTGGCCAGAGCTGTGCGGATCGGTCTTCGCGGCTACCCGCGCCGACTGCTCTGTCTTGTTCTCGCACCACACCTGGCCGAAGGCGATGAAGAAACGTTGCGCTGGCGTAAAGCCGTCGATCTTCGCATCCTCGGCCGTGGGTCCCTCTTTGGCGAGCACGCCCTGCAACGCCTGGAAGGCGATGCGGAGGCCCCCGTTGTCGGCTGTATTTTCACCGAGCGTCAGATGGCCGTTCAGGTTTTGTCCAGGGGCAACCTCGAAACCGTCATACTCCTGGGCCTCGCACTCGGTGCGGGTTTTGAACTTTGCCAGGTCGTCGTCCGTCCACCATTTGTTGACGTTGCCATGCAGGTCGTACTTGGCGCCCTGGTCGTCGAAGCCATGCGTCATCTCGTGGCCGATGACGACACCAATAGCTCCGAAGTTAACCGCGGGATCCTTCGCGTTATCGAAGAACGGCGGCTGCAGAATGCCGGCGGGAAAGTTGATGTCGTTCTGCGGAGGGTTGTAGTACGCATTCACGGTTGGCGGCGTCATGCCCCACTCGGTCTCGTCGACGGGCTTGCCGTACTTCGAAAGATTGCGGTTGTACTCGAAGATGCCATTGCGTTCGACGTTGCCGAGTAGATCATCGCGCTTGACGGTCAGTTTTGAATAGTCCCGCCAGTGCTCGGGGTAGCCGATCTTGTCGCGGATGGCATCGAGCTTCTTTTTCGCCTCAACCTTGGTCTCGGGACTCATCCACGGAAGCTGCGCTATGTCCTGCGCCAGTGCCGCTTCGAGCGCATGGACGAGATTCTCCATATTGTTCTTGGCATCGGGTGGGAAGTTCTGCTTCACCCAGTCCTGGCCAACCGCCTCGCCGAGCGCTCCATCGGTCATGCGCGTGCAGCGCTTCCAGCGCGGCTGCTGTTCCTTCTGGCCGTTCAGTGTCGCGCTGAAGAAGGCGAAGTTCTCGTCCTGAAAGGGTTCCGAAAGTAGTGGCGCCGCACTGTGCAGCGTGTGCCAACGCAGATAGCTCTTGAGCGCGGAGAGGCTCTCGGTGTCGAGCACTGTATTCACCGTCGTGAAGAAGCCCGGTGAGCCGACATTGACCGTCGGAACGCTGCCCATGCCGATGCCCGACAGGAACTGCGGCCAGTTGTAGTCCGGGGTGAGCTTCTGCATCTCGGCGATGGTCATAGGGTGGTAGCGCTTGTCCGGATCGCGCAGCTCGACGCGGTCCATCGAACCCTTGGCCAGCGCCACCTCGATACGCATCACGTCGTTCGCTTCCGTGGCAGCCTTCTCAGGAGTGTCACCCAGCAGCACGAACATCTTCGTCACGTGATCGACATACTGCGCGCGAATCTTTACGAAACGCGCCTCGGGGTTCAGGTAGTAGTCGCGATCGGGCAGCGAAAGGCCGCCTTGCCCGGTATTCAGGATCTGTTTGCTGGAATCCTTCTGGTCCTGACCCACTCCAACGCCCAGAAGCTCACCGCCGCCGTGCTCTTTGAAGAGTTCAAGATTGAGCGCTGCGAGATCCTTATTGCTCTTGAGACCTTCGATCAAAACCAACTCAGGCTGCACAGGTGTGGCCCCGAGCTTGTCCACCAGCTCCGTGTTCATGCAAGCGGCGAAGTAGTCGCCATACTTCTTTTGCAAGGGAGTCTTAGGGGTATCAGCCGCAGCCTTCAGTTCGGTATAGAGGAGATAGTTGTTGTATTCAGCGAGTTCGTTGAAGCGGCCCCAGCGTACCTGGTCGGCAGGAATCGGATTGTCCTTCTTCCAGTTGCCACAGGCGTACTGGTAGAAGTCGGTGCAGGGGTCGGCGGTCTTGTCGATGGCCGAGACATCAAAGCTAATGGGCTTCTTGGGAACAGAGGTCGGACCGGAAGGGCTATCGGCGGAAGAGGCCAGGTTTTGAGCCAGACACAAGGGCGCGGCCAAAACAAATAAAGAAGCGGTAACGAAGGTGCGCATGGAACTCCTTGGAAGACAACAATCAACGCTATGGCACAGAGCATACCTCGAAGGAGTTCTCTCCCCTAGCGCGAAATTGGCGGTTGTTCCGAGGACGAACAGAAGAGGCAGAAAGTTGCTGGACACTCAGCGCCGCCCTACAACCTGGCGTTATCGTCCCATGCGCTATCGAGAGCGGATCCGTTGAGCTAGCCGTTCCACCGATAGCGTGCTGTCTGGGAGAACCACCCCAGAAGTGTCATCTCGACCGAAGCATGATGGTTTTATCGTCATGCGCAGTGGAGAGACCTGCAGGTTGTCCGCGCAGGTGATAGTGCTCGTACAAACAAATTGCAGGTCTTGACGCAAAGCGCGCCACAAACAGTCGAGATGACAACGTATGGGAAGGGTAAAAGATACAGTACACAAACGGTAAAAACGCTCTCATCAAGCAGCGTTGGCCTGCCAGAGCGCGATGGTTGCGCCAGTGGGGTCTATGAGGACACTGAACCAGCCGTGGCCGGGAACCTCCTGAGGGCCACGCACGAGTTTGGCACCGAGGGAGGTTGCTTTTTCAGTTGCTGCATTGAGGTCTTCAACCCCAACGTAAGGTAGCCAATCAACCGGGATACCGGGCATGGAGAATATGCCGCCACCCGGCCCACTCTCGGGCTTGAAGGTGCTGTAGACCACGCCGTCGCCCATGTCGTTGTCTTCAAAGGTCCAGTTAAAGAGCTTGCCGTAGAACTCTTTGGCTGTGGAGATGTCGGGGGTGCTGAGTTCGAGGTGTACGAAGGGGTTTGCCATGCTGTGTCCTTTCGAGGGCTCCTGATTTCACGCTAAGCGCGAGATGCAGGCCATGCTACGCGAGTAGGCGCGGAGACGTCTCGGACAGAGGCGACATTTTATGGAGAATTCTCGTTGCCGCTCAGACGCTTCTAGAAGATCTTCATGTGGATCGTCAGATACTTCTTCGGGTCCTGGCGAATGGCAGCCACAAGGTCGTTGCTGGAGGTCAGCAGCTTGTTCAGGTTGGCATAGGCTGCGTCGTCGGTGGCCAGCTTGCCGATCGTTCCCTGCCCTTTATTGATCCCCGTCAACAGGTCGTCCAGGTTCGTAACCGTATCGTTCAACTTCCTGGCGAACGCTGGATCTTTGGTCAGCAGCCCCAAGCCACCCTTGCCCGCATCAGCCTCGGCCAACAACGAGTTCGTATGTACCACCGCCGAATTCAGGTTGTTGTAGAGTTGGTCGTCGTTGAGCAGCTTCCCTGCCGAACCCTTACCTGCGTTCAGGTTGTTGGCGATCGTGTCCAGCTTCCCGGCAGTATCGTTCAGCCGGTCGTAGAGCTGATCGTCGTGCATCAGCTTGCCGACAGAGCCTTTGCCCGCATTGATGTTCGCGGTCAAAGTATGCAGTTCATCGATCGTCTTGGTGGCGTTGTTGTAGAGCTCGGGGTCATTGATGAGCTTGCCGACAGAACCCTGTCCACTCTGTATGGTGTCGACGATGCGGTTCATCTTCGCCAGGATGACGTTTACGCTCTCAATCGTGCCCTGGCTGGCCTTTACGACATCCATCAGGTTGGGCGTTTCGAGCGTCTTCAGCTCATCGCCATCCTGTAGCTCGGGCCCGTTGGCCGCCTGGCTATTGATATCCACCACCGTGTCGCCAAGTACGCCCACCGTCGACAACGAGGCCTTCGAATCCTTGTGCAGACTGCCGATGAACTTCGGATCCAGCTTCATCCGAACAAAGACCGGCGTGAGCTTACGCGCCGGATCGGTGGAGATCAACACCTTCGTCACTTCGCCGATGGTCACGCCCTCAAGGCTGACCGGTGCGCCCACCTTAAGGCCGCCCGAGTTCTCAAAATAGGTCTTGACCGTCAACTTTTTACTGAAGACACCCATGCCCGAGGCGCTGGTCATTAGAAACAGCAGCGTACATAGCAGCGTGACCGAGACGAGCACGATCACCCCCACCTTCAACTGCGACCACTTTACTTCCTGCTGACTCGGCATGGCACTCCTCGCATGGGGACAACCGCTGGGCTACTGAATGACTAGATCTGGCGGGTGCGCGGATAATTTTCTCTATCGTAGCAGCGGCAGCGATTCTTCTTTGGATGAGATTCTTCGCAGCCGGGGTGCAACGAAAGCAGAAAGCATTTCGCCAATGCAGCGTCCCGCAAAAACCGCACTATATGACGTATAAAAACCAACCGTTTGCGTCCATCGAAACAATGCCTGACGCCTCCAATCGCACCTCATAATATATTGATAATAAATTACTTACAAGCATTACAGTCCAATCTAAATCTGTACGACTGCTCGTTTATGTCATTTGCACCCGATCCGACTGCACGTAGGTACTTAGTCTTCAGCGATGACAACCGCCATCGAAAGGTCGCGCGAGTGCGTAAGGCTGAGCGATAGACGCCGTATGCCCAGAGCATGAGCAATCTCCTCGGCACGGCCACTCAGATGCAGCTCGGGACGCTGTCCGGGCTTGCGCTTCACCTCGAACTCGCGCCAGCTCACACCGCGGCTGATCCCCGTACCCAGGGCCTTGGCTCCCGCCTCTTTGGCTGCGAATCGAGCCGCAAAGCTTTCGGCGGCGTTTTTCTTCGCCGTACAGTAGGCCACCTCCCCAGGCGTGAAAATACGCTGCAGGAACGACTCACCAAAGCGCTCGACGCTGTGTTCGATCCTCGCAATTTCGATCATGTCTGTCCCGATGCCAATGACCATCAAAAGCTCCTTCACATTCTTCAAGAGTGTACTCAGCGCGAGCGACCCTGCGCTAAACTTGAGCCTGTGAAGCCCATCATTGAAGCCAGTCATCTTGGCAAAACGTATCGTTCCGGCAAACTTGCCGTTCCTGCTCTTCGCGATGTCAGTTTCACCATCGATCCGGGCGAGTTCGTCGCCATTGTGGGACCTTCCGGCTCGGGCAAATCGACCTTATTTTATGTTCTTGGCGGACTCACCTCGCCAACCTCCGGCTCCCTGACGATCCAGGGCCACGACTTTTCACGGCTCTCCGACGCCGAGCGCACGAAGCTGCGCCGGGCCCACATCGGCTTCGTCTTTCAGCGCTTCAACCTGCTATCGACGATCTCGGCCGAAACCAACATCGAGCTCGCACATGATATCGCCGCTTCCGGTAAGCCCTTCGATCGCGAACTGCTCGACCACCTCGCAGGTCTGCTGAACATCCAGGGTCGCCTCAAACATCGACCCAATGAACTTTCGGGTGGCGAGCAGCAACGCGTCGCCATCGCCCGCGCTCTCATCACGCGCCCTGCGATCCTGCTGGCCGACGAACCTACCGGCAACCTGGATACGGTGAATTCCGACGCTGTGCTGGAGATGCTGCGGACCTCCAGCCGCGAGTTGAACCAGACCCTGCTGATGATTACTCACAACCCCGAAGCCGCACAGATCGCCGACCGCATCCTGCATATGCGCGACGGCCAGATCGTGAAGATAGAAGCGGGCCGGGGGAGCGTTGTGGCTGCGGCCTCAGCGTAAGTCTGGCGGCTGAGGCGGCAGCTCCTAGGGACGCACTCCTAGCTTCCCGGTCGTAGTCTTGCTGCCAGCGGTGATCGGGGTGACCACGGGTGTAGCCACTCCCAATAACTCAGTGACGGTGTTATTGCCATTGGTATTGGTAAGCCAGACATTGCCGGAGCCGTCGATGGCGACGCTATTCGCATCGCTGATGCCGCTAAAGCTGTAGGAGATATAGGTCGCGGATGCGCCAGAGCCCGTGATCTCGGTGACAGAACTGCCCAAATCCGCGACCCACACATTGCCTGCGCCGTCGATGGCTGGGCCAGTGGGATGCCAGTTCGTACCGCTGCCGCTGTACGCGGTGAGGCTCGCGGATGCGCCAGAACCCGTGATCTCGGTGACAGAACTGTAGACCTGATCCGTAACCCAGACGTTGCCCCCAGCGTCTATGGCTATCCCAGTTGGAGCGATGCCGACGCCACTGTAGTTGAAGTAGCTCGGGGTTGTGCCGGACACCGTGATCTCGGTGACAGAGCTGTTTGAGCCGCTTGCATTGTTCGAGACCCAGGCGTTGCCCGCGTCATCGATGGCGATGCCAGTAGCGGATCCGCCGCCAGCGTTGTAGTAAGAGTAGCTCGCGCTTGCGCCGGAGCCTATGATCTCGGTGACACCGGCAGTCTCACCCACGACCCAGACGTTACCCGTACCGTCGATGGCGAGGGTAACGGGGCCACCTCCGAAGCCGTAGGGATAAAGACTGCTTGCGCCGCCGTAGCTGGTAAAGTAGGTCGCGGCCGCGCCAGAGCCCATGATCTCGGTGACGGTGTTGCCGCTGGAATTAGTGACCCAAGCATTCCCTGCACTGTCGATAGCGATGGTACCCGGGTGGCTGATGTTACCGCCGGTGTAGCTAAAGTAGCTCGTGCCTGCGCCGGAGACTGTGATTTCGGTGACAGCGTTGCCGCTGTAGTTCACGGCCCAGACGTTGCCTGCGGCGTCGATGGCCAGGGCTGGGGGTTGAAAGTAGTTTGGGAAATTAAACCCGCCACTGTAGTTGATGCCGATGACCCAGGTGGGAGGCGCGGTTGTCAGCGTCGGATTAAAGGGGGAAGTACTGGTGTTGAGGGCGTAGAGTGCAGCTATATTTGCTGCGGAGGCCACAGGGTGGTGGACGAGGTTGAGCATCGCCGTCGCTGTCTCCGTGGGCATTGCACCCGTGGCGGTTCCGTCCGCGGTGGCGATGCTAAAGAGCGTGGCGCACTGGCTGCCGGAGGCGGTAGAGCCGCTGGTGTTGATGCAGCTGGCCAGGATGTTGGCCAAGGTGTTGAGGGTGGTCAGTGGAACTGTGCCTGTGACGCCGCTGCTGGAACTTCCCGGCGTGGTCGCATAGGCCTGCCCGGTGGTTAGATTCGCCAAGTTGCCTGCGTTGGCAGCCCCACTCGTGAGCCCAGTCAATGCCAGTGCCGTGCCGCTAGAACTGAGATGGGTGGAGTCGGTCATGTAGCCACTGAACCCATAGGCCGCAGCCACAGTGGTCACCTCATTCATCCATACGAACGGGATGCTACCCAACGAAGAACACGGCCCCAGCGCCGCCATTAACGAAATCGCCGTATTGTTGATCCCCGCAACCAGCCCTGGGTTGCCCTGCGTAGCCAATATGTACGTCACCGGGTTTCCGGTCGGGCAGGTGAAATCGCCGTTGAAGTTGAAGCTGCCGGAAGCATCGGTCAGAAAGTAGTTTCCGTAACCAGGGTCCGAGCCGTCACCAGTGGTCAGCAGGTTGATGGAGGGCTGTCCATAGCCACCGGGATTGGCTGCAAAGAGGAAGACGTGAGCCCCGGTGATGGGCTGTTGGCCCCCGTGGATTACGCCTTTGACTTGGGCGGTGACTTGCATGGGGCTATTGGCCAAATTGCCAAAGTCAGCAGAGCAACCGCTCAACAGCGCACTAGCTAGAAAGAAGCACGACAGCGCGAAATAGGTGGGAACCCGCATAAGGTTCTCCTGGATGGAAACCGGATAGCGCACTCATCCTATGCTCAATATCGAACTATGGCGCATTAAAAATTCTTTTATTTGCGGGATGCCAGTTTCCCGGTATGCTGGACGACCAGCACCATCCACTTCGTTTCCGGAGACCCCACGATGCGTACCTTCCGTCGAATCGCAGCTATTGTCGCACTCGCCACCGCCGCCACCTTCTCACTGGCACAGCCTGCTGCCGCACCCCAGGCCAAACCTGCATCGGCTGCCGCAGCCAACACAACCCTGCTGGACATCAACACCGCAACCGCCGATCAACTCAAGGCACTGAATGGTGTCGGCGACGCGTATGCGAAGCGCATCATCGCCGGTCGGCCTTACACGGCAAAGAATCAACTCGTCACCAAGGGCATCCTCCCGCAGGCTACCTACAACAAGATCGCCAGCCAGATCATTGCAAAGCAGCCCGGGAAATAGGCCGGTTGTAGCGTTTCCTGGTTTGATGGGAGATGGCTTTCAGGCCGTCTGCATTCTGCAAACAGTTGCAAATAAAGCGCGATTTAGGGCAATAATATATTTGACTGACTGTATACTGAGGATGCCGTGACAGGGCATCGAGGAAGCCCAATCTTGCAATGGAAGGGATATGGGTTTATTTTCATTCAAGTGGTGGCCCCGGCGAGACTCGGACTCGCATCGGGAACTTAGTAGGGACCTGCTCTATCCAGTTGAGCTACGAGGCCACACCTGATTTGGAATCACCTAGTCCCCGGTATGCTTTCCCGCGCATGGGAAGAGAGCATACCGGGGATTTCTGTCGTTTACGCCGCCATCCCCGGTGCAGAATGGCGACTCTTCCTTCTCATGAGGTGTACCCCCTTACCTGTTCATAATAGGTTTCACATATGAGGGAGTGTCTATGGTTAGTGATGGGGGGAAAGCGGGGGAGAAACAGGGGAAGCCGGGGATTATTCGTAGCCTTTAGGGCGTGGTTGATTCCTTATTTCATGCGGTCGCTTCATGGTTCCTAAGGTCCTACGGAACGCCAGATCAGCGGTAGCCCCAGCTTTTAGGGTACCGGCAAGCCAACGCTTCCATTCGCGATAGTGTTGCCCTGCGGACCAGCACAAATCGAGAATGATGATGCGTTCATCGGGAAAGTTGGCAAAATAAGCTGCCGCTAAGGCTTTTGGAGACAAAACTTCGAGGCTTTGTCTCGGTCGCGCCTCCTGATTTGCGGCTTTCGAGTCGAGGAGGCGACTATTCCAGTACGCTGTTCCCCACTCGAAAATCTTCATGTTGAAAAATTCCGAGTGGGTGTTTTCGGTAAAAGTGTGCCATGCGATATGGGGTCCAGGATAGCCGGGAAATATGTCGGGTCTTCCCCCGACGAATGCATTCGTCTCGTCGAATGCATATAGTTCAGTCGGTTCATAAGAGTAGCGATCAAACCATTTTCCCTCCATCGCCGCTTCCAATATCAACAGCCGAACAGGCCCTTCCAAGAGTTCCTTTGTGAGGAGCCCACTGTCGAAAAGGACCCGAGCGACCCCATCGAACGTCTTGCTCATCGCTTCGATGAGAACGACCCTCGCATTCTTGCGTGTATGTCGAACGGCTATGGCGTGGCCCTTGTAAATCTGAGACTTGATGCGAAGCCGGTCAACACTTGACAACTCGGCTAGGGGCCATTCATCCACCCAGATGGTAGGGTCGTTGTCCATTTTGCGGGTGCGACAATTCTACCTGTTCAATTCCCCGAACTGCGCCGACAGGTCTACAATCGACAGCATGAAGAAAGTCTGGAGAGATCCCGCGAAGCAACTCCCCAAACCAGAAACGATGAACACGCCCGGAGACTTCGGACGGTTCACGGATCTGATGAGGAAGATTGTTGAGAAGCCTAAACCCGCTTCCCCCGGCCCTGTCGCTTCTTAGACCACACCCGGTCTTTGCGTGAGAGCCTTGTAGGTGAGGCGCTTGCCCTGAATGCCCATCAGGCAGGCAGAGAACCGTGTGAAGTCGTCCGCATCCTTGCGGTTGTTGTAGCGAAACACCTGCTCTGAAACGTAGGCGTCAAGGTGGAATGGCTCTACGGCGATGTATGTGCCGCCTAAGGAACGCTTCAAGCAGCTCCAAAAGTTCTCTACGCCGTTCGTGTGGATGTGGCCATTCACATACTCCAGAGCGTGATTGATGACCTCGCGGTTATAGGGTGTTTCAAGGAAACCGTAAGTCGTCAATTCATCGGTAATGATGTGGGAACCGGCTTCTACGTTCTCCGACATGACCGGATTTAGCTGCTGCTTTGTGCGCCCAGAAATGACCTTGGCCTTGATACGACCGCCGCGCTCCAACATCCCCATTACAATCGCCTTGCCACCGCCACCATGCAAGCTCACGCCCTTTGGGCGCTTGCTCTTGTGCATGTTCTTTACCTTGCCGCCTACAAACGTTTCATCGCACTCCACAGGGCCGTTACCGCCAACCTTGCCGGTTTCATCCGTCATAGCCTCACGCAAACGGTGGAGCATGTGCCATGCAGACTTTTGGGTAACGCCTAGCGCCCTTGCGAGCTCGTAGGAGCTGATGCCGTTTTTGCAGTTCGAAATGAGCCAAGCGGCGGGAAGCCACTTCTCTAGGCCAATGGCAGAGTCCTCGAAGATTGTCCCAACCTTGAGTGAGAACTTCTGCTTTGAGTGCGCGCCGTAGCAACGATAGACCCGAGCCTTTTCCAGATAGGTCAGCTTCGTCGCATCGCAGTAAGGGCAACGCACAACACCATCCGCCCAGCGAACAGAGATCATGAACTGGCGGCAGTTCTCATAGTCAGAGAAGAAAGTGATGGCTTCGAGAAGTGTCTTAGGCGTTTCCATTCCTCTAAGATACTTCTCTGACTAATGGTCTGTCAAGTATATTATTACCCGATTTAGCTAAGAGGCTCTTCTAGAGTGCAAGTGTCCTCAGCTATTGAAGCTACTTTGTCAACGATGCCCGGATGGCGGGACGGTAGTCCCGCCCCTTCAAACTGCGCCAGGTTCGCCGCGAATCGGATACAGTTGAGGGAGTCTTTACCCTGTGCTGGAATTTATTGACAACTGGACTCTTGAATTATGGCTACGGCATCGTCTCATCTTGGCAAACCGGTACTCCGGCTCGGCGCTCTCGCGCTGTTGCTGGTTGGCCTTCCCGGTTGCCAGAGCATCAATGTCGATGCCACCAATGCTGCTCAGGTTCGTGTGATCACCGCCTCCCCCGATGCGCCGGCGCAGGACTTCTACCAGAACAACTCCGCGCTCGCCTATAACCTTGGCTTCGGCACAGTTACTTCCTATATGCCGCTGCCCGCAGGAACCTATACCCTGTCCGCAGCCAAAGCCAACACCTCGCAGACTCTGGCTTCGACGAAGACCGCCTTCGGCAGCACCAAACAGTACACGGTAATCGTGGGCAACATCGCTGCGAACATGCAGGAGACCATCCTGCAGGACCAGTCGCAACCAGCACCAGCCGGTCAGGTTTCGCTGCGGTTCGTCCATCAGGCCACGCGCGTGGGCGCTGTCGACATTTATCTCATCCCACGTGGTGGCAAACTGGCAGCCACGTCGCCAGTGGCGACAAACATCGACTTCGGGAGCAACTCCAGCTACATCAACGTTCCCGCCGAAACCTATGCGATTGCCGTCGTACCAGCCGGCACGACCCCCATACCCGTCACAGTCACACTGCATACCGGGGCTCAGGTCAGCTACGTTTCCGGCTCCGCTCACACCGTTGTTCTAATCGACCAACCGGTGGCGACCACGCCAGGCGTCCAGACAGTCGTCACTGACGACTACGAGCAGTAGAGCAGGAAGCACGAAACAGGAAACAGGAAACAGCGAAGGCCGCCGAGAGATCGGCGGCCTTTATCTTTAAACTGTTTCCTGTTTCCTGTTTCCTGTTTCCTGTTTCCTGTCTTAGTACCTGTAGTGGTCCGACTTGTAGGGTCCTTCGACCGGCACGCTGAGATAGTCCGCCTGCTTCTTGGAGAGCGTCGTGAGCTTCACGCCGATCTTCTCCAGATGCAACCGCGCGACCTCTTCGTCGAGCTTCTTCGGCAGAACGTATACATCTACTTTGTAGGTGTCCCGGTTGGCCCACAGGTCGAGCTGGGCGAGTGTCTGATTGCTGAAGCTGTTGGACATCACGAAGCTCGGATGGCCGGTCGCACAGCCGAGATTCACCAGACGGCCTTCGGCCAGAATGAAGATCGAATTGCCGCTGTCAAAGGTGTACTGATCGACCTGCGGCTTGATGTTCGTCTTCTTGGCATCCTTCGCGTCATCGAGCTCCGCCATCTGGATCTCGTTGTCGAAGTGGCCGATGTTGCAGACGATGGCCTGGTCCTTCATCTGACGCATGTGCTCCAGCGTGATGATGTCGAGGTTGCCGGTGCAGGAGACGTAGATGTCGCCGCGTCCGAGCGTATCTTCGATCGTTGTGACCTCATAGCCTTCCATCGCGGCCTGCAGCGCGTTGATCGGATCGATCTCCGTGACGATGACGCGTGCGCCGAGCCCACGCAGTGAAGCCGCCGAACCCTTACCGACGTCGCCATAACCGCAGACGACAGCAACCTTGCCTGCAACCATCACGTCGGTCGCGCGCTTGATGCCATCGACCAGCGACTCACGGCAGCCGTAGAGATTGTCGAACTTGCTCTTGGTCACCGAGTCGTTCACGTTGATGGCCGGTATCAGCAACTTACCCTGCTCCATCATCTTGTAGAGCCGATGAACGCCGGTAGTCGTCTCTTCCGAGACGCCGCGCCACTCTTTGGCGACGTTGTGCCAGCGCTGCGGGCTTTCCGTTTTAACACTCTTCAGCAACGCCTGAATCACAGCCTCTTCCTGAGAGCCAGCCTTGCCCTCAACGAAGCTCGTGTCGCCATCCTCATACTCATAGCCCTTGTGGATGAGCAGGGTTACATCACCGCCGTCGTCTACGACGAGTTGCGGCCCGAGACCACCGTCATGACGCAGTGCCTGATCGGTGCACCACCAGTACTCTTCAAGCGTCTCGCCCTTCCAGGCGAAGACCGGAACGCCCGCCGCCGCAATGGCAGCTGCCGCGTGGTCCTGGGTGGAGAAGATGTTGCAGCTCGCCCAACGGACAGTAGCTCCAAGCGCTACCAGGGTCTCGATCAGCACACCCGTCTGGATCGTCATGTGCAGCGAGCCGGTGATGCGCACACCCTTGAGCGGCTGGCTCGGTGCATACTTGCGGCGAATCGACATCAAGCCGGGCATCTCTGCCTCAGCGATGGTGAGCTCTTTGCGTCCCCACTCTGCCAGACTGATGTCCGCTACCTTGTACTCCGCTGTTGCCTGCTCCAATGTTGCTGTTGCCATCTCTATCTCCTTAGTAACCGATATACAGGATACCAAGCGAGTACCTTTTGCGGGGTTTTTATGACGCCAGAGAGCATTTTGCGGACCTCGACCACATCGTGCTGCAACGTGTCATACACCGCAGGTTCGAGAAAGGTAAGATCACGGGCCAACAGGGGTTTTGTTCAGCATAGAGCAACGAGGAATTGAGCTACGAGGAATTCATACCCTCTTCGCTTTATACCTCGTTGCTCGTAGCTGACAGAACCCCTAGATGAGAGTGCGAGAGTTTCAGAGTGCGTGCTCCATCTCCAACAGCTTTCTCTTGCGTTCGGTACCCCAGCGATAACCTGTGAGGTTGCCATTCGAACCGACCACGCGATGGCACGGCACAACTAGCGCCAGTGGATTTGCTCCACAGGCCGCGCCCACGGCCCGCACTGACTTCGGAGAGCCAACCGCCTCGGCGATCTGCGAGTAGGTGCGGGTCTCGCCGCGAGGGATTTCGGTCAGCGCGCGCCACACGCGCTGCTGAAATGCCGTCGCCCGTACATGAAATGGCAGCGCAGCAGCATTGGCGTTCTCGCCGAGCCGTGCGAGCACAAATTTGACGGTTTCGGCCAGTTGTTGATCGTCACGCCGAATCACGGCCTGCGGAAACCGCTCACGCAGCTCTACAGCGGCTTCTGTATCGGAGTCCGCAAACAGCACCGAGCACAGCCCACGATCGGTCGTCGCCACCAGAATGCGACCCAATGGAGAGTCCGCAACCGCATAGCGAATCGTCTCACCTGCGCCGCCTTCCTTCATGGCCGTCGGGGTCATGCCGAGCGTTGCATCAGCATCTTCATACAGCCGGCTCGAGGAACCGAATCCTGCCGCATAGACTGCGTCGGTCACCGGAGAACGCGAGTTTCGCGGCGTGCGTACCTCTTCGCGGAAGCGTTCCTTGCGCTGTGCTCGAGCGAACTCCCCGGGAGTTACACCGAGCACACGCTTGAACCCGCGCAGTACGGCAAACTTGCCTACACCTGCTGCTTCCGCGAGGTCCTCGAGCGAGGTACGCTGGCCCGCATGTTCACTCAAAAAATCAGCCGCCGCCGCAATTGCTTCAGCCTGAGGATCGGCCTTCGGCGCAACGCGTTGCGGCTCGCAGCGCAGGCACGCGCGAAAGCCCGCAGCCTCCGCTGTTGCAGTGTTTGGAAAGAAGCTGACATTCTTACGCTCGGGCCGGCGGCTCGGGCAGCTCGGACGGCAGTAGATGCCCGTCGATTTGACCGCATACACAAACTGGCCGTCAGCGGACGTGTCCCTGGCCAATACCTGCTGCCACGCCTTACCCGCAAATACCGAAGGCACGTTTGCCTTGTTTCCCTTACCCATGTTTTCGATTCCTACCGCCGTTGCTATCGTCGCTATCGCGCTCGTCCAACTTGTAGTCGCCATGCAAGTATCCTGCAACAGGCGCATGGAACGCCACACTCCGGAGATTGCGGGCAAACTCTCTATTTCTATACTTCTGGCCGCACGCTCTTTGCAGGCCGGCCACCGGGCAGAGGCACCAGGTTTCCCTGCTCATCGAGTTCGTTGGATTCGACATAAAAGTGCTTGAGATCGGCGCGCCCAAAGCTCGTCGTGATCGCAACGTCGGCCGCGTCGCGACCGGTCGCCATCAGAATGCGGCCTGCGCGCGGCTGGTTATGGCGCGCATCCACGTTCCACCATCTGCCATCGAGCCATACCTGATACCACGCATGGAAGTCGCCCGGCCCGGTATAGGGAATGCGAATATCCCCGAGTTGGCCCATGACGTAGCGTGCGGGAATATTCATGCAGCGCGTCAGCGTGATCGCAAGATGCTGGAAGTCGCGGCATACTCCCACACGCTCCGTGAAGACATCCATCGCCGTCTTGGTCGAACGCGCTGTCTGGTAGTTGAAGGCGACCTTCCAATGTACCCAGTCACGAATTGCCGCCACACGCTGCCATCCCGGAAGCGTGTACCCGAAGAGATCCTGCGCGACTCCCCCGAATAAATCGACCTGACAGTAACGGCTGGCCAGTAGAAACTGCAGCACTTCAGATGGCAGCTGTTCTACGGGGGCCTGCTGCGCCTCGAAAGGTTGGGGGTCAGGCTCGGCTTCGATCGTGATCATATTGCAGCCGCTCAGGCGAATCGTCCCGGCTGGCGCGGCAAATCGCGAGCAGCGATTGCCGAAGACATCGAGATACTCGGAGACCGCAAGGCCCGTTGTAGCCTCGTTGTCTATGTGCTCCACCTTCAGTTCATCACCGGTAGTCAGTAGTGGCTCGAGCGTCGGATGCACACGCAGCATGGCGAGCATCGGCGTTGCTTCGGGAAGATGGAACTGAATGTCAAATTCGGATTTGATGAACATAGCGAAGGCTCCCGCGACGGCATTTGGAGGGGCGGGACACACACGTCGCCTTATTAGCTAGATGCTCTCACGTTTCGAGAAGCTGCATCAGCGCTCAGCAAAACGGGCGAGCCTAAAAGGGCTCGCCCGTCGTATCTCCTGCAAAAAGACTACTTAGCGGCTAACTCCGCGACTGCGCCGGCCTTCAGCGCAGCAGCTTTGTCGGTGGCCTCCCAGGTGAAGGTGTCGCCGGTACGGCCGAAGTGGCCGTAGGCAGCAGTCTTCTTGAACACCGGACGGCGCAAGTTCAGGCTCTCGATGATGCCCTTCGGCGTCAGCTTGAAGTTCTCGCGAACCAGCTCAACTAAGCGCTGCTCGCCAACCTTGCCCGTGCCAAAGGTATCGACGCGAATGCTGACCGGATCAGCCACACCGATCGCGTACGCCAACTGCACTTCGCAGCGATCCGCGAGTCCGGAGGCCACAACGTTCTTCGCGATGTAGCGCGCCATGTAGGCCGCCGAGCGGTCTACCTTGGTGGCATCCTTGCCGGAGAACGCGCCGCCACCGTGACGGCCCATACCGCCGTAGGTATCGACGATGATCTTGCGTCCGGTCAGACCGGAGTCACCCATCGGACCACCGATAACGAAGCGGCCCGTCGGGTTGATGTGATATTTGGTGTCTGCATCCAGCAGTTCGGCCGGGATGACGGCCTGGATGACATGCTCCAGAATCTCGGCCCGCAACTGCTCGTTGCCAACCTCTTCAGCATGCTGGGTAGAGATAACGACCGCATCCACGCGCACGGGCTTGTGGTTGGAGTCGTACTCCACCGTGACCTGGCTCTTGCCGTCAGGCCGCAGATAAGCCAGCTTGCCTGACTTGCGGACTTCGCTGAGCTTCTGCGCCAGCTTGTGCGCGAGCGAGATTGGCGTCGGCATCAGCTCCGGAGTCTCGTTGGTGGCGTAGCCGAACATCATGCCCTGATCGCCTGCACCGCCGGTGTCCACACCCTGCGCGATGTCAGGGGACTGGCGATTGATCGTCGAAATGACGGCGCAAGTGTTCGAATCAAAGCCTTTGAGGGCGTCGTCGTAGCCAATTTCCTTGACCGTTTCGCGCACCACTGTCTGGAAATCTACGTAGGCTTTGGTCGTGATCTCGCCCGCAACGACGACAAGGCCGGTGCAGGTAAGGGTTTCGCAAGCCACACGGCTGTAGGGGTCCTGTTGGAGGCAGGCGTCGAGAATCGCATCTGAAATCTGGTCGGCGATCTTATCGGGATGGCCTTCGGTCACAGACTCACTGGTGAAAAGAAAACGGTCGGTTGTTGTAGACAAAGCGTAAAGCTCCTATCAGTCAGATAGCCGGACCCGCTCGTATGCCGAGCGCCCGACGACCGGCTGTTTCACCGCACACGCTCACGAGGCTCGCGAGCAGATTTGGCACACTCCGGTCGTTCCATCAGAGCCGAAATGAATCGGTTAGGTGGAACCTAACTATTCTACCTGCACATCCGCCCGAGTCCAAAGACGAACATCCATCTGTCGAAATCAGCCTCCAAGGAGCAGTGTGGGCCATCGAACGGAAAAACGGCGCCCGCCGAAGCGAACGCCGATTTCCTTTGAGGTTGAGGGCCTTCTACGTTAAAGCTTTTGGCCGTTGTTTTTTAGAAGTCCAACCGCAAGCCGAACTGCATCCGGCGGTAGGTGGAGAGGTTTCCACTATAAGTACCAAGGAGTGTGCTGGCTGTTCGCGCGTTCAGACCGGCAACGCTGACGTCAAAACGGTCGGAGTTGGAGACGTTATAGAGCTCGCCAGCAAATTTTAGTTTGACCAGGTTGCCCAGATTCCAGCTCTTCGTGAGCGAAGAATCAATATCGAAATAGCCATCTCCACGGAAGTTGTTGCGCGAACCAGCTTCACCTGCATAGGGAAGCCGAATGGTATTGCCGAAGTATATGCCGTTGTTGATGGCGCTGACCGTGGCGGCATCGAAGACATGGGGAACTCCGGCGGTGATGTTTCTGTGGGTTTGAACGTTACCGACATTGAACGCGAAGCCTGGATTGTTGTAGTTGGAGGGATACGCAGGAGATTCCAGAGTGAAAGGCAGTCCGCTGGTCCAGCGGGCGAGACCAGCCCACTGCCATCCGCCGATGAGAGCGTCGACCAGATGATTTGTAGTGCATAGCACGGCTTTGCCGCGGCCAACAGGCAGGGCATAGACCCAATCGCCGGTGATCAGGCTGTGGGTATCAAAGTCAGAGGGGCCTTTGTTGAGTTTGGGGTTCCAGGTGTTCTGTATCGCGAAGTTGGTATAGGCGTCGTCTGTGTTGCCGAGCTGACTGGTGCGCTCGGTCTCAGAACCCAGATCCAGAGATTTAGAGAAGGTATAGCTCACATCAACCGTCAAGCCATGAGAAGCGGGATGTCGGAGGGTGAACTGTAGAGCGTTGTAAGAACTAGTGCCGATAGAGTCCCAGGAATAGAGCGAGGAGAACTGGTTGCTAAAGAAGCGGGACTGGGTGGGGATACCGGGGAAAAAACCATAGGGAGCAAAATCCAGCATGACCAGCGAGAAGGTCTCACCGTTGGTATAGCGTTCGGGCGCCCACGCGTTGTTAAAGATGGCCTGCGTGGCGCTTTCTCCCCCATAGTCATGATTCTTCATGTAAGGGAAAACATTCTCGAAGTACGGAATGGCCGTAACATTGCTGTTCACTTTTTGACGATTTCCATTGAAGGTTCCGAAGGGGGCAGCATCGACCGCAGCAGAGAGCGTGCGGGCGTTGCTGAAGTAGTCCCCACCGCCTTGCGGATCCACGTAGTCCACCGGCTCCGCCAGATCCAACTGCTGGAGAAGATGCCGGCCCAGGC
This sequence comes from Granulicella sp. S156, assembly GCF_009766105.1. Classification (GTDB taxonomy): domain Bacteria; phylum Acidobacteriota; class Terriglobia; order Terriglobales; family Acidobacteriaceae; genus Granulicella. Next base: position 518,569 of record NZ_LMUH01000005.1, on the reverse strand, counting down.
GACCGACATAAGCCTCCTCGAAGACGAAACCACCGGGAAACTCGTGCTGAACGGAGAGATTAAAGGACTCTGCGTAGGGAGTTTTCAGGCGGTTATCAATGCCCCAGTCGATGCCGAAACCGTCTATGGGCGGCGGGTTAGGGAACGATATCGTGGGGGAAAAAGGAGGCAGGGAGATATCTGGAATGTTGTGAGGCCCAGTGAAACGGGGAGCGTTCTCAAAGCCAAGCTCGTCTGCTCCATTGGAGATACCGGCGTTGAGTCCGATGGCGCCTTCCTGGCTGAAGGTGTTTGCGAGAGCTTCGCCGTAGTGGTCATAGTAGATGCCAAAGCTGGCGCGGATGGAGGTCTTTGGATCTGGTGCGAAGACTATGCCGATGCGCGGGGCAACATTATCTTTCTGCTTGGGCCAATAGCCGGGCTGTCCATTGGCCTTACCGGAGGGTGCTAAATAGACGGTGGGCTCGTAGATCTGGCTCTGTAGAGCGGCAGATTCGCGTTCCTTGTACCAGGCATCGGTATCGATGGTTGGCGAGATCTGCTGACCATGAGTCTCATAGGGGGTTTGGAGGAGGGTGTGGCGCAGACCAAAGGTGAGAGTGAGGTTATGTCGGGCGTGCCAAGTGTCCTGCAGGAAGTACTCAAACTCGTTGGAGCGGTAGTCCCGATTGACGAAGGTGCCATCGGGCAGGGCTGTGCCCGAGGTAGGGCTGCTGATTTTGTAGTTATAAACCTTATAGACCTCAGGGACCACTCCCACGAGATTGCCGTAGGCGTACATCCAGGAGTCACTGGCAAAACTGCTGGCAATGTTACTGGGGAGAGGCAGATCGGAAGTATTGGCATATTGCTCGTTGGTGCTGGCACCGTCGAAGGAGTTGGCATCGGAGCCATTTTCGTTTGTGATGCCGCGCCAGTTGCCGCCTAGAGCGATGGTGTGCGTGCCTTTGACCCAGGTGAAGGTATCGGTAATGTTGTTCACCGGGACATGGAGGATAGTGTTACGAGTCTGGGCGGTGGGCTGAGTGAGTCCGTATACGCCGACATAATCGCCGGAGCCAATGCCGCTGACCTGGTAGCCCTGGCGGATAAAACCGTAGCGCAGGTCATTGACCATATTAGCGGTAGGGGTCCAGGTGTAGCCGGCGGAGATGCCCTTGGTGTTGTCATCTGTGTAGGAGGCAGGGGGTTGACCCGGTAGGTTTTCAGCTCCGGAAGCAGTATCTTTCTGCAGGTTTCCACGGACGAAGATACGATTTGCGCTATTCAGGTTGTAGTCGATCTTGAGGATGCTGGTGTTCTGCGTACTTGGCGTCGGGGAGACAAAGTAAAAGGAGCCGGAGTTATAGCCGTCGCCCAGAATTGTGCCGGTGGCAACGGGCACCTTAGCGTAGTAGGAGAGTATGGCGGCGTTGGGTCCGGGACCCGCGGGACAAACCGGCGCTCCATTAAAGGTGTTGCCGGTACAGGGTGCGTCCAACTGCGCGACTTGTGCGGGTGACAAGGTTTGGGTGTTGCCATTGGTGTCGGGGTAACTTAGCTCACCCTGCATGAAACCAGCCATGGGCACTGTGGCTCCAACGACACTACCAGTGCCAATGCGTTGACCCTCGTAGTTGAAGAAGTAGAAGAGCTTATCTTTCTTGATGGGACCGCCGATGCTGCCTCCAAAGGTGTTCACTATATATTTTTGGGGGATGTTCGGTTCTCCAGAAAGAATCTCGCTGTTCTTATTGAAGAAGGAGTTAGCGACGGTGTTGGTAGGGCGATAGTACTCGTAAAGTGCGCCGTGGTACTTGTTGGTTCCGCTCTTGGTGACCAGATTGACCTGAGCGCCGGAAGAGCGGCCTGCCTGGGCGGTGCCGTTCGAGGTAACGACGCGGAACTCCTCTGTGGAGTCAAGAGTGGAACGCAGGATGGTCGTAAAAGCAGCGCCGCCGATCTGGTCGTTGTCGTCGAGTCCATCGAGAGTGATGTTGCCCTGGTCCGAACGGCCACCAGCAACGGCTCCCTGGCGGCTGTCGGTGTTATCGCCGATGTAAAGAACACCAGGCTGAAGCTCAAGTAGAGAGATAGGGTTGCGACCATCCATGGGCAGGGCCTGGATAGTGGCATTGCCAACAGAGTTGCCCATTGTGGCATCCGTAAAATTGAGGGTTTGCGTGGCGGCGCTGACATCCACTGTAACCGTGTCGGCGGCTACACCAAGGGTAAAGTCGATGGTGGCTGGCTGCTCGACGAGCAGTTCGGCAGTGCGGGTCTGAGGGGCAAAACCACTGGAGACGGTAGTGATGAGATAGTGCGCCGGAACGACGATTGGAAAAATATAGTAGCCGGAGGCACTGGAGACTGCGTGATAGGTGTTGTTGGTGGCCTTGTCTAAAAGGGTGATCGACGCGCCCGGGACAAGTGCGCCGCTCGAGTCCTTCACGACGCCACGGAGCGAGGTGGTTGCGGTTTGGGCAACGGCCGTAGCCGTACAAAGAGAAGCCAACATCAGGACAGCTGCAACAATATGTCTCATCAATGCATCCTCCAAGAGCTAACAACCAAACAGGCTGCTACGGCGCCGTTTCTAAAAATGGCATCGCCTCTATATCAGTTTTTTGGCAAAAACTGATATAGAGGCACCTGTGAACCTGGCGTGTGCTGCTTATTATGAACCGTTAAATGGTAGATACGTACGTCAACCGCAAATTGACTCATGCTGTTTCAGTATTGGCTCATGCTGTTTCAGTATGAAATCGGCAGGCTGAATCAGACCGCTGCCTGCCCTGCATTCTTCTGTAACCGGAAGGCACCCACGGGAAGCACCCCAGAGGGACGAACTCCGGGCTGGATGACATAACGCCATGCCACCCATGCCAGCGCGCCCAACATAACCAACAAGAGCAGCACTCCCCACCAGCGCCGCCGCATGCCAGTTCCCATCTGTACGCGGTTTCGTTTTACATTTTCCGCAAAGACTGCCCAATCGTGTTCATCACTAGTCGTCTGAGCACTGGCTGCAAAGCGCGCGAGCCACGACTCTTCCGCGATCCCCAGATGGCGGCAGTAGCTGCTCACAATACCTTTATTGAAGACGCCGCCGGGCAGGCAGCCGAAATCATCAGCCTCGAGGGCATAAAGAAAGCGCGAAGGCACCTTGGTGCCCTCTGCGAGCTGCTCCAACGACACACCGCGATTCTCGCGTTCCAATTGTAAGTCTCTGCCGAAGGACACCCTCGATCTCCGACGGTTCGATATGCGCGAACCGAGTGTCGCCATATTGGCGGGCCTAATCGCTCCTCTACCTACAGTGAAACCACTTTAGTCGCCAGTTTCTGAAGACGGCGGCAGATATTCCAATTCCCTTTCAGAATGCCACGAACGGTATCAAGATCGCGAATGTGCATTCGACATTGCATCTAATTCGTTACGGGTCGGGATGCACAGATGTGAACGCATTTGCTCAGCATCGACGGTTAAGGTTCGTGCGGGCAGCAAAGTGGCTGCAACTTAGAACTGAAAATAGATAAAAGGTCTATATCCCAGTGGCAGCATCGCCATTGCAATAGCCCAGACGGCTCCATACACGGTAGCGAAGGCACCCAATGGCAACGAAACGATTCGTATGCCAATCCGGGTGCGGCGCATCAAAATCTGCCCAGCCAGAAGCGCGATGGGTAGGACCAGGAGCCACATAGGCAGCCTCTCTGAGCCGCCAAGATCTAAAAAGAGATAGCGTCGAATTAGCAGCCAAGCCACTGAAAAGCTGGATGCCCGGAAAAGAATCCAGAAGAGGCAAACAGCATTCAGCGTGAGAAACCAGCCGAGAAACCGCCTCCAGGGGTTGTGGTGCTCCTCAACTGGAAGGACCCGAAGAAACTCCTGGTGGCTCACCTGCGCCGCCCCATGCAAGCCCCCCCAGGCTACAAAAGTCCATGCAGCACCATGCCATAAGCCGCCAGCAAGCATGGTAATCATCAGATTGCGATAGGTTCCCCAGCGGCTGCCCATGCGGCTTCCGCCCAGCGAGAAATAGATATAGTCACGAATCCAGGTGGAGAGCGAGATATGCCAGCGCCGCCAGAAGTCCTGAATGGATACTGCGAGATAGGGAGCGTCGAAGTTCAGGGCCAGCTTAAATCCGAGTAGCCCCGCGACCGCGATTGCCATGTCGGAATAGCCCGAAAAATCGCAAAATATCTGTGTGGCATAGAGCCATGTAGCCGTAATGCAGGCCAGCGCACTGTAGTGAGTTGGCGTATTGAAAACTCGATCTACATAGGGCGAAATGTTATCCGCTATAGCCGTCTTCTTCAGGAAACCCAGCAGGAAGAGGTAGAGGCTAGCCTTTACCTCGCTCAGCGAAACAGTACGTTTCGAGACCATCTGGGGCAAGAAATACTTCGGGCGGACAATCGGACCAGCCACCAGTTGAGGGAAAAACGAGGCAAACATTAGATAATCGCGCAGGTTTGATGAGGCGTGAATCTCTCGCCGATACACGTCGATGGTGTAGCTCAAGGACTGAAAGGTAAAGAAACTCACGCCAATCGGCAAAATGATTTTGAGCGTGGGCTGATCCAAGTGGATTTGCAGCTGCCCGGCTAACGCGATGGCACTGTTAACGAAAAAATGGAAATACTTAAAGAACGCCAACACTGACAGATTCATGGCGACTGAGGAATAGACGAAAGCCTTGCGGGTCGAGGCAGACTCCGATCGCTCGATGCGAAGGGCGAAGTACCAGTCAGCAGCAGAGAGGACTCCAAGCATCACAGCAAAGCGCCAATCCCAGGAACCGTAGAAGAAGTAGCTGGCAGCGAGGATGAGCCACTTGCGCGCGTTGTTTGATCTCAGCGACCAGTAAGCCGTCAGGACTACAGCCAGAAAAATAAAAAAGCGGAATTCGATGAAAAGCAAGTCAGCCTCCGCAATTTTGCTGCACAGAATGTTCGTCTGACCACGCCAGAAATAGCGCCGCCAAAACCTGAGACGCCAGCTTTGCACCTTGTTCGTTCAGGTGCTGATTATCAAACCATAGCGAAGGATCGTATAGCTGAGGATACAGGTCAGGGCGTGCAAGATTGAGGATTGGCACCTCGCCGAAAGAAGTTTTTTGCGAGGCTGGATACACGGGATACTCTTTCAGATCATCCAGGCCTGGCATCGCGACCCAGAGGTATTGAACTCTGCCACCATTCAGTGCTCGATGCAGATCTTCGATCAGCATCGAGTCCCCTCTTTGCATCTTTTCATCGCGAGGTTTGGGAATGGGGAGACGAACGGCAAAGGAACGCTTAACATCGGCTCTTGTCATCTCATTGGGCAGTTCAGTCAACATACCCCGACGATCGTCTGCTGTCTCTTTGACAATTTCAGCCTCATCATAGGGTGGCGGAAAGATACGGCTGCTCAACATCCCCATGTTGATGAAATGGGAGATGGCCGACTCGTACAGGGATACTCTGAGATTCAACCGATGGAGGCGAGTACCCGGCTCTAAAGCGAAGTGACTCGCCAGCTGTACCGATTGCCAGTCAAGAATATTGACCTGCCGCGGATGCCAGGTATAGAGAGTGGAAAACCTGGGGGGTGCAGTCACCTCCAGCATAATCAGGCACGGTTGCCCGGCAGGAGGCGGTTTGAGATGGGCGAGAAAATCAAGCGCTACAAGCCGCTGCTCAACTTGGGCACCCCCATTGAGGCCAAGATTAACAGTGCGAACGGCAAGTGGCGATCCCGTTAGTGCGGAATCGAAAACACGAGGATCAAAGCCCTGATGTACATGGCTTGAACCAAATATTGCAGAAGAGAAAGTATAGTTGCTACGTTGTAGCATAGCCAATTTCTCGCTGCGTTCCGCCCCATACAGCGATAGCCCGCTACCAATGAGGAGATGCAGAACCCCTGCCGAGACTATAAAGCCTGCAAAAAACAGCAAAAGAGCCAGGGAAATAGCACTTCTACTCGGGCCTGCACATTTTACAGGCACGACGCTTGGATCGTATACCGACTTTTCCTGTTGAACCATCGCATGCTTCCCAAAGATAGCGTGAGGATGATTATCCGCGCAAGGTCCGGGCCGGCTTGCTCCCCCCGGTCCCGGAAGGCAAGCCAGTCAATCCACTTTGCTAGAATGAGATGTCCAATGCATATCCCTTATCCAGAGCGGATTCCCTATGCTTGGGCCACCACGTTCGCCTCGGTACTCTTTGCCGTGCAACTCTTCGAACGCACACAGCTGTTGTTTGCTCTCTGCTGTTTCGCCTTTATTCTCGTTGCCACAGCGGCCTTCAATATCGCGGGCGGTCTATACCGTCCTGCAGGTGCTTACATCTTTTTCAACGCCGTTCTCACACTCGTAGTGGGTGTCGTTGTCAAAGCAGTACTGGGAGAGCCAGCCGATACCTTCCTTGCCTCCCCCCAACTCACAATCGAGATTTACCTCTTCGGAATGCTGGCAATGCTATTCGGCGCCTATGTCGAAAGCCGCTTCCGGCCGCGTAAATCCTTTATCGAAGCCAAGCTCCCCATGCCGAACTTGCGCACTATCTATTTTGGCGCAACCGCTATCGCCTTATTTTTGAAACTCATTTATATGCTTGCCGGAATTGGGCTGATCACCGGCAGCAGCTTTATCACAACAGTCTACAATGCCGATCATTTTCTACCCTTCGCACTTATCCTAGGGGTGATATACACCATTCGCGCTACCGGCGGACAGCGCAGCGTCACACCCTGGCTAGTCTTCTTATTCGGTATCTCGACTGCGGAAGGCCTGTTGATCTTCTCCAAACAAGCTCTCTTCAGCCCCGCAGTTTGCTGGATTCTCGGTGCCGCAATCAGTCGTTACAGGCTGAAGCCTATCAATATCATCTCGCTCATTATCGTTGTCTACGTAGCCTACGCTTATGCGACCCCCTACTCTCAATATGGCCGGGTTCTCCAGGAAGGATCTGAGCTCGGCAATGCGAGGATAGCCGGGTATTTACTTACCCACATGGACGAAGTAATAAAGGGAAACGCCGAACAAAATGAATCCATCTATGGCAAGCTCGGTTATTACCGCCATTCTATGGGGCTCTTTGACAGACTACAAATGCTAACACCCGACGACGCACTTATCACAGTGACAGGCATGTATGGTGTTTATGGACTTGAACCCCTAAAAGAAGATATAGAGAACGTTGTCCCACATATTTTTTGGCCGGACAAACCAATTCCCTACTTCGGGAACGTTTATGGTCATGAGATCGGTGCCATAACCGATGAAGACGTGAGCACAAGCATTTCTTTTGGAGCCTCTGCCGATGCGTATCATGAAGATGGACTCGCTGGTGTGCTTCTCATCGAGCCTCTTTGCATGGCCGCCGTCTTCCTCATTTTTTCATGTTTCCTCGGCGATGCCCGTCAGCATCCCGCTGTAATCGTCGCGATTCTTATGTGTGCCCACTCAGCTCCGGAAGGGTCCCTCACCGGACTTTTCGGCATGGTCACAACTACGGAGTACATGATCCTTCTCGCCTTGGCCTGCAAGTACGTCCTCCCCCTCGTCGGCTCTATTTTCGATTTCGGAAGTGACGTGCCTTCGCCCGCCAAACCTGCCTTCGGCATGAATTGAAGCGAGTGCCGCCACAAGCCTCACCAAAAATCCGCTTAACCTTATGAACAAACTCATCGTCGGCAATCTGGTCCATCGTCCGCTACGCTCGGTCATCAGCGCCTTTGCTGTCGCCATCGAAGTCATCATGATCCTCTCGGTCGTGGCCATCTTCTACGGGATACTGAACGGCAATCGCACCCAACAATCCGGTATCGGCATGGACATGATCGTGCATCCCGGCACCGCCAGCGCTCTGCTCAATACCAGCGCCGCCTCCGCCGACATACGCGTCGCCAATGTTCTGCGCAAGCTACCGCACGTCCAGGTTGTCGCTCCGGTCAACATCAAGCTCACGACTGGAGCCTCGCTCGAAAATATATCTGGTATCGACTATGCCACCTACAACGATCTGAAACCATTTGTATTTCTCAGCGGAACCCCGTTCCAGCAGCCCTTTGACGTCATCATCGACGACTTGCAAGCAGCCGCAGGCAAGGGACTCAAGGTTGGGGACACGACCAAGGTTCTCAACCACGACTTCCGCGTCTGCGGCATCGTCGAGCACGGTAAGGGTGGCCGCAAATACATCCCGCTCACCACGATGGACGAGCTCGACGGCAACCCTGGCAAGGCCGCTGTCTTCTACCTCAAAACCGAAAACCAGCCTGAGTTTCAGGATGCTGTTCGCAACGAAATTCTGAATACGGACGGACTGCAACAGTACAGCGTACAGACCATTCAGGAGTATCTCTCAACGCTTACGCCCGATCATCTGCCTGGGTTCAATATTGCGTTGCGCGTCATTATCAGTATCGCGATCATCATAGGCTTCATGGTGATCTTCCAGTCGATGTACACCGCCGTGATGGAGCGGACAAGAGAGATCGGCATCCTCAAATCGATGGGTGCGGGACAACTCAGCATTGTCTCCGTAGTGTTGCGCGAAACTATGCTGCTTGCCATGGCCGGTATCGCCATCGGGGTTAGCGCGACCTATTTGCTGCGCGCCGCGCTGCACAACCGCTTCCCGACGCTCAGTTTCTCTGTCACGACTGATTGGGTATTCAAAGCTGTCGCCATTGCTCTGCTCGGCGCGCTCTGCGGGGCTCTTTACCCAGCGCTGAAGGCGGCACGCAAAGATCCCATTGATGCTCTTTCCTACGAATAGCCTTTTCGCAGAGCTATCTCGTGAAAAGGGCCGCCGCCGAACCTATAATTATTTGCAATTGCAAATTTGTAGGGAAAGCCGCATCAAACGGTGTGGTGGCCTGATCGCGCAATCACAGCCCGGCATGTGATTGCGCGTGTTCGTTACGTTTTGATTGAATCCTGCGGATGACTCTGGACCACCTGACCCAAACCGTGAACCATGCCAATGACGGCCACTCAGACGCCAGGGCTAGGCCGCCGCGCACCAACGCAGCGGCTCTCCTGCGATGGATCATGCTCGCTGTCGCGGCCACACTCCTTGTCCTGCACTTTCTCCACCTCAACGCCGACTTCCCCAACCACTCCCCCTGGATGGATTGGGCAAAGTACACAGATGAAGGCTGGTATGGCGACGCCGCCATTCGACACTATCTGACCGGCCACTGGTACTGGAAAGGCGACTTCAATCCTGCCGTCGCGCTGCCTGTATGGCCAGCCGTCGAATGGATCGTCTTTCGCTTTACAGGAGTCTCACCCGCGGCTGTACGGTCGCTCACGCTCTGCGTCTTCGCGCTCACACTATTCACGTTTTATCGACTTATAGAGCGACATACCCGGTCCCAAACGCATAGCTCCGGCCCTGCACTGGCCGCCCCGATAGCAATGCTGTTTCTCTGTGCGAGCCCTTATTTCTATGTCTTCGAGCGCATGGCCATTCTTGAGCCACTGCTCATTGCACTCACGGCTCTCGCGCTGCTGACTGCTTCGCATCTGCATCCGCTCGCCTTCAGAGGCAGCGCAATCAGAGCGCTGCCTCCCTCCCTCGCGCTTGGCCTGCTTCTGCCCGCGATGGTCCTCACCAAGACCACCGCCATCTTTCTTATCCCTGCGGTCGCGTATATGGTTTGGGCTCGGGCTGGATACCGTCTTCGTGCAGCGCTTCGGCTCTCCATTCTTCCCGCGTTGATGGCGGTGAGTCTCTGGCTCGCGTATATCGTCCTCATCGTTCGTCCGCACTACCTGGCCGACTACAAGTACCTCTTCTCCGCCAACGCCTATACCGGAATCGAGCTCGAACCATTCCCCACCGTCATCCTGAATACCATCACCGACGGCGCATGGATGGGCCATGTGCTCTATCCTCTGTTCTTTGTTGTTCTGGCTCTGGCATTGTTCTGGCGACCCAGGCTTTTCCGCAATCCACTCGTGCCCTCGCTGCTGCTCTGGACCGGCGGATATTTCGCCTTCCTCGCGTACCACAACAACCTGCAGCCACGGTATTACCTTGTTGTCGCGGCCCCCATTACAGTCCTTGTCGCGCTAGGCATCGACTGTTTCCACCAGAGCCACACACTGCGCGGGAAAATCATCGCCTCCACGCTCGCAACCCTGGCGGTATTAGGTATCGTCATCCCCGACGCCATCTTGCAACTCAGCTTCATTCTGCATCCGGAGTACACCTTCGAAGCCGCAGCCAATGGCATCAAACGCATTGTGTTGTCTGACCCCACACATCCGCACCTTGTGCTGTCGATTTCCGGTTCCGACCTGACCCTGATGACTGGACTGCCCTCGATCGACGACGACTTCGGCACTTTGGAATTAGCGGATCGCGTAAAGCAATACCGTCCGGGCTGGTACGCCGCATGGAACGAGCTCGACGACGACAAGATGGACGCCCTCACGCCGCTCTACCACATCGAACGTGTTGCGGCATTTCCGGCGATGGACGATCCCGATCGCAACCTGCTGATCCTCTATCGACTTGATCCCACGCTACAGACAGAACCTGTGCGAACTCACAAGCATCACACGCCAAAGCCGCTGGTTACGAAGATGGGACAGCAGCCCAGCACGAATCAGCTTGAGCATTAATGTGGTGGCGGCGAGACCAACAGAAAATCCTGGCTCATCAGCACCGTCGACGCAACGGGCTTGCCCCTAATCGTCGCTGGAGTGAAGCGGAACTTCGCGGCTGCCTCGACCGCACGAGCATCCAGCCCGTAGCCCAGTGGCTGAACGATCACGATATGCCGCGGCTTGCCCTCCAAGTCAACCACCATGCGAACCTGAACCGTTCCGGTAACACGGTCGTGCGAAGCCAGCGGCGTATAGCCTGCTTCCGCTCGATGTGTAAGTGTAGGTTCACTCTCTGCCCCTCCAGCCGCTACAGGCGGACCTGCAAAGGCAACGATCTGCTGACCTGTAAGAGCATCCTGCGGCCATGCCATCGATGGGTCGAAGTAGTGCTGCCAAAAGTCGGGCATGGAACGCTGCAATGGCCGATCGATCCCCGTGGAGAACACTGCTTGCAACTCGCGCGTAAAAGCAGCAGCATCACCATTGTCTGCAAGAGTGAGACGCATCTTGTCATCGTTCTGCGGATCTCGATCGAACTCATGCCGATCGGTTGCGTAACGCATCGCGACCCGCACACCGTCGAGTTCGATCTCTCCCGGCCCCTTGCGCTCCACTTTTTGCACGTTGATTCCAGCCAGCGTCCAGTCGGTAGTTTTGGCAGATGCTTGTGGCTTGCCTTGGGCATCGAAGCTGAGATTGTTGTCCGCGCAGAAGCAGCGCAGGAATAGCGCACGACCGATCGTTTGAGCGGCGGCATCGACATCTGGATCGTGCGACTCTATCGGGGTTGGAGTTGCGCTCTGATTAACTCCCAATAATTGCTGAGCTTGCATCACCGCCATCGGAACGATAGCAACCATAACGAGAAACGCCCGTCCGCGTATGCGTCGAGATATAGGCACCGCAACATCATCGCGCATTTTGCAGACTGGATAGCATGAATTTGTCGTTGGCAGTCGATTTCCATGTTGGCTTCGCGGACTCCCCCCATTTATAAAACAACCAAGACAAGATAACTTTCGGACCCAGTGGCGGTCTAACCCGGGACACGCTGCCTCTTGCGTGATTTTTCTCAGGTGAATTTTTAATGCTGAACCTCTGGCGGGCGTGCTGTGTCTTATTTCTCTCTTGTGTTGGAATCATGGGTTCAACAATCTGCCGCGCACAGGGGCCCGCACCAACGGCCTCCAAAGACGGCGTGCTGACGGGTCTTGTCTTAGACCCGTCTGGAGCGAAGGTGTCACATGCTGCCGTGCATGTGGAGGGCCCCGGTCTGCAACGCGATACGACAACCGATGACACAGGTCGATTTACCCTGCCGCTGCCCGCAGGCTCCTACGAGGTCATCATCGTGTCCGCCGGGTTCGATCCGTATGTCAGCACCGTAAAGGTCGCAGGGCAAAGTGCATCTACCAACATTCAGGCATCTCTTGTCATTGCCACCCAGACCGAGCAGGTGGATGTGGCTGCCGATACTGGTGTCAGCACCGCAAATGCCGACAACCGCAGCGCGCTGGTCTTTAAGGCGGACCAACTCGCCGAGCTCTCCGACGATAATGCCACCTTGCAGCAGCAGTTGCTCGCCATCGCCGGGGGAGACGGCCAGCATCCGCCACAGGTGTATGTCGACGGCTTCAGCAGTGGATCCTTTCCCCCAAAAAGCGCTATCCGCGAGATACGCATCAACCAGAATCCCTATTCTGCCCAATACGACTCGCCCGGTTTTGGCCGCGTGGAGATCTTTACAAAACCCGGTAGCGACACGTTGCACGGCAGCTTCGGCGTAATAGGCAATGACTCCTCCTTCAATTCGCTAAATCCTTATGCCGCGAGTGAGCCACCCTATCACCGCCTCGAGCTTCGCGGAGACCTCAACGGGCCGATCGGCAAAAAGACCTCCTTCTTCTTCAATGGCGATTACAACGACCAGCAGAACAATGCAGTCATCAATGCCATCACTCTGGATCCCACCTTTCAATTCCAGGTGCCGTTGTCGCAAACCCTGCAAGATCCGCAAACAACCAACGATTACAGCGCGCGGCTCGATCGCCAGTTAACCACCAACAACACCTTTACAGGCCGCTATGAGTACAACCGCGTCGATTTAACCAACGGAGGGGTCGGCCCAACCAATAGCGCAAACGGCAGCAGCGCCAGCAACCCCTACACGCTGCCTTCAGAGGCTTTCAACAGCTCTATCTCGATGCAGACGCTACAGTTCGGCAACACGCAGGTGATTGGCCCGCACATCGTCAGCGAATCGCGCTTTCAGTACATTCGCACGCGCACTACGCAGGACCCAACCAGCACCGCGCCCGCGATCACGGTGCAGGGCGCATTCAACGGCGGCGGCAATCCGGCGCAGATCCTGCACGACAACCAGGACGCGTTTGAGTTCCAGCAGTATGTCTCCATCGCCCACGGCACGCACTTCATCCGCACCGGTGCGCGAGCGCGGACGTTTCGTGAAGCCAACCTCGCTACGGCCAATTACAACGGCCAGTTCATCTTCCCGAACATTACCTCCTACCAGATCACCCAGCTAGGCCTGCAAGCTGGCGAGACCGATCAACAGATTCGTGCAACCTGCGAACAGGCCGGATCCGAACTGGCCTGTGGAGGGGCTACTCAGTTCAGCATCACCGCAGGACGCCAGAACGCAAGTGTCTATACGGCCGATCTGGAGGTCTATGCGGAAGACGAGTGGAAAGCTCGCAAGAACCTGACGCTGAGCTATGGATTCCGTTTTGAGGCACAATCCGCCGTTCCCAGCCGCGCAGACCCCGCTCCTCGCGCGGGCTTTGCCTGGGCAATCCACCAGACCGACAAGAAGCCGGCGCGTGTCGTGCTGCGCGGTGGCGGAGGCCTTTTCTTTGACCGCTTCGCAGTAGGAGATTTGCTCACCGCCGTACGCCAGGGAAGTGCTGCAAACCAACAGACGTATTACATTACGAACCCTGGCTTCGAATCCTGCGCATCGCCATCGACTCAAAATGCGCAACAGCTATGCAACATCCCAGATGCCGCGTCGCTTGGTGCGAGCACGCCGCCAACCACCTACAACATCAATCCGCATCTGCATTCGGAGTACAGCATTACCGCAGGCCTGAGCGCAGAGATCAGCCTTGGCAAATATGGTTCCTTCACCTCGAACTACCTGATTGATCGCGGTGTCCATCAATGGCAATCGCTCAATATCAACGCTCCCCTTCCGGGAACCTATGATCCCAGCAATCCATTGAGCGGCATCCGCCCATTCGGTTCGGCCGTGGGCAATGAGTACCAGTTCAACTCCGGCGGCGAGAGCCTGGGTAGATTCTTCTTCAACAATTTGCAATTGACAGTCAACAAACACCTCACCGCGTGGTCTTTTTTCAACCTTCCCCGTGCCAATGCGGACGTTTCCGGGTCCACCGCCTTTCCCTCCAACCAGTACGATCCGCATCAAGACTACGGACGCACCAGCTGGATCCGCAATGCCAACTACTTCGGCGGTCTGGATTCGGACATGCGCTGGGGCTTGAGCGCTGGAGCCTTCCTTGTAGCTCGCGCCGGGAGGCCCTTCAATATCACCACCGGTCAGGACAACAACGGCGACACCCAGTACAACGATCGTCCTGCTTTTGCCACCGATCTGACACGGCCCTCCGTCGTCCGTACGGCCTACGGCAACTTCGATACTTCTCCGATGCCAGGCCAGACCATCATTCCAATCAACTATGGACATGGACCTGCCTTTGTCTCCCTGCAGCTACAGGTGCGGGAGACGTTCAAATTTGGTCCGCGTGCACCTGCTACCCCTCCGTCACCGGGGGCGCCACACCCGACCGGCCCAACAACCCCGCCCCCGCCGCGTTATTCGCTCACGTTCTCTGCGGAGGCCCAGAATGTGACCAATACCGTCAGCCCGGGAACTCCAGTAGGCGTGCTCAATTCGTCGCTCTTCGGCAAATCGATCTCCACAGCCAACAGCTTCATCAGCACGAGTGCGGCAAACCGCACCATCCTGCTGCGTACACAGTTCCAGTTCTGATCGGTGCTGTCCCTGGTTATTTCGCCAGGTAGCAGATTCTCTCTGAATTTCGCTCCGACCGAGATAACGTTCCAAGCGGCCAAAAGTCTAATCCGCACACGTGTGTCAATGCGTGACTCTTCTCAGGTGGGACTGGATGCCGAACCTCCGGCGGTCGCTTTGGGTCTTATTGCTTTCTTGCATTGGGGCGATGGGCCGGGCAGACTGCCGCGCGCAAGGCCCCACATCAGGCTCCACCAAAGACGGTACGTTGACGGGTGTCGTCTCGGACCCCTCCGGAGCGAAGGTGCAGCGCGCGGCAGTGCACGTAGAGGGCTCCGGGCTGCAACGCGATACCACCACCGACAGTACCGGACGATTCACCCTGACATTACCCGCTGGCAGCTATGACGTCACTATCGTGTCCGCGGGCTTCGATCCTTACGTCACGACCGTGAAGCTTGCCGGGCAACCAGCTCGCGCAACGATGGACGCGAAGCTTGTCATCGCCACCCAGACCGAGGAGGTCGATGTTCCAGTCGACAACTCCAGCACCTCTGCGGCGGACAACCGCAGTGC
Organism: Granulicella sp. S156; assembly: GCF_009766105.1. Lineage (GTDB taxonomy): Bacteria > Acidobacteriota > Terriglobia > Terriglobales > Acidobacteriaceae > Granulicella. The sequence goes on along the minus strand of NZ_LMUH01000005.1, from coordinate 503,378 downwards.
CATGGTCTTCAAAGGCGACGGTCTCAAGGCCTTCTCCGATGACAACGGCACGTTCCAGCAGGAGGTTCTGGCCCTGGCCGGAGGCACCGGAGAAAAGCCTCCGCAGATCTTTGTCGATGGTTTCTCGAACGGCCGCTTTCCGCCCAAAAACACGATTCGCGAGATTCGCATCAACCAGAATCCGTTTTCAGCCCAGTATGACGACCTGGGTTTTGGACGTGTGGAGATATTCACGAAGCCCGGAGCCGACAAGCTCCATGGCAACTTCACCAGCTCCGGCAATGACGATGTCTTCAACGGGCGCAATCCCTATACCACTGTCGAGCCGCCGTACTATGTACTCAATCTCGACGGGAATATAAGCGGTGCCATTAATAAGAAGACATCTTTCTTTGTCAGCGGAACCTATAACGATCTACAGAACAATGCCATCGTCGACGCTATTGATCCCACTCTGCTGACACCACTTTCCGAGGCCGTTCCCGCTCCGCAGCGCACCCAGACCTATAGCGGGCGTCTCGACCGGCAGGTGACGACCAATAACACCCTGACCGGTCGCTATGAGTACAACCAGGCCAGCCTGAACAACAGTGGCGTCGGCCTGCTGGTCCTGCCCTCCGAGGGTCTCAACAGCACTACGACCACACAGACCCTGCAACTTACCGACACTCAGCTCTTTGGTTCGAAGATCGTCTCTGAGGCGCACTTTCAATACTCGCGCACGAGCCAGCAGCAAAGCCCTGCCAGCACCTCGGCGACGGTCGTCGTAGAAGGCGTCTTCAACGGCGGTGGGAGTTCCGCGCAGAGCCTGAATGACACTCAGGATCGCTATGAGTTCCAGGAGTTCGTCTCGATCGAGCACGGATCGCACTTCCTGCGCCTGGGCGGACGCTACCGCCTGCTACGTGACGCCAACGCCTCCACAGCCAACTACAACGGCCAGTTCATCTTTCCCGACCTCGCTACCTACCAGCGCGCCTTGAACGGTGAGACTCCGGCGGAGATCTTCGCCAGCGGCGGCGGCACCACCCAGTACAACCTCACCACCGGAGATGCCAGCGCCACCGTGCTCACCGGCGACCTCGGTATCTTTGCCGAGGACGAGTGGAAGGCGCGCAAGAACCTCACACTCAACTATGGCTTCCGCTTTGAGAGCCAATCCGCCGTGCCCGATCATGTCGATCCAGCGCCACGTGCTGGGTTTGCCTGGGCCGTCGGGCAGAAGGATAAGAAGCCTCCTGTGGTCACGCTGCGCGGCGGTAGCGGCATCTTTTACAGCCGCTTCGTGTCTACCAATATTCTGACTGCGATCCGGCAGCAGAGCGGCACGACGCAGCCTTCGTACTATGTCGACAACCCCAACTTCTATCTCGCTTACCTTAATAGTCCGCCGCCCGTGACGGATCTGGGGTCGGTTCCGCCCACGCTCTACAACATCGATCCGCATATGCGCACGTCGTACGAGATCATTAGCGGCCTTACGGTGGAGCGCGGCCTGGGTAAGATCGGCAGCGTCAGTGTGAACTACCTGTACTTCCGCGGAGATCACCAATATCTCTCGCGCAATATCAATGCGCCACTGCCCGGCACCTACAACCCCAGCGACCCGTCCAGTGGCGTCCGTCCCCTGGGTGGAACCCAAAATATCTACCAGTTCTCTTCTGTTGGTATTGAGAAAAACAACATTCTCTTCGCCAACGCTCAGCTGCAGCCCACCAAGCGAGTCAACTTGTTTGCGTTTTCTTTTTTCATGCCTTCCAACAGGACAGACGCGCTTGGCGCCACCACCTTTCCCTCCAATTCGTACAATCCCTCCGTCGACTTCGGCCGGGTTCCCTACTCGAATGCCGGGTTCTTCACAGGTGGCCAACTCCAGTTGCCCTTCGGGGTCAGTGGCGGCCCGTTCCTGGTTATGCAGCCGGGAGCGCCCTTCAATATCACTACCGGTACCGACCTCAATGGCGACACCCAATATAACGATCGCCCCTCCTTTGCCGGCCCTCTGAGTCCTGCGGCGTCGGTCATGCATACCCGTTACGGCACCTTCGACACTACCCCGCAGCCAGGGGAGACCATCATCCCCGTCAATCACGGTAGGGGTCCCGGTTTTATCTTCCTTTCGGCGCACGTTCAAAAGGAGTTCAAGTTTGGCCCTCGGCCAGCGCCTACACCGCCGCCACCCGGCACTCCTGCTCCGAAAGGCCCGGCGCCGAAGCCCGATCGGCCCTACAGTCTCAGCTTTTCGGTCGAGGCGAACAATATCCTGAACCATGTGAACCCTGGACCTCCGGTGGGGGTGCTTAGTTCGCCGCTTTTTGGGCAGTCGATCTCGCTCAATACCCCGTTTTTCAGTGGAAGCTCCTCCGCCAACCGGACGGTTACCCTGCGGAGTTCGTTCAGCTTCTAGGGTGTTGGAGAATGACGTAAACAGTGAAAAATGTGCCACCCCGCGCGGGCGATAATCGCCCGCGCGGGGTGAGTGCTTGCCTCTACTAGCATTAAAAACATTGACATTAACTGGCCATTTGGCTAGGCTGGAGTCTCGCGCAGTTTCGCGCCTGTACCTCCGTGTGCCCGTGGTTTGGGCGGCAACGAGGAACGCAGAGCGAGACACCGAGGTGAGTCCACCGCGAGGCAAGGCAAGCTTTTATACATTATTAGAAGCGCGCCGGCCTACAAAGCACCCACTCCCCAGCCCTTGCATGGCTAGATTCAGCAGCCAAGGCTCTGTGCGCTCCATCGCAACGCCGGCTTTCTCGCGCGCGGGTATCGTGCCTGCGCTCGTTTTGCCGCCTAACGCAGTATGTGTCCACAAAGTCTTCGAGCTACAAGCCGGACCAACGCAGGACGAAGACGGCAGAACCAAGGAGTAAACCAGTGAATCTGAATAACACCACCACGATCCCCAGCGGCAAGGACATCGTCCGCAAGTGGTTCGTCCTCGACGCCACCAACAAGACCCTGGGCCGTCTCGCTTCCGAAGCCGCCTCTGTTCTGGCCGGCAAGCGCAATCCTCTCTATACGCCCTACATCGACATGGGCGATCACGTCATCGTGATCAATGCCGAAAAGATTCATCTGACGGGCATGAAGGCCGGTCAGAAGCTGTACCGCCGTTACACGGGCTTTCCCGGTGGCCTGCGCGAAGAGAGCTTTGTGAAGCTGCTCGCCCGCCGTCCCGAGAAGATCCTGGAAGAGGCGATCAAGGGCATGCTGCCGAAGAGCAAGCTGGGCCGCCAGATGGCCACCAAGCTCAAGGTTTACAAGGGCGCCGACCATCCGCACTACGCTCAGCAGCCGGTCGCGCTGGAGCTCGTCGGTTCGAACTCGGAGAAGCGGTAAAACCGCCCTTCTAATGCAGCTTTACCGGATTCGCTTCGGGTTTTAGCCCGAACCTTATACCGGAACCAATTTTGAGGGGCCCTGGCCCCAGGCACTTCTAAAGGATTTCAAGGACACCAATCATGGCAGACCTGATTCAGTACTACGGAACCGGCCGACGCAAGAGCGCAATCGCGCGCGTCTTCCTGCGCCCCGGTTCGGGCAAGTTCACCGTCAACGGCAAGCAGTTTGAGGAGTACTTCGTGACCCCGGCGCAGCGCGTCGCCGCGAAGCTTCCCCTCGGCATCGCCGACATCAACGAGACCTTCGATGTCCTGACCACGGTCAAGGGCGGCGGCGTCAACGGCCAGGCCGATGCAGTCAAGCTCGGCATCGCCCGCGCGCTGATGGAGTTCAACATCGAATTGCGCAAGACCCTGAAGGCCGGCGGCATGGTTACCCGTGACGCTCGCGGCAAGGAACGTAAGAAGTACGGGCAGAAGGGCGCTCGCGCTCGCTTCCAGTTCTCCAAGCGCTAGTGCTTGGGTTGTCAGTTCTCCGTTGTCAGTTCTCAGCTTTGGTTTGCTGTTACTGACAACGGAGAACTGGCAACGGAGAACCAGCAACACCTACCGGCAATGCGCTGGTGGCAGGAATCAAATCTCCCTTCGGGGATCTCAATCGCGTCGGCTAAAAAGACCGCGAAAATCGTCTTTGGAAACATTGACGCGATGCATGCATAAGGAGCCATTATGGCCAGCATTACTATGAAGGAATTGCTCGAAGCCGGAGTCCACTTCGGCCACCAGACCAAGCGCTGGAACCCGAAGATGAAGGAATATATCTTCGGCGAGCGCAACGGTATCTACATCATCGACCTGCAGAAGACCTTGAAGATGTTCAAGGACGCTTCGAAGTTTGTTACCGACCTGACCTCGACCGGCAAGCTGGTCCTGTTCGTCGGCACCAAGCGCCAGGCACAGGACGCTGTGGCCGAAGAAGCCACTCGCGCCGGCATGCCCTACATCAACAGCCGCTGGCTCGGTGGTCTTCTGACCAACTGGGTCACCGTGCAGAAGTCGGTGAAGCGCCTGCAGGAGCTCGACGACATGTCCACGGACGGCCGTTATGAGCTGCTCACGAAGAAGGAAGTCATCAAGCTGGAGCGCGAGCGCAAGAGCCTGTCGACCAACCTCTCCGGTATCAAGAGCATGAAGCGCCTGCCGGACGCGATCTTCGTCATCGATTCGAACAACGAAGCTATCGCCGTTGCAGAGGCCCGCAAGCTCGGCATCCCGGTCGTCGCCGTCGTCGACACCAACTGCGATCCGACCGTGGTCGACTACGTGATCCCGGGCAACGATGACGCTCTCCGCGCCATCCGCCTCTTCACCACGAAGATTGCGGACTCGGCTTACGAGGGCACGCAGATGATCTCCGACAAGGCCTTCTCGCAGGAGTACGCCGAGATCACGCCGATCGCGACCGAGTCGCACTTCCTCGGTGAGGACGGCGAAGAGAGCTTTGGCGATATCCAGGAGTCCGCCGGCGCCGCTGAGGCATCCGTTGAGGATGTTGAGGACGACTCGGAGACCATTGACCTTAACGCCGTTCTTGGTGGTGGCATCCGCAAGGCTCCAGCCGCTGAGACCGAGCCCGAACCAGTCGCCGCTGAAGCAACCGCCTAACACCTCAAAGGCTCGGCTTTGATTACAGATGGATTTTTAGCTCATCCGTAATCAAAGCCTCCTACTATCGGGGGTGTGGGCTTCTAGCCTGCACCCCCTTTTTCACGCGCCCTCGTTGTAAGGGCGAGAAGGAAATTACTGTAATGTCTGAAACACCGAAGATCGACGCCAAGCTGGTCAAAGAACTCCGCGAAAAGTCCGGCGCCCCCATGGGCGACTGTTTGAAGGCCCTGCAGGAAGCCAAGGGTGACATGGACGAGGCACACGTCGTGCTGCGCAAGCGTGGCATGGCGTCGGCTGCGAAAAAGGCCGCGCGCTCCACGAACGAAGGCGCGGTCGGAACGTACATCCATGCCGGCGGCAAGATCGGCGTGCTGATCGAGCTGAACTGCGAGAGCGACTTCGTCGCGCGCACCGACGACTTCCAGGAGCTGCTGAAGGACATCGCGATGCATATCGCCGCTGTCGATCCGCGCTATGTGGGTAAGGATGAAGTGACCGAGGCCGACCTGGCTCGCGAGAAGGACATCTTCCGTTCGCAGGCTGCGGCTACGGGCAAGCCAGCGCCGGTGGTCGAGAAGATCGTCGAAGGCAAGATATCGAAGTTCTACGAAGAGGTCTGCCTGCTGGAGCAACCGTTCATCAAGGAAGCGTCCTTGACGATCGGACAGCTCATTGCACAGAAGATCGCCAAACTCGGCGAGAACATCAGCGTGCGCCGTTTTGCGCGCTTCAAGATCGGCGAGCCAAACTACACAGTTGCCTCGGCTAAGGTTTCCACGCAGGAGGAAGCAGCGGCATAAGCCTCTACTTCATTGCGTACTACCGAGCCCGGGCGACAGCCCGGGCTCTTTCTTTTTCTCCCAACGCGATGAGCGCCGCGGGGGCGACATAACCTCGGCAGGTTTTTTGTTTAGAGCGATTTCAGGGTGGGGTGTGCCCAATATTTATCACCACCCCCCAACGCTGTCATCTCGACCGAAGGCCGCGCTTTTGCGGCCGGAGTGGAGAGACCTCAGCATTTTGCGATGCTCAAGCTGGCACCATCGCCAGCATGGGAAAAATGCTGAGATCTCTCCACTCCGCATGACACAAAGCGTCATGCTTCGGTCGAGATGACAGAGTTGGGGGAGTTCTTGAAAAAGACTCGCAGCGCACACCGCCTATGAACCCGCTCTATCAGTGAAAGGACCCCGCCAGAAAGGAACAACAGCAATGCAGATCATCGACAACATCCCCGTCTTCGGAGAACACGAAGCCAACACGCTCGAACAGGCGCGGCTCTGCGCTCGTACTGCCGACCACTTCGCCCTGATGGCCGATGGCCATCTCGGCTACGGCGTGCCGATCGGCGGCGTCATCGCCTCGGAGTCCCGCATCTCGCCTACGGCCGTCGGCTTCGATATCGCCTGCGGCAACAAGGCTGTGCGGCTCGACATCCCTGGCTCCGAGCTGCGCGCGAACATCCACCGCATCATGGATGACATCTGGAGCACGCTGAGCTTCGGCGTCGGACGGAAGAACGCCGAGCGCGTCGAGCACCCGCTCTTCGAGCGCGATGCGCACGAAGGCTGGGCCACCGAAGCCGCCGCGCCGATTAAGCGCAAGGCGGAGGCGCAGCTCGGCACCATCGGCAGCGGCAACCACTACGTCGATCTCTTCGTCGACGAGCAGGACCGCGTCTGGGTGGGCGTACACTTCGGCTCGCGTGGCCTGGGCCACGGCATTGCGACGTGGTTCCTCAAGGCGGCGGGAGCGAAGGACGGCATGATCGTCGAGCCGGTCTTCTTCGATGCGGCCAGCGATCTCGGCGCGCAGTACATCGCCGCGATGCAGCTGGGCGGCGCGTACGCGTATGCCGGGCGTGACTGGGTGTGCTCGCGTGTGGCGAAGCTGCTGGGCGCGAGCATTGCGGAAGAGGTGCACAACCACCACAACTTCGCGTGGCTGGAGGAGCACGGCGGCAGGCAGCTCTGGGTCTGCCGCAAGGGCGCGACACCGGCGTTTCCCGGCCAGCGCGGCTTCGTCGGCGGAACGATGGGCGAGCAGTCGGTGATTCTCGAAGGCGTCTCGCCTGACCTCAGCACGGCCGAGGGCCAGGAGGCCGCAGCGGCACAGGCTGCTTCGCTGTGCTCGACGGTCCACGGCGCAGGCCGTGTGATGGGAAGGAAGCAGGCTGCCGGGGTCTTCGACCGCAGAACGGGAGTCTGCAAGCGCGAGGGCCTGGTGAAGCCGGAGATGATGAACGACTGGATGCGACAGTCCAATGTTGTGCTCCGGGGCGGCGGTCTGGACGAGTCACCGCACTGCTACAAGCGCCTGCCGGAGGTGCTTGCAGCGCATGGCTCGACGATTCGCGTGCTGCACACGCTTACGCCGGTTGGTGTGGCGATGGCGGGAGCGAATGAGTTTGATCCTTATAAGGATTGAGCTTTCAACCAGCAATACGCTCCATCGGAGGCCTGGGCGCAAATCCAGGCCTCCGATGGGCCTCCGCTTCTCACAACCTGAGGAAACAAGCACCAATGCCTCGATATTGCCGGTAGAATAGAGGCCATTGGAGAGATGCAATGGCGATTCTCGACACCGAAATCGAAGCCTTCGACGCCATGCGCCCTGAGCTCGAAGCCGGGCACATGGGAGAGTGGGTGCTCATCCACGATCACGACCTGATCGCGACTTTCGCAACCTTCGATCAGGCCGCTCAGCAAGCCGTGGCCAGCTTCGGCCGAGGCCCCTACCTTATCCGTCAGGTCGGAGCGCCGCCCGTCGTCCTCCCGGCATCGGTTATGTACTATCCAATCCATGGCTGAGGCGCACTGCGGTTTCGAAGATGCAGGCAGCGACGTCCAAGGTTCAGACCTGCTCATCAGCCTTGGCCCTACGCTGCTCGTCGATATCGGCTTCGATCCTGCCTATCTCCCATCGGACAGGGGCCCGGCTCCGATTGCAGGCCTCAAATCCGTTGAAGCCCTGGTCGACACAGGGGCAACCACCAGTTGCATCGACAGCCTTCCCGGGGAGCAATTGGGATTGCCCATCGTCGATCGCGTCCCCATTGCGGGCGTAGGCGGCCAGCACCTTGCCAATATGTATCTCGCACAGATTCACGTTCCGGCGTTGAATCGTACCCTTTATGGGACCTTCGCCGGCGTCAATCTTCGGGCAGGCGGACAACCCCACAACGCACTCATGGGCCGAACCTTCTTGCGACACTATCGCATGGTCTACGACGGCCCGAGCGGCACCGTAACGATCTCCGATTAGGTGTCTCTGGGTCTGCAAGCGTGAGGGCCTGGTGAAGCCGGAGATGAGGAACGACTGGATGCAACAGTCCAATGTCGTGCTCCGGGGCGGCGGGCTGGATGAGTCGCCGCACTGCTACAAGCGCCTGCCGGAGGTGCTTGCAGCGCATGGCTCGACGATTCGTGTTCTGCATACGCTTACGCCGGTTGGCGTGGCGATGGCGGGGGCGAATGAGTTTGATCCTTATAAGGATTGAGCTTTGTCGACTAAACCGAAACGAGCAAGAGCCCGGGCGACAGCCCGGGCTCTTGCTTTCTACCACCCGCGGGTAAGTGACCCTAAGCGGGTTTTCGAGATTGATGAAGATTCACCCGGGCATTAGGCAGAAGTAGAATTGCGCTTTCGAGTGGCAACAGAACTAGGCACACAGCCAAGGTGCTAGCTCAAAAGGTCTCGTTATGGGGAAAAAGACGGCCCGCTCCTGCCGTCCGTTTACCCAACCCCAAATTGATAAAGGGACTGGGAGGCGCTTGTGTGTGGGCTGCCAACAGCCATTAAGGGTAGAGCGGGGCGCCATGCTCAATATACTTCGCGGCTACGCTTGGCGTCTAGCTCCATTCCGAGATTGAACTTGGGACCCCATGCAGTGAACCAATGATTGTTTGCCGCCTGGACTTCCGCAAGCTCCGCTGCGTCGAGACCAAAGGTATTGCCCAACGCTTGCTTCGTTTGAACGCTCACATCCGGGCAAACAATCAGATCCAACATCAGCATCAGGGCCTCTGCGTCTCGCGGGCAATGTTTCGTAACGTTCTCTAGCTTCAAACGGGCATGACGCTCGATGAACGCGCGTAGCTTCTGGTATCTAACTTTGTTCCGGATATATGAGAGCAAGACAGTGATAGAAAAATAGTTTAGGAATGCAGGCCGCGAATAGTCCCCTGATTGCTGATCGATGTTGATCAGAAAATACTTCGCCAAGGTCGACTCTGGCAACCAATATTCCTTACCAGTCTGAGAGAGCGCCGTTATAAGGTAGAGGCTCTCGACCTCATGGAAGGCGCTCATCGTATTCTTTTCGAGTAGTTGCACGATGTTGTCATGGACATACTTGAATAGCAGGTGCTTCAACTCATACAGGATCGCGTTCAAATGGAGGAAGTCTGTCGATGTTTGGATCATTCTGCAAATGCGAACCGTGTGGTTAACTTTTGGGCTCGCCGAGTAGACGAAGAATGAGAACTCGATAATGGCTAGAAGCGCGTTCAGCAAGTGTCTTTGATCACGAGGCGTCTTGCGGCACTCTTTATAAGCCTTAAGCAACTTCTCTATCTTGTTCTCGGTAATCGCAAACGTGTAATTAAGGAGGTCGTCATATTTAACATTGGACTCCTTGATAATCGTCTTGTACTTGATAATCAGCTGATTCGAATCAATCTTACAGGAGAGTTTAGTTTCTTCTTCTATTTCCGTTGTTTCAACTTTAGGGTCAATTTGTGAGTTCAGAAGAGATGAGATACGATCTTTCGCTACAGTAATCTCTGTAATGATCGGCTTTTGATAGGGCTTTACCTTCGCCGCGTTTATGCTGAGCTTCTTAGCCTTGAGTGTCTCCTGTAACACTTGAATGATCGTGGTTTGTTCGGATTCTTTGTTGTAAAAAATGAAATAATCGTCGACGTATCTGAAAATCTCATAATCTCTTTTGTGGATTAATCCCTCCTTCGTAAGGAGTTTGACCACTTCAACGTCTATGGACTGAAGAATCGTTTCCGCAAAGATTCGCGAAAACTCCGGACCGATCACAATGCCATTCGTTTCTCTCTGATTGAGCTTTTGCATCAAATTGTCGAACTGACCGGCAAATGTAGTATTCGACTTTTTTATATCGAACTTGGCCTGTGACTTCCCGATTGTCGACCAAGAAATAGAGTGGGTATAAATGCTGTCAAAGCATTTATTGACATCTACCTGCACCATTGCGGTGTATTTCTTCTCGCAACGATGATATTTATAAGATTCGAAAAATCGATGGATATTCCTGTATTTTCTATAAACAAAATATGAACCAAGTTGTTCATACTCACGGTCGACCATTTCGATGCCAGACGCGGAATGATCAACTTTCTGCTTATGAAGATGGTCGTTGAAGAAGACGAAGCGCGAGACCGAGACTGGCCGTCGGATCGAAAATTCGCTCAGAGATGAGTAGTAGATGATGAGAGAGCTGTACCGGGCATAAAATTCTGCAACGCTTACTTGATTACGAGGGTGCACGACGGTCAGAACTCGTCCGTCGATTCCGTGCGCAACCCGGAAGTTGAACGGGATAGTGGACATTTCACACCTTCCCATTCGAACTGACCTACGCGTTTTTTTCTTACCCCATTCCGTCACATTTTCGACGTTCACGGTAGTGCCAGCCTTCACACCGAACAGCAGAGTGATCGTCGAGTCCAGCGCGTTTGTATCCGAAATCCATCGTAGATCTTGGCCCTCAATCTCAACGCCGTTCTTGAGTAGAAAACTGTAGAAGCCTCGGTTCGAAAAAGTCGGGGGGACCTCGAACGGGAGCATGTCTGTCAGGATCGAACGTACCTTGGGGTGAGTTAAGGGGATCCTACGCTTAGGCATGTTTCCAAGCCTCCACAATGCGTTGCAACTCTTGGGCGCTGAATTTATGGAAGCGTCGCTCGACGAAGCCTTGCGTGAATTTGTAATCCTTCAGCCGCTTTCGGAGCATGGGACGCTTGATGCCCTTCACTTTCGCTTTCAGCAGTTTGTCTAGATGCTCGAAACTCGTCGGCTCTGTGACCATTGGGTTGTTGTAGTAGATGCCAGTGACTGCACTCGATTTACTGTTCACCAGTCTGGTGTTGCCGGTTAGGAATTTTATTCGCGAGACAAGTTCTCGGTATGCTCGTCGCGGATTCACCGAAGACTGCGATTCATATTCGAAAAATGCGGCGTTCATCCTCGTCTCGTACTTTTGAAGCTTTGCTTCACTTGGCCGCACGGCGCACATTCCTTGCCCGAGGATAAAACGATACCCAAGATATTCAAACTCTTGCGTTTTCTTTCCACCAAGCGCGAGTTCTTTCGTCTTCTGAACGTTCTGGGTTAGCCCGTGCCCAGCTAGCACCTTGATGACAGCGGATTCATAGGGACCTAAAGCCTCACCCTCATGTGGCCGGGCGAAAACTGCCACGATGTCATCCACAAACCTGCAATATAGGATGAGACCTGGGATTGCTTTTATCTCTCGATCAATTCGCCGCATATAGAACTCTGCCAAATATGCGCTTATTCCGACACCGCGGGGTATGCCCACAGCTTGCCGGGTAATGGTGCGGTAGGCTTCTAGGACCTGCCGAATGTATTTTTTGGACGATGAGCTTAAGAGTTGGTCCTGATCCAGCCTCTTCAACAGCTTTTCGCGATCTATCGTCTCATAGAAAGACGACACGTCCGTCCTGACGACTTCGAATGGGAATGAGGACGTAATGGTGTCGCGCAGTTGAGCCGCCAACTGATGCCTATTGGCTTGCTTTACATCGTAGATCTTACAAATATTGCTTTGAAGTTGTTTGTTCACAAAGAACGCTTCAGGTGATTCGTTGATGCAGAAGACCAGCTTGCCTTTCGGACCTTGCTTCTGCGTAAGAGCGAGCTTGAAGCTTGGCTTTCTAGCTCTCAGACTGACCGATTCCAATTCCTTGTTAATCGCCCTAGATTTGCTCGCTTTGAGGAGCGCCAACTCTTCTTTCAGGGACGCGACCTTGGATAAGACTTCGTCGGGAGTATGCAGCTCTTTTTCGGATCGAAGTGTCCGAATCTCCGCAACTTTTTTTCGAATGGCTTGTGTGTGTGAATCTAAATTCGGAAAGAATCGACCGGCAAGATTGACTCCCTTCCGGTTCTCGCTGTCAAAAATACGGCGGAAGTTTTCTTCCGTGAACATCTGATCTAACAAGGATGCTCCTACTTAACACATGAAGGGATGTGTCGCTTGCATTCGGGCCCTTGATTATGACTGGCAAAATGATACTACGTTGCAGCTTTTTGTCACGTGCACTTTAATGCTTTGCCGTTGCTTGTTTTTCGCCGTCATCCTGAAGCGTAGCTGAAGGACCCCCGCATTGGTGGGGGCACGGACGCAAAGCGCACCACCAGTTTTGTTTTTGTCTCGTTTTGCATCTGTGGTGACTCCAATGCGGGGGTCCTTCGCCTTTGGCTCAGGATGACGACGAAAAACAAGCAACGGCAAGGTCCCAGGGGCTGAAGCCCGTTCTGAGGTTGGTCTCTTGTGTCTGGACTAAAAGTTCCGGACCTATCTCAGAGGCAACGGCAAAGGCTCCCGGGAGTAGCCCTAGATTAGCGAAGATTAGTGAGAGACTGTCTCCCCATAGACTGGGTCCGGATAGAGTATGCGGACGATCTCTCCAATAACCTTTGGACCATTTTCACCATTGGTGAAGATAACCGCGCCGAGGTGCTTGGCGGGAACAAAGAAGGCGTAGGTGTGTGCTCCATCGTCAGACCCGGAGTGGTCGACGATCATGACCCCGTTGTGGACGATGATCTGCCAGCCGAGTCCCATGCCTGCTGAGAGATGGCAGGCAGTACCGGGTGGCTCATGAGCGCAGACTTGCTTGCGCCCGTCATCAGGGACCCAGTCGCGGGTTATCGCCAGCCGTTGCGCGGCGATGTCCGGGCTGAGAGCTTCCTTGTTCATCACGCTGATGACGAAGCGAGCGTAGTCCGTGACGGTGGTGTGGACGAGGTCGGCGGCGTTCCAGGTGGAGGTGAGCTGCGGCTCCATGAAGCCGTTCTTGCCGTATGGCTTGGCGAGCCGTCCGCTGAACCAGTCCTGCGTTGTGAACGACGTGTCTTTCATGCCAAGAGGACCAAGGACGTATTGCTGCACCAGTTGATCGAAGGGCTCTTGCATCTTGTTTTGCGCAAAACGGGCGGCGTAGAAATATCCCTCTCCGGAGTAGTGGCTCTGGGTGCCGGGCTGGAAGTTGAAGGTGAGAACGTTGTTGGTCATGCGACGCCAGTTGGCAAACCCCGTCTGGTGGGAGAGGCACAGGCGTGGCGTAAGAAGCTTGTTCCAGGGATTGTCCTTGACGTCTGGATCAACCCAGTAGGGATAGATCGGCTCGTCGAGCTGGAGTTTCCCTTGCGAAGCCATGCGCAGGATCGTCTCTGCGACGATGGGCTTGGTGAGCGAGGCGATGTTGTAGAGCGTCTTATCGTTCGCCGGAACGCCAGGGCTCTGTTCGCCGGCTACCGCCGTCCACACCAGTTTGCCGTTCGCGATATAGGCGACGGAGACACTGGGTACGTTGTATTGCTTGAGCCATTTGGGAAGGTTTTCGACGACTTTCGTCCGGAGGACAGCAGGTGTCGGCTGGGGGTGCTGGGCCAGGAGCGGAGTGCAGTGCGTGACGCCTGCGGCGAAGCCGAGGATGACAAGAGAAAGCCTGCGCAGCGTTTGCAAGGTGTGCCTTTCAAAAGAAGAGGTGGTGCTGGAAGCTGACGTAAGGTACGCGAGCTCTGACATCAAAGTTCCGAAGAAGAAGGCTTGCCCCGAGGGATGAAGTCCGTTCTGGGGTTGGGCCTTTGTGTCCAGACTAAAGTCCGGACCTATCTCAGAGACAACTGCAAAAGTCTCAGGAGCTACGGCGAGGGTGTGGCCAAAGGATGACGAGGTTGTCACCGATGGGTCGCACTTTCAGCGCTCTGAATTCAAGGGAGTCTCTAACCCAGGGCGATGCCCTGGGCTGTGATGAAGCCGCCCCTTTGGGGCTGGGTGCGGTGCGGCTTCTATCTGTTTGGGTGAGCACTGGGCGTTCCCTTCTCTGGTAAAGACGTGTGTTGGGGTTGGGCCTTTGTGTCCTTGAAACCCAACGCTAAAGCATTGGGCTGGCCCGGACCTCTCTCAGAGGCAACGGCAAAGGCTCTCAGGAGCGACGGCAAAAGCGTCGTGCCAAAGGATGACGAGGTTGCCTATTTAGCAAGTTGAATTTGAAGATTACGAACTGGACGCAACTGTAGTTCCTGTCTACATTTGAGACTGCCGACTGAGAATAGATTTGCTGGTGACATCCGGGTCACGTAGCCCCGTACATGCCTGATGAAAGGTTTAGGGAGACAAAGACACGATGTCATCGAGCACTGGAATAACGTCCGCCGATACTAGGAGAAAGCCCCTCGCGCCCTGGTGGCATACCCTCCTGGTGCTGGTGCCTCTGGCTGCAATGTCAGTTGCGAGCTGGTACCAGCACGGATTGCCAAACGCGCATCTGCCAGGCATGAGTTCCCGGCTCTCGGGCTATTTCACAGTCATCGCGACAGAGTGGTTTCAGGTGCTTTTAATCTGGCTCGCACTTAGACACCGCAGGCTCTCGATAGGCAGTTTAGTTTCAGGCCGCTGGCAGACACTCGGCAGTTTCTTCAGAGATTTAGGAATTTCCATCGGATTCCTTGTGGTCGCAGTTCCGCTGGCAGGGCTTCTACTGCATTTTGTCAGGGGCAACGCCGATCGCAACATGTCCAATTTCACGCCCAAGACCGTATCCGAGCTTGTTGTATTCCTGATCCTCGCAACGACGGGTGGCGGCTTTTGTGAAGAGTTCATCTTCCGTGGATACCTTACGGAACAATTCAGCGCGTGGACTGGCAATCGTATATTCGCTCTCATCCTTCAAGGGGTGATTTTTGGCCTCGCCCACGGGTACTACGGTAAGGCGATGGTTGTCGTCATGGTCGAGGGCTGCCTCCTGGGATTGCTTGCCTACTGGCGCAAGAGCCTGCGTCCCGGAATGCTGGCCCACGGGCTGCAGGATTCCATCGGCGGCGTAGTTGCATTCTTCTCATGAAGATGGAGACGAAGCTTATCGCTACATCGTAACCTTGTGCGGCAGCAAGCCGAGCAGTCGCCGCGCCTATGCCACGACCTCTACCCGTTATTAAATTAATCGCGCCTGGGAACGGTATTCATTTAGCGAACCTCCAATGGTCGTGTGAGTCGCGGCGAAAGAATAAGCATAAGCGGAACGACTGCTAATGCCGTGACGGCAGCCGCAACGGTTGCCCAGACCAGGCCAGCAGCATCGCCAAGACGCCCGTAAAGCACTGGTGCGAGCGCACTCGATCCGAGAATACCAGTGTAAAAAAGGGCGAAAGCTCGCTCGATCCGATTCGCTGCCACGAGTTCCGGGACCGTGCCGTAAAGTACGGAAGACGTGCCATTGAGCATCACCCCGAGTAGCGGCAGAAGGATCAGGCTCGGTCCGAGAGGCAAGAGCAGCACCGCCAGGATAGCCGCAGCCGTGCCGACCTCAGTGGTCAGTACAGTTGCCAGCAGCCCCAGACGTGCGCCGAGCCAGCCGCAGACAGCTTTGCCGAAAGCCCCGCCGATGAAAACTAACGACAGTGCAAGCCCGACGGTTGTCAGCGCTGCGCCTTTCGTCTTTAGAAGAAAAGGCAGGAACAACAGAAAACCCATGCGGGCAGCAGTATCCAAAACGCCGATGACAAAAAGCAGTACGAAGCCGCCCTTACCCGGAGTCTCCGGGTAAGGTGCCGCGATGGTCTCCAGTTCGGTTGGAGGGGCTGAAACTGGTGGCATCAGCCAACGGATCAATATGGCAACGAGCAAGCCCAAGCCGGCAGCCACCCATAGTGTCGAGCGCCAATGCATCATGGTCAGCAACAGAGAGATGAGCGGCGGAAGCGTCGCTTTGCCTAGATCGCCCGCGAAATTGTAAGTGCCGAGCGGACCTCGCGCCCTGGCGCCATAAGCACGCGACACTGCGGCGGAAGCAAGCGGATGCTGCGTGCTACCGCCAGCACCAGCCAACGCGAGAGAGGCGCACAATCCCACGAGACCACCCGAGAAACCAGCCAGAGCATAGCCAGTTGCACTAAGCAACGTCCCGAGGGCTAAGAGGGTCCGCGCATTCAGACGCTTCGCAAGATGAGCGGACGGAACTTGGAGCGCTGCCAGGATGCCCACATACAGTGCGCGCAGGACCGCAAGCGCGACATAGTCAAGTGAGAACTCCGCCTGCCAAACCGGTAGGAGGACGTAGATCATGTCAGTGAAACCGTCGTGTAATGCGTGGGCAAGACTGGCGAGCGCGAGTGTGCGCCGCGCGCCAAGTGCCTCTGTGACGTCAGAAACCATGCCGCGTCCTTCTGACCGCCTCTGCGAAATCATCAGTACCCACCTCGTCCTCGCCTCTCGGCCAGAACAATTGTCGGATGATTCCGCAGACGCGATCTAGAACGATCTTGCGGTCCGGGCCAGATGGCTTATCCGTGTTGCGCTTCTGGCTTGTTCGGGAGTGCGCGTGTGAAAGCCCTGACGCTCAAGCGACTTGATCGACTCCAGGTGCGACACTTTGCTGATACTCTCCCGGAGTCATTCCGTAGACCCTTTTGAACTGCCTTCCAAAATGGCTTTGGTCGGAAAATCTCAAAGAGAGTGACGTGTCGGCAAGGGACCATCCTTCCGAAATCAGCTTTCTTGACCGCATGAGACGCGCCCTGGCATGAAATGCCAGAGGCGATAGACCAACGTGCTTCGTGAACGCGTGGGCGAAGTGGTATCGACTAACGCCTGCCAAAGAGGAAAGAGAGTCAAGCGACGGGACTTTCTCCAGAGACTTCAGGAGATACGACTCCATCTGGATAACGAAGGCCGGAGGGGCAGAAAACCCCAAAGTGCTTGTAGCGCTACTCTCGCTGAGGATCGTTTGCAGGCGAGAGAGGACCGCTGCCTTTGGCTCGTGCTTCACCTCAACCTTTAGCGACTCAAAGACAGAAATGAAGACATCGAAGAACTTCGGAGTGAGCCAGGATATCGGTGCTGCAGGAGCCTCCACATTCAAACGAACAGCCGGAAGCGTTGCAATCTTGAAGCTGGTGTTCCCTTGATCGAGACAATGGGCTCTATGTACAAATCGGGGAGGCACGAGGACCAATCGTCCCGGCTCCGCAACGATAGAGCTTGATTTGAACTCATAATGACGCTCGCCCTTAGTGACAGCGACCAGTTGCCAACCTTCGTGAAAATGCCAATCTGTGGCGAACGTCTCGACATCCTCGCCGTCGTAGAGTTCAGCTCCAGAGATTGCTTCACTCCAGGAAAGCCTCAACGGTTTACGCACTGACGGCAGCTCAGCCATTCCACGATGACTCCCAATGACCTTCATTTTACGGGTCTATGGTGCCGCTTTGGGGCTGGGTTCGATGCGGCTTCTCTCTGTTTTGGGCGGATGGCCCAGACCTCCCCATGTCGCATGGAAGTGGATGCACCCATTTTTTTCCTGCTCAGACCTGGGCCACACGCCCACAGACCTTAGCGCTCATTGACGGAAGCGTCGTTAGATCGGTAAACAAAAAAGCGTTTATCAAGGCTTGAGCGACGCCAATGCTCTTTCTGTATTGTGGTGTAGCAGAGCACTTTATCTAGTCAGACTTCCACAGAGGAACCTTGAATGAGCATCAGAAGAGCCTCGCAGGCTGACGAATCGGCGGTCATCGCATTGTGGCTCGCGTGCGAACTGGTCACGCACTATAACGATCCTTCCGATGACTTCCGTTTCGCTGTTTGCGGCGTCTGCTCGGATGTGCTGGTCAACGAAGACGAGACCGGCCAAATCGACGGTACCGTTATGGTCGGTCACGACGGTCATAGGGGCTGGCTTTACTATGTCGCTACCGCTCCTCAAGCACGGGGAGCTGGGCTCGGCAGAACGCTAGTGCAAGCAGCGGAGCAATGGCTGCAGCAGCGAGGCGTGGTGAAAGCCCAGCTTCTCGTCCGGGAAATGAATACCAAAGTGGTCGCGTTCTACGAGCACCTGGGCTTCGAGATTACTCCCCGAGTTGTTATGGGCAAGTGGTTAAAGTGAAAACGCCTGTCTGCTCGAGCGCACGATTCTACCCCTCTGTTAGCCTCTTGAGCAGGAGGAAATACCATGACCAAGAGAGTTCTTGCAGCTGCGGGCCTGTTTCTGTCGTTTGCCGCCATCGCGCAACAAGGTGACAGCTCCTACAAGGGCACCATCTCCGATTCCATGTGCGCAGCCAAGCACGTAGGCGCTACCGATAAGGACATCGCATGCGCTCAGAAGTGCGTCAAGGGTGGCTCACCTGCCGTCTTTGTCATCGGCGATAAGGTCTACAAGATTGCCAATCAGGAGTCGGTCAAAGAGCACATCGGCCACAAGGTCCAGATCACGGGCGTCATCACTGGCGACACCATCCGAGTCGACTCCGTCGCGATGTAGTTTCTATCTCCCGGGCAGTTTGCCGATACGAGCAAGAGGCCCGGGGTAAAAGCCTTGACGCAACGGGCGCAACGGTTCGCAAAGGAACGCAACGGCATTTGTGTTTGGGAAGATGCCTGCTCTAAGCACTACAGCCGTTGCGTCGACACCATCTCCAACTGACGCTGTAAAAAGCGCTTCTCCGGCAGGGTGCAGTCGCACTGCAGTGCCGCGGAAAATGCAGCCGCTGCTTCATCGAACCGGCCAAGCGCTGCCAGCACATGGCCCTGCATGGCGGGAAGCAGATGATACTTCTGCAAAGCATTGTTCCCATCGAGAGGTATCAATGCAGCCAGGGCCGCTTCAGCGCCGTGTACCTTCATCACGACCACCGCGCGATTCAGCGCCACTACCGGCGAGTTTGTCAGCTCCATAAGTTGGTCATAGTGCGCGAGGATTCCAGCCCAATCGATCTCCGCTGAAGACGTGGCGCTGGCGTAGGTGGCTGCAATGGCGGCCTGGATATGCCATTCGGAGATGTCGTCTCCTGCGATGGATCGGTCGAAGTAGGAGAAGCCGAGGGCGATGAGATCGTCGTCCCATAGCTTGCGGTCCTGCTCCTCCAGGACAACGAGATCGCCGGAGGCGTCCATCCGGGCGGGCAGGCGTGCTGCCTGCAACGCCATCAAGGCCACGAGCGCGTCCACACGGGGAGCGCCCATCGAAGAAGAGGCAACCAGCCGCCCCAGCCGCAGAGCTTCCAGGCAGACATCGCTGCGGATCAGTTCTTCTCCAGAGTGTGCCGCGTACCCTCCGCTGAACATCAGGTAGATGACCTTGAGCACCGAGTTGAGTCTCAGCTGCAACTGAGTACTGGAAGGCATGGCCAACTTCAGATTCTGTTCGCGGATCAGCCGCTTCGCTCTCGCTATACGTTGCGCAATCGTAGTTTGCTCGGAGAAGAAGATGCGGGCGATCTCTTCGGTGTTGAATCCGCCTACGAGCTTGAGGCTTAGAGCTACCTGTGCATCCGGGGCAAGTTTTGGATGACAGCACATGAAGACCATGCGCAACTCATCGTCGCGCAGGCTTTGTTCGGCATCGAGATCCAATGTGGGCTGAGCTCTGGTTTCAAGCACAGCGACCACCGCATCGGCCTTGCCCTGGAAGACAGCGCTGCGTCGAACAAACGAGATCGCATAGTTATGCGCGGTGCGAAAGAGCCAGGCCTCGGGATTGGGTGGAATGCCCTGAAACGGCCAGGTCTGCGCGGCACGGAGCATGGCCTCCTGGGCAGCATCTTCTGCCAGTTGAAGATTGGTGGAGCCAAGCAGTCCCGCGAGCCAGGCAATCATCCGTCCGGCCTCTCGGCGGAATAGATGCTCCAGCAATACGGGACTGCCTGACTCTTGCATCGAGAGACTCCTACGTGTTGTAGACGATGACCTGGCGAATCTCAATCGTGCCAATGCCGATATGAGGGATGTCGCGAGTGAGCGCGACGGCCTCGTCATAGTCGGCGGCTTCGATGGTGTAAAGGCCGGCCATCACTTCAGCCGACTCGCTAAAGGGACCTTCGGTCACACTCACGCCATCACCACCCTTCGCCCGGATGATCCGTCCTGTATCCCGGACCAACCCCGCGCCGCCTACGACAAAGGGTTTGTTCCGCCAGGCCAGATATTTCTCAACCTTCTTCTGCATCTCCTCCGGGCTCAACTTCTTCCAGGATTCACCGTCATCGCGTAGCAAAATCACATATTGTGGCATCAGATTCTCCTCTTCCCGCTTGGTAAAGCGTACATCTGCACCAATAACGAATGAGGCTGGAAGAAATCGACAGATTTTTTGGGTGATTGCAGAAAAAAACGATGAGTAGGTGGAGGCTCGGACATTAAGGAGCATTGAAGCATCGGGCTTCCGATATACCAATGTACCTTGGTACCACAATGGCAGGAATCGCTGAACCAGGAACACCACTTCCGCCACAAAATGCCACAAAAACTGATGGCTGGGCGGGTAACTGAAACAAAAAGCAGTCTAGACGCTTCGTTGAAAGGTTGGCACCTTCGTCATGACGATTAGAAAGTAGACGGCCACAGCCACCAGGGACAATCCGAATCCGGCGACAGCGATCGAGAGGCCGAGGATGGGGATCAGCTTTCCGAGGATCAAGGCTCCCAGGGGTATTCC
Source organism: Granulicella sp. S156 (assembly GCF_009766105.1). GTDB lineage: Bacteria > Acidobacteriota > Terriglobia > Terriglobales > Acidobacteriaceae > Granulicella. Next base: position 482,650 of record NZ_LMUH01000005.1, on the reverse strand, counting down.
GGCGCGGAAGGCGAGATTGTAGACGCTCATTACCCTGCCTCGCATGGAGTCAACAACGATGAGTTGAACGAGGGACAGCATGAGAGACGCCGATGCCATTACGGCTGTGCCGGCGAGGAAGATCAGAATGCAGGAGACCGGGAGCCACTTCGAAAAGGCGAAGCCAGCCGTTGCAAGGCCGAGGGCAAACAAAGCGAGCACCGCAAGACGTCCCTGTCCTTTGAGTTTCTCCATCGCTGCGACCAGGAGGGCGCCACAGATGGAGCCGGCGCCTGAGAAGACCAGCAGAAGTTCGTAGGTGCCTGGGCCTCCGTGAAAGATCGTCCGCACGATGACAGGAAGAAATCCAGTCAGGGAAAAGCCGAATAGCGTAGTACAGAACGCGAGCACAACGAGAGGCTTCAGGCCTTCGCGATCTCGAATAAAGCTGATGCCCTCTTTCATGCTTTTAAGGACCGACGTTTGTGTCTTGGGTGCCACGAATTGAACCTTGATCACGAAGAGAGAGATGATGACCGCGACGTAGGAGAAACCGTTGAGCGCGAAACACCACGTAGGGCCGAAGACGGTATACGCCAGGCCACCGAGCGTGGGGCCGATGATTCGGGCGAGGTTGAACTGAATCGAGTTCATCGAGATGGCATTGGCGAGGTCTTCAGGATCCACCAGCGTTGGCAGCAGCGCGGAATAGGCAGGTCCGCCAAAGGATTGCCCAATCCCAACAAAGAAAGACAAGGTAAGGATGTGCCAGACATGGACTGCATGGGTGGCGAATAATGCTGTCAATACGAAGGCGCAGATCATCTGGATGTACTGCGAGGCGAGCAGCATCTTTTTCCGATCCAGGCGGTCGGCGAAGACACCGCCGACGAGAGAAAAGAGGATGATCGGCAGTTGCCCCAGGAAGAGATCGAGACCCAGGTAAAAGGGATCCTTGGTGAGGTCGTAGACGAGCCAGCCCTGCGCGAACTGCTGCACAAAGGTCCCAATGGTGGAGACACACGCGCCCAACCACATGATGCGGAAGTCACGGTATCGAAACGCGCGGAAGATGCGATGGAGGAAAGGCAAGGATTCGACCACGAAAGATCAGGCTCCGTTCAATGTTGTGACCCGACCTTCGTTGATCCAAGCCTAACCGAAAACAAGGTTGAGAGATGGCGCACTATGTCGTCTTGATAAACCTACAAGGGGGTGGCTTCATGACCGAACCCCTAACTGGCTGACGTCAAAGCCCCTTAACAGTTAGCATAAGGGGTGGTGCATAAGAAGCTTCCTGTAACTAAAGTCGATCTGGTGGGCGTCGGGCTCAACGCAACGGATACCGTCATCCCACTGGCAACCTTCCCTGCTCTCGGGTCCAAGACCGAGTACAGCGAGCGCAGTGTTCTGCTCGGCGGCGAGATCTCTACCGCGGTAATCGCCTGCCGCCGCTGGGGGCTGCGTACCCGGTACATCGGACGTCTTGGCGACGACTATGCGGCACGTCTGCATCGCGCGGCCTTTGACGACGTCGGCGTCGAGACCCACATCCTCACCGTGGAAGATGCGCCGAGCCCGCAGTCGCTGATTCTTGTCGACGGCGCGGGCGAGCGCACCGTGCTGTGCCATCGCGATCCGCGGCTGACCCTGCAGCCGGAGGACATGGAGCGCGAGTGGATTACTTCGGCGCGGGCGTTGCTCGTGGATGGCTATCACACCACTGCAGCCATCACCGCGGCGACCTGGGCGCGCGAGGCTGGCATCCCCGTCATTGCCGACCTGGATGTCATACGTCCCGGCATCAACGACCTGCTGCCGCTGGTGGACTACGCCTTTGCCAGCCGTGACTTTCCGACAGCGCTGACGGGAGAACCGGATCTGAAGAAGGCGCTGGCGAGCCTCCATGATCAGTTTCATTGCCGCCTGGCTGGGGTGACCCTGGGGCTGGACGGCATACTGACCTGGGATGGCAAGCAGTCGATTCAGCGGCCTGCCTATAGGGTTTCGACCGTCGATAGCACAGGGGCTGGCGATATCTTCCATGCCGGCTTTGTCTATGCACATCTGCAGGGGTGGCCGATCGAACGCCAGCTTGATTATGCCTGCGCCGCCGCCGCGCTTAACTGCACTCGTTCCGGTGCTCGTGGACGCATTGGGACTGTCGATGAGATCTCGCATCTCATGGCGGGTGACAAACGGTACGACTTTACTGAGGCGCGGTAAGGACCGTTTATTTATTTGCCTTCATGAACTGACGGATAAAGGCGGCTATCTCGTCGGCTTTGGTATCGAGGGCGAAGTGTCCGGCGTCGAGGACGTGGACCTCTGCGTTGGGTACGTCCTTGCGATAGCGTTCGGGCTCACCGAGGTCGAAGGATAGATCGTGCTTGCCCCAGAGGACTAAAAGCCGGGGTTGGTTTTTCTGAAGCCACGCCTGCCACTTGGGGTAGTCTTCGACGTTGGTGCGGTAGTCGTAGAAGAGATCGCTCTGGATCTGCGCCTGCCCTGGAGAGTTGAGGAACGCGTACTCGTCTGTCCAGAGATCCGGGTCGTAGAGTTCTGTGTTGGGATCGTCTCCGACGTGGCGAGTCTTCGTGGTTGCGAGCGACAGCAGATTTTTGCGGAGTGCTTCTTCGTATGCAGGACGGTCGGTCCAGAAGGCTCGCCGCGTTGCCCAGTTCGCGCCCAGACCTTCGTTGTGAGAGACCGCGTCCTGAACGATGAGAGCCTGTACCCGTTCGGGATGGGTTAGAGCCATGCGGAAGCCTACCGGCCCGCCGTAGTCCTGCATGTAGAGTGTGTACGCGGACAGACCGAGCGCCTGCGTGAAGTCGTTCATGACCGAGGCGATGTGGTCAAAGGTGTAGTCGAACTGTTTGGGATCCGGCCAGTCGCTGTGCCCGAAGCCTGGATAGTCGGGCGCGACCAGATGGTAGTGGTCGGAGAGCTGAGTCAGCAGCGGTTGGAACATCCGCGAGGACGAAGGAAGGCCGTGGAGCAGGAGAATCGTCGGCGCGTCCTTCGGTCCTGCTTCCCGGTAGAAGATGGAGAGCCCATCAACCTTTACGGTGCGATACAGTACCTGCTTTCCCATGGCAACTTCCTTTCGTTGACTGTAGGCGCTGTGTGGCGTCACGGCGAAAGAGGTGAGCGCTATGACCAAGCCTACGATGTTGGCTTTGATGTTCATTTCGGGTTCTCTTTTCTCACACAAGGATAGATGCACTCCTCGGCAGAAGATATTCAGTTCAACGGCAGCCTTGAATCGGCTTCTGGAGTTTGACCGCAATAAGCGGAGTGAGGTTACACCTCAACATCGCTAGCCTCAGATAACGCCGCAGTTTGGCAGAGAGGCGAAGGCGATGAGTGATCCCACAATACAACAGGCGAAGACAGAGGTTGCCGCAGGCCCCGCGAGATCTCTTAGGGCAACATCCCTTAAATCATGGGCCTCCTCACCAGCGGTTCGGCGTGTGATGCAGGGCAATCGATCGCGAGATACCAAACCGGAGATCGCTGTGCGATGCGCGGTGCATGGGATGGGGATGCGCTATCGCGTGTCGGCACGGCCTCTTCCAGGAGTTCGACGGACTGCTGACCTGGTCTTCCGCCGCGCGAAGGTCGCGGTCTTTATAGATGGCTGCTTTTGGCATGGATGCCCAAAGCATCATGCACCGCCGAAGACGAACGCGGGTTATTGGGCTTCGAAGATCGACGGCAACAGAGTTCGCGACCGGCACACTACAGCTTTGCTCAAAGCCGCAGGATGGACCGTGCTGCGGTTCTGGTCGCATGAGGATCCGCTCTGGGTGGCTGGCAGGATTGTGGACGTGATTCGACGCAGGAACGCGCTTTGTTGTCGATCTATCGGCCGAAAGTATTTCATTGGAAAGATTGACCAACCGAGCAGGCATCGTTCCCTCAGCGGCTGAAGCCGTTTTATTTGGGATATTTGACGGCGGGGCTAAAGCCCCGCCCCTGCAAAACAAAGCTTGACTGAAGTTTGAAGCACAGTTTGACGACACACCCTAGATAGAGAGATACAGGACATGAAAAGCCTTTTCGCAGAAGTAGAAGAAGTAGTGGGAGACAGCCTTGGGACCATCGGTGCCCTGCCCGCAGAAAACGCAGTGGCGCGGGTGGATGCGTTCGACTGGAAGCAGATCGGCAGGCATCTGGATGAACAAGGGAGCGCGTTGCTGCAAGGCGTTCTCTCACCTGAGGAATGCCGAGCTCTCGCAGCGCTGTATCCGGAAGAGTCGCTCTTCCGCAGCCGCGTCGTCATGGGGCGGCATGGCTTCGGACGCGGTGAGTATAAGTACTTCAGCTACCCGCTGCCTGAACTTATTCAGGGTCTGCGCACAGCCCTGTACCCTCGCCTTGCGCCCGTCGCGAATCGCTGGAACACCGCCATGGGGATCGAGGTTCGCTATCCGGAGAGCCACGATGCTTTCGTCCGACGGTGTCACGACGCAGGACAGAAACGGCCGACGCCTCTGCTGCTTCAGTACGGCGAAGGGGACTTCAACTGCCTGCATCAGGACCTGTACGGCGAACACGTCTTTCCGATACAGGTGGCGATCCTGCTGTCTGAACCGCAGAGGGATTTTACGGGCGGTGAGTTCGTACTTACCGAGCAACGGCCTCGTATGCAATCGCGGCCGGAGGTTGTTCCGCTTCGCCAAGGCGATGCGGTGGCCTTCGCCGTGCATCATCGGCCAGTTCAGGGAACGCGGGGCACCTATCGGGTTAGCCTTCGCCACGGGGTGAGCCGTCTGCGATCTGGGCAACGACATACGGTTGGCATTATCTTTCACGATGCCAACTAGGACCGCCTCATCCGCTCAAATATTCTGCACAATTGAAGAAAGAGTGATCGCGTTTCGATAAGATGCGAGTGTGTCCAGCACCCCAATAACACCGCAACCGAACGTGACGGAGTTAGAGATCTCTTTCGGCTTCTGGGCCGTCATCGTGTTGACAGGGGCGGGCGCGGGGTTGGCCGGTGGTCTCCTAATGAGGCTGTTGCGGGTGGTGCAGCATCTCAGCTACTCCTATCCGAGTGGGGACTTCCTGCACGGGGTTGAACGGGTCTCCGGCCAACATCGCGTTATTGTGATGGTGCTTGCGGGTCTTGTTGCGGCGAGCGTGCTCTATGCCATGAAACGCTTTGGCATTGAATCGGGCGGCAGCCTGCCGGACGCAGTCTGGAAGAGATCGGGGAAGATGCCGACGGCAGCAACGCTGATCCGCTCCTTTCTTTCCATCATCACCGTCGGAATGGGAGTCGCGCTGGGTCGCGAAGGAGCGCTAAAAGATACGGGAGGGGTTGTAGCGAATAAGCTTTCCGACTGGTTCGGGATGACTCCGGCACAACGACGGTTGCTGGTTGCGTGCGGGGCAGGCGCCGGTATGGCAGCGGCTTACAACGTACCCCTGGGTGGCGCGCTCTTCGCCGCAGAAGTCCTGCTGGGCTCGCTCTCTCTTGCTACCGTGCTTCCAGCCTTTGTGGCTTCGTTCACGGGCGTAGCCGTGTCGTGGCTCCTGCTGCCCAACAAGCCTGCCTACGTCGTACCAGTCCTGCAGGTCTCCCACTCGCTGATTCTTTGGTCCGTCCTCGCAGGCCCACTCATCGGATTCCTATCGATTGGCTATGTGCGCGGGATTGGCTGGGCGCAGACACACAAACCGAAGGGATGGCAGGTGATCGTGCTGCCGCTGGTGATCTTTACAGCGCTGGGTTTGGCAGCTATCAAATTCCCTCAACTTCTTGGCAACGGAAAGAACATCGTACAGTTGACCTTCTTCAACCAGATTGGCGTTGGATTGCTTTGCTGGCTCATCGTTCTACGGCCGCTTGCTACGCTGCTCTGTCTTAGAAGTGGAGCTCCCGGCGGCTTGTTCACGCCGACCATGACTCTTGGCGCGATGGTGGGAGACGGTATGGGACGCCTCTGGAATCACGTTGCAGCAGGAAATGAAGTTGCGAGCTATGCCTTGATTGGTTCTGCTGCGTTTCTAGCCGCAGCCACTCTGGGGCCACTCTCTTCTGCCGTCTTTCTCCTCGAACTGACGCGGCACGCAGACCCGTTGATGGTGCCACTGCTGATCGCTACTGCTGGAGCTACCGTTACGGCTCGGCGTTACACGGTGCATTCCATCTATTCCATTGAGTAATATCAGCGCGATTTTAAAAGACGAATGCCTTAGGAGCTTGAGGTCACACCAGCTTGGCACGTTTGGCGATTCGCGCTCGAGTAAGTGGAGGATCGAGGAGTGTGGGCCTGGATGCGTTCTGTTCGGGTAGCTGATCGTGCAGGACTACGTTGAGCAGCGATTTGTGAACGCGGATGCGGCCGTTGTAATCGATGTAGCCCAACTTCCTGAAGCGATTCATGAAGAAGCTGACGCGTGATCGAGTTGTCCCGATCATCTCCGCAAGAGTCTCCTGGGTTACCGCGGGAAGCAGTGTCTCTGGCTCACCCGGCTTACCAAACTCCGCCATCAACAAGAGTGTCCGGGCCAAACGCCTTTCGCTGGAGTTGAACAGTTGATCGATGAGGTCCGCCTGGGTTTTCAGACTTCGTATCAGGATGAACTTCAAGAAAAAGTCGGAGAACTTATGTTCCTCGTGTAAGACGCGGATCATCTCCTTCTTCGTAATCTGAAGCACCTTGCAAACGGTAATGGCTGTGGCCGTAGCTGGTCGACGCTCATCTGCTCCAGCCATAGCCTCTTCGCCGAAGAAATCTCCAGCGACAAGCAATGTAATCGTGGCCTCCTTACCGCGCTTAGAGACGACGGTGAGCTTTGCCCGGCCACTCTGGAGATAGAACACTGCCTCCGATGCTTCCCCTTGAGCATAGAAGGTCTCTCTCGCCTTGCGAGCGACGATGCGGCGTTCTGATCCTGCAGTCGCGAGAAAAACGATGGTATCAAAGGGTCTCACGTTGGGCTTCTTGTTCGATCCATCCATATGGATGGCCTCTTCCTAAGTGCAAATGAATCGCGAGTGTGAGTTGGTTTGCGGGTAAGCAGGCGTTAGTTCAAGTGCGACACCGCCTTGAAAAGCAAAGCGGCAGAGCTATCGATGCTCTGCCGCTACAATTGCATGCGACCTCTACTGCAAAGGCTGCTGGTTAGCGATGTCCACCACCACCGCCCCCACCACCGTGGGAACCGCCGCCTCCACCATGAGCGCCACTGCCTCCGCCGCCACGAGCTGCACCACCGCCACCATGAGCTACTGCAGCGTGGGATGCTCCGCCACCGCGAGCCGCTACGGCGTGGGATGCACCACCACGAGATGCTCCACCCTGGGAGTAACCAGCGGAAGTTCTAGCTCCACCACCGCCATTGCGTACTGCCGATCCACCGCCTGCGTAACCACGAGATCCGCCACCTGCGTATCCACGATTACCACCGCCGCCGTATCCGCGATTGGCTGCAAGACCGCCTCCGCCGTTATACCTTCCGCCTCCGCCATTGCTGAAGCGATGGCTGCCCCAGCCGTGGCTATAGCCCCAGCCAGACCACGGGCCCATGCCCAGGAAGATGCCGTTATAGAAATAACCCGATCCATAAAACCCATCGGGCGCGCAGGCATAGGGCGCATAGTCGTAGTAGCCATAGGAACAGACGGGTTGCTCCCCTATGCCGATAACGACTTGCGCCTTGGCTGACGACATCAAGACCATAGGTGCGATCAATATTGCTGTACGAAGTAGAACCTTCAGTCCACTCATTTGGAGTCTCCCTCCGACGGTGGCTGCGGCTCCTAGATTTTCCTGGGATACGGCGGTGTCCCGTTTTCGCTCATCCCAGATTTTCGGCTGAAAATAGCGCTCTCTACTATAGATGAGGATTGCAGGTGGAAGGGTGCCCAGCTAAGAATAGTGAGTCAGTTTGAGTTGCTTCCGCATTTATTGTCGCCAGTAGCTCCATCATTGGGGCAGGGCGCGCTAAGCTGCGGTGAAACTCCTAAGTTGGGTTTACTGAAGTTCCGGTGTGAAGGTGCCGGGCTGGCCGGCTGAACAATCACATACTGAATCGAGCTGTTGCAATACGCACAGTCGGCCTCATGGATGAGGCTGCCAGTTTCACCTTCAACATGGGTGAATGTCCTCAAGCACTCCGAGCAGGTCATTACGACGTGTGATTCTCCTGAAGGAACATCGATCCAGACGGGTGCCGGCAAACCAGCTCGATAGATGGAGTACAAACCATCAAACTGAGGCGTTGCTGCAACAAGCTGCAGCAACGCAGTAACCTTCGTTGCCTTTTCATAGAAGGCATCAGCAGCAATGGCTGTGGGTACTGCGCTACCCGAAAACGAGCTGCTCATGGCAATCACCCGGATCGATGGAAATCGGCGGCGGACTACCGAGAGTAATTCAAAACCAGACATGCCGGACATGAAGAGATCGGACAGCAGAATGTCTGGAACTTCGGCCCTCATCTCTGCCAGCGCAGAGAAGCCGTCTTCCGCAGTTCGAACTCTATAGCCCGATTGCGTAAGGATGACGGACAACAAGAGTCGAAGCTGAATATCATCCTCGACAATCAGAATATTTTGCTTCGGAGCGGACAAGTTGCACCTCCATATGAGCTTCTGCATGAAAGCACCGTCATGACAGAATGGCACTCCGCACAACTGTCCGCTGTTCACAATTGCTCACTCTTGATGTTTTTGGCCGGACCGTTCAAACCCAGATCACAACCTACAAAGCAGACGATGGTTACAAAAGTATTACCCCCCCGACTGAGGTTCCTCTCACACTCACATCATCCAATCAAATATGAAAGTGCCGAAGATCTTCGGGAACGACAGAACATTTAAGCAGCCTATTGTTTGGGTGACTACCCTCGTTATGGTTGCGTTTCACCTTGGCGCTATCGCAGCCTTGTTTGTGTTCACGTGGAAGGCATTCCTGATCGCCATGGTCCTGTGGTGGATCGCCGGTGGCGTTGGCATAGGCATGGGATACCATCGGCTGCTTACGCATCGCGGCTATAAGACTCCCAAGTGGATGGAGTATGTTCTGACGGTGTGCGGTACGCTGACGCTGGAAGGCGGACCAATCTTCTGGGTCGCGACCCATCGCATGCATCACCAGAACACCGATAAAGAGGGCGATCCTCATTCACCGCGCGACGGTGGTCTGTGGTCCCACATTGGATGGCTCCTGACGGGCCAGACCATGCACAACGATGCCGTGGAGCTGATGCCTTATGTTTCCGACCTGCGCAAGGACAAGTTCCACGTATGGATCAGCCGCTGGCATTGGGTGCCCATCACCGTCTTGGGCGCCATCCTTCTTGCCGGGGGATGGTCCTGTCTGTTGTGGGGCATCTTCTTCCGCACGGTGATTGGCCTGCACTCTACCTGGCTGGTGAACTCTGCTACCCACATGTGGGGGAAGCGGCGATTCTTTACCAGCGATAGCTCCAGGAACAGCTTCTGGGTGGCTCTATTAACTTTTGGCGAGGGCTGGCACAATAATCATCATGCCCATCCGCAGTCAGCGCGTCATGGTTTGGCGTGGTATGAGTTCGATCTCAACTGGTATGGGATCTCCGCGCTGCGAATGTTCGGGCTTGCATGGGATGTGAAGGCGTGGAAGCTCGGCGGTGGTGGGGATGTGGTCGCAGTAGTCCCATAACGGATTTCCAAGTGAAGGCCATAAGGAGTGGTTTGATCTTCATCTCTTTACGTTTGCCCGCGTGACTTAATTCCCTTTTTGACTGCAGGGGACATTGCCTCCAGCGAGTCGGCATTGCATGATGGAGACAGCATGACGAACGCCACCAAGCATCTGGAGCCACGCTGGCCCGCTCTCATCGCACTACTAGGTGTGGGCGGATTGCGTCTAGCCCTTCCTGAGTCCCTGACGATAGGTCCTGGATGGCTGCTCCTCGTCCTTGTTGGAGTCCTGTTGGTTCCCATTATCTGGGCGCGGCGAAGTGGGTTGGACGATCTCAACAGGATTCTAGGATACGTGGTGACCTCCATCGTGACACTCGACATGATCTGGTCTCTTGGCCTGCTCGTGACGGCGTTGCCTTCGCATAAACAAACGCCCCAAAGCATGCTGTTCTCCGCCGCTGCCTTGTGGATCACGAACGTCCTCGTCTTCGCCTCCTGGTATTGGCGGCTGGATGCAGGAGGGCCTCGTGCCCGTGAACTGCGGGGCGTCCACACTGACGGCGCCTTCCTATTTCCGCAGATGACGCTCAATCGGCAAACCAAACAGGAGATGGGGGAAGAGTGCTGGAGTCCGAATTTCGTGGACTACCTGTTCCTCGCGTTCAATACCAGCACGGCCTTTTCGCCGACGGACTCTCCCGTTCTGTCTCGATGGGCCAAGCTCCTGATGATGGTGCAGTCGCTCATCTCCTTTACGACGGTGGCCCTGCTGGCGGCGAGGGCCGTGAACATTCTCTAGTGTGATGGGTGTTGTTCGTAAAAAGAAGATGTTGACGATACCAGGATTTTCACCCCTCAAAATCCAGTCTTACAGGCACTTCGTAAGAGGATATTAGCGATCATTCAGAAAGAACATTTTCGAGTGTCCGGCATCCCTCCATCATGCCCTGGAGAGGGCGAAAGAGGGTCATCCTGCGGTGTCCGTTTCTAGAACTCGCCAACAGGGCCAATTTTTTTAGAAATGACTTAATAATGAAGCATTCAAAAGATTTGCCAGCCGCGCCCTATCCTCCAACCCTCATCGACTGGCCCCTTTTTGCCGTACGAATATTGACGTCTGGTGCCGGCCACCGTATCCGGCAGGGCTGGCAGGCCCCCATGAAACACGCGGCTACTCTACCTGTCAGACAAACGTTAGTCTTAGGGAAAGTGTATTGACATTAGTTTTTTTGCCTGTTAGTGTTCCCGCTAATCAGACAGCGTGCGCGGGATCTTGCAGCTAAAGACCTGAAACAAGTCTGCTCTTCAAGATATCTGCGCGCTGAATGTTCCGCATATTCGTTTAGCGATCCTGATTCACTTGAAGGAGCAGCAAAGATGCAGATCTCGCTTGTCCCCGCCAGAAACAGCCGAAGTGCTGTCAGTTGATGCGTTCTCTCGAACCATCGAGAGAATGATCTCCGTTTAAGTTCGGTCCGAACAAATACCAGGTCCTGAATTCTCCCTGATTCCGGCTGCAGGGAGTTGTGCGCTCGAAAACCGCTCTCTTCCCTGGCCACCACATCAGTTCTCGAATATCTTCGAGCAGTTCTGACGGAATAATCCACTGGCTCCCAGCATTGTCGGCGCGTTGTTCTCTCCCCCCAGGGACAATGCAAAACCAACCGGGCGGCTGAAGACTCCCCCTCTTCAGCCGCACATAACGGCACAACCGGATCGTCCAGCCCGTACAGCACGAGACAGAGTTGTGTGCGGTGATCCTTCTGTGCAGAAGAGGTTGTTCAGATGAACAAAATTGCAGCAGGACACCTTACATCTCGCCTACACGTCCGCATAGCCCTTCGCTTAGCGGCCTGTTTTCTCATCATCCTTGCCTGTTCTCACTCGGCACTGGCGCAACTCAGTATGTTGCAGACCAGCGGCCGCTCGATTGTCGACTCCAACGGCAACGTCGTTCAACTGCGGGGTGTGAACCTGGGCGGGTTCATGGTCATGGAACCCTGGATGTGCCCGTGCGACAGTGGCGGACTTCCCGACACCTATAGCATCATTTCGGAACTCGATAGTCGCTTTGGCGTGGCCGAAGAGCAGGCTCTCATCCGGGACTACCAGCAGGACTGGATCACGACCGCCGACTTTGCCAACATCAAGGCGGCGGGGTTCAACGCCGTGCGCGTTCCGGTCTGGTGGGGGAATTTCTATCCCATCAATAACGTCTCCAACTCCGGTTGGAGATCGGATGCATTCACCGAGCTTGATTGGATAGTTAACGCTGCCGCTGCGCAGGGAATCTATGTGATCATCGACATGCATGGCGTGGTGGGCGGACAGAGCACTTCGGACGATACCGGCCAACAAAATCAAAATCAGTACTGGACCAACGATAACGACCAGGGCAATACCGCCTATATGTGGTGGCAGATTGCTAATCACTACAACGGAAACCCAACCGTCGCGGGCTACGATCTGATCAATGAACCTACGGGAGCGCCCAGCAACAGCGCTGTGATCAGCGCCGACGCCTCCTTGTACAACTCCGTCCGCTCCGCTGATCCTTCGCACATCATCATCATCGAAGGAACCTGGGGCAGCTGGGACTGGAGCATGCTGCCTAACCCCTCTTCAGAGGGATGGACCAACGTTGTGTACGAGATGCATGAGTATCAGTGGAATGCTTCCCAGTCTGTCGTCGAACAGGGATCGGTTAATCAGGTCAACGACTTCAATAACCACTCCAGCTATAACGTGCCGGGCTATATTGGCGAATGGAACGACTTCCAATATGACTCGTCCACCTGGCAATATTCAGTGAACACCTATAACAACGGCGGAGAGAGCTGGACGTTCTGGGCCTATAAAGCCACCAGCGGACTCAACCCGAATGGCTGGGGCCTTTACAATCCCAGCTACTGGGCTACTACACCGAATGTTTCCACTAGTTCGGAGTCTGACATTATCTCCGACTGGGCGCAGTGGACTACTGCCAACAGCTTTGCCTTCAATAGCTCACTGGGCTTCAACTAGTTGCCCCGTTGATGAGACAGGCCCAGGCTAAAGCCTGGGCCTGTCTCATCAACAATCAAAACGTAGCCGCTGCTTCGTCGGATATTAACTAACTCAGGATATTGTGTATCTTTGTTATGCGTCCCCTGGAGCTTCCCTCTATGCGCGTTGTCCTTTCCTGCTTTTCTCTTGTTCTTGGCCTTGGCCTGACTGCAGGTGCACAGCAGCCTGCTGCAACCGACCCAGCCGCGCCTTCCGGACAACCGCCTCAAACGCCCCAACAGTCCGCGCCTACTGCAGCGAACACCATCACGCGTAATGTCAGCCTTACGGTCCTTGACGGGGTTGTCATCGATCAGAAGGGCAACCCGGTCACCGATCTTAAGCGTGAAGAGTTTCACGTCACCGAAGACGATGCGCCACAAGAGATTCGCAACTTCGAGGTTCCCGGCCGGTTCACTCCATCGCCCGACATCACTATCAACTCAACTGCAGATCTCGATCACCTGGCCCCCCGCGCTCCGGTCAACATTGTTTTGCTCGACGAGTTCAACACTCGCTTCGAAGACATGGCCTTCGCACGCTACTCCCTTAAGAAGTGGCTCGAAAAGCAGCCGGACAAGCTCGACACGCCGACCATGCTGATCGCCGTGGACCTGCAACACTTCACCGTGCTGCGGGACTATACCCAGAACAAAGATGAGATTCTCAACGCGCTCGATCACCACTTCGCCGCCTACCCCTGGCAAGCGCATCAGTTTGCTTGGGTCGCGGAACGCTATACAACGGCGTTTTACTCTCTGCGGCGTGTAGCCGAAGCAAGTATCGGGCACCTCGGCCACAAGAACATGATCTGGCTCGGCCGGGGCTTTCCCACACTCGACTTCACTCGCATCTCCGTCGACGACCAGAGTCACGTCCACTCCGCGGTCCAGCAGACGGTCAACGAACTTCGCGACGCGCGCATAACGCTCTACACCATCGACCCCGCCGGCGTTATGGTCAACCCCGGCGAATACGGCAACGGTGCGCGGCTCTTCGCACCCTTTGGCGGTGACCCCGACTTCCAGTCGCTCGCCCGCGCCACCGGCGGCCGCAATCTCTATGGCCGTAACGACGTCGACGCCGAGATCGGCACCTCCATCCGCGACGGATCCAGCTTCTATACCCTCACCTATATTCCCACCAACAAGACCTGGGACCCGGACAAGTTCCGCCGCATCAAAGTCACCCTCGACCGCCCCGGCCTCACCTTTATCACGCGTCAGGGTTACTATCCCGACCGTCACGCGGCGCGTCCTAACGCTGATGGGCAGGTGGGTCGCCGCCTGGCCTCGGAACTCATCAATGCCGGGTCAAGCAACATGGCCTATGACGCCGTAGCCTTCACGGTGGAGACCTCTCCCACGGATATCAATACGCTCAAGTTCCGTGTCGAACCCCGTGGAATCTCGTGGTACTCCCCGAAGGACGACAAGCCGCGCCTGACCCGCCTCATCGTTATGTCGACCACCTTCGATCGTAAGGGTAAGGAGTTGAAGCATGACGCCAAGATATTGCAGTTCCAGGCTCCGGCATCCGCTCCAGCTACCGGGCGCCTCAATATCCCTCTCGGTTTCGAGATTAAATTCGATCCCGTTCCTAAGGCTGTGCGGACCCGCCTGGTCGTTCGTGTAGAGGCCTCAGGCCGCATGGGTACAGCCGATCTGACGTTCGGCCCGGGAGCGACAGCGAGTTCCTCCAGTGCGCAGGAGCCGACTCCTGCGCAGCCTGCGGCGGACAAAGATCCGGCACCAACGAAGTAGCCGTCATCGACTGCATGTGCGCCAAGATTTTAGCGGAATGAGTGGACATCTATTGGGAAGCCGGTCGTATACTTAGCCGCGGGTCGAATGCAACAGGCCCGGCTTGCAGATCGAAAACAGCGCTAAAAAATTCAAATCTCGTAATGGATTTTACGGAGGGTATTACTATGGGTTTCATTTTGTGGCTGATCGTCGGTGGTATTGCAGGCTGGCTCGCAGGCCTTGTCATGAAGGGCGGCGGCTATGGCATTATCGTGGATATTATCCTCGGCATTCTCGGCGGATGGCTTGGTGGCTGGCTCCTGGGCATCTTCCACATCGCGTTCGCGGGGACGTTCGGCGCTCTGATCACAGCCTTTATCGGCGCCGTCGTTCTGGTATTTATCACACGATTGATAAAACGAGCTTAAAGGTTTTCAAAATAAGAAAAGCGGAACCCGATGATTGAGGTTCCGCTTTTCTTTTATGGGATGCATATACCTAGACCGCAGTTAAATTGCAGTTACACTCACCTTTATGGACATCCATGCTCCCCACGAACCCGTCCACACCTTCAAGGGCTTCGCCATCCATATCGCCATCGTGACGATCGGCATTATCATCGCGCTCAGCCTCGATGGACTGCGCGAGACGCTTCGCGAGCATCGTCTCGTACGTGAGACGCGCGAAAACTTCCGCAAAGAGCTGCAGCCTAGCCATACCTATATGCTCGATGAGCTCGCACGCGTAACCGCTGGACGCGAAAAACTAAAAGCACTGGCCAACGATGCTCCTGCCCTCGCGCAGCAGCACCCGGAGCAGATCGTCGCGCGACTTGAAGCTATCGATAACCCTTACTATTTCTTCTCTGCCAATACCTGGCAGTCCGCACTCTCCACGGGAGCACTGGCGCACATGGGGACCGATGAGGTATTGGCCTACGCCTCGGCGGCTGAAGGAACGCGCGTGTACGTCGACCTTCAGGCACAAACCATGGATGCACAGACCCGCGCTATTGCCTTCTGGCGCGCGCATCCGCACCCCACACCAGACCAGACCACGGAAGGCGAGGAGCGCATTCTTCTCTTCGCCCGAGACGAACTATTGCTTGCGAATGTCGCGCCACAGGCGCAAGACGATTACAAAAAAGCGCTGGATGCAGCCTCACGATAACTTGCAAAACAGTGCCGGTATGCTCCAATAGATGTCGTGAGCCATCCAGCAAAATTCAATATCGGCAGCGTAACCGCAGGCAGCGGCGAGCTGTTTCTTATCGCCGGGCCGTGTGTCATCGAGTCCGAAGCCCACGCACGCGGTCTGGCAGACGCTATCCAACGCATCACCTCCGATCTCGGCGTGCCGTACATCTTCAAGGCCAGCTACGACAAGGCCAACCGTACTTCGATCCATAGCTTTCGCGGGCCAGGGCTGGCAGAGGGCTGTCGCATCCTGCGGGCTATCAGTGAGGCCAATGGGTTGCCGGTCCTGACGGACATTCATACACCTGAGCAATGCGTAGCAGCGGGCGATGCCCTCGGACCAGTAGAGGCCATGCTGCAGATTCCGGCGTTCCTCTGCCGCCAGACCGATCTGCTAGTGGCCGCCGCGAACACTGGGCGCGCGATCAACGTGAAGAAGGGCCAGTTCGTCGCACCGTGGGACATGCGCCACGCGGTCGAGAAGATTCGCGAGAGTGGCAACCAGCGCGTCTCGCTGACGGAACGCGGCGCGAGCTTCGGCTATAACAACCTCGTCGTCGACATGCGGGGACTGCCGGTCATGCGCGAGTTTGCGCCGGTGGTCTTCGACGGAACGCACTCGGTACAAACGCCGAGCGGCGGCAAGGGCGTCTCGGGCGGCCAGCCGGAGTTTATCCCCGTGCTCGCGCGTGCGGCGGTTGCGGCGGGGATCGACGGGATATTCCTCGAAGTCCATGACAACCCCGCCGAAGCCAAGAGCGACGGCGCGAATGCACTGCATCTGAACAAACTAAAAGGCGTGCTGGAGACGTTGCTGGCCGTCCATGCAGCCGTGCGCGAATAGAGCAGTTTCACAGTTGCTATGGCCTCGGAAAGGGAGTGCAGTGTGGTTTTCTTGGGAGAAAACCACGCAAAAGCCTTTCGCTCTGCTCGACACCTACTGTGAACTGCTCTAGTCGAAAATTTCGAGCAGTATCTCGTGTACGCACAGGTATGCCCAGGAGTAGACTGATTCGGCACGACCGATTCGGCAGCTGTAAAAGGAGAATGTCATGGGTTTCTTGGAAGAAGCGGAAAAAATAGCTGGAGCTGTAGTTGCGGTTGAAGGCACCGAAAAGTTGGACCCCAATGCCTCAATCCTCACCAAAGGCGCGGCGGCAGTCGCCGGTTTCGAGGGAGCGGGAGCGATCGCCGACCATTTCGAAAAGAAAGACGGCGAAGATACGAATCAGCCTGGCTGAAGCCAGAGCCGTTCCTCTAGAGCAAATCAAGAATCTTCGCGCGGTAGTTTTTGGATGAGCAATCGCCTTTGGGCGGCTGCGACTTCGAAAACTACCGCGTGATGGTTTGCGTTACGTGAATCTCCGGCGTCTGCTGGTTCCAGTTTTCGTTGATACCTTCGAAGATCAACCGGAAATCAGCTTCTGCGCCCGGGGCGATCGGAGCCGTGCTGACGGGTTCGGTATCCACGTAGGGTTCCCGGGTGCGAATGAGCAACAGGGGAACAGTTTCGATCTGCGGCGGCATCCCTGTATCGTTGGCAAACAACACCTGAACCGTGATCCCGGTGACTGTCGACGAGCCGTGGTTGGCGATGTGTCCATCGATATAGGTGGACTTGCCGCCTGAGATGCTGGTCGACTCGCTCATCTGGATGTTGCTGACCACAAGACTGGAAGCATAGGCCGCGAGCGGCTGCACCGTCTTCGGTGCTGGAGCGGCGCCGTGGCGATGATCCAGCATCACCAGGACGAGCACCAGGATCACCACAGCGACTGTGGCAATGGCAACAGCTGTTGTTGGAAAGCTGCGCTCGCGTGGCGGCTCGCTAAACATTCCAGAGGGCTGTGTCGTGGGCTTCGATTCCTGATCAGGCGCCTGCATGATTGCCAATTTTATACCTCAGGCGAAGCTGGCGCGCTTGACCTTCTGACGGAAGTCTTCGCCGGTCATCTCGACGACGACGCACATCTCCTGCAGGCGTGAGCGCATGCGTTCGCCGATACGGTCTCCAAGAGTCTCCTCACGCATGGCGGCGCGCGGACCTGTAAGCTCGCCTCCGAGCGGCGGAAGGTTCGCATAGTTGGTCGTGATGATGGTTGTGCGGCGGTCGTTGTAGCGAGTGTTCAGGATGTGCGCGACGGTGTCCCACACCCAGTCTGTCGGCTTCGATGCTCCTAATTCGTCAAGCACCAGGACCTCAGCTTCAAACACCGGAGCGAGCACTTCGAGTTCCGTCGCATGGACGTTGCGGTTGTAGCTGTTCTGGACCTGCTTGAGCAGTTCGCGATAGTCGTAGAACAGACCCCTGGCACCACGTTCGGTAATGAGCGCCTGCAGCATTCCTACCGCAAGGTGGGTTTTGCCGACACCGATGGAACCCGTGAGCAGCAAGCCATTGCCGTTGGTATCGAGCGGATAGCCCTGCACAAACTTGCGCGCCATCATGTGCGCGGAACCGAGCGAGCGGTTCGCGCCGGCGAAGTTGGTGACGTACTCCTCGAGAGAGCAGTGAGCGTAGCGCTGTGGAATGCGCGCCTGCTCCGTCGCTCGTTCCGTGCGGCGCGCGGATCGGCAGACGCACTCCTGGGCGACACGGTTGCCGTCGGGGCGTTCCACGAGGCGCAGGCCGGAGCCGTCACAGATGGGGCAGGGTTCAAGCATCGATATCCAGTATCGCAGCCTTACGTGCCTGTGCGAATCGTCCCGCAAACGAGGAAAGCTGGCGCGGAGCATCAGTATCTAACAGCAAGCGGCTACAATTTGGGCAACACGAATGCTCTATAGCCATACAGTCCGCGGAGTTAAACACACCTTCGCCGACCTGCGTACGCTGCTGGCGAAGGCCTCGCCGCTGCGGTCGGGCGACCAGCTTGCAGGCATCGCCGCCTCCGGAGCGGAGGGCCGGGCTATCGCGCAGATGGCCCTTGCCGAGCTGCCATTGAGTGTCTTCACGAACGAGGTCGTCGTTCCCTATGAGACGGATGCTGTCACGCGCCTGATTGTGGATAGCCATGACCAACAAGCCTTCGCGCCGATCGCCGGTCTTACCGTGGGCGAGTTCCGCGACTGGCTGCTCTCGGACGAGGCCACGGGCGAGCGGCTCTCCGCGCTGGCGGGCGGTTTGATGCCAGAGATGGCCGCTGCTGTGTCCAAACTGATGCGCGTGCAGGATTTGATCTACGTGGCACGCAAAATCTCCGTGGTATCCCGCTTTCGTACGACGGTCGGCCTGCCCGGAAGACTCTCCACCCGTCTGCAACCGAACCATCCTACAGACGATCCGCTGGGCATCGCCGCCAGCATTCTGGACGGCCTGCTGCTGGGCTCCGGCGATGCGGTTGTCGGCATCAATCCGGTATCCGACAGCGTGGACAGCGTGACCAAGCTGCTGCGGCTGATCGACCACGTGCGCGTGCGCTACGATATCCCGACCCAGAGTTGCGTGCTGGCCCACGTGACAACGCAGATGGAGTCTATGCAGCAGGGCGCGCCGCTTGATCTGCTGTTTCAGTCGATTGCCGGAACTGAGGCGGCGAATGCGTCGTTCGGTATCAGCCTTGAGCTGCTCGACGAAGCCCATGCGATGACCCGCGAGCTCAAGCGGGGCGGGCTTGATGGCAAAACCGGGGGAGAGAATGTCTTCTACTTCGAGACCGGACAAGGCAGTGCTCTCTCCGCCAACGCGCACTTTGGCGTCGATCAGCAGACGCTCGAAGCGCGCGCTTATGCCGTTGCACGACGCTACCAACCGATGCTCGTGAACACAGTGGTTGGCTTTATTGGCCCGGAGTATCTCTACGACGGCAAACAGATCCTGCGTGCGGGTCTGGAGGATCATTTCTGCGGCAAGCTGCTGGGCCTGCCAATGGGCTGCGACATCTGCTACACCAATCACGCCGAAGCCGACCAGGACGACATGGACTCCCTGCTGACGATGCTGGGCACAGCTGGGATCAACTACATCATGGGCGTGCCCGGAGCTGACGACATCATGCTGAACTACCAAAGCACATCGTTCCACGACGCGCTTTACTTGCGCCGGCTGCTCGGACTGCGGCCCGCGCCGGAGTTTGAAGCGTGGCTGTCGAGCGACGGCTTTCATCAGCTGCAACGCATCGGCCAGCCTGCAGCGCTGTTGCCACAGGGAGACGTGCGATGAGTCACGAGATCGACAAGCCGCAAACGCTCCCTACCACCGCACGCATCTCGCTGGGACGCACTGGCGCTGCCATTCCTACGCGAGAGCAGCTCCGCTTTCAGCTCGATCATGCGCTCGCCCGTGACGCGGTTCATACTCTGCTCGACATTTCAGCGCTACTGCACGGACTGCAGCAGCGAGATCTTGCAGGCTTCGTGCTGCGGAGCGCGGTTGAAGGAGAGGCCAGCCAGAAGAGCCGCCATCACTACCTGCGCCGTCCCGATCTCGGACGCATCCTGCATCCCGACTTTGCGCATGCGTTGCGTGACTATGCCGAGAGCCTACAAAGGAAACCCGATGCCGTCTTCATCCTTGCAGACGGACTCTCGGCTCTCGCCGTCGAGCGCCATGGGTTGCCACTGCTCGATGCCCTGCTTCCGACTCTGGACGCTGGGGACTGGAACCTCGCTCCTGTCTGCATCGTCTCTCAGGGCCGCGTGGCTATTGGCGATGAGATTGGGCATCTGCTCGGAGCAAAGCTCGTCGTGCTAATGATCGGCGAACGTCCCGGGCTCAGCTCTCCAGACTCGCTCGGCGTCTATATCACCTGGAACCCGCGCCCCGGACGAACGGATGCCGAACGTAATTGCATCTCGAACATCCGTCAGGAGGGCCTGAGTTATGTTGAGGCTGCACAACGGATCGCCTTCTACATGAATGAAGCCCGCCGCCTTGAAACCACCGGCATCGCGCTCAAAGAGGCTTCGGCGTTGGTTCATGCGCCGATTCCTGAGTAGGAGTGCCGTGGCTTTGCGTCAAGGGTGGAGGCATCCGCCGGGGGTAGTGGCAAAGGAGATTGAGCGCGGTCTATTGTGCCACCGCGATATCTCGCCCTTTCAGGGCTTAGGCCCGTGGCCGTTTGAGCATCTACGCTCCATTTAATCTCTACTAGCCTCTAGGCTCCATTTAGCTTCTGTATTCCATCTGGTTTCTGCGCTCCATTTTTGTGTTGATGTCGTCGCCTACCAGGAGCGGGCCGAATAGTTGCTCGTCGAGCCCTAAAGTATTGACTGCGTAAGCCAATCAGGATGAAGGACTTACCACTCTTGACGGCAAGTGCTAAACTAATAGGAGCGCCTGAAACCCCGGGAGTCGGGGTCCAAGCTCGCAGCGCGACTGGAACTTCGATGCCTTGAGTCCACAGCGGCCTCGGCAAGCGAACCGTTCTGCGGCGGGTTAGCTACGAAAGGTATCACCATGCCAAAGACTGGAATTCATCCCACGTACGAAAACATCAACGTGAAGTGCGCCTGCGGTAATACGTTTGAGACGCGCTCCACGCACAAGGGCGACATCGTCGTCGAAATCTGCTCTGCCTGCCACCCGTTCTTCACCGGCAAGCAGAAGCTGGTCGACACCGCCGGCCGTATCGAGCGCTTCCGCCGCAAGTTCGCGGCAACCGATGCGAAGAAGGCCGAAGCTGCCGCCAACGCCGCGAAGTAACTCTCGCAGCCCAGCGAAACCGGGAGGCCTCCGCGATGAGCGGAGGCCTCTTTTCTTGAATTAGCGAATTGTCGAATTAGAAAGTTTTGTGGAACGCGATACCTATATGAAGAAGGGTTGGGAGACAACAGCGAACTCGGACACACGCGAGATGCCGCAGCACGCTCGCGTGCCGGCTGAGATGCACATCGGCGGAGTACGAATTGCGCCCGCCACGGTGCTCGCGCCTATGGCAGGCGTGACGGACACGGTCTTCCGCCGCTTCATCAAAAACGCGTCGATGTTTACAGAACCCGAGGCTGCGTTTAATCAGGCTACCGACGATAGCGTTGATGTCGACGTAGAGACCTCGAATGAGGTCTCCGGCTGCGGACTCATCATGACGGAGTTCACTTCGGCCGATGGGCTTTCAAGGATGCGCGAGACCAAGCGCAAGCGCTACCTTACCTACTACGAGGACGAGCACCCGATCTCGGCGCAGCTCTTTGGATCGAACCCGGAGACGCTGGCCGAGAGTGCCATCATCTGCCAGGATGCGGGCTTCGACCTCGTCGACCTGAACCTGGGCTGCCCAGCCAAGCGTGTTGTGGCGTGTAACGGCGGCTCGGGACTGCTGCGTGATCTGCCCGCAATCCGCAAGATCTTTGAACGCGTGCGCGCGGCAGTGACGATTCCCTTCACCGTCAAGTTCCGCATGGGCTGGAACGACTCGAACATCGTCTGCGTCGAGCTGGCGAAGATGGCCGAAGACTGCGGCCTGAACGCCGTCGCGCTGCATGCCCGCACACGCGAGCAGGGCTACACCGGCGAGGCGCGCTGGGAGTGGATTGCCGCAGTGAAGGACGCCGTCACAATTCCTGTCATCGGCAACGGAGATGTCCGCACGCCCGAAGATGCGGCCGCGATGGTCGACGCAACCCACTGCGACGCCGTAATGATCGGTCGTGCCGCGCCGGCGAATCCGTGGATCTTCCGCCAGATCGCACAATATACAGCTTCCAAGCAGGCCACTGGTGTGGGCACGTATGACAAGCCCACCGATATGGACCGTTACCGCATGATCCGCGACTACTTCGAGCGGCTGATGCACGAGGTCGCCGAACATCCCGAGATTGTCGGCCCCGCCGAGAGCGATTTAGACAAGCGCCTGAAGCGTAATCACGAGAGCGCTCAGCGCGATGCCATCGGCCGCATGAAGCAGTTCGCTAGCTGGTTCACGCATGGTGTTCCTGGCGGTTCGACGCTACGCAAAGAAATCTTTGACGCCAAGCGTGGGGCGCAGGTGATGGAGAAGGTAGAGGCATTCTTTACGCTACGCGCCGAGCCACAGCAGGACTTTTCGCTCGAACACGATGCAGAGCTTGAAGCCGCGCCCGCAGCGTGGGGCTGACAGTTACTGCCACGAGTGATAACGCTTTAACTCTTTCCGGCCTGCTTACGCCACACCACGCGAATCTCCTGGCGCCAGCGCTCATCGAGCGCCAGAAGGTTCCATTCGACGCGTGGCGAGAGGTAGCGGAGGATCGTCTCCGTTGCCGGGTGAATGTGCAGCGCGGGAGCTACGAGATATAACCTCGGCGGCAATGGCGAGAGTTCGACGCCACGAAAGTAGCCATGGCGCTGGAACTCGCCGAGACCGGTCGTTGCATCGGCGGTTTGCAGGTGATGATGGCGCACGCGGATCCAGTAGTCGAGCCCCTGCAGTGCGAGGTGGAGATCGTCGTCAGCTTTAAGTTCAATGACTGCCAGACGTCCGTCGGCGGTGACTCCGAGGAGATCGAGCAGGCCGCGATCGCTCGCACCCGCAATGGCGGGAACCTGTGCGTAGACGTGCTTCGGGTCGAGGTGGGGGATAACGCGAGGTTTGTGGGTGAGGCCAACCTCTGCGAGAGATGGATTCGCATCAGGATCGCTCTTCCAGGGAAGATCCGCGCGGTTGCCTCGGGTGTCGGGATCAGGATCGTTCGCGAAGGCTTCGTTGCTGGCGAATGAGGCTTCGCGCGGCTGGGGTGCCAGACTGCGTGTCAGAGGAGCGAGGTCGCGGCGCAACACCGACTCCAGCCAGCGCTCGGGAGCGGCGCGGTAGAGGGGGTCTTGTGCAGGATTAACCTCGCCGGCAGGCTGATTCGCACGAAACTGTAATCGTGAATGTGCCGCAGTTGCCGTGGCAGCGCCGATGCGACGCGAAGGCCTCTGTCCGCGACGGGTGAAGTCTGTCGCGGAGACGAAGGCGCGGCGACGGCGAAAGAGTTCGGCGATGTTGGCTGCAATCTCGACGCGAGTAGCTGGCGTCAGCGGAGTCTCATTGGCGCCCGCTGTGATTTCAAGCGTGCGGGCAAAGCTGTTCGGTGCGAGCCCGATGCGGGCACGGGCGAACTCCATGCCATGCAGCAGAAAGGCCAGCTCAGCCGTGCTGCGCAGACGCTGCTCTACTCGTTGTTCTTCCCCGGTGGGTACAAGCTGCATGACCTGCTCGATAGCCGAGGCAAAGCGCTCGCTCGCAGCGTCCTCGTCAGGATGATGAACCAACCGTGTGCGCAGATTGCCTTGATCGGTGGCGTCGCGCTGGACCAACTCTTCCGTGTTCTGGTCGAGTTCATAGAGGTGCCACTGTGCCGCGCCGTCGTTGAGCCACGCCAGCCGTGAGAGTGTCAGTGTCGCGGTGCCGCGCGGAAGAATGAGCTTGAGCCCCTGGTACAAATGTCTGCTCGACTGCTCACGACAGTGGTGCAGCCAGAGAATGCCGAGCGTGAGGATGCCGTCGATGATGGTCGCGGTTTCATTCTCGTTCACGCCGATGACGGCCCATGCCTGGTTGCCGCGAATCAGTGAACCACGCGCATAGGCTGGCCCGAAGCTGCGCTCGAGGTCCATCGCCGTGCGAAAGGCATCAGGCTTCCAGTCGGGGAACTGGCGTTGCAATACACGCTCCAGCGTGCGCAGATAGTGCGTGCGATTGGCGTCTCGGGTGGTCGGGGTACGGCTGATTCGTGAGCCTACAAGCTCCAGCAGCTTGGGCTGAGTCTGGCCGAAGCGTTGCGTTGACAAACGCAGCGTCCCGCTGCGCGGAATCGCGGAAAGAACGCGTCGCACCATATTGCGCTCATCGCTCCACAGATGAAACGTGCAGCGGCCGTACTCCGTCGAGAGTGTGTACTTCGCAGAGCGCAGGTCGAAGAGGACTTTGCCGTCTTCGAGCACAGCGGCTTCGCTATGCTGCGCGACAAAGTTTTCGATGGCGGTTGCGATCTGTGTGGCGGTTTGTGACGCGGTTGATTTGTCCGCGGAGGATTTTGGCGGCATGAGAGGAAGGGTAGCATTGGACTTACATCAGGGCTTTAACGGCAGAACGAAATGGAAGCTGGAGATACGCATGCCTTCGCGAAAGTAGAACGCGTGCGCGGACTGGCGATGCGTTCCGGAGTCGAGCGAGAAGTGCTGACAGCCGCGCTCGCGAGCGTGCGCGATGAGCCAGTCGAGCATAGTTTTTCCATGGCCCTGCGAACGAAACTGCTCGCCTGTAACGAGGTCATCCACGTAAAGCGTGAGGCCGGAGACCAGCATATGCATTACCCGGAAGCCAGCGACCGTGACTACCTCCTCTTCGTGTTCGAGAAACGCGAGCTGGAAGCCCTCGCTCTGCTTTTGCTGCACCTTGGCAACAAGGTCCGCCTCACTCTCAAGTGAAGGACGCAGTTCACGAAGTACTTCAAAGCAACGCGCAATAGATGCAGGAGAGGTCGCAAGTTGAATCGGCATACCTACCAGCCCTTCCTGGATCGCAGCCGTGTGATGTGCGCGACATGATGCCGCGAGTGCCATGCATAATTCAACGTGGCCAGGTCGAGTGCCGTGGGGCCGCGCTCGCTGTGGCGGAAGCCGCGATGCCATTGATCTTCCCTAAGTGCCTGCAGCACCATCACCCAGCGCGCATGGAGGCTTTCGATCAGCTCCAGCGACCACTCGAGCGGCGCTGCGAGGTCCGGCAGTTCGGCGAATGCGCTTTCGTCGTAACCGGGTACCTCAGGCCAATCTTCCGTGAGTGCCCTGCGCAGGCGATGAAATGCCGTCATGTGAGAGTCGGCAACGTGATGCACCACCTGGCGGACCGTCCATCCGCCGTCGCGATAGGGTGTGTCAATCTGCTCGGCGTTGAAGTTGCGTACCGCCTCGCGCAGCAACTCAGGCATCTCAGCCAGTGTGAGGATCGCGTTGTGGCGGTCTTCGGGCGTGATGGTTTCGGGCGGTACAAACTCGCCGATAGGATAACGAGGGTCTTGCGACACGGACATAGTACGGTTCCTTGAGGCTGGCCTAGGAGACAACTCAACCTGGAGTGGTTCTCCGACAGCGATTGTAGACGCAGTTGTAATCTGAGCAGGAGGTAAGAATCAATGCGTGCCGTCTGGATGGGTATTTTATTGGGAGCTGTGGCCGTGTGCGGATGCTCGCGAAGCAGCAATGCAGTGCGAGCCACGGATTCAGCATTAGCCTCTGCCGTTCAGACACAACCGAGTGCTGCGAGCGGTTCGATATCTGCTACCGGACAGTCCGTCGGCTTCGACCGCAATGACTACCCCGGCGATGACAGCATGGCAGCCATGCGGAAGGACTTTGCCTTTACCGGCTATTGGCTCACCACTCCTCCTGGCGATGACACGAATACATGGACAGGCAAGCGCGAGTTGCTCAAGCAACAGGGCTGGGGCTTTCTGGTGCTCGCCAACGGCAAACTGGAGGCGGAGATACTGAAGGCGAAGAAGGCAGGCACCTCCCCGACTGACCTTGGTCGAAAAGATGCGGCAGGGGCGATTGCCGCTGCGAAGAGCGAGGAGTTCCCCGCGCACACGATCGTCTTTCTCGACCAGGAAGAAGGCGGCAGGCTGACCGACGTACAAGCTGCCTATCTGCTGGCGTGGACGGAGGCGGTTGCCACCTCGGATTTTCGGCCGGGTGTGTACGCCAGCGGCCAGCGTGTGCAGGATGATCCCGGCGTGTGGATCGACACCGTGCAGGACATACGCGACCGCATCAAGAAGGGCGGCCTGCATGAGGTTGCGATCTTCGATGCGCAGGATGAGTGTTCGCCTGCACCGGGATGCACTTTGCAGGCCAAGCCGCTCTCCGAGGCGGGAGAACCCGATCTGGTGGCATGGCAATACTCGCAGTCGCCAAGAAGACCTTCGATTACCAAGAGCTGCGCGAAGACCTATGCGACGGATGGCAACTGCTATGCTCCGGGATTTCCGAAGGTATTTCTCGATATGAACGTTGCGAACTCGCCGGACCCTTCGCACGGGCGCTAAGTTGATCCGCAGTGAAGGCTTGTCGAGGCCTGCCATTCGGGTGGAAGGGTGCCTTTTCATGGAGTTGGGCGATCCCTGAGCACGATAGTACGGGGCGTCAGTGTGCGGATTTCGCGAGGTATTCGGAACGCCAACAGCATGCGATGCTGCGCCTCGAGCGGGTCGGGGCACTGCTAGGGTCGAGTATCGGACTAGAATAGAAAGATGGCGTCTGCCCCCTCCTTTTTCCCTGAGATTACCGACCACAAACGATACTTCTTCGAGAAACTCGGGCTGAGTGAGCGTCTGCTGGAACGCTGTCTGGGTGAAGCCCTGAGCGCGGGTGGCGAGTTCGCCGATCTCTACTTCGAGGCCGTTACCTCGACCTCGCTGGGTATGGACGAGGGCATCGTCAAGACCGCAGCCCAGGGAATCAGCGTAGGCTGCGGCATACGCGTGCTTTCGGGCGAGCGCACAGGGTTTGCCTACACCGATGATTTGAGTGCGGACCGCCTGCTGAAGGCAGCGCGTACGGCAGCGCTGATCGCCAGCGGCCCCCAGATCGAGCGCGTGCAGGGTTTCACGGAGACTCGTACACCGCAGCTTTATCCGGTTGCAGGAGCCAGCACCGACGTCGAGATCGCTGCGAAGCTGCGGCTGATCGAGCGCGCCGACAAAGCGGCTCGCGACTTTGACTCGCGCATTGTGCAGGTACACGCCAGTATCAATGACGAACTGCGCCGCATCCTGATCGCTGCCAGCGACGGCACCTTTGCCAGTGATACGCAGCCGCTGGCGCGGCTGAACGTGATGGTCATCGCGAAGGATGAACATGGCGAATCTGGAAACAACATGGCTCGCGGCACCAGCGGCGGCGGCGGACGCGTGGCGCTGGATTTCTTTACGGGCGACAAATCTCCCGAGCACTTCGCTCGCGAGGCCGCGCGCACGGCGATTCTGCAACTGGGTGCGGTAGCCGCGCCCGCAGGCGAGATGGAGGTCGTGCTCGGCCCTGGCTGGCCCGGCGTGCTGCTGCATGAGGCCGTAGGCCATGGACTGGAAGCCGACTTCAATCGCAAGAAGACGAGCGCCTTTGCGGGATTGATCGGGCAACAAGTCGCGTCGAGCAAGGTCACGGTCGTGGACAATGGAAGGATGCCCGGACGGCGTGGGTCGTTGAATGTGGACGACGAGGGCAATCCGACGCAGGAGACGGTGCTGATCGAAAACGGCATTCTGCGCGGATACCTCAGCGACAAGCTGAGTTCGCGGCTGATGAAGATGCCGAACACCGGCAGCGGGCGCCGCGAAAGCTATCAGTCCATCCCCATGCCGCGCATGACCAATACCTACATGCTCAACGGGGAGGACGATCCCGGGGACATTCTGAAGAGCGTAAAACGTGGGCTCTACGCCGTGAACTTTGGCGGAGGCTCGGTCGACATCACGAACGGCAAGTTCGTCTTCACCGCCAGCGAAGCCTACCTGATCGAAGATGGCAAGGTGACAGCGCCGGTGAAGGGCGCGACGCTGATCGGCAATGGCCCCGAGGCGCTGAAGTATGTGTCGATGGTGGGCAACGATCTTGCGCTCGACGAAGGCGTCGGCACCTGCGGCAAAGCCGGGCAGAGCGTGCCGGTCGGCGTCGGAATGCCGACCGTGAAGCTGGATCGCATGACGGTGGGTGGTACAGGCCGTTAGCTGCAGCAGATTTTGAAGACTACAGAAAAGAAGCGCACACGCACCGCAACCGCATCAGGAAAGAAGATCTAGCATGGCTACAAAAGTCGAAGCGAAGACAGAAAAACTGTACGAGTGCGAGGTGAAACGGCGGCGCGTTCGCGCGAGCGGAAGCGGCTATGAGCCGTTCTGGAAGGTGAAGAACCTGGAAGAGGCGCTGGGCGATGGCGACACCGAGTTTCGCTGCAAGGACTGCCATGGCGCCGTGAAGGTGCACAAGCGCCACATTGCCAATGGCCCAGCCTCGCATGCGGCTCACAAGTTGAAGAGCGATGCAGAGCACTGTGCCGGGGTACTGCTGGTTCGCGAAGCAGCCGAGGGGCAGGCGGCGCGACTTTCGAGCTCGCCAGTCCAGTAAATCGATACGCGGAGAGACCCTTGGCTGTTGCGACAGGTTCAAAAGTAGCGTTGAAGGCGCTCGCGGAAGAGGCCGTCGCGCGCGCGCTTAAGGCGGGCGCGATCGACGCTGAAGCGGTCGGCTTTGAGAGCGAAGAGTTCGCGGTCAACGTGCGGCTGGGACAGGTAGAACAGCTGACGGAATCGGGCTCGCGAGCTCTTGGGCTGCGTGTTTTCTTTGCAGCCCAGGGCGGACAGCGCACAGCCAGCACCTCGACCTCAGATCTTTCGCGCGAAGGTCTTGAACAGCTGGTCTCAGGCGCGGTCGAACTCGCCAAAGTAACGGGTGTCGACCCTTTTGCAGGTCTCCCGGAGCGTGAGACCTTTGGTTCGCAGAATGTCGGCGAACTGGCTCTCTACTTCGACGACGTGAACGATGTTCCCGCAGCCGAACGCATCGAAATTGCCCGCCGTTGCGAAGCGGCAGCGATGAGCTTTGATGTACGCATTCAGAACTCCAGGGGTGCGGACTTCGATGCCTCGAACGCGCGGCGAGTGATGGTGAACTCCCGTGATTTCGCGGGGGAATACCGCCGCAGCTACTGCGGCTTCTCTGCGTCTCCTATTGCGCAGGATGCCAGTGGAGCGATGCAGGGTGGCTACTGGTACTCCAGTGCACGCACTACGAAGCTGCTCGACACTCCGGAAGAGATCGGCATCATCGCCGCACAGCGCGCTCTACGAAAACTTGGCGCACGGCGTGTGCCCACACAGCAGTGCCCGGTTGTCTTTCCTCCAGAGGCCTCACGCGGGCTGATGGGCAGCCTGTTGAGCGCGGCCAATGGCGATTCGATCTATCGCAACGCATCAATGTTTGCCGGCAAGCTCGGCGAGCAGGTGGCGGGCGAGAACATCACGATGGTCGATGACGGCACGATGGTCTTCGATCACATCCTGAAAGAAAACGGGATGACCGGAAGCAATGCCGGCGGCACGTTGCGCGTGGGCGGCTTTGGCACCTCACCCTTTGACGGCGATGGCCTGCCGACGCGGCGCACCGTAGTGATCGAACGCGGCGTGTTGAAAGAGCTGATGTTGAATACCTACACCGCGCGCAAGCTGACGATGCAGTCGACCCACAAAGCATCGCGTGGGCTTGCGGGAGCTCCAGGCATCGGCGGCGGCAACTACTTTCTTGAGCCTGGAACTGAGGCCCCGGAAGAGATTATTGGCGACGTGAAGCAGGGACTCTATGTACTACAGACGATGGGTACAGGCGTGAACCTGGTCACGGGCGATTACTCCCTGGGGGTAAGTGGCCTGTGGATCGAGAACGGCGAACTCGCGTATCCGGTAGAGGAGATCACGATTGCAGGGAATTTGAAAGATATGTTCCGCAATGTGACAGCAATTGGAAATGATCTGGAATTTCGCGGGAGTGGGGCTGTGCCTACCATGCGGATTGAAGGCATGACCGTAGCGGGCAGTTAAATTTTTGCTTTTCGAGTTTGTCCTTCCGAGGGTAGTGAGCGAATGACAACCAGAAAAGCAAATACAGCTTCGCCCCGGCTACAATTCTCGCTGTGAGCACGGCCTTTAATTTCGACCATCGCATCGAGTTTTTCCCCTCCAACGCCGAAGAAATTCTGCGCGGCGTTCCGGCTGGAGCGGGCGTGTTTGCTCTGCGGGGCGAGCGCGAAGGCGATGAGCCTTATCTCACACGCGCGGCCGACCTGCGAAGAAGATTACGGCGATTGCTAGCGCCACCGGAAGCCGTCGATGAGCTGGGCCGGCCGGTACTCTCCAAGCGCCTCAACCTGCGCGAGAAGGTTCGCTGGATCGAGTGGACCCGCACAGGTTCGGAGTTTGAATCGGCACTGGTTCTTTATTGTGCGGCGCGTGCGACCTATGGCGCCGAAGAAGCACGGCGGCGATTGCGCCTATATCCGCCATACTTTTTGCGTGTGACCATGACGCACGAGCATCCGCGCGTCTACTCCACCAATCGCCTGAGTAAGCGGGCACTCGCCGAAACCTTTGGCCCCTTCCCTTCGCGGGCGGCGGCGGAACGCTACTGCGATGCCGTGCTCGATCTCTTCAAGTTGAGACGCTGCTATGAAGACCTGCAGCCTTATCCGGAGCATCCAGGATGCGTCTACGGCGAGATGAAGAAGTGCATGGAGCCCTGCAAGGTGGCGTGCTCCTCTGAAGAATATGCCGCTGAGGCTCAGCGGGTCTTCCGGTTCTTCGCAACGAGCGGCGAGTCGATGCTTGCGGAGATTGCCGAGCAGCGCGAGAAAGCCAGCGAGGCCATGGACTTCGAGGAGGCCGCCGCCCTGCACAAGCAATGGGAACGCGTGAAGGCTGCTTCGCTTCTCGTCGATGAGTTGGTCCGTCCGGTCGCGGAGCTGCGCGCCGTTGTCCTGCAAGAGGCTGCGCCTCGCGAGGGAGAGAAGCTTGAGGAGGCTGCGGTCTTTCTGCTGGAACGTGGGAGGATCGTTGGGCTTGAGCCCCTGTCGACGCTGGGGGTTCGTGCGGTCCGCGAGCAGACGGCCGTGGGAAGCTCGCTGTTCGCACAGCCGCTGATGCTTGCCGCAGTCCCGCTGGATGAACCTACGTACCCATCCGAAACTACGGCATCCACAAAAACTTCGACGCTTTCCCCTGAGGACCGTGCCCGTGGAGTATTGCAGCGGCTTGCGGAGCGAGCAGATTCTGCGGGCGAAGCGGAGATCAACGAGCGCTGCGATACGCTCTCGCTCTTTCGCCGCTGGTACTACCGGCCCGAAAAGCAACGCGCAGGCGAAGTCTTTCTGCCCAACGCCGATGGCGCATGGCCTATACGTCGCATCCTGAACGGCGCAGCGCGGATTATGCTCGGACCTCCGGGCGAGCTGCAGGCCGTCGATCGCGAGGCCGCGAAGAACCTGAAGACGAAGGTGATACATGCGGGCCGCGAGGGCGTGGAACGCGTTGTGCCGGTGCTGCCAAAACGTTCACGCTCGCGCAAAAGCGTGACGCCGGGAGACATCGCGTAACGGATCAGTAAGATGATCATCGTGTCCCTCTGGAGAGCGACGATGCACGCTTCCTCGAAAACACCATCGGACTCTGACGGACGATGGGTCCTGATCGCAACCATTCTCGGATCGAGCATGGCTTTCATCGATGGGACGGTCGTCAACGTTGCCCTTCCAGCAGTACAAGTTGCTCTCCACGCAACCGCAAGCGATCTTCAATGGGTGGTGGAATCCTATGCACTTCTACTGGCTTCGCTGCTTCTGTTAGGAGGCTCGCTCAGCGACCTGTACGGTCGCCGAAGAATCTTTGTCATAGGCGTGCTGGTCTTTGCAATAGGTTCTGCGTGGTGCGGATTCGCTTCTTCGATTGAGTTTCTTATCCTTGCACGAGCCTTCCAGGGAATCGGTGCGTCGCTACTGGTTCCGGGCAGCCTGGCTCTTATCAGTTCGTCATTTCCGACAAGCGAACGAGGCCGCGCTATCGGCACGTGGTCGGGCTTTACGGCAATTACAGCAACGATCGGCCCGGTTCTCGGAGGCTGGCTAGTCGAGCATGGCTCCTGGCGATGGGTCTTCTTTATCAATATTCCAATTGCGATCGTCGTTGTGGCATTGACGTTGCTTTATGTCTCAGAAAGCCGCAATGAACAGGCCAGCCGGGTTCTGGATTGGCAAGGCGCATCGTTGGCAACCATTGGTCTGGGAGCGACGACCTTCGCACTGATCGAAGCTCCCCACGGTGGCCGTATCGTCTGGGTTATGGGCGTTGTCGGAGTTGGCGCGCTCGCCGCCTTTTTACGGTTTGAATCTCACTCTCCAGCTCCCATGGTTTCTCTGAGGCTATTCCGCTCGAGAGACTTCAGCGGCGCCAACCTCCTTACTTTTTTCCTATATGCAGCTTTGAGCGGTCTTCTCTTTTTTCTCCCTCTTAATCTCATCCAGGTTCAGCACTACTCTGCGACCCAGGCAGGAGGTGCGCTGCTGCCACTTATTCTTTTGATCTTTCTACTGTCTCGGTGGTCCGGCGGGCTTATTGCACGCTATGGAGCAAGAACACCCCTAATGATCGGACCACTCATAGCAGCCGCCGGCTATGCGCTCATGCTACGAGGTGACACCGGTCGTTCCTATTGGTCGACACTCTTTCCGGCCATTTTGACTCTTGGATTTGGGATGGCGATCAGCGTAGCTCCACTCACTACAGCCGTTATGGAATCCGTTCCCGATAGCGAAGCGGGTGTGGCCTCGGGAGTCAACAATGCCGTTTCACGAATTGCCGGGCTCTTAGCGGTTGCGGTCTTCGGTCTGGTTTTGTCTTTCGGGTTCAATCGGTCTCTAACTCACAGGCTTAGCCAACTATCGCTATCGTCCGAAGCCCTGCAAACGATCAATCGTGAACGCCCCAGGCTAGCGGGAGCCGAAACGAGTGACCCGCGCCTGAGGCAAGCGATCGACGAAGCCTTCGTATCCGGTTATCACGATATCGTCCTGATCGCCATTGCCCTAAGCCTAGTCAGTGCGCTCAGTGCGCGAATGATTTCGTCCGGTGTTCGCAAGACTCCGGGGCAACGCACTCTCGAATCGCAGACGACTGGGTCAAGGTGAGCCCGACCTATGATTCTCCTCTGTTATTCGCCGGCCTTGGCGGTGCCTGCACCGTCGCTCACGAGGATCTTCGATAGTGCGTGGAGGCGGTCGGCATCTCCCGGTGTTTTGGCAGTGGCGGCGGCCTTCTCGGCTGTCTTGGCATCGGCGTGAAGTTTCTTGATGTTCTTCGCGTCGATGTCGGCGCCGATCGCCGCGATTTTGTCTGCATTCAGGCTGCTTCCGCGGGCAAGTTGGTCAAGGTAAGCCTTCGCCGTGACGAACGTCAGCGGGTAGTCAATGTGCGGCTGATCCTGAACGTTCAACTCAGGCAGGTAGACCTGGGCTGCCGCATCGATCTCGTTTTGGGTGAGGTCTTTGGTGGGAACGAGCTTGAGGACGTCCGTACCGCGGGCGATCTCTGAGCCGTAGATGTAGCCGTTGTAGTAGTAGGTGGACCACTGGCCACCCATCGCAGGACGGCTATCGTCGACCGGGCCACGGTCGAAATAGCCGATCTCAAAGGGATGCGTGGGGTCTGTGTAATCCATGATGGAGACGCCGCCCTGATACCAGGACTGGACTTCGATGTCGCGTCCGGGGACAGGGATCATCGAGCCGTTGTGCGCGACGCAGTTTTCCTTGTCGGTCTGGGGCGCGGGCATCTTGTAGTAGGCGTCGAGCTTCAGCTTCTTGTCGGGGGTGATGGAGAAGATGGCGTCCGCACCCCAGGCCATGGGGTCGGAGACGCGGCAGCGCGGTTGGCCGCCGCCGCCCCACTCATCGGTGAAGAGAACCGTCTTGCCGTCGTTGGAGAAATTGGCCGAGTGCCAGAAGGCGTAGTTGGGATCGGTGACAGCGTCGAGGCGCTTGGGATGTGCGGGGTCTTTAATGTCGAGCAAGATACCGTTACCCGAACAGGCGCCGCCGGCCAGGCCCAGCCAGGAGTAGACGGTGATGTCGTGGCAGCCCCGGGTGGACGAGGTGGTCTGCGTGCCATCACCGTGGTTGCCGCCCTTCCACAAGCCGTCCATATTGCCGGTTACGGGATCGGAGAAGATGCGCGGGCTGTCGATGACTTTGGCAAGTTCAGGATGTGCGACGGGTACCTTGATGATGACGATCGTGAAGAGCGCGGTATTGGGATCCTTGTCGGGATCGTCGCCGGAGCAGCCGCCGAGTTCGGCAGAGGGACGGACGCCCGCAGAGCCGGAGACATAGATGTAGACGTTGTCCTTGTCTTTGGGGTCGACCACGAGAGTGTGGGTGTGGGAGCCGCGGCAGGTTTGAACGTCAGCAACCTGCTTCGGGTTGTGGATGTCGGAGATGTCGAAGATCCGGACACCCTTCACGCGGTCCGGACTGGGAGGCGGCTGGCGCGATCTAAAAGCCCTGATGGCGGCGGCATCGGCTGCTGCGTCGCCGGTCGGAGCTGGTGGTTGAGGCTCGGGACTCGCGGTGGGGAAGCCCTGGGTGCCGCAATCCATGCGGCCGTTGGCGGCTTCGACCGACATGAAGAGCAGGTTTTTGTAGACCGAGACATCTCCCTGACCACCAGGACAGACCATGGATGTGACCAGCGTCATGTGGGTTGGATCGGAGATGTCGTAGATATTGACACCGCTATAGTTGCCGTTGAACAGGTACTTCGCGTTGAAGGCGAGGTCGGAGTTCGTTCCACCATAGTTGGCGCGAGGGCCGCTGGGCCGCATAGGGCCGCCGGGCTGGCGAGGAGCGTCGGGATCAACAGGCGGCGGCGGAGGCGTGGCGTCGACAGCCTTGATGGAGTCGAGGTCGGGCGCAAAGCCGGCGGGCTTGGGAGTGGTGATCACTAGCTTCATGCCGAGGATGGCAGTGTTGGCGTCATAGAGGCCGCCTTTGAGGCCGACGCGAGGATCGTCCGGACCAGAGCGGGGATTGACGAAGACGCTGGGTGGCTTCGGTGGCGTTTTGGCGGTGGGGGGTACTGCAGATGCGGTGGTCGTGGTCTGGGCAGCGCAGAGGCCTGCCACTGACAGGGAAAGGGCCAGCGTGAGGGTGTTACAGGTGAAGTGCGAGGAAATACTGCGGGTCGAAATACTGCGGATCATTGTCTCTCCTTCAGCATGTGACGCATGATGTCGATTTCAGCCTGTTGTGTGTTGTCGACGTCGCTGGCGAAGTCGAACAGTTGTGGGTCCTGACCGGCCCCAGGATTGGCAAAGAGATCTTTGACCATCTGCAGAGCGCCGGTGTGGTGCTGGATCATTCCGGTAAGAAAGAGGTGATCGAACTCGGGTCCAGTGGCCTTGCGCAGAGTGTCCATCTGAGCAGGAGTCAGCATGCCGGGCATCATGGGCATGCTCATATCCATACCCTTCATATCCATGCCGGCCATAGGATCGGCGGAGATGGGAAGGCCTCGGTCGGTGAGCCACTGCTTCATCCAGCGCATCTCATCGCTTTGGGAGACGTCAATCTTCTTGCCGAGCTCCATAATCGCAGGGTCCTTGGTGCGGGTCTTGAGGAGCTCCGTCATTTCGACGGCCTGACTGTGGTGCATGATCATGCCCTGCATGAAATCGACGTCGGCTTTGGAAGGCACCTTGGGCGCTTCGCTGGCAGTTGCGTCGGCTTTGGAAAGGGTCTTGTTGCCGGTGCCGGGAGCGCCGGGCTGGACGATCGCCGGTGCAGACGGAAGTGCCGGGGTGGTCTGCTGCGACGAGGCAATCGCGGCACAGAGTACGACTGACCGAAGTATTAGGAAAACCGGGTAAGACAACGCTCCTCCAACCTTGATGCAGAGAGAGACTATTTGCAGCGGCACCCTGAACTGGGTATCAACAGGAAGACTTCCTCCTGCGAGGGTTGAATGGCCCGCCAGCGTTCAGCCTGTCAGTGATTCTGAGTGCAACTGTAGAGAGGGCCGCAAAGACATTCGTTACGAACGCGGCAAAGAAATGTTTGCCTGAATATAAACGGTTCTGGGATCACGGCGCAATCAGATACGACCGTGAACACGGTTCAGCGTGGCCAGTTATTGCTAAATCGCAGATTCACTCATCGAACAATCCAAGCCACGAACTGCAGAATACCGCTGTTTAGCGTTCTGGGCGGATGACGGTTTATTCGGAGGGAGCCCACTGCCACGTGGCATCGAATACCGTCTCGATGCCACGTCCACTGCTAAACTTGAAAGATTCCGGCAAACGGGAGCGGCATTGTGATTGAGTTAGCATTTTCGATTTTGGCGGCGGACTTCGCGCATCTTGCAGATGAGATTGCGCGCGCCGAGCGCGGTGGCGGCACAATCGTCCACGTGGATGTGATGGACGGCCATTTTGTGCCCAATATCACCTTCGGGCCTCCAGTGGTCAAGGCGATTCGCCCCGTCACAAAACTACCGCTCGACTGCCACCTGATGATCGAGGACCCCGACGAGTTCATCCCGGCATTCGCTGAGGCCGGCGCGAATATGGTCAGCGTGCATGTGGAAGTGTGCCGCCACCTCAATCGCACCTTGCAGCACATTGTCGATCACGGCATGGGCGCGGGCGTCGTGCTGAACCCGGCGACACCGGTGGAGATGATCGTCGAAGTACTGCCGATGGTGCATCATGTGCTGGTAATGAGCGTAAACCCCGGCTTTGGGGGGCAGAAGTTCCTGCCGCGCTCGGTGGAGCGGATCGCGCACCTGCGCCGCTTGCGGGAGGAGATGGGCCTGAACTACCGCATAGAGGTCGATGGCGGTGTCGCTCACGATACGGTGGCGAGCGTCGTCGAAGCAGGAGCGGACATGCTCGTGGCTGGCTCGGCGATCTTTGAACGAGGCAAGACGGAAAAGAACGCTCGCGAGTTCCTAAAGGTCGCGCGGGCGGCAGCTGGGGTCAAGCCAGACACCCGACGGAATGCGAAAAGCCTTCCTCGTGCGGGTTCCCGCTCCCGCAAATAGAGCAGTTCACAGTAGATGCAGGCCTAAGTGAAGGACGTTTGCGTGGTTTTCTCTCCCTGAAAACTACCCTATGCCCCGCCCCCAAAGCCACCGCAACTGTGAAACTGCTCTAAAATAAAGAGGCAGTTCCCGCGGTATCGCTGCGGGCGGATGGAGTAGGAATGCGTAGAGGGTTTGGAAGCTTTTTCACGAGCCGCCGGGCAGGTTGGATGGCCGGGCTGGCAGTCGCAGCGATGCTGTCGTCATCTCTCGCCCTTGTGGCTCAGGAAGCAACACCGGCAGCGACGCCGCAGACCACTGAGCCAGCAGCAACCCCGTCAGCGCAGACTACCGACGGAACTCCGGCTACCACCGCTACGCTCAGCAACACCAAGCCTAAAAAGAAGGCCAAGGAAGATCGTGTCAAGCAGGGCAAAGATACGCGCGCAGCGGTCAAGCGCGACAACAAGCTCAGCCCGATAGCCGGCAAAGACGCGCAACTGCCCGACAAGCAGCTCTACGACAAAGCGCTGACCCAGATGAAGAGCGGCCACTATGACGTGGCCCGGCTCGACCTGCAGACACTGCTGAATACCTATCCCGACTCGCAGTACCTGATGCGCGCCAAGCTGGCCGTCGCCGATAGCTGGTACAAGGAGGGTGGCTCGGCTGCACTCGCACAGGCTGAGCAGGAGTACACCGATTTCATCACCTTCTTCCCCAACGCGACTGAGGCCGCTGAGGCTCAGATGCGCGTCGGCGATATCTACCTTAAGCAGATGGACGTTCCGGACCGCGACTATACCAAGGCCCTGAAGGCCGAGGAAGCCTACCGGACGATGTTGAGACAGTATCGCGATGCCCCGCCGAAGCTGCTCGAAGAGGTACGTCAGAAGCTGCGTGAGGTACAGGAAGTGATGGCAACGCGCGAGGCTGATCTCGGCGCGTTCTATGCCTCCCATGAGAACTGGGCAGCGTCGATCGCTCGCTATCAGACCGTGGTCGATACCTATCCGCAGTACAGCCACATGGACGACACCCTGATCGGGCTCGGCGACGCGTACGCGGCCCAGTCCCGGATCATCCGGACACAAAAGCTGCCTGAGGCCGCAAGGGCGAAGCTCCTGCAGGAGTATGACGGCAAAGCTGCAACAGCCTATCGGACGGTCGTACTGGAGCACTCTGCAGCACCCCACGTCGAAGATGCCAAGGAGCGGCTTGCGGCAATGAACCTGCCGATTCCGACGCCAACGCCGGAACAGGTAGCAGCCAGCGAAGCCCTTGAAGGCAGCCGCGCGCAATACACCATCTCCAGGCGCCTCGAAGTGCTTTTCCTGCACAAGCCAGATACGGTACCTGCAGCACGAGCCGGCGATCCTCCGCTGGACGATGCAGCAATCACTACTGCACCGGGTGTCATCAAGCAACTGCAGACAAGTTATATCGCCGCGCTGAGTCCCAACGCTGGGGTGCCTGAAAAGACTCCTATAGCAACAACCACACCGGCAGCAGATTCTGACACAACCCCAGCATCTGCGCCCGCGCCGCCGGCATCAACCGCACCGCCTACGCTTTCCGATGTTCCAGGAGTTGGTGAGGGATCACGCGACAGCGCAACAACCACGATGGAAGCGGCACCTGCCGCCCCCAGTGGACCTCGCGGAACAGGACTGGGGGTTGAAGTGTTGACCCCGGGAGTAACCACCTCGCCGGTGAGCAATCTTCCGGCAGCAACAGGCGCTCCCGATCCCAATAACGGAATACGCTCGGTTGGACCGAAGGATGCTTCAGCCCTGCCCCCTGTAGAAAAGCCTGCTGAGGCTCCCGACCAGGTGAACGACATGAACGGTCAGCCAGCACAGCCAGCAGCTCAGACCAAAGCTGAGGGCCAGAAGAAAAATCCCAAGCAGCCTTACGACAAGAACGACGAAAGCTCCAGCAAGCACAAGAAGAAAAAGGGCTTGGCCAAGCTGAACCCGCTCTAAGGCAGGAAACAGCAAACAGGAAACAGCAAACAGGAGGGGCTTCGGCTTCTCCTGTTTGCCGTTGTGGCCACATAAATCACTAAACTGCTTTGCTCTTCCTGTTTCCTACTTCCTGTTTGCTGTTTCCTGCTTCTTCCCCTGCTACGCTTAAAGCTTATGAATCAAGAACTACCAAAGGCATACGATCCGTCGTCGATTGAAGAGAAGTGGGCGAAGTTCTGGGTGGAAGAGCGGCTGTTCGATGTCACCACACCTACAGGTAAAACCGCCGCGGACAAGACATTCGTGCAACTGCTGCCGCCGCCCAACGTTACCGGCCGGCTGCACATGGGGCACATGCTCAACCAAACGGAGATGGACATTCTCACGCGCTGGCACCGCATGCGCGGCGACACGGCCGTATGGGTCCCGGGCACCGATCATGCGGGCATCGCGACCCAGATGATGGTCGAGCGGCAACTCGCCGCCGAAGGCACGACGACACGCCAGCAGCTTGGGCGCGAGGCCTTCACTGAGCGTGTGTGGCAGTGGAAAGAACAGTATGGTGGCGCCATCACCGATCAGATGCGACGGCTTGGCGCCAGCGTCGAC
Source organism: Granulicella sp. S156 (assembly GCF_009766105.1). Taxonomy (GTDB): domain Bacteria; phylum Acidobacteriota; class Terriglobia; order Terriglobales; family Acidobacteriaceae; genus Granulicella. The sequence goes on along the minus strand of NZ_LMUH01000005.1, from coordinate 442,941 downwards.
TGGTCGCGCGAGTACTTCACAATGGACGAGCGGCTAAGCCACGCCGTGAAGGAGAGCTTCGTGCGCCTGTGGGAGCAGGGGCTCATCTACCGTGGGGCGTACATCGTCAACTGGGACCCGCAGATTCAGACTGCAGTGAGCGATCTCGAAGTTGAATCCGAAGAGCGTGCGGGCTCGCTCTTTCACATCCGCTATGAGCTGGCAGATGGCACAGGCTCCATCGTCATCGCGACCACACGCCCCGAGACGATGCTTGGCGACGTTGCCGTGGCCGTGAACCCGAACGATGAGCGCTACACGGTATTCCTCGGTAAGAATCTGATCCTGCCTCTGGTCGGCAGAGAGATTCCCGTCATAGCCGACGACTGGGCCAACCCCGAGTTCGGCACCGGCGCCGTAAAGGTCACACCGGCCCATGATCCAAACGACTTCGCCATCGGCCAACGGCACAATCTGCCCTCGCCCAGCATTATGGACGAGCAGGCTCACATCAAGCTCGAAGGCTCGCCGTATCACGGGCTCGACCGTTTCGAGGCCCGCAAGCGCATCGTCGAAGACCTTCGCGCCAACGGCGCGCTGGTGGACATCAAGGACCACACACTCACGCTTCCGGTTTCGCAGCGCACTGGCGCCGTGATCGAGCCGCGCCTATCGATGCAGTGGTTCCTCAAGATTCAGCCACTGGCCGACAAGGCCATTGAGGCCGTCGACAAAGGCTATATCAAGTTCACGCCCGAGAACTATCGCAAGACCTACGACGAGTGGATGAAGAACATCCATGACTGGTGCATCTCGCGGCAACTGTGGTGGGGGCATCGCATCCCGGCGTGGCACTGCGGCGATTGCGGCGAGATCAATGTCTCACGCGACACACCAACCGCCTGCGCAAAGTGCGGCAGCGCGAAACTGGTGCAGGAGACCGATGTGCTCGACACATGGTTCTCGTCGGGTTTGCTGCCATTCACTGTCTTCGGCTGGGATGGCAGTGACAAACTCACTCCGGATCTCGCATCCTTCTATCCGACGCAGCTTCTTGTTACGGGTTTCGACATCCTCTTCTTCTGGGTCGCCCGCATGATCATGCTGGGCTGTCACTTCATGCTCGATATCCCCCTGCCCGATGGCTCGCCGCGCACACTCGCTGACGCCGTACCCTTCCGCGAGGTCTATATCCATGCGCTGGTGCGCGATGCTGACCGGCAGAAGATGTCCAAGACCAAGGGCAACGTCATTGATCCCATTGAGATTGTTACCAAGTATGGAACGGATGCGGTACGCTTCACGCTCGCCTCGCAGGCCTCGCCGGGTACCGACATCGCCTTTAGCGAGGCTCGTACCGAAGGCTATCGTGCATTCGCGAACAAGATATGGAACGCCGCTCGCTTCCTGCAGATGCAGATTGAACGCGGTCGTGAGGCTGGATACAAGGTCTCGCTCGGATCGCACGACTCCGTATCGCTGGAGCTGCCGGAGTCTACACCGCTCGAGACACGTTGGATCTTCGCGCGCCTGAGCACGGTGTGCGCGGAGGTCGAACGCGCACTTGCGGACTATCGTTTCGACGAGGCCGCAAACGCCGTCTACCAGTTCTTCTGGGGCGAGTTCTGCGATTGGTATCTCGAACTCGTCAAGCTGCGGTTTGATTTCATGCCCGACGAAAAAGGCCTCTTCAAGCCGCATAGCGATGTGACAGGAATCACCCTGGGCGCGCTGGTCAGCGTGTTCGAAGCCGCGCTGCGTCTGCTCTCGCCCTTTATGCCGTTCCTCACCGAAGAGCTCTGGCATGCGCTCTATGCCTCCGTTGGCAGCGAATCGCCCGCGAAGTCCATCGCGCTCACACGCTTCCCGCAGGCAGCTGACTTCGCCAACGACGCGGCCAGCGTGGAAGCGATGAACATCCTGCAGGAGCTCATCGTTACCGTACGCGGTCTGCGCAAAGAGCTCGGCGTTCCTGAAAAAGAAGCCACTCCGATTCACGTTCACGCGAGCAATCGCATCGCTGCGCTGGCCGACGCCAACGCCGATATGCTTGCAAGGCTCGCGCGTGTGAGCTCCGTTGAGCTGGTCCAGGAGGCCCCCAAGGGGAACAACGCCCGCGCAACGGCAATCTTCGATGTCTCCGTCGTCTACGAGCGTCAGATCGATGTCGCCGCTGAGCGTGAGCGCCTCGAAAAAGACCTCGCGAAGTACGACAAAGGACTGCAAGCCGCGGAACGCCAGTTGAACAACGAAGGCTTTGTGGCCAAAGCGCCTGCACACATCGTCGAAGGGTTGAAGAAGCAAGCGGCCGAAACTCGCGCACTGAAGGAGAAGACTGAAGCAGCACTAACAGCACTGCCGAAGGATTAACATGGTCGCTCCGAATGATCTCAACATCGCCATCGTGCGTTCGGCTTTGGTAGGCACGCGCTTCGCCCGGGGGCTACAGCACTTCGCTTCGGTGGACTCGACCAATGCCATGCTGCTCGAAGCCGCGGCCGCTGGTGCGCCTGAAGGCACTGTCTTTGTCGCCGACGAACAGACTGCGGGCCGTGGACGCGGAGGCCACTCCTGGCACTCCTCTCCCGGAGACGGCCTGTACGTGAGCATCCTCGCAAAACCGGCTCTGCTGTTGAACGATGCGCTCTGGATTTCCCTGGCGACGGGCCTCGCTGTCCAACATGCGATTCGAGAGTGCACCGGGCTGATCTCCGACATTCGCTGGCCAAACGATCTGCTGTTCAGCGGCAAAAAGTGCGGCGGCATCCTTGTCGAAACTGCCCTTGGACGCAACCAGGAACTCGAGCAGAACACGGTCTTGCGCTATGCCGTGATTGGCGTAGGCGTGAATATCAATCATCCGCTCTTTTCAGAAGAACTTGCTCCTCTGGCGACCTCACTGCGGCTCGTGACTGGCAAACAGTTGAGCCGCAGCAAACTGTTGATCGCCCTGCTGCGAGCCCTTGACCGCGAGCTTACGCTGCTTGAAGACTCCTCTGCCCCGCGCGAAAAAGATCTGCTTATGAGATTTACAGAGGCCACCAGCTGGGTAAGCGGAAAACGTGTGAGCGTGCCCGAGCAGGGTGGATATACTGGCGTAACGGCGGGGTTGAACGAGCGCGGATTTCTGCTCGTTGCAAGCGACGACGGTGTGCTGCGGACAGTGCTCTCGGGTGGTGTTCGTGAGATGGAATAGTAATTCAACCGAGGCGGGAAGGCGATCATGCTACTGGCACTCGATGTAGGCAACTCAAACACAGTCGTGGGGCTCTTTCGCCCCTCGGCGGAGGGCGTACCCGCTGCGGTGATCGCGGACTGGCGCATCACTACGCCCTACAAACAGCAGACGCCTGACGAGCTTGGCGTGCTGCTACAGACCCTGTTCGGCATGCGCGGATTGAAGACGGACGTCGTCACCGGCATAGTCATCTCTTCTGTAGTCCCACCGCTCGATTCCACTTTGCGGCACGTGTGTGAGATGTACTTCCACATCAGGCCACTCTTCATCGAACCCGGCGTGAAGACTGGCTTGCCCGTGTTGACCGACAATCCCAGCGAGGCCGGCGCAGACCGCGTGGCGAACTGCGTCGCGGCCTACGACCTGCTCGGAGGCCCAACGATCGTCGTCGATATGGGCACGGCGACCACCTTCGACGTTGTTTCGAAGAGGGGCGAGTTCGTAGGTGGGGCTATCGCTCCGGGGCTTGGCATCTCCGCGGATGCGCTGTTTTCACGTGCGGCGCGTTTGACGCGCGTGGAGATCAAGAAACCGGCGAAGATTATCGGCACCAACACGACCGACAACATCCAAATCGGACTCTATTACGGCTATATTGGCCTCGTCGACGGCATCCTCGAGCGATTCATTGCGGAGCTCGGACCGGAGACAAAGACGATTGCTACCGGGGGCCTCGCCAAGCTGATCGCCGTAGACTGCAAACACATCGGCGCTGTCGACGAGATGCTTACGCTGACCGGACTGCGGCTGATCTGGGAACGGAATCAGGAGCGCCAAAGAAGGCGATAGTGCAGGAAACAGCAAACAGTTAACAGCAAACAGCGAAAGCTGGTCATACCTATATGCTGTTTCCTGTTTGCTGTTTCCTGCTTGCTGCTTATGAACTACTTTCACTACTTCTCGGAGATCGAAGAACGCTTCAGCCGTCGGCGTGGCTCACTGCTGCTGCTCTCGACGCTGGACTGGGCGTTGATCGAAACATGGCGTGAGGCTGGCATTCCTCTCGAAGCGGTGTTGCGCGGCATCGACGAGGCCTTCGATAAACACGATGCAAAGCTGCTGCGCGCCAAAGGCCGTACGCGCAAGGTCAACGGCCTAGCCTGGTGCTCGCAGGCTGTGATGCAGGCGGTAGAAGACATGGCCGAAGCAGCGACAGGCTCTGCGAAAACGACACAGCATGAGACCGTCGAGAGTGGCTTTGAAGCGGAGCGCGTTGCACGTTTTCTTGAAGAAAACGCAAAGGCAATCGAAGCCGCTGTTCACACACAAGCCTCCGCATCGCCAGTACTCCTCGAAACCGCGCGCCGCTTGCGGGAGTTGGCGGAGGCAATGCGCGCGGCTGCTGCGATGCCGCTGGACGAGCTTGACCGCACATTGACCGTGCTCGAAGAGAAGCTCTTCGCGGCTCTGATGAACGCTGCACCAGAAGCTGAAATTGTCAGCCTGCGCGAACAAGCCGACCGCGAGCTCGCACCGTATCGTGCCAAGATCGGTGCGGTGCAGATTCGGCAGATCCAAACGCAGTTTCTGCAGAAGCGCTTGCTCGAAGCCCGCAGCCTTCCGCGCCTCAGTCTCTTCTACATGGGGCATGAGTGATGGCCGAGACTGTTCGCATCGAGCGTGCCGTATATGGTGGCGCGGGGCTCACCCGAAAAGAAAATGGTGCGGTGGCACTTGTGCCTTTCGCACTGCCTGGGGAGCTTGTCGAAATCGATGCCTCTACGGACGAATTGCTGTATGTCCTTGAACCTGCGCTGACACGCGTCGCCGCGAAATGTGGCCACTTTGGCCGGTGTGGAGGCTGTCAGTATCAGCATGCGGAGTATGCAACACAACTCGAGATAAAGCACTCAATTCTGGTAGAGACGATGCAGCGTGCAAGCGTCCGTGATCTGCCTGAGATCGCAACGCATACAGGAGAGCCTTGGAGCTATCGCAACCGTGTGCGCTTTCGTTTCGGCATGGTTGAAGGGAAGCTTCGCGTTGGCTACAGCATACGGAAAACGAATGAATTTCTCCCCATCACGGAGTGCCCCATCGCAGCACCGCTGCTCTGGCAAGCGGCGACCGCATTATTGGAACTCGCAGAGAGTGATGTGGAAGCGCGTGCCTGGGTCTCAAGCGCCGACGAAGTTGAGTTCTTCTGCAATGAGGATCGTTCTCGGTTGCTGATGACTTTGCTGGGCTCGGGTGCGATGCCAACAAAAAAGAATGGCTTTACGCGCCTGTGCGAGGCTTTGCAAAAGAGGTTGCCACAGCTTGCCGGTGCTGGCGTCGCGCCTCCTGACGCGCGACGAGCAAGCGTCAAACTGATTCGCACAGCGTCTTGGGGATCCAATGGTCTTGCCTATCGCGTCGCCGGCGAAGGCTATTGGATAAGCCGCGGCGGTTTCTTCCAGGTCAACCAATTTCTGGTAGATGAACTCGTCGCCCTCGTCTGCACGGGCCAGCAAGGAACAATCGCATGGGACCTCTTCGCGGGCGTCGGACTTTTTTCGCGGGTACTCGCGCGAGGCTTCCAACAGATCACCGCTGTCGAAGCGAACCCTTCTGCTGCCAGCGACCTTAAGAACGCGCTTGCCACGCCGGGGACACAACATCGCGCCGTTCAGGCAACGACGCTGGATTTTTTGCGTGTCGCGGTCGTACAGCGCGAACGGCCTGAGTTAATCGTGCTCGACCCTCCTCGTGCAGGCGCTGGGCTGGAGGCTTGCGAGTTGCTGCTAAAAATCGGCGCACGAGAAATCACCTATGTCTCGTGCGATCCAACGACGCTGGCTCGCGATCTTGTCGTGCTGCAGCGCGACTATCTCATCACCGCACTGCACCTGGTAGACCTCTTCCCTCAGACCTTCCATCTAGAGACTGTTGTGGTTCTAAGGCGCAGATAGAACGATTTCACAATAGATCAGCTGTTTCGAGTAGACGACATATGGCACACTGGGCAGAACTCAGTCGTCGCTGCTCATGCGGGTTATAGGTACTTCAGGTTTCTGGATGGACTCCGCTCCGGCGGTCGAGCCTCTGCAATTTCGCAGAGTGCCTCTGCTTGCAGCCATGTCTTGTTTTGCCATCGGTGACGCATTCGCACGTAGCTGGCACACTCCCTTCGTTCTCGCCGCGTCAACCACGCTGTTGGCGCTACTCTCTGCAGCCAGCCTATGGCGGGCCACGCGCGTTGCTGGTGTCCCTGTGCTCGGACTCTGGATCGTCATTGGTTGCTGGTGCGCGCAGATACAGCCCTCTATAGCGCCACAAACGGCACTCACCCAATACGCCGATGGCCTGAGCCGCACGGTGCGTGGCCGAGTCGTGCGCGTACGAAAACTACACGACACACAACAGAACAACGCCGCGCCACAGCAGCCTCAACAACCGTGGCGCATGGAGCCCGGTGCGTGGGAAGCCGATGCCGAGCATGCTCTGGAGTCCGTCGATCTGGACGTGCAAGCCGTTGAGGATGTCACACCGGACATCTCAACGATGCTGCCAATGCAAGGTGGTGTGCGCGTGACCATCACCGGCGATACGCCCGAACTGGCCTGCGGGGATGTACTGGAGATGTCGCTACGCCTGCGCGTGCCGGACACGTATCGCGACCCTGGCGCATGGTCGTATGCGGAAGAGCTGCTCGGCGAAGGCATCGCGGCCCAAGCCAACGTAAAGGCGGCGCGCGTGCAGAAGACCGGCAGCGCGCACAGTGACTGGCGTTGCCGCCTCTACGCCGCGCAGACGTGGGCGGCAAGTCGTATAGACAACTTCGTCCACTCGCGCGCCAATCACACGTTACCTGCTGCGGCACGACTCAGCGCGGAAGACGCGACCATGCTGAATGCGATGCTCTTTGGGGATCGCGGGAGCTTGAGCCATACGCTGCGCGCGGGTTTCGAGCGAACTGGCACGTTTCACCTCTTCGTGGTGTCGGGATTGCACATCGTGCTTCTGTCCGGTGCACTCTTCTGGATACTCCGCAAGCTGCGCGCTCCAGAGGGTGCCGCAGTTATGGCAACCATCGTTGCAGCGACAGGCTACGCATTGCTCACGGGCTTCGGCGTTCCGGTACAACGCGCTCTTGGGATGACCGCCGTGTATCTGCTTGCTCGGTGGCTGGCCCGCGAGGCTGGCACACTCAATGCGCTCGGCGCAGCAGGGCTTGCCGTGCTTGCATTCGATCCCCGCGCGCTGTTTGAAGCCAGCTTTCAGATGACCTTTCTGGTTATCTTCGCCATCGCAGGCCTCGCGGTGCCGCTCAGCGACCGCATGTTTGGCCCCTGGAAGCGTGCAATGCACCATCTCTGGCTTGTGCGTCTTGATGCCTTCCTGCCGCCGCGCGTCGCACAGCTTCGCGTTCGTCTGCGCATGTTCGGCGTGCTGTGTGGTGAGCTATTTAGTAAAAGAGCACGCGATCTTCCGTTGTGGCTGCTGCGCGCTGTGACCTGGACGCTGGAAGTGTTTCTGTTCGGCGCCGTCGTGGAGATCTGCATGGTGCTCCCCATGGCCGTGTACTTCCATCGCGCAACACTGCTGGCGTTGCCGCTGAACCTCATCTCCGTACCACTAGTGGCAATGCTGATCTGTGTTGCGGTTCTAACGTTCTGCCTATCGTTGTTGAACTCCTGGCTGGCGATGATCCCCGGTGCCCTCACCGCATTGCTCACTCATGCAGTACGAGCAACGGTGGAGCATCTCGGCCATACCGGCATTGCTGACCTGCGCGTGCCAACTCCTGCACCTTTGGCCATCGCACTCGCTTGCATCGCAATCATCTTCTGCTGCTGGGCATTGCGTGCACGGCGGCGAGTGTGGCTCTGGTTGGGCGTAGCTGCGATGGCTGTCATTCCGCTCGCGGTGCTGCTGCCGGAGCCGCCACTGCTGCATCATGGCGTGCTTGAAGTGACGGCACTCGACGTAGGGCAGGGCGATTCACTGCTGGTCGTGTCGCCGGAAGGCCGCACGCTACTCGTCGATGCCGGCGGACCCGTAGGACAACAGACACCGTCAGCAGATCGCTGGGACATCGGCGAAGAGGTCGTTGCACCCTATCTGTGGTCGCGGCGCATTCGCCGCCTTGATGCGGTACTGCTAACGCATGCACATAGCGACCACATGGGTGGCATGCCTGCCGTACTGCGCGATCTGCGTCCGCGCGAGCTTTGGCTTAGTGTGCAACCCGGCGATGCCCCAGGGTTGCACGCCTTGCTGGACGAAGCGCGGCAGCTCGGCATCGTTGTGCGCTGGTTTCGCGCCGGCAATACATTTACCTGGGGAGGGCTGCAGGCCGACGTGCTAGCACCTGAGATCGGATATGCCAATCCTGGCGCAGCTGTGAACGACGATTCACTGGTCATGCACCTCGGCTTCGGCAAGGCCAGCGTCCTGCTCGAAGGCGATGCCGAAGCGCCGAGCGAGGCAGCCATGCTTGCCCAGAGACGTGTGGCATCGGCAACGCTGCTGAAGGTCGGCCATCACGGCAGCAATACCTCGACAACGCCGGAGTTCCTTGCCGCCGTCGCACCGCGCGAAGCGATCATCAGCGTGGGTCGCCACAATACCTTCGGGCACCCGCGTTTCGAGGTGCTCGACCGACTTGAAGCCGCCCATGTACAGACCTTTCGCACCGATCGCGAAGGGGCCGAGACCTTCCTGCTGACGAGCGATGGTGGAATCTCCGCAGGTACCGCTACATCTAACTAAGAAGGCGAAAGGGGGTACTATGCAAAAAGATATGGGAGCGACAGAGGCAACAACGAAGGTCGCAAAGCCGCTGGCAACCCCGGAGGCGCTCGAAGAACAGCGCCTGATCCGCCGCATGCAGATGATGATGAACATGGTGATGCAGGTGGTTGCGCAGGATCCAACGGTGACCATCGACGACGCCTCGCAGATGATCGCCGACGCCCGCACCGCCGCTCTCACGATGTTTCCCGGCAAGGAACTCGCTTACGATCTGATCTGGAAGCCGCGTTTTCAGCGGCTGATGCTCGAACGCTTCCGCATTATGTAGTTTCGACCAGAAAAGATGCCGCCCTGGTGGGCGGCATCTTTTTTTGCTGTCGGTTGAGGTTACGGTTAGAACTCGATGCGACCCGAGAGTTGGACCGCCCTGCGAGCATAGTTCGTGTTGGTGGTCACCTCTCCAAAGCTGGAGTTGCCTGCCGCTGTGTTGGCCACGGCGAACCATGTGTGATTCGTGACGTTGTACATCTCGGCTCGGAGGTTGAGTCTGGAAGTTTGAGTCAGGTGCAACGGGACACTGCGGACAAGAGCGATATCCAATTGATAGTTGCCGGGACCGTAAAGGTTATACGGAGCCGTGCGAGCCGTGTTGCCGAATTGATAGGCCGGGGTTGTAATAAAGGCGGCCGAATTGATGTAAGAGATCGCAGACGGGTTAGCAGCAGTGATCCCCTGACCCCACTTTCCATGAATACGAGCTGGACCTGTGAACGCCGGGTTGTAGGTCGGCATGCAGGTACCTTGCGACGGGTTGGTTCCGCAGCTGTTGCCTGTGATCGCCAACGGTGAGCCGGAGAATGCCTGTAAGACCTCTGAGAACTTGTAGCCACCAAAAACCGCACGCTCCCAGGCTCTACCCGCGAGCACTTGCCGTCCTACTGGCAGATCCCAGACACCCGTTATTACAACGTGCTGCGGCTGGTTGCTCGTGGATACTGTACGTTCGATGCGGTCCACAGGCCAGGACTTGCCGCCACCACCCGCGAGGTAAGCCGCCGGAATGGCATAACCACTGCGGAAGGTGCCACCATCATCGATTGACCGTGACCAGGTGTAGTTGGCCATGAACGTCAGACCGTGCGCAGGACGCATGTTCACCGAAACCTGCAATGCGTTGTAGTTAGCATTCCCTACGTAACCGAAGGCGTCTGTGACCGTTTGGAAGGGGAATGGTTTCAACGCCGTAGAAAGGCTTTGACTCGTATTGAATTTAGCTGGGCAGGGCAGATTGTAGGTGGCGCAATCCGTAGCGATCTTTGTACCGGTATCGCTCAGCACTGATCCCAGCGACAGATACGACGGGTTGAGCTGGTCTGCATAGTAGCCACGCGGATTGCCGCCATCGGTGGGAAGGAAGTGACCTTGAGAACCGACATAGGTAATGGTCGAGGTGATGGCATCTGTCCACTGATGCTGGAACCCGAGGGTCCAATTGACGAATTCGGGAGAGCGACCTCCCAGATAGGGATCGTCATAGGCGATGGAGGATGGGGTACCCGTGTAGCTGGCTGTAGATCCGGACGCACCGCAACCGGCAGCGTTAGGATAGCCCAACACGGTAGTGTAGCCGGTACCATATTGTGGACCCGACAACAGACCGCACGCGCTCGCGAAGGCTGGGATTGCGCCATTCGTCCCGGTAAGAGGCATCGTGCTTAACAGAGAACCATTGGACGCGAACGATGGAGCGGCCGAAAAGCCCAGCGTTCCAAGACTCGTCGACGATCCGCCTACGGCATTTCCATGCGTAAACATGACACCATAGCTTGCCCGCCATACCGTCTTCGGATCGCTCTGGAAAGCTAGCCCGATACGTGGTCCAAAGTTCTTTTTGTAGTTGTTGACCGGAGTGGAGCAGTTGCAGGTGCCGGAACCTGTCCCGGTGAACTGTAGAGCTCCATTGATACCAGTTACAGGATTGGCAAGGTTGGGGCTGAAAAAACTCTCGGCATTATGCACTTCCGTGACGGATGGGAAGAAATCGTAGCGAAGTCCCAGATCAAGCGTCAGCTTTGATGTGACCTTCCAATTGTCCTGGACATAGGGAGAGATCGCACGGAAACGAGCGCCGAACTCCTGTTGCAAATATTGGGTGAAGCTCCCTTTGTCGATTTGTCCGACGAGAAAGCTGGCATAGGCTAAGCCAGTATTTGCCACAGCAGCATTTTTTACAATCTCCGCTGTCTCCGTAGTGGAAGTGGCCAGCGTGAACGGTGTACTTCCGCCCGTGGCATTGATCACGTTGTAGAGCAACCACGCGCTTTGTCCGCCAAACGTAAAGGTGTGCTTGCCCTTAACCCACTGCAGGTTATCGACCAGTGTGTAATTTTCTGCGAGGGTCACGCTGGGCGTCGTACCTCCCCAGCATGTCGGAGCATCACTCGTCAGAGTCGAACAACTGGAGCTGAAGTTGACTATGGGGAAAGCACTTTGCGCCGCTCCTGCCGGCAGTCCAGATAACCCCGCAGTCGTTGCGGAATAAGCCGGAACTTCGTCAGCGTCGAATGTCGGCCCGTTGTAACGGGCGTAACCGTATTTGATCTGGTTGACGAGGTGCGACGTGAAGGTGTGAGCCTCCTCGATAATGCCAACGGCCGTCTTAGGGGCGTAAGTCTGGCCATAGTTATACGGAATCGGCCCGACGTTACGGCCTGCCGTGGTCTGACCCACAGGATTCGAACTGGCCTGCCGACCAATAGCCGCGACCATCGTAAGAGTGTCTTTCGGATTGATGACATAATCGATGCGATCGGTCGTAGACCAGTTCACCAATCCTGTTTTGTTGGGGGCTAGATAGTTATTCTGTGGATTTTGGTTTGTAAGTGCAGGGAGAAATTTCTGCAGATTCAACGCGACTTGAGAAAATTCGGAGGAAGGAACAATGTTTCCAGCATATTGGTACCGGCACTCGACGCCAGCGTGGGCCGCAGTACAAGCAGCCTGAGTGGAAGGGTCATAGATCGGGTAGGGCTCGCCGCTGAAGTTGCCCTGCTGTTCCGCTGTCGTAGGAAGAGTAATAAATTGCGGGTTCGCACTGGCATAACGGAAGCCGTTGTAGTTGGCATAGAAGAAAACTTTATCTTTCCATCCGCCAAACGGAACCAATGGGCCGCTGAGGTTGATGCCATACTCGTTGCTATTCTCGATCGGCTTCTCCGGCTTACCGGTAGCAGGGTTTAGAGTGGCTGGGCCAAAGAATCCCCAAGTATCGAGCGCTGTGTTGCGGAAGAACTCATACACCGAACCGTGGTATTTGTTGCCACCCTGTTTAACCGTGTAGTTCTGAATGCCCTGGCCTTCATAGATAGCCGAATAGCCACTAGTCTGCACCTGGAACTGATCAATCGCATCGACTGAAATAGCTGTCCACACATAACGCGGGTCGCCATTGCCGCCTGCTCGCACAAAAGCAACGCCGTCGACGTACACATCGGAGACCGCACCCTTGCTGCCCGAACCGTTGACAATACCGGTATTGGTAGTTGCATTGCCTGTTGTGTTGTTGCCCTGCACTCCGGGCATGAGGAAGGCGAAGTCGGTGGCGCGGCGCTGGTCGGGGTTGCCATAAGCACCCATCTCGATCGGCAGCGCGGAGTACATCTCATTCTCCATCGTTGCGCCCAGCGTGGCATTGGTGGTCTCCAGTTGCGGAGGCAAAGCCGAGACCGTAACGGTCTGGTCGGCAGCGCCAACCGTCAACTTCGGACTGAAACTGACGGTCTCAAGGGCGTTGATCTGCACATTCTTCTGAGTTAACTTCTCAAAGCTCGGGGCAGTTATCGTGATCGTATATACACCCGGATCGAGCGTTGAGACGCTGAAGTCGCCCGCCGAAGTGCTCGTGGTCCTGGTGGCGATCCCAGTCGCATCGCTAGTGACGACAATGGTGGCATCTGGTACTGCGGCTCCAGTTGAATCGAATACTGTACCCGCAATCGCACCTTTACCGGCGAGCTGCGCGTGAGCCGTAACGCTTGCCACTAGCAGGGCAAGAATAAAGAGCAATAGGGTGCCTGATCGCGAAATCGAACCCAATGATTGGAAGGGATGGCGGGGGGGGAACTTGTGATTCATAGGACTCCTCAAGGTGTTACAAAAGCTTGCGATCGTCAGACCTCTCCTTTTTCCCAAAGGTACAAAATAGAAGGGTCTTTGATGTGCGACGAGAAGTATCCACTTCCCTATTGAAAGCTGTCAAGTCGGAATCTATCGCTGTCATACAGAAAAATGCCTCACTTGGACGATGTTTTCTGTAATGAATAACTTACTTATAAATTTTGGCGTCGGCAGACTGCACAGAACCCGCTAATAAACCCACTCAGAGATGACCACAGGGCGTGGAAATCTGGAAGCTGTCAGTTCGGTGGGAGCAGTATTCGTTGTTTTGGTGCGCAGAAACAAAGGCTGGTGTGCGTGTCGGACCGGCTGTAGAGCAAACCGATGCGCGCACGCAGCTGCGATCAACATCGAAATATGCTGGAGCGGCAGGACTGAACCAGGCGAGCGGGTCTACTTCTGAGACCTCGGCTTCCGTACTATGTGATCGAGTTCCGAGCCCGCCAACAGGAACCCGCCGACGCCATAAACATAGCTACTGGAGACGCCTACGGAGTCCGGAGCAGCGCCGATGGGTTGAATCGATCCCAGCCTGCCGTCGGCATAGATATGCGTCAGCATCCCGGCCCAGGCTTTTGTTACCACCGGTAAGAACTTCGCCCGCGGCAACCGTCCTGTGTTGATACCCCACGCCATCGCGTAGGTATAGAACGCGGTACCCGAGACCTCAGGCTCCTTGTAAGCCTCCTGATCGAGCAGTCCGGTTCGCCACAAGCCATCGGGCTGTTGCAAGCCAGCGACGCGATCGGCAATATCGCGGAACTGCTGCTCGTACTTCGGACGGGAGGGATAGTCTTTGGGCATCGCAGAGAGCACGCGAACAAGCGCCCCCAGTACCCAGCCGTTACCGCGCGCCCAGAAGAGTTTCTGTCCATTGGCTTCGGTCTTCTTCAGATACGTCGCGTCGCGGGTGAACAGATGTTGTTGAGGATCGTAGAGTTGCGCTGTGGTCAGCGCCCACTCGTGATCCATGTAATCGAGATACCGATGGTCGCCCGTTATTCGGGATAGTTCCACCAGCACCGGGGGTGCCATATAAAGAGCGTCGCACCACCACCAGACGTTCTTGTTCGGATCATCAGGACGAGCCACAAGGCGGTCCATCGTGGTGCGGACGTCGGCGATCTTCACCGGTTCAGGAGCGAGCTGATACAGCGCCAGATAACTCTTACCGAGCGCCTCGTCGTCCGCATGCGGAAAGCGCGTCTGCTCCAGCTCCCAGCGGAACTTGTCAGAGGAAGCCTGCGCTACGGCATCACGGTATTTCGGATCCCCGGTGGTCGCGGACGCCGCCAACAAGCCGTCGTACAGGGTTGCGAAGGTCCACTGCCGATTGAACTTCGACTCAGCTACGCTGAGCTGCCAATCGGCAACCTTGCGCATCGCCTTCTGGATGTCCCGCGAATCGAGCTTCGCCGAGAGATCGCTCGCCAGCGGCCCAGGATCAGGAGGCGTGCTGCCGGCAGCTTCGCGCTCGACCGATCCAGCATCGTGCTTGACGGTCTGTGCCGTAGCTGTTGCAGGAACCAGGGCGAACAGCATAAGACCGCTGAGAAGAATTGCGACGTTGCGATGATTCATCAAACCACTCCATGTATCGGGCAAAAGCAAGATAGCACGGCAGACGTATGATTTGCTCTATTTTTCGTTCAGTCAAGCGGTTTTACGGGATGGTTAGGCTGCATGAACCGAAGCTGCCCGCTCCGAATGCCCTGAGAGCTCCGCCGCCCGCGCCTCAGCATATGCCGCCGCACCAAGCAAAGCACAGGTGTCGTCGAGGATGATTCGCACAGGAATTGCTTCGAGTAACGGTGAGAGGCGTCCCTTATCGAGAAACGCCTGCGTAAATGCACCATTCTGCATGGTCTTCAGAATCTTTGGAGCGATGCCGCCGCCAAGATAGATGCCGCCTGCCGCGAGCACCTTCAACGCGACGTTGCCCGCCTCTGCGCCGAAGGCTGCGGTGAACATCTGCAACGTCTCGAAGCAGATTTCGCTTGAGCCATCCTCAGCACACTGACCGATCACAGCGTTTGGATCTTCCGTCGCCATGCGGTCGCGCAACCAGCTTGGCTCTTCCATCTTCTGGTCGTCGCGCAGAAAAGCGTAGACGTTCTTGATACCGAGGCCGGAGACGACGCGCTCGAAGCTGACGCGGCCATTGAGCGTGTGATGTAGGTAGGTCAACAGAGCGATCTCGCGATCGTTGCGCGCAGCGAAGTCCGCGTGCCCTCCCTCGGAGGGCAAAGGAACGTGACGCTGCCGTTGGGCGTCCCAGATGAGCAGGCACTCGCCAAGACCCGTCCCTGCCGACACCAGACCGCGATGCCCTACCGAACTGGGATCTCCCTGGTGCAACGTGAATACGCTGGCTGGCGCAAGCTCCGGAATACCGAAACCATTGGCCTCAAGGTCATTGATAAGGAAGATGTGCTCAATTCCCAGCGACTGCTGCAGATCGCGCGTATCAAGCGTCCACGGCAGGTTCGTAAGCTTTAGCCGGCCATTGCGCACGGGGCCAGGGCAACCGAAACACGAGGCCATGATCTCAGGCTTGGCGCTCTCTTCACCGGCGAGGAACTCTTTGACAATATCGTCGAGACACTTGTAGTTTGTTGCGGGAAACTTATGGTCGCGGACAGGCACGAGTTTGCCGCCGTCGAAGTTGTAAAGAGCCAGATGAACTTTTGTGCCGCCAATATCGCCTGCGAGAATCATGTACGCCCCGTTTTTAGAGACAGGAAACAGCAATAGGAAACAGTATGCTGTTTGCTACTTCTTCCTGTTTGATACTTCCTGTTTTTCTATCTTTGTCATATCTCCAGCGTGCCCACTTTACGGCTTCCATTGGGCGTCGTGAAGACCTCGCTCGTAGCGGGCAGCTTAGCTGCGGCAGCTTCGTCGAGCAAGAAGAGCAGCTTACCATTCGAGGGGCGAATCAGTTGCGACGGCAGGCGCTCAGGATCGCGAGGCCCAGTCAGCACCTCGGCCAGAATGTCTGTTTTGCTGGGACCTTCAATCTCAAATGCAACCTCGGTCGCCTGATTGATGACAGGCCACGTCAGCGAGATGCGCCATGTATCCTTCTGCGGAACGTGGTTGGCAATGACCAGCCGATTGAGCTCATTCAGCCCCTCTGTGTTTGGAAACAGCGACGCGGTATGGCCGTCCGGGCCCATGCCAAGCGCCACCAGATCGAACACAGGAGACTCTGCTCCTTCGAGCTTCAGCGTATTGCGCAGCAGGCTCTCATAGCGCGAAGCCGCCTCTTCAGGATCGAGCTCGCCTTCCATGCGGAAGACATTGGCTTCGGGGATCGGCACCTTGCTCAGCAGCAACTCACGGCAAACACCGTAGTTCGACTCCGGATGGTCCGGCGGAACGCAGCGTTCGTCTACCCAGAAGAGCTGCAGTTTGTCCCACGGAATGGTTGCGAGAAACGGCCGCGCCGGATCGGCCAGCAGCTTAAAGGTAGCCTGCGGAGTCGACCCACCGGAGATCGCGATGCGCGCAATGCCACGCGTAGCGACTGCATGCTCGGCACGCGAAGCCAGCAGCCGTGCCGAAGCCAGCGCAACCTCAGCTGGCGAAGACCAAACCTGATACGTAACAGTGACGGGACGCGGCATAGTGTTCTCTGTTCTCCGTTGCTTCTATCTTGGCCTAATTTCACACTGAGCGAGAAACCTGTCGCCCTCTCGGCAAACGGCCCAGTGGACAACAGATTCCTCAGTCAGGTTCGAAATAACAATAAAGGGAGCAGCTAACCCTACAGCTGTTTTCTGTTTGCTATTCCCTGTTTCCTGCTTTTACAGCTTCCGCCATTTGCGTCCATCGGCCTTCAGCATAGCGTCAGACAAGGGCGGTCCCCAGGTTCCCGCAGCATAGTTCGGGAAGTCCTTGACCGGATCTTTGGCCCAGGCTTCGAGGATCGGCGTGATCAGCGACCATGTGGCTTCAACGCCGTCGCGGTGTGCGAACAGTGTTCCGTCACCCAGCATCGCGTCGAGCAGCAGACGCTCGTAACCGTTGGCCGATGAAGCGCCGAACGCGTCAGCATAGCTGAAGTTCATGTTCACCGAGCTCATGCTCATGTTCGGGCCGGGGACCTTGGCCGCAAAGCGCAGTGCAATACCTTCATCCGGCTGAATGCGCATCGAGATCACGTTCGGCTTGATGCCCTCAGCACCCTTGCCTTCGTGACCCTTGAAGAGCAGCAGCGGCGGCTGCTTGAACTGAATGGTGATCTCAGTCACGCGCTTGGCCAAACGCTTACCGGCGCGGATGTAGAACGGCACGCCAGCCCAGCGCCAGTTTTCAATCTCCAACCGCAGTGCCGCATAGGTCTCGGTCTGCGAGCGAGGATGTACGCGATCTTCCTGGCGATAGCCAATTACAGCCTTACCGTCGACGGTACCCGGGCCATACTGACCACGCACCGTATCAGCCGGATGGATCGGCTGAATCGCCTTCCACACCTTGACCTTCTCGTTGCGAACAGCGTCGGCTTCGAAACTAACCGGCGGCTCCATTGCGACGAAGCTCAACAGCTCCATCACGTGGTTCTGCACGACGTCGCGCAGCGCACCAGCCTGTTCGTAGAACGGCCCACGGCCTTCGATGCCGATCGACTCAGCTGCCGTGATCTCGACGTGGTCGATGTAGTTGCGATTCCAGACGTGCTCGAAGATACCGTTGGCAAAGCGGAAGACGAGGATGTTCTGCACCGTCTCCTTGCCCAGATAGTGATCGATGCGGAAGATCTGGTTCTCTTCGAACACCTTGTTGACTTCGTCGTTCAGAGCACGCGCCGACTCGAGATCATGGCCAAAGGGCTTCTCGATGACGGTGCGAATCCAGTGATTGTCGCCCTCAGCGGGCTTATTCATCTCGTGCTTGCCGAGATACGCGACGATGTCGGAGAAGTATTCCGGTGCAACGGCGAGATAGAAGAGCCGGTTGGCCTTGGTGCCGAACTTCTTATCCATCTCGGCGAGCTTCTTCTTCAAGCCATCGTAGGCTGCATCGTCGTCGAAGTTCATCGCGTAGTACTGCACACGATCGACGAACGGAGCGAGCTTGGCTTCGTTTTCCTCGACGCCACCGCCCTTAACGATGCCATCCTTCATGTCGGCCGGAAACGTGGCCTCCAGCGAGCGCCGGGCGACGCCAAGCACGGCGAAGTTTTCCGGGAGGAAGCCCGATTGCTCCAAGTGGTAGAGCGCAGGCAGCAGCTTGCGCTTGGTCAGGTCACCCGAAGCTCCAAAGATCACCACAATACACGGATCGGGGCGACGCTCCAGAGACTGGCTGGCCTTCATGGCCGCGGGACTGATATTGACTTGTGTTGTCGACATAATGCTCCTCAGGTTTGAGAGCGTAGAGTGCAGAGGGTAGAGGATAGAGAGAACGTTCTATCCTCCATCCTCTACCCTCTATCCTCTAGCTCTTCTTCACGGCGTGTCCGCCAAACTCATTGCGCATCACCGACAACATGCGGTCGGTGAAGTTGTTCTCTTCGCGCGAGCGCAGGCGGCGAATCAACGACTCCGTAATCACCGGAGCCGACACATTGAGATCGATGGCTTCGAAGACCGTCCAGCGGCCCTCGCCGGAGTCCGGCACATAGGCCTCGAGACCTTCCAGCGTGGGGTTTTTCTTGAGCGCATCTGCTGTCAGATCCAGCAGCCACGAACGTACCACCGACCCATAACGCCAGATCTCGGAGATCTGTGTAAGGTCGAGGTCGAGCGGCTTCTTCGCCTTCATAATCGAGAAGCCCTCGGCATACGCCTGCATCACGCCGTACTCGATGCCGTTGTGGACCATCTTCACGAAGTGCCCGGCGCCCGATGGGCCAACACGGCCCCAGCCCTTGTCGGCGCCTGGAGCCAGCGTCTCGAAGATCGGGCGTAGCCGCTCGACGACATCCACGTCGCCGCCGATCATCATGCTATAGCCCTCAGTGATACCCCAGATGCCGCCCGACGTTCCTACGTCGACGAATTCGAAGCCCTCTGCCTTCAGGACATCATGCCGTCTCTGCGTATCCTTGTAGTTGGAGTTACCACCATCGATAAAGATGTCGCCCTTCTGCATCAGCGGCTTCAGCTTTGCGATGGTCTCGTCGACAGGATCGCCCGCCGGGACCATGATCCAGATCGCACGCGGCGCCTGGAGATTTTTGACGAGATCTTCGAGAGTGTTCACGCCGACGGAGCCGGCATCGTTCAACTTCTTTACCGCGTCGGCAGAAAAATCAAAGCCGACAACCTTGTGCCCGGCGAGGCGCAGGCGTTCCGCCATGTTGCCGCCCATCTTGCCGAGTCCGATCAATCCAAGTTCCATGTACCATCCTCACGCGTTTTAAACGCCTCTTAGAGAGTAATCCGAACCGCTGTCAATGAGAAATGGGTCACATTCCAGGTTCCGAGGACAGGCCTGCCTGGAAGGGCATGGAGGGGCTGAAATCCCGCCCCTCCAACCAAACCGAATGCCTAGCTACCCTCATTGACCTTCGGGGAAGTCAGCGCCGAGCGTGACCGGCTCCCAAATGGCTATTTCCTGGGTAAATTCATCGAGTTTCTGGCGGAAGCGAGTGAGGGCTAACTTACCCAGCAGCAGATGTTTCGGCGTGTTGGGCGACGCGACTGCAGCGATAATCGCCTGCACAGCGCGCACCGGGTCCCCCGCCTGCTTGCCGTCGTTACTCTTCATGTACTCACGGGTCTTGCCGGAGGTCGCGTCGTAGTCCACGATGCGCTTAGCAGCCTCCTGACCGGAACGCCCTAAGAAGTCCGTCCGGAACGGGCCTGGCTCAACAATCAGAACCTTGATGCCCAGTGGGGCAAGTTCGACAAAGAGCGCCTCGGAGAGGCCTTCAACGGCAAATTTCGATGAGTTGTAGAGGCCCCAGCCAGGCAGACCAACGAGGCCGCCAATTGACGAAAGATTTACGATATGGCCGCTGCGGCGCTCGCGGAACTGCGGCAACAGGGCCCTCGTCACTCGAATGAGACCGAAGACGTTGGTCTCGTACATCGGCATAAATTCGGCTTCGGTTACCTCTTCCACCGCGCCTGCCGTTCCGTAGCCCGCGTTGTTCACCAGCACATCTACATGGCCGAACTTCGCCAGCGTCTTCTCAACCGCCGACTGTACGGCGTCATCCTTCGTCACGTCCAAAGGCAGTATCAGCGCGGTCTCGGGATACTTTGCCGCGAGATCACTCAATTGATCGGGCTTGCGCGCCGTGGCTACGACCTTCGCGCCGTCCGCAAGCAGTTGCTCGGCCATCTCGCGACCGAAGCCGGTAGAAGCACCGGTAATGAACCAAACTTTTCCAGCCTGCGTGTTGTTCGTCGAATCACTCATGGAAGAAGAGACGCTTGCGGAGGTCGTGGCGATGCAAGTCTGTTTTACGAACTCAATAAAATGTGGCTTTTCGGTTGCGATTACGGCTGGAGCTCGGTCACGCCATCATCTCCTGCGATGAGTGCGAGGCTGGCCATGTGCAGAAAGAGACCGTGCTCCACTACACCGACGATGCTGCGAATCGCAGCCGCCGTTGCCACTGGATCCGGAATCTGGCCGCAGGCACAGTCCAGGATGAAGTTTCCTTCGTCCGTAAGGTAAGGGCCGTTACCGTTCTTTGCAGGGCGCTGCGAGGGATTTAGCCCCAGCTCAGCCAGCTTCGGCAGTACAAGTGGCAGAGCCATCTTGATGACTTCCACCGGCAGCGGAAAGCGGCCTAGCATCTTGACTACTTTTGTCTGGTCTGCAACTACGATGAATTTTTTCGCTGCGCTTGCGACGATCTTCTCGCGCAGCAGCGCGCCGCCACCGCCCTTGATCAGGGCCAAGCCTGGTGCAACTTCGTCTGCGCCGTCGATGTACACATCGAGCTCGGGCAGCTTGTCGAGCGTTGTGATATCCATGCCCAATGACGCCGCCAGATTGTGGCTCGCATCGCTCGATGCCACACAACGGATCTTCAAACCCTGCTGCACACGCTCACCAAGGGACCTGATGAACAGCGTCGCTGTTGTGCCCGTGCCAAGACCAACGGCCATACCGTCTTTCACAAACTCTACGGCACGCTTGCCCACGAGTGCTTTTGCTTCGTCCTGTGTCATGAAACCTCAGGAAACAGGAGACAGGAAACAGGAAACAGGAAAGACGTCAGCGTCTTCCCTAATCCCTGTTTCCTGATCCCTGCTCTTCTACTTCTTCACCAGCTTCTTGGCAGCCTCGACGATGTGGCCGACCGAGATACCGAGCTTCTCCAGCGCAATCGGCCCAGGAGCTGAGGCACCGAAGCGGTCGATCCCGATAGCGATGCCTTCACGACCGATGTACTTCCACCAGCCCATCGTGGCGCCGGCTTCGACCGAGATCTTGGGCACGCCGTGCGGGAAGATGGAGAGCTTGTACTCCTCGCTCTGCTCCTCAAAGAGCTTGAAGCTCGGCATGGAGACGACTGTTGCCCCAATGCCTGCGGCCTTCAACTCTTCAGCAGCCTTGACGATCAGCTCCACCTCAGAGCCAGTGGCGACGAGGACGATGTCCTTGCCGCTGCCGTCGAGGATGTAGGCGCCTTTGCGCGTGCCCTCGAATACCTTGTACTTCACGGCGTCGATGACCGGCAGGTCCTGGCGAGAGAGAGCCATGAAGCTGGGCGACTTGCGCTCTAACGCAAGCTGCCAGCTGGCAGCGGTCTCGTTGGCGTCCGCAGGCCGGAAGTCGGTAAGGTGTGGGATGGCGCGCAGGCTCATGAGGTGCTCGACAGGCTGGTGCGTAGGACCATCCTCGCCGAGGCCGACGGAGTCGTGCGTGAAGATGTAGAGCGAGTGGGTTTGCATCAGCGCGCCCATGCGCAACGCTGAACGGCAGTAATCGCTAAAGGTGAAGAACGTCGAGCCGAAGGGAATGAGCCCGCCGTGTGCCGCGATGCCGTTCACAGCTGCCATCATGCCGAACTCACGCACACCGAAGAACACGTTGCGGCCCTTGGGGTCGACGTGGAAGCTAGGTGAGTCCTTGAAGATGGTTTTGGTGGAGGCCGTAAGATCCGCCGCGCCGCCGAACAGCTCCGGAACGATCTTTGCGACGGCATTCAACACTACCTGGCCGGCGTTGCGCGTAGCCACAGGCTTGTCCACTGGGAAGGTGGGGATCGCCTTTTCCCAGCCCTCAGCCAGCTTCGCCGCAAAGGTACGCTCATACTGCGTGCCCAGTTCGGGGTAGGCCTTCTTGTAGGCGTCGAAGTTCTCCTGCCACTCGGCTTGAGCCTTCGCTCCCTTGTCCTTAGCCTGCAGCCAGTTCTTGCCGGCCTCTTCAGGGATGTAGAAGCTCTGGTCCTCGGGGAAGCCGAGGTTCTTCTTGGTGGCCTTGGTGGCCTCTGCTCCGAGCGCTTCGCCGTGAACCTTGTTCGTGCCGGCCTTGGGCGAGCCGTAGCCAATGACCGTGCGTACGCGGATCAGCGAGGGCTTGGTGGTCTCAGCCTGGGCCGCGCGGATTGCTTTTTCAATCGCGACGAGGTCGTTGCCGTCTTCGACCATCTGCACATGCCAGTGGTAGGCATGGAAGCGCTCGGTAACGTCCTCGGTGTAGCTGAGATCGGTGGGGCCGTCGAGCGAGATCAGATTGTCGTCGTAGAGCACGATCAGCTTGCCTAAGTTCAATGTGCCGGCAAGAGACGCGGATTCGTGGCTAATGCCTTCCATCAAGTCACCGTCGCCGCAGAGGACGTAGGTGTGGTGATCGACCGGCGTGTGGTTGTCGTGGTTGTAGATTGCGGCGAGATGCTTCTCGGCGATGGCTTCACCCACGGCCATGGCAAAGCCCTGGCCAAGCGGACCGGTGGTCACTTCAACGCCTGGAGCCTCACCGACCTCCGGGTGACCCGGAGTGTGCGAACCCCACTGGCGGAACTGCTCGAGCTGAGACAGGGGCAGGTCGTAGCCGGCCAGGTGCAGTACGCCATAGAGCAGCGCGGACGCATGGCCATTGGACAAGATGAAGCGATCGCGGTCCGACCAGTGCGGCTCGGACGGGTTGTACTTCATGATCTTGTGGTACAGCAGGTAGGCGATGGGGGCGCAGCCCAATGGCGCTCCGGGGTGGCCGCTCTTGGCCTTTTCAACCTGATCGACTGCGAGGAAGCGCAGCGTGTTGATGGAAAGCTGGTCGAGTGCATCTTGCTTCTGCTGATCGGTCATTCTGTCCTCAAAAAAGTAATCTCGTGTGTTTGCGCGCACCGTGCGCGCCGCTCATTCACAGGTCGTTCCAGTGTAACGGAAGGGCGTGAATCTCAAATGTGCCCTCAGCCTTAGAGTCTGGGCCATCAGGATTTGTGGCATTTCGTGGCCGAAGTGGTGCTTTGCAAGGATGGGCCAAAAAAATCTAGAAACCCTGTTGACAAGGGTTTTGGCTGGGCCTATATTTCACCAATCGGTTATATAACCGATTGGTGAAATGAATATGCATACTTCCAATCTCGACTCGACGTTTGCTGCTCTTGCCGATCCGACGCGGCGGGCCATTCTGGGGCGGCTGGCCCTGGGTGAAACCTCGGTCACGGAGCTGGCCGCGCCCTTCGAGATGAGCATGCCGGCCATCTCCAAACACCTGAAGGTGCTGGAGCGGGCTGGACTCATTGCACGGGGGCGCGAGGCACAGTGGAGGCCCTGCAAGCTGCAGGCCGGGCCGCTCCAGGATGCCTCTGTCTGGATTGACGAGTATCGAAGGTTCTGGGAACAGAGCTTCGACCGCCTCGACGACTACCTGAAAAAACTGCAAGCCAAGGAGAAGGACGATGAACCCAAGAGAAAGTAACGCCGTAGTCCAACCCGACGGTCGCGAGATGGTCATCACACGCGTCATCGACGCTCCCCGCGAACTCGTCTTCGACGCGTGGACGGACCCTGAGCAGATCGTTCACTGGTGGGGACCTGAGGGCTTCACGACCACCATCGAAAAGATGGATGTCCGCCCCGGCGGCGAATGGAACCATGTGATGCATGGGCCCGACGGCACCGACTATCCGAATAAGAGCGTCTTCCTGGAGGTGGTGCGGCCTGAGCTCCTCTCCTCCACGCACGGCGGTCATGGCGGCGAAGGCTCAACCGAGGTGAACGCTCAGAAGATTGTGACCTTCGAAGTGGCAGAGGGCGACAAGACACTGTTGACCCTGCGCATGATCTTCCCCAGCACCGAAGCGCGCGACACCATCATCCGCGAGTACCACGCCGTCGAAGGCGGCAAGCAGACGCTGGAACGGCTCGCCGAACATCTCGCCACAAAAGGAGTTGCCGCATGAGCACCGCAACGCTATCGCCCGTATCCTCTACGACTGGTTATGAGCTCCGCATTACGCGCGTCTTCGACGCACCACGGGAGTTGGTGTGGAAGGCCTGGACCGATCCCGAGATGGCGAAGCACTGGATGGGCCCGCGCGGCTTCCAGACAACAGAGTTTGTAGCGCCATCGGAACCGGGTGGCAAGTGGCGGCTCTGCATGGAAGGCCGCATCCCCGGATGTGAGCAGATGGCCTATCTGCGGCAGGGCGGCGTAACCCGCGAGATCAAGCCGCCAGAGCTATTGGTCTACACGTTTGCGTGGGAAGACCGCTCCAGCGTGGGGCTCAGCGAAAGTCCCTTCAAAGAAAACATCATTACCGTGCGCTTTGAAGAGCGCGGAAAGAAGACGGTTATGCACTTTCATCAGGCTCCGTTCGCAACCGAAGGCGAGCGCGACGGACACAACGGCGGCTGGAACAGCGCGTTCGACTGCTTCGCGGAGTTTATGAACTCTGTACAGCCCGAGAGGGTTCTCGACCCCAACGAAGTGCCGAGCGAACTGCACCTGAGGCGCTTCTTCGCAGCGCCGCGCGAGTTGGTCTTCGACGCGTGGACCAAGCCGGAGATGCTGGCACAGTGGTGGGGGCCGAAGGGCTTCACCAACCCGGTGTGTGAAGTCGATGCGCGCGCCGGCGGCGCACTCCTCATCCACATGCAGGCACCGGATGGGACCGTGTATCCGATGACGGGACGGTTCGTGGAGTTCTATCCGCCATACAGGTTTCACTTCACGGCATCACCGCTGGATAAAAACGGCGATGCGATGTTCGAGAACTGGAACTCGGTGTTCTTTGCCGAGGTCGAAGGCGGTACAGAGGTCACGCTGGATGTCCATGTCATGAACTCCAAGCCGGGGGCCGAACAGCACCTGAAGGGGATGACTGCTGGATGGAACTCGAGCCTTGATCGGTTGGGTGAGTTGCTGCAAAGCGTATGATTCGGTGCCGAGTGGGTTGTCAGTTCTCAGTTGCCAGTTCTCAGTTAGTGAGGACTGGCAACCATGAATCTGCAACCGACACTGACAACTGACAACTGACAACGAGACGTACAACGAGACGTACAACAAGCGAGGAGAAGACAATGAAGACGAATCTGCACCTAGTATTTCCGGGAACCTGTCGCGAAGCGTTTGCGTTTTATGAGAAGACGTTTGGCACCAAGATCCAATTCACCATGACGTTTGGCGAGGCACCTGCAGGATCACCTGTACCGCCCGATGCGAAGGACCTCATCCTGCATACGTCGATGCCGTTGGGTGGTTTTACCCTGATGGGCTGTGACGCCCCCAAGGGCCGCGAGGAGGCGCTGGGTGGCTTTCAGGTATGCGTGGAGTCCACCGATGAGGCTGAGGTGAAGCGACTCTTCGATGCGTTGAGTCAAGGCGG
Organism: Granulicella sp. S156; assembly: GCF_009766105.1. Classification (GTDB taxonomy): domain Bacteria; phylum Acidobacteriota; class Terriglobia; order Terriglobales; family Acidobacteriaceae; genus Granulicella. Next base: position 417,127 of record NZ_LMUH01000005.1, on the reverse strand, counting down.
CTCCGTACAGATGCCGCTGGCACAGACCTTCTGGTCGCCGCTGTTCGGTATGCTGAAAGACCGCTTCGGCGTGGGCTGGATGGTGACTGTGCCGGGGCCGCAGCCGAGCTAAGAGCGAACAGCGAACAGCTTTAAAGCAGAGGGCGCGGAGGTTTCGCGGAGGTCGCGACGGCATTCGTGGCGGCCGCCGCGAAACCTCGGCGCCCCTCTGGCGTTCTGGACGCAAAACACGCCACAAATAGTTCCGATACGTGTGCGGCTCCCATCCATCGCAGATTCACCGCGATGGATGGGAGGTGTGCGGATAGGACCGTGTCGCTACACCGATCAAGCAAATTCCTGGAACACGCTTATCAGATCTTGTGCCACGGAATTGGCATCTCTGCTTTCGATCCGATGCTTGGGTATGAAATACACCAGTTCGCCGTCTTTGAAAAAAGCAAACGATGGAGAGGAAGGCGGGATATCCGGAAAATAATTTCTGGCTTTTGCAGTGGCTTCGAGGTCCTGGCCGGCAAAGACGCTAACCGATTGATCGGGTTTTTTGTCGTTAGCGAGTGCAATGCGAAGCGCCGGTCGCGCCGTCCCTGCTGCGCAGCCGCACACTGAATTAATAAACAGAAGGGATAAGCCCTTCTGGTTTGCAAAAAAAGTATCGACGTCGGCAGAAGTCTGCAAATCCTTAACGCCGGCTTCTACAACTTCGTCACGAAAAGGTTTAACCAACAAAGGGCTGTAAGGCATCGTATTTCTCCTGTAGGGAGTAGGTTGGAATACGCCATGAGATGGCGGCGTACTGCTACGGAGATAACCCCGAGATGGGCTTCAGCGAAGTGCAATCAAAGCAATGTGGCAGGCCAAGACTCGATATAACCTGCCCTTTCGTTATGACCTCGGGCTCTTCCGCATGGTTCCTTGTGCAACCCCTGCCACGCACGATGTTCCGCTCTCTCTAATGGAGATGGGCAAGTCGCGATCACAGTACCATCGGACTGAAAATCCGGATCAAGAATTTTTGGATAACGAATGGGCTTGCGCGAAAGTCACAAAGCAACACAGAACCAGCCCCGAAGGGCATGGTCTGTGCTGGCGTATAACGTTTGTGGCGGCACTAGCGAAAAACGGGAGAAAGCAGGTTCGCTCACTGCGCTCGGAATGACAACTAGAAAAGCAAAAGCAGAAAATACCTCTCTAGACGACCAGCCACAAGACGCACCCCCTTTAGGATTTCGGCTTCGTTGCCGCGGTTCCCTGCGGGAGCGGTTCTTCGTGGACCGCGACCTCGTAGTTGTGGCCTAGCCAGCGATCACTCTCCGGCCAGTAGATCGTGAAGAGGATGCTCCCGGTCTCGTCGTGGGCGGTCTGGATGTCGATGAACGACCCTGGCCGGCCCACTACGCGGGAGTCGAGTGTGCTCTTCGTAGCCCAGTTGTCTGTGGTGTATACGACACGAAAACGTTCCGGATCCAGAATGCGCAGCGTTCCGCCCTGCACCATCGCAGAGATCGGTCTGCCGGTCTGGAAGATCTCCATGCGGCTCTGGAAGGTGCGTTTTTCCTTGGGAACCGCGTAGCGTTCTTCGACGACCGAGATGCGGTCGAAGACCTTGCCGTCAGCGACTGAGCGCAGCAGCTTGACATACTCGGCGTGGGCCCAGACCAGCGGCTGGGCGGAGCCCGCCGAACGGCCGAAGTACATGCCCTCCGAGGGCAGGTCGGCGTAGTCCCATACCTGCTCGGGCAACATGCCGCCGACCGAGCTGAACTGCTCCAGCGCGGTTACGAACGAGGTGACATCCTTGCCGGCAGCAAGCTCGTAGTGGGCGCGCTCGCCGGTCAGAATGGGCCAGGCGCGGCCCTGACCCCAGCCGAGATACGGGCCGCCATCCTTACGCTGGCCGTAGCCATCGTGGTTGTAGCGGCGCCAGCAGGGACCGTACGGTGTGTCGATCTTCAGCACCGCGTCGACGACCTTGAGTGAATCGATGATGAGCGGATCATCGGCCCGGCGAACACCGTAGCGGACCAGTTCGAGGAAGCCGCCGTCAATCAACTCGCGGGCCTCGAAGGCGAACTTCTCGCCCGGGCCGCGATTGGAGAGGTGCAGCGTGCCGGGAGGAATCTGCGGGTTGTGGAAGGGCTCGCCCTCAGCCGGCGGACGGATGCGCATGTAGTGATACGGAACGTCGGGCAGCAACATGCCGCGGTTGGTCGTCGTCCACTCATCGAGATGCGCTTCGATCCAGTCAGCGTAGTCCTCCAGGAACTTGCCGAGCTCTTCGGAGCCGTGCGCAATGCAGATATCGGCGGCACAGACGAGCGCGGAGATCACAGCCGCCAGGGTGGAGGGCGAGTAGCCGGCATTCTCCTCCCAGCGCTCCTGCTGGGTCACCGGCGCATAGCGAACGAGGAATGCGGAGGCGTTCACGACGAAGGGGAAGATATCGAAGTTGCCGAGGCCGTCGGCCTTCCACAGACGCCACGCGAGGATGATGGGGAACGCTACTTCATCGAGCTGAATGCCCTGCCAGTAGGGAGTTCCATCGATCCAGAAGTTCTGCGCGAAGCCGCCATCGGGATGCTGTGTGCAAGCGAGGTAGACGAGAGCGCGGAGGGCCGTGTCGATGCGGCCGCAGGCCAGCATGGCGGTCGCCGATTGCACCATATCGCGCGTCCAGACCAGGTGATAGCCGCCGAGGTCGGAGTCGGATTTGGATGCGCCCCAGGGGATCGACGCCGAGGCGATGAACGCGCCGGAGTAAGTCTTGTCCTCGTGGGTGAGGATAACGTTGTGCGAGATGCGCAAGAGCTTGCCGCCATCGGTCGCTGCCTTCGCCAGTCGCTTCGGTGATTCCGCGCGATGCCACTGGGCTATAAAGCGCTGCAGATGCTCGGCATAGGGAGTGGCGAGTGTCTGCATCATGCTGGCGAGTGCGGAGTGGTGTCCGTCGCCGAGCGAGATGGCGATGGTGAACTCGCGGTTCTTCGCGACGTCGATCTCGCCCATCATCGCGATGTTGCCGTCGAGCGCCTGACCGAAGCTCCAGGCCATGTGCATGTGCGAGCAGAGATCCTGATAGCCGTCACTGGTGCCGACGTAGCCGGAGCTCGAGCGCGTGAAGCCGCAATCGGCGCCGAAGGCCAGCGAGATGTTGTTCTTCCAGGCCAGGATGCAGCGCTTGCCGGCGATGTCCAGCGACCGCGCTGAGTTCCCTGCACCACCGCCATCCAGGTGCGGCGCGAGTAGCGCGTAACACTTGAGCCGCGAAAGGATTGCCTCATCGCCCTCGATCTTCACGTGCATCAACACGACCGGATGATGGGGGTCGGTGATGAACTCCTTGGTGACGGTGTAACGTCCGCCGATGTCGGTCGCCACGACGCGCACGGCCAGTGCGTCATCATCGACGTAGTGAAAGTCGTAGTTGAAGTCGCGCTTGTCTTCATGGAAAAAAGTCTCCTCGTCGGTGAAGAGCAGTTCCATGTCGCGCGTCTGCGGACGATCGATGGTGGGGTAGTAGATCTCGTTCAGCGTGCCGTGTGAGGCGGTAAACCAGATCCTGCTTGAAGCCGCATAGGCTGTTGAGACCGCATCTTTTTGGCTCGAAGTCCAACGCGGTTCAAGGCCGGGGCCGCCGAAGGCCGGGCCATCATCGTCCAGCCAGTGATACGTTCCGTCGAAGACGCTCATGGTGACTATGAGAGCACAAATCGACAGCGAGGTTACAGGGGCAAGAGCAAAAACCTTGACGCAACGGTCGCGACGGATGCGCCACGGTACGCGACGGCTTTCGTGGTGTTTCTTTGTGTAGCATAGCGCCCGTTGCGTCAGGGCTTCTTCACCGGAATTTCACGTCCACGGGCGTCGTGGGTGTAATCTCAACGATGTTGCGCCGCGAAACGCGGCGCGTGCATCCAACCAAGTGTGCGGAGCCGATGCGCTCCCCAACTCGAACGAACAGGAGCAACTTACCGTGGCTTTCGAACTTCCCCCTCTCCCTTATGACTATGCCGCTCTCGAGCCGACCATCGACGAAGCGACGATGAAACTGCACCACGACAAGCATCACCAGACCTATGTCACCAATCTGAATGGTGCGGTTGAGAAGCACCCCGAGCTCGGCACGAAGACGCCCGAAGAGCTGGTTTCGGACCTCGCCAGCATCCCTGAAGATGTGCGTGGAGTCGTTCGCAACAACGGCGGCGGACATGTCAACCACACGATGTTCTGGCAGATCATGGGACCGGGCGGCGGCGGCGAGCCGAACGGTGCTATCGCAGCGCAGATCAAGGCAGACTTCGGCTCGTTTGAGGATTTCAAGAAAAAGTTCAACGAGACGACCGCCAAGCAGTTTGGCTCCGGCTGGGGCTGGCTCGTGTTCAAGGGCGGCAAGCTGGAGATTCTGACCACGCCGAACCAGGACAATCCGCTGTCGCAGGGTCTGTATCCGATCCTCGGCAACGATGTCTGGGAACACGCTTACTACCTGAAGTACCAGAACAAGCGCCCGGATTATCTTGCGGCTTGGTGGAACGTCATCAACTGGGCTGAGGTTAATAAGCGCTTCGAGCACGCGAAGAAGTAGTTTTGTTGTGGATGTGACGAGGCCGCCCTTTGGGCGGCCTCGTGTGTTTTGTTGCTGAAATTTTGCCTGCCCCCATATTGTCATCTCGACCGAGCATCGCGAGTGGAGAGACCCCTTGACGCAGAGCGCGATACAAACGTCTGTGGCGCACTCTGCATCAAGAAACCCCTGTATTTTGTTCGAGTCGACGACGGTACTGATACGCGCATCGCGAAATACAGGGGTCTCTCCACTACGCATGACGATGAAACAGTCATGCTCCGGTCGAGATGACAGAGGTTGGGGAATGACAAAAACAACAAAGGCCCTCCGCGTGGGAGGGCCTTTGTTCTGTGAACCGTTCAGAGTTACTCGGGCTGTTGGGTGCCGCTGCGGCTGCCCTTGGGGCGGCGGTTGGCCTGGAGGATCTTCTTGCGCATGCGCAGCGACTTGGGCGTGACTTCTACCAGCTCGTCGTCTGCGATGAACTCGATGGACTGTTCCAGCGTGAGCACCTTGAAGGGCACCAGGCGGACCGCATCGTCAGAACCGGAGGCGCGCATGTTGGTTAGCTTCTTCTCGCGGACGCAGTTGACGTCGAGATCGTTGTCGCGGGAGTGCTCGCCGATGATCATGCCTTCGTAGACTTCAACGCCGTCGCCGAGGAACAGGATTCCGCGCTCTTGCGTGCCGTCCAGCGCGTAAAGCGTCGTAACACCCTGGCGGTCGGAGATCAGCGCGCCTGAAGGACGTTGCGGAATCTCACCGGTATAGGGGATGTACTCACCGGCGATGGAGTTCATCACGATGGTGCCGCGGGTCTCGGTGAGCATCTCGTTGCGCAGACCGATGAGGCCGCGCGACGGGACCTTGAACTCCATGCGGACACGGCCTGAGCCGTGGTTCGCCATCTTGACCATCTCGCCTTTTCTCGGTCCGAGGCGTTCGATGACCGTGCCGACGAAGCTCTCCGGAATATCGATGGTGAGGATCTCGGAGGGCTCCATGAGCTGGTCATTGATGCGCTTGGTGACGATGGTGGGACGCGAGACCATGAGCTCGAAGCCTTCGCGGCGCATCATCTCGATGAGCACGGAGAGCTGGAGTTCACCACGGCCCAGGACCTTGAAGTTATCCGGAGTGCCGGTGTCTTCGACACGGATGGAGACGTTGGTGAGGAGCTCCTTTTCGAGACGCTCCTTGATGTTGCGCGAGGTGACGAGCTTGCCTTCACGGCCAGCGAATGGTCCGTTGTTGACCGAGAAGACGATAGCGATGGTCGGCTCATCGATCTTGATCGGGGGCAGCGGCTTGGGGTTTTCGAGCGCGCAGAAGCTCTCGCCGATGGTGATGCCCGGGATACCGGCGACGGCGATGATGTCGCCGACCTCGGTCTCATTGGTGTCTGTGCGCTTGAGGCCGTTGAAGGTGAAGAGCTTGGTGACCTTGACGGTTTCGAGCTTGCCGTCGATGCGCGAAAGATTGACCTCCTGGCCGATGCGCAGCGTGCCGTTGAAGACACGGGCAATCGCCAGGCGACCGAGGTAGTCGGAGTAGTCGAGATTGGTGACGAGCACCTGGAGGTCGCCGTCAGGAGTTCCCGTTGCAGCCGGGATGGTCTTGAAGATGAGCTCGAAGAGCGGCTGCAGATCCACGCCGGGGACGTTGAGGTCCATAGTCGCGGTGCCTGCCTTGCCGTTGGTGTAGATGACAGGGAACTCGAGGACGCTCTCGTCGGCATCGAGATCGATGAAGAGGTCATAGACCTCGTTCAGGACTTCCTGCGGACGGGCGTCGGGACGATCAATCTTGTTGACGACGACGATCGGCGTCAGCTTGGCCTCGAGTGCCTTGGAGAGCACGTAGCGGGTCTGGGGCAGAGGGCCTTCAGAGGCGTCCACCAGCAGGACGACGCCGTCGACCATCTTGAGAGCGCGCTCTACCTCGCCACCGAAGTCAGCGTGGCCGGGGGTGTCGACGATGTTGATCTTGGAGTCGTGATACTGGATCGCCGTGTTCTTGGCGAGAATGGTGATGCCACGCTCTTTTTCAAGGTCGTTGGAGTCCATGACGCGCTCGGCAACGGCTTCGTTGGCGCGGAAGGTGCCGCTCTGACGCAGCATGGCGTCGACCAGGGTGGTCTTGCCGTGATCAACGTGGGCAATAATGGCGATGTTACGGATGGCTTGGGCGGTCGTCGAGGTGCTCACTTAGAGAGGGATCCTGTTCTGAATCAGTCTTAATATCGGTTTTTGGGAGCTAGGTGCGCGCGGGGAAGAAGGCGCAGGCCTTCAGGGCTCCGGAATTGTGTAAAAAGCGCGTCCCTGTTAGTTTACCGCATCGAGGCGGTATGCCCCATCAAGAAGGCGTAAAAGCCTTGACGCAACGGGCGCGAAGAGAGCGCCACGGTACGCGACGGCTTCTGGGGCGAGGCTTGGCATCGTCCCCCCCTCCGTGGCTAAAGCCACCGCAACAGATTGCCTTCTGACGGCTGGGCTGAAGCCCCGCCCCTTCAAAACGAAGTGAATTATGGGTGGCGCGCTTGGAGTTGTTGGCTAATTGCCTATGGGAGTTCCCCTATACTGAAAATTCACATGGATAACACTTCCTCGGGACTTCCGCTCCGCCCGCGCGAGCTCGCAGCGCTGAAAAACTATGAGCTCGACCATGCGTACGATGAGATGTTCTCCGGCGCGAATACCCTGCACGAGCACTACGAGCCGCTGCTGGAGCACTTTGCCGCGCTGCCGCCGGAAGAGGTCCAGCGGCGCAAACAGGCCGCCGATCTGAGCTTTCTCAACCAGGGCATCACCTTCACCGTCTACGGGCGCGATGAAGGCACGGAGCGGATCTTTCCCTACGACCTGCTGCCACGCATCATCACCGCCGCAGAGTGGGCGACGGTGGAGCGGGGCCTGACCCAGCGCATTACCGCGCTCAACCTCTTTCTCAAAGACATCTATAACGATGGCCGCATCCTGCAGGACGGCATCGTTCCGCGCGAGCTGGTGTACTCGTGCCCACAGTTCCGCCGCCAGATGAGCGGCCTGCAGGTTCCGCGCAATGTCTATATCGCCGTCTGTGGAACAGATTTGATTCGACTCGAGAACGGCGACTTCGCCGTGCTCGAAGACAACCTGCGCGTGCCTTCGGGCGTGAGCTATATGCTCACCAACCGGCGCGTAATGAAGCGCATCTTCCCGCAGCTCTTCCGCAGCTACAACGTGCGGCCGATCGAGCACTACACGCAGGTGCTGCTGAGCACGCTGCGCTCGCTCGCGCCGGAGGGCCGTCCGGAGCCGAACATCGTGCTGCTGTCTCCCGGGGTCTTCAACTCCGCCTACTTCGAGCATGCGTACCTGGCTCGTCAGATGGGTATTGAGCTCGTCGAGGGCCGCGACCTCGTGGTGCATGACAACGTCTGCTACATGCGCACCACCAGCGGGTTGCGGCGCGTGGATGTGATCTATCGGCGCGTGGACGACGACTTCATCGATCCGCTGTCCTTCCGCGCGGACTCTATGCTGGGCGTTGCGGGGCTGTTCAATGCGTATCGCGCGGGCAATGTGACGCTGTCCAACGCCTTCGGCACCGGAGTCGCCGACGACAAGGCGATCTATGCCTATGTGCCGGACATCATCCGCTACTACCTGAGCGAAGAGCCGGTGCTGAACAATGTCGAGACCTACCTCTGCGCGAGAGAGAAGGACCGTCAGCATGTGCTGGCGAACCTCGACAAGCTGGTGGTCAAGGCGGTGGGCGAGTCAGGCGGCTATGGCATGCTGATTGGCCCACACTCGACCGCCAAGGAGCGCGCGGATTTTGCCGAGCGCATCAAGGCCAATCCTCGCAACTACATTGCGCAACCGACGATCAGCTTCTCTCGCGCGCCGTGTTTGATCGGCGATGAACTGGAGCCGCGGCACGTCGACCTGCGGCCCTATGTGCTGTATGGGGACAAGGTCACGATCGTGCCCGGGGGACTTACGCGGGTCGCGCTCAAGCGCGGGTCGCTGGTGGTGAATAGCTCACAGGGTGGCGGGTCGAAGGATACGTGGGTGTTGAGTTAGCGGTGTGACCGGAGAAGGGTGCTTGCCTTTCTGGTTTGTCATTCCGAGCGTAGCGAGCGAACCTGATTTCTCCCGCTTTTCACCAATGTCACCACAAGTGCGATGCCCCAACACAGGCTATCTCCTTCCAATACCGTCCTATATGTCTATGGGTGATACGAACAAAGAACGGGAGACAGCAGGTTCGCTCGCTACGCTCGGAATGACAAGCCAGAAAAACAAAGACAAAAACAACTCGTCGCGGGTACGCGGGCTGGGGATCACAATGGTCAGCAGCCATGTGTGGGAACTCGACGGCGCCCAGGGCAGACTATAAAACCCTTGTCTTTAATGAGGCATCGGCCCATCACCGGTGGATTAAATTTTGCAGATTGTATTGACTGACCACCAGTCATTACTGATAATCTCTACATACGGACTTGGCGAGTTCGAGACTGGGCGTCGTAGCCCGGTGGTAAGGAGTCGTTGCGATGTACGAGAATGAAACGGATTTGAGAACAGCGGAGAAGGAGCTGGCGGCCTTTTATACGGCTGTGCTGAAGACATACGGGCCGGAAGAAGCGATCGCGGCAGCCATGGACTGGATCGAATCTTTAGAGACGATGGATTGCGTTGCAGACGGCGACGCTTCGGGTTGGCGGCCTGTGACGATTGCCGCTGCGGCTTGCGTGGCCGCCAGAGTTACCAACGCCCCTGCGAACGCATGACTTTCCCGCATGTGCTCTATGCTGCTGTTAGTGACCTTTGTTCTGCCATGGAGGACATGTATTGACGCGTACTGCTACCAAAGCCCGTCCTCGGACCAAGCCCCCTCAAGAGCGGCGTGACGAGCTGATCCATGCTGCCTATCGCCTCTTCCTGGAACAGGGCGTCGCCCCTACAACGATCGAGCAGATCACCTCGCGCGCCGATGTCGCCAAGGGGACGTTCTATCTCTATTTTTCGTCCAAAGAGGACGTGCTGGAGGCACTCCGCGAACGGTTCGAGCTAGGGCTGCTGGAGAAGATACAAACAGCGGTCGCCACGAAGGCAGCGGAGGATTGGCCAGGAAAGCTGAAGGCTTGGGCCCAGGCCGGAGTGGCCGGCTATTTCGATTTAAAGCCGCTGCACGATGTTGTCTACCTGGAGTCCCATCCGGCCGTCGGGAATGGAGGCCTTTTCAACAATCGCGTCATCGATCATCTCCTGGAGCTGCTGCAGGCAGGAGCTGCCGCCGGAGCGTGGTCGATCGACGACCCTCACTTCACAGCCGTCTTTTTGTTCAACGGCTTCCACGGCGTTACGGAGGCGGCCTGTGCCTCTGAAAAACGAGTCAATCGAAACCGCCTGACGGACAAGCTGGAACGCCTCTGCCTCAGAACCGTCGGATTGCCGTCGGATGGAAGGATCCCTTCAAACACAGCCGCCGTCAGTGTAAAGTGAAATCTCCGTTACATTTTTCCGAAGCGGCAGCGATTTCATCAGGCCGCAGAGGGAAAGCCTTATCCAGGCCAGTTTGTATCAGGAAAGGGAGACGATTTGCTCTCACGTGTTGCCGATTCGCTCTACTGGATGTCGCGCTATCTGGAACGCGCGGAGCACACGACGCGCCTGCTCGACGTAAACCTGAACCTGATGCTCGATGAGAGCGCCACCAGCTCCGACCACCGCTGGCAGCGTCTGGTACAGGCTCTTGGCAAGCCGCGGCGCATCCGCTGGAACGGCGACCCCTATGAGCTGGCGCGCACGCTTACCTTCGATGTGAACAACAAGTCTTCGGTGCTCTCCTGCATCATCCGCGCGAGAGAAAATTCGCGCCATGTGCGCGAGCAGATCTCGACCGAGCAGTGGCATCGGCTGAACTCGCTGTACCTCGAAGTCACGCGGCCTGAGCTGCAGAGCGTGATGCACGCCGAAGCGCTGCAGGACAACAGCGAGACACCTGCCGCGTTCCTGCAACAGGTGATGGAGGCCGTCCACCAGTTTCAGGGCGTGACGGACTCGACGATGTCGCACGGCGAGGGTTGGCACTTTATTCAGGTCGGCCGTTACCTGGAGCGTGCCACCGCGACCGCCATACTGCTCGAGGCCTATCACGAAGACCTCTGGTCGCAACCGGACCGCCTGCCCGAGGGCAATGAGTATCTCGAGTGGATGGGGCTGCTGCGTAGTGCAACGGCATTCGAGGCCTACTGCAAGGTCTACACCGCCGACCTTACGCCTGAGCGCATCCTTGAGTTTCTGCTGCTCGACCCGGAGTTTCCGCACTCGCTGCGCTTCTCCATCGACAGCCTGCAGACCGCGCTGCAAGCCATTCAGCGCAACTCCGGCAAGAGCCGCGCCGAGGAGCTGCACCGCATCGCTGGACGCCTCAGCGCGAAGCTCGGCTTCGCCAGCGTCGACGAGATTCTCTCCGGCGACATTGTCAGCTATCTTCGCAGCATCCAACAGGAATGCCAGGCGATTCACGAGACGATCTATCACTTGTACGTCGATTACTCGATCCAGACAGCCCTCGCGGGCTGATTCAGCAACACAGCAACACGCTTCACCAGAGGGCTATTCGCAAGAGAACTATGTTGACTCTCACGCAGTTTGAACCGACCACGAACCGCACGGAGGGCCCCATGTATTACTCGATCCGGCATCTGACGAAGTTCCTCTACAAGACCGAAGTGAGCGAGAGCATCATGGAGACGCGCATGCACCCGCGCTCTGACCAGAACCAGCGATGTCTCACGTTCCATCTCTCGGTCAGTCCGCGCTGTCGCGTCTTCAGCTATCGCGACCACCTGGCCAACCAGGTCCACCACTTCGATATCCCAGGCCAGCATGGGCAGCTGGTGATTGTCGCCGAGTCGCTGGTCGAGATGCAGCCGCATCTGGAGGTGCCTGCATCGTTGCCCGAGAGCTCCTGGGCGGAGCTCGATCGCCAGGTCCACCAGAGCGACTTCTGGGAGATGCTGCTGCCCAGTGAGTTCGCAACTTCGACTCCGGCACTCGAAGAACTCGCCAATCATCTCGATCTGCGCCGCCGCGACGATCCGCTGAGCGTGCTGCACAAGCTGAACGAACAGCTCTACCACTACTTCGACTACAAGCCGCTCTCCACCAAGGCCGATTCACCGATCGATCTCGCGCTCAGCACCAAGGGCGGCGTCTGCCAGGACTTTTCGCACATCATGATCGCGCTGGTGCGTACTCGGCTGCAGATTCCCTGCCGCTACGTCAGCGGCTATCTGTACCACGGCGAGGATGCACGCGACCGTTCGGAAGCATCGGCGACCCATGCCTGGGTCGAGGCCTTTCTGCCTGAGCTGGGGTGGGTGGGTTTCGATCCGACGAACTTTCTAATCGCCGGCGATCGCCATATTCGCACGGCTATCGGCCGCGACTACTCGGACGTACCACCCACGCATGGCGTCTTCCGCGGCCGCGCCAAGAGCGAGCTGACAGTCGCGGTACGCGTGACGCCGAGCGAGGGCACGCCGTCGCTCGACCGCGAGCTGCCTGTGCCGGAAGACTGGTCGATCCTGGTAGAAAAAGCCCAGGCTCTCCCCGAGCAACCTGCACCGGCAAAACGGCAGCACCAACAATCGCAACAGCAATAGACTCAATCTGTCTGCGGCTATTTAGAGAAATAGAAAAGCGTTGGAGTGATTTTCCCTAGAGAAAACCACTCCAACGCTTTTCCGAGTTATGAACGAAGGCAAAATACTTCAGATTAGAAAGTAAATTTTGCCCAGAGCCGAATAACCCTTCCTGCTGCAAGCGACCCATTTGAAGCTGAAGAGCGATTCAGAGAGGGATTCATAAAAGAAGAGCCTCCAACATCCAGCAAATCAATGTCGAAGGGTTCGACGTTGTTATGGTTCCCTACATCCTGTGCTTCAGCCCGCAGCTGAAGAGTGTTTCCTTCTATATGCGTCAGGCCATGGAGTGGGATACTTTTTTGAAGTGCAAGATTCCAGTACTGTACTCCAGGCATGCGGAAGCTATCGCGACGCACATTGCCGGAAGCAGTTGGAATCAAGAAATGAACTGTAGATGAATCGACCGGCGAAAGGGTGCCGCTCGTGTTGTTCGTAGCGAGATCATAATAAGTGCCGGGTACGGCAGGATTTCCTGTGACCGCATCCGGCCCCAAAAACGCACCATCAATACCAACTGCGGTGTAAGGCGCGCGCGGGTTACTAAGCGTAGGACGATCATTCGCTGAACTTCCGTCGCCGTTTGTATCTATTCCACTGAGAGACCAGGTTGAAGGAGGTCCCGATTGCAGAGTGGTATCCCCAGAGATCGTCCAATCATTGGTGATCAGGGACAGTATTTTTTCACGGTTATACCCAGGAAGGCTGTAAACGTATTGGACAGAAAAATAGTTCCGATGATCGTAAGGAGATGCGCCCCATTCTCCGGAACGGCCTCCCGGGGCAAGATTTGCAGAATACGAGGTTGGCTGGTTGAAGGTCGTAAATACTTCCGAACCATCATCCAGAGATTTGCTGAAGGTATAGGTCCCATTGACCAGCAGTCCGTGCTTGAAGTCATGCGAGACAGAAGTTGAGACGCCGTGATAAATAGAGTCTGCGAAATTACCACGAGCTATGATCGGTCCTCGAGTCGGATCGAGACGCTCGCCGGGCTGATAATCATTTGCCTGCGTAGGACCAAAATAATTGTATTGCTGATTGGCAAAGAGCTTCTCCGAGCGAGTACCCACATAGTTGATCGTCAACTTGAGGTTGGCGGGTAACTGCCGTTCAAACCCAAGATTCCACTGAAAGGTCTGTGGGTTGACCAGGTTATTGACTACAAGCTCAAGTGTATTTGTAGGATCGATAACCGGAGATAATGTCGGGATAATTGACGTCGCGTTGGCCACACCGCGGCCTTGCGTGGAAGTGGCAATAGGCGCAGCAATGTTAGGAGCCGATGTTTGACTATTGTCGACAATATTCAAGAAAAGGGGATCGTAGAAGATACCGAATCCCGCATGGTATGCCATTTTACCGGCACCCAGCCATCCACCGCCCTGCGGAGTGAAGGCCAGACCAATACGAGGAGCTATGTTGTTTTTATCTTCTTTAACCCTAATTTTCGTGGTGATAGGCAGGAAAGGATTATTGGGGTCCATAGCGGGAAAGCCCACCGAGTTTTCCGGATTCGCCTTGTACTCGTAACGAGCTCCCAAATTGATCGTAAGTTCTGGGGTGAATTTTATATCATCCTGGATGAAATAGGCCTGGTTGTAGGCGTGGGGATCAACACGGCTCTTCCCAAGATCGATAGTCGCGCTGCCCGAAGGTCCAAGGTAATTATCGATAAAGTTTCCAAGATCAGAGAAGCCACCTCCTTTATTGAAGGTGAGCGAGCCGTTGTAGTTGAAGGGAACGCCAGATACAGCAATCTCTCTTCCTATATCGAAACCTACACGTATCGTTTGGCGGCCCCTTGTATAGCTAACCGTATCTTGAAGCTGATAAACATCCTGCGCGCTGTCCTGCGGATAACCAGGAGCAATCCCAAGCCCAGGGAAACCAGCCTGGCTCTCACTGGCAAAATTAAGCTGTGGCAGTTGAGACAACGGATTGGCTGCGGTTGCTGGCGCCAGAAGGAAACCAAAGTTCGTGCGCAATTCCGATGCACGCAGTTCGTTCACCATGTGCGAAGAAAAAACGTGCGTCCATCCGCCGCCGCCTTGCTCTGAAGTTCCTCCCTGCGTTGTATCGAAGCCGGGGAGCGCCGTGTTATTCGTGAAGAAATCGGGCGAAAGGCTTGACCGGTCATGCAGGTACCGGAAGTAGAAAGTATCCGATGAGGTGGGGAGCCAGTCTACACGGTAGAACCACTGGGTATCAGGAGCCTTCTGCGGGGCCGCCTGCCGCTGAAAGTTGCCCAGTTCAACACCTGGACGTCCATTTCCAAGTGCTACTGTTGTAGTTCCCCCAAGGGAAGTCGATGAATTTAGATAGCTACCATTGTCGAGTAGAGACAGTAGAATTCCCGCGTTTGGAGATTGCGAAACTAGGCCTTGCAACACTGCAATTCCGTTGGCATCGGGAAGAAGATTTACGGCTGCTGTCTCATTTCCATAGATGCGCGACCATTGCGAAGACCCGAATGCAAAAAGTTTGTTCTTGATGATCGGACCACCAACCGTAAACCCATATTGGTGCTCGTTTGAGCGCGGCTTTGCACCATGAGTGTGCGGCCCCTGGCGTTGGATTCCATCCAACGCATTCAATCCGGAACCCGAATATAAGTCCCAAACGCCGCCATGGAAGTGATTGGTTCCGCTCTGAGTAACCAAATTGACAATTCCGCCGCCAGCCCCACCATACTCGGCCGATGCTGAATTGGTGATGACGGTCACAGACTGAAAGATGTCAGGTAATTCCGGCTGAAGAGCCTGCCCAGCTATCGTTGGCTCATTGATATCCTGCCCATCGATAAGAAAGTTATTAGCTCGCGGACGGGAACCATTGACCTGAATCGATACGCCATCTCCCTGGCCGCCCTGATCCGTCAACTGAACTCCTGGCGCCGTATAGGTGAGCTCGATAGGGTTGAGACTGAAGATCGGGATATTCCTTAGCTCTGTCGCGCCGAACGTTCCAGCAAGTTGTGCATTTTCAGTATCGATGAGATTGGAAGTGGCCTGGACATCCACCGTGGTTGCAGAAGTTCCCACGGCTAACGTGGCATCATACGAGGTGACGATGGAAGGGTCTACCTTCAAATGCTCGACATTCGCAACGTCGAATCCAGATGCGGTCGCACGCAGGGTATACAAGCCGGGACCTAGCGCATCAATACGATAAGCACCACCACCATTGGTCGTAGCATTGCGGGATTCTCCCGTCAGCTCATTACGGACAGCGATCTGCGCGCCAACGATCACCGCTCCGGTAGAATCGCGCGCAACCCCTACAAGGATACCTTTGCTTGTTTGAGCCAGTGCAATGCCTGTTGCCAATAGAAAAAGTATGGCAAAGATAAGAGCCTTCTTCATTCTGTCTCCTGATAACTCGCGTGCTAGATGTATCAAGAGCCAACGAAGACGTTTAGCCTCCTGCATTTCCTGATTCCGCAACGCTGTTTTTGTGACCCAGCGAGGTGTAGGCAATCGCTTAGCCAAACAAAAAAGTTTACAGATAGACCTTATTTTTCTTGAAAATTCGGCCAACATTCGACCGGAGCGAATGCATCAAGTACACCAAAGATACAATTTTCAGTAAATTCGTGGACGGGTTCTGACGCAATTATCCCATTTTTGGGATTTATCGCAATGCGATATTATTTACTGCATTTACAACCACAAAAGTGTGCAGTAAGCCTACCTGCCCTATCTGTGATAGCCGCTATGGTGCAGCTGGGGAAAGCGTCCTAAGTTTTACAGGCTTCAATCCGTACGGGCATCCAAGCCCTGGTTTTGCAACCGAATAAGCCGCAAGCATCCACGATCTTGAGCGAAGTCCGCAACACCATTCTTTTGGCAAGCGGATTCCTGTAGGCTGCACCTATCAAAAAAAGCGAGGCTTCCACCGCAGGAACACCTTTCGATGTCTTGCGGTAAAAGCCTCGCACTCGTTTCAAAGGGTCTCGGTTAGAAGTAAACCTTGCCGACGAGCTGGAATACACGAGCTGGTGTTGGATCCTGATTTGGATCGGCAGTCGCTTGTACTGTGGTCACTACACCAAACGTTGATTTACTACCCGCGAAATTTCCACCAGGCGCCGCAAAATTCGCATGGTTGAACGCGTTGGCCGCTTCAATCCTAAGTTGGACATAACGATCCGTATGCGCAGCGGAGAAGTGGAAGTTCTTGGAGAGTTGAAGGTCCGTGTAGTTGTAACCGGGACCGTGAAGGAGAGAGTTGCGCTTTACGTTTCCGTAGGTTCCAACCGGCTCGTCAGTAAAGGTAGAGGGATCGAAATAGAAGTGACCGGTGATGGGATTGCCTTCTCCATCCGATAAAGTCTGGACCTTCCTGATGTCCTCGTGCTTGATGTGGAAGCTCGAAGTTACAGGCGTATCGCCACAGCCGAAGTAGCTATAGCCATCGCACCATAAGGACCTGTCTGCTCCCTCCGCGATACCGATCGGAAATCCTGTCTGGAGGACGGTAACACCGCCAACTTCCCAGCCTGCGAGCGTCTCGCGGAGAAGGGCGTTTGAGCGGATGGCAGCAAAGACTGGCACCTCATAGACATACGAAGCTACAAACCGATGACGAGCATCGTAGTCGGAGTCTCCATAGTTGAGGTAGGTGAAACCGGGTGTCGATATCTGAACGTGACCGGCACCTTGCGACTCACTTCCTGTCGAACTCTCATAGCCTGAGCCATTGTCCAGGGCATGCGAATAGGTGTAGGCAAAGGTGCCACTAAAGCCATGGGAGCGAGATTTCACAAGGCTGACCTGTAGAGAGTTATAGCTTGACGCGTTTTCGGTGGTCTGTGTGGCGATGCTGGTGTACCAAGGAGTTCCATTGGGTAAACCTGCCGGATTACTAGGAACGAGAGCAGCAGCATCAGCAGTAAACTGCGGAAAATACTGATGAATCGCGCCAGCCAATCCGCTGTTGCAGTTGTAGTTCGATGGATATCCGGCTGGGACAGAGCCTGCTAAGCAGGCTGCGTGGCCGGCAGCAGTAATCGGGTCGCCTTCATACCAGCTAGCCAGATGGCGTCCGAGGGAGCCGACATAACCGACCTGCAATAGAAGGGTGCTCGACAGAGACCGCTGTACGTTGAGGTTGAAGTTTTCGACGTAGGGAACGGTGTACTGGCTCGGATTGAAGGTCGCAAGACCCAGGGAATGGTAGAGACCGGCCCAATTGATGGTTGCGCCTGCTGTCGGAACCGTGAAGGGGAAGACATTGGGCTCTGACACCGCTGCAGTGCCCGTAACATCCGAAAAGGGTGAGGTAAACGCAGGGCTTCCGCCAACGTCGGCTGCGCCATGCGAGAACAGGAAAAATGGCGGATCTTCAAGGTTTTGCAGCGACTGCTCTTCCTGATCGCGGTTGTAGTAGATACCGTAACCGCCGCGAATGGAGAAACTATGCGAGCCGGGCGCACCTGTCAGCCAGGGGAGTCCGGAGTCCGGGGACCACGCAAAACCGAAACGCGGACCGAAGCGGTTAAAGTGTGTGGTGGGACCGCCAGCGCGATTGCAGCCAGGATCACCAGGAAATCCGAGTCCCGGAGGGGCTCCGGGGAAGACAACGGATTCGGTGGAAGAGAGAGACCAGCAGTTGATCCCAAGACCTCCAAATTGAGCATTTTTGGTGGGAGCTTCCACATCCCATGCAATGCCATAGTTGAGGGTCAGCGTTGAGGTGGCCTTATAGCTATCCTGGGCATACGCATAGATTTCAGAGGCAAGCACATTGATGTCGCCATTGCTGGTCTGCGCGTAGGTATCAGGAATACCCAGTTCAAAGTCGAGGATCGGGTCGCCCGAGGTATAAAGTCCGCCCCCACCCGTACCACCCGAGTAGCCGAAGTTTCCGTTGTTGTCGAAGGCGAATGGGTTGTCGACCCGGAACTGTTCATAGGAGCCACCGAATTTGAGAGAGTGTCCTCCAACGATCTTCGTAAAATTGTCGCTGAAGGTGAGGTTACTATCCAAGCGAGGCTGTGGGCCTTCAAGACTGTTGCCCACCTGGAACGAGCCAATCGACAGGTAGGGGAAGCCCGGCGATGTAGTGTTCTGCGGGGTGATTCCGGTAAACCCGTAGGAACTTGGCAGCGCAGGGTTCGCTGGCTCTACCGCCTTAAAGTTGAACCGGTAGTAGCTGGCTCGCAGTTCATTCAGGGTGCTGGCATTGAAGGTGTGCGTATAAGCACCGCTAAATATCTTGAAGTGTTCCGCTTGCACCGTGCCGAATCCCGGGAGGCTACCGCCTCCAAAGGACTGTGAGGCAGTGGAGGGGCTGGACTGGAAGACCGACGAGCCCCAGATGGTGTCGCGTGAGGTGGGCGTGTAGTCGACACGAATGACGCCTTGATCCTGCGCCGCCGTGTCGGAGGAGTTGAAGTTGTAAATATCGCCTGCAGAGTTCGCTTGTGGAATGTATTTTTGCGTAATGCTGGAGGCAAGCGAGTTCCACGCTGACGTCGGTACATTTACTGCCGTTGTGCCATTTACCGCCGGAAAGCATGAACTCCAGGTGGAGCCCTGGGGGCACCCGAGGGCACCGACAATGTTGTTCGGAATCGGATTTGAGGTCAGGCCGCCGCTATTCGTACCCCCACTGGCAAAATTCGAATCGTTGGTAAAATTGCCCGCTAAATCCGCAGCAGTAAGGGTAGTCGAACTTGTCGGGGCGCCAGTACGGCTGCGTAGCCCCTGATAGGCCAGGAACAGGAAGAGCTTGTCGTGTATCACCGGGCCGCCCAAGGTACCGCCGTAGAGATTCTGATGAAACTGCGGCTTTAGCGTAGACAGGTAGGGAGTCGCGTTCAGGAACGTATCCCGGTAGTACTCGAACGCATTGCCGTGGAGATGGTTAGTGCCAGACTTTACGATCTGATTCACGATGGCGCCGGAGTTGCGAGCGAACTCCGGATTCATGGTGCTGGTGATGATGTTCTCTTCCTGGAGGGCATCAGGGTTGACCTGAATGCCTTCACTCTGAAGCGGGCCATCGTTGATGTCCACACCGTTGAGGGAATAAGAGTTCGCGGGAGTCTGGCTGCCGTTGGTCGAGAAGCTGCCGAAGCGGTCGGAAGATTCGACGACGCCAGGATTCAGCTTCTGCAGTCCAGCAGCATCGCGCCCCAGCAAGGGGATCTCCTCGAGCTGGGTGGCAGTCACAATCTGCTTCAACTGCGTGTCGGCTGTTTCGACCTGAAGACCTGTCGCGTTGACCTCCACGGTCAGATTGCTGCCGCCAACCACCAACTTGACGTCCACATCGCGGTTGTCGTTCACATTGAGAGTGAGATTGCCCGTCGTCGCCTTATCGAATCCATTGGCAGTGATCGTAACGGCATAGGGACCGCCTGCCTGCAACTGCGGCACCACGTAGTAGCCCTTGCTGTCCGTCTTTGCAGTAGTCGTGATGCTTGTACTGCTATTGACTACCGTGATCAGAGCACCAGGGACAACAGCGCCGGTTGGGTCGGTTACCGTGCCATGCAACGCGGCGTACAGATTCTGGGCGCTCATCAAAGAAGGAGCCGAGAGCACTACTGCCAACAGGGCGAATTTTGCAAGCCAATTGCGCATTTTAGGTGAATCTCCTCAAACTGAAGTTGTCTATCGATCTCCACTAAACGGAGCAACCGGAAAACTTGCGACGTCTACCAAGGAATAAAAGGTAGGAATTTTGGGGGATGCTAATAGGGCCCAGTTCTGCTATATCCAAACAGGTGTAGCAATCCTCATGCCAAACTATTCGCCTAATCGATAGGCAATATGACGCAGACATTAAATAAGGATTTTCAATTTGCTGTCAGAAAAATCATCGCTTCGGCGACCAGAAAATCTCAAAAATGCACAGGGAGATATAAAAAATGGGATTCTACGAAAGGACGGATCAGCTAAATGTGTCTTTTTATAGAAAACTGGAGTTTCGAGGGTCGGTATTTGCTGGGCACCCCAAACCAGCCAGGAACCGACACCCTCTCGAGCAAGGATCGAGAGGGATGTTCGATGCACCGTTGCGGCTGCGGACGAGGAGCAGGCTCCTCTCTACGTTCCGAATGATTGCAGGTGAAATAAGAGCAAAAGCGCTCTACAGGTTCAGCTTCTTGAACACGCGCTCAGGGATCGCGCGAATCACCGTCATGATGATCCGCCAGATTCCCGGCACGTAGACCACGTCTGTGCCCTTATCAATCGCCTTCACCAGTGTCGCGGCGACCGTTTCTACGTCGGCAAACTTCTCGTTGCCCTTCATCGACTGCGTCATCGCCGTCTTCACCGGACCGGGTTTGATCGTCATGACGCGTACGCCTTCACGGTCAATCCGGTTGCGCAGCCCGTCGACGAAGACTGTCAGCCCAGCCTTGGACGATCCGTATACGTAGTTCGACTTGCGGCCGCGCTCGCCGGCTACCGACGACAACACCGCCAGAGTCCCGGAGTGGCGCTGCGCACAGTAGTTTGCCAGCCAGGTGAGCAGGCTGACCGGAGCCACAAAATTGGTGTGCAAAATCGGCCCAGCCTCGACAAAGCCGCGCTCTGACTTCTGCTGATCGCCGAGCACACCCAGCGCGAAGAACGCTATGTCCAGCCCAGCCAAGGAGTTGATGGCATGCGCCAGCAACTCGGGGTGGATGGAGGTGTGGTCGAGATTGGCAACAGCACTATCTATATAAGAGGCTCCACGCGTGCGCAGGTCGGCTGCGACTGCGGCCAGACGTTCGGAGTTGCGCGCGACCAGGAAGAGGCTGTCGCCGCGCTCGGCCCAGAGGCGGCAGCAGGCCTCGGCGATGCCGGAGGTCGCTCCGAGAACGAGGATGCGCCTGGGAGTGTGGTTGGGCTGATCTGGAGATGGCTTCGCTGTCGGGTTTGACGATTGCTTCGTTGGCTGATTTGGAGATTGTTTTGCGATCATTTAATACCCCCACTAATCACACGCTCCCAGAAGCTGGAGGTCAGCGCGGGGTCTTTGTAGCGGGCGAAGCGCTCCCACTGCGGGTAGAAGGCCTGGAACTGCGGCGCGGTCATGCGTGCATCCTTGGCGGGGTAGAGACGGCCACCGAACTCGCGCGTCATCTCGGCGAGGCGGTCGAAGAGTGCGAAGCTCTTCTCCGGCTTGATGGGGAAGTCGAGCGCGAGCGTGATGCCGGGCTTTGGGAAGCTCATCATACCGGGTGATTGCACATTGCCGAACGCCTTGAGTACAGCGAGGAAGCTCGCCAGGCCGGACTTGGCCACCTCAGTCAGAATCGCAACCGTGCCCTCGCGCGCGTGCTCCCATGGGATGACGTATTGGAACTGCAACAGCCCACGCTTGCCATACATGCGGTTCCAGTGCAGCACGGCGTCGAGGGGATAGAAGAATGGTTCGTAGTCCTGCAGGGCGGTCGCGCGCTTCTTCATCTGCTTATTGAAGTAGAGCGCGTTGAAGGCGCTGACCGAGAGCTTGTTGAGCGCGAAGCCCGGCAACTCGACCGGAAAGACGAGTTTGGGCTTGGCCGAAGGCTTGAGGGGTGCAGGAACCTGCGAGTGGTCGCCCTGCATGAAGATGCCGCGGCAGAAGTTTTTGCCGGTCGAGGTCACGTCGACCCAGCTCACGGTGTACTCGATGTGCTCGGCTTGCTGGGTGAGGTCGAGGAACTCATCGATGCCGTGGAATTGGATGCCCTGAAAGTCGACCATGCGGCTGACGATGGGCTTGAGCCGCACCTGCGCCCAGGTCATGACTCCCGTAAGGCCCATGCCGCCGATGGTGGCTTCGAAGTAGTCGGGATTCTGGGTCGGCGAGCAGTGCATGCGAGTGCCGTCGGAACGGACGAGCTCAAACTGCGTGACGTGGTTGCCGAACGTCCCAGCGCTGTGGTGGTTCTTGCCATGGATGTCATTCGCGATGGCGCCGCCGAGCGTGACATACTTCGTCCCCGGCGTGACGGGCAGAAAGAAGCCGCGGGGTACGGCGAAGTCCAGAATCTGCGCCAGCGTGATGCCGGTTTCGGCAGTTAGCAGACCGGTCGCGGCGTCGAACCCCAGCAGGCGGTTCATCGAGGTCGTCTGGAGCAGCGTGCCGTCCTTCAACAGACACACATCTCCATAGCTGCGTCCCATACCTACCGCTAACGCTCCGTGGTGGACACCGTCGATGGCTCGGGGAAAGTCTCCCTGCCAGTGCAGCGGAATTACAGTTGCTCCGTACGCGGGATAGCGCCCCCAGGACTCAAAAGGAGGTACGCCTTCGAAAGGCGGCTCCTCATCAATAGCTGTTGCTGGGGGGAACTGTAATTCGGCGGGAGCAGGCATAGCTCAAGGATAGCTGATGCAGACCTGTTCAACCGTTGTGCGGAACGAGCAAGAAGTGCTCGCAAAGAATATTCCACAAAGGAAGGCAGGAGCGCCTTTCATAAACTCAAAAATAGCTACACGACAAAGCAAAGGGCGTAGCCGAAGCCACGCCCTTTTATTCCTGCTTGCGAAACGTTACGCTGCAACCTTCTTGGCGCTCTCGAGCCCGGCCTTGGCCTGCGCTGCAAGAGCGGCGAAACCAGCGGGGTCGTTGGCGGCGATGTCGGCGAGGATCTTGCGATCGAGGCCGTTGCCTGCCTTCTTGAGGCCGTTGATGAAGAGCGAGTAGCTCAGGCCGTTGATGCGGGCCGCCGCGCCGATGCGCACGATCCACAGCGAACGGAACTGCCGCTTCTTCTGCTTGCGGCCGATATAGGCAAACTTCAGGCCGCGTTCGACGGCTTCCTGGGCTGCCTGATAGAGCTTGGATTTGGTGAGGAAGTAGCCACTCGCGCGCTTGAGGATCTTTTTGCGGCGGTCGCTGCGTTTTGTACTCCGTTTTACACGGGGCATGTCATTCTCCTTTTGCGTACTGCGTTCAAGCGGCTGGAGGTAAGGGTGGTGGGCCTCTTCACTCGCTTACAACTTCGAATCTCAGTGGGTTGGCGTTGGCCTAACCCAGGGGCCTCAACGCTTGAGCGGCCCTGATGAAACAACTCGATTCGAATAACTTTTCAATCTCTCCTACGCTTACGCGTAAGGGAGCATACGGGCGACCTTCGGGGTATCCGCCACGGAAACAAGCACGATCTTGCCAAGTTTGCTCTTGGTTTTGGTCGCCTTCGAGGTGAGGATATGGCGCATCTTGGACTGGCCGCGCTTGAACTTGCCGGTACCAGTCTTCTTGAAGCGCTTGGCCGCGCCGGAGTGTGTCTTCAACTTTGGCATGGGATTCCTAACGGAAATACTGCTATTTACAACAGCAATCAGTATAGCAGAAAGGCAGGAAACAGCGGATAGGAAACAGGAAAGAGCCAAGGCAGAGCACGCCAACGCCCCCTAAGCCGCCAAGCGCGGCGAGCCTCGTCGCTCGCCTCCCAAAACTTGTTCCCGTAGCATAAGAAGCGTCCGGAAGAAATGGTTCAGACAGGCGAAAGAGGGGTAGTTGATTGCTGCGTTTGCGGCGCATAACAAGCGGGGCCAGCTGGATTCCACAGATCGATGGACTGCGCTTTATGGCAATAATCGCCGTACTTCTTGTGCATGTGCTTGGAGAAGTAACCCGTCAAGGACGGCCACTGCCCGCACTTCCATACAGCGCCCATTGGATCATCAACATCTTCCAAAACGGTGGCCGCGGAGTTCGGCTCTTTTTTGCAATTAGCGGCTATATTCTGGCGCGGCCCTTTCTGCGCCAGCACCGCCTTGGAGGACCTGCAGTCAAGCTTCGCTCCTACTTCTTACGCCGCATTACGCGGCTGGAGCCGCCGTACATTCTGTCTCTTCTGATCTACACGGCTGCTCTGTATCTGGCATTCCATAGATCCCTGCATGCGATGCTGCCACACCTGCTGGCGAGCCTGGGCTATGCCCACATGTTTGTTTTTCATTCGGGAAGCACGATCAATTTTGTGACCTGGAGCCTGGAAATCGAGATCCAGTTCTATATCCTGGCTCCGTTCCTGGGAAACCTCTACCGAATCGAGAACGCCGTTCTGCGCCGGGGAACCATCGCTGCGCTTGTCTTGTTTTTTTGCTTCGTAAACAGCCGCCCCATCCCATTCACTGCCTATGATCGGACGCCGCTCTTCTATATGCAGTATTTCCTCTCCGGTTTTCTGCTGACGGATCTCTTGGAATATCCGCGGCATACGAGCCGGCAGACATGGACCTGGGACCTTGTCAGCCTGGTGGGATGGCCAGCCATTTTCCTTGTCGGACATGTAGGCGACGCGCCGGCATGGCTACCTTTGATCATTATTCCGGTTTACCTGGCAGCTTTCTACGGCAAGGCCTCCAACTGGTTCTTTCGGCAACCTTTTGTAGCCCTGACCGGAGGCATGTGCTACTCCATCTACCTGATGCATATGCTGATTATCTCGGTCTCGTTTCGCGCGATCCAATATCTGCAGATGCCCGGAAACGCAGAGACCCTCGCAGTCCAGATGGCGCTCTTGATAGCGGTAACACTGGCGCTGTCCACTGCCTACTTTGTACTGATCGAGAGGCCCTGCATGGATCCCAGGTGGCCCCAGAAGTTGTGGCGAAAGATACGCCGGATGGAAGGCGAAGAAATCCCCCAGATCGCTGCTCCATAGCCACCTCAAGCACTGCTTCTGGTGAAGCCGGAGCCTGACGGAACAACAGCGCCTTAAGGCAGATTGAGTGTGGAGCGTTGTAGGATGGCTCTCATTGGAGAACCCATGCTCTCGAAGCCTCTGTTCGTTGTGGCTACTGCGCTCGCCGCTTCCGCCATTTGTCTGTCCGCACAACAGCCTGCGGCCCCGCAGCCGTTGCAGGCGATGCCCTATTCGCCCTCGCTGGATGTCACGAGCCTCGACCGCACGGCGGATCCCTGCGTGGACTTCTACAAGTTCTCCTGCGGTGGCTGGCTGAAGAACAATCCGATCCCAGCCGATCAGGCTGCGTGGGATGTCTATGCCAAGCTCGCCAATGACAATCAGCAGTTTTTATGGGGCATTCTCGAAGAGGATGCCAAGGCAACGAACCGCACGCCCGTGCAGCAGAAGGTCGGCGATTACTTTGCCGCCTGCATGAACACCTCGGCCATCGACGTGCTCGGCGATAAGCCGGTGCAGCCTGAGTTGGGCCGCATCGACGCGTTGAAGACGCGAGCCGAGTTGCTTGCCGCGCTCACACGCCTGCACCATGAGTATGCTGGCAGCTTCTTCTTCGGCTCGGGCACGGACCAGGATGCGATCGACTCCTCCGTCATCATCGTTGAAGTGGAAGCGGGTGGACTCGGCTTACCCGACCGCGATTACTACCTGAAGACCGACGACAAGAGCGTCAAGATACGCGAGCAATATGTTGCGTACATTCAGCAACTGCTCTCTCTTGCGGGCGAGCCAGCCGAGAAGACCAAGGCCGATGCCGCCGCCATCCTGCATATAGAGACCGCGTTGGCCAAGGCGTCGCTAACCCGCGTCGAGCTCCGCGATCCGCACAGCATCTATCACATGATGACCGTTGCCGAGCTCGCGAAGCTGGCGCCTTCGATCGACTGGCCGCTCTACTTCAGCACCCAGGGAGCGCCCGGCGTGACGAAGCTGAACGTCTCGCAGCCGGCGTTCATGAAAGCCGTCGAAGCCGAGCTCGCCACGGAAGACGTGGCGGCGCTACGAGCGTACCTGCGCTTTCATCTGCTCACCTCCGCCGCGACCTACCTTGCGCATCCATTCGAGCAGACCAACTTCGACTTCTACTCGAAGACGCTGCGCGGCGTTCCTGTGATGCCTCCGCGCTGGAAGACCTGTACCCGTGCGGTCGACCGCAACCTCGGCGAAGCTCTGGGGCAGGAGTTCGTGCGGCGCACCTTCTCGGCCGACATGAAGGCCCGCACCCAACTCATGACCGAGCAGATCGAGACGGCCATGCAGCATGAGATCGAGAGCCTGCCCTGGATGAGTCCGGCGACCAAAGAGGAGGCGCTGCGCAAGCTGCACGCCATTCGCAACAAGATCGGATATCCCGAGCACTGGCGCGACTACTCGACGCTCGAGGTCAAGCCGGACGACTATGCCGGCGATGTTGTACGTGCCTACCGCTTTGAAGATGCGCGCGAATGGCACAAGCTGGGCAAACCGGTCGACCTGAACGAGTGGGGCATGACGCCGCCGACCGTGAACGCCTACTTCAACCCGCAGATGAATGACATCAACTTCCCGGCGGGCGTGCTGCAGCCACCTCTATACGACCCGAAGCTCGATGACGCGCCAAACTACGGCAACACGGGCGGGACCATCGGACATGAACTGACTCATGCCTTCGACGATGAGGGGCGGCAGTTCGATGCCAAGGGCAATCTGCGCGACTGGTGGACTGCAGAGGATGCGAAGGGCTTTGAGGACCGCATCAACTGCATCCGCGACCAGTATGCGGGCTATGTGATCGTCGACGACACGCACATCAACTCCAAGCTCACCAGCGGCGAGGACGTCGCCGACCTGGGTGGAGAGTTGCTGGCCTACATCGCGTGGAAGAAGCAGACCGAGGGCGTGAAACTGACGGACGTCGAGGGCTTTACCCCGGATCAACGCTTCTTTGTGGGCATGGCACAGTGGGCGTGCGAGAACGACCGCCCGGAGAACCTGCGCGTGCATGCCGCGACCGATCCGCACTCGCCGGGCTTTGCGCGCATCAACGGCGTGGTCTCGAACATGCCGGAGTTCCAGAAGGCCTTCGGCTGCAAGGCGGGCCAACCGATGGTGCATGCGCCGTCATGCCGGGTCTGGTAGACCCGGCAATAGCAAAAACGAACACAAAGGACACGAAAAAAAACGGCGTAATGCAAACATATTTGCATTACACGAGCAGAATCTTGCTCTAAACTGGCTCCGTTTCAGATACAACACGAACGAAGATGTGAACCTTGGAGGAAGTATGCAGATAGCGCTTTCACGGCGTTGTATTGCCGAGTTCTTTGGGACATTCTGGCTGGTCTTCGGCGGTTGCGGAGCGGCGATTCTAGCTTGCGGGTTTCCGGCGTTCGGCATCGGCTTTGTCGGTGTGGCGCTGGCCTTTGGCCTGACCGTGCTGACGATGGCCTATGCCATCGGCCACATCTCTGGCTGCCACCTCAACCCTGCGGTCACGCTCGGACTCGTGGCCGGCAAGCGCTTTCCGGCGAAGGAGATCCTTCCTTACTGGATTGCGCAGATCGTTGGCGGCATCGCCGCGGCTGGCGTGCTGTATGTGATTGCCTCCGGCCAAACCGGCTATGCGGTAGGCGGTTTTGCCTCCAATGGCTACGGCCCTAGTATGTCTGGCGGCTTTGGCTCGCCCGGCGGCTATAGCCTCATCGCCTGCCTGGTAGCCGAGGTCGTATTGACCTTCTTCTTCCTGATCGTGATTCTGGGCGCAACCGACCAGCGCGCGGCCAAGGGGTTTGCACCGCTGGCGATTGGTCTCTGCCTGACCCTGATCCATTTGATCGGCATCCCGGTCACCAACCTTTCGGTGAACCCGGCGCGGTCAACCGGTCCGGCAATTATTGCGGGAGGGTTGGCGCTGCAACAGTTGTGGCTATTCTGGGTCGCTCCGCTGGTGGGAGCCGTGCTTGCAGGACTCTTCTATAGCTCAGTGCTGGCAGAGCATGAGGCACCTCCCGTAGCGGAGGAACCGATAACCTACTCGGCCCCGGCGTAAAACCGTGGCATCTGCCACAAAAGGCCCTCGAGTCTCGCGCTCGGGGGCCTTTTGTTCTTTGGGCTTCAAACCCTTTTGAAATGTTTGACTAAAGCTCTCTGGAAAACCCCTGAATTTACGCTTTTTGTTCGTACCCCAGGACCCTCCCACGACACTCCGGAGGGAGGCCTGTTCGTGCTATACTTAGGAGTCGAAAATCTTAGCAAACAGCCTGTATTTTCAAGGTTTTTGCGCCTTTCCCCGATAGCTTTCGAGCCAGCCGGGTAAGACCCATGGAGCGTTCCGTTCGTGCCTGAAGAAATCATCCCCGCAACAGCCAGCAGCCAGACTCCCCCGCCGCAGCCAGGAACCTATACCGGCGAAAATATCACCATTCTTGAAGGCCTTGCGGCGGTTCGCCTGCGCCCTGCCATGTACATCGGTTCGACCGGCGAGCAGGGGCTGCATCATCTGGTCTATGAGGTCGTCGACAACTCCGTCGACGAGGCGCTTGCAGGCCATGCGACGCGCATCGACGTAACCATCCACGTCGACAACTCCATCACCGTCGTCGACGATGGCCGTGGCATCCCCGTCGACAATAAGACACTGCCTACCGGTGAGACCATGCCCGCGGTGCAGGTTGTACTGACCATGCTGCATGCCGGCGGCAAGTTCGATGCATCGAACTACAAGGTCTCGGGTGGTCTGCACGGCGTCGGCGTCAGCTGCGTCAATGCGCTCTCGGAAGAGTTCGATGTCGAGATCTGGCGCGACGGCTTCGCCTGGGAGATGGACTACTCCAAGGGCGACCCCATCAGCGCACTGCGGAAGATGGGTCCCTCCAAGCGCCGCGGTACCAAGATCCACTTCCTGCCCGACAAGAGCATCTTTACCGTCACCGAGTACAACTTCGACACACTCGCCAACCGTCTGCGCCAGCTCGCGTTCCTGAACAAGGGCATCGAGATCTCTCTGACCGACGAGCGCCAGGTCGACACCAAAGGCGAGACGAAGTCGCAGGTCTACAAGTACACGGGCGGCATCGCGGAGTTCATCAAGCTGCTCAACAAGGGCAAGCAGGTGCTCCACGAAAAGCCCATCTACATGGAGACCGAGCAGGGCAACGTCGTCATGGAGATTGCGCTGCAATACAACGACGCTTACTCCGAGACGGTCTTCTCGTTTGCCAACAACATCAACACGGTAGACGGCGGCACGCATCTTTCTGGCTTCCGTACGGCGCTGACGCGCACCATCAACGTCGCGGGCCAGCAGCTTGGCCTGTTCAAGGACGTGAAGGAAAACCTTTCAGGCGATGATGTGCGCGAGGGCCTGGTGGCCGTGGTCAGCGTCAAGCTGCCGCAGCCGCAGTTCGAAGGCCAGACCAAGGGCAAGCTGAACTCCGACATCGCAGGCCAGGTGCAGGCGTTCGTGAACGAGCGGCTGGGCGCATTCCTCGAACAGAACCCCTCAGTCGCGAGGAAGATCATCAATAAGGCCATCGATGCCTCGCGTGCTCGCGAAGCGGCCCGCAAGGCCCGTGACCTTACTCGCCGCAAGGGAGCCCTCGACGGGGGTGGCTTGCCGGGCAAGCTTGCCGACTGCTCTGAGCGCAGGCCGGAACTGTGTGAGCTGTACCTCGTCGAGGGTGAATCGGCCGGCGGTACCGCCAAGCAGGGCCGCGATCGTAAGTTCCAGGCCATCCTTCCGCTCAAGGGTAAGATCCTCAACGTGGAGAAGGCACGCTACGACAAGATGCTGGGCCACGAAGAAATCCGCGCGATGATTACCGCGCTCGGTACCGGCATCGGCAAGGATGACTTCGATACCGCGAAGCTGCGCTACGGCAAACTGATCCTGATGACCGATGCCGACGTCGACGGATCGCACATCCGCACGCTGCTGCTGACGTTCTTCTTCCGCCACATGCAGGAGCTGATCAAGCGTGGGCACGTGTACATTGCCCAGCCGCCACTCTTCCGCATCAAGAAGGGCAAGTTCGAACAGTACATCAAGGACGAGCGCGAGTACGTGCAGGTGATGGTCAAGCGCGCGTCGGACGGCATGATTATCCGCTACGGCGAGGGCGGCGCAAAGCTCGAAGGCAAAGAGCTGACCAAGTACATGTCGCAGCTCAACGACTACCTCGGATTCTTCGATAAGGTTGTCAAGCGTTTGCGCAATGAAGACGTTGTACGTGCGTTCGCTGAGATCTTCAACAACGAGGGCAAGGACTCCGTTCGCCGTGCAGACTTCGAGACAGCCGACAAGCTGAAGGAGATGCGCGCACGGCTCAAAGAGCTGGAGCGCCCGCAGCTCTTCAAGCATGTCTCCGAGATTGAGTTCGACGAAGAGCATCGCACTTACTCTGTCTCGTTCACCGACTCGCAGGGAGCAGTTCGGCACATCGACTGGACCCTGGCTGTAGCACCGGAGGCTCGCCAGTTGCTGGCCAAGCACGCGCAGATCCGCGAGCAGCTTGTAGGGCCGTTCCTGATCGAGTACGCAGGGAAGGCCACTGCCGCTGCGACGAAGACCGTAGAGGAGCAGGCCGAGCAGGATCTCGAGGACACCGAAGAGGTCGAACTGGAAGGCGCAGTCGATGCAGGTGCTGCTCCCGTAGAGGCAGCCAAGCCGGTGAAGCGCTCGGCGAAGGTCTCACAGGACCCCGTCGAGAAGAAGACGCTGCGTGAGGTCTTCGAGTACGTCATCGAACAGGGCAAGAAGGAATACCAGGTCCAGCGCTACAAGGGCCTCGGCGAGATGACCGCGCCACAGCTCTGGGAGACCACGATGGATCCTGCCCGCCGCACGTTGCTCCAGGTGAAGCTCGAGGACATCGCCGCGACCGAAGAGATCTTCACCACGCTGATGGGTGAGGATGTCGAAAGCCGCCGGAAGTTCATCGAAGAGAACGCGTTGGATGTAAAGAATCTGGACATCTAAACAATAGCTTTTGTAGACGGACACATAACCCGAAATTTTGGACGCATAAAGTGGTATTTATGGACGTATAAAGTGATATTCGTATCTTCTTTCGAAAATCATCCTACTAGAGTCCACCTTGACGCCAATGTAGGTTCGATACTGGCCTTGTTGCCGGAAGCGGGCCTTCTCCCGCCACGCTTTGAGGCCACAAAGCGCGGCGGCAAAGAAAAGCTATAAGTATGGGATAGGTTTCCGAGAGCTATCCGCGCCTGGAGATAGAAATGTCGAATCCAGATGAGCAAGGTTCATGCGCGTTGAGAAGGAGCACGTGGTCGTGGCGATTCTGATTGTCAAGCGATCAAACGTGGGTGAGGTCTAGAGCCATCTCGGTGGTTGTGGAGGGGACGTGTTGTTCGAGTTGGCTGTGCGTGTCAGAGTCTAGCTGTGCACCTCTGTGGGAGATAGATCGGCAAAGCTTCGATTGCGAAGCATCAACATCCATAGAGCGCCTAAAGCGGGCGAACAGAATTAACTCATGGATTGCCGCTGGGCTCAGGCATGATGCAGCCTCGATAAGCTCACCCATCGCCGATGAGAACTGGGCTCCTGGAACGAACTGGCTGATCGGAACGCAGAAATACGTAGCTAATTCATTGATGTCAAAGAACGAGGGTCTATACGTTCCATTTTCCCATCGACACACGGTATTGGGCGTGGTCTTCATTGCGCTTCCGAGTTCTGCCTGCCCGATCACACGGCTCTTTGCGTTTAGGCGCAGATGACGAATCATTGCCCCGACGTCTTGAAAGAATCCGAGTTGGTCCGGTTTCTTGTGCCCCATGCACCGCCACCACACTGAAACCCTATCATCGCACGACTTGATGGCCGTATGTCAGTCCTCCCGAGCCCAGGGCCCCACGCAGCAGGGTGACCGTCCAGATCGCACATCGGCTGCCCAGTTGGGAACGATGCACTCCGACGACACCAGACCTCGCGAGGGCCTCCCAAAGAGGGTTCTTAATTCCTGTTTCAGGAAATATTTTTCCACAGCTTGGAGGGGCACGTCTCCGACGGGGAACCATAGAAAACTCTACCTTTTTCGATTTTTCCACAGCTTGACCCTTCCTGAACGCGCACCCATGATTGCGCCATGTTCATTCCAAAAATAACGGCACAGGACAAAGGGAAAAGCCAACTGGTCTTTTCAGACCCGATGGAACCCTTTAGCTATGAGAAGCTCACCCAGATGCGCCCGGTTCGGGCTCCAGTGCGAACGTACCGGGGGGCACGAGGCCTGGTCGCGGATCTCGATGGGCTGCGATCCTTCGGAGCTGAGTCTTACCTCGAAGTGAACGCCTTGAAGGTAATCATTGCCTGCTCAAGGGCTGATTTCATTCTCGAACAGCCTTTCCACTTGAGGTACTTCGACCAGCATCATAAGTGGGTGAGTTACACGCCCGACATCCTCTTTGTACGGCATGGAAAGGTCTATGTTGTCGAAGTGAAGCCGGACAATCGCGCGACGGATGCTGCTGATCTTGCGAAGTTCAAGAAAATCACGACTCTGCTCTCAGGTTACGGCATCAGCTATCGAGTATGGCGGCAAAGTCAAATTAAGGCTGAACCAAGGCTGAGCATCGCCATCCAGCTCCTGAATTTTCGGCGAGTACAAGCATCCGGTCATGATCTCGAAGCAGTCCGTCGATACCTCCGCGACGGCAAGGATCCTTCACCACTGGCAGCTCTCGTGAAGGCAACCTGCATTGAACCCGGGGTTATCTGTCGTCTCATTCTTGCGGGCTCAATCCATCTTGATTGGGCGAGCCCTTTTAAGAGCCAGAGTTTGATCTCACTGAGTCCATTCCCCAACCGGGACTGGCCGAACGATGCTGCTGAGGAGAGGTGAATTCCGATGGCACGAGCGGGGATTGCACCAAATCAAAAGTTCACTCTGGGCGGTGCGACGTTCATCATTCACACGCGTCTCGAGGACAACAGGTGGCAGGTTCGCAATGTTCTCACCGGAGAATGGGTTGCATTTCCTGAGAGTGACCTCTTACGGCTATATCAAGATCGAGAGTTAGTCTTCGAAGTTGCTGCATTAGACGAGGTTGAAACTTCACAAAGACTCAAGATTTTACTTAAGCGCTCTCTCGCAACCTTCCCAGAAAACTTAGTCCAAAAAGCGGAAAGGGTCTTGAAATACCTTATCCGTCTGGACTGTCACAGAAACAACGGCGCGCCGATTCAGTCGTTGGCACCAAAAAGTCTTCAACAATTCATTGACGCTGCTGCCGCTGAGTTTGAGGATCCGTTCCCACCTAGTACCTCGAAGTTACACGTTGCTTATTCCCGTTGGATAGCGGGGGGACGCGACATTCGAGCCGTTATTGCAAAACACGAGAAGCGTGGAAACCGTCTTCCCAGACTGCCCGCAGAGGTTCTCCGTGTTGCAAGGTCAAAGATAGTTGAAGTTCTGACATGTCGCGAAAAACGTACTTCGAGGCACGTACTCGATGCCGTCAAAACAGAGCTAAGTGAGCTGAATAAGCATCGTGATTCTTCTCGGCAACTCCCGATACCCTGCATGAAAACGGTCACTCGCATGATTGCAAAGATCCCCCGCTATGAACTTGCCGTGATGCAACACGGCAAGAGATTCGCCGACGTTGAGTATCGATCTACAGGCCGTGGTCCGACTACAACGAGACCGCTCGAGCAGGTCGAAATTGATCACACCCCTATTGATTGCATTGTGGTGGATGAGACTACAGGTTTACCGTTAGGGCGCCCATGGATCACATCGATTCTTGATCGCTATAGCAAATGCTGCATCGGATTCAGCATCGACTATGGAGGCCCATCCACGCGCAGCATCATGCGGGCGTTCAAGAACGCCATCTTGCCTAAGACATATGTCAAGGAAAAATATCCTACGATCGAAAATGAATGGCCATGCTACGGGCTGTGGAGTCTGCTCGTCGCAGACAACGGGAAGGATTTCTTGTCCGACGAAGTTATGCGTGTAAGCAGCGACCTCGGCTTCGACCTACTGTATGGTCCACCTCGAATGGGTTCCTTCAAAGGCGCGATCGAAAGATTCCAACGAACCCTTAACGAACAAAACATGCACCCCGCAGCAGGTACAACGCTATCGAAGTACATCGACTTGAAAGACTATAACCCGCGAACCACTGCAGTCATCACCCTACAAACCCTGCAAGAAGAGATTCATCGTTGGATCATTGATGTCTATCATCAAGATGTTCATGGCACCCCAGGCTATATTCCAGTCCATCGCTGGACCGAGGGAATGAAAATGATGACGGTTCCTCTTCCTGCCGCTCGAGTGGACCTAGACCGTGTTGTAGGGCTACACCGTTACGGTCGTGTTTGGCATTACGGTATGGATTTTCTGAAGCTTAAATACAACTCATCGGAACTGCAGGATCTCAGGTGCCAATTCGGAAAGAAGATTTCGCTTGAGCGTGTCATAGATTTCGATGATTTGGGCAGGATCCATGTCATCCACCCGGTCCATAAAACGTACATCGCCGTGCCTGCAACCTACCCAGAGCTTTCCACCGGCATATCGGTCTATCAGCAAAAGCTGATTCTCAAACTTGCCCGAATTGAAACAAGTGGCTGTGTCGACAATGCGGCCCTGCGCCGTGCGCGAGAGACGATCTGCTCCAACTTGGCAAAAAAGCTGAAGCTGAAGAAACCCCACATCACATTTACGGATGACCTATTCATTAAGTCCGCAAATAGACCGTTCATGAAGTCGTCCCCGAAGTCGAATGCAGATCTCTCCTTCCATCCAGCGCCATCATCTGCTCGTGCAGAGTCAGCCGACACCTACGAAGTTGACAAACTCACTTAACTCGAGAGGGCCTTATGAATACTTCTGATTGCAAAACCGAGATAGGTTCAGCGCCGACGACTCAACCGACCCAGCACATAAAGGATCTTGTAATCAAATACCCCCAATTCGAATATGGAATGGTGCGGCTCAGCGAATGTTTGCAGGGCGCCGAAAGCAACAATCCGAGCTGTTGCGCATGTGTCGCAGAAAGCGGCCGTGGCAAGTCCCAGCTGGCACAGTACTTTAGCGCACAGCACCCACGGTTGAGTCCCGTTTCGGGAGATATAGTTCCTGTTCTCTATGTCGAGCTACTGCCAGGAGTGACGGTAAAGCAATTAGCCGATCAAATCCTCCATGATCTTGGGGACCCCCTCTACCGTCATGGGACAGCACTCGAGAAAACGTTGCGAATCTACGAACTGTTCGCTGCATGCAAAGTTCGAGTGCTAGTGCTCGATGAGGTCAATCACTTTGTAGACAACAGAAGTCTAACAATTGCTCATGAGGCTGCGGATTGGCTCAAAAGTCTTATTAAGCACACAAAAGTCTCTGTGGTTCTCTTTGGCCTTGAGCGATCCCTCGAACTTCTCCGCCAGAATGAGCAACTGCGTAGACTATTCAGCGCGCCCTTTACGATTGGGCAATTTGACTGGGACAAGCCAGACGAGAGGGCCTCATTCACCAAACTGTTGATTGCATTTCAAGCGAACCTGCCGTCGTACGACCTGACCATCCTCTCAGATCCCGATGTCCATCAACGATGCTACTGCGCTTGTTATGGGGTCATTGGTTATCTGTCGAAGATATTAGATGAAGCTGTAAAAGCAGCGAAACGACTTGGGACTCATGTGATCACTCTCGACCTTCTCTCCCGCGCCTACGTCGATCAGATTTGGGAAGATCATCCGTCCTCCCAGAACCCGTTTGACTTAGCGATAACTCCTGAACCAATCAAGCTAACCTCCAGCTTGGGGCTTCACGCACTAAGGGATCAACGGAGAAAACGAGGTGCGAGGACAAAATGACTTTATCCAATAACCCATTGAAGATACGCACTCGCGTGATCCGCCGCGTCGAGCCACATGAATTGGAGAGCCCATGGGGCTATCTCCTCAGAGTAGGCAAAGCCAACGGCATATCCAGCTACTACATACTTCCTCATTTGCTATGCCTGAAAGCACACGAGATGTGGTCATCCGATAAAACGGCCGCGATAGCCAGCAAGCTACGGCTCACTCCGGAAGAATGGTCAAATCTTGCATGGGAATATACGAATTCAGTGTCAGCACTTCCTAGAGACAAGACATCCTCCTATCGCCGTGATCTGCTGAGACGACGATTTATGGTCGCCGCTCGCCCGCGCTTATGTTCGATTTGTCTATTGAACGAAATGATTTGGCCGATCTACTGGGACATTTTGTTCTGCGTTGCGTGTCCTGTTCATAGATGCGAACTGCTCGACGAGTGTCCAAAATGCCAGTCTTCCCTGAACCTCCGTTCCAGGTGCGACATTAATCTATGCAGATGTGGATTTGATTTCCGGACTGCTGCTTACCGTCCGGCAGATGATTCACTTGTCTTCCTCGCGCGGCTAATTGCGCAAGCGTGTCAGAGGCATGCGAATGATCGGAAGATCACTAATCACGTACGCATGGGCTACACGCCTGAGTATCCGGAGCTGCCGACTGTTCTTGATGCCATCCACCTACTGGCAGGCCTAGTTAGCACCTGCAGGCTATCAATTTCAATTGAGGCCCTCAAGCCCCATCTCATCAATGCCGTCAGTACTGGACGCCTAGTCACCAAGTGCTTTCATCCTTCGATGGAGCTCGTCTCGGACGAATCTGCTTCTGGGGAAGCAATCCGAGAGGGAGTAGAACGATGAACAAGCTTCTAGTCAAAACTGTTTTCATTGACCACGAAAGTTTCAACGGATATTTTCTCCGTGTTGCAGGAACGTTCGCATACCCATACAGAACGATTGTCCGACAGGCTACACCACAAGACTCTACTGCAGAGATTCGGGATGTCGAGGCGCGAAGCGCACACTGGTTTCGCCTATCCGAAGCGGAATGGAAAGCGCTCTCGTACCGCCATGTCCGCAGTGGACGATTTTCAAAGCGTCAGTTTGGGGATCACTTGCTTTCCGCTGATCGGCTATGCCTCAGCTCACCTCGTATCTGCCCAATGTGTCTTCGGAACCAAGAGTTCTGTCATCGTCTCTGGGACTTGACGCTTTATACTTCGTGCCATATACACCGGGTAGAGATGGTGGATACTTGCTCAAAATGCAAGAGCCGAATCTGCTGGAACCGCAAGTCTGTATCCAGGTGTCGCTGCGGAGCAGACCTCGAAGAGGCAGATTGCCGGGCCGCTTCTGAGTACTCCTTGATCCTTAGCGAGATGTTGTCGGCTGTCTATCTCTGTAAAGATCCACGTTCGATGGTTTCGCTTCACGTTGTCGGGAAACACGTAGCTGCCCTTGATCTAAATTTGCTAGCGCATTGGCTACTGTTCATGGGCTGCCTGTCTACTGCCGCAGGTTCTTCGATGAGAGAACTCCA
This sequence comes from Granulicella sp. S156, assembly GCF_009766105.1. Classification (GTDB taxonomy): domain Bacteria; phylum Acidobacteriota; class Terriglobia; order Terriglobales; family Acidobacteriaceae; genus Granulicella. Next base: position 379,848 of record NZ_LMUH01000005.1, on the reverse strand, counting down.
TTCAACCAATCTCCAGGAGGCTCTGAAGATTACGGATTCGGCAGGCAGGTGTTTGGATAAGTGGCCGACAGGCTTACATCAGTTATTCAGGATGCTCTATGAACGAAGACCTGGACTTCAATCTAATCCGCACAAAGATATGTTCGGGAAGAACTATCACGCTTGGCTGAAGCTGATCAACGATCCGCGTTTCAGCTTCCTGCGGAAGGAATACGAATCGTTCATTAGCAGTTACTGGACGGAGCCAATTCGACCCCAGTCACACCTAGCGCGCTCCGGATGCACAATGCAAAGTTTGATCACGGCAACGCAGGCTGCCAAACTGTTTGGCGTCTCCGCAAAGCTCATCAGAGATGCGCTTTCGCGTGGCAAAATCGACGCTCCTTCTTGTCCGGATCATCCCGGAAAGAGAGTTCTGTGGATGGAGCGGTCATCTGTTGAAGCTTGGGCGCGGAAATACCATCACGATCAGGCCATGTTGTGTCCCACCAAACAGGCGCAGTGTCAGCTAGGATTCTCGGCTCAGACACTTGTTGAGTTTCGTCGCAGTGGGCTCCTAAGTTGCGAAAGCATGGATTCGTTTGCTGGCGGTAAAAAATTGCGCTTTCGGCGTGATGAAGTTCAGGGGCTAGTCAAACGATTTCGGGAACTCGCCTCTCAGTCCGTCGACTTGTCAAAGTCGAACTTGATCTCTTTGCGAGAGGCGACAAGGTTGTTTGTAGGCCGTCGGGGAATCGTGGATGTAATCCAAGCTATATTCGCGGGCAAAATCCCGGTATTTCAGCCGCGGAGTGCCAACGGCAAGCTCAGCGAATACGCAGTCTTACGACAGGACCTTGTGCCATATCATCCCGCGAAACACGTAGCGACGGTTCCTATTGGCATGTGGACACACGGGACAGCAGCTGATTTCCTCGGATGCACAGTTGAAGTAATCCGCAATCTGATTCGTTCGGGGCATTTAGTCGAGGCCGCCGTTCGAGGGAGTCACGGTTTGCATTTTCTTTCTACATCGGAGATCGAGCGATTCAAGGGCGGTTATGTTGGATTGTCTCAAGTGGCGCGAGATCTGAATGTCCGCAGTAGGACTCTCTTGGCCGCCATGCCTTCATACGGGGAGGGATTCCTTAGGATCCATCTCCCTGGTAAGGGGTACAAAATCTTTGTGTCTCGAGAGACATTGTTCTGCCCAGAACGCCTCATTGATTCAGGCGAACCGCTTACCGGCGTCACCTGAAGACCCCGAAGCCTCACGCCAGCATGGGGCATAAGCGAGGAGAATGTGGCGGCGTTTCCACTCCGGGCAGCGGTGAGGTACGCGCCTTCGTCGCGAGGCAGTGAGGTAGATGGGCTTCTGCCTGCAATCAACGTTCCTCTGGAGAAAGAGTGTCGGTTTAGGCATAATTTGGCCGATTGAAGCATAATTTGGCCACCGCAAGTGCTTTGTTTTCAGCACCACCGCAATTGGTGGCGCGCCAGAATTTCAGCATATCCTGGCCACGCATGACAAATTGAACCATAACTTGGCCACGCATGACAAAATATGCCTGCTCAAGCTGCAAGTCACTGAGCCAAATGGCAATACGCGAACCAATCTGGTCTTGAATCTTGAGAAGACCATTTAGAACGGCCATAGGTTGTAGAATTCGCCCATACTTTCGATGGCTTCACACCACCGGAAAGTTCTGCACTCGGTTCATTTCCGAAGGAAGTGAACCAGGCTTGCAGTTCGCCGCAAGGGGCAAATGGTTTGCAAGGTTGAAGTGCATGTTGGGGTGCAACATAGCTTCATCCGTTTTTCTCAATGAGAAACCGGTCCTGTCGGAAGTCGCGCCGATTTTTGCGCGATGAATCAATGGCTTCGTGTCTTCTTGCACTTGCCTATCCGACGGTTCGGGTCGAATTCTGCGCCGTCCTTATCCTTGGAGACGGATCCGTCCCTCGAATAACTGGGTGGTCAGTAGAGGAAGGCACAGCATCCAATCTTTTAGAACTGGCTATTACTGCCAGCGTGAGCTGGTCGGGCACAATAACTAAGGTATTGATGGAGGAGGCATCATGACATTCAATCCGGGTTTCAGCCGGTCGAATCCGCAACCCATGCAAGTTGAGAAATTGCAGACTGGTCTCTATAGCGTGAAAAATGCCTACTCCGGCGACGTCGAGTACTTCAAGGGGCGCCCGCTGCCAAAGATTGCCCCTAGTAAAGCTTCGAAGTAGCTCTCTCGAAGAGACTCTCGAGCGGCCAAAATCGTCGGTCGGTTTGCGGTAGATAGAGAATTTCTCGCGATTCCTTATGGCCCTCCGTCTTCACGCAGAAAGTATTCACACCTGCGGTGAGGATTCGTGTTGGATTGCTAAGTTGCACCTGGGGAGAGAGCTCAAGACAAGCGAATTCTGAATTCGATGCGTTCCGCCTGTTGTTGCCTGACGCTCTTCACGCACCTTGGACTCTCAAAGCCCAACAGCCGTGGGACCTCCATTTCATGAGGAATAGGAGACCCTCTCTTGCCTTTAGTCGAACAGTTATCCGTTGTGCCACAGTGATGAATTTGATCCGGTGCGTGTCACATCGGAAGTGATGATGCCGACGCAGAAGCAAACGAAGGACTATCTACTCTTTTCAACCAGTGAAGGAAACTTGGACAAGAATGGCGAAAGTTCGCGCTACCTTTGCTCTCCAGGCTTGGGAGCGCGATTGCGCTATACGAGCGTCTGGTAAAGCAAGAGCCGATATTGTCCACCCAGTCGCTCTCGGTCTACACATCTCGAAGCATCGAAGAGGCGAAGTATCCTTCATGTTGCGTTTATTGGTCGACCATTTTGACCAATGACATTTTCGAAACGACCGACTGGCGCAACGCCCCGAGCAGCCTGAATGGCTCGCAGGCACGCGTGGACAAATCAGCGTCGTATCTTCAGATTTGTATCTTTACTTAATATCTTTATACGATGGGCGTGTGGCTACCAAACCATCCTCGGCCCATCCAAATACTCTCCTTGAGAGTCTGGCAGAGTTTCGCTTTGAACTGAGAAAGTTCTTACATTTCAGTGAAGAAGCCGCCATTGCAACCGGTCTGCAGCCACAACAGCATCAGCTTTTGCTTCAGGTTGCAGGCGCGCGAGAGGGTACGCCAGTAACGATTGCATACGCTGCAAAACGACTCAAGCTACGTCATAACAGTGTGGTTCAACTGGTAAATCGCTCAGTGCGCGAAGGATTCTTGTTGCGAGCACCGGACGCGGACGATCTACGGCGGGTATCGCTGCAAATCACGCCAAAAGGCAAGAAAGCGTTGAAAAAACTCTCGATTGATCACGCGCGAGAACTCAATATATTGGGCCCCAGGCTGACATTGAATTTGCAGCGTATCAGTGCTTACGCCGACTCCAATGCAGATGACCGATAAATCGACGGCGTAACTTCTACCCCTATAGAAGCCTGGCAATCTTCTCTGTTGCCATCTTTGCAAAGTAAAGCGAGAACCGTTCAATCGTTTTGACACGTTCCTGTAATTATGTCCTAATGGGATATATGTCAGCGTCAATTCAGATGATGGCAAGCCGAAGGCTTGCTTCCGAGCCAACACCTTGTTGCTCGTATTGTTGACCCTGCGTATTTCCTCGCGCTATTAAAGATGGTCATAGCCTGCCCCAGCAGGCTTTGTAACGCCGGGTTCCGTTCCCTCAAAAATTAAATTGCCAGCTTGTCCCCACGGTCTCCAATCGGCGGTCAACCCCTGAACGTACGGCCTTAGGCCTGCCGCGAGAATCAATATCCCATATGGAGCGGAGTTCAATGAACACGAGTGCATACGCGCGAACGATCAACGATGCAACTATTCTGGGCCCGACTTGTTGTTGTCCAACCTTTTTCCCAAAAGTTGGTGCGCTTTGCGTCGTGAACAAGTGCATCGTTCCTATTTAGCGGCAGTGTGTGCTCGAGCACGCATTGCAATGGCCCACGACAACTTGTCGCGGGCCATTTTCCTGTGCGAGCAAAATATTTCGCATTTTTGGAGATCGGTATGTCTGCTGTATATTTCGTATTTCGCACTCAAGTTAAGCAAGAGCTTTCGCGGCTGTTGGCCGTTGTATTCTTCCTCGTCTTCGTTGCGACTCTGCACTCGCAGATTGTCGAAACTGGAGTGATCACGGGTGTCATCAAGGACAACACGGGCGCGTCAATTCCGAATGCTCAGGTGGTTGTGCTGAATACCAGTACCGGCCTGAAGAGCAATACCCCTTCCGATTCGCAAGGAATTTATGTCTCGCCGCCGTTGCATCCTGGCGACTATAACGTAGAAGTCAAAGCTCCAGGCTTCAGCAAGGTGGTTGACCACGTCAGGTTGGAGGTCGGCCAGCGTGCCAATGCCGATATCGTATTGGCCGTGGGAGCAGCTGAGGAAACGATCGAGGTGCAGGCTGCGGGGCAACTGCTCGATACAGAGAGTTCGAGCGTTGGCAACCTTCGCACCGAGCAAGCTGTCAAGGATCTGCCTCTCAATGGCCGCAACTTTACGGAACTGCTGGGGCTGGGCGCCGGTGTCGTACCGGCGCAAACCCAGCTGGCCAATGTTCCTTATGTGCAACAGCGCGGACCTTCATCGTATGCTTTCGCTGGCCTTCGTTATCAGGAGAACCGTCTGCTCTTGGATGGCATTGGTGACAACGAAAATCACAATGGGCTCGGTGTGATCATCTTCCCGCCCATTGACGCGATTCAAGAGTTTTCGGAAGAGACTACAGATGCCGACGCGCGCTATGGACGCGGAAACGGTGGCACGATCAATCTGGTTTACAAGTCCGGCACGGACCACTATCACGGCGAGGTCTTCGAGTTTCTTCGCAACTCCGCTCTTGATGCCAGAAACTATTTCGACACCGCAGGCAAACCACCTCTCCGCCTGAACGAGTTTGGTGGTACTTTTGGCGGTCCACTTTTTTTCAGACAAGCCAATCCAAAGACCTTCTTCTTTGTTGACTATTCCGGCCAGCGACTTGTTCAGGGATTTACCGACGTGGATACGGTACCGGATTTCAATTTGACCAGCACCGGCTACGACTTCTCCGCCTATGCGCAAAAGATCAAGAACCCCAGGACAGGAGCCGCCTACGCCAATAATTTCATTCCTTTGAGCGACCCGAGCATCAACCCAACGGGCGCGAACATCCTGAATTTTTATCAGAAATACGCGCCGCCCAACATAGCGGGTACGACGACCGCCATTAACCTGCTTTATAACCCCGTAAAGACGTTAGTCGAGAACGCATTTGACGTGAGAGTTGATCATCAGATCACAGCGCGCGATAGCGGCTTCCTGCGTTATAGCCAGGCTCATGACACAATCGTCTCTCCCGGCGTTCTGCCTGGGCCTCTGGTGGGCGACGTTATCAGTGGTCCCGCACAAGATCCGGCTTATCAGGCCGTCCTCGGTGAGACCCACATCTTTTCGCCAACAAGGCTTAACACGGTCCGCTTCGGCTGGTCTCGGTTTTTTGTGATCGCCACGAACAAGGACGCTGGATTGAACCTTCCCACGCAACTTGGCATTCCAGGCGTTGAGGTTCCGGGCGATCCACTCTCCGATGGACTTCCGGTTCTCACGTTTGCAGGCAACACAGCACTCGGAGATGCAGCGAACAGCCCAACGCAGATCGGAACCAACAATTATCAGTTTGACGACAACTTCAATCTTGTACTTGGCAAGCACTCGCTTGATATTGGTGGTGAATTTGTCCGACTTCAGTACGACATGTTTCAGACCTCAGCGGAGCACGGCACCATGTCCTTCGGCACGTCTTACAGCGGGCTGGCCTGGACCGATCTGCTCTTCGGAGCGCCAGTGAGTGGAACATACGCGTACCAGCACGGTACCCGGGGCTTCCGGCAGAGTGACTTGGCTTTTTACGTACAAGATAACTACAAGGTCAACAATAGGCTCACGGTGAACCTCGGTCTTCGCTACGAGAACTTCCTTGGCTGGCCGTGGACCGAAGTCGACAACCGAATGTATGCATTTGATCCCTCAATCTCGACAACTTCTTTGGAGCAGGTTGGAACCCAAGGCATTCCGAGAAGTGGTGTCAAAGATAACAAGTTCAACTTCGCACCTCGTGTGGGCTTCGCCTATAAGTTAACCGACAAGACTGTCTTCCACGCAGGATACGGAATTTACTATTCGGCCCCGAACGTCGCGAATTCGTCTGGTATGTCGGTCAACGCTCCCGGAGAAGACTACTGGGCTTTTAACAACTCGACAACCTATGGAGCCAACGCCCCTAACGGAAGTTCTTTCAACTTTGCTTCGAATGGTTTTGTTCATACCACCGTTACTTCCGCCAGCGCGTTGCCCATTGGGTTGCCGCTCTTAGCCACCGATCCGAATGCCAAGACTCCTTATAGCGAGCAGTGGCACGCAAGCATTGAGCGCCAGATCCCCTACTCCACCGTGCTCAAGGTTGCTTATGTGGGAACAGGCGGTGTCCACCTGGACAATCTGGTAGATATCAATGCGGGTTCGCCAGGCACAACCCTCGTGACCAATAGCCGGCCGTATCCGTACTTCTCGCAGATCAACCAACTGCAGACCAGGCAGATCTCTAATTACAACGCTCTGCAACTTTCGGTCGAGCGGCGCGCACATGGCTTGGGATTTCTTGCCTCTTACTCCTATAGTCACTCTCTCGACGAAGGAACCGGCAGCCCAGGCAGCGTCTTGAATCCCTACAATCTCCATGCCGACTACGGTGATTCAGATTTGAACATTCCGAATCGGTTTGTGGCCAGCGCGAGCTATGAACTTCCGTTTAAGGGAGCGGGAACTCTGAGTTATTTTGTTCGGGGATGGCAACTGAACACCATTCTGAATTATTCCGACGGCTTGCCATTCTCCGTTACCTCATCGAGCGGAGTGGGTGATGGTCTTACGCCACGCGCGCAACTGGTTCCCGGTAATGGCAATGGATCTTTGCCTCCTGGCAAGCGCTCAATCTCGGAATGGTTTAACACCTCTGCCTTTGTCAGCATTCCACTCTCTCCCGCGAGCTCTCCGCTTGTTACCGGGCAGTGGGGAGACTCCGGACGCAATATCCTTCAGGGCCCGGGGACGAAGAATGTGGACTTCTCCGTCTTCAAGAACACCCACTTAACTACATCAAAGACCCTGCAACTGCGTGCAGAGTTCTTCAACCTCTTCAATACACCGCAGTTCAACAATCCGAACGCAACCGCCCCTACGCCTGCCGCGGGCAGCACTACGCTAGTGCCCAATATCACTCCCGGCTCAGCCTACGGAACCATTTCCTCGGCGGGTTCTCCCACGTCGTTCCAACGCATATCGCGTGAGATTCAACTTGCGGCCAAGATTACCTTCTAGCTCCGCCGTGTCACCGTATTGACATCTGCGTGGTTTGTCGCCGTCTCAACAGGCCGTCCGCATCGGCTTGCTGAGACGGCGCCTGCTGTGATGCGACCATGGCAGTCAATAGGCGATGGCTGTGCTTGCTGCTGAGCACAACTGCAAGGTTCTGAATGACGCAAAGGAAAGAGACGCCAGGAAAATCATGTTGGATACGCAGGGGGTTCGGACAAAAGAAACGCACTCCCCCCGCAGTACGCTCCTCTATTTTTCTAATCTCTCTGCCGAGATGAGGTTCTGAACTTTCGCCTTTACCTCATCCCGAATCCCCCTTGCCACCTCGATAGGTAAGCCCTTTGGGTCGCGTGGCGGCCAGTCATCTCGTCAGATCGCAATGCGAGGCCCCGCCGTAGGCCAGAGCCTCAATACGCAAAGTAGCCATGCCCGCGCACGACTTTTGCTCTTCCCGCTCGTACAGCTAACAATTGCCGGATCCGCACGCCTAGTCAGAGATGGCGCTCACCGACCTTATGATCGGATGAATTCCTCTTGTCTCTCACGATAACAATTGCTGCTGTGACCATTGCCACTAGTGGTATCAGAAAGAGAATCATTACTTCGATCTTCATAGATCACCTCGCGCAACACCGACTGAGCACCCAAGAGCCTCGCGGGGGGGGATTCTCGAGAGCCAAACTCGTACTGGTCTTTCGTCGACGTGCTAGTGATACAGCAAACAACACTCGACGATATCGTATCACGATATCCTGATAAGATATAGAATGACGTAAATGATACGTTCCAAGCGCGGGTCGGCAACTAACTCCCGGATGCAGCGACTGGCGGAGTTTCGATACACGCTGAGGAAATTCCTGCAATTCAGCGAAGAAGCAGCCTCGCGAGCGGGGCTTACCTCACAGCAACATCAACTGTTGCTGCAAATCGCTGGAGCTCCTGAAGATACGGCTACCACGGTGGGTTACGTCGCCGAACGCCTCTCGTTACGTCACCATAGCGTTGTCGAACTCAGCAAACGTTGCGAAGAATCAGGTCATATCGTCCGTAATGTCGAGCAAAGCGAATACCGGCACGTCATCCTCTCGCTTACGCCTCAGGGAATTCGTCTACTCAAGGCACTTTCCGACGACCACGCACATGAGCTCTACATCCTCGGATCTAAGCTCATTGAAACTCTCGCACCGTTCACTAAGCGCCGGCCACCACAGGAGCAGCCTTGAAACAACACTGCAGGTACAAACAAAGTTGAATGATCTCTTGCTGCTTCGCTATGCCTTTGTCCCGACCTGCATTGCTCTACGACCTTACATTTCGGCAGTACTGAGATTCCAGACGCCGCGACGAGCGGATCTGATTCAGGTCGTCGTATAGATATTGCTTCAGCTCATCGCGTGGATCATAGCCAGGTCGTCCTGTCTCGGCAGCCCGAGCGCGCTCAAATTCAAGCTCTGATCTGTCAAGCCTCTCAATGAACGAATCAATCACGTGGCAAACCTGATCGGCTAGTACAAAGTCGTCCAGTAATCCTGGAAACAGCATTCCCTGATTGCATCCGTCGCGTTGGATGTAGCCCATATGGAGAAGGCCCCCGCTTTCGCAAAGGTGTCTTCTCACGCGTACCTGTTTAAAACAGTGGTTCTGTAGTTACTATGTCGCTCTCCGCGACAGTTTGCGAATTGCATTCAGTGAATGACCAATCAGTGGTTCGATGCAAGACTGAAACGATGAAGCGATATTCCACCGGGGCAATACTCCGCCTGACAGACAGTAGCAACTTTCGAGTGTTGGTGAAGGTGAAGCAAAGAATTCTCCTTCAGTTGTGACCACCAAGTTCGGGAGGAATATACCCGAAGAGCCTGAGCCGCTCATTTTCGCGGTCCAAGGATCGTCCTCTTCCACGCAACAAATCCTTAAGCGACAACTCACCACATGCTTCGTTAGTCGTTCGGTCTACGACCGGTATTGTTTCTAAGCCTTCCGTAGCCATTATTTCCGCGGCCCCTCGCGTTGTTGAATCTGCGTAAGCAAAAACACTCGAGAGAGGAATTCGTGAAGCTCCTATTGCGAGGGGTGACATAACCTCTCTTACGAGGACAAGTTCAAGCGGATCGACACCATACTCGCGAGTCAGATGATAGCCTCGCCTGCTAAGCTTTTCAGTCAGAATTGACCGAGGCATAACGAGAGCCGTGACAAGATAAGATGCAACGCAGGCGATCGATAGAGGCAGCAAGGCAGGGAGGCAGTGCGTAACCTCCAAGCTAAATAGAATCGCAGTGAGCGGCACGCCAAGAGATCCTGCAAGCATGGATCCCATGCCGATCAACGCCCAGAATGCCTGAGTCTCGAACGGAGCATGAGCTAGATGCCCCGCCAGCGCGCCCACAGCTCCACCAATCATGAGCAGCGGTGCGAGCACTCCTCCGGAGGTTCCTGATCCCAAGGAAAATGCCCACATCAGCGATTTTGCGATCAGAATTCCAACGATTAGCCCGATGGGTGCGCTCCCGTGAAGCAACTCTGCAATGTTGTCGTATCCAACTCCGAGGCCACGCGGGAAGAAGAGGCCGCCCACTCCAATGCCTATGCCCCCAATTGCAGGCCACCACATCCAGTGGAGGTGTAAATGCTCGAACAGATCCTCAAATGCATACATCATGCGGCTCATTCCTGCAGAGACGAGACCCACGAAAGCACCCAGGAAAAGAGCCCCAATCACAAACGAAAGATTAAGAGTGCCCGGCAGAGTTGGCATGTGAAAGAGCGGCCCTGCGCCAAGCCAATAAACCCGGAGAAGCGCCGCTGTGGCACTCGCAATCGATACGGGAACCAAGCTCCGGGGCCGCCATTCAAAGAGCAGGAGTTCGACCGCCAGGAGAATCGCCGCCACCGGCGTAGCAAACGTTGCGGACATACCCGCTGCCGCTCCGGCGACCAAAAGTGTGGTTCTTTCTGCATCAGTCACATGCATCCATTGACCGATGAGAGATCCAACTGCTCCCCCTGTCATGATGATGGGACCCTCTGCGCCGAAGGGTCCACCGGAACCAATCGCAATTGCCGCCGAGAGGGGTTTCAGAATTGCGATCTTAGGATCGACTTTGGCTCGGTGAAGGAGGATCGCTTCGATTGCTTCCGGCATTCCGTGACCACGTATTTTGTCTGAACCAAACCGCGCCATCAGGCCAACGATTAATCCGCCCACAACGGGAACCACAACCATCCAATGTCCTAGAGGACTTTCGGATGGAGAAACTGGAGTGATGCTGAAGCGATGGTAGTAAAAGAAGTTCGTCGACACCGTGATGCAGCGCAGAAGTAGTACGGCCAGGATAGTCGCGCATATGCCAATGACAATGGAAACGCTGGAAAGTAACCAGACCCGTCTGTCGACTGTAAAATCTCTGAGAATCGATGGCTCTGACTGCAAGTGTGCCTTCTTTCATCCGCGGTCTATGCGCCCGCTGCCGCTTATGGTGTTGAATTGCGTATGCGTGTGAGTGCCTGGATCAGGCTTGGAGCTAACTCCCGCAACTGCCGAGAATGGACGTCGGAGAGTTGACGAAGCGCGCGGTTGCCTAGGGTCGTCAGTTTTAACACCACGCACCTGCGATCGTTAGGATCGTGAGTTCTGCTCACCAGTCCCGCCAACTCACACCGTTTACTAAGTTCAACAGCGGTATTGTGTCGGAGTCCCATCACATCAGCGATGTAGCCAATCGTGATCAGAGTGCCGTCCGGAGCTCTAGCAACCTGCAATAGAAGCTGGTGCTGTTGTGGTTGCAGACCTACAGAAGCGGCCGCTTGATCGCTAAATTGCAAGAAGCGCCGAATCTCCCGCCGGAATTTAGCCAGAAGTTGAATGTCATCGTGTTCGATCAGCATAGATAGAACATCTTTCTTTCCATATCGTAACACGATATGGAATCACATGGAACAGCAAGTCTACATCGTGAGTAGTCATAGGGCTTCCTGCCTGGTCCGACATTGTGTCTAAGGGGGTGCCCGATGAACATTTACCTGCAAGCTTTTTGCTTACTCCCGGTCATCGGGATGATTGGTGCGGTAGTGATTCTGGCCAGGGATAAGACGGTTCGCGATCATCATCATTCAGATCTCCGGAAACTCGAAGGCAGCTGCGAACTTGACGTGGGGGACCAAGTTGAACGAACTGTTGAAAGGGTCTACGTCGTTTACAGTAATCCCAGCGATGAAAGATCCGGACTCGAATGGCGGCCGCTTGACCAATCTAGCGCGACGCTGGCGCAAGCGACTCATCCAGGCGCAGCCGGAAGCAGGTTTTCCGGAGACGTTCTTCTCGCCGCCATCACCGCCTGCGAAAAGCAACGATGTAGCCATGGCAACTGGTGCGGATCCGACTGCACCTACCCCGGTCGAAGAACTCTCTCCCGACCCCGAACTTACGACGGACCAGGCACAGGCGCACCGGTTACGAATGAGAGTGGGAATGTGTAGGATAGTTACATTTTTTGCCGGAAGTTTAGGCTTCAGAACGCTCATCGAGATCAGCGGGGGAGGGCCAGGAACGATAGTGTGCAAGATAATCCGAACAAGGATGTGTCAACTAATTAGCAAAACGACACCCTAAAGCGACACGGAGAATAGCAGAGAATGCAAGATCTTCTTAGCTTTGTACAGACCCATGCGAGAGACAAGCGGGAAAACTTAGCGGGTGAAGTTCTCGCTCTGCTTCTTCGTGAAGAGGCTGGACAGGGGGTCCTCCGAAGCCTAATTGATACCTCTAGTTTGGATACAGTACCTATCGAGGTTGAAACCCAAAAGGGGTCTGCAGGGTGTATTCCCGACATTCATCTTATTCAGCATGGTCGTACCGTCGCACTATTGGAACTGAAATTCTGGGCTTCCCTTACCAACCACCAACTTTCCGGAAGGTACTTTGAGGTCGCTCCTAGAGTCATTTTTATCGCTCCCTCAGAACGGCTCCTTTCATTGCGGGAGGAGCTGTCTGAGCTGATCTCTAAGCACTCACTTGTCGTACTGTCTTGGAACGACCTCCTGCACCGACTTGAGGACGCGGTTGTCGGCGATGGCGCTCGCGAAGAGCGTCTATTTAGTGGAGCCCTAGAGCACCTTAAGGAGTTCTGTAACGTGATCGAACAAGAGCACTTCATCCCATTCACGAATGATCAACTTCGCAATCCCATTCAAGACGAATCGATCCGACACCTCGTATGGCTCACTTCCGAAGTAATAGCTTCCGCGACGACGTCTCAACTCATCCGCGAGTCCGGCAGACTCGGGGCGGGCTATGACAGCTTTTTCTTTTACGGGCAGAATGTCCTACTACGAGGATTCCGGGTCTGGTTAGGTTATTGGCCGTATGCTTGGAAACGGTCGCCTTCGAGCGGACCGCTTTGGGTCCAATTTCACGGGCGGGATGCGACAACATTAGCTCTGAGTGGTTGTTTTAGGGATGGAATCCGTGCTCAAGGAAACGACCTGGCTTTTCCTCTTTATCGATCGGATAACGTCGTCGCGACAAGTCAGCAAGAAGAGGTTCAAAGAGTGATGGACGCTCTCATACTTTTAGCTAACCGTTTGCCCTTAGCTGCTGTTGAGGTTCCGAGCGACGCGCTGCTGTAAGCAGCTGCCACGCCACACTCCTCGATCCAGAATACCGAAGATGGTTTCTGAAGCGGATGCTCTCTATGTTGTGTAAAAGCCCTTGCCTGATAGGAAACTCTTGAACATATGTATAATGTTGCTCCTCCCCTCATCTGGCCGCTTCTGCTTGAACTGCCTCCCGCTGACAGGTTGATTGTTTACCTAGATCTAAACCATTGGATTGGACTGTCGAAAGCCTTAGCAGGTCACCCGCAGGGAGCAATGCATCGCGACGTGCTCGAAGCATGTCGCCATGCACGCTCTACCAGGAGAGCTTTGTTCGTCTTGTCAGGAACGGTCTATGCCGAAGCACAGAATATCAAGGATCCCAGACAGCGACGATCTCTGGCCAATGTTATAGAAGAGCTTACAGACTTCAATACACTTGTGGGCCGACATATAGTGATGGCGACAGAGCTCTCTGCGGTCTTGGACCCAATCGCGAAACTACCGAATCCGCATTCGAAGGTGCCTCTGATCGGCCGAGGTATCCGTCACGCGTTCGGGGTTCAGAGCGGGTTCGCGATCCAGGGGCCGTCGGGGGACGAGACGGAGGGCTTCCGCCAGCGCTATGGTGCTGAGGCCTTCGACGCGTACATGAAGGACTCGATGTTGAGGATGGAGCGCTCTATTTTGCGGGGCCCCGTCGATTCGAACGACGAGGCTGATTTGCGAGCACTCGGCTACAAGCCTGAAGGCCCGGCCGCCGTCGCAGAAAGCCGTGCAGAGCAAGAGCGCGAGTTTAAGAAGATCCTTGATTCGGACCCGAAGTCGAGGCGCGGACGACTAGACGACTTCGTTTCCGCACGCGAACTGATAATTGAATTCCAAGACATTCTCCCGAGAAGCCTCAAGGAGCGAGGCATTGCCCTTACAGACGTTATGCAGGACCCAGAATCCGGTAGACGCTTGGTGCGATCTATGCCTAGCACCGATGTTTCTATCGTTCTCAAAGCGGCATGGCACCGAAATAGACAGCGGACTTGGACTGTCAACGATATCTACGACATTGATGCTTTAGCGCTGGCTACTCCCTACTGTGATGTCGTGGTCACTGAAAAAGCGTGCCACCACATTCTGACTACAGCAAAGATGGCGGAACGAATGAATACGTCCCTCTTGCAGCATCTAGCAGACCTTCCGGCAGTTCTTCAAAACCGCATGTCGAAGCGTCTCTCTTCGACACATGTCATGTAGACATCGAGCTTGATCGGAACACTCAGATATCAGTTCGGTAAACGTTCAGCTTGTTCACTTCTGGTCGATTGGAAATATAACTAACGATAGACGATAGGCGCCTATCGTTTATCGAGACTGACTAAGCTGAAAGCAATGTAGTCAGTTGGCCGACGACGCGAAGCGGCTCGAGATAAGGAGGAGACTTCCTCCCTCACATAGATAAACTTGAGGCATGGGATCTCGTACGTACGAATTTTTGGCGGAAAGTCTTCTCTTCAATCAAACTCTCGTTGCCGAAGAGTTCGAGTCGGTTTCGGAGCAGGAACTCGAAAAGGAACTACGACGGTATTACGACTTCGCCACGAAGGAAGCCGCGACTGTCGAGTCGGAAATCTCCACAGATCCCAGCAACTTGGTGGTTGTTTCGGATGAGCAAATCAATCTGGCACACCTCGTTCAATCGTCGCTTTATGTAAATCAGTACGTGTTCGACGACCCTCTCTTGCCATTAGTCGAACGGTTAGACAGAACGGCTGATGCGATGAATCAGTACCTGGGCATGAAGCAGGACGATGGAATTGATCGTCGCAAGTTGGCGCGTGTTGCAGGCTTACTCAAGTCTGTAACTCCCTTCGTTGCCGGCAATTTTCTCAAGCTTCTTCCACTTCGTCCCATCCGCCCGGCGGGGAAGCCACTGGAGATCAACTACTCCCCGACGGCCTATGACGATGCGCTTCCGTCCGAGATCATGAAGCTTTTTCGCGAAGCGGCGGTCGTGAAGAGCATGACGAAAGTCGATAGAGGGTTTCGTTTGGAGAACGGCCTTCGTCCGGGACGGGCGATCAACATCGACTTCGGAGATGACACGGGAAAAGCCGATTTTATGTATCTGCTCTGGAAGCACGAAGTGATCGATATGGACGAGAAGACCCATATCGTGCGGGGCACCTTCACGCTGCCCGACGATGTTCCCGATGCAGCGTACTTTGACCATTGGCTCAAGCAATCGGTCAATCAAGCCGCTCTGGAACTTTTCACCAGGATAGAGAGGCAGTTCGCGTTCGCGGCGCGGCTAAATGCAGTATTGGGCAGCCGCTCAGAGTTGACCTACCGTGCGGTGCAGAAAGTCCTTGAGCCGCAGAGCAGCATTCCCGTACACACGGCCAATACCTTTCTCAATCTCGACCTGCCGGTGTTGGCCGGAGTGAGTCCAGAGGACATCATGCGGATTCGGCAAGACGAGGGAGAGGCATTCCAACGATTTCGCCTGCTGCTCGACCAGAAGCTGAGCAGCATCCGAGAGAAGGACGATCCGGCAGAAGCCAACCGGGCTGCGGATTATGCCGTACATGAGCTGACACAGGTCCGCATGGATGAAATAGACGCCAAGATGAAAGGGGTCAAAGAAAAGCTCGCAACCAATGCAATGATTGCAGGATTGGGTCTTGCAGCAACGGTGCAGACGGCCGGTGTGGGATTGTTGTCGACCGCCGTGGCATTCGCTACCATCGGAAAGACCATCTTTGACTATCGGCAAGACGTGAAGCGGCATCCGGCTTTTTTTCTATGGAAGGTACTGAAGAGCAAGAACTGATAGGGCCGGAGTGGAAACCTCATGACAGAAGCTGAAGAATTACAGATCATCGCCGAACAGAATCTCGATAGTCCGTCTATCCTAGGGCGAATTGTTTCACGCCTGCGAAAGAACAATGCCTATTCGCAGAAACACAAGGACGGATTTTCGTTCGATCTCTTTTGGAGGAATGCCGGCCCCTATTGGAGATGCACTATTTCCCTCGACAAGGAAAGCGAGGACGCCCTCGCGCAAATCGACGTTCACGAAGACGGAACGGTGCGCACCGAGTTACACGAACCGGGGAGTATCACGGTGGCCCCGGCTGAGAACCTGTTGGTCGTAGTTCGGTTCGGGCGAGTTCAAGATTAGACGGAGGACCGTCGCTTCCGTCCCGCATGGTGACTGAGCATGAGAGAAGAGGTTCACCTCAAACAGGTTTTTCGCTCCGACAAGCTGCAAACACTCTTGAGTTTGGCAGGCAGCATCACTGCGCTTTCGCCGTTCTTACGCGACTTCGTCAGGTTCAACATTGTGCTCGATGCGTCCACCGCGCAGGAGCATCTCCGCTGGCTGTTGGGAAGACGCTCTAACCCCGCGGCCACCACAGCGATCCACGAAGCGATTGTCTCCGGTGTGATTATTGCGTTTGCACCGAGCTATATCGACGCCTAAATTATCGAGCACGAAGCTGAAATAGCGGCGGACACACACACCACCCCCGCCGACGTTCGAAGTCAGTGGCTTGTGATGCGCGAGAGCCTGCATTTGTACCCAATGAACGCAGTTCCAGAAATGGTGCAACAGCTTGTCGATCATGAGGACGAGCCTTACCGTGTCGTGAGGCAGCGACTGGGAGCGAGAGCGATCTTCACGCGCGACCCCCACTTCCAAGAAATGGGAGACCAGAAACCTCCAGCCGTTGAATCAGGCGATTGCGGAGCACCGCCAGTTGAGTGACGATGAACAGCGCGTGTTTAGGAGCATGATGAAACTGGCGCTGGACCTGAGCAGAGAACTCTACTTCGCTGTAGGCGCGTTCCAGGAGAATCGGCCTCACTCTGCGCCAGTTGTAGAAACACCAGAGCAGGTCTGGCTTTACGAGGCGATTGGAGGCCACTGGGACAAGTTAGCGGCGTTGGGAGAGGCTCAAATCGCTCATAGCCTAACGCAGTCTCTTGAGATGTTCATCTCTCTGGACCCCGAGAGGGTGTTTTTGCGTGTCGGTGACATTCTCCGCACCGCGAAGAAATGGGGCTACCAATACGAGCAGCTAGGCTTCGACTTGGTACTGCGCATCTTTAGCACCTATCTGGCCGAACACCCCGAAATTTTCCAGACCAATCCGGAATGCCTCAGGATTATGCGAGAGACACTGGAAATATTTGTGAATGCAGGGTGGGCTGCAGCTCGAAACTTGTCGTATCGCCTCGACGATCTGTTCCGATAGCCTTCTTGTAAAAAAGACAAGGTATGCGACCAGATCCGGACTCGAATGTAGGCCTCGACTAGCTTGCGCGCGAGGACCGCGATCGCCTTGTGCGTGGCGCACCGAGAACGATGCGACGTCTCTTTACCACCATGTTCTTCACTAGTCGCTGCATGAGATACGTCTTGCCCGAGCCAGCGTTCCCGATAAGAAGAAGGTAAAACCCGTTTGGCTCGAAGGTGGCTTCAATCTTGTGGGGAGCAATATCTTTGCGACCAAGATTCCGTGTGTCAGCAGAGGCACCCCATCTCGGTCTGGAATATCGCGGAGGACTGGCCACCCGTCCTATACTTGACCGCGTATAGAGGACTCCATGAAGAAGATGGACTACACCCTCGGACTCGAGGCTGGACGCGCCGGACGGAACTGGACGGCAACGGCCTTGACTGTTTGAGCGAAAGAGCGGACGCCTGAAGCTGCAGGAAACCCGATCCTGGCTGCCGCAAGCACCATCCGCACCAGTCAGGGAGGCCCGGCAGATATGTCCTGGTGTGCGCCGTCTGAACATGAAAACAAATACGGCATTTTCCTGCCAGCCGACGCAGCGCACCGATGGATGAAGAAGGCCTTCACGTCTCCGGAGTTTAACGCGGACCCGGATAGCTTCCGCTACCTCGCGTGGACAAATTCACGCGTTCGCCAGGTAAACGAGTTAGTCCGGGTGTGCCGCTGCGGCACACCCGGACCTGTAATAGTCGGGCCGACTTAGGTTGGAACAGAATCCGTTGGGCGAAACCGGAACAGTTCTTTGAAGATGCCGCGAACGCCGAGAGCAGTAAGTACCCAGAGGACGGAGGCAATCAGCGCCGTGGAAAGGCCTTCAGGCGCCATGAAGGCGTGGAAGAGCACGATGTTGACGATTACCGGAGCCAACAGAAACAAGGCTAGTGGTACGAAGCGATTCACCAGGAGCAGGACACCCACAATCCCCTCAAGCGCCATGATGACGGCAATCTCATGGGAGACGAAGAGAGCCCCCATGAACTGCGCGGCAGCTCCGGTGGTGGGAGGCAGTTTGATGAACTGCAAGAACCCGTTGAGTCCAGATACGAGGAACAGCACCCCAAAAAGAATCCGGGCGATGGTAGAGGTAAGTTTCATGGTGATTTGTCCTTTCCGATTTGCTAAGAGTTGTTGAAGAACTAGGTCATACGGTGAACGGCAGAAGGCTCAGGTGTTTTCGCCCGGCTGATGATTCGGGCGATCGCTGCGGCCATCAGCAGCATGATCGCGGTGCCAGCGACCAAGACGGATAAGAAGGCGATGTCGAAGGCCGTTTTAGCCTGAGTGATCAATTTCGTCATCGTGTCACCGGACAAGTGTCCGGCGAGCAACAGGGCTTGATCGAGGCTGTCCATGGCGAGCGCTGGGGTGGGAATGCCCTGCGGCAGTATAAGAGCCTTCGTATAGGTAAAAGACAGAATGCTACCGAGGATGGTAACGCCAAGCACACCGCCGAGTTCGTAGGCGACGCTTTCGATGGCGCCGGCCATGCCGGCTTTATCTTCTGGCGCGTTGATCATGATGGCGGTTGAGGCCATCGCTGAACCTACACCCACGCCAAATCCCAAGATGACAAAGCTTCCGACTTGCTCGACAGCACTGCTGTTACGGAAGACAGCGTAGCCGATCAGGCCGGTCGCAGCCATGATGAGACTTGTCCAGAGTGCCCGACCGATGCCCACCTTGTGGAGCACGAACCCATTGAGGGAACCTGCGACAAATGCCGAGATCGAGATTGGCAGCATGAACAGAGCCGCATGAAACGGCGAATACCCGATTACAAGCTGTAACCGCTGCGTGAGCGCAAGTTGTACGCCCGCACCAGCCAGGGTTGCGGTCATCGCGGTCAATACGCCGGCTGTGAAGCGTCCGTTGCCGAATAGCGAGAAGTCAATCATCGGGCTTGGAGAACGGTTCTGCCGCCTCACGAAGATGACCATAACCGTCATGCCGATGACACCCGCGAAAGTGGCCCCAAGCAGCCCTGCTCCGGGTCTTGCGACCTCCATCAGCGCATAGACCAGGCTAACCATTGCGACCATGGCGAGCAGTGAGTTCAGGAGGTCGAGCTGCCGCTCTGGGTTCCCCTTTCCAGCGGGCACTATGAATGGAGTAAAGATAAGTGCCATTACAACCACGGGCACGTTAATGAGGAAGACGGAGCCCCACCAGAAATGGCTGAGTAGAGCTCCACCGATCAACGGGCCGATCGCAACACCGCCTGAAAAGACAGCAGCCCAGATACCGATTGCTTGGCCGCGTTCTTTGTCGGTCGTAAATGTCAGTCGCAGAAGAGAAAGCGTCGCGGGCATCATCATGGATGCGCCCACGGCAAGAAAGGCCCGTGCCGCGATCAGGACGTTCGCTGAGGGGGCATAAGCGGCGAGCAGAGAAGCAGAGGCAAAAGCAATCAGACCCCAAAGAAAGACTCGGCGATGCCCAATCCGGTCGCCAAGCACACCCATAGTTGGAAGCAAGCCCGCCATGACAAGAGGAAATGTGTCGACGATCCAAAGTTTTTGGCCGCTGTCGGCGGCAAGATCGTGGGTCAGCCGTGGCAAAGCGGTATACAGCACAGTCATGTCAATGCTGATGAGAAAGAGAGCGGTCGAAACGACAACCAACACGAGCCATTTATTGTTGCTAAGCATGATTCACCTGAGGTGTAACAGTTAGAAGGTGCACGGTCTGCACAAACGCGGTTGTAACCAGTGGAGGCTCCCAGATTGATCGAAGGGCCTCGTTGCTGGTCCTTGGATCGATCTAGAACTTAACGGTGATGCCTGGATAAAACGACTTCTCCACGCAGGAGCCGGCGCCCCGGCCCATGCAGACCGTGCTGGCATTGTGGTCGAAGCCATACTTGTTTTCCCAATATCGATACGCGACCCACACGTCGAGCCTATGTGTGTGCTTCGAGCCCCAGAACGCCTTACCGGAATCGAAAATCAGACGGACGGGCTCGCTATCGATCTCAGTTTTTGTCGGGGTGCTAGGCAGAGGTGAATTCTCTCCGCCTTTCGGGCCATAGAAATTGGCGCGGCCGCGAACAGCAAAATATTGCATTTTCGCTGGCAGAAAATCGAGGTCCATGTAGTACGAAGTCTCAACTGCCCAAGTGCCTCTGTACGCGATATCGCCATCAGCGAGACAAGTCACACCCGGAATGCCACCGACATCACATTGCGCGTAAGCGTTGTAATTTGCTTCCTTGTAGTACAGAGGACTGACATTTAGGAAGCCTTTGTAGGGCAAGTCGAATGCGAGTTGCAGTCCAGTGACAACATCATGCTTGTATGCGCTCGAATAGCGGTTTTCCCGTTGTACATCGCCGCCGATTACGAGAGACACGTCGTGCAATGGCCCCTTGGCGAATGCATTGGTGCGAAGGATTTCGTTGAATCCCAACGTGCTTCGGATGAAGCCATAGAGTTCCGCAGCGCCGGCACAGCCTGTCGTTGGGCCGTTCGGCGAGAGGCACGGCGCTGCCGGGTCCGCGTGATCTGACTTCAGCAGATCGACGATGACAAGATTCGTCCCGTAGCGCCAGATATCAAGATGAGAGAACTCGAAAATCTGTTTGGCCGTTTTGCTGGTGACGCCTGGTTGTGTTGCGGTCGATTGATAAGCGAAGCTAGCCCGGTTATCAATTAAGAGGAAGAACGGCACATGATCACCAGGTTTACCCTGATTCGAGGTGTTCGTCGTATCCGATGCTCTGGCCAAACCTGGCCGAGCTATCACCACTAGAAACGTAATGGTTGCGACAGATCGGTGCCCGATGCTTTTTACTCGTCGTGCAACGACCGCCAAGTCCAGAGCACATCTCAGAACACGGTTCACACATATGCTTGCGAGCGATGCAATCGTTACGCCTGCCTCAATGAGGAACAGACCCGTACTAGTCCAGAGCAGGGCGCTCAGGAGAATATTCTGTTTCGAGATGGCCACGCGCACATCCTTCTCGTCGGGATGCACCGTGAACGCGAAAACAGCCACGTCATGCGCATTCCCGACTGTTGGTCAGGTTGCGCCGTGGCTGTGAAGAGATCATCTGAGGGATGACCGCGGGAGATACCATCCCGCTACTCTATTTTCGGCAAGCTCAATCATATTTGATGTCGGCTGCATTTTCAAGCTGCGCCACCAATCCTTTGCCGTCTGTCTGCAAAACATCGACCGAGACGCTATTGGACCGACGTTGGTATCGATAGGCGCTGATGTCGCTGAGAAGGAATTTGGCTTCGCGCTAAATCTCTAGTGCAAATCGCCTAGTCACTCATTGAGTCGCGATTGGCAACCGAAAATCAGCTCTGGCACAGAGGTTCCGTGGCTGAGATCGGTAGACGACACTTGAGGATGCCACGGCTAGAGAGATCGACTTTAAATTCCGTCTTCGGCGAGCCATACCTGCGGGCCTAATAGTGTCCCACTCGCATCCAGCGGAGATTCCGGATCCGCATCATCCCGACGGATGGGAGAAGGTATGGAAAACCCGCAAACAAGCTGCCCTCACTGTGCGTGATGGACAGCGGTGGGCCGCTCGGGAGCTTATGGAACCCTGGCTCGCGCGTGGGTGGCTACCGTCGTGAGGTCGACGCTCAAAAGCTGGGGCCAGCGCTCCTCATCGCCTCAAGTCTCGTCCTCGCCATTCGAACAGCGCCGTGGAAACCGACGCATAGCGATGGCCTTGCGAATGTCGAGTGGCAGAAGGAAGTCGAGCACAGCGTCCGTATCGCTAAGGTTGTGCTTTCTCACTTGACCTCACAACATCCTGATCTCTTTAAATCGAAAGATGTAGCTTGGTACGTAGCGACAGATGACGACTCACCGAAGTGAGCCATTGGACGATACCAAGGAGCGGTTACGAATCGAGGCGATCTTGCTTAGCCGCAGGCTTCACATTCGGCAATGGGGCAATCTCCGATCTCTTCCAGAGAGTCAGACGTCCAGCATGTCCGTTCCAGGGCTGGCCGGCCTTCTTGAACCCCTGTTTCGATAATATTTTTTTCATGGCAACCGACGTGGTCGTGGAGAACAGGGGATCGCGTACATCAGTGAGTAGAGTCCGAACGAGCTTCTGACCGAGCCCGCTCCCGCGACAAGCCTTACTAATCGCGATATATCCCAACTCTGCAGTTCCGACTTCGATGCTCGACGAGCTATTCTTTGATATTTTTGCTGCGTAGACGCTGCGAAAAGGCTTAATAATTGCCAAACCAACTATTTCTTTACCACGCTTAGCAAGTACAATCTTCTTAGCTTCGGAAAGGCCTCTTTTAGCTATCGCGACGTCTACTGCGGCACCTTCTTTGAGTATTTCTGCACATTTCTCAGCTGCCGATTGTGAGAGCTTCTTTACGATGCTCACCGTATATTCGTCTTTCGGCATGATTTCGGATTTGATTTCTGCGTCGTTCTTGTCGGTCAGTTTAGCGTTGACCTTCTCTGCAAGCACATTCAATTCCTTTAGCGTCGATCCAATGAATTTTAGAAGCGCCTGCAACGCCTTAGTTTCTGGACTAGTAACCGAATCCTTGCTATCGATGATGGATTGGATCATTTCCAAGGATCTCTCATCAAGTTCCTCAACTGCATTCACGAGTTTTGCTTCGATCAAGTCCAAGAACAGCACTGAAACAGGAGGGGCGTTCTCCTTCTTGCGTTTGAATAAGGGCGGCTTACCGTCCATCAATAACGCAAGGTTCACAATCTCAGAGACGTCACGAAAGATATTGCCAGCAGCCTGGATGATGGGGGATCGCCGGTTCGTTTCCCAAATCGACGCATCTGGGCTTGTGGCGGCAAGGCACTGCAAGAGGTACTTGTAGCGAGCCAGCGGATAAGCGTTCGCAGGCAATGAGGTCCGCTTCTCCCATATCGAAAGGATCGTAGAGACAGCTTCCCGTTGGGCAGTTCGCCTCAGTTCTGCCGTCCTTGCACTCTTTGACTCCTCGATCAGAGCAGCGATATGGTGGCACATCCATCGCCCGAGAGTGTCTGTGTCATCATCAAGTCCAACCTCATTGACGATTGTGTTACCAAGTTCCAGAATTTCCGAGTGGGTCCTGGTAGGTCCCATCTGACTTGAGGATGAAATGTTTGTTGTACGTGTGGCGCTTTTCGTCCTGGTTGCTCTCGCCATAGCCATATCCTCGATTTGCTCTTGTGTTTTGTATGTGGACAATTAGGTCCATACCTTCACTTGCTAAAAACTGCTTCAAAGCCCGCTTGTCCATATAAAGACGCTCACCCTCAGAAGTCGGTCGATCGTCATATCGACGGTATCCACCATCTGTGACGATGCCGTCGCACCATCGTTCCCTGGTGAAGATGACTGCCCCGTCCGATCCAGTGATCGTTTCGTCATGAGGCCAGTTCGAATTCAAGTGGAATTTCTTTGTAACTGCGGAGCCAGGAATGTCCCCCGAGGCGGTTATCGATCCGCGGAAAGTATCGTGCTCATCGATTCGAGGTTCATTCGTATCCGGGTCCTTGAGCCAACCTCGGAGACGGTATGGTCCCTTATTGATCTCAAGGTCGTGACCTTCGGATGGAACATAGTAACGATAGTGGTTCGCGGATGATAGGGCTCTGGCCAACGAGAGCGCCCGATCCGGAGATACCAACGCTGTGCGAATTATCACTTCTGAACGAAACCATGGTGCTTGGGTCTCGTGCTGGCCTTCTACAACGATCTGGCTCGACGCGGAGTCGAGTCTTATCTCCTTTAAAGAGAACGCGATTTCGGGTTCACCCAGCCATTCTTCAATGCTTGCCCTGCTTAACGGCTCGAACCAAAACTGAGGTTCGAGTGGTTTGGGCGTTCTGAGAGAAGAGAGCCAGATCGGGGGGTATGTGAGCAGTTCCCTCTCTATCTTGAGGAACACGTTGTCGTACGACCATTCATCCTTTTCCTGAACGAGAGGTTCGGTTGCCAGAAGTTCCCCTAGGGTGCACCACATCGCGTGCCATTCGTAATATGTTGATGGTCTTTCGATCACCGGCGAAGAGCCGTGGCTGTTGGACCAAAGGTTCCAATCGCGCTCCGAAAATCGATTCAGTCTCTTTTCGTCCTTCCAGACACCAATGTCAGCTGGAACTTGCCACGTATTACTTATCCATTTGTCTGCCAGTGCGAGAAAGCGGTCCATCGGAACGTTAGCGAAACAGCTTACGATTGGCCTGTACCAATACGGAATCGTATCAATGGGGTCAAATCTGTGTCTCGTAGGAATTTTGTCTTCGTCTAGTTCTCTCTGGGTTTCATTCTTAGGCGCCCGCTTCAACGTCGATCTATTGATCGAGTTTAGAGACACCTTTTGTTTAGTGGAGAGGATTATCTTTCCGGCACCAGCGAGCTTCTTCAGCGCAGCTTGGGAAAAGGCCCTAATCAAAACGTGTGGAAAGGCAGAATCCGTTAAGAGAGCCCACATCGTTTCTTGAAGGGAAACGACACTGTCCGGTGCAAGGAGAGCGGCTTGATCTGCAGCTACCATCAACCAAAGCTTCCCTGCCATATCGTAAAAGGGAGCGGCTTGTTGTCGGAAGAGTCGGTCTGAAGTTCTTGTTGCTTCCGTTGCGAAGGCTCTGATAGTCTCAGTCTCGTCAAGAAGGGCCAATCTAACGAAGGCATACGCGGCCTGCCAACGTATACGCGTGTCCACATCGGTCATCACGGAAAATATGTACCGAGCAATACCGGCATGAACATCGGTTGGTATATCACTTGCGTCGATCAGATCGCGGTCACTGGGCGGAATATGAGTGACAAGGCGATCGGAATACCACTCCGCTAAGACGATAGCGTCGTTGACACCCAAGTTGACAGCGAGCAGTTCGACGAGTGGCAAGGCGGAGGGGGCCGATAGGGCCTCTGCATTCGCCGCAAGCCCCTCTAATACCACCTCAACAATCTGCTCCTGTCCGAGACGCGAATACTTGAGCAGGTCGTGGATGACGGAATGGCCAGAGCGTATCCACTGACCTAATTCGATGATGTTGTCGCGGATGAATGTGGGCATTGTGAGCCCACACCATCCTTCGACGGCTGGATCTTCGTGCCAGCGGTTGATGACTCGGACCAATTCACTATCTACAGAGTACCGATAACCTTTGCTATACAGTTCGCAAACGGAGTTGAGAAAAACTGTTCGCTGGGCAATTGGGATGCGGTCCGTTATCAAGTCCCACGCGACGTAGCTTTTATAGTGCTGGCCTCGTCGCTCGGCCTCCTCTTCCGCCTTCTTGATTGCATCTTGGAGTTCGGAAGAGTTCTGAAAGGCAATCGGCTCAGTCCACGGGCTATCCGCCTGCATAGCGGGACTGAGAGGTTTAGTCTCTTCATCTTTATCCGGATGCGTTGTTTGATAGGTCGACACGAAAGAAACGGTGCTGTCTAGAGAACGAGTCCATGGGCCCGGAAGAGCGTTCACCAGTTTCAACGACTTCACAACGTTGTCATTGAAGCCCTTCCCGAAGCGCAGCAGATCGTCCCACGCAACAATGTCCGCTATAGTAGCCCTGGTCTTCTGCGGAAGGCTGATCGAAGCCTCAGCGATTGCAACTAGGACCGGGGAGTTCCGATCATCGATTAGGGATGCCAATGCGCATGCTTGCCCGACTGTGAACTGTCCGGACTTTAATCCGGACATGACCGCAGGCGCTAAAATTCGATCCCTCTTCAACATTGCCGAGTCTTCCCATCGGGAAGCAATCCCAAGGGCAAGGCTCGGACACAAGCGAGTGAGGACCCCAGCAAAATGACCCCAATCGAATTCCCGGATATCGTCGAAGCGAAGAATGGCGTCGCCCGCAATGCAGACCATGTCCCGCCCCAACTGGGACTTCCGCTGAGTATCCAGTTCTGGGCAAGCTCTATCGACGAAGGCTGCCTGCACTCTGATTTGTAGGAGAACATCTTCATCGATATCATTGGCAAAATTTAGAGCCTTGATGAACATTGCACTCGCGCTGGGTTGGCTGATCGGCAGAATGAACCGTGCAAGCCGTATCATCGTATCGATTCGTTCAGAAGCGGGGATTTTTCTTTCTGGGAGTCTGGAACTCCAATCCGTTGTGTAGCGAAGCAGGTACTCGTGAATCTCGGGGCAGATGCGGAAAGCTGCAATAGCGCTCAACTGCTCGGTAGTTGCGAATTGGATTCGATCTCCGAATATTTCTACTGCCGTCTCGAGTAGCTGTTTGGCGGGAAGAGAATGGACAGTGAGTAACACAGACAAGGAACGTACGGTTTGTTCCCGTATCCTGCCAACTTCAAACTGACGACGGAGTTCATAGCTATCCAGCTTGGCCCCCGCGCGAATCGCTGTCAGCAAAGTAGACACGTCTACGTCCGATTTGCGGTCAAACAATAGCCTTGCGCGATGGGCGTAAACGCCGCACAGGGCATCGATATATGCACTCTTCTCGCGCTCTCGACCATCTGACTGCCCCTTGGTTTCGGCATCCGGGCTAGAGGGTGCAAGCCAATAGTTATTCGGATTCAGGGCGGCGCCACTGGTCAAGAATTGAAGAGCGAGTGACCGAAGCGTGAAGTCGAGGCCGCTATAGTCAAAAGCGGAAAAAGTGGTCCGTTCCCTGAGGCGGGAATTTACGAACTGCCCCAGCAAGGTCGAGATCGTCGATGGCGGCAATCCAGCCGAAACTGCAAGCTCGCAAGCGTCAATGACACTCTCCGTTAAGACTTTGCGATGAAGGTCTTCACGGCTAGCAAATGCGGAACCCCACAAAAATTTCCGGCTTCTTCTGTTCCAAATAGCCAAACTGCGGACGAGATCGTTTTGAGGAAAAGAGATCCGACCCTTCGCACATTGGACATAAATGAAAAGCTTCCAAGCAGGGTGGAGGCGTTTGCTCTCATAAAGTCTCTTGACGTCGTCAACTCGACCTGATGCGAGAAGCCGTTCTGTGACAAGAACTAGAACTGTCGGAAGAAAAATTCTGGGTATCCATCGCCGAAGTGATCGTAGGGCATAGTCGGGTCCATACACGATGATGTCGCCCTCGAAGGCAACGGCGATTTCGATATCGGAAAGAGGCCATTCATCTTTCGTTTGGTAGCGATCCTCTGGTTGGTTCTTTGAAGCGCCCTGGCGTCGCTTCATCCAAGCGTCCCGCTGCCTCTCTCGAGCGCGGGCCTGCAGAACATCTCCACGGATCGCGTCTTGGCGATACAAGTGGAACAGCAACGTACCGTGATTTCGATATTCGTTTGGATCACGAAGGATTAGAGTAGAAGCTCGTTCAGCACTACAGGATGCGGCCAAATCTGGATTATTAATGAGCCGATTTCGGATCACATCCTCTGTGGTTATGGCCTCTGTCCCGATGAGAAGAGTCTTTACGGCGTCGACGGGAGCGTTGAGTTCATGACAAATCTTGATACTTAGTTTGAGTCTTTGGAGTTGAACCTCACGGCGAAGAACAGGATCCGAAATGACCGCTGGCTCCTTCTCCGTTTGAATGAGGTCAACTAAGTCGTGCCCGCGGTTAGCCTTGAGTAAGGACGCGGCTACGTGCGTCGCCGCGTATGGGGATGCACTTCGGGACGACCACAGAATGCTCGCGACGTTGGTACAGAGCGAATTCGATAGATCTTTGCTCTCCTCTTCGAGGAACCGCTCGAAGTCTTCATCTGCAAGGGAAATCTCATCATTAGCCAGCTTGATGCCCGGTTTCAAGTCATTGCAAATGTCGGTTATCAGCGCTTCTGAGAGCTCAGTCACGGATGACAAGACACTTACCGGGATGGGTCTGGGAAGTTCGACGATGGCCGCACAGAGCTTTTTGATGTCGATGCTGCTACCGGACCTGAGGATAGCGGCCTGGATTTGTCCATTGAATACGTCCGAGAGGCCTTTGCCGTTCGGCAAGAGATATTGCATCGCGTCATTCAGTTTGCCTGACGCCAGGCTGCTATTGAGGGCGTAGTACTGAACGCGAGGATTATGGGACGAGAGCTCGTGAAACTGGTCCGTCCACGAATCGGCCACATTTGCCCAGTATGTTGCTACGTGCGCGGCAGTCTCCTCGGCAGAAAATTGCGAGATAGGGATGGGGCTGAAGACCGACGGTAAATCCAAGGAGCCGAGGCGTCCTGTCCTAGCAGTCACTATCACGGCGACGTTTCCCGGCAATTCTCCAAGCTTGAGAAAGTTCCGCACGAAGCTCGTCTCTGCAGGCTGGCAATTTGCAGCGGCCGAAATCGAATTGTCGGCAGCATCAATAGCAATCAAAAGGAGTGAGTCTGGGGCGATTACCTTTTGGAGATTTGCCGCTTCCTCAAGCCGCTCCATGAATCGTCTCGGAAAAGCTGTGTCCGAACCTGAGACAAGAAAAAGGGGCGCCTGGAACTCAGAGGCTAGTTCGTTAATCAGCTGGGTGAACGCATCTTTGTCCTGGTGTCGGTATCCATCTGAGTTTTGATATGTTCCTCCGCCATAGCAATCAAAGATGATCGTGGTCGATGATTGCGGCAAATTCTTCTGTATCTCTTGCAGCAAGGTGGTTTTTCCGGAACCGCCCTCACCATGGAGGCATATCCGGCGTGTACCCGACTTGATCAGCGTAAGAACTTCTTGGGTCTGCTTTCGGGGGACTGCATTGGCGATGAGTTTGATGTCCGGAGGACATGGAAAGATCGACTTCTGATCAGATACTCCAAACCTTGCCAATATGGATTCTCGTGTGACCACATCACGCAAGGCGTGGGGCATCATGTGTTCCCGAATCAACTGAAGGAGGTCGTTTAACTGAGTTCGAGAGTTTGTGTTGCTCCACGAGCCGATTGTCAGTAAAAGATTCTCTCGAAGCGCTACGCTTGAGGCGGACTTGCCTTCGATGACGAGGACATCACAGAACTCCGAAAAATCTGCTGCTGCTAAGCCAGAGGCTTTCCGGAGCTTCTCGATGTTCTCCCGCCGCTTTTTCGGAAGTGAGTGAAGCTTTGCTCGTGTGCTCGCGCGAATATCACGTAGGGCTTCGTTAACCTCTGGCGCGACTACGCGGTTAGTGACGAACTTCGGAATCGTCAACTTAGAGGCGTCGGCGCGGCGCACAGCGTGTGCCGCTTGGAACTGGTTGGCCAAACGCTTAATAATCGACTTTCCGTTCGGTGCTGAGCCCGTCAGTCCTGCTATGGTCCAGTTCTTATTCGGCGTCGCACTTGAGTACTTCAGTTGCACGAGCTCGATACGCTCGGCAGATTCGAAAGTGTTTCCACCATAGTAGAGAGCACAGTCAACCCCACTCCAAGCATCCTCATCGCCGGCAGCGCTATCGGATGCGCGAACTCCTTCGAGCGCAATAGCCCTTAGCGTCGTCTTGAGAGGAATGAGGCCGAGCGCGGCGTTTAAAGCCCATAGCTCATGAAAGCTGTCTCCAGCATTCGAGGCCTTTGCACCCAGATAGTCGCTTTGAGCCATAGAGCTTCGCTCCCTAAAGGTCTATCTACATTGCAGAGAGCACTCTACGGGACGGGCACCCAAGCAATAGAAATTACAGCTCTTAGATCAATCTATTCTAGATCGGATACAGTTCTATCGGACGCTAGGCTGCGCCGCTTCTTCCGGGTTCAATCTCATACGCATCATCATGGTCCGCCGAAACTCTAGCGATGCTTCGCCATCGCATCGGCCCTCTGCCGTGAGATCTCAAAAGATTACAGCCTCTTTGATCCGGAATATTCCCACCGGGTACCTTCCTTGCGAACTCGGATCAATTCGCCATTGGAAATAGGCTGACTTCCTTTCCCCCAGAATCCGCTCATTTTCTCTCGATTGCTCATGTTGGATTCAGTTACGAGCGAGCGGACAGCTTGCATGAATTGTCCATGGCTGAAGAGATAGATCAAAGTCTCGGTTGGGTACGATGCGAGACGCTGCAGAGCCGTCTGTGCTCGTTCCAGCAATGACGAGAAGCTCTCGGCTCCCGCTCCATCGCAGTATTCTGGATCGGCTTGCCCCCAATATTGCTCAATAAAAGGCATCCGTTCGATGCTCAGAGTGCCATTCCAACGGCCGGGCTGTAAATAGGTGAACTCTTGAATCGGCCAGACCTCGACCGGCACTTCAGGAAAGCGCTTCATTGTTGGAGCGGCAGTCTGCTGGGCACGTAAATATGGCGAAGTCACAATCAAATCGGGAACTTCAATCCAGCCCTCAGCCAATTCTCTGGCCTGCTCCCAGCCCAGTTCAGTCAGTTCTAAGAGCGCAAGGTCCTCACAGGGAATGCCAACATTTCCAGTGCTCTGCCCGTGGCGGATAAACACTGCTCTCATAGCTCCATCCGATCCTGGTCTTTCTTTTCTCGATGTCGTTCTGAAGCCGCCGATCGCCTGCAAATGGCACTGCAGTACAAGACTGGACTATTCCATTGTCTGGCCTTTTGCCGTTTTGCTTCATGAATCGATGCACCGCACCGAAGGCAAACTCGATCGATGTGGACTTCCCGCGCCAGGCGCTGGGATAGATCAGCATGGCCGATATGTAACGATCCACAGTCCGGACACTCGTAGGCAATGACGAGCGCTCCCTCTCTTGTGGTCGCGAGCTCCGCCTGTCTCTCGGCCGACTTCCAACTGCGATAGACGGCCTTTCCATCGCACCGTCGAGATGTCTGAGTTGGTAGCTCTTTTTGCATCTTATTGCGTCAACAATAAACTAATGATTCCGTTCGAAGCCCTAACGAGCCTTCGCGGTTCTGTAGCGCCCGGATTTGCGGCGGAACTTCGCACAGGCGCGACGAAGACTGTGGACACTGAACCGCTCTATGCCAATTTTCGTCACCAACCGTTGTACGACGAACCAATTTACAAATGCTGACGCCATCTCCTACATAGAGATGCAAAGAAGCCCAACCTGCAATTAGGCTGGGCTTCTGCCTGCAATCAACGTTCCTCTGGAGAAAGAGACATTGAGGCAACTCAAAGTAGGACGACGAACTCGTGTTCTCTGCTTGATTTCGGATGTGCTTATTGCACGCTGAGAGTGCAGATAATATTCCTAACAGTACGGCATTCCTGAATTACCGTTTCATCGTGGGGAATCTCGGGATACCGGCCGCAGATCTCCATCCTTATCATGTTCGCCTCCAGCCAAAGACCTAGCCTCCTCTGCTCTAGCCTCCGCAGCTTCAGTCTCTGCGTCTTCGGCGCTTATGGCGAAATCATCCTCGTCACACCCGTCCTCGTGAGACTCCCCACAATAGGGGCACATCGGTTGGCTTTCATTGAGAGGTTCCATTGAGACCCAACTCCTTGTTTGGTGGTCAAACTCTTAGCAATCTGTAGGCAATTGCCAACAGGATACGGCAAGCATAACGCGACCATTGTAGGATGTCCAGTTCTGACATCCGTATCCAGTTCGGCGACCGCATCCGCGCGCTTCGCCTGAAACGTGGATGGACGCAGGTGGAGATGTCAGATTTCTTGGCAATGGATCGAAGTTATCTCTCCGAGATTGAAACGGGGAAAAAAGACCCCAGTTTGACCACGCTCCAAACGATTGCCGCGGGGCTTTCGATCACGATCTCTAAACTGACTGAAGGGTTGTGAAGTGAAATCCTGTTAGAGCTAGCGAGGCATGACGATGGTCGATGCGTAAATGCTTCCGGCAGGTTCGGAAAGCAGCTTCTCGCGCCACTCAGCTAGACGCTTACAGAGACGCGATAACGCCGTTCTTGGGGAATACCAACAGCTTAGTCACCCTTCACTGCTCGTGAGTCCCGACGCCAAAATCAATCTATTTCATGATCGCTTTTTCTACCGATGACTGGAAGAGCTAATTAGCGAGCGGCCGTCAGAAATAGAACCGATGTGAGATGACTTCACTCGTGGACATATCACGATATAGCAAGCTAGACTGGCCTCCATGTTGGCAATTGCCAACATGGAGGATCGATGCCAAGAATCGACGATACACTCAGCCGAATCAGACGGCACGCCGACATCATAGACCGGATCGATCCAACTGCATTTTCAGATTGCGACGAGGCAGTCCTTAAACTACAGAACCAAAACTCAGAATTCTGGTCTGATCTTCCCCGCGTGCTGTATGTAGTCTCTCGCTTTATATTCACCGAACTCAAGCAGCAGGGTCTCGACAAGCACCCACTATCGGATTATCAAGACAGAATTGCCCGCATCCTCAATGCTCTCGAGCATCCGACTCTAATTGTCCTTCTGGTAGATCTTGTTTTCCAGCGAGCTGGCCAAGGGGAAGATGCTCTCAACGTCCTTGATGAAGCCCTCGTTGTTGCAGTCGCATGCCAGTCTTAGCAAGACATTCGCTATCTATGCGCGAGCTCTCATCTGTTTCCGCGGCCTAATCATAGGCCGCATATTGCAAGGTTCTTTGACTTGCCATTGAGCTATTATTCGCATCAACTTCAGACGTAGCTAGAGACGCGCCACAGCGCAACGCTTATCACACTAATTGTTTCATCCCACCCCACAGGGGACAGATGGCCGTCGTTTGACGAATCGTGTAGCCTTTCTCAAGGCCTAGTAAAGGACAGTATTCTTCGCGGAAACATTGCATTTTGAGCGCTCCTGCAAAGAGCCTCGTCCAGTCATGTCCCCTGCATGAATAAACACATCGCAGATTAGCATTTCCCAGCTCTGCCGGCCGTGGGTATCGCTGATTGCGGCTACCCTCATCTCCTCAGTACTGCAATTGATTCCGCTGGTCCCTCTGGACCCAACGGGACGCGAGGATGCAAATATGAACCCGGCAAGCATATCGTGCACGACAATCCGGGCAGTGGCTGCTACGGCGATCCAGATGGCGCTGGCACGCGATTGATGTTAGTGCATTACGATAACGCACCCGACCAGAAAAGAGCCAGGCTCCAAAGGAAGATCAGTACGGGATGACCGAGAGAGATCGTTATGTTTTCTCCCATAAATACCTTCAACGTGGATTAGGCGCTGAACGGTCCGCAGCTTCTCTCTCCTTGAGAGCTGGGATTAAGATCGCGGCGACCGCAGAGTTTACGAACGACGTCATCGTGTACTTGTCTTTGGAGTTCGCGGGCGCAGCATCCTTCAATTGTCTGGTTAACTTCTTAAACTCTAGATAGAGCGCGAAAGGCATTCTCATGCTGAAAGTCTGAGTAGGTTGTCTGTCTGCCTGATCAGCTAATCGATCGATTTCGTTGAACAAGACTTCTGATTGTCGCTCGCCGTGGTTTGCCATGTTGTTCGACTCCAGCGCTTGCCAATGTAGATCTAGCATCTGTGATAGCCTCCGATACCGCCGAGGCTATCACAGATGAACCCAGTTAGTTACCATATTGTTCCGGAAATTTCTGGTTTTTATTGGGATTTCCTAGGCATTTATCCGACAGTCGATAGAAGCTCTCCAGGGCAGCTAAAAATATGGCGAAGGTACCTATTGTGAGTTAGATGATCGGCAGCCGCTGGATAAACCCAATTACATGGCTCTAACTGCTTGTTTCAGGTTATGCGTCTTTATCGATTGAAAATATCATTTTATGGTTCCGCGAGTGACATCGTTATATTTTGCAAGCAGCTGCAAACGACTCACTCTAAAGGATCAAGGGTTTCGGGTTATGTGTCCGTCTACACTTTTGGAAACAGCAAAGCCCGCGGCCAATACCGCGGGCTTTGCTGTTTTCAGGTCTCGTTCCCTTTTGGGGTGACGTACTTGATGAGAAGATTTCGCGCGTCTCGTTCGAGTTCAGGACCACGCTGCCGGGCGATTATGGCAATTGCCATTGATTCCAAAGGGTTTTGGAACTAATTTAGAAAAACCTAAGATGTTGCAGACAACAAAGCGTTTTGTATTGGTTCATAGCTTCTATAACTGGGTACCGCTCAGTTGGAAAGTTGAACATTACGAACATGCTGAAAAACGGTTATAGAGTCTTCGCCTTCGTCCTATTGGCCTCCACGGGATTGCAAGCTTTCGCACAAAGTCACCGGCACGAACGCGCCGCCTCGTCGTCATCTCATGAAGAGTCGGCCAACTGTTATGATCCTGCGGATCGAGCGGATATACGCCTGTGGGACGGGCGTGCGCCAGGGGCAATCGGCGATGATCCATGCAGAGACATTCCTTATCTCCGCATGTTCCCCGCACGGACAGAAGGATCTTCTCCGAGGCCTGCGATCCTCATTATTCCGGGTGGTGGCTATGACCGCCTAACGGATGAGAAGGAACAAGCGCCGGTTGCAGAGTACTTTTCGCAAACGCTTCATGCGACCTCGTTTGTCTTGTACTACCGGCTCGCGCAGAAGGACGGAAGCTACCGTTACCCAGTTCCGATGTGGGATGGGCAGCGTGCCCTCAAGCTGATCCGCTATCGCGCCGCTCAACTTGGAATCGACTCACAGCGAGTAGCTCTGTTTGGATTCTCGGCAGGTGGACACCTGGCTAGTACGCTTACCCTGCACTCCGCCACCGACTTCGGCCTGCCGGTGCATGATGCCGTGGATGCAGAACGTGGACGCCCGGAGCTGCTTGGTTTGGGATATCCGGTGATCTCGATGGATCCTGCCGACGTGCCCCCTTCCGGTTCTTACCGCAATCTGCTTCGCGGGTTCGAGGGACCAGAGTTGCAGCATCTTCAGACATACCTCTCCGGCGAGAAGAATGTAACACCGCACACGCCTCCGGTCTTTCTGTTCGAGAGCATGGATGACGCAAAGATCAGCCCACAGAACAGCGTGCTATTCGTCGCGGCTCTGAAGGCGCAAGGAATCCCGGTGGACGCGCATTTATTCGCCCATGGCGAGCATGGCGCCGGTCTGGCCGTAGGCATTCCTGAAGAGAGTGCGTGGCCGGAGATGTTCCAACGCTGGCTCATCCAACAACGCTTCCTGAAGTAACTGAATCTGCCGGACTATCTGCGGCAGGCGCCTCCATGGGCCTGCTCGGAGCTCGCATACACACAATACGGCCGCCTTCGTGCGCGATGCCGTTCCTCATAAGAAGCGCAGACTCCAGATCGCTCCACGAATGGAGACCCCTAAAAAGGAAATGGAAATATTGATGAAGCAGAATGCAATGACGCTCTTTCGTTCGAGATCGACAACGTTCGCCCTCGTGGCTGCCGTCTCCGCACTTCCTCTATGCACCCTAGGATGCGGAACGAACGGTCACCCTATCACCGTCTCCAGCACGCCGCCGACCCAACACATCCTGTTTGTGGGCGACAGTTTTACGCACGGGCGCTACCTGCCTGTTCGAACCTACAACAACACACCCGTCACGGGTGGTTTGGGCTCCACGGCGGCATCGGCACAGGTCGTCGATGAGAACTTCAATACGACAGTGACGGCGCGGATGGAGAGTCAACCTGGCGAAACGGGGCCGTGGGGTGGAATCCCGGGCATCTTCGCCGAGCTCGCTGTCGAAACCGGGCTGCCCTACAACGTGCACATCGAAGCTATCTCCGAGACACCGCTGATCACCAATTACAACGCAGCCCAGGACGTGATCAATCAGTCCCTCTGGAATACCGTGGTCTTGCAAGAAGCCAGTTTCCAGCCAATCCCTGTTGCTCTTTCAAAAAACAGCAAAAGCGATCCCTCGGTCTTCTGCGATGCCGTCGGCACGATCGAGCAGGGCGTGCATACTGCGGCGCCGAACGCGAATGTATATCTCTATCAGACCTGGGCGCCAGCCGATACCGCCTATGAGGATAGTGACACCACCCCGTTCTCACCCTCGGCCTACCTCACGTCTCTGGGCAAACTTACGGACGCCTATCATGACGTGTACTTGAGCGCCGCGATGCAGGATGGCCACATCGCCGGCATCGCGGCGGTGGGCGATGCCTGGTCGCGTGCCTGGAGTGAAGGCGTTGCCAACCCTGATCCCTATGGAGGCTCCGCAACAGGCGTTTCCCTCAGCTTCAACTATCAGCCTGGGAGCGAGCCGTCGACGGTCGATACGCCCACCGATGCAGGATTCCATCATCCCAGCATTTATGGCGCATACCTCAGTGGCCTGGTGCTCTTTCAGAAGATCACCGGCACGGATGTTCGTACGTTCGGAGGAAGCGAGCAGGCGGCGGCGACACTGGGCATCTCACCTGCCGTTGCAGTTCAGTTGCAGCAGGTCGCATGGAAATCGGTGACACAGGAGAGCGATCAACTCGTGAATCCAAATGTGGATCTCTGCAGCCTGAAGCATTAGTGCCTACAGCTGATCTCATACCGCCCACTGTAGAAACGAGCCTTGAGCGAGCGGGATACTCATCACGAGTTGGATCGAGCATAAGGTTTCGTAATAGGCTCCGCGTATCCTGCGAGGGTTTGCGATGCAATAATTTCGCATGACCTTCGACGCCAATGCTTCCTCAGCCGGGATCGCCCGCCGGCGCTTTCTTGCTGTCTCTGCTGCTGCTGGACTAGGTGGAACTCTATTTCCAGGCGCGCTGCTGGCTCTTGCTACGCAGCCTATAGCAACTTCCTCGGGTGTTAGCGGTGCAGCCCCTGCCGCAGACGCACAGCCCGACCTGCGGGGGTGGCCGCCGATTACGCCAGAGATGATCGATGCGGCAGCCGCCATTGCGGCGATCAAACTTACCGACGAGCAGAAGCAGATGATGCTCGAAGGTCTCGTCGGTCAGCGCAACTCCGCGTTGCGGGTACGAACCTTACACCTGGCCAATAGTGTTGCTCCGACGAGCGTCTTCAATCCGTTGCCCGCAGGAACTCCTGCTACCCATTCGGCGGGCTCCATGCCGGTACGACTCGGTCCTGCACCGAATACCAGCACTCTTTCTGTCTCAGCTCTTGTCTCGCAAGAGGAGACCGTGGCCTTCGCCACGGTGCGTGAACTTGGCGAGGCGCTCCGCTTGCGCAAGCTCACCTCCGTTGCGCTGACGAAGATGTATCTTGCGCGCCTGAAGCGCTACGATCCGGCGTTGCACTTCGTCATCACGCTTACGGAAGAACGTGCTATCGCGCAGGCTGAACAGGCCGACCGCGAGATCGCTGCCGGCAAGTATCGTGGCCCGCTGCATGGCATTCCCTGGGGCGCTAAAGACCTGCTCGCGGTGAAGGGCTACCCGACCACATGGGGCGCAGCAGGCTTTGAACAACAGCACTTCGACGAAGACGCCGAGGTGGTGAAACGCCTGGATGCCGCAGGCGCTATCTTGGTGGCGAAGCTCAGCATGGGAGCGCTGGCGCAGGGCGATCTGTGGTTTGGGGGCCGCACACGCAATCCCTGGAACCTGCGGCAGGGTTCGAGTGGAAGCTCCGCGGGTTCGGCCTCGGCGGTTGGGGCGGGCTGCGTGGGCTTTGCGATCGGAACTGAAACTCTGGGGTCTATCTCCAGCCCGTCCACGCGCTGCGGTGCGACGGGCCTTCGGCCTAGTTTTGGATTGGTCCCGCGCACGGGGGCGATGGCGCTCTCATGGTCGATGGACAAGATCGGACCCATCGCCCGCTCGGTCGAAGATTGCGCACTCGTGCTCAATGCGATCTACGGGCCGGATGATCACGACCGAAGCGTGCAGCCTGCTCCGTTTCATGTGGACCTCACGCTCGATGTACGCCGACTGCGCGTGGGATATTTGAAATCTGCTTTTGAGGCTCCGGTCTTTCAGCCGCTATCGGCAGAAGAGACGAGCAAACTCTCTGCCGCCGAGCGTGCCAGCCGAGAGCAGACGCATCGTGCCGAATTCGATCGACGTGTCTATGATGCAAAGTTTGAAGCAGCTACGCTCGACCACCTGCGAGCCATGGGCGTTGCGCTCACGCCGGTAGAGCTGCCGGGATTTCATTTTTCGGCGCTGCTCAGCGTCCTCAGCGCGGAGGGCGCTGCGGCCTTCGACGAGCTCACGCTCTCCGGGCGCGATAGGCTGCTCACGGGACAAAAGCCTTACGACTGGCCTAACGAGTTCCGCACCGCACGATTTATCCCAGCTGTCGACTACATCCAGGCTCAGCGCGCTCGCAGCGTGGCTATCACAGCGATGCACGAACTCTTTCTCGGCGTTGATGTCATCGTTACGCCCAGCGGAGGATCACAGCTAACGGCGACCAATCTCTGCGGACAACCAGCGGTGATTGTGCCCAATGGGCTGCGCGGCGATGACGCGCCCCCGTTCTCTGCCGGTATAGACGAGTGGCCTGACTATGGTGGTCCCGGCACGCCGGTATCCATCACCTTTCTTGCGCCGCTCTACGGCGAAGCCAAGGCCTGCGCGCTCGCTGCTGCGTACCAACAGAAGACCGGGTTTCATCGACTGCATCCAAAGATCGGATAGAGCCTGTCATCCGATGTGCGCACGAATCATTAAGCAGAAGACCCCACGTCTCAGAGGCAAAACGTGGGGTCTTCTACCGCCAGGGATTTCAAGTTATTCAATATCGCTGACTTTGCCGTCCTTGAACGTGATCTTCATATCCTTGTAGACATAGATCGACTTCGGTCCGAGGTTGACGATGCGGGTAGGTTGACCGAGCGCTGCTTTCACGTCGTCCATGGACTGACCAGGGGTAATGTTGACGGATGCAGGCGGAGCAGTGGCAGGCGGCGGTCCATCGACCGCAGCCGATGGACCAGAGACGTTAGCAGCGCTCGTCAATGCCTGCTCGGACTGATCGGCCTGTCTTGCCTGAGCGGCCAGGTCCTGTGCGCCGCCGGGCTCAGGCGGGGGTGCATCCTGAGCAAAAGCGGCGTTGACGGGAGCGGCCATGGCCGAGGGAGGTGCAGTGGGGAGCCCTCCCTTTCCCTGTTTGGCCTGCAGATCGGAGAGCCCCTGGTCGAGCGTCTCACGCATGTGGTTCTGCATCTCCTGCAGGTCTTCGAGCGGCACCGAGACCACAGCCATCTTGTGGCACTCTCTGCCGCCCTTGCTGGACATCACCATCAGCGAGGCTTCGGTGGCATCCGGTGCCGGCGGCGTAGTGAGCTGGAGTACATCGCCATCGGTAACGGCGCACTCCTGCCCGGAGGCTGTATCGACGACATCGACCTCTGAACCAGCGACAAAGGCATGAGGCTGGCCGTCGCTGAGCTGGCGGGCGATGCTGCTGGAGTTGGGATCGGGGGCCTGGCCTTGTGCGTTCATCTGCGCTTCGCTGTTTTCAAGCGCCAGCTGACGCTGTACCTCGTCGGCAACCATCTGCTTGACATCGGGACTTAGTGGAGAGACGTCGGCTCCTAGTGGCGGAGGAGGACCGTCGGCCATCTCCGCGTCATAACCAGCAGCCAGGGACTGCGAGATCATGTAGTCCGTTAGCCAGAGCGAGGGAGAAGCGTAGACCGGGTAGGGCGTGAAGTACGCGCCGTAGTAGCCATACCACGGGTTGACGCCGAAGCCCCAGGCATACGGTACCGGACGGAACCAGGGATGGTAGGCCCAGCCATAAAAGCCCACCGGATAGAACCGATACGGAGCATAGACCTCAAGATGCACGCCATGGAAGCCATAAGGGTTATAGAAACGGTTGTAAGCACGGCCGTTGAAGTAATAGGCTCGGCGAGCAAACTCATGTCCGTGGTAGAGGTAGGGATGGCCAATGTAGCCGGCCCGGCCGCGCTCATAAACCAGGTGGGAGTGATCGGCGCGTTCCACCGACACGCGGCGACCGCCGCCTACCAGGTTGTGGTGAATATCCATGCCGCGGCCGGGATCGTGAAAGTCGGCAGGGCGGCCGTTGGGACGCATACGGACAGCGCCTCCGCCGGCGACGCGAACTTCGCGATTGTTTGCCGGACCAGCGTGAGACATGGGCCCGTGATCAGCGAGTGCATGCGGAGCTGTGCCGGCATGCCCCAGCGTTCCAGTTGCGGGATGAGCGCCAGCGACATGCGGTGCAGGTTTGGCGGCAGGCACAGACTTCTTAATTTGCGCCTGCAGGGCAAGCCCAGAAGATACTGCCAGCAAAACGACCGTGCAGGAACGAAGATGTGACGAAAAGATATGCGGCATGGACGAGGACTCCCGAGAACCGAAGATACGAGACTCACAAACGCCGACTTGAGATGTTTCGGCCGGCTAAAGCATTTTCCGTAATACTGTAGGGCGAAAACAAAGCTCTCTGCATGCCATTTTCCAATGAAAACGGCATGCAGAGAGATTATCCGACCTACACTCTTACGAAAATGCGCTGAAAGACACTACTGAACGTCGGTTACCTTGCCGTTGACGAAAGTAACCTTCATATCCTTGAAGTATTCGATCTCTTTCGCGCCGAGTTTGACAATACGCGTGGGTGTGCCAAACGCGGTCTGGACCTGGTCCTTGGTCTGGCCAAGCTCGATCGTAGGTGGCGGTCCAGCGGGCGCATCAGCTGGTGCGGGTGGCGGTGGGAGAGGTGCCGGAGCGGGTGGACCTCCCTGCGGGATGACCGCCTGTCCGATCACGTTGCCCGTAGTCGTAGAAACAGCGCAATGAGGTTCGCACGAACGGGCAACTACGCCGGATTCACGAGCTCGTACTTGATCAGCAGGATTTACCGACAGAATGGCATCGATCAACTTTGACGCATCGTCCACAGACAGCTGCGACAGGGTTCCCTTGGGCTCTTTGAAAGCCAGGGTCGTCGAATATCTCTTCGCCGCTTGGTATTGCCCTCCGTAAGCACCGTTCGTAAACGTGGCCAGAACCGCATCGGTGGTCAGGATGGTTATCTTCAGGGAATCTTCTTTGCTTCCCTGGGTGTCGTCATTGATCTTGGTGATATAGACCTTCTGCCCTGGCTGCAGGATCTGCAGATTATTGCTCTTCAGAAAGCCGAGGCCCTTGGAGCGCTGCTTCACTTGCCCGTCCACCACTGGGTTTTCAAAGGTAATCATCGTAGGGTAGGGTTCGGCGTTGATCCCATCGGCCTCGACCGTCAACACGGTTCCAGGCCTGGCGACTACGCCTTGCATATTGATCTCCGAGATACGGTATTTCTTTTCAAGTCCCGTAACGAGGGGGTCTTGTGCAGTGGCGGGCTTTATGCTCGCAGCCAGAGTTACGACAGAAAAGATTCCTAGAGTGACCTTACGAATGGATGACCAGCAGACCGGCATTTCAGTAACTCCTAAAGATGAAGCTGGATTTTCGATGACTGAGGATTAAGCTCAAATCCCTCACGCAAATTTTCATGCGGCACACAAATGAGGTTCATCGATAAGCCTCATATCATATCAGGGGATAGCACTTACGCAAGACCATTTCGAGGGAAGATTTATTGAATTTTCGCGCAGGAAAGCGTTTAACTGGCTGTCGTGGAACACCGCGACCGAAGCCACGCTCACGGTAAACGTCTGTCCGAAAATGGACAGTAGACAGACGGAACAGATAGATCGATACCATGGTTGCTCCTACAATTTGCAGCTACGGAGTAACACAACTTACAACGCCATCCTGAACCAGTAATGTCGTGGTTTTGAGGCTATAGTTCGGTATTGTAGATTTCTAGTTCGAAATATTTATCGGATAGGTGAGAATTCATCAACTTATAAATGTGGCTCAGATCGAGATAAGCAGGTCGCATCTTATCGCTTTGCACATCAGCGTAGATAATGACACTGGAGAGATCACTACGAGCTAACTACTCAGTTATCCGGGATAGCCGCAGACCGCAAGGTAGCTTACCGGAAGATCCTCAGAAACAACCAGCTGCGAGCCATCGAGAAGTTTGCCCGTAACCATGCCCACCTCACTTCCTGTTTGCACGTGACTGAAATGCAGGTGTAAGGATTTCGCGACGTATACGTCTTCTCCTGTAAGAAGACGAGCGCGCTGAAACCTGTCGCGCCTCGTCATACCTGAAGGAGCCTTCCCCACGCATGCAGCGGTTGATTCAAATTTCGTCTGTTCTTCTACTTGCCACGTCCCTGCATGCCCAGCAGTCCATGCCGCAGATGGTAATGTCCGCGCACTCTCTGATCGAAGCCGAGCAGCAACACGGCTCGTCGGGTACAAGCATCGAACCCGCGAGTACACCTGTGCCGATGTGGATGAGCGACCATGATGGCTGGCGACTGATGCTGCACGCCAACGCCTTCGCTGCCGACACGCAGCAGCAGGCTGATTCCCCGCGCAATCGGGATGCGTTCTTCTCTACCAACTGGATCATGCCAATGGCGCAGCACAAATTGGGAGCTGGCGAGCTGA
Organism: Granulicella sp. S156; assembly: GCF_009766105.1. Lineage (GTDB taxonomy): Bacteria > Acidobacteriota > Terriglobia > Terriglobales > Acidobacteriaceae > Granulicella. Next base: position 337,463 of record NZ_LMUH01000005.1, on the reverse strand, counting down.
CCGTGCGCGCGATGTTCTCGTTCGAGCCGGGAACCGTCGGCAACCGCAACTACCCGGAGCTCTTCCAGCAGGGAGAGACCGCCTACGGCGCACCTATCGTCGACGGCCAGCATCCGCACGACTTCTTTATGGAGGTAGCGGCGCTGTACGATCTGCCGCTCTCGCACAACACGCTGTTCTCGCTGTATGCAGCCCCGGTCGGTGATCCTGCTATTGGGCCAACGGCCTATCCACATCGCCAGTCGGCCAGTGAAGACCCCATCGCCGCGCTCGGGCACCATCAGGAGGACTCGACACATATCGCGTTCAATGTTGTAACCGGCGGGCTGACGTATCGCTGGGCGCGGGTCGAGCTTTCGGGCTTTCACGGCGGCGAGCCGGATGAGTCACGATGGCAGTTCGAACCTTCGCCCAATGGGCACAATATCGACTCAGTTGCGACGCGGCTTACAGTCTCTCCTACGCCGGATTGGAGTGGGCAGTATTCTATTGCGCACATCACGTCTCCTGAGGCGTTGTATCCCGGCGAAGACCAGGCTCGACAGACGGCGAGTGTGATGTATCACCACACGTTCCATGCGAAACCGATGGGCAACATGGCCGGCATGGATATGGGCGGCATGAAGATGGACGACATGGCAAACATGCCCGGAATGGACATGAGCCATGGCTTGAAGTCAGCCTCTGCAACGCCCTCCATGAATATGGCCGCTGAACCGACGACCGATCTTTCGACAACTTTCGTCTGGGGACGCACACGCTCGCTCAGCGACAACAGCAAAGAGAACAGCTATCTCGCTGAGGCGCTGCTCCGTTTTGCCGGCAAGAACTACGTGTGGACACGTCTCGAAAACGCAGGCCGCTCGAATGAGCTGCTGCTCACACCTGGAACACGGTTGCCTGCAGGTTTCGAGGAGTCGCCCATCGGCCACGTCGCCGCATACACCTTCGGCTACGACCACGACATCGCGCTGGGCCAGCATCTTCTGGCCGCGCCCGGGGCGCAGTTCACGGTCTATCGCACACCGCAGCCGCTGCGATCGATCTACGGTGACACACCTACGGGTGAGGTTTTGTTTGTGCGATTCCGGCTGCGGTAGATTGCCAGTCTGGTGGCTGTTCGAGCACCTGTAAACGCCTTGACGCAACGGGCGCGAAGGGAGCCACGTTTCGCGACGGCTCCCTTCGCGAAACTAGGCTCCCTTGGCTAACTCGGCCTTTATCAGTTCGCTGACAAGCTTGCCGTCGGCACGAATGCCGTCAGCAAGGATTCGCTGCTGTGCGACCTTCATCACCGCACCCATGTCGCGCGGGCCGGGGCGTGTGCCGCCGTTGTCTTTGGTGATCTGCTCCACCGCACCCTGCACCGTGGCGAGAATGTCTTCCGCACTCGCAGCCTTCGGCATGTAGGCGTCGATCAGTTCGATCTCCACCTGCTCTTTGGCTGCAAGCTCCGGGCGGTTGCCCTTGGTGAATTGTTCTATCGATTCACGACGTTGCTTGAGCAGCGTGGTGATGATGGACTGCTCTTCCGCGTCAGTCAGCGGCTCGCGCTTATCGATCTCCCTGGACTTGAATGCCGACTTCACCATGCGCAGGGTCGTCAGTTTGTCCTGCTCTTTCGCCTTCATCGCCGAAATAATGTCTACGCCAAGACGCTCGCCTATCTTTGCCATTGCTTCACCTCTCTTGTCGTAGTCAAGAGTACCAATCGGCGGGGAACCTGTCGCAATAGAACCTTCACCGCTGCCACAACAGGCTGTCTGCGCGCTCCGATCGCGAATTTGATGACACCCTAAGCAGATCACCCAAATCTTCCTGCGTTTATCCAGTACCCCGTAGCGAGTGTCACGCAACCGTTCTTCTCGTGGTGTGCAAAGTATCTTTGCAGCGCTTCCTCAAAAGCCCCAAACTCAGGCGTTTCGGGCAGGGGAGCATGGGAAAGCGATAGCGTAAGACCACGAAGCGCCTCCCACCCGATCTGGATCTCTCCTCGAACTTCCATATTCCGAAATTCATAACCTGCGAAAAGATCTTTCAATCGCTCGTACTTGGTATATTGAGCGCGCGTGCCCAGGCCGTTTACCGTGTACGGTCGAAGAAACTCTTCATAGGCCTCATTTTCTTCCCGGCCGTCTTTGGAACGCCCGAAGGCAACCACGGCAACCCATCCATTCGGCTTCAAAACCCGCCGGAACTCGCGCATTGCCAATTCGATATCGAACCAATGGAGGGCCCGCCCCACGCTCACCATCTCTACCGATGCGTCTTCCAGCCCCGTCGACTCAGCGGTTCCGTCGATGAGGGATAGTTGCGCATTGCCCTCGTGAAGCTCAGCACACGCCTGTCGCATTTCGACATTGGGTTCTACTGCAATCACACGATTGCCGCCTGCCAGGAACACATCACTCAACATGCCGGTTCCAGCGCCGACATCGGCCACAGTCCACTCTGGCAGCAAGCCGCACCAGTCTCTTAGCAGGGGCAACACAATCCCGGGATCGTAGCGTTCCCGATACTCAGCGTATGCCGCCACCCGGCCGGTGAATTTCTCAACATTCTCAGACATATCCCTATTATTCATGGTTCTACAGGAGGGTTTATGGCCCTGAAGCCCGACTGGTTGCGACATTGCTTCGGGGGAATCTCTCTCTATCGCTAAAATAAGGACATATGATCCGCAAGACGCGTCTCTTCACTCCTGGTCCGACCCCTCTTCTTCCGGCCGCGCAGTTCGCCATGGCCGCTGCCGACATCCACCACCGCACCCCGGAGTTCCGTGCGCTCTACCTGCGCGTTCTGGCGCAGCTCAAGGAATTTGTCGGGACCAAAAACGACGTCATCATCCTCTCCAGCTCCGGCACCGGAGCGATGGAGGCCGCAGTCTCCAACCTCACCTCGCCCGGCGACCGCGTGCTGGTGCTCTCGGCCGGCAAGTTCGGCGAGCGCTGGTCGGCGCTGGCCAAGGCCTTCGGCTGCGAGGTCGATCTCGTCTCCGAACCCTATGGCAAGACCTTCGACCTGGACAAGGTAAAGGCTGCGCTCAAGCTCGAGACCCGCGCTGTCTTCGTGCAGGCCAATGAGACCTCCACCGGCGCGCGCCACGACATGGAAGCACTGGCGAAGCTGCTGAAGGATGCACACTCCGAAGCTCTGCTCATCGTGGACGGCATTACCGGGCTGGGCACCACGCACCTCGACATGGATGCTACCGGTATCGATGTGCTGATCGGCGGCTCACAGAAGGCCGTGATGATCCCACCGGGACTCAGCTACCTGGCCGTGAGCCAGAGGGCGTGGGACCGCATGGAGGCCACTTACAACCCGCGCTACTACTTCGATCTACGCAAGGAGCGGAAGAACGCGAAAAACGGCGAGAGCGCCTACACGCCGGCTGTCGCGTTGATCGCGGCACTCGGTGCGGCACTCGACTGGATCGCCGCGCAGGCCGCGACGCCCGATAATCCGGCGGGTAACCTCGCGGAGGGCCGCAAGAAGCTGGTCGACAACGCCGAGACTATCGCCGCGATGACCCGTGCGGCTGTCGAAGCGCTGGGATTCAAGCTCTTCAGCGACGCTCCTGGCGCAGCGGCTACGGCGGTGTTCGCGCCCGAAGGCGTCGACTCCGGTGTGATCGTCAAGGAGCTGAAGTCGCGCTTTGCGGCGGTCATCACCAACGGCCAGGGCGAGATGAAGGGTCAGATCTTCCGCATCGCGCACCTTGGCTTCTTCGACTACATGGACACGATTGCGCTGATCGGCGCGCTGGAGCAGGTGGTGGTGAAGTCGCTGCCACAGCTTGGAGCGAAGTTTGGCGATGGGTTGATCGCTGCGCAAAAGGTTTATGTCGAGCGCACAACCAAAGCGTAATTGAATCAAGGAATTGGCAGAAATTGGCGGCCTTCGGGCCGCCAATTTCGTACTGAGATTTCCTTGATTTAGACATCTCGTCCATCTCTCCACAATTGAACCCCCGCGTAGGCTGGAATTTGCTTCTTTCACGAAGCAAATTCAACAGCCACGCCCTCGACAAGACGAATCTGGAGTACCCGCCGACAGAATGGCCTCTCTCACCATGCCCGCACCTATGAACGACGGTCTTCCGTCCTCGGTCCACACCGAGATTACGGTGCTGGGCGCGATGCTGCTCGACTCCGTGGCCGTCACCGACGCTACGGCCAAGCTGCGGCCCGAGGATTTCTCGCTCGACTCGCACCAGCGCATCTATCGCGTCATGATCGAGTTGTTGGCCGTCGGCCATGCGATCGACTACATCACTGTGATGGATGCGCTCTCCAAGCGCCGCGAGCTCGACGCTATCGGTGGGCCAGCGTATCTTGCGTATCTCAGCGAGGGCGTTCCACGCCACCCAAAAGTTGAAGACTACGTCCGCATCATCAAGGACAAGAGTCTGCTGCGCCAGCTCCTCGGCATCTTCAACGATGGCATGGTGTTGGCCTCGGACCAGAACGAAGAGGCCACCAAGGTTCTGAACGATGTCGAAGTACGCCTCGCCGAGGTGGCGGATTCGGCTATTCAGCGTGGCTTTTCGGGGATTGCGGACATCGTCGCGAGTTCCTTCGGAAGCATCGACGCGCTCTACGAGCAGGGTCGTGAGGTCACCGGTCTCGCGACGCATTACATCGAGTTCGACAAGATGACCAGCGGGCTGCAAGCCAGCGAGCTCATCATCATCGCCGCGCGACCCTCGATGGGCAAGACCGCCTGGGCCATCAACATCGCGCAGAACTGCGCGGTCAAAGACGGTAAGGTCGTCGCGATCTTCTCGCTCGAAATGTCCAAGGAGTCGCTGCTGCGACGTATGTTGGCCAGTGAGTCCGCGGTTAGTTCGCGCAAGCTGCAGACCGGCTTTATTCCACGCGAAGACAAAGGCAAGCTGATCGCCGCGCTCGACCGACTGATGACCTCCAAGATGTTTGTCGATGACACGCCCGGCATCACGCTGGCCGAGATGCGCGCCAAAGCCCGTCGCCTGCGCCAGCAGGAAGGTGCGCTCGATCTGATCGTTATCGACTACCTGCAGTTGATGACCGGCTCGGCGGGCAGCTCGCAGAAGAAGTTTGAGAACCGCACGCAGGAGGTCAGCTCAATCTCGCGCGGACTGAAAGCTCTGGCAAAAGAGCTGCAGGTTCCCGTCGTTGCGCTATCGCAGCTCTCGCGTGGCAGTGAACAGCGTACTGGCGATAAGAAACCCTTGCTCTCAGATCTGCGTGAGTCGGGTTCGATCGAGCAGGACGCCGACGTGGTCGCGTTCATTCATCGCGAGGAGTACTACGATCGCGAGAACGAAGACATCAAGGGCCAGGCCGAGATCATCATCGCCAAGCAGCGTAATGGTCCCACCGGCACGGTGAAGATGGCGTATCTCGCCGACTTTACACGCTTTGAGAACCTCGACACCATGCATGGCGAGACCGGTGGCGACGCGTATTAGAGCGGTTTCCACCTAAGTGTCTGTACAGGTGCTTTTCGCCCGAATCACCCACAAAAGCCTGTCATCTCGACCGGAGCGTGACGGTTTTATCGTCATGCGTAGCGGAGAGACCTGCAGCTTGTTCGCGCAGGCGATAGTGCCAGTACAAACAAACTGCAGGTCTCTCCACTACGGCGGCAAAGAACGCCGCCTTCGGTCGAGATGACAGATTTTGGGGTACACCTTACAGTGGAAGAGCTTTTACAACCTCCTGCCAACCTACTGACACAATGCTGTCAGTAGCCTTCTTCTACTCTGCGAATGTAGTCGATATTCATATCGCACAGGAGACACTCCCATGAGCAAGTTTGAAGGCAACGCCATTACCTGGTTCGAAGTTCCAGCCACCGACATGAAGCGTGCTGTCCGTTTCTACGAGACACTGCTTGATAAGAAGCTCAGCGAATTTCCCGGCTCCGTGCCGTACTTCATGTTCCCGGCCGAGTCTGGTGCCGTAGCCGGAGCTCTCATTCATAGCCCGCTGCAAAAGCCTACTGCGGACGGTACGATGGTCTATCACAACGTCGATGGCCAACTCGATGCCACACTCGACCGTGCCACCGCACTCGGCGCCACGGTGCTCGTGCCGCGCACGGAGATCCCCGGAGGCTTCGGCTCCTATGCCTGCCTGCTGGACTCCGAGGGGAATCATGTTGGGTTGCACAGCCGTTAATCTGCAACACGGAGGCGCACATTGAGACGCAGTGACCGCCTCTTTCGCATCGTGCAGATGCTCCGCTCCGGACGCCTGAAGACCGCTAGTGCCCTAGCCGAACGGCTTCAGGTCTCCGAACGCACTATCTATCGCGACGTGCGCGACCTGCAGCTTGCCGGCCAGCCGATTGAAGGCGAAGCCGGCGTGGGCTATACGCTACGCCGCGAGTTCGACCTCCCACCGCTCATGTTTACTCCCGAAGAATTAACGGCACTGGTGCTCGGCGCGCGGCTGGTGAAGGCCTGGGGCGGCGTGGAGAATGCGGCCGCTGCGGATTCAGCCTTGGCGCGCATTGAGGCGGTGCTTCCAGCTACGCTCGCCGACCGGCTCGACAAGATTCTGCTCTATGCGCCTGGTTATCGGATGCAGCAACCTCAGCGTCGCCTGCTCGACCGCGTGCACGCAGCGTGCCTGGAGTGTCACCCCATCCGTTTCGCCTATACACGCCTGAACGGCGAGCCCTCCGAGCGCACTGTGCGGCCGCTGGCGCTCTACTGCTGGAGCGGCACCTGGACAGTTGTGGCATGGTGCGAGCTACGCAACGACTTTCGCGTCTTTCGGCTCGACCGCATCGCGCAGTGCGAGGTGCTCGACCGAACCTTCGAGCAGCACCGCGGACAGCGGCTCAGCGACTTTCTGAAACAGGTGAAAGCCGAGTCCGACACCTGGATCGCGGATAACCTCGCGCCGGAAGCAAAGACTACTCCGTCTCGCCCGGAACCAGCGTCGGATTGATCTTCTTGGGCGTCGACTCATACGGTATGCCCTTGTCCAGCGCTGCATCGAGCGCCTTGTCATAGCCGTAGATATCGTTGAAGAAGTGGATGGAACCATCGTCATCATCCGCTATCGCAGTGAAGTAGCCGATGATCACTGGCAGCGTCGTCTTCAGGTTGACGGTCTTGTTATTCTTGTCGCCGTTCATCGCCTCGGATATCTTGTCCGCGTCCCAATCGCCCTGGCCCTGCAACACCCACTCAGCCATCTGGTCGGCGTGCTCCAGACGCACGCAGCCGTGCGAACGGTCGCGGCGGGTCAGGTTGAAGAGCGGCAGTTCCGGTGTGGAGTGCATGTAGACGTCGTACTCATTCGGAAACAGGAACTTCACCAGGCCCAGCGAATTCTGCGGTCCAGGTTTCTGCCGCACGATGTAGCGCAGATGCTCGATATCGTGTGCGGTATAGCCTGTGACGACCGTGCCATCCCCCTTTGCCACTTCGTAACCCTTGGCCGCGAGATAGCCGATGCCACTGCTCTGAATGTGTGGGACCAGCTCCTTCTTGATGATCGATGGCGGCACATTCCAGTACGGACGAAAGACCACATAGCGCATCGTGCGAACAAACATCGGCGTGTCGTGGTTGCCCTTGGCCTGACCGTCGACGATCTTCATCTTGAAAGCAAGCGTGTGGTCGGGGTCGTACGCCCGCACGATAAACTCCGGCAGGTTGACCATCAGGCGTGGGTTCACAAAGTTTTCCGGCATCCAGCGCCAGCGCTCGAGCGAGTTGCCGAGTTGCTGAACTCGTGTGGCCATCGGCACATTCAACGAGTCGACTGTGGACTGCGTGAGTCTGCCATCGGGCGTAAGGCCGTGACGCTGCTGATAGTGCTTCACCGCCGCCACGAGATTCGCGTTATAGCTCTTCGGAACTGTTGGCGTAGGAGCATCTGTCGTACCCGTCGTATCAGCCGCAGGCGCAGGCACATCGCCTTCTAGCTGCAGTCTCGCCAATAGTTCTGGCAACGCGGCATACGATCCGCCCAATCCGATCGGCTTCGCGCCCGTCTCCCCGATGGAAGGCAGAGGCGGTTGTGGGTTGTCAGCCTGCTGCTTGGCCAGATCGAGATACTGAACCAGAGCCTTCTCCAGGTCGGCATACATCGCGTTCTGCGGCTCGACCGTGTCGATCGCAGCCGACACATCGGCGGCATCGATGATCTGGCCACTCAGGAAGTCCGGCAGATCGAACGCAGCGCGTTTCGCCGGAACATCGATGTCGAAGTTCAACGACTGCGGATTTACGCGACCGACATGCAGGTCGGAGATATAGCGCATCGCCGAAATCGTCATTGCTAAGTCGAACTCTGCCTCCTTGTCCGCAGACGCATGGCCCGCTGCAAACTGCTGCACACGCTGTGGCCAGCGCGAAGCGTCGTAGTCCTCCGGTTTGAGGCCCTTCTTCACGGCATCGCCAAAGAGCGCAATCAGCGCTGTGGCCTGTGGTGTCGGCTTGCCATCGCGCAGCCACGCAGGATCGTAGCTGCGGGCGATGTAGAACTTCTCCACTTGCGGTTGATAATCGGCATAGTTGGCGCTGTTAAGAACCGCAAGCTGCGGCGAGTCGAGCAGTTTTTGTACCTCAGCGCCTGCGTCGCCTTTGGGCTGCGGGAGCACAACACCGGGATGAGCGGGAGAGACGTGGGCCGACTGGCATCCCCTGCAGCCGGACATGGCGAGAAGCGTCAGGGTAACAAACGAAAGCGCCAGGCCGGCGCGGACGGTAGTCGAACGAAACTTCGTCACGGAAGGTGCCTCAGAATGCATCTTGATGATGCTGAGTAGAACAGGATTTGGCTAGCAGTATCCACTAATTTTATTTCTATCTCACGATGCTCTGCTTTCGAACGGCTCGCTAGAGCAGAATCCCTATGACTATCCCCTGGAGAGAGCTTAGCAGCGACATTTTTCTTGGGGGAAAATGCCCTTGAAAGGATCGCCACTGGGTGCAGCTATAGGAATTCTGCTTTAGGCCAGCAGCCCAGCCAGGGACATCCAGCAGAAGACCGCTTGTGTCAGTATCACCGCCCCCGACAAGAACAGAAACAGCTTGCGCTGCCGCGTCTCCAGAGCATCCGCAAAGACGCCGCCGATAAACGTAAAGAGGAAAGGGAGCGCCCACAGCCACGGGGCACTCACGACCTGAGTTGTGTACAGAGGAAGGAGCGCCAAAGTCATCAACAGCGGTGCGGTGTTGCCAAAGTAGCGGCTGCGGCGTGACGTTGCATAGACTGCCAGCGCTACGACCGTGGCAACGAGAATCCCCGCATTCGCCGGAGTCGTCGCAAAGTGCCATGCGCTCTCCAGCGAAAACCAGAATCGCCCACTACCGCCGGTAAAGACATAACTGAACGGCGCGGGGTGGAACCCGAACGACGCAAACACAATCGCCAGTGCGCCGAGTCCCGCGAAGACCATAATCTGCGACACATGGCTGCGTCGCCGCTCCGCGAGATAGAAGAAGAACACAAGACCGGAGACAAACCCCACCATGCCAGCCAGCAGATGTGCCGCCGCCGTGAGCCCCAGAGCGACCGTCAGCAGCAGAATCCGTGGACGCCACTTACGCCTGGGCCCCTGCAGCGCGTGGGCGACGCCCATCGCCGTATAGACGAGCCCGTAAAGCCCCCACAGGGCAAGAATCTCGTTGTTGGGGGTGGTCGCGTAACGCACGATCACCGGGCAGAAACAGTAGAGCGCCAGTGCCAGTGCGCCGCCCTCATTGCCGAAGAGCCGCTTCGCGACCCACCACAGGCCTCCACCGAGCCATACCGCAAACAGGCAGAATGGCAGTCGCAGCAGATACTTCACCCACAGGAGCTCATGACGAGTCTCCCAGGTGGTTCCGCTTAGACCGCCGTTCGCATAGAGCCGATTCTCAGGCTTGCGGAAGTGGTCGACTGCAAGCATCACCAATCGCTGGGCGGTCAGTGGCGCGCCGGCAAGCCGGTAGGCAAGGGTTCCATCGCCATTCAGATTGCCGCAGGTGGTGAAGTAGCCGGCGACCGGCGAGGGCCGCTCCCAGATCTCGCGGCCGCAGCGCGCGTAGCGGTAGTCGTTGGCGTCGAGCGGCCGGTGCGCGATCGACCAGAGACACTCGCCCAGGAGTACAAACAGCAATAGCGCGGCGACCCTCTGCCCACGCCCAATGTAGAAGCCTTTCAATCGCATCGTCTGGATGAAGTGTACTAGGGGAGCAAACAGGAAACAGCAAACAGGAAACAGAAAGACCGCCAATGAGCCTTAATCGCGCCGGCATTTGCCTGCAGCTCCTGCCTTTTGCACTTCCTGTTTCCTGTTTCCTGTTTGCTAATTTCTGTTGGTTGTAACCTGCTTTATATGGATTCCCTCAACTTCACCCCCGGTCGCGCCTTTCTTTCCTCAAACTCTCCGACGGTCCCGTGGACTGTGGTGTTTGAGGATGAGGGCCCCGCAGGCTACTTCTATGCGTGCGACCGTTCGCAAGAGACTCAGGAGGCAAGCATTCTTGACTCCATGCTGATCTATAACGGCGCAGCACTTGACGACCGGACCCGCGAGCGCCTGGCCAGCATACAGTGGTCGCGCGATGGACAGCAGGCCGTGCTGTACCTGGACGGCAGTGCGCAGGCCCTGGCCGACTTCAGCACGAAACAGAGCTTCTGCCGGTCTAATTTTCCCAACTTTTTAGAGGGGCAAGGCGAGACCTGGAGAAAGAATTCGCACGCCTGGGATGAAGAGGCGATTCGGCGGTTTGAAGCAGCAATCTACGCTTAGCGAGAGAACAGAGAAAAGAAAACAGAGATCAGAGAGGTCGTAACCTCGAATCTGATCTCTGTTTTCTGTTACCTGAAATTTGGTGCCGAAAAGAGGACTCGAACCTCCACGCTGCTTGCGCGTTGATTCCTAAAACTTGGTGCCGAAAAGAGGACTCGAACCTCCACACCCTTGCGAGTACATGGACCTGAACCATGCGCGTCTGCCAATTCCGCCATTTCGGCTCACTTCAGCCGGGCGCGTTGCGCCAACTGCGTGAACTCTTAGTTTCCCAGAGCCTGCACCGGGTGTCAATCTGCACGGCTCGAGTAGGTTCAGGACACGTCTGGATACCTATAAGATTTTTGTGCGGTTTTCTGGCTAAAAACCGCATCACATGATCTATAGGAAAAGCCGTACGTTGAAACCGGTCTAGCGTTACACTTGGCGAATCGTTTCCCACACGGTACCCGTCGAACTAACCACTACCGATTCCAATGCAGGAGGGGCGGTCGACAGCCTGATGAGTCAGTCCACAACGAACACGTTGTCCAGCCAGCAGCAGATCCCCGAGGAAGTTGCCATCGAGATCCGGCGACTGGCGCACGATCTCTCGAATTCGCTCGAGATCATCGTGCAGACCAGCTATCTGCTGAGCATGGCCGAACTCAAAGAACCAGCCAGCAGTTGGTTGAGGATGCTCGACTCCGGCGTACAGAAGGCGCTCGGCCTCAACCTGGAACTGCGCGAATACGTGAAGAAGAATACGCCGCAATAAAAAGGCAGCCGTTCCAGGTGGTTTGCGGTGTTGGAGAATGCCGTAAAAGACGATTAAGTTCGGTCCGACATGTGGGCGATTATCGCACGTTCATTACTCCGCTGCCGCAATGGCCGCGACAATTTTATCCATCGCAAGCCTGTCCGCTGAAGTTCGCGGGGAGTGGTCATCCACCAGAATTGAAAAGATCACCTGCCGCCCGCTGGCACAGTCGAGGTAGCCCGAGAGGGCTCGCGCTTCGCCCAGTGTTCCTGTCTTCGCGAAGAGATGATCCTTGAGCGGAGGGGCGGGAAAGCGCGAGGCCAGCGTTCCATCCTCGCCCCCCACTGGGAGCGAGGCCTTCCATGTGGAGAACCACGGCTGCTTTACGGCAAAAGCCAACAACTGCGCCGCAACGCGTGGCGTGACCAGGTCATGTCCGCTGAGGCCGGAACCATCGAAGAAGACGAAATCATCACCATCCAGTCCTGCATAGAGCAGGTACTGCCGGATCCACTGGACGCCTTTGCGGGCGGTATGCTCGCACTCCTTTTGGGCAGCGATGTTGCGCAGCATGATCTCGGCATGCAGGTTCTGACTGATCTTGTTGGTGAGCACAAGATCTTCGCTGAGCGGAGGCGAAAGATGGGTCGCCAGGATCGTTTGGGGCTTTGTCGTACCTCCCGCCGACTCCGCAACGCAGTCGGCGGGCCCTGCTTTCAGCATGCGCTCGAAGAACGGGACCGGTATCTGTGGATCGGGATTGGACAGAAACGGCGCACTATTCTTGGGGTCCCAGTGCCGCACGCTCACCTTGCCGGCAACGCGCACACCTCGGCGCTCCAGCGCTGCCTTCAAAGCCAGTGCGGCATACTCCGCAGGGTCTTCTATGGCGATCTCTTCCTGTTCGGGGCCAGCCTTCGAGGAGACGCGGCCTGTGATGCTCAACTCTCTCGATCCGGGCGCGCGTTCGAACAGCACCGAGTTGCCATCGCCAACATCCTGTGTCCGCAGGAGCGCTGAATCGGCGGTGAGATGGTAGTAGGGCAAGTCAGGGCTCAGACTCAACTCCGCAGTATTGCTGTCTTTGGCGGTGGGCGTAATCGTCACATTGATCTGGTTATCGTGAATGGTGAGTGCGCTGACCGGAGCGCCATAGCCCCAGAGCAGATCGTCAGCCGACCAATCCTGAGGGTAGGGATCCCAGGCAAAGTAGGTGTCATCCCCGATGACATCGCCTTCCACCACTTTGAGCCCTTTGGCTACGACGGCGTCGGCCAGGTCCTCGACGGCTTGCAGCGGATTCGGTGTCACTCCGGTCTGGGCGGGGCGCTTCGACGGTGGGAGATAGGGCAAGGTGTGACCTGCAAAGTTCGCATCCCCGCCGCCAACGAGGACGAGGTCTCCACGTAAGACACCCTTCGCGTTCAGGTCTCCTTCGGCGACGACCTGCGTTTCAAAACGTTTGTGCGGCCCCAGCAGAGCCATGGCCGTTGCCGTCGTAAACAGCTTCGCGTTCGATGCCGGACGAAACAGCTTGCCCTCGTCGAGGCCATAGAGGGGCTCGCCATCGAGTGTTGTGACGGCAATGCCCCAGTGTGCGCGGGAGACGGTTGGGTCCGCCAGCAGGGTCTCAATCTTCGCGCCCAGCGGGGTGTTCGCGCCTGTCGGGAATGGGAGATGGACGATGGGCGGCGGCGCGGTAGTGGGCGTTTGTGCGGAGGCTGCAAGGCCGACGGCAAGTACGAAGACAGGCAAACGACCGAAAGAGGCACGCATGGCGGCAAGTTTACATCTATGCGTCCGCTCACTGCGGGGCGAGCACTACACGATTCGCTGATGGTACGAGCGAAAAACGGGAGGAAGCAGGTTCGCTCGCTCCGCTCGGAATGACAACCAGAAAAACAAGGGCAAATTCAAAAAGCAAAGGCAAAAGCAGCACCTTTAGCTTCACTTTTGGTCGAGTTGACAGTGCTGGAGCGTACGAAGAACAAGTACACCGAAGCGCGAGTCTACAATTCGCGAATGGCCTTTGCTCCACGCCCGCGCTTCGACTGGAAGCTTCGCACACGAACGCTCGCGCTGGGGGAGCGAACGCTGGTTATGGCCATCGTCAACCTGACGCCCGATAGCTTCTCCGGCGACGGCCAGGCGACGACCGCAGGCCTTGCCGCAGCCATCGCCGCAATCGACGGGGGCGCGGACATCGTTGACCTGGGCGCGGAGTCGACGCGGCCTGGCTCCCAGCCGCTCACGCCCGACCAGGAGCAGTTGCGCCTGCTCCCCGTTCTCGAAGGTCTACTGCGCGAACGGCCGAAGGCGATTGTCTCGGTCGATACCTACCATGCGGCTACCGCGCAAAAGGCAATCCGCGCAGGGGCAGAGATCATCAACGATGTCTCCGGTTTGCTGTGGGACGAGCAGATGCCTAGCGCCGTCGCATTCGGGGGCTGCGGCCTGGTGCTGATGCATACCCGGGGGCGCCCACAGGATTGGCGCTCACTGCCCGCACTGGGCGGCGAAGAAGTTGTTCCACTGGTGCTGGAGGGGCTGCGCGAGCGGATCGCAGTTGCCCAGACCGCCGGCATCGCCCGCGCAAGCATCGTTGTGGACCCGGGATTCGGATTCGGCAAGATGGGGCAGGAGAACTTCGCACTGCTGGCAGGCCTGCAACAGCTGGGGGAGCTTGGCTATCCGGTACTGGCCGGAGTTTCGCGCAAAAGCTTTCTCGGGGAGGCGGTACGGAGGGTCCAGCCGGAGGGCTTGCCAATCGCAGAGGCACGCCGCACGGCGACAATTGCTGCGAACGTCGCGGCAGTGCTGAATGGAGCGCATATTCTGCGCGTCCATGAGGTGCAGGCCGCGAGAGAGGCGGCGGCAGTGGCAGATGCTGTAAAAGCGAGTGATAAGTGGCGAGTGATAAGTGGCAAGTGACAGGTCACCAATTGCCTCACTGGTCACTTATCACTTGCCACTTATCACTCGCTTTTCGCTTTTACAGCGTCATTACTTCTTTTTCCTTGGCCTTGAAGAGGTCTTCGACGCGCTTGATCTCGGAGTCCGTGAGCTGCTGAATATCGTCGTTGGCGCGTTTTTCATCGTCAGCGGAGATCAGCTTTTCCTTCGCGGCCTTCTTCACCGACTCATTGCCATCGCGGCGGATGTTGCGGATGGAGGTCTTGTGGTCTTCGAGGACGCCGGCAAGCTGCTTAATGCCCTCGCGGCGGCGCTCTTCGGTCATGGGGGGGATGGGCACGCGGATGATCTTGCCGTCGTGCATGGGATTGAAGCCCTGTCCGCTGGTGCGGATGGCCTTTTCGATCGCCTGCACCAGGGACTGCTCCCACGGCTGAACGACGATGAGGTTGGCCTCTGGCGTGGTGACCTGGGCGACCTGTGCAATCGCCGTCTCCGTACCATAGTAGTCAACCTTCACGTTGTCGAGCATATGGACCGAAGCCCGTCCGGTGCGGACACTCAACAGGTTGGCGCGGAAGTCTTCCACGGTTTTATCCATGCGCGACTTCAACTCCTCGTACACGCCCTTCAGTGCAACTATGCTCGTCATTGCCGATGCCATTGTGGTGCTGCCCTCCATTGAATACAACGCCTGATTTTACAGACGTTGGCGGCTCAATGTGAAAAAGTGGCGAAATGTCCTGCTCTCTGCCAGTTATGAGCTAAACTCAAGGGGTAGGAAACGCTGGATGCGGAATATTCGGAGATTCAGCGTCCGTATCTTCAGGGATTCGCTTTACGATTGACTTGAGACCGGCTGCTCGAATACGATAGGACCAATCGCCAGAACTATAAGATTCCTAAGCAATAATGTTCTGAGCAGTTTATCCCGAACGTTTTTGAGGGCCTGAAGCATCTAAACTGAGCGCTAACGGCATCTTTAAAACTGAACGCACACACAACGAATAGGGACATATTACTTATGAAGAAGACCTTCTTGTTCGCGACCCTCGCCCTCGCCCTTGTAGCGGTCCGCTCTGCGCATGCGCAGGTTGCCGGCTGCACTGACACTCCAGAGAACCCGACCCTGATTCTGGCAGGCCTCTCCGGTGGCGCGTACGCTGTGTCCGCACTCAGGACGCGTCTTCGGGCCCGCCGGAAGACAGACAACAAGTAAAGTTCCGAACGGGGTGCAGCTCGAACGCTGCAGGTAATTTTCTGTGTCGAGCATGCTTCCAGAGCGATTTAGGCCGCAGGCTGCCGTCGCGTTCGCTTCGGCGTGCGCAGCGGTCGGCCTGCTTACCATTTATGATTCTGTCCAATCTCTTCTAGGCATCTGGAGGACGGACGCCCTCAAGCAGATAGGAATGGTGGTTCCTATCATTTGCTTCGCTCTCATTTTGAGAGCCTGGCGTTCCATAGGATGGGAGACTGAAGGCTCCTGGTGGGGCTTCGCAGTCCTGGCAATCTCGTCCATTCTGATGTTTCTGCGCGATCAGATGCTCCTGATCGTGACCGTCAACAAAGACTGGCTGCTGCAGCTACCACCGCTTCCGCTGGTAGCCGTAATTTATGCAACCGCCATGGTTCTGCTCTTCGGCGGCAAGCGCCTTCTGCGGGCCGCATGGTTCCCCGTCCTTCTGATGTGGGCCGTTATCCCTGTTCCACAGACCTTCAGCCACTACGTCGACCTTCCTCTTCAACATGCCGGGGCGACCGTAGCACGTGGCTTTGCCCATCTCATTGGGGCGAAGCTTAGCGCGCAGGACCTCACCATCCTGTTCACTCCCAAGTTTGGGATGTTCATTGCGCCAGGCTGCGATGGACTGCGCGGATCGATCACCCTCGGGCTCACCGCGATTGTGGTCAGCTATGTGTACCGTTTTCGCTGGTTTATATTTGCGCCTCTGGTTGCCGGCGCGGTGCTGCTGGGCTATGTCTTCAATCTGCTGCGGCTGTGCAGCCTGGTGATCTACGACAGGATTGCGGTTTTCTTCCCAGGACTACAGGCCCACGAGCAGTTGGCCGATCACATCGTCGGGGGCTGCCTGTTTTTACTGGCGGCATTCCTGTTCTTTACGATGATTGAAAAGCTGCGCCGCGATCCTGAAGACGTGAATGCCGCACCCGCGGAAGAAAAACCATCCCTCGGCCCAGTCGCAGTGCCCTACCTTGCAAAGGTAATGGCGATTCTCCTGCTTTCGACGGTCTTTGGCATTGAAGCCGTGCATGCCGCGCATGTCGAGGCAAAGTCCGCGACGGCAGCAGCTACGCCTCCTCCCATGCCGCAGCACATTGGCAATTTCTCACTGGTACGCACGTGGTCTGAGGGCCTGGTCGACGGAACTGTAGTCTACGTGTGGGGCGAGTACGAGACTCCCGATGGAACGCATGTATCGCTCGGAATCTCTCCAGAGCTGGGCGTGCACGATGCCGAGGTCTGCCACATCGCTCGCGGTGAGAATCCAACCTGGCACGGACAGATCGAAGTACCCTCGTCCCAGGGAGCGGTGGGAGCGGTTGCGTTGACGGCCGCGACCTACAACGATGGCCAGACGCAGAAGCTGGAAGCCTCCACGGTATGCGACGGCGGAATATGCAGACAGTATTCACAGACAAATCAACGCTTCACCGTGGTATATGCCAAGCCGCACCGTACTCTTCCCCTGCAATCCGATACGACACGGCCTGTTCCAGTGCTGCTGAAGGTTGAGACCGCCGACACAGAATCTCCGGTGAGCGAGGTCGAACCAAAGCTGGCAGCAGGGCTGCAGGAGTTTCTGAAGAACGCGGATCTTGTGGGCCTGACCGTTCCTTATAGCAGGCGCTAGAGCGGTTTCGAGCACAGACGAAGAACAAGCAAAAGCCTGGACGCAAAGCGCGCCAAGGAGAAACGCCAAGTTTCGCAAAGGCATCCGTGGCGAAACTTTGCTCCTTTTGCGCGCCTTGCGTCCAGGCTTTTGCGGCTGCCCATAGCACCATTGCAGCTACGGGCAAACACGGATCGCCGGTCGAGATGAGAGATTCGGATAGGGCGAAACGGCAAGTCTCTCCTGGAGCAGGCGGGATTTATATACACCGAAGAGTCACCCATCGAACTTCGCTTCTCCCGAGTTGCGGCGCATCCCCTATAATCAAGATTCCCCTACGTTCGCGCGGGGCTTGGTATTCAAAAAGCTTTGAGAGATTCAAAGAGCAGTGAGGGTGTGGTTATCTTTACCGGAACGCGAGTGAGCGCAAGCTCCCTGAACAGTACGCCCCAGCCTGTGCGCGCGCGCTCGAGGCGCATCCGCATTCCAGTCAACGCGTTTTTGGCGCTGACGACAATGGCATTGACTCCAGTTCTCACACCCGCGCTTCGAGCGCAGGTGCAGGCCCAGCCGCAGTTCACTGCGGCTGCAGCGGGACCGCAGATTCTGTGCCAGACACAGGTCATCGGCAATCGCCGCATCCCCAAGGAGTCCATCCTTGCGCGACTATTCTCGCGGCCCGGAGATGCTTTCGATCCGGCGGTGGTGGAGCGCGATTTCAACTCGCTCTGGAACACCAGCTACTTCGACGACGTGCGCATTGAGCGCGTCGATGAGGCGACCTGCGTCCAACTCATCGTGTACGTGCGCGAAAAGCCCACCATCCGTGAGATCAACTACAAGGGCTTGAACGCGGTCACCGTCTCCGACGTGCTCGATCGTTTCAAGAAGGAAAAGGTCGGCCTCTCCGTGGAGAGCCAGTTCGACGAGACGCGCATCAAGCGCGCCGAGGTCGTACTGCAGGAGATGCTCGGCGAGCATGGCCACCAGTTCGCGACCATCAAGGAAGAAGTCAAGACGATTCCTCCTGCTGCCGTAGCGCTGACATTCAACATCAAGGAAGGCCCGACCGTAAAGGTGGGCAAGATTGCCTTCCAGGGCAACACGAAGATTCCCTCGCGCGATCTGCGCGCCGCGATGCACTTCTCCAAGCCGATTGGCATTCCCCACTCGATCTTCTTAGAGGATCTTCTTCCACGCACCTTCGATGCCAGCAAGCTGGATGAAGATGCCGATCTGGTGCGCCAGGAGTATCGCAACAGGGGCTACATCAAAGCGCTGACCGCCGAGCCGGAGACCAATGTTCGCAACGCCGGCGGCATCAACCCGTTCACGCTGCGCCCTTCAACCGGCAAGCGCGTCGACATCCTGATCCCGGTCGAAGAGGGCGAACGCTACCGCCTGGGCGGCATCACGTTTAGCGGCAACAAGGAATACAGCAACGTCAAGGCCTTGCGCGCACAATTCGCGGTGAAGGACGGCGACTGGTTCAATGCAACGCTCTTCGGCAAAGGCGTTGATGCACTGCGTAAGGCTTACGGTGAGGGCGGCTTCATCAACATGATCGGCACTCCGACGCCCCGCTTCGACGAAGCCAAGAAGCTTGTCTATTTCGACATCGACATCGACGAGGGCAAGAAGTTCTATATCTCGCGCATCGAATTTTCAGGCAACACCATCACCCGCGACAAAGTCATCCGCCGCGAGATCCTCGTCGAAGAAGGCCAGGTCTATAACAGCCGCCTCGTCGATCTCTCGCTGCTGCGCTTGAACCAGCTCAACTACTTCGACACGCTGAAGACCGAAGAGTCCGTGGAGACGCGGCAGAACAGTGATGCCGGCACGGTCGACCTGTTGCTGAAGCTGAAGGAAAAGGGCAAGAACTCCATCGGACTGAACGGCGGTATCAGCGGTCTTTCGGGTTCTTTCATCGGACTCAACTATCAGACCAACAACTTCCTCGGCCTGGGCGAGACCCTGAACGTGACCGCCAACATCGGCGATCTCTCGCGCACCCTGAGCGCGGGCTTCAACGAGCCGTATCTGCGCAACAAGCCCGTTTCGCTGGGCGTGCAGGTGTTCACCAGCAAGTACGACTACAACCCGGCCAAGAGCTACTCGATTACCGGGACAACGGCAGGTTCGAATCAGGCCGCCCAGCAACAGTCGCTGTCGAGCAACTACAACCAGTCCTCAACCGGCTTGACGATTTCGACCGGCACGCCGCTGCGCAAGTTGTTCCGGCGGTCGGGCGTAGCCAGGATCGGCATCTCGTACTCGCTGTCGCGGTCGGGCGTCACAACCTTTAGCGACACCACACGCAACGTCTTCCAATCACTGGCGTTCCGTTCGGGTGTTGCGGGGTCGAGCCAGCTCTCCGGCATCATCACCTCCATCGTGTCCCCGAGCTTCAGCTTCTCGACGCTGGATCGCGCTGTGGGTCCGCACCACGGCAAGGACTTCAACATTGTTTTCCAGGTTGCGGGTGTAGGTGGCAACACCAAGTACTACGCTCCGACGGCAACCTGGCGCCAATACTTCCCGATGAAAGGCCTGAAGGTCGATCGTGAAGGACACAACGTCCTGGGCTATCGCATCCAGCTCCAAAACGTCGCCGGCTTTGGCGGGCAGGTTGCACCGCCCTTCGATCGTATCTACGGCGGTGGTGAAAGCGAAGTACGCGGCTTCGATATCCGTTCGAACTCGCCGTACAGCTTCATTCCGACGCGCGTGTTGTTCAACCTTACAAATCCCGACGGCACACTGGTTCCGCGCGATCCGACCAACTCCACGCTGGGCAACGTTCAAATTCCACTGCCGATCTATCGCTTGGCCCCCATCGGCGGCGACACGGCTATCACGTCGAACCTCGAGTACCGTATCCCGATCGTCAACCAGGTAACGTTTGCGGTCTTCACAGACTTCGGCATGACCTTCGACACGGAAAAGTCACAGCTGCGCCAGAGCATCCTTGGCCAGTCGATTCTCAACACGCCGCTCTATGGCTGCCCGACAATCACCAACGGCGCATGCTTCGGCGGACAGAAGGTGACTTTCCCGCTCGACCTGGGCACGGTACCTCATACGAACTTCGTTCCGCGTATGTCGAGCGGCGCCGAGCTGCAGGTCATTCTGCCGATCGTAAACGCACCGTTCCGCATCTACTACGCGTACAACCCGCTACGTCTCTACAGAAACCTGCCGCCACAGTTGGCTGTGTCATCGTCGGAGTTCCAGGGTTTCTTCCCCACCACGGGTGCCGGCCAGTACAGCTACCAGCAAGCAATACAGCTCTACGGTGCAAACTACGAGCTGCGCGAACCGCGTAAGACGTTCCGCTTTACGGTCGCGACGACGTTCTAAGAGCAGGAAACAACAAGTAGGAAAACAGGAAACAGCGAGGCCCGGTCGAGAGACCGGGCTTCGCTGCGTTGCGTCAAAGAACTCGCGTGGAGTCAGGCGTCTCCGGCATCAACTGAAACAGGCCTCCGTCGGCTCGAGTATGCCTTCTTGCTTGATGGCATTCCGGTTTGCGGGCAGGAGAGCATGTCCCAGGGGCTGAAGAGGGTGCTGAAAAAGTCTAGCTTTGTGAGCAGTTAGAAATTGCTTCGAAATAACGACTCTCCAGAAGGCCCTACAAACGACGTTTGCGAAATCTTTGAGGGTTTTACATACGCAAAGTACACAGCAAAAATCGTCTTCAGTGAAGTCATCGACTTTTTCAGCAACCTCTGAAGCCCATTCTGTGGTGGCCCTTAATGTCCGGGCTAAAGCCCGGACCTATCTCAGAAACAACAGCAACGGCAAAGACAACGGCGGTGGTGGCGACAATGCGGGGGTCCTTCGCCAAACCACCCCGGTACGGCTCAGGATGACGGCGAAAAACAAGCAACAGCAACGGCAACAAAAGCAGATTCCCTGCGGAATGACAAAAAGAAAGGCAGTTGCAAAGAGTTGCCGGCTCGCGGCGTTCTCTGTTTTCTGTTTTCTGTTCTCTGTTCTCTGGTTCCTGGTTCCTGGTTCCTGCTCTACTGTTTCTTTTCGAGATGAATGGCCTGCAGCACCTCATCGCGAAATTCGCTGATGAAAAAACCGACCGCTGCACCGCCGATAGAGCCTCCAAAAGTCGCCGCGGTGTCATGGAAGTTCCTATTGCTCTGCGGGTAGTAGGCATTGGTCAAGACACTGGACGCGGCATAGCCGACCAACAGGGAACCATTTACGGTGGAGTTTCCGCTATCCGTACGCGTAATGATCGGTCGCGAAACCGCATAGGCTACGCGATAGAAGAGATTGTGCTGCGGGCCCTGCACGTAGTAGCGCGGATCTTCATGCATGATCGGAGCGAAGACGGCATCGGAGAAGACCGCTTCCGTCGTATCACGGAGAAGCACCGCTCCCAGGCGCTGCTCAAAGGCTCCGCTGTCCGTGCCATAGTTCGGCTGTCCGTTTGTGATGTGTGAGAAGCCTGCGGCACCCACCATCCCGGCAATACCTATCGGTGAGGCGAGCTCGCGCAGGCCGAGGAGAAATTTTTGGTGCGACGTGATGGGTTGCGCCGTCCACCCATCGGGAATTCTTTTCATCAGCGCTGGCGCAATGTGCGCGCGCGCTGCCGGACCATGGCTTGTTTCGAGTGCCGATTCTCGAGAGGCTATCGCACTGGGCGCGTCGGGCAACTCGTCCGCGCTGCTTGAGACAGCAGCGGAAGACTCTGCGGGCTTGAAAAACTCCTCCGCAGAAGCCGTCGAAGCCAGCAACATTGGATTGGCCTGGGTCGTGTCAGGCGTGGATAGCTGGCCTAGCTGTTCCTGGCCCTGTGCGCTGATCGAGAGCAGAGTGAACCCGAATATCACGGGGAAAAAAAATGAGGTGCCTTGCATACGCAGATTTTTTAAAGTCATCGAGCCTTCTATTCCATTCTTCCGGCAACCGATTGCGCTGCTATGGCGCTGAACTCTGCCCCGCCGGGAATGGGGCCCCTCTGTAAAGGACGCCTGCCGCGTCCCTGCGGTTGTATTCAGAGAAGTTAGCCCGCATGAGGCAAGGGCCGTTACCAGCTGGGCACTGCACGCTGCAATGTCCATTGACTAGCGGCCTTCACGAACGAATCATCGAAAGAAGAGCGTTGGCAGTTGCGCGGATTGACGATCGTTGCAGGCTGAAGCACAAACGAATTCTCGAAAGGGTGTCGCCAATGGATCAGCAGAGTGGAACGAAGCGTCCCTGGGAAGAGCGTGTGAGCGAGGCTGGCGCGCGGCTTCGCAATGAGTTTCAGGATGAGTTGCAACGCGTCGTGAGCTTTATCGATACCGAGGTCGCTCCCGAGGTGCGGCGGCATGGGTCTACGGCCCTGAGAGCTGCTGCTACACGGCTGCAACAACTCGCAGAACACATGGACGACGCGAAGCACTCCAGCCCGGACGGCAAATCCGATGGAGAGGCACGATGAACAGGCTCAGCAAACGCCTTGGTTGCCATACTGCGGCATTATTAGCGATAGGGTTTTCCGCTCTCACCCTGACGGGCTGTCATCATCGGACGGCTGTTGCCTACCAACCGCCTCCACCTCCTGCAGGGGAACATCACTCGACCGCGAACACTGCAACCGCAACGCCACCCATTGATTTAGGCGAAGAGGCTGCCAACGCGCCACCGGGCTTCTTTGACGACACCAGAGGCAAACCCGTTTTTACCGAAGAGGGCACCGCCAGCTGGTACGGCACGGTCTATCACCATCATGCGGCGGCTGATGGCACGATCTTCGACCAGAACGAGATGACCGCCGCTCATCGCACGCTGCCGATGGGCTCGACGGTGCGCGTGACCAACCTCGCCACCGGTCAGCAGGTGCTGGTGCGGATCACCGACCGCGGACCGTTTGCCCCCGGCCGCGTGCTGGACCTTTCGATGGGCGCCGCGAAAGCAGTGGGCATCTACCGCGCGGGCGTGGCGAAGGTGAAGGTTGAAGCCTTTGCCCACACGAGCTCCGACCCAGAGGGCAAGTGGTGTGTACAGACGGGCGCATTCAAGAACGAGGACGACGCGCTCGCGTTGAAGGCTGGACTGCTGCAACGTTACAGCACGGCGAAGGTCATCGAGTTCTCCGGGCCGACCGGCTTCTGGGTACGGATCGACCCCGCGCAACATAGCAAGACCCAGGCCGCAGAGATTGCCGACTGGATCGGTACGCCGGATCCGGCAGCGCTGCCTTATCTTGTGCGACTTGATTAGGAGCAGGAAACAGCAAACAGGTAACAGCAAACAGAAAAGACCTGCAGCTAGGACGGGTGTGGAGTATCCCCGTTTCCTGTTTGCTGCCTTGGCTTAATCCTGTAAGACAGGTGTACGATGTTGTCCGTGCGCGCCTTTGCTTTTTCTCTCTTTGTCCTGCTTCCCCTGCATGCTTCCGTGATTGGTGTAAGCAAGCCCGCCGAATCGCTGACCGAGGCACGCGTGATGGCGTTGCCGGTGGCACAGCGGGGGCCGTGGCTCGACTACCTGAGGCGCTCCGCAGAGCAGATGCGCACCGACAAAGCTGTGCTGTCTGTCGAGCGTATGGGGGTGAAAGAGATTCTTCCGCTGCCTAAGCAGCATTTTTCTGCACGGTCAATTCCACTGCACAGTACGCCGGAGTTCTACAAGAGCGACGAGGCGCGACATATCGGCGATGTGATTCTGTCGTTCCAGACGGCTGCCGGTGGGTGGTCGAAGAACCTCGACATGAGTGGCCCGGCGCGAATGCGTGGGCAGAGCTATGCCACAGCGAATCTTGCGCCGGTGAGCAGCGGGCCTGGGGACTTCGACGAAGCCGGGGACGAGAGCTGGCACTACGTCGGCACGCTGGACAACGACGCTACCAACACGGAGCTGCACTTTCTTGCGGAGCTCTCCGCGGCGCTACCTGGGCACGAAGGCGATGCGTATCGTGCCAGCTTTTTGCGCGGCCTCGAGTATCTGCTGCATGCACAGTTTCCGAACGGCGGATGGCCGCAGGTGTGGCCGTTGGAGGGAGGCTATCATGACGCGATTACCTTCAATGACGACGCTGTGACGGAGTCGGCCAAGATACTGACGCTGGCGGTGAAGGGCGAACGCGTTGCGGGAGCAGTGGAGTCGCAGCAGCCGATAGAAGACTACAGCTTCGTTCCTGCGACGTTGCGCATGCGAGCAAGGACGGCGGCGGCGAAGGCGCTGGAGTGCATTCTGGCGACGCAGATTCGCGTACCCGCAGAGGATGGCAAAGGCACGGTGCTCACGGTGTGGGCACAGCAGCATGATCCACTGACGCTGGCTCCCGTCGCGGCGCGCAACTTCGAGCCAGCTGCGCTCAGTTCGGGCGAATCGGCCAGCGTGATGGAGTATCTGATGTCGCTCGACCATCCTTCGCCTGCTGTGGTGCGCTCCGTGGATGCTGCTGCTGCGTGGTTCGAGGCCCACAGGATCATGGGCTATACGTGGAGCGGAGGACGTGACACTGCGGGCGGGCGCAAGCTGACGAGCTCGCCAGGTGCGGGGCCGCTGTGGGCTCGCTACTATTCTCTGACGACCGGTAAGCCGATCTTCGGGGACCGCGACAAGACGATTCATGACGACGTGATGGAGCTCTCGGTCGAACGCCGCAATGGCTATGCGTGGTACGGTCGCGGACCAGAGAAGACGCTGAAGGCCTATGCCGCATGGAAGTCTGCACACACGGCGAAGTGAGCGCATCCAATCGTTCATGCGGGATGCAATGACTGACGACAACATCGACGTTCTGATTCTTGGGGCCGGCATAGCCGGGTTGACGGCGGCGCGTGCGCTGAGTGAACGCGGGGTGCGGGTCACTGTGGTGGAGGCTCGTGATCGCGTGGGTGGCCGCTTGCTCTCGCGCGTGGCCGCAGGGGGAGACGTCGTGGAACTCGGCGCGGAGTTCGTTCACGGGCGGGCGCAGGAGTTGTGGGCTCTGCTCGCGGAGTGCGAGGCCCAGACTACGGAACGCGAAGGCACTATGTTGCGCGAGGACGGGAACGGAGGCCTCGTCGAGGACGACCCGCAGGATGAGGAGAGGTTTGCGCCGCTGGAAGACCTCGAAGACTTTACGGGTGAGGATGTTTCCTTTGCCGACTGGCTCGCAACGAGCGATGTTCCAGAGGAAGACCGCCCGGCGTTGCTGGGGTACGTCGAAGGCTTCAACGCCGCCGATGCGCACACGATCGGTGTGCGCTCGCTGGGTGTGCAGCAGAAGGCCGAAGAGGCCACCGAAGGCGACCGCTCGTGGCATGTTCACGGAGGCTATGCGCAGATCGCAGAGCACCTTGCCGGGCGCGTCAAAGAGCACGGCGGCAATGTGCTTCTTAACGCTGAAGTCCTCGCCGTACGCTGGAGCACGAGCAACGTTGAGGTCGAGACGAATCAGGGGATTTTGCGGGCAAAGCGATGCATCATCACGTTGCCACTCGGAGTTCTGCAGCGCGTCAACAGTAAGGCTGGGCTAAAGATCACTCCCGAACCTGCTGCGATCGTGCAGGCGCGGCGCCTGGCGATGGGTCATGCCGTCCGCTTTACGATGGTCTTTCGCGAGCGCTGGTGGGAGCAATTGCGCGCATTGCCTGCAGAGACGCTGCGGGCGATGAGCTTTCTCTTCACCGCACAACACCTGCCTCCCGTCTGGTGGACGATGCACCCGGAAGCGGAGGCCGCACCCACCCTTACCGGCTGGATCGGCGGCCCGCGCGCAAAAGCGCTCGAAGGCAGGAGCGCGGGTGAACTGGGGCGCGAAGCCTGTGCCACGCTCGCACAGGTCTTCTCGGTAGACGAAAGCCTGGTACGCGCCTCGCTCCTGGAAACCCACAGCCACGACTGGTCAAGCGACCCATTCGCGCGCGGCGCCTATAGTTACGTTCCTGCCGGTGCGATGGACGCTCCTGCGGCGATGACGCAGCCGGAGGACGAGACGCTCTTCTTTGCGGGGGAACATACCGATACGACCGGACATTGGGGCACGGTGCATGCAGCTCTTCGCAGCGGACTGCGCGCGGCACAACAGGTACTCGGCGAAAACTGAAGGATTTTCCCTATATCCGTTCCTTCGCGATACACTGCGGTCAATCGTTCAGCGACCCCGAAGGAGCCTGTCTCATGACTGATGCTGCTAGCCTGCCTGAAACCCCAGGGCTTACTCAAACCGAGCGTGTGGTGGATACCTTCCTCGCCCCCTCCAAGACGTTTAACGATATTTTGCGCAACACCAGTTGGTGGCTGCCGTTTATTCTGCTGGTCGTTGCCACTATCGGCTCCTGCTTCGCTATCGACAAGAAGGTCGGCTTCGACAGCATTGCCGAGCACCAGATGACGAAAACTCCCGCAGCCGCGGAACAACTGCAGCAATTGCCGCCAGATCAACGGGCTGCCAGGCTGCACGGAGCTGCTAAATTCACTCGCATCTTCACCTATGGCGCTGCTATTCCATTTCTCATCATTATCGCGATTGAAGCGCTGGTGCTTTGGGGATGCTTCAACTTTGGACTTGGTGCCCGAACCACCTTCGGCCAGGTCTTCGCCGTCATCATGTACGCGGGTCTGCCACGCCTCTTTATTTCGTTGCTGACTATCATCCTGCTCTTTGCCGGAGTGGGTACGGACGGCTTCGATATCAACAACCCTGTCGGCACCAACATTGGTTACTTCCTTCAGGACTCCTCGGCGGCAGTGAAGGCCGCGGGCGCCTTTTTCGATGTCTTCGGCCTTTGGTCGCTGGCGCTGCTGGTCATCGGCATGGCCATCATTTCGCGCAAGAGCATAGGGCAGGCCGCGGCAATCATCGTCGGCTGGTGGGTCATTTTCCTGCTGATCTTCACAGGAGTCGCGGCCGCGTTCGGCTGAAAAAGATTGATTACAAAAGTGAAGGGCTCGGCTATGTGCCGAGCCCTTCACTTTTGTAATCAACAAGCACTTTAGAAAGCTGTGTACAGAGTTAGACCAACTGCGCGTCCAGAGTGATCTCGGCGCCCTTCAGAACGCGCGAGACTGGGCAACCCTCTTTGGCTTTCTTCGCGATCGTGTCGAAGGTTTCCTTGTCGATGCCGGGAACCGTGGCCTTGGTGGTGAGCTTGATCTTCGTGATGGTAGGGCCGTCGGCGAGGAACTCAAGGGTGACGACAGCGGTGGTATCGACAGTGTCAGCGACGTGGCCTGCGGTGGCGAGTTCGTTGCTGAACGCCATGCTGAAGCAGCCTGCGTGGGCTGCCGCGATCAGTTCTTCCGGGTTGGTGCCTACGCCATCTTCAAAGCGTGTCTTGAAGCTGTACTGCGCGTCTTTGAGGGTGGTGCTCTGCGTGGTGATGCTGCCTTTGCCAGCCTTCAAATCGCCGTGCCAAATTGCCGTTGCTTTACGATCCATTGCTTTCTCCTGGGGAGACGCCCCGCCCGAGGGTGGCTTGTCTCGATGAGTTTGATGCGCATTTCTGCAGAAGGCTACACCGATTGACATAAAAGTCACAATCAACGGTACGCTTCGGTTGGTCTCAGACTACTTTATGCCGCGTGAAGATAGATAAAGCGCGCCAGGAAGAGCAGCGCAAGCAGATAGAGCATCCAGTGCTGACGGCGGCCCCGGCCGGTCGCCACCTCCAGCACGGCGAAGCTGATGATGCCGAACGACAGCCCTGTGGCGATGGAATAGGTCAGCGGGATAGTGATGAGCGTCAGGAACGAAGGGATGGCCACGCGTGGCTCGTCCCAGTCGATGCGGGCAGAGCCCGCAACCATGAGCGCGCCGACCAGGATCAGCGCCGGGGCTGTCGCAAAGTCGGGGATTGCGCCAACCACCGGCGCGACGAAGATTGCGAGGAGGAAGAGCACGCCCGTTGTGATTGCGGTAACGCCTGTGCGTCCTCCTGCGGCTACGCCGGCGGAGCTCTCGATATAGCTCGTCACAGTGGATGTTCCGGCGAGCGAGCCCACTACGGTTGAGGTGGCGTCGGCGAAGAAGATCTTGTCCAGACGCGGGATGGTATGGTCTGCGGAGATGAGCCCAGCGCGCTCGGTGACGGCCACGAGGGTGCCGATGTTGTCGAAGAGGTCGACGAACAGGAAGACGAAGATGATCTCGAGCGCATTCATCCGGAGCGCGCCGCGCAAGTCGAGGTGGAACGCTGTCTGGCGGATGGCGAGAGGGTTGAAGGTCGAAGGATGCCAGTGGACCTGATGACAGAGGATGCCGACGAGCATCGTCCCTAGCACGCCGATCAGCATCGAGGCCTTTACGCGATGGGCTTGCAGCACAGCGATTAAAACAATTCCAAAGATCGCCAGCAGCACTGCGGGAGAGTGCATGTTGCCGAGCGTTACGGTCGTCGCGGCACTGGGCACGATGATGCCCGAGTTGCGCAGGCCGATGAAGGCGATGAACAGGCCAATGCCACCCGCGACCGCTGCGTGCAGTTGATACGGAATGGCGCCGACGAGCCTCTGCCGGATACCGCCGAAGGTCAACAGAAGGAAGATAACGCCGGAGAGGAACACTGCGCCCAGCGCCGTCTGCCACGGCACTCCCATGCCCTTTACGACGGTATAGGTGAAGTAGGCGTTCAACCCCATGCCTGGTGCCAGCGCGAGCGGATAGTTCGCCAGCGCCCCCATCAGGATCGACCCGAAGGCCGCGCACAGGCAGGTAGATGTGGTCACGGCAGCCAGCGGCATCCCGGTCTGGGACAGGATCGAGGGGTTCACGAAGATGATATAGGCCATCGTGATGAACGTGGTCAGCCCTGCGAGCAACTCTGTACGCCAGTTGGTGGAGTGCTCGGCAAAACGAAAGTAGTGCTCCAGACGGCTGCGCATTAAAGCAGTTCTCCTGTTCCTACATATCGGATACGTTCAAACGAGTGCCGCTTTTCTTGGGAAAAAGCGGCGTTTAGAGCATTGGCTTCCGGATACAGCTATAGGAGAACCACTTGAGGCTGCTGGGTCCCCTTCGTGGATCAGATTGTGATGAAAGATGGTTAGTCTCCAGCATAACTTGAGAATCGCTGGAGGAGACTCGATGGCTCCCAGCAATTCTAAGTGGGTCACGAAAACGGCCAGGATGACGATAGGAGCAACCGGCTTTGTTTTGGAGGCCCACTTAGAATTGTTGAATGAATTCGCTTACCGCAAATCAAGTGAAAGAAATGCTGGGTCTTGCGCCACATCCGCGTGAGGGTGGGTGGTTCGTTCGGACCTATGAAGCAACGGAGACGGTTGCAGCAGATCAGTTCGCGGACGGCCGCTATGATGGCCCACGGCGCACCTCAACGGCCATCTATTATCTGCTCGAGCCGGATACCTTCAGCGAGATGCACCTCCTCGCCAGCGATGAGGTGTTTCATCACTATCTTGGCGGCGCGGTTGAGATGCTGCAGCTACACCCGGATGGCCGCAGCGAGACTCTTCTCATCGGCCCGGACCTCGCAGCAGGCCAGCGTCCGCAGGTGCTGGTTCCGCGCGGTGTCTGGCAGGGATCTCGATTACTGCATGCTGAGGGTTTCGCCCTGCTTGGGTGTACGGTTAGTCCGGGGTTTGAGTTTGTGGATTATCAGGCCGTGCCACGAGAAGAGTTGGTTGCAAAGTGGCCGCATGAGGCTGAGTTGATCGCGAAGCTAACGCGAGGTTAGAGAGCTACAAATCCGGGTGCCCCATCTTCGCGACGGTTTCATCGTTGCTAAGGTGGGCATCGCGCGGATGCGTGACCGCTCCCGCCCATCTTTTCTCTTCCTGGGCTCTTCGCGTCAGTACATCCGGTGTAGTGATACGAACATCACAGGCAAAGCAGAGATGGGCAGAAGCAGTTCGCTTCGCGAATGCCCACCTTAGCCGCGCAAAGAACGCGCGTCGAAGATGGGGCACCCGGATTGTCACCGATGGATACCCGGATTATCGCCTCTATCTACTCCACCACTTCGACCACGCCGATGTCTTCGTTCCAGACTTCGGGATGCGTGGCGATGTAGCTGTTGAGCATCTCGACACACTCCGGCGAGTGGAGGTCGATGACATTGATACCGAGCCCGCGCAGCTCATCGATGCCGCCCTGAAACGTTTGCGATTCACCTACGACTACCGTTTGGAAGCCGAACTGACGAACCAGGCCGCTGCAGTAAAAGCACGGAGCCAGCGTGGTGACCATGATGAGGTCGCGATAGCTCTTCTGTCGCCCGGCGCGGCGAAAGGCGTCCGTCTCGCCGTGAATGGAGGGGTCGTCCTGCTGCACACGGCGGTTGTGGCCGCGGCTGACCAGCGAGCCGTCAGCGCGAAAGATGGCTGCGCCGATGGGGATACCGCCCTCCGCCAACCCTGTGCGAGCCTCTTCGATCGCGACCTGCAGCATCGCGGCGTAATTGGGTGTTGTGTGTGGTGTTTCTTTCAACATATGCAGCCCAGCATATCGGAATCAGTGGAGCGGGTGGAGCTCTTCCTCTGCCAGCACCTTGCTGCCCTTGCGCAGATAGATTCGGTAAGCCGGCGCGCTCTCGTCGCCGAAGTGCCGCTCAATGACCGGAACATATGTGGAACGCAGATAGGCGGCATACTGGGGCCATGCGTCCAGCTTGTCGAAGGTCACCGTGCCGTGCTGGAACCACTCATTCCCCAGAACCACAACATTAGCCGGATGCTCCCGGTCGTGCGCCAGAAACCAGTTCCTGTAGTAGTCGACGGCTGGGCTTGCTGTAGGAGAGAACAAGAGCAGATCGCCCGTAGTCCCCGTGTTCTGGACCAGCCGCATTCGATAGAGAGCACCGATACAGCCCTGGATCAGGTCCATGCACTGCACTTGTTCCTGCAGGCTATCGCCACCGAGCTGTACAAGATCACTCTGAAGCGCGTGGGGAAGCGCGTTCGTCTGTTCCCCAACGCGTGGAGATCCGTGGATGATCCTTCCGTAGTAGGGCACAATCACCAGGAATAGAGCGGCCACGCCGGCCACGCCCACTATGCGGGAACGCTTGTCCTCACGGTGCATCGCCTCTGTCAGCTCCCAGCCTGCCCAGAGAAGAATGGCCACCACGAACATGTAGCGGTGGTAGAGGTATCCTTTGCCCTGCGCGAAGTACGAGAGAGCACCCATCGCCATAGCGCAAAAGAGCGCCCACCGCTCCCAGCCCACACGCCGCCTGCCCAACGCTGCGGCCACGATGCCAAGAGCCACCGGAAGGACCAGCGCCATCGGCATCAGATGGCGAAACATGTAGACATAGCTGCGTTGATTGAGCTGCCCATACGAGGGCACGATCTTAGTGCAGATAAAGAGAAACGCTCCCCATGCCTGGTGCTGCAGGAGAAACCCCACCATAAGCGCCGCAATGGCGACATTTCCCGCGAGTCCCCACAACAGGTATTTGCCTATGCGTTCGCCGCTTCGCTTAAGGACGACGAACAACAGCACCAGCAGCGCCACATCGAGCAGCAGGGCGCTGGGTTTCAGAGACATCGCAAGCCCAGTCAACAAGCCGAACGGAAGCATGAGCGCAGGCGTGCGCCGCCGCAGAGAGAGAAACAGCATGGCCGTGGCCGCCACCAGCAGCACCATCATCAATTCATCGCGCTCTGTCGCCACGATGGGCCCCTCGGAGCCGTGCATCATGATGAAGAACGTCGCCATATAGATGCCGGCGAACCAGCGGCGAGATCCGCCAATCACCATTCCGCTGACGGTGAGCACCGCCATGAGGAAGAATTCATAGATCCGCCACGACAGGTCGCCCCAGCCAAAGACGGCCATGCCCCATCTCTCCGTGAGATAACAGCCGGGCAGGTTCATGTCCGTGATCTCGGAGTAGGGGCGCAGTCCGCGACTCATCAGGAAGTTGACGTAGTGCATGATGGGGGTATCCCACACCATCGGCCAATGCACTGTGCTGGCCACATAGAAGGCGAACAGGCCAACGAAGACGGCGCTCGCGATCCAGCGTAGACGCGCAAGGGATTGGTCGGAGAGCACGCCAGTAGACATTAACTCGAATCTTACTGGAATTGCCGGCTCTCTTCCGTTATTTCGGTGCTCCAAATCGGTCCTCGATGAATCGCAAAGCTGCTTCAGGCGTTGACACTACACCTTCCAGTTGCGCGTCCTCCGCGGCTTCCAGCATCTCGCGGAAGCGTGGACCGGGCTTGTAGCCTGCGGCGATCAGGGCTTCGCCATCCAGCAGAAGCTTCGGCTTGATCTGCTCCTCGCCCAGTTCTTCAAGGTGTTGTTTCGCGAAACCGTACATGCCGAGCTCCCCATGGGAGCTGAGACTGTCGGCGTGATGCAGAGCCAGATGCTCGTCGAATTTTGGCAGCCGCAGAAAACGCTTCAGCGTAGATTGCTTCATCTTCGTTACATCGCCAAACTGCATGTGGTGCTTTACCAGCGCGAGAATCTGCTCCGTATCGTCGTTGCTGAAGCGTAGGCGGGTGAGGATAGAGTGCGCGACGGCGACCCCTATCTCCACGTGACCGTTGAAGCGGATGCGGTCGCCAGGTTTGGCGGGATCAGGTGGCGTAAAGGTCGCAGGCTTGCCGATGTCGTGCAGCAGCATGCCCCAGGCCAGGGTTGGGCTTGCGTTCCTGGGCAAATGCTCGAGGAGCATCAGGGTATGGATCCAGACATCGCCTTCAGGGTGATACTGGGGCGGCTGCTCGACGCCTTTCATGCGAGCGACTTCCGGCAGCACCTGGCTCAACAAGCCGCTCTCATCCAGTAGTTCGAAGCCTCGCCGCGCTGCGCCTTCGGTAAGGATCTTCGTCAGCTCATCGCGCACGCGCTCGGCGGAGACTTGTGCGATGCTGGCGGATTGCGCCTGAATCGCGGCCATGGTGCGATGTTCTATGACGAAGTCGAGCCTTGCAGCGAAGCGGATAGCCCGCAACATGCGCAGCTTGTCCTCGGCAAAGCGTGTGGCCGCGCTGCCGATAGCGCGCACCAGCCTGTGCTCCAGATCGAACTGGCCGCCAACGAAGTCGTGCACGCAATCGTGCAGACGATCGCCTTCTTCATAGGCAATCACGTCGAGCAGAAGGCCGTTGATGGTGAAGTCGCGGCGCAGAACATCTTCGCGTGGATCGAGCGAGAACCGAACTGCGTCCGGACGGCGGCCGTCGCTGTAGGCGCCATCGTTGCGGAAGGTGGCAACTTCGGTTGCGGTACGTTCACCAAGAACCATCTCGATCACCAACACCACGCCAAAGTGCGCTCCAACCGACTCGGTGCGAGGGAAAGCAGCCTGCACCTGGTCCGGAGTGGCGGAGGTCGCTACGTCAAAGTCGTGGGGATCGGCGCCGAGCAGAAGATCTCGCACGCAACCTCCGGCAAAGTAGGCTGTGTGGCCAAGTTCGCGCAAGCGGCGTGTGATAGCGAGGGCTGCTTCGTAGTGTGGATTGTTCAGCCTGGGCATAGATGATTGGTATCTGTAAAAATTCGCGGTTGCTGCTTATGCTCTTGCCTGTTTTCGCCGTCATCCTGAAGCGTAGCTGAAGGACCCCCCGCATTGGTGCTACCCCAAATTCGGGGGTCCTTCGCCGATGGCTCAGGATGACGGCGAAAAACAGGCAACAGCAACAATAACGTAAGCCATCACAAATTTCGTACAAGTTCTAAGATAGACCTTGTGCGTTCCCGCCTCATCCTCGGCATTGAAAGCTCCTGTGACGAAACCTCTGCAGCTGTAGTGCGTGGCGGACGCGAGGCGCTGTCAAACGTGGTCGCCTCGCAACTGGTGCATGGCGACTACGGCGGCGTAGTTCCTGAGCTTGCGTCGCGCGAGCACTTGCGGGCTATCGTTCCGGTTGTCCAGGAGGCCATGCAGCGGGCTGGTGTGGTCTATAGCGACCTTGATGCTGTCGCCGTCACCGAAGGCCCGGGGCTGGCAGGTGCGCTGCTCGTGGGGCTTACGTTCGCGAAGGCGCTGGCGTTTGGGGCGGAGCTTCCGCTGATTGGCGTGAACCATCTTGAGGGACACATCCACGCAGTCCTGATGGATTCGGAGTCTTCGTTCACCGACGCCTCGCCGCTGCTCGCGCTGGTCGTCAGCGGTGGGCATACCCATCTGTACCTCGCGACGAAGACACCGCAGAATACATGGCGCTACCGGAACGTAGGCAAGACGCTCGACGATGCCGCCGGCGAAGCCTATGACAAAGCTGCCAAGCTGCTGGGCCTACCCTATCCAGGCGGCCCGTGGATGGACGCACTCGCAAAGCATGGCGACCCAAAGGCTGTGCCCTTTAGCTTTGCGCAGATCAAGACGAAAGCCACCGGAAACACAGCGCCGAAGCTGGCCCGCGAAGTTGCGGATGACACGCGGCGATTCGATCTCTCCTTCAGTGGCATCAAGACGGCTGTGCGGCGTTACGTGGAACTGCATGCGATGCGCGAACGCATCGACGCACGTGCGCGGAGTCTGCAGGAGTCCGGCCTTGCCAAGGGCAAGCCCAGCGATCCGGAGACGCTTGCGCGCGCATTGGCGTTCTTCGAACCAGAGACACTGAACATTATTGCCAGCTTTCAAGCGTCAGTGACCGGATATCTCATACGCACGGCATTCGCGGCAGCTGAACACTTCGGCGCACGTGGATTGCTAGTCAGCGGAGGCGTCGCGGCCAATAGCGAGCTGCGTCAGCGTATCTCTGCTGAGGCTGCACGGCGACATCTGCCGGTTGCGTTTCCTTCGATTGCCTTGTCCACCGACAATGCCGCGATGATCGCGGCAGCCGCCTGGCCGAAGCTGCTTGCGGAGGAGTTCGCGCTGGAGACGCTGGAGCCTACGCCGCAGTTGCGGCTGGGGTAGAGTTACCTCTCTCAGATAGAGAGTCAGCGATCGCCTTCAGCCTGTAGGCGTGACTGTGACCTAATGGAGAACAATGGTCTAGTTAACATAGAGAGCTGAGACAAAACACACATGAGCAGGAGCGGTCGCCCTGCGGGCGATACCCCACCCTTTGCCAAGGTACGGCAAAGGATGGGGCACCCGATTGGGGCTCTGCCTACAAGTCATAGAAATTTGAGCTAGCCATCCAAGCGGCGCAGTTCGGCTTCCAACTGCATTTTCTCGTGCGCCAGCTGCATGAGCATCTCTTGATTTCCCTGACGCATGGCTTCGGCAATCAGTGTCCGAATTTCACGCAGACGTCTATCGAGTCGGCGCTCATGCAGAGTATGCAGAGCGTTCTGCACCTGTTCCTGCAGCGTCTCACGCGAGGCCTCGCTCTCCCCCGAGGCTTGATGCAGCACGCTTGCCAGTAGCAGGCGCGAGGCGTCGTCGGGCGCGGCCTGCAGCGGATTGTCCGGTGCAGGAGCGTTTGCGAACACCTCGATCAGAGGCGCTGAAGGCAGCTCCGCATACCACTCTGGATTCGCCGCAAGCTGATCTGCGGCAAGCGCTCGCGACGAGTCCGCGTCGGGCAGTACGAGAGCGCACAGCAGGATGCGCTCAATCTCCGACACCGCTTTTTGTTGCGGCGCGCGCACGCTCTCCAGGCGCTGTTGTGCGGCTTGCTTCAACTCCTGACGCATCAACGAACTCTCGATGCCGAGCTTCTGTGCAGCGTTCTCAGCAAAGTCATTGCGGGCAATAGGATTTGGGATGCGGCGGATGTGCGGCAGGAGAAAGTTCAGCGACTTCACCTTTGCCTCTGCCGTTCGCGCGGGAAAGAGCACACGTGCGCGCTCGATCAGGAACTCCTGATAGCGAGCTGCGCCGCGCACAGCCGTCGCATACTCCGCGACACCGCGCTCGCGGACGAAGCGGTCAGGATCGAGGCCGCCTTCCAGCGTAATCACGCGCACATCGAAGTCTTCTTCCACGAGCAGTCCGAGGGTCTTCTCCGCGGCATTGGCTCCCGCGTTATCAGGATCGAAGTTGAGCCAAACTCGCTTGCTGAAACGGCTCAGGATACG
This sequence comes from Granulicella sp. S156, assembly GCF_009766105.1. Lineage (GTDB taxonomy): Bacteria > Acidobacteriota > Terriglobia > Terriglobales > Acidobacteriaceae > Granulicella. Next base: position 301,315 of record NZ_LMUH01000005.1, on the reverse strand, counting down.
CAATTGATGCTCGGTGAAGGCCGTGCCACTGGTTGCAATTACGTTGTCGACACCGTTCATGAAGAGCGAGATGCAATCCATCTGCCCTTCGACCAGCAGCGCCGCGTCCTTGCTCTTGATGGCGGCCTTTGCCTTATCGAGATTGAAGAGCACCTGCCCCTTCGTATAGAGCGGCGTCTCCGGCGAGTTCAGATACTTTGGCCCGGCCTTTGCATCGGCGTCGGCCGAATCGAGGGCGCGAGCCGTAAAGGCTATGGGCTTTCCCTGCTCATTGCAGATCGGAAACGTGATGCGCTTGCGAAAGCGCGCATACATCGGGCCGGGCGAGCCATCCTCCTGCTCCTTGGAACTGAATAGGCCGCTGGCACGAAGCACTTCTTCTGTAAAAAATTTGCCCAGGCGGTCGCGCATATCGTTGAAGCTCTCAGGCGCGTAGCCGAGGCGGAATTTCGCAATGGTATCCGGCGTGATTCCGCGTGAGGTCATGTACTCACGGGCGCGGGCAGCTTCGGGGGAGTGCAGGCTCTGTTGAAAGTACTGCGTGGCGGCCTCGTGGACATCGATCAACTGCTTGCGAAGCCCGGCTGCCTGAGCCTCGTGCGGCGAGTTGAACTCGCGCTGAGGCAGCGGGATGCCCATCTTCGTGGCGACCGACCGCACGGCCTCAGGAAAGCTGAGGTTCTCCATCTTCATCACAAAGGTAAAGACATCGCCGTGTTCGTGGCAGCCGAAGCAGTAGTAACTCACTGTTGCGGGATAGAGATAGAACGAGCCCGACTTCTCTTTGTGAAACGGGCACAGCGCCGACCAGTTCGCTCCGGATTTGCGCAGTTTAATGTACTCGCCGACGACGCGAACGACGTCAGTCTGCTGCTTTACGGTCTGGGCAAAGTTGTCGGCCATAGGCGAGGGTTTAGGGCCCAGGGTTTAGGGTATAGGGTTTAGGTTCCTCTGTCCCCCTGGGCCCTGAGCCCTCGAACTTTACAGCAACATGCGCCGCATACCTGGGTTTCACTTAAGCGAGCCCCAAATTTGGGCACCCGGCAGGTTTCTGGCTAGAATTTTGGCTAAGCGGGCACTAAGGAGAATAAGAAATGGCTTCCTTCAAAATACTTCGCAAGATCATGATTGCTGCCGCACTAGCCGTTCCGGTCGCTATGCTGCCGGTCGCACAGGCTCATGCCGGGATCTTTATCTCGGTAGGTTTCGCGCCCCCGGCGTTGCCGGTTTACGTTCAGCCCCCTCTACCCGCTCCCGGCTACCTCTGGACGCCTGGCTACTGGGGCTACGGTGATGCTGGCTACTACTGGGTTCCCGGCGTCTGGGTAGAACCGCCTACCCCTGGCTTTCTTTGGACTCCTGGCTACTGGGGCTTTGGCGGCGGCGTTTATGGCTGGCACGGCGGCTACTGGGGTGCTCACGTCGGCTTCTACGGTGGCGTCAACTACGGGTTCGGCTATGGCGGTATCGGCTTCGCCGGTGGTGAGTGGCGCGGTGGCGTATTCGCCTACAACGGTGCTGTGAATAACTTTGGCGGTGTTCACGTGACCAACGTGTATGTGAACAGGACTATCGTCCAGCAAAACACCATCATCAATAACACTCATGTCTCCTATAACGGCGGAGCCGGCGGCATCAACCGTCAGGCCAGCCCGCAGGAGCAGCAGTTCGCCAACGAACGCCACATCCAGCCCACTGCAAACCAGACGCAGCACCAGAACTTCGCAGCGCAGGATCGCTCGCAGCTTGCTTCCGTCAACCATGGCCGCCCAGGAACTCCGGCTGCCTCGAGCGTCAACTCGTACCACCAGGTAGCGCAGCAGCACTCGTCTGCGCAGCCGATCTCGGCCGCGGACCGCTCGGCGGGCCAGAGCTATAGGCCGAGCGTCAACCAACGTGAGGGCAATCAGGACCAGCGTATCGCCAACGGGGAACATTCCGGGGCGATCAACTCCCGTGAAGCTGCTAATGACAACCAGCGCCAGGCCAATATCGACCATCAGGTCGCCAATGACCGGTCAGCCAATGGAGGTCATCTCACCCAGCAGGAGCATCAACAGGTCAACAAAGAGCAGAACAAGGCTAGCCGTCAGATCTCCAAACAGAAGGAGAAGGGCAAGTAACCCTGTCCTCTTTACCCGAAAGGGCCAGCCGCATGCGGCTGGCCCTTTACTTTTGCAATCCTATCCGCAGTTGCCGATGCGCCACTACTAAAATTGGGTCATGCTTTCAGCGGCCTATCGATCTCGTCTCACTGTCGTGCTGGTTGGAGCGCGCAATCCGAGCAACATTGGGGCGGCGGCGCGGGCTATGCAGGACTTCGGGTTCCACGATCTTCGTATCGTCAACGACTACGCCGCACCCTTTGAGGCCGCACAGCTTGAGGACTCGCAGCTTACTGTCAAGTCTGCCGTGGGTGCGGCGTCCGTTATGGCGGAGGCCCGCAGGTTCTCCAACCTCGCCGAAGCCGTGGCGGATTGCACACTTGTTGCCGGTACTACTGCCATCGGGGAACGGGACATCCGGCAGGATGTCGTGTCGCTGCAGCAGGCTGCGCCGAGAGTGCTCGGCGAGCTGCAGAAGGACGGGCCGCGGGTGGCGCTGCTCTTTGGCTCGGAGAAGACCGGCCTCACCAAGGAACAGCTAAGTTACTGCTCGCTGCTGACGACGATTCCCATGTTCGCTCCTGAGGCGGCACGGCATCTTTCGATGAACCTGGGACAGGCCGTTGCGGTCTGTCTGTACGAGCTGACGCGGGAGGGCTTTGAGGGCGCCAAGGAGCTGCCCGTACTGCACGAGGCGGCGGCGACTGCTGAGGACCGCGAACGGCTTACGCAGCTTCTGCTCGATGTCTTGCACGCTACGGGCTACTCGCGGCGTTTCCCGGCCAATGCGAGTGAGCCGCTGGTACGGCAGCTTGCTCTGCAGCTTGGGGAGAGTCATCGGGAGGCGATGACCTGGATGGGGGTTTTAAAGCAGGTGCTGTGGCGGGAACAGCAGGGTGTTGGATAATGCAGTATCCGGCGCGATTCTGAGCGGCAAAACATAAAAAAGATGCGCCAAGAGGCGCATCTTTTTACGTATAAGTTATTTATTTTCTACCACATACCCCAGGCGCGACTGATATAGTCGCTCAGGGTCATGGTGATCAGGACGATGAAGGTGAAAAAGCCTGCGCCGACGGTCATCTTGATCAGTTTCGACTGATACTTCACATGCATGAAGAACAGGATGACGATCACCGCCTTGAAGCAGGCGATGGCGAGGGCGATCACCGGGTTCAGCCAGCCCAGATCGATGTAGGCTGCGATCACGGTGATGGCGGTGCCGACCAGCAGCGTGCCGAAGACCATGCAGTACTGCAGCGGCGACACGATATGGTGCTCAGAGTGCTCCGGGTTGGTGACGTTGGAGGGATCGTGGTAGATCTCGGTCTCGTGTGCCATCGCGTTTTCCTTAATCAATTCGAATAGATCGGCGTTACTTCAGCGGGTGACGGTTGATCAGATAGAGCAGTGGGAAGAGGAACAGCCACACAATATCGACGAAGTGCCAGTACAGCCCGAAGTTTTCAATCGGCGCAACATATCCGGCACTGAACTCGCCTCGATGCGCCCTCCATGTGAGCCAGAACAAGATCACGATACCGATGATCATGTGCAGGGCGTGCATGCCGGTCATCGCGAAGTACAGGAAGAAGAAGATCTGCGTGTGCTCGGCCATGTCCGGTGCGAGCGGCTCTTCCTTCAACCCATAGGCTGCAGGGTTGGTAAACATCGCGGTGCTGAAGCTGGCACCCGGAATGTGATGCTTCTCGTACTTCTCGTGATACTCGTCTGCCTTGACGCCTAAGAAGGCGACGCCGAAGAGCGTGGTGAGAATGAGCATGACGACGAGCAGACCCTTTTTGCGAACCTCGGCGGCCCATACACCCAGCGCCATGAAGAAGCCCGAGGTGATGAGGATGGCCGTGTTGGCCGCGCCTTCCGGCACGTTCAACTGGTTCGAAGCGACGGTGAAGGCCGGGTAGTACCAGTTGCGGTAGAGCAAGTAGGCGAAGAACATGCCGCCGAAGAACATGATTTCGGTCAGCAGGAAGAGCCACATGCCGAAGCTGCCGGCCTCGCGCTGCTGCTCTTCCGTCTCGAAGTGGTGACGGTGCTGCGGCAGCACGACGTGCTCGTGCTCGGCTGGGACCGCGGTCTCGTGCGTGTGGGGGTGGGTCGCGATCACGTTATCCAACGGTCGTCACCTCTTCTCTCTGCTTTTTCTCGAGCCACTCGTAGTCGTAGGCTTCATAGTCTACGATCGGCGTCTCAATGAAGTTTTCGGTCAATGGCGGCGACTGGATCTGCCACTCGAGACCGGTTGCCTGCCACGGGTTATTGCCCGCGATCGCACCGTACTTCAGCGACCAGCCGAGGTACAGCAGAGGCAGCATGTAGCCGACGCCCAGCACCGTAGCACCTGCAGTCGAGAGCACGTTCAGCACCTGATACTCGGGCGGATACGCTGCGTAGCGGCGTGGCATGCCGAGGTAGCCCAGGATGAACTGCGGCAGGAAGGTCAGGTTGAAGCCGATGAAGGTGACGACAGCGGCGAGCTTGGACAACGACTCGGGGTACATGCGCCCGGTCATCTTCGGCCACCAGAAGTGGATGCCCGAGAGGAACGCCATCAACATGCCGCCCACCATGACGAAGTGGAAGTGCGCCACTATGAAGTAGGTCTCGGTCAGGTGAATGTCCATACCCAGCGAGCCGAGGAAGACGCCCGTCAGGCCGCCGATGGTGAACAGCCCCATGAAGCCGAAGGCATACAGCATGGGGGTCTCAAAGGTAATCGAGCCCTTCTGCAGCGTGAACGCCCAGTTGAAGATCTTGATGGCCGACGGGACTGCGACGAGCATGGTCAACAGCGAGAAGACCAGCGCCGAGTAGTTCGACACGCCCATGATGAACATATGGTGCGCCCACACGAAGAAGCCGAAGAGCGCGATGGCCACCGAGCTGAAGGCGACCGCCGTGTAGCCGAAGACGCGCTTGCGGCTGAAGGTCGAGATGACCTCGGAGATCACGCCCATGCCGGGCAGAATCATGATGTACACGGCCGGGTGCGAGTAGAACCAGAAGAGATGTTGGAACAGCAGCGGATCGCCGCCTTTGGCGGGATCGAAGACGCCGATGCCGACCAAGCGCTCCAGAGCGACCAGCACGATAGCGATGGCGAGTACGGGGGTTCCGAGCACCATCAGGATCGAGGCTGCGTAGTTGGACCAGACGAACAGCGGCATGCGGAACCAGGTCATGCCTGGGGCGCGCATACGGTGAATTGTCACGATGAAGTTCAAGCCGGTGAAGATCGAGCTGAACCCAGCGATGAAGATGGCTGTTGCCGCGGTGAGGACGTGGGTGTTCAGGTAGTGCGTCGAGAGCGGCGTGGTGAAGGTCCAGCCGGTATCGACTCCGCCCAGCACCAGCGCAGCCAGCGTGAGCGTTCCACCGATGAGGTAGAGGTACCAGGACAGAAGATTGATCTTGGGGAACGCAAGGTCCTTGGCACCCAGCATGATCGGAATCAGGAAGTTCCCGAGGGTCGCCGGTACCGACGGCACCAGGAACAGGAAGATCATGATGATGCCGTGCATGGTGAAGAACTTGTTGTACGTATCCGCCGCGACGAGATCGGACTGAGGCGTCAGCAGCTCCAGCCGGATAAGACCCGCGAACGCTCCGCCAATAAAGAAGAAGAACGTGATCGAGATCAGATACAGCATCGCGATGCGCTTATGGTCGCCGGTCAGCAGCCAGCTCAACAAGCCGTGCTCGTTGTTGATGTAGTGCTTCTTCGGGAGCGTGGCCGTGCTCTGGTCAGGCAGAGAGACGATGGTGTGCAAAGTGGGGACGCTGGTACTCATGGCTTCACCGTTTCAGACGTTGTGCCCTCGGTGGGCGTTGTGGGCGCTGCCTGATTGGACTCCGATGTCATCAGAGTCTGCTGCACCCGGAAGTTCGACTGCAAATTCTTGATGTACTCGACCAGGTCGATCAGGCCGTCTTCGCTGATCTGCCCCTGGTACGTAGGCATGATTGGAGAATATCCTGCCGTGATGTGCTGTGACGGACTCAGGATCGCATCGCGGAGATAGGCATCGTTCACCAGCACCTGGCTGCCGTTGGTGAGCGTCAGCTTGGAGCCGTAGACACCAGCGAGGTTCGGACCGCGAGCTGCGGCGTTGCCGCTATGGCAGGCGTTGCAACCCATGCTGGCAAATAGCCGCTCGCCGTTCTGCGCCAGGCTCATGCCGCTGGTCGACTGCTGAATCCACTTCTGGTAGTCATCCGGCGAGAGCACGGTGACTTCACCGATCATGCCGGAGTGCTGCGTGCCGCAGTACTGGGTGCAGAAGATGTGGTAGGTGCCGGGCGTGGTGGCTTGAAACCAGACCGTGGTGTAACGGCCCGGGATGACCTCGCGCTTGACGCGGAAGTCGGGGATCGAGAAGCTGTGGAACACGTCCTGCGAGATCATGGTGAGCTGGACCGGACGACCCATGGGGACGTGCAGCGCGTTGATCTCGTGCTGTCCGCCGGGGTGCTCGGCCTTCCACATCCACTGCTTGCCGACGACGTAGATGTTCATCGCATTGGCGGGTGGATCGTAGATGCGGAAGTACAGCAGCGCGCCCCACACAAAGGTGACGAGGAAGATGGCCAGCGGAATGATCGTCCACGTAGCCTCGAGCAGAGTCGAACCTTCGACCTGCGTGGCGACGGGGTTCTTCTCGCGGCGATAGCGAACCGAGAAGCCGAAGATGAGGGCGCCGACGAGAATGAGGCCGACGATCGTCATCAACAGCAAAAAGAAATAGAGCGCGTCAGTGTACGGCGAAATGGTTGACGCTTCAGCCGGAAAGAGGGCCGAGGCGTGAAGCCACTTCACCAAAAATTGCCACAGTACTGGACTAATTCCCATCGTTAGCCTTTATCCGTTCCGCCGGTTGTCATTGTCATCCGGTTGAGGTGTGTCGTGGTCGCGTCCGAGACGAAGGTCGCGCCGGAACATCAGAAACATGAAGCCGCCCAAGCCCGCCACTGTCATCATGCCGCCCAACTGCACGACCCGCGCCACCATCAGCGAGTGCTTGTTGATTTGCGGATCGTAGTGATAGCAGTAGGTGAGGATGTTGGCGACAGGTGAACCGATTTTGTTGCCTGAGGCATCGATCAGCCCCAGGAGAATGTCTTTGGGCGAGTATTCAACGCCGAGGTAGTACTGCGCCAGCCGGCCCTGCGGCGTGGCGATCTCGATAGAACTGGCATGCGCAAACTGCGAGAGCGTGCCGTCGGGACCGGGGACGCGGGTATAGCCATAGCCAGTTATGCCCGTCATCGCATCGATGGCCGGCTTCTGCCCGGTAAGAAAGTGCCAGCCGTCAGCCGTCTCCGGATGTCCGTAGCGCTTTACGTAGCGCGCCTTGTACTGAGCTGCAAGCTGTGGTGTCTCGCTTGGATCGATGCTGACCACGACGATCTGGAAGTCCTTGCCCGGAACCAGATGCACCATCAACAACGCGCTTACGAGGCCGTCCATCTCTTCCGAGCACAGCATCGGGCAGTTGTAGTACACCATCGAAACGATGGCCGGGTGCTTGCCGTCGAAGTACTTGCCCAGCGTTACAGGAGCGCCGGTGTCGTCGACGAAGGGCGCGTCCAGCGGGAGCTGCGCGTTGAGGTGCTGCGTAACCTGCACCTTCTGCAAGACCTGTGGAAGCTGGTCGCCGGTGTTCTGGCCGGTGGACTTGTCCCCGTAACTCGAAACCTGCGCCGAGAGTGGAGCGCACGCGAGGGCGAGCATCAACGCAAAGGTCTTTGCGTTGCCTGCCTGCTTCCGGATTGTGCGCCCTGCATTCACTCGTTGCTCTCTTTCGGTACTGCTAACTTTTAGCTCTTAGCTTCTAGCTAGAAGCTAGTCTTTCTTTGCTTCTGCCCGATTGAAGTCGTTCTTCTCTTCGCGGGCTTGAATCGTCTCCAGCTCATAGCCGGTACGGGCGAAGCCGTTGGTTAGCGGAGCCTGAACGACCGGCGCACTCTCGCCAGCCATCAGAGACTGTGGTGTTTGCGCTGCGGGAGCCGAACCGAGGCCGCGCTGCACGATCAACTGCATCGCGCGATCGATAGGAATGCGAACTGCACCCTGAGGCAGATCGGTCGATGAGCTGTAGTGATCCAGCAGCAGGTCTTCCTTCGCGTGCAGATCGGCGATGTCCTGGTTTCCGTCATCCGTCTCCAGCCGCGGTGTCGGGAAGGCCTGGGTCATGCTCTGCAACCCCTTCTGCTCCATCTCAGCATTCGAGCTCAGGTCTTCGCGCTTGTCACCGTGAGGGGTTGCGCCGGGCTGCGACAGATTCGCCTGCCACTTGTTCGTTGCGCCGTGTGCCTTGTCCTGATCCAACAGGAAGTAGTTGATCGCCTTGCCCATGAAGAAGCAGAAGACGAAGAAGATCAGCACCGTACCAAACAGACCAGCGAGGAACGTGGCGATACCGCCGGAGTTGACGTCCTGTACTTCGTAGCCGGGATGTTCCGCATCGCGCGAATGCGGCGGATGCGGGCTGGTGCCCTCCGGGCGACCTGGATCGTTTCCTTTAGTGTGCATGCTCAGGCTCCAAAAGCTCTTCCGTGTGCGGGTCGTTCACGTTGATCAGCGGCCGCTTCATCAGCTCGGTCAGGTAGAAGAACACCCAGACCGCGACGACCGCGATCGGCACTGTGACGTAGGCCAGAATTCCGAAATTGCCCGCGAGGTGCAGGTTGCCGGCGGCATCGTTGAAGTTTGGCTCGATCAGCCAGAACATGTCGATGAAGCGGGCGAAGATCATGAACGCGGTCACCCAGATCATCTTGCTCTTGGAGCGCTTGATGTCGCGCGAGAGCAGGATGCAGAAGGGGATAACCCAGTGGCAGATGACGTCTGCCGTGCAGATATACCACCAGCCGCCATGAATGCGGTGCAGGTACCAGGGAATCTCGTCCGGCAGGTTACCCGACCAGATGATGAGGAACTCCGCAAAGGTGAGGTAGATGTTCAGCATCACGAAGGCGAAGGCCAGCTTGCCCATATCGTGCTGCTCGGTGGTGCGGAACATCGTCTTCATCGGCTCGTAGCGCGAGAGCAGGATGAGGGTCAGGATGCCGAGTGCGAGGACCGCGTAGCCTTGTGCGACGAGGAACTGGAGACCGTACACCGAGGAGTACCAGGTGACGTCCAGCGACTTGACGAAGACGATGACGAACATCGACATCAGGATGACGTAGAGCAGGATCGACGGGCCGGAGAGGTTCTCAAAGCGGACGCGCCACTTGTCAAAGCTCGCCACGGTTCCGGCTTGCGGGTCGGCATCGCGCTGCACCGACCAGCGGTTGAGCAGGGTGATGACCAGGCCCATAAAGGCGAACACGATAAAGAATTCGACCACGGCGCTTGTCGGGCTCAGCATGGTGAGCTTCGAGGCGGCAGTCAGCTGCTGTTCGTGAGTGATGAGGCCTTGATGGTAGGCGTTCAAGAGAGCCGATTTGTTCGGGAAGGCTGCCCAGACATACAGGTGCTTCATCAGAAACAGCACTGGCAGAAACAATACGACGAGTAGCCACCAGGTGCGGGTCATGGCTTCGAGCGGGCGACGCAGGATCTGGCCCCACTTACCGCCGGACACATACTGCACCATCAGGAAGGCCAACGCGCCGCCGCAGAAGTTGAAGCATGTCATGTAGCCCATCAGGTAGGCGCGCAGGAGGTGATTGCGGCCTTCATGACTGCCTAGAAATACGAGTGAGAGAAGTCCAAAGACGACCGCAACGATGGCGGCGCGGGTGCGCCAGGCGCCCACGACGGCAGGCGTGGCCAACACGCTGGGCAGCTGCTTAGGCCCATTAGGGCCGTGGTGCCCCGAGTTTCCGTGCGTCAAATCCGCTCCGTGATGTTCGTGTTCAAGTGACATTCGTCAGTCGCCTTCAAAGTTCCAGAAGTTTCGAAATCTGTTCTACTGCTTGGTTCCGCTCGGCTGTGCTGTCGGCGCAGTCTTTGCCGCTGCTGCCGGAGCCGTGCCAATGTTCTGTCCCGGAATACCGTTGTCCTGATTGTTCGGCGTTCCATAGATTGCCGTGGACGGCAGACCCCATGGATCGGCAAACCCAGGCTGCATGCCTTCGTCCTTCGCGATATCGTGCAGGTCCTGCACGTGCTGGCCCGCTGCAACATCGGCCTGCTTCGCATTCTGGCTGAGCTGCAGCGCCCGAACGTAGGCTGCAACTGCCCAGCGATCTTCGGGTGTCAACTGTGCGGCATAGTCCGGCATCGCACCGTAGCCGTTGGTCATGACGTTGAAGAAGTGGCCGAGCGGCGCATTGCGGAGACGATCGGTATGGAAGTCGCCGGCAGGGCGGTAGCCGCGCTGCACGATCATGCCGTCGCCATTGCCTACACGTGAGTGGCAGGGCGTGCAGTAGATGTTGTACCGCTCCTGGCCGCGCTGCATGACTTCGGTGGTCAGAGGAATCGGAAGGCCATCGCCTTCTTTGCCGTCCTGCAGGCCGGTGAAGAAGTAGGCATCCTGATGAAGCTGATTACGCGCCACGGTGTTTTCTACCTGCGGACGCGCAGAGCGGCCATCCGTATAGAAGGTCGTTCCGCGCTGCGGAAAGAACTTGGGCTGATCGTGCATGTCCTGGCGGCAGCCGGCGAGAACCAGCATCGCCGCCATCGCCGAAAGCCCCGTCACTGCACGTGCTACCCGCATCGCTGTTTCCTGTTTCCTGTTCGCTGTGTCGTGACTCTGCATTAGTGATCCACCTCCACAACGGAGACAGGAGAGAACCCTTCGAGAAACACCCTGGTCTCGGTCACCGAAAACTTCGGATCGTGTGCCTCGAGGCAGAGGAAGAACTTATCGGTGGTCGCGCCATCGCGGAAGTTCGCCGCGTTGAAGAGCGGATGGTAGAGCTGCGGAAGGCCATTCTGGGCGAGCATGCCGAACGCTGCCGAGAGACCCGCGAACAGAATCGTCCACTCGTAGCCTGGAATCACGAATGCCGGCCAGCTGAACAGCGGACGGCCCGCGATGTTGAGCGGATAGCCCCACACGTTGACCCAGATCTCCATGCCGTAACCGGTGATGAGTCCCATGATGCCGCCAAGAAGGCACATCAGCGGCACACCCGTCTTGTGAAAGTGCAGCGCTTCCGCTGCCTCTTCCACGGGATAAGGGGTGTAGCACTCCATGCGGCGGTAGCCGGCGTTGTGTGCCGCCTTAGTCGCGTTCACCAGTTCGGTGGGCGTATTGAACTCAGCAATAAGACCGTAAACTCCCTCGTAAACCGGCATCAGAGGGCCTCCTCAACAACTTTATCGGCGGTTAGCACGCCAGGGGGGTGGACCTTGGTCTGCGGCAGCATCATGCGGATCTCCGACATCGGAATCATGGGAGCGAAGCGCGCAAACAGCAGGAACAGGAAGGTGAACATACCCCATGTTCCGAGAAACAGGATGTAATCCCACTTGGTAGCGCGGTACGTTCCCCAGCTCGACGGCAGATAGTCGCGGTAGAGCGAGGTCACGACGATGACGAAGCGCTCGAACCACATACCGATGTTCACCACGAAGGACAGGAAGAACAGGTAGCCGACGTTGACGCGCAGCTTGCGGGACCAAAGGGTGGTCAGCGGAATCGCGATGTTGGTCAGGATGAGGATCCAGTAGGCCCAGCCCATGGGGCCGAACATACGGTTCCACATCATGAAGAACTCCCAGTGGCTGGCCGAGTACCAGCTCATGAAGACTTCCATGCCATAACCGTAGGCCACGATGGAGCCGGTCGTGAGCATGACCTTCGCCATGTTATCGAGATGGCGAAGCGTAACCAGATCTTCCAGGTGATAGAACTTGCGGATCGGGATGGCGAGGGTAAGCACCATCGCAAAGCCTGAGTAGACGGCGCCGGCAACGAAGTAGGGCGGGAAGATCGTCGTATGCCAACCAGCCATGGCTGCGACCGCGAAGTCGAAGCTGATGGTGGTGTGCACCGAGAGCACGAGAGGCGTTGAAAGACCGGCCAACAGGAGCGAAGCCGACTCATAACGGATCCAGTGCCGGGTCGAACCGCGCCAGCCCAGTGCGAGGAAACCGTAGAAGGCTTTGGCCAGCGGCAGCTTGGCGCGATCGCGCAGCGTGCCGAAGTCCGGGATCATACCGATGTACCAGAAGACCACCGAGATCGTCGCGTAGGTCGAGACCGCGAAGACGTCCCACGCCAGAGGCGAACGGAACTGCGGCCAGATGTTCATCGTGTTCGGATACGGCAGCAGCCAGTAACCGAGCCACGGACGACCGACGTGCAGCAGCGGAAAGAGACCCGCGCAACAGACGGCAAAGATCGTCATCGCTTCGGCGAAGCGGTTGATCGAGTTGCGCCAGGTCTGTTTGAAGAGCAGCAAGATGGCCGAGATCAACGTTCCGGCGTGGCCGATACCGATCCACCAGACGAAGTTGATGATGGCGAATCCCCAGGCGCCAGGGATGGTGACACCCCAGATGCCGACGCCCTTGAGGACGAGCCAGGTAACGCCGATGACGACACCCAGCGCTACGGTCGCGGCGAGGAACAGGCCGCCCGTCCACGCCCAGGGCGTATTGGCCGTCAGGACGATGTCGGCGATCTTCCGCGTCACGCTCGTGAAGTTGTGGCCCGGCGCGATGACGGCATATTCACCCGTCTGCGGGTCGATCATGGGGTCTACATGACCAGGATCGTGGATAGGACCTTGGGTTGCCATGCTATGCAAGCTCCGGGTTCGGGTTGATAACGCCTGCCGTATACGTCGTGCGGGGGCGGAAGTTCAGATCGGCCAGCACCTGGTACTCGCGCTCTTCGGCTTTCTTCTTCGCGATGCGGCTGTTCGGATCGTTGATGTTGCCGAAGATGATCGCGTCTGTCGGGCATGCCTGCTGGCAAGCCGTGACGATCTCTCCGTCGGCAATGGCGCGATTGTTCTTGTCGGCTTCGATCTTGACGGCCTCAATGCGCTGGATGCAGTAGCTGCACTTCTCCATGACGCCGCGCGAACGAACCGAGACGTCTGGGTTGCGCATGAACTTGAGGCTCTCGGTGTCGAAGTCTGAGTACAGCAAGAAGTTGAAGCGGCGCACCTTGTACATGCAGTTGTTCGAGCAGTAACGGGTGCCTACGCAACGGTTGTAGACCATCGTGTTGAGGCCTTCGGGCGTGTGAACCGTTGCACCGACCGGGCAGACCTGTTCGCAGCCCGCGTTTTCGCAGTGCTGGCACATCATCGGCTGGAAGTGCGCCTTGGGAGCATGCAGATCGCCCTCAAAGTAGGTGTCGATGCGCAGCCACTGCATGTTACGGCCAATCTTGACCTGTTCGCGGCCAACGACGGGGATGTTGTTCTCCGCGTAGCAGCTCACGATGCAGGCGTTGCAGCCGATGCAGGAGTTCAGATCAACCGACATGCCCCAGGAGTTCTGGAGAACCTTCTGACCGGCACCGACAACTGCGGTGTGGTCATAGCGCCAGGAGTCGGGGAAGAAGCTGTCGCCGTGCTCCGGCGCTTCACCCTGTGGGTTGTAACCAACCTTGTTGACCCAGGTTCCGCTGGCACCCTCAGAGGCGTACTTCGGATTGGCAGTAGCCTCGGCGACTGTGGCGTAGCGGATGATCGACCGCTCCATCGCCTCATGCCCAGCCAGCGAGTAGGTGCCTTCCTTATCCGATAGTGGGTGCTCGAGATCGCGCTGCGCATAGGAGCCGCGGTGCTCGATGTTGTGCACCTTGGTGACGCAGAGATCGTAGGTTCCTTTGCCTCTGGCAACCGTAAGACCGGCAGCCGAGAGAGGAGCGTCGGAGGTACGCAAGGAATAGGCATCGAAGCCCACACCCGCACCCACACGTCCGGCTTCAACACGGCGGCCAAATCCCAGGTGAACGGTGACTGCGTCGTCGGGGTGGCCCGGTGTCATCAGGACGGGCGTGATCACCTTGCGGCCGTTCAGGTTGAGCTCGATGGCTTCGTTCTCTTCGATGCCGAGCTTGGCCATGAGATCCATGCTCATCAGCGCAGCATTGTCCCAGGCGATGTTCGTGACCTGCTTCGGAAGCTCCTGGAGCCAGCCGTTGTTGCCGTAGCGACCGTCGTAGATCGAAGGATCGGGGCGGAAGCTAATCTCGATGGCACCGGCAGTTGGAGCGGAGGTTGTAATCGGCGCAGTCTTAGGCACGCCCGCCAACTTGGGCGAGAAGGCCGTTCCTGCAACCCAGCCGTCGTGCAGCGCCTTCTTCCAGCCGGTAGGGAAGTCGCCGGTGATGTAGGTCTTGGCGTTCGCCACAACCGCGTCGTACGCGCTGACGGAAGGATCGAGCAGAGCTTGCAGCACGTCGTGCGCGCTCTTGCCGCCGTAGAGCGGATCGATCATCGGCTGAACGATCGAGATGGTGCCGTCATAGGCACGGGCATCCGACCAGCTCTCGAGGTAGTGCGACTTGTTGATGTGCCAGGTCGAGTAGAAACCTGTCTCATCGACGTGCGAGCCGAGATGCACCGTGACCGGCACCTTGTTGAAGGCCGTCGTGAACTCGAGATCGGAGGGCGCGTTGTAGAGCGGGTTGACGCCGAGCAGTACCAGCCACTGTACCTTGCCGTTGTACATGTCGGCGACGAGTGACTTGAGATCAGCACCCTGCTCGCTTGGAATCGGCGCAATGGACTCGGTGTAGACAACGGTCTTGCCGACCGCACCGAGGCTCGCATTCAATGCGTGCGCTGCGGCGTGAGCGGAGGCCGGGCTCTGCGGACCGACGACGACGACAGCCTTGCCGCCAGACTTCTTGAGGTCGTCGAGGACGGCGGTCAGGAACTTCTGGGCATCGGGGTTGGAGAGAGTAGAACCGCCGCCAGCCAACGCAGCCGAGAAGGCTTCAATCTCGCTGGGCTTCAGCGCGAGGCGATGGTCGGCCTTGTAGCCGGTCACCGTGGGCATCGTCTCGACGACATAGAGACGATTCATCGTCTTGCCGGCTTCAAAGCGATGGCGCTCGGCGTATGCCGCCGATATCGGCAGGAAGCCGGGGAATGCGATGCCGCCGAGGAAATCGGCGTCCAATGCGAGGATCACATCGGCTTCTTCGAGCTTGTACTGCACGTCGAGGTAGTCGCCGTAGGCGGCCTTCGAAGCGGCGCGAGCATGGTCGCCGTTCACGGCGTCATATTGCACCAGCTTAGCCTGCGGATACTTCGCCGCAACCTGCTTCCACTGGGCGGCAAGCGTCGGAGAGGTGATGGTCTCGCTCAGGAAGTAGACGCCTTCGCCGGTCTTGGTGCCAGCGACTGCCTTGGCAAACTCCTGCTGGAACTGGCCCCACTGGGCGGGCTCACCACGGAACTTCGGCTGCACCGAGCGGTCGGGATCGTACAGGTCAAGCAGCGTCGCCTGAGTATAGGCGTCGGACTTGCCCTTGGACATCGGGTGCTCGGGGTTGCCCTCGATCTTGATGGGACGGAACGCATCCGACTTGACCAACACGGGAACTGCTCCGGTCGGGAAGGGATGTGCGGTCGCAAAGTACATGGGCTTGCCGAGGATCAGATCCTCGGGCTGCTTGACGTAGGGGAAGATGGGCTCATCGGGCTGCTTGGTGCAACCAGCGAGGCCGGCGAGCGCAAAGCTCGCGCCCATGACCTTGAGGAAGCCGCGGCGGCTGACAGAATCAACCCACTCGCCGGCTCCCGCCTGGCGGGGAAATTCTTCCTGCATCAGCTCTTGAAACTGCGGTGAATCGGAGAGCTCGTCCAGATTCTTCCAGAAGCGCTTGCCGGTCTTGCCTTCGAGCTTGGCGCGAACCTCGGCTAGCGTCATCTTTGCAGGCGCAATGGTCGTTATGACCTGTGCCTGCTTGCCCTCTGCCATCGTAGGCTCGGTTCCCATATGTGTGGTTCCAACTAGTTCTTTCATCGGTGGCACACCTCGCAGCTCGACAGTTCGTTGGCTGTGCGGATGTGGTACTTGTCCATCAGGAAGTGACCGAGGTCAGCCTGGCTGGTGAACCTCTGATAACTGACGGCGGGCGACATTGCTGTCATAGCCGGGGCATCGGACACAACCTGCGACTGGCCTGAAGCACCAACCTTCGGGGCTTCCACCTGCGCAACTTCAGGATTGGAATTGTTGGGGTCTTTGGTGACGCAGGATACGCCCTGTGCTGTCGGTCCACCCTTGCCGGTCGTAGTGCACCAAACTGGCTTGTCAGACGAGGGGCCAGCCCATGCCATGTTGTAGATCTCGCTGGCGGGCCGGAGATTCACTCCCGGGTTGCGATGGCAGTTGAGGCACCACTCCATCTGCAAGGTGTTCTGCTGATACATCAGCGGCATCTCATCGACGCGTCCATGACAGCTTGCGCATCCGATGCCCTTGTTCACGTGGATCTCGTGGTTGAAGTACACGTAATCCGGAAGATCGTGAACGCGAATCCAGTTGATCGATTCGCCGGTAGCCCAGCTGTGCCGTACCGGCTCCAGAAGCTGCGCGTCGGTCCAGATCTGCGAATGACAGTTCATACAGGTCTTGGTCGGCGGGATGCCGGCGTACGAGCTCTTTTCCACGGACACGTGGCAGTACTGGCACTGGAGCCCAAGACCCTCAACGTGGTGCTTGTGGCTAAAAGGGACGGGCTGGTCCGGTCGCTGACCTTGCTTGGTCACCCAGGGCGACCGCTGCAAGGAGTTCAGCGCCACACCGAGCGCGATGACGATCAAGCCCGTCAGCACCAAGCTCGCGCGAGCCAGTGCGTTCGAACTGCGGTCAAATACTTGCGCCATGAGTGCGTTCCTGCTTCCTCTGCATCAAAAAAACTGTGGAGTTTGAGCTAACAAACCGACTGCCTGGGGGACCTGCGCCTTCGGAACTTGCACTCACTCACTAAGATACCGCGACTAGGTGTTTCCAAAGGGTGAAAACGAGCCTGTGAAAAATCGAGTATAACAGCCGGATTGTTACGCAAAGGTTGTCTGCGCGGCACTTACGTTCGATAGTCGAAACAAACAGCGATTATCGACCGGGAAAACGAGCAGTTTAGATTTACATTCGAGCAGAATCTCCAGTAATGACGGGGCGATTCGCGCTTAATCGCGCGGAACCAGATTTCTAAATTCCGTCCACAATGGTCCGAGTTCGGTTGAGGATTTTTTTGGTTACAGATCGTCATGAGGACCGAGACCTTCGGGGCCCTTCGCGAGCTCGCGATAGGCCTCTTCATGAAGAGGCAGGGGGTCTTGATAGGCTTGCATCGCTTGTTCAACATTCGCTTTGATCGCCTCTGGTGTATCTCTTTCCGAGGTTGACCCAACACGATGCACTTCCAAAGGAAAGTTTTCCCTCAGTTGCCATGCTTCAGCTTCGGCCTGAGGAATCACAATCACGAACCCTTCTGTAGTTTCCTGCACTCGGGCGATCATGCGCAGATTTTACTGTGCGAATCACTATTATGATTCTCGGATGCCTCGCCCACGCTCCGGCCCTACTCGCAAACTACCTTACGATCCTGCCGAAGCCGTCGCCGCGCTATCGGCTGCCGATCCCAAGCTGGCGAAACTCATCGCCAAAGCGGGGCCGTTTACGATGCGGCTGGCGGGACAGCAGTCGCCGTTCGAGGCGCTGACGGAGTCCATCATCTACCAGCAGTTGCACGGGAAAGCGGCGGCGACGATTCATGCGCGGCTGCTGGCGTCGTTTGCGGAGATCTGTGGCATCGGCAATCATCCTGAGCCGCAGCACCTGCTCGACTGCCCCAATGAGCAGCTTCGCGCGGCGGGACTCTCGCACAATAAGTCGCTGGCGCTGCGCGACCTCGCCGCCAAGACGCTCGACGGCACCGTGCCCACGATGGCTCGTATTCGCCGCATGAGCGACGAGGACATCATCGAGCACCTGACGCAGGTGCGCGGCATCGGGAAGTGGACCGTCGAGATGATGCTGATCTTCCGCCTGGGCCGTCCCAATGTCCTGCCGGTGAGCGACTATGGCATCCGCAAAGGGTATGCGCTGACCTATCTCGGCCTCAAGCCTGCGCAGAAGGTCACTCCTGACCTGCTGGCTACGCATGAGCAGATCGAGAAGCGGGCGAAGAAGTGGGCTCCGTGGTGCTCGGTCGCAAGCTGGTATATGTATCGAGCTTGCGACCTTGCGGCAGGCAAGACGGTGCAGCCGGAGTAAGCCTCACGTGGAATCACTGGATCGCTAAGCTCGGGTGACAACAATCTTCAGCTTCTCGTAGGGCCGTGTCAGGGCTGCGGCTGCGCCCTGCTCGGTGATGATGCCGCTGATCTCTGCGAGGGAGATAACGGCATACGGCGAGGCGGCGTTGAGTTTTTCAGAGGATGCCAGCACGATCGTCTCTGCCGCAGCATGGCTCAGGGCTCGCTTCACGGCGGCTTCCTCGTAGTCGCCTGTGGTCAAGCCGGTCTTCGGGTGTATGCCGGTGACTCCCATGAAGTAGGTGTCGGCGTGGATCTGGGCGATGGCCTCGATGGCGACCGCTCCGACCGCAACGACAGAATGCTTGAACATGCGCCCGCCGATGAGGATGACTTCCACGTCAGGATGATTCACGAGCTCCAGGGCAATCGTCGGGCTGTGCGTGACGACCGTTGCCTTTAAGTCCAACGGGATGTGCCGGGCCACCTGCCTTGCCGTCGTACCCCCGTCGAGGATCACCACCTGTCCGGGTTGAATCATCTTTGCTGCCGCGCGGCCGATCGCGATTTTGCCGTCCGGGGTGAGCTGCTCACGTCCTGCAAAATCCGCGATGGCGGGGGATGAGGGGAGAGCTCCGCCGTGGACGCGCTGGAGGAGTCCCTCCTGCGCCAGCTCTCGCAAGTCGCGTCGAATCGTGTCTTCCGACACGCCCATGGACTGGCTTACATCCTTCGCGATGACCTGCCCGTTTCGCTTGAGGAGCGATAGGATCTGCTGCTTTCGATGAGTGGTTAACATAGGCGCTATTCACGATAATACTTGACCTTGCACGAAATTGCACGATATTGTCGACAGCATGACGAACTCGTTAGTTCCGCCATCGATGCAAGAGCGCCTGCGAATCAAGAAGGTCGAAACGCTCGCTGACGATTGGTACGTACTCAAGAAAACTACGTTTGAGATTCAACGCAGAGACGGAACCTGGCAGCAGCAGAGCAGAGAGACGTATGACAGGGGCAACGGCGCGACGATCCTGCTCTACAACCTGACGCGGCGCACCGTTGTCCTTGTCCGCCAGTTCCGGTTTCCGGTGTTTGCGAACGGTCATCCGGGCCTGCTGATTGAGACACCGGCGGGTCTCCTGGATGAGGCCACTCCAGAAGAACGGATCAAGGCCGAGGTGGAAGAAGAGACTGGCTATCGCGTGGACCACGTGCGGAAGGTCTTCGAAGCGTTCATGAGTCCTGGCTCTGTCACCGAGAAGCTCTACTTCTTTGTTGCTGAATACGACAGCGGCGATAAGACCAGTCTCGGTGGAGGCAAACATGCCGAGGGCGAGGACATTGAAGTTCTTGAGCTCTCTATGGAGAGCGCGATGAAGGCTATCGAGAGCGGCGACATCGTCGACGGCAAAACGATCATGCTACTGCAGTACGCCTGCATTCACCTGTTCGAACCAACGAGAAAGGCCGCATAACATGGCTGCACGCTCGCTCATGATTCTCATCGCAGGTCCCTACCGCTCCGGTACTGGTGACGATCCCGAACGGATGGCGAAAAACCTTCGCGCGCTCGAGTCTGTTGCATTGCCGCTTTATCGTGCGGGGCACATTCCGATGATTGGGGAGTGGATTGCTCTGCCTTTGCTTCGCGAAGCCGGTTCGGAACGGCCTGGGGATGCTGTCTACGATGAGATCCTGTATCCGATCGCGAACCGGTTATTGAGCCGGTGTGATGCCGTGCTGAGACTTCCAGGCGCCTCGAAGGGAGCCGATGAAGATGTTCGTCTTGCGAAGGAGCGGGGTCTGATGGTGTTTGAGAGTCTGGCTGACGTTCCGGGATGCGAAGAAAGCAGATCGTGACGCCAGTCACACATCGTCGGGTCGTTTGCGGGGTCTTGGCACTCGTCACAGTCGTCTGTGGATTGGTCTGGAGGATGGCGCCGCTTGGTCTTCCCGCGGTCCTTGTTAAGTACGGTGGCTCGGCGTTGTGGGCCGTTATGGTCTATTGGCTTGTTGCTTTTCTGCTGCCTCAAAAAGCACCGCGTTTTTTGGGATTGCTGGCAGCGGCCGTAGCGGCGGTGGTTGAGTGCTTCAAGCTGTATCACTCGCCGGGGCTTGATGCGTTTCGGCTTACGCTTGCGGGGAAGTTGCTGCTGGGGCGGGTTTTCTCGGTGCAGGATATTGCGGTTTATTGGATGGCGATTGTCGTTGCGGTCTGTCTCGATGCGTTTGTGGTGGCACGAGCGAAAAGCGGGAGGAAGCAGGTTCGCTCGCTACGCTCGGAATGACAACTAGAAAAACAAAGGCAACAGCAACAGCAACAGCAACGACAACGACAACGACAAAACTTTTATCCGGTCACGACACTGGAAACCTTACAGACAACCAACACTCACACCGCTTGCAATCGACCGCCAAGTCTTTGCCATAAGCAAGTAGGAGGCCATCGGCCCAAATGTGGACACGAGGAGGTTTACCGGTTTCATGGGGATCCCAGCGGCTTCTGTTTCCACAGCTATTCCACCCAAGACATCTCCTGGACGGACAAATTCATTCCCCACCAACGCAGCACCAGTAGCCATAAACGAGCGACGATTCATGCGCTTGATTCTACAAATGGAGCACGTTCCCGCGATATCCTTAGCAGAGCCATGACCAAGCCAAAGGCTCGTATCCAGAGTTCCACCGACCCCAAGGACCAGATCTCTACACCGCCGCCACATTACGTCTGCGTACACGGCCACTTCTATCAGCCGCCGCGCGAAAATCCCTGGCTTGAGACGGTCGAGGTGCAGGACTCTGCCGCTCCGTACCACGATTGGAATGAGCGGATTACCAGCGAGTGTTATGCCCCCAACGGAGCCTCGCGGATTACCAATCGACAGCATGAGATCGTTCGCATCCTGAACAACTACGCGCGGATGAGCTTCAACTTCGGCCCCACGCTGCTGAGCTGGCTGGCCGACTTCGCACCGCGCACCTACCGGATGATCCAGGACGCCGACCGCACCAGCGCCGAGCACCACTCGGGCCACGGGTCCGCCCTGGCGCAGGTCTACAACCACATCATCATGCCGCTGGCGAGCGAGCGCGACGCCCGGACCCAGATCCGCTGGGGCATCGCCGACTTTGAGCATCGCTTCGGCCGCCAACCCGAGGGCATGTGGCTGGCTGAGACCGCCGTGTCCCGTTCCGTACTCAACCTGATGGCGCAGGAGGGCATCAAGTACACCGTGCTCGCACCGCACCAGTGCGCGCGGGTGCGGAGGTTAGGGGAAGCCGCCCTCTTCAAAGCGACCGGCGTGCCGTGGACCGAAACGCCCAACGCCATCGTCGACCCAACCCATCCGTACCTGATCCAGCTCGATGAAGGCCGTTCCA
Organism: Granulicella sp. S156; assembly: GCF_009766105.1. GTDB lineage: Bacteria > Acidobacteriota > Terriglobia > Terriglobales > Acidobacteriaceae > Granulicella. The sequence continues at coordinate 279,668 of NZ_LMUH01000005.1, read as the reverse complement.
TCGCAGTCTTTTTCTACGACGGCCCAGGTTCGCGCGCCATTGCCTTTGAGGGTCTGCTGAACTCCGGCGAAGAGTTCGGGCGACGCCTGGCCGGCGGTCTGCGCAAAGATAAAGCTCCCAATGAGCCGCAACTCGCGCATGTCGCCACCGACGGCGAGAGCTACGGCCACCATCACAAACACGGCGAGATGGCCCTGAGCTACGCGCTGCACTGGATCGAGGAGAACAAGCTCGCCACGCTCACCAACTACGGCGAATTTCTCGCGAAGTATCCGCCGCAGTGGGAGGCCGAGGTCGTCGATAACACCTCGTGGAGCTGCGCGCATGGCGTCGAGCGCTGGCGTTCGAACTGCGGCTGCAATGGAGGCAGGCAGGGATGGCAACAGCAGTGGCGCGGCCCACTGCGCGAAGCGCTCGACCTGCTGCGCGACAAGACCGCGCCGCTCGCCGAGACTGTCGCGAAGCCGCTGTTCAAAGACCTGTGGGAGGCTCGCGATGCCTACATCAAGGTCGTGCTGGAGCGCAGTTCGGCCAACATCGACAGGTTCTTCGACGAACATGCCGAACACGAGTTGACGGTCGCCGAGCGGGTTACCGCGTTCGAGCTGCTGGAGCTCGAACGCCATACCCAATTGATGTACACCAGTTGCGGCTGGTTCTTCGATGACATCTCGGGCATTGAAACCGTGCAGATCATCGCCTATGCCGGACGCGTGATTCAGCTCGCCACTCAGCTGTTTGGTGAATCCGCCGCCGCGCTCGAAGCCGAGTTCCTTGCCATTCTCGCGCGCGCCAAGAGCAATGTGCCGGATATTGGCGACGGTGCCGAGGTCTACAACCGCTACGTCATCGGCTCGCGGCTGGATCTCGAACATGTGGGCGCGCACTACGCCATCAGTTCGATGTTCCGCAACTATCCTGACACCGGCGATCTCTTCTGCTTCGACATCCATCGCCACAGCTACGACTTGTTGACCTCGGGTCGAGGCAGAGTCGCACTGGGCAGGGCTGCGTTGCGCTCCAGAATTACCGAAGAGACCGAAGAGGTTTGCTTCGCGGTGCTGCATCTCGGCGACCAGAACCTCTCTGCCGCAGTGAAGCGGTATGTCCCCGAAGACGAAGCGGCGTGGACGGCGTTCGTCGAAGAAGGGAGCGCGACCGTCCAGCGCGCCAATCTGCCGGAGTTGATTCGGCTGATGGACAGCTACTTCGGCGGGACGCTCTACTCCCTGGCTTCGCTGTTCGCCGACGAGCAGCACCGCATCCTGAAGAGCATTCTGGATCAGACACTCTCGGAGGTGGAGAGTTCGCTGACACGCATCTACGAGGAACATGCCACGCTGCTGCACTTCCTCGCGGAGTCGAATGTAGCCGCACCGCCGGCGCTGGCATTGACCGCGAGATTCGCGCTCAATGCAGGGCTGCGGCAGGCGCTCGAAGCGGAGAGCTACGATACGGCTGAGGTTGCACGGCTGCTGCGCAGCGCGGAGCTCGATGGGGTAAAGCTCGACGCGCAACTGCTGGGCTTTACGGCGGACAAGCGCATGAAGCGCACCATGATTCGGCTGGAGGGTGCGGTCGAGCAGCAGACGACGGCGGTGCTGAATGAGACCGTCACGATTGCCGAGAGCCTGCGCACGCTGCCGATGGAGGTAAACCTGTGGCAGGCGCAGAACATCTGGAATGACCTGCTGCGCCGCAGCGATAGCAACTACTGGTCGCGTGAGTGGCGCGAGGGCTTTCGCAAGCTGGGGCTGGCGCTGAATATCGCCGTGGATGATCTTGTGGTGGAAGAGGGTGTGCGGGCGTTTTAGCTTCTGAGCTGAGACGCATGGATGTCCTCATGCGTCTTCGGGGTGGCCGTTGCCCGAAAAGTAAGTTTCGCCGATGGGATAATTGCGAGTGGAAATCGGCATCCATTTTCGCGAACTTCACGTTTGTTGGAGCAGACTTCGATGCGAAAGCTATTAGTCCCTCTTTCTCACATCGCGGTGTACTCGCTCGCTTGGTTCAGTACGCTGCCAAGCGGGGCGCAGGCACGATCCCCCAGCACAACGCCCCAGTTCGAGGTCGCCTCGGTAAAGTCGAACCCTTCAGAGACGACCGATTCCAACCTCAATCATCGGCTTCCGGATCGATTCATCGCATCGAACGTACCCCTAGGTTTTCTTATTCTGGATGCTTATGAGATCAAAGCTCATCAGCTCATCGGTGCGCCAGACTGGATTTGGGACAAGTCCTATGACGTCATCGGCACGTTTCCAACGGCAAACCTGCAACTGCACGACGTTCACTTGATGGAGCAACAACTGCTCGCCGAGCGATTCGACCTGAAGCTCCATGCGGAGCAACGCGTCATCCCAGCGTACGACCTTGTTCTCGCAAGGAAGGACGAGCATCTCGGGCCACAGCTTCATAAGTCCAACATGGACTGCGCGGCCTGGGCCACAAATGGCCGTCCAGAGGTCGATGGAATACCGAAGAGCCCCGTATCGGTCACGGGGAAACGGCCTATATGCAACCTGCTCACCACACGGACGTGGCTTTCAGGTGGAGCGAGAACAATCCAGGATCTCGCAGCTTCTTTGCAGGCCATGTTGGGCCGACCGGTCTTAGACAAAACGGGTTTAGCGGGAACGTACGATATCGATCTACAGTGGGCCCGAACAGACCTGCGCGCGGATGGGGATGCGTCTTCAAGCCCCTCCGACGCCCCGCCTATTTTTAGCGCAGTAGAAGAGCAGCTTGGTCTTAAGCTTGTTCCTCATAAAGAATCCTTCAGCGTGTTCGTTGTCGATCACGTCCAGACACCCACGCCGAACTGACAGCCTATGCGAAATCAAGAGACTCTTGCTGCTCCAGCACCACGGAGGCATCGGTCGAAAAGGTGCAATCCGCTGAGGTGACGTAAAGTCCTTCGGGGTCCTTCGACTACATAGCCCGCAAAGTGCGCGGGCTATTTCGCTCAGGATGACGATTTTGGGGTGATACAAAAGCAAAACCCGGGGCTGAAGCCCAAGAGAGTTTTGCTCTGTTTCCGCGGCCTAAAGGCCGCTGCTACTCCCAACAGCAACAGCAACAGCAACGACAACTACAGAAGCAGATTCCCTACGGGAATGACAAAAAGAAAAGCAAAAGCAACGCCGGCCTCCCCGCCAAGAGCGACGGCAAGAGCTGTCCGTCCTCAGCTCCGCCAGTGCAGCTCGACTGGGCCTTGCAGCGGATGCTCGCCGATGCCCTTCAGCCGGCGCTGCTTGAGAGCGAAGTACCATTTGGCTGGTTTGTCGGCGTCGTCGATCAACATGAGGCCGGGGTTGGAGCGTAGGCCGCGTGCCTGTTCGATCATCGTCTGCTGGTCCTGCTGGACGAATCTTGCGCCGAAGTAACGGGCTATCGGCGTGATGAAGGGTACGTGGTAGGCGATGTCCCAGGCTGCGATGACGTCAATGCGGCAGGTGGATGCTGTGATCGGCGTCACTGTCGTCAGTGAGGCGAACCAGCGCTTTTTGCCTCGCGCGTTCTCTGCGAGGATCGTCTCGTAGCGGCGGTTGGGGAGGACGAAGTCGATGGTCGTCACCGGCTTGCCCAGCAGGCGATACGGCGCGCTGTTGGAGGACGGCGCGTGCGGCGACATTCTGAAGCCGTTCTCTATGGGCTCAAACTTTTTGGTCTTCTCGTGGATGCTCGCCGCGCTGCGCCACCACCACGCGCGATGCACAAAGGGGCCGTGTGCCGGGTCCATGAGGCCGATGATGCCGTGGTCCACGTTGCAGGGCAGTTCGGCCTGCAGATGGGCGCTGCGAAAGCGGGGGCCGAACTTTGGGAGCTCCGGGACAGGAGGCAAGGCGGCCTCGTCGGTCACACGGCCAGCGCCGGCTTCCGGCACATACACCCAGGCATAACCGTCGCGCTCGGCTACCGGGAATGAGTTCGCGTAGATCTTTGTCGGCTCGAGCGAATCGTGCGAGGTGAGCGAAGGGATCTCCTGGCACTGGCCGCTACAGGGTTCAAAGCGCCAGCCGTGGTATTTGCACTGCACGGTCTCGCCGTCGAACCAGCCCGCCGAAAGCGGTATGCCGCGGTGCGGGCAGAGGTCGCGCATGGCGAAGAGCTGGCCATCACTCTTGCGGCCGAGCAGGAGGGGAATGCCTAGCAGCATCGTCACAGCCGTGTCTTCACGCCGGAGCGTGTCCGCGCGCAGCGCTGGATACCACTCGCCAAAGATCAGCTCGGCAGGTGGGCCGTCTTTGGCTGGGGCTCCTGCGAGCTGCACTAACTGTTGTCCTGCACGGATTGGCCGCATATTACTCATCGGGCCTCAGTCTAACTGACCAAGCATTTCTCCTGATGCTGCAGCCTCAGAAAGATTCGTGAATGCCGTTTTCTTCGCAGGAAAACGGCGCGAACACCGTCAGCCCCGGATATACCTTCAGGAGAAATGCTGTGGCCCCACAGCTTACACTTGAGGCGATGCTTCAGGTGACCCCGCGACCGCGTTCCACCCTGTTCAGCGTGCTGCTGTTGTGGCTGGCGTTCTATGCGAGCTTCACGCTGTTCGCGCCGCCGCTGCTGGATGACGCCGACTCCGTACATGCCGAAGTCGCGCGGGAGATGCTGCTGCGCCATGATTATGTGACGCTCTACGCCAATGGGATTCGGTATCTGGAAAAGGCTCCGCTGCTCTACTGGTCGATGGCGGCGAGCATGAAGGTCTTTGGGGTATCAGCCGCTGCCGCACGGCTGCCGCTGGCGCTTGCCATGCTGGCACTGGCACTGCTCCTCGAGGCTTTTGCGCGGAGGCTGTTGCACAGCGCACGTGCGGGATTGTATGCGGCGCTGATTCTGCTTTCGAGCTTCGGCATCTTCATCTTCACACGCATCACCATCCCCGATGCCGGGGTATGTTTGTGGATCTCGCTCGCGCTCTACTGCTTCTGGCGCACCGAGGAGCTCGAGGCGACGCACGCTCAACCTCTACGCCTGTTCTGTGGAGGCTTTGCTGCGGCCTGTGCGCTCAATGTGCTGACCAAGGGTCTGATCGGCGTGGTCTTTCCGGTAGGCATCGTGCTGGTGTACCTGCTGCTGACGCGTGGAGTGCGGAGAACGCTGCGCCGGCTGCGCGAGTTGCATCCGTGGGCCTCTCTGGAGGCGTTTCTGCTGATCGCCGCGCCGTGGCACATCCTCGCGGGACTCGCAAACCCTACGCAGGGGCACCCGACGCCGTTTCATTTCGTCAACGGTCACTGGCAGGTCCCGCTGCCTACGGACGGCAATGTGCGCGGCTGGTTCTGGTTCTATTTCATGAACGAGCATGTGCTGCGCTATCTGAACCTGCGTGTGCCTCACGACTACGACACCGCGCCGCTGTGGCTCTTCTGGGGCCTGTGCTTCGTGTGGATGATGCCGTGGTCGGCGTTCGTGTTCAAGGCTGCCGAATGGGCGCTCCCCTGGCGAAACGACAAATGGCGGAGCCAGCTTCGGAGGCATGACCTGCCACTGAGGCGAAGGGGGCTTCTGCTCTGCACCGTGTGGGCAGCTTTTGTATTGCTCTTCTTCTCACTTTCTACGCGGCAGGAGTACTACGTGCTGCCCGCTCTTCCGGCGGTCGCAATGCTCATTGCCGGTTGGCTCGCCTATCAGATGCCCACGAAACCAGAGGCTCAGGCTCATCGGCGCTCAGCCAACCGTTGCCTCGCGGCTCTGCTCGTCCTGGGTGCAATCTTCTCCTCGGCCAGCGTCTACTTTCTGTTCCACACGAAAGCGCCCGCGCCCAACACCGATCTGGCGCAGCTTCTGCAGCAAAACCCCGGTGATTACGCTCTCAGTATGGGTCACTTTCTCGACCTCAATACGCAGGCGCTTGGGCTGTTTCGCATACCGCTTGCGCTGGCTGCGCTGAGTCTCTTCCTGGGGCCACTCGTAGCGCTGCTCCTGCATAAGAAGTCCAAGTTCCATTCCGCGAACCTCGCACTGACTGGGGGAGCCTTTGGCTTCCTGCTTGCCGCTCATCTCGGCTTGCAGACCTTCGCTCCAGTGATCGGTTCGGCAGAGCTGGCGAAGGCTATAGCGCCACAGGTGCGGTCGCAGGACATGATTGCGATCCACGGAGAGTATGAGTCCGGATCGACACTTGGGTTCTATCTCAAGAGGGACGATCTCCACATCCTCGAGGGCCGCAGCTCCAACCTCTGGTACGGCAGCTTCTTTCCTGACGCTCCGCCAATCTTTGAGACGCCGCAATCCATCGCGCAAAAGTGGACGGGGTCGCAGCGCATCTTCCTATGGCAGTCGCTTACCGACGAACCTCGCAACCTGCCCGCGCTGCCGGGGCCTGTTTACATTCTCGTGAAAAATGGCGGGAAGGAGATCGTCAGCAACCAGCCGAACCGGTAGTCTCAAATTATCTTCCGTTTTGTTCTGCTTTTTTATCTCCTGTTTTATTCTGCTTTCACGTTTCACCCTTGATCGATACCTATGGCCTGCAAACCTTACGAACTCCGCCACGTTCCACTCTTCTCCCTGCTCGATGACGACGAGATCGCTGTGCTCGCCCAGCAGGTCGAACTGCGCGACTTCACGGCCAAGCAGCGTATCTATAAAGCCGGCGAACCGAGTACGCGTGCCTTCGTGATGCTCTCGGGCGCTGTCGAGGTTACGCTGATCGACGAGGACGGTCAGGAAGTTCTGTTCTCCGAGCCACACCACGGCGACTTCTTCGGCTTCGCCTCCATGCTGGAAAATACGACCCACCAGACCACGGCTATCGCGACCGAGGCCACCACCTGCCTCGAAGTCGACCGCAACGACATCGAGGCTCTACTCACCAAGAAGCCGATGGCCGGCCTGGATATGATGACGGTACTGGCGCGCGACATCCACTCCGCACAGGGCGTCATCCGCACCCGCGCCATGCGTAATGCCAATGAGCTGATCGACGAGCAGGAGACCTTCGGAGAACGCATTGCCGACATCGTCGCCAGCTTTGGCGGGTCGTGGACCTTTATCATCCTCTTCCTGAGCTCGATGATCGGATACGTCATTCTCAGCATCGTGCTCGTAGCGATGCACGGCAAGTCGTGGGATCCTTACCCCTTCATCCTGCTCAACCTGTTTCTCTCGATGCTCGCGGCGATTCAGGCGCCGGTCATCATGATGAGCCAGAACCGGCAGGACACCAAGGACCGCCTGCGCAGTGAGCTCGACTTCGAAGTCAATCGCCGCGCTGAAACGGAGATTCAGGCACTCTCGCGCAAGATCCACTTTCTTACCGAGAAGCTTGGGGACATCGACGACCATCTGCGGGGGCCGAATGAGGCTCGGCGTGAGGATGATCTGCAGGGGTAAGGCAGGAAAT
>NZ_LMUH01000005.1:211202-272125 GCF_009766105.1 Granulicella sp. S156 | reverse complement strand
AAACAGGAAACAGGAAACAGGAAACAGGAATGGATCCGATTCAGACCCGCTCTAGTCGCCCGCGCCGCAGACGAAATCGTTCGCCGCGCCATACGACTACATCCGAAGCGTAGCTCCACGCCCAAAAGAACAGCCCAAAGCAGTCGCGCAGGGGCAACAGGATGAGATCGCGCAACACCTGTCCGTCGCGCAGGATACCGACGCCAACCGTCAACGCGACCGCCACGCGCACCAGCAGCGCGAGGCTGAGCAGCGAGAAGCTCCACAGCGCGCCGCCGCTGGCGATCACCGCCGTCAGCGCCCACGGCAGCACATACGTCACACCCAGCCCGAGATAGCCCGCGCGCCGCGAATCGCGCGTGGACCGCGACCAGCGCAACTGGTGTTCGCAAAAGCTGCGCAGTGTGTAGGGGGGGACGGTCGTCGCAACGACCTCATGCACGAGTTCCACGCGATAGCCCGCGCGAGCCAGGCGGGCGCCCATCTCATAGTCGTCGGCTAGCTGCTCGACCAGAGCCTCAAAGCCACCGATGCTGGCCAGCGCAGTCTTCGTCGTCGCCAGGGTTGAGCCCAGCCCGAAGCGAATGCCGCCTTCGAGCTTGCGCGCGGTGAGAACTCCGGCCATGAAGTCCGTCGAGATGCCGAGGGCCTCCAATCGCGACCATAGTGTGTTTTCAGAGCGTCCGATGTATGGCGCGGTCACGAGCCCGGTCTTCTCCTGCGCAAACGGCGCGATCACGCGCGCAAGGTACTGCGGTGAGACGAGGATGTCGCTGTCGTTCACGACGATGTGCTCGAAGCGGGCGTGCGGCAGCATCTGCGCGAGGTTCGAAACCTTGCCGTTCGACCCTAGACGCTCCGGGCACTCCACCAAGCGGATGCCGATCTGGGGATAGTCAATGCGCAGCCGTGCAATCTCCGCGACTGCAGGATCGTCCAGCGAGCTTACGCCGAACAGCAGTTCGTACTCGCCCGCGTATTGCTGCATGCAGTGGCTGACAAAGCCCGCATACATGCGCGGATCGACACCCTTCACCGGCTTCAGAATCGAGACACCCGGGGCGAACCCGTCCACGTTCAGCTTCGCCGCCGCGCGCGAATCATGCTCAAATGCCCGCGCTCCAAGGAGCGCCAGCAAACTATAGGCGATGCCGCTCGCAGTCAACAGCGCCGCGACAATCTCAACTGCGAGCGAAAGAGTTTCCATCTAGTTAGTGTAGAAGAACGGGGAAAGAGAGAAGAGAAAACAGAGATGAGAGATCAACGGGAATTTGTGTTTCTCGATGTTCTCTGATCTCTCTTTACTCATACCTCAGCGCGTCGATTGGATCGAGGTTCGCAGCTTTCCATGCCGGATAGATTCCGAAGACTAGCCCGATGCCGCACGAACTCAGAAACGCCGCCAGCATCCACAGCAGGCTCACCTGGCTCGAGATCAAGAACTTCAGCCCAAGCGCAACGATTGCCCCTAAGGCGATTCCAATGACACCGCCGACGGCGCACAGCACAATTGCCTCCAGCGTGAACTGCAGCAGAATAGTCTGCTTGGTCGCGCCGATGGCCTTGCGCACGCCGATCTCCCGGGTACGCTCGGTTACGCTCACCAGCATGATGTTCATCACGCCGACGCCGCCCACCATCAAGCCGACGGCGCTCAGACCAAACATGAGCAGGAAGAGGCTGCCCGTGATCTGCGTCCACAGCTTGGTAAGCGAGTCCGAACCGAAGATAGCGAAGGTGTCCTCGGCCTCGTTGCGCACCTTGCGGCGGCGGCGCAGCAGTTCGCGAATCTCATCGGTTACGAGTTCCTTGTTCTTCTGATCGTCAAACTTGGCGCTGAGCCAGTAGTCGAGCACCTCAGGGTGCAGTTTATGAAATGTAGTGATGGGGAAGTAGGCATAGCTATCGTTGGGATTCTTACCGCCGCCGAAGGCCTGTTTCTGTTTCTCCAGGGTTCCAACGACGGTAAACGTGCGACCTTCAACGGTAATATCTTTGCCGATGGGATTGATGTTTCCAAACAAGTCCTCCGCTGTATCGTGGCCCAGCACGGTTACATCGGAAGCAAGATTCTGGTCGGTCTGCGTAAAGTAACGGCCTGCGTGGATGTCCTGGTCGTAGACAGCCTGCGTGGACACGGTGTCGCCTTCAAGCGAGACATTCTCCACCTTCTTTTGGCCATACTTCGCAACCGCTGATCCCACACCGAAATCGAAGTTCGTATATTGCAGGGTCGCCGACGACGCCGAAACATGCGGCAACTCCCCTATGGCTTGCATATCGTCCATCGTCAGTTGCTTGCGGTTCAGCTGTTCGGGCGTCGGACGATGCCCAAAGACTTCAAACCGAAATACCCAAAGTACGTTCGTACCCAGCGACTCGACCAGCCCCGAAACCGATGAGTTCAATCCATTGATGACCGATGAAATCGTGATCACTGTCATCACACCGATGACAATGCCGAGGATGGTCAGGCCCGAGCGCAGCTTATTGGCGCGCAGTGTGTCGAGGGCCATTTTTACGGATTCACGCTGGTCGCTTGCTCGCATTAGAATTCGCTCCTCAACGCCACAATTGGATCCAGTTCAGCTGCCTTGCGGGCTGGGTAGACACCGAAGAACAGACCAACCGATGCCGCTACAAAGAGTCCGGCAAAGATGCTCCACAAGGCAACGGCAGCAGGGAAACCCAGCAATACAGTTATGCCCTCCGCCGCTCCTACCCCCAAAACCACACCGACGGCACCGCCGAGAAAAGCCATTGTCGCGGACTCCATCAGGAACTGCTTCAGGATGTCGTCCCGCCGAGCGCCGAGTGCTTTGCGCACTCCGATCTCGCGGGTGCGCTCGGTCACGCTGACCAACATGATGTTCATGATGACGATGCCGCCCACAACCAGCGAAATGCCTGCAATCGCCACGGCCACAGCCTCAAAGCCGCCGCTGATCTGCTTCCATAGACCGACCAGCGTATCGCTGGTTTCGAGTGTGAAGCTGTCTGGCGCGCCAGGCAGGTCGTGCCGTCGTCCGCGCATCAGGACCCGCGCTTCGTCGGTGGCGGTCTCCATCGCTCCCGGTGCACTGCCCGCTTTCGCATAGATCGTCAGCGTCTTCGCCGTGCCATAGGTCTTCCGGAACGTGGTCAGCGGCACAGCTACCCAGTTGTCCTGACTCTGCCCAAGGGTCTTGCCCTGTTTTTCGCCCAGACCAATAATCGTGTACGGCACGCCGTCAACGCGAATCTCCTTGCCGATAGGATCATCGCCCTTCAACAGGTTCTCTTCGATGTCGGACCCGATGAGCGCGACGTGCGCGGCGTGGTCTTCGTCCGCCTGTGTCATGTCGCGGCCTTCCACGATATCGAGATTCTGCATCTCGGCCATCAGCGAGGTGTAGCCGCGGATGGTGGTGTCGGTACTCGACTGCGTGCCGTAAACGATCTTGCCGATGCTCGCCTGCAGTGCGCCGACAGACAGGCAGTGCTGGCACTCGCTCTGGACCGCACGGTAATCGTCCAGCGAGATGATCTTGCGCTTCTCGTAAGTCAGAAATTCGGCATAGTTGCCGGTAAAGGCCGCCTGCTTGGAGATCGTGAACACATCGGCGCCCTGCTTGTTCACCTTCGTCGCGACATAGACGTTCGCACCATTGACCAATGTGACCACGGCGATGACCGACGCTACACCGATGACGACGCCCAGCAGCGTCAGCACCGTACGCAGTTTGTTGGCCCACAGCGATTGCAGCGCTATCCGAAATGCCTCTTTTGTCTCCATAGGGGGAACCGTTTCAAGTTTACCGCGTCTACCGCACACATCGCGGGGCCGGGAGACACACGTCTCCGAAGTTCTGTACGTGTGAGGTTACAGGACGGTTCCGTTTGCCTGGATGAACATCAGGTTTGAGTGAGTCACTCTATCTCCTGGATATCCGTAAATTCACTGGACGGACGATCAGAAAGCGATAGAATGGGCGCGTATTCATGTCACATTTTTGCCTTGGGACCCAGCAATAGCGAGGCTGCACATGACACCCGTCCGTTCCCTGAAGCTGATCTTTCCGATGGCCGCACTGCTGCTGCTTGGCGGATGCGGGACGCAAGCCTCTCATCAAGTTGTTTCGAGCCCGCTGGCCGGTATCAGCGGGCAGGTGCATGGAGGCCAACAACCGGTAGCGGGCGCGACGATTCAGCTCTATACCGTAGGAACCGGCGGCGACGGTTCGGCCTCGACGCCGTTGCTGACCGCGACGGTAACTACCGATGCCAATGGGAGCTTCAACCTGGCAGGCCTCTACTCGTGCACGAGCGCGACACAGGTCTACCTAACGGCGACAGGCGGCAATCCCGGAGTCTCGCAGAACAACCCCAACCTCGCTCTAATGGCCGCGCTGGGGCCCTGTTCCTCCCTGGCGTCTATCCCGTTCGTGGTCGTGAATGAACTGACAACAGTGGCGGGAGTTTCTGCGCTAGCCCCGTACATGACGTCGCTGTCGGCAATCGGTTCGGGCACAAGCGATGCCGCCGCACTGGCCACAGCGTTCGAGCTGTCCTCCGAATTCGTGAATTTTTCGACAGGGACAACACCAGGCTTGAATGTACCGAGCGGGTTGACCGTGCCCGCTGCGGAGATCAACACGCTGGGCGATATCGTGGCCACCTGTATCAACTCCATTGGGGGAACAACGGGAGATAACACGAACTGCGGCAATCTGTTCAGCCTGACAACGCCAGCCAATGCCACAGCGCCGACAAATACGATTGCGGCGTTGTTGGACCTGGCCAACAATCCGGCGCTTAACACACCCGCGCTCTACGCTATGACGCCGCCAACTGCACCCTTTCAGCCGACGCTGTCGATCGCGCCGCCAGATTTTCGGATACGGCTCATACCAGCTTCAGGCACAACCGTGCTGCAAATCACACCTTCCTCCATCGCGTTTCCCAACACGGCTATCGGTTTCACATCCGCAGCTCAGCCGCACGATTACGAATAGCGGATCTACGGCGATCACGATTAGCTCCATCGCGATTACAGGCGCCAACGCGGCTGATTTCTCGCAGACAAATGATTGCTCCAGCCTCGCACCTGCTGCAAGTTGCACCGTACAGGTAACTGCCGCACCATCGGCAAGTACTACGAGCAATGCGTATCTCGGCGTTACTTCAAGCAGCCCCGATTCTCCCCAATATGTTGCGCTTTCGGTGACAGGCACAACCCCGAATGGCGGCCCCGTAACGATTACTCCATCGACCCTCAGTTTCACCGTTGGAGGCACAGTTCAGGACGTCACCTTATCGAACTTCGGGTCGACTCCACTCGCGATCAAGAGTATGACGGCGACGGTGACCACCGTTAATGGACCGCCCTTTGCACCAACCTATTCCATTGCAAACACCACCTGTGGAAGCACGCTTCCGGCACAATCGGTCTGTACCATCTCGGTAGCCTCTCTCGGAGGAGTTGAATTTAACGGAGAGCCGGCAACCTCCGCTGGCACGCTCACGGTCGTAGACGACGCCGCAGGGGGGCCACAGACTGCCGCACTTACCTCCACCAACACTGGTGAGTTCGTTACCACCGGCTCTGAACTTTTCTCGGGCGTTGCGTCCTTCCCGGCAAACCAAGTGGGCTATCAGCAGACCCAGAACGGCTACAACTATCAGTCCACCGGCCACTACGGGGCACCAGGCCTTTCTTTGGCGTTGTCTGGATCCGATCCTGGCGACTTCACAGACAGCATAAGTCTGGGCGGCTCCCCTGTTGCGTCGAATTGCGCTCCGGGGTTGGGGCAACAATGCAACGTCACGTTCAGTTTCACGCCCAGTGCGGCAGGCGCACGCACCGCAAAGGCTGTTGTCAATCAGGGAAACCAGTACATATTGTTGACGGGCACAGGAGTCGGTCCAGGGGCATCGTTCACACTTGGCTCGTCCTCGATCTCCCTTGCTAGTAACTTACCCAGTGCGCCCGATCCTTACAGCAACACTCAGGCGTCGGTTCCGCTAACCATTACAAACACCGGCACGACCACCTTCGGTTTCTCGGCGAGCTTTACCGGGCCAAACGCTGCATTGATGGCCGCCAGCGCAGGCAATTGTGCCTCCGTAGCTCCCCAGGCATCCTGCACGGCAACCATTGGGTTCAGCTCGACCAGCTTAGGTACGTTCACGGCTTCAGTCATCATCAAAGATGCGAATTCCACCTTCTCCCGAAACCTTCCCATCATCGCCAATACGTCATATTGGCCTGTGGTAGCGTCTCCTGGCCTCTTGCAATTTGGCCTGCAGGCTCCAGGTACAACCAGTGCAGCGCAGACGTTCACGCTAGCCGATCCGAACGGATATCCGCTGGGTCACTCATTTAGCGTTACGCTGCCGTCGCCCAGCAACTTCGTCTTGACGGAAGGCTCCACCTGCCCGGCGAGCCTGACGCAGGTCTGCACCCTGGCTATCGCCTTCCATCCTTTCCAAACGGGCTCCGTCACCGAGTACGCAACCGCCACAGACGAGATCAGTGGGGACACGCATACCATAGAGCTTATTGGCAGCGGCGGTGCTGCTGCCGTCTCTCTTTCTACCTCCGCGCTCGTGTTCCCTGCACGCTCTAGCGGCACCACCTCAATCCCCATGAGTTTTACGTTGACCAATACGGGTACAGCGAACCTCACGATCAGCAGTATCAGCATTCCAGGGGCGGTCAATGGCAACTTTACCCAAACCAACAACTGCCTCTCAACCGTCGCAGTCAGTGGAACCTGCACGATCAATGTAACGTTTGCCCCCACAACAACGGGTTCTCAAACAGCAGCGGTTCAGATCCTCAGCAATGCGGCTTCGTCACCAGATTCGGTCTCGTTATCAGGAACGGCAAATTGAATGAAGGAAGTAGAGCCATAAAACATCCCTTAAGGAAGCCCTGAACAAGTGGGCAAGCCTTCCCTTCTTGATGCAGAGCGCGATGCCGACGTTTGTGGCGCGCAGAGCGTCGTTCCCTCATGATGCAGAGCGCGATGCCAACGTTTGTGGCGCGCAGAGCGTCGTTCCTTCAGCGGCTAAAGCCGCACTGATTCCTGGAGATTTACGGCGGGACTAAAGTCCCGCCCCTTCAGAGCAAAGTACTTGTTCCGATCAAAGCAAGACCCTTGTTCAGAGGTTGCTTAGCTCTTTGAGGTGGCCCGCAGAGCCTGAACCATCGCTGCAAACGCCGGTGTCGGCTGCAGATCGGCATCGAAGGGCAGACAGCGCTCAGGCAGTTTGTCGCTGCGTGATTGATCACTGTTCAACCAGGTGTACCGGTCCGTAATGCCCCAGGTAAGAACCGCCTCCAGGGGCGAATGGCCCAGCGCGGTCTGCAGGTACCGGGCATAGGTGTCCGCCACACTTGCATCGCGCGCTGGAATATCGGCAGGCAGATCGTGGTCGTTGACGTCCATCTCGGTCAGCAGGATCTTCAATCCCATCTGGTGTGCCTCTGCGATAAAGGCCTGCAGTCCAGGGCCATAGACATGCTTTGGACCTGCCGAGAGATGCGACTGAATACCTACTCCGTCCAACGGCACACCGCGCTTCTGCATTCCCTTCAGCAATTGCATGACGGCGATGCGCTTCTTCCTCGACCCCTCATCCTCTCCCTCTATCCCATAGTCGTTGTAGACCAGCAGCGCCTTCGGATCGACTCGACGCGTCGTGCGATAGGCGATATCGAGGTAGCCGGGCAATAGCTTTTGCCAAGGTAAGTTGCGCATGCCATCGGGGAGACCATCTTCCAGGTTAATCGCCTCATTCACGACATCCCAGCTATGAATTTTGCCGGCATAGCGCCCAGCAACATGCTCGATGTGCTCCACAAGCACCTGCTCGGCATTGGCCTTCGTTACGTAGCCCTCAAACCACTGTGGCAGTTCGCGACACCAGACGAAGTTGTGTCCGCGTACCTTCATCTTGTTGGCTTCGGCAAACTGCACCAGGTAGTCGGCGTCGTCGAAGAAGTACGTAGTGGGCGAAGGGCGCAGCCGCGCGAACTTCATCGCGTTCTCTTCGACGAGGATACCGGCCTGCTCACGCACCAACGCGGCATACTCCGGAGTATCGCGCAGGAGGCGCACCTTCACCGCACACCCCACGAGAATGCCATGCGCAACCCCCGCGGCACGCAGGGTAGCAGCAGGGTGGCCGGGATGTTCGGGCTCACTTGCAGACTGGCTGGCGTGAAGAGGTTGGGCGGAGTCTGGGATTCCCATAGCCGCAAGCGCACTGAGAGCGGAAGCGTGAGTGAGGAACTGTCTACGCGTAGTCGTCATTCTGCCTACTTGACACCGAAACTATTAGGTGCGACCACTCTCCTGCGGGCAAGGCGCACAACGCGTACACTGAAGGGAGTGCAGGCGGCCGGATGATCGCTGCCTCCCGCGGCTTGCCGTCGGGAGGGGGAGGAAAGTCCGAACTCCGCAGGGCAGTGTGCCGGATAACGTCCGGGACCCATGCGTCAAGGTATGGGGACGGCCAGTGCAACAGAAAGCAAACCGCCTCAGACTGTTGAGCGGGCTTCGCAAGAGGCACGTTCATGCAAGCGGCCTGCGGTAAGGGTGAAAGGGTGGGGTAAGAGCCCACCGCGTTCGCAGTAATGCGAACGGCACGGTAAACCCCACACGGAGCAAGACCAAATAGGCAGGGAGACCGCCGACCCTCTTCAGTCGGCAGTCGCGCAACGGCCCGTTGCGCCCAGGTTGAAGGGCAAGAGCATGCGCAAGCATGCTGACCGGAACCTGCGGGTAGGTTGCTGGAGCGCCGCAGTAATGCGTCGCCTAGAGGAATGATCGTCTAAAACAAAATTCGGCTTACGGGCCGCCTGCACACTGTTTCACCTAACCACTTCTCGATACGGGTCACAAGGTTGGCGCGGAGTTCCATGTCGATGGACTGCCTCGCACGTTTGTCTTCGATCGCGCGGGTAAGCTGGCTGCGCAGTCGATGGACATGCGCACCCAGCGGCAGTTTTTGGGCATGCTGGCCCAGGCAGGACTCAAGTCATAGATCAGTTTCAGAGTGGCTGCAATCATGCAGTGTTTGGTTTTCTTGCGACAAACCACGCAAGCGGCTTTCGCTTCGATCTACAGCTATAGAAAAGCCGCTTGAGCCGAATTGCTCAGTAGAACATTCCCTTTGCACGGCGCGGACATTCGCTAACCAGGCTCATGGAAATTCATGGCTACAGCTGCCGAATATAGCGTAAAATCGCCGAATCATGCCTTCTCTTCGCACTTTTTCTACGCCCAGACTCGCTTTGGCCCTCCCCGCCTCCTTTTGTCTGGCCGCTGTGCTGAGCGGCTGCGGAAGCGGAGTTGTTACGACCTCCAGCACAGGCACGCTGGGTATCCAGGGCATAGTTCGTGGCGGTCAGCAGCCCGTCTCATCCGCCTCCATCTTCCTTTACAGTGCGGGCAAAACCGGCAACGGTTCTGCTGCGACCTCGATGTTGAACAATCCGGTCACCACCGACAGCACGGGTTCTTTCACCATCGCCGGCGATTACGCTTGCAGCTCCAGCACCGACCAGGTGTACCTGGTGGCGACCGGCGGAAACCCCGGCCTGGGCGGCAGCATAAGTAATGCTGCAATCGTCATGATGACGGCGCTGGGCAACTGCGGCAATCTCAGCACCACACCTTTCGTCACGATCAACGAAGTGACCACCGCAGCCGCAGCCTGGGCGCTGGCGCCGTTCATGACGTCTTATGCCAATGTCGGCGCGAGCGCAACGAACACGCTGGGCATCACGAATGCCTTTCTGGACGCGCAACTGCTCGCCAGTTCCAGCAAGGGCACAGCCGCCACGCTGGCGGCAAATCTGATTACCGAAAGCAGTAAGCTCTATACGTTGGCCGATGCGATCGCCACCTGCGTCAACTCGGATGGCGGATCCAGCTGCACGCCGCTCTTTACTGCCGCCACCCCAAGCGGCGTAACGGCGCCTACCGACACTCTCGGCGCCCTGCTGAACATCGTGAAACATCCCGGCCAGAATGTAGCCGCGATCTATACGGTCGTTCAGTCGACGCCGCCATTCTCGCCAACCCTGTCCAAAGCACCGAATGACTGGACCATGTCGCTGACCATCCAAGGCGGGGCGCTAAACCCGAGTTCAGGCATCATCAACATGAGCGATCCCAATTATGCCCTGGCCGGAGGCTTGTATTATCCGGAACGGATCGATATCGATGCCAATGGATATGTGTGGGTTGGCAACAACGGTTCCGGCACCAATAGCGGCGATAGCTCCGTCAGTGAATTTACTCCACAGGGTGAGGCGATAAGTCCCAAAATAGGCTACGGCTACACCGGCCTGAACGAGCTCTTTGCATTGGTCATCGATTCCACTGGCAATATCTGGGTTACCAACCAGCAGGGCAACAACGTAAACAACAACAACAATGCCGACGGAAGCATCACAGGATTTCTCGGATCCAACTCGGCGACACCGGGCAGTCCCATCACGAACACGAATCCCGCCACCGGGGGGTATGGTTCTCTTTACTTCTTCGACGCCTCCACGGTTTCTGGAACCTATTTCCCTTCGTATCTCTCCGCCAATAACAGCGGCCAGATATTCGTCGGCAACCAGGATGCCGACTACGCATCAGTCTTCACCACCTCTACTGGCGCCATTAGTGCTCTAGGAATCGGTGACACTAGTTTCCCCCAGGCGATTGCCGCAGACTCATCCGGCGGTGTCTGGCTCGGCAATAGCGATCCTGACACGACAATTTCACACGTCGCCGCTGATGGCACCTCCTTCCGGCCAACATGCTGCTCTGGTCCGTATGCCCTGGCTACTGACTCCTCAGGCAATGTATGGGCTGAAAATTACGATAACAACACGATCAGCGAGGTCTCCCCCACCGGCGCCGTGCTGGTCAACCAACTCGCGATTAGTGGCGTGCAGCCATCGAACGGTCTTTCGATCGACGCAGGCCAGAATCTCTGGATCGCCAACTATCACTCGGCAACAACCACTGTGGGAGCGTCCTTCACGGGCATCTCTACCAGTAGCCTGACAGCTCTTTCACCTGCCCCGAGCGGATGCACAACCACCAGCGGCGACACTACCTGCACCACCCCCGGCGGTTTTGGAGTAGATGCCGGGATGGTATCGCCGGTCGCCACCATCCCCGATCGGAGCGGCAACGTGTGGATTACGAGCAAGGACACGAACGGTGTTGTGATGTTCATCGGACTCGCCGTACCCACGGCCACCCCGATGATGCCTACGCCGACAGCACCCTAAACCCCGCAACTGCACCTGGTTTCTGGCACAGGGCGATTCCGTGAAGGCAAGAGCGTGGCTTCGGCCACGCTCTTCCTGTTTGTGACGCCATACATTGAACCGCACACGCTATCATTCTGTTAGGTGTTGGTTGCCTTATGCCCTTGTCGAATCATTGGCGCATGTTTTTCTTCGTCATGTTCCTTGCGGGCTCGGTCGCATGGGGCCTGCGGGCGCAGCCAACTGCTTCAAAGACCTCTCCAGCCTTCGAGATACGGACGCGTCGGATGGACGTAGACGTAGACGGCGCACCCACCGCTTACGGTCCGCCCAACAAACGGACTCTCGACTATCTTCGGAATGCCCACTACCGCGGGCAACCGGGCGCGGAGATCGTCGGCTACCTTACTGACGACAACCATCCGCACGTTCCCGTCGTGCAAGGCCCTCACGATCCCGCACCGGGCTACTACATCTCGCAAACCGCCTATACCGATCGTGCACGCACCAATGAGCGCGATCCTCTGCGCTACATCGATGCCACACGAATCAACTATGTCGTGCTGGGCAACGAAGCCACGCACAGAGGCGCTCGGTTGGGCGACTTCGTTGCGGTGTACTCACGGCGCACCGGACACAGCGTGTTCGGGATCGTCGGCGACGATGGCAACCCCAGCGGCAATGAGGGTTCGCTGCACCTTTTGCAATCTTTGGGCTATCCCTTTCACGATGGCAAGAGAAGCTCCGTCGAGCGCAGTGAAGTCGTCATCCGCTTCTTTCCGCACTCCAACCCACAACATCAGTTCTTTCGCACACAAGATGCTTTGGATAAGGCCGCGATGGGGATCGGCCTGAATCGCGACTTCTCTTCACTGGCCGCATCGAACAATCAAGTAACGGTGCATTGAGCAACGGTACTGCCTCATCAAGTCTCCGTTTTCAATTCTTGAGACCTGACAACCTACAACCCCAAACGTTATCCATTTCCTAATCACTGGAGTCTCACATGGAATACCGCTCGCTTGGCCGCTCCGGCCTCAAAGTCCCCGAACTCTGCTTCGGCACTGGCACCTTTGGCGCCGGCAATGAGTTTTTCAAAGCCTGGGGCGACACCTCGCAGGACGACGCCCGCAAATTGATCGACATCTGCATGGAGGCCGGTCTCAACTTCTTCGATACCGCCGATGTTTACTCCGACGGCGCCAGCGAGACGATCCTGGGCAAGGCAATAGCGCACCTCAAGCGTGAGGACGTGCTGATCTCCACCAAGACGACCTTCCGCTTCGGCAAAGGGCCGAACGATGTGGGCAGCTCGCGCTATCACTTGATTCAGGCCCTCGAAGGCTCGCTAAAGCGCCTCAACACCGACTACATCGACGTCTATCATTTGCATGCCTTCGACGCGACTACACCGGTCGAGGAGACGCTGAACACGCTGGACAAGATGGTGCGCGAAGGCAAGGTGCGCTATATCGCCTGCTCAAATTTTTCAGGTTGGCACCTGATGAAGTCGCTCTCTGTCAGCGAGCGCTATGGCTGGGCGAAATATGTAGGCCATCAGGTCTATTACTCACTGATTGGCCGCGACTACGAGTGGGAGCTGATGCCGCTCGCCGCCGATCAGGGTGTCGGCGCGCTGGTGTGGTCGCCGCTCGGATGGGGAAGGCTTACCGGAAAGATTCGCCGCGGACAGCCGTTACCGGAGACTTCGCGTCTGCACAAGGCCTCCGCAGGTGGTCCTACGATGTCCGACGAGTATCTCTATAAGGTTGTCGATGCTCTCGACGAGGTCGCGAAGGAGACTGGCAAGACTGTTCCGCAGATAGCCTTGAACTGGCTGCTGCGCCGGCCTACCGTTTCGACAGTGGTGATTGGTGCGCGCGACGAGAAGCAGCTTCGCGCGAACCTTGAGAGTGTGGGCTGGAAGCTGACATCCGAACAGGTGGCCAAGCTCGACGCCGCCAGTGCCGTGAACCCCGCGTATCCCTACTGGCACCAGGTACAGTTCGAGGAGCGCAACCCGTTCCCTGTACCGCAGACTTACGGGCAATAACGCGCGCACAAACGACAAAGGACGGCGCTGATGCGCCGTCCTTTGTCGTTGCTTTTACTTCTATGCTTCCTGAGTTTCTGAAGCTCTAATGTCCCGCGTTCGCTGCTGCATTCTTTGCTGGCCGCGGAATCAGGAAGAGCAGTGGAAGCATGCAGGCGCAGAAGACCGCGAGGTCGCGAATGATGTCCACGTAGGCCAGATTCGCCGCTTGCGCATGAAGCTGGTTGTAGATATACGCCTGGGCCTGATGCATCGCGCCAAGTGATGGACCGCCGCCCACCGGTCCCGTGCCATTGCCAGCCTTGAAGTTTCCGGCCATGGCCTTTACCTGCGAGTTGAAACCCGGATTGCCGGTGGTCAGGTTGCGCACCATCGAGTTCTCGTGCGCGGCGGTGCGGCGCGTGAGCATCGTTGCCATGAACGCCGTACCGCACGAGCCACCGATATTACGTGCGAGGTTGGTCAGGCCTGAGACATCGTTGCTCTCGCTCTGCTTTACTCCGACGTACGCGATCGTGTTGATCGGAATAAACAGGAACGCGAGCCCTGAAGCCTGGAACATACGCATGATGACGAGCTGGCTGTAACTCAACTGCAAGTTCAGGTTCGTCATGTAGATGAGCGACAGCGTCAGCATGGTGAAGCCATAGGCGATGAGCTTTCGGGGGTCTATCTTCCCGGATAAGAAGCCCACCACGGGCATCATTGCCATCATCATGAAACCCGCAGGAGACAGTACTTTTCCTGCAAGCTCCGCGGTATAGCCCATCAACGTTTGAACGAACTGAGGAATCAGGATCGTTGTGCCGTAGAGCGAGAAACCGAGCACGAACATCAGCACAAAGCTGACGGCGAACTGGCGTCGAGTGAAGAGCGTCAGGTTCAGGATGGGGCGATGGCCATCGCGCAGCTGCTTGAGCTCCCACCAGATCATCACGATGAACGCAACCACCATCGCCACACAGAAGAACACGATGAGATGCGAGGAGAACCAATCGTCTTCCTGTCCCTTATCGAGGATGAACTCCAAGGACCCGAAGGTGAGGCCCAGAAGGCCGAAGCCCAGGAAGTCGAGCTTCAGGCCGCCCTTTTTCGACTCCTTGACCTGCTTCTCGACCCAGGGTGGATCTTCGACGATACGCGAGGTCAAGAACAGTGACAGCAGGCAGATCGGAATGTTGAGATAAAAGATCCAGCGCCAGTCGAAGTTGTCTGTGATGTAGCCGCCGAGCGTGGGCCCGATGGCCGGTGCGACGACGACCGCCAGGCCGTACATCGCGAAGGCTTGCCCGCGTTTTTCAGGGGGGAAGGTGTCGGCGAGGATTGCCTGTTCACTGGGTGCGAGGCCGCCGCCGCCAATGCCCTGCAGAATCCGGAAGAAGACCAGCAGCGGAAGGGTTGGCGCCACACCGCACAGGGCGGACGAGATGCCGAACAGCGCCACGCAGATCATGTAGAACTTTTTGCGGCCGATGAAGGTCGTCATGTACGCGCCGGCTGGCAAAATGACAGCGTTTGCAACAAGATAGGCCGTTAATACCCAGGTCGCTTCATCCTGGGTAGCGCCCAGGCCGCCCGCGATGTGGGGCAGAGCGACGTTGGCGATCGAGCTATCGAGCACCTCCATGAACGTCGCGAGGGTTACGGTCATCGCGACGATCCACGGATTGATGCGCGGCCGCCAGGGCACAGCCGCTGGGGGCGCGATAGAGGTTTGGCCTGAGGGAATTTCGACTGCGGTTGCGGCTGCCATAGAAGTAGTTATTTCAGATTCCACGAAGCAGCCCGGCGATTCAGGAATTCGCCGTAATTTCCTCCAGTGCAACCCGCTCCCAGGGCTGAAGAATCTTTACTGAGGCCATTCCAGCGGCCGTCGCGGACTGGATGCCCATCTCCGTATCCTCAAATACCAGGCAGTCTTCCGGAGCCACGCCAAGCCGCTTTGCCGCGGTGAGGAACGGCTCGGGGTCAGGTTTGCTGCGCTTATAGTCGCCGGCACAGACCAATGTTTCGAACCGGTCGAGTATCTTCAGCGCCACCAGGGAGGCCGTTACCGAATCGCGCGTGCTTCCCGAGACCACCGCAAACGGGATTTGCCCGTAGCTGGCCTCGATGTGCTCCAGCACCTCGGGAACGGCTTTGAGCTGCGGGAGAATCTCATAGTAGAGATTCTCTTTGCGGTGCAGGATATCGTCCACCGGCATCTTCAGCCCTTGCTGCTCGTTGAGCGTGGCGATGATCTCTGCGGCGGGCATGCCGCCCCAGGCATAGAAGATATCTTCAGGGAACTTGCAGCCCCATTCCGCGAGGACCTGGTTCCAGGCGACGTAGTGGAGAGGCATTGAATCGACGATCGTGCCGTCGCAGTCGAACAGGTAGGCCTTGAAGGGGCCGTCGGGCAGCTTCAGCTTCATATCTATTAGTTTATCGGATCGACTATCGGGCTCCTCCTACCCGGCAGATACTTCCTCCCGCAACGTGCTAGCCTTTTCCCTTGGGCTGAAATCGCTCGAAAGGAGCACGATGAACGCCAACCTCGAGCATCTCGTCGTTCTCCAGGCGCAAGATCTGGAACTGAAACGCCTTCGCGGAGAACTCGCTGAAGCGCCGCGCCGCGTGGCCATCGCCGAAGCTGCTCGCGGCAAGGCTGAGTTTTCACTCGCCGCCGCAAAACAAGCACTCACCAAAGAAGAAGTCCTGCGCCGTTCGCAGGAGTCCGACGTGGCCGACAAGCGAGGCAAGATCGCGCGCCTGCGCAAGCAGATGGACTCCGCTACCAGCGCCACGCAGATCAACGCGCTCGAACATGAGATCAAGTTCTCGGAAGAGTCGATCAGCAAACTCGAAGACGAAGAGCTTGCGTCCATGGAGCGGACGGAACGCTTCGAAACCGAGAAAGCCGTAGCAACGGATGCGCTGGAGAAGACTACTGCTGCACTCGAAGCCGAGCGTGCCCGCGCTGCCGAAGTTACGCAGCGTAACAACGCAGCTATTAAGGGCATCGAGACGGAGCGTGCGGCACTGCGCGCCCAGATCGCCGCGACCGATGCGGGAGAGCGCGCGCTGAGCACGTATGACCGCGTCTCGAAGGCTAAGGGCACGGGGCTGTCCGAAGCGGTCGACCATAAGTGCTCGGCCTGCCAGATGATGGTGCGCCCGCAGCGCTGGAATGACCTCACCGGCCGCGAACATGACCACGAGATCTTTACCTGCGAGACCTGCGGCCGCATGCTCTTCTGGGATCCGCGACGCGATGCTCCCGGCAGCTGGGCTGCGGGAGAGCGATTGGCGACGGCCACGCATCCAAAGCCTCTGGAGCCGCACGCATGACCTCGCTGCACGCGCATTCGCAACAGACCCTCGGAACTGAACGCAAGATTATCTGTGTCGATATGGATGAGGTCATCGCCGACGCGCTGGGTGAGCACCTGATGCGCTACAACCGCGACTTCAGCGAGCATCTTACGCCCGCCGACCTGCATGGCCGCTGGCTCTGGGACTACGTACCCGCCGACCGCCTGCAGGCTCTCGACGAGTACATGCGCACGGACGACTTCTTCGGCGTGCTGGGCGTGATGCCGCATGCGCAGCGTGTGCTCGAACGGCTGCAGGAGCGCTACGACATCTTCATCGCGACCGCTGCGATGGAGGTGCCGAGCAGCTTCAATGCCAAGTTCCGCTGGCTGGCAGAGCACTTCTCCTTTATTCCGACATCGCACATTGTGTTCTGCGGCAACAAGAGCATCCTCCGCGCCGACTATCTGATCGACGATAACCCCCGGCAGTTGCGGCTCTTCCGCGGCGAAGGCATCCTGTTCAGTTCTCCCGCCAATGCTTATGTCACCGGCTTTCGCCGGGTTAATGACTGGCTGGATGTAGAGAAGATGTTTCTCGGGTAGTTATCATCCTCAAATTCGTAAGCCCGTACTATTTTGCTGAAGTGTTGGAGAATGCCGTAAAGCGCGCGAAACGGCGTGGCGGTTTCGGCCGTTCGAATATCGCACTGACTTGGGTTCCGATGGCCGCGAGCAGATGCTCCATCGTCGGCAAGCGATCCTATACGTGCAGAGATTCCGGGACATGCGGCGCGATGCTAGCCTCAATGTCATGGTGTTGAATCGCAGATGCCCTGTACTTGTGCTCCCGATGCTGGCTCTTGCCGGTTTGGGGATGGTGGGGTGTGCTAATCCTGGGCCTCCGAAGCCTCCTTCGTTGAAGTTGCCGGGGTTTGTGACGGACCTTGCCGCTACGCGTCGCGGGACTACGGTTGAGCTGCGGTTTACCATGCCACAGCGGACTACCGATAAGCTTCCCCTCAAGGCCGCCAATGTGAAAGCTGGGTTTTGCAGAGCTCTCGATAAAGGAGATTGTGTTGCCGTTGCTGAGCTGCCGGAGCAGAGCTTTGCTCGCGTCGCCAATGCGCAGACAGGACAGCCGACTCTGGTCGTGGTGCATGATGCGCTGCCTGCGGCACTGGCCTCCGGTGCGGCTCATGTATTGGGCTATCGGGTGCAGTTATTCAGCGATACCGGTCGCACGGCTGGGTTCGCGGAGCCAGCGTATGCTGCCAGCGGGGCGGAGCCCTCGCCCGTGGAAGAGTTGCACGCCCAGGGGTCGAGGCTGGGAGTGGTGTTGAGCTGGAAGCCGACCACGAATCCGGACGCCGGCAATGTTGTACTGCGCCGGGAAGACATCTCTCCAAATCCAAAGACGCCCGCGCATGCGGCTCATCATGTGATGCCAGCTTCGACTGCCGGAGCTTCGCCAAGTAAGCCAGCAACGGCGCACCACGGCAGTTCGGCTGCTGTGCCAAAAACACCGAAGGCCGCGAAGGCCAGTGAAGACAACGAGCCGAATGTGGTGTGGCTCACCACCGCTCCGCAGCCTGATCCGCTGGCAGGGGATTCGGCGGTTGCCGATTCGGTTCAGCCTGCTCGCGACGGCATTACCATGGACGAGTCCGCGCTCGTCGACGAGCCGTATCGCTATACGGCCGAGCGGCGCCGGAGCATTACCCTTGGCGGGCGAACGCTGGAGCTGCGCAGCGAGGTTTCCGCTCCGATTGAGTTCACGCTGCACGATGTCTATCCGCCGCCTGCGCCTACTGACCTGAGTGCCGCGAGCTTTGATAACCCGAAGCCGGCGATCGATCTTATCTGGCAGCCAGTCGATGATCCTCGCCTTGCGGGGTATAACGTCTATCGCGACGGCGGAGATGGGAATAAGGCTCGGCTGAATACGGCACCTGTGGCGTTGCCTGCGTTCCACGATGACACTGTGACGGTTGGCCAAAGGTATCGGTACAGCGTTACTGCCGTGGATGCCAAAGGGAATGAGAGTGTGCCAGTGGTGACAACGATTGATCCGAACGCGCAGTAGGTGAGTGCCGATGGGTATGCTGTCTCGCCTTAACCGAGGAAGGCAATTCAGTCGTTGCGCCTGCTGGCTCCACTCTGCCTGCGGCAGCGAGGTGCGGGCCTTTGGCCCGGCCGTTATTGGCATGGCTGAAAGCCATGCCCTTCCGGTCCTTGCCTCGCTGGGATCTATGTGAGCGCGAACGAAGAGCTTGGCGACACTGATGCATTCGTGCCACCGCTAAATGCGGGGGTCCTTCAGCTACGCTTCAGGATGACGACGAAAAACAAACGGCGACAAAACCTTTTCACATCTGGCGATTGTGGATTTAGTCAGGCTCTTAGAGAGAGCCCAGAAAGCCCGTTGCTGAATTGGGCGTTTTCGTTAAATGGGTAAGCCGCCGTTTGCGCTTCCATCAAAGGGGGCCCGTGAGTCTTACAACAACTCGTATACGCAAACAGCGGCTCCATTATCTAAGACGCAAACCGCCGCAAAAGGTTTGTTCGGTCTCATTTTTTGGATTTGGGGATTTTGGAACCTCGGGCCTGGGTCGGGCGTCCAATTGCCCATGAGCGATTCTGCAAACTCCACAATGTCCTACTTGAGACTTGGATCCACCGGCGTCCGGGTCTCGCCGCTGTGTCTTGGCATGATGACCTACGGCTCCAAAAAATGGCGCGAGTGGGTGCTGGAAGAGGATGAGTCGCGGCCACTGGTGCGCCGCGCTGTCGAAGCCGGCATCAATTTTTTCGATACCGCCGACATGTACTCGCGCGGGGAGAGCGAAGTGGTTACCGGCAAGCTGCTGCGCGAGTTCCAGCCGCGCCGCGAAGAGTTGGTGATCGCCACCAAGGTCTTCAACCCGATGAGCGACGGGCCCAATGACCGCGGGCTCTCGCGCAAACACATTATGGCTTCGATCGACGCGAGCCTGAAACGCCTGGGCGTGGATTATGTTGACGTGTATCAGATTCATCGCTTCGATCCGCAGACGTCGATCGAGGAGACCTGTGAGGCGCTTAGCGATGTGGTCAAAGCGGGCAAGGCGTTGTATCTCGGCGCATCGAGCATGTATGCGTGGCAGTTTCTCAAGATGCTGAACTTTCAACGCGAGAAGGGGCTGGCACGATTCGTCACCATGCAGAACCACTACAACCTGGTGTATCGCGAGGAAGAGCGCGAGATGATTCCGCTGTGCCTCGACCAGCAGGTGGGCTGCATTCCGTGGAGCCCGCTGGCGCGCGGCTTTCTGACGGGTTCGCGCAAACGCGGAGATGGCAAGAGCGAGACCACCCGCGCCCGTACCGACGACTTCGCGCATGGCATGTACTATCGCGACTCGGACTTCGACATTGTGGATCGCGTGACCGAAATCGCAGCGCAGCGCGAGGTGAAGCCCGCGCAGGTGGCGCTGGCGTGGATTCTCTCCAAGCCTGCGGTCAGTGCTCCGATCGTCGGCGCGAGCAAACCGTATCAGTTGGAGGATGCGATTGGCGCGCTGTCGCTGAAGCTTACGGAAGACGAGATCCAGCGGCTTGAAGCGCCGTATGAGCCGCATCCGATTCTTGGGCATAGCTATTGAGGGGTAGAGGCGTTCTTATAGGTCTTTAGCGCTCTTTGCATCATGAGACCTGCAGATTGCTTGCACGGGCATCAGTGCCTGCGCGGACAAACTGCAGGTCTTGACGCAAAGCGCGCCACAAACATTTGCATCGCGCTCTGCAACATGCAGGTCTCTCCACTACGGCGGCAAAAAGCGCCGCCTCCGGTCGAGATGACAGATTTGGGGTAGATCGAGATCAAAAATTTGAGGTAAGCCGAGATGACAGATTTCAGGTAGGTCCTGATGGAAAAGATATGGCACGTCGACCTTGCAGCTATTCAATAAGACAATTTATTCCATATTCGGATTTTTGCTGAACCACCGATACCGGCTTTTCGCGTCAAAGACAGGAAGTCAGCCATCTTCCGGAGTGAGTCTATGCGCACGTTCCAAACCATCAGCCGACGGCGATTCCTTACCACCACCGCTACGCTCGCATCCACGCTGCAACTGCAACGTGCTGCTCATGCGCTCGGACTCATCCCTCAGGCCGATGTCTGCAAACTCGCCGCCGAGCAGGAGGTGGGGCCCTACTACGTAGCCGATGAGCTCCTGCGCTCCAATGTTATCGAAGACAGGCATGGCATACCGTTATCGCTGCGGCTCGCGGTGCTGGATGCACGCACCTGCAAACCGCTTACGCACGCCGCTGTGGACATGTGGCACTGCGATGCGCTTGGCCTCTACGCTGGCTTTACCAAACAGAATCCGATGGGGCCGGGAGGAATGGGAGGTCCAGAGGGACCGGGAGGACCACCGCCCGACTTCGATCCGCAACATCAGGGTTTCGACACTTCGCATTCCGGTAATCGCCCCGGACCGCCCGGAGGCTTCGGGCCGCCACCGGAGAATCATCCTACCGACAAGCTGACCTTTCTGCGCGGCATCCAGATCACCGGCGCGGATGGAGCCGTGAGTTTTCAAACCATCTTCCCGGGCTTCTATATGGGGCGCACCAATCATGTCCACTTCAAAGTGCGCCTGGGCGGTCACGCAGCCGGGCACACCTATGCCGAGGGGCACACTTCGCACGTTGGTCAGGTCTTCTTTCCAGAAGACGTGGCCATCGACCTGATGAAGCATGAGCCTTATACCCGACACGCCATCCATCGGACGACGCAGAAAGAAGATGGGATCTTCAACGGCCAGCATGGCGATCGCTCCCTGGCGACGCTGCGTTTCGTCGATGCGACGCGTCCTGAAGCAGGCCTGAACGCCGAACTGATCGTGGCCGTGGATCCCAGCGCGACACCCGCTCCCATACAGCGCGCCGGAGGGCCGCCGCCTCCGCAAAACGGAGAATGATGATCCACATAGGGCGCGCGCGATAAACTAGTTTTCTTGGCTACTTATCTCATCACCGGTATCGCGGGTTTCATTGGTTCGCATCTTGCGCAGGCGCTCGTCGAGCGCGGGCACCATGTGCGTGGCATCGACAACTTTT
The DNA here is from genome assembly GCF_009766105.1 of Granulicella sp. S156. Lineage (GTDB taxonomy): Bacteria > Acidobacteriota > Terriglobia > Terriglobales > Acidobacteriaceae > Granulicella. Next base: position 250,407 of record NZ_LMUH01000005.1, on the reverse strand, counting down.
CTACAGGGCGGCGCGAAAACCTCGCGCACATCGCCGAGAAGGTCGACCTGCTCACCGTCGATCTCGTGAATGCCGACACCGTAGCCCGCGCCTGCGTTGGCGTCGACGGCATTTTGCACCAGGCTGCGCTGCCCAGTGTGCCACGCAGTGTGAAGGACCCTCGGCCGAGCCACAACTCCAATCTCGACGGCACGTTCAACCTGTTGGAAGGCGCGCGCGCCGCAGGGATCAAGCGTGTGGTCTATGCAGCGTCGAGTTCGGCCTATGGCAACCAGCCGGGCTTTCCGCGTGTTGAGACCATGATGCCGCAGCCCATCGCACCGTATCCCGTGCAGAAGCTTGCCGGCGAGCTCTACATGCAGAGCTACGCGCGCGTATACGGCATGGAGACGGTCTGCCTGCGCTACTTCAACATCTTCGGCCCGCGCCAGACGCCCGATTCGCCCTACTCCGGCGTCATTGCGAAGTTCTGCCTGCAGATGCTGCGCCGAAGCCGCACAAAAGACGAACAGCCTACGATCCAGGGCGATGGAGAGCAGGGCCGTGACTTTACCTATATCGCGAACGCGGTGAGCGCCAACCTGCTCGCGCTGGAGGCGCCCGCGGAGAATATCTCGGGACGGGTCTTCAACGTCGCGTGCGGCGAGCGCCATACGCTGAACGAGACCTATCGCATTCTCGCCGGGCTTACCGGCTATAAGAAGCCGCCGCTTTATACCGAGTCTCGCGCCGGCGATATTCGCGACTCGCTCGCGGACATCACAGCCGCACGTGAGGCCTTCGGCTATGAGCCACTGGTCAGCTTCGAGGAAGGACTTGCACAGACCGTCGCGTGGTATCGCGAACAGTTCGCACCCGCGCGGGGTGTGAGCACGTCCAATTCACCAGCATGAACTCGACCCATACTCTCTCCTCCTGGCTCGCTCGCCTCGATGCCCGTGAAACACACATCGCCATTATCGGTCTCGGCTATGTCGGGCTGCCGCTCGCGCTGCTCTTTTCGGAAGAATGCTTTCGTGTGACCGGCTTCGATATCGATGCAGAGAAGGTAGCCACGCTCAACGATGGCCGGTCGTATATCCACCGCATCGAGCCGGAACATATTGCCGGCGCAAGAGCCGCAGGCTTTCGCGCGACTACAGATTTTTCCGAACTGCACGAGTGCGACGCCATTCTTATCTGCGTGCCCACACCGCTGCACCCTGACCATACTCCGGACATGAGCTTCGTCACCAGCACGGTGGAGGCGCTGGCGCCGCACACGCATGCGGGTCAACTCCTTGTGCTCGAAAGCACGACGTATCCCGGCACGACCGATGAGCTCATCGTGCCGACGCTCGAGCGGCTCGGGCGCAACAATCTGCGGGTTCTGCGCAACGGCGATGGTCACGATACGCTCGAGGGCTTGATGGTTGCTTTTTCGCCGGAGCGCGAAGATCCCGGCAACCTGACGACACCACGCCGTGAGATTCCCAAGGTGATTGGCGGCGTCGACACACGCGCCACGCAGGCTGCGGTCGCGCTCTACGGCACCATCTTCAACCGTACGGTTGCGATGTCGTCACCCTCTGCCGCAGAGATGACGAAGCTGCTCGAGAACATCTATCGCTGCGTGAACATTGCGCTGGTGAATGAGCTCAAGCAGCTCTGCCTGGCGATGGGCATCGATATCTGGGAGGTCATCGACGCAGCCTCCACGAAGCCCTTTGGGTTTCAGGCGTTCTATCCCGGACCGGGCATCGGAGGCCACTGCATTCCGGTCGATCCGTTCTATCTGAGCTGGCGCGCCAAACAGTTCAACCAGCCAACGCGTTTTATCGAGCTCGCCGGTGAAGTGAACGAGGCGATGCCTGGGTTCGTCGTCCATACCGTAGAGCGAGCGCTGGAGCGCGAAGGCAAGAGTCTTGCCGAAGCGAAGGTGCTGCTGCTGGGTATCGCCTACAAGCGCGATGTCGACGACCTGCGCGAGTCGCCGGCGCTTACCATCTTCGATCTGCTGGAGCGCGCCGGGGCTAGTGTGTCCTACAACGATCCGTTCTTTCCCGAGGTAGGCGTGGGGCGCAAATATGCGCTCAAGCGGCAGTCTACGGCGCTGGAGCGCGTAGGGGACTTCGACTGCGTGCTGCTGGTCACGGACCACTCGGCGTATGACTATGCGGCGCTGGTTGAGGCCAGCAAGATATTCGTGGATACGCGCAATGCTACGCGGGGGATAGCTTCGGGGAAGATTGTTCGCTGCTAAGGCAGCAACTTGGATGTCGAAGCAGCTTCGCGAATCGCCTCGACATCCAAAAGATCCCTCGGACGACCAGATTCTAGCTTGTTTTTGAGCAAGTCTTCACGTGAGATCACATGTACTGGTATATCGCCGTCTATTACAGTCTCAATGCGGTTCTGCCAAGCTTCATCGAAGATGACCCCATCGATGGCATGAAGAATATCTATTCGGATGGGAGCTACACCTATCTGAAAGCCTGTCTGGGCGCGGGCATTGAAATCTTCAGCGGTCATGCCCGCCAACGGTGCACCATAAATGATCAAAGCGCGATAGACGGCACTACTGTTCTCCACATCAGTCTTGATCCAAAGGTCGAGGTCTTTGGTCGCGCGTGGTTCAGTGTGAACTGAAACAGCATATCCACCAACAATAAGATACTTAGCTTTCTCGGCGTTCAAGGCGAATAAGATGTCGCGGAAGTCCTTGTACATCATGGGCAGGTCCTTTCAGACTATAGGCGACGATGCTAAGTTCCGACGTAGCACTGAGGCGTTCCCCGACAGGCACACTCTGCCAATAGCGGTAGGTCTCCGCCTGTTGTTCCTTGGGGTCCACGTTCCAACGAATTGTCTTATCCATGACGTTTGCACCCAATACTCATTTTATCAGCTAGACCTACCTGAACTACACCGCTTGGCCTGCCGATACAGCACTCGCCCAGGCCCACTGAAAGTTGTATCCGCCCAGCCAGCCGGTCACATCTACGACCTCGCCGATGAAGTATAGACCGGGTACACGGCGGCTCTCCATGGTGCGGGCGTCGAGTTCGGCAGTGTCGATGCCGCCCGCTGTTACTTCGGCTTTCGCAAAGCCTTCTGTGCCTGCTGGAGTGAGCGTCCAAGCGTGCAGGGCGGCTTCCATGCGGGCGATTCCTGCGTTCGTCCAATCGAGTGTGAGTTGCGCTGCGACCCAGCGCTCGGCCATGCGCGCTGGAAGTATGGCGCGCAAAGCAGCAACAAGGTTCGCTGCATCGCGCCGCGCATTTTTTTCGAGCAACGCCGCGAGCACTTCACGACCGGGTGCAAGATCGAAGCACACCTGTTCGCCGGGCTTCCAGTAGGAAGACACCTGCAACACCGCTGGTCCACTCACGCCGCGATGCGTGATGAGCAGCTTTTCGCGAAACTCCGGCGCAACTTTCCGGCGCGTCTTGCCTGTGGTCTCTGCGCGTGCCACCACCTCAAACGAGACTCCGGAGAGATCGCACCAGCGCTCGCGATCTTCAGGGGCAAACACCAGTGGAACCAGGGCTGCGCGCGGTTCTATGAGCGCATGTCCGAACTGCTGTGCGAGTTCGTAGCCAAAGCTCGTCGCACCCATCTTCGGGATCGACAAGCCGCCTGTGGCCACAACTACCGACTCGGCTGCAAAGTCTCCTGCGCTGGTTTCGACGACAAACTTCGATGCCACCGCTGCAGCGTTTTCTTGCCGTGCCTTAATAACTTTTACGCCGCATCGAGTCTCGACACCGGCGTCGCCGCACTCGCGTTCGAGCAAGGCTACGATGCGCTGTGCAGAGTCGTCGCAGAACAGCTGCCCGAGTGTCTTCTCGTGATAGCGGATGCCGTGCTTCTCCACCAGCGCGATCATGTCCGCCGGCGTAAACCGTGCCAGTGCCGACTTCGCAAAATGTGGGTTCGCACTGAGAAAGTTCTCCGCGCGGGTGTGGAGGTTGGTGAAGTTGCAGCGGCCACCGCCAGAAATGAGGATCTTGCGGCCCACGCGCTCGCCGTGATCGAGCAGCAGCACGCGACGGCCGCGACGGCCCGCTTCGAAGGCGCACATCATTCCCGCCGCGCCCGCGCCGAGCACGATGACGTCGTAACGATGTGCGTTCATTGGCCCCCGCAGGACATGCCGTGTGCGATCACTTGCGCCGCCTGTAGGGTAGATAGACCGGTTCCCACACATTGGCACGCAAGGCCTCTTCGAAGGCGTCGCCGCGCACTGCGGCAAGGCCTTCTGCAGCGGCTTGACGTCCCACAGCCAGCGCCACGCCGACGGAGACTTCGCGCAACTGCTCAAGCGGCGGCAGCAGCGCGCCGTTCGGGTCCTTTGCTGTTGGAGACATCACGGCCAATGCCTGTGCAGCGGCCATGATCATGGAGTCGCTCACACGCTTTGCGCGCGCACTCAGGATGCCCAGCGCGAGCCCGGGAAAGATGTACGAGTTGTTGGTCTGCGCGATGCGATGCTGAGTACCCGCATACTCGACCGAGCCAAATGGGCTTCCGGTGCCGATGATGGCGCGGCCTTCGGTCCACTGCAATAGATCGGCTGGATGCGCTTCGCTGCGGCTGGTGGGGTTCGACAGAGGGAAGATCACCGGGCGAGAGACGCCGCGAGCCATTGCGCGGACGACCTCTTCCGTGAAGGCGCCAGGCTGGCCGGAGACGCCGATCAGCACCGTTGGCTTCGCGCGCTCCATCACCTCCAACAAACCGATGCCATTTTCTCCGCGCTGCCAATCGGCTACCGCTCCCCTTGTCTGTGCAAAAGGAGCCTGCTCTGCGCGAAGGCCGTCCATGCCTTCCACCAGTAACCCATCTTTATCGACAGCGTAGAAACGGCTGTGGGCTTCGCGCTCACTCAGCCCTGCCTGCATGAGCGCGCTGCAGAGCAGCCCGGCGATCCCGCGCCCTGCAGAGCCAAAGCCCAGTACGGCGAAGCGCTGCTCCTGCAAAGGCACGCCGGTTACGTTGACTGCTGCGAGCACGGTCGCTGTCGCGACGGCGGCTGTGCCCTGGATGTCGTCGTTGAAGCTCGGCAAGGCATCTCGATAGCGGTCCAGAAGCCGCCCGGCGTTGTGGCCGGCGAAGTCCTCCCACTGCAGTAGTACGTGCGGCCAGCGCTTCTTCACCACACGCACGAAGCGGTCAACGAACTGGTCGTACTCTTTGCCGCGCACGCGTTCGTTCTTCCAGCCGAGATACAGCGGGTCGGCGATGCGCTCGGCGTTGTCGGTGCCTACGTCGAGAAATACCGGCAGGCAGCTCAGCGGATGAACGCCCGCGAGTGCGGTGTACAGCGCGAGCTTGCCGATGGGAATGCCCATGCCGCCCGCGCCCTGATCGCCGAGCCCCAGGATGCGCTCGCCGTCCGACACGACGATGCAACGCACGCCGTCGTAGCGTGGGTGGCCGAGGATGGTCTCGATGCGGTCGCGGTTGGGGTAGCTCAGAAACACGCCGCGCGGCTTGCGCCAGATCTCGGAGAAACGCTGGCAGCCTTCGCCGACGGCCGGTGTGTAGACGACCGGCAGCATCTCCTCGACGTTGCGGGTGATGAGCGCATAGAAGAGCGTCTCGTTCACATCCTGCAGATCGCGCATGAAGGTGTAACGGGCGAAGTCGTCGGAGAGCGCGTGAAACGCCTTCATGCGCCGGGCCACCTGCTGGTCCAAGTCGCCGACCTGCGGAGGCAGCAGGCCGTGCAGCGAAAACAGATCGCGCTCGGCCTCGGTGAAGGCCGTGCCTTTGTTGAAGATCGGCGTACTCAGCAGACCGAGACCGGTGAGCGAGGTCTCGACAAAATCGGGTGTTGCGCGCGGCGGTGCCATCTTCGTGATTCTATCGAACCGGCACCGCAGAACCGCTTACTTCGGCTTCTTGAAGCTCTTCTTCAGCAGATCCCAGTCGTGCTCGGTCTTGTCCGCATAGGTGTGCGCAAAGGCGAGGATCGCGCGGTCGAAGCGGTCGGAGTTGCCGATATAGGCCGAGATCGCGACCGGGTCTCCCGCCCGCGCGTGCCCGCGTGCGAGCAGTTCGCCACAGAGATCGGCGTAGCCCAGCAGGCCCGCAGGGTCCAGAGTCTCGAGATCGAGCGATGCCTTGTGGTCGTTCAACTGACGTACCAGGTAGTCGCGGCCCTCAATGGTCGTATAGCCGAGAAACGGGTCGGAGGTAAGCTGCATGGCGCGCTGGCCGTCGACCACGCGATGCCCCTGGTGCGTGTGGCCCGAGGCGTCCTCAGGCAAGTAGGGCGCGTATGCGGAGAGAGCCTCTTCCTTGATCTGCAGAAATAGCGGGTCCGAGGACTCCGGACGGCTCCAGCCTTCGAAGTACACACAGTAGTCACGCAGGCCCACCGAACCGGTACCGACGACCTTGAAGGCGACATCGATCGGGTTGTACTGTGCGAGAAAGTGGCGGCGCTCCGGCTGCAACGTGCGGACGTAAGGGCCCAGCGACGCGAGCACGGTCTGTGCTTCTTTAGGCCCGAGCCGTTCGAGCAGCGGAGGCTCGGATCGAAAGCGTCGTGCTGGGGAGGGTAAAGGCTGAGCGTTTTTTTTAGCCGACCGCGGGATGGCGGACCCCGGCTCGGTCAGCTTGGTCAGAATCTTTTGCGGCGTGGAGCGCTCCGCCGTCGCCATGATCGCCGGGATGGGATCGATGTGCGCGAGGCGGTGGATCTGATAGCGCGCAAGCTCCAGCACGGGCATCACGGCAAACTCGCTCATCGAGCTGCGATAGCGGGCCGTGAAGGTGGCCACAGCCTCCTGGCGAGCGGCGCGGCGGATGCCGGCCTCGCGGCCTGCGAGGATCAGGCTGGTGGCCAGCCGCTTGACGTCCCACTCGAACGGTCCGTGGATCGTCTCATCAAAGTCGTTGATATCGAAGACGAGGCGGCCATCGAAGCCCGCATAGGCACCGAGGTTGTTAACGTGGGCGTCGCCGCAGAGCTGCGTAGTGATGCCGGTGTTGGGGTGGGAGGCGAGATCGGCGGCCATGATTGGCACAGCTCCACGAAAGAAGCCGAAGGCCGAGGCGACCATGCGTTCGTACTTGAGCTGCACCAGCCGCGTAACGCGGCCGCGCATGGAGTCGCGCAGCAGATTGAGCGGAGCTTTTGGGCAAGCTGAGATCTCAAAGTTCGCGTGCGCGCTGCGGGCAAGCTGCTTGCGGGCGCGCACGCCTAGAGCGTGGCGATCGGCATGGGTAAGCGGGGTAGACATAGGAATCTCGCATAGGCTCCCTTTGTGCGGTCGAGGAGCATGAACGATGATAGTGGATGGAGAGTGCAGCCGATGAGCGTAATCGAAGATATTGCAGTGATCGAGGAACAGGAGAAGGCATTGCGCTTTGCCGCCTTCGACGCCGATACGGCCTGGCAACTGGGCGGCATCCTGCGGTCGAAGCTGCTCGAACGGGGTGCCGGCGGAACAGTGGAGATCGAACTGGCCGGGCAGGTGTTGTTCGCGGGCAGTACGGTTGGAGCAACGCCGGGGCAGGCTGACTGGATTCGCCGCAAGCGCAATACGGTGCGGCGATTCGCGCGCAGTTCCTATGCCATTGGCCGTGCGCTCGAACGCGACGGCGAAACGCTACATGCGCGGCATGGGCTGGAGCTTAAAGACTATGCCGCGCACGGCGGCGGATTTCCCATCTTTGTCGTTGGTGTGGGATGTATTGGGAGCGTGATTGTCTCCGGCTTGCCGCAGCGCGATGATCATGCGCTGGTGGTCTCCGCGCTCGCGCAGGTGTTGGGAATTACGGTTGCGCAGCTGGAGTAGTCACAGTTTCTTCTAGATTTGCCTCTATATACGTCATCTCGCAGCTCTCCAACACCTCTATCGCTACACTTGAAGAAGATGTCCACACTTCGCATTACACGCCGCGCCGCCGACCGTCTCCGTTTGGGCCACCTTTGGGTTTACCGTACCGATCTCGAGCCGGCGCAGACCGAACCCCCTGCCGGATCTCTCGTCACGATCGTCGACGCGCGCAACCAGCCGCTGGGTACAGCCCTATACTCCAGCGCCTCGAAGATCGCTGCGCGCCTTGTCTCGCAGACAGCGGAGCTCGCACGCGAGCAGTATCTTGGCGACGTCCGCAGCCGCGTCGAGGCCGCTCTGCAACTGCGCCGCGAGCTTGCTCCCATCACCGCCGGGAACAATGCCCATCGCCTGATCTTCAGCGAAGCCGACAATCTTCCCGGCATCCTGGCCGACCGCTACAACGATCTCGTCATTCTGCAACTGCTCGCGCAGGGCACGGCGCAGGACGATGTTCGCCAGACCGTCGTTGCAGCCCTTCGCGAGGGACTCGCGCCCAACGACGAGACGCTGACTCTCTGGGAGCGCCCCGATCCACGTATCCGGGAGCTCGAACAACTGGAAGCTCCTTCGCCCGATCCGCTCTTTTCCTCGGACTCTTCGGCCGCAACAACGACGATCTTCAGCCTGAACGGCCTGCGCTTTGGCTATGACGTCGGCGCCGGACAGAAGACGGGTGCGTTTCTCGACCAGCGCCTGAACTACGCCGCAGCGGCAGACCATGTGCAAGCGTCCGGCCGAACGGGCCGCGTACTCGATGTCTGTACCTACCACGGGGGCTTCGCTCTACACCTGGCGCAGGTCTGCGAACGAGTGACCGGTGTGGACGCCAGCCGTACCGCGCTCGAAGCCGCCGATCACAACCTCGCGCTCAATCCGCAGTTAAAAGCCGAGACCGATTGGATCGAAGCGGACGCCTTCGAGCTTATGAGCGCCTATGACGCTCAGCACGAGCGCTTCGACGCCATCGTGCTCGACCCGCCCGCCTTCGCGAAGTCCAAACGCGCTGCCGAGGGAGCCCTGCGTGGTTACAAGGAGTTGAACCTGCGCGCTCTGCGCATGATCTCCGCAGGAGGGACGCTGATTACCAACTCCTGCTCACATCATGTGTCGCTGGAAGACTTCACCGCTATCGTCACATCGGCCGCAGCCGATGCCGGCCGTCGCGTGCAATTACTAGAAACCCGCGCGGCAGCGGCCGACCATCCCGAGATTCTCACACTGCCCGAGACGCGCTATCTTAAGTGCCTGATCTGCCGAGTGGACTAACGGTTCCACTTTCCGGTACATCTATCTTTCGTCGTTCTCTTGATCCTGAACGACGCTAAATGGAGAAAGCTCCGCACGTCGCTTGCTCTGCCACTCTTGTTTAGTACCATCAACGCGCATCCAACCAGAACGACATGAGTCCACGCACACGGCCCTACGCATTTTTACTGTTGATCTCCTTTGGCTCTCTCGCCCATGCGGCCACAGGCGTGCTTGGGGACTGGATAAATCCCACGCAGTCCGTGATACGGATCTATCCCTGCGGCAATAGCGTGTGCGCGAAGATCGTCAAACTCTCGCCTACGGCTCCCGGGAAAGTCGATCACAATAATCCCAATGCCAGCCTGCGCAACCGTCCGCTCTGTGGATTAGAGATTGGCATCGACTTTCATCGGATTGACGCCGATCATCTCGACGGTGGCCATCTCTACGATCCGGAGTCAGGCAGAACCTACAAGGGGACCATCACCTCCGCGGGCGACGAGTTGAACCTGCGTGGATATATCGGTATCCCCCTGCTGGGCAGGACTGAGGTGTGGCATCGCGTCCCGGCTGTCGCTGCCTGTCAATGAGCAGGCCTGACACAGGCTCCCAAAGCCTCGTTTAAGAAGAAAAGGGCACGCAGCCTGATTATGGCTGCGTGCCCTTTTGAGTTCACCTTTATTAGAGTGGTTTGCCGAAAAGCGCTTTAGAAGAGAAGCTTCAAAGCGACCTGGGTGTTGAAAGGCTCCCCTGGACCGATGCCAGGCGCTCCGTTGTAATCGCCAATCGTATCTGTGCTGCGCCCAAAGGAGCTCGATCCAAAGGACGAAGAGCTCGGGGGTGCGAGGTTGATACGGTTGGTGATGTTATAGAACTCGGCACGGAACTGTGCTGAGACACGCTGCGTTATATGCGTTGTCTTGAACAGAGACAGATCTGCCGACGCATAGCCCGGTCCGTAGTAAGCGTTGCGGTGAAGAGTGCCGAAGGTTCCCACGGTTGGTGCCGCAAAAGCCGCCGGATCGACCCACTGCACGTAACGTGAAGTCTTCGTTGGAATGAAGTTGTGTGAAACGTCGAATGGCTTACCGACGAGATTGACACGTTGATAGCCTTCGTTCGTTCCTGTTGTATCGCTCGAAGTAGTGATGTTGAACGGCGCGCCGCCATGCAGGTTGATCAAGCCATTGGCCTGCCAGCCTTCAGCCAGCCATTTAGGACCTTTTCCGAACCTGGGCAGCTCATAGCTGACAGCGCCGTTGAAGCCGTGACGGGTGTCATAGTCTGAGTTACCGTATTCACCCCTGAAGTTGTTGCTGTTCTGAGGCAGCTTGCTGCGATACTGCGTCATATCGTCGAGGTTGTGGCTCCAGGTGTAATTGAACTGTGAATTCACACCGTGCCATGAGCTGGTACGTATGGTTGCCTGCAGAGAGTTGTAGTTGGAGTTTCCAATCGTCTCAACCTGGTTAATGACACCGTAGGTTGGGAACTGCGAGTAATAGGGGCGGGAAGATTGCTGTACCGATCCAGGTTTACCGCCAAGAACTCCTATGAGTGGATTGCTTGTTGAAGCCGGATTCAAACCTGCCTGATTGATATCCACCAGCGCAACCTGATGGCGGCTCTGGCTGCCTACATATCCCAGCGAGAAGATGGCCTTCGATCCTAAAGCTTGTTCGATACCCAACGTGTAGTTGGATGTGATGGGCGTCTTGAAGTTCTGGCTCACCGAAAACAGATTCAGGATGCTGGAAGGACTACCCTGGAAAAGTGGAACACCCGTCTCCCAGGTATAGGCATTCTGACTAATGGTTTGTACGGGCGAAGTCCCAGCAGGGTTGCCTTCAAATCCGTTGGGGCCGCCATTGCCAGGACGGTTATCGAGGAATGGACTCAGGGAAGTTGCATCGTAGAACACGCCATAGCTGCCACGCAGCACAAGGTGGCCATTCTCCTGCGGCTGAAAGGAGAAGCCCAGGCGTGGAGCAATGTTCGTATATTGGGTTGGGTAAAGACTGCCAATGCCATCTCCCTGCACAACGAGTCCACCGAGTGACGGGACAAATGTTGGCAGATCCTTGGAACCATCGTGCAATGGGCCTTCATAGTCGTAGCGGATGCCATAGTTCACATTCAAGCGATGTGTGATCTGCCATGAATCCTGCGCAAACAGATCAAAGTTATTCACATACACCAAACGCTCTGCGTTGCCACGCGCGAGTGACGACGAAACTACTTTACCGGCGAGGAAGTCCGCTAATGCGGCCACATTCGAATCCGAGCTATAGGGGTTTGTCGTATACCCACCCTGCGAACCATCGAAGGTAAAGGTTCCTAGTCCATTGCGATAGTAGAACTCGTCGAGCTGTGCCTTGCGGAACTCTCCACCAAAACGAAGCTGGTGTGCGCCGATGTTATAGGACAGATCATCTGTAACGTGTCCAACGATGTCGTTGCGACCCTCAGGTGGTGTTTCACCGGTTGGATCAAAGCTCCCGATTTTAATGAGTGGAGCACCATTCGCGACATCCGTATCCAGACCTACAGCGTTTACATCGAAGCTGTGATTGAAGTCGTGGAAGACCTGGTTGTAGGCGCTTACACCAAACAGCAACTGATTCGTCAGCCGTGGCGTGATGACAGCGTTATACACGATCGAATAGTTCTGAACGTGGATAGGAGCTACCTCGTAATAATCCTTGATGTAGGACCCTACAGGAGCTATCTGGTTACCCTGCCCAACGATCCAGCGGGCCGAGATACTATTTCTGTCGTTGAAGTTATGGTCGAGCTTAATCACTCCGTTATTGCTATAGCCGTTTTCAGCCGAAGGGATATAGTTATTCGCGGTCGCAGGTCCTGTCAAAACAGATGCCGGCCAGAGCAGATTTAATACGTTCGTCGAAAGCGGGTTCACCGCAATTTCATTTAGTGAAAGCAGCTTCTGGGCTTCTGCCTGATAAGCGGTCGATGGCTCCGTTCCAGTTGTCAGTACTCCAATGAGAAACTGCTGCTTTTCGAACGAGGTGAAGAAGAAGGTACGATCACGGCGGATGGGGCCGCCTAACGAGAAGCCATACGCCTCATTGCGTAACTTCGTCTTCGGAACGAAGACTGGGTCCGCGGCAAGCGCCTCGTTGCGGTTGTAGTAGTACGCACTGCCATGCGGGCTGTTGGTGCCGGACTTGATCACCAGATTGGCCGTGGCTCCTGGGTTGCGTCCGGTCTCAGCGGTTGATTGTGTCTGGATCGAGAACTGATCGACGGCATCCAGCGGCAACACAGTTCCTGCAATGCCTCCGATACCACTCTGATTGATGGCCGAGTTATTGGCCCAGAGATCGTTGTTATCCGTACCGTCGAGCTGCCAATTGGTCTGGTTGGTACGCGCGCCATTGATTGAGCCAAGCACACCGGTATAGCCGGCAAAGCCGGGAATAACGCCAACAATCTTCTTGAAGTCGCGTCCGTTGAGCGGCAGGGATTGCAGAGACTTGCCCGCGATCACGGTTGTCTGCTGCGTTGTCGTCGTGTCGAGCGACAGGGCGTCGGCCAGGACTTCAACGGTGGTACTTTGATCCGCAACGCTCAGGTGCAGTGGCAACGTATAGATTGTGCCTGCGCTTACCGGAACGCCTTTTACATTGATCGGCTGAAATCCAGGCGTAGCAACGTGGACCGTATAGCTGCCAAGTGGCAAATCCTGAAAGCTATAGCTACCTGAATCTGACGTAAGGGTGGTGTGAACTACACCCGTCCCTTCATCCGTTGCCGTGACCTGAGTATTGGGAACTGCCGCGTCAGATTTGTCCGCGAGCGTGCCGTTGATGCCGCCACGAAAGGTCTGAGCGATGGCTTGCGTCGATGTCAGTGCAAAGAACGCCAGTAAGAAGCCCGATAGAAAGACATAGATTGCTTGTTGCTTGATACTTCGTGTGCTACCCATGATGCCTCCAAACTGTGTTTCGAAAGAGCTCTTTATTAAAAGCAATGGCCCGGATTTTTTAGATCTCATCGTGTTGCGAGTAATGGGGTATGAGAACAACGTAAAAAGAAAATGGCCCGCAGGTTTTACCTGCGGGCCATCTAGAGAGTGTATGAAGTCAGCTTCAGCAGCGGACACAATCCCTGGCCCATGCATAGGCACAGCAACACTCGGGGGACACAGACACGAGCAGGGAAATTGAATTCATAATGAATTTATAGCAGAGCTGGATACCCTGTTGCAATGGTAGTAACTGGTGGCCATCCAATGGACACGCGGGTTATTTCAGTTAATGTGACTTCAAAGACTTGTCGAAAAATTTCACTGCCATATCTGCCACCTTCGCATGTACCGCATCTCGGCTTACGCTCGCGTTGTCCGCGCAGTAGGTCCCGAGCCTGGTCTTGCCCTCAGGGGTACAGGTGTCGAGAAAGGTATAGTGCATCACGCCGCCCGGCAGTATCGTCTCCCGTGCGCCACGTACGTTCATGCGAATCCAATCGTCATTGTCGCGAGCCGGCGCAATGGGATCCGCGTTGCCTACAACCATCTCCACCGGAAGGCGAATCGCGCGCAGACTGTCGTCGGTAAACGTCATGCCCATCGCAGGAGCGATCGCGAAGACTGCCTTAACCCGTGGATCCTGGAAGGAATCGCCAGACCGTGCCAGGGATTCGCCGCTGGTCTTGCGCACGGCCTGCAACATCTGATGGGGACTGCCCATATTGCGCATCTCTGGAATGTGGCACGCCGCCGTGTCCGCGTCTTTGGCTCCCTTATCCGGCTTTTGGCTGCTATCGGTTCTTTCACGGCAAAGATCGTAGAGGATGCTGACATCCGTCTGCGCACCAGCCAGCTCCATTGCGGTATAGCCGCCGATAGAGAATCCAGCCGAGCCTACGCGCTCCGGATCGATATGCGGACCTATCTCAGCGTCTGCGAGCACGCCATCGAGCACTTCACTTAGATCAGTCGCCCGCTCCCACCACAGCACAAATCCCTCAGCCGTATAGGGCTCGCGGGAGTTGTTTCCCGGATGGTCCACCGCAATCGCAATATAGCCTGCCCGCGCCAAGGCAGTGCCGAGCCACGCCATCTGCTCAGCCGAACCGCCCGAGCCATGCGACAGCAGCACCAGAGGAAACTTTCGCAGCGCGGGCTCGAACTGCGCATCAGGCACAGCCGATCCAGCTTCAAACAAGGGTGCATCCGGCGGTCCAATCGTCTGCTTTGTCTCAATGGCCGTGGAGATCGCCGGGTACCAGATGGTGCAGCGCAACTCCTTGTGCTCAGCGCCACGCCAGTTGCGCGTCTGCGTTGGATGAAACACACGTGTCGCCAAGCCAACGTGCGCACTCGTCTGCGCCCGCGCCTCTATCGTAAACAACCCCATCAGAGCCAGTGCAAGAATCCGTCTCCGCATGATTTCAGCTTATTCCTTTGAGAGTGCTGTCTCATCTACAAATTTGGTAAAGACTTAGTGGCATTCGACATAGTAGTCCACGACATCCGGTGCATCCTTGCCGGCATCACCCTCTCCAGCCGTAGTGACTGAAAGCCGGGCCCCAGGGGTTCTGTAGTTGAAGGCGCAGAAGGCATAGCCCGTTCCGGCACAGCTATCTACTTCGATAATTCCATGTTTAATGAAGCCCACTTCCCGAGAGGAAATCTCGGGGGCAGACGTAGGCTTGCTCGCCACAGGTTTCCAGCCCTTACCGATCAGTATCTTGCGGGCCTTGTCGATCGGCAGATCATAGATATTGGGAACCAGCACTTTGCCGTGGCAGAAGGAGTCTTCCGTAGCGAGAGCGCCCAAACGCAGATCGCCCTGCAACCCCTGGATATCGCCGACCGGGGCACTCAGGATATCGCCGCTCCAGACACGCAGGCCACCACCATCCAGGGCTACGATCTTTCCAATCGACTCCTTGGAAGCCCGCGGAGCATAGGCCAGTGCTACCAGTTTTGTTCCGTTGAAGATTCCAATATTCCCCTGCTCCACGATGCAGTGAGCACTCGTGCCCGCCTCAAACTTTCCGGCAAAGCTGACCACCCGATATGTGCCCAGAACAGCCTCCCCAGTCACAGCCCAGCCGTGCGCTGCGACCAATTTGCCCGCTGCTGAGACAGGACGGATCACATAGTTCTCACATTCGCTCCTGTCCTGCACTGCGCCCGGCGCCCTGGGCAGCGGGTTGTCATAGAGTGTGAAGTCCAGGCCTTTGATCTCGGAGACGACGTGCAGGCCATGGGCTTCGGACGCAGTGTCAGAGAGTGACGTTTGAGCCAGCACAGTCAAAGATGCCAACCCTATCAGGGCCACCACAAGAGATCGTCTTCGCATGGCTCCAGCTTAATGCAGTTTTCTGTTCTTGCGTAGTTGAGCGGGTTTCGGCAAGAGATGCGGTATGGGGAGTTATCCCTACTTCGGTAGTGCGTTCATCTGCTCTATGTATTTTTGTGCGTCGAACTTCCTGCTGGTGCTTGCGCCTGACATATAACGGCGCTTGCCGAACACTGGCCGCTCACCCCACGCGCGATCGAACTTACCCAGCACAGCCCAGGCTACGCCCGCATATCCATTGGGATCACGCCCATCCAGAAAGTAGCGATCGTTCAGATAGATCGCCCATTTCATCGCAGTCGCAGTATTGCGCGTCCACTCCAGGATCTTCTTGGCCCAGTACATACGGAGGTAGTTATGCATCCATCCATAGCGGACCATCTGTAACTGCGCTGCGTTCCATAACTCGTCGTGGGTACGTGCGCCCTCGAGTTGTGCAAGTGTGTAGAGCACCTCGCGCTCATCGCGATCATGCTCGGCGATCGTTGCTTTGGCCCAGTTGTCCGCGCATGCCGGCGAGTCGTACTCCGGCTGATAGCGCACGAAGTTTACTGCCAGTTCGCGCCACACGATCAATTCGTTAAAGTAACTATCCCGTGCGGCGCTTAGCTTTGGGTCTCGCTTCACCTGCGCATTCAGCGCGAGGGCAATCGTCAGCGGCCCGATATGCCCGAAGTGCAGGTAGGGGCTCATTTTGCTCGATCCATCGAGCTCGGGATGGTTGCGGTCACGGTCATAGGTCTCCAGCATCTTGCCGCAGAAGATGTGCAGCCGCTTCATCGCAGCACGATGCCCACCCTGCCACGCAGCAACTAGCTGAACTGTGCGATCAAAGTCCTGCCAATCACGGGTCATATCCTTGCGCACATCGTCGACGTGAAGACCACGCGGTTTGCGCCACACCTTCTCTGCACGTGGATTTTCATAAGGGTGCAGGAACTCCGGCAACGCGCGATACAGCCTTGGCCGCGCTACGCCGGCGCTGAACTGTGCCTTCTCCAGCAGCTTCGACGGCACAATCACATCCGCATCTACCGTCCAGAAGGGAACCTGCAGATTTTTCGCGAGCCGTACGCGCCACTGCTCCGGCTCGCGCATCGGGTTCTCGTCGCCAATCACCATAGCGGCATGGACATCCGCAAAAAAGCGCTCGTGATCTTCCTGCGGAGCCCGCCGCATTACGAACCCTACACCGCGTTCCGCGCAGTCTTCTTCGATATCCGGCAGTCCCTGGTTGAGAAACACATAGTGCCTCAGATTGGCATGAGGAAAGTTCCGGATTCCCGCGAAGTACGCCACGCAGGGCAATCCCAGCGTGTTCGCAACTTCAACGGCCTTATCGAGTGCATGATTGTCGCGCCCGCGCTGCGCACGCTGCATCCAGTAGACGACGCACTTGCCCTTCGCCGGAGCGCCAGCGCGTCGCACCGTTACCCGAGGATCGTCGGCCAAGGCACGCAACTCTTTCGACACGCTTTCATCGCCCGCAAAGCCCTCGGCGATTTGGGCATACTCCGCGTCCTTTTCCTGTGCACTCTTCAACACAACTCCTTCGTTCGATACAGCTTCAACGTTATCCTCTCCGCGCTGTCCTATTACCATTTGAGTTGCTAGAGTTTCTTTACCATTAGGTCTGCGAGAGTTTCTATGTCTGTAAAAGCCACCACCGATTCTTTTCTCCCCAGTGCGCCGCCCTCAATCGAACCCGTCACCCTCCGCCGAGCCACTGCAACCGATGCCGCGGTACTTGCGCTCGTCGGCGCCGCTACGTTTCTAGAAGCTTTCACCTGGATGCTGCCGGGAGCAGACATCGTTGCCCACTGTGCGAAGAACCATACGCCTGAGGCGTATGCCGCGTACCTTGCCAAGCCTGATACGCGCATCACGCTGGCGGTCACCGGTGTGGATGTACCCGTGGGCTATGCGATGCTCAGCGCACCCGACCTTCCCAGCTTCGACGTGCTGCCCACCGACATCGAACTCAAACGTATCTATCTGTTTTCGCGATTTCGCTCGTCGGCGACACCAGTAGAAGGCCATCCGGGCATCCGGACAGCGCAGGCACTCCTGGATGCGGCCATTGCCGATGCCCGTGAGCTAGGGCGCACACGTCTGCTGCTGGGAACACACGCAGGCAACGAGCGCGCCATTGGTTTCTACCGGCGCAACGGCTTCAGTGAAGCCGGAACACGCACCTTCACAGTCGGCACACAGGTGTGCTGCGATCTGATCTTTGCAAAGCCGCTGGAGGCAGTCTCACGATGAAGCTTACGGCCCCGCCGCATCGCGGCCGCTCCTCCGCCTCTCCCTCACTCTCCCAGACCACCGCTCCCGGTTTTCTGAACCCGAACCAGCAGAAGGTCATCGCCGCTACAGGCGCGCGTTCCACCTCGCGCGCGAACCAGAGCATCTACCATCTGCGCTGCGGTCTTTGCTCCCACGACTATGGCTGCAACGGGCTCGACATCAAAGGACGTCTCTGCCCTAGCTGCCAGTCCGGTGTACCCGGCGAGCCCCTCCGTGAGCGCGGGCCGATGCTCGATTTCTCCTCCTAAAGACTAGAGTCCTTTGACTCAGGAAGGTCTGGTCATCTTTTTGATAGAAGTTGCGAAAGCAAAATACGTCCGATTATCGGATATACTTCGCCCATGACCTGCCTCTTTTCCCGCACTCTCGTTTCGAATCAGGTGTCCGCACCATGGATGTGAACCACCGCGTCGCCGAAGTTACCCGCCGCATCGTAGAACGTAGCCAACCTACCCGTTCCCGTTATCTCGAAGCTCTCTCGGCCTCTATCCGCACCGCACCGCATCGTGAAGCCCGTGGCTGCGCCAATCAGGCCCATGGGTTTGCGGCCTGCACCTCACATGACAAGGCCGTGCTGCGCCAGGGCGGCGCAGGCAATATCGCCATCATCACGGCCTACAACGACATGCTCTCCGCGCATCAGCCCTATGAGCGGTTCCCCGAGCTCATTCGTGCAGCCGCACGCGAGGCCGGCGGGGTGGCGCAGGTTGCCGGCGGCGTTCCCGCCATGTGCGACGGCATTACCCAGGGCGAGACCGGCATGGAGCTCTCGCTCTTTTCGCGCGATGTTATTGCGCTTTCGACCGCGGTTGCGCTCTCGCACCAGACCTTCGATGCGGTTGTGTGTCTCGGCATCTGCGACAAGATCGTCCCGGGCCTTGTGATCGGCGCGCTCTCCTTCGGGCACCTTCCGACGGTCTTTCTACCCAGTGGACCCATGACGTCCGGGTTCTCGAACGAAGACCGCAAGTACCTGCGGCAGCGCTACGCCGAGGGCCAGGTGACTCGAGCAGAGCTGCTGGAAGCGGAGGCTGCCTCGTACCATAGCCCCGGCACCTGTACTTTCTACGGGACCGCCAACACCAACCAGATGATGATGGAGATCATGGGCCTGCATCTGCCCGGCTCCTCGTTCGTGAACGCGAATACACCGCTGCGTGATGCGCTCACCCGGGCCGCCGTGCATCGTACGCTGGCCCTTACCGCCTTTGGTTCGGAATACACTCCCGTGGGCACGATGCTCGACGAGCGGGTGTTCGTTAATGGCCTCATTGGACTGCTCGCCACGGGCGGTTCAACGAACCACACTATGCACATGATCGCGATGGCTGCCGCTGCGGGCATCAAGCTGGAGTGGGCTGATTTCGCCGCGCTTGCTGAGGTTACGCCCCTGCTGGTTCGGGTCTATCCGAACGGCAAGGCTGATGTGAACCACTTCCACGCTGCTGGTGGGATGGGTTTTCTGATCCGCGAACTGCTCGGCGCTGGGCTGTTGCATTCTGACGTAAAGACCATCATGGGGACGGGGCTTGACCGTTATACCCAGGAACCTTTTCTGGACGCGGAGGGCGAACTTACCTGGCGTGAGGGTGTGGCTAGTAGCGGAGAGACGAAGATCCTCCGTCCGGTAATCGAACCATTTGAACACCATGGCGGTCTGGGCGTACTTCAGGGCAATCTTGGCAAAGCCATCGTCAAGACTTCGGCGATTGCGGAAGACCGGCACACGATCGAGGGTGTCGTCCGGACCTTCCATAGCCAGGAGGAGATGCAGGGGGCGTTTCTCGCGGGGGAGCTGCACCGGGACATCATCGTTGTCGTGCGCTTCCAGGGTCCGCGTGCCAATGGCATGCCGGAGTTGCACAAGCTTCTGCCGCCGCTGCAAGCCGTTCAGAGTCATGGATTTAAGGTGGCGCTGGTCACCGATGGCCGACTCTCCGGGGCTTCGGGTGACGTGCTTGCGGCAATTCATCTCACTCCCGAAGCCGCCGAAGGAGGCCCGATCGCCAAGTTGCGCGATGGCGATCGCCTGCGGATCGACGCCAATACCAACGAGCTCAATGTGTTGGTGGATCCGGCGGAGTGGGACGCTCGCTCCCCCATCCACGAGGACCTTGCGGAGTCGCAGTTCGGGGTGGGCCGCGAGCTCTTCAGCATGTTCCGCAATACGGTCAGCACACCGGATCAGGGGGCTTCCATCTTCACCGCCCGCAGCTAGCTGCGGGCGGGTAGGAGCGACGGTCCTCCTCTGCATCTTTCCCACTAGGATTCGCGTCTAAAGGAGTGGTACACTATGTTTCACTGGAGACGTGCGCCTTTGAGTTGCCGAAGCCTCAAGCCCTGAGTGTCTTCCGCCTGCGCCCGCGGCCTTGACCGCACCCCCGTCCCAGTGATCCGACACAACCCAGGGAGACCTCCGCGCCGCACTCACGAGCGCGTTCTTTTCCTCTAAATATTTTCTCGCGCCAACCCGCGCCGAGACCCCCCAGGAGCGCCCAACGTGGCTGACGAAATCGATAAGTACGAAGAAGACGTAGACCGCATCATCGACACCGGCAAGGAGAAGGGTTACCTCACCTACGGCGAAGTCAACGACCTGCTGCCCGGCGACATCACGTCGCCCGACGAGCTCGATGATTTGATGACCACCATCAACACCCAGGGCATTGAAGTGCTCTCGGGTGAGGGCCGTCGTGCGGCCAGCGAACGCGCAGCCGAAGAGCACGACAACGAGTCCGGCGAAGAAGGCGACGATGTCGAACTCGATCTCTCGCCCGGCACGCTGGAGAAGACCAACGACCCCGTCCGCATGTACCTGCGCGAGATGGGTACCGTTCCCCTGCTCACTCGCGAGGGTGAGGTCGAGATTGCGAAGCGCATCGAGCGCGGCCAGATGCGCGTGATGAAGGCCATCTCGCGCTCGCCGATCGTCATTCGCGAGATCACCGGCCTCGGTGAAGACCTCAAGCGCGGCGTCCGCAACATCAAGGAAGTCGTCGTATTCGACGAAGAAGAGCTGACGGAAGAGATTCTCGCCGCGCGCGTGAAGCAGACTGTCGCCCGCATCGACGAGTTGATCAAGCACCAGAAGAAAGCCGCCGACCATGCCATCCGCGTCGCAGAGCCGCATGGCAAGGACGCGAAGGCCAAGGAGAAGGACAAGCGCAAGAGCCGCTGGCTCATGGGCCGCGAGCATGTATTCGTCAACCGGATCGTCCGCGAGCTGAAGTACACCAACGGCGAAAAGAAGCGGCTGCTCGACAAGGTCAACAAGACAGTCGACTCCATGCGCACGCTGGAGCGTCAGATTCGTTCGCTCGAGGCGAAGTTCGACGCCTCGCGCTCTGAAGAGCTCAAGAAGGAATACAAGCGCCAGCAGAAGAACTGCCGCGTGGATCTGCAGCGCGTGGAAACCGACTCGGGTATCTCACTCGACGATCTGAAGCGCACGCAGCGCGAGATGATCCAGGGCGACATGGACGCGGAGAAGGCTAAGCGTGAGCTGATCGAAGCCAACCTTCGTCTCGTCGTCTCCATCGCGAAGAAATACACCAACCGCGGCCTGCAGTTCCTCGACCTGATTCAAGAGGGCAACATCGGCCTGATGAAGGCCGTGGATAAGTTCGAGTATCGCCGTGGCTATAAGTTCTCGACGTACGCTACCTGGTGGATTCGTCAGGCCATTACTCGCGCCATCGCCGATCAGGCTCGCACCATTCGTATTCCGGTGCACATGATCGAGACGATCAACAAGCTCATCCGCACCTCGCGTCAGCTGGTGCAGGAGCTGGGCCGCGAGGCGTCGTCGGAAGAGATCGCCAAGCGCATGGATATTCCTGTCGCGAAGGTCCGCAAGGTCCTCAAGATCGCGCAGGAGCCCATCTCACTGGAGACTCCGATCGGCGAAGAGGAAGATTCGCATCTTGGCGACTTCATCGAAGACCGCATGGCCGTCAGCCCGAGCGACGCTGTGATCTCGGTCAACCTGAAGGAGTACACCTCTCAGGTGCTGCGCACGCTGACCCCGCGGGAAGAGCGCGTGATCAAGATGCGCTTCGGACTCGAGGACGGCAGCGAGCACACGCTGGAAGAGGTTGGACAGAGCTTCCAGGTCACTCGCGAGCGCATTCGCCAGATAGAGGCCAAGGCTCTCCGCAAGCTGCGTCATCCGTCGCGCTCGCGCAAGCTCAAGGCGTTCGTCGATGGCGTCAAAGAGATGTAGTTTGTACTATCTTCGACATAAAGGGCGCGCCACTATGGCGCGCCCTTTGTCGTTCTTCGATCTCGACGCGCACCTTTGCGAGCGTCATCATTGGTTTACTTGCCAAAATTCCCCGGAGGGAAATGCTTTTGCCAGATGGTAATGACTATGTATAAAGACGGTAAATTCTTGCAAACGAGCATTATCGTCGAATGCTTCTTCGTGCCGTAGAAAGATGAGGGTCGAAGGATATTGTTGAAGCGATCGGATAACTGCTTCCTCCTGTGCAGGAGTTGTCATCTTTGTGGGAAGGATGAGATCCAACGGGGTAGGATTTCGCAATGCGACTGCAAAAGACGCAGGCGTTAATCCGAAGAAATAGTCATTGGCACGAGTGTGCTCTGCTAGCCAACGGTCCACGGCATATTGTTCCGGTGACAGAAAGGCAGTCCTACCAGTCGGAAGATCAAGATAGTTTCGCGGCAGTAGCTGTAATCGAATTGGCAGGTAGAGAAATAAAGCGATCGACAACCACCAGAGCGTGCTTTGTATCTTTCGCTCGATTGCCCCGACCCCGCTGAAATACCAGACAAACGCAATCATGGCTGGGGGAGCAACCATGCATAGCCGGTGGGAAGACGGACCTAGTGCTACGGTAACGAGAAGCGCCGAGCCAGCCAAGCTAATTAGCAGTACAGCTTCCCAGTGACGCGGATTCATATGATGTTTTTGACGAAATAATCGATGGAAACAAAAGATATATACAAGAGGTACGAATAGATACAGGCAAGAAAAAGAGACCCTATGAAAGAAATCAATGAATCCAGGCTGAGACCCGAGTCCCAAAAGTGGATAAGAATATTGTGTGGCTGTGAAGGGGCGGGGATATTCCCATAACGCATAGACCAAAGTGCGAATGCCTGCCAAGTGCGCATAATAGCCGAGAGTTCCACCAACTATAACGATAAATGGAACGGTTAATACAACTAGTGCCTTTATTAATAAGAACTTTGACTGACGTTCGGTCCGAAGCATCCAGATGATGAATGTGGCGATAGCCACAAAGCCAAGAAAGCCTTGTGTCTGAGTAAATATCGTAGCGACGCCGCATAGAGCACCCGCGGATAGAATTTTGCTGTATGTCCTGCCGCGCAGCAGCGTGAGCACAGCCAGCATTACCAGCAAGGTGCTATACCAGTGATGTGTCGCATCGCGCGCATTGTCAAAATCAAATATAAGAAACAGGGTAGCCGGTAGAAATACGAGATTTCCGCTCAAGAGTCGCTTCGAAATTTGTAAGAGGACTGCCGTGAGCGAGAGACCAAGCAGAATGACGATGGCCAAAACAAGCCAGGCATGAATGCCAAATAATCGAAATAGCCCGGCATACAAGAGGTCCGTTCCCGGCATTACAAAAACAAAGAAATCGCGAAAGGGGACCTGGCCCATTAAAATGCGTTTCGCATGCTCAAAGAAAAACACCGCATCATTCTGCGCTGCCATTGGTATACCCGGAAGCACACAAGTTCGCAGGTATAAAAAAATACCCGTAGCCACCAGGAATAGCGCCGTCCTTAATCCAGATGTCTTAATGAGTGGCAAGGTGTAATCGGTTTGCATTTCAGTCTTGAGCCGTCCTAGAAGACCATAGTGGAATCGATCAGTTGTCACAGGTTTGTCATAACCTTGTCACCGCGTGTTGGATAGCGACTATGTCTTAAGCGGCTTTGGCGGGCCTGTTCCAGAGGTTCCAGGTCCATTCCGATCCGGTCTCGATGCATCCTTGTTTTCCATCAAGAAAGTGACAGAGCAGAATTGTGCGTCAGGCTAATAAGACCGATACGGGAATCGACACGTAATACATGGCCTAAGAGACCTGCAGGTTGCCTGCACGGCACTATCACCTGCGCAGGCAACCTGCAGGTCTCTCCACTCCGCATGATGATAAAACCATCATGCTTCGGTCGAGATGACAATTCTGTAGTGGTTCATCCACACATCACACTATTCGTGAAGGTGCACTATTTCGCAGCGTCTGGGTACAAACCTTCCAGCGGTTTGCTCGCGCCGCTGAAAGGGAGTTCCGGCCTTGGCAGCATCGCGTCGCGCATGGCCGCGTTGTAGAGAAAGATCGCCTCCACCACGGCCTCCTGTTTCAGGTCCGGTTCACTCAGGTGATCGTACGTATCGAGATTGCTGTGGTGCGTGCGGCTGTCATAGTCGCGTGGGTCCTGGATGAACTGGAACCCCGGCAGGCCCGCCATCTGAAACGGCACATGGTCGGTAGAGCCCGTGTTGCGCGCGCTCACCGTCGTCATCCCGAGATCCTTCAGCGGCTCCATCCACTGCTGAAAGATCGCCCCGATCCCGACATTGCCCTCTGTGTAGATGCCCAACAACTTGCCTGTACCGTTGTCCAGGTTGAAGTAGGCATCGAGTTTAGCGGCTTCCGGCTTCAGCGTCGGCGGCGCTGTCATGGCTTGCAGGAACAGCGGCACATCCTCGTCTTCCTTGGCGCCGGAGTAGTGGAAGGTGGCGAAGTGGTTCGCCACGTAGCCTAACGAGCCGAAGATACCCTCCTCCTCGCCGCTCCACAGCGCAATCCGGATGGTGCGCCGCGGCTTGACGTGCAGTGCGTTCAGGATGCGCATGGCCTCCATGGCCGCGATCGCGCCTGCGCCGTTGTCAGTTGCACCCGTGCCGGCAATCCAGCTATCGAGATGGCCGCCGACCATTACGACCTCATCCTTCAACTGCGGGTCTGTGCCGGGAATCTCCGCGATGGTGTCGTAGCCCTGGGCATGCTCGTCGCCGAACTGTGTCGCAATCGCAATGTTTACGCTAACCGGCACCTTGTGCCCAAGCAGGCGGCTCATGCGGTTCCAGGCTTCGTCGGCGATAACCTCCTCCGGAATTGCCTGCTTGTGCTCGGGCCGGTAGACGAACCATCCCATGGAGGAGTTCGTGTCGTCATGCAATACGCCGCCCGAGCCGCTAGGTACCAGCACGGCTACCGCGCCCTCGTCCGCGAAGAACTTCGCAACCTTCTCCTTGAAGGCATTCTGAGCGAAGTACTTGCGAAAGAGATCGGGCTGGTTGGTGGGCAGCACATATTGCTCGTGCATGTCGCCATTCAGCGGATACTGCGCGAACTTGGCGAGCTTCTCCGCATCGTCATGTTCCATCTTGGGAACCTTGTCCGGGTCCACATCCGGATTCTCCTGCGCCTGACCGTACAGAATGGCCTTGCCCTTCAGCTTGCCCTTCCACGCAGCAAGCTCGCTTTCAGCTTTCAGCCCGGGCACAGCGATCACGTCCACCGTCATCGCTCCCGCCGTCGCGGGAGACCACGGTGTGGCCTGCGCCAGAAACACTGCTGGCCCCGGCTTCACCATCTGCAGACTCGCGCCGATCTGCGTCCACGCCATACCGAACTCGCCCCAGCTTTCGAGATGCGCGTTCGCGCAACCCATCGCCTGCAACTGCTGTCGCGTCCACTCGTTCGCACGCGCCATGGCCGGCGAGCCTGTAAGCCGCGGCCCGATGTCGTCGAACAGCGCACCGGCATACTCCATGACCCGCGAGTGGTTGAAGCCCTCATCGCGAATCCGCGAGTACATCTCAAGATCAAGCGTCTCGACAGCGGACGCGGTCTTCTTCGCTGCCGCTTCGGAGGGCTTCTCCGCGGCAAAACCAAGGTTGGAAGTAAGAGCAAAAGAGGCGGATAGACCAGCAACGGCGGCGCGGCGCGCGAAGGAACGTCTCATAGTTCCACCATCATAGTTCGAACGGCGGAGCTTCAAGTCACAACAGACAGAACAAAGGCTGCGACCAACGCAGCCTTGCTCTGCAACTTCTCCTGTTGATGTCTGGTCGTTTTTACGCTTGTGCTGCCGGCACAAAGCCGTCGCATCCTGAGATCGGAGTTACCTTCAGGTGCAGTGCTGCGTGTTTGGGGTGGCCGCAATCGTCCAGCAGCCCCTCGTCGGCCTTTTTGCTGGAGAGAATCGACACCAGAACCTGCTCCTTCGCGTGCTGCTCACCAAAGTGGCTACACAGCCCGCACTGTCCGTCGTGAACTGCCTGCATACTGACCTCCCGAGGCTTGCTTTCCGCCCGCTCTCTCCACAGTGTGACTCCACTCGAAGGGCTGACGTTGCCTGATGCCGCCAATTCTCTACCGCGCGAAAACCCTTGTCAACACTGGGGATGTGCGACCAAACCGGTCCGCTGTTCGCGTGTGCACGGCTAACTATTGCGGCGAAACCAACCTACCGTTGATGTCTGTCATTTCGACCGACCAACGGGAGCGGAGAAATGACAGGCTTTGGACTGGGCTCATACGTACAACGATGAGGTTATTCTCCTCGCAAAGCGTTGAGAGGATCGACCGAAGCAGCGCGGCGTGCGGGTATGGCTGAAGCCAAAAGAGCCAATGCGAAGACCGCAATCGCGGTCAGAATCATCACAACAGGGTCGAAGGGGCTTACATCAAAGAGGAAGGATCGCAGAAGGCTGGACGCGGCGGCGGCTCCGGCCAGCCCGAGAATACAACCGATGGTCGCGAGTTTAAGGCCGGAGACGAGAACCAGACGAATGATATGCGACCGCTGCGATCCGAGAGCGATGCGAATCGCCATCTCCTGCACGCGAGAGGCGACGGAAAACGCGATGATGCTGTAGATGCCAAGCACCGAGAGCACTACTGCTGCGAGGGCAAAAATGGAGATGATGAGGGTGTTGAAGCGGCGTGGCGCTTCGCTCTGGGAGACCACTTGCTCCATGGATTGCACCTGAGTGAGCGGCAGCTGTGCATCGATGGACCTGACGGCAGCGCGGAGAGCATTCTCCATCTGTTCAGGCGGCAGTGAGGAACGCAGGACGATGTAGCCGCCGTTGCCGTTCACATCCGTAGGTTGAGCAAACGAGCCGGCATCTTTTTCGAGCTGGGCGACAGGCTGGTAAAACTGCTCGGTCGCGTCTGCATCCGGCGAGTTGAGCTTGGCGTCGGCTACTTCTCCAACTACGGTCATCCAGGGAGTTGGCGCCTTTGCGGTGCCGGTATGCACGCGTTTCCCGATCGGATCCTGATGCGGCCAGTAGTGCTCGGCGAACTCGTGGTTGACGATGATGACAAGCTGGCCCTGGGCATTGTCGGACTCGGTGAAATAGCGGCCGCGGAGCAGCGGAGTACCGATGGCCTTGAAGTAGTCGCCGATCACCTGCGAAGGCGAAGCGGCCGTCTGGTCAGGGCCGCGTGGATCGACGTATCCCTCGGCGACAAAGGCCTCTATACCGTCTCCAGTAGTAGGAATCGTGGTGGTGATACCAGCGGCTTCGACACCGGGTTGCTGACGAAGCTGTTGGAGAAGGCGGTTGTTAAAGCTGTCAACCTGCACCTGTATGGAGTATTGCTTCTGCGGAAGCGAGTACAGGGCTGTGGTGACATGCTGGGGACGGAATCCGAGATCGACTGCGCTCATTTTGTTGAAGCTGCGCAGCAGCAGGCCGGAAGACGTGAGGAGAATGAGCGCGACGGCGATCTCCATAACCACAAGTGCGGAGCGCAGACGGCCGTGGCTACCACCTGCGGAGCCGCTGCGTCCGCCTTCTTTCATCGCGGCATTCACGTTGGTGCGCAGGGCGGCGAAGCCAGGAGCTAGTCCGCAGAGGAGACCGGTAAGGAGTGCGAGCAGGAATGCAAAGCCAATGACAGACCAGTTGAGAGTGATTTCGTTGACGCGCGGCATGGTCTCTGGAAGGAGGCCGCGGCCGACGACTAAGGCGAGAGCGGCGAGGCCGATGCCGAGAAGAGCACCAGCCATACTCAGGACGAGACTCTCGAGAATCGTCTGCCGCAAGAGCGTGACCGCCGGCGCGCCGATCGCCAGACGTATAGCCGTTTCGTGTTGGCGGCGGATAGCGCGAACCAGGAGGAGTCCGGCGAGATTGGCGCAGGCGATGAGCAACACTACGACTACGGCGAGGAAGAGCATGCGCAGAAGTGGAAGAGCATGCAGTACGGTGATGTGCTGCAGCGGATAGACCACTGGCTTGATGTGAAAGTTGGTCTCATCGGGCGGAAAGTTACGCATGATCTGCTGGGCAACGAGCGCAGCATCACTTTGAGCCTGAGCTGGCGTGATGCCGGGCTTGAGGCGGCCCACCAGTTGGAGATACCAGCTGGCACTGGCTTCCGGAGAAAGCTCCTGCGCAGAGAGGCTCATCGGAACCCAGATCTCGCTGCGGTTGAGACTGCCGGGATTGAGTGGGAACTCAAAGTCCCTGGGCATGACGCCGATGACGACATACGGTTTGCGATCGAGCAGCATCTTTGAGCCGAGTATGTGCGGGTCGCCATTGAAGCGGCTCTTCCATGTGGCGTAGCTGAGGACTGTGACCTGCGCCTTCTGCTGATCTTCCTGTGCGGTGAAGGTGCGACCCATGAGGGGCGCAACTTCAAGCGCGGTAAAGATCGAGGGCGTCATGCGCGTGGCGTTGATCTGTGCAGGCTGGCCAATTCCGGAGAGCTCAAAGCCTGCAGAGCCATAGCCGCCAAGGCTCTCAAACGAACGGGTATCTCGCGGGTAAATAACGACCTCTGGACCGGTGACGGGGCCTGCGTCCTGCTCTCCCCAGTGGGTGCCGCTGACCTGGTCTCCGAGCGTCACAAGACGGTCGGCGTGAGGAAAGGGCAGCGGACGCAAGAGCACCGCGTTGACAATGGAAAAGATGGCGGTCGTGGCACCAATCCCGAAAGCCAGCATCATGACTGCCGTTAGCGTGAATCCGGGGGACTTGCGCAATTGCCGGAAGACCAGTTTGAGATCGGAAAGTATGCTGTGCATGGAACTCCTCGAATGCCAGGTCAGCCATTAGGCAGATGACACCAACGTTTTAGATCGACTCAACGAAAAACATCGACATGCAAGCACTATCTTAGTGGACTTAAATCGGCTGTGGTTTTTTTGCGCTCGAGCGGAGGACGCGGAAGGCCTGCTTTCCCTCCTATCCTGCGGGAACGAAATCTCTCAAAAACAGATATAGGAGAGCGCCTTCTGCTTGTGCCGGGAACACGCCGCGTAGCACAGAGAACGGATCGATGTACAGCGGGAAATCGGGTAGTTACTGCCCAGTCAATATCAAGTGAAACTTCTTTGATGACGAAAAAAATAATTTGTGTAATGGTATGTAAAGTTGTATTTTGACTTCTGCTTTGCACCAATAATTTTCATTTTTGATTCCTCTGGTTGCAGCCAGAGAGAAAGGTCAACCCACACATGCTTACCATCGTTATCAACCTCGCAAGCCTTCTCACGTTCCTCGCTGGTTTCATCAGCATCTCGTAGTTCAGCACACGGCGATCGCCTGCTCCAAGGAGCGGGCGATCGCCGTGTTTCCTTTAAGAAAACTTGTTTCACAAACGGTATTCGCTCCCGCCAACTGCGGCCTTCGGCTACGCTCAGGTTCTGGAGAGGTCTTTCTTTCTGGGGCGAGAGAGCGAGACATCCCGCGTGGCTGTTTTTGCCTCCAGGGGAGGTACACCCAGCGTTAGGCAGATGTGATGTTTACTCTCCAGTCAACATCAAGTGGAACGCCTTGATGGCTGAGCATGGATTGTTATTGCGTAATCCCAGCTAAAGCTGTATGTTGACTTCTATTGTGCCCTGTACTTTCGAACTTTGACTCCTCTGACTGATCTCAGAGAGAAAGGTGGATCAACAATATGCTCACGATCGTTCTGAACCTCGCAGCTCTCATCGCATTCCTGTCTACCATCCTCAAGATTTCCCTCACGTAGGACTAAACCGCTCAGGATCAGGTCCTAAGCAGTCGTTGCTTCGCAGCAGAGTGGGATTACGAGGCATCCTGCACAGTCTTTTCCTGACCGTGTGAACCACGAGACATTGCACGGCCCTGGGGAAATGGAAATATAGTGTTTACTCCGTAGTCAATATGGAGTGAAAACTTCCCAGAGAATCAAACGGTCTATTGTGTAATTGCCTATTAAGTTGTATGTTTTTACCGGGCCCCCCGCAATTCTGAATTTTGATTCCTCTGGCTTTTTTGCCTCAGAGAGAAAGGTGGATCGACTCATGCTTACCATTGCTATCAACCTCGCAAGCCTCATCACGTTCCTCGCCGGTCTCCTCAAGATCACCGTTTCGTAGTTCAGCACACGGCGGTCATCCGCTCCTTTGAGCAGATGATCGCCGTGTCCATTTAACGTGTCTTTTCGTTGGTTCGAGTGGGTTGTCTCCGGTGGGGCGGAATGGCTTGGCTACCCCCAGAGTTGTCATGGTGGGTCGAAAAGGGACAGATCACACTATTGAGTTTCAGCGCTAGGGTTGCGTCGTGTCTGCGTCCGCGGCGATCTTCTTGTTGTGGCGGTTGTGGAAGTGGCGGACGATGTCGGGGTAAAACTCGATCGCCAGAGTTCCGATGGCGCCTTCGGCCGTGACGGTTAGGCCGCTCTCCAGGGTTTGGCCAACGCCGCGATCCGCGGCTGGATAGTAGAGGTTCGAGATGGCGCCCCCGATGAAGTTCCCCGAGATATTGGAATAGTTGAACTGCCAGTTACCACTGTCACTTTTGGCGCGGAACGTGGTGGAGAGCGCATACCAGAAGCGATGCATGGGCTTGCCATAGCCCAGGCGGAAGTAGCGCGGGTCCTGATGGAAGGCGGCGGGGAGGACAGCGTTGCCAAAGAAGTTGCCGATAAAGCCGTCGGCGTAGGACGCACCGAAGCGCTTGCTGTAGCCCCCGATGCCTCCGCGCCACTCAGGATAGGAGCCCTCCGCCTGCTCGAGCAGCGCGTCGAGGCCGGCGATGCCGAACTGGTAGGGATCGATCGAGCCGTGGAAGAAGAGATGGAATTTCTGTCCTGCTGAGAGCGGGGTCGCGTTGCCATTAAGGACCGCGTTGAAGCTGGGAACGACGCCGAACATGCGCTGCTTCTCTTCGAGTTGCAGCTCTTTCGCGGCGCGAGCGCGGCGCTGTTCCGGGGTCTCGTCTTGAGGGGCTTGCGTTTGGGGTGCGACGGGCTGCTGCTGTTGGGAGCTTGATTCCTGCACTTGCGGGATGGGAGCGTCCGGCAGGGTGACGGTGGCGAGTTGGTCTTCTGAGTTCTGGGAGCTCTGGCTCGGCGACGGCGGCAGGGGAGTTTCAGAAGGCGCGGTCGAGGTCGCTACGGGGTTATCGAGCGTCTGGGACACCGACGGGGCTACCGTCTGGGCTACGATGGGGCCGGTGAGACCGAAGAGGGTAAAGACGAGCAGAACGCGACCTATCAAAATCGTGGTTTTCCTTAGGGTGTCTGGATAGAAATAGACGGGTTTTCTCGATCGAGGTTGCACGCTGGCGGCGGGGCGGGGAGTACATGGCCTGGGCGGTAGGTGCAAGCTTAATTCTATTCTGTCGTCGCCCTTCTGGCGAGAAGTCCCGGCTGAGAAGGTTGCGGGCACGCTTTGCGCGATGGCCCAGTTCTCAGAGGCGAGATGCGGGGCACCCGGCTCGACGGACTCTGCGCCTTCAACAAATGCAGTTCGCATTTGGAAGATGAAGCGTTTAATTTCCAGTAAATATCGGATTAAACTCTCGGATTGCCGAAAGAATTGTGTTGTGCGTTGGGAGGTAAGGATGTATGGTCTCTCTACTGGCTTTCGTACACGCAGGTGCGATTCCTCTGTTTTTTCAGAGAGAAAGGCGGACTCATCTCATGCTTACCATTGCTATCAACCTCGCAAGCATCCTCACGTTCCTCTTTGGTCTCCTCAGCATCACCATTTCGTAGTCCACTACACGGCGATTGTCCGCTTTCTTGAGCGGGCGATCGCCGTGTCTCTTTAAAGCGGCGGCTTTCGATTCCAGTCAGCAGCGATCTTGCTTTGCACGGTGGCACACCTCGCAGAAGCGAGAGGCGAGGCATCCGGCTCGGTGGCCTCTGCTCCCTACAACAAACGCGGTTCGCCTTCGACGGAGGGAGTGGTTACTTCCCCGTTAATATCACCTGAGAACTCTCAGATTGCCGAACAATTGTGTTGTGTGGGTACAGGCAAAGTTGTATGGTCTCATCTACCGGTTTCCGTACTTGCACCTCGACTCTGTGTTTTTCAGAAAGAAAGGCGGATCAACTCATGCAATCCACGCAGATCGTCATTGACAATCCCTTCCTCAATTTCATCCAAGACCTCCTCGAGTTATTTGGTTTCCTCCAAGCCCTGTAGTCCACACCACGGCGATTGTCCGCTTTCTTGAGCGGGTGATCGCCGTGTCTGTTTAAGCGGCGGTTTTCGCTATGGGTGAGAATGCAGAGGTATCGCACTGGCGAGGGCCAGCAGTCCTACGATGCCGACGATGATTGCCGCACGCTTCGCGCGGGCGAAGTCGGGGTCGTCGGTCTTGATAGAGCCGAACTTTATCCACCAGCGGACGACCATCACAGGAATCGCGATCCGGAGAAACCATAAGCCAACAGCGCCGGCCAGACCCACGAACGGAACAAACATCAGGCAGAAGAACGTCAGCAGAGACCAGGCCATGACCTTCAGGTAGCTGGCGTCGCTGCAGGCCTGGCTAATCCTGCTGGTGGCAGCGGCGGAGACTTCCGCAGCCGCTGGATCTATAGGCGTGGAGCAGAACGGACACTGCTGTACCGAGGTGTTGATGGTCTCTCCGCAGTTGGGGCACGGAAGAACGTGAACTGCCGAGGAAAGATTCAAGCTTCCCGCCATGCTGGTGTCCTCTTGTTGATGCGGGGTTAGGGTAGCACGCGGAGAGGAGGTGGGATATCCAAAGACAAAAGGGAAAATGCTTGGATACTGTGGCTGTACTGAAAAATAGCAGGCGCTGCGACGGAAAGCAGATCAGCCGTTCCTGCTACGCCTGCACTTCTGCTTGCGACAGTGAGGTAGGCGTCTTCGACGTCGGGTTTGTGGCGAAATTGAAACCGCGCCCTTCCGATTCGTGCTAACTATTGTGAAGGGCGAGAGCAATCGTGCCTTCGCGATGCCCCCTCATCGCAAAGAACGCGACAGATACGGCACCCAATACTTTGGGATAGATTAAGACACCATGAGTCGGCCACCTACCATTAGCTTATGTGGTGCAGTCGAATGCATACTAGAGTGGTTTACGGATTTGGTCGACCAGATTGCTGACGTTCGTGTACGGCGCACTGTTAATCTGATTTACGATCCTACTTTTGCCATTAATTACAGCTGCTCTTGTGCGAGCTTGTAGATAACCTTGCTTAATATCTTCGTATTTGAAAGCCTTCTTATAGCCATCAAGATGCTTCCGAAGGAGCGACGCAACTTTCGTGCGATGCAGGTCCTTATTGCATTCTTCGAAATGCAATAGCAGAAATAATTCAAAGCAAGGATTACTAAATGCGACTTTAAATCCATGCCCAGCAGCCTTCTGCCTTGCCTGAGGTATATTCAGGTGGTCATCTCTATCGAATACGCACCATATTTGATCGTAGAGACCATAAGGATCCGAGGCCGCATCCGTTTTATTCTTCGCTTGCAACAAAATCGCTAAATTCACGACATCAAGTGGTGAGAGTCCACCCCCTCTGACGTGCATGAGTTCTTGCGCAATTTTCCTATCTCTTCTAGCACCCTCAAGGTAAATCTTTTCGGTCAACTTCCCTTCGCAAACTACGAGCAGACGCGGAATTGGTTTCAATCTTGGACGCTGGCGTTCTCGCATGGTTATTTCGTCTCTTCTTTATGTTGTTCGTACGCTCTTTCTCCAGCCAAAGCCTCCGCTACAACCTGCAGATGATCCTCCATAAACGGAATAGCGCCAAACCGACCTTCTAAATAATCCCGCTGACTTTTCATGCTAGATCTCATCCCTTCAAAGTCTGCAAGTGAATAAATCTTCGTGCCAAATTCAGGATCCTTATCTGCAAACCAGATTTCGTCGGGGCGAAGCACCTTAGAATCTAATAATGCCGTGTCATGTGTCGTAAAGAATAACTGCGCATGCCGCGGATTCGTCTTGGGAGATTGAAAGAGCATAATTATCGATTTCAATAGGCCCGTATGAAGACTTGCATCCATCTCGTCTAGGAAGAGGCAAGTGCCTGACTCAAGGGTGAACATAATTAAGCCCAACAGGCCCAAATAATTCTTTGTTCCGGCCGATTCTTCATCTAACGTGAGTTCCGCCGCATTGTTCCCATCTAGCGATTGATGGGTTACTTTAATTTTGTTGAAACGATTTGATCCTCGCAATATTTCGCCGAACGAATCCTGCATGTCTGGTGGCAATTCGAAAGGTAATTTACCTGCTTCTTCGCTATGTCGAATATCACTTACAAGAGGATCTATAACTCTCAACGCTTGGAGAAAGAAACGTCGGTTATATTCGTGATCCATGAATACTGAGGCTACTGCATTTTGGAATGGGTTGTCGTCGCTTACCACCGTCCATGAATCGATAGCATTTTGCAATTTCCCCAACAGCTGGTTGTTATTCGCGGCTCCGCTTGAGATAAAGAGCGCATTTGGTCGGGTAAAACCTACGAGAGCTTTCCCCCCTTTGAATGCTGTTCCGATTTGGAAATTTTGGCCGTGACGTCGATATAAAAGACGCCGCCCCAAATAGAGCCACTCTTCGATCACACGATCGGCGTCAATCCGAAAACCAATTTTGTATATAGCCCGGTCAAGTATGAACTCGCACTCCATCATCGTCGGCTCTGAGGTGCGAAAGAAGTGAGGACGTATCTGAATCTTGGTATCCCGCAGTGCCGCATGAGAATTGCGAACCGCGCCAGAGAAGAAGGCAAAAGCCTTCAGCATCGACGTCTTACCAGCCGCATTTGCACCGAAAAGAGCAATGACAGGCAAAACCCCATTCTTCACCCCAGGGTGATGGCCTAAGCTATCGGAGAATGCCCCATAACGCGATGCGAGAAAGGTTAACTCCTGCCTTTTGAGTATTGAGCGATAGTTCTCGACAGCAAACGAGAGAATCATAGATAAAATCTATATCAATCCAGCAGTTCGCGTAAAAAAATCACGCGAAATCGACTATTCAACCGTCACACTCTTCGCCAAATTCCTCGGCTGATCCACATCGCAGCCTCTGCGCACAGCGATGTGGTACGCCAGCAATTGCAGGGGCACGACTTCCAAGATCGGCAGCAGCAGCTCGTGGCTCTGCGGGATCTGGATGACGTGCTCTACCAGTTGGGCGATGTGCTCGTCGCCTTCGATCGCAATGGCGATCACGCGGCCGCTGCGGGCTGTTACTTCCTGGATGTTGCTGAGGGTCTTTTCGTACTTCAGGACTGAGCTGGGATCACTTGGGTCTTTGGTCGCGATGCAGACTACCGGGAGGGTTTCGTCGATCAGAGCGTTGGGACCGTGCTTCATCTCGCCGGCGGGGTAGCCTTCGGCGTGGATGTAGCTGATCTCCTTCAGCTTCAGTGCACCTTCGAGCGCTATCGGGTAGTGGATGCCGCGGCCGAGGAAGAGGAAGTCGCGCGCCGTGGAGAAGGACTTGGCCAGTTCGCAGCACTGGGCGTCGACCGTGCGGAGGATCTCTTCGAGCTTGCCAGGAACGCGGGAGAGTTCGGTGACCAGATGCAGTGAGGCGGCGTCCGTAATCGTCCCGCGGGTTTGGGCGAGGTAGAGTGCGAAGGTGAAGAGCGCCGTGAGCTGGGCCGTGAAGGCCTTGGTGCTGGCGACGCCGATCTCCGGGCCGGCGTTGGTGGTAATTGTGCCCTGGGCCAAGCGCGTGACGGCTGCGCCGACCACGTTGCAGATGGCCAGCGTCTTGGAGCCTTTGGCGATGAGTTCGTGCTGCGCCGCGATAGTGTCGGCTGTCTCGCCGGATTGCGTGATGAGCAGGCCGATGTCGGTGGGCGAGGGGATGGGGTCGCGGTAGCGGTACTCGCTGGCGTAGTCGACGTCCACGGGGAGACGCGCCAGGCGCTCGATCATGAACTTGCCCGCGAGGCCGGCGTGCCAGCTGGTGCCGCAGGCGGCGATGGTAATTCCTGTAGCGGCGCGGAACTCCTCGGGGGTGATCTGCATGTCCGGGAGAAAGACCTTACCGGTATCGAGCGAGACGCGGCCCAGGGTGGTGTCGCGGACGGCGCGAGGCTGCTCGTTGATCTCCTTGAGCATGAAGTGCTTGTAGCCGGCCTTTTCGGCCTGGATGGGGTCCCAGGTGATGCGCTGTGGCGTGAGAGTCTTGGGCGCGCCTGCGAAGTCGGTGAGCTCAATGCCCAGGGGGGTGAGGGTGGCGACTTCGCCGTCCTGCAGGAAGTAGATGGTGCGGGTGTGGTGGAGGATGCCGGGGACGTCGGAGGCGAGGAAGTATTCGCCTTCTCCGATGCCCAGCACTGCGGGTGGGCCCATGCGCGCGGCGACGAGCTTGTCGGGCTCGTGCGCGGAGAGCACGCCGATCGCGAAGGCTCCGGTGAGGCGCTTGACGGCGCGTCTTACTGCTTCTTCGAGGGGGAGAGAGGGTGGGGCGGTTAAGACGGTTTGGGCGGAGTTGGAATCCTCAGCGCCGGTGGTGGTGCTGGCACCCGCGAAATGCAGGGGTCTCTTGATGCTGAGCGTGGCATCAATATTGGCATCGCGCTCTGCGTCTAGGGGTCTCTCCACTGCGCTGCGCTCCGGTCGAGATGACAGAGTTTTGGTGAGTTCGGCCAGTTCGAGTTCGTCCTGGATGACGTGGGCGATGATCTCGGTGTCGGTTTCGCTGGCGAACTTGTGGCCCTTGGCGATGAGGGCGTTCTTGAGTTGCAGGTAGTTTTCGACGATGCCGTTGTGCACCACGACCAGTGTGCCGGTGCCGTCGCGGTGAGGGTGGGCGTTCTCTTCTGTGGGGCGGCCGTGCGTGGCCCAGCGGGTGTGGCCGATACCGTAGGTTCCCTGCACAGGATCTTCGCGGAGAATCGCGTCGAGGTTGCGGAGCTTGCCGGGAGCGCGGCGGAGTTGCAGGGGGTGGCCGCCTCCAGCGACGGCGATGCCGGCGGAGTCATAGCCGCGGTATTCGAGGCGGGCCAGGCCCTCCATGATGACAGGGACGCAGGGTTTGGGGCCAATGTATCCGACGATTCCACACATAGTTAGCAGTGTAGATGGTGAAGAACAGCAAACAGGAAACAGGAAGTAGGAAACAGAGGGTCTGTTCAGCTACTAGCTATGAGGGTGTCAGCTACGAGGAAGAGCGCGTTCTTTCAGTTTTGAGTTTTGAGTAAGACAGTGGCGAGTGCTCTTTTCCAGTCGTGAGCATCCGGGGTGCTACTTGATTTGGGAAAGTTTGAAGGAGAGGATGAGCGTGTCTGGAGGATGAGATGTGGAGAGTCGTAGCAATACTGTTGGCGGTAGTGGGGGTGGCGGGCTGTGGGTGGGCGCAGGATCCTCTGAAGACGCTGCCGCATAACTACTGGGTGGAGTTTGAGGATCCTTCGGTGCGAGTAGTGCATGTCCACTATGGCGCGGGAGAACATGTGCCGCAGCATGATCACCCCAGGACTCCTACGCTGTATGTGTATCTCTCCGACGCGGGGCCGGTGCGGTT
This sequence comes from Granulicella sp. S156, assembly GCF_009766105.1. Lineage (GTDB taxonomy): Bacteria > Acidobacteriota > Terriglobia > Terriglobales > Acidobacteriaceae > Granulicella. The sequence goes on along the minus strand of NZ_LMUH01000005.1, from coordinate 212,929 downwards.
TGTGCATACCGGCGACGACAACTTCTCGCTCGTGCGTAAGCCGGTGCAGACCGGACAGCTGCGGTTGAGCCCTGGGCGCATGGAGACGCATCGCGTGGAGAGCCTGAGCAAGACGTCGAGTGATTTTCTGCGTGTCGAGTTCAAGACACTGCCGTTGTATATCAATTCGATGCATGCTCGCATGGCGGCGGCGGGAGAGGACTTCTGGAAAGCAGCGCAGCCGGAGAAGGTGGAGTTTGACGACGCGCATCTGCGTATCGTGCGCGTGGGCGTGCAGCCGGGGAAGAGTGCGTTGTTGGAGTCGCACGCGGCGCGCGTGGTGTGGCTGGCGGTGCGTGTCGATGGGGCGCTGTGCGCGGGGAAGACGGCGCATGCGGGGGAGGGTTGGGATGCGGCGAAGCTGGGCGTGCAGGCGGGGACGAAGCGGGTGGAGATTTTGCGAGTGGAGTTGAAGTAGGGGTTGTTTTCGGCGGTATTGCATGTGCTAACTCAACCTTGTCATCTCGACCGAAGGCGCGCTTTTGCGCCGTAGTGGAGAGACCTGCAGGCTGCTAGCGCGAGCAGTGGTGCCAGCGCAGGCAAGCTGCAGGTCTCTCCACTTCGCATTGCAAAAAGCGCAATGCTTCGGTCGAGATGACAAGGTTGTGGTAACACGTGCCAGAGGCACCCTAGACACCCCCCGCATTCGCGGTAATACGAATGCGGGGATCCTTCAGCTACGCTTCAGGATGACGACGAAATACAAACAACGGCACAGGTCAGGTATAGAACTTAGCCTTGTGTGTTGTAGAGCAGCACGGCGCTGGCTGGGGCGACGATGGAGGCTTCGCGGAACTTTGCGGGTTCGGTGAGTTCGACCTTGGTGGAAGATAGCGACGGCGCGCTTAGCGTGAAAGCCAGGCTGTAGCCAGAGAGATCGACGCGGAGTTCCTTCGCCTTGTCCTTGTTGATGATCGCGATGACGGTCTGGCCGGTGGGGAGCTTGGCCGCGAAGGCTGTGGCGTTCACTTCGCCGGGGTTGAAGTCGATCGGGATGATGGTTGCGCCGGCAAAGTGTCCGGCGAACTTCATGCCGTAGAAGACAGGCTCGGCGACGTAGCGGCCCTCGATCTCGGCGATGGGCGTGTAGAAGGGGCGTGGGTGCGGGGCCTTGGGGTCGGGCATGAGGAGCTCGCCGGGGAGCGTGCCGCCCAGGGAGTCCGCTACGGCCTTGCCGCTGCCGCCATGCAGATTGGCGCCGGCGTAGCCGAGGGAGGCGAGGGTGAGCAGGTAATCCGCCGACCAGAGTGAGGCGCCGAAGACGTCCGACATGCCGGGGCGGCCGCCGCGGTAGCAGCTATTGCCCTCGGTCATGCGGTATTTTGTGCCGATCCTGGCGGCGGCAGCGCGGGTGGTTTCGGCGACGGTCTGCACCTTGGGATTGGACTTGAGCAGGTCGTCGAGGTTGGCCTTGGGGTTCGACGGTGGGCCGGTGAAGTAGTAGTGGTGGGAGATGGCGGCGATCTCGGGGTGGTCGTGCAAAGCGGCGAGGCGGGTGGAGACGGTAGTAGGCCACTGCGGATTACCGGCGACGTCGGGCAGGCCGAAACGCGCGGAGGGGACGCGGGCGCGGATGGCGTTGGCGGCGGCGAGCCACTCGTCGAAATAGGCGTCGGCGGACCACTTGGTCTTGTCGCGGAAGCGGCTGGGGAAGCCATCAGGCTCGTTGCCGACCTGGAAGTATTCGA
>NZ_LMUH01000005.1:0-211046 GCF_009766105.1 Granulicella sp. S156 | reverse complement strand
GGAAGGCACGGAGGTTGATGACGGCCTCGGGGGTGACGGAGTAGGCGAGTTCCTGGAAGGGGCGCTCCTCGGGGCGGAGCGGCACGATGATGACTGTGGGCGGCAGCGGCGGCTGCTTGCTGGTGGGGGTGGGCTTCCACCAACCGACGTCGGAGGTGTTGCCGCCGATGCGGAGGACGCCATTGGGGCTGAGCTCGCGGAACTGTGCGACGAGGCCTTCGTTGTTGGGTGAGAAAAAGGCGGGGTCGGTGAGCTGCTGCGTCTCGTAGCTGAGGCCGATGAAGTTCTGCGGGATCGTCGGGCCGGGAGCGTCAGGGTGCAACGTGAGCGTTGCCGCGGAGGCGGGCGTTTGTGCGAGGGCTCGGAGAGTGGGGAACGTTGCGGCCGTGGCGGCGGACATGAGCAGGAAGCGGCGGCGGTTCATGGACTTCATGCAGAGAAGGGTACGGGTTGAGAGCGGGAAGATGCAAGCGGTGAGGGGCAAAGGCCGGAAGAGCCAGGCGCTCCATTCATGCGGTTTTATGGGCAGGCATGACCTGCTTTGCGAAGCGGGCCATCTCGGTGTGCTGCGGCGAGGACTGCAGCAGTACGAGCGAGCAGCCGGCGCCTTCGAAGTCGGCGAGGCGCTGCTTTACCTGCTCCGGTGTGCCGATGAGGCCACTGTGCAGGCCGCGGTTGGAGACGGAGTAGTCGCGCAGGCTGATCTTCTTTTCGAGCTGCGAGCCGGTGATCCACTGCTGAAAGTTCGCGAAGCCCGCGGGTGATTGCGTGGGGTCGGGCTGCGCGGTGATGCGGTCGACCTCGCGTTGCGCTTCGGCTTCGGAGTCGCGCACGATGCAGTAGCCGGTAACGCCGAAGGTCATCGGCGGAAGCTGCGGGTGCTGGGCCCGGCGCTGCTTCATGTCGGCAACCTTGGCGGCGATGGTGTTGGGGTCGTCGCCGTGCATCAGGTAGGCGTCGCATTTGGAGGCGATGAGGTTCTTCGCGGCTTCGGATTCTCCGCCGGCGTAGAGCGTGGGGCGGGTGGAGTTCGGCGTCCCCGAATAGGTGCGCTGCGGGAAGGGTTTGGGGGAGAGGAGATTGTCTTCGACGTTGTAGAAGCGGCCAGTGTGCGAGGTGTGCTGGGTGCTCCAGCAGTTGTCGAGCACATCCAACCATTCCGAGGTGCGGGCGTAGCGGTCGTCGTGCTCGTCGAAGGCGATGCCGTACTTCTTCGCCTCGTCGGCCCACCAGCTGGAGACGACGTTCAAGGTAAGCCGGCCACCGCTGATGCGGTCGATGTTCGCGGCCTGCTTGGCGAGCAGTGCGGGGTTGTGGAACGTCGGACGGACTGCCACCATCAGCTCGAGCTTGCGCGTTACAGCGGCGAGCGCGGCGACGGTCGACCAGGCGTCGAGTGAGTCAGCTTCGGGGCCCTTGATGTCGTTGAGGTTCAGCTCGGCGATGAGGGTGAGGTCGTAGCCGAGAGCTTCAGCCTGCTCGCAGAGTGCGCGGGTGTACTCCCACGTGGCGGGCATCTGTTCGTCGTCGATGTTGCGTAGCCAGCCGCCAAAGACGGGGAGCCAGAAGCCGTAGCGCATGATGTTGTCAGTTCTCCGTTCTCAAGTTGTCAGTTGCTCTTTGTATCAGTTCACTGAGAACTGAGAACGGACAACTGTGAACTAACGCCAGCTTCAGCTTCGAGCCAGTCGACGAGTTTGGCGAAGGGATCGAAGCCGATGACGTTGGGGCCGTCGGCTACGAAGTTAGAGAGCGCGTTGGTGTCGTAGTAGTAGCGTTGGCCATCGCGGCTATCGGTAATGTATTCGACGCCGCCGATATCGATGCCAGAGTGCTGCATGATCCTTTCTACATCGGCGATGGCTTCGGCGGGTGGCTGATAGCCTTCGACCGTGATGCCGGACTTGGGGGCGTCGATGGCGCAGGCGGCGCGGTTCAGGTCGACTCCGGTGGTAGTTCGGCAGATGTCCGCGGGGCACAGGTCGAAGGTCTCGCCTGTGATGTGAACCTTGATCGCGTACAGGAACTTGCCGTTCAATACTTCGACGCGGACGATATGCGCGTCCTGTGCGGGGATGAACTCCTGCACCAGGGCTGTTGAATCGAGACCGAACTGGAGCGCGTCGGGGCTGCCGGTGGGAGCGGCGATGGCGGCACGCAGTTGCGACATGCCATCGAAGCGTTTGACGCCCGCGCCGCTGCCGCCGATGTTCGGCTTGACGACGATGGGCCAGCGCAGGCCTTCGCTGGCAGCCTCCGCCTGTGCGGGGCGGTGGATGACGCGGGCCTTGGGATAGGCGATACCGAGAGAGTCCATCAGGGTGAGCTGGCCTGCCTTGCTGAGCTCCGAGCTGAAGGCCTTGAAGCCGTTGATCACCTTTACGCCGCGGCTCTCGAGATGTTCGAGGAAGCCGAGGGTGTAGAAGATCTGGTCGCCGTGGTCGCGGTTCCACGCCGAGGGCGACATGCGGTTGAAGACCAGCGAGTACTTCTCCTCGGGATGGTCTTCGGGCGAATAGAAGTGGTCGGGCGCAAACAACTTCACGTACGGCGTTCCGCGGCGGTCGAGTTCGGCGAAGAGCGGCTTGAACCAGTTCGGCTGCTCGTAGTAGATCGCGAGGGGGAGTGAGTTCGGAATCGTATCGTTCGGCATCATCTCTAGGATATGACGTGCGCCGGTGTCTTGGGGACGCGGGTTTGACCTCGCTTCAGTGAGGCGCGTAGTCTCGGCTTTCGGTCTGCGCCAAATGTAGACCGGTAGGTAGGTTGATGAATAAGGTCTTCGCAAGTGCGGATGCGGCGTTGCACGATGTGCCTGAGGGTGCGACGGTGATGCTTGGCGGCTTTGGGCTGTGCGGTATTCCGGAGAACTCCATCGCGGCGCTGGTACGGCGCGGCGTGCGTGGCCTGCATACCATCTCCAACAATATGGGTGTCGATGGATTCGGCATGGGTTTGATGCTGGAGGCTGGGATCATTGCCTCGCACACGGGAAGCTATGTTGGGGAAAACAAACTACTGGAACAGCAGGTGATCGCGGGCGTACTGAGGGTCAACCTGATCCCGCAAGGCACGTTGGCAGAGCGGATTCGCGCGGGTGGAGCGGGGATTCCAGCGTTCTACACGCCGGCGGGCGTGGGTACGGTAATCGCCGAAGGAAAAGAGACACGCGAGTTCGACGGCAAGATGTATCTGATGGAGACTGCTCTGCGCGCGGACTTTGCGCTGGTGAAGGCCTGGCGCGGCGATCGCGCGGGGAACCTCGTCTATCGGCGGACAGCACGAAACTTCAATCCGATGATGGCCACAGCCGCGCGTGTGACGATTGCAGAGGTCGAGGAGTTAGTCGAACCAGGAGAGTTGGATCCCGATGCGATTCACACACCGGGGATCTATGTGCAGCGGATCTTCTGCGCGCCGAGTGAGAAACGGATTGAACGACGGACGGTACGAAAAGCTAAGTTGTGATTGTGCAACCTCCAGAAGCAGATCCCCTGCGGGGATGACAACAAGAAAAGCAAAGGCAGGCTCGAATGAGTGGTGAGACGAAGAGGGCAGACGCAGCCATGCGCGACCGGATTGTGCGGCGCGTGGCTCAAGAGTTGCGCGATGGCTTCTATGTAAACCTCGGCATCGGCATGCCGACGCTGATTGCTAATCATGTTCCTGCGGGGATGGATGTCGTGCTGCAGTCGGAGAATGGGATGCTCGGCATTGGGCCGTACCCGCTCGAAGGCGAAGAAGATCCGGACCTTATCAACGCGGGCAAGGAGACGGTTTCGGTATTGCCGGGAACTTCGTTCTTCTCCTCGGCGGATAGCTTCGCGATGATTCGCGGCGGTCACGTTGACCTCAGCATCCTCGGCGCAATGGAGGTCGATGAGCAGGGCTCGCTGGCCAACTGGATGATTCCCGGCAAGGTTGTAAAAGGCATGGGAGGGGCGATGGACCTAGTTGCGAGCGCACGGAGGGTGATTGTCGCGATGGAGCACACAACACGCGATGGGCGGCCCAAGATCCTGCATCGCTGCACGCTGCCGCTAACTGGCGTGGGCGTCGTTCATACGATTGCGACGGAGCTGGCGTGGATCGCGGTCACGCCTGAAGGCCTGGTGCTGGAAGAGCTCGCAGAAGGTGTAACGGTGGAACAGGTGCAGGCAGCGACTGAGGCGAAGTTGATTGTGTCGCCGAAGTTGAAGGCGATGCTTTAGATCGGTTTGGGAATCCATCCGGTTACTTCAGCCTGGAGAAGACCATTGTGATCGAGCAGTGCGACGCGCTCTCCAACAACGAGGGATTCGATAAGAATATCCAGGCAATACCCCTTCGGATTCACTGCGCTTGGGACCTTCAGCGCAGATATTCTGCCGGAGCGGAAACACGCTTGACCGAGTTGTTGTGTGGGAGTCTCCTGATTGCGCGCATTTGAGAGGAAGCGCGAAGGCGTATTGCTGACCAACTCTTCGTACGACGTGCCCAGATCGGCGTAGAGGTTCGCAACCGTAAGATCCAGAACGCGCAGCAGTGTGCAGTCGAGTGTGAGAATCAGGTCCGGATTGCGCGGAGCGCCGCGCAATCGGTCTTCGGCGTCGACGAAGAGAGCTTCTACTTCAAGCAACGCGGTCAGCTGGCTGTCTGCGCTATAGAGAATCGGAAACATGCGTGGCGCGTTGAATCGGCCTCCGCGCTCGAAGGCTCCGATGGCGGACAGAGGGTCTGCGCGCCACCGGTCTGCGATGACGCGGAAGCTGAATCCCGAGAAGGAGACCAGCGGGGCCTTCTCTAAGAGCGGAATGAGTCTTTCAATGGAGTGCAATCGCTACTCGATCAGGCCGGTTGCCGGGCATTCATAGCATCGACGAACAGCTCGAGGGGAGCAAGATCGCCGTTCTGGATGAACTCGATGGGAGCATGGTTCTCAAGATTCCGATTGGGCGCATTGAGAAAGATGCGCGCATTGCTTTTATCGCCGGCGTAGAGATCCACGAGCGCCACCCAGATGCGATACACCCGGCGAAGACCGCCCTGCAGACTGCTGGCATCGGGATGCTTGCGTACACCGGGAGCCTTGCGGCCGATGGCCTCCGCAATCGTGCCAACGGGAACATTCATCTCGCGCGCGATCCGCGCCGCGTCCAGACGACCGGTCTGCGGATTGAACAGGATGGGTTCCGTCACTTGGAATACGTGAGCAGCTGACATCGGACACCTCCTATTGGAATCATAAGGTATCGCAATAGTTGCGTCAACGTAGCTTTATTGTAGCGAATCATGCGTCTTAGAATCAGGGGCAAGCAAGGAGTAGTAATATTTACCACCAAGAGGACTTATGCCGGATATCCAAAAAGTAAGCGTCGCTTTAACAGGTGAACAGCTCACAGCCCTTAAAGCCGCTGTCGAAACCGGTGAGTATGCAACAACCAGCGAGATCGTTCGGGAAGCTCTTCGCGATTGGCAGTTCAAACACGAGCAGCGACAGTTGGATATCCAACGGCTCAGGGAGATGTGGGCTGAGGGAAAGGCCAGCGGACCTGCTACCCCTTTGGATTTTGCAAAGCTGCGAAGCGAAGCACGGGAACGGTTGAGCGTTGCCACAAAGCGGCGATCTAATGAGCGCTGAACTCGTTTGGAGCCCTCGGGCTCGCGAAGATCTATTAGACATTTACATCTATATCGGCTTGGATAACCCCAATGCCGCAGAGAAACTCTACACCGTAATCGAGGCCACAGCGGAGCATCTAGCGGAACTCCCGCGACTGGGAACTCGTCGCCCGGAAATCTTTGCCACTGCGCGGGTTCTCATTGAGCGACCTTATCTGATCCTTTATGAAACCCATCCGGATACAGACGAGGGGCAGGTCGAAAAAGTAGAGATTGTCCGCGTTGTTGATGGCAGTCGCGATTTGACTCGTCCGTTTTGAACTCAAAACAAGAAAGCCCCTCCTCGCAACAGGAAACCGTCGCGAGGAGGGGCTTTCGTTATACCTTAGCGTCCGCGGCTGGCGCCGCGACCGTTGCGTGGCCCGCTGCGTGAGCGGCCACCGGCATTGCTGCGCGGGCCTGAGTGTGAACGGCCAAAGTTGCCGCCACCACTGCGGGGACGCTGCGACGGCTGGCTGCCGGAGTCAGTCGATGGGCTGCCATCGGCGTTCTTCCAGCTGCGCGTCTCCATCTGCAACAGGTCGGAGATGCCGCTGCCCGAGGCGTTGTTCATGTCGATCGGCTGGTTGCGCTGTTCCTTTTCGAGGTTCTTATCGGCCTCGTGCCACTGGAACTTGATCTTCAGCTCGCGCTCCAGCTTGCGGGCGTCACCCTTTTCGAGCGGTGTCACAAAGGTCGTTGCAACACCCTTTGCGCCTGCGCGGCCAGTACGGCCGATGCGATGCACAAAGTCGTCCGAACCATTCGGCAGGTCATAGTTCACGACATGCGCAATGTGCGAGACGTCGATGCCGCGTGCGGCTACGTCGGTCGCGACTAGGATGCGGGCTCTGCCCATGGTGAAGTTCCTGAGAGCTGCGGTGCGCTGCGACTGCGAGCGGTCGCCGTGAATGACCTCGGTCTCGTGGCCGGCCTTCTCGAGCTTTTTGGCGATGCGGTCCGCGCCGTGCTTGGTGCGAGAGAAGACGAGGTAAGTGCCCTCTTCTTCCTTCAGCATCTTGTCCAGCTGCGCGAGCTTCTGGTCCTGCATCACGGTGTAGACGCGCAGCTCGACGCGATCACTCGGCTTCGAGGTGGTGCCGATCTCGATGCGAACGGGGTTGTTCACGTAGTCGCGAACGATCTCGCGAATGCTGGCGTCCAGCGTAGCCGAGTAGCACATCGTCTGGCGATCTTTCGGCAGCGCCTGCACAATGCGCTTGATGGCGGGCAGAAAGCCCATGTCGAGCATGCGGTCGACTTCGTCGAGCACGAGCATGTCCACATCCTTGAGCGAGACGGCGCGGCGGCGGAGGAAGTCTTCCAGACGGCCGGGCGTAGCAACAACCAGGCGTGGGCCACGGCTGAGCTGCTCAAGCTGTGTGTTCTCGGAGAGGCCGCCGCAGACCAGCACGGCATCGCTCTTGAGCGTGGGGCAGATCTTGAAGTAGGCCTCGAGCACCTGCATGGCGAGCTCACGGGTGGGCAGGAGGATCAGGGCGAGGATAGGGTTCTTCGCGCCGCGGGTCGAGGGCTTCGAGATCTCTTCGAGGCGGTCGATCATCGGGATGAGGAAGCTGAGGGTCTTGCCGGTGCCGGTGGAGGCAGTGGCAAGAATGTCGTCGCCTTCGAGCGCGGGGGGAATGGCTCCGGCCTGCACGGGCGTCGGGGTGACGAAGCCGGCAGCGGAGAGGCGGTCCTTGAGGGACTGCGAGATGTCGAAGTCGGTAAAGGTGACGGTGGTGGCTTCGTCGGTGGCGGTGATGGTGCGCGAGGGGGTCAGGGGTTCAGGGTTCAAAATCGATTCAAGCGTAAGAGTAGACAAGATATTCCTTAAGAAATAGGTGAATGAAGCGGCGAACAAATGCAGAAGACGCAAACCGGCATAGGCGCGCGATGGGCGTCATGGATTCCGATTTCAGCATTGCCTGTTTTTCATTCCCATTCCCGAAGTCTCGGAGGGGGTTCGAAGCACTGCTGCTGCACGGCGAGGAAAGTCCCGATGGACCAACCTTCTAGCCAGAGCAACCAACGCATTAAGTACAGCGATGGGAGGGGGTGTATTGACGGTCGCGGTCTCTGGCCAGACTCGAATCCATTTGGAGTCATCTGCCCGCGGCGCCCTGCGCTGATGTTTTCAGTGCAATTTCATTGTAGCATACGCGATTACCGGTGGCTCGATTCGCCGGATTCAATGACAGAGCCGAGACGCTTCGGTCCATCTCCCCAGCGTTTGCGAAGCCAGCGATTGCTCGGCTCTGAGTAGCCTCGCGCCACAAGTTCGCCCAACACACCTGCCAGAAGGATGACGAGGATAAAGAGCACCGGAACTGCCCTCATCGGTTTGTTGGCGGCGATGAAGAGGTCGAAGAGGCCCAGGACGATAAATATGTGAGTCAGGTAGATCTCGTAGCTGCGCTGCCCTATTTTGAGAAGCGGCTTGAGGACGCGTGGAGCTTGCCATTGTGTCTGCGCGACTACCGCGATGACCATACAGGCACCCACGGCGAGGATCGTCATGTTCAATCCGTTACGGCCAAGGCCCCAAATGTAAGCGCGGATCGAAAATCCCAGGCTGAAGACAAGGAGCGCCGTACCCAGGCTGCCGACCGTCCATAGCATGGCGCGGGAGAGAGATCGCCTGGCTACGAAGAGCGCCGTGAGGCAGCCCAGGGCGATGGCATCCATGCCTCCGAGATAGGAGTACTCCCTCCAGACGGGATTGTGATTGAACGCGCGCGACCGTGCAAAGGGGCCAAGGACGACGAACATAAGCAGCGGAATGAGAAGGAATCTGCTCCGCCGGAAGAGCCGGCAGGCGAGCGGAAAGAACAGGTAGAACATCTCCTCTACGGAGAGCGACCACAGGATGTCCCAGCCTGCCGGCAGGTAGTCTCTTCGAGCCTCAAGCAGGTTGATGTGGAAGGTGAGAGCGGCCAGCAGAGCACGCCCCAGCCCTCCTGTTTTCTGCGAGACAACAAAGCCCTCAACGTGCGCGAGATGGAGACCGCTCAGGATTGCTAGAAGAAGCAGGAGCAGAGGTGCGATACGCGCGAACCGCAACTGGTAGAACTCGCGAATGTTCACCTGGGAGATCGAACCCCAGCGCCGCAACGTTGTCGAGGTGATGAGGAATCCTGAGACGGCAAAGAAGATCTGTACGCCGAATTGACCATTCCAGACCAGCGAATACTCAAGTTGCGCCGGCATACCGTGCGTGTAGGGAACTTCTGCCCCGATCAGCCGCATGTTGACGTGGTTCATCAACACAAAAAAGATAGCGAGGCCGCGAAGAAGATCGACGCCATCCAATCGGGTCCAGCTACGCGCAGGTTTCGTGACTTCCACTGAGGCCATGTTTCATTGTGCACGACTACGAGTTGTGCTCTCTTACGTCTGCTTGCGCCAGAACCCTGGCAGATGCGCCATATAGATCAACTTGCTCAGTGCGGCTGTTCCACGGGTGTAGAGGCGTGCTAGCGGGAGAGGCCACGCAAGAGCTGGATAGGTGAAGAGCCAGTAGCGGGGATTGTTCCCAAAGGTCTGGCGCAGAGCACTGTGCGCTTCTCCAAGCTGTAGCGTCTCGTTGCCGGCGCTGCGCACGTCGAGCAGTATCGAAGGGAACCAGCGCCGCAACATGAAGTTGAGGATGGGAGCGGAGAGGTCGGGGCGGCCTGGGAGAAGCCTTGCAAGGTTGCCGGCAAGATGTTCGCCGAAGACCCGGCCTAGCGAGTAGCCATTCGCGTTGCCCTGGCGAGCAGCGACCGGACGCTCCCATAGAACGATAGAGCGTCGATGCTGCAGCAGCAGAGGTAGGGACCACGCTAATTGAACGAGGTTGGTGCCGAGAAGCGCTGTGGGGTCTTCATGGGGCAACGACTCAAGGCGTTCTTTGTTTACGATGATGCCGCTGATGAAGGTGAACATGATGTTCACGACCATGCTGAAGGTCTTCGCACTGCGGATGGTATGGAATCGGCGGCCGAAGGGGTCGGTTTGCCGCTCGCACTGGTAGTCCTCTCGAAAGCCGTAGCTGGTGGCGTAGAGGAGGTCGACCTCGGCCGGCTTGCCGGTGGCGTCCTGCAGGTGCGGCATGACCTGCGCGAGACCGCCAGGAACGATGAGATCGTCGTCGCCGCATAGCCAGAAGAAGCGTCCGCGTGCGCGGTGATAGCAGGAGACGAAGTTGGCATCGGCACCGACGTTGACCGCATGGCGATGGATCACCAACGGTATACCCTGGGCCGCAAAGCGCTCCTGAGCGGCTGCGAGAATTTGAGGTGTGGTGTCTTCGGAGGCGTTGTCCGATACCAGCAGCTCGACCTGCGGATAGGCGGCGAGTTGTGGTTCGAGTACAGCCAGCAACTCGGCCAGATGCACCGCACGATTAAACGTGGGGATGGCGATTGTGAGCAGAGGGCGCTCTGTAGATAGCGGCGTCTCAGGCGGCATGCCAGATCCTCCGCCACTTGAAGAAGGTATACGTCCCGTATCCGAGGCCGATCGTCGCGGTGCCCACGGCATAGGACGCGGCAATGCCCCAGGCGCCGCCGTGCGGAGACTGCATTGTGCCGATCACCAGAGCGACCGGGATCGAGTACAGCGCTCCCAATATGGAGTTCACCATGAACTTCTCCTGTTTGTGTGCGCGAATGTAGAGGGCCTCGGCAGTGACCACCACGTTGCCGACGGTACCGAAGAAGAGCATGGCCAGCGGGACTGGCGCTAGCAGACGACTGGCCAGAAGAACGTTATGCAATCTCACCTGATGCACCAGCAGCCACTCCACCACGGCCCAGACGGCGATGCATGCCAGTATGGCGGCCCCACTCGATTGCACCAGCGCTCGAGTAAAGACGCTGTCGAGCTTGCGGTACTCCTTGCGCGCGATCATCTGCCCGAAGGGAGAAGCTTTGGTGTTCATCCAGGAGACGGCCATGGTGCTCAGGGTGGCGCATACGGTGAGGCTCATGCCCAGGCGTCCGGCTTCGACCGGCCCGCGAGCGTTCATCAGCACCGGGACGAAGAGCGAGCTGGTCAGATATCCAGCGAGCCATGAAACAGCGATCCGCCACTGGAACGGCCAGATCTCCTTGCCCCAGTCGATGCGGAAGTTCCGCGTACTATGGCGCAGCAAGGGGAGCAACAGGTGACGCTTGGTGAAGATGAACCATCCGCCTGCAATCGCCTGGCCCAGGATGAAGAGCCCTGGCGCGTAGAGGCCGTGATGCAGCAGAAAGGCGCTCCAGCCGAGGACCGTACTGAAAATAGATTGACGAAGCCGCGTGCGGTAGACCTCGGGAATATAGCCACAACCTTCCAGGAAGGAGAAGATGGGGTCTATCTGAAAGGTGCAGCTCGAAGCGAAGACCACCAATAACCAGGGGAGCACGAAGTGAACTCCGCCAGCGTTGGACTTGTTCGCGATGTGGCGAAAGAAAGCGATGCCGACCGGCATCAGCGTCACGGCCATCAGGATGGCGGCGATGGTGTACCAGCGAAAGGCCTTCTGGAGCACCGAGGCGAGGCGTGCATGGTTCTGTTCCGGGCCTGCGATTGTTCCATCGGGCGCGATGGTAAGGTGCGCAGCCTCATGGGAGGCCGCCTGCAGAATGACGACCGAGAAGCCCAGCTCGAAGATGATCTGCATCTGGACGAGCGAGTAGAAGGCGTAATAAAAACCCTGATCGGCAGGCGAGAGAAAGCGGGCAATCAGGGCCAGGGTACCAATGCCGGCCAGCGACGACCAACCGCGTGCCAGCACGGTGAAGGCAATGGCGCGGTCGACCCCGATGAGGCGCAGGAGACGGCGCAGGAGCCCCGGTGCGCTGTTGGAAAGTGCCGTATTGGTATGCGATTCGGGGGGAGTCGCCTCCGGGGGAAACGGAGTCTGTGTTGCATCCTGCGGTAAAAAGGCGGCTTCGCCCGCTGCCGTGAGGGCATTCTCGGATGCCCGGGGGGCGGTCGGCTTGGAGGGATCGGGTATCGGCATTCCGGCTAATGAAAACTACAGACTATGATGCAGCTCGGTTGCCGATAGAGCGCGGCGAGGTGGTTCACATTGAGTTTATCAGCCGATATTTTGTAGAAAATCATGAAATCTGGTGGTTCATCCTCGAAGACGAAAGACGAATACCGGCACAAATGACGATAGAGATCTGCGCACGGCAGACATTTTTTTGCGTATCGTATGATTGACGACCATGAATAAAAAACGCATTGCCGAATCAGCCGCTGGACAATACGTGGCCGGAAGATCTCACGGCGTGCGGAATATCGATCTCTCCTCCGCACAATCGGCCTCGAGCGAGATTGCCCGCGACATCAACCGCGACATCGTTCTGGAGTTCATCCGCTTTCGTCAGCCGGTCTCACGTGTCGATCTCTCGCGCCTCTCCGGGCTGCAGCCGAGCACCATCTCCGCGATTGTCGAGGAGCTGATTGAAGAGAAGTGGGTCAAGGAGGGCGCGGTGGTGCAAGGTGCCCGCGGCCGTCCCTCGACGATGCTATCGGTCAACTCCGACCTGGTGACGCTGGCGCTGGACCTTCGTCCTGACCGGGCGATCGTGGCCATTATCGATCTCAGCGGACGGTTTCTGGCGCATGAGACGGTTGTGCTGCTGTCGGACCCGAAGGCCGCCATCGCACGGATTGTGGAGCGGATGCGGCAGCTGCGCAAACAGCATTCCGACAAGTCGTTCGAAGGCGTCGGCGTGAGCGTGCCGGGGCGGGTTCATCCGGTCACGCAACGGATCCTGATGGCTCCCAACCTCAAATGGCATAACTTCGACCTCAAGGGAGCGCTTGAGGCGGATCTTGGGCTGCAGGTGGAGATCGACAACGATGCCAATGCCTGTCTTACTTCGGAGCTCTGGAATGGACGGCTCGAAGGAGTAAAGAACGCCGTGCTCGTGGCGATCTCGGAGGGCGTTGGCACTGCCATCCTTGCAGGAGGGCAGCTCCAGTCGGGGTTCAATGGGCTGGCCGGAGAGTTCGGTCACATTCCCATCGACGCCACCGGCCCGCTCTGCGGCTGCGGCCAGCGTGGGTGCTGGGAGACCTTTGCCTCCTCGCGTGCGGCGCTTCGCATCTACCAGGAGCTGGCGCCTAAGGCACCGGCCAGCAATATTCAGGAACTGCTGCGCATGGCGGAAGAGGGCGATGCCGCAGCCGAAAAGGCCGTCTTCCGTCAGGCTAAGGCGCTGGGGCAGGGTCTGCGGCTGATTACCGCGGCTCTTTCGCCGGAACTCATCCTCATTACCGGCGAGATTACCTCCTGCTGGAAGAAGTTTGGGCCGACCGTGGAGAAAGAGCTGGAGGATGCGATGCTGGTGAAACCCGCACCGCGTCTGGCCATTGCTGGTGATGGGTATCTGGCGCGGCTCAGCGGCGCATCCGCGATGTTGCTGCAACGGCATGCGAGCTACCATCGGTCCACGCATCCTACGCGGGCGCGAAAACGGGTCCCTAAAAAAGTGGCTGGACGGAAGAAGTAGGTTTAGGGCTCTGGGCCAAGCGATGCCCTTTGGGGGCTTGGATTTGTGGCGGTCCATGATTTGTATGCTCCATTTGGGACTGGGGGTCGCTTCTGCGGGCCTGGGAGCGGGTATAGGCGAAAAACGGGAGACAGCAGGTTCCTCGCTGCGCTCGGAATGACAACCAGAAAAGCAACAGCAACGGCAAAGACAAAAGCATCTTTGCGGGGCCTCCGTCTTGACAAGGGTTATGGTGTTCTCATAATTTCGAGATGCGAAATATAGAAGAGTAGCCGCAACTCGCCAGGCAAGGGTGATCGATGTATCTCGGGATTGATTGCGGCACGCAGGGGACCAAAGCGCTTCTGGTGGACGAGAACGGTACGCCGCTCGGCCGCGGGTATGCGGCGCACGCGCTCGTCGAGCGTGCGAATGGCGCGCGCGAGCAGTACCCGCAGTGGTGGGTCGACGCGCTGCGCGACTCTGTAAAGCAGGCTCTTAGCGGAACTCCAGCCGCAGATGTTTTGGCTATCGGAGTCTCCGGCCAGCAGCATGGACTGGTGGTGCTGGATGCGGAGTTCCAGGTCATACGACCGGCGAAGCTCTGGAACGATACCGAGACCGCACCCGAGAATGCCGCGCTGATTGCTCGGCTTGGTGGGGACGAGGCTTGCTTCAAACGCTTTGGCATTGTGCCGCGCACAGGCTATACGGTCTCGAAGCTGCTTTGGATAAAGGAGCACGAGCCAGAGAACTTCTCTCGCATCCGCCATATCCTGCTGCCGCACGAGTATCTGAACTTCTGGCTGACCGGCAAGATCTATGCGGAGTATGGCGATGCTTCGGGCACAGCTTTCTTCGACGTCCGCACACGCCAGTGGGCGAAAGAGGTATTGGACGAGATCGATGGCGGCAGTAGGCAACTCGCGCGTGCGTTGCCCGAACTTCTCCGCTCCGAGCAGGTGATTGGAACGGTTCGTAAAGAGGTCGCCGCAGAGCTGGGGTTGCCGCTCGCGTGCGTCGTTTCGACCGGCGGCGGCGACAACATGATGGGGGCGATCGGCACGGGCAACGTCCGCGAGGGCGTCGTTACGCTCAGCCTGGGCACGTCATCGACCGTGTACTCCTTTACCGAAGAGCCTGTCCTCGATCCCACTGGCAATGTCGCCCCGTTCTGCTCCTCCTCCGGAGGCTGGCTCCCGCTGGTCTGCACGATGAACGCGACGAATGTTGTTACACAGACGCTGACGACATTGGGCAAGACCGTGTCAGACATCGAGCCCGCGCTGGAAGCGACACAGCCCGGCAGCGACGGGCTGTGCTTTCTGCCGTTTCTGAACGGCGAGCGTACGCCCGATCTTCCGCAGGCGCAGGGTTCGCTGGTAGGGCTCACAGCCAACAACTTCACGACAGCAAACCTCATCCGCGCAGCTGTCGAGGGGGTTAGTTTTGGAATTTTGAATGGGCTGGAACTCATTCTTGGCGGCAAGCAGGCGGACGTGATTCTGGTGATCGGCGGCGGTGCGAGATCCGCCGCGTGGCGGCAACTGCTGGCCGACGCTACCGGCGCTTCCATACGAGTGCCCGCCGAAGCCGAGGCTGGATGCCTGGGAGCAGCGATGCAGGCGATCTATGCCTTTGGCCATTTCACTGGCCATCCGCAAAGCTTTACGGAGATCGCCGATCGCTGCGTCCGATCTGAAGAAAGCAACGCCGCGATTCCAATAGAGGAGCGGCGTGATGCGTATCGGAGGGCGATGGCGAGCTATCGCCTGCATCTGGCAGCGTTGTATGCGGTGACATTATGAGGCAAGCACGCCTTGCAGTAAGATGGCGGTCGTTAGACATCTTTGTGTTTTCCGGAAGCATATTCGGTCCGTTGTCGACCGAATTGACAGTATCGCAGGCGTATCCCTATTATTTTGCGACGCATAAGAACTAGAAAACGTTTTCTATTGGAAGGTCGCCCCTCGAAATGACTGCTCTCGCCGCACTCGCATTCCTGACAGGCCAACTCACCCAACTCGCCCCGGTCGACATCCTCATCCTCGTGCTGTACTTCGCGATCGTGCTCTTCATCGGCTTTTATGTGAAGGGCTCGACCAACACCAGCGAGGAGTTCTTCCTTGCCGGCCGTGAGATGACAGCGTGGATCGCCGGGCTGAGCTTCGTTTCAGCCAACCTCGGTTCGCTGGAGTTGATGGGATGGGCGGGCGCGGCTTACCAGTACGGCATGCTGGCGACGCACTGGTACTGGATCGGCGCGATCCCGGCGATGCTGTTCCTGGGCATCGTGATGATGCCGTTCTATTACATCTCGAAGACGCACTCGGTGCCGGGCTACCTGCAGTTGCGCTTCGGCGAGGGCGCTCGCGGGCTGAGCGCGGTGAGCTTCGGCCTGATGACGATTCTCATGAGCGGCGTGAATATGTACGCCATGGCCCTGGTGATGAAGGTAGTGCTGGGCTGGAACATCAGCTTCTCCATTTGGGTAGGCGCGATTACGGTAGCGATCTACGTGATGCTTGGCGGGCTGAAGTCGGCGATCATCAACGAGGTGCTGCAGTTCGTACTGATCTGGGCCGGTGCGGCGCTGATTCCTATCCTCGGACTGGTGGAGGCCGGTGGCTGGAACAACCTCAAAGCGAACATCGCGCACAACATCGGCTCTAACGACTACACGCACCTGTGGACGACGCTGGGCCACTTCCGCGACAACCCCATGGGAGTGCATTGGACGGGCATCGTCTTCGGGCTGGGCTTTGTGGTGTCGTTCGGCTACTGGACCACTGATTTCCTCGTAGTTCAGCGGGTGTTGAGCGCCAACAACCTGCGTGCCGCCAAGATGGCTCCAGTGATCGGCGCAGCCTTCAAGATGGCAGTACCGCTCATCGTGATCGTGCCGGGCCTGATTGCGCTGGGCCTCAACAACCACGGTGTGCCGCTCTTCCACCTGGTCGGTGAGAACCAGGTATCGGCAGCCAACCCCTATAGCTATAACGAAGTGCTGCCGCTGATGCTGATTCGCTACTGCGGGCCTGGCCTGCTCGGCCTGGGCATCACAGCGCTGGTCGCTGGATTTATGAGCGGCATGGCCGGCAACGTCAGCGCGTTCTCCACGGTGTGGACCTACGACCTCTATGGCGCGTTCATCAACAAGAAGGCGAGCGACAAGCACTACGTTGCCATGGGCCGCTGGTCGACCGTCGTCGGCATGCTGATCTCCATTGCGACGGCGTATCTCGTCGCCAACGCGGCTTCGATCATGGATTACGTGCAGGCGCTGTTCAGCTTCTTTATCGCGCCGCTCTTCGGCACAGTCGTTCTGGGAATGCTGTGGAAGCGCGCCACCAAGGCGGGCGGCTTCTGGGGGCTGCTGGCGGGTACGGCAAGCTCGATCGGCATGTGGGTCTATACGAGCTTTGGCACGGAGATACATAAGGCCCTGGCGCTTAGCCGCGTCGCACTCTCTTCCGACGCGAGACCCATGGCGGAGAACCTGTATCGCGCGCTGTGGAGCTGGCTGATCTGCGTTGCTGTCACGGTCGTCGTCAGCTATATGACCAAGCCTACCCCGGAGGCACAGCTCGCCGGTCTGGTCTATGGTGCAACGCCCATTCCCGATGACGGAGCAACCTCGATCTGGCAGAAGCCAATCTTCTGGGCCGTTATCGTGATCATCGTCTTCTTTGCTCTGAACATTATTTTCTTCTAAACGCGGGACCGCGCTGCAGGCGCGAGGAGGTACTTTTATGGCGACGGGAACAGGACGCGGCGAGGCCCTTTCCATCTGGTTCTTTGTAGGCGCGCTGACGCTGGTGTATGGCATCGTGCTGCTGCCGTACGGCGCGTGGGAGTGGTTTGGACATCATGAGGCACATACCGTGCTCAACAATCTTCATCCGACGTTTTGGTGGGGGTTGTTGTTGACGGTGTTTGGCGGGTTTTACACGATTCGGTTTCGGCCGCGGGCGGGTGGTAGCAACAAAGTTTAGCGCCACGACAAGGAAGTGGTATGAGTTGTCAGTTCTCAGGTGTCAGTTCTCAGTTTATTTACCTGACAACTGACACCTGAGAACTGATAACCGTACTACGGTGCGGGCAACAACAATGCAATCTTTGGGGGAGAAGACACGATGGGCAGGAAGATGACGATAGGGGTAGTGGTGGGCAACCGTGGGTTCTTCCCGGGGCACCTGGCGACGAGTGGGCGGCTGGAGATGATTGCGGCGCTGGAAGCGGCGGGGATCAAGGCAATCGTGCTGACGCCGGAAGAGACCGCGCATGGCGCTGTCGAGACCTATGAGGACGCCAAGAAGTGCGCGGCACTTTTCAAGAAGCATGCCGACGAGATCGACGGCATCATCATTACCCTGCCGAACTTCGGCGAAGAGCGCGGCCTGGCTGATGCCTTGCGCCTCGCCAACCTGCAGGTGCCGGTGCTGATCCAAGCAACGCCGGACTCGACCGGCAAGATGGGGATTGCGTTTCGCCGCGACAGTTTCTGCGGCAAGATGTCGATCTGCAACAACCTGAAGCAGTATGGCATTCCCTACTCGCTGACCACGCTGCATACCGAAGCGCCGGACTCGACCGAGTTCAAGAACGACCTGCAGTGGTTCGCGGCGGTCTGCCGCATCGTGCGCGGGCTGAAGAATGTGCGCTTCGGCGCGATTGGGGCGCGGCCTACGGCTTTCAATACGGTGCGCTACTCGGAGAAGCTGCTGGAGAAGTCCGGCATCACCGTTGAGACCTTGGATCTGAGCGAGGTGATGGGCCGGATCGAAAAGACGAAGGACAACGACGATGCCGTGCAGGCGAAGCTCACAGCCATCAAGAAGTACATCCCCATCGGCGATACACCCGAAGCCGCGCTGATGAAGATGGCCAAGCTCGGTGCGGTGATCGACGGATGGATGGCGGCCTCTGAGCTTACCGTCAGCGCCGTGCAATGTTGGACCTCAATCGAGGAGTATCTCGGCATTGTGCCGTGTACCGTGATGTCGATGATGAGCGAGCAGCTTATTCCTTCGGCCTGCGAGGTCGATATTCTCGGCACGCTCTCGATGTATGCGCTGACGCTGGCCAGCGAGACACCCTCGGCGCTGCTGGACTGGAATAACAACTACGGCGACAACCCAGACAAGGCCGTCTGCTTCCACTGCTCGAACCTGCCCAAGCACTTCTTCCGCGAGGGCGTGAAGATGGACTACCAGCTCATCATCGCGGGCACCGTGGGCAAGGAGAACACGCATGGGACGCTCGACGGTACAGTGAAGGCCGGAGACATGAGCTTCGCGCGGTTCTCTACCGACGACTTCAACGGGCAGATCACGGGCTATGTCGGGCAGGGCCGATTTACCGACGATCCGCTGCAGACCTTCGGCGGGGCAGGCGTCGTCGAGATCCCCAATATGCAGAAGTTGCTGCGGTATATCTGCGAGAACGGGTTTGAGCATCATGTCGCGGCTAACTTTGCGTCGGTTGCCGGTCCTGTGTATGAGGCTGCGAGCAAGTATCTTGGATGGAAGATGCATCGTCACGAGTAATGTTTTTCGTCGTCATCCTGAGCCATAGGCGAAGGAGCCCCGCATTTGTGGTGGCACAGACGCAAAGCGCACCACAAGCATTGGTTGCGTTTCGCTTTGCGTTTGGGGTGACACCAATGCGGGGGTCCTTCAGCTACGCTTCAGGATGACGGCGAAAAACAAACAACAGCAACGACAAAAACAGAAGCAGATCCCCTACGGGGATGACAAAAAGAAAAGCAAAGACACTTACGGGTCTAAGGCGGGTCACTCAAGCATGTCTTCCATCACGCAGATTCAATCCCTCGACTGGGGTACGACGCCCCAGGGAGAAGCTGTTCATCTCTTCACACTTCGCAACGATCACGTAGAAGCCAGCATCACCACGTACGGCGCGCGGCTCACCTCCGTGCAGACGCACGACCGCAATGGCACCTTGAGCGAGATCACGCTTGGCGCCGATGAGTTGGCGCCCTATCTCACCGGGAAGGGCTATCTTGGCGCTACCATCGGACGCGTCGGCAACCGCATTGCGAAGGGTGGCTTCACGCTGGACGGAGTTACCTATCAGATCCCGCTCAACAATGGCCCCAACGCGTTGCACGGCGGCCCTATCGGCTTCGACCAGAAGGTGTGGGCCGCGCAAGAGATTCCCAACGGGGTAGAGCTGTCGTATGTCTCGCCCGATGGCGAGATGGGCTTTCCTGGAACGCTGCATGTGACTGTGCGCTATACGCTGACGGATAACAGCCTGCGCCTGGACTACAAAGCCACCACCGACCGGTCGACCGTCGTCAGCCTGACGAACCATGCGTACTGGAACCTGACCGGGGAGATCGGCGATCTGTCACATCACCTCTTGAAGCTGAATGCCGAGAGCTTTACGCCCGTCGATGACACGTTGATCACCACCGGAGAGCTTCGCGCCGTCGCAGGTACACCACACGACTTCCGCTCCGCGAAAGAGATTGGCCTGGAGTGGGACAACGACGACCAACAGCTACAGCGGGCAGGGGGATATGACCATAACTGGGTGCTGGTGAGCTCCGACGGCCCTCTGCATCTGGTGGCGGAGGTCACCGATCCGGGCTCAGGCAGGACGATGCATGTGTTCACGACGGAGCCCGGCGTTCAGTTCTACTCGGGCAACTTCCTCGATGGCTCTTTTCAGGGTAGGGGCGGCGTCGCTTTTAAGAAGCGGTCGGGATTTTGCCTGGAGACGCAGCACTTCCCGAACTCGCCTAATCAGCCGGCGTTTCCTTCGACTCGTCTTGAGCCGGGTACGACGCTGCGGAGCACTACGGTTCATAGTTTCTCTGTGACATCATAGCTGAGGCTCGCATTAAGCAGGGGCGGTCGGGCTTCGCCCGATGCCCACCTTAGACGCGCAAAGAGCGCGCGTCGAAGATGGGGCACCCGGATTGTGCGTTACTTTGTCATCGGTTGCAGGATGTCGTCGAGGCGTGCCGGGGTGCCGTTGACGCGCTCCAGTTGGGGGTACTTTTCGCCGTCGTGATAGTCGAGGCGGATGACCTTGTAGTAGCCCGTGTTCTCGACGATGAACTCGATCGCAGGGCCTTTGCCTTTGGCCTCCTTGATGGCAGCGTGCAGCAGCGTGGATGTGTAGCCTCGGCCGTTGACCGCGAGGATACGCATGCCTGGACCGAAGCCGGCTTTGTCGGCAAGGCCTCCGACAATCACATCGTTGACCCGGCCATCGCCGCCGATCAGTAGGCCGAGCGAGAACTCGGCCTGCACGCTGCCGTTCTCCGACTCCGTCAACTGCTCCCAGTAGTTCTCCTTGTCCGTGTAGGTGAGCTTGTAACCACTCAACGCGGAGATGCCGGAGACTTCGGGGGCGTGGAACTCGTTCGAGTCCAGGCGCTGGTGCAGGAAGGCGGCCCAGTCGTTCGGCACAACGGAGTTCAGCCCCGCGACTACGTCTTCAAAGGTGTACGGCACGACCTTTGGGCCGGTGTTGCCGCCGAGACCGTGGAAGGCGGCAGTGAAGTCGTTGATGCTCTTCTTGCCGCCGGTCTTTTCGCGGATGGTGAGATCGACTTCGAGCCAGAGAAGTTCGCCTTCGTCGTAGTAGTCGGTATCGCGGCGGTAGTTATCGTAGGGACCACCGGCGTAGTAGAGCACCTGCGCCATGGTTGCGGTGTCCTGCAGATCGCGCCAGGTGCGGCCGGGGCGCGCGTCGTTGAGATAGCCCGCAATGGTGGCGAGGCGGTCGCGGTAGACCGACGGCTCCCAGATGCCGCAGCGCGCGGCGAGGATGTCGCCGAGGTACTCGGTGAGGCCCTCATAAACCCAGAGCAGATCGCCCTTCATCGGCTCCTGATAGTTGTCTGTGGCGAGGCCTGCGGGACGGCGATACTTGCCGTTCCAGGAGTGCGTGAACTCGTGTGGCAGCAGTAACCCGTTGGCGATGAACTGGCCGTCGTCGACGAAGGTCTTTTCATTGACACGGTCGTCGGAGGACTGGTGGTGCTCCAGGCCGAAGTGCGCAACCTGATCGCTGAGTGTGACGAGGAAGTGGTAGCTGTCGTAGTGGCGCGATTTGTAGAGTGCGCCAGTCTCGCGGATGAGCTTGGAGAAATTATCGATGTGCTCTTGAGAGAGGTCGATGTCCTCAGGGCCGTCGCCGGCGAGGTCGAGGAAGTGTTTGGGGCTGACCTCGGGAGCCAGGGGAATCTCGCGGAACCAGCGGCCTGCGAGCACGGGGGAATCGACGAGCTGTTCGAGAGAGACCGCCTTGAAGGTGACGTTAGAACCCTTTGGGTCCGAAGTAGGGTCCAGCGCGGTGCCGAACTTCCAGTCGCCGGGAATTTTGATCTCCGGCGTCACCATTACGTCCGCAACCTTGGTGCCATCGGGATAGACGAGGAGCTCGTTCCAGCTCAACAGCGCGAGGTTGGCGCTGGTGCTGGCTCCGGCGGAGAAGCCTGACGCAGCTGCGGTGGCCAGGAAGTCCATCTTGATGTCGAGCTTCGTGGCTCCTGCCGGAACGGTGATGTGATACGCGTACATGTCGACCTTGTCGCGCTCCCACTTCACAGGCTGGCCGTTAGCCGTAATGACGAAGCCGGCCTGATTGTCGATGGGGCCATCGGGAGCGTGTTCGCCGGGGATCCATTTGGGATAGACCAGAGTCATCGGGCCGGGCTGCACAGGAATTGTTTCGGCGGCATGGAGGATCTTGCGCGGAGCGTCGGTGAGGTCGACGGCGAGCGTGATGGGGCTTTGTGCTGTGGCTACGGCTGCGCCGGCGCAGAGGGCAGCCAGCGGGATGAGGCGGAACAAGGGCATTCGTGGGACTCCTGAAGAGGTACTTCGCGAGCAGATGTTTAAAGATACGCGCGAGAGTGGGAAATGGTCGCGGGGCAACCTGCACGAAGGCACACGATGACAAAATGAAGATAAAGGCGGCCAAGGAACTCCCGGCAAACCCTGATATCCCCGGCAACAACACAAACCATACCTTTCCGGTTTCGGCACGTACGTCCTCTAGAGAGTGGGCGAAAAACGGGAGGAAGCAGGTTCGCTCGCTACGCTCGGAATGACAACCAGAAAAGCAAAAGCAATGACAAGCCAGAGGGCAAGAGCAACGGCAAGAGCGAAAGGGGGTGCGGCTCCGCTAGAATTGGCGCACGTCTATGAATCTTTACGCGATTGTTCTCGGCATTATTGTGGTGACACTGCTCAGCGTCTCGCTGGCACGGCTGGGCAAGGTAAAAACCAAGGCCGACTACCTCGTCGCGGGGCGTTCGCTGCCCGCGTTTGTGCTGGTATTTACGCTGCTCTCCAGTTGGATCGGCTCGGGCTCGCTGCTCGGCGGCGCGGAGAATGCCTACAAACACGGCTTTACCGCACTGTGGCAGGGCGGCGGGGGTTGGGCCGGATTGCTGTTGATCTACTTCATCGCGCCGCGCGCGCGGAAGTTTGCGCAGTTCACCATCCCCGACCTGCTGGAGTCGCGCTATAACCAGACCGCGCGTGTACTCGGTGTGATCGCCATACTGTTTACCTACACCGCGATTACGAGCTACCAGTTCATTGGCGGCGGAGATATCGTTCATCTCATCTTTCCTTCGATAACAGCCGTTCAGGGCCAGTACATTCTGGCGGGCTTTGTGATCGTGTTTACAGCGATCGCGGGCATGGGCTCGGTCGCTTATATGGATGTCGTGATTGGGTTGCTCGCGACGTTTACGATGATTGCCGCACTGCCGGTGCTGGTACACCAGGCAGGCGGATGGAGCAGCGTGCGCGCGGCACTGCCGGCAACACACTTCCAGGTATTCGGCGGTCTTTCACGCTTCAATGCACTGGAGCTGTTCCTGCCGACGTGCCTGTTGATGCTCGGCAACCAGTCGATGTATCAAAAGTTCTTTTCCGCCAAGAGCGAGAAGGACGCGACCCGAGCTGTAGGCGGATGGATTGTCGGCACCGTGATTCTGGAGACGATTATCGTCGCGATCGCGGTGGTGGGCTCCGTGCTCTATCGCACTGGCGAAGTGCATGACCGGCCACGCGAGATTCTTGCCTATACGGCCGTGCATGGATTTGGCGGCTCGAAAGCTCTGGCGATACTCGGAGCACTGCTGGTCGGCGCGATCTTCGCCAAGGTGGTTTCGACAGCGAACAACTATCTCTTTTCGCCAGCGACTAATCTCGTGAACGATGTATTCGTGCGCTATATCAGACGCGATGCCTCGAACAAACAGGTGCTGCTGGTGTCACGGCTGATGGTCGTTGCGCTGGGCCTGTGGGCCTTGTATCAGTCGCTGGGGACGACTTCCGTCCTGAAGAAGTCGCTCTATGCCTATACGATCTACTCGGCTGCGCTGACTCCCGTCATCCTGGCGGCATTCTTCTGGAAGCGGGCGACGGCGAAGGGCGCGGTGGCCAGCATTGCGGCGGGAACGGTGGTTACCGTCGCGTGGGACTCGCTGACGCCGCATCTGCCTCCGGCAATCGGTGCGCGCGACGCGATTTTGCCCGCCCTGTTGGTTTCGCTCATCTGCCTGTTTGCTGTGAGTCTGGCGACAGAACCGCCGAGCGAACAACAGCTTGCGCCCTTTGCGGAGTGATCGGCTCAACCCTGCGTTAATAGCTCGTCAAATGTGACCGGACGAAGCTCACCGTTGTGTGATTCGCGATGTCTAATGGCGAAAGGTGGGAGCCTCCCTGCCGTCAGACCACGCCCTCCTGTCAGGGACGGAGCGTTCCCTGGCGACAGAAGATGAGTTCCGCCGCAAAGGAGAAACGCATGGCACACATCGATTTTGCTACCGGCACAGCTACCACCCTCCTCCCCCTGATCGGGAACGACGCAACCGCTTCCTTCGAAGACGATCCGCGCTTTGCCGGATCGAACGCGACTGCCTACGCTTCCAGCGACGATATCGAGGCGCAGTACGAGCACGATGATGCGGAAGACGAAGGGGATGAAGAAGAGGAAGACGAGTACGAAGTGGCGGAAGACATCGACGACGAGGAAGACGAAGAGGAAGATGAGGACGTCGACGACGAAGATGAGGATGAAGAAGACGATGCTGTTGCCGAAGACGACGAAGAGGACGAGGAAGTCGAAGACGATAAGGTCGCGGCGTAGCGACCTCTAAACGCCCTTCTTGCGCGGCTCCCAGATGTACTTGTGGATCTGCAGGCTCAGTCGCGCGGGGAGGCCGTCCTCCAGCATCCAATCGACGACGAGGCGGGGGTCGAGTGTGGCGTTGTCGGTGGTGCGCAGATCGCTCGGAGCCTTGTTGAAGGCCGGCGAGAGCAGGATGCCGCCGCACTTTTTCTCCAGCGCGTGTGCGCGGATGAAGTCGCGCGCAAACTCATAGTCCGTGCGGTCGCTCAGGACGAACTTTACCTCGTCGCGCGATGTGAGCGCGTCGAGGTTGGGCTGGTGGAACGAATTGGCCGCCGAACCGGCGCCGGGACACTTCACGTCGACGATCTTGTGCACGGCCTTCGGCACATCGGCCAGAGGGCGCTCGCCGCTGGTCTCCATCATCAAGGTGTAGCCCTGTTCGAGCAGGCGCTGCATCAGCGGCAACAGCTCTTTATGCTGCAGCATGGGTTCTCCGCCAGTGAATTCGATCAGCGGGCAGGGTTGGAGGGCTTCGATCTGGGCGACGATCTCGTCGGCGGTGAAGGGCTTGCCGCCGGTGAAGGTGTACTCGGAGTCGCACCACGCGCAGCGCAGATTGCAGCCGGCGAGCCGCACGAAGATGCAGGGAACGCCCGCGAAGGAGCTTTCACCCTGAACCGATTTGTAGAGTTCGATTAAGTGCAGCTTCATGGGACTACTCGTAGTATCGCGCGAAGCTGGTGTCGGTCTCGTAGAGGGTGCAATCCTTCACACGCACGCGGCCCTGGGTCATCTCGTGGAGCTGGTTTGCGGTCTTCTCGAAGAAGTAGCGCGCCAGGTTTTCGGCCGACGGATTCAGCGCGTTAAAGGGTTCGAGATCGTTGATCATCTGGTGGTCGAGATATTCGACGGTCGGGCGCAGAACCTGCTTCAAGAGCTTGAAGTCGAGCAACAGGCCGGCCTCATCGAGCTCTGCGCCGACGAGCGTGACGAGCACGCGATAGTTGTGGCCGTGCGGGTTTTCGCACTTGCCGTGGTAGTTGCGGAGGTAGTGGCCCGAGGAAAACCCGGCCTGTACCGTGACTTCAAACATTGAGGGTGGAACTCCGATCGGGGCGCATTTTGGCGCCAATAACCATTCTACCGGTCTTCTACCCGTCTAAGGGCGGCGGCGCTTCTGCTGGCGCTGTTCTGCGGAGCGGCGCTCGGCCTGCTCGAGGAGCGAGGACAGAATGCCTCCAAGGGCTACCACCAGCGCGACGACCAGCAATCCGAGCCCCATGGTGCGCCAGAGGCGGACGTCGCCGGGTGAGCCGGGCTGCTGCGCGATGTTGGTGAACGAGAGAATGCCGCATACCAGTGCGAGAATGCCGACCGTGGCAGCGAGAATGTAGAGATTGCGTCCCATGGTGCTCCGAATACAGTTTAGCCGTAGGCAGTCCGATCTACGTTATAGGCGTAGTGGGGTTTCGCTAAACCACGGATTTACATGGAGAGTGTCTCGTTAAGGGCACGGGTTTACCGGCTCTTCACAGATGACGGTGTAGCGCTGGGCGTCGGTACGCAATCGTCAGAGGAACGTCAGGCGGGTCGCTTCCTGCTTGCCTTGGGCGAAACCGGCACGGGCGGCGGGGATGCGGGTCGCCAGATCCATCTGGTTCGTGCCCATTGCGGCTCGGGAATCGGCGTCCGGTATGACCACCTCGACGCGGCTGCCCTGCTTGCACAGGGCCTCGGCCTGGCTTGCCAGGTCCGCATCCGGGAATTTGCGCAGACCTTCGAACTGGTCTGCCGGCAGTGGTGTCTGGCTCCATCCGCCGAACGGCGAGAGCACCACGACGTTCGCATAGCCAGCGGCGAGGTCGGCATTTTCGGCGGAGCGCACGCCACCGTTGATATAGCGCGTGCCGTTGATGTCGTGCGTGGGTACCAGACCAGGCAGCGCGGTGCCTGCGGTCACGGCGTCCACGAGGTCGACGCCAGAATCGCGATCGAGCGCAGCCAGCTCGCCGGTATGCGCGTTGATGACCGCCACGATCATCGGCTTCTGCGGCCATTCATGACGAGGCAACCTGGCAGCAACCATGGCGCGCCGCTGTTCCGACGCCGCAGGTCCGAGTGCGGCATCACTTTCCAGCCCGAACGCACCCATCGCACGTTGTAATTCGGCTGCCGAGGTGGCGGCGGCACTGATGGCCCTCATCCGCTCAAACACCGTGGCCATCGGAAGGCCCGGCGGGGGCGGCCGGTTCTGTCCGACCGGTTGAACCGGCGCAGACAGAATCGAAGCCAGCAGTTCAGCCGGCGGCATACCGCTGCGCACATGCGCCGCCGCGGTTGCGCCGGACGAGGTGCCGATCACCAAATCGGCGGCCTCCGTCATATCGAGACCAGCTTCGGCCAGGCCTGCGATGATACCGATCAGCCATGCATTTCCGGCAGCGCCACCAGCACCGAGAACCAGAGCAAGTTTGTGAGCCATCTGCCCACTATTGCAGCCCGTGGACACTCGTGTCCATCGAGATATCGAGATCGTGCCTCACGGCCTCTACGGCACGGGTAAACCGGTGCCCTTCACGAAACTCCCTCCATGAACACACGCTACAAACAAGACACACTCCATGGAAAATTCTTTGCACGTCTTCTACGAAGTCTCGAAAAACCTTTCGACTTCTCCGATGTCGTCTGTACGCCGATAGGCCGGCAGTGAATCAAGGAACGTTGCGCCATAGCGTGTGGTGCGGATGCGGGGATCGAGCAGCATCAACACGCCGCGATCGGACAATGAACGGATCAGGCGGCCAAACCCCTGCTTGAGCGCGATGACGGCCTGCGGGATCTGCAAGTCGTTGAAGGCGTTCCCCCCGGCGGCGGTGATGGCGTCCGTCCGGGCCTTCATGATGGGGTCCGTGGGTACGGCGAAGGGCAGCTTGTCGATGATGACGCAGCTCAACTGCTCGCCCTGGACATCCACCCCCTGCCAGAACGATGACGTCCCGAAGAGCACGGCGTTGGGCGTCTCGCGGAACTGCTGCAAGAGCACGTGGCGCGGTGCGGTGCCCTGCATCAGCAGCGGGTAGGGCAGTTGCGCGAGGAGGCGGTCGTGCAGTTCGCGCATCTGCGCGTAGCTGGTGAAGAGGCAGAAGGCACGGCCGCGTGTGATCTCCAGCACCCGGCGGGTTTTTTCGGTGGCCTGCGCGATGAAGTCCGGATGGCGCGGGTCAGGCATGGTGGGCGGAAGGTAGAGCAGGGCCTGTTTGGCGTAGTCGAAGTGGCTGGGGACGACGAGCTCTTTGGGAAAGGGAATGCCTAGACGTTTTTTGAGATGCGCGAAGCTCGGCACGCCGTCCTGCCCGGCGACGGTGAGCGTCGCCGAGGTGAGAATGACGCTCGGATAGTGCATGAAGAGGGTGTCGGCGAGCAGCGTGGAGACGTCGATGGGTGTGGCCTGGAGGTGCGTGCTGAAGGCCTGCGGTGCAGTGGCTTGTGCAGGCTCGACGAGACGCGCGTTGCGGGCGGCGTTGCGCAGGCCAGAGGTGGCACGACGTTCGATCCAGAAGACGGTGTTGGGATCTTCGGATTCCAGCAGGAACTTCATGTGGTGGCGAATGTCTGCGGCGCGCTTGCGCAGACCTGCGGCCTCTTCGACCTCGCGCAGGCGCTCCAGCTCGCCTTCGAGGCGTTGCAGGGCGTTCGAGGCGCCTAGATAGGCGTCGCCACGTGACTCCAGAAAATCAGCGCGATCGATAAACTCCAGTCGGCCCAGATGCGACGGCCCCGCTGGCAAAGAACCGAAGAACAGCCTCGAACGCTCACGAATGGTCAGGGTTGCGCTTTCGATGGCGCTGGTGCTCACGCCTTTCGCTTTGAGCATGGACTCGGTATCGCGTGCGAGTTCGTCGAAACGAGCGTTCGACAGCGCGATGCCGAAGTACTGCGAGGCTACATCTTCGAGCTCGTGCGCCTCGTCGAAGATGACCGCGGCGGCTTCGGGAAGAATCCCCGCGTCGGGCGCGCCGCCGGCCTGCTGCTTGATGCTGAGGTCGGCGAAGAAGAGGTGGTGGTTGACGATGACGATGTCCGACTCCAGCGCCTTGCGCCGCATGCCGGTGACAAAGCATGGCTCCCAGTTGGGGCACGTCTGGCCGAGGCAGACCTCGCTGCGCGCGTCCAGCTTGTGCCATAGCGGCGAGTGCTCAGGCAGCGCGTCGATCTCAGCGCGATCACCGGTTTCTGTGGTGCGTTCCCACTTGAGAATGTGATGGAACTGATCGATCTCTTCCAGCCCGCTGAGGATGGGGTTGTCGCGCAGCGCGTAGAGCTTCTGCTTGCACAGGTAGTTGGCGCGGCCCTTCATGTAGCAGACACGCAGCGGGCCGAGCAGCGATTCGAGGAAGGGGATGTCTTTGAAGTAGAGCTGTTCCTGAAGGTTTTTCGTGCCGGTCGAGATGATGATGCGCTGCTTCTGCTCGCGGGCTCGGCGGAGCGCGGGCAACAGGTAGGCGAGCGTCTTGCCAGTGCCGGTGCCGGCCTCGGCGATCAGGTGGCGGCGATCGGCGAAGCACTGCTCGATGGTCTTCGCCATCAGGTACTGGCCGGGACGATGCTCGAAGGCGAGCGAGGACTTCGCCAGCAGGCCGCCGGGATGGAAGAAGTCATGCAGCGACGGAAACTTCTGCTCAGGAGGAGTTTCGTGCATCGCAGGAAGTGGGGTGGTGGACGACATCAGCTAGGTTGATGATAATCGCCGTTTCTTCGCCGTGCTGAAGAGGATTACCCTTCTGCCCTGCCGCCGCGTCAGTTCGAGGTGCTCGCGGCACCATGATCCTGTTTCAGTCCCGTGTCGAGCGCGTTCAGCAGTGTGCCCGTGGGGTCGCCGGCGTAGTCCCAGAACATGACGCCTGCCAGCTTGTGGTCGAGGACATAGCTGCACTTCTTCGCCAGCGATTCGGGGTCTTCGTAGGACACGAAGATCTTCGTGTCCGGGTTGTAGAGGTAGGGCACGGAGGCGGCGGCATCCCAGTAGCGGACATAGCCCTGATTCAGCATGGTGGACGCGATGTCCCCATACCGTGCATACACGTGAGTCGCCGTGGGTTTCCCGGGATTGAAGGCACCGTGTGAGACATCCGGCACATCTCCCCAGGCATGGCCGTAGAAGGGCACGCCCAGAACGATCTTGTCCGCCGGAACGCCCGCCTGCTCGAACTCCTGCACCGACCTGTCGGCTGAGATCTTCTCAGGATCGGCTGGGTCGGTGAACAACGGCGCGTGGTTCCCGGTGGTGGAACTGGAGCCGGGTTCGTAGTAGTCGTAGGCCATCAGATTGACCGTGTCGACATACTGCTGCACCTTGCTCATTTCGGTGTGTTCCAGAAAGCTGGTGGAGGCACCGGCTGCAATCGTGATGAAGAGCTTCCGATGCAGCTTCTTTTCCTGGCGATGAAACTGTTCGCGAAGTTCTTTGAGCAGCAGGGTGTAATTCTGCTTGTCCTCAGGACGGAACTTGTTTCCGGCACCCACCAGGCCGGGATACTCCCAGTCGATGTCGAGCCCATCGAGCTGGTAACGGTTGACGAACTCCACCACACTCGCGATGAAAAGGCTGCGGCTCTCTTTGGTAAGAGCCATATCGGAAAAATTGCCCGACCATAGCCAACCGCCAACCGAGACGAGCACCGTAAGCGAAGGATTCACCTGCTTGAGAGCGACAAGCGCGGCAAGATTCTTGTCCTCGGCGGTGAAGCCGTTGACGATTTTGCCTCCCTGCAGATTGGCAAACGCATAGTTGATGCGCGTCAGTTTTTGCGCAGCGATCTCGCCCGGTTGAATCGGGTTGTTTTGCGGAAAAACATAGGCAGCTATGACTGGTTGAGAAGCTGCCGTAGTGCGTTGTGCAGACAAGGCATGGCTCCAGCTGAGAGCTGAAACGAAAAGCAGACACTGCACACTCAGTCGTGTTCCAAGGGAGGGATTAAGTCGTTGCACGTGTTGAGTGTATAGAAAATCGCGTGCAGAAACGCGCTGCATGGATGACTGATTCTATCCAAAGGAACCTGCGATCGAACTGCGTTGTGGGTATCCCCATTCGAGCGAGGGAACTTCGACGCGTCTCTCAGCGTAGAGAGCTTTAGACAACTGTAGGTCTTCGTGCAAGGCTGCGCTTTCCTGCAGCTTGCACGTTTTGCCGCAGAATTATGAGGTCACATGAAGAACCTTCTCTTCGCCGCGAGCCTTGCGGCGTTCGCGCTCCCTCATGCCTTCGCCGAGACGGCCTGTAAGGGAACGACCATCACCGGTATCGTGCGCGACAGTACGCTCGCGCTCATTCCGGGGGCTATGATTACGCTCGATAACAATCAGAATGAAGAGAGCGGCTCCGACGGCAGCTTCCGCTTTACGTGCATCAGCGATGGGCCGCATCATCTGTCCGTAAGCGTCGGGGGCTTTGCCAAGCGTGATCTCTCCGTCACGACACCCCATTCGGGGCAATTGGCTTTCGTGTTGAAACCCGAAGCAGTGGAGAGCGAGGTCGATGTAACCGCAGACAGCGGGCCCAGTACCAGCACCACGTCCGCCGGCCCATCACAGACCATCTCCGGCAAACGCCTGCAGTCCCTCGCCGACGACCCTGACGACCTGCTGCGCGAGTTGCAACAGATGGCCGCAGCCGCGGGGGGCGCCCCAGGCAATGCCACGCTCAGCCTCGATGGCTTCCTGGGCGAAGGTGACGGCAATATTACCCTTCCGCCCAAGAGCTCCATCGCCTACATCAAGGTGAATCCCGACCTCTTCTCCGCCGAATATCGCAACCCACCGTTTGGTGGCGGCCGCATCGAGATCTATACCAAGCCCGGTCTGAGTGCCTTCCACGGAGCGCTCTTCGCCACCAACGGCAGCCCCTGGATGAATGCCCGCGACCCGTTCTCGACCAGTAAGGCTTCTCTCGGCAAACAGCGCTATGGTTTCGAGTTGACCGGCCCTATTTTCAAGAAGGGCAGCGACTTCACCATGACGCTCGAACATCGCAGCATCGACAACTTCGCCGTTGTGAATGCCACCACCGTCGATAGCTCGGGCAATCAATCCCCCATCGTTCAGAACGTTGCCACACCGCAGCGTCTATGGATCGGCACCGTGCGAACAGACTGGCAGCTTGGCCCCAAGAACACCTTTATCGCCAGCTTCGACGCCAATGTGAATCATTTCGTAAACGTCGGCGTTGGAGGCCAATCGCTCGCTGAAACCGGCTATGATCAGGAAAAATACGATTACACGCTACACCTTACTGACGTCACTACCATCTCCCCCAAGCTCATGCATGAGGCACGCCTAGGCATCGAATGGGATGGCTCGGACGATACTCCCAACTCCACCGCTCCGCAGGTACAGGTGGCAGGAGCCTTTACCGCAGGGGGTTCGACTGCCGGTCCCCTGCGCGATCGTGAGGTCGACATCGAGATGGATGATGATGCCATCCTCAGCACCGCCAAGCACCTGTTGAAGTTCGGCGTCCAAGCGGAGGTCCTCGACGAGCACCTGCGCCTCCCCACGAACTTCAATGGGGTCTATACCTTCGGCGGCGGCACCGTCCCGGGCCAGACCACAACCCTCACCGGCATCCAGCAATATGTCCTGGCGCTGAACGGTCAGCCCAACGGCTCGCCCACCGACTACTCCAACGTCGCCGGCAACCCTGAGGTCGATCTTGTCCAGACCCGTGTTGCCCTCTTCTACCAGGACGACTGGAAGGTTCGCTCCAACCTGCATATTGCCTATGGCTTGCGCTACTTCACACAGACTGACCCCACAGTGTCTAACAACTTCACGCCACGCCTCGGCGTTACGTGGTCTCCGGACAAGAAGTCCACATGGACCATCCACGGCCATGCCGGCCTGTTTTCCGGCCGCTTCCGGGCCCACACCTACGGTGAGGTCCTGCGCATGGACGGCGTAGAGCGCGTTACCAGCACCATCTACAACCCGACCTGCACCGGCATATTCGACCCGGCGACCTGCAATCCCTTCAACGGCGGTACACCGATTCATTCCATCCGCACCGTCGCTCCCAACTTCCCCAATACCTTCTACAGCATCGAGAACATCGGCCTCTCGCATACGCTGCCCCATGGCTGGAACTTCTCCGGCGACTACTACATAGCGCAGATATGGCACCTTACGCGCACGGAGAACATCAACTCACCCCTGAACGATTCACCCATCGGGCCACGCCCTGGCGCCTCCGATCTCAATGTGCTGCAGATGCAGGGCACTGGCCGTGGCTACGGCAACGTCGAGTTCATGGGGCTGGAGCAGCATTCGCTCAAGCATGTGCAGTTCTTCATGGGCGCAGTCCGCGTGCAAATCATCGACGACGGCGACGGCAACGGAAATACCGGAAGCAGCGAATTTAACACCCCGCAGACCACTGGCTCCAACGCTGGAGAGTACGCCCGCTCCACCGGCAATGGCCTGTGGCAGGTCTTCGGCAACGCTACGTTTACGCTGCCTGAGAAGATCCAACTCAGCGGCAACTTCAATGCTTCCGGCGACGCGCCCTACAACATCACCACGGGCTTCGACAACAACGGCGACGGCGACTTCAACGACCGTCCGCAGTATGCCGCGCCAGGAACACCGGGCGCCATCTCCACGCCCTACGGGCTGCTGGTGACCTCGGGCGGCACGGGCTTCTTACCGCGCAATAAGGGAGTGATGCCGTGGACGTTCTATCTCGACTCGAACATTCAGCGCACTTTTACCCTCACACGCAACCCGAAGGCCGAACATCAGCAGACCCTGCAGGTGAATATCCGTTCGTCCAACCTGCTGAACCATACCAATGTGACGCAGGTGGGCGGAGTGCTGGGCTCCCCGAGCTTCGGGCAGGCCTATGCAGCCGATAATGGCCGGCGCGTTGAGGGTGGGGTGCGGTATAGCTTCTGAGTAGAGAGACCCTTGATGCAGAGCGTGATGCGTTTTGCGTCTGGTGCCCCCTGTATTTTGCCTGTGGCAGTAGTGCTGCTCCGGGCGGAATACAGGGGTCTCTCCGCTACGGCGGCAAAGAACGCCGCCTTCGGTCGAGATGACAAATTTGTGGGGAGGTCGGGAGAGCAGCCTGATCCCCACCGAAAAGACTCCGGGGACGCAGAAGATGCGCATCGTTCATATAATGAAAGATGCGCTGTGGCGCGGAGGAATAAGCACCATGGCACCCAGACGCGAACAGAAAAAACGATTAGGCAAGAAGCATC
Organism: Granulicella sp. S156; assembly: GCF_009766105.1. GTDB lineage: Bacteria > Acidobacteriota > Terriglobia > Terriglobales > Acidobacteriaceae > Granulicella. The sequence goes on along the minus strand of NZ_LMUH01000005.1, from coordinate 177,544 downwards.
GGCAGGCGAGCACGCGGCCGAAGCTGGGCAAGACCGCGCCTCGCGCGACGACGACGACCGGTGCGGTTTCGCCGAAGAAGCGCAAAGAGCTTGCAGCAAAGAAGGCCGCAGCCACAAAGGCCGCGAAGACACCGACACGCAGCCCGGAGAAAGAGCGGCACATCGTTCTGGGCAATCGCGACGTGAGCGGCGAGCAGCGGGGCCATGCGAGTGAGAAGCAGATTCCTCTGCGTCCTCGTGCCACGAAGAGACCGCTCGATCCTGAGGCCGCAGAGAAGCGCGAGTGGCGCGAGGCAGAGGCCCTGGCGACGGAACTTACTCTCGTCGAGGGAGCCGGCCATCACGAGCCCACACGGCTGCCACTGGTCGCGATCTGCGGCAGACCCAACGTTGGCAAGTCGACGCTCTTCAATCGCCTCACCCAGACGCGGCGCTCCATCGTCGGCGATGAGCCGGGCATTACGCGCGACCGCATCTACGGTGAGGTCGAGTGGGCAGGGCGCGATGTGCGGCTGGTCGACACGGGCGGCGTAGTTCCCGATGACGAAGCGCTCATTCCCGCCGAGATCTTCCGCCAAGCCAAAGTGGGCCTGGAAGAGGCCGACGCGATCATCATGGTCGTCGACGGACGCACGGAGCTGGCTGCACCGGACATCGAGCTGGCACGACTGCTGCTGCGCGGCGGAAAGCCTGTGTTCCTTGCGGTCAACAAGATGGATACCCCCGAGATGCTCGCGGCCGCGGAGAACTTTCGCCGCCTCGGGTTCAGAAATGTGCTGCCGATCTCGGCCGAGCACGCTGCAGGCATTGGCGACCTGCTGGACGAAGTATGGGCGGCGCTGCCGCCGGAGTTCGTTGCCGAAGAGCCGGAAGAAGCTATGGAAGGCTTCGAGGAAGAGTTTGAAGAGGATATGGATGGCGGCGGCGATCCACGCCCCGGACCGCAAGATCCTGAAGATGACACACTCGAAGAGTCCAAGCCAGGACGCCGGCTGCGCTCGCACGGAGAGCACATCTCCCGCGAGACAAAGATCGCCATCATCGGGCGGCCGAACGTCGGCAAGAGCACGCTGCTGAATGCGCTCACAGGCTCAGACCGCGCGATCGTCTCGCCGATTGCCGGCACGACGCGCGATGCCGTGGACGAAGTGGTCGAGCGCGAGGGCCACAGCTTCCGCTTCATCGATACCGCCGGCATTCGCCGCAAGGGCAAGACGAAGTTGATGGCTGAGAAGCTCAGCGTCATCATGAGCCGCAAGCATCTTGAAGCAGCCGATGTAGCGCTGCTGGTGATCGATGCGGCCGAAGGTGTAGCGGCGGCCGATGCGAACATTGGCGGCTATGCGCATGAGAGCGGGCGCAGCGTCATCATCATCGTGAACAAGTGGGATCTGATGACCGAGGTTGGCCCTGATGGCAAGCGGCTTCTCGATGGCAAGCCTCCAGCAGACCAGAAGATCTACGAACAACAGGTACGCGATTCGCTGAAGTATCTCGACTATGCGCCGCTGCTCTTCGTGACAGCCTCGGAGGCTAAGGGTATCGAGCAGGTGTTCAAGAAGGTAGAACTGGTTGCGCGCGAGCGCCGCAAGCGTGTCTCGACTGGAGCGATGAACCGCTTCCTGGACAAGATCGACTTCCAGCGGGCTTCGGTTCCGATGGCCAAGCGCGTCAGGATCTATTACATGACGCAGGCTGCGGTCGCACCGCCAACGTTCGTGCTCTTCACTGACCGCGATGTGAAGCTGCACTTCAGCTACGAACGATTCCTCGCCAATGAGATTCGCGACACCTTCAAGTTCATCGGCTCGCCAATCTGGTTCAAGGTGAAGGCCAGGAATAAGAAGAAGGCGGAGTGAAGTCTATCTAAATTCTGTCATCTCGACCGGAGCATGATGGCTTTATCGTCATGCGAAGTGGAGAGACCCCTCGATGCAGAGCGTGATGCAAATGTTTGTGGCGCGCTTTGCGTCTAGAGACCCCTCGATGCAGAGCGTGATGCAAATGTTTGTGGCGCGCTTTGCGTCTAGAGACCCCTGTATTTTGCCCGGAGTAGCAATGCCACCGCGAGCGAAATACAGGGGTCTCTCCACTTCGGTCGAGATGACAACTTTGGGGTGTGCCTATTGGACACAGAAAAGCTTAGTTCGGCAATGGCTTCAGCGTAACCGTACGTCCCGTCTTCGCCGACTCTCGTGCTGCATCGAGAATCTGCACCACGACCATATTCGTGTCGAGCGACGAGAGATCTCCATCCGGCTTGATCTCTCCACGCAACACGCCGGCCAGATAGTCGAGTGAGTTTTGCCGCTCCGGTGCGAGTGGGGGAGCGGTAATCACCGATTCCTCCCTTTGGCCTGCGTAGCGAACGCGCAGTTGCTCGGAAGCTACGGTGATGGCATAGCCCGTCGCCCCGTAGACTTCCATGTCCTTGCGAGCGAACGGCCAGTTCCAGGAGGGCATCAGCACAGCTTGGGCGCGCGGATAGTGCAGGATGATGGTCGCGTCGTCATCGACCTTGGGATAGATATCAGGTTTGTCGGTCTGGGCTACAGCGGTGACGCTGAGCGGTGCCTGACCGTGCATCAACTGCGTCATCAGATCCGCGCCGTAGCAGCCAAAGTCGAACATCGCTCCCGCGCCGTTCAGCACTGGGTCGGTGAGCCAGGGTAGCCACTCGGGACCAACGCCTATCTCTTTGGGTCCATTGTGCCCGTCATGGACGACGACCTTGCGCACGTCGCCGAGCTTGCCTGCGACGACTTGCTCGTAGGCCTCCTGGTTACTCGCGTACCAGGTCGTCTCATAGTTCACCAGTACCTGTACGTGGTGCTCAGCCGCGGCTTTGCGGATCGCGAGCGCGTCGGCCAGGGTGGTCGCGAGCGGCTTCTCCACCATGGAATTGATGCCGTGCCGCGCCGCCAGCTCAATCACTTTGCGGTGGTCGAGGATGGTCGTGTAGACCAGCACCGCCTGCGGATGCACCGCGTTGAGCATGGTCTCGGTATCGGTATAGAAGAGACCGTGATCCAGATGGAATCGCTTTTCATACTGAGCGGCAACGGCGGTATTGGGTTCGGCGATGCCTACAAGCTGAACGTTTTTGTCTTTGGACAGCGGGCCAAACAGGCCCTGCGCATGGCCATGCACCAGGCCCACGATCGCAACACGCACAGGTGCCGTTTGTGCGCTGGTTGATTGGATAAAGAGCGCTGTTGCAAGGACGAAGAGAGTACAGCGGATAAGCGAGGACGGTTTCACAGTGTTTACCTTTGAACAGTAAGAGTTCCCGATTGTCGTAGCCGCAAGAGATCGACTGCTCTCACGAGTTGACTTGCTTGATTAGTGGTCTATCACCTGGCGATGCCAATTCACCCACCAGCAGGCTGCGCTGCCTCCGCGCGGAAACAGGGAGCGGCTGCAGTCCATCATTTCGACATCGTTGAGGTAGTACGCCTCTTTATTACCCTTCATCTGCTCCGCCAGAACATGGACCACCTGTACCTGGCCCATGCCGGTGCCGTGAGCCATCCGCACCTTCCACACCACCCAGTCCACCAGATAGGCCACGATTACGGCTGCCAGCAGACCTACGATCGTTCTAAGCAGAATCCGTTTCACGAAGGCCACGCCTCATTATGCAACCAATCGATCTTATAGCTCACACCCTGACAAACGGTTACTTCGGGTGCGATGTAGCGTGCGTCGTTGTCTGCACAAGAAATCGGCCTTCGTCTTCGTCGACCTCTTCCAGGAACGGGATTCTGCGCTGCAATCGGGTAAGAGCGACGGTCATACGGAAGTAGTAGGTCTTGCCGGCTTCTACATTCAGCCGATGCAGAATAATTCCGTCTTGCAGTCCAAATTCTCCCTGGTGGGAGAGGCGAAGATCCCCCTCATCCTGGATGCTGGTACAAAGATGATGCGTGCCCGGATCCAGGACGAAGCTCATGTACGTCTGGTCCTGGGTAGCACCCATCCATTTGCCATCCGCCCTCATTCGCACCTTATCCATTACTTCCAGCAGTGGCTGTTCGGTGTCCTGGATGAGGAAGACCAGTGCTTTATCGGCGGGCGCCTGTGCGGGCGTCGCATTATCTTTCTTTACCTTGAAGATAATGTTCCGCGCTCCACAGGCAGCGACCGCCCCTGAAACGCTGGCCGGATTTACCTGTCCGAACGCCGGCACAATTGCCATTGCAAAAAGTAAAAACCCTGAAACAACTGGTACGGCAAGACGAACTTTCATGGACCTCTCTCTACGTGCACAGACAGGAATACAGCAGGGGGCCCTCAACTGTAGAGAAAGACGATACGTCCTCGCATCAAGTCTCATTTCTGAAAGCGCACTTCGAGATTTGTGTGCCAGCCAGCAAGGCTTATAGGTTGAACAACTCGCGCAGCCGCTTGGTCTGCGAGCGGCTCACCGGAATCTCGGTCTGCTTGCGGTCGTCCATGCGCAGTTGATACGACGACTTGAACCACGGCACAACCTCGCGGATGTGCTGGATGTTCACCACGAACGACCGGTGCGCGCGCCAGAACTGCTCCGGGTCGAGCTGATCCATCAACTCCTCCAGCGTGCGGCAGTTCGAGTCGCCCTCCACCGTTTTGGTCACCACCGAGATCCTGCCGTCTTCGATCGCGGCAAAGCAGACATCCTTCTGGTCGGCGAGCAGCAGGCGGCTCTGGGCGCGCACCACGACCTTGCCCGACTTCGAGAGATTGTGCGCACTACCCGCAGACGGACCCGAGGCCTGTGCGGCCTGCTCTTCTACCATGCGCAACAAGGCATCCAGTTTGGCGGCGGCGTCCGCTCCCAGGTCGCCGGGCGCTGCGTGTCCTGACGCTGTCTCGCCGTTTCCCGCTGCACTGGCCGCAATGCGTGTGCGCACCTTCTCCAGGGTCTTCACTACCCGCTTGGCGTCGAAGGGCTTCAACAGGTAATCGACGGCATTCACCTCAAAGGCCTTCACGGCGTACTGGTCGAACGCCGTCGCAAACACGACCTCCGGCAGATGGAACTTGCGGTCGAGCGCGAGCACCTTTTTGAGGACGGCAAACCCATCCAGCCCCGGCATGCGGACATCGAGAAAGATCACATCGGGCTTGTGGGTGCGGATGAGGTCCACGGCTTCGATGCCGTTGGTGCCCTGTGCAAGCACCGACACGTCGCCTGCGGCCTCCAACAGATACTGCAACTCCTGCCGAGCCAGCGGTTCGTCGTCGATGATCAGGGATGTGAGCGGTGTTGCCATTACGGCATTCTAGTCGTTATCCGGGGACACCAGCTTCGCAGTGGCTTCCGCGCAGCCAGGCAGGGACGTAGAGTAAGACTATTCCGTGTCGCTATACGCCCGCAGCCGCGCTGGAGCGTAATCCTCGGCGAGGTCATGGCCGCACTGTGTGCAGTACACGTCCGTGATCTTCGTGCCGCGATGGCATATGCCGCACACGGGAGCCATCTGGAACTGGCACTGCGGGCAGAAGTGATAGCCGCTCTCCATCGTCGTGGAGCAGTTGGGGCAGCGCGACAGGATCGGCTGCCGCAGCATGAAGTACACCACGGAGCCGATGCCACCGGGGAGAACCACGCACACCAGCATCCAGAGGCCCGCAGACATGCCGCGCCGCTTCACATCGCGGCTTACATAGCCGAGCAGCAGGGCATAGCTGGCAAAAAATGCGCCCCACCAATAGCCCGCCATCAGGCGCATGGGCAACAGCTCATGCTTGTGGTGCGGCATGACCCCGTGGAAGATGTACTGCATTCCCGCGAACAGTAGAATGGCCAGAACCATCGACCAACGCGGAATCATGAGTAGTTCCTGATCACCGCTAGAGGAAGGATCGCTCTGTCGTGATGTCCACCATTGGCTCATCGCGTCACCTCGCTGTTAGCCCGGTTGCGTCCGCGCTGGAACCAAACCAGGCCGAACAATACTGCCGTCACCGGCAATGACCACAACAGCAGGAGGAACATCTGATCGCTGGCATCGGGAAGGCCATTCGGGGCCAGATCATCGTAACCTTCAAGTACCGCCCATACGGCATAGCAGAGGCCCACCAACAGCACGGAGAAGATACCCAGAGGCACCCACAGGCTGCGCGAACGCTGCTTCTGTTCCTGCATGACCAGCGCCTGCTCCCGCACTACGCGGTGCGTGCGGTTCACGATCGAAGCGCGGGCGGTAAAGTTCATTGGCCCTTTCTGGTCTGTCGGATTCGCCGAGTTCCCCGAATTCGACGAAGGCCTGAAGCCTTGCGGAGAGCTCATGCCTTTACCTCGCAAGCTTTGGCTTCAGCCGCGCGGCGCTCGGCGCGAAGGCTGAGCAGCTGCGGCTTGAGGGAGGCAAGACCACGGTACAGCCGCGACTTGACCGTCGAAAGCGGCGCGCGCGTCACGGTAGCGATCTCTTCGAGCGACATCTCCTCGTGGAAGCGGAGCGTCAGGACCTCGCGATAGCTGGGTTCGAGCGTCAGCATCACTGTCGCAAGCTCTGCGGCGTTCTCGCGGTACTGGAACTGCTCCAGCGGCGATGGGCCTTCCTGCACGATCTCGAACGGGCGCTCGTCCTCGCCGCCGTCACGCATCTCATCCAGGCTGGCCATGGTGCGCTTGCGCGAGAGGTCGATGACCAGGTTGCGCGCGATGGTGAAGATCCAGGTATCGAAGCGGGCCTTGCCGTTGTACTGTGCGCCACGCCGCAACACACGAATCCAGACCTCCTGAAACAGGTCTTCGGCGACCTCACGCTTGCCCGTAAGGAACATCAGGTAGCGCATCAGCCGATGCTGATAGGTTTCGATGAGCTGGTCGAGAAGCTCGGGGTCCTGGCGCTTGAGACCACGCGCGATGGCAGCATTTTCACGCTCAACCTGTTTCGCGGCTTCGGCAGTCAGAACCATGGGTGTTCTCACCTCTGTATTGACGTGAGTTTATAAGGAAAAGTCTCTCCTGAATCACAAAATATGCGCTCTTTTCGCCTGGAACGCCTCGGACCTTTGGCCGCTAAGCCCTCTCCACCCGGTAAACTAGCTGGATGGACGTTTTGTACGGCCTGCACCCGGTAGAAGAGGCCATTCGCGCCGGCACGCGGCAACTGGATCACGTAAGCGTCGCACGCGAGCGGGAGGCCCGCCGTGATGCCCGTCTGGACGCGGTTCTGGAGCTCTGCCGGGCCGCGGGTATCCGCGTGAGCACTGAGCCGCGCGACCAGCTTACCCGCCATGCCAAGACCGACGCCCATCAGGGCATCGTCGCGTTCCTGCGCGAGCGCAAGTTCCTCGCGCTGGAAGACCTGCTGAAGGCGCCTGTAGGGCCCTCCGGTTTCCGCTTTTTTCTGGCCCTCGACGGCGTGGAAGACCCGCACAACCTTGGTGCACTGCTGCGCTCGGCCGATGGAGCCGGGATCGACGGCGTGATCGTGCCGGAGCGTCGCTCGGCCCCCTTGAGCGCGACGGTGGCGAAGAGCTCGGCGGGGGCCTCGGAGCATGTACGCATCGCCCAGGTGGTCAACATTACCCGCGCGCTGGAGACCATGAAGAAGCACCATGTCTGGATCGTCGGCCTCGACGAGCGCGGCACCCCCGACTACACCGACTTCGACTTTCGCCAGGACTGCTGCCTGGTGCTGGGCAGCGAGGGCGCGGGGCTGCATGACCTAGTAAAGCGCACCTGCGACCACTTGTTGCGCATCCCGATGGCGGGCAGCGTCTCGTCGTTGAATGTATCCGTGGCTGGCGCAGTTGTGATGTACGAGGCGATGCGCCAACGCCGTTCAGGTGCGGTTCAGGCCCCGCCTGCGTCCAAACCACAAAAGCCTCGTAAAGGTTTGGGATCGTGAGGAATCATTGACTTTGAGTTTGAAACGACTGCCTTGCGCAGTCGCGGCTACGCTCGCGCTGGCCGGGCTGGGTTTAGATCTGGGTTTTGCCGGCCTTGCCCGCGCACAAACCACTACTGCACAGCCCGCCGCACCGGCCTCCACACAGGACACCACCCCTCCGGAGCCGCCACCCCCACCCAAAGGCCAGGTCCTCTTCCAGAGCCACGGCACGCCCCCTGCGGCGACGCCCGAGTCCGAAGCCAATGGGCGCACGGTCCTCGCCAAACCCGCGGATAAACCGACCGGGCCGGAGCTCACGGACCTTGAGCGCTCTGCCCTTACCTTTACGGCCTACGATCTCGATGCACGCCTCGTCCCAGCGACCTCGCGGCTGGCCATGCGCGTACGCCTCACTCTCCGCAACGACGGCACGGAACCGCTAACGCGGCTCGCACTGCAGATTTCGTCCACTCTTAATTGGGAGACGGCAACGCTCGTCTCCAATGCCGGCAGCAAACCTCTCGACCTGACGCAGCATATGCTCGACACCGACGCCGACCACAGCGGCCAAGCGAACGAGGCGATCATCACGCTGCCCACGCCTCTCGCCTCCGGCAGGTCCCTGACCTTGAGCCTGTTTTACTCCGGAACGATCGCAGCCAACGGCGGCCGGCTGGAGCGCATCGGCGCTTCGCACGAGCAGGCAATCGCCTCCGACTGGGACGCGATCTCTCCAGAAGGAACTGCTTTACGCGGCTTTGGGGATGTGCTGTGGTACCCGGTGGCCTCGCCGCAGCTCTTTCTCGGCGACGGTAATCAGCTCTTCAACGCTGTCGGGCGCATGAAACTGCGGGAGTCCTCGGCGACGATCCATCTGCGGCTGGGGATCGAGTACACCGGCGAACCGCCGGTTGCGGTTTACTTCTGCGGACGCCGCCAGCCTCTTGTCGCGCTGAGCGACAGTGCCCAAACCCCAACCGCTGCGGGTTCCGGCGTTGCGACAGCGGAGTTCTCCGCCGAACCTCTGGGTTTCCGGATGCCGAGCCTCTTCCAGGTGGACCGGCCTGAGACGATGCTGGCGCCCCTGGCTGCGCCTTCCGACGTGCCGGCAGCGCCTGCGGTGACTCCGTCCGGGGCTTCTTCTAATTCGTCGTCCTCTTCCTCATCGAGTTCCTCTTCGACTCCCGCTCTGGTGACCCCGAACCCAGGTGCTGACGCAGCGAACGGCGATCCGCTGCTGGCTGTCGAGAGCACCGACGATGGTTCGCTGCCACCGCTCACCAACTCCACTGAGCGTGTCGCACCCCTGTTGGAGGAGTGGCTCGGGCCAAAGCCGCTGTCGGCCCTGACGATCCTGGATCATTCCGGGCAGCCGTTCGAAGACGGCCCACTGCTCGTTGCTCCCATCGCCGCACTGGCGGCATCGAACTCATCGCCGGCCCTGGTGCATAGCCTCACCCATGCCTGGGTACAGACCGGCCAGCCATGGATGGATGAGGGTCTCGCACAGTTCTTCAGCCTGTTGTGGATCGAACACGAACAGGGCCGCGACGCTGCTGTCGCGCAGCTCACCGCGCTGATGCAGCCGGTGGGCATCGCCGAGCCTGCCATCGAGTCGGGCAAGCCTGAGCCTGCGGGCGAACCGCTCATCGCAGCCACCTCGGAGCTTTACTACCGCCGCAAGGCAGCGGCGGTCTGGTGGATGCTGCGGGGTATCGTCGGAGACAAGCCGCTGCAACTCGCGCTGCGCGCCTGGCGCACCCGCACTCCCGGCACCACAACCCCGGAACAGGACGTGCTCGCCTTCGAAGCGTTGCTGGAGAAGACCGGCAAAGAACCTATTAACCTGCACTGGTTCTTCGACGACTGGGTGCTGCACGACCGCGGCCTCCCCGATCTTTCGATCACCGACGTAACACCGCGTCTACTGCCGGCAGGCCAGGGCCACAGCGCCGGCTGGCTGGTGGCCGTCACCGCACATAACGACGGCGCTGCCGCGGTAGAAGTGCCTCTTACGATCCGCTCCGGCACCTTCAGTACGACATCGCGCATGCGTGTGGCGGGGTTTGGCAATGCGACGGCGCGTGTTCTAGTGGAGGCTCCTCCAACCGAGGTCGTGCTGAATGACGGCAGCACCCCGGAAGTACGCACTTCAACGCATACTCGCGAGGTTGTGACGCACGCCCAGTAGTGAGCCTGTTACGAAACTCGTCGATCATCCCCTACTAATCCGCTCGCCTCGCTACTTTTCGACCCAGCGGTATCGTTGTGAGTCACGCACAGCATTTGCGAAAGCCTGTGACTGTGATCCCTGGGCAAAGAAGGTGCTGATGAGGCTCATAGAAGCTCCATTGGCTGTCAGGGCGCTAAAGACATGGTTGTCATCAGCGATGAACAGGAAGTGGTGGGGATATGCGCTGGCCAGCGCAATCTCTGTGCGATAGTCCACAGCTTCGTCATAGCGCCCCGCCAGCACAAACACGTCGGCCGGGCAACGGTGTAGGGCAGCAAAGTCGAAGGGTGGCACGGTGACCTTCCCAGCGTGCAGCATGTCGAGGAGTGGCTTGATCTCGAACGCTTGTGTCTCTGCCAAAGGATAGAGCTCTCCGTCCCCAAGATGGTCGAATGCGCCACTAGGGGCGATCAATTCCAAGACACGGACATCCTGCGGAATGATGTCTTTGGAGGCGTACATCGCGGCCATATCATCGACCTGATAATCCTTGCGAGCCGTTCGGTACGCTCCCATATTTCCCGCCGCGAGAGCATGGATCAGGTCGGCTCGTGCAGCGGCGATCTTGTCCGCCGATACGAAAAAATGCTGTCGCTGGAGCGTCATGAGAATCCCGATGCGCTCTTCCGGGTGGGCCTTTAGCGCGGACTGCAACTGCTCTTGAAGCGTGGTGTCTTGCCTGCCGAGATCGCTCCAGAAGGTGTCCAGCGGGATACCAAGCTCGGCGTTCAGGTATGGATTTACAGCCGATTGCGTGAAGACGCGCTCTACGTGGTCCGAATACTGTGAGAGGTACTGGTGAACGAGGTAGGCTCCCCCGGAGCGCCCATAGAGATAGACTCGGCCTTGTTCTCCAACAAGGGCTCTGCGCACAGATTCAACGTCACGGACCCACTCGCCGCTGTTGAACACCTTCCACGCTTTCGGCCAATCTGGTTTGCCGTCACTGCTGAGCGTGGCGTCGATAAAGGCCGGGGTTGTACCTCGTGTGATGATGCCGACCACGTTCACGGCGTCTCCGAAGGTGCTTTCTCTTAGTGCCTTCATCGCCCCTGTACGGACGTAAAACTGCTGTCCATCGGCGATCACGAGCACTGTCGGTTTGGCAGGATCGAAGGGAGCAGCATAATCCAATGCCAACCTCGCAGTCCCCAGTGCGGGCTCCTCATAGGAAAGAAGGACGCTTATAGATGTGGGCGCAGGGTTGTGCTGCGTCTCAGCAGAGCCTATACAAAGGAGAACTGAGCAGACGAGCAACCGGAGAGCATGAGGCATTCTTTGGATACCTTCCAAACCTGCTGTGATGAGTGCGCTTTCCCACCAATACGCAAGTTCTGGGAGGCAGGTTCCACGAAAAGTCTACTTGTGGCGAGATGGGTCCTGGTAAACGCTCCTTCTCGTCATCTAACTTCCGGTTTGCTGCCAACTCACAGGTGGGCCAGCGCTACAATCTTCCACCGACCAGGGAGTTTCGTAACAGTCTCGTAGCGCCAACCTGCACCGGCCCACCAGGCACCACAGTTGTAGTCATGAGCTGGCTCCCAAGCTTGTCATTTCTACCCACGAAATACAGGGTTTCTAGACGCAAAGCGCGCACAGACATTTGCATCACGCTCTGCATCAAGGGGGTTTCTCCACTCCCGTTGGTCGGTCGAAATGACATCTCTAGGGGTGAACTCATGAGAACAACTGCAGTACCACGCGATTTATATTCAAGATACGAAATATATAGCTCATATTCGAACTATTAAGGAGGCTCCTCGAGCCTCCTTTCTGCATTTACGCCCATAGATAATCGATATTTTGCCGTAAATTTACGGCATCACGCTGGGCAGGCATGACAGTAATTTTAGTTGTGTGCTAAAAATTATCTTCAGCTTGAAAGATTCGGATAGTTACCCAGGTAAAACTGGGGGACTTGCGTGACAAAGCTCTGAGGGTCCTAAGCAATCAGCCACGCGATCCATCTTGCGACAGAGAAAAGGATTAAACATGTCAGTGAATCGAAATGTCGTGCGCATAGCTGCGCTAGCGTTACTGATGGGCGGTTACTACGCGTCGGCCCAAAGCCCCTCGTTTCCTGAGGCAAAGACTTCGCTGCTGCCCTACCAGGACACGACGCTGCCCGCAGAGCAGCGAGTCTCCGATCTGGTCGGACGCATGACGCTCGACGAGAAGGCCGCGCAGTTGGTCAACAGCGCGGCTGCGATCCCGCGGCTTGGCGTTCCGGAGTACGACTACTGGAGTGAAGGCCTCCACGGTATTGCGCGTTCCGGCTATGCGACGCTGTTTCCGCAGGCCGTGGGCATGGCGGCCACCTTCGATGAGCCGCTGCTCCACCAGATTGGCGGGGTCATCTCTACGGAGGCGCGCGCCAAGTACAACGACGCTGTCGCTCACGGTCTGCGCTCCATCTTCTACGGGCTGACGATCTGGTCACCGAACATCAACATCTTTCGCGACCCGCGCTGGGGACGTGGACAAGAGACCTACGGCGAAGATCCCTTCCTGACAGCCCGGCTCGGGACCGCATTCGTCAAAGGGATACAAGGCGACGATCCTAATTACTATCGCGCCATTGCAACACCGAAGCACTTCGCCGTCCATAGCGGCCCGGAGAGCGAGCGCCATCGTTTCGACGTCGATCCTAGCGCTCACGATCTGTGGGACACCTACCTTCCCGCGTTCCGAGCCACGATCGTCGAAGGCAAGGCTGACAGCATTATGTGCGCCTACAACGCGATCGATGGCAAACCCGCATGCGCCAGCGATCTGCTGCTGGGCGAGGTTCTGCGCGGCGATTGGGGATTTAAGGGGTTTGTTACCTCCGACTGCGGCGCGATCGACAACTTCTTCGAGAAGGACGGGCACAAGTACTCCAAGGATGCGGAACAGGCCTCGGTCGCCGGCATTCGCGCCGGCACCGACACCAACTGCGGTGAAACCTATAGCAAGAACCTCGCCAGCGCCGTCCGCAAGGGAATGATTCAGGAGAGCGAGCTCGATGTTTCTCTGCGCCGCCTGTTCCTCGCGCGATTCAAGCTGGGTCTCTTTGACCCGTCCGCTAAGGTCAAGTACGCGTCCATGCCCATCACGGAAAACATGTCGCCCGCCCACACCGAACTGGCCCTGCAGGCCGCGCGCGAGGCGGTAGTGCTGCTGAAAAACGAACATCACACACTGCCGCTGGACACGCATGTGAAGACCATCGCGGTGATCGGGCCCAATGCCTCCTCACTTTCCGCCATCGAAGGCAACTACAACGCGATACCTAAAGACCCCATCATGCCGGTCGACGGCATCGCGCGTGAATTCAGCGGTGCCAAGGTGCTGTATGAACAGGGCTCGCCCTATGCTGAAGGCGCGGCAGTGGTGATTCCAAGGACCCAGTTCCGTGCCGCACAGGGCTCGCAGGAGCAGGGCCTGAAGGCCGAGTACTTCAACAATGACAGCTTGCAGGGCCCGCCGGCGTTCTCGCGCGTAGACCGGCAACTCGACTTCGACTGGGATGCAGCATCGCCTGTCCCCTCCCTCAACATGAAGGCCTTCTCAGTGCGCTGGAGCGGCACCCTACAAGTGCCTGCGCCCGGCGACTATCTCGTCGCTCCACGGAACGCGCAGTGGTGGCCTGTTAATGGCGCAGAGAAGTTCACGATTAAATTCGACGGCAAGGACATGGGCTCTTCCACCGCCAAGCTGCACTTTGACGACACCCGGCCACACGCGATTGAGATCACGTACTCGCATAAGGCGGAGCTATTCGGCGGCGAATTTTCGCTGAGGTGGACTCCCCCTGTCGAGCCACTACGTGCCCAGGCGATGGAAGCAGTGAAGCGTGCAGATGTCGTTGTGGCATTCGTTGGGCTGTCTCCTGAACTGGAGGGCGAGGAGATGAGGGTGGACATCCCGGGCTTCTCGGGCGGCGACCGCACCGATCTTGGCCTGCCTCCCGCGCAGCAGCAATTGCTGGAAGCCGCCAAAGCAAGTGGCAAGCCGCTGGTGGTCGTGCTGCTCAGTGGCTCGGCGGTGGCGGTGAATTGGGCCCAGGAGAATGCCGACGCCATTCTTGAGGCATGGTACCCCGGACAGGCTGGGGCACAGGCGATTGCGGAGACGTTGAGTGGAAAGAACAATCCCAGCGGGCGCTTGCCGGTTACTTTTTATCGCAGCGCAAATGATCTGCCGCCCTTCACCGATTACTCCATGGCAAACCGGACCTATCGCTACTTCAAGGGCAAGCCGCTGTATGAGTTTGGGTATGGCCTGAGCTACTCGACCTTCAGCTACTCCAATGTGCATTTGAGCAAAGAACACCTCGATGCCGGTGACACCCTGCACGTTGAAGCCGACGTGAAGAATACGAGTGCTCGCGCTGGCGATGACGTTGCGGAGCTGTATCTGACGCCGCCGCAGGATGGCGTCTCTCCGCTGCGATCCCTGGAGGGCTTCGAGCATGTCCATCTTCTTTCCGGACAGAGCAGGCATGTGAGCTTCACGCTCGATCCGCGCCAGTTGTCTGAAGTCGATGCGAAGGGCGTACGAGCAGTAAGAGCGGGAGCTTATTCCATCACTGTTGGTAGTGGGCAGCCAGATCTCGGCAAAGATGTCTCGGCGCAGTTCACGATCGAGGGCCTGCGGGAGCTGCCTCGCTAGAGGTGGCGAACGGCAAACACCCTAAAGCCTTGACGCAACGTTCGCAAAGGGAGCAAAGTTTCGCCACAGTATTCGTTGCGAAACTTTGCGTCTTTCCTTTGCGAACGTTGCGTCAAGGCTTTAAGGGCAGGGCGTCTTCAGAACAAACGCACCACCACGCCGATGCCGAACTGCTGCACTGTCTGGTGGCCGGAGCCGAAGACAGCGCTCAGGCGACCGATGCCATACTCACCGCGTAGGGCTATGTGGGGTATGAGAGTGTAGTCCGCGCCAAACTGAAACTGGCTGACGAAGCTGCCCGTGTTGGTGCCATAGTTCGTGCCGCCGCCACCGACCTCGGCCTGCACGTAAGGCTGGAGGATGGGTGCACGCAGCGCCAACCGCAGCCCAGCGAGTCCTTGGTTAATATGACCGTCGCTGGACGACTGCGTCTCATAGCGCGCGTCACCACCAAAGTTCAATGGACCGAGACGTACGAAGTTGTCATAGACGCCGAAGGTGCCGCCGCCGCCCGTCAGGCTGCCACTGCTGCCCCCACCCGTATCGACGCCTCCGATATGGCCGAGACTGCCCATAGCGTAGATTCCGACCTGCGCCTTTGCGGTTGCTGAGACCAGGGCAGCCAACAATAGAAAGAACCCCACGTACCGTTTTGTCGTGAAGATGCTCATGGCAAGACCCCCCGTGGCTGTATATGCCAATGCCAGATTGACGCAATGGGCCTTGGAAAAGCTACTCAGAGAACAACAGGGGTATCAGGTTGTTCACGGGGCAAAGTCTTGCGTATGCCCTTATTTCGAAGCAGCAACCATCTCCGCGACTCGCATCATGCTGTTCTGGTGCACGCGAATGAAGCCGGAACGTGGGCTATCGAGATCAAGAATGAGCGTAAGGACGACACCCACGACCAGGGGCAGGATGGCGAGCAACAGCTTCGACCGCGACGTGACGCTGATGCCGACCAGCGCACTCGAAACGAATCCCATGAACAGCAGCATCGCCCACGTCATCGCCGGGATACGATTCTCCAGCGCGGCGGTTCGCTTCTCCGTGACATCGATCGTGTCGTTGAGCGATGAGACGAAGAGCGCAGTGACGGGATCGCGATGGGCCGCGGTATCTCCAGAGGCGATCGCCCATATCTGCGCTTGAAGCTCGCTGCTCTGCGCAAGGCTGTGCTGCACCGCATCGGCATCGTTTCCGGCGGCTACGAACTCCAGGCGCGCAGGAACGTATTGCTTGAGCAACTGCCGCTCGGCACCGCGTGCGGGTTCGGCCAGGGTGTCGGTGCGCAGCCAGGTGGTGCCGATGGCGTTGGCCTCTTCGACCTCCAACTGTTTGCGCAGATCGTAGCGGTTGACGGCCATCGCAAAGCTAAAGCCAAGCAGCAGAGCCAATAGTCCCAGCACCGCGCCTTCGAGCGTCTTGTAGGAGCCAGAATCATGCTCAACCGCATTGGTCCGCCGAGAACGAATCCATGAGCCGAACAGACTTCCAGCAAACAGGAAGAGGACGACGACCGGGCAGAAGAGAAAGGGATGGTTCAGCAGAAACTGCATGGCGGCAGTGTACAGAGAAAAGAAGGAAGTCTGGCACTCAAGTTCATCTACGGATAAATCAGCATCTTGGCCGAATATCTTTCGAAGGGTTCCCTTTCTTCAATACGTCGCCAGTCATTAGATTAAATATAACATTATTTGTTATATTTAATCTAATGACTGGCGACGAACTAAAAAGCGTGCGTCTGGCTTTCTCCTGGACTCAGAATGACGCCGCAGAGCGACTTGGAGTTACGCAGGCCTACCTGTCGATGGTGGAGCGGGGAACTCGTATTGTCTCCGCCGATCTGGCATCGCGTGCGGTGCGAGTCTTTGATGTGCCTCCGACAGCTCTACCCTTGGCTGAATACCGGCAGCACTCTCGCAATCCGGGTTGGTTCAAAAAGCAATTGGGCTCACTCGGGTATCCGGGATTTGCTTATCTGCGAGCGACGACGAAGTCCAATCCTGCGGAGTTGTTGATGGAGGCACTGGATACGCAAGACCTCGACTCTCGTGTCGTGGAAGCGCTACCCTGGCTACCGCTCGCCTTCCCTCAGATGGATTGGGTTTGGCTGGCCCTCAACGCCAAAGTCTATGATCGCCAAAACCGCCTCGGCTTTGTTGTCGATCTGGCGACGCAATGCGCTCAGAGACTGGATCGTTCCGATGTCGCAACCCAGCTCGTGCAGCCGCTCAAAACATTGGAGCGGTCGCGACTAGCGGCAGAGGACACTCTCTGCAAGGAATCGATGACACAAGTCGAGCGAACGTGGCTGCGAACGCATCGATCAAAGACGGCAGAGCATTGGAATCTGCTGTCCGATCTCACAGTGGAGCAACTGGACCATGCCATCGCCTAACAGACCGCCCGAACCATGGAATTCCTTTCTCCAGAAGTTGGATTCCGCGGTCGACACAGCCGTTCGCCTCGATTGCATTGGCGGTTTCGTGGTTACACAGATGTATGGACTAGATCGTCCTACAGCCGACGTAGATGTGGTGGAACTTGCTCCTCGCAATGCTGCCGAAACCATAATGAATCTTGGTGTTCGCGGAGGATCGCTTCACAAGAAGTACCGTGTCTACCTCGATCGGGTTGGAGTAGCCCATGTCCCTGAGAACTATGAAGATCGGCTCACCGAGATGTTCTCAGGCACCTACAGGTATCTTCGACTGATGGCTCTTGACCCTTATGATCTGGCTCTTTCCAAACTCGAAAGGAATAGTCAGAAGGATCGCGACGACCTTCGATTCCTCGCTCGGACTGTTCCCTTCAACCTTGATCTACTTAGAAGCCGTTACTCGACCGAGTTACGCTGGCAGCTTGGTGTCCCCGAACGAGAAGATCTAACACTACAACTATGGGTCGAGATGATCGAAGAAGACCGGATACCCTAACAATGACAAAAGGCCACCCTTGCGGGTGGCCTTTTTGTCATTGCTTATTGCGCGAAGCGCGTCCAGCATACGCAGTACCTAGTCGCCGGCTACGGTCTCTTCGATGCTGCTGACAACCTCAGCCTTGCTGACTGGGGCTGCGGGCTTGATGCCGCCCAGGCCACCGATCTCGCCGATTGCAACAAAGCCACCAGGCATTTCAGGCTCCTGGAGGATCTCCTTGCGATACAGCTTGGCCATACGAGCGTTTTCGGCGTCCTGCTTCAGCTTCGCGTCGCGTGCGCGGATCTTCTCTTCGCGCGCGTTCTTGGCGATGCCGCTCTTGTCGAAGGTGTCGTTGGCAGCCGAGTCCACATGCTCCTGGTTGAGCACGAGGTCGTACTTGGCTTCCTTCTCCAGGCCGACTTTCTTGCCACCCGCGAAGATCTCATGCCGCCCGTGCTCCTCATACCACTTGGTGAGCGACGAGGTCATGTGCATCTTCTCGATGATGTTGCGCCAGCCCACACCCGTGTTGTACGCGCAGAAGCTGATCTCGCCCTCCTGCGTCGCGTACGGGATGATGCACTGCTCGGTACGGCGGAAGTCGTAGTTGAAGAGATCCTGGAACCACATGCCGGCGATGAAGAGGAAGTTCCAACGATCGGCGCGGCGCTTCTCGATGTCTGCCTGGGTGCGGTCCGCAGTGACCTTGCCGTAGTTGCGGCCGGTCGCGCCGAAGCACTTATCGAACTTGGTCAGCAGCGAGAAGATGCTGAAGTGGGTGGGAGCGTTCTTCGGCTCGTAGTTGCGGATGAGCGCAAGGCCGGCGCCCAGCATGGTCAGGTACTTGCCACGGGCTGCGTCATTGACGCGGGCGATGTCCTTGGCCAAACGGTCGGCGTTGAGGAATGCCGTAACGGGCACAGCTTCCTTGGTTTCCTTATCGATCATCAGCGCCATGCCGATGCCGCAGTTCGGGTGGCAGCCGCAGGAGAGCTGGCCCCAGTCGTGGTTCGGTCCGTGCACCAGATCGGCCCAGTCGCTGAAGGTCGACATGAAGCTGATGGGGAACCAGTCGCGAACAGGCTCGCCGAGACCGGTCTGGTTCTTGACGTCATGCGCAAGGTGGCTGAGCGTGTAACGCTGCGCCATGCGGCGCTCGTCGGAGACCTCTTCGTCGCGGCCCGTGAAGCTGACCGGCTGGAAGCTGAGGAAGTTGATCTTCTTGGGGTTGTCGAGAGCGAACTCGATGATGCGGCCAACCTGCTCGTTGTTGATGCCGTTGATGATGCAGGTGACGGGAACGATATCCACACCAGCCTCATGCAAGTTGTGGATCGCCTGGAGCTTCACATCGAACGAGTTGCCGACCTTGCGATGCGAGTTCGCCGCATTGCCGATACCGTCGAACTGCAGGTACGCGTAGCGCAGACCCGCTTCAGCAGCAGCCTTCGAGAACTCCTTGGACTTCGCGAACTCGATGCCGTTGGTCGCAGCCTGCACCGAGGTGTATCCGACCTTGCGGGCATAGGCAACCGCGTCGAGGAAGTAGGGGCTCAGCGTGGGCTCGCCGCCCGAGAACTGTACCGACATCTGGCGCTTGGGCTTGATGGTGACCGCGTTGTCGAGCATGGTCTTGATCTCGTCCCACGTAAGTTCGTGGACGAAGCCGACCTGGTTGGCGTCCATGAAGCAGGGATCGCACATCATGTTGCAGCGATTGGTGAGATCGATGGTGAGCACCGAACCGCGGCCGTGGGTAACGGTCGACGTGCCGTGGTTGTGCAGCTTCTCATCGTTGTGGGCGCGGATGTCGCGGCCCGGGAAGACCTCTTCGAGATGCTTGAAGAAGGCCGTGTCGATGGACATGACGTCTTCAAAGTGGCCGTGGATCGGGCAGTCCTTGACCATCAGGATCTGGCCGTCGCGCTCGATGATCTGGGCCTTGATCTCGCCGACCTTCTCATTGAGAAGGATCTCGTGGGGCAGCTTGCCGTCGACGATCTGCTGGCGAATCTCAGGAACGCACTTGGGGCAGAGCGAGTCGGTCGTACGGGGCCAGCCGAGAGGCGGCTTTTCCTTCTGGTAAGACTTCAGCAGGGGCTTATCGCTCCACTTGGGCGTAAAGCTCTTGTTGGGGCTGATCGAATTCAGCTTGTTGAATACACTCCAGCCAGCCTTTGCGCCGAGGACCACACCTTTTTCAAAGAGCTTCGTTGCCTTTGCCATATCTTTAATATCTCCTGAAGGGTTCGCCACTGACCTTACTGGCGGCGACCGTGTCGTATCTAAGCCTACACTGCTAAGTCATAGCCCAAGAAGTACTTTGCGGGGTTCGCCTCTTGCGCTTCGCCATGAATCCAAGGCACGGTTCCCCTGCATCGTCCAGCCTAGTCACCCAGCCCCAGGAAGTCCCCGAGAAAACAGCGAACGGCGATATTTTGCAGCGAACGGGGATGGAGCTACCCCCAGCGGACACCCAAAAACGACCCCATACCAACCCCAGGTAACCAGTCCCCTTACACTTGTTCCATGCGCTGTCGTCTTGCCAGCCTCCTGCTCTTCGGTACAGCGCTGGGGCTGCATGCCCAAACCGCAGGCCAGAATCAGCCGTCGACACCGACCTTACAGGTGCAGTCGCAGCTTGTCCTTGTGCCCACGACCGTCGAAACCGGCAAGGGCGAAGTGATCTATGGGCTCAAGGCCTCCCAGTTCATCACCGAAGATAACGGCGTGCGGCAAGATGCTCGCCTGGAAGATACGACAAACGATGCACGCCCTCTTTCGCTCGTGGTTGTGGTGCAGTGTTCGCGCTCGGCGGAGCGCGAGTTCCCGAAGTTGCGCGGTCTGGTGACTATGATCACGGCGCTGGTCGGGGAAGCCCCAACCGACACTGCGGTCGTGCAGTTCGGTACAGGCGAGGAGCTGATCTCCGGTTTCACACGCGATCCTGCGGCACGAGACAGAGCCTTGGACAAGCTGGCTCCATGCAAGGACGACGACGGTGACACGATCTTCGATGCGGTCGACTACGCGAACACGCTGCTCGATAGCCACCACACCCCAGGGCGCCGCGCCATTCTGCTTATCAGCGAGACACGCGACCATGGCAGCGACATGAAAGCCGCCGACGTAATCCGCGAGCTGGGCAGCTCGAACACCGTGGTGGACACCGTGTCATTTTCTCCAGTCAAATCGCAATTGGTCGACGAAGTAGAGCATGGCCCACCACCGGGAGCTACCATGAACTTGATTCCCCTGATGGTGATGGCTGTCGAGGCCACGCGCAAGAATGCTCCGAAGGAGTTCGCCGGCCTCTCCGGTGGCGAATACATCAACTTCACCACGCAGCGCGGCTTCGATCGCAGCCTGAGCACGCTGTCCAACCACGTCCACAACTACTACTTATTAAGCTTTGTGCCGAAGTTTCCGGCAGACGCTTTGGGCAGCCATGCCGCTGCGCCTGGCCTGCACAGGCTCAGCGTGAAGATTCCCGAGTACCCTTCGGCGGCGGTACGCCACCGCGAATCCTATTGGGCCAACGACATTGTTGCTTCACCTGCGAAGTGAAGCCAACACTCTCCTTGTCTCCCCGCATCTGAGTACTTAATCTATATAGATACTGCTGCGCAACAGCCGCAGATTCAGGAGAGACATCTTTCATGCGTTGGGGTACGACTGTCAGAACAGCTGCGTGCGCCGCACTGATGGCAACGACGATGGCCGCCACGACTTCCGCCGAACCGCTGCCTTCGCAACTGGCTGGCACGTGGCGAATTACGCGTGTGCTGCCCACAAAAAATACTGCCTGCTGGAGTTCCGAGCAGGCGCAGCCGCTGGTCGGTTCGACGCTGACCTATGGCAATAAGACGATGCGCTGGCGCGGCGGCCCGGTGCCGCTTGAAGACATCGACACACGCCAGGTGACGGACAAGGAGTTTCGCAAGGAGAGCGCTGGTGCTGACTTCGAACAGCTCGGCATTCATTCGCCGAAGGTGTTGGAGGTAGATCTGCAGCACGAGGATGCCGACATTACCGGAGCTTCCACCGAGGTGCCCGGTGACTCGATCCTGCTGGTTGCGCCGGGACGTATTGTTGTCAGCGCCTGCGGGGTTTACTTTGAGGCCACGCGTGGTATCGCTCAGAAGGCAACGGCGACAGCCCATCGGTAGAAACTTGCTGTTGACGTTGTTTTTATTTTTGTTTTTCTAGTTTGTCATTCCGAGCGCAGCGAGCGAACCTGCTTTCTCCCGCTTTTTCTTAACACTAGTTACACTGCTTGCGATGCAAAAACGTGAATACCAGTTCTACGTTTACATTCTGAGCAGCCGGTCACGAAATCTCTACATCGGGATGACGAACGACCTGATCCGCCGCATCGCAGAGCATCGTGAGATGAAACCGGGAGCATATACGGCTCAATACAACATTCAACGGTTGGTGTACTTCGAACGGTTTTAATACGTCCGCAACGCTATTGCGCGTGAGAAGGAGCTTAAGGACTGGACTCGCGACAAGAAGATCACACTGATTGAAAAGGTCAATCCAACATGGGAGGATTTTGCGGCGGAGTGGTGAAAGCCGGCTTTGTGCTGGCACGAGCGAAGAACGGGAGAAAGCAGGTTCGCTCGCTGCGCTCGGAATGACAAACTAGAAAAACAAAAGCAACGTCAGCAGCAAAAACAGCGGCGATCGAATCATCACTGCCGCAGCTCCACCATTGTCGCGCCCTGGCCGCCCTCGTTATATGGTGGCTCCGTCACAGAAGCTACATGCGGATGGTTCCGCAGGAACTCTCGCAGCGTCCGCCGCAGTATGCCCATGCCGACGCCGTGCACTACGCGGATGCTCGGCAGCCCTGCCAGAAATGCGCGCTCCACGAAGCGTTCGACCTCGCTCTCAGCCTCGTCCGCAGTGCGGCCGATGACGTTGATCTCGGAGGTCATATACTCTGCATCGTCTGAGCCGCTCGAAGTTGAAACCGTAACGCCGCCACGCCGACGCGCGCTTTGCACTGGGGTTTCCTTTGCTACGGCCACAACCTCTGCGATATCGCTGCGCGGCACGCGCATCTTCATCGCGCCGACGGCAACCTCCAGCGTCTTCGCATCGATCACCCGCGCCACGCGGCCTTCGCGCCCCAGCGACTTCAGCCGCACGAGATCGCCTACAGCAGGCTCGCGCTGACGGTCCGCTGCCTTCTTCTTACCCCCCTGATCGCTTTCAGCATGTGCCACCACAGTGGACTGAAACTGCTCCGAAAACTCGCGCCGCAACTGCGCGATGCGCAGCGCAGAATCGCGCGCAATCTTCTGCGCGACAGTCTTGTCGTCGATGGCTTTCACCGTGTCACGAAGCTGTGACTCGAAGTCCTCGATCAGCGACTTGAGTTGCCGCTCCAGCTCACGCGTGCGTGCCTGCTGCTCGGCGCGGCCTTCGATCGCCAATTTCGTGCGCTCCGCGTCCAATTTTTTCTGCAGCTCCGCAAGCCCTGAGCGTTCGTCCTTCGCCGCTGCCAGCTGAGCATGGAGCTCATCGAGAAACCGGCCGATATCGATCTGCTGCGTGGTCATCTGCGCGCGCGCATTCGCAACGATCGCGGGATCGAGGCCCAGCCGCGCGGCGATGTTCAATCCCGCTGAAGCTCCGGGCACACCAAGCCGCAGCTCGTAGGTCGGCGCAAGCCGCGCTTCGTCGAAGCCGACCGCCGCATTCAGCACGCCCTCGTGCTTGGTCGCGTAAACCTTCAGCGAGGTGAGATGCGTCGTGATGATGCACCACGCGCGGCGGACGAGAAAGTGCTCCGCCACGGCGACGGCCAGTGCCGCACCTTCTTCAGGATCGGTCGCGGAGCCCAGCTCATCGAGCAGGACCAGTGACGTGTCATCGGCGATGCGCGCAATGCGGTCGACATTGACGACGTGAGCCGAGAAGGTGGACAGGTTCTGCTCAATCGACTGCGCATCGCCGATATCCGCATAGATCGCTGTAAACAGCGGCAGCCGCGCACGCTCCGCAGGGACAGGAATTCCCGCCTGGGCCATCAATGCGAGTAGACCTGCGGTCTTGAGCGCAACGGTCTTGCCGCCGGTGTTCGGCCCGCTCACGATCATCTGCCGCATCCCCAGAGGCAGCGCAATCGTCAGGGGCACAATGCTCGCCTCTTGTTCGCGTAGCCGCAGCTCCAACAAGGGATGCCGCGCGGCCAGTAGTTCAAGCTCATTGCCGGCGGCTTCATCCTCTCGAACATCTGCGGAGACAAACACCGGCCGCACACACGCGAGCTCTTCCGCAAAGCGCGCTACGGCCTGGTGCGCATCGGCCTCCGCGAGTATGGCAGCGCCCAACAACAACGGCTGGGCCTGCGCCGACACCGCGCGCGTCATCGCCACTAGAATCCGATGCACCTCAGCCTGCTCTTCGTCGAGCAGCCGCACCAGCTCATTGTTCTGCTCGATCGTCTCCATCGGCTCAACAAACACAGTCTGGCCGCTGGAGCTTGAACCGTGCACCACGCCGCCAACCTTGCGTTTAAACTCGGCCTTCACAGGGATGACGAAGCGCTCGCCGCGCACTGTGATGAGGTCATCCTGCGTGCTGCCGCCTTCGGATAGCTTTGCCAGGGCCCGGCGCAGGCTGTCTTCGATCGCGCGATGCTGCCGCTCCATGGCCCGGCGGATGCGACGCAGCTCCGGCGAAGCATCATCGCTCAAGCTGCCATCAGCCTCGATCTTCCCGCGCAAGAAGCGCACCAAATCGCCCAGGTCGTGCATCAACAACGGCGCCGACAGCTCTTCGATAGCGGGCCACTTGCCCTGCACCGCACCCGGAGGGGCAAGAATCACCTGCCGCCAAGCCTCGACGCGCTCCGCCAATGCCAGCGCTGACAGCAACTCCGCAGGCTCCAGCGCCGAGCCTTCGATCCGTGCCTTGTCCAGCACGTCGGACGGATCGAAGATGCCACGAAACTGAAACCCGCCTCCGCCTGTAATCAGGCGGCGCATCTCTGCGGTGCGTTGCTGTTGTTGTTCAATCCAGGCCAACTCGGCTGAGGGCTGAAGTGCCAGCACACACGCACGCCCTAACGGCGACTGCGCGCGTTCGGCAAGCTGTTGCTGCAGGTCATTCCATTGCAGCGCTTTCGCGCCGATCTCGGACAACGGAGCCGGGGTTTGAGACAAGAGTTCCACCTCTCTAGGATACGGCTCCCAGTCCCAACGTCGCGCCTGACGAGGAACTTAACGCGAGCCGATTGCGTAGATACATGCAGTGCGAGCCTGCAAGTGATGGCTTGCGGAGGTTCGATCCATGCTTTGCCCTACCTGCGGAAACGTTATCGCTCATGATGCGCGTTTTTGCCCTCGCTGCGGAGCCCAGATGGGCTTTCAATCGCAGTCCGGCTTCCCCGCCCAGCCAGCCCCTGTATATGGAGTGCCCCTGACCGGCTCCTACAACCGTAACCGTGTCAGCAGCCATATCCAGACGCTCGGCATGCTCTGGCTCATCTATGCCGCCGTACGGTTCGTCATCAAGCTCACGGGCTTGTTCTTTCTGCATGGCTTTTTGGGCCATCACGAAGCGAACCACTGGATCTTTGGCAGCGGTCCGTTCAGCAACGACTGGATGGCTGCGCTCTGGCCGATTGCGCTCACGTCGCTTGTCGTCTCCGTTGCCCTTTGTGTGCTGACGGGCTATGCCCTGATCACGCGCCAGTCCTGGGGCCGCGTCTTCGGCATCATCTTCGGCATTCTGGCGCTGTTTCACCCTTTCCTGGGCACCGCTCTCGGCATCTACACGCTGTGGGTACTGGCCCCAACAGCCAGCGGCGTGGAGTATGCCGCGCTCTCGCAATCGGCGGCGCGGACGTAAGGCTACCTGGAGGAGATCAACTGATCGATCTCCTGCCAGAAACCGCTGCTGCTGTGTAACGGTCATGCATAGCGGCCATCTTCTCCACCAGATCGTTTGCACTGAGCCCATAGGTATCCGGCAAGGCAGCGTCGAATCCGCTCATGGCACGGCTCAAATCTTGCAAGCGCGCGCTGCCTGTGTAACCGGGAACAAAGTTCCATGCCACCATCCGCTTCAATCGGATGGTGAATACACCGAACTCCTGGATAGCCGCCCAAGGCACGGTGTGTGCTCGAAACAAGCTGCAGAAAGTGAAGCTTGTTTCGTCCAACCGCAGGTAGGAGGCGTTGGGAAGCATATTGATGACAAACACAATTGCGCCCAAGGCAAAGAACCCGCCACCGAAGTAGCCCATCGGCTCACCGTCACGCACCATCATCACGCCAACTGCGACAAAGGCTATGGAGACAAGGAGAAACAGCAGATGTTTCTTGCGGCTCGCGCGAAGAAGTACGGGTAACTTGTCGAACTCCAGCATCCAGACTATCCCCCGCCGTAGACTATAAATGTATGCACTTTCCCGCCACACGCCTACGCCGTCTACGCTCCACTCCCGCCATGCGCTCCCTGGTACGCGAGACACACCTTCACCCCGGTGCCTTCATCTACCCGCTATTTCTGTGCGAGGGCGAAGGTGTTCGCCGCGAGATCAGCTCCATGCCCGGCGTGTTCAATCTCTCGATCGACGAGGCTTTGAAGGAAGTCGAGCAATGCGCCGCGCTGGGCGTTGGCGGATTGCTGCTCTTCGGCATTCCCAACGAAAAAGACGAGCAGGGAAGCGGCGCATGGGCTGCGGACGGCATCGTGCAGCGCGGTCTTCGCGCTATCAAGGCGACCAAGGCTTCTGAGTCGCTCGTCACCATCGCCGACGTCTGCCTGTGCGAGTACACCTCGCACGGTCACTGTGGGGTGGTGGCCCGAGACGGCGATCATTTTGAGATTGAAAACGACTCCAGCGTCGCGCTGCTGGCCAAAGCCGCGGCCTCGCTGGCCGAAGCCGGAGCCGATATCGTCGCACCCAGCGACATGATGGATGGCCGCATCGCCGCCATGCGCGAAGCCCTGGATGAGGCCGGAAAGCACAACACGCCAATCCTCAGCTATGCGTCCAAGTTCGCTTCCGCCTTCTATGGGCCGTTTCGTGAGGCTGCAGACAGCGCTCCGCAGTTTGGAGACCGCCGCACCTATCAGATGGACGGAGCCAACCTGCGCGAGGCTATGCGTGAGATCGAGCAGGATATCGCCGAGGGCGCGGACATGCTCCTGATGAAGCCTGCCATGCCGTATCTCGACGTGATCCGCGAAGCTCGCAACAGCTTCGATCTGCCGATGGGTGCGTATCAGGTCTCGGGCGAGTACTCCATGCTGCACGCCGCCTTCCAGCGCGGTTGGCTCGAACCCGAACGCACCATGATCGAGAGCCTGTTGAGTATCCGTCGCGCGGGGGCGGACTTCATCGTGACTTACTTTGCGAAGGATGCCGCCAAGGTCCTGTAGGTGCAGCACATCCGACAAGCATCTAACTCTCGGTCAACCTCGTAGCAGGGCGCACTCGCATCCAAATCCGATACTCGCACATCGAATACCGTGGTCTGACACGGGCGGCGTAAACTAAGCTGTCCATAGCTCAGTACGGACCCAGTAAGTATCAGCACAACACGATTGGAGCGCATTCCCTTGGCAGACACCACTTACGACCTGGCAGTGATCGGCGGCGGCCCCGCCGGCTACACCTGCGCGATCCGCGCCGGACAACTCGGATTGAAGGTTGCACTCATTGAAAAGACCGACAAGCTCGGCGGCACCTGCCTGCATGTAGGCTGCATCCCCACCAAGGCCATGCTCTTCTCCGCCGAGGTCTGGGACCACCTGAAGCACGCCGAAAGCTACGGCATCGAGGGCGTCAGCGCGCCTAAGCTCAACTGGCAGAACGTGCTCAAGCGCAAGAACGACATCATCGTGAAGCACACCAAGGGTCTCGACTTCCTGATGAAGAAGAACAAGGTCACAGTGGTGCGCGGATATGGCCGTCTCACCGGCGGAGCTAAGGATGGCGTCTTCACCATCGACGTTACAGCCGCCGACGGCAAGGTCGCTCCGGTGCTGACCAAGAAGGTCGTTCTCGCCACCGGCTCCGACGCCCGCATGCTTCCCGGCTACCAGGCCGACGACACGATCCTCACCAATATCGAGATCCTCTCGCTGCCCGTATTCCCGAAGTCGCTCGTTGTCATCGGGTCCGGTGCCGTAGGCGTTGAGTTTGCCTCGGTCTTCAAAAGCTTCGGCGCAGAGGTCACGATCCTCGAAGCCCTACCGCGCATTGTTCCGGTCGAAGACGAAGAGGTCTCTAAAGAACTGACGCGCGCCTACAAGAAGCGCGGCATCGACGTGAATGTCGGCTGCAAAGTCGAGAAGATCGAGAAAACCAAAGGCGGAGCCAAGGTTAGCTTCACCGACGCCGCTGGCAAGCCTCAGGTCAAAGAGGCCGAAAAGGTCCTCGTCGCCGTGGGCCGTGGCCCGCGTACGGCCGATGCCGGTCTCGACAAGACCAAAATCCAGCTTGACCGCGGGTTTGTACCCGTCAACGAGTGGATGGAGACCGCTGAGCCGGGTGTCTACGCCATCGGCGATATCGTGGCCGGGCTGCCGCAACTGGCACATGTCGGCGCGATGGCCGGTGTCGTCGTCGCCAGCAAGCTCGCGGGCAAGTACGCGCGGCCGGTGCGCAAAGACCGTATCCCGGGCTGCACCTACTGCGACCCACAGATCGGCAGCGTCGGCCTGACCGAAGCCCAGGCGAAGGAGAAGGGCTATCAGGTAAAGGTCGGCAAGTTCCCGTTTGTCGGCAACTCCAAGGCCACCATCCTCGATTCGCACGACGGCTTCGTCAAGGTCGTCTCCGATGCCAAGTACGGCGAGGTGCTGGGCGTTCACATCATCGGCCCCAACGCCACCGAGCTGATCGCCGAGTGCGTCGTCGCACTGGAACTCGAAGCCACCATCGAAGAGCTGATGTTTACCATCCACGCCCACCCCACGCTCGCAGAGAGTCTGCTGGACGGCTACTCCAGCGTCGAAGGCATGGCCATCAACGTGTAACCCCCTCGCGGCTGAACCCTTTCGTGCGGATCGACGAAGGGGTTCAGCCGCGAAGATTTTGTATCAAAACCGATGTCTAACGTCCTCCATCTCCTCCAGCCCGGCCGCATCTCCTACGCCGAAGGTCTCCGCCTGCAGGCCGAAGTCGTCGTCGCCCGTAAGGCTGGCGCCATCGGCGATACGCTTCTGCTGCTGGAACACCCACCCGTCCTTACACTAGGCCGCAACAGCACTCGCGCTAATATTCTTGCGAGCGATGAGCTCCTCGCCCGCAAAGGCGTCGAGATCCATGAGATCAACCGTGGCGGCGACGTGACCTATCACGGCCCCGGTCAGCTCGTCGGCTACCCCATCTTCGATCTGCGCGGCGACCTTCCAGGAAAGCATGGCCCTCACCTCGGCCCGGTCGACTTCGTCCGTCTCATCGAAGAGGCCCTCATCCTTACCTGCAAGGACTTCGGCATCCCCGCACAGCGGATCTGCAAGCTGACGGGCGTCTGGACGCTTGCCGGTGGCTCCATTGCCGAGAAGAAGATCGCAGCCATCGGCGTGCATGTCTCGCAGGCAGTCACCTCGCACGGTTTCGCACTCAATGTCACCACCGACCTTCGCGACTTCGAGTGGATCGTCCCCTGCGGCATCACCGACCGCACCGTGACCTCGCTCGAACTGGAGTCGCCCCAACAACCGCCACCAACCCTTCAACAGGCGGCCAACAGCGCTGCCGCCAACTTCGGCCGAGTCTTCCAGCGGCAGGTGCTGGCCGTCGATTCGCTCGAGGAACTGCTGGTTCCCGCGATCTGAGAGGCACCAGTTCGCTAAACGCACGTCCTGAGCGGGGGTTCGCACGATCCTCGTATAATCCAATGTTGCGCAGTACCCTAACGAACCCGGAGAACCGATCGCGATGCCGACCGACGTAGTCATGCCCCAGATGGGCGAATCCATCACCGAAGGCACCCTCACCAAATGGCTTAAAAAGCCAGGCGACACCGTCGCACGCGACGAACCGCTCTTTGAAATCTCGACCGACAAGGTCGATGCCGAGATTCCCTCGCCCGTCGCCGGCACCCTCGGCGAGATCAAGGTCCAGGAAGGCGCAACCGTCAGCATCAATACGGTCGTCTGCAGCGTTGAAGAAGGGGGCACAGCCGCCGCTCCCAGCGCCGCACCCGCTGCAAAGAAGGAAGATACCGTTACTCCCGCAGCCGTTGCGACCGCAGCCAAGGATGCCGCTGCCACTACTGCGGCTACGGCTCCCGCAGCAGCAGGCCCGGGCACAGAAGTCCTGATGCCGCAGATGGGCGAGTCCATCACCGAGGGCACCATCACCAAGTGGCTCAAGAAGATCGGCGATACCGTCCAGCGCGACGAGCCCATCTTTGAGATCTCTACCGACAAGGTCGATGCCGAGATCCCCTCCCCCGTCGCCGGTACCCTCACCGCAATCAAGGTGCAGGAGGGGGCAACCGTCACCATCAACACCGTGGTTGCCGTCATCGGAGGCGGTGCAGCGCCAGCAGCTGCCGCACCCGCTGCTGCGGCTCCTACACCCGCCGCAACCCCAACCCCCGCCGCCGCACCCGCTCCGGTTGCAGCCTCTGCCTCCGCCGGCGAAGGCCTGCGCTCCTCGCCGCTGGTACGCAAGATCGCGTCGGAGAACAACGTCGATCTCTCGCAGGTTCCCGCTACCGGAGCTTCGGGCCGCATCACCAAGCAGGACATCCTGGGCCACCTCGAAGGCGGCGCACCCGCCGCCGCGAAACCTGCAGCCCCAGCAGCCGCCGCTGCCCCTGCCAAACCAGCCGCTCCCGCAGCACCGCAGCCACAGCCCGGCGAACTCGTCCCCATGACGAAGATGCGCTCCATCATCGCCAAGCGCATGGTCGAGTCCAAGGCCACCAGCGCCCACGTCCACACGGTCTTCAAGGTGGACATGACGCGTATCGTGAAGCTGCGCGAGAAGGAAAAAAACAAGTACGAGCAGCGCAACGGCGTAAAGCTGACCTACATGCCCTTCATCACCCGCGCGGCCGTGCAGGCGCTGCGCAAGCACCCCATCGTCAACTCCACGACGCAGGGTGACGCGATTCTCTACAACAAGAACATCAACATCGGCATCGCAGTCGCGCTGGAGTGGGGCCTGATCGTGCCGGTCATCAAGCAGGCGGAGGAGAAGAGCTTCCTCGGTGTTGCCCGTTCCATCGTTGATCTGGCCGACCGCGCCCGCTCGAAAAAACTCGCTCCAGATGATGTAGCCGGTGGCACGTTCACCCTCACCAACTCGGGCATCTTCGGCGAGCAGTTCGGCACACCGATCATCGCGCAGCCGCAGTCGGCGATCCTCGGCATCGGCGGCCTGAACAAGGAAGCTGTCGTACTCACCGACAAGGACGGCCAGGACACCATCGCCATCCGTTCCATCCAGCGCTTCACGCTGGGCTTCGACCACCGGACGATTGACGGTTCCGATGCCGGCAAGTTCATGTCCGACTTCAAGGCCTATCTCGAGAACTGGAACGAAGATATCGGGTAGGGCAGGAAACAGGAAGTAGGAAACAGGAAACAGCAAAGCGGCAGACTCTCAACAGTCTTGCCGCTTTTGCCTTTCTTGTTGTCATTCCCGCAGGGAATCTGCTTGCGCTCGCGTTCCCACAGCATTACGCACCGTCTCCCCCGATGCCAAATTTGTGGAGGACCCAGAAGCAGGTTCCCTACGGGAATGACAACAAGAAAGGCAAGTGCAGTCTTACCAGGCTCTACACCCGCAACTCTCGCTTCGCCATCTCCGCTACACGCCCCAGATCCGCAGTCGTCAGCACGTGAATCGCCTCGCGTTCCATGGCGCTTTTGCCAAAGCCATATTGCTCGGGATCACTTATACCTGCGAGCGGCTCCACGATAGCACTCAGCTCTAACTCCAATCCATCGATCCTCTGCACCCCCGCGCGCAGAGCAGCAGCCGAGTAAGCCAGTCCCTTGGCTCCTTCAACATCGCTCTCCAGGGAAACCGCATGAAACATCCGCACTTTGCCGTTGGGATACCCGCAGTCGAGCTTCAACGGATCACCCACCTGCGTGTACTGCGAAGCCGCGATGCGTTTGCGCATCAATTGCCAGACACCGGCACGCTCGAACTCGTCGCGCATCGCGCCCACGATGGCTGCGCGGCCGCTTCGTTTGCGTTGGGTTGCCGGAGCTTTCAGCGGCTCAACGTACATCCGCATCAACTGTTCCATCTCGGCCGGCAGGTTTTCGGCAAGCGTTGCACGCATCGCCGTGAGCTGCACGCTGTTGGAGAGCGAGTCTTCCAATACTTCGAGTACAGGCTTGGCGTTCGGCAGCGTTCTTTGCAGCCTCGCGCTCAACTCCGTTTCCAGGGACTCCAGCAGGGCGACATCGGCGTCGGCGGCCATACATCGAACGCGGCTCCAGTCGCGCGTGAACCGGACGACCGCATCCTCGCGACCAGCTTCGCGCAGCACCACGCCGATGTTCGCGAACTCTCCCTTCACCACATCCGGCACATAGCGGATGAGTGAGAACTCGCACTGCATGCGTTCGGGCATATTGGCCTCCTGTTCCTGATGAATCAATCACCTCTGCTACATCACAAACTGTTGCACATCCGCGGGCACTGCAACGCTCTTCGACGTCTTCCAGTTCGGGAATGGTTTTCGATCCGACTCGCGGAACGCGGTGATACCCTCTCGCACGCGCGAGCGGCGCTGCAACAGCGTCTGCATCAGTTGTTCGATCGTTGCCGTATCGCCGCCATACCACTCGGGCGGAACGGCTTCAGCAATCTGCCAGAGTTTGGTATCCGCAAACTCCTCGATACGGCTCAGCCAGGGCTCGAAGCTCTTCCAGCCGGTCACGGGCGCGTACACCTGATTGCGCGGAAAGACACCACGCAGCACAGGATCGGGGAACGTCCACTCGCCCGCGTTGAAGCAGAATCCCTGGTCGATGAAGATCGCCCTGTACCGCCGTTCACGCGGGCGGCGCTCAAAGACCGCCTGCCGTCCATTGCAGTTGCCCGTCCACTTGTCCACGCAAAGCATTCCCGCAAACTCGGCGAGATTGCGCAGTTCCTCCATCTGCGGCTCAGGCAGATAGTCGACCACCTGTCCCGGAACCAATCCACCCACGAACTGGCTGCCGAACTGCAATCCAGAGGCACAGCGCTCGGACACATTGCGTTTGTGCTCGACGACCATCTCCGGACTATTGGCGATGAGCCACTCGCTCACTTCGATCACGTCCGTCTTCGGCACAGTCAGCCCTACAGCTTCGGCAAGTCGCGTCGCGATCAGCTCATTGGCGAGCACGCGCAGGTGCTGCGGGTTGTTCTGGAACTTGACCACCCAGAGGTTGCCGTCGGCACCGAGCATCAACTGGCTCTGTGCGCCGCCGCGCAATCGATGGATCGCCTGAGTTGCAACAACGGCCAAGGGGTGTCTCCTCAGACATGATAGTGGTAAGTGACAAGTGAAGAGCGGACAGTCGGAGGCCGTTACAAACTCACTTACCACTTGTCACTTATCACTTTTCACTCTGCATCGGTTGCCCCCACATACACAGACCCGCTACCATCGCGAGATGGAACAAAGTCCCAACTCCGCCGCACGCCGTACCGAAGACATCGCGCTCGACCTCCTGAAGTTCGTTGCCGGACACGCTAACCTGGGCCGCACCGCAGCTTCGTCCACACCCGGATTCGGACTGCCCTCCTCCGCCAAGCCCGAAGACCAGGTCAGCGGACTGCTGGAGCTCTACAGCCGCTGCCGCGAGGCCGTGGAAACCCCGACGGCCGCCCCCGCGAAGAAGTAGCCGTGGGTCCTATTCGTATCGCCGTCGTTGGAGCCGGAGCCTTCGGGCGCAATCACCTGCGCGTGTATCGCGAGCTGGAGACGGCCCACCCGGAGCTCGTCCAGCTCGCCGGGCTTGTCGACGAAAGTGCCACAACCCGCGACGAGGCTGCCGCGCGCTACAGCATCCCGGCCTTTGGCTCTGTCGCCGAGTTATTCACCGCCGGGCTGAAGCTGGACGCGGCTTCGGTCTGCGTGCCTACGGTCCACCACGCCTCCGTCGCCGAACAGCTCCTGAATGCCGGACTCGACGTTCTCATTGAGAAGCCCTTCGCCGCGTCGCTGGCCGAAGCCGACCATGTGCTCGCACTGGCTGGCTCGCTGGGACGCATCGTCCAGATCGGACATCTGGAGCGCTTCAACCCAGCCGTCACCGCCGTCGCCGAGCGCCTCAACAACCCCATGTTCTTCGAGGCGCATCGGCTCAGCATCTTCACGCCGCGCTCGCTGGATGTAGACGTCGTGCTCGACCTGATGATCCACGACCTCGATGTAGTTCTCTCCCTGACGAACTCGCCGGTGCGCGAGGTGCGCGCGGTGGGCCTGGCCGTTCTTTCGCGCAAGGTGGATATCGCCAACGTGCGGGTGGAGTTCGACTCGGGTTGCGTCGCGAACTTTACCGCCAGCCGCGTCAGCACGGAGCAGGTGCGCAAGTTACGGCTGTTTCAGCCGTATCAGTACCTCTCGCTGGACTTCGCGCGGCAGGAGCTGCTGTCGATCGATGTGGATCCGGCTGCGGCCGCGGCGTTCCTGTCGCGTCCCAGCACCCCCTCTGCCGTACCGGCAGGCGGCTCAGGAGCTGCCCTGCAACACCCTTCCGCCGGGCTCAACCTGCAGAAGTTCGATCTGCAGCGAGCTGAACCGTTGCGGCTGGAGCTGGAAGACTTTCTCCGCGCCGTACGCACCCGCACCGCGCCACGCGTAACCGGCGAAGCCGGACGAGCGGCACTGTCCTTAGCGTTGGAGATCAACCGGGAGATTAAAGAACACGCTCAGCGAGCAGGACTAGCTTAGGAAACAGCAAACAGTCGGTAACTATCGATTCTGTTTCCTACTTCCTGTTTCCTATTTCCTGCTCTTATTCCATCTTCTGTACAGGCACTCCCGGGGGAATCTCCAGTTTGAATTGATCATCTTCCAACGGCTCGTTAAGCGTCAGCTTGGTGATCTCCAACTTCAGCGAGTACTCGTCGAGTGGGCGCTTGATCGTAATCAGTGCGGGGAACTGCTGGTCGCCGTAGGGCTGGTAATGGTCATAGGTCGCTTGCGTTACGACCTGCCCATTATCGTCATACGTGTCCTGCTGGAAGGGCAGCATGGTCACACGGCTGATGTGGATCGTGCGCGTTCGCTGCAGGATATTGGGGTTGCCATCCTTCTTTTTCATTACCGTAAGCTCGTAATCGGGCTCTTCGATGGCGTCATTGTGCTTGCTCTCGGGCTGCAGCACGCGGGTAGATTCGGTCAGCGTTACAAACTCATCCTCGCCCACTCCTGGGACCAGGAGCGAGTCGAAGAACACTGCGGGGCGCAGATTTTCCAAGCCGTTCTTCGAAGGCTTTGTCACCTTCTTTGTGCCGACGTAGGCCTTTTTTAGCGGCGGGATCCACAGCGTAAAGTCGTCGTTCGCGCCGCTACTGACCATGTTTACTGCCACGGAGCTAAGAACTGGAACCTGCATGATCACGCCCAGGTCGCGTGGCTTGCGGACAAAGATGTAACCGTGAAACGAGGTGTATTGGGTCTCTTTTCCCTCTTTGCCGCCACCTGTTGTCGCCGTAATCAACACAGTGGCCTTGAGGGTCTTGATGGCAGCGTCACGCTCGGAGACTCGCTTCTGCAGGGCCTCTACACTGGTAGAGATGTAGATCTCGGGGGGTTGTGTCTTTTGCACAAGACGCGTCGTCTTGAAGCAACCGGTCAAACCGGTAGACAACAGCACAAACAACAACGAAAACGCCGGGGGTCTCTTCATTCGATTGCAATCTTCAGTATATCGACTAGCGCAGACCCCGTGTGGATTCAGATATTTGAGGAAGCGTTGTCAGTTTGATACCGGAGGAACGGAAAAGGCTACGAAAAGTAGACTCTTATTTAGCCGCAGCCCGATACGCCGCCACATTCGCGTCATGCTCTTGCAGAGTCCGCGCAAACCGCGTCTCCCCCTTCGCATCCGCCACGAAGTAGAGAAAATCCGTCTGCGCCGGATGCAGTGCAGCCTTTATCGCTGCCACACCGGGATTGCAGATCGGCCCCGGAGGCAGCCCGGGGTGGGCGTACGTGTTGTAGGCCGAGTCCGAGTGCAGTTCGCTCTGGTGGATGACTCCCGTCCATGTTCCGCGCAGTAGCGACGCATAGATCACCGCCGGATCGGTCTGCAGCGGCATCGACGCCCCCAACCGGTTCTCAAAGACACCCGCTACTACCGGCCGTTCGGCGTCGATGTGGACCTCTTTTTCGACCAGCGAGGCCATCGTGACCACTCGCTCCGCGTCGCTGTCGGCCAGCCCCAGCCGAGCAGCCTGCTGCCCGAAGCGTTTGGTCATCGTGGTCAGCATCTGCAAGGGCGTGGCGTGGCGGCTGAACCTGTAGGTGTCGGGGAAGAGGTAGCCTTCGAGCGAGGTTGCCTTCGGGTTCCACCGCGTAATCAGCTCCGTATCTTGCTGTTCGGCGCTAAGGAAACCCTGTTGAGAACCCAGGCCCGCTGTGGCGACGGCCTGGGCGATGTCGAAGATGCTGTAGCCTTCCGGAATGACCAGCGTCAGAGTATAGACATCGCCCCTGTGCAGGCGGGCATAGATCTCGAGAAGCGAAGCTCGGTGGTCGAAGCGGTACTCACCGGCTTTGAGGGAACCGTTTTTATAGGTCTTGAGTGCCTCAAACGCGAACTTGCTGCGAATAATGCCCGCCCGCTGCAACTGTTCGGCAGCACCCGCCGTCCCGATGCCCGGCACAATATCGACGAAGGTCTCGGACAATGGGCCGTAGGGCAGAAACACGTAGAACCCGACCGCCGCCGCAGCCAGAATCACCAGCACCAGAAGAAACTTCAGCAGTCGCACGCAGCCCACCCCATACGTCACATTCTAATGACTGCGCGACACCTTCTTCATCTTGCCTACCTCGCTGAAGACACATCTGCTCCATGCGTCAGGGGCTCAAACACCATCATGTGCATATCCACCGGCACCGGATACTGCTCCACGTGCTGCTCGATCCACTCTTTCGTCTGAGGCAGCGGCACGCCGAGCCGGTTGTGGTATTCGTTGTAGCCCACGACGAACGTGGCTCCCTGGGCATAGTGCACAGTGCCTCCGCAGACCAGCGTCGGCACAGGATCTTTGCGCAGCAGCAGATGGGCATGGAACTCCAGCGCCGGGACCAGCCGTTTCTCTTCGGCCTCATACAGCTTGCCGCCCTGGATATGCGACGTCTCGGCAGCCGCCATCGTCGACGAGATGCCATAGCTCGTATGCCCAAGATCGCGGCAGGTCTCCTGCGCCATGCCGTCCACGCTCGCGTTCAGGTTCGTCGTGCCGTACCAGCTTGTCTTGGAGCCTCCACGCGGCAGCGGCCGGGGGTGAGGTCCGTCCAGCGCGGAGTTATAGAAGTACGCGGGAACACGCTGCAGCCACATCGCCTCCGCATACTTCAGGAGCGCGTGGTCATCGGTAAACACTGCGATGCCTGTCATCGCGTCGATCATGCTGAGCTCCCAGTTCCCGTTCGAACCGGAGCCCGCATAGATGTGCGGCAGAATCACCTTCGTCAACATTGTCGAAAAAGCCGCGATGTCCTCCTGCTTCCAGCCTGCATTGCTGTAGCGCAGAATCTCTGCCGACCGCGGCCAGGTCTCGCCGCTCCAGGCCGCCTGCAGCGGCGCGTTGGAGTTGGTGTAGTCGCGCAGGTTGTGCCCATAGGTATTCACAATGCGGATGGCATTCTCCGCATACCGGTGGTCGCCGCTGATGGTCCAGAGCACCGCCTGCAGATACGCCGCGCTTGCGTCTGCGTCCTCCGCATGACAGCCATGATCAGGGTTTGACACCGGGCCGCAATCGACGATCCCCGTCGGGGGTGGTCCCTTCAGCTGGTAGTCCAGCGCTCCGTATTCGCTCGCCACGGCCTTCTGATACTCGCTGTAGAACGGCTCGGCCTTGGCTTTCACCTGTACCTTCACGAAGTCCAGCTGCGGCCCGCTCACCAGAACACCGGGGTGTTGAAACGCCTGAGCCCTGCAGACTCCCCCCAAGAACGAAGCCGCCAGAACAACCGCGCCAACACGATGCAGCAAAGACATACGCTTTCTCCAGAACGAAAGAGTCGTGCTTCAAAAATGCAGGAAAGTGTAGCATTCACGCGCTTGAGTGGGCCACATTCAGACTGAACCTACCTCGCCGCTGAATCATAGACGTACTACCCCAGCTCCAGGCTGCGTTCGTTTCCGTACACTTGTTCTCGTGGAGACTTCGCCCCGCATTCTCGCGCTCGACGTCGGCGACCGCCGCATCGGGCTTGCTATTACCGACGAGCTCGGCCTGACCGCGCAGCCGCTCTTTACGCTGCATCGTACGACCCTTCGCGCCGACCTGAAGGCCATCGCCCGCTTCATCCGCCAGCACAAGGTCACGGTCGTGGTCGTCGGCAATCCATTGCACGCGGATGGCTCCCCGAGCCCACAAGCCGCCAAAGCCCAGGCTTTTGCGGAAGCGCTGCGAGAACAGCAACCCACGCTGGCACACCATCTGCTCGACGAACGGCTGACCACCCTCGAAGCCCACGCCCTGCTCGACGCCGCCGGGCATAGCTCCCGCACCGCAGGCCGGAGCCATGGAAAGACCATCGACCGCAAAGACCTTATCGACCAGATCGCCGCTACACTCCTGCTGGAAAGCTTTCTCTCCGACGGCAAGCCCACCCTGCTGCCCGACCCGGATGCCTAGCACCGTATAATGAAGTTTTTAGAGTCGTTCTCCTGCTCCTGCAAAGCGAACCGGCCCTTCATAGGCAGTTCGCGTTGCATCTAATGGAGAAAGACTCCAATCCCAGCCCTGCCGGCACCTGCCGCAAGGCTCAGCAAAGCAGACCCACTCATGGAAGACATCAAAAGGGCTCTTGAAGAGCAGATCAAGGCGCTCGAGTACGAGTTGACCACCGAACTCCCCGCAGAGATCAAAAAGGCCGTCGCACTCGGAGACCTCAGCGAAAACGCGGAGTACCACTCGGCCAAGCAACGCCAGGAATTCGTGAACGCACGCCTCGGCCAGCTCAAGAAGCGCATGGGCGAACTCGCCATGGTGAACCTCGACAACATCCCCAAGGACAGAGTCGGCTTCGGGTCTACGATTGTCGTCTTCGATACCACCAAGGACGAAGAGCTCACCTACAAGCTCGTGACCAGCGAAGAGGCTGACGTGACCAAGGGCCTCATCTCGACGACCTCGCCGATCGGCCGCGCGCTGCTGGGCAAAGAGATCGGCGATACAGCTACCGTTGTCACGCCGAACGGCAAGCGTGAGCTTGAGGTACTGAAGCTCACGACCATCCACGGCGTAGCTGTATAGCGGTATTCGCCCTTAGAAAACCCTGATCTGCCATTAGCACTGTCACCTCGGCCGGAGTCTTACGGACCTCCTAGCCAAGCCCGGTCGAGATGACGATAAACTGGTACCTGCAACGAAATGACCTGGACACGCGCATTCGGTAAAGGCAGCGGCTGGCTGCTGCAGAAGATCGTCAACGGTCTTGCGCTCTCGCGCATCTCGCCGAACACGCTTACCTTCATCGGCCTGATCATCAACGTGGTCGCAGCCTTCTTTTTCGGGTACGCGCGGGCGGAAAATTATGTTCGCATGTTCCTTTATGCAGGCCTGGTCATCATCGGCGCGGGCTTGTTCGACATGGTCGACGGCCGCGTCGCACGCCAGACCAATCAGGTCTCGGTCTTCGGAGCCTTCTTCGACTCCGTGCTCGACCGCTACTCCGACGTCGCTCTATTCTTCGGCCTGCTGGTCTACTACGCGCGCGGCAACCGCTTCTTCTACGTCTTTCTCGCGGCCTTTGTCATGACGGCGAGCCTGATGGTCAGCTACACCCGCGCGCGTGCCGAAGCCCTGATCGGTTCCTGCAAGGTCGGCTTCATGGAGCGCCCCGAGCGCATCGTGCTGGTGATCCTGGGCGCGCTGTTCAATAAGTGGGGCGCGATGGCCCCCGCACTCTGGGTGCTTGCCGTGCTCTCGACGATTACCGTCATCCATCGCATCCGCTACACGTATCTCGAAACCGAGCGGCGCAAGCTGGCGTTGAACACCTAGTACCCGCCTCTCCGAACCGGTTCATGGCTGCGTGTAGACTTATTCTCCAATCGCCGGTATGACCCCGGCAAACTATGGCAAACCCTACAACATCTCCGGTCCGCACCTTGCGCGAGCACACTCTTGCACTCCAAGAGGCAATGACTGTGTGCCTGAGCAAGCCGCGGCCCAGGGCCGTCCACAAGGTACGCACAGAAGCCGGGAGGATCGAAGCTCAACTCGAGCTTCTTAACCTGCTCAAAAAACTTCCTTCCCACCGCTCTGAGACCGCACGGGTTCTGCGCCTGCTCAAAAAGATTCGGCGCGCTGCCGGCCGCGTCCGCGACCTCGACGTTCAACGGAAGCTATTAAAACCCCCGGTTGCAAACAATCCCGAAGACCCCGCTACAGAAGACGCAGAGCAGCAGACGCCTCACTCTGCCAGTGAACTCAGCGAATCAGCCGACCTGACGGAGCTTCGTCAGATCCGCAAGCGCCGCCGTAAACGCGCTGCACGCAAGCTCCTGAAACTGCTCGACAAACGCCAGAAGAAGCTGGCAGCCGCGTTTGATGCGCTGCTGACCGCGCTCGAACCCGTGCAGGACCTCCAGTTGCCCGCAGCCGAACTCCTGCAGCTGATCGACCAGCGCTTTCGCGGCACCCACGCGCTCATCATCCGGCATCCTTCGAGCGAGCACCTGCACTCCATCCGCAAAGCCGCGCGCGTCGCACGCTACCAGGCCGAGATCGCACCGGACTCCGCGGCAGCCATCCGAGCGGCGCAGCGCTACGAGGCGCTCCAAGTTGCCGGAGGCCAGTGGCACGATACCCTCTCCCTCGCCGCCGACGCCGCAACCGAGCTGGGCGACAACCATGCCGCTGCTGTCTCCTTTGGCCAACAGCGCGACCAACACCTCGCTGCCTATCGAGCGCTGCTCGAACGTGTTCGCCCCTGAGAGCCAACCCTATGCGCATCGGCTTCTTCGGCGGCAGCTTCGACCCGCCCCATCGCGGACACCTTGCCGTGGCCCTCGCAGCCGCAGAAGCCTTCAGACTCGACCATGTTCTGCTGGCGCCCACGGCACAACAGCCGCTCAAGCCCGGCGGGGCTGTCGCACCGTTCAAAGATCGGCTCGCCATGGTTGAACTCCTTTGCCAGGGAGAGGCCCGGTTCCAAGCCTCCGCGCTCGACGCCCCACTGACCCACGGAGCGCCGAACTACACCATCGACACACTCATCCACCTGCGCGCCGAGCTTTCAGGGGATACCACCGTCTTCGTCATCGTCGGTGCAGACGCCTTCCTCGACCTGCGCCGCTGGCGCTCGCCCGACGGCCTGCTGGAGGTCGCGGAGTGGATCGTCGTCAGCCGTCCCGGCTTCTCGTTCACAGACCTTGATGCCTTGAAGCTGTCACCCGAGCAGCTTGCGCGTGTCCACCTGCTGCCGGGCGTGGCCGAGCCTGTGAGCGCCACCGAGATTCGCTTTCGCCTGAGCGAAGGCCACGACTGCAGCGAGATCGTTCCTGCTCCTGTGCTGGAGTACATCCGGGAGTATCACTTGTATGGCACATAGCCTTTGGATGGCTGCTCACTGCCGTGAATATTCTTGCTCAACAAACAGCGTTAGCCGCGCGGAATTGCATCCAATTCAAGTTCAGGAACGTTCCATAAGCAGCGGAGATTTCTGAAACCTTAGGAGAGCACCCTTGATGAATATGCGATTTACTCTGGTTGGATCGTCAGCCGCCGTTCTGGCTCTTTCCCTGGCATCGGTGTTGTATGCCCTTGAGCCTGCCTCGGACGCCGACAAGACCTTCGTCGGCAAGGTATCTCAGGGAGGGATGTACGAGGTTGAGGCCAGCAAGGTCGCTGAGGAGAGGGCGTCCTCACCGGACGTAAAGGATCTAAGCATCACCGAGGTGCACGATCATAGCCTGGTCAATCGTGAACTGAAGAGAATCGCCACCCTGAAGGGAATTCCTGTCGCTGCGACGCTGAATGCGGAGTTCCAGCAACGCCTGGAGAAGCTGAAGAGCGTCTCGGGACCGGAGTTCGAAGCCGCCTACATCGCCGACATGCAGGCGATTCACGACAAGGATGAGAAGCTCTTCGCCGCTGAGGCCACGGAAGGCTCAGACGCCTTCAAAACCTTCGCACATCAGACGGATCTGATCGTCAAGCGGCATATTGGCGCGCTGCACGGATTGGATTAGCCCGTTCTCTCAAGCCCGGACCCACTCCGGTACTTGCTCTGCCCGAGGGCACAACCTCTCTCTGGCACGTAGTTTTTCGTCGTCATTCTGAGGCATAGCCGAAGGATCACCGAATCTGTGGTGGCACAGACGCAAAGCGCATCACAAACATTGATGGGGTTTCGCTTTGCGTCGGTGGTGGCACAAATGCGGTGATCCTTCGCCGCTGGCTTAGGATGACGATGAAAAACAAACAACGAACAACCCACCTGTACTAGGATGGAATGTCTAAAGGAGTTTCATGCCCAGCACCGAAGTGAACCAGATGCTCGCCGCCGCAGCGGCTGCCTGCGAAGACAAGAAGGCAGAGGACATTCGCATTCTTGCGCTCGATCCGTCAGAGAGCGGCCTGACCGACTACTTCCTGATCTGCAACGGCACCAACGATCGCCAGAACGTTGCCATCAGCGACGAGATTGAAATCCGCCTGAAACGCGAGTTTGGCACCTATCCCAACTCGGTCGAAGGCCGCCGCCAGGGCGAGTGGGTTCTGATGGATTACGTCGATTTCATCGTCCACGTCTTCTCTGCGGAGAAGCGCGCGTTCTATGGTCTGGAGCGCCTGCGCAAGACTGCCACGAGACTAAGCATCGAAGACCTGAATGCGGAGCTCAGGTCCCAGATCGCCGCCTCGCGCAAGAAGACACCTGCGCCCGCCGTAAAGAAAACCGTCGTCGCAAAGAAGAAGTCCGTCGTCGCAAAGAAAGCCGCACCCGCAAAAGCAGCGAAGAAGGCTCCTGCGAAAAAAGCCACAAGCAGCGCACCGAAAAAGACCGCCACAAAAACGACCAAGAAAAAGGCTGTTAAGACAACCAAGGCCAAGCGCTCGTAAAGAATCTGCGAATGCAGATCCAGCTACAGATGGGGGTCCCTCCCATGCATTCCGCTTCCGCACGACTCGTTTTGAGGCTGTACAGCATGGATGGCGATAAACGAAAGGCGGAGAGCCAAAACTCTCCGCCTTTCGTATTGCATGGGTTAAGAAAAAACCGGGGACGGACGCGAAGCCCATCCCCGGTTCGTTGGTTTTGAGCCGGTTAGAGCAGTTCCCGTATAGGTGTAGAGCGAGCCACAGGTCTAAACGCTGTTTTTCCCCAAGAAAAACAGCACTCGCAGGGGTTGTCCACTTCACATCAATACGGGAACTGCTCTAGAAGGTGATCTTGCCTGCAAACTGACCGAAGCGACGTTCGTCGTGGTTGCCGCCAAGAGCAAAGGAGTTGAGACCACCCTTCTGAGCGATCACAGCCAGAGGAGATCCAATCGTGCCCGGGTTGGAGACATCCAGGGCATATTCCTCGGTATAGAGGTTGTGGTGGTTGAAGACGTCGAAACCCTCAGCTCGGAATTCCAGACCGACGCGCTGAGTCAGCTTGAAACTCTTACTGAGTGCAGCATCCGCACTCCACGCGCCCGGTCCGCGGAACGTGTTGCGACCCGTCATTGCGGAAGGGAATGGCCCGTAGTCCGAGATTCCCAGGGTCGAGCTGAAGGGTGCCAGATCATTCGCACCAGGGATGGTCATGATTTGGAATTGGTTGAGGCCCACGTTCACGCCGCCACTAGCTTTGTGCTGCGTGACAGGAGTTGACGGCACGATGCGGGGGACGCCACTGTAGCCGTTCTCGTTG
Source organism: Granulicella sp. S156 (assembly GCF_009766105.1). GTDB lineage: Bacteria > Acidobacteriota > Terriglobia > Terriglobales > Acidobacteriaceae > Granulicella. The sequence goes on along the minus strand of NZ_LMUH01000005.1, from coordinate 133,851 downwards.
TAGCTGTAGTCATAGACGGAGAACGGGGTTCCGCTACGTGCAGTGAAGATGCCCGAGACAGTCCAGCCGCCAACGATCTCACCGAGAACGCTGCGACGACCCTTTAGCCACGGAGTCTCCCAGATGGGCGCCAGAGTGATGCGATTCGGGACATCATAGTCGGAAGGACCCCAGTCGAGCATCGGGTGGGTCGGATCCAGATAGCCGAGGTTGCCGATGTAGCCGGAACCACCCTGCGAGCTGTCAGAGAACGTCGAACTCAGGTCATCCAGCGAGTGCGACCAGGTGTAGTTGGCAATGAGGCTGAGGCCAGTGTTGTGAAAGTTCTGCGTCTGGAACTTAACGTTGAGGGCATCGTAGGCGCTGGAGCCGCCGCTGCCACGGACGTTGATCGCAGCATACTGGTCGTTCGGCCGGGTGAGGCAGGCCCCGTTGGTGCCGGTATACGCACAGTCTGAATAGGCCCCACCGGACAGCGGAGCACCGAGGTAGGCCTGTGCGCCGCCGATTGGGTTGCCGGCCGTGATGTCGTACAGGTGAACGCCGTGTGCTCCGCTATAGGAGAGCTCCACCAGCGAGGTATGGCCGATCTGACGCTGTAAGGCTAGGCTCCAGAACTGCGTCTGTGCCACGTTAATGTGCGGGTTGACATTGCGCAGCTCGGTCGGCGGCAAGGGTTGCACGCCAGCCGTGCCCAGCGGGCCAACAGCGCTGTTGGTTACAGGAGTCGGCGTATTTGCGCTGTTATAAATCTGCAGCGTGGCGTAGTTCGGCACGTTCTGGATCGTGTTGAACGTGACGTTGCCAAAGTTGCGCTCATAGCTGATGCCGAAGCCACCACGGAGGCTGGTCTTGCCGTCTCCGAAGACATCGTAAGCAAAGCCAAGACGCGGAGATGCCGTTCCCCAGCGCGGGGCCCATAGCTGGCCAATCGAGCTCTGGGGAGCGATTTCGACCTGCCCTGAAGCGATCTGCTGGAAGAGGGTCGAGCCAGCACCTTCGTAGAAGTTCGAATCGAGGCTCTGGTTGTTGTTGTGCTGCACGCCGTAGTGTTCATAGCGCAGACCGTAGTTCAACGTCATGCGAGGTGTGATCTTGAAGCTGTCCTGACCGTAAACCGCCCAGTCCTTGTAACGATCGCTGCGTGCGTAGCTAGGCGCGCCCACCGGCGTCGTGACACTGCAAGCAGCGGTCTGGTTCAGGGTGCCATCGGGGTTCTGCGTGCAGGGCAGCTTGCCTTGAGGATCGACCGCGGCCTCGTAATACTGCAGGGTGCCGCTCTGCAAAGCATCGAGGCCAGTCTGATCGCCGGTTCCCAGGTACTCGACTGCCTGAGCATAGGCGCCGTAAGAAAAGTTCAGTTGGATGTAGTTGAACTGTCCGCCGAACTGCAAGGAGTGCTTACCCTTGGTCCACGACAGATCTTCCTCCAACTGGACCGTGTTCTGCGGACCGCCATAAGGCAAACCGCCGGCACCGGGCTCGTTCAGGTTAAAGAGGCCTGGGAAGTTAATCGGCGTGCTGAGGGAGGAGCCACCGTACATGAGCATGGGAACGCTCTGCTGCGTAGTGTCGTACGTATCCGGGTTCGCCAGCCGCGTGAAGCTGAGCTTGCTGTTGCTGAACAGGGTAGGCGTGAAGGTGTGGCTCAGCGAATAGAGGTAGGCGTCGTTCGAGACAGAGCTGCCCACGTCATATTGCGAGTAGGCGCTGTAGAAGCCTGTACCGCTGAACAGGTCCTGACGCTCGCGAGCGTAGCGGAAGAACATCTGGGTGCTTTGGGAGAGGTTGTAGTCGACGCGGGCCACGAGACGATCCGTGTTCTGCGGGAAGTCACCGCCGGCATCGGCATTGGCCTTGAAGTTGACCTGGCCGAAAATTGGCGTGGAGGCCGGAATACCGGTAAGCGTTACACCGCTACTGCCGATCTGCGCCGCCGTGAGGGTGTTGGTGATGGTGTAGGGAGTGCTACCGAAGGCCGAAAAGTACGCCTGCACGTCGGACGGGGTATAGGCCAGGAATTGCGGCGTAACAATCAGCGCCGTCTCTTCTGCCTGGCTGCGGACGCGTGTCCACTCCGTGCTCTCGAAGAAGAAGAGCTTGTCATGGATCACCGGGCCGCCGACCGCGAAACCGAACTGGTTGCGAGTATAGTTGCCCTTGGGCAGGTCGTTCACCACGTTGTTGTAGGTGTTAGCGGTATAGGCTGAGAGACGGTTGAACTCCCAGGCGCTGCCGTGGAACTGGTTGGCACCGCTCTTGGTGGTGAGATTAACCACGCCGCCTGATGCACGCCCGTACTGCGCGGCAAAGTTGTTGGTGACGACGCTGTACTCCTGCACGGCGTCGATCGGGATTTGTTCACCTACGTCGGCGCTGAACACACCCACATTCTCAACGCCATCGATCAGAATCTCGGTACCTGATTCGCGCTGTCCGTTGATGGCGTAGCCTACGCCGCGCGTGGAGAGGTTCTGTCCGCTGTTACTGTTTGGGGTGGTGTTGTCGCCGTTGCTGACGTTGCCGGAAAGAGCGACGAAGTCATAAGCGTTGCGGGTGAGGCTGGGCAGGTTCGCCAACTGCAACGTGTCGACCACCTGCGAGAGCTCCTGGGTCTGCGTGTTCACCTGAGCAGCACCCTCGCTGACGACCTCAACGGCGGAGTTGCTGCCGCCGACTGACAGCTTCGCATCCACGGTCGTATGGCCACCTACGGTCACTTCGATACTGGCTTCGTACGGAATGAAGCCTCCGGAAGCAATGGTGACCTTATAGTGGGCCGGCTCGAGACCGGGGAAGCGATAGCTTCCGGACTTGTCCGTTTGGACGGCATGCTGGGCGTTCGTGCCCAGATTCTTGACCGTCACATTCGCGTTGGTGACGAGCGCGCCGGAGGGATCGGTGACCGTGCCTGCAATCTGGCCAGTTTCAACTTGTGACCAGGAGTTGGTGGGTTGCAGAATCAGAGAGCCGCTTAGAAAAAGAGATACCCCGAGAATCAGCGTGCGAAAAAGGCGCATGAAACCTCCGAACAGACTGGAATATGATTGCTGCATGCCTTGCAATCCATGGGCCAACTCGTTCCGCCAGCAAAACCCTGATAATTTAGGGTCGAGAAATTATTCAGATTTCATGGAATGTGGGATTTCGTTCCTGTTGTCGAGGCAATCTATGCAATCCTGTAGCCCGGCGACGGAAATCGTACTCACACCCCTCTGACCGCGACCCTCGCTGACTTCCAAACCCAGCGTCCAACTGCGGGCAAGCCACTGTCCAGCGGGCACGCCAGCTCCTGCGAAGCGAAGACCCTAAAAGCTCCTGCAAAAAAAATCGGTGCCCGCGAAGTTGGCGAAGAAACGCCCGACTAAGAGCATCGTGAAGAAAGCCACAAAGTCCTCTGCCTAAGGCGTGTTATCCAACTCCCTGGTTAAATCCGTTGATGAGGTCTGGGGTCAAGGGCTAAGTTTTTGCCTCAAAAGGGGCGGGGCTTCAGCAAAACTTGCCTAAAGCCTGGAACGAAGTTGGATGACACGCCCTAGGAGGCTACCCAAAAGTGTCAGATATCCTCTTACGAATTCAGACGAGAGACACACCCCAAGAAAAGCGGGAGAGCCGAAGCTCTCCCGCAAAGGATGAATAGATCTTCCTGCTTAGAACAGGAACTTGAGCGCGAACTCGAGCTGACGCGGAGCACCCTCTGCATAGACGCCTGTTCCCAGGCCAACGCGATAGGCATCCTGGCCATTGGTCGTGCCATTGTAGGTTGTGTTGTTGATCGTACCGGTGGTGGCACTGATGTTACTCGCCAGCGTTCCGGACTCGCGCACCGCACCGAGAGTTCCCGGAGCATCGAAGTTCGCAAAGTTCAGCACGTTGAAGGCATGCACGCTAGGTTGGATCGTAAGGGCTTCCCCGAGTTTGTAGTTATAGGAGGCGCCGATATCCCAGATGCGCAGGATATCGTTGCCCACCTGGTTTGTAGGAGCGTTGAGCAGTGTCTGCTGCACGCCACCCAGCTCAGAGAGTTGCTCCTGGGTCAGAACGCCGGAGTTGACTACAGCCTTGCCTGCCGGGGTCAGCTGGCCCGCGTTGGTTGCGTTGTAACTGTTGATCAGTTTATTGATACTGTGCTGGTTGAACTGGCGCATATAGGAACCTACATTGCTGCCCGCCACAACATCGCCGACTGTGCCATCCCCATCCAGATCGCTGATGAAGATGTCGCCTCCACCCTGAGTGGCCAAACCGGCTGTCGTCGACAACGACGAGTAAAGGTGCGCAATCGAGTCGATGCGGAAACCTTTGAGCAGCTCCAACCCCAGGCTGCCGGAGAACTGCTGATGACGATCCAGAGAATTCGATCCGTAGAATTTTGACGGATTGTCATTGCTCAGTGCCCCTTCGGCGAAGTCCTGATCACCGCCGGAGGTGCGGCCGATATCAGCAACCGTACCTGTGCCGCTGAAGTGACTGTAGGTGTATGCGCCGGTCAGATCGAGAGCAGTAATACCCCGCAGCGGATGCTTGACGCGCTGGGTCACAGTGACCTCCAGTGCGTTATAGGCCGACTTACCGCCTGGAGTGAGGAACTGCATCTGGCCGAAGTTCGGATTGTTGCCGCCAAAAGCATAGGTCGAGTTAGGAACACCACCGCCACTATTCTCTGAGTCGAGGCCATTCGCTGCAAAATTGCCGATGGTCGCGCCGGCGAGACTAATAGGATTGATTCCCGGGCAGGATTTGATAGCAAGATCCACAGAAGCCACACCGCACTGTAGCACCGTAGCCGCTACCGCAGCCTTTGCTGCTGTCGCGTTGTAGTTACGCGCCGCTCCGACATGGTTCTCGTCAATTCCTATGAGGAAGTGCTCGCCGAGATTGCGCAGATAATCGACCGTCACTACCGTGTTTTTGCCAAACAGATGCTGGATGCCGACGTTCATCTGGTAGGACTGCGGCGTCTTGTACTGAGGCAGAAAGAGATCGTCGCCGTTCACGTTAGCGCCCACGGCCATCGCATTGAGAATGTAGTTGCCGTTGGAGGATGCACCGATGGACTTAACCGCGGCTTGATACGTGCTTTGCAATTCAGCGATTTGTTTGTAGACGCTTCCGGCTGGCTGACTGCAGAGGCTGGCAATGGTCGTACCCGTAGCTGTTCCATCAATCGTGGTCAAGGTCGTTCCGTTAGAAAGAGGAATGCTGGTTGCCGGGCAGACCGTCGCGTCTCCAAAGAACAGCCCTTGAGACAGGCGCACTGGACGATCGAAGAGAATGTTATTCCAGACATTGTTCTCGTAGTAGAGACCGCCTCCGAGACGAATCACCGTTGTGCCTTTACCGGTCAAATCCCAAGCGATACCAGCCTGTGGTCCGAAGTTGGCATTCGGCTCACGCACTTTGTCACCCAGGCCCGCACCTACGGCATCCAACTGAGGAATGGCTGGAAGATCCGAATCCGTGCGGCCTGTATCCCGGATGTAGCGTAGCCCGAAGTTAACATTCAACCGGGAAGTGGCTTTCCATTGGTCGCCGATGTAGGCCGTCACGCGCCAATCTTGCTGACCGCCCCCTGGATAGCCGAACTGGGGAATCTCTGTGTCGTAACCCTGGCCATTGCCGACAGTGATACCAGCTGAGCCGCTCGGGTTGAGACCGACAATATAGTTTGCAGGATTCGAGGAATAATCTGCAGGATTTCCATCCAAGCTCGGAAAGGTCGTTCCCCCTGCGTACGAGGAATACGTTAAGGCCACCTGCGGCTGCAATCCAAAGAAGGAGGCGAAGCCGCCGCCCAGCAGGCGATTGAAACCCGCACCGTAACGCAGGGTGTGGTTGCGCTTCGTCCAGCTGCCGTCATATTTGAATTGCTTGTTGGTCTGCACCGTCTGCTGCGGAGCCAGAAGGTTGGAACCGCTCGAGAAGGCGCCGATCTGCAAATTGATCCCTGGCGTGAGGTTGAAGGTGGGATTCTGCGTAACCGAGGTCGCGTCGGTGATCTCGTTATAGAACTTGAAGTAGCCTACGCGGAAGCTGTGGCTGAAGTTTCCCGTCAGGAAGTCGATCCCGCCGCCCACGTTGGGGACGTTGTTTTCGTTGAGGTACGGGGAGTAGTTGTTTCCGCCGCCGAAGCCGCCCACATCCTTGTTATTGAAGTAGACACCACGAATAAAGGCCTTGGCGCCATGAGGCAGATTGAAATCCGTACGGCCCAGAAGGTGCATCTCGGAATAGGGCGCGCTATAGGAACCGCTTAGGTCGGCCAGTGGAGTACCCGCAAGGCTTACAGGAGCCTGAAGGTGTTGCGTGTAATTCTCCGCCGATATAAAGAAGAAGGCCTTGTCGGGCACGATCGGACCGCCCATACCACCGGAGACGTCGTTCCGCTGAAGGTAATTGTTCGCGCCACCGGGGAAGTCTGCACCTCCCGCCCGCTTGTCGCGGAAGAAGTAATCGCCTTCACCATGAATGAGGTTGGTGCCGCTGCGGCTGACAATGTTGACCGAACCAGAAGAGGTGATGGAGGTCGTGATGTCCAGGTTGGACTGTGCAACCTGAAACTCCTGAATGGCAGTCTGCGAGATGTTCTGCGTCGTGGTTCCGACGTTCTCGTCGGAGATATCGAGACCATCGAGCTCAAGACGGGCCGAGCGGCCGAAGCGGCCACCAAAGGAGATCGATTCAAAACCGTTCTTGGTCGGATCGAAGTTTGTGCCATCTTGAATCTGCACGCCTGGCTGCAGCTGAGCCAGATCGAGGAAGTTACGTCCATTGACCGGCAGATTGGTGATCTGCTCCTGGGTCAGGATGCCGGCAATCTGGGTCTGCTGCGCATCGACCGCAACGGCGTTGGCCTGTACCTCCACCATGGTCGAGGTCGAACCGATATTGAGCTTGAGATCTCCGTTAGAGGCCACACCTACCTGAACGACAAAGGTCTTCGTGAGCGTGGAGAACCCGGCAGCCTCTGCCGTAACCTTATAGACTCCCGGAACCAGAGAGCCCGCCGAATAGTAGCCGGTTCCGGTCGTCGTAATCACCTTGGTGGAACCCGTAGAGGGTTCAGAGAGAGTCACTTTAACGTTAGGGATCGTCGCGCCGACGGGATCTGTAATCGTTCCCTGAATCGTGCCGGTAGCATTCGTTACCTGGGCGAATACTGGCATTGTTGACAGGGCGAACAGACCCAAAATTACCAGTACAACTTGAAGGCGCCAAGACTTGTGTCGGATCGCGAAGGTGTAAAGGTTTCTCATAATGAAAACACATAGCAATTTCATTGCCAATGCCGCACTCTTTGGAGTTCTGGAACATTCTGTGTTACTCAACCCGGCACATTTTTGGGGCTGCGCCTTACCCTAAAACGCATCTTTCGGCCCTATTTCCCACAACATGGCCTACCTGTGGAGAATGCCTTTTAATTTGTCGTTCAGTTTCTTACGGGGAAGAGTCTTCGCCAGTGGAACTTTTTAATGAAGTAAATATATGTCGTTTTGTAGTGTGTCGCGGGCCCCTATACGAAATCCTCCTCGCCACTAGTCGATCAACTCACTCCCTTTCCTCTGAGCCGGACTCCAGGTTGGACGAAACCTTCCCTCCAGGGCTCCAGCCGCTTAAAGGCTGCGCGAGTAAAAAAGACAAAAGGCGGAGAGCCTAAGCTCTCCGCCTTTCATTTTTGCCTGGGTTCGGGTTAGAAGCTGAACTTGCCGAACACCTGGATCACGCGCCCACCGATACCAGCTCCCTGGAAGGAGCCGTAAGGGCTGGTTGGAGGAGCGGCGATGGAGCTGATGACTCCAAGACCACCCGGCGACGAGATATCGCCTCCTGGAAGCGCAAAGTTCGGGTGGTTGAACAGGTTGAAGCCATTCGCGCCAATCTCAAGATTCAGAGCCTCGCGACGATATACCTTCTTGGCCAGGGTGAGATCCGTGTCTGCATAGTGCGGACCGGTGAACTGATTGCGCGGAGAATTGCCGAAATCCGTTTGAGTGCCGGATGCCGCAAAATCCGCCGTCGTAAAGCACGCCGTCCTTGCAGCAGAAGCACCGCAGTTCCGGTTCATGTGAAAGTTAAGGATATCTACGAGAACACCACTGTTATCCGTGCCGCCCGTGTAGGTGCTCGCCCCGGAACTATCGTAGACCGTAAAGGGTTGACCGCTGCGATAGAAACTCTTGCCTGCGACAATCCATCCGCCCAGAACCTGGTTTTCAATCGCGTTCTGGAAGTGGAAGGGCATGTCATAGACAAAGTCGAGGGAAAGACTGTTACGGATATCGTAGTCCGCGACGGAGTAGTTCAAGTGCCTTACGCTATTCGGGTCAATCTGCCAATTCGATTTGGCGTAATAGGAGTTGTAGTTATACGGCTCATTGGTAGTGCCTCCGTTGGAAGAGTCGTCCAGAGCCTTGCTATAGGTGTAGTTCACATTGAGAGACAGGCCCTTATCGATATGCTTGTAGGTAATGGAGCCGCCGTTGTAGTTGGAATGCGCTGCATTGCTATAGTAGGTCGACGCGCCGAAGTTTGGATCGGGCTGCGTTGTGGGCAGGCCGGCAACCCCGGTTGACGAAGCAGCGTTGATGGTGCCATTCCAGAGGATTTCGTCATAGCCGGTGTTTCCGGCGTAGGCGAGGATCACTGCATCATATTTCGTGAACTGATGTTGCAGTTGCAGACTGAACTCAAGATAGGTTGGGTTTTTGAACTCCGATGGGGCCAACGCCAGACCAGGAGGCGCGAAGCCAGGAATGGAAGCCGTCAAAGAACTCGAGCTTGCCTGATTCTTGAAGCCGGTTTCAACACCATTGAAGGATGCCAGAGAGTTGGCATTCGCGCTTCCTGCGATCTGCGACGAACCAACACTGCCTGACGTAATCGTAGAGTTGTAGACGTTTGGCAGATTGGCAATAAAGCCATCCAGGAACCCAGCGGGGTAGAGGTCGGTGAACATGCCGAAGCCTCCGCGAATGACCGTGCGGCCATCTCCGGCGACATCATAGTTGAAACCGAATCGGGCCTGCGGATTGATCTTCGGCACACTGGCAAAGGGGTGCGATTGGTCAGCATTCACCAGGGTGCTGTAAGGCGTCGAGGTAGTCACACCGCTGCGAGGAAACGCACCGTTGTAGAGGGAAAAGCAGTCGTTGTTGCACAGAGGGTTACCTGTCCGATCGAAACGGACGCCAAAGGTCAACTTCAGTCGCTGGGTGGCTTGCCACTCATCCTGCGTATAGACCCCAATATTGTAGAGAGCAAGATACGAGGATTTGTTGTTCGTGAGTTGCTGTGTGAACTGGGATCCAAATGAATTGCTGGTTTTAGGATTGATCACCGAGTTCAGGTTTCCATTTGCGAAGTCACCCATGAAGAGGGCATACGTGCCTGCAAAGTTTTGCTGAGCATCGTCGTCGGTGATATCGTTGCGCCGGAAGTCATATCCGAAGCGAAGCGTGTGGTTGCCCTTGATGACCGAAAGATCGTCGACAAACTGATACTGCGACACATTGCGGCCGTCAATATACTCATTCGACAAACCAAGATTTTGATTTCCCAGATACGCTTCTGCTCCGTTGGAACCACCATCGTTCATCGAAGCAAAGTAGGTGGGGAAAGCCGCCAGTGTAGCCGCCGTATTGGAAGGTCCGAAGTAGGCCGTGTACCAGTTTGCAGCAAAGATAAATTGGTTGACGACGTGCGGGGTGAAGACATACGTGTCATTGAGTTGTCCTTCATACGAAGGCTGGCTGCTGGTCGTACTAAACAGCGGGCTCACAAAGCTGGTATACGTCGGTTGCGTACCACGGTCCATCTTGTAGCGACCGAAGATCTTGTGTTTGTCGCTGATATTCCAGTCAACACGACCCGTGAAAAGCCATTCAATATTCTTGTTCGCGCCTGTTGCAAGGGCAGACGAGGTGCAGGATGAGGTTGTGCCAAACGTACCACCGGTTCCGTCCGGAAGGCCCAAGAGTGCAGCAGATCCGCAGCCCAGTTGGTTGGCACTATCCTGAAGTAGACCGGTGCCGTTCGTAACTGGTACTGCTTTCGCAAAATTAGGAGAAGCGTTGTAAAGTCCGAAGGCCTGCTGATAGAGCGGGACATTGGCCGCGGGAATATTGGCCAGAACAGCATTCTGAAACGCCTGCGTTGGAAATGCGACGTATCCCTGAGCGGGCAAAACGTAGTGCAGACCTTCGTAGTCGGCGAAGAAGAAGAGTTTATCTTTCCAGATGGGGCCACCTACATTGGCAGCCCATTGATTGGAGACAGCATGCGGACGCGCTCCTCCACCCTGCTTGTTGAACCAGTCGTTCGCATTCAAGACGGTGCCGTTATAGAAGTAGTTCGCGGAACCATGGAACTTGTTGCTGCCCGACTTGGTGGTGAAGTTGATGATGACGCCTGCGCCACGTCCATACTGCACACCGTAGCCGTTCTGCACTACAGCAGCTTCCGAGATCTCGCCCTGGCCCAGGGTCAGGTTGCTCGATCCCGAGTTGTTGAGGTTCAGGAAGGGGTCTTCGTCGTCATATCCGTTGAGCACATACAAGTTCGATGTGCCGGGCAATCCATCGGAGCTGAAGTTGCCGTACGCGCCGCCCGAGTTCAAGACAACACCGGGAGCGGTATAAGCGACGGTAGTAATGTCACCGCCGGGCGCCGGCAGGTTTTGAATCTGGCTTTGCGTCAACGTCATAATCGACGCGGGGGATTGAGTATCTATCAGCTGCGCAGCCTGAGCGCTCACCGTCACAGCCGAATTGCTACCGGCCAAACCCAGCGTGATGTCTACGTTGGGGATCTGGCCTACCGACACGACAACCGTCGTCGGCCGTGACAACAGGCCATTCGACGTAACATCAATCTCGTATTTCGACGGCTTGAGCAGGGGCGCGCTGTAGCGACCCTCAGAGTTGGTGACCACCTTGAGGGTGGCGTTTGTGGCAGTGTCCACAATCTTGACCGTTGCGCCGGGGACCAGAGCACCCGTCGGATCGACCACAACGCCTGTAATAGCACCAGTTACGGCGTTTTGAGCGGAAACAACACCCGGCACGAGAAGTGCCGCAAAAAGAAGAACCAAAACTAGGATTTGGGGGGATATTGCAGAAAACTTCTTCATCAAAAAACGTACTCCTCAAACAGTGGCCCGGACGGTATGTAGCAGCTGGCACAATGCCGGCGCGTAACTCAGAGCTGCCAACTACATTGCATTTCTGATGCCAAACCACCATATTCGCTAAATATTGATAATTCAGACTCCACGGTCTACGGAATTGCGTAGCCTATGTCGTTTTGTGTCAATTTCTGAAGCACTCTATGCAATTCTGTAGACCGACAATGGAAATCCTCCTCGCCACCATCCGGCCACGACGTTCCCCGGCCTCTGAACCAGACGCACAACTTCTGGAACGCTACATTCAGCGCTCCAGCCGGTATGTCCCCTGCGAACAGCGTGAATTTGCCTCCGAAGCCACCCTTTTTGCCCATCTCGACCGTCCGGCGCGGCGCACCACACCGTATCTCGTCCTGACCGACAGCCGCGGCAAGCAGATGAGTTCGGAAGAATTTGCAGCCGCACTCGGCAGCGTGCAGGATAACGGCGTCCAGCAGCTCGTTGTAGCCATCGGGCCGGCCGATGGCTGGTCGGCCGAGGCGCTCCGCCACGCCAGCCTCACCGTTGCCTTCGGACGGATCACCCTGCCGCACGAACTCGCCGCCGTAGTCGCCGCCGAGCAGATCTACCGCGCCCTAACCATCCGCGCTGGGCATCCGTATCATCATGGGCACTAAAGAGCCTTCCAACCCTGCTCTGCCTGCGCTACCATCCTCCGCATGAGCACACTCTCGCGTCGAGACCTTTGTCAGACCCTCCCCCTGCTGGCGCTTCTGCACCCCTTGAGCGCCGCTGCCCAGACACCTCAAACCGTATCCGAGCCCCCGGCTACCGCCGACTGCACGACGCTCGCCGCCTGTCAGGCCATCCCCACCGAGCCAGGCCACTCCAGTCAGCCCGGCATAACCGGACACGAGATTCTTCACGGCCTGATCCCCGGCATTACGCACATCGAAGTCCATGAGACAAAGCTCGATCCCGGGAAGGCACCCCATCCGCCGCACCGTCATCCGCACGCCGAGGTGATGCTGCTCCGCCAGGGCTCGCTCGAGTTCGTCTCCGACGCGCCGCCTGTAACCATTACCGCAGGAGGCACGATCTACTGCGCCCCCAATCAACTCCATGGCATCCACAACAATGGCGCTACGCAGGCCGTCTACTTTGTCGTAGAGATCGGCCGCCAGCAAGCCTGCACGAAGTAGCGCTATTTGTCGGGGGTTTCCCCCAGATAAACTGGTTATCGATAGCTTTTAAGGAGTTTCATGTTCAAGGCCAGTCCCTTCGAGTACCGCTTCCGTTTTTTGATCCATGTCCTGATCTTCACGCTGGCCTTCTGGGTGCCGTGGGTCGACTGGATTGCGGGGCTCGATCTTACGCGCAAGACAACGTGGCTGGTCGCGTCGTCGTGGCTGTCGCTGCATGGCTGGTTGGGTTTTCAGGCAGCGACCATCGTGTTGCTCGTCATAGCACTTGTCTTTACGGGCCTCGGTGCATGGCTGCGCACCTGGGGAGCGGCATATGTGGGTTCGGGAGTTGTGGCTTCACGCTCCATGCATGGAGAAACCCTGCTCGCCGACGGCCCCTATCGCCGCACACGCAACCCGCTCTACCTGGGGACTCTGCTGCACACCGTCGGGCTTGCCCTCCTGATGCCGCCGACCGGCGCCGTCTTTGCGATTGTGCTGATCTGGGTGTTTCAGATTCGCCTGGCACTCGCCGAAGAGCCGTTTCTCGCCGCGCAGTTTGGCCAACCCTATCTGGCCTACGCCGCGGCTGTGCCGCGCTTTCTGCCATCGCCCACACCGTGCGTTCCAGCAGCAGGAGAAGCCCCTCACTGGGGACAGGCCGTGCTGGGCGAGCTGTACTTTATCGCCGCGTTTCTTGTGCTGGCCGCCCTCGGCTGGAACTTCAACGGACAATGGCTACGCCAGGGCTTTCTGATCTCGCTAGGTGCATGGCTGATCGCACGAGCGTTTTTACCAAAACCTAAGGCAACGACGGCAGCGGCATAGTTAGCCACTCTTTGAACTTCCTATACCTTGTCATCTCGACCGAAGGCGCGCTTTTGCGCCGGAGTGGAGAGATCTCAGCATTTTGCTAGAACCAGCAACACATTCGATAATCACCCCATGTACCAAGAGAAGCCCGCCTATGTGTACATTCTCTGCGGCGATTCAAAACGTCTATACATCGGGGTAACGACGGACATAGAGCATCGGATGTGGCAGCACAAAAACTACATCTATCCGGAGAGTTTCTCAGCGCGCTATGACATTCATCGGCTGGTTTACCTCGAACGATTCTCTGACATAAATGAGGCTATCGCACGTGAGAAGCAGTTAAAGCGTTGGTCGCGTATCAAGAAGATTCGCCTCATTGTGGCGAACAATCCAGACTGGCGCGATCTCAGCGCAGAATGGGGCAAGCCGGTAGAGCCATTCTCGGGTGTCCTCCGGCCTCCTACAGGGTTCTAGCAAAATGCTGAGATCTCTCCACTCCGGCGACAAAGAACGTCGCCTTCGGTCGAGATGACACGGCATAGGTGATCCAATAACCAACAAAAAGTGCCCCACCCTGCGACGATGAAACTGTCGCGAGGATGGGGCGTAGACTTTGCCTCTGTTTTGAATCGTGAAACTCGAACTACTTCTTGGGCGGAGCGATCGTGTCCTTCGCGACCTTGGCCACGCGGAACTTGACGACGGTCTTGGCCTTGATCTTGATGGCCTCGCCAGTCTGGGGGTTACGACCTACGCGAGCCTTGCGCTCAGCCTTTACCAGCTTGCCGATGCCGGGGATGGTGAACTCGCCGTTCTTCTTCGTCTCTTTGACTGCGGTTTCAGCCAGCAGTTCGAGGAAAGCTGCGGTCTGCTTGTTGGTGAGCTCGAGCTTCTCTGCCAGCAGGCGGACAAGCTGTGTCTTTGTAATTCCCTTTGCCATTGTGTGTACTCCTTCGTTTCCGAATGATTGAGCATAGGCTTTCGCCCATTCCCCGCAGCTTGTACTCTGGCGACAATCGCCAGTGTTCATGCGGGTGCGGAGAAAAACCGCGCCGAACATCACCTTCAACCTTCTGAAACCCTTTGTCAACGGTAAATATCGTGTTTCCACAAGTTTTTTGCGGTTTTTTCCGATATTTCCCGGTTTTTGTCCTTAAATCGACATAAAGCCGGTTAAAAACGCCCTAAAAGAGCGGTCGCGAGGGCTTGCGGACAGCCTCCGACGCTTCCAGAATCGCACCGTTCAACGCCTCTACCAGAGGCGCTGCGAGACGGAATCGCTGCACCACTTCACTCACGAACGCAGGCTCCAGCGCACGTTCCACAGGCAGCGCAACATGCACGCCCCAGTTGCGCGCACGCAGCAGCTCATCCGCAGGATGGTCGGCAGGGAACCCTTTGGGCATGCGCGTGAGGGGTTGCGCGTCGATGTGCGTCATCGGCGGCTGCATCTTGCTCGCAGCACTGCGGGCACGCGGCTTTACGATGGCGCCCAGCAGCGCGCGGTACTCTTCGTGGTGCTCCGCAAGCCAGCGGCGAATCGCCAGCAGCTGCTCGCGCTCGGGCATATAGACGCCGACCGAGATCAATACTTCTTTCGGATCGATGTGCAGATAGAAGCCGCCGCCGGAGGTCTTCTCCATGCCGCGCCGTGCCCACCACGCCGAGACATGGCGTTTGTACGGACGCTTGTCGGGGCTGAAGCGCGTGTCGCGATAGATGCGCATCATCGTCTTGTTGGGGGGCCGCACATGCTCAGGGGCGAAGTCGTGCATCGCGGTGTTGATCTCGTCGACGACCGCAAGCATCGGCTGCTTGAGCGCGCGCTCGTAGATCTCGCGGCGTGGTTCGAACCACTCGCGATCATTGTTTCGCGCAAGGCCGCGGAGGAATTTCAGGGTCTCAGGGGTGAAGTGTGCTGGCATAACGATCTGATGCTATACGACCTTGCTGCGAACCCAATGTTGTAGTCTTACTGCGAGGATTCGCAAATGACTTCATTACGATTCTCCACGAAATTTCTACGCGTCGTGCCTGGTGTCTGTGCATTTCTCATTCCTTGCACGGGAGCGATCACGACACTTCTACTCGTGAGGCATCACGCCAGCATTCTGACTGTTCTTCCTTTGCTCCTGTTGCAAGTTGCCCTTCTGGCAATCTCAATTCTGTGCGTCGTGACGCTCCTTCTGAAGCGTGGCCGCGGGGCATCTCATGCATAGTGAGTGCTGAAACCGTGCGTCTCACACGCATGAGAAATCGGGTGTGCCATCAAACGCGTCCAGAAGGCAACAACCGTTTCGTTAAGGGCACACCAGCGTGTATACGCACTGCAACCATGGACGACTCGCTATGAAGTAACCCCAAAAACACCAGCGGCGGGGACCGAAGTCCCCGCCGTCGTTGAATCGCAATTCGATCAACCTATTTCGCGGGCTCAACCGCATTCGGATACAGCCCCGGAATCGGCGCGGACAGCTTCTTCTCCAGCTCCGGATGTGGGAACGGCTTGCGCGGCATCATCTCGTCGCGCTGACTGGTGTTCCAGAGAAAGATCGCCTCCACGATTGCCGCCTGTTCGAGATCGTCCTTGTGCAGCCGGTCGTACGTGTCCATGTCCGAGTGGTGCGTCCGCGTGTCGTAGTCCATTGGGTCCTGGATGTACTGGAACCCCGGCAGGCCCACCGCGTCGAACGATAGATGATCCGTACCGCCGGTATTGCGGTTGCTGATCGTCGTCACGCCGAGATCGTGCAGCGGCGCGATCCACTGCGCAAAGATCG
Source organism: Granulicella sp. S156 (assembly GCF_009766105.1). GTDB lineage: Bacteria > Acidobacteriota > Terriglobia > Terriglobales > Acidobacteriaceae > Granulicella. Next base: position 117,949 of record NZ_LMUH01000005.1, on the reverse strand, counting down.
GCGCAATCGCGAAGTTCTCCTGCGTATACACACCACGAACTTTGCCGGTGCCGTTGTCGAGGTTGTAGTAAGCGTCCAGCGTCTCCCACTCCTTGGTCGTCTGCAGTGGACCGTGGTTGCGGCTCATATAACTGGGCGTGCCGGCAGGGTCAGGCGTCGCCGGAGCGGCAAACGTACCGAAGTGCTGTTTGACATAGCCCTGCGAGCCGAAGATGCCCTCCTCTTCACCAGACCACAACGCAATCCTGATCGTCCGGCGTGGATGCAGGTCCAGCGCCTTCAGGATGCGCACTGCCTCCATCCCGACGATCGAGCCTGCGCCGTTATCTGTCGCGCCCGTGCCTGAGATCCAGCTATCGAGATGTCCGCCCACCATGACTACCTGGTCCTTGAGCCGCGGATCGTTGCCGGGAATCTCGGCGACGGTATCGAAGCCATGCTCATGATCCCCAGTGAACTTCGTCTCGATGTTGACCTCAACCGTGACCGGCACATGCGCCTGCGCCATGCGTGCGAGCCGGTTGTAATGCTCGATCATCATGACGGCGTTGGGGACCTTCACCGCATTCTCTACTGTCTGCGCGCCGCGAATCAGGTTCGCGCCGTTGTCGTCGAAGATGATGCCTGTACCGCCGCCGTTGCCACCATCTCGGCTGGGCGTGATGATCGCGGCGACACCCTCTTCCACCATCATCTTGAGAGCGCTCTGGCGCAGCGCAGCGATGCGCTGCCGCTCCGCCATCAGGGCCTGAAAGTTCGGCGGCGGCCCAGCGGTCGCGCGACGGCTGCTCTCCGCACTCTCCATATCTTTCAGCTCTTCCTCGGTATAGCGATGAAAGAGTGGTTCGGTGATATCAGGCGTAGGACGCATCGCTCCCAGCAGCACGATCTTGCCTGCCAGCGTGCCTTTCAACTTGTCCAACTCGCTCGCATCGGCCAGCGGCACATAGACGATCTCACCGGTCACGGGACCTTTGGTTGCGGGCGACCACGGAGCAGCCTGCATCCATAACGGCTCAGGGTCAGGCGAGACCATGCGCGCCCAGGTGTTGATCTGCTGCCACCCCATGCCGAACTCGCCCCAGTCTTCGAGGTGCGCATTTTCGAGCCCGATTTTTGCCAAAGTATCGCGCGTCCAGGCATTGGCCTTGGCCATGTTGGGCGAGCCGGTGAGTCGCGGACCGATGCCATCGGCCAGGGCCGCGCCAAAGTCCATCACCTTGCCATGCTGCAAACCCTCGGCACGGATGCGCGCGTACATCGTGAGATCGAGGTTCTCGGTAGCAGGCTGTGCGCCATAATACGACGGAACAGGCTTGGTCTCGGCGGCTTCGGCAGGCTTCTTCTTGTCGGCAGCATAGGCTGCCGTGGAGAGCAGCGCAGCAAACGCAAGCACAGTCGTACTACAGCGCAAAGAGGGGCGGAGGAAGACGGACATGATGACTCCTTGGAAAGGGTTCCAGTAATGGATGTCGAGGATACGCCTGCCCGGCGAGGATAGTTTCGCCCATGGCCTTCTTTGAGGCGAATCACCCCAAAGAACCACCCCAGAACTGTCATCTCGACCGGAGCATGATGGTTTTATCGTCATGCGTAGCGGAGAGACCTGCAGCTTGTTTGTACCGGTACTCTAGCCTGCGCAAGCAAACTGCAGGTCTCTCCACTCCGGCGCAAGTGCGCGCCTTCGGTCGAGATGACAAGGTATGGGAATGCTCAAAAGGACCACCGTACGCCTGCGGTGAAAAAACCTAGCCCCGCCGCGACTTCCGCGCCATCCGCCGGGCCCACTGCACACCTAAGTAGCTCAATGCCAACGCCATCACCACCACCCCCACCGGGAAACCGGCACGGCGGTAGGCGAGCGCGAAGTCCACCGGATGGTGCGTCGCCGACATATAGATCAGCAACGCGATGATCGCGCAGAAGGTCGTGGCGAAAAACGCCGCGAAGCCTGTCGCCACTCCCATGAGCAGCGATTGGAACCAGCCCAGGTCTCCCAGCGGGATTCCCAGCAGCACACCGTCGCGTCTTGCGCGTTCTACGTCGTTTGCAGTTGCCATACTCAGCTAGAATAAGCTAATGGCTGAGACTCTGCAGAGCGGCACCGCACGCACGCCGCAACTGATACGCGCGGCGCAGGTTGCGCGAGAGACCGAAGTGCGTCAATCGGCCAACGGGGTGGCGTTTGCCACCTACGGCGAAACTGGCGTCGATGCCCCCGATCTCGACCGCATGCTGGAGACCGTCCCCGCAGCCATCGTCGCCTCCCTCAAGAGCAACACCTATTACTTTGTTCCCCTGGCTCTGCGCGAAAACCCCGAAGCCAGCGAGACCCCCGAAACGGGCGACAGCCCCGAAGCAGACATGAACGCGAAGCCCCACACCCCCGCGACCGAGTCCGCAATGGTGGCTGGCGAGTACACCGACGCCTTCAGCGATGCGGCCATCTGCCATCGCAATGTGGAGCTGGGCAGCGGCAACCGCGGCGTCTTCATCTCGACGCGGCTGCTGGGCGATCGCTTCGCCCTGAGCTTCGAGTTCTTTATCAACGTCGCACACGCGTTCGTCGATCAGGCCGGCGTGCCTGCGTCGTTTGCCGATCTCGTGTGGAAGCAGGCACTCGACAACGTGCGTGGCGAAACCAGCCTCGACGCCTGGGAGTCACGCAACCTAGCCTTCGGCCGCCCTGCAAACGCCGAGCCCGAACCGTTGGTCTTGTCCTCGCGACGTGGGTTAGGGCTGGCAGCCAAGCCTCGTTCGTTCAGCAACGCCTCTTCAAGCGTGCCAGCGACCAAGACCGCCGTCGACGAAAAAGAGCGCGGGCTGTATATCGATGCCGCGTTCTCGGATGCGGTCGCGCTGTATCTGCTATCGCTCGCACTGGACTTCGACTACAGCGAACTGCGCGAGCGCGAGTATCCGTTACTGGCTCCAGCAGCACTGGCCGCGCGTCTGCGGCTCGTCGCCGAGTTGTTCCCGCCCAACCAGGGATACGAGTTCGCAGTCAGGTATCGGCGTCGGGCGTAAGAACTCATCTGCTCTTGTTTTTCTGGTTGTCATTCCGAGCGAAGCGAGGAACCTGCTGTCTCCCGTTTTTCGCTCATGTCACCCAGATCTTTAGGTCTTTGCGGATAACACTACCCCTCAAAACTTCCGCAACCGTCTCAACGGCGGCGTATCCCAGTGCTGCGAACGCATCAACTCGCGCACCTGCTGCTCCCGCTGCACCGCCGGAGGATGCGACCGAAAGTAGCCTGCAACCGTCTGCAACGAAACCTGCGCAGCCTCATCGACAGGAGTAGCAGGCTTGTCCCCGGCAGATGTACCCCTCTGCTCCAGCTTCTCGAACTCTCCGAAGAGTTGCAGAATGCCTAGCGGCGAGTATCCCGCCTTTACCGCAAGCGCAGTCCCGTCACGATCAGCCTCCATCTCCTGCTCCTTGCTGTAGCCGGCGAGGAAGACCTCAACCGGCAGCCCGACGACATCGCCCAGCGCTCCGAGATTACGCAGATGCGCTTCCGTCTGCATACGCTCCGCGCAATGGCGCAGGTCGATGTGCTCCACCTCATGCCCCAGCACGGCGGCGAGCGCATCCTCGCTCTGCATAAGCGCCAGCAGTCCCTGGCCGACGAAGACATGCCCGCCGGGAAGCGCGAACGCATTCACAAAATCGGAATCCGGAATGTAGTGAAACTTGTACGGCAACCTGCGCCGCGCGCCCGTCGAGACGTGCTCTCCAACAGTCTGCAGGTAAGCCTCAATGGCGTGATTCTTTGCCGCATCCTGTTTGGGCGACACCCAGCGCTCGGCATACTCGCTCGCGAGTTGATCCCCGAGCGCAATCTCGTCGCTATCGGACATGCGGTCGAAGTGCGCGGGAACCCGCGTCATCTCATGCTGCGCATCAGCCGCAGCCGAGAGAAGGCTCTGCGCAGACGGCCGCGCAGAGATGCGCTGCCACTGCACGGCAACGATCGCAAGAATGCCCGCGATAACAATGATGGAAAGAGGGAGCCAGCGCTTCATAGTAAAAATTCCGCAAGAACTTATAAGAATTTAAGGACCGTCTCTTTGTAGCGCGAGTACAGGAACGACACCAGCAACAACGCCGCGCCCATCACGATGAGTGTAAGAAACCGGTCCGTGAGGGAGATACGCCAGATGTCATAGATGATGATCTTGCAGACCCCAAGCATCAACAGCGAAAGCCCCGCAAGCCTGTAACTGCGCTCTCCTACCGTCAGCGCGAAGAGGAATGCGAGCAGTCCAAGCACCCCCCATCCCATGGTGATCATCCCGGCATGCAGTTGAATGAACAGCAGCACGGCAATGAGTACCAGCGGCGTAAAGAAGAACGGCTGCTCCGGACGGAAGAGCGTGTACCTGCGCCAGTCAGACTTTGCCGCGGCTTGCGGCGCGAGCTGGCTGCGCACCCGAAACGCCAGTGGCAAAGCCAGCAGCATCAGCGCACAGGCTGCTCCAACGCAGAAGACACGCGAGCTGGTAAACGCAGTCGCCAGCGGCTCCGGCGAGAAGAGGTGGAACATCAGTTCGCGAACCGCCGCCGCAAGCAGCAGCACAAGAGACTGCGCGACAAACAGCGTGCGCTGCAGCCACCAGCCAAGCGCGATAAGCCCCAGCGCAAACAGCGCCCAGGCGATGCCGACCCAATCCGGCCGCACTTCAAAGTAAAGTAGTGCGGATGCCGCGACAGTACCAAACCACGCGGCTACGACACCCGCATTCCTCTCGAAGCTCGAAACTGGAAACTCGGCACGCTGTTCTTCCGCATGCAACCGCTGATAGACCCAAAAGTACGCCGCGATCAGCGGCAGTATGGTGTAAAGCCGCGGACTGAGGAAGTGAGATGCATCGCCAACATTGAGGTTGGAGAACCACAGGCGCACGAAGCTCGCCGTCAGCAGCGCGTACCCCTGATGACGGAGGTAGTTACGCCGCAGCATCGTGCCCACCTCGAATAGCAGCAACCCGAAGACACCCCACGCAATCGCCACAGCGATGGGCTCCAGCTCATACCAGAGCAGCGTACCGATCAGTGCCGCCGCCGCCCACGAGTAGGCAGGGGCGATGTAGTCAGCCACAATCCCATGCGCGCGTGTCTTGCGCCGCATCGCTACATAGAGCAACACACCACTCAGCGCAACGGTAATGGCGCGTAGTGAAAGCCCGTGCCAATGATCTGTGACGAACAGATTAACAGTGGCCGCGCGCAGGATCGCACCCGCGGCCAAAATATCGGCCTGTGTAGCAAGATTGCGCGACGAGAGCCGATCCGCAAACCATGCCAGCACCAGAACCGCGACCAGCCACGCAAGAATCGTCCACGCACCCGGAAAAAAGACCCACAGCGCAAGCGTCGCAACCCCCAGCGCCATATACGAGGTAAAACCAAGCCCCGCACGATCGATCTCGTCGGCAACGATAAAGCTCCAGCGCCGGGTGCAGAACTCTGCATTGAACCAGAACAGAACCGCAGCCGCAGAGAGCGTAATCCCGAGGTGCAGATGATGAGTGGCGTCCGCCTGAACCTGACGAAAGTCGACGAGTGGAGCAACGCCTGCCACCAACAACTGCGCCGTCGTAACAAAACCGGCGATCACGCCCAGCCGCCGGAAGACGATCTCCTTCATGCGCAGCCCAGCGATGAAGAGGACCTCAGCCTCCAGCAGCCAGAGCAGCGTCCAGTGCGATCCGTTGAAGCGGAGGGGAACTGCAGCGAGCAACAGAATGGACGCAATACTCGAGAGCACGATGAACGCCCCGCGCCACCTGCGCCGCGCCACAAAGGCGAAGACAAACTCTACAACACCAAGGGTGAGCAGCCCGTAGAACGCCCACTCCGGATGCGACGACTGATACTTGAGCAGCGACAATAGGCCAACGGAGTTTAAGATCGCCGAGAACGACGAGACCAACTCCTGAGTACGTGTCTTCGGCACACGCAACACATAGAACAGCCGGAAGATCAGCCAGTAGAACAGCAACAGCGCTGCGCTGCCGATAAACCCAGGGAACGGATGGCCCGGCTGGCCGCCATCGGGCAGCACGCGGTGCAGCCAGAGGAAGTGATTCAGGTAAACGCCGACCAGCCCCGCAAGCCCGAGCTCGAACCAGTACTCACGCGCTACAACATAGACGAGCCCCACGGCCAGCAACGCGCCTGCAACCAAACTGAACATCGTAACGTGGCTGATGCCGACGGTAACGAACGCCAGCAGAAACGCGAGCCCGGTGACGACCTGCGATTTGTACTTCAGCGAATGCGCCACCATCGCTGCCGCAACGATCAACATCAACACCAGGTCGACGGTCTGCGACTGCAGCACCTGCAGCGCGTCCACGTGATACAGCGCGAAGGTAACGAAGAAGGTCAGCGCCCAACCGCCGCCGATCAGCGCCCGCGCAAAGATGCGGTATTGCTGCTTGCGCTCCAGCAGTATGCCTCCACCCAATATCGCGAGGCTGAGTACGATCCCGATGGCACTCTTGCCAGCGGGTCCAATCGTACGCAGCAAAAGACCGAGTCCTCCCGCAAGTCCGATGACCACCGCGACGATACCAAGTTTGTTCAGCCAGTTCTGGCCAAAGCGCTCCTCGAACGACACATGCCGTTTCGGCGGTGGTGGCGGCGGAGGGACATGCGCTGCAGGTATCTCTGTCGGAAGCTCAGCAGCCTCAGCAGCCGAAGCCGTCTCGTAAGGTGCACTCGGCATTGGCAACACAATGTCCTGCGGCACGGCGTCAACTGACACAGACACCGGCACCGCTACAGTCTGAGCCACGACTAGCGGCTCCAGCAGTTGAGGCACGCCTTGCTCGGCCGAAGTGGCCACCACAGCGGCAGGGAACGGACCTCCGCGCACAATCGGCTCCGCGACAGGCTGCTGTGTTGCAGGCGACGCAGCGCGAGCGGCCTCCTCCAGCAAAAGAACGCGCTGGTGCAGGCGGCCAATCAGGTCGTTATGCTCCGCCAGCTTCCTGCGGTCAGCGGCACGGCCCCGCGTCCTTATAAAGAGCCACAAAACGGCAAGCACGAGTACAACGAGGACAAAGTCTTCCATAGCGATTTGCAGTTGAGTATTCCACGAATCCGGCTTTTCGCGTCTGTCTTTGCCGTTGTTTGTTTTTCGTCGTCATCCTGAGCCGTAGGCGAAGGACCCCCGTATTCGGGGTGGCACAGACGCAAAGCGCATCACAAACATTGGTGGTGTTTCGCTTTGCCTTTGTGGTGGCACGAATGCGGGGGTCCTTCAGCTACGCTTCAGGATGACGGCGAAGACCCCTCCATAACTCTCCCTATACCAACCCCTAAAATTTGCGCCGAAGACTCCCACGTCGTGATACCTTCGCTCCGAGCTACACTTCCCGATTGAGCGAACGATTCCCATGCCACACCTTCCGCACCTTGCCAAACTAGCCTTTCTCTCCGTTCTGCTCATGAGTTCTGCGCCCCTGCCGGCCCAAACTGCCTCCACTCCAACCACCGAGGCCACCGCCTTCAACGGAGCACCCTTTGCTTCCTCTGTAGAAGAGTTGCGCGCCGCCTCCTCCGCCATTCCCGCAGACCATAGCTACGACGTCCAGGTCCTGCTCGAAGAGGGCAGCTACCGCATCGCAGACGATGGCACGCTCTTCTACCAGCACCGCCTGATCTATCGCATCGACTCCGCCGCCGCCATCGACAACTGGTCGGAGGTCTCAGCCGACTGGGACCCCTGGTACGAAAAGCCCGTGCAGCTCCACGCGCGCGTGCTCCAGACCGACAGCCACTTCGCAGAGCTCGACCAGAAGACCATCACCGACGCTCCTGTAAAGGCCGAGGATGACGAGACCTTCTCCTCCGCGCACGTGCGGCGCGCGCCGTTACCGGGAATCTCCGTAGGCGCAATCATCGAGGAGACCGAAGCGGTTGAGGAAAAGACGCCCTACTTCACCGGCGGCAGCCTCTACCACTTCGCCTTTCGCCAGAACGTGCCCATGGCGCGTTCGCGAGTGATCGTCGATCTGCCCTCAACGCTTCCCTATAAGGATGCCGTTCATCATCTGCCGACACTCGCGATCAACCGCTCCGAAGTATCGGGACGACGCCACATCGTCTATGAGCTGACCTCGATTCCCGCGCTGCACGGCTCCGACATCGATCTCGAGACCAACACACCCGACACCCCGATGGTCGAGTTCGCAACCGGAGCTTCGTGGAAGGCAGTGGCCGCAGCCTATGCCACGTTGTCCGATCCTCAGACCGTTCCCGCCGACACGCAGTCCATTCTCCCCACCAATCTTCCCTCGAACCGCATCGAGCGTATCCGCGCCATCGTTGCGCGGCTGCACCAGGAAGTCCGCTACACCGGCGTCGAGTTCGGCGCTGCCCGGCTCACGCCGCAGCGTCCCTCCGAGGTCATCCACCGCCACTATGGCGACTGCAAGGACAAAGCCACGCTGCTCGTCGCCATGCTGCGCGCCGCCAACATCCCGGCCAACCTCGCGCTGCTCTCTGTCGGGCCCGGCATCGACGTCACGCCAGAGCTTCCGGGGATGAACCAGTTCGATCACGCCATCGTGTATGTCCCCCGTTCCGGCGCAGCACCGGCGCTCTGGATCGACGCCACTGCGGCGTTATTTCAGCCGGGCACGCTGCCCTTCGACGACGAAGGCCGCATGGCCCTCGTCATCGCGCCGGAGACCACCGGTCTGCTGCGCACGACTGACCCCAGCCCGCAGGACTCCACCCTGGTAGAGACCCGCGTCTTCACACTCTCGGAAAAAGGGCCTGCCCATGTCGTCGAAACCTCCGAGACCGGCGGCGCTATCGATGCGAACTATCGCTCCATCTACGGCGGCACGGACACCGACAAGATTCACCAGAACCTCGAAGGCTACGTCCAAAGCAGCTATCTCGCGAAGTCTCTGACCAAGGTTACGCATGGCGACGCCCAGGACCTGTCGCATCCCTTCCGCCTCTCTCTGGATATCGAGGGCGCTCGCCGCGGAGACACCGAGATGAACGAAGCTCTCGTGGTCGTCTTTCCCAACTTCGCCATCAACAGCCTGCCTCGCTGGTTCTCCGTTCCGCCACCGGTCGTAGGGCCGGATACTCCCTCTCAAACCAAACACGAACTCGAGCTGGCACAGCAGAGCCGCGCACCCGGCTATGTCTTTCATCCATTCCTCGACGAGCGCCGCGTCCGCATCCTCATTCCCGACGGCTTTGTGCTGCGCTCCCTGCCCCCCAACAAGACAACGCCGTTAGGCGACGCTGTTCTGACCGAGACCTACAGCGACTCCGAACCAGGCGTCATCACTGCCAGCTTCCGCTTCGATAGCGGCTCCGGCGTACTGACCACCGACCAGGCCCTGGCCATGCGCTCCGCCGTCCTGGAGCTCAATAAGCGCGACTACGTAGGCATCTACTTCGACCAGGTCGGCGCGAAGGCGCTGGCTGAAGGCCACATCCGCGCCGCGCTGGACGCGGACCGCGCCCTCATCGCCGCACATCCTTCCGATGCCCTGCACCATGTCCGCCTCTCCACAGCGCTGCTCCAAGCCGGCATCGGCGATGGAGCGCGCGCCGAGGCACATCGCGCCATCGAGCTCGACCCCAAGTCGTCGGTCGCCTTCCTGAATCTTGGTTGGACGCTGCAACACGACAGCCTCGGCGTACAGTTTGGCAAAGGCTTCGATCTCGCCGGCGCCATCGCGGCCTACAAACAGGCGAGCGTGCTGGACCCTGACGACAACGATCCGCGCTTCGATCTCGCCGTGCTCTACGAGTTCGGCCCGCGCGGAATTCGTTATGGCGACGACTCCAACCTGACCGCGGCCATCGCCCAATATCGCGACCTGATCGAGCGAACCAAGGATAAGGAACCCGCCGCCAACGCACAGGACCAGGACAACCTCCTCTACGCCCTGCTCTATGCCAAGCAGTACGCCGAAGTGGACCGCACGCTCGCGACCCTGCCGTTCACGAACACGCGGGCCGCGTTGTCTATCGTCTCCGCCGTTGCGCAGCACGGAGCTGCAGCAGGCATCGCGCAAGCCGATAAAGGCAACGTAGCCTCCGCCGACCGCAACAAGAATCTTCTCGCCGCCGGCGCCCTCCTGGCCGAACTGCGGCTCTATCCCGAAGCCTCCGAGGTGCTCAAAGCAGGCATCGCTACAGGCAGCGATGCTCCAACGACAGCGCGGCAGATCGAGATGTATCGCGCCCTCCATCCGGCCTCACTGGCTCCGCTGCCGGCCTCCGATCCCGCCGCGCCCATGCAGAGCGTCACCTTCGGCCTCTTCGCCGGAACATTAACGCATGACACGATTGCCGCCGCCCTGAGCCGCCACTCCTACACCTCAGACGCAGCCTTCGAACGCGACGTGCAGAAGACCCTCCTCTCCTCCGGCTCCCTCCGCCCGGTCGCCCGCGCGGACGGCATGTCCGAGATCGTGCTTCTCGACTTCATGGTCGGCAACATGGCCTTCAGCGCCAGCGGCGACGACGCGACGGGCCATCCCATCCTCGTCCAGACCCCGGGCGGCACTCCCATGCACTCCTTCGTCGTGCGCGAAGATGGAGCCTATCGCCTCGTTGGCGGCGACACCGACAGCAGCAACTTCGGCAACGCCGTCCTCTTCGCACTCGCCCACAACAATCCCAAACAGGCCAAAGCGATCCTCGATTGGAAGCGTGACCTCCTCCACAAGCAAGGCGGCGACGATGCCTTCGCCGGCCCGATCTTCCCGCGCTTCTGGACCGTCGACAGCTCCAAGCCCGACGCCGATTCGCCCGCAGCCATGCGCCTCGCCGCGCTCTCTCTGCTCGCGGGATCCATAGACGCAAAGCCCTATCTCGCCGAACTGGCCGAGGACCGCGAGAAAGCCAGCGGCCAACACCAGACCGACCTCGATCTCCTGATCGCCTACGCCGCAACCGGCGCGGAGCAGCCCGCTATCGCACTACCCGCAGCCAAGCGATTGTTAGACCAGGAGCCCGACTCACTGACAGCCCTCGAACTTCTCGGCCAGACCTATGCTCTGCAGGGCGACTCCGCCGCATGGCTCGCGATGCTGACGCCACGATTGGAGAAACGTCCCAAAGACCACGATCTGCTCTCCGAACAAGTCCGCGCCTACGAGAGCGCGCACAACTACGCCGCGGCACGCAAGGCAGCACAAGCCGTTCTCGACTCCGGCAAGGCCAACTCCAACGACTACAACGGCTACGCATGGCTGGGACTCTTCGACCAGCACCTCGGCGAAGAAGAGCTCAAGGCCGCACAACAGTCGAACATGCAGAGCAAGAACTCCAGCTTTGCTGACCTGCACACTCTGGCCTGCATCTACGCCGCAGAGGGCCGCACCACGGAGGCCCGCCAGGTGCTCGACCAGGCCATGGCCGCCAGCAGCCTGACAGAGCCGAACTCAGAGGTCTGGTACGCACTGGGACTCATCTACGAACAGTACGGCGCACGCGACGCCGCCCTGAGCGCCTACCGCAAAGTCCAAGCCCACGAACTAGACGACCACACCTACATCGACCCCATGTCGACCTACCTGCTGGCGCAGGCACGCATCACCGCGCTGAATACACCGGGCAAGTAACAAATGGAGGATGAATGCCATCCTGCTTCGTCGCGGTGACGATTTGTCCTGTGTCTCATTTAATGGAGACACCCCGGAACTTGCTGGTTGCGGTCTTGCTCTGAATCCAGCGTTAGGCTGTCGCCTGTGAGAGGCAGGATCACTTCCGTGCCTATCGGCAGAGTGCGGCCGACGCAGTTCAGGTCATCTCGCAGTTCGACGCGAATGCCGATCAGCGGCTGGGCCGGATCGTTGTGGGCGTAGGCATACTCGAACCCGCTGTGCAGGGGCACGCCGCGGAAGGGTAGAACGGGATCGGGCTGCATTTCATCGAATGGATTCAGAGTGACCGATCCGATGTGGCCACTCTCGTCCAAATAAACCACCTGATGAGGTATGAGTGTTAGGCCGATTTCCGAGAGATAGAGGACACCACCTTCAGGAACCGTGAACTTGGTCTGAGAAATACTTTCCAGTTCAAAGCCGGCCGGGAAAATCTGCTTGGCGGCGTGGTAATCCTGCGCCAGAATGCAGCTCATGAGTTCGTTGTGGTAGTCGAATTGTGCGTTTCCTCCGCCCTTGCAATGCCACGAACCGAAGGTCTGGTCTCCAGAAAGGGTACCGGACCAGAACCCCTGTGCATTGTGCTCCAGATGGCCTTGCCAGAGAACGCCCGCGAAGCGGGCCGGGCTGTGCAGGTCGGCCCAGTAGAAGAAGTCGTGCTTGTCCGTGTTCCACTCCACCGTGGTACCTGCAGGCAGCGTGCCAGTAGCATTGAGCGGAGGCTCGGTGTTCTCTACGACGGTATCTGTAATGAGCGTCACGGTGAGGCGCTTCCGTTCCGCCGCCTCGTATTCGTCTTGTGCTTTGCGTGCACGCGTGGACGCAAGATCAAAATATCCATAGCTGGCCACGCATAGGATCAGCACGCAGGACAATATCGCACTGAGGATACGGACCACTCCGGCCCAGCGCACAGCCACAAAGGCCAGCAAGCCAGCGGCAACCAGCGTTACCGGCCAGAAATGGCCGAGCACAAGCCAAATCGCAAACCAGATTGGGAAGGACATGCTCATGTGTTTTCAGATGCCTGTTTTTCGTTAGCGTACATAAGAGCCCGTTTCTTGAGATGGTCCCATACAGTACTGGTGTTCCCTCCGATGCAGGTGATGCTACGCTTTTAGCCAGCTTGCGCATTCCGCTGCAATCCTGACGTGAGGTCGTAATTGAAGCATCCGATGCTCTTACCTGACTCCGAAACCCCGTCTGCCTGGACCCGATGGTGGCGCGTTATTCGACGGATTCTGATCACAACGACAGCACTCGTGATCGTGAGTATCTGGGCTTTGATTGGACCGCTGCCGAAGCACATGATGAAGGCACGACACGACTGGTTGACCGCTCCGGATGACCCTCACCCGCAGTACTACTTTGATGGCGCCCGTGGAACGCTGGCGTCCAGCGGCACCGGCGGGAACTGGACAATGTACGCTTCCGAGTGCGTGTCGGGTCAGGCGCGGATGTTCTATGGCGTTAGCCTCTCCGATCGCACCAATCCGGCTTTGGCAGCGCGCATCGTTCAGCCCGAATCCGGCGTGGAGCATGTGACCGTGCAAATACCCAACAGCGACAAAGAGGTCACCTTTAACCGGCAACAATGTTCGCTCTGGGATGTCGACATTCAATATGACAGGACCGTGTTCAACGGCATTCGAGAGCTTGCTGGGCACGCGCGATTTGAGTGTTCGCAAGGTGACGCTCACATCGTCGGAAATCTTGAACTTCGCAAGTGCCATTAAGCATTGCGGACGCTGACTCCAGAGTCGGCAATCGATCCGACAGGACGCCCCTTGAGTCATTCCGTTGCCAATACTTCCGAATATGAATTGGACGCCTGATCGATGCTCCGACAGTACCAATCATGAAGGAGAAAAGAAGAACGATGGCAGAGGACATGCTTCGACGATCTGTGATCCGCCGTCACCCCGTGCTTACCGGCATTGCGCTGCTTCTCTTGTTGAGTGGTCTCTCGGGAGCCCTGTATCTTTCTCTGTACACCGACCCAACGATCACTACCGAAAGTGGAGTCGTGGAGACACAGCCCGCTCCTTTGGACCTTCGCTCCTCCAGGCTGGCCATTCTTACCGTGCAGTTCGATACCGAAGGCTGCTTCGATCTATCTGGCCAGCTTCCCGATCCCTTCGCAGAGCAGTATCTTGCCCACGAGCTTACATCGCGCACCCGATCCATTACATTGCTTCCCAATGGAAGTCTGATGGATTTCATGAAGACACACGAGAATCGTCATACGATGGCGGAGGCATGCGACTCTGTTCTCTCATCCGACATTTTCACGCGACCCTCGCCCGATCTGGCGCAGGCGCTGCAGCATCTCGGCCTCGATGCGGTTCTCATGGTCACAGAGCGGGATGACTATCAGCCGTTCCAGCCCAACTTCATGACCGCCGCCTCAGCGCCGGATACGAACTTTGTCACGATTACGGGAGTGCTGTTCGGAGCAGACGGAGCACGCTTCTGGTCCTACGAAACCCAGCTCGCCGGCACTCTTCGAGAGCATGGGCTTGCCAGCAATCTCCTTCATCTGGAGCCTTCCATGTCAGAGACACGTCGGCAGACAGCCGCCGTCTTTGCAGAGGCACTCACGAAACCACGAAAGCGTGATTGAGTGCCTTTTCGACAACATCCGAAGAACAGCTAAGGGACCCCGCATTGGTGGCTGCACGAATCTCTGAGGCAATGCGCGGCACAACGTTCGTATCGCGCATCAAGACCCCTGTATTTTGGTTGCATCACCCCTGCTGTACGGCGACGCAAATCCCGGAAGGGTCTGGCTTCAGCCAAGCCGTAAAAAGCCGCTCCGCAGGAGCCTACCTCTCTGCCGAAGAACCGGGCCCCAGCGAGCCGCTTTTGCTCGCTGGGTGGTAACGCTGGAGTGGAGGCGCAGCCGCAACGACTAAATTGCTCTCTTTCGTATTCCCTCAACCGCAAACGGAATTGAGCCAAATGCATCGCACCTGCCTACTCCGTGCGCAATGCCTGCATCGGTTCGACACCTGCAGCCCGCCGCGCCGGCAACAGACACGCCATTGCCCCGACCAACAACAACACTCCAACCGCACCAGCACTCAGCACCGGATCATAGGGACTGACCTGAAAAAGCAAGCCTCTGACCATACGCGCCCATGCGAAGGCCACAGCAACTCCAGCCGCAGCACCAATGGCAACCGGTACTAGCCCATCGCGAAGCACCAGCCCATAGAGACTCGCCCGCTGCGCTCCAAGAGCCAGTCGCAATCCCATCTCGCGATAGCGCTGCGAGACCGAATACGTCAGCACCCCATAGATGCCGAGCCCTGCAAGAAAAAGCGCGCTCACCGCAAAGAGCAGCAGCAGATCCATCTCGAAGCGCCGGTTCGCCACCGAATCTGCAACGAGGCCACCCAGCGCCCGCACCGTCGGAACCGGCACACCTGGATCAACTCCCCAAATCGCCTGCCGAATCACCTCCGCCATCTCCGAAGGGTCCTGATGAGTCCGCACCACCAGCCCACCCATCGGTTCTGAGCGATACCAGTACGGCACGTAAATCACCATATCGTCAGGTTTCTCCAACGAGACTGTCCGGGCATCCGCGACCACGCCAACCACCGTGAATGGTTTTTCGGTAGCTGGATCTCCCAGGTTGAACTGCCGCCCCAGCGGATCTTTTCCCGGCCATAGCGTCTTCGCTGTCTTCTCTGAAACCAAGGCCAGATTCTTCTCCCAGTGCCCTTCGCCGAAGATTGTCCCAGAGATCGTCCGCAGCCCGATGGCTGGAAAATATTGGGGGCTCACAGCGCGAACACTCTCCAGCGGCAACTGCGGATCCGGTCGACTGTCTCCCGTAACTCTTGCCATCGCTCCCCATCCGCCTCCAGCCAATGGCAGGACACTCGTGAAGGCTGCATGCTCCACACCCGCCAACCCATTCATACGCACAAGGAGTTCGCGGTAAAACGCCGCGCGATGCTGGTCATCGCGATAGGACTCTGCGGGCAGATTCACCGTCGCCGTCATTGTCCGCTCCGTTGTAAATCCGGAATCTACCTTCATCAGCTTCGCCACGCTCGTAATGAGCAGTCCCGTCGTGAGTACCAAAACGACACTCACCCCAGCTTCAACGGCAATCAGAATGCGACGAGCGCCGTAGCTTCTCGACGATTCGCTGGTCAGACGCGAGTCGCTATGCAGAATTTCCTGCGGAGCTGTATTGGACACGATGAACGCCGGCGTTGCTCCCGCTGCCAGTGTTGCCAGCACCGCCAGCAGAAGCGCGCATCCTACTCCAGCCCAATCCAGATGCAGAGACTCTCGAAAATTCAGCGCAGGAGGCAGATATCGCTGCATGCTCGGAACGAGACCCGCTGCCAACAGAACTCCCAGCCCACCGCCCAGAACGGTCAACATGGCGGTCTCGCGAATGGCCATGCGTACCATCTCCGCACGGCTTGCCCCTAACGCGGCAGCCACCGCGAATCGCCTCTTCTGGCTGATCGCGCGGGAGAGCAACAGGTTCGTGATATTGACACACCCCACCAGCAGCAACCCCGCTACCGCCGCCAGCAGAATCATGAGCGGCTTTCGGTTATCTCCTACAAGCTTTACCTGAAAGGGCGTAATCGTCGCAGAGAGGGCAGCCTTCTCACTCGCAGGCAGACTTGCGGAGATCCTCTGCTGCAGCGCATTCAGTTCGTCGTTCGCCGCAGCGGTCGAGACTCCCGGCTTCAGCCGCGCCAGCCCGAAGTAATTCAGATCACCCATCACTTCGGCCAGCCGCCCCTTCGAGAACACCAGCGGCAACAGGATGCCGATCGGGACGTGCTGATTGGAACTCCCAAGGTTGTCCAGGGTCTGTACCGAAGGCATGTGAAACGACTGCGGCATCACGCCGATAATCTTGTAAGGAAACCCATCCAGCAAAATCGTCTTACCCAGAATGTTCGGATCTCCATCGAACTGCTTGCGCCACAGGGCATACGTGAGTACCGCAACATGCCCCTGCCCCGTCTGCGCTTCCTCAACCGTGAACCCTCTTCCCTGAGCCGGTTGCACCTGCAGCACGGAAAAGATTCCCGGCGTAGCCATCAGGGCCTCTATCTGCAAAGGCCGTCCGCTGCCGCCAAGGGGCATGGCCCATTGCTGCATCAGTGACATCGAGTCGAAGCTGCTGCTGTGCTGCTGCCAGAATGCAAAGTGGTTCGCGCTCACCGGAAATGTTGGATTGATATTGCTCCACTCCGCCACCTTCTCTTCCATCGTCACCAGGCGGTCCGGTTGCGCGAACGGCAGCGGACGCAGCATCACGTCATAGACCAGCGTGAAGATCGCCGTCGTCGCACCAATGCCCAGCGCCAGCGTCAGCATCGCGACGATGCTGAATCCCGGCGACCTCCACAACTGCCGCAAGGCATAGCGAGCATCCTGCAACAGACGTTCGAAAAATGCCGAACCCCATGCCTCGTGGGTCTGTTCTCGAATGAGCGTCGTGTTGCCAAACTCGCGCCGAGCTACATAATGGGCCTCTTCCGCCGACATGCCGTTTTCACGCAGCTCCTCTTCTTCCAGTTCTATGGCCAATTGCAACTCCCGCTGGAGCTCCGCATCGCGCTTCCGTATCTGCCACCATCTCATCTCAGATCTCCTCGGATGTCGGCCACATCACGCGCGCCACCGCTTCCGCCATCTGCTTCCACTGCGACTCTTCGACCACCAGCTGCTTCTTACCCTTGTCCGTCAACCGGTAGTACTTGAACTCGCGGTTTCGATCGGGAGCAGTCTCCCATTTAGCGTTGATCCATCCCCGTTCCTCCAGGCGATGCAGGGCAGGGTAGAGTGACCCGTGCTGCATCTGCAGAAAGTCGTTCGTGGTCCGCTGAATATGCTTCCCGATCTCGTGACCGTGTCCAGGTCCATGCAGAAGCGTCCGCAGAATAAGCATGTCCAGCGTGCCCTGCAAGAGGTTTGCGCGCGGCTGTGTTTGTTTCGCCATAGAAGACAATCTACCCTCGATATTGTGGCAAGGGTAGACATTCGACTATCGATTGTCAAGGATTTCGAGCACTACCCGATAAGCCATATCCAATGCGACTTGTATTTAAATTCCCCACAAATGCCGTCGCGTTCCGTTGCGAACCGCCGCGCCCGTTGCGTCAAGGCTTTTCCTGCACTCCGCAGCGGAACGATGGCATGAGGATCAGGCCCCCAAAGCAGGCCGCCTAACTCGTGCCTGCTTACGACGCTTTTGTTGTACCAAAGCACCCTTCGACGACCGCCGATGAGACGACTCTGCAACTGCCGCAACTCCGACATCGATCGCCTCACCATAGATACGAATGAGGCGCTCCGGGATCACCGCGATGAGACGTACGCACAAGTGAACTATCGTCCGATCGCTCGAACGGGCTATAGTAACGCGGGACATCGTTATGATCGAGAAGACTATCGCAGTTCAACGGAGAATCGGTCATGCGGTACATCGCCCCAGAGATCTTCAAGCGCATCGAACCAGTCGCAGGTCGGTCGTTCCGGCGCAAAAAATCATGGGCGCGACTCGTCGTGGCGCTATTAGTTTTCGCGAATCTACTCTCGAGCGTAGCAGCGCAATCCTTGGATGGTCCCTCTGGAAAGTCTCAGGAGACTTTTGAAGTTGCTTCCATCAGGTCCGACAAGTCACCCGGGCGGCCGGTATCAGACTTTCCGATTGGGCCTGGCCGGAGTTACGTGCCTCGCAGAGGAAACTTCAGGGCAACACATTTGGGGCTTCTTCAGTATGTCGGATTTGCCTACGATCTGACGGATAACCAGATGGATTACTTAGCCGACAACGTACCAGAGTGGGTGAGAACAGAGTCATTCGACATATCAGCGGTTGTAGAAGGCAAGCCAGGCAAAGACCAATTGCGCGATATGATGAGGTCCCTCCTTGAAAGTCGATTCAGCCTGGTGATCGACAAGCAGGACCGCGAAGTCGGGGTATTAGCGCTCGTTCTCGCAAAGCCAAGAGTCACGGGGCCAAACCTTTTGCCACACTCATCTACGCAGCCGTGTCCACAGACTGCGCCGACTGCTGAGTCAAATGAAACCGTTTCAGGAGGCTTTCCTGCTGCCTGCCATGGAGTTGTCGTGCTTCCAGCTAGTTCCCCTGGTCGGCTTCGACTAGGGGCCCGCGATGCGACCCTGTCTTTTATCGCTGATGCTTTAAGCGCATTAGCCATAGCTAGCTTGGGACACCCGCTGGTAGACAGGACGGGGCTGCCAGGGACATTCGACTTTACCCTCGAATACTCGCCTGAGCTGAACGGTCCTCTGCCACCCGACGAGACATTCCATCCGGATCCATCAGGACCGACGTTTCGGGAGGCTTTGCAGGAGCAACTCGGACTCAAACTTGAAGCTCAGAAAGCGACAGTAAAAGTCTTCGTCATCAATCACGTGGAACATCCAACTGAAAATTAGACCCGCGAAACCTTCTCGTCTGCATTGGCGAGATAGGCAGGGCTTACAGCCCTCAACTTCTTCTCCCGCACCTTACCTGAGGCAAAGTGAACTTCACTTCCCAATACAAAAGGTCGAAAATATCCGCCCAAGAATATCGTCGGTCGTAGTCGCACCGGTAAGCGAGTCCAGCGCACGCAGAGCTGTGTGCAGATCCAGCAGCACAAGCTCATGAGGCAGCCCATTCGCATTCGCCGTTTGCGCCGCAATCAGTGCCTGCAGTGTTGCGGCAACCGCCTCCTGCTGACGCAGATTGTTCAGTGCACCAGAGTCCGCAATAGCACCCTCCGCCTGCAGCGCGCGCAGGATTGCCGTACGCAAAGTATCAAGCCCCTCACCTGTGAGCGCAGACGTAAGAATCGAAGCCCCCTCGCTGGAGAGTCCGTACGCATCCCTCAAGTCGATCTTGTTGAGCACCAGCAGATGCGGTCGGCCTTCAAGCGACGCAGCCAAAGCGCGTTCTTCCTCCGTCATCGTCTGCGTAGCATCATGGATGAGCAGCACCAGGTCCGCATCGGCGAGCGCTTCGTGCGAGCGCGTAATGCCAATCGCCTCCGCTTCATCGGCCGGAGCATCGCCTTGCAGGCGCAGCCCCGCCGTATCGATAAGGCGCAGCGGAACGCCGCCCAGCGCGAGCGACTCCTCGACCGTATCGCGCGTAGTGCCGGGCAGCGGCGTCACGATCGCGCGGTCGCGTTCCAGCAGCCGATTAAAGAGTGACGACTTGCCCGCATTGGGCCGCCCCACCAGCGCCAGGGAAGCTCCAGAACGCATCATCTGCCCGCGACGAAAGCTAGCAGCCAGAACCTCCAGCGGTGTGATCACAGCAATGATCGCTGCTTCAATCTGAGCAGGCGGTACTACGTCAACGTCATCCAACTCACCCGACGCGAAGTCCATTCCAGCTTCGAGCAGCGCGATCAGGTAGAGCAGCGATTCCTTCGCCGGGGCAACGCGCCGGCTCATCGCTCCACCCATCTGCTGCGCTGCAACGCGCGCCTGATCCAGCGTCTGCGCGGCGATCAGATCGTGCACCGCCTCGGCCTGCGTGAGATCGAGCCGCCCAGAGAGAAAGGCTCGCTGCGTAAACTCGCCCGCCGTAGCAAGACGCGCTCCCTGCGCCAGCGCCGCGCGCAGGATCGCCTCAAGGATGACCGGCGAGCCGTGCGCGGCAATCTCCACAAGGTCATCGCCGGTATAGGAGTGCGGCGCAAGGAACGCAGTAACAATAGCGTCATCGAGCGTCTTAGCCTCCGGGCTCTCCGGATCGAGCACGCGCGCAAAGCGTGCACGCGCATGCTCCAGCGGCTGCGCCAGCTGAAGCAGCCGCGCCGCGACAGCCAGCGCCTGCGGACCCGCCAGCCGCACAATGCCAATCCCACCCCGCCCCGGCGGCGTCGAAACGGCGACGATGGTATCGGCATCAAGCGAACTGGGGTGCGGTGTGGACATCGATATTTAGACTACAGGCGATAAAGCAGGAAACAGAAAGCAGCAAACAAAACGTACCAAACCCGCTCCAATAGCACCGTGCAGCCGCTTTTCCTGTTTCCTGTTTGCTGTTTGCTGTTTCCTGCCTTCCTGTTCTTAGTAGAATCGCCCTGTGATCGCCCATCTACGAGGACTCATTCTCAGCAAATCCCCCAACGCCGTCATCGTCGACTGCAACGGCGTCGGCTACGAGCTTGCCATCTCTGTCTCCACCTTCACCGAGCTCGGTGCGGAGGGCTCGGCAGTAAAGCTGCACGTCCACACCCATGTGCGTGAGGATGCGCTCGCGCTCTTCGGCTTTGCCGAGCTGACCGAGAAGCGCCTCTTCGAGAAGCTGCTGACCATCTCCGGCATCGGCCCCAAGTTAGCGATCACCGTTCTAAGCGGCATCAGCGCCGAACGACTGGTCGGGGCCATCCGCGCAGGCGATCACGCGACGCTGACGAAGATCCCCGGCATCGGCAAGAAGACCGCCGAACGCGTAGTCCTGGAGTTGAAGGACAAACTCGACGACATGGTCGGCTCCGTACCCGAGACCGGCGCCAAACCGTCCCTGGGCGCCGTCGCCGACGACGTACTGAGCGCACTGGTCAACCTCGGCTACCCCCGCCCCGTTGCGCAGAAGGCGGTAGAGACCGCCGCGAAGGATACCTCTGTAGCCAGCGACTTCGAGCAGTTGTTCCGGGCCGCAATGTCGGCGGTGCGATAGAGAGGATGAGCCAAATCTGTCGGTAATTAATGCGGCCGCTGAGCATGACTGCGTTGATGAACTGAAGCTGTACCAGGGTGAAACCTCATCGATGACAAACCGATGACACCCTTCAGACATTTCCCGGACACACTTCATTGAGCCGTTCGATAGCTTGAAATCACGATGAGCTATCTAACGCCTTTAAGAAACATCAGACTCTCGCATCGCAGCGCCATCGCGCTGCTTTCAATGGGTGCGCTCTGCCTCGCATCCGCCCTGGTGGCCCAGGACGTCCCATTAATCTCCGGCGCCGGAAGTTTCACAACGAACACCACCGGTGGCAATACAAGTTATCAACCTGCACTAACTCCCGTGCTGGTAGCGCCCGTCGGCCAGCATCTTCTGTTCGAGTCGCGTGCTTACATCGTCGACAGCATCAACCCACAGCCGCACACCGGGTACGACACGCAATTCCATGTCGGAGTGGCCTATGCGCAGGCGGACTATTTTCTGAACTCGCACGTAACGCTTGTTGGCGGCTTCTCCCTTATTCCCTTCGGCACCTACAACGAGCGGCTCTCTCCTATCTGGATCAATCCTTTGCAGGATGCCCCGTTGATCTATGGCATTGGCAATCCAGGAAGCGGCTCCGGCACAGGCGGACAGATTCGCGGCAACATTGTCTCGAACGAAAATTATTCGATTACTTATGCGACGTATTTTTCCGCCGGCAGTACCGACTTCCAGATCAACTCATCCCGTTCTACGGGCGGGCAGGTAGAGCTCTACCTGCCGAAAGCGCGGCTTGAAATTGGAACCTCCTATGGCCGTCTGCTCGAGCACGACAAGATGAACGCCATCGGAACCCACGTCTGGTGGGAGCCCGCAAACATTCCGCTGAAGCTTCGCTCCGAGTACGCCCACGGCCCGCACTCCCAGGGCTACTGGGTCGAGACCGACTATCGCCTCTCCCAGTTCCACGGCGAGAACAGCGCTATCGGCAGGCTGGAGCCGATCTTCCGCATTCAGCAGACATTCCGCAACAGTCCCGATAACAACGACGAACTGCCTGCGCAAAATACGCAGCGGGTGGACTTCGGCCTGGACTATCACCTGCCGCATGAGGTGCGCATGAACACCAGTTACGCGCGGCAGTTTTCTTCTTCAGGCAATGTCAATATCTGGGAGACGGCTCTCATCTATCGCTTTCTCTTTCCCACCTGGAAGGGTAAAAAATAATGAACAACCTACTGAAAAATATTACGAAGAATATTCCAGCCGTCTCCCTGGGTGTTTTATTACTGGCTGCGGGCCCACTCTCTTCTCAGACGTCCGACCCCAACTCCGCCGCAACCACTACCAACCAGAAACCCGCGAAGGTCAAAGCCGTACACGCGACACAACCTCGTGATGGCCAGCAGGTCTTCGCGCAGAACTGTGAGCGCTGCCACAATGCGCCGCAGGGCTTCTCCCCCAGCATCTCTGGAACGGTAGTCAAGCATATGCGTGTACGCGCCAACCTGAGCAAGGAAGACGAACAGGCTCTCATGCGCTTCTTCAATCCATAGTCTTGTTCCTGCAGCCTGCCTCGGAGTCTCCCGTGCTCAAATTCAAACATGTGCTCCAGCCATTACGGTCCATACGCGCCACGCAGCAACTCGTCGCGACGCGTATGGACATGCGCAGCTTCGCCGAGCGCGGTGAGCGCAGCTTCGCCCACGATCCTCGCTACAACCTCCAGAGCATTACCGAAGGCTTTGCTTCCCGCCTCAATACGAGCGACGACGACACCGCACTTCTCGATCGAATCTGCACCGCTTACATCGCAACCGCCGCGCAGCAGCACCTCGAGAACATAGCCCAGCAGCACACCGCGCCCGATGTTTACAAAGCCACCCGATGGTGGGAAGAGATACAGCAGCGGAGTCTGCGCCCCGTGATGCATGCGTTGATGACCCGCGACATTACAGCTCTGCGCGCCATCTACAGCAACTTCTTTCGCGACCCCTGTTCCACCGGTCTGGTCAGTGTGCCCTACGGCATGACCAGGAACTACTTCGGCTCGACGATGAAAGATATTCATCGCCGCGTCTACTTATCCGACACCCTCTATCGCATCGACCATTGGCAGTCGCGAACCGAAGGCCGTTACCCCTTGCACGACCTCGCCACGCCTGATGTCGGCAACCCCTTCGGAGCCTTGGTCGATGGAACCCTCGTCAGTGTGCATTCCGACTTTCGGCACTACTGCGCCCACAGACTGGCCGACCTGCTCCAATCCGGAACATCGACTGTCGTTGAGATTGGTGGCGGCTTCGGCGGTACAGCCTACTATCTGCTTCGCGACCGGCCCGGAATCAAATACCTCGACTTCGATGTCCCCGAGAGCATCGCACTGACCTCCTACTATCTGATGAAGGCCCTCCCTCATCTCACCTTTCTCCTCTACGGCGAGAAGCCTCTGACCGAAGAGTCGATCTCCCAGGTAGACGTAATCCTAATGCCTCTGTTCGAGATGGAAAAGGTGCCGTCATCGAGCGTCGCTATTACCTTCAGCATTCACGCCATGTCCGATCTCTCCCCCGAAGCGCTGACCTGCTATCTCGACAACATCGAACGCACGACGAAAGACTTCTTCTACTCCGTCGGCGTAGATCGAGCGGAGCCATCCATGCCCTCACTGATAGGCCAAAACTATAGGTCTTTCAGGCTGAAGGAAAAGCTCCCCTCGGGCTGGCACGATCATAAATTCGTGAGCGCCTCCGAGATAGAGCGACTTTATCGCATCAATCAATTAAACCAATCCATAAAAAATCAATTAGATCGATCCATAAAAGCTACTCGCACGAACCTCGGAGAACATTCGTATGTCGATCGTTAAAAAACTACGCAGGCTCGCCGCGAATTTTGTATTCGGCAGTATGAGGGTTCCTCTGCGATTCTTTCTCGGGCTGCAAAGCCCACAGGCCGAGGTCTCCGTGTGGCTGTATGGAATGGACACACCCCGGGACGTGACCTTCCATCACTCCATGGCCTGCGCCGCTCCGTTCACGGTATGTATCGCGTTCGATAAAGACCGCGTGCCCAGTGAAAAAGAACGTAGTCGCCTATCGCTGAAGCTCCGTGAACACGATGGCAGGAAACGTGTATTGGGCGAACTCCGTCTGAAATATACTGCGGCCTCTTCCACGTCCGGCCCGGAACTTATGTTCTTCGAGGTCACGAGCGCGAAGAACTACTGTCTGCCGCGGCTGCGCCTCTGGGCCCACCGTCTGCGCGCTGCTTATTCGATATGGCGCACCGGCGGTGACCAAAGCTTTAACTTTAAGATGACGCCCCTCGATCACCGTGCAATGGAGGTAATCTTCATCTGCCCTCGTCCGATCATGCTGGTAAGTGTGCTCGAAGAGTCCGGGGGAAATATGTTCCCCATGAACGTGATGGGGCAGATCGACGATTCTTACTTCGCATTCTCGCTAAAAGGCTCGAAATTTCCCGCGCACCTTGTAGAACGTGTCGGACGTGTTGCGCTGAGCAGCATACCGATGCCGCAGGCTGACGTCGCTTATCGCCTCGGCCCGAATCATGGCACAAAATCCATTCACTGGCATGACCTTCCTTTCGCAACAAAACCATCGACGGCATTCCGAGTTCCGGTCCCTATCTTCTCCCTGCGAGTGAGGGAGATGGAAGTTGAAATCATTCCCAAGCTTGGGAGCCATACCTTCTTTGCGGCACGTATCGTCCACGACGAGCTCTTCGCCGAAGGCCTGGAGTGGGCTGTAGCTCATGGACACTATGCCGCCTGGCGATACAAAAGGCACAGCACGGAACTGGTGTCGTTGTTAATAGAGAATGCGCGTATCAAGGGCGACGGGCCATCTGATCGTTTACCGATGTAAAGAAGCTTCACGAAAGCTATAGCACTGCGACTCGTTGAAAGTTGTTCTTGCTTTTCTGGTTTGTCATTCCCGCAGGGAATCTGCTTTTGCTTTTGTACTTGCTTTTCTAGCTTGTCATTCCGAGCGCAGCGAGGAACCTGCTTTCTCCCGTTTTTCGCCAGTACGACTACAAACACTATCTGCCAGCAGAGCAGGCAAAAACATGTCGATCCTTCCCAAAACCCGCAGAGCGCTCAAGCATCTCTTCTTCGGCGAAACCGCGCTTCCCGAGGAGTTCACCGTAGGAATCGTCGAGCCGCAGACAGAGATTGCCTTATGGCTGCATGGGATGGGTACACCCGTAGATGTCACCTACCGGTACTCTACCGCGTGCTCCGACCCTTTTGTGCTCTGCCTTCCCTTCGAAGAAGGCAGAGCACCTGCGGGTAAAGACCGCGATCGCCTGTCCCTAAAGTTTTGCGAACGAAGCGGACAGAAGCGCGTGCTGGGTGAGATCGGACTTACATGGAAAGAAACGATCCCGGCAGCCGGTTCGGAATTCTTTTTATTCGTGCCGCGTAACGCAAAGAATGATTGCCTGCCGAAGCTGCAGCTCTATGCCCATTATTTATTGCACGCCTATAAGCAGTGGGCAACGGTGAATACCTCTGGAGTTACGATGTCCTCTCTTCACCGCCGCGCCGCGATGGTGTCGTTCATCCGCCCACACCCTGTCATGCTCGGCAGCATCCAGGATGAACTAGGCGGCAATATCTTCCCGATGAATATCATGGGAGACCTTGGCAACGACCGCTTCGGCTTTGCCCTGAAAGACTCCAGGCGGGCCGCACATCTTGTGGAACGAACCGGACGCATCGCCCTGAGCAGTGTGCCACTCTCGCACTCGTCCATAGCTTTTAAATTTGCCGCGCACCACTTCAGGCAATCCGTTGATTGGAACGAACTACCCTTCGCGACGAAGCCTTCGTCCACATTCCATATCCCTGTGCCGGTCTTCGCCTTGCGAGTAAGAGAGCTCGAAGTAGAGAAGATCCACAAGATCGGCAGCCACACCTTCTTCGTGGCCCGCATCCTGTCCGACGAGCGCTTCTCCGAGGCCCCCGGTCTCAACGTAATTCATGGCTACTACCAGGCCTGGCGTCTAAGAGGCCGTCCTGCGGATCTAAAAGCCTCCCGAGCGCAGGATGGCTTCAATAAGTGTGGGCACTACGAATAACCAGAAAACACTCCCGCTTTCAACTACCATCGAACCAGAGCCATGAAACCGCGCATCGCCATTCCCGTACCCACCAGCACCGACCTCTCCTACAACCAGCGCTCGTGGCCGGCCTACGCCGAGGCGGTCTCCCGCTCCGGCGGAGAGCCCGTACAGATCGATCTCACCCTGTCGCCCGCACAGATCAAAGAGCTTGCGGCAACCTGCCAGGGAGTCGTCCTTCCCGGCAGCCCCGCTGATCTCGATCCCACACGCTACACCGCCGAACCCGATCCAGCCACCTCGCCCGCTGACCCCGCACGCGAGACCATGGACAATCTTCTGCTCGAAGACGCAGCCGCCCACACCAAGCCGGTGCTCGGTATCTGCTTCGGCGTGCAGTCGCTGAACGTCTGGCGCGGCGGCTCGCTCGTACAGGACCTCAGCCCGCTGCCGGTCAACCACTCCGCCGGTCGCTCGGTCGCTATCGCGCATACGGCGATGATCTCCGAATTCAGCGTGCTCGGTTCGCTGCTCGAACCCACGGAAGCGCCGCTGGTCGACGACTATCTGCGCCTCCCCATTAACACCAGCCACCATCAGTCGATTGCGATTCCCGGCGACGGCCTGCGCATCGTAGCGCGCTGCCCGGACGATGGCGTCGTCGAAGCCGTCGAGAACGACCCCGCTCTCACGCCGCAGTTTCTCATCGGCGTGCAATGGCATCCGGAGCGCAGCTACGACATCAGCTCCGCCTCCCGCGCCCTCTTCCAACGCCTCGTCGACGAAGCAGGGAAGACGACCGTATAGACCCCCAACCCTGTCATTTCGACCGACCAACGGGAGCGGAGAAACCTCAGCATTTAGCAGATGCTTGCGTTGTAGAGGAAGCTACGGAAACACACGATCTTCGTTCCCCTGCTACCTACTCTGACTACTTTCGCAGAAACCCACATCTGGAACGACCGCCCCATACGAAACGCGCCCTGGCGACTCCTACTATTTCAAGGCCTTGTCGTACAGAGTCAACGTAGCGCGCGTAATGTCGGACATCGTTCGAATGTCGGCCATATCCTGCCGCACATGCCCAATCGCGCTCTCAATGTCTGGCGGCTTCATCTCACGCGGGTCGCGTCCTTTTACGATGTAGGTCGCCAGGAGTTCATCGTCACTGAAGGCCTTCGCCACCGCCTCTTCGAAGAACTGTTGTTCCTGATACGCCGCGGAAAATCGCTGCGCCTCTCCGTAATTCATGTAACTCAAGACGCCGGTAGCGGCCGCGGTATGCCAACCCGCGCTCTGCAAGGGTTCTACATTAAAGTCCCAGTCCCATACTTTGGGATCACCCTTCGTGCCCTCACGAAGATCCTCCAGAAACTTCAGCACATTCGCAAGCGCATCGAGTTCTCGATTGGTCTCCTTCTCCATCGACACGAGCGTAACCCGGTTCTGCGTCAACTCCTCGCGCAGCGTCGCTTCCGCCTCCTTGCGCTCGTGGCGATGCTGTGCCGCCTCCACGCCGGCCTCCAGCCCGAGGGCGATCAGCAGCCCGACCGTGATCGTAAGCAGGTGAATAAAGAAATCGCGAACCCCAGAGATTCCATGGTGAGGTGGATGAACATCAAGCATTCTTTTGACTCTCCGTTTGCAACAGAGTAGCAGCTACGACATCAGCGCCGCCTCCCACCCACGTCGGCGAAGCGACGAAGACAACTGCACCGGAAGAGAACAGAACCCCTATAGATGCGTTTCTGTTTTGGGTTTTGGGTTTGGGTTTGGGTTTTGCTTTTCTTGTTGTCATTCCCGGAGGGAATCTGCTTCTGCTCTTGGAAGTAGCAGCAGACTCGGGGCCGCAAACAAGCACCAATCAGAACCAGTTTTATTCCCAATACGCTTCACATAACGCAATTTGCCGGAAAACGGAGTATGACACCCCTTCGGGCCAACGGCCCGAGATATACCAGCCCAGGGCAAGCGGACTCCGCGCAACGAGCGAAGCACGTTGCGTCGAGGAAAGCGTCGCCCTGGGTAGAGTGTCAGGGGAGTGTAGCGGGCTGAAAGCACGCGATATCGTGCCACCACTATCGCCCGCCCTCTTGGCTCTTTCCCAACGCGCGAGCCTATGACATTCTCTCTATAGTCGGAATGACCCTGCCCGCTCCGCGTTACTTATAGGTGTAAGCCGTGACACCCCATCTCAGATCCCTGCGCCCCCTCTATCCGGCGATCATCCTTTTCCTTCTAGCCTCTGCAGCCGCACAAGTACAAACAGGTTTCCATGAGCCATACAAATGGAATTGGAAACTCAGCCGCGGCTGGCCGGCTCACCCTACCTTAAGGACTGCGCCTCTCTCCCGCGCGGAACGCGACGCCATCTTCAAAGCGAGCTACGACGCCTTCGTGAGCGACAAAAACTGGAGCGAGCGCATCTCCCCTGGATCCGAGTGGCACCAAGCAATCTGGGAGGCACGAATCAAGCTGATGGATCTCGATGGTGACGGCACTCCGGAGGTCCTTCTCATGGGCAACGGCCTCGAATCCTCCGGCGACGGCAACAGCTCCTTCCGCATTCTGAAGAAGCAGGGCACCCGTTACAAGGTCATCCTGGATGGTATCGCCGAGCAGGTAACCCTAGACACACGCTTCGACCCGAAGCATCCCATCGTTGCTCTCTATGGCCATTACTCCGCCTCGGATGGCGATCTGGAACTCTACCGGATCGGATCAGATGACCACCTCCACTACCTTGCGAAGTACCTGGTTACATGGCCTGCAAGCAAGGGCGCTTTCGAAGCGACACCGACGCTGGAGCGCACGGATCATCGCTCTCCGCACTTTGACCGCTGACGAAAGCATCCTGTAGCTATGGAGATCTTCCGGGCCTCAGCGTTGCCTCGCTGGAACTTTAGCTTCTGCTGCGCGTATTAAGAGTCACAGCCTGTGTCATGTCGAAGAAATGCCTTCCCGGAGTCGACCGTGTCTATATCTTCGAGGAATATCACCCTTTCCTTTCGCGTCTATGTTCTTGCGTTGTTGATCGCAGGAGGGTCATCTTCTCTTTTGCAGGCGCAGCGCGCTGAACCCCTGGACCTGAACGCGCCCACCGACGAGCAATATGCGTTCTTGAGTCCATTGCTTAAAGATGTCGAGGTCGTGTCGCTTGCCGAATCGATCCACATCACACATGAATTCCCGCTCGCTCGATTGGGTATCGTTCGCTGGATCAATCAGAACTCTGGTTATCGTGTTCTGGCCTTCGAAGGCTCCCCTGAGGACATGTGGATTAGCCAGGATGACTTTATAAAGCACCCCGACAACGCGTCGGACTCCACTTCCGGTCTGTTTCCCCTCTGGAATACGGAGGAGATGAGTTCCATCTTTGCTTACGAGCGTAGTACCTGGTCGAGCAGCCATCCTCTCTATATAACGGCCTACGACATTCAACCTGGGACCAGTAGGGGCACGCAAGGACCGAGCGTTTTCGGACTCTTGCAGGAACATCTTGTTCAATATGCGCCACCACCCTCCGGATTCAACGCCGCTGCTTGGGAGGCCGCGCTGACTCCCTTGATAGGCGCATGCGGCAACTACGAATCGTCAGAGGAAGAGAAAGCTGAGCAGGCTATCGAACTTCTCGAGCAATGGATCGCTATCGCCGCGCCCAGGGTTGAGGCCGCGTACCCCAATCTTCCAATGCACGCCGCTGCCCTTCGTCTCATTCCGCAGAATCTGCGGCAGTCGCTTGCCCTATGCCAAACCGTCGGAGGTGCTGAAGTCAGCCAGCGAAATTGGCGAACTTATAAGCAGACCCGTGATCGACTGGCAGCACAGTACGCCTTATCTCTAAAGATGGCCTCGCCAAACCGCAAGCTGATCCTTTGGGCCCATCTATCTCATCTGTTTTACGACTCTGAAGGAAAGAACACGTCTGTAGGTGAAATCCTTCACCAAACACTCGGACCGCGGTTATACACGATCGGGACATTCGCTCTGGGCGGCGGCACGATTGTCCTCTTCAGCAACCCCAATGACGACTACGGATATACGCGCGTTTTCGGCATTTCCAGAGGCATTAAAGCATTTACGACTCGACATTGCCCCGAGGTATGCTTTACCGATCTCCGCCATTTGCCCCCGGATTCACCAATGGCTGGTCCCCAGCGCCTCTGGTTCGAGGCCACGCCAATGACACTTCCGTTAGCCGATGACGTTGACGGAGCAATTTGGGTAAAGAATGTGCACACCCCGCATCTGCGGGTCTCTCCGCTTTTGTTTTTGATCATGGTAGGCAAACACTATGTTCCGGCTGCTGTCAGCTTAATGGTTCTCTTCCTCGTACTGCTCCTCTGGTTGGCCTATAGACGGAGACAACGCAAACAGCCCAGGATTGATCGGTCTTAGCGAGGGCAGCGCAAACGCCTGAACAGTCACCAATTTCTGTTCCTAACAGGACTTACGCATCTTTAGGACTTACACAAATCCGCAGAGCGGTACGGAGCCAGCCCCAAAGGGGCGGTATATCCCCGCCTGAGGCGCAAGCCCCTGACGCAGAGCGCGATTCAAATGTTTGTGGCGCGCTTTGCGTCTAAGCCCCAGGTGCGAGACTACACAATGAATCAAGGGCTGAAAGCCCGATATATCTCGTCCGCACCACTGAGAAATGTCGGACCTTCAAATGCGTTGTAGTCTTATCCGAGTCATCATTCAGAGCGCTACCGAGGAAAGTGACATGAGTGCGCACCGCCAAGGTAGCTTTTCCCAATTCCTCATCGTCTGGACCGGGCAAATGGTATCCGCGATTGGCAGCGGCTTGAGTGCATTCACGATGTGCGTATATGCCTTCCAGACCACGCATCTGGCAACCAGCTATGCGCTGATCATGCTCTGGGGCTTTCTGCCGCAGTTCCTTCTGACACCGATTGGCGGCGTGCTCGCGGATCGCTTCGACCGTCGATTGTTAATCGTGATCGCCGATTGCGGCGGCGCGGCAGGCGTACTTTTTATTCTCTTCATGATGTCCATCGGACATATTCAGCTCTGGCAGATTTACCTAGGCGTCGCGATCAGCTCGATCTTCGTCGCCGTCCATGCGCCGGCGTACAAAGCATCGATCACCGATTTCTTGCCGGCCGATGATTTTGCGAAGGCGAGCGGTCTCATCCAACTGGCCAGCTCTGCGCAGTTCCTGCTCTCACCCCTCATCGCCGGCATCTTGATGGGATTTCTCGATATCCGATACGTCCTCTTCATCGACATCATGACCTACGTCTTCGCCATCATCACGGTGATCATCGTCCGCCGCCAGATGGTTCCATTCGCGGCTAGGCAGGCGCCAGGCCGCTTCTTCGACGAGTTGCGCGAAGGCTTTCAAGCTACCGTCACGAACAAAGGCATACGTTGGCTCATCGGAATCACAGCGCTCGTCCTGTTCTACATCGGGCTGCTGCAAGCGCTCCTTGGGCCCATGATATTGTCGTTCACCAATGCCAGGACGATGGGAATCGCGCAGTCGGTGTGCGCGATCGGCATGCTCGTCAGCAGTCTTCTTATTGGCGTCGTCGGAGGGAAGAAGCACCTCGTCACGATCCTGTCATGCTCGTTGGGGCTGATGGGACTGTTCTTCTCTCTTCTCGGTCTTACAACAAACATCATCCTTTTCGTCATCCCGGGATTCCTCTTCTTCTTTGTCATTCCCTTCGTCAACATGAGCATCGACCTGTTGATCCGCAACAATATCGACAACAGCAAGCAGGGCCGCGTCTGGTCCTTTGTGTCCATCATCACGTACAGTGGCCTCGTCATCGCCTTTCTTGGCTCGGGGTTCCTGGCGGATCACGTGTTCAATCCTCTGTTTCTCATGCACGGAGCCCTTGCTGATTCGTTCCTCGGGCGCTTAGTGGGGACCGGCCCCGGACGTGGCATAGCCTTCGTCTTCGTCATGTCAGGCCTAGGTGTCCTTATACTGGCTTTCTTCGTGTTCCGCTCCAAGGAAATCAAGGGACTCGAAACCCAACCGATTAGCGCAACTCTGCAATAGATCCACAACATGCCCTGCAGCATCGACTCGTTCCTGCAGCAGGTACATAGGGCTCCCGTCAATGCTACGAAGCGACTTGTTTTCAGAGACGCTATCGCGACCCGCATACCGAGCGGAAATAAAGAGTCGGAACAATTGGCCTTTAGGCCCGGGGCCTCTTTCGCCTACCAACAAGGGCCTTGGGCCAGGATCTGAGTTGAATCAGGTCCGTCCGGCTCACCTTTCGCCTACATCGAACACCCTGCTTCACCACACTACTTTCGCGGAAAGCTGCATCTGTCGTGGCAGGTTGCTTTGTCCCGATGTGCCTCGTTCGATCAGGCCAAAGGTTGAGTCCTGCAGGTTACTGTCGGGCCCCGACCACAGCGGATGATTGAGCACATTGAAGGCTTCCACACGTACCTGTAGTTTAAGCCGGTCGACGAGCTCAAAATTCTTCGAGAGATTGGCATCGAACTGGTGCGTCCTGGGTTCACGAATTCCTGAATACACCGTATTCAGCTGCTCGCCGTAATTCGGCACCACCTGGAAGTTGGCTCCCGAAGAGCAGTTTCCGTCATAGTCATAGGGAATTTGTTGTAGTGAATAGACGCCAGTACTCTTGTTTTCCTGGTACTGCGTCGCACACGCTGCCACCATACGGATGTACCCGTCGTCTTTCTGAATGTGCGGCTTTACGTAGGCATTGAGGAGGTAGTTCGCGCCCGCTGGGACCACCCACGGCGCGCCTGTCTGATAGATGTATAAGCTGCCCAGCTCCCACCCGCCGAGAACGCCATCCACAACGCGATTCGTGTGAGACAGAAACGTACGGTTGCGTCCAACCGGCAGCAGATACACGCCGGAGAGCGTGATGCGATGGGTGTAATCATTCGCATCGATAGTTCTGATTGGAACGCGATACGTCTCATCTGCCCATCCACCCGAATCCATCAGCTTCGACCAGGTCCATGTGCCATGCAGGGTAAGAGAGTTGGTCCACCGGTGCACCGCAGTCACCTGAAGTGAGTTGTACCAGGTATGGGCATCATTGCGCTGGTACTCGGTGATACCACCGAACTCAGGAAATGGTTGAGTGTAGTTGAGGGCATTGATCGTTGTGGAAGTGTAATCACTGCTCCCCTGAAATCCGTTGATGCCCAGAAATGGGTTGGGAACATTATTGTTGCTGCATACCTCGTTTCGCCCACCCATCTGCGGATTGCACGGGATCCAGGCCGCTGCGTTTTGATGGTTGATATTGTCGCTGCTGTCGCCGTTGTAGAGGCGGGACCCGACATAGGCGATGTTCACGACATCGTTTTTCAGAAACTGTTGCTCAATGCCCACGGAGTAATACCAGAAGCTCGGAATCTGATAATGCGGATTGAGAAACCACGGCCCCTGGCCCAGCATCTCCAGACCACCGAGGGAAGACCCTGTTGGCTGAACAACAGAGTCATAGGGATTATTAATCGGATTGGCAAGATTCGGGTACGTGCTGCCCGGCCGGCTAGGATCGTTGGCCTGATAATTCGTGACCGCGCTGTATCCGAAGGTCGACGGAGCGTTTTGCGGGGCCCGCATCGATTCGCCAAAGCCGGCGCGCAGCACCCTTTTATCGTCCAGAGCAAACGCAAGACCGACGCGCGGTTGAATATCGTCTTTCGTAAGCGGATACGTGCTGCGCGGATTCCCATTGACTCCCAGGTACGTGACAGCGCCAAGAATCTGGCCATAGCCGGGAACTGAGACCTCGGAGTTGATGGGATTGACCGCCGTCGTGCTGAAAGCATAATTGCCGCGGTTATGCCGCTCAGTCTCCGATGGCACAAAGTCCCAGCGCAGCCCCAGATTCAGTGTCAGCCTCCGAGTGATCTTCCAGTCGTCCTGAATATAAGGAGCCCAGTAGTGCGACGACCAGAACGTATTCACATTGATGGTATTGGTGCCGGAGGTCGGATTTCCCAGCAGAAGCGAGGCAATGGAATTGCCGCTGGCCGCATCCCAGGAGCCGCACGAGCCGCAGTTGGTCTGTGTCCAGGTGCGGTCCACCCAGAAGTTATTGCCGCCGGACACGACCTGGTCGATCGACTGCATGAAGCGCGCATCCAGGCCGGCATGGAGTACATGCTTGCCCTTGATCCACGTGACCGAAGGATACAAAGAAAGCGAGTGGCTGATCGTCTGGCTGTTGCCGGTGTTACCGAGGCCGGCAAATTCACTGATATCGAAATAAGGGAACTCAATCGCTGCCTGTTGTCCCATCTGGGCAACCTGCTCAGCGCTCCATCCCAGGCTCGTCGGATTGAAGAGAGGCCCTTCGTAGCTGTAATCGGCTCTCACGGAAAGACCAGCGCGAAAGTCGAACAGCAGCGTGGGACTGAAGGTGTGCGTCTCTTCCGCAATGAAGGTTTGGCTGCGCTCTCCGTGGGGCAGTTGCCCCTCCTGTGCCGGACTGGTAAAGCCGTCGTAACTGCGGTTCTCCACCCGCTCCCAGTATCCATAATCCAGACTGAAACGGTCTTTTGCGGAAAAATTATGGTCCAACTTCCCCAGCACATTGCGATAACGATCAAGGTCGGGCGCTGCAGCGGTGTAATTGTTGGCAAAGGGATTGGCGCCCGCAGCCGTAATCGTATTCGGCGCCGGATAGTTGGACAGTATCTTCTGCGCCATCGCATTGATGCGCGATGCAGGAATGATATTTGCCGCCGCAGTCGGGTTAATCGTATCTGTCGGACCAAAGGGAACGCGAGTCCATGTCCCCTGTGCATTTTGCGAGATGTTCTCCGGATCCAGAAGACTGATCGGAGCATATTGCGAGCCGGTGTAGTAGACCAGATTGGTAAAGTTGCCGTTCAGCCACTGCGGGCTGGGAACCGAAACGGTCACCGTATTTGGCTCGACCTCGTGGAAGTTTTCATACTGCATCGTAAAAAAGGTCTTGTCCCGGCCATTGTAGAGTTTGGGCAGAATGACCGGTCCATCCAACTCCGCACCATACTGGTCCCACTTCATCTTCGGAGTGGAGTACGGTGTGGTGTTCGTGCCAGGAGTGGCTTGACCGATGTCATAGTCGTTTTGCCAGCTATTGGCATCGAGCCAGGTCCTGCGGGCATACTCGTACACGTCTCCATGCAGTTGGTTCGTGCCCGACTTCAGGATCACGTCCTCTACGCCGCCGGCCATCAGCCCATACTGGGCATCGTAGGGAGTGGTGATGATTTTGAACTCCCGTACCGAGTCCACCGGAGGAACATAAGCGATCTTCGCCGCGCCGGTATTGTTGATGCTGGATGTCGTGTTCGGAACACCATCGATCATCAACTCCACATTTCCTGCACCGCCGCCATTGATCGAGAGGTTCTGCTGGGTGTCGTCGAATGGCCGCTGGTATTGGATAGAACCGGTCCACACCGCACCGGCCGATAGGATAGAAAGCATCCCCGGATCGCGCCCATTCAACGGCAACTCTGTCACACGGGTGTTCTCGGTTACCTCGCCCATATCGGCTTTCCCGAAGTCCACCAATGCCGCATCGGCGTTTACGGTCAATGTCTCAGTAGCGCCACCTGCGTGAAGAGTGAAGTCGATGACCGCTGTTTGAGCAACTTCCAGGGTGATGTCGATCTTGTTTTCTCTTTTAAAACCAGGAGCCTGGGCAGACACCGAATAATGCCCGGGCGCCAGATAGGGAACCGTATAAACGCCCGAACTGGTGCTTGTTGTGGGCGTGTTCACGCCGGTGTCCTGGTTGAGAACGATGATTCGCGCTTTGGCAATCACTGCTCCGGATAAATCGGTGACACGTCCGGTGAATGTAGCGTTCTGTGCATACAACACCGTTGAGAACGCGCTAGCAACCAACATCAGGGTTAAGCTTCTCCACTTCATAGGTCCACTCCCTTTCCGTTTCGCGTGCAGTGAATATCCAGTGGAAACAAAGGGCAGCGACTTCTTCTCTGTCCCCTGGCTCCGGCCACTGGCGTTCGACCACCGACACGCAGGTAAACGCTTACCCACGTAACCGTTTACATTTGGACGGCAAGGTATCTGATCCACTAGAGGACAGTCAAGTTCAAAAGTGAAACTGTTTAAACTGGGGACAAAAGGAACACCCGGCGACGAGGGTCTCTCGCAGCAGTACGTGTCATGCCCGTCAGCCCATCCCTCTATCCGCCGCTTAGGACAGATCCCAAAAGAGTGTAGAAAAGGATTGCCGTCGCTTCTGCTTTTGCTTTTCTGGTTGTCATTCCGAGCGCCGCCGAGGGAACCTGCTTCCTCCCGTTCTTCGTTCGCGTCGCCCAGAAAATCATGGGTAAGGACCAACCCGGTGGGTTCTCTTCTGGAAGGCCGCTGAGCTATGAGCGACAACGACTCCCTATGGCTATGGCTATAGACAAAGGGGAAGAACAATGTCTGCTTCCAAACAAAAGGACCGGGGGCGAAATAAAATTCTCGACCGTTTGTAGAAATCTGTTTCGACTGTTCGTCGTCATAGTGAAGGCCTGAGATTAGCCAGCCTGCAGACCAACAGAATAGAAACTCCAACCCCAAAACAAGGAGACTCAAATGAGAAAGCTCAAAATCATCGAACACATCTCGCTGGATGGCGTGATCCAGCACACCTCCGATAACGACAAATTCCCCTACATCGACTGGAACGCGCCCTATCGGACCCCCGCTGGCCGGGATGCACTCTTCGCCGCATGTGGCGGGAGCTTCGATGTGCTGCTTGGCCGTCGCGCCTACGACATCTTGTCCGGCTTCTGGCCAAAGGCTCCGAGCAGTCCGATGGCGGACGCTCTCAATGCGGGAACTAAATATGTCGCGACCCACCGTCCGGAAAGCCTTGCATGGGGCCCATTCGAGGGCGTTGGACCGGACCTCGTCGAGGGCGTTCGCCGCATCAAGTCGCAGGACGGCCCAGACCTTATCCTCTGGGGAAGCTCCACGCTGACATCGACGCTGCTCGAACATGGGCTTGCCGATGAGGTCCTCCTGTTCGTCTATCCGGTGCTGTTGGGAACGGGGAAGCGCTTCTTTGCGGAGGGAACCCCGGCACGCTCCTTCGACCTCGTCAGCTCGAAAGCTTTGCCCTCAGGCATCGTTATCAATGCCTACAAGATCGCCGGGCCTTTGAAGACCGCATAATTCGGTTGAGTGGCTGACACCAGCCACCCACACGTACCCTCCATCCTCTGGGTGCCCCATTCATGACGGCCTCATCGTCATGAGTGGGCTGCGACATTGTTCTGGCCTTTGCCTTTGCTCTTGTTTTTCTGGTTTGTCATTCCGAGCGCAGCGAGCGAACCTGCTTTCTCCCGTTCTTCGTTCGCGTTCCCAAGAAGATCGTGTGTAAGAGAAACAATAAAGCTTCCCCACGGAACCACTTCAGGCATATACTCCCGCACGACAATACAGGAGCTAAAGACTCGTATGCTGAAGTTACTTTTGGCCCTTTCGTCGTTCTGCCTGTTCTCGTTCACGGCACAGGAACCTGCCGCACCTGCCGCTCCGGCGAGCATTCCCCCTGAAGCGGCTCATATGGTGAATCCGGTAAAGCCCACAGCCGAATCGCAGGCGCACGCGAAAAAGATGTACGGCTATGACTGCGCTATGTGCCATGGAGCGAACGGCAACGGCAAAGGCGAGCTGGTTGCCGATATGAAGTTGACCCTTAAGGACTACACCGATTCAGCGGCCCTGAAAGACCTGTCCGACGGAGAACTCTTTTACATCATCAAGAACGGCAAAGGACAGATGCCCGGGGAAGGTGACCGGGAAAAAACCGAAGACCTATGGAACATGGTGATCTTAGTGCGCTCCTTTGCCAGGA
This sequence comes from Granulicella sp. S156, assembly GCF_009766105.1. Lineage (GTDB taxonomy): Bacteria > Acidobacteriota > Terriglobia > Terriglobales > Acidobacteriaceae > Granulicella. Next base: position 79,666 of record NZ_LMUH01000005.1, on the reverse strand, counting down.
AGTAATGCGATAGAGCAGTTCCCGTATAGGGGAATAGCGAGCCACGGGTCTATACGCTGTTTTTCCCCAAGAAAAACAGCACTCGCAGGGATTCTCCACTTCACATCAATACGGGAACTGCTCTAGCAGGCCAGGGCCATGACGCAGAGCGCGCGTCACAAATGTATCGACCACGCTCTGCATCAGGGATTGTGGGTCTGAAGCTCGTTTCGCAAATGAGAAGACAGGCAAAGAAGATCGTCGAACGGAAGGATATTGTTTGTTTTTCGCCGTCATCCTGAGCCATAGGCGAAGGACCCCGCATTCGTGGTGGCACTGATGCAAAGCGCATCACAAACATTGGTAGCATCTCGCTTTGCGTCTGTGGTGGCACTGATGCAAAGCGCATCACAAACATTGGCAGCATCTCGCTTTGCGTCTGTGGTGGCACGAATGCCTGGTGCCCCATTCATGCACGTTCTTTGCGCATGAGTGGGCAGCTACCTGATGTACGGTGCAGTCGGCTTGAGACCCGAGCTTTTTTTGGCTACCAACAAACGGTCCGGAACTGAAGCCCAATGTCACTCACTTTCAACTGAAACAGCAGTTGTATTTAAGAACCACCCCATACCTGTCATTTCGACCGACCAACGGGAGCGGAGAACCCCCTTGATGCAGAGCGTGATGCAAATGTTCGTACCGCGCTCTGCCTCAAGAAACCTCAGCATTTCGTGGATGCTTGCGTTACCAAAGGTGACAGATCGGCCTACGATGTCTTTCACTTATTTTGTGGCGAATGATCTCATCTTCTTGGAGCGCAGGGACTCAAACGGCCACGGGTACAAGCCCCAAAGGGGCGATATATCTCGGTTGCGCAACAGGCCGCGCTATACCCTTAGCCAAGGGTTCCTGCACCCCATTAATGCAGAGCGAGATGCAACTATCTGTGGCGCTCTTTGCGTCACCACCCTGCCTTGTAAAGGCCTATCCCTTTACGCCATTGGAAAGTAAGTGCCATTAGCCTAAAGGCCTCTGCTACTCCGGCCCATGACGCTGAAGCGTCACAGTTGGCGCTTCACGCTGTGCGAGCGACACTTGCCTCGCTGTCCCACTCATGCGCAAAGAACGCGCATGAACGGGGCACCCAAATGGTGCGAGATACGCATGGACCACCCGCCTCTTGGAACAGCCTGACCCTGCCTAGGCGCGGCAGAGGTCTGTCGAGATCACTTCCCGCATGCCGACTTACTAGTTACTTATGATCAAAACGCGCGGCTGCTAAACCGCCAGCAACTTCTAGGCATCCACACGTAAATGAGAAAAACATCATAATCTGTTTCGACACCCGGAGCGGAACACTTTGAAACCTACGTTTCCTGTCCCTAGTTTCCCTTGGTGCCCCGTCTATCTCTAATTCTCCCTAAGGTGGGCTTCGATCCACACCAAACGGACTCCTATAATTGAAATAGGAGACTTCAAGTTGTAGCAATGGATCGCGCTCAGATCGCAAAGATCATCGGTGAGTTGATTGCCTTGGAGGGAGATATCACGTCCACGCTGGCGGCAGACGCAGTGAAAATTCACTCTGCTTCTATGAACGTCGGGCGTTCTTGGAGCGGTTCAACGCTCGGGCACCACGCGGAGATGTATTACGAGCACTTTCAGAGACCTCCACATGGGCGCGAATTCAACGCCGAGTGGGGAACACAGATGGGATGGCCTCACGGCTGGTTTATACCAACTGTTGAGGAGACAGAAGCAGAAATCAGGCGCATTAGCGGCGTTGATCTTGCGGCTTGGAAGGAAAAATACCAGGTCATGGTGCCGAAGCCCCGCGACTTGCGGGATGCTTTGGTTGTGGAGATTCCAACCAAAAACACCAACTCAGATCCGCGGTTCACAACGATCGCCTCAAACATTGAGGCAGCCACGTTCGATGACTCCCATTCAAAAGAGTATTTGCGGCAACAGATCAACGCACACAGAGCATCGGTCTCTAGGGACATGCGTGCTATCACTGCGGGAGGAGTTGCAATTCCAACTCATCTGTACTACGACGCGCTGGTCAAAGGTTTGCAGCATACTCAGAAGAACCTCAGTGAACTGACAAAGAACACACGGTTGCTCTTAAGATTTATCGATGCCAACGAAAAATCGAACACTGCGATAATGAACGCAGAGGCACAGACGATGATGCAAGACTTGGCAAATGATCCTCTCATCCTACGGAAGGCGGATGGGACCATTCACAACTTTCGCGGACAGGCAACCGGCAACTCGGTAATTACGTTTCAATCCGACTTGCCTTGCGTAGAGGGTGACATCGTGGAACGCTTCCTACCGAGTGGACAGACTGACAAATGGGAGATTATAGACACCGGCTTTCACAGCGGTCATTTTGGGATTCCTGCAAACTATCAAATGAAGGTTCGAAAGGTAACGGATCGCGTTCCAAATTCACACGCAGGCTCCGTCACGAACATTTATAACGTCAACGGCCCAAATGCCCGATTTAACAGTCAATCAGTCGATCAGTCGCACAATGTCGTCAGCGTGGGCGAAGGCGAGCTGTTCCAAAAACTCAAGGAAGCGATTCAGGCGGCTCAGCCTGATACGACTGATCGAGAGCAATTGCTATCGGCGGTTGATGAGATGAGCGCACACGCGGGAAAGTCAACCTTCGCCGAGAAGTTTCAAAACTTCATGGCACTCGCTTCTAGTTGTGTTACCGTCATCACGCCATTCCTACCGGCTTTGGCTACTCTCGCAGCTTCAGTACAACACTGATCGTCAACGATTAGAGCAAACACCGCTGCCACCACCACAACCAAGTGGAATAGCAAAGTCGGAATGATGAAATGGCAAGTCCGTCACCCGTACGCGCGTCAACCCTTCTCGTCCTCAAATTTGCAGTATGGGCATCTCGGCAATCTCGTCACCACTGCACGAGCTTCCTTTGAAATCACGACTTTCAGGCATAAGTCACTCACTTCTTTCCAGCCGATTGAGCGGCCCTCAAACCTCAGAGTGCTAGTTGCATCTGCGAGCGCCTTCTCCTGTACGAACTTCTCTGAAGGGACCACGATCACTAGTCCGTGAACCTGAGTACAACCCTTCGCCTTCTTCGACGTGGAGGCGATGTGCTCCGGCACTTCCTTTTCAAAATTACGAGCGTTATTCGTCACGATGATGCAGCCGCGCTCCGATGCTGCTTCGACAATCTCCCCATCAGAGCTACGCTGCGACAGCCCCACATCCTCCAGCATCAACACTTGCTTGCTGGGAAAGGATTGGGCGAGATGCCGCACGTCGTGATCGAGTAGGAACTTGAACGATGCCATGTCCGATAAATGTAGTCTGCGCTCGGCCTTCGGCAACGCCTGGGATGGTACGAAGCCCCGGCAATCATGCCGCCGTTTATTGAGCGCGAGGGCACGTCTGCCTGAGCGTTCCCGGCTCACATTGTTAGTTGTCGCACTGAATCTCTTTCGCCCCGTCCCTATAGTGTTGTTTCGCGTTCTCGATCAACACGTCCCTAAGGCTACTCGAGAACCGCAACATGTTCGGCGCACCTGACTGCGCGGTGTTATCGTCCACCTGCGAAGGAAACTTCAGGTAAGAGCCATGTACCCGATAGCAAGCGTACTTCTCGCCTGTGCCTGCATGCCTAAAGGTGAAGCGAAAGACGAAGAATGTTCTGAAAATCTCGTCCAGCTTCTCAGGGCTAAGGGCATTCATGGTTTCTTGCGAATACGGAAGGTCATTCCAGTGAGCCATCTTCGTCAGATCGAACTGATCGTGTTCGCCGGGATTCAATACCTTCGTTCTGACTTGAAAAGCAGCGCTCCAATAGTTCGAGCTAGTCACTTGGGGAGGCGTGTCATCCGTCTTTCCCGGAGTTGGATGCTCTTTGTCGACGATATGAGTGGAGGTGTCAATCTGAACATTGCGAATAGGCACTTTGCCCACGTTCATAACTCTTGCTGTGGCATTACTGAAGACTTCTATCTGCACGAACGGCGGCAACGTATTGTCTATCGGCTGGACGGTAATCGGGGCCTTCGGCTGGAATACTAGCTGCTGCGACTGCCCCTTTGACTCAGGCTGAGCGGGTTCATTTTTTACAACAGGCTGAAGCACCGCTGCGACCGTCTTCGGCCAAATCTTCCACCCAAAGAGCGCAATGAATCCCCACACCACAATAAGAGCCGGAATCTTTAGCTTCCATCGTCGGACGAAGTGATGCACAGGATAGATGACCAGCAACACCATCACGCAGGTAGTCCCGCCCGCCCAGATGGGAGTCTTTTCCATCCACATCAGCACTACTGCCATCAGGACTGAAATACAGCAGAGGGCGACTGCAAGCCGGTCGCTAGATGTCCATCCCTGTTTCTCAGGTGTCTCTGGAGGCGGTAGTGGTGCGCCGGTTTGAATCGTATTTGAAGAGTTGTCAGTAGAGCCGACATTGACACGCGCGTTCGGCCCGGTCGCCGTGTAATTGTGTGTATGACTCACGATTGAGGGCTGAGACCCGGGAGACGGCGCAGCGTCCTTCAGGCGAGCCATCCTCAAGCGATTCTTTGCATTCGATAACGCTATTGTGTCTGCGGTCCCTAAGCGAGAGCGGTACATCTCCCGCATCGAACGAACATTTGTCACCGTCATACCAGGCGGCCTTGCTGCATTCTGTGCAGTTTTCAGACTTTCAAGATGTTGAACTATCTCCGCTTCTAGCGCCGAGTCGATCTTGATTTTCAGCTCAGCCAACGTATCGAGATAAATCTCCACGTGAGCCGTCATCCGCTTATTGATGAAGCGTTCGATAGCTTCGATGTCCCGCTGCACACGCACGCTGGAGCTAGAAAGCCCCTTGGCCGCCAACTCACCGGCCACTTCTCTACGGTCTGCATTCATCTCGCGGATGAGCTGATCGTCTTTGGTGGCTGTAGTGGAACGTATGTGCTGTTGAACTTCGTTCGGCAACGGCATGCGTATCAGGATATGCGCGATACGACTGCAAGGGAACGGCCCACCTTACAGTTGCCGCCGGATTGCTCCTCACAAACGCACTTCTGTTGATTAGCATCTTCAGCACATCCTTTACACGTCGGGAGGAGTGAAGGTGGCGTGGAGGGTAGAAGTCGGACCGACGATCATCCAGAGTTAGGCCACTCCGCAAGCCGCAAAGAACAACTACGTCGCAGCAACGTGATCGTGCAATACCCACCGCGCAAAGAAAAAGGAATAGTGCGACCTCCCTATCTCCTGCCTCTTGATCTACCACCACCCGAACCCCTGGAACCCTTCGGCTCTTTGAACTTCGGTGCCTTAGGTTCTTTGAACTTCGGCTCCCTGAACTTCGGGCTGCTCATCTTAGGTTCTTTGAAGCTCGACTCCCTCGAGCCGAAGCTCGGTTCTTTCGAGCCGCCACCCCTCGACTCTGCAAACGACCCCATCGGTTGCCGGTAGGCCTGCTGCATCGGTGCACGATAAGCCTGCTGGGCAGGGGCCCGGTAGGACTGTCCCGCGCCACCGCCTCGGTTCGCTTCGCCGCCTCGGTTATAGACATCCGGCCCATACGCCAGACGGCCAGCGTTGGGCGCCCCCTGCATCCTGGCCATCGGCCCCGGCTGCCGATTCATCGCCTCCATCTGCTGCGGCCTTTCCAGGTTGCTGTGCCCGAATTCGTTGCTGTGCCCGAATCCCTGCCCCGCAAATCCCTGCCCGCCCACTCCTGTCCGGCCGTACTGTCCCGCGTAGTTACTGCGCTGCATCTGCGCGTTCCGTCCTCCCCACCTATACCGCGCATCCACGGGATACCCTGCAAACGCGTGGATTCCGCCTCCGTGTATCCCCCAGTTCGCGACCGTCGTGCTGTGCGAGTAGTACGTCGAGTGGTTGTAGAAGATCGCATTCCCCAGCCAGTTCAGCGCCCAGCTCAGTAGTCCGAACGGTGTATGGACCCACGCCGTCTGCGCCAGCCCCGCTCCAAAGTGCACCAGCCCCGACCCGAAGGTCGACCCGAAGAACTGCCCCAGCACCCCAATCAAAGAGAACCTCGAGTACGGTGTCACCGGCGCGCCATAGACCGCCCACGGGTTATACGCCGGCACATAGACCACCTCCGGATTCACCGGCGCAATCGCAATCGCGCCCTGCGTACCGGTCACCTGTTCCTGTGCAGTGCTCTGCAGGTTCCCCGCCTGCTGCGCCCGATCGCGCATCACCTGAATGGCCTCCATCACATCCTGCGGCTGGTTGTAATACGCATTGCCCAGGTCGTTCATCCAGGGCTGGTTCCCGTCCATCTCCGCCAGCACCTGCGGAAACGCTGTCAGCCCCTTCACACTCGGGTCCCAGCTCTGAGCGTCCGCCCCTCCCGCAATGTCGTACGCAGAGGCTCCCGCCTGCATCCTTAACCACTGGTCCGCCGCGGCCACCTGCCCCGGATACATGGAAGCCGCCAGCACCTGGGCCACCAGCGCATCCGGATATAGCGCAAGCGGCGCTACAAGTTGCTCCAGTTGACCGGCGTTAAACCCGCCTCCCTGTTGCCCGGTTCCGGACTGCCCATATCCCGGCTGCGAATATTGATTCGAATATTGTGGCTGGGAGTACTGTGGCTGCCCCTGATATTGCGGCTGTGCCTGATAACCCGCCTGATATCCCGGTTGTTGATATCCCTGTTGTGGATACTGGGCCGAATACTGCGGCTGGCCATATCCCGGTTGCCCTGCATAGTTCGGGGAATTCGGATAGCCTGTTGGAGAACCGGGATACCCCTGAGAGTACGTCTGTGCCATCACGGCACCCGGCACCGCCAACACTCCCAGCAACAAACCGTACGTCGCATTGGTAGGCAAAGATCGCAGCCTCATGACTGCTCCTGTCTGCATCCGCCTGATGTTCGCGGAAACGCAAGCCCGGGCTGCCACGTACGCCTGCCTGGCTTTACTCTTTCATCCTTAACAACCCCGTTCCGGGCGACAGGTTGCGTTCCGCTCCTCCGGGTTTCAACGGACTGCTGCCAATACTACAGTTTTACTGACAGGCCAGCCCCCAAACGCCTGTCATTTCGACCGACCAACGGGAGCGGAGAAACCTCAGCATTTCGCGAATGCCTACATGACCAAAGAAGCCAAATAGGGCGCTTTGGCCCGTACTGGCTCCTTCTCTGTGGAAAGTAAGTGGCATTAGGCTTACCCCGACACCAGATGCACACCCAGCTTCTCCAGAATCTCTCCCCATCCTTCTGCAAGCTGCTCGGTCGAGTGCTCCCGCGGAAACCGTTCATGCGTCAGCACCAACTCGCACTCTTCCTCATGCCGTTGAAGCTCGACAGTAACCAGCGTCTCCTGCTCATTCCACCGCGACGACACCCACGTAAACATCAGCTTCGAAGGCCGATTCAGCACTCGAAACTCGCCCGTATTCACGACCTCCACACCCACCCCGGTCATCACGATGCGGAAGCGCCCGCCCACACGCGTCTCCATCGTCACCTCGCAACTCGTCACCGGCCCGGGACACATCCATCGCCGCATCCCCTCCGCATCGAGCCACGCATCGAAGACCTCTTCGCACGTTGCCGGCAGCCTCTTGCGCACCACCACCGTCTGGCCGCTCATCTGCCGCCTCGCTTCCGCTTCTCGATCAGGTGCTCTTCAAGAGCCTCCATGCGATCGTTCCAGAACTCCGTGTAGAACGTCATCCACTTCATCGCGTCCGCAAATCGTTCCGCATGCAGCCGGCAGGAGTGCTCACGCCCTCGAATCTCACGCCGCACCAGCCCCGCCCGCTCCAGCGTCTTGATGTGTTTGGAGACCGCATTCAAACTCATCGCATACGGCGCCGCCAGTTGACTCACGGTCAGCGAGCCGTCGCGCAGCCTGTCCAGCATCGATCTCCGCGTCGCATCCGCAACCGCACTGAAGACTGCATCCAGAACCTCTGCTTCACCTTGCCGCCTGGCGGCCGAGGACATTCTCATGCCGTCAGTATAATTCAACCCTAAGGTTGACTATCAACCAAAAGGTTGAATAATATCCTCTCAGCAACACCAAGGAGAGAACCCCCAATGCCTACCCTGCTTCACATCGACTCCAGCCTCATGGGCGAAGCCTCCCTCTCGCACCAACTCACCCAAGAGTTTGCCCAGCAGTGGCGCAACGCCAACCCTCAAGGAAGGGTCATCGCTCGCGACCTCGCCAAAATCGAGATTCCCGTCATCGACGCCGCGTGGGTCTTCGCCAACCAGACTCCCAGGCCATCGCGCACACCCGAGCAGAACAATCTTCTGGCACTCTCAACCGAGTTCATCCAGGAGCTGTTCGACGCCGACGAATACGTCCTCGGTGTCCCCATGTACAACTGGGGCACCTCCTCCAGCTTCAAGCTGTGGCTCGACCAGACGCTGCGGTTCGGAGAGACCCTCCTCCATACCCCCTCCGGTCCAAAGGGCACCCTCGACCAGAAACGAGCCACCTTCATCATGACCGCCGGCGCCGCCTACACTCCCGGCTCACCGAGCGCCGCCCTTAACTATCTAGAGCCCTGGCCGCGAACCTACTTCAGCTATCTCGGCATCCAGTCCATGCAGTTCCTCCTCGCCGACGGCGAGATCAACGTCCTGCAGGGCAAGATCGACCGGCAATCCTTTCTGGCCCCCCACCTCGAAACCATCCAATCCCTCTTCGCACCAGCTTTGTCCGTATAAGTGAATCCAAAATCCGGACTCCCACGAAACCGGGTGCCCCATCTTCGGCGCGCTCTTTGCGCCTAAGGTGGGCATCGGGCGAAGCCCGACCGCTCCCGCCCATTTAGGCCTTACCTATCTCCAAACTCCCACCTCCCGTGGTCTACACTCAAAAGCGCATGCCCACCCTGAGCGAAACCCAAATCGCCGAACTCCTCGGCCCCTATATCGACGCAACGGCCCCTGAATCCCCGATCTATGGGAAGCTAGGCCAATATCTGGACCTCCTCCTCCGCTGGAACGCCCGTACCAACCTTACAGCCATCCGCGAGCCGGAAGAGATCGTTCGCCGCCACTTCGGGGAGAGCCTCTTCGCGGCAAAGCATCTAGCGAGCCGGTTGTCCCCAGAGGCGACGCTGCTGGACTTCGGCTCCGGAGCCGGATTCCCGGGGCTACCGATTCAGCTGTGGCTACCGAACCTCCGCGTCACACTGGCCGAGTCCCAGGGAAAGAAGGCCTCCTTCCTCCGCGAAGCGGTTCGGACACTGGGCCTGAAGACCGAGGTATGGTCATCCCGCGTAGAGTCAATGCCCGCCGAGCGCCAGTTCGAAGCCGTAACCCTCCGAGCGGTAGACCGCATGCAGGAGGCCCTGGCCGCCGCCCGCCCCAGAGTAGCGCAGGGGGGATGGCTGGTAACCCTCTCCGCAACCCCCTCCTTAATAGAGGATGTGGAGCAGATCCCCGTCCCGGGCTCCGGCGAAGGCTGGCTAACCATGGAGCGAGTCTCAGCCTAACCAAATTGTTCCACGTGGAACAATTTGAAGACCTCGAACTCAAGAATGTTCCACGTGGAACATTCTTCTTCCTACATTCCCCAAAGCTGTCATCTCGACCGGAGGCGCGCCTTTGCGCCGTAGCGGAAAGACCCCTGTATTTTGCCTAGGGCTACATCACTGCTATGGGGCAACCACCGAACCGGGTGCCCCATCTTCGGCGTGGCTTTATCGCGCCTAAGGTGGGCATCGGGCGAAGCCCGACCGCTCCGGCCCATCTTCATCCGCTACCCCAGAATGTTCCACGTGGAACATTCTGTGATTTACGTCATCCTCCAACACCATCTCCACCACGTTCCGCCACAATCCTGATAGCGAACAAATCCCTACCCAAGAGATACCCACCAATGTTCCACGTGGAACATCCCCCTCCACATCTGCTAGGCTGAATCTCGCTACCTCATGTCCACTGAACCCGAAACCCCCAAAGAAGCGCCCGAGTCGAACACGAAAGTCATCGCCATCGTCAACCAGAAGGGCGGCGTCGGCAAGACCACGACTGCTATCAATCTGGCCGCCTCGCTGGCGCTCGAAGGCATACGCACTCTCCTGATCGATTGCGACCCCCAGGCCAACACCACCGGGGGCCTCGGCCTCTCCCGCGATGAAGAGCGCGTGTCGATCTACGATGTCCTCGTCGGCGATACGGAGGCGAAAGACGCCATTCTCCCTACGGAGCTCGACAACCTGAGCCTCATTCCGGGCACCAAGAACATGATTGGCGCGAATCTTGAGCTGGTCACCGCCGATCGCCGCGAGTTCCGGCTCCGCGACGCCCTCGAGCCGATCCGCAACGCCTACACCTTTATCCTGCTCGACTGCCCCCCAGCCCTCGATCTCCTGACCTTGAACGCCCTGGTCGCCTCCGACGGTCTGCTCGTCCCCATGCAGGCCGAGTACTTCGCGCTGGAAGGCATCTCCGAACTCATGTCCACGCTCGACCGCGTCGCCGACGCCTTCAACTCCGGCTTAGCGCTCGAAGGCGTACTCCTGACCATGTTCGACGACCGCACCAACCTCTCGCAGCAGGTCCGTACCAACCTCAAAGAGTTCTTCACGGATAAGCTCTACACCACGTTCATCCCGCGCAACATCCGCCTAGCCGAAGCACCCAGCCACGGCAAACCAGCGGTGATCTACGATCCGGCCTGCCGCGGCTCGGAAGCCTATCGCGAACTCGGCCTGGAACTGCTCAAGCGCAACGGCATCAAGATCAAAAAGAAACAGAAGTCAGTCCCGAACTTCAGCACACTCGAAAGCATCGGCGAGTCCAAACGCTATTGGCCGTTTAGAAAATCGTAGTATCCAGCGGCCAAAGCCACTGGGCAGCATGCCTGTCCTAAAGCGCAGTCTTCGACGGCGCTTAGGACAGGCCGGACTTTAATCTCAAGCAGGAATCAACTATGTCAACATCCCATCAGAACGACCCCAAGCGTCGGGCCCTCGGTAAAGGCCTGGAGTCTCTGCTGCCCTCGCGGCCATCGGCCCCTGTTGCGCCCAGCCCCGCGAAGGCCATCCCGGCAGTAGTGCATGGCACACCGCTGGAGATCGACGTTGACCTGATCGACCGCAACGAATTCCAGACGCGCACCCACTTCGACGAGGCCAAGCTCGAAGAACTCGCAAGCTCTATCGCCGCCACCGGCGTGGTCCAGCCGATCGTCGTGCGGCCCGGCAACAATGGACGCTACCGACTCATCATGGGCGAGCGGCGGCTGTTAGCCAGCAAGAAGGCGGGCAAGAGCACGATCCCAGCCATCGTGCGCGATGTGTCCAACGTGCAGGCGATGGAGATGACCATCGTCGAGAACCTGCAGCGCGCCGACCTGAACCCCATGGAGCAGGCTCGCGCCTACGAACGCCTCAGCCGCGACTTCCATATGACCCAGGAACAGATGGCGACCCGCACCGGCAAAGACCGTGCATCCATATCTAACTTCCTTCGTTTGTTGAGGTTACCTGAATCCGTCCAGAAGAGCGTGGAAGCCGGCGAGCTTAGCTTTGGGCATGCCCGGGTACTTTTAGGCCTGGATTCACCGGAAGCCATCGCGGCCGCCGCGCAGAAGGTGCTGGCGCTGCATCTCTCTGTGCGCATGACGGAGAACTACGTGCAGGGGATCATGAATCCGGAGTCGAAGGCCAAGTCTGACAAGCCGGTAGTAGCGGTCGACCCCAATGTGCGCGAAGCTCAGGAGCAGCTACGTCGTTCGCTCGGGCTGAAGGTCAGCATCGAGGATAAGAAGGGCCGCGGCCGAGTCATCATCGAGTACAGCGGGATCGAGGACTTCGATGCGATATTGACAGCCCTGGGAGATCGGGCATACAAAGCTTGAAGCTTTAGCAATCCAAACTCTGGCGATACAAAACGGTGCGAACAACAGCATTGCAACATAGCATTCATGTTGTCTTAAGCGTTTTGTAATGACCGCGACGGTATGGTTCCACCATGCTCAAGAAATTTCTGCCTTCTGCGTGTCGCGTAGTCCTGCTTTGTTTGTTTGCCTTTATCTGTACTCAGAGTCACGCTCAGTACGAGAACGGAAGCCTGGTAGGAACGATCACCGATGCTACCGGAGCTCCCATTCCGGGCGCTTCTGTCACGATTACCAATACGGCTACAGCGATCGCCACGCAGACCAAGACGAATGGTGCGGGCGACTATGACGCTCCGTCGCTGCGTGTCGGCGTCTACACCATTACAGCTTCGGCTTCAGGATTTTCCGATGCAGTCGCGCAGAACATTACCGTATCGGTTGGCGGCCGCCAGCACATCGACCTCTCGCTGAAGGTAGGCTCTGCACAGACCACGGTAGAAGTCAGCGACGTAGCACTGCAGATCGAGACCGAGACCAGCGAACGCGGACAGACGATCACTAACTATCAGAGCGCGGCGTTTCCGCTCGTGAGCCGCAACTACTCCGATCTTCTCGGCCTGATACCCGGATCGCGTCAGGCGCCGACCGCCGCAACGACCAGCTCCATCAACAGCCTGGTGCGCGCGGGTGCGTACAACATCAACGGCCAGCGCAGCATGTTCAACAACTTCCTGCTGGACGGCATGGACAACAATGCTTATGGCGAGAGTAACCAGGGCTTCGATAACCAGATCATCGCAGTGCCGCCAGACTCTGTAGCGCAGTTCCAGGTAGTGACCAACAACGAGAGCGCGGAGTTTGGCCGCTCATCCGGCGCAACGGTCAACGTAGCTTCGCAGAGCGGAACCAACAAATATCACGCGGCACTCTATGAGTTCATCCGCAACACAGATCTGAATGCAGCCGGCTTCTTCAAACCGACCACCATCGGCAGCGCCGGCAACATCACTCCTTTCAAAAAGCCGACCTTCAACCGCAACCAGTTCGGTATGAATTTTGGCGGCCCTATTATTAAGGACCGCCTCTTTTTCTTCCTCGACTACGAAGGCTTCCGCCAGACACTCAAGCCACTCAGTGTGTTGACGCTGCCTACGCAGAATGAATTGAATGGAATCCTCGCCGTCAACGTGCAGAATCCCCTTACAGGTCAGACCTATCAAAGTGGCACTCCCATCCCTGCCCAGGCCATCAACCCGCTTTCGCAGCAGGTGCTTGGCTTCTTCAAAGAACTCAGCTCAGGACTGCCGGTCTCTGGTGTGCCCACAACCGGTATCGCGTCCAACGACTATGCCGTTCAGGTGCCCTTTACCGACAACTCAGACAAGGGCGACCTGCGGTTGGACTATCAGCAGAACCCGAGCAGCTCGTGGTTTCTGCGCGTGAGCGACCGCAAGGAGACAGGCGTCAACTACCCCGCCATTCCTCTTCCTCTGGACGGCCAGACCAACGGCACCATCCGGGTTCTAGATCAACAGGTGGCCCTCGGGTACACCCATCTCTTCGGATCGAATAAGGTACTCGATGCACGCGTAGGCCTCTCGCGCACCAAGGCTGGCAAGTTCTCGCTGTCGATCGGCGACAACGCCTTCTCGATTCCCGGCCTGCCCTCGAATCCGGTTGTAGCAGGCGGCTTGCCTTCCATCTCCATCGGCGGCGGCTTTACGGCCTTCGGACGCCAGAGCACGAATCCTCAGTGGCAGGATCCCGCTCTGCTGGACCCCAAGGTGAACTACACCTGGGTAAAGGGCAACCACTCGCTGAAGTTCGGCTTTGAGTACGAACATATATGGATGGCGGTGAACGACAACAACCCGCTATACGGCTCGTACAGTTTCGCCACGGGATATAGCAACACTGGCGGTTCCGTAGTTGCAGACGACTACTGGGCAGACTTCCTGTTTGGCAACACCAACTCGTACTCTCTGGCCAACTACTATGTAACGCACCTGCGCCAGACAATGCTCAGCACCTACGCGCAGGACGACTGGAAGGCATCTTCCAAGCTGACGCTGAACATCGGTCTGCGCTGGGAGTACGGCTCACCCTACTCGGAGCAGCACAACGGGATATCCAACTTTGATCCTGTCTCACAATCGGTGCTGACCATCACACCAGGTGCGGTCGCAGGCAATGGCATCACGCCGTACTCCGGAGGCGGAGTCTATGGCAGTACGTTGATGAATCCCGACCTGACCGACTTCGCTCCGCGCGTAGGCTTTGCCTATGCGGTCGATCCGAAGACGGCAATTCGCGGCGGCTTCGGCATGAGCTATGTGCACTACACACGCGCCGGTTCGGGCGACATCCTGGGAATCAACGCACCCCAGGCCCAGTTCGCCGCAGTCACACAAAATGCTCCGACTGCAGCGTCGGGTGCGAATCCTCACTGCAACCCGCTGCCGGCCAACATCATCGCCGTTGGCACTACAACTCCAAGCTGCTTTGCGACAGCGGATCAGGGCTTCCCCTCGGCGCTGGTCACGACCTTCAACAAAGCCACCGACAACATTACCTGGGTTCCCAAGGACACCAAGGACAGCTACGTTGAGAGCTACTTCCTGAGCGTGCAGCGCACCCTGGGCAAGAACACTCTGCTGGACATCGCGTACGTCGGCAACCACGGCGTGAGATTGCAGGGCTTCCTCAACGGAAACCAACTGAACCCCTCTGTCATTACGGACGGCAAATTTACACGTCCCTTCGGGAACTGGCCTAGCGATATTACCGAAGCGCTGAATGAGTTCTATTCCCACTTCGATTCACTGCAGGCGAAGTATGAACAGCGCTTTGTGGCTGGGTTGACGCTGCTGAATACGTTCACGTGGGAGCACTCACTGGACAACGACAGCGCCTCTCTCGAAAGCAACACACCATCCCCACAAGACGCCAACAACATCAGGGGCGACTACGGACAATCGGACTACAACCTGCCGATCGCAAACGTCACCAGCCTGGTGTATGAACTGCCCTTCGGCCGTGGACGCCACTTCCTCGGCAGCAGCAATGCGATTACGGACAGCCTGCTGGGCGGATGGCAGATCAGCGCGATCAACACCATGCAGGCCGGCACGCCGTTCAACGTCACTTACTCTCCGAACGGCGCACAGGCACTCTCCCCGCAGATCTCGGCGACGTATCGCGGCGCTAACGAGTATCGTCCAGACCGCGTCCCCGGCCAGCCGGTCACGCAGGGCCGCGGCAACAGGGTCGCCAACACCGGCTACGTCAACTACATCAACCTCAAAGCCTTCGTCCTGCCTCCGATCAAGGATGGCGCTGGAAACTTGCTGAGCCCCTTCGGCAACGCCAGCCGCAATCCCGGACGCACGCCAGCCTTCTACCAGAGCGACCTCGCGCTCAACAAGAAGTTCAGCACTCCGATCGAAAGCCTGAAGGTAGAGTTCCGCACCGAGTTCTACAACATCTTCAACCACACCAACCTCTACCTGCCGGGCGGAATCAGCGGGACGCAAGGCACCACCCAGGGCATCTACGGTGTCGGCGGTACCGTGCCTGTCAGCAGCATCATCGGTGGAGCTCCAACCGCGAACACTGGTCAGGTCACCAGCACCTTCGAGCCGCGTGTCATTCAATTCGGCGTGAAGATCCTCTACTAAAACTCCAACTCCAAAGCCCCGCGCAGCGCACAGCAAATCGTGCACTGCGTGGGACTTTGTTTTCGTGGTCATCCTGAAGCGTAGCTGAAGGACCCCCGCATTGGTGCCACTACAGACGTAACGCGCGATACAAAGAGTGCTTGTCGTGCGCTTTGCGTCTATGCCGCCACGAATACGGGGGTCCTTCGCCGATGGCTCAGGATGACGACGAAAAACAGACAACGACAACAGCAACTCCCCCCTACTACCGAATGTTGCTCTATCCTTAATAGCTGTGAGTGACATGATTAAGATCCAGCTTCCTGACGGCTCTATACGCGAAGTAGCAAAAGGTACGACGCCGTTCGACATTGCCAATAACATCTCTCCCCGACTCGCCGCTGCCGTTGTGGTGGCGCGCGTTCGTTCTCTGCAGCCCGCCGCTGGTGAACATACCGTGGATGGCACACCTTCTTCTGAGACTCAAAGCGAAGAATCGATGTATAGCGACACCACGCAGGCCGAACGGATCGTCGATCTCAATGCGCCGCTTACGGAAGACGTCGCGCTGGAGCTGTTGAAAGACAGCGATCCCGCTGCCCTGCGTGTGGTGCGGCATTCGGCTGCGCACGTGATGGCCACGGCCATCCTCGAACTGTTTCCCGAAACCAAGCTCGGCCACGGCCCCGCCACCGACAACGGCTTCTTCTACGACGTCTATCGCGAGGTGCCGTTCACCGAGGCTGACCTCGCGAGCATTGAGCAGAAGATGGCGGAGGTTGTCGCGCGCGACGAGAAGTTCGTGCGCGTCGAAGAGCCGCGCGAAAGAGGCCTGACCGACTACGCCGCGCAGGGTGAGTTCATGAAGATCCACTTCATCGAGCGATTCACCAAGCCCGGCGATGAGATCTCGCTCTACAAGAACGGCAACTTCACCGACTTCTGCCGCGGACCGCACGTGCCTTCGACCGGACGCGTAAAGGCCTTCAAGGTAATGTCGATTGCGGGCGCGTACTGGCTCGGCGATGAGAAGAACCAGCAGTTGCAGCGCATCTATGGAACGGCGTTCTTCAACCAGAAGGACCTCGACGCGCACTTCAAGCATCTCGAAGAGATCAAGGCGCGCGACCATCGCGTGCTGGGCAAGCAGCTTGATCTCTTCTCGATCCAGGAGGTCGCGGGCGCAGGTCTGATCTTCTGGCATCCCAAGGGCGGACTGATCCGCAAGACGATGGAAGATTGGATGCGTGACGAGTGCATCCGCCGTGGCTATCACATGGTCTTTACACCGCACATCATGCGGCGCGAACTCTGGAAGATCAGCGGACATGAAGGGTATTACTCCGACAACATGTATCCGCCGATGGAGCTCGACGATGCCGAGTACCGGTTGAAGCCGATGAACTGTCCCGGCCACATTCTGATCTACAAGAACACGCCGAGAAGCTACCGCGACCTGCCGCAGCGCTACGCCGAACTAGGCAATGTGTATCGCTATGAGCGCAGCGGCACGATGCATGGACTGCTGCGCGTGCGCGGCTTTACGCAGGACGACGCCCACATCTTCTGCACGCCAGAGCAGATAGAAGATGAAGTCGTAGCGTGCATCGAGTTCGCGCAGAGCGTACTCACCACCTTCGGATTTACAGACTTCAAAGTCGAGCTCTCAACATGGGACCCGAAGAAGCCGCAGGACTATACGGGCTCCGCAGAGAACTGGGCGCGAGCGATTAACTCATTGAAGTCCGCACTTGGCCGCAAGGGCATTCCGTTCGTTGAGATTCCCGGCGAAGCCGCCTTCTACGGCCCGAAGATCGACGTGAAACTTGTCGATGTGCTGGGACGGTTGTGGCAGTTGTCTACAGT
The DNA here is from genome assembly GCF_009766105.1 of Granulicella sp. S156. Taxonomy (GTDB): domain Bacteria; phylum Acidobacteriota; class Terriglobia; order Terriglobales; family Acidobacteriaceae; genus Granulicella. The sequence continues at coordinate 62,319 of NZ_LMUH01000005.1, read as the reverse complement.
TCAGTTCGACTTCAATCTGCCGGCACGCTTCGAGCTGGAGTATGTCGGCGAAGATGGAGAACGCCACCAGCCGGTGATGGTGCATCGCGCACTGTTCGGTTCGGTGGAGCGCTTCTTCGGCGTGCTCATCGAGCACTACGCGGGCGCATTCCCGATGTGGCTCGCACCTGTGCAGGTAGGTCTGGTGCCGATCTCGAACGAGAAGCATCTGGCTTACGCTGAGAGCGTGAAGACTCGTCTCGAGGCCGCTGGGTTGCGCGTGGAACTCGATGGCGGTAATGGCAAGATGAATGCCAAGATCCGCGACTTCGGTCTGCAGAAGCTGCCATTCATCCTGATCCTCGGCGACAAGGAAGCTGCGAGCGACTCCGTCAGCGTGCGCGTTCGCGCCAAGGGTGACGAGGGCAGCGTAACTGTCGACGCATTCATCGAACGGGCGAAGAAATTGGTGGATGGTCACGCGATGGAGTTGTAGGAAAGAGGTCTCATGCCAGTCTTACCTGATGAAGCAAGGGCCAAGATTTTGCCCCTCTTGGAAAAACTTCGGCTCGAGCTTCAGGAAGCCTCTGGTGGTAACGACGAGATTCTCTTTTCGATGAAGAGGTACATCGCCAAACGCTTAGAGTTTGACGAACGCGGCACTCCCACTCAACGAAGGAAGTTGAAGGATCAGAAGTGGAAGAGCCAGCGAGGCCTCTGCGCCGGATGCAAAGGCGAACTTCCTGAACGTGGAGCAGAATTAGATCGCTTTCGCGCCATCGATGGCTATACGGCTGAGAATACCCAGTTGGTCTGCCATGCCTGTCATCGACGCGCACAAGAAGAACGAGATTTCGTATAGCTTGCAGCTTTCATAACCATGGTCATAGGCTAGGGTCATGAAAGCTGCCAGTGAGTTCAAAGCGAAGTGCCTGCAACTTATGGATGAGGTCAATGAGAACAATCTCACTCTCATCGCGACGAAACGGGGCAACGCCATCTAAATGCGTCACAAGCCCTGAGACGTAGTACCGGTCCTCTGCATCTCATTCCGCAGAGGTGCTGCGATGAAGGCAGTTGTTCTGCATGAGTATGGTGGACCATCCAAGCTAAAGTATGAGGACTTTACCGACCCGCAACCAGGCAAGGGTGAGGTATTGGTACGGGTTGCGGCTGCAGGGCTCAATCCCATCGACTGGAAGCTGCGCTCGGGTGCGATGAAGGAGTACATGCCCTTGCAACTTCCTGTCATCCTTGGCTACGACTTTTCGGGTGTCGTACGCGAGGTGGGCGAGGATGTTACGAAGTTTGCCGTAGGCGACCGCGTTTTTGGGCGCACGGGTGCGGCCTATGCCGAGTTGGCCGTCATCAAAGCCGACGAGTTGGCGAAGGTACCGGAAGGCGTCGAGATGACGACTGCCGGAGCGCTTGCGGTCGTTACCACGACCGGGGATCAACTCATCCGCGAAGCAGCGAAGCTACAGTCGGGCCAGACCGTCCTGCTCACCGGCGCACTGGGCAGTGTGGGGCGTGTGGCCTTGTTCTGCGCGCTCGAGATTGGGGCGAAGGTCATCGCTGGCGTACGCAAGAAGCAGATCGAAGAGGCACTCTCGCTCGGAGCGACTATAGCTATCGACGTCAGCGATGACGATGAACTGGACAAACTTGGCATCGTGGATGCCATCGCCGATACTCTGGGCGGCGCGCTTGCGACAAAGTTGATTGCCAAGGTCAAGCCGGGCGGCGCCTTTGGCAGCACCGTTGGTCCTGTAAGCAACGCAGCGCTACACCCGACGGTCGAGGTCAATGCCTTCAGCTCACATCCGGATGCGAAGACCATCGTGCATTATGCGGAGGTCATTCGCGATGGCAAGCTCGTGCTGCCGATCGATCGTATGCTCCCGCTGGCCGATGCAGCGGACGCTCATGCAGCAGCAGAGAAGGGCGGCCTGGGGAAGATTGTGCTACTGGCGTAGGGCATCTGTAGCACCAATAACTTTGTCATCTCAACCGGAGGCGCGCTTTTGCGCCGTAGTGGAGAGACCCCTGTATTTCGCTTGGAGCAGCAATGCCACTCCAAGCAAAATACAGGGGTCTCTTGACGCAAAGCGCGCCACAAACATTTGCATCACGCTCTGCAGCTAGGGGTCTCTCCGCTTCGCATGACATAGAACCGTCATGCTCCGGTCGAGATGACGCTATTAGTGGAATATCGACAAAGGGGAAAACACTCGTGTCGCTAATACCGCCCGCGGCCACCGCCACCATCACGACGTGGGCCACGAGAAGGACCCCTGCCGCGACCGCGGCCACCATAGCTGGGCCGTTCCTGTGGAATGCGATAGCCCTCGGGGTAAAGCACGACAAAGCGCCGCGGCCCTTCGCCGCTGCTGGCCGTCTGCAGGCCGGAGTCGCGCAGGAACAGATGCAACATGCGTCGCTCGCGAGAGCTCATCGGAGGAAAGTTGTAGGGCTGGTCGGTGTCCTCAACTTGATCAATAGCCCGCTCCGCGGCCTCGCGTAAACTCTGAGCGCGTTCGGCTTTGAAGCCATCGGCGTCGAACGAGACGCGGTCGTGATCTTCAGGTTCCAGTTGCAGAATCTTCGCCGCGATGTGTTCGAGCGAGCGCAGGAGTTCGCCATCGCGTTCGGTCAGCAGATCCGCATCGGGACCCTTGCACTCGACATAGATGTCGCGACGTTCGAACCCGTCAGGGTCGGCTGCGCCCGCACCTGCCGTAATACGAAACTTAAGGCGGAGCCCGCCGGTGGTTGTCAGTAGCCGCATGAGGGAGGCTACCTTTTCGGCGGCCTGCTGTAAGTCTTCCATCTCTTCTTTATCCTTCGGTCCCTTGAAAACTATGCCTTACAGAGCCGTGCGATAGCAAGGCGCGCATCTTGCCAGTCCTTATCGTATCGCGCACGGCCTTTTAAAGGAGAGGCGTAGACACGAAGACCACCGCAAATACAAAAGTGCCCCATCCTGACACGCGCTTTCTGCGCGGCAGGATGGGGCACCAGAGTACTTTCTATTTCGAATCTAGCGGCGACCCTGGATGGTCCTCGCTCCGCCAACCTTGGCGGCGGCAGCTTTACGAGAGCGTTTGGCGGCGATCTCCCGCATCTCGCGTCCCAGCGAGGTACGGTTCATCACCTGCTGCTGCAGGATCATGATGATGTTGCCGATGTTCCAGTACAGCGCCAGACCCGACGCGTACTGCCACGTCATGTAGCCGGAGAACACCGGCATCATGAAGGCCATCATCTTCTGCTGCTGAGGGTCCACACCCGGCGACGGCGTGAAGTACTGCGCCAGGAACGACGTGATGACCATCAGGATCGGAAGGATGTGATACGGATCGGCCGACGAGAGATCCGGCAGCCAGTACCAGTGCGCCTGCCGCAACTCGACCACGCGCGTCATCATGGTGAAGAAGGCAAAGAGCAGCGGCAACTGGATCAACGACGGAATACAACCACCGAACATGCTGACGCCGTTTTCCTTCTGCGTCTTCATGATCTCGGCGTTCATATCGGCCATCTTGGGATCGGTGGCCTTGGGGTTCTTGTACTTCGCCTTGATCGCGTCGATCTGCGGCTGGATGCGCTGCATCTTCAGCATCGACCGCATACCCTGCACGCGTAGCGGTAGCAGCAGCAGGTTGATGAAGATGGTGAAGATAACGATCGCCCATCCCCACGAGTAGTTGTGGACTGCCTCCACGGAGTGCGGAAGTACGGAGTGGACCGCCTGCAGGCCGAGGAAGAGCACCTTGCCGACCGGCCCCCAGAAGCCGAAGTCCAGCAGCGTTTCCAGCGTGCTGCCGTTGGCCGTCTTGATGCTCTTGAGTACCTTGATGGACTTAGGCCCAACGAAGAGCCGCACGCTGTCGTGGCCTGCCAGGCTGCCGATCGCTGCGCCGAGCACCGGAGCCGGCGCTGTGCCCTTGGAGAAGCCCGGCATGCGCGAAACCTTGTTCACGTCGATCTGTTTGTGCAGTGTTACCAGCATCGCGTCCTGCGGATGGTCCGGCATAAAGACTGCAGCGAAGTACTGATCGCTGAGGCCTGCGAAGTCGAACGGCTGCTTGAGAGTCGCGCCACCGGAGATGTTCTTGAAGGCGAGATGTTGATCCTTGCCATCGGTGCTGGTGTCGATCTGCTCGCTGCCGTAGGCCTGCGGGGTCTCCATGTCTCCAAGACCGGAGGGCCAGGAGAGCAGGGCACTGATCGGTGCACCGTCTCGCAGCAGGACCGCATCGGCATGGACGACATAGTCGGCGCCAAACGAGAATGTCTTATGCACGGTGATGTTGCCGGCAGAGTAGTCGAAGCTGAGGCTTGCAGGCGCCTGGAGCGTGCCCGTCGCAGAAGGCACATAGAGCGCCTGTGCGAGGCTCTCCGTCAGGTTCTCGTCGTAGGTATAGAGCGAGAGGGGATAGCCGAACTGCTTCGCCGCTACCTCATGCACAAGATCCAGCGGGTGGCCTGCATTGTCCTTGAAGCCCTTCAGAATCCAGGAAGTAACCTGTGCTCCGCGGTTGGAGAAGGTGATGCGATAGAGCTCGTTCTCGACGATCGTCGAGCTCTCCCCTGCAGCCTGCACTGCAGCGGCAGTGGAAGTAGCGCTGGAGGCAGCATTAGGCGCGCCTGCGGTTGCGGGAGCCGTCGTCGAGGGAGTAGTGCTTTGTTGGCTAAGGACGGAGGCCGTCTGCGAAGGCGGCGGGGTATGCTTGGCGCGCCAGTACTGCAGACCGAAGATGACGCCGAACATGACGAGCAGCATGACCAGGAACGAGCGGTTGTCCTGGCTTCCGCCACCGCCCTGATTGGGATTACGAAACTCTGGCAAAGGGGTTTCCTATTCTTGGCGGCTGCGAGAAAGGCGCAAAATCCGCAGTTCCCATGATAAATGGTGATTGCGCAACACGGAGGGATGATTGCAAAGGTGTTACAGACAACAGCAACGACGGCAGCCTACGGCACAGAATCCAATCCACCTTTGCTGAAGGGATGGCAACGTGCGAGCCTGCGCACGGCTAGCCAGCTTCCGCGCATCCACCCATGTCGCACTACGGCAACATAGGCGTACTCGCTGCAGGTGGGCAGGTATTTGCATTGGCCGACAGAGAAGACATGCAGCATTGGGGAGACGATGCGCTTGTAGAACGCCAGCAGCCCTGCAGCGATGCGCTCGCGACCGGAACCCTGCTGGGCCTCTTCACTCATCGTGCTCTCGTCCCGCTCGCAGCTTTTTCGAGGACACGTTCGGAGGCGGCCTGCACGGAGCGGAAGATCACGGCCACCTCACGCTCCAGGTTTGCGAAGTCCGCCTCAATGACGCTGCGCTTCGGATGCAGGATCACATCGACCGGCGCACTCAGCAGCGGCAGCGCATGGCGTATGGCCTCGCGCAGGCGGCGCTTGATCCGGTTGCGGTCGACGGCTTTGCCCAGCGCCTTGGGGACCGTCAGCCCGATGCGTGGGCCTGGCGTGTCGCTGCGTCGCTCTGCCGGCCGCAGGGCATGGAAGTACGCGATCTGCTTCCCAAACTGCTTGCGCGCTGCCTTGTAAACGAGCTGGTAGTCGGCGTGTTTGCGCAGGCGGTGGGTGGTCCCCGGAGTCATAAAGGTCTCTTGCATCCAAACGCACAAAAGCGCTCAGGGAGTTCTCCCATGAGCGCGCAAATGTGCAACGTGGGTTGGAGAAAAACTAGTCGCGGAAGCCGGCCGAGACAGCGATCTTATGACGTCCCTTGGCACGGCGGCGGTTCAGAACAGCTTGTCCAGCCTTGGTGGCCATGCGGACGAGAAAGCCGTGAACCTTGGAGCGGCGGCGGCGGTTGGGTTGAAAGGTGCGCTTGGGCATCGTCGTTATCCTATTCTGTAAAACTCAAACTTGAATGGCTGCTGCGAGGGGTCGCGCTCGGCGAGCCTGCGTGCTTGGAGAAAGCCACGTGCGGCAGCAAGTTCTAAGTATACCGGAGCTGAGGAAAACGGGCAACGAAATTCGTGGAGGGCCTTCTCTAATACCGGGAACAAGCACCGGTAACGACGAACTCTATGGGGTGTCACGGGGGGTGAGTGTCGATTCTTCACAAGGTTTGGTGCAACTCAACTTTTATTGCAAAATTTGCATCACACCTCTTGTTAGCAACGTCTCGTTTGCGTGCTACTATCAACTCCGTTCCGTGATTCCTTGAAGGGGGTCACGATAAGTTTTACCGGGCCAAATCTTCTGTTTCACTCCTTCGCCGCTTCTGGCGACGAAGACTTCAAAGCAATCATGGGTTGGCCACTCCTCCACAGCATTGCGCTGCGGAGGCTCACAATCCTTTTTGCTTTTTGCAGAGCTTGTAGTGCTTTTTTGTGATGGTTTGCCGAACACGAAACGATTTTAAGGAAGACGATAAAAATGTCATTTGTTCCGGTTGCCGCCGCCGTTTTGAATCAGTGGGTACGCATTCTCGGTGCGCTCGAAAAGAAGATCAACCGGCAAAGCTTTGAAACATGGTTGAAACCGACGCGCTTCTCCCACATCACGGACCGCACCCTGTTTGTGCGCATCCCTTCTGCTGAGTTTGAACATGTTGGCGACCGCTACGCGGATCTCATCAGCGAGGCTGTCGACAACCTCGGTCTGGAACTCGACCAGGTTATCTTTCAGGTTCCCCCACCCGACCCCAACGCTACGCGCCTGCGCGAAGATGGCGGATTCGCACCGCAGCCCAGCCACAGCCTGAATGCCCCGCGCAGCCTGCGCAGCGGTGCCCCCACCGGCAACGGCGTCGGGCCGGAGCAGTCACGTTTCGACTGGAACACCGCCGCGCAGCTCAACCCGCGCTATCAGTTCGACAGCTTCGTCATTGGCAGCGGCAACCAGTTTGCCCACGCCGCCGCACAGGCCGTCGCGGAGCGCCCCTCCAAGGCCTACAACCCGCTGTTTGTGTACGGTGGCGTAGGTATGGGCAAGACGCACCTGATGCAGGCCATCGGGCACCAGGTGAAGCTCCGCCAGCCCCATGCGGCGATCAGTTATGTCTCGGGTGAGAAGTTCACCAACGAGATGATCAACTCCGTCCGTTACGACAAGATGACCGGCTTCCGCGACAAGTTCCGCACCGTGGATGTCCTGCTCATCGATGACATTCAGTTCCTGGCCGGCAAGGAGCGCACACAGGAGGAGTTCTTCCATACCTTCAATGCGCTGCATGAGTCCATGAAGCAGATTGTGATTGCTTCGGACCGCCCTCCGAAAGAGCTGGCGGACTTTGAAGACCGTCTGCGTTCGCGCTTCGAGTGGGGCCTGGTGGTCGATATCCAGCCACCCGATCTGGAGACGAAGGTTGCCATCCTGCAGAAGAAGGCAGAGCTGGAGCAGACGGTACTGCCGATGGATGTGGCTTTGTTCATCGCCGGCAACGTGCGGACCAACGTGCGCGAGCTGGAAGGCGCGCTGGTGCGTTTGATTGCGTGGTGCTCGCTGCATGGCGTGGAGATCACACTGCCCACCGCACAGCAGTGCTTGAAGCAGTTCATCGATACGCAGGTGCGGAAGATCACGATTGAGGCGATTCAACGTGCCGTTGCTGAAAACTTCGGCATGCGCGTCGCCGAGCTGAAGCAGAAGAACAACTCGCGGCAGATCGTGGTGCCGCGGCAGATTGCCATGTACCTGGCCAAGCAGATGACCGAAGCCTCGCTCCCGGAGATCGGTCGCCAGTTCGGCGGCAAGCACCATACGACGGTCATGCACTCCATCGCCAAGATCGACGAGCAGCGCAGGAACGATAAGGACCTGAACCGCACGGTGAATAAGCTGATGGAGACGCTGGGATAGGCAGGAAACAGCAAACAGTGAGAGAGGAGGCCACCCGATGGGTGGCCTCTTTTTCGTGCCTGGGAACGGAAATAATCCGGTTGCCCATCTTCGACGCGCGTTTTTTGCGCGGCGAAGATGGGGCACCCAACAACTCCGTACCACCTCTTCCACACTTCAACATTCGCATCCCAGCTTTCCACTTTTGCGCGTCAGGCGCGCTGGCCTGTGATTAAAGCGGACATCGCTTTCGCCTGTGTTTATGCGGTTCCGCACCATCTACACACATAGCGAACGCGAGTCTGTCGGGGTGCCTCAACAGGGCATGTGCAGAAAAGGGAAAACCGTGGACGTAACTTGGGACCGGTACCCAGTCGTCCGCAACGTTCGCTTTTGGGGGTCTGGTTTTGGAAAGCTTGTACGCGTCTCAAGTGGTGATGCTGAAACACTTCGCCCTGATATCCACTCTTCCACGCACAACGACTGCTACTACGAGTAATTTGTTCTCTTTCATCTTGTTTTGTAGAAGCGTTCGCGGCGGGCATCTGGCAGTCGAGGTGGTCTGAACGAGAACCCGGTCCCTGGCTCTCTGCCCGCTCCCCCTTCGGGTCCGCTCAAAGCTCGAGGGAAGGGCCGCAAACAGACGCTTTCGGGCCATGTCCCGTAGCCCACAGAACGTCCCCGGATATTCACACGGAAAACCGCTCGCACGAAAGGCCCTATTCGCCCTAGAATCAAGTCAACCCACGCACGCCGCGCGAAGGTGCAGCGAAAGCGGAGTACAACTGGGTCAGCGCGCCATTAGCAAAGGGAGATCCCTACCGTGTCCACCGCCACCATCACACCCGACGTTGCAGCGCCTACCGGCAATCTGGAGATCACCGTCTCGCGCGCAGAACTGCTGCGCGAGCTCACCGCGGCGCAGTCTGTCGTCGAGCGCAAGACGACGATTCCGATCCTTTCGAACTTTCTCTTCGAAGCCGCGGACGACAAACTCACGATCACAGCGACCGACCTCGACCAGTCGCTGAAGACGAGCTGTGCGGCGAAGGTGAAGAAGCCGGGCGCCTGCACCATCCCGGCGCGCAAGCTGTTCGATTACATCAAGCTGCTGCCCGAGGGCGACATCTCGATCAAGCTGATGGACAACCACTGGGTGCAGATCCGCGCGGGCCGTTCCAACACGAAGATGGTCGGCATGGCGCGTGCGAACTTTCCGCAGGTACCGGAGTTCCCCGAGGCTGGCGTGTTCAAGATCAACGCCGCTAATTTGAAGAACATGATCGCGAAGACGATCTTTGCGATCTCCAACGAAGAGTCGCGCTACACGCTGAACGGCGCGCTGCTGGTGTTGAAGGCCGAGTCGATGGCGATGGTCGCGACCGATGGCCACCGCCTGGCGCACATCGAGAAGCTTGGCGAGGCCCTTGAAGGCATCTCCGGCGAGAAGAAGACCCTGATCCCCCGCAAGGCACTCGCTGAGCTCTCAGGGCTTCTGGGCGCGTCGGAGACAGACTTTGTAGAGTTCGCCGATGACGACCAGTCGCTCTTCTTCCGCATCGGGGGCCGCGTGCTCACGAGCCGTAAGCTCACCGGCCAGTTCCCCAACTACGAGGCAGTGCTGCCGCGCGACAACACCAAGTTTGTCATCGTGCGCTCGGAAGATCTGATGTCGTCGATTCAGCGCGTCGCCCAGTTTGCTGACGAGCGTTCGGGTGCGATCAAGATTCGTCTGGAACAGAACGAGCTGAAGCTCTCAGCGCAGTCGACAGATGCTGGCGAGTCGGAGGACATCATCGAGACCCCGTACAACTATGACCCTCTGGTGGTCGGCTTTAACAGCTCCTACCTGGTGGACTTCCTGCGCGCAACCGGTGTAACCGGTGAGGTGCGCTTGGAGTTCAAGGATGCGCAGTCAGCCGGCCAGATGAGGCCGGAAGATGGCAACGAGGATGTGAAGTACCGCTACATCCTGATGCCAATGCGTATCTGAGCCCTGGCGTGCAGCAAGAAAAAACATACTGAGAAAAAACCCATAAGTTGGCCAAATGGCCAGCATATGGGTTCTTTTTGCGGGATAGAAGCCGCGACTTTGGGTTCAGGGCCAGAGGGCGAGCTCTTTGTCGCGGGAACAAAGGCTATCTTGTGAGACCTGGGATTCCGCTGGGATAGCATTGACCTGTATGGCTAGAGCGCGAAGTCCGGAAAAAAGACAGGCAATTTTGCAGTCCGCGGTACGCGAGATTGCGGAAGCTGGCCTGGGTGCCTCCACCGCGAAAATCGCCGGCGGCGCAGGCCTAGCCGAAGGAACGATGTTCACGTACTTCTCTTCCAAAGATGACCTGTTGAACGTGCTGTATACCGAGTTGAAGACGGAGATCTATCAGCGCATCCATGCGGAATTTCCTCTGAAATCCGATCTACGTGACCGCGCGCGACACATTTGGAATGAGTATCTGCGTTGGGCGATGGACAAGCCCGAGGAGCGGAAGGTCTCGGTGCTGCTTAATCTCTCCGCGATTGTCACTGCGGACACCAGAGCGGAGGTTGACTCCCAACGAGGAGCGGTTGCCCAAACCATGAGCGAGCTCGGCAAACAGGGTTCCTTCAGAAATCTGCCTCCCGGCTTCGCCTCCTCTGCTATGTCAGCGATGCAAGGAGCCGTCATGGAGATGGCGGCTAAAAAGCCGCGCCAGAAGGCGATACTCGTCGAACAGGCCTTCGATGCCTTCTGGCAAATGGCTAAATAAATGGGATGAGCAGGTCCTCCGAAGGAGGAGCAGACTGTTCCCATGAAGAAGCCAGCGCACCACCTCATCGCGGAAGTACCCCGGAAGCGTGCCAAGGTAGAGCTGACGATCGGCATCGACCTTGGCGACGTTTGGAGCCATTACTGCACCCTCAACCAAGAAGGCGACGTCATCGATCGAGGTCGTTTCCGAACCACAGCGAAGGCGATCGACAAGTGGTTCGCGCCTGTGCCTCACGCCCGTGTGGCGATGGAGGCCGGTGTTCACTCGATCTGGATCAGCGAACAGCTTGAGCAACTGGGCCATGAGGTGATCGTGGCGAACGTACGAGAGCTGCGAGCGATCTCGCACAGCGACCGCAAGAGCGACGATGTAGATGCGGAGAAGCTAGCCCGTTACGCGCGGCTCGATCCTGAGATCCTCCGGCCGATTTCTCACCGCACGGTCGAACAGCAGGAAGCCCTGACCCTGATCCGTGCCCGAGAGCTTTTGGTTCGACTGCGAACCGCGGCGGTGAACGCAGTGCGCGGACTGACGAAGGCCTGCGGTCATCGTATGCCGGCTTCGTCCACGAAGTGCTTCGCCCAACGAGGTCAGGCGGCGATGCCGCCAGGGCTGAAGCTTGCACTCGGTCCGATCCTTACCCAGATCGCAGAGATGACTCTCAAGATCAAGCAGTACGACCGGGATATCCAGAGGATGACTCAGACGGAGTATGCCGAGACACAGCCCATGATGACGATCCATGGAGTTGGCCATATCACCGCTCTTACGTTCGTTCTGACGCTCGGGGATAAGTCGCGATTCGGTCGAAGTCGAGACGTCGGCTGCTACCTTGGGCTACGACCAAAACGCAGCCAGTCCGGCGAACGCGATCCGCAACTCGGCATTACCAAGGCTGGCAACGCCTATCTTCGAAGTCTGCTGATCGAGTGCGCCAACCATATCCTGCGACCCCATGGTCGAGACTCGGCACTTCGACAGTGGGGGCTGCACTTGGCTGCCAGAGGCGGCAAGCAGGCGAAGAACAAGTCCGTCGTGGCGGTCGCCCGCAAGTTGGCCGTATTGCTTCACCATCTCTGGACGACACAGGAACCATACATCCCGTTCTATCAACAAGCAGCCTGAAGATGATTCTGTTCACCCGTTGCGTCGACACCGCGTTCCGATGACTGCGTGAGCGTTTTGGTCTCCCAAGGCCGTCTGATAAATAGCAGCATCGACTCTCCTCTCGAACCCCAACCGGCACCGAGTCCAGATTCATCCGACTCATCAGAGTGCGAATACAAACCCGGTGGAGAGCAACAACAACCGCAACGACAACAGCAAAAGCAAAGACCCCGATAAGGAAAAACATTGACATCAGTGACCTGCTCATACAAAACGCTCTTTTTTCGTGCAATAAATGAGCAACCACTTGCTCATTAACGCATCTATAGAAGCAAGAGGTAGGACATGGCAAAGATTTGGTTGATTACAGGAAGCGGTAACGGTTTGGGTCGCGACATTGCGGAAGCTGCGCTTGCGGCAGGAGATAGTGTCGTTGCGGGGGCTCGGAGAATCGAGGAATTGGACTCTCTGGCAGAGCAATACGGCGAACGCGTGACTCCAGTGAAGCTCGATGTTCGGAAGGAAGAGGCAGCTCAGGCGGCGGTGCAGACCGCTTTGGAGAAGTACGGTCGTCTGGATGTGCTTGTGAATAACGCGGGCTACGGATACTTTGCTCCCTTTGAGCAGATGACGTCTGAACAGTTCCGCGATGTGGTGGAGACCTGTCTCTTCGGCGTCGTATATACCACGCACGCAGCGCTGCCGGTAATGCGCAAACAAAAGAGTGGGTATATCTTCCAGGTCTCCTCCGTCGGCGGACGCATGGCGATTGCGGGCAACTCGCCATACCACGCGGCAAAGTGGGCGGTAGGCGGCTTCAGCGACTCGGTCGCCGCGGAGGTAGCGCCGTTTGGAGTGAAGGTGTGTACGCTCGAGCCGGGTGGCATTCGCACCAACTGGGCGCAGAGGGCTGGGGAGAACTCTCCTGAGTTACTACCGGAGTACGAGGAATCGGTCGGCACAATCTACAAGCTTCTCGCCTCTGTTCGCGGAAACGCGGAGGGCGATCCCAAAAAGATTGCGGATGTCATCGTAAAACTGGCAAACTCGCAGGACGTTCCGAAGCGCTTGATCCTTGGCAAGGATGCAGAAACCCGCGTAAAGAACGTCGAGACAGCACGTGCGGAGGAGGCGGCAAAATATCGCGAGCTCACCCTCTCGACGGTATTTCCAGACGCTCCAGTGATTCCCGGGTTGCTCAAGCACTAACGAAAGCCTGGACATCGTATGCTAAAGCCCTGCGCGTACGCCGAATAAAAAACAAAGCATAACCTGGTCATTTGGCCAGGTTATGCTTCGTCTTGGCTCTAACTATTCATTGCGCATCGGTGACCATCTCATCTATAGCGCGGCGTGAGGTTCTTTCGCCGGGGTCTGTTTGCGAGAGCTCTCCGTGAATTGCCGAATCGCTTCCTGCAATCTCTCCTTGGTGGTGTGTACCAGCAGAAGCACCGCGTTGTCCTCTTCGCTTTCGCGAAGATAGAGTTGCGTGGGCCCGAGCCATCCCTCCATCTGAAAGTCTGTGGCGTGACGGAGTGCGTTGCGTCCAAGCAAGGGGAAGTAGAACGGGAAGTCCATGAAGCTCTCATCGGTGATGGGCCTCTTGAGGTACTCACGGGTTGTGTCGAGCAAGGTGCTCCCGCCGCCTGCACCGAGGGTGAGGACGGTACTGCCCGTGCCGAACATGGTGCTCCAGGCGGTATGGAGCATGCTGCCGGTAGCATGGAGCATCGCGACGCTGTGATACGGAAGGCGCGGCTTGGAGCCCCACTCCATGTTGAGGATGTCTTCCCGCTTCAACATGCTGGGCGGCGCCTGATCGGGCCACAGGCCCAGGCCGTAGGTTGGCTTCCACTCGCGAGCGTTGCGGCTGAGCCGCAGGACCGCGTCGTCGCGATGGAGATTATCCATCAGCAGCCATGCGGTCGGATCCGCTTCTGCCGGTGGGAAGAGGCTGAGGGACAAGTCCCACAGGAACGCAAGCAACTCGCGCCGCTCCCGCTCGTGCTTGAGGGGAAACTGCAGCGGAATAGCGTATCCCGACCAGCCGGCGGCTAACTGCAGCTCTTCCCCTTGGAACTGGGGTTCTTCAGACAGGAGCTCCTTTGCGATCGCGGGGGATGTCATCGTGTGCTCCGGTAGGTGTGGCCGTCCTCGCGCATCTCTTCCAGGAGTTCCAGTAAATCGTCATCGAAATCCGGGTTCTTCAAGACAAGGAGCAGGCCCCGGTCGGGCTTACTTTCAATCCAGTAGCCATCGAAGAGCTCGAACCAGTCTTTGCGGGTGTCCGGGGGGGCGTCCATTACGCTCTTCGCGGTCAGCAGGGGCAGGATGAAGGGTAGGCCGTCATAGCTGGGATCTTCGCGGAAGGGTTCACCGAAGATGAGCTTGCTTTGACCCAGGAAGTCGTTCTGAAACGACTGCACCATGTCGTACTGCTTTTGCAACGTGCCGGTGTATGCGGGGTGTGTGGCGAAGATGCGAGGGACCTCTGGCAGGAGCTGCCTGGGCTTGGGGTCCGGCTTCATCAGGAGCGAGAACATGCCGCCGTGGCCGAAGAAGTCTTCCCGCTGTGCCTCGGCGCTCTTGTCGAGAAAGAGATGCGCATTGTCCGGCATCCAGCTGGCGACGTCGGGAGAGGTGTTGTTCTTGCTGGCCTTCTCTAAGGCCTCGCGCATCTCTTCCGCTTTGGGTGGCTTGATGGGTGCAGTACCGGGAACCAGGGTCATGCCGGCGAGGGGCATATAGGTCCGCGAGCGCTTCAGAAAGGTATCCATCAGGTCCGGCAGCGTCGCCTTGGATTGCAGGAAGGTCTCTTCGCGAAGACCGTCGGTCTGCTTCAGCTGCTGCGTCAGTCTCCGCAGGAACTCGAGCAGCCATGCACGCTCGTAGAAATTCATGGGGAACTGGTCCACACCGCACCAGTAGATGGAACAATCGGTGACTGCCGATGCGCGAACAAACGGTTCCAACGTCAGCTCCTGATGCTCCAGCAGCCGCTTGCGCAATATTCCGATCATGAATCTTCTCTCCTGCCGTGGTGTGACACGCGGTGTATTCCCTACTGGAGGCCTGTGCCGCCGTGTTGCTGGACGAACTGGTTGATCGACGCAGCGGCCTGGTTCTTGCCACCCATCTGGTTGAAGGGTGTCAGCTGGAGTAGGGTCCCGTTGCTGAAGACGAGCCGAAGGGCGTCGGTCTGGTCGGCCTCGCCGATGGTCGCTCCTTGCAGGCCTGCGAGGTCATACACGTTGCGCGTCGGATAAAAGAACAGGACGCGCGTGATGTAGACCTTGCCCTGATGCCCGTCGAGCCTGACGGTAGCATTTGACGAGACGACGCTGAGTATCACGAGCGTCCCCAGAGCGTTCCATATCCAGGGCGCAGGTTTGGTCGCTCCGTACTTGGAGGAGAGAAGAAGGCCCACGATGAGGGAACAGAGCAGCACGAATCCGCAAAAGAGATAGTCGATCGGGGAGATAACGGTGAGGATGTCACCCGAACTGATGGAGTAGAGAGCGCGTCCGAAGTGCATAGTGTTACGACCCCCACGGAGCGGAAAGTGCGGCTCGGATACCGGACGCTATGTCGGCGGCGACGAACTTGGTGAAAAGAGCCGCGGTCTTCACCGTTAAAGGAACGGTCTTAGTGATGAATGCCCAGACATCGGCCTTGACGCCGCCGATGGTGAACTTGGTGGGCTCATTTTTCAATTGGAATTCTTTGCGCTCGATGACGACGACCTTTTCAGTGGCTTCCAGCAGATCGAGCTCCAGCTTGATGGCATTGGCCGTGACGTACAGGGCATTGAAGGAGTGCTTCTCCCAGCCAATCTCCAGCTTTTGCCAGATGGTTTGCGTGTCCGTGGTTGGCTGATGGATCACCTGGGGCTGATTGTGCGTCTCTGTGCGTGTGTGGATGAAGTGGTCGAAGCGCGGGTTGGTGTTGGTCTGATGATGCACACCGATACGGTTGTCGACGGTCTTTCCATTCACTGTGAAGGTCAGGTCGCCGTCGATGGTCCAGGTTTCGTCCTGAAAGATGTGAGCCTTCCATGAGCCATGAAGGTTCGTGATCCGGTTGCCTGTGCGCTCCTGCCACTGCTGGCCGCGGATCAGCTCCACGTCGGTACCAGTGGTGCCTGCGAGTGCCGTGGCCGACAGCATGGAACCTACCGAGAGGCTGCCGAGCTTGGTCGGTGTCTTGTCGTCCGGGCCGCCGTGGCCGCGGGTTACAACGAGGGCGGAACCGTCGAAACCCATGAACTACTCCTTCTATCTTCGGATCTTTTTCAAGTGCTCTGGTGTACTGGTTGAAGGTTTAACCGATCTCGCGTGAGAAGAACTTGCTCTTCATGTGAATGCGTCCGGTCGCGTCGAGGACGATGTCGCCATCACAGCGCAGGCTGATGAGGCTGCGTGTCGTATCGTCGGACTTCTCCGTCAGGCAGATCCATGCGTTATTAGGTGTCGCGAGAACGACGGTTTCTTTGCCCTCCGTATCGCTGATCTGAATGCGGTTGCCGGCCTTGGTGACAATGCGTTTCACGTCGTTCACTTCCACATCGCCCCCGCGGAAGTCGTAGCGAGGCGCTTGCTGCACGCCGTTCCAGAGCGCGCCCAGGATGACCGGGCGCTCCGGATCACCGTCTTCAAAGGCGACCGCCACTTCGTCACCGACCTCAGGCATGAACATGAAGCCGCGATCGGGGCCGGCGTGCGGGCTGGCGAAGCGTGCCCAGTGCGTTTCGTCTTCCTGTTGCCAGAAGTAGCGCACGCGAATGCGTCCCATCTTCTTGGGATCGTTATGCGCGACCACGCGCGCAGGCACCAGGCCTTCCCAGCGGCGCATGACCGGAGGTTGCGGGTCGCGATACATCTTCCACGGTGTGCAGATGAAGCTGTTGTCGTAGCCCTGAGGTGTCCAGCGATGCTCGACACGTATCAAGCCGTACGTTCCCTTGGCATCGAGCTCGCCGTCGAGCGTGACGTCGTTGCCGGCCTTGAGCGTCTGATCGCGCGAGCTTCCAAAGCCTTTGACCGCGCTACCCATGGCGCGTTCGCTTTCAGCCTCCAACTGATCGTTGTAATCCGCCAGGGTCATAGCGCGGCCGCGCTGCGTCTCAAAGCCGGCCGGCAACTTCTGCGACGCCGACTGCACGGAGCTGGTAAGCCGCGCTGCCGCCGAGTAGAACTGCGGCGTCTTCGACACCTGCTCGAAGTTATTCGACTGCATAACGTGGTGGTCGTAGTGTGCGCCGGAGAAACTGGGATTCACGCGCTCACCACTGAGGCGAAAGCGGATCAATCCATACTCGGCACGCCACCCCAGCGTGCTTCCACTCTGGAAGCTGTCGAAGATCTCGAGGCCGCCTTCGCACGGCCGCATCCATGCACCGTAGTCGTCCGCGATGCGATGCAGGAAGGAGAAGTCCGTCTCGCCATACTGCACGTAGTTGAGCGCCTTGCTGGATGAGGCATTGACGCTGATCGACAGACCGTGACGACCGCCTATGGTGGAAGCAACGGAGCTGAGCGTTTGATCCGCGTAGTACTGTTTGTGCGCGGTGACATCCATGCCATAGCTGTCACTCACGGCGATAATGGTAGCGGCATAGCTTCCCCAGATCTCGTATTCGAGATCGACACGGTGCACAGTGCCGTTGAAGTGGATGTGCTCCACGCCTTGGAGATCGGTGGTCTTCACCTCAACGGATTGCCCAAGAAGATCTTCAACAGGCACACGCTGGTCCAGAGTGTCACGGCACACAACGGTGCACCACCAGTGCTGATTGACTGCCTGCACTACATCGACGGAGGCAAGCAACGCACCACCGAGCATGCCCTCGCCGATCTGAATCTGTGGAAGTGCCACGAAAATCTCCGGGTAGCGGTCTATTTCTTCCTTCGCGGAGTGATTCTAGCAACACAAGGTTAGGGAGGAGTGAATAGGCCAGGGCCTCTGCTTCAGCGAACACGAAGCAAGCGCCTTCAAACATCTTTTCTTTCAGGGTGATGTGCCGTTGTTACTTAAATAGCTCTTGTGAGCTCTATGAATTGCCGGATCAGCAGACCTATCGTCTCCGGCGCATCTTCGTAGAGATAGTGGCTCGCCTGCGTGAGACACGATATTGGCGCGTCAGGAAACGACTCTTGAAAGAGTGGCAGTAGGTACTTTGCCATCAGGGTTGGATCGCGCATGCCCCATATGGCAGTCGCGGGTTTCTCGCGCAGTTGTTCAACCGCCGAGGCTGTGCCTTCTTCAAAGCGAAGCGTCCCCGATCCAACTTCCCCAGGCCTAGCCAATCGCTCCCACGCGTTCTGCGAAAAGACATAAAGCGCTACGCCAATAAATAGAAGCTCGTGAGTAACTTCCTAGAAAAAGATTTGTCTGTAAGAACTTGTCTAATAATGCTGCCTTGTTCTTATTTCTGAGATGAGGCACGGGTATTAGTCCTTAGGACATCTCTCCTTATCAATGGCATATTCGCTCAGAAAAAAGAGCCTATACCTGTGGCCAGGTAGTGTCTGCTAAATCGATATCTTTATCGTTGCTCTGGCTTTTGGGAGTAGCTGCGGGTCTTAAACTAGTAAAAAAGACCTGGGTATAAAGTACTAGTAATTGAGAGGCCTTTGTCTTATTCCCATGGCGTAAAAAGCTGCGGATACTCTGAAAACCACAGGTATTTAAACAAATTCTTAGAAAATAATGCATTAACCTCGACAGCTAATTCACGCAGTAACCCTAGGTTGAAAACCGATACGAAAGCACTTCTGCTACTTCAGTACTACTGCTATTTCGCCCTTGACAAAATCGTTATTGGACAAGCACCGTATCTACACGGTAAAGGGCTGTGTGTGTTCTCTCCTCTGCCGGATTCGTCAAGACAAAGAATAAAAATCCATAACGATAATACGGAGAGCTATGAAAAGCATCATGAACTTAGCCACTCGTTCCATTGTCTATGTCTCGTTAACAGCAGGTCTTCTCAGCGTCGCCGGGCTTCCATCAGTGCTAATGGCCCAGTCTGGTGATGTCGCCTCTGACGCGGTTGAGAGCCAGGCTCATGCAGCTTGGCGCGAAACCATGCACAATACCGCTGCACCAGAAAATGGGTGTTTCCATGCGTCGTATCCCAGTACTCAATGGGAAGCGGTGGAGTGCGCCGACCGGCCGGCCTATCGGTCTGCGTTGCCACAACTTAGGGGCCGTGAACAAACGCTCGGCAACGGCTCTGACTACGTTGCTCAAGCACTATCAGGACACACGATCAGTTTAGCGGCGGGCAGCTTCCCAACCGTGTCCGGTGTTACCTCTGAAAAGAGCGTCGGCGTTGCTGCTTTTGGCGACGGGGGCATCCTCGGGTCGAATGAATATACCCTGCAGGTCAATACAAACTTCGCGAATACCGCAGCTTGCGATGGCTACACGAATTGCCTGGCTTGGCAGCAATATGTCATTTCAACCAATACCCCTGTGTCACTGACGAGCAGCTCGCTTACGGGGAAAACCGAAGTATTTATCGAATATTGGCTAATCGACTATGGCTCTAGCACAAATGCTTCTTGCCCCAGCGGGTTCATCAATGGTGGTGCCGATGACCCTGGGGTTGATTGTGTCCAGAATACGCCTGCTGTAGTGGTCTACAACGGACAACTTCCGATTACCGATCTCGCAAGCCTGGCACTCTCGGGTTCGGCTGTGGCAAGTGGAACGGATAAAGCCGTCGCCACTTACGGCACCGAAGCTTATACGGCGACTGTAGCGGATTCTTATACAGATATCTCGAGTGGATGGACTCAGGCGGAGTTCAATGTGCTCGGCAATGCCGGTGGATCGGAAGCGAAATTTAATAGTAGTGGTGTCTCTATCACTGCGAAGATCGCCTTAACGGACGGATCGACGACCGCACCGACATGCGTATCGCCATCAAGTGTGGAGGGTACTACTGGCGAAACCAACAACCTCACGGGCAAGAGCTGCACCAGCACAAGTGGATCGGCGCCTTACATTGAGTTTGTGGAGTCTGATTAGGCGACCACAGCTCTATAACGCTCCAACAAAAAATAAGCGCCGAAATCATCTCGGCGCTTATTTTTGTAGGGAGTAGCAAAAACCTCCGCTAAGAACCTGTTTAAGAACGGCGGCGGTGCTGTTGTTTTCGTAGTATGTGTGTTTTCTTTCTTCTGCCAGGTAGTCAAGACAAAGAATAACAATCCATAACGATAATACGGAGAGCCATGAAAAGTGTTATGAACTTAGCCACGCGTTCCATTGTCTATGTCTCGTTAACGGCAAGTCTCCTCAGTGTCGCCGGACTCCCATCCATGTTGATGGCGCAGTCTGGAGATAACTCAGCGGACCAGGTCGAGAGCCAGGCACGTGAAGCTTGGAGCCAAACCATGCACGATATCGCCGCGCCCGAAGAAGGGTGCTACCATGCCTCGTATCCCAGTACTCAATGGGAGAAGATAGAGTGCGCGGCCCCGCCAGCCTATCGGTCTGCATTGCCACAAATCAGAGGCGGTGAGCAAACGCTCGGCAACGGCTCTGACTACGTTGCTCAAGTAGCATCAGGACACAAGATCATTGCAGCGGCGGGCAGCTTCTTGAAGGTCAAGGGCGTGACCTCTGAACAGAGCGTCGGCGTTGCTCTATTTGGCGACGGGGGCATCCTTGGGCCAAATGAATATACCCTGCAGATCAATACAAACTTCGCTCACACCGCAGCTTGCGGTCGCTACTCTGGTTGCCAGGCCTGGCAGCAATATGTCGTTTCAACCAATACTCCCGTGTCACTGACGAGTGGTGAGCTTACGGGTAAGACTGAAGTATTTATAGAGTATTGGCTGCTCAACTACGGGGTTGATACGGGCGAGAATATTTGCCCGAAAGGGTTCATCGATGCTGGCCCCGATTCCAACGGGCCTGGGGATGACTGTGTCCAGAATACGCCCGCTGTAGTGGTCTACGACGGACAACTTCCAATTACGGATCTCGGAAGCCTGCGATTCTCGGGTTCGGTTGCGGCAAAGGGAACAGATAAAGCCACCGCGACGTACGGCACCGAAGCTTATACGGCGACCGTAGCAGATTCAAAGACGGATATCTCGAGTGGATGGACTCAGGCGGAGTTCAATGTCGTCGGCAATGCCGGTGGATCGGAAGCGGAATTTAATAAGGGCGTGTCTCTCACTGCGAAGCTCGCCATAACTGACGGATCGCAGACCGCGCCGACCTGCATATTGCCATCAAGTGTGGAGGGTACTACCGGCGAAACCAACAACCTAATCGGTCAGAGCTGCACCGGCAATAGTGGCCCGACTCCTTACATTGAGTTTGTGGAGACTAATTAGGAGATCTCCTCTCTATAACGTTCCAATAAAAATAAGCGCCGAGATCATCTCGGCGCTTATTTTTTGTAGAGTGTGGCCACCCTAAGAGAGCAGTCAAAGCTGAGATACAGCACAGCACCCTTCAGAAACAGAATAGAACTCGCAAAAAAAACGCGGTTCCACAGTCACTGTGGAACCGCGAAGGAGGCACTACGTCAACAGACAGCGTTGGCCTGTATGACCTTTTTGTAGAACTCCGCGCTGAGCTTGGGGGTCCGCTTCTGCGTGGCGAAATCCACGTAGACAATACCGAACCGCTTCTCGTATCCGTCGGCCCACTCGAAGTTGTCCAGGAGACTCCACAGGAAGTAGCCCTTAACCGGCACGCCCTGTGAAACGGCACGCTGCAGTTGCGTGAGGTAGTTGCGCAGGAACATCACGCGGTCCGTATCGTAGACTGCACCCTCAGGTGTGAGCTGGTCGTCCGACGATGCGCCATTTTCGGTGATATACATCTCCTTCACACCCCACACATCGTGGACCAGCTTCGGACCCCAATAGAGACCTTCCGGCCCGACCTTGAGCCATGGACTCAACATATGGGGATAGGAGCTCGGAGACGGCACGATAGCATAGCCCTTCTCGGAGTGATCGGCACGAACGAACTCAGGCTGATAGACGTTGATACCCACGAAATCCATCGGGCTGCCGATGATCTTCATCTCTTCGGCCGTAAACTTTGGAGCGTCGGCTCCGAGACGTTTGAGATACAGCTCCGTGTAGCGGCCCTCCAGCACGACGGTGAGGTACATCGCATTCTCTTCCCGCACCGCCTTGTGTGCCGCTTCAATGTGCTCTTTCGATTCGACGACCGGCGCCGTAATCCTGATATTTTCCGCGAGTCCAACCTTGGTGCCGTGCTTTGTCTTGGAACGAATGGCCTGCAAGGCGAGACCGTGGCCGAGCACGACATAGTGGTTCAACTGCGCGAGGCGCTTCGCATCGAGCTTGAGGCCAGGTGCATGCCTTCCCTCCAGGTTCCCAACCTCGACGAAGGTGCTCATCTCATTCAGGGTCATGAAGTGGCTCACCTTGTCCGAGAGCTTGCCGGCGGTATAGCCGGCATAGTCCGCGAACGCTTTGGCTGTATCGCGGTTCTCCCAGCCACCCTTGTCTTGCAGTGTCTGCGGAAGGTCCCAGTGGTAGAGCGTACAGAAGGGCTGAATGCCGGCCTCCAGAAGCGCGTCGACCATGTGGTGGTAGAAGTCCAGCCCCTGAGGATTGGGCGTTCCTGTGCCGCTGGGAAAGACACGTGACCACGCAACCGAGAAGCGGAAGGTCTTGAGCCCGAGCTCCTTCATGATTTGGATATCTTCCTTGTAACGGTGGAAAAAATCGTCAGCGACGTCGCCCGTGTCACCGTTGAAGGTCTTGCCAGGGGTATGCGAGAAAGTGTCCCAAATCGAAGGCCCGCGGCCTGCTTCATGCACCGCGCCCTCCACCTGATAGGAAGCAGTCGCCGACCCCCAGAGAAAGTCATTCGGAAAGGTGCGAGCTGTCTCAGCACTGTCCGGCAAAGACGCTGAGGCTTCTTCGGCTGCGAGTCCAACACGAGGGAAGGAGAGAGCTGCGGCGGAACCGCCAATAAGTCGGGCGAGGGTGCGGCGAGAAAAAGTATTCAACACAAAACTACTCCCTGTCGTGTAGGTCTTTCGTTAGTCGAGCAAAGTCATCCAGGCAAAAAGGAAACGAGCTGCCGATCCATAAAGACTATTCGGATCGACAGCTCGTCGTGTTTTCCAGTCAGTACCTGTCCGCTAGAACTGAAGCTTCAGAGCGAACTGAATCTCTCTGGGAACGTAGTTCGGATCGGTTGCAGTAACCGTACCAAAGGCCGCGTTGCCGAAGGATTGGTTAGAGCTGTTGTTATTCGCTATGAAGAAGTTCGGCGTGTTGGAGACGTTGAAGCTTTCCACACGGAACTGCACGTTCACGCTATGTGTGACAGGAAAGTTCTTGAAGAGGGAGAGGTCGACGTGGCGGAAATCGGGACCAAACTGCGAGTTGCGCTGTGTGGATCCAACAGTTCCGAGGGCTTGAGGAGCGAAGGCTGCCGTATTGAAGAACTCCGTCAGGGTCTTATGAGAAAGACGCGAATCGGCAATCTGGTTCGGGCGATCCGCCCCGCCGCTGTTTTGCGGGACAGCACGGTTGTTGAATCCGCGAGCTTTGCAGACGCCCTGGAGATCGCAATCCGTATCAGGATCATCTGCGCCAGCCCCGGATTCGACGATCGAGAAGGGCTTTCCGCTCTGCCAGACCATGATCATATTCGTCTGCCATCCGGTGAAAACAGCCTTTTTGATGCCGGTGAACTCTTTCCCGTACTGCAGTTCGTAGTTCAGCGAAAGAGCGAAGCGGTTTTGGATATCGGTATCCGATTTGCCGTACTCGATTTGCCGGATGCGGGTGGGATCGGCGTTGCTCCAACCCTGGTCACCCTGCTGGGAGAAGCTGCTGATATCGGCCAACGCCTTGGACCAGGTGTAGTTCGCATCGAAGGCCAGTCCGTGGGTGAAGCGGCGCTGGAAGGAGGTTTGCAGGCCGTTGTAGTTCGAGACGCCCTCGCTCTGGATATAGCTGACGCCGCCTAGATTGGGAAGCTGCGCGAAAAGGGGACGGTTTGCCCCAGCAGGATCGGTGAGCACATTGAAGGGCTTGGGTTGGTTGATATTGTTGATCGACTCCGGCAGATGCTGGCCGATGTTGCCGACATAGCCGATGGTGAACACATTGGAGCCGAACTGCTGCTCAACCTGCAGATTGAACTGCTGGATGAGCGCCGACTTGAATTTGGGAGCTTCAGCGACGAATCCTAGACCGGGGAGAGTGGACAGGTTCGCGATTTGGGCTGCCGTAGGAGGTACGGGAGAGGGCAAGCCCTCGTTTAGAGTTCCTGGTTGACCTTGAGTTGCGCAGTCCGGGTTTTGACCAGCCAAGGCATTCTGGGCGGTTTCGATCTGGACTGCGATAGTGGACTGGCAGGAGGGGCTATAGACAGAGGTGAACGGGGCGTTCTTCAGGTCGGCGTTCGAGGTATAGTTGCCGGGGAAGAAGCTGAGACCGTAGCCTCCACGAACCACGATCGAAGGTGTCATTGAATAAGCGAAGCCGACGCGCGGAGCAACGTTGGAGTGGTCGGTCGGAATATCCACCTGTGAGTTGACACCATTGACGCCGGCGATCTTCAACGCACTGGATACGTTTCCGGCACCGAGCGTGAGCGCATCCGGGAAGTCGAAGTTCGAGATGTGGTTGTGAGCTTCGGTGAAGGGGGTAAAGACATCGTAACGGACGCCAAACACCGCCGTCAGCTTCGGGGTAGCCCTCCAGCTATCCTGCGCGAAGCCGCCCGGCTCGTAGCTGCGGTAGTCGGGAGGATTCAGGTTGAAGTTGCGGGTTTGGCTTGTGAAGGCGCCTACCAGGGTTGAGGCCAGCTGATTGCTCTGCTGCGTCAACTGGTCACTATTGGTATCGCTGGGCAGATTGAATTGGTATGCACCCACCGCAGAGGCGCTTTGTACGTTACGAGCTTGTCTGCGAAGGAAGGTTGCGCCTACTTTGATGCTGTGGTTTCCCTTCGTCCAGCTCAGCGTACCGGAGTATTGGAAGGTATTGTCGATGTCCTGTAGGGGAACATAGGCACCGTCGCCGATATCGCCGAAGGGTCCGACTGAGATCGGTGTCAGAGAGTTGGCGAAGGGACTGAAGGCGGTCATGCTCGCTGGAAACCCGACGGTCTGATCGGCATTCTTGCCATAGTTGAGCGGGAGGGAGAGGTTGTTGATACGAGTGAATGCAGCCCGGAGGTCGATTAGCAGGCTTGAAGTGAAGATGTGCGTATAACCCAGCAAATACTGCTGCGCTATATCGGTTGCGGGACCATCGAAGTTGTACCTTCCGCCGCTGATCTGAAGACCATTTACCGTCCCAAAATTCGGCGGGGTAAAGGTGTCGACACTGTTATATGCGAAGCGCGCGAAGAGCAGGTTGCGGTCGTTGATCTTGTCGTCGACGCGAGCGTCGTAGGTGTTGCTGTTCTGCGTTTTGTTTGGGCTGATGGTGTAGTTGTTGGAAAGGGCGCTAGGCGAGGTGTTGGTGGGTGCGGGGAAAAGCTTCAGGTAGTTCAGTGCAATCGTATTGATCGGGAGGCCTGCGGTTCCGTTGGCCGCCGAGAGCAGATCCTGGGGGATTGAGCCGCCGACGCTGTTGATGTCATTGTATTCAGCGAGGGTTGGGACGGTCCCGGTATCGGTAACGCCCGAAACCTGCCGGAATCCTTCATAGTCGAAGTAGAAGAATGCCTTATTCCGCAAGATCGGACCGCCAACGCTGCCGCCATACTGGTTCTGGCGCAGCTCAGGCTTATTTCCGGTCGTCTGGAGGACAGAGCGGCCATCGAAGATGTCATTGCGGAAGTACTCATAGGCCGAACCATGGAACTGGTTCGTTCCGGATTTGGTGACAATGTTGATGACACCACCGGCCGTACGCCCAGCCTCTGGAGCGTAGCTGTTGGTCTGGATCGTGATCTCCTGAATGCCTTCGACGTTCGGTTTGACGCCGATCGTACCGATAATGCGTTCATTGTCGTCGACGCCATCGACCACCCAGTTGTTGAGCGACTCGTCCTGTCCGTTGATGGAGAGACCGGCAGCATTGGTGCGGCGATCATCGGGGCGGCCGCCACTGCTGAGACTGTTACCAGCACCTTCATTGGCGCCGGGAACCAGGTCTACAAGCTGAACGAAGTTACGCCCGTTCAGGGGGAGATCCTGCACTGCCTTGGCTGTCACGGTGGAGCTTATGGTGGCGTTGTCGGCCTGGAGCAGGGGGGTCTGGGCCTCTACGGTTACGGTCTCCGTTGCGCCGCCGGTCTCCAGGTGGACGTCCGCATGGGCGCGATCGCCGGCTTCCACGGACAGGTTCGATGTCGTTGAGGTCTTGAAGCCGGAGATCTTCACCGTTACGGAGTAGTGTCCGACCGGGAGCAGGGTGAATTCATAATCGCCGCTGTCGTTGGACACAGTCGTGCGCTGAAGGTTAGTGTCCACGTTCACCAGGGTTACGTTCGCCTTGGGGACTACCGCACCTGTGCTGTCGGTGACGGTTCCAAGGATGTCGGCGGTGGTCAACTGGGCAAGCGCCGCCCTGGATCCGAAGGTCGCGCTGCCGATCAGGAGCGCCATCAGGACGATCAATCGTCCCGCCTGCCGGAAGAGGTTTTCGCACTGGCCTGTGCGGTGTTGCTTGTGCTGCGTTTTCTCGATCATTTGTCGTTTCCTGTCTCGTAAAGTCATTGAGCCCTGAATCGGGATTCAATTCATGGGGGTAAATGGATGCGTTCGCCATCACGGTTCACGACACCCAAAGGTTGTCTTTTAGTTCGGGAGGGATCATAGGTAGCGGCTTTCATAGCTGTATAGGGTTCATCTGGTATCTCACCGTAGGTAAAGAGGTGTTTCCGGGCAAACTCACACTTTTCAGGGAGAGGTAAAGAGTAGGTAAAGAGCCACAGTTGAGAGGTAAGCGACAAATGTTGGCGCCGTGCCTTCCTCAGAAAAGCGTTTGTCAGAAGCATGGGAGTTGGCCTATGCTGGGCAGCAGCTTTAAAGAGGTACTCGGATGAATCCTGTGGCCGACGAGAACAGCGTTTGGATCCCAAGGACGGAGGAAGACAAGGAAAAGGTCAGACAGCAGATGAATCGTCTGCTCGAGACCAGCCATTTCAAAAACAGCAAGCGCTATCCCTTGTTGTTCCGTTTCATCGTCGAGGAGACGCTCGAAGGCCGTGGCGAATTCCTAAAGGAGCGCCTGCTGGGCATCCATGTCTTCGATCGTCCAGCAGATTACGACACCGCGACGGACCCTATCGTACGGGTCACGATCGCCGAGATTCGCAAGCGGATCGCTCAGTACTATCACGAGGAAGCGCACGACTCGGAGATGCGGATCGAGCTGCTGCCGGGCCGCTACGAGCCTGAGTTTCGTCCCCGCAAGGAAGTTGGAGCCGATCACCCTCCGGTACTCGGGCCAATGCATCTCTCTGCGAACGGGCATACGGCCGAGTCCCTCTATATTGAATCGCAATCTGTCGCCGCGTCGTCGGCCCAGTCGCGCCGCAAACACATGGTTCTATACGGCTTGGGTCTAGCGGCGGTTCTGCTCCTTGCCGTGGGATCTGGTCTTTTCTGGCGATGGGCCCATCCGTCTGCGCTGGAGCAGTTCTGGGGACCACTCTTCTCCAGTCGCCAGACAGTTGTCTTCTGCATACCGATGGAAGAGCAGAGTCAGGGCTACAAAACTGCCGCTGCCGCTGGAATCTTGGTCCAGGATCACGCGGCCCTACCGGATCATGGCAATCCTCCGTCAGCCCCAGCTCCTGATGCCTCTCTGCCCGGCACTTTTCTCGCTCACGAGACCCTGGGAGAGAACGTCGTCTTTTCCGATGCCCTGGCGACGCTGCACGTCTCCAACTTTTTGGCGGAGCATAACCGCGAGTCCAGCTTCCGGCTCAACACGGCCACAACCCTCGACGATCTGCGGCAGGGCCCCGTGGTGTTGATAGGCGGCCTGGACAACCAATGGACCCTGCGCTCCCTCGCTCCGCTCCGTTACCGTTTCGCTGGAACCAACCAGGAGCAGTACTGGATTGTAGACAGCAAAAATCCTGAGATGAAGGACTGGGGCCTCGACTTGAAGGCCTGGCTCGCCGACACCAAACGCGACTTCGCCATCATCGCGCGTATCCATGATGAATCCACGGGGCAGGTCGAGGTGATTGTTGCAGGAATCGGCATGAGCGGGACCGCCGCCGCCGGCGAATTCCTGGTCGATCCCAGGCAGATGGAGAAGCTTCGCCAGCGCGTGGGGCCCGGATTCCGGGACCATGACTTCGAAGCCGTACTGAGCACCGATGTCGTCAACGGAATAGCAGGCACGCCCAAGATTCTGACAGTCGCCGTCTGGTGAGTCGTAGGGCATTTTCACGAAGAGTGTGATGTAGCATGAACCGCTACTAGCCCGGTGTGTGGGTGAATCACCTCAGAAATGTCATCTCGACCGGAGCATGATGGTTTTATCGTCATGCGGAGTGGAGAGATCTGCAGGTTGCTTGCGCAGGTAATAGTGCTGGTACAGGCAAGTTGCAGGCCTTGACGCAAAGCGAGCCAAAAATATTCGCATCGCGCTCTGCAACCTGCAGGTCTTGACGCAAAGCGCGCCAAAAAACATTCGCATCGCGCTCTGCAACGTGCAGGTCTTGACGCTACGGCTGCTCACGGCTGGTTCTTCCACAACAAAGGAACGTAATAATCCTCGAGATACCAGGACGCCAAAAAGAGAAGAGCCATGCCTGCCACGGCCCAGAAGAACATACGCACAGGCAGAGTAGATAGCAGGGAGCCCTGTGCTTTCGAGCCCTCCAGCGAGGGCCAGGAAAACAAAAGCCCACTCGCGAAACAGATACAGCCGGCGAGCGCGATCTTATAAAACGCCAGGGCCAGACGTTCCTCCCATCGGGCTCCAGGCACGAAGAACGCGCTCATCATCACTGGATACAGAGACAGAATGCTGAGCAGGAAAGACATCGCTTTGCTGACTTCAAGAAGCATTCACCGACCCCCTTCTGACAGAGATCCGAGGTGTTGCAATCCAATTCTATTCCCGATACCTCCTTAGGCTTGTGCCTTTGGGCGGTAGGCGAGGAAGAAGCCGGCAGGAACAAGGAAGACGGTCAGGAGAACGGAAAGCGTGAGGCCTCCGATCAGTGCCTGTGCCAGAGGAGCATATTGTTCGCTGCCCTCGCCGAGCTTAAGCGCCATCGGCAGCAGGCCAAGGAGCGTTGCCAGCGAGGTCATAAGAATAGGCCGCAGACGAACACGGCAAGCGGCAATAATCGCCTCGCGTACCGAGTGCCCTTCGCGAATAAGATGATGTGCGAACTCGACGATCAAAATGCTGTTCGACAACACGATGCCCGCGAGCATGACGACACCCATCAGTGACATCACATTGAGAGTCGTGCCCCAGAGCAGCAGCGCAACAATGACACCCGTAATCGCCGGCGGCAGCGCGAGCAGAATAATAAAGGGGTCGAGGAATGACCGAAACTGCGCGACCAGGATGAGATACAGCAGTACTACGGACAGAGTAAGTCCTATGGCGAAGCTCTTGAAGGATTCATTCATAGATTCCACGCTGCCTGCAAGGGTGGCGTCGATGCCGTGTGGTGTCTGAGTCGTAGCAACAATGTGCTCAATCTCTTTTGTAATCCGGCCAAGATCTTCTTTCTCCGGGCGCACGTAGATGTCGACATTCCGGCGAATCTGCATATGATCGAGTTCGGTGGGCGCGTTGAAGGGTTGAATGTCCGCGACCATATCCAGCCTTGTCGGCTGCGTGATATCCGCGCCGTGCAGTGGAATCGCCTTCAGATCGTCGATCGTCTTAATCTGCCCGTCTTTATATTGGACGGTAAGGAAATAGTTATTTCCTGTGTTGGGATCGATCCAGATACTGGGCGCGATCATCAGATTCGATGTAAGTGCTGTAATGACATTCGAGACAACTTCACTTTCAGTTAATCCCAACTCGCTGGCGCGGGTACGATTGATATTCAGTCGCAGAGAGGGATAGTCGATATCTTGCGGAATATAAACGTCGGCAACGCCGTGGATTCCGCGAATTCGCGCAGCAATGGTTTGCGCTATATGGTAGTCCGCATTCACGTCCTGTCCAGCTACGCGGATATCAATCGGAGCCGGCGCTCCCATGTTCAATACGCCGTCGACCAAGCTTCCGGAAGAGAAGAACGTCTGCAGTTCAGGCATCTCCTGGGCGATGCGTGCTTTGACGCGATCAATATCGACAAAGCTGCTTATCTTGTGGCCGGGGTTTAATGCCACCTGCAGAAAACCTGTGTGCATGGCGGAGTTCGGCGAAAACAGAGACGAGAAGCCCGGGTTCAAGCCGACGTTCGCGACCGTCATATCGAGATCATGTGCAGGCACGGTTCTCTTGACCAAATCTTCGAGCCGAGCTGTCTCTTTAATCGTGTCCTCTAAACGAGTGCCGGAGGGCGCCTTGTAGTTGATGACAAACTGCCCAGGATCCGTGCGCGGGAAGAACGAGAGCCCCAAAAGAGGGAATAGAAGCAAGCTCAATACGAATCCAAGCGCAGACCACAACAACGTAGCGCGCGGCCATTCAAGCACGCGCTGGACGAGTTTGTCATAGCGCAGTAATAACGTATCGAATCCCTGATTGAAGCGCGCAGTGAAACGTGCCCCAAAGCCGGGCTTCGATTTTGGCTGGGCGGCGACCTGTTCCAGCGTTGCTTCAGACTCAGCGGAGAGCTCTGCGTGTGTCTCCCCATGCGGTGCTTTAATAAACATGGCACAGAACAGGGGAACTACTGTGAGTGCCACAAAGTAAGACGCAAAGAGCGAAATCACTACAGCTACCGCAAGTGCGGTAAAGAGAAAACGACTTACTCCATAGAGCAGTGTGACCGGAAAGAAAACCACCACTGTGGTTAGTGTGCCGGCGAGTACTGGCAGGGCTACTTCTCTACCGCCTTTCTCGGCAGCAACCCGAGGAGACTCGCCGCCTTCCATGTGGCGGAAGATATTTTCCAATACGACAACAGAGTTATCGATCAGTCTGGAAAGTGCGAGCGCCAGCCCTCCGAGCACCATGGTATTTACAGAGCCGCCCGAGATATACAACACAAAGAACGTAGCGAGAATGGAAAGTGGGATGGAAAAAAACACCGCCACAGTCGCACGTATACTGCCCAGGAAAACGAGAATCATGAGGCAGGTTAGAAAGAGTCCTACTCCTCCTTCATGCAGCAGAGTCTCGATAGCCGTGCGTACAAAGCGCGATTGGTCGAAGACAACCTTGGTGACCAGGCTTGACGGCACATCATAGAGTTTCTTGAGCACATCACGAGTGCCATTCACAATCGAGATGGTGTTGGAATCGCCGCCCTGCTTGAAGACCGGTAGATACACTGCATCTTTTCCGTCTACACGCACCACGTTGTATAAGCGGCTGAACGCATCCTTCGCGGTTGCCACATCGCCTACGCGTACCGGCGACTGCCCGATCATTTTGACGGGCACCTGTTCGATGTCTGCAGGGCCCTTCAACATGGAGTTGGTATAGATGTTGTAGTCGTAGGGGCCAATCTCCACGTCGCCCGCAGGAAGCACCACGTTGGCCTTATTCACGGCACGCACTACATCCATCGGGCTAAGCTGGTTGGCTTCCAGCTTGTAGGGATCTGCGTACATCATGATCTGCCGCCAGCTTCCGCCAAAGGGCTGCGGTACGGAGGCGCCTGGAACGCCGGCAAGCTGATTGCGCACAAAATTCTGCGCCAGATCCTTCAGCTTTGTTTCACTCAGGCCCTGACCCTGCAGGGTTACAAGAGCAACAGGAAGATTGGACGCATCTTCTTTCAGCACGATAGGCGGATAGGTCCCCGGCGGCATATCGTGCATATCGGCCATCGCCAGAGTAGACAACTGTGCAGCGGCAGAGTCCGCGTTCGTTCCAGCCCGAAAATACACCTTGATAAGGCTTACACCAGAGAGCGAGCGGGATTCGATGTGATCGATGCCGCCGGCGAGTGTAAATTGCCGTTCGAGGTGATACGTAATATTCGTTTCAATCTGCTGCGGCGGCATGCCGGCATAGAACGTTGCGACCGCAACCACAGGCAAGTTGACTGGAGGAAACATATCGATCGGCATTCGCGCCGTGCTCACCGTACCCAAGATAGTGATCAAAAGGCACAGCACGACCAAAAGGTACGGATTCCGAATGGCAAATCCAGACATAAACTCTTACCCCTAAAAAGCTAATTGTTGGTGGAGCCGTTGCTCTCATAACCGGCTGGCTGAGGATTTACTTTTTCGCCCGCAGAAAGAGTTGTGTGGCGACCGACAATTACGGTGTCGCCCTGCTGAACGCCGGAGAGAATCTGGACACGTGTCGGAGTTTGCACTCCCGTAGTTATGGGGACCACGACAACCTTCCCGTCCCGTACAAGGTAGGCTGACTCCGCATTCCCTCCGAGACCTTCTACTCCATCCAGGGGCACGCTCAAGACATTCGTCCCGGAGGCCTCGTGCAGGCGCACCTCAGCGTACATGCCTGGAATCAAAAGTCCTTTTGGATTGGGGACATCGACTTCCGTGCTCATCGTGCGTGTCGAGGTCTGCAGTGTATCCGCGTAGCGGGTGATCGTTCCTGGAAATGTCTTACCCAGCGTTACTACGTTTACGCTTACCTGCTGCCCATCTCGAATCTGCGCCGCATCGTTGACCGGTACAGGAAAGATAAGACGCAGCAGATCATTCTGTGCCAGTTGAACGATGGGCATAGCCTGTGTCTGCGATGCTGTTCCAGCCTGAATCATGGAGCCCGTGTTGGCGTAGCGTTTCGTCACAACGCCAGTGAAGGGCGCCCGAATGGTTGCGTAGGCGAGCATGGCCTCCGTACGCGAACGTTCGGAGGTAGCTTCCGTCAGCCCCTCTTTCGCGGCGCGTAACTCGGACTGCGCGCTTGCCAACTGAGCTGAGGCTTCGAGATCGTGCGATTGTGCAACGTCGACCTCCTGCCGCGGCACTAGGCCGGCGTTCTTGGTGGAGACATCCAGAATGCGCTGATACGAGAGATGCGCGATTGCGGCCCCTGCCTCAGCCCGCTTGACCGCGCCTTCCGCTGTCAGAATGTTCGCCTGCGCTGCAGACACACCGGCAATCGCCTTACCCATCTCGTCCTGCAGTTCAGGAACTTCAAGCGTGGCCAGCAGATCGCCTTGCCGCACATGGTCGCCGATATCGACGCGAATATTCTTGACGTAGCCCGCTACCTTGGCCATGACGTCGACGTCCTGGTAGGGAACAAACTCAGCGGTGAGCACCAGGTCATTCGTGAGTGTTGCGGGAGCGGCCGTTGCAACAGGTACGTTCGGCACATCCGCGGCGGCGACAGGCGTCGCTTGATGGCAGGAGGTCAAGCCTGCCGCTCCGGTGGTGAGTGCTGCGAGTGCAAGCATTCGTAGGCGAAGAGCCATAGCGTGTGGTCCTTTCAATTCAACAATCCTGCGGCGTAATCGAGGTCCGCGCGGCTAATGAGATAGCTGTAGGTGGCATCGGCCGCGCCGATCTCGGCAGAGGTCTCGTTGAGCTGCGCCTCATTGAGTTCCACAATGCTGCCCAGACCGGCATCGTAGCGAGCCTTGGCCAGACGAAGCGCCTCTTTGCTCTGCGCCACCAGCCGCGCTGAAACATCGAGACTGCGGAAGGCCTCATCGGCGCGATACCAGCCATCGCGCACCTGCTCGTTGACTTCGAGCTTCAACTCTTCGGCGTCGCGCGTTCGCGCACTGGCTTCCAGCTCGGCTTCACTGCGCCGCGCTGCAAACAGCCCACCGTTGAATACCGGAATATTCAGATTGAAGCCCGCTGCCGCATAGTTATCGTGCAGCGTGTGATCGTGGAACGGAATCTCGCCTGCGACTCCCGCCGCGCTAAGCGTGGGATAGCTCAGCCGCTTCTCCGAGAGCGCAAACTGTGCCGCCGCTTTCTGCTGAGCCTGCGCCGCACTGAGATCAGCTCGCTGCGTGTCTGCCTGCGGAAGCAGTGATGTGGGATCGGCATCCAACGGAGCCGGCAGTGCGACATCCGCCACCGGCGCAACGATCGGCTGTTGCAGTCCCATCGTGCTCGCCAGGTGAACTCGCATCTGTTGCACAGTGCTTTGCGCGCGCACGACAGCAAGCTCCGCTTCGCTCTCAAGCACACCCGCGAAGTTCACGTCGAGTGTGGAGCGAAGCTGGCTCTGAGCCAGCGCGCCAATTTGCTTCGAGATCAGCTTGCGATTGTTCAGTGCATCGTCGGCCGCATGAAGCACGGCCTCCGAGCCCAGCACCTCGTAGTAAGCCCTGCGCACATTGAGCTTCACCTGGGCCGTAGTGAGCGTTGCAAGATCGGCCTGCGCTTCAGCACTTGATCGCGAGCTCGCGATCAAAGCACTAGTCCTTCCGAAATCTGTCACAAGCTGGACAAGATTTCCTCCATAGGCAAAGCGATCTGAAATCGACGAAGTAGTCAGCGCGCCTGCCGCAGTAGCCGTGCCGGTATCGGCCACGCCGACGCCGGTCGCATTGAACGCAATCGTCGGATACAGGCTCGATCTAGCCTCTCTGATCCGCTGCGCCGAAGCGCGAGCGCGCAATTGCGCGGCCAGCATGCGAGGCTGATTGGCAATCGCAACCGTCTCAGCCTGAGCGAGTGTCAGGGGTGGCAACGTCTGTTCGGGTGCAGAGGGATTTACAGCTTGCGCCTGCGACGAAAAACTCGCGGAGCAGAGTACGACGCCGAATACTGTACGGGCCAATTTGCCGGCAACATTTCCATACCTCATCAGGCGAGCACTCTCTCCGCGGTTGCGATGTTTTTGAGGATCTCTGTAGGGTGCGCTTCGACCAGGCCATCGGTGACCATAGCCAGCAGCTCCGGCAGGATGGCGCTGATCTTCTCCCGCGTATCCAGGAACTGGAGGACAACCGGGAGGTGCTCACTCTCCACCCCCCCGGCGTCGCTCGTATGCATCTGCCGATGGAAGCCGAAGCCGGCGTGGGCTCGATATTCCGTGGCGCCCGCAATGCCTTGCTTATGAAGGAAGTCAAGGATGTCATTGGGGAGAAAGCCGCTTGTCGAACTGGTGTCCCTGTTGAGATACACCGTTACCTTGAACGCCGATCCAGCACTAAGCATTGAATCTCCAAAGAGGGAAGAACATCAGGGGTTAGAGGGGTACTACAGCAGTCCAAAAACCTACGCCGATACTGGTCATTTCGACCGACCAACAGGAGCGGGGACCCCCCTGTATTTCGCGGATGCTTGTACTACCGAAGAAGCCAAAGGGACAGGCTGGTCGGCCGAAATGACGGACATTGGGACGGATACAACTGAGTACTAACGGCTCGCAATCGTATTATCCGTCGACCGAACTTCCAGCAGCGCCGTGCTGTTCTTCCAGACCTTCGGAGCAACCCGGTTGGAGCTAAGCACCAGCGTCGAAGGCTCGCCCGTTCTTCCGGTCTGCTGCAACGTCGTGCCCGTAAATCCATACAGGCCGCAGGCCGATGCCGAATAGAGACCCATCGACTGTTCCGTATCGCTCGCATCGCAACCATTCGGCGAATTCCCAACAGACGAGATGAGATGGGCATACACGCCATTACGCTTGTTGTAGCCAACGACGTCGCCGCTCTGCGACACAACCTCATTCTGTGACGGAGTCAAAACGTCGCCGCCTATTTGCGTGCGTGTAGCGAGCGTGTCGTCGGTGCCCATCGACTCCGTTGCTCCCCATGAGGTGAGAGGATCGGCGATAGCGCGAACATAGACATTCAGCGGCAGCGTAACGGAGTTGGAGCTGACGCTGTCGAAGTGAACCGCAAGAGTCGATTGATTCTGCACGGCATAGTGCGTCTTGTCGAAGGCGAAGCCCTTGGCGGCTACGACGTGCCCTGTGACTTCCGCACCTGCCGCCAGAGTTCCTCCGCCGGCAAGAGAGACAGTCTGGGTTGTTCTGGCATGCACCACATCGCCCGTATGCGCATGGTTGGCGTCAAAGCCCTGAGTGAACACAATGGGCAGGGTCGTCTTGGGAGCAAGCTGTTCAGTAGTGGCTGCGTGTCCGCTCTGGGCAAGCAACAGGGGTGTGCAGCAAAGAGAGGCTGCAATGAGGAGATTGATTTTCATGGTCGACACCATCCTTTCAACATCCTGAGTTGACCACGCAACCTCCTTACACTCCGCTTACAACTCCCTGACATTTGTTGCCATCTACTTGCTCCTGGCGTAGCAGTGCGACATCATCATCTAGTGCAGAAAGCCCCCGCAACACGGCGTGTCCTGGTCGTTGAAGACGACAGGAAGATGGCGGATGCCCTGGTGAGCGGCATAAAAGCCGGCGGCTACGACGTTAGCGTCGCCCGCACTGGAGAAGAGGGATTCTTTCTCGTACACAAGCTCTTTCCCCAGCTTCTTGTGCTCGATCTCAATCTTCCTCAGCGCGGTGGCCTTGAGATACTCCGCCAGATTCGCGCCCAGTCGCTGGATATCCGCATCTTGATTCTTACCTCCAACAACTCGCCGGAAGATCGCGTCGCCGGCCTTAACGCAGGCGCGGACGACTATCTCGGCAAGCCATTCTCTTTTCCTGAATTGCTCGCACGTATCGGCGCGCTCTTGCGCCGCGCGCAGGCGCCGGCAACAGCCGCCCTGCTTCGCATCGCCGACCTCGCGCTGGATACAGAAAGCCGTACCGCCAGCAGGTCGGATGTTCGCCTGGATCTTACGACCCGTGAGTTCGACCTTCTGCTCTACCTGGCTGAAAACCAGGGCCGCGCCGTCTCGCGAGAGATGCTCGCCAAGGATGTGTGGAAAGAGAACTCAAGGTTCACGCCGCTCGACAATGTCATCGATGTGCAAATGACCCGACTTCGCCGCAAACTGGATGATCCCTTCGCGGTCAAACTCCTGCAGACAATTCGCGGGGTAGGCTTCATTCTCCAGGAACCTAAGCCATGAAGATCTTTCCCTCCAGCCATATTCGGACACGACTCACCATGTGGTACGTCGCGGTCCTCGCCGGCATTCTCGCTGTCTACGTGGCGGTCGTCTTTATCTTCCAGTACGGTCTACTCGAACGTCAGATGTTTCATGATGAAGTTCAGGATGTTGAGACCGTAGAAGGCCTGTTGTTCTTCGACGCCCAGGGTCAGCTCCACCTGCAGCAGGACTACTACTCTCATCCCCACTCGCACCTTCTGGTCGATCGTTTGATGGAGATCCGTGACTTGTCCGGCACTGTCCTCTATCGCACCGGTAACCTGAACGGTCTTTCTCTGGGCGGTCCCACTCACCCTAACGAAGGAAGCAACTCCTTCAACGAGCGTTCCATCAAGCTCGAGGATGGGACGCATGTGCTCGTCATCAGCCACCTGCATCCTGTCGCCGGCAGACAGGTGCTCATACGGCTCGGATACAGCCTCGCGCCGCTCCGCGAACGGATGCTCCAATTCTTTCTGCTCCTGTTGGTAGCCATGCCGATTGGCCTGGTGATCGCAGGGTTCGCGGGCTACAACATCGCGAGACGGGCCTTCATTCCGCTGGACGAGATGGCCGCGCGCGCAGAACAGATCACCGCCAGCAACCTGCAGGAACGCGTTGTGGTGGAGAACGAACATGATGAACTCGGGCACATGGCCAGAGTCCTCAACCATCTATTGCAGCGCCTGGAGCAGGCCTTCTCTCAACTGCAGCGGTTTACGGCAGACGCGGCCCATGAACTCAGGACACCGCTTGCCTCCCTTCGCGCCGCCGGTGAGATCGCGCTTCAGGAGACTGAGGATGGCGAAGGCTACCGTGAAGCCATCAGCAGCATGCTCGAAGAGACGGTGCGTCTCAACCAGACGATCGAAGGGCTCCTGATGCTCTCCAGGGCCGAAGTCGCGCATCTCGAAGCGCTCGACGAATTTCTTCTGCCGGAGCTTGTCAACGAGATCCTCGTACTGTTGGAAGTGGTCACAGACGAAAAGCAGATCACCGTGCAGCAGGAACAGGACGATCATGTGCGGCAGACAATCTCTGCGGACCGCAGCCTTATACGAGCCGCTGTCTTGAATGTGCTGCACAATGCAGTGAAGTTCTCCAGCGTTGGTTCCACCCTGCGGATCAGCTACTCCCGTGTCACCGTATCTTCTTTCGAAGCGGAGCGTGTGTGCATTCACGATGGGGGCCCTGGCATTCTGGCAGGTGACCATCAGCGCGTGTTCGAGAGATTCTTTACCGGCAGGTCGTCGGAAACTTCGTCGAACAGCGGTGCGGGCCTCGGCCTTTCGATCGCCAAGCTCGCAGTCGAGCGCAGCGGCGGAAGCATCTTCTTCGACGAATCCGTCCAGACCGGCGCCCGCTGCTGCATCGATTTTCCTCTGGCACGACAATCGAAAGCCTAAAGTCCTCGTCTCTCATAAATCCCCACAATCCGTCATTCTGAGCGAATCGACTCGCGTACTTTGCGAGGCGCGGAGTCGAAGAACCCCGAAACATTCTGCCGCACCGATGCCATCAGGACCTTTTCAACCAGAACGCTTGCTGCTTGACCCCAGGCGCTTCGGGAGAAAGGTTCAACCTACTTATCCATTTCTCCTATCAATATGAACGAATCATACGATTGGACATATAACCAGCCGGGGCGTGCAATGAACATATGATCGTGCGCTCAAAATTGAACTGGTTCCGAATGCTCTTCATCTGGCACGGCTCCGTTCTGAGCGACATCCTTCCGCAACTGCTATTGGTGCTGGCGATAGCCAGCTTTGTTACATGGAGCCACGGAAGGCTGTTTCATCATCAGATCCCGTTGACCGTCGCTCCGTTCACGCTGCTTGGCGTATCGCTGGCGCTGTTTCTGGGGTTTCGCAACAGCGCCAGCTATGACCGCTACTGGGAAGGCCGCAAGCTATGGGGAGCTCTGCTCAACCTGACCCGCTCCCTTGTCCGTCAGTCGCTCACCCTGGGAGGCCTTGAGCCGGCAGATCCCCGTGTCACGGAATGGGTCTCCCTGCTCGCCGCCTTTACCCACGCGCTGCGTCACCAACTGCGTCATAGCGATCCCAGGCTCGATCTGGATCGTCTGCTGTCCCCAGAGCTAAGTGCGGAAATTCTAGCAGCGCGATATCGTCCTGCAGTCCTTCTTACCTCTCTGGGCCGATGGGTCGCAGCGCGAAGCAGGGAAGGCCGATACGGAGAGATGACTGCCGCTGCCTTCGATCACAACCTGAATGGCCTCTCCGACGTATTGGGAGGCTGCGAACGTCTGGCAGGCACTCCTTTGCCCTACCCCTACTCCGTAATGATTCATCGCACGGTGTATATCTACTGCTTTCTTCTCCCCTTTGGCCTTGTCGGTACCCTTGGCGTGATGACTCCGGTAATGTCTGTGCTGGTGGCCTATACCTTCATGGCGCTCGAAGCGTTGGCCGAAGAGATCGAAGAGCCTTTCGGAACGCTATCCAATGACCTTCCGCTGGAAGAAATGAGCGGGATGATCGAAGAAACATTGTTGGAGATGGCAGGAAGAGAAACCCCGGTGAGCCGGTCCGAACCGCGAAAGTTTGTCTTGCTTTAGCCCATTTCTGCCGCTGGAAGGTGCTTCTGCAGGCCACTGGAGTCCCCCGCTTTACCGCAAGCGTCTACACTGGATATATGCACGCCCACGCGAAACCCGGCGGCTCGATGCAGCGCATCCTCAAGTTTTCGCTTGCGCTCACGCTGCTCTATATCCTTGCGACGTTGTTCTTCGGCTTGCGTGCCCACTCGCTCGCACTGGTCTCCGAGGCTGGGCACAACGTCTCCGACTTCCTCGCGCTAGCACTCAGCTTCGTTGCGGTATGGCTGCAGACGCGGCCGGCAACCGACCAGCGCACCTTCGGCTATCAGCGCGCGGGCGTTCTGGCGGGCTTCGTCAACGCACTGAGCCTCCTGGTACTCGCCCTCTGGATCGCCGTCACCGCCCTGCAACGGTTCTTCCATCCGGTCACGGTAGAGCCGCACCTGATGATGGCCGTAGCTGCCGCCGGTGTGGTCATGAACGGCGCCATCGCCGGGCTGCTCTGGAAGTTCTCCGGCGACGTCAACATCCGTAGCGTCTTTCTGCACATGCTGGGCGACACACTCTCGACCGCCGCGGTCATTCTTGGTGGCCTGGCAATTCTGTTCACACACCAGCAGTGGATCGACCCGCTGCTCTCGCTCATCATCGCCGCGATGATCCTGTGGAGCTCCTGGGGCATCGTGCGCGAGACGCTGCACATCCTGCTCGAAGGCACGCCGCGCTCGCTCAATCTCAATGAGATACGTACGGCTATGCAAGGTGTGGCCGGCGTCGTCAACGTGCATGACCTTCATGTCTGGAGCCTGACCTCGCAGTCGCACGCACTCTCCAGCCACGTGCAGGTCATCGAGATGCAGCTTGCGGAGAGCGAAGCGGTGCTGGAGCGCATCAACCATCAGCTTCGCGACCATTTCGGCATCCACCACTCAACGATCCAGATCGAGGTCACCGATTGCCCCACAGTCGATGGCTGCGTCTCCCCACCGGAGCCGGACGTCATCGACGGCCACTCGCACCATCACCATGGCCCAGGCGGCCATCACCACGACCACGAACACAGCCACGCACACTAAATAGCAGTTCTATAGTCTCCCCAAAAACTTGTCATCTCGACCGAAGGCGCGCTTTTGCGCCGTAGCGGAGAGACCCCTGTATTTTGTTCGGAGTAGCGTTGCAGCTATAGGCAAATGCAGGGATCTCCAGACGCAAATGACCTACTGCCCAGGCTTCAACACCCTCTCAAAAAACTTCGCCTCCGCCTCATAGCTCGCAAGCCAATCCCGATGCAACAAAAAATCATGCACCTCATCGGGAAAGATAAGCTCTTCGAAAGGCACGCCACGAGCCCGCAACGCATCGGCCAGCGCCTGTGTCTCGGCATAGGAGACCTCGGGGTCGTCATCACCGTGGATGAAGAGCACCGGCGAGCGCCACTTCGCTACATCTGCCATCGGTGAGCTAACGCGAGCCTTTGTGGCGATAGCATCCTTCTCTGCATTGTTGCCGCGCAGCCACTTGGCATCATCGTCTTCGAGAATCCAGTCGTGGACGCCATGAAAGTCCACGCCGGCGGCAAACAGGTCGGAGTTGCGTGCCAGCGCCAGCGCCGTAAGGTAGCCGCCATAACTCCCTCCCCACACGCCAATGCGTTTCTGGTCGACATCGTTGCGCGAGTGCAGATACGCCGCCGTCGCGAGTACGTCGTTGTACTCTGCAGCGCCATCCGCACCTGAGCCCTCGCACCGGTAGAACTCCATCCCATAGCCGATGCCGCAGCGGTAGTTCACCGAGAGCACGATAAACCCGCGCGCGACGAGGTATTGATTCATCGCATACGCGTTGGAGTAATAATCCATCGCCGGATAACCAAGCATCATCTGCCGCTCCGGCCCACCATGAAAGAAGACGATGACGGGGCGTTTGGAACTTGTTTTTCGCTCGGGGAGGAACAACTGCCCATGGAGATCAATGCCGTCGCTAGAACGGAAGAGCACCTGTTGCGGCGTAACCAGCGCAGCCGGATAGTCCTGTGGCAAAGCGCCCGCATGCAGCGGCGTAAATGTTCCATCCGCGGCCACCATCACAGGATGCGACGGAACACGGGCATCGCTGGCAATCGCGGCAATCTCGCCGCTGGCTGCAATCTGCGGATGGGTCTCGATGCCACTGCCATGCGTGAGAGCGATCGGCTCGGAGTTTGTTCCGCCGAGGTCGATCTTCCACAGATGGCGGCGGTCCGCATCGGAAGCATTTGCAACTGCCGAATTCGAAGCATAGAAGACAGTTCGTCCTTCCGCACTGAGAGTGGCGTCTTCAACCTCAAACGCCCCAGGCGTAAGCAAACGCGGCTGTGATCCGGGTTTGTCCGCCTGTAGCGAGTAGAGATGCACCCATCCATCCGCTTCGCTGAAGAAGAGCAGCTTGCCACCTGTCGCCCAGAACAAACGCGGGCTCCCGCTTGAAAGATGCGGCGTCACACTCCCGCGCTCGTTCGCTTTGGGGGAATAGAGAGTATGAGCCTCGCCGCTCGCCACACTCGCAAGCTGGATCGACCACGGATACGCCGAGACGCGATTCGCTGCGAACTCCGGAGCCTCCGTGAACGGCTTACGCAGCCACGCGATCTGTTGGCCATCAGGCGAGAAGTTCGGTGCGAAGTCGCTGCCCGTGGAGGGTGAGAGAAAACGCAATGTGTGCGCACTCAGATCGAACATTCCGATAAAGCTGTGATCTCTGCGATGACTGACGAACGCCAGCAGCTTGCCATCGGGCGAAAGCGTCAACGAGCTCGCCGTGCCACGATCGAAGACGAGTTGATGCGCGGCATTGGGTGAGGCCATGGAGGAAGAAAGCCCGGCAGACCATATCTGGCCTCCATGCACGAACAGTACGCTCCGTCCATCGCGCGAAAATAGCGGCGAATGGCCTTCGCCAAGCAGCACGGGCTGGCTGTCAGGCGCGATCGGCTGCACCCAGACTTCCACTGGTGTCGCGCGCTGCAGATGCGCTGGATTCGCCGGCTTGCCGTCGGCACCTGTCTCCGCGCCACGGCTGTAGGCGATGCTTGTCCCATCCGGCGACCAGACGAGGCCATCGATGTCCTGCCCATCGTCTTCGCTGTACTGCGTAAGCTGCCGCGCGGACTCTTTCGGCCCGCCTATCCAGAGATTCCGCCGTCCCTCGGCATTCTCAACCCATGCGAAGAGCGTGCCCGATGGGGCAGCTGTGAGCGAAAGCGCATAGGGCGCGCTGAGAATCTGTTGCAGCGTAAACGGTTGCTGGGCGGGTGCCAGGGTGGCGGCGAGGGTCAACGCGAAAAAGACAGGCGGACAACGCATATCGGGAAGACTATCAGCGAGGCTGGCTACTATGCATCCAACTCAAGCAGGAAGGAGGGTGCGTTATGTCGCAGGCCCACATTCAGGACCATGTCGAGCTGATCGCGAAACACGAGCAGGAGTTCCTCTCTCAGCGGACCCGGACGGAGCGGCTCACCGATTCGATCGCTGGGTTCGTCGGAAGCCTCACGTTTGTTGTGGCGCATCTCTGCCTTTTTGCCCTATGGATTGAGCTCAACCTATTACCTCACCTGCGGCACTTCGACCCCGCGCCCTTCTCGCTATTGCAGACCATCGTCGCGATGGAGTCGATCCTTGTCGCCAGCTTCATCCTGATGCGACAAGCCCGCCTGGGCCGCCGCTCCGATGAACGCGACCACCTGATGCTGCAGATCCTGCTGCTGACGGAGAAGGAGATCACAGCCGTACTCGGCATGGATCGGCACATCGCAAATGAGATGGGCCTGGATAAAGAGGCCAATGCTCAAGAGGTGCGCGAACTGAGCCAGAAGACCTCCATCGACGATGTCGCGCAATCGATCAAAGAGAGCTTGCCGGAGAAATAACTCCACCTGAAGCCACAAATCGGGCGCCCACCTTTAATCCGGGTGCCCCATCTTCGGCGCGTTCTTTGCGCCTAAGGTGGGCATCGGGCGAAGCCCGACCGCTCCCGCCCATCTTCCTATCGCCACAACCGTAAAATCACCGCATGACCTTCGGCCACAAACGCTACCAGTAAACTCTGTCGAAGGAGAACCTTCGTGACCCGCCGGAATTTAATACAACTCCTTGCCGCACTTGCCGCCTCCAGTAAAGTACGGGCCCTGTCTTCTACCCCTGCCTTTCCAGGCCCACCAGTGCAGGA
Organism: Granulicella sp. S156; assembly: GCF_009766105.1. Taxonomy (GTDB): domain Bacteria; phylum Acidobacteriota; class Terriglobia; order Terriglobales; family Acidobacteriaceae; genus Granulicella. The sequence goes on along the minus strand of NZ_LMUH01000005.1, from coordinate 18,860 downwards.
CTACCACGGCTATGTCCTCCACGACTTAGTTGTAGATGGCTGCACCGGCCATATCGTCCAGCCGAAAGACCCATTGCCAGGACGGCCCTGGGTCTGGCGAACCATGTTCTGGGACGCCTTTCCCGCAGCCGATATCGCTCTCTTGAAAGCTGGGTTCTATGTCGCTTTCCTCGACGTAGGAAACACCTTCGGCTGTCCCGACGCCATGAAGCACTTCGACGTCTTCTACGAGACGATGACGAAGCAATATGGGCTCTCCTCCAAACCGGCGCTGGAGGGTCTAAGTCGCGGAGGCCTCTATGCCTATCGCTGGGCTTACGTGAACACAGATAAAGTGGGTTGCATCTATGGCGACGCTCCGGTCTGCGATATGAAGAGCTGGCCGGGCGGCAAAGGCAAAGGGACTGGCAGTCCTAACGATTGGAAACTAGCGATCGCGAGCTATCACTTTGCCAATGAGCAGGAGATGTTGAACTTCAAAGGAAACCCGATCGATATCCTTGCGCCGATCGCCGCCGCGCACATACCGATCCTGCATGTCTGCGGCGATGCGGATACAGCAGTTCCGGAAGAAGAGAACACAGACATCGTCCGCGAACGCTACATGGCTTTGGGCGGAGACTTCGTCCTGATCGTCAAACACGGTTGCGATCATCATCCCCACGGCCTGCCCGACCCAACCCCAATAGTCAATTTCATCGTCGCCCACTGCGCACAAGGGGAAGCAGCGAGGCAAGCCTCCCTCCTCGCACTGAAACCAGGCACGGTACTAAAGCTGGCACCAGGGCAATGGTGAACGAAGATCCGCACAATCCGGGTGCCCCATCTTCGGCGCGCGTTCTTTGCGCGCCTAAGGTGGGCATCGGGCGAAGCCCGACCGCTCCCGCTCATTCCAGTCAGAACCCACTGATATATACAGTGCCCTGCTCTTCTGTAAGCCATGTACGGTAGCTGGAGTGAGGCCATTCCTCTGGCACCTCGACAAGTCCCTCTGCCACGGGGTTCCGATGAATGTACTTTAGCTTCTCAACAAATTTGCGATGCGTGATGACGTTGAAATCGTAGTAACGCTCCTGCCAGAACGGACGCTGCGGCAACTGTTTACTAACCGAGACCTTCAACGATTGAATGGCCTTCGAGAGTGGCTGAGACACAGGTTCGGAGACGAGAAGGTGAACGTGGTCGGGCATTACAACGTATCCGAAGACCTGGAAGTTGTACTTGCGTCGTGTCCGTTCAAGCGAGTGCTCGAACAGATCGCGCGATTCGGGGGTGTCGAGATAGGGAAGGTGCTGGTATCAACTGAAGTTGATCGCGTGGTCATGGCCTGATGTCTGGTAGCGTTTGAGGCCGAATGTCATGCGGTTGATTTTACGTTTGTGGCGATAGGAAAATGGGCGGGAGCAGTCGCGCTCCGCGCGATGCCCACCTTAGGCGCGATGAAGCTGCGCCTAAGATGGGGCACCTCGATTTCAATCCATCAAGCCGCCACCATCTCCGCCTTCAATCTCTCCGCCGTATAGTGCGCGATCAGAGCATCCACGGTCGGCTGCAACAGACCTTCCATCACCATCGCGAGCTGATGGTTCGTCAGCCCGATGCGGTGATCGGTAAGCCGGTTCTGCGGGAAGTTATAGGTACGGATCTTCTCGCTACGGTCGCCGGTTCCCACCTGCTGCTTGCGCTCCTTAGCCTGAAGCTGGTGAATGCGCTCAGCCTCGACCTCATACAGCCGCGAGCGCAAAACGCGCATAGCCTTCTCGCGGTTCTTGATCTGCGACTTCTCGTCCTGGCAGCTCACAACGGTGTTGGTAGGCAGGTGCGTGATACGAATCGCCGAGTAAGTCGTATTCACCGACTGTCCACCCGGACCCGAGGAACAGAAGGTATCGATCCGCAGGTCTTTCGCCTCGACTTTGACGTCGACCTCTTCGGCCTCCGGCAGCACCGCGACAGTAATGGCTGAGGTATGTACGCGGCCCTGCGTCTCGGTCGCTGGAACGCGCTGTACGCGATGCACGCCGGACTCATACTTCATCTGCGAGTAGACCTTGTCTCCCTCGAAGATAGCGGTCACGTCCTTCAGTCCGCCCACATCGGAGTCGGTCTGCGACAGCACTTCCACCTTCCACTTATGCTGTTCGGCAAAGCGCAGATACATGCGGAAGACCTCGGCGACGAACAACGAGGCCTCGTCTCCGCCGGTGCCCGCGCGCAACTCGATAACAACGTTCTTATCGTCGTTCGGATCTTTGGGCAGCAGTAGCACCTTCAGCTCTTCTTCTACAGTGCCGAGCTTCGGCTCCAGTGTGCCGAGCTCTTCCTCCGCCATGGCGCGCATGTCGGCATCACTCTCGCCGAGCATGGCTTTGGCCTCGGTGACTCCGTCGCGCAGCTTGCGGTACTCGCGAAACTTCTCCACCGTCGGCTCCAGGTCGCGATGCTGCTTGGCAACGGTCTGGAACTTCTTCTGGTCGGAGAGCAGGCTGGGGTCGCCTAACTGGCGGCCAAGGTCTTCGTAGCGTTCTTCAATCTGGTCAAGGCGGTCGAACATGATGCGGCTCCTCCTGCAAAGGCAGGGATCAGAAAACAGATAACAGGGGAAAAGAAGTCGGGGAAGGCGCAGCTAGGCAAAGTCGTGACGAGAAGGCGTCACGCGGGAGATACTCACCGGATTAGTGCTAGTGCGAAACATGCAATGATCTTCCAACAAATCGCTTCGTTCTCTTTAGATGATACAGCCGCCGTCAAGGGTGCGTAGGCGCGGGGGCCGTCCCGGTATCGGCTTTGGGTCCCAGGCCAACGACGTTAAAGTCACGGATCGTGCCATCGGGCAGCAGGAACCGATAGACGAGGAAGGTGTCGTAGCCGTTGGGGTGCTTTGGAATCCAAATAGTTTTGGAAAGCTGAGCTTTGTAGTCCCCCAACGCGAGAACGCCAGTGCCACTGGTTCCTTCACTCTCGAGTAGAACCTGCTGTCCATCGATAATGGTGTCAAGTTCCTGCTCGGCGTTATGGGTGTCATACCTGGAAAATACAACATGCACCCTGAGGGGGTAGTCCGCCGGGTTAGAACTCGGTTTGGCGGCACACAGGAAAGTTGTTTGCACCAGAAGTAGGGCAAGGGCGAGCTTTTTCATCGAAGGTGCTCCGGCAAGGTAACGTAACTATCTAAAAAGAAAGACACTATCTATCCATCGTAGTTGTCCTTACTGTTGCTTGTTTTCGCCGCCCCACCCAGGAAGCTACTTTGACAATGCCCTTACAAAGAGATGACACTCCATAGAACAACTCTTACGCTAGAATGGCAGAGTGGAATGGCAATTGGCGAATTCGATTCGCCCGGCCCGACTTGCAAGTGCAGACTAATTCCCACGGAGACCGACTTCATTGAATCTGCCGCTCTATACCGCACTTTCCAACAATCGGCGCTTGCGCAACCTCGTCTTTGCCTCCCTGGCCTTCGCCGGTCTGCTCTGCCTGACCCTGCCCGCTGCGGCACGTAACACGCGGATTCACCTTCATACCCACATGGAGCCGCTGAAGTCCGTACCCCTTCTGGAACCCGGAATCGTGCCCGAGGAAGGCGACAGCCTGCCCACGACGGGCCGCAAGTATAAGCTGAAGCTCTACCACCTGCACACTGGCGAAAGTCTCGACGTGGTCTACCGCATCGGCGACGTCTACATCCCTGAAGCGATGGACAAGCTCAATCACTTTCTGCGTGACCACCGCACCGAAGACCAGAGCCACTACGATCCCCACGAGTTCGACCTGCTGCACAACCTGATGGCCCGGCTCGGCCGCCCACAGGGCATGATCGACGTAGTCTGCGGCTACCGCACGCCGGAGAGCAATGAGTACCTGCGCAACCTCGGTCCCGAGACCGGCGTAGCCAAGCACTCGCAGCACATAGAGGCCAAAGCCATCGACATCCGCGTACCCGGCATCCGTACCCGCCGTCTGCGCGATGCCGCGCTAAGCCTGCAGGCCGGCGGTGTAGGCTACTACCCGCTCAGCCAGTTTGTGCACGTGGATGTAGGCCCCGTCCGGCACTGGACGTTTGATCGCCACGGCGAATACTAGAATCAAAATTTATGATTTGTTGCCGCCAGTGGCGCAGGCCCATAATGGCCTATGGCGACCCCTACAAGCTTCGTACCAACCGCTGAGCTGATCTCAGCCGGGTCTGGTCAGGCGGTTCTTCCTCGCGGGTGCACCTTTCCAGAGGCCGATTGGCGGGCGCTTGCCCCCTTCTGGTATCCGGTCGCCTTCTCGCATGAGGTCACCAATCAGCCCTACGCAGCCACCCTCCTCGACGAACGCGTCGTCGTCTACCGCCTCTCCGACGGCTCGCTGGCCGCGGCCCGGGACATCTGCCAGCATCGCGGCGTTCCGCTCAGCATGGGTCACGTCGAAGGCGACGAGATCGTCTGCAAGTATCACGGGCTGCGCTACGACCGCGAGGGCCGCTGCACCTGCATTCCCGCGCATCCCGGCGGAGCCATCTCCCCTCGACTGCGCCTCCAGATCTTTCCCGTACAGGAGCGCTACGGCCTGGTCTGGCTGCGGCTGGTAGACAACGGCCCGCTCCCCTTGCCGGAGATGAAGGAGTGGGGCGATCCAGACTACCTTCCAGTGCTCCCCAACAGCGTCCTCATTCACGCCGCCGCAGGCCGCCAGATCGAAGGCTTCCTCGACGTAAGCCACTTTGCCTTTATCCATACGGACAGCTTCGGTGAGTCCGACAACCCGGTCGTGCCGGACTATCCCATCACGCAGACGCCCTCTGGCTTTGTGGCCGACTACCTCAGCACGGTCAGCAACTACTCGCACGCCTACAAGCACCTTAACCCGCCAGGCTTCCTCTGGCACAGGCGGTTCGAGGTCTTCTACCCCTTCACGGCGAAGCTCACGGTGGTCTTCCCGAATGACGGCCAACTGCACATCCTGAACGCCGCATCGCCCATCTCCGCTCGCAAGACGCGGCTCTTTGTGCCCATCTGCCGGAACTTCGATAAGGACTCTCCGCTACAGGAGACGCTCGACTTCAACCACCAGGTATTCGCAGAAGATATCGCGGTCGTCGAGCGGCAGTATCCGGAAGACCTCCCGCTCGACCTCCATGCAGAAGCCCACTTTCCCGCCGACCGAAGCTCAATCGCCTACAGAAAAGGCCTCGCCGCACTCGGCTTGAGCCGAAGCTATACAGCGTAGATATGCGCTTTGAAGAGTACGGCCTTTAGGCCATACGGTAAGACCGGGTGCCCCGTCTTCGGCGCGCGTTCTTTGCGCGTCTAAGGCGGGCATCGCGCGAAGCGCGACCGCTCCTGCTCATTTTTGATGGGATCCCACAAAGTAGAATCAGCCCCATGAATGTAACCCATCCACCTCTGCGCTAGTCTTATGGCTGTAAGAGAGGTCCACCATGCCCCGCTTCAACATTCTGCGCAACACGACCCTCGTCCTCCTCACTGTCATCGCTCTCTGCAGCGGATGCAAAGCAGCCGACAGGCCCATGATCCCCGCCCCAACCACAGACGTCGCCCTCGCCGCTACTCCAGGAAAGCAGACGGCGGTCTTTGCCGGTGGCTGTTTCTGGGGCACACAGGCTGTCTTTGAGCACGTGCGCGGTGTACTGGCGACGACCACTGGCTATGCTGGGGGCTCGGCTTCGACTGCAACCTACGATCAGGTCACGACCGAGACCACCGGCCACGCCGAGTCGGTACAGGTGGTCTACGACCCCTCGAAGATCACCTACGGCCGCCTGTTGCAGGTGTTCTTCACCGTCGTTCACGATCCGACCCAGCTCAACCGGCAGGGACCAGATGTCGGCACATCCTACCGGTCGGCGATCTTCACCCTCAACGATGATCAGCGCAGGCTCAGCGAGGCATACATCGCGCAGCTCAACGCCGCTAAAGTCTTTCCCAAGCCGATCGTGACGCAGGTCACACCGTCGAAGGGCTTTTACCGCGCCGAGGACTACCATCAGGACTACGCTCTCAACAATCCCGGAAACCCCTACATCCTGGTCTGCGACAGGCCCAAAGTAGAGGCCTTGAAAAAGCAGTTTCCCGATCTGTACGTGCCCTACAAGGGCAAATAAGTAGAGGCGGTGTCACTATTCCAGCGACACCGCCTTAACTCAAAACAGACTCACTCAAAACTCACAACTCAACGAAGTCAGATTTACTGCCAGTGAGCATTACGCCACGCCGCATCGACGATCTGATGTGCCGCATCGATGTGGCCGACCGCACGATCGCGCAGTCCGCGCGATTGAGGCACATCCTCGGCGTGATCGAGATCGCGATGGGCTGCCGCCAGCAACTCATTCGCTCTGCGGAAGCGGTCATGCGGACTCAGGCGCGTATCGACCGGCGGATAGTCGTTGAGGCCCTTGCCGTCGTCGATAGCCGCATGTTTGATCTCATTGATTGCTGCATCGATCTCGCGGATGGCAGCCTGGTCATCCTGCTTCACAGCACCCCACTGCCAGTGGTCAGCCAGCATGCCCCGCGCTCCGCGCAGATCGTCCAGCGCATGCAGATAAGCCGGATGAGGTCCCGGGACCTGTGCCTGAATCGTCGTCGCCGGCACCATCGCCGCCATCAAACCCGTTGCTGCCAGTAGTGCCTTGATACCAGTACGCATTGTTGTGTCTCCTTTTGACTAGCGCAGGGAATTATCTTCCACGCACAGGTGTAGGAACCACACAAAAATAGAAAAGTTGTGCGTCTTTTTTATCTCCGGTACGTCTAGCCGTTTGGTTTGGAGTGGTCTCGTGTAAGAGCCGCGTTTTCCATGCAACCCCGAATATTTATTTCGCTTGTGTCTTGTGGGGCTTCCGCGTAGGTTTAGGTGGCATTCCTATCCTCAACCTAAGGTGTTCTATGCGGCGTCTGCTTGTGTCGTCTTTCGTAGTTTTCTCGGCCGTCGGCAGTCGTGCCGTGGGACAGCAAGCCACCGCTCCGGCAGCTCCGGTAACCGCAACCGCGCCCACGGTGGCAGTGGCACCTGCTGTGCCCACTGCTGCACCGGTCGCGGCGTCTGCACCCGCTGCCGCTATGAACCCGGATGCATCTGGCAAGTACATGCTTCGCGAAGGCGACGATGTGGATTTGCAGTTTGCGCAGGATCTAAGTTCGAAGACCTCGTCGGAGGGTGACCCGGTAGAACTTACGCTGGCCGATGATCTGAAGGTGGGAAACGTAGTTGTGGCGAAGACTGGCGCGAAAGCGTTTGGTGAAGTGACCAAGGCGGAGAAGTCAGGCATGATGGGCAAAGCCGGCGAGCTGAATCTGCGGCTCAACTACCTGAAGGTAGGCGACACCAAGATCAAGCTGCGCGGCACCAAAGGCAAAGAGGGCGAGAGTGGAACGACCAGCGCGGTAGTGCTGACGGTACTCTTCGGGCCGATCGGCTTGATCAAGCACGGCAAAAACGTGGAGATCAAGAAGGGCCAGGCACTGCATGCCTATATCGGGGATGACATCACGGTGCCTCCCGCAAGCTAAAACCGTTTCGCATAAATAGGAATGATGTCGTTGTCTGTTTTTCGCCGTCATCCTGAGCCGTAGGCGAAGGACCCCCGCATTCGTATCACCACGTATGCAAAGCACACCACAAGCATTTGTTTTGTCTTGCTTTGCATTTGTGGTGGCAACAATGCGGGGGTTCTTCAGCTTCGCTTCAGAATGACGGCGAAAGAAACAGGTAACAGCAAGAAGATCCAAAAACAAAAAGGCCGAAGACGACGCTGAGAAAATCCTCACCACCCTCTTCGGCCTTCTTCAAATCTCTCGACTACAGCTTCTCAGCCGACTTGGCGTGCGCGTCGGAGGAGTGCTTGTGCGCCTCTACCGAGTGCGTATGGGCCTTTTCCGAGTGCTCGTGGGCTGCTGCGTGGTTGCCGCTCTCGTGGTGTTCGGCTGCCGCGTGATGCGCCTTGGCGGCGTGCTCATGGTGCTCTGCTGCCTGCTTGTGCGATTCGTGTGCCATTGTGTGAATCCTCCTGGGAGTTGCTCCCAGACCGTCTGACTCGGACACCTGAACCAAAGTTGTTCTTCCAGCCGAAACGTTCATCGAGGATTCATCGCCTGTTCGCAAACGCAGAAAACCCCTCTCCGCATCGAGCGAAGAGGGGCATCTGAAGAGCTGTTTTGGAGGATTGCGTTAGCGATGACCGCCGCCACCACCGCCGCCATGGAAGCCACCACCGCCTCCACCACCGTGGAAGCCGCCTCCACCGTAACCGCCGCCGTAGCCGCCACGATAACCGCCGCCGTAACCACCGCGATAAGCGTAACCGCCACGATAGCCATAGCCACCGCGATAGCCATAACCGCCTCTATAGCCCCAGCCGCCACGATAGTAGCCGCCGCCCCAGCCCCATCCTAGGCCAAAGCCCCAGGGATAGCCGTAACCCCAGTAAGGGTAGTAGCCATAGGGATAGCCATACGCATAGTACGGATAGCCGTAGTAACCATCGCCGTAATAGGCGTCGCCATAGTAGGCATTGCCGCCGGAACCACCGTCACCGTAGTAGCCGCCGCCGCCGCCACCCTGGTAGGAGCTGGCGTTGGGATTGCGGCCATAGGTGTTGTTGTCGAGCACCAGATCAGCGCGCGCCTGGTTGGGGCCAACATCCGAAGCCCGCCCGCTCGCTCCCAGCACCAGTTGCTGGTTGTCCTTGATCTTGATGGAGTTGTTATTGTTCTGGCCAGAAAACGCCTGAGCCTCACCATGCAGCACGCGTACGGTATTCGTATCGGCGTTGAAGGTGTAGAAGCCATCCTTCACCAGCGCAACCTGTCCACTGGGCAGGTCGACGAGAATCTGGGGGTTGCCTTCAGGGTGATCGACGCTGACATTGGCGCGGCCATGCTCCACGCGAACCTCGGCGACGCCCGCGTCGGTAGTGGACACGGAGCGGACGGAGCTATTGGGCCCCACCCGGACCATCACGCCCGGCAACACGCCCGCACTGGCGGTACCGTCGGTGGTCGTAAGCGGCTGGCCTGCAGCCAAAGTGTTGAGGTGTAAGCCACTTGGAGCTGTGCGCTGGATCGGAGCCGCCTGACCTTGAACATAGTTGGACGGGGGTGGTGCAGGAGCATTATCGGGGTCGGCGATACCCGCATTCTGCGCCAGCGAAGTAGCGGCAGCAGCGGACAGAAGCGCCAGGGAAAACAGGAAAGATGAGGAGCGTTGCATCGTAAAAAACCTCTACTGAGTTAGATGCGATTTCGGTAGAAATGTTTCGGTCAAGGGGAGTGCGGGAACCCCATTGAGCGCTGGTATTTGTCATTTGTTTGTCTCTCGCCGTAGTCCGAGCCATCGACCGGGTGCCCCATCTTCGGCGCGCGCTTTATGCGCCTAAGGTGGGCATCGCCCGCAAGGGCGACCGTCTTTAGCTTGGAGCGGCGACAGTAGCCAGATACCACCGAGAGGCGTAGGCTCATCGAGCCCCTCTGTAAGTTCCTCCAGCGCCAGAGGCCAATCGAGAACCCCCCACGTCTCTGCAACACAGGAATGCGCCGCGCAAGAGACCGTGCCCGGCACAACAGAAAGAGCACCCAATGAAAGCTCGTGCAGCAGCATCAATCCTTTCAGGCCTCATCCTTTTAGCCCTTGCACTGCCGCAGGCCAAAGCCCAACAGACTGCGCAGGACTTTCCCGCCGCCATCGCAGCCTGCGGCCCCGCAAAGTTGGACTTTGACGTAAAGCCCGACAAGTACGTCGCGCCACCACCGCAGGTTCCTTCCGGCAAGGTCCTGGTCTACCTATTTGAGAACGTCGCCAGGCTCCCCTTCCACGGCGTGACGGTGAGAGTCGGGGTGGATGGCAAATGGGTAGGGGCAACGGAGGGCGAAACCTACCTGACCTTCCTGGTCGATCCCGGCGTACACCACGTCTGTGTATGGGCCCAGGCAAGCGGGTGGAATCCGATGGAAGATGGAATCGCATTACACAGGTTGAACGCCCAGACGGGCAAGACCTATTACTTCCGCACCCGCATCTCACAGCCACAAGGCTCAGCCACCACCCTGCTGGACGCGGTAGACGACGACCAGGCCCAACTCCTACTCCAGACCTCAGCCCTCAGCCCTCAGCCCACGCGACCTCACACCCGAAGTAGAGAGCGCTATAGGTGGCGTGGACGAGAGCTAATCTGCTGTTGCTCGCCGCCAACGGATCCTTCAACAGACGGCGAGGGGGTGAGCACAGAGGTAGAACATCCGCACCCCGCAAGTGTCTCCCGGCCACATCACCCAAACTTTGTCATCTCGACCGGAGGCGCGCTTTTGCGCCGCAGTGGAGAGACCTACAGTTTTGCCGCGTGGCAACGATTGCCAGCGCCAGTAAGCTTGCAGGCCTCTCCATCCTGAGCGCCGTCGACCGCACCACTACATCAGTGGGAGACAGCAGAAGGTGGTGCCCCTCCGTCACCAGCGCTTCGTCCGCGACAACAACGCGCGATTTGGTCGTCCTTACAGAGAAAGGCGTCCTTATCCGCACGAGTGGTCGCAAGTACGCACGCTATGCACTGAAGCTCAGCGAAGTCTAATGCTTGAAGGCACATGCAGCCGCACTCTGGCAACGGTGCGGCTGCATGAATCGCGTAGCACCTACTGCACGGTGAGGGTGATCGCGCCCTGCTGAGAAAGGGTGCCCGATGTTCCGGTCACCGTCACTGTATAGGTGCCTGGGGTTGTGCCGGAGTTCACACCACCACCGCCACCGCACGCCGACAAACCGCCGACAAGAATGGCGAAGAACAGAAGCATTCCAAGCCTCGTCTGCCAATTACGCCGCCGCACAGTTATGCCAAAGACGAGGAGCCCTGCCAGAGTCGTACCACCTGCCGGGTACCACGGAGCTCCTTGGCGTTTGGGATAGACCTGTGTAGCGCTCGTTGCCGCTGTGGTGTGAACGGTTAGAGTGATTGTTTGCGGCGTCGTTCCGCCGATCGTAACCGAACTGGGGATGCTGCATGTCGCCGCATCCCTGGCGGTCATAGGGGTGATGGCGCAGCTCAGGCTCACCATGCCGGTAAATCCGCCCAACGGCGTTACGGTGATGGTCGAAGTGTTTCCAGTGGTAACGCCGGGCGCTACAGAAACCGTTGTTCCGCTGACTGTGAAGCTGGGAGGGACTGCAGTCGTCACCGTAATCTGGGGAGATGTACCTGTGGCGCTGTTATAGATCGAGGCACTGGTTGAGTCGGGCGTGTAGTTGGCGGTAAATGTGTCGCTGCCGGCGGCCAGCGATCCGGCCGCTATGGTGAACGTCGTACTGCCCCCGCTAAGGGTCTGCGTGTTGCTGTCGCTGCCGCTTACCAACTTCACCAAACCGGTCGGTGTCGGTGTACCGTTGATGGCAACCATCACAGTCAAGGGTTGAGCCGTCGTGATGCTCGTGGAAGAAGGTGTGACCAATACCGTCGGCGTCACTAGCGGCGCGGTCAGCGCCGTCGTGCCGGAGACGCTGGAGGTGTAGTTGTTGTCTCCGGGATAACTCGCCTCTACCAAGTGCGTTCCTGCGCCGACCGAGATATTGCTTGCCACAGCTGTCGCTGTTTGTGTCAATTGTGTCGTTAGAACCGTTGTCGTGCTGCTGATGTTGTTTGCCACAGCTAGGCCCGTCTGGCCATCTTTCTTGAAATTCCCCACCGCTACAGACAGTGGATAGTTTCCGGTTGACGGGTTTGCCGCAGCCGTAAACGTCCCGTTCCCGTTGCCCAGCAGAATAGTGACAGTATTGTCCTTGGAGTTCGCCACCGCCAAGTCGGCGTTGCCGTCTCCATTGAAGTCCCCCACTGTTACGGATGAGGGATCATTGCCCGTAGCTGGACTAGGCGCTGGGGTAAACGTCCCGTCCCCTTTGCCCAGCAAAACTGTTACCGTATTGCCATATTCGTTCGCCACAGCTAAGTCCGGTATGCCATCTCCGTTGAAGTCTCCTATTGCAACGGATACAGGATTCCAGCCAGCTGCGGGACTAGCCGTTGAGGTAAATGTCCCATCTCCATTGCCCAGCAGAACCGTCACCGTGCCGCTCCCTGCGTTGGCCACGGCCAAGTCCCGAATGCCATCGCCGTTAAAGTCCCCCACGGCGACAGAGACCGGACTGTCGTCTGTCGTCGGGCTTGCCGCTGGGGTAAATGTCCCGTCCCCATTACCCAACAGAATTGTTATCGAATTGCCATATCCGTTGGCCACGGCTAAATCCGGTATGCCATCCCCGTTGAAGTCTCCAACTGCCACCGACTCTGGATAGGAACCCGTCACCGGGCTCACCGCTTGTGGGGTAAATGTCCCATCCCCTTTGCCTAACAAAATCGTCACCGTGTCACTTACTGCGTTTGCAACGGCTAAGTCAGTCTTGCCGTCTCCGTTAAAGTCCCCCACTGCGATGGACCAGGAATAGGTGCCTGTTGACGGACTTACCGCAGTAGGTGCAAATGTCCCGTCACCATTGCCGAGCAGTATCGTCACGCTCCCGTCAGTCCCGCCAAGGTTCGCGACTGCCAAATCCGGAATTCCATCGCCGCTAAAGTCCCCCACAGCAATGGACATTGGAGAAGATCCCGCCGCTGGCGACTGGGAAGTTAGCCAGTTTACAGAAGCTTCTTCTCCAACTAAAGCTGCAGTACCCAGCAGGACGTTTGCATTGCTAGTGTCCAGGAAAGAGATAGTCCCGGTTGGCGAAACTGCTCCTTGTCCCGTTACTATTGCTGTCAACGTGTAGTCGCCCGGATTGCCGCTCTGTGCGATAGTCGTTGTGGATGCAATCGCGCTGGTCACCGTCAGCGCCGATGCGTTGGAGTTGCTCGCTGCGTTGGTCGCGCTGCCCACGAAGACTGCCTTATAGCTGTGGCTCCCGATTCCCGGAACAAACTTCAGCACCGCCGTTCCCGTACTCGTCAACTGCGCGGTGCCGAGAAGATGAATGTCCTCGCAGTGCGCGGCCGTTGCATCGCAGAAGTTCACCTGCCCGGTCGTCAAGACCGTTGGCCCGGCACTTACCGTCGCAGTCAGTATCACAACGCTCCCCGATGCTACAGAGGAGGCTGGAGCGCCAGCTGCAGTCGCCGTCAAGGTAGTCGCTGTTGCCACTGCCACTGTTCTGACAGTTACGGTAATGGTCGTGCTCGCGCTTAAGGCACCAGAGTTACCTATGATGGTCACCGCAGATGTTCCGAGCACGGCGGAACTACTCGCGGTCAATGTAAGCACGCTGGTCCCAGTTGTGGGATTCGTACTCCACGATGAGGTCATACCGCTGGGCAGGCCAGACACGGTCAGATTTACACTGCCAGTGAACCCGTATTCGGGATTTACCAAAATTGTGGAAGTAGAGGAGTTGCCTTGATTCACAGTAAGGATGCTCGAAGAAGCTGACAGCGTGAAGTTCGGCGATTGAACCGTCAAAGGCAGAGACGTGGTTGCGTTCAGAGAGCCGGAAGTACCGGTAATGGTTACCGTTGAGGTTCCTGCTGCGGCTGAACTGCTGGCGGTCAATGTAAGCACACTGGTCCCACTTGTGGGATTCGTGCTCCACGATGAGTTCACCCCGCTGGGCAGGCCAGACACGGCCAGATTGGCGCTGCCTGCGAAGCCGCTCGCATCAGTCATGGTGACGGTGGTTGTGCCAGAAGCACCCTGATTAATGGACAGAATGCTAGGTGTGGTTGAGAGCCAAAAGCCCGGCACCTGTGGTCCTGCCAGAGCGTCGATCAGGTGTTGTCCAGCCGGGCTTCCCCATCCAGTCACCAGATCGTAGCCAGGGACAGCACTATACCACACGGGCTGGTTGTAGGTGTCGTTGTTCCCGCTAACAATATCGTGGAAATCGCTATTGAAGCTGGAGCCCGCACCGATTGAATAGATGGCCGGATTGATAAAACCCAAACCGCCCCTGGGAGCTGTGCCGGCCTCCACGGCCTGCTGATTGATCAGCGCCATGAAGCCCGCCCAGCGCGGAGCCGCAAAGCTGGTTCCAGCCCAGTTTTCTCTGCATGAACCCATCTCGCAGTTGTAGTTATCGAAATCACCTTCCATGGCAACGTCCGGCACATTGCGCAGGGTGGTTGAAGCTCCGTTGGCTGAATTGGCCGCCCCGGCTTGCCAGCTCGGAATCGGTATGCCATCGGGACTGATTCCGCCACCGCTCCCATACCGTTCGGTTGTGCCTGGCTCTTCCGAATTCCACGCCGATTCTGACGCCCAAGAACCGCCTGCACCATTGGTGTTTAAATGAGTAGCGCCAACAGCCGTGACGTAATCGTCTTCTGCCGGATAGAAAGCCTGACTGGTCGCTGTATCGAAGGCTCCGTCATCTCCAGAATAGGTAAATAGGCTCTGACCTTGGGCGGCAAATTCCTGAAAGAAGACATCGTCTGTCGAAGGATCATCCGGTGCCCAACCCCAGGAAGTACTGAGCTGTTTGCAGATATTTTCCGTGGCCATGGCATTAAATATGTCTACTTCGGAGTAGTTCCCGATATACACACGAACCTGGCTCAAACCTGGGGCCATGCCGATAGCCTGCACGATGTCCAATACTTGTTCGACATCGCCATCAACCGGAGCAGCGGTAGCTCCGTCCAAAAGTACGTTGTTGATGGGGACGTTGTACGACTGTCCAGCACTGCTAAATGTCAGATTCACATCACTGAGGTTGTAGCCGCCAAACTCCAGAAGTCCAACTGCCTGGCCGGCGCCAGTGAGGATTGTGTTGCCGTAATAGGCTGCCCGCATATCGCTGCCGAGGTATGAACCACCAGGTCCTGAACCGGTGGTGTTGCCTGTTACTTGCCCCGCTGCCGCTCTTCTTACCATGGGGTGCGGTATGGAGAAGTTGTTCAAACCGACAATGTGCAACAGCGGTACGCTCAGATTGACTGAAGGTTCACGATCCGGCGAAAAGAAAGTGCGACTTTCCGTCGGATGCTGATAGACCTTCATTTGCACATGGAATGCCTTTTCGATTTGTGCTGCGGAGCCGCTGATGGGCACAATCAAGCGATTGGCTGGCGTATCGTTCACACTAAAGCCATTGGCTTTGGCAAAGTCAACCACTGCCTGGTAGTCCGCAACCGTAGGTCCGAACTGATCGGTGAACTGTCCGACACTAAGAAAGTGGCGATAGTCTGGACTGGACGGATCATAGAGTCGGCTCAAAAGGCTGGTCAGTTCACTTTGGTTCCGTAGCGGCAGCACCACGGTGAGGTTCAGCTGTTTCTCCGATGGAAGCGAACCCACTAGTTCCGCTTTCCCGCTAGAGACTGCTGTACTGACATGACCGTGCAATACCTGGAGCGATTGCTGTGCGAAGGCTGGGACGTAGGACAACAACAGACCAGCAAGTGTCGCCAGACACTTGAAGATTTTGGCTTTCACGGAGAGTCCTCATTGGCTTAAGTTTGAAGACTTATCCTACTCCGTTCGGATTTCAATCACGCGTAAGCGCTGGGGTAGACAAACAAACTCCGAAACACGGGCAAGAGAAAGGGCGTGAGCCGAAGCTCACGCCCTTTAGAAGCAGATTCCCTACGGGAATGACAGGAAGAAAAACAAAGGCAACTACTGCAGCAACGCCCCGTTCTCCGTAGGACTCTTCGGATCTTCCGGCGGGATAACCATCGCCGCAGCCACCTTATCGTCGGCATCGAGATCCAGCAGCTTGACGCCCATGGTGGCTCGTCCCGCCGCGCGAACGCTCTTGGTGTCGATGCGGATGATCTTGCCGAACTGGCTGATCACCATCATCTCCGTCGTGTCGTCCACCAACTGAATGCTGGCGACCTTACCGATCTTGGGAGTGGCCTTCATGTTGATCACGCCCTTGCCGCCGCGCGTCTGTAGACGGTAGGAGTCCACATCCGTGCGCTTGCCGTAGCCGTTATCCGAGACCGACAGAATCAGGCACGGTGTCAGGCCCAGCTCTTCGTCCAGCTTCTGCAGCTTGGCGGCGGCCTCTTCCGAGATCACCGGCGCGCTCAGCTCGCCAGGCTCAGCCAGTTCCAGAGGCTGTGCCGCTACACTCTCACCAGCTTCGTCCAGTACGGCTTCCACCTTGGCGGTGAGGCCGGTCTGCGCGGCTAGCTCCAGACGCTTCTTGTTGCGCGCCTCGTTGGAGGGCGTAACCGCCGCGCCGATCACATAGTCGTCCTTCTTCAGCGTGATGCCGCGGTTGCCGAAGGCCGGACGGCCCATCGGGCGCAGATCCTGCTCGTTGAAGCGGATCGCCATGCCGTCGTGCGTGGCGAGGAAGATGACCTGCTGGCCGTCAGTGATGCGGGCCGTGATCAACTCGTCGTCCTTGTCGATGCCGATAGCGATAATGCCGCGTGCCATCACATTCGAGAAGTCCTTGAGCGGTGTCTTCTTCACCGTGCCGTTGCGCGTGGCGAAGAGCACGTACTTGGACTCTTCCGTGAGGTCCTTCACCGGCAGAATCGTCACAACCTTCTCGCCCGGTTGCAGGTCGACCAGCGACGCCATCGCCTTACCCTTGCCGGCGGCGCCTATGTCGGGAATCTCATAGACCTTCAGCCAGTAGACGCGGCCGGAGTTCGTAAAGCAGAGCAGGTAGGCATGCGTCGAGTCGATGATGAGCTGCGCGACGAAGTCCTCCTCGCGCGTCTTCATCCCCAGGCGTCCCGTGCCACCGCGGCGCTGCTGCCGGTAGGTGGAGATCGGCGTCCGCTTCAGGTAGCCGGTGTTCGAAACCGTTACCGCAACCTGCTCATCGGCGATCAGGTCTTCGAGCGTGAGCTCGGTCGACTCGTCGAGGATGGTGGTGCGGCGGGCATCGCCGTACTTGTCGCGGATGTCCTCGAGCTCTTTAATAATCACTCGTCGGAGTTTCTTTTCCGACGCGAGAATCGACTCGTACTCCGCGATGTTGTCGCGCACAGCCTTCAACTCATTCAGCAGCTCGTCAATCGAGAGCTGGGTGAGTCTGTAGAGCTGCAGTTCCAGGATCGCGTCGATCTGGCGGTAGCTCAGGATCAGCGTCCCGGCAGTGTTATTCGAAAGCTGTGCCGAGACCGAGCCGCCGGCGAGATCGATGTTGTACTTCTTCGGATCCAGCGTGACGCCCTGCAGCTCAGTGCCGCGCAGGCTAATGCGGCGATTGCTGAAGTAGCCGAAGAGGTTCTCGCGGGCATCCGCGCGGCTGGACGATTGCCGAATAATCTTGATGACCTGATCGAGATGGTCGAGCGCAATCTGATAGCCGAGCAGCACATGCTCACGGTCGCGGGCCTTGTTCAGCAGGAACGCGGTGCGGCGGCGAACGACGTCGATGCGGTGCTCGATGAAGGCCCAGATGGCCTCGTTGAGCGGCAGCTCCTTCGGCTGGCCGTTGTGCACGGCCAGGAAGATCATGCTGAAGCTCTCCTGCATGGAGGTGTGCTTGTACAGCTGGTTCAGCACGATCTCCTGCTGCGCGCCGCGCTTGAGTTCGATGACGATACGCATACCGTCGCGATCGCTCTCGTCGCGCACATCGGAGATGTCGTCGATGATCTTCTCGTTCACCAGCTCGGCGATGCGTTTGATCAGGTTCGACTTGTTGACCTGGTACGGAATCTCGGTGCAGATGATCGCCTGGCGTCCGCCGGTGATCTGTTCCATGCCGCACTTGGCGCGCATCATAAAGCGTCCGCGTCCGGTCTTGTAGGTCTGGGTAAGGTTGCCGCGCCCGTAGAGGAAGCCGCCGGTGGGGAAGTCCGGCCCCTTCACATGCTCCAGCACGATCTCAAGGTCGCCGCGGGTCTCGCCCTTCTCCTTCTGGAGCAGCGCGATGGTCGCGTTCAGGACCTCAGTGAGGTTGTGCGGCGGAATGTTGGTCGCCATACCGACGGCGATACCGGTGCTGCCGTTGACGATCAAATTCGGGATGCGCGCGGGCAGAACCGTCGGTTCGGAGGTCGATTCGTCGTAGTTCGGAACGAAGTCGACGGTATCGGAATCGATATCGGCGAGCATCTCACCGGCCAGCCGCGTCATGCGGCTCTCGGTGTAACGCATCGCAGCGGGTGGATCGCCGTCCACGGAGCCAAAGTTGCCTTGGCCGTCGATCAGCGGGTAGCGCAGGCTGAAGGGCTGCGCCAGGCGCACCATGGTGTCGTAGATGGCGGAGTCGCCGTGGGGGTGGTAGTTACCCATCACGTGCCCGACGACCTTGGCCGACTTGGTGTACTTCTTGTTGAACTGCAACCCCATCTCCTGCATTCCATAGAGGATGCGGCGATGCACGGGCTTGAGGCCGTCGCGGACATCGGGCAGCGCGCGGCCGATGATGACCGACATCGAGTAGTCGAGATACGACCGGCGCATCTCCTCCTCGATATTGATGGAGTTCATGTACAGGGCACCGGGGCCGGTAGGCGCGGTGGGACCGTCTCCACCAGCACCCCCCGCAAGCGGGGGATTGTTGGAGTTTGCGTCCTGCGGAGAAGGTGAGTTTGAGTCGGGTCCGAGAGGCAGTTGCGGGTTCTGATCGTCTGGCATGGGCACTCTCTATTATAGCTGCCGAAGACGCATAAAAGCAGGGGTCAAGACGGGTTCCGGGGAGCGAGCGCTGGAACAGGAAAAAGAGCCCATATAGCCCACGAAATGGGCATGTTGCCGGCATGGAACGACGCCGCACAACTCCAGCCTGAGCGATGTGGCTGCCGAACCTATAAGGGCAAAGACAAAGCGAACACGTAGATAAGGTCAGGCGAACGCTTGGTTATCTGTATTTCTCCCCCTTAGCCTCCCCTCAAATTCGTCATCCTGAGAGCCTGTGACTTTTTGATTTTTGAGGGATCGAGGCAGAAGCGGTTTCCGCTTTTG
>NZ_LMUH01000026.1:833488-965244 GCF_009766105.1 Granulicella sp. S156 | reverse complement strand
GCCTTCCGCTCATGTACCGCTCTCGCCTGCGCCTGGCTTAGACTCCAGCTATATGTCGATACGACCTAAGGGAATCCGCGCCCTCTGCGTTAAAAAACACTCTCTCGATTGAGACGACAATGTTGGAGACGGTGAACGTTTCACCTGGCAAATAGCGTCTAATCCCTTCATGCGTCCCACGAGCAAGCTCGCGCTTCTCTGCACTCTGATGACAGCCACCGGTTGCCATCATCCTTATGTTGTTCCCGAGGCCCCCATGCCGCCGAACACAGTTCTGCTCTCGCAGATGATGCGTGAGCTCTCCGCACAGCCAGGCTTCACCGACACCCTTCTCGCGCAAATCGACAAAGGCGGCAAGAAGGGCCCAGCGCTACTGACGCCGAAGCTCATCGACGAGCTGCGCAAGCGCATCCTCGGCAAAGACTGGCAAGGACTTGAACGCTTTCCTGGCTGGACCATGAGGGAGATCAACCCGACGGTGCGCGTCGTCGGCCACGTGGCAGGCAAGAGCCCTCAGCTCGAAGCCACAGCCGCAGTACATCCTGGCTCTCCCGCGACAAGCGCCCCCGCAACCGCCGCGGACGATGAGCAGGCCAAACGGTTCCTTGATCTTGGCCCTTATGCGCTTGACAAGAGCGAGGTCGTCTCGCTCGACCAGCCCTCCATGCTGCCTGGTTTTACCACCGACGGCATCGTCACCACGCTCGGCGCAGGCGTCACACGCGGCGACGGGCCCAATGATCTTGCGCCGGAGCATGCCGAAAGTCAGCGCCTCGCCGACATCCTCAACCGGCTCGCGGCGAACAAGCTTGCGGGCACTGCGCCCTTCGTGGCCGAGCTGCAAGGCCATGCCTTCGATACGCCCCAGGACCTGATCGCTGCACTGGTGGCGACCGGCCACGATGTCACGGTGGGCGATGCCCGCTACTTCGCCAACTTCGGACACTTCCACTACAAGGGCCAGGATGTGATGATGCCCTTTTGGGTGAACTCGCAGATCGTCGTGCCCGGTTCAGGCGGCCGTCCGCTGCTCGTCCCCGTCTCACATGCCGAGTATGAGTGGCACATCCGCGGCCCGCACCTCAACGCCGACATCAGCTACTACTTCGGCATCGACGGCAAGAGCGAGTGGCGCACCATGGACACGCTCGACCAGCCCTGGGTACTGAAGCGCAACGCGCATGAGTATCGCGGCGCGGATGCTGCTGAGGTCACGCGACTCGCCGGGCTGCTGACCATCGCCTACATGCACCAGCACGCCGCGTGGCCGGAGCTCCCCTTCGGCGGCTACTACGCGCTCGGTGTCTGCCAGGACGGCGTCTCCGCCATCGAGCACAAGATGACGGGCCACGTCACACTCTTTCCCAACACCGCCGACAGTTCGCTCTTCGACGACCCGCGCGATGCAGAGATCAACGCTCTCATCGCTGCCATTCCGAAGGACCGCGCAGGCGCGAAGCCGGAGCCTGAACGAATCTTCGGCTCTTTGCCGACAGCGCCGTCGGACTCTGAGGATCAAGCGTTCAATACCATCACCATACCCGGTCTCGCGGACGATCTGAATGCGACGTACGCGGCGTGGCAGAATGGAACGCTCGAGCGTACCTACTCGATTGCCGAAGTCATCAAGGAGCTGCTCGTTGGCCTCGCCGCCGCAATCGTGGCTCTCTTCGTCGCCGTAAAGACGCGCCGCTTCTGGCAACGCAAGGGGCAGAGTTAGTGCTCCAACGCTGTGGGAGGTTTCATCCACATGGCAACGACGAAGAAAGCAGCAAAGAAGACTTCCGCGAAAAAGACCTCAACGAAGAAGGCAGCAAGCAAGAAAACTCCAGCGAAGAAAACCGCCGCGAAGAAGTCATCGGCTAAGAAGTCCACACGCAAGTACAGTCCAGCCGCCAGCAAACAGGTTGAGACCGAGATGCGCGAGATGAAGCGTGGCAAGTTGAAGAGCGGGCGCAGTGGCAAGAAAGTCACCAGCCGCAAACAGGCCATCGCCATCGGTCTCTCCGAGGCGCGCAAGAAGGGCGCGAAGGTGCCTAAGAAGAAGGGGTAATATCGCGAGCCTGGGGCCCAGAACGGTAATCGAAAAAAGAAAAATCTCCTTGCAAGATTCTCCAGGCACTCCGTTCTCTTTGTAGTCGGGAGAATTTGGCCGACAAGGAGATACATCATGAAAGCACCTCAGAAGCACCGGAAACCGTTCGCTATCCTTTGCAGTTCTTGCTTGTTGGTTGTGTGCATTGCAACCCAGGGCTGCTCATCCGGTGTACAGCCGCAACCTCGCATCCTCAGCACCCATGCAATGGCACACCGTCGCCTTTCCAACACCGTCGCCGACGTGAGCGTCGGCATCGAGACGAACGGTGTGACTATGGTTGAGGTGAGCAGGGCATTGGCCACACGTTCGCAAAGCCTTATGACCTATCTCAAGCGGGAAGGCGCAGACCGGCTTACAACAGGGCAGATAACGATTGAGCCCAAAATTGATGGTTCTAAGGGCAGTGAGGGCAGGGCGGACCGGATTGTTGGATACACAGGTACTATGTCCGTGAATTTTCGCAGCCCTGCGGACAAAGTCTCCGATCTAATGTCAGGAGCTCTTGCGCAGGGAGCCAACACGTTGGGTGAGGTTGTCTTCACGAGCCGTGAAGAAGACGTCGACGCTGCCCGCAAGGAACTGGCGGTTGAAGCCACGCACCTTGCGATGGAACAAGCCGCATCCGTGGCTAAGGCGGCAGGCTCGCATATTGCAGGGGTTAGAGAGATCGATGTCGATCCGCAGAATGCCACGTTGGATTACGCAAAAGCAGCATACAGTGCTCCTAAAGCGCTTATGATGGCCGGCCTCAGCGCGGCCCCCATCGCAACAGCCGCCGGGGATCAGGACCTATCGATAGCCGTCAATGTGCAGGTAGAAGTGGCACAGTGATATCGGGACCTACAAACGGAGTAGACATAGCTGCTCCGTTTGTAGGTCCTGATTACCTCTCCTCTTCGTCCTGCACGCCAGCGCGCCCACCGCGCAACTGCGCCACCTCAGACTTGGGCACCGCTCGTCTCTGGGCATAGCTGCCATAGACGCTGATATGAAAACAGGACTGCTGGAACTCTTCTTCCACGTCCACCTTGCCAGCTTGCATCAGTGGCAGCAGGTAAGTGCGCATCCACGCAATCTCCGCTACGCTCATGCCACGCTTGCCGAAGTCGATGGCCTGCCCCGTAAGGTGTGGAGACGCGCCATCGCCGTTGATGGCGGCGGCATTGCCGTTTACGCGCTGCAACCGAAGTTGGTAGGACACCGTGCGCACGGCCGAGTTCAGGTGTAGCGGCTCGTGGAAGCGTTCATAGAACGCGCGCGCCGTGTCGGTGGCAAACTTCACTGTCCAGGGGCGAGCATAGCGGCGATTGTAGGGAAGCTCTTCATTGACCTCGAGGCCCGGCATATCTGGAAAGCCGACGAGCAGATGCTGGGCGCGCATGCGGTCCAGATCGGCGTCGTCCTGAATCCGCGTGAGGCCGGCCGCGTCGGCCATCTGGTTCTGGTGGACGAGGATCTCGCGCGATCCCTTGAGTGGCGCGGGAACGATTAGTCTTCCGTCGCGCGAATAGAGCGGCACAGCGATGGGCCGGATGACCTCGTCGGGCGTCGAGCGCAGCGTAGGCCGCTCGGCTGCGGCAAGAACCTCTGGCTTGTCTGCGTCATCGACGGAAGCTTCCATCGATAGAGGGGCAACCACCGGTGCGGCACGCAGAATCGGTGCTGGAGGCTGCGCACTCGCTATGGCGGCGGAGGCATTATGCATTGGCAGCCGTTCGTCATCGTCCGGATGCGACTCACCCTGCGCGAAGGCTCCGTGAGGGGAGGAGGGTGTAGCTGCCAACTCCGGAGCAGGATTGCTGCGTTGCCTGCTGGAGATTTCCGCCGGAGCTCGCCGTGCAGCCGCACGTGCTTCCTGTACGGGTTCGCGATGCGTCTCAACCGGGCGCCGCTCTGCGATCTGCCGTCTGCTGGCGGAATCATTGCGAGTTCTCTGCCGAGATCCTGCACGGTGCATCACAACTGGATCATCCACCATCTCGGGCGCGCTCTTCTTGCGCCGTCTGCTCTGAGCGTGAGACTTTCCGGCGGTGGAGTCCGCTCTCTGCGTGTCTCTGGATTTAGTCGAGGCTTTGGCTGAATTCTTTCCCGTACTCTTCGACGCCTCAGAGCCACTCTGTTTTCCGCTGCGTTTGCCAGCGGGTCTCCGGGAGTCGATCCTGCCCTGCGTCGCGGCGGAGCCGGCACTCTGGACGGTTGCGGTGTGGCGCAGGTGCGTGGAATGTGTGGCGGCAAAGGCCCGGGTAGATCCTGCAGCCAGGCCTGCCCCTAGGGCAAGGACGAGCAGCAGCGCCTTCGCGCGCATGGAGCCCCTCGCGTGCAAACAGCACGTTGGGGCAGCGATCGGTCGCTGTTTCATCGTCATGGGACTTCTGTCAATAAGGTGGCCGCGAAGCCGCCGAGCTTTCTTAGGCTATCGGGCGACAGAGCTCTACGGTAGTAGCGTCTCTGGTTCGCCGCGGTTGTTCCTGGATTTCGTCCCTGAACTTTGGCGTCCGCATATTTTCGCGATACAGTGGGTTCAATTAGAGCAGTGTCTCGGTTTCTGTCCCCCGGGAACACTCGACGAGCGCCATCTCCCTTGCGGGAAGGTGGCATTCAGACCCTGGCTTTTAGATAGACCCATAGCTATACCCACAGAAGACTGCTACTGACTGGAGATTTAACGCACGATGCCGACCTCGAAGACTCTGCAAGCCACCGCGCTTTCCCTCGCCTTTGCCAGCCTCGTTGTGGGTGCTGCTCTCTGGCGTCCCACCCCGGTCGCCGCGCAAGCCGCTGACCCTGCTCCTGACACCGAAGCCTTCTATACCCAGAAGGTGCTGCCGATTCTGAAGACCAACTGCTATAGCTGCCACGGCGGCGGGAACCACCGCGGCGGCCTGACGATCGATACCAGGGCTGGGTTACTGAAGGGCGGGCACGATGGTGCCGTAATCGTTCCGGGGCACGCCGACCAATCCTTGCTGGTCAAGCTCATCAACCACGCCGGTCCAGCGAACGACCCCATGCCGATGCCACCAAAGAGCAAAATCTCCGACGCCGACATTGCAACGGTAACGCAGTGGATCCAGGCGGGAGCGATCTTTCCGGCGGAGGCAGCTCAGTAGCAGGAAACAGCAAACAGGAAACAGGGAAAACCAGAACAGGAATAGGCAACGCCGATTCAGACTGTTTTCATGAGGGAGACGAGCATCTTGCCTACCTCATGAGACAGTCCTTCGGCGAGCCTCAATTTCGCTTGGTCGCCCATCGCCAGTTCTGCGGCGATCACGAGTTGTGTCTGTACTTCCATGTTGGAACCGCGAGCCATTCCGAGAAAGTGTTTATATTCTCCCTCTGATTGCCGGCCCCAGCCTTCCGCAATGTTGCTAGCCACGGAGACACCAGCGCGTCTAAGTTGGCTGGTCAAGCCGTAGACTTCTTCTTTCGGGAAATTTTCTGTCAGCCGATATATCGCGACCGTCATCTGCACGGAACGTTGCCAGACAATTAAATCGCGATACCCCTCTGCCACAGACGTTCCTCTGCCTTCTAACTATCTGTTTCCTGTTTCCTGTTTCCTGTTTCCTGTTTCCTGTTTCCTGTTTCCTGTTTCCTGTTTCCTGTTTCCTGTTTCCTGCCCTAATACGCTCTCTGATACATCTTCGACATACGATCGTGCCAACCCAGCCGCTCGTTGTCCAGGAAGCACCACGCCAACCCTATGCCCAGCGGGCAGGCCACTAACAGCATGGAAAGCACACGCCGCCGCATCGCCTTGCGGGAGGGGTTCGCGTCGCCGAAGGTGCAGAGTGCGATGCGGGCATAACGCATGCCCGGTGTGGCTTCAGCGAGAGAGAAGAACAGCATCTGGTAGATCACAAACAGCGCCAGCAGCACGCCGGCTACCGTGACTCCCAGCAGGGGCAGTGAGAGGTCGCGAAGGTTGGGCCCGGACAGCTTGGCCACGATCGTCGCAAAGCCGAGAAAGGCCGCCCCGATGCAGCAGCCGTCGACTCCGGCGGCCATCAGCCGAAGCTCCAGCGGAGCGGTCTGCGGCTGCAGCGTAAAGTGGTGCTGCGCCGCCGCAGGGGCGGCGTGGACACGAGCCTTGGCCGGGTCCAGCAACAATCCCTGCCACTCGGGCGCACCAGAAAACTCTGCAGCCTCCGGCTCGATGGAAATCTGTTCGGGCTCAACCTCGAAGATGCGCAGTTGCGGCTCAACCGGAGCGTCTTCGCGCAGCGGCCCCTCGGCCAGCCGTGGACGCGCCTTGCGCGAAGCCACCAGCAGGCGCGGAAACTCGATCAGATTGCCCGGGATCGGCAGCGCGTCGATGACATGCGGCTCGAACTCCGGCGCCAGGCGAAACTCAATCTCCTGCTCCAGTTGATCGAGCTCTTGCTCGCCGGCCTCTTCTGCAAAGATCTCGTGCGATTGTGAATGCGAAACCGGTGCGGTGCGAGTCACGTCAATGTTTTCGTACAGACGCACCGTCAGGCCGCCGCTCGACCTCTCCCTTGCGGCTTCGGTTCTTTGTGCTTCGAATACGACTTCACGCGGGCCCGGCATCGATTCAAGCCGTGACTCCGGCTCAGGCTGATTCCATTGATCGAGCTCCTCCATCAACTTCATCTGCGCTTCGGCGACGGCTTTGGCGTTACGCGCGGCGACCTCGGCTTCGGCCTGGGCCTGCTGCGCGGCGCGTTCGGCCTCTACGGCTAGAAATTCGCGATAGCTGACACTGTGCTCGTAGCGAGCGGCTACAGCCTCGCGTACCCGTGAGGCGCCGCTCTTCGCTCGATTGCGAATCTGAGCCGTCGCACGCTCCCGTTCGACTTCCAGGGCTTGTGCCGCAGCCTGGCGATTCCGATGAGCGGCCAGCCGCTCGGCCACAACTTGTTTTAAGCCGCTGCCGCTATCCGTTCCCGTGGCCTGAAAGTCCAACTCCTCAGCCATCTCGTTATGTTGTGCCGCACTACTCATACTCAATTCCAAACTCCCAACGTCCCAGCCCTACGACGAGACATCCAATTCTTCGCACCTCTCGAGCTCGTCTAATCTGCCGGCAGCGACCTGCAACCGTGAAATCGTCTAAGCTCAAACTTGTGGACTGTCTCACTCAAGCCCTCGGTGGCAGACGAACTCGGCAACGCGGGCTAGCGATGCGACTGGTGCCTCTGTTCATAACTACCATTCTCGCGCCCCTGGGTCATCAACATCTACAGGCTCAGGAGGTAGCGAATAAGGAACCTCTATCTGTCGCCAGCTCCGCGGCGCTGCCGGAAGCCCCGGTACCGCAGCAGAATGTGCTGGGCGGAACTCCGCTCGATCTGGCGCAGATTCCCCGCGCCACGCCGTTTTCTCCGGGCAAGCCGCCGGACCGCGCCACGCTGGATTCCGACAACCCACAGACCAAGAGTGGCGATGTCTACGCGGCCTCCGGCAACGTCGTCATCACCTATCGCGACCACACCCTGTATGCGGATTCCGTCACCTACGACCGTTCCACCGGCGAGGTCAACGCCACAGGACATGTGAAGTTGATTGGCGGCGCCAACAACGAGCATATCGAGGCCTCGCACGGAACCTACAACCTGCGTACTGGCACCGGCCGCTTCTACGACGTCACCGGCTCGGTCGAGATGCAGAGAACCTTCGAGCCCTCCTCTTCGAAGGCGTCGGCGTCCGTCGCCGCCTTCGGTTCGAGCGGCGGCGCCCGGGCGCCCGGTTACCAGAACTCGAATCCGTTTCTCTTCGGAGGCCGCATGGTCGCCGAGATCGAACCGCAGGACTATGAGATCTACGACGGCTGGATGACCTCGTGCCTTCTGCCTAATCCCGACTGGCTGCTCTCCGCCAGGAAGCTCAGTGTCAAAGGTGGCAAGGCCCACGCCAGTAATTCGATCTTCAAGCTGCTTGGGATACCCCTGTTTTTCATGCCGTATGTCACGCATCCTACCGATGAAGACGAACGCCAGTCCGGTCTTCTGATTCCCGCCTTCGGCTACTCCAGCGCCAGCAAGGACACCGGTTCCAAAGGCCTCACCATCGGCGAGCAGGCCTACCTCACGCTCGGCCGTTCCCGGGATCTCACCGTCGGAACGCTCTACTACTCCCTGCGCGGCTTCTCCGAGAACGGCACCTTCCGTTACCGCGGCCCTGGCGACGACTTCTTGACCGCGCACTTCTCCGCGCTGCAGGACCGCGGCTTCGTCGACGATAACGGCATCTATAACAATCAGGGTGGCGAGGACTTCACGGTTGCCTACCGCCGGCAGCTCAGTACGAACGTTCGTGTCGTCGCAGATGTCGAGTACCTCAGTTCCTACATCTATCGCGAAGTCTTTACGCCAAACTTCAACGAGGCAGTCAGCACCGACATCACGTCCACGGTCTACATCACGGACCAGCACAACGGCTTCTCGCTGGACGGCCGCTTCGATCGCTACGAAGGTCTGAAGGTCGAGCCCACCGCCACCACAGCTGGCGAAGAGGTCAAGATCTTCCATTCGCCCTCCATCGACTTCGACGGTCTCGACCGTCGTATTCCCGGTACGCCGTTACTCTGGAACATCACCTCTTCCTTCGCCGCTCTCAAGCGTGTGGAACCGGACTTCGCGACAGCCGGCCTCACGGAGCGTCTCGACCTCCGCCCTGAGCTGGCGCTGCCGCTGGCCTTCAACGGCTGGCATGTGCTCTCCAGCGTGGCTGTGGAGGAGACCGCCTATACGCGTTCGCGCCAGACCCCCTACGGGCCCAACGATACGCCTATCGAACTCAATGACCCCGTCAATCGTGCCGACGTCGACTTCAAGGTCGACATCCGCCCGCCCGCCATCGAGCGCACCTTTGAGGTGCCCGAGAGATGGCAGTGGCTGCTCGGCAAAGAGGTCCGCCATACCATCGAGCCTGACCTCACCTACCGCGATGTTCGCGGCATCGATAACTTTCTCGGCGTCCTTCGCTTCGACGATAGAGATCTCGTCAGCAACACCAACGAGGTCGAATACGGAGTGACCCAGCACCTCTACTTCCGGGCGCGCCCCAAGGTCGTTGCGGCGAAGCCCGGCTGCCCGGCAAAGCCCGTCACAGAGGACAAAACGCAGGATACGATCTCCGCTCCAGGCAGCGAAACGGATGACCTCGGTTTCGACCAGAAGCCCACGCTCGACGCCAACGGCATCCCCAATGCCTCTGCGACCGCGCCCGATCAACCCATTCGCACCCATGCGCACCACCCTGATCCCTGCGCCCCCGCCGCTACCACTCCGCCACAGCAGGAGTGGTTCAGTTGGAAACTCGCGCAGAAGCACTTCTTCGACTCCAACTTCGGCGGCGCGGTCATCGACCACCGGCGCAATATCTTCGATACCACGCTCGACTTCTCCGGCATCGCCTTTCTCACCGAACCGCGCGACATCTCGCCACTCATTTCGCGCATGCGCTTCCGCACCTCCAGCCATACCGACATCGAGTGGGACTTCGATCTCGATACCGGAGCCAAGAAGTTCACCAGCCAGAACATCCTCCTCGACGCGCACGAAGGGGCCTTCTTCGGCGGCTTCTCCTTTGCGCGCCTGAACGCGCCCGGCCGCACCATCACCGAGATCATCGACACCTCCACGAACGAAGTCACAGGCCTGACGACCTCAGCCGTTGCGAACTTCTCGCAGATGCGTTTTCTCGCCGGCTATGGAACGCCCACGAAACCCGGTTTCACCGCCGCGGCGGGCGTCGGTATCGATCTCAACCTTGGGGACACCCAGTACATGACCCTGCAGAGCAGCTATAACTGGAACTGCTGCGGCTTCGCCATCGAATACCGCAAGTACGATCTCGGCACGGTCCGCAACGAAGGCGCCTACACCTTCAACTTCACCCTGGCCAACATCGGCGGTGCCGGCAATATGCGCCGCGCCACTTCTCTCTTCTAGGGACCTATAGGGATCTACCTCAAATCTGTCATCTCGACCGGAGGCGCGCTTTTGCGCCGTAGCGGAGAGACCTGCAGGTTGCAGAGCGCGATGCAAATGTTTGTGTCGCGCTTTGCGTCAAGACCTGCAGGTTGCATTGCGTCTTGCGTGGGCCGTTTGCCGATGCGTTTTTCTGTTGTCGCCCCGTGGGCGCGGGCGTACCATTCAGGGCATGAAGAGTCCCTCGTACCTGCTCTCCATCGTCGCCCTGGGTGTCTGTTCGATAGCCGCAGCTCATGCTCAGACATCGGCATCCGCAAGCTCACCGCAATCTTCAGATCTGCAGTTGGGTGTTGATCTGCTGAGCAACACAGGCGGTGCCAATCTTGATCTGTATCTGAAGCATCTGTCTGCAGACATCAAGCAACACTGGCTGCCATCGTTCAATCAGGGGGCCAATCTGCCACCCTTCCAACAGAGTGACGTGTCGATTCGTTTGACAATCCTCCCTGATGGAAGCATTAGCGCGATGCATCTTGAAGGCTCGTCGCATGATGTCGCGATCGACAAAGCCGCCTGGGGTTCGATCACCAGCGAAGGCCAGTTCCAGCCGCTGCCGAAATCGTTCCACGAGCAGAACCTGGAGCTGCGGCTTCACTTCACGGTCAACTAACCGGTCGCCTGATCTCTAACGGGGTGGGATAGAGCGGCTCTGAGATAATCAAACCATTGTGTTGAAGCCCTCCCTCCTCCCCGTTTTCCTCTTCGCCTCACTCTTGACCACGTTTGGGTGCCACGCGCAGACACCTGCTGCTTCGCCAGCCGTCACTGCTCCCGTAGTAGGCAAGCCGCTTGCTCCCGATATGGCTCGCCGTGTTGAAGTGCTGTTGCGGCAGAAGGCCCAGCTTCCCCCTGGCGCAACCATCCAGGTTGGTGTACCCGTGGCCTCCGATCTTCCGGGCTATAGCGCCATCAATGTCACCTTCAGCAAGGATGGCAAGACCTCGCGCCCTATCAACTTTCTGATCTCGGCCGACGGCAAGACCCTGGCGCAGTTCTCCAAGTTCGACATCTCCGCCGACCCGCGCAACCTTATCTCCGCCGATGGCCGTCCAGCCCGCGGAGGCCCAGCCACGGCGCCCGTTCTCATCGTCGGCTTCGACGATCTCGAATGCCCCTATTGCGCCGTTCTGCATGCGAGCATCTTTCCCGCCATCACGAACCGTTACGGCAATCAGGTTCACATCGTCTACAAGGACTTCCCGCTCGACCAGCACCCCTGGGCGATGCGCGCGGCGGTGGATGTGGATTGCCTCGCGGAGCAGTCTCCTGTCGGCTACTGGAATCTCGTGGACGGCATCCACGCGCACGCCTCCGACATCGGCGTCTCCTCTGACGCCAAGGATTCCCAGAAGACGCTGGCCGCCGCCAATGAGCAGCTCGACAAGCTGACTCGTGAGCAGGGCAAGCTGCAGAAGGCCGATGCCGCAAAGCTGGACGCCTGCATCGCCAAGCAGGACACCACGGCGGTTAAGGCCTCGCAGCAGCAGGGCCAGTTGCTCGGCGTGGAGTCGACTCCAACCCTTTACATCAACGGAGACAAGATCGACGGCGCTCTCCCAATCGAGTTCATCTTTGGTCTCATCGACGAGGCCATCCGCGTTCAGGGCCAGACACCGCCACCGCCCTATGTGGCTCCGGCGACTACAGCTTCTGTAGCAGAGAAGCCGACAGCTCCTGCAGCAGGGAAGTAATAACGCTGGCGAGCGATGGCGTCGAGCCATTCATCGCTGTGTGTGGACTGGCTTGGTACAGCGCGAACCCTGACGCTTCAGCGTCAGGGAGACGGAGGGTAAGGGAGGCAATCGCCTTTAGGCTACGGAATAAAAGCCACTCAAGAATCGGGCTTTAGCCCCGGGCCGTTTGCCCGCAGTCGCGTTCATGATGAAAAGACAACGTAGCCTCGCATGGACCCCTCGCACGAATCTCCCAAAATGCGTCTAATAAAGCGATGATGCATCGATGGAGGAGAAATATCGCTGCCACTGACACTCCGTTTGGAATTCGTATCCGGGGCATCCGATTCCTTCTGCTGGCTCTTCTGCTGGCTGGAGCTGCAACGTCAACGCACGCGCAAAGCCCGCAACGAAAACGGCTCATCCTCAAAGATGGAACCTATCAGCTTGTCCTGAGCTACACGGTCTCGGGAGAGGTCGTGCACTACCGCAGCGCGGAGCGCAATGGCGAGATGGAGGACATTCCTCTTGCGCTGGTAGACCTTCCCGCGACGGAAAAATGGGCGCGCGAGCATGGACCCAATACGGCGCATTCCTCCAATTCACAGCGCCCAGTGTTGAGTCCGGAGCTGGCGAAAGAAGAGGCCGATCGCGCCGCACGCACGCCGGAGGTCGCTCCCAGCCTGCGTTTGCCGGAAGAGACCAGCGTGCTGGTGCTCGACACCTTCAACAACATCCCGGAGCTGGTGCCATTGGAGCAGCAGGGCGGCGACCTGAACAAGGAGACCGCGCACAACGTTCTGAAGGTGGAGGTCAATCCATCCTCCAGCCCACATCGTCTCCTGGACATCCCTGGCGACCGCGCGGATATTCAAGTACATGTGGCCACGCCTGTCATCTATCTCAGGGTCGGAGCAGACGATGCGGAGGAGGACGCGGGTTCGAGCGCTATCACCGTCGACACCCACGGAGCCGCAGGCCGGGCAACGCCCTCGGGTGGCGCGGAGACGAGCAGCTATGTGCTGGAGCACCTGGAAGTTCGCGGTGACATACGCGTGTTCAACAGCTTCCGTATCAAGCTGCTGGGATCGAAGCCGCAGCCGGATGTTGTCGAAGTGCATACGCAGCCGCTGCCGGGCGGGCACTGGCTGAAACTGACGCCGGACAATCCGCTGGAGCCTGGCGAATATGCCCTGGTAGAAGTTCTATCGGGCCATGAGGTCAATCTGGGGATATGGGACTTCGGTGTACACCCCGCAGCACACGACAATGCCGAGGCAATCCGCCCCGAACCGAAGCGGCCCGTGGCGCTGGAACGAAGAGATAAAGAGTAGGGCGGCTTGATAGCGTGTTGATCGCAGGCCGTTCTCTCGACTGACCTCTGCTCTTTCATCCCAACCCACCACTACCTTGTCATCTCGACCGAAGGCGGCGTTCTTTGCCGCCGTAGCGGAGAGACCCCTTGACGCAAAGCGCGATGCAGACGTTTGCGGCGCGCTCTGCATCAAGAGACCCCTGTATTTGTCTTTGCTGTTGTTTGTTTTTCGTCGTCATCCTGAGCCGTAGGCGAAGGACCCCCGCATTGGTTCTGGCACGAGTGCATTGGTGCCATCACAAAATGCGGGGGTCCTTCAGCTTCGCTTCAGCATGACGACGAAAAGCAAACAACGACAAGTAGTGTCTAAACCCCGACGCCAAAAAACAAAAAGCCCACGCGACGATAAAACCATCACGTGGGCCTGGGGGAACAGGGTTACTACTTCTGGTTCTGGACTTTAACTTCGACAGTAACCTCCGCCTCGACAGGGCGGTTATTCAAGGTGGCGGGCTTGAAGCGATACTGGCTAACGGCTTCCAGCGTGTTCTTATCCATCTCAGCGCCTGCCGACTTGGCAATGGTCAGCTTCTCGGGAACGCCGTCCGGGCTGACGACGAAGCGTACCGCAACGTCGTTATCGGCGGTGAGGCGGTTCACAGGAATCTGTCTTCCAACCACATGGATCAGCTTGGGAGCAACCGGCTCACTCGAGATACTGCCGACGAAGGTATAGGCGATCGAGCCGCTTGGCTGCGTCTGATTCTCAACGAAGTTCGGGTCTACCTCTGCCTGAACGATGTCGCGAGGAGCGCTTGCAGGGGGTGCTGGTGCGGCTGCGGGCGTTGCTGCAGAACGAACAAAGTTGACGGGCTGTACGACGACCTTTGCCTGAAGGTTCGCCGAAGGCGTGGACTGCAGTGATCCGGTCGCGGTGCTGGCCTGGGCGTGAGCCAGAACGGGGAGCAGAACAAGGGTCGCTACAAGAACTTGGCGCATAGTGAAATCTCCTTTAAGTCAAAGGTGCTCGTCACCACCTTATATTCGAGAGAATACGATTGTCAACAATTTTCTTGAGGCGCGTAAGCTCGGGCGAAATATTTCGGGGCGAGATGGTTTTTTTACGCACGATTTGGGGTGGGTTTCCCAAGGAGACCACCTGTTTCACGTCGAAGACACGGAACCGTTTAGCGATTGGAAGCAGTTGTTTTTAACGCAGGGGACGCAGAGGTTTCGCGGGGGACGCCACGGATGCCACTGCGTCCCCCGCGAAACCTCCGCAGACGCAAAGCGCGCCACAGACGTTTGTCTCGCGCTTCGCGTCAAAACCTCCGCGTCCTCTGCGTTAAAGATTTTCTTCCGGAAGCTGCGCTACCCGCCGATATGCACCATGCTGCGCGAGGGCTTCAGAAAGCCCGGCTCGCCAATGTGATGGCGAGCCTCCTTGCGCTCAACGACACGGCGAATCCACGAGCGCATATCGTCGTCGGAGGCTCCGCGCTGCATCAAGCCCACGAGATCGTGATCGCTCTGCGAGAACAGGCAGGTGCGGACCTTGCCGTCGGAGGTAAGACGAACGCGGCTGCAGTGTCCGCAGAATGGCCGCGAGACCGGCGCGATGATGCCGATCTCTCCACGGCCATCGTCAAAGGTGAAGCGTCGCGCCGTCTCGCTGAGGTGGTTAGGCGGCAGCTCGACGAGCGGACGCACAGCATTGAGCCGGGCCACGATCTCATCCATGGGAATGACGGTCTCCGGAGCCCACGTCCTGCCTTCTTCCAGCGGCATGAACTCGATGAAGCGAACGATGACGCCTTCGTTGCGCGAGAACTCGGCAAAGGCCTCGATCTGCGAGTCGTTGAAGCCGCGCATCAGAACGCAGTTCACCTTGACGGGGCCGAGCCCTGCGTCCTGTGCCGCGCGAATACCGTCCCTTACGCGCTCGAAGCTGCCCGGGACGCGGGTGATGCGGGCAAAGGTCTCGGAGTCGACGGCATCCATGCTCACCGTGATGCGGCTCAGTCCGGCCTCGCGCAACGGGCGGGCCAGTGGCGCGAGCAGATGGCCATTGGTCGTCAGCGCGATATCCAGTGACGGCACAAAATCTGAGCGGAGCTGGGCTGTCTCGCGGATGAGATCCAGCAGCCCCTGGCGCAGCAGGGGCTCGCCGCCAGTGAGGCGGATCTTCTCGATGCCTAGTGAGACAAAGACGCGCAGGATGCGGGCGTAGTCCGCGATCGGCAGCTCGGAGTACTGGGTGCCGTCTTCGCCGGTGCGGCAGTAAACACAGCGATAGTTGCAGCGATCGGTGACGGAGAGTCGGAGGTCGGTGATGGTGCGGTTATGGCTATCGCGCAGACGTCCATCGGGTTCCGCATCCGCGGCAGCCGATGGTGCAAGCTGTTCGGGCTCGAGGATGGAAAGCAAGCGCACCTCTTAAGGATACGCTTTTAGCCAGAATTTTCGCGAAGTCCCGTGCTTCGTCTAGATGCCCACGCCGAACTCGACGTCCTGAATCTCGTCGCCGGAGTGCGCATAGAAGTCATACGGAGTGCGGTTGTTGAACTTGTGACGCTGGCGCAGTTCGCGGCCTACGACAACTCCAATAGCCAGGGCAGTGACGCCCGCGGAAACCCAACCAATGGCGCGCAGGATATGACGGTCTTCGTGGGAGCGGAGACCCACGCTCTCTTCGACCTGCTTCCCGAATTTGCGTAGCGAGCGATGCAGCCTCATGGCTTGCATGATATCGCAACGCACGCGTGTTTGTGTAATGCCGCGCAAGTGCTGGAACATAGGGAGATGCTGGAGAGGCAACAGAGCCAGCAGGCAGGAAACAGCAAACAGGAAAGAGAGAACAGAGAAAAGAGAACAGCAAGTACGAAACCGCAAGCAGCCTGGGGGGCGCGATCAAGTTCTCGCTCGCAGCGTGCAAACACTCTGCGATGGCAAGAACCGTTTCGTTAAGGGCATGGCTTCAGCCATGCCGTAAAAGCCGGGTCAAAGACCCACACCTCGCTGCCGCAGGCCGGAGTGGAGCCCGCAGGGCGCAACGACTGAATTGTTTTCCTTGATTCAGTCGAATCAGCTTGAGGACACGCTAGGCTTTGCTGGAGGCTGCGGGCGCTGCCGACGCCGCTGGCGCTGCAGCAGGAGCCGCCGCTGGCGCCGGCGCCGAAGCCGAGGCACCATCCCCCGATGCAGGCGCGGCAGCGGGAGCGGAAGCCGCGTCGCCACTCGCAGCGGGCTTGGCGGAGGCATAGCCGTCCTTGTACCAGCCACCGCCCTTGAACGAGATAGCCGCAGCCGTAATAGTGCGTGCGAGGGGGCCGCCGCAGTAGGGGCAGACGGTCAGTTCAGGGTCGGAGAACTTCTGGATCTTTTCGGTGCGGCGATGGCACTGGCTGCACTCGTACTCGTAAAGCGGCATTGCGGAGTCCTTCTGGGATTACTGGTTCTTGTAGGATACAGGGGCGTCGCGTTTTCGTTCTTCGGAGGGTGTCTATGATCTTCGCCAGTAAACGTTTGCTGTACGGGATGATGTTCGTCGTATTGGGGTCTATCGTAATAACGGCAAAGGCCCAGCAGCCGTCTGTAGCACCCACGCCTCCGATGGGGTGGAACAGTTGGGACTCCTACGGCCTGACCATCACCGAGCAGCAGTTTCGCGACAACGTTACGGTGCAGAAGCAGAAGCTGCTGCCCTTCGGCTGGCGCTACGCGGTGATCGATGAGGGGTGGTTCTTCGAGAACCCGCAGGACAGGGAGACACCCGACAAGCTGCACTATGCGATCGACTCTCATGGGCGATACGTGCCCGTGCCGGCGCGCTTTCCTTCCGCTGTGAACGGACGTGCGGCCTCGCCGGTAAGTCCCCAACCCGCGTCGACAGGAAAGCTCCTGGCGACCGTAGAAGAGACGAACTTCACGGAGATAGGCCGCTGGGTCCACGCGCAGGGGCTGAAGTTTGGCATCCACATCGTGCGGGGAATACCGCGGGCCAGCGTGGAGCGCAGCCTGCCGATCGAAGGCAGCAGCTTCTCCACGCAAGATGCCGCGGATACCAGCGACAGCTGCCCGTGGGACCCCACCAACTGGGGTGTGCGAGACAACGCGGCGGGGCAGGCATGGTACGACTCTCTACTGCGCCAGTACGCCTCCTGGGGCGTCGATCTGCTGAAGGTGGACTGCATCTCGGATCACCCCTACAAAGTGGATGAGATCCGCATGATCCGGCGCGCGATCGACAAGACCGGACGGCCGATTGTTCTGAGCCTGTCGCCGGGGCCTACGAACCTGGCACACGCGGAGGAGGTAGGCAGCCTCGCGGCGATGTGGAGGATCTCGGACGACATCTGGGACGTCTGGGCAAAGCCGTCGTTGGGCTTCCCACAGACAGTGCAGAGCCAGTTCGTGCGGCTGGCTGCGTGGGAGCGCTACGCGAAGCCAGGCAACTGGCCGGACGCCGATATGCTGCCGCTGGGCGAGTTGAGGCCCTCCCCCGGCTGGGGGGCGCCGCGCCGGTCGCTGCTTACGCTGGAGGATCAGCGTACGCAGCTAACGTTGTGGGCGATCGCGCGGAGTCCTCTGATCCTCGGAGCCAACCTGACCCTGCTCGATGAGCCCACCCTCGCGCTGCTGACCAATCGCGAATTGATCGCCATCAACCAGACAGCGACAGAGAGCTCCGAAGTCCTGCACGAAGGCGCGCTGATCGCCTGGCACGCCTCTCTGCCGGGAGGCAAAGTAGCTCTCGCGATCTTCAATACGGGAGAGACTCCGCTAAAGATCGACCGAAAGTTTGCCGACTTCGGAAGCAGCCTCGGCGTGCGCAAACGATCGGTGCGCAACGTGTGGGATGCAAAAGACAGTGGACGTGCCGACGGCATAACGCAGGAACTCGCTCCCCATGCGTGTGTTCTGTTAGTGCTGCGTTAGAAACAGTTGTGTCTTCACATACGTCTTGAGGCCCTTTGGATTAATTGTCCGAAGGCCTCTCGACGTGATCGACTACAAGAGTACTAACCGGGCCTGTTGCCGGAATAAGCTTGAGCCCAAGCTGCTCCTGGATCGCGGTAAAGAAATCTACATCAGAGCCCTCGGTGCCGCCGTCTCCCGCCTCTGCATTCGGATGCGAATCCTCAGGGCGCCACCGCAGCTTAATGTCGTATTTGCCGGTGAGGCCCGTCTTGTCTACTACCGTGCGGCCGGATAGAGAGAGTATATCGAGCAGAGCCGTAACTGAAATCGCCTGACAATCCACTGTGCCTCGCCCAACACGCATCATGCCCGGGGAGCTTTGCCCTTGATCATCCTTCAACCCGTTAGGATAGGTGTCCCCGGGCGTTGCTTCCTTGAGTTTGGGGCCACCCTTCGCCGCTACCAGCTCATACACAGGAAGTTCCCTGATCTCCTGATGAGCCGCAAATTTGAAACGGTCTACCAGCACCTGCCGCATCATCTCGTTTCTTTCCATACGGCTGAGCTTATCCAACTTAGGAACATCCGCTTCGCTCACCTTGGCGTCGATGTCATACTTCTCCGTCTTCACCCAGGAGGGTGCTCCGATAACCTGATCGTCGTTCGAGTTCAACAGTCCAGTGGCTTGCCGAATGATCATGATAAGCGGCGCATTCTTGATCCACATTCCGTCAGGTGTGAACTTCGTCATCACCATCGTGCCGCCAGGCAGGCTGGGCTTGACGGTTGCCACTTCAAACGTTGGTAGCCCTTTGGGGTTTTCTACCGCTGCTTGTGCCCAGGTCCGCGTTGCGTGCAGCAAGCCAAAGACGAGGGGAAGCGAAAGTGCTGCCGCCCCGGCAGCTGCCAGTAACAGCTTTCTCGGCCACCCTAGCCGCCGCAAGCTGTGCTCAGCCAGGATGCGCGTAATGCGCCTGTTGAGATTTGATCCGGTTACCCCTGATGCGCAGGCCAGGGGTGATTCGACGTAATACTTGCAGATATTGAGAATGCTCTCCGCATAGACATAGGCTGCGCTGCCGGCTTGCAATACAGCTTCGTCGCAGGCCCGCTCCCGCTCTTCGATCAGCCGTGTACGAATCCACCACACCGGCGGATAAAACCAGAAGAGGGTCTCCACCAGCATGTGTATGGCGGCGGTTAGATTATCTCGCCGTTGCACATGACAAAGCTCATGGGCGACAACCGTCTCCAGTTGATCCTGCGAAAGACACCGGGTGATGCCTTCCGGCAGTAACAGGACAGGTTTGCGGATACCAAATACGCCCGGCTCCATGCGTGCGGGAGAAGACGCTGCCCGAATTGACAAGTTGAGAGGCAGTGGTGTCGCCATTCGCAGAGCAGTGTGAATACGATGCCACAACACCAGCCAGTAAATGGCGGTGCTGATGAAACCCAAAAACCACACCCCGAGCAATACAGCGAGAACTGGATGGAACACGGGCAACGTCGCTACAGGTATAGGGGTTGGAGCGGAAGATAGAAAGGGCCGGCTGATCTCTTCCACGACAGAAAAAACCTG
Source organism: Granulicella sp. S156 (assembly GCF_009766105.1). Taxonomy (GTDB): domain Bacteria; phylum Acidobacteriota; class Terriglobia; order Terriglobales; family Acidobacteriaceae; genus Granulicella. The sequence goes on along the minus strand of NZ_LMUH01000026.1, from coordinate 945,695 downwards.
GGCCTGCTCACGTGCAGGAAGCGTCCGCGAACCAAGCTCAGAACCGGCACTCACCAGCAGCGAAAACGGCACAAGGAACTTCACCGACGCCGCCAGCCATACCCAATACCGCACCGACGCGCGGTTGTTCTTGAGCGCGAGCGTCAGCAGCCATGCCACGAAAACGCAAAGCGTCGATTGCCAGAGGTGAGCTACTAGGAAGTTCAGATCAGTAGGGATCATGAGGGTGCCTCCTTTTTCGCGTTCCTTCGCAGAGTCTTTTCGGCTTCCTTAACGTCTTCAAGGGTGATTTCGCCGGATTCAACCAGATGCGCCATCACCAGCTTGGCTCGGCCGCCGAGCATCGCCAGCAACTCGTCAATCAATCGCCGTTGCGCATCCTCCCGCGAGATCACGGCCTCGAAGATATTGGCGTTGCTGATCCGCTTCGTGCAGCGCAAGGCCTTCTTCTGTTCCAGGCGATATACGGTTGTCTGCACCGTTGTGTAGGCAGGTCTGACCGCGGCGGGAAATGTCTCGTGAATCTCACGCACGGAGCACGCGCCCTTGAGCCACAACGCCTCCAGAATTTGCAGGTCGAGTTTTGATAGTTTTTTCGAAAACATCGTTAGTCAAACTCACTTGCCGTCAATTCAACTACATCTGTAGTTGAATTGCAAGCATTTTCGCTGTGAGCAAATGCAGCATGATCTGCCCCGTCGCATTCACTCCCACATTTTCTTCATCGTTACGCTTCGATTTCCAACACCAAAGCAAAGGGATGCAAAGATTTTCGGGGTCCTTCGGCGTAGCTCGCAAAGTACGCGAGCCTAACAAGAAACCCTGAACCCCTCGCAACAAGGGGTGATAGTAGTATGGTGCTGCCTTTGGAATCGAGTAAGGAGCACCACGTGAAATTGGCCCGTTTTTATCCTGTAATCCTTTGCCTTGTGGTTCTGCTTGACGCCGGTTGCGGTGAAAAACCGGCCCCTGTATCTACAACTTCTGCCGCATGCGTGCCTGCAACCAAGCCGGAGTTCTCCTATGTCCTGACCGGCTACGCGGTCTCCATATTCACCGTCGACTCCTGCACCGGGCAGTTCACCCCGACCACGCCGGCCTCCGTCTCCACCGGGTATGCGTTGCCGCAAGACGATTCGGAACAGATGGTCATCGATCCGTTAGGACGATTTGCCTATGTAGCCAACCTGGTTTCCAACGCGTCTAGTGTATCCACCATCTCGATGTACACGATCAACCCCACCACCGGGGTCCTCACCCCGACGACACCTGCAACTGTTCCCACCGGGTGGCTCCCCCAGGAAATCGCAATCGACCCGCTCGGACGATTCGTCTACACCGCCAACACCAACGACAGTACGGTCTCCATGTTCACCATTAACCAGTCCACGGGCGTCCTGACCCCGACGACGCCAGCCACAGTGTCGACGATGCTTCCCGGTGAGGTCCTTTCGGACCCAGGTTTCTTGACCGTCGACCCTGCAGGCAAATTCCTCTATGTATCCGCCTTGGACAGCGATGGCGCTACGGTCTCCATGTTCACTATCAACCAGACCACCGGACTTCTCACTCCGACCTCGCCCGCTACGGTCCTTACCGACGGAGACCCGTTTCAGGTGGTCGTCGCCCCCTCCGGCAAGTTTGCCTACGTCGTGAATAACTTCGGGGGCGGCAATGCGGTTTCGCAATATACGGTCAACCCCACCACCGGCATACTGACGTTGAATACATCGTCCGTGGTCGCGGCGGGCAGCGGGCCCACGGCGATCGCCGTCGACCCGACGAGCAGTTTTGCCTACGTGGTCAACCGCGGCGATAACACCGTCTCGATGTTCACCATCGATCTCACCACTGGCAACCTCAAACTGAATTCAACCGCTGCCAACCCGACGGCTACCATCGCCACTGGCACGGAGCCCTTCCGCATCACCTTCGACCCAACCGGAAAATTCGTCTACGTGACCAATGAGGGCAGCGCCGCTTCGATCTATACCGTCAACCACGATGGAACCTTGGCCAGCGCGGGGGTGTCCGGAGTCGCAACCGGAGCTTTATCCACGGCCTTCACCGCTGTAAGCCAGTAGCCGAGGGATGACAACTTCGGGGGTGGTTCATCTCTACTTCACGCGATCTCTGCACGTACTCTAAAAGAGCGCTTCCAGCTTGCGAATGGTCTTGAGCGTCTCTGCGAGAGCTGTCTTGCCAACCTCTCTCTCAAACTCTTTTTGCAGCTTGTCGAACGCCGCGATGACATGCAGCGCGCACTTCTTGCCAGCGGGCTTCAGGGCGAGCTGATACGCCCTGGCATCGGCCGGATCGATCTTTCGCTGCAGCAGCCCCTTCGCCTCCAGGGACGAGACGCAATGGCTCACATTGCCTCGAGTCATTCCAAAGGTCTCCGCGAGTTCCGAAGGTTTGAGGGGCGTTGGCGCTTCGAAGAAGATCGCCGTAAGCACCAGGCCTTCAAGAAATGTAAGGCCGTCGGCCGCGAGAGCTTCAGTGGCCAGTGAGTTGAATCGCCGCGCCGCGCGATTGATCGCGAACATGGGACTTTCGGAGAGGAAGGCATCGATACGCATCGCAGGTAAAATTAGTTTACAGAATAAACTATCAAGGACGATACAAAACCATCGTTGTATCGCGGCGATGCAACAGGCAGGATGACAGAAGTCCAAGGAGTTCTCTGCAAGATGTTTCGCCTGCGTCACCTTCCTATGCTTTTCGTCGCCACCCTGCCTCTGTGCGCACAACAGTCTCAGAGTCCACAAACCATTCCGCCGGTCAGCACGACGGTGGTTGTTCTAGGCGATGTCGAGCCCGTGAGCCTGGGAGAGTCGGCCCGCACGGTGGTGCCTCTGGACGCACAGGAGCATGCGCTGGCCTCGCAGGACCTGGAGGACTATCTGCGCACGGACTCCTCGGTGGATATCCAGCAGCGCGCCGGAGCAGGGGTGATGGCCGACATCTCGGTGCGTGGCGCCTCGTTCGAGCAGACGCTGGTTCTGCTCAACGGGCTGCGCATGGACAACGTCGAGACCTCGCACTTCAATCTCGACCTGCCCGTGCCATTGGCGGCGTTAGGAAAGATCGACGTCCTGCATGGGACAGGTTCAACGCTCTATGGCTCGGATGCCATCGGCGGTGTCATCGACTTTATGACCTTTGAACCCGATGCCACCACACTGCGTATCCGTGCCGGAGCTGGCAGCTACGGCGAAGACCAGGAGGGTCTGCTGGGATCGATGGTAGGCAAGCGGTGGAGCGAAGTCGTCGCCGCTGACCGAGACCGCTCGACAGGCTTCATCTACGATCGTGACTACAGAACGGAGTCCGCAAGCAGCGAGACGCGATTCAAGTCTGCTCTGGGGACGAGCGACCTGCTCTTTGCCGGCGACGACCGAGCCTATGGAGCGGATCAGTTCTACGGCAACTATCCCTCGTGGGAGCGGACCAAAGGCTGGTTCGCCGCGCTCTCGCAGCAGTTCAATGAGCACACCGATGCCGCAGTGGCCTATCGCCGTCACTCGGACATCTATGTGCTGTTACGCGACGACCCCAGCTACTACAAGAATCAGCACATCGACGACGGCTTTGATGGATCCGTCCGCGACCGGCGCGAGATCTTCAAGAACACCACGCTGCTCACAGGCCTCGAAGAGGACACCGATCAGATCCACAGCACGAACCTCGGAGACCATGGACGCAATCGCGGAGCTGGTTACGGCGATGTCGAATGGCGTATCGCCGGAAAGGGATTGATCTCCGCGGGGCTGCGCGAGGAGGTCTTCAGCGGCGGCCGCGTAGTCTCGAGCCCGACGTTCGCGGGCACGCTGTGGCTGCCCCACTCGGTCAAGCTGCGCGCCTCCGCAGGCTACGGGTTCCGTCTGCCGACGTATCTCGATCTCTACTACAGCGACCCCACGACGCTAGGCAATCCCAACCTGAAGCCGGAGTCGGCCTGGAACTACGAGGGTGGTGCGGACTGGTTTCCCAGCGCTCATATCGCGGCATCGGTGACTGCCTTCTATTCGCAGCAGAAGAACACGATCGACTACACCCGGGCCTCGTCGAACGATCTGTGGCAGGCGACCAATCTCCCCGGGTTGCATTTTACCGGCGTGGAGAGCTCGCTGAACTGGCGGCCGAACAGCAGCCAGCAGTTGAAGCTGAGCTGGACGCTGCTCAAAGGAACGCAGAGCTCCCTGAACGGATTGCAATCGGAGTATGTGTTCGACTATCCCGTCAACAACGGCCGCGTGGAGTGGACCTGGAACCTGAAGCACGGGCTTCTGTTGCAGTCGCGGCTGGGCGTGGTGGAGCGCTACACGGAGGCGCCAGCGCCTCCACAGGCTCCGTATGCGGTTTGGGACGTATCAGCGGTGCGCGAGGTCGGGCGCTTCCGCCCATATCTGCAGATGACAAATCTCGCCAACACCGGGTATCAGGAGATCGCCAACGTCCGCATGCAAGGCCGCGGCTTTGTCGGTGGAGTTGAGTTCGTGCTTTCACGCAAGCGATGAAGCTGAAGCCGTCCTCGCCCTACACCTCGAGCTAATACCGCACCGGCTGGCCACTGACAATCCTCTTCACCACCTCACGAACATTCATCAGCGGCCACACGCTCTGATTGGTCTGAGGCATCGTCTGTCCAGCCGCATGAATCAACACTGCAGGCCGCGAATCAAAAACGCCTCGCGAGGCCGCATCGTCTTCCTTCGTCCAGGCGGGCTGGCCCTTCCAGAGATTGATGCGCCATCCATGGTCGCCTTCGACGATGAGTGTTGTGTCCTTCCATCGCGGTGAGGTCCGCAGGACATTCACGATGCGTCCTAACTCTCGGTCAGCGAGCGCCAGGTTGTCGAGGTAGGATCCGCCGCAAGTCTGCGTATAGCTGTCGTTGCTACGGCTCCAGATCGTGGGGCTGTGGGGAACAGCCATGTGCAGAAACACAAAGTCTGCCTGGTCGGTCTGCAGGAGTTGCAGGGCATGCTGTTCGAGATCGATGTGCGTCTGATAGCGATGGCGAACGTCGTACGTGCACATATCTCGATCGGCTTGCTCGGGAGCCGTAACATCGAGCACCATCTGCCGCAGCGGTGAATAGATGTTCTGCCGCAGGCCATTTCGCTGTGCCATGGGCCCATCGAGCTTATCCAGGTTCGTCCAGTAGCAGTTGTCGATGGCGTCGCCATAGATAGGGCAATAGGAGTTGTACCAACCCACCGCCGCGGTCCTCCAGCCGTTCTGCTGGGCGTCATGGAAGATGGATTGGCTGCCGTTGAGCACGTGCCACCCGCGCGCATCGGTGTAGTGAACCTGAAAGCGGTTGTCGAAGCTGTAGCGGAAGTCGTCGACGGCATGCCCGCTGAGCAGCGACGGAAGGATCTTCGCTGTCTTGTAGCCGACCGGCTGCACATTCGTGAAGACGGTACTCTCGCTGCGCAGGGCGTCGAAGTTGGGCAGCGCCAGATCATGCGCGCGGTGCTCGAAGACCTGATCGTAGGAGAGTTCATCGAGGATGACCCAGACCAGCAGCGGATGCTGGCGTGGTGGCTGGGGAGAGGCGGCCCAGGCGGCAACCTGCTCATTGGGCGCGGGCTTCCAGTGCATCATCCACAGCAACTGCGCGAAGGTGCAGAATGCAAAGACGGCTGCGAAGATCCCGGCACCATCGCCAAGACGTATCACTCGGCGATACCCCTGCGGAAAGCGCAGCAGAAGAACCAGCAGCAGCGCAGCCCAGACCAGCGCAAGCAGCAGCACAGACCAATCCGGCACAGCAAAGGGAAAGAACTCCAGGTTGCGTGCGATCACGCACGGAGGAATCGCAGCGGCCAGCAACAGCCGAACCCACGGGTAGAAGCGCCAGCGTTGCAGGGGCGCGAAGAGGACGAAGAGGAGCAACCCCAGTAGCAGGATGTCGGCCATGTGTGCCAGGCAGATACCCGTGAGCGGAAATGGCGCATGCAGCCGTACATTGCCGCCGCCACCCAGCAGATCGTCGTAGTTCGCCAACAGCATGAGCGAGGCAACACCGATGTACTGGCAGAGCCTCTTGAACAGAGATCTTTTATCCACGGGTACTCTTTACTCGCTCTGTAGATTTGCTCTCTATGCTCTCTCGAAGAGAAACAGAACCCGTCCGTTGCTCAGTGTGAGCTGGCGCAGTAGCTGAAAGCGACCAACGCAGGCAGCGAGAAGATCGGCCTCCGTGATCGAGCCATAGAGAGTGTCGCGTCCGCGCATCAGGCTTTGGTACATGGGGTCGGTAGCGGGCACCCATTCGATCACCAGATAGCGGCGGGTGATCCGATGACAGAGTTCCATGATGGGCCCCAGCGGGATCTGCTCCAGTAGCAGAAGGTGGTGGATCACAGCCAGCATCAGCACCAGGTCGAATCGGCCTTCGAGCCGAGGCAGAAGAGCGCTCGTCTCGTTGTTGTCCCAGCCTGCGGCGGCTGTAGGGCGTGCCGCATCCGCATGAACGGTCTGGATAGAAAGATTCTTTGCCCGGCTCATACAGAAGAGGCGCTCTGCCGTAGCGGCATCGCGTTCGAGCGCTACAACCTGCGCGCCCATGCCTGCCGCGAGGGAGCTGAATTCGCCCGTATTGGCGCCGATGTCCAGCACACGTTCCGGGTGCAGTTCGTTCAGCACCTGCTGCATCCATTCGAGCTTCTGCGCGCTCTGTTCCGGCGTGTAGTGCGTCAGCGTGCCCGTGTAGTCGGCCCACTCCGATCCAGCGTCCTTCGGCAAGGCCCGGCGAGTACGCTTCCGCAGAGAGGCCAACATCCGCTTCAGCACATGCAGCGCCAATCCAGGGTCTTTCGCTTTAGCGGGTTGCGCTGTGGACGCAGCGGCCCCATTGCGTTTCTCCAGCAGCGCAGGCAGCGTAATGGGCCAGAACGCCGCAGGCGAAAAGCGTTGCGTGCGGCCAATGGCCTGGTAGAGGTCACTGGGCTCATAGCCGTCTCGTTTGAAGAAGCTGAGTGCCAGCGGCCAGTGCAGCAGCCGGTTCATGAGCAGAGGCAGCTCAAAGGTTCGAACATACTGTCCGTAAGCGAGCCAGATCGAGGAGCCGGGTTTGTAGCGCTCAAACGAGAGGAAATCCACGAGCACCGGCCGTGGCCCGATGAAGAGCACGTTCAGCGGGGTAGCATCCTTCAGGATCCAGCCTTCACTCAAGGCCTCTTCGCAGAGATTGAGCGTCAGTTCGGCCGCAGCCAGCCACATGGAGGGCGTCCACTCCCACGGATAGGTGGGGACCGGAACTCTGGGATGCAGGAGCCGCAGACCGTCGGGAGCGTCGTCGATGGTGGCTGCCACCAGGTCACCGCGTTTTTGCAGGCGTTGGCAAAAACGCGAGTTCACGAACTCCAACACCTCCTCACGAGCGGAGGTGTGAATCTCGCGGATTGCGAGGTCGCCTTCCAGGCGAAGGGAACCGGAGGGATCACGAAAGGTTGGGCAGGGCGGCGCTGATGTCATGCGGCGCTGTGGGAACCATCTTTCTTAGCCGGTACGGGTAAAGCTGCTGCCGGAACCTCTTTTTTCCCAAACAATGCCATGATGCGACGGCGCAGGAAGTAGCCCACCGCAGCCAGCCCAGCGGCTCCCGATTGGAGAGCGAGGAACCCTGTTCCCGGATCGACGTAAGCCTTCGCCTGGCGTTCTGTGGCTACAAGCACGCAGACACAGGTAAAGATCGCGAGCGAGAAAGAGATAAAACGCTTCATGCACTACATCCTCTCCGAAGACATGATCGGCAAATTAGGGGCAGACGGACGAACGTGAATCTTAAACGAATCAAAGTGTTGCCCGCAATCAGAGTCAAACCCTCTCTGGAACTGCATAGTTGCGCCGGCAAGTTTTCTTTTGAAACTATGTCTCGTAAAACCTCTGAAAAGGGTAGACGGGGAGAGCGTCAAAAAAGATTCGCCTCGCCGCCGGCCTCGTTTTCCTCGCAGCCAGTCTCGTTTTCTAAGATGGCCCATCGAATCCGCGCAAAGGCGTGACTTTAAAGGAGTCGGTTGGGCGCGCAGGGGTTGGCTGGCTTGTCTCTACACCCCGAATTTACAGCGAAGACACCTGCCATGATTGCTTCCACTCGTATCTTCGCCGTATCCTCGCCTCAGATGGACTTCGCAAACAAGAAAAAGTTCGACCTGAACCAGACTGGTCGCAAGAGTGCCGAGGCGGAGCGTCTGGTATCGGCTGGGCCGGTGGAGGATGACTCGGCCTTTGAGTTGAAGCTGCGGCCCAAGCGGCTGTCCGAGTTCATTGGCCAGGAGAAGGCCAAGGAACAGCTGGCGATTGCGCTGGAGGCTGCAAAGTCACGCGGCGAGGCCCTCGACCACGTGCTCCTCTTCGGGCCTCCGGGGCTGGGCAAGACGACACTCGCGACCATCATCGCGAACGAGCTGGGGGTTGGGTACCAGCAGACCAGCGGCCCGGCCTTACAGATTCAGGGCGACCTCACGGCCATTCTGACCAACCTGCGTGAGAAGCAGGTGCTCTTCCTCGACGAGGTCCATCGCTTGCAGCCGGTGCTTGAAGAAAAACTCTACACCGCGCTCGAGGACTACCAGATGGACATCATCATCGGGCAGGGTCCGGCGGCACGTACTCATACGTTGGAGATCAAGCCGTTCACCTTCGTCGCGGCGACGACCCGGCCCGGCCTGCTGAGCTCTCCGCTGCGCTCGCGTTTCGGCATTCTATTGCGGTTGGAGTTCTACACCGACGATGAGCTGCGGTTCGTCGTCGAGCGCTCCGCCGAGGTGCTGGGCGTGCCCATCGACCACGACGGTGCCGCGGAGATCGCGATGCGGTCGCGGGGGACACCCCGCATCGCCAACCGCCTGCTGCGCCGCGTTCGCGACTATGCACAGGTAAGGGCCTCGGGCAGGATCGATCGCGAGACAGCCATGGCCGCGCTGAAGATGCTCGAAGTGGACGCGCACGGCTTCGACGAACTCGATCGCCGTCTATTGCGCACGATCATCGAGAAGTACGATGGTGGCCCGGTGGGTCTCAACACATTGGCTGCCGCTCTGGCCGAGGAGCAGGACGCGCTGGAAGAGGTCTACGAGCCATTCCTGATCCAGATCGGCTTCCTCGACCGCACCCCACGCGGACGCGTCGCAACACGCCTGGCCTATGAACACCTGGGCATCGAGATGCCACGCAGGCAGACGCTGTTTGGGTAGGGCATGTGATTAAACTTCGCGCGAGTTTTTGCTTTGAAGGGGCGGGGCTTCAGCCCCGCCGTTAGGGCATCCCCATAAAAGCGGCTTCAGCCGCGGAGGGAACGATGTCTATCTAGCCAGAAATCTCTCGACCGGAATATCTGTCGATGTAACGATTTAGGGCCAACGGACCGTTTCATGCCAGCCTGGGGCGTAGCCCCAGGTACGCTTTTACAACGCGTTCGCCAACACCCCATGGGCCGCCGCCAACCGTGTCTCCGCCGCTTCGCGCGACAACGATCGCTTCTGCATCACAATCGCGGTCTTCACACTATCGCCAGCCTCTTCCAAGAGCTTCGCCGCAGTCTCCATATCGCATCCGGTCGCTGCGGCGATGATGCGATGCGCACGGTCGACGAGCTTCGCATTCGTAGGACGCACATTCACCATCAGGTTGCCGTAGGTCGCGCCTGTCCTCACCATCACGCCCGTCGAGAGCATGTTGAGAACCAGCTTGGTAGCCGTGCCGGCCTTCAGGCGCGTGCTACCTGTCAGCACCTCCGGTCCAGTCGCCGGAGTAATCGCGATATCGGCAGCCTGCGAGATAGCCGAACCCGGCACGCAGGTAAGTCCTACGGTCAGCGCGCCAAGCTTCTTCGCATACGCAAGCGCCCCGAGCACATACGGCGTACGCCCGCTGGCCGCGATGCCGACCAAGGTGTCGTCCTTCGCAAACCCTGTCGCGGCGAGATCGCGAGCGCCCTCTTCGGGCGAGTCTTCGGAGTGTTCGCTCGAGAGCCGCAATGCGCGATCGCCCCCCGCAATCAGCCCCTGCACGAGATCGGCGGAGACGGAGAACGTCGGCGGGCACTCGCTGGCATCCAGTACGCCAAGTCGCCCACTGGTCCCCGCGCCGATGTAGAAGAGCCGTCCGCCGCGCCCGAAGCGCGCTGCAATCTCATCGATAGCCTGCGCGATATGCGGCAGCTCCGCGCGAACAGCGGTCGCGACCTTCGCGTCTTCGTCGTTGATGACTTGGAGCATGGCGAGCGTCGGCAGCTCGTCGAGATGCTCGGTAGCGGGATTGCGTGCTTCTGTGAGAAGGGTGCCGAGGAGGTGTTGATCAGGTGCTTGCATGAGAAGTCCATGATAACGAGTCGGCATTTCCACTCATAGTGTGATGAAAGAATGCTGCTGCAAGAACTGCCACTCCCACGTACCGCCTACTTCGAAGACGGCTCCCCAGGGGCATCCACGATCAACCGCACCGCTCCCTTGTCATCCACCTGATAGATCCGATTGGTGTGCGCCTCGCCGTCGCTATACGTAGTGCGTTCCACGCTGAGGGTATGCGCCGATGGGTCCCAGGCTACGTCGCCCTCTTCGATGGTTTGCCAGCAACTCTCTACTAGCTGCTCGAACGTCTGCCGTGGCCTTCCTGAAAAGCTCACCACACGGACGATCGTCTCCATTCCGGCACCGCACATGTGCATGCCTCCGTTGGGCCGGGAACCATAGGTCACCGACAAGACAAGAACCTTATCGCCTATCGTCCCCAGAACCCTCGCCTCGAAGAGCGACCCCGGATAGATTCCGTCATCCGCAGGCAGTACCGCTGTCCGCTGCATTCCATGCGAGTTCCAATGCACTACTGTCTGCGCGCTCCGCTGCGAGAGAATGACCTTTCCTCCGGGAACGGGCAGCGTAACCGCCCCGTGCACAGTCGCACCCTGCAGCGAACTCGCCATCAGACAAAGCACCGCAACCGCCCACCCCTTCATGGTCATCCAGCCCTCCTGTTGTAGCCCGCCGAGCAGCCCCGATCCCGTTGAGATCTTGCTCTTGGCATTGGCTCCAATCTACCTCAGCAGCCTGGAGGGGGGAGCACCGCAGCATTTCCCAAACACAAATGCCGTCGCGCTCCTTTGCGAACCGCCGCGCCCATTGCGTCAAGGCCTTTGTTTTTTGCCTGTTCTTCGCAATGTGTCAGCATAGAAGTACATGGCGGACGCGGAACAACGATCTTTGAGCGCGACGGTGGCGTGGCAGTCGCGGGACTTCCGGTTTTATTCAGCAGCCAGGGCTCTCGGTACGATGGGAGCTGAGGCGCAGTCGGTCGGCGTGGCGTGGCAGGTGTATCAGCTCACGCACTCGGCGCTGGCACTGGGCTATACCGGGCTTGCGCTCTTTCTTCCAGGTCTGTTCTTCGTGCTGCCCGCTGGGCATGTAGCCGATCGTTATGACCGTCGCAACATCATCCTGACCTGCTACACCGTGCAATTGCTCGCAACCGCGCTGTTGCTGTGGCTGACGCTGCATGGCATCGGCAACATCTGGGTGGTGTACGGGGTTCTCTTCCTCATCGGCACAGGGCGATGCTTCGCCGGCCCGGCGGCGAGTTCGCTGGTGCCGACGCTCGTTCCGAAGGAACACTTCGTCAACGCCGTCACCTGGGGCGCGAGCATCTTCCAGGTCTCCAACGCCATCGGGCCGATGATGGGCGGGCTGCTGTTTACGATAGGGCTGAGCCGTAGCTTCAGCGGACGATTTGCACCGTTCGCCGGAGCGCCGCTGGTCTACTGCTTCACGCTCATAGCGTTTGCGATATTTCTCGTGCTGGTAAGCATGGTGCATCCACGCGGCCCCGGCGAAAAGAAAGGCTTCACCGTCAAGACGATGCTGGCGGGCCTGCACTACGTCGCGCAGACGCGCCTGCTGCTGGGATCGATCTCGCTGGATCTGTTTGCCGTGCTGCTCGGCGGCGCGGTCTCGCTGATGCCTATCTTTGCGTCGGACATTCTGCACGAGGGGCCGCATGGTCTCGGTCTGCTGCGTGCCATGCCGAGCCTCGGTGCGCTGACCGTCTCGCTGGGACTGCTGGCGTTCCCGATCAAGCGCCGCGCCGGCAGGACCATGTTGGTGTGCGTGGGAATCTTCGGCGCGGCGACAGTGCTCTTCGGACTGAGCCGCAACCTGTGGTTGAGTTGCGCGGCCCTGCTGATCATCGGAGCCTCCGACATGATCTCCGTCGTCGTGCGGTCGAGCATCCTGCAACTCGCCACGCCGCCCGAGATGCGCGGCCGAGTGTCCAGCGTGAACTGGCTGTTCCTCGGTGCATCGAACGAGTTCGGCGAGTACGAGAGCGGCCTTACGGCGCACTGGTGGGGCGCGGTGCGAGCAGTCGTGGTCGGCGGCGTCGCCAGCATGATGGTGACAGGTACCTGGTCGATATTCTTCCCCGCGCTACGCCACGCCGACACGCTGACCTCCGAGAGTCTGATCGCAGTCGAAAAGCAGTTCAGCGAGATGGAGCCGGTAGGCTAGAGAAACGGCAATGTTTCCCTCGACCCCAACAATCAGATCTAGCCACGTAAGCCGTCGCGTACCGTGGCGCTTTTTCTTCACGCCCGTTGCGTCAAGGCCTTTGCCGTTGCTTGTTCTGCTACACACATCCAACTAACGCAGGTTTGTTAACCTCTAATCTCTTAGTACCGGAGTAGACGCATGGAAAATGGCAAAAAGATTGCACTGGCTGTATCGGCAGCGTTCGTCATCGCGATTGGCATACGTGTAGGACTGATCTACAAGGCGAACCACGAAGAGCTGCCGGCGGCAACGGAGACTTCTGCGAAGCCGAAGCTCTCCGACGACGATACGGTCTTTCTGCGCAAGCAGCATCCGGATTCGCTGAAGGACGAGCGCGACCTCATCGGCAAGACGATCTGGGTGAGCGCCGGCGGGCAGATGGACTACTACCACTACACCAGCCACCACGCCGACTACGCGCATCCGGTAGCCACGCTCGCGGGCGCGGAGCCGCTGGTCGTCAAGGATGTCTTCGAGCAGGTGCCGCCCAAAGGCCGCGCGGTGTCGCGCATCTCGGCCGGTGAACGCCACGTGCTGTTGGCTTTTACGATGCCCAAATCGAGCGACCCGAACGCGCTGTACGCTGTGCCGATCGGAAACTACGACAACGGCGCGTATACGTTTCTCACCGACGAGATCTTCTTCTACGACGATCCGCACGTGCTCTACAAACACTGGGGCCCGGAGATGTGGGCGCACATCGACAAGCATGAGGCCGTGGTGGGCATGAGCGAAAACCAGGCCATGATGTCCCTCGGCCAGGTCATTAATCCAAGCTCGGACAGCACCGGCAACCGCTCCGTGACCTACGACAACAACGGCCACCCGATCAAGATCGACTTCGAGGACAACAAAGCGGTCAAAGTTACACCCGTCCCGAGCTAGCATGTACCCCTAAAACCCTGACGCAACGGCCGCCGCGGAGCGCCACGGAAGCCGTCGCGCTCCGTGGCGTTTCTTCGCGTCCGTTGCGTCAAAGCTTTTGCTGTTGACTGTTCTTCCTCCACGATTTGCAAGTCATCAGTCCAAAGCCATACGTTGTCAGTGCGGAGACTTTCAGGATGAACAGGCGTGAAGTACTGGTCGGCGGTGCAATGTTAGGCGCAGCGGGGTTACTGGATCGCAGTGCACTGGCTGCGAAGTCCGACCTGGTGGCAACGACCACCGCAGGCAAAGTCCGCGGCCGCGACGCCGGTGCAGGCGTCCTCTGCTTCAAGGGCATCGCCTACGGACAGGACACGGCCCAGACCCGCTTCGCTGCCCCCAAACCCCCGGCTCCATGGAAAGAGATTCGCGACGCCTCCGACTGGGGCCCGCGCTCGCCGCAGATCTCCGGCGCCAGGTCCCGTCACGAAGCCACCGCAAACCCCCAGCAGGGCTATCATCTGCCGCCCGACGAAGGCCCCGAGAGCGAAGACTGCCTGCACCTGAACGTGTGGACACCAGGTCTGCGTGACGGCAAAAAGCGGCCGGTGATGTTCTACATCCACGGCGGCGCCTACTCGAACGGCACAGCGAACGCCGCCCTCTATGACGGCACCCGGCTGGCGAAGCGCGGGGATGTAGTCGTCGTCACCGTGAATCACCGCTTGAATCTCTTCGGCTACCTGTACCTCGCGCAGCTCCTGCCAGGGCAGGGCTTTGACGACTCCGGCAACGCCGGCCAGCTCGACCTCGTACTCGCGCTGCAATGGGTGCGCGACAACATCGCAGAGTTCGGCGGCGACCCCTCCCGCGTGATGATCTTCGGTCAATCCGGCGGCGGAGCCAAGTGCGCGACGCTGATGGCCCAGCCTCCCGCGCACGGCCTCTTCCACCGCGTGATCTCGATGAGCGGCCAGCAGGTAACCGGCGCGCAACCGAATCACGCCTCGGACCGCGCCAAAGCCCTGCTCAAGGTGCTGGGGCTGGATACCGCAACCCCCGAAGCCACGGCCAAAGTGCTGCGAGCATTACCCACGGCAACGCTGCAGGCCGCCGCACACTCCGGCGGCTACTACGGCCCGGTAACCGACGGCCGCTCGCTCCCCGCCGACCCCTTCTCCCCAACCGACCCGCAGATCTCCTCCGACGTTCCGATGATCCTGGGCAACACCCACGACGAGACACGCGTCCTGATCGGCGGCAGCCAGCCCGCACTGTTCTCTCTCACGTGGGACACCTTACCCGCGGCACTGGAGAAAAACGCACCCTACCTGAAGAGCGACAAGGTCTCTCTGCCGGTACCGGAAGTGATCGCGAAGTATCGCGAGTGGCACCCCGAGTACTCCGCCAGCGACGTGTTCTTTGCCGTGACGACGGACTCCCGCTCCTGGCGCGGCCAGGTCATCGAAGCCGACCGCCGCGCAGCCGACCCCACCGCACAGCCGCACACCTGGGTTTATCAACTGAACTGGAAGTCACCCGTAGAAGATGGCCGCTTCGGCGCGCCGCACACGCTGGACATCCCACTGGCCTTCGACAACATAGCGATATCGCCCGGCATGATCGGCAGTTCAGACGCCGACAAAGCGCAGGCACAGCAGATGGCCGACATCGTTAGCGAGACCTACATCGCCTTCGCGCGCACCGGCAATCCCAACAACCCCCACGCCCCACAGTGGCCCGCCTTCGATCTCAACCAGCGAGCCACGATGCTCTTCGATCTACCCTCACGCATCGAGGACGACCCTCGCAGCCGCGAGCGCCTATACCTGGGGCAGGTGCCGTACGTGCAGCCGGGGACGTAGAAGAGCCAGCAAACAGGAAACAGGGAAAAGCAAACAGTTGATGCGGTTTTCCCTCACCCCTATCCCAACTCTGTCATCTCGACCGAAGGCGGCGCTTTTGCCGCCGTAGCGGAGAGACCTGCAGCTTGCCCGCACAGGCAATAGTGCTCGCATAGGCAGCCTGCAGGTCTCTCCACTCTGCATGACGATAAAACCATCATGCTTCGGTCGAGATGACAATGTATTTGTGATCCCATTTACTGAACACCAACACTACTTCGACCGAAACAACAACGGCGCAAAGTGCGTAAGGTTATCCCGCCACGTAAGCCACGAATGCGCCCCCGTAGTCTCCACTGCCGTTACCTCGAGACCCTTTCCCTTGGCCCAGCTCACAAACTCGCGATTCGGCGTGATGAGCTTGTCACTCGTGCCGCAGGCCACCCAGAGCAGACTGAGGTTTGCCTTTTTAGCATCGAGCCCCGGAACATGCTCGTCGAAGTGCCGCCCTTCGAGCGCGGAACTCAGGCCGACGACATACGCAAACTGATCGGTGTGATTCAGCCCAATCGTCAGGCTCTCCAATCCACCCATAGAGAGCCCAGCAATCGCATGGCTCCTGCGATCCTTCGCAATGTTGTACTCGTGCTCAACGGCAGGCATCACCTCGGTCTCCAGCGCCTGCGAGTAGAGTGAAACATTCTCGTCCACCTTCGCGACATCATCCCAGACATTGCCGCCGTGGGTCACGAAGTCGAGGTTGCCATAGCCCAGCGGCATCACGACGATCATCGGCACCGCCTTGCCGGAGTCGATCAGCGAGTCGAGGATAAAGTCCGCATGACCCACCTCCGTCCACCCTGTCTCCGGGTCGCTCCAGCCGTGCAGCAGATACAGCACCGGATAGCCACCCTTGTGCTTCGGGTCATAACCCGGTGGCGTGTAGACCACGTAAGCGCTCTGGTTCTCCGGCAGGTTTTTTACGACATGCGTGGTGTAGAAGTGATGATCGACCCGTCCATGCGGAATCGCCGTCAGCTCCCACGGCATCGGCGGATTGCCGGGCACCGTGACGTTGTTACTCAAGGACACATAGTTGGGGCGCGCATCGTTGTTGGTGGGGTCGAGCTTCATCGTGCCATCGACGACGAAGACATAGCTATAGATCTCCGGCTCAAGGACCGGCGTCGTAACGGACCAGTGCCCATCTTCGCCGCGCGTCAGCGGCAGCGGCTGGGCGAAGGCATCCATTCTGACAGCCACTGTCGTTGCCGAGCGATCGTCATAGTGGAAGGTAATGGAGCCGTCTGGATTCACCTGATGGGTAGACGGCTGTTGTGCGAAGGCGGTAATCGAAGCGGCGAGGAGCGTGATAAGTGCAAACAAACGAGCCATGCGCGCAGTGTATCGCGGCAGTGCAATCGGAGTCGTAACTGGCAAAGCCTCTTGCCATATTTTCGTTTATAAACGAAAATATAAGGGTGAACGAAGTCCGCCACTACCTGACTCCGGATGGCAAAGATGTTTATCTGGAATGGCATCGTAAGCTACGTGACACAAAAGCCAGAATCGCGATTGACCGGCGAATCAACCGGATCGAATTGGGAAACTTTGGAGACCACAAGTTTTGCCGGGACGGCGTATGGGAACTGCGTATCGATGTCGGACCAGGATACCGGGTGTACTACGCAGTTGCAGGCACGCAGATAGTATTGCTGCTTTGTGGGGGCGATAAGAGAACGCAGGACGCGGATATCTCTCGGGCTTGCGAGCACTGGGAAGACTGGCAAAGGAGAATCGATCGATGAGAGACAGAACCCATGATGAAGCGATGGCTGAGTTATTTCAGGAAAACCCTGCCTATGCGGTGGAGTTGCTGAACAGCATTCTTGAAGACGGGGAACACGGTGAACTGCTCATCGCGCTACGCCAGATGACCAAAGCTTTTGGTGGCGTACAAAGCGTCGCTGAGAAAGCCAACTTGAACGCAACCCAGCTTTATCGCACCTTATCCGAAGAAGGAAATCCCGCGCTCAGTAGTTTGGCGGCTATCTTAAAAGCAATGGGCCTGCGCCTCGCCGTAGAGCGCGTGTTAGCCGCCTGACTCACCGCGCCCTCCGCGAAACCATCGCAGACGCAAAGCGCGCCACAAATAGTTGTCTCGCGCTTTGCGTCAAAACCTCTGCGCCCTCTGCGTTAAAGATTTTGCAGTTACCCACCCTACCTCAGCCCGTATTCCTCAACCCTGCGCTGATGCCATTGATCGTCGCCGTAATCGCGCGATCGAGCTCCTCGCTATCCTCCCCGGCCCGCTTCCGCCGCAGCAGTTCTACCTGCAACAGACTCATCGGATCGACATAAGGATTGCGCAGCCGAATCGAGTTGCTCAGCACAGAGTTGCTCTCCAGCAGCTCCGTCTGTTTGGTAACGGCGAGCACCATCCGGCGCGTGCGGTCGAACTCCTCTTCAAGCGTCGCAAACACGCGATCACGCAACGCCTCATCTTCGACCAGCGAAGCATACAGCCGTGCAATCCCAAAGTCCGCCTTGGCCAAAGCCATCTCGACGTTGCGAATCATATCCAGAAACAGCGGAAAGCTGCACGTCATCTGCCGCAGCAGCTCCAGCCCCTTCGGGTTCTCGCTGACAAACGCCTCCAGCGCATAGCCGACACCGAAGTACGCCGGCACCACATGCCTCGACTGCATCCATCCGAACACCCACGGAATCGCGCGCAGGTCCGCCATGCTACGTTGTTTCGTAGCGCTGCCATCGGCGCGCTTCGCAGGCCGCGAGCCGATGCGCGCATGCTCCAGCTCGGCCACCGGCGTAGCCTGCTCGAAGTACGTAAAGATCTCCGGGTTATCGATGATGTGCTTCTTATAGAACACGAACGAGGTCTCACTCAGCTCGTCGAGCGCCGCCTCCCACTCGGGCAGAATCGCCCCCGTAAGATGCGCATCCTGTGTCTTCGCCACCTTCATATCCGGCCGCGCAATCGCATCCAGCGACGCCGCAATCATCAACTCCAGATTGCGTTCCGCCAGCACCACATCCGAGTACTTCCAGTTCAGCACCTCACCCTGCTCGGTAATCCGCAACTCGCCGCTAAAGCTGTCCAGCGGCTGCGCATAGATCGAGCGATGTGTAGGCCCACCCCCGCGTCCCACCGTCCCGCCGCGGCCATGGAAGAGCCGCAGCGTCACGCCGCACTCGCGGGCAACCTCATGCAGCGCGCGATGCGCCTTCCAGATCTCCCACGTGCTGGCGATCATGCCGCCGTCTTTATTCGAGTCCGAGTAGCCCAGCATCACCTCCTGGCGTCCCTTCCAAGCCGCCAGCAGCGGCTTGAACGCCGCACTCGTCCATAACTCGCGGCACACCTCCGGCGCATTGCGCAGGTCTTCGATGGACTCAAACAGCGGCACGGGCTGTAGCCCAGGGTCATGCTCGCGTTCAGTCTCTCCGCCCTCCACATGAACATTGCCCAGCCGAGCGAGCCACAACACCCGCAGCACATCCTGCGCCGAACTCGCACCCGAGATCACATACTGCGCAATCGCCTGCGGCGCCTGCTGCTTCACCTCAGCAACACCTCGAAACGTAGCGAGCACCTCAGCCGTCTGCGGCGAAAGCGGCGACGGCAGTTGCAGCGAATCAGAGCTCTGCCACGCACTCAACTCATCGACGGCGGCCTCATGCACCCGCGCATGCTGACGAATGTCCAGCGTCTGCAGGTGCAATCCAAAGGTGCGCACCTCCAGCAGCAGTGGATCGACGAACAACTGTGCCAGCCGCAGTCCGCTATTGGCTGCAAGCGACTCACGCAGCAGTGAGAGATCGTCCAGCAGCTCCGCCGCGCTGCGATAGTGATGCAGCCTCGCATGCGCCGAGAGCCCCAGGTTGCGATGCATCGTCGAGTGCGGCGCGCCGCCCAGCCGCAGCGTAATGCACGCAATCGTCAGCCGTACCGCCTCAAACGGGAAGTGGTCTTCCACCAGCGTGTGACCGGCCGCTCGCAACTCCTGAAGATACTCCTCGAGCCGCGCCCGCAGGGCCTCTGATATCGGTGCCTGTTGCGTCGACGAGGCCAGCTGCTCGAAGATGTACTGCAACTGCGCAAGGTAGCGGTCGAGCAGCAGTTGCTTCGACATCGCCAGAGACTCATGGGTCGTCTGCGCGGTAACAAAGGGGTTGCCGTCGCGGTCGCCACCGATCCACGATCCGAAGCGCACCACCAGCGGCAACTCAGTGATCGAGGGCTGATCCTCCTCAGAAGGGAACTCAGCCGCGAAGGCGTTGGCGATCTCGTTGTAGAGCACGGGAATCGTGCTGAAGATGGAGGCGTCATAGTAGTCCAACGCCATACGCACCTCGTCGCGCACCGTAGGCCGCGCGCTGCGCACGTCGTCGGTCTGCCACAGCGCGGTAATCTCCGCGAGCAACTCGCTCTCCAACTCGTCAAGCTCGGTAAGCGGCAGCGGAATGCCATCCAACCGTTCCAGCAGGTCGGAGATACGGCGCCGCTTGAACATCACGCTGCGCCGTGCCACCTCGGTGGGGTGCGCGGTAAAGATCGGCGTGATGCAGACCTCTCCCAACAGCTGCAGCACCGTAGCCCGGTCGAATCCGGCGTTACGCAGCCGCCGCAGCGTCCCCCGCAGGCTGCCGCGCTGCGGCGTCGCCGCAGCGTCCAGCAACGACGACCGCCGCCGCCGCTTGCGGTGGTTAGTCTCCGCCAGATTGATGAGCTCGAAGTAGGAAGCAAACGCCCGCGCCAGCCGATACGCCGTCGCCGTGTCGGCAGCGGCCAGGTGCGTCAACGCCTGAGCCTCATTCAGATGTTTGAGCCCCTCGGCCTCATCCCCTGCAGCCTCGGCCTCACGGCGAGCGATAGCAGTACGGCGCAACGCTTCGACGGTATCGAACAGCGCATCGCCGGCCTGCTCGCGCAGCACCTGGCCGAGCAGCGTGCCCAGCGAGCGTATATCGCGCCGCAAAGGCACTTGTTTTTCATCGCCTGATCGCGCTTCCAGTTCAGCAAGACGCGCAGGCCAGTCAGTAGGGGTCCACAACGAGGGCATTAGTTGATTATGCAATGACGAACCCATGTGTTGCCCTAAGGTGTCTGTTGTCCCTAATGTGTTCGTTGTTCATGACCCCCCAAATCGTCATTCTGAGCGGAGCAGTTCGCGTATTTTGCGAGCTGCGCAGTCGAAGAACCCCGAAGGCTTCTACGTTGCCGAGATAGTTCGAACCTTTTCTTCTGCTACAGCTAGGGCGAAGTGGCAAGGATCTGCCTCCTCGAGGCTCGCTTCCGCCCACCCCCTGTTTCCTTGCCAGAAAGAATCCAGGCTATGCCCTAAAGGCCGTCGCGCCCTCTGCGTCTTTCCTCCGCGTCAAGGCTTTTGTTGTTGCTTGTTCTTAAGCCATCGGCCCAGGCTACGGCGTTTCCATATCCAACTCGGTCCAGAGCACTACGGATTGCGGCAACGAAAGCACCACTACAAGCAGCCCCCAAAGCAGAATCGGCGCTTTGGCGGTAAGCCAGCCCGAGGCCCAGATCATCCCCAGCCAGTAGGCAATAGCCATAAAACCCAGAGCCCAGCGCAGGATGCGGTAGGCTTCGTAGTGCGCATGGTCACGCTGAGACTGTTCGCGCTCGTCCAGCGGCGACCAGACGCTGTTCTGTCTGGGGCCGCTGAGGTTCAGCGATTGCAGGGGACTGTCCATCTCCAGCGGTAGGACAGGAGGAGAGAATACTTTGACGGGGCCTCCAACCGTTATGCCGCCGAGTAACCCGCCGAATGCAAAGGTCTGTATGACGAGTGGAGTATATGACTTCCGGGGTAGCCAGAGCGCCAGAACGAACAGTGTAAACAGCAGCAGGTAATAGATCACAACCAGGAGACGGCGCTGCCGCTGGGTCTTGAGAGGAATGCCGAGAAAACTTGTTTGTTCGATCATGACTGCTCCTTATCGGAAGAGTGCAAACCATGTGCTGCGTAAACTTCAAGGCGTTTCCATATCCGGCTCGGTCCAGAGGATAAGAGCCGAGGGCAGCGTCACCACAAGCACCGTGCCGAACATGCTGACGGCGAAGATCGCCTGCAGAAGGATGGCTGCCGACACCCAGTGCGGCGGACGCAGCGCCCAGCTGGAGAGCAAAAGCAGAACCATAGGGACAAGCGTGAGCGGCTGATAGGCCTGGTAGTGCGCCAGGTCGCGTCGGCTGAGTTCGCGCTCGTCGTTCTTCCACGAGGTATCTGCGGCGAAGAGGGCTTCGGGCTGCAGGTGGAGTCGGATGACGTCAACGATCGGTGGCTCAGGGCGTGGTGGTTTATTCCTGAAAGATTTGACCAGTCCATAGCGGCCATATCCGCCGAAGATAAAGGACACTACGACGAACGCCGCGTAGAGCGCCCAGGAATAAACCGACGGCTGGCTATGCGCGATCCACAACGTAAAGCCACAGACCATAACCAGACCCAGATACGTGAGGACGACGAGTCTCCGGCGAGTGCTGCGGCGTTGCATCGGAATGCCGAAGACCTTGAAGTTGGAGGTTGTCATCGGGTGCTCCTTTTAGGGTTGGTGTTCTGGCCCGTCTGCCCTTGGCTGCTGCCATCGCCATAGAGCGTCTCGCTCAGAGGCCGAAACGGCGTACGCGAAAAGATGGCCTCGATCGGAAGGCCGAAGTACTCGCTCAGGTCCATGGCGAGTGCGAGCGAGGGGCTGTAGTCTCCCCGTTCAAGAAAGCCGATGGTCTGGTAGTTGATCCCCAGAGCGTCCGCCAGATCCTGGCGCGAAAGATTGCGCTCAACTCGCAGCACTGCGATGCGGTTATGTAGTTCATTTCCCATAGCGCATATATTGTTGTGACAACGCAATAATATATGCGCTATGGGGAAAATGCAAGGTCATGCCACAGAGGCCGTAGCGACCTTTGCGTCTTTCCTCTGCGCCCTCTGCGTCAAGGCTTTGCCGTTGCTTGTTCTTCGTTTGCCTGTCGCCCCACACTTCAATTTCTAGAAAAGCAATCTTATCTAAAAAGTATTATTGATTTGTCTAGAAAGCATGCTTATTATAAATTAACGCGCGGAGGACGCCGCATGAGCATGAATCCCGAAGCACCCCGCAAAAGCTGCCACGAGCTCTACGTGGAAGGCCTGATGAACGGCAAGACGAAGCGGCAGGCAGCCCTGGCCGCCGGGTTCTCAAAGTCCCAGGCCTACCACCCGGCGCGGAGCATCGAAGGTCCTCTCACCGAGGAGTTGATGCGCCGCGCCATCGCTCGTGCCTCCTCCTCCGAACAGCCCAGCAAGAGCCGTTACGAGCGTTACGTAGAAGGCATGATGGACGGCAAGACCAAGAAGCAGTCCGCGCTGGACGCAGGCTTCACCCGCAACCAGGCGGTGAGTGCCTCGCGCAGTATCGAGGGCCCGATCACCCAGGAGCTTCTCTACCGGGTCCTGGCGAACGCCGAAGTATCGCTGGAACGTCTGGCGCAGAAGATACGCGAAGGCCTCGATGCCACCAGACCGCAGATACTATCCGGCGGCTGGGGCAAACCGGAGACAACAAAACTTCTGATCGACTTCGAGACCCGCCTGAAGTACATCCAGCACGCCTGCAAGATGCTCCGCATGGGCGAGCCGGACATGCAGGAGCCCGCCGAGTTTCGGGTCTATACGAACGTAGACGCGAAACCAGTCCTCTGCTCGAAATGTGGAAAAAATACTCATGGAGCGGGTTTCGCTAAGGGCACGGGTTTACCCCTGCCGCAAAACCGAACCCCTACTTCTGCCCCAGCGACACCGAATAAATGCTCAGCTGCACATACGCCGCCCGCAACAACGGCGTCTCCACGCCATGCGCCTGGCCGCGCGAAAGAAAGTCGCCAAGAATGTGCTCAACCTCCACCGGCGCACCCTTCTGCAGGTCGCGAAACATCGAGGCCGTAAGCGCGGAGCCAGGCTGGGTCATACGCGCGGTATGTTGTGCGAGAAACTCCGGCGTCTGCGGATAGCCGTTAGCCGTAGCAATGGCGGAAGATTCCGCGATGAGGGCCTGCACGGTTTCCACCCCGCCGTGTACGGCAACCACCTGTCCAACCGATCCGCGCAGCAGGCATGTAATGGCTGCCATGCTCGAAAGCATCATCCATTTACTCCACATGGCGGCGAGGATATCGGACGAAAGCGTTGTCGGAAACCCGCAATCACGCAACGTCGCGTCGATGCGTTCGATGCGAGGCGACAGGCTCTTATCGCGCTCTCCACAGGTGAAATCGTGCCACGTGCCAAGCTGATGGACGATCCCTTCGGAATCGAGGTCGGCAACGATGCGCGTTGTGCCGCCCAGCACAGCAGCCTCGCCGAAACGCGCGACCAGTGTATCCACATGTCTCATGCCATTGAGTAGAGGCAGGATCGCAGTCTGCGGCCCGACGGCAGGCGCGAAGTCATCGATCGCCGCATCGAGTGAGTAGGCCTTTGTACTAAGAAGAATGAGGTCGAAGGGTTCGCTAATTTCTGCGGCGAGCAGCAGCTTAGGCTGTATCGTGACATCGCCTTGCGAGCTCTTAATCTGAAGCCCCGTACGCCGCAACTGTTCCGCACGCCCGGCACGAACGAGAAACGTAACATCACGCCCAGCAGCGGCCAGCCGTCCCCCAAAATAACCACCAACCGCCCCAGCTCCGATCACAAGAATGCGCATTCGATCTCCTTAGTACGCTCCCATGCTACCGAAGTGAGGGGGGCATCAGGACAAAGTGCCCGAATATCGAAACCGATCAAACAGGATGTCATAGATGCATTCATATTGTCGGAGCCACAAAGCCGGGTGCCCCATCTTCGGCGCGCGTTCTTTGCGCGCCTAAGGTGGGCATCGGGCAAAGCCCGACCGCTCCTGTCCATTTCCATGTCGCCCGTAACGTTCGCGCTCTGCGTCATGACCGTCGCGCCCTAAGCCGTCGTCTGCTCTTCCAACTGCATCGCCAGCTCTTCCCACTCCGCTGTTCTCGCCGCATGCTGCTCGCGCAACGCATCCAGCTCCGCAGCAACAGCCCGTGCCGCCTCTGCCGTGGTAAACGCCGCCTGCTGCTGCTCCGCAGTCTGGATACGGTCCTCGAGTTGCGGCAACTCATCTTCGATCGCGGAGACGCGATCTTCCAGCTGCTTCAACTTAATCGGATTCAGCCTCTTCACGCTGGTCTTCGGCGTCTCTGTCACTGGCGCCAGCGAGCCTTCAATCTCATGCGTGCTGACACCCGCTTCCGTCGCCGTGATGCGCGTCTGCTTCACGGGTTTAAACATCCCAGTAGCCGCGTCGATGTGCGAGTTCGTAGCAGTATCGGTCGTGAGCTTAGCCTTGGCTTCGGCTGTGTTTGTGGGGATGCCGCCACCCTTGCGGAAGAGGTAATCCTCATAGTTGCCAGGATAGATATGAACGCGCCGATCTTCCACCTCGAAGACCCGCGTAGCCAGCCCATCGATAAAGTAACGATCGTGCGAGACGAAGATCACCGTGCCGCTGAACTCGCGAATCGCATCCAGCAATACATCCTTCGCCCTCAAGTCGAGATGGTTCGTCGGCTCGTCGAGCAGCAGGAAGTTCGCGGGCGAGACGAGCATCTTCGCCATCGCATAGCGGTTGCGCTCTCCACCGGAGAGCACGCCGAGCTTCTTGAAGACATCGTCGCCGGTAAACATGAAACACCCTAGCAGCGAGCGCAGCGTAACCACATCGACCTTCGGATTCGATCCCGTAATGTCGTCCAGCATCTCGGCATTGCCGTCGAGCACCTTGTACTGGTCCTGCGCAAAGTAGTCGGCGAGCACGTTATGGCCCAGCCGGATCGTTCCGCTGGTAGGGCCTTCCAGCGCCGAGAGCATGCGGATCATCGTCGATTTACCCGCGCCGTTCGCGCCTACCAGCGCGATGCGGTCGCCGCGCTCGATGGTAAAGCTCACGTCATCGAGCACGCGCTTCTCGCCATAGTGCTTGGTCAGGTTGGTGACCTCGATCACCGTGCGGCCGCTCGCAGGAGGCTGCGGAAATTTGAAGTGGATCGTCGACTCTTCTTCCGGTACCTCGATGCGCTCGATCTTCTCCAGCTCTTTAATGCGCGACTGCACCTGCTTGGCCTTGGTAGCCTGCGCGCGGAAGCGATTGATAAACGCTTCCAGCGCCTCGATACGGTCGCGCTGGTTCTTATACGCAGCCATGATCTGGGTGCGGCGCTCTTCCTTCAGCGTCAGGTACTTCTCGTAGTTGCCGTGGTACACATGCATCCGCTTGTTCCATACCTCGACGGTCTTGTTCACCGTAACGTCGAGGAAGTAGCGGTCATGCGAGATGAGGATGAACGCATTCTCATAGTTGTGCAGATAGTCTTCGAGCCAGTTGCGCGACTCCAGGTCGAGATGGTTCGTCGGCTCGTCGAGCAGCAGCAGCGAGGGCTTCTGCAGCAGCAGCTTGGCCAGCGCGATGCGCATCTGCCAGCCGCCGGAGAACTCTTCCGTCCGCCGCTCCCAGTCTTCTTTACTGAAGCCCAAGCCGCCAAGCACAGCGCCGACCTGCGCATCCAGCGTGTAGATGTCGTGGACGTGCAGATGATCGGCGATCTCGGAGTAGCGATCGGCAGCGGTGGCATACTCTCTCGACTTCGGATCGGCATCGGAGAGAATGTGCGTGAGCGCCTCGGACTCCTTCTCCATATCGCGAAGCTCGTCGAAGACCGACAAACATTCTTCAAAGACCGACCGGCCGGAGAGCGCAAGGCCATCCTGCGGCAAATAGCCGAGCGTCATTCCCCGAACGTGGGTCCGCTGGCCATAGTCGAGCGACTCCATGCCGGCAAGGATCTTAAGCAGCGTAGATTTACCCGTGCCGTTGCCACCGACCAGGCCGGTGCGCTCATTGGGGGTTATGAGCCAGTTAACGTCTTCAAAGAGGAGTTTTTGGCCGTAGCGTTTACCGGCGCCAGAGAGTTGGAGCATCGCTTCCTATTTTCTCATCTCTGCACCTTTGCTTTTCAGCCGCATCGGAAACGCTGCCACGCACATCCAAAATCTGACGCAACGGGCGCCACGGCAACCGTCGCGTTCCTTTGCGTTTCTTCGCGTCCGTTGCGTCAAGGCTGTTGCTTGTTCTTCGCTAGTGCGCACAACGATGTTCCCATTCCAAGCGTCGAAGAGATGTCAGGAGTCTTGCAAATGAACGACATCGCCCAGGAGCACCCCCCCCGTCCAAGCAGGCGATGGCTGAAGATTCTTCTCTCCCTCGTAGCCGTCGCTGCCGTGGCGTTTATCGCCGTCGCGGCCTACATCGTGCACAACGCGGAGCCCCTCGTGCGCGGTCGCGTGGTGGAAGCGCTGTCCGAACGCTTCCACTCTCCTGTGGAACTGGACCATCTGGACATCTCCCTGGTGCGAGGCATTGAGGTGCGTGGCAAGGGGCTGCGCATCCTGTATATCGCCGGGCCCACGCAGCCGGACCATGAAAGCACCAGGCCTATGCTCTCGGTAAACAGCTTCGCCTTTCGCTCCACCTTCAAGGAGCTGCTGCGCGAGCCGATGCACGTCGCCAATGTGGAGGTCGAGGGTATGGAGCTGCACATCCCGCCCGCCAGCCAGCGTGGACCGCTGCTCAAACCCAACGGCCCCAACGGACAGACGAAGATTACGCTGCAGGTCGATAAGATTCACTGCAAAGATGTAACGCTCTTCGTCGAGACGAGCAAACCCGGAAAATATCCGCTGGAGTTCGACATCCAGAGGCTGGACCTGACCGATGTGGGGCCGAACCAGCCATTTACCTATGATGCTGAGCTGGTCAATCCCAAGCCTGTCGGGCAGATCCATGCCATGGGGCACTTCGGTCCCTGGGACAGCGTGGAACCCCGCGCAACGCCGATCGATGGCGACTACAGCTTCGACCACGCGGACCTGAGCACGATCAAAGGCATTGGCGGAATGCTTTCGTCGACGGGCCACTTCGACGGCCAGTTCGGCAACATCACGATCGATGGAACCACCGACACGCCGGACTTTTCGCTGGATGTCAGCAACCATCCCGTGCCGCTGCATACGCAATTCCACGCCTACGTCGACGGTTCCACGGGCGACACGACGCTTGATCCGGTGCAGGCTCACCTGTTGCACTCGGACTTCACGGCACGCGGCACGGTCATAAAGATTCATGGCCAGGGCCACGACATCGCGCTCAATGTAAACATGCCCCATGCTCGCATCGAGGACATGCTGCTGCTCGGCGTGAAGACCAGTCCTCCACTGATGCACGGCGCTCTGACGATGCAGGCGAAGCTGCACATTCCGCCAGGCCACGTGCGCGTGGCTCAGAAGCTGGAGCTGGCCGGAACGTTCACGATCCACGGGGTGGATTTCACCAACCCGAAGGTACAGGATCGGATCGACTCGATGAGCATGCGCGCCCAGGGCCGGCCGAAGGATGCCGGTGCAGCGGGTAGCGATCGCCAGGCCGAGGTGCAGTCGGAGATGACGGCGCACTTCAATCTGGCGCAGGGCGTGATCTCCGTAAGCGACCTGCACTACGAGTTCCCCGGCGTGCTGGTGTTGTTGAATGGCGTGTACTCCACCGACGGCAATCAGTTTGAGTTCAAGGGCCACGTCCGCACGCAGGCCACGGCCTCGCAGATGGTGACGGGCTGGAAGTCATGGCTGCTGAAGGGGGTCGATCCCTTCCTCCAGAAGAACGGCGCCGGCCTGGAGTTGCCAGTATCGATCAGCGGCACCAAGGGCGACGTAAACTTCGGCCTGGCCCTCCACGGCACCGCCGACGAAACTCCCCAGGAGATGAAAAAGGACCTCAAGGCAAAGCGTGCAGCGCAGAAACAACAGCCGCCACCTCAACATCCGAGTCGCTAAGAGCTGCCCGAAACTCGTGCCGGCAGCTATCTTTTGTTCTTGCCGTTGCTTGTTTCTCGTCGTCATCCTGAGCCATCGGCGAAGGACCCCCGCATTGGGAGTGGCAAAAGTATAAGCATCCCCTCAAGACAGCACCCACCCCGCCCTGCTAACGTGGAAGCAGGACGATGCCTTCTACGCAGCCCCTTTTTTCCGAGACACGGCCTGTGCAACCCGCCCAGAAGCACGAAGATCCGGCCCCTGCCCCTGTATGGCTACAGCGGGTGAGCCTTATTGTGCTCGTTATCTTCTGTTTCTATATCGGCGGGATCCTGTCGTTGCTGCCGTGGTGGCCGCGTTACTGGGAGCAGAACGGTTGGCTGATGGCGCACCCCACGCTCGACGCTCTGCTGCAGCACGGCTGGGTCCGCGGCGTCGTCAGCGGGATCGGCCTGCTCGATATGTGGATTGGTGTGAGCGAACTGTTGCACTACCGCGACTACCGGGCCTGATTTCTAGAAATCCACATTTCTAGGAATTCACACCCACTCGCGAGACAATAGCTGTCTTATGTCGAACGCACCCGATCCGAAGCTCTCCGCGGAGAACCCCGACCCCCTCGAATCCGCTCCTCTCGCCTACGAGAACGACGAGTTCCTGAACTCCCCCGACGGCCGCATGCTGCGCATCATGGCCGAGTACTCCGAGCCGATGTCCCGCTTTCGCCGCGAACGCATCCAGGACACCGTGGTCTTCTTCGGCTCAGCCCGATTCCGCGCCCTGGACGAAGCCAACCAGCAGCTCGAACTCCTGGACAACACCGGCTCGACCAAGCCCGCTCCCCATGCCGAGCAGCCCGCCCGTGCCGGTGAGCCGGACGAAGAGACCACCGACCTCAAACGCACCCGCGCCGAAGCCGCGGTCGAGATGGCGCGCTACTACGAAGACGCTCGCACCCTGGCCCGCATGATGACCGAGTGGTCGTCGAAGCTGCCGGGCCGCAGACACCGCTTCGTCATCACCTCGGGCGGTGGTCCCGGCATCATGGAGGCCGCCAACCGCGGCGCCTGGGAGGCCGGCGGCAAGACCATCGGCCTCAACATCAAGCTGCCCTTCGAGCAGATGCCGAACCCCTACATCACCCCCGCGCTGAACCTGAACTTCCACTACTTCTTCATGCGCAAGTACTGGTTCGCCTATCTGGCGAAGGCGCTGGTAGTCTTTCCCGGCGGCTTTGGAACGCTGGACGAGATGTTCGAGCTGCTGACGCTCGCCCAGACCCACAAACTGGCCAAGAAGATCACGGTAGTCATCTACGGATCGAGCTACTGGAAGAATGTGATCAACCTGGAACTCCTCGCCGATAAAGGAGCCATCGCCCTCAAGGACATGGAGCTCTTCGAGTTCGCCGACACGCCCGAAGACGCATTCCGCATCCTGCGCGACGGTCTCACGGCCAACCACCTCGACAGCGAGTCCTTCGGTCCCCGCAACGAAGAGCCGATCCCTAGAACCCCAGCCCCGGACGCCCAGGAACTGCTAGGCCCCGACATAGCAAAGACGCAGTCCTAAAGGCAGGAAACAGCAAACAGGAAGTAGGAAACAGGAAGTACAGCCGCCTTTGCAGTTCACTGTTTCCTGTTTCCTGTTTGCTGTTTCCTGCTCAGCAGCCGCGCCAAAGCTCTCGGTGCCACGAGCACAAAGTCCAGCACAATGCCCGGCATCTTTCGCAGGTCGTGCGCCAGCGGGGTGCTCTCGGCTCCGCCGAGCATCGCTCCTCTCCGCATGGCATACCAGCTAAAGCAGGAAGATATCGACGCGAAGCAGAACGACACAACGAGACCCGTACCCAGGTGCGGCGTTCCTGCGGCGTGGTGGACGCCCATCTGGGCGAGCAGCATGAGCAATGGCATTCCCAGCCAGACGACTAGTGCTGTAGCCCAGACCGGCCTCGCCAGACGCAGTCGTTGCGAGACGGCACCCAGCAGCCCTGCGGCAAAGATGGCGAAGACGGCCTCCACCAGCATGGCGCGGAGGGCCTTATGTGAGCCCGCCCGCAGGTTGCTTGCGAAGAACGTGGTCGCACGGATCACCGCGCTGATCGCCGCTGCCTTCCAGCTCCAGGCAGCGAAGAGCGTCGTGCGCGGCCGCAGCACAATATCGCGCAGGGCAGTGCCCAAAGTTGTGTCCAGAGCGTCAGGCTGCACTGTCTCGGTGGAATTCATGCTCGAGATAAGTGAATCACAGCGAGAACCGTTCGTGCATTTTCCACCGTTGATTACACATTGAACAGCGGCTGATAGCATGATGGGCGATGCCGCCGCGGGTTGCGTACTTTCCGGACAGTTTTCATGAAGTCAACGGTGTTGCGCACACCAGCCGTAACTTCGTCGCATTTGCACAGAGGCACGGACTGCCGTTTCTTTGCGTCCGCGCTGGTCGCCGCGCCAATGCCTTTGAGCAGGAAGGCGAACTGCGGACCCTGGAGCTTGGCCGCAGCGGGTTGGCAGTGAGCCTCGAACAGGACCTCCACTTCGACACGCTGTTCTTTCGCTATCGCGATCTGATCTCGCAGACGGTACGCGATT
The DNA here is from genome assembly GCF_009766105.1 of Granulicella sp. S156. GTDB lineage: Bacteria > Acidobacteriota > Terriglobia > Terriglobales > Acidobacteriaceae > Granulicella. The sequence continues at coordinate 914,952 of NZ_LMUH01000026.1, read as the reverse complement.
TTCGCCCAGATGTGATCCACATCACCGGCCCCAGCGAGCTCGGCATCTTTGGCGCTTACTTCGCGTGGAAGCTTCACATACCGCTGGTGGCGAGCTGGCACACCAACGTCCACGAGTACGCCGCGCGGCGCATGCGCTGGCTCACCCGCCATCTGGGAGACCTCGGCCAGAGCGTGGACCACACCACCGAGGCGGCGACACTGGATGCGACCTCGCGCTTCTACCGCCTGGCCAAGGTGCTCTACGCTCCCAACCCTGAGCTCTGCGCGCTGCTCGAACGCAAGACCGGACGTCCCTGCCACCTGATGCAGCGCGGTGTCGAGACCGACCTCTTCACTCCTGCGAAACGAACGCGCAGCGAGGACGGGCAGATCGTGCTTGGCTACGTGGGCCGGCTCTCGGTTGAAAAGAACGTCGCACTCTTGCCGCGCGTAGACGCCGAGCTGCGTGCTCGAGGCATCACTGCGAAGTGGCTCATCGTTGGCCATGGCTCGGAGGAGGCTGTGCTGCGCCGCGAGCTTCCGAACTCGACGAACTTCGCCGGCGTACTGCGCGGAGACGCGCTGGCCGAGGCTTACGCGAACATGGACCTGCTGGTGTTTCCCTCGCACACTGACACCTTCGGCAATGTTGTGCTAGAGGCTTTGGCGAGCGGCGTGCCCGCAATCGTTACGCCGGACGGTGGCCCTGCGCATATCGTGCGTGACGGCGAGACAGGGCGCGTCGCGACTGACGAGAACTTTGCCGCGGCGATTGTAGAGATTCTGGCGTTCCCGGAGAAGTTTGCGTCAATCCGTGTGGCGGCGCGGCAGTATGCGATGGGCTGTTCGTGGGACGCGGTCTTCGAGCGCGTCTATGCGGCGTATCCTGTGGGGACTCAGTCGTAGGGGCGCAGCTCTCCGATATAAACACTCCAGGGCGCGAGCACGACTTGATCGGTGGTCTGGAATCGCAGATTCGCCTTGTCGGAGGTCAACAGCATACGCAGACCGCCCGGACGCAGGTGCACGTGCTCCAGATCGTTCTTCAGCGACAACGTCGTGCTCTTGGCCGACAGATTGCAAGCGATGATCACTGTCCCCGTCGTACGCGTACCCGAAGGGGCCTGACGTACCCACACCAGAGCATTGTCGGCGTTGTGAAAGAGCACAGAGGTCGTCCCCGTTCGCAGTGCCGGATTTCCGCGGTGTAGTTGAATCAACTTGCGATAGAAGTTGAGCAGGGAATCGGGGTTCTCATCTTCAACGGCAACGTTGATCGAGGCATGATCCGGAGCGGAAGTCTGTGCGGGAAGCGTCCCGGAGGTGAACCCCATAAGCGAGTTGGGGTCGACGTACGGTTCGCCTGTATTCCTGTCGATGGGTTTCGGCGCAGGCTTCCTTGGCGGCGGAACATACGGCACGAAGGCGCCATAGACGTTTTGATTCTGAGGAGATGGTGTTGGTTTGGGTGTCTCTGCCACCGCTACAGGTTCGGGTGGCTTTGGAGGTGTGATGTTTGCCGGCGTCCACTGCATCGTGGGCAAACTCGTGGTGGACCGCGCCAGGCCAATCTCCTGCCCGTACTCCAGAGAAACCGCTCCACGAGAGGCGAGCAGCATCGTCGCGAGTATCTTTGCCAGCGCTACATCCGGCACCGTCTTCTCGTCGAGTTGCAGGACAAAGGGAACATCCGGTGAAGCCTGCGCCGCATCCAGTTCGCCGCGATAGGTTTCGAGAGCCGTAGATCCTTTGCCAAGACTGAAGTCGACAAGTTCATTATGCTGCCCGCGACGGGAGGTGGCTGCGGTCGGGTCGTTATCGGTGAGGAGAATCCTCTCCCCAGGGAAGCTGTTGGTCAGCGCGCGCAGGGCCTGCATGAGGTCGGAGGTGGTGCCGGGCTGGCCTGCAGCCAGCGAACTCTTGGCATAGACTCCAGCCGCGCCGCGTGTCAGCCAGGATCGCGCCTCTGCCAGTGCACGCTGTGTTGTGCCAGGAGAAAGCTCGACGATGAGGCGCACATGTCGCCTGCTGGTCTCGCTCAGCAGATCGTCAAAACCCGCATCGTCGAACGGAGGCTCCAGCACGATGGCATCGACCCCCAGCGATTGCAGGTAGTCCAGCCGCTGCGCAACGCCGCGCAGATCGCCCACGCCATCGCCGTCGGAGTCCTGAAAGTTCTTGGGTTGGATGCGATAGAAGATGGCGTTCTGCCACCATGTCTCCTGCGTAAGTCCGGAACCAACCCAGCCAGGACGTGCAAGGGTCTGCGCGGAAGCGGTCTCAGGCAAAGCGCAGATAAGGGCCACGCAGCCACAAGCAAGAAGCAGGCCCGTCCCCTTCGACAGGCTCAGAGGAGAGGAGGAGTGCGATCTACGCCGGAAGAAAGTCCGCATACACAAAGCCATCGCGCCCGAGGATTTCGCCGGGCCGTAGTTCGATGCTACGCGATTGAGCCGTTCTCGTAATGGTGTAGAGCGAGTCAAGGGGACCAACGTCGTTTTTCTCCAAGAAAAACGACACTCGCAGGATCCTTCCGCTTCACGGTATTACAAGAACTGTTCTAAGAACTCCGCCTGCGTATAGGCAGGCGGGTTACTTGCCCAGGTATGTGCGATAGCGCGTCTCAACGACGCCGGTATTGCGCGCGAGTTGTAGCTTGGCCACGTTGTACTGATAGAGCGCACTCACAAGCTGTGAGTCCGCACTGGTAACGGTGGCCTGCGCATCTACGACGGCAAGGTTTGTGTCGACGCCCGCAGTAAAGCGATCACGAACGTCGGAGAGCTCCTGTTGTGCAAGTGTGACGTTGCTCTGCGCTACCTTCACAAGCTCATTCGCGGCATTCACGTCCAGCATTGCCGAGCGAATCTGCGAGTCGATGGCGACGCGCAAGTCGGTCACACGCTGCTGCAGGTTCGTAATCTGAGCGCTGACCTGTTGCTCCTGTCCGCGTTGTGCGGCCTCGCGGAAGATCGGGAATTTCAAGCTGCCCGTGGCGGTAAAGTCGCCGTGGTACACGGCGCCAGGCACACCTATAACGCCATAGTCACCGTTGAAGGCGAGAGTCGGCAGGCGCTGATACTTCACCGCGCGAAGCTCGCGTGCGTAGACGTCCACCTCGGCCTGCAGGCTCAGGAAGTCCTTGCGATGTTGATACGCTGTCGCCTTGGCCTCGTTGAGGTCCATATCGGCAAGTTGGGCGAACGGAGCCGTGTCCGTGAGCTGAAGCTGCTGTCCGGCAGGCAGGCCCATAATGCGGTTGAGCTGGATCGTGTCCTTGGCCAGTTGCGCATCGTCGGCGATGGTGGACTGTTGACGCTGTTGATACTCCACTTGAGCCCGTAGCGCGTCGAGATTGATTCCGACTCCGGCTTTCAGCCTGTCGGTGGCCTGTTCGAAGAGTGTTTTGGAGGACCGCTCTTCGGCTTGTGCGTTCGTCAGGGTGGCCTGGTCGGCGAGCACCTTCAGATAGGCAGTGCCGACCGCCAGCACAAGCTCGCCGCGGCCGTTCAGGGCATTCAAGTCCACGACGGCCGCTTCTCGTCTAGCACCGCGATAGAGCTCATAGGCTGAGAGGTCGAACAATCGCTGGTCGGCGTTGATCTGTCCACCGATCGTAGTGACTTTAATGATGGTCGGGAACTGACTGGGATTAAGGCCAAATTCGCCTATGAGCGAAGGCTTGAAACCCAGGGCCGCGAGGTTGATCTCCTGTGCGCTGGCCTGGCCCGAAACGCTCAGCGAGGGCAGGAGTGCGTTGACCACGCTGTACTCATCGCCGCGCACGGTGCGTTGGTTTGCGCGGTCGTACTTGATGCGCAGGTTGCGTTGCAGTCCAAACGCGATGGCGTCATCCAACGAGAGCGGCAGTGGGCCGTTCAGAGGGAGTTCAACGGTGATGCCGCCAGGCCCTGAGGTTTTGCCGGGGGCGGTAAAGACTATGCCTGAACCCGCCGCACGGCCCTCCGCAACCTCTTGTTGCGCCAGAACAGAGCTGGGAGCCGAAGGCAGGTTGGCGTTCGAAGTCTGCTGGGCCGGCAGCACATGGCCCGTCGCCAGCACTGCGGCTAGTGCCAGGGCTGCGCTCGAAGAGAAACGTTGTCGTTGCAGAGTCACTGTCATTAGAGTGCCATGTGGCGGGGGGAGATGCGAAAATCTGCGCCGGAAATTGCCTGGGACCGATTTGTGTCCCTTCAGTGGGAATTGCGTAATAAATCTTCAGCCTCTTGCAGGTTATGGGCGGGCGAAGGCTTCCAGCCGGTTTTGACCTCATCCTCCTGCTGGCCGATCGTCTTGAACAGGGCGTGGCCTCCGATGTGGACATGGGTCTCGGTGATCTGCCAAAGGCCCGGAGCGATCTCGCGGCGTTCAATATCGAAGGTCCCGCCTTGATTCATCCTTCCGATAAGCCCAAAGGCGATCTTGACGTCTTCGGTCAGCTTGCCGCGCAGCGTGCGGATGCGATTACCGTTCTTTGCAATGACCATCTGCCCGGCCATCGTACCCATGACACGAGCCTCCATATTGGGCGGATCGAAGGCCGGATTCGGATAGTAGGCCAGCGTAATGCTGTCTGGTGCCTCGTTCACAACCGTCCAGATATAGGCGCTGGGGAGCATCTTCAGCAGGGCGGCCGCCTGTTCATCGTCGTGTATTCCCTCTCTCCGCTGTTTGGCCTGGGCGGAGGGATCGTTGACGAACTCAGAGATCTGTTTCATCTCCTCGTTGCCGGCCTGGGGGGAGAGAGGACGGCCCCACCGTTCCGTGATGCGCTTCAACTCGCCGTCGCGCGTCTGAACGGCCTGATAAATGACGTCTTTGCCGGGGGTTACATCGTGGCTGCGATAGATCCAGAGACTCTTGTCGGTATTGGAGGCGGTGAGTTCGGACTGCACGGCGGCCTCGACCGCCTGTTGTGCCTTCGGCTGAGAGGTTTGGGCGTGAAGGCTCTGTGGGGCATGCAGCGCAGCCGCCAGAACGAGAGTGGTCAGTGAAGGTCTGAGCAAATTACCGACGGAGAAACGTTCCAGCATCGTTCCAGATTAGATGCAAAGAGGCCCTTTTGGCGGTTTGCAAGGAAAGTTCTCAGTTCTCAGTTTCGGGCGAATACCGTTTTATTCTGACAACTGAGAACTGACAACTCCTACTCCGGAATAATCTTTACGAAGATGCCATCCGGCAGGGTAGCACCGCCAAGCAGGTGAATGACGCCGTCGCGAGTGAATCCACGGAGCATTGTGGCTTGGGTTTTTTGGGGCGGAGCACTGGCCGTCGAAGCCAGTCCGGGAGACTCGCGCAGCCCACCGAGGCTGGCTGGCTGCGCCGGGGCAGCGGAGTTTGACGGGTAGGGCGTTGCACGCAGCGTTGGCGCTGGCTCGCCGGCGGCTCGAGGACGCTTCATGCCCCGGTCCATCGCCTCGTTAGCCAGGCGGTCGGCGTCTTTATTCTTGTGGCGCAGGGCGTGGCTGATCTGGAAGCCATCGAGCTGGGCGATGCGCCGCCGCGCCTCCTCCCAGAGCGGGCGCAGGTCGGGTGAGTTGACCTTGTACTTGCCCTGAATCTGCTTGACCATCAGCTCGGAGTCGGAGACAACGCGGAGGTTCTTATGGCCGTTGTCGAGTGCCCACTGCAGGCAGCCGAGCAGGCCGGAGTATTCGGCAAAGTTGTTGGTGCGAACTCCCAGGAACTCGCTGAGTTCGGCGAGGACGAGGCCAGCCTCGTCCTGAATGAGGGCTCCGTAGCCGGAGGGACCGGGATTGCCGCGGGCACCCCCGTCGCAGTGGGCAGAGATCCAGGGGGCTGAGTTCTTGCGGGGTTCGACAACGCGAGGCTGGGAGGGATCAGGGAAAAGCGAAGGCATCGGGACAAGTGTAAATGTTGCGCGATTCAGACATGACCTTTAGTACCATCCAAGCTCATGCCGATAATCTTTCGCTATCGCGGCTTCAAGTTCTTTTTCTACTCGAACGAAGGAACCCCTCGCGAACCGATTCATGTTCACGTCGAACGCGACGAAATGGAAGCTAAGTTTTGGCTGATCCCCGAGGTTCGCGTCGCCTACAATGATGGTTACGATGCGCGTACGCTTCGCATGTTGCTGGGAGTCGTTGAATCCAATAAAGACCGCATTGTGAGGGCGTGGAATGAGTACTTCGGTAGCTAAGGCAACGCGAGTGCATTTCGATAGGGACAGCATGTGGGTGCATCTCAGCGACGGTCGGGTGATTGGTGTGCCGCTGGCGTGGTTCCCGCGTCTATTGCACAGTACAGCGGAGCAGCGCGAACAGGTGCGGATTAGCAGTCGAGGCCTGCATTGGGAGGCGCTGGACGAAGACATTTCAATCGCCGGACTGCTGGCCGGGCAAGGGGACCTGACCCAAAAGCAGCCGGTCGCAGCATAGAGTGGTTCAATCCTCATCCACGAAGATCGTTAGGTCTTTGGGAGGATTCTCCCTCAAGGATCGAACTCGTCCTCCAAACCAAGCGTAAGCGCTCCGCAATGCCTCCAAGGGGCCGACCGCGAATTTCTGGCGTTTCGCTCACCTTCCGCTAACCGGCTTCGTCTATCGAGGTGTAGTCACCTGACTCCGGAGTCAGACAAGCATGAGCCTAGTTCAGGCGATCAAAATTCCCGGCGAGACCAGCCGCCGTCGTCCCAGTCCCTTTGCCCTCGGTTTGCAGGAGGCATTAGGTGCCGCCGCAGAGGTAGAATCAGCGGCAGCCATGCCGAAGGCAGTCGCCCAACCCGGAGTACGTGCCAAACTGTCCGCCGAACAACAGGAAGCGCGACAGCAACAGCGCGCCGAAGACGACGAACTGATCCGCGCGGCCCAGAAAGGCGACCGCTCGGCCTTCGATACGCTCGTCCGCCGCTACGACCGCAGCGTGCTTCGGCTGGCGCTGCATGTGCTTGGGAATGAGCAAGATGCGCAGGACGTTCACCAGGACGCGTTCATCAAGGCCTACCGCCATCTGTCGAACTTCCGCTTTGAGTGCTCGTTCTACACCTGGCTGTACCGCATCGTCACGAACCTGTGCCTGGATCAGCTTCGCCGCCGTAAGAGCCGCCGCGAAGATCCGTCGACGGTTCTGGACGGTTCGGGCGATGAGATCGACCTGCTGGCCAACCTGCAGGACGGTCGCGCCATGGCCAACCCGGCGCGCGAGTTGGAACGCAAAGGCATGAACGAGGCCATCCAGAACGCGCTCAACGAGTTGACGCCACGCGAGCGTACGGTGTTTGAATTGAAGCATTACCAGGGCCTCAAGCTGCGCACCATCGGCGAGATGCTTTCCACCACGGAAGAGACGGCGAAAAATACGCTCTTCCGCGCAACAAGGAAGTTGCGGGCGCGGCTCGCAGATGTTCGGTAAAGAAAAAAGAGCAGATACTCGGTAAGAAAAAGAGTAGATGTTTGATCGAAAGAACTGGTAGTAGGGCTCCTCGTTAGGGAATACATTGCAGTAAATCAGCGGACAAAGAGCCGCATGCAGCAAGGCAACACCACTCAGAGGCTGGTTTAGAGGTACGCAAACATGACGTGTCAAAACGCACAACAGAACATCATCCTCGCCCAATACGGCGAGCTTTCTGACGAACTACAGTTTCCACTGGAACAGCATGTGGCCGGATGTGAAGACTGCCGCCGCGAGTGGAAGGCCCTGCTGGCTCTGAACGAGGAGCTGGCGCTGACGCCGATGGTGGAACCTTCGCCGAACCTTCTGGCGGCTTCGCGCATGAGGCTGGACGAGGCGCTCGACGCGATGCCGGCCCGCTCGATCACACAGCGCTTTTTCGGTAGCGCCTTCCGTTGGATGAGCTACGTTCAGGGAGCTCCCGCGCTTACCACGCTGCTGCTTGGCGCAGGCTTTATCGGCGGCAACTTCATCGCGCGCTATCAGGTCGCGCATGCTCCCAAGCTGCCCACCCCGGTCATCCTGTCGAACTCAACCAATGGAGCGATTGCAAGCGTCTCGGGTATTGTGCAGACGCCCAACTCCGATCTGGTCCAGGTGAACTACAACCGGCTGGTGCCGGAGACGGTGCAGGGCTCGCTCGACGACCCACAGATTCGCCAGTTGCTGATGCTTGGCACCAAGCTCGCGACCAACAATGATGTGCATGCGAATTCCGTGGCGCTGCTGGCCAACGAGTGCGCAGCCGGTCGTCGGTGTGAGGCAGGCGGCACGGGAGATGGCGCTACCGGCATTCGTTCCGCGCTGTTGGCGTCACTGCGCTATGACAAGAGCCCGGCGGTCCGTTTGAAAGCGCTAGCAGGCCTGCAGCCCTACGTTGGGCAGGATGAGCATGTTCGCGATGCTGTGCTGGAGGCGTTGATGCACGACAAGAGCGCCGATGTCCGCACGCAGGCCGTCTCGATGTTGGAGCCGGTGCAGGCTGACTCCAGTGTGCGGCAGGTGCTGCGTACGGTTTCAGCCCAGGACGCAAACCCGGCTATCCGCAACGCATCGTTCCAGGCCCTGCAGGGCACGGTCGATATCCAGTAATGCAAGAACTGCTACAACTCGGGCCCGTCGCAACCCACAAATGGGTGACCCCGACTCAAAGCGCTTCACAGATCCCTGTGTCGTGTTTTGCATCGCGGTCGCTTGCTGCCCGTACCGGCATACATGGGTTCGTGCTTGCTGCCACGCTGCTTCTCGTGGCGGCTCCCTGTGCGTATGGGGGCGTTGCACAGTTGCGCGGCAGCGTCGGGGGACACGAACGTGTTCCTGGCTATCTCGGCGTTGGGTTTCGCGACATCTCTGACGATGAGGTGGCGACACTGCACCTGCAAAAGGGACACGGAGCCGAGATCATTATGGTCGACCACGACGGGCCTGCGGGCAAGGCGGGTTTGCAGCCCCATGACATCGTCGTGCAGATCAATGGACAGCCTGTCGACGGAGCGGAGAATTTGCGGCGCATGATCCACGATGCCGGTGCAGGCACCTCTATGGGGCTGTCGGTGGTGCGCGAGGGACACCCTGTTTTGCTGACGGTGCAACTGGCCGATCGCGATGAGGTCGCTCGCCGTGCCTGGCAAGAGCACATGACCACTCCCGATCCGCCGGCAGACGATTCGGTCGTCAGCGGATTTACCGAAAGCTATACGGTCGATCCTCCTCCCCGGGCGCCCCATACGCAGAGCTTTATCGGCAGTATGTTGCACATTGGGCCCTACACTGGAGTCGCGCTGGAGGAGATGGAGCCGCAGCTTGCGGGCTTCTTTGGAGCGCCGCATGGGGTTGGGCTGCTGGTTCATACGGTCGAACCCAACAGCCCGGCTGCCGTAGCGGGCCTGCGCGCGGGTGATGTCGTTTTGCGGGTCGATAATGTTGCGATGGTTTCGACGGCTGCCTGGACCAAACACCTGCGCCTGAGCAAAGGCCATTCGATTACGGTGACGTTGCTGCGCGACAAACACGAACAAACGTTCACGCTTGTGCCTGACGGCAAGAAGCGGTCAGCGGTGGAGATGCCAACGCTCTTCGATGAGCCAGTTGTGCTGGTTTCACTTCTCTAGGGATAAGGATTGTGCTCTACGATTTGACCCCGGTAGCTGGCTTGCCTTCCTGCACGTAGTTCTTATTCCAGGCAGGAATCTCCGCAACGTACGTGCCGGGCTTTTCTATGACGCATTGACAGCCCAGTCGCGAATTCAGTTGCAGGCCAGGAGCCAGGTCGAGGCGGTCGAGTTCGAGATCTTCAGCCTCCGAGACGCCTTTTTCGCCTTCCTTCAGAAAGATGTGGCAGGTCGTGCACGCGGAGACCCCGCCGCAGGCGTGGTCGAGGAATATGCCATAGTTTTCCGCGACGTCGAGGATGCTCATGGGCTGGCCGTGGCCATCGTAGGGCAGAGATCCAAAAGGAAACTCGACGGTCTTGTTCTCTGGTTGAAAGGTCACGCGGACCATGTTCTCCGCCGGAGGCTTGGAGAGGTCTACTTCAGGAAGCGGTTTTTGTTCTTGCTCGGACATGTCAGTTTCCATTTTAGTCTTCTGCTGATTTGCCAGCTGTTTCAGGGGCGTTCTCGGAAGATTAGATCTCAGTTCTTCGGCTTCGAATCTTCCACTTCGGCTTTAGCGAAAGCATGAGGTGCAGTGGGTGCGGTGCCGAGTCCCTCGCCCGCAGCCTGCATCGTCTTGCCGCCGAGTGCGCCGGTTACGGCGGTGTCCATCATGATCTCGGCGAAGCGGCGCGTCTTCTTGTCGAGCTGTTCGATGCCGCTGCGGATGAGCCGGTAGTCGCTGCCGGCAAGCGTCGATTTAAGTTCAGCGGCGGCGGTCTTGATCTCTTCGTGCTCGGTGCTGGTGAGTTGCTGCCACGCGGCTGACTTCTCACCCTTTTCGACGGCGGTCAGAATCGTCTCGGCCTCATTTTTTGCTTCGATCACCTGGCGTGCCGTGATGTCCTCTTCCGCGTTGTCGAAGGATTCGAGGATCATGGTCTCGACCTGCTCGTCGGTGAGACCATAGGTTGGTTTCACCTCGACCTGCGCCTCCTGTCCGCTGCGCTGTTCGCGTGCGCTGACATGCAGGATGCCGTTGGCATCGATGAGGAACTTTACCTCGATGCGCGGCAGGCCGGCGACCATGGGCGGAATGTTTTTGAGGTCGAAGCGAGCCAGCGAGCGGCAATCTTTGGCAAGCTCGCGCTCGCCCTGAAGAACATGAATCGCAACATTGGTCTGGCCGTCGACGCCGGTGGTGAAGTGCTCGGTCGCACTCGCGGGGATGGTGGAGTTGCGCTGGATGATCTTGGCGACGACTCCACCCAAAGCTTCGATGCCCAGCGACAGCGGCGTCACATCGAGCAACAGAAGATCGTTGGTGGCGGCGTTTTCCGTGCCGGAGAGAATCTGCGCCTGCACCGCAGCGCCGAGGGCAACGACCTCGTCGGGGTTGAGTTCGGTGTGCAGCTTCTTGCTGCGTGCCTCCAGGTCAAACAGCCCGGTGACGAGCGTACGCACTGCGGGAATACGCGTTGAGCCACCGACCATAACCACTTCGTCGATTTGCGCTGGCGTGAGACCTGCATCCTTCAAGGCCTGCTTGCAAGGCCCTGCCGTGCGTTCGATGACGCCTGCGATGAGCTGCTCGAACTGCGCACGGGTGATCTCGCGAAGGTACCGCTTGGCTGGTTCTCCAGCGACAGGTGGGAGATCGAGGATGAGGCGTGTGGAGTCGGCAGACGACAGCGCGATCTTGGCGTCGATGACGGCCTTGCGCAGCGCCTGGATCGCTTCAGGGTTCGTGCTGATGTCGAGGCCGAGGTCGCCCTTGATGTCGTCGAGTGCGACAGCAGTAAGCAGATTGTCGATATCGTCACCGCCGAGATGTGTATCGCCGCCAGTGGCGATAACCTCGAAGATGCCCTCGTGCAACTTGAGGATCGAGATGTCGAAGGTGCCGCCGCCGAAGTCGTACACAGCGATCACGCCGTCGCGCTTTTTATCGAGGCCATAGGCCAGCGCGGCCGCCGTCGGCTCGTTCACCAGCCGCAACACTTCGAGACCGGCGATGCGACCGGCATCCTTGGTGGCCTGCCGCTGCGCATCGTTGAAGTATGCGGGCACGGTGATGACGGCCTTGGTGACCTCAGCGCCGAAGAAGCGCTCCGCGTTCTTCTTGAGTTGCAGCAGGATATAGGCGGAGACCTCGGGGGGCGTGAGCGTGAGGCCGCCGACGTTGAGCTTCAGCACCTCGCCGGCCTTGAGGCCCTCGGCGAGTTGAAAGGGAAAGAGCTTCAGTTCGGGCTCAACATCGGCGAGGTCGCGACCCATGAGCCTCTTGACCGAATAGACAGCATTGGCGGAGTTGGTCAGCAGCACATTGCGCGCGGCATTGCCGACCGAAAAGCCAGAGGCGGTGTCCTGGTCGAACGCGACGACAGAGGGCACGATCGGCGAGCCATCTTCACCGGGAATGACCACCGGCGTATCGCCCTGCATGAAGGCGATGAGCGAGTTGGTAGTGCCGAGATCGATACCGACGACGCGCTGCTGTTGCTGTTCTGACACAGAACCTTCTTTCATTGGCGCTGTCGCGAGACATTTGCACCAATAACTATTGTCTTACATCGCGGACAGTATTTGTCCTATATTGGGCGGAAGCCTGCAAATTACGGTAAAAATACCAGGCGAGTGCCTTGTTCTTTCTCTCCCCAGAGCGCTTCGACCTCGCTTAGTGGCGCGGTCTTGAGGCTGAACTGGAAGGGCTGCTTGGCGGCGGCCTGAAAGAACTCCGTGATGGATTGGCTGAGCTGGCTGAGCGAGGCGCTCCCGAAGCCGCTGCCAAGCAGCTCCAGCCCGGAGCTGCGCAGCGTGGCTGCAGGTAACGAGATGTTGGCGCCGGCGCTCGATCCGATCTGCACGAAACGCACCCGCGTTGAGGCGGTCTTCAGGCCCTTCTTTGCGATGGCCTGAAGCGCGGCTTCGGCGGGCGCGCCCCAGAGGTAATCAAGCACGACCTCGATGCCTTGATCGAACTCCGCACGGAATGCAGCGACCAACGCTGCGGGCTCTTGTTCGAGCGAGATAACGGCATCCGCGCCAAACTCTGTGAGCTTTGCCAGCGCTTCCGGATTGCGCCCTGCTGCAACGACGCGCCGCGCGCCTAGCCGCTTGGCGATCTGTATCGAGAGCTGGCCGGAAACGCCCGTCGCACCGAGAATCAGAACGCTTTCGCCCGCTACAAATTTTGCGCGTACGGTCAACGCCGCCCATGAGGACATCGCAGGATTCGCAATGCCCGCTGCGGTTGCATCTTCGAGTCCGTCGGGCAGTGGAAGGCACATCCAGCTTGCGGCCAGCGCCCGTTCGGCGAAGGTGCCGTAGGGGGCCCGCGCCACGCCGAAGAAGACACGTGTGCCGTCTTCCAGCCGCCCGACGCCGTCGACTCCTGGAATAAACGGCAGCTCGCTGGTGCTGCCATAGTGCGAGCCGTTGGCCAGCGATTTCACGATCGGATGCAGTGCAGCAGCGGTGACAGTGACAAGCTTTTCGCCCTCGGCGGCGACCGGATCGGCGAAGGTGGTGTAGCGGGGCGGGGCATCGAAGGCGTGGACGACAGCGGCGTTCATGAAAATCTCTCCAGACGATTGCTTTCTACTGTACAGATGCGCCGTGACGGCGCGATGATGCAGCTTAGGAGAAGTGCAATGCCACAACAATCAGGCTCAACCATTATCCCCAGCCTGCGCTATCGCGACGCGCATGCGGCCATCGACTGGCTGGTGCGGGTCTTCGGCTTTCACAAGCAGGCGGTCTATGAAGGCCCTGACGGCACCGTGATGCATGCGCAGCTTACGCACGGACTCGGGATGCTGATGCTGGGCTCCATACAGAATCATGGCGAGTTCAGCCGAGTGATGGTGCAGCCGGACGAGATCGACGGTCGCGAGACGGCAGGCCTCTGCCTGATCGTCGAGGACTGCGATGCGGTGTATGCCTCCGCAAAAACAGCTGGTGCGGAGATCGTGCAGGAGCTGTCCTCGCCTGACTATGGTGGCAAGGCGTTCGCGTGTCGTGATCTGGAAGGCCACGTGTGGTGGGTGGGCAGCTATAACCCCTGGGCTGCACCGCGCGAGGAGCATGCATGAGCACATTTCCATATGCAACGGCACTGGGAGAACGCGATCCGCAACAGGTAATCGCCGAGACGGCCGGGCGGCTGGCTCGAGTATTGGATGGGGTGAGTCCCGAACAGGCAGAGGCACAACCCGCGCCGGGCAAGTGGAGTCTGCGCGAGATCGTCGCGCATCTGGCGGACAGCGAGATCGCCTGGAGCTGGCGGCTGCGGCAAGCCTTTGGCGAAGACCATTCGATGATTCAGCCATTCGATCAGGATGCGTGGGCGCGTATCTATGCGGTGTACTCGCTGGCACAGGCTCGCGCCTGTTTTGAGGCGTTGCGAGCGTGGAACGTGGCGTTCGTCGGAGGCTTGAGCGAGGCGGACAAGCAGCGGCCCGTGACCCATCCCGAGCGCGGCGAGGAGACGCTTTGGACGATCGTGCAGATTATGGCGGGGCATGACCTGCATCATCTGGAGAGGCTCGAAAAATGATGCATGCGGCTCTGGTCTGGTTTGTGCTGGGAGCATCCCAGGTAGGTGTTGCTTCTGCGAAACCGTGTCCCGTGGTCATTGGTGTCGCCGCGAATGGAGCGATCTACGAGATGAGTGGCGGGACGCCGCTGAGGCGGAGTCCTGCGGTGCTAGCGGGGACTGTTAAAATCGGATGTTATCCGGAAGGTGGGCCCTCGCCGACGTCGTCCGTGACGATGGAGATCGCCACCGGTGCACCGAAGCAAAGAGTCGAACTGGTGTTCGATCTCCTTGCTCGATCGGGGTGGCCGAGGGATAAGGTCGCGATAAGAGTGTGGGCCAATGCTCCGCATCAGCCCGTCAGAGAACGCTGATGCCTATGGGGTTGAAGTGCTCTTGTGCTGCTGCTCCGCAAGCCTATCTTCAAAATCTTTCTGCTCCTCCAGTACAGAGCTCTTGTAACCCGCAGGGTCGATCCATACGGCAGGGCCCTGCTTTGGCAGCAGCGCGAGCTTGTCCAGCATCCCAAAGTAGAGACCATGCGCGCCGAGAAAGATATCGCAGGGCAGCGAGCGCAGAACATCGAAGGTGTGCGCGTAGTCCCGTGCGATGCCCGGATACGAGGCCGGCTGCTTTGCTGTCGCGACGAGCCGGTACTCCGACAGCACACTCCAGCCGCCTACGATGACCACGTCGCGTGTCTTGCCACCGTCCTGTAGTCGCATCGTCCATGTGGTGGTGCCGCGTGTGTGACCTGCGGTCTTATGTGCGACGAGCACGCTGTCGCCGAGCTGTACTTCGTCACCATCGTGCAGCACGCGATCAACGTGTGCCGGCTGCATGAGTTGATGGCCGCCGTAAGCGAAGTCACTGCGACCGCCGTCCTCGATAAGGGGTACGTCGGCATCCATCACCATATACTTCGCGCCGGTCTGTTTCAGGATGGCCGCGCTTCCGCCCGCATGGTCGGAGTGCGCGTGGCTGATGAGCAGGATTTTGATATCGGAGAAATGAAACCCAAGCTGCTCGACGCTACGGCGAATCAGCGGAGGGGAGGATCCCAGATTGGAGTTGATGAGGATGTCACCCGCCGGGGTAACAACGAGATACGCCGCCAGATCGCGGCTCCCGACATAGTACAGGTTGCCCGCAATGCGGAAGGGCGCGACAGGCGTGGTCCAGTCAGGATGGGCCTGCGCATGCAGGCTGCCAAGAGAGAACAGGGCGACGACAAGAAACAATAGTTTGCGGCAGAGGCTCATGCCTGCTTGATAGCAGAGGGAACGGTTCAAAAGCCAGCGAAGAACCTGAGGGAACCCTGATCGTAACGACCAGGGTTCTCCAGTCTAAGCAGATGGAATAGGTGCTGGCGGATTCAATACATATTGAGCTTCGCCACGCCCAAACGACCAGTCTTCCAGGCCGTTCTCAGACAACACGATCATGACATTGTCCGGATCGACATTGGCCCGCTCGTTGAGGAGCTGAGCGACCTTTTTGTAGAACGATTGTTTGATCTCGATAGAGCGTCCCTGCCGGAGCGTTACATGCACGATCAGGAAGTCGTTCGTACGCTGCATCTTCATAAAGTGCGGATCGGCGATCAGCTCGTCCTGAGTGTGTGCGGTCAGGACCACAAAACGGTCGCCTTCCGGAATGTTGAGAGTAGCGCGCATCGCGTCGTAGATCGAGTCTGCGATCTGCTTGCGCCGCTCTGTGGAGACTGTGTTCGAGACGGAGATTCGTACCAGTGGCATGCCTTTTCCTTTGAAAACTTATGATTCCAGGGCTTCGTTCACATCCCGTACGAGATTGCGGATATAACTGCGACGGTTAAGCAGCGCGACGAGTGCCTTTTTGGCAGTATCTTTCGCGGAACTATCGTTTGCGTCGACGGCTGCGTCCCACTTCGACCACAGGGCTTCGAGTTGCTGCTGCGACTCGGCGAGCATCGACGTGAAGTGCTGTTGCGCCTGCTGAAGATCGTGGCGCGTATCGGGATCGTCTTCGCCCTTTTTTTTCGCCATGCGCATCTCTTCCAGCTGCATGTTCAGCTCGAAGGCCTCTTCGAGCAGGTCGGGCGGCGCGACCTGTTTCTTCTCCGTGCCTGCAGCCTTGGCGGCATCAGTCGCCGCGCGCGATTGCTCCTCCATCTGGATGCCTTCGAGAGAGAGCAGATACTCCGTGCGTGCGATGGGGTCGCGCAGCGTGCGGTAGGCGTCATTCAGGTGCGACGACGCGGCGAGCGCTGCATCCTGCTCGGCCTGTGGCTTGGCGGCGAAGCGATCCGGGTGCAATCTGCGCGATTGCGCATAGAAAGCCTTCTCCAGCAAGGCAAGGTCGATGTGCAGGTGCTGCGGGAGGCTGAACTGGGTGAAGTAGTTGTTGTGCGCTTCGTGACTCATCGGGTCTTCCAAATCTCGTCTCGTTTTCTTTAGGTTAGATGTTTTTGGGAACCAGCGCGAAGCAAGAATCGTATGATTGCTATCTATGAGTCGATCAATTGTGTTGCTGCTTTCTCTTTCGTTGGGTATTCCTTCCGTGTTGGTTGCACAGAAGACCGCGGCGACGTCCGATGCAGCCGAGCCGGCATGGATGGTGGATCTCGATCACCGGCGCGAGGAGTTAGTCAAGCGCAACGGTCCTGGAACCGACGCCACGCTACGCGACCAGTTGCTGTCCATGGCCGATCGCGATCAATCGGCACGCGGCATGCAGCATGGTCAACCCAAGAGCAAAGAGAAGCTGGAGATGGCTACAAACCTCGCTGAGGTGGACGCCGGACTAACGACGGAGTTGAAGGATATCGTCGCGAAAAGCGGCTGGCCGACGATTGCGCTGGTCGGAATCGAGGCATCGAATGGGGCGATGCTGATTCTGACACATACCGCTGACCATGCCTGGCAGCTCTCGCTGCTACCCCAGCTTGAGACGCTGGCGGATGACGGCAAGATCGATGGTTCAACGTTGGCGCTCGTCATCGACAAGGAGTTGGTGGCAGAGGGCAAGCTGCAGCGCTATGGCTCGCAGTTCAAGATGCTGGATGGAGCAATGGCGATGTTCGGTGTCGAAGATCCCGGAACGCTCGATGCCCGGAGGGCCAAGGTGTTTCTTCCGCCGATGGACGTGTACAAGCAACTGCTATCGGAGATGTATCACGTGAAGACGACGGACAAGATTGCGAGTGCCACACCGCCGGCGCAAGCCCCACCAGCGCAGTAGGCTAGTGGGTTCATTCCAGCGCGTCCTGTCAGGTGCCTTAGTACGTATCACCCCAACTCTGTCATCTCGACCGAAGCGTCATGGTTTTATCGTGACGCGCAGCGGAGAGACCGGCAGCTTGCCTGAGCTTGCGACAATGTCCCCACTGGCAAACTGCAGGTCTCTCCGCTACGGCGGCAAAAGCGCTGACCCTTCGACTACGCTCAGGGTCGAGATGACAGGTTTGGGGTATCTCTATAGGAGAACCGTCTTAAGCGGCAACGAAGATACGTTCTGCGGTCGTTATGGGTTCGGGAATTGGCAGACCGTCTTCTCTGAGACCATCGATATGGATAGCAATGCCTTCGCGGATAAGTGTGGACACTTCTTCTAGTGTTTCTGCGGCATCACCAAGCCGTTATCGTTGGCGGGTGTTCTTCAGCTTCCGCTTCCACGCAGCAGTTCCAAACACTAGGCCCACTAGCGACCAACTGACGAGGCCTACGAAGCCATCTGTCGGCGTGACAGTACGATGATCGACCCAAACGTGCAACGCCGAAGTCCCCAGAAAGGTAAAGACCCCCCAACCTAAGCCAAAAGTCAGAATGAACTTCCACTTCTGAGACATCTCACCTCCGAGATGCAGATGACGTTTACGCCGAGAAGCTAGACCCGCACCCGCAGCTCTTGGTGGAGTTGGGATTGATGAAGTTGAAGCCCTGGCGCATCAGGGTCTCTTCAAAGTCCAGCACCATGCCCGCGAGGTACAGATAGCTCTTCGGATCGACGAAGAGGCGGACAGGCTTTGCCCCGCTGGGGTCGTTGGGGGTCTCGATACCGGCACCGAAGACAAAGGTGCGGTCGCGCTCGCGGGGCTTCGAGTCGAAGCGGATGTTGTAGCTCAGCCCCGAGCAGCCACCGCCCTGAACGCCCAGACGCAAACCACCCTCGTCGGGCGAGATGCCTTCTTTGGCCATGGCGACGCGGATGCGCTTGAGTGCGTTCTTCGTGATCTCGATAGCAGCCTTGGCGCGTGAGGTCTGACCCTCGGCGACGAGCAGGGTCATGCCGGCGAGCGGATCTTTGGGGGCCGCAGGCGCAGGAGCGCTCATGGACTGGCTGGTCGTCGAACTGATAGAGACTGTGGACATACGTTTATTCGATGAGTGCTAGGTCCGCAGAGAATCAAACTCTCCGCGAAAAGGCCAGAAACAAAAGCAAATACAGGGCGCGCAAAGGCCGGCGGCAAGGCTGCCCGCCGGCCTCACGGGTAAGGTTTTGCGTTTAGTGAGCCGCGACAGCGACACCGGCTTCTTCGCCGACGCCGTTCTTCTTCTTCCAGTCGCCGATCGCGGCGCGGATGGCGTCTTCCGCCAGAACCGAGCAGTGAATCTTAACCGGGGGAAGCGCGAGCTCCTTGACAATGTCGGTGTTCGAGATCGTCAACGCCTCAGCGACAGTCTTGCCCTTGACCCACTCGGTTGCGAGTGAGCTGGAGGCAATGGCCGAACCGCAGCCGAATGTCTTGAACTTGGCATCCTCGATGACCTGGGTCTCGGGATTTACCTTGATCTGGAGGCGCATGACGTCGCCGCACTCGGGGGCGCCGACCAGGCCGGTGCCAACCTCGGATGAGCTCTTATCGAGCGTGCCGACGTTGCGGGGATTTTCGTAGTGATCAACAACCTTATCGCTATATGCCATGGAAATATACCTCGTCACTTAGATGATACTCCTAAGCCAGAGGGTGCGGAAGGGTGGTGCGGTTATTGCGGAGAACCCGCAGGGGCTGGGGCTCCGGCATCGTCACCCGTGCCGTACGTGGGGTAGGGCAGCGGGTCGGTGCTGGTGGAAAGGGTCCTCATGATGGCGAGATCCTGCTGAACTGCCGTCCATGCGGAGGGGTCCTTCTTCGTGGCAAAAGGCAGGTCGAGGTTGGCGTAGTAGGCGAGGATATCGGCCTTAATGCCAGGTGGGACAGCATTATCCGGGTGCAGCGCGAGGCGATGTAGCAGCCTGGCGTAGGTGTCGTCTGTCAGGCGATAGCCGCTGGGTTTGACTGGGCTGCCAGTATCCAGGTCGCGATTGATCAAGGGGTGGTGCGGGTCGAGAGATCCTCGAGGGACCTTCTGTTCGGCTCCGGGCTTGGCAGGGAGCGGCTCAGAGGGGGTAGGGTCGCAGTGGGTATCGGCCTCTGCGGCCAGCTCGGCGGTATGCCTGGTTGCCGGAGGCGGGGTGAAGCGGCGTACCTGGGCGTCGAGTTCGTCGGCCGAACGCATGATCGAGTGGATATAGTCGATCTCGGTCTGCTGCGTGGGGCCTTTGACGGCGACGAGCTTCAGCGAGCCAACTTTGGGCAGGATGTAGAGAAGGCCGGCGAGACAATAGGTGCCGATTCCCGCCTTCCCGCGGTAAGCGTCCCAGTTACTTTGCTGGCTGACGGCAGTGAGTTCGCTTTGGAGGCGCAGGAAGTCGGGGTCGGCGGTAATGTCGGCGGGCTCGTGCTTGCGGTGCAGCAGGGTCACGGCATAGGCGATGCGCGGAATAAAGCTGCGCACGGCGAAGCGATAGTCGGCGACATTGATGCGTGATCGGCGATGGTCGGTGAAGTCCTCGCGTAATCCGTAGGTCTGGTAGAAGGCCAGGGCGAGTTGACGGGTGGGAACCTGCAGACCGATGTGGCGCAGATAAGGCAACGGAGCGAAACGGTGGTGCGCTATCTCGTTGATATCAAAGGCGAATTCGGTCTGAACGTGCTGATGCTTTCCCTCGGCATAGTTGACGGTTGTGCCGTAGCGCTTGCCCAGCGCGGGGAACTCGATAGGCACAGCGCGGTTGGTAGCTACGGAGTGGCCGACGGAGTCGCCGATATAGTGCGAGAGCGCGCCGACGGCGAAGGCCAGCTCGTCGGCGTTGCCGGCGTTACGGAAGAGGTTCACTACAAAATCGCCCGACCGGACGTAGTGGGTGAGGTTGGAGAAGTTGGCGTCTCCGAAGGGGTAGTAACCGATGTCCTGAATGACGCAGCCGCCATAGGCATAGGCGCGGGCGTGCTCGATCTGCGCAGGCGTCAGTGTAGGGTAACGGCTGAGCAGCAGTGGGACGATGGAGCTCTGCCAGGTGAGATCGATGAGCTGTTCGTGGGTGAGCACCGAGTAGGCGCCTGCAGGACAGGCAATGCCGAACGTACAGAGAAGAGCGGCAATCGCGAGGCGGAGGCGGTAACGCATGCGTGTGATGAGGGTACCGCAGAGAGCGTAGCAGCGGTTTGAGGCTGCTCCGAAGGGCGCTTAGGCTTCGCCTGGATGCGAATCAAGATAGATCGCATTGCCGTCCGGATCATGCACCAGTACGGCTGTTCCACCGTCGGGACCGGTAAAGGGTGGTTTGGTAAACTCAACTCCGGCTGCCTGAAGCTGTCCGGCTATGACAGAGACGTCTTTGCCACGGAAGTTCAGCGAGTTTTCGGTGATGTGTTCCTGGTGGAGAGCGATGCGGCAAGTGCCGTTTTGCACGACGACAACGCCGTCCTCTGGGTCTCCGCCTGCGCAGTGAAAACCAAGCTTCATATAGAAGGCGAGCGAAACGTTAACATCGGCGACCTTGAGGGCGAGTTCGAAGCGTCCGAGCGTTGTCCATATCTTTAATGAGCCAATATGCCGGGGTGGTTCTGGTTTGGGCAGGTCTTGTGGCGGCACGGTGTGTCGTAACTCTTTGCGCATGGCCTTGAGGCCCATGCCCCGTTCGGTGAGGATCTTAGCCGCTAAGGACTTGTCTTCACGCAACAGGCCGAGTACAAGGTGTTCGGTGCCAATGTGATCGTGCTTCAGCAGGTTGGCTTCTTCGGCGGCATAGGCAAGCACGCGCCTGCACTCCTGGGTGAGCGGGAGGTCAACGGGGGTGCTGATCTTCTCTCGTGCCGGAGTGTGCTGTTCGATCTGACCGCGGATGGATGCAATGCTGGCGTGCGAGTCGAGGAGACGCTTTGTCAGGGCCTGGTCTTCGTGCAGAAGTCCTAGGAGGAGGTGTTCTGTCTCGATGAAGGGGGAACCGAAGTTGCTTGCCTCATGGCGAGCGAAGAAGATCGTGCGGCGGGCCTTCTCTGTATACCGTTCGAACATGCTCTTATCTTGCTCCAATGACTGCTCAAGCAGTTCTTTTCCTCCGATTTAATTCAACTTTCTTAGCCAGATATTACGAACCGAGATCTTTGTGGGGGAGCCTTCCAGCTCTATACCGATCAAACCGGAGACGTTGTTCGACGATTTGGGGTCGTCGTCGACATAGGCCGCCATGAGCTGCCCATTCATAATGTGCATCATGACGCCGCCACGGGCGATGATCTCGTACTGGTTCCAGTCATTGATCTTAACGGAGCCGCCCAGGGCATCGCGGCTGCCAATGTTCCCCAGCAGCCGTTGCGATTTGCCGGGTTCGGATTCGGTCACCTGGCCACGCCAGGCGAGGATGCCGAGATCGGTATTTTCAGAGTAGAACTGACCGTTGTAGGCGAAGGTGTTGGGCGAGACGGGATACCAGAAGTCAGCCTGCGGGCCGGTCATCATCCACTTGAGCGGTGGCAGGGGAATGCCGGGTTGGCTGCCACGAATCCAGACCTTGCCGACCGAACTGCGGTACTGAATACCGCTGCCGCCGCCCTTCTCAACCTTGATCTCGAGCTTCAGATCGAAGTCGTGAGCTTCGGCGCCATGGTAGGAGATGTAACTGTTGGCGCGGCGGCTCTCCGTTGTGGACTCGCCGACGATGGCGCCATCTTCGACGCGCCAGACGTCAGGGTCGCCGTCCCAGTCTTTCAGGGTTTTACCGTCAAAGATCTGCGTGAAACCGGCGTGCTCGTCGAAGTCGATGGGGTCGGGCTCATGAAATCGGATGGCATGTTTCGGCGCGGGTGCGGTCTGAGTGGATGGTGCCGGCACCGAAGTCCCAGAGCCAGCAGACTGCACGGATGTGCCCGTCGCGGACTGTTGAGCCGGTGCAATACCGATCGCCGCCAAGAGAAATGCAGCGAGGAGTGCATGTCTTCCACGAACAGGAAGTCCTGTATGCCTTATGGCGTTTTGCAGCATTTTTCACCTGTCCAGTGCATCCGTGCCCACCGGCACGGATGTCGTTAGGGTTGAAATCTCTGTGGAGGCTTTAGCCTATTGAGCTTTTTGCTTCGCCCGATGATTTTACCGGCAGAAAAGAGAATCCCCCGCGCCTTTGCAAAGAGATTGCTAAAGCGCGGGGGCTGCTTGATGTAGAGCGAGCAAGAACAGAGCTTTGAACTGTTTCCTGTTTCCTGTTTCCTGTTCTTAGTTTTTAGTGCGCGGCCCACTCGATCTTCGAGAGGTCGATGCCTTCCTTGACCATCTCGTACAGCGGCGACAGTTCGCGCAGCTTCGAGACGACGTCGATCAGCTTATCGCTGACGTAGTCGACTTCTTCCTTGGTGTTGAAGCGTCCGAGACCGAAGCGGATGGAGCTATGGGCGACGTCATCGCCAAGGCCGAGAGCCTTGAGAACATAGCTGGGCTCCAGCGTGGCCGAGGTGCAGGCCGAGCCGGACGACACGGCGATGTCGTTGATACCCATCAAGAGCGATTCGCCCTCGACGTAGACAAAGCTCATGTTCAAGTTGCCGGGCAGGTGGTGGTCCATGTTGCCGTTGACCTGGGTATAGTCGAGCGCCTTCTCGAGCTTCGCGCGGAGATAATCGCGGAGCTCGATCTCGCGCTTGCTTTCCGCTTCCATCTCGTTCTGGCAGATCTCGCAAGCCGCGCCCAGGCCGACGATGCCCGGGACATTCAGCGTGCCCGAACGCATGCCGCGCTCGTGGCCTCCGCCGTTGATCTGCTCCGAGATCTGCACGCGCGGGTTACGACGGCGAACATACAGCGCGCCGACACCCTTGGGGCCGTAGATCTTGTGGCCGCTGAGCGAGAGCACATCAATGTTGTCGGTGATGACGTTGACCGGAATCTTACCGACAGCTTGCACGGCATCGGTATGGAAGAGCACACCCTTCTCGTGGCACAGCTTGCCGATCTCGCGGATAGGCTGGATCACGCCGATCTCGTTGTTCGCGTACATGATCGAGACGAGGATCGTCTGGTCGTCCATCGCGCGCTTCAGGTCTTCGATGTCGATCAGACCATCAGCCTGCGCAGGCAGATAGGTGATCCGGTAGCCGGACTTCTCCAGGCGCTTGCAGGTGTCGAGCACAGCCTTGTGCTCCGTGACCTGGGTGATGATGTGGTTCCCGCGCTCGCGGTACATCTCGGCGATGCCCTTGATAGCAAGGTTGTTCGACTCGGTGGCCCCGGAGGTAAAGATGATCTCCTTGGCGGTACAGCCGATGAGCTTGGCGATCTGTTCGCGCGACTTTTCGACTGCGGCCTCTGCCTCCCAGCCGAAGCTGTGGTTGCGGCTGGCGGCGTTGCCGAAGATGCCGGTCAGGTAGGGCATCATGGCTTCAAGCACGCGCGGGTCCAGCGGTGTGGTGGCGTGGTTGTCCATGTAGATGGGCAGTTTGACGCCTGCGGGCAAGGGCTCGTTCGACTGGGTGACGTTGATTCCGATAGTTTCAGCCATGATGGTTGTGCTCCTAAACATTGGGTAATGCTGGTGATTTCCGGCCAGCTTTAAACGACAAGCCAGCCAGCTGCGAATAAAAACTAGAGCGCGATGCTCACAAGACCGCCGGCCAACGCTGCAGCAGGGGAAGCCTCGGCCGGCTCAATCAGATCCGAGACGTGAATGCCGCTCAGCAGTTCCTTGATGCTGTCGTTGACTTTGCGCAACGGTTCTTTGATGGTGCAGGTACCGTGTAGGTCGCAGGTTCCGTGAATCGTAATGCAACTGGTGATGAAAAGCGGGCCGTCGATGGCGCGGATAACCTCAAACGCCGAAATGTCCTGAGCTGGGCGGGCAAGCGCGTATCCACCATTGGTTCCAGCGTGCGAGACCAGCAGGCCGGCCTTGGCCAGCGTCTGGAGAATCTTGGCCAGAAGCTGCGGAGGGATGTGGTAAGCCTCGGCGACATCCTTGGCCGACTGCGCACCGCTGTCGGCCTGTTCGGCAAGGTACTTGAGCGCCATCAGTCCGTAATCCGCTTTTTTGGTGAGTCGCAGCATAGTTGATATTGGCGAATCCTGCGCTCGTCGCGTAGATTTCGGCCATTCTCAGTGTACGGCGCGCGGCGTCTGGAAGCAAGACTAATGCAGTCGGATATTAATAACACCGGGATTGGAAGGAGAATGTTGTCTATGAGTGCGGTCGAGCATAGGAACGAGATAGTCGTGCGGCCTGTCGAAGGCGGAGACGCCGCGGCCGTCGGAGAGTTGATTGTGCAGCTTGGCTATGCACGGCCACTGGCAGAGGTGCAGCGGTGGATTGAGGAACTCCCTGGCTATGCGGAGAGACAGGCAGTCTTTGTCGCTTGTGAGGAGGATCAGGTTGTAGGTTGGATCGAGGTGTCTCTGGAGCGGCGCCTACAGACAGCGCCCTTTGCCCTGATTGGCGGCCTTGTCGTAAGGGATGGCGTTCGCGGAAAGGGCATTGGGCGGCTGTTGTGCGAAGCGGCGGAGCGATGGAGCCGGGAGCATGGCGCCGGTGTTGTGAGAGTGACGTCGCGCAGCACTCGCGAGGCTGCCCACCAGTTTTACCTGCGGGCTGGGTATAGCCAGGTGAAGATATCGCTTGTGTTTGAGAAGAGACTCCAGGGTTGACGGGCCAGAATTGCCTATACAGGTATGGCAGGAAATCGGCTACTATGCGATATTCCATTGAGCCATCTTGTGAATGCTTTCCGCCAATTCCGTGCCACCCCCAACCTCCTCACCATGCTGCGGTTGTTCATTCTGCCGTTCCTGGTCATCACGATTCTCGATGGCCACTGGGGAGTGGCGTTTGCCTTGCTGTGGTTGGCTGGCGTGAGCGACGGCCTGGACGGTCTGCTGGCGCGTTGGCTGCAGCAGCGCACCACGCTCGGCCAGTACCTCGACCCCATCGCCGACAAGCTGCTCCTGAGCACTCTGTTTATCGTGCTGACCCATGTGGGCCTGATCCCACGCTACGTAACGGTGTTGGTCTTCAGCCGCGACCTGGGGATTCTGCTGATCGCAACGCTGCTGTTTGCCACCCACACCCTGCGTGACTTCCGCCCCAGCCTTCTGGGCAAAGTGAACACCGTCGTGCAGATTCTGGGTGTGCTGACGGTGATGACCTGCCAGGTGATCCCGCGGGCAGGGCTTACCCAGCTGAAGAGCCTGTTGCTGTGGACGATTGCCGTGATGGCGCCGGTGTCCGCGGCGGAATATGCATGGATTGTGATCCGTCGGGTGCACGAACCAGTAGCTGCTGCGCCGCCAAAGGCATAAGAGCTTTTGACACAGAGGTTTTTCGGGATAGGCACGGACGCCATCGCGACCTCCGCGAAACCTCTGCGGCCTCTGCGTTAAAGATTTTCTCTACAGCTACCCCTGCTTCCGGTAGAACTGGGTTGCGGGGCTGACGACTTGCAGATACACTGAATAGACGCACCAGAGGCGCGTAGCTCAGTTGGTTAGAGCGCTACCTTGACACGGTAGAGGTCAGCGGTTCGAATCCGCTCGTGCCTACCACTCCCTTCCGTAGCATGGGCAGGATAGAAACCGGAGAAAGTTTCCGGAGCCTAGATTGCGCGTGGGTTGTTGCTGGAGTCTCTTCTGGGGCAAAAGATTCGTTTGGAGTAATGTCATGGCACAGGTATGTGAGCTTTGCGGCAAAGGCCCGCAGTTCGGCAACAACATCTCGCACGCGCACAACGTCACCCGTCGGCGCTGGAACCCGAACCTTCAATCGGTTAAGTCTGTCACCAACGGCGCGACCAAGCGCGTAAAGGTCTGCACCAGCTGCATCAAGACCGGAAAAGTTGTTAAGGGCTAGGAAACAGCAAGCAGGAAACAGCAAACAGTAGCCCTCGTGGATGCTGTCGCATAAGTGTACCTACCGCACAATTCAAGAAATTAGTAAACGCCCCGCCTGCATGAAGCAAGCGGGGCGTTTTTACTTAACCTGTTTCCTGTTTCCTGTTTCCTGTTTCCTGTTTCCTGCTCTTAGCTCTTCTTCTCAAACGCCAGCGACGCTGAGTTGATGCAGAAGCGCTGCCCGGTGGGTTTGGGGCCGTCGGGGAAGACGTGGCCTAGGTGTGCTCCGCAGGTGGCGCAGGTGATCTCAATGCGGCGCATGCCGTAGCTATTGTCTTCGTGGGAAGTGACGGCGTCCGACGAGATCGGTGCATAGAAGCTTGGCCAGCCGCAGCCGGAGTCGAACTTGGTTTCGGATGTGAAGAGCGGGGCGTCGCACGCACCGCAGTGGTACATGCCGTCGTCGTGGTTGTTGGTCAGCACGCCGGTAAAGGGGCGTTCTGTGCCCTTCTCGCGCATGACGTGGTACTGCTCGGGAGTGAGTAGGGCGCGCCACTCGGCGTCGGTCTTCTCAATCTTCTTCGGCTTCGTGCCGGTGGTAATCGTGTCTGGCATAGTCGTCTCCTCTGGTCTCCATTAGATGCTGCCGGATGGCGGACGGTCCAGTAGCGAGTCTTCTCGGCGGCTCGGGAAATAGCACTCTTTTTTGCAGAGCTGTCGGAGCACCAGGGCCTGGGCCTGCGCGCTGCTTGCCCGCGCTAGCCGTTGAACTTCTTCATAGAGCCGAATTCTTTGGCGACGTTTCGACGGCAAGAAGAATAGGTCTCATTCGTCCCACCTCCAACCAAATATGAAGATATTTCTCCAGTGCAACTTTAGAGAGAAAGTTCATTTCTACTTATTAAACCGCTTGACAAGAGTGTATTGGATGTTCTCTTATGTTCTCCGTTCCCAGTAGGCCAGATCTACGAGTGTAGAGATTAGCGTTTGTCTTGAAGGCAAATACACCAACTCTGGTGGGGCGGCTTTGCGCAACCACTTTCGAGGAGAGCCATGCAAATTTTTCGTCAACTTCTTCAATGTCAGATCCAAAATCATCGGCAAAGGGGCCTTTTTCGCGGATGGTTTCCGCGATGGAATGCCAGGCGTGTTCTGTCGTTGGCCGCAATCTGCATCTTGCTCATGGGGTTGTCAGGGGCACTGCGGGCACAGCTCAGTACCGCTACGATGTTTGGTACCATCACGGACTCAACAGGCGCCGGCGTCCCCAACGCGAGCGTCACACTGACTCAGACGGACACCAACTTCACCCGAACCTTCAAAAGCAAGGCCGACGGTTCGTATCACGAGGAGTTCCTGCCGGTAGGCCCCTATAAGGTGACTGTCACGGCCCCGGGATTCAAGACACTCGATCGTGCTGGCGTGGTCCTCGAGGTCATGCAGAATGCCGAGTTGACACTCGCGCTGGAGCCTGGCGGAGCCAGTGAAACGGTCACGGTCACTGAGGATGTCCCCCTGGTAAACCTGGGGAGCGCAACCCTGGGCCGCACGGTCTCCAACGTGGAGATCGACAATCTACCGCTGGTAGGCCGCAATGTCTATCAGTTGCTCAGCCTCACCCCGGGCGTTCAGTCCAACACCACAACGAACCTTCTGGGCTTCCAGGAACAGCACGTTTACATCAACGGTTCGACGGATGACTTCACTGGCCAGGTCTCGTTCTATCTCGACGGCGGACTCAACATGACCGGCGATCGCAACAGCGGTAACGTCATTCCCAACCCCGACGCGGTCAGCCAGTTCAATGTTCAAACCAACAACTTCAATGCAACGCTCGGACGATACGCAGCTGCCGTCGTCAGCGTGGTGACGAAGTCAGGGACCAACCAATACCACGGCTCAGCCTTCGAGTTCTATCGCACCAGGAACTTTACGGCCGTCGCGCACAACTCAACAACCAAAGCCCCCTATGCCCGCAATGAGTACGGCGCAACGCTGGGAGGCCCTATCCGCAAGGACAAGGATTTCTTCTTTGGGAGCTTTGGCGGTCTGCGCGACACCACATCTCCGGCATTTAGCGGCAATGTTCCCGACGCCGCTCAGATCGCCGGCAATTTCTCCGAGAATCTGCCCTCCGACATCACGACCTGTAAGCAGAGTCCTTCCAAGGCAGACAACACAGCCTTCAAATTCCTTGTCTGCAACCCCGCTACGAATACGCCATACCCCAACAACATCATTACGACACCTCTCGACCCAACGGCGGTCAACATCGCGAACTATCTGAGTTCCAAGGGGGTCAAACCTGGCGTTGGGGCGGGTGAATTCGGCGACAACCAATATACCTATAGGGAGTTCGACCCTACGCCGGAGATGTACAACCAGTATCTGATCAAGACGGAACATCAGTTGACGGCGAACCACCGTCTCACCCTGTCGTACTTCCTGTACGACTACAGTATTCGGGTCAATCCTGGTGGCCTGACACCACAACAATGGACCTATTCGAGCTACGCGACCAAGCAGCAGAACGCAAATGCGAGCGACACCTGGACGATCAGTCCGCGCACCATCAACCAGGCCTGGCTGAGTTATACACGGCAGCATGGCGGCCGCATCCCGGTCCCGGACAATAGCACGTTTGCAAACTTTGGGTCCGACTTCGGCATCTCGGGGCTTCCCTCCCGCGGGCAAGTCTCCGTCCCCAGTTGGTTTACGCTCTCGCAGTCCATCACCGGCCCTAAGGCCGGCACGAATCTCTATGCCTTTCGGGATGTGCTCAGCACCACGCGCGGACAACATACGCTCGCCCTGGGCGCCGAAGCCAGTCTGGAGAAGGACTTCCAGTACACATCGCTCGACAACTACGGTGTCTTCTCCTACGCCACATCTCCAGGCACCCGTAGCAGCAATTCCATCTCGGACTATTTACTCGGCCTCCCCAGCAGCTTCGAGCAGGACACCGGCGAGTATGCAGAGGCCAACTACTGGAACTACGCCCTCTTCGCGCAGGACGACTGGCGTATTCGTCCGAACCTGACCCTCAATCTGGGTATCCGCTACGACTGGCAGCAGGCCCCGACCGATACACAAAACCGGCAGACCAACTTCTCGCCGGGAGTGCAGTCCCACGCGTTCAAGAACGTAAACATATCCGGCAAGACCGGCAACCAATTGGCCCCCATCGGCATGCTCTTTCCTGGAGACCCTGGAGTGCCCTCCACAGGAGCCTTCACGCCCGATAGCCACATCTCGCCCCGCATCGGCCTCTCGTATGATCCTTACGGCAACGGCAAGACGGTCTTCCACGTTGCCGGTGGCCTCTTCTATGGAGGCATCTCCGGCAACGAATGGGAGCTTCCCTCGAACTTCGCTCCGTATGCCGTCCGTCCCACGTTCAGCAAGGTCAATTCGATGACGCATCCGTATTCGAACGATCCGACGGAGTTTCCAGGGGGGACCAACCCGTTCCCTACACTGACGTTCACGCCCCACACGAGCACCGCCAGCTTCCTGGCCCTCAACCAGGTTTCCTCTTTCGATCCGCACTACGAGTGGCCGGTCACGTATCAGATCAACGTCGGCTTCCAGCAGCAGTTCGGCCCCGGCCTTGCACTGTCGGCGAACTATGTCGGTTCGCTCAATCGCAAGATGCCGCTTTATCGCGACCTCAATCCGCCGCAGTTCAACATCACCGCCGCCGGCACCTCCGGCCCCAGCTGCACCGACCTGACCAAAGCATGCGCTTATGCCAACACCAGCAGCACCGTCAACAACCGTCGTCCGTTGAACTCGGAGTACGGGCTTTCGGCCGCAACTCCCACCTATTCGAACGTCTACAACATTCGCTCGAATCAAAACTCCAACTATAACGGCCTGCAGGTGAATATCGAGAAGCGCATCTCGCACAACTTCAGCGCGCGCGGGTTTTACGTCTGGAGCAAGACCCTGGCCAGCAACGCTCTGGACGGGACCAACCTCGCAGGCACCTTCGTCGATGAGAACTACCCGCAGTTGGAATGGCGCCAGCGTTCGGACCAGGACAGGCGTCAAATGATGACCGCCTCGTTTGTATGGAAGACTGATTACTTTACGGGGCACAACCTGATCCTTCGGAATACGATCAACGGCTGGACGGTGACCGCCATCTGGACGGCAAACAGCGGCCAGCCCTTCACCGTGACGACCGGAGTGGACAACTACTTCGACGGCGATGGAAACAATCGTCCAAGCATCGCGCCTGGCAAGTTCGCTCACGTTCTCGACAACGGCCACTCACGTGTTGCGATGGAGAAGGAGTGGTTCGACACATCGGCTTACTGCTCCCCGGGCATTACCCCCGGTTGCCCCGGCGTTGGACCTCTGGGCCTTCTTGGAAACACGCGCCCCGCGCAACTCTCTGATCCTGGTTATCGGGACGTCGATGCCTCGCTCTTCCGCAGCTTCACGATATTTAGATCGGTGCAGTTTCAGGTTCGCGGCGAGTTTACCAACGTCTTCAATCTGACCAACCTCGGTGCGCCTTCAGCAACGATGAACAGCTCGACCTTCGGTGAGATCACCGGCAGCGGAGGCAGCAACCGCATTATCCAGGTTGGCGGCCGTATCTTGTTCTAACGTTCAACACCCGACCAAGCAACAGGCGGCGAGATCTTCTCGCCGCCTGTTGTGTTTGAGCGAAACGTGAATCTAGGCTGAAGCTTCTTTCGCGATGCACTCGATCTCGACGAGTGCATCCTTAGGCAGGGCAGCGACCTGCACGGTCGAGCGTGCTGGCGCGACCACGCCCTCGGGAGCGAAGTAGCGCGCATAGATCTCGTTCATCGCGGCAAAGTCCTTCATGTCCTTGAGGAAGACAGTAGTTTTGACGACGCGGGTGAAGTCGATGCCGGCTGCGGCGAGGACAGCCTTCAGGTTTTCAAGCACGCGGGTGGTCTGTTCGGCGATGCCGCCGGCGACGAGGTTGCCCGTGGCCGGGTCGATGGGAATCTGGCCGGAGGTGAAGATCAGGTCGCCTACGCGCACAGCTTGCGAGTAGGGACCGATGGCGGCGGGAGCGTCTTTGGTCGAGATGGCGGTCTTGTTTTGAGACATATGCTTGGATTGTGCTCCCCTGCGTAGGACGCACGCAAGCGAGCGAATTTTCTCCAATTGTGACATCGACCCGGAGCCCAAATGCTCTAGTATTCCTGTGGGAGAAATAAGCATATGGGACTGCTCGATTCTTTGGAAGGTATGGCAGCTTCGGCAATGACCGGTAGCGGCAGCGATCAGGCGAAGGTAGCTGGCGGGTTGATGCAGGTTCTTCAGGAACATCCCGAAGGCGTGCAGGCAGTTCTCAACGGCTTCCAGAACAACGGCATGGCGGGCCACGTGGCGCAATGGGCCAGCGGCGAGTTGCAGACGGCTACGCCAGATCAGGTGCAGGCCGGGCTCGGCGGCACTGGTTTGATCGAGGCGACTGCGGAGAAGGCAGGCGTCTCTCCAGAGGTGGCGAAGACCGTGCTCGCCTCGGTGATGCCGATGGTAATCTCGCACTTCGCTCCGAACGGCCAGGCGCCGGAACAAAGCCAGTTCAGCGGGCTTGCCGGACAGCTGATGTCGAAGTTCCTGTAAGAGTTTTCGCGTGACCAGCGAGAGCGAGGGATTCATCCCTCGTTCTTCTGCTGTCCGTTAAAGCCGATTCGAGTATTTCCCCTAATAGGTATAGAGCAAGCCACCGATCCGGGTGCCCCATCTTCGGCGCGGCTTTATGCGCCTAAGGTGGGCATCGGGCGAATGCCCGACCGCTCCTGCCCCTGTACGCCTTGTCTCCAAAGGCCCTGACAGTACACCGCTTTCTGCCCCGCCCTACACCTGCACGGGAAATGCTCTAAACGTTTGGATCAGGTTCCCTGTACTCGCCTTCCGGCGGTGGTGGCTGCTGTGCTTCGGCTTGCGGCACGGGTGAATAGTATCCCTGCGGAACGCCGGGATACGCATACACCGGCTGCGGCAACAATGGTTCAAGATAGCCACCGACCAGCGGATAGCGTCCCCCGAGGAAGTACAGCGCATAGGCCTGCAGGAACGTATAGAGATAGCCAAACAGCATGATGCAGGCTACGAACAGTAAGACTAAGAAGATGATTCCAAGAATCACCCAGCCCACGATCATAAAGATGTAGCCTGCGGTGCCTGCATGATGCAACGCGACCCATAGAACAGCCCCTATGCCACCCAGCGGTATGAGGGCGATCAGCAGGCCGAATACCAGGGCAAACTCGAAGATGATTGCTCCGGCGAAGGCCAGCATAAAACGCATAAAGAGATAAAGCAGCACTTGACCGGGTTCGGCGCGAATAAGGTTGACGACACGTCGCACCGTCTCTGTGAGTGGCGTGCCTTCCAGCGCCATGGACGGCAGCCCGAAGTCGTGCAGCAATGTGTAACCAGCGGCGAAGACAAGCAGGATAAGAAAAATTACGAGGATGAATCCTAGGATCGCGAGAAAGAAGGCTCCGAAGTCTTGCGATTCCATGTTGGCCCCGGAATGCAGGCTATGGACGAAGTGCAGGATGATGGGAACGAGGAATGGCGCGACGCACAGTAATGCAGCGGCGAAGAAGGCTAGCTGTAGACCCATCCAGTACCAGGTGGCTCGGCCATAGCGTCGCCATATCGGTGCGACGGTGGTATCGCGTCGCAGCACGATTTCAAACAGTACAAATTGCAGCCGCGAGCTGAGATAGAAAAAAGCGAGCGTAATAAGAAGAACGACACCGCCCACAATGAAAGCGATAGCAAGCATGGAGGCAGCGATAGCCGGAGACAGGCCGGGCATGTGCCCTCGTCCAGGATAGGAGCCGGAGAAGTTGCAGCCACCCATATTGGCGAAGAAGGCAACGGCGCCGATCTTGAGCAGCAGACGCCAACTACGCGGAGTAAGCAGAAGGCGGCGTGTATGGTTCCAGGCCGGAGAGATGGCGTCGATGGCAGAGAGTGTCCGCATGCTGCACCTCGGTAAGAGTCTCGTAGGGGAAGGCTACCGCACCATGCAGGGTTTCGTCGCCGCTATTTTGCAAGCCACGCGTCAAAGGCCTCTAACGCGCGTTCGCACTGGATACGATGACGCTCTTTCTTGTCGCGAATCTTCTTGCGTAGCTCCTCTTCAAGCGGTGGCAGCAGGTCGAAGGTGATGTTCGCGGGCTGGAATTTCTTGTGGTCGGCATGCGTGATGTAGTGGGTCAGCGAGCCGTTCGCTGTGAGGCGTGGTGCGGGCGTTGGCTGTTCCCCGCGAGCTAGTGCAGCGGCAAAGCGCCCTGCAAGCAAGCCGGAAGCAATGGACTCGGTATAGCCTTCAATGCCGGAGAGTTGACCCGCAATCAGGATGCTGGGGTGAGCCTTGAGCTGCAGTGTCTCTGTGAGCAGAGATGGCGCATGGAGATAGGTGTTGCGATGGATCTGCCCATAGCGCAGGAAGGTCGCGTGCTCCAGGCCGGGGATCATGCGCAGCACGCGCGCCTGTTCGCCGTACTTGAGGGAGTTCTGAAAGCCCACAAGGTTGTAGCTGTCGGCACGGAGATTTTCCTGCCGCAGTTGTACCGCCGCATAAGGCCAGCGGCCAGTCTTCGGATTGGTAAGTCCCGCGGGCTTCATCGGGCCGAAGCGTAGCGTATCGCGGCCGCGGCGGGCTGTCTCTTCGATGGGAAGACACCCCTCGAAGTACTGCAACTTCTCCGGTGCGGCAGTTGCGGCGTCATTGCCGGGCAACTGCTCCCAGGCCTTCTGCTCGATCTTCTCCGCCCTAGCCATGGCGTCGATGAAGGCGTCGTACTCTTCTTTGGTGAAGGGGCAGTTGATGTAGTCGGCTGTGCCTTTGTCCCAGCGCGCGGCGAAGTAGACCTTGTCCATATCGATGGTGCTGGCGTCGACGATGGGCGAGATGGAGTCGTAGAAGGCGAGGTGCTCGGCGCCGGTGAGGCGCTGCAGCTCGGCGGCCAGCGGGGAACTGGTGAGCGGACCGCTGGCGAGGATCGTGAGGGTGTCGGCATCGTTCTCATCGAGACGCGTAATCTCTTCGCGTTTGATCGTGATGCGCGGGTGCTGCTCTATCAACTCAGCTACAAGACGCGAGAACTCGGTGCGATCGACGGCCAGCGCATGGCCTGCGGGCACGGCGCTGGCATCGGCCGCCTGCAGCAGGAACGACCCTGCGCGGCGCATCTCCTGTTTGAGCAGCCAGGGCGCGGTGTTTTCGCTCTCGGACTTCAGCGAGTTCGAGCAGACGAGCTCGGCAAAGTCAGCCGTCTGATGAGCCTCGGTGGAGCGCACAGGGCGCATCTCCGAAAGCGTGACGTCGCAGTCGGCATTGGCTGCTTGTAGTGCGGCTTCGGGGCCGGCGAGTCCGCCGCCGATGATGTGAATCTTCTTCATGTATCTCTTAGGATACGTTGCCAGCGCTTGCGGCGAGCACCTGCAACGGCTCGCCCGTCAGCCGCATGATGCTCCACTCGGTCTGTACCGTCGCGCCGATGCGACGATAAACCGCAATCGCGGGCTCGTTCCAATTGAGCACATCCCACTCCAGGCGCGGACAGCCCTCATCGAGGGCGATGCGCGCCAGCTTCGCCAGCAGCGCCTTTCCGATGCCACGTCCACGCATCGCAGGTGTTACGTAGAGATCTTCGAGACGAATGCCGTGATGTCCGAGCCACGTAGAGTAGCTCGTGAAGTAGAGCGCGAAGCCTGCGGGGGCGCCATCGTAGTCGGCGATGAGTGCGGTAAAACGAGGTGGCTGTATGGTTTCAAGCGGCGCGCCATGTGGCGCGATGCCCCAGCCATCGCGCAGCAGGTCAGCTTCTGTGGCGACGACAGCGTCGGGTTCGTGCTCGTACAGGGCGAGTTCGCGGATAAATCGGAGAATCGTAGGAACGTCGTCAGGCGTGGCAGGGCGTATGTTCAGCATGATTTCGAGGGGAGCTTATTTTGTGGCGTCCGACTTCTCGGCTTTGGGGTCTGGCGCCGGCTTCAGCGGGATCTCGAAGGTATCGAGCGCCTTGTTGGAGGCGGCGTAGCGGACCTTGCGAAGCTCCAGCTGCGCCTTCTCCAGCACAGGATCGTCGAGTTCGCGCACATCGTAGTAGAGATAGCCGGAGACCGTCGTGTGCGGCGCGACGGTGGTGGTCTGGAATCCAAAATCGTTGTCGTCGGCCAGGATCTGTTTGTCGACCGGCTTGTGGTGGATGGTGATCGACGGTATCGGCGCGGGCATGGGGATCTTTGTGCCCGCGACGGACTTCAAGGCAAAGAGCCGGCGCTGCAGGTCATCATCAGTTGCAGCGGGGATTACGGTATTGTCGGCTGTAATGAAATGAATGCGCGCATCGTCGAGCGTGAGCGCCTGATCGGAGTCGTTGGTGACGATCACTCGCAGGGGCATGAAGCCGTGGTGGTAGTAGTCGAGGCGCGTATTGGGCTCGGTCTCCCGTGTGTCGCCGGGCTCGGCGGCGATGGTGACATGCTCATCGGCGTGCGTATCGTGCATCGCATACTGCCCTGCAGTCAGCGCCGGTTTGGGC
This sequence comes from Granulicella sp. S156, assembly GCF_009766105.1. GTDB lineage: Bacteria > Acidobacteriota > Terriglobia > Terriglobales > Acidobacteriaceae > Granulicella. The sequence goes on along the minus strand of NZ_LMUH01000026.1, from coordinate 879,255 downwards.
TTGCGAGGCTTCTCAGCACGGGCCGATGTCATCGTCAGGGAGACGAGGGTTGCGGCAAAAGCAAGGGTCAGCCAGTGGCGGGGCATACGTTTCAATTATCCTCTTCGCTATGTGTGTGAAGCAAAGACGGCGGCAGCCCAGGCAAAAAAGAACGAGCAAAAGATCGTGACGATACTGATCTACAGCCTGCTCTTGACGCTGGGTCTCATCCTCAGTTCGCCGTGGTGGTTGCTGCGGATGGCAACGACCGAGCGCTATCGCGAAGGCCTGCGCGAGCGCCTCGGCGGCGTGCCTGCGCGACTACGCGAGGCGGTGCGTGGCAAGAGTGTGGTGTGGGTTCACGCGGTGAGCGTAGGAGAGGTGCTGGCAGCATCGCGACTGGTTGGAGAGCTGGAGACAGCGCTTGGCGACGACTTCCGCGTGGTTGTCTCGACGACGACGCGCACCGGACAGGCGCTGGCACACGAGCGTTTCGGGGCCGACCGCGTGTTCTACATGCCGCTTGATTTCGCCCGGACAGTACTGGCCTACCTGCGAGCGTTGAATCCCGCCGCACTGGTGCTGATGGAAAGCGAACTCTGGCCGCGGATGCTGCATGAGTGCGGACGTGCAGGCATCCCGGTTGTCGTGGTGAATGCACGAGTGAGCGATCGCTCGTTTGCACGCACTATGACGGTGCGCTCCATTTGGCAATACGTTCTGCGGAAGCCTTCCCTCTGGCTCGCTCAGAGTGAAGAGGACGCGCGCCGTCTGATCGCGCTGGGCGCCTGGGGAGAGACTGTAAAGGTTGGCGGCAACCTGAAGTACGATGTTCGCGCTCCGAAGCAGAGTGCGGTAGCCGTGCGAATCCGCCAGGCGATCGCAGGCCGTCCTTTGATCGTTGCAGGCAGCACCGTGGCCAGCGCCGATGCGAGCGGAGAAGACGAAGAGGCGCAATTGGCGAACCTCTGGCCGTTCGTCTTGGAGGCGTTGCCGGAGGCCGTATTGATGATTGCTCCACGGCATCCAGAGCGGTTTGCAGTGGCCCACACCCGTCTGCGTCCGTTCGGCGTTATCTCCGCTACGCAGTTGCTTGACGGCGATCTGCAATTGGGCCAGAGGACGGTCATTCTTCTGGACACGATCGGTGATCTGGCGAGCGTGTACTCCCTGGCCAGCATCGCCTTTGTGGGCGGCAGCCTGGTAGCGTCCGGCGGGCACAACCCGCTGGAGCCGGCTCAGTTTGGAGTGCCTGTCGTGATGGGTCCTTCGTTTGAAAACTTTCGCGACGTGGTCGGAAGAATGCGCGCATCGGATGGCATCTGCATCGTCCAGGACGCGGAGGAGCTGAAGCTGGTTCTGGTGGGGATGCTGAAGGACAGCGAGGCCGCACAGGCAGTGGGTGAGCGCGGGCGGCGCGTCTTTGAAGAGCAGCAGGGAGCAACGGCGCGGGCGGTTGAGGCGATTGTCTCGTTGGTGAATGCTGCGTTGGTGAAAAATGAGCACGCGTAGGGCCTGGGCCGTGCCGCTGGTACCGGTATACGCGGCAGTGCTCGCCCTGAAAGAGGCACTGCGAGGCATGGGAGTGCTGCGTACCCGCAAACTGAATTGGCCTGTTGTAAGCGTGGGTAGTCTGTCGGCAGGCGGAGCGGGCAAGACGCCCGTAGTGATCGCGCTGGCAACGATGCTGCGCGACCGCGGTTGGGGTGTGGATGTCTTGTCGCGTGGTTACGGCCGCGAAGGGCACGGGATTGAGCGTGTGCTACCCGATGCTGCCGCGGCTGCGAAACGCTTCGGCGATGAACCGATACTGATCGCACAGCGTGCAAATGTACCGGTGTGGGTGGGGTCGGATCGGTTTGCCGCAGGCGGCAGAGCGGAGAAAGATGGGACGGCAGGCACACGCGGCGTGCATCTGCTGGACGATGGCTTTCAGCATCGTCAGCTGTCGCGGGCGTTCGATGTCGTGCTGGTCACCGCAGAGGATCTGCACGATAAGTTGCTGCCCGAGGGCAATCTGCGCGAAGGTTTTGCGGCGTTACAGCGTGCGGGCGCGGTGGTTGTGCGCGCAGAGGAAGTGGAAGATGTAGCCAAGCAAGTATGGCCGCTCGTCCGTGAAGGAGCGCAGATGTGGACGGTGCAGCGGAAGCTGCGCTTTCCTGCTCCGCTGTTCGTCTTCGGTGCCGGTCTAAAGCCGGTCGCCTTTTGTGCACTGGCACGGCCAGAAGGCTTCGCCTCCATGCTCGCGGAGGCAGGTTGTGGCATCGTGGAGACGGTCGCATTTCGCGATCATCATGCCTATGAGCTGGCCGACATCGACCGCGTAATCGAGGTCGCGAGGGGGCTGAAGGCGACGGGATTCGTCACTACCGAGAAGGATGCCGTGAAGCTGACTCCAGCAATGCGAGCGCGCCTGGAAACGTTCGGATTGCTGATGGTGGTTGCCCTCGAAGCTGAGTTCGTCGAAATAGAAGCTGTCATGCGTGCGCTGGAGGCGCGTCTCTCGTGAAGGTGCTGATCGTGCGCGTCGGCGCGCTGGGCGATGTGTTGCATGCTCTGCCTGCGGTTGCAGCGCTGCGCCGTGCGCGTCCCGACTGGACAATCGACTGGGTCGTCGACCCGCGCTGGGCCCCGCTCCTGGTAGACAGTGAAGGCAGAGGGCCAATCGTCAATCGCGTGCATCTGGCGGAGACGAAGCTATGGTCGAGTGCTCCGCTATCGCCCGCCACCTTGCGATCGATTTGCGCGCTACGCAAGGCTCTGCGCGCACAGCACTATGATCTTGTCGTCGATCTGCAGGGCACGTTGCGCTCTGGCGTGATCAGTCGCATGACAGGAGCGCCGCAACGCGTGGGCTACAGCGATCCGCGTGAGTCTCTTGCCGCGAGGTTCTATACGAAGAAGTTCACACGGCGCGGAGTGCATGTTGTCGAGCAAGCCGCAGCGCTGCTCGGCGAGGCCTGTGGCATGGAACTTGCGCCGGTTGAAGTTTCTCTGCCTCGCGAAGAGTGGGCAGAGAACTGGGCAGCGGAGGAAGCCGTACTGGCCCGTCCGATGTGCGTGCTTGGAGCGGGTGGAGGCTGGGGCGCGAAGCATTGGCCCGCGGAAAAGTTTGGCGCACTGGCAGTGCAGGTGCGGATGATGGGATTCGATGTCGTCGTGAATGCGCACCACAAGGATGACGTTGTAGCAGCCGAGGTCGTAGCCGCCAGCCAGGGCGCCGCGAGGATGGTGGTCTGTAACGTCGCCGGGCTTGTGGCCTTGACGCGGCGGGCCGATCTATTTATCGGTGGCGACACAGGCCCAACGCATCTGGCGGCAGCATTGGCTGTCCCGCTGGTCGCGCTCTTCGGTCCAACCGACCCGGCGCGCAATGGGCCATGGGGGCCAGGAGCGATGCGCGTGCTCCGCGATGCATCTTCGGTAACGAGCTACAAGCACGTTGCAGACGTTGATCCAGGATTGGCGAAGCTTTCGGTGGAAACTGTGATCGAGGGCGTGCAACACGTGTGCAGATCATAGGCAAAAGCCTTTTAACGCAGAGGTTTCGCGGAGGTCACCACGGATGCCATCGCGGCCTCCGCGAAACCTCCGCGCTCGCCGCGTTAAAAACGTTCTCCTGAGTTCGGAAAAGAAACGCAAATCATTTGAGAGAATAACCGGATGGGTTCAGCGCCAGGAACGAAGACACGATGGCAGAAGTTCGCGCGCCGCGCGCGGGTGCCGCTGGGGTTTGTGGTGGCGGCGGTGTTTCTGGTGTTCGCGCACCCCACATGGGAGACCTTGGCATGGAGCCTCCTCCTCGTGCTGCCGGGGCTCTGGCTGCGCGGCTACGCTGCTGGCTATGTCAAGAAAAACGCAGAGCTTACGCGTACCGGGCCTTATGCGTACACCCGCAATCCGCTGTATCTGGGGTCGATGGGAATCGCGTTCGGCTTTGCCGTTGCTGCCGGTAAATGGTGGCTGGGCCTGTTGTTAGTCGTGATGTTCCTGTCCATCTATGTGCCGACCATCCTGTCTGAAGAGGTCTTTCTGCGCGCCACCTTCGCGGACTTCGACGAGTATGCAAGGCTGGTTCCCCGGCTGCTGCCGAGGTTTACTCCTGCGCGGTTTGGCGCATCTAATGCAGGGAGCGGAAGGTTCTCGGCGGAGCGCTACCAGCACCACCGCGAGTACAATGCTCTTATGGGCTCAGCCGCTATCTATGCGGCACTGATACTGCGAATGGTACTGTTTCACGGGCGCTCATAAAACCCACGGGAGATGATTGATTTGAAGGCTCGGATGTCTTTGGTCGTGTTGGCCTTCTGCACCATGGCTTGTGGGTTCGCCAGTGTCGCTCCTGCGCACGCGCAACTCTTCCCCAAGTCGATGACGCAGAAACCGATTCCCGTGCTGCCGGCACCGCAGCCGAGTTTTATGTATCCGCAGCACGAGACCCTGACCTTCACTGTCGACTGGCGTGTGTTTACCGCAGGCACGGCTGTGTTTCATCTCGATCAGGCGGGTGATGTTCAAAAGATCTCAGCGACAGCAGACTCAATCGGTGCGGTGAACCTCCTGTTTCCGGTCGTCGACCGCTTTCAATCCGGCTTCGACCTGAAGACAGGGTGCTCGACGGGCTTCAACAAGCAGATTCAGGAAGGCCGCCGCAAGATCGCCAGCGAGCTGAGCTTCGACAATACTCACGGCAAGCAGATACAGAACGAGCGCAACCTGGTGAGGGGTACGGCAACACATAAGGAGGCCAACGTTCCGGCCTGCGTGACCGATTCGCTGGCTGCGATCTTCTACACCCAGTCGCAGACTCTGAACGTCGGTCAGACAGTGTCGTTCCCGCTCGCGGATTCCATGCGGACCGTCACCGTGGGGATGAAGGTGGAGAGCCGCGAAGAGATCAAGACCCCCGCAGGCACCTTTCAGACCGTCAAAGTACAGGCGACAGCCGAGGAGGGTGTCGTTAAGAATCGCGGTCACATCTGGATCTGGTATACCGACGATCCCCGCCATATCCCTGTGCAGATGCAGGCACGGCTGTTCTGGGGTACGATCACCTTTCATCTGCAGTCGATCGATTTGAAGTAAATTCTGCAGGGAAGATGCAAGGGATGCGAAACGCATCCTATAGAAAAACAAACGATTCTAATCAATCTAAAGACAAACGATCTTAAGAATCGAGAGACGAGCAACCTGATGAGCGACAACACAAAATTTGTAACGATCGCAACCTTTCAAGATCCTGTCGACGCCAACCTGGCGCAAAGCGCTTTGGAATCGGCGGAAATTGAGTCTTTCTTGCAGGGTGGAAATGCGAACAGCCTGATTCCCTCGGCTTTTGTCGCGAGCTTGCTGGTGAAGTCTGAGGATGAAGCCGCCGCGCGCGCGGTCCTGGACGGGGCAGAGGATACCCCGGAGTCGGTCGAAACGGTTACGGCGGCTGAGATCGCGAATGAAGGTGAAGCGCGGTGAGTCGTCCGAAGGCGGTTGTCTGTCTCTCGGGCGGCATGGATTCGACGGTCTGCGCCGCGCTGGCGGTTCGCGACTACGAGAGCTACGGCCTGCACTTCAGCTACGGCCAGCGAACCGAGGCTCGTGAGCTGACATCGGCGCGGGCCGTGGCGAAGGCTGTGGGCCTGCGCGATCTGCTGGAGCTGAAGACAGACCTTTTTCGGCGTATTGGAGGCTCGGCGCTGACCGATATCTCGATTGCCGTGCCAGAGGCTGGTGCAGAGAGCGCCGATGAAACCTCCCAGCGCACAGGCAGCGAGGTCCCGGTGACCTACGTTCCCTTCCGCAACGCGCACTTCCTGAGCGCGGCGGTGAGCTGGGCGGAGGTGCTTGGGGCTACGACGGTGTTCATTGGGGCGGTGGAGCAGGACAGCTCCGGGTATCCGGACTGTCGTCCGGCCTACTATGAGGCCTTCAACCAGTTGATCCGAATTGGCACCAAAGAAGGCGAAATCGCTGTAGTGACGCCGCTCATTCGCTTGCACAAGAGCGAGATTGTGCGGTTGGGAGTTGAATTGGGCGCACCGTTACATGTAAGTTGGTCGTGCTACTCGGGTGAAACCGAGGCCTGCGGAGTATGTGAGAGCTGCGTACTGCGGCTGCGAGCATTTGCCGAGGCTGGGGCAACCGATCCGATTCCGTACGTAGAGCAGAAACGCCCCGTTTGACGAAAGTAATCCTGATAAAAACCAGGAAAATATTAAGTCTGACGAAAACAGAAGATCTCCAACGAGCGAAGGCAGGCAGCAATCGGCTGTGAGGTTTCGCACGACGAAAGAAGGATGCAATGGCGAAGAGCAGGTTGAAGGGATTTCAGGTGGCAGTGCTCGCATCGGCGGCACTGTTTGGCACAGGTATGGTGGTCGCGCAGGCTCCGGCTCCGGCCAGCGTTCACGGGCACGCTAACGACCCGGCGGGTTTGCCGCTGAAGAATACGGTCGTGGAGTTTGCGAAAGACCATAGCGGTGACTTTAAGAACATCAAGTGGGTCTACAAATTCACTACGGATGACAACGGCGACTACAAGGGTACGGACATAGCGCCCGGTGACTACTTCATCGCGCTGGCGCAGGGCGATAAAAGCATCGACTTCGTCGAGAGCTCGAAGTTTGTTGCTGGTCAGGACCTGCAGGTGAACTTCGACCTCACCCGCAAAGAGTACATCGACAAGATGACTCCCGAGGAAAAGGCGCAGCTGGAGGCGTACAAGAAGAACGCCGGTGCGGCTAACGAGGCGAACAAGGTCATCGCCAACCTGAATGCGACACTGAAGACCGTGCGCGCCGATCTCGCTGCGGCTGCACCGCACCATGACGACGTGAGCAAGGATGTCACCAGCATGAAATCGGCTGTCGACGCCAAGCCCGACGAAGGCCTGCTCTGGATTACCTACGGCGAGACCTTGCAGGCGCAGGGTGACCATCTTGCTGCCGCCGACCGTGCTGCCGGCAAGGTGCCGACGTCTGACGACGATGTGATGAAGAACTACACCGACGCCGCGGCTGCCTTCAAAAAAGGCGCTGACCTGATGGCGGCTTCGAAGAAGCCGGTTCCGGCGGATGAGGCCGTCGCCTATAACTCGATAGGCAACACTCTGGCCAAGGCGGGCAAGATAGAGGACGCGCAGGCGGCCTATGAAAACGCCGTAAAGCTGGATCCCACCAAGGCCGGGATGTTCTACGGCAATGAAGCTGCGGTCCTGTTCAACACCAATCAGATGAAGCCCGCGCTGGCTGCGGCGGAGAAGGCTATCGCCGCCGATCCGACCCGGGCTGATCCGTACTTCATCAAGGGCCAGGCGCTCATCGGGGATGCAACGGTCGATCCCAAGACGCAGAAGCCCACAGCGCCTCCGGGATGCATCGAGGCCTATCAGAAGTACCTCGAACTGGCTCCGGATGGACGTAGCGCCGCGACGGTGAAGGAGATCCTCGCGGGCTTCGACGTGAAGATCGACACGAAGTACAAAGCAGGGAAGAAGTAAGTCCCAACTGGCAACTAGCGTAAGGCCCCGGACAGTCAAAACGCCCGGGGCCTTCGTCTTTCTATAACCCGCTTTTCTTTCTGTCATTCCCGTAGGGAATCTGCTGTTGTCGTTGCTGTTGTTCTTGTCGTTGCTCTTCGGAATAGCAGCGGCCTTTAGGCCGCGGAAACAGCCTCCCCTTTTTCCCGGGCTTTAGCCCTGGACCTTTCGCTGAGCACTGGCAAGAGGCCCAAAGCTAAAACCTCTTCCGCAAACAGGTTTCCGCTGCATAGGCTCTCAGGTGTTCCTATGACTGAAAGAGTTCTCCCCTTCAACGAAGCTCTGGCCGAAGTCCTGTCCCATGCCAGCGGACTCGCTGCTCCGCGCGAGGTCGAGTCATTGCCGTTGCTCGAGACCTCAGGACGTGTGCTGGCACAGAGCATCGCCGCCGAGCGCGACCAGCCGCCGTTCGATCGTTCCACGCGCGACGGCTATGCCGTGCGGGCCGTCGATATTGGGGCGGGGCGAATGCTGCATGTGATCGGTTCCGTTCGTGCAGGGGATCGTTGGACGGGACAGCCGCTCACCCAGGGCGAGGCCATCGAGATCATGACCGGAGCCCCTCTGCCGGCAGGCGCGGACGCCGTGCTGATGGTGGAACATACGACGGTTGCGGAAGAAGTGCTCCGCGTCGCCGAAGGACGCCTGCTCCGTTCCGGAGAAAACGTGGTTCCACGCGGCGCAGAGGCTCATACCGGTGATTCGTTGCTGCCCGTTGGGCGGCCACTGGGAGCCGCAGAACTGGCCGTTGCGGCGAGTTGCGGCTGCGCGAGTCTACAGGTGTTCACCAGGCCGAACGTCGCGATCGTTGCCACGGGCGATGAGTTAGTCGAGCTCGACGCAACACCCGAGCCATGGCAGATTCGCAACTCGAACAGCTACGCCCTCGCCTCACTGGTGCGAGCTGAAGGAGGCATAGCTCAGCGGCTCGCCATCGCGCACGATACGCTAGCAGACCTCCGCGAGCGCATCGCGCAGGGGCGCGAGGCAGACCTGCTGCTGCTCTCCGGCGGCGTCTCCATGGGCAAATATGACCTGGTGGAGCAGGTGCTGGCCGAAAGTGGCGCGGAGTTCCTCTTTACCGGTGCCCTGATCCAGCCGGGCAAGCCGGTGGTCTTCGGCAGATTGCCCGGACCCGGCAAGTCCCCACGTCAGTGGACTTACTTCTTCGGGCTCCCGGGCAATCCGGTGTCGACGCAGGTGTGCTTTCATCTGTTCGTCGCGCCGCTGCTGAAGGCCCTTGCGGGGCGTTCCGACCTTGCGCCGCGATTCGTCGAAGCACGCCTGGCCGAGGACGTGAAGGGCGGTGCGCGAGTAACACGGTTCTTACCCGCCGAACTTGTAAGCACATGGGATGCTGTGACTGTGCACGTCGTCGGCTGGCAGGGTTCGGGCGATGTCGCAGCGAACGCCCGCGGCAACTGCTACGCCGTGTTGCCTGCGGATGTCGAAACTTTTCATGCGGGCGAGACCGTGCGAGTTCTATTGCGATAGGTAATGCGCTACCAGCGCAGCCTTACTTTTTTTCTTTAGCTTTTTGGTTGTTTTTGTTTTTCTGGTTGTCATTCCGAGCGCAGCGAGCGAACCTGTTTTCTCCCGCTTTTCCCAACCCAAATATTTGGGCGCATTAGCAAGCCAACGAGAAGTGCTGCGATACTATGGCGGAGCAGAAGATGACCGACAAACTATCCCACTTCGACGAAGCCGGCCAAGCGCACATGGTGGACGTAAGCGCCAAGGCCGCCACACGCCGCGAAGCCGTCGCCAGCGCGTTCGTCGAGTTGAACGATGCCGTCCTCGCCGCGCTGCCGCAAAACCCCAAGGGCAATCCGCTGGAAGTTGCGCGTTTTGCAGGAATCCAGGCAGCCAAGCGCACCAGCGAGCTGATTCCGATGTGCCATCCGCTCGCGCTCAGCTTTATCGATGTGCAGGCAGCCGTAGTCGCGGGTGGGGTAGAGATTCGTGCAACGGCGGCGACAGTTGCAGGCACTGGCGTCGAGATGGAAGCGATGACCGCGGCTTCCATCGCTGCCCTGACCGTATACGACATGACCAAGGCCCTCGATAAAGGAATCCGGATTCGCGAGATCGTGCTGCTGTCGAAGACCGGCGGCAAGAGCGGCGACTACAGACGGGGCACTTCTTAGCTTTCTCTACACCGCCCGCGCAACCGTCACCGAAAAATACTGATTCGCGTCGTGCCATGTATGCGCGAGTTCAAAGTTTGCACTGGCCAGGAGTTTGGCAACCGCGGCATCGGTGAACTTGTAGCTGTTCTCCGTGTGGATCGTCTCGTCCTGCGCGAAGTGAAGACGCTTACCCGCAAGAAGAACAGTCTGCGGCACAAGGCTTTCGAGGTGCATCTCAATACGGCTCTCAGAGGCATTCCACCGCGCCCGATGCGCGAAGGCATCGAGGTCGAAGCCCGCGTCGAGCTCGCGATTCAGGCGCGCGAGGATGTTCTTGTTGAACGCGGCGGTAACGCCCGCAGCATCGTCATACGCGGCCAGCAGCGTAGCGACTGGTTTGTGTTTGCCAGGGGCCATATCCGTGCCGAGCAGCAGGGAATCGCCGGGTTGCAGGCGGGCGCGCAGATTGCGAAGAATCGCAGTCGCCTCCGAGGGCGTGAAGTTGCCAATACTGGAGCCGATGTAGAGCGCGAGGATGCGGCATTGTTCCGGTCGCTCCAGCGCAAACTGCTCGGTGATGTAGTTTGCCACGCGCGGTCGAACGGAGACGCCCGGGATATTCGCCGTGATCGTCGTTGCCGCTTCTTCGAGAGCGGTGGGACTCACGTCGATCGGCTGATAGAGAACTTCATCCTGAAACCGCGTTGCCGCCTGGAGCAGCAGGCCAGTCTTGGCGGCAGTCCCCGCGCCGAGTTCCGCGATAGTTACCTCAGCGCCGGCATCGAGAAAGACATCGTCCGCATGCGCAGCGAGGATCGAGCGTTCCACGCGCGTGAGGTAGTACTCGGGCAGCGCGGTGATCTGCTCGAAGAGCTGCGATCCTCGTTCGTCGTAGAAGAGCCAGGGTGAGAGCGTCTTGGGGCTAGCGGTAAGGCCGCCAATAGCTTCCTGGAGGACGGCTTCGCGCAGTGCGTCTAAGGTTTCGATCATCAAGAGTCTGCGCCTTTGCTGTTTCGTTCTCTACAGTAACTACGGCTGAAACAGGATGCCAGATTTCACGAATCTGTGCCCAGTCTGAGGTTGGATGCATTTTTGATCCGGACGTTACTAGTTTTTTAACGCAGAGGCTTCGCTACGACCTCGGCGAGACCTCCGCGCCCCCTGCGTTAAAGATGTTGCTTTTAGCTAGCCCCATCACGCGCCAGCCGCAGTCCGCTGAACTGCCACCTCGTACCTGGCGAGAAGAAGTTGCGATACGTCGCGCGGATGTGGCTCCTGGGAGTCACGCAGGAACCGCCACGCAGCACGATCTGCGAGCTCATGAACTTGCCGTTGTACTCACCCAGCGCGCCGGGCAGCGGCTTATACCCGGGATAGCCCGTGTAGGGAGACTGCGTCCACTCCCAGACATCGCCGTAGATCTGCTGCGGGACGCGGGCTTTCTTGGCGGTTGCTGTCGCGGGCGAGGGATGCAGGCTCTCCTGTTCGAGCAGGTTGCCCTCAATCGGCTGCTGCGCGGCCACGAACTCCCACTCGAACTCGGTAGGCAGGCGATGCCCCGACCAGCGCGCGAAGGCATCGGCTTCGAAGAAGCTGAGGTGGCAGACAGGAGTCTCAGAGAGCTCGTCGAGCGGCCGGAAGCCGTGCAGCGTATAGATACTCCAACCCGACTTGGAGGCATCGCGCTGCCAGTAGAGCGGGGCCTGCCAGCCCTCAGCGCGCATGATGTCCCAACCCTCGGAGAGCCATAGCTCAGGCCGCGAGTAGCCGTTCTCGTCGATGAAGGCAAGATACTCGGCGCAGGTCGTGAGGCGCGAGGCTACGCGAAACGGGGCGATGTACACCGGGTGGTGCGGCGTCTCGTTGTCGAAGGAAAAACTCTCGATCGCTGCGGGGTCGGGCGTAATGCCAACTTCCGTGATGCCGGGGCGTCCTGGATATCCGGGAGAAAAACTGATCCAGTCCAACGGCGGTGCAATGTGTACGCTGTTGCCGCCGAAGCTGGCCGGGGCGGCCACGTAGGCCGGATGCAGCGGGTTGGTAAAGAGTGCGTGCTTGACGTCGGTAGCGATCAGCTCAAGGTGCTGCTGCTCGTGTTCCAGGCCCAGAACGATGCGGCGCAGGGCCTCGTCTTGCGGGGTGTGCTCCAGCATGCGGGCAATCGCGGTGTCTACATGACATCGGTACGCCAGGATCTGGTCGAGCGACGGTCGTGAGAAGGAAGCGCGCAGCTTCTTTTCGGGCATCTCGCCCAGCGACTTGTAGTAGCTGTTGAAGAGCCAGCGAAAGTCGGGATGGAACGGCTGATACCCGGCGACGAACTCGCTGAGTACGAAGGTCTCGAAGAACCAGGAGGTGTGCGCGAGGTGCCACTTCACCGGCGAGGCTTCAGGGCAGGACTGCACCATCAGATCTTCGGGTGTAAGCGGCGCGCGGAACTGCATCGTCGCCTGGCGTACGTCGCGAAAGCGTTTGAGCAGCGAATTGGAAATAGACGTCAGGGCCAGCATGGTGGCGCTCCAGTCTTTAACTTGGATGGGGGCTTGGCCCTACAGGATCAAGCCGATGGCGTGTTATTTTCCATACGTTTGTGGACAGGTCCAAAACTCTGCAACAAACACTACGGCGCAGAATGTACTTCTGCAAGGAGAAGATGGTATAAACCGGGCAAAAGTTTCATGCATGGTTGTTCAATAATCGCGCCAGGCCGAATGCGGCCGCGGCCGCCGCTCCGCCGATCAGCACGGTTTGCACCGCACTGCGCAGCCAGTGCGAGCCGAGCAGCCGCCCCTTGACCCCTCCGAAGACGGCCAGGGCCACCAGCGTGATCGCCACGGAGGCACGCAGCGCGGTGAAGGTGTTGGCGAGCAGCATATAGGGCAGCAGCGGGATGAAGCCGCCCGCGATATAAGCCGCCGCGATAGTCAGTGCCGACCTCCACGCGCGCCCTTCCACGGGTGTTTCGAGGCCCAGCTCAAAGCGCATCATGAAATCAACATAGGCTTTGGGGTTGGCCTGGAGCGCGCGCAGCACGGGCTCAGCGGCCGTCCGATCGACCGAGTAGGCATCGAAGATCTCATAGATCTCTTCCTCCTCGTCGCGCGCCTGCTCGACGACCTCGCGCTCTTCCCGGCGGCGTTCGGAGGCGAAGTGCTCGGCGTCTCCGCGTGCGGCGAGATAGCCGCCCAGGCCCATCGCGATAGAGCCGGCAGCAACCTCGGCGAGCCCGGCGATGATCACGAGGTGCCCGGAGTTAACCGCACCGGCCAGTCCCGCCGCCAGCGCAAACGGCACAGTCAAGCCATCGGCGAGCCCGATAACGATGTCCCGCACCACCTCCGAGGATTCGAAGTGATGCTCATGATGCGGTGAAGAGTCGATGCCGTTAGCGTCCAAGGCTTGCATAGCTTTCCAGTGTAGAGCTTGGGTCGAGGGGCGGAAAGATGTCGCGCAAACATCTATAATGGAAACAGGTATTTCCCTGGGAGATCACCATGATTGCCAGCAAAAGTCCCGTAAATCGGAAGCAGTTGGAAGACGCTTTTTCGTTAGGAGAGGCCAATATGAAACTGGAAGGTTTCGATCCGGTGGCGGATGAAGTTTATCGGTCGCTGAAGGCCGATGTTCTCGCCGGGAAAATCGATTTCGACCAGGCTGTTGAGGCTGCAGTTCTTTCCGTGACAGCTATCCGGCGCGATTCAGCAGCGTGAAGCAGGCGTTCTCAGATCCATACTGTTATCCCGGAACGTCTGTTCTCCGGAATCTTCTCCACATCACAGATAGTGAATTGCTCGAACTGGCAGAAATGCGGATTGTAGGACTCCGCAGTGATCAACTTTTCGCTCAACTCCCCGGTGCGCCGCACGACCTTTCGCAACTGCTTTTGATCCACCACACACTCTTCGGCAAGCTCTATCCCTTCGCAGGTCAGCTCCGCGTCCATACCGGCCGTATGACCAAAGTCCGTGCCAGCGGCTACGCCGTCGTCTATGGCGATTCAGCCTTTATCTCCGAACAAATTGATTTGCTCTTTCGTCGCCTCGCAGCGGAAAACTACCTCGTAAACCTTTCGCCGCAAACTTTTGCTGAACGGACAGCGCATTTTTATGGCGAACTCGATGCGGTTCACCCATTCCGCGAAGGAAACAGCCGCACATTACGCCTGTTTTTCTCAGAATTGGCCCGCACCGCAGGCTACCAGCTCGATTGGGGCATCCTGGCCGCCGAAGAGCGGCTTCGCGAGCAGCTCTTCGCGGCGCGCGACCGAGCTGTAATGCATGGCGATTCTGGACCACTGGCAACGATCTTTGCTTCGATTCTTTCGTCACATTGAACTGCCCCATACAAACCAATCACTTCGCCGCCACCATCACCTTCGGACGCGCATCGAATTCCTCTCGCGCCACCTGCACTCGCTCCTGATGCGCCTCCACCCACTGCCATACCCCGCAGAACGCCTCCGAAAGACTCAACCCCATGTCGGTCAGCCGATACTCCACATGCGGCGGGATCACCGGATGCACCGTCCGCACGACCAGACCATCACGCTCCATCTGGCGTAGTGTCTTGGTCAGCATCTTCTGGCTCACGCCGCCGACCAGCTCCGCCAGCCTCGTAAAGCGCACCTCGCCGTGCTCCTCCAACGCCTCCAGCACCAACATCGTCCAGCGGTCGGCGACCGCGTCGATCATCTCGCGCACCATCTGTTCAAGCGCCGCTGTATGCTCCAGAACGTCGGTCATAGCAGGTATCCTTTCAAGGTTTCCATTTGGTAAGTACAGAACAATAAAGTGCCTACTTCCCAAAGGAGAGTGTCAGTTTTACTGTATCTCAAGGAGACAGAAACATGAACACCACAGGCAACACCATCTTCATCACCGGCGGCGGTTCCGGAATCGGTCGCGGCCTCGCCGAAGCCTTCCATAAGCTGGGCAACAAGGTCATCATCGGTGGCCGTCGCGAGAGCGTTCTCGCCGCCACCGCCGCCGCCAACCCCGGCATGGAATTCATCGTCTTTGACGCAGCCTCGCCCGAGAGCATCACCGCCGGAACCGCAGAGCTGACGCAGCGCTTTCCCACCCTGAACGTGGTCATCAACAACGCCGGCGTGCAGTGGCAGCACAACTTCGCAACCCAGGCCGTGCTTGACGAGACCAGCGTAGCCTCCGAGATCGATACCAACATCCTCGGCATTTTGCGTGTCAGCGCCGCCTTTCTGCCGCACCTGAAGCAGCAGCCCGCGGCGACGATCGTCAACCTCACCTCTGGGCTGGCCTTCACGCCAATGGCGGTCTATCCGGTCTACTGCGCGACCAAGGCGTTCGTTCACTCCTTCACCATGTCGTTGCGCCACCAGCTGCGCGAGACCTCGGTGCGCGTCATCGAACTCGCTCCACCCTGGGTCGCGACCGACCTCGCCGCAGCCCAGCCGGAGCAGGCCGAGCACGGCGACATGAAGCCCCTGCCGCTGGCGGACTTCACCACCGCCGCCATGGCCGCGCTCGCTACTGACGGGGAAGAGCTACCCATCGCCAACGCCCAGTTCCTGCACGACTCCAGCGTGGCCCCGCAGGCCACCAAGGTCTTCGCGATGATCAACGGGGCACACTAAGCCAGTAACCAAGCGCACGGGGTGCAGGGATTGATACACTCATGCCTGCACCCCATGAGTCTTAAAGCCAAGATCGAAGCTGTCATCTACGCGTCCGAAGAGCCCGTGACGCTTGCTCAACTCACCGGCCTGCTGGGCGAAGAAGGTCAGGCCGAACTCGACGCCCTTGAGTCGCAGCAGCAGTCGCTGGCTCTGGACGAGGGTTCTGCCAACGATCCCGACGCCCTGAACGCCGAGACGCTGATCGAACCTGGGGATCCAATCGAGGAACCCTCTGGCGAACTGGCCCCGGAAACCGATACTCCCTCCGAGACCAGCGATCCTGCGCTCCCGACAGAAACAGAGCCGGTAGCCGAAGGGCAACCCCCGGCCGAAACAGAGCCCTCTGCTGAAACAGAGCCTTCGGTCGAAGCTCAGCCCGAGCCCGCCCGCGACGCTCCCACGGTCGACGAAAAGAAGCTCGCCCGCGAACGCGAGCGCAAGCTGCGCGAATACTTCCGTTCGCTGCTCGACCAGCTCATCGCCGACTACGTCAACAACGACCGCGGGCTTGAGATCCGCGAGGTTGCGGGCGGCTTCCGTCTCGCCACCAAGCCTGAGTATCACGATGCGGTCCGCGGCTTCGTCAAGTCCCTCAAACCGCCACTCAAGCTCTCTCTGCAGGCACTCGAGACGCTCGCTGTCGTCGCCTACAAGCAGCCGGTCACGGCTCCCGAAGTCTCCGAGATTCGCGGCGTCGACTCCGGCGGCGTGCTTGGCTCCTTGATGGCGCGCAAGCTGGTCGTCACCGCCGGCCGCAAGCAGGTCATTGGGCGGCCCATGCTCTACAAGACGACCAAGGACTTCCTCGTCCGCTTCGGCCTCAAAGACATCAACGAGCTTCCCAGCATCGAAGAGTTTGAGAAGATGGCCGGCGAACTCGCCGACAACGAGCCCGTGCAGGAGGAGATTCCCATGGAAGACCCTAACGGCGGCACGCCCACCAGTCTGGACGAGATCAACTCCGCTCCCGAGCCGACCACTACCCTGCATGAAAGCGTAGAAGAGCTGATCAGCGACGACTCAACCAAGCCCGAGGGCCACAACCACGAGCACGCCGACCCGCACCATGTCGAACCGGCCAGCGAACCACAAGCCGACGGCGACAGCAGCGATGAGGACGATGTGAACGATGACCGTAGCGACGAAGGTCGCAACGATAAAGACATTAACGACGAAGGCTAAGGCCGGGTGCCCCATCTTCGGCGCGTTTTTTGCGCCTAAGGTGGGCATCGGGCGACCGCCCGACCGCTCCTGCCCGACGTACGCCTTCTCTCGATGTTCCAACTGGCACACCGCTGTCCCGCCGCTCTACACCTGTACGGGAAACGCGCTAGCATTCGCATCGCGCTTTGCGCCGTCACCCCTCACAACTGATCCGCCAGCTTCTTCGCCAACGGCTTAATCGCATCCGTGCCGCAAGGGCATGCTGGGTACGTAATGCGAATCAATCGATCGCCCTTACGCACCATCATCATCGCCCCCGACATATCGAACGCTTCATCCCCGATGCCCGTGAACTCCTGCGCTGCCGTCGCATGGCCCATCAGCTTCTTGTTGATCTTCATCTGCGTGCGGGCCGAGTTGGGATCGATGTCGTACTTCAGCACGATCGTAGTGGCATCTTCCGTCGTCCCATTCTGCGCAAGACCGCCGAGCATCATCTTCTGAATCATCTCCTGCTGTTGGTTGTCGCCACCGCGCTGCTTGAGTGTGGCTTCCATGTGCTTGCTATTCATCTCGCCGGGAGTGCCCTTGGCGAAGTACTCGCAGCCGGTTCCGGTCTGCTTCGTCGAAACGATCGGCACTCCAATCGCCGAGCCGACATCCGCCGCACTGAGGAAGCGGCAGGTATCGCCCGTAACCGCCTCACCTACCGTCGTCGAGAACCCGCCCGGCCCGGTCACTGCCTCGATCTTGCTCTTCACCTTGTGCGCCAGATAAAACAAACCTCCGACCACCAGCACAACGCAGAGAAACAGAAACAGCAGAATCCCAAGGATCCACTTCACCGCCGAGCCTGACTTCTTCGGAGCTGTTCCGGGATACCCCTGTGGAGGCGGATAACTTTGCTGCTGCGGTGGAGGATGGCCCTGTTGCTGGTAGCCCTGTTGTGGCGGCGGATAGCCTTGCGGCTGAGGCGGTATATAGCCCGGCGGCGGAGCGCCTTGCGCGTACCCCTGCCCGGGAGCTGGCGCAAACGGCGTTCCACAACTGCCACAGGCCGTCGCCGTGTCGTCTGCCTGAGATCCACATTGCGTACAAAATTTGGCCATGACCGTCTCCTGTTGCGGATGTTGCCGAACTCCGCGTTCGTTATGGGTGTTTAGAAGTTGGCTTCTATGAAGCATCCGAATGCAGGGGGAAGTCCAATTAAAAGTTGTGACGATTTATAAAAACTGCAGAACGGCACTCATCCGATTCGCAGCAATAGGGAAAATGCTCTAGAGCGGTATTCTTCGGGTTTCTGGCCTTCTCCGCATGGCAGAGGCGATAGACTAAAGAGTCTATGAACCCCGAGCCCAAAGACGCCGCACCTAAAGGCGACCGCTTACAAAAAATCCTCGCCCAGGCGGGCATCGCCAGCCGCCGCGCCGCGGAGACGATCATCCTCGAAGGCCGCGTGCAGGTGAACGGCCAGATCGTCACCGAGCTCGGCACCCGTGCCGACGCCACGCGCGATCATATCCGTGTCGACGGCAAGCTGCTGCACGGCCCCGAGCCGCAGCGCTACTTCATGCTCAACAAGCCGCGCGGCTACGTCACCACGCTGGACGATCCCGAGCATCGCCCCACCGTCATGCAGCTCCTCGGCCAGGACGCCCAGAAGAAGTCCGCCGGCGAACACAGCAAGCTCCCACGCCTCTATCCCGTCGGCCGCCTCGACTATCTGAGCGAAGGCCTGCTGTTGATGACCAACGACGGCGAGCTCGCCAACCGGCTCTCCAAGGCCGCTGCCGGCGTCGAGAAGACCTATCTCGTCAAAGTCTCAGGCTCGCCGACAGCCGAGGCTATCGACCAGCTTCGCCGCGGCATCATGATCGACCGCGGCCGTCTCAACGAAGTGCGCAGTGGCCGTCGCGACCGCGTGCTCACGAACCCCGCAAAGATCGAGCAGGTACGCCGCGGTGAGAACCCGTGGTTTGAAGTGACGCTGACCGAGGGCCGCAACCGCCAGTTGCGCAAGATGTTTGAAGAGATCGGCCACCACGTCGAAAAGATCCGTCGCATCGGCTATGGTGCGTTGGTGCTCGATGTCCCCCCCGGCGGATTTCGCGAACTGACCACCGGCGAAGTACAGGCACTGAGCCGCGCCGCCGCCGGCAAAAAGGTTGAACGCAAAAAGACCCTCCCCGAGGCCGCGCAGTTGAAGAAGCCCGTGCCCCCGAAGAAGCGCGGCTTCAACAAACCCGCTCGCAAGCGCACGTCTTAACCGCTGTCGCTGCTGTTCTTGCTTTTCTTTCTGTCATTCCCGCAGGGAATCTGCTGTTGTTCTTGTTTTTGCCGTTGCTTGTTTTTCGTCGTCATCCTGAAGCGTAGCTGAAGGGCCCCCGCATTGGTGGTGGTACAAATGCGGTGTCCTTTCGCCCTAAGGGGCTCCAGGATGACGACAAACCCCCAGGCAACCCTTTCCATCTTCCACAAAATAAAATTCATCGTCCCCTCATCACTGGTGGAAACATCCCCTCCCGGTAGACCGTCTCCCCGAACAGGAGGCATTTTCTATGCGTGGAATGAAGTACGTTCTTGCAGCAGCATCGGCAGTATTCTTTTTGGCTGCGGCTCCGCAGTCCCATGCCCAGGTCACGGTTGGCATCAACATCGGTCCCCCGCCGGCTTGTCCTTACGGCTACTACGACTACGCTCCCTATAACTGTGCGCCGTACGGTTACTACGGCCCGGAGTGGTTCAACGGCGGCGTCTTCATTGGTGCAGGGAAGTGGTTCCATGGACCGGCAAACTTCCATGGCAACGTGAACAACCGCTTCGACCCGCAGCATGGCTATAAAGGCGCGTTGCCCGGACATGGGCCTGCCCAGGTACATCCTGACAACTTCAAGAGCTTCAAGGGCAACGAGTCGCGCGACGGTCGAGGACACACTCGCTAGTCTCTGACGAACCCTCCCCACCCCTGCGTCTCGTCGTGAGACGCAGGAGGGAGGGGCATCGAGGGAACAGCAGCTTTCGCGCTTCGATGTAGTCTCGAACTCTGAGGTGTTCCATGCGTGGAATCAACTACGTTCTTGCCGTCGCGGGGATCTTGCTGTTTGTAGCACCGCAGTCGCATGCCCAGATCTCAGCCCGCCTGGCTGTCGGACCCGCGCCGGTTTGCCCGTACGGTTACTACGACTACGCCCCGTATAACTGCGCGCCCTATGGCTACTATGGTCCGGACTGGTTTCCTAAGGGCGTGTTTTTTGGCGCTGGCCCGTGGTTCCGAGGCCCTATGCACTTCTCCGGGCACGTGAACAACCACCTCGATCCCCGCAATGGCTACCAGGGCCCGTTCCCTGCACATGGGCCTCTCCAGGCGCCTCCGGATAACTTCAGCAGTTTTCAAGGAAACGAGCTGCGCGATGGCCAGGGCCACATTCGTCCGCCAGAGCGCACTGGGCGCTAGCGGTTTTTTTGTCGTCCGCAGAACAACTTTCCATCTCCGAATGCATTCATAGTCATCTGAGGTGTTTTATGCGCGGATTGAAATTCGCTCTCATCGCGGCCTTTGCGTTTCTCTTCTTGGGCTTGGTGCCCAAATCGACTTCGCACGTTCAAGCTCAAATCGTTGTCGGTATAGGGGCAGCTCCGGGTTGCCCTTATGGTTACTACGGCTACGCTCCCTATAACTGCGCTCCCTACGGCTACTACGGCCCTGAATGGTTCAACGGCGGCATCTTCCTCGGTGCAGGACCCTGGCATCATGGCCCTGCCTTCTATGGCCATGTCAATCGTGCCTTTGACCCACGCTTCGGCTATCACGGCGGATTTCCCGGTCGCGGACCTTACCGTGAGCCCGCTGATCACTTCCATAACTTCCACGCCACCCACTACAGTGACGCGCGTGGCAGCTACCATACCGAAGCGGAGCACGGACGTTTCGTCCATCGCTAAAACCTAACCGTGCGTGTGCCTTTATTGCACCACGCACGGATCTTCCACATGGGCCTGACGGTACGGTGTGCCGTCGGGCCATGTGCCCAGATACAACTGCCCCGGTGTTCCGCTACGGAACACGATGGCGGGCGGAACGTATCTCGCGCTCGTCGAGGTCGCCGCCACGAGCGAATCGATCACCGCATCCAGCACCTTCCAGTACCCAAAGAAGTCGAGCTGGTTGAGCGACGCTGACTCTTCAAATCCCTTACGACCTTCAATGTGCGTCGGCACTTTAGCGAGTGGCGTAGCCAGGTCGATGTCGTAGCGCGAGTCCGGCGCTCCCGGCGATCCATGTCCCGCACCTACCTTCTTCCCCTCGTGCTCATCTCCGGGCATCACCACCAGCACGCGGCGGTCGGCCTTCGTCGCACAGATCAACCCCGCCAGCTTGCGCCCTGTCGGCAGGCCGATAGCCTTATCGTCCTCACCCGCCACAATCGCGATCGGCAGCGTTGTCGGCAGGTCTTGCAGCACCGGCCAGATGCTCTTTGCCTCCTCGCCTTTCGCCACATGGTACGAGTCCCCGGGAGCCGCCAGCACCAGCGCCTGCGGCGCGGGCAGATGCGTCGAAGCTATCGTCGCCGCGAGCTTCAGCGAGATCGCCGCACCCATCGAGTAGCCGAAGTACACCACACGCTGCGGATCGGGCACGATGCCGCGCCGCTGCAACTCCGCCAGGGCCTCACGCTCGGCCTGCACGGTGTTGCCCACAACGATCTGCGGCGAAGTCGAGTCCGCATCCTGATACACCGGGAACACCACGACGTTGCCTTCCCGCGCAAGATGGTCGATGAGCGCACCGTAGTTCTTCGGATTCATCCCCTGCCATCCGTGGTGAAAGAACACGAACGGCGCTTTGCCTTTGAGGGCAGGCTCCGCCGGAAGAAACACATAGACACGGTGCATGCCTTCTCCCAGCGTGATGACATTGACTGACGCATGGATCTGCCGCGCCTCAAGCGCCACCGGACCAAGCTGACTCTGCCAACTCTGCTGCGCGCCTGCGGTGACAGCGCATAACGCCAACAGCACAGCCCCCCAAAAGATGCAGCGCGAGCCACGAACCGGGTGCCCCATCCTTTGCGGCTTTTTGCAAAGGGTGGGGTATAGACGCCAAGCGCGCCACAAACATTGGCATAGCGCTCTGCGTCCGGGGTATCGCCCGCTAGGGCGACCGCCTTCAGCCTGTAGAGGCGACTGCGGCAGGGCCGAAAAGAGCGATCGTCTCATGGCTTCACCCCCTCCTGATCCGCAACCACAGGAACCGCAGGCTTCGCTACCTGCTGCGCCGCAAGCCACGGCAGCAACTTCGTGGTGATCAGCGTAGCCCCATCGTCGGAGAGATGAATCCCATCGCCCTGGCGCAGCCTCGTCGTATGCCCATCGATCTCGCCGAAGTCGCGAAAGCGCCCATCCGCATCGCCTACAACGCCGGCCGTGCCAACCCAGATCCCATGCGGCGACGCGCTGACCACGCTGTAGTCGATGCGATTGATCAGCGCAATGCGCGCATCATAGATATCCGACTTCATCGGCGGCAGTCCCAGCCACACCACGGTAGCGCCCTTCGCGCTAAGCATATCGAGATACGCCTGCACCCTGCGCTGATAAATCCGCTTCCATCCCTCCGAGCCGAACGGATAGGTCACACCGTCTTCCACGAAGCCCTGCCCATCGTTCGCTCCAATCGCCACGAGCACGAAGTCAGGCTGCGCGTCCTTCAGCATCGCCGGATACTCAAGCTGCCAGTTGAAGACCTCCGGCCGCGCCAACCCGGTGCCCGACTTGAAAGCATGCACGAAGCTGAGGGCTTTGTAGTGTGGCGCCTGGCGCAGAATCGTCGAGGAGAGCCCAACCGCCATCATGGAGTCTCCCGCCAGCGCGACCGTGCGCGTTCCACTGGTGGCTATCGCAGGAATCGAAGGCAGGATAGACAACCCCGGCGCAGCATCCGCACGCAGCGGCACCGGCCGCGTTATCGTCGTCGAAGCCGTGGCAGGTTTCGCACCTGTTGCTGTGTGCAGAGGAGCCGTCCCCGTCGTACCCATAGCCACAACCGCTGTCGGTGTCATCGGCTTTGCCAGCCGAGGGAGCTCATTCGCCTCAGCCAGGGCCGCCGGATCGTCGCTCCATCCAGCACGTGCCAGCTCTACCAACGCATGCTGCCGTCCGCGTTCGATGCCCAGCGGCGCCAGCCCACGATGCAGCGCCGTCGCGACCGGCAGCGCCACCGTGCGCTCCGGCCCAAGGTCCAGCCGCCCGGCCCAGTCATAGATCCCACCCGACTCCAGCAGCAGCGCAACAACCACGAACGCGCCTACGCTGGCAGCGAGTTGGGAGAGCTTCGAAAAGTGACGATACGAACGCATGATCAGGGCCTTACCAAAATAAAAACTCGCAACTCATAACTCGCGACTCAAAACTGAAAATAAATAAACGGAGCCACACCCGTCGGCCCCAGCATCTCAATCGCAAAAACACCCAACGCCAGCGCCACGCCATTGACGGCGACCGGCATGCGCGACATCGTCGCCTCCACGCTGCGCCGCCAGACCCGCGGAGCATACTGCCCGAAGATTCCCAGCACCAGGCATACCACCACCGGCCACGCCGCCAGAGTCACCGCTCCGCGGCTGCCGAGCTGATGAAAGACCGTCGTCGCCAGCGCAAACGTAGGCGCGCGGAAGAACACCCAGCCCACGCACACCGCATGGAACATCAGCAGACGCCCGGCCCAGGGCCACGCGGAGTGGCTACGCAGCCGTTGCACAGCAGGCGAGTCCGCCGCCGCCCACAGCCGATGCACCACCAGATACAAACCCTGCAGCCCACCCCACATCACAAAGGTCCACGAGGCCCCGTGCCACAGCCCGCCGAGCAGCATCGTGATCATCAGGTTGATGTAGGTGCGCGATGTCCCGCCTCGCGATCCGCCCAGCGGTATGTAGAGATAGTCGCGCAGCCAGCTGGAGAGCGATATGTGCCAGCGCTGCCAGAACTCCTGCGGGTCGGCTGCGGTGTACGGCGCATTGAAGTTGCGCGGAAAGCGATACCCCAGCAGCATCGCGCAGCCGATCGCGATATCCGTATAGCCCGAGAAGTCGCAGTAGATCTGCGCGGCATAGCCATAGATCGCCAGCAGCACATCGCCTGCATGAAAGCTCGCCGGCGCTGCGAACACCGGTTCCACCAGCCGTGTCGCCAGCGTGTTGGAGAGGATCACCTTCTTGAACAGTCCAGCGAGGATCAGCAGAAACGCCCGGTTCACGCGGATATGCTGCAGGTCGCGCTTGCGCAGAAGCTGGGGGATAAAGTTCGACGCCCGCAGGATCGGCCCGGCGATCAACTGCGGAAAGAACGCCACATACAGCAGCGCGTCCAGCAACTGCAGCGGCTCGCGCAGCTTGCGGCGATAGATGTCGCCCATCAGCGAGATCGCATGGAACACAAAGAAAGAGATCCCCAGCGGCAGAAACGGCGTCGGGATATTCCACACCGGCGTGCGTCCCACGAACCCCCATAGCCCCAGCGCGCTCAGCAGCAGAAAGCTCGTGTACTTGTAGTACGCCAGCACCACCAGGCACACCGTAACGCCCGCGATCAGCAACCGCTTGCGCGTGGTCTCGTCACTGGTGCGTTGCAGCGTCTGTCCGATCAACGCGGCGAAGAGTGAGATCAGAAAGAGCAGGGGAACATAACGCCAGCTCCAGAAGCCATAGAACAGGTAGCTCGCCGCCAGCAGAAAGATCTTATGCGCAGTAAGGCGCGGCGCCAGTGCCCAGGAGATCGCCAGCACGGCGACAAAGAAAACGGCATATTCGACAGTCGGGAAAAGCATAGGGCGTTCTTACGTAAGGTATTGGAACTTGATCTAGTGTCTCAGTTTGCGGCGCGGTCAGGGTTGAGGATGCAGATACTGGGGAAGCGAATTATGGAGTTGCGGGCGGAGTTTTTCCTCAGCACCCACGTGAGAATTTGCAATAGCTCTTGTCGTTGTAGCTGCATTACCGTTGCTGTTGCTTCTGAGATAGGTCCGGACTTTAGTCCGGACATTTTAAGACCCACCCCAGAATGGGCTTCAGCCCCTGGGGACATGCTTTCTTTCCGGAGCCGCAATATCCCACGCTAGAAAACATGTTTCAAAGGCGGACCCCGCATTCGTTGCTTTTCAGATCTCCGTACCTGTCTCAACAACAAATAAGAGAACATTTTCTCAACTGTTTTGTTTACAAATTCTTCTGCAAATCGTTTATCCTCGACGCATTCTTTATATTGTCGGCGTATTGAATCAATAAAGATTTACGCACGCAAGTGGCAATTGATTCTCTGGTGGGGATACATCTTCTGGTGGATTAACAGTTTTTGTTGGAGCCGTTTCCAACGAACACACGCACGTCCTTAGATCTTTAGCTCTGTAGACCTATCTTCGACAGTCCGTAGGAATCCCAACGCACACGGGATAGTAGTCACACTTATCCCAGTAAACATTCTCTGATTTGAATCTGGATCCCGGGCCCCTAGCCGTATTTCGATCACTCAAAATCTCAACCGCTGACCGCAACACAATGCTGAGCAACATAAATGTGTGCGCCGGGGCTTGACCGTTCTGGCTGAAGGGAAAACCTGTGAAGACAGACAGACCATCGCTCTCTCTCGTTGCCGGCCTTTTCACCACCAGTGACGGAACCAGCTATTACGTCACCACCGACCAGTCGGGCAACGTCAAGATCGACGCTGCATTCGCCAGCACCCCGGGAACCCAGGTCTATCGCTATTCCACCGGCGGCGACCCGCAACTCAACGGCGCTGGCCATTCCGGCATGGAATCTGCTTCTGTTGTTGCCGTCGCCGTTACCGTTGCTGTTACCGTTGCCGTTGCCGTTGCTGTTGCTCTTGTTTTTGTTGTTGCACTTGCCGTTGTCGTTGTTTGTTTCTCGTCGTCACTAGCGGAAGGCTCCCCAGACGTAGAGCGCGACGCAAACGCTTGTGGCGCGCTTTGCGTCAAAGGACACCGCATGGAGTATTGCCACGGACGTAAAGAGTCCTCTACGAAAGCATTTATGTCTCTGCCAGGGTTGAGAAGGTAGAGCCCTGAAGGGGCGGCATATCTCGACTGCATGATATGCCGCGCTTACAGCGCTCGATCGCCTTCACCACTTGATCCATGGTTCGTGCATTTAGACCCACCCCAGAACGGGCTTCAGCCCCTGAAACAGGCTTTCTTTCAGGAGCCGCAATATCCCACGCCAGAAAGCATGTTTCAAGGGCGGAAGCCCGCTTTCGTTGCGTCTCGGACACCCCGTATCCTCGGGAAATAAAGAAGAAAAGCTTTTCTTAGGCATTTTCTTTACAAATTCATCCTGCAGATCGTTTATTCTTGACCCATTCTTTTTAGGTACAGCGCGTATAAATTAATTGAAATTTACAGACGCAGTGGCAGCTGATTCTCTGGTGGGATGCATCTTTGTTGGATTAGCATTTTTTACTGGAACCGTTTCCAACAAACACAGACACGTCCTTAGATCTTTAACTCTGTAGACCTGTCTTCGACAGTCCGCAGGGATCCCAACGCACACGGGAGGGCCGTCGCACTTATTGCAAGATCGTTATCTCCTTTTGAATCTGGACACCGGGCCCCTTCTCTAACCGCTGTACCACAATCCCTGGAACCTAAACCTCTCGAAACTCAACTCACTGCTGAGCAACATGTGTGCGCCGCGGCTTGACCGTCCCGGCTGAAGGGAAAAACCCTGTGAAGACCAAATATTCACCTCTCTCTCTCGTGGCCGGCCTCGCCGGTCTTGCTGGCGGGCTATTACTGAGCGGCTGCTCCGCGAACTTCGGCGGTTCCGCCAGCGCTCCCGACCAGGTTTCCATGCAGCAGATCTCTGGCGTTGTGCATGGTGGCCAGCAGGGCCTCGACAACGCGCAAGTCTATCTGTACGCCGTTGGCACGGGAGGTTATGGCACAGCCTCCACCCTGCTGGCGGGTCCGGCTACTACCGACGCTCACGGGGACTTCAGCTTCAACGGCGGATTCAGCTGTACGGCAGGCCAGCAGGTCTATCTTTACTCTGTGGGCGGAGACCCCGAGGTGGGCCCGGGGGGCACCTCCAGCGGCAATAACTCGGGAGCCGGACTGCTCGCCGTGGTCGGGCACTGCACCGGCGGCACAGGCATCACGAACTCTCAGGGGACCGCTACAGGTTTTGTGTTTATGGATGAGGTCAGCACGATTGCCGCAGCCTATTCTCTATCGGCGTATGCCACCGATGCCACGCACATCGCCAGCTCGGGAACGGCGCTGGCCACCACAAACCTCAGCAATGCCATCGATACTGCCTTCAATCTTGTCAGCCAGTCTGCCGGCACAGCCCTGGCGGCACCGTTGAATGGCAATGGCACGGTTCCGAGTACAGAGATCAATGCCCTGGCGGATATCCTGGCGGTTTGCGTCAACTCGACTAGCGGCTCCAGCGGATGCAGCACGCTCTTCTCCGACACTCCGAATGGCAGTGGCACGGCACCCACGGATACAGCGACAGCGGCTATCAATATTGCGCACAACCCGACCGCCAACGTGACGGCGCTGCTTGGCACTGTTAACAGCGCTGGCCCCTTTCAGCCTGCTATTTCCAGTGCCACCAGCTTCACCCTGGCGGTCAACTACACCGGTGGCGGCCTTCTGAATCCAATACAGCTGGCTGTGGATGCCTCCGGCAATATCTGGGTGGCCAACAACGCCAGTGGGTCGACCGGCAGGTTAAGTGAGTTCAATCACCTCGGGGTTCCTGCCAACTCCACTGGCTACACCGGTGGTGGTCTTGATGTATCGCAGTCCGTCGTCATTGCTCTCTCTGGCAATGTCTGGGTTGGCAATAGCAACGTAGGCGAGACGGTGAACAACCTGAGCGAGTTCACTTCTGCGGGGACGGCGATCTCCGGCACGAATGGTTTTACCGGCGGCGGTCTCGCTAACCCGGTGGGCCTCGCTATCGATGCCAATGGCAATATCTGGGCCGCGGACAACGGCGCACCCTCCGGCACTACCATCGTGAGCGAATTCAACTCCTCGGGTGTGGCGGTCTCTCCGGCGGCTGGTTATCCATCCGGTGGCGTCACGACTCCGGTGAGCGTCGCTGTCGACACGAGTGGGAATGTCTGGGTCGCCGGCGGCGAGTCGGGAGGTACCACCATCTCCAAGCTCAACGGCTCTACAGGTGCTGTGCTCTCCGGCACGGGTTACACCGGTGGTCTGAGTGCTCCATGGGGTCTTGCCATCGATAGCTCTGGGAATGCCTGGGTCGCCAACAATACCGGCAACAGCCTGAACGAGTTCAACTCCTCGGGTGTGTTGGTCAACACCTCCACCGGCGGTGGGCTTAGCTCGCCACGCAGCGTTGCCATCGATGGCGCTGGGAAAGTCTGGATCAATGACATCAGTGCCAATGTCCTGAGCGAATTCAACTCCGCAGAGACGGCCCAGTCTCCTCCCGGAGGATTTACCGGCGGCGCTATGAATGGCCCGTCTAGTATCGCTGTCGATGGTTCCGGGAATGTCTGGACCGCAAATTTCGCCACTGCCAGCTCCAGCCTGACTGAGTTCATTGGGGCTGCCACTCCTGTTGTTACCCCGTTGGTTGCAAATCTCACCACTGGAACCAAGACACCCTCCCAGAAACCGTAAACCACGGAGTGCGCCCGCAGCGATTACGGGTGCACTCCTCTTCGCCCGCCGCCCAGCCCTAAGAGCCGGGAGCCGAACCCCGTACCCGCGCTGCTACTCCCGGCAGCGCGGGCTTTTTCTTTGGGCCAAACTCAGCCTCTCTGCCTGCCGTTGTAATTGCCCTTGCTTTTCTTTTTGTCATTCGCCCTGAGCGCAGTCGAACGGGAGGGAATCTGCTTCTGTTCTTGCCGTTGCTGTTGTTGTTGCTTGTTTTTCGTCGTCATCCTGAAGCGTAGCTGAAGGACCCCCGCATTGATGTCACCCTAGACGCCAGACAAACACAACCAATGTTTGTAGCGCGCTTTGCGTCTGTGCCATTACGAACGAATGCGGCATTCCTTCGTTCGCTGCGCTCTCTCAAGGATGACGACGAAAAACAAACAACAACAACGACCACAATCCACCGTTCCGCCGACCCTATAATGGCCGGGCAAGGAATTTTAAGGAGCAAGTCCGTGGCCACAAACGAAGCAAACCGCAGAGCCCTTGGTGATTCAGCAGCACGCCAGTTAGCCAACACGACAAAGACCGCACCTCAACTCGCGGCCATCACCCCGCGCTGGCTCGTTCAGCTTCTCTCCTGGGTTCCAGTCGAGTCCGGCACCTACCGGGTCAACTCGGTCAACGAAAAAGAGATCGAAGTCGTCTGCGGCTCGCGCGACGAGCGCAAGCTCCCCGAGACCTTTGTCGACTACGTCGAAAAGCCGCGCGAGTACACGCTCAGCGCCATCTCCACCATCGTAGATGTCCACACCCGCGTCTCCGACCTCTACAGCCATCCCCACGACCAGATCCGCGAGCAGCTTCGCCTGACTGTCGAGAAGGTCAAGGAGCGCCAGGAGTTCGAGCTCATCAACAACGCCGACTACGGCCTGCTCCACAACATCGCTCCAGAGTTCCGCGTAAAGCCCCGCAAGACTGCGCCCACTCCCGACGATCTGGACGAGCTGCTGGCCAAGGTCTGGAAAGAGCCTGCGTTCTTCCTCGCGCACCCCCGCTCCATCGCCGCCTTCGGGCGCGAGTGCACCCGCCGCGGCGTTCCTCCGCCGACCGCCACCATCTTCGGCTCGCCCTTCCTCACCTGGCGCGGCGTTCCGATCATTCCGTCGGACAAGCTCACCGTCGACGAGGCAGGGAAGAGCAACATCCTGCTCCTCCGCACCGGCGAGAAGCGCCAGGGCGTCGTCGGTCTCTTCCAGCCTGGGCTCCCCGGCGAACAGACCCCCGGGCTCTCGGTGCGCTTCATGGGTATCGACCGCAACTCCATCGCCTCGTACCTCGTCTCGCTCTACTGCTCGGCCGCGGTGCTGACGGAAGACGCTCTCGGTGTGCTCGAAAACGTAGAGGTCGGCCACTACCATGAGTACAAGTGATCAGCTTCCATCGGCTGAGACAGCGCTCCCTTCGGCAGCGGCTGGGGGAAACCCCGGCCTGCCGGACGTAGCCACGCTCACCCAGATGGCGAACTCCTTCTTCCGCGCTCTACCCAACCAGCCTTCAGGACCGGAGAATGTAGGAACGTACCTCCAATCTCCCGCCGCCTTCTCCTCGGCCCTGCCGCTGTCGGAGTCGCACCTGCCCCAATTCGGCGCCCCCGCGCCGTCTCTGCCCGCGCTGCCATCCCTGGACAAGGTTCCCAACGAAGCCGACCTCGCTCGCCTCTCCGGCTCCGGCCTGCCAACGGAAGTCTCCGCCCTCTCCGTAAGCCCAACTATATCGTCATACGACATACCTGCCTCTACCCCAAAACAAGACGCTTTACGGCAAAGTCCAACAGGGTACACATCCCCCTTCAGCCTGCCCTTGCCGGACTTCGAACTGGCCTTCCCAAATTTCGAAGCCTCCTTGCCGAACATCCCGTCGTTACCCGCTCTGGCCAACGACGACCTCGCCAAATCCGCTTTAAGTCTGGGCTCTCCGCTCTACTTCCTGGAACACGCCGGAGCACTCTCTCAGCCTGTCCCTTCGGCTCCGTTTTCGCCGAGCGCTCCCCAACAAGCCCAGACCTTCGAGCCTACCGTATCGCCGGATCTCTCGTCGGTACGCCGCCAGTTCGACGTAACCTCCATCCGCCGCGACTTCCCGATCCTGAACGAAAAGGTCAACGGCAAGCCGCTCATCTGGCTGGACAACGCAGCGACGACACAGAAGCCGCAGGCCGTCATCGACCGGCTCTCCTACTTCTACGAGCACGAAAACTCCAATATCCATAGGGCCGCGCACGAACTCGCCGCCCGCGCCACCGACGCCTACGAAGACGCTCGCCAAAAGGTCGCCTCCTTTTTAAACGCGACCTCCACCAAAGAGATAGTCTTCGTTCGCGGAGCAACAGAAGCCATCAACCTCGTTGCGCAAAGCTGGGGACGCCGCCACATCCAGAAGGACGACGAGATCGTCATCAGCTGGATCGAGCACCACGCCAACATCGTTCCGTGGCAGATGCTCTGCGCGGAAAAGGGCGCCAAACTCCGCGTCATTCCCGTCGACGACACCGGCCAGATTCTCCTCGACGAATACGAGAAGCTGCTCAACCCGCGCACCAAACTCGTCTCGTTCACACAGGTCTCGAACGCACTCGGCACCATCACCCCAGCCCAGCAGATGGTCCAGATGGCGCACCGTTACGGAGCACGCGTCCTGGTCGACGGCGCACAGGCCGTCTCCCACCTGCGTATCGACGTGCAGGCGCTGGACTGCGACTTCTACGTCTTCTCCGGCCACAAGGTCTTCGCGCCTACCGGCATCGGCGTGCTCTACGGCAAGCCGGACGTGCTCGCCGAAACACCTCCCTGGCAGGGCGGCGGCAACATGATCGTTGACGTCACCTTCGAGAAGACCCTCTATCACGCCCCGCCCATGCGCTTTGAGGCCGGCACCGGCAACATCGCGGATGCGGTCGGTCTCGGCGCAGCCATCGCCTATCTCGACCAGATCGGCATGGAGAACATCGCCCGCCACGAGCACGACCTGCTCGTCTACGCAACACAGGAGATGCAGAAGATTCCCGGCCTTTGCATCATCGGCACCGCGAAGGAGAAGGCTGGCGTGTTGTCCTTCGTGCTCGAGGGCTACAAGACAGAGGACGTCGGCGCGGCGCTCAACCGCGAGGGCATCGCCGTACGCTCCGGCCATCACTGCGCCCAGCCCACGCTGCGCCGCTTCGGGCAGGAGACCACGGTCCGGCCATCCCTCGCTCTCTACAACAACTACGAGGACATCGACGCGATGATCGCAGCCCTGCGGCGCTTGAAGCAGCTACAGGCATAGGTCTTTTAGCGACAACGTATCGAAGCCTTCGTAAGGACGTACCACCACAAAGACGTACTACCCCAAATCTGTCATCTCGACCGAAGGCGGCGCTTTTTGCCGCCGGAGTGGAGAGACCTCAGCATTTTGCTCGAAGCAGCGTTGCCGCCATGAGCAAAATGCTGAGGTCTCTCCACTCCGCATGACGATAAAACCATCATGCTCCGGTCGAGATGACAGTTCTGGGGTGATTCACGTGTAGGTGGTCCACTGCGGCCTCTGCGAAACCGCAGCGACCTCTGCATTAAAAGAAAATGTCCGTTCCCCTCAAAAATCAAAAGCCCAACCAACCTGCTTTATCCATCTTTCATCTCTCATTCACAAAAAGCGCCAGTTCCAGGGCGTATCTCCTTCTATTCGTCAAGATTTACCATTCTGTAGCAATTAAGGTTTCCCGGCAGAGTAAACTCAACGGCGACCGTGCTGTGTGTTTCACCGCGGTTAAGGAGAATTTGTGAGCCAAACTGTCTTCGTCTTGGAAGACGATGCTGACATTAGCAGACTGGTGCAGTATCAACTGGAGCGTGCGGGCTTTATCGCCAAGCCATACGCTGCCATCGGCTCCATCGTGCAGGATGCGGAACGTTCGCGCCCTGCTCTGTTTCTGTTGGACATCATGGTGCCTGGCGGCGATGGTATGGATCTTTGCCGCCGTCTGCGTCAGCATCCGACCTTGAGCAGCGTGCCGGTCATCTTTCTTACAGCGCGCGCTTCGGAGAACGATCGCGTGCACGGCCTGGAGTTGGGTGCCGACGATTACATCACCAAGCCGTTCGGTACGCGCGAGCTTATAGCGCGTGTGCGTGCGGTGCTCCGCCGCTTTGAGCCTTCCGAAGCGCCTGGTCCGCTTTCCGTGGTTAAGATCGAGGAGATCGAGATCGACGGCAGTGCGATGCAGTTGCGTGTGAAGGGCGAACTCGTCCCGACCACGGCCACCGAGTTTCGGTTGCTGGACTATCTCGCGCGGCATCCGGCACGGGTGTTCAGCAGAGACCAATTGCTGGATGCGGTGTGGGGTGATGCGCGGTTTGTCACGCCGCGCAGCGTGGATGTGTATGTGCGCCGGATTCGCGAGAAGGTGGAAGCCGATCCCGAGACGCCACGCTACCTGAAGACGATGCGCGGAGCAGGGTATCGCTTCGAGATTCCCAAAACCCGCGAGGCACAGTAGCCTCGCTGGATTTGGGCCGTCGGAAACCTATGGGAACCCCTGTCATGAAACGGAATCTATGGCTGTCCCTGTGGCTGCGCACAGCGTTGGCTGTCGCCGTCGTGGCGGTGGCAGCGCTGCTGCTGCCGCGATGGGGTGCGTGGATCCTTGTGCCCATAGCGCTGGCTGCGGCCTCATGGGTGGCCTGGGCGGTCTCCCGCGCGGTGGAGCGTGGTCTGCGTACGCTCAAGCCTGACATCAGAACACCGCATGCCGAGCTGCCCTTCGAGGAGTTCGAAGAGTTGGCTGCGGCACTGGACGCGGAAGCTGCTCAGCAGACGCGCCTGTTTGAAACCACCGCCGAGGGACAGCGCAAACTCGAAGTGTTGCTCGACTCCATGCAGGATCTCGTCGTCGCAGTCGATGCGGCCGGAAGAATCTCCTGGACCAATGAGCCGATGCGGAAGCTCATGTCTTCCTCTTCGGGTTCGGTACGGATAGGGCAAGCCCTGGTTCAGACAATTCGCGAGCCGGAGGTGCTGGCCTGCGTACGCATCGCCCTGGAAGAACGCACGGTGGCTGAACGGGAGGCCGTGGGCTTCAACACGGGCCGTACCTACGCCGTCAGTGCAGCGCCCATTGCCGAGGGTGGCGCTGTCGTGGTCCTGCGCGATATCACTCGCCTGGAGCAGATGGAGCGCACCCAGAAAGAGTTTGTAGCCAACGTCTCGCATGAGTTGCGAACGCCGCTGACCTCCATCATGGGCTACGTGGAGCTGCTGATCGACGACGCTCATGGGGATGCCGAAATGCCGGCGCAGACGCGGGAGTTCTTCGACGCGATCCTCAAGAACGCGCAACGCATGGGACGGCTCACCGAAGATCTGCTGGTCATGGCCAAGGTCGATTCCGGCGAGCAGAAGATGAATCCTGTCCCGACACGGGTATCGACTCTGCTACAGGAGGCGGTCGGCGCCGCGAGTGGTCTGCTGAAAGATGATGCGCGGTTGGAGATAGCCGCCATGGTCGACACCGAGGTCATGGCCGATACGGATGCCATGATGCAGGTGTTGAGCAACTTGATTGAGAACGCCTTGAACTATGGTCGCGGTACGCATGGATCGCTGGTGGTGATGGCTGCCGAGAGCATAGCCGGGCCTCCGGCGATGGTGAAGTTCAGCGTACGCGACTTCGGCACGGGCATCGCTTCGGAGCACCGTGACCGCATCTTCGAGCGCTTCTACCGGGCGGACAAGGCGCGTTCGCGCGAGTCAGGCGGCACAGGATTGGGGCTGTCGATCGCAAAACACCTGGTGGAGTTCCATGGCGGTTCTATCTGGGTAGAGAGCGAGCTCGGCCGTGGCAGCCGATTCTGTTTCACACTCCCTCAGGCTCCAGCGCGCGAGAACACATTGCCCGCCGAAGAAAAGGCCTCACACAACTAGAGCCGCACCGGAAAAGAACAAGCAACAACAAAAGGCTTGACGCAAAGTCTGCTAAGGGAGCAAAGTTTCGCCACGAATATCGTCGCGAAACTTTGCGCTTCTCCTTTGCGAACTTTGCGTCAAAGCTTTTACGCCACAACCTCGAACGGCCGCATCATGTCGTTGGACTCATGTTCGAGGATGTGGCAGTGGTAGAGGTACTTGCCTGCGTAGCCGTCGAAGTGGACGATGATCCGGGTGATGAGACCCGGAGGGCACTGAATCGTATCCTTCCATCCAAGTTCGTTAGATTCCGGCGGAATGGCGGGTGCCAGGAACCGTAGTTGTTTGCGCATCTGATAGGCAAAGACATCGAACGTGCGGCGGTCCAGAAGCTGAAACCGGACGAGATGCAGGTGCATGGGATGAACGTCTTCGGTCAGGTTGACGAACTCCCATATCTCCGTCGAGTTAAGCCGCGGTTGCTCGGTAACAGGATCATGCCAGCGCTTGCGGTTGAGCAGCATGACCATCGGGTTGCCAATCTTGTCCTGATACTCATTCAGCGTGATGGTGCGGGTGACGGTGGCGTCGGACTCAGGAATTCTCGGGACGGGCCGCAGCGTAGCCGGGATGGAACTCTTCCCGTTGCGAGCAGAAGAAGCAACGGCGCCGGAGGCAACGCGGAACTGCAGAATCTCGAAAGCGCCATTAACCAGGTGGACGTTCTGCCCGGCTAGCTGAGAGAAGTCGATGAGCAGATCCGCGCGCTCGGCAGGGGCAAGGAGCACGCTGGTGAGTTGCACGGCGCTGGGAAGCAGTCCCTGATCGGAGCCAATCTGGTGAAAGGGCTTCTGGTGCGAGAGCGAAAGACTGAAGAAGCGGCTATTCGCGCCGTTGAGCACACGGAAGCGATAGAGGCGCGGTTCGACCTCGAAGAAAGGACGGATCTTGCCATTGACCAGGATGCCGTCGGCATAGAACTCCGGCACCCAGGGATGTTCGGGGTCGCCGGAGGTGGGATAGAAGAGCTGCCCGTCGGTAGTGAAGTCGCGGTCGTAGAGAAGCAGTGGGACTTCGTACTTGCCGGAGGGCAGGTTGAGGTTATCTTCCGCTTCATCGCGGACCAGAAACAGCCCGAAGAGCCCGGCGTACATGTTGAGCCGATTGAGCCCCATCGCGTGATCGTGATACCAGAGGGTGGCCGAGTCCTGCTTCATGGGATAGTGGCAGGTACGGCTGGAGCCTGGGGCGTACCAGTCCGTGGGATAGCCATCGTCCTTGGTCGGCACACGTGCACCGTGGACGTGGACGACTGCCCGAACCTCTGGGAGCTCCTTGCCGCAGCCATGGAGGCTGAAGTCGATGGGCAGGAAGTGGTGAGCAGGGAGCTCGTTGACCCACTCGATCTCAAGGGGCTGGTTGGCGCGGGCCTCGATGACCGGTGCAAGAACGCCGTCGCCGTAGCTCCAGAAACGAGTCGCTGGCACATCGCGATGGACCTTGGCGTGAACCTCGCGCATGGCGATGCGGAGCTTGTGGCTGTGGTGGGCCGGTTGAATCCGTTCAGGCAACTGAAGCGGGTCCACAAAAGGCGTGAGCTCGAGCGAATGCAGCATAGGCACAGGCGGCTGCTGCGTCGGATTGGCGGACGCGGTCTGAGACATTGGGCCGTGGTCGTGCATCATCGTCATCGTCTGTTGCGCGGAGGCAGGAAGAGCGGCTGGGAGGAGCGAGAAGGCAGAGGCCTGCTGAAGAAAGCTGCGGCGGGTCAGGGGCAATAGGGCTCCGAACGGTGTACGAAAAAAAAGATCACGTACTCCTGAGGTTTCAAGAGTACGTGATCTAGGGTAGAGCGTTGAGATGACGAACGTGTAAACGGCTGCCTTAGTTGCCGCTGGTTACAGCTCCGGTAGTGGGGTCGAGCTTCACAACATTGGGGTTGGGGACGACCGCGCCATTCTGGAAGTTGAACATGCTGTTCAGAGTCCCGGCGGTGGCATCGAACGAACCGGTAGGAAGACGCTGGCCCGAAAGGAAGGTGTCCTCGATGAAGCGGGTGATGGAAGCCTGGTCGGTGGGGGTGTTGTCGATGTAGTTCTTGTTCGCCCAGGGAGAGATGACCAGCAGAGGCAGACGGGGACCATGGCCACAACGGCCCTGTACCGGCTTACCGTTGGAGTCGGGGCCGGACAGAGTAGTGCTGCTGAGGCAGAGGCCGGTACCGTTGAGCGCGTCGGCGGTGGTGGCAGAGCCGTTCACGATGTCCGTCAGATGGTCGTACCAGCCGTCGGAGTCGTCATAGGCGATGATGATCGCGGTGCTGGACCAGAACGACGACTCCTCGATGGAGTTGATCGTGGTGACCAGCCAGGTCTGTTCGTCGAGCGGGTCGGAGTATCCCGCGTGACCGTCCTGATAGCCAGGAGCCTTCAGGAAGCTGACGGCAGGCAGATTGCCGGCGGCAAGAGCATTTGTGAAATCAATCGTGTCGTACTGATGGTTGGCCTGATCCGTGGTGCCGATGGCAGCGGTGGAGGTGGGGCGCAGGTGCAGAGGATTCGCGGTGCTGGCGTAGTACTGGAAGGGCTCGTGGTGAGGAATGTAATCGGCCTTGAGCGGGTTCCCAGGAATATTGACAGCGGCTGTGCTGCGGTTGCACCCCGTGGTGCTAGGGTTGGTGCCAGTGCCGGGGTTGGTGACAGAGAGATTGAAGCCGCCTTCGAAGAAGCCCCAGGTCACGCCGGCAGTGTTGAGCAGGTCACCAATGTTGATGTTCTTGCCGCCTGCAGCGTTCATCTGGACGCTGGCACTGGTGGAAGAGCAAACATCGCCGGTGGGGTCTTCGTCATTGACGAGAGTGTATCCACCCTGGCCGTCAGCCACGACGCCGGAAGTAGCCCCCGAAGTGTAAGAGGCGACGCCGTTGGTCTGGCCGGAGACAAGATTGATGGCTCCCTGCGTGGATGCGCCGAAGGTGCTGCCGAAGGAATGGTCGTTTAGCGCATAGTGCTGCGCGTAGTTCCACATCGCGGTGACGGTGTTGCCGTCGTAGTAGCCCATCGTAAGACCGGTGGTGTCGGTGATGGCGGCGCCGCCAGTGGCAGCGGTCAGGGCCGATCCATCCGGTGTACCGACTGAGGCCGGAAAGAGATCCATCTTGCTGTTGTCGAAGGCCAACTGCTCGGGACCATAGCTGTGGTCCTGATCGCCTGTGCCGGCCTGGGCAGCGCTCAGCCGGAAGGGATTGGTGGCCCCTGCCCCATTGGCTGCGTTGAGATTGGGGTTCGCGGTCAACAGAGCCGGACTCGTGACGTAGTTGGAGATGTTGGTCGGGGTCGTGCTGGCCGGTGTGAACTTGGTGCTGTCGGTCGACAGGTTCGCGGCATTGGGATAGGTGCCGAAGTAGTGGTCGAACGAGATGTTCTCATCGAAGATCACCACCACATGCTTGATGACCTTGGCACTGGTGGTGGGCGTCACCGTCGTTGTAGTCGGCGGGGGCACCGTGGTGAGAGCGGAGTTGCAGCCGCTCATAACAATCGTGGCGGACATGACAAGAGCCAGAGCTTTACGAACCATACTTGGAAGCCTCAAAAGGTGAAGATACTTGTGTCCTCCCTTGTAGCTCCTCAACCTTTTGCACTAGGTCAATGTTGTTTGAATATACGGTTAACTTCGCTTTCTTCTGTGGAATCTCCGTTCCGAGGCCACCTGCAGCGGAAAAAGGTCCCAATTTTAACGGAATTCATCGTTCATTAATATTGGGTTTTTCGAATGTTTACATTGAGTTGCGAGCATCGCCCTAACGGATAAATCAGGCAAGGAAAGTTTGGACTCGGGCGAATGACAGCCGGAGAGTAGAACACCTTAGCTGGTCCGTACGAGGAATGATGACACGACTCAGGATACTGGCCACCGTTCTGGCTGCAGCAACATTGGCTTCGGTCTCTGTGCATGCTCAGACGACAGATGACAGCAAGGCGCACAAGAAGGCCAAGCACCCAGCGAAAGCGAAGGCCGAGAGCGCAACGGAAACACAGCTGCGCGAACTGCGCGAAGAGATGCACGCTCAGCAGAGTGAGATTGAAACCCTGAAGTCACAACTCGCGGGCAAGGATCAGCAGGCCGCCACCGCCCAGCAGTCGGCTGCTGAGGCTCAGTCTCAGGCTGCTGCTGCATCCGCCGCTGCAGCCCAGGCCACCACTGCCGCGTCCGAGAGCTCGAGCAAGGCTGACGCTCTGCAGACCACGGTCAGCGACCTGAAGACCAGCAACGCCGGTCTGGCCGAGACGGTCACCACGACTCAGAAGAACCTCCAGCAGCAGATCGATTCACCGTCGGCCATTCACTACAAGGGCGTCACGATCACTCCCGTCGCCTTCTTCGCGGCTGAAGGTGTGTGGCGTCAGCACTCGGTGAACTCAGACATCAACACACCCTTTAATTCGATTCCTTTCCCCGCCGCGAATGAAGGCCATGTGAGTGAGCTGAACTTCTCGGCCCGCCAGAGCCGTCTCGGCGGCCTCTTTCAGGCCAACGCCGGCAACTACAGGCTCTCGGGTTACTTCGAGTCCGACTTCCTGGGAACCGGCACCTCGTCCAACAACAACCAGAGCGACAGCTATGTGTTCCGCGTGCGCCAGATCTGGGGCAAGGCCGAGACGCAGGGCGGCTTCGCTGTAACCGGTGGCCAGACCTGGTCCCTCGTGACCGAAGACGGCAGAAGCACTGACGTCCGCACTGAGAAACAGCCGAACACGGTCGACCCGCAGTACATGGTCGGCTATAGCTGGACTCGCCAGCCGGGCTTCCGCGTCCAGCAGCGCTTCGGCGATGTGACCAAAGGGGCCTTCACCGTGGCAGCGTCGGTTGAGCAGGCGCAGATCACCAACTTCACAGTGTCTTCGACGATTGCAAGCGCGATACCCGCCAACTTCTTCTTCGCGGGTCCTGGCCAGAACGGTGGACTCTACAACGCTGCCGGGAACATCGGTGCAGGAAACACCGCAAGCACGGGCGGAATCACCACGTATGCCAACAACGTCGCTCCCGACGTCATCGTCAAGGCTGCGTATGACCTGCCCAAGGCGCACTTCGAGGTCGGTGGAATCGGCCGTTTCCTGCGTGACTACTACTACCCCATCCTCACCGAGGCTGCAGTACCGGCTTCAGGGACGACAGCGGCGAGTGTAGCGTATACCTATTCCACTAATTACTCAGGCAATACGGTAGCTGCGGGTGGCATCTTTGGTAGCGCACGCGTATCTCCCAGCAAGTTCATCGATGTCGCGGTACAGGCGATGGGTGGACAAGGTGTTGGCCGCTATGGCTCGGCACAGCTCGCCGACGCGACGCTGCGTCCCGACGGAACGCTGGAGCCGATTCGTAACTATCACGGCCTGTTGAGCATCGAAACGCACCCCACTCCGAAGCTCGACCTCTATGCCTACTACGGTGGCGAGTATGCGCAGCGTACGGTATACACCACGTCGACGGGAGCTCTCATCGGTTACGGCCCCCGCAACCTGAGCGATACCGGATGCTATGCTCTTCCGCCGAATCCGGCGAGCACGGGTGGTTCGGCTGGTTCGATCGCAGCCTCAGGCTGCTCTTCCCCAACCCGCTACATCCAGGAAGGCATGATCGGCCTTACCTATCGTCTTATCAATAGCCCGCAGTATGGCCGTCTTCAGTACCAGCTCACCTACAGCTATCTCCAGCGCAATCTGTGGTCGGGTGTCGGTACTACCGCTGGCCCAACTGGCCCGCGCGCCGAAGACAACATGATCCACGTCAGCATGCGTTACTACATCCCGTAGGTCGTAGGCTTACAGTCGTAGGATAGGTAGCATCCAAAGTAGGGGCGGCCCTCCCATCCGGGAGGGCCGCAGTCCGCAGTAGAGAGATTTTCAGGAGACATTTGTGAAAGCTAAACTTTTTCCCGTAGTTATGCTGGCAGCACTCGCGGCGACTGCTGGTGCCCAGAATCTTACTGGCGCGGGAGCTACCTTCCCCAATCCCATCTACTCGCGCTGGTTCATCGAGTACAGCAACGCTCACCCGGGTGTGAAGATCAACTATCAGTCGGTCGGGTCGGGTGCCGGCATCCGCCAGGTAACGTCGAAGATCGTCGACTTCGGTGCTTCGGATGTCACAATGACCGATCAGCAGATTGCCGAGTCGAAGATCAAGCTGGTCGCCATTCCGTCCGTGCTCGGAGCAGTGGTTCCGGTCTATACCCTTCCGGGCGTGGGTAGCGACCTCAAGTTTTCGGGGGATGTCATTGCCGACATCTATCTGGGCAAGATCACCAACTGGCATGACCCACGTATCGCGAAGGACAATCCCGGCGTCAACCTCCCCGACCACCAGATCCTCCCGGTCTATCGCTCGGAGGGATCGGGTACGACGTTCATCTTCACCGACTTCCTCTCCAAGGTGAGCCCGGATTTCCTTTCGAAGGTTGGCCGCGGCGCATCCGTGCGTTGGCCTGTAGGTATCGGGCAGAAGGGCAATGAGGGCGTCGCGGGCATGATCCGCAACAGTCCCTACTCCTTCGGCTATGTCGAGCTGATCTATGCAGCGGGTAACAATATGTCCTACGGCCTGGTTCGCAACGCTGCCGGCAAGTGGATAAAGGCCTCGACCGGTGGCGTAACAGCTGCCGCTGCCGCTGCCTCCAAGAACATGCCCGCCGACTATCGTGTCTCCATCACGAATGCTGCCGGTCCTGAGTCCTACCCCATCTCGTCGTTTACCTGGCTGCTGATTCCCGTCAAGTCCGACGATCCTGCAAAGGGGAAGGTTCTGCACGACTTCCTCCAGTGGATGCTCGACCACGGCGAAGACGAGGCTTCTCAGATGACCTATGCTCCGCTCCCGAAGCCGGTTGCTGATCGCGTACGCCAGACCATCAGCCAGATCCAGTAACCAGTTGATAAAAAGGAGCTTGCTGTGCATCGCAAGCTCCTTTTTCTTCACTTTCCAGCTCTCACTGCTACTATGAATGCGGCTGAAATTCACAGTCTATTCACACGGTTTTAATAAAGTGGCTTGGGAGAACGCAGAGCGTGTGCCAATGAACAAGCCAGGGTCCATCCAGCTTCCGCAGACCGTCCTTTCGGAGCGTACCCAGGCTGCGGAACCTGTCGTGGAAGCGATTAAGCCACCTTCCATCGTCCGCAGCTTTCTGCAGTCCAAGAGTTCGGGCAAGGTTGCAGACGGTACCTTCTGGGGGTTGATGATCGTGTGCGCGTTGAGCATCTTCCTCATCGTGCTGCTCATCCTCTCCGTATTGGTGGTGAACTCCAAGCTGTCGATCCATACCTTTGGGTGGAAGTTCTTTACCAGCAGCTCCTGGGATCCAAACTCCGGAGACTTCGGCGCGCTGCCCTTTATCTGGGGCACGGTTGTCTCCTCGCTGCTCGCCGTTTGCATGGCGGTTCCTCTGGCACTGTGCGTGTCCATCTTTCTGCTGGAGATATGCCCCCTGTGGCTGCGCGGGCCCATCGCCTTCCTGACCGAACTGCTCGCCGCCATTCCCAGCGTGATCTATGGCCTCTGGGCGATCTTCATTCTGGTGCCGATCATGCGCGATAACGTCGGGCCAGTGTTGCAGAAGTATCTTGGCTGGACCGGCTTCTTTGGTGGCTCCAACTTTGGCGTCGGCATGCTGACGGCCAGCGTCATCCTCGCCATCATGATCTTTCCGGTCATCTCGTCGATCAGCCGCGACGTGATGAAGGCGGTACCGATCCATCAGCGCGAAGCCGCTCTTGCCCTGGGCGCGACTCGCTGGGAGATGATTCGCATGAGCGTGCTGCGCAATGCGCGCATCGGCATCGTGGGATCCGTCATCCTTGGCCTTGGCCGCGCACTCGGAGAGACGATGGCGGTCACCATGGTCATCGGCAACCATCCCGACATCAGCAAGAGCCTCTTCGCGCCGGCGACTACGCTGGCCAGCGTGATCGCCAACGAGTTCTCCGAGGCTACCGGCGACCTCTACCTCAGCGCATTGATCGAGATCGGCCTGGCACTGTTCCTGGTGACGATTGTGGTCAACGGCATCGCCCGGCTGCTGGTCTGGGCCGTAACGCGCGGAAATACGGCGAGGGCGGCCTGATGGGATCTCTTCCGGTACGTTCTGCAACCAGCGAGCGGTTGAGCTCCCTGCGGCGCTCCGCTGCGAATCACCTGGTCACGACGCTTGCCATCCTCAGCACGGTGGTCGTGCTGGTTCCGCTGGTGGCGATCCTCGGCTACCTCATCTATAAGGGTGCCAGCTCGCTCAACCTCGCCTTCTTCACGCATGTTCCGGCACCCGTTGGTCAGCCGGGCGGCGGCATGGCCAATGCGATCGTCGGTTCCGGCGTCATCCTAGGGCTGGCCAGTCTTTTGGGCATTCCGGTAGGTATTGGTGCTGGCGTATATCTGGCGGAGTATGGCCAGGGGCGTCTGTTCGGCAATATCATCCGCTTCACCGCCGATGTGTTGAACGGCGTGCCCTCCATCGTGATGGGCATGGCCGCGTACGCGCTGATTGTCGCCAAACAGCAGCACTTCTCGGCGTTCGCCGGTGGTATCGCGCTGGCGATCATGATGGTTCCTACCATCACCCGCACCACGGAAGAGATGCTGGCCACCGTGCCGCACGCCGTGCGCGAGGCGGCGCTGGGCCTGGGTATTCCCAAGTGGCGCACAGTCATCTCGGTCAGCCTGCGCACAGCCTCCCCCGGCATCATTACGGGCTGCATGCTGGCCTTCGCGCGCGTCGCGGGTGAGACAGCCCCGCTGCTGTTCACGGCCTTCGGCAATCAGTTCTGGAGTTTCAACCTCAATCAACCCATCGCCGCGCTTCCCCTGCAGATCTTCGTCTACGCGGTATCGCCATACGATGAGTGGCATCGTCTGGCCTGGGCCGGAGCCCTTGTGCTCATTGCCATGATCATGATCTCGGTAACGCTGGTGCGAATCTTTGCCAATCGTGGCGCGCTCAAAGGAGGGCACTAGTGGGAGTCGACATTCACGTCGAAAACTTGAATGCGTGGTACGGACAGACACACACGCTCAAGGATATTAATCTGCAGATCCCCGCCAACCACGCGACCGCGCTTATCGGTCCGTCAGGTTGCGGCAAGTCGACCTTCGTCCGCTGCCTGAACCGCATGCATGAGACGAACCCGATCGCGCGTGCCGAAGGCACCGTCCGCATCGGCGACATCGATATCTACAAAGATGCGTCGCCGGTGGAGATTCGCCGCCGCATCGGCATGGTCTTCCAGCGGCCGAATCCGTTTCCCACGATGTCCATCTACGACAACGTCGCCAGCGGGCTCAAGCTGAACGGCTTTCGCAACAAGCGCGTGCTTGATGAAGTTGTCGAGCGCAGCCTCAAGTCCGCGGCGCTGTGGGACGAGGTGAAGGACGACCTCAAGAAGAAGTCCGGCGCCAGCATCTCTGGAGGTCAGCAGCAGAGGCTCTGCATCGCGCGCGCGTTGGCAGTGGACCCCGAAGTTCTGCTCATGGATGAGCCAGCCAGTGCGCTCGACCCCGTGTCGACCGCTAAGATTGAAGACCTGATCTTCGAACTGAAGAGTCAGTACACGATCGTTATCGTGACGCACAACATGCAGCAGGCCGCTCGCGTAGCCGAGAATACAGGCTTCTTCCTTACGGGAACTCTGGTAGAGTTCGGCAAGACGCATAAGATATTCACCAATCCTTCCGACAAGCGCACGGAAGATTACATTACGGGGAGGTTTGGGTGATGAGAA
This sequence comes from Granulicella sp. S156, assembly GCF_009766105.1. Taxonomy (GTDB): domain Bacteria; phylum Acidobacteriota; class Terriglobia; order Terriglobales; family Acidobacteriaceae; genus Granulicella. Next base: position 835,427 of record NZ_LMUH01000026.1, on the reverse strand, counting down.
TCAAATTTCAACAAAATCTGGACGAACTGAAAGAGCGGTTGCTGGTGATGGCTGGCCTTGTCGAACAGGCCATTCAACGCTCCACCGAGGCCTACTCCACCCGCGATACCGGTCTGTGCGAGATGGTGCTGCGCTCCGAGCCGGCGATCAATCGCATGGAGCGCGAGATCGATCAGGCCGCGCTCGATCTTCTGGCCATGGAACAGCCGATGGCCGTCGACCTGCGATTCATCATCGCGGTCATTCGCATCAACGCCGATCTGGAGCGCGTAGGCGACCAGGCCGTGAACATCGCCCAGCGCGTGCAGGATCTCGGCATGTTCGCCAACGTGGACGTCCCGGTAGACATCCCCAAGCTCGCCTCCTTGTCGTCGGCGATGGTGCGCAAGGCGCTACAGGCCTTTATCGAAGGCGATGCCGATCTGGCACAGTCGGTGCTTGCACTGGACGACCAGGTCGACGAGATGAACTCTGCCGCATTCAAATCCCTGAGCACGCTCATCGGCCAACGCCCTGAGATGACTCCGCAGGCCCTGAACGCGCTCATCATCTCCCGCAACCTGGAGCGCGTCGGAGATCACGCGACCAACATCGCGGAGGACGTGATCTTCTGGGTGCGCGGTGCCGACGTGCGGCATGGTGCCATCGCCGAAGAAGAGTAGAGGGATGGCCTCCGCCCAGAAGGTCGGAAGCCTTCAGCTCTAACAGTCCGAAGCAAATAGAGCTGGATACTCGGGGCAAGCATTTTCCCGAATACAAATGCCGTCGCGTTCCTTTGCGAACCGTCGCGCCCGTTGCGTCAAGGCTTTTGCAGCATTCCGCAGTGGAACGATCGTCCCGTCTCACCGTGATATTCTTAACCAGACGGGAGCCCCTGACGACATGTTCTCCGAGCCATTCTATGACCCGGCAAGATCATACCAGGACAATTTTGAACATGGCCCGTTCGGAATCTTTGCCGATTCCACCACCTACGATCAAGCTGGCGAGCCGAAGTATCAGTTCTTAGGGCACCCGGTCTTTACTCCCTTCGGAATTCCCGCCGGTCCTCTATTGAACGGCACCTTCGTCAAAGCAGCCCTCGATAAAGGCTTCGATATTCCGGTCTATAAGACCGTCCGAACCCATAAGTTTCCCAGCCATCCCTGGCCGAACGTCCTCCCTGTAGAGGTTGAGGGCGATCTAACTCCCGATAAGTCGCGACTGGTTACTCGCCACGACTACACCACACCTCTGTCGATTACGAACTCCTTCGGCGTTCCCTCCTTCGATCCCGACTTCTGGCAGCCGGATCTCGCATCGGCTGTAGTCCACGCCCGCAAAGGGCAGGTCGTCGTCGCGAGTTATCAGGGGACGAAGTCCGAGGGCGGCAGCGTCGCCGCGTATCTAGCGGACTTTGCTCTCGGCGCCCGCTTGCTCAAAGAGACAGGCGTAAAGATCGTCGAGGTCAATCTAAGCTGCCCGAACGAAGGCACCTCCGAGCTTCTGTGCTTCGACGTTCCTCGCAGTCGCCAGGTCGTCGAAACGATCAAGCAGGAACTTGGCAGTGTTCCACTCGTCATCAAGCTCGCCTACTTTGCGGATGACGCCCATCTGGAGACTCTACTCAAAGAGATCGGCCATGTCGTGGATGGCATAGCCTCTATCAACACCATCTCCGCGGAGATCGTCGATGAAGCTGGCCATCAGGCTCTGCCGGGCGAAGGCCGCCTGCGCAGCGGTGTCTGCGGTAGTTCCATCAAGTGGGCTGGCCTCAACATGGCAGGCCGTCTTGCAGCTTTTCGCGAGAAGCTAGGACTGAAGTTTGAAATCACCGGTGTCGGCGGCGTCGGCGATGCTGCCGATTATGACGAGTACCGCAAGGCCGGCGCGGATGCCGTGATGTCCTCCACGGCTGCTATGTGGAACCCGCTGCTTGCGCAGGAGATCAAGAGAGCTG
>NZ_LMUH01000026.1:812631-833369 GCF_009766105.1 Granulicella sp. S156 | reverse complement strand
CCCATCACCTTCAAGTCGGGAATTAAGTCGCCGGTCTACTGCGATAACCGCAAATTCCCGTTTCATCCGGAACAGTGGGCCAAGGTCATTCATGGCTTTGAGCGGTTGGTAGCCGAAAAACAGATTCCGCTGGATGTTGTCGGAGGAATTGAAGCTGCCGGAATTCCTCATAGCGCAGCGTTTGGTTTTTCAGCCCAGAAGCCCTCCATCTTCATCCGGAAGGAAGCCAAAGGATACGGCGCAAAAAAGCGCGTCGAGGGCGGCGACGTCTCCGGCAAGCAGGTTGTCCTGATAGAAGACCTGGTCACTACCGGAAGCAGCAGTCTGTCTGCTGTCGAGGCTTTGCGTGCCGAGGGTGCAGTCGTCAACGACTGTCTGGCGATCATCAGCTATAACTTCCCCGAGGCTATAGAAAACTTCAAGCATGCCGGAGTTCGTCTGCATGCCCTTACAACATTTGAAGCCGTACTTCAGATCGCAATCAAGCGGGCAACGCTCGATGAAGTGGGTGCTGCGCTCGTCCGTGACTGGCTCCGCGAACCGCATGGTTGGGCGAAGCGGCACGGGCTGGAATAGGTCCATCATTCAATTGAGGAACTGATGTTACGCACGGGTGTTACGCGGTGGTCTCAATGCAGAGGACGGCCCACAATGGGTGCCCCATCCTTTGCCGCACGATTTCGCGGAGCGACAAGGAACCCTCACACAAAGGGTGGGGTATCGCGTCAGCGACCGTTTTTAGCTTACAGAGGCAACAGCTTGCAGGGGAAGACTGCGATCATGCTGGCTGAAGTTTTGAGGCGAAATGAATATGGGCAGGGGCAGTCGACCTTGGGTCGATACCCCACCCTTTGCGCAAACCTCTTTGGTTGCCCATAAAGTAGTAGCGCAAAGGATGGGGCACCCACTTGTTGCCTATCCTCTGCATTGGTTCCGCTGCGTAATATTAGTGAGGAAGATGAATACGATCCTGCAAAAATATAACCAGAGAGCCGACGGCATCCGCTCGCTGCTCTGTGTCGGCCTCGACTCCGACTTCAGTCGCATTCCGGAGCGATTTAAATCCGCCGACTTTCCTCAATACGAATTCAACAAATGGATCATCGATCAGACCCACGAGTACACGGCCTCCTACAAACCCAACATGGCGTTTTACGAGGCATACGGAGAGCTGGGGCTTACCGCTCTAAAGTTCACGATGCGCTATCTCCAGGATGAACATCCAGAGATCGTAACGATCTGCGATGCCAAGCGCGCCGACATCGGCAACACGAACAGAGGTTACGTTGAGTCCATCTTCGATCAACTAGGTTTCGACTCCATTACGCTGCATCCTTACTTAGGCAAAGAAGCGCTCGCACCCTTTCTGGAGCGCAGCGATAAAGCCTGCATCATCCTCTGTCGTACCTCGAACCCCGGAGCCGGTGAGTTTCAGGACCTTGAGTCCAACGGCAAGCCCCTCTGGCAAACCGTCGCCGAGCGAGTGAGCCACGATTGGGACGTGGATGGAAATTGCATGCTGGTAGTAGGCGCAACGTACCCGGAAGAGATGCGCAAGATACGCGCGGTGGCTCCGAAGACGACCTTCCTGGTTCCGGGCGTCGGTGCACAGGGCGGAGATGTCGCAGCGGTAGTTTCAGCCGGACTCGATGCCGAAGGCAGAGGCCTGATGATCAGTTCCTCGCGCGACATCATCTTCAATGAAAACCCAGCAGCCTCAGCGCGGCGCGTTCGCGATGCCATCAATGCGGCAAAGGGGGATGTCCATGTCCCTCGCTAAAAAGCTTCGCGTTGAAGGCAGGATCGCGAACTACGATCGCGAGTTCGAAGGCGCGATCGAAATCGATACTGCGACGGGTCTGATTGAATACGTTGGCCCGATAGAGGGCAGAAGCGACCTGCCAACAGACGGGTGCATCATCTTCCCTGGATTTGGCGATCTGCATATTCATGCCCGCGAAGATGTCAGCGGCTCGCAATGCTACAAGGAAGACTTCGTAACGAATTCCAACGCTGCAATTCACGGCGGTGTGGTCCATGTTGCGGACATGCCGAATAACCCGGTCGCGCCCATCGACGATGAGAAGTACGCTGCGAAAGAGCTCCTCACCCAAAAGTCTGCGGTCCATGTCACGCTCTACGCCGGTATCGGCCCACAGACACAGCCGTTGAAACGGCATGTACCCTACAAGGCGTTCATGGGGCCGTCGGTTGGAGACTTGTTCTTTCGCTCACAGGAACAACTTGAGACCGCCATCGCGAACTACCGTGGCAGAAATGTAAGTTTCCACTGCGAAGACCCAGAGATCCTGGAAGCCAATAAAAATGCTCCTACTCACGAACAGAGACGTCCAGCCTCCGCGGAGATTACGGCGACAGAGTTCGCTCTATACCTCATCGAAAAGTATGAGCTGATCGGCAAGCTATGCCACTACTCGACGGGTGATGGCCTCAAGAAGATCTCTGCGGCCAAAGCACGTGGCCTGCGTGTCACCTGCGAGGCTACCCCGCATCACCTGTTCTTCGACGACAGCATGCTTACGGAGCAGAACCGTCTCTGGCTCCAGATGAATCCTCCGCTTCGTGGCCCGAAGGATCGCATTGCGCTGATCGCTGCTTTGAAAAATGGTTTGGTCGACTACATCGCGACGGACCACGCTCCCCATACGATCGAGGAGAAACTCAAAGGAATCAGCGGAGTTCCGCTTCTGGATACGTACGGCTCCTTCGCGACATGGCTCATGACAGAGCACAATTTCACCGCCCGCGATATCGCGCGTGTGTGCGCTTACAACCCTGGACTGTTCGTCCGCGAGTTTCTTCCTGCCGGCCTTGGTAAAGGCTTTGGCCTGATCGAGCCGGGCTATGCGGGGTCGCTTACCATTCTCGATCTCAATACGCCCTATGCAGTCACCCGGGAATCAGTCAGGACGAAATGCGCCTGGTCCCCCTTTGAGGGCTATACTTTTCCCGGCAGCGTTCGCTACACCGTTTTGAACGGAAACGTGCATCAAGCTTCGTAACAGTTTTCACCTATGCAAAAACTTAAACACATCATCAGCACGACCCAGCTCCTCAATCGAAAGTTGCAGGAGCATTTGTTTGTATCGGCCGCTCAAATGGAGCGCGACGATGCGCAGCGCACCTTGTCACGCCCGCTGAGTGGACGGATCCTCGCGACCATCTTTTACGAACCGAGCACAAGAACACGGCTATCGTTTGAGGCTGCCATGCAAAAACTCGGCGGTGGTGTTCTTACCGCGGAGAATGCACGAGACAGTTCTTCTGCCGCCAAAGGAGAATCCATCGCCGACGCCATTCGAGTGATCAGTGGCTATGCGGATGTGATCGCTTTGCGCCACTATGAGGAAGGTGCCGCGAAGGCAGCAGCAAAGATCTCCCCTGTGCCTCTGATCAATGCAGGCGATGGCATTGGCGAACACCCCACCCAGGCGCTCGCGGACATCTACACGATCGAAAAGGAGCTGGGCGGCAGGGATGGCCTGCGCGTTGCGCTCGTCGGCGATCTGCTCTACGGAAGAACCATTCACTCGCTGCTCCCGCTGCTCTGCCTTTATCCGGGGGTACAGATTGATCTGGTATCGCCCGCTCAGCTGCGTCTACCCGCGAAGTACATCCAGCACCTCGAGCGGCAGGGTGTCCACTTCCGGGAGAGCGACAAGCTTGGCGCCAGCATCAAGTCCGCGGACGTCATTTATATCACTCGGGTGCAGAAGGAGCGGTTCGCGTCGCCCCAGGAGTACGAAGCGATTAAAGATGTCTACGTGATCGATTCCAAGATCGCCGACAAGCTGAAAAAGCACGCTATCATCATGCACGCCCTTCCGCGTGTCAACGAGATCGCTCCGGAGGTAGACTCAAACTCTCGTGCGGCGTATTTCCGCCAGGCGAAGAATGCTCTCTACATCCGCATGGCGCTCTTGAACTATCTGCTGGCATGAGGGAGAGGTCAGTAGCCCAGCTTTAAGAAGCCCCGGGATGTTTTTCAGAATCATATTGTAGTGAAGCTAAGTCGAGTATAGAAATTAGGAGGAAAGTACGATGCCGAAGTCGAAGAAGAAAGATCTGGAAGCACGCCGCAAGGCCCCATTGACCACTCCCAGCGATATCGCCCCCGAGGCGGTCAAGAACATTACGGGCGCCTTGAACGCTCTGCTCGCGGATGTGTTCGCGCTGTATCTGAAGACGAAGAACTTTCACTGGCACATGAGCGGCCCGCACTTCCGCGATTATCATCTGCTGCTCGATGAGCACGGCGACCAGCTCTTTGGCATCACGGACGATATCGCCGAGCGTGTACGCAAAATCGGTGGTATAACAATTCGCTCCATCGGCCAGATCAGCCGCCTGCAGCGCATCAAGGACAACGATGCCGAATATGTAACCCCGCTCGACATGTTGAGCGAGCTCCGTGAGGACGAGAAGGCACTCGTCCTGAGCATGCGCGCCGCCCACAATCTAACCGACGAAGCAGGCGACGTCGCCACGACGAGTCTTCTGGAAAACTGGATCGACGAAGCCCAGCGCCGCGTCTGGTTCCTGTTCGAGATCACTCGCAAGGGCTAATAACTTTTCTAGAAAAGTAAACGAAAGGTGCATACCTCGAGGTATGCACCTTTTTCATCTCTAGAACCAGGAATCTGGCAGTTTTGCAGCTCCCTGCTGAATTCTTCAACATACAGGTTTCGAAATAGATCTTATGCGTAATCTTCCGCGACGGTAGAATCCGAACCTTCTTCTGCCTTCAGAGCACGGAACAACAGCGTCAGCGAACTACTGATCAGAAGGTTTACCAACAGCGCAGGCACGGCAGCATACATCGCGTAGGTTCCACCGAAGAGATGTAATGGATATACCGAGCTCTTCAGTCCGAGCGACGCGGCCATCTGCGTTCCCCACGTCATGCCTACCGCCCAGCCGCATAGCAGAGCCCATGGATTCATCCAGCGGGTAAATGCGCCGATCACAACCGAAGGGAATAACTGCGCGATCCATATGCCGCCGAGCAGTTGCATCTCAATGGCGTAAGGTGTGGGCAGTTTGAGCACGAAGGCCAGCGCGCCGAACTTTACGGCGAGGCTCACAAGTTTTGCCGTGGTCGACTCTCCGCGGTTACTCAGCTTCGTGCGGAGGAACTCGCCCAGCAGATTGCGCGTGAAGAGATTGGCTGCCGCAATCGACATGATGGCTGCCGGCACCAGCGCACCGACGGCGATGGCAGCAAGGCAGAAGCCCGCGAACCACTCCGGAAACATCTTGAGGAAGAGCAGCGGCACAACGGCACTGGTGTCCTTCGTCACAACCCCCGCAGCCAGGGCGATGAATCCGAGCAGCGCAACCAGTCCCAGTAGAAAGCTGTAGGCCGGCAGCAGGGCAGCATTGCGTCGAATGACGTTGCCGTCCTTCGCACTGAGTACTGCCGTCGCCGTATGCGGATAGAGCATCAGCGCGATCGCACTGCCAATCGCCAGGGTCGAGTATCCAAGGAACTGCTGGGGACGCAGGAAGATCGAACCGGGTGGCTTGCGCAGAGCAAGCTGTTGGCTTGCGACGGCGAAGATGTGCGCATAGCCGCCGAGCCTGATCGGCAGAATAATGACCGCGGCGGCGACCATGATGTACAGCATCACGTCCTTGACGATGGCGATGATCGCAGGCGCCCTCAGTCCGCTCGAGTACGTGTAGCCCGCGAGCACCAGAAAGGCAATCACCAAAGGTGCCTCCCCGTGCAGACCCATCGCACTGAACACAACCCTCATGCCGACGAGTTGCAGCGCGATATAGGGCATCAGCGAGAGGATGCCGGTAAGGGCAATGGCCACGGCGAGCCAGCGATTGCCATAGCGCCCGCGCACGAAGTCGGCCAGCGTCACATAGCCGTTACGGTGGCATACGCGCCATAGCCGAGGCATCACGACCATCATGTAGGGGTAGGCGATCACCACATAGGGCAGCGCGAAGAAACCTATCGCGCCTGCGCCATACAGCGCCGCAGGAACGGCAATGACCGTGTAGGCCGTGTAGAGATCGCCGCCGACGAGGAACCAGGTAATCCACGTACCGAAGCTGCGGCCAGCCAGACCCCACTCTTCCAGCGAGTGTATTCCCGCGTCAGGCCGGCGCCAGCGTGCAGCCATAAAGCCCGCAACCGTGACGAAGAGAAAGAAAAAACAGAAAACTGCAAGAGCTGTGGTGTGCAGGGGCATCGGTCGTTGCAAGTGCTTCGATTGTAAGACGAAGAGCGCTGGAATCAGCAAACCAGGAAGAGCCGTAAAACGTTATGCCTTTCCTGTTTGCTGTTTCCTGTTCTCTGTTTCCTGCCTTTACTGCAGTTTGCCGTCATTCAGGTCATAGACCACAACACCGAGATCGTTCAGGGTATTGACTGCGGTTTCCATGGTGCGCCGGACCTGGGGCTTCGCGTTGGCTGGGGTTTTGTGCGCTTCTTCGAGCGCGATGACGCGGCCATACGGCCAGGAGCTCTGTGGTACCGCGCTGATCGCATCGGCCAGCTTGTCGAGGCTGATATTCAACTCCTGCCTCCGCGCACCGACCGGCCGTAGTATGCCGCCGGCGCCGTAGTTGCTGGTGTTAGCGTCGGCTATCAGTACGTGCAGCGTTAGCATGCTGGCCTGCACGGTGATGTAGGGGTTCTCCCAACTCTCGAAGGTATGCACGCTCATATAGCGATTCTTCGAGGGTGGTGGGATCAGTTCCAACTGCTCGCGTTCGGTGTCGAGCACCGCATGCTGATCGGCAACCTCCTGCGCGCTGGCCGGGGCTGGCAGCGAGTGCCCGTGGCAGCCGGCAAGGAACAGGACAAGCGAGAGAGGGATACAGAAACCGCGTGTATTCACCGCAACAGGATATCAAGTGCAGGCCAGGGATTTCCGCCTAATTCATTGGAGTGCTCCGTCCCAGCCCCTATCTGAGGCCGTGCCTTTATTTCAGTCCCATAAAAGAAAAAGTTTTGACCCACAAAACTTCCATAGTGGAGCCACTATCCTCAAGGGGGGCAATACAGCTTGCGGAGCGACGAAGAGGCGCGAAGTCGGAGGCGGTTGCGCGCCGATCACCGGTTCCTGTGCGCTCTGTCGTTGTGCGGCCTATCGGTACGTATGTATGCTCAACAACCATCTGTTCTGGCCTTCACCCAGCAGGTTCAGGGGGTTTCAGAGAGCGGCATACGCGGGACGGTGAAAGATATTGGCGGAGCTGCCGTCTCCGGTGCTCATATAACCCTTGCGATCGGCGGTTCTTCGGCGCAGCGGGAAGTCATCACCGATAACGAAGGGCGCTTCGCCTTTGTTGGCCTCGCTGCTGGAGATTTCAAGCTGACCATCGCCGAAGAAGGGCTTGCGTCAGAGTCGATCCAGGGAACGCTGCATCCCGGCGAACAGTATCAGGCGCCGCCGATCGTCTTGCGCATCGCTACCGCAAATGCTGAGGTGAATGTGACCATGACCCGGGAGGAGATAGCGGAAGAAGATGTCAAAGCCGAAGAAAAGCAGCGAGTCTTCGGAATCCCTAACTTCTTTGTCACCTATCAGAAGAACCCAGTCCCTCTCAATGCCAGGCAAAAGTTCGAACTCTCGATCCGCGGCTCAATCGATCCTGCCAGCTTTATCATCAGCGGCCTTGCTGCGGGCATCGAGCAGGCCAACAATTCCTTACCTGGCTACGGACAGGGCATGGAAGGTTATGGCAAACGCTTTGGTGCAGCTTATGCCAATACGGCTTCCGCCACGATCCTGCGCGATGGACTCTTTCCTGCACTCCTGCATCAGGATCCCAGGTATTTCTATAGAGGGACTGGCAGTATCTGGTCGCGGGCGGGTTACGCGCTGTCTACGGCAGTCATCTGTAAAGGTGATAACGGACGCTGGCAGCCAAATTATTCCAGTCTCCTGGGGAACCTCAGTGCCGGTGCCCTGACGAACCTGTACTATCCTGCCGGCAGCCGCAACGGAGCTGCCCTGACCATTGAGAACGGCTTGCTCGGCACAGCCGGAGTCGGGGTAGGCCATTTGATTCAAGAGTTTGTCTTCAGTAGAATCACCTCCCATCGCCACCGTGAGGAAGCGACGCATCCTTAGGCTATCCTCGGGGAATGAGAAGTACTCTCTCTATGGGAGAAAACCAGAATGTGCTGTGGACCCTGCCAACCCTGAGCTCCTCGACCCGGTGCCTCTTTTTTTTCCTCTGGTTCCTGCCAGCCATAGCCTGCGCCCAACAGCCGGGTGTCACTTTGGATACGGTGCCTGCTTCTCCGCAAACTGCGCAGGGGAGTGGCCAGCCCTCGGGAAGCATCAGCGGTACGGTGGTTGACATCGGAGGGACCGTCGTCGCCGGCGCGCATGTGACGCTTGTTGCCGAGGGCGCTGCGACGGCGCGCGAGACGGAGGCAGACAGTCAGGGCCTCTTCTCTTTTGCCGATGTCGCTGCGGGGAACTTCAAGCTGACAATCTCCTGCGACGGGCTGCAGACGAGTCTTGTCTCGGGAACGCTGCATGAGGGCGAGGCTTATCAGGTCCCCAAGATTGTTTTGCGCGTGGCGACCGCGAATACCAGCGTGGACGTAACGCTTTCACGACATGATCTGGCGGAACCCGAGGTAAAGGCTGAAGAAAAGCAGCGGCTCATCGGCGCTATCCCTAACTACTACGTCTCCTACACCTGGAATGCGCCCCCGATGGACAAACGGCAGAAGTTCGATCTTGCGTGGAAGTCCACGATCGATCCGGCCAGCTTTGTAATCGTCGCCGGATTTGCAGGCCTTGAGCAGTGGCAGAACGACTATCCCGGCTACGGGCTAGGCGCGGCGGGTTATGGGAAGCGCTTCGGCGCCGGGATGGGCAATCTAGTGGTCGGCAATATGTTGGGCGGTGCTTTACTGCCCATAGTCTTCCGCCAGGACCCAAGATACTTCTACAAAGGCACCGGCAGCTCCTGGTCGAGGGCCGGCTACGCGCTGTCGACTGCAGTAATTATCCGAGGAGACAATGGACGCTGGCAGCCGAGCTACTCCGGCATTCTGGGCAACTTCGGTGCCGGCGCCATCTCGAACCTCTATTACCCGGCCAGCAGCCGCCAGGGAGCGAGCTTGACCATCGGGAACGGACTGCTTGGCATAGCTTCCGACGGCGTAAGCAATCTTCTGCAGGAGTTCGTACTGCGTAAGCTCACGAGGCATGCAAACAGCAAGTAATGCAATGAGCTACTGAAATCGTCACAATCTGCCTGTTTCCTATCTCCCCTGCCAGTCGGCTGCGCGCTTGGCCAGAAACGCCGTAAGACCCTCATCCTTGTCGGCAGTGCCGCATAGCCGGCCGAAGATCTCTGCTTCCGCGTGGAGGCCTTTGTCCAGCGGCAGCCCGTCGCCACGCTCGACGGCCTCCAACACCCCAGCGACTGCCAGCGGTGCCACCGCTGCGATTGACTCTGCGAGTTGCCGCCCACGCGCCATCAACTCCGCTGCGGGCACGACTTCCTCGACCAGACCAATCCGCAACGCTTCCGTCGCATCGACGATGCTTGCCGTCAGCATCATCCGCAGCGCCGCGCCGCGGCCCACGAGCCGCGTCAGGCGCTGTGTCCCGCCATAGCCAGGAACAAGTCCCAGCTTGACTTCCGGCAGTCCGAGCCGAGCCTTGTCGCTTGCCAGACGCAGCGTGCAGGCCAGGGCCAGTTCGCAACCCCCACCCAGCGCGACGCCGTTGACGCAGGCGATCACCGGTTTGCCGCAGCGTTCGATCTGTGCGAAGACCTGCTGCCCGCGCTCGGAGAACTGCCTGCCGGAGAGGGCGTCGGTGTCGACCAGACCGCGAATATCGGCACCGGCCGCAAAGGCGCGCTCGCCCGAGCCCGTGAGGAGAATTGCGCGCAAACTGGCGTCGCTCGCCAATTCGCCGAATACCTGCTCCAGCTCATTGAACATGGCTGCGTCAAGCGCATGCAGCACCTCGGGGCGATCCAGTGTGACGATCGCAATCGCGCCCTCGCGCTCGGAACGCAGTGTCTTATAGCTCATCCTCTTCACCTCATACCTGGGGTGTCCCATGGCCGGATCTTCCGGCATGGGTTCCAGCCCCAAGCTGACGATACAATCGAACCTATGATCAAGGGAATTACAGCCGTCGCGGCTATCGCTTCGGGCGAGGCCTTCGACCGGCTCAGCAGCCTGTTTCGCGCATTGGGTCTTGAAGAGGGTAAAGGCTGGAACGACAGCACAGGACGCGGCGCAGCGTTTCTCGCTCCGGTAGGCAATCTGGAGCTCGTCACCGGCCGCGCACCCGCCGTTCCTGCGTTGCTGGTTGAGGTGACGCAGCTCGACACCATCTATTCTGCCGTGCAGACGTGGCTCAAATCGCAGAGTGCGGAAGCCCCCAGCGCCGCAAAACTCACCGAGGTTACAGCGACGCATTGGAACTCTCGTCTCTTCACAGTGGATCTGGCGCCCGGGTTGCAGCTCGGTTTCTGGGAGTCTGAGAACCCGCTCCACAACCAGCCCATTGCCGTTGAAGGCGACCTGTCGGCAGCCGGAAAGAAGTTTGCTATCGTCGTCGCGCGTTGGAATGCCGTTATCACCGACCGTCTGTTGCAGGGGTCGCTTGACGCGCTGCATCGCAGCGGTTGTGCGAAGAACGATATTGAGATTGTGCGTGTCCCCGGTGCGTGGGAGATTCCCTCTGCCGCGCGCACGCTGGCCGAGTCCAAACGCTTTGCCGCGGTCATCACGCTTGGAGTTCTACTGCGCGGCGAGACGGCCCACTATGAGGCCATCTACACCGAGGTCGCACGCGGCATCGGGCAGTCGCAGCAGGAGACTGGCATTCCCCATGCATTCGGCGTGCTCACCTGCGAGACGCTGGAGCAGGCACTGGACCGCGCCGGCCTGAAGGCTGGCAACAAGGGCTTTGAGGCTGCGATTGCAGCCATCGAGATGGCGTCGATTCAGGGCAAGCTGGACACCGCAAACCAAGGCCATAAGACAGTGAGGAAATCCTGATGGGAACTCGCCGCAAGTCTCGTGAATTAGCCATGCAGATGCTCTTCCAGGGCGACCTCGGCAAGCAGAAGCCGGAGGAGGTCGAAGAGTTGTTCTGGGACTCACGTGACGATGTCGATGATGAGACACGCGGCTTCGCCGACGATCTTCACCGCCTTGCCACGCAGCGCGAGGACGAGGTCGATGCGCTGATTCAAAAGCACGCTCAGAACTGGCGCCTGGAACGCATGCCGGTCGTCGACCGCAACCTGTTGCGCACGGCGGTTGCGGAGATGGTGGGCTATCCCAAGACGCCCACCGCGGTAGTCATCAACGAGACGCTGGAGATCGCCCGGCGCTATGCCGCACCCGAGAGCATCAATTTTCTGAATGGGGTTCTGGATGCGATCGGGCGTGAACTGCTGGAAGCTCGTTTGAAGCTGTAAGAGCGCGGCAGTCAAGAAACGGAAAACATAAGGCCCTCCGCATAGCGGAGGGCCTTTGTCGTTCTGTTTGTTATTTCCTGTTTTTACGACGTTGACTTCTTAGGCCGCTGCGCAATCAGATTCGGTATGGCTGGGGTGGTGCTGTTCGCACATGCTGGGACTGGGGTGCCGTAGGTGCCGGTTGTTGCGCATGGAAGATTCGGCGGAAGTGTGCCTGAATCGACGGCTGTGGGCGTTCCGCTGGCCGGATACGTCAGAGTGATCTCGTGGACCAGATTGTCCCCCGAAGTGCCGACATAGAAGTTCAGGTCAGTTGTACTGAAGACGCCTGCCACAGGAGCTAGTGCAGCTCCGCCCGTGAGTGAGACGGGAGTGACCGTACCTGCGCCTGAGGAGGGAACGACATACATCGGCAGAATTCCGCTCGAACCGTTGTAGGTGACAAACGACACTGCTGAGTTGCTCGTGGGTACCACGTCGTTGATGCTGGAAGCGGTAATGCCGCTAAGCGGATACGTGGTCAAGGTGCTGGATAGCTGACCAGAGCTTGGGGTTACCTGCGGTAGGGGCGGTACCGGGCATGGGGCTTCTGCCAGTATCGGGTTTAAAGCGATGTCGCTTAGGGTTGTGGCCGTCGCTCCCAGGATATGTTTTCCATCCGCGGTTGCTGCCAGACGATTGGCGGTCGCCGTGTTCACATCAGCCAATGGATAGTAAGAGTTCGTTGTAACTGGCGGAGTTCCCGCAGTGACTGAAGTGCTGGAGCAGTAGCTGCGGCCCTCCGTGGAAGGGGAGCCCGTGGCGAAGTACGCGCCCACCGCCGGAACCATCACCGCTACGTCGGTATAGTTTTGACCGGATGCAATAGGAATAGGCAACCAACCATTGAAGACTGAGTGAACCAGCAATTGCGGTTTCGCCGATGTGTCAACGGTTCCGGTGATGTAGAGGGTCTGGCTATCGGGTGACCACTCCGCACGTAAGGTACCTCCAGCTGTAGCTGGAGTGGCGTTGTACGTCGACGAGACGGCACCAGCGCTGCTGACCAACGTGATGGTTTGCCGTGTCGGATCGTAAACGGCCACTGTGCTGCTGTCTGGCGAGACTGCAAGCACGGTTCCAACAATGCTGGTGTACGTCGTAGTTACCGTGTTGGTGGCTGTGCTGAACACCATGAGCGCGAAGGGGCTTCCCATGTAGATCGTCGTACCATCCTGGCTGATCACCAGCGAGTTCGGGATGTACGGGAGCTTGATGGATCCCGACTGTTGGTTGGTGGTGAAGTCGTACGGAAAGAGATACTGCGACTGCGTGCTGCCGACGTAGAGCACTGTCGAACTGGTTGCGGTCGTGTTTACAGTGATGCCGTTCGAGGTGAGCGGCTGGCCGTTGCCATACAGTCCGATCTGGCTATAGGGGGCAGTGTTGCACCCGCCGGGCTGGCAGATGGCGGTGATGGTCGTCGTCCCCGGGAATGATGGGGTAATCGTGGCCCCAGCTACGACCGTCTGCGGCGAAGTCGACGCATATTGCAAGGTGAGTCCTGTGATTTGGACATTGTTTTTATCAACGATCGTTGTTGTAAAGGATTGCGCCTGGTTCACCGGCACACTGATGGGACCTGAGGACGGCGATTGTCCCTGGGCGCTGAGTACGATGGATACCGGTGGGCAGGTGGAGAAGAACCCCGCGGTATTGGCCGAGCCGACACTCGAGATGGTCGCCGTGATCGTCGCTGAGCCAGGTTGATTGGCGATGGCCACGCCGGCGGGGTTGATGGTTACAACGTTGTTGGTCGTGCCCAGCGGGTTGAAGGCCAGATTGCCGACCTCGCAGGTGATGTTATTCCCGCTCGAATCGAGGACTTTTGCAATGAGTCTGGATGCCACGCCCTGTGAAAGGCATGTGCCTCCGGTATAGACCGGGGGGACGGTTCCAGTAATTGGGACCGATGATGCGCAGCAGTCGCTCGTCGGGTCTGTTGTGCAAGCGGCTGAGCCTTGGGCGCCCGCTGAAGTTCCCGTAAGCTCAACACTGGCTACTGTCGCATGGGTATAGACGGGGATGGCGTTGCTGACCGCTCCGTCGGCCGTAGCCGTGATGTAGGCCAGATGGGTGGTGGGCGTTGTCACTGGGGCCGTGCAGGTGGTGAAGTTTTGGATTCCTGTCCCAGTATTGCGATTCCACGAACCGGCGCACACCCGACCCAGCGGATCGACGTCGGCAAAGGTCAACGACGTGTCCGAGGTGGCGTAGGTGTAGGTCTTCACCGAGACCGCATTGCCCTTGCAATCTTCCGCCGTGGCAGTGAGCGCCGCGCCGATCTGCCCATAGCTGAGCGACTCGCCGGTCGTGGCGATAGTAGGTGCCAGAGAGATGCTCGCAACCTGTCCTACGACCGGGCCGGAGTCGGTGGCGTTGCAGTACACCACAGGCGTGCTCTTGCTGCAGCCGGTCACCGACAGGCCAAAGGGAACCGTAAACAAAAGAAGAACCACTAGACTGACTAACCGCCGCACTCAGACCTCCCCGTCCAACCGGAACTCAAGCTGAACGGTCAAACCGCCAACCGCTGAAACTCCGAGATTCCAGTTTAGGGGCTGGAGGGGCGAACGGCAAACAGGAAAGGGCAAACAGGAAACAGGAAACAGAAAAAGTCGGATTTCGGGCCGGTGCCGGCGGGCGGAAAAGGGGTCCCAACCCGGCTGTTCGCGGTTTCCTGTTTCACTGCTTCTCAGGCATGTTCTCGGCGAACCATTTCACCTCGCGCTGGTTGCGGTCGCGGATATGGTCAGGATTGCGGAAGCCGTGGCCTTCGTTCGGATAAATCACGAGCTGCGTCTTTACGCCGAGATCCCGCAGCGCGTGCCAGAACTCGAAGCTCTGCGGAGCAGGGCACTCGCCGTCGCGATCGCCTACGATCACCAGAGTTGGCGTCTTCACGTTCTTGATGTACGTGATCGCTGAACTCTTCGCGTAGACCGCAGGGTCGTCGTACACGCTTGCGCCAAAGAACGGAATCATCCACTGGTCGATGGAGTTTTCGCCGTAGTAGCTCAGCCAGTCGCTCAGGCCCGCGCCCGCGATGGCCGCGCGGAAGCGGTGGGTCTGCGTCACGGCGAACATGGTCATAAAGCCGCCGTAACTCCAGCCCGTCAGGCCCTCGCGGGTTTTGTCGATCGAGACCTTCCCTTCAATCGCGTCCATGCCCTTGAGGATGTCGCGCAGGTCGCCGTAGCCGAAGTCTTTGCGGTTCGCCTGCACAAAGGCTTCGCCCTGGCCAAAGCTGCCGCGTGGGTTGGGCTGGAAGTCGAAGTAGCCCTGCTCAGCCCACATCGTGCCGCCGCGTCCGGCTGCCGAAGCTGACGGTCCACCGTGCACCTCGACGATCAGCGGATATTTCCTGGCCGGGTTGTAGTCCTTCGGATAGGTGAGCCAGCCTTGCACATGAAGGCCTTCGTTCTCCCACTCAATAGACTCCATGCGTGTGGAAGGTTTTACGCCGTCGTTCAGGTGCGTTATCTGCTTCAGGTTGGTTGCAGTAGTCCCTGCCCAAAGCTCAGGGGAGATGTCGTGGCCGCTCTTGACGAAGGCTATTACACGTTCCTTCTTGTCATTGATACGGTCCGAAATGCTGACCGCATCTTTGATGGGGCCGCCGCTCACCGAAACTTCGCCCAGGTCGACCGGAGCTCCGGGAACGATTGCATTTGTGTTGATGCTCACGGCATTCAGCAGAGTGTGGCCGCGGCGGTCCTCGACGAAACTCACAGTATGATCGCTGATCCAGTCCTCATAGCACGGTGTGCCGTCAATGCCAGGGGTGACGTCAATGGGTTCGCTGCCGCCTTTTGCCTCGACCACCCAGACATCGCCGCCGGTCGAACCCTGATCGCTCATCAGGCCACCGATAAGGGCGATGTGTTTCCCGTCGGGCGACCAACGAGGGACAGCGATCTGGAGGCCATGCAAGGGGCCTGAGACCGTGTTTGGGTCCAGGACAACGGCCCAGCTCTTTTGGGCCTGCTCGCCGCGCGGAAGAACCTGCTGGGTATAGAGCTTTGCGATCCACCAGTTGTTTTCTCCTGGAGGATTAGCGCCGATGAACGCGATCTGCTTGGAGTCGGGTGCCCATGCAAACTCGTAGACGTGCAGACCTGTGAGGGTCTCCCAGTTCTCTTGCCCATCGGCTGCGCTGACGACGTAGACTTGCTGCACCTCTACGCCATCCTCGCCAATCACGCCGTCCCACGGCTTCATGGCATCGAGTGCGCCTGCCGAGCGCGTGGCATTCTTCACGAACAGGAAGGCTATCTGCTTCCCGTCGGGCGACCAGGCTGCCTGTTCGATATTTCCCGTCACGTGCGTGAGCTGTTTGATCTCACCCGTGGCCTTCGACCACAGAAAGATCTGCTCTTGATCCGACTTAGCGTCTTTGCTGTTGCAATCTGACGTAAACGCGAGCGTCTGGCTATCGGGCGACCACACGGGCGATCCACTGGAACAGTCTCCCGCTCCGTGTGGCGCAACAAGTTTGGCTGCACCTGGGTGATCCAGTTCTGTCAGGTGGATAGCAGAGTCTTCGCGACTGCGTAGAGTCCATGCCAGGGTAGAGCCATCGGGCGAAACTGCCACGGCACCCGGCGTTTTTGCGCGCGTCGGTGACTGCGAAAGGCCCGACACAGTCGGTAGAAAGAGACAGATAGCGGCAAGAAGTGGCAGGCGAGTACAGCGCGGCAAAAAGCTCATGCTCGAAAGCGTATCACCGCGCGAGCTCGTTAATCAGAATCGATTCTCGATATCCGGTACAGATCGATCTCGCGAAGCACTGAGAATCCCATGCGCAGATAGAGCTCGATAGCAGTCCGGTTGGTCGAGACCACATGCAGGCATGAGGTGCGGCCCGCTTCGCGGTGATCCTGCAGTAACTGTGTAATGAGTCGCGGAGCATAGCCTTTGCCGCGGTGTTCCGGATGGGTGCAGGCACCGCTGATCTCGCGCCAGGGGTTTATGACCAGTCGCTCGCCGCCCATGGCGATCAGCTTTCCGTGTTCCCATACGCCGTAGTAGCTGCCCATCAGGCAGGTACGGCTGCGAAAGAAGCCAGGAAAGGCAACCGAGGTGAGTTCCACCATGGCGGCTGCGTCGGCACAGGTGAGCGGAGCAATCTCGATGGGCTTTGCTTCCGGCAAGGCTAATGTATGGGGAAAGACCATCTGCAGGCAGGGGACCGAGCCTTCCGAGCGCAGCCCGGCTACATCCGGCGGTTGTTCATTCGCCAAATAGGTGGTCTCCCCAGGCAGGAGCAGCGAGTGCAGATCGCGGAGCGCCTCAGGGGTGTTTTCCGCCACAGCGGCGAAGGGAGCGACATCCTGCGGGTACTTGCAGGCCCTTCCGGAGGTCAGTGCGAGGGGCTGGTGGGACGTCTGCAGGGCATTCCAGACCGGGTTGGCAAAGGGGTCGGTGCTCAAAATGGGCGAATTTCCTGCTCCTAGCATAGCGGAGGCCTCTATTTTCTTGACGCCCCGTCGACTCCTTGCTACAGTTAGAAGGTTCCGCGAGTATCCGGAACGTGTCGTCAGCAAGAGGCTCAAGCGGCAGGCAGGGTTTCAACGCCTGCGCTACACTGGATACAAGAGATATACCGCAGGATTTTCCCGGATAGCAGAGGGGAAATCGGTAAGTCTGCGGTTGGCATTAGCTGGCTTTGATCTTCGAGCCTATCTAGCCTATCGATCGCGCCTGCGACACCCTCCACCTTGGATGGGCTATGTGGGCCGGAACAGCGAAACGGAGTCGGACTCGGAAGCAATTCCGGACCTCTCGGCCACCGTCGACTGTTATTTGCCTTTGAGTGGTTGCAGTACACGCAGTTAGCAGTAAGGCCGCGTGCAGGATTCAGAACTTCGCCGAGACGTGTCTGCACGTCTCGCCTTTCGTGTGTGCGATTACGAAAGCAGAGCGATAGGAGCTGCCCTGCATCGAGCCCGAATAAAGAGATTCGGGTAGTTCCGAAAGGGAGTTTTATCAGTGCCTACGTTTCATCAGCTCGTTAAGCAGGGCCGCACGCCGACCCGCTACAAGACCGCCTCGCCCGCTCTGCAGGGTTCGCCCCAGCGTCGTGGCGTCTGCACTCGCGTCTACACCCAGACCCCCAAGAAGCCGAACTCGGCGCTGCGCAAGGTTGCGCGTGTTCGCCTGACCAACGGCATTGAGGTTACCACCTACATCCCAGGCATCGGCCACAACCTGCAGGAGCACTCGATTGTGCTCATCCGCGGCGGCCGTGTGAAGGATCTGCCAGGTGTTCGTTATCACGTGGTTCGCGGAACGCTGGATTCAGTCGGCGTTGCCAACCGCAAGCAGAGCCGCTCGAAGTACGGCGCGAAGCGTCCGAAGGCTGCTGCCAAGTAGAGATTTGTGACCGGCCCGCAGGGAAGAGATTCTCTGCGGGAATGACAAAGAAAAAACAACAACAGGCTCAGCTCGTGAGAAGTCACCGCGCTGAGGGAAGACGAGAAAGAAGAGAATGCCGAGAAAAGGTTACATTGCCAAGCGTGAGGTTCCAGCCGATCCAATCTATGGCTCGACCCTGGTTACGAAGTTCGTCAACAGCATGATGTGGGGTGGTAAGAAGTCCACCGCTCAGGGCATCTTCTATGAGGCGATGACCAACCTTGAAGCCAAGGGTGGCGATGAGGCTCTCAAGCTCTTCAAGAAGGCTGTCGAGAACGTCAAGCCCATGCTGGAAGTGAAGTCCCGTCGTGTCGGCGGTGCGAACTATCAGGTGCCGATCGAGGTTAACCCCGAGCGTCGCACCTCGCTGGCGATTCGCTGGCTCGTGACCTTTGGTCGCGCCCGTGGCGAAAAGGGAATGGTTGAGAAGCTCACCGCTGAGCTGCTCGACGCGGCTAACGGCCGTGGTGCCGCGATGAAGAAGAAGGAAGACGTTCATCGCATGGCAGAGGCCAACAAGGCCTTCGCTCACTACCGCTGGTAGTTAGAGATCAGGAATTAGGGGACGGGAGATAAGCAGGACTCCCGCGCCGAACGAAGTTTGATTGACCGCGAGCGCAAGTTCGCAGAAAAGATACGAATCGTGGCACGCACAGTACCTCTCGCAAAATGTCGGAATATCGGCATCATGGCTCACATCGACGCCGGCAAGACGACGACGACCGAGCGCATTCTCTTCTATACGGGTGTCAACCACCGTATCGGCGAAGTGCACGAGGGCACCGCGACCATGGACTGGATGGAGCAGGAGCAGGAGCGTGGCATCACGATCACCTCTGCTGCGACCACCTGTACTTGGAACGGCATCCGCATCAACATCATCGACACGCCCGGCCACGTAGACTTCACCGCTGAGGTGGAGCGCTCGTTGCGCGTGCTCGACGGGGCAGTTGCCTGCTTTGACGCGGTCGCCGGTGTGCAGCCTCAGTCTGAGACTGTCTGGCGTCAGGCTGATAAGTACAAGGTTCCCCGGGTTTGCTTCATCAACAAGATGGACAAGGCCGGCGCGGATGCTGTCTATGCGACTTCGACGATCGTCGACCGCCTTGGCGCGCGTGCGATTCCTATCAATATCCAGATCGGTGCTGAGGCAAAGTTTGCCGGCGTCGTTGACCTCGTCACGATGAAGGCGATCCTCTGGCACGACGAGACGATGGGTGCCGAGTACTCGGTTGAAGAGATCCCTGCCGCTCTGCTTGAGACTGCCAAGGCTGCTCGTAGCGTCCTCATCGAGGCCGTTGCCGACTCTGACGACGTCATCATGCACCACTTTCTCGAGGGCTCTGAGCCCACCCAGGAAGAGCTCAAGGCTGGAATCCGCAAGGCGACCATCGCGATGAACATCTTCCCGGTGCTCTGCGGTTCGTCCTTCAAGAACAAGGGTGTGCAGACGCTGCTCGACGCAGTCGTCGATTATTTGCCTAGCCCGCTCGACATTCCTCCCATGATTGGCCACAACCCGGACAACATGGAAGAAGAGATTATCCGCAAGGCCGATGACACCGAGCCGCTGTCTGCGCTTGGCTTCAAGATCATGACCGATCCCTTTGTCGGCCAGCTCATCTTCATCCGCATCTACTCCGGCGTCCTCAAGACCGGCGACACAACGCTGAATCCGCGTACCGGCAAGACCGAGCGCATCGGCCGTCTGTTGAAGATGCATGCCAACAAGCGTGAAGAGATCACCGAGATCATGGCTGGCGATATTTGCGCTGCTGTGGGTTTGAAGAATCTTGTTACCGGTGACACCATTTGCTCGGCTAAGAGCCCAATCGTTCTCGAATCGATTGACTTCCCCAAGCCAGTCATTGAAGTTGCCGTCGAGCCGAAGACCAAGGCCGATCAGGAGAAGATGGGTGTTGCGCTTTCGAAGCTGGCGCAGGAGGATCCCACCTTCAACGTACGCACTGACATCGACTCTGGCCAGACCATCATCGCCGGTATGGGCGAGCTGCACCTTGAGATCATTGTTGATCGCATGATGCGTGAGTACAAGGTTGAAGCCAACGTCGGCAAGCCGCAGGTCAACTACCGCGAAACCATCCGCGGCAACGCCGAAGCGGAAGGCAAGTACATTCGCCAGACCGGTGGTTCGGGTAACTACGGTCATGCGAAGATTCGTATCTCGCCGAACGATCCTGGCAAGGGCTACGAGTTCTCGAACGACACCAAGGGTGGCACGATCCCCAAGGAGTACATCAAGCCGATCGACCAGGGCATTCAGGAAGCGATGCTCGGCGGCGTTCTGGCTGGGTACGAAATGGTCGATGTTAAGGTTTCGCTTTACGACGGCAGCTATCACGACGTCGACTCCAACGAAATGGCATTCAAGATCGCCGGCTCGATGGCCTTCAAGGAAGCGGCCCGCAAGGCGAAGCCGGTTCTCCTGGAGCCTGTGATGGCGGTCGAAGTGACCGTTCCTGAAGACTATATGGGTACGATCATCGGCGACTTGAACGCTCGCCGTGGCCGTATTGAAGGCATGGAGATGGTGGGCAATACGCAGGCGATTCGTGCCAGCGTGCCACTTTCGACCATGTTCGGCTACGCAACGCACATGCGTGGAGCGACCCAGGGCCGTGCAAACTACTCGATGCAGTTCAAGCAGTATGAGGAAGCGCCTCGGTCGGTTTCGGAAGAGATTATTGCCAAGGTGCAGGGCAAGGACGCTAAGTAAAGAGATGCAGTACCGCCAGCCGCGCGCTGGAGCCGGTGAAATCTAACCGGCGCGCGCAAAACGCCGCAAGGCAAGAATTTCGCAACACATA
>NZ_LMUH01000026.1:812250-812346 GCF_009766105.1 Granulicella sp. S156 | reverse complement strand
CACGTGGATTGTCCTGGTCACGCGGATTACATCAAGAACATGATCACGGGCGCAGCGCAGATGGACGGCGCGATCCTCGTGGTTGCGGCCACTGAT
>NZ_LMUH01000026.1:609850-812240 GCF_009766105.1 Granulicella sp. S156 | reverse complement strand
GGCAAGGTGAAGGTGGGCGAGGACTCTGAGATCGTCGGCTTCCGCGAGACGCGCAAGACGGTGGTTACGGGCGTTGAGATGTTCAAGAAGCAGCTGGACGAAGGTCTTGCTGGAGACAATGCTGGACTTCTTCTGCGCGGTATCGCGAAGGAAGACGTGGAGCGCGGCATGGTTCTGGCGAAGCCGGGATCGATCACGCCGCACACGGTATTCAAGGGCGAGGTGTACGTGTTGAGCAAGGAAGAGGGCGGACGTCACACTCCGTTCTTCAACGGCTACCGTCCCCAGTTCTACTTCCGGACCACGGACGTAACGGGTTCGGCGAAGCTGCCTGAGGGCACCGAGATGGTGATGCCGGGCGACAACATCTCGCTGGAGATCACGCTGCACACCCCGGTGGCCATGGAGAAGGGCCTGCGCTTCGCCATCCGCGAGGGTGGTCGCACTGTAGGCGCCGGTACCATCTCCGAGATCATCAAGTAAGAGTTCTTCTATAAGAAGACTTTTGCTTCTCGGCTAACAGATAACGAGGGCTGCCGGTTCGCCAAGATTCACGACGGCCGGCAGCCACTCCAAGCGTTCTTTGAATAAGAAAGAGATTCAATATGGCACAGCAGCGCATTCGCATTCGTCTCAAGGCTTATGACTATCGCGTCCTGGACGTCTCCACCAGCGAGATCGTCGAGACGGCCAAGCGCACCGGCGCGCAGGTTGCGGGACCGATTCCCCTTCCGACGATGAAGAACAAGTACTGCGTTCTGCGTTCGCCCCACGTCGACAAGAAGTCGCGCGAGGCCTTCGAGATTCGCACGCACAAGCGTCTGATCGATATCCTCGAGCCCACGCAGCAGACCGTCGACGCGCTTATGAAGCTCGACCTGCCGGCGGGTGTCGACGTTGAGATCAAGACGGTTACGAAGTAAGTAATAGAGCAAGTCAGCCTAAAGCTGACTCGCTAAAAAGAAGTACCTACAGTGCCGCGACCAACGCCGCATGATGAGGAAAGGGAAGTATGTCAGTTACAGGAATTCTCGGTAAGAAGATCGGTATGACTCAGGTGTTCGATGACCGCGGTGACGTTCACCCGGTTACCGTTCTCAAGGTCGGCCCATGTGTCATCACGCAGCTCAAGACCGTGCAGAAGGACGGCTATGACGCTGCCCAGATCGGACTCGTCGAGTTCGTGAAGGCTTCGAAGATCAATAAGGCGATGACCGGACACTTCGCGAAGTCGAACGTGCCCCCCGTCAGGGAGATCCGCGAAGTTCAGCTCGAGTCGGTCACCGGTGAAGAGGGTGATCAGTCGGCTAAAGCTGGCGATCGTATTACGGTTGAGATCTTCAACGACACCAAGTTCGTTGACGTGATCGGCAACTCCAAGGGCCGCGGTTTTGCGGGTGTTATTCGTCGCCACGGTTTCGGCGGCGGTCCCAAGTCGCACGGTCACATGTTCCAGGTGCAGGGCTCTATCGGCGCCTCGTCGTTCCCCTCGCGCGTGTTCCCCGGTCAGCGTATGCCTGGCCACATGGGCACTGACCAGGTCACGGTCCGCAATCTCCGTATTCGTGGCATCGACGTTGAAGATAATCTCCTCCTCGTTGATGGTGCGGTCCCCGGAGCGCGTGACGGCTACGTTCTGGTCTCCAAGGCCAAGGCGCCGCCAAGAGAGCGTCGCGGATTCGCCGGTGCTGCTACGAAGGACGCGTTGAAGGCTTCCAAGAAGGCAGCTCCTTCCAAGAAAAAGTAAGTAGGTAACAACCTCTGCTCGGGGAACAGACCGATAAGGCAGACGAACAAAGTTAGGGCGCACCGCATCGATGGTGCGCACGAAGAGAGAAGAAGATGGCAAACATCAATGTAGTTAATCTCACGGGAGCCAAGGTCGGCGAGTTCGAGCTCGACGATGTCTTCGCGGGAGAAGTGAACGAGGCTCTGCTCTGGGAGGCGGTCAAGCACTATCGCGCCAGCCTTCGCCAGGGTACGCACGCGACTAAAAATCGTAAGCTCGTCTCAGGCGCAGGTAAGAAGCTGTGGAAGCAGAAGGGCACGGGCCGCGCCCGCGTCGGCAGCATCCGCACTCCCCTCTGGCGTGGCGGCGGTACGGTCCACGGACCTCAGCCGCGCAGCTACGAGTATGCGTTCCCCCGCAAGAAGCTGCTGGGCGCGCTGCGCTCGGCTATCGCCTCGAAGATTGCAGACGGCAAGTTCACTGTGGTTGAGAACTTCGATGTGAGCGAAGGCAAGACCAAGCTCTATCGCACCGCGCTGAACAAGCTCGAAGCGAAGAAGACCGCGCTCCTGGTGGAGAGCTCGCAGCAGCTTAGCGAGAAGCTCTATCTCGGTTCGCGCAACCTTCAGGGTGTGGAGCTGGTTCTTTCGTCGGAAGTTCATCCCTACGATCTGCTCAAGTATGAGCACGCGATCTTCTCGAAGGCCGCGCTCGAAGCCCTGCAGGAGACGCTGAAGAAGTCCGTCTCCAAGCGCAAGCACGCTGAGAAGGAGGCTGCATAATGCCTACCGTTTATCAAGTTATTCGTCGCCCTCTCATTACCGAGAAGGCCCTGACGAGCCGCGAAGTTGAAGGCTCGCTCGTATTTGAAGTTGCCGCTAACGCCAGCAAGACCGAGGTCAAGCAGGCTGTCGAGCAGCTCTTCAACGTCAAGGTTGCGAGCATTCGCACCGCCAACGTTCTGGGGAAAGAGCGCCGCCGTGGTAAGTTTGCCGGCTTCCTCCCCGACTGGAAGAAGGCGTACGTTCGCCTGAAGGCTGGCGAGAAGGTTCCCGACTTCGCTGCAGAGATTTAGTACAGGTTGTCAGTTGTCAGTTCTGAAGATCGACCTAGGGCTGACAACAGACAACTGAGAAGCAAGAACGATCCAGGCCAAGCGCGAGACCAATATGCGCTTGGCAGGCAAAGGAAGAAGTACTATGCCGATTAAAAGTTTCCGTCCGATTACACCGACCCTCCGCTTCCAGACGAAGCTGGTCAACGACGACATCACGACCGACAAGCCGCATAAGCCGCTGTTGGCGGTAAAGCCTCGCACCGGCGGCCGCAACAACATGGGCAAGCTGGTTATCCGCCACCAGGGCGGCGGTCACAAGCAGAAGCTGCGCCTCATCGACTTCAAGCGCGACAAGCACGGTATTCCTGGCACGGTCGCGACCATTGAGTACGATCCGAACCGCAGCTCCCGCATCGCGCTCATCCACTACGCGGACGGCGAGAAGCGCTACATCATTCAGCCGGTTGGCTTGGGTGTTGGGCAGAAGATCATGAGCGGCCCCGAGGCCGATATCCTGATCGGCAATGCTCTGCCGCTCAAGTTCATTCCGACCGGTACGATCGTGCACAACATCGAGCTGCGTCCTGGTAAGGGCGCGCAGATGGCTCGTTCCGCTGGCGCACAGGTCAACCTGATCGCGAAGGAAGGCGATTACGCTCTCCTGAAGCTGCCCTCCGGCGAAACCCGCAAGGTGCTCGTGGAGTGCATGGCGACCATCGGCCAGGTTGGCAACACCGATCATGAGAACGTCACGATCGGCAAGGCTGGACGCAACCGCTGGAAGGGCATTCGCCCGGCCAACCGCGGTGTATCGATGAACCCGGTCGATCACCCGCACGGTGGTGGTGAAGGTAAGACCTCAGGCGGCCGTCATCCGGTTACGCCGTGGGGCCAGCCGACACGCGGCTACAAGACTCGCAACAACAAGCGCACGGACACGTTCATCGTCCAGCGCCGGACTAAGTAACTCACAGCCCGGAGGAGCATCGACGACGATGCAGACGGGCAACACCAAGTCTCGGAACTCCTCACGAGATTCGTTGTACCGAGTACCCAGGAGTTTCAAATGTCACGTTCGGCAAAGAAAGGCCCGTTCATCGACGCTCACCTGATGGTGAAGATCGACACGATGAACGCCGCCAACGACAAGAAGGTTATTCGCACATGGTCGCGCCGGTCCACCATCCATCCCGATATGGTTGGCCACACCATCGCCGTGCACAACGGACGCAAGTTCATTCCGGTCTACTGCACCGAAAACATGGTCGGCCACAAGCTCGGCGAGTTCTCGGCTACCCGCACCTTCAAGGGTCACTCCGCGAAGGCTGCTGACACGGCGAAGGCGAAGTAAAAAAGATTTCGACAAAAGGCATTTGCTTTTTGTTCTAAGGATCCAGCAATGGCAAAAGTAACCGCACCGAAAACTCCCGAGTTCCGCGCCGAGGCCAAGTTCCAGCGCGGCAGTCCGCAGAAGGCCAAGCTCGTGCTCGACCTCATCAAGGGCCAGCGCGTTGAAGCGGCCATCAATACGGTCGCCTTCACCAACAAGCGTTGGTCGCCGATCGTCGAGAAGGTATTGCGCTCGGCTGTGCAGAACGCAATCTACATCTCCGGCGAGAAGGGTCTGGACGTCGACGTCGATAACCTCTACGTCAAGACGGCTATCGCCAACGAAGGTCCGCGTATGAAGCGCATCCGCCCTGCCCCCATGGGCCGCGCGTTCCGCTATCAGCGTCGCATCTCGCACATCATCATCACCGTGGCAGAGAAGAGATCCGCTGCTGCTGCGGCCAGTGTTGAGGCTCCAGCCGAACCGGTGAAGAAGACTGCCGGCAAGCCCGCTGCCAAGAAGACTGCTGCCAAGAAGGCCCCGGCGAAGAAAGCCCCGGCCAAGAAGAAGGCAGTAGCCAAGTAGTTCAACAGAATTTCAAGAAGCAACTGGTTGGTTCGATTTCAATTGGTTGTTTCTCAATAACACGCATTTGCAACATCAGCCGCGCCGGCTCAACCGGCTATGGCTCAGGTAAAGGGAAGCTATGGGACAGAAAGTCCATCCGTATGGATTCCGACTCGGCATCAACAAACCGTGGAAGTCGCGGTGGTTCACCGAGCGCGGTTTTGACAAGCTGCTGGTTGAGGACGTCAAGCTGAAGGCCGAGCTTCGTGAGAAGCTGAAGGCTGCCGGCGTCAGCTCCGTCGAGGTCGAGCGCCCCGGCAACAAGCTGCGCCTGATTATCCGCACTGCGCGTCCGGGCATCATCATCGGCCGCAAGGGCGCGGAGATCGACAAGCTCAAGGCCGACATCCAGAAGCGGACCAACCGCGAGGTGTTTATCGACATCCTCGAGGTCAACAAGCCGGAGCTCGACGCTCAGCTCGTCGCCGAGAACATCGCGCTACAGCTTGAGAAGCGCGTTTCGTTCCGCCGTGCGATGCGCAAGTCGGTTGACTCGGCGCTGCGTTTCGGCTGCAAGGGCATCAAGGTCCGCGTATCGGGCCGCCTGAACGGTAACGAGATCGCACGCTCGGAGTGGTATCTCCAGGGCCGTCTGCCGCTGCACACGCTGCGCGCCGACATCGACTACGGTTTTGCCGAGGCGCACACCACCTACGGCATCATCGGCGTCAAGACCTGGGTCTATCGCGGCGACATTTACGAGCAGAAGAAGCGTCGCGAACCAGCTCCGATCACGACCGGCGCATTCTAATTTCTTTGCAGGAAATTAGCGGATTGGATAAATTCGCTAATTTCCTGTAAACTTAACAAGTTTTGGCCCCGAGTCTGCGCGGCTACTTTCAGTGCAGAGACCCCGGCTGAACCATCCGACCTATTCGCGGACGTTTCATTGCAACATCTCGCGGACGTTAGAAGGAATTCCTCATGCTTTTGCCCAAGAAGGTTAAATACCGCAAGCAGCAACGCGGCCGCATGTGCGGTAAGGCGTGGCGCGGCTCTGACATCTCGTTTGGCGATTTTGGTCTCAAGGTTCTGGAGTGCGGTTATATTACCGACCGCCAGATCGAGGCCTCGCGTATCGCCATGACCCGCTTTATCAAGCGTGGCGGTAAGGTCTGGCTGCGCCTCTTCCCGGACAAGCCCATCACCAAGAAGCCTGCCGAAACCCGTATGGGTAAGGGTAAGGGCGCTCCCGATCACTGGGTTGCCGTCGTTCGCCCGGGCAAGATTCTGTTCGAGATGGAAGGTGTTCCGGTCGAGCTCGCGAAGGAAGCTATGCGTCTCGCGGCGCACAAGCTGCCGCTCAAGACTACTTTCGTCGTCCGCCCCGGCATGAAGCCTGAAGTGGCCGCCAAGTAAAGAAACCAAGCAGAATTTTTGCTTTTCGATTTTGAAGGAAGTCATCATGGAACTGGACAAGATCCGTAATCTAAGCAGCGAGGAGTTGAAGAGCGAAGAGGCTAAGGCCGCTGAGCAGCTCTTCCGCATTCGCTTCGCCAAGAGCCTCGGTAAGCAGGAGGGCATCGGTAAGATCCGTAGCCTCAAGCTTGACATCGCTCGCTTCAAGACCATCGCTCGCGAACGTGAGCTCGCCACTGCTAAGGCAGGGAAGGAATAACCATGGCCGATACCACTGTAACAACCACTGCTGAACCAACAGCAGCGCGCCGCAACGAGAAGGTCGGCCAGGTCGTCTCGACCAAGATGCAGAAGACCATCGTCGTCGAGATCGAGATGCGCAAGGCGCA
Source organism: Granulicella sp. S156 (assembly GCF_009766105.1). GTDB lineage: Bacteria > Acidobacteriota > Terriglobia > Terriglobales > Acidobacteriaceae > Granulicella. The sequence goes on along the minus strand of NZ_LMUH01000026.1, from coordinate 805,749 downwards.
TCCGAAGTACAAGCGCGTTATGAAGTCGAACAAGAAGTTCTACGCGCATGACGAGCAGAACTCCGCACGCGTGGGCGACGTTGTCCGCATTCGCGAGTCGCGTCCTCTGTCGAAGCTCAAGCGCTGGTCTCTTGAGGAGATCATTCGCCGGTCGTCTTTGTCCGCTCTGCCGGATGAGAAGCCGTCGCGTGCCGAGAACGCTATCCAGAAGGCGTAGTTGCTTTCCTTTTAGGGCTACTCGTTAGTCCTCTTGTAATACCAAGTTTCTGCGTGAGGCCCAGGCTTCCCGCTGCTGCAAGGAGATTCACCATGGCAGTACAAATGCGCACCATCCTTGCCGTCGCCGACAACTCCGGCGCCCGCAAGCTCCAGGTCATCCTGCCGCTCGGCGGCGGTCTCGGCAAGAAGGCCGGTCTCGGCGACGTCGTCACCGCGGCTGTCAAAGAAGCCTCGCCCGACGGCACCGTCAAGAAGGGCAAGGTCGTGAAGGCGGTCATCGTCCGCACGCACAAGGAATATCGTCGCCGCGACGGCACGTATATCCGTTTCGACGAGAACGCGGCTGTTGTGGTCAACGATGCGATGGAGCCAGTCGGCACGCGCGTCTTCGGTCCCGTTGCCCGCGAGCTCCGCGATAAGAAGTTTCTCAAGATCGTCTCGCTCGCACCTGAAGTTATCTAGTTGTCCGTTCTTAGTTCTCAGTGCAAGGCAGATTTTTGCTGACAACTGAGAACTGGGAACCCTAAAGCGGATTCCGGCTCCGCAGTAGTAGATCGCCGAGGCAGGAGAGCAGTTATGCCAAGCAAGCACAAGCCAATCGTCGCCAGCAAGATTCGCATCAAGCGCAACGACCAGGTCGTCGTCATCGCCGGTAAGGACAAGGGCAAGAAGGGTCGCGTTCTGCGCGTCATCGTCGCCAAGCAGCGCGTGTTGGTTGAAGGCGTCGGCATGATCAAGAAGCACATCAAACCGGATGCGCAGAAGAACATCGCAGGCGGCATCGCCGAGCAGGAAGCTCCGATCCACGTGTCCAACGTGATGCTGGCTGACAGCGAAGGCAAGGCAACGCGTCTCGGCCATCACGTCGAAGGCGACAAGAAAACCCGCATCGCCCGTACCAATGGTGTTGCGATCGCCGAGAAGCAGACAGCGGCGAAGACGAAGAAGAAGTAAGCAGTATCCAAAATTGAGCACCCCACGAAACGGTATACGGCGCAAGCTACCCCGGAACCGTGGAGAAAGAGAAGAAGCCACATGGCAGCACGTTTGAAAGAGAAGTACAACAGCGAGATCAAATCGGCTCTGCAGAAGGACCTTGGCCTCGAGAACATCATGGCGGTTCCCAAGCTGGAGAAGATCGTCATCAACATGGGTCTCGGTGAAGCGACGCAGAACGTCAAGATTATGGATCCGTTGCTCGCTGATCTCGGCTCCATCGCCGGCCAGAAGCCGGTGATCACCAAGGCGAAGAAGTCCATCGCGGCCTTCAAGCTGCGTGAGGGCATGCCCATCGGTGCGATGGTCACGCTGCGCGGTGATGCGATGTACGAGTTTCTCGATCGCCTGATCTCGATTGCACTGCCCCGTGTGCGCGACTTCCGCGGCGTCTCCTCGAAGAGCTTCGACGGCCGTGGCAACTACACGCTTGGCCTGCGCGACCAGCTGATCTTCGCCGAAATCGACTACGCGAAGGTCGACAAGACCAAGGGTATGAACGTCACCATCGTGACCACTGCCAAAGACGACAACGGTGCCCGCAGCCTGCTCAAGCACTTCGGCATGCCGTTCCGTCAGGGTGCATAGGTTTTTGAAGTAGCAGCGGACGTTAGTCCGCTGCCTTAGACAGGCGAAACAGGGGCTTCAGCCCTAGGTAACGCCAATAAGTTGCAGTAAGATAGAGAGAGTAAAAAGTTATGGCTACTACCGCAAAGCGCGTCAAAGACGCACGCACGCCGAAGTTCAAATCCCGTCAGCACAACCGCTGCCAGCTTTGCGGCCGCCCACGCGCTTTCCTGCGCAAGTTCGGCGTCTGCCGTCTGTGCTTCCGCAGCCTTGCTCTCAAGGGCGAGATTCCAGGCGTCGTCAAGTCCAGCTGGTAAGTTCGGCAATCGCTTCCACTCGAGAGAGACACCGGACTTCTGTCCGCTAGTCTCTCGAGTGTTGAACGGGGCTTCAGCCTCGGCCCTCCCTGGAAAGACCAGGAGGGTGAGACAAATATCGGCGCGACACGCTGCAAAGCGAACCGCCACAACCATTCCCGCAGGTTCTCTGTGCCGATCGGCACGGAGCGAACGGGGGATGAAAGGAAAACGATGAACCTCACCGATCCAGTCGCAGACTTCCTCACGCGTATCCGTAATGCACACCGCGCCCGTCACCAGAAGCTCGACGCTCCAGCCTCCAAGCTCAAGACCGAGATCGCCCGCATCCTCAAGGAGGAGGGCTACATCGCGAACTACAAGGCCGCTGAAGAAGAAGGCCAGAAGGTTTTGCGCGTGTACCTGAAGTACGGCCCGAACAACGAGCCGGTCATCCGCGACCTCAAGCGCATCTCGCGTCCCGGTTGCCGCGTGTATCTGGGCAAGGACGAGATTCGCCGCGTTCAGGGTGGCCTCGGCATCTCGATCATGACCACGCCGAAGGGCGTCATGACTGGCCGTCAGGCCCGCCGCGAAGGTGTTGGCGGCGAGATTCTCGCAGAAGTCTGGTAGTCCCGGAGGAGGGGTGGGCTTTGGCCCATCCTCTCCCCTGCAAGATAGAAGGGCGTTAGCCCTGGCCTAAGGCGAGCCATAATCGCCGGCTGCAGTGGAACGAAGGAAATACTTCGCGACTCGCAAGCCACAAAGGATTTAGAGATGTCACGTATCGGCAAAAAGCCCATCACGCTGCCCAAGGGCGTCAAGTACACGGTGCAGAGCAATATCGTCGTTGTCGAAGGCCCCAAGGGCAAGGTGAACGCCTTGATCCCAGAGGGCATCACGCTGTCCGAGAAGGACGGTATTCTCACCGTCGAGCGTCCCGATGACGCGCACGCAGCCGTTCACGGCCTTGCACGCGCGTTGGTCTTCAACGCGGTTGAGGGTGTGACCAACGGCTGGAAGAAAGAGCTGGACGTCGTCGGCATTGGCTATCGTGTCGAGCTGAAGGGGAAGGATATGGTCGTGTTCACTCTCGGCTACTCCCACCCCATCGAGTTCCCGCTGCCCACCGGCATCGAAGTTGCGATCGACCCCAAGCAGACGCACGTTACGGTCTCGGGCATCGATCGCCAGAAGGTTGGCCAGGTTGCGGCGGATATGCGTTCGCTGCGCAAGCCTGATCCATACAAGAACAAGGGTGTTCGCTACTCCGACGAGAAGCTCAAGAAGAAGGTCGGAAAGACGGGCGCTAAGTAATAGGGCGAGAGATGAGAGATCAGAAATGAGAAATCAGCGGACGTACTCCTGATCTCTGTTATCTGTTTTCTCATCTCTCCATCACAACCGAACGTCGTCTTCACTGAGGCGACGCCACTAGGAAGGAAAGACCATGATCAATCTCCGCAAACGCAACGACATTCGCCAGCGCGTGCACTCTCGCATCCGCGCGAAGATGTCCGGCACGGCCGAGCGTCCACGTCTCAACGTGTACCGCTCGCTGAACCACATCTATACACAGCTCATCGACGACGCGACTGGTACCACCATCGTCTCGGCCTCCACTGTCAGCAAGAAGGGTGAGGGCAAGACCGCAGGCGGTAACGTCGAAGCGGCAAAGACTGTAGGCAAGCTGATCGCCGAGCGCGGTCTGGAGAAGGGCATCAAGAAGGTGGTCTTCGACCGTGGTGGTTATCTGTATCACGGCCGCATCAAGGCACTCGCCGATGCCGCCCGCGAAGCCGGGCTGGAGTTCTAAGGTTTGCTGTCAGGCGCATCGCGCCAGAAGGATTAAGGAAAATAATGGCTACGAAAAAGAGACTCGACGGCAATCGGATGAACCTCAAGGATGAGGTCGTCTCCATCAACCGCGTCACCAAGGTCGTCAAGGGCGGCAAAAACATGTCGTTCGCCGCACTGGTCATCGTCGGCGATCCCGCTGAGGGTGTGGTCGGCTACGGCTCGGGCAAGGCTAAGGAAGTTCCCCAGGCCATCCGCAAGGGCATCGAGGCCGCCAAGAAGAACCTGCTCAAGGTCAACCTGACGCAGACCTCTATCCCCCACATCGTTCTGGGCCACTTTGGTTCGGGCGAGGTGTTGTTGAAGCCCGCGCCTGAAGGTACCGGTGTTATCGCCGGCAAGACGGTGCGCGCGGTTATGACTGCGGTTGGTGTGCAGAACGTGCTCACCAAGAGCCTCGGCTCGGCCAACCCTCACAACGTGATCAAGGCCACCTTTGACGCCCTCAGCCAGCTTCGCGATCGCGCTGAAGTTGCGGCTCTGCGCGGCAAGTCGGTCGACGAACTTTAGAAATTGCAGTGGCAAGCTGTAAGCGGTAGGCGAGAGATTCATTCACTTGTCGCTTCTCACTTGCCACTCCTTACGGAGAAGAACAATGGCAGCCGAAAACAAGATCAAGCTTCAGTACTTCCGCTCGCAGATCTGCACTCCCGTCAAGCACAAGCTCGTCGTCAAGGGCCTGGGCTTCACGCGTCTGAATCAGGTCGTTGAACGCGAAGATACTCCGTCGATCCGCGGCATGGTGAAGAAGATTCCTCACCTCGTCCGTATCGTTGACTAAGACAGCTTCCAGCTGTCAGCTCTTAGCTTCCAGCTAAAGCTGATCAGGCAGAAGTTTGAAAAAGGTCGCATACCGCGACCCATTACATGCGAGTCGGCACAAGCTAATCGGTTTGACCTCCAGCTAACAGCTAGAGGCTAAGAGCTAGAAGCTAATCCGGCGTTAGCGAGGAAATTATGGCACTGAATCTCAGCAATCTGAAGGCGCCCAAGAAGGCGAATGAAAACAAGAAGCGTGTCGGCCGCGGTATGGGCTCCGGCATGGGTAAGACCTCGACCCGCGGCCACAAGGGCCAGGGGTCGCGTTCGGGCTCCAGCCTGATGCGTGGTTTTGAAGGCGGCCAGATGCCGCTGCACCGCCGTCTGCCCAAGCGCGGCTTCACCAACATCTTCCGCGTCGAGTACGCCGTCCTCGGCCTCGACAGAATTGCCGAACTCAACGAGAGCGAGCTCACACTGGAGAAGCTCACCGAGCACGGCATCCTGAAGAAGCGCGACGGCCTGGTAAAGGTCCTCGCGAACGGCGAGCTCAAGTCGGCGGTCACGGTTCATGCGCACAAGTTCTCGAAGGCTGCGCAGAAGGCCATCGAAGCTGCCGGCGGCAAGGCCATCATCATCGGCGAAGCGGCCTAACGATTCACGGGCCGGGGCTATGGCCCCGGCCTTATTTATCAAATTGCAGCTTTCCGCTATAGAATCATTCTCAAGAACCCCAGCGGAGTGCTCGTTCCAGCCGTAAGGCCTTGCGACCTCAGCTTGAAGCTTCGAAATCCGGAAATCCGGTTTAAGGTCTTCGACACACGATGCTCGAGAAATTCCTCAACATCTTCCGCATTCCCGACCTGCGCAAGCGGATATTTTTTACGCTCGGCCTGCTCGCGGTCTATCGTCTGGGTGCGCACATTCCTACGCCCGGCATCAACGCTGCCAAGCTCGCTGAGTTCTTCAATCAGAACTCCGGTGGAGCGCTCGGCCTGCTCGATCTGTTTAGCGGCGGCAACGCGCGCAAGCTGACGGTCTTCGCCCTCGGCATCATGCCGTACATCACAGCGTCGATCATCTTTCAGCTGCTCACCGTTATCTATGAGCCGTTAGCGAAGCTGCAGAAAGAAGGCGAGCTGGGCCGTCGCAAGATCACTCAGTGGACGCGTTACGTCACGGTGCTGCTCGCGATCGTGCAGAGTCTCTTCATCGGTCTTGGCCTTACCAATACGCAGACCGGCGAAGGCATGATCACCATGAGCAAGGGCTCATTCCTGCCGCTTTGCGTGATCACGCTTACCTGCGGTACGGCATTCATCATGTGGCTGGGCGAGCAGATCACGGAGCGCGGCATCGGCAACGGTATGTCGCTGCTGATCTTCACCGGCATCGTCGTCGGTCTGCCCCACGGCATCATGGAGCTCTACGACAAGGCACGCAATAGCGCGTGGGGTGGTTTTACCCCCATTGCGATTGTTCTGATCCTCGCCATGATGGTCGCTGTCGTCGCATTCATCATCTTCGTCGAACGCTCGGAGCGCCGCATCCCGATTCAGTCGGCGAAGCGCATGGTTGGCCGCCGCATGGCTGCGCCATCCTCCAGCTTCCTTCCGCTCAAGGTGAACTCCGGCGGCGTGATGCCAGTCATCTTTGCCAGCTCGATTCTGTCGTTCCCCATGCTGCTGCAGAATGTTGGCTTCTTCGGCTCCGGCCCTTTGAAGGACACCACCTACCTCGGCCCGGTTTTCCGTAACTTGATGCCGTCCGAGCCCTGGTATGAACTCATCTCCATTGCGGCGATCATCTTCTTCTCGTACTTCTATATCTCGATCATCTTCCGTCCGGACGATATCGCCGATAACATGCGCAAGTACGGCAGCTTCATTCCCGGTATTCGTCCCGGCAAGCGCACCTCCGACTTCATCAACGATGTGCTGACGCGCATCACGTTGGTTGGCGCGATCTACCTGACGATTATCTGGATCATTCCGACGCTGCTGATCAGCGGTATTCACTTCAACCATCTGTGGCTTATCGGCAGGTTCTTTGACAGTCTGCCGGCATGGACGACCAACGGTCTTGGCCTGAACTTCTACTTCGGCGGCACATCGCTGCTGATCGTTGTAGGCGTTGCTATGGATACCGTGCAGCAGATCGAGTCGCAGCTTATCATGCGCCACTACGAGGGTTTCGCACCCAAGTCCGGGCGTATTCGCGGCCGTCGCAGCTGGTAGCTTTTGTTGTCCGTTCTCAGGTGTCAGTTCTCAGTTATCGATATCCATTGATAGCTGAGAACTGGCACCTCACTTCTGAGAACCCCTTTACCCCCGACCTTCATCAAAGATCAAGCTATGTCCAGACCCCTTCCCAATGCGAGCGACTTCCTCCCCGGCCCTGTACTTTTGCTCGGAGCCCCTGGAGTGGGCAAAGGAACGCAGGCCAAGCGGTTGATGGACGAGTTCAATATCCCGCAGATCTCTACGGGAGACCTCCTGCGCGACCATCGGCGCAACCACACGCCGCTCGGTATGCTGGCCGAAGATCTGATGAGCCAGGGCAAGCTCGTCCCTGACGATCTCGTCAACCAGATGGTCGCTGCCCGCTTTACGGAGCCCGACACCGAGCACGGCTACATCCTCGACGGCTTTCCGCGCACGCTCATTCAGGCGGAGTGGCTCGACGGCCAGTTGGTCGCCTATCTGCTGCCGGTGGTCGCGATCAACATCATTGTCGGCGAAAAGGTTCTGTTGGAGCGCATTACCGGACGGCGCATCTCGCCTGCCGGGCGTATTTACAACATCTACACCAATCCTCCAAAGACTGAAGGCATCTGTGACGTCGATGGCAGCAAGCTCGAGCAGCGCACCGATGACACCGAAGAGGTCTTTCACGAACGCATGAAGACTTTCCAGATCAAAACGGCCGCTGTCATCGAGTACTACCGCTCGCACGGCAACCGCTTCGCCGAAGTCGATGGCGACCGCCCTGTCGACGAGGTAACACAAGGCATTCGCTCGGCGCTACTGCAACTCCGTCACCACCCCGAAAACGGTAAATAAACAATAGTGTCTGGAGAATAGACAATTCTCTCGACTCTACTGTTCACTACACTCTATCCTCTACTCTCTACACTCTGTTTCCTATGGCTATCCTGATCAAATCCGCTGCCGAGATTGAAAAGATGCGCATCTCCGGCATTGCCTTGCGCAAAGTACATGACGCCGTGAAAGCTGCGGTTCGCGTCGGTGCGACGACCATGGACCTGGAGCGCGCGGCTGTGGCGAAGGTCGAAGAGCTGGGAGTGAAGCCGGCCTTCAAGGGCTATCACGGGTATCCGGCAGTGCTCTGCACGTCCGTGAACAACGAAGTCATCCATGGCATCCCGAGCGAGCGGCGCACTCTGAACGAGGGCGATATTGTCTCTGTGGATTGCGGTGTCATTGTCGACGGCTACTACTCCGACTGCGCGGTGACCCATCCGGTGGGCAAGCTCAGCCCGGCGGCTGAAAAGCTGTTGCGTGTCACCGAAGCCTCGCTCTATGCGGCTATCGACAAGGCTGTTGTTGGCGGCCGACTCTTCGACATCTCGAACGCAGTGCAGAGCATGTGCGAAAAAGAAGGCTACGGCATCGTGCGCGAGTTCGTCGGCCACGGCATCGGTAAATCGATGCACGAAGACCCCCAGGTGCCCAACTTCGGTGATGCCGGCAAAGGCCCGCGCCTGAAGGCCGGCATGGTGCTGGCGATCGAGCCAATGATCAACGCCGGCACGGCGGACGTGAAGGTGCTCGAAGACGGCTGGACCGCAATCACTACCGATGGCAGCATCAGCGCGCACTTCGAACACACGGTGGCCATCACCCACGACGGCCCGGTCATTCTTACTCGCTAAGATCTTTTTCTTTGGCAGGCAGGCGCCTCGCTTCAGATTGCGGCTAGGGATGAACTGCTGCAAGGATCTTGAGCAGAATGTCCTGCGACCGCAACTGTCCGTAGCCGCGACTGTACGCGCTCGACGTGACGGCTACGACCATATCCATCGAAGGAATGACGTAAATTTTATTGCCTCCATTGCCAGAGGCAAAGTGGACCTGAACCTTGTGTCCATTGACCGGCTCTGCTCTGGAGTACCACATATAGCCATAGAAGTCGGAGTAGGGATCGTCCGCGGCGATAGGCACCTGGTTGGCAACGCTTTTTTCTATCCATTGGCGATCGATAATCTGGTGGCCGCCGAATTCACCGTTATGCAGAACGAGTTCGCCTAGTCTCGCTTCATCGCGAGTCGTGATCTGCAAGTTCCCCTGGCCTGTGGTGCGCCCTGCCGGGACATGCCGCCATTCGAATTGCCGAATGCCTAACGGATCGAAGAGCGCCTGCTTGGCAAAGACATCGAGAGGCATCTTGCTGGCATTCTCAATAATGGCTCCGGTCAGAAAGGCATTGATGGAGCAGTAGAGGTACTTCTGGCCCGGCTGGGTCCTCATTGGTACGGAGTACACCGTCTTTATCCAGTCGGTCGATTCATCCAGCCTGTCTTCATTTCCGGGTGTGGAAGGATCAGTATCGTCCGCATTCAGGCCGGAGCGCATATTGAGCAGGTCGCGAATGGTGATGGCCTGCTTGCCGTCCTGCGGCAGCCCGGGGAGATACAGCGCGATCGGATCATCCACGCTGTGAACGAAATGACGTTCGATCGCAATCCCCATGAGCATCGCGGTAAGACTCTTCGTTGCGGAGCGGATGTCGTGGAGTGTGTCGGCAGTATCTCCGTTGAAATAAGACTCTGCGACGAGATTGCCGTGCCGCAGAACGACGACACCCTTGATGTCTTTGCGCGAATCCGCGGACAAGCCCTGAAACAGCGACGCGAGGGCTGCACTGTTGATGCCCTCTGCCTCTGGTTTCGCCTGAGGCCACTGAACCTGGCCTTCGGCGGCTGGCCCCAGCAGAGAAATCGAGAAGAGCAGGAGAACCGCCTGATGCAGAAGACGTATTTTTCGCAAGGGAATCCCTCGTATCAGCAGGTTGAGCTAGATACGAACGTTATCGCACTTTGGTTCCGAAATAAGGCCTGCTGCTGGTAGGTACGCAAAAAAAGCGCCCGGCTGAAATCCCGGGCGCTCTCTGCTAATGGGTTTGTCTTTACAACCTGCAGATCAACAACTCGCGCTCATAGATCATCTCCGGCGGCAGATGATCGTGCACTGCGAGGAACAGCTCTTCGTGGCCCATCACCTCTTGCCGCCACGCTGCGCGGTCGACCTTCTGCAACTCGTCGAACTTCGCGCGCGGCATGTCGAGCCCGTCCCAGTTCATATCCTCGTAGTGCGGTGTCCAGCCGATAGGTGTCTCTTTGCCCTGCGCACGGCCGCGCACGCGATCGACGACCCACTTCAAGACGCGCATATTCTCGCTGAAGCCCGGCCACAGGAACTTGCCGTCCTCGTCCTTGCGGAACCAGTTGACGTGGAAGACGCGTGGCGTGACGGTGAGCTCGCGCTGCATCTTGAGCCAGTGCCGGAAGTAGTCGCCCATGTGATAGCCGCAGAAGGGAAGCATCGCCATTGGGTCGCGGCGTACTTTGCCCAGCGCTCCTCCGGCGGCAGCGGTAGTCTCAGAACCCATAGTCGCGCCGAGATACACGCCGGACGACCAGTTGAATGCCTGAAAGACGAGCGGGATCGTCGTCGGCCTGCGCCCCCCGAAGAGAAACGCCGAGATGGGCACGCCATCGGGCGACTCCCACGCCGCTAAATCGATGCTGGGACACTGCACGGCAGGCGCGGTAAAGCGTCCGTTCGGATGCGCGGCGGGCTTGCCCGTCTCACGGCCAATCTCGGGAGTCCACCGCTCGCCGCGCCAGTCGAGGCACTCGGCGGGCGGCTCGTCGGTCATGCCCTCCCACCACACGCCGCCTTCAGGAGTCAGTGCAACGTTGGTGAAGATCGTGTTGCGGCTGAGCGTCGCCATCGCGTTCGGATTGGTCTTGCCGCTCGTGCCCGGAGCCACACCAAAGAAGCCTGCCTCCGGATTGATGGCACGAAGCTGGCCTGTGGCGTCCGGCTTGATCCACGCGATGTCGTCGCCGACGGTCCATATCTTCCAGCCGTCGAAGCCCTTGGGCGGAATCATCATCGCGAAGTTGGTCTTGCCGCAGGCCGAAGGAAACGCTGCCGCAACGTACGTCTTCTCGCCTTGCGGAGATTCCACGCCGAGGATGAGCATGTGCTCGGCCATCCAGCCCTCATCGCGAGCGATGTTCGAAGCAATCCTCAGTGCAAAGCACTTCTTGCCCAGCAGCGCATTGCCTCCGTATCCAGAACCGTAGCTCCAGATCTCGCGGGTCTCCGGAAAGTGAACGATGTACTTGGTGTCGTTCTGTGGCCATGCCACGTCCTGCTGGCCGGGCGCGAGCGGTGCTCCGACTGTGTGCATGCAGGGCACGACGCGTTTCACGTCTTTATCGATCTCCGCAAACACCGGCGCACCAACTCTCGCCATAATGCGCATATTGACCACGGCATAGGCTGAGTCCGTAAGCTGCACGCCGATCTGCGACATCGGAGAGCCGATGGGTCCCATCGAATACGGCAGCACATACATCGTGCGTCCGCGCATCGCACCGCGGAACAACTGCTTCAGCTTCTTCCTCATGACGAACGGGTCTTCCCAGTTGTTCGTCGGTCCGGCGTTGTCTTTGGAGAGCGAGCAGATGAACGTGCGGTCCTCGACGCGTGCGACATCGTTCGGCGAAGACCGTGCGTAGTAGCACCCCGGCCACAGCTTCTCATTCAGCTTGATGAAAGTTCCCGCATCGACGAGCTGGCGGCAGAGGTATTCGTTCTCCTCGGCGGAGCCGTCGATCCAGTGGATGGCTGCCGGCTGTGTGAGCTCGGCCATCTTTTCAACCCAGCGGATAAGGTGTTTGTTGGTGGTTAGAACACGCGTTGAAGTTGATACGCTTTTGCTTGCCGCGGACATGGTTACCTCCATCCCCGTAGAGGGGACCCACAAAACACTAGAGCAGCCGATATACGGTTGTCCTCAAGACACCCCGAAAACCTCTAAAGAAAAAGCAAAAGCGAACGGTTATCGAATATAGAGTGACTACATGGCCACATCTCCAACACTTCCAGCAGCCAGGCATGCATGCTAGAGTGAGGTTTTCCCGTCATGCAGTCGAATCCAGGCAGCCCGCGCACTGAACCTCCTTCTCCGTCAGCACCCAGCTCAGCGCAGGCCGCCGTTCTCTTCGAGTTCGAAAACTTCCGGCTCGACCCGGCGAACCGCCTGTTCACGTGCGAGGGCAAGGAGATCCTTCTGCCCGGCCGGGTGTTCGATGCGCTGCTGTTGTTCGTTCGCAAGCCCGGCGCCCTCATCACCAAGGAGGAGATGCTGACCACCGTCTGGCACGATTCCTTCGTCGAGGAGTCGAATCTCACCGTCGCCATCTCTACCCTGCGCCGTGCGCTCAACGAAGATCCGCAGGACCGCCGCTATATCCAGACAGTTGCTCGTCGCGGTTATCGCTTCGTTGCGGAGGTGCGCGAGGTTGAATCCACACCGCGCGCGACGAAACCTGTGGCACCGCCTCTACGGTCCGAGGATGTCTATCCCTCTGAGCCTGTAGCGTCTGCAAGCCTCGAACCCACAGCCTCGGCGCTAAGCGACTCCTCTGCGAAACCGCACGCGCGACGCTGGGCACTGCTGATCACCCTTGCGGTTCTGCTGGCCGGTCTTCTGGCTGGAGCGTGGCATCTCCTGAAGCCGCGTTCTCCCATCCGCACCCTTGCGGTTCTGCCGTTTACGCTCGACAGTGCCAGCGCGCACGCCGCATCCGATACGCCCGATGAGGTTGTCCTGCTAGGCATGACCGACGGTCTTATCTCGCGCCTCGATGGCGATCTAGTCGTGCGTCCAACGGGCTCCGTGCTTCGCTACTCCACGGGGGCCACCGTCGATCCCGTGGCCGCCGGTCGCGAGCAGGGAGTGGACGCTATCCTCTCCGGCAGTGTCGAAATCGCCTCCGGCCGTGAGACGCTGCACCTTCGTCTCCTCCGTGTTCGTGATGGCTTCGTTCTCTGGCAGGACAGTGTCAGCGGTACGCCCGACAGTCTGCCTCAACTCGAGCAGAATGCGGGCGAAGCTGTCGCGCACGAGCTGCATCGGCTCGGAGCGATCTCCGCTCCGCCCAAGCCCAATGTCACTGCGCATCCCGACGGCCCGGCCTATCAGCTTTACCTGCGCGGACGCTACTTCTGGAACCGCCGCACCGTCGATGGCCTCCGCAAGAGTACTGACTACTTTCGCCAGTCTATCGATGCCGACCCGAACTACGCGCCCGCCTACGCCGGCCTCGCCGACTCCTATGCCTTGCTGGCCTCGTTCTCGGTTGAGCCCGGCAGCTCAGCCAACGCCGATGCTCGCTCCGCCGCGCTCTCGGCCATCCACCTCGACCCGACGCTGGCTGAGCCGCACGCCTCGCTCGGCATGATCTATTTCTTTACCGACTGGAACCTCGCCGCTGCCGAGCAGGAGTTCGAGCACGCCATCCAGCTCAACCCCAACTACGCCACCGCGCACCACTGGTACGCACTCGATCTGGCCGCGATGGGCCGCTTTCCGCAGTCGCTCTACGAGATCCACCTGGCCCAGAAGCTTGATCCGCTGTCGCTGATCATCGGTACCAACGTCGGGTGGATCGAGTATCTGAGTCACGACAACGCGGCAGCGCTGGTCGCGCTGAACCGTGTTCTCGAGCTGGATCCCAACTTCGTCCGCGCCCGCACCCGGTTAGGCATGGTGGAGATGGCAACCGGAGACTACGCCGCCGCCGTTACCAACCTGACACAGGCACTCGCATTATCGGGAAACCCCGAGGACCGGGACCCGTGGGTGGAGGGGCTGCTCGGCGACGCCGAGGCGCGGGCAGGGAACCGGGCTGCCGCCGAGAAGGTGCTGGCGGAGCTCCATGAGCGAGCAGCCTCGCATTACGTGCCCCCCATCAGCCGCGCGCTGGTCTTGATCGGCCTCGGTCGTAATGCGGAGGCGATCGAAGCGCTGGGTAAAGCTGTCGACGATCATTCCACGTCGATGGTGTACGCCCGGGTCGACCCCTCGCTCGATCCCCTCCGCACAGACCCCGCGTTCCAGGGACTGCTGGGGAGAATGAAATTGTAGGGAGCTGTCTCTTCAGAGCAAGCCAATAATATCCCTTGCAACGGAGTAGCGATCGTATTATAAGTACGTCATGCGTAGTACGCGGCACGTAGTAGACGGAGAGAGCGCGCGAATGGGGCACTATTCTGACCCGCCGCTGCTTGTCCTTGCCAGTTTGGCCAATGGCCCGAAGCACGGGCACGCGATGATCGAAGACATTGCAAGCATTTGTGGAACCCGGCTGGGGCCGGGGACGCTGTACGGGGCAATCGCTCGTCTGGAGCAGCAGGGTTGGATTGAACCGCTTCCACCTGAGGAGCGCCGCCAGCCCTATCGCATCACAGCTGAGGGTATGCGCGTTCTCCGCGCTAAGCTGACCACGCTGCAACAGTTCACCAAAGTTGGACTGGAAAGACTGGAGCCTTTATGAATCGCACAGTCGCTCATCTGCTTATGCGTCTGTATCCGCGCTATTGGAGAGAGCGCTACGGCGAGGAGTTCGAGGCATTTCTTGAGACGCACCACGGCGATTTTGGTGCGTCGGTAAACGTCGTTTGGTCGGCACTCTGTGAGCACGTCTTCCCAACTCGAGGAGGCAAAATGCATCAACCTATCCGTTCCTTTGGCGCTGTCCTGAAACAGCCGAGCGCTTTTCTTCCACTGGCAATGTCACTCATCGCCTTGGCGATGGTCCTTGGAGATATTGCTATATACGGCGTCGTCCATCGTGCCGATGAGGGGGCAGTTGCCCATCTTTGGCAGCTGCTCATGGCCGGACAGACTCCGATCGTGGCTTTCTTCGCGATCAGGTGGCTGCCACGTGCTCCGAGGCAGACGCTGCCAGTGCTTGCGCTGCAGGCCGGAGCCGCGCTCGCATCCATGGCCCCCGTCTTTTTTCTTAATTTGTAAAAGGATTCCTGAGTATCCACCCGTGATCGAAAGTACGGCCGCGCGGGTCGACCCATCGCTTGATCCGCTGCGCTGCGACCAGTGGTTCAGGTGCCGCTGGTAGAGAGGACAAGCTATGGGAGAGATCAGGAAGGGCAAGCCAGAGAGAGGTACCGCTCAGCCCTACATCCCATAATCAGGTAATAAGCCATTTAGAATCAATATTTATATTTTCTTTAGAACTTCTTGAAGACAGATTTCTCCTGCGCTGTCTAGGATTCGCGGCGGTTTCAGAAACGCATCGTTTGCGTCCCGAACCAGGAGAAACTTTTGTCCACGCCCTTCATCCAACCGGCAAATCAAGACGCCGTTGCGCCACCCTCCACGGCCAGTCCCGAACCCTGGTTCGGAGCGTTCCTCTCGGGTCTCGCCGGTTGGACGCTGGATGCCTTCGACTTCTTCCTTGTCGTGCTCTCGCTCACGGCTATCGGCAAAGACTTCGGGCAGGACGTCAGGCATATGACGCTCGCCCTGACCGCGACTCTCGCGCTGCGGCCAGTGGGGGCCTTCCTCTTCGGCGGCATCTCCGATCGCTTTGGCCGTCGCATCCCCATGATCGTCAACCTCTGCCTCTTCGCCGTGGTGGAGTTGGCGACGGGCTTCGCGCACAGCTTTGTACAGTTCCTCTGCATCCGGGCCGTCTTCGGCGTGGTCATGGGTGGCCAATGGGGTGTCGGCGTCTCCCTGGCGATGGAGAAGGTCCCGGCGCGGTATCGCGGCGTTCTCAGCGGCCTGCTGCAGCAGGGTTATGCCATCGGTTTTCTGCTGGCCGCCGGCGCCTACTTCTTCGTTGCGCCGGCGTACGGCTGGCGGCCGCTGTTCTACATCGGCAGTCTGCCCGCACTCGCGTCGGCTGCCTTCGTGGCGCTCAACGTTCGCGAGTCCGAGGCCTGGAAGCAGCATCATCCATCGAGCCTGGCAGGACTTGGCCGCACACTGGCCTCGAACTGGAAGCTCTTCCTCTACTTCACGTTCTTCATGATGGCCATGCACATGAGTTCGCACGGCACGCAGGACATGTATCCGACGTTCCTCGAAAAAGACTGGGGCATCTTCGGCAAACAGAAGGCAGCGCTTACGGCGATCTCGATGGTGGGAGCGATTCTCGGCGGCCTTTCGATCGGCTGGATCTCCGACAGGATCGGGCGGCGCTGGGCCATGATCGGTGCCATCGCTGGAGCTCTAGCTGTTATCCCGCTATGGGCTTTCGCGCACACGCTACCCTTGCTCATTCTGGGAGCCGTGCTGATGCAATTCTGCGTGCAGGGCGCGTGGGGCGTGGTACCCGCGCACGTCGCCGAGCTCAGCCCCGATTCTGTGCGCGGCACACTGCCCGGCCTGGGGAATCAGGTCGGCGTGCTTCTCTCCAGTGTGGTCGTGTATCTGGAAGCAACCCTGGCCAAAGGCCGCTCTTATTCCGTGTCGATGGCCATGACGGCGGCTGTCGTCTTTTGTCTGGCCGCCGTGATGACCCTGATCGGTCGCGAAAAACGCGCCGTTGCCATAGGCAAGTAGAACTCGGGCTCCGTGGTCTTTGTAAGGAAGGTTGGACGAGATGATGATATTGCGGAAGGTTCTTCATACGTACGCAGGCATTGCGTTGGTTCTGTTGTTTGCGACGGTACTGGCGGCGCATGCCCAGACCACTGGCACGATCTCCGGTGTGGTTACTGACAAGGGCGCCGCGCTGCTCTCAGGGGTGCAGGTCTCGGCTCGCAATACAGCTAGCGGAGAACTTCGCACTGCTATCACCAACAAGGCCGGCGAATACAGTTTTCCCTCGCTCCAGCCCGGTGATTATGCCGTCACCTTTGAGTTGAGTGGCTTTGCGATCATCGTCGAAACCGCAACGCTCAACGTGACCGAGCACATCGCGGTAAACACGACGATGAAGGTGGGAGATGTCTCCACTACTGTCGAAGTCAGTTCGGCAGAACCTCTGCTGCAGACTGAGTCGGTGACGCAAGGCGCGCTCATCAGCGGCACAAGCATTGCCTCGTTGCCACTGGCGACAAATAACTTCACGCAGTTGCTCGCGCTGTCGCCGGGTGTGATCGCGCCGTTGAACGATGCGACTGGCCTGGGACGCGGCACACAGGTTGTAAACGTCAATGGCGCGCGCACCAACTCGAACTCCGTCTACGTCGACGGTGTGGACGCAGTGAACGTGCACACCAATAGTGCGGCCAACAATAGCTTCGCCTCCAATAGCGTGATCATTCCTCCGCCGGACGCCATCCAGGAGATCAAAGTTCAGACAGCGCTGTTCGACGCAACGACTGGACGGTCAGGCGGATCGAACGTAGCGCTCATCACTCGCACAGGTGCGAATCAATTCCATGGAGACATCTACGAGTTCTTCCGCAATACCATTTTCAACGCCAACAGCTACTTCCTTAAGGGGCAAGGACAGCCGCGGCCGGAGCTGATTCAGAACCAGTTTGGAGCATCCATTGGCGGGCCTATCAAGAAGGACAAGATCTTCTTCTTCTTCAACTATCAGGGCACGCGGCAGGTGAATGGCTATCCCGGCATCACCTCTGACAATCTTCCTCAGATTCCGCAAGACCGGTCGCTTGCCTCTCTTGGGGCGTTTGGGCATTCCCTTGGCAAAACCTCCTACAACGGTCCCACGATCAACGCCAGTGGTTCCAACATCAGTCCTGTAGCGGTTGCGTTATTGCAACTGAAGTTCGCCAACGGCAACTATGTTATTCCCTCGCCACAGACGACCAACACAACGGGCGCAAACTATGTTGTTTCGACGCCTGCGACTTTCAATGAAGATGAGTACACCGGCAGCACCGACTATCAGATTTCAAGCAAGGACCGTCTCTCTTTTCACGTGATCGTCGCCCAGCAACCACAGTTTCAAAGTGTTTCTTCTACCCGCTTTGTGCCTGGTTTCGGTCTGGATCAAAACTTCAAGAGCCGGCTTTACTCCATCGCAGAAACCCATGTCTTCTCGTCGAACGTAGTCAACGACCTGCACATCGGCCTCAATCGTGCTTTGGGACAAACCGGTTTCCAGAACCAACTCCCGCTGGCATCCATCGGTATGACGCGTTTCAACTCCGGCGACTTTTCAGATATTCCCGAGCTCGAGTTCTCCGGCTCCTTCGAGATGGGATACACGATCAGTACCGATCAAGCCGACACCGAGAACACCTGGCAGTACTTCGACAATGTGAGCTGGCTCAAGGGCAAGCACAGCATGACGTTTGGTGTAGAGATGCGCCGCTATCAGGACAACTACCACTCCAACGACGACATGCGGGGCACTCTGGATTTCATCAGCTTCCAGAATTTTTTGCTGGGTGAAACTGGCGCCTCGGCGAAACTGGGTGGAAATGGAACGGGCCATAGCGATATCTATGAGGAGACCGTGGCCTCTGGTCAAACGCAGCGCTACGATCGATTACGTGACGTGGCTTTGTTTGCGCAGGATAGTTGGAAGCCAGTTCCGAGGCTGACCATCAACGCGGGCCTTCGCTGGGAGTACATTGGCCTGCCTACGGATATCTATGGCCGCGACGGTGCCTTTGATCCGCGTCTCTATCAAGCTCCAACAGTTGGCAATCCTTCGTCCGCGGGCTTTGTGCAGGCAGGCAATGCACGCAACCCTCTGCCTGGCATCCCAAAAGTGTCTGACACACTCACTGATTCTGTGAACAAGCTGAACTTCGCGCCGCGGCTCGGCATCGCGTATCAGTTGAACAATCGCATGGTGCTACGAGGTGGATATGGCCTGTTCTACGATCGTCTGTCCAACCAGCTCGGACTTCTGGAGGCGCTCTCCTTGCCGAGCTACGAAGGGTCCAGCGCGCTCAATACCAGTGGCGCTACGAGCTACCTCAATGTCAACGGCTCGCTGGCCAATCCATTTCCTGTGTTGCCGCAGCGCAGCCAATTCCCAATCCTTCCGCAACTGTATGCGCAGAACGTCGCGAATGCGCCTGCTCCTATCTCCATCAACGACATCGATCCGAAGCTGCGGACACCGTACTACCAGCAGTTTGGAGCCAACCTTCAGACACAGCTCACACGGGCTCTTTTGTTGGAGGTCGGCTATGTCGGCGCGCGGGGCGAGCATCTGCCCGTAGAGACGGAGGCGAACCAGGCTCAGATCGCCAGCCCGTCTAATCCTGTCAATGGTGTGACCACCAACAACACTGGAGTTACCGACTCCGCCGCTGCTCGTGCACCGTATATTGGCTTTTCCAATAGTGGCTTTAACTTCCTGCAGACCAATCAGGAATCCAACTTCAACTCACTGCAGACGACGCTTACCGAACGGCTCGGCAAGGCCAGCCTGCTGGCGACCTATATGTACTCCAAGAGCCTGGATACCGGTTCGGGCACTACTGACGGCTCGGTGTTCACCAACTCCAGTGGTGATCAGACCAACCAATTGCAGGCGTATGGTCCGTCCGATTTCGATCGCACACATCATCTAGCCATCCGCTTCAGTCAACCTGTGCCGACGCCGCACTGGCGCATCGCCCGTGGTGACTTCGGCTCTCGCGTCTTCGGTGGTTATCAGTTTGATGGTACTGGAGTGGTTCAGAGTGGAACGCCGTTTAGTATCACTGATGCTGCTGGTGCAACTTACTACGGAACCAATACCAGTCGCGCCAACTTCGTGTCGGGAGCCACCACGGCTCAGGCCGTCAAACACAGCCGGACAGAGAATCGTCTTACTGCATATTTCAATAACGGTATCTATAGCACCGCATCGAATTCTGTTACCCAGAACGACACCCTGACGGGAGTTGCCCCTGTCTACGCCACGGCAACAACTGACTATGGCAACACGGCACGCAATATCCTTCGTGGACCTCTGCAGCGCGACCTCGATCTGTCACTGACGAAGACTACTCCCATTCACGGAGATATAAACCTGGAGTTCCGCGCACAGGCGTTCAATATCACCAATACGCCAACCTTCGCCAACCCTGCCAGTGATATCGGGTCGAGTAGTTTCGGTGTCATTACTGCCACCGTCGGCAATCCGCGCATTCTGCAGTTTGTGCTGAAGCTTACGTACTAAGAAGGTGTATCGGAACTACTCTTTTGCTCTTGTTGTTGCTGTTGCTTTTCTTTCTGTCATTCCCGTAGGGAATCTGCTTCCGCTGTTGCTCTTGTTTTTGTTCTTGCTGTTGTTTGTCTTTCGTCGTCATCCTTGAGAGAGCGTAGCGAACGAAGGACCCCCGCATTCGTTTGTGCCTATACGAATGCGGGGGAGGCGTTGCCTAAGGATGACAGCAAAAAAGCAATGGTAAAGACTTTCTATTCGATGTCGTTTCGTTAAAGCGAGACGACAAGCAATACGAGGACCCTCATGCTAAACCGCCGCATCTTCTATCTGCTCCTGTTGGTGATTCTTGCTGCACCTTTTGCGTTCGCTTCGGACGACACCGCGAGCAGCGCCAAACCGGTGGAGGCCATCGCCGACCATACACTGCAAGTGAAAGATCATGCGCTGCTGCCACTCTACATCTCGGTGGACTGGAACGTGCCTCAGCCTGGTATCACCCAGGCGATCATCATCTTCCATGGCAAACTGCGCAATGCGGACACGTACAATCGCTCCGGGCAGGAAGCGATCAGGAATGCGGGCGCGGCGGGCAAGGGAACGCTGCTGATCACGCCACAGTTTCTCGCTGAGATCGACACGACGAAATACAAGCTGCCGCCGGCCATTTTGCGCTGGGCTCCAGAGACTTGGATGGGGGGTGAAAACGCACTGAACTCCACCGTCAGTTCCTTCGACGCCATTGACGCCATTCTGGAGCGGCTCGCCGATCGCAAGCTCTTTCCCAATCTCAAGACTGTCGTTATCGCCGGACACTCTGGCGGTGGACAAGTTGTGCAGCGCTACGCGGTTGTAGGGCGCGGCGGTGACCGCCTCATCCTGGCCGGCGTTCATGTTCGCTATGTCGTGGCGAATCCTTCTTCCTATCTCTATTTTTCACCCGAGCGTCCTGTGCTCGATTCGCAAGCCGCTTTTACATTCGCTATTCCGCAGAAGAGCTGCTACGGCAAGTATGACCTCTGGAGGTACGGCATCCACGAGCCTCCACCCTATGTCGCCAACTCCAGCTTCGAGGATCTGGAGCAGCACTTTCTTCATCGCGATGTGATCTATCTTCTCGGTACAGACGATATCGATCCCAACCATCCTGCTCTCGACAAAAGCTGTTCTGCTGAGAATGAAGGCCCCTATCGCTTTTTTCGCGGCAAAGCATACTTCACCTATCTGCTTGGACGTCATCCAGACCTGGCTAACACCTCGGCCTCGCAGCAGCTTTGGTTCGTTCCCGACGTGGAACACGATGGCGATAAGATGTTTAACTCGCCCTGTGGCCTGGCCGCGCTGTTTCACTCCGGCACCTGCGCCACGCGCTCGCTCGATCCCAAACCCTGACGATTGTGGGTCCCACGCGACCAATCGGGCTGCCAGCGCATCGTAAGCTAGGTACATACTCTACGGAGGATCAGGCGACGATGGCAGAGCAGGGTACGGGCAGGCGACCTCGAGTCGTCATCGTAGGGGCGGGCTTTGGAGGCCTCAACGCAGCAGTAGGGCTGGCGAAGCTGCCGGTGGATGTCACTGTTGTCGACCTCAAGAATCATCACACGTTCCAACCGCTGCTCTATCAGGTGGCTTTGGCTGTGCTCTCGCCAGGAGACATCGCCCAGCCCATCCGCAGCATTCTGCGCGAAAACACGAACACTGAAGTCATCATGGATGCGGTCGTCGGCTTCGACACCGTCGAGCGCCACGTGAAGCTGAAGAGCGGTGCCGTGCTGATCTACGACTACCTCATTCTGGCCACCGGCTCTACGCATAGCTACTTCGGCAAAGATGAATGGGCGAAAATAGCTCCCGGTCTCAAGACGATCGAAGATGCCACCGAGATTCGCCGCCGCGTGCTGCTTGCGTTTGAACTCGCGGAGCGCCAGAAGCTCGAGACCGGAGCGCATCCGCCGCTGAACTTTGTCATCGTTGGTGGAGGGCCTACTGGCGTCGAACTCGCAGGCTCGATCTCCGACATTGCAAAGCTTTACATGACGAAAGACTTTCGCCACATCGATCCAGGCACGGCGCAGGTGCTGATCCTCGAAGGGTCTCCGTACATCCTCGGCGCGTATCCCGAAGACCTGCAGAAGAAGGCTGTGGAGCAACTCAACGCGCTCGGTGTACGCACACGCACCAACGCCCACGTCACTGATATCCAGCCCGGCTACGTCATGGTGGGCGATGAACGCGTCGAAAGCGTATGCACGCTATGGGCGGCTGGTGTGCAGGCTTCTCCTTTGGGCAAGTTGATCGCGCAGTCCCTGGGCATCGAAACCGATCGGCGCGGCAGCGTCATCGTCGACGATCACCTCCACCCTGCCGGTCATCCCGAGGTCTTCGTTCTCGGCGATCTCGCGCACTTCGAACAGGATGGCAAGCAGGTTCCCGGCGTCGCACAGCCGGCCATGCAGATGGGAACTTATGCAGCCAAGCGCATCGGGCTGCTGCTCGAAGGCAAGGGCGACAAACAGAAACCCTTCCGCTACTTCGACAAGGGCGACATGGCGACGATCGGTCGCAAAGCCGCGGTGGCACGTATCGTGTGGCCATTTCACGCCAACTGGAGCGGCTTTATGGCCTGGCTCACATGGCTGACCGTACACATCTTCTTTCTCATCGGCTTCCGCAATCGTCTCTCCGTCTTTCGCCAATGGGCCTATACCTACGTGCGGTTCCGGGACGGCGTGCGCCTGATCATCGGCTCGCAGGAACTGCCAGGCTGGGACTCGCTCGCGTCATCGGAGAACCAGGTTACGAAGGACGATTCTAAGGCGTAGAGATTCCGAGCCTGTTATTGCTTCGGAGAGATCCGTTTGCAGGGAAGGTGATCTGCCGGCGTCCATTCCGGCGCGGAAGTTCGTCGCACCTGCCAGTCCATCGTGAATGTGTCCGGCGAGTCGACATGAAAGATAAAGCGATTCTGCTGGTAAGAGGCCTTCGGATCAGAAGCGATTGCAGAGGTTAGCGTAAGCGCAGAGCCTTGCCAGCCTTCATCCGACGTATAAGTCGCACCTGAGAAATTATTCGCGTCATATTCGACTACTTTGCGTGTCGAAGCGTCATAGCCGATGAGGTACTCTGCGACATAACCGGAGGCTGGGCTGACATCGCTCTCCTCCAGGCGGATCCATGTGTTCTTCAGAACGAGGCTGCCATTGAAGGTAGAGTGGTGCGGCTTTCCATTGGCAAAGGAACCGACGCAATCCCAAGTGCCTGTGAATTGAAACCCAGCCGGTGGAAGCGCAGCGGAGGTTTGCTGAGCCATGGTGGTTACTGCTGCACTCAGCATCATGATGATTCGAAGAACGTGCCGGAGATACATGAAAGATAACTCCTTGCTGTGGCATGGAAAAGCTAGTTCACGATAGCGCTGCTCTATAGCGAAGGCCCACATCTCATCCAAGAAATGTGGGCCTTTGCACGATCAGGAAATAAAGAACTATCTAAACGCCAACTGCCTCGCGAACCTTCACAGGTGTCAGCCAGTTGTAACGATCCGGCGTGAGCCCATTCACGATATCGAAGAACGCCTTATGCAGCGCGCTGGTGATCGGCCCCATCTTGCCGTCGCCGACCAGGATGCGATCGACAGACCGCAGATGCGTGACCTCTGCAGCGGTGCCGGTGAAGAAGGCCTCATCGCAGATGTAGAGCAGCTCGCGCGGCATCGCCTGTTCGACGACGGGGATGCCAAGCTGGCGTGCCAGCACCAGAATTGAATCGCGCGTAATGCCGTTCAGCACAGAGTTCGCCAGCGGCGTCGTATACAGCGTTCCGCCGCGCACGATGAAGAGGTTCTCACCCGAGCCCTCTGACAGATAGCCATTCACATCGAGCGCAATGCCCTCCGAATAGCCGTTGATGTCAGCCTCCATGCGGATGAGCTGTGAGTTCATATAGTTCGCGCCAGCCTTCGCGAGCGAGGGCATGGTGTTGGGCGCCAGACGGTTCCAGCTCGAAATGCAAACGTCTGCGCCACCATCGCCGGGAACGTACTTGCCCCACGGGAAGTTCGCGATGTAGACCTCGACCGGCGACTTCAGCGGATTCACGCCGATCTCGCCGTAGCCGCGAAACGCAATGGGGCGGACATAGCAAGGAGTGACACCGTTGGCCTCGACGACCTCGACGACCGCGTCATTCAACTGATCGACAGTGTAAGCAAGCGGCATGCGATAGATCTTGGCTGAGTTGATAAGCCGCTGCATGTGTTCGGGCAGGCGAAAGATGCCTGCGCCTTCTGGTTGCTTGTAACAGCGAATGCCCTCAAACACAGACGAGCCGTAGTGGATCACGTGGCTCATCACGTGAATGTTGGCCTTTTCCCAGGGAATCAGTCGGCCGTTGTGCCAGATATTTGTAGTTGTTTCGAGCGGCATAGCATCAAACTCCTTTTTGCGGAGGAGCGCTCAAGCGTTCTCCTCTCGCGTTTCATAACTAATTGTAGAGGGGAACTCGAAGCGGAGGGTATCGTATTTGCCCTCTTTCTCAAGGAATAGGGCAGGCAAAGACGCGTGCGGTCGAGTTCGCATAGACCGGCTGTTTCTGCCAGACCCAGCCAGCATTCGAAGGCCATATCAGTAGTCCTGACAGGTTCCTTCGCCCGAATGCCCAAGTTGAAGCGCAAAGTCCTGCCGTTTACTCCATCGCCGTGAAGTAAACTGCAGAGACTCCGAGGGGGTCTCTTTTTTGCCGCACAGCCTGCCCGTTACTGGCAATACCGAGCGTACGCTGCCTGAGAACCGCGCCTTTTATCCTGCACTCGACGGCCTCCGTGCCATTGCCTTCCTGATGGTCTTCCTCTACCACTACACGTTTCTGCCGTGGGGATGGGCTGGCGTCAACGTCTTTTTCGTTCTCTCCGGATTCCTTATTACCGGTATTCTCTTCGACAGTCGCAACGACTCAAACCGTACCCGAAACTTTTACGTCCGGCGCACGCTGCGAATCTTTCCGCTCTACTACGGCATCTTCCTCGTTCTTCTTGCCTTGGATCCCTTCGTGCATTGGCAGTGGTCCTGGCACTGGCTCGTCTGGCCGGCATATTTAGGAAACTTTGTGGGCTATGTACATCCCTACCGTTGGGGTGATCCACTGCAACGGCTAGCGGACCTCCAACTCCTGCCTGCGCCGTCTATCCACTGGGTGGTGCTCTACCTGGGCCATTTCTGGACCCTCTGTGTCGAGGAGCAGTTTTATCTCGTTTGGCCGTGGATCGTCTTCTGGGTAAGGGACCGCCGTAAACTCGTCTGGATATGCGCCGCATCGCTTCCGGTTTGCCTTGCCATGCGTATACTTGCCTCGCATTTACTTCCGGCCTGGATGCTCGAATACAACATCCTGGCCCACGCCACCCCCTTCCGTGTGGACGATCTTCTCCTCGGTGGCCTGCTGGCGCTTCTGTTGCGCGGCCCGCTCTCCGAAGCGCTACTGCGTTGGGCGCGCATCGCTGCCCCTATCGTTTTTGCCGCCGTCCTTCTTTGGTTGGCTCTCACCCCGGCGCACCATTTTCTGGCGAATCCCTATCCCTATCCTGAAGGCGCACTTACCTGGGGGTTCAGCGCCATCTCGATACTCACAGGGTTAGTAATCCTTCTCGCTCTTCAACCTGGTTCGCTTGTCAGCCGGGCTCTTAGCCTGTATCCCCTGCGTTGGATGGGTCGAATCAGCTATGGAGCCTATGTATTTCATGACATTTTTCACGATCTCTACAGCCACCTGGTTGATCGCTTTTGCAACTACCTCGTCCAGCATCACGAAGCACTCAGTCTCGGACTGGGGATGCACCGTGTTCGAATCCTTTTGCCCTTTGCGCTCTTCTCGACGCTTTTATTGGCGTGGCTAAGCTTCCGTTTTTACGAGTCGCTGTTTCTCAATCTCAAAGAACGCTGGACGATTCGCGATGCTGCATGATTCTTCCTCTGAGCTATACCGTATTCGTGGTCTTCTCACGGAATAGGACAGGCAAAGACTCGTGCGGTCGAGTTCGCATAGACCGGCTGTTTCTGCCAGACCCAGCTCTCCGGATGGTGCCATGCCGGGTCCGAATACGTAGCCACGACGATCGAAAGCCGGTCCTCGCGACACACGCGATCGAAGTTCGTCGTCGTGATCAGCTCCGGTTGGAGCGGCATCTGCGGAAGGATGTTGGACATGCCATGGAAGCGGGGTCCCGTTCCGCCAAACAATCCGACCAGCGACTGGGCGATAGGAGGGCAGGCTGACGGATCGCCCCCGAAGGGCACATTGCATCCATCGTCGCTGGCGGCCATCTGACGGCTGGTATAGAGCAGGTAGACCGGCTCCAGGCGCCCATTTGGATTGGCTTGCACGACCGCATTTGGAGCCGTTGCCAGGGCTGCAGCTTCCATCGCGAGATGGATCTGATGGAAGCGCCAGCCGATGTTCGGCATCCGCGTTGCAATCGTGTACGGCGGAGCCTCGCCGGCCTCGACCAGGGGAATGTCGAACCGATTCACGGCGATCTGCCACACCTGCCCCGCCAGCCCCAGCACAAACGCTCCGACAGCGCATCGCTGTAGGACGATCTTCCGCTGTGACGAAAGACTCGGTGCCTGTCCAAGCTGCTCCAGGTACGTTGCCACCATAGGGGACGCCCATAGCAGCAGCACAAAACGCATGCACATCCCCGCATGCCTGCCCAGGTCGTTATTGAGCTCTGCGGGTGACGAGGTCACCAGAAAACCAGGCACGGCAACGCCCAGGAACATCAGCCAAAGGATTCGCTGGTTCCGCTCCATGCGTCCAGGGGAGAAAAAATCTCTCTGCACGCGATCGCCCAGAACAAACAGGAAGAATCCAAAGTCCACCAGGAACATGGAGAGGATCAATAAGGGGCGAGCCATCTGCTGGACCCGCAAGGGAATCGCGAACCTGTGGCCGTGACCAAAGTCCTGCGCTGCTCCCTTGGCCGGAAAGTAGCGCATCAGCATCTGATGGGCCTGGTCGTTATAGCGAACCGATATCTTGATGGCACGTTCTGCGCCCCGCGCATGACCCTGCCCCTGAGGAGCTGTCGCGCTGTGCAGAAAGGGCATCGCGATCAGCAGGGAAAGAACTCCGGCGCCGATCATGGTTTGCACCACTCTCCACTCGCGCCGCCAGGCTGCGTCTCCCACAATCGCCAGGCAGACCAGGACGAAAAGTGCCGTCACAAAGGTGGATGTTCCTGCGGCTGCGGCGAAACAAACTGCGGCCAACAGCGCATAGACGGCTCTCTGCCACCCGCTTATGTCCTTCGTCCGAAGGACCAGCAGCGCGCCAATGACGCAGCAGACAAGCCCTCCAATATGGTGTGGCGACCACAGAATCAAGTGCAGCCAGCTCGGCGAACGATCGTCCAGCCAGAGCTGAATGTCAGGGTGGACCCTCCGAAAGG
Organism: Granulicella sp. S156; assembly: GCF_009766105.1. Classification (GTDB taxonomy): domain Bacteria; phylum Acidobacteriota; class Terriglobia; order Terriglobales; family Acidobacteriaceae; genus Granulicella. The sequence goes on along the minus strand of NZ_LMUH01000026.1, from coordinate 778,460 downwards.
GAAGTACAACCCCCAGGACGGCCGGTAGGATATCCAGCCCTAGAACGCACCCAACCATCAGAGACGCTGCGCATTGGCGACGCAGATTGTGCCTGCTCACCCCAAGATATTTCAGGCTGAGAAACACGCACGCCATCAGTGCGAGTGCCGCTCCGGCGGCGCTCGTCGTCAAGGCCGCTCGCGCGCCAACGCCAGTCAGCAGGCTGATCTGAGCGCAAAGCACATACCAGAAGTAGTAGTAGTGGAGGGGCGGGGCAACGCCATCGATAGCAAACATCGGATTGCCCGGAGGGCTGCCCCCACGCAGCGCCGAATTCACCAGCTGGATTCGTACATTCCAATCCTGCCAGGCGGCACTCTCATAAAGCTTTTGATGGATCTGAAGGGGAGCCGCCGCCAGCAGGCAATAGGCCACTAACCCGGCGGCGGCCACCGCGCAGATGGTCGCGTAACGATCCCATGATGCATGTCCAGCCCCCGAGTCATGGCGTATATCCCACACCACTCGCACTATGGCGATGAGGAACAGCAACTCGAACAGCCGCAGAGTCCACAAAGGCGAGAGCCCCACGCCTGGATGCACGGCCAGTACCAGGGACACAGGCACGGACAGCACCAGAGACCACAGTAGCCGCTCGACCCATGATTGCTTCCTGAACTCGAAGACGTTCGTCAGCGAACTCGCCAGGTATCCGGGAGCCAGAAAAAAACAAGGAAGAGTCAGCGTGCCCAGTCCGCTCTTCAGTAACTCGCTCCAGCCATAGGTCATCTGCTGCAACTCACTCTGTGTGTGGGGGATGGGCCGTTATCGATCATGAAGATCATGGCTCTGAATGCGTTTGAGTCTAGCATGCGGGCAGGCATCCGCCTTGGATGTTTTAGGGCTCGGCAACGTGTCGTTTCAGCCGTTTCGAAAGCATGCCCGATCTGTCGTGAAAGAATCAAAGAGTCATGTTTGATCCTCACACAGCTGCGTTATCCCGCTTGGAAGGGTCGGCCTACGTCCGTTTTTCGTTGCTCGCGCTCAGCTCCATCTTCTTTCTCGTTGATCCATTCGCTGCGCTGCCCACGTTTCTCGCCGTCACCGCCGATCAGGATGCCGCCAAGCGCCGCCGTACCGCCCGCAAGGCCTCGCTGACTGCGTTCGTCATCCTCACAGGCTTTGGAGTCGCAGGTACATACATCTTCCGCCTCTTCGGGATCACGCTTCCAGCGTTTGAGATCTCCGGCGGCATCATTCTTCTCCTCATCGGCCTCGACATGCTCGAAGCCAAGCGTTCGGCCACACAGGAGAGCCCCGACGAGACTCAGGCCGCCTCCTCGAAAGACGATGTCGGCATCGTGCCCATGGGCATTCCCATGCTGGCTGGCCCCGGCGCCATCACCAGCGTGATGGTGCTGGTCGGCCAGGCCCAGACTCACTGGCAGATGGCCGCGATCTTCGGTTCGATCACCATCACTGCCGCGATCTGCTATCTGGTTCTCGGCAGCGCCGACCGCGTCGCCCGCATGCTCGGCGAAACGGGCATCCGCATCCTCGTCCGCATTATGGGTCTGTTGCTGGTCGCGCTCGCCGTGCAGTACTTCGTCAATGGCTTCGTCGATCTTGGCGTATTGAACAAGCCCGACGGCTTCTAAGAGTCCACAGAAGGTATGAGTCTTACCTCAGAACCACCGAATCTAACGTAGAGAAATTTCTCCCATGGAGCGAAGAATGTCTCAGAACTCAGAAGCGATTGAAAAACTGAAGCACGCACCGGCACTACCAGGCGTCATAGAAGTCATCCTTGGACGCTGGAGCCCTCGCGCCTTCGCCGACAAGGCGATCTCCACCGACGATGTCAAAAAGCTCTTCGAAGCGGCGCAATGGGCGGCGTCTTCGTCCAACGAGCAGCCATGGCGTTTCCTCGTTGGCCATCGCGGCGATGAGACCTACAAGAAAATCTTCGACACCCTCGTTGAGTTCAATCAGGGATGGGCAAAGAGCGCTCCCGTACTCATACTGTCGGCAGCGAAAAAGACCTTAGGTCATAATGGCAACCCCAACCATTACGGCTTGCATGACACAGGCGCGGCAACAGCCAATCTCTCCCTCCAGGCAACGGCGCTCGGCCTGCACACTCACTCAATGGGAGGCTTCAGCCATGACAAAGCGCGCGAGGCCTTCGCGATTCCCGAAGAATTTGCCATCGGCGCGGTAACGGCTGTCGGTTATTTCGGTGATCCGGACACGCTACCGGAGCCTGTGCGTGAGCGGGAGATTGCACCCCGCCAACGCAAGCCTCTCCACGAGTTCGTCTTTACGGCATGGGAAGAGCCGGCGAAGTTCTAAAAGCATTTCACGAATATCGTGATGTGCCTTTTTCGACCTCACCCATACATTGTCATCTCGACCGGAGTGCGGGGTCCCCGGCGAACGCGTCTTTTGTTCGCTGGGGTGCGACGCGGCGCTTTTTGCCGCCGTAGCGGAGAGACCTGCAGGTTGCTTGTACCAGCACTATTGCGTGCGCGGACAACCTGCAGGTTTCTCTAATTCGCATGACGATAAACCATTTCGCCCGTTGGTCTTTTAGTGGATCAAGGACGCGGACAGGGCGGTCAACAACCCAGCTAAACCCAGAGCCAGACCGAGCACGAAGTAAGTCTTCTGTTTCGTAAGCAGCGTAATCGACGCGAGCACTACTGCAATCTGCAGGAGTGCTTCGCCCAGGTCGTAGCGATTCGCTCGGCGTTCGGAGAATCTTACTTCGTGCTCAAACTCCTCGGCCTTCTTCTGCTCGTCAAGAAGGTCCTCGTCCAGCTTTTCGAGGTGCGCCTTATACTCAGCCAGCTTGTGCTGCACGGCGGCATCGTTCGTGCTGGGCTGCAGGGATAGCAGGTCGGAAGTAGAGCTGAGCTGTCCATGCCGAATCTTTTTGGCCTGATACTGGTTCCATTGGTCGGCGGCACGCGACTGCATCAGAATGGCTTCCGTATGCGTGCGATGGCCCAGTACTGTAACCATTGCAACCAATACCGCCAGCACGCTTATGATGAGGGCGATATGCTTCATACCGCCCTCACCTGCCTCATTCATCTCCTGAGAGAACTCGCTAATTTCGTTGGCTTCCATGTGTGGTGTTTACCTGATGCGGATTCTATCGAATCATGGCCAAGAGTGGTTTCACCGATCGCGAGATGTGAGCTTGATGATGAGTCAGATCAGAGAGCGTATTTGCTTTTGTCTCTGCGCTTAGATCCGGACTTTAGTCCGGACATCAAAGCGCAGTCCCAGAGCGGGCTTCAGCCCTTGGATATGCTCTTTTCTCCTGCGACATGGAATGACCACAGGGTAACTATTCAACCGGCCTTCAAATGCGCGACTACATCAACACAAAATGGAGTACAGCAGCTAAACGCAGCGCAGAGGGTCAAACAACCACGGGAACAAGCCCCAAAGGGGCGATATATACCAGCTCAGGGTGGAGGCGACGCGGAGAGCGCTTTTTGCTCGCCGTGTCGCCTCCACCCTGGGTTACGGGCCCAAAGAAAATAGAGCCCTGCCGGGGCGGTATATCTCGATTGCACGATATCCCGTGCCTAAAGCGCTCAATCTCCTTTGCCCACGGTCCACAACGAATGATCCAGGACATTCGGCGCAGTTTTTATAGTCTGCACGAGAAACATCCGCTAAACGTCGTTTTCCCTTGAAAATCCAGGGTTTTTAGCGGTTTCCGCGCTGTAAGGAAGAGGGAATAGCCGGGTAAAAGACGAGAAATGCACAGTCCTCCACAGCTATCCACACTTATTGGCTTGCATGAAGCTCCAATCGTTGCTAATCTCAACAAGTCGCAGTCGTAACGATGTGGCAAAGAAGTGGCAAGGAAAACGAATCAACCTCAAGGGGTTGCGCAAAGCAAGGCGATGCGATACTCTTGGTTGGTACGGGAAACAGAAACAAATGCTTCGCGCCTACCCCTCAGGGGTGAGTATGGCAAGTCGGAGCGCAGTCCAAGCGTTTGATCGCGGTAGTAAGAGCTCGCTGAGCCGGCCGACACAAACCCAAGCAACTGCAAGTGGTGTATCCAAGGAGCTTAGGCTCCGCGACTCCTTATCGAGTCGTTACGGTGTTTTGATAATTTGTGCTGTTGTTGGTTGACCATCTCACGCTCTGGTCGCTTTGTTCTCCACGCCCCGACGGGTTCAGATGGAAGAATGAAAGCGACAAGAAAATCGCGAGAATAAAGGTTGACAAGCGAGTGAAACTTCGATACTCTTAGAAAGTTCGCGCAAAACACTGCAGCGAGGCCGGTGAATAAGAAACACGCCCGGTATCTCCCCAGTACAACACAGCGCAATCAAGTTCGAGGACACAAACCTGCGGCTTTGCCCAGAGTTGGTCCTTGATCCAAAACTGTCCGCTTAGGCGAGAACAGTCAGGATCTTTGACAACATAGTTGAACGTGCCAGTCGTGAGATGAAACGACCTTTGGTTGGGTCATTCTCACTATATTATTACCTCCGCTCCTTTCGAGCGAGCGGAGCGCTCGAGCCTTCGGACCCCTGTCCTAGAAGGCAGAGCAAACCAAGATTAAACGAGAGTTTGATCCTGGCTCAGAATCAACGCTGGCGGCGTGCCTAACACATGCAAGTCGCACGAGAAAGGGACTTCGGTCCTGAGTACAGTGGCGCACGGGTGAGTAACACGTGAATCATCTACCTTCGAGTGGGGAATAACTGAGAGAAATCTTAGCTAATACCGCATAATACCTACGGGTCAAAGCAGCAATGCGCTTGAAGAGGAGTTCGCGGCAGATTAGTTAGTTGGCGGGGTAATGGCCCACCAAGACGATGATCTGTATCCGGCCTGAGAGGGCGCACGGACACACTGGAACTGAAACACGGTCCAGACTCCTACGGGAGGCAGCAGTGGGGAATTTTGCGCAATGGGGGAAACCCTGACGCAGCAACGCCGCGTGGAGGATGAAATCCCTTGGGATGTAAACTCCTTTCGATCGGGAAGATAATGACGGTACCGAGAGAAGAAGCCCCGGCTAACTTCGTGCCAGCAGCCGCGGTAATACGAGGGGGGCAAGCGTTGTTCGGAATTATTGGGCGTAAAGGGTGCGTAGGCGGTTTGATAAGTCACATGTGAAATCTTCGGGCTCAACCCGAAGTCTGCATGCGAAACTGTCGGGCTTGAGTATGGGAGAGGTGAGTGGAATTTCCGGTGTAGCGGTGAAATGCGTAGATATCGGAAGGAACACCTGTGGCGAAAGCGGCTCACTGGACCATAACTGACGCTGATGCACGAAAGCTAGGGGAGCAAACAGGATTAGATACCCTGGTAGTCCTAGCCCTAAACGATGATTGCTTGATGTGGTGGGTACCCAATCCTACCGTGTCGAAGCTAACGCGATAAGCAATCCGCCTGGGGAGTACGGTCGCAAGGCTGAAACTCAAAGGAATTGACGGGGGCCCGCACAAGCGGTGGAGCATGTGGTTTAATTCGACGCAACGCGAAGAACCTTACCTGGGCTCGAAATGTACAGGACAACGGTAGAAATATCGTCTCCCAGCAATGGGTCTGTATATAGGTGCTGCATGGCTGTCGTCAGCTCGTGTCGTGAGATGTTGGGTTAAGTCCCGCAACGAGCGCAACCCTTATCTCCAGTTGCTACCATTTAGTTGAGCACTCTGGCGAAACCGCCTCGGATAACGGGGAGGAAGGTGGGGATGACGTCAAGTCCTCATGGCCTTTATGTCCAGGGCTACACACGTGCTACAATGGCCGGTACAAACCGCTGCAACCCCGCGAGGGTGAGCTAATCGGAAAAAGCCGGCCTCAGTTCGGATTGGAGTCTGCAACTCGACTCCATGAAGCTGGAATCGCTAGTAATCGTGGATCAGCATGCCACGGTGAATACGTTCCCGGGCCTTGTACACACCGCCCGTCACATCACGAAAGTGGGTTGCACTAGAAGTCGGTGCGCTAACCGCAAGGGAGCAGCCGCCCAAGGTGTAATTCATGATTGGGGTGAAGTCGTAACAAGGTAGCCGTAGGAGAACCTGCGGCTGGATCACCTCCTTTCTAAGAGAGAACGCTCTGGTAATCAATCCTAGCCTCGCGATTGCGAGCAGGCCACCGCAAGGTGCTACCTGATAGGTGCGAAAGGCCAGACAACCCCTACCTCAAGCAAAGCCGATCTTGGTCGGCAGAGTGCGAGATGGGGAATCTGAACTCAACCTTCTCTTTGTCGTATGAATCAACAACGATGGTCATATCCGGCGTAGCTGGATAGCACGTTCAACTGTGTCCTCGAAAACCTTCGAGAGAGCTCAAGAGTCCGCGTCACATTCTTTGGAATGGGCCGGGCGACAGAGTAAGCACGCCAACCGGCGCAAAGCTGTTCGGCGATGCCGGGCCTGTAGCTCAGTTGGCTAGAGCGCACCCCTGATAAGGGTGAGGTCGGTAGTTCGAGTCTACCCAGGCCCACCATATTCCATTCTTCGGTTATACTGAAGGAAGTGGGGCTGTAGCTCAGTTGGGAGAGCGCCTGCTTTGCAAGCAGGATGTCATCGGTTCGATCCCGGTCAGCTCCACCATAACTCTCAAAAGGTTTCATCGAAGCAAACCTGCTCGAGGTTGAGTCTCCGCTCATAGCGGATTCTGATCCTTGAGCATGTCTCAGGCGCACTCCAGAGTGCGTAGCGTTGCAACACTTTGTTGCCGCAGACGATTTTTGACAACTGAATAGATTGGGTAAATATAACTACAAGGCTGAGCAGCTTGGAGCTATCGGTAGTTTCGATAGATCTAGCTGATTACAGTGTTGAGTGTCTTTAGAATATTCTAGTAACCCCTCACCCTAATCCAGTGAGGACAAGTTACAAAGGCGGACTAAACAACGTAGGTTACTCCCTACGGTCAGAGGTTTTCACTCTGATGCGTGCGAGTAAATTCTATGGTCAAGCTACTAAGGGCGCACGGTGGATGCCTTGGCAGAAACAGGCGATGAAGGACGCGACAAGCTGCGATAAGCTTCGGGAAGCCGCACATAGGCATTGATCCGGAGATTTCCGAATGGGGAAACCCAATATGGCAAACCCATATTATGTCCTACTGAATACATAGGTAGGAGCAAGCGAACGGAGGGAAGTGAACCATCTCAGTACCTCCAGGAGAAGAAAGAAACCTCGATTCCGATAGTAGTGGCGAGCGAACTCGGAACAGCCCAAACCCGTATTATTTCGGTAATTCGGGGGTTGTAGGGCCTGCAACAGTAGAGTTACCAATCTGGTCGATAGTCGAAGCTGTGTGGAAACCAGCCCGAAACAGCGTGACAGGCGCGTAGACGAAATTGATCCAGACTCGAAGCAGGTACCTGAGTAAGGCGGGGCACGAGAAACCCTGCTTGAATCCACGGGGACCATCCCGTAAGGCTAAATACTCGTTTCTGACCGATAGTGAACCAGTACCGTGAGGGAAAGGCGAAAAGCACCCCGAGAGGGGAGTGAAAAGTACCTGAAACCGTGTGCCTACAAGCAGTGGGAGGACTATGCCCGTAAGGGAATGTCTGACCGCGTGCCTATTGCATAATGAGCCGGCTAGTTATTCTTGTCAGCAAGGTTAAGCGTGAGCGAGCCGCAGCGAAAGCGAGTCTGAATAGGGCGATTCAGTTGGCAGGAATAGACGCGAAGCGGGATGATCTACCCTTGGCCAGGTTGAAGATGGGGTAACACCCATTGGAGGACCGAACCGGTGTTTGTTGAAAAAAGCTCGGATGAGCTGAGGGTAGGGGTGAAAGGCTAATCAAATTCCGTGATAGCTCGTTCTCTCCGAAATAGCTTTAGGGCTAGCGTCGTGTGATTTGGATCGGTGGTAGAGACATGGATGGACTAGGGGGCTTTCCGGCTTACTGAATCCAACCAAACTTCGAATGCCGATTACAACCAGCACGGCAGTCAGACTGTGGGGGCTAAGCTTCACAGTCGAGAGGAAAACAGTCCAGACCGCCTGCTAAGGTCCCAAAATTATAGTTAAGTGGGAAAGGAAGTCGGAACGCTCAGACAGCCAGGAGGTTGGCTTAGAAGCAGCCATCCTTTAAAGAAAGCGTAATAGCTCACTGGTCAAGCGGTCCGGTGCCGACAATACAACGGGGCTAAAACTATATACCGAAGCAGCGGATGCACACTTTTGAGTGTGCGTGGTAGGAGAGCATTCTCTCGTGGATGAAGCGTAACTGGGAAGATACGTGGACATTAGAGAAGAGACCCTGCCGGCATAAGTAGCGATAAGGAAGGTGAGAACCCTTCCCGCCGAAAGTCTAAGGTTTCCTGAGGAAGGTTAATCCGCTCAGGGTTAGGCGGTCCCTAAGCTGAGGCCGAAAGGCGTAAGCGATGGATTTCCGGTTAATATTCCGGACCTCCCAATAGTTCGTTTGACGATGGGGTGACGCATAAGGATAAGCAGGACCACATATGGCTATGTGGTTCGATACGCGTGAAGCTGGTTTCTCTAGGCAAATCCGGAGAAGCTTAACAGTGAGGCGTAAAGCAGAGCCGTAGGGCTTGAAGCTGCTGATTTCATGGTGCCAAGAAAAACCTCTAAGGAGAAAGATTGGGAACCGTACCACAAACCGACACAGGTAGACGAGGAGAATATCCAAAGGCGCTCGAGTGAAAGCTTGTTAAGGAACTCGGCAAATTAGACCCGTAACTTCGGGAGAAGGGTCGCCCCCGTGGGTGCAAGCCTAGGGGGGCCGCAGTGAAACGCGAACGGCGACTGTTTAACAAAAACACAGGTCTCTGCAAAGTCTAAAACGACGTATAGGGGCTGACTCCTGCCCGGTGCCGGAAGGTTAAAGGGAGAGGTTAGGGCGCAAGCTCGAAGCTTCGAACTGAAGCCCCGGTGAACGGCGGCCGTAACTATAACGGTCCTAAGGTAGCGAAATTCCTTGTCGGGTAAGTTCCGACCTGCACGAATGGAGTAACGATCGTTCGACTGTCTTAACGAGTTGCTCGGCGAACTTGTAGTACCGGTGAAGATGCCGGTTACCCGCAGCTAGACGAAAAGACCCCGTGCACCTTTACTATACTTTTACTGTGAGTTACGGCTCTTGCTGCGCAGGATAGGTGGGAGGCTTTGATACCAGGTTCTTGGACTTGGTGGAGCCAACGGTGAGATACCACCCTGCGAGTGTTGTGATTCTAACCTCCTTCCCTTATCGGGAAGAGGGACATAGTAAGACGGGTAGTTTGACTGGGGCGGTCGCCTCCTAAATTGTAACGGAGGCGCGCGAAGCTACACTCAGGTCGTTTGGAAATCGACCGTCGAGTGCAAAGGCATAAGTGTGGTTAACTGCAAGACCTACAAGTCGAGCAGATGCGAAAGCAGGCCTTAGTGATCCGGTGGTTCTGTATGGAAGGGCCATCGCTCAACGGATAAAAGGTACGCCGGGGATAACAGGCTGATCGAAGCCAAGAGTTCATATCGACGCTTCGGTTTGGCACCTCGATGTCGGCTCATCGCATCCTGGAGCTGTAGAAGGTTCCAAGGGTTAGGCTGTTCGCCTATTAAAGCGGTACGTGAGCTGGGTTCAGAACGTCGCGAGACAGTTCGGTCTCTATCTGCTGTGGGCGTAGGAGATTTGAAGAGGGCTGTCCTTAGTACGAGAGGACCGGGATGGACGAACCTCTTGTGTTCCAGTTGTCATGCCAATGGCACGGCTGGGTAGCGAAGTTCGGTTGTGATAACCGCTGAATGCATATAAGCGGGAAGCACGCTCTAAGATGAGATCTCCCAACCCGTAAGGGAAATGAAGGGCCCAGGAAGACCACCTGGTTGATAGGCTGGAGGTTGAAGTGCAGTAATGCATGTAGCTTACCAGTACTAATCGCCCGTTCGGCTTGTCCATAGAATTTACTCTGCGCAATGTTTAGTTCACATTGTTCTAGAGATATTCAACACAAGCTTTGTAGTTATAGAGATATAACTAATACGTTATTTTGGTAAATGTCTGCTCAATCTATTCAGTTGTGAACGATCGCGCTGTGGCGCATCTTTCTCAAGTTTGCCGGTGAGTTTACCGCGAGGGTCCCACCCGTTCCCATCCCGAACACGGAAGTTAAGCCTCGTTGGGCCGATGGTACTGCACGCGTAAGTGTGTGGGAGATTAGGTGATCGCCGGCATTATTTCTGAAAAGCCCATCCTTGTGATGGGCTTTTCTACTTTAACCCAGTTTTCAGAGATGATTCAGCCCTCCTTCCGGTGTGCGACTACATCCACATAATGGAGCGCCGAGACTCAAACGGCCACGCGTATGAAGCCCTCGCCACGGAAGCCGTCGCGTCCTTGGCGTTTTCCTCCGCGCCCTCTGCGTGAGCGCTTTTACGGGTGCTTGAAGCAGCCACGCCGCAACCTTGGGTTCAAGCCCCCATGAAGGTAGACCCCTGTAGTCGGCCTGAATTGTTACCGTTCTGCATCATAAGAGAAGTTTCCTCGTTACAATCGTAGCCAAGCTTCAAATCTTCATTGCTTAGAGACTCACTTGACCCGACTAGACCCGATGGAATACCGTCGCGCAGGCTGGTTTACAGCGCTGCTCCTGATCGTCAATTTCGTTGGCGACGGGTGGTCCGGACGCCCCATCGGGATAGCCCACCAGTTCCTCTTGCTGCCGCTCACAATCGGCTTTCTCGCTGCTCTCTGGCAACTGCTCTTCGCTTCCGAAAAAGGGGGGATGCCTGTCTGGTGGTCGCCAGACAGAGCTCTCCGGTTGACGCTGCTCTTCGAGATCTTGTTCCTCCTGCTCTTTGCCTACGAGTCTCACCACTTTGCCTCGCTTGGCTATCGCTTACATCCGCTCCTGTCACTAGCCGTCTTCATCCCGCTGCTGATCTTTCTCGGCGGATTAACCTCAAAGCCCCTCAGGAATGCCACCTGGATCTTTGCTGTCACGCTGACCGCCTATATCGCGGGAATGATTCTGGCGATCGTCAGCTTTCCTTTGACCTATCTCCGCTCTGACATGCTCCCGGTCATCCAGTGGGCAGATACCAATCTGCTGCACCACATCAACCCTTATGCGCGGATGTACGTAGCCGACCGCGTCTACGACTTTCCCTATCTCCCGGGAATGATGGTGGCCTTCTTCCCGTTTGTCGCCGCTCACCTTGATATCCGGTTTGGATCGATTGTCTACGTCGCAGCCAGCGCTGCGCTTATCTTCTGGGCCGCACGGATGGAGCGACGACATGAAGTCGCAGTTCTCCTGGGGCTTTTTCTGCTATGCCCATTCCTGCAGTATCGCCACGAACTCTACCTGCCGCCGCACTGGTTCACCCTCGTCGCGATCTACGTTCTCATGCAGCGTCGGCACTTCGCCTGGGCCGCGCTTGTCTTCGGCGTCAGCATGGCGATCTATCAGTTCAGCTGGATTCTTTTCCCATTTTTCCTGCTCAACGCTCTCCGTCGCCGCGGATGGCTGGAGACGATCAAGCTCACACTGCTTGCCGCGCTCGGATCGCTTGCGGTCGCAGGACCATTTCTAGTGTCGGCAACTCGGCGCATCGCCAACAACACGGTAGGGCAGTGGGAGCTGATGGCCCATGCCGAGGCCATGCCGATCAATCTGTCGTATTGGGTGACGTACCTGATCCGGCCCGACAAGTTGCTGAGGCTGCAAGCCGTACTGATGATTGCGATCTTCGTCTACTGTTTTGCCCGCAAAGGCTGCGCGACACTCGAAGACACTCTACGTTGGAGCATCATCGCCTTGACCGTCTTCACTTTGTTCAACGTGCTGGTCGACGGTTACTTCTATCTCATGCTGTTGGTGCCGATGCTGATCTATACGTGCGTTGCGAACGGCTGGTGGGCTGAGCCCGACCAGCCGTCTACTTCGCTGTCTTGAGCACAAGCACCGAGGCGATGGCCTCTGGAGCCTGAGCGGGGAGTTGTACCTCGAGGCTGTCCCCATTTCGCGTCAGCTTTAGAGACTTATGTGCCGGGTCTGCCAGCAGGTAGGCGCTGGTGACCTTGCGTGACAGCTTGTCCAGATGGAATGAGCCGCTGGGCCAGTTGAAGATCTCGATGTAGATCTTATTGGCGTTGGCTCCCCGGCCAGTGGTCGACCGCCAGTTCCACGCGGCAATGAACTTTGGCTTGCCGTCACCGTTCTTTTCCGTAGAACTGAACGCACCTGCCTCTGCGCCGAAGAGAGTTGGTCCGGTGCTGTAGATAGCTTCACCATTGACTGCCAGCCACTTGCCCATCTCGTGCAGGCGCTCAGCCTCAGCCGCTGGGACAACGCCATTGGAATCAGGCCCGATGTTGAGCAGATAGTTGCCGCCTTTGCTGGCGATGTCGATGAGATTGTGCAGCAGCGTCTCCGTGGATTTGAAGTCCGTGTCGTCAGACTTGAAGCCCCAGGTGTCATTCATCGTCATGCAGGACTCCCAATCCTGGCCCGGGAAACCCTGGGGTGGGATGTACTGCTCGGGTGTCTCCGTGTCACCCTTGTATCCACCGCCGAGGCGGTTGTTCCAGATGAGGTTGGGGTGCTGGTTGAGCAAGGTCACGATCTCCGCCGCGCGCTCTGGCGTCATGTTGCCGGTAGGAGTATCAAACCAGACCACGACAGGGAACTCGCCGTAGTTGCTGAGAAGCTCTTTGATCTGTGGGATGGCCTTGGTGTGCAGGTAGGTATCGAAGTCGCCGTCCTGCGCTTTGTCCCAGTGGTAGGTAGGGGGTTGATGGTCGCCGGTCTTGAGCGCGCTGGCTCCAGGAGAGGTCCAGTCCTGATCTTGCGAGTAGTAGAAGCCGAGCTTAACCCCTTGTTTACGGCACTCCTCGGCAAGCTCGCGCAGCGGATCGCGCTTGAAGGGTGTCGCGTCAACGATGTTGAAGGGATTCGCTTTGGAGTCGAACATCGCGAAGCCGTCATGGTGTTTGGCGGTAATGACGATGTACTTCATGCCCGCGGACTTCGCGAGGGCCACAATATCGTGCGCGCTGAATCCCACAGGATTGAACTTCGGCGCGAGCGCCTTGTAGTCCGCGACGGGAATGGAGGAATCGTTCATGATCCACTCACCAGCTCCATGAGACGGCTTGCCGTTCCACGTGCCGGCGGGGATGGAGTAAAGACCCCAATGGATGAACATGCCAAAGCGAGCCTCGCGCCACCACTTCATGCGAGCATCCCGCTGCGCGGCCGTTTCGGTGTCCTGAATGGCGAGGACGGGATGATGAGCGGCTGTGGTGTCTATCTTGTCGCCCTCCAGCTGGGCATAGCTCAGAGTGCTGACAGCGAAGAGGGCGGCGGTAGCGATGCGTTGGGTCAGATTCAAGCAGATCTCACAGGGCGCAGTAGCGGCCTCAAAATTGTAGGCGAAAATTGTGTTGCGTGTGCGAAAAGTTAATGGGAGAGAGGCTAGATGCCGATGAAATAACATCGGCAGAATCAATTCATTGCGCCCCGCAATTCTAGAAATCACGAGAAGAAACACCGAAAAAGATGTTTTGTCTTTAGGGGTCACATTTCTAGATTTCACGGGATTTCGACCTACGCGCAGCGCCTTTATGTCATTTGCACCCGATACGTTCTATCGCGCAATAATAAAAAGTGATGAGCGCCCCAGATTCTAAAGGCCTGAAGATCAGCGTTCGAGCTGTCCTTTTCGATATGGACGGCGTCCTCATTAGTTCTATCGAAGCGGATGAGCGAAGCTGGCTGAGGTGGGCGAAGCTGCATGGAATGGAAGCCACCTTCTCCATACACAGCACACATGGCCGGCGAACCATCGATACGATTCGTGCTCTCAGGCCTGATCTCGATCTGACGACTGAGCTCGAACGAATGGAAGACTTTGATGCGGAAGACACTGCGGGTCTTACCGTTTATCCCGGTGTTCGCGAACTGCTCGCTGGTCTACAACCGACACAGTGGAGCATCGTGACATCAGCTTCTGATCGGGTTATGCGGCATCGTCTGGGAACTCTTGGCTTGCCGGTACCGCCAAAGGTCGTCACGTCCGAAAGTGTCAGCCTGGGCAAGCCGAGCCCGGAGCCCTATCAGCTTGGAGCCTCACAACTTGGATTGATCCCGGCCGATTGTCTTGTAATTGAAGACTCTCCGTCGGGTATCCGCGCAGCAAAGACGGCAGGCTGTTTCGTAATCGCCGTGGCGTCTTCTCATGCTCCGGAAGAATTGAAGGAAGCCGACTGGATCGTTGAGTCCCTGAAAGAACTTGAGCTGGACTCAGCAGCTGATAGTGATCGGCTATTTTGTCACCGCAGCTCGTGACGATGAGGTCTCAAACAGTTACTGCTCCCGCGTAACAAGGAGAGAGGTGTCGTGATTAGGCGTCGGGAGGCGAAGGCACAGCCGGTACTTTGGGCAAAGCTGGTACCTTCGGAACTTTCGGCATCATGGGGCGAGGTGCTGGAGGAGGCTTAACGGTGATGCGAGGCGCGACAGGCGGAGTCGGTGGCAGAGGCGCGACGGAGCTCTTACTGATCGTTACATCGCCGTCGCTGGTGTCGACCTTTACGGAGGGACCGCCGTTGCCGACTGTTCCGGTCAGCACGTTGACGTGTGCCGTCTCCATTGGCTCCAAGCCAAAGTCATTTTCGATATCACCGTTTTTCGTCTGTGCCTGGAGAACAAATCCGGCGTGTTCCGGCACTCCCAGGTCGACGGAACCGTGTTGATTGGAGATTGTGATCTGATTTAGTGGCGACGTGTTTGTTACATTGACGCTGCCGTTACGATTGGTGAGCTGTACGCTGCCCTGTACCCGGTCCAGCGTGATGTTCTTCTCCCGGGTGACGAGCACCACCGGGCCAAGCACTTGGTCGGCCTGCAACTCCGCACGAGAGATCTCGCACTCGCCATCGATCCGCGCGGCTTGGAACTGGGTACGGCTGGTCTGGAAGCTAATGGTTCCGTTGATGCGCTCCAGGTGTGTCGTTCCCAGGAAGTCGCCATGCAGCGTCAGGGGCCCGACGATGTCGGAAGCGGTGATGTCGCCAGAGTGGCCTTCGATCGTGACGATTCCTTTGACGCTATGCGCCGATACACTCTCGTCGTCGTCATTGACGTGAGCCTGTACCGCACCATCGATGCCGCTCAGGTCAACCTGTCCGTGGTTCGCGGTCAGCGTGACATTCGCATGGATCTCCGAAACTTCCACATCGCCGCGTCCTGCTGTGATGGCAAGCGCGGTGTTGTGCGGGACATCGATGGTCAGGTCTGCCTGTCCGCCTCCCACATCCGCCACGTCCAGCAGCAGATTGGCTCCGTCGGGTTTCAGCGTCGGCTGTAGCTGAGCTTCTTTTGTCTCTGCGTCACTGTCACTCCATGCATAGGCCTGCTTGTGGACGTTGACGTGGACTTGTCCGTCTTCACTGGTGCCCGTTACCGTCACATCGCCGTGCGGGCAATGGATCGTGAGCATCCCGCCGGGAGGGATGGCAGCGCTGGCGGAGTCGTCAGCGTCGTGCCGATCTCCGAAGGCGTGGTCCCAATTTGAAAAGCCGTGTCCGAAGTTGCGTTCCTTCCACTCCATACCGCGCCTGGCAGCTCGCGAACTTGCTCCAACGATGGCCAGAAGGATGAGGAGCATAATCACCCCACCACCGAGGGCTCGTGTGCCTCGCGCTGGGTTATCACTGTGCAGATACTGGTCGATGGCCCATTCGAGGAGCAGTATGACGCCCGCTCCAATCATCACGAACGGCCAGTAGCCTGCGTACCAGTCCAGGGCATGTGCCCACGAGAGCCTGCCGGTCTGTACCAGGAAAAATATGATGCCCACCGTAAGGATCACCAGTGGACCGACGATCGATCCGCGTCGCATGGTTCGCATCTGTATGCGAGCTTGGGCACGCTGCATGCGGGCCTGCTGCTTTAGTACGCGTTGCTGGGCCTTCCAGTCATTCCGGTTGTACGGTGGTGGATACTGTGGCTGACCGGGTGGAGGCGGCGGATAGGAGCTCATCTTACTGCCCACCCTTTGCTGAATCGTCTGTGGCGGGCCATTGTGGAGCGTGTGCTTCAGCAACTGGCGCTGTGTAGGGGGGCGTATAGCCTGCCGATTGCGGTGTGCCGGGTATGAAGTTTGTAGGAGCAATGTAGTGTGGACGGCCTACAGAGCGTTCCAAAAGTAAGATTGCTCCCAAAGCGATGACCAACACCGGCCAGGTCTGCCCGAATGTCATTACATGTGCTGCCTGCAGAGCAAAGAGGATAGCGAGGATCATCAGCATGACAGGGGCGCGGAGGATGTAGACGAATTGGGCGCCCGCAAATTCACCTTCAGTCCCATCCTTTGTCAGGCGGCTTACACCTCCTGCCCAACCCAAGCGGCGGATAAATACCCACGCGGAGAGTGCGGCAAGCAATAGAGGAAACACCCATCGTCCGTCGAGACGGAAGAAGGAGGAGTCGATATTGGCCAACAGGAATACCAGTCCGAGGCCGATCAGCCAGATCGCACCCACCGGAAAGCGCCGCGCCGGAACCACCGGCGCTGGCGGTATGGTTGCATCTGTTGCTGTCGGAGCATAAGGGGCAGTGTAAGGTGCCTGGTAGTGAGTCGAACCCCAGCTTGCCGAGGTCTGTTGCGAGTCGGTCGGCGGCGTATTTAGGTTCGCGTCTCTGTAGGCCTGCTGGCGAATCTCTTCCGCTGCGGTTGTTTGCTGTGCAGCTGTGTTCCCAAACTGAGTTGGTGGAACGTAGCCTACCCAGTCGGCGGGTGCTGCCGCAGGACGCGACGTGCTTCCGGGCCAGTTTTTACCGAAGCCCATACGGTCGCCAATGTCGTTGAATCCGAATGGATCGGGTAAGGGCAGTCCATCTCGACGAGCCTTGGCTGTGTGGTAAGCCTCAAACGCCTGGTAGAAGATCCAGCCTGCGACGAAGACCCCGAAAACATCACTCGCGTGATCGGACAAAAACACCAGCACTGCGAAGACCACCAGGTGAGCGAAGCCCTTAGCAACCTGACCGTTGTACATGGCGCCCACACCGGGAATCAGGCCAAGAAAGCCTGCCAGCAAAGGACTCGGTTCGCCAGACGATGGCGGGGGAGGCGGAACAGGTCCGCTTGTTGGGGGAGGGACGCCCGGTCCCTGGGCTGCGCCCGCTGTTTGGGCTGACCCTGCGATGCGAGCTTCCAGACAGGACTCGCAGAATACTCCCGAGCCTACCGTTCGCACCGTCTCCCGTGTCAGAGGACGCCCGCAGTCCTGGCAGAAACCTACCCGTTCGCCGCCAGTAGCGTGGCCCTGATTTGTTGTCTCGTCAATCATGGCTAGGCTCCCTTCCTGAGCGCTGCGTTGCGGGGCATCGGGAGCACAAGTTCGCTCGTGCCTTGGGGCGGCGCGTCTTTCTTGGCTGGCTTGTCCTGGGGAGCCGTGGTTCCATTCGAATCCGGTGTCTGGTTGCTCGATCCATGCGACCGGTCCAGCGTGCCCGGAATATTCTGTTCGTCGTCGTTATTGCGCAGATCGTTTACACGCGACTCCACTTGATACACCACGCGCAGATTCTGGAAGGAACGGGTTGCCGAAGCGCCCATGTCCGCTACCGCCCGGCGCAGCGACGAAGGGCGCAGGCTATCGGCACGTAGATCGCTTAGCCGGACGCCCGTCATGTTCAGCGTCAGAGCGATAGAGAAGAACGCCATCGCCGCCGTCATCGCCAGCCGAGGCTGGAAGCCCATACGGGCATTCTCGAGGGAGAAGATGTCGGCCAGCTTGCCGCGGAGGGCCGAGATGCGGGTGCTCCACCCGTTTCCGGTCTCACGGTGGAAGGGCGGGATCGCGAGGATCGGAGCGGCTACAGGAACAGGGGAGGTTGCAGCCGCCTGTGCAGCGCCCGTCGTCTCCGCCAGAATCCGTTGCAATAACGCTGCGGGCGGTTCGGGGGTGTGGCCCTTGAGCATCGCCATCCACGCGGCTCCGCGTTGTGCCTCGGCCAGTTCATCAGCGCAGGAGACGCAGCCCGCCAGATGTTTGTCGAATGCTCTCCGCTCGGCGTCGCTCAGCGTGCCGTCTACGGCATCCGGGCACATCGCCTCGCATACGGCGCACGCCATCGTGTTGCTATCAAACTCGTCGAATTGGCCCATGTTTTCCACCCTACATCACCTGCCCTTCTATACGCTTCAAAAGCTTTGCCAGTTCACTGCGTCCGCGGCTGATGCGGCTCTTCACCGTGCCTTGCGGAACGCCGAGAATCTCGGCAATATCCTTGTAATCCATATCTTCGAGGTCGCGCAAAATCACCGCCTCGCGCAAGTCTGGCGACACCTGTGCCAGCGCCTGCTGAATCTGGGCCCGAAGTTCCAACCCGGCCATATGATGTTCCTGCCCAGGCCGTGTGTCTGCTAATTTCTCTGCTTTTGAGGGCCCGTCATCTTCACCGTCATACGTCTCATCCAGCGAGTCGCTGACGCGATCCATCCGCGAGCGGCGATAGCTGTCGACGAGCAGGTTGCGCGTTAGCGTCGTCAACCACGTCGTAAAGCCGCCTTTGGCCGGGTCGAAACTGGCGAGGTTCTTGAACATCTTCAAGAACACTTCCTGCGTCAGGTCTTCAGCGTCCGTTGCCGACCCGGTGAAACGATAACAAATTCCGTAGATCCTGCGATGCTGTCCGGTCGCTAATTTTTCCCAGGCGTCCGCATCTCCCTGCAGGCACCGCACTGCCAGCTCGGCAAGTCTGGCTTGCTCGGCTACCGCTGCGGCGCGTTGCTCCTGTATCTGCGGGAGCTGCGATTGCGGTTCCTCGGGCGACAGTCGCGCTTCCGTCATAGGTTTCTCTTGCACGGGCAAAAGCTCCGGCCGGGAGTTGCGCCCGGCTGGAGGTATCGACGGCTCGCGCCGCAGAATTCGCCCCCCCAGCAGCATTCGGCTATCGCGTTCAAATATCGCCGGAATAGTCGCCGTTGCCATAGGTTGTAATACGCAGCCGGTGCCGGTGCGGTTCCCAAAAAGCTGGGATTAGGGATCAAGAACTCGAAAAATTAAACCGTACTTCACCCTAGCACCTAAATGACTCATAGGAAAGGCACTTTCTTGCGGCTAATCCCTGATCCCTTGTTCCTAGTTTTTGATCACTCCGCAGGCGATCCGATTCCCTGAATTTCCGCTGGGGTCAGTCTTCTCGTCGTCGGCCTTTTCATGCACGACGATGGAGGTGCCGCCATTGGCGAACAGGGAGTTAGGTGCCACCGGGTCAAGGGAGATCGAGCCCAGCACAAAGGTTGCCGTGCCGTTGTGGTCTTCGCCGATATCCACGCTTGCCGGAAAGTCCCCATTGTGGTGACCCATGTCATTCATATAGCCGTGCTTCTTTCCATCGGGATTGAAGTGGCCGCCCGCGCTCTTGAAGTCCGGGGCCTCACAGGACGCGTTCTGGTGGATATGCACGCCGTGAGGGCCGAAGGGCAGATTCTTCAACTCGAGCTTCACTTTGACGCCCTTTTTCACCGTTTTGAAGGTGGCTGTGCCGGCGTCCTGCCCGGTAGACGTCTTGATCGCCACTTTAATCTCTTTGGGACCCTGCGCCACCGCAATAGACATCCCCAGTGCCAATCCGCCAATCGCAAACCATCCAGATCGCATCATCAACTCTCCCGTACAAGAAGTACCGCCAGAATACGCTCAATACCGGAATGTCATCTACTGTGGCCGCAGCTAGATCACTGAAAAATTCCGTTAATCCTCGGACGGTTTCTCTATGTGATCGATGACAAGATTGTCCACCGGTCCCTTTTGGGCTTCTAGTTTGAGGCCAAGCTGCTGCTTTAAGGCGTCGAAGAGTGACGGACGGTCGAGGAGTTCGGGAGGCAGGTTCTCTTTGGGGAAGTCGGGCGGGAACTCCGGGACAAAGGACAGAGTGAAGTCGTAGCTCTTATCCAGGCTGGTTCTGTCGATTACGGGACGCCCGTCCCACTGGAGTTGCTGGTCGAGCCACCAGCAGAGATATTGCATGGGAACCCTGGTTCCAATAAATTCGTTGTCTTTGCCGGGAAGGATTGGAATCTGGAGGGCCTGCCCGCTTCCATCGGGCTTCATCTTCAGCCCCGATTTATCCACCGTAAGCACATACACGGGACCTTCCTTGATCTCCTTATGGAATCTCAGCTTGAACCGATCCGCCAGCAGATTCTGGAACATCACGTGGAGATCGTCGATGCCATACGAATGGTCCGTCCTTGCTTCAATATCGAAGTTCTCGGAGTCGAGCCAGTCCGGGCCGCCTGAGATCTGTCGCATGGGAACCTTGTACATCAAGCTGATGATGAGTTTCACGTGAATGTTCTGAGCCGTATATCCAGTTCCACCGGGTAGCGGTTTGATCCCGCCGTTGCGCAGACCCGGTTGAGAGGGCTTGATCGTTGCCACATCGAACGTCAGTCGAGCCGGTTTCTCTTGTCCGTACGCGAAAGAGACAGATATCAGGCCAATGACTGCGGCCAACACAAACAACCTGCACTTGAGCATGGGAGACCTCATATCGACCGTGACCCTCGTAATGCGAGGTTTCGTGGCATCTCTCGAGAGACACAAACGGAGAACCGGCTTACTTATCCACTGCGTGTATCCGTCGCCGAGATTACGATAATTCAAGTATCAACTCCACTCAACGAGGCCACCGCCAGCCCATGCAGACCCAGCCCCCCGGCGTGCTTGAAGTCATCACCGGCCCCATGTTCTCCGGCAAGAGCGAGGAACTGATCCGCCGCCTTAAGCGTGCGCGCATCGCTCGCCAGCGCGTGGCTTGCTATAAGCCTGACATCGACCTGCGTTATCACCGTACGGCTATCGCCTCACACAGTTCGCAGACCCACGAGGCCACTACAGTTGCCACTGTCGAGCATCTGCGCGAGGCTTTGTACCCTCTGCTCTCAGAGGTGGAGGTCGTGGGGATCGACGAGGTGCAGTTCTTTGACATCGGGATCATTCCCCTGGCCGTTGAGCTAATCGCAATGGGCAAGCGCGTTCTGATGGCCGGTCTCGATACGACCTTCGCGGCGGAGCCCTTTGGCCCGGTTCCCAACCTAATGGCCATTGCGGACAAGGTAACGAAGCTTTCCGCTGTCTGCATGGTTTGCGGTGCGTCGGCGATTCATACGCAGAGGCTGGGGCAGAGCCAGGAGTTGGTCGTGGTGGGAGCAGCAGGCCTATATGAGGCCCGTTGCCGTGCGCACTTCTCACCATTCACCGATGAGCTTGGCTCCGAGCAGTTGGAACTGCCTGCGGTTGGGTAGTAATGGTCTGTTTTCGCCGTCATCCTGAAACGAAGCTGAAGGATGACGGCGAAAAACGACGGCGGCGGTCTTTCTAGCCTTTGATGAAGGCCAGCAGGTCGGCGTTGATCTCGTCGGCGTGCGTCGTGCACATTCCGTGCGGGAAGCCCGGGTAGACCTTCAGTGTCGCGCCCTTCACGATCTTCGCAGACAGCAGCCCTGCCGCTCCGATCGGTACAATCTGGTCGTCGTCGCCATGCAGAACCAGCGTGGGGATGTCGATCTTCTTGAGGTCTTCGGTGAAGTCGGTTTCGGAGAAGGCTTTGATCGTGTCGTACTCGCTCTTGTGCGAGCCCAGCATCCCCTGGAGCCAGAAGCTGTCGCGAACACCCTCAGAGATCTTGGCGCCGGGGCGGTTATAGCCATAAAACGGCAGGGTAAGGTCCTTGTAGAACTGTGACCGGTCTGCGACGAGGCTGGCCCGTAAGCCGTCAAAGACCGAAAGCGGCAGGCCGCCGGGATTCTTCTCCGTCTTCAGCATCAGTGGCGGGACCGCGCCAATCAGAACCGCTTTGGAGACTCGCTTGGTGCCGTGCCGGCCGAGGTAACGCGCAACTTCGCCGCCACCGGTCGAGTGGCCGACCATCACAGCGTCCTTCAGGTCGAGCGCTTCGAATAGCTCAGCAAGATCGTCGGCATAAGTGTCCATCTCGTTGCCGTCCCACGGCTGGCTGGAGCGGCCATTGCCGCGGCGGTCGTGGGCGATGACGCGATAGCCTTGCTGGCCGAGGAACAGCATCTGCGCGTCCCAGGCATCTGCCGTCAACGGCCAGCCGTGCGAGAACACGATGGGCTGACCGGTGCCCCAGTCCTTGTAATAGAGGGTGTTTCCATCTTTGAGGGTGAGGATGCTCATTGAAAATTCTCCTTATTGGGTTCAGTGCGGGGATGTTCGTATGACGGGGAGCGCTTATGGAGGTGGCCGTAAGCGTAGTTTTGGTATGCCCATACTAGCTCTCAGTCTTGTGTGTCCTGTATGAAGTTGACGTTACGACGGCTGGCATTGAGTTGCCGTTCTGCTGGAAAAGATAAAGGCTTACCCTTTGCGCATCAAGCGCACCAGCGGTAGTAACGCCACGCAGGCGGCGAGGCTTACCAGTGCGTCGGTACGCAACTCTCCGCGCAGACCGCCGTGGCCGTAGGCCCAGCCGTCGAGTGCGCCCATGTAGCTGATGGGCAGGGCCGTCGCCGAGGTCAGCAGGCCGAACTGCGTCGCTGCCAGAGGGTTATTGCGTCCGATCGTATCGAAGGTAATGGCTACAGCGGTCGAGAACGAAAGTGCCTGGAAGATGTTCTCTCCCAGGATGGCTGTCGCGAAGGTTGCCGGGGCGTGGGGGAGCGCCAGCAGGCTCAAGGTAAAGAGTGCGCCTGCGATGCCCACTACAAAGTACAGCGGTAGAATCCGTATCTTCTTGGCCAGCAGAGGCAGCATCAGGCAGCCAAACGCGCCGGCCAGCATGAGCATGAGTGCGCTGATGCGGCTCACAAACTGGGGGCTGGCATGGAAGTCCTGGCCTATTCCTCCGAGGTTGTTGGTCATGGCGAAGGAGCCTGTCGGCAGCAGGAACAAGGGCAGGGCTACCAGGACCTCGCGGCGTTTAAAAAGGGCCAGGAGCTCTCGTCCGAAGGCGCCAAAGCTTTCCGCGAGCCGCTTTGCCTGGGTGAGGTTTTCGAGAGGGACCGGCATCCATAGAAAGATGACGGCTGGCAATACGACCAGCGTGCCCAGCAGGGGCGCTGTGAGAGAGGGAGGTAACACCCGGGAGAGCTCGCCCGGAAGGACGGCCATCAAGGCATAGCCCAGGTAGCTTCCCACCTGGGTCCAGGCGCTGAGCTGGGCCTCATCTTCGCGGCGTACGATCGTCCCGAGCCAGCCGCCGAGCGCGTTGGAGCTCAACATGGCCGAGGCGTACCCGATGGTCAGCAACGTCTCCATCGTGCGCATGTGGTGCTGCGACAAAATGGAGGCGGCCATGATGGCGCCTGCAAGGATGGCAAACAGGGCAGCGTACCACCGTCGAGAGAACCGGACATCGAGCAGGGGCCCCAGGGCAAAACCCCAGAATCCCGGCGAGAGGCACGTCGCGACGATCGCTGTGATGTAGCCCTCGGGTACACCCTGCGCAGCGAGCATCTGCGGTAACGGCACTAATAGAAATCCGCCGAACAAGCCAAGCGTCATGTTCGACATGCCCATCAACCACAGAGGGGCATATCGTCTCGGCTGGTTTGAGATTTCGGCCATGCCTTGAGCTTACAGGCTCTATTCCTAGGCCAGAGGCTGCCACAGTTCCAGGCGGTTGCCGTCGCAGTCTTTGATCCATGCGAAGCGGCCGTAGGACTGGTTGTCGCGCTTTGGATCAATCCATACGCCTGCCGCGGCGAGTTGAGTGAGCAGAGCGTCGAGGTCGTCGACACGATAGTTGATCATCGCTGCCTGCTGGCCTTCGCCGAAGTACTGCGTGTCCTGTGGGAATGCCGACCAGGCGGTCATGCCTGTGCCGGCGGGGATTTCGTCGCTCCACTGAAAGGCGGTGCCGTTGAAGTCGCTGAGGTGAAGGCCAAGATGCTCGGCGTACCACTTTGCCAGTGCCTTGGAATCGTTCGAACGAAGGAAGACGCCGCCAATGCCGGTTACTCGTGCCATGTCGCTAACCTCTCAAGATTCATTGCTTCTAATGGGTGCCCGAAGTGTTGGGATATGCAGTAAACCGCCCTTTTCCGCTCTTCGTGCTTGTGCGATTATCGCACGTATCCGGAAGGATGCCCATGACAACTCTACGTGCTTTGCAGGCTTGCAACCAGTTTTGTCACGGCGCCGGAATCGATTGTCGCAGAGGCAACGGTAACGCCTTCGTGAATATTCTGGGCGAGGCCTGCGGAGGTTAGCACCGCTGCTGCGTTCAGCAGCACGACGTCGCGTCGGGGCCCGGGTTCTCCGGCGAAGACTGCCGTTAGGATCGCTGCATTTGTCGTGGCATCGCCGCCTTCGAGGGCGGACAGCGGGGCTCGCTGCAGGCCGAAATTCTCGGGGGAGACGATATATTGGCGAACGCTTCCGTCGCGTACTTCGGCGACTTCGCTGGGGCCGCTGAGTGCCAGTTCGTCGAGGCCACCATCACCGTGAACGACGAATGCGTGCTGCACGCCGAGCATGGTCATGGCTTCGGCGACGAGAGGAACCAGCCGTGCGGAGTAGACACCCATCACCTGCCGCCGCGCGCCCGCCGGATTGAGCAGAGGACCGAGCACATGCAGCGCCGTGCGTACGCCCATCGCACGCCGTACGGGCATGACGGCCTTCATGGCAGGATGATGCGAGGGGGCCAGCAGAAAACAGAATCCTTGTTCGCGCAGGGCCTTTGCGGCGGCTTCGGGGGAGAGCGTGGTCGGAATTCCCAGGGCGTCGAGCACGTCGGCTGAGCCGCAGCGGGAGGTAATCGCGCGGTTGCCGTGCTTGGCGACTTTTGCTCCCGCAGCGGCGGCTACCAGCGCCGCTGCGGTGGAGATGTTGAAGCTGCCGCTGGCATCGCCGCCGGTGCCGCAGGTGTCCACCAACTGCTCGCGTTCCGCGTCTGTGAGGGGGAGGGTCGTTGCCACGGCACGCATGGCGGTGGCGAAGCCTGCGATCTCGTGGGCTGTCTCGCCGCGTCCGGCCAGAGCGCCGAGCAGGGTGGCAATTTCTATGTCCGAGGCCTCGCCGGCGAGGATGCGCTGCATCAGGGCGAGCGCGGCTTCGAAGGAGAGGGTCTCGCGCGCTTCGACGATGCGCCGTAGTTCTGTTTGGATCGACATTCAGCTTGAGGCTAGCAGATTTGGGGTCCAGTTCTCAGTGGTCAGTTCTCAGTTGTCAGAGGCAGACGAGTTGAGGCGGGAATTTTGCCGGTGCGTACATTCCCTCCGCGGCTAAAGCCGCTTGAGCGGTGAGCGGTTTACGTACGGCCTGGAAGGCCGTACCCTTCAAAGCACCCCATTCTGAGAACTGACCACTGAGAACTGAGAACCGGCAACGGGCGACTGTGAACCGACGGCCAAAAACGCACACTCGCACCGATAATCGTCGTGGTGGCTTGCTCCGCGTTTCCGGCACTCGCTACTATGACTGGGTCTGTATAAAGAGCGAATTGTCGCATCTTGTAGCATTCTGGAGCGCGAATGAAGATCCACGAGTACCAGGCTAAAGAGATTCTCCGGAAGTACGGCGTCCCCGTACCCAACGGGGAGATGGCCACCACGATCGAAGAGGCCGATGCGGCCGCCAAGCAGCTTTTCTCCGCCGGCAACGCGGTTGTTGTCGTCAAGGCGCAGATTCATGCGGGTGGACGGGGCAAGGGCGGTGGCGTCAAGCTGGCTCGCTCGCTTGAAGAGGCTGTCGAGTACTCGAAAAATATCCTCGGGATGCAGCTCGTCACGCACCAGACTGGGCCTGCCGGACAAAAAGTCCAGCGGCTGCTCATCGAGTCCGGTTCGAACATTGCGCGCGAGTTGTATCTAGGTCTCGTCCTCGACCGGGCGTCGTCCAAGGTGGTGTTCATGGCATCGCAGGCGGGCGGCATGGAGATCGAAGAGGTGGCGCACGAGAATCCCGACGCCATCTTCAAGGAATATGTCGATCCGGCTATCGGCTTCCAGCCGTACCAGGCGCGGAAGCTGGCGTTCAAGCTCGGCCTGGAGCCCGCTCAGATCGGCGACGCGGTGAAGTTCATGCTTGGCCTCTACAAGGCCTTCATCGAGACCGACTCCACGCTGATGGAGATCAACCCCTTCATCACGACGAAGGACGGCAAGCTCTTCGCGCTGGACTGCAAGATCAACTTCGACGACAACGCGATGTTCCGCCACAAGGATCTGAAGGAACTGCGCGACCTGAGCGAAGAAGATCCGCTCGAAGTCGAAGCCAGCAAGTATGCGCTGAACTACATCAAGCTTGATGGCAATATCGCGTGCATGGTGAACGGCGCGGGGCTGGCGATGGCGACGATGGACATCATCCAGTACGCGGGCGGTTCGGCTGCGAACTTCCTCGATGTCGGCGGTGGTGCGAACCAGGAGCAGATTGAAAATGCCTTCGGCATCTTGTTGAGCGATCCGAATGTGAAGGCGATCTTCATCAATATCTTTGGCGGCATCCTGCGTGTGGATGTGCTGGCGACGGCAGTGGTTGCGGCTGCGAAGAAGTTGAATGTGCAGCTACCGATCATTCTTCGGCTCGAAGGCACGAATGTTGAAGAGGGCCGCAAGATCATTGCGGACTCCGGCCTAAAGGTCCAGATTGGCGCCACCATGAAAGAAGCAGCCGATTTGGTCGTAGCCGCCGCGAAGGGCTAGTTCTCAGTTGTCCGTTCTCAGTTCTCAGTGAGGGATTGTGGCAAAGTCATTTCGCGAGTTGAAGGTATGGAAACTATCCATTGATCTAACGGTTTTGGTCTATGGGTTGACGGCTGAGTTCCCGAAATCCGAAATCTATGGTTTGAGTTCGCAGATGCAGCGCGCAGCAGTTTCGATAGCGAGCAATATCGCAGAGGGATCAGCCCGCGGCACCAGAAAAGATTTCAAGCAGTTTGTTTCAATAGCACGTGGCAGTAATTGTGAGCTGCAAACGCAGTTCCTGATTGCCAATCGCTTAGGTTTTGCAGAAGAGCACAGGATTGGCGAAATCGAAATGTTGTCGCATGAAGTCGGTCAGATGTTGAGTGGATTGTCGAAGTATCTTAGCCAACCGCCCAAAGTTCGACAGACTGAGAACTGACAACTGAGAACGGAGAACTAAACATGGCAGTACTGGTCGATAAAAATACGCGGTTGATTGTGCAAGGAATTACGGGTCGTGAAGGTACTTTCCACGCCAAGGGCTGCGCTGAATACGGCACCAAAGTTGTTGGTGGAGTGACTCCAGGTAAGGGCGGCACGATTCATGAGGGATGGCCTGTCTTCAATACCGTTGAAGAGGCTGTGAAAGAGACTGGCGCGAATGCGACGGTGATCTTCGTTCCTCCACCGGCGGCTGCGGATGGAATTCTCGAAGCGGCTGCGGCGGAGGTGCCGCTGATCGTTTGCATCACCGAAGGCATTCCGGTGCTGGATATGGTGAAGGTGTGGGAAGTCATCAAGACCTCGAAGTCGCGGCTCATCGGGCCGAACTGCCCGGGTGTGATCTCGCCGGGCAAGGCTAAGATCGGCATTATGCCGGGACGCATTCATAAAGAGGGATCGGTCGGCATCGTTTCGAAGTCCGGCACTCTTACCTATGAGGCGGTGTACCAACTCACGCAGCGTGGCATCGGCCAGTCAACGGCTATCGGCATTGGCGGCGATCCCATCATCGGTACGACTCATATCGATGCATTGCGTTTGCTCAATGACGATCCCGAAACCGAGGCCATCATCATGATCGGTGAAATCGGCGGCTCGGCCGAAGAGGCTGCCGCCGAGTTCATCAAGCAGTACGTGAAGAAGCCGGTTGTCGGTTTCATCGCGGGCCAGACAGCGCCTCCAGGCCGCCGCATGGGTCACGCTGGAGCCATCATCTCCGGTGGCGAAGGCACAGCCGCCAGCAAGATGGCAGCTATGTCCGCTGCCGGTATCACCGTGGTGAAGAGCCCTGCGGAGATTGGCGATGCGATGGCGAGGTTGCTGGGTAAGGCTTAGCTTTTTTAGGAAACAGGAAACAGGAAACAGGAAACAGGAAACAGGAAACAGGAAACAGGAAACAGGAAACAGGTTCGAGCTTCGCTCGGGCCTGTTTGCGTTTGTTGGTTGCCAAAGATTGGCATCGATAGGGCGCCCTTTCAGGACTTACCTTCTTCTAGATCTGTAACCCAGGGTTTCACCCTTGACGCAAAGCGCGCCACAAACATTCGCATCGCGCTCTGCGTCATCACCCTGGGCTGTGATGGTGTCGTCCCTTCGGGACTTAGATTTGTGGCTACGCCTAATGAGAGCCCTTTCCCGTACATTTCTGCCTCTGCTCGCTGGGCAAACCAGGCTGTTCAGGGCGACTTTTGTGGTGGTACATGAAGGGCGAACATTCTGAGTGAGCGGCGCGACGTGCTGTAACGTGCGTCCATTTACACTAAAAGAGCAGTCAAACTAAGGAGAATCACGTGTCACAGCGTACTTTCAGCATCATCAAGCCGGACGCCGTCCGCAAGGGCGACACCGCCGCTATCCTCGCCGAGATCAGCAAGGCGGGCTTCAAGCTTCTCGCGATCAAGAAGATCGTCCTCACCAAGCAGCAGGCCGAAGGTTTCTACTACGTGCATGCCGAGCGTCCCTTCTTCGGCGAACTCACCGACTTCATGAGCTCCGGCGTGATCTACCCGATGGTCCTCGAGAAGGACAACGCCATCGCCGACTTCCGCAAGCTGATGGGTGCCACCAATCCGGCGCAGGCCGAAGAGGGAACCATCCGCAAGCAGTTTGCCTCATCCATCGGCGAGAATGCGATTCACGGCTCTGATGCCGAGGAGACTGCGGCGTTTGAGATTGGTTACTTCTTTGCCGGTTACGAATTGAAGTAAGCGATTTGTAAGCAAGAGGACGGCGGGAGAAATATCTCCCGCCGTCCTTTTTTATTAAAAGCAGTTCAGAGACAGTCCGCGAGGAGGTTTCGTTAAGGGCGCGGGTAAACCTGTTTCCCCGCGCCCTTAACGAAGCAGGTCTTTTTCAATACCCGCTATTGCGCAATGGCATGACCACTCCTTGACCTGTTGACTTGCCTCAGCTAATGGCAGCAACTTAATCAGAATGAGCAGGAGCAATCGTTTGCTGACGCAAACGATGCCCACCTTAGGCGCAAAAAACGCGCCGAAGATGGGGCACCCGGCATCTGCGGTACCAAGGTGGCCGCGCTACTTCTCGAACAACTTTAGATCGATAACTCCGCCCATCGCCTTGTAGCCTGCATCGCCCGGATGCAGATGGTCTCCGCTATCGGCCGTTGACGAGAATACTGACGGATTGGCTGGATCGCTCGTTGCTTTGTCGAAGTCAACAAAGCCGTCGAGTTCTTTGGTGGTGCGAATCCACTGGTTCAACGCCTGCCGCATCTCTTCGCCCTTGGGGGAGGCATAACCCGCACCGACGTAGGGTGTCAGCGTTGCGCCGATCACCTTGATGCCATGCGTGTGGGCGCGACGCACCATCTGCGAATAGCCCGCTATCAGATCGTCGGCGGTGACGATGTCGTAGGGCCTTCTGGGGTCTGCTGCGTGGCCGATGTCGTTGATGGCTTCCAGGATGATGAGGTACTTCACTCCTGGCTGTGCCAGCACATCGCGGTCGAAGCGCGCGAGAGCGCTGGGGCCGGCTACATCGTGCAGAATGCGGTTGCCGCCGATGCCCTGATTCAGCACGCCCAGCTTCGCTGTCTTCTTGTTCGCCTGCAGCCGCTGGGCCAGCACATCGGGCCAGCGCAGGTTCTTGTCGCGTGTGCTGTGTGCGCCGTCGGTGATGCTGTCTCCAAAGGCCACGATGGCCTCGCTGTCGGCATCCGCTTTCACGTCGACACCCTTCAGGAACTCCCAGCTATCGACCTCTTTCGGAGTGGTAAGGCTCGCGCTCGTAATGGAATTGCCCGGCACCAGGTAGTTCGTCTGGTCGGCAAATGCGTGGCCTGTGATCTGACTTGCCGGTTGGCTGGGCAGATAGAGGCTCACGGTGAGGTCCGACAGCGGCGCGACCTTCAGGGGGGCGGGATCGCTCACGAACAGCGCTCCTGGGGGAATCGTCACCGTGCTGGACCCGCTGAAGGTCAACGGCACAGCGCTTCCTGCAATGCTGCCGCTGCCCGCACTCGCTGCGATGGTGCCGGCGTTGATGGTCAACGGCTCCAGGCCGAATTCATTGGTCAGCACGACTCTGACTTCAGGTCCGCCCAGGGAGATGTGGACGATCTCTCGCAAGGTGATTCCCTCGGAAGTGTCCGCGCCGAGGTTGCCGCTGGTGTTCTTCATGCCTACGGGAGAGGCCGCCCAGGTGCCTACCCAGTGGTCCGGAGGAGTTGCGGCACGCGCTGCAGGCGAGAGGCTGAGGAGGAAGATTGCGGAGGCGAGCAGGGGTTTTG
The DNA here is from genome assembly GCF_009766105.1 of Granulicella sp. S156. Taxonomy (GTDB): domain Bacteria; phylum Acidobacteriota; class Terriglobia; order Terriglobales; family Acidobacteriaceae; genus Granulicella. Next base: position 748,092 of record NZ_LMUH01000026.1, on the reverse strand, counting down.
AGAGGCGCAAACGAGAAGGCTCCACGTATGAGATTGGACAGTGGTAGCACGCCGCGAAATCGGCGCACTGGGCTGTGCTTCATAGGGTAAACCGGTTTCATAAGGGCTGGCTACATGCGGGGGATGTGCAGCTGCTATGGGCTCGCGTATAGTGGCGCATGACGGCAATTGCCTCTGTTGGGGCGCCGCAATCCTACTCTTTGAGAGAGTCGCAATGAAGCTGTTTCGCGCCGTTCTGTTCTGCATGACTTCTGCTGCAATCGCCCACGCCTCCGTTACCCACACCTCTTTTGGCACATTGCCGAGCGGTGCTGCGGTTGAGATCTACACGCTGAAGAGCCCGGCGGTGGAGATACGGGTGATGACCTATGGCGCGCGTGTCGTTTCTCTGGCGACCAAAGATCGCGACGGCAAGATGGGTGATGTGGTGCTTGGTTACGCCAATATTGAGGGCTACCTCGGCGATACGAAGACCTACTTTGGCAGCGTGCCGGGGCGCTATGCGAACCGCATCGCACTGGGCAAGTTCACGCTCGACGGCAAGCAGTACCAGATTCCGATCAACAACGCTCCGAACGCTTTGCATGGTGGTCCCGATGGCTTTGCGAGCCGCAACTGGACGGCGAAGGAGATCCCGAATGGCGTAGAGTTCACGCTGATTAGCCCGGACGGCGACCAGGGCTTTCCCGGCAAGATGACTGCGCATGTGCGCTACACGCTGGAGGGCAGCACGGTGCGGATCGTCTATAGCGCGACCAGCGACAAGCCCACGGTTGTGAACCTGACCAACCATTCGTACTTCAATCTCGGGGGCGAGGCCTCTGGAACGATTCTGAATGAGAAGCTGACGCTCGATGCCGATCAGTACACGCCGATCGATGCTACGTCGATTCCGTTGGGGCAGCTGGCTCCGGTGGCGGGAACGCCGTTCGACTTCACCAAGCCCGAGTCCGTGGGGGCGCGCATTGGCGCAGATGACGTCCAACTGAAGAACGGCAGCGGCTATGACCACAACTTGGTCTTGCGCGGCAAGTCCGGTGAACTGCGGCCTGCGGCGAAGGTCTACGACGCAACCAGCGGGCGTGTGCTGAGCGTTGAGACGACGGAGCCGGGCGTGCAGTTCTATAGTGGCAACTTCCTCGACGGCACACTGACCGGAATCAGCGGAGTGAAGTATGTGCAGCACAGCGGGCTGTGTCTCGAGACGCAGCACTTTCCTGATTCTCCCAATCGTCCGAACTTTCCCAGCACTGAGCTGAAGCCGGGGCAGACGTACCACAGCGAGACGACGTGGACGTTTACGACGGAGAAGTAGAGCCGTTCGAAGATCTGTGTACTGTGTGACTGGATTACCTCAATGTTGTCATCTCGACCGAAGCATGATGGCTTCATCGTCATGCGTAGTGGAGAGACCTGCAGGTTGCTTGCGTCGGCATGAGTGCCCGCACAAGCAACCTGCAGGTCTCTCCACTACGGCGGCAAAAGCGCCGCCTTCGGTCGAGATGACAATGTTTAGGTGATCCGGATAAGAAGGCGAAGAGGCATCCTGCATACTGCGACACAGTTGTTAGAGCGAGGCCGGTGTGAGCGAATTTGCGATGCGCAGTTGGGTTGAGGGTGCGAACGAGCCGGACCTGAATCATCTGCCTTATGGTGCGTTTCGCAAAGAAGATGATGTAAGGCTCTGTGTGCGTATCGGTGCGTGGCTGTTGGATATTGCAGCGTGCGAGAAAGATGGCCTGCTCGATTCGCTTACTGCCAATGTGCGTGACGCGTGTTGTCAGCCTTCGTTGAATGCGCTTCTATCGCTAGGGCCTGAGGCGTGGCATGCGTTGCGTCATCGCTTGCGCGAGTTGCTGGAAGATACGGCACCGGGCGATATTCAGACGCGCGTCGACTGGTTCCTCTATCCGCTGCATGAAGCGCAGTTGGTGTTGCCGGTCGATGCCGGTGGCTACACGGATTTCTATGCGAGCCTGCATCATGCGCGGCGTGTGGGGGAGTTATTTCGTCCGGACAATCCGTTGCTGCCGAACTACAAGCATGTGCCGATCGCGTACAACGGTCGTGCGTCGTCGCTGGTGGCGGGTGGAACGCCGGTGCGGCGTCCGCGGGGACAGCGGCGTCCAGTGAGCGAGGGTGCGCAGCCAGAGTTTGCGCCGAGTTATGCGCTGGATTATGAGCTGGAACTTGCGTTTGTCATAGGGCAGGGGAATGTACTGGGCGAGCCGATCCCGATTGCAAACGCGCGCGAACACCTCTTTGGAGTCATGCTGCTGAACGACTGGTCGGCTCGCGATGTGCAGGCGTGGGAGTATCAGCCGCTGGGGCCGTTTTTGGGCAAGAGTTTTGCGACCAGCGTTGCGCCGTGGATTACTCCGATGGCTGCGCTGGAGCCGTTCCGCGTTGCGCCTGTGGCTCGCGAGCCAGGTGATCCGCAGCCACTGCCGTATCTTGTGGAGGCTGCAGACCTGCGCAATGGGGCCTTCGACATTGAGGTTGAGGTGCTGCTGAGTACGGAGGCAAGCCGTGCGGCGGGGCTTGAACCGATGCTGGTCAGCCACGGAAGTACGCGTGAGCTTTACTGGACCGCCTCGCAGATGGTCGCGCACCACACGAGCAATGGCTGCAATCTGCGGCCTGGCGATCTGCTGGCGACGGGTACGATCTCCGGGCCGCAACGCGAGTCTGCGGGCTGTCTGCTGGAGCTTACGCGCAATGGCGTTGAGGCGATTACGCTGCCGAATGGCGAACGAAGAGCCTGGTTGCAGGATGGCGATGAGGTTACGCTGCGAGCTCGCTGTGAGCGCGAGGGACTGCCGACAGTAGTGCTTGGAGAATGTGTCGCGCGTATCCATCCGGCCTTGCAGACTCTATCACCTGCAAGGTAGCTCTGGAAGGTGCTATTCGGCCGGAGGATTCTTCAGCCCTGGAATGTCGGGGTATCTTGATGCGACAAGCTTACGCAGTTCGCCATCTCGTATATCGAAGATGTCGAATAACTGGAGGGCCTGCATGCTGGGAATCAATTCGAGGGTTTCTGCTTCGAGGATTTGCCGGGCGTTGGTTTCGGTTCTGGGATCGGCCAAGGCCAGTGCATTCTGGATAAAGGCGCCAATGGTTCCCTTGCGTACGGTTTGCCCGCCCAAAACCAGGCTGTCGACTCCATCGGGAAGAAGTTCATGTGGTTTCATCGTTCAATCTCCTTATCTTCAGCATAGGCAGGGAGTGTCGAAGCCGCTAAGCTGAGACAGCCGATAAGTAGCTCGAAATGGCCAATGTGAACAGCACACCGCACACGGAGATTGAAGACCCAAAGCTGGACGTGTTTGTCTGGCGCATCGATGCGCCGATCGTGAGGAACACAGAGGCACACGCGCATGCCAAGGGGCAGCTTCTATCGTTGGAATCGGGTCTGGCTATCGTGGAGACTGCTGCTGGCTCCTGGGTGCTTCCTCCTCAGCGTTGCGGTTGGATTCCGCCTGGATGTTCGCATGGCCTTCGTTCCTGCGGAAACATCACGGGGTGGTCGGTTTACCTAACTCCTGACCTTTGCGGTTCTCTCCCCGAACATCCGATGGTGCTTTCGACTTCAGCGCTTCTGCAGCAGATCGTGCTGCGCCTTTCGGCGTGGAGCGACAAACCTCCAGCTCACGCTTCGAGACAGCATCTTCTGTCGGTGCTGCTTGACGAGATCGAGAGCCTGGAGGAGCAGCCTCTGCATCTTCCGATGCCCAGCGATCCTCGCCTGAAACGGCTCGTGGAGCAGATGTCGCTGCATCCGGATGAAGATCGCACTCTGGAAGCCTGGGCGCGCTGGGTGGGGATGTCGCAACGATCGCTGCTGCGCAACTTTCAAGGAGAGACAGGAATGTCGATTGGGCAGTGGCAACATCATCTACGGATGCTGGTTGCGCTCGAGAAGCTGTCCAACGGAAGCTCTGTTACTGAAACCTGCTTTGCGGTTGGATATAACAGCGTCAGCGCCTTCATCAAGGCGTTCAAACGTATCGTCGGGATGACTCCTTTGGAGTACAGACGGCGGTCCGTCGTGTGAGCCGTTGCTGCTGGAAGGTATCGCGACGCGTTGAGGTGGGAATCTCGGCTAAACCCAACGCATGGCGGATATTCGCAGCCGGAATCGGCCATTTCCTCGCCACTCGGTTCGTGTATCGGCCACATTCTTGCGTCCATGGCGTCCGTTGCCGCAGCGATAGCGTCCAATGGACTATGACCGAAACGCTAACGCTCGACTCAAGGACCAAAACGCTCGGCACCACGAAACAACTTGGCAACTCCGATCTTCACCTCACCGCGATTGGCTTTGGCGCATGGGCCATCGGTGGAGGTGGCTGGCAGTACGGCTGGGGTGCGCAGGACGACCAGGATTCTATTGATGCCATTCACCGCTCGCTTGACGCCGGTATCAACTGGATCGACACTGCGGCTGTCTATGGTCTCGGCCACTCGGAAGAGATCGTCGCCAAAGCCCTCAAGTCCAGCGGCGCGAAGCCCTATGTTTTCACCAAGTCTTCCATGACCTGGGGTGCCGACCGCAAGATCGTCCAGACGATGAAGAAGATCCGTGAAGAGGTGGAGCAGAGTCTCCGTCGGCTGCAGGTCGACGTTATCGACCTTTACCAAATTCACTGGCCTGTTCCTGACGAAGAGTTGGAAGAGGGTTGGAGCACCATGGCCGAACTGCAGCGCGAGGGCAAGGTGCGTTGGATTGGCGTCTCCAACTTCAACGTCGCGCAGCTGGAACGCGCTCTTAGGATTGCTCCCATCACCTCGCTGCAGCCGCCTTATTCCATGATCAACCGTACGGTCGAGCCTGAGATTCTGCCCTTCTGCCAGAAGCACGGCATTGGCGTCATCAACTACTCGCCCATGCAGTCTGGCCTGCTCACCGGCGCGATGACGAAAGAGCGTGTTGCCCAGATGCCGGAGGACGACTTCCGGCGCAATGCCAAGAACTACCAGGAGCCACAACTCTCACGGAATCTGGAGCTTGCGGAACTCTTGAGAGCCATCGGCAAGCGCCGTAACGTCGAAGCCGGTGTAGTCGCCATCGCCTGGACGCTCCATAACCCTGCGATCACTGCAGCTATCGTTGGCGGTCGCAATCCGAAGCAGGTCGAAGGGGTTCTTCCCGCCGTGGACTTCCGCCTCTCCGAGGATGAGTTCGCCGAGATCGGCCATTTCCTCGCCACTCGGTTCTAAATTCACACAGCCGGGATTCACACAACTGGGCTAGCCAGAGTCCCCCCGGCTGTCATATCCTCACCTGTTGCGTCGGCTGCATCTTAACCAGCATGCCAGTGCACCACGGAGAAGGAACCCTATGAGCACTACCCTCGCCCCAGTCCCCGGAACCACTCAGCAGCACGAAGACTTTCTGCCCTTGCGCGGCACTGACCACGTCGAGTTCTATGTCGGCAATGCGCGGCAGGCGGCGTATTTTTATCGCGCGGCGTTTGGGATGAAACTCGTTGCCTATGCAGGGCCGGAGACTGGCCGCCGCGATCGCGCGTCGTATGTGCTGCAGCAGGGCAAGGTGCGTTTTGTGCTGACGACGCCGCTGCGTCCCGACACCGACATTGCGGTGCATATCGCGAAGCATGGTGATGGCGTGCGTTCGATTGCGCTGTGGGTCGATGACGCTCGCAAGTCGTGGGAGGAGACGACGAAGCGCGGTGGGCGTAGCGTCGAAGAGCCGCGCGTGCTGGAGGATGAGCATGGTCGCGCGGTCGTGGCGAGCATCGCTGCCTATGGCGACACGCTGCACAGCTTCGTCGAGCGTGGCGACTACAACGGGCCATTTCTTCCCGGCTATCGCGCAGTCGCTGACGACCTCGTCGCGCGGCCGGTAGGGCTGCTGCACATCGACCACTGCGTGGGCAACGTCGGCTGGAATGCGATGAACGAGTGGGTGAAGTTTTATGAAGATGTAATGGGCTTCGGGCTCTATCAACACTTCGATGACAGCGATATCTCGACGGAGTACTCGGCGCTGATGTCCAAGGTGATGGCTAATGGCAACGGCTATGTGAAGTTCCCCATCAATGAGCCCGCCGAAGGTAAGCGGAAGTCACAGATTGAAGAGTATCTCGACTTCTACGGAGGCCCGGGTGTGCAGCACATTGCACTTGCGACCAACGACATTCTCGACACGGTCTCACGAATGAAGCAGCAGGGCGTGGAGTTTCTCACTGTTCCGCACACGTACTACACGGAGTTGCAGGGGCGCGTCGGTACGATTGATGAGCCGATCGATGAGCTGGAGAGGCTGGGAATTCTGGTGGACCGCGACAACGAGGGCTACATGCTGCAGATCTTTACGCGCCCGGTCGAGGACCGGCCCACGCTGTTCTACGAGATCATCCAGCGCAAAGGCAGCCGCAGCTTCGGAAAGGGCAACTTCAAGGCTTTGTTTGAGGCGATTGAACGTGAACAGGCCAGCCGCGGAAATCTGTAGACGCTCAGTGCGAGCTGGCTGTCTCGCGGTCCAACTCTTCGAGTTGCGGAGGGTCCATCTCCTTGCGAATCTGTAGAAAGAGGTGGGCCCTGGCCTTTTCCAGGTCAGCGCGCGCCTGGCTTACACGATCGATCTGGGCAAAGACCTTGCCCTCGTCCTGCATGTCTTCGCGGGACATCGAGTTATAGCGAAGCTGCTCGTGCTGCAGATTGTCATAGAGAGATACCAGGTTGTCTTTGCTGGAGTTGAAGAGGTCATCCATCCGCTTCTGCTGATCCGGACGCAGGTTCAAGCTTTTGACGGTCTTCTTGTCGTTCCAGAAGCGCAAGGATGGGGCGAACATCGGCCCGTTGTGCACCGGTTGGCTGGCGGCGTTAGGCCCGCCAAGATCGTGGTCTCCCATGCGGAAGCCGCCTTCTCCTCCTCCCATTCCGCCACGGCCGCCGCCCCGGCCCTGCGCGTGCGCCAGCGAGGCGCCAAGCAGCAAGAGGCCACCGAACAGGAGAGGCCGAAGATGGCGGAGCGAGGTCACGAGCGATTCCTTAGTTCTCTAAAGTTTTGGCACGTTCGCGAGCCGGACCCTGGCTGCTGATGGGCTGGAGCTCGTAGGTGTCTGCAGGCGATTCCACGGAGTTGTCCAGAGCGCGGTCGATGTTCTGCAACATCTGGTTGTCACGAGCAATCTGTTCATCCTGCGGTTTGGTCTGTGCAGTTTCTACAGCAGCCGGTGCTTCAGGGATCTTATGCTGCATGGCGGCCGTCAGCGCTGGAGTTGAAACTGTTGCGACTTCTGCCGTCGACGACGGCGTAGCCGTCGCTGGGGAGGTTACCACTGGTGCCGAGGGTGCTTCGTTTCTGACCAATGGCACGGAGATGCCAACCAACAGAGCTGCCGTCGCGGTTGCGGCCATGACCGCGCGGCGGTGCCAGGCCAGGGGAGGCGCGGCAGGAGGCTGCAGGGGAAGCGTGGCCGAGCGGCGCTCGCTCCAGGCGAGGGTCACGGCCTTGAAGCTGGCGATGGGTGCTTCCGCCTCGGCGACTCGGCGAGAGCAGATGCTGCAATTCGCGAGGTGGGCTGCGACTCCGGCTGAGACGTCTCCAGAAAGAGTGTTAAGGATCTGGTCGTCGGAGAGATGGACGAGATGGATGCTGGACTTCATCGTATGCCTCCTACCTGGGCGCGCACCGATTTCAGCGCGCGGTGGAGATGCGTTTTAACCGTGTTGAGCGGCATGTGGATGGCTGCGGCGATCTCGGCAAGCTCCATGTCCTGGCCAAAGCGCATGAGAAAGATGCTGCGCTGATTGACAGAGAGGTTGGCGAGTGCGGCCTGCACGTGTTTGGTCTGTTCCTTGATCAGGACACGGGATTCGGCGGAGCACTCTTTGCTGGGCAGGAAGTTCGCGGCTTCATTGACATCGATCGCGGTTGCTCGCGCCTGTCGCCAGAAGCGGAACTTCTGCAGCCGCTGCTGGTCGCGGATGAGGTTCATGGCGATGCTCGTCAGCCAGGTATTGACGGCACAGTCGCCGCGAAAGCTGGCGCGTCCGTTGTAGGCCTTGAGAAAGCAGTCCTGCGTGATGGACTCCGCCAGATCCGCGTCGCCGATGGAGAAGGTGACGAAGCGCAACAGCCGTGGACGATAGGTCCGCACCAGCGCGTCAATATCCTCAAGCTCCGAACTGCTCCGCTCGGAGGTCTGCACGTTGGTCAAGGTTGCATCGAGAGCTAACTGCATATAGATAAGGACGAGGAAGAGATAGCTTGCAGGTTACGGGAAGTCCTCTATTTCAGGTTACATAGAAGCGTCCGTGCAGTTCAAGCTGTTTTGGGTGAAATCCGGCCCCGGCACCCCTTATATGGCGTCGGCAAAGCGGTTATGGCTCTGGCGCAGCCAGATTGCGATCGCCTGAGACGCCAGTCAAGCTGTCCCCGTCATCCTCTCCAGCCACTCTTTGTTATAAACCGATTCCAGATCGCTGGGTGGAAGGATGCTTTGCCCTTATCGTGTAATGCAACAGGGCGTGTCTCACCTTGTCGGTGTTCGCTTCAAAAGCTAGGTAGAAGAGGTATGAGACCAATACCAGACTCGCATTCAGTAGCAAATAAATGGTGACGCCCCTGGGCGACTTAGCCCATTGATGCCATGGAGTGTTGATGCAGGCACACAGGAGCACCGCCAGGGGAAGATGAACCAAATAGAGTGTGTATGATGTCCGAGAAAAAAAGCTCGCGAGGCTTTGATATAGCCCCCTCCGCGCTTTCTCGGTTCGATGAAGGACGAAATAAAGGGCAACAGCAAAAGAAAGCGCCACAATCCACTCTGCCTCATACTTTGGCAGCGAGAGGCGCCGGATCACCACGAACAAAAAGGGCAACGAGAGAAGAAGGCAGCCAGAGATAATCTTCGCAGTTCCTCGAGGAGCCAAAAGCGGCACCGTAGCCAGGAGGGCTCCCAGCCCCCATATGAAGAAGAGCATACTAATGCTCTTGCCAACGAAGAGCGCGATAGCCAAAACGGCCAATAGATAGCCACATCGCAACCATGATTTCTGTTTTTTCCTCAGTGCGAGTAGAAGCGCGGGGAAAGCGATGTAATACCAAAACTCATTTGCAAGGCTCCAGAGCGAGTTGTTTGTCCCTGCCGTGCTGACTAGAATGGATTGGAGGAAGACCGCATTTCCCGCAATCACTGGAAGTGAAAGCTTCCTCGAGACATCGCGAACCTCGGACTGTTGGGGCGGTCCGGCATAGATGGCTGTCGGCGCTGTGAAAAAATGCAAACCCACATAGTCCAATGCAGTGCCCAGTAGGAGTGCAGGAATCAACACTATCCAGAGGCGAGTGAGTCGCTTGATAAGGTAACTCCTCCACGACCAGGTGCCCTGTCTTAGCGCCTTGATGACTCCTCCCCCAACTAGATAACCGCTCAGGACGAAAAAAACCATCACAGCTTCATCCCCGATCAAGATCCGCGAGATCGAGGTAGTACCGGCCTGTGTTTCGGTCAACGAGGAGAAAAAAAGGCCGCGAGTGTGCCCTAGAAGCACGACAAGCGCAGCGCCTCCGCGCATCGCGTTCAGGTGAACGGAACTAACGGCGGTGTCTCCCGTATTGAGGTTCAATTCCTTATTCGGCATAAGATTTTATTTCTACCCTGATCACTTCAGCTGCTGGACGAAGGCTGCCAACCGGCAAGCGGTGAACTGGAGAGGTCGGACGGACTAGAAGAAGTAGAAACAACTTCCGAAATAATGGCGGAGAACATGACAATCGCCCATAACGGAAGGGAGAGATCGAAGACCTCTGTATCGGCAACTCCTCGCACAAGCACGAAGAGTAAAAGCCCGAGCAGGATTGCCCTCAATGGAGATCTGGGGAGCTTTCTGATCTGGCGATGGAAACTACTGTAGAGGCCGACCAGCATCACTATGCCTGTTACTCCATAGGCATAGAACTGTTGCAGTAGTTCGTTGTGCGCGTGTCGAGCTTCAAAATGGTCTCTGTAGAAGGGTGGTATTACCTTCCAGACAGAGTGAAATCCATGTCCGATCCAAGGACGTTCAATGGCTTCGCTAAAAATATAGGCCCATATTCCAGCTCTGCCTGTGAGCGATTCTGCCGAATCACCTGTGTCGGTATAGACAGTGTAATAAGACGCCAACAAACCCCAGAAGAGCGCGATGACAAGGATCAAGCCGAGGACCAGCTGTATCTTCGTTTTTCGGCTTATCGATTTATTGAGAAACAATATAAGAGCCTGACCTGCTAGAAAGGCAATGATCGAGGTCTTGCTGAGGCTGCGGAGAAGAGTAACAGCGAGGAAGAGCGCAGAATATTTCCAGCGCTTTTGATCTCGCCGAACCAGCATCAGGTACTCAGCGAGAAAGACGGCAAAGGCACAGGCATAGCCAATCGCATTGGGTCCTAAGAACTCTTCGTCGCCGAGGCGAAGGTCCGATTGCGCCGGCATAATCCACGCGACCAGAGCGATGCCACAGGCTCCATAGACAAACCCCTTCATCAGGCTGGAAGATGTCTCGACGGTAAGCCCAGTGCGAAGCAGCAGGATGACCATTGCCACATCCGCAGCCATCCCACACCAGAAAGCCACGGCCGCGGGTAGAGAGGCTGTAACACTCCAGATCAGACTGCAGCCAGAGAACCCAAGAAAAAGCAGCACCCAGAAGAGGCAGGGTAAGCGCAATACGGAGCCCAGGGTTCTTGGAGCATGGCCGAACGAGTGAAACATGACGATCGCCAGCAGCAGGAAGTTAAGTGCGAGGCTCAGCCCCACGCCTACCTGCGGATCGGCCTGCAGGATAAGTACTGTCAGGGGCATGATGAAGATGCGAAAGGAGAAAAAGAATCCGATCACAGCCGGAAGCAACGTAGCCGGTTGAGCTGCCGTGCTGTTCACTTCGAAGGTTTGTGCGCTAGCGTTCAAGAGTCTTCATTCGATTCCAAGGAACCACGAGTCGAGAGGAGCCAGATTGTGACCGTATCAAGGGCATAGGTAAACCCTGACGAGAGCTCCGCGACCGGGCCTTGTGCAGAGTTGCAAGACAAATACAGTTTTACTTTGAACAGGGCCGCACGGTTGCCGCATTTATGTCAGTTGTTTGTCGCCAAAATGTCTCTGCTGGGGACTATGGCAGGCGTTGGGACAGATCAACTGTCCTTGGAAGATATCTTGTGAGCATCGGATTGGCACCCCGCCAACTGCTGCCTCACCGATGTCAAGCTCCTCGCCGTCAGCGCAAGAATCGCAACATCACTGTATTGCGACAAAGTCTTGCTAGCAAGTGGCTATATTCGTTGCCTATACTTGCGGTCGCAGTAGGAGATCTGCATCAATCAGTCCGCAGAGCCGTAGGCACGATGTGCAGTTCCGTGGCGTGATTCCAATCCTGGCGAGGGCGTCGGCAATTGCCAACGCCCTCGCCAGGATTGGACTGCTGCATGCACAAGGCATCTTCCTGAGTTCGATCGCGATGCGCTATTGCAATACGTATTGCTGTGCGGGCGAACCGTTACTGGTGAAAACTTCGAGTTGAGTTCCGGGGGTGGTCGATGCCTCCCAATCGTCAAGCATTAATGTGCCCGAAGATTGATTCATCAACTGATACACCGCATTGCCTCGGTCCATGAATAGCCAGTTTTGGTTGCTATTGTTGGCGCATCCCCAGAGCGTTGTCGGATTTTGTGGAGTCGAAAGTCCGCCGGTGTTATCCAGGCACAAGCCGGTGTCCGCGTTGGAAAGGCTGAAATAACCGCTCCCCTGGCTATGGACCGTCCATTCCTGAATGATCGAGCCCGTGCAGCTCCAGAGATCGGCCTCTGTGTCATTCGCTGTTCCCCAACCGTAGTCATCGACGCAAAGGCCGTTCGATGCCACATTCCTGAGGGCGTGTGTCGAGCCGTCCGCAGGCAGATTGTTCCAGGTTTCGGTCGCAAAGTAGCCCTCGCAATTACCGCTGCTGTTGTACGCGGAGGTCACCTCGAGAATGCTCGATCCGTCGGTGGCCGGCAAGAGCGCCGAAGAGTAATTGGGGCAGAAGTTATCGTAGGCGTTGGGAACCTGAACCGGCGCGCTGATGGGAAACCAACTACCGGAGTTGCCGTCGGAGCTGAGGTTTTCCAGAATAACTTCTCCATTCTGGGGATCGACAGTGCCATTGGATGCGAGGAACAATTGCCCAACCACCAGGATCGCGCCGTTGCTCGAAAGCACCGACGGGCTCCACGTATTGGTGGGTGTATGTTCGAAGTATTGTCCGCTGGGCGTTTGCAGCTTGGTCCCCATATTCGAGGAGGTGCCCCAGTTCCACCCGTCGGTCGAGGTGCGATAGAAGACCGTACAAGCCGCCGGGCCACAATCTTCATAGGTCATGAAATAGGTCCCGCCGGGAAGTTTCGTTACCACTGCCATGCCTGGTCGATCGGCTTGGATGGAGCTGGCCACAGTATTCTGCTGATCCTGCCACGAAGTGCCGTTGTAGGTGCGCATCTGCGCAAGCTTCTGGCTACAGCAAGGATCGGTCTCGTCCGACCAGAACACAACCAGTCCACCATCGCTGGCAATTTCAAACTCCGGCTCCCACAATCCCTGGTTAAGGTTTCCGCCGATGAGCAACTGCTGCCAATAGGTCCAAGTGCTGCCTTCATTAGTACTGACGTACATTTCGATGGCCCTTTGGGAACCCTCGGTGTAGGTAGTCGCATACAGCAATGTGCCAGCGGCTAGACTGCCGACGGTCTGGGGCATCTCGAACAGCGTTGCACCGCCATTCAGAGTGGCGCCGGAGGGTCCGGAAACGGTGGCCACCTGCGTCCAGCTCCCGCCATTGTTGGTGCTTTGGAAGATGTTCCCCGTTTGGCCATTGCTGGCCACAAGGGTTCCGTTCTGCGACCCATGTTCGAGGCGGACGACTCTGAAATATTGGGAGCTGTTCGGTAGCGGTGTTCCCGTTGCAGCTTGTGACAACAAGACGGTTGGCGCAGTCAGCAAGGACGCTGCTGCCAGGAACTTCATGCATGAGAATATGCATGCCTTGAACGGCTTGACTCGAAAAGACATACTAACTCCTCGAACAGTTAACGTCTGTGATGGGTAGGTTCGCAGGGCGAGCTGCAGATATCGAATCTGCGGCAAGCAGCCCGCGGAGGCTTGTCCACTGGACTGCTATTTCTCAAGGAAATCGTTGCAGATAGTAACGGCTTAGCATGGCCGAAACTTCGGAGCATTTTGATCTCCCTGGTAGCGATTCAGGTTGAATAGTCTCTCGACTAAGCAGCTGATATTCAATAGAGACATTAATTCAATGCCGGAAAGTATTCGCCCCTCACGCCAATGATGTCAAGGAAAATATGGCGATGTCGGATTTTCGCGTAATCGCGTCTGTGAAGTTCCGGATTCGCCGGAGAAGCATCGTCAAATCAGGAAAAAACGTGCGCCAGGGGGGGTGAGATTTTAATGTGAGCAGAGAGTGCCGCTGACAAGGAGCAGAGCTATTTATGTTTGCAGGGTGCTATAGCCAGGCGATCCCGTCATCTTTAGCGCACATAAATTTCCCTTTGTTGAGCTGCCCCAAAAAGCATCCGGCAAGAGGTCAGGAGAGCAGGCAGAAATCAGGCCTTTGCTGCAGTCTTTTCGTTGGCCTCGGCTTCGCGGGCCATCTGCTCTCCGTCCGCTTTGACGAAGTACTCGTCCATCAACACCGCAATGAGGGCGGCGGTCGGTACGGAGACGAGGGCGCCGGGGATTCCGGCTAGTGCCGTGCCGGCCAGCAAGGCGACCAGCACCGAGAGTCCCATCAGGTTCACGCTGGTTTTCATGATGCGCGGCGTCAGGAAGCCATTTTCGAGCTGCACGTAGATGGCGTAGAAGATGAAGACACCCAACATCTTCGACCAGGAATCAAGCGCGGCTACGCCTGCCACCATCAGGATCGTGATGACGCCACCGGCGACGGGGATGATGTTGAAGAGCCCCATCAGGACGCCCAGCAGAACGAAGTAGCGCACGTGCAGGATACCGAAGACCGTGGTGCTGACGACGCCGAGGATCAGCATGAGGGAGGCTTGTCCCAGCAGCCAACCGCTCATGCGGTGTTCGGCGGTGATCAGTGTTCTGGCCAGCCGCGCACGCTCGTTCGCTTGGAAGAGGGAGAGGAAGTAGAAGTAGGCATATTCGCCTTCGAGCATGAAGTAGATACAGAGCACGAAGGCTGTGAGCAGGTCGAGGATGCGGCCTACCCAGAGCGGAAGCGAGGCGAGGAGATAGCTCGCAACAGAGGAAAGCAGGTCCTCGGACCGCTGTGCCAGGGAATCCACGCCTAGTTTGTCCGCCAGCGGCAGCTTTTTCAGTTTCGCGATGAGAGCAGGAGCTCGCTGCGGGAGATCGTTGGCGAAGTGCTGAATGTCGCGCACCACAGGCGGCAGGCCGACGACGAGAAAGAGGGTCAGGCCGATGAGAACTGTTCCGAGCAGGAGGGCGATGGCAATAGGCCGTGATGGGCTCCAACCGCGAATGGAGAGCTTCTGGATGCGTTGCACGACCGGCATCAGGACCACCGCAAAGAGCGCGCTCAGGTAGACGAGCTCGAGCACGTTGAGCAGCTTCCAGGCCAGGCCGAGCGCGATCAGCACGGCGAAGAAAAACAGGATATTGCTGCGCGTCGCGCGCGACTCCCGCGCCTCTTTGGGCGTGAGCGGCTGCTCTTCCGGGGGTAACGGTGACGCGGCAGATGATATCGAGTTCAGCGCGGAGCTCCTTTTGTTTGCTTGAGGTTGGATGCAGAGGGCTGGCCGCTGGGTGTATGCCGCTCTTTATGCCCGATTTAGAGCAGTTCTCGTAATACTGTGAAGCGGAAAAACCTTGCGAGTGTCGTTTTTCTTGAGGAAAAACGACGTAGATACCCTTGACTCGCTCTACACCATTACGAGAACTGCTCTACGGGCGTGAATTTGGGGAGAGCTGCAGAAGCAACGCCTCAAGGGTCTCTTCAACGGAGAGTGCTGTTGTGTCCAGAGTGGAGTCGGCGATGCGCTCGTAGTGCCGCTGCCGGGCTTCGAAGCGGGTTTCGGCCTTCTGGCGGTCGGCCAGCACAGGACGTTCGGTGGCTCCGGGGGTAGCTGCCTGTACCTGGCAACGGTCGTAGAGTGTGGCGAAAGGGGCAGTGAGAAAGACCACAGCTGTTCCCGGCGTCTGCTCCAGCAACAGCCGGTTGCCGAGCTCTTCGGGCGCACCGCCACCCAGCGCAATCACGACATGCGAACGGCCCAACACGGAAGCCAGTGCCGCTGTCTCCTGGCGGCGAAAGTGAGACTCTCCCAGTTCAGCGAAGATCTGTGGCACAGGCAGGCCGCAGCGCCGCTCGATCTCCGTATCCAGGTCGAGGAACGCCCATCCCAGCCGCTCGGCCAGCAGGGCACCGACGGTGGACTTGCCCGAGCCCATGAATCCGGTGAAGACGATTCGGTCATAGCCGACCGGTTTGGAGTGAGCCGCTGGAAGCGGCACCGATCGGGTTGGGGTGTGTTTTGTCACTGCTTCGAGGGTAGCGGTTGCTGCGGTCATTGTCGTCTCCCTTGGTTCGGTTTGTCAGCCTGGTTTGTCAGTTCGGTGAGCAGTTCATGGGGCAAAAGAAAAACCGCAACCCTTTGGGGTCGCGGCTCGGTGGATTTCGTTTAGGTTCTCTGGTTCTCAGAGAAGCACATACGTCCGCCGGGCCGCTGGTTGCCACCAGTAGCAATAGGTAAATCGGGCGGAGGTGCAGTGCATCGTCATCGAGTTCAAGTTACAGCGTGGGATGAAGTTTTGCAAGTACGAATGGCTATCCGGTCGCCATATTCGCTTCGGTCTCGTGCTTCATTGCCAGAATCGTCCGCGTGTACCTCTCCAAGATGGTTCGCGGGTTGGCGCGATGAACCCAAGAAGGCATTTTCACTATTGACAAGCATTGTTGACAGGTGATTCACTTCCCGGCATTCAAAGTTTGTTCATCGAGACTCTATGTGGGTTGCAGGTTTCTACAAAGAGGCAACGCCGCAGGAGTCTGTCACTCTTCGTCATTTTCTGTTTTTTGCTCTCAGTTGGCCTCAAAGACGTGATGCAGGATTGCTGGGTTCCAGTGCAAGCTAAATGATTTCGGTCATTGAGAGGCTTTATTGGAATGGATGTAAACGATCACAAAATGTAAGCGGTAACAAATGAATTTGCCGTGTGCCTGGATTGAAGGCTTCGAAAGATCTGTGTTCTCTATCCATTTACCGCAAGGAGTTTCTGTGAATATTGCCAAAGTAAAAAACAACGGATCTCGTTATTGCCACTTATCGCAACACTTATTGGCCTCGCTCTACCTTGTTCTTGCAGTGTGTGTCCTGTTCCTGGGAGGGACCGCAGGGGAGTGTCAAACCTTTTATGGGTCGATCGTGGGCAGCGTGACGGACTCCAGTGGAGCGCTAATTCCCGGGGCAACCGTTAAAGTTACACAGACGGAGACAAATATATCGCGAGAAACCACGACCAATGCAGAGGGTGGCTATACGTTCTCGACGGTTGCAGCCGGCACGTACACTGTCTCAGTTTCCAAACCAGGATTTGGTTCTTTTGAGAGTAAGGGAGTCGTTTTGACTCTCAACACAGCGGCTCGCGTGGACGCGACGCTCAATATCAGTTCGCAGGTTCAGTCCGTTACGGTCGACACCGAATCCGCCCAGTTGCAGACAGACAGCGCCGACGTTCATGACCAGATCACCAACAAGGAGTTTCAGGATCTCCCCCAGCCGACGCGCTCCTATCAGGGGTTGATCGGACTAATGCCCGGTGTTTCTCCTCCGTCAGCCAGCACGGGTGGAACGAACAACCCTGAACGTTCCATGGTGATTAATGCGAATGGCACCAGTGAGAGCGGCACGATTGTTCGCGTTGACGGTGTCAACGCCACAAATCCCTGGGTTCAGTACTATTCCCTCGCTGTTCCATCTACGGATGCGATCCAGACGGTGAACGTGGTTACGGCGAGTGCAGGCGCGGACGAGGGTTTGATGAATGGAGCCGCGATCAATGTACAGATCAAGAGCGGCACTAACTCGCTGCATGGCTCCGTGTATTGGTATCACTATGACAATCTGCTCGCGGCCCGCCCGTACTTTCTGCCTCAGGGAGTTGGGTTGACGAAGAACCTCGACAACGATGCAGGCGGCACGGTCGGTGGACCGATCCTCAAAAACAGGTTATTTTTCTTTGGCTCCTATGAAGGCGATTTTCTGCATACGAATGGAGACCCAGGCATTGGTACTGTTCCTACCGACAACGTGCGCAATGGCATCATGCCTCTTCCTTCATCTGGGAGTGCTGCAACCTTGATCTACGATCCAGCCACCGGAAACGCGGACGGGACAGGACGGACGCCATTTGCTGGCAATGTTATTCCCGTGAACCGAATCAGCCCGATCGCGCAAAAGGTGGTCGCGCTCATTCCAGAACCAAATATTCCCGGGGCCGGCGAATCAAGCAACTTCTATTACACGCAACCGTCCTATTACAAGCTGCAGAAGATAGATACGAAGTTCGACTGGACCGCGACACGCAAGCTTCGTCTCTTTGCGCGCTTCAGCGATTACCCCTACAACAATCAGACGATTCCTGAATTCGGTTCTTCCCCTCTGTCCGGCACCAACACTGACGCCTCTGCGTATGGGAACACCTACGCGACTTCGGTCTCGGCTACCTATGTCGCTACACCTCGCTTTGTGGTGGAGGCGCTATTTGGCCTGACACACGCCGTTCAAAATCTTGTTCCTCCATTCTCCAATCAACGTTATGGATCGGATGTGCTCGGTATCCCCGGAACGAACGTTGGCGATCTGCCTGCGGCAGGCGGATTTCCTAACTTAAGGCCGTCCGGTTACGACAGCTATGGCTATAGCTATCCACCTCTCGTCTACGCCGACCCCATCTTCCAGTACACCGTTAATGCAAGCTGGACTAAGGGAAGACACAATGTGCGCTTCGGCATCGATGTCAGCCAGCAGCACATGAACCACATTGAGACCAGCAACACCCAGTTGAGTTTTACGGGCGGTGTTACATCATTGAATGGTGGTGCAGCGCCAAGTCAATTCAATGGCTTTGCCGATTTTCTGCTTGGCCTTGCGCAGAATACGTCGAGCGACGTGCAGAACGCACCGTACCTCACCTTAAGGACCTGGGAGTTCAGTCCCTATGTGAGCGATCAGTGGCAGGTCAGCCCCAAGCTCACGTTTGCCATTGGTACCCGCTGGGAATATTTTCCGGTTCCGACACGTGCGGATCGTGGCATTGAGTTTTTCGACTTCGCAACCAAACAATATGAGATATGCGGTGAGGGCACAATCGCGAAAGATTGCGGTATTCATGTGCAGAAGACGCTGCTTTCGCCTCGTATCGGTCTCGCCTACCGTCCGAACGAATCCATGGTGCTTCGCGCTGGATTCAGCCTTAGTCCAGAGCAGATCAGCCAGTTCCGCGATGGCATTTATAACTACCCTGCCGATCTTAACGGTAACTATTCATCCGCTAACTCGTATAGCCCTGTGACGACTTTGGCGCAGGGTATTCCTGTCCTCACGCCACCCGACATCAGCAGCGGTATCATCCCTTTGCCTGTCGGAGCTACATTTGCCACCTCTCCGAAAAACTATATTCGCGGCTACACCGAGTCGTATAACGCCGCAGTCGAACAGGATTTTGGTAAAGGATGGCTGGGGCAGATCGCCTATGTAGGCACCCACACTGTTCATCAGCACACCCGGTACAACGTCAACTATGGCCAGGTCGGTGGAGGCGCAGCCAGCCAGCCCTTCTATAACGGTACCTATGCCACGGGAAATACTGCCTCCGAAATCGAGGACCTGGCTTTTGAAAACATGGTTTACAACGCGCTTCAGACTGCCCTCAATCATCGTTTCACAAACGGATTTCAAGTGGGCGTCTCTTACACCTGGTCCAGGTGGATTGGGACCTGCTGCGATACCCATGGAGATGGAATGCCGGAAATTCCTATCCCGCAATACTTTTATCTCAACCGGGCTCTCATGCCCTACGATCGCACGCACAATCTTCAGATCTCGGCGCTTGCTGCGTTGCCCTTCGGTAAGAACAAGACGTTCCTGACGCATGGCATTGCGGCGGCTATTGCCGGTGGATGGCAGCTGAATACGATCATCAGCTTCGACTCCGGCGAGCCCTTCACTGTGTCCGCGAGTGGTGCTTCGTTGAATGCTCCGGGGAGTTCGCAGATGGCCGATCAGGTCAAACCCTATGTCAAAAAATTCAAGGGCGTGGGTCCCGATCATCCCTGGTTTGATACCACGGCCTTTGCCCCGGTCACGGCAGTCCGCTTTGGGACTGCGGGTTTTGACTCCATCCGTGGGCCAGGATTTGGCAATGCCGATCTAAGTCTCTTCCGCAGCTTCACGATCAGGCAGCGTTTTACGGCTCAGCCTCGCATAGAAGTGTTCAACATCACCAACACCCCACACTTCAGTAATCCAGACAGCACTGTTGGCGATACCAACTTTGGCACATTGACCAGTGTCAGTGCCCAGGCTCGTACGACGGACCAGCGTTACGTGAAACTAGGTTTCAAGATGACTTTCTAAGGTGCTGTCTGGATGCGCCAAGGTGCGAAGATCTTTTTAAGCTTGCCGCACCTTGGCGTTGACTGAAGGGACAGCGTGAGGTGGAGTTTTACAAGTGCGTACAGCCAGACTAGCGAATCCCGATCAGCAGGCCAGCAGACATGCCTATCGACTGCTGATGCACCCCTGCAAAGCTGTAGTTGTAGGCCGGTTCAAGAAACCATCCAAACCTGTGTCTTCCTGATGGCCAGAACATGAAGTCTCCAGCCAACTCGCCGGACACGGAGTTCGTAGTTCTTCCATTCTGTTTCAGGTGAGTCCATTGAGGCCCTACGCCGAGCATGAACTCGGCTTGCCTGGAGATGGTCCATGGCTTTTTGAAGAGAAGATCGGTGTCCCATTCCGTAGAGTTGCGGGTGTAGAAGGGCGAGACACCGGCCTCCAGTTCAAGCCAGTGTTCGATGGGGGTACATTCCGCTGCGAGATTCGGGGCGAAGGTCGCAGTGCCCCCGGTGAGGTTCCAATTGGTGGCCGCTCCCACTTCCAGGATGGCAATTGGATCGTCCGTATCCTTTGCAGTTTCGGACGAATGAATGGAAGTGTCGTTATAAACCGCCTGCCCGAAAGCAGGTAGGCAGCAGAATAGAAAAACATACGCTCCGACGAGCGTGAACGTGCGTGTACGCATAACAAATCTCCAGGGTCAATGCTGATTCGCTCCGCACAAAGGGCGGAGGGCTGCGAGCTAGGAGACGAAGATGCGTGGTGGTCGAAATATCGCAGAGGGCGGCGTGAACGCAGGACGAGGTGCTTCAGGTGAAACATCTGCGAGCCTGGTGTTTACCGGTATCAGGACCTGTTGTGTATTCGGAAGTCCTTGGAACGCGCAACAAGAGCAAATGCCATTGCAGGTATCAGGCGCAACAGGATGTGAATGCTTGAGGATGGACTGCGGGGATGTGGCGACAGAAAAGGAACTTCCATCGCACAAATCGCAATGCGGAGGGCTCACCGTAAGCCAGAGCAGCAATGCGCAAAGTAGCGATGCCCACGCGCGATTTTTGCTCTTTCCGCTCATACAGCCAACGATAAATGATCGCGGGACGATCAGCATCTCTGCAGCCTGCTCAGGAGCCAGAAGCGATGAGAACGAGATGATGCATCCGTTCGTCAAGGCACACCAGGGCGGGTGGGCCATCGATCTATCTTCGTTTAGAGTGGTTGAATCTTATGGTGAGTGTGGCCCCAGCTCTTGGCGTGCCACGGATCCGGATACAGGGAAGAGTTCATGGCCATAGATCGTCGCCGTTTTCTTCAGAGTCTAGCTGCTGTAAGCTCTGGAATCGCGTCACGCGGGTTCTGTTCCCTCGCGGAAGCCACACCGATCGACAGGCCGCCAAATATCGTTGTGATCCTCGCTGACGACGTGGGGTATGGCGACCTATCTTGCTATGGCGCAACGCATGTTCATACACCGCGTATTGATGCCATGGCCGCAAGCGGGCTGCGGTTCGTTCAGGCGCATTCCGATGCTGCTACCTGTACGCCATCTCGCTATGCGATGCTGACCGGGAGTTATGCGTGGCGGCACGATGGGGTTCGGATTCTGCCCGGCGATGCCAAGCTGCTGATCGAAAGCCATCAGGCCACTATTCCTTCGGTGCTGAAATCGGCTGGCTATACAACGGGCCTGGTAGGTAAGTGGCACCTCGGTTTAGGAGATGGAACGATCGATTGGAACGGGGAGATTAAGCCCGGCCCCTGCGAAGTGGGATTCGACGATGCGTTCTTCTTCGCCGCGACTGCGGATCGTGTGCCGACCGTCTACATCCACAATCATCGCGTGGTGAATCTCGATCCGAAGGATCCTATTCAGGTCTCCTACGATCACAAGATCGGCAACGAGCCCACAGGCAAGGAAGACCCCGAACTACTTAAGATGAAGCTGAGCGAGGGCCACGATGGCACTATCGTGGATGGCATCAGTCGTATCGGATTTATGACAGGTGGTCAGTCCGCACGCTGGAAGGACGAGACCATGGCCGCTACCTTCACGGGGAAAGCTGTTGAGTTTATCGAAAAGAATCAGCACCAACCTTTTCTGCTCTACTTCACGCCAAGCGATATTCATGTGCCCCGCGCTCCCGCGGCGCAGTTCGCAGGCAAGAATGCCTGTGGCGTGCGTTGCGATGTGATCGATCAACTCGACTGGAGCGTTGGACAGATTCTGGATACATTGCAACGTCTGCGGCTGGACGAGAATACGCTCGTGATCTTTACTTCCGACAACGGCCCCGTTGTGAACGATGGGTATGACGATGGATCGGACCGCAAGCTGGATGGACACAAACCGGCGGGCCCTTTTCGGGGTGGCAAATACACCATCTTCGAGGGCGGAACGACGATGCCCTTTCTGGTGCGCTGGACCGGCCACGTCAAACCGGGAGTCTCCAACGCGCTCATCGACCAACTCGATCTACTCGCAAGCCTTGCAGCGCTTACGCAGCAGAAGGTGCCTGCGGGGACGGCGGAAGACAGCATGAACGTACTGCCCGCATTGCTCGGAAAGTCTGAGCGAGGACGTGAGTCGCTGGTGGAAGAAGCCGATGTGCTTGCCATTCGCGAAGGCCACTGGAAGCTGATCGATCGCAGCCAGCGGCCGGGGGCACATCCTCCTCCAGAGTGGAAGCCGCCAGCCGACGCAGCAGTCTCCGATCCGCAGGAGCAGAAGTTTCCCGTCGCACGGCTGGAGCTATACGATATTGCCGCCGATCCCTATGAGACCCATAACCTCGCGGCCCAACATCCTGAGGTCGTGGAGCGTTTGCGAAGAGCTTTTGCGCAGTTGCGGAGTCAAGGGCATAGCTGACGGAAGTAGGAGCACTCCAGTATGCTGTCCCCGAATTCCTCCATGGCGGCGACCATAAACCTACAAAAATAATTCCAAGTCCGCTTGACTATCTAACTGTGCGAGTGGCAATATGTGCTCGCTATGGAAACGATACCAATTGCCTATTTGAGAGTCTTTTGCACGTGATCGCTTTTATTGATTAGGTGGCCATACCTCTCTCTGGTCACGCCGTAGAGTTTTTATCCAACAGCAACAATCGTTGAATATTCATCGCCTTTCCTCTGGAACCGGGTGTGTGCGGACTTCCTTCTCCGGTTCTTCGCCATGGAGCAACGCTCAAACGATGAAGAAAGCACAATTCGCATGCAGGAAGCGGAGCAGCGGTCAAAATCGTGCGGCATGTGTTTGAGCTGAACCGCGCCCGGTATCGCCGGATGCACACAAAGGATAGTGCCTTATGAAGCTACAGTTCTGTGCAGATCTTCACCGCACGCGCGGTGTACATTGGCTCTTTCTCGCAATCCTGCTTGTCCTCGGTGTGGTACATCCGCTTCATGCCCAGTGGACCGCAGCCGACGCCCAGTCCGCCTTCAACAGCTATAACAACGCCTTCTATTTCAATCCCAGCGGCGATAACTACGATTACCGCAGTCAGCAGGGATCGACCAGTACATCCGGCTTCTGGGTTGGAGCCGAAGAGATCGAGATTGCTCTCGATGCCTATGCCCAGAATCCGACATCGGCAGGTGTCACGATGATCAACCAGTTGTGCAACGGCTTTGTCACCCAGTTCAGCAGCGACTGGTCAGGGGACACCTACGACGACGATCTGATGTGGGCCACGATCGCCTTTATCCGCGCCTATAACGCCACCGGCAACACGACATGGTTGAACGATGCGGAGACAAACTTCGCAACGGTCTGGAGTCGCGGCTATGACACGACCTTCGGCGGCGGAATCTGGTGGAACGTTGCTGCTGCAAATACTCCTTCCGGATACAAGGCGTCGGCTTCTAACTGGACGTTTGTTATCGCAGGCAATCTGCTCTATCAAATCACCGGCAACTCGACGTATCTCAGTGACGCAAACACCGTCTATAGCTGGGCGTCCACGACGCTATATGACGCATCGACGGGCAGAGTCCATGACGGCATCAACAGCAGCGGCGTTCAAGACGGGCAATACTCCTACAACTACGGCGTTGCTGTAGGCGCCAGCTACTTTGAGAACCGCTGGAGCGACACCAGCAATATCGCGACGTACCTTATTAATAATCTGTCCAGTGGCACTATCGGCGGCTATAACGTCATGCCGAACTATGGCCAGGGCGGCACGGACGGTGGCGGGTTCAACAGCATCACACTCCGCTGGATCGGGTACGTCTATACGCACGGCGCTATCAGTAACCGCAATGTGCTCTCATGGGCGCAGACGAACGTCGGACTTGGATGGGCGCAACGCAACTCGTCGGGTCTCTCGTGGAACAACTGGCTGGCGTCGACCCCAAACGGCACGGCACTCTATAGCTGGGACTGCAGTAATACTGTCGCCGGCTTGCTGGATATACCGACCACTTCCAGTGCCGCAGACTTTTCTCTAACAGCCTCTTCGGCGGTGATTAACCTCACGCCTGGAAGCAATGGAACCGCGACCCTCAGCGTTGCGCCGTCCAACGGCTTCAATGGCACCGTCAATCTTTCCGCTACTGCGATCGGATCTCCAGTTGGAGTGAGTGTGGCATTAAGTCAGAGCACCATCACGGGATCGGGCGTCGCCACGCTGCTCGTATCGACAACCTCCGCTACGCCGGGCGCCAACTATCTCATTGCTATCACCGGAGCCAGCGGAAGTGTCGCACACACCGTCTTCGTGCAGCTCGCTCTGCCTTTTTTCAACCTGTCCATCAACTCATCCAGCATCGCTCTCGATCAGAGTGGACGAGCGACCAGCGCCATCACCATCCTTCCGCAAAATGGCTTCAACGGCAAAGTGCAGTTCTCGCGGCCGGTTGGCTTGCCTCCAGGCGTCGTTGCGCGGTTCCGGCCTGAAAACGCCAGCACTGGAACCACACTGGAACTGGAGACGCGCAGCGATGCGGCCGTTGGCATCAATATGCCGTTGTCGATCACCGCGACCTCCAGCGCACTCACCCAAACTGTATCCGCTACGCTTACTGTCAATGCTGCTATTGGCGATCGCGGCGCAGGTGTCCCGGTCGATCTCTCCGCTGCGTTCAACGGAACAGGAATTTATCCGAACGGCGCAACCTACTCCACCAGCGCAGGGCTCGACGGCGACGGCTACTCCTACTCTGCCAATCTATTGACCAGCGCGCGCGTCCTCAGCAATGCGCTGTTCAAATTCGGTCCAGCCGGCAGTTCCGACATCGTTCACGGCACCGGTCAGCAAATTCCGCTCCCTCCCGGCAACTTCACCACCCTGCAGTTGCTGGCTACAGGCATCAGCGGCGGCGCGACCGCGCAGCCAGTGGTTGTGACGTACACCGACGGCACAACCTCGCAGTTTACGCAGAGCTTCAGCGACTGGTTTACTCCTGCGAGCAATGCGAACGAAACCGACGCCGTTGTCATGCCCTACCGCAACTACGGCGGCGGCACGGAGGACGGCGCGCCATTTACGCTGTACGGCTATACCTTCGTCCTGCGCAGCGATAAGACAGTGCAGAGCCTCACGCTCCCCGACAACTCAAACGTAGTGATTCTGGCCGCAACGCTCACTCGCCAGTACCTTGGCGATCAGGTCAATCTGTCTTCTGCCTTCGACCTTGCGGGCATCTACACCAATGGAACGGCATTCGCGGCCAACGCGGGTATTGATGGCGGCGGCACTGCCTATTCTGCAAATCTTCTCGGCAATCAGGCCGGTGCGTCGAACATTGTTGTCGATAACCTCAACTTCAATCTCGGCGCGCCGAATGTCAATAACGTGGTGTATGGCACCGGTCAGCCGATCGAGCTGCCACATGGGCACTTCAGTTCACTGCGAATTCTGGGCAGTGGCATTGAAGGCGACCAGACCTCGCAAACCATCACGGTCGAATACACGGACGGCACCGGCAGCACCTTCAAGCAGAACTTCAGCGAC
This sequence comes from Granulicella sp. S156, assembly GCF_009766105.1. Lineage (GTDB taxonomy): Bacteria > Acidobacteriota > Terriglobia > Terriglobales > Acidobacteriaceae > Granulicella. Next base: position 722,529 of record NZ_LMUH01000026.1, on the reverse strand, counting down.
TGGTTCAGCCCGCAGCACTATCCTCGCGAATTCATAGCGCAAGCGATGCCCTACCGTCTCCTTGCCGCCGGTACAGAGCAGTCGCAGACGTTCAACCTCTACCAGTACACGCTGCCTCTGGATGCTGGAAAGACAGTCAAAAGCCTGACCCTGCCCGCCAACCGCGACGTGGTGGTCCTGGGAGTCACGCTGGCTAACGATTCCTTCGACGAACGCGGCGATAGCGAGCCTTGGTTGCCGGAGGGAGGGTGGCCTGGATCTAAATAGGAACAAAAACGGGCACCCCACATCTCGCATCTGAGATGTGGGGTGCCGAAGGTCTTAGCGCGGCTTATTCGGTAGCTAAGTTTTCGGTGCCGTTGAGTCCGTCTTCTTCGCCCCCGACGCCTTCTTTCAGCTTGCTGGCGATGTTCGACCAGACAGTGTCGCTCGGCTCGTGGACCGGTTCTTCGAACATGCTCTGGGCGTATTCCGCGATCGTTTCCAGATCGCTTACCAGTGCGGCACAGTCGGGGTTGGCGGCGAGGAACTTTGCAAAGCGCGGATCCTCGCTGACCTTGCCTCCTCCTGTTGCGAAGAGGTCGGGGAGATAGGTTTCGAATTCTGCTGTGGTCATGGTGTCGAAATTGATGTTCGTGAGGTCGCTCACAGTGCCACCTCTTTCAGGCCTTCAACGGGCTGAAGCTTCTCGGGCTGGCGAAGCAGCTCGCGCAACTTCAGCCTTGCTTTGTGGAGTTGAGACTTGCTATTGCCGGTCGAGCACTCCAGCATGGTTGCGATCTCGTTGTGCTCGAAGCCTTCAACATCGTGCAGTACAAAGACCATGCGGTAGCCGGGAGGCAGGGAAGCGACGGCGCGCTCCAGTGTCACACGGTCCACCGAACCCGCCAGCTGAGGATCGCGAGAGCCGAAGTCGCGCTTTGGCGCGTCCTCTTCGGAGGGGTTGATCGTCTCCTCGAGCGAAACCAGTTGCAGACCCTTCTTGCGCAGGTGCATCAGTACCAGATTCACCGTAAGACGGTGTAGCCATGTAGAAAACGCGCTTTCACCACGAAAGCTCCCCAGTTTCCGGAAGAGGTGGAGAAAGGCCTCCTGGGTCATGTCCTCGGCCTCGGAGACGTTGCCCAACATACGCAGGCAGAGGGTATAAACACGGCGCTTATGAAGCGCATAAAGCTTGGAAAATGCATCAGGATCGCCGTTCTTGGCGCGCTCGATGGCATCGGCCTCGCCGGCGATAGGTGGGTTTCGTTTGAACAAACCCGAGTTCGGTTTTGGCTGCATCGTTATAACGCCTTGAGTTCCCATGAGTAAGTGTCCGGTCCTTGCACTCGATCTACGCCGGAACACTCGCCTTCTTCCAGCCTACCGCAAGCGAGCGTGTCCCGAGCGTCAGGCAGTTGGACTGCTTCACTGATGGAGCAGGTTGTACCACCGGCTTCGATACTCCACTAAAGCCAGCAATAACAAGCCTATACCCCGATAAAACGCGCGTAGAGAGCGCGCGCCAGGCCGATATCGGTGGTGCCTTGAATCAGGGCGCGGCCATCGGGAAATACGGTAATCGAATGCGGTGGGCGCTCGAAACGCAGCAACATGCCGTTCGAGCGCACGTTGCCGAGCGGAGATAGGCGGTCACGCAGCGCAAGCAGGTCGACTGGCCGATGATGTTCGTGAATCTGCACCGAGTTTCGCCCGCACAGGGTGATGTGCGGCCGTCCTTCGCCTGCAAGGTAGCGAAATGTGCTGTTTCCGCAAACTTCGCAGTCTTTGCGCGGATGTGCGGCGGAGATCTCAGAACGCTCGCCGGTCCAGAGGTCGAAGGAGAGCAGTGTCCTGCGCATGAGCTCGGGTTGGCCGGTGAGAAACTTCAGCGCCTCGGTGGTTTGGAGCGAGGCGGCAAGATTGACCGCTGTAGAAAGGATCCCGGCTGTATCGCAGGTTTCGACGTTGCCGGAGGGCGCTGCGGGGAAGATGCACGCCAGGCAGGCAGTCGCGTGCGGAAGAATGTTCATCGTGGCGGCGTAGGAGCCTACGGCGGCCGCATAGATCCACGGCTTGTTCTCGCGCACGCAGAAGTCGTTCAGCAGATACCGCGTCTCGAAGTTGTCGGTACAGTCCAGAACGATGTCCGCACCTTCCAGCAGAGTCGCGATATTTGCGGGGACGAGGTCGGCGATCTGGGCGTCGACCTGAATGCCGGAGTTGACGCGGGCGATATGCCGCCGGGCGGCCTCGGCTTTGGGCAGCGCCGCTAGAGCGTCTTCCTCGTCGAACAGCACCTGGCGCTGCAGGTTGGAGGGCTCGACGAAGTCACGATCGACCAGAGTGAGACGGCCGACCCCGGCACGGGCGAGCAAGCCAGCCGTCGCCGCGCCGGTGGCACCTACGCCAATGACCGCAGCGTGGCCCTGCCGGAGTTTTTGCTGGCCTTTCGCGCCTATACCGCGAAAGAGCACCTGACGCGAGTAGCGCTCGGCATCCTCGATCGTTGGCGTAGTATCGGCTTCGCTTGCCAAAACCTGCATCCCTCGCAGTATACGAGGATGGGATTGGGTGATGCACCCGGCAGATAATTGGCTCGGACGCCGTAGGACAGTGAGAACATGCTGCAAGCGAACTCCTGTACTGTTTCTTGCATCTGTAAAATGAAGCTCAGATGTATCGCGGTCTGTTCGCGCGTAGTACATCTCTGGACAAGTCTGGCTCAGCGTGACGCCTTACTCTGCGGCGATAGAAGTACAGAACTTTTTCAAGGGGAAGCCGGCAGTGGCAGGTTCAGGGTTTGGTGTCGTGAGCGGTGACGGTCGGCTCACTCCACGTGGGGCGGCTTGCGTGAGAGCCCTGCGAGGATCTTGCCTTATTGCCGTGGCGTCGGTGTCCCTGCTGGCTGGGGCGCATGCGCAGACTTCAACAGACCCCGTAAATCCGGCTGCGCCCACAACAACAGCCCCCCAGGCCGGTACGAGTGTGAACAACACGCTTCCGGCATTGACGACAAGCGTCTGGGAGAAGAGCGGTGTTCCTGTGGAGGCTATCCGCTTCGATGGCGTGACCTTCAGTGCGAAAGATGCCATCCTCTCGGAGCTGACGCAGAAGGCTGGGCAGCCGCTCGATCCGGAAAAGGTTCGAGCGGATCTACGGCGCCTGTTCGCCAGCGGCCGATACCGTGACGTCGGTGTAAGCGGAGTTACGACCGGCGGCGGTCTCACCCTTATCTATGCGGGAACGGCGCGCTATTATGTCGGCCGGGTTGAGATTCACGGCGTCAATCAGGAGCGACTGACCTCGCTGCTGGAGTTTGCGACGAAGCTTGACCCCGGATCTCCCTATACCGAGGCCCAGATTCCAGCCGCGGTCGAAGGCGTGAAGCAGACGCTCGCCCAGAATGGCTTCTACCAGCCCACGGTCAAAGTCGCCACAACCACGGACAATGATGGCCACCAGATCAATGCGATATTTACGGTTGAGACCGGGCCGCAGGCCCGCGTAGGGGATGTTGCTGTCGGAGGCAAGGATCCGGGGATTACGGTCGACGAGTTCCGCAAGAAGGGGCATCTCAACTGCTCGCGCATCGCGGCGAAGTTCAACAAGAGCTGCCGTCCCAAGGTTGGGCGTGAGACTACCAGTAACGCTCTTTCGGATGTGCGGTCGTACTACCAGAAGCAGGACCGTCTTGAAGCTACGGTCAGCCTTCAGGGCCAGACCTACGTCGCGCCCACCAAGCGGCTGAACTACGACTTCAATGCCGAGCAGGGACCGCTGGTCAAGGTAGTTGTGAATGGCGTCAAGCTGTCGAAGTCGCGGATGCACTTACTGGTTCCGGTCTTTGAGGAGGGTGCGGTCGATAACGACCTGCTCAATGAAGGTGCGTCCAACATTCGTGATTACCTGCAGCAGCAGGGCTACTTTGACGCGCAAGCTACGGTACAGCTTCTTGGCGCAGGCACCAGCAATGTGTCCGTGCAGTATGACGTGAAACCGGGAGAGCGGCACAAGGTAACGGCCGTAACCCTGAAAGGCACCAAGTACTTCGGGACCGACCTGATCGAGGAGCGCTTGCGGGTCAAGAAAGCCGATGCCTATCTGCGCAACGGCAGCTACAGCACGCAATTAGTTAAGGCCGATACCAACTCGATCGTTTCGCTGTATCGCGCCAATGGTTTCAATGCGGCGATGGTGACCCCTGAGGTCAAGGACATCGAAAAGGGACAGAACTCCAAGATTGCGCAGATCCGGGTGACGTTCAACATCTTTGAAGGCGCGCAGCAGAAGTTTGGCACGGTACAGCTCACCGGCATCGATCCGGCGCGCCAGAAAGACGTTCAATCGTTACTGAATGCTCAGAAAGGCCAGCCGTTCTCGTTGATTACGCTATCGGGTGACCGCGATGCGGTGCTGGGCTACTACATCTCGCATGGCTTTGACCACGCCAGGGTCGAGATCGTGCAGAACATCGAAGATGCCGACAAGACCAGAACGAACGTTGCCCTGAACGTGACCGAGGGCCAGCAGGTCTTCATCGACCAGGTACTGCTCTCCGGCCTTGGGCACACGAAGCCGTCGGTCGTGCAGAAGCAACTTACCGTCCATGCGGGCGGCCCGCTCGATCAGTCCGCGTTGCTCGAGACGCAACGCAAGCTCTATAACCTCGCGCTGTTCAACGAAGTCAACGCCGATGTGCAGAACCCCACGGGTGACGCGCCGATGAAGAACGTCCTGGTGCAGTTGACCGAGGCACGGCGGTGGGACGTGACCTACGGCTTCGGGTTCGAGGCCCAGACCGGCACGCCCGATGTGAATACCGGGGCAACGCAGGGAAGCACCGCCGCGCAGAATGGGGAAGCAGGTGTCAGTCCGCGCGTCACCCTGGATATCTCGCGCATCAATCTTCGCGGAACAACGCAGTCGCTCACATTGCACACTACGTACGGCCTGCTGGAAAAAGTTGCGACGTTGAGCCTCAACACCCCTCAGTTTTTAGGCAAGCCCAAATACACCGCGACGCTCTCCGGCGGTTACTCCAACGTGCAGGACATCACCACGTTCCAGTCTTCCACGTTGCAGGGAGACTTCCGCATCTCGCAGAAGTTCAGGAAGGCCGATACCTTCATCTATGACTTTCAGTACCGTCGGGTATCAGTCAATGCAGACAGCCTGGAGATTACACCCAATCTCATTCCGCTGTTGTCGGAACCAGTGCGCGTTGGCGGACCTGCCATCACGTATGTCCACGACACGCGTGACCCCACCCCGCTCAATGCCGGTAAAGGCACGTACTTCTCCATTCAGGAGTTCATCGCCTCGTCGAAGTTTGGCTCGGATACGGATTTCAATAAGGTCGATATCTCGCAGTCGACGTATTACACCTTCGGCAAGCGGAAGTATGTCTTCGCACGCAACACTCGGGTGGGCTTTGAGAACGACTTCGGCGTAAATCCGAATGCGACCAATGCATCCGGACAGATCGACGTAAGCAATACGGCATGCGCAGGCACCCTGCTGCAGACGAATGCAACGTGCAACGCCGTTCCACTACCCGAAAGACTGTACGCCGGAGGCGCAACGTCACATCGTGGTTTTGGAATCAACGATGCAGGACCACGCGATCTTACGACTGGGTATCCGGTTGGCGGATCGGGGGTAGTCGTCAATACCTTTGAGTTGCGCCTTCCTCCGCCGACACTTCCGCTGGTTGGAGATAACATCTCCTTCGTCATCTTTCACGACATGGGGAACGTCTTTGAATATCCCGGAGACATGTTCAAGAGCATCAAGCACTTCCACCAGCCGAATCAACAGACTTGCAGGAACGTAACTATTCCTGCCGGCACTCCGGGTGCCACAGAGGTGGAACAACAGGCAAATGCCGTGGGGACCTGCAACTTCAACTACTATTCGCACGCGGTAGGTCTCGGAGTCCGCTACAAGACTCCCGTCGGTCCGATCCGCGTGGACTTCAGCTATAACCTCAATCCTCCGATATATCCCGTCTTTGACGACTACACCGGAGCTCTCCCCTATGTGGGACAGGCGAGTCACTTCAACTTCTTCTTCAGCATCGGACAAAGCTTCTAGACCAACATGAACCGCACACACACTCTCGACACCCTTCGCCACAGCGCTTTTGCGCTGCTGCTGGTGGCTGTGTGTGTTGCGCCGGGCGAGCTCTGGGCCCAGAGCGCTGCGCAGAAGAACTCCGTTCCGCAGACTGCACCGGAGCTGCAAGTTGCCGCGCCGCAGATGCCCACGACGCAGGGCACGGAGCTTGATCGCGTGGTCGCGATCGTAAACGGCGATCTCATCCTCGACAGCGATGTCAACGAAGAAACACGCCTGCAGGCCTTTCAGCCCTATCGCAATCCGAACGCAGATAACTCGCGTGAGCGTGCCATCGAACGCCTGATCAATCGCGACCTCATCCTGCAGCAGTTGAAGATTCAGCCGGAAGATCCCATTACGGACGACGATGTCAGGAAAGACCTCGACAGCCTGCGCAAGAACATCCCGGCATGCAAGCCGTACGACTGCGAGACGCAAGCTGGATGGGAAAAGTTCCTTGCGGCCAATGGATTTACTGAGGCGACGTTGATCAATCGCTGGCGTCTGCGTATGGAGGTGCTGGCCTTCATCGAGGAGCGCTTCCGCATGGGCATGAAGATCCTGCCCGCGGACATCAAGGACTACTACGATAAGGACCTGTTGCCCGAGTACGCGAAGCAGAAGGCCACGCCGCCGAGCCTGGACTCTATCTCCAGCCGTATTCAGGAGGTGCTGTTGCAGCAGCGAGTCTCCAGCCTGCTCAACGACTGGCTGAAGAGCCTGCGCGCGCAGGGCAGCGTGGTGGTATTGCATCCAGGAGAGGGGGCGCCATGAGCGAGTCTTCCAGCAAGCCCTCCACGGACGAAGTCTCCTCTTCTCCCACTCCCAAACGCAGCCGCACGGGCCGTATGTTTGCGTGGGTCTTCGGCTCACTGCTGCTGTCTTTTGTGCTGTTGATGGCAGGCGTTTGGTACTACACGACGACGGCGGATTTTCAGCGTCGCGTCGGCGCCGAGGTCGTCAAGGTACTCGAAGACGCGACCGGCGGACGTGTCGAACTGGGTCATATCTCCTTCAGTCTCTGGCATCTTGCGATTGAGGCTGACGGGCTCGTGATCCACGGCACAGAAGGTCCCGGAGAAGCGCCCTATCTCTCCGCGGACAAGATCTTTGTGCGTCTGCTCATCAATACGTTCATCACGCATATCGCGGGTGAGGGGCCACAGTCGCATATCGGAGTGGACTACCTGCGCGTCGAGCAGCCGCATGTACACCTCCTCATCGACAAGGATGGCAGGACCAACCAGCCCGTGCCGAAACACAAGAGCACCAGCACGACTCCCGTGCAGGACATGCTGCTTGATTTTCAGGCGGGTAAAGTCGAGTTGGCGAATGGTCTTGCTGTCTTAAACGACCGCGCGATTCCTTTCGATCTCGCTGCGCAGGATCTCAACGCCGAGGTGCACTACATCGCGTCGTCGGATCGCTATGGCGCGACCATCGATCTTGCGGACCTGCGCACAAAGATGGCAAAACAGCCCGAGGTTCAATCGAAGCTGCACCTGACCGCCGAACTCGGCCGCGACGTGCTGCAGTTGCAGAGCCTCGATTTTCGTACCGGCACGGCAACGCACCTTACGGCAAACGCCCTGCTGGAGCACTTTGCGAAGCCTGATTGGCAGGTTGCGGCCAAGGGTTCGATAGAGGTTAAACAGCTTGGTCTTCTTGCCGGAGTTGACGGCCTGGCAGGTGGCCTGGTTGATCTTGATGCGCATGGCCACAACTGCGTGACTGGGCCGCAGCCCGTGCCGCAGAAACACTTCTGGCTGCGGCACAGCAAGACGCAAGCTCCGGCCCTTCAGCCGCAGCCCGACCCCGCGTGCAAGTCAGGATATCTGATTACGGGCGGGCTCAAGCTGCATAACGTGGGCTATCGCGATGAGGATGTGCGAGTGCGCGACGTCAACGGCAGCAGCCAGTTGCACATCACGCCGACGCAGATACTGCTGCCTTCGCTCGTCACGCAGTTGTCCGGCGGTGGTACTGTGCAGGGCGATCTGCGCATCGAAAACTGGCTCGGTTCAGCGCCCGGAGGCTCGCACGGGTACATTGTGGCAACGGTCAATCGCATTCCGCTGCGCACGATCATGGATGTCACGGCTCCCGAAGACTACGGCGATCTCGGTTTCGATACTGCGGTGACGGGACCGGTGAAGGTGGAATGGGGAGGGCCAGGCAACGATGTCTCGAAGACTGTGCAGGTAGATGGCGACCTGCAGCTTGTGCCGACGGGTGTCGCGCGCAGCCGCGCTCTCTCGAATATTCCTGTGACCGGCCAGACGTTGGCACACTATGACGGCCGAACGCAGTCCGTAAACATTACACGCCTGGCAGTGCAGACGCCCGCCAGCGTGCTGCAGGTCAACGGGATACTCGGCGTCAACAACGGCGACCCGCTCACGGCGCTGCAGGTCAATCTGCAAGCGCATGATCTTGGTGAGTTCGACCAGTTGCTGCAGACGCTTGGCCTGGAAGCCAATGGCAAGAAGGGAACTGCAGCGATCCCCGTCGTGCTGCATGGTGCGCTGGTGTTCAGCGGCTCTGCGAAGGGGGCTATACGCAATCTCGATGTGAAGGGCCACGTTACGGCTGAGAACATCGAAGCCAAATTGGGGACTGCGGCAGACTTTCAGATGGACTCCCTCGTTGCCGATGCCGAGTACTCGCCCAACAGCGGCATCGCCATCGCCAGCTCCACCATCAAGCGTGGGACGGCGTTGCTCAACGTAACAGGAACCTTTGAGCCGCGGAAGGTCGTCTCCCGTCGCGGCGCTGTCGATTATGTATGGGACGGGGATCTGGGCATCAACACGACTGTGAAGCTGGCCAACGCTCAGGTTGCCGACATGCTGCAGATCATCGGGCAGCAGAGTAAGGTTCCTGTCACCGGCACGGCCAACATCAACGCTCATGTAGCCGGTACGGCCAAAAATCTGAACGGCAGTGGAAACATCACGCTGACCAACGGTGCGGCTTACGGAGAGAACTACCAGACTGTCTCGGTCGATGCGACCATGCAGGGCCAGCAGATCAATGCGTCACACTTCCTCGTGCGGGCACATGGAATGTCGGTTACAGGCAACGGTGGCTACAACCTTGTAAGCAAACGCATCACCGCTCACGTGCTGGGGGACAACCTGCAACTCTCCAAGCTCGATGTCGTTCGCAAAGCGAATTCAGATGCCGATGGTGTGCTCTCGTTAGATGCGACGGTCGATGGCACCGCGCAGCAGCCGAACCTGCACGCAAAGCTTGGAGTGACGAACATTACGGTCGATGGCAAGCCGCTTGGCGAGTTCAGCGCAACGGCCAACAGCACTGGTTCGACCGTCTTCTACGACCTGCATTCGAATATGGTCGGAGCGCAGGTGTCGGCCAACGGCCAGACGTCGCTGCTGGGCGACTATCAGACGCAGGCAAAGCTCTTGTTCTCCGGCTTCGATGTCTCCAAGCCCATTGCTCTGTTCTCCCCGGGACTGGTCCAGACCAGCTCTATCATCGACGGCACTGTCACCGTCAGCGGCCCTGCAGCCAAGCCGATGCAGCTAGCCGGGACCGCTGAGTTTGGTACCTTCGACTTCAAGCTCCAGGGAGTCGAGTTGAAGACAGCTGAGCCATTGCGTGCGAGTCTGCGTAACGGCATAGTCTCAGTTGAGCAGATGCACATTACTGGGCAGGATACCGACCTCCATGCCGGGGGAACGTTGCAAGTCCTCGGCAACAGCAATCCTCAGGGGGGCGAGATCAAATTGAGTGCGAACGGCAACATCAGCATGATGATCGCGCATACCTTCGATCCCGACCTCAATACTTCGGGCAAAGTCACGTTCAAGGTAGCGGCCGACGGGCGATTGATGCAGCCTTCGCTGACCGGCAATGTGCAGTTTCAGAACGTGAACATAGCGATGGACGGTATTCCCAATGGCCTTAGCAACCTGAACGGAACGATGGTCTTCAACGAGAACCGTCTGACCGTGCAGAACCTGACTGCGACGACCGGCGGCGGCCAGCTTAAGCTGGGCGGGTCGATCAGTTATCAGAAAGGGTTGTTCTCTGACTTGACTGCGACCGGCGAGAACGTGCGCGTACGGCTCTATGGCCTGAGCTCAACGGCGAACGCAAACTTCCGTCTGCAGGGCACGCAGCAGTCTCTATTGCTCTCCGGCACTGTGTTGATTACGCGTTTTGGTGTTGGTCCAGATGTGGACTTCGCTGCCTTTGCTGGGTCGGGCGGGGTAGAATCGGTCTCCGATCCGAACTCGGCGACGAACAAGATTCATCTTGACGTTCATGTTACGAGTTCGCCGCAGCTCGACTTCCAGAACTCCTACGCAAAGCTCGCGGGCAATGTCGATCTCACCATTCGCGGCACACTTGCGATACCCAGCGTGCTGGGACGTATCCAGATTATCGACGGCAGCGCGACCTTTGCAGGAACGAAGTATGAGCTCGAGCGCGGGAATATCTACTTCAGCAATCCCGTGCGCATCGACCCGACGATCGACCTCGATGCCACCGCGCGCGTGGAGAGCTACGATCTCACCATCGGCGTGCATGGCACGACGTCGAACCTGAAAACCACCTATCGTTCTGAGCCGCCGCTCGCCGAAGCCGACATCTTCAACCTGCTCGCCCTCGGGCGCACGCAGGAAGAGGCGCAGCTTTACCAGGAGCAGCAGGTGCAGGCGGGCACCGATCCCACCACCAGCGCGTTGCTCGGCGGCGCGCTCAACGCAACCGTTTCGAGCCGCGTGGGCAAGCTGTTCGGCGCCGGTTCGGTCAAGATCGATCCGTCCTTTGTAGGGACGCTGGGCAACTCGGCAGCGCGCATCACGGTGCAGGAGCCTCTCTCCAAGCAACTGACGCTGCTCTTCGCCACCAATGTGAACCAGACCGCGCAGGAACTCATCCAGGTGCAGTATCAGATCGACGAGAACAAATCGATAGTCGCAACCCGCGACGAATCGAACGTGTTCTCGATCGTCTATAAGATCCGCAAGCGCTATCGGTAGGTGTGGAGACCAGTGGATTAGCGAACCCTGGTCTAATTTTCAAAAGCAGATTGAAGTGGCAAAAAGATACTGTGTTGGGTCGCGACACCGCTGACGACACTCGCAAAATTTATTATCCCCAAGATCCTCTGGTGCGTCTAAGCTGCTGTAGTAGCAGTTAGATGCCCGCCAGCTTCTCGCGGCTCTTCGGAGTGTCTTTTATGCGACTTACGTCTCGGCTTGGATTCATCCTCTCCCCTGTATTGAGCCTTATGCTCGCAGCCCCCACCGCGATCCACGCGCAGGCTCCTTCCGATGCGCAGATTCGTGCCGATGTCCAGAAGGAACTTAGCAACAAGCGATTCAGCGATGTGCAGGTGACCGTTAATGACGGCGTCGTCAAACTCAACGGCCAGGTACAGCGGTTTAGCGATAAGGAAGATGCAGAGCGCAAAGCGCATCATGCCAAGAACGCGACCGCGATCAATAACCGGATCGAGGTTGCAGTACCCGAAGGTATCAGCGATGCTGCCTTGCACGACAAGCTGGGTAAGGCGCTGGTCTATGACCGCGTGGGCTATGGAACGACGGTGTACAACAACATCACGCTGGGCGTCGATCATGGCGTGGTAACGCTGGGCGGTACGGTGTATGGGCCCATGGACAAGGACTCGGCGATTAGCCTCGTGGCTAATACGCCAGGTGTGCGCGACATCGTCGACAACCTGGAAGTGGCCCCGGTATCGCCCATGGATGACCGCATTCGCATTGCGGAAGCGAGAGCCATCTACGGCTATCCCTCGCTGAATCGATATGCTCTGGATCCGGCAAAGACGATCCGGATTACCGTCGTCAACGGGCATGTCACGCTGAACGGCGTTGTGGATAGCAAGGCCGATCGTGACACCGCAGGCATCCGTGCCAATGGCGTCCCCGGAGTCTTTTCGGTCGAGAACCATCTGCAGATTGCCGGGCAGCAACCGGAGCACTAAAAAGATTTCAGTGTTGATGTGAAGTCATTTTCGAACCTTCCACCACTTTGTCATCTCGACCGAAGGCAGCGTTATTGCCGTCTTCGGTCGAGGTGGCAATTTTAGGTTGATCCTCAAGAACGATTACGATAGAAGCAGATGGAAAATGTTCTTCGCAGTACGCGCGTCACGCTCGAAATGATCAAGTGGGAGCACTCGATCTTTGCCCTCCCGTTTGCCTTGACGGGCGCGGTTCTCGCGGCAGATGGCTGGCCTTCAGTGCGTGTCCTCTGCTGGATCGTCGTCTGCATGGTCGGAGCTCGCAGTGCAGCGATGGCCTTCAATCGCCTGGCTGATAGCGAGCTCGATGCTGCGAATCCTCGCACCGCAACCAGGGCGTTGCCGAAGGGCGACCTGTCGAAGTCTTTCGTGCTTTGCTTCACGATCCTGGCGTCAGGTGTGTTCTTTCTTGGCGCAGCCATGCTCAACCGGCTGACGCTGGAGCTCGCGCCCGTTGCGCTGGCCGTCGTACTGGCATACAGCTACATGAAGCGCATCACGCGCTGGTCGCATCTTGTGTTGGGGTTGGCGCTGGGCATCGCGCCCTCGGCTGCATGGATCGCCGTTCGCGGCACACTCTCGCCACGCGTGCTGCTGCTGACGGGTATCGTCATTCTTTGGGTTGGCGGTTTCGATGTGCTCTACGCCTGCCAGGACTTTGACCATGACCGCAAGGTGGGATTAAACAGCGTTCCGCAGGCGTTTGGTCTGGAAGGCGCCTTCTGGATTGCTCGCTTAATGCACCTGAGTATGGTGGCTTTGCTGTTTGTCCTGCTACACGCGTTTGGTTTGGGCATGATCGCGCTGGCCGGCATCATTCTCGTGATCGTACTGCTGGCCTATGAGCACGTCATCATCTCGCCGCATGATCTGCGACGGATGAATGCTGCTTTCTTTACGCTCAATGGTGTGATCTCTGTGGTGTTCTTCGCTTTTGTCGCTGCAGATGTATTACATCGCCGGTAGCAGATTCATCCATAGGCATAGCATCTGGCCGGAGCACGATAAATCATCGTGCTCCAGCCTAGGTGCCTGTGCTTGTGGAGGATAGTAGAACAGCTTTTAGCTTGCCTAGCCGCGATTTTTGTAGCTATCGGCCTCGTGCTTGATGCTTTCTTTCAGATGCTCCGCAGACGAGGTCAGCTTCTCGCGTACGTCATGCGCAGTCTTCTCAAATCCAGGCCGGTTGCGTTCTTCGGTGTCATGGGCGGCTTCCTGTACCGCTCCCCAGGCTTGTTGCGCGTGTCCTTTGACCTGTTGCGCAGCGCCCGAGTTGGCCAGCTTCTGGTTGTTGAGTGCTTCGCCCGCACCTTGCTTGATCTTGCCGGCAACTTCGTTGACCTTACCCTTGAGAGTGCTTTCGCTGGTAGTGGTACTCATAGCTGTGCTCCTTTGTGGCTATACGCCAAGTTGGGACAACGGATCCAAATCCGTCTGAACGTGCTCCCTTATAGTGCTTAGAGGCCCCGTCGGCCTGTGATGAGATTGAAGATAAGTACGACGACCGCGACCACCAGAAGCAGGTGAATCAGTGCGCCGCCAACGTGTAAAGTGAAGCCGAGAAGCCACAAGATAAAAAGAATGACGATGATTGTCCAAAGCATAATGCTGTTCTCCTAGCCAATACCTCGGCAATCGTGTGCCGTAGGCCGTCGCCGTTCGTCAGGCGTTGTGTATGGTATGGTGCGGCAGAGAGAGATGAGGTTGCCATTTCGCAGGGATATATATCCTTGGGGTGGGGAGCAACCCTAAGGGTATATATGCCATCGTCCAACCGCAGTGTTCGTGCCATAGCAATTCAAGGGGAGCGCGGCTCCAACAGCCACATGGCTGTGTTGGAGATGCTCGGTGAAGTAGAGATTGTGCCGTGCAGCGTATCGGCCGAAGTGGTGCGCGCCGTGCTCCATGGCGAAGTGGACGGTGCCGTGCTGCCGATAGAAAACAGTCTGCACGGTTCGGTCGCCGAGCACTACGACCTGCTGCTCGAAAACCCCATCCGCATCGACCGTGAGAGCCTGCTGCGTATTCGGCATAATTTGATGGTTGTGCCAGGAGTTCGGCTCGAAGAGGTTCGCTCCGTGCTCTCGCACCCTGTCGCCCTGTCGCAGTGTCGTCGTTATCTCGCGGCACTGGAGGGTGCTCATGCGCTGCCATTCTACGATACGGCGGGCAGCGTGAAACACATCATGGCAGAAGGCCTGCGCGATACGGCCGGCGTTGCTCCAGCGCTTGCCGCAAAGGTGTATGGCGCGGAGATCCTGGTTGCGGGTATCGAAGACCACGTCGAGAACTACACGCGCTTCCATCTGTTGCATCGAGCTGACGCTCCCAGACCCGAAGGGCTGGCGCCGCCCGATAAACTCAGTGTTGCGTTCGCCATCCAGCATCGTCCCGGGACCCTGGTAGCCGCACTACAGCAGCTGGCTGAGGCCGGCGTCGACCTCACCAAGATCGAATCGCGCCCGGTGCCGGGTAAGCCGTGGGAGTATGTCTTCTACGTCGACTTCCGCTTTGCAGACGCCGCCAGCGCAGACGCTGCATTGCTGGCCCTGAAGCGCGAATGCAGCATGGTGAAGGAACTTGGCCGCTACGCCGCCGCCTGATCCGTTACGTTACCGGATGACGCGGCCTGCGCGAAGGCTTCTCGCGTGCGTCGCAGTGAAAAATACACCAACCACCACACACCGATGGCTGCTACGAAAAGAAATACCGCTGCTATGAAAAGAAACATCGTGGCTACGATGGAAAACGCAGTATGCAACTGATGCTCGAACCACAAAGGACCTTCCACCAACGGCCCCGGGGTAGTTCTTAACAGGAGCGGTACGATGACCACCCTCATGGCGCCGAAGAGGCAGCTTCCCGCGAGGCAGCCGCCAATGACCATCATCGAAGTGCGCGCCCAGCTCCGCATGCGAAAAAGCCCGACAATCGTACTGATCGCCCAGGCGGCCAGTGCGAGCTGGAACAATTGGGTTGTC
This sequence comes from Granulicella sp. S156, assembly GCF_009766105.1. Lineage (GTDB taxonomy): Bacteria > Acidobacteriota > Terriglobia > Terriglobales > Acidobacteriaceae > Granulicella. The sequence continues at coordinate 707,424 of NZ_LMUH01000026.1, read as the reverse complement.
ATGGCCCAGGACGCGGATTCTATGTGATGAACTACATGGAGTGCGAATACGCCAAGCAACACAACCAGGCCAAGCGTAGTCGCCGAAATCACCACGCCCACAGGTCGCTTTATCATGGCACAAGTGTACAAAGAAGATGTAAAGGTAGAAACGCTCTTTTCATTCGGCGGTACGGCTTTTAGATTCCCTGAGCAGGGGAACGGCTCTCAAAGGCCCAGCGCGCTCGCCACAGCAGCACCATCAGAAAAACGAAGACGAGCACATCGAAAGCCATGCCATAGAGAAGAAAAAAATTCATGATGCTCGTATTGAAGACAGGTGCCGGCATGCCCATGCCCATCGTGTGTGACAGATTCTGCTGGTAGTCGAGCAGTCGATGGCGAATGCCTGGCAGCGCCATCGACAGAACACTCAGGAGTCCGAGGCCGTATAACGCAAAGCTCAGTACCCACGCAGGTTTCTGCAGCTTGAGCAGGCCAACGCCGGCAACTCCCGACAGGCAGGCGAACACCAGATAGAGAACGTGACCGGTCCAGCCCGGCAACACCACACCAAAGAAAAACGCGGGAATCGGCAGCAGCATCATGAACACGGTTGTAGCTGTACCGAGAAGCATCAGCACGGCGATGATCGTGATCGAAACAGGCCTCGCCGGTGCTGCAGGTTGGGTAGCGGCGATCGGTGGCAAGTAGGTTTCCACTGGAAGGGGTGGAGGTTCGTAGACCATCGGCCGCGCGACAGTGAAGTCGGTCATCGGAGAAGATGTTGCCGGGTAGGCTGGGATCCTGCCGGTGCCTGACAACGGTAGTCCCCGCTGCAGAGCAGCCTGGGCAAAGGCTTCTCGCGTGCGCCGCAGTGCAAAGTACACCAGCCACCATATGCCGATAGAGGCTATGACCAGCCACACGATCGCCATGAAGAGGAAGGTGCCGCGCAGCACGGCAGGATTTGTATTCGGCGGCATGGGCAAGGACTTCATCATCGCCGGCATAGCCGCGCACACCAGCATGGAGAAAAGGCCGATCAGCGCAATCCCTCCGCCGATGACCATGATCGAGATGCGCGCCCAGTTCCTCATACGGAACAGGCCGACAACCGTAGTGATCGCCCATACTGCCAGCGCAAGATAGAGCAGCACGGAGAAGGCCATGACGCCCAGCATGAAGCTCGAAGACTGAGGCACCCCGGGAGCCTCTATCGTCATGGGCGTGTGCCGCATGATGATAGCTCCCAATACTGAGAAGCCGGCTAACAGGCACAGCATCGCCGCCGCCAGACCAAGCACAATCGCCGAAAAGACTACACCCGCAGGTCTCCGCATCATGGCGCAAGTGTAACGCGTGGCTGCTACGGCACGATTCCAGCGCGAGTCAGTTTGAAGTGGATTCGATCTCTTTCGTCATCCGGACAACCTCAATCTCTTCGCCAGAACCAACCGGGACAGCGATCCGTTCTCTCTCGCGATAGCCCCTCAGGCTATACAGCGGTACCCCGGTCAGCGTGCTGCCCATCTCAAGGCGTCTGAATCCCGCCGCTACAGCAGCATCTTCGGCGGCCTTTAAGATCAGGCTTCCCAGCCCCATTCGGGTATAGTCCGGATGCACAAAGATCGCGCGAATCTTCGCCGCCTCGGTAGCGGGATTCAGAACGCTGCTTTCGATCGTTTCGAGCTGCCGGTCTCCACCATAGAGCGTCTTCCGGTAGCTCCACCCGCCACAACCCGCCACCTTGTCTTCACACAGGGCCAGCAGATAGGTGCCATCCGCGATCAAACGGCTATCGACTGTAAACACCGTAACCAGCGCTCCCTCGATCTGCGCCTGAGTGTAATCGCCCGCCTGCAGGACTCGCACTGAGGCCTGAATCACCTCTCGAATTGCCGGTATATCGGCGTCCACGGCAACTCTTATCTGAAATTGCATAGGCAAAAGTATAGTTGGCGGAAAAGACAGGTTTTGTGGATTGAGACTTACTCAAGGCTTTAGAGGCTGGGATATGCCGCCCCTTTGGGGCTGGGTTCAGTGCCACGTAATGGATTTTGCGTAAGCCCTATGGATGACATCCCGGATTCTGCTTCAGCCATCGATTGAGCTAGAGGTGCTTCCGCACCCACACCTTTACATTCGTTATTCGGAAAAGGTACGGTAGAGCGGTTTCACAGTCCGAGTGTGGGGGCTTCACAAAAGATCGTGCAGTGTGTTTTCATTGAGAAAAATTCATGCAGCGCCGCATTATTCTGATCTGAACCTTCTATAAAACCGATTGAATATCAGTTCGACAGTGTCTTGCGGAAATAGATAAAGTATCACTTCTTTTCGATAGCTTTGAAAAAGCACGTACTTACACCAACCGAATGCAGCAGCCCGGCCGCTCAGGCAGACGGGCAGGGGAGAAACTGATGGCAAGCGCAAACTGTGACATTGGCCTGATCGGCCTGGCGGTGATGGGGCAGAACCTCGTCCTGAACATGAACGACCACGGCTACAAGGTGGCGGTCTTCAATCGCACCACGTCGAAGGTCGATGAGTTTCTGGCCGATGAGGCAAAGGGCACGCAGGTAGAGGGTGCTCACTCGATCGAAGAGCTGTGCAGCAAGCTCAAGTCGCCCCGCCGCGTCATGATTATGGTGAAGGCCGGCGATGTGGTGGATAAGACGATCGATAGCATCCTGCCGCACCTCGAAAAGGGCGACATCATCATCGACGGCGGCAACTCGTTGTTCACTGATTCGAACCGTCGTACGGCCGATCTCGGGGCCAAGGGCATTCATTACATCGGTACCGGCGTCTCCGGTGGCGAAGAGGGCGCGCGCTTCGGCCCCTCGATCATGCCCGGTGGCGACCCGGCAGCGTGGCCCGCGGTAAAGGAGATCTTCCAGGCCATCGCCGCCAAAGTAGAGGACGGAACGCCCTGCTGCGATTGGGTAGGCCAGGGCGGGGCAGGCCACTACGTGAAGATGGTGCATAACGGTATCGAGTATGGCGACATGCAGTTGATCGGCGAGGCCTACCAGTTGCTGAAGGACGGCCTGGGCCTCACGCCCGACCAGTTCGCCGAGATCTTTACCGAATGGAACAAGGGCGAGCTCGATAGCTTCCTGATTGAGATCTCCGCGATCATTTTTGGCAAGAAGGACGAAGACGGCCAGCCGCTGGTCGATAAGATTCTCGACACGGCCGGGCAGAAGGGCACCGGCAAGTGGACGGCAATCTCCGCGCTCGACCTCGGCATGCCCGTCACGCTGATCGGGGAGAGCGTCTTTGCGCGCTGCCTGTCGGCCTTGAAGAACGAGCGCGTGGAGGCGTCGAAGATCCTTACCGGCCCCAAAGGCGGCAAGTTCACCGGCGACCAGAAGGAGTTCATCGAGAACGTGCGCCGCGCGCTCTACTGCTCGAAGATGATCAGCTATGCGCAGGGCTACATGCTGTTGCGCGCGGCTGAGAAGGAGCAGGGCTGGACTCTGAATATGGGCGGCGTAGCGCTGATGTGGCGCGGCGGCTGCATCATCCGCTCGCAGTTCCTCGGCAAGATCAAGGACGCCTACGACAAGAACCCAAAGCTCGAAAACCTGCTGATGGATGACTTCTTCTCCGGCGTATTGAACAAGTACCAGGAGAGCTGGCGCAAGGCGCTGGTGGCGGCCATCGAACTCGGCGTGCCGACGCCCGCGTTCTCAACTGCGCTGGCGTTCTACGACGGCTACCGCACAGCCCGGTTGCCGGCGAACCTGCTCCAGGCGCAACGCGACTTCTTCGGTGCGCATACCTACGAGCGCATCGACAAGCCGCGCGGCGAGTTCTTCCACACCAATTGGACAGGCCGCGGCGGCCGCGTCTCGTCGTCTACCTATAACGCGTAAAAGCGCATGTGCGGAAGGGCACGGTCAACCGTGCCCTTCCTATTCGTGCCAGCCAGCAGTGCCGTTCTAGAAGTGCATGTTCGGCAGCTCTTGCACGATGTAAACGCCGACGATCAGCAAAGTCATCAGCACGGCGACTCCACCAACGCCTTTGCAAATCGGCTGAATAAAGTTGACGCGGCGAACGATCTCGTCATGCTCCTGATGAACGGAGGAGGGACCGCTCTCCTCGTTGAGGAAGAGTTGATCGGTTTCGTGCTGTGTAAGGTGGCCGCGGTAGATCATTAAGGCAATGAAGCCGACGACTAGAAAGGTCCAGACTGCGATCATGATTTGAAGCGCGTTCATGGCATTTCCCCCAGAGTGTGCATCAGACATCTGGTCCGGGATACCGGGCGGCTCCGCTTAGGGCGCGCAGCCGGAGGGTAGGCAGGGCTTGACCAAAAACTATACGCCTAAAAAATAGCAGTAGCTGAAAATTTAAAGCAGTTGGCCGCTTATGTGTGCATAGTGCGGTACAGCACCACAGCGATGCCGGCCACAATCAGAAGGGCGACCACCAGCAGTCCCAGAATGAACCACGAGGCACGCTGCCGGGTCTGCTCGCTTGGTTGAGTGATTCCAAAGGTGTTAATGAAGGCCGAAGCCAGTGCTTCCAGCAGCCGCATGGCCCGATTCTACGCCGGGAGGCTCAATTCCCTGGGAGCAGATGGAAGGGGGGAATCCTCCCGGCCCATCCAGCATCTAATCCGATAGTGGTGTGGATGCTTGCCCGAGCGCGGGATGACCGATACACTAGAAATTGGACTTCGCATGTGGAAGCAGGGTTCTTACCCGCGCATGCCCTGTAAGGAGACTAAAAAGCCATGGCTACTGCTACCGTAACCCCCGAGGTCGTCAACGCTCCCGCCCCTTCGACCCCCGTCGTCCTGACCCCTTCCGCCATCGTAAAGGTGAAAGAGATCATGGCCACACAGGATCCGATCCCTGCCGGTCTGCGCATCGGTGTGGTGGGTGGCGGATGTTCCGGTTTCCAGTACTCCATGTCCTTTGAGAATGCCTCCGGCATGATGGACAAGGTCGTTCGTTTCGACGATCTCAAGGTCTTCGTCGACGCGACCAGCGCGATGTACCTGAACGGCTGCACGGTGGACTACGTAGAGACCCTCGAGGCTGCCGGCTTCAAGTTCGAGAACCCCCAGGTAAAGAGCACATGCGGCTGCGGTTCGAGCTTCAGCGTGTAAGTGCTGTCTACACCGAAAGCTAAGAAAGCCTCGCTATAGCGAGGCTTTCGCGTTTTGAGGTGCAAATCTCGCTCGTCAGGAGCGGTTTCTGATGGGACAGAGTTTTCAACTGTGCCTTTCGATGATGTAGAGTGCCGCCATGGCACCTACTTCTTCGTTTGGCCGCCGTTGTTTCGTGGCAATTTCGTTTTTGCTGGTCTTTCATTCCGCGCAAGCGGAGGATATGCTCGCGCGCGTTCGCAAAGCGGTTGAGCGCAGTACCTTGGACCAGCCTGGAACGCATCCATTTCATCTGCGTGCGTCGCTTGTTCCGTCCCCCGGACGCGACAAGGACTCAGGTCGTATCGGGGAAGTAGAGATCTGGTGGCAGGCCCCAGGCCAATATCGCCGTGAGGTTCGTTCCTCTGGTTTTCATCAGATAGAAATCGTGAGTGGCGGGCGTGTTTGGCAGAAGAATGACGGCGATTATTTTCCCGATTGGCTGCGTGAGATGGCAGAAGCGCTGATCCAGCCATTGCCACCTGTATCAGCGGCGCGGAAGGGGCTCATCCCGGATGAGGTAAAGACGCTCCCTGGGAACACCTATCTGAATTGGGAACTGCCGCTGCCACTCAACTCGCAGCCCGCAAAGGAGGACGTTGCACTAACAGATAGCACCGGGCTGTTGTTCTATGACGGAGGACTCGGGTGGGGAGCGTTGTTCAAAGATTACGCCAGTTTTCACGGACGCAATGTAGCGCGGACTCTGACCACAGGCATTCCGGAGGTAACGGCTAAAGTATTGTTGCTAGAAGACTTGCCGGACGTAGCTTCGGGATGGTTCGATTCTACAGTGCAAGGTAGCGATCCGGAGATAAAGACTGTGGCAATAGACAGCACAGACCTCGCGGCAGATATCTCTGGCCCCTTTAGCCTACCCGTTTGGCCCGAGGTGACGAACACGCCACTTACGGGTGTCGTCTCGACGGATCTTGTATTGGATCGTAAGGGTCGAATTCGCGAGCCGCTCTTCGTTACCGCCGACAACCCGGCCGTAGTAGAGGCTGCGCGAGCATACTTCTCGAATTTGCAGTTCAGACCAACCCTGCGTGATGGAGTTCCTGTACAGGTTGTGCGTCGCGTCGTGCTTACGTTTGAGCTGCACCGGCCAGCGGGTGTTGAAGATCTGGGAACTGCGCGCCAGGCATTCGAGCACGGCAGGCTCGCCAGCACTATTTCTGCTGCTGCCTCTACGCCGTATGTGCTGAGGGCGAGATTTTCTGTTGGACTAAGCTCGGGAATCGCTCAGGGAACGTATGTGGATACATGGGTTGACGCTAATCACTGGCGCCGCGAAGCAACACTTGGCGACAGTCGCGCTGTCCGTAGCCTCGATGGCGACCAGCAGTATCTGCTAATCGAAGGGCCGCAAGCTCGTGTTGCCAGAATAGTTTTGCAGGTTGTCGAGCCGATTCCTGCAATCGATACTTTTACGGAATCGGACTGGCGGCTCAAACGCGACACGGTAGACGGCAATCCAACCCTTCGCGTGCTGCGCGGAGATGAAGGCCCGAATGGCAATCTCGATCCGAAGGAGGTTAACGCATACTGGTTTGATTCGGGCGGACATATGCTCCAGGCGTATGTTAGTAAGCTTGCCTTTAGCTATGCTGCACCCCAGGTGTTTCAAGGTGTTGAGGTGCCGCGTCGTATTATCGGGAGATCGAGCGCTGGCGGCGTCGCGATGCGATTGGATGTGGACGAAGTGAGCCCATTAGGAGCCTCAACTCTGCCGAAGGACGAATTTCGATTACGAGGTCATGAATGGAAACGACAGTTCACAAGCGAGGTCCGATGAGGCATTTATTGTGTTGTTCCGTCTAAGATGAAGAGAACCCCAGTTATGGCAGCATCTGGAATTCATGGTGCTTGTCTCCGGGTATCGACCTGCAATGACCGAATTCACTGTAAGACTCGCCGACGACCGTGGCCGCATCCAGGAGCAGACACACGCCGCTGCCACCGCCGAAGAGTTGCGTGCGCGGTTCACGCAGGCCGGTTTTCTGGTGTATTCCGTCAAAGCGCGTTCGGCGCTTACTGGCGGGAGCAAGAAAAAGAAGATCAAGCTCGATATCTTTCTGGTCTTCAACCAGCAGTTCCTCACGCTGATTCGTGCGGGTCTGCCCATCCTGAGCTCGCTTGATCTGCTGGCGAAGCGGCAGAAAGACGATAACTTCCGCGGCCAGCTCGAAGACGTGGCCGCCCGCATCAAGACCGGCGAGTCCATCTCATCGGCCTTTGAGGCGCAGGGCAGCTTTCCGCTGGTCTACACCACGACGCTGCTGGCCGGCGAGCGCTCCGGCAACCTCGAAGAGGTGCTGCAGCGCTTTCTCGACTTCCAGCGCGTGTCGCTGAGCTTCCGCAAGAAGCTGAAGGCGTCGCTGATCTACCCGGCGTTTCTCGTCGTCATGGTGATCGCGCTCTTTATCTTCCTGATTACATTCGTTGTTCCGCGGTTTGCGCAGCTTTACGACCAGCTGGGTACAAAGCTCCCTGGACTCACGCTTTTCATGCTTTCGCTGGGGCAGGATGCGCAACACTACGGCCTCTATATCGCTCCGACAGTGGCGCTTATCATCTATCTGGTGGTTCGCTGGGCGAAGACGGAATCCGGCGCCACGACCATCGACAAGATCCGTGTCGCCTCGCCCATCTTCGGCAAAGTCTGGCTGAAGTACCAGGTCGGCCTGTTTGCGCGCACGCTCTCAACGCTGCTGACCGGCGGCCTGCCCCTGGTGCCAAGCCTCGAAACGGCGGCCCGGTCCATCGACTCCCGGCAGATCGCCAAGGCTGTCTACACCTCGGTTGAGACTGTCCGCGAGGGCAAGGGACTTTCCTCCAGCTTGCAGAAAACAGGCGTCTTCCCCGAGCTTGCGATCGAAATGATCGAGGTCGGCGAGAGCACCGGCGCGCTGCCCCAGATGCTGAACTCCGTCGCCGAATTCTTCGAGGAAGACGTCCAGACCAGCCTAGCCGCTATTATGAGCATGATCGAGCCGGTCATCCTCATCGTGATGGGTGTGGTCGTCGTCATCATCATGATTGCGCTGTACGAGCCGATCTTCAGCCTGAACGGCACCGGCGGGTAGTCTATAAACGAAACACCCGCACGAAATTCGATTCAACGAGTCCAACCCTTATGGCCACCATCCCTGTCGCGGTTCCTTACAGCAACGATGCGCTCTCCGAGGCGGAGCGCGCGCAGATGCTTGCGCGCCGCTACCATGCTGAGTTCGTCGACCTGAAGAACTTCAAGATTCAGCATGAACTCTTCAAGTCCGTGCCCGTGGACCTGATGTTCCGCTACAGCTTTGTGCCGCTGGAGCAGAGTGAAGGCCGTCTGGCCATCGCCGTCTCCGACCCCTCCAAGCTGATGGTGATCGATGAGATATCCGGCCTGCTCGGGACGAGGATCGTCACCCGGGTTGCGACGCTCAGCCAGATCACCGACCTGCTCAAGAAGACAGAGCAGTCGCAGCGCGTGCTCGATGAGGCGACCGAAGGCCTGGCCTTCGACGTCGTCTCCAGCGAAGAAAACTCCGACGAGAACATCTCGATCGAAAAGCTGACGGCCGATGACGACATCTCACCGATCATCCGTCTGGTGGATACCACGATCTTCACCGCGCTCGAACGGCGAGCCTCGGATATCCATCTTGAGACCTTCGACGACTCGCTGCTGGTCAAGTACCGCATCGATGGCGTACTGCAGCAGGCCATGGCTCCGATCGCGCGCGAACATCACCAGACCATCCTGTCGCGCATCAAGATCATGAGCGAGCTCGACATCGCCGAGCGCCGCGTACCGCAGGACGGCCGTTTCCGCGTGCGCTATAAAGGCCGGCTGATCGACTTCCGCGTCAGCATCATGCCCACCGTGCACGGTGAGAACGCCGTGCTCCGCGTTCTCGATAAAGAGTCGATGTCGGAGAAGTTCACCAAGCTCTCGCTCGATGTCGTCGGCTTTGCGGAGAAAGACCTCACACGCTTCCGCCGCTATATCAAAGAGCCCTACGGCATGGTGCTTGTCACCGGGCCGACCGGCTCCGGCAAGACGACCACGCTCTACGCCGCGCTCAACGAGATCAAGTCGGAAGAAGACAAGATCATCACCATTGAGGACCCGGTCGAGTACCAGATCCGCGGCATCACGCAGATCCCGGTTAACGAAAAGAAGGGCCTCACCTTTGCGCGCGGTCTGCGTTCGATTCTGCGCCACGACCCGGACAAGATTCTGGTCGGTGAGATCCGCGACGCCGAGACGGCACAGATCGCCATCAACTCTGCGCTCACGGGCCACCTGGTGTTTACGACGGTTCACGCCAACAACGTGGTCGACGTTCTGGGCCGCTTCCTGAACATGGGCGTCGAGCCCTACAACTTCGTCTCCGCGCTGAACTGCATTCTAGCGCAGCGGCTGGTGCGCCAGGTCTGCGAGTTCTGCGTCCAGGACGTTCATTACACGGATGCCCAGCTCGAAGAGAACGGGCTCAGGCCCGAGGAATGGCGCGACGTTGTCTTCAAAGAGGGGCCTGGCTGCATCGAGTGCGGCGGAACGGGCTATCGTGGACGCTCGGCTATCCACGAACTTCTGGAACTCGACGACGAGATTCGCGAGATGCTGCTCGAAAAGCGTCCCGGCTCGGAGATTCGCAAAAAAGCAAAAGCAAAAGGCATGGCGTTCCTGCGCGATTCAGCTCTGGAGCGTGTGCGTGACGGCATTACCACGCTGAAAGAGATCAACAAGGTCACGTTTATCGAGGCCGGACGGTAAAGCAGCACCTTGACACAAAGTTCGCCAGGGGAGCCAGGTTTGGCCACGGGCATCGTGGCGGGACTTGGCTCTTTCCTTTGCGAAAGGTGCGTCAAATTTTGCGGTTGCTTGTTCTTTGTTCCAATGCTTCAATTTGATTGCCGGAAGCGGGATTTTCACGAAACGCTGCCTCTTCCCGTACGTCCAACACCCATAGCGTTATTACGAAATCCGCGCCACAAGGTACTCTAGTTAGAGCATCAATGAATCTCTTTCCCAAAGCTTCTGGAGCCCGTCCGCGTGTGGCCTGTGAGATCGCCGCACAAGGCGTCGTTGCTGCCATCTCGGTCGAGGCTGTCGGCCCGCTCTCGGCGGTGGCTCGCGTGGAGCTTGCCGGCGGCGCGATCACTCCGAGTCTCAAGCCCGGCAACATCGCCGACCGCGTTGCAGTAGCAGAGGCTGTTCGCCGCGCGCTCGAAGGCATTGGCGAACGCGCCAACTCCCGCGATGGCAATATCACGCTGGTCATCCCCGATGCCGCCGTTCGCGTGCTGCTGCTGGAGTTCGACACCCTGCCCGCGCGTGAGTCCGATGCGCTGCCCATCGTGCGCTTTCGCCTGAAGAAGTTGTTGCCCTTTGACTCCGACGACGCTATGGTGGCCTATCAGATCATGAGCACCAGCAAGACCATCGTGCGCGTGCTGGCCGTAGCGATTCCACGCGATGTGCTCAGTGAGTACGAGACCGCCGTTCGCGAAGCCGGTTTCGAGCCGGGCGCCGTGCTTCCGAGCACGCTGGCAGCGCTGGCAGCCATCGAAGACGACAGTCCTGTTCTCCTGGTTAACGCCAACAAGTTCGGTGTAACGGCAGCGATCGTGCGCGGCGGAATCCTGATGCTGCATCGCAGCGTCGACCTGCAGGAGCCGGCAGCGGGCACGCCCGCAAACTTCTCTCCGGAACTCTTTGAGTCAGCCTCGCCCACACTTCCGTTAGTGGACCTCCATGAAACCGCCGGCGAATGGGCGGCGCAGGAGGCTTTGCCGGAGCATGGCCGCAATCCGTACGCCACCGAACTTCCCTTGCCGGAGCCGCCTGCTGTGAATGGCCATCATGCGCCTATCGTGCTCGGCGAAGAGGTCGCCCAGGCAGTCAGTGTAGCGGTTGCCTACTTTGAAGACACGCTGGCCTCGATGCCCTCGAGCATCTTGAGCGCCGGGCCCCTGGGGGGAGACGCACTCACCCGTATCCTCGAGGATCATGGCCTGGCACAATCGGAAGGTCTGCGCGTGCGCGAGTTGGTCGAGCCCGCCGCTTTATTGTCCGAAGCGGTCACGGCTTCGGTCCCGCGTGGCTGGCTGGCGGGTGTCACGGGGGCGCTGCGAGGCTAAATCATGCGCATCTCCCTCAATCTTGCTTCACGGCCCTTCGTCGAACTTCGACCCTTCTTTCTACGCCTGCGCCTCCTCATGGGGGGCCTCGCGGTCCTCGCGGTAGCGATCATCGTCTGGACGCACTCCGAGCAAATCCAGTTGAATCGCGCCCAGGCGCAGATGGACCAATTGGTTCATAAAACTACCGCCTTCCAGCAGGAAAAGCTGCATAACGAGCAGCGTATGCATCAGCCGGCGAACGCCGCGGTGCTCGATCGCTCGCATTTCCTCAACGCGGTCTTTTTACGGAAGAGCTTCTCCTGGACGGCAGTCATGATGGATCTCGAAACCGTGCTTCCGATCGGCGTGGAGGTCACGTCTATTGAGCCGCAACCCACGGCAGAGGGCGATGTCATCATCCGCATGCGCGTCTCGGGAGACCGCGACAAGGCGGTGCTACTGGTGCGTAATCTGGAGCGCTCAAAACGCTTTCTTGCGCCGCGTCTCAACAGCGAAAACTCGCAGAACAACAAAGAGGGCAATACCAATAACGCTTCTTTTGCTTCGGGCGCGCCGGCGGGTGTCGAGTTTGAGATTCTAGCCAACTACAATCCTCTGCCCGAGGGTGAGTCCTATGCCAAGCCCAAAGCTGTGAAGGAGAGCGCCGGTGGAATCACTGCGCAGCCCAGGCCGCACGGCGTGAAGCCCGGCCCACACGACGGCATCGTCCTGAAGCCTTATGTTGCTCCTCGGCCTTCGGCTGCGAAACCCTCGGCGATGCGCCCCCTGCCTCCACCTACCCAGCAGGGAGGTGCGCGATGAGTTCTACCGCTATCGTTCCTTCTTCGAAGGATTCGTCGTTGCTACGCCATGTTCCCCAGCTCACGGCGCGTGCTCGAGCGTTGCTCACAGCGATGAACCTGCACTACGCCGGAGTCGCCGTGCTGGTAGTGCTGGATCTCTACCTGATCGCCCACCTTATCTTCGTCGGACAGGCGCTGAAGGCGCGTAACGCGGACGCGCTCGATCAGCAGGGCGTTGTGCTCAAGTCTGCCGAAGTCGCCGCCAAGCCGCTGCGGGGTCTGGACACAAAGCTGGTCGATTCGACCAAAGATGCGGATGCGTTCTACGCGAAACGGCTTCCTTATGCGTTCTCACAGGTGTTGACCGAACTTGGTGTGTTGTACAAGCGCGAGGGAGTTCGCTGGTCCCGTGCGCAATACCCGGAGGTCCCTGTACTTGCAGGTGCAGACGCGCTCACCGAAGTGCACATCGACGCCAGCGTCTCCGGCGACTATCGCCCGATCATGCAGTTCATTAACTCGATCGAACGCGACAAGATGTTCTTCGTCATTAACGGCATCCAGCTAAGCGGCCAGCAGACCGGGCAGGTGAACCTGCGCATCCGCCTGACCACCTATCTGCGCCAGCCGACTGTCGAGGAGATGACTGCGGAGCTGCCGGGGTCCGATGCCAACAAGCCTGTAGCCGATACTGGGAGCGCAAAGAGCGCCGCGCCCAGAGGAGGCAAACGATGAAGCCCGTCGCGGACAATCGTAAAAAGACCCTCACCGCGGCAGCACTGGGCGTGGTCGCGCTCATCTGCGTCATCTACGGCTACAACACGCTCTTTGGCGGGCCGAGTTCTCCCGCTCCGGTCACCGCTCCCGCCAGCACGACAGCAGAGCCTGCAGCCGCGACTCCGGCGGAGAACTCCAGCACCACTCGAAACACCAGCGTGAAGGCTACTATATCGGGTGGCAACGCTCCAGGAGTCGCCGCGACGAAGATGGCGACCACATCCTCGAGCCTCGACCCCACGCTGGATGAGACAGCTATGCTGCGCACTGAGAGCCTGGAGTACTCCGGCACGGGCCGCAACATCTTCTCGGCGATCTATGTGCCGCCTCCACCGCCGATTCCGACCAATATGCCCTCTGCTCGGCCTAAGGGGCCGGTGCTGCCCCCGCCTCCTCCACCCCCTCCGCCGACCTGCCCTCCAACCTGCCCGCCGATTAACCTGAAGTTCTTCGGCACGGCGAAGCGCGTCAACGGCCAGATGCAGGCCTTCCTGCTGCAGGGTGAGGATGTCTATCTCGCATCGCAGGGCGATATCGTCGCGCGCAAGTATAAAATTGTCAGCATCGCGGCGACCAACATCCAGGTTACCGACTTGCAGAACAGCAATACGCAGACGCTGACGTTACAGGCGAACTGAGATATAGCTTTTGAGCTGAGATTGAGATATTGCCGTTTTGAGGTTTTGTTTCTGACTCTTTGAAGGGTACGGCCTTCAGGCCGCACGTAAAGACAGCAGAGATCAGGGCGGCTTTAGCCGCTGAGGGAATGTTCAGGATCGACCGTCTCTCCCCGAAACGAAGATGCACTCAAGGGCTAAAACCATGGGCCAACGTATGAGGACTCCAGAACAACGCACACACAACGGTGAAGCCGGCTTCATGCTTCTGGCCGTCATCGTAATGGTGGCGCTGGTGCTGCTCGCGCTGGCGGTCGCTGCGCCGGTTGTGGCGCGTGATCTGCGTCGCGACAAAGAAGTCGAAAGCGTCCATCGCGCCGAGCAGTATGTTCGGGCTATTCGTCTCTACCAGAAGGATGGATGCAAATGTACGTCCTATCCTCCCTCGATGGATGCTCTCGAAAAGGGCACGACCATGCGTTTCCTGCGCCAGAAGTACGTTGACCCGTTGACTGGGAAATCCGACTGGCGGCTCATTCATCAGCCCAAGACGACCATCAAGATCCCGTTCGGGCAGGAGCTCTCCGGCATCGCCGGGGGAGGCTTGGGTTCGGCGGCAGGCATGTCGTCTGGTGTTGGCACACCGGGTGGCGGCGGCAGCTCGTCGGGGGGGGCGACTCCGGCGCTTGGTGCCGGCTTCGGCGACTCGTCCAGTAGTGGATCAGGTTCAGGCTCAAGCCCTGGCGGATCAAGTTTTGGTTCAAGCTCAGGCCCTGGCAGCTCAAGCTTTGGCAGCTCAAGTTTTGGCAGCAGCTCGAGCAGTAGTGGGACAGGTGCGGGCAGCAGCTCGGGCACCCCCGGCAGCAGTAGCGGCTCTTCCAGCGACACGGGTATGTTTGGCGATAGCAGCGGTGGCGTGATCTATGGCGTTGGCACGTCGCGCTCCGGCACGTCCATCCTGAATCCCAACCAGCAGACGACCTACGAGACCTGGGAGTTTTGGTATGACCCGCGCATCGAAAAGCTCTATGCGATGGCTCAACCGATGGGAGGCGGCGGCATGGGCTCGCAATCCGCCAGCAGCTTCGGTCAGAGCGCTACCAGCGGTCAGCCGAACTCAGGCTCAGGTACGACCCCGACGAGCGGTACAGGCTCAACCAGTGGTCCAGGTTCAAGCAGCAGCACATTCCCATAGATCCCAGTTTCACCACAGAAGCCTTCGCGTCTTTCCTCTGCGTCAAGGCTTTTGCCGTTGGTTGTTCTTCGTCTAAGCCTGCAAGATTCTTAGTGCTTGACAGCCCACATCAACCAGCTGGCGACGATGACCGAACCGACGAAGAGCACAAAGCAGTAGGCGCCAAAGCGCACCATCATCTTGGGTTCCGAGCGCTGCGTGATGCCGAAGACGACCGAGGCGAAGAGAGCGAACAGGAGAACAGCGCTAAAGTGTGTGAGCATCTTTTCTACGACGCCTTTCTTCCGTTAGCCAGCGAGTGCGCATCGACTGCGGCGATGATATTCAGCAGGCCACCCACAACGAGGAACTTCGTTCCATAGTCGCCCAGGGTAATCGTGACCGAGCTCGCGCCCCATCCAAACACCCGCGTCAGCGCATACAGCAGGCCCAGTCCAAGCTGCCCGATAAAGCCGAGGATGTCGAGGACGTCGCCAGTATTGGGCGTGTAGATCTTGCCCTGCAAGCCGAGTCCGACGAGAAACATGCCGAGGACTGACACGAAGATCAGAAGCCCGCGCACCCACTTGCCTTGCAGCACATGTCCTGCGCCGGGAATGAGCCAGCCGAGGACTAATGCCAGTGCGGGAGCGCTGGAGCGCTCGCCGGGAATTCGCTGCGTGATCCGCTGTGTGTCAGTTGCCATCGGTGTTGATTGTATCAACAGGAGCTGTTCTGGGGGGCGGATCGCACGCTCGCCGTCTTCGGCGAAAGGAATATTACTTTGACTGCAAGCAACGGAGTGTTGCGAGGCGTGGCCTTGCGCAGGATAGACCTATGCATATCAATGTTGAACCCTCGATCCTGTACTTCGGTACCCCCGTTGCCCTCCTCAGCAGTATGAATGAGGACGGAACCGTCAATGTCGCTCCCATGTCGTCGGTCTGGTGGCTGGGCTGGAACTGCATGCTGGGCCTGGGCGCCACGGGACATACGGCGCAGAACCTTCTGCGTGAGCGCGAGTGCGTTCTGAACCTGCCCGCCGCCTCCAATGTGGAGGCCGTCAATCAACTGGCCCTGCTCACGGGTTCTGATCCTGTGCCACCCCACAAGCTGGCGAAGGGCTATCGGCACGAGAAGGACAAGCTGGGCGTCGCGGGCATGACGGTGAGCCCTTCCGAGCGCGTAAGAGCTCCTCGCATCGACCAATGCCCGATTCAACTGGAGGCGGTGCTCGAAACCGTGCATCCCTTTGGACATCGGCCGGACAAGGCAAGCACGGCGCTGGCGTTCGAGATGCGGATCGTCCGAGCACACGTGGACGAGACGCTGCTGGATACCACCGCACCAAACCACATCGATCCGGACCTCTGGCGTCCGCTCATCATGAGCTTCTGCCAGTTCTACGGCCTCGGCGGAAAACTACAGCACTCAACGCTTGCCGAGATCCCCGAGGAGAGCTACCGCCCAGTCGCGCACATGGAGCGGTAGGGCGGTCTCATAAATAGATGGAGGGTACGCTGTTCTCTCGACTGACTTCTGTTTTGCTTTTTTGACTCACCATGACAGATTTGTGGGTGGACTTTCCCTAAAAAAACATTATTTTTGAACCTGAACTCCCGAAGCTGATCTAAACCTCAAATCCTGACCAGCTCGCGTTGCATCGGTCCGGTAACCATCGCGCTGCCTGGCCGCGTAATCATATTCACCTCACTGCGCACACCAAACTCGCCAGGGAAGTAAATTCCTGGCTCAACGGAAAAACACGTATTGGGCAGAATCAAGCGTTCGTCATGCGTCTCTAAATTGTCGAGATGCGCCCCATTGCCATGCAGTTCGATGGCGATATTGTGTCCGGTGCGGTGCGTGAACCATTCGCCAAAGCCGGCATTGCGGATGAGGTTGCGGGCCGCATCGTCGGCCTCCCACCCGGCGATGGCGCGGCGGTCGTGGTAAGCCTGCTGGATGGCGTGAACGGCGGCATCGCGGGCCTCGCGAACCGTGGCAAAGATGAGTTGCTCCCGGCCCGTAGGCTCGCGGTCCACCACGCCGGTCCAGGTAATGTCGTACCAGATAGCGTCAGGCCTGCCGGCCAGCTTGGCCCAGATATCGATCAGCACGAAGTCGCCGCTGCGAATCGCTCGCGAGCTCTCCCGCGTAGGCTCGTAGTGCGAATCGGCGGAGTTGGGCCCAACGCTGCAGTTAGGGCCGTGGTCGGTCCACAGCCCTTCACGCTCCATCGCTTCGTTGAGGAAGGCGACAACGGAAAACTCGTCCGTGCCACGGCCAGCGCGAACGGCTTCGCCGATATGCTCCCATCCGGCGCGAAGCACATCATCGAGTTTTTGTTTTGCAGCATAGTGTGTGTCAATCTGTTCCTCGGTGAGCACGGCCTCAAACTGGCTGACCATATCGGCGGAGCTGACGATCTCCCTGCCCATCGCGCGCAGCAGTTCCACTGTCCCCGCATCGACCATCGACACATACATGATGGCGTTGCGCGGCGAGTACTGCATGGCAATCTTCTTCGCATTACCAAGCATCGCTGCTAGTTCGCGCTCCAACTCCTGCCATGACGAATACTCATGCTTCGCGCCGGGCACAGCATCGAGCTTGCCCGCCTCGATACGATGCACCAGCTTCTGTGGCTCACCGTTCGCCGGGACGAAGTAATACCAGCGCCGCGACACGAACATTTGCGTGTCGAGCCCGAGAATGCGATACGCGATGGGGTCGCGGTGATGATGGTCGTAGAAGAGCCAGCCGTCGAGGTGCTGGTCACGCAAAGCAGATTGGATGGCATCGAGGTTCATGGATGCAATCTTATTCGCAGAGCGGTGTGCTTTTCTCGTCTGCTCCTTCGAAAGCTGTTATCTCGACCGAAGCATGACGGTTTTATGTCAGGCGTAGTGGCGAGACCCCTTGACGCAAAGCGCGATACAAACGTTTGCGGCGCGCTCTGCATCAAGAGACCCGTGTATTCCGCGATGCTCGCATCCACACGGCGCTATACGGAAGCGATCTCAGACCTTCGCGGCCAGCATGGCCCATGCCGCCAAAGCACCGTTGTAGCTGGTGTATATGCCGTAGGTGTCATAAATCGTGCTTCCCCAGTTGCCCTGCACCGTGGAAGGCAGGGAAGCGTTCTGCACGGGGTCCGAGATGTTGCGCACAAAGCCGAAGGCTACGCCTGCTGCCTCGCATACCTCGCCGATGATGGCATCATCCATCTCGATACACACGTAGCTCTGGTACTGCCCTGAGGTTGTGCCTACGACGAAGGTCGGTGTCGTCAGGAGAGATGTTCCTCCACCCGTCTGGTCGCTGACCTTCGGCAAAGGATCACCACTGTTGAGGTCATCCGGATCGAGATCGGAGAGCGAATAATCCGTCTTGTAGTACGCGTTGAACTGGGTGCACAGCGACTCCAGATCGCTTGCCGTGGTCGGAATGGGAAACAGCAGCTTGCTGAAGTTCGCGTTATCCAGCACCGTATCGGTTGCCTTCCAGCTGTTTTTGTAGTCGGGCCAGCTGCTCGGAGTAACGTTCTGTTCATAGAGCGTCCCGGCGCTGACCGCGCGCACCGTGCCTACATGGTCTGCGGTCTCAGCGCCGCCTGCCGTGCCGATAGAGAGAATGAGCCCAGGCTTCACGTCTTTGATCAGCAGCTTAATCAGGTCGGAGAGATAAGGCTGTCCTGGCCAGTCGAGGTGGGTATTGGACTTGAACAGCAATACAGTGCTGCCGCCGATCTGAACCAGCCTCCACTCGCCCCAGTATGTCCAGTCTGAGGGAGCGCCCGAAGGCAAACCCTCGGAGTACTTCGTCCATCCACTCCACGAGCTGGTGTTCCGAGACGCATAGGACATCGTGCTAGCGCTCGTGCAGAAGACATGCTCCATCGCAGCCCACTCGGCCTCAGCCCAGGTGATGACGACTGCATCGGCCACCGGCAAACTGCTTCCAGAGCTGCTGATCAGCTTAGGCGCAGTCTGACCGACCAGGCTCCAATCGATGATCGGCAGCGGGGGCGTGTTCTTGATCGTAGGGGAGAAACTCTTCTGACTGGCTGAGGTAAACAGTCGTGCCGGCTTGTATTGGGTCATCTTCAATTCTCCGGAGGAAAGAATGTAGGAGGGAATCGGAAGATTCCCCGCACTGCCAGACCTGTAACGCGTCCATTCTATTTCGCTTCGTTCTGAAAACCTGTTTAAAAACGTGTGACTGTTCTCGTCCTCGTTCTCGTTCTGTCCTTGTTTTTCTTTCTGTCATTCCCGTAGGGAATCTGCTGTTGCTTTTGTCGTTGTTCTTGCTTTTGCTGTTGTTCTTGCTTAGGTTTACGAAAGCCAACCAATAGGATGCAGAGCGCTGAAAGTGCGACCTATTAGGTGGGCCACCGATGAATGTGGCCTCCAGCGATGCTAAAAACCATATTTTTGTTTAGGGCATGACCTTTACGCCACAGAAACAGCACAACTGTTTCAGGGGCTTTACCCCTATGTCCCTCTGCCTTATAAATATCCACTTAAACTTCACAGCCGCAGATTCACCGAGCGTAGCCCCGCATCCTGACAAAGCCGTCTCAACCCAAACGACCACTTAGTCTTTGTGCATCGTATGCATAGAGAGTTTGCAAAAAGCCGCGCTTACAATTTGCTGACGAGCGCATCCAATCCCCTAACAGCTGTTCGGAGGCACATCTATGGCAACTGCACTACGCTTTGCATCGCAACGTCGAGTACTTCTCCCAGGAAGCGAAAAAAAGCCATTCGCCCCAGCTATAGACCCAAAGGCAAAACAGGCCGCTCCTGTTGGTGGGCGCATCCAGGTCTCGGTCATCGTTCCTCCCAAACAGCCGCTGGATACGAAGCGTCTTGGTAAACCAGACGCCCGTCTCACTCGTGCACAGTTTGCGGCGCGGCATGGTGCAGACCCGGCGTCGGTCAAGCTGGTGAAGGCATTTGCGAAAGAGTTCGGTCTCACCGTTGAACCCGTCACGCACCCCGGACGCTGCACGCTGCACCTCGTCGGAACCTCCGCTGCTCTGCAGAAGGCGTTTGGCGTCTCACTCGCACAGCACACAACGGAGGAAGGCAAGTTCCGTGTACGTGAGGGCGGAATCTACTTGCCGGAAGAGTTACAGGGCCACGTCCTTGCCGTGCTCGGCCTGGACAACCGTCCGCAGGCGAAGCCTCACTTTCGCATCGCCAAGCCGCGTGCGACCAACGTCTCGTACACACCCGTGCAGGTAGCGCAGATGTACGGCTTTCCTGCCGGAGCGACAGCCACAGGCCAGACGATCGGCATCATCGAACTCGGCGGCGGCTTCCGCACAGCCGATCTCACCGCCTACTTCAAGACGCTCGGTCAGCCTGCGCCGAAAGTAACAGCGGTATCGGTCGACAAGGGGAAGAACACGCCGGGCAACGCCAACGGCGCGGACGGCGAAGTGATGTTGGACATCGAAGTCTCGGCATCCGTAGCGCCGGGCGCGAAGGTCGTGGTGTACTTCACCACCAACACCGACCAGGGGTTTATAGACGCCATCACGACGGCCGTAAACGATTCGGTGAACAAGCCGAGTGTGATCTCGATCAGTTGGGGCAGCCCTGAATCGAGCTGGGCAGCGCAGTCGATGACCGCACTCGATGCAGCCTGCCAGGCTGCCGCGGCGGTCGGCGTCACGATCACCGTGGCGGCTGGGGATAACGGCTCATCGGACGGCGCAACCGGGAACAACGTCGACTTTCCAGCGTCGTCTCCGCATGTGCTCGCCTGTGGCGGAACGAAGTTGGTTGGATCGGGCTCTACGATTACGAGCGAAGTGGTCTGGAACGAGACCTCCAGCGACGAAGGCGCAACCGGCGGCGGTGTCAGCACAGTCTTCGCACTGCCCACATGGCAGAAGAACGCCAACGTCCCTGCGTCCTCAACCAGCACCGGCGGTCGCGGCGTCCCCGATGTCTCCGGCGATGCTGACCCCTCGACGGGCTATGTCATTCGCGTAGATAGCGAGACGACAGTGATCGGTGGAACCAGCGCCGTAGCCCCGCTATGGGCCGGGCTGATCGCACTGGCGAATGCCCAGAACAAAGTGTCGGCCGGATTCGTGAATCCAGCACTCTACGCCGCCAGTGCGAAGAAGGCCTTCCACGACATCACCCAGGGCAACAACGGCGCCTTCTCCGCAGGGCCTGGCTGGGACGCCTGCACAGGTCTCGGCAGCCCGATAGGCAATCTCATAATTCAAGCCGTTGCCCCCACAACTACCAGCACCAGCGGTAAGAAGCCGACGAGCACCAGCGGCAAGAAACCCAAGAGTGGCAAGAAGACGAAGTGATTCGGCTGCCTGTTCCGTGTTTTAGCGCGGACATTCAGAACCACTTCTATCCTGTCATCTCGACCGAAGGCGGCGTATTTTGCTGCCGTAGCGGAGAGACCCCCTGTATTTTGCTCGAAGTTGCATTGCTGCTCTAGGCAAAATACAGGGGTCTCTTGATTCAGAGCGCACCGCAAACGGCACCAAGTGGCTCAGCGTAGATGCGGACCACCACGCTCCATCACTTCACATGCACCAAGCCTGGGATGGAGAACGCAGGCAAGCTGACCTGCTTGCTATCCTGAGCGCCTACCTTGACGAGAGACAGAGGAGAATCTCCCGGGGCGAGCGCTTTGAACGTGATGGTGAAGACTGTACCCTGTCCGTTGACGCCAGCCGTCTTCGGAGGCCGGGATGCGGAGATCGCCACTAAGCCACTGCCCTCATCACGATGAACCACGGCAACCGCCTGGCCATCCCGGTTAAGCAGCTCTCCTGAATCCACATCGACCAACGACAGAATCCTGGGATCGAATTTGAGCTGCAAAGGAACCGTGAAGAGGTCGTGAGCATTGCTGGCACTGACCGCAACCTGGAACGTTGAGCCTACACTTTGCCTCAGAACTTGTGGAACCATCTCGAAGTCGATTGATGAAGAACTTTGCAGAGAACCTGCTGCCGCGGCAATATTATCCGGCGCAACGGGACGAGATTGCGCGGCCATCTGCGTGATTATGGCTGAAGCAGCGTTAGCCGCCGAAGTGGATGACGAGTTTACGGGACCGTTGTTAAGACCATCACCCCCCACGGTACTTTTCTCAACTAGGGGGGCTTTGTCCCGGCTTCCATGTCTCAGTTCGATCTGCTGCGATGTGCCTGTGTCGATGATGCGGGTATTGTCATCGGTCACAATGGATTCGCGCACAATATGGGGAATCAACAAGAAGACAATCTCATCGGTCGTCTGAGTCTTGTCATGACTACTAAAGAAATATTTAAAAAAAGGCAGCTCTCCAAGTCCTGGTGTTCCTGTGATGTTATTCGTGTCTTGCTGCTGCACCAGACCCGCGAGGAGGGAGGGTTCTCCGTCCTTCAACTGAATCACTTGCTGAACAATCCTTTGCCCAAATACGGGCTGGGAGATGCCTCCAACTGATTGCGGGGCTTCCTCTGTTGAGACGTCGATCTTTAGTTTTAGAGAAACCTCGTCATCGTTATGGACAGTAGGAGTCATATCGATGTTCACGCCTACATCCTGGTACGTGAACTGTGTCTGCACGCCTATGCTGCCAAGGCCGGTGGCTGCTCCGGCGTTATAAGATCCCGTAGCAATAGGAACTTTTTCACCAATCTTCAGAGTCGCCGGCTGTCCATCCGTTGCACGGACACGCGGGTTCTGCAGAATGCGAGTGCCATCATCCGACAACAGCGCATTGAGCTGGCCGCCGGAGACAGAGACCGCAAAGTTAGTCGCATTTAGATTGCCTAGTGTATTTAGAGTGAGGCTGGAAACCGGATTACTGCTACTACTGCTGCTGCTGGAAGAACTGCTACTGCTCGAATTATTAATATTCTGGTTGCTGGCTTGTGGCGTTAATCCGAAGCTGGTAGGTAACGTAATTCCTAAGTTGCGCTCTAATGTTCGACTAACTTCGAGTACCGCAATATCGACCACTACCTCCGGGCGGGTACGGTCTAAATCGTGGATGAGCTTATCCGCCAAAGCCAGTTCATCAGGCGTCGCTCGTAAAATAATCGCATTCTGGCTGGCTACGAGGTAAATCTTTAGATCTGGGTCTACCAGAACATTGCGCAGCGCAACCAGCACTTCATTGGCATCGTTCTGCTGCGATACATTCGTCAGATAGAACGTCTCTACGGCAAGGTCGTCAATATCGTTATGCTTCGCTCTGTTGTTCTGGGCCACGAAGATTGTGTTGCTTGTTACGGGCGACGAAAATGTTCCCGATACCCTTCCTACAATGCGAAGGGCATCGGAGAGGGTGACGCTCGTCAGATCAACCGGAATGCGTTTCGAGACGTAGTCAGCATCGAAAATGACATTCAACCCAGCAGCCTTGCCGATCGCCTGGTAGATGACCTTGCTGTCTTGCTCCATATGAAGAGTGAGTGGAACATTGGAACCTGGCTGCAGTTCGACAGGGGCATCCAGCAAGTCGATAGTATGCATGCCGGCCCCTTGCTTCTTCAGTTGTGTTTCAATGCCTTGCAGGATTCCGGTGCCGCCCAGCGCCTGCGCGGCTGACTTGGAGGCGGAAGTGGCTTTCATCTCCGTACGCAACAACTCTTGTGCTGCAGCTTGATTGGAATTGTCGATGTGCAGCGCGCGAGTGAACTCAGACATCGCTCCATCGCTGTCACCCGATTGCCGAAGAACCCTGCCTCGATCAACATGCGCATTGGCAGCCTCAAAGCGCATTCGCTCAAAGTGTGCCTGGTAGGCAACGTCGGCGGGCTTTTTCAGGTGCGCTTGCCGATAGGCTTCGAAGGCTTCGTCGAAATCCTGTCGAGCCTCCGCCGCCTCACCGCGCTTCTCCCACTTCTTAGCCGATTGTGCATGCGCAGTAACAAGCGTGCATCCACACACCAGCACTAGAACGAAACAGAAACATAGCTTAGCTCTGCCTGGTCGTTTAGAAGGCTGCCCTGTTGGGTCGAGCCACTGCGTGGCGCGGATAGCTGGTGCGGATATTGTGTTCACTGGTTCTCCTGAATGGTGGTGCTCACGTGTCATCCGTGGATGGCTGATCGCTATCTCACAGTGGCCCATGCGTAGTCGTCCCCGCTTGCGCGCACGGGTGCGCGCAAGACAGAAAACATCGTTGTCTCGACAAAGTCGAAGTCGTAGTTATTTCGAAGTTGTGTGCAGCGACACCAGCGACTCCGAACCCGTTGCAGGGTCAGGAACTAGGTAACTTCTGCTTCCCGTTTGACGCGGGAAAATAGAAACGGTTTACGACGCTATCGGATTGCAGGTATTTTTATGCTTTAGGCGGAAATTAAATGCTGGGTGCCGTGGGAATAAATAATAGTTACGTGTATTTGTATTAAGGAATAGAACTTCCTCTCAGTCGCGCCCGAGAAGATTTCTGGACGTGTCACTAAACTTCGTCCCAGGCTTTTGCTTTGAAGCTGCGGAGCTTCAGCCCCGCCGTTAAGACATCGCCATAAAAGCGGCTTCAGCCGCTGAGGGAATGATGCCTATCGTGTCAGAAAATCTATCTGCTGGAATACCTTCTTCCCTCCGTCTCTCAGAGGGCCAAAAGTGTAAAGGATGTCTGGAGACTGAACAGGTTTCATCGTCATGAGTGGAGTCGCGACGATGTCCTGGGCTGCAATCTGTTGTTGCTTAGCCCCAAAGGGGTGGCCAGCCTGGGTCACGAGCCCAATTAGAGTACAGAGCCCTGAAGAGGCTACTTATTGGTACCACCACCGGTAGATTTCAAATGCGATTGCCCTGCAGAGGGCGTAATGCTGCGACCGCTTGGAAGCAACACTCGCTTAAATTCCACCATCTCAAGGACAGAGCTCTTCCACTCGTTTTTTAACAGTGCCAAGAAAGCTGTAAAAGGATCAATCTTATGAGAGCAAGCAAGAATATTCTGACTTCGCTGGTATTTGCTGCGGTACTCTTCGCGATTCCGTCAACCTCCATGCACGCTCAGCAGGGACCTCCCCCACCACCGCCTCCTTATCAGGGATATGGTTCGGAACCCTGGTCCGAACCGCCGCCGGAGCTACAAGGAGTGGAGCGGAAAGGCTTCCATGAAGGCATCGAAGGTGCGCGTAAGGATTATGAAAACCATCGTCCGCCCAGCGTAGAAAACCGTGACGAGTATCGGCATCCCTCTGTTCCGCGCCACGACCGGGATGCCTACCGCGCAGCCTTCCAGCGCGGCTATCAGGTTGGAGTTGAGCACCTCATGCATGGTCTTGCCGGAAGACCCTAGCGCAGAATCCCTATTAGGGATACCAGAGGCAATCATTAGGAGTGGCGCTCCCCCCAGGAAAGCGCCACTCCTAAACTCTTTTCGGGGTGGCGCGAATCTGCTTTTGTTTTTCTTTCTGTCATTCCCGCCAGGAAATCTGCTTTTGCTCTTGTCTTTCCGGAGCAGCCGCGGCCTTTATGCCGCGGCTACTCCGAAATGCACTGACATAAATAATCGTCGTCCCATTCTTCAGGCACTACCTAAAGCCCGGGCCTATCTCAGAAACAATAGCAACTGCGAATGCGCAGTTGTTAGACAGCGTTCAAAAGTCGAACCCCTCAAGAACGCTCTAATTTCTCTATTAAAGAAATAACCTGACTCCACGGCACCGGTTGTTGATGCATGGCATAAACGGTATCGACCGCAAGGTGCTCCCGATTCACTGCCTGCACCACCTCGTACGTGAGTTCAGGAGCGTACAGATGGTCATCGCCGCCCAGCACCAGCGTGTCGCTGGCATACAGCAGATGGTGGGCAGGGAAGTACACCATGTACTGCCGTTCCGTGGAAGCGCCACGCAGAGGGTAAAGCTCCATACGATTGTCGCCACTGCCAACCACGGTCTTTTCTGAGACGATCTTCCAGTCCGGCCTCTTGGGATGTTCTGCTTTAGCCAGCGCGTCAGGAGATAGCGAATGCGGAGACTCAACCATTCGATCGAGCAGTGGACGGTTCAGGTCGAGAATATAAACCGGAAGCTTCTCAGCTACAGCCTCACGCACGCCACCAACATGCGGCCAGGAGTCCGAAGTGGAGAGGACAGCCTTAATCGGCACGCCTGGATAGCGCTTCTTGGCCTCGTCGAAGACCCCTTTTACGTAGGTGCCCGAGATCGGTGACTCGAGGATGACGATCCCATCGGATTGCCGGATCACCGTCGTATTCCACGACCCTGGAAACAGATCGATGCCCGGTGCCAACTGCTTATCCGTCTTCACCACGAAGGGACGATTCCATCCCACGGAGGCCTCACTCGATTGGGCCACCTTGTCGTCCATATCAAACGTATGGGGCTCGACAGGAACATTGAACTCGACATTGATAGCCTGAGCCGAACTCCAGATGATTCCGTTGCGCTCTTCAACCAGATTGGTGGGATAGCTAATGCCATGGATCCGCAGGAAGTTGTCGAAGTAAATCCTCTGCTGCACATCGCCCCAGTAGTACCAGAAGTCTCTGAACTGCTGAGTCGTTTCCACCGCATCCGGCAGATGGTTGAAGCCATTGAGCGCCACTCGCACCGGAACCTTATGCCAGGTAAACGCGACCACCGCATGGGAGGTCGACCGCAGTGTTTCCGGCGCTTCGAAGTGCAGGTCTCCCGCCGCCGAGGCGGTAAGCAGCACGCGTAGCGGGCCGAGAGCCAGCATCTGGCGCGAGGCATCTAGATCGCCGAGTCCGCAGAGCGAGTAGTTGTCCTTGCCGCCGTCTTTGGAGTAGTTCACCCCTCCGCCGGGACCCACGATCAACGTCGCCTCCGCCTCCGACTGATTCGGATCGGACTCCGGCCAGGTCATCTTGGCCTCCGTGCGTAACCGTTGATCGGTGAGATCCAGCGTCGTCAGGTCACGCTCATAGGAGGTAATAAACGGTGCCTGCCGATAGGACTGCTCCGTCAGCAAGGTGTGCCCGGTGACGGTGAGACGAACATTCTTAACCGCGAGCAAGCGCTCCCGTCCCCCCATCGCGTCGAGTGCCAGCTCCACGCACTGTTGGGCAGTTTGAGTAGCGCAGCCAGGTGCTCCCGCGCTTCCGGCAGAACTCTTCTTCGCCTGAGCGCCCGCAGTCAGGCACAGAGAAGCAGTCGCAAGCAGACAGAGCTTGATCTTGTTCATCTTTCCTCCAGGAAACCAACCGCAAAAGACTAGAGATGTTTGTTGAGAACTGTAGTTCGACGTTAAAGATCCATGAAAAGGTAGCAAACCCAAACGACGCCATGAGGAATAACACTTGTGCGATATTCGCGCAAGTGTTTTGAGGCCACGCTGACTGCAGAAATATGTAAATCGCACCCCATCGAACGGCCGGCAAAAACAAAAGGCCGGGATTTCTCCCGGCCTTTTATTTGCTTGTAGCGGATTAGGCGTTGGTGGTCTCAGCCTCGGCGCGAGCAACTTCGTTCTCGCGATCCTTGGCTTCCTTCAGCGCAGCGATATCGCGTTCCTTCTTGGCTTCCGCGGAGTTCTGGCCGAGTTCTGCAGCCAGCTTCTCCGTGGTGAAGGCCTCGATGATGTCGCCTGCCTTGATGTCCTTGTAGCCGGCGAGATCGATACCGCACTCGACACCCTGACGGACTTCGCTGACATCGTCCTTGACGCGCTTGAGCGAGGAGATCTTGCCCTTCCAGACCTCTTCTCCGTTGCGCAGCACGCGGACCTGAGCATCGCGTTTGATGATGCCGTCGCGGACCACGCAGCCGGCGATCTGGCCGACCTTGGTGATCTTGAAGACCTGCAGCACCTCGGCGCGGCCAGCGTAGTTCTCCTTGTAGACCGGTTCGAGCAGGCCAAACATCGCCTTGGTGATCTCGTCCTGCAACTCGTAGATGATCGAGTGCAGACGAATCTCGACGTTCTCGCGCTCGGCGACCTCGGACGACTTGCGGTCGGGCCGTACGTTGAAGCCGATGATGACGGCGTTCGACGCGGAGGCCAGCAGCACATCCGACTCGGTGATAGCACCGACGCCCGAGTGCAGCACCTTGACCCGCACCTTCTCGGTCGACATGCGCTGCATCGAGTCGGCCAGCACTTCGACCGAACCCTGCACATCGCCCTTGAGGATGAGGTTGAGGTCCTTGACGCCTGCCTGCTTGATCTGTTCGGCAAGGCCTTCGAGAGACACGCGCGAGCTCTTGGCAAGCTGCGCCTCGCGCTCCTTCATCTTGCGGTACTGCGCAATGCCCTTGGCCTTGTCGCGGTCCGCCATGACGAGGAATGTATCGCCCGCATCGGGAATCGACTCGAGACCGAGGATCTCGACCGGAGTCGAGGGACCGGCTTCGGTGATGGCCTGACCACGATCGTTGAACATGGCGCGGACCTTACCGAAGGTGTTGCCGACGATGTAGCTGTCGCCAATCTTCAGGGTGCCGTTCTGCACCAGGATGGAGGCGACCGCACCACGGCCGCGATCGAGCTTGGCTTCGATGACCGTGCCGACCGCTGGACGCTCCGGCTGAGCCTTCTGTTCGTTGCTGTCCGCGACGAAGCAGATCATCTCCTCGAGATCGTCGAGGTGGAGGCGCTTCTTCGCGGAGACTTCGACGAACTCGGTGTCGCCACCCATGGACTTGGCCTGGATGCCGCGAGCCGCAAGCTGCTGCATCACCTTGCTCGGGTCCGCTTCAGGCTTGTCGATCTTGTTCACCGCAACGATGATCGGCACCTTCGCCGCGTTGGCGTGATCGATCGCCTCCAGGGTCTGGGGCATCACGCCGTCGTCGGCCGCGACCACGACCACGACAATGTCGGTGATCTTGGCGCCGCGAGCACGCATGCGGGTAAAGGCCTCGTGACCAGGGGTATCGAGGAAGACGATCTCGCGGCCGAAGGCCGGAGAATCGGGCTTGGTGACGTGCACCTTGTACGCACCGATGTGCTGGGTGATGCCGCCGGCTTCACCGGCTGCAACGTCGGTGGAGCGGATAGCGTCGAGCAGCGAAGTCTTACCGTGATCGACGTGGCCCATGATGGTAACCACCGGGGCGCGAACGACTTCGACCATGTTCGAGGTGTCTTCCAGGAAGCCCTCGATGGCCTCGTTCTCCAGCTGCTCTTCGACCGTGATGATCGTGGCGTCCGCGCCGAACTGACGCGAGACCTCCTTGACCAGCTCGCCGTCGAGCGACTGGTTGACGGTAACCATGACACCCTTCATCAGCAGGGTAGCGATGAGGTCCTTGCCACGAATGTCCAGCTTCTCAGCGAGATCCTTTACGGAGATACCCTCGGTGACCGTGATGCTCTTGGTAATCGGCACCTCGCCCATCGGGATTTGAGGAGCACCAAAGCGCGGGTTATAACCCTTGAGCGCAACTTCCTTGTTCTTCTCGTAGCGTGGACCACCGCGTCCGCGCTGACCGGGACGAGCTGGACGGCCTGGAGCTGGAGCTCCTTCGGCCGGCGGCAGCATGCTGCCCGGGCCGCCGGGACGTGCTCCGAAGCCAGGACGCGCCCCAAAACCAGGACGAGCTCCGGGACCGCCAGGACCACCGGCAAAGCCGGGGCGCCCACCGGGGCCACCAGGACCTCCTCCGGGACCGCCTGGGAAGGTGCGGGTGGGGTGCATCGGACGACGTGCGCCAGGTGCCATCGGACGTGAGCCGGGACCACCCGGACCGCCGGATCCAGCAGGACCGCTACCGGGGCGAGGACGCTCGAAGATAGGACGGCGAACGGCGCCAGGAACTACAGCAGGAGCCGTATAGCTGGGGCGAGGGCCGGTTTGCGGCATCACCACACGGCGTACCGGCACTGCGGGAGCCGCAGGCGCTGCCGGGGCTGCTTCTGGCACAGGAGCTGCTGCTTCGACGGTCTCGACAACCGGTGCCGGTTCAGGCGCAGGGGTTGGTGTCGGTGCAGCGGGGGGCGCAGGGGCAGCTACTGGTGTTGGTGGCGGCGCAGGAACTGCGGCGGGTTTCACGACAACCGGAGCTGCTGGGGGCGTAGTGGCCACGGCAGCAGGGGCCGCCACGATGGGCGGCCTGGCGACAACGGCGCCGGCTGTTGGCGGACGGTTTGCAATCGCTGGCGGAGCCACAATGACCGGAGCTGCGGGGCGTGGCAAGGGAACGATTCGCCGGGGAGCCGGGGCGGTCGGAACCGCTGCTGCAGGAGTGGGCGCAGGGCTTGGAGCGGCTGGTGGAGCGGCAGCTACTGCAGGGCGTGCCACGACTGGCGGCGCAGTTACTGCGACCGTAGGCCGGGGTGGTGCAGCCTTAGCGGCGGCCTCAGCCTGCTTGCGCTCGAGGATAGCCTTCAGCGCATCGCCGGGCTTGGAAACGTTCGCGAGATTGAAGGCAGGCTTGGTCTCAGCCATAGGCTTTGCCGTTGCTGCGGAGCGTGCGCCGCGGTTGAAGTACGCACGAACTTTCTCGGCTTCATCTTCTTCGATGGAGCTTGAATGCGTCTTTTTTTCGGTGACGCCCACCGCTATCAGGGCATCGAGAATAGGTTTGCTTTTTACTTCCAGTTCCCGTGCAAGATCGTTGATTCGAACTTTGCTCATCCGTCCCTTTTCGTTCCACTGCGCGCTTAGCTGTTCATATCAGCCTCATGTCGGAGTAGTTGTTGGTTCAAGGCTATTATCCCTTGAAATTTCAAATTTGTAGTCCCAACCCGAAACGTTTCTCTGTGAAAACCGTCGCGGGTTGGGCTTTGTAGGTACGAACCGCAGCTCTTAGCCACGATCGCGTCCCTCGTCGATGCCTTCGTCGGAAAACTCCTGGGCCTGATCCACCAGTTCGTCTACGGTGTCGTTGTCCAGTTCGATGCCTTCTTCGCGAGCGTCGTTAGCATCGTTTGCGTCGCTGTCGGAGATTGCATCCTCAACGGCTGCAATGTCCTCGGTTGAAAAATCGTTGACTTCTTCGGCCTCGCCGCTATCGGAGGCTTGTGCTGCAAGAATCTCTTCCGGTGTTTCGGTCATGGAATGTACCTCGTCGCCTGCTTCATCGGATGCAGCAGCCGCGGCAATAGCTTCCTCGCCCTTGGCCAAAGTTGGCTCGGTTGGAGTCGGAACCGGACGCTCCTCGCCCTCTTCGTACTGGCCGAAGTAGTGGCGAACGGCGACTGCGATCTTCTCGACAGTCTTGTCGCCGATGCCCGGGACCTCGCCCAGCTCTTCGGCGGTCATGTCGGCCAAAGATTCGACCGTCGTAATGCCTGCCGCGATCAACTTCTCCATCACCGACTCGCCGAGCTCGGTAACCTGTTCGATCGGCGTCGAGGGGCCGCCGGTCATGGCCTGCATCTGCTGCTCGACCTCCTGGCGCTTCTCCTCTTCGCTCTTGATATCGATCTTCCATTGCAGTAACTTGGCCGCAAGCCGGACATTCTGGCCCTTCTTGCCGATGGCCAGCGAGAGCTGCGTGTCGTCGACGATAACTTCGAGCTGTTTCTCCGCCAGGTCGGTGATCGAGACACGGGAGACCTTGGCGGGCTGCAATGCCTTTTCAGCGAAGGTCGTGATCTCCTCGGAGTACTCGATGATGTCGATCTTTTCGCCGCGCAACTCGCGGATGATCGATTGCACGCGCATACCCTTCATGCCGACGCAGGCGCCGACTGGGTCGACGTCCTTGTCGCGGGAGACGACGGCGATCTTGGTGCGCTCGCCGGCCTCGCGGGCGATGGCGCGGATGCTGACCGTGCCGTCGTAGATCTCAGGTACTTCGCTCTGAAAGAGCGACTGCACCAGCGCCGGTGCAGCGCGGGAGACGATGACCTGTGGGCCCTTGGCGGCGCGATCCACGCGCAGCAGGACGACGCGAACACGCTCACCGACAGAAAACTGCTCCAGCCGCGACTGCTCGCGCTTGGGCATACGGGCCTCGGCCTTGCCGAGATCGAAGATCACGTCCATCGGCTCCAGCCGCTTGACGGTTGCGGTCAGGATCTCGCCGGCGCGGTGGGCGTACTCGTTGAACACGGTATCGCGTTCGGCCTCGCGAACCTTCTGAAAGATGACCTGCTTGGCCATCTGGGCGGCGATGCGGCCCAGCGGGGTGGTGTCCTTGTAGAAGCGCAGTTCGCCGCCGACTTCGACTTCGGGTGCGAGTTCGCGGGCCTGCTCCAGGGCAAGCTGGTTGTCGGCATCCTCGACGAGCTCGGGCGACTCCACAACGGTCTTGAAGACGTAGGCGCGAATCTCGCCGGTTTCGCGGTCCATCTCGCCGCGCATGTTTTCGACGGTCTTGTAGTACTTGCGCGTCGCCAGAGCAATCGCGTCTTCCACGGCGCCTACCACGATCTCCGGGTCGATACCCTTCTCGTGGCTCAACAACTCAATTGACTGATACAGGGGACTTGCCATTTTGGTCTTCTCGTTTCTCTTCCATGTTTCGTTCCCAGTTCTCAGTTCTCAGGGGAAAGCCGAATCCGGATCTCCTGAGAACTGCCAATGGACCACTGAGAACGCTCTTGCTAAATCTCTGCTACCAGGTTTGCTTTTTCTACGTTTGCCAGCGAAATCTCGACGATCTGCGTCGTCAGGGCTTTTTTTGCTTTGCCCTTCTGTTTTACGGCGGCCAGATCGAGTGTCAGGTCGGTGCCCTCGAAGGCCGTCAGCCGTCCTGTGAAGTGCCGGTTGTTGTCGACCGGCGAAAACGTCTGCACCTTCACCAGGCTGCCCTTGAACCGCTCGTAATCGGCGGCCTTCAGCAACTTGCGTTCCAGGCCCGGTGAACTGACTTCGAGCGTGTACTCCGCGCCGGGGATGAGATCCTCCACGTCGAGTACCGTGCCAAAGTCACGGGCAAAGTGTGCGCAGTCTTCGTGGGTTACGCCTGAGAGCGTCTCTACCGGAACTCCCTTGGGCAGCCCGGCTTCCTCGTTGGAGGCGGCTTCCTCGGCGAATCGGGCACGCGCCTCTGCATCTTTTTCGAGAAATACCCGGAGCGAGCGATGCTTGGCTCCGCCGGTGAACTCAAGGTCCACGACCTCGAGGCTGTGGGAGGCCGCAACGCGGTCGGCAGTGGCGCGAATTGTCTCTAGCTGCAAGGCCATAAGTCGTCTTGTGGTGCTTGGATTTTGCGGATGCTGTCACCTCTCCGCGAAACCGTCTTTAGAGCAAACAAAAAGTGGGCTCTCGCCCACTCCTCTCTTCCGCCACTTGCCGGTTTGCTCACGGCTACTATCTGCGGCAGAACAAATTCGTCTGCTTTAAAGAGCATAGGCCGGAATCATGGAAAATTCAAGGGCAGTGCCATGCAGAGAATTGTGGGCTTACACTGGCATCGTCCTCTCCGAGGCTAAAGTCACTGCCTGTGAGCGACTTTCAGCGGCGGGTTGAAGCCCACTCACCAAAGCAGGCGCCAACTTATAGCCCTGTGTCCCAATAGCCATGCCTATCGCCACTCTCACGCTAGAACTCGCCATTGAACACGCGCACTCCCTGAAAGATCGCCGGCAGGTGGTGCGTTCGCTGAAAGATAAGCTCCGCCACGGCTTCAATATCTCGGTTGCCGAGCTGGACGAGGCGGTTGTCTGGAACCGCGCAACGCTCGGTATTGTCGCAATCTCGGGTTCGTCGGCCTATCTGGCTGGGCAGCTTCGGGAGGTTGAGGCGGCAACCCGGCGGCTTGCCGTAGGGTTGGGTTGCGAGATCGTGGATAGCTTTATCGAGAGCGATGTTGTGCTGGATACCTTAGAGGGTGAAATGGAATGATTCTCTCTGGAATCAACCAGATCGCCGATCTTTCCGCTACGGGGCAAAAACGCGTTTCTGGTCGAGAGGACAGCGTTAGGGGTGGAAATGACGAGTACCTCTCGCGGCACAATGCGGAAATCCCTTCGAAAAGTGCTATTCTGCTTGGCTAGTCATGCCTGAACAAAGAGCAAGAGATTATCACCGCGGTCGTGTCGTCAATACCTTCGCCGAAGAGATTACGGCCATGCTGGAAGGCGAGTTGAGCGATCCGCGAATCGCCCCCTGTCACGTCACGGAGGTTGTCCTCGCGCCGGGCGGCAAAAGCTGCCGGGTCTTCATCGCCGTTACAGGCAATGAGAAAGAAGAGGCCGACACCCTTGCCGGTCTTATGACCGCGCGAGGCTTCATTCGTACCGAGATTCGCGACCGCATGGGAGTACGCCACGTTCCGGAGATAACGTTTGCTATCGACCGCTCCGAAAAGATCAACGCCCGTATGGATGAACTGCTGGGACGCATGGAGAAACGCCGGGCCAAACAGGCTAAAAAGACTACTCTCGCGGAGACCAAGCAAAAATAGTTCTCTGTTGTCCGTTCTCCATTTCAGCGAAAACACTGGGAGAGGGATACTGGGCAGCTGACAACCGCCATCATGCAGAACGCAACCTACATCGACGATCTTCTGTCCCTGCTTCGCGAACAGGAGAGCTTTGTCGTGACCTCGCACGCACGGCCTGACGGTGACGCTATCGGGTCGGCGTTGGGGCTAATGCACCTGCTGGACGGCATGGGCAAACGCGTCACTGTCGCCTTCGCCGACCCTATTCCGGTCATCTACCGCAGTCTGCCAGGCGTTGAACGCATTCAGGCCGCCCTGCCCACAGCGGCGTCGTCCATGCTCGCGCCGGATGTCGCAGTTCTGCTCGAGTGCGACGGTTTCGAGCGAACCGGCTTTGGGCGCATTGCGTTCGATCATATGGGTGCCGGGCTGACGATCAA
Organism: Granulicella sp. S156; assembly: GCF_009766105.1. Lineage (GTDB taxonomy): Bacteria > Acidobacteriota > Terriglobia > Terriglobales > Acidobacteriaceae > Granulicella. The sequence goes on along the minus strand of NZ_LMUH01000026.1, from coordinate 673,090 downwards.
TATCGACCACCACCTCAGCGGGAAGACGTTCGCCAGCTTCAACTGGATCGACCCTGAGGCGTGTGCCGTAGGCGCGATGATCTATGACCTCGCCGTCGCCTCCGGTGCCAAGATCACGGCGGACATGGCAACGTGTCTCTATACGGCGGTACTGACCGACACGGGATCGTTTACCTATCCCAGCACCGTCGCCGCCACATTTGCTCTAGCCGAGCACCTGGTAGAGAGTGGCGCGGATGCCAACAAAATTGCGCAAGCGGTGTATTTCTCCAATCCTCCCAGTAAGATACGGCTGCTGGGGGCGGCTCTCGGCAATATGGAGATACAGGGTACTGTCGCCTGGAGCTGGATTACGCAGGAGGAGATGAGCCGCGCCGATGCCGCGGTCGAGGACTGCGAGGGCATCGTGAACTATCTGATCGGTATGGCAGGCGTGGAGGCGGCTGTATTTTTGCGCGAGCTTCCATCGCGAACGGAGTTCCGTTTAAGTCTGCGGAGCAAGGGCGAAGTCGATGTTGCGAAGGTGGCTGAGCGGTTTGGTGGTGGTGGGCATCGCAGTGCCAGTGGATGTACGCTTGATGGCTCTTTGGACGAGGCTGTCACCCGTATCGTCGCGGAACTTCAACCGGACCGTGTGCGGTCTGTGCAACGACTTGCCCAGTAAGACAGGGAAGTCTGGTAGCCTAAATCTCGTTCCCGGAACTTGGCTCAGGGCGGCACACGTTGGTGAATCTTCCAAGAGATTCAATGGTACTTTGACGGAATTTTGACGGACACTCCCCAACTCGGAACATCGACCCCTCGCAGCAAGGGATTCACCTCTCGTTTTGGACCGCGATGGCTGCGCGAGCTCGCCCATACGCACTGGGGATGTTCCCTTTGGGAGCTTGCCGTCCTGCTGGGCGTGTCCGCCTACTTTCTATTCTTTGGGCTGGTACCGTACATCGGCGGTGACCAGTTGGGGCTCGTCGGCGCCGATGAGCCACGCTATGCACAGATCGCGCGTGAGATGCTCGCCGCTCATTCCGCGGATTGCCACGAGGTTCATGCCCGGATTACACCCCACAGCCTGCGGCCCACCGACATTCATGCCTCCTACGTCTGCCTGATGGGCGGAACGGTGACGCCCATTCTCTACGGCAAGCCCTGGTTGGAGAAACCCGCTCTCTACTACTGGCGCGCGATGAGTTTCTTTAAGGAGTTCGGCGTCTCCGACTGGTCTGCGCGGTTGCCTTCGGCTAGTGGCGCCGGTGCGCTGATTATCCTGGCATTTCTGCATCTGCGACGATTTAGGCCGGGAGGCCATCTCGATGCGGCGCTCATCATGGTCTCGTGCGTGGCGATCGTGGCGTTTGCCCGAGGGGCTTCCACGGACATGCAGCTTGCAGCGCCGTTCTGTATTGGGATGCTCGGCTGGTATGGATGGTACGAGACGGGCAAAAAGTTCTGGCTCTTCGATCTGTACTTCTTTGGCGCTGCGGCGACGCTTGCCAAAGGTCCGATCGCGCCGTTCATGATGCTTGGGATCCTGCTGCTGTTCTGCGGTCTGCGTCGCGAGTGGTCGGCGCTGCGACGCACCATCTGGTTCCCTGGCATCCTGTTGTATTTGGCAATGGTATTGCCTTGGTACATCGCGGTCCAGCGGCGCAATCCGAGCTTCTTCCGGCAGTTCTTCCTGGAACATAATCTCGAGCGCTTCGCCACCAACCGCTACCAGCACCATCAGCCGATCTACTTCTACCTGGTCGTGTTGATACTTGGGCTTATGCCGTGGACGGCGATTGCCTTTCGCGCGCTGGTCGACGCGATCCAGATTTCTATTGCGGAGTGGAAGGTTCGGCATAACCCGCGGCGCTATCTCGGACACACCCGCGCTGGCGATGCGTTTCCGGAGTTCCTCGTCCTCTGGGCGCTCTTTCCCGTTGTATTCTTTTCATTCTCGGGGTCGAAGCTGCCCGGCTACATCCTGCCTTCGATTCCACCGCTGGCGATTCTTACCGGCGATTATCTCTTCCGCATCCGCCGGGCAGGTATGCCTTCGTGGCTGCTGTACCTGCACGCGGGACTGACCGGCCTTGTCACGTTTGTGTTGCTGCTGTGCCCGCAGTACATGGTGTATCAGCGCATTGTTCCTGCGGCAAAGACCTTTGCCTGGACCGCCGTGCTGGGAGTTCTGGCGGCGCTGTTGATTGTCTTTGTGGTCCGGCGTTATGGCGTCCGCCACGTTCGCACGGCGACGCTCATTCCGTTGGCCGGTCTGCTCTTCTTCCTGATGAAGCTGAATGGCCCATTGCTCGATCTGAACTATTCGGCCCGGCCGCTGGCGCGAGAGATACAGAAGGCCGCCCCGGACGTTCAGATAGTGGCTGTGTACCATGTGCGTCGCGACCTCGACTATGGGCTCGCGTTCTATCGCAATCAGAATATTGTTCATTATGTGGCCGATCGCGAAGCCTCTGTCGGTTTGGACGATGTAGGTGTCCCGGACGAGGAGCACGTGCTGGTGATCCCCACGCGCGATGCTGACCGGGTTCCCACACTGCTGCAAGGTCGTGTGTATCAGCAACTTTTTCTGTATGAAACGCAGGGTCTCTCGGTCTATAAGGTCTATCCGCGCAGTTGACTCGTTGGTTTGTGCGGACACACAGGCAGACAGTATGAGACGATTGCCCTGCCATGACCTCTAGCGCTCAGATCTTCGGCGCTCCCACCTTCGGTTCTCAGATCGAGGTCCTGGACCTGCGCCATTTTTCAGCAGCGCAACTGCGGCCGCTGTTGCTGGACGAGGCTGATCGCTGGGAGCGCAGGCTGCGCTGGGACTACTCGAACTCCACGGAACTGCTGCTGCAGTACCTCGATGGCCGTGTGCTGCCGGGCTTCGTTGCGCTGCATGGTGGCCGCGTTATCGGCTATACCTTCTGTGTCTTCGAGGCGGCCAAGGCTGTGATCGGCGACACCTACGCCCTCGGCGAGAGCGGGACCCTCAACAATCCTGTATGCGATACGTTGCTGCATCACCTTCTCGAGATGCTGCAGGCGACGCCCGGCGTCGATCGCATCGAGGCGCAGTTGCTGATGTTTCCTGCGGGCGCGTTGTCCAGCCCCTATCTGTCGAGAGGATTTCGCAACTTTCCGCGGCTGTTTATGGCGCGAGACTTCTCAGAGTCGGAGCCGATTGTCCCCCCGCCGCCGGCGTTACCCGCGTCGTTGAGATTGCAGCCGTGGCGGCCGGACTTCTACGAGACCGCTGCCGAACTGATCCATCGTTCCTATGCAGGACATATGGATAGCAAGATCAACGATCAATATCGCAGCGTCCACGGCTCGCTGCGATTTCTGCATAACATCGTCCGCTTTCCGGGCTGCGGCGTCTTCGATGCAACGAACTCCTGGGTGTTGCGCGATGAACACACCGGCCGTCTGCAGGCGATGCTGCTCAGCTCGCGTGTGCGAGCCGATACGGGCCACGTGACACAGCTCTGCGTCACACCGGAACTGCGCGGTTTTGGTCTGGGTCGAATCCTGATGCAGCAGTGCGCAAGTGAACTGGCCCGCAGCGGCGGAACGTCGCTCTCTCTCACCGTCACCGAGGAAAATCTGGTGGCACGGCGGCTCTACGACGAACTCGGCTTCCACACCCTGCATCGCTTTGAGGCGATGGTGTGGGATGGAGGAAGTGAGTAGGGCGAGTGAAGAGTGACAAGTGAATGCTTACCACTTGTCACTCTTCACTACTACTCAACGTGATAGTTCGGCGCCTCGCGTGTAATCACGACATCGTGCACGTGGCTTTCACGCAGGCCAGCGCCGGAGATGCGGATGAACTGCGCTTTGGTCTGGAGCTCTTCGATCGTTCCGCAGCCCAGATAGCCCATGCCGGAGCGTAGACCGCCGACGAGTTGGTAGACCATGGCTTCGAGCGGCCCGCGATGTGGCACGCGGCCTTCGATGCCTTCGGGTACGAACTTGGCCAGGCGATTGCCTCCATTCGGTGCCTCGCGGGCGGTTAGTGAGACGCGTTCGCTGCCGTCCCGAATGTCATCTTTGCCCTGGAAGTAGCGCTCGCCCGAGCCCTGGGCCATCGCGCTGAGGGATCCCATACCGCGATACGCCTTGAAGCTGCGGCCCTGATAGAGAATGGTCTCGCCGGGAGACTCGTCGACGCCCGCAAACAGCGAGCCCATCATGCAGACGCTTGCGCCTGCCGCGATGGCCTTCGTTACGTCACCCGAGTACTTGATACCGCCGTCGGCGATCACCGAGATGCCGCGCTGGCTGGCAGCGCGGTAGGCCTCGGAGATGGCCGTAATCTGGGGCATGCCCGCGCCTGTGACCATGCGCGTAGTGCAGATCGAACCCGGACCGATACCAACCTTTACGGCATCGGCACCAGCATCGATCAGGGCCATCGTGCCGTCGTAGGTTGCGATGTTGCCGGCCAGAAGGTCGACGTCCGGGAAGCGTTTCTTGACCTCGGCAACGGCTTCCAGGACGCGCGAGGAGTGTCCGTGTGCGGAGTCGACTGCGAGCGCGTCGACCCGCATCTCGACCAGTGCCGCGGCTCGCTCCAGGAAATCGCCCGTGGCGCCGATAGCACCAGCTACGCGAAGCCGGCCCTGGCTGTCCTTGCTGGCATGGGGGTACTTCAGCTTCTTCTGGATGTCTTTGACGGTAATCAGGCCCTTGAGCTCGTAGGCATCGTTGACGACCAGCAGTTTTTCTACGCGATGCTGGTGCAGGATGTGTTCGGCCTCTTCGAGGGTGGTTCCGACGGGGACTGTGATGAGGTTGGTCTTGGTCATCACGTCTGCGATAGGAATATCTGTCCGTGAGACGAAGCGCAGGTCGCGATTGGTGAGGATACCGACCAGCTTGCCGCGCTTGGTGACCGGCACGCCGGAGATCTTGAAGCGGCGCATGACTTCGAGTGCGTCGGAGATGGGACGTTCCGGCTCAATGGTGACGGGGTCGACGATCATGCCGCTCTCAGAGCGTTTGACCTTGTCGATCTCGCCAGCTTGCTGCTCAATGGTGAGGTTGCGGTGGACGACGCCCAGGCCGCCCTGCTGGGCCATAGCGATGGCCAGCCGCGACTCGGTGACGGTGTCCATGGCAGCGGACATCAGGGGTGTGTTCAGGGTGATATTTTTTGTGAGGCGAGTCTGCGTGCTCACCTGGGCAGGTACGACGTCCGAGTAAGCGGGGACGAGCAGCACGTCATCGAACGTGAGCGCTTCGGGAATCGAGTTCTGAATCATGATTCTCTATTGTTGCATTGCTGCAGTGAAATAGCGCTAACGCCCATCGTTCCGCAGGTGCGGAATCGATGGTATATATCTGGCAGTAGTACCCCTGAAAGCCGGTCTAAGGAGAACCATGCCACGATCCCGTAGAGAGTTCCTCACGCAGAGCTCGCTGGGCCTGCTGGGCGCTGCTATCGTCCCGCAAACAGCAGAAGCCAATCAAGTTCCGCAGACTCCGGTGTCCCAGACTCCGGGAGCGCCTCCGGCGTTTGGCACTGCCCCGCCGGTCGGTCCAGCGGTGTCGACGGCGACCTTCGCGGAGGCCGAAAAGCTGGTGCAGGTGGAGATGACGTCCGCCGATCAGGCTCAGGCGGCAGGGAACTGGCAGCAGTCGATGGCGGCGGTGTACGAACGGCGGGTTGGCCCGCGCAGGGTGGCGATTGAGGAGGGGATTGCCCCTGCTACTTGTTGGAAACCTCAGCAATCAGCTGCGAAATCGTTGAACCCGGGGGATGACAGGATTGATTTTGGAGAAGCAGTAGGTGTACCGCTCCCAGCAGGAGATGAAGATATTGCATTTGCATTAGCGATTCAATTGTCGTATTGGATCGCTGGGCGCGAGATTACGTCGGAACGGCTGACCAGGATCTATCTGGAACGGTTGGAGAAGTACAACAAACAGCTCAATTGCGTGATCACGCTGACGGCGGATCATGCGCTGGATCAGGCCCGCAAGGCCGATGCGGAGATTGCGGCAGGCCACTATCGCGGGCCGCTGCATGGGATTCCGTGGGGAGCCAAAGACCTTCTGGATACGGCGGGGATTCGGACGACGTGGGGCGCGGAGCCGTATCGCGACCGCATTCCGGTCGAGGATGCGACCGTAACCAAACGGTTAAATGAGGCCGGAGCGGTGCTGGTGGCCAAGTTGAGCCTTGGAGCCCTGGCGCTGAACGATATCTGGTTTGGCGGGCAGACGATGAACCCCTGGCTGCTCGAAGAGGGGGCCTCCGGCTCGAGTGCCGGGCCGGGTGCGGCTGTGGCGGCGGGGCTGGTGGGGTTTGCTATCGGGAGCGAGACGCAGGGCAGCATCGTCAGCCCGTCGATGCGCTGCGGCGTTACAGGCCTGCGGCCGACCTATGGCCGCGTTCCACGCACCGGCGCGATGACCCTGAGCTGGACGTGCGACAAGCTGGGGGCGATGACGCGCAGTGTGGGGGACACGATGATAGTGCTGAGTGCCATCTCGGGGCCGGATGGGCGGGATGAGGCTTGTGTGCCGAGTACGCTGGATTTCTCTGCGTGGAAGAGTATTGCCGGTCTGCGTGTGGGGTACTTCCCGGGGTGGATGAAGGAAGCTCCGGCGACGGATGTGGACCGCATGGCTCTGGAGACGGTGAAGAAGCTGGGCATGGTGCCGGTGGAGGTGACGCTGCCGGACTGGCCGTATGACTCGCTCAACATCATCCTGTTCGCGGAATCGGCGGCGGCGTTCGAGGACCTGACGATCAGCCACAAGGTCGATGAGTTGAAGATGCAGGTGTCCGATGGCTGGCCGAATACGTTTCGCCAGTCGCGGTTTCTGTCCGCAGTGGACTTTGTGCAGGCCGACCGGTTGCGGCGCAAGGTCGCGCTGGAGATGGCGCGAGTGATGTGCGAAGTGGATGTGCTGCTGGTGCCGTCCCTGCGCGATGAGGCGCTGGTGATCCCGAACTTTACGGGACATCCGTCGCTGACGCTGCGGGCGGGGTTTGTGGAGGTCACGGAGGCGCGCAGCGATTGGGCTCCGGACCCGAAGCATCCGCTGCCGAAGTTCGCTACGCCGCGTCGCGTGCCGCATGGGGTGACGTTGATCGGACGGCTCTTTGAGGAGGGAACGCTCGCCGAGGTGGGAATGGCGATGGAGCAGGCGTTTGGCGTGGCGAAGGAGCGGCCGGCGGGGTTTTAGCGGTTCCTATGTAGGTAATGGGCGAGCTGAGGAACCAGATGAGGTGTGGACGCTAAGTAAACTCTACAAATCTTCGCAGCGAGCCTGCACCAAAACCGTCATTTCGACCGACCAACGGGAGCGGAGAAACCCCTGTATTTAAAAATATCCGTGGGGCACGCTTGCCTGCAACGAGAAGTCACTTAGAGGTTGACGATAGGTATCACTGGCAAGGTCGTACAGCGTGTCCCTTTGGTTCCTTCGGTAAGACGAGCAACCGTGAAATGCAGGGGTTTCTCCGCTCCCGTTGGTCGGTCGAAATGACAGGCTTTAGGGTGTGGTTGCAGATGTTCAGGGCTTGAATTGATACTCAACCGGCCACTGGAAGCAAAGCGTGTACCCATCTGGATCGCTCACATAGAGTTGCTTCATCCCATAGTAGGAAACCTTTGGTTCCTGCACAGTGGTCCCACGCGAGCGCAGATAGGCGTAGGCCCCGTCTACGTCGCGACATCCAAAGTAGATGGCAGTGTCTCGATGCGCAGCAACGCGTGAGGCATCGGCAGCGGCGGGGCGAATGTTATTTTCGTAGGCGTTGTTCACCATCAGCTCGACGCCGTTCAGGCGGAGCATAGCCCAGCCGTAATCGTCTTTTGCCTCGGTGAAAGGCTTGGAGGTCATGACAACTTCGAAGCCCAGTACGTCACGGTAAAAGGCAATGGACGTCGGGACATCGAACACGGTTAACAACGGCACGGCACCTTCGATTGCGATAGCCATTCCAACCTCCCTGGTCACCCTCTGAGTTATCGAGCGCCTGCGCCGCGTACGAAGGTGATTGTGAGATCGACTAGGTGCGTTTGCGGATCGGCAGAGGCTTTGAATCCGGCTGAATAGCCATTCAGGGCTTGCAGTGCGGTGTTGTTCTTGAGAAAACTCGTGATGTACTCCGCGTTGTAGAGATCGCCTGGCTTCATGCGCCAGCCTGTGTCGAAGTCCTTTTGCGCCGTGGGCGAGAGGTTCAGCGGAGTCACGCTGCGCAGATGGTACTGCTCACCCGGAACGACTGTAATGTTGTAGCTCACCGTGTGCGCGGCGGTATCGAGCGATGCGCTCGGTTCGACGAAGACATCCATGTAACCCTGACGCTTGTAGGCAATGTCGATCGGCGCGAGCGTGTCCAGAAGCAGCTTCCGTGAAGCTACATCGCCGGGATGCAGCTTGGCCGTGGATAACACGGCGTCGGAGGCGATGATCGGCGTTCCAGCGAACGCCAGAGTGCCCACATGATAAGGCTCACCCTCATCCACCGTTGCGGTGAGGTCCACATCGACAATGGAGGGCTCCGGCTGGGAGAGGGTCTGGCTCACGTTTTTCAATTTCGCCTCAAGGTAGCCCGCGTTGTGATAGGGCTGAAGCAGAACGCCGGCAGTGGTCACACCGGCCAGCCCTTCGTTGTAGCGAGTGCCACGCAGCTTCTGTGCGAGCTTTTCCATGTCGCTCGACATGGCAGGTGAAATCCCTTGCAGCGCGATGCCGTGGATGCGCACGCCCGGATGCTCGACACGATATTCGACGACCCGCAGGGGCTGCGAGGTGGAAGGCTCGAGCGTTTCGTGGATTACGGTTGCCGTCACACCTTTTGCTGCCAGCGCTTCCTGCAAAGCGGTGTTGATGGCGTCCGGCTGATTGCCTGCATCGGGCAACTGGTCATGAAATAGCGGCGCGGCTTTGTGCAGAACTGCGGTCAGTTCCTCGGGCGTGAGCCAGACAAAGTTTTCGAAGCCAGTCGCGGCCAGATGTTGTGGATCAAGCGGCTTCAGTGTGAAGGTGACGGCCAGCGCACTCGCTGGGCCTTCAACGCCAACCCCGACATCGTCGAAGTAGCCGGTATCCATCAGCCGTTGTGCCACGGTCTGAAGGTTTGCGGTCGTAACCTTCTGCCCACTATGGATTCCGCCGGCTGCTTCGAGGTCGGCCTGGGCCATTTTTCCGGGATTCTTGAAGATGATCTTTCCTGAGGTGTATTGCGCGTAGGCGGGAACGCTCGCGACGAGCAGGGCGACGGCAGCAAGATTGAGACGTGGCATGGTTGGAGCCAGAGTAATCGAATGTCCATGCGGTTCGCAAAAGCCGTGTGCCCCATCTTCGACACGCGCTCTTTGCGTGGCTAAGGTGGGCATCGAACTAATCGCATGCGTTAGATGACACGCTCTTCGACCGATGTTTTGAGCATGCCGGCAGTTCAGCAATAGGGAAAATTATTTCGTATTGCCAATAAAAGAATATCTAAGTTTCTTTTAGAAACCTCTAGACAAGCGCTTTACTTGACGGTTAAGATGCTCGCGCTCGAAGTTCAGCCATATCTTTGCCTCTGTAAAACCGGTTTGACCGAACTGCGAACAAATCTGACCATTGGGAGTTTTTATGCGGAGAGAGAGCTTGTGGAGTAAGAGTGGGATGTGCCGCGCACGTAACGGCGGCTTGGCTGCAGTCGCAATGTTGCTGGCGGCGCCGCTGTTTGCGCAGAGCTCGGCTAGCATCTCGATCAACCTGGACTCGACGCAGCTTCGGAGCGCGATCCCGACTAACTTTTTAGGCCTTTCGCTGGAGATGAGTTCGATCGAAGCCGCCAATAACAATGGGGCTGCGTGGTTGAGCGGAACCTCGACGGCCTACAGCACGATGGTGCAGAAGATCGGCGTGGGCAGTATCCGGATTGGCGGAAACTCCTCGGAGCGGCAGCCCTATGCGACGGCGCAGGACGGTGCAAACGTCGATGCGTTTGTGAACCTGATCGGTGGGGAACTGATCTGGACGGTTCCGGTGAAGCAGTTCTACAACCAGAGTTCGAGCGTGTCGTATGTGTCGGGGCTTTACAACGACCAGCATGTGACCCACAGCTACAGCTTTCCCACCAACATCGAGGTCGGCAATGAGCCGGACAACAGTGAGGACGTCTCCGGCAGCGCCATCTCGCAGTCGACGTGGCAGTCGCGGTATGACGGGTTCAGCAACGCGTTCCGCTCCCAGATCAACAGCGGGATTCTCTCCACGGGACCTTCGACGGCGGGCTGTTGCACGTTCTCCACGGACTTCATCAACGACGCTACCTACCAGGGTTCGCTGAAGAGCACGATCGGGTACGTTACATCGCACACCTATCCGGCGGGCGATGCCGCGGACTTCGGATCGGTCAGCGCTGGTGATGCAGATCTGCTGGCGTCATCGCTGGACGCGGCGTACCAGAGCTACTACAACAAGTTCAACGACAACGCGAGCAACAACGGCTACAACGTCCGCATTGAAGAGACGAATAGCGCGTACGGCGGTTCGAACAATGGTGTGACCAACTCCTATGCTGCGGCGCTGTGGGCGATGGATTACTTCTGCTACATGGCCTACAACACAAACCTTGCAGGGATGAACCTGCACACTGGGCCGATTGGATCGGATGCTGGATCGTATAACGCGATCTCGCCGGTGGGCGCGGCATCGTCGTACACGCTGGAAGGCCCGGGATACGGTCTGTGGGCATACCACTATGGCAGCCAGGGCCAGCCGCTGGCTACGACGGTGTCGAACCCCAGCAATGCCAATGTGGCCGCTTATGGACTGCTGGAGAGCAACGGCGGAGAGACGGTTCACATCATCAACAAGACGTATGGCTCAGGAGCGGTCAACGTGACGGCGACCATTACTCCCGGCGGCACCTATACGCAGGCCGCAGTGATTGTGCTGAAGCAGGCGAACAACGACGTGACCGCACAGAGCGGTATCACGTTCGGCGGCGCGTCGATGAACTCGGATGGAACGTGGACGGGAGGGTACGGGTCGCCGTCAACCCTGACGAATGGTACGTTCACGTTTACCCTGCCGGCAGCCCAGGCGGCGATCGTCCACTTTTTCTAGGACGTATCGACGTATAAACTTTGCTCATTCATGAAGCATCATGATCGAGCAGAGGGCAGTACCTCGAGAACGGATGCGGGTGCTGTGGGGAGAAGACTCCTCACAGCACGCACCGTGCAGCGCGTGCTGCTTCCCATCAGCAGTCTAAGTTTTCTTGCCGGCATGCTGATCTCGACGGTTCCGTACTACGCGGGGCAATCGATCGATCTGAAGCGGGCGATCCTCTCCAACCTGTCGTCACACGGGGACAATCCGCATGGCTATCTGGCTGCGGATGCGGGGATAACGCTTTGTGGCGTTGTGCTGATTCCCGTTGCTCTGTGGTTCTTCCGGGGATTGCAGCGGGTGCATCGCGGGTTGGCTGCTGCTGGATCGCTGCTGTTCGGCGCAGGGCTGATGGCGGCTATTGCGATCGGACTGATGGGACCGTTTGAGGCGGGATACTCAGCTCTTCACATCGATCTGGCGTATGCCACATTTATCTCTGCGGCTGCGGGAATGCTGGTTCTGCTTGGCTTAGTAGTTTGGCGTGCACTGCGGGCAGGGAGGGGGAGAGCTTTGCTGGTGATGGAGGTCTTGCTGGCCTGCCTGCTGGCGCTTCTGTTTTATCTGCTGGCGGGTGAGTCGGCTACCCACGGCAAAAATTTCTTTGACGATAGACACTTCTTCCAAAGTCTGGCGTTTGGGGAATGGGTGTTGTTTGGGGTCAATGTGGTGTATCTGTTTCTGGTGGCGCACGCGGTGGCGGAGGTGGGTGAGCGTGAGGGGGCGTGAGTGGAATCGCGCGTGCGAAGTAGCAAGTTCCTCAGAGCGATTACACAGCTCTTGTGATGTGCAGATGAACCACCCCAAAACTGTCATCTCGACCGAAGCATGATGGCTTTATCTTCATGCGCAGTGGAGAGACCTGCAGGTTGCCCGCACTTGCAAGGGTGCCCGCGCCAACAAACTGCAGGTCTCTCCGCTACGGCGGCAAAGTGCGCCGCCTCCGGTCGAGATGACAATTTTGGGGTGGTTCATCCGTAAATCACACTGTTGGTGAAACCGTTCTACGGGACGGCAACAAGATCCGTAAACAAGAACGGCAGCGGAGATTCCGCTGCCGTTCCTTGTTTGGGGTAAATGAAGTGTTAGCCAGTTACCTTCGCCGTCCACGGCGTTGCGGCCTTGAGGGCCTTGTTCACGTTCTCGATGTTCTCGACGCCGACGGTGTTGAGCCAGTCGCGGAAGGCGGCTTCACCCTTTACGGCGTAGATCGGAATGCCGTCCTTCCAGGTTGCGCGGCCGCAGAGGACGCCGTTGAAGGCGACGCCTGATTCTCCTGCGAGCTCCAGCGTTTCGATGAACACCGGATTCGAGACGCCTGCCGAAAGATAGATGAACGGCTTCTCGGTTACGGCTGCAGCATCGCGGAAGTGCTGCAGGGCTTCCGCGCGAGTGTAGGCGGATTCGCCCTTGAAGGACTTCGTGCCTGCGACGTGCTCCATGACGATCGGCACTTCCACCTTCAGCACATCGACGCCGTACTGTGGCTTGGAGAACTCGGTCATCGCGCCCGCAACGATGGAGGGCTTCTTGCGGGCGTAGGCGACGGATTTTTCGTCGCCACCGTCGGCGTCATAGCCGACGAACTCGAGGAAGAACGGGATATCGTAAGCCACGCACTCGGCGCCGATGCGTTCGATCCAGGCATGCTTCAGGTCGTTGATGCGGGGCTTCTCGAAGGGTGTGTAGTAGAGCAGAATCTTGACGCAATCGGCTCCGGCTTCCTTAAGCCGCCGCACGCTCCACAGGTCCAGCAGGTCAGGCAGGCGGCCGGCTGTGGCGGCATCGTAGCCGGTCTTCTCGTAGGCCAGCAGGAGGCCTTTGCCGTTGCGCTGCTGGGCAGCCGGCAGGCCGAATTCGGGGTCGAGCAGGATGGCGGAGGCATGCTTGGTGAGTACCTCGGTCACGAGCGTCTTGAAGACCTCGAGATCGTGGGCATCGGCGGCTGCGCCACGCTCTTTAGCCAGCGACTTCTGCAGCGATCCACGCTGATCCATAGCGGCGGCGGCGATGACGTTCCGCGCGTCGGAGACGGCTTTCAGTCCAGCGAGTTTTCCGGGAGTGATGGTCATGAGGTCGATGTCCTTTTAACGTTCGATTTCGACTGCGATTGTACACAGCGACGAGGTGGCGGCGCAGCCTCGGTGTGCGGTGTTCGCGCGGATCTGGGGCCATGTGAATCGGTTGTAAAAAACCTTGACGCAGCGGGCGCGACGGTACGCCAAGGTCCGCGACGGCTTCCGTGGCGCTCCTTTGCGTACCGTCGCGCCCGTTGCGTCAAGGCTTTTCGGCTCCGCGCGAGGGTCCATAGGTACTTGGAGTACCAAGTCGAGCCGATGGGTTCCTATAATGAACAGAATGAGTGAAAAAGAAGAGTTGTTTCGTAGCGGTGGCCGGGCTGCCAGTCAGGCCCGTGTTTTGCGTTTGACGCCGGGGTTCGTTGCCACGGCAGAGGGTTCGGTATTGATCGAGGTGGGCCACACCCGTGTCTTGTGTAATGCAACGGTCGAAAACGGTGTTCCGGGCTGGATGCGCAACTCCGGCCGTGGCTGGGTGACGGCGGAGTATGGCATGCTGCCTCGCGCCACGCTCACCCGCACCGCCCGCGAGTCCGAACGCGGCAAGATCGGCGGCCGTACCCACGAGATTCAGCGGCTCATCGGGCGCAGCCTGCGGTCGGTGGTGGATATGAAGCTGCTGGGCGAGCGCACCATCATCCTCGACTGCGACGTGCTGCAGGCTGACGGTGGAACCCGGACAGCGGCCATCACCGGGGCCTGCACGGCTTTGGCGCTGGCGCTGGGCAAGCTGGTTGAGGCTGGATCGCTCAAGGAGTCTCCGCTGAAGCAGATGGTGGCGGCTACCTCGGTGGGGATTGTGGATGGGCGCGTTCTGCTCGACCTGGCTTACGAGGAAGACTCGCGCGCGGAGGTGGACATGAACGTCGTTATGACCGCGGATGGCGGCCTCGTGGAGACCCAGGCGACGGCCGAGCGTGAAACCTATACGCGGGCGCAGTTGAACGAGATGCTGGATGTTGCCGGGCTGGGGATCCAGGAGTTGTTGAAGGCGCAGCGGGAGTGTTTGGCGAAGGCGTAAAGTTGTCTGGAAGCTTTGTCGTTGCTTGTTTTTCGTCGTCATCCTTGAGAGAGCGTAGCGAACGAAGGACCCCGCATTCGTTCGTGGCAGCCCCGAAATACGGGGGTCCTTCGCCTACGGCTCAGGATGACGACGAGAAACAAACAACGGCAAAAGCGGCCTCTTAGGTAAGTTTTAAACTGAGAACTGACAACCAAACTGGAGGGATTCATGAGCTGTCACCATTTCGACGATCTGAAACCAGTCAAGCGTTCTTCCAAGAGGGGTTGCGAAGAGTGCCTGAAGATGGGCAGCTACTGGGTTCATCTGCGCGAATGCCTTATCTGCGGCAATGTTGCCTGCTGCGACTCTTCGCCCAACAAGCATGCGACGAAACACTTCCAGGCGACGAAACATCCGGTACTGCGGTCCATCGAGCCCGGTGAAAGCTGGGGCTGGTGCTATATCGACGAGGTCATGGTGGAGAGCGTCGAGTAGTTTGCCACCTGCCGAGTTATCCCCAGGTGGCGCCCTGCTATTCTGGGCCTATACGGAGGATTGAGAGATGGCAGAAGAAGCGGTTCATATTACGGTACGGCCCAACGGCCCACTGCGGGTGGAAGGTCACATCATTTTGAAGGACGCCGATGGCCAGGAGTGGGACCTGACCGGCAAGCCGGCGATCAGCCTTTGCCGTTGCGGCCTGAGCGAGAAGCGCCCCTTCTGTGATGGCGCGCACTCGCGGCAGGGATGGCAGTGCACGACCAGCCCGGGGAACCTTACGGGTCTATAACTTACGGGAAGTCCTTTTGTCTGGTGAAAGATCGCCGTCGCGGCCCAACTGCGACGGCGATTTTTCCGGATCTGCCGGGGATCGGGGCCCGCTCGGCAGATGCTCCTGAGAGGCAAAAGATGAATCTTGACAAGTCTTTACATGGAATTCGTCGCCTAAATTCCTTCAATAGAAACTTTCATCGTGCTTATGCGTATCCAAGGATAGTGACGCAAAGCGCACCGCAAGCATTTGCATCGCGCTCTGCGTCAGATGTGAGCCCCTTGGCGCTGTTTTGCGCTGGATGAATGCCAGCGGTTGAAGTTACGAGAAACCAGCTGGGAATGTTAGGAGCAACACGATGCGAGCAGCGTCGAAGGTGAAAACGATTGCAGGACTTGCCGCCGGAGTACTGGCGTTGGCTGGAGTGTTTAGCGCGAGTGCGCAGACCCCGGCAGCCGCACCGCACGCGTCGGGTACGGTGAAAGCCACGACCGATACGGGTATTACGGTTACAACGACCGCCGGTCAGGACTACACGGTCGCAGTGCCAGCCGCCGCCAGCATCCTGGAAGTAGCCCCGGGCAGCCACGACCTGAAGTCTGCGACGCCCGCTCATCTGGGCGATATCGCGGTCGGTGACAAGGTGCTGGTTACAGGGGCGGCAGGCGACACAGGCACCGCGCTGACGGCGCAGCGGATCATTGTGATGAAGTCGGCCGCGATTGCGGAGACGCATGCGGCAGAGTCGGAAGCGTGGACCCAGGGCGGCGGCGGTATCGTCAAGTCCGTCAACGCATCCGCTGGAACCATCACGATCTCCAGCGGCCTTAAGATTGTGGCTGTGCAGACGACGCCGGCGACGATCATTCGCCGCTACTCCGACGGTTCGGTACGCTTTGAGGACGCCGTGAAGAGTTCGATTGGTGCAATCCAGCCCGGCGACCAGCTTCGCGTTCGCGGCACCAAGTCGGCGGATGGCAGCAGCGTTGCAGCCGATGAGATTGTGACCGGTTCCTTCAGCAACTTCTCAGGCACGATCGCTTCTATCGACGGTACTGCCGGTACGCTGACCCTGAAGGACCTTGCTACGAAGAAGACAGTGATCGTTGCGATCACGCCGAACAGCGATGTTCACCGCATTCCGGTAGAGGTAGCTACGAGAATGGCGGCGCGTCTGCGAGGTGGATCGACCCCCGGTGCTACTCCCGGAGCGAACGGGGCAGCAGCCCCCGCTGGTGGGCAAGCTCCTGCTGAGGACGGCCAACACCGCGCCGGGCGCGCCGGGATGGATCTTTCGCAGATGCTCTCCCGGTTGCCGACGGAGACCCTTGCCGGCCTGAAGACGGGCGAGGCTGTGATGATTGTGGCGAGTGCGTCGCAGCCGGGTAAGGCAACGGCGGTTACGCTGCTGGCAGGTGTCGAGCCGATTCTTGCGGCACAGCCTGCGGGCCAGGCCATGACACTGTCGCCGTGGAGTATTGGTGGCGGGGGCGATGCTGGTGGCGGGCAACAATAAGCCGTCGGTTGCGGTGCAAGAGGATAACGGACTTGCCGTCGAGCGAGTCCGACAAAGTAAGTTTTTGAACGTTTAGGAGTAGTGATGATGTCTTTGCGCAAGGCGCTGATTTTGGGATTTGTGTGTTCGTTGCTGGCTCTGCCGGGGGTTGCGCAGACGCCCCAGACTCCGTCCAGCGGTCCTGCCGCTACTGTTCCGGCATCGGCTCCGCAGGCTGTTGCCCCGCAGGTCGCTACCTCGCAGTCCGGTGCCAAGAGTGCTACTAAGGTTCACGGAACCGTCACCGATCCCGATGGTGAGTTGATTCCCGGCGCGACCATTACCCTTACGCCGGCCCATGGCAATGCCACTACGGCGACATCGGGCAGTGACGGCAGCTACAGCGTCAACATTGCGCCAGGGAGCTATACACTCCTGGTCGCGATGAAGGGCTTTGCGTCGTACTCGATGCTGAATCTGAAGATCCCTGCGGTGGCGAGCACGACCGTCGATGCGAAGCTCAAGATCGGCGAAGAGACCGAGGTCATCAACGTCGACGCGAACGCGATCCAACTCAGCGTCGATCCCGACTCGAACCAGAGCGCGACGATTCTTACGGGCAAGGACCTCGACGCTCTCTCCGACGATCCCGACGAGCTATCGAGTGAGCTGACGGCCCTGGCCGGTCCTTCGGCAGGTCCCAACGGCGGACAGATCTACGTCGATGGATTCACCGGCGGGCAGCTTCCTCCGAAGTCTTCCATCCGCGAGATCCGCATCAACCAGAATCCGTTCTCGGCGCAGTACGACAAGCTGGGTTATGGACGCATCGAGATCTTCACCAAGCCTGGTACAGACAAGATTCACGGAAATATTCAGGTCAACGGAAATCCATCGCAGTTCAACTCGTCGGATCCGCTGGCGACCGGCTATCAACCGCCGTATCACACGCTCTTTCTGTTCGGAAATCTGACCGGGCCGCTGAACAAGTCAGCTTCCTACAATTTGGGTGGATCGTATCGCCAGATTCAGGACGACCAGTTCACCAATACGAATATTCTTGCGACAGCCGCTGCGCCGACAGTACTTTGCGCTCCTGGAAGTACAACGTGTGTTTTAACCCCGTACCAGGTATCGACGTACTATCCGCAGACGCGGGCCGACTTCAATCCGCGAGTGGATCTTGCGCTGGGTGACAAGAACGTCCTCACCACGCGCTATCAGTATGTAAAAAACGACTCTACGAATGCGGGTATCGGAAACCTGACGCTTCCGACAGCAGCCTATAACGGCAGCACGACCAGCAATATTTTGCAGATGAGTGACACGGAAACCTTCAGTCCGAAGCTGATTAACGAAACACGCTTCGAGTACGAACGGGAGCATGTGCAGGACACGGCGCTCAACAATACACCGACCGTTAGTGTGTCGGGCTCGTTCACCGCTGGCGGTTATGGCAGCCAAAACCTCTCCGACCACCAGGACCACTACGAGGTGCAGAACTATACCTCGCTCCAGCTGAAGAAGAACTTCATTCGCTTCGGTGGGCGTCTGCGCGCTACACGAGAGGCGGAGGACACGGGAAGCAACACCAACGGCTTGTTTATCTATTCGGGTCTTTGCAACACGGTCGACGGCAGTACTGCCAGCAATGCCCCTTGCACAGGCGTCGCGACTGCTGATGATCACACCTACCAAACGGGTACGCCTAGTCAGTTCACCATTACGCAGGTGAACAACCATAAGATCGGCGACACGGACACCGACCTCGGCGTGTATCTCGAGACCGACTGGAAGGCTCGCCAGAATCTGACGGTCAGCTATGGCTTCCGCTATGAGACGCAGAACCATCTCGCGGATCACCATGACATCGCCCCGCGTGCCTCGTTCAACTATGGCTTGTTCGGCGGCAAGGGCGCGCCCAAGACGGTGCTGCGTGGCGGCTTCGGATTGTTCTATGACCGCTTTCAGCAGAGCAACGTCCTGACTCTGGAAGCAGAGAATGGCATCAACACGACGGTGTACACGGTGCCGAATCCCGTTGCAACTTGCTTGCCCAGCGCGTCGAACCTGATTGCGGCGTGCGTGCCTAGTGGGACCGGGGCCTCCGCGCAGACCACTTACTCCGCGACATCGAATCTGCGTTCGCCTTATATTGTGCAGTTTGCCGGGGGCGCGGATCAGCAGGTAGGGCGTTATGGAACGATCTCGGTGAACTATCTGCACTCCCAGGGAGTGCATCAGCTTGCGACGCAGAATATCAACTACGACTTCGACGCGGCCACGCCGCACGCGACGGGCGCTCCGAATAACCAGTACTTCAGCGAAGGTGTCTTCAACCAGAACCAGCTGATCATCAATGGCCGCGTGCAGACGTCGAAGCGGATCTCGCTGTTCGGCTACTATTCGCTGAACTCGGCACATGGTGACACCTCGGGTGCGGGGGCGGAGATCACGACTCCGGGCAACATCGCGAACGACTACGGACGCACAACCTTCGACGTGAAGAACCGCCTCTTCCTGGCGGGTTCGATTACATTGCCGAAGTTCATCCAGTTCAGTCCCTTTATGATCGCGCAGAGCGGCAACCCTTATAACGTCACGACAGGCACCGACAACAATGGTGACAGCTACTTCAATGATCGCCCCGACATCGTGACGGGCGTGGCGACGAACGGAAACACCATCAAGACCATTGCAGGTTGCGGTACGTTCGCTCAGCCGGGCATAGTCGCTGGTGCGTCGGTGGCGCCGATCAATGCCTGCACTGGCCCCACGCTGTTCACCTTCAACTTCCGCCTCACCAAGACCATTGGCTTTGGGCCTTCGACGGCTCCCAAACCCACTGGTGGCAGTGGCAGTCACAGCGGCAGTGGCAGCCGTAGCGGCGGCGGTGGCAACGGTGGTGGCGGCGGTCGCGGTGGCCCTGGTGGTGGCGGCCCCGGATTTGGCGGTGGTGGCTCCAATACCGGCAGGCGCTACAACCTGGCCTTTGGCCTGCAGGTGCAGAACCTCTTCAACAATGAGGACCTCGCGACACCGCAGGGAGTACTGTCCTCTAAAGACTTTGGCCAGTCCACACAGATAACCGGCAGCCCGTACACGACCACCAGCGCGCTGCGACGTATCTCGCTGCAGACCTCGTTCAGCTTCTAAAGGCAGGAAACAGCAAACAGGAAACAGCAAAGGCCTCCAGCAGTGGGGGCCTTTTCTGTTCTCTGATCTCTCGTTTCTGATCTCTTCTCTACTTACTGCTTTTGAAATTCTTCTTCAGCCCCTGCCAGCACTCGTAGTACTCGTGTTGCAGCATGGCTGTATCCATGGCGAACTTCGTTGGGCGGCAGGCGAAGCGGGTCTCGAACATGAAGGCCAGCGTGCCGTCGAGCTTCACTGGTTTGAGCTCGGCATTCGACGCGCGCTCGAAGGTCTCGGCATCGGGTCCGTGGCCGGACATACAGTTGTGGAGCGATGCCCCTCCGGGCACGAAGCCCTCGGCCTTGGCGTCGTACTGCCCCTGCACCAGGCCCATGAACTCGTTCATGAAGTTGCGATGGAACCAGGGTGGGCGGAACGTGTGCTCGGCCACCATCCAGCGTGGAGGGAAGATCACGAAGTCCACGTTCGCCGTTCCGGGCAGTTCGCTGGGTGAGGTCAGCACGGTGAAGATCGAGGGGTCCGGGTGGTCGAAGCTCACCGTGTTGATGCAGTTGAAGAGCCGGAGATCGTATTTGTAGGGCGCATAGTTGCCGTGCCATGCGACGACGTCCAGCGGAGAGTGATCGAACTCCGAAGTCCACAGGTTGCCGAGAAACTTCGCGACAACTTCGAACTTAGCGCCATCGCGGTCGTCATAAGCGGCGACCGGCGTAAGAAAGTCTCGTGAATTCGCGAGGCCGTTTGCGCCGATCGGGCCGAGGTCCGGCAGCCGCAGCGGCTGTCCGAAGTTCTCCAGCACGTAGCCACGGGCCTCCTTGCCGGTTAATTTCACGCGAAATTTAATGCCACGGGGGATGACTGCGATCTCTCCGTTGTCGATTTCGAGGATGCCCAATTCGGTGTGCAGATGCAGACCACCCAACTGTGGCACGAAGAGCAACTCGCCATCGGCTGAGTAGAAGAAACGGTCGGTCATGCTCTTGTTCGCCGCATAGAGATGGATCGCGACGCCGGAATGCATGGAGAGGTCGCCGTTGCCCGCGAGCGTGGTCAGGCCATCGAGAAAATCAGTCGGCTTCGTAGGCAATGGAATCGGGTCCCAGCGCAGTTGGCTGGGTGTGGTCTCGACCTCGTTGAAGGGCGTGGAACGCACGAATCCATTGGAGATACGGGTGTAGGGCGGGTGCATGACGGAGGGTCGTATCCGATAGGTCCAGGTGCGGCGGTTGAGATGCCTTGGCGCGGTGAACGGGCTCCCGCTCAACTGCTCGGTGTAGAGGCCGAGCGGCGCATGTTGCGGCGCGTTCTGGCCCACCGGCAAACCGCCTGGGTGGGCTTCCGTAGCGAACTCATTGCCGAAGCCGGATTGGTAGTGCAGATTGCTCATCGGGGCATGTTCTCCTGTGCCGCAGCGCTTGTTGGCATGCGAACAGAAAAGCTTACTCCGAATGAGGGGCGATTGGCTTGGCGGCGGTAGGGTGGCTCAAAATGCGAAAATAGGAGGATGGGCCAGATACCAGATAAGAGCAACGGGACAATCAGCACAACAGAGAACATAACAGTACGTAAACCACTGTTTGGGCGGGTGGCGTCGGGCGCTTTAGTGGTGCTGACCTCTTTGCTGGTCATCGGCTTCCTCCTGACATGGAAGACGAACGACGCGATGGCCAACCTGCCCTTCCTGCATCAGCGGGGAGCAGCAGGCAAGCTGGTGCAGGGCCAGCAGACGCTCGTGGACCAGACTCCGTGGCAGACCGCATCGACGCTGGCTGCGCTGGCGGTCACGCAGGAAGAGCTGAACTACGCGCACGAGGCCGAGCGTCTTGCCGACCACGATGTTGATCAGGCCTTTGCGGCTGCGCTGCGTGCGGCGAACCTGAAGCAGCGGACCCTGACCGGCGGCGCGCTGGCAGATCAGCGTAAGGTCACAATGCTCAAGGCCGAGGTCGCGTCCGATCAGGCCGCGGTGAAAGCCGTTGCCCCCAACGACAGCGACGGTCTGGATATCGTGCAGGCACAACTGGGGCTCGATCAGGATGAGCTGAGCGATGCGCAGGACGATCTCGCGCGGGCCTCAGGCGACCAGCGTGGCGAGATCCAGCAGGAGCTGACGACACGTCAGGCGGAGATGAAGAAGTTCGATGCCAGCGGCGCTGGCGAGACAGCGGTCACCTCGGTGAAACGCTACCGCACCCTGGCGGGACTGATAGGAGCGTGGAGTGCGCAGCGGAGCCGCTATGCGCTGATCCTCGAAGCGAAGGCCAGCTCCGAGCAGACGGTGGCCTCGCTGACTGCGGAGCATAACCGCCTGCAAGCCGACACCAACGGGCAGGCCCCGGGCACCACGGACACCGAAGCTGCGGCGGACAAGGTTGCAGGCCTGAAGCGGATGAGTCTGCAGCGGCAGTTGATGGGCATCTACAACGATAGAATCGCGACCGAACAGCGGCTGGTCGACGTCTACTCGAAGTGGGCCATGCAGGTGGACCTGCAGCATCGGATTTTGGTGCACCTGATGCTCGTGCAGACGACATGGATCGTCGTCATTTTGATCTTCACGATTCTGGTCAACGCCCTGGTGATCCGTTTGACCGAGCGCGAGACGCTCGATCAGCGCAGGATGCGGACTCTGAGAAGGATCGCGCGGCTGGTGATTGATGTGTTTGCGCTGCTCAATCTGTTGCTGGTGATCTTTGGATCTCCAAGCCAGTTATCGACGGCGATTGGGCTTGTGACGGCGGGTCTCACGGTGGCGCTGCAGGACTTCATTCTGGGCTTTGTCGGCTGGTTCATCCTGATGGGACGCAACGGAATCGGTGTTGGCGATGTAGTGGAGATCAACAGCGTCACCGGTGAGGTCCTGGAGATCGGGCTCTTCCGCACGACGCTGCTCGAGACGGGCAACTGGACTGCGAATGGACACCCGACAGGGCGGCGAGTGGCATTCAACAACAAGTTTGCGATCAGCGGGCAGTTCTTCAACTTCTCGACCGCAGGCCAGTGGATGTGGGACGAGCTGAAGGTGACCGTTCCAGCCAGTGAGGATACCTACAAGGCGATCGACCGCATACAAAAGGCAGTCTCGGATGAGACAGAGAAGGATTCAAGGCTGGCAGAGGCAGAGTGGCAGAGAGCTTCAAGGCATCATGGCCTGAGCCAGTACTCAGCGGAGCCAGAGGTCAATCTGCGGCCTTCAGGTGCGGGAGTGGACCTGGAGGTGCGCTACGTGACGCGTGCCACCGCCCGGTACGAGCGGCGTAACAAGCTCTATGAACGCGTGATCGAAGCGATGCAACTGCCGAAGCAGGAAGAACAAGCAACGACCTGACGCAACGGGCGCGACGGTTCGCAAAGGAACGCCACGAAAGCCGTAGCGTACCTTTGCGTACCGTCGTGCCCGTTGCGTCAAGGCTTTTACTGCAGGGTGCGCGTGTTGTTGCTGCGGTCGCTGTCAGGAATATGGTGTTCGGGATCGAGGGTTACAGCCTTAACGCGCGCCGTCGTATTGACCGTGAAGGTGTGCGTGACATTCAACATCCACGTTTCGGCAGGCACGTTCACATCGACATGCTCTCCACCCTGAAGCTCGACACGCAATGTCGCAGGCAGAACGAGCTGGCCGCGATTGGCAACCGTTACGTGCAAACCCTTGGCGGGATCGCCATCGACGTATTGCGCGTCGGTTATAGCTAGATCGAGCTGCCAGTTGTTGAAGTACCATCCCCGCCAGAAGTAGCTGAGATCTTCGCCGCCCTCCGACTCCATCGCACGAAAGAAGTCTGAAGGCGATGGATGCTTGAACGCCCAGTCGCGAATGAACTTGCGGAAGGCGAAGTCGAATCGCTCCGGCCCGAGAATATCTTCGCGCAGCAGATTGAGCCCGAAGGCCGATTTGAAGTACGTAACCGGATGGCGATACTTCTCGTGGATGGCATCGGCGCGCGTCAGGATGACAGGAGCTTCGGGGTCGGCGATGACTTTGGCGATCTCATCGGCTGGGTTGCCGCCGCCGGGAGCATACTCGGGATCGCGTTTCGGGCTGAACTCACCATGGTTGAACTCGTCCGATTCAAAGATGTCGATGTAGGTATTGAAGCCTTCGTCCATCCAGGCGTTACGCCGCTCGTTGAAGCCCAGGATCATCGGAAACCAGGTGTGGCCGATCTCATGCGCGGTCTCCGCAAAGAGGTCTTTGCCCTTCTCGTCGGTGCCGTCGAAGAGGATGCCGGGATACTCCATGCCATCGGACGCGCCCGCGACGTTGATCGCGTTCGGATAAGGGTACGGATACCAGCGTGCGGAGAAGTGCTCCACGGAGTCCTTCAGGTACTGGGTAGAGCGCGCCCAATCCGCAACGCCCGCGCTCTCGATCGGATAGACACTCTGCGCCAGTGCCTCATGCGCGGGCTGTTCGACGCTTGCAGGGATGTTCATCCGCGCGGCGTCCCATAGAAACGCAGCGGAGGCGGAGAACGAGACATCGCGCGTGTTGTCCATCGCGAAGTGCCACGTCTTGGTGCCGCTCGGCTTAGTGGCAACAGCCGCAGTGACATCTTCGGCCGAGCGAATGATCACAGTCTTGTCGCTCTTGCGAGCTTCGGCGAGCCGTGACAGCTCCTGCTTGGAAAGAACCTCGTTCGCATTCACCAGTTCGCCGGAGCCCGCGACGATCATGTTCGCGGGCACGGTGACGAAGTAGTCGAAGTGGCCATACTCCAGGTAGAACTCGTTCGAGACATAGGGCTGCGTATCCCAGCCGTGCAGGTCGTCGTAGACACACATGCGCGGATACCACTGGGCGATGTCGTAGATCTCTCCCTGCTTCACGGGACCCCACGATGTACGGTCGCCGAAGGCGGCCGGAATCGTGTAGTGGTAGTGGATGACTACGAGGAGTTTCCCGCCGGGCGACAGCGCCTGGTCTTCGGGCAGTTGAATCTGCAGGCGTGTATCGGAGACGACGGCGTGTGTCTTGATCACAGCTCTGCGTGGCTCCGTCTGCACTTCGACAGACTCCAGCGAGTAGCCGGTGGTGGAGTCGTGCGCAGGCCGTGCCTCTTCAGCGAAAGCCGCTCCGCGCGAGTCCTGGCGATAGATGTTCTGCTCCAGGTTGAGCCACAGCGAAGTCAGCACGTCCGGCGAGTGGTTCGTGTAGGTGATGACCTCGGTGCCGTTCAGGGTCTTCGACGCGGTGTCGATCGTCGCATGCAACTCGTAGTCCGCGCGGTTCTGCCAGTACAGAGGTCCCGGTGCGCCGTTCGAGGAACGATACGAGTTCACCGGGTCGGGCAGCGTGAGTGGAGCGAAGGTCTTCAGCGGGTCATAGGGCGCAGGGCTCTGGGCGATGCCCACGGAAGCGAAAGACAGGGCGGCAAGCAGGAGGGTTGTGCGTGAGGGGTTCACGCCTTTAATCGTACATGCAGTCAGGACACAAGCCGGAGGGACAATCCAGGTGAGAATCCGGGTGCCCCATCTTAGCGACGATGAAGCCGTCGCGAAGATGGGGCACCCGGTTGTGTCGCCCGTATTGAGAAGAGCCATTCGCAGGTGCTACTCGTTGGCGAGCTTCGCCAGCGCCAGCGCCAGCACACGCGTCCCCAGCACAATCGACTCCGGCGTCGAGTACTCATCCGGCCGGTGCGAGACACCGTTGCGGGAGGGAATGAAGAGCATGGTGACCGGCGCAACTGCGGCCACAAAACTCGAGTCGTGATACGCCCTGCTCACCATCTTTTTATAGCTCACACCTTCCTCGCGGCAGATCGTCTCCACCGTCTCGATGATGTGCTCGCTACTTTTAGCGGGCGCGTCGGCATTGATGATCTCTTCCTGCACCTTCACCCCGCGGCGCTGCTCCAGTTCTGCAATGTCCGCATGGAAGGCGTACATCACGCTGTTGCGTCGCGCAACGTCGGTATCGCGAATGTCGAGCATCAGCGTCACGCGCGAAGGCACCGAGTTGACCGCGCCCGGATGCACGCCGATCATGCCCACGGTAGCGACTGTATCGACGCTACCAGATCTTTCATTGGCCGCACGCGCATGCCGCTCGACCGAGAGGATCATCTCTGCAGCTGCGCACAGAGCATCGCGGCGATCAGGCATCAGCAGCGCGCCCGCATGGCCGCCGAAGCCCTCGACCGTATAGCGATAGCTTGCCGGCGCGGCGATGTTGGTGACAATCCCCAACTGGACTCCCTCGCGTTCGAGCAGAGGCCCCTGTTCGATATGCACCTCCACCCACGCGTGATAGTGCCCGATAGGCAGCTTCACGCTGGCGAGCGTACCGTGAAAGCCCGCAGCCTGACGTACGTCTGCAAGAGTAAGCCCGGTGGGTGCAGTGGCATCGGTCTCGGGCAGGCGATCGTGCATCTTGTCGGCGGCCTCCGGATCGATGACTCCGCCCAACAGCCGCGACCCGATGCAGCCGATGCCGAAGCGCGTGGGCTCTTCGCTGGTGAGCACCAGTGTCTCCAGCGCTCTTTTGGGGACAAACCCCGACTCCTTCAGCGAGCGCATGGCTTCGAGGGCGCCTAGAACACCAACCGTCCCGTCATACATGCCTGCATAGGGAATCGCATCGGTGTGCGATCCGGTTCCAACCGCGCCGAGGCCTGGGTCGGTTCCTTCCCAGCGCAGAAACATGTTGCCCACTGCGTCTTCGCGGATGGTAAAGCCTGCGGCTGTGGCAAGCTTTTTGACCCACGCTCGTGCTTCGAGATCGCGCGGAGTAAATACAATGCGCGTCACCGCCCGCGATGGTTCGGGCAGCGACTTGTCCTGCGTCGGCGGGCAGTCGGTGATGCGAGCGAGTTCATCGAGTTCACGGAGGAGGCGTTCGGTATTGATAGTCAGGGTCATTATTTTGTCTTGGCGCTCAGAGTTTGGACGAAGGTCCAGAACTTTTTGTCGTTCTTCCATTTTTGAAAGGAATTGTCGGTGGCAGGGTCGGGTAGATGTTCGCCGGGCAGTGTATTGGCGCTGCGATCAAAGGCCTGTTGGAGATGAGCGCGCGCCGCTGCTGTGTCATTCTCCTCGGCATCGGCGCAGGCCAGGTTGTAGTAGTAGAGCGGATAGTCAGGGTCGCGCAGGATAGCGGCTTCGTTGACAGCGCGCGAGCGTCTGATGTCGCCGTACATACCGTAAGACATCGACAGTTGGTCCGTAATCATGCGGCGATAGTTGGGCTTGGGCTCAGGATTCGGAACAGTATCGAGCGCGCGTTGATAGTAGACCGCAGCGGAGCGATAGTCTTTTACGCCGCCATAGAAGAGGGTAGCCATGGTTCCGAAATCAAGCGAATCCGGAACGTAAGCTGCGTCAAAGGCGAAGCGGCTGAGTGCATCCTCGAGCAATTTAAAGTCCTCTGGCTTGAAGTTTGCCTTGGAGAGATGAAGCTCGGCACAGGTATGGCTGTCGCCATAAAACCCGAAGACGTTTTCCTGATCGATGGGCATGTCCACCCTCTTTGTGACCAGATAGGAAGCGGTAGAGATAGTCGTTCCGCCGGAGGTGACACGGCTGTCTCGCTTCACGTCTTTGACGGTGGAGGTGGAATTCAAGTCCCGGAGAATGGGGCCGATTACGGCGTCACGGCAAGATTCAGCGGTAGGTTCGCCGGTGTCGTTGGCGAAGAGAATGATCGAGAGCATCACGTTCGTCTTGGGGTCTTTGTACGCGATTACGGGTCGCGTGCCCTTGTCGTAGAGCGCGACCGAACTCGCAGCCCAATTTAGACCAGGAGGAACAATAATGCGTCCTTGAGTATTGGGCGCAACGAAGTTGAAGGTTTTGCGTCCCTGTGCGAAGAGTGGCACGGTCAGCAGTGTTAACACGACGGTAATTCTGCGCATTGCGATCTTCCTCGCTAGCTCAACGTGTGCCGATTGAAATCCTTGTAGATAAGATACTTTGCCGGCTTCTTGCCGATGGCACCAAACCACTGCGGGCAGTACGGCCCCATCCAGATGAAGTCACCCTCAGTCGTCGGATACCAGCTATCGCCAAGCCGATAGATTCCACCTCCTTGAAGCATCAGCAGGCCGTGCTCCATGTAGTGAATCTCGACCTGGCTGAGAGCTGCGCCGGGAGCATAGGTCATCGTGTTGCAGGCGAAGTCGAAGGCGATGGAGTCAGGCAGCAGCGCACGCACCTGGAGGTCTGCATCCCCATTGAGCGGGGTTCCCGGAATCTCCTGCTCGCGGCCGATCAGGAACCACGGGTAAGGCATCTCGAGCTCGTCCTGCTGTGCGGGATCGAGCGGCAGAAAGGGCTTGTCGATCACCGCGACGCGCGCCTTGGTAATGGCCGTCAGGGTGTGCGGATAGTCTGTCGGGAAGTACGCATAGCTGCCCGGCGTAAGTTCATGCGGCACCGGCTTGCCCGGCTCTTCAAGCGCGAGCTCGCCTTCGAGCACATAGATCAGCCGCTGCGTCGGCCCATGGGTCAGCGTGCCCTTCGGCTCGAATTCCACGGTCATCTGCGTAAACGCCGCTCCGGCCTGCGGTGCGACGTGCACGATGGCGAGGCCTCCGGTCAGCCCCGGCAGTGGCGTGCGGATGAAGGTGTCTGGCGTGAGAAGCAGGTGATCGCGGCGATTCGCGCTGCGGGTTTGTCCAAGGTTGTGCATGGGGGTTAATTCTATTGTGGCGAGTCGCTAATTCGTCGAAAAATTCATCAATGTACCGTATACATAGGGCCTTCAACGGAGCTACTCTTCGGAAACTCCGATCTTGCAAACCCGAGGAGTTCCATGGCAACGATCAAGAAGTCCTCCGCAAAAAACTCTGCTACAAAGAAGAAGACCTCGGCAAAAGCAAAGCACGTATCTGCTATCCGGAAGACACCTGCGAAGAAAGCTGCCGTGAAGCCGGCCCCCCGGAACACTGTCCCCACCGTGCCCACCGCGTTGCAACCCGGTACTGGTACCCCTGTCAAAGTACCCGTCTTCGCCGAGCTTCACGCCACACCAGATCCCACAAAGTACACGGTTCCGCACTCTTCCGATACGGCCGCTTATAACGAGATGGACAAGCTGATCAGCTCCAATCAGTTCGTTCCCCTGCCTTTCCCAGTCGTCCAGGGAGTCACTGAGCCCATACTCACGCTCGCTGCCGCGCTCGGCCCAGGCGGGAACGCCTCCGTCACGAAGATCCAGAACGCCGGGCAGATCGTCTTCCATACGGCTGGTGATACCGGCGCCACTACCAGCCCCAAATCGGAGAACGCCGTCGTCGACAAGATGCTGACCGACTTCACCGGTGAGGCTCCTGCCGCTGTGCCGCAGTTCTTTTACCATCTCGGCGACCTTGTCTATAGCTTTGGGGAAGACAAGTACTACTATGAGCAGTTTTACGATGCCTTCCGCGACTATCCTGGCCCCATCTTCGCGATCCCCGGTAACCATGACGGCATCGTGTTGCCCCCACCCGCCGGTACCGGCGTCCCCACGGACTCGCTGAAGTCATTTCGTGCCAACTTCTGCACTCCCGCCTTCACGCACTCCATCGACGCCGTTGGTCTCTCTCGCACCACCATGATCCAGCCCGGGGTGTACTTTACCCTGGAGGCGCCACTGGTGCGCATTCTTGGCCTTTACAGCAACATGCTGGAGAATCCCGGGGTCATATCCTCCACCCCCAACCCAACCAAGGGAGGCTCTCCCAGCTTCCCGCAACTATCAGACGCTCAGCTTGACTACCTCACCGCCGCGCTTACCCGGATCAAGACGGAGAAGTTCACCGGGGCGGTCCTCATTGCTGTGCACCATCCGCCCTATGCCTTTGGCACCAAATCCGGTTCTCCAGTCATGCTTAAGGAGATCGACGCGATCTGCGACTCGACAGGCGTCTGGCCTCACGCTATCCTCAGCGGCCACGCCCACAATTACCAACGCTACACTCGTACTCTCGGTAGCCGGCAGATTCCCTTCCTCGTCATCGGCAATGGCGGGCATGGCCTGCAATCGTTGAGCATCAATACCACTCTACGAACACCTATCTCTATGCCAGTCTTTGCTCAACCCGAACGCAACGACTCCGTTGTGCTCAACAGCTATGACTTCACCGAGTATGGCTACTGTCGCGTTGTCGTCAACGCTACGCAGTTGCACATCGAGTACCACCCAGCGCCCGATGGAGGCACCACCAAGACGCCGGACGACACCGTCACGGTAGATCTAGCCACCGGCACCCTCGCCGTGTTCACACCGGCAACCTGACCGCGTAATTAGGTGCCTTTGTTTTTCTGGTTGTCATTCCCGCAGGGAATCTGCTTCCTCCTGCGCTGGCAAGAAGGCTGTGGCTATACGGACCAACAGCAGGTTCCCTGCGGGAATGACAACAACAAAAGCAAGAACAACTCTTCATCCGGTCACTACACTAGCGTTTCCCATGCGGCTTCAGGTGCAGCAATAGATTGACCACCGTAGCCAGCGCGGCCTTTACATCCTCTTCGCGAACACTCTCCTCCGGATGATGGCTGAGGCCACCGGGCGAGCGCACAAAGAGCATCGTCGTCGGTACCTGTGGGGCGAGGATCATCGCGTCGTGCCCGGCGCCGGAGAACATCGGCTTCGCGTCGTGCCCGGTGCGTTCGGCGGCCTGGTGCAGATGCACGGTTAGGGCGCGATCCATCGGTACGGCCTTCTGTTCTGAAAGCAGGTTCGCCTTCACCCGCACACCACGCAGAGCTCCGGCAGCCTCGGCCTTGGTCAGCAGATGCGCGACCGCAGCGTGACGTGACTCATCCTTCGGATGGCGCACATCGAGCGTGACGTTCACCGTGCCGGGGACGACGTTCATCGCGCCTGGTAGCGCTTCGATGCGGCCAACAGTGGCGACGAGCTGGGTGTGGTCGGAGGCGTAGCGCTCGACTTCCACGATCCACTGCGCTGCTGCTGTCAGAGCATCGTGACGCAACGGCATGGGCGTCGTGCCCGCATGGTTCGCCTGGCCGGTGAAGGTCAGATTCAGCCGCGACTGCCCAACAATCGTTTCGACGACCGCCAGCGAGGCGTTATCGCTCTCGAGCACGGGGCCCTGCTCGATGTGAACTTCCAGCGCGGCAAAGACGTTGGGCGCGAGAGGGCAGCTCTGCGGAATGCGGTCAGGATCAAGACCGAAGTCGCGGATGGCCTGCGCGACAGAGACACCCGCAGCGTCTGTGCGCGCGAGCAGCTCCGCGCTGAGTTGGCCAGTAACTGCCAGCGAGCTGAGGAATGGAAAACTAAAGCGCACGCCCTCCTCTTCCGCAAAAGAGATCAGTTCGATGTGAAAGGGCAGCGGCGTTGCGCCGAGTTCTTCCAGGGCTGCGAGCCCGATCAGCACGCCGAGGGGGCCATCAAAGGCTCCGGCGTTGGGGACGGTGTCGATGTGCGAGAAGAGCACCAGCGTCGGCGCGTCAGCCTTGGCGGAGTGGCGAACCGCGCGCAGGTTACCGGCATCGTCGGTGCGTGCTTCGAGCCCGGCCTGACGCAGCCACCAGATCAACAGGGTGTGCGCGTCGCGGGTTGCGGACGAAAGAAACAGACGCGTCGTCTCGCCGGGAACGTCGCTGATGCCCGCGAGCTCGCGGCAGCGTTCGATTACCTTAGCAGCACGGTTTGGAGCAGCCTGGCTCATTGTCTCTCACGCCCGTCGCACGGTGGCTTCGATAGTACCGTGCGGTTCGTCGGTTGGTACAAAGATGTGATTCGGATTCTGCTGTCCGAAGCGGCCGAGGTCGACCAGCAGATTGTGCTTGTTCGGCATCAGCATGTAGACCTCTTCGATGATGTCGGTGTGATGCAGCGCGGCCTCCGCCATGGCGTAGAGCGTCTGCTGCACCGAGAGAGAATCGTGCTTGGCGAACGTGGTGATCAGCGTCTCGCGCAGATGGCTGCGAACCTTGTTGAAGTCGATACCAGCTTCAATCGCAGCGGCCGTGTACGGCCACTCGGCCTTGATAGCGGTGCCAAACAGCCGGTCGCTTGCCTCCGGCAACGTCGTCAGGGAATCCTTGATGTAGCCCATGAACGCGGACTGCGCGGTCTTGAGCACCGTCAGCCGGTCCAGGCCGCTGGTAATCGCAAAGGTGCCGCCTTGTGCGCGCGAAACCGTGGTGATCTGGCGTTCGTCGGAGCCGCGCATGAAGGCTGTCGGGTAGGGCTGACCGTCGATGGTGAGCCGCTTCCACAGCGTGGACTCGACGACGACCTCGGCGCTCTCGACCTGCGGATTGCGCGCCAGCAGGAAATCGATGAGCTCCTTCGCGTAGTCCTCCATGCTGGTCGCTTTTGACTCGCGCGCGACGTGGTAGACCGTGTTCTTCATCGTGTCGGTTGGCAGGATCTTCGAGTTGTCGCCGAGCGTATGGGCGGTGTCGAAGTCGCCGGTAAGAAGCACCTGCACGGTCCACTCGTCGAGATCGTGGTGGTTCTCGTGCCTGGTGACACGCATCAGGCGGACGCGCGATTTGCCGTACCTGTTTCCCACTAGCTTCACTTGTCTCTTCTCGGCAGATCCTGCAGGCATAGTTGAGCTTCCTTCTTTAACTTCCTTGCCTTTAACTTCCCGACTTTAACTTCCCCGATAGGTGGTGTAACCGTTGGCTGTCAGCAGGAGAGGGATGTGATAGTGCTGCGCTGGGTCGGCGATGCTGAAGACGATCTCGACCCAGGGGTACAGGCCGGTGAGGTTCTGTGCTGAGTAGTACTCCGCAGTCGCGAAGTTGATCCTGTAGGTGGCAGCTTCAAGCGGCGTGTCGCCGAGCAGCGTCTTGCAGCGGCCATCGGCATCGGTCTGGTCGCGGCCGATCTCGCGCCACGTGCCGTCATCGAACTTCGAGAGCGCAAGCGAGACGTTCGCCGCCGGGCGGCCGATCGCGGTGTCGAGAATGTGTGTCGAAAGTCCCATAAGCAAGTAGATACCAGATTGAAGAAGCAAGTTTACTACGCAACGCCCAACCACTTGCGCAGACGTATCTGCGTGATCTGCCGCTGTTGTTCGGCGGCTTCCTTCAGTTCCGTTGCAGGGTCGTTTGCCAGCCGCGCCTGCAGGATCGCCAGCATCTCCGCTGCACTCCTGCCTGAAGCGCAGACGATGAAGATGCGCCCGAACTTCTGCTCGTACTCTTTGTTGGCTGCAGCAAGCGCGGCCTGCGTTGCCTCGTCTGGATTGGCCGCGCTTTGTTCGCCTGCGGACCACTTCAAACTCTGTGCTGTTGCGGCCTTGGCCTTGTGTTCGCCGATGCGCGGGTGCGAGTCGAATGCCTGCTGCCAGTCCTCTTCCGGCAGCGCCAGCCATACTTTGTCCGAGGCGGCAAAGAACTCCTCCGGTGTCTCAAATGGATACAGATTCACCACCCCGATGGCCCACGCGAGCGAGCCGTTGCAGGGCAGGATGATCTTCGTCGCCGTCTCCTGCTCCAGGCGGTTCCAGTCTTCGAGGATCGTGTTTACGGGCTGCTGTTGACTCATGGGAATAACGATAACGTGGCCGGTCCGGATGAGATTGGCTCCTGATGGGTGCCATAGTTCGTTGCCTAGTTCTCCGTCGGCTCTTTTTCGATATGGTCGACGACGAGCATCTCCACTGGAACCTCAGCAGGTTTCAACTGAAGCCCGGTTTGTTCCTGGAGTGCCGTAAACAAGGACGGCAATGCAGAATCCTCCGTTCCTCCACCCTGCTGCGGATCGAACTTGAGGTCGATCGTATAACTTCCTGCAATGCCGGTCTTATCGGTGACCGGCTTGTGGGTCAACATCGCCAACATGGCTGCAAGAGTCGTCATATTGGCACCTGGAGCGTGTAGTTCGTTCTGCATGATGTAGGGGCCCCTTGTGTTCTCTCCAGTAGCTTTAAGCTTTGGCCCACCCTTCGCCGTCACCAGCTCATAGCCCTTGAACAGCTTCGTCTCGCGGTGATAGGCCAGTTTGAAGCGGTCGATCAGGATCTTCTGGAGGAGGGGCTGCATCTGTTCCTTCGACAGGGATAGATCGCTCCCGGTCTTCGCCGTAATGTCAAAGGAATCGGAGTTCGTCCATTCCGGCGTAGTGAGCTGGTAGTTCTCGAGTCCAAAGGCGATCTGGATCAACGCCGCAAGCCAGATGCCCTCCTCGTGCAACTCTTTCCCACCGAGCATCGTAAGCATCGAAGATTGCCGGTTTGGCGGTGGATGATGAATCGCCACGACCTCGAATGCTGTTGGTGCCGTGGCCGGGTTTTGTGTCTGCGCCATCGCGCAAGGCACTGCCGATGTCCAGCCTGCCATCATCCCGGCGATACAGAACGCGCGTCTCATGAGCATGGCCAAAATTCTATTCCCCTGTGTTGAGCGAACAGGATAACGCATACTCTCGCCCACGCGGGGCAATGGGGAATGCGGCTTTGCCGCTTCGATTGTCGAACACGCGCTCGCCGCGCAGCCACGTGGAGCGCACCACGCCGCGCAAGGTCTCTCCGCTGTAAGGCGAGATCTTGTGGCGATAGTGCAGCAACTCTGGCGCGACCGTAAAGCTCGCGGCCGTATCGAAGGCCACGAGGTTGGCATGCTTGCCCGGTTCGATGGAGCCGACCTCCGTGCTAAGGCCCGTCAGCCGGGCAGGTGCAGCCGAGGTCCACTCCGCCAGTTGTTCGAGCGAAAGTCCACGACGCTCGCAATCGGTCCACAGCAGGGGCAGGGCCGTCGAAAGCGACGCGATGCCGCCCCAGGCTTCATCGAACCGTCCGGTCTCTTCGCCGAGCTGAGTCGCTTCGAGCCGCTTCATCGCAGGCGGACACGGCGAGTGGTCGGTGGCGATCAGATCGATCAGGCCATCCCGCAGAGCCTGCCAGAGCGCCTCACGATTGGCTGCGCTGCGGATCGGAGGAGCGCACTTGAATAGCGTGGCGCTGTCGGCGATCTCTTCGGCGGCGCAGTGCAGATAGTGCGGGCACGTCTCCACGGTTACCGGCAGACCCTCGCGCCGTGCGGCGGCCAGTATCGGCAGAGCCTTCGCGGTGGAGAGATGCACGATATGCAGGCGGAATCTGTAGGTGCGGCAGAGCTCGAGGAGCATCTCGATCGCTTCAAGCTCGGCCTGGTCGGGCCGTGAGGCGAGATACGTGGAGTATCTGTGCCAGTCAGCCCCACTGGCGTTGAGCTGTGCGACGGCAGCGTTGATGGAGGGCTCAAGCTCGGCGTGGACCAGCAGCGGCAGCCCTGTGCGGACGATGTGAGGCAGGGCGAGCTCCAGGTTGGCGCGGTCGATGGCGGTAAAGCCGTCGCAGCCGGGATAGATGAGGAAGCTCTTGAACCCGGGAACCCCCGCCAGCGCCAGTGGTTCGAGCTCGTGCTGGTTGCCGTGGACGGCGCCACCCCACAGGGCATAGTCCACCATGCACTGTCCACGCGCCGCTTCACGCTTCAACTCCAGCGCGTTGACATCCGTCGTTTCGGGCAGGCAGTTCAGAGGCATATCGACGAGCGTCGTAAAACCACCAGCCGCAGCCGCGCGGGTGGCGGTGGCAAAGCCCTCCCACTCCGTCCGACCGGGCTCGTTGATGTGAGTGTGTGCATCGACCATGCCAGGCAGCAGCGCAACATCGCCCAGGTCCTCTACCGGAATCTCCGCCGAGAGTTCAGAGGCAGGCTTGACGGCAGCAATGCAATCACCATCGATGAGGACGGCGGCATCACTTATGCCGTGGGGCGTGATGACGCGTCGTGAACGGAGAGCGTGTACCATGATGCTGATTAGAGCACTTTCACGAATGGTGTGATCGAAACTGGATCACCATAAATCTGTCATCTCGACCGTAGCATGATGGTTTTATCGTCATGCGCAGTGGAGAGACCTGCAGTTTGTCTGCGCAGGCGATAGTGCTGGTGCAGGCAACCTGCAGGTCTTGACGCAAAGCGCGCCACAAACATTTGCGTCGCGCTCTGCAACCTGCAGGTCTTGACGCAAAGCGCGCCACAAACATTTGCGTCGCGCTCTGCAACCTGCAGGTCTCTCCACTGCGGCGGCAAAAAATGCGCCGCCTCCGGTCGAGATGACAATGTATGGGTGGAGTTGAGAAGAGCCACATTACACTATTAGTTCTGGAACAGCACCGCAGTTGCCGCACTTGCAATTATTGAGATACTACTCAATGCCCTTGTTCGCGATACGCGCGGGGCTGGACGAGGATTGGAATCGATGCAGGGAAACCCTGAATTTATGCTGCAGGCTATTCAGCTTGCGACCGACAACGTGACGAGCGGCCGTGGAGGACCGTTTGGCGCGGTTGTCGTCAAGGACGGCAAGGTAATCGCTACTGGAACCAATCAGGTGACCGCAGCGAACGATCCGACGGCGCACGCCGAGGTGACCGCGATCCGCAACGCCTGCACCTCACTGGGCCATTTTCAGCTCGACGGCTGCGATGTCTACACCAGCTGCGAACCCTGCCCCATGTGCCTGGCCGCTCTCTACTGGTCACGCTGCCGGGCGATCTACTTCGGCAACTGCGCCGCGGATGCTGCAAAGGTCGGCTTCGACGACTCCTTCCTCTATGAAGAGGTGAAGAAGCCCCTCAACGAACGCACCATTCCCATCGTGCGCATGCTGCCCGAGCAGGCCTGGGAGAGCTTTGCCGCATGGGAGAAGAGCGCATTTAAGGTGGACTACTAATGCCAGTAAAAGTGGAGAATGTTTTGCGCGTAGGTTTACTTGGTTTTGGAACGGTCGGCAGCTCGTTTGCCGAGGTGCTCGCCGCATCGGGAGCGCAGGATGTACGTATCACCCGCATCTTCAATCGTGGCGTGGAGCGCAAGCGGTCGCATGAGCGTGCGAAGTTTGTGCCTGCCGATGCCGCGTGGACGGAGCGCGTCGAAGAGGTCCTCGAAGCCGAGGATGTGGATGTGATCGTCGAACTGATGGGCGGACTCGATCCTATAGAAGGCTGGTTGCGTTCGGCCCTGAATGCCGGCAAGCATGTTGTAACGGCCAACAAGCAGCTCATCGCGTATCGTGGAGCTTCGCTCTTCGAACTTGCCGCGAGCAAGAAGGTGCAACTACTCTACGGCGCGGCTGTCGCCGGCGGCGTGCCGGTGATTCCGGGCATGTCGCAGGGACTGAGCGGCGATCAGATTAAGCGCATCAGCGGCATTGTCAACGGCACCTGCAACTTCATCCTGAGTTCCATGGAGAATGGCGCGGACTATGCCGAGGTGCTGAAGACGGCGCAGGAGTTGGGCTACGCCGAGGCCAATCCGTCGGCCGATGTCGATGGCTTCGATGCTCGTGCCAAGCTCTGCATCCTCTCGCGCATTGCTCTGCACACCGAGATCAATCCCGACGACGTTCCCGCTCAGACCATCTCGCAGGTTTCGGCCATCGACTTCGCCTATGCGAAGGAGCTGGGCTGCACCGTACGCCAGGTTTCGCGTGCGCAACTGGATGGAGACAAGGTGAGCGCGCGTGTGGGCCCGATGCTCGTGCCGAAGAACTCGCCGATCGCATGGTCGCACGGCACGCAGAACATGGTGGTGACCAGCGGGAGATTCGGCGGCGACGTAGTCTTCAGCGGCCACGGCGCTGGAGGCCATCCGACGGCCGTTGCGGTGATGAGCGATGTGCGCGCCGTGGCCGAGGATAGCCACGCCGTGCGTCTGCCCGCAAAGAAGGTCGAGGTTTCTGGGAATGTCGTCGCGCCGTACTATCTGCGCTTCGTCGTGGCGGATAGGCCGGGCATCGTCGCGGCGATTGCAGGCGCGCTTGCGAAGTTCGAAGTCAACATCGACTCCATCCTGCAGCATCGCGGATTCGGCGGCGACAGGCTGCCGTTTGTGGTGACCACGGAGCCCTGCAATAGTGGGACGCTCGATAAGGCGGTTGCGGAGATGGCCAAGATGGACTTCATGCTGGAACCGCCGCTGTGCCTGCAGATTCTTGTCGTGGACGATCCGGATACCGACTAGTTCTTCGGCCGAACAAAAAGGTTGTCAGTTCTCGGTTATCAGTTCTCAGTTGAAAACACCGAGAACTGACAACTGAGAACTGACAACTGAGTTAGAACAACGTAATGGTCAAACCCGGATTGCACCCCTGACCATCCTTTACGTCGGTCAAGAGGTTATTGGCCGAAGTCAGTGTCCGGCTATAGCAATAGCCCAGGGAGTCCTTGGCGGAGTAGCTTGCCTTGGAGCTGAGTGCAGAATGCCCGGTGAAGTTGAGGGAGCTGTCGTAGTTCAACGTATCCTGACTGGCCACCTCTTCCGATGAGTTCTCGGAGAAATACTCCAGACCCTCGAAGGTCTTCTTTTCTGTGATGAGAAGCTTCTGGTCGGAGATGTTGGGGATCGTGACGCTTCCATCAGCATTCTCGACCTGGTTGTAGCTAAAGGTGAAGGGGTAAGAGACGGTCTTCAAATCTTGAAAGACCAACAGCCCATCGTTGGTCGTGGTCTTGGAGTTCACCGTTGCAGACTGCGTCAGGTCCTGTACATCGGTGAGGCCGCCGACATTGAACTTCTGCGAGTTCTCGAAGTCCACGGTCTGTTCCACGGTGGTTACGATGCGTCCATGAGAGGTCTCTACGTAGCCGGAGATGCTGAACTGCCGAGTCGAGGCTACCGTAACGGTCCCAGTCACGTTGCCGTTGGTGCCGGTCGTCAGGTTCTGCGTGACGGTCGGCACGGGTTCAGCAGCGAGGTTGTCGCTCAGGATGCCGCCGGTCACCTTCGCCTTCAACGGATCGGTATAGAGCAGCAGATTGGAGCTGACCGAGAAGCCGGCATTCGCGTTGAAGACGCTCAGGGCTACCGTGTGCTGTGCCCCATCTGAAAGCACGCCTGCAAAAGGAGTCAGATCGACGCGATAGGGCTTGAAGTTGAGCGTCTGCAAGCCTGGTAGCGGCCCCCATAGGCTCGGATCGATTCCTCCTGTAAAGATCCAGGGATAGACCGGCGCCACGCCGGCAGGCTTGCCGTCGACGCTGATCTCGGTTTCGCGGAACCCGCTGTTTCCGCAGCTATCGAGCTCCGAGGCGTAGGCATTCGGCACGCAGAGATACCAGAACTCATCGTCGGACTGGCTCTGCGACAGCACATCGAGGTACGCCGATTCGATATTGGTGGGCAGCGTCAACGTCTGGCTGAGCTGGTCGGTGGTGGTGTTCAGGAACGCATTACCCAGCCCGATCACCACGTTGGGGGTCTTGGGCGGCGTTTCTCCCCACTTGGCCGGGTAGAACACCAGTTGGGCATTGGCGTAGATGATGCCGTTGTACGTGACTCCGCCGGAGACCCCAACGAAGTTGCCCAGATTGGCGCTGCCGGTTTGCGCGGATTTAAGCAGGGCGCTCAGGTCGGTCACATCGCTTTCAACATGCCAGGAGGGGCTAAGCGTCTGGGTCGGCTCGGCGGTGGTCCCAAAGAAGAGGCTTGTGCTACCCAGAGAAAACTGCGCGGTGCGGTCGTACTGGTTGCCGGCGGTTACGGTGAAATCCGCCGTGAAGACGACCTTTTCCCACGGTCCTGGGCAGTCCGCAGGGGGCGCGTAGCTGAACGATTTGACGTCGTAGTTGGCGAACTCGAGATTCTGGAAGAGCTGCACGGTGCAGGGCTGAGTGTGGCTCGGCCTCGGAACAGTGGGCTCGGGACTTACCGGATTGCCTGATCCTATTTGCGGGGTGGAGGGGGTGACGACTACCTGGGCTTTGCTGGAGACGCCTGGAACCAGCAAAATACCGCCGACGAAGAGAGAAGCCAGGACCTTGGGCCTGAGATTGAGCATGGGAAATGCCTCCAAAGACAAAAAATGCGGATAGGGGAGTTCGAGTAGATGTAAACAAGCTCGGAGGCAGCTTGTCAATCAATAGGTCATAAATTTGAAAAATTTGCGACCTATTCGTCAAATACTCAGCCGTTTTTGAACATCTGTCTGAGTGGCCTGCTCTCGAAGGGATGATTTACGGCACTCTCCAACACGAATGGGTACTGGTTAAACAAAAAAGCGCCGCCTGCAGATGCAGGCGGCGCTTTTGATTTAGAGCTACTTAGTACTTCGGCAGCGACTTGTCGATCCTGTCCGCCCACGCGAGGATGCCACCCGCGAGGTTGGAGACATTCGTAAAGCCGTTCTCTTTCAGGATGAGCGCAGCCCGTTGCGAACGGGCACCGGACTTGCAGTGAACGACGATCTCGGTGTTCTTCGGAATCGTCAGTTCGCCGATGCGCGAAGCGAGCTGGCCGACCGGGATCAACGGAGCTCCGATATCGACGATGGCGTACTCATGCGGCTCGCGTACGTCGAGCAGGAACGGCTTCTCTCCGGCATCGAGCGCGAGTTTGTACTGCTCCACAGAGAGTTGCGGAATACCGTCGACGACCGGCAGTTCCGCCACCGCTCCGTGCGAAGCGACCTCCAGCGGGCCTACTTCTGTGG
Organism: Granulicella sp. S156; assembly: GCF_009766105.1. Classification (GTDB taxonomy): domain Bacteria; phylum Acidobacteriota; class Terriglobia; order Terriglobales; family Acidobacteriaceae; genus Granulicella. Next base: position 633,070 of record NZ_LMUH01000026.1, on the reverse strand, counting down.
CCTTGGGAATGCCGCAGAACTGGTCGTAGTCGATCAGTTCTTTGATCTCATGCGTGCCGCAGGCAGGGCACTCAGGGTTCTTGCGCAGCTTCAGGGTACGGAAGCTCATGCCGAGCGCATCCACTAGGAGCAGGCGACCGATCAGAGGCTCGCCAATGCCGAGAATGAGCTTGATGACCTCCGTAGCCTGGATGACGCCGACGAGGCCCGGCAGAATGCCGAGCACGCCACCCTCCGCGCAGGAGGGCACCAGGCCTGGCGGCGGCGGCTCGGGGTACAGGCAGCGGTAGCAAGGGCCTTCCTCGGTGGCGAAGACCGAAGCCTGGCCTTCGAAGCGGAAGATGCTGCCATACGCGTTAGGCTTCCCGGTGAGCACGCAGGCGTCGTTGACCAGGTAGCGCGTCTGGAAGTTGTCGGTGCCGTCGGCGATGACGTCGTAGTCCTTGAAGATCTCGAGCGCGTTGGCGCTGGTGAGCATCGTATTGTGCTTCACGATCTTCGTGTTCTTGTTCAGGCCGTTGAGCATCACCTCGGCGGAGTCGACCTTGAGCATGCCGACGGTGGCCTGAGAGTGGATGATCTGGCGCTGCAGGTTCGATTCATCGACGACATCGAAGTCGACGAGCCCGATCGTGCCTACACCCGCCGCGGCCAGATACAGCGCCATCGGCGCGCCGAGCCCTCCGGTGCCGACGCAGAGGACCTTCGCGGCCTTTAGCTTCTGCTGGCCCTCCATGCCCACTTCGGGCAGGATCAGGTGGCGCGAGTAGCGGGCAATCTCTTCGTTAGAGAGCTTCGGGAGTTCGGTGGCGGTTTCGGGTTGTTCGAGAATGGCGTTCATGGTTGTCCTTCAAGTTTATCTGGCGGGAGCTGCCCAGAGGCAGGTTTCCCTCGGAAGTCAAAGAAAAAAGGCCTACAGAGAGCAGATGCTCTCAGTGGCGGTTGCGATTCGGTTGTGCGGAGGAGCGGCGTGTTCTCGCGGTTAGCGACAACAACAGCCGGCGGAAGGGGTGCCGCCAGCGATGGAAGGGATAATCGTCAGTTCGTCGGTTGCCGAGACGGCGGTCTCTTCCTTGCCGGGAAGATAGCGGACGTCATCGTCGTTCAGGTAGACGTTGACGAAGGAGCGCAGCTTACCCTCGGCGGTATAGAGGTGCTGCTGCATGGCCGGGTGCGCCGCTACCAGCGCGGCAAGCCCCTCGGCGACGGTCGCGCCGTCCACCGACACGGTTTCCTTCTTGTCGGTGTAGGTGCGCAGCGGTGTGGGGATGTGAATTTCCATTAGTTTGATTATCGCCTATTCGACAGTGATGTGTTGATTGGTGAAGGCCTTGTCGTCCTCACCGGTGCCGGTGAGCAGGAAGGAGTTCGTAATCTGCGCTTTACCCTTTTCGACTGCCGTAATCACGTAGCTGCAGCCGAACCAGTGGGCCTCGGCGAAGTCGGTCGGCGACCACTGGGCCGGATGGTCGGGGTGCGAGTGGTAGAAGCCCACGATGTCATGGCCGGTCTTACGTCCCTCGCGCTGGGCTTTGATAAGCTCCTGCGGGGCGATGTGGTAGCGGTTGTGCGCGGAGTCGGTGCGGGTATTGCCCGCGCGGACCAGCGATGCCACATGCAGGCCATCCTCTGAGGTCTTGCCCAGCATGATGCCGCAGCACTCGTGCGGATAGGTTTCCTCACCGTGGGCGCGGAGTTCGTCATAAAGCTGCTGTGAGAGTTTCAAACTCATGCTTCTTCGCCTTCCGTCTTCTCTGTCCAGAAGCGTTCTGACAGGTACTTGTCTGCTGAATCGCAGAGGATGGTCACAATCACCGCCTCACGGCCGGCTTTGGCCTCAGCCTCGGCGATGTCCAGCGAAGCGGCAACCGCCGCTGCCGCCGAAACCCCCACCAGCAGGCCCTGGGTGCGGCCAAGCCGTTTGGCCATCAGGTAGGCGCGTTCGGTGGGCATATCGATATTGGCGTCGGCGAGGTGCTCGTCGTAGATCGGGGGAACGATCGCCGTTGCCATGTGTTTCAGGCCTTCAAGGCCGTTGAAGGGCGAGTCTGGCTGCATGGAGATGCACTTGATCGCAGGGTTCAGCTCGCGCAGCCGCCGCGTCGTACCCATAAACGTGCCGCTGGTGCCCAGGCCTGCGACGAAGTGCGTAATCGCGCCTTCGGTCTGCTGCCAGATCTCATTGGCCGTGCCGTAGTAGTGCGCGCGCCAGTTGTTGTCATTGCCGTACTGGTCGGCGTAGAAGTAGCGGTCAGGCTGTTCGGCGGCCAGCTTGCGGGCCATGCGGATCGCTCCGTCGGAGCCGTCGGCCGGGTCCGTCCAGACGATTTCAGCCCCATAGGCCTGCAGGATGTGTTTGCGCTCGGGGGAGACGTTCGAGGGCATGCACAGCACGACAGGGAAGCCCTGCGCCGCGCCCAGCATCGCGTAGGCGATACCGGTGTTGCCGCTGGTGGCGTCGAGGAGCGCCTTGCCGGGCGTCAGCAGCCCTTTGCGCTGGGCATCGCCCACGATGGTTGAGGCCGCGCGGTCTTTTACGCTGCCGCCGGGGTTGGCCCACTCGGCCTTGCCGAGAATCTGTACGCCGGGGAGGTGCTGAGTCAGCCGATCCAGCCGCACCAGCGGCGTGTTGCCGATGCGGTCAAGCAATGTGGTTCCGAATAATTTAGGTGGAGCAGAAGTAGAGGTCATGGCTTTCAAGGGGGCTATTTTGCAGCGATGCCCATTTGTTGAAGATGGTGTTTCAGGTGTGCAACGTAGTCGGTTGCCAGAAATTCGAGAGTAACGGGTGCATCGTCGCCGATATGACAGGCGGTCTGGAGCTTTGACTCCGGCAGGTGCGCGATGACGTGGGCGAGAAAGCGGTTGTAGGAGCTCCAGAGCGCCAGAAGCTGCGGCCACGCGACGTGCTGAAAGGCTTGCACGCGAACGTTGCCGTCCTGGTCATAGCCGGGAAGGGTGAGGGACTCCTGCAGGCTGGCGCGAACGAAGCGCTGATGATTGTTGGAGGCGGAATCGATGAGGTGGCCGACGAGCTGCTTGCGCGACCAGCCCCCGGCGAGCAGCCGCTCCTTGCTCAGGGACTCGTCGATCCGGGCGAGCACCGGCTCGGCGGTATCGATGAGGTGCAGGAGCTTCGCGCTGAGGGCTTTCATCTTGCGTCCTTTGTGTAGAAAATGTGGCAAAGAGATATCGAAAAACGTGGCAAAAGCCGTTGTGGATTGAAGCGGCCTGTGCCGATGTGCGACAGTTAGTTTGAGTCTAATGGAACTCCGCAGGTCTGCAACCCCTGGATACTGCGGTAAAACTAGCTTTGCAACTCTGCAATTTTGAAGGTCCGATGGCAAAGGCAAAAAAAATACCCAGCTTCGACGAAGTACTGTCCTCCCTCGGCAACGAGAGGTTTGATGTTGCACCAGCCGGCGCGGGTGCAAACCACGGTTCGGGCGCATACCGCGTGAGCAAGTACGGCTGTGCGGCGGAGATCGCCCAGAGCCCGGATAAAGAAGCTCCGCTGCGCATAGTCGCCAAGCCGGGCTTCGTACTCGGCGGCGAGATCTCACGGCTGCTGGACCGTGGCTACCAGAAGTTCCTCAAGACCAGCCACCTGGAGATTCCCGCCACCGCTGACCACCTGCGCGACCTCCACAAGTTCAGCGAAGAGCTGAAAGAGGCTGCCGGCGCACAGACCTTGTACAACGAGGCTCTCGGGACAACCAGTGACCGTTATATGTATGACCGGGTCAAGGGGCGCGAGTAGCCTTCTAACTTGCAAGAGGTCATAGCGATGTTTATGACAACCGGCTTCGCAATGTCATTGATAGCAATCAAGTTCTTGATGGGCTCTTTGATTGGCGCTGCTTTGACGGCATTGATATTCCGATCTCGTTTTGGTCGCAAGCTCGCAATTCGAGGAGTTCTCTGTGCGGGAGTGGCCTTTCTCTTGATGTCGGGTATCGCAGGTTGGGCGGATTCTCATGCTGCCTTTGAAAACGGCCAGCGGATGAATGTAGCTCCGTGGGGTGAAGATTTGCGGACGCGAAACTTCATCGCCGAGCATGAGATCGTTCTTTGTGTATCGGCTAGCGTCATTGCGACGGTCCTCGCGATGCGTCTTTCAAGGGCAAAACACGTTTAGCGACGGCGTGTCTGCGATCGTTGCCATTCGCGATAGGCTTCGCTCTTCCCAATACCGCGTGTTTTAGCCACACGCTTTAGCGCGTCCATCTCCGATAACTTCTCGCCGATCATCAGTGCTGCAACTTCTTTGGCCAGGGTCGGCTGTCCGGCTGGAGTTTGATTGTCTGCAGTCTCTCCCGTCGGTCCTCCTGCGAACAGCAGCACCATCTCGCCGCGCACGCTTGGCCGGGAGCGGAGTTCCGCAAGCACCTCTGACGCCGTGCCTCGTAGAAACTCCTCATGCAGCTTGGTCAACTCACGCGCCAGCACGATGCGCTGCTCTGGCCCGAAGACCACGACGACATCGGCGAGTGCATCGATGACGCGATGCGGTGTCTCGTAGACGATGTGCGTAGTCGTTGCCTCTGTCATGGCAGCGCGCAAGGTCTCCAGCGCCGACCGCCGCTGACCTTCTTTGGCAGGCAGAAAGCCATGAAAGCTGAAGTGCTCCGAGGGCAGCCCGCTCGCAATCAAGGCGCTCAACGCCGCGTTCGCGCCAGGAATTGGGAAGACGTCGATGCCTGCCGCAATGGCCTCGGCAGCGATCGTCGCACCAGGATCGGCGATGCCGGGCATGCCTGCGTCGCTGACCACGGCAATGCGCCCACCCGCTCGCAGTGTCTCGATCAGCTCGCTGGCCCGCGCATTCTCGTTATGCAGGTGATAGCTCACCGTCGGCGTGCGAATGCCGAAGTGGCCCAGCAGCTTCGCCGTCTGCCGTGTGTCTTCACAGGCGATGCGATCTACGGAACGCAGCACTCGCAACGCCCGCAGGGTGATGTCTTCGAGATTGCCGATGGGCGTGGCCACGAGATAGAGTCCCGGCGCCAGCGGTTTGTCTGCCGACGTACTGACCTGCTGACTCGCCGACTCGCTAACTTGCTGGCCTGCTGTTTCGCTCACGACCGCTCCTGCGCCTCGCGAGCCGGACGTGTCAGCTTGATCTGCTGCACAGCGCGTGCGAGACTTTGCGGCGTAAGAATGCCAAGCATCGCTCCGTCTTCGACCACCGGAATAAACTCACTCGCTCCCTGGGAACCCGCCCGGCGCAGCGCAATCACAAGTTTCTCCGCGGGCGCTGCCAGTTGCAGGCTGCGGGTCATCACGCCCTGCAGATAGCTATCGCCCGTTGCCTGCAAGTGGTCTGCAATCGTCTGCCGCGAAACTGATCCGACCAGACGGTCTCCGCGCACGACAGGGAACACATCCTGCAGGCTATGCGTTGTGCGGTCGAGCGCTCCCTGCAGCGTGTCCGAACTCGACAGCAGGGTAAACTCCGTCAGCATCACCTCACGGACCAGAATCGTCTCGTCATTGCTGTCGAGAGTCTGTCTTGACTGGATCTGCGCTCCCAGTAGGGCAAAGCAGCCGAACAGGACGATCCATACGTTCATCAGCGCGATTCCGGCTACCAGCATCGCAAAGGCAAGCATGGTGCCAAGCCCGAAAGAAGGTCTTCTTAGTCGCGGTGTCTGGGCTGTTTTCGCGCCGGTCTGGGCACTCGTCTGGTCACTAATTTGGGCATTCGTCTGTGCCGAACGCGAACGCAGCATCTGGGGTGAGGGAAGAGCGGCGGTCGGCAGCAGGTTGACTGCGCCCATCACGAACTGTGTCCACACAAAGCTGCGCAGAATGTGGCCGATCGAGATCCACGGTTGCGCCAGCAACGGCACATGTGGGTCGATGGCGTAGCTAATTCCCAGCAGCAGGAGGCCAACGCCGAAGTTGGCCAGCGGCGCGGCGAGTACGACCGCGCGCGGCGAGCCAACACCGCCGTCTTCGCGTGGGGCCATCGCCATTACGCCGCCGACCGGCAGAAGGAATAGCGCGCGCAGATGCAGACCGGTATAGGCGGCCACCAGCACCCGCGCCGTCTCGCGCACTGCGACCGCGAACACCAGCGCCAGCCATAGAGCAAAGCCGCGTACAGGACTTCCAGTCGCGGCGATGGAGTAGCCAATCGCCAGCGCCAGCAGCACCGGGAAAGAGATGTGGATTCGCAGGTCGACGCCCATGAACCTGCCGACCGAGAACGACGAACGCAGCATAACTTCCATTGTAGGCTTGCTCCGAGTTCTCAGTTGTCCACTGTATCCTCGGATACGATGCGTGTGATTGCAGGTAAATTCCGGTCGAGGGTCTTGCAGTCGCCACGTGGTCTCGCGACCCGGCCCACGAGCGACCGCCTTCGTGAAACGCTGTTCAACGTCCTAGCGCCGCGTATCGAAGGCGCTCGCTTCGCCGATCTCTATGCGGGCTCCGGTGCAGTAGGCATCGAAGCCCTGAGTCGTGGCGCGGCGTTCTGCTGGTTCGCCGAGAAGGCTCCTCCTGCTGTCGCAGCCATTCGCGCGAACGTCGCCGCGCTGAAGCTTCAGGGTGGCTATGCGATCGAGGACCGCAGCGTCGGACGTCTGCTTCAGTCGATGCTTAAAAACGCTCGCACCGCCGATGTCATCTTCCTCGATCCGCCGTATGAGGCTGCCGAAGACTACACCGCAACGTTGAATTTCCTGGCGCAGAATCACGCAACGCTATTGGCAGAGGGTGCGGTTGTGATTGCAGAGCACGCTCGCAAGAAGTCTCTCGCGGAAAGCTACGGCAACCTCAAGCGCATGCGTGTGCTTGAACAGGGGGATGCGGCTTTGAGCTTTTATCAGGTGCAACCGTAGCGGACAGGTATCCGTCGTAACTGCTCAGGTCGGGTGCCCACCCTGCCGCGCGTCGAGGATGGGGCACCCGGTCTGGGTTCGGTCTAAAACCCGCCACCCGTATGCAGACCCGTGCTCAAGTCGAGTACGAATGGAACGTCCCGGTCTGTCTTCATGTTCCATCCAGTGCCGTGCAGTTTCCCTTGGGAGACCTCGCCAAGCTGCACGCCCTCCCAACTCAGACGTCCACTCTGCCACAGCAACCCCTCGGTACTAACGGCTGCAACATGGTGAAATCCTGCCAGCAGCAACAGGCCTTCGTCAGGCGCAGCGAGAACCTGTGTCACTGGACGCAGCGGGAGATGCAGGCAACGCTCCGGCTGTAGCGTGTCGACGAGATACGCGTAGCCTCCCGCGACTGCCAGCATGTCATCCCCGCGCGGACACGCGTAAACACCAGAGGGGAGGGATGGGTCGCGGAACCCGAGGGCGCAGGTTGCGAGGAAAGCTCCACCCACGGCAGGTTTCACATGGAGCAGCAAGGCTCCACGGGCCATGGCATCTTCTTCCCCGGGCACGTAGAGCGGATACACGAACTGCCGCGCGGGAGCGATCAACGGTGGCGATGCCAACACTTGTGCCGACCACGTATGCGGAAATGATTCGTGCACGATCGCGCTCATTGCAGATGCTCCCATCCCTGTGGCGCAAGCGCAGACCGCGAGCCATCGGCCGCAATCAGGGTTATCGGCGGCGCATTACGTTTCTTTGTCACGATGCGGCCAATGCATGTAATCGCTACACCGCCCAGACTGCGCGGCATCTTCGCGGAGGCTTTGGCGGTGAACAGAAGCTCATAATCTTCGCCGCCATGCAGAGCCGCTGACAACGCTGCACCCGCACCGAGTTGCTCAGCGAGTGAATGCAGCGGAAGGCGAGCAGCATCCACCTCCGCGTTCACCCCCGAGGCCTTGCACAGATGAGTCAGGTCGGTGGAAAGTCCATCGCTGGTATCGATGCAGGCTGTCGCCAGCTTACGCCGCAGCAGCGCCCGCCCCGCCGCCAGTCGCGGCTGAGGAAAGAGATGCGGATTCTCCGAGGTGCTCTGTGACTGTTGCTTTCTTCGTCCAGAATCTTTGCCTTTGTTCTGCAAGCGCGACAACCCCACCGCTGCGCCGCCGATCGCTCCTGTGCAGTAAATCAGATCGCCAACCCTAGCCCCGGAGCGGCGCAGCGCACGCCCTTGCGGCGCGGAGCCCAGGAGAACGATGTCGGCCAGCACATGCTCGCTGGGCGACTCTGACGTATCGCCGCCCGCGAGCGGCACGCCATGCTGCGCCGCAAGCCCCAGCAGTCCATCCAGAAAGCCATCGAGCCAATCCGCATCTTGTGCCACGCTACGTGGCAGGCCGAGCGAGAGAAACGCTGCCATCGGGCGAGCCCCCATCGCCGCCAGATCGCTTAACCCACGGGCCAGGGCGCGGTGCCCAATCGACTCCGGTGTGTGCCAATCACGGCGGAAGTGCCGCCCTTCGAGCGAGAAGTCCGTCGTTACCAGCAGGTCTTGCCCGGCACGAGGGCGCAGGATGGCGCAGTCGTCACCGATGCCCAGCCGCAGGGACGTTGCAGGCCCGTCACCCGCCCGCCGGCGAATGTGCTCGATCAGCGCAAGTTCACCACCTACACGTGAAGATGAATTCCGGACTGGAGAAGAGCGCGACATGAATCTCAGGATACTTTGCTCGCAACAAATCGCCGATTTTCGTCGCGTATCCGTGCTGTAGACTCGCAGACACGCTGTTGCCATCTCCCATCCGCTGTAGCTTCCTTTGAGGGTCTTATGCGCCGAATGCACCGAAGACTGTTCCGGTTGTGTTGCATTGTCTGTCTGTTGTTTGTGCCGTTTGCTTCACCAGCGCAAAAGACGCCCATCGCTTTGATCGGCACCTTGGTCACACCGCAGGAGGTTGTTCCGCAGGGCACGGTGCTCATCCAGAACGGCCGCATCCTTGCGTCGGGCGCCGACGTCAAGCTGCCTGCGGGAACGAAGGTGGTGCATACCGATGGTGTCATCGCGCCCGGCCTGATCGATCTGCATAACCACCTTACGTGGAATGTCCTGCCTCGCTGGAAGCCCATCCAGGAGTTCGGCAGCCGTTACGACTGGCAGCAAAAGCCCATTAGCAAAATACTGCTGACAGTGCCTCACGATGCCTTGGTCAAAGAAGGGCTGGAGTGCGAGATGGAACGCTACGCGGAGGTCAAAGCCATCTCCGAAGGAGAGACCAGCGTAACCGGTAGCCCGCATCTTTCTTGTGTACACGGTTTGGCTCGCAACCTCGACTACGACCCGGAACTAGACGGCTCTTTCGGGCATTTGGGGAAGATTCTCTATGACGTCTTTCCTTTCCAGATGAGTGAGCCGGAATTGATTGCCGCTAAAGAGGTTCTTTCGGCGCAGCCTCGCGGTGCGCTTCTGATCCATGTGGCGGAAGGTGCACCGAATGATGCCTCGGCGGCGCGCGAATTCACGATGCTCAAAGGCCGCGGCCTGCTTCGGCCCGGAGTCTCGCTCATCCACGGTGTTGCGCTGAAGCCCGAAGACTTTGCGGAGATGGCGAAGCAGGATGTCGGCTTTATCTGGTCTCCGCGGAGCAACATCGAACTCTACGGCGATACCGCCAATGTTGCCGCCGCGCAGTCTGCTGGTGTGCGCATAGCGCTGGCCCCGGACTGGAGTCCTACCGGCAGCGATGGCCTCCTGGGAGAGTTGAACTATGCCTCTATCTGGAACCAGACGCAATCGCCCCCGCTCTTTACCGAACGCGACCTGGTGCTCATGGCCACGTCGAATGCGGCGGAGCTGGTAGGGCTATCGGGACAACTAGGTTCGCTTGCCGCCGGCCATGCCGCAGACCTTATGGTTGTCCGCAAGAGTGGGCAGGACGCTTACTGGAGCCTTACACACGCCTCTCCCCAGGATCTCCAGCTTGTTTTGATCGGCGGGGTGCCCATGTATGGCGATCCAGCTATTTTTGAACAACTTACGGGAAGCCAGGGAGAACGGTTGGAGGTTTGTGGCACGCCCAAAGCGGTGGTTGTTGGCGCTAAATCCCTCGCGGAAACCGAAAAAACACTCGACGACGCTCTTCATCAGTTCGGCACAAAGTTGGCCCCGCTGGCCGAATGCGGCAACTAGCGCGCTATTAACGGGTGCCGCGAATGATTTTGCCGGGTTTTCGGCGACTCAGTACCTCAGCATAAATCGGCGTAATCGGATGCCCATTCCTCCATTCAGGGTTGTCGTCAAGGCCGCGCTCCGTTAAGATGAAAAGAGCTAATCTGCTCACCTTGGAGAGGCTGTTGGGTTTCAGTGAGCTGAGTCTGACTTTTACTTTCGTGTCGGGTTTGCTCGCCAGTAAGAACATCGCCCGGTATTTGTAAGCTGCATTCTACAGTTGTGCGAAACCGGTACGAGGCTGTCATCGCTTTGAAAAAACGCTACATCGTATACGTCACACGCGGAGAGAACGGCACGGTGGATCGTGTCCTGGTTCCCATGCGCTACGTAACTGTGTTTGTCGTAGCGGCGATCGTCGGTATGTTCACGATCGCGGGCATGGCGGGTTCCTATTCGCGCATGCTGGCCAAGGCCGAGACGATCAACCACCTGCGTGACGAACTGGCGCTTACCCGCAAGGACTACGCGCACCTCGAAAAGACCGCGCACGAGAAAGATGTGCAGGCCGCCAGTCTCGGTTCGCTGGCCAACGAGGTCTCCGCGATCTATGGTTTGACTGCGGGCAAACTCACGATGTCGCACGGTTCGCATGCCGCTAAGACTCCTGCCGTCGACGCTGCTAAGGCCCCCCTCACGGACGACTCTGCCGACCTTACAGATGACAGCTACTACAAGTCGCTCGACACCTTTTATGCACTTCGGACCACGGCTGCTCAAGGCCTGGCGGCACGGAATATCGGGCAGGGCCTGGATCAGAACCTTGGCGCTCGTGGCGTATTGAGCGGCTTTGCCAGCCTTGACGCCGATTCGGACTCCGTCAATATGCCGGATATGTGGCCCATTCTTGGCCCAATCAACAGCGGTTTTGGCCAGCGTGAAGACCCCGTGCTGGGCATGGGGGTCGGCGAATTCCATAAGGGCGTCGATATCACTTCACCCGATGGCACACCGGTGCATGCTCCTGCCAATGGCCGTGTTGTAAAGGCAAGCCTGGGTACGGGCTATGGCCGCGAGATCCAGATCGATCATGGAAACGGTATTGTCACGGTGTATGGCCATCTGCAGGGCTACAACGTGACCGAGGGGCAGGAAGTGGTGAAGGGGCAGGTAATTGGCTTCGTCGGCCACAGCGGCAGGGCGACCGGTTCGCACCTGCACTACGAAGTCCAGGTTCGCGGCACTGCCGTAAACCCGCATAAGTATCTGCGGACGACCATGGCGCAGCTTGGCGGCGGACCGGCAGGCGGACTGTAAATACCTTGCATCTGTAAAGCAATCAAAGGAGTTCTGTGCGTCGCTTCGCTCGACTCGTCCTTTGTCTTACCCTGTCAGGGTCCTTCGCGCTTTTCTCGCAGACGATAGTTGTTCCTGTGACCCAACCCACACTCGCCCGGCACTATGAACAAGGCGAATCCCTTGTCTACAGAATGCAAGGAATCAACGAAGGCCAATCCACGACCCGCCGATATGATGCCGTTGCAAAGGGGCTCGTAACAAAGGATGCCTCAGGGAATTTCGTCGAACAATTTCACTGGTCAGATGTCCATAGCGACGGGGAAGCCTTCACCCTCTCACCTGAAAGTCAGCAGCTTCAACAGACTGTATCCCTCGATCCGGGCTATCGTCTCGCCATGCCCAGCCTTAGAACGGTGCAGCCGGTGCTCATCGGCCCCATCGCCGACCTGCTTACGTTCTACGCCGATGTCCAGCTCGCGATGCGGCAAAAAGACCTTATCCATGTGGGCGATCATGTCTTCGTCAAACGCAGCGTCCCCAACTCCTGGGCCTATGGCACTCACGTTCTTCTTGGTCAGGATGTCATCGACTTCGACATCTCGCTACAGTCGGTCGACGAGGCAGCGCACACGGCCATACTGATTGTGCGTCACGTTCCTCCTGCGGAACTTCAACTTAAGTTGCCCACTGCGTGGATGCTCAAGCCCGTCGGCTCCAGGCCGAACAACTGGGTACAGGTGGAAAAGACCCAGGAGGGGAAGTATATTGCCGGCATTGGTCTCGAGACCTTTGAAGCTGATATCAAGATTTCGTTGCTATCGGGCCGTATCCTCTCCGCCACCATGGACAACCCTGTAGATGTTCTGGAGCGAACCTGCGACGACGCTGACCTTGCAACCTGTGGCGAAGCTTCACACTATCGCGTCTGGCGCCAGATTCGCCTGGAGGCTCAGCCGAATTAGCGTGAATTGCGGGGTCCGCGAGCGATCAGTGTTGCCACATAGCCTGCGCCAAACCCGTTGTCGATATTGACCACTGTGATATTCGGCGAGCAGGCATTCAACATCCCCAACAGCGCCGCGACACCTTCAAACGCAGCACCGTAGCCAACGCTGGTTGGCACAGCGATTACCGGGGCCTCCACGAGTCCGCCGACGACGCTGGGCAACGCTCCTTCCATGCCGGCGCAGCAGACGATGGCATCGGCGGTCCGCAACTTGTCGAGTTGAGCCAGCAGGCGGTGCAGCCCCGCCACTCCCACATCGTTGATGCGCGTGACCTCCGCGCCGAAGATCTCCGCGGTAACAGCGGCTTCCTCCGCGATGGGCAGATCGCTAGTGCCTGCGCAGACGACGGCGACGTGGCCCTGCGTAGGTGGAGCGTTCTGGGCGAGTGTGATGCAGTGGGCGAGTTCACTGTGCTGCGCCGTGGGTACGATATCGCGGACGGCGGAGAAGTGTTCCTGTGTTGCGCGGGTGGCCAGCACGCTTATACCGCTGGCCGTGAGTTTCGCAAAGATGGATGCGACCTGCTGTGGCGTCTTGCCGGCAGCGAAGACAACCTCCGGCATTCCCGAACGGAGGGATCGATGGTGGTCGAGCTTGGCGAAGCCGAGGTCTTCGAAGGGCAGTGAGGCCAGCCTGTCGGCGACCTTTTCAGGGGTGGTCTTGTTCGCTTCGAGCTGCCGCAGCAGCTCGAGCACGGCCTCACGACGCATGGCTGGAACGCGCTCCCATCAACATCTCGACCGGCAGAACAGCGTTCATCGAACCGGAGCGATAACCCTGTGTGTCGAGCGTGACATAGGTGAATCCCGCGGCTTTCACGGCGGTTGTGATGCGGTCCAGCATGGCCAGCGTCAGCCCCTGTGCGAGTGTGTTGCGATCCAGTTCAACGCGTGCCAGCTCACCATGGTGCCGCACACGCACGCTGAGAAAGCCGAGCTCGTGCAGCGCATCTTCAGCCTGCTCGACCTGCAGCAGCGCCTCACGACTTACGGGTCGTCCATACTCCAGACGCGATGACAGGCATGCGGATGCCGGTTTGTCCCACACGCTCAGGTTTGCTGCTTGCGCCAGAGCGCGGATCGCCTGCTTGCCCAGTCCGGCCTCGGCTAAGGGTGCCGCCGCGTGATGCAGTTCCGCGGCTTTCTGGCCGGGGCGGAAGTCACCGGAGTCATCGGTGTTGCGGCCATAGGCGATGGTGGCGAAGCCGAGCTCGGCGCGCAGAGCTTCCATGGCGTCGAAGAGTTCGTCTTTGCAGTGGAAGCAGCGCTGCCCATCGTTGCGTACGTAGTCGGCGCGCTCCATCTCGTGGGTTTGCAGAATGTGCAGCGGTATTGCATGGAATTCCGCAAAGGCGATGGCGGCAGCCAATTCCTTGCGGGGCAGGCTGGGTGAGTCGGCGATGACCGCGAGCATATTCGCGCCGAGCACTTCGTGGGCCTCCCATGCGAGGTAGGCAGAGTCGACGCCGCCGGAGTAAGCCACCATCAGCCGGGCGTGTTGCGCGAGGATGGTGCGCAAGGCCACGCGCAGGCTCTCGATGTTATCGAGAGCCTGTGTTGTCGCGTTGTCGGTCGGAATGCTCACTGTGTTGCTTTCTCCGCGGCAGCCAACTGCTCGGGGCTGCTCAGGTCGCGGCGATGTGGGTCGTTGAGCTTCTCTTTCGTTGCCCAGAGACCCGCTGAAGGAGTCGAGATGTAGAAGACCTCTTCGCCGTCGGGCATCGTGTTCCAGCCCTCTTTCATCGTTGCGGGATTGTAGCGCGCCTGCACCTCGGCGAGATCGGCATAGTTGTAGCCGACCTGTTCGATCTCAGCTTTCGTCAGATGGCCGGGGGCGTAGGTGATGGTGAAACGACCTTCGCTGGAGCCGTGGATGAGGTGCGCGACGCCGTGAGGAATCGCCTGCATGTCGGCTTCGGTCTTGTAGAGAGCGAGGGTATAGGGTGTGCCCTTGTAGCCGTACTTGCGGATCAGGGCATCGACCTCGGGCTGCTCTCCGAAACGCTCGACTCCCGGTGCAATGATGAGCAGTTCGCCGCCATCGGCGATGGCCATACGGGTGCGGTAGACAGCCTTGTTTGCCACCCAGGTCGCGCGGAACTCGTCGGCCTGCATGACGGCGACCACCTTTTTGATGGGCTTGTCGAAGACGATGATGTTCTGCTCACGGCTGCGACGCGCGGCCTGCAGGTAGGTCTCGAGATCGTCGCCGACGAAGAGCCCGCTGGTGACGAGCTTATTCTCCTTGTCGCGCTGCATGACGATCTGGATATAGCAGTCGGGCACGTCCTTCATGAACTTCTCTTCGGCATAGTTGAAGCAGGCGCGCAGCGGTGTGACCAGGCAGCCGAGGTTGTTCTCGATGCCATAGACCGCGGCGGCGATGTGCGAGGCGCAGATGGTGTCTTTGCCCGCGACTCCGATGAAGTAGTTCTTGTTGTGGTTCGCAAAGCCCAGCACTTCGTGCGGAACGACGTGTCCGATGTTGATGACCAGATCCCACTGTTCTGTCATCAATTTGGTGTTCAGGTCGATGGGAATGTCCCAGTCGGCGGCGCCGCCGGTGGTTGCGTCCACGTAGCTGCCCGGTACTACGCCGACGTGGGTGCAGCCGTCGCGCCAGTCATGCGCGAAGATGCGGTCGTTGGGAATGCTGCCGAACATCCACTTGTTCTCAGCCTCGGTGTGTGGCACATGCTGGCCGAGTGTCGGGATGACCTCTACGTGTGCTCCTGCTGCGTCGAGTTCGCGATAGAGCAGCTCGGTGATGTGGCCTGCGCCGGAGTGGGCGCGGGTGAGATCGGGCGGAAGCAGTAGAACGCGCTTCAGATTGCCGCTAATGCGGTTGCGGGCTTCGGCGAGCAGGCGGGTACAGGCTTCGGCGATCTGCTGCTGCGAAAGGGCGTCTTCTTCGAGGGTGAACCAGGGCACGGATAACTCCTTGCTGTTGGACTATGCAGTAAATGCTTCAATCTTCGCTTCCGACTCTATCGAACGCTCTTACAAGAAGGCAAATTTGTCAGACAGCTAGGCGAAGGAAAGGCGGTACAAGGCTTGCGCACGCTGACCGGTTTTGAGGGGGCTTGACGAATATTGCAATTAGCAATATATTTATTGCAATCCGCAATTAGTGGAGAGTGAGTCATGAAACTGTGCGACAAAATCCGGTACCTGCGTGAGGTAGAAGGCAGCTTGCGTGGGCTGGGGCGCGCCATGACGCAAGGCGAGTTGGTGCGTGCGATCGCGGCGGAGATGGACGAGTCGATCAGCCAGAGCTATCTGTCGCAGATCGAGAGCGGCGCCCGGCCGCACCTAACGAATACCTCGCGACTGCTGCTGGCCAAGTTCTTCAAGGTACATCCGGGATATCTGGTCGATGACCCCGAGGGCTATCACGCCGAGCTGCTGAGTGACGTACGCGGCCTGGAGGACAAGCTCGACCTCTGGCTGATTGGCGGGGCAGAGCGCTTCCGCCGCGATCCTGAGTTGCGACGGGCGTTGCTGGCTGTTGCGCGGCATGAGGATTCGCGTGGGTGCCTGCTGCTGCTGGAAAGCGTGTTGGAGACACCGTCGCTTGCGGAGCGTCTGCTGGAGCTGTTGCGGCCCGTACAGAAGACCGCGGCCAGGCCGCTGGCTCTGATCGAACCGACGGCAGCGAGTGCGGCGGCGAGCAAAGGCAAGAGTGTTGTGAAGGCGAAGAAGTCGAAGAAAGGAGTGGGGCGATGATGGGAACCTGGGATTGGAATGCGATCTACCTGACGTGCTTCGGCGTAGGGCTGGTGTTGAGCCTGATCGCCTTCTTCGGAGGCTTTCTGCATCTTCATGCGGGGCATCTGCACCTGCATGGTCATGCCGGCCATGTGGGCAAGGTTGGGGGCGTGCACGGACAAGGCGCAGCTACGCACATCTCGCCGCTCAACGGCTTCACGTTAGTGACGTTTCTGTGCTGGTTCGGCGGTACGGGATACCTGCTGCATCGGGCCAACATCTTTGGCGGCATGCTGGTGCTGTTCTTCTCGGTGGTGAGTGGAGTTGCGGGAGCAGCGCTGGTGTTCTGGTTTCTGGTCGGGGTGCTGCTGCCGCGCGAGCGGACGCTTGAACCTTCGGATACCGAGATGACCGGCGTGATCGGCCGCTTGAGTGGAGCGATTCCCAAAAGCGGCGTGGGCGAGATTCTGTACTCGCAGAATGGCGTACGTCGCAGTGCCGCCGTGCGGTCGGACGATGGAACAGCGCTCGAACGCGGCGCGGAGGTGGTGGTCATGCGCTATGCCCGCGGCGTCGCGTATGTGCGGCGCTGGGATGAGTTTGAACATGGCCTGTTAGCCGATGGGCCAGTGAGAAACCTTGAGAAAGAAAGCAAGGAGCCGTAAAGAGGCCTGAGCGAAACAGCTTGGCTGAAGAAAGAAGGACTCCGTGCCGGAAGTTCCCTCAGCGGCTAAAGCCGCCTATTTCACACGGATTCCTAACGTACGGGCTGAAGCCCGTACCCTCCAAAACTGGACGAATTGAGAGAGGCAGGAAATGTCGAATCAAATCATTGTCGTCGTTGGGTTGTGTGTTCTTGCAACCCTTGTGCTGATGGGCATGCTGGCCAAGATGTTTCGCAAGGCCGGCCCGAATGAAGCGTTGATCGTCTACGGTTTTCGCGGTCCTCGCGTGATCAAGGGGCATGGCGCGGTCATCTTCCCGGTGGTTGAAAACTGCAGAGAGCTTTCGCTCGAGCTGATGAGCTTCGATGTTGCTCCGCAGCAGGACCTGTATACCAAGCAGGGCGTTGCGGTAACGGTAGAGGCTGTGGCGCAAATCAAGGTGCGTTCGGACAACGAGTCGATCATGACCGCTGCCGAGCAGTTCCTGTCAAAGACTCCGCCGCAGCGCGAAGGTCTTATCCGCCTGGTGATGGAAGGTCATCTGCGTGGCATCATCGGCCAACTCACCGTCGAGCAGATTGTGAAGGAGCCGGAGATGGTGGGTGAGCGCATGCGCGCTACCTGTGCCGAGGATATGAGCAAGATGGGCCTGGAGGTCGTGAGCTTCACGATCAAGGAGGTGCGCGACAAGAATGAGTACATCACCAACATGGGCCGCCCGGATATTGCGCGCATCCGCCGCGATGCCGAGATTGCCACGGCCGAAGCCGAACGTGACACAGCTATCCGCCGGGCCATTGCTCTAAGAGAGGCCGCAGTCGCCAAGTCTGCAGCCGATCAGGAGCGTGTGCTGGCGGAGACGATGTCGCTGGCCAAGCAGGCGGAGGCGCAGCGCGATCTCGACATCCAGAAAGCTGCCTTCACGGAGCAGTCTCGGAAGCAGGAGGCTCAGGCCGACAAGGCGTACGAGTTGCAGACCAACGTCATGCAGCAGAAGGTCATCGCCGAGCAGGTCCGCGTGCAGCAGATTGAGAAAGAGGCGCAGGTCAAGGTGCAGGAGGCCGAGATTCTGCGTAATGAAAAAGAACTCATCGCAACTGTGCTGAAGAAGTCGGAGATCGAGGCGCAGCGCATTGGGAACATGGCGAACGCCGAGAAGGCGCGCATCGTTGCCGAAGCCGAAGGTAAGGCGCAGGCCATTCGTACCCAGGGTGAGGCGGAGGCTTCGATCATCTTCCAGAAGGGCGAGGCGGAAGCCAAGGCCATGAACATCAAGGCCGAGGCCTACCAGGAGTGGTCGCAGGCCGCGGTCGTCGACAAACTCATCACGAACATGGCTGATGTCGTTCGCGCGATGAGCGAGCCGTTGAGCAAGGTGGACAAGATCACGATCGTGTCCACGGGCGACGGGAAGGGCGTCGGCGCGCACAAGCTCACCGGCGAGATGACCGAGATTGCCGCACAGGTGCCCGCGTTGTTCGAGGCTCTCAGCGGCATGAAGATGAGCGAGCTGATGGGGAACATCAAGCAGATGGCGCAACGCCCGAACGGCGGCGCGTCCGATGTTCCACCGACGATCGAAGGCGATAAGAGGGAGTAAACAGTGCGGCGCGTGAGGGTAACCCTTCACGCGCCGCTTTCATTTGAATCATGTACTGAGAAGGAGAACCGTCATGGCACTATCGCTAATGGAAAGAGTGGCAACTCTGCTGCGCGCGAATGTGAACGACTTGATCGACCGCGCCGAAGATCCCGAAAAGATGTTGAAGCAACTGGCGCTCGACATGGAGAACCAGCTACTCCAATTGAAGACGCAGGTAGCGATTGCGATCGCCGATCGGCACCTGCTCGAAAAGAAGACGAAGGAGCAGGAGCAGACAGCAGCGGACTGGCGTGCGAAGGCTGAACTGGCGGTGAACAAGGGCAAGGATGACCTGGCGCGAGCGGCGCTCGAACGTGCTCTGAGCCACGAACAGATGGCTGGGGATCTTGTGCATCAGGTCGAGGAGCAGGCCGAGGAGGTCGATGGGATGCGTACGACGTACAACAAGCTGCAGGGCAAGTTGAAAGCGACGCAGGCTCATTGCGTGCTGCTGGTCGCGCAGCATCGCCGCGCGCAGATGGCGGGCAAGGCGATTACGGCACGTGAGGCAGCGGAGCAGGTTGCTGTCAGCCTGGGACGTGGCCCGGCGCTGGAACGCGTCAAAGCGCGTATCCAGAGTGCGGAGGCTCAGAACTATGCGGGCAAGCAGATGCTCGAAGACGACACCCTGGAGGACGACTTTGCGAAGCTCGAACGCGATGAAAAGGTCGAGCGGCTGTTGGGTGAGTTGAAGGAGAAGAAGGCGCATATGCTGGCGGCAGGGTGAGGTTTTTTCCCGTTAGTGTGATGTGTTTTTCCCTTCCCATACGTTGTCATCTCGACTGAAGGCAGCGCTCTTGCCGCAGCCCGTTCGACTACGCACAGGGGAGGCCTGCAGACGCAAAGCGCGTCACCAATGCTTGTGTCGCGCTTTGCGTCCGTGCCTCCATGAATGCGGTGGTCCTTCAGCTACGCTTCAGGATGACGACGAAAAACAAACAACGGCAATTGCAATTCCCTGGACCCCCCTAGGCGGTTGCCTTTGCTTTCGGTCGAGATGACAGTTCTGGGGTTGTTCTTCCGCATGGATCAACGTCGAGACGACAACTTCTCGCTACTGATGCAGGCCGAATCATCCGGTACGATGACATCTGAATGGGATCGCACAAGCTCCTAGCCCGAATCGGGACGACGATTGTTCTCCTCTGCCTGTTGGCTGGTGGTAGTGGAGTTGCCTACAACGCGCTGAGTCTTCGCCACTATCGTCAGATGGCTGGAGTTCCCGGCAAGCTATACGACATAGGCGGCTACTCCATGCACCTGTACTGCACGGGGGAAGGTTCGCCGACGATCGTGCTGAGTTCAGGCCTGGGCGATGACTTTACGGGCTGGGCGAAGGTGCAACCCGCGCTCGTGCGGCAGACGAGAGTTTGCTCGTACGACCGTGCCGGTTTCGGCTGGAGCGAATCGCGGCCAGGTGTTCAGGATGCCAACGCCATCTCCTCGCAACTTCACCAGCTGATCGGGGCTGCCGGTGTTCAGCGGCCTTTCGTGCTGGTGGGACACTCCATCTCAGGAATCTATCTACGGTCTTACGCAGCGCATTATCCTGACGACCTGGCCGGGCTGGTCTTCGTCGATGGCGCTACTCCGCTTCAGGACGATCGTATTCCGAAGGAGCTGGTAAAGATTCAAGAGGAGCAGCGCCGTCAGATGCCGTGGCAGAAGCTGCTGATGATCCTAGGCTGGTATCGACTACAGGGAGTCTGCACGTCCATCCCTCCGGGCTTTGAAGCCTACAGCGCATGGATCAAAGCGGATTCGTGCATTCCATCGCAGATGGACGCGATGGAGAACGAACTGGATGCCGAGCGGGCCTCAGGAGAAGAGACGATCCACGCAGGGCCCTTTGGCAACCTTCCGGTCCTGATCCTTTCGCGTGACCCGAACGTTCTCGCCCCGAACTGGCCGGCAGCCGTTTCAAAGGCCAACTCCATCGCGTGGAACCAGATGCAGGAGGAGGCGAAGAGCCTGTCCGGTCAGAGCAGACGCATCATCGCTAAGGGAAGCGACCATTACCTTCAGAACGATAGGCCCGATCTCGTGATTCGAGAGATTGGCTCGTTCGTGGAGATGATAAGAGATCATCAGCCCTTCCCGGACAATCGCTCCACGACCGAGCAGTAATGCGGACAAAAGGAACGGCACCCGGTGAAGGTTAGACTAGGCTCATGCCTCTTCGCACCGTCAACGGCACCCGCTATGTGGCACCTCTGCGAGAGGGCGGATCTCTGCCGGCTATCGTCGAGGCGGATGATGGCAGGATGTACGTCGTCAAGTTTCGAGGAGCAGGGCAGGGGGCTCTGGCGCTGGTGGCCGAGTTGATTTCTGGAGAGATTGCGCGGCTGCTTGGCTTGTGCGTTCCGAAGATCGTCTTCGTTCAGATCGATCCGGCCTTCGGGAGAAATGAACCCGATACGGAGATTCGCGATCTGCTGAAAGCCTCCGTGGGCTTGAATGTTGGCCTGGAGTATCTGCCTGGCGCGACGACCTTCGATCCGGCGGCGGGTGATGAAGCCTCGCTGCTGACGGCCTCACTGTGTGTCTGGTTCGATGCCTTTGTGCTGAACGTGGATCGCACGGCTCGCAACGCGAACCTCTTGTTGTCGGAGGAGAAGCTGTGGCTGATCGATCATGGAGCGTCGCTGTACTTTCACCATAACTGGCCGACCGCGAAGGAGAAGGCCACATCGAAGTTCGAGCAGATTCGCGAGCACATTCTGTTGCGCTGGGCCGGCGATATTGCGGCCGCTTCCGAGACGGCACACAGGACTATAACGGATGCGAAGCTGGAGGCGATTCTGCAGCTGCTTCCTGAGGATTGGCTGACTTCGGAGAGGGATGCCGTTACTGCTTCGCAACGGCGCAGCTCCTATCGCGAGTTTCTGCTGTGGCGGCTGGAAGCGTCGAATATCTTTGAACAGGAGATCGCGCATGCTCGCTCCCAAATCGTTTAATTACGCGACAGTACGCGTGGTTCCGCGCGTTGAGCGGGACGAGTTTGTGAATGCGGGAGTGATCGTCTATTCGTCGGAACAGAACTTTCTGGACGCACGCATCGAGGTGAATGAGGCACGTCTTCGGGCGCTGTGGCCAGCGCTGGATGTGAGTATGGTGGCGCGGCATCTTCAGGCCATCTGCCGTATCTGTGCGGGTGATCCTGCAGCGGGGCCGATCGCGCGGCTGTCTAAGAAGGAGCGCTTCTATTGGCTTACCGCGCCGCGTAGTGCGGTTATCCAGATATCGCCTGTGCGGACGGGGCTTTCGTCCGATCCGAAGAGTTTGCTGGATCGGTTGGCGCGGGAGTTGGTTGGGATGGCGTGAAGACTCCCGCATTCGTAAATGCGGGGGTCCTTCGCCTATGGCTCAGGATGACGACGAAAAACAAACAACGGCAAAATCAAAGACACCCCATCTTAGGCGCATAAATCGTGCCGAAGATGGGGTGCCCAGGTTGTAGCTACTTGCCCGTGTAGACAACGTGCCAGACACTGCGTGAGCCGTCGTCGGTGACGAAGAGGCTGCCGTCGTTGCCTACAGTGACACCGACGGGACGGCCCCAGACCTCGCCGTCAGCGGTTACGAAGCCGGTGAGGAAGTCGTCGTACTCTCCGGTAGCGTGACCGTTCTTCATGGGGATGTGGATGACTTCGTAGCCAGCGCGGATCTTGCGATTCCAGGAGCCGTGCTCTGCGGCGAACACGTCACCGGCATACTCGGCGGGGAATGAATCGGCTCTGGTGTGCGCCGGATAGAAGAGCATCTCCAGCGAGGCCATGTGGGGTTGGACGAGGACGTCGGGCGTGACGACTTTGGAGCTAAGGTCGACGCGTTTGCAGTTCTTCGCCTGATCAGCGGTTAGTACAGGCGCCTGGGGATTAGGGCCGGTGCCGTTGGCGCAGGGTTGCGGGAGGCGCGGATCCTGGTGGCCTCCCATGTAGTACCAGGGCCAGCCGAAGAAGCTGCCTTCGGGGACAGAGCTGACGTAGTCGGGTACGAGGTGGTTGCCGAGATTGTCGCGCTCATTGGTGGAGCACCAGAGTTGATGGGTGATGGGGTTGATGGCCTCGCCGACGCAGTTGCGGATGCCGTGAGCGTAGACCTCGACGAACTTGCCGTCGGGGGTGTACTCGAGTACGTCGGCGCGGTGGAACTCTTTGGGATGGGTGTCGGGGTCATCGACGTTGGATCCGGAGCCGACGGAGACGAGCATGTGCTTGTCGTCTGCGGTGAAGACGACGTCGCGCGTCGAGTGGCCGCCGCCGGTGAGTTGGGCGTAGCCGGGGACATCGGGGACCATGGTTTCGGGGGAGCCGGAGGCGTGCAGGTCGCCGACCTTGTAGGCAAAGCGCTGGACGGTGGTGGCATTGCCTACGTAGATGTATTTGGGGTTCTTAGCGGGGTAGAAGGCGATGCCGAAGGGGTGATCGAGGCCCGTAGCGTACTTCTCAAGGGTGGCGGCTTTGCCGTCGGGACGGACGCCGCGAAGGACGAAGACCGTGCCGGCACCGGGGTCGGCGAGAAAGATATCTCCATTGGGAGCGGTGCGCATGAGGCGGGGCTGGGTGAAGGTGCCGCCGCTGAGCTCCATGTGCTCCTTATTGTCTGCGCGCTGCAGGGGAGCGGCGTCTCCACCGGCGTAGAGGGTGACCTTGAAGCCCGCGGGGGCGATGGGCCAGGCATTGGCGGGACGCGGGATCAGGTGGGCGGTGTTGTTGACTGCCTCGCTGGGATTGGGCTGAGGTAGATCGGCGAGGGTGATCTTGTGGCGAACGCCAGGCTTCTGCTGGTTGTAGTCGGTGAAGGCTGCTTGCCCGGTCAGCACCGGCTGCTGTGCGACTGCATTCGCCGCCAGCAGGGCTGCGGTGGTGAGAAGGCTGAGAGAGAGTATGCGC
>NZ_LMUH01000026.1:602416-609689 GCF_009766105.1 Granulicella sp. S156 | reverse complement strand
GGAAGCTGGTGGAGTCACACATAAGACGATTCTTTCAAGAGGAAAGACGAAAGTGGGGAGACGCATCCTCTTTTTTGAGTCCTTCTGAGAATTCAAGGTGCGGGTTCAAGGCTCAGAGGCGCTTCCATGCCATGGCACAGCGCAACGGATGCGATAGTCAGCAGAGTGGGGTGGCTGAGGGAGTCATCTTCCTCGTGGCCTACGGGTGGACTATCACCGCAAGGATTAACCTCTAAAATGTTAGAGGTATTGCATAAGACACATCTCAGTGATCCTGTCCCTGCATCTCGTCGCACTCCGCGATGGAGAGACGCTGAGGTATTGACATCGCGCTATATCTGGATTCGGGTGGAGATCGCGTTATGCGGTTTCGTTTGGGAGAGATTGGATGGCTGAAGAGCAGGAGTTGCAAAAGCGTTCAACGCGCTCTCGACTCTTTGAACTGGATGCCTTGCGTGGACTTGCGGCTGTTACGGTCGTGACCCATCACTTTCGCTATGCATTCGATTTCACTCCAACACCATGGTATTGGTTGCCATTCGACGCAGGGAGGCAGGCGGTCGTCCTCTTCTTTGTTCTCAGCGGTTATGTTCTCAGCATGCCGTACTGGAGGGGACGTCAAGCCCACTATGTTGAATATCTGCTTCGCCGCTTCTGTCGTATCTATCTTCCCTTCGCTGCCGCAGCGACGCTCTCTATCGCAGGGGCCTGGCTGTTCCGGGGCAGACATCTGCCGCTCTCCGAGTGGTTCAACAACACCTGGCAGCAGCCCATTACGGGGAGACTGCTGATCGAGCAGTACCTGATGTTTCCTGTCGTCGTATTCAACGTTGCGTTTTGGTCGCTGGGCTTCGAGATGCAGATGTCGATCGTCATGCCATTGCTTTCAAACCTTTTGCGGCGGTGGAACGCTCCCCTGGTAAGCGCATTGATGGCGCTGATCGCTTTTGGTATTCCCGGGCGACTACATCTTCATGAGGGTTATCTGCTTCGAAGCCTGCAGATCGCCACACTTTTTGCGCTGGGCGCCACGCTTGCCGGATATCAGGAGAGGCTCACAAACTGGCTGGAAGGTAAGCAGGCGATGTCCTGGGTTCTTTTGTTGACCGGGGTTCTGCTCTATTACAACGTGCCCGATCATTTCGCATATGGACGACTCTTGGGAAAGATTGTCGCGTCGTCCGATTTTATTTCCGGAATTGGGGCTGCTGCGGTTATTGTGTCCTCGCTTACGCTTCGCCCCTTGTCTCGTTTCCTCCGCCACAGTTCGCTTGAATACCTTGGCCGAATCTCCTATAGCCTCTACCTTGTGCATTCCATAACGCTGTTCAGCGTGCTGGATATCCTCTTCGGGAAAATCTCCCGGCCAGCACTTGCCATTATCTTCGCGTTGACAACCTTGATTGCGGCTCATCTCTTCTGCATCACAATCGAGGAGCCCTCTATTCGCCTGGGCAAGCGTCTTCAAGGCCGGTGGCCGAAGCCAGCTTAGCTCGGGCGTGTCGTCGATGGATTCCTGGGTTGCATGACTGCGGCTGTTCTGCCCGAGACGCAAATGGAATCAGGGTGCGGGTTCGAGGCTCAGGGTTGTTTCGTTGACCTTCGGTGAGGGGCCCGACTCTACCTTCTTCGCCAGTCTTGACCCGAGCCGGATCATGGGAGCTTCGACGCCATGGTACAGCGCAACCGACGAGACAGTCAGCACTATGGGGATGGAGGCCAGGCGCAACGCCAAGCTATGCCCGCGCAGATAGTACAGTCCAACGCAGATGGATGGGATATGGCAGAGATAGATGCCATAGGAGTATCGCGCTATGAGGTGCGCCGAACGCACCATGGGACGCCAAGTGATCTGCTGGAAGAATGGCAGCCCAAGCCCAATAGCCAGGCAGAAAAATGAGGAGCGGAAGAGATTGCCGTAACGATTATGCACGGCTGCCATTCCCAGAAGAAAGACGATAAAACTCCAGGGCGGAAGTGTGGGTCGCACCTTTTTGCTGAGCGTATAGGCCATTACGCCGGGAAGAAAGTAAGGGATACAGATGGCGAGCGAAGCGTTGGTTGTGGAGTGGATGCCAAGAACTGTCCATACGGAGGCGATGGCCAGCCCTTCGATGACCAGCAAGACCCACAATGCCCGAGTGCTGCGGATGAAGAAGAAGAGCACGGGAAGCAGCAGATACATCTGCATCTCGATCGGCAGGGACCATGATGCACCGACGATCCTGGCTCCAAACCATAGGTTGAAGGTCATCGTGGCGTTGGCCAGAAGCTCGCGGGCCGATGCGGAGAAGTAGCCGAAGTGGGGTGCTGCAGGCGGAGCGGTCGGAATCTTAAGGACCACCACAAGGGTGAGCACAACCAGCCATAGAGGGAAGAGGCGGAAGAGTCGCCGAATATAAAAACGGCCCGAATGGGGATCTCGCTCGAGGGACCACATCAATACCAGACAGGTATGGACAAAGAAGAGGCATACGCCGGTAAGTCCCATCCATCCATACCAGTTGGGCTTTCCGGCATACATGAAGAAATGGGCTATCGCTACGAGAAGAACTGCAAGGGATCGAAGGATGTCCAGATTGGCAAGATCACTTTTCATCGGGATGGTTAGTGTAGCAATGCTGCAGGCGGTGGACTCGTGCTCTGAGGGGACGCTGTGGGATTGCCACCCGAAGTCAATGCTTTGATCTGATCCAGGCTGGCGGAGGCATTGAGCAGGGCTCGGTCTTTGTGATGTTCCAGGGTGATGGAGGCCAGAACGTCTCGCATGGCGGAGTCGGCGGGATTGCGTGGGGGTTCCGCGCTGCCTAGGCCGCGAACGATATTCAGCAGTGTGGTCAGTGTCTCCACCGTATGCTGTGCGGCGTCTGGGTCGGATGCGATCTCTTCGATGCGGAGGTGGACGGACCCGCTGTAGCGCAGGCTGGCGACGAGGTCGGTGTCCTCCGGCAGCGGCAGTTGCAGGCCGAGGATCGAGATGTAGCCATCCTTCGCGAAGGGAAGACCGATGTGCCCGATTCCCCAGGCCTGCGAGAGCAGCGGAACCTCGGAGTAGCGCGCAGCCAGCAGTGACGATCCCGGCGTGCCCAGCGCCGAGGCACGCGAGCGGTCGAGCATGGAGTGGATCTGTTCTGCGGTCGGCGTGTTCGATGCGCCGATTGTGTCGTAGCCTAGCTGCGTCACACGCAGGGTGCGGCCTTCGATGGGGATGCTGTAGATCTCGCGCCCTGCGTAGGTTTCGCGTGCGGTCGCGATGCTGGCGAGATATTTCCCCAGCCGCTGCCCGTCGAAGCGTCCGACGAAGACCTCGGAGTAGGCAACGGGACCGTTGGGACCGTTGGGGTTGGGCATGCGATGCAGCGCGAAGGCTGCGTCGTCAATGTCGCGGTCGGGCACAATGCCTGTGGCATCGATGAAACGCTGTAAGTCTCCGCTGCGCTGCACAGGTGTCGTGTCGAAGTGAGTCATCGTGCGCACAGTCTTCAGATGGATGTAGACGATGGCATCGGACTCAGGCAGCAGCCGCGCGGCCTCGGGGGGAGACTGCGTCCTCAGGTAGAAGGCGATTCCCAGCGCTACGAGTACAGCCAGGACGATCAACAGCGGAATCAGAGTGCGCTTGCGCATATGTTAATTCGATGATGAAGGTGACTCTTCAGCCATGCCGTATGAGCTTGAGTCATGATCGCATGAAAACGTGTTTTGCCTTTCTTTCTGTCATTGGCGCTGGGAAGAATGACTAGTAGGCCGGCCTATGTGCGCGAAGAGACTCTGAGCTAGACCTGCATCCGCATGTATACCTTAACGGAATGCCATCGTCGCAACCCAAGGTGGGGGTCAGCCCTTCGCAGACCGGAATCGCCCAGCCGAATGCCGGATTCTGGCGCGCCCTTCGCCGGGTAACGACTACTGGACAATACATCCCCGAGATCGATGGGCTCCGGTTCGTCGCCATCCTTGCCGTGATCCTGTACCACATTGGGCAGAGGTCGTGGCAGGATTGCGGGTTCTGCATACCTCTCACCGGGGACGCGGGATCTTTTATGCGTCACCTGGCCCGGGGCGTGCCACTCTTCTTTGCCATCAGCGGCCTTGTGCTGGGCATTCCCTTTGCGAGGCAGCATTTTCTACAGGGGCCCAGGGTTCGGCTTGGTCCCTATCTGTTGCGTCGCGTTACGCGGCTTGAACCACCCTACATTGTCAATCTGCTGATTCGTTTTCCCTTGATCCATTTGGCCAAGGGTGTCCCCTGGCTGGTAGTTACCGCGCATCTGGGGGCGAGCCTGTTGTATCTGCATGGCTTGATCTATGGGACCTATCCAATGATCTATATCCCTTCATGGTCGCTAGAGATTGAAGTCCAGTTTTACCTGCTGGCTCCGCTGCTGGCTGTGCTTTTCTTCTCGAAGACGCCATGGATCAGGCGCGGCGCCTTGATTGCCGCTATCGTTGCCTTCAGTATTCTGCGCGTGCACACGCCTGGGTTGCCCCAGACGCGCGTACATCTTTCCATCCTTAGCTCCCTTCAGTATTTCCTGGTGGGATTTCTTCTGGCCGATTGGTTCCTGACTGTTATGCCGCGCATGAGATCGTCGTGGATATGGGACGTGGTAGGGAGCGGTTCTCTCGTTGGGATCTTTCTTGTAGACGATCGAATCGCCTTCTATGTTCTGCCGGCGCTGATATTCGCCGGTGTAGTGGGGGGCTTCAAAGGTACGTGGTTGAGCCGCGTCTTTCGGGTGCCAATGATCTCAACGCTGGGGGGCATGTGCTACAGCCTCTATCTGACCCATTCGCCTGCCATACAGGGAGGCTTCTGGCTGATGGCCAGGCTTCATCTGGACGAGGGGCGCTTCTGGCACACAGCCATGTATGGCGTGCTGTTCTCGTTCCCTATCGTTTTTCCGGTCGGCCTGGCGTTTTATGTGCTGGTTGAACGTCCCTGTATGGATAGGGAATGGCCGCGGAAGCTGGGGCGGTATCTTGCTCGCGCCTGAGCACTCGACGATGGCCGCTGCCACTCATAGGGGACGATCATCGTACTGTGGCTGCGGGGAGGTTTTTCCGCTTGCGCCAGCTGTGATAAAGTCAAAGCTGCGCTGCGCGATTCGGCAGCGCAGTTTGCTGTTTGGGCTGGCGTAGCTCAGCTGGTAGAGCACCTGATTTGTAATCAGGCGGTCGGGGGTTCAAATCCCTTCGCCAGCTCCAGATTTTCCGCAGCATTCGTACGAGAGTTTGGTTGTACCTGCTTGTTGTTCCAGCCTGCAGTGTCCGCCAGCCACAATCCTGAGTAAGTCTCTGGCGTGAGTCGTTTACGCCGGCGTTTGCGTGGGAATGTGACGGGGCATTTGTTGGAAGGGCAATCGGCGGGAATAGGGCACAGGTGGCCGAGTGGTTAATGGCAGCAGACTGTAAATCTGCCGCGCTTTGCGCTACGGAGGTTCGAATCCTCCCCTGTGCACCATTTTTCCGCGGCTTTGCTTCCGCCGCCAAAAGGAGTTCGGTTGCATGAACCCTTCGGGCACGGGACGCATGGTTGTCGCGCTGGCAGCAATTGCGCTGTTGGCGGTGTTGGTCTGGCGCACGATGGAGCCGGGCAAGTACCAGCAGCTGACTTGGTTGCTGCTGGGGTTTTTCGCGTTCCGGGTCGTCCTTGGACGGCTTCGTTCGCGGTAAACTGGTAGAGGCGCGTTGCGGGCGAAAGCCAACGGCGTGCAGTAAGGCTGATGTAGCTCAGTGGTAGAGCACTCCCTTGGTAAGGGAGAGGTCATGGGTTCAAGCCCCATCATCAGCTCCAGATTTTCGTTGGGGTGAGGCAGTAGACGCTGCGTCCCAGCAAGGTTTCGCTGACTTGCTGACTCGCTAACGTACTGACTTGCTGAAGTTGCGGGAGTAACTCAGTGGTAGAGTCACAGCCTTCCAAGCTGTTGGTCGCGGGTTCGATTCCCGTCTCCCGCTCCAGATTTGCAAGGCTTTGAAGGCAGGTTTCAAAACAATGGCGCAGCAAACAGCCTTTCAGGTAGACCGTTCCAGCGCTCTGTACGAGCGGCCGGCTATGAGTGTCCTCGACCAGCCTAGCTTCACTGCGGTGAAGCAGGCGATTGAGGGCTCTTTCGCGTCTCGTAACGTCGAGAAGTTTTTGAAGTCGCTGGAGCGCTCAGGTCTGCGCATCCGCAGCTTCGAGGCGGTGCTTACCAAAGGTAAGCTCGGTGTCGAAGTGGCTTCGCTGTATGCAAAGCTATCCAACGGCGACCAGGGCCAGATCCGCGAGTTCTATCTGGCCTCGCTGGAGCAGGTGGAACTCCGCCTGCGCGATAAATTCTTCAAGTTATACGCGTACTACTAGGACGCGGTCAGGGATTGAAATCACGGCCCTTGGGCCGGATAGGCACGGTGTGAGCTGTGCCGAATCACAAGGTTTAGCAGTTCAAAAGGCACTACGGAGAGAGTCATGGCGAAGGAAAAATTTGATCGCAGCAAGCCGCACGTAAACATCGGAACGATTGGTCATATTGATCACGGCAAGACGACGTTGACAGCGGCGATCACGAAGGTACTGTCGAAGCACAACCCGAAGAACAGCTTCCGTTCGTTCGACACGATTGACAATGCGCCAGAAGAGCGTGAGCGCGGCATCACGATCTCGACCTCGCACGTAGAGTACGAGACGCCGAACCGCCACTACGCGCACGTGGATTGTCCTGGTCACGCGGATTACATCAAGAACATGATCACGGGCGCAGCGCAGATGGACGGAGCTATTCTCGTCGTCGCAGCAACCGACGGTCCGATGCCGCAGACCAAGGAGCACGTACTGTTGGCTCGCCAGGTAGGCGTGCCGTACATCGTGGTGTTCCTGAACAAGTGCGACGCGGTGGAAGACGAAGAGCTGATCGAGCTGGTGGAGATGGAAGTCCGCGAGCTGCTGTCGAAGTACGACTACCCTGGCGACGACACCCCGATCATCCGTGGTTCTGCCCTGGGCGCGCTGAACGGCGAAGCCCAGTGGGAGGCCAAAATCGACGAGCTGATGGCAGCGGTGGACAAGTACATCCCGCAGCCCGACCGTCTGGTCGACCTGCCGTTCCTGATGCCGATCGAGGATATCTTCTCGATCTCTGGCCGTGGAACAGTGGTAACGGGCCGTATCGAGCGCGGCAAGGTGAAGGTGGGCGAGGACTCTGAGATCGTCGGCTTCCGCGAGACGCGCAAGACGGTGGTTACAGGCGTTGAGATGTTCAAGAAGCAGCTGGACGAAGGTCTTGCTGGAGAT
>NZ_LMUH01000026.1:560863-602406 GCF_009766105.1 Granulicella sp. S156 | reverse complement strand
ATCGCGAAGGAAGACGTGGAGCGCGGCATGGTTCTGGCGAAGCCGGGATCGATCACGCCGCACACGGTGTTCAAGGGCGAGGTGTACGTGTTGAGCAAGGAAGAGGGCGGACGTCATACTCCGTTCTTCAACGGCTACCGTCCCCAGTTCTACTTCCGCACCACGGACGTAACGGGCTCGGCAAAGCTGCCCGAGGGTACAGAGATGGTGATGCCTGGCGATAACATCTCGCTCGAGATCACGCTGCACACCCCGGTGGCCATGGAGAAGGGCCTGCGCTTCGCCATCCGCGAGGGTGGTCGCACTGTAGGCGCCGGTACCATCTCCGAGATCATCAAGTAGCTTCTGTCGCCCGCAGGGAAGCAGATTGCCTGCGGGAATGACAGAAAGAAAAGCAAAAGCGCGGAGGGCTGCCGGTTTAGTGGCGGCCCTCTTCCGCTCTACGGGCTTTTCGTGGATAATAGATGAGGAAGAGCGTGCGCCTGACCGCTCTGATCCCGCACCACAATTTCAGGAATAGGGCAGCAGGGGCCCATAAGCCCTGCGTCGCGGCGTGTCACTTGAATGAGTGATGGCTGCTTGCCAACCGAAGTGGTTGGCCAAACTAGGAGAACTCGAAAATGCGCGAAATTATCACCCTTCAATGCCCGGTCTGCAAGAACCGGAACTACTCCACGACCAAGAACAAGAAGACGACGACCGGTCGCCTTGAGTTCTCCAAGTTTTGCAATACGTGCCGCAAGCACACGGATCATAAGGAAACGAAGTAGGACTGGCCGTCCAGGCGGAGCGCTTTGCGCAATGTTTGGACGGAACAGTCGCGGTGCTCGCCACAAGCGATTGCCGCAATACAGGGGCGTAAGCTCAACGGTTAAACTGTCGGTCTCCAAAACCGAACTTCTCGGTTCGAATCCGAGCGCCCCTGCCATCATCATCCCGGCAATTTGAAGCCGGAGCAGTATCAAACTTTGCACCGCAACGCGATGCACCAAGGTTCAGGGCGAGCACCAATGTCAAAAGCAGCGGTAGTTGAAACGAACGAAACGAACCCCGGTATTCAGCGGATAGCTTCCGGTCCCGAGCGCCTCATCGCCTTTCTCAAGGATGTTCGCCAGGAGATGCACAAGGTTGTCACTCCCACGCGTTCCGAGGTTCAGACGACCACGATCGTCGTGATCGCCACGGTCTTTATCTTTGCCGCGTACTTTGAGTTCGTAGACGTGATCTTCGGCAAGGGTATCGATCAGCTCTTCCTTCACCTCACCAAGCACTAAGCGGTACGGTCAAGACATTTCGCCCGCGGAGGTCTGCGGGTCGCAACACCAGGGAATACCAGGCAATTTATAGATGCGCGAAGAAGGCACAGCAATGGCAGAAGAGTTGAGCACTGGCGAGCAAACCGCCGAGCAAGTCAACCCGGACGAACAGAACGTCGAGCAGAACCTCGAAGCAGCTGCACCTGCGGCCGAGACGGAAGCTGCTGCGCCTGCGGTGAACGAGAACTTCAAGTGGTACATCATCCACGCCTACTCTGGCTTTGAGCGCAAGGTGAAGGAGTCGCTGCAGAGCCGCGTCGCCGCCTACCACCTCGAAGACCGCGTCGGCCGCATCGAGATTCCGACCGAGCCGACGACCGAGCTGCGCAACGGCAAGAAGTACACCATCGACCGTGTCTTCCTTCCCGGCTATGTCTTCGTCGAGATGGCTCTCGACAACGATCTCTGGCATGTGGTGAAGAACACGCCGCGCGTCACTGGATTTTTGCAGACGGGCGACCAGCCCAATGCGCTCTCTGAGGCCGAAGTCAACGCGATGCTGAATCGCTCCGACGTGACCAAGGAGAAGCCCAAGCTCAAGCTCAAGTTTGCCAAGGGCGAGCAGGTACGCATCACCGAAGGCCCGTTCGCGAACTTCAACGGCGCAGTCGACGACGTCAACGAAGACAAGCAGACGCTCAAGGTCATGGTCAGCATCTTCGGACGCCCGACGCCGACCGAGGTTTCCTTCTCGAACGTTGAGAAGTCGGAAGAGTAGTTCACAAGTTTTGCAGTAGAGTTTTGGGAGTCGCAGCCCGGCCGCTTCACCGGACCTTCTAACTCCCCGCAGCACAAAATCATGCGTGGTTACACGCAACATTTAGAAGGATTACGAACATGGCACCGAAGAAAATTACAGGCTACGTCAAGCTCCAGATCACTGCCGGCAAAGCAACTCCGGCTCCCCCAGTCGGCCCCGCGCTTGGTCAGGCGCAGGTCAACATCATGGAGTTCTGCAAGCAGTTCAACGAGCGCACCAGCAAGGACCCCAACGTTACCGGTATGACCGTTCCCGTCGTCATCACCGTGTATGCCGACCGTACGTTCAGCTTCATCACCAAGACGCCTCCGGCGCCGGTGTTGCTGCTCAAGGCTGCGGGCATCGATAAGGGTTCGGGCACGCCCAACAAGGAAAAGAAGGGCAAAGTCACCGAGAAGCAGATTCTCGAGATTGCCAAGGCTAAGATGCCGGACATGAACGCGAATACGGTTGAGGCAGCTGCCAAGACTATCCGCGGCACCGCGCGTTCGATGGGCATCGACGTCGTCGCGTAAGATTTCACCGATCACTCCGCAAGAGGCCACGGGATGAATCCCGTGGCCTCTTGCTTTTGCTGCATTCGAACAGTATTCGAGTATCTGTACCTGCTGCCAGGGCTTGCAGGCTTTCTGTATATTGAGCAATCGCTTGTATGAACCGATGCTCGAGATAAATTCCAAAGAAAGTCGATTGACGAATGAGCAATAACGTTCTTGTACTTGGCAGCTTCGTCGCGGATGTTGCGTTTCGCATGACCCGCCTTCCCGCGTGGGGCGAGACGCTTATGGGAGAGACCTTCGCACTGGGGCCCGGTGGCAAGGGCTCGAACCAGGCCGTTGCTGCTGCACGCGCTCTTGCGGGTTCGAACGTGAAGGTGCAGTTCATGTCGCGAGTCGGCGACGATGCGTTCGGCACGTTGGCGCGGGATACCTGGAAGGCTGCCGGCATCGATGCCTCACTCGTCACCACGTGTACAGCGGCGACTGGAGCCGCGGCTATTCTCATCGACGCCGCGAAGGGCGAGAACGCCATTATCGTTGTACCGGGGGCCTGCTTTACGCTTACGCCTGCCGAGGTCGATGCCGCCGCCGCGGAGATCGGTGCGGCCAGCGTCTTCCTCACACAGCTCGAGCTTCCGCTCGATACAGTCGAGCGCGGATTGCAGATCGCTCGCAACGCCGGGGTGCCCACCATTCTGAATCCAGCGCCTGCACCTGCGACTCCGCTGCCAGCATCTCTGATTGCGCTGGCCGACTATCTCACTCCCAACGAAACCGAGGCTGCGTTGCTCACGGGGATGCCTGTAGAGACCGTCGAGCAGGCTAAGCTGGCGGCTGCGGCGCTGCTAGCGAGCGGAGCGCGTAACGTGATTCTCACGCTCGGCGCACGAGGAGCGTTGGTGGCTACAAGCGATGGCAGGATGACGGTTGTTCCCGCATTCGACGCAGGTCCTGTGCTCGAAACGACGGGCGCAGGGGATGCCTTCTGTGGAGGCTTTGCTACAGCGCTCGCCGAAGGCCAGCCTCTGCTCGATGCCGTACGTTTTGGCTGCGCGACTGCGGGGATCTCGGTGACGCGAGCAGGCACGGCGCCTTCGATGCCGCACAGGCATGAGATCGACAAGTTGCTCACTCGCATCGTTTGATCGATCTCTCTTGAGGTCTTGTTGTCGTTGTTTGTTTTTTCGCCGTCATCCTGAAGCGAAGCTGAAGGCCCCCGCATTGGGGGCCGCACAGACGCAAAGCGCGCCACAAACGCGGTTCTGTCCTGCTTTGCATTTGTGGCAGCACTGATGCGGGGGGCCTTCGCCTACGGCTCAGGATGACGACGGAAAAGCAAAAATGCTTTTGTGCAGGTTCTCAGGCAAAGAGCTGTTGTTGCAACTCGACAACGTGAACAGCCTCAGGAGCTTTGCGGGACGAAGTTTCTGACGCCTCTGCATCCTGTTCCGGCAGTTCTTCGATGGAGCGTTTTCCTAGCCCATGTCTCTCACAGACGCGTTTCACCATCTGCGCAAGTTGACGCCGATAGGGTGCGGCGGCGAAGTCCACTGTCGCAAAGCGGCGATCGTAGTCGGCGGACAGGTGAGGGAAGTGTTCGCGAACGAAGTTCAGATAGGTTGGCCGAGAACACGCTTTCAGAAATAGAGGACCGGCTCCGAGGAAGCTCGCTCCGGCCTCAGCAGCGCGTTTGGCCACGGCATCTACCGAGAGTTCGCCGTCGTTGATTCCTGGCAGCAGGGGAGAGCACAGCACGCCTGTCTTGATACCAGCCTCGCGCAGTTTGCGGACGGCTTCGAAGCGCAGATCGGGCCGTGGCGCACGCGGCTCCAGCATTCTCGCCAGCGCAGCGTCGGTGGTTGTAATGGTCAGGTGAACGGTGAGCGTGTTGCGCTGCGCGATCTCATGGAGCAGATCGACATCGCGTTCGATCAGCGTCGACTTCGTCACGATGCTCAGATGATGGCCCTCACGTTTGGCAAAGACCTCCAGCAGACTCCGCGTGATGCCCATGCGACGTTCGATCGGCTGATAGGGATCCGTCGCTGTTCCCAGGGCGATTGCTTCGTTGGGGTCTACGTGGCGGAGCTCCTGTTCGAGCAGCCACGCGGCGTTCTCCTTCAGATAAATCTCGCGCTCGAATGCCAATGCCCAGGGCTGTTGCGGAACGTCATAGGTTCCGGGCTCAACCTGGGCTACGGGCGAAGGCTGCAGAAACTCATGGGTGTAGCGGGCATAGCAGTACTTGCAGCCGAATTCACAGCCACGGTACGGATTGATCGAGTAACTTATCCAGTCCAGCCGCTTGGAGGTGGATCGGTTCAGGATCGATCGCGCGTGCATGGCTTTGAATTCAATCAGGTGGCCATCGTCGGCGTGCTCGGCCTCGGCCGCCAAGCGGGCCATGCCCACCGGAGCGTGCGGCAGGATAGGAAAAAGTTCGGCGGAGCTCTGGTTCTTTAGTTTCGCCATTTATTCGCCTCTTGAGGACGAGATTATGCTCCCGGAGCGAACTCGTCAAGAGAGAGATTGAGGTCTACCGAACGACGTATGATCCAAAGGGGCAATCGATGACTTCTTGATTGGCTATTGGATTTCCTGGGTGGCTGGCGATGATTTTCCGATTGGCTATCGCGGACCTCTCGGTTGCAGAATTGCAACGCAATCGTCACGCCTCCGCAATAAACCGGGCTTATGGTCTGGAAACGTATGTGCCACAGACTTTCCTAATGGGGTTTTATTGACATGTCTCTTGACCGCCGCGCCTTCCTCCAGCTACTGAGCACAGGAGCTCTTTCCGCAGCTTTTCCGGCAAGCATTGCCCGAGCGCTGGAGATTCCAGCCAATCACAGTACCGGCACGATCAATGATGTAGAGCACATCGTGATCCTGATGCAGGAGAACCGTTCCTTCGATCACTACTTCGGCACACTGCGCGGCGTGCGGGGATATGGCGATCCACGAGCTGTCAGGCTCCCTTCCGGCAAACAGGTATGGTATCAGCCGCATGACACGGGGTATGTGTTGCCGTTCCATCCCGGCGCCCCAAATCTTGGGTTGCAGTTCCTGCAGGATCTGGCGCATGACTGGACGACGACCCATGCAGCCTGGAACGACGGCAATAACGACCAGTGGGTGCCGCAG
This sequence comes from Granulicella sp. S156, assembly GCF_009766105.1. Lineage (GTDB taxonomy): Bacteria > Acidobacteriota > Terriglobia > Terriglobales > Acidobacteriaceae > Granulicella. Next base: position 596,686 of record NZ_LMUH01000026.1, on the reverse strand, counting down.
AAGGGCACCACCACCATGGCGCATCTGAATAGAAGCGATATTCCGTTTCACTACGCCCTGGCCGATGCGTTCACGATCTGCGATGCCTATCACTGCTCGCTGCTGGGGCCGACCGATCCCAACCGCTATTACATGTGGACGGGCTGGGTGGGCAACGATGGCTCGGGCGGCGGTCCGGTCATTGATAATGCCGAGGCCGGGTATGGCTGGTCGACCTTTCCGGAACGCCTGCAACAGGCTGGCGTGTCCTGGAAGATCTATCAGGACGCAGGCCTGGGGTTAACGGCTGCTCAGTCCTGGGGCTATACCGATGACGCTTACATTGGCAACTACGGCGACAACTCGCTGCTCTACTTCCATCAGTATCAGAATGCGGCGGCGGGTAGCCCGCTGGCGAACGGGGCGAAGACGGGCACAGATATCTCGGTGTCGGGCACGTTATTCGATACGTTCAAGAGCGATGTTGTCAGCGGGAAACTGCCGCAGGTCTCGTGGATTGTTGCCCCCGAAGCCTACACGGAGCATCCGAACTGGCCGGCGAACTATGGTGCGTGGTACATCTCACAGATCCTGGATGCCCTGACGGCGAATCCAGAGGTGTGGAGCAAGACGGCCTTCTTCCTGACGTTTGACGAAAATGACGGGTTCTTCGATCACGCTGTGCCGCCGACGGTTCCGGCCACGCAGACGCAGGGTCTCTCGACGATCAGCATCGCCAACGAGGTCTTTGAAGGCAACTCCGAGTATCCTGCTGGCCCCTATGGCATGGGTATGCGCGTTCCGATGACAGTTATCTCTCCCTGGAGCAAAGGCGGCTGGGTCAACTCGGAGTTGTTCGATCACACGTCGATCATCCGCTTCATCGAGCAGCGTTTCGGCGCACAGTATCCCGGTCTGCAGGAGTCGAACATCACGCCGTGGAGGAGAGCGGTTGCCGGCGACCTTACCTCAGTCTTCAACTTCAAGACGCCGAACGATGCCACGGTGCCGTTGCCGAGCACGGTTGCGTATCTTCCGCCAGACGATCAACGCCATCCGGACTACGTGCCCACTCCGCCCACAGAGCAGGCTCTACCGGTGCAAGAGCCGGGGACACGTCCGGCACGCGCGGTTCCGTACGAGGCGAATAGCCACGCTGTGGTGGATTCTGCCAGCGGTTCGGTTGAGCTCTTCTTCGAAAGCGCGAGCCAGTCCGCTGTTGTCTTTCAGGTGCGCTCCGGGAACACCCAGACCGGCCCCTGGACCTACACAGTGGGCGGAGAAAACAAAGTCTCCGATACCTGGCCGATCACGGCAAACGGACAGAGTGCTTACGATCTTTCGGTATACGGCCCGAATGGTTTTGAGCGCAGCTTCAAAGGCAGCGTCTCCGGTAGCGACAAGGCGAACTTCGATATCCGGAGCGGCTTTGACAAGGCTTTCAACGCAATCACGCTGTCTTTCCATAACCACGGAGAGGCCTGCAAGCTGAGCGTTCAGAACGTCTATACCGGGGAGACCCATTCGCAACGCTTTGAGCACGGGCAGAGCCTGACCAAAACCTGGCTGCTGGTCGAAAGCTTTGGCTGGTACGACTTTGTCATTCAGGTCGATACCGACTCCAGCTTCGAGCAGCGCATCGCGGGTCATCTCGAAACCGGGAAGGACAGTGTGACCGATCCAGCAATTGCGGCGGTTGCGAAGAGCTAGTCGAAGCACGCATTTGTCGAACTGCAAACCGGCCTTCAGCGAGATTCGCTGAAGGCCGGTTTTTTCTGGAGCAGAAATACTCTAGGCTTTATATCCCATCCCGGCCAGAACACCGCGCATATACGCAAAGCTTTCGGTGGCGCCGGGTATGGGGTTGTCGGGAAAGATCTCGTACTCAAGATCGACGTTGCCGGGATATTTAATGTCGATGAGCGCCTGGAAGATTCCGCGCACCGGCATAATGCCTTCACCTACTGCGACCTGGCTGTCTTTTGCATCCGCTTGAGCCAGATCTTTCATGTGCACATCGAACAGGCGTGGCCCAACCTTGTGGATAGCCGCGACAACATCTGTTCCTGCTCGCATCGTGTGTCCCACATCGATGCAGCATCCGATGCGAGGGTCCAGGTTTTTCACGGCGTCCAGCACGGTCAGCGGCGAAGGCCACAGTTTGTCTTCCGGGCCATGGTTGTGAATGGCAATCCGGATGTCGTACTCTTTCACGAATTTCTCGAGCCTGGGCAGAGCTGTCGGGGCTGGGTCGCCGGCCACAATGACCTTCACACCGGCTGCTTTCGCGTATTCGAAGTTCTTGCGGAAGGCCTCGTCGGTGTCCTCTCTGAAGTAGACTGCGCCGACGGCCGTCACCGTAATGCCCGCAGCAGCATAGTCGGCAAGCGCTGCCTTTTCCTCGTCAAGAGAGGACATCGGCAGATGGTCTTTGGCGTCCTTGCAGTTCAGCAGCGTCAGCTTCAGGGTTTTCATGGCGGCGATCAGCTGCGCGCGAGTCAATGTGCGGAAGGTGTAGCTCGTAAGTCCGAGCCGGATGGGTGACGGTTTGTCGGGGGCTGCGGTTGGAGCGGCAAGCGCAAAGGCTGCGCCTGTTGGCAGACAGCCGGCAGCGGCGATGGCAGCACCAGAGCGTAGAAACGTACGGCGATTCGAAAGAGAAGGGCTGTTCTTCATGCCGGAAATCCTACGCGAGTTCTTCTGCGGTCGTCTACTGCCCCTTCCATGGTCAAGCGGATGAGTAGGATAGCAAGTCAGAAGCAGGGGAGGCGCGTGGTATTCCTGAACAGGTGCGCTGTATGCGGGACGGAGTCGATCGAGAATGGCAAAAGTAGAGCAGCCGGGTTTTATCCGGCGGCGTGTGGTCGAGCCCATGGTGCAACTGTTGCGCATCGGGATGACTCCGCGGCGGCTGGCATGGTCGATTGCGATCGGCGTCGTCATCGGCATCAACCCACTGCTTGGCTCGACTACGGTGCTCGTGTTGGCGATAGCGTCAGCGTTTCGGCTGAACCTGGTGGCGTCGCAGCTCGGCAACCATCTTGTCTATCCTCTGGAGCTGCTGTTGTTTCCGGTATTTCTGCGGGTGGGAATAGCGTTGTTTCATTCGCCCGGGCTTCCCCTTGAGCGCGAGGCTTTGTTCCGAGCTATTAAACGGCATCCCTGGGATACGACGCGTCTCCTGTGGCGCTGGGAGTGGCATGCGCTTATCGTCTGGCTGGGGTTCGCAATGATCGCCGCTCCACTGCTGCAACTAGCGTTGAGGCCCATTCTGGAGCGTATGCTTGCGAAGCTGCATGACGAGCCGGTGATGGAGAAGTAAGGCTCTCCGTAAATATTACGAAAAGTTATTTCGCGGCGTGTACATTGGCCGGATGAGAAACATCGCGTTAGCGGTATTTGCAGCGATATCCGTAGCGACCTCTGCGCAGACCCTGGAGACACGGACGTATGCAACCTCAGGTCGTCCGACCGAGGCCTTGGGGACGCCGGACGGTCAGTATGTGCTGGTGACCGTCGATGAAGGCCAGGGCCCCTGCGCAATCTTCCGGTATCGAGATATTTCACGACACGGGCAGCAAACTGGAGCACGTGGCGTTTCAACCATTGGGTCCAGTAGGGGCGCAGGGCATTGTTCTGCTGCCGCATACTCGTACTCTGGCTGTGGGGCTATCGGACGCTGGTGTCGCGTTTCTTCCTCTGGACGAAGTCCTGCACGGCAAAGCGAAGGTAAGGGTGGTGCCGCAGGGAGATCGACCGGGTTCGGGATATCTTGCAGCGACTCCCGATGGTCAGTTTCTCTTCGTTGCCAATGAATATGGCGACGGCGGCAACCTTGGAGTCATTGCATTGCATCGGGGCGATGCCGGAGATATTGACCCGGAGCCGTTGGCCCACATCCGAACGCCGAACGCTACGCCGGGTGTTGCGATTTCACCGGATGGCCTGCGGGTCTATGCCGTCGGAGAGGTCGTTCGGCCGGATGTCGCTCAACTGCTGGCAGGGCATGGCGTACCGGAGCTGGAACGGGAAGGTTGCGTTCAAGGCAGGGCTGACCGGGCTATGCCGAATGGCGCGTTGTACGTGATCGACGTAGCAAAGGCGACAGCGCTTACCTCAGCATCGACGCCACAGGAGATTCGCGCGTCCGTTGTCGCTGCGGAGGATGCTGGGTGCTCTCCTGTGCGAGAGTCCGTGTCGCCCGATGGGGCAACCCTGTACGTCACGGCAAGGGGCGACAATCGCGTCCTCGTGTTCGACACGAAAGCACTGGAGACGGATCGCAGCCATGCGTTCCTAAGAGCCATTCCAACGAGCGGCGAGGCTCCAGTCGGCCTCAGGGTTTTCAATGGGGGCAAATCGCTGCTGGTGGCAAACTCAAATCGCTTTTCCGGGGGCTCCGGCAATGCGACGCTCTTTGATTTGTCGGATGGAGCCAAGCCTCTGCTGAAGCAGAAGATCAAGACTGGAGAGTTCCCGCGCAATATTACCGTCTCTCCAGACGGAACGACGCTCTATCTCACGATCTTCAGTTCCAATGAACTGATGGTCCTGCGCGAAAAACAGCCGTGATCCTTCATCGTGCCCGCAGGCTTTCCTTTTGGTACTTTCGCTCGGGTATGCTGGTGAGCGTTGAGGTGAGTTCATGCGGTTTGTATCGAAGCGATGTGTGTTGGCCGGAGTTCTTCTGCTGACGAGTGCAGTCTGCACGCAGGCCCAGACCAGCTCCACGCCGGCGAAGGATGGGGCAACGAATCCCGTCGTCGAACGCGTACTGCGTGAGTGGCCCGAGGGCCGCATCGCAACCGTCAAGCATCCGGGAGAGTGGGGCTATGAGCAGGGTGTGCTGCTTGATGGCATCGCCGCCGAATGGCGCGTGACCGGTGACGGCAGACTCTTCAACTACATAAAGGCCGCCGTCGACCGCTCGGTGGACAAGGACGGCATCATTCACCTCGACGAGGGTGCGTCGTTCCCCTCCGATGCGCATTCGATGGATGACATCGAGATGGGCCGCAGTGCGATCCTGCTGTATCGCGTACTGCAGCAGCCGAAGTACTACCTCGCCGCAAAGTTTCTGCACGACCAGATGCAGCAGCAGCCCAAAAACGCGAGCGGCGGCTACTGGCACAAGCAGATCTATCCCGATCAGATGTGGCTCGACGGCGCCTATATGGCCGAGCCGTTTCTCGCCAGTTACGCTCGTACCTTCGATCGTCCGCTCGAGATGGACGGCGTGGCCGAACAGCTTCTCCTGATGGATGAACACATGCGCGATCGCCAGACCGGGCTTCTGCGCCATGGCTGGGATGAGTCGAAGAAGATGGACTGGGCCAACAAGCAAACCGGGCTTAGTCCCGAGGTGTGGGCGCGGGCGATGGGCTGGTATGCGATGGCACTCGTCGATGTGCTGGATCGCATGCCGGCTAGCGACCCGCAGAGGGCTGCCATCGAAGGCCTTACGCGCCGCGTGCTGACTACTGCCGCACGCTATCAGGACCCTGCGACCGGACTGTGGTGGCAGGTGATGGATAAGGGCGGGGCCAAGGGCAACTATCTGGAAGCTTCGGCGAGCTGCATGTTTGTCTACGCTCTCGCCAAAGGAATACGCATGGACGTTCTGCCGCTGGGCTATGAGGCCAATGTGAAGCGCGGATGGGCAGGCATTCAGTCGCACTTCGTCAAGCCCGATGGAACATTCACGGGGACGGTGAAGGTCGCTGGTCTCGGTGGAAATCCATATCGCAGCGGTACGTACGACTATTACATCGGCGAGCCAGTGGGCGACAACGATGCCAAAGGTGTCGGCGCTTATTTGCTGGCACTTAGCGAGATCACCCAGCGCGAACGTGCTGGGGACCTCTTCAGCAAGGCACGCGGCAAGACCGTCCTGGTGGACGCCTGGTTCAACTCCCAGCAGCGCAAGGTTGCCGATGGGCATATGGAGTTGTTCCACTACAAATTCTTTGACGACGCCAACAGCGGTTACTCGTTCCTGGGCCACATGTTTTCGCAGTACGGCATGCGACTCGAGCTGCTCGACCATGCGCCGCGCGCAGCGGATCTTAAGGGTGTCTCGGTCTACGTCATCCCCTCACCCGATATCCCTCTGCTCAACCCGAATCCGCACTATATGGACAAGGAGAGCGCCGATGCGATCGAAGCCTGGGTCAAGTCCGGTGGTGTGCTCATGCTGATGGAGAACGACAGCGACCACTCGGAGTTCGCGCACTTCAACATCCTCAGTGAGCGCTTCGGTATTCACTACAACGCGGTCGATCGCAACCAAGAGATTGGGAGTGACTATTCCACCACGCTGGTGCAGATACCGGCGGGCACGGGCGGCATCTTCCATGAAAGCTACAAAGCCCTGGAAAAGGAGATCTGCACGATCACTGTCTCCGGGGCGGCGAAGCCGGTGTTGGTCGATAAGGGCGATGTCGTTATGGCGGTGTCGCACACAGGCAAAGGCCTGGTCTATGCCAATACTGATCCATGGGTTTACAACGAGTACACGGACGGACGCAAAAGCCCGCTGGGCGAGCAGAACTTCGCTGCCGGTCAGGAACTGGTGCATTGGATCGTAGGCCAGGCGGTCGCGCGCTAGATCACAATGTATGGGGATGATTGAAAGGACGTCATCACACTAACTGTGAAGCTTCCTTTAGAGCCACTACAGCTTCCTGTGCCTCAACCGCCGCAATCTTTCTATGCTCGATCGCCTCTTTGGAAAACGCGATAGGCGACTCGGCAAACCGAATGGTCGCCTTCAACTCATGCAGCCCGAGGAAGTTCCATATGTGTGCAGGCAGCGACTGTGGCCCCCAATGAACGTCGTTACGCAGCGTCTTGCCTGACGCTACATCCCTCGGCGAAAGCTCATAGCTGATAAACGCCGCGATGATCGGAACATCGGCCTCCAGTGTCTGTGCAATCAGACCGCTGCGAAAGGGAAGTGTGGGCTCATCGCCGACGCCGGTCGTGCCTTCGGGGAAGAACACCACGGGCAGGCCATCGCGAAGGCCTTTGGCCATGCCTTCGGCGGCTTTGGCAGCGCTGCCTCCAAAGCCACGTGCGACGTATACGGTCCCGCTCATCAAGCTCATCCAGCCGAGCAGCGGGGTCGAACGCAGCTCGATCTTCGAGACAAATACGCATGGCCGTGCCGCCGCGTGAAGAACGATGTCGACATACGTCAGATGGTTGGAGATCACCGCGTTCTGCATTGGGACCGGCCCCTCTACATCCAGGCTGATATTCATGGAGCGCGCCAAGCGTGCACAGAAGTGGCTGAGCCAGGCTGCTCGCGTGGCCCTTGTCTTAGGCTGTTTGATCGCGAGTTCTACTGCCCCGTAGCTGAAGTGTGCGATGACTTTGATGGCTCGATAGAGCTTGCGAAGCAGATCCAAGAAGATGTTCCTCGATTATTCCTGCGCAAAGTGTACCGAAACCGCGGCACAAAAAGGGAGACTGCAGACCCATGTGACCCAGGGAGGAAAACTACCATCCTACCCAGTTAGTTGCAGAACATCTCACAGAGGTAGCAGGTTATGGCAGAGTATTCCACTATTCCGGCACAAAAGAACACCGTTCCCTCTCGTATGCCTCTGGAGATATCGCTGCGTCCATCGCTGCCGGCGGTTGTGCTTCTGTTGCTCACCTTTTTGGGGGCTTTTGCGGCGTCTCTCTACAAGCGGATCTGGATCGACGAGCTGCTGGAGTACTACACGGACACGCAACCCGTACGGGCGATCCTGCATACGCAACTCCACCACCCCTTTTCTCTTGAGCCACCTACCTTTCACCTCATCGTGCATGGATTTCAGACCGTTCTGGGGCCGACACTCCAGGCGCAGCGTCTGCCCTCGATGCTATGTTTCCTGCTGGCGCAGTACTGCATCTTCTGCATCGTGCGAGCTTTTGCCGGGGATCGGGCAGCACTTATCGGTCTGTTGCTTCCAACGCTTACCTACGCACGGCACTATGCCGATGAAGGGCGCAGCTATGCACTCCTTATCGCGACGGGGACTTCATCCTTGCTCTGCTGGTATCTGGCAACTCAGCAGACGCCTCTCAGGCGACGAGTCCTCTCTCTGCTAGGGTTGGTCGTTTCGCTGGGCCTTGCGATCACGAGCCATTATTATGGCCTGCTGCTTCTAGGGCCGCTGTATCTGGCGGAGTTGGTTCGCACCTTCGAGCGTCGGCGTCCCGACTGGCCTGTCATCGCCGCTTTACTCTGCGGCGGCGCAACGATTCTGTTGGACGTGCCGTTTTCGCGAGCGGCGCTTACCTTCAAAGCCCACTACTACGCACAGATCCCGACTCCTCAGGTGATCTGGACGACCTACGAATGGCTGCTCGCGATCGTTGGGGCCAATCTTTTTATTGCGATACCGGTGCTGCTTTTGGTCGGCGTGTCTGCCTTCCTCTCTGCGTGGTATGTCATTCGCGCACGTGTCTCTGATTCTCCTGTCTCCGCATGGACCGCCCCCATCGCGCTCACGCTGCTGCCGGTCTTCGCTTTCTTTCTCAGCCGTTTTGCCACGCATGCCTTTGAACCGCGCTATACGCTTCCTGCGCTGGGTGGCCTCTCCATCGTCGTTGCGCTGGCGATCTCTCCGATGCTCACGCGTAAACCCGCTTACTACGCCATACTGGGTCTCGTCTTGTTGGCATCTCTGGGGCTCGCCGTGCGCGAAATCAAACGCTGCCACCGGGAGTATGCAGTCTTTCGCCAGCAGATCCAACTGCCGTCCGCCCTGGTAGATGGAAGGGGGCTGCCCGTCGAAACTATCTACGTCCGTAGCGTTGAATCGTTTCTACTGGCGCACTTCTATCTGCCGCCTGCTACTGCCGATCGCTTTACGCTCCTCTATTCCATGAATCTCGAATACGGTTGGCTTCACCGCGATGCCGCTAGTCACTTCGCTCAGGACATCGGGCAAACTATCCCGCAGTTCCATACGCTTCCGTATGAGCAGTTCCGTGCGCTCTCCGGGCCGCACAGTGTTCTGGTTACGGATGGAAAGTATGTGGAAGTCGATGAGTGGCTCGACAAGCAATTGCAGGCGGATCACTTTCAGCTGCAGACTGAAGGGCCTTTTCTGCTGGGCATGGCATATCGGGCTACGCCAGCGCCTGGTGTTTTGCCGTAGATAGAGGGTGGAAGCTCGGCCAAAGGCCACGGCCCGTTGCGGGGTTTGTGCTGTAGATGGCGAGAATCTGGGGGCTGATTCCTGTCAATCCTTGTTTGGGCGATATTCGCACAATATTGGGTGCCAAGGTGGAGCATCAGATTCAGCCACGATTTGCCACGCTTACTGATGCCATCTCATTTAGATCTGCTGCTGGCACTCGTCATCTCTTGCATCGTGATTGAATTTCCGGCATACTTAGAGGGTTGTCTGTACTCCCGTGCAGACTAGTCGAGACCACGCCCATGCAGAACAAAGCATGTAGGGGTGGGAGACGAGGATTGAATGGCTAAGAAACTTTCCAAGAATTTGACGAAGGCGCGCGCCCTTGTTGAGCCGCGTCCGTACACCATTGGGGATGCGATTCCTCTATTGCAGAAGGCGAAGTACGCGAAGTTCGACGAGACCGTCGACCTGACCCTGCGCCTTGGTGTCGATACCCGCCACGCTGACCAGATGGTCCGCGGAACGGTGATCCTCCCCCACGGTTTGGGTGGCAAGTCCAAGGTTGTCGCGGTTATCGCTTCGGGCGAAAAGGTTCGTGAGGCTGAGGCTGCCGGCGCTGAGTTCTTCGGCGGCGAAGAGCTGGTCGAGAAGATCCAGAAGGAAAACTGGACCGACTTCGATGCCCTCATCGCTACGCCCGACATGATGCGTTCGGTTGGCCGTCTCGGTAAGGTGCTCGGACCTCGTGGTCTGATGCCGAACCCCAAGACCGGCACCGTCACCACCGACGTCGCTGCCGCGATCAAAGAGATCAAGGCCGGTAAGGTTGAGTTCCGCGCCGACAAGACGGCGCTGGTTCATGTGCCTGTTGGCAAGCTTTCGTTCGACCCGCAGAAGCTGCAGGACAACGCCCTGACCGTTATCAATTCGGTCGTCAAGGCGAAGCCCTCAGCGGCCAAGGGTAAGTACATCAAGCGTATCGTGCTCAGCTCTACGATGGGCCCCGGTATTGAGCTTGAGGCTGCTGTGGCTGAGGTTGCGACCAAGGCGTAAGGCTGCTCTATAAAGATTTCCGCGCAGGTGTATTGCGCATAAGACTTGAGCCGGATTTGTAGGGCCGGCAGCGAAGGTTAGGTTCCCCCATGGCGTTGACCAAGGCGAAGAAGAACGAGAAAGTAAAACAGCTGGCGACCGAGCTCGAAAGCTCGACCTCGGCCATTATCGGCACCTTTAAGGGGCTCACGGCGTCGAAGGACTTCGAGCTCCGTAAGATCATCCGCGCAGCGGGTGGCAACTATCATGTTGTCAAGAACAAGCTGGCGGCAAAGTCGGCTGAAGGCACCAAGGTTGAGGCGGCTCTGCAGGGCCTCAAGGGTGTGTCCTCGGTTGCTTATACCTCTGGCGATCCGGTTGCGCTCGCAAAGGCGCTCTCGACCTGGGTAAAGGACAACGCAGAGTTCACCTTTAAGCTCGGCATCGTCGATGGCAAGCTGATCGACATTGCTCAAATCGACTCGCTCGCAAAGCTTCCTGGCAAGGAAGAGCTCTTCTCGAAGCTCCTCTTCCTTATCCAGTCGCCCGCGCAGCGTCTCGCAACGGTTATCAACGCTACTGGCCGCAACCTCGCCGTCGTCGTCAATATGGCCGCGGAGCAGGGCAAGTTCGGCGCACCGGCTGCGGCTCCTGTAGTGGAAGCTGCTCCGGTCGCGGAAGCGCCGGCAGCGGAGGCTCCTGCGGTTGATGAGTCTCCGGTGGCTGAAGTGGCAGCGGCGCATGTCGAGGAGTCTGCGGCTGGCGAGCAGCCTTCGGGTGCGGCAGAGCCGGAGAATGGCACAGCCTCGCAGGCTGGCGAAGCGGCTTCGAGCGAATCGGCCGAAGGCTAAACACAAGTTTTGCTGTGGTATCCAGCGGGTGCGCAGTCTGGGCGCAACGGAAACCCGAAGGGATTGCGGCAGCCCGAGCTAGAACATCAGCCTTGGGAGAAGCAAATCGGCAGTATAAAAATCAAACAAAACGTTTGTTTTGTGAATTTTAGTAGTAAACGGAGAGAATCATGGCGGACATTCAGCAGTTGGAAGATCAGATCGTTAGCCTCAGCCTGCTTGAGGCTTCGGAGTTGGTAAAGAAGCTCGAAGAGCGTCTCGGCGTTTCGGCTGCAGCGGCAGTTGCAGCAGCCCCTGCGGGCGGCGGTGCAGCAGCAGCGGCACCAGTCGAAGAGAAGACCGAGTTCACCGTCATCCTCAAGGATGCCGGCGCGAACAAGATCAACACCATCAAGGCTGTGCGTGAAGTCACCGCCCTTGGCTTGAAGGAAGCCAAGGACCTGGTCGACGGCGCTCCCAAGCCCTTGAAGGAGAATGTCTCGAAGGAAGACGCGGCTGCCATCGCCAAGAAGTTCGAAGGCGTCGCGACTGTCGAGATCAAGTAAAAGTCCTTTGGCCAGAAGCATTTCGGGCTTGCTTCGGCAAGCCCGCGAGCTTCAGCTTGCACTCCGAGGCAGATTGCGGTATCCTCTTCAATGGGGATATCCGCTGCTGCCTCGGTGTGCAGCGTTTTTGCAGGCGGACCTCAAAATTTAGTTCATACGCGTTGTAGCGGTCTTGTAATCCATAGCTATATACCGGTTCATCCTGGCACTGCGAAGCAGGTTATGGAGCCGGCCACCTTACGGTTCGAGCGGCGGATCCGCAGGGTGAAACGTGCGACAAGCGGCAATCTGCTGAGGCTCCGTCCAGATAGGGCGAGGACTCAAAGGGCGGCGACAATCCACAGCAAGTGTACCAATCCAGCACTCAGGAACGCATTCGCGCTCTCCGGGCACACTGCCCCGCAGGGCGTTTTCGCCGTTTTCGGCGCCCGTTAGCCCTCTGGCCCATGCCTGCCCGCTTTAGTTGGCGGCTCGTGGGTCGTTTGTAGCAGCTTTTCGCTTGTGGATTCAAAGGTGAATTCAAAAGCGAGAGCCATCTCAAGTTTCCACCCCGCAGAATGCTTCGCTGGGGTTTTGTACCACGCATTATGCGCTAAAGGAGTGGTCGCTGCGAGGAGCGGCTACACCGGAATAGGCGCACCAAGAGTCCAACTGAGCAGGCGCGCTAAACAGCACGTCTGCTCCCTTCCGAACGGCCGTCACCCCCGTGCTGGCAGCTTCAGAAGGCCTCGAGTCAAGTAACAGGAGAGAGCATGTCGAATTCGAACAACAACGAAATGCGCGCGATCCGCAGCCGTCTCGACTTTTCCAAGATTCCAACCAGCATTCAGATTCCGAATCTCATCGAGGTCCAGCGCCGCAGCTATGAGCGCTTCCTCCAGATGGACAAGCTCCCCCAGGAGCGCGAGGACAACGGCCTCCAGTCTGTCTTTACCTCCGTGTTTCCCATCACCGACTTCCGCAACGTCTCCGAGCTTGAATTTGTCGACTACTCCATCGGCAACTGGGAGTGCAAGTGCGGTTACCTCAAGGGCCTGAACCATCTGCGTACGGCCTGCACCAACTGCGGCCACATGGTCATCACCGACCCCTTCCATCCGGGCGACGTGCTCTGCAAGTTCTGCGGAACCTACAACAAGAACACGCCTGACTTCTGCACCAAGTGCGGCGACCCCGTCGGCTTGCAGCTGAAGTACGATCAGGCCGAGTGCGAAGAGCGCGGCATGACCTACTCAGCTCCGCTGAAGGTCACCATCCGGCTGAAGATCTACGACAAGGACCCTGAGACAGGTGTCAAGAGCCTGCGCGACATGAAGGAGCAGGAAGTCTTCTTCGGAGACATCCCTCTGATGTCGGCGAACGGCACCTTCATCGTCAACGGCACCGAGCGTGTGATCGTCAGCCAGTTGCATCGTTCGCCCGGCGTCTTCTTTGAGACGGCGAACAACCGCACCTACTTCCTGGGCAAGATCATCCCGTACCGCGGCTCGTGGGTTGAGTTCGAGTACGACCAGAAGAACACGCTCTACGTTCGTATCGATCGCAAGCGCAAGTTCCTGGGCACCATCTTCCTGCGCGCTTTAGGACTTCGGACGGACGAGGAGATCCTCAAGACCTTCTACACGGTCGATACGATCAATGTGAAGGAAGGCAAGCTCTCCTGGACCGTTGGTTCGGAAGAGAAGCCGAGCCACCTGGTCGGCACGCGCTCGACCTCGGCCCTCACGGGTGCGGACGGCAAGGAGCTCGTCGGTTCCGGCAAGAAGATCGGCGCATCCGCGCTCAAGCACCTGCGCGCCGCTGGGGTCACCTCAATTGAGGTTGAGACCAGCGAGTTCGACGGCGCCATGATCGCTGCCGATGTCATCGACATGGCTACTGGCGAGCTGCTCTACGAGGCCAACGCCGAGCTTACCGCTGACAAGCTGCACAAGATCCTTCAGTCCGGCGTTGCCACGTTCGAGGTCTTCTTCCCCGAGCGCGACGATGTGGGCAACATCATCTCGAACACTCTTCGCCGCGACTCCGTGCGCAAGCCGGAAGAGGCGTTGATCGAGATTTACCGCAAGCTGCGTCCCGGCGACCCACCGACGCTCGACACCGCGACCGCGCTCTTCGAAGGCATGTTCTTCGATCCGCGCAAGTACGACTTCTCGCGCGTCGGCCGTCTGAAGTTCAACATCAAGCTGTATGAGGACCAGGACCCGAGCGGGCTCGACAAGCGCACGCTCACCCCTGAGGACTTCTACGGCACGATCCGCTACCTCCTCAAGCTGCGCAAGAACATCGGCGTAGTGGACGACATCGATCACCTTGGCAACCGCCGCGTCCGCGCAGTCGGTGAGCTTATGGAGAACCAGTTCCGCATCGGCCTGGTTCGCATGGAGCGCGCGATCAAGGAAAAGATGTCGGTTTACCAGGAGATGTCGACGGCGATGCCGCACGACCTCATCAACGCCAAGCCTGTGATGGCCGCGATCCGCGAGTTCTTCGGTTCGTCACAGCTCTCGCAGTTCATGGATCAGACCAATCCTCTGTCCGAGATCACGCACAAACGCCGCCTGTCGGCCCTTGGGCCTGGTGGTTTGTCTCGTGAGCGCGCTGGCTTCGAAGTCCGCGACGTTCACCCGACTCACTACGGCCGTATCTGCCCGATTGAGACCCCTGAAGGTCCGAACATCGGCCTCATTAGCTCTCTGTCGTGCTTTGCTCGCATCAACGAGTACGGCTTCATTGAGAGCCCGTACCGCCGCGTCAAGGATGGCCGCGTACTCGACTACGTCGCCGTCACCAACGCCGGCGAGTCCGGTCTGCGGCAGGGCGACTTCCTCGAGATCTCCGAGTCGGTCAAGCAGAACAAGGAGCTCAAGAAGAACGGCAAGCGCACGATGGACCTGGAGCCTTTCAGCTTCTATCTGTCGGCGTGGGAAGAGGACCGTCACACGATCGCTCAGGCCAACATCGAACTCGATGCGGAACTGAACATCGTTGAGGACCTCGTCAACGCACGTAAGCAGGGCAACTTCGTCCTGGTGCCGAAGGCTGAGGTCGATTACGTCGACGTCTCGCCGAAGCAGCTCGTGTCGGTGGCCGCCTCGCTCGTTCCGTTCCTCGAGCATGACGATGCGAACCGCGCCCTGATGGGTGCGAACATGCAGCGTCAGTCCGTTCCCCTGCTCGTTGCGGAAGCTCCTTTCGTCGGCACCGGCATGGAAGGCGTTACAGCGCGGGACTCCGGCGCTGTGATCCTGGCCAAGCGTAACGGCATCATTGACTCGGTCGACTCCGAGCGCATCATCGTGCGCGTAGAAGGCGAGCATCACCCCACGCAGCTTTCGCGTGAGGTTGGTTCGGACATCTATCAGCTCACGAAGTTCAAGCGCTCCAACCAGAACACCTGCATCAACCAGAAGCCGATCGTTCGCAAGGGCGACCGCGTTCTCAAGGGTCAGGTGATCGCAGACGGTCCGTGCACGGAGCAGGGCGAGCTTGGTCTCGGTCGCAACGTTCTCGTGGCCTTCATGCCGTGGCGTGGTTACAACTTCGAGGACGCGATCCTCATCTCGGAAAAGCTGGTCCGCGAGGACTACTACACCTCGATCCACATCGAGGAGTTCGAGATCGAAGCCCGCGACACGAAGCTGGGACCGGAAGAGATCACGCGCGATATCCCCAACGTCTCCGAGCACGCTCTGCGTGATCTGGACGAGTCGGGCATCATCCGCATCGGCGCCAAGATCGGCCATAACGACATCCTCGTCGGCAAGGTCACGCCGAAGGGCGAGACTCAGCTCACTCCAGAAGAGAAGCTGCTTCGCGCCATCTTCGGTGAGAAGGCCGGCGACGTTCGCGACGCCTCGCTGACGTGCCCTCCGGGTATCGAAGGCACCGTCGTCGACGTTCGCATCTTCTCGCGCAAGGGGCAGGAAAAGGACCAGCGCGCGTTGCAGATCGAGCAGGAGATGGTCGAGAAGCTGGAGCGTAACCTCGCCGATGAGATTCGTATTCTCACCGACGAGCGCCTCAAGCGTCTCGAAGGCATTCTTGGCAGCAAGGAAGTTCTTGCCGACCTGCACGACGAGCGCACCAACAAGAAGCTGTTGAGCAAGGGCGACATTCTGACCCGCGACATCATCGAGCTGATCTCCACGCGTAACCTCAAGCGTATTCGCTACGCCGACAAGGATCCCCGCGTGAACGAGCAGATCGACGAGATCGAGGAGATGACCTCGCGCCAGATCGACGTCCTGCGCAAGATCACCAACGAGAAGATCAGCAAGATGCAGAAGGGCGATGAACTCTCGCCCGGTGTCATCAAGATGGTCAAGGTCTATGTCGCGATGAAGCGCAAGCTTTCGGTCGGTGACAAGATGGCCGGACGCCACGGCAACAAGGGTGTTATCGCACGTATCCTCCCTGAGGAAGACATGCCGTACCTCCCCGATGGAACGCCTGTGGAGATCGTCCTGAACCCGCTCGGTGTGCCTTCGCGTATGAACGTCGGTCAGATTCTCGAGACGCACCTCGGATGGGCTGCACACGAGCTCGGCGCAAAGGTCGCCGCACTCGCTGCACAGCACCAGAAGGCCGGTGAGGTTCGCGAGATCTTCAAGGAAGCGTTCAAGGACACCGCGGCGCTCAACCAGCTTCTCAACCTCGACGACGAGCAGACCATGCGCGTTGCCGCCGGTATGAAGCGCGGTATCTGGTTCGGCACGGCAGTGTTCGACGGTGCGAAGGAAAGCGAGATCAAGGCGCTGCTCGCAGCGGCTGGTCTCCCCAGCTCCGGCAAGAGCCCGATGTTCGACGGCATGACAGGCGACGAGTTTGAACAGCCCGTTACGGTCGGCTACATCTACATGCTCAAGCTGTCGCACCTTGTCGACGACAAGATCCACGCTCGCTCGATCGGACCGTACTCCCTCATCACACAGCAGCCGCTGGGTGGTAAGGCACAGTTCGGCGGACAGCGCTTCGGTGAGATGGAGGTCTGGGCGCTCGAAGCCTATGGCGCCGCCTACATCCTGCAGGAGCTGCTCACCGCGAAGTCCGATGACGTCTATGGCCGTACCAAGATCTACGAGGCCATCGTCAAGGGTGAAGCGGCGATCGAACCGGGCGTGCCCGAGTCGTTCAACGTCCTCATCCGCGAGCTGCAGTCGCTCTGCCTCGATGTCGAGCTGGTCAAGAAGACCACCGATGACACCGAGATCATAGCGCTGCCGGAACTCGCAGTGGCCGACTAACAATTCGCCTTTGGCTGTCAGCTCCGAGCTTGTGTAACGGCAGGAGCTGGCAGCAACGGCGCAAGTACTAAGTGATGAGCGCGGAACACGGCACTCATCGCGAAAGCAATAGCAGCAGAAACAGCAGCGAAGCTCGCAACACAAGCTCTCGGCAAAGAAGAGAGTGAAGCACAAAGTTGGCATCGAGCTAAGTACTGCACACGGAGAGAGAAAAATTATGTTCCGCTCCAGCCCTTTTGAACTAACCGGACCCATCACCGACTTCGACTCCATCAAGATCCAGCTCGCCAGCCCCGAGAAGATCCGCTCGTGGTCGCATGGTGAAGTCACCAAGCCTGAAACCATCAACTACCGCACGTTCAAGCCTGAGCGTGACGGCCTGTTCTGCGCGCGCATCTTTGGACCGATCACCGACTGGGAGTGCCTCTGCGGCAAGTACAAGCGCATGAAGCACCGCGGCGTGATCTGCGACAAGTGCGGCGTTGAAGTCACACTGTCGAAGGTTCGCCGTGAGCGCCTCGGTCACATCGAGCTCGCCAGCCCTTGCTCGCACGTCTGGTTCTTCAAGGGCCTGCCTTCGCGCATTGGGCATCTGCTCGACATCAGCCTCCGTGAGCTCGAAGCAGTGTTGTACTTCGAGTCCTACGTAGTCGTCGATCCAGGCGACGCGCCCGTCAAGGAGCGCGAGGTTATCAAGGACGAGAACCGCTTCCGCGAGCTCGACCAGCAGTACCGCCCCTCCGGCTTCAAGGCCATGATGGGCGCAGAGGCCATCAAGGAACTGCTCAAGCGCGTCGAGATCACCGAACTCGCGATCGAACTGCGCGAGCGCATGAAGACCGAGACCTCGCTGCAGAAGAAGCTCAAGTACGCCAAGCGTCTCAAGGTCGTTGAGGCCTTCCGCCGCTCGGACAACAAGCCCCAGTGGATGATCCTCGACGTGATCCCCGTGATCCCGCCTGAGCTGCGCCCCCTGGTGCCGCTGGACGGTGGCCGCTTCGCGACCTCGGATCTCAACGATCTGTATCGCCGCGTGATCAACCGTAACAACCGCCTCAAGAAGCTCATGGACCTCCATGCTCCTGAGGTCATCGTGCGCAACGAAAAGCGCATGCTGCAGGAGGCTGTCGACGCTCTGTTTGATAACGGCCGCCGTGGCCGCGTGCTGCGTGGTGCGAACAACCGTCCTCTGAAGTCGCTCTCCGATACCCTCAAGGGCAAGCAGGGCCGCTTCCGTCAGAACCTGCTCGGCAAGCGCGTCGACTACTCGGGCCGGTCGGTCATCGTTGTTGGTCCCGAACTCAAGCTGCACCAGTGCGGCCTGCCCAAGAAGATGGCGCTCGAGCTCTTCAAGCCGTTCATCTATCACCGTCTCGAACAGACCGGCCACTGCACCACCATCAAGCAGGCCAAGGAGATGGTTGAGCAGCAGGACCCGATCGTCTGGGACATCCTCGAAGAGGTCATCAAGGATCACCCGGTCCTTTTGAACCGCGCGCCGACGCTCCATCGTCTGGGTATCCAGGCGTTTGAGCCCGTGCTCGTCGAAGGCAAGGCGATCAAGATCCATCCGCTCGTCTGCACCGCCTTCAACGCCGACTTCGATGGCGATCAGATGGCCGTTCACATCCCGCTCTCGCCCGAAGCTCAGATTGAAGCTTCGGTCCTGATGCTGGCATCGCACAACATCCTCTCGCCCGCCAGTGGTCAGCCGATCACCGTGCCGACGCAGGATCTCGTCCTCGGTCTGTACTACCTGACCAAGGCCAAGGTCGGCGCTAAGGGTGAAGGCCGCGTGTTCGCCAACATCGAAGAAGTGCTGATGGCCCTCGAAGCCAAGCAGGTGGAGACGCTGACGCCCATCCGTCTGCGCTACACCGGCCCCGTGCTCGACATGACCACTGCCTACGACGATCAGGACCTCACGCACACCGAGCCGGTTGAGTTCGCCAAGCAGTTTATCAACACCACTGTCGGCCGCGCCATCCTGAACGACCGTCTGCCGGAGGGCATGCCCTACGTCAACGGCCTGCTCAAGAAGAAGGGCATCGGCCAGCTCATCAACTACCTGTACCTGAACCTCGGTCTTGAGGTAACGGTGCACGCTCTGGATCGCATCAAGGAACTGGGCTTCCACTACGCGACCAAGTCCGGCCTCTCGGTCGGGTTGGACGACATGGTTATCCCGGACTCGAAGTACACCATCGTGCATGAGGCCGAAAGAACCGTCATCGCGATGCAGCAGCAGTACCTCGACGGCTCGATCACCAACCTGGAGCGGTCTAATAAAGTCACCCAGATGTGGTCTGGCGTCACCGAGCGTGTTGCGGACGACATGTTCAACAACATGAAGCGTGCGGACAAGGAAGGAGCCATGAACCCGATCTACATCATGGCCGACTCCGGTGCTCGTGGTTCGAAGCAGCAGATTCGTCAGCTGTCTGGTATGCGCGGACTGATGGCCAAGCCCTCGGGCGAAATCATCGAGACCCCCATCACGGCGAACTTCCGTGAAGGCCTCACCGTGCTGCAGTACTTCATCTCGACGCACGGCGCTCGTAAGGGCCTCGCCGATACCGCGCTCAAGACGGCCGACTCTGGCTATCTGACTCGCCGTCTCGTCGACGTCGCGCAGGATGTCATCATCTCCGAGCTCGACTGCGGTACGGTCGAAGGCATCTACGTGATGCCGATCATCGAAGCCGGTGAGACCATCGAGCCTTTGCGTGACCGTATCATCGGCCGCGTCTCGCTCGAGCGCCTCAAGGACTTCGAGGGTAAGACCATCGTTGAAATCAACGAGGAGATCGACGAAGACAAGGCCTCTGCGGTTCAGGCAGCGGGTATCGAGCGCGTCAAGATTCGCTCGGTTCTTACCTGCGAGTCCAAGCGCGGTTGCTGCATCCTGTGCTACGGCCGTAACCTCGGTTCGGGCAAGATGGTTGAGATGGGCGAAGCTGTCGGTGTCATCGCGGCGCAGTCCATCGGTGAGCCTGGAACTCAGCTCACCATGCGTACCTTCCACATCGGCGGAACAGCGTCGCGTGTGCAGGATGCTTCGCATCTCGAAGCCAAGAACGCCGGTAAGGTCCACTTCATCAACCTGGTCACCGTTCGTTCGAAGGAAGGCGGGCTGGTAGCGTTCAATCGTAACGGCGCCATCGCCATCATCGACGAGAAGGGCCGCGAGAAGGAGCGTTACGCGATCGTCTACGGCGCCAAGCTGAAGGTCGAAGACGGAACGCAGGTCAAGCTCGGCGATGTCATCGGCGAGTGGGACCCGTACACCTTCTCCATCCTCACGGAGATCGCCGGCACGGTCCAGTTCAAGGACCTGCAGGAAGGTGTCACGCTCAACGAAGAGATCGACGAAGTCACCGGCCTTTCGCGCCTGGTGGTCGCCGACTCCTCCGATGAGAAGCGCCAGCCGGCCATCATCATCAAGTCCGCCAAGGGCAACAAGCGTTACCTGATGCCCAGCCGTGCTCACTTGATGCTGCAGGATGGCGACGAAGTCACCCCTGGTGACATCCTCGCGAAGATCCCGCGTGAAACCACTCGTACGAAGGACATCACGGGCGGTCTGCCGCGCGTGGTCGAACTCTTCGAGGCCCGCAAGCCCCGCGATCCGGCGATCATCTCCAAGATCGACGGCGTGGTTCGCTTCGGCGATGTCGCGAAGGGTCAGCGTAAGGTCTACGTCACGGCGGACAACGGTCAGGAAGAGGAGTACAGCGTTCCTCGCGGTGTCTACGTCAACGTGCAGGAAGGTGAACGCCTGCGCGCCGGCGATGCTCTGATCGACGGCCCCCGCAACCCGCATGACATCCTTGAGGTGTTGGGCGAGCGCGAGCTGCAGCAGTATCTCGTCAATGAGATCCAGGAAGTCTATCGTCTGCAGGGCGTGTCCATCTCGGACAAGCACATCGAGACGATCGTCCGCCAGATGCTGCGTTGGGTCAAGATCGAAGAGGTTGGCGACAGCAACTTCCTTCTCGAACAGCAGATCGATCGCTTCCGCTTCAACGCCGAGAACCAGCGCGTGCTCATGGAGGGTGGCCGTCCGGCCATCGGCCGTCCGCTGCTGCTGGGTATCACGAAGGCGTCGCTCTCGACCGACAGCTTCATTTCGGCGGCGAGCTTCCAGGAGACCACCCGCGTCCTCACCGAAGCCAGCATCAACGGTTCGGTAGACACGCTGCGCGGCCTCAAGGAGAACGTCATCGTCGGCCGCTTGATCCCCGCCGGTACGGGTATGGAGTACTACCGCAATGTTCAGCTCTCTCCGGAGCTGGAAGAAGCGGCAGCCCAGGTCCAGCAGGAAGTCAC
The DNA here is from genome assembly GCF_009766105.1 of Granulicella sp. S156. GTDB lineage: Bacteria > Acidobacteriota > Terriglobia > Terriglobales > Acidobacteriaceae > Granulicella. The sequence continues at coordinate 575,564 of NZ_LMUH01000026.1, read as the reverse complement.
TGCGGCGATCGAAGCCGAAGAGCGCGAGCTCGAACAGATGCGCATGGAAGGCGAACAGGAAGAGCTGGCCGCCGAATAGGACTACGCGTCCAGCGAGACGCGCTACGCGCAAATGCAACAAAGGGCGGACTCGAAAGAGTCCGCCCTTTGTTGTTGCTGATATCTATTGCGCTAACTTGAGTATTTTCGTTTGTACAGAAAGACTGTGTTCTTTTCCGCCTTCGTCCTTTAGAAAAGCGCCATGACCGTCAATGGCGAAGTCGACCTTCGTATTTACAGTAACGTCTAAAGGTGTATCGTGCCTTCTTGTGTCGCGTTGTAGTTTCCAGATGTACGTTCCATCATCGATTGTGTAGGTCCAAAATAATTTCTCGTATGATGTGCCATCGATCAATCGAGAAGCATCACGGGAACTTACATCAGTAAGCATTCCTTTCTGCCATTGATGAACCTTCTCTTTGGCAAAAGCAGCCTGACTCCTAGGATTAAAGTTGACGAGGATTCCTGATAGCCCAATGCAGAGCGCAGTCAACCTTAGCAAGGGCTTACTAGGCCTAAGATCTCTTATGCGCATATTGTCCGGTCTCCAGGCAGTAGTGTCATGAAAGACCAATATTATGTCCAGCAATATGTTTTGAGCAAAATGCGACAGGGTGATTATCGTTTGTGGTCGGGAATAACTATCTTTTGCCGGGTGCCCCACCCTGCCGCGCAAAGAACGCGCGTCGAGGATGGGGCCCCCGGCAGCCTACTTCGTGTCGGCAAGGTATTCAGCGTCTTCATGTCGATGGACAAGATGATCGGCGGCGACTTCGAGCGCGACCTCGCCAGCATGAAGTCTGCGGCAGAGCGCTAGAGTAGTTTGCTCAGGTCGAGTGCTCGCGTGTACATGGTGAGGTTGCCGTCAGCATCCTTGGGCCACTCTTCGCGCGGACGATCCCAGTAGAGTTCGACACCGTTGCCGTCCGGATCGTGAAGATACAGCGCCTCGCTGACGCCGTGATCAGCAGTTCCATCGAGCGGGATCTTGGCTGCGATCAGCCGCTTCAACGCATCGCCCAACTCGTGTCGAGTCGGATAGAGAATGGCGAGGTGATACAGCCCGGTTGTTCCTGGAGGCGGAGGCGAGCCGCCGAGGCTCTCCCAGGTGTTCAGGCCGATGTGGTGGTGATAGCCTCCCGCTGATAGAAATGCTGCAGAGTTACCGATTCGCGCCGTCACCTGGAAGCCGAGCACACCGTTGTAGAAGGCGATGGCACGTTCGAGGTTTGCCACGCGTAGATGCACATGGCCGATACGGGTTTCGGGGTGGATAGCTTCGCTCATAGAAGAGTGGATGCCTGGGAACTGAAAATGAATCAGCGGCTATTCTTTGCTGGTCACGCGCGCTCGAAGGCTGCCGTCCGCGAGCCTTGCAACGATGTTGTCATACGCCATTACGTTCGCTGTCGAGCGCAGTAGTTTGCCATCGGGCCCGTATACCAGCGCGTAGCCTCGTTCCAGCACTCGCAGAGGGCTCAGCGACTCCAGCCGCGAGGCACAGCGCTCTATCTGTTGGCCGCGTCTCATCGTCATGGCCGAGCCTACGCTCTCCAGTTGCGCGTGCAACCGCTCCAGGCGCCGCTTGCCCTCGGCGAGTCGAAGCGCGACATCTTGCCGTTGCAGCCGCACGCTCAGGCGTGACAGCCGCTCGTTGCGAAGTCTCAGCGTGCGCGCTATCACAGACTCCGCGCGGAAGCCCAGCTCGTCCAGGCGTTGTTCGCGACGGCCAAGAGCATCACGTAGTCTCCGCAGTGCTGATTCCGCGCTCAGACGCGACAGGCGCTGCCGCGCTCGCAATACCTCATAACTGCCCGCGCGCAGAACGCGTGAGCGCAGCCGGTCGACGCGTTCTTCGATGCGATATTGCGCCGCGGTTACAAGCTCTGCCGCTGCCGAAGGTGTCGGAGCGCATACGTCTGCCGCTGCATCCGCGATGGTAGTGTCGGTCGCATGGCCGATGCCTGCGATCACGGGAATCGTGCAGGACGCAATCGCGCGTGCCACGCCTTCATCGTCGAAGCCGTGCAGGTCCTCCCAGCTTCCTCCGCCACGCGCAACGATCAAAACATCGGCATGTTGCGGATGGGCGCTGAACCACTGCACGCCGGCGATAACCTCCTCCGCGCAGCGCGGTCCCTGCACTGCCGCTGGATAGATCAGCAGATTCACTGCCGCATGGCGACGACGGCAGACCTTTACGATGTCGCGCAAGGCCGCTCCCTGCAGGCTGGTCACTACGCCGATGCACTTGGGGAACGCGGGCAGCGAACGTTCGTTGTCGAAGATGCCCTCGCGCCGCAGCCGCTCTTTGAGCCGTTGCACGGCGGCGAGCAGCGCGCCCTGGCCAACCTCTTCCATCGTTTCGGCAATGAGCTGCATCTGGCCACGGCTCTCGTATACGCTGACCTGTCCGTGCAGCCGCACGGCGTCGCCATCCTTAGGTCTGAAGCGCAGCAGCGAGGCCTGGCGGCGGAACATCACGACGGAGAGCTGGGCATTGCCATCCTTCAACGTGAAGTAGCAGTGCCCGCTGGCGGCAGGACGCCAGTTGGAGATCTCGCCATCCACTGTGATCTGCCCATAGCTGCGTTCGACGAGGCCGCGCACCTCGCGCACCAGGTCGCCGACGGTCCAGACGCGGGCCTCGGTTTGAGTGGCGGTGACTGCTGGTTTCGTTGGTCGGGGCTCCGGAGGCGTGGTTCGTATCGTAGCGTTCAGGCTGCGCGACTGCTCGGCGATCACGTCCGCTGCGGTGACAGCCTCATGGAGTGGAGGTACGTCCAGTTCCTCCGGGGTATCGAACCCAGGCAGCGTGTCGAACAGGGACGGCGCTTGTTCTGACTGCGTGTTCTTCGCGCGGGGTGTACGTCGGCCTGCACCGCGGCGCAGGCTGGCAAGGCTCGGCATGTCGTCGGAATCGGACATCGTGAAGACGAGTTTACTCTGCTTTACGCAATATTTTTTGCTGTCACGAGCAGAGAGCCGTTAGAGTCAAACCGTATGCACATTGCTGCAATCCTCTTCGGCTGCGTGTTTCTGGTCGGTGTCCTGCTGGACGCCTTTCAGACCATCATCCTGCCACGTCGTCCGGTGGGACGCTTTCGCATCACGCGGTTCTTCATCCTTGTCACCTGGTCTCCGTGGGGATATCTGATCGATCGCTGGGCTTCGCGCCGGAGCCGTGAGCAGCTTTACAGCTTCTACGGTCCGCTCTCGCTCCTGGTGCTGTTTGTTGTCTGGGCACTGCTGCTGGTGTTTGCCTATGCGCTCATCTACTTCGGCCTGCATGTGCCGTTTGCCGATCCTACCCATCCGATAACGCATTTCGAACGCCTGCGCAGTTGTGTGTATGTCAGTGGAACAACCCTCTTCACGCTCGGTCTTGGCGACGTCCAACCCTCCTCGCATGTTGCGCGTATGTTGCTCGTGCTCGAATCCGGGACCGGTCTCGGATTTGTTGCGCTGGTCATCGGTTACGTGCCGGTACTGTACACCGCGTTCTCGCACCGCGAGGTCTCTGTCGCCCTGTTGGACGCGCGGGCCGGCTCGCCTCCTGCTGCAGGAGAACTGCTGCTGCGGCATAACTTCAGCGGGGGCCATGATGCTCTTACATTCCTGCTTGCCGATTGGGAACGCTGGTGTGCCGAGATGCTCGAGACACACATCTCCTATCCGCTTCTTTGCTACTACCGCTCGCAGCACGACAACCAAAGTTGGCTCGCCGCGCTTACCGCCATTCTGGATACCTGCGCTCTGCTGATTACTACGATCGAAGGTCCCAGCACGCGCCAGGCGCAGCTTACGTTCGCCATTGGACGCCACACACTGGTCGACCTTGGCCACGTCTTTCAGCAGGAGAAGGAAGAGCAGCGCTACCGGGATTCCCCTCCCGTGCGGCTGCACGATGACGAGTTTGCACGGCTCTGCGAGATGCTCTCCACGGCAGGTTTTTCGCTCTGCGGCAATGTCGAATCTCACGAACGGCTCAGTGCGATTCGCAAGCTCTACGAGCCGCATGCCTGCGCTATGGCAGACTATCTTCGCCTGGAACTTCCGCTCTGGGCTCCGATACCGCCCGACCCCCTGCGCAAGCGCGACGGCTGGACAACGGTCGCCAACCTCCGCACCCCCGCAGCTATAGCCGATCGCCTGACGACGCATATCAGCGCGCGGTCGACGACGTCGCATCTGCACGACAACGAATCGCATCCGTTTTAAGAGCAGGAAACAGGAATCAGCAAACAGGAAACAGGCAGCAAAAGAGGCCGCCCGAAGGCGGCCTCTGCTTTTAACTGTTTCCTGCTCTTACTGCTGTCCCGTTGGTTGCGGATTCAGCTTTTCTGCGGCGATCGAGCCGGCTACGCCAGGATTGCCCTTGGCGTCCTTGTCTTTGTCTTTCAGCTTGGCGTAGACCTCTTTTGCTTTGTCGGCCTTGCCTTCGGCGCTGTACAGCTCGGCGAGTTGGATCTGCGCGAGGCCAGCAGGAACGGTTGAAGCCTTGCTATTCGACAGCTCATTGAAGAGATCAATGGCCTGGGGATCGCGGCCGGTCTGCTCATAGAGCTGTGCGAGTGAGAACTTGCCGAGAGCGGCGAGATCAGAGCTCCAGCTTCCGGCAGTCTTCTTGAAGGCGTCTTCCGCAGGGCCATTCTGGCCCTCTTCCATATAGGTCAAGCCGGTGAAGTAGAGCGCGAGCTTGCCCGACTGTGTCATCCCATATTGCTGGGCGACGCTCTGAAACTGGGCATTGGCCGCTGCCGCGCGTTCACTGACGGTGGCGTAGCTTTTTGTGCCGGGAGGCAAGGGCTGGCCGGGCATGGCGACGGGGGTCTGGTAGGTCTGCATCGCTGCGCCAAAGGCCGTCGAGGCCGCGGTGGAGCGGTGCTGGAACAGCACGTAGCCGCCAACGATGGCGAGGATCAGCACGACAACGGCAGCGCCCGAAACGATGGCTGTCTGGCGATTGTGGTTGACCCACTCCACACCGTGCTCGGTGATGGTGTGGAACTGGTCTTGCTTCTTCAATTCACGCTTGGTCGCGTTATCCACTCGAATTCCATCCTTAAAAACATTCTGCAAGAGATAGCCGGGCCCACCGCCCACGCATCCTTCCAGTCTAGCAGTTCGAAGACGGGAAACAGGGAACAGGCGACAGTAAACCGGCAGTCTTCTGGATGGGGTGCGTTAAGCATAAAAACGCAGAAGAGCCGCCGAAAGCCATGTTGGGCGATAATCGCCCATGTGGGCGGCAGGCGGCAATTTATTTGAGGCGTGGACAAAAGGGAGCGCAGTCGACGGGCGGAAGAAAAGCAACAGCTGACGCTAAGGAAGTGCCGCAAAAGTTTGGCCTGTCGTGACGTTTTAGCCACGATCCCCGGCACGGTCTTGTTTCCCTAATGGGAAGAAGACAAACGTTTTTCTTATGGGGTTTTCTGTTGACTCTTTAGTTAACCTTTTCCATTCGCCAAGTGGCTATTTCTACCCTCTTGCCAATCGTATGAAATTGGGCATAGTATCTGGCTCGCAATCGATAACTGCACAATTCTCAGGGCACGCGTCAGGTTGCGCATGTTTGATCGTTCTTGCTGTTTGACGTTTGAAAACAACAAATCACCTGACCGGGCCAAAGAACCCCTCAGCGTTCCAGGAGCGACATAAATTTTATGGCATGGTATGCCTACTGCATCGCCGAACGTAATGCGTTTCCCGAGTTGGCTCGTCACCGTCGTCCGACGCCGTTGACCGGCGCCACCGGACTTTTCGGAAACCAAACCTTTCTCTTCCCCGCAGCCGACCTAGCCGTTGTTGTCTCCGAGCATCTTCCCGAGGACGCCGCCCGCATGGCCGGCGCTGACGCACAACTGGCGGCCCGCGACCATTGTCGAGTGATCTCCAATTGTTTCGCCAAATCCACCGTTCTGCCGTTCCGCTTCGGCACGACGTTTGAGGACGACGACGCGCTGCGCCGCTCTGTCCGGTCGAACCAACGGCATTTCCTGGCCAACGTCGAGCGTCTGCGCGGCAAGGCCGAGATGCACATCAAGCTTCTGGTGGACGATATCTGTCCGGAGACCAAGGGCATGGGGCACCAGCCCGCGACTGTCGGGCAGGAATATCTGTCGCATCTGCGCGAGTCGGCCAGCCGGCAGCGCGAGCGCCAGTCGCGCGCACGGGCGCTTTCGGTGCAGATGCACCGCATGTTCCTCCCACTCGCCGAAGAGATCACCTGCAAGCGCATGGATTCCGGCAAGATGCTGCTGGACATCGCGCATCTTGTGGACAAGAAGACCGTGGAGCGTTACCAGAACAAGTACAGCACCGCCACGCAACAGATGAAGGACTGCAACATGCAGCTCTCCGGCCCGTGGCCGCCGTATCACTTCGTGCATCGCGATCAGCGTACGCATGCGTAGGTTATGGCTCGATACATGACAATGCCCTGGCGATTGCCAGGGTATTGTTGCGTTAGCGTCCGTGGCACTTGCGCTACAAAACAGACCAGGCAGCTCGATTGATGGTGCCGATAAGCAAACTTTGCGGGAGTAGAGCTCCGTTTGATGGAGCCGTCCCCCTAAAATTGCAACTATGCCCAAAGCTTTCCCATACCCCTGCTGCGGGAATTTGACTCTAGGCCAGCAGCCTCCCGGCACCTATTGGAACTGTGAGGTTTGTGGTTGGGAAGATCATCCAGGCACCTTCGAAGATCTGGAATTTGTGTGCGGCACCAATGGAGTTGGGCTACGACAAGCTCGCGAAAACTACAAGGTATTTGGCGCTTCGGACTCATGGCTCATAGCGAAGGTTCGGAGGCCGATACCGGAAGAGCTGCCTTGATCCTCAAGTTGCCGACAAGGTGACTTTGCGGAAGATTGATCTCGTCCATTTCTTACTTGCCTGAAGGGGCCTGTGGGAGCGAAGGATTGAGGACTACACGAATGTCGAGCACCTTGGCATAAGCATCCCCGATTTCTGCGGAAGCGGGATATTTCACGGAGACTTGGCTGGATCCATCCCAGGTTATGGAGGTTTCGCCAGGAGCCACATCCTTCACTGTGACAACTGGTGTGTACTCGTATCCAGGATTCGGATTTCCTGTGCTCAGATAAATGAAATCCCATGCGTGCTTGTCGTCTCCACAAACGCGATGGAAACTCTTGACGCTGTGTTTGCCATCTGGAGATTCAAGGATTCGTTGTTCCGTGTCTGTGCAATTTCCACCTGCAAAGTCTTTGAACATGTGCCGTAGGAATAGCACACTGCCACCCCATACAAGTGCAATAACTCCGATCACCTCGAGCACGATACGCAAACCTTGCCAAAGATTCTTCATCCACCGCAGCGTATCAGGACTTAGCCGATTCGGACATGCCGCACGCTAAACAAGCAAGTTCTCTGAAACAGCGTTCGCGGCAACCTAAGGCACGAAGTTGCCGAAAACGCGACTTTCCGGGCACTCCGGCCAAGCGTCACCTGATGGCCAAGCCGCGCTACAATTCCCCATGCCCATGCGTCGCATCCCTCTCAGTCCCGTGCTATCGGGAATCGCGCTGGGTACACTGATGATCGCGTTTCCGTTGGCACTTGCCCAGACAAGCGCCACGTCTGTCAGCCCCGCATCGCCAGCCCAAAATGCGGCTGTCCAGCTGCCCACGTTTGCTGTCGTATCGGTCAAGCAAAACAAGTCCGCGACCAATCAGTTCCGATCAGTCAACTCTCCCGAAGGAATTATCGTAACGAACGCATCACTTCTCATGATCATTCGCGCAGCCTACGGATTATTTAACTCTCTCGACGATAAGTTCATCGGAGTACCGGATTGGGCCAAGACCGAAAAATACGATATTGAGGCTAAAGTTGACCCTTCCGATCTTGAAACCCTCCATAGGCTAAACCCCGACCAACATAGCCTGATGTTGCAGGCCCTTTTGGCGGACCGCTTCAAGCTGCGGATTCACAAAGAGATCAGGGAACAACCGGTCTACGATCTTATCGTCGCGAAGAACGGTTCCAAGATCAAGGAAGCGAAACCTGGCGACACCTATCCCAACGGGCTCAAGGACCCATACGACGGCCGCACGGGCGCAGGCGTGACCCGCTGGTCGGAGCACGGGCTAGCTGGCCAGGCGATTCCCATGTCAACTCTGGCCGTGATGCTGACGCAGATCGTGGGCCGCACCGTTGAGGACAGGACAGCGCTCCCAGGCGGCTATGATTTCACACTGAATTGGGAGCCCGAGACCCCTGCGGCATCGTCGCCTGGGCCCGATCCCTCCACGTCGATCGAAGACTCCGGCCCGTCCATTTTCAGCGCCATCCGGGAACAGCTCGGCCTCAGATTAGAACCCGCCAAGGGGCCCGTCTCCGTCCTGGTGATCGACCACATCGAGCGCCCTTCAGCGAATTAGCGGTCCGGCGGAAGCCGTCTATTTCGAATGCGTGGAGCACGCCTTCAGTGTTGCATCGACCAGTTGAGACCGCCCCGTTTAGCAGGAGCTATTGGACCCTTACTACCGGGAAGCCGATTGGGACTACTTGAGCGTCGATTGGTTAGGTTATGCTCCAACTGACACCTAAACCAGAGATGAAAATGGGCTATTCGAACAGAAAAAGACCGATGCTTGCGAGTGTGCTTTGTATAGGCGTCCTCATCATTTCAGGGCCTACCCTGTTGCGGGCACTCCACGTGATTCCTCCGTTGGCATCATTTCCGGCCCCAACGGATCACCTGCCACTGCGTCAGGTGTTGAAATTTGTAGAACCCGTGCTGGATCTGCTTGGCGCGATATATCTGTGGCAGATGCGTCCCTTTGCCACAATATTATTCGCAGCTGAGGCAATTGTTATTGCACTCAGCGGGTTGTATCTCGGCTTTATCGATCCAGGTGAGCGTATGCGCACTCTACGAACTGTCCATCACACAACGGCCATTTATTTGTTTATTGTTGCTTTCGAATTTGCCCTCACAATTTACGTGTGGCACATAACTACGAGACCGCGAAGTATCCCCTCCGAGTCGGTTCTAAGCAACTGACAAGACCAGCATTTGATGATGGAGCAATGCCGATCCGTTCTGGCCGTATGTTAGCCAAGGTCAAAGTTATCCTCTTGTGCCCCTAAAGTCCGGTTTGCGGCAACTTCAGCTTCCCGCCTGTCTGGACGGAGGCAAGTTGCCCAAAAGCCCGTTTAGCAGAAGCTATTGGACCCTTACTACCAAGAAGCCGATTGGGGCTACTTATGCAGTGCTCTCCGGCTGCTTTGGTCAGGCGGCTGACGCTTCGGCGCAGAGGTGTGAACTGGAACAAAGACCGCCCATCTGGTGTCTACCACTGCATGCGTATCCCGCCCCTCTTCGTCGTAGGCGCGCTGATGTTCTCATCCATCTGCGCTCGCACGCAAACTGCACCAGCCCCCGCTACGCTGCATCAGCTTTACCTTCAAGACCAGAACGATATGCCGACGCAGACGCCGCGCACTAATCCCTCGCCCGAAGCAGCAAAGGCCTTTGATGAACGGGGGGCTGCGCGGCGCGCCAGTGTGCGTGCCATGGTCTCTCGCGGCGAGATCACGTCCGGCAACGATTTTTACGAGGCTGCCTATATCTTTCAGCATGGGGAGACGGCGGCGGATTACCTGTTCGCCCACGTGCTCGCTCTGGATGCCCTGGCGAAGGGCTACGATCGTGCGAAATGGATATCGGCGGCGACGCTCGACCGCTATCTTCAGCTGATCGGGCAGCCACAGATCTTTGGCACGCAGTATCCATTTGACCCAAAGTTACCGCACCCCCTCACCAACGGTGGGCGATTTAGCGGGAGGACTCAGGAACCCTTCAACGAGACGTTTCTGCCGGTCTCTCTGCGTGTCGACTTCTGCGTGCCTGACCTGGAGCAGCAGAAAAAGAACCTGCAGACACTGAATGCTGGCAGCTATCCGCGCGGTACCCTCACGCTGCCTGATTGCTCGCGTTGAGATCAGCAATCCGTCAACGGAACATCGTAGACATTCCTGGCATGTTTCAATTCCTGGTTGCGGAGGATGCTAGGGTGAGTGGCGTCGCTGTCATCATGGAGAGTCTCGTGAATCTACTCTACTCAGTAGTGCTCGTTCCATAGGTACTGGGCGGTGGCTGTGTTCCCCGAATCTGCTCTATGAACAGCGGTACGTCCAGCTCGATCAGGTCTGGCCGCTCGAGCTGGATATTGTGCGGGCTTCCCCTCGCGATGATGCGCCGGCCGTGCGGCGAAAGGGATTTCAGGTTCTCCTGCATGCGCTCCCACGCCTCCACCTCGGCGCGCGAGTGGTGGTCAGCCAGCGCTTTCGCTGGGTCGCTGGAGAGCACCAGTACCGGCAGATCGGCATAAGGGCCGTCGTGCACCGTCTCCTCGCCCGATTCGTGAAAGTGCAGCATCTCGCCGATATTCGCATCGACGTGGAAATCGCAGAAATCCGCATCCTGCAGCCGCTGCGCCTCTGGGGAAAATCCGCGCAGAGGCCGCGAGCACGCGCCCAGCCAGCGTGGCACACCCAGAGCCATTACGGCTTTGACTATGAATAATCTCATCCTGGGCGGTGATCCGTGTGGCATCTTTGCCCCGAGCACTGGATCCTCATCCTGTAGGGGCGTCGATGCATCCACAAAAATCAACCCCGCGACCTGAGCCGGATACCGGCTCGCATACGCCCGAATGTACATTCCGGCCATGGAATGCCCCATCAGCACCACCGAGCCGTTAATACCAGCTGCATCCAGCAATCCGCGCAGTTCGTCGGCTATATTATTCGCATCCTGTGGTCCGGGTACTTTCATACTCAGCCCCCATCCCGCTCGGTCGTAGGCGCAAACGCGCGTGTTCTTCGCGAGTACAGGCTGCACGCCTCCCCAAATCAAGCTGTCATTGCCTGGTGCCGCATCCAGTATCAGTGTTGGCGATCCGCTCCCCATGCAGTGCATGTGCATCCGGTAGCCGTGGACCAGATACATTCTGCCCGGAGCTAACGCACGAGCGTGATGCAGGATTACCGCATTTATACCGCTACTCACTGCGGCCAAAACGGCGATGAATGCGGTGAGGGACAGAACTACACATTCCGTGGTTTTCGGTTTCCTCCCGATATTCTTTCTGCGTACCGCGACTATCCGCGTTATGCAGAACCACGCGATTAGAGCTCCGCTCACTACAAACAGCCATGCGAGCATCACCGTATCGGGCATACCACCAACTGTCATATGGCTCCTCTCCCAGCTTGCTTCCAATTGCAATAGAGTGGTGCGATCGCAGCACTATAAGTAGCATACTACATAGATGCGCTGCTCGTCATGGGATATGGCAACCTTGCGCATCAAGGCGTACGAGCCACTCCCCGATCAATCTCGCACACTCTTCCGGCGCCTCCTCAGCCAACAGGTGACCCATCCCCGCCAACGTCACGCGCTCGCCAACGGCAAGATGCTCTTCCAGCTCCGCTGCGCTGGCGATTGGGACGACCGGGTCTTCCTCTCCCCAGATCAAAAGAGTTGGAATGGCGATTGCAGCCTTTTCCAAAACTTCACGCAGAACCTCCATATCCTCGTCCCACGTCCTCAGTATTTCGAGTACTCGGCGCAGAGTGTTGCGATTGCGCAGCACCCTGAGATGAGGGCGCAAATGCCGCATCCTGATACGGTTCTTCGACCCCGCAGCCTCGTTGTACGCGCGTAGAATCATCCAGTTCGGAGCCAGTGGAATACTCAAGGCAAGCATGCGGCCAGGCTGTCGAAGATAGAAGTTCACAACGCGGCTTCTATAGCCGCCAAAAGGATGCGCCGGAGACAGCAATACCAGCCCCTTTAACTCCGTTGCAGCCGTCGCCGCAAGCCGCAAAGCGAGCGCTCCGCCATGGGAATGCCCGATGAGAACGGGTTGCACCAGACCCATGCTCTTCATGAAATCGTGGATCAGCCCAGTAAGACTCGCCTGATGAACATCCAGCTTTTTCTCCTCATCCGTAGGCTGCGCCGAAAGGAGGTCGATCGCCACAATCCGACGGTCGGGCGGCAGCCCGGCAATCAGCTCCGTCAGCGTTTCCGCAGTAGCCAGCAACGCATGAAGCAACAGGATCGGCGATGCATGTTGTCCTCCGACTGCTTCCCGCTCTATGTAGGCCAGGCGAACGCCTCCGACAACCACATGACAGTACTGCTGACGCATCACCGCCCGATTGCCCGTAACAGATCCCTCATACTCGCAAGCATAGCGAAAAATGGAGCTTCCTCAAAAGTCTCGTTTTCTGCAAGTTCGATTCTCCGCTCAGAGCGGACGGCCGAGGTTGCTCAAAACCCCGTTTTCGTGAGCCGAAAATGTCTGGCTCAGGCTGAAGGATGCAATTAGGGCTTCACATAGCGGTGCGCTTTATTCCGTCGAGCTTGATCGTGCTCGGCCTCGTCTTCGCTTTGTACGCCGCTTTCACCAGCGTTTCACAGAAGAACGGATGCTGCGAGTTTTCCCGACGATGTGCCCTTTGCCTATGATTTTGGCAATTACTGCGCTAGCCTAGTGAAATTGACATGAGGGCAACTGAATGAGCGGGACAGAAGACACAATCATTGAATTTTTGAAGGATAAGGCTAATGCTGCTTGGAAGGACCAGAAGCCGTATCTTCTAAGCTTTGCGGGCCCCTCCATGGTCGAAGCCCAGATCGACTATCAAGCCATTCTCAACGGCGAGAGGTTGAAAGCATTCGTTGAGCGGACCGCAGGAGAAGGTCGCTATCACGTCGTGAAGCACCCGCACCAAAGAGCGAAAGTTGGTATCGTCCCGAGTGGTATCCAATTTGAATTTGAGGATGCTGTTCATGAAGAAGTGGCATCGGCTCCTCGCCCGGTTCACGGAGAGTCAGTTCAGGGAGCAGCGTTGCTCAGTTTCCTCGGTGCTTTATCTGCGCTCCCAGCGAAAGATCTTGATGGTGTTGTGATCCCGACGCGGGTGTTGGTAAGGCTAGCCAAGAAACGATGAAACTTTTTATTTGTCTGATTACCCCGGACGGGAAGTTAAGGCGTCATTTTGGACGGGGCAAGGACGGGATCATTCCTGCTGAAGCGTTCAAACGGGGGCCGCTTGCAAACCAACAGGCTCAGCCTACTGTTGCCGCTTGGACGCCCAAAGCTCCGTTCTCCTCGGCAGATTTAGAGCGCTTTCTGCTGTCCCGCGCACGAAACCACGATGCATGCATCTTGATCGTAGATCTAGTGTGGCAACACTACGTCCAAGACATTACATCTGCTGCGTTCATTGTTACGTTCGAGGCCGAGGCCGCAAGCGGAAACCCCCAAAATTTCTTCTTCGGGATTTCTGCACGGATGCTGCGTAACTTCGCCCAACTGCTCAACAAGTTCAGGCGCAGCGACGACGCCAAGCTACTTGCGTTGCCCCTTCGGAACTTCATAGCTAGTGAGCTGAACGAAATTGCTAGATTATGCCGAGAAGCCGTTCTATCTGGTTCTCTGAGCGACGATGTAGAGCAGCAACTAGCTGGTCTGCGGGCGCGTGTTCGTCCGCGTCAAAAGACAAGCTACAAGACCACTTACGCCGTTGATGATTTGAAGCGCTTCTTTGCTTATGGACTGGAAACGCATGCGCAATTTGCGACCGGTGTTCCCCATCACGCTTATTGCGAGATTGGGGGGCTATTTCGATTCGGTGTCCGTCTCGACGAACGACGGCACTACAACGTGTCTGAAACTGAGGGCGATCGAACAACAATCGAAGGCAATTTCCCCGACTGTCACGACCAAGTCCATGCCGTAACAGGCAAGACTCACCTCAACATGTTCGCTAACGATTATTTCTAAGGAGTGTCGGAGGCGGCCGCAGCACTCGCCTCCGCACAGATAGCTTGTCTATCACGTGATCCCTTCGCTGAGCCAGTAGGCCGGATTGACTCACGGAAACAAAATTCCGGCTCGCTCCAGCTTTCCATCCTGCAGTTCGCACTCAAATGCCCAACCTCATTGGGTTTCATCCGAGCGCACGAACGGCGCGTAGACAGAGCTTAAAGCTAACAGCACAATTGCGGGAAGTCAATTCAAGCCTATGTTGTCCGTCGCACTATCCCCCAGTTCGCCTTGTGCGCCAGCATTCACCTAAAAAATTGTACGGCTGGAGACTTTACCAGTAGCACTTTCAATCTTCCTGAAAAGTCTGCTTTTCGGGCAAGTTCACTGGTCAGCGCTGGTTTGCTTACAGCTTGGCAACCGCGTGGTCATAGCTGATCACGCGCGACAACTTCCAGTTGCCGCCTTTGAACTGCCAGATCATGACAAACTTTGCCTCTTGCGGAGGTGGCTTACCGGCGGGATGGCAACCGCAGTCCATCCATTAGAAGGTCCAACAGGCGACCGGCGAGGGCTTCCCGCTGGGACTTCGGGGCCACCGTGAAGATGCCGATAAGGCTCGCGGCTATGTCTTCGGCGGTGACGTCCCAACGGAGGCCCTCCACCGCGCGGCCGGCGTCGAGGATTGTGGTGATGGCCGCCAGTAGCTCCATTCGGGTCTGCTCGTGGGCGATCTCGCCCGTCTTGATCATCGCCAGCAGTGTGTCGAGCATGCCGTTCTTGGTCGCGATCCAGTCGCCGAACAGGTCCATCCAGCGCCTCATCGCCATGGCTGGCGGCAGTTGGTC
>NZ_LMUH01000026.1:298720-560769 GCF_009766105.1 Granulicella sp. S156 | reverse complement strand
ACCCCTGCCTCGCGTGCGATCGCACGCATCGACGGCTCGGTGGCAGCCGACGCGAACACGTGGGTGGCCACCGTGAGCAACTGATCGCGATTACGGGTTGCGTCTGCTCGGGGCGTCAAAACGGATCACGCTCCGTTTTTACTAGGTCGTCCATGCAAATTATGTTACGGTCATCCATAAACGGAGCATAGTCCGTTTTAATATGTTCTTCAACATAAGGAGACAGAAAAGCATGAAGAAATTGAGCGATCCACTGTCGAGCAAGAGTCGAGCGGTCCGGCTCGATTCATTCGGCGGCCCCGAAGTTCTCAGTATCCAGGATGTTCCAGCTCCGCAAGCCGGACCGGGACAGGTCCGCGTTCGGGTCACCGCGGCCGGGCTGAACCCGATGGACTGGTTCATGACCGCTGATGCGGACACTGCCGCCCGTTTCGGCTTGACCCTGCCGGCCGGATTCGGGACAGACTACGCTGGAATAGTCGACCAGGTCGGTGATGGGGTGACCGGCTTCGCACCAGGCGACCGGGTGTTCGGCGGCGCCCTGTCCCGCGCGGTCGCCGACTTCGTAGTGGTCAACTCAACCGGGGACACTGCGGCGAACGAGGCCCATCACACCCCCGACGGCGTCGACGACCGCACCGCCGCCACCCTCACCATCGCCGGACGCACGGCATCCGCCGCCCTGGCCGTGGTCGAACTTGGGCCGGACGACACCGTGCTGATCGGCGGCGCGGCGGGCGGAGTCGGGACATTCGCCGTCCAGCTGGCCCGAATCGCAGGGGCGCACGTGATCGGGACGGGATCGGCGGCATCGGCCGATTTCCTGCGCGATCTCGGAGCCGAACCGGTCGCCTACGGCGACGGCCTGGCGGACAGGGTACGTGCCCTCGCTCCCCGTGGCATCACCGCTGCGATCGACCTCCATGGAACGGAGACAGCTCACGCAGCAAGGACACTCGGCGTCCCTGACACGCGCATCACCACTATCGCGGGCCAGCTCGACGGGATCACACCAGCCAACGGCGCCAACGCTGCTCACGACGCCCTGGAAAAACTTGCTCACCTGATTGTGACCGGCCGGCTCCGGGTACCCATCGCCGCAAGCTTTCCGATCGAGCAAATCCGCACTGCGGTCGAACTCCAGGCCGACCGCCACGTGAAGGGCAAGGTCGTCATCGACCTGTAGGCAAACGGCCTGCCCATCTCACCCGTCGCCTCGGGCGATGTGAGCCTGGATGTGCTCCATGCTCATCGGATTGGCCGTCTCTATCTTTCCCGGCATCAGCATAGCGGCGCACCTAGGAGGGATGGTAAGCGGTGGGCTCGAGCAGTTTCCGTATCGGGGTAGAGCGAGCCACAGGTCTATACGCTGTTTTTCCTCAAGAAAAACAGCACTCGCAGGAATTCTCCACGTCACATCAATACGGGAATTGCTCTAATTGCCCTCTTCATTCCGATGCGGCGTAAAAGAATGAAAAGCATTTTCATACCGGCTACTAGCAGCTTTAGTCGAGAAGTTGCACGAAATCAAGTACTGTCTACGCGGTGACGAATGATAGGGCTCAGAAGATAAAGCCTTCTGGACCCTGAACCCTAATCCCTAATCCCCGGTTTGCGACCAATTTCCCACAGGAGCGTCCAATCTCTGATCCCTGAATCTTCGCCGGGGCTTCGTTTCCGGGCCCGGCGCGGATACACTAGGTGTTAACTCTCTGGCTGCCAGCAACGGCAATCAGTCCTCACCGTCGCAAACCATCGCGGCGGCGGCCACGGTAATCGTCATTCGCAGACCGCGCCCCTGTTTCTGGTTCTAGTGGTTTTTAGCTCCATGCGCGGGGGCGGCGGTTCGAAGGGGGAGCATGTTCGAACGCTACACAGAAAAGGCGCGGCGCGTTATCTTCTTCGCGCGCTACGAAGCGAGTCAGTTTGGCTCGCCCTACATTGAAACCGAACATCTCTTGCTGGGCTTGCTGCGCGAAGATAAAGCGCTCACCAATCGCTTCCTACGCTCGCACGCCTCAGTGGAATCCATCCGCAAACAGATTGAGCAGCACACCACCGTGCGTGAAAAGGTCAGCACCTCGGTTGACCTGCCTCTCTCCAACGAGTGCAAGCGCGTGCTCGCCTACGCGGCCGAAGAGGCCGAGCGGCTCTCGCATAAGCACATCGGGACCGAGCATCTACTACTAGGCCTGCTCCGTGAAGAGAAGTGCTTTGCGGCCGAGATCCTCACAGAACGCAGCCTGCGCCTCCCCGCCATCCGCGAGGAGCTGCAGCGCACCACGCAGGAAAAGCCCGCACCACAGAGTGGCACCAAACAGCGCGGCGGTCAGCAGGAGCAATCCCTGCTCGCCGAGTTCTCGCGCGACCTGACTCAGGCCGCAACCGACCAGCAACTCGATCCACTGGTTGGCCGCGACTTCGAGGTGGAGCGCGTGATCCAGATCCTCTGCCGCCGCACCAAGAACAACCCAGTCCTCATCGGCGAGCCGGGAGTCGGCAAGACGGCCATCGTCGAAGGTCTGGCCCAGAAGATCGCCGACGGCGAGGTTCCCAGCTTCCTCGCCGATAAGCGCGTGTTGTCTCTCGACCTGAGCCTCATCGTCGCGGGCACCAAGTACCGCGGTCAGTTCGAGGAGCGTTTGAAGACCATCATGAAAGAGTTGATGGAGAATCAGAACTCCATCGTCTTCATCGATGAGCTGCACACGCTCGTTGGCGCTGGCTCGGCCGAGGGCTCGCTCGACGCGGCGAACATCCTCAAGCCCGCACTCAGCCGCGGTGAGATCCAGTGCATCGGAGCCACCACGCCGGCGGAGTATCGCAAGTCCATCGAGAAAGACCGCTCCCTTGAACGCCGCTTCCAGGCCGTCAAAGTACCGCCGCCCAACGAAGAAGACGCGATCAAGATCATCATGGGCATCCGCGAGAAGTACGAGAAGTTCCACGCCGTCAGCTACACCGACGACGCGATTACCTTCTCCGTCTCGCACTCCAACCGCTATATCCCCGATCGCTTCCTGCCGGACAAGGCTATCGATCTCATCGACGAGGCCGGTGCACGCGTAAAGCTGCGCCAGACCACGCTTCCCGAAGAGCTCACCGAGGTCCAGAAGCGCATCAAGTTCATCGTGCATCGCATGGAGAACGCCATCGCGAACCACGAGTTCGAGAAGGCGCGTTTCTACTCCGACGAGGAGCGCAAGGAACGCGAGAATCTCCGCGCTCTTCGCGACAAGTACCACCTCGACGAGAACTCCGCGGGCATCGTGACGCGTGAGGACATCGAAGACGTCGTCTCCCGCTGGACCGGCGTTCCGATTACCTCCATCAAGGAAGAAGAGACTCAGAAGCTGCTGCGCGTGGAAGAAGAGCTGCACAAGCGCGTCATCGCGCAGGACAAGGCGATCAGTGCCCTGGCCCGCGCCATCCGTCGCTCTCGTGCCGGTCTCAAAAACCCCGCACGTCCTATTGGCAGCTTCCTGTTCCTCGGGCCAACGGGCGTCGGCAAAACCGAAGTCGCGCGCACCCTGGCGCAATTCCTCTTCGGCTCCGAGAAATCCCTCATCCGCTTCGACATGTCGGAGTTCATGGAGAAGCACTCGGTCTCCAAGCTCATCGGCTCGCCTCCGGGCTACGTCGGATACGAAGAGGGCGGCCAGCTCACCGAGCGCGTCAAGCGTTCCCCCTACTCCGTAGTTCTGCTCGACGAGGTCGAAAAGGCGCATCCGGATGTCTTCAACCTGCTCCTTCAGGTCTTTGAAGACGGCCAGCTTACCGACGGTCTCGGCAATACGGTCGACTTCAAGAACGCGATCATCGTGATGACCTCGAACATCGGGGCCAAGCACCTCATGAAGCGCGAGAGCCTGGGCTTCCAGTCGAGCAAGGACGAGGTCGTACTCGAGAAGATGCAGGAGATGGTGATGAGCGAGGTGAAGCGAACCTTCAACCCCGAGTTCCTGAACCGTCTCGACGAGGTCATCGTCTTCACGTCGCTGTCCGACTCCGACCTCATGCAGATCCTGGAGCTGTTGGTACAGGGTCTCAACACCAACCTCGTCCACAAGGCCATCACTATCTCGGTGCAGGACGACGCCAAGCGCTGGATTCTCGACAAGACACTCGTCGACCGGAGCTACGGTGCCCGTCCCCTGCGCAGAGCCCTGCAACGCTTCATCGAGGACCCTCTCTCCGAGGCGCTGATCGCCGGCCAGATAGCCGAGCGGCCAGCCTTCCTGGAGGTCTACCTCGAGAACAACCAGCTTCACTATCGTCCGGTCACCGCCGACGGCGAAGAGAAGTCCGCAGGTCTGGCCCTCACGACGGTCTAATCGCAGCTTTCCTTTAAAACCAAAACGCTCCGGCCTTACAGCCGGAGCGTTTTGTCTTACAGGTCAACTACTCTGCGTTCAGAAAGTCACGTTTTACGGCAGAGTCCAACACCCTTCAGACCAGCTTCTGAACCGACTTCGCAGCCTTCGTCGCCACACCGCTGGCTGCATCGAGAGCATCTTCGAACTGCCCTTTGCTGCGCTCAATCAGCTTCTGCGCCTCACGGCTCAGATACTCCGCCTGGTCCCTGAGGTAATCGCCGGCATCTTCCAGCGCCTCTCCAGCATCTTCAATGCCCCGCTTCAGCTTCTTGCGCGTCTGCGCTCCCGATTGCGGCGCATAAAGCAGCGCTGCAACGCCCCCAGCCAGGGCTCCAACTCCCAGCGCGATCCAAAATTCTCTATTACGCATTGGCATACCTCCGTGGATTCAACTCTGCATTGAGATTCCAGCCTGCCGCCGCAGGTTGGTCGTTTCTGACATTTTCCTGGCCTGGTCAAGCAAGTCCGGCTATCTCCATAGCCTTCACAAACACCCTCATAAACATCACACGGTTCAATCGTCCCGTATTCGTATTCCGCAGCGACGGGTGATAGCTGCCCAGCAGCGTAATACCATTCGGCAGAGTGTACTCCGCTGCGTGAGCGAAGACATAAGCGGATCTGCGTTCGATCACGCCATTCGCAACCAGATGCGCCAGATACCCATCCCAGGCAATCTTCCCCAGACACACCACCACACGTACTCCCGATAAAGCGTCGATCTCCGCCGTCAAATGCCGGGAGCAATTCCGTATCTCGTCGGGCTTCGGCTTATCCCCCGGTGGAGCGCAACGGACAACGGAACTAATCCACAGCTTCCGCAGCCGGAGACCGTCATCGCGGGCTATAGCCTTCGGTTTCGTCGCCAGACCCAGCTCATGGAGCACCGGATACATGAAATCGCCGGAACCATCCCCGGTAAAGGGCCTTCCGGTGCGATTGGCCCCATGCGCGCCAGGTGCCAGGCCCATCACATGGATTCTCGCGTTCGGATCGCCAAAACCGGGTACAGGCCGCGCCCAGTAGACCTCGTCGCGATAGGCTTTACGGCGCGTTTCGCCTATTCCACGGCAGTATTCGCGTAGTCGAGTGCAGCGTTCGCAGGTGGCAATAGCCTGATGTAACTCCTGCAATACCAGCAATTTCTTTGAAGAGCGTGTACTCTTCCCTCTATCGGTCTCTAACGGTTTGTTCAAAGGTGTCACGTTGGCCGATCATATCTGATGCCAGTTGATGGCCCGGGTTCTCTGTTCCGTATTGCATCCAACCATCAGGTCCGAACCAACGTCTCTCTCATAGAGACTAAAAGGCGTTTGTTCGCACAACAGGGCCGTGCAATACCGGCCCAAGAGAGATTTGTTCGATGAAGGTTGAAACACCCAACTCTGGCAGCCCACGAACCTCCCGGTTCGACCGCTGGAGCACTTCGGGCTGGATGACTCCCAGCCTGATCGCGATCGTGTGCCTCGTCCTCGCACTTGGCTCCTACGAGCACTCACGCGGCAATCTGCATCGCTTGCGGGCCGTCACCACGGATCGCGTCCCGCAGGTAGCTCCGGCAGGACCCGGCGGCCAGGATCCGATCCGCATTTCGCGGACGATCGACAAAAACGGCCGGACTCCCGAGTTCGTCTCCGCAACGCTGTTGCCTGGACGCGGCTTCAACCTCTGGCAACTGACCGCCTCTCTGCCAGGCCGAGGAGAAGTCAATCTATTGGTCGCTCCTCCCGTATCCCAGGCAGCTCAGATTCTTTCCGGAGCAGATTCCGACGACAATGGCAGTGCCTCTACGAGCTACGGAGGCGCGTTTCTCGCACCCTGGGCCGCACAATTGACTGGTTTTCCTGCACCAGGCAACGGAGCCCTGCAAGCCCTCTGGCAAGGACAGCGCATCACCTTCCCATCCAGCGCTCCTGGCAGTTCCCTTTCGACTGAAGGTCTTCTACTCGCACTTGGCGCAGATACGGTGAAGACATCAGCGCTTCCGGATGGCCAGTCCGCGGAAGCGACGTTCCAGGCAGGCTCATTTTCCGGCAACTGGCTTTCCAGTACCGATATCACCATCCTTGTCGAGCTTTCAGGCCAATCGCTCGACCTCACCATGACGGCACGTAATACCGGCACGGCCGCCGAGCCGATAGGGCTTGGCTGGCACCCGTACTTCGCCATTCCCAGCGGGGACCGCGCCAACGCATTGCTCGTCGTCCCTTCCCTCAGCCTTGCCGAGCCAGCTGATGGTGATGCAGGCACACTCAGCGGTAGTATCACCCCGACACAAGGCACTTCCCACGACTTCCTTCGGGCCAGCGGAACCCCGTTGGGCCAGATTTCGCTGGATAATACCTACCTAAATCTACATAAGGGCCTGTTGTCCGATGGCCCTATCGCGGAGTTGCGAGACCCCGCAGCCAACTACGGACTGCGCGTCATCCCACTCACCAGCAACATCACGAATCTGCGGGTCATCGCGCCTGCAGACAAACCCTGGGTCTCGATCGGTCCGAACATGAATGTCAGTGACCCGCTTGGCCGCGAGTGGCCAAACCAGGATCAGACAGGCATCGTTACGCTACAGCCCGGTGCAAGCGTGCAGTGGAAGGTGCGCGTCCAGATCTTTGCGTTGACTGGAACCACGAAGTAGTCCTTTGGCCGATAAACCCCTGTAGAAACCCCTTATGCACGGGCGCCGTTTGACCCTGCCGCCACACCCTCGTATCCTTGACCTTGGCGAGCGGTTACTGGCACGCGGCGCAATCCACGCGTTTTTTTGAAGGCAATGCCACCGCCAAAACCTCCGGAAGGCAACAAACTTGACCCCCACAGACACTCACGAAGAGAACCTTGCGGCTGCAGAGCAGACCGCCGATGCGCATGAGCACGATCACAGCCACGAAGGCCATGATCACGAAGGCCACCACCATCATGACCATACGCCCACGCTGAACCCTGAACTCACACGTTCCATTGAAGTCGAAGCGCCAGCCGCTGATGTCGACAAGGCATTCCGGCAGGTAACCAAGCGCTATACCAAGCTGGCCCGTATCCCTGGATTCCGCGCCGGCAAGGTGCCCGAGTCGCTCATCAAATCGCGCTTCGGCAAAGAAGTACGCCAGGAAGTGCTTGAGTCGCTGGTCTCGGACCGTTTCCGCAAGGCGCTCGAAGAGCAGAAGATCAACCCCGTCTCGCAGCCGCAGGTCTCGGAGTTGTTTCTCGTTGAAGGCCAGCCACTGCGTTTCAAGGCCACCTTTGAGGTACTGCCGGAAGTTAACGTCGACGGCTATGACTCCATCTCCGTCCAGCGTCCTGATTCCGCGTTGACCGAAGATGAATACCAGGCCGAGCTTGCCAATGTGCTCGACCGCCACGCCACCGTAGAGCCGGTTGAAGAAGACCGCCCGCTCGTCGACGGCGATTGGGCCGAGATCGGCTTCAAGGGTCAGGTGCAGGAACTTGCCCAGACCGTGACGGAAGACGGCCTCGAAGCAGCCACGAAAGACGAGACGAGCCAACCTATCACTGGCGAAGATGTGCTCATCGAGATCGGCGGCAAGAATACCCTGCCTGCCTTCAACGAAGCCCTTCGTGGAGCCAAAGTCGGCCAGGAGCTCACCTTTGAGGCCAGCTACCCCGCCGAGTTCGGCGAAGCACGCCTCGCGGGCAAGACCGTCAGCTATGACGTCACAGTGAAAGCCATCAAGCGCAAGGACTATCCCGAGCGCGACGAGGAGTTCGCCAAGCAGCTCGGACCTTACGAGAGCTGGGACGACTTCGAGTCCAAGCTGCGCGAGCATGCGTCATCGCGCAAGAAGGATGCGCTCAATTCCCAGGCACGCGACAAGATGCTCGACGAATTGGTCGCGAAGTTCAACTTCCCGCTGCCTGAAACATTTGTTCAGCAGCAGATCGACGCCCGACTCGAGCGTGGCCTGCGCGCTCTCGCGCAGCAGGGCATGAGCTCCGACGCCATGCGTCAACTCGACTTCGGCCGTCTCCGCGAAGCGCAGCGCGACCAGGCCGTCAGCGAGGTCAAGGCCTCGCTGATTCTGGACCATGTGGCTGAGCGCGAGAATGTTGTCGTCACCGACGAAGATCTTGAGCGCGAGCTTCTGATGCTCTCCATCCAGTCGCGTGAGCCCTACGACACGCTGCGCAAGCGTCTCACAGATGACGGTTCGATCGAACGCATCCGCGAACAGATGCGCCGCGAGAAGACCGGCGCGGCTCTCTTCGAAAAACTTGCCTCCTAGTCCTTCGGGTACCCCACTCTCGCGACAGTTCTATCGTCGCGAGGTGGGGTGCTTTTCCCCAACCCGCCGACCTGTATTCTGAGCAGGCAGAAAGAAAGAGAGAGCTATGGGACTCATACCAATGGTGCTCGAGCAGACGAGCCGGGGCGAACGCTCCTACGACATCTACAGCCGTCTGCTGCGCGACAACATCATCTTCCTCGGCACGCCGATTGACGACAATGTCGCCAATCTCATCATCGCGCAGATGCTCTTCCTCTCCGGCGAAGACCCAGAGAAAGACATCCAGCTCTATATCAACTCCCCCGGCGGCTCAATCTCGGCTGGTCTGGCGATCTACGACACGATGCAGTACATCAAGAACGATGTTGTGACCTTCTGTATCGGACAGGCCGCTTCCATGGGCGCCTTCCTGCTCATGGCTGGCAAGAAGGGCAAGCGCTTTACGTTGCCCAACTCGCGCATCCTCATCCATCAGCCGTCTATGGGCGGCCTGGGCGGACAGGCTACCGATATCGACATCCACGCACGCGAGATCCTTCGCATTCGTGAACTCACAAACCGCCTAATGAGCGCCAACACCGGTCAGCCACTCGACCGTATCGAGCGTGATGTGGAACGCGACTTCATCATGACTGCACCGCAGGCCAAAGAGTACGGCATCATCGACGACATCATCGACCGGCCACGCACGTAAAGGCAGGAAACAGGAAGTAGCAAACAGGAAACAGGACAGCGGTACGGAGCTATTGATGAATCCGTACTATTGTGAGTCCCGAGTGTACTTCCTGTTTCCTACTTCCTGTTTGCTGTTTCCTGCATATTGCCGCGTACCCCACTCGACACCCAGTACCTAACTGCATATTGCCGCCCTGTTTCCTACCAGTTTCCCTCGCTCTCGCAGGTGTAAACTTTAGTTTGTTGCGTGGCCCTCTGTCCGCTCTTTGCGGCAGCTGACACAAAGGAGTTACACCCCTCTATGAAGACCTCCCGGGGCTCGGAAGATTCCCTTCGCTGTTCTTTTTGCCACAAGTCACAGGATGCTGTCGCCAAGCTGATCTCCTCGCCTTCCGACTATCCTCGTGCCTACATCTGCGACGAGTGTGTGGCCGTCTGCAACTCGATTCTCGAAGACGACAAAGGGGATACGCAGCCTGGCGCGGCGCCAGCGCATCTGCCCAAGCCCGCTGAAGTAAAGGCCTTCCTCGACGAGTACGTCATTGGCCAGGAAATGACGAAGAAAAAGCTCGCCGTCGCCGTCTACAACCACTACAAGCGCGTGCAGATGAATCGCACGCGCGGTAATGATGTAGAGCTCGCCAAATCGAACATTCTGCTGGTAGGCCCGACAGGCTCCGGCAAGACGCTGCTCGCACAGACGCTGGCGAAGATGCTGGATGTTCCCTTTGCGATCGTCGACGCCACCACATTGACCGAAGCCGGCTACGTTGGAGAAGACGTCGAAAACATCCTCCTGAAGCTGCTGCAGGCTGCCGAGGGCGATGTGACCAAAGCTCAGCAGGGCATCATCTATATCGACGAGATCGACAAGATCGGCCGCAAGGACGAGAATCCGTCCATCACACGCGATGTCTCCGGCGAAGGCGTGCAGCAGGCGTTGCTCAAGCTGCTCGAAGGCACTGTTGCAAGTGTTCCGCCGCAAGGCGGCCGTAAGCATCCGCACCAGGAGTTCACCATCGTCGACACGACGAACATCCTGTTCATCTGCGGCGGCGCATTCGTTGGACTCGAAAAAGTTATCGGCCGACGCATCGGCAAGAAGGCGCTGGGCTTCAAAGCCATCGCCGATGCCCACGCCCGAGAGGCCGAGGTAACACCCATCCGCGCGCAGCGGGATGCCGAACTGCTTCGCCAGGCAGAACCGCAAGACCTCCTCAAGTACGGCCTGATTCCCGAATTCGTCGGCCGGCTGCCGGTAATGGGCATTCTGGACGAACTCGACGAGGCCGCGCTGATTGAAATCCTCACCAAACCGCGCAATGCGATCCTGAAACAGTATGCAAAACTGTTCGACTACGAGGGAGTTAAGGTCACCTGGACCGACGAGGCCGCTCGTGCAATCGCCCGCGAGGCCTTGACCCGCAAAGTTGGCGCTCGCGGTCTGCGCATGATCCTCGAAGAGCTCATGCTCGACCTGATGTATCACGTCCCCGGGAATAAGAAGGTACGGGAGATCATTATCACGGAAGAGATGGTGTCCTCACGCGACATCACCATTCCTGTGATTCTCGAGAAGGCCGGGTAGCGCGGTTCTGGGGCCCTTCAAGGTAAGGGCCGGGCTTCGGACCATGACACTGGGCATGGAGTTTCTCAGCCAACACCCGAAAGGTCTGGGGGTCCTCGATGTCTAAGTGGTTTAGCCACTTAGACCGGGTTCCCCAGACCTTTCCAATTGCCCCACACCTCTCTTTAGGACAATTCTCTGGGGGGTGAGCCGGAGTCTAGACACTGAATCGTCGTCCATGTGCAATTCCCTGCCCTCCGTGCGCGTACAATTCCCTCCATGTTAAGCTCGAACGGTTTCGCTATAGGTGCCTTCCGGAGGAAGGGGCGTTTACGTGTTTTTTCCCAAAGGAAAACCACATTGCACGATTTTTGCAGGGCCTCAGCAACTATGAGGCAGCTCATGCGCATCGTTCGCGCACCATACACGTCTAATCGGGAGGCTTATGACTAACGACGAACGCAATCTTCTCAACGGCGCTCAACGCAAACTCCCGATGATGCCCATCCGCGAGATGGTCATCTTCCCCCACATGATGGCTCCCTTCGTCGTCGGCCGCGAATCCAGCGTTCGCGCGCTTGAAGAAGCTCTCAACGGGGACCGCCGCATCTTCCTCGCTACCCAGCACGACGCCGCTGTAGACGAACCGACAGCCGACGATATCTACATGGTCGGCGTCATCGGCAACATCGTGCAGTCCGTGCGCATGCCGGATGGCAATATCAAGGTTCTGGTCGAAGGCGTGGAACGCGCTCGCGCCAGCGCAGTAAACGACGATGATGGTTTCTTCGTGGCCACCGTGCGCACTTCGCGCGCCGAATTGTCGCCCACGCCGCAGACCGAACAGCTCGTCGGACGCGTGCATCAGCTTTTCGAGCAATACAACAAACTGCAGCAATCGCTCAACCAGGAGACCGCCGCCGCCCTTCGCACAGACGAACCCGCCAAGCTGGCGGACGTAATCGCGGCGAATCTCCAGCTCTCCATCGAAGAGAAACAGCAGATCCTCGAAGTCTTCGACCCCGAGGTACGCCTTTCGCGCATTGCCGACACGCTCGATATTGCTATCGAGAAACTCAACATGGACCGCACCATCTCGTCGCGAGTGAAACGGCAGATGGAACGCGCCCAGAAAGAGTACTACCTCAACGAGAAGATCAAGGCAATCCAGAAAGAACTCGGCCGCGGCGAGAAGTCCGAGTTCGACGAGTTGAAGAAGAAGATCGAAGAAGCCGGCATGACCGCCGAGGTCAAGGAAAAGGCTTTGCAAGAGCTAAAGAAGCTCGAAGCTATGCCTCCGATGTCCGCCGAGTCAACCGTCTCGCGCAACTATCTCGACTGGCTGCTCGCTGTGCCGTGGAAGAAGCGGAGTAAGGAAATTCGCTCCATCGCGAATGCGGAGCAGATTCTCAATGAGGATCACTACGGCCTTGAAAAGATCAAGGACCGTATTTTGGAATTTCTTGCTGTACGCCAGCTTGTGAAGAATCCGAAGGGCTCGATCCTCTGCTTCGTCGGACCTCCGGGCGTTGGTAAAACCTCGCTCGGCATGTCCATCGCAAAGGCCACCGGCCGCAAGTTTGTGCGCATGTCGCTCGGCGGCGTGCGTGACGAAGCCGAGATTCGCGGCCATCGCCGCACTTATATTGGCGCGTTGCCTGGGCAGATCATTCAGTCGATGAAGAAGGCCGGTACCAAGAACCCGGTCATCATGCTCGATGAGATCGATAAGATGGCGTCGGACTTCCGCGGCGACCCAGCCAGTGCCCTGCTCGAAGTGCTCGACCCCGAACAGAACAACACCTTCCAGGATCACTACCTGGATGTCGAATACGACCTGTCGCAGGTTCTTTTTGTGGCGACCGCGAATGTGCTTCATACCATTCCAGGCCCACTGCAGGACCGCATGGAGATCCTGCGACTCACAGGCTACACCGAGGTGGAAAAACTCGAGATTGCCAAGCAGTACCTGGTAAAGAAACAGCTCGAAGCTACCGGCCTCACAGGTGAGCAGATCAGCTTCACCGACGATACCCTGCGAGAGATTATCCGCAACTACACGCGCGAAGCGGGCGTTCGCAATCTCGAGCGCGAGATCGGCAATCTCTGCCGCAAAATCGCGCGCAAAGTCGTGGAAAACTCCGCCCATACTGAAGCAGTCACGCCAGAGACGCTCGGCGATCTTCTTGGCGTAGCGAAGTTCCGTGACTCACAGGTACAGGAAAAGTCCGAAGTTGGGCTTGTCACCGGCCTCGCCTGGACGGAGATGGGCGGCAGCATTCTGCAAACTGAAGTACAAGTGCTCGACGGTAAGGGCAAGATGACTGCGACTGGCCAGCTGGGCGATGTGATGCAGGAATCCGCACAAGCAGCGCTCACCTATATCCGTTCGCGTTCGCATCATTTGGGCCTACCACGCGACTTCTACCGCAGCATCGATATCCACGTCCACGTTCCCGAAGGCGCCATTCCAAAGGACGGTCCATCGGCGGGCATCACACTGGCCACAGCGCTCGCCAGCGCCCTCACCAAGATCGCAGTACGTCGCGATATAGCTATGACCGGCGAGATCACTCTGCGCGGCAAGGTGCTTCCTATCGGCGGCCTCAAGGAGAAGCTTCTCGCCGCTCACCGCGCAGGTATCTTTGAAGCAATTCTTCCTGCCGATAACCGCAAGGATCTGGCGGATTTTCCCGAGCTTATCAAGAGCTCGATGAAGCTTCACTGGGTTGAACAGATGGACGAGGTATTGGAGATCGCGCTGACCTCCAAGCTGCCAAAACTTGCTGAGGAGTTGCCTGAAGCATTAGCAGAGGCTGTGCCTCTGATCCCGCCCTCACGCGAGGCTTCGCCCAACATCAGCACGCATCAATAAGCAAAAAAGAGTTGCACAGCACAATAAAGCCGAGCCATCGTGGCTCGGCTTTATTGTGCTGCCAGTAGATAACAGGGACCCCAATCGTCGCATCTACACTTTGATTGCTGTATCGGAGGCTGGCTATGGAACTCATCATCGTCGTTCTTCTTGTTCTCTTGCTGCTCGGTTCCTTCCCTGTTTATCCGTACTCTCGCAACTGGGGATATCGCGGGAGTGGCACTCTGGGCACAATCCTTTTGATCGTTGTGATCCTCTGGCTGCTGGGCTGGGTATAACGTGTCCGTGCTGCATCCTGGATTTTCGCTAAGATGAAGGAGCGCTGTTCTAAGCGCTCTTTCATCATGCCCACCGCCTCAATGACCGCTACTAATCTCTACCTCAGCGACCTCGCGCCCAACACCACACAGTCTGAGATTCGTGCCATGACCGTTGCCTGCGCCGCAGTCGATGGCATCAATCTGGCTCAAGGGGTCTGCGACACGGACCCGCCGCATCCCGTCGTTGAAGCCGCCATCGCAGCCATTCGCTCGGGACACAATATCTACACGCGTCTCGACGGTATAGCTCCCCTGCGTGCGGCCATCGCACAGAAGTTCGCAACGTTCAACGGCATCACCGTCGACCCGGATCGCGAGGTCCTCGTCACAAGCGGAGCGACAGGCGCTTTGCAAGCTGCCCTGCTGGCGCTGCTCAATCCGGGCGATGAGTGCCTGGTGCTGGAGCCTTTTTACGGATACCACGTGAGCACGTTGCGCTCGCAACGCGTTGTCCCAGTCATTGTCCCTCTCGATGCTCCTGACTGGATACTCGACCTCGACCGCCTGGACGCAGCCATCACACCGCGTACACGCGCCATTATTCTCAACTCGCCGTCGAACCCCTCCGGCAAAGTCTTCTCGCAGCCGGAGCTTGAACTGCTTGCGAACTTTGCGATCAAGCACGACCTCTTCGTCTTCACCGACGAGATGTACGAGTACTTCATCTATGATGGCGCGCGTCATCGCAGTATCGCCGCGCTGCCCGGCATGGCTGAGCGCACCATCACGATCTCGGGGTTCTCCAAAACCTTCTCGGTCACCGGATGGCGGCTCGGATATCTCGCAGCCGACGCGCGCTGGCTGCCAGCCATCGGATACTTTCACGACCTCACCTATGTGTGCGCACCTTCGCCCCTGCAACACGGCGCAGCAGCCGGCCTGCTGGCGTTGCCAACTGCGTTCTACGAGGCGCTGGCTGTCGAATACCAGACCAAACGTGATGAACTCTGCGCTGCACTGACACATGCAGGCCTCACACCTTCTATCCCTACAGGTGCGTACTACATTCTCGCCGACGCTACACGCATCCCCGGCGTAGATGCCAAGCAGAAAGCCCGCAAGCTTCTTGCAGACACGGGAATCGCGGCTGTTGCAGGTTCGGCATTCTTTGGCAACAATGCCGATGGAACCAATCGTGGCGAAAATTTGTTGCGCTTTTGCTTTGCGAAGAAGTCTGCCGAACTCGAGGAAGCCTGCCACCGCCTCGACGCTTATGGACTTTGAGGCGAGCATCTTCTCGACTAAAAGAACAAGGGCGGCGAGAGATTCTCGCCGCCCTTGTTCTTTCGCGCGAAGCGCTACTCGCCGTCCGAGTAGGACCCACCCGCAATCGAAGGAATCAGCATTACTTCATCGCCATCCTCAAACTGGTGCGTATCTCCGCCGAGAAAACGAATGTCTTCATCGTTGATGTAGACATTGATAAACCGGCGCAGCTTGCCGTTTTCGTCCTTCACATTCTGAGCCAACGCGGGGAACTTTGTATCGAACTCCGCAATCAGCCCCGGAAGATCCTTCGCATCCGAATCGAATGCCTTCTGGCCTTCCGTATGCCGCGCCAATGCCGTCGGCAACACTACCTTTACGCTCACTGAACTCCTCCTGCCAATACCAACTCTTCGGTTACGCCTACTAGCGAGCCGTCTACCTCGCGAATGTACTCATCGAACGCCGCAAGCTTCGGCTTTACCGCACGCTCGACTTCGAAGCGGCCTTCCAGCGCATCTGTTGTCTTAAGTCCGTTCCCTGTGATGCACACGACCGTGGTTTGGTCGCGAGAGATGCGTCCATGCGCATATAAACGCGCTGTAACTGCTGTTGTTACGCCACCAGCAGTCTCAGTAAAGATGCCTTCCGTCTCCGCAAGCTCCTGAATGCCGGACACGATCTCAACGTCCGAGACATCTTCAGCCCAACCACCGGTCTCCCGAATCATCTTCGCCGCCGCCGGACCGTCGGCAGGGTTGCCGATAGCCAGCGAACGCGCAATGGTGTTTGGGCGTTGTGGTTCGATGTAATCCCAGCCCTGCTTTACCGCGTGCGAGATTGGCGAGCAGCCAGTGGCCTGTGCCCCGAAGAAGCGCACGTCCTTATGCTCAACCAGGCCGAGCGCAATCAACTCCTTGAAGGCCTTGCGGATCTTGCGGATCAGCGAGCCACCGGCCATCGGCACCACAACGTTGTCCGGCAAGCGCCAGCCAAGCTGTTCGGCAATCTCATAGCCTACCGTCTTCGAACCCTCGGCGTAGTAGGGCCGCAAGTTCACATTCACGAAGCCCCAGTTGTACTCATCCGCAATCAGCGTGCAAAGGCGGTTCACGTGATCGTAGTTACCATCGATCCGCACCAGCCGCGCGCCATATACCTGAGTATTCAGAATCTTTGCTGCTTCGAGATCGGACGGAACCAGAATGCAGGCCCGCAGCCCCAAACGTGCAGCCTGCGCCGCTACCGAGTTCGCCAGGTTTCCGGTCGACGAGCAGCCCACCGTCTTGAATCCGAAGGCCTGTGCATTCGCTAGCGCGACCGAAACCACACGATCTTTGAAGCTCAATGTCGGAAAGCAAACAGCGTCATTCTTCACATAGAGATTGTCCGCACCGATACGCTTGCCCAATCCCTTCGCGCGCACCAACGGCGTGAAGCCTACCGGCAGGTCGGGCTGGAAGCCTTCAGGGATAGGCAGCAACTCTTTATAGCGCCAGATGTTCGCAGGCCCTGCAGCGATCGACTCGCGCGTAAAGCGTCCGCGTACGGACTCCAGGTCGTACTGGACTTCAAGGGGAGCGAGGCACTCGTCACAGGCGGAAAGAGGCCGGTTGCCAAAACTCTTGCCGCACTCGTTGCAGCGCAGCTCATACTTCGTACAAGAAGACACCATCATCAGCTCCGATGGCCGAAGGGTTCTGGTCTTGTGAACACCACTCTCAATTGTCTGGGGGATTGGCAGGTACGGAGAAGCGTGGAATACAGGCTCAGGAACGGGTCTGCTCCCACCGAATCTCATGTACCCCGATGCCAAAACGACAGTCAGGAGAGAGTTGACACCGGTACTGTGTTCTGTCCGGTTGTCGTGGCGTCACAGGGCTCGTCCCTCAACCACTCTGCATGAAATTCGACCCGCCTAAGCGGATGGAATACATCGTTTGTATCATGCACGGTGCGGCAGTGCAAGAGAGTGCTTCCACAGCCAGCAGTTCGAAGAGGAAGAACATCAGCAACTGTGGCAAAGTGTGGCAAAACTGGTATCCCAGCAGACGCGCAAAACCGTGCAAATACTGGCGATGCGAGTGTGCCTTTGGGCATAAGGCGATAAACGCAATTAGTGTGCGTATATCGTCCATTCGGAAGATCGTATAAAACTACCGGACCGCCCCTTCACAGTACGATGGATTTCATGAGCTATGCACGGCACGTCGTTGCGCACCTGCGGAAAGACCTTCGCATCGAGTGGCGCGCGAAGGATTCCATCAACGGCATGCTGTTCTTTTCGCTGCTGGTGGTCGTCGTGTTCTCGCTGGCCTTCGATCCGACGTCGTACCCGACCGTCGCCCGCCAGATTAGCGGAGGATTGCTCTGGGTGGGTCTGCTCTTTGCTGCAATGACTGCTCTCAACCAATCGTGGTCACGCGAACTGCGCAATCATGTGCTCGATGCCCATCGCCTCGCTCCTTCATCGGCTTCTACGCTATTCCTGGGCAAGGCATTGGCGAACTTTTTCTTTGTCAGTGCCGTCGAAGTTGTACTCGCCCCGGTCTTTGCGATCTTTTACAACCTGCACCCGCTCGGCCAAAGCTGGCTTCTGCTGCTAATCCTGCCTCTGGGCACATGGGCGTTGGTGTGTAATGGAACCTTCTTCGCAGCGCTCAGCCTGCGCACGCGCAATCGCGAACTTCTATTGCCTCTTGTGCTTTTGCCTATCTCCGCTCCGGCCCTGCTGGCGATGACCCAAGCCACTACCGCCGTGCTAACGGGCGACTCTGAGCCCGGCCTCTGGTTGCGAGCGCTCGTCGGCTATGACGTAATCTTCACTACACTTTGCATGCTGCTATTCGACCTCGTCCTGCGCGAAGATTGAGGCTCGCACTATAGACTGGAGACATTGTGCAGACACGCAGTATCCCAAAACCTTTAATATGGCTGTGGCTCGTGGCTACCTTTGTGGTGTTGGCTGTCGGGTATTATCAAGCCATCTTTGTAGCGCCCCCGGAAGCGACGATGGGCGACATCTTTCGCATCTTCTTCTACCACGTCCCCAATGCCTCGCTGGCGCTGGTCCCGCCTTATATTAATCTCCTGGCCTCTATCGGCTACCTTTTCTGGCGGAGTAGTAACCCGGCGCGTGCAATGGCTGCCGACGCGCTCGCCATCGCATCCGCGGAGGTAACACTAGTACTCACCAGCATTGGTCTTATTACCGGAATGCTGTGGGCGCGGCCCATCTGGGGAATCTGGTGGACGTGGGATTATCGCCTAACAACCTACCTGCTCCTCTGGCTGCTCTACGTGAGCTATGTGCTATTGCGGCGCATGTCGTCCTCAGGGCAGACATACACGTTAGCCGCTGTGCTATCGATCTTCGCAGCGGTAGACGTGCCCATTACTTTTATGTCCATTCGCTGGTGGCGCACCCAGCATCCCGGTCCCGTGCTGACCGGCGGTCAGGTCGATAAGAGCATGCTCCCAGCCATCTTCTGGAATATCGCCGGCTGGGGAATGTGGACCGTGTTCGTGCTCTGCTTCCGCTATGCGCTCGAACGCCGCCGACAGGGCCTAGCCGCCACCAAAGCACAAGAATTTCTCTCCGAGGGAGATGCCCGTGGATATTGAAAGCTTCAGCAGGGTCCACCCTATCGCTTACGTGCACATCGCCTACGCGGTCGTGTGGGGCCTACAGTTCGGATATGTTCTTTGGATCGCTGTACAGTGGCGAAAAACGCCAAAGGCATAAAAAAGCAACGGAGCCGGGCTTGCGCCCAACCCCGTTGTTCCGAGGAGTCATGCGTGACCCCGGCTGTAGATGGATGGCCGCCGGGCTATTTGTCTAGACACTGCTTTTCAACTAAGGTTGCGGAAGCCTTCGGCGCGGTTGCAGCCGCTCTATTGCACCCATACACTTCCAGAACAGTGCCTATCTTCTCCAGATCCTGCATCAAGCTCGCCACGGTCGCACTTCCCCTGCTGATGGTGGGGCTGACGAGTTGCCGTCGCAACGCCTTTGACCATCCAGCCGGATACCGCGAGTTCGCCTACGTTGCGGATGGGGACTCCGACACGGTCGCCGTGCTGGATCTCGTCTATCTGCGCCAGGACCGCGTACTCCAGGTGGGCCACCAGCCCACTGGACTCGCCATCAACCCGGTCCGCAACGAGGTTTATGCGGTCAATACAGGCAGCGACTCGGTCAGCGTGATCGACGCCGAGCACAATCGCGTCGTCGCAACGATGGGCGTTCACCACACGCCGTACTTCATTGAGGTTGCCCCTGACGGCAAACGCGCCTATGTTGCAAATTCTGCTTCGAACACCGTGAGTGTGCTTGACCTGGACAAGCGCCGCGAGATTGCCGTCGCCGCAACCGGTGAGGGACCCGGCGTCGCCCGTGTCTCGCCAGACAACCGCACGCTGGTAGTCAGCAACCGCATTGCGGGCAGCATTTCGATCTATTCCATCTCCGACTCCAAAAATCAGCCGTTGCAGCTTCGCGAGGCCTTTTCCGGCTGCCCCGGTGCGACCGATGTCGCCATTGCAGCCAATTCGCTGTCCGACGTGCGCTCAGGGGCCAAGGCCTTCATCGCCTGCTCTGGCGGTCACCAGGTGATGGATATATGGCTCGCTGCCGCTCCAGACTCCTGGGGTGGCCAGCAGGACGCCTCCCTTCAGCACGACCACTTGCTTGCCCTGCTGGACGTCGGCAAGACCCCGACACATCTCGCATTGAAACCGGATGGCGGCGAAGTATTCTCGACCAACTTCGACTCCGACAGCATCTCGGAGATCTCTGCCTGGACCAATGAGGTTGAAGGCACTTACGTGATCGGCGCAAAGCCTTCGCGCGCCATCGTCAGCCGTGACAATACAAGCCTGTGGGTCACAAACTTCGGTGCAGACTCCACCAATCTATACAGCATCGACGACGGACGAATCGTCACCGGCGTACGCACCGGTTCACGCCCCGATGCCATCGCATTTTCCATCGACAAAAATTCCGATACCGAACATCTGCTGTTGGTTGCCAATTCCGGCTCAGGCGACGTCGCCGTCATCCGCACCAGCGGCAAGAACGGCCCCGAGCTTTTCACAATGCTGCCTGCTGGCAAGCATCCGAACGACATCGTCGTGAAGGCTTTTACAGCGAAGTAGCTATGTCTTTCGCTGAGCAGCTTCGTCGGCACGCGCTTCACGCAGCGCCTGACGTGTAGCCGAAACATAGGCCCCAGCCAGCAATAACAGCCCCGAAATAAAAGCCCACATAATAAGGCTGACCGACACCTCAAACGGCCCATAGACCGAACGAAAGTCGAGGTGTGGGAGCGCGAGAATGTAGAGATACTTCGCCCCCTCCCACAGGAGGCCGACGACAATCGCCGTCGGCAGAACGGCTCGCGCAGGAATCTTACGGTTCGGTAACGTCCAATAGATCAGGAAGAACAACCCTATACTGGCCAGTAACGCACAGAGCTTCATGAAGATATGGCCGATGAAGTTGAAGACGATTCCATCGGTGTGCCCAAAGAAGATCCAACCCAACACCGTACGCTGCCCCGCACTTAGCACGACCGACGACATCGCCAGTACGCCCACCCCTATGGCCAGGCCAATCGACACCATCTGATTCAGAACATACGAGCGATTCTTACGAACTCCCCAGACGCTGTTCAGCGCAACTTCCAGAGGGAGAAACACTCCTGTTGTCGTGATGAAGAGCATCACCAGCGAGACAACCTTGGTCTTGGTATGAGCGAATGCCAGCACGCGCATGTTCCGCATCACGAAATCCTGGTTGCTCGGCAGGAAGTTCGTCATCATCTCTCCGACAACGTCGGCCATCTTTGTGGAGTGAAAGACCTTTTGCGACAGCGTGAGCATGAGCACGATGAACGGAAACAAAGAAAGAATTGCCTGCGCTGCAACACTGAATGCATAGGTATGAACCTCGGTCTTAGTCATATAGAGACCAAGCGCCTTTACCTGCTCCCAGGTCCCGCTTGCGTGTACAGGGCGCGAAGGCGCCGCAGCGAGATTCGTCGAGAGGCTCTCATCACCAGCAGCAGGCACGGTTGCGCTTGTAAGAAATCGGTTCTCGCCGGGCATGTTCATAGTCTACTTTGGGTCGCCGTGCTAACTGCTCTCATTAAGGTAAAAATCCCGGGCTATCGGGTGCAAAAGACATAAAGTTACATGCGCAGCACGGGTCATGAAATCCAGCGTTGCGAAGCACCTAGCGATTTCTAGAGAAGCTTCTGTCGATTTCTAGAAATGTACTACTGACTACAGGGGATAGATTTCTAATAGGACAGGCATCATTCCCTCTGCGGCTGAAGCCGCTTTTATGGTGATGCCCTTACGGCGGGGCTGAAGCCCCGCCCCTTCAAAGCAAAGACTCGGCTAAAGCCCGATTCTTTCCCAGCTCTATTCCGGCGATAGCTGGCGAATTGCCCATGCTGCGGCCTCTGCAAGCGCAGCGTCATCGCTCGAGGCCCAACTCTCGAGTTGGGGCAGAAAGCTGCGCTCGCCGCTGTTCCCCATCGCGATGGCGACGTTGCGCAAGACACGCTTGCGCCTTGTGCGTTCGAGTGGCGATCCGCGAAACCAGCGGTTGAACGTCGCACCATCCATGCCAGCTAGCCATTCGAGCGCTGGGTTCACCAACTCACTCCGTGCAGGCAAGGCGTCCGAAGTCGCAATCGGCGCGCGACGGTTCCAGGGACAGACATCCTGACAGATGTCGCACCCAAAGACCTGTCGCCCCATCAGTGGCCGCAGGTCCTCAGCGATGCTTCCCTTCTTCTCGATGGTGAGATAGGCGATGCAGCGCGAGGCGTCCATTTGCCCTGGCGCGATCAGGGCATCTGTGGGGCAGGCATCGATACAGCGTGTACACGAGCCGCACCGATCGGCAGCGGGCAATGCCCATGCGTCCGCTGCAAGCTCCAGAGACGTAACAATCACCCCAAGCAATAACCACGACCCCTGCTGCTGATTGATCACACAGGTGTTCTTGCCGATCCATCCGACGCCGGCGCGCTTGGCATAGCCCCGCTCCAGTACCGGACCGGTATCGACATAACAACGCGTCTCGCAAGCATCATTGAAGCGCTGCTTTAGCTCAGACTCCACCGCGCGAAGTCTGGGCAAGAGCACATCGTGATAATCACTGCCTTTTGTCTCGCGACCGCTCCAGGCATAGCGCGCGATCCACCCTGCGGTTGCCGGGGCGGGTTCGATCGAGCGTGGTCCGTTAGCGTTGTAGTTCAGCGCACAGACAATCACCGATTTGGCCCACGGCATGGCGCGACGCAGATCCCCACGCAACAACTCGCCAGCCTCGTTGGCGCGCTTCAGATACTCCATCTCGCCAGCATGACCGGCCGCAATCCATTCCGTGAAGCGGAGATCGTTCTGGCCTGCCTCAACGCTGGTCTCGGCAGGCACAGTGGCGATACCTGCGAGGTCAAAGCCCGCAGCCAAAGCGCGCGCTTCGATCCAATCCCGGTCTGCGCGCGTCAGCATCTCCTTATTTTCGCAGGGAGCAGGGCAAACGCCTCTAACTTTGAACCGGCACACACGAAGAACATGCAACAGCAAAAGCCTTAGCGCGGAGGACGCGGAGGTTTCGCAAAGGTCGCAGAGGCTGTCGTGGCGGCCTTTTCGTTTGTCCTGTCGCAGGGAGGCTGTCGTTATTGAGAAGACTCTCTCACGTAGTAGTCTTAAAGTTCCACTAAAGTCCGCCTGTGCCCATTCTCTTACTTGCCATTCCGGTGTTGTCCACTCTCGCGGGAGGCTTGCTAGCCATTCGCTTCAGGCGGTGGCTGGCCCTGCTGATCGCACTGGGGGCCGGCCTGTTGCTGGGCGCAGCTTTCCTCGATCTGCTTCCGGAGGCGATCACCCTGGGCGAAACGAGTGGGCTCAGCATCTCCAATGTCCTGGGCGTCGCGTTGATCTCATTCCTGCTTTGCCTCGCTCTGGGCAACGGGCTCGATGCCCTGGAGGCGCGCTGGGAGTCCTCGGCCTTCTCACGACTTACGATTGGAAGGATCGGCGGCACGATGCTGATCTTTCACAGCTTCCGCGATGGCATGGCCATTGGGCTCGCCTATGCCGCTTCGCATGAGGCTGGGTACGCTGTTGCCGTCGGCATCGCAGCGCACGACCTGGGCGATGGAATGAACACGGTATTGCTGACCACCAGCGGCGAACGCGCACGGCCCGCAGACTATGCTTTCTTAGTCGCCGATGCCATCGCTCCGCTGCTCGGCGGCCTGGCTACGGTCTGGTGGACCTTCTCGAGCAAGAGTGCGGTGGTCCTGCTGGCGATTGCCGCGGGCTTCTTCATCCAGCTGGCAACCAGCGACTTTCTGCCCGAAGCCCGGCGTCGCGAAGGCCAGCGCGCGGCCATCCTGCTCGCGGTGTTCCTCGGTTCAGCGGCGATCTATGCCGCGAACCTGTTGATCGGACATCTTCACTAGCGTGTCTCTCATTCGCTCTATAGATATCTCGAAAGAGCGGCAAAACAGATGCGGTGATGTGGAGAGCCCTAAAATGGCGATCTAGCCTGATTAGCATCGATATGCCGCCCCTTCAGGGCTTGGAGCAGTGTCATGCCCACAGCTTTGCCTAAATTCCAACAAAATATAGACACGAATTAGCAGTTCGGAACGCCAGCAGGGGGCTATCGGGGAACTTCCGAGTCGTCGCCAGGACTTGTTATCGCGCTGCAGACATACTTGTTCCGCTTTCACCCGTCCAAGAAGAAGAGGGCGATTCTCGTCCGCTGCAATTGTGAAACAGCTCCAAACACGCTATACCTGAGTTAGGACACTCGCTTGCCATCCCTTCACAGCACAGCTCGACGCAAGTCTCCCGCGCTTATGCTCGCGGTGGCTCTGGCCTTTGCTGTTTTTGTGTGGGGCCTGCAGTACAAGGTGTCGCTGTACTACTCTGCGGCGGCCCAACATGCCATACCGGCAGCCAAGCTCCTCTCGCAGAGAGAGCGTCCGCTTGCCAGTGCCCCGCTCGAAAGGCTCACCCTTGAGGGGCTGCCGCTTGCTGCGTTTACAAGCAAGTTGCTGCACAGCACAGTGGCAGAGCTTCCGGCCAACGCCCATCTGGAGGCGCTGGAGCGATCTGGAGAACGTCTTAGAACACAACCGTCCTTCAATGCATCCGACTCTCGACACTTCTCCCGCATAGCCCCACGAGCACCACCTTTCACCGCCTGAAAACCAAATAACTGGTTGGAAGATGCGCGGCCGCACCTGTGCGGTGCTGCGCCTCTTCCGGAAATAACGTTGCTTTAACGTGTCTCCGAATAGGTGGTTCCATGCGTCGCAAGCGAATCCTCTGGATCGCAGTAGTCCTGTGTCTTTTTCTCGCAGCCGTTGCGCTGTTTGTGCTGGCCCATAAGGGCAAGGCTCCCTCCGCCACACCCAGAGCGGCAGCCGTCGTCGCCGTAACACGCGGAACTCTAGCCAGCTCTCTTACGGTTGCCGGCCAGTTCCAGCCCTATCAAGAGGTTGATCTTCACGCCAAAGTATCCGGTTATATCCGCTGGATCAAAGTCGATATCGGCGACCGGGTACGGCTGGGCGAGACTCTTGCAGCGCTCGAAATACCTGAGTTGCAAGACCAGCTGCAGGGAGCGCAAGCCGAAGTACGGCACTCGCAATCTGAAATTGGGCGGGCTCAAAGCGAGGTAGTCAGCGCTGAGTCGACTCATGCCGCGCTCCACGCTGCCTACACTCGGCTATTGCAGGCCTCCAAAGAGCGCCCTGGACTAATCGCAGAACAGGAGCTGGATGACGCTCTGGCCAAGGACCAGGAATCCGAAGCACAGATCGGCGTTGCGAAGGCTTCTCTCGACGCTATGCAGCAGCAGCTAGGCGTTTCGCGTGCGGATAGTCATCGCGTTCAGACGCTTGCAGACTACGAACAGATCATCTCGCCGTTCAACGGTGTGGTGACGATGCGGTATGCCGACACCGGATCGCTGATACAGGCCGGCACCGCTTCCAATACCCAGTCGATGCCGGTGGTCCGAGTGGCACAGAGCGATCTGCTGCGGCTGCGTATGCCAGTCCCTGAGGCCGATGTTCCCTACATCCATGAGGGAGGAGAGGTGCAGGTGAAGGTAAATGCGACGGGCCGCACGTTTGTCGGAAAGATCGTGCGCTTCACCCGAGCACTCGACACCAACACGCGCACCATGCTGACCGAGGTCGACGTCCCGAACCCCGATCTCACGCTCAGCCCCGGTATGTACGCGGAGACGATGATCCAGCTACAGCAGAAGGACGATACTCTTACCCTCCCCGCCCAGGCCATTGTGCAGAGCGGCGATCAAGACTATGTACTGGTGGTGAACGCAAGCAATCAGGTAGAGAAGCGGAATGTCACGATAGGAATCCAGACAGCGAATCGGATGGAGGTTACGAGTGGCCTGCGCGATGGTGAGCGAGTTATCGCCTCCGGGCAAACAAACTACCAGTCCGGTGAGGCCGTAACACCACACGCGGCGTTCATTCCAACCGACGCGCAGGAGGTGAGTGAGTAATGTCCTCCTTCGCGATCAAGTATCCGTTCTTCATCCTGATGTTCTGCCTGATGGTGATCGTGGTGGGCACAGCCACCGTGGCCCGCATGCCGGTCGACCTGTTTCCCGAGATCAATATCCCCGTAGTCGTAGTTGCGACCTTCTACTCCGGCATGCCGCCGCAGCAGATTGAAGCGGACATTACCAACAGCTATGAGCGTTTCTTCACGCTGGGAAGTGGAATCAATCACATTGAGTCGCGTTCCCTGCCCGGTGTGAGCCTGATCAAGATCTACTTTCAGCCCGGCACAGATGCCAACGCGGCGGTCAGCAACATCTCGAACCTCGCGATGGCGAACCTGCGCCGCCTGCCTCCCGGTACTTTGCCGCCTGTGGTGTTGAAGTTCGATGCCTCCAACCTGCCTGTATGCCTCATCACGCTCAAGGGGCAGGGATTCAACCAGACACAACTGAAAGACCTCGCGCAGTTCGAGGTTCGCAACCAGGTCGCCAACGTTCCGGGAGCTTCTGTACCACAGCCCTATGGAGGCAAGTATCGGCAGATCCAGGTCTATGTCGATCCCGTAAAGCTGGAGGCGCACCAACTGTCTGTGATGGATGTTGTGAGCTCCGTGAATCAGTCGAACCTGATTCTTCCAGCCGGTGATGTGCGTATCGGACCGAAGGACTACAACATCTATGCGAACAGCCAGATTCCCGTCGTCGATCAGATCAACGCGATGCCGATCAAGACGGCGAGCGGCGCTTCGGTCTTCGTGGGAGATATCGGCAAGGCGGAGGATGCGGGTCAACTGCAGACCAATATCGTCCGCGTCGACGGCCAACATTCGGTCTATATCCCCGTGCTGAAGCAGGGCGGAGGCTCGAATACCATCAGCATCGTGAACGGCGTGCGGGATGCTGTGCACAACCTGCTTGATGTTCCTGCAGCTCTGAAGACGAACGTCGTCTTCGATCAATCGGTCTTCGTGAAGATCGCTGTAAAGAACGTCATCAATGAAGGCACGATTGGATTGTGCCTGACGGCTTTGATGATCCTGCTCTTCCTGGGCAATGTGCGCGCAACGATCTCGGTTCTGCTTTCGATCCCTATCTCGTGTCTCACAGCCTTCATCGCATTGAATCTCGGCGCAAGCACGATCAACACGATGGTGCTGGGAGGCATCGCTCTGGCTCTCTCGCGCCTCATTGATAACTCGGTGGTGGTGCTGGAGAACATCTTCCGCCATATGGAGATGGGTGAGTCTCCTGTAGAGGCGGCCGAGAAGGGCGGCAAGGAGGTCCAGCTAGCGGTACTGGCAGCTACGTGCAGCACGAGTATCGTGTTCTTCCCTGTCATTATGCTGTCCGGGGTGAGCAAGTATCTGTTCACCGCACTTGCCCTTGCTGTTGTGCTGGCACTCTTCGCCTCCTACATCGTAGCCATGACCGTGGTGCCGCTGTTCTGCGCCAGGTTTATTCATTTGGAGCCTGGGCATGGCCACGCTACGCATAACCTCGAAACCGTGGAAGAGGGATTGCCCTCTGCGGAGTTGAAGGCCAAACGTCACGGGCTCTTCCGCCGTGTCACTGTCGGGTTCAACCGGCTCTTTGAGCGCCTGCAGCATGCCTATGAAAAAGCTATCGCCGTCTGCCTGGGGCGCCCTGTCCTGGTCGTATGCAGCTTTGCCGCGTTCGTTGTGCTTAGCTTCGCGCTCTTCCCCCTGCTGGGAGTTGCGTTCTTTCCGCGCACCGACCCCGGCCAGTTTGTTGTGAATGTCAAAGTTCCACCGGGAACACGCATTGAAGTGACCGATGAATACATCGCCAAGATGGAGCAGGACATCCGCGATGTGGTTTCTGCCGAGGACATGAATATGGTGGTGTCCAATATCGGCATCACACCCGATCTCTCGGCGATTTATACCAGCAACTCCGGAATGCACACAGCCTTCATCCAGGTGAGCCTGAAGGAAGAGCACAAGACCAGCAGCTTTGTGTACATGCAACGATTGCGCGAGAGATTCGCCACGGACTTCCCGGAGGTGAATACGTACTTCCAGACGGGTGGACTTGTAGACTCTGTCGTCAATCAAGGACAGCCCGCGCCGCTGGATATTCGGATTGGTGGCAACGATCTGCATCAGGACTTCGCATTCGCACAGACGCTCGCGACGAAGCTCAAGGATCTGCCTTCAGTAAGCGATGTGCTCATTCCTCAAGACCTCAACTATCCAGGATTGGAGCTGGACATCGATCGGGAACATGCTGCGCTGCTGGGCATCTCCCCGCAGGCCGCCATCAACAATGTCATTACCGCACTCACCTCGGACTCGATGATCGCGCCCAGTTTCTGGGTCGATCCGAAGACGGGCAACAACTATATGCTGACCGTCCAGTACCCGGATAACCAGATCAAAACACTGACCGACTTCAAGCAAATTCCGCTGCGTGCTCCCGGAGCGGCAAACACGACACCGCTGGAATCGCTAGCGGCGATCAAGCAGATCAACACGCCTACAGAAGTGGACCACTACCAACTGCGGCGCAGCTTCGATGTCTACGTGATGCCCAGGAAAGAGGATCTTGGCCATGTGAGCAGCGATGTGAATCGGGTAATTGCAGGGATGCAGCATCCGAAGAATCTGACGGTGAATGTCGGAGGTGCCATTACCGACATGCACGACTCCTTCAAGAGTTTCGGCATCGGCCTCATCCTCGCGGTGATCCTCGTGTACCTGATTCTGATGGCACAGTTCGCTTCGTTCTCCGATCCCTTCATCATCCTGCTTGCCATTCCGCCGGGACTTTCGGGAGTCATACTCTTTCTGCTCGTCACAGGCACGACACTCAATGTCATGTCGCTGATG
The DNA here is from genome assembly GCF_009766105.1 of Granulicella sp. S156. Lineage (GTDB taxonomy): Bacteria > Acidobacteriota > Terriglobia > Terriglobales > Acidobacteriaceae > Granulicella. The sequence goes on along the minus strand of NZ_LMUH01000026.1, from coordinate 532,084 downwards.
GGAGTCATTATGATGACCGGCATCGCTGTCTCCGACAGCATTCTCATTGTGGAGTTCGTCGGATCATTGCGGGCACAAGGTTACGCCATCAAAGACGCGCTGGCTGAGGCCTGCAAGGTGCGTTTGCGACCGATCCTGATGACGACCCTGGCCACCATCCTCGGATTGATTCCGATGGCGCTGGCACTCGAACCGGGCAGTGAACAGTATGCGCCGCTGGCACGAGCCATCCTTGGCGGTCTCACTGTTTCCGGTATGGTAACCGTCTTCCTGGTGCCTACTGCCTACCTTCTGATTCACCACAAAGAAGCCGATGAAGAGACCGGCACCGTGCCTTCCCGCGAGGTGGTTCATGCGTAAAAGGAATACAGCTATTACCGTCTATCTGTTGCTTTGCGGATCCTTGTACTGCACCGCACAGAACGTTGTCTTTCCCTCTACACCGCCTTCGCTTGCTTATTTGTCTGCACAGAACAACTCACAGACAACGCAGAGCAAAGAAGGCGATGAACTGCTTACGCGACAGCAAGCCGAGCAACTGGCCCTGAAGAACAACCCGCGAATCAGTGTTGCAGCACTGATTGCACTCGCGCAGAAGCAAGTGGTCCGCGAGACCCGCTCTGGAGAACTCCCCAGCTTGTACGGCAACGGCACAGCCGTCGGCGCGGAAGAGGGTAGCCGGATCTCTTCCGGCACGCTGAATGCGTCCCGTCTCTTGAACCATGTGGGAGCGGGTGTACAGCTGACTCAACTGATTACAGACTTCGGACGTACCACCAATCTGGTAGCGTCTTCGTCACTACAGGCCAAGGCCGCGGAACAGAGTGCGGAGGCCACACGAGAAGATATCGTTCTGGCAGCGGACCTCGCGTTCTACAACGCGCTCGAGGCCCAGGCGACCTTGCAGGTAGCGAACAGCACTGTCAACGAACGTCAGAACATCGGCGATCAGGTGAATGCACTTACCGCGAGCAAACTCAAATCGACACTGGACCAGAGCTTCGCCCAGGTGAATTTGTCGCAAGCGAAGCTGCTGGTTCTCGATTCTCAGAATCAAGCGGATGCTGCCATGGCCAGCCTGAACGACATCCTCGGAAGCACGGCCGACCATCATTACCATCTCGTCGACGATCAGACGTCTCCACCAGCAGTAGCTCCATCGGCGGAAGCGGTCATTGCGCTCGCAATGCAGCAGCGGCCTGATCTCAAAGCATTGCAACTAAGCCACGAGGCCGATGTGCGCTACAGCCGAGCACAACACGAGCAGTTGCTTCCGACAGTCTCTGCGCAGGGAATAGTTGGAAGTGTGCCGGTTGGATCGAGCACCTACTTTTCTCCGAACTGGTACGGAGCGGCCGGAGTAAATATCAGTATTCCGGTCTTCAATGGCTTCAAGTTCCATGCGGAGGCAGCGGAAGCGAACCTGCGAGCCAAGGCTTCCGATGAACAGAGCCGACAGTTGGTCGATCGGATCGTCCGCGATGTAAGGACTGCATGGCTGACAGCCAATACAGCCCAGCAGCGGATGACTGTTACGGCTGAGTTAGTCAAACAAGCTAACATGGCGCTCGACCTGGCCCAGACGCGTTATCAGTTGGGGCTCAGCTCCATTGTCGAACTAAGTCAAGCGCAACTGCAGCAGACACAAGCCCAGATTGCCGATGCCAATGCACGGTTCGAGTATGAAGCCGATCTCTCAACCCTGCGATTCCAAAGTGGCTCGCAACCATGATGTATGCCCTGTGCTCTCCATACACAATAGAACCCAGACATTTCCCGAGGAGATCGTATGAGCAGACTGCTTATGGCGCACCCGATATCTGATCTTTGAGTTGTGCATAGAGCCATGCCCGGGCAAGCGTCCATTCCCGCTCCACGGTGCGGGAAGAGACGCTGAGCACCTCAGCCGTCTCATCGACTGTCAATCCGCCATAGAAACGCATCTCGACGATATGGCCCTGCCGGGGATCCAGCTTCTCCAGCTTCGTCAACGCATCGTCGACCGAGAGCAGGCCAGCCGGCGTGTCGGTACGGAATTGAGAGGCCTCATCGAGCGAGACGATCTCCAACTCGCCTCCTCGCTTCGAACTGAGCCTGGCGCGGGCGTGATCGATCAGGATGCGCCGCATCAGTTGTGCCGCCACCGCTAAGAAGTGGGCGCGGTTCTTCCAGTTGGACTCACGCTGCTGTACCAGCTTGAGATAGGCCTCATGCACCAGGGCGGTGGGCTGTAGTGTGTGGTTGGCGCGTTCCTTGCGCATATATCCCGCGGCGCGGCGATGGAGCTCGTCGTAGACAAGAGGCATAAGCCGCTCGATGACACTCTTGTCCCCTTTGGATAGCTGTGTCAAAAGGGCGGTTACATCTGTGGAAGATAGCTCCGTCACGGCACAATCCCAGGTCTGCATGTACTTGGCAGGCGAAGATCATTTTAGAGCGGTTTCACGGTTATCGTGATCCAACAAAGATTGTGCAGCCGAAAGGCCGGTATATCTCGCCAGTGCAGACGAGATATAGCGCGCTTTCAGCGCTTGATCCATAGTTGGCCTCTTACCTGGGGCTTGCGCCCCAGGCTGGGATATACCGCCCCTTTGGGGCTTGTACCCGTAGCCGATTGAGCCCCTACGCTCTATTTAATCTTTGCGCTCTCTGAGTCGTTACTGAGCTGCGTCATTTTGAACTTCTTTAACTTAACTGCTCGGCGCTCCTGCTTGCGAAATGTAGAGGTGTTCTCAAGGCAGGGCATGGTATTCGGCGGCGGCTCGGCGCGGTAGATCCAGTTCAGGATCGGCGTCTTTCCACAGCGTGAGAAGTTCGCGGTACGCCTGACGGCTCCCTTCCGTATCGTGCAGCAGCGCCAGCGACCGGGCCAGTCCCAGTTGCGAGAGTGGGGCGGTAGGACAGGTAAGCACCAGACCGCGATGAGCCAGCACCTTGCGAAACTCAGCAGCAGCCTCCACCCCCTGATGCATCGCCAGATAGGCCTGTCCACGCATATAGACGGAGTACATACACGGCAAAGTGTCGAAGAGGCCGGTGTCATAGGGAGTAGCGCTGTCCAGGAGCGTTACTGCGAGCGCCGGTTTGTTCTGCTGTATCGCAATGCGCGCGCGAATCACGGGGATCCAGTACTGGTTCAGCAGGGTGTCGAGCGGGTGCGCGCGCTCGAGGGTCGCAGCCAGAGCCTGAGCATGTTGCGTGTCTCCGGCGGTGGCGAGAGCCAGGGCTCCGATCGTCTGGATGTTTTTGCTTTGGCTCTCGGCAGTTTTATTTTTGCTCTGGGCAGCTTTACTTTGGCTCTGGGCAGTCGCCGTGAATAGCTGTGTCGCATCCGTGCGAGCCGCTTTGGCTTGCCCGAATTCAGCCTCCCAGAGCGATTCTTCCGCGTGCCAAACGTCTGCGGACTCTGCTTCTCCATTGTGTATGGCGGTGTTTGAAGCGTGCTGCATAAGCTCTCGAGAAGAATGCAGACGTCCGTGATAGGCCTCGGCTTCGGATTCGTAGTTCAGCATCGTCTCCTGAAGACCGGGGTAGGCCGTCGCCGTGGATAGCACCTTGTTCATGCCCGCTTCGTCATTCTCGTAAAAAGCCAGCCAATACTGATCGAAATCGATGTTGATCTCGTGGAGATGAGCCTTCACCGCCTCGTCGAGTATTGCCCGGGCCTCGTCGGGGCGCTCCTGCGCCAGATAGATCAGCGCAAGGTTTCCATAGGCCACGGCTGTCTCCGGAGCGTTGCGAATCTGCCTTCGCGCCATCTCCGCCGATTTATCGAACTGGCCATAGTAGGCGTAGTCGATGGTCAGCCCAAGGGGCCACATCGTGTCGTCCGGATAGAGCTTGCCCCACCCCTCATAGTCCTTCATCTCCTTATCGATTTCACCGGTGACATAGGCGTAGTAGCACGAGAGAATAAAGAACCGCTCCCACTCCGAAGTGTGGTCGCGATTCTCATAGGCTTTGGTTGCGGCCAGTGCCGCCATCCCCGTCTCTCCCAGGTCCCAGTCGATGGCGGCGAGCCGTGCCTGGGCAATGGCAAACCCCGGATCGACTTCGACCGCATGACGAAAGTAGGGCTCTGCGGTAACCTCTCCCTGCTCGTCGCTCAATCGCAGCCCCTGCGAATAGGCGGTGAGGGCCTCCAGCGAGGGGGTCGAGGCGTCTTCCAGTGGCACATCGAATTGATGCAGCGATTGGAGGGATTCGCCAAGATCTCTTCGTATGGCATCCGCCGCCTGATCGAGCGCGGTGAGCGCAGAGCCCCGCACCTGGGCGGGAAACGCCCGGCTGGCGATCTCCTTTCCAGAACGGCAGTCGAAAGCCTTCAGACCCAGGTCATACCCTTTGGTCTCAGAGGCGATCGTTCCCTGCAACACGATCTGACCGGCCTCGCGCAGACATACCTGCCGAGCCACAGCCTGGGTGAGCCGTTCCTGCATGGGAAGGCCCATGTAGCGCAGCGCGAGACGGACTTTGGCATCCGGCATGAGGTTGAGGAACGGAGACTGCTGTAACTTGGCCAGCAGTGCCGGGTTCAGAGCGTTGTCGAAGATTGGCTCGCCGGTTGTGTTGATGAAATCAGCGAGCACGATCGTGATCTGGCTGGCTGGCGTTGGCCGGTGATGCCAATGCCGATACAGCAGGCCGAGAGCCGCCAGAGCTACACAGCCGGCGAGGACACCAGCAGCAGGTTTCCAGTAGCGGACTGCCCATGACGGCTTGAGAGCAGCCCCCTGCTCTGCGGCAGACCTGGGAAGGAGCGGCAATGCTGAGGTGTTTCCATCGAGCGCCGCAGCCACCTGTTGTGCGGATTGGAATCGCTGTGCAGGATCTCGCGCAAGACAGCCGGACACCAATGTGTCCCAGAGAGGATCGAGGCCAGCCACCGTTCGGCTTGGCAGCGGAGGAGGTTCGGTGAGACGGCGTAGCGCAGAGAAGATGGGAGTATCGCTGCCAAAGGCCTTTGCCCCGGTAACCGACTGATAGATGACCAGACCGAGGGCGTAGAGGTCGGAGGCAGGGGTTAGATCTTTGCCCTCAATCTGCTCGGGAGACATGTATTCCAGAGTCCCAAAGACCGGTTGACTGCTGTGCGTGAGAGGAGCCTGCGTATTGGAGTCCAGACTCCAGGCAAGGCCGAAGTCGGTGACAACCGCCCGGATGCTGCCCTCCCTCGCGGGCTCCAGCACGATATTGGCCGGCTTCAGGTCGCGATGCAGAATTCCTACGGCGTGAGCGGCACCGAGGGCGGAGGTGATCTGACGCAGGATGGGTAACGCCTCCGCCGAACTCATGCGGCCAGATTCGCGCAGATGATCTGCCAGAGTCCTGCCGCTGAGCAACTCCATGCTCACAAAGACAACGTCTCCCTCCGGGCCGTGATGGCGAAAGAGGTCGAAGATGCGGCAAGCGTTGGGGTGGGTCACCAACTGGGCCAGATGCACCTCTCGCTTGAAGCGGGACAGCACCTCGGGTTGACCGGCTATCTCCGGGCGAATGGTCTTGAGGGCAACTCGGGTGTTCAGTTCGAGGTCCTCCGCCTCGTACACTTCGCCCATGCCGCCCCTGGCCAGAAAGCGGACGATTCGGAAGCGATCGAGAAACACCTGTCCGGAGGCAAAGCGCTGGGACTCCGGCAACGGAAAGGCTTTCGCGGCGGAAAGAGCGTTGTCGTCGAGAAACGCTCCGGCATCCTCATGCGCGAGCAACAATCGCTCCACTTCAGCGCGCAGTTCCAGTGAAGAGCTCTCGCGCGCCAGAAAGCCGGCCCGCTGTGCAGGCTCCAGCTCCAGAGCCGCCTGAAACAGCTCCTTGATGGAACGCCACTCGATCTTCGCCGATTCTGTCTGTTGTGGCTGCATAGTCTTCAAAGAAGACCCGACTGCAAAAACCGCACCAACCGAAAACGCACCTGGCCCGTTATGTCAATTTGTCGATGCGCACCATCTTAGGCCTTGCACAAAAAAAAGTCTTTAAATCCATGGCGGGTTTTCCCACGCAACGCCGCGTTAAGGAGCAGATGACCACAACCGATCGATGCTTTCCCCCGGTTGCGTCCATCGCCCCTGGAGGCCTTTCATGCGTAACGCATCCTTTTCTCGATTGCTCGCAGGCTGCATGATGACAGCCGCTACGTTCCTGATCTCCGCTTGCAGTGGGGGTGGGAACAACACGTCTGCTATCTCTGTGTCTATCTCTCCCAGCGCCACGCAGAGCCTCGACCAGGGCCAGTCTCTCGGCTTCACGGCAAGCGTCAGCAACGATTCTTCCAATGCCGGGGTCACCTGGACCGTCTCCGGCGGGGGCACGCTGACCAACAGTACAACGACCGGAGTTACCTACACCGCACCTGCCACGGTCTCCTCCGTTACGACAGCCATGCTGACAGCCACTTCGGTGAAGAATACGACGCAGACTGCGAGCGTTAGCATCACCGTGCATCCGGCGCCTGCGATCACAACCAGTGGCGCATTGGCAGGTGGGACAGTCGGCACAGCGTACAGCGTCACACTGGCCGCAACGGGCGGAAGCGGCACCCTGACCTGGACTCTTGCCTCTGGAGCGCTGCCTGCAGGACTCAGCCTGAACCGTGCAGGCGTTATCTCCGGTACACCGACGACAGCCGTTGCAGTGAGCTTCACCGTCAAGGTGACGGATGCGGCAGCGACTCCGCTTAGCGCAACTTCCTCTACCCTCACACTTGCCGTCAGCCCCGCGCCGCTGACAGTCTCTGCGCCGGCTCTCGGCAACGCCGTTCAAAATAAGGCATACACCTCTGCGGCCATCACGGCAGCCGGAGGCACAGGCACTATCCACTGGACGGTTGCCGGATTGCCCGCAGGATTGGCACTCAGCGCAACCACGGGCCAGAGCATCCAGATCACAGGCACGCCAACCGCGGCGGGAACATCCAGCAACATCGTCGTTACGGCCACAGACTCGGGCGGCGCCTTCCAGCAGACGAAGTCCACAGCAGCGCTCAGCCTTACCGTGCTGACAAAGCTCTCCGTTACGACAAGCTCGCTCGCCGGAGGCACTGCGAACACTGCGTACACCGCAACACTCCAGGCGGCAGGAGGTGTCACTCCCTATACATGGGGTGCTACCGGTATGCCCGCCGGACTTTCCATCAATGCCACCACCGGTGTGATCTCCGGCACGCCGACAACGGCTGGGACCTCGACACCTACGATCACAGTGAATGACTCTGGCGTACCGCAACAGCAAGCCACTGGCCAATTCACCATAACCATCGCCCCGGCTGCGCTCGCGATCACCACCACCTCTCTGCCTAGCGCTTCGGTCAACACCGCCTACTCACAGACGCTGCAAGCTACCGGCGGCACGCTGCCTATCACCTGGAGCCTCGCTAGCGGCAGCCTGCCCTCGGGCCTCACTCTGAACGCAGCGGGAACCATCACTGGCTCACCAATAGCAGTCGGCACAAGCACCTTCACCGTCAAAGCTGCGGACTCCAGCAGTCCACAGCAGACACAGACGCAGGCGTTGAGCATTGTGGTCAATGCTGCACCACTCGCCATCACAACAACCTCTCTGCCGAATGCTGAGATTGGGACGGTCTATAGCGCAAACGTTACTTCCTCTGGAGGAACCGGCAGCATCACCTGGAGCCTTGTCGGCTCACTACCTACGGGGCTCTTCTTGAATACAGCCACGGGAGCTATCACCGGCACGCCCACTGCGGCTGGAACGGTTAGCTTCTCTATCAAAGCCACAGACTCCGGCACCCCACAACAGACCCAGACGGTCAATCTCAGCATTGTGGTCTATGCTCAACTCACCATTACTACGAGTTCCCTGCCCAATGGGGCTACAGGCTCGGCGTATTCCACGCAACTGCAGAGTACGGGCGGCAGTGGAAGTGTCACCTGGAGTTTGCAGGCTGGTAGTTCGCTGCCTGCTGGACTAACCCTGAGCAACTCCGGCCTTATCTCCGGTACGCCTTCGGTCGCGGGAACCACGGGCTTCTATGTTCAGGCGACTGACTCCGTTACCACGGCAGTCGCGCATCTGGGCATCCTGGTCAATATATCTACGCTGCTGGTTCCCACTACATCGCTGCCCAACGGCACGCAGAACAGCTCGTATCAGGGAGTCATCCAGGCGAGCGGCGGAGTTACCCCCTACACCATCACGGTCACCAGTGGCTCGCTGCCGCCGGGTCTTACCTTCAGCAACTGTAACGGCGGTTGCAACGGTGCGTTCAAGTTGAGCGGAACACCGACCACGACAGGAAGCTATAGCTTCACGGTCAAGATCGCCGACGCGGAAGCTACGCCACAGACGGTGACGGAGTCCTACACCGTGAACATCACAGCCGCGTCGCCGCTTGCCATCAACTCCGGCAATACAGCGAGTGGCGAGGTTGCACTGCCCTTCTCCTTCATCCTGGGTGCCAGCGGCGGGACGCCGCCTTACACCTGGAGTCTTGCTTCCGCCAGTGGCGCGCTACCGTCCGGGCTTAGCATCAGCAGCACAGGTCAGATCACGGGTTCCCCCACCACTGTCACAGGCAGTCCCTTCAGCATCAACGTCCAGGTCAACGACTCTGCTTCCCAGACAGCAACGCAGCAGATGACGGTCACCATCAACACCGCTCGCAGCAGTGCGAACGACAACGAGTTGAAGGGCCAGTATGCAGCCCTGATGACCGGCTTCGACAGCACCGGCAACCCACTCGCGACTATCGTTGCGTTCATCGCGGATGGTAACGGCAATATCACTGGAGGCGTCTTTGACGCGAACGGCACAGGGCTTACGAGCCCGATCAGCGACACCTCCATCACCAGTGGGTCTTATGCGGTTGGATCGGATGGCAGAGGCAAGCTCACGCTCACCAGCTCTCTCGGGACTGCCACGTATGTGATAGCGCTAGACCAGATCACCAGTGGTATAGCCGACGGCGGCTACATCGCGGAGTTCGATCTCAGCGGCCAAACGCTTACCGGAACCCTGACCCTGCAGAGTTCTTCTGCGTTCACCACTGCGTCCATCGCAGGCGGGTATGCGGTTGGCCTCTCTGGATTCAATGGTAGCGCCACAAGCCACACAGGTGTGATTGGCGAGATCCAATTGAACGGAGCGGGAAGCATCAACAGCGCGGAGTTTCTCTCATCCAGTTCGGGCAGCAGCACACCCATTGTGGTTACCAGCGGGACGTATAGCGTTGCCTCCAACGGCCGCGGCACGCTGTCCTTCAGCGTTCCCAACGGCAGTGGTGGTACAAACCCAGTCGATATGGCCTTTTATGTCGTGTCAGCGACAAAACTATTCATGCTTTCTTTAGATACGGCCAGCGGAACCAATGCCAACGATCTGCTCTCAGGCAAGGTTCTGCAACAGACGGTCGCCAATGGGAGCTTTACCAATGCAACCCTACATGGTATTTCAGTACTGCATCTCGACGGACTGGATAGCTCCTCCGGTGGCTCCCCCACGACCTACTTCCCGGACATCTTGCTCGCGCTGACCAGTTTTGATGGTGCTGGGAATATATCCATTACCGACGATGAAAACGATGGGGGCACCGTAACCAGTAATCCCATATCCGCCACTTACAGCGTTGCCGCCAACGGCCGGGTCACGGTGACAGGAGGAGGAGGTAATCATCCGCCGTTCTTCTATCTTGTCGGTAGCAATCAGGGTTTTGCAATGAACTTCAGTGGAGAGGTTCAAACCGGCTACTTTGAACCGCAGACAGCGACCGGCTTTTCACTCGCTTCGCTCGACGGAACCTATGCCCTCGGCGTTCTCGCTCCCCTGAGTAACGGGAGCGACAGCACAGCCGAGCTCTCCTCCACAGGCACGGGCTCTATCAGCGGTACACAGGACCAGAACAGTCAGGGCACGCTCAGCCCTGACAATAGCTTGAGCGCTACCTACACGGTTGGCTCCAACGGCCGTGCTGTCCTCGGAGGCGGTGCCTCTGGCTCTGTTATCTACATCATTTCAGCGACTAAAGCACTGGTCCTTGATCTGGGCAGCAGCAATCCGAAGGTCCAGGAGATTCAACATTGACTTCAGGTTTCTTAATATGGAAGAGGTAAAGAATAGGCCTTCTTTCGGCTATCAACAAAAAAACCGGGGCTAAAGCCCGATTTCTCACGTGACCTTAATCCCGTGGCCTAAAGGCCACGGCTCCCTCCGCCCAGCGACGCTAAAGCGTCGCTGTTTGCGCTTCGCGCTATGGGTGGTAACACCGATTCTCAACGAACTAAGAACTCACCACGCTAGCGCCGCCTTGCCAGAGGCTTCAAACTAGTTTGGAAGTACGGCCATACACTCGCACAAATGGATCTCGGTCGCTCTTTACCAATATCTCGGCTGGACGTGCCTTCGCTAATTGACTACGGCTTGAAGCATGAGCGTTCCGGTGTAACTTCCAGCGGGCAATTGTGGTTGTCCACTTAGATTAATCTTCAAGGACAATGTATTTGTTTGCGAGCCGATCCCCAGGACAAGAAACGCCTGAGTAGTGCTTGCCAAATGTAATCCTGAGGCGGATGCCTGGGGCGTCGTTTGGGTGAAGGCAGTATAGCTACTGACAATACCCGCCGTCCCTGTTACCTGTCCGAAAACCGCCGAAGACGGGATCAAAAAGCTTGCGGTGTTTTGCAGGGCTGCGGTGGGGCTCGTGAAGTAGCCATAAATATCAAGAGGGTCTGAGCCAAGACCAACCACCAGCCAGCTTGTCGTGATGGTTACGGATGGCGCATTGCTTACTCCGCCTGAAACAAGTGTGAAACTCGCAGATGTTGGGGAAGCTGCGATAGTCAGGCTTCCTAAAATTACCAACGCAGGTTTAGGCCCCACTGAGATCGAGGGGCGAGCGCGAATCGCTTGCGCGTAACCGGTCGTCGTTAGCGTCGATAGAAATAACGCGAACACGAGCCGGTGATGCACAACGAATGATCTCATTTGACTCAAGGACATCGGCGTCTTTCTCCAAATAGTACAACTGCAGTTGTTCCCTGCTATTGGGGAGATGCATCGTTATGCATGTTCTCATTTGGATCGGCTTGTCCTGAAGGGGCAGCCTTATGGCGAACGATGATCATGATATCCGGTTCGTCGTCGTTGTCAGTGCTGTGAATGGACGTGGGAGCATGGACGACCTCCCATTGGCCCTCTGCGAGGAATTGATCGGTCAAAACGGTCAGTTTGTGTTCCTGCGGTTTATGTTCGCGCAGGAAGAACCGCCCCGAGGAGTCGGTATAAATCGGCTTCTGGTCAATCATAAGAGCAGCGCCCTCAACCGGTGTGTTGCTGGAATCGACGACCTGGCCATGCATCACGCTATTGCCTATGCTGCGCTGTTGTGGCATCGGCGGCAGATCGGCGGGATCTCGCGATGCCATGCCATACGCATCTGCGGTGTAGAGTAGCTTGCCGGTTGGACCGACGTAGGTCTGTCCGTGCATGCGGGCACGCCCAAAGAGGCGGATATTGACATCGAGAATCAGCGCATTCTCAAAGGGATTTTTGGTCAACGAGGGGACATAGAAGGTCTCATAACTGGCACTGGCAGAGATCAAGTTGGACTGGATGGATCCGCCATAGAGGATGTTGGTTGTGCCGTTAGAGACGTTTACGCTCTGGTTGAGGCTGAAGCGTGAGGTCAAATTCTCATTTACGGTAGTGAGGAAGTTACCAGTTGCCTGGCTGTTTTTGGGGCGGCTTACCATCCAGGAACTCATTACCTGAATCCGGCGTGTGATGGGGCGTTGGACCGTCACCGTTCCAGCATGATCGATCTGTCCTTGATACTTTGATTCGTATAGGCTGCCGGAGAGGCTGGCCTTCCACAAGTTGAGGGATGCCCCGACCTGATCCGCAGAACTGGCGGCGGTTTGGCCAGTGTATTGCCCCTTGGTGTTGGTGAGCGGAACCAGGTAGCTCTGTGTTCCGCCATTAAAGCTGAGGTAGTGAGTTGGAGTTACAGTGACGGATAGATTTCCTTTGTTGGGTTCAGCGAAGACAGGATTGGCGAGTATGATCCTTTCGAAATCATGGCCTGCCTGGATGTAAGCAGCCTTGAGGTCGAGCCACTGGCGCTTCATGTGCAGGCTGGCAGCGCCGTATGGTTTATTGGACCCCACTCCGCCAGAGAAAGCGAACTCTTCTCCTATCTGCGGCTTCCATTCGAGGCCGACGATCTCCGATTGCTTACTCGAGATGACAGTGTTGGAGTAAAGCTGCCAGTGAGCATCGAGCTTACGATGCACCGCGAGAAATCCCAGCCCCTCGCCCATGGTTCCGCCATCGAAGAGGGGTGTGCTGTAGACATTGGACTCCACCCCGCCAAAGGCAAGAATATCGGTTCCCTGGAGCTGCGTACGCGCGCTCAGACCGCGGGTGTAGAGGTAATGGGCGGAGTCGAATATATCGGTGGGAAGATGAAAATCAACCTGATCGTCTCCGGCGATATAACGGGTTTTACCAATTTCTCTTTCAAGCCTGGCTCCGTATTCAAGATGCCCGGCTTCCGTGCCTGCTCCGATGACGAAGTTGTAATTGGGCGTGTACATCGTGACCGAACCGCCGCCAGCTTCATAGAGTGAAGAGTTGCCGCCGCGCACCTCAATCACCTGCGCAGAGGCACAACCCGAAATCACTAAGAAGAGGAAGCACCCTACCCTGATCGCACGTGGCACAGGGGATCCAATCACTGCTGCGGAGTTGAACTTGGCTGTGTAACTGCGGGCGGAGCAGGCTCCTGCAGGACTATGGGTTGAGTCAAGTCAAAGTTGTCAAAGTGAAGATGCACCTGCTGTGGAGGCTCTTTGCCGGTCCAGGTAGCTTGCACATGCCTGGGGCTACCGGGAAGCAAAGGAAAGCCACCCATCTCGACTGTCTCGTGGCCGATGCTGGCAGTAGCCCCACGCACTCGACCATATGCACTGCTCAGATTTTCAATATCGAAAGAGACTAGTTTCTTGTCTGGATCATAAAGTGGGTTTGTGAGCTTAACCGCATCCTTTGCGAGCGGCTTTTTTTGGTAGAGATATACCGTGTGCGGCAGCATAATCCGCAGATTGATGCCAGGCCCGCGCTGCTGCAGAGAAAAAGTGGAATAGATGGTAAACCAAGCCGGCAGCGTGTCGGACTGCACCGAATAGAAGATCGTATAGGACTGCTTGGGAAGCAGTTTGATGCTCATCGACGAGAGCTTGAGATGAATGCCCGGATCGAGCGGACGAAAGATATCCTTGCCGTCTCGATTAATGCTGAAGCTCTTGGGTTCGAGAACCACAACGTAAGCCGACAGCGAATTATTGGTGAGTGTGAACTGGCCATCGGCCTTCTGTTGATACTCGACCACGGGAGGAGCAACGGTCTGGGACAGAGCTATGGTAGGAAGCAGCAGAGCAAACAGGCCCGAGATATTGATAAACCGAATAGATAGCTTCGGCACGGTTGGTTCTCCAGAGCTAACAAGCTGTATTGGGCTTGGCTATAGGTTTCCCAGGAATGCTCAGGCACTCATGATGGGTGCGAAACAGCTATTCCCAAATACATACAGCGCAGCATGGGGGAAGGGCCTCAAGCGTTTGCCAGAGGCCCCTCCGATACATGACTTACGGATTAATCGGCTTGAGCCTGAATGGTGATCGTGCCCGTATAGGCGCCGGCAGGCTGCAGGGCCGGCGTGGTGATTGCTACCTTCAACGTATCGGTTATACCGGTCAGATTGATGATGTTCGACAGGCTAACAGCATACGTATCGAGCAGAAGACTAGCGCTGGCAGTTCCAATCCCAGTCGCCGGAGCAGCAGCAGTCTGGGTGAAGGCGGTCAGGGCGGTTGTCGGTGTAGCGACCGCACCGCCGCTTGTGGTTACGGCGCCAAAGACAGCGGACGACGGAATGTTGTCCGAAGCTGTATCCGTCAGTGCGGCAGTTGCACTCCCGAAGTAGCCGTACAGATAAATATGGCTGTTGGTGCTTGCAAGCAACCAGCTAGTGGTGATCAGGGGACTGCCTGTACCCGTGACTTGCGTGCCATTAACCAGTGGGTTGGTTCCTGCGGTCCAGGTGATGTTCGGGCTCGCGACGGTGACGGTCAGAAAAGCACTGAGTGTCGCATTGAGAGTTACCGTTGCGGCATTTGAGTTTGTAGCAGCCTTTGCTATGCCGGGCGTGACGACGCCGACGCTAAACAGCACTACCGGCAGCCATTTAAGCCTATTTGAGAAGTAACGCATTTGGGATCTCCTAGAAAGTTGAGTATTCGATGCAAAACTTCGCCGCTAACAACAGTAGGTACTGTCCCCGAGAGCGCTCTATCGAACAAGTGATTTCATCAACTCGTGTGCCCAGAGTAAGCAAGTCTCAAAGGTGAGGAACGGCCCAGCATACCAGCGAATATGGAAGGACGCAAGCGACTCAAAACGCAGCTCTGCGGCATGCCCCGGAATCGTCCGGGGCACTCCGTTCAACAGGCATAGAGCAGTCTCACAGTTACCGTGATCCAGCAAAGATTGTGCAGTGTCGTTTTCCTTGGGAGAAAACCACGCAAACGTCTTTTGTTCCGGCTTACACCCACATTCCGGCTTACACCCACTATGAACCCGCTCTAGCTTTGGGGGGTTAGTTAGTTGCCGCTACGGTCAGAGGGATGCGACCTGTCCGCATGGAGCTCCATGCGGATAGATCGCACGCCGGTGTACAGCATATCTTTGCAATCTGCACAGTCTCCTGGCTGACTTATAGAGAAGCTCCTGGCATCGGTTTGGATCTCAGCGAGAAACCCTGGAAGCGACCATGTAGTCTTGCTGATTTTGGACGGGCCCTTCCCTGTAAAGACACGGAAAGAGACGTCGCCGTGGGTCGTGATGGTCACGCCCTCAGGGTCGGCAACGGCATCGACGTTCGGAGAGCGCGTCACCTTGATCCAGCCGATCGATCCGTCCGGCATGCTCCACTGCACGGTAACGGGATGGAACTGTGTCTTACCGCCAGAGTCTTTGGTCATGCCGGTGAACTCGCCACCCCATATGGCACGATCACCAACCCAGGAGGTCGTCACCCGCGTTGAGTCGATGCGCCGATGCACCATGTGCGGCCCGATAAATCTGCGGAACTTCACGAGAGCAGCGTTTGGGATGTGGGTGCCCAGGAGCGTGACATGCGGCGCGAACCACATATCGGCGACCTGAGACGTGGTCAGCGTAGGCTTCGACGGCAGCGGTGCATGGGCTGCATCCAATGCCGTTCTCATCCATACTCCGGTCACGGTCACGTAATTCGACATGTCCATGCCATAGGAGCGGTCATAGGGCCCCGCGATGTTGCGCAACTCTGGTTGATAGAAGTTGGCTAGATCGTTCCAAAGCGCAGCCTCCATGACATGGCCGAGTCGGCGCATACGCGGAGTCGACCCATATTCGCGCCACAGCGCGAGACCATAGAGATCGACACCGTAGTAGGTCGGAGCGTTGTATTCATTAAAGGTGCCGTAGCGCTGAAATAGGCTGTAGACCTGCTCCGTCCAGGCTTGCGAACGGGAAAGCCAGTCGGCATTGTTGTCGTGGACCGCCGCAAAGTCCCACAACGCGCCATACATGAGTGCGATGTTGCTGTAGGACGGAACTAACCGGCCATCGTGGATCTCGCCGGAAACGGCTGCATCGATAGCGCGGTACATGCGTGTCTCTAGTTCAGACGGAAGCCGCCCCGGAAATTCAATCAGGATCATCTCCAGCGTAGTTCCTATGAACTGGCGCCAGTTTGGATCATAGGAGGTAAAAGCAACATCGTGATCACCGGGGCCTGGCTCTTCTGGAGAACGCTTGAAGGTGCCATAGCACTTCATATTGGGATCGAGATACTGCTGGTCCAACACTGTTCCAAGAATTTGGGCCGCTCGATCCACGTCGGCTGGCCGATTATTTGAGCGGGCGCGCATCATCAGACCCAGGGCATACCAGCTCGATTCACGAACCATGTAGTGGCCGCGCACATGAGTCCCTCCATCATGCGGACGCAGTACCAGGTGCGCGTTGGGATCGTAGCTTGTGTCGAACAGGCGCATCGATTCATCAAAGAGCTCACGAGAGTTTTTCGACGAAGGATTAAGTTCTGGGTGAAGCGTCGGAGTTAGTTGCGCTAGAGCTGAGCCGCAGTTCATCACGATCCAGAAACATGTAATCCAGAGTATTCGCTTCATCAATATCACCTTCAAACTACTTTTTTGAATAAAACATCTTCGTTTCGTCACAGAATGAGGCTTTGCCAAAGAGCCTGGAATATAACCGGGAGAAACAACTTAGAGCTTGAGAAATATCTTTCTCCGGTATAAAGGAATTAGCGGAAGAGCGCAGACCAACACAAAGAACACCGAATAGATCACAGAGACCAAAGGGGGCGGCCCCAGCCAATGTGGCAGCAGATGGAAGAGAGACTGCTGAAGGTTTCCTCCGCGCGGCATCCTGACGGCGGCGAGTGCAATCGCAAGGACCTCCGAGAGGACGTAGGCGGCAAGCGCGTTTGTGCCAAAGACAAGCCAGGGTGCCAACCCACGTCGCAATTGGTATGGGCCGTCGATCACCCAGAAGAGCGACGCAAGCAGGAGCATGGAGACACCTCCGGTAAAAAGGACATAGGAGCTAGTCCAGAGGCGTTTATTGATTGGAAAACTGTGCGCCCAAAGCAAACCGCAGACCAAGAGAATAAGACCGCACAAGATGAGGGCTGTTGCCTTCTGCCAGGCAGGGCGCCGCGTTTGCAGCCAACCCGCGGCGAGCACACCGAAGAGCGTCGTTGCAACCGCCGGCATTGTGCTCAACAGACCTTCAGGGTCATAGATACCGTGGTGATAGAGATGGGCTGCGGGCACAAGCAACCGATCGAGCCAGGAGGTCAGATTGCCGTAACGGTCAAGAACACCGACAGCGACCCCGGGCAAACCAATACCGGGTACCGTCACGTGAAGTAGCAGGAACCAATATCCGCCCAGAGCCACAACGATAGCCACAATGCACGCAGTTACTCCACCGAAGAGAAAGACGATGCTTCCCAGCGCGTAGCAGAGTGCGATGCGCTGCAACACTCCGTAGAAGCGCAGAGTGCTCATCGAAAAGTACGGCAGTGCGTTGAGCAGCAACCCAATTGCAGCGATGAGCACAGAACGCTTCAACACCTGCAGCAAGATGATCGATCGTGCCGTGCCGTGAGCGAGACGCGATCGCAGGGAGAGCGCGATCGAGGCTCCGATCATAAATAGAAAGAGAGGAAAGACAATATCTGTGAGCGTGCAGCCATTCCATACGGAGTGGCGCAGTTGTGCGTAAGAGACAGCGCCATCACCTGCGTTGTTGACCAGGATCATGAGAGCGACGGTGAGGCCGCGCAGCACGTCGAGTGAGAGCAGACGTTGCCCGGAAGAAGGACTCCTGGTTGCGAAGTTATTAGATAGGCTCGGGTTGTTCACAACGTCTCCTGGCCCGACATACGTACGCTATCAGGAGTAACAAGAAAAAAATGGCGCTTCGATTTCTGCTGTGAAGCTCCGAAGAAAACACGCTGCGCCGTAGAGGGGTTCGGGGATCTGCGCTGCTGAGCAGATCCCCATTGAAGCCACAAGGAGCCTACAGCGAATTCAGCTAAAAGCTGAACTTCGCAGCAAACTCCACCGTGCGCTGCTCATACGAGGGCGTGCCGGCAATCGAGGTGATCGTTCCGACGCTGGAAGCGCTGCTGATGGATGAATTCGGTACCGCGAAGTTGGGGTGGTTGAAGACGTTGAAGGAGTCGGCGCGAAGCTGAACCTTGTACCGCCCCGCGAAGACGATGTTCTTCTCCAGGTTCATATCCCAGTCCTGAAAGCCGGGTCCGCGAAGCATGTCGTATCCGGAGTTTCCGTACGCGCCACCCTGGACGCCGGCAGCATTGGTCGGTGCCGTGAAGGCAGCCGGGTTGAACCACTCTGCCTTCGTCTTGTGAGAGGGGTAGAGAGGCTGTCCGGGAACAATGCTGGCACGACCGCTAACCAGGTTTTTATACGTTACGGAGTTGAGGGTGTAGCTGCCAGGTGCAGTGTAGCTGACGGAGAATGGCTGACCGGTCTGGAAGGTACTAATGCCCGAGATCTGCCAACCACTGACGATCTTGTCGACCAGATTGCCTGCACCGCCCAGGAACGTCTTCCCCTTTCCGAACGGCAGAAGGTAGGAGTAGTTGACCGTGAGGACCTGAGGCGTGAGTCCGGAGATAGGCCCGTAGGAGTCGTTGGGAGTTGAACCGGATGGGTTTTGTATGTTTTCAGTACCGAGAACGCGAGTCCATTGATACTCCGCACCAAAGGCAAGACCCTGACTGTATTGCTTGTGCAGGCCAACCTGAAGTGAGTTCATGCTGCTATGGAACATCGGATCCATACTGTTGTTGATGGTGGAGAACGGCTGCACCAGATAGGTGCTCTGTGCGGTTGTTGTGCCAGTAGTAAGCACCGGCTGGGAGGGCAGGTTGATATTCGGGCCACTGACACTGCTGCCTGGTGTTGATCCCGGGCCGCCATAGTTGTTTTGCTTCAGATTGTGCTGACCGACGTAGCCGATACGCAGATCGATATTCTTTGGAAATTGATGTTCGACTGCGAGGTTGTACTCCTCGGTGTACGGCGTGGTGGTCTTGGCCTGCGCACTGACGGAGGGATTTGCCGTGAAGGCACCGGTGGCCGAGAACGGGTTGGACATCGTGAAGGCAGGAGTTGTGGTGGTGGAGTTGCTATATGTCTCCGAGCCGACGAAAGGGAGTGTCCCAAACGGGGCCGTATCGACATAGCTCGATGGCAAGAGCGCGTAATAGATACCAAACGCGCCGCGAACGACCGTGTTGTGTACAGGCTCATACGAAAAGCCCAATCGCGGCGCAATGTTGTGTTTGTCCTGGCCAAGATAGCTAAAGACACTGTTTGGCAAACCAACTTGCGAGGATAGCGCGATCGGAATCGACGTCAGGAAGTTCGGAATTGAGGCCGCCGGGTACGAGGTGCCAAAGACCACCACCTTGCCGAGCGAAGGGATATAGAGGGACTCGTTGCCGTAGGGGTTGCCCTGAAACCACTGCAGGTCGTAACGAAGACCGGCATTGATGGTGAGATTGGACAGTGGCTTCCAATCGTCCTGCAGGTAGAGGCCGTATTGGCTAGAGAGGTTCCTGACAATGTAGTTGTTCGGCGCCGCATTTCCGGTCGTAACGGGCGTGCCGAGCATGAAGTCAGCGAAAGCAATACCCGATTTATTACCCCCAGTGAGGGCTGTGGAGCTGGTGGTGTATTGGCCGTTGAAGGCAAAGGAGCCGCGCTGCGGACTCTCAGCCGAGTCGTTCCAGTGGTCGTTGAAGAGATACAAGAAGCCAGCCTTGAGCGTATGCTTCGGCAGCACTTTGGTGACGGACGTGGCGACCTGAGCGTCCTGCTCCAGGTCATGCGAGCCGGACTCAGAGACAGACTGAATATTGGTGATGCTGATCTGCGGCGCACCTTCGATCAGCTCCGCGCCAAGCCCGGGGATGATCGAAGAAAAGTCAGTGTTGTAGTTCTGTGGAGTACGGTAGATCGGCAGATGAAAGTAAGATCCCGACACATCGAGCAGCAATGTGGGCGAGAAGGTGTGGGTCCAACCGACGATGAAGTTCTGGTTGTGTTCTCCGTCCTGCGCGTTGCCACCCTGCAGACTATTGTTGCCATTGGTGGGGCTTGGACCGTAGAAGGCCCTGAGGTAGGTGAAGCGAAGCTGGTCCTTCTCGCTCAACTTGTGATCGAGGCGTACGGAGAAGCGGCTGGCATTGCTGGTTTCCTGCACCAGCTCATAGGTGTTGGTACCGCAGCCGCTGGTTGTAGGGTTCGGATACAGCAGCTTCAAGAGCTGCAGGTCCACCGGGTTCAGAGTGCTCGAAATGATATTTCCAGCAAAGGGCTGCCCTGTTGCCGGGTTATAGATGTAGGTACTGGTGGTGGCACTCGGCGCGCAGACGCCCCCTGCGAGGAATTCACTGAAGTTGCCTTCACGCTCAAGGGCTGTAGGCTCCTGTGTGTTGTCGCTGTACGACTGTGTCAGGTGGAAACCTTCATAGGCAGCGAAGAAAAAGCTCTTGTCGCGGCCGTTGTAGAGATGAGGGATAACGATCGGACCGGAGAGATTGCCGCCGTATTCATTCCTCTGGTAGGGAGGACGAGCCAACGCTCCGCCAAAGTAGGTCTTGGCCGAGGTGCCCTTGGAGCGGTTGTACTCGAAGCCGCCTCCATGGAGCCCATTCGTTCCACTGGCGCTGGCGACGATGATCTGTGCCGGCTGGTTGAACTCCGCGGGAGCGCCCGTGGTGAGAATCTTGAACTCCGCGATTGCATCGAGCGAGGGGACTTCGCCCTCACCACGCTGCAAGGTGACTTCCTGGTTGGTAACACCGTCGAGCGTGGAACCGAGACCACCATAGGAGCTGCGCGAACCGGTGCCGACAGATGCCGTAACGCCACGCGTATCGAGCTGGTCCTGGGCGCCCGCACCCTGAACACCAGGAGCCAGCGCGACCAGACCGTTGATTCCAAGACGACCGTTGAGTGGCGTGTTCTGGATTGCCTGGCTATCGATCACCGATCCCACCGAGGAGGTTGAAGTTTGAATCACCGGCTCGGTGGTCGTCACCTCGACGATCTCGTTCGCCGCACCAACCGTCAACTGGGCATCGATCTGCGCTACCTGATCGATCGAAAGCGTGATGGCACTCTGCTTATAACTTTTGAAAGTCGCTTTATCGACCGTCACGGTGTACTGACCGGGAGGAAGTTGCGGGACCGTATAGCTTCCGACATCGGATGTCTTGACGGTGTGCACCGAATTGGTCGCCGCATCGCGAATGGTAACCGTTGCGTCGGGAATCGCGGCTCCGGTCGAATCGGTAACAGTACCAGTAATCGATCCCGTAATACCCTGAGCAAGCGCACCCTGAACCGGCAAAAGTGCCAACACCAGGAGGCTCAGCAGCGCGGAACATCGGACCACCCTCCCGCCGGTAAGGCCCAGCTGCTGTGACATTTGCTTGATCCGCTTTATCGCTGTTTTCATCTTCATCTCCTTGTTACCGCTTGCGCGTAAACCTCAAAATTTGCGAAGTACTTCTCTGAGCCGTCATGGCAGCTCGCTCTGTTATGTTTGCTGCTGCGAAATTTGCAGGTGCGATTGATGCTGGCGATGATGCCTAGCCGCAAACACGATCGACAAGTGAATTTACGGTGAGGTTTCTGTAAGGAATGACGTAAGAGAATGCTTGCGGCCCGCAGGAAAACCCCATAGTCCTCTCCACTCTCTGTGTGGAGGGGCTATGGACCTTCGTTACAGTCCTGTCGGGCGATCACTCATCTCAAATACCAGATCTCCACCGCCGACCACCTCGGAGTGAAGAAGATAGGTTCGCGGCAACAAGACGCCGTTAAGACGGATCGATCGGATGTAAAACTTTCCCGACTCCGCACCGAGAGCATGAATATGCAACTCCCGCCCTCCCCCAACTCTTACCGTCATATCGTCAAAGTGGGGGGTTCCAATCGAATAGCGCGGTGTGCCCGGCGTGACCGCGTAGAAACCTAAGGCCGACATCACGTACCAGGCCGACATCTGACCCGCGTCATCGTTGCCGGCCAAACCAGCATTGCTGTCGGCGTACTGGCTGGTCATGATCTCGTGGACGTGCTGCTGGGTCTTCCAGGGGACGCCTGCATCGTCGTAGAGGTATGCGATGTGGTGGCTGGGTTCGTTGCCGTGGTCGTAGATCTTCTTCGCAAAGAGGTCGTCGAGCTTCTTCACAAACGCGTCCGGCCCGTGAACGAGCTGGATTAGGCCAGGAATGTCCTGCGGCACGAAAAAGGTATCGACGAAGGGTGTCGATTCGGTGATGTAGCTGGCTGGAGCCATCGGGTCAAAGGGTTCGGCCCATGAGCCATCGGCATGGCGGCCGCGAGCGAAACCGGTCTCGGGGTCGATGACGTTGCGATAGTTCTGCGCGCGTTTGGCGAAGAGCGCGGCATCCTCCGTGTGACCGAGCGCCTTCGCCATGACACTTACTTCAAAGTCGTCGAAGGCATAGTCCAGAGTGCGAGAGACCTGTTCGTCCTTATGGAAGGAGTACGGCACATGGTCTTCCAAGGGAATATAGCCATACTTCAGATAGGACTCAAGCCCACGGCGTCCCCGTCCATCCTTGTAAAGCTCCAGGGAGTCTGGCTCTTGGGTGGCATTTTTGCGCATCAACCGGTAGGCTGCTTCCGCATCGAAACCCCGAATGCCTTTGATATAGGCGTCGGTGATAATTGCGTCGGAGTGATCTCCAGTCATCTCAGAGGTGTAGCTGTTCCAGGCTGGAAAGATCGGCAGGAACCCTCCCTGCTCTCCCTTGGCGATGAGGGACTGAACCATGTCCGCGTCTCGACCGGGATCGAGGATCGTCAACAGAGGGTGAAGCGCTCGAAAGGTGTCCCATACGGAGAAGTCGCAGTAGTAGGTGAAGCCCTTCGCGGTTTCAATGCTCTGTCCCCCTGCAAAGCGTGGATAGGTTCCGCTGCGATCCGAGAAGATGCGCGGTAAGAGCATGGAATGATAGAGCGCCGTATAAAAGATGGGACGGTCGGGCGAATTTCCGTGGATCTGGACGGCTGAGAGCGCCTTATTCCAAGCCTCACGCGAGCGAGCAACAGCGGCATCAAAGTCCCAGTTGGGCATCTCCGCCGAGAGATTGCGGCGCGCCTCTTCCAGGCTGGTGAACGATGTTCCGATCCGCACGCGAACAGTCCGGTCGGCGGGAAGGTCGAAGGAAACAAAGGCTCCCAGACTTTTCTCGGAGGAATTCTGCTGAAGAGAGCCATCCGTGCGCTGTTTGCCGGCCCAGGTGCCTCCTACATGAAAGGGCCGGTCGAAGACCACAACCACAAAGCCTGAAAAACCGGCCGGTTGATCGGCTCCGGCGTAGATGCGATGCACAGGGTTTTCGCCCGTGATCTCCTGGTGTTCGGGATCGATATGGATCGTGCCTTTGCCAAGCCGCAGATTGTTCTCCACGGCTATCCAACCCATCTTTTGCCCGGGACGAAAGCGGAAGCGCATCATCCCCGAGCGTTCTGCACCGGTGATATCGGCATGGATGCCGCTGTCATCCAGATCGACACTATATAGATAAGGATGCGCCTGCTCGCTCCGGTGCGTGAACGAGGACGAACGCTCAACGGGCCCGAGTTGAGCGCTGCTGTTGAGCGGCATCAGGGTGAAGCTGCCATAGTCCTGGGTGCAGGATCCGGAGAGAAAGTGGCTGCCGCGAAATCCCTGAATGCGGGTATCCGCCGCGTAGTATGGGGCGCTACATTTGACCTCACCCGCGCGCGTCTGCGGGGTCCACTGGGTCATGGCAAAAGGAACGCCCGTAGCGGGAAAGGTCTGGCCCTCGGCCGCAGTCCCAATCATGACATTTACCTGGTCTTCAGGCGTAGGACTGGGGTGTTTGTCCAAGGCGAAAGCCGCTCCGCCGCAAGACGAAAGAAGCAAACCTGCTGGGACGAAGAGCAGAAGAAGAACAGGAAAGGAAAATCGTGACATTGCAAGTCATTTTGCGTTTCAGCGCAGGCTTGCACAAGTAAGCAAATCAGGTTTTACAGGATCTCCTTACAAGTAAGAACTTCAAAACATGATGTAAGAAGTGCTGTTTTAGTGGGCATAGCCTCGAGAGGTCTGGATTACCGTGTGAAGCGTGGTTCCCTCCAGGCGTGAGGAGGACAGCAGTACCTCAAAGTAGGGATAGCGGTCTGCCGGCAACCGCTGCCGGATCGCCGCAAGCCCTTCACTGGAGGCAATGAACTCGCCTGCGGCACGGGTTCCCTGGGAATCGGTTCCGGCAATGATCAACGCGTAGCGGTGATTGCTGAAGTTCGGGACAAAGGCGATAACGCTGTACGCCTTATCGTGGTCCTGAACGATCTCATAGATATGTTGCTCCCCTTCGGCCGGCGACCGATTAAGCACATAAGAGCGATGCAGCAACGGGTCGTACTCAATAGAGAAGTTTGTTCGATCTTTGTAGAGCTCTACCCAGGGGTTCGATGCTCGGCCTCCGATCAAAATAACGTTGTTGTCTTTAATGCTCTGTGGCGTGTAGGAACGCGCGGAGGCCAACTTAAGTGCCGGGGAGTAAGCGTCCAACCCCATAATGCGCTCGGCTGCCTCGAAATCACCGACGCTGCCCGTATTGCGATCGAGAACCAGATGCAGGGCATCGCGCGTCTGAGGCGTAATGCCTGGAAGGTTAACATCGCTCTTGTATTTGTAGTCGAGGTAATCGTCCAGAGAGATGGGTCGCTGGAGCAGGTCTTCCGCAATCGCATAGGAGGTGTCGGCCGTAACGATATCTACCTCTTGCCCGGAGGCAAAGAATTGCGACCAGAAGGCAGCACGATTGGAATCGGCGTGCCATGGCTGCAACTGTAACCGAAGCGCGTGATTCTGCCAGTACAGAAAGGCGGAGACCGAAATAGCCAGAAGCAGGGCGATACCGAGTCCCCACGAAAGTGCGCGGCCAGTCCTTTGCCGCGCAACATCCTTCGGCAAGGACGCACTGGACGTCTCGTGTTCAACGGTCCCCTTAGGATCGGGAACATGGACATTCGTTACGGGTTCCGGAGCGGGGTCATGCTCCTGCGTCTTGCTGTCCTTTTCAACGGGTCTACTGAGGAAGACCGGAAAGTATCCGCCACGGGGAATCTCAAGGATGATCGGTTCCCCCGCTCCTTCCTCCTGAAAGTAATGAGCCAGCCGCTTGCGCAACTCTGAGACATTGACTCGAACGATATTATCGATGCCGGTGTCGTAATCTTCCGGCCTGCCGAAGACGGCAGCGCCGATCTCCTGCTCACGGATACTCGCGACGTTCGACTTCAACGAGCGCTTGCCGAGATACAGCAGCAGTTCACGAAGCCGCAACGACCGTTTGAGTTCATTGCTATTAACAACTCGAAGCAATAGCTCCCAGGATGCGTCGGAGTCTATCTCAAGTTGCTGAGGTGCGGGAACCATTATCGGCACGCCTTCTTCCTCAAGTGTTTTGGCTCTTCAAGTCCATAGTAGCGGAAACGCAATGCGGCTTCTGTCCGATGATTACGATCCATCCTTTGCAGATTCATGTTCTTACCGCAGCAATGCGGTGGCAGCCCAGAGCACCGGCGCCTGCCCATGAAAGTCTCCCGTGCGGCGCCTACGCGCCAGATAATAGCTGAGGTCATTCTGCTTCCCTGTTCCCTCACAAACGTTGGTGAGATCGTTGTTTTGATCGATATAGCCAACCAGAGCCAGCCATCCTTTCCGCGCTGCCGGACCAAAAACCGCTGGATCGATCCAACCGTTTTTCACCCCGGTGACCATCGCAAAGGTGAACATTGCAGAGCTTGAGCTCTCCGGCCACGCTTCGTCGTGATCGATGAGCTCATGCCACATCCCATCCTTGCCCTGATATCGCAGCAGCGCAGTCATCATCTTCTGATAGCTGGCCAGAATACGAGCCCGCTGCGGATGGTCCTGAGGCAGCGAGCGCAACATCTCAGCCATACCCGCGGCCACCCACCCATCTCCCCTGCCCCAGTAAAACGGAACATCAGGCGCATGTAAGAAGAGACCGTTGGGCTGCTGCAACTTGTCCAGATAGGCGACCATCTCTTTGGCGTCACGGTCGAGATACTTGCGGTCTCCCGTGGCCCTGTAGGCCTCTAACTGCAGAATCGTCAGCATGTACATGTCGTCGATCCAGAAACGTGTCTCGGCGGACAGCCCGTCGGGCTGCGGGTTCTCCCACTGGCGATCGGCCCACCGTTGGCCCTCGGCCAGGTACACGGGGTCTTTCGTCTCGAGACCGATCTCCAACGGCACAACGCCGAAGATCGAGTCGTCCACATGCCGCCGCGTAGGAATGCGGCTTGCTTCGGCACCACCCGGCATCAGCGGCTCAAATCGGTGAATCAGACGGCCCTGCAGAGCGCTATCGTGGGTCACCTGAGCGAACGTCAGCGCTCCATACCACGTCCCCACCTCCGAGTAGTGCAAGGTTGCCGTGTACTGATGCGGGCTGGGAATAAAATGTTCGGCAACCAGCTTGCCTACCTCTTGGGGAGACGTTCCCGCAGGCCACTGGCTGAAGTAATCCTTTTGCGCCTGCATCGTTGCCACAGCAATCAACAACAGGCCACCGAAGCATCCCTGCGCCCCTCTCTTGGTCCAGACTTTCCGATTCATGTATGCCTCATAAAGGATTGAAAACAACAATGGGAGATATATTTATCCACCTGAAGGATCTTGATAGAAGCTCCTCTCTATGCGGAACTTTCTCTGAGCACAGTGGACTGCCGAACAATCAGCTTCGGTTCCATCAGAGTCACACGCGGAGGTTGATCGGGCATACGGATCAACTCGAGGACCAGCTTCGCGGCGACCTGTCCCATCTCCTGCGTGGAATGATCGATCGAAGTAAGCGGCACCTTGAGATATTCGGCGTAACGCAGGTTCCCGCATCCGACGAAAGCAACATCCTGTGGAATGCGGAGCCCCGCCTCCATGACGGCCTTCATGGCTCCAATAGCGGAGAGATCGTTATAACAAAACACCGCATCTGGACGTATCTTCCTGCCTAGTAGCTCCTGCATCGCCTGATAGCCCGCAAGATCGCCGGTTTCTTCAAAGCGCTCCCGCGTAACCACATAGTTTCTGGGCACAGTGATGCGGGCGGCAGCCAGCGCCTTCCTGTATCCCTGAAGGCGATCCACCGAAGGGCTCATGCCTTCGCCTCCAATATGCGCGATGCGCTTCCGTCCAATTTCGATGAGATGACGCGTCGCCAACTCACCAACCATCACATCGTCAGACCCCACAAAGTTCGCCCCCGCACCAGGAAACCTGCGGTCAATCAAAAGATAAGGCGTCTTGGCCTCGCCGAAGTACAACTCCGCTGCAGCCCCATTCTGACTGGAAGCGACAAGCAGTACGTCCACTCCACGATTGAGGAGCGTGCGGATCTCCTGACGCTCAATCTCCGGGTCTTCCTCCGACGAAGCCAGCACTAGAGCGAGACCGCTCTCACGCAGTGCTCCGCCCAAAGACTTGGCAAACTCACCAAAGAACGGATGTACAAGATCCGGCACGACGAGACCAACGGCAAAAGAGCGTCCGCTCGCCAGGCCGCGCGCCAGCATGTTGGGTTGGTAGTTCAACTCGCGCATGCGCTTCAGAACTAGTGCACGCGTTCGTTCGCCAATGTCCGTGTTACCGCGCAGCACTTTAGAGACTGTGACCGTCGAGACTCCAAGCTCCTGCGCAATATCTTTTAAACGAATTGCCACGAACATCCCTCGTGCAGCTATCTACTGTTCCCTGCCCAATGCAAATTTGGCATTTAGCTGAAACGGGTCTGCCGCCAAAGCGCCCATCCACCGCCAAACAGAGCCACCAACAGAACAACACTCAACGCCGCAATCCAACGCAGGCTCATCGCCAGTGGAGGCACGACGGCGTGTACCGCCAACCACACGAAGAGGGACGTTGCAGCAAGAACGATCGCTACATCCCACCAGCGCCTGCGCTCCGTGCGGTCGCCAAATTCGTCTCCACTTTGCGCCAGCAACACCTGCCGATAGCTCAGCCCATAGCGAAGACACTCGCGCTCCAGGGCTTCGTTCTTCGAAAGATGTTCACGAGACGAGGCGACTGCCGTACTGATGGCCAAGGCACCCAAGATCATCAGCAATGATCCCGCAACGACAAGCATCATGTGATTGCGATTGGCAGAAGCCAACTCTCCAAATACCAATGCACCCCATGCCAAGCCCCAGAGTTGATTTGTGTTGGAGAGCGGAATTCCCCGGCCAATGCCGAGGTACTTGGTTGCGAACTGCTGAAACAGATCGCCCACCACCCACACGAAACCTCCCAGAAAGAGCCAGAAGAGTAGCTGCTTGCTATGTACCAATTGGAAGGCCGAGGAGTGCCGGCCACCATCCAGCGTCCAGGTGAGGACCAACATCGTTCCGAGTTCGCCCAGGGTGAATGCCGTTACGAACGAAAGAGGATTCATGCCACTCAAGTAAGCCTTGCGGTACGGCACATACATCGTCCCCCACATCAGGCTTGCTCCTGCAGCCGCAATCAGGCCTCGCACCGCATGAAGTGGCGTCGAGGTTCCTCCGTGAATTGTGCTGAAGCCGAGCATGATGGCAGCCGTCACGATACAGACAGTTCCCACCACCACCTTGGCCGTATTCTTTGCGCCCGCACCCTCCAGCTCACGGAACAGCAGCCTGCCCCACAGTAGACCGATCAGCGAGTTCGTATTCCACAGCGGAAAAGCAGTCGCTAACCCGACATCGCGAATCGCAAACACCGTCAGGGTATTGGCCACCGCCCAGAGCGCACCAGCAAGCAACGCCCACACGATGAGGTGCTTCCTCTCCAGCAGATCCGCGAATACATAACTCGTGCCCTTGAGCAGTGTCGGAAAGGTCCAGCGTGCCGTAAATACGCCCGCCACCATGCAGAGGGAGATAGCAAAGGGCGAGAATCCAGCGTTCACCAACTTCGTTGGCGCCTCTGCCGCTCCCAGCCAGACACCGGCCGCGAGACCGCATATCACTCCCATCACATGAAGCGATCCGCCGGCTCCAGCCGGTTTGCTTCTAGCGGTCACTGTGCTGCTGGCTGCCATTCTGTTCTCCACCTTTCGCTCTACCCTCGACGATGACGAATACGCTTAGTGCAGCAGGATGAGCAGAACGATTCCGCTCGCCAGCACAACAGCTGGAACCCAGAACTGAATGTCCGTTAGAATTGCCTTAATCGTCTGCTGCCCGCTCATAGGCGCCATGGTTCACCCCTCCATCGATTCGCGAACACGAACAAAATACGTTACCGCTTACTTTCCGGTCACTCTAGAGAACCCAGTAAACCACTGTCAAGCGCCGTGTTTCAACCTTGCCACGTTTAGGCCCGATTCGCCTTACACACAGAGTCAGTCGCCATAAAGTCCATGCCCTCCATTGTCTTCATTTTTTCACTTGCGTCCCGTCTATCGGCTCTGATATACGTTAGCGGTAACGTAAGTGGGTTTTGCAAAATTCGCCTACGTTCGGTCGTCACACTTTTCTTAGGAGCCCTATCCATGAGCGCAACCACTGTCCTTCCAAATCAGCCGCTGCATGACCTCGACGAGTGGGACGACTTTCTTGAAGGTCGCTACAAAGAGGGCAAAAGCGAAGAGGAGTTTCGCCAGTACGACGCCACGGTAACGCCAGGCGTTGCGGAGTTCTATCGCCAGAACCATGAGAATATGACCGTCGACTATGTTCTCGGCAAAGAGGCGGAGTACTTCGCGCTGAAAAAAGGCCAGAAGACGATCTGGGAGGCTGCGGACTTCCTCAATACGCTCGTAGACGACAGCGACCCCGATACAGACCTCACACAGATCGAACATCTACTGCAAACCTCGGAGGCTATGCGGCGCGACAATCAGCCTCGCTGGATGGTGCTCACCGGCTTCATTCACGATCTCGGCAAGTGCCTCTGCCTCTACGGCGAACCCCAGTGGGGCGTCGTCGGAGACACCTTCCCTGTCGGCTGTGCATGGTCCAAAGATATTGTCTTTCCCGAATACTTTGCCGCCAACCCCGACCGCCACGTCTCCGAATACCAGACCAGGTACGGAATCTACGAGCCCAACTGCGGCCTTGAGAACGTGCATATGTCCTTCGGCCACGACGGCTATATCGCTGAGGTGATGAAGCCCTACCTGCGTGATGAATCACTCTACATGCTGCGCTTCCACTCCTTCTATCCCTGGCATAAACATGGCGCCTACGATCATCTCTGCACCGACAAAGATCGGTCGATGCTGGAGTGGGTGCTCAAGTTCAACCAGTACGACCTCTACTCCAAGGGCCACACCAAACCTGATCTCAAAGAGTTGAAGCCTTTCTACGACGAGCTCTTCGCCGAGTTTCTGCCTCCAACGCTTGCCTGGTAATAATCCCTGACGATATCTTTCGGCAGCAGTGCCTTTGGTACTGCTGCCGTTTTAGTTTGAGAAACCATGAAGATCATGAAGCTCTGCTTTGCAGCATTCGTCGGGGTGGTCTATTCCATCTCGCTGCGCCCTACTCTTTCAGGGCAACAACCTTCGCTCAAACGCGTTGATCCCCTGGTGGGCACACTGAACGGCGGAAACACCACGCCGGGTGCGCAGGTGCCCTTCGGCTTCGTATCGTTCGGCCCGGATACCGCCTCTTCCGATCGCGGCTTCACCAACGGCTACAACCCGAACGCTGAGATCATCGGCTTCTCCTATACGCATGAGAGCGGCACGGGCGGTGAGTCGAAGTACGGCAACTTCCGCGTCACTCCAACGGTCGGAGTCCTGTCACCACGCAACCTGACCTTCCCATGGAAGCAGGAGAAAGCCGAACCGGGTTATTACTCGGTGGTTCTTGGACAACCAGAACAGCAGATCCGCACGGAACTTACAGCCACCCGTCTCGTTGGGTACTCGCGCTACACCTTCCCGGCTAACACCAAGGCTAATCTCCTGCTGGATATCTCCTCGCGCATTCGCATGGTGGGAGGCCGGAGTAATGTGCCCAGCTTCACCCAAAGCGCGACCGATGGCGCTGTCAAAGTGACCGACCCTCGCCATGTCGAGGGCTTCGTCACCATGACCGGTGGATGGAACCCCACACCCTACACGCTCTACTTCGCGGCAGAACTCAGTCGCGATGCCGTCGAGACCGGGACGTGGGATCAGGACCGACTCTATCCAGGACGCAATCAGGCCAGCGGAGTCGACCAGCAACCCCACACGATCGAAAGCTATCGCAATCAACTCGGTGCCTACTTCCGCTTCGACACCACCCACCAATCAGTCGTGGAGATGCGTCTTGCTGTCTCCTTCATCAGCGTTGACCAGGCGAAGCAGACACTGGCTGCAGAAGAAAAGATAAGCTTCGACGAAGCTCGTCGACAAAGTGCAACGCAGTGGGCAAACGTACTTGCGAAGATCGACGTTGAAGGTGGAACAGACGAGCAAAAGAATATCTTCTATACCGCTCTCTACCGTTCGCATGTGATGCCACATGACCTGACAGGAGAAAACGTCTGGTGGAAGAGCGCCGAGCCTCACTACGAAGATTTCTACACCCTTTGGGACACCTTTCGAACACTACATCCCCTCTTCACACTGATCCAGCCGGAGCGACAGACAGCGATGGTGCGCTCGCTTCTGGATACCTATACACATACCGGCTGGCTGCCAGACGCGCGCATTGCGGGTGCCAACGGCATGACACAGGGAGGATCGAACGGCGATGTTGTACTCGCCGACGCGCTGGTCAAAGGTCTTCCCGGTATCGATCCTCAGCTCGCCTATGCTGCCGTGAGTAAGGATGCCGAAGTGGGCGCCAAACCGGAGCGTTCCTGGTATGAGGGACGGCTACTGGATGACTGGACTCACCACGGCTATGTCTCGTTGACCAATCAACGATCGGCATCACGCACGCTGGAGTATGCAGCCGACGATTACTCCGTTGCAACCATTGCACATCTAGTGGGCAAGACAGCGGATGAGCAACGCTTTCTCGCCAGCTCAGGCAATTGGAAGAACCTCTGGGATTCGAAGCTGCAGTGCATCCGCCCCCGGTACGAAGACGGTGCATCGCTGGAGAATTTCGAATGCGATCGTCTCTATCCCGACGGACTTCTGCTTTGGTGGGATGCGCCTTTCTATGAAGGCAGTTCGTCACAATATTCGACCTATGTGCCTCAGGATTTCTACTCCTTGATCGGCGTCCTGGGCGGCAAAGAGGCTGCGACCCGCTGGCTCGACCGGCTCTTCGATCAACAGCTCTACACCCAGGGAAATGAGCCTGACATGCTTGCTCCCTACACCTACATCTACACGGGACGGCAAGACCGTGTTGCCGAACGGGTTCGACATATCCTTGCCACGGAGTATCACACTGGCCGTGAAGGTCTTCCTGGGAACGACGATGCCGGAACGCTGTCTTCCTGGTACATTTGGAGCTCGCTCGGCCTGTATCCTGTGGCGGGACAGCCGCTCTACCTTATCGGAAGCCCGCTCTTCACCAGCAGCACCATCCATCTCGGCAACGCCAAGACCTTTACCATCCGCGCCGCCGATTCGAGCAGCTCCGCAATTTACGTACAGAGCGCTGAGCTCAACGGCAAACCTCTGCATCGCGCGTGGCTGACACACCACGACATCATCACAGGAGGCGAGCTCACACTTCACATGGGAGACAAGCCACAGCCCTGGGATACCGAGTTGCCTCCCAATGGAAAAGACTCATGGAAGCTTGTCCAATGACGTCTCCAGGCAGTCTCTTTCAAATACTGTGAACAGAAGCGTGGAAGCTAGTTCCCGCAGCGGAACGACATAAAGCACCTTGTCGTTCCGCTGCGTTGCCATCACTGTGCTATCTTCACTCGAAATGATCGAAAGTGCCTCCAACCGTCAAAACTTTGTCTTCTTAAACTCCGTTTCACGTCCATCCAGGACGTCGAAATCGGAAACTTTATCTTTGCCTGACGATTGCCGACGCGCATCTACCTGGAAAATTGTCGCGGCACTGCTCTGTTGTCTTCTAACTGGATCCGTTCCAGCCAGCGCCGCCTCCAGCAGCCTTCGCGTTGTTGTCGCCACCCATCAGACACCGCAAGAGAAGGCCATTACCCAAATGTTCGTGGAGGAGACTGCTCGTCGTGCTGCTGACGGGCTCCTACCCAGCATCGAGAATGGCGCGGTATCGGCACATCCTGACTCCAGCAATATCGTGCTGTTAGCACAGCGTTCTGAGGTAGCGGCATTACTTCCTGCTGAGATCTCTCTTAGCTGGAATAGAGCTATCGACTCCCTGCATCCCAGCGATCACGCCGAAGCCTTCTCCATCGTCTCAATTCCCTGGCAGCAGCGCACAGTTACTGTCATCGCCGGCAACGATGTACGCGGTGAACTCTTCGGCGCAGGCTGGCTGCTGCGGCATATGAACTTCGCGGGACCTTCTCCACAACTGCCAAGCCATCTTCACGTCTTCGAGTTCCCAGAGAAGCCGGTTCGCGGTCATCAGATCGGCTATCGCTTCAAGAACAATACCTACGACGCCTGGACACTCGCTCAATTCGAACAGGGTATCCGTGATCTCGCCATCTTCGGAACGAATACCATTCAGCTGATCTCTCCGGCCTCCGACGATCAGGCCACCAGCCCGCTGTTTCCTGCACCCGCGCTCGACACCTTCCTTGGCATATCGAAGATACTTGCGAAGTACGGCCTGGACTGCGATCTCTACTATCCCGAGATGCGCAAAGACTATACCGATCCCGCGGCCTTAGAGGCTGAACTGAAGGACTTCGAAGCCCTCGTCCGCGCTATGCCTCGCCTCGATGCTCTGTATGTGCCCGGTGGCGATCCTGGACACACCTCGCCTGAAGTGCTCTTCCCCCTGATGGCTCGCGAGGTTGAGGTTCTCCACCGCTATCATCCGCAAGCAACTGTCTGGGTCTCGGCGCAGGGTTTTAATCGCGAGCAATATGAGCGCTTCTATACGCTGCTCGATGCCCACCCCGCATGGTTGACCGGAGTCTTCTTCGGCCCACAGTCGCGTGACAGCTTCTTCACGCAGCGCAAACGCATCCCCGCTCAGTATGCGATGCAGTTCTACCCCGACATCGGGCACACCATGCACGCACAGTTCCCCGTGCCGCAATGGGATCCCATCTTCGCGCTCACCGAAGGACGCGAGCCTATCTGCCCTCGCTCATTAGCCTTCAACGACATCTATCACCACTTCCAACAACTTCATAGCGGCTTCGTCACGTACTCCGAAGGAGTCAATGACGATGTCAACAAAATTGTCTGGAGCCAACTGGGTTGGTCTTCGAAGACTCCCATCGACACAATCCTCGGGGAATATGCCCGGATGTTCCTGCATCGCGAAGGCAGCCAGCAACAGCTAGCGGTTCGGGCGATTCGCGGTCTCGAAGAGGACTGGAATGGCCCCATCCTGGCGAACCACCAGATTCCCGCCACACTGCAAACTCTCGAGACGCTGGAGCGCGACTCGACACCAGCGCAGGTCAAGGCCAATGGACCCTGGGAGTCACTGCTGTACCGCGCGTTCTATGACGATTATCTGCAGCGTAAACTCGGCCGCGAGCGCAACGCCGAGGCAGGAGCGCTCTCCGCGCTCGATCAAGCCGGCCTCTCCAGTGCGGACCGGGTTGCAGCCGCACGTCGGACTCTCGCCGCAAGCAAGCCCGACACCGTGGAGCAGAGCGAGCATGACCGGCTCTTCTCACTGGGCGGTCAACTCTTCCACGACTATGGTCTCCAGTTGAGCGTCCGCCTCTATGGCGCGTCCAACTGGGAGCGCGGCGCCAACCTGGATCGCGTCGATACACCCCTCACCGAGACAGCATGGCTTAACAATGCGATAGACGTTGCTCTGAAACAGCCAGAGGAATCGGCACGCCTGCAGGCTCTCCATGCGTTAACGCACTGGCAGCATCCCACGCCAGACTCGATCTACGACGATCTGGGAGATCCTGCCAATGAGCCGCATCTTATCCGTGGCCTCGGTTGGGAGCAGGATCCCGAGATGTATGACACAGCCAACGACGGCATCGCTGACCGCACGCTTGCCGACGGCTGGCGTCTCTCCTGGCTGGACTATGCCGAAACGCTCTATGAGAAGCCGCTGCAACTGGACTATAGCGGGCTTGATCCTCATCGTACCTATCGCATACGAGTCACCTACGCGGGTGAGGACTTCGCGCTCCCCCTACGTCTCGTCGCGAATGGAGACATTGAGATTCATCCGGCACGTCTTCGTCACTCCAACCCGGAAACCGTGGAATTCCCTATCCCCTCAAGCGCTGTAGCCGGCGGGACGCTGAGCCTGAGCTGGACAGGACCTGAAGGTAGCGGGGGCAGTGGACGCGGACGTCAGGTAGCCGAGGTCTGGTTGTTGCCCGAATAGAATTCTGGCAACCAGAGCCTTTGCCGAGAGGCTCTGGCAGATCAGGCGCAAGACATCTTCATCCCATTTCTTGCTCTGATAAAACTGTAGACAAGAAGAACTCCATCATGATCGAGTGGACCCAAATAATCACTCTAGAAGGCCGCGTCTCCCTATGAGCTTTTCCACTACCGTTAGCCATTCCTGCGTCAGTCTTCTTCGCACCACTGCTTGCACTGGAATTCTGCTTAGTGCTCTGTTTAGCAGCGAAAGTGCAATGGCCCAATCGGGCCTTTTGCAGCAGCCGGTATTGACACCGCAACCTCGTGAGATCCACGCGACCCAATTAGTCACGGTGCAATCCGCAGTCGTGACAGTTCCCGGCGGCGATGCTGAAGATTTTTTCGCCGCTCACGATCTGGAGCAAACACTTACGGAGCGCGGCGTCGTTCTATCGCCAGCAGCGGGTCCGACTGACTTGACCGTTGCTCTGCTGCGCAAGGAATCTCCCGAAGCAACACAGATCCTGGCCAGCGAACATCTCGTCTTTGAAGCACCGATGCACGATGAGGGCTACGTACTGGTCTCGCAGCCGGGCAAAGTCACGATCATCGGCGAGACTTCGGCAGGGGTCTTCTATGGGGTACAGACACTCAAACAACTGGTGGAATACCAGAATGGAGTCGCACAACTATGGACTGCCACTGTACGGGACTGGCCAGCCATGAAGTACCGCGGCATCGACGACGACCTCTCGCGCGGTCCGTTTCCGACACTCGCCTTTCAAAAGCATCAACTGGAGGTCTTTGCCTCGCGCAAGGTGAATGTCTACTCTCCCTACTTCGAACACACGCTGCAATACTCTGCGAACCCTCTCGCTGCGCCTCCGGGCAGCTCGCTGACTCGCGCAGAGGCACAAGAGTTAGCGGCCTTCGCGCGCAACCTGCACATCATGATCATTCCTGAGCAGGAGGCCTTTGGACACCTGCATCACGTACTCCAGTACGAAAAATACTCCGATCTCGCCGAAACGCCACATGGCCACGTCATCGCCCCGGGACAGGAGGGCTCGCAACCACTCATCAAGAGCTGGTTCACGCAGATCGCGGAGGACTTCCCGAGTCCATTCCTACATATAGGCGCCGATGAGACCGTTGAACTCGGAACCGGCCGCACCAAATCCGATGTCGATAAGCGTGGCCTGGGACCGGTCTATGCAGACTTTCTAACGACCATCCACACCACGCTGGCACCGCTTCATCGCCGGCTGCTCTTCTGGGGCGATGTGGCCTGGAACGATCCGGCAGCAGTTGATCGTCTCCCCAAAGATATGATCGCCATTCCGTGGATTTACTGGCACGAAGACAGTTATGACAAGAACATTCTGCCCTTCAAGAATGCAGGTATGGAGACCTGGGTCGCTCCGGGCGATGCGAACTGGAGCATGACCTATCCCAACGACTCCGGGGCGCTCGACAACATCTCCGGATTCGTAGAGTCAGGCCAGCGCCTGGGCAGTACCGGCGAGCTAACCACAGTGTGGAATGATGACGGCGAAGGTCTTTTCAACCAGGATTGGTTCGGTGTGCTCTTCGGCGCCGCTGCCGGCTGGCAGCCGGGTAAGAGCGACGGCGCTGCCTATCAGGCCAGCTTCGGACGCACCTTCTACGGCGACAGCTCCGGCCGCATCGACGAGGCTCAACGAGAGTTGATGGCCGCTGGAGATCTGATCGATGCCTCCGATGCAGCTTTCTGGCTCGACCCCTGGAGTAAAGAGGGCCACGCAAAGGGCGCAGAGATGCGAGCCAAGATTCCAGCCGCGCGTTTGCATGCAGAGCGTGCTATTGAGCTGATCGAAACCGTTCGCGCCAGCGATCCCAAGCTTCGTGAGATTGCGGCCCTTCAGGCCATGGAGTTGGGTGCACGCCGTATTGACTTCATCGGCATGAAATTCCAGCTGGCTGAAGAGATGTCCTCCGCCTATGCAAAGGCTCTTGCGCTCAAAGACGACAAGAAACATGAAACGGAGACGCGCGATCTGCTCGAGTCCATCAGCAGTATGAATGGCCGCTGCCAGGATCTTCGCGATGCCTACTCCATGCTGAAGAATCTATACCGCGAGAGTTGGCTTGCCGAGAATCGCCCGTACTGGCTCGATAACGTTCTGGTACGCTACGATCTTCGAATCCAGTTGTGGCAACAGCGCGGCGAGCAGATGGACTCACTCAATGACGAGTGGCAAAAGACGGGAACTCTCCCCAACGCCGATGCCATTGGGATCCCTTCTGCGACGACGAAACCATAAAGCGGTTTCGATCAGGCCCGAATGACCGTGATGCCTTTTGCCGTAAGTGCCTTGTAAACGGCACGGGAGATTCTCGTATCGGTTACCAGTACGTTGACTGTGGAGATCGGGCAGATCAGTGCAGGGCTTACATGGCCGATCTTGCTTGAATCCGCGACCACAATCACTTGGCGCGCCTGCCGAATCATCGTCTGAGAGACGGTCGCCTCTTCTGGTTCGAGTGTCGTAGCACCGCGTTCGAGGTCAAAGCCGGTAACACCAATGAATGCCTTGTCCAGGTAGACATCTTTCAGGCAGTTGAGTGCGGGCTGTCCCGCAAGAGCGAATGTCCAAGCCCAGGCCAGCATCCCGCCGGTCAGCGTGGTCTTGATCGCCGGCTGATTGGACAGTTCCATTCCGATGTTCAGGGCATTGGTCATCACCGAGATGCCGCGCCGGTGCCGAAGCGACCGTCCAATCTGGGTGGTCGTAGTCCCAGCGGTCAGCCCGATGGTCTCCTGTTCCAGGATGAGTTCGCTCGCCGCCAGCCCGATGCGTCGTTTTTCATCCGCGAAGCGTAGCTCTCGTGCCTGAAACGAGGTATCGTGACGAAAGGGCTCATACAACAATGGCTCGACGAGGGTCGCGCCACCGTGGGTCCGCAATACCAGACCGCGCTTCTCCAGGCGGGCGAGGTCTCTCCGAATGCTGGGGGCTGACGTGCCAGTCTCGTCGACCAACTGCTGCACAGAGATATCTCCGGCACGCAGCAATGCCCTCATAATACGGTCGGCGCGTACATCAATTTTGTTGGACATAGTTTCAGTTTTACCGATCGCTCCGAGAGGCTGAGTCTAGCGCAGAATGATTGAAAAGTGACGAGTTTCCCCTTGCGATTGCATAAAACGTACACTATTATGAGCACTTAATGACTAATCAATCACTTTTGCCGTATTCACGGGTGGAAGTTTAGGAGTTTCGGCGTAACCATCCACTCCTGGATTCAAATACCCACCGTGAAATCGTGATCGCGGCTGAGTCACTATGATCCAAGAATACGTTTGCTGATGCTATCGCATGGAGCGGCATCGTCGATGCGATAGCCAGAACTCCGTAACACCGCTGGGCAGTTGCAGTTGCAACATAGAAAGGAATCGCATGAGACTCAAGACCGGGAAGGCCAAAGCCGTAATCATTCTTCAGCTGGCACTGTTGGCCGCAACTACCGCACCGCTGAAGGCCCAGAACGCGGTCGATCTCAAGCCCACACCCCAGCAGACCGAATGGCAGGACCTGGAGTTCGGTGTCATTCTGCACTTCAGCACGAACACTTTTCTAGATCGCGAGTGGGGCGATGGCACCGCAAATCCAAAGGTCTTCAACCCTACGCAGTTCGATCCCGATCAATGGATGAAGGCCATTAAGGCCTCCGGCGCAAAGTATGTTGTCCTGGTTGCCAAGCATCATGACGGTTTCTGTCTATGGCCCACAGATCAGACCGACTACAGCATCAAACAGAGCCCCTGGAAGAATGGCAAGGGCGATATGGTGGCCGAGGTCGCGAAGGCAGCGCGTGCAAACGGACTGCAGTTCGGCGTCTACCTTTCGCCGTGGGACCGGCACGAGCCGAAGTACAAAGACCCCGCCGCCTACGACAAGTACTACAACGCGGAACTCGAGGAGCTCGCATCCCACTATGGGGATCTGGTCGAGTTCTGGCTGGATGGAGCCGGCAGTGGAGGCCACGTCTACAACTTTCCCAAGATCATCGAGACCCTGCGGACCTACCAGCCCAATACCATCGTCTTCGCCGATACCGGTCTCTTTGAATATGGCGATGCACGTTGGGCGGGCGATGAATCAGGCAAGATCGAATACCAGAACTGGAATGTGATCGATCGTCACGGCTATCTCCGCTGGCGTCCTGTCGAAGTCGATACACCGCTGCGCAAGCTCCACTGGTTTTGGCATCCCAACGACGAAGCCTCCCTCAAATCCCTGCCCGACCTCATCGACAGCTACGAAAATGCCGTCGGACATGGCGGTCAATGGATGCTAGGTGTCGCGCCGGACAACCGCGGACTCTTACCAGATGTCGATGTAGCCAGACTGCATGAGCTCGGGGACGCAATCCATCAGCGCTATTCCAACAGTCTGCTGAAGGACCACCTACCTGCAGACGATAATGTCGCTCGTGCGATTGACGGCGATCCCGACACCTTTTGGAGTGCACCTGCGGGTTCGCATGCGGCTACTCTTGAGGTGCGGCTCCCCAAGCCCATCACCTTCGACAGCTCCCTCACCATGGAGTGGCTCAACGAGGGCCAGAACGTCCAGCAGTATCGAATCGAGGCATGGGAGAATGGCCATTGGAAGACACTGGTCTCAAGCTTCGCCATTGGACACAAAAAGATCGATCACTTCCCTGCCGTCACCGCACAGCGTGTGCGACTCAACATCCTCGCGAGTAGCGGAGATGCAAGGATTCGCGAGTTTCAACTATTTTCTTTGGGCGCAGTGAAGTAGAACACCGGAGT
The DNA here is from genome assembly GCF_009766105.1 of Granulicella sp. S156. Lineage (GTDB taxonomy): Bacteria > Acidobacteriota > Terriglobia > Terriglobales > Acidobacteriaceae > Granulicella. The sequence continues at coordinate 492,209 of NZ_LMUH01000026.1, read as the reverse complement.
TGCAATGCGCGATCTAGCAGTAAGGCGGTACAACGATCTCCGGTGCGCCGTTTCGCGCGCCCTGCTGACTGCAGCTGTCCTGGCGATAGCCTCGCCCCTCAGCGCACAGACCCAGCAGATGCCACTGGATCGAGGCTGGCGTTTCCGCGCAGTCGCCTCTACCGAGCATCCCGAGACAACTGCATGGCACGAGGCAACGGTTCCCGGCGTTGTACAGACCGATCTTCTGCATGCGGGTATCATCCCGGATCCCTTCTATGGGGATAACGAGAAACGGCTGCAGTGGATCGGTCTCACGGACTGGGAGTACACCACCGATGTCATCGTCACCCCGAAACTGCTGCAGCACGAACATCTCGATCTGGTCTTCGACGGCCTGGACACCTATGCCAGTGTCAGCCTCAATGGAACCCCGCTACTCTCCGCCGATAACCAGTTTCGTTCCTGGCGCGTGGATGTAAAGACCACACTGCATGCGGGACACAACACTCTAACCATTGTCTTCCGTTCGCCTACCAATCTTCTGACACCCATCATTGCGAAGCTTCCAGTGCTGATTCCCGGAACCGGCTATGAGACGCTGGATCGCAGCAAGGGCATCTATCCCGTAAGCCAATACGTTCGGAAGGCCCCCTATAGCTATGGATGGGACTGGGGACCGAAGTTCGTTACCATGGGCATCTGGAAGCCCGTTCGGCTTGAGGCCTGGGACGGTGTCCGCGTTATCGGCTTGCATCTCCATCAAAACTCCGTAACCGCTGAACGAGCGATCTCCCAAGCACAATTTGATCTCGCCTCGGACGTTGAAGGCAGTGCTTCGCTGCAGTTGAACATCACAGCGCCCAACGGCACGAAGCTGCCCGCAATCGTAACCCCGGTTGTCCTCGATCGTGGTGAGAACCACCTGATCGTGCCACTACGGATCGAACACCCGGATCGCTGGTTCCCTAACGGCTATGGCGCGCAGAGTCGCTACACCATTAGCGCAGTCCTATTGCGGAGCGGCAAGACACTGGCTCAGACTCAACTTAAGACGGGCCTCCGTTCGGTCGAACTACGTCGCGTGCCCGATCAGTGGGGCACCAGCTTCACCTTCGTCATCAATGGCATTCCAGTCTTTGCCAAAGGTGCAAACTTCGTGCCGCTGGATAGTTTCGCTCCCAACATCACCGACGAGCGCCGTCGCCAGATTCTCACCTCTGCACACGATGCCCACATGAATATGCTGCGCATCTGGGGTGGAGGTTTTTACGAGTCGGATTCGTTCTACGACCTCTGCGATGAGCTTGGTCTTATGGTCTGGCACGATTTCATGTTCGGCGGCGCGATGGTTCCTGGCGACAAGGCCTTTCAAGACAACGTACACGCCGAAGCCGTCGAACAGGTGCAGCGCCTTAGCGACCATCCCAGCCTCACGCTCTGGTGCGGCAACAACGAAGTCGAAACCGCCTGGAAGAGCTGGGACGATCAACTCGCGTTCGAAAAGAGCATTCTCCCCGAGCAGCGCGAGCGCGTATGGCAGGACTACGTCGTCATGTTCCGCGACATCCTCAAGAGCACCGTCGCTGAATATGGCAATGGTGTTCCCTATTGGCCAAGCTCTCCTGGATCAAACTTTGACGACGTCCCATCAGGCAAGCAGAACGGCGATATGCACTCCTGGAAAGTCTGGAGTGCGGGTGCGCCCATTACCGAGTATGCAAAGGACAGACCGCGCTTCCTCTCTGAGTTTGGCTTTCAAGCGTTGCCTGACCTGCAGACCATCCGCTCTTATGCCGGAACGGACGAAGATCTGAACTCTCCCGCGCTTCAGAATCATGAGCGCTTCATCCATGGCTACAACCGCGTGCATCAGTACCTCGATGCCGAGTTTCGTCCCGCACGGGACTTCGCTTCATTCGTCTACCTGAGCCAGTTGATGCAAGCCGAAGCCATCAAGTTCGGCGTTGAAACCATGCGCGCCCGCCGTCCCGAGACCATGGGCACACTCTACTGGCAACTGGATGACTGCTGGCCTGTCGCCTCCTGGTCATCGATCGACTACTTTGGACGCTGGAAGGCTCTTCAATACTTTGCAGCCCGCTTTTATGCGCCTTTGTTGATTGCAGCTGAACCTCAGGGCAATGGCATCGCGGTTCACATCGTCTCCGACGAGTTGCAGCCACGGCAAGCATCGCTTCATCTGCGGCTGATGCACTTCGACGGCACCGTGCTCGACGAGCAGCGGCTTCCGGTAGAGGTCGCGGCTCTTGCCAGTACCCCTATTGGCCCCCTTACGCTGAAGAGTTTCGAGGCAAAGACGTCCTTCGCTGTGTTGACTCTTGAACAGAATGGCCGTGTCATCGCCTCGAACACGGTTTACTTTACAGAGCCAAAGGATCTCGCGCTGCCCCACGCGCAGATTACACAAAGCATTCACCCCGACGGCAATGGCTTTCTTGTGGAGCTTCGCTCTCCGGTGTTCGCGCGCGCTGTCGTACTCAGCTTCAACGGGCTCGAGGCTAAGCCCGAGGATAATTTCTTCGATCTCCTGCCCAACGAAAGCCGTCGAATTCATGTATCCAGCAAGAGTTCTCTCGCTCAGGTACAGTCTTCGCTGCAAGTTCGTTCGCTGGCAGACTCCACGCAATAACCAAGGAGATGCATGAGCCGCCGTCTGCTCGCAGCCGTAGCTATTCCGTTCTCCGCCTTTGCTGCTCTGATCGCTGTGCCGTTGCCATCGGGCCTGGCGCAAAATATTTGTTCGAACCAGCAGAGCTCGCAACAGCTCGACGCACGCATCGACCGGCTGATCGCGCAGATGACGGTCGAAGAGCGCATTGCGCAACTGCAGGATCGCGCGCCAGCCATACCAAGGCTTGGACTACCGGCCTACAACTGGTGGAATGAAGGGCTGCATGGTCTCGCACGCAATGGCTATGCCACAGTTTTCCCGCAGGCGATTGGCCTCGCGGCTACCTGGGATCCAGCCCTGCTCCGCGAGGTCGGCGACACCATCTCGACAGAGGCCCGCGCCAAGTTCAATCCCCATAAGGGCGAAGATTCTCCCCGCTATGGCGGCCTGACGATCTGGTCACCCAACATCAACATCTTTCGCGACCCTCGTTGGGGACGTGGGCAGGAGACGTATGGAGAAGATCCTTTCCTGACGGCCTCGTTGGGAACCCAGTTCGTCGAAGGCATTCAAGGCAGTGACAGCTTCTATCTCAAGGCCGACGCCACACCGAAACATTTCGTCGCGCACAGCGGGCCGGAAGAAGGTCGCGATGGATTCAACTCGCAGGTTACTGCACACGATCTTGCAGATACGTACTTACCCGCCTTCCACGCCCTCACCACTGATGCTAAAGCAGCGGCGCTCATGTGCTCCTACAACGCCATCGACGGCATACCCTCCTGCGCCAACACCGGTCTGCTGCAGCGAACTGTGCGAGATCATTGGGGATTCGGTGGCTATGTTGTCTCGGACTGCGACGCCGTAGGCAACATTACCGAGTACCAGCACTATACCGCCGACGCAGCCCACGGCGCCGCTGCCGCTCTCAATGCCGGCGTTGATCTGGATTGCGGCAACACCTATGCCGCTCTGCAAAAATCGTTCGCGCAGAAGCTGGTGTCCGAAGAGACGATTGATCGTTCTCTTCACCGGCTGCTTCTCGCGCGGCTGCGCCTGGGCATGATGGATCAAGCAGGCTGCTCGCCCTACGATCATCTGAACGCCGCTGACAACGACACGCCACAGCATCGGGCCCTTACGCTTCGGGCCGCGGAAGAGTCGGTTGTACTGCTCAAGAACGATGGAACGCTTCCCCTCAAACCAGCCCAAAGCGTCGCCGTCATCGGCCCCACAGCCGACATGCTCAAAGTACTGGAGGCCAACTATCACGGCACCGCCTCGAATCCTGTGACACCGCTGGAAGGCTTGCGCGAAGCTTTCAAGAACGTTCATTACGCACAAGGCAGTCTTCTCGCAGCAGGAGTATCCGCTCCCATTCCTCGCACAGCCCTGCGAACCGGGTCAGGACCAGATGCCTCCGAGGGCTTGAATGCTGAGTACTTCGAGCGGCCATCTTTCGAGGGCAAACCGCTTATCAAGGAAACCGTCGGTAAGGTTGACCTGGACCTCGACAGGGTCGGACCAGATTCGAAAATCACTGCAACCCACTATGCGGCGCGCTGGAGCGGCTGGCTGGTACCACCGTCTGCCGGAGACTATGTATTGCATGTCAATGTGGAGCGTTGCTGGGATTGCACGACACATGACCAATTCCGCCTTCTCGTCGACAGCAAGCCCGTCCTCGAGAACGATGGCACTAAAGCTCAGCCGGATCGAGTCACACTACACTTCGCGAAGGGTTCACCTCATGCGATCCAGTTGGAGCTGCTACACACCGGCGAGGATGAAGGTATCGCCCTGGAATGGGAGCCCCCGGCCGAAGCATTGCTTGCTGAAGCCGTCGAAGCCGCTCGTCGCTCTGACGTCATCGTGGCATTCGTAGGCCTGTCGCCGGATCTAGAGGGTGAGGCCCTGCAACTGCATCTCGATGGCTTTGCCGGCGGGGACCGCACCAGTCTCGATCTGCCGTCAAGCCAGCAACAACTCTTGAGCCGTCTGCAAGATCTGCACAAACCGCTGGTGATTGTGTTGAACTCGGGCTCTGCAGTTGCACTTGGCCCTGTTCAGGAAAAGGCTTCGGCAGTACTCGCTGCCTGGTATCCGGGAGAAGAGGGCGGCCATGCGCTCGCCAACCTCCTCTCCGGTCGATCCAATCCTTCAGGACGGCTTCCAGTCACCTTTTATCGCTCCGCGCAGGATCTTCCTTCGTTCTCCGACTACTCCATGGCTCACCGCACCTATCGTTACTTCAGCGGTCCGGTGCTCTACCCGTTTGGCTTCGGTCTCAGCTACGCGCACTTCCAATACGGCCCGATACATCTTTCGCATAACACGGTAAGCGCAGGCGAGAGTCTTACCGCAACGGTGACCCTGCACAACGCCAGCGATGTCGCAGGCAGCGAGGTCGCCGAACTTTACGTCGTCCCGCCTCAGACTAATGGAGCTCCGCATCTGGCACTATCTGGCATGCAGCGAGTGCAGCTTGGTCCGCGCGAGTCGCGTGAATTAACCTTCACGCTCAACCCGGAGCGGATGAGCTTCGTCGACCCAGCAGGCAAGCGCGCCGTGCGGGCTGGAAGCTATCGGCTATTCGTCGGGGGAACACAGCCGGATCGAGCAAGCGATAAGGGAGCGCCCTTTCGCGTTACCGGCGAAAAGGCGCTCGACAATGGATCAGCCGATAAGCTATCGCAGTAATTCTGGTCGCGTCGCCGCCAGCTTCACGATCAACTCGCCGAAGAGAGTATTGGCCCAGGCAAACCAAGGCCGTGTGAAGCGGCTACTGTCGTCCTTGAAGTAGCTTTCATGGATAAAGCCAGTAGCCGCCGCTGACGCTTTCAGCATGGCAAGAGCATGGCCAATCTCGGTGTTGGAGTTACTCGTCAGCGCATAGACGGTCTGCGACATGGGCCAGATCATGTCCTTCCCCTCGTGTGGGCCGCCGATGCCCTCCCCTGCGCTGCCACGGAAGAACCATGGATTGCGGTTGCTCCAGACAAAATCGCGCGTGCGGGCATACAGCGCCGCATCCGGCGAACTTTCCAGGTACGGCAATCCAAGGAGGCTGGGAACATTCGCGTCGTCCATCAGCAACTGGCTTCCGAAACCATCCACTTCATAAGCCCAGATGGTTCCAGTCGATGTCTTGGCAATCGCATACTGTTGCAGCGCCGATTCCACTTCATTCGCAAGACTGTGGGCGTCGTTCGCCAGCGCGTCGTCATGCAGGATCGTCTTCGCCATCTCCGCAAGCTGACGCAGAGAGGTCACAGCAAATAGATTCGACGGCACCAGGAAGGGGAAGATACAGGCATCGTCCGACGGACGGAAGCCCGACGCAATCAGGCCCACGGGATTGACCGGATTCCCATAACCCTCCGCAGGCAGGGTCTCCGTCGATCTATCTGAGGTGCGCTGGAAGTGATACGGCCCATCACCATGCTTGCGCTGCTGCACACGCATCGTCTGCACCACAAGGGTCATTGCCTGCTTCCAGCGCGCGTCGAAGGGAGCAGTATCGCCCGTCTGCTTCCAATAGCCATGTGCCAGCCGTATGGGATAGCAGAGTGAGTCCAGTTCGTATTTGCGTTCGCCAACGCCGGGTTTCAGATCTGTCAGATCCTTCGTGCTCCAGCTCAATGGAGGTGCACTGAGATCGGCCATGAAGGCATTCGCATAGGGATCGATCAGGAGGCAGCGTGCCTGCCGCCGAATCACTCCTTCCAACAACTGCCTTAGCGCAGAGTCCTTCTTCGCCAATGGCAGATAGGGCCACACCTGCGCGGAAGAATCACGCAGCCACATCGCAGCAATGTCACCAGTGACGACTGCGGTATCCGGCTTGCCCTCGAAGCTCCCCGGTTCCACCGTGGTGTCAAGGGTATTCGGGAAGCAGTTGGCAAATAGCAACGCCAGTTTCGGATCCGCAATCTTCCGGCTAATCTCTACGATCAGGTCTTCGACAGCCACACTTTTGAACTTGCGAGCCCCTGGCTTCGGGCGGCCCGAGTTGGCTTCTGTATCCTGCATATTTGCAGAAGCCCATGCTGGCGTTGCAGCGCTAAAGCTTAGCCCCATCGATGCCGCGCCAATTGTCTTGATCGCAGCCCGTCTCGTCCATAAAACACTCATATCAATCAACCCCGACCAAAGGTATGCCCACTGGATTAGGCTCATCCCAGATTCGCTTGGTCATATTTTGTTTGTTCGCTTCTGACATACCTAACAAACAGAATAGATCACATGAGCTGTAAACCTCGAAACAGAGGTCATGATCTCTCGCAGAGACCTCCACCACGCAAGAATCTAAAGTGCCGCGTCGGCCAGCAGCCTACTGCGATGCGACCGAAACCACTCCACAAACTGCAGCCCTTCTGCTGTGCGCTGCGGCGACATCGGCAGAGGAAAATCAGCCGCAGAAAGGCCACGCTCCGCTGCGATGATCTTCAATCCCCACGGTACCGGAAACCGCCTGAGCCACCCCAGAAACTCCTCCAGGCTCGCATTGAGCCCTAGCGCCGTCTCTCCCAGAGGCGATTCCTCGGCTGCGCGGTACAAAGCCTGCATTAGCTCCGGTAGCACCGATGCCACGCCAGAGACAACGCCGTCGCATACCCCTTCGACAAGTGCCTCATACAGTGCCCCATCGCTTCCTATCACGCGATTGGCTTTCGGACGCAACGCCGTTAACAGCCGCACCGTCTTCAGACTCCCGCTGCTGTCCTTGATGCCCTTGATCTTCGGTATCTCTGCAAGCAACTCAAGCGTTGTGCTCGGTTCCAGCGCTGTCGTAAACTCCGGCAGGTTATAAAGCAGCAGCGGCAGTGAAGCATGTTCGGCTACATGCTTTGAAAATGCAATCAGGTCCTGCTGCTCGTAGGGAAAGAAGTATGGCATCGGCAACAACAGCATGTCAGCGCCCGCAGCCTCCGCCACATCAAGCCGGCATAGGGTCTGCGTAAGACTGGCGCCGCCGATCGCTGCAAGCAATTTGACTCCAGGGCCCGTCACTTCGCGAGCCCGCCGCAGTATCTGGCCAAGCTCATCGCACGATGTCAGACAGTACTCACCCGTCGCTCCATTTAGAACGAACCCTTTCACGCCAGCTCGCAGTACGAACTCCAGATGACGAGCGAACACCTCCAAATCTACGATGCCCTGCACTGTGCGCGGAAGGGTCATAGCGGCAAAGACTTCGCGAACGTACGGACTGCTAACTGTGGGGGGGTGTTTGATGGGAACCTCCTGGCCGTCTTTCATGGTAATAATTCTGTCGCCAATATGTCGACAATTTGTTCTACATCAAAAATACTGGCACAAAACGGTCTTCACGTAGCAGAATGTTGTGATGAAGACTGTGAAGAAAAAGAGCGTTGTTCCGCGCAGTGGAGCTTCTACAGCGGCACGATCCGCCAGGGCCCGCATCTACAACTATGTCCATGAACTGGTAAGCACAGGTGCTTTGCAAGGTGGACACGTCATCTCCGAGTTGCAGTTGTCGCGCGATCTTGGGACGAGCCGTTCTCCCGTGCGCGAGGCCATCGGGCATCTCATCGCCGACGGACTGCTCGAACAGGCGCCGAACCGCAGCGCTGTCGTCGTCGAGCTCACTCGCGAGGACATCGTCGACCTGTATGAGGTCCGTGAAGCCCTCGAAATCTATGCCGTTCGCAAGGTAGCGCAGCGCGGTCTTCATCCTACGAACCATACGCAGCTGAAGGGATATCTCGAGAGTGTCCAGACCATCATCCGGGCCCTCAGAAAAAGCGGAAAGCGCGAACTGAACCCCGAGCAGATGGCCGAGTTCAGCAGTCTTGATATGAAAATTCATGCTCTGCTGGTCCTCTCCACACAGAATGTCCGCATGCAGAAAATCATCGCGGACACCCGGGTTTTGGTCAGAATCTTTGCCATGCGCCACAACGGACATGAACTCTCCATGCTCGAACAAATTCACCGGCAGCATGTAGCGATCGTGCAAGCCGTGGCCAAAGGACATGTCGAGGAGGCCTCTGCCCTGCTCTCTGAACACATCCAGACCAGCATGAAAGAACGGCTGGATGAGTTCGACTTATGGAAGCGGGAAAATGCAATGCGCGATCATCCTCTGGAGTTTTCCCAACCCGGCGGCCGTTCCGCAAAGCGATAGCTAACTGACGTGCCGGCAGCGAAGAGAACAACGAAAACAGGCAGGACGCGCTTCCGCAAGACAGCACGCCCCGCTCTCACAATTGGCTAGAACTTGTACTTCAATTCAAGTTCCAGCTGACGTTGTTGTGATCGTGTGCTCTGGACGTAGCCCCAAGTGCTACCACCGTTTACCGTGCGGCCCTCGTTGTTATAGCTGCTGATGTTGCCAACGTTGTACGCCTCGGTGATGAACTGGAGTTCGTGAGCCCCATATAACTTCCAAGACTTCTGCACGGAGGCATCTATGTTGCGGAAGCCCTGCGAACGCTCCGAACCAACACTGGCCGTACCGAAGACCGGAGCCTGACCTGTTACCTGGCTCGCTGGCTGACCATAGGCACAGATACCATCATTACCGCCTGCATTGCCGCAGGTAGCTGTTTTTCCTGCCGGTGCTGCTGCGGTACCTGAGTTTGTCGCGGACGGATCCGTTCCCCATGCTCCAGCGATGACATAGGTATTCGGGTATGCAGTGGAGCCATCACCTCCTGCCGTCGTCACATACAGACCATCCTTGCGATTTTTGATCACCATATGACGGTAGTGGTTGGCGCGGAGCGTTCCTCCGCCAGTTACAGCGCCACCGTTTGCAGTGATCGTATTCGGTTGCCCCGAAAAGAGCACGGCGGTGCCGGAGGCCTTCCATCCGCCTACTATTTCATCCAGCCAGATTGGCATACTCCCTCCGAACTGTTTCCCTCGACCGAACGGCAAATCGTAGACAAAGTTGCTGTTCAGCATGTGCCGGCTGTCGCTGGCGGACGGCCCGTATTCGCAGCGCAGGCAGAAGTTGTTCTGAGGATCGCCAGAGGCAACGTTGTTGTCGTTGACGGCAAGCGGACCCGAGGTATCGCCAAGCGCTTTGGAGTAGGTATAGTTGACCGCGATCTCAAATCCGTACGAAGGACGCAGCCGATAGGTTGCTTCACCAGCATTGAAGTTGGAATAGGCTTCCGTTTCAAATAGCTGTACCGCATTGGTGCCGATGGTGACATTCCCAGCAGGCGTGCTGACAACAGTAGCGTTGAAGGCCGCGCTGGATGGCGTATTGGCCAGGGTCTCCTGGTTGATATTGCGCTCGTCCCCCAGATGTTGTGCGGTATTGCCAACATACTGCAGGGTAACGCTCTGCTTGTTGTTGATGGCATACTCCGTCACCAGGCTGAACTGTGTCTCGAACAGCGGTTTCAGAGTGTTCCAAGTGGTAAAGCTGACGCCGGGAGTAGCGCCGGCCGTCGCGAATCCATTGGTAACGGCGAAGGGCGATCCGCCGGAGGTCGTCGTCGGAGGCGCTGCCGTTCCCGCATAGCCGATACTGAACGGCGCATTGCCGGTGTGACGATAGCCAAGCAGGTTGTAGTCCATAAAGCTGCTAACCCCTAGACCTCCGCGCACTACCAGTCTCGGGTTTATGCTCCAGGCGAATCCGACCCGCGGATCGAAATCGTCATAGGTCGGTTTATACAACGACCGGCTGTTTCCATTCACGCCCGCCAACTGAAGGACTCCGGTTGTGGGATTGAGGTTCGATATTTTGTTGTTGACCTCGTATACCGGCTGGTCATATTCCCAGCGCAGGCCATAGGTAAGGGTCAGGGTTGGGGTCAGTTTGAAATCGTCTTGTGCGAAGGCAGCAAAACGATACTGGCGTGTCCCCACATCACCCGTCTGTAGCGAAACAGAGTAGCTCTGGACATAATCCAGAAGATAGTCGGCATAATCGTATCCGACGGAGGAACCCGCCGCTGGATTGCCTGTAAATGCACCGGTGTAGTTGAAGTTGCCCAATAGGCCATTTGTGTTGTTCAGGAAGAAGTTATTCTGAACGCGGAACAACTGTGCGCCGAACTTGCTGATGTGCCGTCCGTGCTGCCAGGTGAGGTCGTCGCCATAGGTGAAATGGTTGTCAATGCCAATGTTGCCGCTGGCCGACGTGCCGATAGTGCCCGCACCACCGCTGGTGGTGCTTTCTTTGTAGCTTTGGGCGCTGAAACCGGACACGGCGTTCGGCCATGGAATTCCCACCGCCGATTCACCCGATTTGAAGAGCCCGGACAGATCGAGATTGAACTGTTTGTAGGCTATCCGCGTAAACCCTACGCGAGCCTCATTGACGATAGATGGCGTGATCACCCGCGTATAGTTCAGCGCAGACTGGAGGAAGGGAAAGTCGCTGTCACTTGTAAACGCAACCGGGGTAACCTCTTGCGATGGATAGCCGGACGCCTCACCTTGTGACCAGCGCAGGAAAAATTTGTCCTTGTCCGTCGGTGTCCAGTCGATCTTCATATCGGCCTGATCGTTCCGGGTCAGAGATTTGGTATTGGCCGCATAATTATTCTGAATAACGGACCCAGACGCCGCTTCATTAGGCAACGGCAACAGACTCGGATTTGCGAATATATATTTCGCAACCGGGTTCCTGATGGGTACCAGGTTTTGGTAGGTCACACCATTGATGGTCTGATTGAAGGGCGCGAAGTTGTTTTGCGAATCGTATAACTGCGGAACAGCGGAACCGAAGTAAGCATACCCCGCCAACGGAGAAACGCTGCTATCGAACGAATCGCTGCTGGTGGTGTTGCCGCGCCACGCATTCAGTGGCACGTTGATTCTCTGCTGGCTTGCCGAAGGTAGACGATACGCCTCGTAGTCTGTAAAGAAGAAGAGCTTCTTGTGCATGAACGGAACTGGTCCGCCCAGTGTAGCGTTGTAGTTTGTCTGCGTGTAGTGGGTACGCGGTGTAAACGCACTGCCGGGCAGAACGCGCTTATTGCCGAAGGTGTTCGCGTCCATCTCCCAGTTCTGCAGGTATGCGCCGAGGCTGCCGTGGTACTGGCTCGTTCCGGCCTTCATAATCGAAAGAATCTGCGTTGCACCGTCACCATACTCGGCAGGAGGCACTACCGAAAGGATGGTCACTTCCTGGAGCGCTTCAGGAGGAACGTTGTATCCGGGAACGCCGAACCCACCGGTACCGGAATTATTCAAGTTGGCGCCCGTGTCGATGATGCTAATGCCGTCCAACGTGAAATTGGTTGAATACGTGCGATTGCCGTTTATGTTGGGCAGCGTAGCAAAGCTCTGTGCACGTTCGGTATTGTTCGGGCTACCGATTGAGCCGTTCCATTGGTTGCCGTCGGCCACACTACTGCCGGGCATAACCTGCGTCAGCTCGGTAAAATTGTGGCCGTTAATGGGCAAATCGTTGATCAATGTTTCGGAGACCGTGGTGCTGACCATCCCGTTTTCCGTGTTCAGGATAGGAGCTTCGTTCGCTTCCACCGTTACGCTGGTCTTTTCACCGGCCTTCAGCTTCGCATTCACCTCCGCAACCTGCGCGACTTCCAGGAGAAAAGGACGGAAGGTCTGTGTGCCAAAACCGGCGGCCGTGATGGTCACCTTGTAGCTGCCGATCGGCAGGAAGCGAATACTGTAAATGCCGTCTTTATTGGTGACTGTCGACGTGACAACGGCAGTGGCCACGTTGGTCGCCGTTACCTGAGCTCCCACAATCACGGCACCACTGTTATCGGCAACGACGCCGCCGATATCGCCCGTGACCGTCTGGGCCGACGCCGCAATGCAGCGACATAGCACCAACAGAATAGCGCCGAGGATGAGCTTTATCTTCAAACCACGCATAACTGCCTCCTGGAAAAGCGTCCGTAAACCTGCTCATGCCTGAATGCACCGATTGATCGAGAAATGATGGTTATGAAGCGATCATTCTGTCGGCTGACGGGGCTCAAGTTGAATATTCAGTAAAACTAACTCCCGTCTCCTCCAAAAGCAACAAAAATCTGTCGACAATATCATTTTTTCTGTCGACAGCATGTCATCCATGTGTAGGCAGAGAAAAATTTGAATAAAAATCCTACGCCTTGATCATCTTTTCCGGGCGTCCTGCTTCACGCTGCACAGCTCGGAGAGCGGCGAGCCTGGCGGCCTAAGCCTTGCAGAATCAAGAATTGAGATGATCTATTGCAACAGGAGGAACGGCTGGCAGTGCGTTCGATCGCTTCAGAAACAGGAAGTAGAGCGGCAGTACGAGGAGAAAGTAAATGGCCGCAGTCATGCTGATGCAGATGCTCAGGCTATACCGGGAGGCTGCGGCTGCGACGGCAATCGGGGCAAACCCTGCACCCAGCCAGCCGAGAGAGTTCATGAGCCCCGTAGCGAACCCTCGCTGCTCGGGTTTCACAAAGTCGTACAGTGAAGCCCAGATATTGGCGTCATAAAGCCCTTTGAACAGACCAAATCCAAGCATGGAGGAGATCAGCACTCTCACCGTCAGGGAGTGTCCGGTGAAGAAAAGGAACGGCACCCCACCGAGTAGACCGAGGGCCTGCACCAACTGCCTTCCCCCCGTCCACCTGCGGCAAAAGAAGTCGGCAAGAAAACCTCCGGCAATCACTCCAATCACCGATGCAGCCTGGATGTAGGCCGTACTGTTGAAGGCCGCAGCTCCAAGATGCATATTGAACTTGCGTTGCAGAAAGGTAGGCATCCAAGTCAGAAAAATGACAGCCACGAAGTTGGCCCCCATGAAAACGGCAATCATGACCAGAACACCCTTGTTTGTAACCATCTCGCGTAGATTGCTCACCAGACTGCCGCCAACCTTCTCCCCATTTGGAGCGGACGGATCCAAAGCATCGACGGGCGCGACAGGATCCCGGAGAAAGAACAACAGAACCAAAGCAAGCAGCACCCCAAGTGCGCCGAATATCTCGAAGCTGCTCCTCCAGCCGGTTCGTTCTGCCACATAAGCCGACATCGCTCCGCCGCAGATTGTCCCCGCATACACACTGGACTGATGGAGCGCCATCGCACGCGAACGCGTCGTGGAACCGTGATAGCTTGCGATCAGAGACATCGCTGCCGGGAAATAAAATGCCTCGCCTAATCCTCCTAGCGACCTCAGCCAAAGGAGCGAGTGGTAGCTATGAGCCCACGCCGTCGCTCCTGTCATCACGGACCAGAAGCACAGCGCGCCTACAACCATGCGTGATCGCGAGACACGATCTGAGATCCATCCCGCCACAGGCCCGAAGATCGAATACGCCCACATGAAACAGGCTGCAACGATCCCCAACTGCACATCGGACAGAGCAAACTCCTTTTTCAGCAGGGAGAATAACGAAAAAATACCCTGCCGGTCTGCATAGTTAAGGAAACAGACAAACCACAACATCGCCACAACAAGCCACGAGTATCTGGCTGTTTCTCTGGAAAAGGGCGCCGTGGCTTTGTCGGGAAAATCCATAAGGGCTTCAGAGAGGGATACCACAAACCACCCGATACGATGAAACCCCGAAGGCCCAACTGCGAGGGTTTAGCCTAAACGCGAAACGGGACCCAGGCATGACTCTGCCATGCACACTGAAATATAGAAACACGGAGCACTCACCGCAGGAAAGTGATACTTGCCGGACTCCCTACGGGCGTGTACTGTCCGGTAAATGTCAGCAGACCGGTGTCACGATGGATTCTGAACGTGGTGATGGCATCGCTGCGTCTGTTGCAGGCGTAGAAGAAATTTCCGCTGGGATCGATCCTGCATTGGTTGGGATAATCACCCAACGTTGATATCTCGCCGACGCGTCTCAGCTTTCCAGTTGTGCTGATGGCAAAGACGGCGATCGTGTCGTGCAGACGGTTGACAGCGTAAAGAAATCTCCCGTTCGGGGATATCAGGATCTCTGAAGCAAAGCTCGATCCCGTGAAACCCGGAGGCAACGTTGAGATCGTTTGCTGAGAGGTCAGCGAACCAGTCTCTGAATCGTAGTGGAAGAGGACAACGGTCGAAGCCTCTTCCTGAATGGCATACAACCAATGGCCGTTGGGGTGAAATACAAAGTGGCGGGGCCCGTCCCCCGAGGGCAAAGAAGCGAACGGCGCATCGTTGGATGGAGCCAGCTTTCCGGACACGCGATCGAAACGGAAGCTGTAGATTCTGTCCTGTCCCAGATCCGTTGCGAGGACAAATTGATTCTGCGGATCGGGGGCGATCATGTGCATATGGGGAGCATCGTGCCCGCTTACAGCAAAACTACCCGGCGACGCATTCGTTGCCACCGTACTGCCTATGGAGCCGGTATCACGACGGACATCCACAGCTGATCCCAGCGAGCCGTCGGGCTGAATAGGGAGCACGGCGATGCTGCCACCTCCGTAATTCGCTACGAATGCATATTTTCCTGAAGAATCGATGCTGAGGTAGGCCGGGTCGGCGCCTTCTGAGTTGACCGTGTTCAGTGGGCTGAGATCGCCACTCGCCGAGTCGATGGCAAAGGCGGATACAGAGCCACTGTTGCCGTTGTAACTCGATACTTCATTGACGGCGTAAAGGTATTTCTTCGACGGATGAATGGCTATCCAAGAGGGGTTTTCAGTTTTCGCGACGAGCTTGCGATGCGACAGCTCGCCGGTCAGGAGATCCATCTCGAAGGCATAGATGCCTTCGCCATTGCTGCCGCTGCCCGCGATGCCCGTATAGGTTCCCACATAGGCAAGAGTTTTATCGGACTTCGCGCGATTCGCGAGACTGGCGGCTACGCCGAGTGTTGAATGCGCAAACGCAAGAGAGGCCGTACTCTGTAGAAAACGCCGCCGCGAAAAGGCACTCCTCAAACTCTGATCTCCCAACTTATCCACCCTTCTAATGCCACTGCATGCGTACACCGTTTCATGTTCGGACAACAAACGACAAACCCACCGTAAATAGAAGCGCAACAACCGAGATAATCGTCTCGCAAACCGACCATGTCTTGATCGTGTCCGTGATACTCATATCGAAGTACTCTTTGACCAGCCAGAATCCGCCATCGTTGACGTGCGAGAAGATCAGAGAACCAGCTCCGGTCGCGATGGCCAGTAACTCGGGACGCACGCCAGTACTGTGCAACGCAATCGGGGCCACAATGCCGGCGGCGGTGGTCATCGCCACAGTCGACGAACCGGTTGCGAGGCGCATCAGCGCGGCGAGCAGCCAAGCCAGAAAAAGCAGCGGGATATGGCTATGCAACGCTACCAGAATGATTGCGTTGGAGACTCCGCTATCCTGCAAGATCCGTCCGAAGCCCGCACCTGCGCCGACCAGCAGCGTGATGGTTGCGGTTGGTGCAATGCACTCATTGCTGAACTTGAGGATCGTCTGCCGCGAGAGGCCTCGCATTATGCCCAACGCTACAAAGCTGAAAAGCGCGCCGATCAACAGGGCCATGTCGTCATTGCCTACAAAGCGCAAAGCTCCGTTGACCCTGCTTCCCGGCGAAGAAACCTTGTCGGCCCAACTACCTACTAGCATGAGAACTACGGGCAACAGGATGGTAAACAGCGTAAGACCGAAACTAGGCAGTTTACGTTCCGTTCCATGATCGACGAACTGCGCCGCCATCGGATTCTCTGGCCGAAGATGTATATGGGGAGCGATGAGCTTCGCATAGAGCGGGCCAGCGATGACGGCGGTGGGAAGGCCGATGAGCAACGCATAGAAGATGGTGCGTCCTACGTCAGCCTTGAAGATAGTCACAGCCATCAGGGCCGCAGGGTGGGGCGGGACCAATCCGTGCACCACGGACAGACCCGCCACCATGGGCAAACCAACAAGAATGAACGAAGTGCCAGTGCGCCTGGCAACCGTAAACGCAATCGGAATCAGAAGAACAAAGCCCACCTCGAAGAAGGCAGGCAGCCCAACCACAAGGCCTATGATGACCATCGCCCACGGAACATTTTTCTCGCCGAAGAGCCGAATGAGCGTGTAGGCAATCTGGTCCGCGCCGCCGGACTCCGCCATCATCTTGCCGAGCATCGTTCCGAGTGCCACAACGACCGCAATATGCCCCAGCGCTCCGCCAACCCCAGCTTCAAAGGAATGGACAATACCAACGGCTGGCATGCCAGTAACCACGGCAAGCCCCAGAGCGGTGAGAAACAGAGTGATGAAGGGATTGAGCTTGAGAACAGCGATCATCAGAATCAGCAGGATTACGGCGATCAAGGCTGAAACAAGCAGAAAGATGCTGTGGTGATCGATCATGGGCGCGCCACCGCGACTGCTCCAGCCTGGAGCATGAATTTTCCGAGATGCTGTGCAGAAAAGCGCCCAGGGATCATGCCGCCGGCGCCTTATAGGCCACGCAATCGATCTCTACCTTGCAATCGACAACCATCTTCGTTTCGACACAAGCGCGCGCGGGCGGATTTTCGCCGAAGAACTCCTTGAAGACTCCATTGAACGCGGCGAAGTCGCGCGCATCTTCAAGCCACACACCGCAACGTACGACATGCTCCGTGCCATAGCCTGCTTCTTTCAGAATCGCCAGGAGGTTATGAATCGCTTGACGCGATTGAACGATGACATTTCCTGTGACGAGTTCTCCATTGACCATTGGGACCTGGCCGGATACAAACAACCAGCCGTTCGCCTCCACAGCGCGCGCAAAAGGAAGATGCTGACCGCCTTGACCTTTACCGCCCTCGACGCCATACCGCTTGATGCTCATTTCCATGCTCCTTGCCAACCTGAAGGGTCTGGCCTGTTTACTGAATCCACGTAGTCTTGCCGCGAGCGAGAAAGCGACCGCTGCGATTCTCTGTTGCTCCCTGTGTTGTATACGAGAGAACGCCGTTCACCCAAACGCTCGCGATACCCTCCGAGGGACGTATTGGATCTGTGTAGGTTGCCGTGTCGATAATCTTCTCAGGATCGAAGAGCACCAAGTCGGCAAAATAGCCCTTCCGGATGATCCCACGCCCCGCAAGTCCGAACCGCTGAGCCGGCATTTGAGTCATCTTGTGAATTGCTTCGGGGAGAGAGAACAGCTTCTCCTCGCGGCTATAGCGCCCCAACACACGGGGAAAGGTTCCCCATAGGCGCGGATGCGGTCGCGGATCATTAGGCAGACCGTCGGAACCAATCATGGTCGCCGGGTGAGACAGAATCCGACGCATGTCCTCTTCCGAGATGCTGTGATAGATCGCCCCAGCCGGTTGCAGCCGTCGCGCCGCCTCGAGTTGGGTCAGGTTCCATGCCGATGCAATTTGCGCCAGCGATTGCCCCGCTACCTCCGGATAGGAGGTGCTCCAGGTGATCGTGATCTCAACACGCTCATCCACCTGGCGCAGATCGAGCGTGCTCGAACCTGCGGCATAAGGGTAGCAATCGCAACCGGTCTGTTGCGAGTCGCGAGCCTCTTCCAGAGCATGCAAGACTTCGCCACTGCGTCCCCAGTTGACGATGCCGGCGCACTTCAGATGAGAGATGATGACCGGCACGTGGTTCAGACGGCCGATCTTGAAGGCCTCGTTCATCGCATCGAGGATCGCCTCTGTCTCGGTGCGCATATGCGTCGTGTACACGGCGCCCGCTGCAGCCAGCGGCTGTGCCAGCTCCAGCACTTCTTCCGTCGAGGCAGCATTCGCCGAGAGGTATGCGAGCCCGGAACTGAGGCCGAGGGCGCCGCCGTCAAGAGCCTCTTGCAGTTGTGTGCGCATGGCAGCAATCTCGTCCCCGGTCGCGACGCGATCCAGCCGATCCATGTGATTATTGCGCAGCGACGTATGACCAATCAGAGCACCGACATTAACCGCAGGCTGCGAGTCACTGATCGCTGCAACATATGCTGCAAATGTCGGATAGCGGAAGGCAGTCGCATCACCCAGCAGGTTCATAGGATCGGGCGGCTCTCCGTGCAGATGGACAGGGGAAGCGCTGATGCCGCAATTGCCTACAATAACCGTAGTGACCCCTTGCGAGAGCTTCGGCAACATCTCTGGCGCAAGGATCACGCTGGTATCGTCGTGTGTATGAACATCTATAAAGCCAGGAGAAAGGGATAACCCGTTCGCCTCGACTGTTATCTTCGCGTCGTACTCAAGCGATGGCCCAATCTCGCAGATGCTGTCGCCAAGAAGAGCGACATCCAACAGGACCGGATCGGCACCGGTACCGTCCAGGACGCTGGCATTGCGGATTAGGGTGTCACAACTCGGCATTTTGTCCTTCTTAGAATAGATATAGGCTGGATGCATTTGGTATTTCGGGGCACAACATTTTTACCCCATAGTCTTTCGGAGGTTCCTTCGTTGAACGATAGTCGATCTGCGCAGATAACGGCTCTTCCCATTACCTCGCTGAACAAAGGTCTTGGACTTCTGGAACACCCGCTCGCACCCGAGGATATCGCATCGCTCGACTGGAACCTGCTGCGTGAAGACGTCAGCCTGCCGTCGGCTGTTCTCTACGAAGGCAGATTGACGCACAACCTCCACTGGATGCAGCATTTCATCGCGGCCTATGGGCTGAAGCTCGCGCCGCATGGAAAGACCACGATGGCTCCCCAGCTGTTCCTTAGGCAACTGGAGGCAGGCGCCTGGGGGATTACGCTCGCCACCGCACACCAGACACAGGTCGCCTACGAACACGGCATACGTCGCATCCTGATGGCCAATCAACTGGTCGGCAAGGAGAACATGGCGATCATCTCGCGGCTGTTGCGGGATCCCGAGTTCGAATACTACTGCCTCGTGGATTCGGCAGCACAGGCCGATCAGCTCGGAGCATTCTTCGCGAAGGCCGGGCAGCGGCTGAAGGTGCTGGTTGAGCTGGGAACCGAGGACGGCCGCAGTGGTGTGCGCGATGAGGGGCAGCTGCAGTCTGTACTCGATGCACTTGCTCGATGGGGCTCTTCCATTGCCCTGTGCGGGATAGAAGTTTATGAAGGAGTTCTGCAGGAGGAAGAGTCTATTCGCGCCTTCCTCCAAAGAGCGGTGGACGTTACTCGAACCCTTATCGCCGAAGGACGCTTCGAGCGTTCGCCTGTGCTGCTCTCCGGTGCCGGCTCGGCGTGGTATGACGTGGTTGCTGAAGTCTTCGCTTCTGCCGGATTCGGCGACACTGTAGAAGTAGTCCTTCGCCCAGGCTGTTATCTCACCCACGATATCGGCGCGTATCGTGAGGCCCAGGAAAAGATCCTGCAACGTAATCCGATCGCTCACCAGATGCACTCGGGTCTCTTGCCAGCGCTTCAAGTCTGGGCTTACGTGCAATCGGTGCCGGAACCGAACAAGGCGATTATTGCCCTGGGCAAGCGCGATGCGGCCTTCGATGCTGGACTGCCTGTACCTGCACTGCACTTCAGACCGAATGATGCAGCCCCGAAGGCGACGCCTGCGCACTGGACGCTCACCAGAATGATGGATCAGCACGCGTACTTGAGTATTGCCGAAGGGGACGACCTTCGAGTCGGCGATATGATCGGCTTCGATATTTCGCATCCTTGCCTGACCTTCGACAAATGGCGTTCGTTACTCGTACTGAATGCTGACTATCAAGTCATCGATGCCATTCAGACATTCTTTTGAGGGGGTTTCTGAATTCCAGGATCAGGTTTGTCGTCGCCAACCTATCGTGCCAAGAAGCACAGAAAGCTTCATTTCCCCATCAGACAATCACTAAGTTGAAACTATCATGTCACCGGCAAATCCCGAACTCCCACCGCGGCCCGAGCGCGATCGAGAATCCGCATCATTTGCCTCGACCGTTCATGCGTCATCACGGGGCTCTCTCGCTCGTCGTTGCGGATGAGCTCGCAAAAATGTGCCGTCTCATAGTTGAAGCCGCCCCCTACTATCGGCTCGTTCAACTCGACCACTCTTCCATCGCGGTAACGGACGGTCGCTGAGACCGGGTTCCACCAGCTCTTGTGGATGGTGGCATACCCTTCAGGTCCCGCAAGCACTGCATCTCCAGGTCCGGATAGATCCATCCCGCTATATAACTGCGCAAAGCCTGCTGCATGCGTCGTCTGTACGCAGGCAAAGGCGTCCACGCCACTACCGCTGATCCGTCCCAACACCTGTACCTCATGTGCCTCTCCCATCCAGTAGACCGCGAGAAACGCCTGGTACACTCCAATCGCCATCAGGCCACCACCACCCAACTCCAGACGCCATGAGGGATGCTCGGGCGGTACCTCTGCAGTCGAATGTCCTGCACGCACAAAACCAATGGGGCCGATCGGATCCTCTTCCAACTGCCGCAGCAGACGTTGATACAACGGGAAAAATGATGGCTTCATCGCCTCCATAAACAGCAAGTCACGCTGACGTGCGATATCAAGCACTCTGTCCAGTTCCCCAGCATTCATCATGACCGGCTTCTCGCACAGGACATGTTTGCCCGCCTGCAGAGCGGCTATCGAGTATTCTGCGTGGCTGTCCGGCAAGGTCGCGATGTAAACAGCATCGATACTGCTGTCCAACAGGCTTTCCACTCTCTGGCAGGCAATAGCCCCGGCCTGCAAAGCTATAGTCTCTGTCGTGCTCGCATTTCTGCCCCACACTGCCGCAAGCGTCGCACCGGGAACATAAGGCAAGCCCTCAGAAAAACGACGAGCGACAGCCCCAGTACCGATCATGCCCCATGCAATAGATCGCTTCATCTCTTCCATCCTGTTAGTTTATGGTGCATCGCTGACTTATAACTCACAAAAACCTCAAACCATTTACCTCTATTTAGGGTCTCGCAAAAGCGGCACGGAAATCTCTTGGCGTCTTATTCTTGAGAGCCTTGAACTGGCGATTGAAGTTGGCCAGATTGTTGTATCCCACCTCGTCCGCGATTACAGAGATCGGCTTTTGTGAGTTGATGAGAAGCGCGCACGCGTTCCCAATTCTCAACTGAACCACGTACTCATTGGTTGTCATAAAGGTATGAAGCTTGAATAAGCGATGTAACGAGCTGCGGCTGAGCGCAGCGATTCGCATGAGTTTCGATACTTCGATTGGCTCACGATAATGCTCGTGCAGGTAGGAGATCACGTGCCCAATACGTTCCTCTGCTGCCGTAGGCAGATTCACCGGCTGATTAGCAACGGAAGTAAGAAAGCTCGTTTGCGAATCGGCCGCAAGAAGCAGCAGAAGATTGAGCAACGAGATGATTCGAGTGCCTGAGGTTTGACCGAGCATGTCACAGATCATCTTCTGTGCCTTAGCCCTTATTGGTTCAGAAAACGTGAGCGCCCGTCCCGAACTCTCTAGAAGCCTCCGTATCGGGTGCAGCTCAACGTGCGGGTCGATCATTCCCCGGACAAAGGCTTCCGTAAACCAGAGGACAAGCGCCTGGTGCATCTGCCCTTCCTTCACCGCTTCCGTAGAACACCACGTATGTGGGATCTTCGGCCCAATGAGTACGAGATCTCCGTCATCGTAGAAGGAGATATTGTCTCCAACAAAGCGCTGTCCCCGGCTATTGAGCGTGAGCGTCAACTCATATTCCGCGTTGTAGTGCCATTCAAACGGAATTCGTTCCAGCCTCCGATCGAACAGCACCCAGGAGGCGTCTCTGGGTGTCGTGATGTATTCGAGGTAGGGTTTCATAAAGAGGGCTATTATGGCTCTTTTGTGGCTCTAAAATCCACCTTGATGGGATTTTAGTATCAGTATTTACCACTCCACGCTAACATTCTTTCTCTCGAAATCGCTAGATTTCTCACATGCGCTTCGGCGTGGAGGTTTTGAGATGACGATGACTACAGAAGCCCTTGGCAAGCCCACAACTGCTCCAGAAGCCAATAGCCTGGCGGCGAATTTCATGAAGACCCCACTGCGGGATATTGAGAAGAGGCTTCCGCTCCGCGTCCTCTCTGAGGAAGATTTTAAGCACTGGCAAACCTACGGTTTTGTTGTCGTCCGCCAGGCAGTTCCGGCAGTGAATGTGGAGCGGCTCGTGAGCTTCTTGTGGGAGTTTCAGGAGATGGATCCGAACAATCAGGACACCTGGGCCGGCGGACAACTCCGCGCGCACGTTATGAAGGAGTTAAATAACAGCGGCATGGTTGAGGTCTACAACCATCAAACGCTTTGGGATAATCGGCAGTGTCAACGGGTCTACGACGCCTTCGTCGATGTCTGGGACGATGAGCATCTCTGGGTCAGCATTGATCGCGCTAACCTCAACACACCCAATCGGGACGGCAGGGCGTTCAGCGGATTTATCCATACCGACATCGACACCACCCTGGAGCCTCTCCCGGTTAACGTGCAGGGCGTGCTGTCACTGGTGAACTCTGATACCGAAACGGGCGGCTTCCAGTGTGTTCCTGAGCTCTTTCGAACGTTCGAGGACTGGAAAAAGAGACAGCCTGCGGAGCGGGATGGCTTCAAACCAGATGTAACGGGATTCGAGGTTTATCCGGTGCCCATGAAAGCCGGAGACCTGCTCATCTTCAATAGCCTGTTGGCCCACGGCATACGACCCAACACCTCTGAGAACAAGGTGCGTATGGCACAATACATCTCCATGTCGCCAGCGACCCCAGACGATGCTGCACTTCGGGAGCGCCGCATTTGCTCTTGGAATGAACGCCGCGCTCCTGAAGGCTACGCATTCCCAGGCGATCCACGCGAATGGGAGCGTACGAAGTATGGTGCTGCCAAACTTACTCCACTGGGCCGGCGTCTTCTTGGTGTCGATCTATGGCCGTGACGTGCACGCGGGAGATGGGACAATAAGAAGCATGGCGAGAACGCTTCTGGCATCCGTGACCGTGTCTGTACGCGGCGTGCTCTTCGATATGGATGGAGTACTCATCAACTCAACGGATGCAGATGAGAGGTGCTGGCTGCGCTGGGCACGTTTTCATGGCATGGATGGAACCTTCTCCATTCAGTCCACACACGGTAGGCGCGCTGTCGATACCCTTCGTGCACTGCGACCCGATCTGGATCCGATGATTGAACTCAGGCGCCTGGAGGACTTCGACGCCGAAGATCAAAGCGGGGCTGTCATTTTACCGGGTGCTAAGCCACTCATTGCATCTCTTCCAGAAAACGTATGGACCATTGTTACCTCTGCTCCGGAATCCTTGATGAGGAACAGGCTTATGTCCGCAGGGATTTCGATGCCACAAAGCTTCATCTCTGCGGACGATGTAACTAACGGAAAACCACATCCAGAACCGTATGAGATGGGAGCCAGAGTTCTGGGGTTCAAGCCATCAGAATGCCTGGTCATTGAAGATGCTCCAGCTGGGATCAAGGCAGGCAAAGCCGCGGGGTGCAGAGTCCTCGCGGTTTTGTCGTCACATAGTGCAGTTGAGCTCACAGATGCAGATTGGATCGTTCCATCTCTCGAGCACGTCACGGCCGCTCCATCCGACGACGGCACGATTAGGATTCGCCTGGATGTATAGCGTGGTTTCTATATTCGAGTCATAGTAGAAGAGGCCAAGCCCTAGTCGACGATATGAAAATGAAACCAAGGATAGGTATGCGCACCGAAGAGAACAACACCGATTTCCATCTTGTACGGCTTCCATCTTTTCATCTCGAGAAGCTGATACTCGGTGCCCTGCTACTTCTCAGCGTACGTCCCGGCTTTGCAGCCGAGCCAGAGCTAGCAGAGCCAACTAGTCACAGCGCGCTTACTCTCTGGTACACGGCGCCCGCACACAACGCCATGAACGAGGCGCTCCCCGTCGGCAATGCTCATCTTGGAGCGCTCATCTTCGGCGACCCGAGCGATGAGAAGTTGGTATTGAACGAGGACAGCCTATGGACAGGTGGCAACAACCCTTCTGGGGATGACGCGACTATGGGCGACTACCAGGTGCTTGCGACGTTGCACCTGAAGCTCGACGGACACCAAAACGTAACCAGCTACTCTCGTGATCTGGACATAGGCCACGCCCTGTCGCACATTCGCTATACGGTTGGCGACGTAACCTATACCCGCGAAATCTTTGCCAGCCATGCTGCAGGGGTTATAGCCATTCAACTCACGGCTAGTCGTCCCGGCAGCTATACGGGAATACTCTCTCTTGAGGATGCCCATCAAGCCGCAACGCTCAGCACCGCAAACACGCTTCAGGCATCCGGCCAATTGGTCAACAAACTCAAATATGAGTCGAGGGTACAAGTACTCCACCATGGCGGCGATATCCACGCCTCCGACGGCACGATCAGTTTCAAGAATTGCTCCAGCATTACGATATTGATCGATGCCGGAACCGATTACGCAGAAGACTTCTCGAAGGGATATCGAGGTCCGGATCCGCACCAGCACATTCTGAATCAACTCCGCGCGGCCTCCACCAAAAGCTATGAGGCTCTCAAAGCAGAGCACATCGCCGATTACGAGAGATTGTTTGGTCGCGTTTCGCTCGATCTGGGACAATCACGCCCGATACAGCGCGCGCTTCCTACGGATCTCCGCAAACGTGAGGCCGCGCTCCATGCGGACCCTGAACTCGAAGCTCTGCTCTTTCAGTATGGACGCTACCTTCTCATCTCGAGCTCGCGGCCTGGGGGCCTGCCCGCCAACCTGCAGGGCCTCTGGAACGACTCGAATACACCGGCCTGGCATAGCGACTACCACTCCAACATCAACGTCGAGATGAACTATTGGCCGGCAGAAGTTGCCAATCTTGCTGAGTGCGCGGTCCCTTTCTTCAATCTCGTCGAAAGCCAGATACCAGCCTGGAAGATTGCCACACAGGACGCCTCTGACCTCGCTACGCCCTCGGGCATGAAGAGTCCGAGAGGGTTTGCCATTCGCACCTCGCACAACATCATGGGGGGCATGGGCTGGAAGTGGGACCGCACAGCGAATGCCTGGTACGGACAGCTATTCTGGGAACACTATGCCTTTGGCCAGGACAAACAGTATCTGCAAGATGTGGCTTACCCCATCCTCAAGGAGACAGCAGAGTTCTGGGAAGATCACCTCAAAAAGCTTCCGAACGGACAGCTTGTTGTTCCTAATAGCTGGTCTCCTGAGCACGGACCCGAACAGGACGGAGTCAGCTACTCGCAGGAGATCGTTTGGGATCTGTTCACCAACTATATAGACGCAGCCGACGGACTTCAGCTGGATGCGGACTATCGGGCGCACATCGCGGGTCTTCGCGACAAGCTCGCGCTTCCCGGCATCGGCAGCTGGGGACAGATGCTCGAATGGCGAACGGAATTGCACGATCCAATCCTCGACACGCCCAACGATCACCACCGTCATACCTCGCAGTTGTTCGGGCTCTATCCTGGCCGCGAGTTTGGCCCGGAAACAACCCCGGAGCTAGCGGCAGCCGCGCGGACCTCACTGATCGCTCGTGGAGACACAGGCGACGTGCGTGAGTGGTCCTTTGCCTGGCGAACAGCGCTCTGGGCACGACTCAAAGATGGCGAATCGGCACATCATCAGATTCAGCAATTGCTTCAGGACCGGAACACTACCCCGAATCTCTTTGGCGATCATCCACCGGTACAACTCGACGGCAACTTTGGAGTCACTGCAGGAATTGCCGAGATGCTCCTACAAAGCCAGACGGGCACCATCGAGCTGCTGCCTGCACTCCCTCAATCCTGGGCCACGGGCAGCATCAGCGGATTGAGAGCGAGAGGAGATTACACCGTCGACATGAACTGGCGTAACGGACAGCTATCCTCTGCCCTGATCAAGGGGAAGAAAGATGAGAGGGTAAGAGTGAAATACGGCCAGAAAACAATCGAAGCTGTCATCCCTCCAAGTGGGCACTTGTTTCTGGGGGCAGACCTCCAACCGAAGTTGAATCAGTGAAATCGAAACGTGCTTAGCGGAAACGAAGCGGGCGTCACTTTTCTGACTCCCGCTTCTGCCTTTCCACCTATTAGTGGGCCTCGACGCCTGGGCGCGGAGCCAGGGTTGTCCAGCGCGACGCTTCCTTAGCATTAGGATCCGGCGCGGCATTCCAGAGGTCGGCGCTGATTCCGTTCAGGTCGTAGACGATCTTTCCGTCCTTGATCGTCAACTCACACAGCAGCTTTTGCTTTCCGTGCAAACGGGAGTTGACCATATCGGTAAAGCCAAAGTTCCCGTTTTCCAGACGTAGTACGGCGATATCGGCGATAGAGCCCACTGACAAATTACCCAGTTCCTCATGCTTAATCTCGTGTGCGGGATGAGATGTCATCTCCGCAACAACCTGGTTCAATGGAACGCCAACAGCCAGAATCTTGTCGGCGACATTGAGCTCGTCCTTCATCGCCCCATTCATACTAGTAATGTGAAGGTCGGTAGAGATTGAGTCGGGAATAAATCCATCCTTGATCATCGGTATCGCGAGCGACCACTTGAAACTTCCTCCGCCCTGTCCGACATCGAAGTAAATTCCCCGCTTGCGCCCTTCAATGAGTGCCGCGCTGGGACCCAACGTGGTCGGGTCCTGCTCGTGACGTAGCCCCGAATACATGTGGGTATAGATATCGCCGGGACGAAGCTTCTTCGTCATCAAGTCATAAATCGGGCGAGTGGGTTGGTCTCTACCAAAGTCCACCATTACCGGGATATTCGCCAAAGTACCTGCAATGACCGCCTGCTCTACCGGCGTCCATTCAAGCCCCTCGAAGTGTGCTGTCTTGATGCCCACAATTGTTTGGGGATATTTGAGTGCCATTGCGGCAGTGGCTTCGCCATCCATATCTGCGGTGTTCTGTTCATACAGGGGACCACGCATGCCGGAACCAACAATATTCAGCATTGCGAAGACACGCGTCTTCGATCTGTCGATGATCCTCTGCTTGAAATCCTCAAAGTTGCGCCACCCAGAACAACCCGCATCGACAACCGTTGTAACGCCTACGCGAAACGTAAAGCCGTCAGGGGGCACGCTATTGTCACCCGCATAGGAGCCACGCTCACCAGTTCCCGCATAGACGTGGACGTGGATATCGATAAGCCCCGGAGTTACATAGAGGCCATGCAAATCAATCGATTTTAGGGCGTCTGTGCGCGGAATATGGGGGGCGACGCGCGCGATCTTTCCATCCTTGATGGCGACGTCCATCACCTCATCAATATGATTCTTATCATCGATAATGTGCCCCCCTTTTAGTAACAAGTCATAGGAAGGCAACGGGCTGGCAACTGCATGTAACCCCGTGAAGGCTAAAGCTGCAAAGCAGACAAGCATGCAGCGAGAGGCGATACTTCTACGCGATACGTGAATCATAGGTCCCTCAAAGGTTGGGCTGACAACGCGATTGATTCAGCAAAGTTCGACTAACTAGGTTCGTGTTGCCTTCCACGTAGCGCTTCCAAACTCACCAAGTTGCACAACGCCGCCCATATGGCTTCCAGTGACATCCCCCTGGAAATTCCATGCAACCGAATTTCCGCTAACGGCCATATCGCTGACGAGTTCGATCTTGTCAGCATGGATAGAGCCCTTCAGGGAGGCTTTGTAGAGCTCGCCGTTTTGTGTGCCGCTGAGTTCATTGCCACTCTGCTTCAACGTGAGGCGCTGTTCGCCTACACCGCGTGCGTATTGAATGACAACGGCCCACGTGCCCTGTACTTCCGCAGGGGAGCCTGTAGGGATTACCGGATTGTCATAGTGGCCTGGTTTCGTGAGAGCTGTGAAGATAGCGTCGGCAACGATACGATCCTCACCCGGCCCCATCATGTACGGCATGATCGTGACAGAACTAGCCATGTGATCCGGTCTCGTTCCTGAGCCGCCATCCAGCAGAATGCGCGGCGTTCCAGCATCTAGCCTGGCAAGCAGTTCGGTGCCGGTAATATGCAATTGATTCGCATCCCAGTGAATGCGAAGACGCGGTGCCCGATTGGAAAGATCCTCAGGCTGCAGGTATTCGGTAGTAACCGAGGGTAGGCCCTTTACCTGGCTTTCAATATGCTGCAGCCAGGCAAGCCACTCGCGCTGTTCGGCAGCGTGGTCGCGCTTGTACCATTGCCGCACAGCGGCCAGCAGTCCCATAATCTCTTCTTTGCTGCACTTGAAGGCTCGCCCATAGTTATGGTGAGGCGCCGCCTGAAAGTATGCCGCACGGCACAAACTCTTATCGCCGATGAGCATTCCCGACGACTGCGGCCCACGCAAACATTTTCCGCCGGAATATCCAACCAACGTGGCCCCGTGTTGGATATGGATATTGGGGACCAATGGTTCTTCGGCTGCCGCATCGACAAAGACGGGGATACCAGCCTCTTTTGCAATGCGGCATATGTTCGGTATGCCGAGCGGGCCACTCTCCGCTGCCGGAGCCGAAAGGATGTAAATCATCGCAGTGCGGCTGGAGAGCTTCTTGCGCAGCTCTTCCTCGGACTCCACTTCAACGATCTCTGCGCCGGTCATACGAATCCCAAAGTCATAGGGATTGCGTGAGTGCTTTGGAACAATCACCTGATCCTTTGCCTTGATATACGGAAGAGCCTGCGACTTCTCAACATTGGTCCCAGCAATGCAGGCAATCGTTGCAAGCGCGATTGCGGCCTCACATCCCGTCGTGGCAATTCCCCACTCTGCGCCTGTAAGCTGGCCAAACTCCTTGCCTACGGCGTCCATCAGCTCGTCGAGATGGACGAAGTAGTGGGAGGCCTCGAACATAGCCTGCTTCACCTGTGGCAGCGAACGCGAACCACTGATGATGGTGAAGGTTCCATGCGCATTGATAATGGGCCGAACACCTATGCGGGTAAAGAGGTTGTCGGTGTCCGAACCTTGGCGCGCCGGTAGCGGGTGCTGGGTGAGAGACGAGGACTGCGGACCGGCAAGTGCAACAGCACTAGCGGCCAGCGGTGAGATCGCGGTAGCAGCTCCGATGGCAGAGATCATGCCGGACTGCTTGAGAACTTCCCGCCGCGACCAGCGCGTTTTGCGAAAGAGGGACATAGTCTCGTCTTTTCCTTTTCTTAGGGTGAGTACCCGTTACCGAAATGCGCCACTAGATACGTCAGGCTAGATATAGGCGATCAGGTCAATCTCAACGAGTGAGTTACCCGGAATGCCGCCAGCGGGTGCAATGGTGGTGCGTACTGGCGGCACCTTGCCCCAGCGACCGGCATAGACGGTGTTCATCTTCGCCCAGTCATTGATGTCGTTCAGATAGACGTTGACCTTCAGCACCTTCTCCATCGAGGAGCCCGCGCCAATAAGATTCTGCTCGAGCTCGTCGAGGACGTGCTTGGTGTGTTCTTCGATCGTCCCTTTGAAATGCGCGCCCACACCAGCGAGAAAAAGTAGGTTGCCATAGGAGACAGCACTGGAGAAAAGTGGTGGCGCTGCCGCAGTATTATCAGCATTTGTCTTGATCGGATAGGACTTCTTCTCCAGCTTGCCTGAAGTCTGGGCCTCTGCGGAGTTGAAGAGCACGGCTCCGCCAGTAACTGCGACGGCTGCCGTGGCTGCATTCTTAAGAAGGTTTCTTCTGGACTGTTTTTGCATAAATAAACTCCTTTTGTGGTTTGCGTGTGATGTGAGCAAAGGTCGCTGTCTATGCTCAAGAATGAGGATTCATAAGTACAGAGCGCAGCTGGCGACCGACGACCTCCGCATCCCCAGGCTGCATCATCCATGTGCCAACGACGATGGTGTTCTCGTTGGAGTGAGGGCCAAGGCGGCCAGTCGATCCAGTGGCCGGGTTGAGTTCGATCTGAGGACGCTGGCTGCGGAGGCGTTCCTGCACCTCTTTTGGAGTGATGCCGACGACCTTGGGATCGTAGGCAAGAATGAGATGTGGGACGTGGTTCGCGATCTCAGGCATGAAAATATCGATCTTCATAGTGGGAACGTCTTTGACCATACGGATGATGGTGTTGGTGCGGCGCATATACTCGGCTTGATTGGTCTCGTCGCTCTGTTCCAGGAGCCAGTCAACAGCTGCGACCATGCCGACGATCTGTTCCTTGGCGACCTTCATGCCACGGCCTACGGCATCCGAGTTAGGACTGTCATTGAGCGCAGCAAGGTCAGTAAGATGTTTTTTGCCGAGGAGAAGTCCTGCGTTTTGCGGCCCACGGATTCCTTTACCACCAGAGAAGCTGACTAGGTCGTACCCCATGCCGGTGTACTTCCAGAGATTTTCGATGGGAGGCATATCGGCAGCAGCATCCATGTGGCAGGGCACATTGTGTTGGTGGGCGACTGCAAGCCACGTCTGACGATCGATCTCACCACTCTCAGCCGCATTGAAAAAGTTGGTCATGATCGTCTTCGGAGTGAAGGCTTGCCGGTAATCGTCGAGAGTGACGACCTCGACGATGCGCACGCCACAGAGAAGCATGGCGTGGTCGTACTCATAACGATGGGCCTTCTGCACGATGACCTCGTTTTTCATCGCACCTACCGCCTCCGGAATCTGATTGGGAGCGATACCGTTTGCAGAGACAATGCAAGCGGCGGTGCCAAGAGTAAGCGCAGCCGAAGCTCCAGACGTAACTAGCGCACCTTCACAACGGAGCCGTTTCGCGATGTACTCGCCAGAGGCACGCTGGAGATCCTTAAGAACAACCGGGTGGAGCGCAGCCTGAGTGACAGCCCGCAGCACCTGCGGAGGCATAGTCGCGGCCGTGAGATAGGTGTATGTTCCAGCGGCATTGATGATCTTCTCAACGCCAAGCTTCGCGTAATAGTCGTCGGTAGAACTAACGGAATACGCAGCAGCGACAGGTTCGGAGGTGGATGCAAATAACGGCTTTGAGCCAAGCGCTGCGAGGGCGGCCTGAGACCAGCTGAGAAAACGACGGCGTGTAAAGAGTCCCTGAGACCCGATGGAAGACATCTGTAAATCCCTCTGACTACGCTTTCCTCTATACGCAACACAACGAATGATGAATTCGAATGCGTTACATGCTCTGTGAACAAGTAACTAGATTCTGCCGAACTGCTTCACCGCCTCCGTGATGGAATGGAACTTCTCTATAAACGGATACATCGAGTGTTCGCTGTTATCGAGTTGTTCTGCTCGGACCAGGACCTCGGCTGCGTGCTCGCGGGGAACAACCACGACACCGTCTTGATCGGCAACGATGATGTCATTTGCATTGACTTTGACCCCATCGCAGTCAACAGGAATGTTGACGCCGCCAAAGCGATAGTGACCAACCGACGTCGATGGCACGGCGCCAGTGGCATAAACGGGAAAGCCGATGCGCTTGAGCTGTGGCAGATCACGGACGCCGCCGTCGATGACGGCTCCAGAAAACCCCCGTGAGAACATCGCGGTTCCCATAAGGCCTCCCATACCTGCGATATCAGCGCCATCCTCAACCTGCATGACATACACCGAGCCGGAACCACCCGAGTCGATCGCCTTGAGCATGCCCGAGAGCGCATCGGGATCGTGGTTTTCCTGCTTCACCAGCTTCACGGTGAGAGCTGTTCCGGCGAACTTTGTCGGGAAGATGGATTGCATCCGGTGGGACATATAGTGCTTTTCGTGGAGGAGCTGCTCGATGGCGTCGGAGACAGATGCGGCTTCGACATGGCGATACGCTTCGAGCATGGCGGCGGGATCAGCGGTATAGTCCGCGACAGTCTTTGGAGAGTCAGCGTGGACGATGTGCGTGACGCTGATAAGCGAGGCGCAGACGATGGACATGGCTGCGATGATGCGAGTTCGGCGTGACGACAAAATCGATTTCAATGTCGATGACCTCATGACGATTGAGACATACTGTTGGAAGAGAGCGAAGAACTATGCTGCGACAGATTGACAACAAGCATATTTGAAGAAGTGGCCGCCGGTATATTTTCCGGCGGCACTGGGGAAGGACAGCAAAACATGAGCTAGAAGATGATCTTTCCAGCAAGTTGAAGCACACGAGCGCCAGTGAGTTCGCCGGGAATAGTCTGCACACTGGTGATCGATCCGAAGTTATTCGTCGGAGTGGCATTCAAGGCGGTCCCCGTCAGAGAGGCTCCACTCAGGGTTACATTTGGGTTAGCGGCGCTGGGATGGTTGAATACGTTGGCAGCCTCCGCGCGGAACTGAAACTTCGCTGTCTTCCAGACAGAAAAGTTTTTGAAGATCGAGAGGTTGTCGTAAGAGAAACCCGGTCCGTGCAAAGTATTTCTCGACGTATTGCCGAAGGCATAGTTGTACGAAGTAACCGTTGACCCGCTCACTGTCTCCGGGGCGACCGGAAGCGCATAAGCACTGATGTCGACGCAGGAGTTTGCGGCATTGGTTCCGCTCTTTCCGGCGATAAGATTCTTCAAGCTACAGTTCGATGAGGGCTTATGCACCCAACTCGGACGCTCCGTACCCTGGGACAGACCGGCACTGGCACTGCCAAGTGCAACATTGAACGGCATTCCGGACTGCAGATTGACGATGTCATTGATCTGCCATCCTCCAATCGCCTCCCGCAGCAGGAGATTCGACCCACTGAAGGAAGGCAGCTCATAGGTGAGAACTCCAACAAAGCGGTTCCGGATATCCCAATTAGAGTTTCCATAGTCCGAGGCCACGTTATATGGCTGTGTAACAACGCCGCCACCGTTGGAATCGCTCGAAATATCCAGGTCGTGCGACCATGTGTAGCTGGCCTGGCCGGAAAGCCCACGGAACATGCGTTGACGAAGGACCAGGTTGAGCCCGTCGTAATGAGCCCAGGCAAAGTTCCGCAGATCGCGGATGGAACCAAAGAGTTGATTGGGACGAACCAGGCAGGTTGCCTGACCGCAACTGCCCTGGGCCGAGCTGAGGTTAACCTTCGTTGGTTGCGAAAATACGGAACCTGGTACCACCTCGGTCGGCTCGTTGTCGTACCAACTGGTGTCCAGATCCAGGGAGTGCGAACCAATATACTGCGCCTCGGCCGCGGCCCCTTTCCATAACTCCTGACCTATAGACAGATTCCACTGATAGCTGCGCTGTGTCTTGTTGGCAGGGTCATAGGTAACCGCACTCCCATAAGTACACTTTGGGGTACAAGTGCCGGTCACCGGCGATGCGGTTGCCTGACCTGGCATCGGGTTAGTAAACGAGAGCGGATTCGCTGTTGTGCCTGCAGCATCGCTATAGGTAAAGTTGGCACCAAATGGATAGTTATTACTCGTCAAGAGCGTAAAGCTGTTCAGCTGGTTGGCGTTGTAGTAGAAGCCTACGCCACCACGAACTACCGTCCGGGGAAGAGCACGGTATGCAAAGCCAAAGCGTGGTCCCCAATTGTCATGGGTTGCACTACCGAGCTTCAATCCTGGAACGGGCGTCCAGGTAGCAGCCGAAGTTGCCGACGAAACAGGAAGCAACGCGGTCTGCGCGGCATTCATGGTGCGACTATAGCCGTTCAGACTATAGGGAACGGTCGGCAGATCATAGCGCAGACCGTAGTTCAATGTGAGCCTCGACGTAGCCTGCCAGTTGTCGAGGACAAAGAAGCCATCCCGCCACTCAGCCACCGAACCTTTAATGCTGGTAGACGGTGTAACATCGCTGGCAGGAAGACCAAGTGCGAAGTCGGCACGAGCGTCCCCGGTGATCGTGCCGTCGAAGACGAATTCCCCAAGCGCTTCATTGGTTGCTATACGTCCAGTATCCAACTTCCGGAACTCAACGCCAGCCATGATGTTGTGCTTTCCACGGGTATAGCTGATCTGGTCATAAGCATCGATGGAACGATCGTCCTGAAACCAGTTGGTGCCGTTGTTCCCGATATTCATGCCTGTAGCACTGCTGACCTGAACATTAGGGATACCTGGCATGTTGTCGGTGGTGTCGTAGTTGAAGCCGGGAATACCCAGGGCCGTTCCAGCATTCTTGAGTCCATTGACATACCAATAGTTCAGAGAGTCGGTGGTAAATTCATTCAATCCAATATGGAAGTCGTTCACCAGGGTGGGCGTGAGGATATGTGTATATCCGAAGGCATAGTTGCGGCTGTTCGCCGGCCCGTAACCGCCCGCTACTGGGACCTGATTCCCGTTGGCATAGGTGAGATCCTGCCAGTGGAAGCGGAAGAAGAGCTTGACCTTCTCCCCTATATTTTCGTCCACACGCTCCAGGGTCTGGGCGATAAAAAGGGTGTTTGGAAAATACACATTGAAGAGATTGCTACTGGTGCCGGAGACATTCGGTAGAGGCACATACGCCTCGTACTTTTGGGCAATCAGCGCCGCTCCGGTGCTCAGTTCGCTCACTGGAATCTGATTGCTCTTCCCTGCATTAGCACCGGTGGTGGGAATCGCATAGTAGTTCCCCGTTGCTGGATCCTTAAGACAGGTTCCAGTGCAGGTATTATTGCTTGGGTTATACGTGCCAAGAGCCGAAAAATCACCGCTTTCCATGGCCGCGGTCATCACGGTCGACGTACCCGGCGACAATGCCTTCTGATTCAACTTTTCATAGGAACCGAAGAAAAAGGTCTTATTGCGACCGTTATAAAGCTTTGGAATCATGACTGGGCCGCCCAGCGTAAATCCCCACTGGTTATAGTTCAAAGGCGCTTTTTTTGTGGTTGCCGTATCGAAGAAGTTATGCGCATCAAGAGCTGTGTTCTTGATGTAGTCGTAGACCACGCCATGGTAGTTGTTCGTACCACCCTTGCTCACCATGTTGACGTGCACACCAAGATACGAGCCATACTGCGCCGGGTAGTTACCACTCTGCATCTGGACTTCAGCGATCATGTCAGTCCCCGGACGCGCCGGCGTTTCATTCCCGAGATTATTCATGATCGAGACACCGTCGAGGGTGAGCTCGTTTTGAGTCTCGCGCTGTCCTGCGCCGATGAAGTCTACGCCTGGAGGATTTCCCGAGTAGGATGTCTTTGAACCGATGATGACATTAGACGCTAACGCTGCAACCTCCAGCGCATTATGGCCTTGCACTGGAAGATCTTCCACCTGTTTGGTCTCGAAGGTCTCTCCCAGGTTCGCATCGTCCGTAGACATCGGCGGAGTGCTGGCCGTGACCGTGATGGATGTATCCGTAGAACCGACTGACAAGGAAAAGTCGGTGCGTACTGCCTGATCGACTGGAACCACGACGCCGGTCTTGATCAGTTTGATGAAGCCTGATTGCTCTACCGTTATGTCATAGGTACCTGGTTGGATAAAGGTAATCGCATAGTAACCTTCGCCATTGGTCGCCGTTGTAGATTTGACTTTAGTGGCTTCCTCGATGGCCGTTACTTTGCTACCGCTGATCACACTTCCAGTTGGATCGATGACGGTGCCGACGAGTGAGGTGTTATTGGCGACCTGCGACCGCAGCAATATTGGGCTCAGCAGGAGTACGAGACAACACACAAGCGTTTTCTTCAAGGTAGGTCTCCTAATAAATCGTGGCAAGCCAAGTCAGTGAGCAGGCCGTGAGTTCGCAGCATTTCTGGAGCCCAAAGGAGAAATGTCTTGATGACTGCGAACGAACCGCTCTTTATTTCTTGAGTGTCACGATTTGATTACGAGACAGAAAAACTGTCATCGGCCTGATGCCGTGGTAGTTTCTAGGGCAAATGACCTAGACATCTCCGGGGATGGAGGGTACGTTGTCGGGCTTGGAACGCGATGGAACAGGTCTAGTCGAGATGGACCAAACCGCGCTGCAGCGCATAGATCGTGGCCTGGGTACGATCGCGGGCACCCATCTTTTCCAGTACAGAGCTCACATGAATACGAACCGTCTTCTCCGCAATGCAAAGCTGTACAGCGATTTCGCGATTGCTACGGCCTTGAGTAATACAAGCCAGAACCTCGGACTCACGCGGGGTCAGTTCTACCGAGGGCATCCGCTCCGCGAGACGATCGAGAGCCACATGCGGAAGATAACGCAAGCCGCGATCGACGCTCTCAATTGCATTGAGAAGTTCTTCACCGCTAGCGTCCTTGGTGAGATAGCCCATGGCTCCGCTACGTACGGCACGGTAGATATCTTCGCTTCCCTGGTAATTGGAGAGGATTACGATTCGGGCGGGTGGCGATTCCTTGCGAAGTTGAACGATCACCTCAAAACCACTCAGCCGCGGCAGACGAAGATCGAGGACTACAACATCCGGCTTATGTTCGCGATACATGGAGATCCCACTCTCTCCATCCGCAGCCTCTCCGACAATACAGATCTGTGAGTGTCCGGACAACACCGAGTGCAGCGCCATCCGCGCTAGAAAATGGTCTTCTATCAGCAATACTCGAATCTGTTTCAAAGTCCGTTCACCTTAATGGCCGGTTGTCGCGCGTGAGCATTCATAGACATCGAACTAAAGGCTACTCTCACCATGACCTCAGTACCTTCTCCCGCATGACTTTGGATCTTCAGAATGCCGCCAAGCTTACGCGCGCGTTCTTCCATGACAGCCATACCAAAGTGTCCGTGACGCGGCCCGGTGGACTTGGAGTCCTGAATACCGCATCCATTATCGCGAATAGAGAGGTTTAGCGCATCGCCTTCATACTTCAAATGGATCATAATCCGTGATGCTGCCGCATGGCGCACCGCATTGAAATAAGCCTCTTGACCTATGCACAGCAGATGATGAACACAGGCCGGTGTCAGGGGCGGTTCATCCCCTTCGACCTCTAGAGAGGTTTCGATCATGTTTTGCGTATCGTTCGTAACCAGCGTACGACGCAGCGCCAGAGACAGCGCATTGGTCACGTCTTCCATATCACGCAAATCCCAGATGATGCGACGGGCCTCTGCCTGGCAGTGAGACACCATGCTGCGCGCCAATTCAAAGGACTGTGCCGCGGCACTGTGTTCAGGCATGCTGTCCTCCAGCTTTTTAGAGGTCGCCTCTAATTGCCAGGAGATAGCGGCGAAGCCGGCCATCAGGGTATCGTGGCACTCGCGCGCAATGCGATTGCGCTCTTCCAGCACAATACCGATACGCCCTTTAATAGTTTGGACTCGACGATGAAACAAGAACACGACAGCTCCCGCAATCACGAGAGAAAGCACCAGATAGGTGTACCAGCTTTGGTAAAAGTAGGGAGACTGTCGGATCTCCTGCGAAGCGATTGCAGAGGTCCACTCCTCACCATTAAAGCGAGCCTGCACCTCAAAACGATAGTTCCCCGGCGGTAGGCGACGATACCGTGCACTATGCCCACGGGTATTGGTCCAATCACGATCGTAGCCCGTGAGCCGGTATCGATACGCCACAGCATCCGGGTTCGCCAGATACCTCGCATTAAATAAGATCAGCAAATCAGGTTGACCAGCTTCTAGCTCGATCCTTCCACGTGGCACTGCGACATCGGCAGTGCTGATGTCGTTGGAGAGAGACCAACCTGTAATCTTCACCACCGGATTCGTTTTACCTAACTTCTCCGCATTTTCAGTGGTGTGAACGAATCCCTTAGCGGTTGCGAACCATAGTGTTCCATCGGCAGTGCGTGTCGAAGCGGGCGAAGAGGGTCCACTGCACTCACTGGACCGCATTCCATCTGCCTTGCCGAGAATCACAGTTGAAATACTCGACTGTCCTCTGTCCACGGCAGCATGCATTTCAGCAACAGAAACTCGTACGATCCCACGCGAAGTACCCAGCCAAAGGTGCCCATCCTTATCTTCAACTGCTGTATTCACCAGGTACTCTTGCAACCCGGAGTTGGCCGGTATCTGCGATACACCCCATGGGAATATGGCTATCAATCGACCGGTCTTCGTAGAAGCCCATGCATAGCCCTTGCTGTCTAGAAAAAGCGACAGTACATGTTCGGCGGGAAATCCTGGAACTGGCGTACTTTGGTTGTTACGAATCCGATATAGACCACTCGTGGAACCGGCCAGGATAGAGCCGTCCTTATCCTCCATCAAGCATGTAACGAGTTGAGAGTTCAGTAGTTCTATTCGTTGCTTCGGATCTGGTTCGCCAGCGGCAAAGTAAAAAAGACCGGTGTAGGTACCGACCCATAGCCCCCCATGTTTGTCCGGCAAGATCACACTTACCGCGTTTCCAGGAGATTCCGTACCGAGCAGGTAATGGCGGAAGGTATGGCCGTCATAGCGATAAACACCATCGAACCATGTGCCGATCCACATATGCCCTTTCAGGTCCTCAGCAAGGGCACGAATAGGAGTTGCGAGTGGCATACCCGGCAGGTTGAGTGGCTGTAACTGCCCATGGTGGCGCCGAAATAATCCCTTACCCCACGTTCCCAACCAAAGGTCGCCACGACTGTCAGCCAGAACATTCGCCGCATACGTCGCGTGTAGTCCCTCCGGTTCACCGAAAGGAGCCAAAGGTCCTTCACGCCATCGACTAAGTCCCCCGTCCAACATACCGATCCATAGGTTTTGTTCATCATCGAAAAACATGGATCGGATGGACTCATCCGCCAGCCCCTCTTGCGTTCCCCAGTGTGAAAGTTCTCCGGAGCTAAGCCTCCATAGACCACGATGCCGTGTCCCGATCCAGAGGTTCCCTTTCGCGTCACCGAGAAGAACGGTGACAGGGCTATCAACGTTCGCGCGGAGGGCTTGTGTAAAAGTTGGTGGCTTATGATTCCCTTGAGATCCCGCAGGCACAGACATTAACTGAAAAACGTGCTTCATCGTGCCAACCCACAGTCGCTGCTGCGGGTCTCGATAGACCGCTACAGGGAGATCGGTATGATCTGTCTGCAATGGGTATCGCACCGCAACCCCATCCTGCCAGTGATACAACCCCGTAGAAGTTACAAAAAACATCCCATCGGAACCATCTTCCGCAAAAGATGTTGTGATATCTCCCGAGATCATTCCAGTGCCGGTTATCGCTTCCAACCGGTCTTTCGCGAAGCGTTCCACCCCATTCTGCGTTGCGATCCACAACACACCTGCTGAGTCGGTATAGAACATTCGGATGCGTTCGTTATAACGTCCCGCCTGTTCACTGATATTTACCAGCCCTTGTGCTGTCTGATGCAGCACACCACGGCCATCAGTTCCAATCCACAGATCATTGGCTCTACCGTAGAGCACCGCATTCACTGCTTCGTTTTGTATCTGGCCTTTTTCGATAGGAAGACTTCGAAAACGTTGGCCATCGAAAGTTGCCAAACCAGATCCTGTGGCAAGCAACAGGGACCCGTCAGGTCGTTGTGCAATCATGCGGACGTTATTTTCGGGTAGACCGTCCTCTACCTGCCAGTCCTGCTTCTGATACTCCGACAAACGCAATTGAGTACTGCCAGGCGGAGGCGGCTCCCTATTGGTAGAGGCACCGATACTGCAGGCGGACGTAGCGAAGAGCACGACCGCGCACAAGCGAACGAGGCACCGTATCGAGACAGTTCCACGACATCGAGCTGGAGGGATACGCATGTTCAACCCTATAAGTAGATACAAGGCCACCACAGTTGCTTCCAGAATGCAAGGAGCGCCGCATTCCTGAAAATCAGGCTTCCAGCGCACGCTCCGGATGCACGTTGAACCAGCAAGCCGCGCCTACCAGCGCCAGTACGGCTGCGACGGCAAACGACATCGTCCATCCAAAGCGTTGCGCGATCCACGGCGTCAACGATGCGGTTAAGGCCCCGCCGATCTGGCCACCGATATTAACCATGCTGGAGTAAACGCCTGCGCTGGCTCCGGCAATATCCACGGCAACGGACCAAAAGGAGCTTTGCGCCAGATAGAGCGCGCCTGCTCCTCCCGCCAGGATGACACCCGCCAACCCCGGACTTTCTACCTGTGATCCCGCGAGCAGAAACCCTGCTGTCAGCAGCAGAGAAAAGGATGCCAAACCACAACGTCCCACCGTCACCCCATAGGCTCTGCTGAGCCGATCGCTCAATACTCCGCCGAGAAGACAGCAAACCGTCATGGCAAGAAACGGCAGCATGGAGTATCTCGCACTCGATTTGAGATCGAAGCCTCGCACCTGGGTCATGTACAGGAAGAACCAACTGAAGTAGATCCACGCGATGTATCCGAAGCAGAAGTAACCGGCCATTAGCGCGACAAGATCACCGCGCCGAAACATCGCTCGCCATTGGATCGAGCGCGGAGCCGCCTCGACATTCGGCTCTGCAGCGGTTTTACTCGGCAGTCCTCCACGAATCTCGTTTAGCTCTTCCGCAGAAACGGCAGGATGTTCTTCTGGCGTATCCCGTGCAGCCCACCACCAGACAGAACCCGCGACCAATCCGGCGACGCAGCTGAACCAGAACGCTGCCCGCCATCCATGCCGGGCGATCAGCCAGGTCAACAATGGCGGCGTCAACCCGCTGCCTGCGCCTACACCCGCGAAGATCAGTCCGTTCGTAAAACCTCGCTCCTTCTCGGGAACCCATCGCGCGACAAATTGGCTGGCTGCCGGATAGATCACGGATTCGCCGGCCCCGAGTGCGAAGCGGATCCCTATGAGGAGTACAACAGCGTGCGGAATCTTCGACGGCAGTAAGGCCGTTAGTGCAGTCGCGACGCCCCACCATAGAACCCCGAGCGAAAGCACCAGGCGCGGGCCATAGCGAGTCGCAAGCCAACCCGAGGGAAGTTGAAAGCCTGCATACCCCAACAGAAATGAGCTCAGCACCCAACCAAGCCGCTGGTTCCCCAGTCCGTACTCATGGGATACCTGTAAACCGGCAATTGAAATATTCGTGCGGTCGAGAAAAGCGATTCCACTCAAAACAAAGAGCCAGAAGGCCAGCAAATATCTGACCCTGATCCGTCGCTCTAACAACATGGCTGTTGCTCCTCGCACCCGCCCGCTCATCGACGGTGAGACATATACAGTGAAGCGGTCTTGATCGATAGTTCATTGAAATACGAGGACAACGAACCAGGGTAGGACTAATGGCCTAGTACACACAATAAACTTCACAGCAGTAGTGGATGCTCTGATTCGCTCCACATGTCATTGAAGGTCCCTCAATAGGACGAGGGAGCGAATGCCGCACGCTCCTTGTCCGTCAACGAAAGAGAGAGTACCTGACCTCTGGCTCCCGATTCAAAGGAAGTCTCCAAAATAGACATCACCGCACTAGCCTGCGACGGAGGAACTGGATTCGGGTGTCTACCCCATAACGCGTCACGAATGCCGAGGTAATAATCGGCCTGGTTCACTGCAGGCGCAGGCATCTTCGTCTGCTTTGCGGTCGCGCCCTCGTAGAAGATACCCGGATCCGGATCAACGCCAAAGCCATCGGAGCCCGGAAGCATGCCGGCGACTAACTGTTTTTCCTGAACATCGCCACCGAACTTCACCCAGCTTCCGAGTGTGCCATGGAGGACAGAACGTGGAACACCTCCAGAAGCAAGCAGCATGACATGGAGAACAACGCGCAGAGACTTATAGTTCAGCTGTACGTGCGCCCAGTCGTCTGTCTGGCCGCCTTTGCGTTGAATCGCAAAACTGGCGTTGACGGTCTGCGGAAGGCCAAATAACTGCAGGGCTTGATCGATCAGATGCGGGCCAAGGTCGAACCAGAGCCCAGCACCGGGACCTGTTTGCTCGCGCCATCGCTGCCGAACCTGTGGACGAAAACGATCGATGTGGGTTTCAAAATGGCTGATCTCCCCGAGCACACCGGATTCCACCATGGCCTTTGCAGCCAGAACCTCGCTATCCCAGCGCCGGTTATGAAATACCGAAAGCAGTCTACCCTGCTCCTCTGCCAGTTCCACAAGAGTACGAGCATCCTCAAGCTTCACGGTAAAAGGCTTGTCAACAACAACGTGCTTTCCGCTACGCAAGGCCGCAGCCGCCAGCGGAAAGTGACTCTCATTCGGACTTGCGATGACCAGGAGATCTATCTCCGGGTGATTCGCAACTTCTTCCATATCAGAACAAACCGATACACCGGGTAGATCAGCCTGCACGATGTCCGGTTTGCTCGATCCTACAACGGTCAGCTTCAAACCCGGAACCGACCGCACTAACGGCGCATGAAACGTCTTGCCAGCGTAGCCATAGCCGATCAACCCGACACGAACATCTTTTCCAGTCTCGATCACGAAAGCCCATCTCTATAGAACAAAGCGAAGATATCTCCTCAAGCCTACTGAACGGAGAAGCTAGATTATAGTCTGCAACTTTGATCTCACGAGACACGCGAGTTGCACGGCTTATGCCAACGCCACTACAGATTGGTGCCGCACTAGCGCAGATTACATCGTCACGGTCCACGGTGCTACTTCTTACAACGCGCAGTGAACAGAGGCTCCTCTGTCACAACCCTTTGCGGATCGAACGCAATGCTGGTGCCGGGCACTCGTGTGTACACGCTAGTTGCTGCTGAGTCGCCCTGCCCCGTCGCAAACTCTACCCGATCCGGGGTTGGCTTACGCAAATCGGCGATCATTTCGGGAAGTTCCTTGAGGTCCGTTGACGAGATTTCGCGCCTCTCCCCAAATGTGGAATCGCCGATTCCCTGGCCGTTCTCTCCACTGAGCGTAAGTTGACCATTCACGAGAT
This sequence comes from Granulicella sp. S156, assembly GCF_009766105.1. Taxonomy (GTDB): domain Bacteria; phylum Acidobacteriota; class Terriglobia; order Terriglobales; family Acidobacteriaceae; genus Granulicella. The sequence continues at coordinate 449,271 of NZ_LMUH01000026.1, read as the reverse complement.
GGCCGGTCATAACCGTTGGGGAGTGAGCCGCTGCCTTGTTATAGACGACATGGTAATCGTTGTATGGCGCAGCGGATAGATCGAAGCTATAGAGGAGGGATGTAGCAGGGTCAGAAGGGGCCTGCCCTCGTGGATCGGCACGCTGATCGGGAAAAGCAACCAGAAGAAGGGCTGGCAGATCTCTTACCGGGCGCGTAATGGAGTATTCAGGCTCATAACAGTTACTGTCCTCGTTGAAGGCCGGGTGCATTCGCAAATGCCCGTCTTTAGCCGGTGTGAGGCCGACCTTGATTGAGCTTTCCTGGAACTCTTCGAACTCGATACGCACCTGCGACGCACTGCCAGGAGCAGTGCGTCCGTAGAGCAAAAAGGAAGAGGAGTCGCCCTTCCACTCGCGGAGCTCTATCCCTCCATCCGGAAGCACCTTCCAAGTGCCCTGGAGGGCGCCGCCGAAGAAAATGACCGCGTAATTACCGTCGGCCATGATCAAGAGATGCGTGCCTGACATTGCGTCTCCGCCTTGATTTTTTGCGGAGTAAGCGCCGACGTACTGGGACGTAGCCGCAAACGCCAGCGAGCACGAAAGGCTACACAGCACGGCGATGTATTTGAAGATCTTCAACATTTGTAAAATCATACGCGCAGAGAATGCAGACGAAAGCTCACCGTACTCGTCGATAGACACCGTTGAAGGTGACACCCATGCCGCCGCATCCAGAGTCTGTTCCTCTGTCGATTCGTCACACACGATCTGATCCCGTTCAACTCGTCGCGCCGGCTGGCACCTTGCCCCCCCCCAACCCTGAGACCTTCGGTTCAGACTCGAACTCTGGAAGAGTCTCTTGTGTGGTCGCTTTTATAATCTCGCGACCATTGCCAGCCAAGAAACTATTTGCGGCGGCCGGCCACGCGGCCCAATAACTGCCATAACAAAAAAATGGGAGCGGCCCTATCAGAGGCCGCTCCCGCTGTTGTTGGGAGGGATTTTGGAGTGCACCGCGAGCGGCGCTTATTTTACCGTGACCTTAATTCACCGTGACATTGACCGTTGTGGTTTGCGCCGGTGCGGTGCTTCCGCTAGCCGGTGTAGCTGTAATCGTCACCGTGAAGCTAGTCGGGCCAGTTGCTGGAGCTGTCGAGCCTCCGTTACTGCAACCGGTGAGCAACGTGCCAAGTGAAACTATGACAGCGAGGCTGAGCCCAGCCAACATCCGCACACGCTTGCGGCGCCCGAAGAAAACACCGCACAGCATCGCAAGGCTGGCCGCAGCTCCCGCCGCTCTCCAAGGTGCTCCTGAGTGATTCACGTCTGCGCTAGTCGTCGTGGTGCCAATCACCAGCGTGGCCGTTGTCGATTGTCCCGCTGCGAGCGTAACGCTGCCGGGGTTGACCGTGCAGGACGCCTTGGAGGGAGCGCCCGAGCAGGACAGGTTGACCGCACCGCTGAAGCTCGCATTTGCCGCGATGTTGAGCGTCGCGACACCGTTTGCTCCGCTGCCGATGGAGAGCGTCGCCGGCGCACCTGTGAGCGAGAACGCCGGCGTCAGCGCACTGATCGTGACAGCCGCCGGCGAGGATGTCGCAGGATTGAAGTTAGCATCGCCGGAATAGGTGGCCACAATGCTATGCCCTCCGGCAGCCAGTGAAGCCGTCGTAAAGGCTGCACTACCGTTCGCCACCGCAACACTGCCGAGCAGCGTGCTGCCGTCATAGAACGAGATTGAGCCGCTTGGCACAGGACCGTTGCTCGTGCCTGCCACCGTTGCGGTGAAGGTTTCGCTCGATCCAAAGACAGCCGATGAAGCCGAAGCGGTAAGGCTCACTACTGCCGACGCCAGCGCATTGATTGTGACCGCTGCAGGCGAGGAGGTCGCAGGGTTGAAGTTGGTGTCGCCGGAATAGACTGCGAGAACGTTATGAGTGCCGACAGCCAGTGAAGCCGTCGTAAAGGCCGCACTACCGTTCGTAATCGCAACGCTGCCGAGCAGCGTGGTGCCGTCATAAAACGAGACTGAGCCGGTTGGCACAGGGCGGTTGCTCATGCCTGCTGTCACCGTTGCTGTAAAGGTTTCGCTCGATCCAAAGACAGCCGATGTAGCCGAAGCAGCAAGGCTCACAGTGGAAGCGCCCTGGCCGAGGAAGAGCGCCGGACCATAGCCAGTCTGCGTCATCACGTCCGGTGCCCCGTCGTTGTAGAAGTTGCCGATCTGCGGAAGGGTGCTGGCGAGGCTCTCCAACTGATTGACGGACGCGGAGAACTGGCCGTTCCCCAGGCCCAGCAGAGTCACCATGCCGTAGTAGGTGTTCGGCTGACCGTTAGTGGAGTACAAAGTGGCAACGATGTCGGGATTGCCGTCGTTGTTCATGTCAGCCAACTCCATTCCAAAGAAGAAGTTGCCGCCTGCGATCAGCGATGGCGAGTTGAAGGTCCCGTCGCCATTGCCAGTGATGGTAAGGATGCCGCCCGTTGCTACCGAGCCATTTCCTTCTACCTCTTCTGCGCTGAGTACGAGGTCGGCCTTGCCGTCGCCGTTGATGTCGGCGACAGCTACATTGCTGACGAGGTAGTTCGACAGGATGGTATTCGGGGAGCCGAACGTGCCATCGCCATTTCCAGTGGCCAGCAGGATGCTAAAGCCCGAGCCAGACACAAAGGGCGCATCGTCGAGGACGAGGTCAAGCTTGCCATCGCCATTGATGTCAGCGAGTGTCGCGCTATAGAGTTCCGTGCCGACTTGCGTAAACACAGGCGCAGAGAACATACCGTTGCCATTGCCCAATAGAACGAAGTAGCCTGACGGGCCGCCGGCCGTAGATCCGCACGTGTCGTCACCACCATAAGGGATGACAAGGTCGGTCTTGCCGTCGCCGTTCACATCACCCGCCGCGGCGTAGTACACCGGACAGGCAAGCGTTGAGGGCAGGTTGACGGACACAGGAGTGGCAAATGTGCCATCGCCATTCGAAAGTGCAACTGTCACATCGCCGGCAGCGCCTGTCAATACCAGGTCAGCATTGCCATCCCCGTTGAAGTCCGCCTGAAGTGGCTGAATGTACTGCAGGTCTGAAGGCACACCTCCTGCGAGCGACTGAACGAAGGTAAAGTTGCCCTTACCATCGCTAACACCCGTCAGCATCTCTGTTCCGGCAGTTGCGGCATGGAGAAAGATGGCATCGCTGTAGCCGCTGCTGGTGTACTTGCCGGTAGTCTCCATATCCCAGTCGATACCTTCGGGATCGCTTGCCGAGGTGACAAGCGGGGCTCCGCGGAACTGTCCCGTACCGTTGCCGAGATAAAGTGCAACCTCCTTATAGTCACTGCCCAGTTGGGCAACGTCCAGAACACCATCACCATTGAAGTCGGCGAGCGCGATGCCCTGCCCGGTTGTTGGATCGACGATATATTGCCCGCTGGTTAGGGGCGCCGCAAAGGTTCCATCACCGTTGCCGAGATAGATGCCTAGCGTATCTCCGCCAGCGATGAGGTCGGGCTTGCCGTCGCCGTTGACGTCGGCAAAAGCCATCTGCGCTACTGAAACGACCTGGGAGAAGTTGCTCGATATCGCGGTTTCGAACGAACCATTGCCTTCTCCAAGCGCGACCATCAGTGCTCCGTTGATGTCCGACGCGACGTCGAGTTTGCCATCACTGTTCAGATCGACGAGTTGCACACCAGTACTGTTGTAAGGCACCGGAGTGTTGCCGATAGACGTGCTCGGCGTAGAGATTGGAATCGTCGTATTGAGTGTGCCAAACGTGCCATCGCCATTGCCCAGGGCTGTGGTCACTACGTATTGCCCAGTCGTCTGCGAGAAGCGTTCATCGAGAGCCACGGCGATGTCTAGCTTGCCGTCGCCGTTGATATCACCTAATGCGATGCCGTTGTAATTCGGCAGGTTGACGGAGGCAGGAACAGAAAACTCCTGCACCAGCTTAGACTTGGAGGGCGGGGTGTTGAAGGTACCGTCGCCGTTGCCGGTCATCACTTCCAGGAAGATATTTGCGCTGGTGAGAGAGACAAACTGCGACATGGCAAAGAGCAGATCGGGCTTTCCATCTCGATTTACGTCCTGCACCAGAACATAGTTGGGATAGCCATTGGAAGCGTCAAGCGGCGTCGTCACCGCGGCATTGAATGTACCGTTGCCAAGATTCAACCAGGTAATCATGGTGTTGTTGTTGTAATCGAACCCGATGATGTCCGTGAATCCATCGTTATTCACATCGACAGCATAAGCATTGTTGACACTAGAGCTCAGATAATTGGGATTGAAGTAGCTCACCGGCGCGGAAAACCTGCCACTGCCGTTGCCAAGCAGGATATTCATGGTGCCGTCCTGCTGCAGAACGGCGATGTCTGGTTTACCGTCCTTGTTGAAGTCAGCAGTGAGTTCCACCGTTACGCCGTTATTGAAGGAGCCGGTATCAAGCGATGCGGTGGTACGCGCGTCGTAAAGAGGCGCATTCACGTAGCCGCCGAAGTTCGGCGAGGTAACGTAGTTGGTTGCATCCTGGGCGTGGAGTTGTCCATTATTGCTCGCGGCCTGCATGGGATGCGCTTTAAGAAATGGCGCAAGTACCTGCTGCGCCGGTGTCTGGAAGCGCTGCAGCGCTACCGGCAAGGGCGGCGTCTGCGTGCGGGTAGGGTACACCGGCTTCTGCGCAATGGCGAACCCCGAAAGCACCGAACAGAACAGCACAAGAGTCTTCACGTCATGGAACAGTTTATGCAACATACATAACCTCCTGAATTTCATCTGTTGATCCGCAGAGAGACCTATAACCTTGAGACTTGGGCTAGTTGACCGTTACGTTGACAGTGTTGGTTTGCGCACTGACACCCGTCGCCGATGAGGTCACGGTGATGACATAGGTACCGGCCGTCGTGCCAGAGCTGGGTGGGCTACCACCGCTACCATTCGCACCTGAATTGCCACCACTGCAGCCTATGAGCGAGCCCAGCGATCCCAGAACAACCAGCATCGCCAGCAGCCGCAGATGACGGCGGCGCCGTGTCGGCACAAGCAGGAAGACACCGAAGGCGAGGAACGTCCCGCTGACACCGCGCAACAGATCATGTGACCGATCGAGCGAGCTAGTCGTGCGAGCGGTGGAACTGATCGTCAATGCTGAAGTAGCCGCGGCCGTACCCGTGATGCCCACCGAAGAAGGGGTCATCGCACAGGTAACCGGATCAACCGCGCTCGCTGGCGCACTGGTAACGGCGCAGGAGAGACCAACCGTACCGGTGTATCCACCCGCCGGCGTCACATTGATCGTTACCACGTTGCCGCTGGAGGCGCCCGCCTGGATATTGAGGGCACCGCTGTTGGTGAGCGCGATACTCGCCACAGTCACAGCTGTAACCGTCACCTGCGTGGTCGTGGACGCCGTGATCTTGCCTGTCGCCGCGTCTGCGCCGGAGATCGTTACGGTGTAGCTGCCGGCAGTGGTACCAGTCGTGGAGCTGATGGTCAGCGCTGATGTAGCAGCAGTCGTACTGGTGATGATGACCGAAGCAGGCGCCACCGCACAGGTGATCGGGTCAACTGCAGCGGTCGGCGCGCTGGTAACGGCGCACGACAGACCTACCGTGCCGGTATAGCCACCTGCTGGAGTCACACTGATCGTCGCCGTGTTGCCGCTGGTGGCGCCAGCCTGGAGGCTGATAGCTCCGCTATTCGTAAGCGTGATTCTTGGAGTAGCAGCTGTAACCGTTACCTGCGTGGTCGTGGACGCCGTAATCTTGCCAGTCGCCGCGTCTGTGCCGGAGATCGTTACGGTATAGCTGCCCCCGGTAGTTGACGCCGTCGAATTGACCGTCAGGGTCCCCGTCGCCACACCGGTGCCTGTGATGTTGATCGTTGAGGGCACACTGCACGTGATGGGACTGGTCGCATTGCTGGGTGTGGAGGTGACTGCGCAGCTCAGGTTCACCACGCCGGAAAATCCGTTAGTAGGCGTCGCAGAGAGGGTGGCCGTATTGCCGGTTCCACTTCCAGCAGTGATTGCGATCGTACCGGCCTTCAAGGTGAAGCCTGCCTGCAAGACAGTAACGCTCCCTGTAGCGGAAGATCCCTGGTAGTTGCTATCGCCGGTGTAAGTCGCCGACAACGTATTGGCTCCGGCAAGCAGCTGGCTTCCCTGCACCATAAAGTTTGCATATGAGACAACTGAGCCATCGTTCGCAGAGCCTGTGAGCAAGCTGGAGCTACTGCCGAGTGTGACGCCGTTGGCTGTGAGGGTGATGGTGCCCGTTGGAGCCGTGGCGAGACTGGTGGTCCCGATGTCGACCTGCACCACATCGCTAGCCGTAGACTTCAGCGTGGCGCTGGTAGGAAAGACAGATGCGGTCGTGGCTCCTTTGATGACAGAAAAATCGACTTCATTGCTGGTGTTGGCCTTGTAACTGGCGTCTCCCGGGTACTTAGCAATCACTTTGTGTGTGCCCACCGCGAACGGGTACACGCCTGCAGCCATGCTGGGATACGAAGCGAAGTTGCCGCTGTTGATCGGTGCAGTGCCGAGCGTGGCGCCGTTGTCCACAAGGTTGAAGCTTCCGGTCGCAAGACCAAGTGAGGCCGCATAACCTTCTGCTGTACCGTAGACCGAAGCGTCCGAGAAGATATAGGAGCCATAAGGAATGGCAGTGAGGTTGGTGAGCGGCGCACTGCCTCCCGCGATGCCATAAGCATTCACTGTCAGGAGCGTGTTGCTGGCCTCAGCGGCGATGTTCACGTTGATAGGCGTTGAGCTGCTCGAGGCATCAGCCGTATCACCGCTGTAGCGCGCGTAGACGGTGTATGTTCCGCCCGGCAGGCCGTTGTAGCTGAGAGTGCCCGAACCGCTGCTAAGAGGGACGACAACCTGTCCGTTATTGGTAGGTTGGGCCGCACCGGCCGTCTGCGTGGTAACAAGCGCTGCTGAGCCGGTCGCTGTGGCAGGAGTAACGCCAACGCTGAAGTTCAGACTGGTGCCATGTGTGACGCTTACGGGTGACGTGGAGCCGCCGATCTTCAGCGATGTGGACGTGCCGCTCGTCGCCACCGAGTTCCAGTTGGCCAGCATAGCTGACGCGTCGACGCTGCCGAGGCCCGACGCGAGATCGTAGCCAGTGCCAGCATCGTAACCAGTCGTAAAGCCGTTGGACCCGCAGTCGGGACTGCCGCTGGCACACACCACGGCGTTGTTGCCCGTAGTCACATCATGGAAGACCGCGCCGTACTTGCTTGCTGCAAGTTGGTAGAGCACGTCATTCGCCTGGCCGAGGCGAGAGCCCGTCGCCTGCACGACGAGCGCAAGCATGCCGGCGAATGCGGGCGTCGCAGCTGAGGTGCCTCCAGCGCCAGTGAATGTCGTACTTGAAGTGAAGTTGCCATTGGTCATCTGGCAATCGGGTCCTGCGTATACCGAACCGCTGCCGCAGACGAGCCATACCGCGCCGTACAGGCCATTGCCCGCCATAAACGCAACGTCAGGCAAGTCGCGCATGCCGTCTGCTGGTGTCAGCGCTGTCTGGAACGCGGGCTTGCTATAAACCGCACTCACGCCTCCACCGCCGCCGATGATGTCGGTAGCGCCGCCGTTGGTGAGGGGGGAGTTATTAGCCAGCGCACCGTTTGTAGCTGTGGAATCATTCCACGGCTGCTCCGGGATGTAGCTTAGAGCCGTACGCCAATAGGGCGCCGTGCCGCTGTAGGAAGCTCCATTCAATGAGTCCTGCACATAGCCGGTGAAGTTGGTGCCGAGTACGTCGTAGTCCGTACCGCCTACAGAAATGTTGTAGGGCGTAGAAGAGATACCGTTGACCGCAAGGCCCTGCGTCGCCGTCGTGGAATTATCCGCATCGCAATTCGCGGCTCCGCTATCGCCAGAGGAAACCGTAATGGTGATGCCCTGTGCCGCGGCTTGCTGATATTTTTCCGCGAGGAACTGGTTCGTCGCGCTTCCCAACCCCGCCTCACATTCGCCGAAGCTTATGCTGAGCACGCTAACTGTGTTGTCATCCACAGCTCGCTCAATGGCATCGAACAGGCCGGACGAAAGATCGCTGTCATCCGACGCGTAGTAGTTGATCTTCGCCTTGGGAGCGATGCCGCCAAGCACTTCGAGATCGAGGAAGGTTTCGACTTCGTCGCCATTGATGCCAGGGTCTGCGCCGTCAATGATGACCGTCGGCAAATTGACATTGGCCGAGGTCTCGCCGAGGAAATCCTCGCGATACAGGCTCACAGGAGTCAGGTCGACGTTCGAGTCGCCCACGACACCAACCGTAACGCCGGTGCCGTCATAGGTCGTCCCCGAATAGTTCGGGTTGAGCAGACTGTTCGGCACGTCATAGATCGTTGCCGCATCCGCTGGATTTATGTAGAGGTACGGCGTGCCTGAGCTGGAAAAGAGTGTGAGGTCCGGGCGAATGGTCTTCGTATTGGGATCAAACGTTGCGCTCGGCCCCTTCTGTAAAGTGGGGCGCGGATGAAAGTCGTCGAGCCCTACCAGACCTGTCACCGCGGACGCGAAGGCACGTGGTACTTCCGGCGACGTGGTGTTGGCCATATGCCGCTCACCGTTCACGGAAAGAGCATGAATCTCTGTGTTGAAAGCCTTCTGCACCTGCGCAACGTTGCCGGAGAACTGAATGAGATTGGCTGCGCTTGAGACTTTCTCCACGGTGAATTCCTGGGACTGAAGCCACGACGAGAGCGTGGCGATGTCGTCGGTGGCGGCCCCAAAGCTGGAACCGTACTGCGCAGGCGTAAGCCATTTGTGGAAGCTCGGTGACGCCGGGTTCTGCACATCGCTCAGGTATTGCGTCAGCGCCTGTTCGCGGGCCGCGCTTCGAGCAAGTACTAGCAGCATATGGCGCACGGGGGTAGAACCCGAAACGCTACCGAGATCCTGCGACCGCTTTAGCTGCGAATGGATGCCATTCGACAGCGGAACGCGATCCCCATCGTTGATCGATGTAGTAATGAGCCGGACGGCGGACGAGGTCTGCGCGCGGGCCGCGGCAGACCACAAAATACAAACGGCAAGCGTAGCTGTTGTCCATAAAGAGCGGTATAGCGCATTGCGATTCATCGACCAAACTCCTTCAGAAACGTCAGGTACTTCTGTGGCTCCCGGGAAATAAAACACTGCGATCATGAGCAGCATCTGGAGCCATAAGACTTGAGTTGCCAGGCCCGAACGGCATCATCGATAACAGCGATGCGAGCCGGTGGCAGGCATTGCGAAAATTGTGAGGTGAGTCTTTACTTGCGTCTGAGCGTACATCCCGTAACGCTCCTGTAATCCAGCTCAAAGCTCGATATGCGCCGAGCCGTGCACTTCCTGCGCCGAACCGATGGCTGTAATGCCTGTGTTGTGTGCCTACAATAAGACCACTGAAAAGAAATGATTAAGACCATTGAAGCGAACTGATTAAACCCATTGAAAAAAACTGATTCCAATCTACGGTTTCTGCGCTTCTGGCCCTTGCAGCTTATCGGCTGGGGAACCTACATCGGCGTAAACGTGTTGTGCTCTCTGCCGTGGTGGCGCAGGTTCGATTACGACGCCTTTCGTGGCGCCTTCCTGCTGAGCAGTTTTCTCGCCAGCTTTCCTATGTATTGGCTCTGCCACTCCCTCTGGAAGCAACATGCACGCGTTTGGACGGTTGCTCTCGTGTGCATGCTGGCATCTTTTCCGCTTGGGATGCTGTGCTCGGCAAGTGCCTTTGAAGCAGCAGTGCGGCTCAGCCACGGGCGACCGCCGTTCAGGTGGGTTGACGTCATTACAGCCACGCCCAGCGGCTGGTTTGCACTTATCGCCTGGAGTTCGTTCTACTTCGGCATCAAGCACTACCTGGCACTCGAGGAGAAGCACCGTCAACTGATTGCAACAGAAATCATGGCGCAGGAAGCACAACTACGTGCACTCCGCTTTCAGCTGCAACCACACTTCCTCTTCAACACCATGAATGCGATCTCAACCCTCGTACTCAACAATCAGCCGTTCGCCGCCACCGAAATGATCGGCAAGCTCGCGCACCTGCTGCGTAGTACGCTGGATGCGCCCGATCTCCATACGATTCCCTTGAGCGACGAACTCGCGGTCACCGAAGAGTACCTCGCGATTGAGGAAGTGCGCTTCGGCGACCGTCTCACTGTACGCTGGGACATCGATCAAACACTTGTCGACACCATCGTGCCGCGGCTCATTCTGCAGCCACTGGTTGAAAACGCGGTCCGCCATGGCATTGCGCGTCGGCCACAGGGCGGATTTATTCTAGTGAAGACGCACCGTCAAGGAGACCGCCTGGAGCTGCTGATAGAAAACGAGCCACCGCAAGAATCCGCAGCCATGCTGCTGGACGGAGTGCCACGTATAGGAGGCGTTGGTCTCGAAAATGTCCGCCAGCGGCTCGAGCAGATGTATGGCGCTGAGAGCAGCATGCACACTACCACCAATGCCCGTGGCAACTACGAGGTCGCGTTGCGGATGCCACTTTCAATGAACAGGAATAACATCGAATATAAGCTACCGCAGTCAGGCCTATGAAGATCAAGGTACTTGTTGTCGATGATGAACCCCTCGCCAGGCAAGGCGTAACGCTTCGGCTGCAGCACCACCGTGACATCGAGATCATCGGCGAGTGTGTCAACGGACGCGAAGCTCAGGAGTTCATCCTCCAACAAAAGCCGGACCTCGTCTTTCTTGATATCCAGATGCCGTATCTGAATGGCATCGATCTTCTGCGGACCCTGCCCTCCGAAGCGCATCCCTTCGTCATCTTTCTAACTGCGTTCGATGAATACGTGCTGCGGGCGTTCGAAGTACATGCGATCGACTACCTGCTGAAGCCCGTGGATGACGCACGCTTTTCCGCGGCGCTACAACATGCGCGGCGAGTCCTGGGCAATCAGGGAGCAGCAGAGTATCGCGAACGCATGCAGAACCTGCTGCGGACAAACCAGGACGAGCGCACAGAACCCCCACTTCGAGAACTCAGCGTACGCATCGGCAAACAGGTGCGTTTCGTGAACGTAGACGAAATCGACTGGATTGAAGCACAGGGCGACTATGCCGAAATTCATGTCGGAACACGCACTCACCTGATTCGTGAGTCACTGAGCGTACTTAGCAGCCGGCTCGACGCCGGCGCGTTTATACGGATCCATCGCGGAGCCATCGTGCGCGTCAACCGAATTGCAAACATCTCCTCGCTGCCCAACCGCGACTGCTGCGTGACGCTGCGGAATGGAACCGCCCTGCGCGTAAGCAGGACATACAGCGACCATCTGCGCAAGCTGCTGCGGAATAAGGCCGCTCTCCGCGCTAATCCCATATCGGCAGATAGAACAGCCAGCCGATAGAAGTGTTCCGGGGTATAGCTGGACGATGTCGGCTGGAGCATTCCCCTTGCGCATCTGATTGTTGAGAGCGTATGGTATCGATACCACGATTTGCCTGTAAGGACCTGCTTCAATGAACGTTACCTGACGCGACTTCGGTCGAATCGCAATAGTTGGCGCCGCTACTCCTTACCTTGCCAGGGCCATAACGCCCACCTACGTCAACGCTGACTTTATCTCTCCGTTGATTGGCGCAAGCACCAGCCGTGACCTTGGAGAAGGCAAGACGTTTCCAGGCCCCACAACGCCCTTTGGCATCGTGCAGCTTGGCCCGGACACAGTGACTGGCGGAGACAACGCCCCTGGCTACTCCTACGAAAACAAAACAATAGAAGGCTTCAGCTACACGCGTATGAGCGGCGTTGGCTGGTACGGCGACTTCGGCAATCTCTTGACCATGCCCATGACCGGCGCATTCAAGCCGGCGAGTGGCCGGCTCGATCATCCAGGTGAGGGCTGGCGGTCGAAGTTTGATCATGCGAGCGAGGTGGCAGAGTGCGGATACTACGCGGTCATCCTCTCCGACTACAACATCCACGTCGAGCTTACAGCAGCACCGCATGCGGGCATGTTGCGCTTCACCTATCCGCAATCCGACCAGGTGCGCATTCAAATCGATCTGGCTCGACGAATCGGTGGGACCTCGACCGAGCAGTTTGTACGGGCAGTCAACGACCACACAATCGAAGGCTGGATGCATTGCCCTGAACAGGGCGGAGGCTGGGGGAACGGAGCTGGTCACGTCAACTACACGTGCTACTTCCGCATGGAGTTCTCGAAGCCGTTTGCCGCATCAGGAGTGTGGACGATCGATATACCTCCAGGCGAACTCCAGCAAAAGTCGCCCCTGGTGGACTACTTCCAGACAAACGAATTTTACGAGCACGCACGGAACGCCACCGTGACGCCGGACAAGCAGGAAGCACACGCCGGGTACCTCGGCTTCTACGCGGAATTTCGAACCACGCAAGGAGAACAGATCCTCGTCAAGTCGGGAATCTCGTTTGTAGACCTTGACGGGGCGCGCCGGAATCTCAGCGAAGAGCTCCCCCACTGGAATTTTGATGTGGCGCGCAAGAAGGCGCGCGATCAATGGATTACCGAGACAAGCAGACTCGAAGTGAGCGGCGCCACGATCGAACAGCGCAAGATCTTCGCAACCGCCCTCTATCACTGCATGATCGATCCGCGGAAGATCGCAGACTGCGACGGACGATATATTGCCGCTGATGGCACCATCCGGCAGGAGAAAGATTTTCACTACCGCACCATCTTCAGCGGATGGGACGTCTTCCGAACCTACTGCCCTCTCATGACGATTCTCAACCCGTCTCTCGTGAACGATACGATCAACTCTCTCGTTGAAATCGCCAACCTGAGCGGCAGAGGATATCTGGAGCGTTGGGAGATTATGAACGCCTACAGCGGTTGCATGGACGGCGATCCTGCCATCGCGGTAATCGCCGATGCCTACACCAAAGGCATCCGTAAGTTCGATGTGACCAAGGCATACGCCGCCTGCACCCAAACGGCCAGCGGAACCGGAGACAAAACGAATCGTCCGGAGAACGCGTTTTACCTGGAGCGCGGCTATGTACCCGATCAGGTCTCATGGACTCTCGACAACGCCTACTTCGACTGGTGTGTGGGGGCTTTGGCGGATCATCTCGGCAAGACGCAGGATGCGGCAGACTATAAGGCGCGGTCGAAAAACTACGCTAAGATCTTCGATCCCTCTCACAAGAGCATGCGAGGACGCGCGAAGAGTGGCGACTGGATTCCATGGGAAGGCGCAACCGCCTTTGGACAAGGATGCACGGAGAGCAATCCTCTCCAGCAATCATGGTTCGTGCCTCACGATGTCTACGGACTAATCGCGCTGATGGGTGAGAATGCGTTCGCCTCAAGCCTCGAAGACTTCTTCGAGAAGACGCCTCCATCGTTTGGATGGAACCCCTACTACAACCACTCGAACGAGCCCGTGCATCACATCGCTTACTTATTCAGCTATGTCGGCAAACCCTGGCTCACACAGAAATGGGTGCGACGGATCCTGGACAAGGCCTATGGTGCTGGCGTCAATGGAATCTGCGGCAACGACGACGTCGGACAGATGTCAGCCTGGTACGTGATGAGCGCGCTCGGCTTCTACCCCGTCTGCCCTGGCACGGATGTGTATGTCTTAGGAGCCCCGCTCTTCGAACGGCTGACGATCGCGCTCGATCCCTCTTGGTACGGCAACAAATCGTTCACGGTCATTGGCCGTAAAAACTCGCCGGAAAACATGTTCGTCCAATCTGTAACGCTGAATGGCAAGCCACTGGAACGCTCGTGGATTCGGCATCATGAAATCGTCGCAGGAGGTGTGCTCGAGTTCCAGATGGGCCCGCAGCCCAATCTGCATAGAGGAACATCGAAAGAGGCGCTTCCACCGGATCTATTCGAGACACGTCGTGTCTGATAGGACCTCATCTCGCCACAGAGGAGCCACCCGGAAGTACGCCATCGAGAAAGTCCCATATCTCATGGAAGGCGCGCAGAGTCTGCTCGTCTGAGTAACCGCCGTGACTACCTCCGGGAATAGTGACCAGCTTATTTTTGACGCCTGCATGATCGAGCGCCTGTTGCAGCCGTACAGCCTGCGAGTAGGGCACGGTAGAATCTTGATCGCCATGGATGCTGATGATGGGTGGCAGACCAGAACGGACGTAGGTCAGGGGTGAAACCTCTTTGGCGATCTCGTGATTGTTGGCTCCGCCCACCCACTCGATGGCGTAGGTCTTGCGGTCAGGGCCACCGAGTAGATCATCCACGTCCGTGATGCCGTACCAGTTCACGATGGCGGCGACCTTCAAGGGTGGTGAGGTTGATTCGACCGGGCAGGCAGAGTCAAGATCCGTGTCTGCGGGCAGCATGCCAGTGATCAGCGCGAGATGCCCACCAGCCGAGTGCCCGGTCAGCACAATGCGATTCAGATCGAAGTGGTACGTTGCTGCATTGTTATAGACCCAACGCAGCGCGCATCGGCTGTCCTGCACGGCTGCAGGAGCCGTGCCACTGGGTGCCATCCGATACTCCACATTGACGATGTTCCATCCTCGTGCGACATACGGAAGAAAGAGGTTAGGCGCTCCTCCTTTGGCTCCAAAGACCCAGCCTCCTCCATGAATGTAGACAAGCGTTGGCACAGGTCCCTTCGCCGCGTGATTCTCCCAAACGTCCAGATGCACCGGCGTGTTGTTGAAGACACCATAGGTAATGTCCGCATTGATGCCGTAGTGAAAAGAGGCTAACTCGGCCCAGTCCCCCGGCTTGTTCGATGTTTGCCCCTTCGCTCGGCAGGTTGTGGATAGAAACACGATGACCAGAACGGCTAATAAGAAGACCTGCATTCGCGATGGAACACGTTGCATAAGCACCTCGATGATTGGATAGGACACGCTGCACTATCAGCAGCGGAAGTTCTCACGCAAGAAACTCATCGCTGGGCAGCCTGCGTTGGTTGCGAGGAGAAGGCGTCGACCAGAGACGTGATCTTCAGATTTCTCTCAAGCGTCTCCTGGTCGGCGCTGGTGGTGATGGTAAGTTCAGCCGGCTCTCCCGGCAGCAGATCGATGTAGTTGTCGGATAGCTTTGCGTCGAGGTCACCAAGAGTGACATAGATATCGCGCGCCAGCACGGGAGACTTAAGTTTCAGGTGATAGCTGCCGTCTACCTTCGTAAGCTCTCGAGCGATAATTGCCGGTTGCAACTGCACCTGCTTGGTTGGTGCGAGGTAGAGGAGGTTGCGGGAAACGGTCGAACCGTCGACCATCAGATCGGCTGAGAGAAACAGCTTGGAGAGATCCTGGCCGCCAGCGAGTGCGGTCTGGAGCGGCCATTGCTCATACTGTTGGCTGGAAAGCGCGGGCAGTGTAATCTGTTTCGTCTCTTCCTTTACGACCTTCCCGTCCATGGTCATCAGGCGCAGCCGCAGCGACGCAGCGGTGGGCGCTGTCTTATCGGATACAGCATAGATATGGATGTTGCTATCCTGCACAACTGGCGAAACCAGCAGCGGACTGTAGAACCGCCGCGCATAGTACTGCAGCGCCTTCCATCGTCCGTAGTAATCGATGCTGGACCACGAGGCAACCGGCCAGCAATCGTTGAGCTGCCAGAACAGCGAGCCCATCACTCGAGGACGGCTGCGGCGCATATGTTCAGCGCCAACTTTGACGCCCTCCGCCTGCAGCACCTGGCTTACATAGAGGAACGACGCAAAGTCCTTCGGCTCCGCGTAGTCGCGCAGAAGGTAGTCATGAATGATCGAGTTACCTTCATTGTTTTTCTGATGCGCCAACATGACAGGGGTGAAGATGCTTGCTCTATCCTCCGGAGTGGTGAACGACTCTACCGTCTTCAGTTCAGGGAAGGACTGGAACCCGTACTCGGAGAAAAATCGATAGAAGTGATTCTCATAGTTTTTGAAGGGTTCCCTCCCATGCCAGATGCTCCAGTCGTGGGCATCACCCGACTGGAACGCGTCGGTAGTTGCCTCATAGTCCGCACTGGGAGAACTGGGCCAGTACGGCACCTCAGCATCTTCGCGCTGAATCACCTCCGGCATGAGGCCACTGAATACAGGGAGGTAATCCTTCCAGATCTGCAGCTTTCCCTCGGCGGATTGCTTCCCGAGGAAGGCATAGAGTACAGATTCATCCTCGTTATTCCCAGACCAGAGTGTGATGCTGGGATGATTGCGCAGTCGCGTCACCTGGTACTCGGCTTCTAAACGTACGTTCTGCTTCCAATCGTACGAGCCGGGATACCAACTGCTGGCAAACATGAAGTCCTGCCATACCATCAGGCCAAGCTCATCGCAGAGATTGTAGAAGGTCTCCGATTCGTAATACCCTCCACCCCACAGCCTCACCATGTTCATATTGGCGTCTTTTGCGGACTTAAGAATTCCGCGATAGACGTCCGGCGTAACACGATTCGGAAAGCTGTCGAATGGAATAACAGCAGCTCCCTTCGCGAATACAGGAATGCCATTGACCACGAAGCCGAAAGAACGTCCCCACTGGTCACGCTCCCGGCGAAGCTGTATGGAACGCAAGCCCGTTCGCGCGTCCTTCTCGTCCTGGACTTTACTGTCGATGCTCACGGTAGCGTGAAACTTATAGAGCGGTTGCTCGCCATAGCCGGCCGGATACCACAACGCAGGATGGGCAATATCCACGGGGATCGAGAGGGTGTTCACCCCCTCATGCATCTCGACATGGCTTGAGATCTCATTGCGAGAGTCTCCAATGCCGTAATTCAGTTTGAGCGTCGCAGGTCCTGCCACGCTCGAATCTACAGTTACCTGCGCGACAACATGCGCCACCTGTTGAGAGATATCCGGCTGGCTAATATGCAGGTCGCTGATGCGAACCTCATCCCAGCCTTCGAGATAGGCTGGCTGCGTGATCCCATTCGTTACGAAACGCGGTCCCCAGTCCCACCCATACTCATAGGCAGCCTTGCGCAGATAGGCTTTCGCCGGAATCCCGGTCTCCGCGTTCGTCTTGTCCTCGTCTACGAGCGCCTGAGCGGCCTTGCCAGGTGCGTCAAACTCCACGCGAATCTCATTAGCACCTGGATGAAGATAGGCTTTGACCGGAATACGCCAGGAGCGGAACATGTTGTCGGCGTTCAGCACCGGATGGTCATTCAGAAATACGTGAGCGGTAGTATCGAGGCCCTCGAAGACAAGGTCCTGATGGGCATGCCGCAACATCGCTGCATCGACGTCGATCCTGGTCCGGTAGGTCCAGTTTGCTTCCTCGATCCACTGCAACTTGGTCTCGTTATCGCGGTAGTAAGGATCGGGAATGAGCTTGTTTCGCAGAAGGTCGAGATGGACATCTCCGGGAACCTGAGTCGGAAGCCATTGCCCCGTACCGGAGCCACGCTGCTGGAACTCCCAGTGCTGATCCAGTGCAACTACCTGCCGACCACCCGGCAAAGTCTGCGCTGTTCCCTGGAAGGAGAGGCACGCGAACGCAGCCAGCACTGCAAGAGACTTGCACCATGCCTTTGGCCGAAACGTGACGTGCCTGTTGTGCGTACATCTGCAGTGAGTCGGCTGGATTGGAGAAGAGTCCAATTGAAGATTAACTTTGAGCGCCGGAGTACATGCCTTCATTGCGATTCACCCAAACCTTATGGAACCGGTACCATATTAGCTTGCAGAACACAGCCTGACAAGAGAATGAACTCTCAGCATTGCATCCGAACGAGCCACTGCCGGGATCTTCTCGCGGAATGCGTGACGACAAGTACACAGTTGTCCTTACAAACCCACCCCTAAACGTGTCATTTCGACCGACCAACGGGAGCGGAGAAACCCCTTGATGCAGAGCGTGATGCAAATGTTTATGGCGCGCTTTGCGTCTAGAAACCCCTGCATTTCACGGCTGCTTGTACTTTCAAAGAAGCCGGAGGAGACACGAATATTACTTTGTCTGGCATCAGCCGCAAATCTACCGCAAGGAAAGATCAAGCTGCTTGCCCGCAGGCACGTGAATCTCCGTAACATCCCCGTACTTGTCCTTGCCTTCACTCCATGAGATCGCGTCCCCGCTCGCTCCGCCTTCACTCAACGTTGAAATCGGACGACCATGCAGCAGAACAGTTGTTGCCCGTACATGGACCCGCACGATGTATTGCTTGAGGGCCGGCTGGAGCGATCCTGTCGACTTCGCAATATGCAGTTCGATGCGTGGACCCGACTGCCGGGCAGAGATCTTCTGCTCGAAGTATTCTCCGGTCTCGTATCGATAGCTCACACCGTCGTCGTCATAGTAAGAGAATTCGGAGAGGCGATCATTCGGGAATACATCCAGCATCACCTTGGATACGGGTTGCTGCCCAACGAACTGTTGCGGGTCCTGTGAGGCGAGGATAGAGCCGGCGCGTACGAAGACGGGTACGTCGCTCCATGTCTTGGAGTCAACCGGAAGGTCATACCAACGCTTCCCGTCAAACCGTCGTCCGCTGCTGAAGTCGTACCAAACGCCTTCCGGCAGATAGACGTGTTGACTGGTAGCGCCGGGGGCCACGATGGGTGAGACCAGCAACGCATCGCCAAACATCCACTCGGTGTCGAGACCTGCTGCATCGCTGTCGTCAGGAAAGACCCAGAACATCGGTCGCACGATACCGACTCCGGTCAAATGGTCGATGCGTTCCAACGAATAGAGATACGGAAGCAGAGCGTAGCGTGTACGAATCGCCTTGGTGGCAGCTGCTTCAGCCACAGGACCGTAGGTCCAGGGTTGCCGCTTCTCACCGAAGTCACCGTGTACGCGGTCGATCGGAACCCATGCGGCAAATTCCATCCAACGCGCGTAGTTCTCCGGCGATGGATGGCCATGGAACCCGCCGGTATCCATGCTCCAGTGACTGGCGCCGAGGTCCATGGCGGCAAGCATCCGGCGGCGCTGATACGCCATGGAAGGAAAGCCTGTGTCGATGTCCCCTGACCAGAGTGCGTATCCATAGCGGTTCGCGCCCAGGTAGTAGTTTCGATTCAACGACCAGACCCGCTGATCCGCAACAGATCGCTGCCCGTCATAGAGCATCCGAGCCATGTTCATGAACTGGAAGTTACTAAGCTGAGTTGACGGCGCTGGGTCAGCTTCGTCGTTCCACCAGCCTGCCATGCCCGCAAGAAACGCCGGCTTCAGATGCTCCCAGATCCATGTGCGCGTCTCCGGAAGGTTGAAGTCGAGGTTCCGCGCCCATCGGTTTGTCACGTAGTCCTTTTGGGGAGCTTCATCCGGATACCAAAGATGATGCGCATCCGCGTACGCAGAAGCCTCGGTCTTTTTGTCGCTTGAGTCAGCGGTCAAGACCAGGATCCTCGGTTTCAGAATGCCCGCAAGCTTTACCCCCTGCTGTGCCAACCGAGCCCCCAACACACCTGAAGCGCCGTCCGGAAATTTATCGGGCGCCACGTTCCCCTCGCCTGAGGTGCTATTCCAGCGCCATTCCCCGTAGTGGTCCTCGCCCCAGGCCTTCCAGTCGAAGTCGAGGATGAACGCGTCCAGGGGGATCTGCTTCTGCCGATAGCTGGAAACGATCTGGAGCAGCTCCGGCTCTGTGGTGCCCCACTGGCTGTTGAGAAATCCGAGCGTCCATTTGGGGGGCATCGGCGGCAGGCCCGTAAGCTTCAAGAGAGTGGACATGACCGTCGTCGGTGATCCGAAGGCAACATAGAACTCCACATCGCGCCGCGAAGAGCCTTTGAAGCGAACGCAATGATCGCACACTTCGAAAGCGCCTCCACTGGAATCGACAAGAACGCCATAGTGGTGGGTAAAGAAGAACGGCGCGCCTCCATCTCCCTGGACACCGGCTGCAATCGTCGCGCCTTGCTTACGGGTCAATCCCTCACCGTGATCGGCCAGTTCCAGCCCTCGCATGCCGTACAACGGTTCTTCCTGATCTCGTCCGATCAGCAGCTCCAAACGCTTCAGGGCACTGAATAAATCGTCCACATGTAAGCAATGACCGGCGTGATCGCAGGCCGTGATGCGCGCCTCGTGTTCCACGTCGACATCTACGTCGATGCCTTTTCCCGATAGGACAAAGCGATCTTTGCCAGTTCGCTTAATCACAGGCAACGCCCCGTTGAATTGGAGGGAAGGATCGATCACAAGCGTCCGAGGAGTCGTCTGCCCGCCTGGCTCCAGGTGAACTAGAGCAAGATTGGCCCCGACAACTTCAACCGCGATCACGTCGTCCCCGCGCTGCACAGTCACACCGCGCGGCGACCTTTGCACATGGAGATCGGCCGCCTGCAACACTGGGACGATACAGAGAGAGATCAGGACCGCTGTCACACGACAGAACTCTCGCCGGAAAAACATGTCGAATGCAGATGATCGTTGTTGGCTACGAGCTTTCACGAGTTGTACCGCTCCTTCAGCGGAGGAGATTGCTTGTGACCGGCCAGGCCCCTCGCGCTCCAATGCGCATGCCTGAGCTCGACAAATGTGTGATGTAGGGATACCCCACCACAAAACTGTCATCTCGACCGTAGCATGATGGTTTTCATCATGCGAAGTGGAGAGACCTGCAGGTTGCCCGCGCAGGCGATACTGCCAATACAAGCAAGCTACAGGTATCTCGCCATGGCGGCAAAAGCGCTGGCCCTTCGGCTACACACAGGGTCGAGATAACACCGTATGGGTCGGATCGAAAAGAGCCACATCCCACCATTCATGAAAATGCGCTATTGAATGAGTGCAACCTCAAAGACATGCGCCTTAGGAAGCGCAGCCTTCCTCTGCTGCTCCTCCACATGCGTCCCGACCGCATCGAGCTTGGTCATAGCCTCTGTTCCCTCTGTGATATCTCCGAACGGGACCTGGATATGACGCCAGCGGTCGTAGTGAAGGTCCCCACGTTGCGTCGTAAGCTGGTAAACACTCATAGCCTGCTCGCTCATGGGCGTCTTGAGCAGCGCAAGGTTAATGCCGCTTGCGAATTGATCGCTCGTAAACGTCCCGATGCTGGTTCCGTCGATGCGCAGAGCATACACGCCACTCTTCAGGCCCGTGATGCAAAGCGGCTCTTGATTGAGAGCTGCCGTGAGATCAGAAGACCCGATCGCCAGTCCGATCGTAGGTCCGCCTCCCCACATCTGTTGCCATTGCAGGAAAGGTAGTGGAAGGGCATCATCTGTCTCGCTCCAGCCTATGCTGTTCCCTCCGGTCAGATTCTGCACAGTCGTGTGCTCAGCCTGTACAAGTTTTGGTTGCGAGGCACCCGCTTGAATCTTGACAGCAGCTACCACCGAACGTGCCTGCCAGGCCTTGAGGATCGACTCTGCAATGAGCAGGTGCCCCCCAAACGACGGGTGAATGTGATCCGGCAGGAACTCCTTTGCCACGGCAGGATCTGTTTCGTTGGCCTTATCGAGCACATGGACAAAGTCTGTATTCGCATCGGCAACTGTTATGTGGTTCTCCTTGGCATAGGTGGAGATCCATTTCCCATAGCCAACGAGCACCTGGTTGTAACCTGTTCCGTCCATGACGGGAAAGGCGGGAGGACGCGTGGTGTCGTCGTAGGGAGAGGGCTCGATGGCTGTAATTCGGGCCTGTGGGTCTGCCTGTCCAAGAGTCGTTACGATGTGACGAAATCCGTCGAAGAACTGTTTCTCTGATTCTTCGGTAGCAGCCTTGTACCCTCCGTCATTCATGCCCAGCATGATGGTGACTACCGTTGGCTGATAGGGGGTCACATCGCGTTTGAGACGAAGATCGATATCACCGCCACCGCCTCCGGTGACACGGTCCCCTCCCCATCCGGAGTTGGTGAACAGCACGTGCAGATTGGGATATCGAGTCAGAACATAAGTCTCGATGATCATGCTGTAGTTGCGCTGTTCCGTGATGCTGTCACCGTAGAAGACTACGCGGTCGCCGTCGTGCAGATAGAAGCCGTTTTGCTGAGCGTGCGAAGTGTCAACGAGGAAGGCTGCCGCAACCAGAAGTAGGGCGGAGGTAAGGGTGGCTCGAATCACGGAACATTGCTCCTTAGGTTTGGTGAAAGGTAAATCTAGTCTTCGAAGACAAGGTGAGCGTTTCTTTTGAACGTGTCGTGCGGGAGCAAGTTACCCTCCAGCGGTTTACCGTTCACAGTCACCCCGTGTACTGCGCCAACTGTCGCGGATGAGTTGCGAGATTCGATCTGGATCGTCCTGCCGTCGGGAAAGGTGATGCTCGCCTTTGGAAAGAGAGGGCTGCCCAGCGTCCAATCGCTTCGTCCAGGACACGGAGAAAAGATCCCAAGGCAGCCAAGGATGTACCAGGCCGACATGGAGCCAGTGTCCTCATCGCCGGGGAAGATATCGGGAGAGTAGAGTTCGCCGAGCACACGATGAACCCAATACTTCGTTCGGTCCCTGCGGCCTGCAACGCTGAGGAGATACAGAATATGATGAACCGGCTGATTGCTGTGTGCGTACTGACCGAAGTCCACCGCCGCCATCTCGGACATCTCGTGGATCTCCTGGCCGTAGGACCCAACGTTGAATTTGGGAGACTGCAGAAGCATGCCCTCAACCTGTTTAACGAAAGCCTCCTTACCACCCATAGCTTCGATCAGAAACTCCGTATCGTGTGGTGGAGAGAAGCGGTACTGCCAGGCGGCACCTTCAACGTATGTGCCTCCCCAGCTATAGGGATCGAACGGTTCAAGCCAGTTTCCGTTGGAGAGCTTTCCGCGCGTAAAGAGCGCGTCATGATCGAAGAGCGCACGCCATCCCTTCGAGCGTTGCTCAAACATATTGGCGTCCTCCGTCTTCCTCAGGGAGCGCGCGACCTGCGCAATACAGAAGTCTCCATAGGCAGAGTCCAGTGTCTCCACGGCACCATCACCCACAACATCGGACGGCACCCAACCCCGCTTGAGGTACTCTTCAATTCCCTGTCGGCCATACCCGGCGGCTGGGTTTCCCACCTGGGTCGCATGCTTCTTCAGTCCGGCATACGCCGCCTCTCGATCGAAGCCTGTGATGCCCTTCGCGAAGGCATCGCCGAAGACGGAGTCGATGAGACTGCCTGTCATGCACGCGCGATACCCCGGACATGGAAACTGTGGGAACCACCCACCCTCGTGATAGGCATTCACCCAGGCCTGCAGGATCTCCCCGAGACGCTCTGGGTAGAGCAACGTCATCATCGGATACCAGGCCTTGTAATCGTCCCAGTACCCGTGATCGGCATACATCACCCCCTTCGAGACGGTCCCGTTATAAGGGCTGAAGTGAATCATCTTGCCCGTCTCATCCGGCTCGTGCCACATTCGCGGAAAGAGCAATGCCCGATAAAGACAGGAATAGAAAGTACGTTGCTGGCTCTCTGTCGCGCCTTGTATACGAACGCGACCGAGCCAACTTTCCCACGTCTCTCCCGAACTTGCCCGAACCTCGTCAAAAGAGCGGCGTGCAAGTTCAAGGCGGATATTGCGCGACGCTTGCTCCGACGAGAGAAACGACGTGCCGATCCGAAAGGTCAGAGGGACTCCCGCCTCAGCCTTGAAGTGCAGAGCAACCACACGCCGGTCGTGAAGCTCCGAAACCTTCGTTTCAACGTCCACATCGTCGGACTCGACACGATAGTACGTGGCGAAGTTCTTTGGAACGCCCCCCTTGTTCGCACGGGTCAGGACTTCCACCGTTCGACCCGAAGAGTTGGTCATCTCCGACTCCAGCACCGAAAGATCGATAAAGAGACCAGCCGCTCCGGAGTCGTCAAAGGTGACACGGAGAATGGCGCAGCGCTCCGTCGGCGTCAGTTCAAGGGTGCAGCGATACCGGGTTAGACGCACCTTCATGTACTGCGGTGAAAGATGCAGCTCGGCAGGCCGGTAGGAGGAAGCACGCGCCCCTGGATCAGGATTGGGAGAGCCAAGGAACGGAAGAAACGTCGCATTCCCGTAATCATCGACCCACGGACTGAACTGATGCGTGCAACGGATTCCTTCCATCCGGACATCGTGAGGATTGAAGAACCAGGGAGTCTCATGGCTCGTCTGAAGTGTCCAGTGCGCCATCCCAAACGGCAAAGCAACAATCGGCAAAGTGTTGCCGCGAGAGAATGCCATCGTTGAATCAGTTCCATGCAGAACATTCACCAGACGGGTAAGATCCGTCCCCGCATCTGACTGCGGTCGGGGCTCATCTGCACTCTCTCGCACTGCGCCGTCAGCATCCTTCGGAAAAAGCGGCACAGCCGCTCCGAGCAGACTCGCTGCTCCTCCACTTTTCATGAATTGTCGCCGGTTTACTCGCATAAAAGCTCCATGGTTATCTCGTTAATATTGCGCAGGCACCCTGACAGAAATACCCATTATCCACATGAAAACAGAACACTTACATCACTCCACCATTTCAAGAAAAGAACACAACCCCGAACGAAAAAACACGAGTTACTGCAAAGTCCAACAGCGAGTCTCGCTTCCTCATTGTCGAGTCGCGTCCTCACGAAGGAAGCGCACCGGCCCGATCAGACCTGCGGGCACCAGAGGTGAGTCAGCCTTATAGGGATTATTCACCGTAAACGTAATCTTCTTTGTCGTCCCCGGCTGCGCATCTCCAATCAGTCGATTGACCCACAGGTCAACCACCCTAATCGTAATTACATTGTCGCCCGGCTTGATCGCCGAGGTAACGTCTACTCGATACGGCGCCTTCCACACAATACCGAGTGACTTGCCATTGACCGTGACCTCCGCAAGGTTAGCAACGTCCCCCAGATCCAGCATTACGGGGCTAGCGGATCTAAACCAATCAGCAGATGCGTCCACATGCTTTGTATACGTGCCATGACCGGAAAAATATCGCACCCCAGGATCACTATTCTCGGACCACGAGGCGAGTCGTTCCAGATGGATCGACTCCGGTTCGCCGCGCTGCTCTTCGAAGTGCACATCCCAGGAACCACTCACGGTGCTCAACGTCGTCTCCGTAGGCTGTGGCACAGTGTGCGCGGTCTCTCCAGTCGCATGACGATACACAACAAACACCGTTTCCCATGGATCAAGGTGGAGCGGAACGGTGGTGCGTCCGTTGGCAATCTGGAACGACACCGGTGTGATCGCGCCTGTGTCCGGATGAAAGAGCTCCGGGGCACGTCCGGTGACACGGAAGCTGGCCTCCGTATTAATCGACTGATCTGAACGGCTGTCTACGAAGTACACATCCATTTCCGGCATAGTGTGGTGCACAAAGAGCACCTCGGCATTCGCCGATGGCTTCGTATAGGTGGTATCAGGAGCAACAGCCAGAGTCTTCAACGCAACTTCCAGCGTCTGTCCACTCAGGACGCGCCCCCTACCCACCTTGCGCGAAGACTCAGAGGAAGCACCCCAGAGCTCATCCACAAGCGACCGGTAGTCGGCAAGATTGTCAGCAAGAGAAGGATCATGCGAGGGTCTCTTGCCAACAACTGTCGCACCCTGATGAACAAGTTCGCTGATACGCCGCAGCACGGGCAGGGACATATGCTCGGCATACGCATCCAGAGCAAGCACACGATAGCGCATACCGCTGTCAGTAACCAGATCGCCATGATCAACCCGCAGCTTATGCTCTAGGATATCGGCATTCACATAGTCGAAGTTGTAGCCCGAAGGCACTGGCGGGTTATGGCTGCCAAAGATGGCTGTGATGTTACTGTCCTCGCCGTAATAGTAGGCGATATCGGCAACAAAGCGCCCCTGCTGCAGCATGTAGGAGCTACGGGCGAGATAGTCGATCCAAGGGCGAGCCTGCTCTGCCCAGCTTTCGTTCCGGTTGAACCATTGACCGAAGGGGCCGAGCGTTAGACCTGGAGCCGGCGAACCGGCATCGGCTCCGTTCGGCCCTGTAAGCGGCTGATGAACCGAGGAGTGAATCACAAACCGGTTCAGGCCCATCGCAAGCTCTTTATCGGCAGTCGGTTTCAACGTCGCTGGCGACCATCCCCACGGCACTGAGAATGCAGTCATCGACTCAGCTGCCACAAAGGGACGCCCATAAACGTGCGCGACGGAAGCAGACTCACGGATATCCGCATTAGCGGATGGATTATCCGCGTTCACGCCAGGCACCTGCGTCCACATCGCGGCCATAGGCACGTCGTCCGAGCGTTTCATCTCCATGCCGTCCCCGATAGTCGCTCGCCCCGACTCATGCGATTCGCCATACTGACCCATGCCGCGTTGATGAAGCAGATCGGCAAGCACTGCGTAATGGTTCTCGGCGAGGAGCTCTTCAAGCGTGCGGCGATAGTCCCAGAGAAAACGATCGCTATCGGCAGACGAATCGATCACACGCCCTGCCAATGTTGGCAGCCAGGGTGTCGCATCGTAACCCCGGCGCTGCTTGAACTCAGCAAGGAAGTCGTTCGTCCAGTTCTCTGTACCAGCCTCCCAGGAGTCAGTGATAACAAACTGTAGACCACTCTTCTTTCCGGAGACAGCAAGCTCGTGCCCTCCCGAACCCATATTCCCGCCCGTGGCCTGCTTGTAGTTATCCAGATAATGATTGAAGTAGGCTTCCACATCTGATTTATTCAACTTATCGACCTCGGGGCCCGTGGCCTCTGGCGGCGCTGGATGATTTGTAATCCCGGTCAGCGAGTACCCCATGCGGTAGACAGTCCAGGTTCCTGCAGGAGGCGTCCAGTCAAGCCTGCCGTCCTTCGACATCTTGCCGGTCAGATCGATCACATCAGCCTTGCGCGTTACATCTCCGGCAGCCACCTCAGGAGTCGGGAAAGCATAGAGATCCTGCAACGTGGCGAATGCCGCCTTCTCTTCAAACCTCTGAATGCGCGGCCCAGTATGCAACTGAAATTCGGCGATGCTGTGAGTCGGCAGCTTGCTGTTGGAAGCTTGTTCCTTTTCCGCAAAGGCCAGTCGAAAGTAGCGCGCCGTGACTGGAGCAAAGGCCATCGTATGCTCCACAGCGCCGGCGGTCGGAAGGCGGACCACGTCCATAAAGATGGTTCCATCCTGACTGGATTGCAGTATGGGCCCGTCGTTGGACTCACTGCGAAACATGGCAAGTGGGTCGCGTGGTCCTCCAGCGGCATAGGTTACGGACTGAATCGTGACCGGCCTGACAAACTCATACCGAACCCACGCAGTCGCACCCGGCTTCGCCGCAGTGAACTTGACCACGCTGTTCAAATCACCGTCGTATAGACGGACGGCATCTTCGACCGCGGTGCTGCTTGATGTAGTAACCGTTGGATTCAGTGCTGCCATCGGCCGCTCCACATCTGGCTCACGCAGAGCAAGCACCACTGTGTCCGTACCGAAGTCCTTAATCTCTGGCGGTGGCTCACCGTTTCCAGTCGCCAGAAGATCCTGCTGCGCAAGGTTGCCGAACGGACCCGTCTCACGAGGCGGAGCGCTCAGCACACCGTGGAATGGCTTGCCACCTTCAATCGTCGTTGTGGACCACACCACCTTTTTCATGGCCTGTTCAGGCTTTACCCAGGGGCCGCCAGTTTCAGACCAGCCAGGAGATCCTGCCACGGCCATCTCAAAGCCATAGGAATCACCCTTCTCGATAGCGAATCGGAAGGCATCCTGCCATCCTTGTTGCATATAAATCAGTCTTTGCTTCACGACAGGGGGCGTGTTCGCTCCGGCATCGAAGTTCTGAAATCCCGCGATACCGACGCGATGCATCCAGTCGAGATCCTGCGCTATCCCCTCCTTCGTAATGTTGCCGTTCATCCAGTGCCACCACACGCGAGGATGCGCAGCCGCTGGAGGATTGAGAAAGCCTGCCTCAAGCGGGTCACTCGTTGTCTTGGCGCTCACCGCCAGCTGTGCCGGCAACTGGGTAGCCGCAGCGCTGCACAGACAAGCGATAAGCGCTAGCGAAACGATGCCTGGAAATCGCTTGCGAACAGCGGACTCAGAACAAGAAGAAGCGGTCATACTCGATGGCATCCATGGTCTCCGCAGAAGGAACAACATTGTTCGATAGGGTGTGATCAAAAGATGATCTTCGACGAAAGTTGAATTTGGCGCGATGTCCCAAGACCAACGAGGTTTCCGATGGTAGCGAAGCTAGTACCAAAATCGAAGCCGTTGGTTGTCGATCCAGGGTTTGAAAAGTTCGGATGATTCACCACATCGAACATCTCCGCGCGGAACTCCCAATTGATATGCGCGTTGATCTTGGTGGTCTTCAACACGGAAACATCCGGCTGAAGAAATCCTGGTCCTCTTCCATAGTTTCGCGGACAGGTCCCATAGTTACCGGCAGGTGGAGAAAAGGCCGCGGTATTGAACTGCGGGCCGGGAAGATGGAAGTCCAGCGCACGCGGCGCTATGCCGAAGTTACAGTCCGGCCGCAAAGACCCTACGAAAGGATTGTTGGCAGAATAGCCAAAGTTTACAGGGGTTCCAGTGCGTCCCTGCACGATCGAACTCACCTGCCACCCCGATCCAAGCCTCGATGGGAGTTTGGGGATTTTCGGAACACTGTAGACCAGCCCCACGGAGAAGGCACTTCGTATGTCGATATCACCCGGCGAATAGTCGGCTCGAATGTTCAAAGGGTTCTGGTACGACTCAAACAGTCCCATGAAATCGTCAAATTCGTGCGCCCAATTGTAATTTGCCTGAAGGCTGAGTCCATGACTGTTGGTTCGCACAGAAACGTTCAAGGCATTGGAGACAGATTCCGCGAACTGACCGGCGTAATTAATGCCGCCGAAGTTATCACTGATGTGGTTATGGCCGGTGAGGGGGTCCTCCAAATTCAAATTGGCGCCTCCGGATTCGTGGAGTCCTCTGTTCCCTCTATAGGCAAAGGTTACGACCGTGTTCTTCACCAGTTGCTGGTCGAGAGAAAGACTCCACTGTTCGGAGTAGGTGTCCTTCTGGTGACGATCAAAGGCAGTGACACTCAAGGGCGCTGTCGGTGTGCACGAAGGCGCATTGAGCGGCAACGGGTATTGAATCACTGTCAGAGGAGGGGTGCATTTGTATCCCAGGAGCTCGATCTGCAGCAGATTGATCGAAAAGTTCTCTTCCGTATTAGCCGCCAGATTCAGCGGACTTCCGGCGGCGATGGGCAGGAAAAAGAGGCCGAACCCACCTTTCAACGATGTAATTCCCTTGCCTGTAACGTCCCAGTTAAATCCGAAGCGAGGGGCAAAGTCGACCCATTCCGCATTGTAGAAGGGAGTACTTGCGGGTAGCAGGGATAACGTTGCAATGTCGAAGTTCTGCACAGTGCCTTCGGCATCATGGAGAACGGTGTTGTGTTCGTATCGCAGTCCAAGATTGAGCGATAGACGAGATTTGACCTTCCAGTCGTCATTTACAAAATAGGACTCCATCGCATTCTTTATATGCGTCATGGGATATCCCAATCGTGTCCAGCCAACGCCGTTGTTCGCCAGGAAGCCTTCGGGTCCACCTGAAGGGTCGACACAGCCATTGGTTCCCTGGGGCTGACCATTGCATGGAAGGTCGGTAGCGGCTTCCACGGTTGGGCCACCGTTGTAAAGAAGTGTGTCCTGCTGATCCAGTTCACGGCCCACATTATTCCAACGAATATCGAACCCAAACTTGAGTTGGTTCCGCTTCAAGATCTTTGTCGCAGTATCCAGCGCCTCATAGGAGATGGAGGGCTCCTTCGATTCGAATAGCTGCGGACTTGGAGCGAGTCCATAACCAACATTGCAGAAGAAGCATGAAAATATGGGGAACCCGGGCTCACCCGCTGTCTGGTGAGAATGAGGACTGTTGATAGCAAATCCGGCCTCATTCAAGAAAGAAGCCGATCCAATATAGTTCCACGTGGCCTTGCCGAGTTGCGACAGCTGCGGGGCATCAGCGGTCTGCCCAATCGCGAGTCCGTACAAGCCGTACGTGTCGCTGGCATTGTAGTTGTACCGCACGGAAAAATTGTTCTTCGGGGAAAGGATGTAATCAAGCTTCAGCGCCGCAGTGTTCTCGCGGATGTCGTTGTAGGTCGCTCCGTTCAACACATCAAACCAATAGCTGTAGATGACATGGTTTTCAGTGGGAGCCGGCCCTCCATTTCCGACAGGAATCTTGGCAAGGATGGGTGCCATGGAAGGCACCGCCATAGACCGCATCTTTGCGTTGAGGACAAGCGTCTGCCCAGTTGTGGGCGTTGAGACGTGTTGACGCACTCCCTCGTAATTTCCAAAGAAAAACAGCTTGTCTTTCAACAATCGCCCACCCAGATTTCCGCCAAATTGATTGAGGCGCAAGGGATTGGGCACACCATTGTAGAAGTAGTTCTTGGCATCGAGTGCATCGTTGCGGAAGAAGTCAAATACCTCGCCATGAAGTTGATTACTTCCTGACTTGGTGATCACGTTTACGATTTCGCCGACGGCTCGTCCGTATTCGGCGGAATATCCCGAAGACAACACCTTTAATTCCTGAATATTGTCGATACTGGAGCGAGTGACCCTTGCGTCCCCGCGCCCGAAGGTCGAGAAGGTAACATTGCCGTCCACTCGCGTGGCGTCCGTCCCATCCACAAGCATGTTGGCGCCAAATTGGCCGCTGGGAAATCCACCAAGGGAATCGCTGTTGATAGATCCAGTGTTCTGAATAGCGCCCGGAACAAGCGCCAGCAGGTCCGTGTAATCTCGTCCGTTCAGCGGCAGTTTGGCAACCTGCTCTGCTGTGATTGTGGTCCCGAGCGCCGCATCATCCGTGTTCACCTGAACACTGTTCGCACTGATCTCAACCATCTCCGTGGTGGCCCCGATCACCAGGGCAGCATTCTCGGCAAGCGTCTCGTCGGCGTGCAGAACAATGCCGTTCAAATCTGTCGTACGAAAACCGCTCATGGTGAAGCGAATGTTATAGACACTCACCGCTAAAGAAGGTGCATAAAAATCACCCTTGGAATCTGTTCGTGTGGTGAATGACCGATTGGTCTTGGTATCGGTGATGACAACATGCACCTTTGGGATTACGGCGCCAGTAGAGTCGGTTACCGTGCCTCGTATGGTGCTGGTGTCGAGCTGCCCATAGGCGAGGGCGCCCATTAGGACTGTTGCGCAAGCCGCCAACTCCGTGAGGATGCGCGTCACGGCGCATAGGCGCTGCTTATCAATCTTGTTCTTCAAACGCCTCAATGGTGCAAGGGGAAACACCTCGAACATACTCGCCTCCAAATGCTATATATGGTACCGATTCCATAACGACGGAACAGTACGCTGAGGCCGGGATGATTGTCAATACAAGAATGTACCGCTCTGGTTTTCGGGATATTCCCCTTCCTTACACCTGTTCTGGAGAGATCCTTAGATAGCCATCGAGTCAGTGATCGCGGAAAATAATACCGCTTCCAAAAGAGTCCTTGGATAAATTACGTGGTATCGCTTCCACACCACTGCACAAAATACTGAATAGCCTGGCTGCTGGTTCGTTCGGCGATTTGCCTGGCTCAACCTCAGCCGGAGGCTAGGCTCGTCCGTAAAAAATCCGCCACAAGTTGAATAGCGAGATCTCCGGACGGGCTCTTTGCAAGAGCCTCGGTCACCATAAAACCGTGGAGTACGCCCCCAAAGCGAACCAGCGACGTGTCTACGTGTGCCTGCCGCAGCAGGGTTGCGAACAGTTCGCCCTCGTCCCGCAGCACATCGATCTCGCTCGTAACGATCAGGGTTCGGGGCAGCCCTGCAAGCAGCTCCCTGGGGGCATGCAAGGGCGACAAAAGCGGATCGGTGGACTCGCGCATGCCCGGTGCGTATTGATCCCAGAACCAATGCATGGTTGGCTGTGTCAAATTCAAGCCGGTAGAAAAGTCGCGGTAACTCGCGCTTTCCCCCCGGATATCAAGCGCCGGGTACAGCAGAACCTGTGCTCTGGGGACAGGAAGAAAGCTGTTTCTAAAGCGCAAGACAAGGGCTGCGGCCAAGTTTCCGCCAGCACTGTCACCTGCAAACGCGATTCGCTTTGCATCCAGGCCATACCGAGAGCTCGCGGCGAGCACTGCGCTCACGGCAGAGAACGCATCGTCGAGGTTCTGGGGATAGCGAACTTCGGGCGCCAGAGGGTAATCTACGAAAGCGAGCGCACACTGTGATCGCTTCACCAGTTCCGTCACAAGATATCCGTGCGTCTGCGAGCCGCCCATCACCCACCCACCACCGTGCAGAAAGAAGATGATGGGGAGCGAGTTGCCAGCGTCTTTCGGCTTCAGAATCTCAACCCGGCATCTTCCGTCACTCAGTATCTCGTGAAGTAGCGATGATTTCTGGAAGATCGTATCCTGCCCCTGACACATCTGCTCTCGAGCGTCTCCGATCGGCATTTCTTCTACGGGTGTCTGCCCCTGCAGGCTACGCAGAAGCTCCCGCGACGCACGATCCGCACTTGGCGGAAAATTGATTGGAATAGATGTCACTGCGTTGCCCGCACCTGTAACGTCAAGGTTTCATACGGAGACAGATGGACTCTGGAGAGATCCACGGGGTGCTGTGCGCTCGTGCCGGTAATATCCGTCTGCACAGCAGTGAAAGCACGGCCAGGGGTCGAGACGGACGTGGTTGTCTCTTTGCCCGCGATCTCCTGTAGGCGAAGAAGATAGCATTTCGTGCAACCTGCATCCTGAAGACGAAGATCATCCATCACGACATTGCGGTCGGAGATAGAAAGATAGCTACCCCACATAGTCTTTGGTGCAGTATGAGCAGGAAGAAGTCGAGCCTGCAACGGCACAATCTCGCTACGTCCGAATTGATATGCGGCCACTGGGTCAAAGGCTCCGAGCTCGTTTGAGATCCGAAAATGGAATGAATACTGCGTTGGGTAGCCCGGCTCGAATGTCTTGAAGGTCACGACACCATGATCTTTCGTTTCCCCCGTGTCGCCTTTGATAAGAGCAAGCACTTTGATATCGCCGTTTTGCTTCGCACTCGTCAAAAAAAATGATTCCTGCTGTGCAAAAAGCAGCGTTTGCGAAACCTTGGTGCCGGTCTGCGCCAGGGCGATCACAAAACGAGGAACCACCCCATCCAACCGCGCGCCGGGGAGCGACTTCTGCGGCATCGGATAGAAGCCTATGCCATCGTCAATCCACTTCTGAACGTCGTTGCCTACAGTGAAAGGAAATCGAATGGTATATCGCTCGGAATTTTCGCCATGCGCGACTTCAGGCATCTGAGCACGATCAAGCACTTCTTCCACACGGATCTCGTCCATACCTCGCGGCAGTGAGATGACCGTTTTTGGCCACCAGGAATCTGACCGCAGCACCGTGATACTGTCTTCTACCGATCCCTTTTGATGAACAATCTTCACCATAGTAGTCGGAGTTCCGTTCCCGCCAGAACGCGTCACCTCTGGGATATGCTCCGCGAAAAGATCTTGCGAGGTCTTCTTGTCCAGAATGCGCAGAATGGTACCGGTTGTCTCATTCACATCGATCGCGTAGCGCTCGTTTTCAGCATGGCCCATGCTGTCGAGTGTTGTCTTTCCACCGTCAGAGTTCGACCTTTCGAGCGTGTAGGTTTTGTAGCCTAATGCGGGAACGTCCTTCGCCAGAAACGACAACACATCCGGACGCTCACGCTGTGTTGGCACCACCTCGTTAGAAACCGAATCGCGTACCGTGAAACTGCCGGGAGGAACGTCTACATGTACGAGGTCTGTTTGCGGCCAGCTCCGCAAATTGCTAACGGTGACGTAACGCTTACTTGTCCGATCAGTCCTGGTCGTCACAAGATCAGGCAAGAATTGATCCAGCACCTGCTCTGCATTCGTTCGCGCGCTCCGTACATACGTCGCATATTCCAGATTCGAACGATTGACCTCCGCCTCGGTCAGAACCTTCGGCCAGCCGCCATTTCCCGCGCCGTTGTGCTCGTCATAGCGCATAAGGTTGATCAAGGTCTGGTGCAGGGCGTTTTCTGGATAGGCCTGCGACGATCCATTCCATCTCGCTAAAGATGCGGCTTCTTCCGCAATCGGAAAGGCCTCCTGAATGTATCGAGCGTCTGCACTCATCGCCGGCGAGTTCGTCTTGGATTCAGACCACAATCCGCTCCAGTCGCCGGTATACGTAGGGATTGCGGCAAGCTCCTGGTCCGTGAAGGAGTGGAAGTACTCGTGCGGAGTGGCAACGCGCAGATGAGGGAGGCGGCCTTGGCTATTCCAGCGACGCACATCCTGCAACAGCTCCTCTTCATACTCCGGTCCAATGCCGTCATGCATAAACAGGACGGCGATGGTTCGCCCCTGATACCCCGCGTCCGTGTAATGTGCCAACAGCTTCCGCACACCGCGTTCCATGATCTCGTCGTCGCTTAGCCCTTTCCACTCCTTCGGATAGAACGGTGTGTGAGAGTACGGGTCCAGCGCCTGAGGGTCCAGATAGTAGTCGGTCAATCCCTCGGTATACCCGCCATTTCCTCCGCGCGTCGTCCACGTCAGCACACGGCTGCCGTCAGGAGATGCCCAGAAAAACGGCGCCACCCGCGGCGAGATAGAAGTGCCACCGCCAACAAACGTGTTCGAGCCGTTCACCAGATACCGCACCCCACTGCGCGCGAGCACCTGCGGCAGTCTCAGCGAGAAGCCCGGCACATCGTTCTCCATCGCCATGTCACCGTTCAGTCCCAGCTCCCCTGCAAGGCGCTTGCCTTCATCGTCCAGCCGATTGAGCTCCTCCGTTCCCTGGAACTCCGTATGCATGCTGCCCCAGCTCGCCGAGACCTCGATCTGCCCGCTCGCAATCCTCTCTTTCATCTCGCGCACCTTGGCTTGGTCTGGAGTCCGTTCCAGCCACGCCTCCAGCTGCCAGACGCTCTCGATCGTCCAACGAAACCCAGTGTCCCGCGCGCAAGCCGCGAGCACAGAATCGAGGTGCGGCTTCATCGCCGCCTGCTCGTCCTCGGGTGTTCTGATAAAGCTGAAGTCCCAGTGTGAACTGGGCACGATATACACCGTCTCAATGGACGGCGCCGACGGACGAACGATAGGAGTTTGGGCATCAAGTGGCATCATGCAGGACAAAGCTAGGGCAAACCAACCTGATAGATGCAAGAGGCCGCGATGTGGGATCGATACCATATCTTATGCAGGTATACGCTAAGTGGCACATCGTGCTCTGTCAAGGCCTATCCGTCGCTGTATAGCAGGCCGTCGGCCTGATAGGTTAGAAATGTCTCGTGCAGCAGACCGCCAAGTGACCAGTCGTGCGAAAATGCGAACGGTACCGATACCATGAGTGCCTTGGACAAGCTGAAACAATGGAAATCCGTTGTGCCGGGAAGCGAGGATCGAGAAGCCACGCGATGAGCAGCATCCCTAAGTTTCCCCCAGCTCTTCTCCATGGCGCCCTGACTGGAGCCGCGACCGGCCTGCTTTTCGGTTTCGATACCGCGGTCATCGCCGGCAGCACCGCGCTGCTGACGCAGCAATTCCATCTCAGCCAGCATGCTCTCGGATTTACTGTGTCGATTGCGCTGTGGGGTACGGTGCTGGGCTCGCTTCTGGCAGGGAAACTCGCTCAGCAGTTCGGCGGCCGGTTCTCTCTGCGTTTGCTCGCTGTACTCTATCTTGTTTCCGCTCTGGGCTGTGCGCTGTCCCCCTCCTGGGGATGGCTTCTCTTCTCCAGGTTCATCGGCGGACTCGGCATCGGTGGTTCATCGGTTGTCGGCCCGGTGTATGTAGCCGAACTCGCACCGGCCCGCTGGCGAGGACGCATGGTTGGCATGTTTCAGGTCAACATCGTGCTTGGCGTACTTCTCGCCTATTTCTCCAATTACTGTCTCGAGAGAACACATCTTCCGTTCGCACTATGGCGCTGGCAGCTCGGCGTGGCTTTCGTTCCGGCGGCTGTCCTGCTCCTGCTCCTTATTCGTATTCCCGAGAGCCCTCGCTGGCTGGTCACCCGTGGCCGTGACGCCGAAGCACTCGAGTCGCTCAACCTGCTCGCGATTCCATCCGCAAACACCGAGCTTACGGACATCCGCAGGAGCTTCGCAGAAGAGCAGGAGCAGCATCGAACACCCCTCTTCACCCGCGCTCTTCTTCGGCCGCTGCTGCTGGCCATTGCTTTAGGAGCCTTGAACCAACTTTCCGGCATCAATGCCATCCTCTACTACCTCAACGATCTCTTCGCCGCCGCAGGGTACAGCCGGCTTTCCGCTTCCTCGCTCTCAGTCACGGTCGGCGTGATGAACCTCGTCGCCACCATCGGTGCGATCTCTATCATTGACAGGGTAGGAAGACGGCCGCTGCTGTTGATTGGGTCCGTCGGCACAGCTCTTTCTCTCAGCCTCATCGCCTGGACGTTTTACAGCAAAGAACACATAGGTGCCCTCGTCTGGCTGCTGGCCGCCTACATGATCTTTTTCGATATCTCGCAAGGGGCTGTCATCTGGGTCTACATCAGCGAGATATTTCCCAACGCAACCAGGGCTCGTGGACAGAGTGTGGGAACTACGACGCACTGGATCATGAATGCTCTAATCGCCGGCGCATTCCCGGTTCTCGCGATTCGCGGCATATGGGTTCCATTTGCAGCCTTCTCCTCCATGATGGCGATTCAACTGATAGTCGTTTGGCTATTCCTGCCGGAAACGCGTGGGCTTACCCTGGAGCAGGTCACGAATCTGTTTCATCGCAAGCCCCAGGCAAGCGGCGAAATGTAGGATCAAAAGACAGTGAAGACAACTCTAGTCGTAGTTAAACGATTGTTTGCCGGGCGCACCCGAGCTGCTTACCATCAGGAATCAGATCGATTGCGGTTGGCGATGGACTCTGCTACGTTGAGAGCGATGGCGTGGAACCGTTCCCAGCCATCGTCCCTGTGGCGCCATGAAACACGTAAAGGTGTTGTCACATGGAAAAGCGCTGTCTCATTGGCTGCCCCCTTTGGCATCGAAGGGCAAAGATACGGTAGACGTGAGGATCCCACCGAATGACTTCCGGAGGAGCACAAGAAGGACGACCATTGCGTCGAGCAGCGACCCGCAAACGACCGACGCTCGTTGATGTCGCGCGGGAGGCAGGGGTAGGCACTACCACGGTATCTCGCATCATCAATGGCGGGCACTACGTGGAAGCAGGCACCATGGCTCGAGTTCAGGCTGTGATGAAAAAGCTGGGGTACCAGCCGAATCACGCCGCACGTGCTCTTAAGGGAGAGCATACTCACACTCTCGGCTTGATTGTTCCATCGCTCAAAGACGAGTTCTTTGCAAACCTGGCGGATACTGTCCAAACATTGGCCCGGCAAAAAGATTATGTACTTATTGTCCTCGCATCCGCCGACGATGCCGCACAGGAGACCAGAGAGATCGCCGTTTTCCAGAGCCACCGGGTCGACGGCCTGATCGTAGTTCCACCGCGTATTCAGACGCAGGCTTTTCTCAATGCCGTACAGGCCTTGAATGTCCCTGTCGTCGCCGTTGACCGGCCTCTTCTCGCCCGCACGTCTTCGGTCACCTGCGACAACTACGATGCAGCGTTCAAGGCTACGCAACACCTGATCTCTCATGGGCGTAAAAAGATTCTCTGCCTTGGCGGCGACCCCGATCTCTATACGATTCAGGAGCGCCAGCGGGGCTACAAGGACGCGCTCCAGCAAGCTTCCCTCAGCACAGAGATCATATCTTCCGCCACTCCATCTGAAGTAACGAAAGGTTTGATAGCTGCCCTCCAGCGCCCCATAAAACGCCGCCCTGACGCGATCTTTGGCCTGTTGAATGCCGCAGCCGTCTCGGTCTACGAGGAGCTGTCGAAGCTAGGTCGCAAAATCCCCGAAGAAGTGGCCCTGATAGGCTTCGACGATTTTCCTCTCTCTTCGATCGTTACTCCGACCGTCTCTGTCGTCCGGCAGCCAGTTTCAGAGATCGGGTGGGCAGCGACACGCCTCATCTTCGAACAAATAGAACGTTCGTCAAATGTCCCGCACCATCTGACCGTCGAGACCGAATTTATCTGCAGGCACTCTTGCGGATGCTCTTGATCCTCGCTTAATAGTCTTCCTGGACGGCCCACTCTTTTGTCGGCGAAGTTTGCCGTCCAATTGCAGCGGCCGCCGTGCCTTCTCCCCGGACTTTCTGTAACTGGTTTCCTCCCTACCCATCGGCCCATCTTCGTTTGTGTCTAGCGAGTCATCGAGTGTTCCCTCAAAAGCAGGCAGAGGGGCCCGTTGACAGTGGCCACGAATTTCGGATAGTGTGGTCCCGCTTTCTGGAATCGGTACCATATCCAATAGTGTAAGCGGAGAACCCCCAATGAAACTCGTTATACGCGGCAGTAAACCTCTCTTCCCGTCCCTGGCAGTTTGCCTCTCAACATGCTTTTCCGTCGGATCGCATCTGCAGGCACAGACGCCCTCGGCTCCAACTGTCCCGAATCTCTCTGCCGTTGTGCCCATGGGCGCCGTGAAACAGAATCCGCTTATTTATGGGCGCGACGGAACTTACAGCGCGGTGATCGACGGAGAGTCTTACTGGGCGTTCAACGATACGTCGATGCGGGCCGATAACGTAGATGGCCACAACTTCATTAGCAACACCCTGGCATGGACAGACTCCCTCAATGCCTCGAATGGAATCTACCTAAACCACGATCATCTCGATAAGACCGGGGTTCCGATCGAGTACATGCCATTCCTGCCGGCAGAAGAACAGTTCAACTACACCCACGACCCCAATCACTGCACGGCCACGCCGGCGAGCACCTGTGGCGAAGACTACGCCATATGGCCCGGCCCAATTGTCCCCATACCAGGCACATCGGCGGCATACCAGTTTTACGGCAAGGTATTCCGTGGCGGAGATATCCAGGGATTTCAGGTCGTGGGAACCGG
This sequence comes from Granulicella sp. S156, assembly GCF_009766105.1. Lineage (GTDB taxonomy): Bacteria > Acidobacteriota > Terriglobia > Terriglobales > Acidobacteriaceae > Granulicella. Next base: position 410,508 of record NZ_LMUH01000026.1, on the reverse strand, counting down.
CATAGCGATTGAACTGGGAGGCAAAATTACTCGTCCCGTTGAATCACCCGGAACACCGGAGCCCACGCTCATGTGGCAGGGAGACCAGGTTGCCTATGGGGGCGGATGGCTGGTGGAAGATGGATTGCTATATGCCGTTGGGTGCCAGGGAGGATTTCTCGTCGAGAACTGCCGGATCGCTCGCGTGCCCATCCTGCAGGTGCTCATCGCGAATGCATGGCGCTACTATGCTGGCGGAGATACGTGGAGTTCCGACCCAAACGCGGCCATAACAGTCTTTCAAGGTGGTGCTGCAGGCAACTCAATCTTCTACGACAAGGCTCTCCACCAATACATCGCTATCTACAGCGGCATCTATAACAACAACGTGTACTACCGGGCGGCTAATCATCCCTGGGGCCCCTGGTCAGCTGAGACCCTACTATTTGTAGGACAACAGGGAGAGAGCGGAACGGCAAACTACGCGGCACTCGCGCATCCTGAGTTCGAAGAAGACAGCGGACTGACAGAATATGTCACCTACGTGCAGACCACAGGATTTCTTCAGCAGGCGATCCAACTGGTGAAGGTCACATTTCAAAAGAAAGAATGAGGGTGCCCGCTATAGAGGAAGTTTCCACGGCTTCTCTCCGGCATTATGCAGGAGCTAGAGCAGAATCCCTATAGATGTACCCAGTGGCGATCATTTGATGGGCACTTTTCCCCAAGAAGAGTGCCACTTCTAAGCTCTTTCCGGGGGATAGTAATAGGGATTCTGCTCTAAGACGTGATGGCTCGCATGATCGCTCCTACATGAAGCCGGGCTCCGTCAATGTGAGGAAAGTCGGTGTTCACCGGATTGAAAACCAGTGCAAGATCGGTTCCGGCAAGGATGATCGTTTCCACTTTCTCTCGATCGATGATTGTGTGTGCGAGAGCGCGTAACTGGCTGTACTCCTCTTCGGAAGCACCTGCCTTCTCGACGATTTGCGTGTAGATCTTTCCGATGATATCGACTTCGTGAGGCGTCGGCGTGATCACTTCGACATGCTGAAGGGCTCCGAATAGCTTCGTCTGCATCGTGGCTGAAGCGCCAAATAGACTAACGCTGCGGAGCTTCCGACGTTCAACTTCCGCGGATATCACGTCAACGAGATTGACCAGCGGCAGAGGTGTTATAGCAGCAAGCTGGGAGGCGCATAGTTGAGGAGAAAAAGCAGGGATGGAAGCGATTTCCGCTCCGGCAGCGGCCAACTGATGGAGAAGTCCGGCTAAATACTCAGCCAACTCATCTGCCTCTTGTGCCGCGACGTGAGCCAACACTCTGCGAACGTCAGCATGGACCATAACAAGGCGAGCCGAGAGACCCAAAGCGAGATGTGCATCGACAAGTGCTTTATAGTAGAAGATTCCTGAACCGACACCGAGTCCGGCAACCAGGCCGAAAGTGCGTGGCGCTGTGGACATTTTCCACCACTCCTATAAGTAAGTTCGTAATTGTGTAAGGTTGAAGTTCTTCGAACCTCGTCACACATTGTTTCGGCTCAACATATTTACTGAATCATGCTAACCGTCCACTCTGCACTTTTCAATTTGTTCGTCCTTCATACACCTTGAGTTGCACGTAGGCCGCCATAAGGAGCGGCGCTGAGACACTATTGGCGAGGCACCGAGCACAAATCGCCGATCCACACGTCCAGCCAGCAACGTAGCTAGCGGTGCGTCGAAAGCAGTAACCATGCCGGGATTTGTAACCATCAGCCCCGCCGTGCCCTGCTCGACGTGGAACGCAAGTCCGAGCCGCTCCAGAAAGCCTATAGGGAGAAATTCCGTGGTTATCAGGATGAAGGATGCGAGCGCGACCGTGGCAACAGATAACCAGGCCCGTGGCGAAGAAGATTTCACGGTCTTCATGGAATGAGTCCTACTGAATTCTGTCGACTCGCCGCACACCGACTCTATGCCCCTAATACCGTAGGCGTCAGCGCTGTGCTCAAGTCGTCGATAGCTGGCGCAATCTCGGCATCATGGGCAAATCATTCAGGTTGCCGTCATAAACCAGCACAACAGGACACCGCAACCTGTTTAGACTGCGGGAGCAATCTTGCGAAGAGGAATGAGTGCGCGTAAGCGTGAATCGCGCAGCCACACGCCCAACCAGAGGAGGCTGGGAGTCACAATCTGAAGCACGAGTGGGTCGCCGACCCGCAGGTGTGCAAGGATCGCTCCTCCCATGTGGCCCGTGAACAAGATCGCTCCAAGAATCGCGGTCGCGGGATACCAGTAGGCACCGAGACAGAGAATGGTGAGGCAAGCAAGGATCGCCTCGATATGCGGAGGCATCCCCATGTGAATCATCTCTTGATGGGTTGGCGACGGGATCGCCGGGAAGAACGTGGCAAGAGTGCCGAAGATGAATGGGAATGACGCGACTCCGGAGATAACCCTGCCGGTCCAGGTCATGCGCTTGCTTTGCATTAAATGCTCCTCGTGAACAATGGTTAGGGGTGGCCCTCTAGGGAATGGTGCAGCCCTCTAGCCCACAGACCTGTGCATCCGTAGATTGCTCTGGCAGAACGCTTTCCGTTTTCCAGGCGTGGGCGAGCGTGGACGCCAGGATGTTTTCCGGTTGCGCACCACTGAGAGATGTTTTCTCTCCGAAGAGAAAGTATGGAACGCCTGAAATCCTGCGCTGCATTGCTTCTCTCTGATCGCTCTCGACCTCAGCCAGGAAGTCATCTCCTGCGAAGAGCGCCTCAAGTGTTGAAGCCTCAAGCCCTGCGGTCTGCGCAAGCCGCACGAGCGTTCCCCTGTCCAGGAGGTCTTCGTGTTCGGAAAGGTAACCCTTGTAGAAGATTTCGAGCAAAGAACTCTGAAGGCCATACTTCCGGGCGAGCTTCACCACCCGGTGTGCGTCTGTGGTGTCACCAACCCATGTACCGGCCAAGTGGTAGTCCAGGCCGTCCTGAGCAGCGGCACCTTCCATCTGGGAGAGAAACTGCAGAGGATTGACGCGCGGACCAAATTTCTTCATGAGCATCTCTTCTACAGGGTGTCGAGCCTCACCAAGCTTGAGACGATACGCGCGGTGGACGACGTCGGCCTGCGATCGATGGGCAAACTTCGCGAGCGCTTGCTGAAAGCGGTGCTCCGCAATCCAACACCACGGGCAGATCACGTCGGACCAGACCTGAACAGTGAGTATCTTTTCCATAGGTTCTCCTCCAATCGACATTTTGGCGAGGCCGGGGACACCCGGCCCGAGGCAAGTGAGGCTCGGGCTTGCTGACCTCACTTGATGAGCGCTTACGCCTAGTGAGCGGCTGGAGGTGTCCTGAGCGCGTACGTAACCGCCTCCGCAAGAGTGGCCGTCGGTCGTCCGAGCAAGCGGCTCAGCGTTCGTGAATTGTCATCGAGCTCCCCTTCTGCTGCATGCGCCTCAGCATCCGCGACGGACTCAGCCAGAATGAGCGGCAGGAAGCTGCTTAGAATTTTCTGGTACTCCGACTCGGAGAGGTTTTTGTACTGAACCACCTCACCGGTCTGCTTACTTACCTCTGTAGCCAGTTCAGCGCGGGTGTAGGGTTGATCGCCGCCCAACTCAAGAACGCTGTTTTCATGCCCCTCCCCGATCAGTACCGCGGCAGCGGCGGCGGCATAGTCGGAACGCGACGCGGCAGCGAATCTTCCGTCACCCGACGCACCGATGAAGGCTCCATTCTTAATAGCTTGCGGGATGGCTGCGGTCTGATTCTCGTAGTACCAGCCGTTCCGCAGGAGAGAGTAGTTCAACCCACTCGACTGGAGGTACCGCTCGGTCGCCAGATGCTCCGCCGCCAGCAGCAGTGGAGAGGTATCGCAATGCAGAATGCTTGTGTACGCGAGGAAGCTGACACCAGCGGATTTCGCCGCATCGATGACGGCTTTGTGCTGCTCTTCCCGCTTGCCCAGATCGATTCCTGAAATCAGCAGTAGCTTGGAAGCCCCCTCGAAGGCGGTTGCCAGCGTCTCCGGCCGTGAGTAATCCGCTTCCCTCACCTGAACGCCCCGATCTGCAAGATCGTTTGCCTTTACAGGCGTACGAACAGCAGCAATGATGTTTTTCGCCTCGGTCGTTTTCAGCAGCTCATCAATAACAAGGCGGCCCAACTGTCCTGTTGCTCCCGTTACAACGATCATGGTTCTTCTCCCGTTGGCCTCTGGCCTACAATCACCAGAGTAACGGCATGGCTTACTTGAAGTAAGTACGTACCTGAAGGTAAGCTCTATCCATGCCTTGGCCCAAATCCACAAAAGCTGTCCGGGTTCCGAAAGCGAACCTCCATTCCGCTAACTGTCCGACCCGCCTCATCCTCGACGATGTGATGTCCCGATGGGGTTCCCTCGTGCTCGTGCTCCTACTCGAGCGTAGCTATCGCTTTAGTGAACTGGCGTATCTCATCGGTGGCGTGAGCGAAAAGATGCTGTCGCAAACATTGCGCAGGCTCGAGGTAGACGGCTTCGTCAGACGGGAGGTGCATGCTACTAAGCCCCCGAAGGTCGAGTACAGCTTGACGCCACTCGGCTGTGAACTGGGCAAGCATGTGCAGTCACTGCTGAGCTTCGTACACAAGAATGCCAGCCGAGTCCTCAAAAACCGCGACAACGCAAAAGAGCGTGAGGCCGGTTAGGTCATCGCATCGCTCAGGCAGTGAGTCGATGGACGCATATCAGTGACGGGCAAAAGTGCATAGCGAGATGTCGATCGGCAGGCGAGCGACAAAAACAGGACCTCTTCCACAGACTGCGTTCCAGGGCATGGCTGGTCATGTCAGTGGCCGTGTGCGCTGATGGCCAGGGCGTCTTCGGCATACCGGAAAACGGGGATGGTCCTCTGGCACTCACTCTGGCGATGGGTGAAGTATCGCCACCCCAACAAGACCTCTGCCTGGATCACTAAACGATATTGGCATCGGCTTGGAGGGCGGCAGTGGTGCTTCGCTGAGGCTGGCCCTAACCCGCACCCGTCGCGTCCGATGCTGGCTTGGTTGGTTGATCCCACCTAGACTCCCATCCGACGGCGTTGTACCGAAGACCTTCCGGTACAGTTCAAAACGAACCTGGTAAGCCGTGCGCCTACCGGCTCGATTCTCGCTTAAACCATTTATTTTGAATGGATTGAATCTGATTAACATTTGGTGCCGGGAGGGGGGGTCGAACCCCCACGAGGTTGCCCTCGGCGGATTTTGAGTCAGTATTTTGCGTTTTTGCAGGCTCTTGCACTGGATCGCAGAAAGTCGCATAAATTTAGTCATTGCAATAGATATAGTCACTATCTCGCTTGCACGGAGTCGCATCCAAAAGCAGAAAAGTTGGAAAGCAACAGCCACCAAAACAGCCACCAAGCGGTATCGGCGGATTCACTTGCGGACTTTAACAGCCACCAAGACCGCTGGTAGCCTTTGCTAATCGTTCGGTGGCTGTTTTTGTGATGGGCTGATTGCCGTGTTTCTAAGGCAACCCTTGGTGGCTGTTTGGTGGCCGTTGTTGTCCGCAAGTTGTTCATAGAGTGGAGCTTCTAGATTTCATCTTTTAAGTGCAAATCCCATCAGACTTGAAGTCTCACCTCAGTTTTCTCTGTGCTCGGCGGATTGAAATACGTTTTGGGAGACGCGCCTCTTCAAGCGCTAACCCGGTCTCATCCGATCTGGCTTCCGCGAGTTCGCGGAGCCTGTCGATCATTCCGAGTACGAATAGAACAGCGGCGTAGGTTCCCATAGCAACGCCGGGATCACCCTTTTCAAGTTTCACAAGGGTGGTGCGCGAAATGAACGCGCGGTCAGCCATGACCGCCGCTGGGATGCGTCGTCTCCGTCTCGCATCTCGGATGTCGCTTCCGAGTTTCCGAAGGGCGTTCTTGACTGGGATGGGAAGACTGTCCATGGCGGGGCTACGTTCTGAATTATGAACGCAGTCGCCCTTTGTGTCCATAATTATGAACACAAGCACTCAAGCCAGAGATTAGCCTGCAATCCGTTCGGGATGGTCAAAGCGCGCATATTGACGCAGGTCTGAGACCGGGATCAGAACCCTGCCACCAATTCTTCTGGCGGCCAATCGCTTCGTCGCCACGAGGTAATCAAGCGCGCGCTGACTGATGGAAAGCATCTGGGACGCCTCTTCGCGACTCACCAGGATCTTGTTTTCGGGTGCGACGGTGACCCGTTGTGGCGGTTTCCTGCGACCAGTCTTGAACTCTGTCCCTGTATGCTCCCGCTGGGACGACTTCAAGCCGACTTTATCGAAGTCGATGATTTGCTGTGCCGACATATCCCCATCCCCTATTGCAGATTTCCGTACTCGCTTCTAAAGCTTTGCTGCACTCAACTAAGCTTCCTTGTTGCCGCAACCCTGTTCTCTCGCGGTGCAATGTTCCACCGTTCCTCAGAGACTCAACCCGAACCCCATACTCAAGTCCTTGTCATGCGCTGGCGGAGGCACGACCTTCTGCTGAGCTAAGCCGATAGCTTGCTCCGGCCTATATGCGCTCTGGTGCGAAACATCATGACCTAAGGCCTGTGGCAGCTTTTCCAGATTGTCCGTGAAAATTTGCGCGTCCCATTGACCGCGCGAGATCGAGACATATGCCATTCGGCTGTTGAGCAGATCCTTTGCGGCAAGCTCTGTATCTACGTGGACCAACACGCGCTCCGCAGTCTGGCCCTGGCTGGAGTAGCTGGTTACGGCGTATCCGTGGTCAAGATGAGGATGGCGTTGCGGATTGAAGTCGACGCCGCGTTCATCGTCCAACTTCAACCGCATCGCTCCGTCCCGCCCAATGCTCTCCACCGTCCCCAAGTCACGATTCGCGATCTTCAAGTCCTGACTAGGCGCGGTGAATTGTATGCGATCACCCACGGAGAATCTCTTCTCCTGCTCTCGGTAGACCGAAACTCCAACCTGGCGACGCGGGTCATAGGTGGTCTGCTCCCCATTTCCCCGGACCACAGTCAGGGTGTTCGCTTGGGCGTTCACAGTCAGGACGCGGGTATATTCGCCTTTCTCGATGCCGGTTTCCTTCGATGATCGCGAGTAACGCAAAATATCATCGGCCTTGTACTGCTGAGCCCAACTGCGATCCGCGCCGGTCATCTCCTGACGTGGCACAAGCGTCCGCACGGAATGCTCTTGCCTGCTCACAAGTCCACGCGATTGCAGCTCATCATGTATCCGCCGATTGATCTCGCTGCGCGAACGGTTGTCTGGCGAAACAACGAGTGTGCCGCCGGGAGACCTGGCGTACTCCCGCGCAATCGCCGCAATACGTTCATCGTGTCCCCTTACCTGATGCACACGGCCTTGCTGGTCAAGACTCTCGACGGCGGCTCCCACTTGGCCGCGTGCCAACTGCTCAACGACCTGCTTCAACTCTGGATCGCGCTGGCGAACGATGTCATTCAGCGTCGCCGTCCGCATCCCTGCTTCCTGTAGTTGCGCAAACGGACGCCCCGCTTCGACGGCCTCATGCTGGCGACTATCTCCCACCAAGAGCACCCGATCATTCCGATGGAGACGTTCGATGAAGTCGTGCATCTGGCGCGTGGATGCAAGCGAGGATTCATCGAGCACATACAAGCGCTTCTCTCCGGTGTCGGGTTGCGTCCCTTTGGCAAGATGACGCTGGATAGTCGAGGTCTCCATGCCGGCCTCAGCGAGCTTGTGTGCCGCGCGAGATGTCGGCGCAAACCCTTCGACCTTGTACCCCTGCGCTTCTACCCCCTCACGGACGACAGCGAGCGTCGTTGTCTTACCTGCACCGGCGACACCATCCAAGCCCACAATCTTCTCGCGACTCAGGAATACCTCATCGACCGCCTTGCGTTGCGAACGATTCAACTCAGGGTGACGATCTTCTGTCCAGATTCGCAACTGTGGCGACACCAGCATTGGGTCGTCGTAGCCGCGCTGATTGCCGCGCTGCATGTGACCGACGATCTCACGCTCCATCCGCATCATCTCAGCGGTTGTGTACTGTGGTGCTGCTCGGCCATCTGTCCGTGCTACAGCTCGGAACTCCCCTCTCATCACCCGCTGCTCAAACTCATCGCGTACCTTGCTATAAGAAGCCTGTCCCATGCTGCGGTCGATCGCCGCTTGCAGGATTGCGCGTTCGTCCTGAACAGCAGAGCGTTCAAAGACGTGGTTGCGTGAATACGTCACTGACTGTTGCGCCGTCCTCTCCGGCTGCGCTTCATGGTGCTGTTCGTGTGCCTTTGCTACTACATGATCAGCCTGATGGCCGAACCGCGCGGCCAGCTCACGGTGCTGCTGCAGCACTTCTTCGGGCGAATGAAGCTCCTTGCTGTCTCGGGTGCGATGCGCGGCAACCTGCGCCGCGCCCGCACCCTCTCTGCCGATCTCCTGCAGGTGTTCTTTGATCTGCACACGACGCGGGCTCGATGCCTCCAGATACTCCTGCGAATAACCCTTGATCTCAGGCTGCCCATGCTTGCCACGTTCGATCTCATAGCCGAGTCCCTGGAGCCTCATCGCAAGCTCGGAGCGGTAAACGGTTGTCGCATACTGTTGCGACTGAAACAAGCTGCGCTCTTGCAACGCACGTGTCTGCCCATTCTCCCGCTCGGTCACATTGAAAACCACAGCGTGAGTGTGAAGCTGCGGTGCAGCATAGCCGTCTACGGGACGAGCGGTGTCATGCTCGAAGGTAGCGGCAACGAACTTGCCCGTTGTCTCCGGCGCATGAACATTACCGATCCTCGCCTGTGTATACCGCTCCAATTCTTGCAATGCCACGCGAACGCTTTCGCGGTGTGCCTCTCGCACACGATCATCGCCACCCACAAGGGCCGTAAGTGAGACAGACTTCGGGGCGGAGAACGTAGCGTCCCATCCTGCGCGATGCTCTGAACTGGTGATCTGCTTGCCATAGCGATTGTCGTAGGTCCTAGCGGGCTGGTGCTTGACGAGCTGCGCATCGCTCTCCGGATGCCGACCTTCGCTCAGACGAGCAAACTCTTCAGCGCCTACGTTGCCGTATAGGCCCCACTCCTTCGCAAGGCTCCCCTGCCACTCGCTATGCCCTTGCTGGTCGCGACTCCAGTAGTTCTGTCGTTCGGAAGTGAACTCGCGCGCATGATACGTCCGTGCTTGTCCAGCAGACAACGATTTAGAGATGGTCAACATATGCTTGGGCTCGCAAGACAGCATCTCGTTACTGTCTTGGTTCACATCGTAGCCCATAATTGTGGATAAGTGGGTCGTTATTACAGAATATTTTTTCGGGTCATAGTCGCTTAGACCCCTATGGTTATTGGCTATTTCTGTCTTTTGCAAAGCAATTACTAGAGTGAAAGACCAGAGATTACAGTGGCAATTACTAGCCCATAGCAAGTAGTTATAGATGGCAGAATGCAAGACTCAACACGCTGCTAGAAAGTCATCCGTGACAATTCTTTCTCTTGAGTTCTGACCGATGTATTTCCATACTCAAACGAGGTCTCTCTCGCTCTCAAATAGCTCTTGTCAGGCAGCCCTTTGAGATAAGTTGAAGGAGATTAACTTGAAGGCTTTGTCTGCTGCTTACCGTTGAGCGAAGAGATGCGGAGTTAATACGCGATCTGACTTGGTAGACTTCGAGACATCGGAGGTCTCTCCCTCAATCAATCCATTCCGACTCGTCCCACGGTTCTGGCTGCGAATGTGCCGAATCCGATGGCGACGATCTGGGGAAGATCGTACGTCGCTGGGGCGGTAGCTTTGGAGAGTGAGAAGGGAGTGGATTGGCGAGTTGCTGTGCGGTAGAAACTTCGTGTTGAACTTCAGTCGATGCTGGTGGGCAACTCCCACGAAGACTCTCTGGATTCGGGAACTGCTTAAGGATGGATCGGCGGCTGCTTTGAGTCCCGAACTTCGCCCGCTTAAGCTGTACTTCCTTCTCACTAATCCAGTGGGCAATTCGCGACCGAATTCGAGCGACAATCCCCTCTCGATTCTCGGGCCAATCTGCTTCAGAATTCGATGACCATTTCGGCTCCGTAACCGCTCGTCGAAGTTGTCTGCATTCTTCCCCAATATCCTCCCTCATCATGAACGCCAGATACGCGACGATCACCCAGGCCGCAATACCATAGAGCAACGGTTCATTTACGAGTTGACGGAAACTTACGCCGTCATAGAAATATTCCTGTAGGACGGCTTCCAGCTCGGCGGAACCCATGCTTTCTACGGAGGTCCTCTCTATGCCCACCCATCCTTGTTCAAGAGCTGCGGGCGAGAGTTTCAGCGACAGATCATTCTGGCTTCCATCCGTGACATCGGAGCCGATGCACCATCGTCTCTTGCGTCCGGGAGCCGTCGCCATGAGCCATCGGATTTGAGTCTGCGCACCAGGCTGCTTTGCACCTTCGGAACTGTCCCAATAGGCGGCGAGATAATACCGCTGCAACGGCGGTACTTCCCACCTGAACCATGCCCAGAACGCGAGTACCGGCAGGCATGGAACAAGGGCCAGAATCACGGCGATGCGCCACGGAAATGCAAATCGAATGCGGGAGAGTTTCATTCCGGCTTGACCGTGGTTTTGATACTGTTCCGGCGAAGCCTCTGGGCCATGAACTCTTTGGCCTTCTGCTCCTTGATAGAGTCCGAATAGGCCGACATCTTGCGTAGGTCTTCAGTGGTCAGTGGCCCTTCCGACGCTCTGGCAAACAGATTCAGCATCAGGGCACGCATCCCCATGATCTCCGCCAGTAGAATCGGATCGGTTTGTTCCTCCTGGCCAGCACGAGCATGAGCGAGTGCCGCCTCGCGGAGCCATTCCGCCACCTTCTTACCGGCGTTCGCGGCTGCTGCCTCCACCTCGCCGAACTCGGTTTCGGTGAGGCGCGTGGCAATGGATCTCGCACGGGAGGTCTCATTTGACGGCCCGGTAGAGGACGACGGCATGATCGTTTCGTGCGGCTTGTCGTTTGAGGAGGCCATTCGAGATGCTCTGCTGGAACAGGTGTACCTTGAAGCGTTTGGATGCTTCCACCGCTCTATCGGTTTCTGAAAACGCCGCCGCTAAGAAGAAATGTTGTCCCCCACCCCGGCGTTTACAGTCGGAGACGCGAAAAAGCAAATAGTTGAAAGCAAACACGTTATCAATCGTGAACTTTGGGCAGCTCTGCAGTTCCCAATTGGGGATGACGTGTCAGCCTAAACACCCGCTGCAAAGCAGCGTAACGCTTGTGCATTAGCTGCACTGGGGCTTACGTATCGTCGGCGAGACTCACTTTGTGAGTTCGGGAAAGAGAATCTTGGCCGCAATGATGACCGGGTCATTCTCGTATGCCCGCTGCGCCAGTGCCTTGACCCTTTGCCTAATGTCCTCCGGCGACCAAAAGATGAAATCGTTCTTCTCTAGGAACTCCCTCATCAGGTTGCTTTGAGTCATCGGAGGCTCATTTTTCTTTTGGTACACCTTTCCTGCCGCGAGCCCCAGTTTCACCGTCGTATCTGAGTTCGCCATGCCATGACTTATCAGGTCTAGCTTTAGCCTAGCCAGAACAACTTTCCGATATCCACGCGAAGTGAAAAGCTTGTACCGTCCCTCCTGGAGGTCGTGTTCCTTTTGCAGGTCTGCCAGTCTGACGCCCGGAGAATTGAGGAACGACTTTACCTCAAAGGCGACGACTTCATTCTTGGAGTAGCTGAGAGCAAGCAGATCGATCTCAGGGCGCGGTATCGAGTGCTTGCCGACTTCCCGCTTTTCTTCCAGTGTTACGTCGATCTTGAAAGACCTGCGCACCCAGTAGTGGTCGGCCTCAAGCAAAGTCGCAATGATGCCCTCAAAATTGTCCATCAGTGGCTCCAATCTGTTGTTGCAAGTAATCTCCCTGAGTGCCTGATCTGAATCAGATCTCCAAGTCAACGATCTGCGGCTCATGCACCAGGATGTAATGTTCATTCAGCACAGAAGCATTCACGAATTCACATCCATTGCTACCATGCACACGCCCCTGACCGCCATGTATGTGCCCGAACAGGTGGAGCCTGGGTGCGATCTTCTCCACAACTTCTGCCAACTCTTCGCAACCTAAATGGTCGGTCATCGGACGGGATTGATCGAGAATCCCGAAAGGCGGTCCGTGAGTCACCAGGACATCTGTCCCCATCGGGATTTTGTCCCAATGCCGGCGTATCGGCTGGCCTCGCTGTACGTTGAATGCCCAGTTGTTGAAAGGCGGCTGCACTGGTGATCCCCAGAACTTTAGACCTTCCACTTCGACGCCCGAGTCCTCCAGGTAGATGGCGTTTGTGATGAGGGCACGAGCTGGTATGGGGTGTGACTCGAACAACCGATCATGGTTTCCGGCGATGACAATCTTGTGTGCATGAGGCTGACGACCAAGCCATGTGTTGAAGTCGATGATCTCGCGCGGCGTGTTTCCATAGGTCATGAAATCGCCCGCATGGATCAGAATGTCTCCATCGGGAACACGGAGACCGGCGTGTTGTCCGTGCGTGTCGCTGATACAGATGATTCGCACTTTTGCCATTGTCATTACCTCCTACGATTCGCCCTTTCCTGCCATCAACTCCCTCATCTCGATATGCTTCGCCTTCGCTTCTGCCTTGACCTTCATGACAGCCTGAATCTCATCGAAGTGCCAAGGGCGAAAGTCGTGGCTGTCCACTCCAACGTCCATCGAGAGCGACAGCGGATCATCCGGCAGGTTGCCATGTGAATGGCCATAGAGCTGCCACGTCCCGCGCGAGTGGTGCGGCCAGACCTTCATGGCATAGTGGCAGAGAACGATCCCTTGCTTGCCCACACGAATTTCGGAGAGAGAACTCCAAGAGGTGAACAGGTGCGGTACCTTCCGCGTCGTCCCGTCGTGATTTCCGTCGATGAAGTGGATCGTCTTGCAGGCAATCTGATTGCGATAGAGGGCAACTGCCTTTGGTCCTCCCATGCAGAAGTCCCCGAGGAAATAGAGCACGTCATCCGACTTCACCGACGCATTCATGCGCTCCACGATAGCCGCGTTCATCTCCTGCGTGTCCGCGAACGGACGGTTGCAGTAGCGAATGATGTTGAAGTGCCCGAGATGAAAGTCGGACGTAAACCAAGTGTCAGCCATGATGATGTTTATGCAGGAACCCTGGTTCCTCTGATTTTAAGTTTTGTTCGTCTCTCGGAGTACTTCATGGTCTATCTTGACGAATGATTCTGCGCTTTAGCCTCGTAACAATCGCTTGGCCAGATCGCACCGTGCTCCTATGAGACGCGATATCGCCTCTGTGGTGCCATCCACTGGTTCCATTGCAGGAAGCGCGGAGAGTATCTCTTCGACGACTTCTATGACGCGACGCCGCACCATCGGCTTGGCAAGTCCCGCTTCCTCGGCAAACTGCTCGAAGTTGCGGGGCATCACCTTCTCGGATGAATATTCGCCGCCGAGTTTCATCGCCATGGTCCGGCTGATCTCGGGATAGTAGACGGTACTGACGATGTCATACAGTGGCGACAAACTGACCTGCATATCGTCCGTTGCGATGCCCCGGTAGAGCAGGGAGAAGTTCTTGCCGTGGGCATCGTTGTTTCCGACGAGATAGTTGAAGATCACCGCGTCAAGCAAACGAGAGAGGTCGATCACGGGTGTACTAGACACCTCGCGCAGCAAGGCAAAGCATTGCTTGAGCGACGGGCCACCTTCTTTCTGATACTTCCTCTCAGAGACGATCCCCATCGCTTGGCAGAAGTCCTCCTGATGAAGTCGGTCAAGGACGGACTCTCGTCCAGGGTCTGCGCGGTAGATGCGGTCGTACCGCTCCACCAGCAGATAGTGCATCCCTTCGACAGAACGTGTCTCCACCTTCGCGGTCGGAATGCCGATGGCGGCAGCAAGCCGCATACAGAGCGCTTCATTGGCGACAACTCCCTCAAAACGTTCCACCCCTGGCTTCAGGATATGTGTGCTTGGCGCTCCGCCCAAGGGAAGCGAGATCTCATCGCCATCGACGCGCACTGCAACCTTGTCTTGCGCCCCGGCAAGCGAGAGGCGGATTCCCGCATCGCCGGCGAGCAGCGGACGCCTGGGAAGCTCTCTTAGGACGGCGGCGAGTTCTTTGCTGGAAAGCGTCCGGTAGCGATACTCGCTCTCCGGTAGCGGTTCGCCCGTCGGAACGAAGGTGACGGCTCCGGCGCACTCACCGCCGATCTGCTCCAGCATGGCATAGTCATTGCGGGCGCTAATGCCAAGATTGCGGGCAATGATCTCGCGCTTGCTCTCTTCCGGCAGAATCCCGCCGAAGTATCCTCGACACTCGTTCCGTGAGAAGCGCTCTTTGCGCAGCGGCAAAGACTGGGACAGGGGGGACGCACCCACCCTTTCCAACCAACTCTCCGCATACTGGAAGATCATCTGACCGCCATGGTCCTGAATCAGGTAGCCAACCGGCTCGCTGTGCAGGTAAACATCCAGAGTCTTGGCCATGCGCTATTCTCCTTTCCCTGCCGCTGAAGGCGGAACAAGCGTCAACTTGATTCCCAGAGTCTGGAGGATGGTCAGTGCCTTCCCGATCTCGCACGTCTCCTTGCCTCGTTCGAGGTCTACAACGAAACGCAATCCTGTACCCGAGGTCAGCGCCAGCTCTCTCTGAGTAACTCCGAGACCTTTCCGGGTCGCTCGAATTAGCTTCCCAATTTGCTCAACCGTCGTTCGCATGGCGACCTCTATAGTTACCGTACGGGAATATTATCAGAGCTGGGAACGGTTTGTAGACAGAAATATCCCGAACGGGAATATTGTGGCGGGATTAACCCGCAATCAGCGAATTCATTCCCGTTCGGGAATATTGTTGCGTATGCTGTTCGTTCAGCCCGTCCGGTGCATAGGAAATTGCGGCTCTCTCAGTAGCTTTCAGGTGGGAAGACGGGCGTCTTTGAAAAGCGCCGAGGCCGCCAAAGGCGGACTCGGCGGCCCCTGAATCAACTGGCCTCCGCCAATGAAGACTCAGAGGACGCCACCGCCGTGTTCGATTCCAGCGCGGACAGTATGACTGCCGATGTCTTCTGGATGACCTCAAGGCTCTCGGTGAGGAGTGCCGCGTTGCCGTGATACAGGTGGATGTAGTCAGCGGACGCCCTGCCCGTACTGAGTCCGATGGTCGTGCCCACCACAAACGCGATGGCCTCGGCCTCTGTTTCCCGCCTTGTTTTGGTGGTCGCGGTGCGCCGCTCCGCCTTGTGCAACATCTCGTGGGCGAGTTCATGAACAAGCGTGCTGAACTCCTCGGCTGCTTCCTGTCCAGGAAGAACGGCGATTCTGCTGCCGTAGCTCATCCCTAGTGCGGGCGCTATGCTCTCATTGAACTCAAGCTGGATGCCCTGGGCGGAGATGAAGTCTAGCAACCGCTCGCTGTACTCCCCGACATTGCCGGTCACGCGCTCCGACAACTCCGGAAGGTCTTTGCCCTCGGTCTGGGAGACATCGAAGACGTACGCGGAACGGAACCCAACCAGCACGGCTTGATTCTGGGTGCGGATGTCCTTTTCTGCCTCGGCATCCTTCTTCCGGCGAACACCGATCACAGGGGCAAGGATGCGGATGCCGCGCTCTCCCTTCTTCACTTTGCGACCAAGCTGGTTCCACGCATACAGTCCAGCGACGCGAGTCGCGTTTGGCCGTTGCCGGGCGATCTCAAGGATGTTGCCGAATGAGTAGGTGTGAAACCGGCCCATAGCGGTAAGGTAAGCGGTCAGTCCTTCGGAGTGGCCCTGCTCCAGGTGCTCGATGAGGGCTTGGACATTGGCGGCGATTGCTTCTTTCGTTGTCTGCTGCTTTGGCTGCGGAATCTTGAGGTTCTGGGTGAAGGAGGTGACATTGGACGGGGTGGCGATTGTGGCGGTGTTCATGGGTGTTCTCTCCTTGGGCAGTTGCCGTTGCTTTTCATGCCATGCGTGACATGTACCTACATGCCGAACGCCACCTGGCGAAGGCGGGGTAGCAAGGCGCAAGGGAGGGGTCTCCCCACCCTTGGAGAGGGAGCCAAAGGCGGAACGGAAAGGGCGGAGCGCAGCGGAGGTCTGCACAAGCGAAGCGCGGAAGATTGGGGAAGCCCTTGCGCCGCGCGAGGGCAGCCCCTTAGGAAGGTTTGGTTTCCTCATTCGCGCTCGTCAGAGCGCATGATTTGAGGGTCAGAGTTGAGGGCAGGAACAAGACTGTTACGATACTCGTGGCCCCCGCCTCCAACCGTCGATGGATTGCTTCTTTAGAAGCCGACTTCCGAGTAGCCATCCACACAGGGCAAGCGGTGCGCGCACTATCTCAATGCTGCCTCGGGCCCGTGAGGGTTAAGCAGGCCCTCATGCAACTGGCGATAGACCCTCCTGCGCTTGCTGTCCGCAAGCAGCAAGGAAGTTCTCACTAAACTCGCATGGCCCTCCTCAACTCGGAAGGGCCAAGGTGTCCGCCGATGGGTCGATGCTGGCGCAAGCATTATCCGTGGAACCGTAAGATGATGGCTTGAGGCACACCTATCATGTCCGACAAGCACAACCGTCTCGATTCCCAGTTCAGCTTGGTATCCGCCTTTTGGGAGCCGCATTCTCCAGAAGTCGTACTGACCGGCACATTAAGCAATGACGATAACGGGCTGACGTTTACTACATCGCCGCAATACGGCTACCGCATTCGTGTGGCCTCGCTTGCCTCGCTCATGAGGCTCTCGGAGAGTGGGGCGGTCCCTCGGATCGCGGTGATGCATGGATTCTCCGCTGATGGGATCTGCACGCTGTGCCAATTGCTGGAAATTGCGCATCCCGGTCTGCGCGATACGAGTTCCGGTCACTGGATCGAGGCCAACTCGTACCGCGCTTCCTTGCTCGTAGGTGGAATGCATCTGGGCGGCCTGGACGATAAGGTGCTCACGTCGGCGCGGTTCACGTACACAGGATTGGGAGAGTGGCTGCCGGGCCCACTCAATGAAACTTGGGAAACCGATCATATCCTGCTCAAGATTCCGCTCGAAGAGCGGGTTGTCTTCAAGCTTGGCGTTTTCCAGACTCGGGTGCACGCGAGTTTGCTCGTTCACTCCGAGATTCTCTCAACGGAAGACGACGGAGGCCGTATCACTCGTCCCGTCGCATTTGTCGAGATCGAGAGTGGGGAACCGGAATCATTGAATTGGTATCTCAATGTCGGCAACCGTGTAGAGAATTTCTTCTCTCTCCTGCTTGGCTCGTCTGTCGCTATGGAGACTATGTTCGTTTACAAAGGCGAAGAATCCGGACACGTGGTGGCCAAGAGAAAACGAGTCGTCGAAAAGCTCGGTCTTTTCGATTGTGTGCGTTGCACCACCAGTCAACTTGCGCATGGAATGGCCACATGGCTCTCTCACCCCGAGGAATTTCGCTCTGTCGAGAACCTCGCACTCGGCGTTCTTCGCAAGGGAGATCTGTTTTACGAGACAGAATTCCTTTCGCTGACACAAGCGCTGGAAGGTTTTCATCGCGTCAGCTTTGAAGATCCGTCACTCTCCAAGACCACACTGAGACGAATTCGACGGGCCTATGCGCAATTGCTAGCCCAGGAACAAGTCGATCAAGCACTAGCCTCCCGCCTTTGTGAGTCGATGGCGCATGCAAATGATCCGACCTTTGCTTCACGGCTTATAGCACTCTGTTCGAGACTGTCCGATTTCATCCTGATGCAGCTAACGATAGACCCTCCTGCGTTTGCTGCAGAGGTCGCCGCAACGAGGAATTTCCTGACTCACGCAGGAAACAAAGTTTCCCCTCGTCGCCGCCGGACACCTGTGGAAGGGGCGGCAATCTTTTTCTTGAATCAAAAGCTACGGGCACTGCTTCGCGGTGTTCTTCTCCTGGACTTGGGCTTACCGGAAGAACAGATCGCTTCCCTCATCGTGCGGGAAGGAACTCGATGGCGTTGACGAGCGGGCCACGACAGTGCCTCGCTGTTACGGCTCGTCATCATTTCTTCGATTTCATCAGTCGATGCGAATGGGCTTCATCCTCGACCTCGCCAACGACAGATTTCCCGAAGTTAGCCCACCGGTCATTCTCAATCAGCGTCGATCGAATGATCTCGATATCGCCTTCTTCGTCGAGTCCCTTGAGTGCGGATTTTACCGAGTCCGCGACCGCTCGCGGCATCCAGGGACTGAGGTAGACGCGATCAATACAGGAGACCGGAATGTCGATATTCAGATAGGACCGCTGTTTCCCCTGCTCCTCAAAGATCACTCGAAATTCCGATTCCGGTTCGAAGGGAGCTCTCTTCATGAAGGGAAGATTGCTCACCTTTTTCGGCGTTTCCCCCAAGTCGTTCAGCGGGATGTAGGAGACTTTCCGACCCCTGATCCCTTCATATTGGCCCAATTCCTGCAAAAGTTCTTGTTTTCTGAAGCTAATGCATACCCCGCTTGATCCCGATGCAAACACACTCCAATGGTGATATGTCTCCGTCTCTTGAGAGAAGCAGACCGCAAGCAACGTATCGAGCTCTTTCTTTTCTTTGTATAGGCGCATGAAGAGCGAATCATTTTTGTCGTCCCAGGATTCTGGATCGAGGAACGTCAGCGACTTCGTCGTAAGCAGGTGAATAAGCGACGGCAGATTGCTGTAGCGGCGTAGAAACTTCGTGGTCAGAGTCATGCTGCATCCTATTCGGAAGCCTCACTGCTATCGAGTGCCTTCGGGCAATGGGTTTTGCGTGTCGACCAGATAAATCTGTGGCGCAAGCTCGGGCAGAGCGAGTTGAGGGTATCTTGAATCGACGATCATGATCGCACCCTTTGGAGCGCCGAGAACTCCCTCGTTGATCGTCCTCACTCCCATCGATATTCCGATGAGCAGCGCTCCGACGCTGTACCGGTTGTATTCCGCCATCTGATGGAAATAACGAATCGCGTACTCCACGAGGTTTCCGGTGTTCTCCGGATGCTCAAAAAACTCCGGGTCGCCCGAAAGGTCATACGTCCAACCAGAACTCGTACGCTTGCACAGGTCAGCACGAAGCTTTATATGCGGAAGCAATCCTGTCTCGTTCGAATCGACGTCGCAATTCGAGATGTCCACCACGATCAGACCAGGACTATAGGCGGCGTCCTTAAACTTGATCTGCTTGCCACCGGACTTTGCCGACCCATGCATGACATTCCACAGAGCATCTCGAATTCCGGCGATTGTTTTGACCGACGGGTTCCGGGTGTTGGCTTCGACATGGATTCGTGTGTTCTCTCGCGTAGCAACATAATCTGGAGTCGGCTCCTCCTGTTCGGGAATGAAGTGGATTTGGAATCCCGCCTGCGCCATTCGCGCCGACATATGAAATAACCAGAGATTGGATCGAAGATCGGCGACATCTCGGAAGAGCCGCGCGAGCTCCGTTTCAAATTGCGAATTCTGAGTCTGCTTGGACAGGAAATAGAGCGCCTTGCCCGCCATGCCGAACAGCAGCAAAGCCGACGCCTCGGTGGTGCCAGGCTCCGAAGACGAATGATCATCAGCATCAAAAGGTTTGACAACTCGATCGACCGACTCCAGCGACCCGAGGGCGCGGTCTTCCGGCGCGGAAAGAAGCATGACCAAGAACGACTTGAGTGCCGCATGGACTTCGGTTCCGACGATCCGCGGACGTTTTGTGATGAATTCATCGAGGAATTCGCAACACTCGGCGTAGTAATCAGCCGGTGCTTTCTCTTCCAGTACCACGTTCTCAATGAATCTTGCGGTATAGGCCATCCAACCTCCCTAACCTTGAATATATCGAGAAGATTGCTACAGCATGCAAACGCTTGGTTTGGCACTACAAGCGCGCCGTAGTTCGCACACGGCATCTGGTTGAAAGTTAGACTTCATCCTCATCAAAGAAGTCATTCTCTATGCGCTTCACATGGTAGGTGCTTTCCGTCGTCACGCCTAACCCGTATTCGAACATCAGCTCGCTCAGTCGGTCTCCGTCCACCAAGATCACGTTTTTCTCGAGATTCGCGGCGCAGGCGATTGCATCTTTGGAGAACTTCGATGTTGTGATGAGGACGCCTTTCCGGGCTCTCTTCCCGGCCAATGCGCCAATGAAGTCTCGAACCTCCGGAGAGCCTACGTTGTTCGCTCCCCATCTCTTGGCTTGAATGTAGATTCGGTCGAGGCCCAGTTTGTCTTCTTTAATTTCTCCATCGATGCCGCCGTCTCCAGTGCGTCCCAATGCAGAACCCGCATCCGTCAGTGACCCGCCGTACCCCATCGCCGTGAGCAGCCTCACGACCAGCCTCTCAAAATATGCCGGCGTACAGGACATCACTTTAGACAACAGTTCAGACTGGATTTGCTTTCGAAGCTTTTCGTGAGCTGAAGCGATAAGCTCTTCAGGCGTCTGTTCGGCAACCTGTGACTCCACTGCGGAGATTGGGGTTTGAGCGACTCCTTCCTTCTCAGCTCCGTTCCAAAACTCTAAAAAGCTTGGGTACCGCTTTAGCAAGGCCACATTGATCTTGGCAGGCTGCTCAGAGAGGAGACTCCGGCCTTCACTCGTGATCTGGAACTTTCCCCGGCTCGGATAGGCAATCAAGCCAGCCTTTTTGAGATAGGTTCGCGCCCATCCCCAACGGTTTCCGAACAAGTAATCCTGGCCGCTCGGAAGGAGCGTGGCGACTTCTTCCGGTGTCAGATTGAAGTGCTGAGCAAGAGCCGTGATGCCGTCGCGCGAGCGGTGCTCTCCACCGTCGGAGGCAAATTGCAAAAGAGGAAGCATGATGGATTGGTAATCGGGAATAGGCATAGTCGGTTTTCTCTATTTGAATTGAAGTTTGGCGGTTTCTGCTAAGTCTAGGACAAATATCACAAGAGCAGAGACAACGAGCCTCACTCCGTCTCGTCCTACCTTGGAAAGGCACAAATGCTGATGCACAATCTGCGAATTGCTTGTGCCCAAAATTTCGTCCGATGGCGGGCTATGCCATCACCCTCTCCAGTCGTTCCTTTCGCCTTTGCCAATCTGGAAGTATTCGACTCAGAAGCTGAAAGAATGTCGAATTGTGTTGTGGTTCAGCGATATGGCACAGTTCGTGTGTAATCACGTAGTCGATTGCATCAAGCGGTGCCTGAATAAGCCTACGGTTCAATAGCAGGCCAGTTGACGGAGACATCGACCCCCAGCGTTGGCGAAGGGAACGGATCATTATTTTATGGGGCCGAAAGCTCTCTGAGTCTGGGAAGCGTAGCAGGTTGAGTTCCAACCGTTCAGAAAACTTCACGAATGCACGCCTTTTGTACCATTGTTCGACAAGGTCGCGCGTGATCTCCGAACAATCCGGTTTTTGGCTCTCAACAACGATGAATCCACGGATGAGCTTCACCGTGCCGACACCGTTCGGAACGACCTTCAGACGGTATTGTCGACCAAGATAAAGATGGGTTTCTCCAGAGATGAATTGTCTTTCTGGCGTCCTCGGAGCATATTGCGCGAAGAAGCGTTGTTGTCTCTGAATCCAAGCCGCGCGCCGACGAACCCTTTCGAGGATGCGGTCTAAAGGCGTATCGAATGGCGCAGAAATCATAACCCGAGCATCAGGTTCGACTGCAATCTCTAGTGTCTTTCTATCGCGACGGACCACTGCAAAGTCAATGGATCCAGCTCCATACTGAACGTAATACTGTTCCCTGGTCATCCGGGGAACCTCGCACGAGCAAGGTCCATGATCTTCTGGTCAATTTCGTCCATTAGCTTGACAGAGACTGTGATGCCTCTCTCGTCCCTCAATACATCGAAGAAATAGTCATCAATTGCGTTGCGCATGTTGTTTTGTGCAATCGGATTCGACCACACATCGACGATGTGATGAGTTTTGATGATTTCGATGATGGCGAGCGCAATGTTAGCAACTTCGTCCTGCGCGATCACAGCGCCATCAGCGTTGACCAACGAACCGTCTAGGACACCGAAGAACGCCTGACCATCTTGGTCATTTCTGATTGGCTTTGGAACGTCGAGCCCACGATCTTTCCTGGCCACCTTGCTAGCGAGGTCAATCACGTTCTTGAGATAGTCCCGTTCCGATATCCGCTTAGCCCGATAGTCCTGGATCGTTTTGGCAAGCAGTTCCGAAAAGCGACGGTAGAAGGTCGGATCTTCATCCATCTTCTCCGTGATGGTCTTGCGCGTAGCGCTCGCTATGCGGTCTGCCTTCGACGCATCGGAAACATCGTTTTCCTGCACGACGGCCTCAAGCGCATCGGGATCGTTGATATTTACAAGCTGGATGATCGTCTCTGCGGGCATGGCGACGACGTGATCGTCAAGGAGCTTTTGTATTTTTGGCTCGAACTCCTTGAGGTCCACAGTCTCTTGGTAGCGCAGCTGAACTGACCGCTTGAGTTCCGAGAACTGCTTCCAGTCGCGCTTCATGCTGTCGACCTTTGCTTCGTTGAAGACATCAAGCAGCTTGTCTGAGGACATAGAAATATGCAGACACCGACTAAAGGCACGGAGCCGCTCGTAGAATTCTTGACGGATTGAATCATCAGCTAGGAACTGCTCGAACTGCTCCATGTCCCGTTTGTTCTTCACGGGCTTGAAAAGGTCCCAAAGCTGGTCATGCAATTGCGGAAGCTTCCGAATTTCCTCCCTCACGTCGTGAACCGTACCAGCCAGGTCTGACGCATCATAGCCATCAAACGCGCTATATGTCGTCAGCGCCCTGTCGAGTTCTCCGAGCAAGCCCTCGTAATCGATGATGAATCCGAACTGTTTCTCAGTTCCGTCTTCTTCATAGAGACGATTCACCCGCGCAATGGCCTGAAGGAGATTGTGTTCGCGGAGTGACTTGCACACATACAGGACAGCATTCCGTGGTGCGTCGAAGCCGGTTAGCAGCTTGGATACGACAATGAGAATCTCTGGATCTCCTGACCCTTTGAATGCGTCGATGATCTGCCGGTTGTACTCGTCCTCTGTCTTGAAACGAGCCATCATCTTGTCCCAGAAAATGCGAACGAGGTCTTTCGAGTCTTTGTCTACCTCTTCATTACCCTCATTGTCGTCGGGAGCGGATATTACGACTTCGCTCGTGACATGCCCGATCTCATCAAGCACGTCTTTGAAACGTATTGCAGCTGACTTCGACGGGGCGACGAGTTGGGCCTTGAAACCTGTTCCTTGCCAGTACTGGCGAAAGTGCTCGGAGATATCGAATGCTTTAGCTCTGATCGCCTGACCGGTTGTAGCCAGGGCTTCCATGCGAGAGAATTTTCGCTTCAGATCAGCTTTTTGCTCTTCGGTAAGTCCCGCACTGATCTTGTCGAACCATTGATCGATAACCTGGCCGCTGATCTGTTGCTCGACAAGTCGACCTTCATAGAGCAGAGGCACAACAGCCTCGTCTGCAACAGCCTCATCGATTGCATAGCGGTGGATGAGGCCACCGAAGGTGGAAAGAGTATTCTTCTCGTCCTTGAGCAGCGGCGTCCCAGTAAAACCGATATAGCAGGCTTTTGGGAGGAATCGGCGCATCTTCACCGCAAATTGGCTATGACCACCATAGCGCCCTGTCTGTGTACGATGGCTTTCATCCACAAGTACAACGATGTTGGCATCCATGTCGGCGTCTTGATTCCCGCGAGCCGCCGAATCGAACTTGTTGATGATCGTGGTGACCAACGGCTTCTTGTCGCGAACGAGTTCGAACAGATGCGCGCCACTCGTAGCGCGGATCGGTGTCAGCTCACAAGACTTGAAAGTATCTTTGATCTGTTTATCGAGGTCATCCCGATCAGTCACGATGATGATTCGTGGGTTCAAAATTTCCTTATCCAGAGCCAAGGACCGACCGAGCATTACCATCGTCAACGACTTGCCTGACCCCTGCGTGTGCCAAATGACACCGCCCTTGCGAACTCCCTTGAGGTCGAACTGCTTAAGTCGCGCAACGGCTTTCCGGATACCGAAGAACTGCGGGTGGCGGGCGATCTTCCGATTGCCACCATCAAACACAGTGAAGCGACGAACCAGATCGAGCAGTCGCTCAGGACGGCACAACGCGTAGATCGTTCGGTCCTGAGCCGTGATGGCGCGGTCTCCCTCCGAGAGCATGGCATCAAAGTGTGACCGCGCCGCCGCGAAGTCGCCGCTGAAGATAGCCTCCTTCTCGTCGACGGTAAGCGGTCGGTTGGCACTCACCGCTATCGACGCGTCGTTATCCTCCTCGTCCTTCCAGGTCTGCCAGAATTTCTGAGGGGTTCCGACCGTTGCGAATCTCGCTTCCTGCCGGTTCATGGTCAACAGCAACTGAGCAAAGTGGAACAACTGCGGAATGTTGTCTTCGCTCTGATAGCCGATCAGCTGGCTTCCGGCTTTCTTAAGACTCTCCGTGGGTCGCTTGTTCTCGATGACAACGAATGGAATGCCGTTCACATAGGCGACGATGTCGCAACGCTTGGTCTGGGTCGTGGCGGTCCGCTCAACAGACAACTCGGCTGTAACGTGAAAGACGTTGTTCTCAGGGTGGCCCCAATCGATAAAGCGGAAGGAATAGCTTTTGCTATCGCCATCGATGGTCTTCGTGATGGTCGTACCGAGCACGAGAGTGTCGTAGATGTCCTGATTGGTTCCACGCAGTCCCTTCAGACGGTCCGGAGTCGGCTTCAGTCGACGCATTGCCTCATGAGCGTCCTCAAGGTCGAAGGCATACTCGCGCCCACGGTACGTGAAGCGGTTGATTATGAGGAGCTGCTCAGTGAGCACGTCATCAAGAACGACGTTGCGCAGTCGTCCACCCCGCAGCGTGATCGCCTCTGCCTGACTGAGCGGCTTGAATCCCAATGCCACCAAAAGCTGTAGCGCCGGGATCTGAGACTGATGCTTCTCGGCGGCGTCGAAGATCATGCCCCGCCCTCCGTGAGAAGCCCTGTGAGTGCTCCTCTAGCGGCTACCGCGTCGATATTGGCTTTGATGACACGGTCGATTTCGCTTCCATCCGTGTAATTAGCTGGCACAACGCAGTGCACTCGACCATCCTTGAGATACTGATCGGCCTTGGTACGCGCACCTTTTGTATGCGGCTTATATACCGCCACCGAGAGGCCACCCTCTTCCTTGATTAGGCGAAAACATGGGATATCAGTTGATCCGTCTCCGATGAACACCATGTTCTCAAAAGGTACAGGCCGCTCGTTTTTCTCGACGTATTTATTTACTTTGCTGCTGTCGCTGAGATCGTGGGCATCCTTGTTGATACGGAAGAGATATTGAGTCTTCGTTGTGTAATTGACAGCAAGTGCCGGCCATGCTGCAACGCCGTTTTGATCGAAGAAGAACTTGGATGCGTAGACTTTGGCGAACTTCGAAGCGATGGGAGTACCCGCAAAGAGCTCGGCGTTACCAGAAGAGATAAGGTAATGGTCCACATGGATCCCCTTGGTTCTGCCGTACTCAGTGATGCGGTCAAACCACTCGACCGCTCCCTCGAAGAGCTCTATGGCGCTCCCTCGTGCCTTGAAGTCATCGCGTCGAACGGGAACATTGGTTGCAGCAGCCTTCCGAAGCATGAGGTTCATGTAGATAAGAACCTCGTCGGCCTGGTGCTCGTGGGTCAACTTCTTGACCTCGGCCCAAAATTCTCTTGGCGTCATCCCAATATCTGGAAGGAACTGGTGTTCCTGCATGTTTCCGGGCGCGAGGGTTCCGTCGAAATCGTACGCAATTGCCATTGGGACGTGCTTCCTAGACATTCTTTCTCCTCTAGACCTTCACTCGCCATTGCCCCATTAGGAGCTTCTGCATAAGGCCACGTTTCTGGCATTCCATTGCGGCTCGCTGAGCGCGAAGTCGAGCGAGTCCGTCTGCCTGCGTTGCAAGTACCTCTGAGATAGCCTCTTGTTCTCTGAGGGGCGGAACAGGAAACGGTATTTTGGAAAACTCACTCCAACGCAGACTTCCACGCCGATCAACAGAAGCGCTGGTGCTTACCTCAAAGATATGGCGGTACAGACTAGACTTTAGGACACTGAACGCGTAGGAACCGATGATCTTCTGGGGAGCGAACCGAAACACGGTATAAATTGGACTTACGAGTCCGACGTCTACGAGATTCTGGAGTCCTATTGAACCTTCCTCGACATGGTTGCTCGGAAAGCCGAATTCGCCTCGCCTGATCTTCTTATACGCGGCCAGATCGGAGCTAAAGACCTGCTTTTTGAAGTAATCAAGTGATTTCACAAACCCTACGTGCTTCGAGCAAGACAACACCTCAAAATCGGCATTGTTTCCGTTTCGCTCTGAAACCTCCTCGGCGATTCTTCCGATTGGGAGGCAACTCCATTGAGACGGCAGAGCAAACCACTCGTGCCGAACGTTCCTATCCGATTCCTTAAAGCGCGAAAGACGGTGCTCTCCAAAAACGAGCGAATAGGTAATGGCGGTATTTTGCTGCTGCCGCTTCCTAATGAGAGCGTCTGTTTTATCTATTGCCTCATCCCACGTCCGCAGAATCGCGGCAATCTTGAGCTGTTCGGGAAATGGGGGTAAGGGGAGTGGAATAGCGGCCAAAAGATCTGTGCTAAGACGACCAGTACCGTGGCCCGCATGATCAACGTGACGAAGAATCTCTGCTTTTCGGGCCAGCAAACAGTATGCAAGAAACTCCGAATCAACACCTTTCGATACAACGAGGGCTTTAATATCTTGATTGAATGTCGCGGGCCGATCCGACAACAGTATTGGGAGGTCTTTGAAAAGACCCATACCTCTGACAAGAACAAATATGGTATTTGGTGGCATGACTCGCAGGCAAGACGCTCCATCCGCCGTAAGGGAAAATGATGACCCCGAAAAGCGCATAGATTTCATATCCTTGACCGTAATCCATGGTATTTCCCCTCCCCAAAACTCAGAGTTAGCCTTGCTCGGCGTTCCTCCGGAATAAAAGGTAGCCAAATCCGACAACTCTTTACTTCGCCAGCCTTCAATCATTGTCATCTCGATTCTTCCTCAGCCTGTTCAAGGTTTCCCCGACGCGTCCCTGCCTTGCTGCTACCTTCACACGCCTAACTCTTTCAGGTAGCCCGCCATCCGCCCACGGACCTCGGCAAGTTCTTTCTCGATTTGAATAATCTCCCTCTGGAGCATGGCGACATCGATCTCCTCCTCTGGGACGAAGGTATCCACGTATCGCGGAATGTTCAGGTTATAGTCGTTTGCTTTGATTTCTTCCGGCGCAGCCAGGTGGGAGTATTTGCTAACCTCGGCACGTGTCTTGTAGGTTTCGAGCACTTTGCCAATGTGTGTCTCGTCCATGACGTTCTGCGTTTTGCTGAGCGTGAATTCGTTGCTGGCATCGATGAACAACACATCTTTGCGGGCTCCGTTCGCACCACCTTCCTCGCGGGAACGATCAAAGACTAATATCGCGACTGGGATTCCTGTCGTTGTGAAAAGATTCGCTGGAAGTCCGACTACTGCATCAAGAAGGTTCTCCTCGATCAACTTCGTACGTATGACTCCCTCAGCGCCAGCACGGAAGAGAACTCCATGGGGGACGATGACCGCGACACGCCCACTCTGTCGTTTAGCGATCTCGATCATGTGGGTAATGAAGCCATAGTCCCCCTTTGACTTGGGTGGAACACCTCGCCAAAAGCGGTTGTACTGATCCTTTGCGGCGTTCTCGGCTCCCCATTTATCGAGAGAGAACGGAGGATTTGCCACCACCACATCAAATTTCATAAGGTGGTCGCTCTCGATCAATGCAGGACTATTGAGGGTGTCGCACCACTCAACGCGGGCAGCATCCTTTGAGTGCAAGAACATGTTCATCCTTGCCAGGGCCCAGGTTGAGCCATTGACCTCCTGCCCGTAGAGAGCGAAGTTGTCGGAACCGACCTCTTCAGCGGCGCGGATCAGCAACGAACCCGAACCGCAAGCCGGATCGCAAATCGTGTCGCCGGACTTAGGAGCTGCCAACTTTGCGAGGAGCTTGGACACAGCAGCTGGCGTATAGAATTCACCAGCCTTTTTACCCGCGTCCGATGCAAACCGCGAGATTAGGTAGATGTAGCATTCACCGATGATGTCGCCGGTAACGCGCGATGGGCGTAGATCAAGTGCAGGCTTGGCAAAGTCTTCCAGAAGGTTATTCAGCCTGCGATTTCGGTCCTTGACCCTTCCGAGATTCGACTCTGAGTTGAAATCGATGTTTCGGAACACGCCTTCGAGCTTGCTGCGGTTTGTGTCCTCGATCTTCTCCAAGGCGATGTTGATCAGCTCGCCGATGTTCGCTTCCTTCCTCCGCTCGTAGAGGTCGTAGAAGCTGGCTCCTTCAGGGAGCACGAAGCGCTCACGCTCCAAGCGCCGGCGAATGCGGGCTTGATCGCTTCCGTATTGCTTGCGGTATTTGTCGGCATGATCGTTCCACAGGTCGGAGATGTACTTCAGGAACAGCATCACGAGGATGTAGTCCTTGTACTGACCAGCGTCCACGACGCCCCGAAATGTATCGCAAGCTGCCCATGCGGTTTGGTTGACCTGGTGCTGCGTGAGTTGATCTGTCATTTTTTCTTCCTTCCGGTAGCCACGGCCACGCTCAAATCTTTTGCTTGGCCGTTAAGAATCAGGGTTGTGAGAGTCTTACGTTTTTCAGCCGAGAGGATCGCAAGCCTTTGTTCTAGTTCTGCCAACGCGTGGATCTCGACTATCTTTCGCTGTGTTTCGATGGCCGGGACCTCAATTTCAAGAGCCGCAAGACCAGCCTTCGGCAACATCCGCATGTTGGTCCCACAGGCAATGCTGTCGAAAAAGCGTTGCGCTGGCGCTTGGTTGATAGCCCAGGCAAGGTACTGAGGCGTGATGACATGTGACTTCGGACGAAGAATCATCAGCGGCAACACGGCAAGAACAGGCTCAATGAAGCGGCCATCGAGGACTGACGCCGTATTGCGATCACCACGGGAGCGAAACACCACGTCTCCGGCACGAACAAGATACCTGTCTAACGCACCATCGATGGCGACGCGCGTGAGTCGGTCAGCAGCGATATCGCCGTTTGCGGAAATGTCTCTCAACTGGATCACAAGGACGCCTCCACTTTGCGTCGGCTCAAGACGCCCGCGTGCCGTGTACCCAGTCGAGATGGTGCATACTGAAGGAAGCTGCATAAAGTTTTCTCTGTAGTGCGATCTACAGAGTGCAACACCGCAAGCCTAGCTGTCAACAAAAAATGCAGTAGGTTGCTCTACTGCTTAAAATGTAGACTGGTAGGACGATAATCCTTAGCCTGTAAATCTGCCGATGCTTGGCAGATTTACCTGGTGATGTCTAATCACCGTGGCTGTTTTGTCGGACACCTTGGTAGCATGCGTCCGATGGAAGAGCCACCTGGGAGGGAATGATGCGCGGAGTCTACGAAAAGCCTGAAGGCAGCGGAATCTGGTGGATTCATTACTACGCTGCTGGGAAACGCCATCGTGAGAAGGTAGGTCGCAAGTCCGATGCGATCAAGCTTTACCAGAGCCGTAAGGCCGATGCGACTGCCGGTCGAAAACTTCCTGAGCTGCGCGACAGTAAGGTGGTTCGCTTCTCTGAGTTGATCGATGACGCACTAGAGTTCGTAATCGACCACAAGGATCGCCGCAGCTATGTCAGCAAAGCCGAGATCGTCCGCAAAGCCTTCGGATCGACTCCCGCCGCTGAGATTACGCCGCAAGAGCTTGAGCGTTGGCTCCGCTCCCACTGCAAGACACCCGCCACCGCGAACCGATACAAGGCATTCATCTCCCTCTGCTACCGCGAAGGCGTCCACAACAACAAGACGACCATCAATCCCGCACGGCAGGTTCGACACCGACGCGAGGGCGTTGGCCGCCTGCGCTTCCTGACTCGCGAAGAATACGACCGGCTCTACAAGGTCATCGAACGCCGGTTCCCTGAGCATCTGGCCGAGTTCATCATCTCCGTCAGCACAGGGATGCGCCTATCGGAGCAATACTCCCTCACCTGGGCACAGGTTCACCTCGACCGTCGCACCATTGACCTCACAAAGACGAAGAACGGCTCCGCACGAACGGTCCACCTCAACGCCGACTCGGTCGCTGCATTCCAAACTCTCAAACATAAATTGCACAGACCTGCCGATCCGGTCTTTTTTCGGCAAGGCCCTCGCTTCGACACACGTTCATGGTTCGTTCCCTGCTTACAGGACGCGGAGATCGAAGGCTATGTCTGGCACTGCAACCGCCACACGTTCTGCTCATGGCTGGCGATGGCGGGTGCATCGATCAAAGAGATTCAAGAACTCGCTGGACACAAGACCATCACGATGTCAGCTCGGTACAGCCATCTCTCGCCAGAGCATCGATTGTCAGTCATCGATCGGATCTCGTCGGAAAGAGCTCAATAGCTCAAGCGTCCGGCAAGACACGTCGGCTTGTGCAACACCGCGAATCAATCATTAGGATTTAAAACACCAGTATGTGCCGAGGGCGCCGGAACGCTCTTCTAAGCCAAAACGCTGGCCCGGGGCATGCCCGTGTTGAACCAGATAGTAGACATCTTGCATCAGAGGTACATCCGTTGCGAATCCAGAATGTCCCAAAAAATCAGTATCCACTAGGGACGCGTCTACGGTGTCGACTCCAGCAACGACCACGAGGCCTGCTCCCGCTTCCCCCGCACGAGCATATCCGTGCATCTTCCTTGACGTCTTCAATGCCTTATCTTGGTCAGAAGCATACAGAGTAACCCTTGAACATACACCGCGAAGAGCTTTCGCTGCCTGCTGAAAAACTCCCGAATCTACATCAGGAGCTGCAAAGATCAACTGCTTTAGAGAACCTGCGGGCAATAATGAGGTGCTCAGCGCTTGAACTACTTCTACGAGAGCACGAGATCCCATACTGTGAGCTATCAGATGCACCGCATTTGCATTTGATGATTTGCAAACATCTTCTATAAAAGTTTTAAGGTGCGGTCGGCTCCATTGGATAGCTCCTTCGTCGGACAAGTAGTCTGCTAGTTTGCCTTTGGATGGCCAACTAAACATGATTGGACCGCCGTGGAATGACAGATCGGTGGCCAACTGTGCAGTTCGCAGCGCTGCGTCGGCAAATGAGACGTTATATCCATGGACGAAGATGAAGACATCTCTCTTAGCACTTTCAACTACCGAGGCACTGAGCTGTTCCCTAAATTCGCCCTCAGATAATTCAATCGTACTAAGAAGCATGACGTGATCGTTTCTTCTGGGTCGTGCCCAAATCTTCCACTTAGGCGGTCGCTCCAATTTGCCGATCTCGTGACTCTTGGGAATGCTTACACTGCAAACGCCAAGAGAGACTGTTTCCTCTGATGCCCGCTCATTTGTGAATCTAATATTCTCCGGAGGTGACTGGGGATCCCGCTGTCGGTCTGTCCCATAAAACACCGGTACGATCAGTGACGGTGGCTCCGCGTCCTGTTTCTGTCCCCTGGGTTCTTCTTCTCTGTCCTCGGGACCTTCATTCCTCAAGAATCCAGTCAGTGCGATCTCTTCAATTGATGTGGCATCGGATGAGAACTCCTCGCGGCTCTTTAAATAGCTGGTGATTACACCCTGATCTTGCCTCTGCCCTCGAGGCACACCAATACCGAGAAGAGATCCTTGGTCATCCACGAGGACCATTCGAGATGACTCAACAGGCTCATCCTCATTCCACGCTGTACGCCAAACACGTTTCTTTACTGCTGTTGCTCCGTGTTCTCGCAAATGGAGAACGTCTGATGCAATGGAAAACGGCTTCGCGTCACCGAAACGTTCAATCAACTCGCGCTTTCGAAACGGGAAGAACTCTGTCTTTTCCTCTGCGGCAGCTTGGGCCAAGACAAGCCATTGGTTAGAGCGCAAAGTTCTCAAGATTCCCCAAATAGGGGCAATCGGTTGAGCAGCTTCAGTGATCTCGTAGTTGGATACCCAATGGACCGAGCCGCGGATTGCAAGTGAATTCATAGGAGACCAATTATCCCCTAATTTAGGGGCACAGTTCACGCAATGACGATCTGCGAAAAATCAACAGCCACCAAAACAGCCACCAGACGATTTTGGCTCCTCAGAAATCGAGGAGCCAATTACCTATAAGTCTTTTATTATCTTTTGGTGCCGGGAGGGGGAATCGAACCCCCATGAGGTTGCCCTCGGCGGATTTTGAGTCCGCTGCGTCTGCCAGTTCCGCCATCCCGGCGCTGCACTCTAAGTGCAAGGTATTGAACTACTTACGTTGAGGCCAAAATATCACTGTAATGACGTTACGACCCGGTCGCACTTTCGTTCAAAGCCTTATCAGTATCGCATAGGGCGTTGGACTGAGGCTAGTCGAGAACCAGCATGTCGGCAGTTCATCTGAAGGTCATGGGTCCCGCGCCTTTTCTTCGCATCATTTGGCCTCCAGGAGTTGAACTCCGCTGAGTATCCCGGACGGAAGAGGCTCGAGGTGGTCCATATTTTGCGGTGTGAAGCGCACACCATATTGGGCGTTGAGCGCACTGTAGTCAGCCGGAGCCAGGCCCGCAAGAGCGTTGGTGCCAGTGTTCGCCACACTAATCTCGATGCGATTTTCCCCAGGCTTGAGGGCGCCCATAACATCAAGGCGATAGGGTGGCCGCCACACCGAGCCGACCCGTTGACCGTTGATGACGATCACTGCCGCCTCGCGGATAGGGCTTTCCAATAGCGCGCGTGTCCCATTGCTCCTGATATCTGGAGTGGGAGCAGTAGCAGTTCCCTTTCCGAAATCGAGTACAAGAGATTTCGCACCTGCCAGATCAGACGCGCTCAGGGTCACAGTCTTCGTATAGACGGCAACGCCAGAGAAGAAACGCAGAGCCGGATCTTCCGTCCAGGAGGAAGGCTCGTGCAGCGTGCGTTCAGGAAATACGGTTTGATCGCGGCCTTCGAAGCTGACCTTCCAGTCATGGCTCCAGTTGGCGACAAGGGTTGCCGCAGATTGGTGCACGAGTTGCTCGTGGTCAGCCGGAACATC
This sequence comes from Granulicella sp. S156, assembly GCF_009766105.1. Lineage (GTDB taxonomy): Bacteria > Acidobacteriota > Terriglobia > Terriglobales > Acidobacteriaceae > Granulicella. The sequence goes on along the minus strand of NZ_LMUH01000026.1, from coordinate 377,522 downwards.
GCTGAACACGATCACGCGTGACTCATAAGGCGCCAGGTTGAGTTCCATCGGTTTCATGTCGACCGCATACACGGAGCCTGAGAAAGGATCCCAGGAAGAAACTGCTTTCCGTGATGCGCGAAAGCTAGCGGTCGCATGTATCTCCTGATTGCTGGTATTCGCAAGAAAGTAAACATCTGCATCGCTGAGCTTGCGATGCAGGAAGCCGACGACACTTGCCCCGCCGGAGAGTTGCAGATCGGGCGTGAGTGCCTCATGCAAAGCAGCACCAAGATCGCTCTCGCTGGACACAACACGCGCGTTTGGATTCTTCGCAAACAGGGCTTGTGAAAGCTGTTTCACTTCATCCGTAATTGCGGCAGCATTCGCAAAACCAGGAGCGCGGCTGGGGACGGACCCCACAGCGATCACTTTGCCTCCATGCCGGCTATACGCCGCGATGGCCTTGAGCGTTTCAGGAGATAGACGCTCGACGTGCGGCAGAATGAGCACGGGGTAGGTAATACCGACGCTCTTGATGGCCTCCGCATCGATGTAATCGACGTTGTACCCAGCTCCAAGAATCTGCTGCATCAACTCTGGCGTAACGTACTTCGGCATATTGTCGGAGAGGCTGACCTTGCCGAGCTTGAACTCAGAATAGGCATCGTCATTAGGCAGAAGGACGGCGATATCATTCGCCGGCTTGCCCTGGCGCAGCAGATAACTTACGCGCTGGAGATATCCAGTTACATCTGGCATCACAATCCACCACGGATTGTGGTCATTAAAGACAGCAGCTGCATAGAACGCCCATCCCGGCTCTGCTACGCCAGGAGGACTGTAGGGCCAACCATGGCCTATGAGTTGATTGGAACCTTCGAGGAAAAAGCAGTCGGCCTCCGCCTTCATATCCAGCGGAGTAGCGCGAAAGACTGGCGAATGCAACCACGTCCACGTCTCCGTCGATGTAACAGGACGGCCATACAGGTGACTCGCCGAAGTGGCCCATCGCGTATAGGAGAAGCGGTTCCACTGCGGCCCCTCACCTTCAGGCAGAGTGACCAGACTGTTGCTCGAAAGCGAGACCGCTGGATCACCATACGTCTGCGAGCGAAAACGCGTGTGGTGAGCGATAGCCCAATCATTAACTGGGGTGAGATACCGCTCGTCGATAAGCTCCGTGAGCGTGAGCCCCCAATCATGACGCAGTTCCGAGCTAACTTCGTCCGTGCCACTCACAAGTTCCGGCAGATGCGGCGTGAGATCGTAACCGCGGCGGCGTTGAAACTCCGGCAAAAGATCGCCAGTCCAATCGGCGCCATAGACCTCAAGGCTATCGCTAAAGACCGAATAGGGCGGTGTGTCGCCAAAGGCCTGCATCAGGGGCTCACCAACGGTGTGCAGATGATCCTCTACAGCAGCGCGGTTGAAGTGATCGAGCACAAAACCGTTGGCGTCCACCGCCGCGCGCTTTACCTGCTGGCCGGTACGGCTCGCGATATAGAACACAACCACGCGTGGCCCAGCCCCGGCGGCTAACTCGATGCGTCCATCATTCGCCTTACTGGAGAGCATCTTCAGGTTCCCAGCATCGTACTGCTTTGCGCTGCCAGGTCCCGCAAACACGGCGACCAGACTCTCGCCATCCTTCATCACAGGCACGGGCGACGACGCATCTCCAGAAGCAACATCGCTTGCAACAACACGCAGACGGGCAGAAGCTTCCTCCACCGGCACATGCTTGCCGCCATACGGCCACCCACTCGCCAGGGTCATATCGACCCTCATGCCATTCTCGTGCGCCGTCTTCGACGCAAAGCTCACCGCATCAAGAAAGTCCTTTGAAAGATAAGGAAGATTGCGAATATTCTTCTGCGGGTCATCAAGCGCCAGAGCGTACACCGGCTGAATCTCGAAGCCGCCTATTCCACCCGACTTCATCGCCAGGATCTCGCGCTGAAGCTCGGGCTTCGTGACGGCCGGTCCAAACCACCACCATCGCATCAGCACACGCGCATCGTCCGGAGGATGTACAAAATCTCGTTGCACCGCAGCAATCTTTTCCCTGCCAACAGTCGTCTCTTCCTGCGACAACGCCGCGGTTGAAACCAACGCCAGCGACAACGCCGTCACAAGAGCGCAACGTCTCTTACGACCGTTCCACATTCTTCCGAGGAGCATGCTTTCCATCTCCTGATTTACGCCCATCTGGACTCAACCTCGCAACTGTTTCTTAATCAATCTTTGGAGACGCTGCCACCTTCGAGGGCTGCGCAATCTCCGGGGTCTTCGCGTTCAATATCGGTTGGGCAAGGCCTGCCAACATCGGCTTGCCGTTCGTGGCTCGGAACAGATCAAAGATCACCACCTCATTACTTCCAGAATGCAACCACGGAGCGGGAACATAGAGCGTCTTCTGCGGCCCCTCATTCCAGTATCGGCCCATCGCATGTCCATTGATCCAGAGCGCCCCCTTGCCGAGTGCGCTTACATCGAGAAAGACATCGCCCGGTTTACTTGTCTTGAAGCTTGCAAAGAAGAAATGGGGGCCGGCAGTTGCAATCTTTTCTTCAGCGCCGCCGCTCTTGACGGGACGCATCTTGCCGGCATCTTCCATGGGGAGTGAATAGTTCTCCCAGCCCATCAGCGGCGCTCCTGCCAAGTGAACAGAGCGCGTTATGCCCTTCACTTCTCCGCGCATCATCTTCGTTGAGTTGATGCGCCCAGAGTTCTCCACCAGAATATCGAGGCGCGCCCCTTTTGAAGCCTTCAATTCAACGCGATCCTGCTTGAGTCTCCGATCGACCGTTCCAATCAATTGGCCATCCACATAGACGAGCGCATAGTCATGCACTTCGTCTAGAACCAGCGGCCCATCCGCTGCAGCATCGAGTCTCTTCCGGTAAAGGATGTAGCCATACGATTGCCCAAGCGCTTCCATCGTCTCTGGATTCTCGGACTTGACGGACTTAGGCAGATGCCCCCAGAGAGAGCTTGCATGGTTAACGGGGAATGGGCCCAATGTGACTACCGGCGGCGAAGCAGGTACAGGCGGCAATGGACTACTCGAATACTTCGCGAGAACTTCACGATACGCATAGAACTTCGGCGTTGGATGCCCTGCTTCATCCAGTGGAGCATCGTAGTCATAGCTGGTAACGTCCGGCAGATAGTTCCCGCCTGTCCAACTCGCCCCGCTCATGAATCCAAAACTCGTCCCACCATGAAACATGTAGATATTGAGCGACGCTTTATGGCTGAGAATGTAGTTCAGGTCTTCGACCTGCTTATCGATAGGCCGCGTCTCATGCGGATGCCCCCAATGATCGAACCACCCCGGCCAGTACTCCGTCGCAAACAACGGCTGCCCCGGCCGCTCTTTCGCGAGCGCTGTCAGCCCCTGCACCGAACCTCCAGTGCCGAAGTTCACTCCCGAATACACGCCGTCCAACTCACCTGAAGCAAGGCTCTTCGACGGATCGACGGTATAGAGCATCGATCGAGTAAATCCCGCACGCACGAAGATCTCCTTCATATGCTCCATGTAGCTGTGATCGTTGGAAAAGTTGCCGTACTCATTCTCCACTTGCACCGCAATAATCGGCCCACCAAGTCCAACCTGCAGCGGCGCAACCTCCTGCGCCAGCCGTTTGATCCAGCGTTCCACCGGGATCATGAAGGCATCGTCGTTGCTGCGCAGTGCCTTACTCATCTTTGGATCGGCCAGCAGCCACGCAGGAAATCCGCCGTACTCCCACTCCGCGCAGGAGTACGGACCAGCCCGCAGCAGCACGTTCAGATGTTCCTTCTGCGCCAGTCTCACGAACGCCGCCAGATCCAGGTCGCCCGAGAAATCATAAACACCTGGCGTGGGCTCATGCACATTCCAGAAAACATAAGTAGCGATCGTGTTCAGGCCCATCGCTTTGGCCATCTCCATGCGCGCTTGCCAGTACTGATGCGGTATGCGCTCGTAGTGCATCTCGCCCGAGAGTAACTGGACAGGCTTCCCATCGAGTTCGAAATGATCTCCCACGACCGCAAAGCCTGATCCGCTTTCGGCGCTCTTCTGTACCTGTGCCAAAGCGTTCGAGCTCTCGCCAAAAACAAAGCAGAGCAAACCGGCAAGCACTGCCGCGGCAAAGGCCGTCCTTCCAACGGGACACCGAAACTTGCTGAGGGTCTGCCGCACGCGAGAACATCTGACGACCATGCTTTACCTTCCAACTGCAAACTCTATGTAGCGCAATAAGCTAATGTCAATAGGAAAATAATTTTATATAATAGAGTTGTATATCATCGCTGCGTCTGATTCATCGAGGAACCGCATGTTTCTATACTGGCGTCGCGCCTATAAAAACTCAAAAACACTCTTCCGCAACATCGCGGTGTTTAGCTCAATTACCCTCGCTTTATGCAGCGTGACGACGGCCCAACCCGTCTGGCACTTCGACTGCGCGGGGAAACAATCTGCTGCTCAAGAGAAGCCATTATCTGCGGCAACCATCTACAAGAGCCCCTCCCGTCCGGTATCTGCCTCCGACACCTTTCCAGCATTCGGATTCGACCTTGGCACCTCACCCACGAGCTTTGCAAGCAGCTCCTGCAGCAGCGTTCAACCCTTCTTCTTCTCGATCGCAGTTCCGGATGGAAACTATCAGGTAACGCTCACTCTTGGCGGCCCCGCTGCGTCGACAACCACGGTACGCGCCGAATCACGCCGCCTCTTTATCAATCAAATGGAAGTCGCCGCGGAAAAATCCAGACGCGTCACCTTCAACGTCAACGTCCGCTCTGCAGCCATCTCTGCGCTGGGATCAGCACCACCGTCAAAGGTGGCACTGAAGCTACGCGAAATTGGCGCACTGGACTGGGACGAAAAGCTCACGCTTGAGTTCAATGGCGATCATCCCAGCGTACGCTCCATCTCCATCCAACCAATCGACCATGTTCCTACGCTTTACCTTGCCAGCGACTCAACGGTCGTCGATCAGGACAAAGAACCATGGGCCGCATGGGGCCAGATGTTGCCCGTCTTCTTCGGCCCGCGCCTCTCTATCGCCAATGAGGCAGAGTCTGGTGAAACCATTCGCAGTTTCGTAGGGGAGCACCGCCTTGCAAAGATTCTGTCCACCATTCGCCCCGGCGACTATCTCATGATTCAGTTTGGTCACAACGATCAAAAACCAGGTAACGGTTACGTTCCAGCAGCCACAGATTTCAAGACCTATCTTCTGCAATACATCACCGAGGCCCGCGCCCACGGCGCCACTCCGATTCTGGTGACACCGATGAACCGCCGTAACTTCGACGCCGACGGAAAGATCGTTCAGACACTCGGTGATTATCCAGCCGCGATGCGCGAGGTCGCCGAACAACAGAAGCTCGCGCTCATCGACCTGAATGCCATGAGCAAAACTCTATTTGAAACCATGGGCGAGACCGGAACGTTGCACGCCTTTGTCCACTATCCCGCCAATACTTTCCCCGGACAGACCGAAGAGCTGAAGGACAACACACATTTCAACTCCTACGGAGCCTACGAGCTAGCCCGCGCCATCGTGCAGAATATTCGCGACCAGAAGCTTCCACTGGCACGCTATCTTCGTCTACCAATACCACCTTTCGATGCATCCCACCCAGACGCGTTTGCCGATTGGGAACTACCGCCCAGCCCCAGCGTCTCTGCTGTTACTCCCTATGGCAGATAGCAAACGAATTTAAATCCGTTATCTCAACGGTATGTCGATTACCTGGATCGTGAATTGCGGCACAACCTGGTTGAACTCGTGCCCCTTGAAATGCAGGGTCGATACAACAGGTTGGATCGCCTTCGGCAAAGTAATCGAGTTCGTAGCCTCGAAGCTGGCGGCATGCAGTGAATCGATCTGCGCCACAGAGTCTCCCACCGAGATACCCGTGAGACGAATCCTCAGCGCCTGGTCTACATCCGACGCGTTGACCAGCTTCAAGTGCAGTACGTGGTCCTTCGAAGAAACCGTTGCAGAATAAAAGAACCTCGCACCCGCACCTGTAATCGTTGTCTGTGCCGCACCATCACCGAGATGCGTAGCAAAGAGGCACTGCGCGTAGTAACTCGGCGACCCGTAGCTGTTGGACTCGTCATAGCCGATCAAGTCAGTCGGCCACTGCATCGCCTCTGGGTTCACGTTGGTCAGCAGTGGTGCGTAGCTCGCCATCAGGATTAAATCGCTGTTCCGCTCCATCGCGGTCATCCAGGCAGCGTCGCCAAGAGCATCGCCGAAGTTTGGCGTTGGTGAGCCGGAACGCGTCGCCCACTCTCCGACAAAGATCTTCGGCCCGGTGCGTGGCTCATTGTCATAGTGGTGTACCAGATCGAACATCGCAGCAGGAGATTTATAGAAGTGATCGTCGATCAGGTCAGGCTGCTCGCCTGCATTCGCTTCTTTTACGCGAGTCGTCGCAATCAGTTTGTACTGTGGATAGTGCTGGCGCAATGCCTGGGCGAACTGCGCAAACCTCGCATCATAGCTATGCGACTTGTCGAATTCATCTTCATTGCCAATCTCAATGTAGTGCAAAGGGAAGGGCGCCGGATGGCCATCACGAGCACGCTCGGCTCCCCACTTGGTCGAAACATCGCCAGTTACATATTCCACTTCATCCACGGCAGACTGCACATAGGGTTCGAGATCATGGCCAGTCGCAACATGCTCTCCCTTCAAAGCATAGCCCGCATAGACCGCAAGCACAGGCTCAACGTGCAAGTCCTCGCACCACTCCAAAAACTCCAGCAGCCCCAGTCCGTCAGTCGACCAATAACTCCACGGCGCCTGGTGTCCAGGACGATTCACACGCGGCCCAATCGTCTTCTTCCAGTCGTACCAATCCGCCAGAGTATCGCCTTCAAGATAGTTCCCTCCCGGCAGCCGAAGAAAGTGCGGATGCATCGCGGCCATCAGCGCCATAAGATCGGGACGAAGGCCGTCGGGTCTATCGTTGAACGTCGGAGGAAAGAGCGACACCAGCTGCAGCCACAAGGTCTCGGGATGCGCCACAGTAAGCTGCAGATGATTCTTCGACGACGCCGCAATCGCTCCCGTAGTCAGTGAGAGGTTGTACTGCGACCATCCGCCTGCATGCAGCGCAACCTGGGCTTCTGCCAGCACCGCACCGCTATCGTCGCTGATCAAACGCACGGTAAGCGGGCCAGGACTTGCGCCATCCACCTTGGCATACAGTGATCCGCGGTATGCGGTGTGCGCCCGCAAGGCGATACCCCAGTAACCGGAGTTGCTCACGCCTGCCTCATTGCCAGACGATGCGGAAGCAACCTCGAGCTTAAGACTGGAGGAGAGGGCAGCACTTGGACCCGTGGTCTTATCCAGACTCATAGCAGCGCCAGCATCTCCGTTACGCACTAGCTCCCAACCCTGTATACCCGACCAGATATTGCGAAACGTGGGGTTACGCACGAGTTCCGCATAGAGGCCGCCGTCATAGGAATGGTTGATCTCCTCGGTCATCAGGCCATAGAGCGTCGGACTGACAGGGCTGACAATCTTCGCCGCATCTACCGTGAGTTGCGCTGAAGCAGCTGGGGCACTCTGTCCTTGTGCAGCAAGACTGGAGCCGCAGAGAAACAAGAGTGCGACAAAGCAGAGAGACTGAAAACGGATACCTGGGGTCATAAGGAGCTCGCTCGCGAGTTTGAGAAAACGTTTCCCCAATAAGCTATCAGAAATCTACGATCCTCGGCACCAGCCCATTAAACTCTGGGCACGGACTGCAATCCTTCGACATACACCCTAAAAATTTGCCGCAAAGTGCGCTAAGGGAGAAAAGGTTCGCCACGACAGCCGTAGCGAACCTTTGCGTTTTTCCTTCGCGACCTTTGCATCAAGGCTTTTGCCGTTGTTTGTTCTCGCATACGCAAGCCAACACCCTGCGCGCTATTGCACCTTACCCGCAGGCCGCAACGCCACCAGCTCCATCGCACACGCGGAAGCATTCCGCGCAGCAAGACGAAGATTGTCGACCGCCATCCATAGCCAGAACCCATTCTCTGCAGAAGGCTCCGTACGAACGCTGACCAGCATCTGTGCCTGTTCAATCACGCTCATATTGCTGGGCTCCGGCTCATCCGGCCCAACCACGCTGACCATCCCGCCCTGCAGGGCCTTCACCACATCCGCCAGCTTCTGTTTTTCCCCGAACTCTGCAAAAACTGAGGCTGTATAGCCATTGAATACCGGAGCCTGCAGCAACTGGAGCGCCAGCGCCGATAGGGCTTCCCCGCCCGCGATGTCCCCAAAGTGCAGCCGCACCTGCGCGGTCAGCTTGCTGAGATCCAGCTTCGCCGCAGCACCCAGCGCCGCATTCAGATTGAACGAAACCTGCGTGTCGTACACATCCTTGGGCAGCGACTGAAACGATAGTGTCCCTACCGTCTGCTGGTGCAGTTCTTCAAGCCCCTCTCTGCCCTGCTGCGAAGCCGGTTCCAGAACCGTTGCCACCAGGCGCGCCGTCTTCCACTTCCCCCGCAGCCGAGCCGCCAGCATCGCCAGCATCACCGCCGCAGGATGCGCCGGCACGATGACCTTTGTCGTCAGATCGGGAGCGGGCGTCGTCCCTGCTTCAGTGGTCTCGATCAACGGACACCGTACCAGAACACCCTTCTCGTTCTCGAGCGCGAAGCTCAAATCGATGACGCTCGCTCCTGCAGTCAGCGCGTCCTTCCAGTGTTTGCGCGTCGTTGCGGCATCGCCGGCAAAAAACACCACATCGATCCCCACAAAGGAGACAGGTCCGATCTCCTGAATCACCATGGGCTCATCGCCCGCAGCCGTCACCTGTCCAGTGACGTCACCCGTGTCGAACAGTGCAATATCCCAGGTCGCAACCAATGACGCGTTCAACTCGTCCGCGAGCTCTTTTCCCAAAATGCTGGACGCTCCAACGATCGCCGCCTTTATAAGTCTTCCGGCCAAGCTATTTCTCCTTCGGCTACGTCGCAGTTCAGCAGCTCGCGTTTAATTCGATGCGTTACGACGTCCCCACGAGTAGGCCAGCCGCGCCAGAACACCCGACAGCAGATAGACCATCGCAATAATGATCAACGCATATCGTGAAAACACGATAACCAGCGCCAGCGCAACCACCAGCAGGAGAACCCCGCGCACGGGCTGCTTCTCCGCCAGGTTCATCTCCTTGCCGCTCCAGAATCGCCAACTGCTCACCATCAAAAAACCGGTGAACGCCAGCAACGCCAGCCAGACCGCGGAAAGCCACAGGTCATGAATCGGCGACCCCTGCTCAAAGTGAACGACCGCCGCAATCACGCCAGCCCCAGCCGGAATCGGCATACCGACGAAGTACTTCCTGCCCGGCCGCCCGGGGTTACGTGGCTGCGGATTCACACTGATGTTGAACCTCGCCAACCGGCACGCGCCGCAGATGAGGAACAGAAAGCAGATGACGATTCCCAGGCCGTGCAGCCGATCATCCACCACGGGATACGCTGATGGCAGCACAGCATGCACTCCCCAAAGGTAAGCAAGCAGGCTCGGCGCAACACCGAAGGTAATGACGTCGGCCAGCGAGTCGAACTCTTTACCGAAATCGCTGGAGGTATTGGTCATGCGGGCGACACGTCCGTCCAGCCCATCGAACATCACCGCAAAGCCAATCGCCAGCGCAGCGTGATCGAAGGCCCGGGGATCGCCCCCAACCCCGCGGATACTCTCCGTCAGTGCGTAGTAACCCGCCGCGATATTGCCTGCTGTAAACAGAGACGGCAGCACATACATGCCACGACGCTGCGGCAGGCGTTTCGGCGCGTCCTCTAAAACTGGCATTGCCATCAGACGGCCCCATCCGGCATGGCAGCGAGTACGGAGCTCCCACCCTTGACCCGATCTCCGACCTTCACGCTCAACTTGGCCTCAGGGGGAAGCAGCACATCCACTCGCGAACCGAACTTGATCAACCCCATGCGCTGGCCGCGTTCCACACGGTCACCCACCTTAAGGTTGCAGACGATGCGCCGCGCCAGAAGACCGGCGATCTGCTTGAAACTGACCAGATAGCTCCCAGTATTGATCGTGACCAGCGTCTGCTCGTTATGGACGGAAGACTCTGGCCGCATCGCGTTCAGAAACTGACCTTCACGAAACTCCACCAGCTCCACCGTGCCGCCCACCGGCACACGATTCACGTGGACATCGAAGACGTTGAGGAAGATCGTCACACGCAGGCGTCCGCCGGCAGTCGTCTCTATCCATTCTGCCTCTTCCACCTTGCCGTCAGCCGGTGAGACGATAAGCCCAGCACCAGCAGGCACTTTGCGCGAGGGATCGCGAAAGAACCAGACAAAGAACATCGCCAGCACCACTGGGATGGCCGTCAGGCTCCCAATTTCCGTGAAGTGCCAGACAATCGCCGCCACAACCAACAGGGCGAGCCCATAAAAAATTCCGTCGCGAACCATAGTCACCGATTATAAATCTGCTGCGTTAGAAAGACTTACAGACATCAACACCGCGTCATCGGGAGGGTCGGAATAATACCCGCGGCGAAGACCGGTTTCCTTAAAACCCAGGCGATCATACAACGCACGAGCTTCCGCGTTCGCCGATCTTACTTCAAGCAGCATCTCCCGCGCACCTGCCTGACGCCCCCAAAGTATGACCGCGCCCGACAACGCCCCTCCCACCCCAAGCCTGCGCCGCTCCGGATCGACCGCGATACTCTCCAACTCCGCCTGATCGGCAACAACCGCCGCAACCGCAAACCCCACAATCCGCTTGCCGTCCCCAGCGACAAACAGCGCTCGATTCAGCTTTATCTCCCCAGGCTCCTGCAAAAGAATGTCGCGATAAACCGGCTCCCCCCAGTGCGGCGCCTCCGGCACAGCCCTCTCAATACGCAACACCTCGGCCAGGTCTTCGGGCTGCGCACGTCGGATTTCGAGCGACTTCGAGAAGATACTCATAGGGATCTATTGAAACCGCGCCTCTGCCTTTGCCCTTGCTTTTGCTTTTCTGTTTGTCATTCCGAGCGGAGCGAGCGAACCTGCTGTCTCCCGTTTTTCGTTCGCAGCTCACAAAAAGCGAGCAACTCAAAGCTACTTTGTCACCTCACCGCCACCTTCGCATAGATATCCCTCTCCCCCCGAACATAATTCGCATCTATCGTCGCAACATCACTCCCACCCTCTTGCAACCCTCGCAACACGGCTGGCAAAGCATGTTCAGCCCTCAGAAGATGAAGTTCAGGCCGCAGCACCGCAATCTGCTCCACTAACTTTGATTCAGCGACCACAACTCGCTTCGCATACGCCTTGGTCAGCAAATCGTCGCGATGGCAAAGCGCATCCTGTGCCTCCTCGCCAGACCGCACGATGCGGACATAATACTCACCCCGCCCAGCGTCGAGCACAGCGTATCCATCCACAAGCGCCGCAGCCTCTGCCAGCACAGCCAGCCGCGATACCGCAGCCAGCGGCAGGCTCGCAGCCTCGCACAATCCCTTGGCCGCTGCCAGCCCCACACGCACGCCCGTAAAGGACCCTGGCCCAGCCACAACGCCAATCCCATCAAGCTTCGATAACGCCCATCCCTTTGATTGCAGCAGTCGCGTTACGGCAGGCAAAAGAGCGGACGACGACCCACGCTCCGGCAGCATCTCGCTGGCGGCAATCGTCTCGCCCTCGCTCAACGCCACACTTCCCACTTCACCGCAGGTGTCGATCAGCAAAAGCCTCACTCGTCCTCCCCTTTATCACCCGCTCCGAGCATACCGCCAAAGAGCTCGCCATTCTCGGCCGGATACCAGACCCGGTCCCCCTCCACGCGCGCAAAGCGCGTCATCTCATGAGGCTTCCGCGAACTCCCGCCTTCGGGAGTAACCAATATATCTTCAACCTCAACACCGCGAGCGAGCATAGCGTCGGCAATCAGCGAACGATGACACCCCCACGGAACCGCCTCGGCGCACATCACCGCCAGAGGCTTCTTCTGGGCCAACAGCCACTCAATCTCGCTCTGGAACGCAGCGGTCTCCATATAGTCCGCATAGCCGCGAAAGCTGTTCACTCGCCAGCCGGTGTTGATGCTGTCTTTACGCGCCTCCCGCCACCCTCCCAACCCCTTGCGCCACACCGGCTCGATTCCCGCCTCCCGCAACGACGCAAACAGCGTCTCCTGCCCAAACTGCGGATGCCTCCGCGACCCAGGACGGCTCCGCACATCGACCAGCAACTCAACACCACTCTCCCCAAGCGCTCGCAGAAACGCTTCGATCCTCAGCGTCGAATGTCCGATCGTCATCATAGGACTCTCCTGCAACAAGAGGTTCACGCTTCAGGTGCAACCCATCAATTGCAACCCACCAATATTGCACCCCACCAATATTGTCATCTCGACCGAAGCGTCATGGCTTTATCGTGACGCGTAGTGGAGAGACCCCTGTATTTTGCTTTTGCTTTTCTGGTTTGTCATTCCGAGCGGAGCGAGCGAACCTGCTGTCTCCCGTTTTTCGTTCGCACCTCCCCGAAAGCGTACAGATCAGAAAAAAGGGCGATCCGCTCTTCGCGAATCGCCCTTGTATTCCTTCGCTCAACTACTCCGCAGCGCCAGCAAGCACTTCTTCCCGCACCTCGTCGTAATGCACCGCTTCCTTCACCGTCTTCGGCAAAGCCACAGCCAGCACATCCTCGATCCGCGAAGCATAGTGAATCGTCACGCCCTCGACCTGATCCGCTGTAAGGTCCTCTTCCACATTAGACTTCACATCTATCGGAAGAATCACGTCGCGAACACCCGCCCGCTTGGCCGCAAGGAACTTCTCCTTGATGCCGCCGACCGGCAGCACATTGCCGCTCAGCGTAATCTCGCCGGTCATCGCCAGCAGCGGACGCACAGGCTTATCGGTCAGCAGAGATACCAGCGCCGTCGCCATCGTGACACCTGCGCTCGGGCCGTCCTTGGGGATCGCTCCCGCCGGAACGTGAATGTGCAGGTCGATGTCCTTCAGCACATCTTCGTCCAACCCTAGTGAGGTCGCATTCGACCGCACCCACGTCAACGCCGCCTGCATCGACTCCTTCATCACATCGCCGATCTGGCCTGTGATGCTGAAACCTCCCTTGCCCTTCATCTTGTTGGCTTCGATAAAGAGCACGTCGCCACCCGCCGGTGTCCATGCCAGGCCCACAGCCACGCCTGCACGCTTGGTGCGCTCGGCAATCTCTGTGTCCACACGAACCTTGATCCCACCCAGGAACTCGTGGATGATCTCAGGCGTAATCACCAGCTTCTCCGTCCGCCCTTCGGCGACCTTGCGAGCCAGCTTGCGGCACACCGTTCCGATGAGCTGCTCCAGCCTGCGCACGCCGGCCTCACGCGTATAGTGCCGCGCAATCAGCCCAACGCTGGCTGTCGGAAACTCGATCAGCTCCGGCGAGATGCCGTTCTCCTTGATCTGCCGCGGAATCAGGTACTTTTCCGCGATGTTGACCTTCTCCTCTTCCGTATAGCCGGTCAGCTCGATGATCTCCATGCGGTCCAGCAACGGCGCAGGAATCGGGTCAAGCTGGTTCGCTGTGCAGATGAACAAGACCTTGCTCAGGTCGAACGGCTGGTCGAGATAGTTGTCCCGGAACGTATTGTTCTGCTCCGGATCAAGCGTCTCCAGCAACGCGCTCGATGGGTCTCCGCGGAAATCGCGGCCCAGCTTGTCGATCTCATCCAGCATAAAGACCGGATCGTTGACCTCAACCCTCTTCAAATGCTGAATAATCTGCCCCGGCAGCGCGCCGATATAGGTGCGCCGATGCCCGCGGATCTCCGCCTCATCATGCATACCACCCAGCGAGATGCGCGAGAACTTGCGTCCCAGCGAGCGAGCAATCGAACGTCCCAGTGAGGTCTTTCCCACACCCGGAGGTCCGACGAAGCACAGGATCGGCCCCTTCATATCCGGCTTCAGGCGCCGCACACTCAGATAGTCGAGAATGCGATCCTTCACCTTCTTCAGCCCATAGTGGTCCTCGTCGAGCACATCCTGTGCCTTCACAATGTCCACTTCGCCGGCCGAACCCTTCGACCACGGCAATACCGCCAGCCACTCCACATAGTTCCGCGTCAGCGAGTAGTCTGCAGCCGCAGGATTCATCCGGCCCAACCGGCCCAGCTCCTTGAGCGCGTCCTTCTTCACGTCTTCGGGCATGCCCGCCGCTTCGATCTTCTCCTTCAGGTCGGCGATATCCTTCTGCGTGTCGTCCTGGTCGCCCAACTCCTTCTGGATAGCCTTCATCTGCTCGCGCAGATAGTAGTCGCGCTGCGATTGCTGAACGGAGTCCTGTACCTCGGTCTGGATCTTGTTGCGAAGCTGCTGCACCTCGATTTCTTTAGCCAGGTGGCTATTGATCTTCTCCAGTCGCGTCTTCACATCCGTCGTCTCAAGCAGTTCCTGCTTGTCGCCGGTAGAAAGGAACGGCAGACTCGACGCGATAAAGTCCGACAGTCTACTCGGCTCCTCGATGTTGATCGCGATCGTCTGCAGGTCGTCCGACAGCGTCGACGAGGACGTTACGATCTCCTGGAACTGCCCCACCACATTCCGCTGCATCGCCTCTGCCTCCGGAGACACCTCCGGCTCAGTCTCGGGCAGCACTTCGCACTCCGCCATCAGGAACGGCTGCGACTGGGTAAAGGCCCCCAGCTTCACTCGCTCCGTACCCTCAGTAAAGACAAAGAGGCTTTGGTTCGGCATCTTCACGACCTTGTGAACGGTCGCACGGGTACCGATAGTATGCAGGTCCGACCCATCCGGCTGGTCCTGCCGGGCATCCTTCTGAGCCACCACAAGGATGGTCTTTTCCTCGCCCAGGGACTGGATCAACTGAATGGAACTCTCACGCCCTACAGTCAGGGGCAGAACCGCATGGGGAAACAGAACGGTGTCCCGAACGGGCAAAACAGGGTAAGAACGGCCCTTGTCCTCCCCAACCCTGACTTCCGACGGCTTGATCACGCTAACAAATTCGCTTGGCATCTTGAGTGTTCCTCTATCAACTTTCATGAATAGGATGCACTATCATCCTCGTCGGTCGCAAATCTGTCTCCCAAACACCAGATTTCCCACAGATCTCCACTCCTTGAGACGTAAAAGGCGCCCTCCGCGACCGCCCCTATAGGAAAAACGCAAATATTGGGTAAAAGGTTCATTTTGCTCATCCGATTGCATCTCCTCTATATTCCCGTTACCCTTAACTCCACTGCGGGAGTGGTGAAATGGCAGACACGCAGGTCTTAGAAGCCTGTGCTTCGGCGTGAGGGTTCGAGTCCCTCCTCCCGCACCAAAATCCATAACGCCCCCGGGAAACACCCCCGTTACGGCACTTTCCAACAAAGCCCGACTTCAGGATGACGATGAGCCAGACCATTACCCAACCCGACAACACCAAAATCACCCTGACCAAGTCAGCCGACTACCGCGACTCCTATGCCAACAGCGTCCAGGTCCGCCTCTCCATCTGGGACTTCTTCCTGGTCTTTGGCACGCTCGAGCAGCAAACTGCCGAGCAGGTGGGCATCGACAACTTTCAGGGGATTTATCTTAGTCCGCAACAGGCCAAGGCGCTCAACAATTTGTTGACCCACAACCTCGCACAGTACGAGCAAACCTTCGGCACCATCTCGCTGGACAGCACCCAATCGGGAAACCAGCCGGGCGGCCCGCGTTTCGTCCCTGGCAACGGTCCCGTCCACTAAACAGTGGACTCTCTTCCGCAAGCTCTCCGCAGGGCCGCCGCTAAACTGGCGTCCCTGCCTGGACGTATGCTCTTCGCGATCTTCTTCATCGCGATCGCACTGGCACACACCACACTCCTGCGCCTTCCCTACTTCTGGGATGAGGGCGGCTATTACATCCCAGCCGCCCTCGACTTCTACCACCGCTTCACCCTGATCCCCGAATTCACCAACGCTCATCCGCCACTGCCGAACATCGTCCTCGGCACGCTCTGGCACATTACCGGCTATCGCATCCTGGCAACACGCCTCATGGTCTGCGTCTTCTCCGCCGCCGCATTGCTGGCCGTGTTCCGGATGACGCAGCGCCTCGTTAGCCCAGCCGCAGCAATCGCGGTAACGCTTCTCACAGCGACCTACCCGATCTGGTTTGTTCAGAGCACGCTAGCACACGCCGACATCTTCGCCGCAGCGTTCACGCTTTGGGCCTTCGCCCTGTACTTCACAACAACACAATCGACCGCTGCAATAGATAGCCATGTAAAGCGCACGCAACTATGGATTGCCTTGCTCTTCTCGCTTGCAGCACTCTCCAAAGAGACGACCATCGTCGAACCCGCCGCTCTGGCTGCGATGCACCTTGTGCTGCTGATCCGCGACCGTCATTCCCTCATCGCACGACGCATTCACGCAACCTGGCTCATCACACTTTCGCTGCCGCTTCTGCCACTGCTCGCGTGGTACGGGTACCATCATCACCGCACAGGCTTCACCTTCGGCAATCCCGAGTACCTGCGCTACAACGCGACCGCGAACCTCAGCGCAGCGCATATCTTTATCTCGCTGTACTACCGCTTTCTGCACCTGGTTTGGCAGCGCAATATATGGGTCGCAATCGTCCTCACGCTCGCCTGCCTGTTTCTTCCACGGCGCTCTGCAAAGGGAGCACAGCCACTACCATCAGAAACACTCCGTACAATCGCAGTTCTAGTGGCTGCCAACTGGCTAGCCTTCTCCATACTTGGGGGAGCGCTTCTCACGCGCTATCTGCTGCCCATCTATCCGCTGATACTGTTCACCTGCGTTGCTATCTGGCGCGCTCGCACACGCCGCTGGCCCTGGCTTGTCGCTCTCACCGGAGTATCGTTTTTTGCAGCGCTCTGGTTCAGTCCACCGACGTCCTATGCTCCGGAAGACAGCCTCACCTACCGCGACATGATCGTTGTCCATCAGGAAGCCATCGATTACATAACCCAACACTTCCCCGATGCCCGCGTCCTCACCGCATGGCCCGCAGCAGCAGAACTCTCACGTCCCGACCTTGGCTATGCACAACGCTCAATCAAGGTCGCGCCCATTGAAAACTTCACAGCTGTCGAAGTCCTGAAAGCCAAGCAGGAACCTGAGCTCTTCGACACCGCTCTTGTGATAACCACGCGGTATACGACACCCGGCCTTCGCAGCTATCTACTCCAACATCCGGACTCTCGGCGCGGACACGAATTCGCCACCGAGCGCGATTTAGCGCCTACAGAGATAGCGTCTATCCTCGGCGGCAAGATCGTCTGGCAGGACAATCGCGACGGCGAATGGGCCGCCGTTATTAGGTTTTCGCGCAGCTATGAGGCCCTGCTGCAGCTACCTCAGATTGCAACTAGCGCGCCGCAAATCGGACACTGATCTGCAGATCGCTCCACCATTCCTGCTACACTCGTCGCACATGCGTCGCATTCTTGCATTGCTGCTGCTGGCTGTCTTCGGTCTTCCGACCGTCGCACCGCTGCTTGCAATGGGGCAGGACATCGACGCGCATCTGCCTGCGTGCTGCCGCCGCAACGGCGCGCACCATTGCATGATGAACACGGACCAGCAGTCGAACACTCCTGCGTTCAGCGCCCGCTGCCCTAACTTTCCACGGCCCACCATGACCGCGCCTGCAGGCACGTTCGCAGCGATTGCGACACCTTCGCTGCTGGCTTTCACTGACATCTCAATCCTCGCCGCTCCCCAGCGCGCCGAAACCCAGCGCCGCATCTCGCGCGAGCGCTCTCGCCACAAACGTGGCCCTCCTGCCGTTCGTCTCTCCTAGCTCTTCCTTTCCATCCCCAAGAAGAACTTCCGCAGCCACGTCTTGTCGTGTGCTTTGCTGTCCCCTGGAGGACGTACGTGTATCGCCTTTTATCAATCTTTCTGCTGTCCCTTGTAGTGCCCTGCCTTACTGCGCAGGAGACCATCAACAACGCCTCGCTCTCCGGACGTGTCACCGATCCCACCGGAGCCATTCTTCGCGACACGACCGTAACGGCACGAGCAACGGTTACAAATGTCGAGAGCAAAACAGAAACCGACGCTGCAGGACGCTTCCGATTTCCTTATCTGCAGGTCGGCCAATATCAAGTGACGATCCATCATGACGGATTCTCGGATGCCGGAATCTCCCTCACTCTAACAATCGGCGCGGACTTCAATCTTCCCATCACTCTCACCGCTGGCGCTACACAAGCCGTCACCGTAAACGCCGTGTCTCCCGTCCTTGAAACAAGCCGCAGCCAAATCGCTGCAACCATCTCGCAGAATGAAGTTGCCAATCTGCCGTTTGAAGGACGCAACTATCTGGATCTTTCACTTCTTCTGCCGGGCGTCTCTCCCACCAACACCGCGAGCACACAGACGTTAGCAGAGACATCCGAGGTCGTAGGCCAGGGGTATTCCATCAACAGCCAGCGCAACTTCTCCAATAGCTTCGTTGTCGATGGCCTTTCGGACAACGACGATGCTGCTGACGTAGCTGGAAATGTCTTCAGCATGGACGTAGTGCGTGAGTTCCAGGTCGTGACATCGGGAGGACAGGCGGAGTTCGGACGCGCCCTCGGTGGTTACTTCAACATCGCCACAAAGAGCGGAACCAACCAACTCCATGGAACCGCCTATGGCTTTCTCCGCAATCAACGGCTGAACGCGGACAACGCTCTCTCTGGCAGCAACCTGCCAATTACTCAAGGACAGTACGGTGCAAGCCTGTCAGGACCTCTCCAGAAAGATCGCACCTTCCTCTTCGGCAACTTTGAAGAGGAGCGTCTGCGAACCGATGGCATCATCACCATCACCCCGGCGAACGCAGCCACGATCAATTCAAAGTTGAAGGCTGTCGGGTATCAGGCCCCGTTGCTCACGGTTGGAACAGGTCCCACCACCCTCTATCCCACCACATTGCATACGGACACAGCCTTCCTTCGCGCCGATCACAGCTTCAGCCGCAACGATCAGTTCAGCGTGCGATACAGCTACTACCAACTCAACAGCCTCAACGCGCGGGGCACAGGCAGCCTCAACGCAGTTAGCAATGGAACCTCTGTATTCGACACCAACCACACCGTGGCCCTCAGCAATATTGCCACGCTGTCACCGCGAACCTTCAATGAGACGCGTGGCCAGTTCATCTATGACAGTCTGAATGCCCCTCCGAACGATCAGATCGGCCCCGTTGTCAGCATCTCCGGTGTGGCAACCTTTGGGCGATCCACCTCCTCACCGACGGCTCGTCTAAACTATCTGGGCGAGGTAGTCGACAACCTCGTTATGGAGCGTGGAGCACACACCTTCAAGGTGGGCACAGACTTCCTCTACAACGACGACACGATCACGTTTCCCCAGTCGTTGCGCGGCTCTTACTCGTTCTCATCCCTCTCCACCTTCCTCAATGGCACCTATAACTCGCAGGGCTATACCCAAAACTTCGGAACACCAATCGTGCAGCAGAATAATCCCAGCATAGGGTTCTATGCGCAGGATGAGTGGAAGGTCTCGCAGTCTTTCACGCTGAATATCGGAGTGCGGTACGACCTCGAATTTCTACACACTATCAACACCGATACCGATAATGTCTCGCCCCGCATCGGCTTCTCATGGTCACCCTATGCGAATCGAGGAACCGTGGTGCGTGGCAGCTACGGTCTCTTCTACGACCGCATTCCGCTGCGTCCACTCGCCAATGCACTTCTCTCGGCGCACAATACCATCGACCCGGCCCAGGCAGCGCTGCTGAGTTACACCTTCTCACCTGGACAAGCCGGAGCTCCCACATTCCCTAATGTGGCTATCGCCCCACCAGCAGGGGCCGTAGAAAACTTCTCCACGATGAACCCCAATATTCAGAACCCTTACTCCCAGCAAGCGAGTCTGGAAATTGAGCAGCAGCTCTCAAAGACCAACACCCTTGGGATCAACTACCAACATGTGCGAGGAGAGCATCTCATCGGGTCGATCAACACCAACATCAATCTCGATGGAACGCGACCTGATCCCACCCGTGGCAACATCAAGCCCTACAGTTCGGCCTTCGACTCCTACTTCGACGCCCTGGAAGTTTCATTGCAGCAACGTCCATTACCATGGGGCTCTGCTCGACTCTCTTACACCTACTCCAAGGCCATCGATAACATCAGCGAATTCTTCTTCAGTGCTCCAATCAATAACTTCAACCTGCGTGAAGACCAGAGTCGTTCCGACGACGACCAGCGTCATCGCGTTGTCTTCGATGCAAGCCTTACCTCCTCTATCAAGCCCGCCAACGGCTGGGTCGATCATCTGACGCACGGATGGAGGCTCGGAGGAGTTCTGCAGTACTACTCGCGACTGCCTTTCAACATCACCACGGGTGCAAACACAAAACAGGCGACCGCACAAAGACCATGCGCATCAGGCTTCAGCCTGACAGCCAATGGCGGCTTGAACCCTTGCACAGAGGCTCTCCCGGGAGCGGTCATCGGCCGAAACTCTGGTACCGGGTTTGACTTCTTCAGCCTGAACTCGCGCCTTAGCCGCACATTTTCGCTGACAGAGCGAGTCAAGCTGGAAGGCATGGCCGAAGCCTTCAACGCACTCAACCATCGCAACGACATGATTCCGAACGGTACATTTGGCAACGGCAGCTATCCCAACGCACCGAACTCAACCTTTGGTCAGGCAACGGCAGTAGGCGATCCAAGAAGCATTCAACTTGGCGCTCGATTGAGCTTCTAATTCGATGCACTTCTTTAGGACAAGCCGTACTAAGTTTGGGCACCGCAAATCGGATACAGATCTGCGGATAGCAGAGTCATTCCTGCTAAACTCCTCGCACATGCGTCGCGTTCTTACATTATTGCTGCTGGCTGTCTTTGGTCTTCCAACCGTTGTACCGCTGCTTGCAATTGGACAGAACATCGAGGCGCACCTCCCTGCCTGCTGCCGCCGCAACGGCGCGCACCATTGCATGATGGACGCGGGCCAGCCGTCGGACGCACCAGCATTCAGCGCACGCTGCCCGGAATTTCCGCGGCCCGCCATGACTGCACCGACAGGCACGTTCATGGCTGTTGCTGCGCCATCGCTGGCCGTTCTCGCGAACATCTCGACCTTCACAGTTACCCAGCGCGCCGAAACCGAGCGTCGCATCTCACGCGATCGCTCCCATCAAAAACGCGGCCCTCCTTCGGTTTTCCTCTAAGAGCAAACGTAATTTTTTAGCTGCTGGTTGCGAACAGTTTTAAAGCTCCGCAATCGGCCTTTGCTTTCGTCGCAGTTGTGGCGAGGAGGTCTATATGCGCAGAGTCGCATGGTTGTTTTTCTTGTTCGTAGTGGTCTTGATGGGCACAGCGCAGGCGCGCGCCAATGAGTTTGGGCAGGTGCGTGGAGTAGTGCATGATCCACAACACAGGCCAATCGGTGGGGCAAAGATTACGCTTCGCGCGGCACACTCCTATCTCACTTTCTCCGCGGTATCGAATCGCGATGGAGCCTTTGAGATAGCTGCAGTTCCCCTCGGCGACTATGTCGTCACGATCAGCGATGCGGGATTCTCTGACTTTCAACAAACAGTTACGGTCAATAGCCAGTCCACCATTGCGCTTCACTTTCAGTTGACGCTAGAGACAGTCAACCAGTCCGTCACGGTGCAGGGCACGGAGAACGCTACGAACATCGATTCGGTGACACCTGAGACGCAGATCGACCGTATCGACATTGCCAGAACCCCAGGGGCCGACCGCACCAATAGCCTGGCGATGATTACCGACTTCGTTCCTGGCACCTACATGACACACGACATGCTGCACATGCGCGGCGGCCATGAACTCAGTTGGCTGATCGATGGTGTCTTCATTCCAAATACAAACATCGCCAGCAACATCGGACCGCAGATCGATCCAAAAGATATCGACACCCTGGAAGTAGACCGCGGCAGCTATAGTGCTGACCTTGGTGACCGCACCTATGGCATGTTCAACGTAGTGCCGCGCAGTGGCTTCGAGCGCAATCGTGACGGCGAGCTTGTGATAACGGCGGGCAACTTCTTCCAGACAAACGATCAGATCAGCCTGGGTGACCATACGGAGAGGTTCGCCTGGTATGCGAGCCTCAACGGCAATCGCAGCGACTACGGACTGCAACCCGCTGTCTCACAGCCCGTGCACGATGCAGAAAACGGATACGGCGGGTTTGCGTCTCTGGTCTACAACCACGATTCAGCCAACCAACTGCGGTTGACCACTCAACTGCGGACTGACTACTACCAGATTCCGAAGGACCCCGATCCCAATGACTGGGAGAGCTCCTTCTACAACTCAAGCCAGCTGAACGACGGAGAGCACGAGACGGATAGCTATGCTGCCTTTACCTGGCTGCATACATTCAGTGCAACGACTCTATCGCAGGTATCGCCGTTCTTTCACTACAACAGCGTCAACTATCAGTCGAGCCCCAACGATATGCCGGTTGCAACAACCGTCAATGAGACCGGACTCTACGCCGGAGGACAGGCATCGATCTCAACAGTGATCGCAAAAAATTCAATCTCGGCGGGCATCTATGGCTATGCGCAGCACGAGAACGATCTATTCGGGCTGACCATCAACGATGGCACCTACCCCAACTTCCCGCCGGTAAATCCTGTAATTCTTGCCGGCGTTCAAGAAGCCTACCTTGAAGACAACTACAAACCAACCTCCTGGCTAACGTTGATCGCAGGCGAGCGTCAGACACACTTTCAAGGGACCATCACCGAGAACGCAATCTATCCGCGCCTCGGTATCGCCGTGCAGATTCCAAAGCTCAACTGGGTCTTCCGTGGCTTCTATGGACACTTCTACCAGCCGCCACCGCTGACTAGTATCAGTGGCCCTTTGCTGAACTACGCCCTGAGCAACCAGGACGGCTATGTTCCACTCAAGGGAGAGCGCAATGAAGAACACCAGTTCGGCGTGCAGATTCCCTTCCGCGGCTGGGTGTTGGATGCCGACACCTTCCAGACCCAGGCAAAGAACTTCCTAGATCACAACAATATCGGCGAGTCGAGCGTCTTTATCCCGATCACCGTGCAGGGTGCATTGATTCAGGCGTGGGAATTGACGATACGTTCTCCGCACCTATGGCGCTTTGGGCAGGCCCACCTCTCGTACTCGAATCAAATCGCCCAGCAGATTGGCGGCATCACCGGTGGCCTAACCTGCGTCGGCGCGTCGCAAGCTCCAGGAGATCCTTGCTATGTCGCGCCAGGTTACTCAGCGCTCGACCACGATCAACGCAACACGCTCAACGTTGGCTTCAATGGCAACCTGCCGTATCGCATCTTCGGTTCGTTCAATGTGTACTACGGTTCTGGTTTCTCGAACGGCGACCAGCAAGCGCCCTCTCCGCACACCGGCCCTTATCTGCCGTCACATACAACGGCAGACCTTGCACTGGGAAAAGACTTTGGCCAGAAGTACACGGTCTCTGTGAACATGCTAAACGTCGGCAACACGCGAGTGCTGCTCGATAACAGCCTTACCTTCGGCGGATTTCACTATAACGACCCGCGGCAGATCTATGGAGAGTTCCGCTATCGCTTTAAATTCTAGGTCGTGTTATCTCGTAATAGATAGCAGCGATTTGAAATACGCCAGTGCATGAACGCCGGTGCCGTAGAAATCCTCTACGGCACCGGCGTTCACATACCCGCTTCGTTCGTAAAAACGAATGGCAGCCGTGTTCCCTGTAAACACATGCAATGCCATCGACACACATCCGGCGACGTGGCATTCCTCCTCCACGCGCCGCATCAGCCGGCTTGCAATACCGTTTCTCCAATGCGCTGGATCGACATCGAGTGTCACAACATATCCGGCATTCTCTGGCTCTACATGCGCGATGCAGAAACCCACAAATTCTTCATCCTGTTCCACGATCACAACGCGCGCCTTCTCATCCTCGGCAAAGCGCCGCATCATGGCACGCGTAAACCGAAACTGCGGCGCAAAGCATATATCGTCGAGCCGAACCAGCGCATCGAGATCAGTCTTGCGATACCCTCGCAACATGTAGTCGTTCACGCGCCTATCGTCTCGGGTTGCATCTGGATAGCTGAAACAGCACCCGTCTCTACCTGAAAGATTAAGCGGCGAGCAAACGTCAACGCCTCTTCCTCATCGCGAACCAGCCACGGGTCTGACACAGCCTCCGGTACCCGTGTAGGTGGGGATGTCATGAATACATCGAACGTGCGGCCACCCATCGCACCCATACGCCACAGCCAGGGCAGCAGACTTTGACTCACGCAGAGATGCGTCACATCAAGACGCAGAGACTGTGCGAACTTCACCGCCATGCGCTCCGCCGAATGCGATCGCGCTATGTCTTTCGACACCAACACGTCGCCCGGCCTGCGAACACGTTGAACATATTCCTCAAACTCCGGCAAGTCGGAATCTACCAGATAGGCCGTACGCTCTCTATACTCCGCCGCAGCCCGCGGTGCTTCGTGGCGGAAGCAATCTGTGACACCGCAACTCGCACAGCTTTGTAATTCCTGTAGCGCACGTGGCTCTACGATCTGTTCCAACCTTACGTATCCTGGCGACGGAAACACACTCGAACCACCGGTCTGCCACTCTACGATCAGTTCTTCTCCACTCATCCAGGCTTTGATTCGCGTTTGTTCCTGCACACGAAAACGGAGGTCGACATAGTTCCAGGCCACTGTCGCATCGTGCGCCGGCGCGTCGGGCATTTTTATGGAGTGCGCATGGCGCTCAACGATCTCACACCCACTCTTCAGCGCGAGGCCATAGAGCGCGTTGGAAAGTTGGCACAGCCCGCCACCTACGGCTGGAACGACACATCCCTGCTGCAACATCCGGCCTACAACAAAGCCACGTTGCCTACTCGCTCTGCCGATCTGTCGCCAGAAACTGAAAGTACCGCCTGCATCAATAACGATGCCGTTCAGGCGAGAACAAGCGCGACGCAGATTCTCCACCTTGCCAAGTTCAAACTCGCGCTCCCGTTTGTCCACATCGGACCACAGACGCGAACGCAACTCGTATCGAAGCTTCCATTCGTTTTTGGGATGTCTTTCGATCGGCCAACTGCGGGCCGTGCGATCAAGGTCATGCACCCAGCGTTGCGCGCGTAGCCCCCGGACTTTGATCGCAAAGATGACAGCACTCCATCGAGTAGGAGTTTTGCTGCCTGCGCCGCGAGTCGTATCCTCGACAAGTTCCACCGTGCGCCTCGCCAAGACGATTTAGATCAGACTGCGACCGTAAAACTGTCCTCAGTGCGCGTCACGGCACGATACATCGTGTCGCGCTCAAACGGCACCCGGCCAGCTTCGACGATGAGCCGCACAAGATCCTGACGGCGCAGTCCCTGTGGCGTCTTCGCTCCGGCATCGTGGTAGATCTTCTCTTCAATCACCGTGCCATCGATATCATCCGCACCAAAACGCAGTGAAATCTGCGCCATCTTCGGCGTCACCATCTGCCAGTAGCTCTTGATGTGCGCAAAGTTATCCAGCAGCAGACGGCTCACAGCAATCTGCTTAATGTCCGTCATGCCGCTCGACTTCGGAAGGTGCCCCAACGCTGTATTTTCCGGATGAAAGCTCAGAGGAATGAATGTCTGGAAGCCGCCGGTCTCATCCTGCACGGCACGCAGTTTCAGCAGATGATCGACGCGATCTTCATCGTTCTCAATGTGCCCATAGAGCATTGTGGCGTTCGACCGCAGCCCAGCCTTATGCGTGAGCCGCGCCGTGTCCAGCCATTCGCCGCCATCGATCTTATGGTCGCAGATGATGTGTCGCACGCGGTCCGCAAAGATCTCTGCACCGCCGCCCGGGCACGAATCCACACCCGCAGCCTTCATGCGCTCCAGCGCCTCTTCGATCGTCATCTTGCCGCGTTTGGCAAGAAATGCGATCTCGACCATTGTGAAGGCTTTGATGTGGACCTGCGGATAGCGATCTTTTAGTCCGCGCACCAGATCCATGAAATATTCAAACGGAAGATCAGGGTGCAAACCACCCACGATATGGAACTCCGTGACGGCCTCGGTCAACCCCTTGCCGGCAGTCTCCCAGGCTTCCTCGAGCGCCATCGTATACGTATCGGCTGCGCCTTTCTTGCGGCCGAAGGCACACAACCGGCAGGAGGCAACACACACGTTCGTGGGGTTGATATGGCGATTCACATTGAAGTATGCGAGATCGCCATGCAGCCGTTCGCGGACGAGATTGGCCATCCAGCCAACGGCCAGGATGTCACCGCTCCGATAGAGCGCAACACCATCGTCAAAGCTCAATCGCTCACCGCGCTGAACCTTGTCCGCAATCGGCTCCAGTTGCGGATCGTCGGTTTGAAAGGAGTGCCGTGGACGCTTGTTGATAGCCTCGGAGTTCATCACTTTATATTCTAGACCTCCGAGGCTCTTGTGAATCGCATTCTCACTTTGCCGCCGAAATTGGGGAGACAACCATCTCCGGCTGGATAACCATCCCGTCAAACATGGTTGCGCCGATCAGGTGGTTGCCAATAGACCGGACAAACCGCAGATTCCAGCCCGTTTCCCAGTAGCTCACCTTGTAGTCCGGCAAACTCACCGCAAACGTAATCGTAGAACTTGCGGATGCCACCAATACGCGATGGCCCGCCGCATCGAAGAAGATGCCGTCCACATCCGTCACGAAGAGATTGGGCAGCATCGTCCACGATTGCCCGTGATCCGTGGAACGAAATACGCCTGGGTGTCCGCCAACCCACAAATTGTCCTGCTCATCTACCGCGATAGCTGCAACCTGCTTCAAATCCTCCGGAAGATTGACCGTGTTCCATGTAGTCCCCGCGTCCAGCGACAGATCAATGCGCTTTAGTCCGGCGACCATCACTGTAGTCTTATCTGCCGCGACAAAATGCGGATCGGACATAGAGAAGGAGCTCACAGGAGTCCAAAAGTGCCCGTCATTGTCTCCGCGGAGCAGGCCCTCTGAGGTAGCTGCATACACCGTACCGCCATCCGCAACGAGCGAATAGACGGCCGCACCAAGGTTCGAAAATATCGGTGGCGGTGCAGCGGGCCGCCGCTTCGATCCGGCTCCTGGTTTCTTCTTGGCTGTTTCTGTCCCCTGTTGGAAAACATACGATACAGGCGTCGCTTTAAGCCTGACTCCGGCCTTCGGCTTGGCTCCAGGCTTTGACTTTTTAGGCGCACTCGCTGGGGGCGTAGCAGGAGGTAGAGCGCCAGAATCAGACCAGCCTGATTCACCGAGACGAAAAATACCGTGCTCCGTTCCTGCAAGCAGCGTCCCCGTAGGCGTCGACGCCAGGCTGAAGACATCACGGCCGCCGAGACCGGAACTCTGCTGCTCCCATCGCACTCCTCCGTCGACGCTCCGAAACACGCCTCCGGACTCTTTGGCATTCGCCACTCCCGCATAGATAGTGGCATGGTTCTGAGAGTCCGATGCAAAAGCCGTTACCTGCTGCGCCGAAAAACCTGTATTCGAGGCCTGGAAGCTGAAGCCCGTGTCCTCGCTGCGCAGAACCCCACCCCGATCGGTCGCGAGCAGAACGTGATCCGGGTTCTTCGGATCGACGTAGACATCGTTCACAATAATTTCCGGCCCGGTCATCCGTATAAAGGTCTTACCGCCATCCTGCGTGCGATAGAGTCCCTCCGTGGTGCCTGCATAAACCGTCTCGGGATGGACAGGGTCTTGCAGCAGCCTGCGCGTCCTGCGCGCGGTAGACGGAATACCCTGTATCTTTTTGAACTGCGCCGCGGCATCCACGCTCTTGTAGATACCCGAGCAAGCACTTGCATAGACAATGGAAGGCTTCGCCGGATCGATGATGATCGAAAATACATCCGAATCGTCGATGAGACCCTGTTTGATGGGGTCCCACTTCTCGCCACCGTCTACGGTCTTCCAGGGCAGGTGCCACGTCCCCGCATAAATAATCTTAGGATCGACGGGATCAATGGCCAGGGATTCAACCTCGTGAATCTCCTTGCTTCCCTCCGGGCTGATGAGCTGCCAGTGTTTGCCGTCGTCCATGCTGCGATAGATACCTTTAAGAGTGCCCGCAACCAGCTCATCCGGGTTAGACAAGGATTGAGCCATCGAACGGACTGACTGCCGGCGCATCTCAGCCTGTGCATACCAGTTCCTGCCCGCGTCATCACTGATGTATACCCCGCCGTCGGGGCTGCCGACCGCGTACGCCCCGACAACCATGTGCTTCGGGTTCCTGGGATCAATCAGGATGTGGCGGAGCACCAGATCGTCGCGCTTGTCGATGCGCGACAACCGTGCCCACGTCGAGCCACCATCATTGGATTCATACAGCCAACCGATGGCCGTCCCCATATAGAGGTGCTTGGAGTTACCAGGATCCGCCGCAAAAGAACGGGCATCGCCACCATAGGGACCCAAAGGAAACCAAGTCACCGCGTGCATCGCGGTCGGCACAATTGCACAAAATAAAACCGACATACCAAGCTTGCGTAACATACGCCAAATCATTCTTTTCTTGTGACCTCTTGCTTATCTATTAAAGTTAACCCGTTCTGCCACGAATTGCACCCTCCTTAAAGCACTTCCCCCCTGAACCTTGCCTCAAAAGAGATACCTGCACCAAAGCTGCCTTCGTCAGAGTCGCGGGCAAAAGACACGGCTGGCGGGAGATTCCCAGCCAGCCGTGGTTGATAGGCTTCTATATTCCTTGTCGACTGCCTTACTTGCGACGGCGTCTCCCGGTTGGCAGCGGTTGTCTTGGAGTCGGCCTGACAGCAGCCTCATCCACAGGGCTAAGTCCGGCGGTATCAAAGATGGCTCCCTCCGGGATGATGGTCGTGGTTGCGTTCCTGGCATCGGCCGTACCGGTGTAAACCGCGATACGCGCGGGATTCAGCCCCTTTTCGCTCACCAGGTAGTCCTTCGCATTCACGGCACGTTCTGCAGCTTTGTGGTCGGCCGTTACTTCGCCATCCGTAGCGTTGCCGATAATCGCCAACTTGGCTTGCGAATCGCGTTGGGCACTGAGGGCAATGTCATCAAGGCAAGCCTTGGCTTCATTGTCCACGCGTGTCGGGCGCTTCGGATCACGATCGAATCCGATTGTGCAGAGGCTGCTCGCCTTAGCGGCTGGCGGGGGTGGCGGAGGAGCGGATACCAGGACAGCCGCCGTTGACGAAGCAGTCTGGGATCTGTCGTCGACCACATCGCAACTTACAGTAATCGTTGAACCGGGGGCAGCTCCACTCGTCGACATTGTAGTTGTTGACGTATTGCCGCTGATCGTACCGGCCGTGGCGCTGTAGCTGTAGGTCAGAGGACGGTTCTGCGGGCTTACACCGCTAGCCGTAATCGTCGATGGGTCGCCAGGATTGACCGTCGATGGATTTGCCGAGCAGCTCACTGTCGGCGGCTGGAAGGCGGCCACAGTAAACTGCGTCGAGCAGTCGGCGACCTCATAAGGCCTGGATCCCTGCGCTACGTGGCCATGTACCGTGTAGCTACCAGGCGCGAGTGACTTCGTGTTCACACTCACTACATCCGAGGTGCCGGAGACAGGAATGCCCTCCGCTGCCCAGGTATAGCTCGCAGCCTTCTTGGGGTTCAACCCGGCGGGAGTTCCGCTGATCGTAACAATATCCCCAGGATAGATCGTGCCGGTCGGCACCGTCACAGAGCAGGCGTAGCTGACAGGTTCAGTCCACTGCTTGTGGCCCGGATGCAGCACAATGCCGGCACTTAGATCGATCCCCTTAAGGTCGGTATTTCCCCCCAGCCAGGGAGTTCCATAAACGGGAATACCTCCCGCATAGGGCGTGCCAAAGTCTGCATGGGCGTAACGAAAATCCACCTGAATCAGGCGAAAGCTGACACGGTGTCCCCAAAGCCCTGTGTTGTAGTCCAGGCCGCCGCCAGCCGTGAGGGCTGGACCCCACGTCGGGGGCTCGTGCTCAAACAACGCTGGAGCATCGTTGTTCGGCCCCACGATACGTGCCCCGCCAAACAATACATGCGCAAAGGGCGTGAAATTCGAAATCGGGAAGCGATAAATGCCGCCTGCCGATATGGAGTTGAAACCATCGTTATCGCTGCCATTGTCTGCCGTGCCATTGTGATCGACAAACGAAACTTCAACACCTAGATGCCTGGTAAAAAACAAGGAGCCGGCTACGGTTCCGCCTGTCGTAATCGACGCATAGGGGATATTGAACGGCTGTAGCTGGGCATGGGAATTGAAATACGAGTATCCCAGGAAGATGTTATAGCTCGGAAGGTTATCCTCCGAAACGGGAGCAGCTACTTTGGCCGCACTTTGTGCATTTAGACCTGCTACTCCAACGCTAGCCATACCGGCAACCAGCAGGCATCGGCCAATATTGCGGAACGAATGATAAGACATAAGACGTAGCCTCCCCACAGTCAGAAACAAAATAATAGGTCCAGCGGATTATAGTCTGCGAAACTTGTGTACTTTGTTGATTCGCAAAACTTCGCGCCCAGATACCTGGCATATCCGCCGAAATTTGGCCCTACGCGTAATTTCGCGTATTGCATAGTTCAGCTTTACTAAGAGCTATTCCTTCGAGGAAAGCCTTGAGCAAAGGCCCTGGAGTATTATGACCGTATTTCCTTGCACCTGCAAGCCATTGATTACAATAAGTTTACATTCAAAGAACACCATCTGCTGGAATTCTCCATTTGATTGAAAAGTATTCGAATCAAAAAGCCACGGATAAAGGGTATTCCACGAAAGTGTACTCCCGTTGCTTACAATCTCTAGTAAAAATGCTTAAGGGTGATCAGCTTCTTATTACCCACAACAATACACCTCGTCTTGCCCAGCGATAAGCTGCACGTTGAGGTGCGGACTCAAAGGTGAGTCCGCCATTCAAAATAAGCACTCGCCAAAAGAAACGGCTGGCTGAGAATCTCTCAGCCAGCCGTTCTTATGTCAGCTTCCGCCTATTAGTTGGTAGCCGCTGTTTTGTGGTGATGCCTCGGGGCTCCGAGCGGCGTACGAGGCTGGACCTTGACGGCTGTCTCATCCACAGGGGTGAGTCCAGTCGTATCGAAGGTCGCACCAGCCGGGATGATGGTTGTCGCCGCGCTCTTGGTGCCGGCCGCGGCGGTGTACACCGTGATGCGCGAGGCATCCACACCCTTCTCGGTTACCAGGTAGGCCTTCTCATTCACTGCACGTTCTGCAGCTTTGTGATCGGCCATCTTCTCGTCGGCTGCAGCGCTGCCAACGACAGCCAGCTTAGCCTGAGAATCTCGCTGGGCGCTGAGGGCGATGTCGTCAAGGCAAGCCTTGGCTTCATTGTCCACACGCGTCGGGCGACGCACATCGCGATCGAATGCGATGGTGCAGAGGCTGCTCGCTGTAACTTGCGGGGGCGGGGGTGGCGCGGCTACCATGACGGTCGCCGTTGACGAAGCAGTCTGTCCCTTATCGTCGACCACATCGCAGCTCACAGTAATCGTTGCGCCAGCGGCAGCTCCACTTGTCGACAACTGCGCCGTTGATGTATTGCCGCTGATCGTGCCAGCTGTAGTGCTATAGCTGTAGGTCAGAGGACGGTTCTGCGGGCTTACACCAGTGGCCGTAATCGTAGAGGGATCGCCCGGGTTCACCGTCGAGGGATTCGCCGAGCAGCTAACAGTGGGAGGTGCGAATGGGCTGACCGTAAACTGCGCCGTGCAGTCGGCGATCTCAAGAGGCTTGGCTCCTTGTGCTACATGGCCGTGTACCGTGTAGTTGCCAGGGGCGAGTGACTTTGTATCCACGCTCACCACATTCGAGGTACCGGAGACAGGAATGCCCTCCGCTGCCCAGGTATAGTTCGTGGTCCTCTTCGGGTTCAGACCGCTGGGGGTTCCGCTGATCGTAACAACATCCCCGGGATAGATCGTGCCGGTTGGAGCCGTGACCGAACAAGCGTAGGTGACAGGTTCCGCCCATCGCTTCTCCCCAGGATGCAGGACAATACCGGCACTGAGATCGATACCCTTAAGGTCGGTGTTACCACCCAGGAAGGGGGGGCCATAAACAGGAACGCCTCCCGCATACGGCGTTCCAAAGTCCGCATGGGCATAACGGAAATCCGCCTGAATCAGGCGAAAGCTAATACGGTGACCCCAAAGAGGCGTGTTGTAGTCCAGACCGCCGCCAGCCGCCATTGTTGCCCCCCATGTCGCGGGCTCGTGCTCAAACAGCGCAGGAGAATCGTTGTTTGGGCCGACGATACGTCCTTCGCCACCCAATGCATGCACAAAGGGCGTGAAGTTCCCCACCGGGAAACGATAGATAAGACCCGCCATCGCCGAGTTAAAACCATCGTTATCGCTGCCGTTGTTTTTCGTGCCATTATGATCGACAAACGAAACCTCCACACCTAGATGCCTGGTGAAGAACAGGGCGCCCGACGCAATACCGCCTACGGTAATCGAGTCGTAGGGAATATTGAACGGCTGTAGCTGGGCATGGGCATTGAAGTATGAGTAGCCCAGGAATATGTCGTAGCGCGGAAAATTCACCGCCGCTGGAGGAGTGGCTACGTTGGGCGCGCTTTGCGCCTTGAGGTTTGCCACACCTAGGCTGGCCATACTGGCAACCAACAGGCATCGGCTGATACTGCGTAACGATTGATTGAACATGGGAAAGGGGCCCCCTACAAGTTGAAGATGAAAGTTAGGTAAGCGGCTACACGATGTATCGCTTACCTCGTATGATTCACGGACGATCGCCACAAGATGCCTATCCCGTTGGCAAAATAGCTAGATTTTCCGTGGGCAGGCGGTGCTTTAGGTGGATTCGGATGAAGCTGCTCGCTGAGATGGACTGCTCCGGTGTGATCCAAATCGGACTAGCTACATTAAAAACGGCTGGCTGGGGATATCCCCAGCCAGCCGTTGTTGTGTCAGCTTCCGCTTATTACTTACTGAGCGGATGCCTTCTTGTGGTGGTGCCGTTTGGCTCCGAGTGGGGTACGAGGCTGAACCTTGACGGCTGCCTCATCCACGGGGGTGAGTCCAGTCGTATCCAGCGTCGCACCTACCGGGATGATGGTCGTCGCGGAGGTCTTGTTGCCTGCCGTGCCGGTGTAGACCGTGATGCGCGAAGCATCCACACCCTTCTCGGTTACCAGGTAAGCCTTCTCGTTGACCGCGCGTTCAGCAGCCTTATGCTCAGCCTGCTTCTCTTCTGCCGGAGCGTTGCCGATAACAGCAAGCTTGGACTGAGGATCGCGCTGCGCGCTGAGGGCGATGTCGTCAAGGCAAGCCTTGGCTTCATTGTCCACGCGTGTCGGGCGACGCACATCGCGATCGAATGCGATGGTGCAGAGGCTGGTCGTCGTGACAGCCGGTGGCGGCGCAGGCGCCGTAACCGTAACTGTTGTCTGCTGCGAAGCAGTCTGACCCTTGTCGTCAACCACGTTGCAAGTCACACTAATCGTGCCAGGAGCAACGCCGGTCGTTGTCAGGGTAGCCGTCGAGGTGTTGCCGCTGATCGAACCAGCCGTAGCGCTATAGCTGTAGGTCAGAGGACGGTTTTGCGGGCTTACGCCGCTAGCCGTAATCGTCGAAGGATCACCCGGGTTCACTGTTGAGGGGTTCGCCGAGCAGCCGACTGTCGGAGGAGCAAACGGTGTCACCGTGAACTGCGCCGAGCACTCAGCATTCTGGTAGATCTTGTTGCCCTGCGAAATCTTGCCCTTCACCGTATAGTTGCCGGGCGCAAGCGACTTGGTGTCGATGCTCGCTACGTTCGAGGTTCCGGATACAGGACCTCCATCCGAGTTCCAGGTGTAGTTCGTGTTGCCCTTCGGGGACAGGTTGGTCGCCGTTCCGGTAACCGTAACTACGTCGCCAGGGTAGATCGTGCCGGTCGGAGCCGTCACAGCGCATGCATAGGTAACAGCCGGCGGCGGGAGAACACTGCCGATGTGCCACAGGATACCGGTGCTGAGATCAACACCGTTCAGGTTCGCACGGCCACCCAGCCAGGGTGTTCCATAAACAGGAGGAACAGTGGTGTAGGGGGGAGTAACGGTCGTAGCGACAGGGCCGAAGTCGGCATGAACGTAACGGAAGTCCGCCTCAAACAGGCGGATGCCGAGGTGGTGATGGAAGAACGGGGTGTCATAGTCCATACCACCGCCGACCGTCAGGGCCGGGCCGTATGTCCAGGGCTCATGCTCAAAAAGAGCAGGATTGTCGTTGTTGGGTCCAACAAGACGGCCCAAGCCCACGAGACCATGCGCGAAGAGCGTGAAATTCTGCATCGGAGCGCGGAAGACAGGACCAAACGACACGGAATCAAATCCGTCGTTAGCCTCTCCACCGTTTCCAGTGCCATGGTGGCTAATGATAACGGCCTCGCCACCAACATATTTATTGAAGTAGTAAGCGGCAGAAGCAGCTTCACCTACGTTGATTGACGAGTACGGAAGGTCAAACGGCTTCACCTCGCCGTGAGCTCCGAAGTACGAGTACCCCACGAATATGTCAACGCGCGAAGGATTCGGCCCACTGGGGGCGGTTGTGCTGGGCGCGGTCTGCGCGCTCAGGCTCACTATTCCAAAGCTGACCGCACTGGCTGCCAGCAGGCACCGGCCGATACTGCGAAACGGGCGATAAGACATTCGACAATCCTCCACTGAATGAAACGTGCTTACAAGTTCTACCGCTGCGGACTTAGGCTTGGAGCCGTGGTCCGCTTACCTATGGGATTCCTGAAAAGTGTAACGCAGATGTTCTCTATGTCTACAAGAAAATTCTTTTCACTGCATCAATTTAGCCATTTACCAATGAGCAAACTCATCGGCAATTAGCGCTAGAACGGTCTGCGAACCTCATAAAAGTTACGACAATCCGTTCCCCTGCCTCAACGCCAAGCTAAGTAAACCAACCCTTGCTTCCGTTACGACAAATTCAATGTCTGCCTTACTGTTCCGCGGCTGGCCTGAATCTTTTCCTGCAGCAGCGTAATGGCATACAACAACTGTTCCGGCCGCGGAGGGCACCCAGGAACATATACATCCACCGGAATTACCTGATTAACGCCTTGCAACAGAGCATAGTTATTGAAAACACCGCCCGACGTTGCGCAAGCTCCCATCGAAATCACCCACTTCGGCTCCGGCATCTGCTCGTAAAGCCGACGAATCACCGGCGCCATCTTTTGCGACACACGACCCGCAATAATCATGAGGTCGCTCTGCCGAGGAGACGGACGAAACACCTCCGCTCCGAAACGTGCGATATCGTAGCGTGACCCGCCCATCGACATCATCTCGATAGCACAGCAGGCCAGACCGAATGTCATAGGCCACACCGAGTTCTTACGAACCCAGTTGATCGCGGCATCCAGCGACGCCAGAACCACACCCTCGGGCTGCGCATCGCCCCAGCTGACCTCCTCAACCTTGTCCCGGTTCTTGCCAAAACTATCAAGCGTGCCAAAGATGTACCGGTCGTTACGCTGCGGAACCTCTGTAGGCCGCCCGCTGGTCGAGGTCTGATTAGGATCTATACTCATAAAATTCAGTATAACGATGCGATGCTAAATTATTTCAATACGTTGCCGTCGGCATCGCATCTATTTTGTTCGCCTTGTCATATCGTGCGTGCAACTGTGCGTCAAAGGGCTGGCAATGTCTGATAACAAACCTGCCTTTTCATCCTTCTAGTCGATCAATCTACGCTTGGCGAACTAACTCGCATTCTCATCGATCGCCTCCAGCAGCGCGGCCTGAAGATCTCGCTCCTGCTCCGGGTTCAACCGTTCGCCCCCATGCGTAAGGTAAAACACGTCGATTGCCGTCTCGCCCTCGGTATCGACCAGGGCCACTTCGACGTTGTGCCCTAATGTGCTCAAGGTAAGGCTGACGGCGCGCAGCAATCCCGGAACATCCTGGGCGATGATCTGCAGCAGCGTGCTATGGCTCGAGGCCGTTTCGTCGAAGTCAATCTTCGTTTCCACCGTAATGCGTGGAGCGCGACGGCGTGCTCTCCGGCGCCCGCTCAGCATCTTTTCTACAGACGCACGCCCCGCTACCAGCTCCCGAACACTTTCCACAAATCGTTCCCGCTCACTCACATTCAGTTCAAGCGTGCGAAACGTATCGGTAAACCGGAAACTGTCGACGACGACACCCGCCTCATTGGCAAATCCATCGGCCGTAACGACGTTCATTCCCCAGGCAGCCAACGCAGCAGCCATGCCCGCAAACAATCTCGGCCGGTCGCGCGTGACCAGAGCGATCTCGCTCATCGTCGTACCGTAGCTGCAGGAGACTTGGAACGGCTCTTCCTCAAAGTGCGTCGTCATCTCGAAATGGCGCCGAATCTCCTCAGGAGAACGTGTCTTCAGATAGCGCTCAGGGAAGCCCTCCAGGAACTGCTCCACCTCAGCCTCGCGTTTCGGCAGCAACGCCAGCACGCGCGCAATGCGTTCGTCCCGGCCACGAATGTTGACGCGCTCTTCATCGACATTGCGGTCCAGCTGATTAGCCGCATTCATCGACAGTCGCCAGAGGTTCTCCGCCTTCCATGGCGTAAGCGCGTCAGGATGCACGGCCTGGATGTCTGAGTAGGTAAACAGCGTCAACATACGCAGCAACTCGTGCGTCTGCACCTTGCCCGCAAACGCCCGCACCGTCTCCGCGTCGAAGATGTCCCGTCGCAGCGCAGCGGACATCTCAAGATGCATCTCAATAAGCCGCATCACCAGCGACGTATCGTACGCATCCATCTCCAGTCTGGCCAGCACACCCGTTGCCATCCGGGCGCTCTCAATAGCATGATTCTCACCGGCACGGCCCTTGCCTGTGTCATGGAGTAACGCCGCCAGATAAAGCAGCCCTGGATTTTGGAGTTCGCGCACCATCGACCGGAACTTGATGCGCCACTCCGGCGCATCCGGCCCCGGGTCGGCGCCAAGCCCATGCAGCGTATCGATCACCACAAAGGTGTGCTCGTCCACCGTGTAGCGATGGTAAGCGTCTCGAATCACCAGGGCGTCGATGCCGTGAAACTCGGGGAGAATCAACTCCAGCAGACCAAGCGCATGCATAGCCCGCAATGCTTTTCCCGCACGTTCTCCGGTAAGAATCGCGGACAGCTTGCTCCACAGCGCCGGCCCTTCCTCCAGATGCGAGGACAGCCGTGGAAGAGCAGCCGCGATCCGTTCTTCGCTCTCGGCGGAGAGTGCAGCCCCGGTCTTCGCCATAGCCGCAAACGCAGCCAATACGGCATCCGGCTCCGCTGCCGGATCGACAGCACCTGCGGGATCGAGCACAATACGCCCATCTTTCAGTCGGAAGCCAGAGGTCGGCGCGAGTTTCACGCGACGAAGTTCGCTGTCCTGCACCAGTCCGTTGACTTCCAGCTCGCGATCCAATCGCCGCTCGACAATCCGCGCATAACGGAAATAGGCCCGCATCCAGTAGGCTGCGTCGACCTTTCCGCTTCCAGCCCCAAC
Organism: Granulicella sp. S156; assembly: GCF_009766105.1. Classification (GTDB taxonomy): domain Bacteria; phylum Acidobacteriota; class Terriglobia; order Terriglobales; family Acidobacteriaceae; genus Granulicella. The sequence goes on along the minus strand of NZ_LMUH01000026.1, from coordinate 340,006 downwards.
TCGCCGTCCCAGTCCGATGCGCAGCTCTGCCGCCGCATCCTGCGCCAGCCAGTCGAGTGTGTTGTCGTCACGCTCATGCCGGTAGTGCAAAAAACATCGCGCAGCGGCCAGGAAGGCCAACGCATCTTCGAACTCGCTGCCTTCGCTAACGGTGGTAGACAAAGGATCCTGCAACATCCGCAGCCAGCCGCAGACATTCGCGTCGCGCAAACCGCCGGGGCAGTCCTTGATATTCGGCTCCAAATGAAAGAGCGTATCGCCATACTTGGCGTGGCGTTCGCGAGTAAGCGAGGCCACCTCTGCACGAATCGCCTTCGCATCGCGCGCCATCATCTTGTTGCGAATCTTGTCATCCAGCTTGGCGAAGATCGCGGTATCTCCAGTGAGGAACCTTCGATCCAGCAAAGACAGGCCAAATTCTGCATTCTCCGGAGCAAAGCGCTCGCACTCTGCCAGTGTTCGCGTCATCGGAGAGACGCGCATGCCGCAATCCCACAACGCCTGCGACACGCGCCGGATGGCATCCTTAGCGCGGACAGCTTCTCCCTTTTCCGCACAGAACAGCAGATCGATATCCGAATAAGGAAACAACTGCGCTCGACCATATCCGCCGATGGCCGCAAGAGTGATCCCCTTCGCAAGCTTGGGCTCTGCAACCAGCTCAACGGCCCACAGACGGCCAATGAGTTCATCCACCAATTCAGAACGAGACGAGGCTAAGGAAAGACCGTTGCCGCCAATCTCGAAGTCGCGGCGAATCTGCCCCAGCCGCCTCTCATACTCCGCGCGCATAGTTTCGTCGATCGTCGCCCTCACCCCCAAGCTATTCAATTTTCTTTCTGCCAATCCCTTCCCACACTGCCTGTATCCAAAAATGGCGTAGGCCGGAACGACATAGCTTCAGCCATGCCGTAAAGCGACTCCTTTGTTTCCTCACCCGCTCTCACGACACATTCGCGTCGCAACAGCGGAAGAGAGTTGAAGCGTCCTATACAGCATGGCTAAGCCATGTCTTTCCGGCCCTTGTCACTACAAACTCGACGCGCCGGCTAGAGCGCAATCTCCCCACGTTCGTCGTTGCGTATCCGAATCGCTTCGTCGATCTTCGAAACAAAGATCTTGCCATCTCCAATGCGTCCTGTTCGGGCCGCTGTGATAATGGCCTGAATCGCCTTCTCCGCGATATCGTCCGTCACGACGAGTTCGAGCTTCACCTTGGGCAGTAGATCAACCGCGTACTCCCGACCGCGATAGAACTCCGTGTGCCCCTTTTGCCGCCCGTGACCACGTGCTTCGAAGATTGTGATCCCCGAAACCCCCAGCTCAACCAGCGCATCTTTTACTGCATCCAGCTTTGAAGGCTGAATAACCGCCTCAATCTTCTGCATATCCTTCTCGCTTTTCCTATTCCTGTTTCCTGCAATTAAGCTGCTTCCCAGTCATAGCCCTCTTCGCCATGCTGCGAGAGATCCAAACCTTCGCGTTCTTCGTCTTCGCTCACGCGCAGACCCATCAGCTTATCAACTACAAACAGAATTATCAGCGTACCAACGATGGAAATCGTCCATGCGATGACAACACCCACCAATTGGTTCACCACCTGGCGATGATTACCCTCAAAAAATCCGGTCGCTTTGCCCGAGCCAAAGATCGGATTGATCACCGAATTGGCAAACAAACCCGTCAGAACGGCTCCCAGCGTCCCGCCCGCTCCGTGAACGCCGAAAGCATCGAGCGAGTCGTCGTAGCCAAAGATGTTCTTGACCTTGATCACCATAAAGAAGCAGAACACGCCGGCAATCAGGCCAATCCAGAGGGCGCTCATAGGGGTCACGAAACCTGACGCCGGGGTAATGGCAACCAACCCGGCAACCGCGCCGGAGATGCCACCCAGGGCCGAAGGCTTGCCGCTGCGAATCCACTCAGCCGCCAACCATCCGATTGCCGCAGCCGCGGCGGCAAAGTGCGTCGCCACAAAAGCCGATGTCGCCAGACCGCTCGCAGCCAGCGCCGATCCGGCATTGAAGCCGAACCAACCCACCCACAGCAGACAAGCCCCGACAAAACTCAGTACGACAGAATGCGGAGGCATCGCCTTCTTCGGATAGCCCAGCCGCTTTCCGAGGTATATCGCTGTCACCAACGCGCTCACGCCGGAGGTCAGATGTACCACCGTGCCACCCGCAAAGTCCAGGCAGGGGAACTTACCGCTGGCAGCGCTCAGGAACCCGCCGACACCCCAGACCATATGCGCCATCGGGCTGTAAACAATAAATGCCCACAGCACCATGAACACCAGCATCGCGGAAAACTTCATGCGTTCGGCGAACGCCCCGGTAATCAGCGCCGGCGTGATGATCGCGAACATCAATTGGTAGACCATAAACGTCTGGCCCGGAATCGTCGGCGCATAGTCATTGATCGGTGCCGTACCGACGCCATGGAGAAAGACATTGTGCAGACCGCCGATAAAGGCGTTACCTGTGCCAAACGCCAGTGAGTAGATCACTAGCGCCCAAAGCACGGTAATCACAGCCATCATCGCGAAAGTCTGCATCATCGTTCCGAGGATGTTCTTTTTGCGTACCAGCCCGCCGTAGAACAGCGCCAGGCCTGGGCCGCTCATCATGAGTACCAGTGCAGCGCTGGTCAGCATCCAGGCGTTGTCGCCTGCGCTTTGAGCCGCCGCAATCGCCTTCGCATTGTCGGAAGCCGTCTTCTCCAGCGCCGCAATGCGATCTGCTGTTACCGGGGTCTGTGCCACAGCAACCCCTGCAACCATAAGCCCGAAAACTACAACCGCCAGTGCACACAGAGCTTTCATTCTGCTTTTCAAATACAGTTTTGCCACCCAACACATGGAACGATCACCCTTTTCGCAAATCAAGAGAACACCTGTGGAGGAAACCCGTATGCATCTATATCCTCCATCGGCGCGGCCATCGGATACACGTTCTCCACGACCTGTTTGGGCCCGGGAGACGACATGCTTTTTACCAGTTCCGTTTACTTTACATCATGTCGCCGTTCACCTCCCCAGGCGGAATCCTTTACCCAGGACAAAGGCATCTTCTTTCTCAGCAAATTCGTGGCGGACAGCCCAAAAGCCTTAACGCAGAGGGCGCAGAGGAAAAACGCAAAGGCCGCCACGACACCCTCTGCGACCTTTGCGAAACCTCGGCGTCCTCCGCGTTAAAGCTTTTGCTGTTGCGTGTTCTTCGTGTGTCCTGGCTGAAATTTAGGTGCATTTGCCCTGAGCCTTTACCCCCAAAACCCTTCAGTCCTTTAGTCTTACTCTTATGTCCATCTCCGCCGCCCATCACACCTCCTGGACCGAATTACCTGTAGAACGGCTCGATTCCCTGCTTACACGTCAATTTGTCACAGGCTCACAGGCCATGTTGGCCCGTCTTGAACTTAAGAAAGGCAGCACGGGACCCCGTCACACGCATCCTAACGAGCAGATCTCTTATTTAGCCGTAGGAGCGATGCGTTTTTCCCTCGGCGAAGAAGGTTCAGCTGAAGAAAGGATTGTCCGCGCCGGCGATGTGCTTGTCATCCCCGGCAATCTCCCCCACACGGCCGAAGCCATAGAAGATACGGTTATCTTCGACATCTTTGCGCCACCAAGAGAAGAATGGATCGGGCTCAGGGGTGACTAATCACCCCAAACCATGCATCTAAATTTCAATGTTTTCGCCGTCTGGACGCCCTCTGTGTGTTCCTGTAAGAATGCAAGCAGTTCCTCAGACACTTTTTGGCCTTTAACCCGCCCCTGATACTGGGGTACCCCTGGAGCATGAATGAGCACCGTAAAAATCGGAAATAAGCAGCTTGGAACCGGTCAACCCTGCTATGTCATCGCCGAGATCGGCATCAATCACAACGGCGACATCGACCTCGCGAAACGTCTCATCTCGGTCGCCGTCGCCGCTGGTTGCGATGCAGTCAAGTTCCAGAAGCGCACCGTCGAGATCGTTTACACCGAGAAGGAACTCGCAACCCCCCGCCCCAATCCCTTCGGCGAAACCAACGGCGACCTCAAGCGTGGCCTCGAATTCGGTCAGGAAGACTACGAAGAGATCTCGGACTTCTGCAAACAGGTCAAAATCGACTGGTTTGTCTCTCCGTGGGACGAACCCTCCGTCGACTTCATCGAGCAGTTCGATACCCCGGTCTACAAGGTAGCCTCGGCCTCGCTGACCGATGACAACCTCCTCAAGCACATCCGCAAGACCGGCAAGCCCGTCATCGCCTCCACCGGCATGAGCACCTATGCCGAGATCGACCACGCCGTCAGCGTGCTGGGCAAAGAGAATCTGATTCTCATGCACACCACCTCGACCTATCCCGCCAAGTACGAGCAGCTCAACCTGCGCGCCATCCCGAACATGATCGAGCGCTACGGCGTTCCCGTCGGCTACTCCGGCCATGAAACCGGCATCCCAACGTCAATCGCAGCTGCCGCGCTCGGCGCCAGCTGCGTGGAGCGCCACATCACCATGGACCGCGCCATGTGGGGCTCCGACCAGGCCGCCTCGCTCGAACCTAACGGCATCTCCCGGCTGGTGCGCGACATCCGTCTCTGCGAGCAGTCCTACGGCGACGGCATCAAGCGCGTCTACGAGGAAGAGATTCCCGTCATGAAGAAGCTGCGTCGCGTCGGAGCTGCAGTCTAAGCGATGTCTCTTTCCCCCCAACAACTCACCGATGGCCTGCAGACGCTGCAGGCCATCGCCTTTGATGTCGACGGCGTCCTCACCGACGGCACCCTCACCTGGTCCCCATCCGGCGAAGAGTCCAAGAGCTTCTCCTTCGCCGACATCATGGGTGTCTCCCTGCTGCGTCGTCTGGGCATCAGGATGGCGCTGATCTCCGGCGAACCGTCGCCTCTGGTCGATCTCTACGCCAAGAAGATGCACATTCCTTTCGTCCTGAAGGGCACCCGCGATAAGGCCACCGCCCTGCGCGAGTTCTCCGCGAAGTTCGACATCCCCCTGGAGCGCACCTGCTTCTTCGGCGATGACGTCAACGACCTCTTCGCCATGGAGATCGCCGGCCTCTGCGCCTGCCCATCGAATGCCGCGGAAGAGGTTCGCGCCCATGTCGCAGAACATGGCTTCGTCTCAACGCAACCCGGCGGCCAGGGTGCCGTCCGCTCGTTCTCCGACGCTATCCTCGCGGCCCGCAACCTGCGCGCTCGTGACGTCTTCCTGATCCGGCCGCCAGAGTAGTTTGAAGGGGAGCAAGCTACAGTTACACTTACTAACCTATCCCTAAAGCCTGTCATTTCGACCGACCAACGGGAGCGGAGAAACCCCTTGATGCAGAGCGTGATGCAAATGTTTGTGGCGCGCTTTGCGTCTAGAAACCCCTGTATTTCGCGGATGCTTATATTACCGAAGAAGCCAAAGGGACATGTTTCATAACCGGTGATCGCGATCTGCTCGCTCTTGGCACCTTCAGCACATTCCGATTTGATCGTCCGTTAGTTATGCGATCGCAACGTTTGAAAGTTCAACCCATCAACGGTTTACGATAGATACCAATGAAGCTCTCCGATTATGTTCTGAAGTTCGTCGCGGATCTCGGCATTACCAATGTCTTTCTCGTCACCGGCGGCGGCGCCATGCACCTCAACCAGTCGCTGGGCGCGGAATCCCGCATCACCTCGATCTGCAACTCGCATGAACAGGCCTCTGCCATCTGCGCCGAAGGCTATGCAAAGGCTTCCAACGGCCTCGGCGTCTGCATGGTCACGACCGGCCCCGGAGGCACCAACGCCGTCACTGGCGTTGCCGGTGCGTGGCTCGACTCCACCCCGACACTCTTCATCTCCGGCCAGGTCAAGCGTCCCGACCGTATGTTCGACGCCGTCACCGGCAAGCCGCTCGGCATGCGCCAGCTTGGTGTGCAGGAGGTCGACATCTGCTCCATCGTGGGGCCGATCACTAAGTACGCCGAGACCATCCTCGAACCCAAAGACATTCGCTATCACCTCGAGAAGGCTGTCTATCTCGCCATGAACGGCCGCCCCGGCCCTGTCTGGATCGATATCCCTCTCGATGTACAGGCCTCACCCATCGACGAAACCACCCTGCGCAGCTTCGACCCCAATGAGTTCGCCCATGCGGATTTCATTCACGGAACATCCAATGTTCCCGCCGAGGTCGCCCGCGCCATTGAGGCCTTCAACGCCTGCGAGCGTCCCCTGCTCTTCGCCGGCAACGGCATTCGCCTCGCTCGCGCCGAGAAGGAGTTCGAAGAGCTTCGCAAGTATCTTGGCGTGCCCACCGTCGCCACCTGGTGCGCTGCGGACCTCGTGCCCTCCGACGACGCTACCTATGTAGGCCGCCCGGGTTCGGTCGCGGCTCGCGGCGCCAACTTCGCGCTCCAGAACTCCGACTTCCTGCTGGCCATCGGCGTGCGCCTGGACTTTGCCATCACCGGCTATGCCCCGCACAACCTCGCCCGCGAAGCACACAAGATCGCCGTCGACATCGATGCCGCCGAACTCGGCAAGCTGCATCCCTATCTGCAACAACCTGTATGCGCCGATGCCAAGGCCTTTCTCACCGAACTGCTCAAGCACAAGGACAAGCTCAAGCCGCGCAATATCGACGCCTGGCTGGCTCGCTGCGCCGACTGGAAGACCCGCTACCCCGTCGTCACCGACGATCACCGCAAGCCCGAGGGCCTCGTCTCCATCTTCAACCTCGCCGAGGTGCTCGGAACCGAAGCCAGTCCCAACGACCGTCTCGTCGTAGGCAATAGCGGCTCCGGCATCGAGATCTACCTGCTTGCCTGTCCTACACTGCACTCGCAGCGCCTGTATCACACCGCAGGGCTCGGCTCGATGGGCTATGCCATTCCAATGGCCATCGCGGTCTCCATCGCCAACCCAGGCCGCGAGGTCATCGCGGTAGATGGCGACGGTGGCTTCATGTTCAACATCCAGGAGCTCGAGACCATCCATCGCCTCCAGCTTCCAATCAAGTTCTTCGTCCTGAACAACGACGGCTACAGCTCCATCCGCGCCTCGCAGACCGCCTACTTCGGCAAGCCCAATATCGGCGCCGACAAAAACACCGGCCTCACGATTCCAGACCTCTCGAAGGTGGGCGCAAGCTACGGCCTCGGAACACACGTCATCAAAGACCAGACCGATCTCCGCGCCGAAGTCCGCAAGGTCCTCGACATGAAGGGCCCTGTGCTCTGCGACGTGAACGTCTTGCCCGATGAAGTCCGCGCGCCTCGCCTGCAGAGCTACCAGAAGCCCGACGGCAGCTTCGTCTCGAAGCCTCTGGAAGATCTCTTCCCGTTCCTCCCGCGCGAAGAGTTCCTCGCCAACATGATCGTGAAGCCGCTACCCGAATAGTTTTTGCCTCTGTAGACGCAGCGTGCCCTCGGCTCAGCCTCTGCCTTTGCCTTTCTGGTTGTCATTCCCGCAGGGAATCTGCTTCTGCTTTTGTCTTTGCTTTTCTGGTTGTCATTCCGAGGCGCAGTCGAGGAACCTGCTGTCTCCCGTTTTTCGCTAGCCCGCCCCAGGAGTCCCATGTCCCACACCTACGGCATCATGCAGGGCCGCCTCTCCCCCCCGGAAGACGGCCGCTTTCAATCCTTCCCCCGCGCCGCCTGGCGCGAAGAGTTCCCCCGCGCCAAAGCAGCCGGGCTGGACTACATCGAGTGGATCCACGATGCCTACGGCGAAGGCAAGGACTCCACCGGCCGTATCGCGAACCCCATCTTTTCGGAAGCCGGACTGGCCGAGTTCGACGCTCTCAAGCACGAACACAACATCGCCACCCCAGCCCTCTGCGGCGACTGGTTCATGGACGTGCCACTCATCCGCTGCTCTCCCGCTGAGCGCGAACGCCGTGAACGCCACCTGCATGACCTCATCCCTATCGCCAAACGTATCGGCGCCACGCGCATCGTTCTGCCCTTTGTCGACAACTCCAAGATCAACGGCGAGTACGAAAAGAACACCGTCATCGAGATTCTCAAGCGCGCCCTTCCAGTCGCCGAAAAGAACGGCGTGGAACTCCATCTCGAGGCCGACTTCAACCCCACCGAATTCGCCGACTTCCTGAGCCGCATCCAACACCCAATGCTCAAGGTCAACTGGGACTCGGGCAACAGCTCCGGCCTGGGCTACATCGCCACCGAAGAGTTCGCCGCCTACGGAGACCGCATCGGTTCGGTCCACATCAAGGACCGTTACAAGAAACCTGAGGGCGGTGTAGAAACACGCCTCCTCGGCACCGGTTCGGCCAACTTCGACGATGTGTTCCAAGCGATTCGTAGCATCGACTATAAAGGTGGCGTAACCCTCCAGGTAGCCCGCGGCGCAGACAACGACGAGGTCAACTTCATCAAGGATCAACTAGCCTTCGTCAAAAAATACTGGTAATCGTTTCTGCCTTTGCTGTTGCCTTTGCTGTTGCCTTTGCTGTTGTCTTCGCCTTTGTCTTTCTAGTTGTCATTCCCGCAGGGAATCTGCTTCTGCTTTTGTTCTTGCTTTTCTGGTTGTCATTCCGACCCTGAGCGTAGCCGAAGGGGAGGAACCTGCCGTCTCCCGTTTTTCGTCAGCACCCGCCCAGGAGTCACCATGCCCATCACCGCCGCCGACCTCAAGCTCAACGCCCTCTTCAACCTCGAAGGCAAAACCGCCGTCCTCACCGGCGCCTCCGGCTTCCTCGGCCGCACCTTCGCTCTCGCTCTACTAGCTAACGGAGCACGAGTAGTCGCGTTAGGCCGCAGCGAACGCCTCCAGAGCGAAGCGAAGACCTGGGCCAATCAGTTTGGTGCGGACAAGATCTCCGTCGCGCAGATCGATATGTACGACGTCGCCGCACTGAACGAGCTCTGCGACAAGATCGCCGCCGAAGAAAAGACCATCGACATCCTCATCAACAACGCCCACGAACTGGGCTCGGCAACCGGGTTCAACGTCCCCGAGGGCTCACTCGAAAACTCGACGTTCGACCAATGGCAGCGCAATCTGCAGGGCGGCGTCTACTGGGCCGTGCAGACCACCCAGCGGCTCGGCATCAAGATGAAGGAGCAGCACCGCGGCTCCATCATCAATATCGCGACCATGTACGCCTCGGTAGCACCGCGCCCGCAGCTTTACGAGGGCACCACCTCGCTCAACCCGCCGGGCTACTCTGCATCAAAGGCCGCGCTTGCCGCCTTCACGCGCTACACAGCCAGCTTCTGGGGACGCGAGGGCGTCCGCGCCAACTGCATCTCCCCCGGCCCCTTCTCGAACACCGAAGACACCGAAGGACAGAACTCCGTCGCTGAAGACTCACCCTTCGTGCAGCGCCTCAAGGGCTACACCGTGCTCAATCGCATCGGCCGTCCGATTGAACTCTGCGGCGCCCTGCTCTTCCTCGCCTCCGATGCCAGCACCTACGTCACCGGACAGAACCTCAACATCGACGGCGGCTGGACCGCCGTTTAGAGCTCTCGCTTCGCTAGACCCACCTCAAATTTGTCATCTCGACCGAAGGCGCGCTTTTGCGCCGTAGCGGAGAGACCTGCAGGTTGCAGAGCGCGATGCAACTGTTTGTGGCGCGCTTTGCGTCAAGACCTGCAGTTTGCTCCTGCTGGCACTATCGCTCACGGCGCTATAGCCTTACCGGTCTAGATACCCGAGGATGTGTTTAGCGAACGTGAAATCTCTATCCCACGTCTAGCGTCTACACTACCCGCATGGACCTTCGTCTCGACAACCAGGTCGTCTTCGTCGCCGGCTCCTCACGGGGAATCGGCCGTGCCATCGTTGCAGCACTGCTCGACGAGGGCGCGCGTGTCGTGCTCACGGGGCGCGACGAAACCTCACTGCGCCGCACGCACCTCGAGCTCACCACCCCCATCAACCAGGACCGCATCCTCGCCATTCGCGGCGACTTCGCCGATGCCGCCACAATCTCCCGCGCATTGGAGCGCACCGTCCACCACTTCGGCCGCATCGACCACCTCATCGCCAACCTCGGCACCGGCAGCGGAAAGCCGGGATGGGACCAGCCCGACGAAGAGTGGGAGCGGCTCTTCGAGATGAACTTCTTCGCCTCGGTGCGCCTGACGCAGGCCGTTCTCCCGGACCTGCTGTCCAACCCCAACGGCGGCTCCATTCTCTACATCTCCTCCATCGTCGCCATCGAAACCACCCCCGCTCCTCTGCCCTACTCTGCCGCCAAGGCCGCGCTGGTGAACTACTCCAAGAACCTTGCCCGCCAGCTTGGATCGAAGAAGGTCCGGGTCAACACCATCGCCCCCGGCAACATCTTCTTCCCCGGCGGCTCCTGGGAACGCCATCTGAACAACCGCCGCGAATCCGTCGAAGCCATGCTGCAAACCGAAGTCCCACAACAGCGCTTCGGCACGCCGGAAGAGATAGCCTCGCTGGCGGTTTACCTCTGCTCCCCGCAGGCAGCCTTCGCTACCGGATCCTGCTACGTCATGGACGGCGGCCAAACCCGCAGCCTCTAAAAGAACCTGTTCAAAAACTTGCGGCTGCGTTGTTTGTTTTTCGTCGTCATCCTGAGCCGTAGGCGAAGGACCCCCGCATTGGCTGTGGCACGGACGCAAAACGCTCCACAAGCATTCTTTGTATCGCGCTTTGCCTTTGTGGTGCTGCCAATACGGGGGGCCTTCAGCTCTGCTTCAGGATGACGACGAAAAACAACCTGCGTCAACAGTTGAAGACAGGTACAACCGCGACTTTCTGGATAGTTTCTGACACTCACTGCTCTTTCGGAATGAGGATCTCGCCAAATTCCTTATGAAGACGCTGAGCCGGGACAACCGTTGGGTTGCTCGCGTATCGACGACCATTGAACGGCAGTCTCGCTTCGTAGGGATTCAAAATGCCACCGCCCCATACCTCTACACCAAGATCACGCCATCCGTTAGTTTTTGTTGGCAGGATGCGGATCGGTAGCTGAGAGATAGAGATATCTCCAACAACCACATAGCTGAGCGCCTTTTGCATAACTACTAATGTCGTACAGCCACCACTTCCACACCACTCGTGCCCTGTTAGGTAAGCTATGGCCTGCAATCTACCGTCCCCACTTAAGTGAACGAAAGCATACCGATACGGTTGCTGTTCGCTCTTCGTCTCGGTACTTCCATCCGCTATATAGTGGTCGAGAAAGTGCTTCAAAGACTCGACTTGTTCTGGGGTTGCTGTCACCTGCTGCTGAGCAACGACAAACCGACCGCAGAACGTAAGTGACATCCAAAGAACAGCACCGATAATCCTGAATCGCTTCATGGTTACGCCCTCTGCGATACTAGGAACATTACTATGTCTACCGAACCCAACCGCGCACAAGCCCTCTTCGATCTCACCGGCCGCGTCGCCATCGTCACCGGCGGAGCGGGCCTCCTGGGCTATCACCACGGAGCGATCCTCGCCGCCGCAGGGGCCCACGTAGTCCTGCTTGACCTCGCCGTTGCAAATCCGGGGCTGCGCGCCGAGCAGCTCACCCTGGCCCATGGCCCCGAGTGCCTCGGCCTGGCCGCGGACATCACCGCAGAAAGCTCCCTGGAACAGGCTCGCGACGCCATCCTCGCCAAGTTCGGCCGCATCGATATCCTCATCAATAACGCTGCCAACAACCCGAAGGTCGAAGCCGATCCAAACGGCGCACCCAAACAGTGGTCACGCCTGGAAAACTTCCCGCTTCAAGTTTGGAACGACGACATCGCGGTCGGCCTCACCGGCGCCTTCCTCTGCTCGCGCATCTTCGGACAGGAGATGGTAAAGCGCAACGCCGGCGTCATTCTCAACGTCGCCAGCGATCTCGGCGTCATCGCCCCGGATCAGCGCCTCTACCGCAAAGAAGGCCTCCCCGAAGATCAGCAGCCCGTAAAGCCGGTCACATACTCGGTCGTAAAGACCGCGCTGATCGGCCTCACACGCTATCTCTCCACCTACTGGACCGCGCACAACATTCGCGTCAACGCGATCTCACCCGGCGGCGTCTTTGCCGGCCAGCCCGACGAGTTCACAGCCAAGCTCCACCAACTCATCCCCATGGGCCGCATGGCGCATAAGGACGAGTACCAGGGCGCAATCCTCTTCCTCTGTTCCGACGCCAGCTCCTACATGACCGGCCAGAATCTCATCGTCGACGGCGGCCGCAGCGTCCTGTAACTCGTCCCCGGGGCAGGCCCCCAAAACCTAGGAGCTCCCCATGCCGCCCGAAACCACGCAGTCGCACGAACACTTGCCCGTCGTCGGGATTCCGGAGGACGCCATCCCGCAGAAGCGTGGTTTTGCCAGCCTCTTTCCCGGCGGACAGTTCGTTCGCTATCTCTGCGTTGGAGTATTCAACACACTCTTCGGGTACTGCACCTCCGTCATAGCGCTGACCCTGCTGAACACCATTCGTCCCGAGCAGCTTCTTTCTTTGAAGACCGTACTCGCCTCGATCATTTCGACCCCGTTCAACATCACCGTCGCATACTTCGGATACAAGTTCTTCGTCTTCCGCACGCAGGGCAACTACCTCAGAGAGTGGCTCAAGTGCTTTGCCGTCTACGGCACCAGCATGATTCCCGGCCTGATTGCACTGGCTGCGATCACCCGACTCTTGCAGTCAGTCATCCATCGCCGCGCCGTCTCGCTCCACGTCTTCTTGGCGACCGTCGAAAACCATCTCAGCGGCAAGCCTCTGGCATTGCTGCAGCACGTTGCCACGGGCAAGGCGATGGCTGGCTATATCGCGATCGCGGTCGTCATGGGCTTCTCCACCATCTACAGCTTCATCGGCCACAAGAATGTGACCTTCAAGGTCAAACCCACGGTTTAGAGGGCAGCCAGCGCGGGCGTTCCTTTCTGCATCAGATAAACTTGACCCACCTTTCCAGGAGTCCTCTCGCAGTGAGCCAAAAGAAAATCACCATCATGACGCCCTGCTACAACGAAGAGGAAAACGTCCTCAACGTCTACAACCAGGTTCGAGAGGTCATGGTCGGCATCGGCAAGTACGAGTACGAGCACCTCTTCATCGACAACTCGTCGCGCGACAACACCGTCGCGATCCTGAAGATGATCGCCGCCGATGACCCCAACGTCAAAATCATCGTCAACTCGCGCAACTTCGGCCACATCCGTTCGCCCATCCACGCGCTCTTTCAGTCCCGAGGAGACTGCGTGATCTCCATCGTCGCCGACCTGCAGGATCCGCCGCCGATGATCGCCGACATGATCCGCGAGTGGGAGAACGGCGCCTACTGCGTACTCGGCATCAAGCGCACCAGCGAGGAAAACTCGCTGATGTTCTGGCTGCGCAAGCAGTACTACAAACTCGCCGAGCGTCTCAGCTCCATCGAGACCATCCAGAACTACACCGGCTTCGGCCTCTACGACCGCAAGGTTGTCGAACTCGTACGTTCCTTCGACGATCCCTATCCCTACTTCCGCGGCATGATCGCCGAGATCGGCCTGCCCACCGTCAAGCTGCTCTACGACCAACCCGCCCGCAAGTTCGGCATTACCAAAAACAACTGGTACACGCTCTACGACATCGGCATGCTGGGCATCATCAACCACTCCAAGGTGCCTCTGCGCCTGGCTACCTTTGCCGGCTTCCTCGGTGCAGGACTCAGCTTCGTCATCGCCTTCGGATACCTGCTCGCCAAGCTCCTCTTCTGGTCGACCTTCACTGTCGGCGTCGCTCCCATGATCATCGGACTCTTCTTCATCCAGTCGCTGATGCTAGTCTTCCTCGGCATCATGGGCGAGTACGTCGGAGCCATCTACACACAACTGCAGCACCGCCCCTACGCCGTAGAGCTCGAACGCCTGAACTTCGATTCAGGCTTTGGCTACCCGAAACCCAGCCCCGTCACCCTCAACGGCATCAGCTCCGGCAACCCCCTCACCACCACAACAGCATCTAATCCTTCGATGTCCTAGCCTTTGCCTTTGCTGTTGTCATTGCCTTTGCTTTTCTAGTTGTCATTCCGAGCGAAGCGAGGAACCTGCTTCCTCCCGTTTCTCGTTCGCACCACCACAGGAGTCCCATGCAAGACCTCGTTCGCAAGCAACTCGCCCAGTCCATCGAAACCATGACCAAGGTCCTGAACGACGAAGCCATCCACACAGCCGTCGTCGAAGCCGGTCACCTCACCGCCGCAGCCATGAAGGCCGGCAAGAAGCTGATGGTCTGCGGCAACGGTGGCTCCGCGGCGGACTCGCAGCATCTAGTCGCCGAGTTCGTCTCCCGTCTCACCGTCGACCGCCCCGCACTGCGCGCCGTCGCTCTCACCACCGACTCCAGCATCCTCACCGCTATCGGCAACGACTACAGCTACGACAACGTCTTCGAGCGCCAGGTCGAAGCCCTAGGCCTCGAAGGCGACGTGCTGCTCGCGATCTCCACCAGCGGCAACTCCAAAAACTGCGTCAAGGCCCTGAAACTCGCCAAGAAACTCGGCATCCTCACCATCGCATACACCGGCAATAAAGGCGGTGCAATGGCCGAGCTGGCTGACATCAACGTCATCATTCCCTCAGATGTAACGATGAACATTCAGGAGTCCCACCTCGCGCTCGAGCACATCTACTGTATGGTGGTGGAGCGCTACTACTTCGGCGCAGACTTCGGCAAAAAGCCCCAAGAATTGGCAGAATAACTATGTCCCTTTCCTATCGTGGTGCCCAAACCCTGATCAAGCGCGGCGACGAACCCGCCCTCCGCACCGCGCTCGATCAAGGGCTCGACGCCAACCTCGCCAACCACAAAGGCTGGTCACTCCTCATGCTCGCCGCAGTAGAGGGCTCCGTTCCTCTAGGCCAGCTTCTCATCGAAAAAGGTGCAAACCTTGTCGCTCTCAACGGCAAAGGCGATACCCCACTCAGCATCGCCACACAAAAGGGCCACACCGCCTTCATCGAGCTCCTCCGGGAGCACAGCGCATAAAGAACCACCAAGCCAGGTGCCCCATCCTCGACGCACGTTCTTTGCGCGGCAGGGTGGGGTATCGTTTGTGGTAGCAAACGACCGTACTTCTCCATCCAGGCACAGTTGCTGCTACAAGCCAAGAGCGGTCAACTTTGCGAGTAGTAGCTTAATCGTTATGGCTGTATAGCAGGAAGGTTACCAAACGCATCCCGTAGTAATGGAGATTCACTAGTCGATGAATCAAGCGTCAGCGCTCTCGCTCGAAATACCACCCGATAGCCAACGGCAATTCGGCCCATGCGAGTGTTGCGGCAACATGACTTCCCGTGTGTGGGGCTATATCTGGCAAAACGGCTTCCCCATTGCAGCGTATTTCGTTGAATGGACAGAAGGCCATCCGCATCGAGAAGCAAATTTCGACTTTATTTACGGACGATGGGGCGACGAAACCTCGGCCAAGGACCGACAGGCTATAGCCGTCGCATATCGGTGCCTCGAAACCGGCCCATCATTCATGGTGATTGATGCAAATGATCGCACCGTTGGGAAAAATTCATTAGCTGGGAAAGCCGTTACCCGCGAACAAGTTCTCAATGGCGAGCTTCGTGGGATCACGTTTTCATTGTGCGACGCGATCTACCTGTCGGATCCCCGCATTGCTACCCTGCGACCTTAGAGCTATTCCGCAATTCACCGTAAACCTATAACCAACAAAAACGTTCTCGCCAAAGAGGCATACTGAAAGCGATGGCATCGAAACCACTATCCGCCGAAGACCTCGTCCACGTCCTCACGCACGCGCACGAATCCTTTGTCGCGCTAAAAGGCGCACGCCTCTTCGTCACCGGAGGCACAGGTTTCTTCGGCCACTGGCTGCTCGAATCGCTGCTCTACGCCAATCGCGAGCTCTCCTTAAACATCCGCGCGACGGTCCTCACACGTAGCGCAGCCTCCTTCCAGAACAAAGCCCCGCACATCGCAAACGACCCCGCCATCACACTGCTCGAAGGCGAAATCCGCACCTTCACCTTCCCTGCCGAACCCCACACTCACGTCCTGCACGCAGCCACCGACTCCGGCGGCCAGCAGGCCAATCGTCCCGCCTACGAACTCGCCGAATCCATCCTCGAAGGCACACGCCGCGTGCTGCTCTTCGCCCGCGAAACCGGGGCCACACGCCTGCTCTATACGAGCACGGGAGCCGTCTACGGCCGCTCGACAACACTGCAGCACACCCCAGAAACCTATACCGGCGCCCCCGATCCTCTACTGCTGCAAAGCTCCTACGACGAAGCCAAGCGCATGGCCGAGCATCTCTGCATCGCCTACGCGCATAGCACACCGCTCGAGCCTGTCATCGCCCGCTGCTTCGCCTTCGTAGGCCCGCACCTGCCGCTCGACCAGCACTTCGCCATCGGCAACTTCCTCGGCGCAGCCATCGCCGGCAAGCCCATCCACATCAAGGGCGACGGCACACCCCGCCGCTCCTGGCTCTACATGGCCGACCTCGCCATCTGGCTCTGGACAATGCTCGTGCGCGGCCAAGCCAACCGCGCCTACAACGTAGGCTCCAACAAAGGCCACACCATCGCCGAAGCCGCACACCTCACCGCCACCACCCTGCGCCCCGGCCTGCCCATCCAGATCGACGGCACACCCAACCCCGCCGCACCGCTGAACAGCTACGTCCCCAGCATCGACCGCGCCCATGACGAGCTAGGCCTGAGCGTCACCATCCCACTCAACGAAGCCCTCCGCCGCACCGCCGCCTGGCACGGATATACGGCACCCTGAAATGCAAACGCAAAGTGCGCAGAGTCCGCTAAGTTTGCGCAAAGACACTCTGCGTCAACTCCGCGTACTCTGCGCACTCCGCGTTTGCATTTGTCACCGGTCTCGCCGACTAAACAACAACCAGCCCACTCTTGACCTGCTCCACAAACTCAATTGCCGTCTTCGCGATAAAGTCGAGCATCTCGTTCGTCAGCCCCGGAAACACCCCAATCCAGAACACATTGTTCATCACATAATCGGTATTGGTCATCTCGCCAACCACGCGATACTCCCACCCTTCATACGCAGGCTGCCGCAGCAGATTCCCGGCGAACAGCAGACGCGTCCCGATCTTCTGAGCCTCGAGCGCCTTGGTCAGTTGATCGCGTTTGAACGGCGCATCTTCCTTCACGCCGATAGGAAATCCAAACCAGCTCGGGTCGCTCTTGGGAGTCGCCTCCGGCAGCACCAGGTACTGCTCCAGCGGCTTCAACACGTTTTTCAGATACGCAAAGTTCGCCTTGCGCCGTTCAATGAACTCCGGCAGCTTATCAATCTGGCTCACACCCAGCGCAGCCTGCATGTCGGTAGCCTTCAGGTTGTAGCCCACATGCGAGTACGTGTACTTGTGGTCGTAACCGCAGGGCAGCGTGCCCAGTTGCCAGTCGAATCGCTTCCCGCAGGTGTTATCCACACCCGGCTCGCACCAGCAATCGCGGCCCCAGTCGCGGAAGCTATCGATCAGCACCTGCAACGCGGGCTTATCGGTCAGCACAGCCCCACCCTCACCCATTGTGATGTGGTGCGCAGGATAGAAGCTCACCGTCGCGATATCGCCGAACGTGCCCACCTTCTGGCCGTTGTAGGTCGAACCCAGCGCATCGCAGCAGTCTTCGATGAGCCACAGGTTGTACTTCTTGCAGAAGGCAGTAACGGCCCCCAGGTCGAACACATTGCCCAGCGTATGCGCGACCATCACCGCTTTGGTCTTCTCGCTCCGCGCAGCTTCAAGCTTCGTCACATCGATCTCGTACGTCGGCAGCGTCACGTCGATAAACACAGGCACAAGCCGGTTCTGAAAGATCGGGTTCACGGTCGTCGGGAAGCCCGCCGCAACCGTAATCACTTCATCTCCCGGCTTCAACTGCCGGTCGCCGAGCTTCGGCGAAGTTAATGCCGACAGCGCCACCAGGTTGGCCGACGAGCCCGAGTTCACCAGCGACGCCGAACGCAGCCCAAAGAACCGCGCCAGCTTGCGCTCAAAGTCCTTCGCCCAGCGGCCCGTCGTGAACCATCCATCAAGCGCGGAGTCCACCACCGCGCTCATATCGGCTGCATCGATCACCTTGCCTGAAACCGGAACCACCGAGCTGCCCGGCACAAAGTCACGCTTGGCAAAGGCCTCTGCATGAAACTCTGCAGTAAGTTGGAGAATCTGTTGACGTAGCTGCTCGGAGCGCTCACTCATATATAGATCAAGGATAACAAAGCATAGATACCACGGAGAGCAAAACGCCCTCTCTCAGCAAGGCAAACGCATCTTGTTGCGGCAAATTCGTGGCGGACAGCCCAAAAAGCGAACGCAGAGGGCGCAGAGGAAAACGCAAAGGCCGCCACGACACCTCTGCGACCTTTGCGAAACCTCCGCGTCCTCTGCGTTAAGGCTTTTGCTGTTGCTTGTTCTTCCGTATCGTTGTTCTACTTTGCCCTGATACTCATCGCGCTGTGGAAGATGTTGTTGGGGTCATAGGTGTTCTTAACCTGTTGCAGAAACGGATACAACTCGCCTTGACCGTAAAACAGTTGCGGCCAGAACGGATAGCGCAGCATATCGGCATCGGGATAGTTCATGTAGCAACCTTCATACCGGTCCCCCCACGGTGTTCCCTGGTGGTGTGCCTCGACATGCTCGCCCGTGTAGATCGCCGTAAAAAACTCATCCAATTCGCGCAGATGTTCGGCGTCCTCTGCGGGATCGCGCCAGTAGCACTGCCACTGCAGTTTCATCACGGAACCGCGCTGCGCAATAGAGGTTTCGCTCGCGAGTTGCGGTCGATTGATCGCGCCACCGTAGGAATCGATGGAGATCACGGAAGATTGCGCGGCCTTACTACTCCCTGAAAAGAAGCGGTAGATGGTCTTCGACTCCGCTGGAGTAAAGGTACGTTTCATATAGGCAGATTTGTACTTCCCCCGGCTGCCCCCACCACCGCCGCCTCCAATGGCAATCGTCGCCTCGAACCACGGACGAACATTGACGGTATAGGGAGCAGGTGGGTTCTTTGTGCCAGCAGGAGACTTCTGCGTTTTGGCCGGAGCGTGATGCGACGGCGATGTAATGCTGGGACTGAAGGCGCGAAACCGATCAAAGAACTCGTGGAGTACGGAGAGGTCGTTCGCCGTGCCGTCGGGCTGGCAGAACTGCACGTAGAGGCCGAGCGGTCTATCTCGACTACGCGCGCCTACCTCGAAAACGGCAAACAATCCCCAGGTATCGGGATCGCGGCCGCGCGTCTCCCAGTAGTCGCCGTAGGCTGTCATCAGCGCGACAAACTGCTCCTCCGACATGCTGTCGAAGGGGAACTCGAGCATGGCCTCTGCTACTTCAAGTGGAGCTTTTGGCAGGCTCGCAAACCGGAACGCGGTGACGATACCGAAGCTGCCTCCACCGGAGCCCCGCAAAGCGCGGAAGAGCCCGGGATCGTTCGCCCGGTCTACACGTCGTGCCACCACCTTGCCATTCGCATCGACGGTGAGTACGTCGATCGCTGTAACCCAGTCACAGGAAAGTCCGAAAAGCCGTGATAGCAAGCCGTAGCCACCCCCGGAGATATGGCCGCCTGCGCCAACCGTACCGCACGACCCCGCGGGCAGCGTGAGCGCATAGCGCTTGTATAGCTCTGTGTAAACTTCGCCCAGCGAAGCTCCAGAAGCAATCAGGTATTCGCCCGTCCTGGAGTCGGCCCCAACGGTGTTCAGGAGGGACAGATCGAGAATGGCACCCCCTGGATTGTTCGCGACAAAGTCCTCATAACAATGGCCACCCGAGCGTACCGTCGGACGCAAGCCGGAAGCGACGATCGCTTGCAGCGACATGGCTGCATCGTCCGCCGACTCGCATAGAACAATGCGATCCACCCCCTCCGCCGGATTGGCTGGGAAGCGAAGATTATGGCCTTTCATCAGTGCTTTGTACCGAGGGTCCTGCCGCGTTACGGTAACTGACATGCTCTGCTCCTGATCAGAACGACAGATTACAACCTCACCCAAACGAAATAGCCACAATAAATTCTGTCGTGCAGCCACTGCCTCCAATAGATCGATTCAAACGCGACTGACAACCGAAACCCCACAAAACACACTCATAGCAATAGATACCAAAGCTCCTCCTACAGCGCGATACCATGGAGAGAGCTTCATAAGGACACGAACACATGAAAGCAGTGATTCTCGCCGGCGGACTCGGCACACGCATCTCGGAGGAGACCAGCCTCCGCCCCAAGCCAATGGTAGAAATCGGCGGCCGCCCCATCCTCTGGCACATCCTCAAGATCTATTCGCAGCAAGGCATCAACGACTTCATCATCTGCTGCGGCTACAAGGGCTACATCATCAAAGAGTTCTTCGCGAACTACTTTCTGCACACCTCCGACGTCACCTTCGACATGAAGGAGAACAAGATGATCGTGCACAACTCCGACGCCGAGCCCTGGCGCGTGACGCTGGTCGACACCGGCGACAGCACCGGCACAGGCGGCCGTCTGCGCCGCGTCGCCAAGTACCTCGAAGGCGAAGAGGCCTTCTGCATGACCTACGGCGACGGCGTGGCCAATGTGGATATCCCCGCCTCCATCGCCTTCCACAAGAAACACGGCAGGCAGGTCACGCTCACCAGCGTGCAGCCGGTAGCACGCTTCGGCGCTCTGGGCCTCAAGGACACGCAGATCTACTCCTTTCAGGAGAAGCCGCAGGACGAAGGCGGCTGGATCAACGGTGGCTTCTTCGTACTCTCACCCAAAGCCATCGACGCCGTCACCGACGACGCGCAGATGTTCGAGCGCGAACCCATCGAGAAACTCGTCGCCCAGGGCGAAGTCCACGCCTTCTTCCATCACGGCTTCTGGCAGGCCATGGACACACTACGCGACAAACACCAGCTGGAAGATCTCTGGACCAAAGGCAAAGCCCCCTGGAAGACCTGGTAGTGCAGACCTAGAGCGGGTTCACCGCGAACGTGGTGTAGTTCTTTTTGAGCCCGCCTCTACCTTGTCATCTTGACCTGCGGCCGCAGGTCAAGACCTCTAGTCCTTCGAATAAGCGTTTCTCAAATGCAAATGCCGTCGCGTTCCCTTGCGAACCGTTGCGTCAAGGCTTTTGCAACCTCTTCAAGCTAAACGATTCTCCCTCTGGCGAGAACCAAGTATCCTGAATCCATGTCTGAAACGTCTTCCTTCTCCTGGCAGGGCAAGCGGGTCTTCCTCACCGGTCACACCGGCTTCAAAGGCGGTTGGCTCGCGCTTTGGCTGGCCTCCAGGGGAGCCATCGTTCGCGGCTACGCACTCGACCCCTGCACCGAACCCAACCTCTTCACTGCGGCCAAGGTCGGCAGCGTCATCGAAGACATCCGCGGCGACATCCGCGACTCGGCCAAACTCGAACCTGCTCTGCGCGACTTCGCTCCTGAGGTCGTCTTCCACCTGGCTGCGCAGCCGCTCGTGCGCTACAGCTACGAAGACCCCATCGGCACCTACGAGACCAACGTTATCGGCACCGCACGCGTCCTTGACGCCGTGCGCCGCACGCCCAGCGTCCGCGCTGTCGTCAGCGTGACCACCGATAAGTGCTACGAGAACAAGGAGTGGCTCTGGGGCTATCGCGAGACCGATCCCCTCGGCGGCTACGACCCCTACTCCAGCTCCAAGGCCTGCGCCGAGATCGTCTCGGCAGCCTATCGCCAGAGCTACTTCCCTGTCGCAAAGCTTGCCGAACACAAGTGCGCCCTCGCCACCGGCCGTGCGGGCAATGTTATTGGCGGCGGCGACTGGTCGCTCGACCGCTTGATCCCCGATCTCGTGCGCGGCTTCCTCGCCGGCGAGCCGGTACACATCCGCCGTCCACACTCGATTCGTCCCTGGCAGCATGTGCTGGAGCCGCTGCTCGGCTACATCCTGCTCGCCGAACATCTGCTGACGCTCGACCCTCGCTACGCCACCGCCTTCAACTTCGGCCCCTCCGACGACGACGCGCAGGAGGTCGGCTGGATCGTCGAACGTATGACGCAGTTCTGGGGCGGCAAAGCCAGCTGGGTACTCGACGAAGACCCCGGCGTCCACGAAGCCGGCTACCTAAAGCTGGACGCCAGCCGCGCCCGCGCCGAACTAACCTGGCACCCCCGCCTGCGCCTCGAAACCACACTGCACTGGCTGGTCGACTGGTACAAGGCCTGGCAGTCCGGCGAAGACATGCACCGCTTCACCCTCAACCAGATCGCAGCCTACGAGAAGCTAGAGCCGGTTCGATAGAACCGGCTTCACCTCTAATTAATGTGAGGCTTTTGCTTTTCTGGTTGTCATTCCCGAAGGGAATCTGCTTTTGCTTTTGCTTTTGCTTTTGCCGTTGCCGTTGCTTTTCTGTTTGTCATTCCGAGCGCAGCGAGCGAACCTGCTGTCTCCCGTTTTTCGTTAGTTCCGCCACAACATTACGCGAATCCCCTACAACGTCTTCGCCGGCTTATGCTTCTCCGTCCTCTGTTCCGGCTTCCCACAATCGCTATAGACCCGTACCGCCCGCCCACCAACGATAATCTTCTCTTCCACATCAGCCTCGCTGAACGGATCGTCGATATTCTCCGTATCCAGCACCTGCCGCCACGGCAACCCATCCGGCACCTTAGGCAGCGTGTACTCCACTCCCTGATCCGACGCATTGACGATAATCAGAAAGCTGTCGTCGTACACCTGCTGGCCATCCTCATCCATCACACCCAGCGTCTTGCCGTTGAGCATCAACGTGAGCGATTTGTTCCAACCCTCACCCCACACCTCGTCTGAAAGCTCATTCCCATCCGTCCCATACCAGGCGACATCGCGCACCACCGAGCCTCGTATCTTGCGATCCTGAAAGAATCTGCGCCGGTGAAGATTGGGATGTTCCTTGCGTATCTCGATCAGTTTTGCCGTGAACTCGAGCAGACGCTTCCGCGGCTCATCGAGCTTCCAGTCGTACCACGTCAGTTCATTGTCCTGGCAGTAGCAGTTGTTATTACCCCGCTGCGAGCGCGAAAACTCATCGCCCCCCGCAATCATTGGCACACCCTGGCTGAACATCAGGGTCGTCAGGAAATTTCGTGTCTGCCGCTCGCGAAGATTGTTGATCGCCTCATCGTCGGTAGGCCCTTCTACTCCCATGTTCCAACTGTCGTTATTATCCGCGCCGTCTTTATTGTCATCGTCGTTGGCTTCGTTGTGCTTCCCGTTGTAGCTGACCAGATCGCACAGCGTGAAGCCATCGTGCGCCGTAATGAAGTTGATCGACGCCGCCGGCGTACGTCCGTCTCCTTGGTAAAGATCGCTGGAACCCGTAAGCCGATACGCGAACTCGGATAGCTGCCCGCTGTCGCCCTTCCAGAATCGCCGTACCGTGTCGCGATACTTCCCGTTCCACTCGCCCCACAACACCGGGAAGTTGCCCACCTGGTAGCCGCCGTCGCCAACGTCCCACGGCTCGGCGATCAGCTTCACATCGGCCAGCGTCGGATCCTGGTGGATCGTATCGAAGAACGCGCCCAGCTTGTTCACATCGTGCAGCTCGCGCGCCAGAGTGGACGCAAGATCGAAGCGGAAGCCGTCGACGTGCATCTCCGTCACCCAGTAGCGCAGGCTGTCCATGATCAGCTTCAGCACCTGCGGGTGGTAGGCGTTGAGCGTGTTGCCCGTGCCGGTATAGTCCATGTAAAAGCGCGGATTGTCCTGCATCGTGCGGTAGTACGTCGTGTTGTCGACGCCCTTCAACGAGAGCATCGGTCCCTTCTCGTTACCCTCGCAGGTGTGGTTGTAGACCACATCGAGAATGACTTCGATGCCCTCCTGGTGCAGCCGCTTCACCATCTGCTTGAACTCGATGACCTGCTCTCCATCGTCGCCGCTGGAGCTGTAGCGCGACATCGGGGCAAAGTAACCCAGCGTGTTGTAGCCCCAGTAATCTCGCAACCCTTTATCGACCAGGTGCCCTTCATCGATGAAGTGATGGACGGGCAGCAGCTCGACCGCAGTAATCCCCAGCTTCTTCAGATAGGCAATGCTCGAGTCATGCACCAACCCCGCAAAGGTGCCCCGCAGGTTCTCTGGGATATCGGGATTGAGCTTGGAAAAACCCCGGACGTGCATCTCGTAGATGATTGAGTCGGCAATCGGCGTCTCGGGAGGAGCGTCATCCCCCCAGTCGAAGGTGCTCTCGATCACGATGCTCTTCGGCACGCCCTTCGCGCTGTCCTGATCGCACTTCTTCAGATCGTCGCCAGACGCTACGTCGTAAGGAAAGATCGACGCCTTCCAGTCAACCTCGCCCGCAATCGCCTTGGCATAGGGGTCGACCAGCAGTTTGGAGGAATTGAAGCGCAGCCCCTTCTCCGGCTCCCAGGGTCCATCGACGCGAAAGCCATACCGCTGCCCAGGCTTGATGTGGCGAACCAAACCATGCCAGACGAAAGCAGTTCGCTCCTTTAGACCAATACAGTCAACCTGTTTGCCGGACTCATCGAAGAAGCAGACCTTTACCGCGGTAGCATTCTCCGAGTACAGAGCAAAATTCGTTCCCTGAGCGCTGGACGTCGCGCCCAGCGGATAGGGCTTTCCCGGCAACAATGTGCGTTCCATTTGTCCTCATCTTATTTAAAGTTAGGGCGATAAACCGTTTGATGAATGTAGCACATGATATCTGCACTGCACCTCCATAGATGCGTCCTTCCAGCCGGAAGGTGCTCCGCTGGCCAGTTCCCCTATACCCTGTCATCTCGACCGAACGCGCGCTGTTTGCGCCATAGTGGAGAGACCTGCAGTTTTTGACAAGCGGGGCAAAAAGGTTAGTGTCGCGCTTCGCGTCAAGACCCCTGTATTTTGCTGGTACCCGCGATAATGCCTGCACAGACCAACCACGGTCCCCCAACCTGCGAAACAACCCCTAAAACAGGTAAGCTCAAACCTATGTATTTCGTTCCGAAGTTCCTTCTCTCCGCGATGAGCCCCGACCACTTCCCCGACAGCACCCGCACCGGCGACGCCCCTGAGGTCGCCTTCCTCGGCCGCTCCAACGTCGGCAAGTCATCGCTCATCAACAAGCTGCTCGGCTCCAAAGAAGCGAAGGTCTCCTCCACCCCCGGCCGCACGCGCGCGATCAACTTCTTCGCCCTGCACGAGGGCACCCCCCAGAAGTCCGCCGCCCGCCCCTCGCTCATCTTCGCCGACCTGCCCGGCTACGGCTACGCCAAGATCTCGAAGTCGATCTCCGCGGAATGGCCCACGTTCATCGAACCCTACCTGAACGAGCGCGAACAGCTCTCTCTCTGCATCTGCCTCGTCGACTCCAACATCCCTCCGCAGGAAAGCGACACCATGCTGATCACCGCCCTGCAGCAGATGCAGCGCCCCTACCTGGTAGTCGCCACAAAGTCCGACCGACTGGGCGGCAATCAGCTAACCAAATCGCTCACCGCACTGAAAAAGGCACACGGTGTCGATCGCATCCTCCCCGTGTCCTCAAAGTCCGAAGCAGGCGTAAAGGCTCTGTGGCCAGAGATCACCAACCTGATCCAGGACTAGGTAAGCCACTCGTGAGCCCATAAGCTTTTGCGCTTGCCTTTCTGGCTTGTCATTCCCGCAGGGAATCTGCTTCTGCCTTTGCCTTTGCTTTTCTGGTTGTCATTCCGAGCGCAGCGAGCGAACCTGCTGTCTCCCGTTTTTCGCCAGCACCACCCCAGCCCTCTTACACCAGCAAAAAAGGCCCTGCGTAAATCAACGCAGGGCCTTCGTGGTTCTGGCAGCTGCACTACTCCCCGTAGTACTCCAACCCAAGATGCGTAATAAGATCCTCACCCATGATGTGCCGCAGCGTGTTCTTTAACTTCATGGACTGGATGAACAAATCATGCTCAGGATAAACACCCGGCGCAGTATCCGGATCCTTGAAGTAGAAGCTCAACCACTCCTGAATGCCCAGTCCACGCAGCGCCGGGGTGCGGGACGCGAGATCCATGAAGAGGCAAAGATCGAGCGCCAGCGGAGCGGCAAGGATCGAGTCACGGCAGAGGAAATCCACCTTGATCTGCATCGGATAGCCAAGCCATCCGAAGATATCGATATTGTCCCAACCCTCTTTGTTATCACCACGTGGCGGGTAATAGTTGATGCGAACCTTGTGGAAGATATCGCCATAGAGGTCAGGGTTCTTCTCCGGCTGGAAGATGTGCTCGAGAACTCCGAGCTTGGAGACTTCCTTGGTCTTGAAGTTGTCCGGATCGTCGAGAACCTCGCCATCGCGGTTGCCGAGGATGTTGGTCGAGTACCAGCCGCTGACGCCAAGCTGACGCGTCTTGAAGGCCGGTGCAAGCACCGTCTTGATAAATGTCTGGCCGGTCTTGAAGTCCTTGCCGCAGATGGGCGCGTTCATCTTCTTCGACAGCTCCTGCAGGGCAGGAATGTCGACCGTGAGATTGGGAGCGCCGTTCGCGAAGGGAATACCCTCCTTCAGGCAAGCCCACGCATAGAGCATCGACGGCGCGATATCTGGATCGTCCTCGACGAGGCCCTTCTCGAAGGCTTCAAGCGTCATGTGCACAGGCTTGGGCTCGATGTAGATTTCGGTAGACCCGCACCAGATCATCACCTGGCGGTCGGTCTTCGACTTGAACTCCGCGATGTCGTTGCGAATCTGGTTCGCGAGGTCGCACTTGTTCTTGCCGACCTTCTGGAACTTCGGACTGAGGCGCTTTACCCAGCGCTGATCGAACACCGCAGGCATCGGCTCGATGGACTCGAGGAAAGGCCGCATGCTCTCGAGCTGGTCGCGATCCAGCACATTGGCTGTCTTGGCAGCGTCATACAGATTGCCGCCGAAGATATCCCAGCCCGTAAAGACAATGTCATTCAGGTCCGCGATAGGGGCCCAGTCTTTAATGAGCGGGGTGTTGTCGTCCGTTCGCTTGCCCAGACGGATGGTGCCCATCTGCGACATCGATCCAATGGGCTTGGCAAAACCCCGTCGAACCGCTTCCACGCCGGCGATGAGAGTGGTCGCAACCGCTCCCATTCCGGGGATCATGATTCCTAATTTTCCTTTGGCAGGTGTAATATCCGCCGCTTGGGGGCTGGCGGTGCCGGGTGTTGGCATGAATGGGTGTTACCTTCCGTACGAAATTGTCCGTCGTTGGGAAATATTTCCTTGTAGCGGCCCCGCTAGTATCGCCCATCGCAGAAGCCTTAGGCAAACACCACCCGCGCCCATAAACCACTCACTTCCTTAGAGATTTCACACTTTAAACGTCCGATATTCGCACGATAGCGCTAAAGTAAAGGACAAACCCTCCCGCCAATCGCAACGATTTACTGCACTTCCCAACAGTCTGCACCTCTAAGAACGACATCTTCGCTTCCTTGCGATACCGCATCATGAGACGATGGCGGCATGGACGCGCTCTCCTCCTCTTCCGCGCCCAGCTCCAGGGCTCGCCTGGGCTGGCTGGCATTTGTTTTGCTGGCCTGCGGGCACTTCACCGTGCTCTACCTCTGGAGGAGCCCGCAGTTTCTGAACCTGACGCTCTACTCCCACGGAGGCGAGCGGCTGCCCTACCAGACCCGAGCCCTGATGGCATGGCTACTCGGCGGTACGGCAGGCAACAGCCATCTCGCTCCGCTGCTGCTGCGACTCTCGTCTCCGCTGCCCAAGGAGTTTCACAACCCCTATGCCGTCGTCCTTCTAATCGCGACCTTCCTCGCGATGTTCGTCGCCATTCTCGCCGCACGAGCCAGTCTTCTTCACATCACAGGCGACCGCAGGTTTGCCTCATGGGCTTCCCTTCTGACCATCTATATGGCGTACTTCAACCTGGTCGCCGTCTATGGCCTGGCCTACTCTCTGCCGTACGACGTGCCCTCTCTAGCGCTCTTCAGCCTCGGCGTCTGGCTGGTTTTCACGCGCCGCTACTGGCTGCTGCTGCCGATCTTTATCGTCGGCACGCTCAACCGCGAGACTTTTTGCTTCGTCACGATCTTTCTCGTGCTCTACACCTGGTTCCGTACAGAACCCGGCGAGTCGCGCTCCGCTGCGCTACGCCGCATCGCTCCTCATGTCGCGCTCCAAGCCATTGCGTGGTTCGCTCTCCGTCTCTGGCTACACCATCTCTTCCTGCATAATCCTCTCGATCCGGGGCATCACAGCGGCTTCTTCGACTTCCAGCTTGTGCACAATCTCAAATCGCTGCTGAACCCATTCCAGTGGCCCCTGCTTCTCGGGCTCTTTGGCTTTACCCTGCCGCTCTTGATTCACAGATATCACTGGATCAGCGACCACGCGCTCGCGCGCTCCGTTGCCATTCTGCTGCCGCTATGGGGGCTGGCGATGTTGGTCGTCGGCGTCGTCGTCGAGATTCGCATCTTTAGCGAACTAACAGCGTTCGTCGCACCTTGCATAGGGCTGATCGTCTGGAATCGCTGGGTTCTTCCAGCTAGACGTACCAGCGAAATCCAGCCATGAAGAAGGGGCAGCCACTCATTCACGAACTTTTCCCTATCCTCGACGCGGCTCTCGCCGACACCACAGCCCGCTCCGGCGCATGGCTCGCCTGTAAGCCCGGTTGTCATCAGTGCTGCGTTGGCGTCTTCCCCATCTCA
The DNA here is from genome assembly GCF_009766105.1 of Granulicella sp. S156. Taxonomy (GTDB): domain Bacteria; phylum Acidobacteriota; class Terriglobia; order Terriglobales; family Acidobacteriaceae; genus Granulicella. Next base: position 311,424 of record NZ_LMUH01000026.1, on the reverse strand, counting down.
CAGCTAGACGCCGAAGCCCTGCGGGCGGGACTGGCAGCCGCCGATACGGTCACAGCCGATCGCATACGAATGCGCGCTGCGGCAGCGCGGGAGAGACTCAGCCGTGACTTCCCCGGAGACCCCGCTACCGGTCTCCTCTTCACCCAGCCGCATCACGAGGACGCCTTTGACGACTTCGCCAATGACGAGCCCTGCCCTGTGCTCGACCCCGTCACGGGAACCTGCGACCTCTATGCCTCCCGCCCGGTGCAGTGTCGAACCTTCGGCCCTCCCGTACGCAATGAGGACAACGGGCTCGGAGTCTGTGAACTATGTTTCGTAGGCGCGCCCGAAAGCGAAGTTCTCCGCTCCGAAATGGATCAAAGATGGCGTCCGCTGGAGGAGAAACTAATCGCTGAAGCCGAACAAAGAACTGGTCTTCGCGGGCCTACCATCATTGCTTTCGCACTTTAGCCGCAGTCAGCCGCCGCTACTCTGGAACACCACCCGACGGAGTCGTAGCGGACACATTTGCTGGCGGTAATGGGACCCTTCCAGAAGGCGCGATCGGCGTGGGGACCTGTACGCTCTTAATCTCGGCCTCATGCAGGTCCAGCTGGGGCGCATCCTTCGGCATGGCGAAACGATCATGACTGATATAGGCGACAAGGATCGCCGCCGTTGTCGTTGGCGAAAGCACTACCAGCGGCAGACCGTACTTCTTCAACAGGCTCTCGGACACGCCTTCGATGGGATGGCTTCGCGGAAGCTCCCCCTTCACCTGCGGAATCACAAACACCTGAAGACCAGCCTCCGGATGTTTCGCGGCATAGTGCGCCAGCCCACGCGCCACCGACTTCGGGGATGTAATGCCGAAGTCACCAATAAAATTGCGGCGAATCGCGTGGGGATAGAAGCGATTGATCGTTACGCGAGCAAAGTCAGCGCAGTTGATAAACGCTCCGTTGTAGCGCTCGACATTTTTGCGGTCATTGAATACTGCAATCAACTCCGCGTCCTGGTCAGGAGTTGTCTTCACACTGAAGCCATAGATAGTGCGGTCATATGCCGACCCCACCAACTCATACCAGTTCCCTGAAGGAGCTTTCCCATCAGGGAGGTCGGGCGCAATCTCTTCGAGATGTGCGCGGCGATACCTATCCCGTATCTGAATCTCCCCTGCACGGTCCATCGTTTCGGGAATCTGGTCGGGAGAATCCACTGCGTACAGGTAAGTGACTAGAGGCATGGCGAGCCAATCGTATTTGTCGATGCCATCGTAGCGGCTAATAACCACACCCACTTCGCCCTCACGGCAGGCCCGCAGTTTCACGGGAGACTCAGCGCACACATGATCCAGATAGACAGCAGAATGACCGGCCGGGTTGATTCTGGACAGCCCTCCATAGGGCTGCTCCACCAGGACCGCAACCGAGGCCCTCGCGGACACGCTCAGAAGCAAAAGGAGACACACTGAGGCTACAATTTGGCCACAGCCGCTCATTGGGCCAAATGCCCTGGCGTCTGACTGCCGCCAATGCCTTTCCTGTGCTCTCATCGATGTCCCCCTGAGCGTAGCTACCGTACACGTATAACTCCGGAAACACCCCGTTTTTGCTGGAGCGCACCACTACTTATTCCATTAAACGTCGTCTTCCCGGAAAATGTCGCGCACAAAGGCGCCGAATCTTTGAGCGATAATCAACTTCGATGCTTTTTGCAAACCCAGGCAACCGAAATCTGACGCTGGCGATTACCGGAGCAAGCGGTTCCCTCTTCGCGCGTGAGATGCTCCACGCATTAGATGCAGACGAACGCGTGACACGCGTCCATCTGGTCATCTCCTCCAGTGCTCTGCGCGTGCTGGCAGAGGAGTCCGGCATCAACGGACGCAACACTCTGGCAGAAAAGCTCCTTGGCCGAAGCTCCGCGAAGATCGTACAGCTCGCGCACGAAGACATTGGCGCACCGATCGCCAGCGGCTCCTATCCCAGCAATGGAATGATCGTTCTCCCCTGCTCCATGGGAACACTTGCCGGCATCGCCCATGGCCTGGCTGGCAACCTGATCGAACGCGCTGCCGATGTCTGCCTGAAAGAACGGCGTCCGCTGGTGCTGTGCGTACGGGAAACGCCGCTGAACCTCATCCATATCCGCAATATGGCTGCGGCAACCGAAGCTGGAGCCACAATCTTTCCAGTGATTCCCGCGTTCTACAACCATCCCCAGACAGTCGAGGACATCGCGCGCAACTACGTTCACCGGGTGCTGCAGCATATGGGATTGCCGCAGCCCGGCGCGTTCCAGTGGAATCCCGAGGCTGCAGCAACTCCCTGAATCAGTGCATGTGGGCGAGCGTGCGCGTGCCACCTGAGGGAGCAGGATCAGACTTCAGGAAATCCGCTGTGGCCGATGCCACTTTAGCGGGGCACGTCTTGGGAGCCAGATGTCCGCAACCCTCCACGATATCCAGTTCGGATCGTGGATCGAGATCGTGGAACTTCCGTCCCACCGACAACGGCAACAGCTCATCGTCGCTACCCCACACAATCAGCAGCGGTTGGCTAAGCGTATTGAGACGCGTATCCAGCACATCTTTACCGGACAGCATGGATTGCATACCGCGGTCGACAACCCACTGATTCGCCGCAAAGGTTCTCAATGCATCCCGCCTTACGAACCGGGGCACCGTCCCTCCATGAGGTTCCAGTAGATCGGCGAGCCGCTGCAGTGCGGCTCCATCGGCTGGATGAAAGAGCGTTGCGATGTCCTGCGGCTGATAAGACAGTCCTGCGCTGTCGTACAGGACCACACGGTCCACGGTCTCCGGGTGATCTAGTGCAACCTTCAGCACAACCCAGCCGCCCATCGACCATCCGCCAATATCAGTCTTCTGTAAACCGAGCGATTGGATGAAATCCGCAACGAACTTCGACTGCGTTGCAATGGAGTAATCGCTATCGGCGGGCTTCGGTGACCGCCCATAGCCGAGGAGATCCGGTGCATACACGTGGAAACCGGCTTTTTTGAGCCGTATAAGCATCGGCGCCCAGCTCTCCGAACTGTCGCCAAGGCCGTGCACCAGCACCAATGGAATTCCGCCACCCGAGATTGCCGGCTCCGCCTCGTAATAATGCACACGACCCTCGGGAGTCATGACGTAGTTGCTGTGGACGTGTGCCAAAAACAGCTTCAGATGCGTGGTCTGACGTAGAACCCAGAGAGGCCGCTCGTAAAAGGCGAGACCGCCCAGTAAGCCGACCACAATCACCACCAGCAGCAGACGCAACAGCGTTCTCATCGCAGATCCTCGTTTCACAACCAATGTTCTGCTATTCACTGTACTAGGGGGCTGTTATTTGAGAGGCTTGCCGTACTCTTCGCCGAAGACCGTATGCGACATATCGAAGCGTCCGCCGTCATACTTATCCGTTCCCCGGAGGTGTCCAATAGCCAGTAGTCCGACAACCCAGTAGCTCATAGGTAACCTCAATGTCTCACAGACTTTGGCCTGCTCAAAACCTTCCATCGGCGCGGTATCGTAACCCATCACTTCGGCCATCAGCAGCATCGATGTAAAAGCCATCATGACCTGCTTGTTCAGCCAGCCCCGCATCTGGTCGTCACTAAAGCTCGACATAAATGCGGGAACGCTGGTCGCAGCCTGCGCGGCATAGCTCTCCGGCATCCCTGCGGCACGGCCCATACGCAGCATCTCATCCAGATCCTTGCGCCAGCTATCGCGGTCACCACAGGCAACGATGACCGCCGATGCCTCTTCAACCTTCGCCTGGTTATAGCTTGCGGCGCGCAGCCGCTTGCGCTGTTCCGGGTGCTGCACCACGATAAAACGCCACGGCTGCATGTTGTACCCGCTGGGCGCGTGCAGCCCTGCATCCAGAATCTGCCGCAGATCACTGGCAGGGATCGGCTCGCCATCGAAACTTGGGGTAGCTCGCCGGTCGCGGATTGCCTGGGCCAGCGACTTCTGTGTTTTTGGCATCATCGTCTCCAAATGCAATTGAATCTTGATCTTTCACTAATCTGTACCTTCGAATCGATTCCCCCTTACAGCTTAGGGGATCTTGTCCATGTCCAGAGAGAGAATAGAGGGATTCTGCTGCGGAATATCTCCGAAGACAAGCACAGCGCTGTATCCCTGTCGTAGTTCCGGATGCGCGTCGATCAGGCTCTTGACGGCGGACTCACTGCGAACGCGGAGAACCTCGCCATTGGCGCTAGTGTCCGCCGCATAGTGCAGCACCAGGTGAAGACTCTTATCGTCAGTGGCACTCTCGCTGCCAATCGAGGTGAAGCGGAGTTCGGCACCATCTGCTGTTTTCACAACAAGCGGTGTGCGCGAGCTGGGACCATCGGCAAATTCGGCGAATTCAGAAGGAGCGGCGGTTCGCTGTTCTGAACGCAGTCTATCCAGCTGAGTACTGGTGACAAAGCTCGCTGGACGCAGAAGCTCGTCCGCCTGACTGAAATACAGCCAGGCCAGCCAAGGCTGCTTCGCCTTTACGTGGTCGCGCGCGGCGGCCCAGTACCAGAGGCCGTCGTGTCCAGCAGCGGAACGCGGATGAGGATAAAACCCTGCCATCTTCCACCCTCCCGCATCTTGTAACAGAAACGACAACAACCAGGGACGCTCACCGCCAGCAGCTTCGACCATCGCAAACGCGTAACGTCCGGGCGGCAGGGCGGCGATGGAGAAATCGGTTTCGGAGGTGGTCCCTTTTAGCGGGCAACTGAAGTCAGCGTCGCTCGTATCACCTGACTTGCGCGCAGTCGCATCGAGCGCATAGATCTGAGTCACGCTCAGGGTGTCGCCAATAAGCTTCGCACTCGTTGTCCGGACGAGGTACTCCGTTGGTGCGAAGTTGTTGGCAACCTCCGCGATGGTCGCCGCCTTGAGGGAAGCCGTATCGCCCGCCTTGACCGCCGACCCCAACGTCTGCGCGGCGCCTGCAAGCGTGTCGCGCAATGAGGGTTGTAGCGCCGCCTGAGTAGTGCAGGTTTGGGCGCAAACTGGTACTGCGACGACCGGCAGCAAGGCGAGTGCAATCGCAACCGGCAGCGCGCGCTTCCTATCCAACCCAACAAAGGTTCCGATGCTGTTTCCGATCCGTTTCAAATCGACCTCGCAACGCCATCGTCTGAATGGCGCTCCCCGCACAGCATACGAAGGTGGCCGTCCCAAGTCCAATCGCTCAGTCGCCCAACCTTGCTTATGTTCCTAGTCTGCTGTCAAACGAATGATCTCTCAGCGTATTCTTGATCTGCAAGGCTACCTTCCTGCAAGGCCGCACGTCCCAACATAAAGATGACAGCAATTTCCAACTCGCGGATTTGGCCGATGGCAACGCTTGCGTTGGCCGCCATCGGTTTTGCCACAGGCGGCATGAGCGCGCAGATGGCGGTGGACCCACACGCCTCCACCCTCCCAGCGACCTCACCCACCTCATTGCCTACGCCCAATGCGCAACCAGCGCCGATCGCAGCCGTCGGGGCCCCATCCGCTCCCAGCACGCCTGCTCATCGGGCGACGGTGACCTACGCTGCAGGCCTGCTTGACGTGCGTGCGGACAACTCCAGCCTGAACCAGATTCTTCGCGCGATTGGGAATCTCACGGGAATGAAGATTACCGGCGGTGTGACCGATGAACGTGTCTTCGGCAACTACGGTCCCGCAGAGCCATCCACCATTCTGGCAACGCTGCTCGATGGAACAGGAAGCAACATGCTGTTGCGCGAATCCGCTGACAGCGCGCCGGCAGAGCTGATTCTTACCCCCCGCAATGGCGGTCCCACCCCGCCAAACCCGAACGCTCCTGGCTTCGACGACGGCTCCGAAGTGCGCGAGAACCATGATGGTTTCCCCGGACCACGGCAGCGTGGCGATTTTCCATCACGGTTTGGTAGACCGGGAGCGACTCAGGCCTCGTCGCAACCTCAAGACGCGCAACCGGGTAGCAATCCCCAAAGCATTTCTCAGCCACTGAATAATGTGAACGGCAGCGCTACAAACACCTCGCCGACTGCGGCGACACTACCCGTCACGGACTCTGTTTCAACGGATTCCGTTCCAACTCCATCGACCACGCCGCCCACCTCCGGCATCGTCGATGCCCCCAACCCACCGCCCGCGGGTAGTACGACAAGCGCGCCTAAGACACCGGAGCAGATCTATCAGCAACTGCAACAGTTGCAACAGCAGAAACAGAGCGGGACGTCGACTACCCCAGCAGCAGTTCCACAATAGACTGTTGTTCTAGATGGGGTGCAAAAGACATAAATCCGCTGGCGATCAACCCATTTGCTTTGTCACCGCGCGGTCGCTGAACGCGCACGTAGAGCGAATATCGCGCGCAGACATGCACAACCACAATAAAGCTGAGCTTTAAGAAGCTCGGCCTTCCATCACAGATTAAATAAGGGATTGACGACACACTTTACTACTTACAGGGCGTGGCTTAGCCTTCGACTGCAACCCTTACCGGGGAGTTCGAAACACGCTCCTTGGCTGCCGCTACAGCATGGACGCGGAAGACACGAAACATCACCTGGCAGATGCCATACGCCAGGAGCACCCCCAGCGCCAATGACGCCAATACCGCACACACCAACATCAGGGAACCCATAACACCCGCCTCCAAAAGCGTATCGAAACCAAATCAACCAGAATGGCCCAGTGCGGATTTTTTCCGCCACAAACCATTCTGATGCAACTTTTGTCCTACGACGATGAAAAATTAGCGTTTCTGTTGACCATCAGGGAACACATGCCCCTGCAACGCTGAAAATCTTTTCCTGCCCGAACCTTGTATCCTAAAGTTTTGGCCGTATTCGGCATTTGATCTCCCATGAGCCTCACGCATATCAACGTTCGCGGCGCCCGGCAACACAACCTGCGGGACGTCTCCGTCTCCATTCCGCGCAATACGCTCACGGTCGTGACCGGTCTGTCCGGTTCTGGCAAAAGCTCGCTGGCCTTCGACACCATCTACGCCGAGGGCCAGCGCCGCTACGTCGAGACGCTCTCAGCCTACGCGCGCCAGTTTCTCGACCAGATGGAGCGCCCGGACGTCGACTCCATCGACGGCCTTTCGCCGGCTATTTCGATCGAACAAAAGACAACCTCACGCTCACCGCGCTCCACGGTCGGCACCATCACCGAGATCTACGACTACCTGCGGCTGCTGTACGCCTCGGTCGGCCAACCGCACTGCCCCAACTGCCATCGCCCGATCTCGAGGCAGTCGGCGGACCAGATCGTCGCGCAGATCGTGGAGCGCAACCGCGCGGATTCGCCGGGCGAGCGCATTACGATCCTCGCTCCGGTGGTGCGCGGACGCAAGGGTGAGTTCCGCGAAGAGCTTGAGGCACTGGACAAGAAGGGTTATCGGGTTCGCATCGACGGCGAAATCACCGAAGTCGAAGAGGGCATGCGGCTCGAAAAGCGCAAAAACCATACCGTCGAGGCTATCGTCGACCGCATCATCCTGAAGCCCCTCGCCGACAAAGAAAAACAGCTAGACCTCGATAAAAACAGCCAGACCACTTTCGATACCCGTCGCCTCGCCGCCGCCGTCAGCACGGCGCTCCAGCTGGCGAATGGCCTGGTGCTCATCGGCTTGCAAACGCCGGGTGGCGAGTACAACGAGACGCTCTTCTCTTCGTCGATGGCCTGCCCCGACTGCGGCATCAATGTACCCAAGCTTGAGCCGCGCAGTTTCTCCTTCAACTCCACCTATGGCGCTTGCCCGGAGTGCCACGGACTGGGTTCGATCTACGACTTCGACCCCGCCAAAACCATCACCGACTGGTCGAAGCCTCTGCTCGATGGAGCCATGGGCCCTGGCTCAGCCTCGCAATATCTGCTCAAGCTCATTAAGCTCGCTGCGGATAAGTACAAGATCAATCTGAAGCAGCCATTTTCAGACCTGAGCAAGGAGCACCAGGATCTGCTGCTCTACGGCCCTCCTCGCAACGAGGTAGGGCGTACCGGTTTCCACGGCATCTTCAACTGGCTTCGCGACACCCTCGAAGACACCAAGTCCGAGGGCTATCGCGAGTACATGATGCAGTTCATGTCCGCTACAGAGTGCCCGCGCTGCCACGGCAAGCGCCTCCGGCCGGAATCACTCGCGGTTACTATCCCGCTAGCCGACGCTGCCGCGCATCCGCCTTCCGCGAAGGATGAAACCGAGCCTATCGAAAGCTCCAACGCGCGCCGTGACGCTTCGATTGCGGACTTCACCTCGCTCTCGCTCGAACGAGCTCTGCTGGGCGCGCGATCCATGCAGTTCATCGGACGCGACCGTCTCATCGCCGACCGCTTGCAGCGCGAGATCATCGAGCGGCTGGAGTTTCTCAACGCCGTCGGCCTGGGCTATCTCTCGCTGAATCGTTCCGCGGCAACACTCTCCGGCGGTGAAGGCCAACGCATCCGCCTCGCGACACAGATCGGCTCGCGGCTTCGCGGCGTGCTCTACGTGCTGGACGAGCCCTCTATCGGCCTGCACCAGCGCGACAACCAGCGCCTTATTGCGGCGCTGGAAAACCTTCGCGACATAGGAAATACCGTTCTTGTCGTCGAGCACGACGAAGACACCATGCGCAAGGCGGACTACATCCTCGATCTCGGCCCTGGCGCGGGCAAGAACGGAGGCATTGTCATGGCCTCCGGCACGCCCGCCGAGATCATGGCAAACCCAAACTCGGTCACTGGCCAGTATCTCTCCGGCAAGATCGACATCGTCACCCGCCCTACCCCCGACAAGGCCCCGCGTCCCATCAACGGCAACTGGCTTTCGGTGCAGGATGCGCGCGCCCACAACCTGCAGAATGTCACCGCGCACTTCCCGCTCGGCATCATGACGGTCATCACCGGCGTTAGCGGCTCGGGTAAGAGCACGCTGGTCAACGACATCCTGTATCGCTCGCTCGCGAAAGAACTTTACGGTTCACGCGAGGAACCCGGCGAGCACAAGGCCATCCATGGAGCGGCCCAACTCGACAAAGTCATCCAGATCGACCAGTCGCCCATCGGCCGTACGCCGCGCTCGAATCCCGCCACCTACACCGGTGTCTTCTCCGCCATCCGCGACCTCTTCGCGATGCTGCCAGAGTCTCGCGAACGTGGTTACAAACCCGGACGCTTCAGCTTCAACGTACAGGGCGGACGTTGCGAAGCCTGCCAGGGCGAAGGCCAGCGCCGCATCGAGATGAACTTCCTGCCCGATGTCTATGTGCTGTGCGAGGTCTGCAACGGCCGCCGTTACAACCAGGAGACACTCGCGGTAAAGTTCAACGGCTACTCCATCGCCGACATCCTCGACCTTCCTATTGAGGATGCCGTACCGGTGCTCAAAGATATTCCAGCGGTCAACCAGAAGCTGCAGACGCTGGTCGACGTCGGCCTCGGGTACATCCATCTCGGGCAATCCGCGACGACGCTCTCCGGCGGCGAGGCTCAACGCATGAAGCTCGCCCGCGAACTCAGCAAGCGTCAGACCGGACGCACGCTTTACCTGCTCGACGAACCCACGACGGGCCTGCACTTCGACGATGTACGACGTTTGCTGGAAGTGCTGCATCGACTCACCGACCTCGGCAATACGGTCATGATTATCGAGCACAATCTCGACATCATCCGCAACGCCGACTACCTGATCGACATGGGGCCCGAAGGCGGCGAGGGTGGCGGCCGCATCGTCGCCCAGGGGCCGCCGGAGATGGTGGCTCGCGAGCCACTCTCCTACACCGGACAGTTTCTAGCGCGCTACTATGAGAGCGCAGGAACGATGGCCGCCAGCAAGCATCTGCCGCCCATCGAACTTCCCGATCTGGAGAAGAAACCGCCAAAGCCGAAGTGGATCGCGCCAGAGAAGAAGACCGGCGTACCAACTGCTTCGAAGACAAAACCGGAATCCGCTGCGCAGAAAAAGCTTTCTGCAAAGACGACACCTACGAAGAAGGCAGTTGTAAAGAAGGCAGTAAAAGCCAAAGCTTAGAGAATTTTCTCTAGATTGAACATCCGTATCACGGCCTACGTACTATTCAAGAATCACCGTCTTCCATGAGCAACTCTCCCATTCTCGATCCGGTACATAACGAAGCCCTCGATATCCAGCACGACACCGACCCGGCAAAAGACCACGGGCCAGCGAAGCGGATTCCGCACCTCGGCCATACCCTTCTATTCTTCCTGCTGCTCTTCATTTCGATATCTTTTTTTGCAGCGCTGGTCGGCTCTGCCGCCCACATCACGACCGTTCAGGCAGCCAAAGAGCATCCGGGGCTGGACCTCTTCGCGCAGGCGCTGGGTTACATCTTTGGGCTGCTTATCGCAGTATGGCTGTTCCCTCGGCTTTGGGCACGTTCATTTCTTCAGGGTATTCAGTGGAACGTGCTCGCGGCGCATCGGCGCTGGTTCTGGGTTGTGCCCGGCGCCATTGCTTTGAGTTTTGCGGCTCAGTTCAGCGAGCGCTTCCTGCCCACCCCACCGGATAACGCCATCGACACGTTGATGCGCACTCCCCATGGCGCATGGCTCATTACTATCTTTGGCGTCTTGATCGCGCCACTGACGGAAGAGATCGCCTTTCGCGGATTTCTACTGCCTGCACTCGCTACGGCCTATGACTGGCTGGCATTAGAGCGGACACCCGCCGGTCTGCAGCGCTGGCAGAACAGCGCAGGGCACTCACGCTCTGCGGTCATCTTCGCAGCTATCTTCTCCAGCCTCCCCTTTGCCTTGCTGCACGCCGGACAGCTTTCACACGCCTGGGGTTTCGTCGGAGTGCTCTACCTCGTCAGCCTTGTGCTTTCGTACGTGCGCATTCGGACGCACTCTGTGGCCTGCTCGACACTGATGCACGCCACCTACAATCTGACCGTATTTGCTGTGGCTTTCTTCGCCAGCGGGGGCTATCGCCACCTCGAACGGCTAAATTCATAGCCCCGTCAATTACAGGCCTCGCACGAGGGCCTATACTGTGGCTAGCAATCCCGTACATCAAGTTTGAGGTGCCACGCATGAGTGTTTTGCGAAAGTGCCCCCGTTGCGGATCAAGGTCGGCGGTGCGCTCCCATAGGAAGCCCATCGAACATCTACTCTTTATGTTCAAGCCTTACCGCTGTTCCGACTGCCAGCACCGCTTCTTTTCCTTTATAAAATCCAAGACGAGCCAGCGGGCAATTCAGTAACTACGGCCAGCCTGACGACCTCTATGCCGTCCCGGCAGAGTTGTGATTGCATACTCATAGGGCTTGCGCAAGAACCTCAAAGCGGCATCGAGCCAGCCCCGAAGATGCATAAGTTCTGACACATTCTTCCCTGCTGCCCTGTCCGCGATAAACTGGAATTGACATGATTCCTACCCTCGAATGGACGCCTGAAGGCGTCAACTTCCTAGACCAGACCAAGCTTCCCCTCGAAGAGACCTACGTTCTCGCCACTGACTACAAGCAAGTCGCCACCGTGATCCGCGACATGATCGTGCGCGGCGCACCGGCCATCGGCGTCTCCGCCGCCATGGGCGTCGCCATCGGAATCGACCGCAGCACCGCGACGACGCTGACGGCGCTGAATGAAGAGGTCGCCGTCATCTGCGAGACGCTCGCAAAGACCCGCCCCACGGCAGTCAATCTCTTCTGGGGCATCGCGCAGGTTCGCGATCTCTACAACGCACTCGCCGCGAAGAACACCCCCATCCCGGAGATCAAAGCCGCTGTTGTCGCGCTGAGCCAACGCCTGTACGACGAAGATATCGCCGCCTGCAAGCAGATGGGAGCGTATGGAGCCGCGCTTCTGCCGAAAGAGGGCACCGTATTGACGCACTGCAACGCCGGCGCGCTCGCAACCTGCGGCTATGGAACGGCGCTGGGTGTTATCCGCGGCGCCATCGAGGCCGGACACAAGATCGACGTGCTCGCCGATGAGACTCGCCCGTTCCTGCAAGGCGCCCGTCTCACCGCGTGGGAGTTGATGAAGGACAACATCCCCACCACGGTTTTATGCGACAACATGAGCGCGTACCTCATGGGCAAAGGCCGCGTCCAGGCAGTCATCGTCGGGGCGGACCGCATCGCAGCAAACGGCGATACCGCCAACAAGATCGGCACATACGGCGTCTCAATCCTCGCCAAGGAGCATGGCATTCCGTTCTATGTTGCCGCCCCTTTCAACACCATCGATCTCGCGACGGCGCACGGCGATGATATTCCCATCGAACAGCGCGACGCACGCGAGGTAACGCACTCCAACGGCAAGCAGATGACCCCGGATGGGGTGGGCATCGAGAACCCGGCCTTTGACGTAACGCCAGCGAAGTACATCGCGGCCATCATCACCGAACGCGGCGTGTTGCGCGCACCCTTTGGGGAATCGATCAAAGCGATGGCGCAACAAGGGGCAAAGTAATTACCCGGAAAACGGCAAAAGAGAAGGGGCGGCATATCGTGCAAGCGAGATATGCCGCCCCTTCGAGGCTTGTACTCGAGGCCGTTTGCGCCTCTACGCTCCATTTAGCTTCTGCGCTCCATTTTGTGTTTGAGTCTCTACGTTCCATTTGTGTTGATTTAGTTACCTATCAGAGGGCGGGCGGAATAGTCACAAGAAGCAGAAGGAACTTGCTCATGACCGGCATCGTCTAATGGCTAGTACTCGCAACTACGCCTCGGAGTCTGTTGATGTGCCGGTTCCCTCTACGAGTTCT
>NZ_LMUH01000026.1:187965-298643 GCF_009766105.1 Granulicella sp. S156 | reverse complement strand
GCACGCAGCTCGTCGTGGTCGACGTTGCGGTGCAAGACCAAAACGGTCATCCGATACGTGGGCTTACCAAAGACAGCTTCCAGCTGCTAGAGAGCAAGACACCACAACAGGTCCTCAGCTTTGAGGAACACACCTCCTCGGCACCGCAGGCACGCGGGCCAGAGCTTCCCAAGCTGCCGCCGGGCATCTTCACGGATTACACCTCTGCCCCCCCCAACGGAACACTGAATATCCTGCTGCTAGACACGCTGAACACGCCGCTGAAGGATCAGGGCTTCGTCCGCAATCAGTTGCAGCAGTACGTGATACACGCCGCTCCCAACGCGCGTATCGCTATCTTTGGACTGACCAATCGGCTTATATTGTTGCAGGGCTTCAGTTCCGACCCTGAGATGCTGAAAGATGCCGTTGAACACAAGCTCATTCCACGCGCCTCGGTTTTGCTGGAAGATCCTACCGGGAACGACGCCGATACACAGAGCCTCTCCGATATAACGAGCGACATGGGACCGGTGATGGCGCAGACGTCCGCCAACCTGCAGCAGTTCGCAGCCGAACAACAGTCTTTCCCGTTGCAGCTTCGCCAGCAATACACGCTGGACGCCTTCAACGAGCTGGCGCATTATCTAGCGAACTTTCCCGACCGTAAAAACGTGATCTGGTTTTCCGGCGGGTTTCCGCTGAACATTCTTCCCGACCCCAGCCTCAAGGATCCCTTCTCCGTCATGGAGATGAACAATAAGGAGTTCCGCGAGACGACGAATCTGCTCAACCGCGCGCAGGTAGCCGTTTACCCCGTAGAGGCCAGCAACCCGAAGACCGTTCCTGCTTTGGGCGTCGCAAACTCCGGTCAAAAGGATGATGGAAATCCCACAGCAGTCAGCAATGACGTCGCAAAGCTCAGTGGCAGCCAGGCCACGGAGCACACGACGATGGAGCAGCTGGCCGACGACACCGGGGGCCACGCCTACTACAACACCAACGGACTCGCCGACGCGGTGGCCAGGGCTATGGATTCCGGATCGAACTACTACACCCTGACCTATAATCCGTCGAACTCCAAGTGGAAGGGCGAGTACCGGAAGATCCAGGTCAACCTGACCGGAACCCTCGCTACACGTGGTCTTCAGCTCGCCTATCGTCACGGCTACTACGCGGACGATCCAAACCAAACCCCCACGACCGCCATCCGTGAAACGGCTGCAACTGCGGCGCACTCGGCCGAAGCCTATGCTGCGACTGCAATGACCCGCGGCACCCCAACACCCGGAGACATCCTCTTCAAGGTGCGTGTGCTACCCGACTCCAAGACAGACGAAGATACTGTTGCGCCTGGCAACGAACTCAATCCAAACGAAAGGATCAAAGGCCCGTTTCGTCGTTTCGATGTGGATTTTGTAGCTCTACCGGGTGATTTTCAGCTAACGCAGCTACCCGACGGAATGCATACAGGCACTATCGAGTTCAAGGCCTATGTCTACGATCCCAATGGAAAGTTATTGAATGCGATCGGGAACACGATCCAGTTGACCCTGACGCCTGAGACGTACAAGCGGTTCACGCAACAACCTGTGGCGTTTCATCTCCAGATAAGCGCTCCCGTCAGGAAGGAGAGTTACCTGCGGATCGCCATCCATGACGTGCCTTCGAATCGCTTCGGGGTGGTCGAGATTCCGGTTTCAAGTGTCAGCCGTCTTGCGCCGCCGGTGTATACGAAGCCGTTTGCACAGCCCGCGACGCCGGCGTCGACGCCAGCCAAAACAATGCCACCTGCCGCGGCTCCTCACTAGAGCGGAGTCGAAGGGGAGGAACCTGCTTTCTACCGTTTTTCTGGGTGAGGCAGGCAAAAAGCGGGAGACAGCAGGTTCGCTCGCTGCGCTCGGAATGACAACCAGAAAAGCAAAGACAGAGGCAAAAGCAAGAGCAAAGGCAAAGCAAAAGCAAAAGCAAAAGCGCCTTTGACTGGTCATAGCTCCAGGTGTGCAATGATGCTTTTGGGCCTGCGGGACCGTCCGTTCCGCGCCCTGCGGCCAGATTTTGATTCCTAGATTCTTCAATCCGCGTACGCGCTCACTCGCCCGGGGTAATGTTCTGGTGTTGGGCAGTGTGTTCGCCGCCATCCCACTCTCCCACTTCCCGCATATTCGTCCGACGCTGCTGCTTCTGCTGCCGTCCCTGGGCACGATGATTGGGACGGCGGAGACCGTGCGCTGTATTCAACGGCGCTGGAGTCTGTATCACGGTGGCGTGATTCTGTGCATCTACATGGATCTAATGGCGATTTCCCTGGTACTGTTCCTGCTGCTCTATCCGTACTTCCCCTGGATGAGCACAACCCCTTGACTAGGGCATAAAATCTGTCTGTCCACTTTCTTGACACCTACCACTATCGTCAGGCTATGCTCAGGGGCGACGCGTTTTGTCCGGCATCGGCGGGCGCATAACGAAAATCCATTACCTGTGCGCACTCGATCCTTCAGGAGCCCGACCCATGTCCGCTTCAACCTCCGAGTCCTACGACTCCGGCTTTACGTCACAAGCTCCCGAAACTGCTCCCAGCATGCGGTGGTTCGTCTGCTTTCTGCTCTTCCTCGCGACAACCATCAACTACATGGACCGCTCGGTCCTCTCGCTGATTGAGCCGCAACTGCACCTCGGATTCATGGGCTGGATTCCGGGACTCGACGCAAAATTCCAAGCCGCATACCACCTCAACTACGGGCACATCATCGAGTGCTTCCAGATTGCCTATGGTGTTGGCTTTCTGTTCGCCGGTCGCATCATCGATAAGCTCGGCACCAAAACCGGTTATGCCCTGGCGATCCTGATCTGGGGACTGGCCTCCATCAGCCACTCCATCGTTGCCAGCGTGCTCGGTTTCTGCATCGCCCGCATATTCCTCGGCCTCGGAGAATCCGGCAACTTCCCCGCCGCCATCAAGGCCACGACTGAGTGGTTTCCCTCGGAAGAGCGCGCGCTCGCAACCGGACTTTTCAATTCAGGCTCCAACGCCAGCTTCTTCATCGCCCCTATCCTGATCGCCGCCGTCACATCACGCTATAGCTGGAACGCCGCTTTTATTACGACCGGCTCCATGGGCCTTATCTGGTGTGTCATCTGGATGTTTTTCCCGTACAACAAGCTCCGGCGTGGCTCCACAACGACGCAGCGCCAGCTTGCACCCGTAATGGCGGGAGGCTCCACCTATGGGGTTCTTCTGCGTCATCGCGGCTTCTATGCCTTTTCCCTCGCCAAGGGCCTTACCGACCCCGTCTGGTGGTTCTATCTCTTCTATCTGCCGATGTTTCTCCACGACAACTACGGCCTGGATCTCAACCACGCGAAGTATCCGCTGATCATCGTCTACAGCGTATCCAGCGTTGGTTCCATCGCCGGTGGCTGGCTTTCAGGATTCCGGATGAACCGCGGGCACAGTGTCAATTCGGGACGCAAGTTTGCGCTGCTGATCTGCGCCCTGGCAGTTGTTCCCATACTGCTGGTGCCGCACATGGGCCACCTCTTTCCGACAAATGCCTGGCCGGCAATTGCTCTCTTCTCCCTGGCGGCCGCGGCGCATCAAGGTTGGTCGGCGAACCTCTTCTCCACGCCAACAGATATGTTTCCCTCGACCGCCATCAGCACCGTCGTTGGCATTGGAGGCGCCGTTGGCGCGGCCGGAGGAGCCCTCTTCACTTGGATCGTCTCCCACTTCTTTGCGCTGCATCCCATGGTCATATTTACACTTGCGGCCTTTGCCTACGTGCTTGCCTTGATCATCTTCCAGATCCTGGTGCCACGACTTGGCGCTCCCGCCGAACCGGAGCTTCCGCTCAGCGCGGCGTAAAGTTGAGGGTGTAATGCTTTCCACGGTCGTCCGTCAGCACCTATGACCGCGATTAAGCGGCCGGAAAGGAAACGACGCCATGACCACCCAATGCACCTGCCCCTGCGGCCCGCTTTGCACCTGCCCGGACTGCAACGGCACTGACTGTAGCTGCCCGCACTGCTAAACGCACGTAGCGGCCGGAGGGCGAACGAGGCAAGAAGCCAACCGTCGTCCTCCGGCATCTATGTCTTTAGGATTGTGTAGTTCTTTTGTATGCCCACTGAGACCATCTCCGAACTGCTGGACCGCCGCCGCGACTTCCTCGGCTTCGTCCGCCGCCGTGTGGCCGATCCTGCCATCGCGGAGGACATCCTGCAATCGGCCTATCTGCGAGCTGTTCAGCACTCCAGCGGCCTGCGGCAGGATGAGTCCATCGTGGCGTGGTTTTATCGCATCCTTCGCAATGCGGTCATCGATCACTATCGCCATCGCGGCTCAGAGAATGCCACCATCGACCGCTGGGCAACAGAACTGGGAACCGGCACGGAAGAGGCTTCAGCTCTCGCCCCGCACGATCCGGCGACTTTTAGCTTCGTGTGCCATTGCATCGAAGCTGTACTGCCCTCGCTGACTCCGAACTACGCCCAGCTCATCCGCGAGGTCGATCTGGACGAGGCTCCGCTCGCCGACTTCGCCAATCGGCACGGCATTACAGCCGGCAACGCTGCGGTCCGTGCCCATCGTGCTCGCGCAGCGCTGAAACGCGCGCTGATACGCACCTGTGGTGCGTGTTCTACACACGGTTGTCTCAATTGCAGTTGCGAATGCCCAGCCGCCGCCATGCTATCGAACGGCAACTGACTGTAAACTGGCATGTAGCCCATGTCAGCCGACCGCAAAAAGTTCTATCTCACCACACCGATCTACTACGTCAACGCGCGACCGCATATCGGCCACGCCTATACGACTATCGTCGCCGACGTGCTCGCCCGCCGCCACAGCCTGCTGGGCGACGACACATTCTTCCTCACCGGCACGGATGAGCACGGACAGAAGATTGAACGGTCTGCCGCCGCTGCAGGGATCGCGCCGCAGCAGTTCGCAGACCAGGTTTCGAAATCTTTTGAAGACCTCTGGAAGCGGATGGGCATCACCAATAACGCATATATCCGTACCACCGATGAAAAACACAAACGTGGTGTCCAAAAACTCTTCGCCGAACTCCACGCTCGTGGCTTCATCGAACTGAAGGCATACACCGGAACCTACTGCGTTTCCGACGAAACCTTTGTCGACGTCCCTGCGGGAGCCCCCTGCCCCGACTGCGGCCGCATTACCGAAATCGTCACAGAAGAAAACTTTTTCTTCAAACTTTCAGAGTTCCAGTTGCCACTGCTGCAGCTCATTGAGTCAGGCAAGTTAAAGATCGAAAACGAAGCTCGTCGCAATGAAGTTCTTAGTTTCCTGCGCGGCAACTGGCAGTATGTTCTTGAGCTCTCAAATGAAGAGTTGGGCGCTCCCCACAATGAGCCTCTTGAAGTTTTGGAAGCGTTTGACCTTGCCTTCAAAAAAGGTCTGCTAGGTAAATTCGGAGAGAATCTTTACTACGTCCCCGGCGCCCTCAAAGATCTCTCCGTTTCACGCAGCAGCTTTACCTGGGGCATCCCCGTCCCAGAACCAGCAGCGAGCGAAGCCAAACAAAAACACGTCATCTATGTCTGGCTCGACGCACTCGCTAATTACATGACAGCCATCGGCTACGGCTCAACTGATGCAGATGAAGAAAAGAAATTCAAGCACTACTGGCCCGCTGATCTCCACCTAGTAGGTAAAGAGATCATCCGTTTCCACTGTGTCTACTGGCCTGCCTTCCTTCTCGCCGCCGACCTGCCTCTCCCCAAGGCGATCACCGCACACGGATGGCTGCTCTTCGACAACTCAAAGATGTCGAAGTCTAAAGGGAACATCGTCCGCACAGAGACGATCCTCGATAGCTTCGGTGACCATGTCTACGGTAGCCAGTTCCCCAACAGCACCAAACCTGAGCGTGACCTATTCGCGACTGACGTACTGCGGTACTTTTTGCTGCGCGAGATTCCGTTCGGACAGGATGGCAGTTTCAGCTTTGAAGCCCTTATCACTCGTTACAACGCTGATCTCGCCAACGGCTATGGGAATCTCGTCAGCCGTACATTTTCTATGCTCCACAAGTACTGCCAAGGCACAATCTCTGAAGGGCCCCCTGAGCAGACACTCTCCGAACTTTTGACAGACCTGGAAGACCTGACACCGAAATACGACGCGAACGAGATCAGATCGTTGATGGAGAGCTTGCCTTCAGTTGCCTCTGAGCTCTTGGACAAGGGTGACCTTGCTACATGGTTGAAATCCACAGCAATCATGGTGAGTACAACGGACCAAATGTTAACGGGCCTTGCGCCTTGGAAAATAGACTTGCAACAACCGGATGGCATGCGTGCGGTTGAGCAAACTCTTTATTGTGCCGCTGAATCTATCCGCATCATCACGGCACTTCTCCACCCAATCCTGCCAGCCGCCACCGCAAAAGTCTGGGCACAACTTGGCCTTGGGGATATCGAAGTCGCAGCTCGCAACAGAGAATTGAACAACCTGCAATGGGGTGGACTAAAGCCCGGAACAAAACTCGGCGCGCTGACTCCAATCTTCCCGCGCGCCGACAAAGGACTCGTACAGATCATGACCGATATGGAAAATCCTACCCCTGCGCCCACTGAGGGCCGTCCTGAGACACCACTGAAGGCTGCAACGACGCCTGCGCCCGCGCAGCCTGTGCCGACTGACAGCACGCATCCTGCCGCAGCTCCTCGTACCAGCTCGCTCGGTGAGCCCGCCGGTACGCTGCCTGTCGGCGGCAGCGCCTCCACCACGACGCACAATGGGCCGACGCCCTCGCACACTGAAGCTACGGCCAGTGGCCCCTTTGCGTCGGTCGCCTCACAGACTCCGATCACCGCAGGCCCCGCCGACGCGTCACCTGCCATCACCATCGACGACTTCGCCAAGATCGAGCTTCGTGTTGCGCAAATTATCGTTGCCGAGCGCATTCCGAAGGCCGATAAGCTGCTGCGGCTGGAGGTCGATCTCGGCCATGAGAAGCGGCAGATTCTCTCCGGCATTGCCGAGTGGTATACGCCGGAAGACCTGATCGGCCGTCGCATCGTAGTGATCACCAACCTCGCGCCGCGCAAGATGCGCGGGCTGGAGTCGCACGGCATGTTGCTTGCGGCGTCGGAGGGCGACGGCGGTAAGCCGGTGCTCGCGACCTTTGGGGAAGAGATCGCACTGGGGTCGCGCCTGAAGTAAACGGCACGGCCCCAGTGACTTCGCCCTCTATGCCAAAGGTCCCCCATTTCGCGTACAAGAGTCCCTGGTGGACAGGTATCGGTGTCGGGGTACTGGGAAGCCTGCTGCTTTACGCTGCAATCTCCCTAATGGGATGGGTGGCTTTGCGACCCTCTGATTTGCAGAAGCCGCACCCCCTTGGGCTGCTGCTGATCTCGGTCTCCTACCTGGTGATTACGCCGCTGGTCACGGGCTTCGCGTCGGCCTCTACCTACCTGCAGTTGGAGCGTCCTGAACTCATTCGGAACTCGCGCAGCTACACCATCCCCGCGATGACCCTGCTCATCCAGGCGCTCATACTCCTTGCCATCAAGTGGGAGGGCATCATCTGCGTGGTGATGATCGCGCCCATCGTGCTGATCATGTCCTTGATCGGCGCAGCGATCGCTGTGGGGCTCGCAAAACGACGCAGAATACGTTCCAGTGCTACCTTACCGGTGCTCGTGCTGCCGCTGCTGTTCGTCGTCTTCGAAGCACAGATTCCCTCGCCGTTTGAGGTCAGGACGGTCAACACAGAGATTCTGATCCATGCCCCAGTTCAGACCGTCTGGGCCAATATCGCCAGCGTCCCTAAGATCGCACCAGCGGAACTGCCGGGTTCATGGGTACAGAAGATCGGGTTTCCTCTGCCGATTGAGGCCACGCTCTCCCATCCCGGGGTTGGCGGCATCCGGCAAGCGGGTTTTAGCGGGAACCTTACCTTCACGGAAACGGTCAACCAATGGGAGTTGAACAAAGATCTGCGGTTTTCCATCCGCGCGAATACAGAATCGATCCCGCCGACCACTCTCGATGAGCATCTGGTCATCGGCGGCCAGTTCTTCGACGTTCTCGATGGCGAGTATAGCCTTGAGCCGCGTCCCGATGGCGTGATGCTGCACCTGACCAGCCGCGAACGCCTCTCCACCCATGTCAACCCCTATGCCGGTATCTGGGCGGATGCAGTGATGCGGGCTATCCAGAAACAGATTCTGGTCGTGATCCGAAATCGCTGCGAAGCTCGGCCAACGACCCCTTCCCTTCCATGAAGATCTCCGCCAATTATTGAGAGAATTGAATAGAGCTATGCTGATCGACTCACACTGCCATCTCGACGACTACGACAACCTTCCGCAGGTACTCGCGAACGCGCGTGAGGCCGGCGTGACCAAGCTGCTGGCCATCGGCATTGGCGACGGGCCGGACACGATGCACCGCGCACTCGACCTGGCACGTGAGCACGGACACATCTTCGCCTCTGCCGGCATTCATCCGCAGGAGGCGCATCAAGCCACGCCGGAGAACCTCGCGAAGCTTGCCAACCTGGTCGAAGACCCGCGCTGTATTGCGATCGGAGAGATCGGTCTCGACTACTACCATCTAGACAATCCCGACATTTCCACGCAGCAGGCCGCCTTCGTCGCCCAGTTGAAGATTGCCGTAACCGCCCGGAAACCCATCCTGATCCATTGCCGGACGTCCGAGCTGGCCATACCTGCGGCAAAACAGAAGTACGAGCCCGCCGATGCGTGGGAGGACCTGCTCGCCCTCATCGCCGAGCATTGGACCCCGAGCGGGCTACCCGGCATCATGCACTGTTTCTCCGGCAACGAAGACCAGGCCGCACGCTCGCTGGGTGCGGGCTTCTACCTGTCGTTCGCCGGAAATCTCACCTATCCGAAGTCGACGACGATCCAGACCGTCGCGAAGTCCGCACCGGTCGACCGTATCCTGGTTGAGACCGACGCCCCATTTCTTGCACCGATCCCCCTGCGGGGCCAGACCAACGAGCCGGCAAACGTTGCCCATACGGCTCGATTCCTCGCAGGATTACGCGATGTTCCGTACGAGACCATCGCTGCACAGACCACAAAGAACTTTTGCACGCTCTTCCCGTCAACAGACGCATAGAATAAACACCGCATCATAGACATAGAATCGCAACAAGCGAACAGGACTCCTTATGCCAGCAGATCAGAGCTTCGACGTCGTCAGCAAAGTAGAACTTCAGGAAGTCAAGAACGCCATCGACCAGGCGACCAAAGAGGTGAACGCACGGTTCGATCTCAAGAGCTCGAAGTCGACCATCGCCCTGGAAGGCACCGAGACCCTTCAACTCGCTAGCCAGGACGAGTACACCCTCAAGGCGGTTATCGAGATCCTCTCCCAGAAACTGGTCAAGCGCGGTGTCTCACTCAAGAACCTCGAATACGAGAAGATTGAGCCCGCCACGAACTCCTCCGTGCGCCAGAAGATCAAGCTGAAGCAGGGCATCACGTCCGAACCGGCGAAGAAAATCGTCGCCCTCATCAAGGAATCGAAGAAAAAAGCGCAGGCCTCCATCCAGGGGGATACGGTGCGTGTGACCAGCAAAGATCGCGATACTCTGCAGGAAATTATGGGTATGTTGCGAGGCAAGGACTTCGGAGTCGACCTGCAGTTCACCAACTTCCGCTCAAACTAAACCGAGCCCAACAAACGGAAGTATCGATGTTCCTGCTACTCTTAACTTCATCGTGAGTTCACTCTCCATCGCGACCGCCGCCGAAGTCTTCGACCTTTTGCGGGACGACCTCGCCGCCATCGAGCGCGAGTTCACCCGCCAGTCCGACTCGCAGGTCGAAGTGGTCACGGACATTGCGCAATATTTGATTGCCGGCGGGGGAAAACGTATTCGCCCGCTTCTGCTTCTGCTCTCCGCAAAGGCGGTGGGGTGCGAGTCGGAGGCCCGCATTCGCCTGGGTGCGGTCGTGGAGATGCTGCACACCGCGACACTGGTACACGACGACATCATCGACGAGGCCAGCACGCGCCGCGGGCGGCCGTCGTCGAACACCACGTGGGGCAATGCCAAGTGCGTGCTCGCGGGCGACTGGCTCTATATGCAGTCGTTCCAGACAGCCCTGGCCGAGCGCAACTTCCGCATCCTCGATCTGCTCATCTCGCTGACGCAGCAGATGGTCGAAGGCGAGCTGTTGCAGATGGAGAAGCTGGGCCATCTTATCAATGAAGAAGAGTACTTCGACCTCATCTACCGCAAGACCGCCTGTCTATTCAAGGTCTCGATGCAGCTTGGCGCGGTGATAGCGGCGCATCCAGCCGCATCCGATAACGCACCTTATGAAGAGGCTCTGGGGGAGTATGGCCGCAACCTCGGGCTTGCCTTCCAGATCGTCGACGACGTGCTCGATCTCACCGCGCAGGACGACATCCTCGGCAAACCTGCGGCCTCCGACCTTCGCGAAGGCAAGGCGACGCTGGCAGTCATCCATGCCCTGGAACGGGGCACCGGAGCCGATCGCGAAGCCATTCGCACCGTGCTCGCCGACCGCAGCTTCGCGCACGTAGCCCATACGGATATTCTGGAGATTCTGCAGCGGCACGAGTCCCTGGCCTACGCCATGGATACGGCCTGCGCCTATGCCGAGGCAGCTCGCCAGTCTATCGCGGATCTTCCGGAGAGCGACTACAAGCGAGCGCTGTTGTGGGTTCCGGGATTTGTTACGACCCGCGACCGGTAATTGTCTTCAGGTTTTACTTTTCGCGAAGAGGCAGCGCCCATGAAGGTGTTGGCTCGTTCCAAGACATGAATCCATGATGCCCTGTCGCAACAAGTGAATGTCCAAGAGGACTCGAGTTATCAAGAATCACGGCAAGATCAGCCAGAGGTAATAACCGCTTCATATTTGCGAGTGTTCGAGGATACCGTCGCCGTTGATCTTCTTCCGGCACATCGTGGCCGCCCTTTAATACTCGACCCTTTACCCGTTCGATGTTGATCTCCACGGAAGCCGTTCCTATAAAGATGATCATGATATTGAATCCAGCCTTTTTTGCCCGTGCGGCCATCTTCAAGTAGGTACTTCCGGAAAGCGTGGTCTCTACAGTAAAGCTCTGACCAGCCACAATCAAGTCTTCCGCATTACGGAGAACTCGTTTGCCAGCTTCAATATCTGAGTGTACCGGGCCTAAAGTTTCCTGAATTGACTTGGCGATCGCATCTGGGTCAAGCACCGGATACTGCTGAAATTTATCTCGTGCGGAAGATGTAAGAGTGCTCTTTCCGCACCCATTCGAACCGGCAATAATCGTCAGAATTGGACGATTCAAGCAGCCTCTTTTTTATCTTCAGATTGCTGCTTCTTCTTTTCCTCAAGAATCCACTCGAGTTTTCGGCGCTCCCACTTCACAGCCTCGCGAGCAGCTTTTGCAATGCTGTCGCCAAACTTCTCTATATCGAATGTCTCCACATCGATGTAGTTCGCCATGACTGTATTTTACTCCTCGTCGACTTCCTCGTCCTCTTCGTCGCTCTCTTCATCCGCCACTGTCAGTGCCAACTCTTCCACCCGAACTGGACCATGCTCCTCGGGCTCCAGCAGCACCTGAATCCGGCTCTCCGCGCTTGAGAGCTGTGCTTTGCAGGCGTTCGACAGATGCACACCGCGCTCGAACAAGCTGACGCTCTCGTCCAGCGAAAGGTCGCCGCGTTCCAGTTGCTCGACGACCTTTTCCAACTCTGACAACTGATCTTCAAAGCTCGCCATTATGCAATCTCCTCCGTGAAGCCGAGAACCTCGGCCGCTGCGGTGTACTTGCTAAACGGAGCGCTCACCTGTACGCCCTGCACTGCACCGCGTACGCCAGCCAGCATCTCCTGCGCGATCTTCAGCCCTTCGGCCAACGCGTCTTCTTTGTTGGATGCCGCTCCCATGCGGGTAAATATCTCGTCCGGCACACTCAAGCGCAGATCATTCTTCATGAACTCCGCATTGCGCACACTGGTGAGCGGCCAGATGCCCGCTATCACGGGGATGCGGAACCCTTCGATGCGACGCAAAAAGTCCTCCAGCAGCCGCAGATCGAAGACGGGCTGCGTAATGCAGAACTCCGCACCGGCCTCGACTTTGTACGCGAAGCGCCGCACCTCGTGGTCGATGTCGGGGACACCCGGATTCGCCGCCGCAGAGATCGTAAAGCCAGCCGATCCGCCGATCGGATTGCGTCCGATATCAAGCCCCTGGTTGAGTCCATGCACGATGTTCACCAGACCGATGGCATCGACGTCGAAGACTGCCGTTGCATCCGGGTAGTTGCCCATCTTGGGCGGGTCGCCGGTCAGGCAGAGGATGTTCTTCAGCCCAATGGACGAAGCGCCTAACAGATCGCTTTGAATGCTCAGCACATTGCGGTCGCGGCAGGTGTAGTGCAGGATCGTCTCGATACCCACCTGCTGTTGAATCTGCACACAGAGGCTCTGTGCGCTCATCCGGGCGCTGGCTCGCGGCGAGTCCGGCACGTTGATCGCATGCACTCCCCGCTTCTTCAGCAGCAGCGCGCCGGCAAGCTCCTTGGTGCAATCAAAACCCTTGGGCGGAACGATCTCCACCATCGTTACGAATTCGCCGTCCGCAATCATCCGGCCAACGAGCGAGCGCTCGCGAAGGGGCTTCGGCTCCACGCGATGCTCACTTGTAGTGGCAGCATGCAGTGTGTGTTCCGTGGTCTTCTCCCCCAGGTCCTGCGCCTCCATCGCGCGCAGTGCTCCCCGCATCGAGCGAGTGTGGGCTGGAGTTGTACCGCAGCAGCCACCAACCCAGGTAGCCCCGGCGCGCACCGCCTTACGCGTAAAGCTCGCCATGTACTCCGGCGATGTGAGATAGATATTGCGGCCTTCGACGTTGCGGGGCATACCTGCATTCGGCATCGCGAGCAGCGGCAGCGTGGTCGCCTCGCGCATGCGTTCGATCACGCTGAGCACCGTAGCCGGACCCGAGCTACAGTTGCATCCGACAGCATCCGCGCCGATAGCGGTCAGGCGCTGTGCGGCAACTTCAGGGCTGGTGCCGTCCAGACAGTTGCCTTCTTCATCGACCGTCACCATGACGGCGACCTTCAAGTGCGGAGCCACCTCGCGCGCAGCCAGAACGGCCTGCTCCGCTTCGTCGATCGACATCATCGTTTCGATGATGAGCAGGTCGACGCCACCCTCCGCCAATGCGGAGATCTGCTCGGCGAAGGCAGCACGGGCCTCCTCCAAGCCAAGCTTGCCCAGGGGTTCGAGCCGGACGCCCAATGGCCCGACGGCTCCGGCCACAAAGGCTTCCGAACCCTGTTTCTCACGAATCGCATCGACCGTCTGCCGTGCGATCGCGGCCCCAGCCAGATTGAAATCCCTTACTTTTTCGCGCAGTCCGAACCGCTCCAGCCGGAGGGAGTTCGCGCCAAAGGTATTGGTTTCAATCACCTCCGCGCCGGCCTGCAGGTACTGCTGATGCACGGAACGAACCATCTCCGGCTGCGACACATTCAACTCGTCGTAGCAACGGTTGATAAAGACACCACAGCTATAAAGCATGGTGCCCATGGCGCCGTCACACAACACTGTGCCACCGGCGAAAAGCCTATCGATTCCAACCGCCATTCGTCTCCTGTATTCCGCGTCCATCCTTCATCGTATAACGCCACGGATAAAGCAAAGCGAGTTGGACGAAACTGGGAATGAACGATCAAGTCCACGCCCCTTTGCTATACTCGGAACTAATAAATGCAGCGCTTTGCTGCGGTCTCGCGATGGTTTGGAGTGATTCACGTTGAAGAATAGAAGTCTCCCCGCCCAGGTTATTTCGGGCATGCTCCTTGCAGCCGTTACGCTGGCGTTGACCGCTTGCGGACAGCGTCTCTACGTATATCCCTCCAGCACCTACTCCGGGCGTCCCATTCCACCGAGCGGTCTGTTGGAGCGCGTCCTGGTGGCCTACACCCCAGCCGGCGGGGCGGGTAGCCTTGAGATTCTGGACGGCCTGCGCAACCTTCGCGGGAATATCCAGAACACGATTACCTCCTTCAGCATCTCCGGATTCTCTGCTGCGGATCCGGTTGAGATTCTCAGCTTCCCAGAGGAACTGACCGGGTACGTTCGCTCGTATAGCACTGGACAGCTTACGGCGGTTGACTATGGCACCGAAAAGACCGGTACGACCATCGGAACCTACGGCGCCGATTCCCCCTCAGCAGGCATAGCAAGCAATGGCACAATTTTTGCAGTTGCAGGCGGAAGCGGAGCTGGATCAGCCTATTCTGGCATTTTGGTCGTCGAGGGAATCAATCTTAATCTGCCGAACGTCGACAAGGTCGTCGTCAATCCGAGCGGCACCATCATTCTGGCGATGGTACGCAACTCCAACTCGCTCTACCAGGTCGTCAAGCTGGCGGCCACGGCTAATCCCGTCCTCCCTCCCAAGTATGTCGACTGCGAGCCTCTGTTGCTCCCGGTGTACTGTGTTGTGCAGGTCAGCGACGCCAACAGCGCCAATGTGGCTGGGGCTGCTTTCGACAGGCCGTCGGATGCTGTCTTCTCGCTCGATGGCAGTAGCATTTACGTGTTGAATTGCGGCCCTGAGTGCGGTGGCACGACAGCCAGTGTGACAGTCCTCCAGACGGGCGCTCTTCTCCTCAATTATAGTTTGCTGCCTCCGAGCGGCACATCGCCGTTGCAGTCCATCCCCGTACCCAACCCCATCCCTGTTCCGGGCGGTGTCACACATGCGATTTCCGACGGCACTACGCTGTATCTTGCGGGGCAGAGTCTTCAGGGTAATGGCCTCTTCGGCGGCAATCTTTCGCTGCTAAACCTGAGCACTTACACGCTGGGGTCGACCACCTACAACATCTCCGATGGCACTCACACGAAGATGCTGTTCGCTGACAACAACACGCTCTGGATCGGATCGCAGGGGTGCGCGAACGGGCCTCGGGCAGCCGCCGCAGCGAACGGGGACAAGACTCAAGAGGCTAACTATAACTGCCTCACGCGTTTTGTCCCGAACTCAACGACCAATACGATCCTGCCGACCTGGGCGGCGAAGACCAGCTACACGGTTGGCCAGGAAGTCTGCGATGCTCCAAGCTCGGGGCTCTGCAACGCAGGCAATATTCAGTACGTGCTGACTGCCGGCACATCCGGTGGCAGCACTCCCAGCTGGAACGCTTCCACTGACCAGGCTACGACAGATGGCAGCGTGGTATGGGTGAACCTGGGAGCTGTCTCCCCTGTTCAGATCATCCCGGCCGTCACCCCCAATAATTCCACCAGCCCCACCAACCTCACCGTCGACTATCCCAACACCAATCTGAATCTGTACTACTACGGCGACCTCGACGGCATCTGCTGGGTGCAGAACTATAACAAGATCTACACAGGGTATGGCGGGCAGATTCATGCCTTCAACACGCCGGATGGCAGCGAAATCGACAACTCCCTCATCACCGTCCAGGGCACGGTACTTGACGTCGCCTATATGGATGCGTTGACCGACGCCGCCAACTGAGTATCGCGATGCCCGCCGAACGCAGCATGCCGTCCACGGTCGATGTGCTTGCCATCGCGGCGCATCGCGATGACGTAGAACAAACCTGCGGCGGAACGCTGTTAGTACAGCACGCGCTGGGCTGGCGTACCGGAATCCTCGACCTCACACGAGGTGAGTCCGGTACGCGCGGCACCGCAGCCGAACGCGCCGCCGAGGCCGAGGCAGCAGCACGGATCCTGCAGGTTTCGCATCGCGAAGCACTTGACCTGCCCGACGGCAATGTACAGAACACGCTCGAAAACCGGCTGAAGATCGCCGCCGTCTTGCGTCGCCTTAGGCCACGCGTCGTGATCCTGCCTTACTGGCAGGGTCGCCATCCGGATCACTACACGACGGCGACACTCGGATATGAGGCCTGCTTCGCGGCAGGCTTGTCGCGCCTCGACCTGCCTGCCGAACACGGCACGCCGCATCGTCCCTACAAGATTCTCTATGCCTCGCTATATGCCGACGTGCGCCCCACATTCGTCGTCGACATCACGGAACACATCGAGACCCGGTTACAGTCGTTGCTTGCCTATCGTTCCCAGTATGGGGAGCAGCATGCAGGAGCGGGACTTTTTGTGCCTGAAAGCGACATTCGCGAGCGTATGTTTGCGACCGCACGCCACTATGGCCTTCTTGCCGGGGTTCGTTATGCTGAACCCTTCGTGCAGAAAGAGGTCGGCTCAGTGCAGGATCTGATGTTGCTGCCAGTGCAGAGTATTTAGCGGAGTTTCGCTTCCTATGCCTATCGTCATACGAAGCAATCTTGCCGATGGCACGAGGACCTGAGGTAAGCCATACATGAGCAGGAGCAATCGGGCGTTCGCCCGATACCCACCTTAGGCGCAAAGAACGCGCCGAAGATGGGGCACCCGGATTGTCGGCGCACCCGTGGTACAGGTGCAGTACTACTTGAGCCGTCGTAAGCGCGCCAGCGACTTCAGGTAATCCTTGACGGGTTCGGCGGGAGTTCCGGCATACATCTCGCCAGGGCCTGTCACCGACTTGCCTGGAAATATGCCTCCCTGCCCCCCAAGAATGACACCCGGTCCAACGTGGACATGATCGCCCAGTCCTACCTGACCGGCTAGCACGGCGCCATCCTCCACTACGCATGAGCCCGAGATTCCTACCTGTGCGGCGATCACAACGTTGCGGCCGATGCTGCAGTTGTGACCGATATGGACCAGATTGTCGATCTTCGCTCCCCGGCCGATCCTCGTCTCGCCCAGCGCGCCGCGGTCAATAGTGGCGTTCGCGCCGATCTCTACGTCGTCTTCGACGACCAGACGGCCTTGCTGGGGAAACAGCAGATACTCACCAGTTTCAGGGTTGCGCACGTAGCCAAAACCTGTTGATCCAAGCACGGCTCCGGACTGTACTACGACGCGATCTCCGAGAGTCGCCCCTTTGCAGATCGTCACGCGGCTACCGATGGTGCAATCCGCACCGATCACGACATCGGCTTCAATCACAGCGCCAGCGCCAACCCGGGTCCGTGCGCCCAGGGTGGCAGAGAGATCAACGATCGCTGCCGGATGCTGCAACGGGCTATCGTCCGGTGCCACCAGTTCTCTTGCAACCGCCGCAAACGCATATTTCGGGACGCGCACCCAAAGCACGCGGGTGTCATCTGTCTCGTAAGCCCCACGGCGGGCGAGAATGAGCCCGGCATTTGATTCCAGAGCCGCCTGCAGCGTCGCTACGTCCTGGGCGAAGACGAGCGCATCGCCGGTCGCGCCTGCGATCTCCGAGACGCGCGAGATGGTGGCCTGCGATGCCGTTTCAATGCCCAAAAGCGCTGCTATCTCCGCTGCCGTCCTGCGAATCGCGCTCATCTAGTAGAGGCTCCCTTCGCCCTCGGGCCGGGTCTTCCAGCGGCGGTGCACCCAGAGCCACTGCTCCGGATATCGCCGAATATAAGCCTCAGTCGTCGCAGCGAACAGGGCCGTGTTCGCCAGGATGTCCGCCTGGGTGTCCCCTGTGCGGACCAGATCCAGTTCCTTGCCGAAGTGCAGCACATAGCGTTTTTCGCTCTTCTCCCACAGGAGAAATCCCGGCAGCACGGCCGCGCCGGTCTTCAGGGCTACGCGGGCCAACCCCGATGCCGTGCAGGCCTCCACGCCGAAGAACGGCACGAAGACTCCTTGCGGCGGCGTCATATTCGTATCCATCAGAATGCCGACCGTGTCGCCGCGGTGCATGGCCGACAAAAGGCCCCGCGCGAAGTCGTCTTTGTGCAGAACGCGGTTGCCGTGCATGCAGCGTATCCCGTTGACGAAGGCATCTACTCGCGGGTTGTCGAGTCTGCGGATCACCACCGACATGGGATACCCCCGCAGCGAATGGTAGAAGCTCGATAGCTCCCACGCGCCCAGATGCCCGGTCAGCACCAGCACTCCCTGGCCCTTGTCGCGAGCCTGGAGGTAATGCCCCAGGCCTTCATAGCGGACGAATTGCGAGGCGCTCTCCAGCGTGTAGCTGTGCATCTTGCAGAACTCGGCTATCTGCCAGCCGAGCATTCTATAAAGCTCGCGG
Source organism: Granulicella sp. S156 (assembly GCF_009766105.1). Classification (GTDB taxonomy): domain Bacteria; phylum Acidobacteriota; class Terriglobia; order Terriglobales; family Acidobacteriaceae; genus Granulicella. Next base: position 280,559 of record NZ_LMUH01000026.1, on the reverse strand, counting down.
AGAATCTCCTGGTGCTGCTCTTTTGACTTCTCAGGGAAGGCGAGCCTGAGATTCCGCAGGCCCGTCCGGCGAAGGCCGCCAAGAGATTTCCAGCAGACCCAACCAATCGCCGCGCCGGCTGCCCGGGCTACCGGTCGCGGCAGAAGTCCTACGGCTCCGACCAGGCTACGCAGGGCCCAATATTCCAGGTTCTCCCGGAAGGAAGGTGGTACCGGCGGAGGGGTCTGCAAGTTATCGGCCAAGAATTCAGTGTACGCAATCGGACACCCCTACCAGGAGGCGTGGGATGTTGGAAAGTTCAGGAGACTGCTGCATTTTGAGGCTGCGGCCCGAGTGCTGGGCGATAATCGAACAGAACGGGAGATTCTTTGCGAGTTACGGGCAAAGCAAAAGGGCGGCCGAAGCCGCCCTTTTGTTGCCTGCGATGGTGTCTGGATCGGTTTAGTGGTTGTCCTGCGAGATGATGAAGTACTTCGCAACGGTGTGTACGAAAGGACGTGCATTGGGGCGGGTTGGCGTCTCGCCGTGGAGCACACCCTGGAACGGGACGTCCGCACCATACTCAGAGCGCGTATCGTCCGTGTTCTGCGAGAGCACAGTGCCGTCAAGATCAATGCCGGCGAAGAGGCCCTTGCTACGGGAGTAGGTAAGGAACTCGGCGTTCAGCTTCCAGTCCGTACCGGCCTGGGCATTACGGCCCACTGGGCCTGCCGAAGCGGCTGCATCGGCGCCGAGCTTGAACTTGTTCTTCAACATGTCCTCGAGTCCATTCTTATTCATCGCGATCAGCACGAGGTCGGTAGCCTGACCACCGATCTGGAAGCCGAAGCTGCCGCCAGCCAGCTGAACGAAGACCGGTGCGCTCCAACCACGGGGCGTACGGCAAGTTGCCACGCCCTGACCATACTGAGCTCCCACTACGAATGCACCCTTCTTGAAGGAAGGGATGACGACTACGCAGTGCGCGCTGGCCAAAATCGATTGAGGAATGCCCTTATCGGGGGTCGCCATGATCTCCTCGATCACCGCTTTGGCGCTGTCCAAACGATCCGTTAACTTCGCATCCTGCGCGTGTGCATGTGCAGGGACCAGTCCAGCCGACATCACCAAGGCACAGAGGATTACGCTAACTTTCTTCATTAGAATTACCTTTCAAGAGCGAGCTTGCGGCCAATTATTTTCCTGCCGCCTCAGCAAAGTCAGATGGACGCAGGCGCGCCGGGGTTGCACACAAAGAACAGAGGTTACAAGACAGCGCAGCCCGGTTTGGCCCTTATGGACCCGTTTATGCTGCAGTTTCAGGTGCTGACTGGCCCATACGATTCTTCCAGTGGGTCCAGACAAACCACACGACCCCGAGAAGCAGGATCAACTCCACGCCGTGGTGAAACTTGTCAAAGAATGCCTTAAACCGGGGATCGGTCTGGAAGCGTGCGCCCAGCTTCATGCCAACGTACGCCAGCGCGTAGCACCAGGGCCAGGAGCCGATGAAGGTGTAGAGGTGAAAGCGGAACTGGTTCATCCTGGCGACTCCAGCCGGGAACGCGATGAAGGTGCGGACGATCGGCAGCATTCTGCCAACCAGCACCGTGATCGAACCGAAGTGGCCAAAAAAGTGATCCGCCATGTCCAGATCGCGCTTGCTGAGCAGCAGGTACCGGCCGAAACGCTCGATCATGGGACGACCGCCCTTAGCGCCGATCCAATAGGCAGGGATAGAACCCAGGTTGGAAGCCAGAGAAGCCACGGTTGCCAGGATGATGAGCTGCCATTGAGAGTGGGCCAGAGCATAGCCCGCGAAGGGCATGATGACTTCAGAAGGGATAGGGATGCAGGCTGACTGGATCGCCATCAACAGGGCAACGCCAGCGTAGCCTCCCGCGCTGATGAAGGCCACCAGGATTGCGATGATTTTCTCGGACATTCCTGTGCAGTATATCGGATGGAGGGGCGTCGTCAGGTTAATGCGGGGCTCCTCTCTGGCTCTCGTGGGGATACGTGCGCCTGTGAAAGCGCTCACGCAACGGGCGCGGAGGAGAGACGCAAAGGACGCGACGGCTTTTGCGCTGAGTTTGCTAGGATTGGCTTATGTCCGAAGCCGTAACCGCACCTCCCGCAGCCACACCAGTCACCCCCGAAACCCCTGCTCCAGGCCGCCCTCAGCCCTCGGGCTATGGAGCGCCTGCCGCGCACGGAGGGCCTCCGGTTAAGCGTCAGATTGTTTGCTTTAGTTTCTATAAGCTGCTGCCCGAGTGGCGCAGGCTTCCCGCTGCCGAAAAGGCTGCTCACAAGACCGCGTTCGCCGATGTGCTGGCGCGCTGGAACAAGCCCGGTGAGTTCCTCTCGCTGACCTACTCCACCATTGGCACGCGAGGCGATGTCGATATGTGCGTCTGGTCGATCGGCTATGCCGTCGATGAGCTGAACAAGATGCGCTCGGAGCTGATGGCGACGCCGCTGGGCGGCTATCTGGAGTCGCCGCATAACTTCCTGGCTATGACCAAGCGCTCGCAGTACCAGATCGACCGCGAGGACGAGAGCGAAGGCGAAGGCCGGGGAGCGATTCGTCCCGGTGGGCAGAAGTACATCTTCATCTATCCGTTCTGGAAGACGCGGCCCTGGTACCTGTTGCCGATGACAGAGCGCAAGCGGCTAATGGACGAACATATCCGCGTGGGACTGCTCTATCCGCGCGTCAAGCTGAATACGACGTACTCGTTCGGCATCGACGACCAGGAGTTCGTGGTGGCCTTCGAGACCAACTTCCCTGAGGACTTCCTCGATCTCGTGCAGCAGCTTCGCGAGACGGAGGCCAGCCTGTATACGCTCAAGGACACTCCGATCTTTAGCTGCGTGCGGTTGAAGCCGATGGAGATGCTGGATCGGTTGGGGTAAGGGGAGAGTTAGCAGATCAGCGAGTATCTGTTGCTCTTGTTTTTCTGGTTTGTCATTCCGAGCGCAGCCGAGTGAACCTGCTTTCTCCCGTTCTTTGCCCGTGCGATCACAGAGGCTATGCCCACACTTTTCTAGCTAGAACAAGCGAAAAACGGGAGACAGCAGGTTCGCTCCCCTTCGGCTTCGCTCAGGGTCGGAATGACAACTAGAAAAGCAAAGACAAGAGCAAAAGCAGGAATGAGCACAGGTTCTAAAAGATGACCACAGCAAAGGCCGTACCCGTCAAAACGAAGCGAGCCAAAACCAGCACGGCAGCCAAGGCGCTGACTCCGCCGCAGAGGCTGAAGCCTGCGGCGCGGAAGGCTGCCATTGAGGGTGTTCCGGCCACGAAGGCTCGGGCGATTGCCGCCAAGGAGCCGGTTGCGGCTGAGGTCAAGCGCGGCAAGACGGCTAAACCACTGGCGCCGGAGCGGGTTGCGGCTATCCTCGATGCGCTGCGGAAGACCTATCCGAATGTCGTCTGCGCGCTGACCCATCGCAATGCCTTTGAGTTGACGATTGCAACGGCGCTTTCGGCCCAGACTACCGACGTGAGCGTGAACAAGGTTACTCCGGGGCTGTTTCAGATGTTCCCAACGCCCAAGGCTCTGGCGGAGGCTCCGCTGCTGGAGATCGAGCGGATCGTCCGCACGACCGGCTTCTACCGATCGAAGGCCAAGAACATTCAGGGTGCGGCGCGGGTGCTTGTCGAGCGGTTCGGTGGGGAGGTTCCCAAGACCATCGCAGAGATGATCCAGCTTCCGGGTGTGGCACGGAAGACGGCGAATGTCGTGCTGGGTTCCTGGTACGGGATTCCCTCGGGCGTGGTGGTCGACACGCATGTGCTGCGGATCTCGCGACGGCTGGAGTTGACCAAGGCGACCGAGCCGGTAAAGGTCGAGCAGGACCTGCAGAAGGTTATTCCTCAGAACCGCTGGATTCAGTTCTCGCATGAGCTGATTCATCATGGGCGGCAGGTCTGCATTGCGCGGAAGCCGCGGTGTGTGGATTGCTCGCTGGAAAAGCTGTGTAACTCGGTGGATAAGACGTGGAGTTCGCATTAAGTGGTTTTCTGGCGTGGACCGGGGGCAGTACCAGCAAAAATCTTTAACGCAGAGGGCGCAGAGGTTTCGCGGAGGTCGCAACGGCTTTTTGCGGGGAAATCAAGCTTTATCTGCTTCACCAGCAGGGAATTTATCTATGAACCGACGTAGTTTTGTTTCCAGCACCGCCGCTCTTGCTGCTCTCGCCGTGCCTGTCGCCCGGGCGCTTGATCCGACTCCTGTTGCTGACCCACTTCCGCAGGCGCTCTCCTCCACCGGCGAACCGCTCAATCCTGCCGGCATCCGCACTGCAGGCATCCGCATGCTGCCTGTTGTCGGCGGCAAATATAAGGTCTGGACCAAGAAGATCGGCAGTGGCAAGATCAAGGTGCTGCTGCTCCACGGCGGCCCTGGGGTGCCTCACGACTACCTCGAAGCCATGGAGTCGTTCCTTCCTGAGGCAGGCATCGAGATGTACTACTACGATCAGCTCGGTGTGGGAAACTCCGACGTCCCCGACGATCCTTCTTTGTGGACCTTGGCTCGCTACACCGAAGAGGTTGAGGAGGTGCGGCGTGGTCTCGGTCTTGAGAACTTCGTTCTCTTCGGCCACTCGTGGGGTGGCATCCTTGCGATGGAGTATGCGCTGAAGTACCAACAGCACCTGCGTGGTCTCGTGATCTCGGACATGGCTGCGGGTATCAAGACCTATCTCAAGCGTACGGCCGCGCTCAAGGAGAGCCTGCTTTCTCCGGACAAGCTCGCGCAACTCAACGCCCTTGAAGCCAAGCAGGACTACGACAATCCCGCGTATGAGCAGATCATGATGGAGGATCTCTATCCTAAGATGATCTGCCGCACCCAACCCTGGCCCGAGCCTGTCGTGCGCGCCTTCAATCGTATGAACCAGAAGATCTATAACGAGATGCAGGGCAAGAGCGAGTTCGTCGTCACCGGCAACCTCAAGGACTGGGAGCGATGGGACCGGCTGCACGAGATCAAGGTTCGCACCCTCACCATTGGTGCCCGCTATGACGAGATGGACCCGGAGGACATGAAGAAGATGGCGACTCTCATGCCCAACGCCACCTCAGCCATCTGCCCCAATGGCAGCCATATGTGCTTCTGGGATGACCAAGAGGTGTACTTCCGGCACCTGCTGGGCTTTCTGCGTAGCGTGTAACAGACCGTGAAGATCGAGCAGGAGCTAGTCGTAGTCCAGGCAAAATCTTTAACGCAGAGGGCGCAGCGGCATATGTGGCGAACTTCGCGAGACCTCTGCGCCCTCTGCGTTAAAGATTTTGCTGTTGTTTGTCCTTCGCCTGACTGAGACACCTGACGATTGCGGTAGCCAGGGAAGACACGCTGGGTTCGTCGGCTTCGATGTGGGGTGGGAAGCCTTGGTCGCGCAGCGTCTGCGAGGTGATTGGGCCGATCGAGGCGCGCAGGATGTTGGGTGGGAGGGTGAGGCCAGCGGCGTCCAGCAATGCCAAGAGGTTGTGGGCGGTGGACGAGCTGGTAAAGGTGATGGCGTCGGGATAGTTCTCGGGGCGAGAGAAGAGGTCTCGGATCGCGGGGATTGAGCTCTCGGGAATGACGGTGCGGTAGGCCGGGGCGATGGTTACTTCGGCTCCGGCGGCGCGCAGGGTGTCGAGGAGATGATCGCGGGCCTGCTCGGCGCGGACGAGCAGGAAGCGTGTGGAGGTGCCGTCGGGCTGGAGTGCGTGGGGGAGAAGAGCGTTGGCCAGGGATTCGGCGACGGCTTGTGGGGCGGTGAGGTCGACGGGGAGGCCGGCGGACTCCGCGGCACGGGTGGTGGCAGGGCCGATTGTGGCTACCTTTGAGGCAGAGCCCTCCGGGGCTAAAGCCCCTCTTTCATGAGGAGGTTCAACGGACGGGCTGAAGCCCGTCCCCTTCAAGGCATGGTTGCGCCGATGGAAGGACTCGACGGCATTGGCGCTGGTGAAGAGCAGCCAGTGGAAGGTGTCGAGGTGGCTGATCGCAGTATCGAGTGAGGTAAAGCTGGTGGGCTCGACGATCTCGATGGTGGGGATGAGGATGGGCTCGATCCCAGACGCGCGGAGGCGCTCGGCGAGTTCCGAGGATTGGTGGGGGGAGCGCGTGATGAGGATGCGGGGTTGGGTCATCGAGATCGTGGGGCTTTCTCTCGGGAGTATTTCATCTTCTTTGTATTTGTTTCTGAGATAGGTCCGGGCTAAAGCCCGGACCTATCTCAGAAGCAACAGCAACAGCAGATTCCCTACGGGAATGACAAAAAGAAAAGCAACAGCAACGACCGCGAAAACATCAGTAACCAAACCTGTATTGGCGGTGGCCCCAATGCAGGGGGCCTTCGCCTACGGCTCAGGATGACGGCGAAAAACGAATAGCGCCAACCCTTGTTGAGGTTGGCGCTATGGTTGGGAACGGCATTACTGCTGTGAACGGCGTTATTTTGCGGCTGGGTAGAAGACCTGGACAGTGAGAATTTCGTAGGGCTTGATTGGAACCGTTACGACCTCGCCATTCAGGGATAGATGTCCACCCTCCACCTTCTCCATCAGGTTGCTCTCGACGGCGTACTGCGCGCCCTTGGGGACGTGCAGTTTTACGGCGCTGGCCTGCCCTGCCCACTCGTACATGCGGAAGACGAGGGCGTCGGAGTCCTCGGCCTTCTTTACCGCTGTGAGCGTGACGTTGGCGTTGTCCACCGCGCCCCAGGAGTGTTCCGCAGGCAGAGTGCCAGTGTGGCTGAAGACCTGCTGGGCTTTGAGGGGATCGTTCAGCTCGTAGCCACGATGAACCGTGAGTGCCTGCTTCCACTCGCCAGTGTGCGGGTAGATGGCGTAGGTGAAGCGCTGAGTGCCCTGATCGGCCTCAGCGTCGGGCCAGGTGGCCGAGCGCAGCAGCGTGAGGCGCAGCTGGTTGTCGACTGCGTCGTAGCCGTACTTGGAGTCGTTGAGGATGGAGACTCCCTGATGCGCATCGCCAAGGTCGGCCCAACGCATTGCGGGGACTTCAAACTGAGCCTTCTCCCACGAGTTGTTGCGTGTGGTCGGGCGCTCGATGGAGCCGTAGGGAATCTCGTAGGTGGCCTTCCCGCTAGTGGCTGCGAGTGGGAAGGCAGCCTTCAAGAGGATGTGCCGCTCGCGCCAGTCAATCTCGTTGGCAACCTGCACGGAGTCGGCGCCGGCGTCGAGGGAGATGTCCTGCACAAACTTCGAGGACTGCCAGGTGCGCGTGATGTGAATCGTCTTGCGCAAGGGGCCGTTGTCGGTGGCGGCGATGGAGTCTATGTTCGAGATGATCGTCGGAGCTACATCAAACGTCCCGGGATCCACGTTCCATGCGTCGTATTGTTTGGGGGTGTCCTTGAAGGCCTGGAGCTGATTGGCGCAGGCGTTGGGGGCGACGAACTCGGTGTTTGCAGGAAGCGAGATGAGGCTGGTGATGCAGCCGGTCTGCTTGTTGACCGTGGCCTTGAGATGCGCGTTGGCCAGGACAAAGGAATCAGACTGCTGGTCCAGGCGAAGGTCGGTGAGATGGTCCTTGGTTGCACCGGGCTCAGCATGCAGCACAGCGTAGCCAAGCGCGGGAACTTCGGCGCGCACCAGAACCGTGAACTCGTGCGTAGCAGGGTTGGAGGAGACGGTTTGCGCGAGAAGATGTTTGCCGGTTGAATCGAGGATGCTGACAGCAGAAGCTGTTTCGGGTGTCTGCACCGTGAGACGAACGGTTTCCGTGCGCGGCCATGCCATGGCGTTGAAGACCAGGACGGGAACACCCGAGGTAACGCGGGTATCGACATTCGCGGAGAGCGTGTTGATCGCCGATTCGCTGATCTCACGGTCGGAGTGGAAGACCTCGGTGTAGTCGCGCTGCGCGTCCTTGTAGATGACGCCGATGCCGGAGCCGGCGGCGAGATCATGGAACTGGTTGAAGGTGATCTTCTTCCAGTCTTCGGTGAGTTCGGCGTCAGGGTAAGTCTTGCCGTCCAGCCAGGCGAACGACGCGAGCTTTTCGGCGTCGAGTGTGGCGACTTCACTAGTCCTCATGCTGCGCTTGTGCTCGGCCTGGGTGGTGAAGACACCGCGGTGGAACTCGAAGTAGAGTTCGCTCTTCCAGGTTGGAATGCCGACAGCGCCCGTGGAGGACGCGGGGGGCGCAGTGTAGCCCTTGGCGATGCTGTCGTAGTCCCAGGTGGGGGAGTCAGGGTTCAGGTTCTTTTCTACGTTGGTGAAGTAGTTCTGCGCGGTGCTGTAATGCATGGTCGGAACAGCGTTGGGCGTCTTCCCGTTTTCTCCAGCGCCTGCTGCGATCCAGTGATCGGCCTGGTCGAGCATGGCGCGGGTGGGGCCGCCGCCGTGGTCGCCGATGCCGTAGAGGTCGAGCATTTCGGAGGTGCCGGGGTTGCGCTGCGCGGACTCGGCAAAGTCAGCGGAGAGGCGGGTGGGGTTTACGTTCTCGTGCACGTAGTCGGTTGGGAAGTAAGTAAGAACTTTGCTGCCGTCGGGCGATTCCCACCAGAAGAGGCGGAAGGGGAGCTGGTTGGTGTCGTTCCAGTGCATCTTCTGGGTGACGAAGTAGTCGAGGCCGGAGCGCTTGTAGATCTGCGGCAACTGCCAGTTGTAGCCGAAGGAGTCGGGGTTCCAGCCGATACGCGCGGTTACGCCGTACTGCTGCTGGAAGTAGCGCTGGCCGACGAGCAGCTGGCGGACGAGCGACTCGCCATCGGGCATGTTGAGATCGGGCTCTATCCACATGCCGCCGACGATCTCCCAGCGGCCTTCTTTCACGCGCTCTTTGATCTGCGCGTTGAGGTCGGGGTACTTTTCGGCCATCCACTCGGTGTACTGTGCGGCGGACTGCGTGAAGGTGTAGTCGGGATACTCGTTCATCAGCTGCAGGGCGGTGGTGAAGGTGCGGCGGACGACGTCGACGGTTTCGGTGCGCGGCCAGAGCCAAGCGGCGTCGATGTGTGAGTTGCCGGCGAGGTCGATCTTGGCCTGTGAGAGTACGGGGTGCAGTTCGCTCAGGATGCCCTGGGCCTTGCGGAGAGAGGCATCGAAGGCGTGCTGGTCGGCGGCCTTGAGCGCGTTCAAGTCGATAGCGGCGATCGCCTCTTCCACCTTCGGAAGCAGGTCTTTGCGTGGCGTGGGGAGTTCCGGCAGGAGGTTGAAGGCGGTGATGCACTGCACTCGGATGTCGTCGGGATCGGGGCGCTGGTTGGAGCCAGTGGGCTCAACGCGCAGGCTGACTCCGCGGAAGGTCTTGTCGTCGACGGTGTGGAGGAGCTTGACCGCGACGAGGATCTTGTCGCCGGGCTTGGCGGGCTCGAAGAGGACGATGGGTTCGAGGTCGTCGCCGAGGGCGACGCGCTTGCCGTTGAAGTAGATGATCTGAGGCATGGGACCGTTGGCGTCGGCCTGGAACTGGAACCAGACGCGGGCGCCGGTGATGTCGTAGCCATTGAGGGTCTTGGGCACCTCGATCTCGCGGCGGTACCAGACGGCGTCCTTGGGGGCTTTGCTGTGCGCGTGGACGAGCGGCCACCCGGAGTCGTCGAGGGTGGGCGACTCGCCGTGCGGGATGTCTCCGGCGTGGAAATGCCAGTCACCAGGGGGCAGAGCGTTCAGGGTCTCGAGCGTGTGCAGCTTCGCGAGGGCGTCGGGGGAGAGGTTCTTCAGTTCTCGCACCGGGGTGAAGGACTGGGCTGAAAGGAGGGTGGCGGAGAACAGAACGACGAGCGAGAGAACGCGAAGACGCATGGAGGGAGGTTAGCAAATGGGAACGATATTCACCAAACCAGGGAATGAACTGGTACGAGTTCGGGTGTTCCATCCTCGAACGTCATTGGGGCCGCCTACATGGGCAGGAGCGGTCGGGCGGTCGCCCGATACCCACCTTAGCCGCAAAGAACGCGGCGAAGGTGGGGCACCCGGAGTAGTGCCTCACTCCATATCCCGGGGTATGAGGTATACACTTTTTATTCGCACCTGATTTCAGGCCTGCCGGACTCTGGCGGGCCTGATTGCTTGGATTGGAGTGGGTATTGGCATGGCGGTGAAGCAGGAAGAGTTGACGAAAAAGACGGAAGAAAACGCGGCGGTGGGGCACGTGGGCGTTCCCGTCACGCTGCATGGACGCGAACTGGTTCCGAACCAGCGCATTCCGCTGAACCTGGACTGGGTAGAGGAAGTGCGGGTAAATACCAGCGCGGTCGAGCGGCGTGCAGCGACCATTCCGGCCCGGCGTTCGGTGAAGAAAGACTGGCAGGCGGCGTGGCTGCTGCGCGCGATTGCGTGCATGGACCTGACGACACTGAGCGGCGATGACTCCGCCGAGCGCGTGAAACGTCTGTGTGCGAAGGCGCAGCGTCCGCTGCAGGACCATCTGGTGAAGGCGCTGGGGATTGAAGAGCTGCACCTGACCACTGGCGCGGTGTGCGTGTACCACGCGTTCGTCGAGACGGCGGTAAAGGCGCTCGAAGGATCGAACATCCCTGTCGCGGCAGTGTCTACCGGCTTCCCTGCCGGGCTTTCGCCGCTGGCGGAGCGCGTGGAGGAGATTCGACGGAGCGTGGAGGCAGGCGCCAGCGAGATCGACATCGTGATTACGCGCGCGCATGTCTTCAATGGCGAGTGGAATGCCCTGTACGACGAGGTTGCGGCGTTCAAAGAGGCCTGCGGGGCGGCGCATATGAAGGCGATTCTCGGGACTGGGGACCTGTTGACCTTGCGTAACGTCGCGCGCGCGAGTTGGGTCGCGATGATGGCTGGCTCGGACTTCATCAAGACCAGCACCGGCAAGGAAGCGGTGAATGCGACGCTGCCCGTCTCGCTCGTGATGGTGCGGGCGATTCGCGACTATGCCGAGCGCACGGGTATGTCGGTCGGGTTCAAGCCGGCGGGCGGCATCAAGACCGCCAAACAGGCACTGGACTGGATGGCGACCATGAAGGATGAGCTCGGCAGGCCGTGGCTTGAGCCGACGCTCTTTCGCTATGGCGCGAGTTCGATGCTTGGGGATATCGAGCGGCAGTTGGAGCACCATGTGAGTGGAAGGTATTCGGCGACGTATCGGCACCCGATTGCGTAGAGATTCGTGGCGCGAGGATGAAGCAGATCCGCTCCACCCCGGCCTTCGGGGATGACAACAAGAAAAGCAAGAGCAACGACAACAGCAGAAGAAGAGCAAGGGCAACCGACATGAGCAGCAGCATCGTGGAGAAGTTCTACAGCATGGAATATGGTCCGGCGCCGGAAGATGCAGGCGAAGTGAACAAGTGGCTCGATGCGCATAAGCGCAGCTTCGGACACTACATCGATGGGGCATGGACCAAGGTTGGCGGCGCGTCGTTTGAGACGAAGAACCCCGCGACCGGCGAGGTGCTGGCGAAGGTTGCGACCGCCGATGCGAGCGATGTGGATCGCGCTGTGAAGGCTGCTCGCGCTGCCCTGCCTGCGTGGCAGGCTCTCAGCGGGCATCAGCGGGCGCGGTATCTGTATGCGTTTGCGCGGCAGGTGCAGAAGCACGCGCGCAGGCTCGCTGTGCTGGAGACGCTGGACAACGGCAAGTCTATTCGCGAGTCGCGCGATATCGATATTCCGCTGGTGGCGCGGCACTTCTATCACCATGCGGGTTGGGCGCAACTGCTCGACCAGGAGTTTCCCGGCTATACGAGTGTTGGTGTGGTTGGGCAGATTATTCCGTGGAACTTTCCGCTGCTGATGTTCGCGTGGAAGGTGGCGCCGGCACTGGCTGCGGGCAATACTGTCGTCATCAAGCCGGCTGAGTTTACGCCGCTGAGCGCGCTGGCGCTGGCCGAGATCGCCGATGAGATCGGGCTGCCCAAGGGTGTGCTCAACGTGATCAATGGCGATGGCAAGACTGGCGCCGCTATCGTCGAACATGCGGGCATCGACAAGATTGCGTTTACGGGATCGACCGAGGTGGGACGCATCATTCGCAAGGCTACGGCGAAGACTTCGAAGAAGCTCAGCCTGGAGCTTGGCGGCAAGTCACCGTTCATCGTGTTCGATGATGCCGATCTGGACTCCGCGGTAGAAGGGCTGGTCGATGGCATCTGGTTCAACCAGGGGCAGGTGTGCTGTGCGGGTTCGCGGCTGCTGGTGCAGGAGCGCGTGGCCGAACAGCTCTATGACAAGATTCGCGCGCGCATGGAGACGCTGCGTGTTGGCTCGCCGCTGGACAAAGCTATCGATATCGGCGCGATCGTCGATCAGGTGCAGTACGACCGCATCAAGAGCCTCGTTGAGACTGGCGTGAAAGAGGGCGCTACCTGCTGGCAGCCCGACATTACGCTGCCGGAGAAGGGTCTGTTCTTCAAGCCCACGTTGCTGACCAACGTGCAGCCTGCTTCGACCGTGGCGCAGGACGAGATCTTCGGGCCGGTGCTGGTGGCGATGACCTTCCGCACTCCGGCTGAGGCTGTGGAGCTGGCGAACAATACGACCTATGGACTCGCGGCGTGCGTGTGGAGCGAGAACATCAACGTCGCGCTCGATGTGGCGGCGCAGGTGAAGGCCGGTGTGGTGTGGGTGAATGCGACCAACCTCTTCGACGCGGCGTGCGGCTTCGGCGGCTATCGCGAGAGTGGCTATGGACGTGAGGGCGGCAAAGAGGGCATGTATGAGTACCTCGTGCCGGTGCATGCCGAGCGCAAGGCTGCGGCCAAGACGCTGCCGGAGACGGTGATCGATCAGCCGGAGGGCTTCGACGAAGAGCGCAGTGCGTCTGTGACATTCGGCATCGATCGCACGGTGAAGATGTATATCGGCGGCAAGCAGGCGCGGCCTGATTCGGGCTACAGCTATCCGGTGTATGGCGCGAACGGCGACCTCGTGGGAGAGGCTCCGCTGGGCAATCGCAAAGATATTCGCAATGCTGTCGAGGCGGCGCGCAACATCTCCGGGAAGTGGGCGAAGACCGCGGCGCATGGACGTGCGCAGATTCTGTATTACATCGCCGAGAACCTGGTGCAGCGGCAGGCGGAGATCGTTGCCAAGCTGGCTGCGTTTGTTGGCGCGGAGCAGGCGGCGATCGAGTTTGACTATGGTGTCGAGCGCACGTTTGCGTATGCGGCATGGGCCGACAAGTTCGAAGGCTCCGTGCACAATCCGCCTATGCGCATGGTGACGCTGGCAATGAAGGAGGCCATCGGCACGGTGGGGATTCTCTGCCCTGATGATGCGCCGCTGCTTGGGTTTCTTTCGCTGGTGCTGCCGGCGATTGCGATGGGTAACACAGTTGTCGCCGTGCCTAGCGAGCGCACGGCGACGCTGATGAGCGATCTGTACCAGGTCTTCGATACCAGCGACTTGCCGGGTGGCGTGGTCAACATCGTCGCGGGCAAGGCGAGTGAGTTGGGTAAGACGCTCGCCGAGCACGACGACATCGATGCCATCTGGAGCTTCCGCGATGAGGCGGCGAGTGCGATGGTGAAGCTCGGCAGCATTGGGAACCTCAAGCAGGTGTGGACCAATGAGGGCCAGAGCATCGACTGGTTCGATACGGCGCAGGCTGAGGGGCGGTACTTCCTGCGCCATGCCACGCAGATCAAGAACATCTGGGTGCCGTACGGGGAGTGAGCTTACGCAACCGCTGAGAGTGGGCCGAAGCTGACGCCGGTGAGGCGTTCGGATTCGGCCCACAGACGTTTGGCGACGCTGACATCCTGCGCGGTCTTCGGGATGGGTACCGGCACGGGATGTCCTTTGAGTTCGAAGACGCGGTCGGGGCCGTAGTAGCCGCCGGGTGTGGCTTCGGGTGCGACGGCGGCGAAGAGCGTTGGCAGCGCGCCGTGCGCGGCGTCCTGTGAGGCGACCGGCTTGAGGGCTGCCGAGAGCAGCTGCAATACGAAGCCTATTTCGCCCGAGCCGCCCTTCTGCAGGTTCGTGAGGGCATAGCCGGGATGCGCGGCGGTGCTGAGAATCGGCGAACCGATGGCGGTGAGGCGGCGCTGCAACTCCAGGGCAAAGATCGAGTCTGCGAGCTTGGACTGACCATAGGCCTGCCGCATCGGCTTGTAGACGCGCTCGCTCTGCAGGTTGTCGAAGTCGAGCTTGCCCCACTTGCCGGCTGAACTGGAGACCGTGACGATGCGTGAGCCGGGCTGTGGCTTGATCGATGGCAACAGCAACGCGGTGAGCGTAAAGGGTCCGAGGTAGTTGGTACCGAACTGCCGCTCGAAGCCGTCCACCGTGAGTTCGCGTGTGGGTACAGCCATTACGCCGGCGTTGTTGATGAGCAGGTCGAGCGATTGGCTTGGAAAGCGTTCGATGTATCGTGCAGCAAAGGCGCGTACTGAGCTGAGGTCGGCGAGATCGAGTACCTCGGAGATAAGTTTCGCGCCGGGGACCTGGCGGCGGATGCGCGTGATGGCGTCGTCGGCCTTGGACTGTGAGCGAGCCGGAAGGATGATCTCCGCACCCTTGCGAGCGAGTTCAAGAGCCGTTTCCCAGCCGATGCCACTGTTGGCTCCGGTGATAACAACCCGCCTTCCCTGCTGCGAATTGATTCTGTCTGCTGTCCATGGGGTGTACCGTTTCGTCGTCATAAATGCAGTATTCTTCCATTAGTATCTTTTGGCAATAAGGCACCTTTTATGCGCGTACTTACCTTGAGGTAACTAATGAAGAAAATAACGAAATGGGACGAGGCAGCAGCGCTGTGTGATTCGCTCTCAGAGGACCAGGACACGCTGACTCGAGAGATTGTGACGCGGCTCGCGGACAAGTGGACGCTGTGGGTGATGAGCGTGCTGGCGGAGGCAGGTGAGCCGCTACGCTTCTCTCGGGTGCTGGAACAAGTAGAGGGCGTCAGCCAGAAGTCACTGACCAAGACGCTGCGGCAGCTTGAACGTGATGGGCTGGTGACGCGGAAGATGTTTGCCGAGGTGCCTCCGCGGGTGGAGTATGCGATTACGCCGATCGGCGTCGAGATGCTGGAGCATGTGGAACCGCTGTGGAGCTGGGTGGCGAAGAGTGTGGGGAGGTTTCAGCAGGCACGGATCGTTTTCGATACAGCAAAAGATTCTCGAGAAGATTCGTTGTAGGAGAGCCCACGAATCGGGCTTTCCATCGAGAGAACTCTATATTTTGCCCGCGGCATCATTACTGCTTCAAACAAAATACAGGGGTATCTCCACTACGGCGCAAAAACGCGCCTTCGGTCGAGATGACAGTTTTTGGGGTGGTTCTATTGTGGTATCTCGCTAGAACTCAATCCGGCCTTGGAAGGCGATCATGCGTGGAGCACTGTCGCCGCCTAGACCGACACCTAGTAGTCCTGTTGGCGGTGAGATCGTGCTTTCTAGGGTTCCGAATCTGGCTGGAACGTAGCCGGGCACGCCGGCTTCGACATTGCTGGGGAGAGCGAAGTTGGGGTGATTGAAGGCGTTGAAGAACTGCCCGTCGATCCTGAGTGAAACACCGGCTTTGAGCGGGAACGACTTCGTGAGGTAGATATCCGAGTCCGTGAAGTGTGGGCCTCGCACTGTGTTTCGTCCTGCGTCTCCGAATTGGCAGTTGGAGACGGAGTTGCCGCCCGCGCAGCCTCCGGTTGTGGGATCGACCACGGAGACGAAGGCGTCTGGGTTGAGCCATTGCCTGGTTCCTGCGACGGTGACGCCGGGATAGGGTGTCTTGCGGTAGAGCGGCACACCGGGAACTCGATTGGCGAACTGCGGACCACTGGCCTGGAAGATGCCGTTGCCGTTTGCGGTGTAGGGCTGGCTCAGCACGGTGAATGGCAGACCGGTGTGGAAGAACGCCGTCTCTGAGAATGACCAGCCACCGAAGACCGGACGTAACAGCGCATGAGTCGAGTGGAAGGGAATCTTGTAGAGACCGAAGGCCGAGATGTTGTGGCGCACATCGTAGTCGCAGTTGCCGTATTGGTGGCCAAGCTCGCCGGGCAATGGCGACAGGATGCCCTGGGTCGAAAAGGACAGCAAGCCGCCGTTGGATACTTCATCGAGGCAGTGGCTCAGGGTGTAGTTGCCGCGGAGTGTCAGGCCTCCGAGCTGCTGCGTGTAGCTGGTCTGCAGGCCCGCGTAGCTACTGTTGGCGTCGGTGCGGAATTCGTTTACGCTGCCGAAGCGTTGATCGAGCGGCTGTTGATAGGGGTATGGAGCGAAGCATCCAGCACAGACGTTCTGGTAGCCGTTGAGCTGAACCTGATAGGGCTCATGTACGCCGCGTGTGCCGACGAAGTCTATGCGCAGTGCGCCGTGAGTGCCGGTCTGCTGCTCTATGCCGGCGTTGTACTGATAGAAGTACGGCGTCTTCAGCGTTCCGCTCGGAAAGGTATTCATGCCGACGGCAAGCGGACAGGTGGGTGCGCCAGCGGCGATTCCTGTGCAGGGTGCGCTATCCGAATGGAAGGTTGTTTGAAAGGCTACGTTAGCTGCAGAGGCCGCATCGACAGCGCTGCCCTGTACACCGGGCGCGATGCCGATGCCTCCAACTTGTCCGCCCAGGCCGCCGACAAAGGTCGGAGCGTAGGGGGCGTTATCGGCGGCCAGGTCCGCGATCTGTGCCGGGATGATGTCGTTGAAGATACCGAACCCGGCATGCACTGCCAGACGAGGAGATAGCTGATACGCAATCGACGCGCGCGGCTGGTAGACGAACAGCGGCGTCGAGGGGAAGAGGCCATGCACGTTGGTCTGGATCACACGGTCCAGCGGCTGGTTGACGTCGTGCGACATATCGAGAAAGGAGCCTGCCGGACGGGCAAACAAGCCCTGCTGGTTGGTCTCGTTGCTGTTCCAGGAGACACGCATTCCGAGCGTGAGTGTTGCTTTTGGCGAGGGCTTGTAGGTATCCATTGCGTAGTACTCAAGATTGCCCGCAGCTACGCGTTCCTTGAGGGCAATGGGAAAGGTCTGACTGGCTGTGTAGGCGGCTCCGTATGTGAACTCGGCGAGGTCGTTGTAGGTGACCGTGGGCACAGTGCCCTCACCGAGGTCATAGTTGCTGACATCCAGGCGGCGAGTGTTGATGCCGAACTTCAGCGTGTGCCTTCCGCGGGTCCAGGTGAGGTTGTCGTTGATCTGCCACTGCGTCACCTTGCGGCCCTGGGGATAGGTGTTGTTGTTGCCGCCGATCGTGGTGAACGGCACATTGGAGCTGCCGCCTTGAAGCACGATGGGAAAGGTTTGCATTACCTGGCTGAAGTTGTTGGGCTCGAAGATGCTGGCGTACCAGCTCGCTCCGGGGTTGAACTGGTTGACCAGGTTGGGGCTGAACAGATGCGTGTAGCCGGCTACCAGCGTTCGCTGCGGCTGTGGCGAGTACGAGTTGAAGATCGGATTGATCGGATCGGTATAGGCTGCCTGCAGGCCCGTGTCCTGCTGAAAGCGGTACCAGAGGCTGTTCTTCGCATCGAGGGTGTGATCGATCTTGATGACGATAAGGTTTTCGCTGTCGCTGTTGTTGAGCGAGGCCTGGCGCTGGTTCGCGCAGCCGTCGCCGTTATTGCCTAAGGGGCAGCCAAGGATCTGGACGGGCGTTCCGCTCGCACTGGGAAACAGCGAGAACATGTTGCGGTAGAACGGAACCTCCGCGGGTTGAGCGGGCAGGGTTGTCCCTGTGATCGGGTCAGTGCCTCCGGTGACGAGTTGTCCCAATACGTATTGCTGGTAGGCAGCCGAGGGCAGAGTAAGCTGCGAGACCAGCGGCAGCGCGATGCGGATGCCTTCGTAGTGGGCGAAGAAGAAGAGCTTGTCCCGGCGAATGGGGCCACCGGCGCTGACACCGAACTCGTTGACGGTGGAGCGCGGCTTTTTGGCAATGTCGCCAGGTGTGTCGTTGGCGTGAAGGAAGTAGTCTTCCGCGTTGAGCAATGAGCCGTTCCAGATCTCGTAGGCATCGCCGTGGAAACGATTGGTGCCGGATTTGGTGAAGTAGTTCACCTGCGAAGCGGCGTAGCGGCCCTGATCGACGGAGAAGGAGTTGGTGTTGACCGTCGCCTCCTGCACGGCATCGAGGCCGATGACGAGGTTCGTCGAGAGGCCGATGTTGAGGCCGAGCCAGGGGTCGTTGGTGTCGTACCCGTCGAGGATGTAGCCGTTCGACGTGGCGGGAAGCCCGTTGAACTCGACGTTGCCGTAGCCGCCAGCGGCCTTCGCATCGTTCGAGGAGCCTGCGGTGTTCATCAGCGCTCCCTGCGCGAACTGTGTGATGTAGGTGAGATCCTGGCCGGGGTTCGGCAAGTCCTTGATGGTCTTCGCATCGAGCGTGGTGGTGGTGTTGGGGTTGTCCAAGCTGAGAAGCGCTTGCTGGGCCATGACTTCGACTGTTTGCGAAGTGGAGCCAATCTGCAGAGTGAAGTTCAACGTGGCCGTGCGGCTGACTCCGACGGCTGTAGGCTCGGAGCTCGCGGCCGTAAAGCCGGGAGACTTTACCGTGACCCGATACGTTCCCGGATTGATCTGCGAGAAGAGGAAGTGGCCGTCTGCGCCGGTGTGGCCGATGCGGGTCGCATGGGTGTTCACCTCGGTTGCCGTCACGGTTGCGTTCGGCAGGATCGCGCCGGTGGTGTCGGCGACCGTGCCCGCAATCGCGCTGGAGGTTCCGCTCTGCGCCTGCAGGATGCTAGACGCCACAAGCAGTGCGATCAATAGGAGGATGCGAGAGATTGGGGTTGATCGCGGCATAAATTAGCCTCACCTAAATATCAATTTAGGCAAGGCTAATTTATGCCGCGATAGAATGCAAGCGGACGATATGCCAGTGGCGATCAAAGAATCCGCAGCGGTACCGAGGCCTCGCGAGAGCGAGTCGGTGGACGACTATCTCAAGGCCATCTACACGCTGAGCGGTGACACTCAGCGGCGTGTGGGCAGCAAAGAGCTTGCCGACCGGCTCTCCGTAGCGCCTGCGTCAGTGACCAACATGCTGCAGCGGCTGGCTGCTGCCCAGGACTCGCTGCTGCTGTACGAACGCCACCACGGCGTGGTGCTCAGCCCTGCGGGACGGAAGCGCGCGCTGGAGCTGGTGCGGCATCATCGACTGATCGAGACGTTTCTGTACGAGGTGCTGGGGTACGAGGTGGACGAGCTCCACGAAGAGGCCGAGCGGCTGGAGCACTTTATCTCCGAGAAGTTCGAAGAGCGCATGGCGGCCAAGCTGGGCAATCCCAAGGCCGACCCGCATGGGCATTGCATTCCGGCGATGGATGGGACGATGCCGAAGCAGCATCGGGTGTCCTGCACTTGCGAGTGACGGCGCCTTGGTTGCTTCGGTAATGCACGTACCCGCAAAATACAGGGGTTTCTCCGCTCCCGTTGGTCGGTCGAAATGACAGGCCTTTTTTGAGGGCGGTCAATGCGATCGGCTATCCGTCTGAGCGGTAACTCGATTTACTGGCTCCTCGGCGGCCATCCAGGCCTCTACATGGACTCGCAATTCGCTGAGAGGAACCACGCCCTCTTCGAGAAGAGCCTTGTTGAAGCGACGCAGGTCGAAGCTGCTTCCCAACCTGGTCTTTGCTTCCTCTCGCAACCTCTTGATCTCAAGACCTCCGGAGTCATACGAGGTTAGTTGTCCTGGCATGACGGCGATACGGTCGACGTAGTCGTTTGCTTCCTCGGCAGTGAAGCGGCCAGAGGCCACGATGTAGTCGATTGCCTGTTGCCGGGTCCAGTGAAAGGCGTGCAGTCCCGGATCGACGACCATGCCACGCGCCGGCCACAGGCGACGCATGATCGCAGCGTCTTCGGTGTCGTAGATCCCCGCCTCTTCCCCCATTGCCTCCGCATAACGAGCCCAGCCCTCTGTGTAGGCTGCATAGTCGACAAGCTTAGACAGTTTCGTCGGCGGTTGAAGCTCCTGAGCCAGTGCTTTTTGCAGGTAGTGGCCGGGCGTCGTTTCGTGGACTGTAACAATCTCCGCTTCAGCGCGGGTCTGCGTCTTCCAATTGCTGAGGTTGATCAGGTACACCGCGGGCCTGGCCGGATTGGGTTCCTGCTGAAAGCGCGACCCAACGCCTGCGGACTCCTCGAAAGATGAGAGCGACCGGATGACGACGTCCTGCTTTGGCATCTGGCTGATCAGGGAGGCTCCCGTCTTATGCTTGGTTCTTTCCAGAAAATCACGCGAGAACGCCAGCATGTCTTCCCGGGACTGGAAGTGCTCAGCAGGTTTGCTCTTGATCGCGGCAAGGATGGCAGCGAGATCGGAGCTATGAAACTGCCTCTCGCCGATCTTCTGCACATCGAGCACGTTTGCATTCACTGTCTTCTGGCCGAGATCGAAGACCTCTCTGGGTGTTCGTGCCAGCGTCGTATTCGCGCGCAAGAAAGCCTGGTAACAAGCCGTGCCGTTCGGCAGATCCGATATGGCCACACCTTCTCGCGCTTTGGGCAGATACTCTACCTGCAGGTAATCACGGTAGGCTCGCAGCGCCGAATTAATCTGCTCCTGGATGAGCTGCCGGAAGGATGCCTGGAAGGCCGAATCTCCACTGCGCTGGGCCGGAGAGAAGAAGGGCGACTTCTCGGGATCGGCAGTGGCCATATCGTCCATCTGTTGGATGACCCTGCGGACTACCGACTGCGGGGCAGAGTACCCTTGCGCGAGGCCAAGCTTCAGATTGGCAATCTCTACCTGAATGTATCGAGGCAGGCCGGCCCATCGCTGCAGAGCCTGTCTTCGATCCTCCGCCGAGGAGACGGGCTGTCGCTCTGCGACTTCAGCAAAGCTCGATTGCCATCCATCGAAGTGGTTCACGTTCCATAGTTCGGTTCTGCAGACCCGCAACTGCAGATTCGCTTCCAGCTGTTCCCGCAGGTTCGCATAGGTCGCACGTGCGTTGGAAGATAGGCCGTGAACGTTGATCCCGTGCAGCTCACGCAGATCGTGCCGTTGCTGCTCGTCGAGTGCTGCCAAGGCTCGGGGTGTGCGATCGGCGAAGCGGCTATTGTCCGTCGTCGGAAGGCCGGTTGTGTAAGAAAGGGTTGGATCGTAGGCGAGTTGCTGATCCACAAAGCGGTCCGCTAGATGGCTCAGCTTTGCCTCCGCGGTCTGAGCGCGTTCCTGAGCAGCGGCCACACCGCAAGCAAGCAGGACGATTGAAGCCCTGAGTAGATTGCCAGAGTTCATGTCTCACGATATCAAGTCCAGGGAACGCGTTTCGCACGATATCTCACACCGGGTTGAGCAAGAATAGGGCCTAAGGGACGCACAATCTGATTTTCGGACAGCTCATGAATCACTACACTGATTGCTGCTGAAACCAAGCGTATTTAGCAGGAGTTTTGGAGGACTGAATGAAGGTCGTAAAGCGCTGGTGGAAGCTTGTTTTGGTCGCTATTGTCGTAATTTTCCTCGGGATGTGGGGATACCAGCTCGTTGCCGTGCGTGGCACCTTTGCGCCCTCGCGGCCTGCGTCCACGGCCGGTGGGAGTGCTCTCCTCGTAGGCACGACGGATCACCGCATTGCAGGACGGGTCTATCTGACCGGAACGCCGGACCCGGCGGCACCACTGGTGGTCGTGCTGCACGGCGATGCCCCTTTTGTGAATCCGAGATATCAGTATGCGTTCGCGTCGGATGTGGCGAATGCTGCTCCGGGGACGCGTGTGGCTGCGCTGTTGAGGCCGGGTTATGGCGATCCCTATGGAGCGAAATCAGATGGGGATAGAGGATTTTCTTCCGGCGAGAACTACACCCCCGAGGTTGTGAACGACGTTGCGGCCGCTATTCAAGACCTTAAATCGCAGTGGGGAGCGTCCAGCGTCATCCTGATAGGGCACTCCGGCGGTGCGGCGGTCACGGCCAACGTGGCGGCGCTCCATCCAGGCCTGGTGCAGCATGCTTTTCTGGTCGGCTGTCCTTGCGATGTTCCTGCGTTCCGACAGCACATGGCGCACGCGCAGTGGGCTCCGCTGTGGCTGCTTCCCGTGCATAGCCTCTCGCCCCTGCAGACGCTGGACCAGATGCAGCACGGAACAGAGGTAACCGCCATCTCCGGAGCCGACGACCCCATTACTCTGCCGCAGTATGCACAAGCCTATGTCGCGAAGGCCAAGGGGCAAGGAATATCCGCCTCAATGATCGAGATTCCGAATAAGGGGCACGAGATTTTGAACGAGCCTGAGGTCGTCAGCGAGGTTGCCAAGGCTGCG
Organism: Granulicella sp. S156; assembly: GCF_009766105.1. Taxonomy (GTDB): domain Bacteria; phylum Acidobacteriota; class Terriglobia; order Terriglobales; family Acidobacteriaceae; genus Granulicella. Next base: position 258,428 of record NZ_LMUH01000026.1, on the reverse strand, counting down.
CGCAGCTACAGACCGAGCAGCTCAGACACGGGAAAGAGCAGTGCAGGCGCGAGCAACTGATACTATTTTCCCCACATGAGAGTTTTGGTAATCGACATAGGCGGCACGAATGTAAAGGTGGCATCGACGGATGCTCCTGTTCCCATCAAGATCCCTTCCGGGCCGGCAATGACCGCGGAGAGCATGTGCACTCAGGTGCTGGCTGCGACCAAGAAGTGGCGCTACGACCGCATATCCATTGGGTATCCGGGCCCTGTGGTGAACCATCGCCCGATTGCCGAGCCGCACAACCTGGGCGCAGGATGGGTGAAGTTCGACTACGACAAGGCCTTCGGCAAGCCACTCCGCTTTATCAACGACGCGGCGATGCAGGCGCTCGGCGGCTACAAGAGCGGACGCATGCTATTTATCGGCACAGGGACCGGGCTGGGATCGGCGATGGTGCTGGATGGCGTTGTCGTGCCGCTGGAGCTCGCGCATCTTCCCTACAAGAAAGGCCGCACGTATGAGCAGTACATCGGGCTGGCCGGACTGGAACATCGCGGCAAGAAGCGCTGGCGTCAATCGGTGCTCAATATCATCGAACTGCTGCGAGCGGCGATGGTTTGCGATAACGTGTTGCTGGGCGGTGGCAATGCCAAGCTGATGAAAGATCTTCCGCAGCATATTGTGCTGGGATCCAATGAGAACGCTGTCAAAGGTGGGTTCAGGCTGTGGGAAGAGATGACGGCGAAGCAGGCGGCCAAGCTGTAGAGATCTGCTCACTCCTGACGGTTTGGGTCGCGTCCCCAATTGTGTGCCGCGTTCTTCTTGAACCTACCTCTACGTTGTCATCTCGACCGGAGGTGGCGCATTTTGCCGCCGTAGCGGAGAGACCCGCAGGTTGTCCGCGCAGGCGGTTGTACCTGCATAGGCAAGCTGCAGGTCTTGATGCAGAGCGCGCCACAAACATTCGCATCGCGCTCTGCAACATGCAGGTCTCTCCACTACGCCCAACGATAACGCCATTGGGCTTGCACCCCAGCGAACAAAGAACTCGTTCGCCGGGGACCCCGCACTTCGGTCGAGATGACAGGTTTGTGGTGGGAATTTAAAAACCCCGCCCTATCGTCTGGTGCAGGCGCAGTCCTTGCAAAAGGTGTGGTTCAGGCGATGAGCTGAGATCATCAGGACACTGCCGAGAAAGGTGATTCCCACCTCAGCCCAGTGGGCAGGCAGGTGATCGCCCTGATATGCAGCGAAGAAGATACAGGCTAACCCAGCGGCCATCAGGCCAATCACGCGGGCTCGCCGATGCGCTCGAAAGCCCCGGATAAGCGCGATAGCACCGACAAATGCAATGAACACTGCAAGCGAGCGATGCGTCCGCTCCTCGGAGGGGAGAAAGTGTGCGAAGACTGCTGACATCGAGAGAAGGATAGGCGTGAGTAGACAGTGGACGATGCACAGTGCCGAGGCCCAGATTCCCATACGGTCAGCCCATATTGCCGGGGCCGGTTTGTTTGCGATTTCAAGTTGGAGTTCCATCAGGCTCTATTCTATCGAGAATGCGTTCTCGACAGCAATATCGTTGGATGGTCCACAGAAACGCGAAATGCATCCACCTTGGGTCGAGTGGCAAAGGATATCGAGCGTTGTAAGCGCAGCCTATCGTGCAGCCGCGATATCCCGCCCCTTTGGGGCTGGGTCTGTGCCACCCGAGGCTCTGATGTAGGGGCTTGACCCTTTGCAGGTAATTTTTAGTCAATACGGGGACGCAGAGCAACGTGCAACAAAGAGCGTAGCTGAAGGCCCTCGCATCGGTGCAACGACCAAATGCGGGGGTCCTTCAGCTACGCTTCAGGGTGACGGCGAAAAACAAACAACGACTAAAAACAGACAACAGCGAGAAACAAACAGCGGCGAGAAACAAACAACGGCAAAAACAAGGCTACGCGGCTGCAGATTCCTGTAGGAGTTCCAGGGCGCCGCGGGCGGTGAGTTCGGCGGCGACAGCGGCTCCCAGTTCGCACGGCGACATATCGAGCCGTGCGCGCTGCACGAAGTGGACGACCTGCTCGCCGTCAGGCGAGACGACCATCGCGTGCAAGTGCCTTTGTTCGTCCGCCGTGTGGCAGAACGCGCCGACTGGAAGCTGGCAGCCTCCACCGAGTGCGTGCAACACGGTACGCTCGGCCTGGGTGGCGTACTCGGTGGCGGGATCGTTGAGCGCGCGGATGGCGGCATGGATCGCGGGGTCGCGAGTAGGGTCCTCGGTGTCGAGCGGATGCAAGGGACATCGGGTCTCGAGGGCGAGCGCTCCCTGGCCAGGCGCGGGGGTCAGTTCGTCGACCGAGAAGCGCTGGTGAACGTTCTCGGTGCGGCCGATGCGGTCGAGCCCGGCGCTGGCGAGCACCAGGGCGTCGGCCTGGCCCTCCGACCATTTGCGCAGGCGTGTGTCGATGTTGCCGCGCATCTCGACGAACTCCAGATCGGGGCGCAGGGCCAGCAGCATTGCCTGGCGGCGTGGGCTGTTGGTGCCGATACGCGAGCCCATAGGCAGCATGTGCAGTCCCCAGTGGTCTTCGCAGACGAAGGCGTCGCGAGCGTCAGCGCGAGGAGGGATAGCCGCGAGGGTGAAGCGCGGGTCGAGCGTGGTGGGGAGATCTTTGAGCGAGTGCACCGCTAGGTCGATCTTGCCGGCGGCAAGTGCGTCTTCGATCTCCTTGATGAAGATGCCCTTGGCGTCGAGTGCGGTGCCGTCGGGAAAGGTGGCGGGGGCGACGAAGGAGGCGTCCTGCATGCGGTCGCCGACCGTGCGGATGACTTCGATCTCGACCGCATGGCCGCGCTCACGGAGCTGTGCGGCGATGTGGTTGGCCTGCCAGAGCGCGAGCTGCGAGCCGCGCGAACCGATTCGGATAGTTGGGGTAGTCACAGATCTAGGATACGCCGGGCAAGCGTGCAATACCTTCACGCATGCTGACTTGCGAGAAATTGCATCTCGCCTCATAACGGTCCAGTCTGATAACCATGCGAGTGATTCTTTTTGGCGGTTCCGGCATGGTGGGGCAAGGCGTTCTGCGCGAGTGCATCGAGGATGCCAAGGTGGAGCGTGTGCTGCTCGTGGTGCGCAAGACGATGGGTGTTACCTCGGCCAAGGTTGAGGAGTTGGCACATGAGAACTTCTTCGATTGGAGTGGCGTCGAAGAACGCTTTGACGGGTATGATGCCTGCTTCTTCTGCCTGGGGGTCTCTTCGGTCGGCATGAAAGAGGCTGACTATCGCCGGACGACGTACGATCTCACGCTTGGCGTTGCGGAGATACTGGCACAGCGTGGGAGCTTGAGGACGTTTGTGTATGTCTCTGGTGCAGGCACCGATAGCACCGAAAAGGGCCGCAGCATGTGGGCGAGGGTGAAGGGTGCGACCGAGAATGCTCTGCTACGCCTGCCATTTGCACGGGTCTTCTGCTTTCGTCCCGGATATATTCAGCCGATGCATGGGGTGCGTTCGAAGGTGGGTTGGTACAACGGTATCTATGCGGCGCTGTCGTGGGCGTATCCGCTGATAAGGCGCGTTGCTCCGGGTATGGCGACGAGCACAGAGGAGCTTGGCCGCGCGATGATTGCGGTGGCTCGGAATGGGTATCCGAAGAGGGTGCTGGAGACGCGGGATTTTCGGATGGCGGCGTTGCAGGGGTAGGCCAAGTACCGGAGCCAGATTCTTGATGAGGATTTGGAGCGACGATACGTACGTCATACGTGAAATAGAGAGGGGCGGGAGCGGTCGCCCTTTGGGCGATACCCACCTTAGCCGCGCAAAAAGCGCGCGTCGAAGATGGGGCACCCGGTTTAGAGGTGGGGTACCCGGTTTATTCGTCGGGATCGGGGGTGTTTGCTGCTTCGCGCAGGGCTGCAATCTGCGGGTGCAGGAGCTTGGCGGTGAGCGACTTTGTCAGGGCGTCGATGGCGGCTAGCTGCTCTGGGGTGAGCGGCTGTGGTGAGAGACGCTGGGCGGTGCGGGCGAGCTCTTGCTGACGCAGGGTTTCGGCGTCGAGCAGAAGCTGTTTGATGGCTTCCGTCGCGGGTGCTTGGGCGAGGCGTTCGCCGTAGCGCTCGACCTCGCGGCTTACGATGGACTCCGCGGCTTCGGCCTCACGGCTGCGGACGGCCTGGTTCTGCGCGGCGACCTGTTGAAGGTCATCCATGTCGTAGACGAAGCAGCCTTCGAGATTGTTGATCTCGGGCGCGACGTCGCGGGGCACGGCGATGTCGATGAAGAAGATTGGGCGGTTGCGGCGTCGGTGCAACAACGCGCGGGCGTGGGCAGGGGTAAAGACGTGTCCCGCACCGGTGCTGGTGATGACGATGTCGGCGCGGTGCGACTGCTCGTGGAGCTGATCGAACGGGATGACGCCGGTGGTGATGGCGGGCGTGCGCAGCGAGTCGGCGATCTTTTCGGCGCGGGCTTCGGTGCGGTTCGAGACCAGCAGCGTCGTCGCGCCCTGCTGGATGAGGTGGCGTGCGGCCAGGTCGCTCATCTTGCCGGCACCGACGATCAGAACCGTCTTGCCGCTGAGCGAGCCGAAGATCTTGCGCGCAAGTTCAGCAGCCACTGAGGCGATGGAGACGGTTGAGCTGCCGATCTGTGTCTCCGTGCGCACCTTCTTGGCGACGGAGAACGCGCGCTGCAATAGGGGGTCGAGCGTGGATTTGACCGCTCCAACCTCGCGCGCTACTGTCCACGATTCCTTGACCTGGCCGAGGATCTGCGGCTCTCCTACGACCATGGAATCGAGGGAGCTGGCCACGCGAAAGAGGTGCCGAATCGCTTCGCGCTCGCGGAACTCGTAGACGTGCGGCTCGATCTCGTTGGCGGGAAGGTTGAGGTAGTCGTGCAGAAAGCGCAGCATGCCCATAGGCGGCACGGCTGCTGCGACTACATCGTCCTGCACGGTCAGCAGCTCGACGCGGTTGCAGGTGGAAAGAATGAGCGCTTCGCGCACGCCGGGCTGGTGGGCGAGCGTCCGCGTCGCATCCGCCAGGCGTGACACAGGAATGGCGAGGCGCTCGCGCACATCGAGCGGCGCGGTCGTGTGGTTCACGCCGAGCAGCAGCAAAGAGCCCGAATTTTTCTTAAGCTCGCTCATGGCGCCTTGAACCTGTGTACGGCGGAGAGCTGATTCGCCGCCCACACCGCGAGCACGACCAGGAAGACGAAGCTGGACAGGTACACTGCTCGGCGGCCACGCAGGCCGCTGTGGCGACGGATGAAGATCATCAGCATGTACGCGACCCACATCGCGAAGGAGAGCAGCACCTTGGGGTCGGCGAAGAATGTCGGGCCAATGGTCTGCAGCGCGATAACCGAACCAATCAGCAGGCCTGCGGTCATGCAGGGCAGGCCGAAGAGGAGCGACTTCAGCGCGATCTGGTCGGTGGTTTCGAGCGGAGGCAGCCATGTAGGTTGCTGGCTGGCGCGTTTCTGCTTCAGCAGGCGCTCCTGGATGAGATACAACAGGCTCGCGATGAGCGAGAGAAATAACGCCGCGTAGGCCGCCAGCAGGAGCGCCACGTGCAGGAATAGCCAAATAGTGCCGACGAAGGGATAGGCGATGGTCTCGTGCCCGGGCCGGAAGGCGGGAACGATGGTCAGCAGCACGGCGACCGGCAGCAGGAAGATGCCGAATGACACCGTGCGGTATCTGGCCGCCAGCAGAAGAAACGCAGCGGCCAGCAGAAGGCCGAGCATGGAGAGGGTCTCGTGCGTGTCCACCGGCAGGGCGCGGTGGGCGGCATAGAAGGTTTCGGCGATGGAGACGAAGTGGAAGAATGCTCCGGCGAGTGCCGCAGGGACTGCCACATGGCGCCAGCGCGGCCGGTTATAGAGGGCCGCGGGCAGCACCGCAAGCGCGGCTATGCCGTAGAGAAGAGCCGCGACTCGGAGCCAGAGGAGAGACATTCGACAGTGACGCAGCGAAGGATTTGCCGCGATAGTCCAGTATAGCTGGCGGAAGGGGTGCTACCCAACGTTGAAGCCTCAGCGATGGCGACTGGGGATTCCCAGAATAACTGGCGGAAGGGGGCTACCCAGCTGAGCGGTTGGTGTCGTAGGCCACGCTCTGCTCCAGATAGGCCTGCAGTTTGCCTTCGATGAGGCTGAGCGGCAGGAGGTTGGGGCGGTCGACGATCTCGATGGTCAGCTTGCCGTCGGCGTGCGCGTAGGTTGCGGTAATGCCGTCTTTGGTGAGCGTGCCGGAGGTCCCCACAAGGTCGATGCCGTTGTTGCGAAGCCGCACTGCGGCGGCGGCATATTGCGCGTCGGACATGGGAATCTGGATCATTCCTGTCAGTGTAGACGGAAAACGCGAAACAGACATCTCGTTTTTGGGATGGATCGTTGGGTTGAGAACAAGAAATGCTCAGGCCTGGTATCCGGTATTCTGACCTTTCCTGTATTAACGATGACAACGACCAACGAAATCGCGAACGAAGCTGGACTAACACCAGTGATGCGGCAGTACCGCGCTGCCAAAGATGCACACCCCGACGCTCTGCTCTTCTTCCGGCTTGGGGATTTCTACGAGCTGTTCTATGAAGACGCTATTGTGGCTGCGCGCGAGCTGCAACTGACCCTGACTTCGCGCGACAAGACGAAGTCCGTGCCTATGTGCGGCGTACCGTACCACTCGGCGGGGACGTATCTGCAGCGATTGCTGCGGCTCGGCTATCGGGTGGCGCTGTGCGAACAGATGGAGGACCCCAAGGCGACCAAAACCATCGTTCGCCGCGAGGTTACGCGCGTGCTCACGCCTGGGACAGCGCTTGATCCGACGTTGGCTGCGAGTGAGAGCCAGTGGCTAGCGAGCGTCGCCGGAGTCGGTGCGGGGAGTGTGGGTGTTGCGGCTATCGACCTCTCGACCGGCGAGTTCTGTGCGACCGAGTTTGGCGGGGCGAATGCCTGGGCGCTGGCGCTGGATGAACTGGCGCGGCTGCGGCCAGCGGAGTTGATCTTTGCCCGAGGCGCTGGCGGCTTCGGGGCCAAGACAACGCAGAGCGTGCGACAGACTTCTCTGCGGGAAAATAACCCAGCTGATTTACATAAAAGCGAGGACGTTGAAGCGAAGGAAGAGTCCGCAACCTCCGATATCGGCGGCGCGCGGACCGAAGTAGAAGAGTGGGTCTTCACCGAGGATTATGCTGTGCCGCTGCTGCGGCAGCAGCTTCGGGTGCACTCGCTCGATGGACTGGGGTTGGCTAACCATGCCGCGGCGGCAGTTGCTGCGGGCGGAATTGTGCACTATCTGCGCACGACCAAGCAGGGTGCACTGGAGCATCTCGACACCCTGCGCTTTTACGAGAAGCGGGATTGCCTGGAGCTCGATGCTGTAAGCGTGCGCAATCTCGAGCTCGTCGATCCGCTGTTCAGCAGTGAAGGTCCGCGGACGACGCTTTTCTACACGCTGGACGCCTGCTGTACGCCGATGGGCAAGCGCCTGCTGCGTGCGCAGTTGCTGCGACCGATGCAGTCACTTGCGGAGATCAATGAACGCCTCGATGCCGTTGCGGAGGCTGCCAGCGACATCCGCCGACGCGAGGGTCTGCGGCGAGCGATGGATGGCGTGCTCGACCTTGAACGATTGCTGGGCCGTGTGTCGCTGGACTCCGCTGGGCCGCGTGAGGTCGTTGGGCTTGGCGCCACGCTGGCGCGGCTGCCGGGACTGCGCGCTGTGGTTGCAGAGTTTGCCGCAACATCGCCGTCGGGCCGCTGGGCGTTTCTTGCCGCCAAACTCGATACGCTCGACGACCTGAGCGAGATGATCGTGCGCACGCTGGTCGACGAGCCTCCGGTTTCACTGAGCGATGGCGGGGCTATTCGAGAGGGCGTCGATGCGGAGCTGGATGAGCTGCGCGGGCTTTCGACGAGCGGCCGCCAGCGCATTGCCGCCATTGAAGAACGTGAGCGGGCGCGTACCGGCATCGGCTCGCTGAAGGTGCGGTTTAACTCTGTCTTCGGTTATTACCTCGAGGTTACCAAGGCGAATGCCAAGTCGGTACCCGCCGACTACGAGCGCAAGCAGACGCTGGTGAATGCCGAGCGCTTCACCACGCCGGAACTGAAAGAGCTTGAGACAAAGATTCTCACCGCGCAGGAACGCTCCGGTGAAATCGAACGCAAGATCTTCGCGGAGCTGCGGCGTCAGCTTCTGACGAATGCCACACGGGTTCGCGAGACCGCGCGGCGCGTGGCGGAGATTGACCTGCTGGGCTGCTTCGCGCATCTTGCGGCGATGCGCGACTGGGTGAGACCACAGGTCGATGCGAGTGAGGTGCTGGAGTTTGTTGCGGCGCGGCATCCCGTCGTTGAACAGAGATTGGAAGAGAGCGGGGGTGGGCGGTTCATTCCGAACTCGTTGCATCTGGAAGCCCTCGGGGGTGAGGCCCATGGCCCTTCCCTGCTGCTGATCACCGGGCCGAACATGGGTGGTAAAAGTACGTATCTGCGTCAGGCAGCGCTGTTAGTCATCATGGCGCAGTGCGGCTGCTTTGTGCCCGCAGAGCGCATGCGGCTGGGCCTGGTCGACCGCGTCTATACCCGAATCGGCGCAAGCGACAATGTGGCACGTGGGCGTTCGACCTTTATGGTCGAGATGACGGAGACGGCCGCCATCCTTAACACAGCGACGGCGCGTTCGCTGGTGCTGCTCGACGAGATGGGGCGAGGTACCGCGACCTATGACGGCCTCTCACTCGCGTGGTCGACGGTTGAGCATCTGCACAATGAGATCGGAGCTCGGACGTTGTTCGCGACGCATTATCACGAGCTCACGCTGCTCGCAGACCGGCTGGCGCGCCTGCAGAACGTCCGTGTCACTGTGCGCGAGAGCGGCGGTGGCATCGTCTTTCTGCATACCGTCGAAGCGGGCGCGGCCAACAAGAGCTATGGCATCGAAGTAGCGCGGCTCGCGGGACTTCCTGGGGCTGTGATTGAACGCGCGCGGCAGGTGTTGCGCGTGCACGAGCGCGCCGAGTCGCAACAGGTGCGCGAGGCAGCCCCTGTTGCCGAGCGTGAGGCTTCGATGCAGATGACCATGTTCACGCCACTGTCGCAGCGAATCGTCGACCGCATCGAGCAGACCGACGTGGATGGACTGACGCCTCGTGAGGCGCTTCAACTGATTGCAGAGTTGCAACGTGAGTTGAAAGGCGGCGGATGAAAAGGCAGGGATTAGAGGGCAAAGCGGTAAAGGCCCTGACCATTGCGGGTGTGATGAGTGGGACCTCAGCCGATGGTGTCGATGTTGCGATCTGCCGTATCTCGCCTGCATTGCGTAAGGGTGGTGCGCCGCGCGTGAAGGTGCTGGGACATCGTTCGTTTGCCTACGATGCCAAACTGCGCACTGCGGTGCTCGCGGCGATGGATGCAAAACAGACGAGCGCGGCGGAGCTCACGCGGCTTTCATGGCGGCTTGGTGCTGTATATGCGGAGTGTGTTGCGGTTACGGCCCGCGAACTGAAGTTGAAACCGCAGCTTATTGCGTGCCATGGTCAGACGGTCTATCACCAGGGCACAGCAGCACCGTATCTTGGCCAACCGGTGCGGTGTACGTGGCAGATTGGCGAGCCGTCGTTGATCGCTGAGCGTCTGCGTGTGCCAGTGGTCAGTGATTTCCGTCCAGCGGATATGGCTGCCGGAGGACAAGGCGCACCGCTGGTGCCAATGCTGGACTTCTGCCTGTTTCGTCACGCGGCAAAGAACCGGCTGCTGCTCAACCTGGGCGGCATTGCCAACGTTACAGCGCTGCCGGCGGGTTGTTCCGTGGACGAGGTGTTGGCCTTCGATACAGGCCCGGCCAACATGATCGTCGATGCCTGCATGAAGCAACTCTATGGCCGCCGCTTCGACAAAGACGGCGCGGTCGGAGCGCGGGGCAAGGTTTTCGATAGCGTCGTTGCAACGCTGATGAAGGCGAGCTACTTCTCTGCCCCGCCGCCGAAGTCGTGCGGTCGTGAAGAGTATGGAGAGGCGTTCGTCACACGTTTCCTTGGATTGTGCGAGCGCGAAGGCGCGCGCAAACAGGATGTGATCGCGACGGCTACAGCCTTTACAGCGGAGACTATTCTCGACGCCTACCAGCGCTTCTGCCTTCCGCATCTCGGACAAAAAGCACACGCAACCGAGATGTTCGCCGCAGGCGGAGGGACACGCAACGCGACCCTGATGCGCAAGCTGCGCGAAGGCTTTGCGGCATTGGGGGTGCGGGTCGCAACCACGGAAGAGGAAGGGCTTGCTACGGAAGCCAAAGAGGCCGCGGCCTTCGCTCTGATGGGCTGGCTCACGTGGCATGGCCTATCGGGCAATGTACCTTCGGCTACGGGTGCGGAGCGTCCCGTCATCCTCGGAAGGATTTCGCTCGCATGAAGCGTCTTTGCTGGCTTTTAGCGATGGGAACATTGCTGCCGCTGGCTGCGTGTAACGAACATGCGTCGATGGATCGCGACACACTGCACTTCATTATCGAAAGCTCGCCAAACAACCTTGATGTGCGCCAGGGCACCGATGCGCAGAGCGAGCGTGTGGGCGAGTTGATCTATGACCCGCTGGTACGCAAGGATGACCACTCCAACCTTCAACCCTGGCTCGCAACCAGTTGGGAGCGGCCCGATCTGCTGACCTGGGTCTTTCATCTGCGCGGCGGCGTGCGTTTTCATGATGGGAAGCCGCTCACCGCTGACGATGTTGCATGGTCGATCCGCAGCATGACCAACGGTGCGTTGATCACCGCCAAGGGTGGGGCCTTTGCGAATGTAGCTGGCGTTGATGTCCGCGATCCGCTGACCGTGGTTGTACATACCCGTGAACCTGTTCCGAGCCTGCTCTTCAACCTGAGCGATGGGCTGTTCGGCGTCGTAGAAAAAGGCGCCGGGAGCGACGAAGGGTTGCATCCGGTGGGAACGGGGCCCTACAAGTTCGTCAGCCAAGTGCAAGACAAAGAGGTGGTCATCGAACGCAACCCGGAGTACTGGGCCGGGGCGCCGAAGATCGCGCGCGTGCGCTTCGAAATAATTCCCGACACCATCACCACGGCGCTGGAGATGAAGAAGGGCTCGGGCGATGTAGAGAGTAATGTCATTACGCCCGACATGGTCCATGCGCTGCAAGGGCTGCCGAATCTGCACACAGAGAGCGGTCCCAGTGCGTGGGTGATCTATGCCAATTTCAACGTGACGGACCCGGCACTGCGTGATCCGAGGGTCCGGCAGGCGATCGCTTGCGCGATCGATAAAGATGCGCTGATTGCGGCACTGTGGCGAGGACAGGCTCGCCCCGCAGAGACGCTGCTGCCTCCGGCCCACTGGGCTGCGGCAAGCGATGCAGCTCTGCCACAATATCCACATGACATAGCGCGCGCGCTTCGGCTGCTCGACGAAGCTGGATTGAAGCCGGACAAGAACGGGATCCGGCTGCGGTTCACGTTGAAGACCTCCACTGATGAGACAACACGGCTGGAGGCGCAGGCTATGCAGGAGGAGATGCGCGCGGCCGGTATCGAGCTGTCACTACGTTCGTCTGAGTTCGCCACGTTCTACTCGGACATCACCAAAGGCTCGTTCCAGATGTACATCCTGCGCTGGATCGGCTCGAACGAGGATCCGGATATCTTCCGCTATACCTCTGCGTCCAGCATGTTTCCGCCGAAGGGCGGTAATCGCGGGCACTACGCCAACGCACGTGTCGATGCCCTGTTGCAGGCGGCCAACGCCTCGACAGACCAGGATGTGCGGAGGCGTGCCTATATCGAAGTACAGCAGATTCTCGCCAACGATCTGCCCGCGATTCCGTTGTGGTACCCAAACAATGAAATCGTGCATTCGACACGGCTGACGAACGTGACGTTGAATCCTGGTGGCAGTTTCGATTTTCTGCGGACGGCGGAGCTGCGGTAGTTCTTCTGCAGATATATTCCGAGACGAAGGCGGTGGCTTTGAATGCATCCGCCTTCAATCGCCTTTCGGAAAAAGACGATAAAGATTGCTGCTCAGCATCTCAATGATCCGTTCGATCCGGGACGGAGTGAACTCCTCCCAACCCATAATATGCAGGCTGGAATGCCGGGCCGTGCGAAAGATCAGGATGCGTCCGACCAAGACCAGGGCTTCCAGCCTGACTTCTACGCACTTCACATGAAGGCCACGCAGATCCGCAATCAGCTTGGCCAGAGGCCCTACCAGGTACTGCTCGAGAACCCGGGTGATGGGCGTCAGTGCCGCAGAGGGATGCAGTTGCTCATGGACCATAAGACGGGCCCATTCAGGCCGGCTCTGGAGAATGGAGCGCGCATGAGTGCTCAGCAGATGGTCCAGGGCTTCTAACTTCTCCCGCTTGGTCGCATCCTTTTTGCTCAAAACGTCCATCGCCCTGGCAGACGCAGTCGCCAGGCGAGCCGTTATCTCTTCGGCAATGCTTGCCAGTACTGCCTGATAGATGCCTTCCTTCGATTCAAAGTGATGTGGGATCGAAGGAAGTGTGGTCTCGGCTTCCGCGGCGATGTCGCGGGTTGAAACCCCATCAAAGCCCCGTTCGCTGAAGAGCCTGGTTGCAGCCTCCAGCAGGCGCTTTTTGGTCTCTTCCCCGCGAGCCTGAACTTTCCGAATCTTATGCTGATCTTTTTCCATCATATCTATCGATTGATATATTTTACGCAAAACAGTCTGCGCCTCTTCAAGAAAGGTATCCCCCTAACCGCGCGGATGCAACGTAACTGAAGAAACTCCTCAAAAACGGACACCGACACAATGGACGAGATCTATACACCGAAGCACAATCCGTGGATCATCGCGATCACCGTGACGCTCGCTACGATCATGGAAGTACTGGATACCTCCATTGCAAATGTAGCGCTGCCCCATATTGCAGGCTCACTGGGAGCCTCCGCGGATGAGTCCACGTGGGTGATTACCTCTTACCTGGTGGCCAATGCGATCGTGCTGCCGCTGGGGGCGTATCTGGGGAGCATCATTGGCCGAAAGCGCTTTTACATGACCTGTGTGGTCATCTTCGGAGTCAGTTCTCTGTTGTGCGGGCTGGCTACATCTCTTCCCATGTTGCTCTTCTTTCGGGTGTTGCAGGGGCTTGGGGGTGGGGGCCTGCAACCGTCCGAGCAGTCGATCCTTGCCGATACGTTCCCTCCCGCAAAGCGAGGGCAAGCGTTTGCGCTTTACGGCCTAGCCGTCATCACGGCACCAATCATCGGGCCAACGCTGGGCGGATGGATCACGGACAACTACAACTGGCGATGGATCTTCTTCATCAATATCCCTATTGCCATACTGTCGCTCACGCTGACGCACCGCCTGGTGGAAGACACGCCTCGGATCAAGCGCGAAGTAGCGGAGGCAAAGCGCGGAGGCTTCCGATTGGACCTCATCGGCTTCGGCCTGGTTGCGCTTACCTTCGGCACCCTGGAAGTTGTGATGGACAAAGGCCAGGAGGACGATTGGTTTGCCTCGCACTTTATCGTGATCTTTAGCGTTATGTTCGTCATCGGGTTGCTCTCTCTTGTCGGCTGGGAGCTATGGCAGATTCATACAGGAAAACGCCCGATCCTCGATCTCCGATTATTCAAAAATCGAAACTTCGCGGTCTCGTTCCTGATGATGTTCATGCTGGGCCTGACCCTTTACGCTACAACCGTGCTGCTGCCTCAGTTCCTGCAGTCGTTGATGGGCTATACGGCCGAGATTGCTGGGATGGCCATGTCCGCCGGCGGCCTTGCAACCATTATCTGCATGCCTATCGTCGGCATCCTCATCTCCCGGATCGACGGACGTTATCTCATCATGTTTGGGTTCACGGCGTTAGCCGTGACCTTGTATCACATGACGACTCTCGATCTGCAGATGAGCTTCCGGTACGTCTCTTTTCTGCGCTTCTATCAGTCCATCGGTCTCGCCTTCCTCTTTGTCCCCATCAATACGCTCGCGTACGTGGGCATAGAGCCGGGCAAGAATAACGACGTCTCCGGACTGGCGAACCTGGCGCGCAATATCGGCGGCTCGGCCGGAACTTCCCTTTTTACAACGGTGCTTGCGCGGCATCAGCAGGTGCATCAGCAGTATCTTGCCGCGAACGTATATGGAAGCAGTCCTGCATGGCTGAATCAATATCACGCGCTCGTACAACAGTCTCTGCAGCACACGGCGTCTCTAGCAGATGCGCAACGGTTCGCGATGGGCCGTCTCTACCAGACGCTGCAGGCGCAAGCGAGCGTCCTCTCTTATATCGACGTCATCCTGATGCTTTCGCTCTTCTGCGCGTGCATGGTTCCGATGGCGTTGCTGTTAAAGAAACCGCCGAAGCATATGGAGGCAGCTGTCCACTAGGTGGTGACTGACAAATCGATGTATTTGTCGTTGCTGCTGCTCTTGGGAATAGCAGTGACCTTTAGGCCGCGGAAACAAGGTCCGACCAGAAAGGGCTTTAGAGGGTGCTGAAAAAGTCTAGCTTTGTGAGCAGTTAGAAATTGCTTCGAAATAACGACTCTCCAGAAGGCCCTACAAACGACGTTTGCGAAATCTTTGAGGGTTTTACATACGCAAAGTACACAGCAAAAATCGTCTTCAGTGAAGTCATCGACTTTTTCAGCAACCTCGTTCGCCCTTGGCCTCTTGCCAATGCCAACGAAAAGCCCAGGGCTAAAGCCCAAGAGAGATTTTGTCCTATTTCCGCGGCCTAAAGGCCGCTGCTACTCCGAAAGGCAAACGCAGTAACAAAATCACTATTAGCTGCTGAGTTGCCCATCGTAAGCCAGATTCACCCGTCTGTCCTTTCAACGGGTTTCGAGAACTGGACCGTCGGTTGAGGTCTGTGGGACCTGGGAGGTGCCGCACCAGGAGCAAAATCGCTGATAGGGCGAGACAGACATGCCGCAGTGGGTACAGATCGCGGTGATGGGCTGGCGCATGACAAAGTAGAGGAGAAATCCAAGCAAGTGGGGAAAGAAAATAACTGCTAAGACCCAAGGCACGGAACGCATAGCTCTCTGGCGTGCGTCGGCATAGACGAATCCAACACCCAGAAGCCAGACAGCCATAACGGAAGAGAAGAGCAACGCAACCCCACCAAAGAGTGACATGGTGCTCAATACCTCGCCTGCGCGAGCGCCTGCTCCAGCGGTCCATCCCCCTATCACCAAGGCAATCGAGACAGCAGCGCCAACAAGGACCAAAGCCCAGATCTGGATTGCTTTAGGCACAACACTCAAAAATGGACGATGTTTCATAAAGCCCTCTCTTTCTGCCGAGATAACAGCGGCAGTAGTAGAAACAGCAGCACAGGAGATAAGGAAGATACGATCCAGAAGTGCAGCAGCCCTTGCTGTACATGGACGTCCGTCACGTTGAAGAATGCAGCGATCAGACTGCGAAATTGGAGGTCGAGCAATGTTCCAGCAACTGTCAGAACGAAGGCACCGATGCAGGCGAACGCCCACCGCCGCCGGCTAAGCGGTGTAGCTCCGAGTTGTTGTGCACGCTGGCTGAGAGATGCGGAGACTTTCGCGTGAAGCAACGGATTCACTTCAAAGGAAAAACCGGCGAGAGTGGCGATAGCACGAGTGCTGCTATTGAGATACTCCTCGCATACAGCGCAGGACTGGAGGTGCTCGCGGAGAGCGCGATCCTCTTGGACTGGAGCGCCGGACGCAAGCGTCTCGTCGATCATTTGCTGAAAGAGTTTGTGATTGTCAGATTGCATGATTTCCTTTCTCTAACTGCACCCGTAACGTTGCGAGACCTCGATAGATTCTTGAAGCGACCGTAGAGACGGGAGCAGCGACGACGGAAGAGATTTCCTGTAGCGATAGATCTTCCTGAAAGCGAAGGACAAGCGCTTCGCGATAGACCGGATCAAGGGTCTGCATGGATAGGGCCAGCCGTTCGGCATCTTCGGTGCGTGCCGCAAGGGTGAAGGGGGACGGGTCATTTGAGGTGTGCGGTGCCGCACCGGCGTCCCACTCTTCGTCGTCACTCGAGTCCAGGCTAAAGGTTCGCCTCTTACGGGTTTGATCGATGGCGAGATTGCGCGCGACGGTGAAGAGCCAGGGTTCAAAGCGAGAGCATCCGTCGTAGGAGGAACCACGCTCGAGAACCCGCAGCCACGTTTCCTGTACCAGATCGTCGACGCCATCGCGTCTGCCCAGCAGATAGATGAGATAGCGAACAAGACGATACTGATACTGCTCGACGAGTGACTGCAGGAGCGCGACATCCCTATGGCGCAGCCCAAATGCGATTTGTTTCGTGTCGCTGTCCATTCTCGCAACCGTCGATATGTCTTGTTTGAACATACGCAGGGTATACGGATGGAGGCCGCAGGATTACGCAATAGCTTGCATTTGGCAACGAACGGTACTGATAAAGGCACATCTCGTCGTTCACTTCTGAATTGGGGCAGCCCAGAACTCATGCGAGCGCTTCCCGCTTGGAGCCTTATTGGCGGCAGCCGTTTGACGACTCTCGTCTGCTGCCAGGCGCCCTGCAAGAAATTTCACCCTGTCGTGCATGGTTCGTATGCACTAAACCCTTTATCGTTTGAGACATACGACATTCTTGAAAATATTTAAGCAATCTGACGCTTACAATGATATATTCCTACTAGTACGTATGTTTATAGATTTAGAACTTGGCCTCCCACGCTCAACTCTTTATCAAGTTTTATACCTACTAGTACGTATAAATATAGGCAGCCAGCCTCCCAAGGAATACTAATGCTCCGCCCTCTCCATGCAGGATTTGTACTATCCCTCATCGCAAGCTCTCTTTCTTTACCTGTTCCAGCGCAGGTAGCTCCCTCCCTTACGCAAGATTCGGCAGTCGTTCAGTCCTCTGGATGGAGTTCGACACACGCGGTCCATGTACTTGGCATGCCTGACGTAAAGGCTAAAGAGAACGGAACGTTAACCATTACTCCTCAACAGCTGAAGTTCACCGGTAGATCGGCGAATTCTGCCATCGACCTTTCCTCTATCGTGGCGCTTAGTGCCGGGAATGAGCGTGTAGAGCTTTGGGGGATCAAAGGGCGGCTGATGCGGATGGCGGTTCCCTATGGG
This sequence comes from Granulicella sp. S156, assembly GCF_009766105.1. Taxonomy (GTDB): domain Bacteria; phylum Acidobacteriota; class Terriglobia; order Terriglobales; family Acidobacteriaceae; genus Granulicella. The sequence continues at coordinate 241,336 of NZ_LMUH01000026.1, read as the reverse complement.
GGCGGTGCGGCATTTGCCACCTTCATGCATCACCAACGAGACATGCTCACCGTGGAGTTCGTGGACAGTGTGGGCCGCTATCACGGGGCTGTGTTCTATCTGCCAGGCAACGAGGCTGAACAAGCCATTCACACTATCACTCCGCTTGCAGACGTGCGGCATGATGTATCGAATGTCCCCTGTTCCACTGCGAGAGTCGATCCAAATTCCATCCTGGTGAAGCAGCCTGCGTCTGGACAAATCGACTTCCCTGTAGCCTATCGAGTTCTTGTTTATGAGCACATCGTTGAGCGTTTGCATCAGGTTCCAGGCACTGAAGTCGATCGGGATGGGGTGACTGACGGTCGAGAGAACTGTTCCCAGTACACGATGCGGCTCTCCACGACAGCGTTCAAGCCTGGGAGCCAGGTGAAGCGCGCTTCGATGGGGCCTGTGGGATTCTTCGTTGGCGTAACCCAGATCACCCTGGACGTGGAGATTACAGACGGAAAAGGCACTACGTTAGTCCATGACCAGATCAAAGCCACTCAGCGCGGCGAGTCTGAAAGCATGAACGTAATCGACACACTGGCAAAGCAAGTCGTGAAGAAGTGGGCCAAGGCGCAAAAACAGCTACAGAAAGGTGCTGTCCTATCCCAAAGCTAACTTTTTGCCGGTCGGTCGCGTGGGAGATTCAGGCTTATTCCAATAATTCTGAAAACGGACTTTGGCATGACTCAAGCTCCATCGGGCCTGCAGATCGCGGGGATCCCCACACCGCGATCTGTTTAGGACCTCACCTTCGTCGCTTACCAATCCAGCGACTTTGGCAACAACGGAGAGAATATGGGTAGCAACTACGAACCGGACGAGACCTGTTATCTACGGAGCTTTGATTCCTATCAAGAGATGAAATACAAGTTCCAGTCCTTACGTTCGCTCATCTGTGACCTTCTCAAAACAAACCAAGAGCTTCGCAATGCGCTGCTTGAGGCAAAGAGCGACGCACATTGCAGCGAGAGGCCACAGTCACGCAATACGCCGAGATGATCGCTATATCGATCGGAGGCAAATCTTGTATCCCCGAGCCGAAGCAAAGCAGTTTCAATACAATTTGAAGCTGACCTCCAATACGTACATGATCGCTGATCGATCCTAAATTTGCAGAGAAGATGAGAAAAGATGCCTACAAAGCTGCCTAACAAGAACGACCTTAGAACGAAAGAAACCAGGGATCTCCTCCTCCGCTCCGCCGAGACAATCTTTGTACGCGATGGGTATGAAAGCGCGGAACTTGGAGAGATCGCGTCGCTGGCGGGACGCACCAAAGGAGCCATCTACGCTCATTTCAAGAACAAAGAGGATCTCTTCATCGCACTGTTTGCGGAACGAATGACACTCCACGCGGACCGCATGAACGAGAACCTTGCCGAATCGACGAGCGTAGAGCAGAGCCTGAATATATTTCGCGAGTTCTATGTGAGCACACTTGACGATAAAAACTGGTCGCTTCTCCTGCTCGAGTTCAAACTGTTCGCGATTCGCCATCCAGAGTCGAAGGAACGGCTCCAGAAAGTCTATAAAGAACTGCTTCCCCGGGCTCACCAGGAAGAAGAGTTCATAAAGGTCTTTGGATCCAGTGGCAACGATTTGAGTCGCTCTGCCGCAGTTGCGACACTAGGCCCCATACTCTCAGCTTTGGCAATTGAGGAACAGTTTGTGCCTGAGCTGCTAGATGAGCACACTCTAAAAATGGTAACCGCTCGCCTCTTCGATGCACTGCTGACATTACCTGTGCGTTAACGGATACCATCGACGTTCCAAATCATCCTTGTCCTCATGGTTTGCTTCCGCCGTCTACCACGATCGACGAAAGCAGACCATCCTGTAGTGGAGACGGCCCAGTGGGAATGGAACTCTAGGTGCGATTCTTATTGAGCCCGAGCCCATAGAAAAGCGCTGTCAGCAGCACTAACCATAGCGGGCCGATGATCAAAGCGACTCGCGTGTCCGGGAAATAGGCCATCAATCCGATAACGAGCGCCAGGAAAGCCAGCGCGAACCAGGAACCATAGGGATAGAAGGGCATGCGGAAGGTCAGTTGCTCGCGTTCTGTATTGCTCAGGCTTCTCCGGAATTTCATCTGCGTTACCAGTACGACAGCCCAGGTCCAGATAGCGCCGAACGTTGCGATCGACGTGACCCATACAAAAACTTTTGCCGGCACCAGATAGTTGAGCAACACTCCAAACAGCAAGGCGACAATGGACACCTGAACTGCCCGGCGAGGCACACCACCTGACGAAGTGACTGCAAAGAGTCGCGGGGCCTGTCCCTGTTCTGCGAGGTTATAGAGCATACGGCCCGTGCTGTAGATACCTCCGTTGCACGAAGATAGCGCGGCTGTAAGTACCACGAAATTAATGATGCCCGCCGCCGATTTGATGCCCAACCGTTGAAACGTCATGACGAATGGACTGCCATGCGTGCCGAGCTCGTTCCACGGATAGATCGCCAAGATCACGAAGAGGGCGCCAATATAGAAAATAAGAATGCGCCAAAACACAGAGTTGATCGCATCGGGAATCGACTTCTTCGGGTTGTCAGCTTCCCCAGCGGTAAGTCCGATCATCTCCACACCAAGGTATGCAAACATCACCATCTGCAGAGCCATCAGCATGCCACGCCCGCCGTTGGGGAAGAAACCGCCATGTGTCCAAAGATTGCTGATGCCGGTGGCGACACCGTGATTGCCCAGGCCAAACAGGATCATGCCGGCGCCGGCCACAATCATCAGCACGATGGTGACCACCTTGATCATCGCGAACCAGAATTCGAATTCGCCGTAGGCTTTGACAGCCGCCAAATTGACTGCGCCCATCGCTGCGAGCGCAGCCAGGGCCCAGGCCCATTGCGGCACATTTGGAAACCAGACGGCCATGTAAATGCCGACTGCCGTGATTTCCGCAATACAGGTGACCAGCCACATGAACCAATAGTTCCAGCCGGTCAGATAGCCGGATAGTGGACCGAGATAATCTTGCGCATAGCGGCTAAAAGAGCCGGCAACCGGCTGGTGCACAGCCATTTCGCCGAGAGCGCGCATGATAATGAAGATCGCGATTCCGCCAAGAACGTAAGAGAGCATGATCGCAGGACCAGCGAGCTTGATTGCGCTGGCCGAACCCAGGAATAGACCGACGCCTATCGTTGAGCCCAGCGCCATCAGGCGAATGTGCCGTTCCCGCAAGCCGCGATTCAATGTTTGCTCGTTCGTATGCATGTACTACCTTTCGTTTACCGATGGGCCGGGGGTGACCATAGAACACGTTTTGGCCTCGGATTTTGTTTATCCATCCCCGGCAATAAGAATTCGTATTGGATTGTCAGTTGTGGTCTGAATGGCTATTGTGACAGCCGTTCTTCCATCGTTATGTCATCAAGGATTGCTTTTGAAATCATAGCGACGATGCCGACGAAGTGGAAGCGCTCAAATTGGTACGTATCGTGCGACTGTACGATGCAAAGACATGTATGCCATCCACGGAGACAACGTCTGTTTCGATGAGCATCATCGGGCGAGCCTGGAAAGATGGCAGAGCTACAACGTCCTGCCGATCCGTGAGCAAACTTCTCCTTGTTAGGCTTCTCTTCGGCACTTCTACCAACCGAATAGTTTGTGAATAGATGTTGGAATTGATAGTAGACAGCAACCACAATAATGATCAATAGAGTGAATGAACCAATATGAACCAGTGCAACTGACCACAGGATGTGGGGGCATATCATAGTAGTTTCGTACCGAGAGTTCAGCACCACACTCCCCAGTAGGTCTTCCTATATTCCAGCCAATAGAGGATGTCGGCTACAGTGCACTGAGGATTGCTAGTGTAACTCGCGTGGATGGAATCTATATGCTTCACACGTGCAACGCGGAGACGCTTACATGTAGCGACTGGCGAAGATGATGAAGGTCGGCCAGTTGGGAAGAGGCGTGTGGCCTTCGGAGTGTTGCCGAAAACCGAGCTCGCCAGAGATGAGGGCGGTCTCAATGGGCGGGTAGCTGGTGGTTTCAAGGCCTCTCTTGCCGAGCAGGCGGTAGACCGGACCGGCGGCGACTTCGGCAATAAAGCTGCCACGTGTATCAGCCCAGCCATCGCCCTGGATAGTACCCCCGCCGATAAAGACAGGCCGTGGGGCGCAGAGGGAGATCAACTCGTGTGTATCCACGGGCATGTCAGATGGAGTGAGCGGGCCTGCATATTTGAGGTAGTTACCGTCCATCCAATGATATTCGCCAATGTCTGCAACGTTTTCCAACTGCTCGCCAAAACGATGGCGCGCAAGCGCAGACCCACCTGCACCGGCTGAGCTAATGTAAGCCACAGCAAAACGCTGGTCGTAGGCCATTGCGACAAGAGCAGCTTTGCCGAAACGCGAGTGACCTTCGATCGCGACATGCTTTGCGTCGACGGCCGGGTCAGTTTCCAAATAGTCCATGACTCTTGAACCACCCCAGGCCCAGGCGCGGAGAGCACCCCAGTCGTCGAGCTTGCGCGGCTGACCGTGATTGCACAGCCCGATGATCCCCTGGGTCAAACCGGCGCCATTGTCAGGTTGAATGGTAGTGGGCTGAAGCAGAGCATAGCCCCAACCTTTGGCCAGCACTTGCTGCTTCCAGGTAGGCTCCTTCTCAGGCGGAGGGGGTGACGCGGGGGCGACGCCAGTGGGACGCGGGTAATTTTCAAAGGTTAACTCGAGGACGACCGGGACGGCTTTCGGCAGGCCGATAGGAAGAGTGAGCGAGACATCGATGTTAACCGCGATTGCCGGGTAGGCTGAGTTATCGACATGGCCAATGAGATGCTTGGTCACGGTGGCAATGCCGTTGTCGGAGCCTTGTGTTGTTGAGACAACTTGCCAGTGAACCGTTGGGGCATTAGCAGGTACGCGACCGAAGACTTCACGATCGAAGTCCTCTACAATCTCGGGGCGCCGCTTAGTCCACCATAACTTCGAGGTAGTGACAGAATTGCCATTGTTCAGAATCAGAGGATTGGGCAGATTAGGCCAGGGGTTGGCCTTGCTCTCGTCGAAGTTAACCGGGTTGGCAGCTTTAGGGTCATGTTTGACGCCGGGACGCAGGGTGTTGATGTGCAGGAGATCGAGGAGACGTTGGTGGTCCTGGGCGGCGGTCATCTGAACAGGGCCTGGGGTACCCTTGGTTTGAGTGCCGCTTGGAGCGATCTCGGACGGGTTCTGTCCGGAGTATGGTGAGAGCAGGAAGGCGAGCACGAGAGCAATGGGAAGGGTCAACATGGCGTGGAAGAAACCATAGCAGAATCTCCCCGAGTTTAAGGATAATTTCAGAGTCAATCCAAAAGTCTCGTCAGCTCAACCCCGTCGCTAACAATAAATCTTTCTTCCGGAATCTACTTCTCATGAGCGTTTAGCTTGTCGATCACAAGCTTCAACTCATCAAGCTTTTGCCCAGCTTCTGCAAGCTTTCCCTTCGCCGTTAATTGCTGATAATCAGCAAAGTCTTTGCCAGCCTCCGCGATGAGTGCATGGATATCTTCCGCAGGTGGGGTTGTGCCGTGGGGTGCTGGTGCAGCTGACGATGTTTCCGCGGAACGCAGCGACGAAACATCCCCTCCGAAAAGAGATGCCAGCGCCGCCTCGAATGTGGGACCGTAAGCGAGCTTGTCTTGCAGGGCCAACACAACCAGGCGCAACTCCGGCATAGGGCTTTGTTGAGCCTGCAGGTAAATGGGTTCTGCATACAGAAGTGCGCGGCCGGACGGGATGACCAGCAGACTTCCCCGCAATACGTGAGAGCCCTGTTGATTCCATAGCGTCAATTGTCCTGAGAGCTGTGCATTCTGATCGATGCGCGATTCAATCTGTTGGGGACCATCAACAAGTCTTGTCTTGGGGAAATCGTAGACGACTGCCGTTCCATAATGAGCGCCGTCTGAACGCCCGGCAATCCACCCAATAAGGTTGTTCCGGTTAGCTGGCGTGAAGGGGAGAATCTCCACAAACTCTTCCCCCACTTCCCCGGGTAGTTTCATCAGGACGAAGTTTGGCTGCATCTCCTGAACTGCTTGTCCGCCGTTACCGTCAGGCCCCGTCTCTGTGGCAACTGTCCATAGATCCTCACGGTTGAAAAAGACCTCTGGATTCGTCATGTGGTACAGGCCATAGACCTCCGACTGCACTTTAAACAGCGCCTCGGAGTAGCGCACATGTCTGCGAAGGTCCGCTGGCATCGCGGCAGCATCCTTGAAGAGGCTTGGGAAGATACGGCGATACGCCGTTAGAATCGGGTCCTCGGCATCAAAGACATAAAAAGTGGTGGCCCCGTTATAGGCGTCGACAACCACCTTGACGCTGTTGCGCATGTAGTTGATCGGGCTATCGCCGAGGTTGTAGTGAGTCGAATACGGATAGCTATCGGAGGATGTGAACGCGTCCATGACCCAGGAGAGCCGGCCATCATCGCCGACCACCATGTAGGGGTCCTGGTCGAAGGTCAGAAACGGCGCCAGCGTCGCAATGCGCTCACGTATATTGCGCCGCATCAGCAACCGGCTCTGCGCATTGACGTCGTCACTGAACGGTAGCTTTCCAAGATCGTCGCGAGCGATCGAGAGAATGACCCGCCGCAGAAAACCGCCCAGCACAATACCGCCAGTTCCCTGGTAGGACGTGAGGTTGTTGCTCTGCCCCTGCGGGTAATCAAACTCCTGTTGCCTTGTATTGACGTACACATCGGTGTTGGTAAGTTCGCCAAAATAGATCTCAGGGCGCGTTACTTTGAGACCGGGCACTGTGCTCTGGACAGGCATGTTGCTCAGCAACAACGTCGGCAAACCTTCTGCCGTGAACCCGTTGACGGGGTTCATCGTTACTCCGTAGCCGTGAGTGTAAATCAGTTTCTCGTTGATCCAGTTTCGGCTGCTAATTGGAAGTTTTTCGACGTTCAGTTCGCGCGCAGCGAGCATCACTTCGCGCGTCGTGCCGCCGAGGTTATAGCGGTCGATGTCGATGTCGGGAAAGTCGTAATAGGTGCGAATCTCCTGGACCTGACGAAGCGTATCCTGCAGTGCATGCCAGTCCCAGAGCCGGATGTTCTGCAGCGTGGGCTGATTGTTAGCCGGATCGGTTGCATCAACCGTGGTTTCAGCAGGAAATTCGTGCTGTGCGAATCGATCGAGCCCGAAGGCTTGTCGGGTCATCTCAATATTGTGGGCAATGAAAGGTCCTTCACGAACCAGCTCATTCGGCTTTACGATGAAGTTTCCAACATACCAACCAACGACCCCCAGCACAACATAGCAGACCGCGGCGGGAGCGATTGCCAACACGAGCCATCGTCCGCGTGATTCTCGCACAGCGTTGACCGCGGCGATGCCTGCACCGACGACCAGAGCAATACAGACCAGGAGCAGCCCATGGATCATCACATGAGCGTCGGTATAAGTGACGCCGTCGAAGATCGTGTGATGCTCCAGCAAACTCTGGAACCGATCGACATACACCACCATAGCAAGGACGAGCAGCAGAAACGCGACCGTGATGGAGAGCCCCCGCCAGGGCGACGAGCCATATCTCGTCCGTTGTTTGGAGAGTGCACGAGAGCCGCTCGTGATGACGAGAAACAATACCGCTACGCCACAAGTCACGATCGCCAGCGTCATAAGCCAGTCGTTGATGACCTGCCACGCTGGCAGAGTGAACAGGAAGAAGTTCAGCGGCTTCCCAAATATCGGATCGGTAACTACGCCCGTTGCATGGGGCGCAGACCAGAACAGCGCTAGCGTTGGCCATTCCGACATCAGCTCGAAACCGGCCAGGCCAGCAATAACAATCGAAAGGCAAAAGGAAATGACGCGCAAGGCAGGTTTGACCGATAGGGTGATCGGCTGTCCTGAGATGATGATCGCGCGAGCACTCGGCAGATCGGCCTCGTGAGACCGCCGGATCATTGAGAATGCGCCGTACAGAAGGAGGAACGTGATCCCTGCAAAGACGATGAAGATTCCCGCTTGCAGGCTCACCGTCTTCCAAAAGACCTCGCCATAGCCCAGCGATCCAAACCAGAGAAAATCGACCCAATAGGACAGTGAGATTCGGCCGCCGATGAAGGCACCAAATACGATTGCGCCGAAGAGAAGAAGTTTGCGACGTCCTCGCCCCAATTCTGGCTGATGTGACGAGTCGATGATTGCTGGCACGCGCTATACCCCGATCGATGAACACTGCGATTGTACAAGGCGCTGAAAGAAGGCGTGCCGCCCCTTCCATCCAATCGCCGGGATGAATCGTACCGCCAGGGAGGATTCTCGGGGAGGAGATGAACCCCTTCAGCAACCTCTTCAGCAAGGGGTCAGAATTCATGATTTCCGGCAGATGCGAGATTGGTTAGTCCATGAGGACATCATCCATTCTTAAACACGAGTGAGGCTCACGGTGCCCGCGTCATACGCAACGGGCAGAGAGGGAGAGATGGTTTTTCTGAGATGATTAGCTGCTCGGATACATTCCGGTTCTTTGCGTGAATGCCCTATCAGAATGCCAGGCGAGCCCCAATTTGAAGATTGCGAGGTTGACCGCTACTCGTAACCTGGCCAAATGTTCCATCTGTCACACCGCCATCCACGGCACCAAGGTTTCTGTTATTGAACGTATTGAAGGCTTCAAAGCGTAGTTGAAAGCTCGCTCGGTCGCCGAACTGTTGTTTGCGGCTTAGACTCATGTCCCAATTGCCATAGGCTGGCTCGCGAAGATTCGGCTCGTTGCGGCTCCCGGTTCCAGTCGTGTAGGGTGCTGGAACCGCATAGGCTGTTGTGTCAAACCATTTTTCTGGGTTTTGCAATCCGTTTTTTAGATGGGGGTCGTGCAATTTATCCGCAACAGCATTGATACCCGGCAGATTTGTGTTGTTTGGGGCCGTAATAACAACTGGGATTCCCGAACCATACGTTGTTATTCCGCTCCACTGCCAATTACCAACGATATGAGAAACAATGCCCTTGCCCAAAATCTGGTGTCCCCGTCCAAAAGGCAGTTGATAGATGTAGTTGACCACCAAATAATTGGGGCGATCATATTCTGCTACTGCTCGCGATAGCCCCAGGTTATCGGGATCAATGATTGCTCCGCTTCGTCCGGCATACCTCTCCGGCACATTGTTTATTCCTTTGCTGAGCGTATAGGACGCCTGTAGAAACAGCCCATGTGCGTCGTCTCGATGCTGAAGCTGCATGGTGAATGCATCATAGTAAGAGTCACCGACAGGATCGTGGTACCAACTCACTCCGGTATATTGCGGAAAGTGACGTAGCAGTTGACTATATGCGACCGTAGGTGCGCCCAATGCCCCCTGCAATTGTCCTGCAAAAGGATTAGTCACCTGCTGCGTGAGTTTAGAACCCAGGCTCAGGTCCGCGATAGGTGCCGCATTACGATCCAGGTTGTACCATATGTGCTCTCCGCGGGACCCGGCATAAGCTGCAGTGAGTACGGTGCTGCTGGCCAGCGACCGCTGAATGCTCAAGTTCCAATCCTGATGGCTTGGAAGTGTGCCAGGACGAAATGGAGCACCAATTCCTTGCCCTACTAGAGAGCTCGCTGGAGCAGGGTAAGGAAGATACCCAGCTGCAAACGGGTTGGATAGAGTTGCTCCTACCGGTGGTGTATTCGGCGCTGGAGGGGGCGGCCCCGTATAGACGTTCGTCGATACCTGATAACCAGTGCCTGCGACGTTGCCATCACTATTTGTGACATAAAAGATTCCATATCCACCACGCACCGCGGTCTTGTCTCCAACCTCCCATGCGAATCCGAGGCGTGGCGCAAAATTCTTGTAATCCGTGTCATTTTCCTGTCTCGGATTTCCGTTCACCCCGGCGAACTGCACAACGCCTGGAAGCTTTGTGACCGGATCGGGCGTCGTTGGATCAAACCATGTCAGCTTGTTGTATCTATCTGTCCAACCGGTAAGAACGTCATAGCGGAGACCGAGATTGAGCGTGAAATTGTGGGTCACTTTATAGTCATCGTTAACATAACCGTCGATATTTTTTTGCGATGATGTCGCCGACGCATCCCTCGTCGTATACCCACCGTCCGGCGCACCGAGCAGAAATGAAGCAAACCCCCACCCGGCATCGGCCGTGGCATCTGTAGGATCGGGCCCCTGGGTATAGTTCCTGTCAAAGGTGAAATCTCCAGCTGGATTTAGAGGACGATACTGATTGAAATAGACAAATCTATAATCGAAGCCTGCTCTCACAGTGTGGGCACCAGTGACCCACGTAAGGTGAGTTTGTCCTTGATTGCTGCCTTCTGAATCTGAGTCTACAGCGGAGTTTTGAATACCGAGGCCACTCTCGTCTGTAATACCAAATTGAGGAAATACCTTACTTTCCGTTTGTTGAACGAAAGAGCCAGGAAAGCCAAGACTGCCAACGTCAAATCCCTGGCTTGGAATCAGTGTCCCAAAGAAGGTGTGAACGAAGTTTCCACGGGACTCCACCAGCAAATTGGGTCGAATGGTCCATGTATCGCTGACTGTCCCTGTCCACGCAGTATTAGTGGCGCCACCTGGGTCACCGTTGGTCCCTGTCTGTGGGAATGCTATGTTGACAGACGGAGTTATACCGGTGTAAGCATGGCGTCCTACCGTCACAAAAACCTTGTGACTGCTTCCGAAATTCTGGTCGACACGAGCAAGAAAGGTATTTTGTGTCGTCGTCCTGGTAGGAGTAGCCTGATAGTTGTTATAAATTCCCTGAGTACCATAGGTATTCGGCATTGGATAGTAGCTGAGTACCTTCTGCACAATCGGATTACTCATCCTACTGGAAGGAATGATATTGCCCGGAAAGGGAGTTCTTTTCCAGGTATTCGTAGTTCCCGAAACCAACGCTGTCGAGTTCGGATCGTAAATCGTAATTCGATTTCCATTCTGGTCCACGAGCCCGGAAAAATCGCCGGCACGCATAGCTGCCGTCGGAACGCTCGCCGTGATCAGGTCTGGAGTGCTCTGCGGGTCCCACTCAAGGTTCAGAAAAAAGAACGTCTTGTTTCGCCCGTTATATAACTTGGGTAAGATCGCGGGCCCGCCGATGCTAAATCCATAGTTGTTCTCGTGGTAGGTACTTCTGGCCTGGCCCACGTGATTCGGATACCAACCATTAGCGTTGAAGTCTGTATTGCGGACATACTCATATACGCTACCGTGAAAGACGTTTGTTCCCGATTCAGAAGCCGCGGTAACTACGCCACCTCCGGACATACCGTACTCCGCAGAATAATTATTTGTGATGAGCTTCAATTCACCGACGGACTCCAGGGGTGGCGTATAAGCGAGATCCCCTGAAGAACTGTTACCCTGCGTAGCTCCATCCAACATAACGTTGCTCGTGTTTGCCATACCGCCGTTGATCTGTGCCTGAATGCCGGCGTTGAAATACACGGGAAGCACCCCGGGCTGGAGGGCCAACAGGTTATACGGGTTGCGTCCGAGTTGCGGGAGCTCGATAATTTGCTGGCGGGATACCGTCCCTCCAAGTTCAGAGTTTTCCGTCTCCAGCTGAATGGCATTTGCTTGAACGGTCACGTTCTGCGAGAGAGCCCCCACCTTGAGGGTCAAATTTATACCTGTCGAGAGATTAACCGTAATATGGATGCCGGAAACTGTAGATAGGGAGAAACCGTCCGCCTCTGCCGTGACTTTATAGGTGCCCGGAGCAAGATACGGAATCGTATAGTAGCCGTTGGAGTCCGAGACCGTAGAGCTCACCGTATTCGTGGCCACATCGGTTGCGGACACCTTCGCGCCGCGAATGATTGCGCCGGAGGAGTCCCTGATTAAGCCAGTGATCGTTCCCTGCTCGGCCTGGCCGAACGCCGCAGTACAAAGCGACAAAGGGCTTCCAAAGAGCATGCAAAATACAACCAGGATGCCGGGCAACAGTAGGCGAAATCGCGATTTGAGATTTCGGCATGAAGACGAAATTTTGCGTAGAGTTGCGTTCCCACCTTGAGATGATGCTTGGCTCATTGGATCCCCTGTACTTCTAGATATTGCTCTGGCCGATTTTGAGTACGACTGCTTGCGGGTCGGATCTCATCGAACAGGCACAAATCTACGAGGGGAAAAGAGGATTTGGCAACGTTAGGGAAGCTCCTAACAGTGGCCGAAAAGTCAAACAAAATCAGTAATTTGCATAATGCGGCATAGCTTAACGGTAACTACCTACCGAAGAACAGTGGCAATGGCACTTCCCTCCAGGAGAAGCAGCACGTTACGCCATGGCACCTGTGGGCAGACCGTGGGGCCGAAAAGAGCGCCCTACAGGAACGGTGTTAGAATTGCTCTCGCTCGATACCATCTATGTCGCAGACCTCTCAAATTGAAGCACGGACCATAGAATTAGCGAAAATCTCTGAGACAGAGGAAGACGTTTTCCTGCTTAAGCAGCATGTCAAAGAGGTTATTGAGGGAGCTGCGTTTAGAGGAAGTCATCGCAGCGGACAATTTCTTCAGTACATCGTTGACCAAGCAATTGCTGGGCATACCGAGTCGCTGAAAGAGCGCATCATTGGAATCGAACTGTTTGGCCGCGCTCCTTCGTATGATACCGGGGATGATGCAATTGTTCGCGTAACCGCGAGCGATGTTCGCAAGCGCTTGCTTCAGCATTATGGTAGATACGGAGACACCTCAGAGTTTCGTATCAGTCTTCCCTTGGGTTCATATTTCCCGGAGATATCCCGTGATCCACTTCAAGAAGCGCGTCCAGTTTCTGCAGGGGTCATACAACCGGCGTCCGAAGACATTCAACCCTATACTCCTCATGCGCAGCCAGCGGTAGCAGCAATTTCTCCAGAAGCAGAGTCTGCCTCCTTGGCCACAGTGGATCTCGAAACACATGAAACCACGAAACAGAGCGGACGTAAATGGCTAGCGATATGCCTAATTCTCACGCTAGTGAATGTTGCATTATGGGGTGCTTTCTGGAACCACTTTACCCACAAAGCCAGGGCGACGGCTTCTATACTTCCCTGGTCCGTGTTTCTCCCTTCACCACACGCATTACATCTGATCACCAGCGATCCGGACATAGCCGAGATTCAGGGATACACAGGACAACAGATCTCTGTTTCTGACTACGCCAACCATAACTACATCCCGCATCCAGACAAGCTGACGCCTGAGACCAATCGGATTACCCAAATCCTCCTGCGCGGAAATAAAACATCGCTTGTCGACACCCCGATTGCGGTCAATCTCGCACAGCTCGCACAATCCGGCGCAAAACGGATTGAATTGCAAACCGCTAGAAGCTTGCAGCTTTCAAACCTACAGACCGATGACAACTTCGTTCTGCTTGGAAGCCCCCTCTCGAACCCATGGACAGCTTTTTTCAGCGATCAACTGGATTTCCGTTTCGTCTTTGACAAGGATTCTGGACAGGAGATCATTCGCAACCTTCATCCGCGGGAACATGAGCAGACGCAATACGTCCCGACCGCCCTGGGGTGGGCGACCGGCCAGTCCTATGCCATTGTCGCTCTGGTTCGAAATCCAGATCAGACTGGGCAGGTGCTTCTCATTGCCGGCGCCAACGCAGAAGGCACCGAGGCTGCAGGAAAACTGGTTACGGATCTCCCCCGCTTATCCAATGTGCTTCGGAGCTGCGGCATCTCTCCGTCAGGCCCTCCGCAACACTTCGAATTGTTGTTGCGGCTGAATACCATGGCTGGCTCATCGACAAACACCAATATAGAGGCATGTCACATTTTGCCTGAGACCTCCACTCACTAGGAATTGCTATCTTGCATTTGCTATTCCGGTCCCCCATAGCCCCGGAATAGTCCTAGGAATGATCAGAGTCCTATCTATAAGTTCCTATCAGCGAAAACATCTTCGGTCGAACTTCGATCAGTCATCGTCACGCATTAGGTCCGCTATCCAGAACAGGTAACTACTGTTAGAGCAGCTAGTATTCGATGCTGCCTTATTTTTCATGCAGATACGACAACGTTAAGGCCACACCTAACGTTGCGCCAACCTATGAGCTCCCCCATAGATTGTAGAAGTGCAAAAACAACGCTGCCTTGCTGTGCGTCCGCTAGCTATGACGAACTAGAAGGCATACCTGGCACACATACAGATGACAGAACCGGGATGGGAGCCTCAAAATGATCTCCAGAAGAACTTTTCTTGCCGCCAGTTCGGCTCTAGCTTTATGTGGCCTGGAAAAAGCTCACGGTATCTCGGAGCGAGCAGCTACCCAGGGGGCTCAGAGAGAGATATCCGACGGAGTGACTCGATTCGTCAAGATCAAAATTGGGACAGGCGGTCATGGACACACCTATCCAGGCGCGACTGTTCCCTTTGGCATGGTCCAACTTAGCCCAGATACTGACAATCGAGGGTGGGATCGGTGTTCAGGTTATCACTACGCTGACAATTCGATTATGGGGTTCAGTCACACCCATTTGAGCGGCACGGGTGTTGGAGACATGCTCGACATCCTTCTCATGCCATGTACAGGCGTAGTGAAAATAACCCCCGGAACACCCGAAAACCCCACAGAGGGCTATCGCTCCCGCTTTTCTCACGACGAGGAGATTGCGATACCGGGATACTACTCCGCGGTCTTAAAGGACTATCAGATCCGCGCGGAATTGAGTGCCACGACGAGAGCCGGTATTCACAAATATACGTTCCCCTATAGTGATACTGGTCATTTCATCCTCGATCTCGCCCATAGCTACGAAGATGGACCTGATGCGGTGCGCTGGGCAAAACTCAACATACTCGGAAAGGACACGATCGTCGGAGGACGTAGCACTGCCCGCTGGGCTAATGGGCGAGAGATCTATTTCGCAATAAAATTTTCCCGCCCGTTCGACCGAATTGACGTTCTTGTGAACGACGAGATTTCAAACAACATCGGAAAAGAAGTCGAGGGTAAATCTCTCAAGTGCGTTCTTCACTATGCGACAAAAGATCGAGAGGTCATTCTCGTCAAGGTGGGCATATCAGGAGTGAATATTGAGGGGGCGCTGAACAATCTGCAATCGGAGATTCCCGGATGGGACTTTGCAGAGGTCAGTTCTGAAGCTCTCAGCCTCTGGGAGCACGAACTGGCAAAGATAAGGGTTGAGGGTGGAACGACACGGCAAAAGGAGATCTTTTATACCGCGCTATATCATTCCCTGCTCGCACCAACAATCTTTGACGATGTAGATGGAAACTATCGCGGTATGGATGGTGAGATCCATCATCTTCCTTCTGGGGCCCACAACTACAGCACGTTTTCTCTTTGGGACACATATCGTGCGGTGCATCCGCTGTTTACGCTGATTCAGCCGGAACGCGTCCCAGATCTTGCAAACTGTCTCATTCGTATGTCAAACGAAAGTCCTGTCGGGATGCCCGTGTGGCCTCTGCAGGCGAAAGAAACAGAGTGTATGAGCGGCTACCACTCTGTAGTAGTGATTGCCGAAGCGGTGCAAAAGGGTTTCCAGGGTATCGATCTGATGGGGGCGTATGCTGCTATGAAGCGGCAAGCGACGGCAAGCGATTATCAAGGCCTGCCTCTCTATCGGAAGTATGGTTATATCCCCTGCGATCTCATAGCGGAATCTATTGGCAAGAGCATGGACTATGCCTATGACGACTGGGCAATGGCCCACGTGGCCCGTGCGACTGGCGCTGAAGATGAAGCGGCCGCGCTTCAACACCGGGCTCAGAGCTACCGCAACCTATATGACAAAGAAATAGGCTTTATCCGGCCGCGCCTCGCGGATGGTCACTGGGCAGAACCGTTCGCTCCGAACGAGATGGGACACGCAAAGAAATGGCGCGACTTTACTGAATCTAACGCCTGGCAGGCTACCTTCGCGGTTCAGCACGACCCCAAGGGGTTAGCAGATCTTATGGGTGGCCGGGACCAGCTTCTTCAAAAGCTAGATGGAATATTCAACGCCAGTTCGGAGTTGCCGCCTGATGCCCCGGACGATATTGCCGGACTTGTTGGGCAGTATGCCCATGGAAATGAGCCAAGCCATCACATCGCATACCTATACGTATATGCGGGTGCTCCCTACAAGGCCCAGGAGCGCCTATCAAGCCTGATGGAAACGATGTACCGCAACGAGCCGGACGGTCTTGCCGGCAATGAAGACTGTGGCCAGATGTCCGCCTGGTATGTGATGAGCGCCATGGGATTCTATGCAGTTGACCCAGTGAGTACAAACTATATTTTTGGAACCCCACTCTTTGATAAAGTCACCATCACCCTCGGTGAGAATCGTCAGCTTATTCTCGAAGCAAAACGTGCGTCTCCAACAAGCAAATATATTGATGCCCTCAGTCTGAATGGCAAGCCAGAAACAAAGCTATGGTTCAAACACTCCGACATCACCAAAGGTGGCCACGTTACATTCATGATGACAGACCACCCAAACAAGCTGCTCGGTGCCCAGGCTAAAGACGCACCACCATCCATGACCACATAACGACAAGCTCGATTTCACCGAAGTGAGTTTCGGTTGTAAAACCGGGGATACAGATGGCACATCGGTATCCCCGGCTCAGCAGCTCACGACCACGCAGCCCGATCTTGCCGCTACCAGCCAACAGCTACGAGTAACGTCGTCGGATTGGAGCAGCTTACATCGGAGGAGTACCCACCAGCATCATCGTATGGGAAGGCATATTGCTGGCCGTTGATGGCATTGGCATGGAAGAACTGTGCATAGTAGCTTGTGGGCGCTGTCTGATAGAAGTTGCTTGGGTTTCCCCACATCGACTCAGATATCAGCGTCCCATTAGGATTGAATGTCCCCGGAGCGGCGGTATGCCTATAGATTGCGGCCGAAAGATCAGGGTAAGCGCCCAGGCCGTCTCCGTTAGCTCCGGCAAGTGGGATGGTGAGACCGTTGGACGACCAGATTTCAGCAATATAGGCGGTGTAATAGTCCGCATAGGCGCCACCGGTGTCGAATCCGCCTCCTCCGGGAGAGATGATCTGATACGGAGCATTCAATTGCGCAAGCTGTTGGAAGTTCGATGGAACAGCATTGAGATAGCGTTGGAATGTAGTCGCCCTGTTCTCCGCAAAAGTTGCGGCATTTTCGCCGACTGCTATATCTGTGCCATCGGTGCAGATCAGTTGCATTGCCAACTTGATGCCGAACGAGTCAACCCGCGTCGTGTCCCCGTTGAAGAAGGTAGGCCCGATGGTGAACTCGATGAAATCGGAGTATGGACTAGTCGTACTCTGAGAACCCAGATAAAACTCCATACGCCCTGAAGAGTTGGCTGGCATCTGGAAGTATGGCTGTGCGGCAATCGAATTGGTCGTAGTGACCCCGCCAACGGTAGTACTCCAAAAGACCTGGTCGTCTGGATATTGCCCATTCGTTCGGTTCAGAATTTTGAACGTCATGACATCTCCTGTAGGCGTTGGCGGGATATTGCTTGCATCCCAAAAGGGTGCATTCGCGCTGAGAGCCAATGTAGTCGCGCTAACAGGGCCACCTACCGTCGTAATGCCAGCCGGGTTGCTGGCCTGGACGATGTAGTAGTACGTCGTTGATGCTGAAGCTACAACGTCCTGAAAGGAGTTGGACTTGGTAGTGCCGATCTCATTACCGCTTGCTGGGGTAAAGCTCGGGGTTGTGCTCCGGAAGATCAGATACTCGACCGGCGCTGCCGCTGTGCTTGCGGGAAAGGTCAGATCGATCTCGTTCGCCGAGGATGCTGTCGCTGTTAACACGGCTGAAGGAGGCAGTGTAGTGGCAACTGACTGGGTCGACACTGCTGTCGATGTCCCGTCCTCGTCGGCGGCCTGAATCACATAGTAGTAAGTCGACGAAGCAGGGAGGCTGGTATTGAAGAACGTTGTGCCCGTCAGATTTCTTGCAATCTGATTCTCTGAAGAAGGAGTGAACCCACTGCTAGTGCTGCTGTAAATGTTGTACGTTGTCGCGGTGCAGTACGAAGGCGGAGTAATTGGCACCCAGGTCAAACCGATCGCGCTTGAGGAGGAGGGAGTTGCAGTTAGATTGGCTGGTGCCGTTGAAGGAATAGAGATGCAAGAGGTGGCAGAGTTCGTTTCAGCGCTGGCTTGTGTTGAGGGTGCCGTGGTGCCGTCAGCATCGACGGCTTCGATGACATAGTAGTAAGTGGTCGAAGGTGCGAGTCCCGTGTTGGCATAAGCTGCAGTCGTTAGACCAGTCGCAATCAGAGTACTTGCGGATGGAGTAAAGCCGCTCGTTGTGCTGCCATACACGTTATAGGTGATGGCACAGTTAGGCGGAGGAGTAACTGCCGTCCAGGTAAGGCCAATGATGCTGGGAGACGATGCAAGCGCGGTTAAGCCCACGGGTGCAGCGGGGGGAAGGAGGGTGCAATTGCTAGAAGCGCCACGTATCTCGATACCGCTGGATTTAGGTTGATCGATGGATCCATCGGTATAGGCGATGACGATTTGGCCGTTGCTATTGGCAATCGCGGTGAACTGTTCAACCAGGGCTGTGTTCGCTCCGGCCGTCGCGTAAATGTCGAAGTTGCTAAGCACTGGAGCGCCGTTGATAGCGACGTTGAAGATACGTTGTCCCGCAGCTGTCCAATAAGTCTCTGCGAAGTGGAGCAGGACGGTGTACTGTGCACTGGGTGCCAGGCCTGGAACGGTGTAGGTGAAGGTTCCATTGCGTTCCGTCTGGTAAACAGCCACGGGCGCTGCATTTGCTATGCCTACGGTGTTTACAGGATTGGTCGAAGAGGCTGCACCGCCGCCGGTGACGTACTCATCAGCAACAAAAGATGCGTCGCCGCCACCTGAATTGCTCACTGCAGGACCACCGGAGTTGATGGCTGCGATTTCTCCGGAAGAGCCAGACAGTGTGGTTGCGGACTCTTGAGCCGAGGGTGCCGATGCACCAACCGCATCGACAGCCTCCACAACATAATAGTGAGTTGTCGAAGCGGCGAGGCCGCTATTGGAATACGTGGTGCCCGTCAGTCCGCTGGCCAGCAGGGTGCTGGCGGAGGGAGTGAATCCGTTGATTGTGCTGCCATAGATGCTGTAGGAGTTTACTAAGCAGTTGACCGGTGGGGTGGCTGCGGCCCAACTTATGGCAATCGTAGTAGAAGACGATGCCGTCGCCGTCAAGCCAGTTGGCGCCGATGGGACGGCAGAGCATGAGGCGGTGGCAGCAGTCTCCGCGTCGGCTTGAGACGAGGCGACGGATGAACCGTCCGCATCAACGGCTTCTACGACGTAGTAGTAGGTTGTCGAAGGCGTGAGGTTAGTGTCGGTATAGGTGGTATTAACAACAGCTCCGCTCGATATCAAGTTGCTCGAAGACGGCGTAAATCCACTAGTGGTACTGCGGTAGATGCTATAGGAACTAATGGAGCAATCGGTCGGAGGAGTAGCAGCATTCCAGTTCAAGTTAATTGAGCTTGAGGAAGACGACGTCGCAGTAAGTCCAGTCGGAGCCACAGGCAGTGTGCTGCAGCTGCTGGAGGCGCTTCTGATTTCGATACCGCTGGATTTAGGTTGGTCTGCAGAGCCGGCCGTATAGGCGATCACGATTTGACCGCTGCTATTAGCGGTAGCGGTAAACTGCTCGACTAAGGCTTTGTTCGCTCCCGCCGCTGCATAGATGTCGAAGTTGCTCAGTACGGTTGTGCCGTTGATGGCGACATTGAAGAGACGCTGCCCTGCCGCCGTCCAATAGAACTCGGCAAAGTGCAGCAGAACGGTGTATTGAGTGCCGGATGTGAGGCCAGGAATGGTATAGGTGAAGGCCCCTGCGCGCTCCGATTGATAGACCGCCGTGGGCGCAGCATTGGTTACGCCGGCCGTGTTGATGATATTCGTGGATGTGTCTGCTCCTCCGCCTGTGACGTCTTCGTCAGCGACAAAAGATGTATCTCCACCACCCGCATTACTGACAGCGGGGGCGCCCGAGTTGATGGCTACTATCTCTGTGCTGGATGAGGTAGCTTGTGTAGTCGCTACCGCCTGAGTCGAAGCGGACGACGCACCATCCGCATCCAGCGCCTCTACGACGTAGTAGTGAGTGGAAGAAGTGCTAAGGCCGCTATTGGAGTAAGAAGTTCCGGTTATGCCCGTTGCAATCAAACTGCTAGCGGATGGGGTGAACCCGCTCGCGGTACTGCTGTAGATATTGTAGGAGCTGATGGTGCAGTTGGTCGGGGCAGTTGGTGCGATCCAGCTCAGATTGATTGCGCTGGCGGAAGTGGCCGTCGCGGTGAGTCCTGTCGGTGCCGACGGAGCAGCGCTGCACGATGCGGCTGCGGTCTGTGCGCTGGCTTGCGCTGAGGGCACTGACGTGCCGTCTGCATCGATGGCTTCTACAAGGTAGTAGTACGTTGTCGCATTTGCGAGGCCGGTGTTGGAGTACGTGGTGCCCGTTAGGCCGCCAGATAGTAAGGTACTCGCGGAAGGAGTGAATCCACTGGTAGTGCTGCCGTAGACGCTGTAGGAGCTGATGGTGCAATTTGCTGGCGGAGTTACTGCGGCCCAGCTTAGATTGATCGAGGAGGAGGAAGATGATGATGCCTTCAGATCAGCAGGAGCCGATGGTATTGTGGAGCAGCCGCCAGTGACTTGTTGGATCTCGATGCCGCTGGATTTAGGTTGATCTGCGGCTCCGTTGGTATAGGCAATGACAATCTGACCGCTGTTGTTGGCAGTCGCCGTGAACTGCTCGACGAGAGCCTTGTTGGCACCCACTGTGGCATAGATATCGAAGTTGCTCAGTACGGTTGTGCCGTTGATAGCGACGTTGAAGACACGCTGTCCTGCTGCCGTCCAATAGAATTCGGCAAAATGCAGCAACACCGTGTATTGACTGCCTGCCGTAAGCCCCGGAATTGTGTAGGTGAACGTTCCTGCGCGCTCTGATTGATATACTGCCTCGGGTGCCGCATTGGCAACGCCAGCAGTAACAATAGTGTTGGTGGATGTGTCGGTACCACCGCCACTGAAATACTCATCGGCAACGAAAGATGCATCACCGCCCCCCGAGTTACTCACAGCCGGACCACCTGAAGCGATGGCGACGATCTCCGTGGTGGCTGCACGGGCCGTTGATACAAATCCAAAGATGGCGATAACGATCAATAGGGAGAACGCACGAAGAATGATTCTGCGCAGAGGAACTGAATAGCTATTCGACATGCAAGCCTCCTATTTGTGCCTCAGCCACCGTTTTGGTCGAGGGTTGGGTCGTATGGAATGCGCTGGCCGTGGTGCTGCTCACGAGCTCAAGAGTATCTATGTCGTTCGTCTTATCTGATTTCAATACCACTAGACTTAGGTTGATCTGCAGAGCCAGCCGTGTAGGCGATCACAATTTGACCACTACTGTTAGCGGTCGCGGTGAACTGTTCAACCAGAGCCTTATTGGCGCCGGCTGTGGCATAGATATCGAAGTTGCTGAGTACAGTTGTGCCGTTGATGGCGACATTGAAGACACGCTGCCCTGCCGCCGTCCAATAGAACTCCGCAAAGTGGAGAAGAACCGTGTACTGTGTGCCAGCCGTCATGCCTGGGATGGTATAGGTGAAGACCCCTGCACGTTCCGACTGGTAGACGGCCATGGGTGCGGCGTTGGTTACGCCTGCCGTGGTAATGGCATTCGTGGAGGTGTCAGTGCCTCCACCAGTGACATCTTCGTCAGCGACGAAGGATGCATCACCGCCTCCTGCATTACTTACCGCGGGACCACCAGAGTTGATGGCTACTATATCCGTGCCGGACGAGACTGCCTGCGTGGCTGCCGATGTCTGCAATGAGGCCGACG
Organism: Granulicella sp. S156; assembly: GCF_009766105.1. Lineage (GTDB taxonomy): Bacteria > Acidobacteriota > Terriglobia > Terriglobales > Acidobacteriaceae > Granulicella. The sequence goes on along the minus strand of NZ_LMUH01000026.1, from coordinate 219,487 downwards.
ACGAGCCGTCTGCATCAATGGCCTCGACGACGTAGTAATAGGTGGTGGAAGCGGTGAGGCCGGTGTTGGAGTAGTTAGCACTGGTCACACCGCTCGCAATAAGGTTAGTCGTGGATGGGGCAAACCCGCTGGTGGTGCTGCCATAGACGTTGTAGGAACTGATGGTGCAGTTCGTGGGAGGCGTAGGTGCGGTCCAAGTAAGACCGATGGCACTGGAAGAAGATGCCGTTGCCGTTAGGCCAGTCGGCGCAGATGGGACGGTGGTGCATGAGGAGATGGCCGTAGTCTCGGCACCGGCTTGAAATGAGGCGGCGGATGTGCCGTCTGCATCGATCGCTTCCATGACATAGTAGTGCGTCGTTGCGGCTGCGAGACCGGTGTTGGAATAGCTAGTGCCGGTCACGCCGCTTGCAATAAGGTTAGCCGTGGATGGGATAAACCCGCTGGTTGTGCTGCTGTAGACGTTGTAGGAGCTGATGGTGCAATTAGTGGGAGCGGTTGGTGCGGTCCAACTCAAACCGATAGCGCTCGAGGAGGACGCCGTTGCCGTTAGGCCTGTCGGGGCCGCTGGGAGGGCGCTGCAACTGCTAGAGCTGCTTCTGATTTCAATGCCACTGGATTTAGGTTGATCAGCAGAACCAGCGGTATAGGCGATTACAATTTGACCGCTGCTGTTGGCCATGGCCGTGAACTGCTCAACCAAAGCCTTGTTGGCGCCGACTGTGGCATAGATGTCAAAGTTGCTGAGTACCGTTGTGCCGTTGATGGCGACATTGAAGACACGCTGCCCTGCCGCCGTCCAATAGAACTCCGCAAAGTGGAGAAGAATCGTGTACTGTGTGCCGGCGGTCAGTCCTGGGATGGTATAGGTGAAGACTCCTGCACGTTCCGACTGATAGACAGCCAGCGGCGCAGCGTTGGTTACGCCTGCCGTGGTAATGGCATTCGTGGAGGTGGCCGCACCACCACCGGTGAAATCTTCATCAGCCACGAAGGAGGTATCGCCACCTCCTGTATTGCTGGCGGCAGGACCACCGGAGTTGATGGCTACTACATCTATGCCGGAAGCGGCGGCTTGTGTGGTTGCGGAGGTCTGCAACGAGGCCGACGACGAGCCGTCTGCATCAACGGCTTCTACGACATAGTAGTAGGTTGTCGAGGCCGAAAGGCCCGTATTGGAGTAGGTTGTTTCTATCAGCCCACTAGATAACTGGTTGCTCGCAGAAGGAGTAAAACCGCTTGTCGGGCTGCCATAGACGTTGTAGTAGCTGATCGAGCAGCTCCCTGGAGGCGTGACTGCAGTCCAACTCAGGTTGATGACATTGGGGGAGGAAGCTGTCGCTGTCAGCCCGGTCGGCGCAGATGGAAGCGTTGTGCAATTACCACTGCCCGCCCCCGACACGGTGAGTGTCGCGGAGTTGCTGGTGACCGTCTCTTTCGTTGGGCCAGTCAAAACCACGGTGAAGAGTGTGCCACTTTGAGCGGCTGTTGTTGCAGGGGTCGTATAGCTGGCCGCTATCGCAGCGGTGATGGAGGCTCCATTCTGATACCACTGGTAGGTAAATGGACCAGTGCCCGCAGCCACGACACTGAACGTGGCACTCTGCCCAGCAGCGACTGTTTGTGACACGGGCTGGGTCGTAATGGTGGGAGGCGGGACCGTTGTACCCGAGTTGCACAGCACCGCGCCGGGATAGTTATTCGCGACCTGAAAAGTAGATTGACCAGTTGAGGAGACAAAAGCAGCGTCGTTAATGTTCAAAGGATCAGTCGTTGATGTCCACGTATTCCATGCCTGAGGAAACGCACAGGAAGCAGAAGCGGCCCCACTGATGGCCAGAGCTTCTGCCTGGGTGGGCAAACGCATGTTTTGGCTTGCGCAGTAGGTCTGGGCGATTGGCTGCGTATACTGCGCACCACCATTGGCATAGGTGTTTTCGGAACGTAGCCAGGTTAGCTGGCTTATATTGTCGAGTACGGCTGTAGAGCTCAGAACGGTATAGCGCTCACTCGAACCTCCGCACTGTGCCACGTCATAAACTTGGAATTCATAGATCGAATACCCATACGTTGTGGCGCGCGTTTCGCCGTACATGCGAACATATCGACCCATAACAGTGGGGAAGGTGAGATTCTCTACGCCACCGACACCGTTGGTATTGTTGTAAGCGACGTTCCAGGTTGAGTTGTCGGTTGAATATTGGATCTGATACGTACTGGCGTATGCTGCTTCCCAGTACAGGATGACGTTGTCAAAGGCCTGCACTGATCCGAGATCGATTTCGACCCACGAAGGATCAATGCCTCCTGCTGACGCCCACCGGGTCGTGAGGTCGCCATCGTTCACATAATTCGCAGTTAATCCGGCACCTTGCGTTGTACTGGAAGTGGCCGGTTGATTAAGAGCCAGATTAACTCCTGGCGGCGCGATGGTAAGCGTAGCGGGTGCACTCGTAACGCTACCTGCAGCGTTTGTGACGACCACCGTGTAGCTGCCAACATTGGTGGATTGCACTGCAAGAATGGCGTATGTCGCTGCATTGGCGCCAAGAAGATTCACTCCATTCAGTTGCCACTGGTATGTAAAGGGCGAAGAACCGGAGACCCCAACGGAGAAGGTAGCCGGATCATTTGCCAACACGGAAAGGCTAACGGGTTGTTGGGTGATTGCAGGCGCGATGGCTGGGTCTACCGTGAGCACCGCGGGCGCCGAAGTGACCGAATTAACAGGATTGGCGACAACCACAGTAAAGCTGTCACCGTTGTCTGTCGACGCAAGAACAGGAGTCGTGTAGGTAGAGCTGTTCGCTCCGGCAATCGTCGCACCATTCTTTAGCCATTGATAGGTAAGGGTAGGCGAACCGGTTGCGGCGACAGATAACTGGGCTGTTTGACCAACATACACCGTCTGACTTGCAGGTTGAGTGGTAATAACAACGTTCGCCGACGCATCCACCGTGAGAATGGCAGCACCGGACGTTGCGGACCCAACGCTGTTGGTGACGGTCACGGTGAAGCTGCTGTTGTTGTCCGTCGAGGCAGCGGCAGGAGTGGTATATGTGGAACTGGTTGCGCCGGCGATTGTGGAACCATTTTTGAACCACTGAAAAGTGAATGGTGAGGTGCCAGCTGCCGTGACGGAAAACGTAGCCGATTGCCCCTGTGTCACCGCAGTGCTTACGGGCTGCACAATGATGGATGGAGCGGTCGACGCTGGCGTAACGCTCGGGATCGGCTGGATCGTATAGGTTGCGGTCCCCGAAGCCAGGCCGGGAGCGGTGGCAGTGACCGTTACATTTCCCGAAGTGAACTGGCTCCGAATAGCGATCTTAGTCATGCCGCCTTCGACCTGCAGCTGAGGGTCTCCGGGCGCATGATAGTTAAGCTCGCTATTGCCCGAAGCGGTCGAATATGCGTCTGTTGCAGTGGACACATATTGCTCGGAGCCACCCATATACGTAGCTGGACCGTTCACAGAAAATGTAAGTACGTCGGAGGCAAGCGGTTCTATATTCCCATTTGCGTCTTCTATCTGGGCTACAACAAAAGCTGCGTCAGAGCCGTTCGCCGTGACAGCGAAGTTCGTCCCATCCGGCTTGGTCAACTCAGGAACGACGGTGAGCACGATTTTGCTCTCTGCTCCGGCTGTCACCCTGGTGTCTTTCGCCAGCACATTTCCGAACTGATCGAGACAGTCTGCCTCTACGGTACCGGAAGCCCAAGTGACAGGCCACGAGGTTTGGAATGGCATCAGGGTCGTAGTTTGCGTCAAATTCGATTCGGAGTTTGAATCCCAGCTATTTGGCACCTTAGCTGAACCTTGCTGTACGCCATTGACCAGCAGGCTGACAGATGGGCAGTTGCTGAACGCATTCTCCTGAACAGCTCCGGAAAGGTTCCAATGATTCGCCAGGCGCACAACTGGCTTGATGGAAAAAGGTGTCCAAGCTGCCTCATAGATGTAGTACAGCAACTTGGGGAATCTGTTCATATCGACTGAGGAGGCGCCCAGCGAGCGAACCATACTTTGCTGCGACGGTTGGCCTGTAAATTCCGCATAAAGGCTGTCTTCGCCAGGGGAATCGGCAAAGTACCATTGCGCCATTCCGAAGGCGTTTGCCGCTTTACCTTGACGCCAGCTGTCCAGAAATGGTGCGGCAAAGGCGAGTTCGTAGTTCCAATCCAAACCCCGTGCCGACCCGTTACCCCAATACTCCGCTCCCCATGCCGGATTATTCGGGAACTCATTCTTGACACCGACCTCACAGCCTTGCAGAGTGCAGCCGAGCATATAACCATTTACGGGGTCAGGCGTGCGGTCGGCTGCGACGCGTGTATTGATGGGGTCCCAGGTCTTATCGAGGGCTAGAAGGGCTTCACCAACAGTTTCATTCATCGTGCCGTTGTTGGACTCCCAGTCGAGAATAGACGGATGACTGCGATCACGAAGGATCATGTCACGATGCAACTCTTCCTTCAGCGTCACCTGATCCGCGGTCGGCGTATTGAAGGCACCCTCGCCGTCTCCGCTCGGCTGATCGATCATGATGCCATACTCATCGGCCGCGTTCACGAATTCCTCGCTGGTGGTCGAGTGTCCCGGACGCCAAATGTTTCCGCCCTCTGCGGCTAACTGCGCAAGGTCGCGCCACTGCTGTTCTTCGGGGACGGAGGATCCTAATGCAGGATAGTCGTAGCGCCCCGAAGCTCCCCATAAATACATGGGGTGGCCATTGAAGTATGGGAAGTTGGGGTCCCACGTGATCGTGCGGATACCCAGCGGACTTTGCGCCGAGTCGACCACTTGCCCGTTAACACTGATGATGTGGTAGACCTTGTACATATAAGGTGTACCGAAGGTGCTGTTGTTCGGGTACCACAAGGTGGGATTATTCACCGTGATCTGTTGATCGAACATTGGAGCCGCAGTAGATGGAAAACTACTCGCAGTCATGGGTGCCACTGTCTGAGTGATGGGTGGCGCGGTAGCCACTACATTTCCATTTGCGTCCACAATCTGCGTCGTCAAGGTAACTTGCTGCGAAGTTGTATCTTCGTTGAGAACGTTTGTCTGCACCTCGACAACAGCCGAGGCAGCTTGCGCCGTACTGCTCTGGGAAGGAACTTCAGATACTGTTGCGACGTACGTGCCCCACGTTTTCTGATTAGAATAGACATTAACGGGGATATGTACTTTATTCGTGATGAACATATAGGCCGGACGGAATAATCCAGCGTCGGCCTGACCGAAACGATAATCCTGTGAGAAACCCGGCTGTTCAAACCAGGTGTTATTTCGAGAGACACTTACGGCGAGCACATTTTCCGTAGCACCATCGGCCGTCACGTATGGCGTGAGGTCGACAATAAAGGGAATAAAACCGACGACGTGGGAGGCCTGCGCATTGGCAGCGACGGCACTGATTCCCGGTAGAAGCGTTCCATTGATGTAAACCTGCGCACCTGTGTGCGCACCCTCGAACTCAACTAATATCTTGCTGTTTGCGTATTGAGTCCCGACCGTAAAGTGCAGGCGATACCAGTTATTGGTTCCATTTAGATCACCATCTCCACCACCGGAGTCCGCATTGAGAAACGAGGTAAAGAAATTCGCCGAGTATGGAATTCCCACTGGAGTCCAGGAGGAATCATTAAAAGAAGGTGATGCATAAGTCGGCGAGTCTGAGTCCTTGATATAAAGCCATGGGTTTTGCCCAGGCATCCCGGCTGACAGATTGATTGTGACCCGTTGCGATGTTGGGAGCGTTGGCTCGACCTGCTGGGCGCGCGCGCTTCCCAAAGGTAATGCGGCGATAGCGAGCACTATCATCGACACGATGGGCCATAACCTGAAGATATCCTGGAAGCGAGTGCTATGGTTGCGCAGCTTTTCAATACAGATATATTGGGTATGCATAACACTCCCTTGGCCGGTGGTCCATTCCTAGAATGCTGATTGATTAGCAACTACAGCGCTGTCACTGGTATGCGTACGACTAACTTCTGCCACATGAAATTCAGGCCAGTGATATGTCGCCTACCGACCTGAACGAATTGGGTTGAGCTATCTATCTAATTTCGATACCACTGGATTTAGGTTGATCCGCTGTTCCATTGGTATAGGCGATGACGATTTGGCCGCTGCTGTTGGCAGTAGCCGTGAACTGTTCGACCAGCGCTTTGTTCGCACCAGCCGTGGCATAGATATCGAAGTTGCTCAACACTGGAGTGCCGTTGATGGCTACGTTGAAGACACGCTGCCCTGCTGCCGTCCAATAGAACTCGGCGAAATGCAGCAGGACGGTGTGGGAACTTCCGGCGGCCAGCCCCGAGATGGTGTAGGTGAAGATTCCCGCGCGCTCCGACTGATAGACTGCCGCCGGCGCCGCGTTGGCTACACCTGCCGTTGTGACGATGTTGGCTGAGGTGTCTGTGCCGCCCCCAGTAAAGTCCTCATCCGCGGCGAACGATGCGTCTCCACCACTTGAGTTGCTGACTGCGGGGCCGCCAGAGTTGATGGCTACGAAATCGCTGGACACGGTTGTAGTAGCGAATGCCTGAGCCGAGGCTGTTGAGTTTCCTTCTGCATCGAGCGCCTCGACGACATAGTAGTAGGTGGTTGAAGCAGTCAGGCCAGTGTTCGAGTAGCTTGGCGTTGTGATCCCGCTCGCAATCAGGTTGCTCGCTGATGGAGTGAAGCCACTGGTTGTGCTTGCGTATACGTTATAGGAACTGATGGTGCAGTTGGCTGGAGCGGTCACCGCCGTCCAACTCAGACCTATAGCGCTTGATGAGGTCGCCGTAGCAGTGAGACCAGTTGGAGCGGAAGGATTCGTGCTGCAACTTCCGGAACTACCCCCTCGTATCTCGATACCGCTCGATTTGGCCTGGTCTGCCGAACCATTCGTGTAGGCGATGACAATTTGCCCATTACTATTGGCTGTGGCCGTAAACTGCTCGACCAACGCCTTATTGGCTCCTGCTGTGGCATAGATGTCAAAGTTGTTCAACACCGTTGTGCCGTTGATAGCTACGTTGAAAAGACGCTGTCCGGCCGCTGTGAAGTAAAACTCTGCGAAGTGCAAGAGAACGGTGTATTGAGCGCCTGCCGTCAAACCCGGAATCGTATAGGTGAAAGTTCCTGCACGCTCTGACTGATAGACGGCCATCGGGGCCGCATTGGCCACGCCTGCCGTGGTGATGGTATTGGCAGAGGTGTCGGTGCCTCCGCCGGTTACGTATTCATCGGCGACAAAAGAGACGTCGCCGCCACCCGAGTTGCTGACTGCGGGACCTCCTGAATCAATGGCAACAATCCCTGTCCCAGATCCAGAACCCGATGACTGAGTGGTCGCAGTTGCCTGCGTCGATCCCGTGGAAGGGCCATCGCCATCTACCGCTTCCAACACATAGTAGTAGGGTGTCGAGGCGCTAAGGCCAGTATTGGAATAGGTTGTCCCGGTCACACTGCCAACGAAGTTGCTTGATGATGGGACAAACCTACTGACGGTGCTGCTGTAAACGTTGTAAGAGGTAATCGTGCAGTTGGCTGGGGCTGCGACTGCCGTCCAGCTCAAGCCGATCGTGCTTGCGGAAGAGGCTGTCGCCGTGAGTCCTGTCGGTGCAGAAGGAACTGCGGTGCAGCCAGGAGCAACACCGCCGCTCTTTACGGCCTCGATTCCGTTGATGAAGGGCTGATCAGCACCACCGTAGACAAACTGCACGATAATCTGCCCATACTTGTCAGCACTCGCGGTGAACTGTGGATCATAGGCAATGTTTTCGCCGCCAGCTATTTTGAATACGTCGAGATTGGTCAGAACCTGCGTTCCATTGATCACAACGTTGAAGATGCGATCACCCACACCCGTCCAATAACTTTCTGCGAAATGCAGATTCACGGTATAAGGCGCATCCGCGACCAACTCGGTCAGCACATAGGTGAATGGCACATAGCGCTGGGACTGATAGACAGCCTCGGGAGCGGAATTCGAACCGAGAGTGACTGTAGCTGTCGATGTGGCTACGTCTCCGCCATTGAAATCTTCATCGGCCACAAAATTGCCAACTGCTGCGCCGCCAGAGTTGATAGCAAGGTCGGTTATGGTGCCCGGAGCAGCTCCTACAGGATTGCCGCCGGTAGCCGGGGTAATTTCAATTGCGTTGATTGTGGGATTCAAATCGACGACAGTGGTCGTGCCAGCAGTGGTTTGAATCTCGATGATGCCGTTCTCATCGGCCTGGGTATAGAACTCTTCTGCGATGGCCGTATCTGCGGCACCTGCAGTGCCAATAATGTCGAAATTGGTTAAAACCTGGTCACTATTAATAGATACATTGAAATTGCGCTGCCCAGCTGCGGTGTGAGCAAACTCCACGAAGTGCAACCGAACGTTATAGCCAGCCAGCGGGGTTAAACCCGTGATCGTCCATGCTGCAGCACCCCAGCGCTCCGTGTTGTAGACCTCTTGCGGTGCGGGATTTGTAACCTGCGAGGTGTTGACTGCGGTAAGGCCCGATGGCGGCCCAACGTTGTAGTGATAGTTCGTATTGCCACCGAGAACGAAATTGGAGGCCATGTAAGTGCCAATGGCATAACCGCCTGCGCTCAATTGCATGCCGGTGCTGTTCCCTGCTGCCTGCGTGCTTACCGTGGCGTTGGATGCGCTGGATTCACCACCAAAATTTGCCGAGACCACCGTGTAATAGTAGGTCGTGTTCGGCTGCAAACCTGTATGTGTATAAGAGGTGCCCGATACACTTTGCGCGACGAGTGTGGCAAGACTCGGCGCCGTTCCCGCAGTTGTGCTGGCATAAATATCGTAAGTAACACCCGAGGTCGAACTCGCTTTCCAACTGAGATCGACAGCGTTGCTGTACGGTGCTGTCGCGGTAAGCCCGGTGACTGGAGCAGGCACACCCGCACTCCATTGCGAGTAGTTGACGTAGTTGATGACGAGGTTAGATGGGAATCCAGTGCCATTCGGCGTTCCACCATTCCCACCGACCCCGGAGCTGAGGATGAAGTTGATCGGCTGATTCATCTCCCACTGATCGGTAACCCCGATGTTGGCAAGATTGACGCTGCCATATTCCACACCATCCAGAAGGTATTGAATCTGATATGGCGACCACTCCGTGGTGAAGATGTGAAAGCTATTGTCGAAGGTCTGATCTCCCGTCAAGTTCACGGTTGCGCTGATTCCGCCATACTCGTAGCTGGTCTGCGAATCGGTCTCTCCACCGTGGATAGTCGACCCGTTATGAGCGGCGTTCGAGGACTGAAGTTCCATCATGTCCAACTCACCGCACCATGGCCAGGGCGTGCCTCCGTTCGTGCTTGGCGCCGAAGAGCCTGGTCCCGTACCTGCCGGGTAAGCATCCGCACCCAATGCCCAGAAGGCTGCGCCCATACCCACAGCCGATGGATTCTGGATGCGGGCGTCGATGCGTCCGTAAGGTCCAGCCGCATAGGTACTTGTCAATCGGGCAGAAGTGTATGGCACCGCCGCATTTGGGTTATACGTCATCGCAATCACTAGATCGCCATTGCCATCGAGATACGCATTCTGGAGGCTGTCACTTGTATTTTGTATCGTGCCATCGCCCCATACTGCGGTGGGCTGAACATCGTTCCACCAATCGGCATGGTTGTAAGTAGTTCCCGCGGCTCCGGGGAAATTGCCACCCCAAACCTGAGTCCACTGCGCGTGCAACGAAGAGGCACACAGGAAACATGCAGCAAGAACCAGAAATACTCTCTTGCAAGAGTGGAATGCTGTAGAGAGATTAATCATTTGGTGGGAGGTTTCCTGGCCTGAACGAACCGAGTCTCGCAGGGAATTGAAATTTGTAAGCACGACGAACTCCTTGTTAGTGAACTGTTATCAACGAGTCGAGAGGGATATTTCTGCACTCGGTACTACTGGCATTCGTTGGTCCGGTTTACCGAATTTCGATGCCGCTGGATTTAGGTTGATCTGCTGTGCCGTTGGTATAGGCAATGACTATTTCGCCACTGCTGTTAGCGGTAGCCGTAAATTGCTCGACTAACGCATGGTTTGCACCAACAGTCGCATAGATGTCGAAGTTGCTGAGAACAGTGGTGCCATTGATGGCTACGTTGAAGACACGCTTCCCTACTGCGGTCCAATAGAACTCTGCGAAGTGCAACAGAACTGAGTGTTCGCTGCCAGCAGTCAGGCCAGAGATCGTATATGTGAAGGTTCCCGCCCGTTCCGACTGGTAGACCGCCTCCGGTGCTGCATTGGTGACACCCGCTGTGACAATCGTGTTGGCCGACGTGTCTGTGCCACCCCCGCTATAGTCTTCGTCAGCAATGAAGGAAGCGTCACCGCCGCTCGAGTTACTGGCCGCCGGCCCACCCGAGTTGATGGCCACGAAGTCCGTGCTGGAGGATTGCGTAGTAGCGAATGCTTGTGCCGATGCTGGCGATGCTCCGTCTGCGTCAACTGCTTGTACGACGTAGTAATAGGGTGTTGAAGCAACGAGACCTGTATTGGAGTAGTTCGCACTCGTTACCCCACTTGCAATCAGGTTGCTCGAAGATGGAGTAAACCCACCGGTGGTGCTGCCGTAGACGCTGTACGAGCTGATAGTACAACCGGCCGGTGGTGTATCTGCCGTCCAGCTCAAACCAATGGTGCTGAAGGAAGACGCAGTTGCCGTAAGGCCAGTTGGCGCAGAAGGAACCACGCTGCATGACGTAGCGGCCAGCGTTTCGGCGCCGACCTGCGATGATGCCACCGAGGTTCCATCCGCATCGACCGCTACCACAACATAATAGTAGTTAGTCGAAGCGATGAGGCCGGTGATGGAGTAACCGGCGCTCGTCACCCCGCTCGCGATCAAGTTGCTTGACGACGGGGTGAATCCGTTGACGGTGCTGCCGTAGACACTATACGAGCTGATGGTGCAGTTAGTCGGCGGTGTATCTGCCGTCCAACTCAAACCGATGGCGCTGGAGGAAGACGCAGTAGCCGTGAGCCCAGCGGGCGCAGAAGGAACCGTGCTGCAGGCATTGGAGCTTCCGCCTCGGACCTCGATACCGCTGGACTTGGGTTGATCAGCCGTGCCGTTGGTATAAGCAATGATGATCTGGCCGCTGCTGTTGGCGGTTGCGGTGAACTGCTCGACCAACGCCTTATTCGCTCCAACCGCGGCATAGATGTCGAAGTTACTGAGAACGGTTGTGCCGTTGATCGCAACGTTGAAGACACGTTGCCCTGCCGCAGTCCAATAGAATTCTGCAAAGTGCAGCAGAACCGTGTATTGGGTGCCAGCCGTCAGGCCCGGAATCGTATAGGTAAAGGCCCCCGCGCGCTCTGACTGATAGACAGCCGCTGGAGCGGCATTGGCCACACCTGCAGTGACGATGGCATTCGCCGATATATCCGCGCCGCCGCCACTGAAGTCTTCATCCGCTACAAAGGAGGCATCACCTCCGCCCGAGTTGCTTACAGCAGGGCCGCCGGAGTTGATGGCCACGATCTCCGCCCCGGATGCCGCTGCCGAAGTCTCTGCGCTGGCCTGCGTCGATGCCGCCGAAGTGCCGTCCACGTCGATTGCTTCTACGACGTAGTAGTACGTTGTAGAAGCAGTGAGCCCAGTGTTGGAGTAGCTCGCGTTCGTCAACCCGCTAGCGATCAGGTTGCTCGAGGACGGGGTGAATCCGTTGACGGTACTGCCATAGACGCTGTACGAACTGATCGTGCAGTTGGCCGGTGGTGTATCTGCCGTCCAGATCAGACCTATAGCGCTGGAGGAGGAGACCGTCGCCGTTAGACCGGTCGGAGCTGAAGGTACGGAGGTGCAGTTGCCACTATTGCTTTGAGTCGTAGCGGTAGCTTGTGCCGATGCCGCCGAAGCTCCATCTGCGTCAAGCGCTTCTATGACGTAGTAATACGTTGTCGACGCGGCGAGCCCAGTGCTGGGATAACTGGTCCCCGTCAACCCGCTCGCGATCAGATTGCTCGAGGACGGAGTAAACCCGCTGGTGGTGCTGGCGTAGACGTTATAGGAACTGGCGGTGCAGTTCGCCGGAGGGCTAGATTCGGTCCAGCTCAAACTAATAGCACTTGAAGAAGACGTTGATGCCGTTAGACCTGTCGGCGGCGAAGGAACTGCAGTACAACCTCCGCTCGAACCACCGTAGGAGGCAACATAGCTGGTAATGGAGCCAGACTCGGCCACTGTGCCTGCATTATCGACAGTGCCGCTGTCTGAAGCGATGGTGTAGGTGATTTGGCCACTTCCGGACAGGAATACCGTTACCGCATCGGTCACAGTAACGCCGCTAGCAACTGGAACGGCGATACCACTATTTGCGACGATGGGTACCCCTTGATCAAAGTAGGAGTAAACACCGAGGCCGTAGGCCGTGTGGGTCGTGACTGTTGGCGAGACATTGTAGGAGGCATAACCGTCCACGGTGCCATCCATCCATGCGCTCTGGCTCGGAACGTCATAGGGCATTTCGCTCTGATAGAAGATGGTTTCTCCACCTTCACCGTTCCATACGACCTGGCCGCCCTCATAGTGCTCGACGGCCAGCCCCAAGGCTGTGACGTAGTCTCCGTTTACAACCAATCCATTGATGCCCACGTTTACGGTCCAACCAACAGGAACCTGTCCGTGGTCTGCGCGCCACGCCCAGATGTTGTCCAGGATGACGTTGTCGCTATCGATTTCCATGCTTTCGGTTGCCGTTCCCGTTACAGCTCCACCGATGCGGAAAAATACATCGCTGATCGACGTTGGATTGCTTGCGTGGCTAACGCGCGATGCTCCTGCAACACCTACCTGGAAGAGGACCGGTGAATTGACTGGCCCGGCATCAATAAGCAGTCCGGCGATCTGCACGCCGCTCACGTCGGCTACGGTGATTGCAGCCGTTCCCGTCTGCGGACTGAGATTCGCATAGCCGAGTCCCAGAACCACGGTATTTGCATTGGTCACGTTGATGGATCCGCTATAGGTGTAAATACCAGGAGTCAGAATGAGGTTCTGACCTGAGGCCAGAGCGGCGTTGATCTGCGCCAAAGTGCTCGAAGGCGTGGCGATATAAAAGGTGCTGATGGGCAGAGAGTTGCCAGCACCAAGCCCTCCGCTTGACCAACTTGTGCCCGACGAATTTGTCCTCAAGGTCGGCGAGAACACCCAGTAGCTTCCGCTGCTATCCATATAGAGGAAGGGCTTTTCACGGCTCACTGGAGTGGTGGGAAGAACAGTATAGGTATTACCCGTCGGATAGTTCGGGACTGGGGCTCCTGAGACGCCGGAGAAAACGATATTCCAAAGGTTTCCCGTCCAACTCCCAATGGAGCTATTGCGCGTATACCACTGCTGCTGGGAGCAAGATCCGATGTTTCCGGTGACTACGGTATCGCTGATGAACCCGCCACTTGCCTCCCCGCAGTATGTATTCGTAAGTTCCATTGCGCCATCGACATACATGCGTCGGAAGGCCGCTCCCTGCGAAACTCCCCATTGCAGCAAATCACCTGACGGCGGCGTGATGGACATGTTCTCGATGGAGCGCCAGAAATTTGTCGTCAAATTGCCGTTGGAATCTGTCTGGTTTGAGGTCAGATAGCCATTGCTGATGGTGACGGCACCAGGCGTCTCCCCAAGTCCAGCGACGGATTCGTAGTATCCAACCTCGGATTCAACACCGGTATACGTGCCCGGAGCGAAAAGCACCGCGTAGCGATTGGTGCTGAATTGTGTGTTCGCGTTCAGCGTATTGAGAGTCGTATTAATCGAGGACACCGAATCGCCAGGTGTAAAAACGTAGACGTTGGGACCAAAGATCGTCGAGTTCTGTGCGGAGGCTGTTCGCGCCCCTGCGAACAGCGCGGCCAGCACGAGTCCGATAAGCGAGAGCCTCGTCATAACCGACCGACAGCTGCCAATGCCCCAAGGACAACCCTCCAGGTATCTATTTTGGATAGTCTCCGGATCGAGCTTCGGGTTCGCAGGCGTTGAGCTGCGAGGACTAAGAACAGCTTCGGTGGAATGGTTTTGGGGGTACATGAGGCTCCGTTTGCCAACACCTTCGATTTGCGGCGTTCGCAACGCTGACATATGTAATGTTGTGACACTGTGGGAACGGGTGCCCATCTGACAAGTGAGTCGCCGTTCATTCACGGATAAGGCGAGATCCAAGAGGTTCTAGCAAGCCAATCCATCGGCTTCATTTGACGCCGTTTTAACCTGCCGTAACGTATTTACGAATGTTCTACTTAGGCTCGCCCTAGGCTTGGGCCATAGAGACATGGCTATGGCGTTTCTGATCCGCAGTGAATTCGTTAATAACAACGTTAACGATGACGTTAATGAAATCGCTCATGTCCATTTTTGATCGTTATAATGATCCCCGCTGTAACTTGGAGGAGCATTACCACATGGTCTTGGCGAATCCCCCAATAAATGCTGCGCAGGAAGAAGAATGGCAGGAACTTCAAGCCGTGCTTCAGTCGGGCCTTCTGGACAAAGCTTCCAATTTGCGGAAGTTCCTGGAGTTCGTAGCGGAACAACACTTTGCCGGAAACACTGAACAGATCAAGGAATATAGTATTGCCGTCCAGGCGCTGCATCGACAGGAGCAGTTCGATCCTCAATCAGATACCATCGTGCGCGTCTCGGCTCACACATTGCGGAAAAAACTGGAACAGTATTACGCCACGACAGGTGCCGACCACCCCATACAGATTCGGCTGCCAGCGGGTAAATATGTTCTGCAGTTTGAGCGCAAGAGATCGACAAGCATGCCACCTGCAGCCCCTCGCGAGACCTTACCAGCGCTAGAGGAACCTCTGGAGGGCATACCCCCTACAAGTCTTCCCAGAAGAATAATCTGGGGATGCTTGGCTCTTGTCGGAGCAGCCGCTCTGTTGTTACTGGGGAGCAATCTCTTAAGACACAAGCAATCAGGCACACAGGAAAGTCTTGTGTCCGCAGCAAAGGCTGCCGGTAATTCGGTGCCTGCAGAACCTGTTGGGACAGCGCAGGATCGAGCCATCCGCGTCCGTTTTGGCGTAACCTCGCACCCTTATGTGGATGTTGCTGGACAAACATGGCTTACGGACCAATACTGCAAAGGCGGCTCAACCTTTTCCCATCCGAACCGCGAAATACAAGGCACTGACGATCCGGCGCTGTTTCAAGAGGGGCGCGAGGGCAAATTCCAATGCAGGATTCCCGTCCCTCCAGGAAGCTATCAACTTCAGCTGCTATTCGCCGACACCGCAGGAGATAAAGAAGCAGCGCGACAGGTAGATCTCTCGATTAACAATGCTGCAACGGCGGCCTTGGATATCGTTGACGAAGCAGGTGGAGATGATGTCGTAGTTGGCAAAGTGTATGCGGGAATTCACCCGATGGATGACGGCACGATCCATTTGGACTTTACTTCAGATGGCTCGTTTGTTAACGCTGCCGAGATTGCGCCGTCCAATTCAGATGGTGGACTTCCGTTGCGGATGCTTGCTGGTCCCGCGATGTTTCACGATGACCAGGGGAACACCTGGCTTCCAGAACGTTTCTTCCAGGGGGGCAGGCGGGCATTTCATTCAGATAATCTACCCAAGGCCGCGAACTCGAAACTCTTCGAATGGGAGCGATATGGACATTTTCGCTATCTCATTCCCGTTGTTGTGGGCAAAGAATACAAAGTTAGGTTGTATTTTTCCGAAGGATGGTTTGGCAAAAACAATGGTGGCCCAGGCGGCGTGGGGAGTCGAGTATTTGATGTCTACTGCAACGGTGTGACCTTACTAAAAGACTTCGACATTGCAAGAGATCAGAAGGACGGCATGGTTCTCGTAACCTTTGATCATATAAAGTCTACGTCTCACGGCATGCTGGAACTATCTTTCGCACCGGACACGAACTATCCACTTATTAACGCGATCCAGGTAGAGCCCGAAGATTAGAGTTCCCTGTTTTATCTCACTCTTCCTTGAGTCCGCCACGTGAACCCTTCACCTTGGCGGTAGGTCTCAATTCTTGAGTGGAATTTCTATCACCGTCACGCTGGCGTTCGGAAAGGTGTAGGACTGTTTAGCCGAGAATCTCGCGGCATGTGTCACAGCGGTCACACGGTCCGGGTTGTATTCGTCGTTCTCGGCAAGGATGCCGTCGCCGGCGATGGTCGTCACCTGAGCGAGCCCACTATCCACTCCAAAGGCACTAAGGTCGATGACAGCGGATTCAGGACGTGTAACATGGCGATTGACGCACAACAGCAACAGCCTGCTTCCGTCGTCGGATAGGGCCGCGACTACATCGAGATACGGTGCACCCACGATCTCTGGTAGCTGAGTGAGTCCCTTCGAGATATTGAAGGTTGGCGAAGTGGAGTCGACCCTGAGGAGGGTGCGGGGCTTTGCCTTTGCGTAGGCACGCAGCACCCAGTAGGCGGGCGAGGCATATACCTGCCCCCGGTTCTTCCATATCCCACCAAACTCGAGGATTCCCGTCATATTGGCGATCGACACAGCATCCGAGTTACGCATCATCGCATTCAGGAATCCGCCGGCAAAAACGGCGCCTCCCATATTGTTGTAGTTCGGTACCGAATGGCTGTTGGCAATCATCAGCCATTCGGTAAAGGCAAACTGCACCTTGGGCCGGTGAGCCTCCACAGCCTGCTGCTTCATCGCATGGATTCGATCTGACAGCCCCCAGGGGACGGCGAGCATCGCCATCGTGCGGAATTCGTTTGTAGCCTCGGGAAGAAGCACATTTTCGGTCACGATGAAGTGACTGGAAAGATAATCGAAGCTGTCAGCAGGATTTGTAAGCTGCTGCGCGTTCCACTCCTGAAACTGACCTCCGTCACCACCGGTCGCAATCAGATGAGCGTTCGGATCAACCTTGTGGACAGCGTTGCTATTCGCCAGGGTTGTAGCAGCAGCGAGCGACGCCGCAGGATAGCCCACCTGGTAGTCTCCCCAAAGTTCATTCCCCAGTTCCCAGGTTAGGCCTCCGCGATGATCGGCCCAATGAGCATTGACGAAGCTGACCCAATCAGCCGCTTCGCTCGGTGTTCCTGTACCCAGATTCAGTGCAATCTGCGGCTTTGCCTGGATGAGCTCGCAGAAGCGGAGGAACTCGCCTGTGCCGAAGGTGTTGTACTCCGGTATGCCCCAGGCCAGATTCAATTTACTAACGCGAGTGTCCAGTGGCCCAACGCCGTCATGCCAGTTATACGCGGAGGTGAAGTTGCCTCCGAAGCGAACCGCCGGGGAATGTAGTTCCCGTGCCAGCGTCAGCACCTCTGGATCCATGCCATCCACCGCGTCGTCAGGGTTCAAACCGATGTTGTCCACGAGCACACGAGCATCGCCCTCGAGAGAGATCACCAGGTCTACAGGTTCAAGGGGTGCCACTTGTCCCGATTTCAACTCGAGGTGAAAGGTGTACTTCGCCCAGGCATCCGATGGCGCCTGCACGACACTTGCAGCAAGCACTTCCGTTGGATGTGCGTGACGGCGCAAGGAGAGCTTCACCTTATCGTCCCCATCGACATGCTTCAGCCACAGGCTGCCGCTGTACTTCAGCTCGCGCTGGACAGGAAGGTACACCTGCTCCAGCATGCCCACCTCCTTGTCCGGAAGTGACATCAGGAGAATGGATTGTGCAGAATTCGCCGCATCTCCTCGCACGGGAGCATAACGGCTGCCCTCGGCTGCATAGAGCGGCTCCCATGGGGTTGGCAAACCGAGTGACGATGCTGCGCGAAGTTCGGCGTGGGCATTCCACTGTGCTTCTAGATTCTCCGCAGACCAGAGTCCTTCTTCAAAGGAGGGGTTCTCCACAACGTTGGCCCAAAGGCCGCCGTATGTGGAATGACCAATTGGTTCCAGAAAACTTCCAAAAAGAGTGGATGCTATATCCTGCCGCGTACCGGGACGACTGACTCGAATCACGATCGGCCTGGCCTGCCCCCCCGTCGAAGACTCCGACATCTGAGACCAAGCGAGGGATGCCGCTGATACCGCGAAACAAAGTAACGTAAAAAACTTGATGAGCGCTACTGCCGATTTACCGAGGATCTTCATATTCAATGATTTTTTCTTTCGTACATAAAACGAGGATCGAGAAGACGAGGATCGATGCCATCCCATCGGGACAATAGCGTACCATCTGGTTCTTGGAAAGCCGAAGAAGCGCTGAGCCAGGCAGTCATAACTGCCTGGCTCGGCGCTCCAGCATTATCAGAAACTGACACGAGCCGTGAACTGCACGTTCCTTGGGAGGGCAACGGTTGAAGTCGGCACACCAAAAGAAGAGTCCGTTGGATTTGTGTCCGGCACCGCGAACTGGTGGCGATTGAGTACATTCAACAACTCTCCCTTGAACACAAAAGTCACACCGTCGCGGATCGGCGTGGTCTTCGATATGCTCACGTCCTCGTTGAAAAATTTCTGGCTCCTCACCTCTCCTGTGTTCCTTGGCATGTTGCCAAAGGTATAGGCTCCGGTACCCCGGACAGCAGTACTGTTGGGATCAATAAAGGCAGCAGGATTGAAGTAGCTATTCCTCCCTGGGATAAATGGATTGAGATGACCTGAACGGTAGGCCGCGCTCGCAAGAGACTGTGCTGGATTGCGGTTGTAACGTATGTCGTTATCCCAACCGGGAATTGAGGTTGCGCAGCAGAATTCCACCGTTTGCCCGGACTCGTAACGCTGAACCGTACCGACCTCCCAACCTCCAGCAATGTAGTTCGAAAGTCCGTGGTTCAGGTATGCCTTTCCTTTGCCAAAGGGCAATTGATACAGCGGGGCTAGCACAACGGTTTGTGGCAGGTCTTCTGCGGCGAGAGCCTTTTCCTGGTGAAGATTGGTCGGATTCTGTATGTTCGTTGGGACTACGCCCGGAACCGCGCTTTCGGCATCCGTCAGATTCTTCTCCCAGGTGTAGGAGGCCTGCAAAGAGAATCCATTGCGGAAGCGCCGGCTAAGAGATACAAGGAGCGCATTGTAAGTCGACATACCTACGTTCTGGAGGCAGCAGCCTGAGTCGATCGCAGAATACTGAGCGAAAGGACGAAGGGCGTGATTGATTGGCGCTCCTGCACCCCACAAGGAGAAGAACCCTGAAAATGGGGCAGCCACTCCCACAGTGTTCCCTGCTACACCGGCATTCAGTTCATTGCCCAGGCTGAACGCACTCAAAGGAATATTGTTGATGTTCTGCAGAGTCGAACGAAGATTCTGCGCCTTGTTGCCCAGATAGCCGACTTCGAGGATGAGGTCCTGTGCAAGCTGCTGCTGAAGCTGGAAGCTCCACTCAAAGAGTTCCGCAGGTTTGCCGAATGAGGACTTGATGTAATTGTCGCTCAGGGGCTGACCGTTGAAGATGCCTGGGTCCAGATTGGGCGGTTGGGCATAGGCGGGGAAACCCTTATCGCTCAAGAACGATGGCGAAAAGCCATCACTGCTTGTGAACACAGGCTGAATCTTGTAACCAGCATTCATGCCATTGCCGTCATCGGCATACAGCAGCGGACCATAGACAATAGCCGCCCCACCGCGAAACACGGTCAATCCATTTGAATACGGAGTAAACGCGAATCCGACTCGAGGTGCAATATCCTTGTAGTAGGTGTCAGCCCAACGAGTATTTCCTTTGTACGTTGTACCGAAGACGAGAGCTCCTGGGATGCCATACTCTGGATCGATCGCTGTAGGGCTGAAATTGGACGTGTTGTTGTGGGCTTCCGTGCGAGGGACATCCACATCCCAGCGGACACCCAGGTTCAAGGTCAACTTGTCGCTAACCTTTAAGTCATCCTGGGCAAACAACGCATAGTAGAACGATGTCCATCGCGGCTGCGTCGAATTCACTCCTGCACCAAAGTTGCCGTTTGAGACCTGACCGAGGAGAAGGCTTGCCAGGCTGTTACCGTCAAGCTCCGAATTCGAAGGATCCGATGCCGTCTGCGCGCGATCGTAGGTCAGGGTAGATGTTGGATAGGACAGCGGTGAAAACTGCTGAATACGGAAATCTCCCCCGAACTTTAAGTTGTTACGCCCTTTGGCTATGCTTACGCTGTCATTGAAACGGAACCCGCTGTCAACCCAATCATTGTTCAACGAATTGCCCAAGTTGCGGTATTGATCCCGAGAGTCGAAATTGACACCTGGAAAGTTTTTGGAAAAAGGTGCATTGGAAATTCCAAGTTGCTGCGTGTAATTGATGTTGTTAAAGGTCGGATAGGCAAAGTTGGAGCTGTTCGTGTGGTTATAGCCGAAATTGAAGTGGTTCAAAACGTTGGGTGTAATGATGAAGTCCCAACCAGCGCGGCCAAGATGAGTCTCGAAGTTCTGCTGCCAGGTACCAGAATCTTCAGGATAAGGAAGAAGGGGCGTTGCGCAGCAGGTGCGGAGATTGTCACGTGTAGAGTAAGACACAAAAATTTTGTGCCGGGGCGAAGGGCTGGCATCGATCCGAACGGTGTACGTGCTGTTCGTAATCGGGATCGAACTGGCATAAAAGTAGTTGTTATAAAGACCAGACGTCGTGGGAGCAGGAATGTGATTGAGGATGTTCTTCCCTACCACACTGAAACTCTGCTGCGGAATCACGTTTCCCTTGAAGGCGGACCGGCATGGTGTTCCATTCACAATCCGTTGTGTTGAAGGGTCGAATATCTCACCGGGATAAACTGGCAGGCCATCACAAGGATTAATAGCCGTGCTGCCAGTGGCCGGCGGTGCCGCCGGATTGTAAAGATCTGTAAAATCCCCTCCTCGTTCGGCAAGAGTCGGCACACTGCTGATCTGCGTTCCCCCGACTCTCCGCTTGAGTTGCTCCCAGGCGAAAAAGAAGAAGAGCTTATCGGTACCACTGAAGACATGCGGAATACTTACCGGGCCACCTAGTGTTCCTCCATAATCATTTTGCTTGTCGTCTGGCCTTCTATACAGGCTGGCGCACTGAGGAGTATTGTTCGGGCCCGCGCAGTTCAAGGCTAGATTTCCATTATTGAACCAGGTGTTTGCGTCGAGCGCTTCATTCCTGAAGATGTCGAAGATCGTACCGTGATAGTTGTTCGTGCCTCCCTTTGTCACGAAGCTCTCGATGCCACCGGTATTCCGCCCATACTCCGCCGCGGGAATGCCGGTCGTAATCTTGAACTCCTGAATTGCTTCCACGGATGGCGACTCTTCATCGAACGAGGAACCATTTTCACTTCTCGTCTGGCTTGCTCCATCGAGCAGGTCTTCGTTGGCAAACGACTGTCCGCCCGCGATCTTCAAGGTATAAATGCCGTTGAAGCTGTTCCCCGACCCAGGGCCTGTTGTCCCGGGCAGCAAGAATTCAAAAGCTTCCGGCGAGCGAAAAGCACCAACTCCACCAAGCGCAAGTGGCAGGTCTATGATCTGCCGAAACTGTATGGTTCCACTAACGTCAGATGATTGCGTCTCAACGTTCGGCGCGGAAGCATCCACGTTGATCGTCGTATCGCTGCTGCCCGCCTTAAGCGTCAGATTCAGGGCGGACACATCTCCGATCGTAATCTGTACTCCATGCTGGACGAGCGTCGAAAAACCAGTAGCTGATGCCGTGACATCATAGGAGCCCAGATTCAGCTCGGGAAGGCGATAGGAACCTTCAGCGCTCGAAACCGTGGCTCGCGTTACGCCTGTATTGGGGTCGCGAACGGTGATCTTAGCTCCCGGAATCGCCGCTCCCGACTGGTCCAGAACGCTTCCTGACAGAGATCCTCGTACCGATTGTGCAAGGGCTACATAAGACGGGAAGAGGATACCTCCTGAAGCCAGGATCATGCAGGTCCCAACCAGTATCCCGATCATGCTGCTCAACTTCTTCATCGTGTTGCCTCCTGAAATACTTCATACCAATGGCCGGTCGAGTTCTACTGCACTGCGATGGCTACGCAGTACCTGTTGATTCAACAGAGATCCTGATCTTCGATGACACAATTCTCACCGGTAGAGACTGAACCGCAGACTTGAGTTCATCTCGAATTTTGTTATTTTTCCAACACGGACGCTATATGTTCCAATACACCACTCGCAAGATGTCTTATGAACCAAAATGTATTGGTTCAAATGCATCAATGCATTTTGGTGCAGAGCTAAGCCACGAAGAGGGAGTAAAGCAGCCCACCTCCGAACCTTTTGAGTTTGATTAAAGGACTGGTATCGAGCTGTGCTTCGAAATGCTCAACCAGCGCTATGCGTGCAACTCGCCCCTCATGGATATCTCCTAGTGGTGAACGGCGACAACTATCGCCTCAAGCAGAGCAGCCGCAAACGAATCAACCTGTAGATCGCTGAACGCTCCCCAAAACGAACCTCGGGGTAGAAGGGATCTTTCGTTACACTCAAGATCCCCTTCTACCCCGCGTACGGCACAACAACTATTGATATCCCTCTCAATTCGGAGTTACGCTGACGTATCTCCACTGGGCAGACGTGCCATATGTTCGCACCCCAGCTTGTCCTGAGGAAAAGCTGCAATCCGTCACAGCAACATCATTGATCGGGGTCGAAGAGTTTATAGGTTGTGCAGTTAACCTGATCTGGCAGCCAACAATCTGTGCCGTGAGATGAATCCAGGTATTAGCAGGCGCAGCATGAAGAGGAGCAGCTGCCAACTGAGTCCAACCATAGCTCTCCTTCCCAATTTCGATATATCCCGAGCTGTCGATTCCTAAATAGTAAGCATCCACAGAATCAGTGCCAACGGCCGGATTCGTCGCACGCACCAGGAAACCCGCATCTCCACTGCTGGTTGTAAGATCGAGATCGCCGGTTATCGTGAAATTGTTAGAGGTAGGCCCGCCGATTGATTTGTCGCCGTTCGTATCAGTTGCCGAATTGATGTAGTTTTCGCCGGATAGAGACCAGGTTCCGTCATATGTTGTCCAGCCTGCCGGTCCTGTGACCGCCGCAAACGGAGCATAGTAAGGTAATGTGGAACTCCCTCCTAAGGTCACGTTGATATTGCGCCAGGCTGCCGACGTAAGATGGCTGCGAACTCCAACCGCGCCTGTTGTGTTGGTACAGCCGGTATCGGTATAGGTGAATCCAGTCACCGTAGTCGATCCAACCGGTTGAGCAGAAACAGTGAGAGTACAGCCCACGGCTTGCGCGGTGAGGTGATACCACGTATTCGTTGATACGCCACCGGGCAATGCCGCGGTCTGTAGTGCCGTCCAACCATAGCTTTCACGACCGAGAACTAAAATGCCACTAGTCGCGTCCACGCCCACATAGTAGCCATCTAAGGAGTCGAGCCCCGCCGCCGGATTGGTCACACGGAAGTTCAACCCAGCATCGCCCCCGCTGGTCGTAATCTGCACATCTCCCTGCAATGTGTAGTTATCCCACGTCGGCGACCCGGTAACGGCCTTGTCACCGTTGTTATCGACTGTACTGTTTACGTATGAACCTCCAGACACGGACCAGTTGCCGTTATACGTGGCCCATCCCGATGCAGAACCACTTCCAAATCCGTCATGATAAGGGAGCATACCCGCGTAGCCGGCCGAGACGATATTAGCCTGAACAGCATTCATAGTCGTACTGGAAGGAACACCTGACGTCATGACACCTTCGAAGAAGGACCCTATCGTCGTGTCGCTGTTATCCCCGCCAATGCCAAGAATGATGGCTCCCTCCTGTTGCATCGGCGAGTACCCACTTGGAAGAGCTACCGAACCGGTAGTAGTAAGGCTTCCCGATTGAGCATTGCCCTGGTAGATGGTGTAGTTATGCTGCCCATCGTTTGAGCCCATCGCAGTCACAAACGGAGTCCCGTCGGTTACCGCCAAATTGCCATAAATGCCATTCTCCATATCGAGTCCTGCAACTGGAGAGCATGGATTGCCAGAACAGATAATGTTGATCGCATCCATGTGGCCGGCATTATTATCACGGTTGTTTGTCTCAGCATTGCCAAAGTCGAAGCAGCATCCACCGTTGAGATGAGCACCCGAGCTCACCATATATACCCCCTCAGGCTGACCATTTACCGCAATGCCCGTGGTCGCATCGTTGCGATATCCCATACCAGATTGAAAGTACATTCCATATACTTTATGTCCACCTGCAGATACCGGCAGCGTAGCTGCAAAGGCCGGAAGATCTTGGCCGCCTGGACCAGCGCCGCTTGCTGCGCCGCCTGGAGGGGCGAGGGTGAGGTTGTTATGGTTGGAGGACTGATCGTAAACTTCGGTGATCGTACAGGTGGTGTTGGCGCAAAAACTGTCCTGCGTAGCGGCATTCGCATAGCCATCGGAAAGAATTCCGATATTACTCGTGGTGTTGTCTGACAGACGTGTCACCTGATATAGCGAACCTGTATACGAGGCATATAGTGCTCTGGTTGTGCTGAATGCAGCAACACAAGGTGTGGCCCCTGCATAGATGTCGCACGGACCATTCGATCTTGCTTGTGCCGAGCAAACATTAGCCAAACTAATGGCGAGGACAGCGACAAGCACTATCCTGAATAAGATTTTTCCGTACACCGATTGTGACTTGATTCTCATAAGCTTTTACCTGGCTCCTTCACTTGGTGTTAGCTATCGCAGCCTCGATACTGAAGCCATCCTCCGCACCATACACAAAGGGCTCTTATAATTGAGCCTGAACTGGCTTATGTGGCTCTATATTGGAAGCCCTATGCGGCTAATTGTGGGGGTGCTTCGATAATTACGAGGTCGCAGTTAAGTACGTCTCTCAGAAATAACTCTTTCTTTGACCATGAGAAATGTAGGCGTGACAGGTGCGGCCGTCAATGGGATGATTGAACTGATTTTTTTTAGTTCAAAAGAACTATGTTTGCGCCATGAAACAAATAATGGCCATTCTTTATTTTCAAATATGCGGGATAATTTGGCTCAGCATGCGTACGCAAAATAATCTTTTAATGCCGGACTTTGTGATAGATCAAGGCTGTCCAATCTACGTCGGCAATCGATGGCCAGTTAGCACTTCATCAAGGTTTTCTCTCTCCCGACTCAACACAAACCCGTGTCCCCTCGACCAGAGTCTGCATCCCCGCAGATGGTGCGAACACCATGGCCACACGGGGAGATCTTGAGCCACCCTTAGCACTCTTGAGACCCACTACGGATTATTAAAAGTTCCGATTATGCGCGGCGTATTAGGGGTGTCGAACTCAATTGAGCGAAGACGGCGGTAGCGGGAAGCACTCCTATCGAACAGGTAATCTCACCGTGCCAGCAACTTTCCAAAATACAGACTGATGTTTCCCTTGTACTCGCCTTTAGCTATCGCTGCCTGCCCCGAAGGCCCCATGGATTGCGGTCCTCCAAATTTGTTGCCAATTGCTGGGATGCCATGAAGAAAGGAAACTCCGGCATTTGGGAACGGCACGGCAACTTGTCCTAGCAGATTTGTGGGCGGGGTCTTCGGAGTAAAGACCTGCACGTAGATTGGAGAGTCGCGCTGTTGGCCTACCATCACGGTAATCGGGCCTTCCGAGGTATTGAACTGCACCCAGCGCACACCAGCGTAGAACCCCTTGAAAATCGGATAGTCGAAGTGCTCTCCGGGTTTCAGGTCGTCTGGATCTCCGACCATGGTGTTGTTATACGGCCTGTTCCAGACGTCAAGAGTGCCACCGGCGAGGCGATTCTGATAGACCGGAGCAGGCCCATCACCAAGGAATCGCATGCCTTTAACAGCAGCTTCGGGATAGTCGAATCCGATGCCGAAGTATTCCTCGGCGCCACTCATGTCATAGACATAGTCGATGGACAACCAGCCATTGGGTTTGAGACGGTAGGTGAGCGATTTCATCGGTCCGTCGAACGCGGCGGAGATGATTAAGTCGTTGCCGTCAGTTTCATGGCTTATAGACCTGAGCCTGGACTCCGGTGCAAGGGCAGGTGGCGGAGACGGCGGATCTTGCTTGCGTGGAGGAGCGCTCCTTGGGCTCATCGCCACTACGCGAGGGCCGCTGGCAAGGGAAAAGGACTTGCCATGCCGAGAGGCGGAGATTAATAGGCCGCTGGTCTTGCTTATTCGTAACGACAGGTCACCCGCAGTCGCCGTAATAGTGTCACCGGATTCGGTGGCAGTCGGCTTTGCTGCTCCAACGGAGTGCTCTAGTTGGTCCAATCGGCTCTCGAGACTGTCGATAGGCCAGACATAGGTCTGAATCACGCGACCCGTGGCGTCCTTAATGAGAAGCCGAGTGGCATCGGGTGTTCTCTTGGCACTGCGAACGGAGGTTGGAGCAGGCGGTCCCCAATCGTCCCAACTTGCCGATGAACCCGGTGCCAGCGAACGGCCGTGATCGGTCCGAGATGCCAGCACCACCGAACCGGAAGCGGTGTCATTAGGTTGGCGAAAGGCGATCGTCTGCCATTCGAAGGTGCATTGGTCGGCATTGGTGAAAGCGTAACGGTTTGTTACGGTGAAGGAGTGCGAAGCGCCGTCAGGCGGCGTCACGATGATGGGCGACCAAAGCTGCTTGACGGTGTAGAAGCTTGCTTCCCGTTCACGATATGGGCCGACAATGCCATCGGGGGCTTGGTTGCCGGCGGAGTCGAGAATGCCGCCCTTGTCCACGCGTTTCACATCTTCATCCACAAACGACCAGATAAATCCTCCAGCGCCGGCCTTGCTCTTGAGAATGGCATCCCAATAGTCACTCAGCCCCGCTCCGGCTCCGCCGTCATAGAGGCCGTGCAGCATCTCCGTTGGGAAAAAGACAGGATCATTGGCGAGCTTTTGCTGCAGCAGCTCATAGTTTGGATAGTGTTTGGTATCGACGATACCCGGAGGATAGGCCGCCCAAGGGTGCAGAACCACACGTTTCCCCGGGTCGTACTTTGAATACTCTCCATCGAGATCGAAATTGAACCCGCCTTCATTGCCGTTGTCCCAGAAGAGGATCGAAGGATGGTTTACGTCATGCTCCACCATCTCCTTGACCAGCTTCTTGCCGATGTCAGTGTCGTAATGCGCCTGCCAGCCCGCGATTTCATCGAGTACGTATAGGCCAAGTTCGTCACAGGCATCGAGGAAGTGGCGGTCCGGCGGATAGTGACTGGAACGAACTGCGTTGCCGTTCATTTCTTTGATGAGGTTGACGTCGTCTCTGGAGATCTGCTCGGACAGAGTCCGGCCGGAATCGGGCCAGAATGAGTGACGGGCGACCCCCTTCAGGAAGACGCGATTACTGTTCACAAACAGGCCTTGTCCGGGGCGGAGTTCAATGGTGCGGAATCCAAACTTCTGATGCACTGTGTGCACGACGGCATCGCCTAATTTCAGCCGCACTTCGAGCTGGTAGAGGTTCGGCGTCTCAGCAGTCCAGAGTCGCGGATTGAGAATCTTTCCGGCAAGGCGGGTTCCTCCATTGAGGGTGACATCCTTCGCTGTTACAGGATCGCCAACAGGCGTGCCGTTTATGTCGAGCACCTGCATCTCCACGGAGGCGATGAGACTTTTCGGGGCTGCTGGGCGCGTATCGGAGAGCGTGACATCGACACCCAGGGAGCCCTCAGCGGTCGCGTTGATGGCCACGTGATCGACAAATGTCTTGGGGACGGCCTCGAGATAAACCGGCCGGAAGATGCCGGCGTAGTTCCAGAAATCGCCGCGGCGCTCCGCGTGATTGACGGACTCATTCATCGAGTCATCGTCGACGTCCACCTGGATCTCATTCTGCTGACCCGCTGGCCTAAGGAGACTCGTGATGTCGTACTTGAAGGCGTAATAGCCGCCCTGATGCATGGGGCCGGCCGATTGACCGTTGATGGTAACCCGGGCATCGGTCATAACACCTTCAAACTTGACGAAAATGGTTTTGTCTCGCCAGACCACAGGCGTGGTAAAGGTGCGCTTGTAGATACCATGAACGCGAGGCCACCCGCCTGCTGGAGTGATCCGGCCATAGGTATAGATGCCAAAGCCTTGCAGCTCCCAGTTGGATGGGACACCGATAGTCGACCATTTGTCGGCGTTTTGCCCCTTATCGCACTTGAACTCCCACTTGACGGGATCGTCCTTACCCAGGCCGGATAGGTACTGGGTTTCAGTCTCAGCGGCTCTCGCTACCGAAGCCAGAAGAAAGATCAACAAAGCAGTATAGTGAGCCAACGAACGCATCAGAAACCCCCGAACGCCACAATCCAGAACCGATCAATTGTGACATGTGCCATTTTCATGGGACCAGCGCGAAATCATGACAAGCTCTAGCGAGACACAGTCATACGATTGGGTAATTTCATAGTTGCTGCCCCGAAAGCGGACTGCGGAAACTCCGTCTTCGATTCTTTCTGCACCCTCATTCCATGGCAGATAGCGGCCTCAAACTGGGCCCCCCTCCATTCCGAAATTCAATTTCAGACTCGACTTCAGATCAGGCGCGAGGCATATCAGCCAGCAAAATCGGTGGCAATGCGTCAACAGGCACCGTGCGGCTATCGCCCAAATCTGCTACCGTGATTTTGAAGACATGGCGAACGACTCCTACCTGCCGATTTTTGTTCTGCTCATTGGGGCTCTCGGTTTTGCGGTTGCCCCGCTTGCACTGGCATGGCTCTGGGCCAAAAAGTTTTCTCCAGCCAAGCCCGGCCAATCCAAAAATGCAGTCTATGAGTGCGGCCTTGAAGCCAAGGGCGATGCGTGGGTCCAGTTCAGTCCGGGCTATTACCTTTACGCCATCATCTTTCTCGTCTTCGATGTCGAAGTCGTCTTCCTCCTGCCCTTCGCCACAGCCTTCACTCACTTCGGCATAGGAGAATGTCTCTCCATGCTTACTTTCCTCTTGCTGTTGATCGAAGGTCTTGCCTGGGCTTGGCAGAAGAACGTCCTCACTTGGTCATAAGATCGAACTCTCGAAGGTCCCTCCATGGATGAAGCACTCAAACACGAGCTAGGCCGCCAGGGCGTCATCGCCACCACCATGCAGGAGCTCTACAATTGGGGCCGCAAAAGCTCGCTCTGGCCGCTCAACTTTGGCCTCGCCTGTTGTGCCATCGAAATGATTGCCACCACCATGGCACGCTATGACCTCGCCCGTTTCGGGGCGGAAGTCTTTCGTCCGTCGCCCCGCCAGGCCGACCTCATGATTGTCGCCGGCACCATCACCAAAAAGATGGCACCGCAAATCGTCCGCCTCTATAACCAGATGCCCGAGCCCAAGTACGTCATCTCCATGGGCGCCTGCGCCATCTCCGGCGGCCCATTCAAACAGGGATACAACGTCCTCAAGGGCATCGATCGCTATATCCCCATTGACATTTACATTCCCGGCTGCCCGCCGCGTCCCGAAGCTCTTCTCGAAGGCTTCATGGAACTGCAAAAGAAAATCGAGGTGCAGCCATTAACCGGCGACAACCGTCCCCGCCATCTCAACGCCGCCGAGCCCAGTGAATTTCCAATTCCCAAATTCGGGGAGCATGATCTGGAACCGTCAAAAAATCCTGACGTCTGGCACCCCCCGCTCGTCAACATCTCCCTGGCTGGTAACGATGACTCTGGAATCGCTTAAACCCGAAATCGAAGCGAATGTCCCCGGCTGCCGCCTGGAGATCATTCCCAATCCCAGCCCTTCTGCGCAGCACTCGTTGCTCATCGACGCAGAACACGCGCTTGCCGTTGCCACATTCCTCCGCGATGCTCCGCATCTCCGCTTCGATTACTGCTCTAACGTCACTGGCGTCGACTGGCCCGCGCCCACTCTCGCGCCAAGCAAAGCCACGGAAACCGGCGAAGCAGTCGAAAGCACTGAAGCTCCGGCGACGGGGCATCTCGAAGTCGTCTATCACCTCTACTCCATGGAGCTGAAACACGGTCCGGTCATCCTGCGCATGCGCACACAGGATCGCGCCACACGCGTCCATCTGCCTTCACTCATCGCGGTATGGCGTAGCGTCGACTTTCAGGAACGCGAAGTCTTCGATCTCTTCGGCGTCATCTTCGACGGCCATCCTGATCTTCGCCGCCTCCTCATGTGGGAGGAGTTTACCGACTTCCCCATGCGCCGCGACTACGTCGAACCGGACGATTACGAGTACGAGCCCACCGCGCACGACAAGGTCCTCCTCAAAACCACGCAGCATCATGGAGGCACCGCATGAGCGTCCTCGCCGAGTTCCCTTCTGCCGCACACCTGACGCCATCCGCCGATGGCGATTCGCAGCTTCTTGAAGTCTCCATGGGACCGCAGCACCCGTCCACGCATGGCGTCTTCCGCATGGATGTCGTCCTCGATGGTGAAACCGTAGTCAAGCTCAAACCCATCTTCGGCTACCTCCATCGCAATCACGAAAAAATCGCCGAGGATGAAACCTATCTCGGCTCCATGCCCTACACCGATCGCCTCGACTACTTCTGCTCGCTCACCAACAACTGGGCCTATGCGCTCGCCGTGGAAACTCTCGCGGGCGTTCAGGTTCCAGAGCGCGCGCAATACCTTCGCGTTATCACCGCCGAGCTCACCCGCCTGCAAAACCACGCTTCGCTCGTCGGCTTCCTCATGCAGGACATGGGCGCCAGCGGCACACCGCTCATGTACGCCTTCCGCGAGCGCGAAAAAATCCTGGACCTCTTTGAAGCCCTCACCGGCGCACGCATGATGTGTAACTACATGCGTTTCGGTGGCTGCCGGGTCGACCTTCCCGCCGGCTGGCTCGAGGAAGCGAAGCAGGTCGTCGCGGCCTTCCCCCGTTTCCTCGACGAGTACGAAACTCTTCTCGTTGGCAATGAAATCATTATGGCCCGCACCCAGGGTGTCGGCGTTCTTTCTAAAGAACTGGCGATCAACGCCGGCATCACCGGTCCCGTCCTCCGTGCCTGCGGCGTCAACTACGACCTCCGCAAGGTAGACAAGTACGGCATCTACGATCGTTTCAACTTCCGCATCCCGCTGGGCGATCACGGTGATGTCTACGACCGCTACATGATTCGCATGCTCGAAATGCGAGAATCGATCAAAATTCTCGAGCAGGCGATGCGTGATCTCCCCGAAGGCCCCTTCACCGACCCGAAGACCAAGGTCCGCAACTTCCGCCCCAAACCAGGCGAAGCCTACGGCCGCATCGAGGCCCCCAAGGGAGAATTGGGTTTTTATCTCATCAGCGACGGCACACCCAACCCCTACCGCTACCGCGTCCGCCCACCTAGCCTCATCAACCTCACCGTCCTCGAAGACATGTGCCTCGGCCGTAATGTAGCCGACGTAGTCATCATCCTTGGCAGCATCGATATCGTCATGGGCGAGGTAGATCGCTAAAAAGTATCGCTGGACACACTCAATTGGAGTAGAGTTAGATCGCGCAATATTGCACTATTTTTTTCGCAGGGAAAACAGATAGATGCTTGGGAATGGCCTCCTAAAAGGACTAGCAGAGACAGCCCGAAACTTTTTCGGCAGCTATGTCGATAAAGATCGCCTCACCACCATCCAGTTCCCCGAGGAGCGCGCCCCGCGCATCGAAGCCTCTCGCAACTTCCCTTTTCTCGTCTACGACGGC
>NZ_LMUH01000026.1:72682-187859 GCF_009766105.1 Granulicella sp. S156 | reverse complement strand
CCGCCGAAGTGCATCTTCATTGAGAAGAGTACCGACAAAAAACCTGACGCCGTCGGCAAACCACAGTTCTATCCGACTCGCTTCAACATTGATGTCTCTGTCTGCATGAGTTGCCAGATCTGCGTCGAAGTCTGCCCCTTCGACGCCATCAAGATGGACAACGACTTTGAAGCTAGCGCCACGGGTCGCTTCAGCGATCTTCTTTGGACCAAAGAGCGCCTCGCAAAGCCCAACGAGTACTACCACCAGGTCCATCCCACCGAAGCCGCCGACGTCGACGCCGCGCTCGCCGCGGCACGAGCCAAGGCTGCGGCGCCAAAACCTGCTGCCTCACCCGCGCCACCGGCGCCGTCAGCAACCGGAGGCGCACCGGAGAAATGACGCATCTGCCCATCACACAAACGATTGACCAGATATTCGTTCTATCGAAGACATGGATCATGGGCTATGTCCCTGCCGCTTTTCAGCCCATAGTTTCCGCCATCCTTTCCGTCGCACCTGTCCTCGTCGTCTTTCCAATGCTCTTCGCGATCACCACCGTCCTCGAGCGCAAAGGCCTGGGCCGCATGCAGAACCGCTACGGCCCCAACCGCGTCGGCCCCTACGGTTTCTGGCAGCCCATCGCGGACGGCATCAAATCGCTCACCAAGGAAGATGTCATTCCGCGCACTGCGGATCAGGTCGTCCACTTCCTCGCGCCGCTGCTTCTGGTCCTCGCCGCATTCCTCGCCTACGCGGTTCTTCCCATCGGCCGCAACATGGTCATCGCGAACCTCAGCGCAGGCGTTCTCTTCTTTTTCGCCATCGGGTCCATGGTGGAACTCGCCGTCTTCATGGCCGGATGGTCCAGCCGCAGCAAATACTCACTCCTCGGAGCCATGCGCGCCGTAGCCCAAATGATCAGCTACGAGATCCCGCTCGTTCTTTCCGCAATCGTCGTCATCATGGCCACGGGCACGCTCTCCACCGTCTCCATCGTCGACGCGCAGGCACGCTACATCGGCATCCTGCCGCACTGGTACGTCCTCACGCCGTGGGGCTTCTGCGGTTTCATCCTCTTCATGATCGCCGCCACCGCCGAGTCCAACCGCTCCCCCTTCGACCTTCCGGAAGGCGAATCCGAAATCATCGCCGGCTATTACATCGAATACTCCGGCTTCAAGTTCGCGCTCTTCTTTCTAGGCGAATACCTCGGCATGTTCGCCACCTCCGGCCTCGCCATCACGCTCTTCCTCGGCGGCTGGTCCGCGCCCTTCTCGTTCCTCACGTGGATTCCGTCTTACCTCTGGTTCTTCCTCAAGCTGCTCGTCTTCATTGCGGCCTTCATCTGGGTCCGCGGCACGTTTCCCCGCCTGCGCATGGACCAACTCATGGGCTTCGCCTGGAAGTTCATGCTCCCCATGACGCTCCTTAACCTCATCGACGCTGCCGTCTGGCACCTGATGCCCCACAACATCCTGCGCTGGCTCGTCTGCATCGCCATCTTCGCAATCCCCTGCTTCCTCCTAAGCCGCAACCTCAAGCAGCGCAAACAGCTTCAAATTCGCACCTACCGTTTCGCCGAATAAGTTTCGCCGACCAACATGCACGCAACCTTCTTCATCCTCGCCGCACTCACTATCGCCGGAGCCTCCGCCGCGATGGGTCTGCGCAATCTCATCCACTGCGTCCTCGCACTCACACTGGGCTTCGTCGGCCTCGCCCTGCTCTATCTTTCTCTCGGCGCGCAGTTCGTCGGCTTCACACAGATCCTCGTTTACGTCGGCGCCATCGCCATCCTCGCCGTCTTCGCTATCATGATGACCCGTAGCGCCGGCCCGCACCCGCAGCCCGCGCTCAGCTCCTTCTGGATCACCGGCTGCGTCATCGCCGGAGCCACGTTCGCAGTCCTTGCCTGGGCAATCCTCCGCAGCAATATCGCTACGCCGACGCCCGCACAGCCCGCCGTCTCCACCAACCAAATCGGCGACGCGCTCATGCACAGCTTCGCTCTCCCGCTTGAAATCATGGGCTTGCTCCTCACCGCCGCACTGATCGGCGCTGTCATCATCGCGATGCCACAGAACAGGAGCAGCAGATGACCCCACTCACCGGCTACCTTCTGCTCTCCGCGTTGCTCTTCTCCATCGGCCTTGCCGGCGCGCTCACTCGCCGCAACGCCATCCTCGTCCTCATCGGCATCGAGCTCATGCTAAACGCCGCCAACCTCAACTTCATCGCCTTCTGGCGCTACGGCCCGCATCCCGAAGCCCTCACCGGAATCCTCTTCACTATCTTTTCCATCAGCATCGCCGCCGCCGAAGCCGCCGTAGGCCTCGGCATTATCCTCGCCGTCTATCGTCACCACAAGACCATCGACCTCGACCACATCAACACCCTGAAGGGCTGAACACTTAGAACGAATGACCTGGATTCTCCCCAACCTGTGGCTGATCCCCGCGCTGCCTATACTCGCAGCCGGTACCATCGCGATCACGAAGCGACCTCACGGCAGCCTCGCGGCCGCGCTCGCCATCGGCTCCATGTCCGTCTCGTTTCTGCTCTCCGTCGTCGCCTTCACGCACACGCTTTCCATCGGTCACGGCAACAACATCAAAGAAGCCTTCAACCTCAATTGGTTTCAATTCGGCAGCGACTGGGTTCGCATCGGCTGGCTCCTCAGCCCGCTCACTGTCGTCATGCTTCTAATGGTCACCTTCGTCGGCCTGCTCATCTTCATCTACAGCATCGGCTACATGGAGCACGACGAGAACTTCACGCGCTTCTTCTGCTTCCTCGCCCTCTTCGCCGGAGCCATGCTCGGCGTCATCATCGCCAACAGCCTTCTGCTTCTCTTCATGTGCTGGGAGATCGTCGGCCTCACCTCCTATCTCCTCATCGGCTTCTGGTACGCGAACCCCGCCGCCGCGGCTGCCGCAAAAAAAGCCTTCCTCGTCACGCGCATCGGCGACATCGGTCTCTTTCTCGGCATAGCCTGGCTTTATCACCAGACTGGCACCCTGCTCTTCTACGACAACGGCGCCGGCTGCCTCGAGCCCTCCGCCCTCAACGCGCTCGTCTCGCACACCACCATCCTCGGCCTCACGGTATCCACTGGCATTGGCATCCTCATCTTCTGCGGAGCAGCCGGAAAGTCCGGCCAGTTTCCCCTGCACGTCTGGCTGCCGGACGCGATGGAAGGCCCAACTCCCGTCAGCGCTCTCATCCACGCAGCCACCATGGTCGCGGCTGGAGTCTTCCTCGTCGCGCGCGTCTACCCGCTCATGAGCGCGCAGGTCGTCAACGTCCTCACGCCTTCCGTCGCGCTGCAGGTCATCACCTGGGTCGGAGCTCTCACCGCTCTCTTCGGCGCGCTCATCGCCGTCGCGCAGTTCGACATCAAGCGCATCCTCGCCTACTCCACCATCTCGCAGCTCGGCTACATGATGATGGGACTCGGCGTCGGCGGCGTTCCCGTAGGCATGTTCCATCTCGTCACGCATGCCTTCTTCAAGGCACTCCTCTTCCTCGGCGCAGGCTCCGTCATCCACGGCAGCAATGGCGAGCAAGACATCCGTCACATGGGCGGCCTGCGCAGATTCATGCCACTCACCTTTGCCACCTACGCCGTCGGCATGCTCGCGCTCTGCGGCTTCCCTCTCTTCTTCTCCGGCTTCTGGAGCAAAGACGAAATCCTCCATGCCGCCTACGACTGGCCGCTCTCGCACACGCCGTTTTACATGGGAGCCATTGGCGCGTTGCTCACTGCCTTCTACATGACGCGCCAGATCTGCTACGTGTTCGCCGCCGCTTCGCGCAAGCCGCTCCCCTCTCACTCCTTCCTGCATGACGACTACGACTCCGCCGCCGCGCACCACGATGGCCCGCCGCATGAGAGTCCCTCCGTCATGACCGTGCCGCTCATCATTCTCGCCGCCTGCACCATGCTTCTCGGCTTCATCGGCGCGCCTTCATGGCCATGGTTCCAGGACTTCCTGGAAGACAAGTACGCCGTGCTCAACCTCTCCGCCTTCAGCGGCAACGGGATTCTCCCCGTCATGCTCTCGTCGTCCACTTTGGTCTTCATCGGCCTCGCCCTCGGCTGGATACTCTATGGCCGCAAGATCACGCACGCTGAGCAACCCGACGCACTGCAGCAGATCCAGCCGCACACATTTTCCGTGCTCCATCACGCCTTCTACATCGACAAGTTCTACGCCAACACCGTCGTCCGTCTCAATACCCTGCTCTCGCACGTCGCCGACAGGCTTGACCGCTGGTTCTTCAACTCCATCGTGCAGGCCATCTCCTACCTGGTCCTCGGCCTCGCTTACACCGATAACTTTGTCGACACACACTTCGTCAACGCCGGCTTCGATGAAGGCTGCACTACCGTCTCGCGTAGCGCAAAGCTACTCGCCCTCCTCCAGCGTGGTCGCATCCAAAGCTATCTTCGCTATGTCGGCCTCGCATTCTTCCTCGCTGCCGCGCTCCTGCTCTGGAGGGCCAAAGCATAATGCCCTTCCTCTCCATCCTCACCGCGCTCCCGGTTATTGGCGCCATCCTCGTGGCCCTCACCGGGCGCAAACCCAAGCTCGCACGCATCCTCGCGCTCACGTTCAGCCTCGCCGCCCTGGCCCTTACTCTCGTCATCGCACTCCACTTCGACCACGCGTCGACCACGCTGCAATTTCAAGAACGGCACGCCTGGATTCCCGCTCTCAGCATCGAGTACCGACTCGCCATCGATGGCCTCGGCCTTCTCATGCTTCTGCTCTCAGCCATCGTCGTCCCCATCGGTATCGCCGCCTCTTGGCACATTGAAGATCGCGCCGCACTCTACTTCGCGCTTGTTCTCCTTCTACAATCCTGCCTCTTCGGCGTATTCACCGCACTCAACTTCATTCACTGGTTCACCTTCTGGGAACTCAGCATCATTCCCGCCTTCTTCCTCATTAAGCTCTGGGGAGGCCAGCGCCGCACCACCGCCGCCACCCAGTTCCTCGTCTACACCATGGTCGGCAGCATCGCCATGCTGCTCAGCTTCATTGCCCTCTTCCTCGCCACGCACAGCTTTGACTTCATCGAGCTGGCGCATCTCACCCAAGCCAATCAGCTCATGCCCGCTGTCGTCTCCACACTCGGCACGCACCGCTTCCTCACGCATCACCTCGCGCTTCTCCTCTTTGCTGGAGCCTTCCTCGGTTTCGCCGTAAAAGTTCCGCTCATCCCGTTCCACACCTGGCTGCCGGCCGCTTACTCGGAAGCCCCCAGCGGCACCACCGCCATCCTCACTGGCGCCATGTCGAAGATGGGTATCTACGGCTTCCTTCGCGTTCTGCTCCCTATCTTCTGGCCGCAGATGCAGCTCGTCCTCACGCCTTTGCTCTGGCTGGCCGTCGCCACCATTGTGCTCTCGACGTACTCCGCGCTCGCCCAGACGGACCTTAAGCGCATCTTCGCTTACTCCTCCATCAACCATCTCGGCTACTGCCTGCTGGCAATCTTCGCCGCGGCAAAGTTCATCGGTGGCGATGCGTCGCTCACAGCCGAAAAATATGCCGCCATCAACGGCACACTGCTCCAGAGCTTCAACCACGGACTCACGGCGGCCACCATCTTCTGGTTCATCGCACTGCTTGAAAAGCGTAGCGGAGGTCTGCGTGGCCTTCACGACTTCGGCGGTCTCCGCAAAGCCGCTCCCGTTTTCACTGGGCTGATGGGCATCGCACTCTTCTCGTCGCTCGGGCTCCCCGGCCTAAATGGCTTTATCGGCGAGTTCCTTATCTTCAAGGGCTCATTTCCTCTCGTCACCTGGGCCACGTCGCTCTCAGCCATCGGCCTCATGATTACGGCGATCTTCATCCTCGGCATCCTGCAAAAAGTCTTCTCGGGGCCGCTCCATGAAAAGTGGTCCACCTTCGCCGACCTCACCACCGGCGAGCGCCTCGCACTGGCGCCCGCCATCGCTCTGCTGTTCGCCTTTGGCCTTTATCCGCAAATTCTCATCGCATTCTTTAACACCACAACAATGCAACTCGTGAATCAACTCAAGTTCTGACCGCTAACCAATGCTCGCGTGGACGATCTACATCTCGTTTCTGGCAGCGCTCCTCTTACTGCTGCTGCCGAAAAATAGCGCCGCAGCCGCGCGCCTCCTCGCGCTGCTCGCGGCCATCGCCGGTTTCGCCGTCGCCCTCACCGCCTTCATCCACCACCGCACCGGCGAGTTGCTCACCATCACGCGCATCCCGTGGATTCCCTCTCTGGGCATCGAGTACCATCTCGCCGCCGACGGCATCAGTCTCTGCCTAGTTCTTCTCACCGGCATCGTCGCCATCGCCGGCATACTCTTCTCCTGGAATATCGAGCACCGCACCAAAGAGTTCTTCGCCTTCTATCTCCTCCTCATCGGCTCCGTCTACGGAGTCTTCCTCAGCTACGACCTCTTCCTCCTCTTCGTCTTCTACGAAATCGTCATCATCCCCAAGTACTTCCTCATCGCCATCTGGGGTTCCACTCGCAAGGAGTACGGCGCGATGAAACTCGCGCTCTACTCCTTCGTCGGCTCCGCGATGGTCCTCATCGGACTCATCGCCGCTTACGTCACCTCCGGCATCCACACCATGTCGCTCACCCGGCTGGCGCAAGCACACTTCTCACCGCACTTTCAGTTGATGGCCTTCCCGCTGGTCTTTATCGGCTTCGCCATCCTCGCCGGCCTCTGGCCGTTCCACACATGGGCGCCCACCGGCCACGTTGCCGCACCCACAGCCGCTTCCATGCTTCTCGCCGGAGTCGTCATGAAGCTCGGCGCTTACGGCTGCCTCCGCGTGGCCATGACACTCTTCCCGCTCGGCCTTTCTCCATGGGGCTTCCATATCCTCGGCCTCGGCTCCTGGCGCGATGTCTTCGCCATCCTTGCCATCATCGGGATCATTTACGGCGCATCCGTCGCCCTCGTGCAAAAAGACTTCAAGTTCGTCATCGGTTACTCCAGCGTCAGCCACATGGGCTTCATTCTCCTGGGCCTCATGACGCTCAACCAGATCGGCCTCTCCGGCGCGATCATCCAGATGTTTTCGCACGGCATCCTCGCCGGCCTGCTCTTCGCCACCGTTGGACGCATGGTCTACGACCGCACCCACACCCGCGACCTCAACATTCTCGGCCCGATGAACCTCAACAAGGCCATTCCCTTCGCGGCAATCACCTTCGTCATCGCCGGTATGGCCAGCATGGGCCTTCCTGGCTTCAGCGGCTTCGTAGCGGAGCTGATGATTCTCATCGGCGCATGGCGTGCCTTCCCCATACTGGCCCTCTGCGTCGGCCTGGGCATCCTCATCGGCATCGTCTACGTCTGGCGCGCGATGCAAAAAGCCTTCTTCGCAGATGCCACTCACGGAGAGGCCGTCACGAACGACCACCACACTTCATCCACCGAGGCACTCCCTCCCATCACGCTCCCCGAACGCCTCGGCGCCCTGCTTCTCATCGCCACCAGCGTCACCATAGGTCTCTATCCGCAGATCCTCCTGAAGCTCATCGTTCCGGCTCTCAACTCGCCGCTCTTTGACGGCATCCGCAGAGGGAGCTGGCAATGACCTACACCCACCTTCTCCATCTGGCGCTCCCCGAAGTCATCATCGTCATCACTTCCGTGATCGTCCTTGCCGTCGATCTCCTCATCCTTCGCAACAGCGCAACAAAAACCCGCTTCACCGCGGCCTCCCTGCTCGCAACTCTTGGGTGCGCAGCAGCCATCTGCCATCTCGTCTATGCACCACAACGAGCCAATCTCCTCAACGGAGTCTTCCTCTCTAATCCGCTCATCAACAGCGTCCAGATCATCCTTCTTGTCCTGAGCATCTTTATTCTGCTGCTCTCCAGCGACTCCACCTTCACCGATCACGTCGGCGAATTCGTCACTCTCATCCTCTTCGCCACCATCGGCATGATGTTCCTCGTGGCAACTGAGGATCTTCTTGTTCTCTTCCTTTCCCTGGAGCTCCTCAGCCTCTCTCTCTACATCCTCACCGCCTTCGACAAGCTCAACCCGCGCTCTTCTGAAGCCGCGCTTAAATACTTCCTGTTCGGCGCCATGTCCGCCGCCTTTCTGCTCTTCGGTTTCAGCCTCTTCTATGGCTTCGCAAACTCCACCAGCTTTGCGCAGATAGCCGCCGCGATACACGCCGCGCCGCTCAATCCGATTGTCGTCATCGCCATCGTCACGACCCTCGTCGGCTTCGGCTTCAAAGTGGCCGCCGTTCCGTTCCACTTCTGGGCACCCGACGTATACCAGGCCGCGCCCATCCCA
The DNA here is from genome assembly GCF_009766105.1 of Granulicella sp. S156. Lineage (GTDB taxonomy): Bacteria > Acidobacteriota > Terriglobia > Terriglobales > Acidobacteriaceae > Granulicella. The sequence goes on along the minus strand of NZ_LMUH01000026.1, from coordinate 179,563 downwards.
GCCGCAACTTTCATCGCCTCCAGCTCCAAGGTCGCCAGCTTCTTCATATTCTTCAAGTTCATGACGATAGCTCTCAACGGCGCTTCCGGCGGGGCCGCCTGGATGCACTTCGCCACCGGCTGGACGCCTGCCCTCGCGCTCATCGCCGCCGCGTCCATGATTCTCGGCAATCTCGTAGCCATCCGCCAAACCAGCGTCCGCCGCTTGCTGGCATACTCCGCCATCGCGCACGCCGGCTACATGCTTCTCGCCATCGTAGCGCACACTCCGCAAAGCCTCTCCGCGCTCCTCTACTACGTCACTACTTACGCGCTAACAACTATCGGTGCCTTCGCCATCGTCGGCGTTGTTGAGCAGCAAACCGGCAGCGACCATCTCTCCAGCTTCAATGGTCTCAGCCGACGAGCTCCCATTCTCTCGGCCTGCCTCTTCGTCTTCATGCTTTCGCTGGCCGGAATCCCACCTCTTGCCGGATTCTTCGGCAAGTTCTTCCTGTTCGTCGCCGTAATCTCTACCCCCGGCCTCGTCTGGCTCGCGATCCTCGCCATCGCCGGAAGCGCCGTCTCCCTCTACTACTACCTTCAGGTCCTCAAACGCGCCTACGTCACCAATCCCGATGACGACGCTCCTCTGAAAACTCCACCCTTCACCCAGTTGGTAATCGTCCTGCTGGCCGCGTCAGTCATCCTTTTCGGCTGCGTTCCCAACCTCCTGATCCACTAACCAGGAAAGCCCCTTCTCACTACCGCAACTCCACAAAAACACGAATTTCAGCCACCAGGCCAATCGCATACATTCAAGATTGTTCCGCAGGAAACATCGAAACTTTCCTGCCTGATCAAGGCTTTGGTACACTTCCCGCCTCAACGGAGGAGCCTCATGACATCCCTTGAACTAACAGAAATCGTCGACCAACGCATGGCCGATCCCGCAGTTCTAGGACGTTTAGCCTGCAATCTCCGCAGCGGCGACCTGATCGAACAACGCCATCACGACAACCGCAAACTGAGCCTGGTTTGGCAAGACAAAGGAGATTCTTGGTGCTGCACCATCTACTCCAACGAGAAACGGGAACACCTCATCGCACAGGTCGACATCCATGAAAATACTACCGTTCGCGTCGAATCCTATGAGCCCTGTCGGATCACCATCTCACCCGAAGACGGCATCCTCTGCCTCACTCGTTACAAACCTCTTTAATTCGTTACGGCAACGAATACAGTGCAGTTATTACAAGATTTACCGACACCATCTGCTTAACTTCAGCGCCATCAGTAAATGTGACGCTGACTGCTGTCGAGTCATGCGGCCTCAACGCTACCGCTCCCGAGAATGACATCGACGGCAGCGCAAGCTAAGCGCTCGAGCTCGGCATCGTTTGCGTGCTTACCAACCCCTGCCAACAGACGGTAGAGCACGTCCCCTGTTAATGAGTCGTGAAGCATTACCGCCATCCGTTCGATTGGAATCGAGGTCTTTCGCAACTCGTCCTTATGACTTTCCAGCAACGATCGTATGAAGGAGGCCGTTCTTGCAGGACCGTGTGTGTACCATGCCTCCCCTACTTCCGGACAGTTCACGGCCTCGCCGATGGCGAGACGATGAAGCTCCACGGACTTTTTCGCGGTGATGAGCTTCAGGATCTGAAACGAGAGTTTCTTCAAACTCGCTTCAAGGTTCAATCCGGAGTAGTCAATCTTCGTGAGCGGTTCATTTGCCTCTCGGCACAGGTTCTCGATACTGCTGATGAAAAGCCCGCACTTCCCACCGAATTCGCTGTAAACCGTACTTTTCGAACCGCCAGCCAGCTCGACGATTTTGTCGATGGTGACGCCTTCATAGCCGCTCTTCAGGAACAAGTCTCCCGCAACTTTCTGAAGCTTGCTATTTCGAACGTCTCCTCGCGACCTCTTGTTAGGCATCCATCTCTCCCCATCTCAAGCCCTTACTGCATCCCAAAAGCATTCAAGTCTATCTCCAGCTTGAATCCTCTAGTAGCAGTATCTTATGTGACCGATGGCGTCCGGCCACTCTGGCTTTCGAGTCCCTATCGAGTGGCCGGACCCTGCGTTTATAGTGTAACGTACAGTACAGTACACACCTCGCAGAAAATAGCGAAGTATACGGAGAATGCAATACCGCCATTGTGACCGGAACCGCTAAGTGGTAATCCCGAAAGTGTTTGGACTAAGCTATCTAATCCCAAGGAGACTCCATTGGATCGTCGCAATTTTCTATCTAGCTCCCTCGCTGCTTCAGCCCTCACGTTTGCTACTGCTGGTGATTTACTTTCTCAGACAGGCTCTACTGCGGACAACTCTGCGCCCGAATACATGGATTTGCGGCGGTACCATCTGGCAAGTGGACCGGGCGTAAAGCTCACCAATGATTTTTTTGCGGATGCTCTCATTCCGGCATTGAACCGACTCGGCATTGGACCAGTGGGTGCATTCTCTGTTTACTTCGGACCGGACAGCCCGTCCTATTATCTGCTGATGCCAAGTTCGAAGCTGGAAACTTTAGTGACAGCCGACCTTGAGTTGGCGAAGGACGATGTCTTTATGAAGTCAGCTGCGCCGTTCTGGGATGCTCCTGCGGCCACGCCACCCTACATTCGCATAGAGAGTTCCCTGTTGCGGGCGTTCCCGGGATATCCGAAGGTCACTCCGCCGGCCTCCGCCGCAGCCAAGGGAAAGCGCATCTATCACCTTCGTCAATATCAGTCACCGACAAACATGGATCACGTTCGGAAGGTGGAGATGTTTCATAACGGCGAGTTCGGTATTTTCGCGAAAGCCGGCGCTACGGGAGTCTTCTACGCCGATACACTGGTCGGACCGAATCTGCCGAATCTTACCTATATGCTTAGCTTTCCTGATATGAACTCGCTTGAGGCAGATTGGGAGAAGTTTTCCGCCGATCCAGATTGGAAGAAGCTCTCGGCTGATCCAAGGTTTCAGCTAGACCCGCCAACGGTATCAAATATCACAAGCCTCGTGCTGCGTCCGCTTCCCTGTTCGCAAGTTTAGTGCGATTCCAGGAAACGAGAAAAGTGCCCTCCGTAAACAGGAGGGCTCCGACCGCCTTAAGTGGACTTCGGCATCCGTGAAAGTTCGGCAAGTGTTTCCAGAAAGAGTTCAACCGTCGTCTTCCCAGGAATGTCGGTCCGCTTCGGCCGTATCAGAATGGCGATTCGCCATTTGGGAAGCTTTGGAGCCTGACTCAGAATCCGCAACGTATGAAGCTGATGGGACTCGGCGGAGGAACGAGCCAGGGCTGACGGCACGATTGCGACGCCAAGACCATGAGCCACGAAATAGAGTTGCGTCTCAATATCGCTCACCTCATATACGCTCGTTCTCAGCAAATGGTGCTGGGTGAAGACCTGATCCACCAGCTTCCGCAGAGCCCTCTCCGGCATGAGGTCCACAAAGCTCTCATGGCTGAGCATTTCGAGTCGCACACTGCTGCTCCTTGCCAACGCATGCTTGCTCGAACAAATCGCAACGAGTGAGTCTTGTGCGTAGGGGATGACCTGAACACCAGGCCATTGCTCTTTGCCAAGGATTGCCTGAAAGCTCAGATCGACATACCCCGAACGCACCAGGGCAGGAACTGCTTCTGTAGAAAGAGCGCGAACTGCAAACTCGATCTCCGGGTACGACGAGTGGAACCGTTGCAGCAAGGTCGCGAGTTGCACGTACGGTGTCAGGCTTTGCAGAATGCCGAGATGCAGACGGCCTCTGACGACGCCATCCTGAGACCGGACCGCCTGAACCCCATCGTTCAGCAACGCGAGACAACCGCGCGCATGCTCCAGGAAAAGCTCTCCAGCCGCAGTCAATGAGACTTTGCGAGTCGTCCGCGTAACCAGTTGGCTTCCGAGCTCCTGTTCGAGCTCTTTGATGGACACGGACAGCCCCGATTGAACGATGTTCATGCGTTGCGCGGCGGTCGTAAACTTACCCTCCTCCGCCAATGCGATGAAGTTCTGCAGGTGTCGTATCTCCATAGGGTCACTCCTCTATTCATCATCATTAGAGATATATATTATGCGAACCTTTTGTTGGACACATGAATAAGATGCGCCTAGCCTCGTGAATGTGAGCGCTTGACACAGCCGCAGACGAGGAGAACAACATGAACCGCACGGGAGAAACAGTTCGAGTAGTCGGTATTTCGGGAAGCCTCCGCAAAACGTCTTTCAGCACGTCGCTGCTGAAGATACTTGCTGAAAAGGCCGCGCCTGCAATCGACATTCAAGTCGTGACGCTGGAAGACATTCCCCTCTATAACGAGGACCTTGATCGGACCCCTGAGATCCCCTCAGTTGCAGCGTTCAAGAAGATCATTGCGGAGAGCGAAGGAGTCCTGATCACAACGCCTGAATACAACCACGGCGTGCCTGGCGTTCTGAAGAATGCACTTGACTGGGCCTCGCGTCCGGTCTTCGAATCATGTTTCAAGAACAAGCCCGTTTCGATCATCAGTTCGTCCAAGGCGTTCACAGGCGGCGTCCGGGCCCAGTACCAGCTGCGGGAGACACTGATCTCCATGCAGGCGCACCTCGTGATGGGACCAGAAGTCGTCGTCGGTGGCGTTCACGCCAAGGTTGCGGAAGACATGTATCAGGACGAGAACGGGCTGACGTTTATGCTGCGCTCACTCGACAGACTTCGCGAAGAGATCCTGGGCCGCCGCCTGGTTTACGCCTAAGAGAGGATCATGCTCAAGCCGCTCCAATACGTTCTTTTTCTGATACTCCTCTCGGCAACTCCACTCGTCGCGCAGACGCACGTCGCTGAGCCGGCTGTGAACCTGGGTGACACCAGCTTCCTCGACGGTATCGCCGGGCCTGGCGGGGTCATTGAAGAGATTGGGGACGGCGCGCATGAAGGAACGATCGTAGACGGCTCAGGAAATACGGTCTCAGGGACTGGCACGGTTAACAGCATCAGCCAACTGACCCACGTCGCATGGATTACTCATAAGACAATCCTGGGTGGTTGGTACGGCACGGAAGTAGTGGCATCTGCAGCACACGTCAATGCCGGCAGCATGGGACAATCCGGCGGCTGGGGAGCGTTCACAGTGTCTCCCTTCATCCTTCAATGGGGCGAGCGAAAGATTGGCAATGTCCCTATCGACCAGAGAGTCGTCTTCGATTTTGATCTGCCCGTGGGCGCATACACACGATCTTCCGCGGTAAATATCGGCGCGAATGCCTTTACGGTTCATCCGTATTACGCGATTACCGCGTTCCCAGCCAAACGTATCGAGACCAGCTGGCGCGTTCACTATCTCTGGAATTCGACGAACGATAGTCCGCCATCCGCAACAGGCGCTCAATCGATGCAGGCAGGCCAGGCAATCCACTTCAACGCCACCACTGCGTACAACTTTGGCAAACATCTCTGGCTCGGCCCAAACGCCTACTATCTCCGGCAGATCACGGATGGCCGCATCCATGGCATCCCACTTCGGAACTCTCCGGAGCAAGTAGCGGCGATCGGTCCGGGCATGGTCTGGAACTCAGGGAAATGGTTCTTCTATGCGAATGGATATCACGAGTTTGGCGTTAAGAATCGACCCGAGGGAAACAAGCTCGTACTGAGGGTAGAAAAGGTCTTCTGAACGAAACCTAAGGCTTCAAATACTTTAAGGAGGAGCAGATGAAAATCCTGATCGCGTTTATCGTCGCATTCGCCATCGGTGCAGCTTCGAGAGGTACCGGCGTTCCCTCACTGGCTCCTCAGGCGATCATCGGCGCTCTCCTCATCGTAGCGATGAGTACGGGCTATGTTTCAGCCGATCGCCTTCTCAAGCGCAGCGACGCCCCCTCACCAACTGTCTCCGTATCTACGGGCGACACGGCTGAATTGGGCGTACCCAGCCAGGAGGCCATCGCCTATGAATCCCCGGCAACTCCAGAGCCTCAGAAAGATGCCGCATTCTGGCGGCAAAAAACCGAAGGACTGCAACTCATCATTGCCGATCTATTGCTGAAGAATCAACAGCTGCGCACCTCCGGAAATACTGAATCCTCCCCAGGCGCCAATCCAGTCCCTTCACATCCTGAACGTCCAGATCGACTTGATAAGTGAGTCAGAGAACCACCACTAAGCGCTTTGCTATAAAAAGCTCCCTGGTGTGGTGAGTCGCTAATTCGTTGAAGAATGAGGATGTTCAGAATAGCGAGGAGCTCAAACCGTGACGCTTTAGCGGTGCGGGACGGAGGGATTCCCTGCTTAAAGGCCAATTCTTCCAGCCCTAACTTATGAGACTCCCTGGATTATTGGTGCGTCGAACTTGATATTGAGCGCATCTGATTGTAATGTACGGTACAGTACAGTTAGTTCGCCGGACAATAGCGAACTGATCAGGAGATCAGATGGAAAACAAATCCAATGATTCGCTCACTCGCCCGATAGCAGACCCCTTTGCTCTGCAGAGTGGAGTCGCTATTCGGATGGGATCTGACCGGGATGGAATTCCGAATTCGACGATCAGCGTTGTGCACCCCGCTGGACTGAGCACCGAAACGCAGCAGACGTCAGGTTCGCTAAGGATGTCCGCCATTGCAGCCATGAATGGAATTCTCTCCTCGCTATGGGCAGGCATCTTTGTGGTCGAGCCTTCAGGGAAGACCGGCATTCACCACCATGGCGAACAGGACACCGTTGTCTACGTCCTTGAAGGAGAGGCTACGGTGCGGTGGGGTGACTTCGGAGAACACTCCGCCACTGTTCGAGCGGGCGATTTTCTACATGTGCCGGCTTGGTTGCCCCATCAGGAACTCAACCCTTCGAAGGAACAACCCTTTCGATGGGTCGTTGTACGAAGTACGTCAGAGCCGATCGTTGTCAATCTGCCTGACGATTTCTGGCCCACCGCCTGAGCACAAATCGTGGGTTGGTCATTCCTTCCAGATTCTCAACACGAAAAGGAGCAGTCTCATGATTACGAATGAGGAACAGATTCTTTCAGCAGCAGCTGCCGGCACGTTTTCCATCGGCGGCGATCTCACGGTCAACCGCCTGGGTTATGGAGCGATGCGGATCACAGGGGCAGGCGTATGGGGACCTCCCGCAGACAGAGCTGCGTCCGTTGCGACCCTTCGGCGTGCGGTTGAACTCGGAGTAAATCTGATCGACACGGCCGACTCCTACGGCCCTGGCACCTCCGAAGAGTTCATCGCAGAGGCACTCTACCCCTATCCAGCTGGATTAGTGATCGCAACCAAAGGTGGATGGGAGCGTCCTGGCCCCGGCCAATGGACACACAATGCCAGCCCGGAACATCTCACCAAAGCACTCGAGGGAAGCCTGAAGCGCCTGCGTCTGGACCATATCGATGTCTATCAACTGCACGCTCCCGACAATGCTGTGTCTTTCGAGGCATCGGTAGAAGCACTCGCCAGATTGCGCGCGCAGGGTAAAATTCGCCATGTCGCGCTCTCGAATGTGACGCGCGAACATGTGCAGAGGGCTCGCAGGATCGTACCGATTGTCTCCGTGCAGAACCGCTACAGCTTCGCTGATCGCGAATCGGACTTCATCGTCGACTACTGCGCGCAGAACGACATCGCGTTCCTTCCGTGGGCTCCGCTCGGTCAGGCAAAGGAGGCCCATGACGCCATCAAGCAGGTCGCAAACGATCTTGATGCGACTCCGTTGCAGGTCGCCTTGGCGTGGCTGCTCAAACGTTCCAAAGTGATCCTGCCTATTCCCGGAACGTCCTCGGTCAAGCACCTGGAAGAGAACATCGCTGCTGCGAGCCTTGAACTACCTCAGGCTGCGTATGACAAGTTGGCCGCTGTCAACCATCCTCCCGCAAGTCTGCGTGGTTGAAATGCGGCCAAAGCTGGAGCAGAACCCCTATAGGCATCCCCAAAGGCGATCCTTTGGACGGCGCTTTTCCCCAGGAAGGCTCCCCTCCCAAGCTCTTTCCGGGAAACAGTACTAGGGGTTCTGCTCTAAGCCATCACACGATCGACTGTCGCCAAAATACAGATCTGGAGATAAGAATGATGAGACGTTCACGCTTCGCAAAGATTCACGCATTAGCCCTTTTCGCCTTCACCGCGCTGCTTCCGTCTGTACTCCACGCCCAGCAGACGATCACCGGTCAAGCCGCCTTTGCCGGCTACGCGCAACAGAAGCCGGGCGTTCGGCGAAAGATCACGGTGGCAGATCTCCCAGAGCCGAAACCATCCGAGTCTGTAGACAACGGTCCCAAGCTTGTCCAAAGGCCTGAGGGCGCGTGGCCCATTGCCCCTGCCGGTTTTACGGTCCAGCTCTATGCGGGCGGTGACGCAGCCACTCCTATGCAGCGATCCGAAAACACGAAAGAGATACACGGTCCGACCTCTGGAACCTTCGTGATGCCCCGCATCATCCACACGGCGCCGAATGGCGATCTCTTCGTGGCAGACTCGCAGGCTGGTTCCATACTGGTGCTGCGCGGCATCACGGATGCGGGTAAGGCAGCGACCATCAGCACCTTCGCTACGGGCCTCGATCATCCCTTTGGCATAGCGTTTTATCCCGCTGGTGCAAATCCTAAGTGGATCTACGTCGGAAATGCCACGACCGTCGTTCGATTCGCCTACAAGTCCGGAGAGCTAAAGGCCGCGCGCGAGCCTGAGACTATCGTGCCCGATCTCCCCGGCTATGCTCAACTCCGTGGTGGTGGCCATTGGACGCGGGATGTCGTCTTCTCTGCCGACGGCAAACATATGCTGGTGTCCGTTGGAAGTGGATCGAATGCCGACGATCCTGACACGCATCCTAAAGAGTTCCATCGGGCGGATGTGCTGGAGTACACCCCCGCGGGCAAATTTGTCGAAGTGTACGCTTACGGCATTCGGAACTGCGTCGGCGAGGCGATCAACTCGGTGACCCATCAGCTCTGGTGCTCCACGAACGAGCGTGACGCTCTGGGGAACAATCTTGTGCCGGACTATGTAACTTCGGTCAAAGAAGGTGGCTTCTATGGTTGGCCCTGGTTCTATATGGGAGGTCATCAGGACCCGCGCCTCATGGGCACCCATCCTGAACTCCAGTCCAAAGTCATTACTCCCGATGTCCTGGTTCAACCCCACATGGCCTCGCTCGGAATGACCTTCTATCCCACCAGTAAATCCGACTTCCCGTCCCAATACGACGGCGACGGATTCGCAGCCGAACACGGGTCCTGGAACCGCGCCAATCGCGGAGGCTACGAGGTGATTCGGATTCCCATGCAGAACGGCAAAGCCACCGGCGAGTACGAGGATTTTCTTACCGGGTTCGTCACTGCAGATGGGCAGGTCTGGGGCCGACCCGTAGGAGTAACCGTGGGTCACGATGGCGCCCTCTACGTTACAGATGACGGCTCTCGCAGCGTTTGGCGTGTGTCTTACACCGGCAAATAGTCATCTCACGCACATGGAGACCAACGACATGATTTCTAAGTACCGCAACCTTGGAATTACCGCCATCGCCGTAGCATCTATGACGGCCGTACTCGCTCAAACCGGCGCGAATAGCGTTGCAAGCGGTCACCGCGAGATCCTGCTGCAGACAACCCAATCGTGGAACGGCAAGCCCTACACACACTACCCCACGGGTCAGCCACAACTAACGACGATCAAGCTGACCATCGCACCCCACACGGCCCTGCCATGGCACACGCATCCATTCCCAAATGTCGTCTATGTGCTTTCGGGCACTCTTACGCTGCATGACAAAGCCAGCGGCAAGACTCACATCGTTCATCAGGGACAGGCGGTAGGAGAGTCAGTAGACGATGTGCATCGGGGCGAGTCGGGTGATGAACCCACCGTGCTACTCATCACCTATGCCGGGACCCCGGGCGTTCCGACCTCAGTCCCTGCAACAGGCGAGAAGTCTGAATACTGAAATAGGATCAGCAGGGGCAATCCTCAATGGAATCAATACAATAACCCCCGCAATTCTAGAAATCACGAGGATAAAACAACTGGAAAGGCGTTCGTAGTAAGAGACACATTTCTTGATTTCTCTGGATTACAACCTTGCCCACGAGCGCGTTTATGTCATTTGCACCCGATCAGCAGCACGCTATAGGTCTTTGAGTAACATCACCCATTAGCGAGAAACAGTAGAGGCGCTTTATGCAATCAAATGGAAAGCAAGAGTCAGCAAAGGCGATCATATCGCGCAGGTTTTTCCTGGCAGCCGGGTCAGCAGCGCTGAGCGCGGTTGCACTGACAAGAAACATGGAGGGGCAGATGACGCAGGCGAAGGCAGAACCTTGGGGACGGATTCTCAATGGCAGAGTGGCTGTAGTCACTGGAGCAGCGCGAGGGATTGGACGCGCAGCTGCAGTCGCCTTGGCACATAGCGGAGCTAACGTGGTTGGGATCGACATCTGTGCCGTCGTCGATCCCCGTTCGGGAGTAGAACCTGCTAGCCGTGCCGAACTCGACCAAACCGGTGAAATGGTCAAGAGCGAAGGCGTCCAGTGGAGAAGCTTTGTGCTGGACCAGCGCGACCTCCCTGCACTGCGCAGAGCCGCAGAGAAGATCAACGCTGAGTTTGGACACATTGACATCTTGTTTGCCAATGCTGGTATCCAAGCGTTCCGTCCATTACTTGAGATGGAAGATCCTGATTGGCACATACAGATCGACGTGAATCTGACGGGGACAGCAAACGCTCTACGAGCGTTTGCGCCGTATATGGTGCAACAGGAACACGGCCGGATCATCATGACTACATCCACTCAGGGACGGCACGGTACTTTGAACGGTTCTGCTTATTCAGCATCGAAGTGGGGCATCATCGGCTTGATGAAGTCTGCAGCAATGGAACTGGGTCCGCATGGCATCACGGTGAACTGCCTTGCTCCAGGACTCATCGATACACCACTCACGCGCCATGAAGAGCGATATGAGCAAGCGCTGCAGGTGGCGGGACGCACACCAACGGGGGACAAAGCCATGGACGAAGAAACGGCTCGTAAAGTACTGCAGAGCAAATCAATTTTGGGTGTGCCGTGGATCGATCCGGCAGAGATGGCACCGGTTATAGTATTCCTCGCATCTGATGCCGCACGAATGGTGTCAGGAGCAACCTACGATGTAACGGGCGGTGACAGTGCCAACAATGTTTAGCAGTAGGCATTTCACGCGACCGATATCATGGCACGTGGGGTGAGCAGGCAGTGGCTCGCACCACATGTGCGAGCCACTGCCGAGGATGGGAAGACAGGCGTCGCGATCTGACAAAACTGATGGAAGGGGGGAGAGACCCTTGCTCGAAAACATCGTTGCTGAAATATCCCGACTACAAAAGGCTAGCGCACTCTTGACCGGAATCTCCGCGCAAACTAGGTGATGAAACACTTCCGGTTAGGAGCAGCCAAGCGAGAAGTGCAGTCTCTCGTTTGGGGTGAATAAACCGCCGGGATTTCGTAAGTACATGCGCCACTGTCATTGCTGGATTTCTGCTCTGTGAGAAACATCCATCCCAACTTCTTTGAACTCAGAATATTCAGGTCTTTAACTGTGGAAATGCTGTAATGCGTAGCTTCGCAGCAGCATATGGAATCAGCGTGACCGTCTCTTCGGATTGGTCGCTGGTCACGGGGCTTTGCGGGACCGGATTAACTACTCCATCTTCAGCCTGCCAGGACGACACTTTTCGTCCCTTCACATGAAGCTTAACAGGAGCCCCTTTCGCGCTGAATGGGCGATCGTGCATCTCGTCTTCAACTGTAACGATTCCGTGTGATGGTGATGCAGCATCCAGCGACAGCGCATAGTTCCACTGCGTTGTGGGATACACCTGCCAGTCGGCTGTCATGCCTCGATCGCGCAGCTTAAGCCAATCTTCACCGATTCCATAGGAGAAGACCAGCGGTCCACGTTCCACGGCAACAGAGTCATGAAAACCCTGAGAGACTCTCGGCTCAAAATGAAAGTCGATCTCAACGCGATCACCCGCTCTCCACTTCCGCTCAATGCGTGCAAAGGTGCCTGACTCAGGCGCGGGCTGTTGCTGGCGATTCACCGTGAGAGTTGTACCTTTAGCCCACGCGGGAATTCGCAACAACAACGGGAATGCAAGCGGGGATGCGGGATTGACCGTGATGCTTACAGTGCCGTGGAAAGGATAATTTGTTTCCTCCACTATGTGCACAGGAGTGTCGCGAACCATCGTGCGCATCTCGCAGGGCGCATAGGCAGCGGCCACGACACCATCGTCCTGCGACAGCATGAATAAGCTTGCAGTAAACTTCGGCCATCCCTGGTGGAAGTTTGCTGTGCAACAACCGAAGTTCGGCTCCAGTCCAAATAAGTTCGATTCTGGGCCATCGGTCGTCCAGGGCTTGCGATGCAAGCTGCACTCCACCTGGTTCGGCTCCTGGTTGTACTGATGCGCCCACATGTCATCTGTCAGCGTTCCTGGCAAAGCATTGAACGCAAGCTTCTCCAGACGGTCGCCAAGAACAGGATCACCGAGAATGCCCAGCGATTGCTCCAACGAAAACATGTATTCGACTACCGTACAGAGTTCGGATCCCTGGGATGGATTTGGTCCTGCAAGATGCTCGTCGCACGAGAACATTCCGTTCGGCAACCCATGATACTTATCGAGCTCCGCTATCATCTGCGACACGCCTCTGCGGTCAGACTCCGAACCGGAGACCAACGACCACACAGCCCCTGTCTTAATGGCTTGCCCATTATTTACGCCGTGTGTCGACAACCCGAAATCCTTGTGCCCGGATTCTTCCTCTGACCTAATTTTCTCTCCTGTGATGCGGTCCTTGTATTGGAAGTTCGCGTACTGGGCAAGCCAGTCATGACCTTGGGTATGCAGCAAGTGCACGAGGTCCAGCAGCCTGGGATTGCCTGTGCGGTTGTAGAGCCAGATCACGCTCAGCACTTCGTCCTGCCAGCGAAATTTGCCCCAATCGCTCAGTCCCCTCGTTGGCAGCGCTGTGAGCTGATAGTCGAAGTAGTGTTGCATTGCGGGAATCACTCGCGGATCGCCTGTCGCTTCCTGATACTGCGTCAGTGCCTTGAGCATGACCATACGCGGCCACCAGTCGTCGTTGGAATGTGGCCCAAACATGCCGCTGGGTTGTTGATTGTTCAGCGTCCAGTCAATGTATTTTTGCGCTTTTGCTTTCAGGCGCGCATCGTCGAGAAGATAGGCGAGCGGTGTCAGTCCATCGAGAAAGTAAGGCCCGCGCTCCCATGACTCACCCGAACCACCAAGCCAACCGCTGTTTGGACCCACGTCAGGCCAGGTTTCATCCAGATGTCCGCCGAGCCCTTGCGCCTGAATCTCCAATTGCGACCGTAGCCAACCCGTGGGACGAACTGCGCCGAGCGGTAGTGAATAGAATGCATTCGGTGCAAGAGGTGCGCGATTCTTTACGCCAGTGGACGAAGAGGCCGTCTGACCAGGAGACGCTGCGAACGCACTGACAGGGAGAGAAGACGCCATGCCGGCAAAGCCAAGTTGTTGGAGAAATCGGCGTCGGCTCGAATGGATTCTTAGAGAAGGGGGCAACAAGGCGAACTCCTGAAGAGACTGACGATATGGTAATCAAGCGTTGGAGATACCGCATGGTCCATATGTTCTATGTGCATGGGGTGAGTCTTTATCCGTCGACCTCAATGAGGCCGCGCTGGATCGCTGTGGTAGTCGCCTCTGTACGGTCAGAGACTTCGAGCTTTTCAATAATGCTGTTCACATGGTTGCGTACTGTATTGCCGCTGATCTCGAGCGCCTTGCCAATCTGTTTGTTCGTCAGACCCCTGGCAACCATTTTGAGTATCTCGAGTTCGCGGGCTGTGAGATTGGAGCGCATCATGCGTTCCGCCAACCGCGACGCAATCTGGCGGGGTATATATCGTTTGCCCGCGTGGACTATGCGGATGGCTTCGACCATCTCCTGCCGTGAAGTATCCTTCAGCAGATAGCCTCCTGTTCCAGCTTGTACAGCGCGATAAATATCTTCGTCCGTCTCATAGCTGGTGAGAACGATGACGCGGGTCGACACCCCTAGGCGCTTCATAGCAAGAAGCGTATCGATGCCGTTCATGCCAGGCATCCGCAGATCGAGTAGCAGTAAGTCAGGCGTGTGACTCTGTAACATCGCGAGCGCCTCCTCGCCACTGGAGGCTGATCCGACCACCTCCAACCCCGGCTGCGCGCCGAGCATGCTGGTCAGTCCCGCGCGAACAACGGGATGATCATCCACAATCAGAATTCGTATGTTACTGTCTGGCTGTTTCGGCATTCGATAAACGCTCCGTGAGGTGCTTCCATAGAACCTGTGGCCAGGAAAGAATGGTGATGTGTCGAGGCAAGGGTGCGGTGACCTCAACACGAGTGCCATGGCCCGGCGTGCTGAGGATCTGCAAGGCCGCTGAGATGTCGGCAGCACGTTTCCTCATCCCCTGCAGACCGAAGCCACGCAACGTTCCGGTTGGCGTGAATCCAACACCGTCGTCGGCGACGAGCAATCGGACGAGCTTCTCCTGATACTCGATCGAGATGGTGATCGTGGTAGAGCGTGCGTGGCGCACAGCATTGGCGATGGATTCCTGTCCAATCCGATAGAGCGTGTCGGTAGAACGCAATGGCAGAGGCCGCGGATCGCCGCTACACGTCGTCGCGACTTTGATGTCGCCGCCTTCCACCATGCGGCTGGCACAGGATCCGAGCGCCGCGATCAGGTCTCCGGATTGAAGAGACTCCGGACGCAGTGTCGCGATACTGCGTCGCGCCTCCTCGTGACTGTGGCGGACCAGATCGCTGGCTAAATCAAGTTGCTGATGCGTAGTCGAAAAGTCGTCGGGCACACCGTTGCGAATGGCCTCAAGCTGAAAGCCGATTCCCGCAAAACTCTGCGCAAGCGTATCGTGCATTTCGTGAGCGAGCCTCTCACGCTCTTCAAACACTGCGCGAAGACGCCAGCGCTCAGCGCGGCTGTAGAGCAAGCTGATCGCAAAAGCAAATATTAGAACGCCGATCGCGACGGCGATTAAATGGCCGGCGCTCCACCAGGGCGGACCGGCTAATAGTTTCAGGTCGTCTGTGGAGCGTAGCAAAAGCACGAATGGCGTACTATTCCGTGTGTAAGCCGGATCAACCACGCAGACACCGTGCAGCCGGAGCAAGCTGTTCAGCTTTAGATTTTTGAAGAGGGTGTCACCACGTCCCCGGCTCATGATGACCCGAAACGTCTGCGGTCCTGCATCAAAGTCGAATACAAGAGTATTGTCAGGCCCGTAAGACTTCGCGCGCAAAAGACCTTCCACTTCGATGAAGCTTGCATCGAATGCACCGGTAGCGGCTTGCGATGCGGTCACTGACATCGCCGGCATGGGCGTGTGTGCCCATAAAACACGCACGGTCGCATGCTCAAGTGAAGAGCTGAAATTGCCAGGATGCACCTCACCGGAGACCTCCACTTCATCTCCTACCTTGAGGGGGGGCGCATTGGCATGAGGAACGATCACACCGCCAGTTGTGTCCTGAACGAAGAGCGCCGGCGAGGTGAGAATGACAACGCCTCGCACCGTCGCAGTTGCAGTATTCGAATACGAAGAGAGGCGAAGACTACCGATAGGCTGCGCATTTGGGCTGAAGCGCAGCGCTCCTTGTTCTCCATGTCCGGCCATAGGATCGAAGCTGAGATCCTCCGGATTCCCGGAAAAATAAGGCTGCGTAAAAACAGCTTCATGGTTGGGAGCCTCTCCCAGCATCGTCACTAAATCTTCGTGGGTTGCAGCCCGAACAACAACATTTCTCCAAACACCGCCTGAGGAATACGAGCGAAGACCAACGCGACCCGACGCAATGCAGTGTTTATCTGTGATTGCGATCGATGTGGCATCTCTCTGAGAAGGAACACTCACCGCGGCCACGATCTGGCACTGGTATGCGAGCAGTTTCAGATGGTACCAGTGGAATGGCTGGATACCGCCTTGAATGGAGTCCAGCTTGTTCGTGCCCTCTCTCCACCCATAACTGGCGCGGCCCAGTACGAGAGAATTGTCCAGATTGCGCAGCCCTGCATAGTAGCCTACGTAGGAATCTACGCCCGCTTCTTCGTTGTTCGAACGCAGTACCAGGCCTGCATCGCCATTCTTTGCCAATAACATCACATCAGCTTCGATGGAATAGTTGCGCCAATAGCTTGAACCGGTCAGCAGTTTAGCGCCGCGCTCATCGGAGCCGTTGCGCATCGCCCCGTTAACCAACTCCCATGTGCCGCCCAAGGCTTTCCACTCATCTGCTTTGCCACTTACAAAAGAGTCATGGTATGGCAGGCCGCGTTTTGGGCTATGCAGAGTCGCGCGTACAAGCAGCAACATCACACCCAAAACACACACGATGGCGAGGGCAAGCCATAAGAGCCGGCGTATTGGCGAAGTGATCGTCACGGGGCGGTGCTCCCGTCCCAGCGGCCTGGTCTCCAGTCCATCGAAGTCAGCCTGCGGACCTCAGAGGTGTTTACATTCTTCCGGGTGACAAGGGTGGGCTGAAGGACGGTCAACGCAGGAACCGGACGGCCTTGGCGCTCTGCGTCAATAAGATTCACCGCCTGCTGGCCCATGGCACGAGTGTCCTGCATGATGACCGAATCGAGGCTTTCTATCTCAAACGGAAGAGTTCCATCCGGATCAAAACCGATAACCTTGACCTGCCGATTGCCAGGAATGCCTTCGATTGCCGAGATCGCTCCTCGTGTTGAACTCCACATCAGCGCGACGATCACATCGATACTCGGATTGGACTTTAGTGTCTCTTCCGCTATCTGCTGTTCGTGGAGCATATTGAAGGAGCCCATCCTCTTCATGACGTGGATGCCGGGATAGTTCTGTGCGAGGAACAACTCGAAACTTCGTGCCCGAGTCATGATGCCGGCGATGTCGGGGTTCACCCCAAGAACAGCTACAGTCCCCCGGCCATGGAGTAGTTCGGCAACGCGCTGCGCAGCGATGCGCCCTCCAGCCTCTTCATCGTTGAGGATGTAGGAGAGTTTGCCTCCCTGCCCTGGTGGAATGAGCAGCGGAGAACTCACAATCACGGTGGGAATGCCGTGAGCCAGTGCGCGACGAACCGGAGTGATCAGCGCCAATGCCTGATCCGGCGCCAGAATGAGTCCTTGATAGCCCTTGTCGATGACCTGGTCGACCATGGAAATCTGGCCTTCCACATCATCCTCGCTGGTTGGTGCATTCCAGTAGACGTGGGCGCCTATATGGACGGCGGCTGCATCGACCCCGCCATGTTCCGGCTCCCACAGTCCAGTACCCGCAGTCCGTGGAATAACGGCGATCATGACCGGTGCGGTCGAACGGCAGCCCAGGCACAGCATAAGCACAACGCTGGCGAACCCGGCCCAGCTCGAATTGTATGTTCTCGTAATTCGCAAAGTATGTTTCGGCGTGAGTCTGCATTGCTGCGGAGACTCTCGAGTCTACGCTCCGATTTTGGCGTCAGCAAGGTGCTTCCCCGTCTGGTTCAGATGGACTATGCGCGCAGAGTCCATCCAACTCATGCGCGTCGTTCATGCAACTGACTAGTCTCCTCCACGGTTACAAATTGCGCAAAAACGAAACCGTTTACAGGTGCAGAAGCCCAAACCGCCACCAAAATGGCGCTTAAGGGCTGGCTGACACTTTTCGAAAAAATAGCGCCAAACTTACGGAGGCAAGGATGAGCTACATCGCACGATGGATTTCTGGAGTTTTTGTGGCAGTGTTATTCATGATCGCAACAACGACTGCTCATGCTCAATTTTCCGGCAGTTTTCAAGGCACTCTTCATGATCCATCCGGAGAAGTGGTATCCAATGCGGCCGTCACACTGGTGAACGTGGCAACGCAGGAGACCCGCAGGATTTCATCGGACCGAATAGGTAACTATCAGTTCGTGAGCCTGCCACCTGGCAACTACACCATCACAGTAGAAGCGAAAGGGTTTGAAAAAAACATAACTTCCGTAGTTCTGGAGACAGCACAGACCCGGGCCGTTCCTGTGGCTTTACATATTGCCTCGCTCACATCGAGCATTGAGGTAACAACTCAGGCGCCAATTTTGGACACAGCGGAGACCCGTCAACAGCTGACCTTGGACAATAAGACGCTTCGAGACTTGCCTCTCTCCGGCAACAGCGTCTTCACGCTGATGAATCTGGCTCCGGGTGTAACCGGTACGAATGGACAGACGAACAATTACAACCCGGAATACTTTACCGGAGTTAGCGCGAACGGCCGAAGCCCTTACGGAAACACCTTCAGCGTGGACGGCGTGAACACGGGAAGCAACATTACGAACGGGACTTCGAATGTCATGATCAATCCTGACGCGGTGCAGGAGATCAGCATACAGACAGACACCTTTACTGCCGACCAGGGCAGAGGAACATCCATGCAGATCGCGATGACGACCAAGTCTGGTAGCAACCAGTTCCACGGTACGGGAAACTACCTGTTTACCGATCAGCACTTGCTTGCGAAGCAGAGCCTGCCATCGGTGACAAAGTATGCACCCTTTCTCAATCAGGATTTTGGCGGAAGTTTCGGCGGCCCTATCTGGAAAAATCGGACATTCTTCTTTGCTTCGGTCGACAAATTGGCCTCGAAGACTTCGAGCAGCAGCGTACAGACCTATGAGGCGCCGGAGTTTGTTACCTGGGCAGAACAGAACTATCCAAACACGGTGGAGACGCAGTTATTCCAGAAGTATCCCATTCAGGGGCCCGTTGAAACCAACGTGCAGTCACGTGCGCAGGATCTGTTTCCGGGTAACTGCGGTCCTGGAAGTACGACTGGCATCCCCTGTGATTTACCGGTGCTGGTACAAGGCACCTGGAACACATCGCCCTTCCGCAACGGCCTGCAATATACCGCGCGAGGCGATCAAATCCTGAGCGCCAAGGACCGGCTGTACGGCAGCTATGTGCATTCTGAAAACTCGGGCATCTCATTGGCGACGCGACCGGCATTCAGCACTTCGAACAACTTTCTAACCAACGCATTCCAAGGCGACTGGACGCATACCTTCAATACATCGCTACTGAACGAGGTTTCGTTTTCAGGCAACAATCTCAAGGGAGTGAACTCTTCGGACGGTCAGTATCAGGTCCCATCCATAGGCATCAACTTCTCGACCGGTATGGGTTCGGGAGGTGGGAATACATTTGTTCAGCACAATTACACAGTGCGTGATGAGCTGATTTGGACGACCGGGAAACACACTTTCAAGTTCGGAGGCAACTATTACTGGGGAGACGACACGAGCGTCGATCCGACAGATAATAACCGGCCCAATTACTACTTCAACAGTATCCTCGACTACGTCCAGGGCAACATCTACAGCGGCGGATACGGGGCCTACGACCCTTTGACAGGCAAACCCAAACTCTTTCAGTATGGTGCAGGGTTAAACACAGAAAGTCTGTTCGCCCAGGACCAGTGGCGAGTGAAGCCAAACCTGAACATTACTCTTAGCATTCGCTGGGATGACTATGGAAATGCCCACGGTATTCTCGGCCTGAAGCTGACCAACATCTTCGTCGCGCCGGGGACCACCGTGGATGAGCAGTTTTCAAATGCCGCCGTGCGGTCGACCGGAAGCAACGAGTTTCCAGGGCGGTTGAACAACAACTTCAGCCCACGGGCAGGCTTTGCCTGGTCGCCTGGCAACAGTCAGCGGACCAATGTTCACGGCGGCATAGGGCTCTACAACGACTGGATTACGCTTGGCGAAGTTGTCGATCGGGTCGACAGCAATCCCCCCAATTATGTCTTCAACAGCTTCGGAGTAACGCTTCCCATCAAATCGCCGTCGGACCTTCAGATAGGAACCTCGAATACATACCCCTTCGGCTTCAACCTGCCACAACTGCCATCGAATACTCTGGATGCGAATGGAGGCATCGCTGGATTGCAAAGCGGTGTCGGCGGCCTGGATCCCCACCTACACACGCCTCGTTCTCTGAACTACATTGCGGGTGTTGAGCAACTCATGCCGGGTAAGCTCGTATTTGGTCTGAGCTACAACGGTTCTCACACCTGGGGTGGTCTTGTCGGCACGGACTACAACCGCAAGCCCGGCGATCTGTTCCAGGATGGGACGCTGCACAGACTGAACCCAAGTTTCGGACAGATGTGGTACATCACGAACTTCGATCCCATTGTCTATAACGCGATGGTGGTGAGTCTGAAACGGGATTTCGCCTCTCGTGGCACAATTCAGGGTTCCTACACCTGGGGACACAATAGCGATTGTTTTGACGGCGGTGAGCGCTCTACAGGCTATGAGCAGATCGCTGACCCGCGTGATCTCTGCGCGCGGAGAGGGGATACAAACTTCGACGTGCGGAATCGTATCTCGGCCTCCGGCGTTTATCGCTTCCAGACCCCATTTGCGAGTCATCTCCTATCGCGACAGATCCTTGGAGGCTGGGAGGTGGGCTCGACCTATGTCTGGCAGACTGGAACGCCCTATGGAATGTATACGAATGCGCAGTTCGATCCGATCCGCGACGGCAACGGCAAAGTCACAGGATTGAAGCCCGACAGCGGGGACTACAACGCGGATGGCATGACGGAGGACTATCCAAACCAAGCCGCCGGCCTGCCGCTCGTATACAGCCGCAGTCACTTTATTCACGAAAACTACGGCAAGCCTGTGTACACCTACTCAGGAACACCACAATCGAACGGAGCAAATTTCTGGCAGCCGACTCCCGGGTTTGAAGGAGACGGAACGAGAGGACACTTCCGGAACCAACCGCTACTCGATATGGACGCCAGCCTGATCAAGAATATTCCGGTAGCGGTAGAAGGTAAGAGAGTAAATGTCCAGCTCAAAGCTGAGTTCTTTAATGTGCTAAACCGCGTGAATTTGGGTGGAATTGATAATAATGTTACTGATCCAAATTTCGGGAAAATATTAGGTCAAGGACTCTCTCCGCGCTCACTGCAGCTGGGAGGACATGTATCCTTCTAGCTGCAGTGAGCGTGAAGAACGCTGCTTGCGCACACTTTCCTCTAGGCTGGAGTTTTCATCCCGACGAAATAGGATATTGCTCATGAAAGAAGTTCATCAAACCACCCATCTCATGCAGAAGTCCCCAGCTTGAGGCCGAATCGATTTATGAAACATGCTCTAAGCCGCGCCGCCTCCGCACGGCAGTATTGTTCGCGTGCTTCCATCATCCGCACGAAGCGGCCGATCCGATCGACCTTCTCTCCGTGCGCGGGGCAAAACTCCCCGAAGCGCGACAGCAGTTCTTCTGAGGGTTCTCCTTCGATCTGAACTTGCTCCTCGATTTGCTCGAAGAGATCATCCAGTTAAGTATCGATTTCAAATAAGGAGCAGCAGGGTTGGAATGTGATCGCCACCATGCGCGATCCCGAGCACGGGAAGGAACTGCAGGCGCTCGATCAGGCTCTAGCCACTTCATTGAATGTCACCAACTCGGACTCGATCCAACTGGCCATGAAGACTGGATTGGAACGGTTTCAGTCGGTCGACGTGCTCGTCAACAATGCGGGCTTTGGCGCCTACCAACCGCTGCTCCAGGTCGCCGCCATTCTTTCGGCAGAGCTTTGCGCAAGTACGGCGAAGGTCGTGGGCACCGGAGTGTTCGATACCAATTGCTTTGATGACTTTTCGACTACTGACCAGATGACCCAATCACCCAGTTCGTCTCCCACCATCTTGCCCGGTCTCGAAAGCGGGCGTAGCGGTCTGCGTTTGCTGTGCTACGACAGCAAACGAGAGTGCTAGGTGCAGACCCGCGGAAACACGAGACAGACTCTTCATTGCGCATTCTCCGGTAGTAGTTGCCGAAAAGCCGACTCTTCAGACCCCCTCTAATGTGCGCTCATATTGCAGATCATGAAGTATTTGACTTAACGTCTCACTGAAAGCTGTCGAATGAATTTCCGCGCGGATGCTCCCGATTCCGAGCATGGGCGGCGGCGTTTAGAGCGTCGAGCCCCGAGCTCAACGTGGAGGCATTGAACGACTCGTCAGGCGCACTGATCGGCCCTGACCAGTCGAAGCCGATCTGGTCGTAGATGTTGCGGTCGTTCTCCCAGATCGAAGACGCGTTCTTATCTATGAAGTCCAGGTAAGACTTGTCGCCTGTCACCTCGTAAAGAGAGTCCAGGTTACGGATGAAGATGCCCTTGAACTGGGTTTGGTCGGGGTTCTGGCTTGGGCAGGATCCCGAGCAGGGCTCCATCAGGCTGCCGTTCGAGCTGACCAGGGTGCTGATGGCGGCATTCGCGATTTGCTGTGCCTCCGTGAGATACGTCTGGTCATGGGTCGCCTGATACAGCGCGGCAAGACCACCGAGGATCACGCCCTGGTTATAGGTCCAGGTCGTCTGGCCGTTGTTCTGGCACGACGTGGTGAGGCCGTCGTTGATGAGGTTCGACGAGTTGATGAGTCCGCTGGCGTTGAACCAGGCCAACTCTTTCTGCGCCCACTGCAGGTACGACGCCTGGTGGGTTAGCAGGTAGAGGCGAGCGGACAACTCCAGGAAGAGTTCGTTTGTGACGGAGTTCTGGTAGGCGTTCGTGGTCTGCCATATGAGCCCGCCACCGCACGAGGAAGGTGTCCAGGCTGCTGTCACGTACGAGTGAATCTTTTCCGCCATCTGCAGGTAGGCGGGGTTACGCGTCAGTTCGTATGCGTTGACCCAGGTAAGCGCCCACCATTGGGTGTCGTCGTAGGCGGTGTCGATGAAATTGCCTGGGGTCGGCGGCGGAGCCTCGTTGACGGCCGTCGCAAAGGTGTTGGAAACGTCGCTCAGGTACGTCCGCGAACCCGTGCGCTTCATGTAGTCGATGATCGCGTCGAGGGCATTGGCGGAGTTCCACCAGCCGGTGGTGTTGAACAGCCCGGTCGTTGAGTCATAGTAAGTCTGCAGCTCCTGCACTGCAGCCTCGGCTTTTCCGTCAGAGCCGGTGAGTTGATCGGTGGAAACCTGCGGGCTGGGGTTGGAGTTCCCTTCGGCACTCGTCGCCACGACTGTCGCGTAAATTGCCCTGTCGCCGCCGATTCCACCGGGGAACCCGCCACTTGGGAATCCGCCAGAAGGGAGGCGGACCGTGGCGCTCGTCGCGCTGCTGCCGCACCCGGAGATGTTTGCGCTCGGGCTCGAATAGTTCTCCGCGAAGGGTTTAGCGGAGACATAAACATCGTAGCCGGTGATGGCCGGCAACCCGGTGCCGCTGCACTGTGTGGCCGCGCTCCAATCGACCTTCACGCTGTCACCCCGCTGCAACTGGGCCGATACGCCTGTGGGGGGCTGCGGAGCCGGTGTCACTTGCTTCCACGTCACGTTTTTGAAGTACAGCGTGAGCGCAGACGAGCTGTTGCTGTCGGGGTCCACTAACTGGAACTGTGGGGTGCTGGGCGAGACCACGACAGTGTTCGGCGCCAGTGCCAGCACCGTTTCGGAGATCGTCTGGAAATTCGGAGTCAATGGTACTGGCGGCCCGGAGATATTTTCGTTCCCGTCCCATGCATTGATCGCTACGGCTCCAATCCCGGCCACATCCGCCGAGATCTGGTAGGTGTTCCCTGGTACAAACGGTGCGTACGTGTAGATCCAGTCGGAATGGCCGAGCGCTGAGGTTACCTGCCACTCGAGCGACGACACGCCATCGTAGGTTGTCGAGATCAGGCTGGAGTCCTGTCCCCCATACGCAGTTTGCCATAGCGAAAGACCGCTCGCCGGGCCCGCAGGAGTCACGGTCGGGTTCGTGAAATAAACATTTACGGCCGATGTGGTGCTATCCGGATCGAGGATTTGGAACTGCGGGTTCGGCGAAAGGACAGCGACGGTCTCACTGACCGTCTGGAACGTCGATGTCAGCTGGATGGGTGGGGCTGTGACATTCGCCTCCCCGTTCCAGATGTTGAGCGCGGCGGTGCCGGTGCCGGCCAATTGGACCGTGAACGTATACATCTCGTCTGTGAGCAGCGGCAGCGTGTCATTGACCCAGTCCGAATGGCCGAGAGCGGAAGTTACCTGCCACTGCAGAGAAGGCTGACCGGCATAGGTGACCGAAGAGAGCGAAGCATCCTGGCCGCTGTATGCCAAAGACCAATCAGAGGGCGACAGCGGCAGCGTTGAGGAAACTGCCTGACCCCAGATCTGCTGGGGAAGGGTAAGACCCGACAGAAGAAGGATTGCAGACAGAAAACGAAAGTGCTGTGAGACTCGCCCCTGAAGCAAGGTCTTCTTCAATTGCATCGGGCAAAACTTGATGATCCAGCGCATGCCAACCTCCAGAAGTTTCTTTCTATTGCAGCAACTAACCACCTACACAGCACACACTGCCTGCAAGGCAGTGTAATGGTAACGTTTCCATCGCAAATGGTAGCGTTTCCATGAGTGACGGAATTTTTATCCGCACGACTATGAACTGTCAAGCACTTTTTAGAAAATGTTTGTGCCACCGATCTTCTAAAGAGAAACACGGGCAATTGGGGGCATCGGCCTTGCAGCAGGACCGCTCGCCTCAATCTGAGGATCGTCAGACACGGCCTAGCACCGGTATATCCTCATCCAATGCGCCTTGATCAATTTGCCAAGTTCACGCGACTCGTCCTTGCCTTGTCTCTCGCACCCACCCTCACCCTGTCCATTCATGCACAAGATAATCAGGACAAAAAGCCCGACCCCAAAGCTGAGTCAAAACCTGACGCACCCAAGCCCGAAAACAAACTTCCCGCCGACGCCACCATCTCGCAGTCCATCCAGGTTGACGGCCATACCCTCAAGTACAACGTCACCGTGGGCACCATCACTCTCAAGGACACGGACGGTAAGCCGACCGGCGAGGTCGTATACACCGCCTACACCGTCCCCGGCAACGGTACTGAACCCAATATCGCCCGCCCCGTCACCTTCGCCCTCAACGGCGGTCCCGGAGCTTCCTCCGTCTATCTGAACTTCGGAGCCATCGGTCCCAAGCGCATCATCTTCGGCAACCCCGGGGACTCGCCCTCAGACCCTGCCACTCTCAATGACAATCCCGGCACGTGGCTCGACTTCACCGATCTCGTCTTCATCGATCCCATCGGCACTGGTTTCTCTCGCTCCCTCGTTCCGCTTGATCAGGCCAAGAAACTCTTTTACTCTCCCACTCCTGATATCCAGTACCTCTCTTTGGTCATCTACGACTGGCTCGTCAAAAACTCTCGCCTTACCTCGCGCAAGTATTTTGTCGGCGAATCCTACGGGGGCTTCCGCGGTCCGCGCATCACCCATTACCTGCAATCACAGCTCGGTGTAGCCCTCAACGGAGTCACCCTTGTCTCCCCCTATCTCAACCCTGCTGCCGATGAGATGGGCAACCTCTCTCCGCTTCCCTGGATGCTCTCTCTCCCCTCCATCGCCGCTGCCAACCTCGAACGCCAGCACAAGCTCACACCCGAGACCATGGCCGACGTCATCGCCTATACTCGCGGCGAGTATGCGACCGATCTACTCGCCGGACACTCCAATCCCGAGTCCAATGACCGTCTCATCAAAAAAGTCACAGAGCTTACCGGACTCGATCCCACCTTTGTTCGCTACGCGGGAGGCCGTCTCGACATCGGTGCCTATCTACGCGAAGTCCACCGCTCTGAGGGCAAGATCGGTTCCGTCTACGATTCCAACGTCTCCGCCTTCGACCCCTTCCCTTTCTCTCCCACCCAACAGTCAAACGACCCGCTTCTCGAAAGCATCATCGCCCCGACTACTACCGCGATGGTCGACTTCGTCACACGCATCGTCGGCTGGAAGACCGATAACCGCTACTACGCCCTCTCTTATGACGTGAACAGCGAGTGGGACAACTCCGGCAACGACCTGCGCAAGGGCTCCGTCGACGACTTGCGCCAGGCTGTAGCCGCCGACCCGAAACTCCGCGTGTCCGTCGTACACGGCTGGAACGATCTTTCCTGCCCCTTCATGGGCAGCATACTCACAGTCGACCAGATGCCAATCATGGGAGATACCAACCGTGTCCAGGTACACGAATACCCAGGTGGCCACATGTTCTACACCCGCCCGGATAGCAGCCAGCAACTAAAGAAAGATATTCAGGACATGTACGCCAAGCACTAGCTAGATTTTCACTGGCTATCGAAGAGACTCACCTGTCGATTAGTGAAAGAAGTCTCAACTCCGGCGTTCCTTTTATCCTGTCCGATGGAAGGAACGCCGGAGTTGAACAGTTGACAGAGGAATGATGTGAGGAGTCTTCATCTTCATGCGATCGGCAGGAATGTCCCATCGTGCTCTGTCCAGGTCGAACTCGTTCCATAGTGTTTCAATTAGTTCGCATGTGCGAGGGAAACAGTATGCCAAGAGCATGAGCCCAAAGCGTGTGAGGACATCTCCCTTGTAGCTGTCCATCGCTCGGCAGATCCTTCTCATCTAGACAGGCAAAGCTTTCTGATTCGGTTGCAGCCAACACGTCTCGCGGCTTGAAGTCAGCCAGAGTTTACCGCCGCTTGGGGTAACTAAGAGACACAGGCCACAGCCGTCAGCCAGCTTGTATGGCTTGTCGATTGGAGTTGTGTTGTCGATTTCCTTTAATCGTGAGTGCCATGGTGGTCCTTGAGAGTGTGGGTATTTTGCGTACCCACACTTTGCACTCGATATATACCCACCAAAATACCCGTAGAAAAGGCTGGCTATAGGCGCACACCCTTGAACGTCCTATTCGTAGCTTTGATTTTGCCCGTAGCGAAGCCCACGACCAGAATCCGGTCTCCAATTCAGGGGCTCTGGGAATGAAGTTTCCACCATTTCGGAAGCCTTTTGAAGTAAATTCCCAATCCCGCGTGCTCGCGGTGCGTGCCGGCCAGCGGCCAGTCTTCGCCCGGAATGATCCACTCAATATCTTCGGCAGACAACGCCAACAGACCTTGCTTATCGCTGCGGCCCATTGCTACAAAAAATCCTTCGCAATCTGGATATTCTCTTCGATGCTCATCGAAATCTCTCCATTCCCCTTACATCGGACCGTGTCCGATCTAATCGGATACGTTGTGGACCCGCCGGTGAGGGCGTGGTGTCAGAGAGTCAGCCGATATCGAGTTTCATGGCGATGTCCCAAGTGCCGGCGCCGTTTTTGGCCAGTCCGATCATCATCAAGCCGAGCGCCTCAAGCGTCTGGGCCATCTGCAGGCCGCCGACATCCAACGGACGAAGCCCGAGAATCTCGATGAAGGTCGAGACGCGCGCCTTGGCCTCCGCATCGTCGGCTGCGATGAACGCGTCGAGGCGTTCACCCTTAGCAAGTACGTGGCCGAAGATGGTGTTGAATGCCTTCACGACATGCGCGCCAGCTGGGGCGACCTTGGCGATCTCCTGCGCACCAGAACTGCCGTGGGGGGTGACGAGGCTCGAGAGGTCGGGGGCAACCGGGTTGGTGATGTCGATGATCACCTTGCCGTCGAGCGCGTCCCCGTACTCGGCCACCACCGCCGCCGCACTGGAGTACGGCACGGCGAGGATGACGATGTCGCCCGCCGGAGCGGCACCGTACGTTCCGGTGGTCGCTCCGGCTGCGACCTTGTCCGCCAGCGCCCGCGCCTTAGCGGGGTCGCGGCTGATTACCTCGACTGTGTATCCAGCCTTGGCTGTACGTCCGCCGATCGCTCCGGCCATGCCGCCTGTGCCAATGATGCTTATAGTGCTCATGTGCAGTCTCCTCGTGAGTTGGGTTATTGTTCATAGTCTCTGAAAGGGGTATCCCCCGGTTGTTTCCGTGTGTGCCGAGCCGCGTGCGTCATCCCTCAGGCCATCTCCGGGTCGACAGAGTCTTTGCCCGAACGGATTGCGACATTGCTATCCGCCGGGCTCGTTGCGACTCGGCTCCCTGCCGTCAGCTCATCAGCCGACAGGGAAATAATGGCCGTTGTCCAAATCTGCGAGCAGGCTTGGCTGAGCGGGTTCCCAGCCAAGGGTCTGGCGGGTGATGAGGTTGGACGCCGGGAGGTCCAGCGTGACCAAATTCGCAAGGAACCCAAAGAATCCCGGCAACATCAGTACGTCCGCGGGAATGCTCACGGCTGGCAGGCCAAGACGGCTTCCAATGGCCTCGGCGATCTCGCGGAACTGGATGCCCTCGCCCTCAATCCCGTGCCAGTTTTTGCCAGCCGGACCCTTCTCCAGCGCCAGGCGGAACAAAGAGGCGAGGTCGCGGCTGTGCACGGCCGGCCAAAGGTTCGCGCCGTCTCCAGGGTAGCCGACGACGCCCTTCTCCTTCGCGAGCCCGATCAGCAGCGGGAGAAACCCTACATCGGTCGTGCTGTGCGCGATAGGAGGAATCCGCACGATCGAAGACCGCACGCCCTTCGCTGCGAGGCCGACTACGGCGAACTCCACGACGTTACGAACCCGCAGGGTACCCTTGTACGCATCGCCCCCGGGAAGGGCCGGGTCTTCCTCGGTGGCTGAGCGGCCCAGCTTTTCCCACCCGGGCGAGCCAATGCTCCCCGACACGACCAGCGGCTTTCCAGTTCCGGCCAGTGCATCGCCGTACGCGAGCATGATCTGGAGCTCCGCGGCGGCCACGGCGTCAAGCCCACCGACGGGAAGCAGGTCTTGCCTGTGCGCGACGTGGATGACGCCATCGGACTCCGCCGCCGCCTTCTTAAGCACATCGAGGTCGGAAATATCCCCGCGACGCACCTTGGCACCGAGCGCGGACACAGTCGCCGCGGACGCGTCCGACCTGGCCAACCCGGTAACCTCGTGGCCAGCGGCGATGAGGTCGGGGACGATGTACGAACCGATATGGCCGGTCCCGCCAGTGACGAAAACTTTCATGTGATGCTCCTTGTGAGTGATGTGAGAAATGCTGTTGTGGACACTCAGCGCTGTATCATATGGATCAGTGGTCCATATTCGGCTCCACAAACGGTTCAGTGATCCGGATAATCGGTTCACTGAACCGTTTGTCAAGGGGGCCCATGCGAGCTGACGCCAGAAAAAATTACAGTCACCTACTTGCAGTCGCGCGTGACGTCGTCACCGAGCATGGTGTCAATGCATCCATGCGCGATATCGCCCGCCGGGCCGACGTCGGGTTAGCGACAGTGCTTCGTCACTTCCCTACGCGAGAAGCCTTGTTCGAGGCGTTGCTTTGTACGAATCTGGATGCACTGACTCAGAAAGCAGACGAGCTCGAAACGGCGAACTCACCTGACGAAGCGCTCGTGTCCTGGTTTCGCGAATGGCTGGCATTCGCACAAAGCTATAGGGGCGTCGTCGCCCTCATGGCGGCCGCCCATACGAACCCTGACTCCGCTCTTTATGCTTCATGCGCAGCGGTCCACTCAGCAAGCGCGCGACTACTGCTCCGTGCTCAGGCCGAAGGAACGGCGCGTGCCGATATGAATGGGGACGATCTGTTCGCCCTGATGTCGGCGCTCGGCTGGGCGGTCGACCAACCTTCATTCGCGCCGCAGGCCGATCATCTCTTCCACGTTATCGCGAGCGCCATCCTTACAAATCGGCCTAGCAACAATGTTCAGCTTCCGGTCGTAGCCGTGAAGTCGTAGCGGCGCACCCGCATAACGCACATTGCTTGGAGAGCGCGATCATACGACCGTCTCGGAGGCCCGCGCCAGGGCTTGCGTGTCGATGTACTCCTGGATTCTCGTCAACTTGCCGTTTCGAACGGTGATGTCGAAGACCCACTCGTCCTTGAACGCCCTATTCGTGGCTTTAATCTTCCCCGTAGCGACGCCGACAACCAGAACCCGGTCTCCCGCGCCACAAATTCGGGGGGGCTTTGGGTATGTCATCTCTACATCTTCCTTTGACTTCTGAAGCACACTCGCCAAACCCGCATGCCCTCGGTGCGTGCCGGCCAGCGGCCAGTCCTCGCCCGGAACGATCCACTCAATATCTTCGGTGACCAACGACAGCAGAGCTTGCTTGTCGCCGCTGCCCATGGCTTTAAAGAAATCCTTCACAACCAGGACATTCTTTTCGATGCTTATCGGAATCTCTCCTTTTCCCTTACATCAAGTGTGTCCGATCTAATCGGACGCTTCGGAACCATCCTTCTCGGGCCAAATCACAGGGTCGACGATCGATTACTGCTCCTTCTTGAACAAATCTTGAAAGATGAGGCGACCCCAAGTTTTACCGCGTGCGTGCACCAGCGCGCCACCCTCGTTGAACTTTCCGAGCTTGACGGGTGCGAACCCGAGTTGTTTGGCCAAATCTGCCACCGGAGGAATCGCGTCCTCCTCGTCACTCGACAGAAAGACGACCCGGTGGCCCCCCTCGACAACAGGATCGGTAGCCAAGGTGGCTGCAATCAGGTGATTGAAACCCTTCACGACCTTACCGCCGGTCAACGACTTCGCAACGAAGGCGGAGGACGGGAGACCGTCCAGTTCCTCAGGTGGGATTGGAGACGAGTTCATCGCGTCGATGACCGTCTTGCCTTTCCAGCTTGGCAGGACCTTCGCAACCTCCCGATGTTCCCCGAACGGGACCGCCAAGATGATGATGTCGGCCTCGAGTGCATCCTGTAGCGACTTGGCGACGACCGTGGGGCCAATCGCCCGGGCCTGGGGTGCCAACTCCTCGGGTGACCGGCGGCTCGCGACGGTCACGTCGATGTTTTTACGGGCGAAGGCGTGGGCGAGGGCCTGGCCGATCTTGCCGAATCCTACGATTGCATAGCTCATAATGTTTCTCCTATCCGTGTTGTTGTTGATTCCCAGCCTTCGACTGCGCGGGACATCAAATTCCGTTGTGTGGCAACCTTCCGTAAGGTCCCGCGGTAAATCACTTTGCGAGTGGCCAAAAGGTCAGCCATTGGCCGAGGTCTGCAGACGCTAGATGGCCGTCATGCCGCCGTCGACAAACAGCTCCACCCCGTTCACGAAGCTCGAGTCGTCTGAAGCAAAAAACAGCGCGACCGTCGCGACTTCCTCAGATTGACCCATCTTTCCCCGCGGGATTAGGGATTCAAAATACTGCTTCGCTTCCTTGGTGAGAACTGCTTCCTGCATTGGTGTGGCAATAGCACCGGGAACCAGCAGGTTCACGCGGATCTTTCTGTCCTTCAGTTCGTTGAGCCAAGTGCGTGCGAAGGAGCGCAACGCCACCTTGCTCGCCGCATACACGCTGAAACCAGGAAAACCTTTCACCGCAGCATTTGACCCGGTCATGAAGATCGATCCGCCATCGTTGAACAGCGGCAACGCCTTCTGAACCGTAAACAGCGTGCCGCGCACATTCAGGTTGAAGGCCGCATCGAAGTGCTGCTCGGTAATTTCGCCCAGTGGTACGGATTCGCCCGTACCGGCGCTCGCGAACAGGACGTCAATCTTGCCCTTTTCCCGCTTGACTGTATCGAACAGGCGGTCGAGGTCGTCGAGATTGGAAACGTCGCCGCGCACTCCAGTCACGTTCCGGCCAATCAACTTGACGGCCTCATCGAGCTGCTCCTGGTTCCTACCCGTAATGAAAACGTAGGCGCCCTCTTGAACGAAGAGCTTAGCGCTCGCTAGCGCCATGCCGCTCGATCCACCTGTGATGACTGCAACCTTACCTTCTAGCTTTCCCATAATGACTCTCCTTCGTAGATGTGTAGCATTGCGTACAGTGGAGTAGAGTTCTTTCGTGGTGGACGAGAACTGCTCGGGAGTCCTAAGATTTTGTCCATTCGTCCAGAAAGAGGGGGGCTTAACTTGGATCCGATAACAGACATCTTCAGAACGATGCACGTAACCGCTTTCGGTCAGCACAGGCTCGAAGCTACAGCCCCGTGGGGCTTGATACAGGAGAACCGGACCGAAGAAAAAGTCACGTCTTCCGGCAAAAAAAATTCACCCACAGATTTGGCGCACTTCACTATGCTGTCGCGCGGTAACTGCTGGCTCAGTGTCGAAGGCATTCCGGACCCGATTCCCCTCACCGGTGGCGACTGCTTCTTGCTGGCCCGCGACACTTCGATCGTCATGCGCGATAGCCCGCGAACACGTCCAAGGTCAACCTTCCGCGAAATCGCCGCTAAAGCCAAAAGCAATGTCGCTCATTATGGAGGTGGTGGCGCGCCGACGACGATCGTCTGTGGGTCCTTCAGTTTCGATCGCGCCAGCCTGAAGCCGATCACTCAGTTATTGCCGAGCTTCATTCTGATTAAGGCCGATCAGGCACGCACGCTTGCTCTTCACAACACAATGCAGGCGCTGGCATCAGAAATGGCAGAACAGGCGCCGGGATCTGGAGTCGTCGCGACTCGGCTGGCCGAGGTTCTGTTTATCCAGATACTCCGGGCGCATATCGCGTCCGGACCAGAACGCAACAAAGGATGGCTTCGCGCCGTTTTCGATCCTCAAATGGGTACTGCTCTTAGTGCCATTCACGACAGAGTGAATTCACCCTGGACGGTCGGATCCCTGGCCGAGGCGGCGGGCATGTCTCGCTCCGCATTTGCAGCGCGTTTTAAAGATCTCCTCGGACAAACGCCACTGGAATATGTAACCGAGTGGCGGATGCAGAAGGCGATGCAGTTACTACAACAGCGTGACAAAAAGCTCATAGACGTTGCTCGGTCGGTCGGTTACGAGTCCGACGCTGCGTTCAGTAAGGCGTTCAAGCGAGTTGTCGGGGCCAACACTGGTGAATACATCAAACGTGGTTTTGAAGGCCGCAGATCGCAATCTGACGTTTACTGCCTGAAGTTCAGAGTCTGATGGCTGATGCTTCCATGCATCACATAGTCGCCCTCAAAGCTAACGATTACCTGCCAGGTAATTGCTGCTCCTTTTGATTCGTCCGATAGTAGGAAAGTGATCGAAGAGCAGTATCCCTGCAACAGTCCAGATCACTAAGGAGAATCACATGGCAAAGTATCCGATTCACACAATTACTTCTGCGCCCGAGAACTCGAAGCAAGGGCTAGAACAGCTACAGAAGGCGTTTGGCGTCATTCCCAACATCGCTGGCGCCATTGCAAATTCGCCGAAACTGATCAATTCCCTCGTTGGCGTCTTTGCACAGGTTCATAGCAGCAGCTTCACTGAGCAGGAGATTCAAACCGTCCTCCTCACGGACGCAGTCGCAAACTCCTCTACGTATGCCGTTGCGTTCCACACGGGATTGGCAATCCAAGCAGGACTCAGTTCTGAAGAGAGTAGTGCGATTCGTGAGCGGCGCGCGCCCACGGACAAGCGGCTTGCTGCACTGTCAACTCTGGCAAAGACTCTCATTGAGAAACGCGGGCACTTGAGCGAAGAGGAGTTCGACTCGTTTATCGCTGCTGGCTTCACAAAGGAACAGCTTCTGGAAGTCATCTCCATCGTGGCAGCTTCGACAATCACAAACTACTTTGCGACAATCGCCAATCCAACCCTGGATGCCCCCTTCCAGCCGTATGTTTGGCTAGCTTAGAGAGTGGAGATCGACACCTCGCCAGTCGGCCACTGGTGGGGCTCCGCGATTTGGATAATTTTTGAAACAGGAGATCGAAATGGGAACGCATTCTACTCACGCACTTCCACCGCTCGGCGAGTTGCTGCGCCACTGGCGCCAAGAGCGCGGCAAAAGCCAGCTTGATCTATCGATGGATACCGGCATCTCGCAGCGGCATCTGAGCTTCGTCGAAAGCGGCCGTAGTGCTCCCAGCCGCGATCTTCTTTCTGTCGTTAGCGATGCATTGAACATTCCTTTGCGTGAGAGGAATGGATTGCTACTCGCGTCGGGGTACGCGCCCCAATACAGCGAACCGAGTATAGATACCGAGCAGATGGCGATCGTCACCGGAGCGATCGACCGGATGTTGAAGCAGCATGAGCCGCATCCAGCGCTGGTACTGGACCGGCACTGGAATGTGGTGCGAACCAATGAGGCAGCACCGCGCTTTTTTGGTTCATTTATTGATTTGGAAAAGAGACCAAAACCGCGAAATCTTCTCGATCTGATGTTCGATCCAGCCGGGATGCGACCGTATGTCGACGAGTGGGAGAAGGTCGCGGCCGGCCTACTGCAAAGGGTTCAGCGGGAGGCAGTAGGCCAGGTGCTCGATGCGGAGCTTCAAGAACTGGTTAAACGACTGCGGGAATATCCAGGAGCTGCAGAGTTGAAGCCGTCGCTTGCTCCCCAGAGCCCTGTACTGCCGATTACTTTTCGGCGAGGCAAACAACGCTTCTCATACTTCTCTTTGATCACAACCATTGGAACTCCACAGTGCATCACCGCGCAGGAACTGCGCGTGGAGTGCATGTTTCCGACCGACGCCAACGGCCTATAACAGCCCGCGAACTCGGAGTCTATCTCAGACGATAGCAGTCTAGGCTCTACAGCTGACTTGGTCATCGATTTGGCTGTCACGGTTCGAGATGGGGCCATTCGAATGGGCGTGGCGCTGCCTGACCTATGGCCGTTTAGTTCCTTTTCTGAAACTGGGACGAGCTCCCCTCAACCTAAACTATAGCGATGTCAGCGCAATGGACAGGGTGTGAAACGTTCCTTAGAAGTCGGGTTTTTCGACAACTACAATTCACTGTTGTTGAGAACAGGCCAAGACGAGTTTCCAGGCGGAGTGGCACTGGATTACTACTCGGTGATTTACCACTCATCGAGAAGGAGAGCCAATGGCTACCGAGTCGCTATCATTCGAAGGTAGCTAACGACAAGGGCGTTTTCTATGAGCAGGTCACTGGTGTCAAGGGTTTGCTTTTATCTTTTTCCTTCATAGTACTTTTGCTGTTGCTCTTGGTTTCGTTGCGCCGCATGTTGCTCTCCACCGGGTTTCTATAGGCACTCTGGATGAGCTGTCCTGGTGGAAGCTCGGTGCCGGTTGGGGTTCGAGAGGAGCGTCGATGCTGCCATTTCTCGGCCGGTCTCTAGGACCAAAACGCGCTCGCAGTCATCGGGACACGGTGTCGTCGCAACAGGTGACCATGGTGTCCGCGAGCACCGGACGACGGGATGGGATAATTACCGAAACCAAGACAGGGGCCGCTGTCGCGGGATTACGAGGCGGGGGCCCGAATTCGACCGCCGGGCTCTTAAAATGCATTTGCTAACCTGGGACTGTATACGTACTAATAGGTACAGGCCATGAACTCTCGTCAAAGTCTAGTGCAAAGCGCGCAGGAACTTCTCTGGGAGCGGGGCTATGTAGGTATGAGTCCGAAAGCGATTCAGGAACGGGCGGGCGCTGGCCAAGGGAGCATGTACCACCACTTCAAGGGGAAATCCGATCTGGCGGCAGAGGCAATCCAACAGAGTGCCGCCTCCTTTCGTGTTGGAGCTGACAAGTGGCTGAGTGGATCGGGTACGCCGCTTGAACGGATTCGCGGCTACATGCTGCGTTCCCGTGAGGTTTTGAAAGGCTGCCAAATCGGTAAGCTGACCCAGGACCCCGAGATCGCCGCGGATTTGGATTTGCGTCGCCCAATTGACGAGACGTTCGAATGGCTTCAACTCAAACTCAAGTCCGTCTTAAAGGAGGGGCAAAAGAACGGGGAGATTTCGACGGAACTAGACGCGGCCGAAGTGGCTGCGACGCTTATTTCCGTAATCCAGGGCGGCTACGTTCTGGCGAGCGCTGCTGCCTCTCCTAAGCCATTCCACCGCGCGATCCGTGGTGTTCTCAGCTTATTACGATGAAGCTTTCCGAGTAGCCGGCCAAGAATGAAGTGTTGTGTTGCTGACTCGAGCAGTTCCCGTATAGGTGTATAGCGAGCCACAGGTCTATACGCTGTTTTTTCCCAAGAAAAACAGCACTCGCAGGGATTCTCCACTTCACATCCATACGGGAACTGCTCTACCTGCTCATCGGCTGCAGAATTTCTGCGATCCGATCCGGTGTATTCGGGACACGCTCCAGCACGGGATGCCTTTGCCCACCGTGATAGTCAAGACGCAGGTCCGAGATTACGCCAGTATTGTCAACCTTGAAGTCGATGGGCGTCGTCGTCGTTTTCGCGGCATCTATTGCCTGCTGCAGAGTTGCTCGCGAGAATGGTTGACCGTTCACCGCAAGTATTTTCATCCCAGGGCCGAAACCTGCCTGATAGGCAATTTCGCCCATCAAGACATCGGAGATTAAACCGTCCGCTCCGATGCTCATGGCAAGAGAATACTGAAAGTCTTTGTCAGCACCTTCTTTGTAGACCAGCCTGTAGCCGGCTCCGGCGATGCCTTGAAGAGGTGCTTTTGACAGAGCGTGAAGGCGTTCGGTGAGGAAGCCTTCCCAGTCGTTCGGAACGACCTGATTCAAGCAAGCTACGATGTCGTTGAAGGAGTACGGAACAACTTTGGGGCCGGTATCCCCACCGAGGCCATGGAAGAGAGCCACAAAGTCGTTAAGAGATTTCTTCCCGTTCGACTTGTTGCGGATAGTCACATCGACATCGAGCCAGATCAAGTTCCCTTCGCTATAGAAATCAAAGCCGTTGAGACGCCAGTTATCGTAACTGGAATCCTCACTGCTCCAAAGCGGGTAGGCCATCGTGTCAACGTCGTCAAGATCCCTCCACTGCATACCTGGACGGCGATCATAGTAGGCAGCTTTCGATGCCAGAGCCTCCAAAAACTCTTCCTTTGTCCAGATGCCTGTTCTCGCGGTCATCACATTGGTCAGATAATCTGTCAGCCCCTCGTATACCCACATTCCGCTCGTAATCACAGGAGTTTGAAAGTTGGGTGTGGCGAGTCCTTCAGGGCGCCGATACTTGCCGTTCCAGCTATGAAGAAAATCGTGGATCGTGTAACTCTGCCATTTCTCATTATGGAAAAAATTCGCCGGACGCCGATTGTCTAGAGATTGGTGGTGATCGATCGCTGCGCCCGAGATGTTGTTCGAAAGCGTGATGAGAAAGCGATATTCGTCGTAGTGATGACTACGAAACAGTAACCCGGCCTGGCGAATCGCCTGGCTCAATTCATCAACTCGCGCTTGAGGGACTTCGAGGTCTTCCGGGCGATCCGCTACGATGTCGAGGTAATGTCTGGGAGAAACTTCAGGGGCAAGTGCGATCTCTCGGAAGTAGCGTCCGGAGATCATCGGGGAATCGACGAGTTGCTCGAGCGACACCGGCTGAAAGTTTACGACCGAACTGCTCGGCTCCATTACCCCCGCCACAGCTTTGAGTGCGGTGGCCGTATGCCAACCGCCTGGCAAGATGACCGTCGGGGTGACGGTGAGATTGGCAACTCGCGTACCCGGTCCGCTGTAGGGGTAAAGGACGACAGTGTTCCAGTCCAACACCGCGAGGTTTGCATCTGAAGATGCGAGGGCGTCCCCATTCTTGTCCGATGTAATGAAGTCGAATCTGACTTCGATGGAGCGGACTCCATTCGGAATGGTCACATGGTAGAGATACGGGTCGAGGGAATCACGCTTCCAGGAAAGAGCCTGGCCGACAACTCCGCTGCCATCACGGGCTTTAATGAATAGGCCTACCTGCTGCGTTAGGGGAGCGGGCTCATGCTCGTTGCGTATCCATTCTGGAAAAGCGAGGGTCAATGGCCCGTCTTGTACGGGAAGAATTTCCGTCGCATGAAGCAACTTACGTGGAGCGTCGCGCAGGTCCACCGAAAGACTTAGCGGCAATTGTGCCCGAGATTGGCAGGCGCTCACCACGAGCAATGATAGAAACAAAGGCTTAAGACGCACATGAAACATGAAACACCTCAACACGAGTGAATTGGTTTGCTGACCTTTTTGAACATGCAGCCGTCGAGAATCTCGAAGGAGAGTGTTGCGGAGCTGAGGAGCGGACGCATGGATCTAGTCCCTTTTTACTGTTGCTTATGGGGTGGACCTATTCCGTTCATCTGCAGATACTCTGAAAGCTATCCGTATTGGCAAAACGACGGGCACGGCAGATCATTTCAAAGGCTGCTGCGGTAGTTTCTTTAGGTGTCGAAGTTCCTCGTCCGTCTGCTGAATGCCGGGTCCGGCGAAGTCAAAAAATGCCCACTTACCGTAGCTTTCGCTCACCTGGGGCAATACCACTTTCAAAACGTTGGCACTGCTTGCCCCGTCTGCCTGTGCACGGGAAACCGCCTGACGAAGAAACACCAGGTAATCGCGAAAAGCTCGAACATCCGATGCATCCCCTACCTTTTCGCCATGGCCCGGAACGAACTTTGCTGAAGGGTAGTCGTGGACCAGCACGTTCAAAGTTTCAACCCACTCTTTGGTCGACGCATCGATCAAATTCGACAGCGTGTGATTCCAGAAAAGATCGCCACAGAAAACGACATTCGCCTGAGCATCGTAGATGATCGTATCCCCTCCGGTGTGACCAGGCATGAACCGCAGTACTTCGCCACGATTGATTCCGATATATGCTGTCGCGCCTTGTGCGTATGTCACATCTGGAAGATAGAAATTATCCACCCACTCCCGCTGCTTTGGCGTGATCTTCTCACCAAAAAACTTCAGGTTTTCTGTTCGCATCCAAGGGCGCACATTGTCTTGGGCCATAACAGTAGCGCCAGATTTTGCAAAGACTTCGTTCCCAGCCACGTGGTCAAGATGGTAGTGAGTGTTCACGACATACCGCACGGGCAAATTTGTCTTCTCTCTGATCGCTTCCAACATCTTCTGCGCCGCTGCCGAACTTTCAAATGTATCCACCACTAGGACCGCTTCTGGCCCAATCACAAAGCCTGCGTTTGAACCGGCTAGATCTGGCTTGGCCGCCGAGTTATCGATCGCCGCCCAAGCTCCGGACCCCAGGTCCCGCAATGAAAAAGGCGTCGGGCTTTGGCACGCTGCACTCAAGCACAGAGAAGCGCACATAGCGTATCCAGCAAGCACAATGGAATTCTTCACAGATGTCACTCGTGGTGTACGAATCGAACCGAGTCCCAAAGATGTACTCATTAGCCCCTCGCTTGATCTCTAAACACTATTTTACATACTAGTAGGTACAGTGACCGCAGTAAACTAGACGTTGAGGCTACGAATGCTTTCCACAGCCACGACCGTCTGCAAACCAGGCCAGTCCAGCATAGGCTCCAGCAGAGCGGCCTCAGGACAGACGAACATTCTGCGCCTCACTACACGGCCATGGGTGTCATCGAGGCTGTCCCACGCCAGCCGGTGGAAAGCACCAAGGGCAAAACAGGTAGCGGCGCAGTGTTGCTTGACGGCGGCAAGAACTTGCCCTGATTGGCTTTGAGCGTTACTAGATAGTCCGCGCCACGCTCCAGGATCTTGCTGGCGATCACTCGTTGGCAGCCCATCGCGTCCAGCGTCACGATGCTCCGCTTCAGATCCAACGTGTCGAGCAACTCAGGGATGGCTGTGATTTCGTTCGATTTGTCGTCGACCTGGCGCTGCCCGAGCACCAACCCCCCGTTCGCCGGCCCAGGCGCTGACGATATGCAGGGGGCCCTGATCGCGGCTACGGTTGAAGGAGCCGCGGACGGTCTTGCCGTCGATCGCGATGGCCTCTCGATCTGGGCTCTCAGCAAAGGCCTGGGTCCAGGCGGTGAAGCGACTTTCGAAGTCCTTCGGGTCGATCAGCATAAAAACACACCGGAACGTGTCATGGGCCGGAATGCCGTTGGGCAAGGCTATCAATTATCAGAATTATCGATGGGAAGCTAAGATCGCGGCGAGAATGTAAACAACAAACCCAGGCACTGAGAATAGAGTTCGAATGACGTGGAATCGAATCCATTGTGCTCGCATTTGTGCCCATTCGCGCGGTGGATTCACGATCGACCAAGACTTGATCTGATGGTTGATGCGGACACATGTGGGTAGGGCAATCGCTATTACGAGGGCATAGCAGACTGCACCTGCTGAGGCAAGTTGCCGGAGATCGAATGGATACCATAGATCACAGCAAGAGCTATCCCACCCGCCACAGAACCAAAAACCACGATCGGCATGTAGGGATCGAAAGTGTGGTTTGTATGCTGGTGGAATTCAATATAACTAGAAACCGAAAGCCGGGACATCGCGCGTCCTAGTCCTATCCAGTTAACGATCAAACCGCCGGTTGCGAGTGCGGCGAAGAAAAGAACGATCAGCACAAATGACGTTTCCACAGTTCAGTTGTCCCCTTTTATTCGGGAGCATCAGCGGTCAACCAATGCTCCGTTTGTGCGGCCAATTCCGACAGGAGTTCGTCGACTTTACGACGGGGAAGTCTGGACTGATAACCAATCCCTCTTAGGGACACCATCATCGCCCTCCCACACAGCGGCACATTCAGATTTTTCGGAATGTGCCCTGATGACTCCTCTTACCGTTGAGCTTCCGTGTTGGCGAAGCGTTCGATCAGAAACTCTCCGATAAGCTGAAGTGTCTTGGTGGAAGCTGCCAGGCGTCCTATGCTTCCCAGGTGTCCATGCACCATCCCTTGCCAGACGTCCAGCCGGGCATCGACTCCGACAGCCACCGCCCGCTCCACCAGGCGGACCGAATCATCGAGTAGAACCTCGTCGGTGCCCACATGGACCCGGATCGGGGCCAGACCCTTGAGATCAGCATAAAGCGGTGAGGCGAATGGGTCTTCCGGACCATGTGCATCCAGATAGGAACGCACCAGTTCGGCGGCTTGCGGCCGGGTGAAGAATGGATCGGCATCAGCCTGTGTCGACCAACTGTCTCCCGAGAGAGCCAGATCCGTCACTGGCGAAAGCGCCACTCCTCCAACAAGCGCCTCACTGCCAGAAGCCTTGGTTGCTGCAAGATACACAAGCAACTCAAGCGCGAGGTTTCCGCCAGCGGAGTCACCCGTAATGGCGATCTTCGAGAAGCCTCGCTCGATCAGACTGAAATAGCAGGCTCGGATGTCTTCTGCAGCTGCAGGAAATGGATGTTCCGGGGCAAGCCGGTAGTCGGGCACGAAGGTCGCTACGCCGGCACTGACAGCGATATGTCCTGCCAAATGACGAAACGCTTGTGCGGAGCCCCAGCCGAACCATCCGCCATGGAGGTGCATCACCGCTTGGCCGGGCCGCGCGGTTTCGGGTCTGCACCACCATCCCGAAACACCTCCAACACGGTCAGCCTCGTAGACTACGCCGACCGGGGCAGAGACGTGCTCCATGATCGCGTCGAACGGAACCCGAGCTGCAATCCCTTGAAGCTTGCCTTTGTTGGGCTCCACCATGGCGCGCATGGCGGCCATGGCTGCCCGGTCCTCCGCGGTCAAGGTATGTTGCACCAGCCACGAAGCTGTACTGATATCTTCCCGAAGTGTCTGCATTGTTGTTCCTCCCTGAAGCATCTGCACAAAATTACTTATACTTTACTAGACGTAAAGGAAAATTTAAGGATTCATTTCTTTTTACGT
Organism: Granulicella sp. S156; assembly: GCF_009766105.1. Taxonomy (GTDB): domain Bacteria; phylum Acidobacteriota; class Terriglobia; order Terriglobales; family Acidobacteriaceae; genus Granulicella. Next base: position 138,239 of record NZ_LMUH01000026.1, on the reverse strand, counting down.
GTCGTTCAGGTAAGTTGAGGTATGCCAAGGGCGAAGTCCAAAGCGGTCCATCTGGGAAGGCCCCGCAGCGATGCGGCCGTCTCTCATGCTGAGATATTGGACGCCGTCTCGGAGTTGCTGAAAGAAAAACCCGCTCGCGATCTGACCATGGATGCCGTCGCAAAACGAGCAGGTGTCGGAAAGCCGACGCTGTACAAGTGGTGGCCCTCCAAGGGCGCCCTCATCATGGCCATGTTCCACGATCGGTTCAATGCCATCCTCGAAGTGCCGGAAGCGACTTCGGCGGAAGAGGCATTGCGGACGAGGGTCAAGCACCTCGTCGCCCAATGCAATGGCTTGTTCGGAAAGGTCGTCGCCGACTTGATCGCTGAGGGCCAGGCAGATCCGTCGATCCTGAAGGAACTCTACGAGAGCCACATCCGCCCGAGAAGAGCATCCACCGTGGCAGACATTGAGCGTGGAATCGCGTCCGGCGAATTCCTAGCCGCGACAGACCCGGAACTTCTACTCGATGCGATTGTTGCGCCGATGTATCTCCGGCTTCTGCTCCGTCACCCCGCACTGACGGAGCAGTACGGGAAGCAACTGATCGATCAAGCGCTCCTCGGCATCCGAACTCCTAAGTGGAGACCCGGACGACGGGGCAAACGGGACGCTCGTTCAGCCTAGAATCGGCAATTTAGAGTAGGCTTGCGCTCACTCAGTGCCAGCGCTACGGAGACTCGATGAGCGAGTACAGTCAGTATGGAGTGACCGGCGCCGCTACGCTGACCGTGGGTTGAAGCGCTTGCTCACGTGCCTAATGCTGACCCGGGATGACTTTCGTCCAACTCACGTCACTGCTCTCGTCGCGATTGACGAATCCCATAATCTGTCCACTGGCATCTCGCTGGAAGATCTTCCTATATCTGGCTTGTCCAGAAACAAACCAGACGTCGCGCACCTCAGGCTTCAACTCTTCTTCCTTGGCTCCACCGCGGCCTCCGAGGAGCCGATTTCCTTCACGACGGATCACATAAACAGCCGTCCCTGCCTGGTAAGTTCCTACAAGCTGATCCAGATCCGCAGGGGGCAAAGTGATCGCAGGCGGGTCGACCCTCAAACGGTCAATGTCAATGAGGCGGAGCTTCCAATCGGTACCGATCTGCTGCCATACCTCTGTAAAGAGCAGGTGACTGTTCTTCGTCACCCGACCTGGTCTCTCCGGTACATCATCCAAATGCACGACTACCGCTGTATCGCCTTGGCGGTGCATGTCATAGGTTCGAATGATGAGCGGAGCAGCCCCATCTTCTTCCAGTTCGTTTAGGAGCGCTTCACGCCTAAGAATGTCTCCGTCTTCGATGTACATGAAGTCAGGCGTAGTGGCATTTGCCCACGCGCTGCGATCACCGCGATGCACCGCGTTGAGGAGCAGTTCGTCCTTAGCACGAAGCTTTGCAGCGAGCTCGCTGTCCGGTGATTGCGGCTGCAAATACAAGAAATTTCCCAAGAGAGCAAGAGCAACCAGTTTCATCGACAACCAAACCTTTCTGTCTTCATCCGGTAAGCAGAGGTTTGCAGAGCCCCGGAGAACGGCTTTGTACTTGTGCTTTATCGTTTCAATTCCCGAGGTGTGGTCTACAGCAGAGCAGACCCGACGATAGCAGTGTGTCATGGCTTCGCAGGCGCGGTCCAACGAGTCTCCGCTGCACTCCTATACGAATGAAGCGCCAGCGAAAATGATGGAGGTACTCCTTGTTGGCTACATGCAGAGTCACATACACGCCGGCGCGCCATCCATAGTGACCGCAGAGGTCTCAATCCAACATGCCTGCGGCTTGCCCGATGGACTCTGAGCTAAAGTAGAGGCTGTAATCGATAGAATTGCGAAAGCTGCCAAAATAGTCTTCACGCTAGGCTCCTTAGGTCGTTGTGGCTTCATTAGCTCAAAGTTGGCGCTCAGGCCTGCAGCGCAAGTTTGATCGCCTGAGAGAAGCTAGTCGTGTCTCTGCCGATAAGGTTAGCCAGATCACGGGAGGAACTATCCAGATCCCCTTTTGACGACTTTGAGTCGGTATCAATGACGACGTCAACGATCATCCTCGGCAACCCAAAGCTAAGCAGCGCAGCTTCATACTCGGCCGGCATCACATTGTTGTAGACCACAGGCCGACCAGCCTGCTTCGAGACCTCCTCTGCAAATTCGTACATTGAGAAGGAGTGGTCTCCTGCAAGTTCATAGGTTTTGTTCTCATGACCAAGCTGGGTAAGAACCGTAACCGCTGCACCTGCATAATCTGCACGCGAAGCAGAGGCGAAACGGCCTTGACCTGCGCAGCCCATGATAGCGCCATGGGTAAGTGCCGAAGCGAGAGCTCCAGTGTTGTTCTCCAAATACCAGCCGTTGCGTAACAGCACGAGCGTGAGGCCAGATTCTTTCAGGTACTCTTCAGTTCGCTTATGCTCGGCCGCAAGAAGCATCGTGGAGGCGTCAGCACGCAACATGCTCGTGTAGGCTACCAACTGCACACCTGTTTCCTTCGCAGCATCAATCACGGCTTTGTGCTGTCTGAATCGTTCGCCCGGCACTACCGCAGAGATAAGTAATAGCTTCTCAATCCCTGTAAGAGCATCAGTCAACGTTTCGGGACGATCATAATCCGCTTTCCGCACCTCGACCCCCAGGTCGAGCAAAGCGCCGGACTTCTCTGGATCTCTGACCGCGGCAACGATCTGATTTGCTGGAATTTTCTCTAAGAGGCCTTTCACAACGAGTTGGCCCAGGTTTCCGTTTGCTCCTGTAATGGCGATCATTTTATGTTCCTTTTCTGCTTTGGAAAGCATTGTTATGGTCTGTCTCAGCAAGGACGATAGATAGTGTCCGTGCAACGGTTTATCGTGATAACAAGTATTGGATTAAAAAAAGGCTCACTCTTCGTTTGCTCTCACTTCTTCCAGCGACGAGATGAGTGACAGCAACCGCGTCTCCCCTAATCTGCCCATAATGGCGAGCATCGCGTTGCGCATCGGCTTCTGGGTTTCATTCAGCAGTGTGGCACCGTTCAAATGAAGCATGGTCAGAACAACCCTGCGATCGTCGGCGGATCGCTGACGTACAACCAGCCCCCTGCGTTCCATGCGATCGAGCAACCGAGTGATGTCCGGATCTCTCGCTATCATTCGTTCGGCGAGCACGGAGCACGTAATGCCTTGATCTCCTGCTCCACGCAGGATACGGAGCACGTTGTACTGGGTAAGCGTCAGGTCGAACTGTTTCAATACAGCATTCAGCTTCTGCTGAATCACCTCCGCTGTGCGCAAAACATTCAGAGCCGCCTCGCCTTCAGTTGAGGCGAAGTCTTTGGTCTGCCGGATTTCTTGCTTCAACTTTCCCGCCATGTAATCAATATTACTCGTTATGACGATTATCGTCAAGTTCAAACGAAATCCATCATGGAGAGGGGTCGAACCCAGGCTCCCTACAAACCTCAAGCAACTGCCCACTCCTACATCTACGACCTTGACGAAAGGCTCGCGTCCTGGAGCTAAAGATCCAACGCTTCCGCTCTTTCTCCCATGACCGGGCATTCCACGTCCGACCGGTCTGGTCTTTCTCAGACAGGAGACGAAAGCATTTGGCTACGAAGCCGAGCGACGCGAGAACGCCTGCACGCTGCGGTTCGATGTATGGGGAATTGGACCGTAAAGCGAGAGGAACTGGAAGCTGCGTTTCTATCGGGTCGGCGCTTTGTCCGTGTTGATCACCGAGCCCGCTTCGCGGCAGGTTGCGAGCACTATGCCTCGCAGCCAGCGATGCGCCGGATCGGCGTCGAGACGCGGGTGCCACATTTGTGAGACCGTGATCGCCTCGGTTCCGTCTCTTCTACGTGTTCTGAAGTCTCCGGTTGTACCAGAGCCTTCCGTCACTTCAAAGAAGCCAGTATCCGGGGTGGAGTTCGCGGCGGTTCGTAAGGCATGAACCTCCATCGGAATCTTGCCCGGTACGTGAGCGGTGCTGCGCACCGGGTAAAAGTTGCCGGATCACCCCTCTGGGGCAGACCACCTCTGGACGCTAACATCCGCCAGCGCCTCGAATATAGCCGGCGTGCGTTCCAGGCGGGCGATCGTTCGCGCGCCTTCGAGGGCGGCTACCAATGCGGCTGCGGTAGAGGATGCACGCGCGGGAGCGAAACCGCACCCCCTAAAATGCTCCGCAATAATCTCGGTTGAATCAACAAATCCGCGCGCTACTCGTTTGGTCAGCTCAGCGTCGAGCGCGGGCAGCTCATTCGCCAGATTTTGCATGAGACATCCGTACTGGAAATCAGAGGCGACCATTTCGGCCGCGAATGTGGTGAAAATCTGATGAACGAAATTCAGAGCATCACCCGTCGTATTCGCCGAGATATTCCGCAAAACAGCAATTCTCTTCGCAACGTATTGATCGATTGCTTCTTCTGCGAGCTGTGTCTTGCCGCGTGGAAAGTGAAAGTAGAACGATCCCTTAGGCGCACCGCTTTCTTCAAGGATCTGGATCAATCCAGTCGCAGTGTAGCCCTGGATGCGAAACAATCGTTCGGCCGTGGCAATCGCGCGAGTTCGGGCGTCAGTCTTACGTGGCATACCGTGAACATAACAAGTTTCGCTTGACATTACTAGGGCGATCACCATACTATGGTGATCGACATAGTAAGAGTCCCGGCGATGCCCAGTAATCAGTTAGTTTTCAAGCCATCGACGTCCCGACGAGCCTTCTTAGCGATGGGCGCGGCCAGCCTGGTCGCGGCTTCACTTCGAACGGCCCGCGCAAACCCAATAGGAGGAACGGATATGACCATATCAACGTATGGCGAGGGAACGCTTCCCAAGGGAGTTCGCTCCCGCATGATCCATGGGGTCAACGGCCTCGATGTCCATGTTCTCGAGGGCGGTTATGAAACCCCCGGCCGGCCGCTCGCGCTGCTTCTGCACGGCTTTCCGGATCTGGCTTACGGCTGGCGACACCTGATCCCGATTCTGGCTGAAGCGGGGTACCATGTTGTGGCGCCCGACCAGCGGGGTTTTGGCCGCACTACCGGTTGGGTGAACAGCTATGACACCCCGCTCGAGCCCTTCGGCCTGTTGAATTTGACGCGCGACGCCCTCGCGTTGGTTTCGGCGTTGGGGTATCGGCGTACGGCGATGCTCGTCGGGCACGACCTGGGCTCGCCCGTGGCGGCCTATTGTGCGCTGGGCCGGCCTGACGTGTTTCCCTCGGTGGTGCTGATGAGCGCACCGTTTCCCGGTCCGCCGGCGCTTCCGTTCAACACCTCGGACAGCGAGGCATCGCCGGTTGGACCGAACACTGACAATCAAAAGTTGGCGGTCGCGCTGGCGGCACTCGATCCGCCGCGAGAGTATTACCAACAGTACTTGAGCTCGCGGCAGGCGAATGATGACATGTCGCACCCCCCTCAAGGTTTACACGCGTTTCTTCGTGCATTTTTCTATGTCAAGAGCGCTGACTGGCCGGGGAATCAGCCGCATCCGTTGAAGGCACGAACCGCCGTAGAACTTGCACAAATGCCCACCTATTACGTCATGGATCTCGGCAAGACGATGCCCGAGACCGTGGCTCCCTTCCAACCTTCCGTCGCCGAGGTGCTGGCCAGCAAATGGCTCACCGAGCCGGAACTTGGGGTGTACACGGAGGAGTATGGCCGCACCGGGTTTCAAGGCGCCCTGCAGGCTTATCGCGTCTACTCCGATCCTGACCTAACCGCTAAGTTGCGCCTGTTTTCGGGCAAGACGATCGATGTCCCGTCGCTCTTCATCGGCGGGAAGAGCGATTGGGGTACCTATTCGGCGCCGGGCGCGCTCGATCTGATGAAGACGAAGGCGGCGACGAGGATGAGTGGCATCGAGCTGATCGACGACGCCGGTCACTGGATCCAACAGGAGCAGCCGGTTCGGCTCAGCGAGCTCCTGCTCGACTTCATCAAAGAGGTAGGTGGGGCGTCGGTTCGGGATGACCAGCATCAATTCCCTGCGGGGTAATTGATGCAGCGTCGATCCGAGATCAGTAATAGTAGTCCAGATTTTCAGGTACAGCCAAATCACTAAGGAGATTTCCATGTCAAACTATCCGATTCACACGATTGCCTCAGCACCCGAGGGCTCGAAGTCAGGGCTCGAACAGCTACAACAAGCGTTTGGAGTTATACCGAATATAGCCGCCGCGATTGCAAACTCGCCGAAGCTCATCAACTCCCTTGTTGGCGTATTTCAGCAGGTACACAGCAGCAGCCTCACTGAACAGGAGACTCAGATCGTTCTTCTCACCGACGCAGTCGCAAACTCATCCACATATGCCGTCGCATTCCACACGGGATTGGCACTCCAAGCGAAAGTAAGTTCCGGCGAGACCAATGAGATCCGTGAGCGACGCGTACCGAAGGACAAACGATTTGCTGCACTTTCCTCGCTGGCGAAAACGCTCATTGAGAAACGCGGACATTTGAGCGACCAAGAATATGATTCGTTCCTCTCCACCGGCTTCACGAAGGAACAGGTTCTAGAGGTCATAGCCATTGTCGCGGCCTCAACGATCACAAACTACTTCGCGACCATCGCCGAGCTGCCGCTAGACGACGCCTTCCAGCAATATGCCTGGCGAGGCTAAAAGCAAAGACCGAATGACGGCAAGTCGACCACGAGCGAGGCTCTCTCGTCCGGTTTGGCTTCGAGAGGAAGAGATCGTGATGGAGCACAACTCAACGGTTTTCACTGCCGTCTACTCTCCTGATGGTAAACAGATCGTGACTGCCAGCGACGACCGTACAGCGCGGCTGTGGGATGCTGAGAGTGGACGACCGATGGCCATATTTGGCGAGAATATGTGGCAGGTTACGGATGCTAATTTCTCCCGCAACGGACGAGAAATCTTGACCGCAAGCCTAGACGGTACGGCAGCAATCTATCGCATCCGGTTCGATGAGATTCTCTCTTGGGCGAAGAGGAGCCAGCCGGTGGAACGGGGGAAATAGAGGATCGAAAGGATCATAAGCACCAGTCTTACTGGAACATTTACCCAACCGACTCGACAACGCTGCCCACATTTAGGGAAACTGCCATTGAAGAACGAATAGCCTCAAGCGCTACTAACGTATAGAGGATTATCCTTGAGTAGTAACGTGCACTATTAAGGGTTCCTTTCCATCGGCAGATGCTATCCATCAATGTCAGCAGTCCGGACGCGTCGGCGACAGATACGGCTTCGCCGATGGAACGGCAGGTATTGGAATGGTTGAAGTCCACTCGTCTTTTCCAGAATCATGGGAACTCGCTTGAGTTGGTGGCGCAATTCCATATCGGCGAATACCTTCAACAGCTCGATCCAAGGTATACCCACCCGGCCTGGAAGACTGATTTCTTGCTTCGCGTTCCAACAAAGTCTGGCCGTGCCGTCCAGATCATCATCGAGTACGACGGATTTGAGTACCACTTCAACGATCATGACAAAGTTCATGCTGGCAACTTCGATCAGTACATGACGGAGTCGGATGTTGCGCGGCAAAAGGCCCTGGAAAGCTACGGCTAACGACCGCCGCATCCCCTGGGACCATGGACAAGAAGAAGCCCATGAGCAACAACACGCTCCTATATGCGCTCTACAGGCTTGCATATCAAGGCCGAATGCTGCTATCAGTCTCACGCTGGAGCGCCTTGACTTCCTCTCGCTTGGCTTCGGCCTCGGCTTTGCGTTCGCCCATCGGATTGATGCCGGCAGCCAGTAGTTTCTTCGCAGCTAAGTGAGGTTCACGGGCATCTTTTGGGCCGACAACCGGGTGTTCTCCAAAAGACATATTCTTCTCGATGCCATCGAACCGATACCGCCAAAGCCAGAGCTTTGCGCCGGACGGTTTGACGATGAGACATAGTCCACCGCCATCTGCCAGTTAATATTTTTTGGCCCGTGGTTTTGCGTTTTCAATTTCCTTGATAGTCAGTCCATAATGAGCCTCTAAAGTGTGGGTTTTCTCGATCCCACACTTTTGCTCACCGTACCCCACAATAATCCCCCCAGAAAAGTCCGGCTGTAGCCGCACGTCTTCGGACGCGTTCGCACACTATTTTCGCGTAAGTCCTTGTAAAACAAGAACATCCTCGCGTGCGAGGATGTTCAGGGAAGTACGAAGAAGTTCGGTTTTGATAGGTATTGGTTGCCCCCCAGGGATTCGAACCCCGATTGGACGAGTCAGAGTCGTCAGTCCTACCATTGAACGAGAGGGCAAAAAACAGGTTGTAACGGCAGCCGCAGGCTCGGCGGGAGCCACAATCAGCCGCCTCTGCAAGTGTACGAGGGTATGGGCGGTGAGGTCAACCTCGCGCAGTATTCGGTGGTGTCCGAAACGAAATATGCGGTGATGTCCAGTTTCCGTTCTTTCGCCCGTTTGTTGCTAAAAAGTTCGACACAAGAGGGTATCCGGTGAGACACTTCCGGGCATAGGCAGACTGCACACCATGGGAGAAGGTATTTGAAACCTTCTGCCACAAATTCGGCGAGTTTTCATGACAACAAATCTCTGTTCGCAGCGGGCTCGCGGGATTCATACCCGTAGCAACTGATCCGTCGAAAAACCGTCACCGTTTCAACGGTGAAAGAAAATGTTCTTGACGTAGTGGAACCTTATGGTTTTATCCTTGCTGCACTTGTTATCTGGCACCTGGGACGCACAGCCCACTTGTTGCATTTGGAAGATCAGGAAGAGATCGACATGTTGCGGACAGCTTCCGCCGCAGTTGCACCGTGACCCCGCCTACGCCTCTGGCTGGCACCGATGCTTCGCGAGGATGACTTTACACATCACTTAAGCAGATCTACTAGTGAAACTACCACGATGAATAAGTTGCTCTATATGACAACCACCTCATCGACTGCATTTTTGAAAAATGCACCATTTTAAAAATCAACGGAAATTACAAATTTCAAGATGCTCCAGCCGAAACCAGGCGCAATTTTTTGATGGTTATCGCGACTGGCATCGAATAACTCAGCACATTCTTTTTCGAGCACGATACAAGGACTCTTCTACCAGGAGAGCTCGCAAGTATTTTTCCGCTCAAAAAACTAAGCCACGATAAATATATGCATTCCAGCAGTTAAGCCACTATTAGCTTCACTCTTCGACGCATGTTTCAAAAACTACTCTGCATTCGATAATGCAATTGGGTGCGCTTTGCAGAGCCACATTGTTTTTGTGGCGATAAAGACCTGATCTCATTTTTCCCAACCATAGTTTTCAAAACACCATGGCACTTACATTATGAGCACCTTCTCCCGGGTAATTCTTCGCAGGTAAACCATTAATTGCAAAAAACAGCTTTTTAAAAATCTATTGCAATAACCAGTGACACATAACTTGTGATACGGTAACTCCGACGACTTGCCATTTGAAGTTCGTCAATAACAAACATACTTACTCGCCAATCCTAGCTACAACTAGATATCTCTCACTACGCCTGGAGTTTTAGGCCAGGCTTCACAAGATCCTTAAAGGGGCTCTGTTATGAAGAGAGTAATTACTAGAAGTGCATTTTCCGCAGCAATTCGTCCTTCTCGTTCCATTCTGTTCTCAATCATCGCGGTTGGGCTAGCTGTAACGACAGCATCCCAGGCGCAATCTGTATTGACTCGTCATGTACGAGAAGTGGCTAGCACCGGTGAGGCGCGGGCCATTGCGCAACTTCCCGCAGACCAGGTGATGAACCTGGATATTGTTCTGCCGTTGCGCAACCAAGCGGAACTCGAAAGTTTATTGAGCGATATATACGATCCGAATAGTGGATTGTACCGACACTTCCTCACCGTACCAGAGTTCACGACAAGGTTCGGACCCAGCCAGGCCGATTATGATGCCGTTATTCAATTCGTGAATAAAAATGGCCTTACGGTCGTTGGCGGTACCCGTGACGGTATGGATGTGCAGGTCAAAGGTCCTGTTTCAGCCGTCGAGACTGCTTTCCATGTAACTATGCGTACGTACCAGCATCCCACCGAGGATCGCACCTTCTATGGCCCGGACAACGAGCCCACAACTAACCTGCCATTCAACTTATGGCATATCTCCGGTTTGGATAACTACTCCATTCCGCACACGATGTTAGTTAAGAAGAGTGACTACGCGAAGGCCCATGGTATTTCGCCAGAGGCGGTCGTGTCCCACGCTACTACCGGCTCCGGCCCTTCAGCTTCTTTCCTGGGCAGCGACATGCGCGCGGCCTACTATGGCGGAACAGCCCTCACCGGCGCCGGTCAGAACCTCGGATTGTTCGAATATGAAGGCACCGACCTGGCCGACTTGACCACGTATTTCAAGAACGTTGGTCAAACTAACAAAGTGCCTGTCACCCTCCTCTCCACGGATGGAACCAGCACGAGCTGCCTGAACTCGGCTGGCTGCGATGACACCGAACAGACGCTCGACATGACCCAGGCGATCGGCATGGCTCCAGGGCTGGCAAGTCTGGTGGTATACGTTGGATCCACCGACACCGCGATCATCAGTTCCATGACGACGCACAATCCCCTGCCGACAACCATTGGCTGCTCGTGGGGCTGGACGCCGGCAGACCCCAGCACACTTGACCCGTACTTTGAGAAGATGGCCGCTCAAGGCCAGAACTTCTTCGCGGCGTCCGGCGACAGTTCTACCTGGTCCTCGAGCAATGAGGCCTGGCCAGCGGACGATGCGTATGTCGTTTCAGTCGGCGGTACAGACCTGACGACCTCAAGCGCAGCTGGTCCCTGGAAGTCAGAGACCGCATGGGCAGATAGCGGCGGCGGCATCTCACCGGACAAAATCGCGATCCCCTCGTGGCAGAAGCTCTCGGGCGTGATCACCTCAACCAATAAGGGTTCGACAAAATATCGCAACGGCCCGGACGTATCGGCAAACGCGAACTTCACCTTCTATACCTGTGCCGATCAGACTACCTGCCTGGCAAATGAGTATGGGGGCACCAGCTTCGCCGCACCCATGTGGGCTGGTTTCATCGCGCTGGTCAACCAGCAGTTGGTTGCCAACGGCGATTCAACCATCGGCTTCATCAACCCAACCATCTATTCGGAAAATATAACTTCCACCTACAGCACGGACTTTCACGACATCACCAGCGGCAAATCCGGCAGCTATTCAGCTGAAAAGGGCTATGACCTGGTGACCGGATGGGGCAGCCCGAATGCCGGTCTGATCACTACACTTGCTCCCTAGCACCATCGGGATCAGGTAACGGAACGGTGATGATGCAACAGAACGAAGGGGCCCTAGCTTTCAAGTCGGGCCCCTTCCTTTCTTGAATACCGAAATAGCCGGCCACTTACTCTTCTCGCAAAACCTCTAATGGCTTCTGGCCAAGGATGCGGTAACTCGCTAGCCACCCCGCCGCAACGGTAAGTAATGCTGTAATGAACCACGCGCCGAGATTCAACCACAACTGGAAGTGATATTCGAAGTGCAGTGCATGGAGCAGGATCAGGCGTGCGAGAATGTTCGCAAACACCAAGCCCACCAAGCCGGCGACCAGCCCCAAAACGGCGAACTCTATCGAAAAAATAGCGGCGATGCGAGGACGGGTTGCGCCGAGTGTCTTCAGCACGACGACCTCACGGATGCGGCGGTAGCGAGTGCCCGCGATGGAGCTCGCAAGAATCACGATGCCTGCAAAGATACTGAACGCAGCCAGGAACTGGATGATGTAGGTGATCTGCAGGATCACCTGTCGCACAGTTTCGAGCGTGGCCGCGACATTGATGACTGTGACCGTCGGGTAGTGCTCATAGAGAGAACGCTGCAAAAGCGCAGTCGCCGAAAAGTCACAATGCACGCCACCGTACCAGACTACGGGCAGGCCCGCGAGCACAGGCTGCGGCACAACGAACCCCGCACGAGAGAAGGTGTGACGGCTATCGGGTTCGTAGATGGCGGCTACCGTCGCAGTGAATTGTGCGTCTTGTGCAGCGAAGGTCATCTGCTGTCCCGGATGCACACGCAACCGAGCGGCCTCCTCCCTCTCGATGGCCACCAGTGGATGAGTAGCGGAGTCTGCTGACTGCTGCGCGGTCCACCACTTCCCTTCCACGATGTCATCCCCGGGTGGCGGCGCATCGGCGGTTGGCGGCCAGGTGAGATTGATCGACTGCAACATGCGGCGTGGTAAGTGCTCCAACTTGAGCTGCGAAGCCGGAACACCATCGATCGACAATAGCCGAGAGCTCACGACAGGCAGTATCTCCGGGTTCCCTCGAATGCCAGGCTGATGCATGAGCAGCGTGCGAACACCTTCGACCTCGTCGCTTGCGATGTCGATAAGGAAGATGTTTGGCAGATTGGCGGAGGTGGAAACCTGCATCTCCTGCACAACGGCGCGCTGCGCGATATACACAGCCACAATCTGCATCACACCAAGGCCGAGTGCAGCCAGCAGCGCGGCGGAGGGGTTGCCCGGACGATAAAGATTCGAGAGGCCGTGCCGCACCACTGACGGCAGATGCAGCCGGGTTTTGCGCAGAAAAACGCGCAGAAGAGACAGCGTGAGCCAGGACGCCGTCAACAGAACCAGCAGCACAACAACAAGGCCGGCGGCAAAGAACCCACCCACCTGCCGCGAGTCCGACACTGCGGCGGCAAGGAACGCAAGGCCTACGAGAATAATCGCAATAGCGCCGAGCTGGACAGCAGAACCCTGAAGTTTACGCACCAGCCGGGTCGTGAAGGGATCATCGCTGACTTCAACAGCACGGCGCAGAATCAGAATCGGGCGCACGCCGCGGATGTCGAGCAGTGGCGGCAAGGTGAAGAGCAGTGTGGTCAACATGCCCGCACCCAGACCAATGGCAAACGCATGCAGGTCGATACGGAAGTCCGGCGTAATATGCAGCAACTTGGCGAGGAAGAGCGGGAATGCAAGCTGCACACCGATGCCAAGCACAACGCCAAGCAGGCCTCCGCCGAACCCCAGCAACAGTGTCTGCAGCAGGTAGATCTTCATGATCTGCCCGGAACCTGCGCCGAGCGATTTCATAATGGCAATCGAGTCCAGACGCTGTTGCAGGTGCGCGCGCATGGCCATCGCAACCCCTACCGCACCGAGTACAAGAGCTACCAGGGACATCAGCGAAAGCAGGCCGGTTGCGCCGTCGAGCCCTTTGGTCAAAGCTGGACTCGCCTCGCGATAGTCGGCGATCTGCGCCTCGGGCAGCAGCGTTTCAAGCTCCGATTTCAGGGTGGCCACCGCATTGTCGGAACTGGCGTTTCCCTGCTTTGTGGCTGACAACCTAAAAAGATAACGTCGTGCGGCATGCGAGCCCTCAGCCAGCAGGCCGGAATCCGCAAGCGCAGCCTGGGAGAGCAGAACGCGCGGCCCCGCAGCAAACGAGCCCGAGAGCCGGTCCGGCTCGTCCACTACCGTGGCGACGATGCGATACGCACGGTTGCCCAGCTTGATGGAGTCGCCGACCTTTAGATGCAGGCGCAGCAACAGATCGTCGCCAACTGCGACAGTCGTGGACGTCAGTGCCTGTGTAACCGGCATCACGGGCGATAGAACAACCTGACCATAGAAGGGATACTTTGCTGGATCGACGGCTTTCACCGCCACCAGAAGAGGATCGAGCGATGTAATCGATGAAGCCATCGAAAGCAGCTCGGTAATCTGAGTCTCGTCACCTCCCGTAGCAACGAGATTGTCGATACCTGCTTGTTCCTGCGGTGTAAGTTGCTGTGTCGTTCTCGCGGAGAGATCGGCGGCCATGATGCTGCGCGCGCGCAGCAGGAGCATCGCACGAAATGAGGACGAAAACCCGCGCACCCCTGTAAGCGCAGCGACTCCGATTGCCACCGAAATTACGACAAAGACAAACTTCCCGCGAGAAGCACGAAGCTCACGAGCGGCGATGCGAGAGGCGGTGGAGTAGCTGAGGCTGGGCATGGTTGGGGTTCCCTTCCTCAGAGTTGTGCTGTCTGCTGTTGATCGGCGACGACAAGACCGTCGCTCAATGTGATTACCCGTGTTGCGTGTGCTGCGAGTGCGGGATCATGCGTCACGAGTACGAGCGTTGTTCCTTCGGAGTGGTTGAGCTGAAGCAGAAGCTCCAACACATGCTTGCCGTTGGATGTATCCAGATTGCCGGTAGGTTCGTCGGCCAGCACGATAGGTGGCCTCAGGATAAAGGCTCGTGCGAGAGCCACACGCTGCTGCTCGCCACCAGAGAGTTGCACCGGATAGTGGTCAAGCCTCGACTCCAGACCAACCGAAACTAGCAGTTGTCGCGCACGTTCGAGACCGGCTTTCCGGTCGCCGGATTCATCGTTCAACTCGTAAGGCAGCAGCACGTTCTCGAATGCAGTAAGCGTTGGGATGAGCTGATAGCTCTGGAAGACGAAGCCGATGGTGCGGCCTCGCAACTTTGCAAGCTTGTCCTCAGGCAGATAGCTGATCGCAGTGCCGTTGAGATGCACGTTGCCGGAGGTTGGATTATCGAGACCCGCGAGCAAACCGAGCAGCGTCGATTTGCCCGACCCCGATGCCCCCATGATGGCGGCAAACTCGCCCTTATGGATCGTGAAGTCGATGCCCTTGAGGATCTCAACGTTGGTCGAACCCGTGCGCAACGACTTACGCAGAGACTCGACGGCGATCATGGATGAGGCGGAAGCTGACGGAGTTTCAAGCAAGCGGCGTGCCCTCTAGGTAGAATCGACTTGTGCAGCGACTCAATGTGCTTCCTATCTTAGCTGTAGCGTTCGTCACGCTGTTGCAAGGCGGCTGTAAAACTGGCGCCAATAAGCAATACGCAAACCCAGGCGCCCCGGTTTCAATCCAGCCAAAGCCAACGGCGGCTCCCATAGCCGGCCTGCCCGTGATCGTCTGCTTCGGCAATAGCTTGACCGCAGGCTACGGAACGGACCCTGGCCAGAGCTATCCGGACTACCTGCAGCTGAGACTCGATGACGCAGGCTTTCACTATCGCGTCACGAATGCCGGCGTAAGCGGCAACACCACGAAAGACGGCCTAAGCCGCATCGCGCGCGTGATCGCGCAGCATCCTGAGCTGGTCGTCGTCGAGTTCGGCGGCAACGACGGACTGCGCGGACTGCAACTCGAACAGACCCAACAGAACCTCGCAAGCATCATCGAACAGCTGCAAGCCAGTGGAGCAAAGGTCGCACTGGCCGGCATCACGCTGCCTCCGGACTACGGCCATGACTACATTGCAAAGTTCGATGCGATGTACCCGGCGCTGGCGAAGCAGTATCGCGTGCCCCTGCTACCGTTCCTGCTGCAGGACGTATATGGCGTGGCCGGGGACATACAGGACGACAACACTCATGCAACCGCGAAGGGCAACAAGCAGGTTGCGGTGAATGTTGAGCGGTTGATTGAGCCAATGCTGAAGCGTTGAGGCTTTAAAAAGCCACGGCCATTAGCGAACTTATCTACGCGAGCACGACGATCGGCTGCACCAAAGTGCCCGCAATACGGCGAGCAATTGCGAGCAGCTCGCGTGGCCCAGTGAAGACCTTCACCAGCGAGGCTTGCGAGAACTCTGGCACATTGACCTGCATGCCGTTGCGAATGCGCCCCGCGGTCTGATCGTCGACCGTGACACTGGGCATCTCCGGCAACAGTGAGCGCGGATGGGGCAGACGAGCTTCAATCTCTGCGGAACTTAGTGTCTTCAGATCATCGACGGTGATCGCGTGCTCCAGCGTGAACAGGCCAGCCTGTGTGCGGCGCAACGATGAGAGATGTGCTCCACAACCAGCGAGTTGGCCAAGCTCATGCGCTACAGAACGCACATAGCCACCCGCTGAAACGTGCATCGCGAAACTGGCTGTATCACCTTCCAACCCCGTCAGTTCAAAGGAGTGAATGCAAATACGCGCAGGCTTTACCGGCACCTCTTTTCCCGCGCGTGCGAGCTTGTGCGCTGGGACGCCATTAATCTTCTTCGCGGAGAAGACCGGCGGCATCTGGTCCATCTCGCCATGAAAATGCCGTGCCAACCTACACAGTTCATCGAACGACTGTGTCAAAGGTTGCGGTTCAGTCGCGGGCGTGCCTTCAGCGTCGAAGGTATCGGTGGCAAAACCAAAGCGGATATCGCCGGTATAGTGTTTTTCTGCCTGCCCGAAGAACTGCGCCAGGCGCGTGTACTTGCCGAGCAGCAAGGGCAAAACGCCTGTCGCCATGGGGTCAAGCGTGCCGAGATGGCCGACAGAGCGTTCGCCTGTGGCGCGGCGCACGATCGAAACAACATCATGTGAGGTAAGACCGGTGGGTTTATCAAGAACGAGGAGACCATTCATGCAGCTAACGCCGCCGTTCGACGAGCGAAAGGAACTCGTTGCGCGTCTGCTGTTGCGACTTGAAGACTCCGAGCATGGCACTCGTCACAGTGCTGGAGCTTTGTTTCTCCACGCCCCGCATCATCATGCACAGATGCTGCGCTTCGATGATGACGCCCACGCCCTGCGGATGAATCGCCTCGTCGATGGCTGCCGCCACCTGCTGTGTCAGGCGCTCCTGCACCTGCAGGCGACGGCTGAAGACATCGATAATACGCGGAATCTTACTCAGGCCGATGACCTTACCGTTCGGCACATAGGCCACATGGGCCTTGCCGAAGAACGGGAGCAGATGATGCTCGCACTGCGAGTAAAACTCGATGTCCTTGACGATGACCATCTCGTCGTAATGCACGTCGAACAGCGCGCCGTGCAGCACATCGTCGACCGACTGCTTGTAACCCTGGGTCAGAAACGCCATCGACTTTTCCATGCGCTTCGGTGTATTCAGAAGTCCGTCGCGGGTGGGGTCTTCGCCAATGCGGGCCAGCAACTCCGCATAGATCTGCTGCAGGCTCGCGCTCGCGAGTGTAGGGTCAGGAGATTCGATAGGTGGCTTGTCAGTCATTCGTAGTCTCTACTCAACAATGATTCGTAATTTCTATTCTTGATGCTTTATCTTCGCGCCATTGCCGAAGTAGTCGAAGGCATTGTTGCCGGTCTCTTCCACGCGGATGCGCTCGAGCTTCGCGTGCGGATACTCGGCGAAGATGCGCCAGAGTTCGAGGCACAGATTTTCGGTGCTGGGCACCAGGTCGAGGAAATACTCCAGCGTATTCAGGTTTGCGTGGTCAAAGTGATCGAGCATCTCACGCTGCGCAAAGCTGTCTAGATCGGCGAGATTTGTCACCATACCTGTTGCTGCATCCACCGGTCCGGAGAACGTAACCTGCACAACATAGTTATGACCATGCCCAAAGGGGTTGTTGCACTTGCCGAAGATCTCGCGATTGCGCTCGGGCGAAAGCGCATCGATGTGCAGACGGTGCGATGCCGCGAAGTGGTAACGACGGTTTAGATGTGCCACCGTGCCGTTCATGCGCCTTCTCCATAGAAGTCGGCGAAGAGGTCGGGCATCTCGTAGACACGCACGCGGTACAGCTTTGCGTTGGGGATCTTGCCAGCCAGCCGCCGCCAGATGGCGATGGCAATGTTCTCCGTCGTGGGCA
The DNA here is from genome assembly GCF_009766105.1 of Granulicella sp. S156. Classification (GTDB taxonomy): domain Bacteria; phylum Acidobacteriota; class Terriglobia; order Terriglobales; family Acidobacteriaceae; genus Granulicella. The sequence goes on along the minus strand of NZ_LMUH01000026.1, from coordinate 120,700 downwards.
CAGCCGTCTTGAACTCAGGGACCTCATGGTTCAGATGCCGATGATCGTAGACCGAGACGACTTCACGCTCCAGAATGTCCTTCAACTGCTTCAGGTCGACGACGAAGCCCGAGGTGGGATCGACATTGCCTTCGACCGTAACCTCCAGCGTGTAGTTGTGGCCGTGCCCCTGGCGGTTGGCGCATTTGCCGAAGACACGGTAGTTCTCGGCTTCGGTCCATGAATCATTCCAGTAGAAGTGGGCGGCGGAGAAGTCGGCTTTGCGTGTGAGCAGAATCATAGGAATAGGAAACAGCGAACAGAAATCAGTAAACAGTTAACAGTTAACAGTACAACGAGATGGTTGGATGCGGGGAGCTACTGCCGCGCTTCAGCGTCCCGTACGGTATTCCCTGCCCTTCCAGGTTACCTGGTGAAAAAGCTTATGCTTCATCCAACTTCGAACCAGCAACACAATAAAGAGCGGCAGAGCGAATATCGAGAGAGAGCAGCTCACAAAGCCAAAATTCGAACGCGCAACACGGCGAGAATAGCGCAGGAGCGTCCTCGCCCAGAGCAGAAGAATCGCTACCTTTTGCCACAGGACGAGATAGGGCAAGGCAAAGATCAACAGCGGCAGCAGGAGCAAAGCAACGTCGAGCAGCCTCCATGCGGCCAGCCCAAGCGCATGTGGGAACAGCAGCGCGAGATTCTTCGTCCAGCCTTCGACCATGTCGCTCAGCCCGCGATACATGCGGGTGCTCAGAGCATCGGGAGCGTAGCGAAACCTCAGTCCACGTTTGGAATGCTTGATCTTGTAGGCGAGGTCCACATCTTCAAGCACTGACCGTCCAACAGCCAGATGCCCTCCCACGGCAAAGTACGCTTCGCGCTCCACCATCAAAAACTGCCCGTTCGCCGCGGCGATTCGCTGTGCAGGATCGTTTACCTGGTTTGGCGGGTAGGCACTTGCCAGTTCGGAGAAGACCAGCGGCATCAAGGCGCGCTGCCAAAAGCCGTGAACGATCTGCCGCGGCGAGTAGGAGAGCAACGCTGCCTCATGCTTTTTCGCCTCGTGCAGAGCGCGGACAAGGTCACCAGGCTCGTGTAGCGTGTCCGCGTCGGTAAAGAGAAGCCAGCGGCCGGTGGCCTGCTGTGCACCGGCCCAGCAGGCATTGGTTTTGCCGGTGAAGGCGCGTTGTGTGGCTCGCAGGTCGAGCGCGGGGGCTTCGAGGACCGTCATGCCGGGGTACTGGTCGGCTGCTGTGGTGGCTATGGAGCGGGTGCTATCGGTCGAGTCGTCGTCGATGACGAAGAGTTCCCAGTCGAGGCCCAGCTTGAAGAGTTCGCCATCCTGATCGAGAAGCGAGGCAAGGCATACGGGGAGGTTTTGTTCCTCGTTCCGGGCGGGGATAATGACGGTGAGCTCGGGGCGAGGGGTGTTGTCTGCCGGCTCGGGAGCGGCATAGGCGACGGCAGCGAGTGGCTCGTCATCGATGGGAAGGCCCAGAATGGGACTGAGTTTCTGCTTCGTATTGGGATCGGCGGGCACAGCTTCGTATTATAGGAAGCAATGGGTATACGACGGGTTAGGATTCGACAGGCAGGGATGTTTGCCGCAGGGCTTTTGATGACGCTGCTGGCGGCCGGGTGTGATCGCGGCAATCATCCGCGGAATATCGGCGTGGCAGCTCCGCAGTTTGTGGTGTCTGATGGCACGCGAACGGTGGACCTGAGCAAGCTGCGCGGGCATGTGGTGTTGCTGAACCTCTGGGCGAGTTGGTGTGCGCCCTGCGTGGAAGAACTGCCGAGCCTGCTGCTGCTGCAGCACAATATGCCGGATATTACAGTCGTCGCGATCAGCATTGATGACGACGCCGACGCGTATCAGCGATTTCTGACGCAAAACAAAGTGGACCTGCTGACGGTGCGGGACCCTTCGGCACGGATCAACGCTCTGTACGGCACTGTACAGATTCCTGAGACCTACGTGATCGACCGCCAGGGCATGCTACGGCGCAAGTTTGTGAGCGCACAGGACTGGACCAGTCCCGAGATTGTCGATTATCTGAAGAGGCTTTCGACAGCAGGTTAGTCGAACCGGCTGCGGCCGCTGGTAAAATCACCGTATGACGCAGCTTGATGTGATGTATCGCTACGGCGCCTCGCCCAATGAGGCCGCCATGATGGCCCTGGGACGCATTCGCGAGGTCTACGGGATTCGGCGCGTAGAGTTCAGCGAGGCCGAAAAGACCGTGCGTGTGGAATACGACGCCACTCGGCTCACCGAGCCTATCGTGCATCAGTTGCTGCGCCGTTCTGGCCTGGATGTCGTGGATCGCGTGTCGTTGATTCCACCACAGCCAGAACCCGCACCCGTTGCCGCTCCCGCAGCAACCTAGCTCAGCCTGTAACTCCCTAAGTGCATGGCAACCGTATAATTCTCTGCCAACGAGGCGATCCCATCTTCGGGTGGCGGTTCCGTCTTCGTATTTCAATACGAGGCACTTAAGTGGCTATTACGCGGCAGGTTATTACCTCTCTCGCACGAGATGGATCCGATCTACTCGGCAGGAAAACGGTTGCCATCAAAATCATTGACGAGAGCATCGTCAGTGGCTCGTTGCTCACGGTCGAGAGCAATCATTTTTGTATTTTGAAGTCTCGTGGCGCGGTGTTGTCCGTCTATGAGACGGGCCAATACTCCATCCAAACTCCGGATAAACCATTGCTCGGCTCCATCGCGCAGGGATTCTTCGGCGGCTCATCGCCCTGGGTGTATGAGGTCATCTACATCAACCGCAGCAAGCTGTTATTGAGCAGTGTCGGCATCGCCACCAGCAAAGAGATGGCCGAAGTGCAGTACCAGGTTGACTATTACATCCACATCGACAGCACCGAAGATGCGCTGGACTTGATTACGCATATGCCGTTCGATGGCATGTCCATTTCAGCCAGCGAAGTAGCCGAATATGCCGGCCCCGTGGTGGAACAGGCCATCAATCAGGTCATCCAGGTCACCCCGCTCGAGCAAATCAACGAAAAAGTTCACGACATCGTTGAGCTCATCAAGGAACACCTCGCCGCCACGCTCAAGATCTATGGCATCGCGCTGAACGACGTGAAGCTGCTGATGCTTCCCAAGGATGCGCGGATGCGGGAGTTAATCTCCCTGAAGGCCTTCGGCCTCGAGCCCGAGCAGGCGGTGCGCTATTACCTTGCCCTGCAAATGGCAGAGAAGGGCCTGATCTCCGCGCCAAACGCCGCGGCTGGACTGCCGTTCAACATTGGCGGCCAGGCACTGGGAACCTTTGAGCTGGATAAAACCCTGAAAATCAAGTGATCGAAAACTTGCACTACGGAGCCCCGGCCACGCCGGGGCTCAGCCTTTAGAAACAGGTGGTTCAGTATGCCGTACTTCTATGAGACCAACGAATTCGAACAAGTTGCCGTCAACCTCTTCTATGGCTGGGGCTACAACTTCTATCGCATGGAGAACCAGTTACGTACCGACGACCTGCTGGTTCGCAGCAAGGTGAGCGAACTGCTGGCAGCCGCACGCACCGATGTCGTCAACACCGGAATCAAGTACCGCCATGAGCACCTGCCGCCGCCCACGCGAGAGAATCCCTTTCCGAATCCCGAGGCCGTGCGCACAGCCAAAGCCATCGATGAGGAGGCCGCTGCGCTGACTGCCATTGCTGCCCAGATACGTTCCGCACCGGTGCCGGAGAACGACCGTATGTGGCAACGGTACCGGGATGAAGCTCATACCCTGCTCCAACTCGGCCAGGTGGACAAAGAGCTGGTGATCATCGCAGCCGCACTGCGCGGACAGACTCAGAATGGTGGCAGTGCGTGGATTCTCGAACATCTCAGCGAAATTCGATCGGCGACGGACGCCTTGCGAGCCATTCTGCGCAAGCGGGCGGATCTGCTGACAATCTGAATGAGGAAAACGGACGGCAATCAGTTGCTTCCCACTCTTTCATCGGGTATTCTTGTTTAGTTGCGTTCTTGCAATGTGCGCCCGTAGCTCAGCTGGATAGAGCGCCTGGCTACGAACCAGTAGGTCGGAGGTTCGAATCCTTCCGGGCGCACCATAATCCCCTTCAATACAGTGCTTTCCACTGACGATAACGGTTCGTTTTCGTCGTATCGCTGCGCATCGTCGATTGACGACCTATTTAGTCCAAATTAGAATGAAGTTTGCAACGACGGAATTTATTGCGTCGCAAGCGCGGGTAGTGAATGGACCACCCCAACGGGCAAAATGCCGCCCGCCAGGGACCCCGGGCCTGCCCAGCTAGGAAAGACTGGGATGCTGCAAGCCTTTATCATCACGCTCCGCGAGGGTGTCGAAGCGGCGCTGATCGTCGGGATCATCTTCGCGTATCTCGACAAAATTGACCGTCGTGAGCTCAAGAAGACTGCCTTTGTGGCGCTTCTCTCAGCCGTTGCCGCCAGCGTCGGCGTCGCCATTGTCATCTCGCGCACCCAGTTCAATGAAGATATCTTCGAAGGCTGGGTGATGCTCGTCGCTGCGGCCTTCGTAGTCGGCATGATCTGGTTCATGCACAAGACAGCCCGCAGCATGAAGGGCGAGATCGAGTCCAAGGTCGCGAAGCTCACCAGCAACCGCTTCGGGCTCTTTATGTTCGTCTTCCTGATGGTGCTGCGCGAAGGCGTCGAGACGGTACTCATCCTTGCAGGCGTGTCGCTCAATTCTACGGAACTGATGAGCTTTACAGGAACACTGCTCGGCATCGCGGCAGCCGTCGTGTTTGGTGTCCTGTTCATCCGCGGCAGCGTACGCATCAACCTGAAGCGCTTTTTCCGGGTCACGACAGTCATCCTTTACTTTGTCGTCTTTCAGCTCCTCGTCAGCGGTCTGCATGAGCTCTCCGAAAACGGCGTTCTCCCCTCCAGTACCGCCGAGATGCGCTACATCGGTCCCATTGTGCGCAACGACCTCTTTTTCTTCGTGACGATGCTCGCTCTGGCTGGCTTGATGGTGCTGTTTGAGTACCGTAGCCGTGCGCCTCAGACAATTCCCGCAGACGCCACACCCGCAGACCGGCGCAAACTGGAGTGGACCGCGAAGCGCGAACGGCTCTGGATGACCTCTGTGGTTATCATCAGCTTCCTTTTTATCTTCCTCTCAACAGCCGAGTTCATCTACGCGCAGAGTTCGACGGCCTTGAGCGCGGCCACACCGGTCACTCTGGTCGGCTCGCAGGTGACCGTACCCGCCGCAGACATCAACGACACCAAGCTGCATCGCTACTCGGTGCATATCGACGACGGCGGCAAGTCCACCGAAGTACGTTTCCTGCTCTTTCGCAAACCTGACGGCAATCTGGTCGCCGCCGCCGATGCCTGCTCTATCTGCGGGCCGGTGGGCTTCTATATCGGGGAACAAGGCATCACCTGCAAGATGTGCTCGTCGCCGCTGGTGGCAAGCTCGATGGGCCAGCCTGGCGGCTGCAACCCAATTCCTTTGAAGTCGACGATCGAGGGCGGTCAAATCGTTATCGCCCGCACCGACCTCGAACCACTTGTTAAAGTCTTCGGAAAGTAGCGCCTCATGTTTCTACGGATGCTGGGTGAGAGCTTCGTGCGACAGCGGCGGCGCAAGCTGCTCGCGGGTCTTGCGATCCTGCTCGGCACCACCGCGGTCACCGCGATGCTCGCACTAGCGACAACCATCGGCGACCGCATCCACAGCGAACTCGCGGTCTACGGCGCGAACATCGCCGTCTACCCCAAGGCCGACACACTCGACGTAAAGATCGGCGACCAGACGCTGCGGCCAGCGACAGGCGGCGCATATCTGCATGAGAGCGATCTCGAGAAGCTGCACGGTATTTTCTGGGCGAACAATATCACCGGATTGAGTCCGGAGTTGGATGCCACCATCAGCCTTGGCAAAATGGATGCCGTTCCTCCTGCTCCCGTTCCTGCGGTTGGTTTCTGGTTCCAGCACAACTTCGGCAGTGCCAAATCCAGCCTGATTACCGGCGCAACGCAGTTGCATCCGTGGTGGAAGCTTCAGGGTTCGGCGCCACGGGAAAACAATCAGATCGTTCTCGGTGCGGCACTGGCGAAAGACTTGAAGGTAGCGATTGGCGACCGCCTCATGGTGTTGGGTGTCTCAGATGTGGCTGAACCCGCCACGGTGACAGGCATTCTCACTACAGGTGACGCTACCGAAACAAAGGCTGTCTTTTCTCTCAGTTCGCTACAGCAATATGCCGGTCTTCCCGACGCCGTTTCTCGCGTGGATGTCAGCGCTCGCACCAAGCCTGAAGATGCCTTTGCGCGCAAAGACCCCGACAGCCTTGCCCCCAAGCAGCGTGACATCTGGTACTGCCGCCCCTACGCCAATTCCATCGCCTACCAGATTCGCGAAGCCATTCCCGGAGCAGAGGCCCAGCAGGTACGGCAGGTGGAGCAGAGCGAAGGCACGATCCTCGAACGCATCGCCGGGCTGATGTGGCTGGTCAGTGCAGCAGCCTTGCTGGCCGCTGCCGTTGCGGTATCCGCGGCGATGGCAACAGCTGTGCTCGAACGCCGCACCGAGATTGGCCTGATGCGCTCGCTTGGTGCGAGCAAAGGCCGCATCGCTTCCCTCTTCTACGCTGAAGCCGGACTGCTCGCACTCATCGCAGGTGTTGTCGGGTACGCCGTCGGCTCACTGCTGGCGGCGCTGCTTACCGCAAAGATCTTCGGTGAGCCCTCAGGCATCACGCAACGCTTCGCCATGGAACACGCATTCAACCCTGTGCTGCTGCCGGTAGTGCTGGCCATGGCACTGCTGGTTGCCATCGCCGGAAGCACTGCATCGATCCGCAGTGCCTTGCGCATGGACCCCTCAACCGTGCTGAGGTCCAACGCATGAGCATGGCCTCAACCTCCCCGACAAAGCGCATCGGCGGCACAAAGATCTCGCTTCCCCAAATGCTCTTGCGCTCGCTCGCACATCGCCGCGCACGCAGTTTCTCTGCGCTGGCCGCGTTGACAGTCTCCGCGGCCGTTGCCACGGCGCTCCTTACGCTCTATGCCGACCTCGACGCTAAGCTGCATCGCGAGTTCCGCAGCTTTGGCGCGAACGTCATCGTGACCGCGACCAGCGACGCCGTTACGCCCGACGAGATCACACAAGTCCAAGACATCGCGGGAACCAACTCGCTTACCGCGCCTATTGCCTACGTCATCGCAACCACCGACCGGAAGACTCCGGTTGTCGTCGCTGGTGTGGACTTCGCCACGATGCAGAAGCTCGACAAGTGGTGGAAGGTCAACGAATGGCCTACACAACAGAATCAGGCCTTGCTCGGCCAGCGCGCAGCCGGTTTCATCGCCAACGAGCATGATGTGACTCTCACTTATGCGGGACAACCTGTCACACTGCATGGCGCGGGGCGCCTGAGTACAGGTGGAGATGAAGACTCGCGCGTCTATATGCCCCTTGCAGCCTTCGAGAGCTGGACCGGCGTGCAGCCTCGCGTGCTCGAGATACAGGTTCCCGGCGGCGCAGAACGTGTGAACGCCGTTCTATCCCAGTTGCGGCATGACCTGCCGCAACTGCATAGCGAGCCTGTACGCCAACTCGTCGCAGGCGAATCGCGGATCGTCGACAAGACCCATGCCCTGATGTACGGGTCTGTCCTCTTGATTGCACTAACCGTCGCGGTCAGCGTGCTGGCAACGCTTTCTGCTAGTGTGCTCGAACGACGCCGCGACTTCGCGCTGATGAAGGCTCTGGGCGGGTCACAAAACCAGCTATTCGCTCACTTTCTGCTCGAAGCACTGGCCATTGCCACGGCCGGCGTGGTTGCCGGATATATCCTTGGATCGGCTCTGGCTTGGACCATTGGTGAGGTGAATTTTGGCACAGCCACATGGCCTCGGCTGTCGGTGCTGCCGCTCGTTTTAGTCTTGAACCTGGTGATCGCGGCGTGTGCAGCGCTGTTTCCCGCACGTGTGCTCCGCGGCCTGCAACCAGCCGCACTGCTGAAGGGTGAATAACAACCATGAAGATGGTCTCAGAAGCACAACGGCAACACGCTGAAGCGATGCTTGAAGGCGCGGCCCCGGTCATTGAACTGCTCGGCGTCTCGCGTGTCTACCCATCACGTTCGGGAGTGGTCTACGCGCTCAACGATGCCAGCTTCACCATCGGTGCAGGCGAGTGGGTCGCCATCACCGGACCCTCTGGTTCAGGCAAATCGACGCTGGTCAACCTGCTCGGCTGCCTCGACACGCCGACCGCCGGCAAGCTGCGCATCGACAGCACGGAAGTCCACGCAATGAGCGGTGGCGACCTTGACCGCTTCCGCGCCGACAAAGTGGGATTCATCTTTCAGCAGTTTCACCTCATCCCTTACCTCTCGGCACTCGAAAACGTCATGCTGGCGCAGTATTTTCACTCCATGACTCATGAAAACGATGCGCGCGCGGCGCTCGAACGCGTCGGTCTCGGCCATCGCGCCGATCATCTGCCCAGCGAACTAAGTGGGGGTGAGCAGCAGCGTGTCTGCATCGCTCGTGCTCTCATCAACGACCCACCGATCCTGCTGGCCGACGAACCAACCGGCAATCTCGACGCAGCCAATCAACGCATTGTGGCGGAGATTCTGACGGAGCTGCACAGCAACGGACACACCATCGTAATGGTGACCCACGACCCGGAGATGGCTGCGCTGGCACAACGCAGGATTGCGCTGAGCCACGGCAAAGTGTTCTGCCATCCAGTGTCGAACGTGGTGCATTTGGGCAAGTAGAGCCTTACCGCTCGCCCCAGCTCAACTTCGACCGCAACACGTTGAACAGCCCATTCGGATGCAGCCGCAGTAGATGTACGCTGCGCTCCGACCGTCGACAGAGGATACGATCGTCGAGCAGCAGTTCTACGGCCTCCTGCCCATCGACCGTGAGATACGTCTCATGCGGTACCCCGTCGACCGAAACGCAGATCTCGGAGCTTCCTGGAACAACAATCGGCCGAATCGTAAGCAGGTGCGGGCAGATCGCCGTAAGCACCATCGCATCGACACTCGGAATCAGAATGGGGCCATCTGCTGCCAGTGTGTACGCTGTTGAGCCGGTAGGTGTGGAGACGATGACGCCGTCGGCGCGGAAGCGGGCTACGAATTGACCGTCTAGTTCGATTGCAAACTCACCCATGCGAGCGATAGCGCCTTTGGAGAGCACGACGTCATTCAGCGCGTCCCACTGACGAAATGGCTGGCCATCGCGTATAAGCTCCGCGTGCATCAGGCTGCGCGCATCGACGATGGCTTTGCCCTGCATCCATGCTTCAAACGTCATGTACAGCTCAGCCAGCGGCACCTCGGTCAAAAATCCGAGGGAGCCAAGATTGACCCCGAGAATAGGGGTATCGGTCTTGGCAAACGCCCGCGCCGCCGAGAGCAAAGTCCCGTCACCGCCGAGCGAGATCACAATCGAGGGTTCATGGCATGGTAACTCCGGCCGCTCGATAGCATCGTTGCTGCGGCCAATGTAGGCCGCACTCTCAGGATCGAGAACTGAGTCGAACTCGTGTTCTTTGAGCCACGTGATCAGTTCGGGCAGGAGAGTTTCCAGCTCGGGCTTTTGCGGCTTGGAGATGATGGCGGCTATCGGCATTATGAGTAGTGTAAGTGTAACCGCGTCATGCTGAGCAACTCCCGTATAGATGTAGAGCGAGTCACAGGTCTATACGCTGTTTTTTTCCAAGAAAAACAGCACTCGCAGGGTTTGTCCACTTCACAGTGATACGGGAGTTGCTCCAAAACGGGCCCGCAGCAGAAACTCGCGGTTCCCTTCCATGCCAAGTATCGGCGAATCGATCAGCGCAAGTGCCTCGCCTCCGAGTCCACGCACAGCGGCTTCGACGCGGTCGACTGCGAGCTGCTGCGCCGCCGGATCGCGAACGATGCCACCCTTACCGACGTGCTCGCGCCCTGCCTCAAACTGAGGCTTTACGAGAATGACCGCATTCCCGGCCCAGCGACTGCCCTCTGGAGCAAGCGCCGCCACAACCGCAGGCAGCACCAGGGTCGCCGAGATAAAGCTGACGTCCATGCAAAAAAAGAGGACTGGCTGCGGCGCATGCGGCAACAGAGACCCGGGCGTAAGCGTACGGGCATTCGTACGCTCCAGAAGCGTCACGCGCGGGTCTACACGCAGCTTGTGCGCGATCTGACCATAACCCGTATCGACCGCCAGCACGCTGGCTGCATTGCGCTGCAACAGGCAGTCGGTAAAACCGCCGGTAGAGGCGCCGATATCGGCACAGGCAAGGCCCTCCACGGCAATCGACCATGTCTCGAGCGCATGTTCCAGCTTGAGGCCTCCACGCCCGACAAAGCGCAGGTCGTCACCCAGCATGCGTAGAGAAGCCTCTGCCTCGACGGCTGTCCCAGGCTTATCGACGCGCTGCTCCTCGACGAGCACTCGCCCAGCCAGAATGAGGGCCTGCGCACGTTCACGAGAAGCCGCCAACCCGCGATCTACCAATAGCTTGTCAAGACGAAGTTTCATAGGCGCTGTTGCCTGTCAATCTTTCCAAATGACCGATGAGCCACTTGCAAAATTCAAATGCGATCCTGGTTCAAATCGTGCAGCCGGGATGGGGTGCAAACGACATAAACGAGCAGTCGTGCCGATTCGGGCTAAGTTGAAAATCAAGAATAACTCATTTATTATCAATAATATGAAAGGATTATCCGGAAACGTTTGGAATTATCCTGGCGGACGCAAACTGTTGTTTTTGTACGCCCTGTATTGTGCCAGCATCTTCATGGGGTGAGGTTTCAAGCTTCCCCTAATGCGAGAGACCCGCCCCCAGGGGCGGGTCTCTTGTATAGGTCCAATAGCCCAGCTACTATCGTTCATTAACCAGCACACGAACACCCGTTCCCTGGAGGTTGATATGCGCCTGGACGGTGTTGTTATCGGTGCGAAGGATAGTCAGGTATCTGTCATCCGGCGACGTAATGTACACCTTGCCGGTCGGCGATCCTGTAGTCGCCGATACCGTGTTCGGATGGCCGAAGACCGTATTTGCCACGCTGCCCGTAGTATCGGGTACATCAGCACCATATGGAATTGTCGTCACCTGATAGTTAGAGAGATTCACAACACTCACAGAAGCTCCAGCTCCCGTACCCGTAGTGCCCGAGTTCACAACATAGGCCTGGGTACCATCTACCAGCATCGAAACCATCGTCGGATTGATGCCCACAGGAATGGTTGCCACGATTGTTCCAAAACCCGTCGCATCGGTTGGATTGGTCGTGCTGCAATTGGGATTTGCTGGCTGCGTGTTGATATTGCAAAGCGGAATATTGATGAGGCTCAAAGACCCAGGATTCACGCCATCACCCTGGTTCAGTACCACCAGTTCGTTAGTCGTCAGGGTGTAGTCCGCCCATACCGGATTAGGAGCGGTGGTCCCACTCGGGGTCGTGATATTCGGCAGGGGAATCGTGCCAACCGGCGGAGTTGTGCCATCCGGCTGTTGGGGATACTGCACCCCGGTATCCAGTGCATTGTTCACTACGTTGATCACCGAAACCGTGCCCGATCCCTGGTTAAGGATGTAGGCCCGTTTGGCGTCGGAGGTCATCACCCCATAGACCGGATTTATCCCCACCGGGATCGTGGCGGAGATAGCTAACTGCGTGCCTTCGATGGCCGACGCTTCTCCGAGGCCACCCGCGCTTGGCTCGCTGAGCGCATAGACGCGCTGCGTGCCGTCATACCCAACCACAAACGCGGGTACCTGAGTCGGGTCGGCGAAGGTGATGGACTGCAGCAGAGAGGGGCCGGAGGTAACGTTCAGCGCAGCAATGGATGCCGGAACGGCCGGGCTGAGCGACGAGTCTCCAGCCTGGGTGACGAAGACTGTCGAACCGGTGCTGATCACCGTGATGGCCTCTACACTAGTTGGATTCGCTCCGGTCGCAAGCGTAGACTGCACAACGTCCTGGGACAGCAGGCTTGTCGGAAGGCTGAGAGGAAAGTCTGCAAAGCCCCCCCCTGAGGTGGAAGAGGTAGTGCACGAAGCAGAATTGGGGTTGACGATAAACCCTGTAGAGCCAGTGGCTATGTCGATCGAAAAGATATTCGGATTGACCGGGCAGGTACGGCTAGTGGGCGGAAGAATAAAATTATTATTGCTGGCAGGGCCAATATTCGGCGTCGAAAGCACCGTATCACCCGAAACATCAACAATAGTGATCAACCCTGTCAGACCTGTCCCTGGGTTGGAGATCGCCACGGCATACTTTGTGGGCTGTCCGGCGGGGCCGACAGGGTTGGTGGCTGTGACGACCGGGCGGTACTGGTTGCCGCAACCGGACGTAAAGAGCACCGCTGCGAGACCCGTCGTGAGGATGGCCAGAGAATGGCGCCTCCCCTTTGCTGCTGCTTGTTGCATCGCTACTCCGTGCAAAACTGCTCCTAACAAACCTTGGAGAAACCGCTCAAGCCGATCACTCGATACCGGCCCCATTAACCTCTGATTGTAACCGAGGAGGCTGCCTTGCCCCACCCAACATTTCATCTCGACCGGAAAGCGGGGTCCCCGGGGTAGACGTTTTTTGTTCACTCGGGTGCAATGCAGCACCTTTACCACTATTGACGGTTTGACGAAACCCTCAGTTTACTCGTGCCAGCAACACTGCCGGTTCGCGTTCCCCTATACCCATGCTTCGACCGAAGGTGGGAGCATGGGTCAATGGAGATGACAACGTTCAGATATGTACATCTTCCATGAGCTTCTACAATAACCAAATGGATCTACGACGTTCCCTTCGCGACCTGCTGCGCTTCACATCGGCCATGATTGCCCTTATGCTTTGCGCCGCTGCTCCTGCAGCCCGCGCGCAGATCGCCGAGGTCGGCGACGGCGGCCCTGGCCCCGTAAAAGCCCCGCATCTCACCGTGGAGCTCACCGCGTTGTCCCCACAGGTCGCCGTTGGCGGCCAGGTGCAGGCGGGTCTGGTCATCACCATTGAGGAACACTGGCACGTCTACTGGATCAACGCCGGAGACTCCGGCGAGCCGCCCCGGATCACCTGGACGCTTCCCACGGGCATTACAGCTGGTCCGATGCAGTTTCCTCCCCCATCGCAGCTTCCGCTCGGTCCGCTGATGGACTTCGGCTATGAAGACCAGGTCGCCTTTCCCTTTACCGTAACCGCCGCACCCACCTTAAAACCCGGCAAAGTTCACCTGGACGCCCATGTGAACTGGCTGGTGTGCAGCAGTCAGTGCCTGCCGGGCAAAGCGCATCTCGGGCTCGATCTCGACGTTGTGAAAGGTCCATTGCCGGCGCCTCCGGTCGTCGGCGCGCTCGGCGAAGCGGTCACGAGCCTTCCCAAGTCTCTGCGTCCGGATATGAGTGTTGCTGTGATGGGCGGAGCCAAAGAGTTCGTCATCACCCTGAAAACCGGCGGACGCGAGCAGGAGGCTGAGTTCTACCCGTTCGATCAGGAACAGATCGACAATGCCGCCGACCAGACCGTCGAACCGCTGCCGGATGGCATACGGGTTCGAGTGCAGCGCGCCTCCGATTCGACCTCTTCTAAGCAGCTCGCGCCCCTGCCCGCAACGCTTCACGGACTCCTCAAACTGACCGACACCGAGGCCTACGAATTTACAGCCAAGGTCGTGCCTGGCGAAGTGCCCACCGCTGCGGGAGGAAGAAAGAGCTCCGATACCACCAGCGCAAAAGATGTGACCCTGTTCAGCGCCATCGGCCTCGCGTTCCTGGGCGGATTGCTGCTCAACCTTATGCCCTGCGTCTTCCCCGTGCTGTTCCTCAAGGGCATGGCGCTGGTGCACTCCTCCACGGAAGAGCGCGGACGCCAGCGAGCTCATGGGCTTGTCTACACGCTGGGAATCGTCTTCTCGTTCTGGGTCGTGGTCGCCGTGCTGCTCGTGCTGCGGACGACAGGCAAAGAACTGGGCTGGGGCTTCCAGCTTCAGTCACCGGCGTTCGTTGCCGTGCTGGCCGCGTTCTTCTTCTTCCTCGCACTGTCGCTCGCGGGGCAGTTTGAACTCGGGCTCTCTCTCACCAGCGCTGGTGGAGGCCTGGCCAAGAAGCAAGGCCTGACAGGCAGCTTCTTTACCGGCGTGCTCGCCACCGTCGTCGCAACGCCCTGCACAGGCCCGCTGATGGGCGCGGCCATCGGCTTTGCACTGGCACAGCCGGCGTGGCTCACCTTCCTCGTATTCACGGCGCTGGCGCTCGGCCTCGCGCTGCCCTACCTCGCACTCACCATGCAACCGCAGTGGACGAGCATTCTGCCCAAGCCCGGCGCCTGGATGGAGGTGCTCAAGCAGCTCACCTCGGTCATCCTGTTCGCCACTGCCATATGGCTCGCATGGGTCTTCGGACACCTCTACGCAAACGATGGCATCGACCGCATCGTCGCTCTGATGGCCTGCTTCCTGGTGCTGGCCATTGCAGGCTGGGCACTAGGGCGTTGGCCCGCCAAATGGGGTTCGGGGATCGTCGCCGTTTTGTTGATCGCAGGAGCGCTTTACTTTCCGTTGCGTAAGCCCACAGTTGAGACACTCGTCTGGCAGCCCTACACGCAGGCGAACTTCGATGCCGCACGCGCCTCAGGCAAGCCCGTCTTCATCGACTTCACTGCGGCCTGGTGCCTGAGCTGCCAGGTCAACGAACGTGCCGTTCTGCGTTCATCCGATGTTGAGAAGAAACTCATCAGCAACCAGGTGCAGTTGCTCAAGGCCGACTGGACCCAGTATGACCCGCAGATTACAGAAGAGCTTGGCTCATTGGGACGCAGCGGTGTTCCTACGTACGTCATTTACCCGGCGGGCAAAACCTCCAACCCAGACGTCCTGCCGGAGCTGCTGACGAAGGACATTGTGCTGAAGGCGATTGAGAAGGACACGAAGACAGACTCAAGCAACTGATAGTACTGCCAACTCGGGCGCCCGAAAAGCTCTGACGCAACGGGCGCGGCGGTTCGCAACGGTACGCGACGGAGACAGTGCTTATGACAAAGTATTCTCCCCTCCGGTCGGGGGGCCATCTTCGGCGTGTTTTTTTTGCGCTGCTGGAGCGAGTTAACAAGGTATACGAAAGTTCGTATTTCACAATGTCCTGTTCATTCCTCTATAGTGGTACCGATTCCAGCGGCACCATCACATCACGAGGATGAGCAAGCAATGCGTTACTTCGATCGTAGAAATTTCCTTCAATCGGCTGCAAAGGCTGCAGCTCTAGCCGGCACTGCATCCTACCTTCGCCCCTTGTTTGCACAGGAGGCGTCCCCGCGGTCGCCGAATGACAACATCCAGCTAGCGCTCATCGGCGCGGGTATCCAGGGGCAGTTTGACACCAAAACAGCCATCCAGGTTCCTGGCGTCAAACTCGTTGCTGTGGCCGATTGCTACGACGGCCGCCTGACCCATGCGAAGGAACTCTGGGGCGCCGATATCTTCACCACCCGCGACTACCGCGAGATTCTCAGCCGCAAAGATGTCGACGCCGTTCTGATTGCAACACCCGATCACTGGCATAAACAGGCCGCCGTGGACGCCATGCACGCCGGCAAGGATGTCTATCTCGAAAAGCCCATGATCCATCTCTACTCGGATGGCCCACAGATCATTGAGGCGGCCCGATCGACCAACCGCATTCTGCAGGTAGGCAGCCAGCGCGTCAGCAACATTCTCTACTCCAAGGCGCGGGATCTGCTTGCTTCCGGCGCCATCGGCAAGCTCAACATGGTCACCGCGCGCTGGGACCGCAACTCGTCCACCGGCGCCTGGAATTACTCCGTCCCGCTCGATGCCTCGCCCGAGACCTGCGACTGGCCTCGTTTCCTCGGCTCCGCCCCCAAAATTCCATTCTCAGGCGAACGCTTCTTCCAGTGGCGCAAGTGGAAAGACTACGGCTCTGGTGTGGCCGGAGATCTGTTCGTGCATCTCTTTAGCGGTACGCACTTCATCACGGGCTCGCACGGCCCCACACGTGCCATGGCCACCGGCGGCCTCCGCTATTGGAAGGACGGCCGCGACGTCGATGATGTTCTCCTCGGCTTGCTCGATTACCCGGAGGGCTTCAACCTCAGCCTACGCGTCAACTTTGTCGATGGCGGTGAGGAGAGCGAAGGCTTCCTCTTCACCGGGTCCGAAGGACAGATGGAGATCACCACAAGATCCGTCACCGTCACCCGCAGTCCCATGTCGAAGGAGCCCGGCTACACGGTCTCTACCTTCGCCGACGCCATGCAGAAACAGTACGTTGATGAGTACCGCAAGAAATATCCCATCGAGCATCCTGCCGGCCCACCGCCGCGCGACGTCGAAACCTTCGTCGTCCCCGATGGCTACCTGGATAGCTACGACCACTTCCACAACTTCTTCGACGCTGTGCGTACTCGCAAACCAGTCGTGGAAGACGCGACCTTTGGTTTCCGCGCCGCGGGCGCTGCTTTGCTCTGCAACCTCAGTGTCGACCGCGATAGCGTCGTGCACTGGAATCCTGAAACCATGAAGATCGTATAACCTTCCGATTCGATGGAGTGTACTGTGAAACTGTCTCTGAAGCACCTCGCGTTCCTGTTACCCCTCGTTGCGATCAACGCCGCGCAAGCACAGGACCCCGCTCACGCTACCGAGTTCCGCATGCAACATCCCGGCAACGGCCCTGGCGGCGAATCTCGCATCGCATTTCTCGTCCATCGCCTCGGCACGGATCACGCGGAGGGCATCTCCATGCTCGATATGAATGGCGATGGTTTCACCGATCTGCTCAGCGGCGCTTACTGGTATGAGAATCCCGGCGCGAACGGTGGTGAGTGGAAGCAGCACCAGTTCCGAACTGTTGGCATTCACAACGAGTTCGTGAACGACTGCGGGGAATGGGTCGTCGATGTGGATCACGATGGCCTGCCTGATCTCGTCACCACCGGATGGATCTCCGGCGGCCTGTGGTGGTATCGCAATCCGGGGCCCAAGGCGGTTGCAGCCGGCGAGCAGTGGAAGGCCGAAAAGATCACCGACAGCTTTGATACCGAAGGTGGGGCATTTGCCGACATCAACGGTGATGGCAAGCCCGACATCGCATTGGCGCACTACAACCGTTCGGGTGTTCTGTGGGTCGACTTCAGCAAAGACAAGCCACGAGTGCATCACCTTGGCGGTCCCGAACAGGATGGACACGGCATCGGCATCGTCGATATCAACGGTGACGGAAAGGCCGATGTCCTCACACCTCATGGCTGGTTCGAGCAGATCGACGCAGACAACGATAAATGGGTGTGGCACGCGGACTGGGACCTTGGCGATACCGGCTTTCCTATTCTCGGCTACGACGTAAACCACGATGGCAAGATGGATCTCATCTACGGCCAGGGTCATGGCTATGGTCTCTACTGGCTGGAGCAAGCCGGAACGCCTGCCCACCGGGTATGGATACGCCATACCATCGACGAATCCTTCTCGCAGTCGCACGCGCTCGCCTTGGTCGACATCGATGGCGATGGCACACCGGAACTAATCACAGGGAAGCGCTATCGTGGTCACGCCGGCGACGACCCCGGATCTTATGACCCTGTCGTCGTCTACGCGTACAAACTTCCTACCGCCGCATCGTTTCCTCCTTCCAAAGGCCACTCCAAAGGGGCACAGCAACCGGCCTCAGGCACGATGCGAATCGCTGACAGCAAAGACGACCCGGTCTTCACCCGTATTGCACTTTCGGTCAATGGCACAGCCAGTGCCGGAACTCAGTTTGTTGCGGCCGACTTCGACCACGACGGAGATATCGACCTCGCCAGCGCAGGCAAACTAGGGGTGCATGTCTTCGAGAACCTGAAGATCGACAAAGTGCCCAAGCCTGTCCGCGAAGAGACGCAACCCCTCAACCGCACCTGGCCTTTCCCTGGCGAGGGCAAAGAAGTGGAACAGGAAGACGGTCCTAAGCCACAGTAGTAGAACTGCTCTTCTAGAGCAGGTTCCGTATTACGGTGAAGCGGTATGGGATCGGGTGCCCCACCCTCGGCGCGGCTTCATCGCGGCTAGGGTGGGCATCGCCCGAAGGGCGATCGCTCCTGCCCACGCTTTTACGCCCACAGGCCTTCGCGTCGATACCCAGCGTGATAGTACAAACGCCATCCATAAAACAAACATGGGCAGGAGCGGTCGCGCTATTCGCGCGATGCCCACCTTAGGCGCAAAAAACGCGCCGAAGATGGGGCACCCGGATTTATGGCTTGTTCTAAGTTTCCAAAAGCCGTTGCCACTCCGCAATATCCGCAGATGCAGACGCCGGAAACGTCAGATGCCCGACCTTGCGGCCAGGCCTTGCCTCTTTGCCATAGTCGTGCCGAGACAGCGTTGGAAACTGCTCCGTCTCCGCCACCAGAGGCATCGTTCCAATGCAGTTCAGCATGACCGTCGGACGGCTCTCCGTGCTGCCGAGCTCCATACCGAGAATGGCGCGCAGATGATTTTCAAACTGCGAAGTCTTTGAGCCTTCAATCGTCCAATGCCCTGAGTTATGGACGCGCGGCGCCATCTCGTTGGCCAGCAGCATCTCTCCCTGCACGAAGAACTCAATAGCCAGCACACCGACATAGTCGAGCTCTTCGAGCACTTTTGTCATGTGAGCCTCAGCTTGCCCCTGCAGACTCTCCGCATGGGCATAAGGCGCGATGGAGGTTCGCAGAATGCCATCGCGATGATGGTTCTGGATCAGCGGATAGAACACAATCTGTCCTATCCGGCTGCGTGCCGCGATCAGGGACACCTCCGCATCGAACCGCAGCATGCCCTCGAGAATGCAGGGCACGCCTCCGATCTCATCCCATGCAGCAGCCGCATCTTCTGGGCGATACAACCGCACCTGCCCCTTGCCGTCATAGCCCATGCGACGGGTCTTGAGGATCGCCGGCAGCCCGGTGGACTCTATTGCTCGCTCCAGATCCTGCAGGCTGTCGACAGAGGCAAACGGCGCGACGCCGATGCCGCACGATTGAAAGAAACGCTTCTCCGGCAAGCGGTCCTGTGCGATACCGACAGCCCGCGCATTCGGATAGAGATTCAGTCCATGCAGCACAGCAGCATGGATGTTTTCACTTTCGATGGTGACAAGATCAACCTGCGCGGCAAATGCGGCGACTGCTGCAGCATCGTCCAGGTCGACGGGGACCACCTGCGCAACCTGTTCGGCACAGTCACCGGGCTGGCCCGCGCAGAGTATCTGCACGCCGAGCGGCTTGGCGGCCTGCGCCAGCATGAGCGCGAGTTGTCCAGCGCCGAGGATACCGACTTGTGGCCGAAGAGTCTGTGTCATACGCGCGGATTCGGATTCTTCAATACGGTTTTGGTCTGCGTGCTGCGGAATTTTTCCAGCTTCTGCGCGAGGGTCTTATCTTCATGCGCAAGAATCGCCGCCGCAAACAAGGCCGCGTTCTTCGCTCCCGCTGCACCAATGGCAAACGTTGCGACGGGAATCCCCGCAGGCATCTGAGCGATCGACAGCAGCGAATCCAATCCATCCAGCGCGCGGCTCTTCACCGGAACACCGAGCACAGGGAGGCTCGTCTTGGCCGCGACCATGCCGGGAAGGTGCGCCGCTCCCCCCGCACCCGCGATGATGAGGCGCAGACCGCGGTCCTTTGCGCTCTCCGCATACTTCATCATCTTGTCCGGCGTGCGATGCGCGGAGACCACCTCGGCCTCATAGCCGATACCGAACTCGTCCAGCACCTTCGCGGCCTCTTCCATCGTCGGCCAATCGGACTTCGAGCCCATGATGATTCCGACCTGGATAATTTTCTTCTTTGCCATTAAGCTCTCCAACTCTGCAAGACTTCGACGAAGGCTTCCTGCTCCAGAGCCTGCACACGGTCCTTCAGGCTGTCCACCGTATCACCCGGCAACACGGCGCAACGCTTCTGCAACACAATCGGGCCGGCATCGACATCTTCCGTCACCTGGTGAATCGTACAGCCGGTCTCGGTTACACCTGCTGCCAGAACCGCCTCATGCACGCTCTTGTTCATCTTGCCGCCAAAGGCCGGCAGCAGCGAGGGGTGCACATTGAGCAGCCGCCCACGCCACGCAGCCACGAACGATGCGGAGACGATGCGCATATAGCCGATCAGCAGAACGAGCTGTACGCCCGCCTGTTGCAGGGCCTCGGTTACCTGCGCGTCGTACACCTCACGCGTAAGCCCCGCAGGCGAAAGAGAGACGGACGGAATGCCGTGATCCGCAGCGCGCTGCAGAATTGGCGCTGTCGCCTTATCCGACACAATCAGCGCGAGATCTACATCCAGCGTGCCGCCTGCGATCGCGTCGATAACTCCCTGCAACGCAGTACCGCGAGTTGAGCCAAGAACTCCAACCTTCAGACTCATGCAGACCTCAGCGATTTCATATGTTCCACCCGGCGATCAATGAGCGTAGCCGTACCGATATCCACGCGATGGAAGAAGGGGCCGGGTATCTGCTGCACCACCTGCTCGCACAGCACCTCTGCTTGAGCGATGGTTGCGGCTTTACCAACAACCGCAACAGTGCGCGAGCCGGTCGCGATCAGTTGCCCCTCCTTGACATCGACAGCACTCAAAAACAGCGTGACATCCGGCGGCAATTGCGTTGGAAGATGCACCGCATCGCCCTTGCGTGGCGTATCGGGATATCCGTCAGGCACGATGTACTTGCAGACGCTGGCTTCGCGTGCGAAGTCGACCGACTGTTGATCCAGGGTTTGATCGACGATAGAGCGGCACACCGCAACGAAGTCCGTTTCGAGCAGCGACAGCAGATTGAGAGACTCCGGGTCCCCAAAGCGTGCGTTGTATTCGATCAGCTTGACGCCGTCCTTCGTCGCCATAAAGCCACCATACAAGATGCCCCGATAGGGAGCGCCACAGTCCTCGGCCAGCGCTTTCGCTACGCGCTCATTGATCGACTGAGCGGCGGCGATATCGGCATCGGTCAGAAATGGCAGCTTGTGGTCTGCATCCGTGTAGGTTCCCATACCGCCGGTGTTCGGGCCCTTGTCTCCCTCGTAGGCACGTTTGTGGTCCTGTACCGCGGGCATATGACGTAGGGTCTTACCATCGCAGAAACTCATCAGAGAAAACTCTTCGCCTTCGATCTTCTCTTCAATAACAAACGGATGGCCGGCCGCGGCAAGCTCATGGCAGAAGGCGAGGCTATCGTCCAACGACAGCAGATGATCGCCGCAGACCTTTACGCCCTTGCCGCCAGCCAGTCCATCATCCTTGATGACGTGCTGATTCGGAAAACGCGTGAGGACTGCCTCCAGACCATCGAGCGACTCGAACCGCTGAAAGAAGGGGTTGCCGGGGATGTTGTGCTTTGCCAGCAGCTCACGGGCGAAGCCCTTGCTCGATTCGATACGCGCCAGTGCCTGTGTCGGGCCTACGACAGGAATCTTTGCCGTCCACAGCGCATCGGCAACCCCTACCGCCAGCGGCGCTTCGGGACCGACGATCGCCATCGTCGGCGCGTGCTCGGCAGCAAACGCGACTACCCTCTTCGGGTCCACGATGCTGCCAATCCCATACGCCGCACAGAGCGCTGCAATCCCCGGATTGCGTGCGCCGCTGAAACAGATCAGCTTAGGCCGTTGCGGCGAACGCGCCAGTGCTTCGGCAATGGCATGCTCACGCGCGCCCGAGCCGATGATGAGGATCGTTTCCTTCATGCCGATAAACTCGCTATAACCGTGGCGTCCAACGGACGCAGGTCCGGCACGAACACCGTACCCGTGATCTTTTCGAAGAGTTGAATGTAACGCGAGGCCAGTTCTGCGATGAGGTCATCGGGAGGCACCGGAAGAATCGCATCCTTGTAGGGATCGCAGCGCTCGCGAAACCATAGCCGGAAGAACTCCTTGTCGATCATCTCCGGCTCCTGCCCTGCAGCCAGTCGTGACGCATAGCTATCGGCCAGCCAGTAGCGGCTGGAGTCCGGCGTGTGGATCTCGTCGATCAGCAGGATCTCGCCATCACCAGCGACGCCAAACTCGTACTTGGTATCGACAAGAATCAATCCATGCTCCGCCGCGATCTTCTGGCCGAAGGCGAACAGCGCAAGCGCCTTCGCGGAACAGAACTCCCACTGCTCCGCCGTCAGCCAGCCCTCAGTGACGATCTCCTCCGCCGTGATCGGGCGATCGTGCGCGGTCTCCTTCGTCGTCGGCGTCACGATGTTCTGCTGCAGCTTCTCGTTCTTGCGCATGCCGTCGGGCAGCGTGAGGTCGTAGTACTGACGCACACCCTTCGCATACTGCGTCCAGATAGAAGTGTCGGTCGAACCGGTGAGGTAGCCGCGGACGACGAACTCAATCGGCAGCACCTTGCACTTGCGCGCCAGCAGCGCGTTCGCATGCGGACTGCCGAGCACATGGTTTCCGACGATGTGCTTCGTCGCCGTGAACCAGTGCAGCGAGGTGCGGTTGAGCACCTGGCCCTTGAATGGAATCGCACCAAGCATGCGGTCGAAACCACTCTGACGATCGGTAGTGACGAGCAGTAAACGCTCGTTACCGAGGTCATAGGTATCGCGTACCTTGCCGGGATACTTGTCCAGCAAAGGCAGGTTGGTCTCCGTCAGGCAATGAGGAATAGCGTCAATGAGTAGCTGGCGATCCATTTGATTTATTCACCACCAAACCGCACGCCGGAAGCATTAGCCTCAACGCGGCCAAGCTGCCAAACGCGCAATGCTGGGAAACTGCCAATCGCAGCAGCCAGGTCGTCTTGCAGGCCTGCAGGTGCGATGATCACGAGACCGACGCCCATATTGAATGTCCGGTGCATCTCAAGGTCGTCGATGCTGCCGAGCTTCTGCATCGTCGCGAAGACAGGCTGCGGCGTCCACGTCGCACGGTCGATCACCACACCCAACCCCTCAGGCAGAATGCGTGGAACATTTTCCACTAAGCCGCCGCCAGTAATGTGCGCCATGCCTTTGACTGGAATGCCGGCCCCAAGGATGCTCTGCACCGGCGCGACGTAGTTGGCATGCGGCGCGAGCAGCACATCGGCGAGCGACTTACCGCCAAACTCTTCCGGCTTCGCATCAATGGCATAGCCACCAATCTCGAAGAAGAGCTTGCGGGCCAGCGAAAAGCCATTGGTATGCAGGCCGCTGGAGTTGATGGCGTAGAGCACATCACCCGGCGCAATGGTAGCTCCGGTTAACAACTTCTCACGCTCGACGACGCCGGTTACAAATCCAACGACATCGAGATCGCCCTCGGCGTATACCGCCGGCATCTCCGCTGTCTCGCCACCGACCAACGCGATGCCTGCGTCGAAACATGCCGCGCTCATGCCGCGGACAAGCTCCTCCACAATCGCAGGGTCTGTCTTGTGCAGGCCAACGTAGTCGAGAAACGTCAGCGGCTTCGCGCCCATCACAACGATGTCACCTGCAACTGCGGCAACGAGATCGCGGCCAAGGTCTTCGTAGCGTCCAGCCATCACGGTGACTTTTGTTTTGGTCCCGACACCATCAGTGCTCTGCACCATCACCGGCTCGCTCATGCCCTTCAGCGCATCGCCCAGCGAAAACAGCGTGCCAAACGATCCGAGTCCGGTCAACACCGCAGCCGAGTGCGTGCGTGCGACGTGCGACTTGATACGCCGCACTGCTTCATTACCGGCCTCGATGTCCACTCCGGCGGACTTGTAATCAATCTTCGCGCTCAAACTCTCTCCTTACCTCACCCATCTGCGAGCATTGTCAAACATACGTTGCCATGGGCTGTGCTGCAATTTTCGTGTCCAGGTGTGTTGCAAACCCAGCGCGACGCGCTCCGGATGAGGCATCAGGATCAGCGCACGACCATCGGCGCTGCTCAATCCTGCAACACCCTGTACAGAGCCGTTCGGATTGAGCGGATAGTGCTCCGTCACATGGCCGTACGTGTCTATGAAGCGCAGAGCGGTTAGATCTCCGTCTACTCCTGCATAACCTTCGCCGTGCGCGACTACGATAGGAACCTTAGCCCCAGTCATGCCACTAAAGAATAGTGACGGCGTGTCCTGAACTTCGACCATGCACACTCGCGCTTCAAATCGTGCTGACACGTTGCGCCCGAAGAGCGGCCACGCCGAGGCACCGGGAATGATGTCTCGCAGCTGCGCCATCATCTGGCAACCGTTGCAGACGCCGAGCGAGAAGGTGTCCTCGCGATGAAAGAAGTCGGTGAACTGGTCCTTCAAGCGGTCGTTGAACAAGATCGTCTTCGCCCATCCGCTCCCCGCGCCCAGCACGTCGCCGTAAGAGAAGCCGCCGCAAGCTGCGAGACCGCTGAAGTCCCCTAAGTTCGCTCGGCCAGCAAGAAGATCACTCATCGCTACATCGACTGCAGTAAATCCTGCACGGTCGAAGGCAGCGGCCATCTCTACCTGTCCGTTTACGCCCTGCTCGCGAAGAATCGCCACACGGGGGCGGGTGCTATGGAAGAATGGTGCGCTGACACGCTCCGCAGGTTCAAACGGTGTACTCACCGACAAGCCTGGACGGGCTACCTCATCGAGCAACGCAAACTCCTGCGCAGCGCACTCCGGATTGTCGCGCAGAGACTGAATATGGAAGCTCGTCTCGGCCCACATCTTCTGCAACGCTGTGCGCGTATTGCTGTAGACAACCTGCTCGCCCTGACGAAAGACGATCTCATTACCTGGAGCGCTGTGACCGATTGCCCGCGCGGCAAGTCCTGCGGACTTTAGAGCATTGAGCACAGTCAGCGCGTCGTCGCTCGCAACCTGAATCACAGCTCCAAGCTCTTCACTGAACAAGGTACCGAGATCGGCGCTGGGAAGATCGATCTCCAGGCCCATCTGTCCGGCAAAGGCCATCTCCACGAGCGTGACGAAGAGACCGCCATCGCTGCGGTCGTGATAGGCGAGGAGTTTTTGCTCGCGGTTGAGCCGCTGAATCGACTCGAAGAATGCTTTTACTGTCGCAGGCTGCGGTGCATCCGGAGACTGATCACCCATCTGGCTGTAGACCTGCGCGAGGCACGATCCGCCAAGGCGATTTTTGCTCTCACCCAGATCGATCAGAATCAACGAGGTCTCGCCCGCTTGCAGTTGCGGCGTCAGCGTGCGGCGCGCATCGATCACGGGCGCAAAGCCGGAGACGATCAGCGACAGCGGGGACACCACAGCCTTTTCCGTCTCGCCCTCGCGCCACTTCGTCTTCATCGACATCGAGTCTTTGCCGACAGGAATCGTCATCCCCAGTGCGGGGCAGAACTCCATGCCAACAGCATGTACCGCGTCGAAGAGTTTCTGGTCTTCATTGCCCTGCCCTGCAGCGGCCATCCAGTTGGCCGAGAGCTTGATGTCGGAGAGCTCACTGATGGCTGCTCCCGCCATATTGGTAATCACTTCGCCCACAGCCATGCGCGCCGAGGCTGCCGCATCGATCACAGCCAGCGGGGTGCGTTCGCCCACGGCCATCGCCTCGCCGGTGGTTGTGTCGTACGAGGTAAGCGTCACGGCACAGTCAGCGACAGGAACCTGCCACGGGCCAACCATCTGGTCCTGCACGACCATGCCACTGATACTGCGGTCGCCAATCGTAATCAGGAATGATTTCGATGCAATCGTCGGCAGTCTCAGTAGACGCTCCACGGCATCCGCGACCGTTACGCCGGATAGATCCAGCGGCGTTGTCTTGAGGTCTGTGCGGGTAAACGCCCGTTCCATCTTCGGCGGCTTACCGAAGAGCACCTGCAGCGGCAGATCGATCGGCTTCTCTGCTCCGTCATTCAGCGTCAGATGCGGCTCCTGCTCCGCATAGCCGATCACGGCAAACGGGCAGCGCTCGCGCGTGCAGATCTCTTCAAAGGTTGCGAGGTCTTCAGGCGCTATCGCCAGAACATAGCGCTCCTGCGACTCGTTGCACCATGTTTCCAGCGGGCTCAGACCAGCTTCGCCGCGCGGAATAGCGTTCAGGTCGAACGTGCCGCCGCAGCCACCATCTTTCACCAACTCAGGAAAGGCATTCGACAATCCACCCGCGCCGACATCGTGAATGAATGCAATCGGATTGCTCTCTCCGCGCTGCCAGCTGCGGTCGATGACCTCTTGTGCGCGGCGCTCCATCTCGGCGTTGTCGCGCTGCACAGAGGCAAAGTCCAGTTCGGTGTTGCCGCCGCCAGCGCTGCTCGAAGCCGCACCACCGCCAAGGCCGATCAGCATCGCCGGACCACCCAGCACGACCAGCGCATAGCCGGGCTTCATCGCGCCCTTTTCGACGTGCTCCTCGCGGATATTGCCCAGTCCGCCCGCGAGCATGATGGGCTTGTGATAGCCCCAAACTTGGCCTTCGTTCTCTTGCTCATACGTCCGGAAGTAGCCGCACAGATTGGGCCGTCCGAACTCGTTATTGAACGCCGCCGCACCCAACGGCCCTTCGATCATGATGTCGAGCGGAGAGGCGATGTGCGCAGGGCGGCCATACGGCTGCTCCCACGGCTGCGGGGCCTGCGGCAAATCAAGATTGGAAACGGTAAATCCGCTCAGCCCAGCCTTCGGCTTTGCGCCACGGCCAGTTGCCCCTTCATCGCGAATCTCACCACCCGAGCCAGTCGCGGCACCGGGCCACGGAGAGATTGCCGTTGGGTGATTGTGCGTCTCGACCTTCAGCAGGATGTGGATGTCTTCTTCGTGATAGCCGTACGTGTTCCCCTCGGCATCGGGGAAGAACCTTCCGCCGCGCGACCCGCGAATGACCGCCGCGTTATCCCGGTAGGCCGAGAGCACGTTGTCGCCGGAGACTTCGTTGGTATTGCGAATCATCTGGAACAAGGAACGCGGCTGCTTCTCGCCGTCGATCGTCCATGTGGCATTGAAGATCTTGTGACGGCAATGCTCGCTGTTGGCCTGCGCGAACATGTACAGCTCAACGTCAGTCGGATTGCGGCCCAGCTTTTTGAACTCCGCAACGAGATAGTCGATCTCATCCGCCGCCAGCGACAGGCCAAGCTCACGATCCGCCGCCGCAATCGCAGCAGCACCGTTGCCCAGCACATCGATGTGCGCCAGCGGTTTCTGCTGCCGCGGAGCAAACAGTGCCTGCAGCTCTTCAGCACTCTCGAAGAAGACGCTCTCGGTCATGCGATCGTGCAGAGCGCCGACAAGCGCCTTCACATCGTGCGCGCCCGCAATATGCACGACACGCGCACGCTCAATCCGCTCGATGTTGCTAAAGCCCGTATTGTGCAGGATGTCCGTGGCCTTGCTGGACCATGGCGACTGCGTACCCAGACGAGGAGCTATCCAGACGCTGGCTCCGGAGAGTATCTCCGCGTCATGCCCCAGCAGTTCGGCCAGCCGCGTCTCGTCGACTGCGCCCTCGCGCACTGACAGCAAATAGAGATACGACACTGAAACGCCGGAGACACCCGCGTCCAGCACGCGCAGGCGCTCGGCGAGCCGCTTAGCCTCAAACGGCGTCAGCGCTGCCGGACCCGGCAGCACGCGCACCGATGGTTTCACGCTAGAGGCGGGATGAGAAGTTTCTAGTGATATGGCTGGCGACATCTTCTGTATGTTTCGCGGCTTCGTTGCGTTGTTTTTCAAGGGTGGCGAGATACTCTTCCGTAACATCTCCCGTCACATAGGTTCCATCGAAGACGGATGTGTCGAAGTGCGCAAGACCAGGCTCGGCCTCGGTGATCGAGTCCTTCAGGTCCTGCAGGTCCTGAAAGATCAGCTCATCGGCTCCGATATCGGTCGCGAGTTGCTGCACGGTCTTGCCGTTGGCAATCAACTCCGAACGAGCCGGCATATCGATGCCGTAGACATTGGGAAAGCGCACCGGCGGGGCGGCGGAGCTGACGTACACCTTCTTCGCACCCTGTTCGCGAACCATCGCGATGATCTCCCGAATCGTCGTGCCGCGCACAATCGAATCGTCCACCAGCAGAATATTCTTGCCCTCAAACGCCTGCGGAATCGGGTTGAGCTTGCGCCGGATGGACTGCTTGCGCATCGCCTGTCCCGGCATGATGAAGGTGCGTCCTACATAACGATTGCGCACGAGCGCATCGCGATACGGGATGTTGAGACGCGTCGCAATCTCCTGGGCCGCCACACGGCTGGTTGAAGGGATCGGAATGACCACATCGATGGGCACATGTGCCCACTCGCGCTTGATCTTCGCTGCCAGCTTGGTCCCCATATTGATGCGGCACTGATAGACGGATGCACCATCGAGTGTGGAGTCGGGACGCGCCAGATACACGTACTCGAACAGGCAGGGGGCCTTCTCGTGTGCCTGCAAACTTACATGCGTATAGAGCTCACCCGCGTCGCTGATGAAGATCACCTCGCCAGGGGCGAGATCGTGCTCGATCTTGAAGCCACTTACCTGCAACGCAACACTTTCGGAGGCGATCATGTACTCGGTCTTGCCACCCTCGGTACGAGAGCCGAAGACCAGCGGCCGAATACCATGCAGATCGCGAAACGCCACCATGCCGACTCCGGCAATCACGCTGATGACAGCGTAGCCACCCTTACATCGTCGATGCACCTCTTCGACGGCTGCGAAGATGTCGAACTCATTGGGCTTCACCGCGCCGCGCCGGGTCAGGGCGTGGGCAAAGACGTTCAACATCACTTCGGAGTCGGAGGTCGTGTTCAGGTGCCGCATGTCCGTGTGGAACAGGCTCTCGACGATGTCCGGCACGTTGGTAAGGTTACCGTTGTGCGCAAAAACGATGCCATACGGCGAATTCACATAGAAGGGCTGAGCTTCGGCCACCGAGGCGCAGCCGGCGGTCGGATAGCGCACATGTCCAAGTCCGATATTGCCCAGCAGGCGCGCCATATTGGCGGCATCGAAGACTTCGGTGATCAGTCCGTTGCCCTTTTCGAGGTAGAAACGGTCCTCAAAACAGGTGGCAATGCCAGCTGCGTCCTGCCCGCGATGTTGCAGCATGGACAAGGAATCATAGATCACCTGACTAACTGGATTGTGTCCAAAGACACCAACAATACCGCACATTATTCTCAGTGGGCCTCATTATTAGTTTATGACAGGACAGTGTCCAGCGTCGGGAACCCTGTGGGTAAACCAATTCAGCGACAGGCAAGGGTGGTCATTATACGGCCAGACCTTTCAGACAGGCCACATCTTTCGCAGCAATATCCTCTGGGATGACGTCCGCGTTGCCCCAGAGTGCACTTGGGAATCAGGGTTCTCCAGGAAAGTGCTCAAAATCTTCGAAACCCTAATAACCTTCTTATTTACTGTGACATAGCGCCTCACCAAATATGCCTTATCCGGACCGGCCATCCTATGTATGTCTCAGGCACGGCCGCCAGGAGTTCTATCCCCACGCGGATTACCAAAGCCCCTCGGAGGTGTAAGGCCTCGTCCAGAGCACAACATGTAAATGCACGGCTTTAGTCCAGGCACGCTCAAGGGCTGTGAGCTCGGCCGAATCTGAGATGGCGCTTTCAAAGAAGCTACGTACCTCTGTCACCACAGGAACAAAGGCCCACAGATAGCGTAGGGGCACGACAGGCGGAGTATGGCGAGAATCGGTCTTGTTCTTTTTCGCCGGAGTATGCCGCAGACCAATCTCCTCCTGATAGTTCAGCCATGCACGATCGTGCGGACGCGTCGCTACATCGACAACCCACCGAACAAACCGGCTCTTCACACGTGCCTTGTACTCGTCGTCCGGCTGACCGTCAGGTCCGACGAACCAGTGCGCAAGATGCGGCTGCGCTCCAATGATGGCTCGCCAGGAGTCCACCATGTGCTCCGCCTGAGCTTCGAATAATGCGGCATGCTTCCGCAGCAGTTGTTCATCGGCGAGCGTCCAGCCGAGCGTCTGTTCCAAATGCAAGAGGTCTTCAGAAGAAAGCGGCGATTGAGCAACTTCCGGAGCGCCAAAGTTGTAGCCGGGGATTTCGGGATTTTGGGATAACGCCGTCATGACTGTGGCTCCTTTGCCGGTTCCACCCGCTGGATCAGCGAGCGCTGAATAGAGAGCACTGCTCCACTGCTCTGGAGAATCGCGGCGTTCTTCTTGTGCAGGGGATGCGCAGCCAGCTTGGCACGGTAGATCTCATACTCCGCAAGCGATGGAAAATCGATCAAACCGAAGGCTTCATTGGTAGGCCCTGCGAAGTCCGTGGGCAGAAAGTAGCCGACGATCTTCCCTCCGCTCTCACGAATAGGAATCTGCTCCTCCGCAGCGTAGGTTGCGAAGTCGGAGAACTTGTTGGGATCGATGGTGTAACGAAGATACAGCGTAATCACAGGATTACCTCCGGGAACAGCCTAGTCCAGAGATGCAACGATATACTTCGTCGCTGGCCGAAGTATATCGGCTTTCATAAGCGGCATACTTTCTATATGCATGAAGACCTGTCGATTGCCGCTAACCTATTGGGCGACCCCGGACGCGCCGCGATGCTGCTCAGCCTGATGGGCGGTATCGCTTTACCGGCGGGAGAACTGGCCACCATCGCCAACGTTTCAGCGCAGACAGCGAGTGGTCATCTCGCCAAGCTAGTCGAAGGCCGGTTGCTGAGTTTCGAACGTCAGGGACGGCACCGATACTATCGGCTCTCGAGTGCCGAGGTTGCTGATGCGATTGAAGCCCTGCTGGTGCTAACTGCCCGGCCGCGGTCCGGCGACCGGAACCACAGCCTGTGCCAAGCGAGTGCGGGAAGCCTGGGTCATGCACGTACCTGCTACTCACACCTTGCAGGCTGGCTTGGTGTGCGGATTACCGAGACACTGGAGGAACGTGACCTACTCAGAGCATCCGACGCAAAGACTTACAACGTTACCCCATCAGGACGAGCCTGGATGGAAGCGCTCGGTATCGAGCTTCCATCGTCCGATCTTTCGCAAAAGAAGCTTGCGCGACGCTGCCTGGACTGGACGGAACGCCGGCATCATCTGGCCGGAACTCTTGGTTGTGCGATGTACAAGCGGTTCAACGATCTCAGGTGGATGGCCCCGATGCGCGACACGCGAGCTGTACGGGTAACACTGGATGGCAAGCGGCAGCTTTGGGATCTGCTGCGTATACCGATAGGTTGATAAAGGTCAGTCGAATCAGTCCTAGAGTACTTCGCCCAGGAGTCGAATGCCCTCTCGAATCTCTGCTTCGTTCATCGTCGAGTAGCCGAGCATCAATCCCGGCCTTGATGGCCGCGTGAGAAAGGAATGGGATATTCCGTAAATACCCACGCCTCGAGAGGCTGCCTGAGCGATTACGGTATCTTCCGAGACGCGTTTTCTGGGCCACAATACGACGTGAGCCCCAGAGCCATCGCCGGTCACTTCGACACGTTCGCCCAGGTACTTTTGAATGGCCTGAACCAGCACCTCGCGGCGCGCTGTATTCCTGCGGCGAAGCCGGCGCAGATGGCGTTCATACATTCCTGAAGTTATAAACTCCGCCAGAGTCTGCTGCTCCAGCGTGGCGGAGTGTTGATCGCAAAGCCACTTGGCAGTCGTGAATGCGGGGGCCAGCAACTTAGGCACGATCAGATACCCGATGCGGAGAGCAGGAAACACCGTGCGCGAAAACGTCCCTAAGTAGATGACTCGGCCTTCTGTGTCGAGGCCTTGCAAAGACTCCAGCGGCCGCCCCTGATAGTGAAACTCCCCATCGTAGTCATTCTCGACGATGACTGAGTTGGTGCGCCTGGCCCATTCGAGGAGCTCGATACGCCGGGCGAGCGACAGAATCGCACCGGTTGGAAACTGGTGCGATGGCGTTACGAATACCAGCCTGGCCTGCTTCGGCAGCTTCGCGGGATTCAAGCCGTCACGATCGACCGGGACAGGCCGCAACCGGGCACCCGCAGCGCGAAGCACTTCTCTTGTGCCCTGATACTGCGGATCTTCGATCGCCACACTATCGCCGCGTTCCACGAGGACCCGCGCAATCAGATCCAGTGCCTGCTGGGAGCCGTTCACAACAATCACCTCCGACGGATCGCAGACCACCGCGCGAGACCGCCGCAGATGAACACAGATGGCTTCGCGCAGTGCGGGGACTCCCGCTGCAGGGCCGTAGTCGAGTTCGCGTACCGACGCTTCCCGCGCCTTCGCCAGCAGTATGCGACGCCACATCTCAAAGGGAAAGATCGTCGTGTCGCTCCGGCCAAATGCAAAGTTGTAGCGAAGCACGGCAGAGCGCCGATCTGGAAAATCCACGCCACTCGCAGCCTGGGCGGCCGCAACTCCAAAACGCGAAAGTTGTACCCTGGCAGATTTTTCCGGACTCTTAGGACGGGTGCCCTTCAGGAATTCGGACACATAGGTTCCTGAGCCGCTACGGCCTTCAACGAAGCCTTCCGCGAGCAGTTGGTCATAGGCCAGAAGTACAACTGTTCTTGAAATACCGAGCTGTTCAGCCATGTCTCGCGTCGAAGGAAGCTGGTCACCAGCGCGGAAATTACCCACGAGGATAGCCTGTCGCAGGCCAAGGTAAACCTGCCGGAAGAGCGGTTCGCCTTTCTTCGAAAGTGGTATCGCGAGTTCCATAGAAAGTGGATATATGAAAATACCATAGTTCACGTCACTCTTGTAACCGTAGCAAATGTTCAGCCTTGCCATTGATGGAATCACAGGGAAGCAACCTGACTCGAGTGAATAGGCGAACGCTAAATCTGGAGGACACAATGAACCTGCGTCGACAC
Organism: Granulicella sp. S156; assembly: GCF_009766105.1. Taxonomy (GTDB): domain Bacteria; phylum Acidobacteriota; class Terriglobia; order Terriglobales; family Acidobacteriaceae; genus Granulicella. The sequence goes on along the minus strand of NZ_LMUH01000026.1, from coordinate 87,989 downwards.
ATCAGACCGTATCTCCTGTTGAGCCTGTTTGGTCTTCTCATCCATCCCCTTCCTGCATCTTCACAAGCGACCCCAGCGGCGGCTCAAGCCGGCCCGCAACAAGTGCGAGACGGTCAACACGATTTTGACTTCCACTTCGGCACATGGAAGACACACATCCGGCGCCTTACGCAACCACTATCGGGCTCCAACACCTGGGTAGAACTCAACGGCACAGTCACCGTCCGGAAGGTTTGGGATGGCCGCGCCAACCTGGAGGAGATCGACGCCAGCAATGCGACGACTCACCTCAAGGGATTGACCCTGTTTCTCTACAACCCTCAATCCCACCAGTGGAGCCAGACCTTTGCCAACGTCAACGACGGCACATTGAATCCGCCCATGATTGGGGAGTTCAAGAACGGGCGCGGCGAACTCTTCGACCAGGAGACATACAACGGCAGAACCATCCTTGTTCGATTCGTATGGTCGGATATCACTCCGAACTCACACCACGTTGAACAGGCCTACTCGGACGATGGCGGCAAAATGTGGGAGCCCAACTTTACCGCCGATTTGACCCGAGAAACGCAGCCCTCGAACTAACGCGCAATCGTACACCTGGAGGAACAATGAACTCACTAAGATCCGTTGGCCTGTCTCTTCTGCTGTGCAGCGTTGGTTATCTTGCACAGCCTTCGTCCGCGTCTTCACAAACCCCGACCGTCAAACCCGACACGGTGCGAGACGGGCAACACGATTTTGACTATGAGATAGGTACCTGGAAGATCCACTTGTCGCGCCTGCAGGATCGCTTAGCCGGCTCCAAGACCTGGGTCGAATTTGATGGCACTTCGGTTACACGAAAGATTTGGGATGGGCGCGGCAATATCGAGGAGTTCGAAACCGATAGCCCAACCGGACACATAGAAGGTCTTACTCTGCGCGTCTACAATCCGCTCACTCATCAGTGGAGCATCTATTGGGCTAGCAGCAAGGACCCTGACTTAGGCCAACCTCTTCAACCCATGGTGGGCGAGTTCAAGGACCGACACGGCGAGTTCTACGATCAGGAGCTATGGAAGGGACGATCCGTCTACGTTCGATTTGTCTGGTCAAAGATCACTCCCAATTCTGCCCACTTTGAGCAGTCCTATTCGGACGACGGAGGCAAGACGTGGGAGGTCAACTGGATCACAGATCAGACACGGGTGAAAGATGAACCTGAGAAAACACACTGAACTGCGCCAAAGTTTAAAACCCGGATTACGTGGAGGCAGAACCCGATGATAGCGATTCGTGCAGCCACCATCGCCGACGCCACCCTGATCAGAAGACTGATAGGGGAGCTTGCCGAGTACGAAAAAGAGCCAGACCAGGTCCGCACGACAGAGGCTGACATAGCGCGCGATGGCTTCGGCGCGAACCCGCAGTTTCGAGTCTTCATCGGCGAATGGTGCGGGGAGCCTGTGGGTTTCGCAGTGTTCTTCCCCTACTACTCCACCTGGCGCGGCACCGGGTTTTATCTCGAAGATCTCTTTGTTCTTCCGGAATTTCGTCGTCGCGGAATCGGCAGCGCATTGCTGGCACATGTTGCGCAAGCGGCAAAACAGGAAGGTCGTGCCTTCATCCGGTGGGCGGTGTTGGATTGGAATCAACACGCCATCGACATGTACAAGTCGATGGGCGCTCATTTCCTGAACGACTGGCGGATTGTTTTTCTGACAGGAGAAGGTCTGGAGAAATTGGCCGGGAAAAATGTCTGATACGACGATGGGGCTACAACTGTAGCCCCATCGGTTCTCTATCCCGCGCTGAATACTACTTCAGTGTCGAAAGCGTGGGCTGCACATGCACAACGACGCCGTCCTGCCCGGCCTGGTACGCGATGATCTTCTTCAGTGTCTCGTATGGAATCGACGCGATCGGAAGCAGATGGCCGTTTACCGCAAGCATGGGTGTCTGATCGACTCCGATGTCCGTGCCAAGCTTCTCGGAGGCATTGACGTCCTCCTTGATCGCCGGAGTCTCCGCGCAGGCAGCAGCCGCTGCCGGGTCTCCGCCAGCCTTGGTGACCGCAGCGCTCAACGTGGCGTCTGCACGCTCAGCAGTAAGACCTTCCTGTGTGTCAAAGACAGCCTGTGCATAGGTAAAGAAGGCAGCATCGCCCTTGGCCTTGCGTACGCACTCGCCCTCTGCAGCCGCGCGGAACGCATACGGATGAAGCCCGGTGATCGGATAGTTCTCATACACTACGCGCGCCTGAGGAAAGTCCTGCACGATGTTGTCCATGATCGCCTGCACTTCCTTGCAGTGCGGGCACTGAAGATCGGCGAACTCAACCAACAGAAGATCGTTGCTCTTCGCTCCCCGCGCAGGTCCATTGGCACGCTCTTGCAGCGCCTTCCGCGACTCGGCAAACGGCTTCGGACCAAAGTCGATCACATTGTCGGCGATCGCATGCTTGCCGTCAGGCGTTGTGAAGAAGATGGTCTGCGTGCCCTTGCCTGGCTGTGTCTTGTCGGCTACGAAGACCACTACCTTGCTGACACCGGGCGCCGGTGTTGCGAGGATTGCAGCGACGCTCCAGACGCGGTTCTCGTCGTAGCCCCAGATTGACTTCAGAAAGCTGTTGACGTCATCGGACGTTGGAGAGGTTGCAGTAAAGTTTTTCGGATTCACCGCAGGAAACGGATTGGCATGGGCTGCAGCTTGCGGTGCAGGCGCCTGCGGGGTTGCGGCTTGATTGGCTTCTTGTGTCGCGGGGCTAAGCTGGGGTGGCGCGGGCGTCTGTGCAATGTTGGAGGCTGCGGTTGTCAGCAGCGCCAAACCGGCTGCCCATGCGAGTTTGCTATTCTTCACGTCTTGCTATCTCCTGAGCCCGATTCGGGCATCTTTTTAAACTTCGCGTTTTGCGGCGATGGGGAAACGTCTCCCCATACCAAAGGATTTCTTGGAAACCTTGAGTACCGGCGCTGCTTGCTGCCGCTTGTATTCGCTGCGCTCAACGAGCTGAATCACAGACCGAACCAGTTCCACGCTGACATTCTGCCGGGCTTCGATCTCTTCGGCAGAGCAGTACTCTTCAATGTAAGCCTTCAAGATGGGATCGAGCACCTCGTAAGGAGGCAGAGAGTCGGTATCCTTCTGCCCAGGCCGCAGTTCGGCCGAAGGCGGCTTCGTCAAGGTATCTTCCGGGATGATCTCACGCTCGCGGTTAGCGTAACGGCTCAGAGCGTAGACCTCCGTCTTATACACATCGCCGATCACGGCAAGAGCTCCGACCATATCGCCGTAGAGCGTGCAGTAACCGGTCGCCATCTCACTCTTATTGCCGGTCGTTAGCACCAACGCACCAGTCTTGTTGGAGAGCGCCATCAGGAGGCTGCCACGAATACGCGGTTGCAGGTTCTCTTCGGCCAGACCAAACGGAGTGCCAGCAAAAAACGGCTGGAGCGATTCAGAAAACCTTGTATAAATCTCACGAACGGGCACAACGGAGAATGGAATACCCAGATTTTGGGCCAGCTTCTCGGCATCGCTGACGGAGCCGCTCGAAGAAAATTCGCTCGGCATACCGATTCCCTGCACATTCTCTGCCCCCAGCGCTTCCACTGCAATCACCGCTACCAAAGCCGAGTCGATGCCGCCGCTCAGACCAAGAATTGCCTTCTGAAAGCCGCATTTGCGCACGTAATCGCGAGTTCCAAGCACCAACGCCTGCCAGGTAAGAGCTGTCTGGGTTTCGTAGTTTGTATCCGATACTGAGACCGTCTTCGCCGGGACATTGTCTGTATCGAAGAGGACAAGATCTTCAACAAAGCCGCGGGCCTGGGTATGAATTTCCCCATCAGGACCGGCAACGAACGAGTTTCCGTCGAAGATCAGGCTGTCGTTCGCGCCCACCTGGTTCACCAGCACAGCGGTCGCGTTGTGCCGCTTCGCCAGGGCGCCAATCATGCGCTGCCGGACCTCGGCCTTGCCATGCCAATAGGGTGAAGCGGAGATGTTCAGAATCAGGCGCGGCCCGCTCAGCGGTTGCGGCAGCACAGCCCACTGCTTCATCAACTCCTCGACGGGATCGATGGAATAGTTGAGACGCGGCCAGAACATCTTGTCGTTCCAGGCGTCCTCACACACCGTGATCGCCACGGCTTGCCCTTTGACGACGACGAGGGACTGCTGTGTCGCTGGCTCAAAGTAACGCTGCTCATCAAAGACGTCGTAGAACGGAAGCAACATCTTCTGCTGCAGACACCGGATCTCTCCCGCCTCCAGCAAAGCTGCGACGTTGCGCACGTGCTTGCCGGTAGGCCGATGGACCGGTAGCACCGAACCGCAGAGGATCGCCGGGCGACCTTCACCTTTGGTCAGCGCAGCTATCTCGGTCAACGACTCTTCCGCGCGCTTTAAGAACGATTCCTTTTCGAGAAGGTCTGCAGGGGGGTATCCACACGTCGCCAGTTCCGGAAAAATCACCAGGTCAGCGTGTTCCGCGACCGCTCGCTCCGTGAACTCACGAATCTTCTTCAGATTGCCGGAGAAGTCTCCGACAGTCGGGTTGATTTGGGCCAGCGCAATCCGCACAGTTCAAGTCTAGAGCAGAATCCCTATTACTGTGCCCCGGAAGGAGGTTAGGAGTGGCGCTTTTCTTGGAGAAAAGCGCCGTCCAATTGATTGCCTTTGGGTATACCTATAGGAATTCTGTTCTATCGCGAGGACGGTTTTGGGACAGGCACCGGCAAAAAACAACCTCAAGAGCCTGTGCCACCCACAACGACCCCGATGGTCCGCGCAAGGATACGAAGATCCAGGAGCAGTGTCCAATTCTCGACATAGGCCGTGTCGAGCGAGATGTAACTGTCGAAGGAGGGATCCTGACGCGCTTCCACCTGCCATAAGCCGGTGATGCCCGGAAGCACATCCAACCGGCGCAGGTGAGCGATATCGTACTGCTCGACCTCCGAGGCTATCGGCGGACGTGGACCCACGAGGCTCATATCACCGATCAATACATTGAAAAGTTGCGGAAGTTCGTCGAGCGAGTACTTGCGCAGCATAGCCCCGATCTTGGTAATCCGGGGGTCGTTGCTGATCTTGAAGAGCACTCCTTCACGCTCGTTCAAATGATCCAAGTCCTTGCGCAGACGATCGGCATCCACCACCATGGTGCGGAACTTATAGCAGGTGAAAGTACGTCCTTTACGACCGATGCGCTGCGCTCTATAAAAAATGGGCCCCTTCGAACCGAACCGAACCGCAGTGGCGATAGCAATCATCAAAGGCGAGACCAACAGAAGCACGATGAGCGACAGCACTACATCCAGAATGCGTTTCAACAGGAAAGCACCGCGTGGAAACTCGCGGCGATGCAACGGAATGGTCGGAAACTGACCGATATATTCCACTCGCGCATTCCAGGCTAAACCGTCATAGAGGTCGGGAATCACACGTACATCAATGCCTTGCGAGCGAGCCTCTTCGACGACCGCAACTACAGTCTGCTTGTCCGCGGGAGTCGAGAAGTAAATCTCGTCGACAAACAACGACCTCGCCAAAGCGACACAGTCGCGAACGTCGCCGATCACGTCGGGGGCCGCTTGATCGTCCCTGCGCGGCATAAGCGAGATAAAACCCATGAACCGAAAACCCATGTGACGGAGGGTTTCCAGATGATTGCGGAGCGCATGGCCCACACGCCCATCGCCCACAATGAGAATGTTGCGCGTTTCCAACCCCTGCAGGTAGCGGCGTTGCCGCAATTTCCGCATGATCGCGCGCCGCACCATCACCATCACCATGGTGAGCACAACCGTCAGCATCACCATGACGCGCGAGATGCCATATCCGTGCATGACGTACAAACTGCCGCAAAGCAGCAAACCTGCGGTCAGGGTCGCCTGGAGAGTCATCCGCTGTTCGTGCAGGCCGCTGTGGTTCTGGGCCATGCCATACAGGCCATAGATCCGCGCAAAGATCACCAGATAGGCGCCGAAAAGAAATAGGAACATCAATGCAACGGCTGGCTCCACCGGCACAAGATGAGCCAAAACCCTATCGGCCGGGACGCGGCCCTCGGGAATAAGCCGGAGCCTAAACGCAATTAAACCGCCCAGCAGGGCACTCAGAAAGTCAAAACTCGCCCAGACGATGCTGGTCAATCCCGGCTGCGATAGCGTGCCCGCAGCTCCAGACGCGGAGGCGTTCAACCTTCTTTGTCTTCCGGAAATCACTATCTGTTGGAGATAGTCAGGTGTCGTCATCTTGAGCTACCGTAAATGGCCCCAACGCCAGTGAACTGGCGTTTGTATATCTTGTTGAGTGTGTTCCCTAGTCTACCGAACAAAGGGTGACAGCATCTTATTGAAGATAGAAGAAACAAGAGGCTGTTTCCCGTAACACAATCATTTCAAAAAAGTTGCGCCTACTGGGTTGAGTGTGTTGCTAGTTTGGCAGAACCAAGGCATCCAATGCAAGGAATTCCTGAAGCACGGGGTCTTTGCTGGCGTGCATTTCTTCCATTGTGCCGAAGAAACTAGCCTTACCTTCATGCAAAAAGACAACACGATCGGCCAGTTTCTGAGCAAACCGCATGTCGTGAGTAACTACAATACTCGTCAGATGCAATTGCACCTTCAAGCGTTGGATTAGATCGCCAAGAAGATGCGCCATCAAGGGATCGACCATGGTGGTCGGCTCGTCGTACAGCACAGCCGAGGGCTGGGCTGCGAGTGCGCGGGCGATGGCGACCGATCGTTTCATGCCCGTAGAAAGGTCTGAAGGCAGCATATTCTCCATCCCGGCAACACCGACCATCTCCAATAAACCTTTTACTACCTGCTGGATCTGGTCTTCTTCCATGGTTCTACGCTCACGCAGAGGAAACGCCACATTTTCGCCCACCGAAACAGAATCAAACAACGCTCCGTTCTGGAAGACCATCGTGACTTTGCGTCGAACCTCCTGCATTTCGCGCTCGGAGAGACCTGAGATGTCCTGACCGGCAACCAGCACGGTGCCACGATCCGGCTTGAGAAAACCCATCAATATCTGTAGTGAAACCGACTTGCCGACACCACTTCGGCCCAGAATGCAGAGCGTCTCCCCCGGGTTGACGAAGAAGCTCACATCCTCTAAGACGATAAAGTCGCCAAATGATTTACAGACGTGCTCGAACGAGATGTAGGGACCTATCAGCGAAGCTGTCGAAAAGGCCGCACCGGCCAGCCCTGCGTCCGCCGCGAAGGTCGTATCCTGCGCAATAGCTTCAGCTTCTTCTTCGTTGGCCTGCGCGGCCTCCGCCATAAACTCCTGTACGACGGGAGAGACGTCTGGCGAGAGTTCCGCCGTCAAGGACTCTTCTTCGCCCTTGGGCAGCGCGGCCTCTTTGTCGTCGGTCATAGATCGCTCCTGGACTTAGTATGTCACTCGCGCTCATACCTTCGATGCGACAGCCCAGGCTTCCGCCTCAACAAGTTCTTGTGCCGTATTCACGTTTGAGAACCAAAGCTTCCTATCCAAATATGCCGGATTGGGGGTATACGCAAGCTTCGCTACATCGCAAACCCATACCCCGCCAACCCCTTTGTCTTTGTCAAGATTTATCAAGATATCGTCTAATCGGCGTTCGCCTCGCTCGAGAGCAAGCGTGACAGACCCATAGCACTCCCGCCGCATCATGCAAAACGCCGGTTGTCGCTGCTGATTGACCAGCAGACAGCTCGCGCCATATCCTGCTGCCTGCTGTTCGATAACAGCCGCGACCCATGTCCCCAGCACTTCCAACGGCACCAGCGGGACGTCAACCGGTATAAACATCGTCCACGGTTGCAGCGCTGCAAATAAGCCAGCTTCAACCCCTGCTGCCGGCCCCACATTCAACCGTTCTTCCCGGACTACCGGCGCAAACACCTGCAGGTCTTCTCGGTTCCCCACAATGCTGACTTCCGCGCAGAACTCCCGCAGCTTTTCAACCGCGATCTCGATCATCGGTCGCCCACAAAATGGGAGCAGCGCTTTGTCCTGGCCCATGCGCGAACTCTTACCGCCTGCCAGCACAAATCCATGCACGGGCAGCTTCGTATCGCTCAAGCGATCATCCCTCGCAACTCGATAGAGATTCCCCTACGCGCCGCCAACCAGTCCAAAGAACCGCACGATCGACTCAATCCCGCGATGGAAATTCGCCAGATGGAATTTTTCGTTCGGCGCATGGAGGTTGTCGTCCGGCAAACCGAAGCCCATCATTACCGTCGGGATCCCCAGCTCCCGAACGAAGTCACCGACGATCGGAATCGACCCGCCACCGCGCACGAAGACCGTCTCCTTGCCAAAGACCTCTCCCATCGCCTCTTTCGCCGCACGGATGTAGTCGTTATCCGTGCTCACGACGATCGGCTCGCCCGAGTGGATCATCCTCACCGACACCTGAATGCCCTTGGGACAGATCTCCTCCACGAAGGCCTTATATTTCGCAAATGTCGCATCAGGAGTCATTCCCGGTACGAGGCGGAAGCTGATCTTCGCCAGCGCCTTTGCGGGAATCACCGTCTTCGCGCCGGCCCCCGTGAAACCGCCGGGCATGCCGTGAACATCCATCGTCGGCCGCGACCAGGTACGCTCCAGGACGCTGAAACCCGATTCCCCAGTCAGCTCCGTTGAGCCAACCTCGGTCTTGCGATAGTGCTCCTCATCGAACGGCAGCGACTTCCACGCCTTTAGCTCATCGGCGGTCGGCTCTTCGATACCGTCATAGAAGCCGGGAATTGCGATGTGCCCGGACTCGTCTTTCAACTTTGCAATGATCTGAGCCAGAGCTACGAAGGGATTCGGGGCAGCGCCTCCGTACATGCCGGAGTGAAGATCCGTCGCCGCGCCACGCACCTCGAGTTCGGTATAGATCATGCCACGCAGGCCCACACACAGCGTTGGCAGCTCAGGCGCGAACATCTCGGTGTCGCTGACCAGTGCGGCATCGGCCTTCAGCACGTCGCCATGCTCACGAACGAACGTCGCAATGCCTTCGCCTCCAACCTCTTCTTCGCCTTCGACGATCACCTTGATATTGACCGGCAGCTTACCCTCGGCCTTCAGCAGCGACTCTAGCGCCTTCACATGCATCCACATCTGGCCCTTGTCGTCGACGGCCCCTCGTGCATAGATGTTGCCGTCGCGCTCCTCCGGCTCGAACGGCGGTGACTTCCACTCGTCAAGCGGATCGGGAGGCTGCACGTCATAGTGGCCATAGCAAAGCACCGTCGGCTTACCAGGGGCATGCAACCAGTCGGCATAGACCAGCGGATGTCCTTCGCGCTTCGGGGTCGAAGTTTCAATGAGCCGCACGTTCTCCATGCCGGCCGCACGCAGACCCGCCGCCACGAACTCCGCCGCTTTGCGTACATCGCCTGCGCGTTCCGGCGTTGTTGAAATCGATGGGATACGCAGCAGCGCCTTTAGTTCCTCGACAAACCGTGCGCCATTGTCCTTGCCAAACTGTACTGCCTTGCTGCTCATCAAAACTCTCCTCATACTCCGCGACGGTGCAGTGCGCAGATGCCCACAGCATAGCTCCCGCCACTTCGTTCATCCAAGCTATCCTAAATCTTTGATTCTTTTGATGGAGTCACAATCCTGTGCATCCCAGCAGCCCTCTCGTCCATCTATAACAACTGCAACGATAGGAATACATAGAGCAAGTTGAGCTCTTCGAATCCAAATCCAGTCCAGAAGCAACTAACGTATAAGGAAACATGACGACGATCTCTCGATGGCAGACAGTTTCGACCTCTCTTCTCCTCGGATTGCTCTGCACCGGTGGACTCTGTGCGCAGCAGCTTGCGGTTTCTACCGCTCCCAATACCGCTGTGAGCCCAGCGGCCAGCGCCCGGTATAACTCCTCGCCCGATCCGGGTGAGGCCACCAGTTCCGCGATCGCGGGGTCTCCTCTGGAGTCGTCGAGTCTGCAACCCACCATCGATGCTCCAACACCTCAGACACCCCAGAGCGACGATTCCACGGGCAAACAGACGACGCGCATCCTCGGCATCATCCCGAACTTCCGTGCCGTGAGCGCGGATCAGAAGCTGCCGCCACAATCGGTCAAAGAGAAATTCGTGACCGCGAGCCAGGACTCTTTCGATTACTCTTCCCTCGTTGTTCCCGCAGCGCTTGCAGGCTTCGACCTGGGGCGCAATTCCATACCCGAGTTTGGTAAAGGCGGAGTCGGCTATGGCCGTTACCTGTGGCATTCAACCGTGGATCAGACGAGCGAAAACTACTGGGTGGAATTTATTGTGCCCGCCGTCACTCACGAAGACACTCGGTATTACACGTTAGGCCGCGGAGGGTTTCTCAAACGCACCGAATATGCCCTCAGCCGCGCTGTGATCACCCGGTCAGACTCTGGCCATGAGGTCTTCAACGCTGGCGAAGTCATTGGTGCCGGAGCCTCTGCTGGTATCTCCAACCTCTACTATCCATCCAGCCAGCGTGGCTTCGGCAATACCGGCAGCCAGTGGGGCTTGGATATAGCCATCGATGCTGCCACCTTCGAGGTCAAGGAGTTCTGGCCGGACCTCAACCATTACCTCTTTCACGCACAAAAGCCGTAGAGCAACGGACGCCATGAGAAACCTCTCAAGGCTCCCTAGTTCTTCGGCGCACCACCCGGCACCCACTCTGGCCTGAAGTCGCTGTCGGCCAACCACCGCACCGGTTCCACCAGGCTCTGGATCGCAGCCGTCATAAATGGCAGATCCAGATGCGCCAGGTCATCGTCCGGTTGATGGTACGTCGGCGGCGTTCCCCAGCCTGCTGCCGTGTGCGCCACTACGCCCTTCAACGCCAGCGCATAGTTGTCCGAACGCTCAAAGAAGTGCTGTTCCGGATAGGGATCGGGCCCCACCAACGCGCCGTGCTTCTTCAGTGTTGGCCCCAGGTTTGAGCGCTCCCAGCCAGTCAGCAACAACACTCCCTTAGGCATCTTTGGGTCCTGAGCGCCGATCATCTCGAACTCCAGGTTCGTCACCAAATCCTTCAGGGGCACAGGCGGGTGCATTCCAAAGTAGGTTGACCCCAGCTCGCCAATCTCTTCGCTGCCATAGCAGACAAACAATACATTGCGCTTCAGCCGAGGGCCTGCCGCGAGAGCATGCGCAAGCTCCAATACGGCCGTCGTTCCCGCCGCATCATCATTCGCACCGTTGAAAATCGCATCCCCATTCACCGCACTCCCTACCCCCAGATGATCCAGATGCGCTGTCAGAAGAATCGTCCCGCTCTTCGGATCGCTCCCTTCCAGGTAGCCGATGGCGTTATACGTCATCCTCGGTGCAGTCTGCAGAGTGGTGTGCACGGCAACTCCTATCCGCTCGCCATCCTTTGCGGCCTCAAGCTGCGAGAACACCTTACCGCTCAGCGCAACGATCGTCGCATCGAACTCCGCCGGCATCTCCTTCAAATGAATAGAAACGTGGGTCTTGCCACCAAATATCGTAGAGAGTTGCTGTGTCTCCTCCCCCTGCTCCAAAACAAGCACTGCCGGATGCTGTCTCCAGACGGACCGCAGTACACCCAACGCACCCTGCCCAGGCGCCAAACCGGTTAGCAGAACCACCGAGTTGCGATCGATCTTTGCTGCGCCGACTTCTTTGGCAGATACATGCACCAGGGAGCCGGACACGCTCTCCCCCGAAGAAGCCAAAAGCTGAAGATCCGTACCTTCAGCCGCAGAAACGCTCTGTGCAGAGAGTGCGGCGTGGCCATCCAGCACAGGCGAAACAACCTCCGCGCTCTGGATATAGCCCGGCATCTCCGGAGCAGGTTTCAATCCATAGGCCCTGAACTCCGAGGCCACATAGGTCGCCGTGATCTCCTCATCGTGAGTCGCGCTGCCACGGCCATGCATCGCATCGCTGGCCAGAAACTCCTCATGGGCCCGCACCCACTCCGGCTTGACCGTCCACGTACCAGCCTGCTGTGCCGCCGCACTCACCGTTAGCACGGCAACCATAAATGCATATCCACTGCTCAACTTCACGGAACGCTCCATACCTGCTAGAAATTATGCCCATCGTACTATCTGCAGGAATTATTTAAAGTTCTGGCAGCTCGCGGCTCTCTAGAAATGGAGCAACTGCGGACCGCTGCCAGACACCCTTTTTCGCAACGGTTGCGATTGCCAAAAAGGTATCGACATAATCCACCAGTGATACTATTTCCCACATGAATTCAGCACGTGCCCTCCGTTTTCTGGCGTTTCCTGCCGTGCTTGCCCTTGTCTTTGGATCATTGGCCCTGGCGCAGCAAAATATACCGGCTACACCGGATGCCCCACCTCAAATCAACACCCCTATCGACGCTCCCCTCAATCCCAGGCTGCCTACCGTCTTCATCGTCGGCGACTCCACCGCGCGCAATGGCGCCGACCTCGGCTGGGGCGACCACTTCGCCGCTCTCTTCGACACCTCGCGCGTCAATATAGCCAACCGCGCCCGTGCCGGCCGAAGCTCCCGCACCTACTTCAACGAAGGTCTATGGGATCACGTCCTCTCCGAGATCAAGCCCGGCGACTTCGTCCTCATCCAGATGGGCCATAACGACGGAGCCGGCACCTCGGACTCCCTCCGCAATGACTCCAAAGGCCGCAACAGTCTCAAGGGCATTGGAGAAGAGACCGTGGACCTCCCCATCAAGACCCCCTTCACCATCGGCCCACTCGCCGGCAAAACTACCGAAACCGTCCACACCTACGGCTGGTATCTCCGCAAATATATTGCAGACACCCGCGCTAAGGGCGCCACCCCCATCCTGCTAACCCCTACTATCCGCAACATTTGGAACGATGGCCACATCGAGCGCGACATGGGCTTCCGCGACTACGAAAACCAGGTCTCCGCCGCGCAGCACGTCCCTATTGCCGACATGGCGACCCTCGAAGCCAACCGCCTGGAGGCCCTTGGCCCTGAAAAAACGGCTCTTCTCTTTCCGAAAGATCACACCCATACCAGCCCCCAGGGAGCCGAACGGAACGCTGCCGATGTCGCCGCAGCCCTTCAGGCCATCAAATCTCCGGTCGCCTCCTTCCTCAAGAACTAGCCTTATCGGCTAAAATTCAATCAATGCGACTCCGCGCGATCCATCTCGCAAGCGTCCTCCTGCTGCTCGCCTCTCTTGGCGTGGCAGAAGGATCGGCATTGCGCGACGGCGACTTCAGCATCGGTGGCCATTACATCAGCATGCTGCTGGGCCAGGACCGTGGCGGAATCAGCACCCTATCGGAGTTCAACTCCGATAGCAGCGACGCCCTTGCGCTCGATCTTCCCGTCGCTTCGCTCGCGCTGCACCGCACCGTCTGGACGATGCGCCCGCCCTCCGCACACTCCATGGAGCTCCAGGCCGTCACCGGTTTCGGCGTCTAGAGTCCGCCCTCCCGCGCGTTTCGTCCAGGTCACCACTCCGGTTCGGCCTATCCGTTTCACGTAAACTCGAGGTTGCGATCCTCTGCGCCTGTGTCTCCACCTGGCGCCCACGCAAGAAGGACACCCGTTTTGCTCAACAAAGTTCTCGCCAAAGTCTTCGGTACCAGCAACGAACGCGCCGTCAAGCGCATGCTCCCTGTGCTTGCTCAGATCAACAGTTTCGATGAGGCCACAAAATCCCTCTCCGACGCCGAGCTGCAGGCCAAAACTCTTGAATTCAAAGCCCGCATCGCCAAAGCCATCGAAGGCCTGACGGATGCCGAAGAGATCGTCGCTGCCGAGAAGGCCGCGCTCGATGAGCTTCTGCCCGAAGCCTTCGCGGTCGTTCGTGAGGCCGGTCGCCGCGTCGTCAGCATGCGCCACTTCGACGTTCAGATGATCGGCGGCATGACACTGCACTCCGGCAAGATCTCCGAGATGAAGACCGGCGAAGGCAAGACCCTCGTCGCCACACTTCCCTGCTATCTGAACGCGCTCGCCGGCCACGGCGTCCACGTCGTAACGGTGAACGACTATCTCGCCAAGCGCGATGCTGAATGGATGGGCAAGATCTATGGCTTCCTCGGTCTCACAGTCGGCGTCATCGTGCATGACCTCGACGACCGCCAGCGCCGCGAAGCCTATGCTTCGGACATCACCTACGGCACGAACAACGAGTTCGGCTTCGACTATCTGCGCGACAACATGAAGTTCGAACTCGGCGAGACCGTGCAGCGCGGCCACTACTACTGCATCGTCGACGAGGTCGATTCGATCCTCATCGACGAAGCCCGCACCCCGCTCATCATCTCCGGCCCTACCGATAAGACCACCGACAAATACGCCATCGCCAATACCGTTATTCCCAAGTTGGAATTGGGCGAGTTGATCGAGACGCTCGAGACCAAGACCTGGTCCGGCGATTACGTCGTCGACGAAAAGGCGCGCGCCATCACCGTCACCGACGAGGGTTGGGAGAAGATCGAAGCCATCCTCGGCATCGGCAACATCGCCGACCCCGAGAACTGGGACATGAAGCACCACATCGAGGTCGCCATCAAGGCACACTCGCTCTACAAGCGCGATGTGGAGTACGTGGTCAAGGACGGCGAGGTCATCATCGTCGACGAGTTCACCGGCCGCCTGATGCCCGGCCGCCGCTGGTCGGATGGCCTGCACCAGGCCGTCGAAGCCAAGGAAGGCGTGCAGATCCGCAAGGAAGATCAGACGCTCGCGACCATCACCTTCCAGAACTACTTCCGCCTGTACAAGAAGCTCTCCGGAATGACCGGCACCGCCGAGACAGAAGCCGCCGAGTTCGACAAGATCTACAAGCTCGACATCGTCGTCATCCCCACCAACCGGCAGATGCTGCGCATCGAGAATCCTGATGTCGTCTACCGTACGGCCAAGGAAAAATACTTCGCCGTCGCCGACGAGATCGAACGCCTGCACGCGATGAAGCAGCCTGTGCTGGTAGGCACCACCAGCATCGAGAAGTCCGAACTGCTCTCCGACATCCTGAAGCGCAAGAGCGTACGCCACGTCGTGCTGAACGCCAAGTTCCACGAGAAGGAAGCCGAGATCGTTGCCCAGGCTGGACGGCTGGGCATGGTCACGATCGCCACCAACATGGCAGGTCGCGGTACCGACATTTTGCTCGGCGGCAACTCCGAGTTCATGGCTCGACAGGATCTGGTCAAGCGCTCGCTCGCCCGCGCGGTCTCCGCCGCCGAAGGCGCCATTCAGCCGGTCGCCGCACCGGGCTTCGTGCGCTTCTACTACCAGTCGCAGGAGTTCGAGACCTCGCAGCAGCAGTGGGACGATATCATCGCCGCACACTCCGCCTCCACGAAACAGGAGCACGACGC
>NZ_LMUH01000026.1:0-72486 GCF_009766105.1 Granulicella sp. S156 | reverse complement strand
CGCTTCTTCCTCTCCCTCGAAGACGATCTTATGCGCATCTTCGCGCGCGAGTGGGTTTCTACCCTGTTGCAGTCACTCGGCATGGAAGAGGGCGTGCCCATTGAGAGCCGCATGATCTCGCGCCGCATCGAAGCCGCACAGAAGGCCGTTGAGTCGCAGAACTTCGAGTCGCGCAAACACGTGCTCGAGTACGACGACGTCATGAACAAGCAGCGTGAGGCCGTCTACGGCCTGCGCCACCAGCTCATGGAAGGCGTCGAGCAGAAGCAGCTCATCACCGACGACTACGTCGCGACCATCCTCTCCGGCATCCTCGAAGAGTTCGCGCCTGAAAAGACGCATCCGGACCAGTGGAACACCGAGCAGATCTTCGCACAGGTCTACGACGTCTTCGGCGCAAAGTTCGAGGGCGAGATCGATCCCACAGAGCTCTCGCGCCATGAGCTTGGCGACACCATCTTCGACAAGCTGCGCGGGCGCTATGACGTGAAGGAGAAGATCCTCGGCGAGCCCAACATGCGCTACCACGAGCGCATCGTCATGCTCTCCGTCCTCGATGGCCTCTGGAAAGAGCATCTCCTCAACATGGACCACCTCAAAGAAGGCATCGGCATGCGCGGCTACGCGCAGCAGGATCCTCTGGTGGCCTACAAGAAGGAGTCCTTCGAGATGTTCGAGACGATGATGCTGCGCTTCCAGGAAGACACCGCGCGCCATCTCTTCCGCATGCAGATTCTCGCTCCGGACGGAACGCCTATCGAGACGGCAGAGCAACTGGCCGCCTTGCAGGCAGGACAGCCCGCGCCGCCGCCTCAACAGCGCAACCTCTCAGACGAGATCGGACTGCCGCCTGCGCAAGGCCAGCAAGCCTTGCCGCTCGGCGCGCCGCAGACACCACCTCCATCCGTTCCGACACGTCCTCCATCGACCACGATCGATGCACTGGAGCGCGAGTTCGAGCGCAAGAAGCAAAGCGACCTCAACGCTGCTCGCAGCGCTGGTGGCTCGACAGTCAATGGCTCGGCTCCGCGGCGCAGTGGCGAGAAGATCGGCCGTAACGACGAGTGCTTCTGCGGTTCAGGCAAGAAGTACAAGAAGTGCCATGGAGTCAACGCGTAGTTTTCCTGGTATTTATTTTTCGTCGTCATCCTGAAGCGGAGCTGAAGGACCCCCGCATTTTGTGTCACCGCGACAGAATGCGGGGTCCTTCGTTCGATGCGCTCTCTCAAGGATGACGGCGAAAAACAAACAACGACAACAGTGAACTGTATCCTTACCCTATGGACCTTGAAATCACAGTCGAGCAGCTCAAACAGCAGCTATCCTCGGCCAATCCGCCCCTTCTCCTCGACGTACGCGAACAGTGGGAGTTCGACACTGCCAATATTCAAAGCAGCAAACTGATGCCGATGGGAGAGATCCCTAGCCGCGCGCACCAGGAGCTCGACGAAGAACAGCACATCCTCGTTCTCTGCCATCACGGGGCGCGCTCCCTCTCGGTGGCCGCGTGGCTTCGCCAGCAGGGCTTCGATCAGGCGCAGTCGGTCGCTGGCGGCATCGACGCCTGGTCGCGCTCCATCGACCCTACCGTTCCACGCTACTAGTGCTATGCGTTGCAAAAGCATTTGACGCAACGGGCGCGGCGGTTCGCAACGATACGCAACGGTTGTAGTGCGTAGAGCAAGCATCTTCCCAAACACAAATGCCGTCGCGTTCCTTTGCGAACCGTCGCGCCCGTTGCGTCAAGGCTTTTGCAGCATTCCGCAGTGGAAGGATGGCCTTCTCTAATGCGCGTGCTGATGAAAGTGCTTCACAATCTCGAGATACTTCCGCGCGTTTTCGGTGATCTTCTCATGCTGTCCAGCGGCAATAGCCTTCGTATCTACGAGGTCCGCGCCAACACCCAGGGCAAACGCGCCGGCTTCAAGAAACTCATGCGCCGTCGCCAGTGAAACGCCGCCTGTCGGAATCAACTCAATCTGCGGCAGCGGAGCCTTCAGGCTCTTCAGATACTTCGCTCCCCCCAACGCATTGGCTGGGAAGACCTTGATGACGTCCGCGCCACACTGCCAGGCCGTGACAACCTCGGTCGGCGTGAGCGCGCCGGGCAGTACAGCGATCGAATAGCGCTGGCAGATCTCCACGGTCTTCACATTCAACGAGGGGCTCACCACAAACTGTGCGCCTTCGAGCATGCAGATGCGCGCGGTCTCGGGGTCCAGCACCGTGCCCGCGCCGATGAGGAGATCAGGACGCTCCTTGGTGAGCCGCGCCATCAACCGCACGGCACCGGGTACGGTCATCGTGACTTCGAGCACCGTCACGCCACCGGCCGCGATAGCTTCCGCCAGCGCCAGTCCCTGCTCTTCGCTCTCCGCACGCAATACGGGCACCAGCCCGATCTTGCGCAACTGCTGCAACACTTCAGTTTTGGTCAATGCCATGTCTTTCGTCTCGTTCCCACTCAATAAACTATTGATCTATCGTACCGTCCCGGCCGAACCACCCGTCATCAACCGCTCCACTTCATGCAACGTCGCCATCGACGAATCACCCGCCGTAGACATCGCGAGCGCGCCATGCGCTACGCCACAGTCCAGGGCCCAGCGTATTCCCTTGCCTTGAAGCAGACCATAGATCAGCCCCGACGCAAACGAATCGCCACCGCCCACGCGGTCGAGAATCTCGAGATCGTCAAAGCGCAGCCCCTCATAGGCTTCCCCCTCGGCATAGCCAAAGGCACTCCAGCCATTACGGTTCGCCGTAAGCGGACGCCGCACCGTGCTGGCGATGACTTTGAGATTTTCGAACTCAGTGTTCACGCGCCCCGCCATGGCGTGGAAGCTCTCCAGCGTGTGCCATACCGGGCCCTGCGAGGCCTCGCCAAGCGTTGCTGCTATATCGCCCTCGTGGCCAAACAGAACATCGACCAGCGGCATCAGCGAGCGGTTGACATCGATAGAACCCTGCCGGCCGCCACGCGACTTCCATAGCGAAGGCCGGTAGTTGCAATCGAAGCTCACGATGGTTCCATGGCGCTTGGCCGCGGTCATGGCCTCGCGCACCACCTCGGTGGAGTCCTCGCTCAGCGCCGCCATCACGCCGCCGGTATGGAACCACTGTGCGCCTTCATCCTGAAAGATCTCGTCCCAGTCCACATCACCGGGCTTTACCTGCGAGATTGCCGTGTTGCCGCGATCCATCATGCCGAAGCCGCCGCGTACGCCGAAGCCGCGTTCCAGAAAATAGACTCCGTTACGAGCTTCGCGCCCAATGCCATCGAAGTCCCGCCACAATACATGCGACAGATCGACTCCGCCCTGCAACATCAGATCTTCGACGAGCCGGCCAACGGGATTGTCCACGAGCGCCGTGACAATGGCGGTGCGTAGACCGAAGCACCGGCGCAGACCACGCACGACGTTGTACTCGCCGCCGCCCTCCCACACGCGAAAGCTGCGCGAGCCGACGATGCGGCCTTCGCCGGGATCGAAGCGCAGCATCACCTCACCGAGCGAGACGAGATCCCACTCGCACAGCACAGGATCGCGCATGACCAGGCCGCCATGCGCGGCGTTCCCGAACTCGCCACCTAACTCGCTCACTTCAACTCCGTAATGGCGACGCCGTCCATATCGTCGTACGCCTGATTCTCGCCGCCCATGCCCCAGCAGAAACCATAGCTCCTGGTGCCAACACCCGCGTGGACACTCCAGCCCGGTGAGACCGCAACCTCGCGATCGCCGATAAAGAGGTGCCGCGTCTCCTGCGGCGGCCCCATCAGGTGCAGCACGCGGTGCGCCGGGTCGACATCGAAGTACATGTAGACCTCGCTGCGGCGCATATGCGTGTGCGGCGGCATGGTGTTCCAGTTCGAGCCTTCTTCGAGCAGCGTAAAGCCCATGACAAGCTGGCAGCTGCGAATGCCCTCTCTGTAGATCGCCTTATAGATCGTGCGCTTGTTGCAGGTCTCTACCGAGCCGAGCTTAAGCCCTTCAAGATCCTTGAAGCACACCATCTTCGTGGGGAACTCCGCGTGGGCTGGATAGCTCAACAGATAGAACGCTGCGGGGTTCGCCGCATCCTCACTAGTAAAGCTGATGGCCTTGCTTCCACGCCCAACGTAGAGGCAATCCAGCTTGGCCAGTTCAAAGACCGTGCCATCGACCGTCACCGAACCCGCGCCACCGACGTTGAGCACGCCAAGTTCGCGACGCTCGCAGAAGAACTCCGCGCGCAACTCCGGCTGCGTCTCCAGAGACAGTGGAGCAGCCGTCGGTACAGCCGAGCCGATCACTGTGCGATCGAGATCGACATACGCGAGATCCAGCGCGCCGGGGCGAAACAGGCCTTCGAGCAGAAACGTCTCGCGCAACTCCGGCGTCGTCATACGGCTGTAGCGAACCGGATCGGCCATCTGCAACAACTTCATGGTGAATCTCCCTTTATCGTTGGCTCAAGAATAACGTGCCCATGCCGTTCATCGCATGCAACTACTTCGCGGTCCCGTCAACAGGCGACTCCTGCACCTTGATCACGTAGATCGTGATGCTCTGCCCCGGCGCTTCAATCGACTGATGCGGTGTGCCTGCCGGGATGTGGATCACATCGCCCTTGTGCAGCACATGTGCAGTCGCACCTTCCAGCTTCGTGCCATGGATTTCGCCGTTCGGACCGTCCTTGCGATCAACGATCGTACCACCGGTCAGCTCCGTTCCCTCACCGTCCACCACAATCAGGAAATCTGCGAAATGAGTGTGCTGCTCGGCGCCGCCGCTCTTTACCCGGGCCGTCAGCATCGTGTGATGGCCGTTGTACTCCGCCAGCGTAATGCCGGCGCTTCCACTGCCAGCCTTCGCCTTCTCCAGCAACTCTTTGCCCTGCTGGGCCAGCGCCTCGAAGTTCAGGACCTCGGGCTGTGTCTGAATCACCGGCGGCGCTGCCGCCGGCGCATTCTGCGCGCTTACCGCAACTGCCGACCCCACCACTGCGCCACAGGCCAGTGCCATCGTTGTCAGACCTCGCACGGGCCGTCCAAACACACCCAATAGATCCCTCATCTCATATCCTCCGGTGAACTGATTTCATCCACCCCGCTCAACAGCATACGCAAGTGTGCATAGAGTCGTCAGCTTTATACAACCGGATGACTGCACAAATTAATATTTTTTCGGGGTTACAAAAAACCTCGGCTCTGGTTTTGCGTCCGGACTTTGCTCTTAGCGCATCACTCCGCGTAGAGTTTCTTCATCATGTCTACCTCCGCCCCCGCTCCGACAATCCTCGATCTCTTCCGCCTCGACGGCAAAGTCGCGCTCGTCACCGGGGCCGCTAGCGGCCTTGGCGCGGCCATCGCTACGGCACTCGCGCAGGCCGGCGCCGAAGTCGCCGTCCATGGCAACCGCCGCCCCGCTACAGAGACTGCCACCACCATTGGCGCGAAGGCCGAGGCCTTCCAGGCCGATCTCTCTTCGACCACTGGAGCGGAAACTCTCTTCGGGGCAGTAAAGGAGCGCTTCGGGCGCGTCGACATCCTCATCAACAATGCGGGCACGATTCACCGCAACGCAGCCGAGGACACGCTACTCGAAGATTGGCAGCAGGTGCTGCAAGTGAACCTCACCAGCGTCTTCCAGCTCTCGCAGTTCATTGGCCGCGATATCATCTCGCGCAGCGCCGCCGGAAAGATCGTGAATATCGCCTCCCTGCTCAGCTTCCAAGGAGGCATCCGCGTGCCCGCCTATGCCGCTTCCAAGGGCGGCGTGGCCCAACTCACCAAGGCGCTCGCGAATGAGTGGGCTCCCAAGGGAATCCAGGTCAACGCCATCGCTCCCGGCTACTTCTCCACCACCAATACCGAGGCCCTGCAAGCCGACGAGACACGCAATCGCCAGATCCTCGAACGCATCCCCGCAGCCCGCTGGGGCAAGCCCCAGGATCTCGCAGGAGCGGCGCTCTTTCTCTCCTCAGCCGCAAGCGATTACGTTACGGGCACGGTGCTTACGGTCGATGGCGGATGGATGGGGCGGTAGCAGGAAACAGAGAAGAGAGAACAGAGATCAGGAAACAGGATGAATTCCCTCAGGACTGTCATCTCGACCGGAGCATGATGGTTTTATCGTCATGCTCCGTGGAGAGACCTGCAGGTTGCCCGCACAGGCGATCGTGCCGATGCAAACAACCTACAGGTCTTGACGCAAAGCGCGCCACAAACATTTGCATCGCGCTCTGCAACCTGCAGGTCTCTCCGCTACGGCGGCAAAAAGCGCCGCCTTCGGTCGAGATGACAGTTCTGTGGGAGTTCATTGCGCTGCACCCGCCAACCACAGACGCATACAGCTTCACACCTACGGCAACTCATACTCAAAGTCGTAGGAGTGCTTACCAGTACCGTCGATAAGGATCGTCAGCGTCCCGGTCAACCCGCCGAGACCATCCGTCCCCGACCCTGGAACCACAACGACCTGCAGACGGCTCGATTTGGGGTCATTCTTGTTCATCGTGGCGTTGTGCATCAAGATAAAGCTCCCGGCGTGGCCATCGAGCTTACCTGTGACGCGTTCGATGGCGACGTAAGCCATCGCTCCCGTACTCTCCGTCATCCCGGTCAGCATCTCGCCCTTGCTGGTTCCTTCCAGCTCCCCTGCAAACACCTTGTCGATCGTCATCCGCCCCATTCCGGCCTCTTTTCCGATAGCCGACGTCTCGGCAGGAGCGATCTTCACCTCAAACGTTCCCTTGGCATGCTTCATGATTCTCTCCCGCTTCCAGCCCAATCTTTCCAGTTACCTGGTGGAATAACTGGACAAACAGCATACGTCAAAGCACACACGGGCGGGAACGGTCTCGTTAACGCGCGATGCCCACCTTAGGCGTGCAAAAAGTGCGCGTCGACGGTGAGCACCGAGCTGTTTTCTGATCTCTGTTTTCTGATCTCTGATCGTTAGTCGATCGAGATCTTCCGCAGCAGCTTGAAGTCCGAAAGCATCTTGCCCGTACCGAGCACGACGCTGGCCAACGGATCGTCTGCAATCGAAACCGGCAAGCCCGTTTCCTCGCGGATGCGGCGATCCAGATTCTTGATCAACGCGCCACCGCCGGTCAGCACAATACCCCGGTCGGAGATGTCCGCCGACAACTCGGGCGGTGTCCGCTCGAGCGCTACGCGGATCGCATTCATGATCGTCGCAATGCACTCGCCGAGCGCCTCACGAATCTCCGAATCCTCAATGGTGATGGTCTTCGGCACACCTTCAATCAGGTTGCGGCCCTTGATCTCCATCGTCAGCGGCTTGTCCAGCGGGAACGCCGAGCCGAGTTCGATCTTGATCTGCTCCGCCGTGCGCTCACCCACCAGCAGGTTGTACTTCCGCTTCAGATAGGTGGCTACAGCCTCATCCATCTGATTGCCGGCCATACGCACCGAGCGCGAGTAGACGATGCCCGCCAGCGAGATCACAGCAATGTCCGTTGTCCCGCCGCCGATATCGACAACCATATTGCCGCCGGGTTCAGTGATGGGCAGACCCGCGCCAATAGCGGCCACCATCGCCTGCTCCACGAGATGCACTTCGCTGGCCTTAGCGCGATAGGCGGAGTCCATAACCGCGCGCTTCTCCACCTGTGTGATCTCGCTCGGCACGCCGATGACGATGCGTGGATGCACCATCATCTTGCGGTTATGCGCCTTCTGGATAAAGTAGTTCAACATCTTCTCGGTCTGCTTGAAGTCGGCAATGACGCCATCCTTCATCGGCTTGATCGCGATGATGTTGCCGGGCGTACGCCCAAGCATCTCTTTGGCTTCCTTGCCCACGGCTTCCACTTCGCCCGTCACTCGATTGACGGCGATAATAGAAGGCTCGTTCACGATGATGCCCTTACCGTGCGCGAAGACGAGCGTGTTCGCAGTCCCAAGATCGATCGCCAGATCGCTGGAAAAGAGCGAGAAGATGGAGCGCATATTGCTTACGCGCGAAGTACGCGACTGAAAATTCTTTGAGGACATGAAGGGTAGGAACACAATCTCGAAAGTGATGTACTTAAAGCGATTATAGATGCCTGGCCATCGGGCCTGTGCCTGCAACAGGCACCGCTCGTGCCCAAAAAGTAACGCTGATCCAATTTACCTTGATCTACGGCGGATTATAGGCTTTCGCGGTCTCGATGCTTCCGCTCGGATATCGCCCATTCATCTACTTCCAGTTCTGAGGCCGCCGTGGTCAGATTTCCTGCGCAACGTTCAGGTACGATGAAGGCGAAAGGTACGTTCCCCATGATTATCGGAGTTCCCAAGGAAGTAAAAGACCACGAGAGCCGCGTAGGCATCACCCCCGCAGGCGTACGAGCCCTCGTCGACGCAGGCCACAAAGTACTCGTAGAGCACAACGCCGGGCAGCTCTCCTCCTTCCCCGACGACGAATACCAGGCCGTCGGCGCAGAGATCGTCGGCGAAGCCTCCGCCGTCTGGGGCCATGCCGACATGGTCGTCAAGGTCAAGGAGCCAGTCGCCAAGGAGTACAGCAACTTCCGCGAAGGCCTCGTGCTCTTCACCTACCTGCACCTCGCGCCACTCAAGGAGCTCACCGACACCCTGCTCGCCAAGAAGGTTACGGGCATCGCCTACGAGACAGTCCGCGACCGCGCCGGCACACTCCCGCTGCTGACGCCGATGTCCGAGGTCGCAGGCCGCCTCTCCGTTCAGGTGGGCGCTGCCTACCTGGAAAAGGAGCACGGCGGACGCGGTGTTCTGCTGGGCGGCGTTCCCGGTGTTCCTCCCGGCAACGTCTGCATCATCGGCGGAGGCATCGTCGGCATCAACGCCGCGAAGATCGCGCTGGGTATGGGCGCGAAGGTCACGCTGGTCGACCTGAACCTCAACCGTCTGCGCGAGCTCGACGACATCTTCTCCGGCCGCCTCTACACCCTGGCCTCGAACGCCTACAACGTCGAGCGTGCGGTCCGTGAGGCCGACCTCGTCATCGGTGGCGTTCTGATCCCCGGCGCGGCTGCACCCAAGCTCGTCACCAAGGCCATGGTCTCCAGGATGAAAAAGGGCGCCGTGATCGTCGATGTCGCCATCGACCAGGGCGGTTGCATCGAGACCGCGCGGCCGACCACGCACTCCGACCCCAGCTATGAGGTCGACGGCGTCGTCCACTACTGCGTGACCAACATGCCGGCGGCAGTACCCAATACCAGCACGCTCGCACTCACCAACGCGACCTTCCCCTACGTGATGAAACTCGCAAAACTGGGGGCAAAAGCGGCCATCCTCGAGGATGCTGGCATCGCGGAAGGCGTCAACACCTACGAGGGACACCTGACCTACAAGGCCGTTGCCGAGAACCAGGGCCGGGAGTTCACTTCAATAGCCGGGCTGCTCTCGAAGTAGCAGAACGAGTAGACTTTCTGGCATGGGAACTACAGCAGGCCGACGCAGGGCGCTCATCATTGGGCTGGGCGTCGGCCTGTTGGTTCTATTCCTCGCGCTGGCAGCCCTCAACGCCTTCAAACTCAACTCTTACCTGAATCCGG
Organism: Granulicella sp. S156; assembly: GCF_009766105.1. Classification (GTDB taxonomy): domain Bacteria; phylum Acidobacteriota; class Terriglobia; order Terriglobales; family Acidobacteriaceae; genus Granulicella. The sequence goes on along the minus strand of NZ_LMUH01000026.1, from coordinate 62,949 downwards.
TCACCCCGCTTCAGACACTGGGTTTCGTTGCGCTTTCGATTCTCGCCTTTCTGCTCTTCGTCGGCGTACTGGTGCTCCTGGTCCGCAATGTGCTGAAGCTCTATGCCGACCAGCGCAATCGTGTGCTCGGCACCCGTCTGCGCACGCGCATGCTGTGGGGAGCGGTGCTGGTTTCGCTGGTTCCACTGGTCTTCATGTATGCGTTCAGCTATCTGTTGATGAACCGTGCGGTAGTGAGCTGGTTTTCACAGCCCGTTACGGAGATGCGCGACGACGCCAACCGCATGACGACCGAGATGTTTCACTATGCGGCCCTGAACTCACGTTCTGAGGCCGACTCGATCGCAACGGCACTTTCGGACTCCCCGGCCGGCTCTGAGGAGAAGCTATCGCCGGCTTCCGTCGCCACCATCGATCGCGTGCTGCAAAGCCACGAGCTCACGCTGCAGGATGGCTTTGCCATCCTCTTTCGCGACGGACAACCAGTCGCCTCCTTTCATGTGCCCAACCTCGGCAGGGGTCACATCGAACTCAAATCGTTGCCGCCCAGCGAAGCCGACACCGATGAAGGTCCCAGCCAAAAGCCCGGAGTAGAAACGTCTTCGAACCCGGGATCCGACGAGCGGGCGATCCTTGCCGCCGCACAGCGTAGCGACGACCCCATCTACAGCGTGGGCGGCACCGACTACACGCTTGCGACGGCTGGCTTAAAAAACGGAATAGTCGTCCTGGTAGCCTTGCCGATTCCAACAGACATCACGGCCACCACCTTGCGTTTGCGCTCTGCCGCCAACAACTACTGGACTCTCTTCCGCGAACGCAGACAGATTCGCAATCTCTACATGGGCCTGATGCTGCTCACCACAGGACTGGCGCTGTTCGCCTGCTGCTGGCTGGCGCTCCACCTCAGCAAGCAGGTCACAAGGCCTGTCGAGTCGCTCGCAGATGCCATGGAGGCGATCGCCGCCGGAGACTACGCGCATCGCGTGAGCCGATCGGTTACCGAAGAGCTGGGGGAACTTGTCGACAAGTTCAACGCCATGGCCGCCGACCTCGAATCGGCGCGGTCGGTCGCGGAACAATCGACAGCACAACTCTTCGAACTGAACGACGTGCTACAGGCCCGCCGGACCGAACTCGAAACCATCATCGAAACCATCCCCAATGGCGTCGTAACCCTCTCCGCAGACCGCCACATCGTCCTGGCCAATCGCGCGTTTTCAGAGATGCTCGATCCTGGCGGCCAGAAGCATTTCATCGGTACCGCTCTCGATCAGGTCTTCCCTGCCGAAATCGTGGACTCGCTCGACCGCCTGCTGCGCCGGGCGCATCGCATGGGTGAGGCTTCCGCCGAGCTGCAGATGACATCGGCCTCGCGTATCCTCCATCTTTCGGCCACGATCGCACTTCTTGAAAGCCGGTCCACGGCGCACCGCGAGCATCTTGGCTACGTACTCGTGCTCGAAGATGTGACGCAGCTCCTGCACGCCCAGAAACAAAGTGCCTGGAAAGAGGTCGCGCGGCGAGTCGCGCATGAGATCAAGAACCCACTCACGCCGATCTCGCTCAACGCAGAGCTGATTCATCGCCACATCCTGCGTCTGCTTCCAGAGCTGACCGAACGCGGCATCGAGTCCAGGTCTCCCGCCATCATCCAACGGTCCTCTGAGGTCATCACGGCGTCCGTTGAGACCATGCGCTCGCTGGTCGACCAGTTCTCCGCCCTCGCCGAGTTCCCCAGCTCCCGCCCTCACCCCGCCGACCTGAACGTCATCGTCGAGAACTCGCTCGCACTCTTCGCCGGACGCCTCGGAAACATCCGCGTGACGCGTAACCTTTCGCCGCGCTTGCCGCTTGTCCTGGCCGATCCCGAATCCCTCAAGCGGGCGCTCTCCAACCTCATCGACAACGCCGCCGAGGCCATGCAGGAGAGCCTCCTGCGCGAGCTGCATATCTCGACTCGTCTGCTCGATTCCAGCACCGTCGATTCGGGTATGGTCGAGCTCGTCATCGCAGACACCGGCCCAGGCCTCACCGACGACCAGCGCGAGCGTCTCTTCCTGCCCTACTTCTCAACCAAGCAGCGTGGCACCGGCCTCGGCCTCTCCATCGCCGCGAAGATCGTACAGGAACATCAGGGTACGATTCGTGCGGAGAAGAACGCACCGGTGGGTGCACGCTTCATCATCGAACTGCGGCCATCGACCTTCCGCGATCATGACTCCGCCGAAGCCATCGAACCCATCTCCGCAGAAGGAGCCTCTGTTTGAATCACGTCCTCATCGTCGACGACGAAGCCGATATCCGCGACTCACTCGAAGCCATCCTCCGCGAGGAGGACTACGTCATCACGACGGCAGGCACCGCCAAAGAGGCGCTCGAACTGGTACGGGACGCTGTCTATCAAGCCGTGCTGCTCGACATCTGGCTTCCCGATAGTGACGGCCTCGACGTGCTCGCCCAGATCCGCGGAGAGTCCGGCTCCGACCAGCGCGCCAACGCCCCCGAGGTCATCATGATCTCCGGTCACGGCACCATCGAGGCGGCCGTACGCGCTACCAAACTCGGCGCCTACGACTTTCTCGAAAAGCCGCTCTCGCTCGACCGCACCCTGCTGGTACTGCGCAACGCCATCAAGGCGCATCAGCTCCGCGAAGACAATCAGGAGTTCGCCCGGCAGCTTGCGGTCAAAGGCGCAGTCACCGGGCAATCCGTGCCGCTGAAGGCCCTGCGCCAGCAGATCAAACTGATGGCTCCCACCAACGGCCGCGTGCTCATCTTCGGTGAGTCGGGCACCGGAAAAGAGCTCATCGCCCGCGCCATGCACGCCGAATCCCTGCGCCATGACCGGGTCTTCGTCGAGCTCAACTGCGCAGCCATTCCCGAGGACTTCATCGAGACGGAGCTCTTCGGCTATCGCCACGGTGCAGGCCCCGGCGGCCCCAACCAGCCCAACGAGAAACGCGGCACCTTTGAGCGCGCGGACGGCGGAACGCTCTTCCTCGATGAGGTGGGCGACATGAGCCTGAAGACCCAGGCCAAGGTGCTGCGCGCGTTGGATGAACAACGTTTCTACCCTGTTGGCGCGTCCACTCCCGTTCACGTCGACGCGCGCGTCATCGCCGCGACCAATAAAGACCTGGAAGAAGAGATCGCGCGCGGCAACTTCCGTGAAGACCTCTTCTACCGCCTCAACGTGATTCCGTTCTACGTTCCACCGCTGCGCGATCGCAAGGAAGACATTTCCCTGCTGGCACGCGAGTTTCTGCTGGAGTTCGGCCAGCAGTATGGCCGCCCACGCGTCGAGATCTCCGACGCGGCGCTCGCCCAACTGAAGCAGTACCACTGGCCCGGCAACGTGCGCGAGCTGCGCAACGTCATAGAGCGTGTGCTCATCCTCAACCCCAAAGCCCAGCGCATCGAAGCCAAGCACCTGCCCATGCTGGTGCAGCGAACGGATGGCCGGCCGGCCAATGGAAATCGCGAAGAGTTCACCACGCTGCTGCAGGCTCGCGAGGCCTACGAGCGCGACTACATCCTGAAAGAGCTCGACCGCTCCCACGGCAATGTCACCCGCGCCGCCGAATCGCTCGGACTTGAACGCTCGCACCTTTATCGTAAGATGAAAGCGCTCGGAATCTCGATGGGAGAATAACCCATGCGCATCCTCATCCCCGGCGGCTCCGGACAGGTCGGGACCATCCTCGCCCGCCACTTGCACGCAGCCGGCCACGAAGTCACCCTCCTCTCGCGCACCCTTGAGTCTCGCCCCTGGCGAACGCTCCAGTGGGACGGCCTCACCCGCGGCCCGTGGGCTGCGGAGATCGACCGCAGCGATGCCGTCATTCATCTCTCCGGGCGCTCCGTAAACTGCCGCTACAACGAAGAGAACCGCAAGCAGATCTTCGAGTCGCGCACCAATCCCACGCTGCTTCTCGGCGAGGTCATCGCAGCCTCGCCCACACCACCACGCATCTGGATGAATGCCAGCACCAGCACCTACTACCGCAACGCCGGCGGAGACCCGGACCATGCTCAGGACGAGTTCACCGGCGAGCTTGGCGACCTGCCCGGCGAGCGTGGAACCCATGAACCCGCCAATCTGCCCGAGACGTGGTCATTCTCCATCAACGTCGCGCACCAGTGGGAGCAAGCCTTTGCGGCCATTCCAACGCCGCACACGCGCAAGATTCGACTGCGCTCCTCGATGGTGATGAGCCCCGACCCCGGCGGGGTCTTCTCCGTCTTCTCCAAGCTCGCGCGAATGGGCCTCGGCGGCACGCAAGGTTCGGGCAAGCAGTTTGTCTCGTGGATGCACGATGTCGATTACTGCCGCGCCACCGACCTGCTGCTGGAACATCCTGAGATCACGGAGGAGACCGATGGCGTCGTGAACATGACCGCACCCGAACCCATGCCGAACCGCGAGTTTATGCGCACCCTGCGCCACGCATGGGGGCACTCCATCGGTCTGCCCGCAGCCAAGTGGATGCTTGAGATTGGCGCCTTTGCCATGGGCACGGAGACAGAGCTTATCCTCAAGAGCCGCCGCGTCGTTCCCGGTGTTCTTCTCAAGCACGGCTTCAGGTTTTGCTTCCCCGCCTGGCCGGACGCCACCATCGACCTCGTCCGGCGTATGACGCATACTCCGAGCGCATACAGCTCCGCCGTATGTGACGGGTAGAGCGGTCGCTGTTGATGTGAGGTAGAGATGAACCACCATAGAATTGTCATCTCGACCGAAGCATGATGGTTTTATCGTCATGCGTAGTGGAGAGACCTGCAGGCTTGCCTGCGCTGACGATAGTGCTTACACAAACAAACTGCAGATCTTGACGCAAAGCGCTCCACAAACATTTGCATCGCGCTCTGCAACCTGCAGGTCTTGACGCGAAGCGCGCCACAAACATTTGCATCGCGCTCTGCAACCTGCAGGTCTCTCCACTGCGGCGGCAAAAAACGCCGCCTCCGGTCGAGATGACACGGTATAGGTGGGATCGAAAAGAGCCACATCACACTAATTGTGAAATTGCGCTGAATCACTACCTCAACCGCCGATACCGCACCGTCTCCGGCTCATCCCCCGCACCCGCAAAGACCATCCCGCAGCGCTCCATCACCTTGACCGATTCCGGCACCCTCGCATACGTCTGCGCGTTCACAGAAACTACGCCCTTCTGCTTCAGCAGCCACGTCACCAGCGCGCTCGCGAATGCCGTCGCATATCCGCGCCGCTGAAACTCCGGCAGCGTCGAATAGCCGATCTCCACATCGCCCTCCGGCCTGGGAAACCCGCCAACGCAGCCGATCAAGGTCTTGCCATTCCCACGGGCATCGCACAGCAGCACATAGCGATGCCATCCCACCGTATCGGGCCGCTCTTCAAACTGCCTCAGGATGAACCGAAAGACATGCGGCTCCCAATGCACCGGCGGCCACTCCTGTGTCACACGCGCGGCCAGCAGCCGCCCAAGGACACAAAACTCCGGATCATGCGCCTCTTCCGCGGCGAGCATCGCCGGCGTGATGGGGACCAGGCGCAACCGCCCCACCTTCAAATCAGCGGCCGGATGGCCGTCTCTCTGAAAAAAAAGCCTCACTCGTCTTCGCTCTCGACCTCGCGGTTGCGGCTCTCTGCCAGCTTGTTATTACGATGCTGCAACTCGGCGATCTGTTCCAACTGCCGCCGCCAGTCCAGGTCTTCTACGAAGCCGCGCGAGGCGCGCCACTCCTCCTGCACCTTCACAAACAACTCCAGGAAAACCCGCGTCCCCAGCAGCGCTTCGATCTCTTTACGAGCAGTCGAGCCGATCTTCTTCAGCATCGATCCTTGATTGCCGATGATAATGGCCTTCTGGCCATTGCGCTCCACGAAGATGGCTGCAGCGATCTTCGTCACCGGCAGCTTGCCGTCTTTAGTCTTCTTCAGCGAGGCCGGCTCCTCGTAACGCTCGATCACCACAGCCGCCGCATACGGAACCTCTTCTCCGGTGAGCAGCAGAATCTTCTCGCGAATCAACTCCGCCACCAGAAAGCGTTCGGGCTGGTCGGTGAGCTGAGACTTCGGGAAGTAACGCTGGCCCTCCGGCAGAAGCGCCGCCGACTTATCCAGCAGCAGCTCCAGCCCCTCACTCTTCTTCGCCGAGATCGGAATCACATCCGCGAACGTATGCAGCGAGGTCCAGTGTGCAATCAGCGGCAGCAAGGCACTCTTGGGCAGCGCGTCTATCTTGTTGAGAACCAGGATCACAGGGCAGTCGAGCTTATTGACCAGCTGCAAGGCAAAGTCGTCTTCCGCCTTGGACATCGCACGGCGATGCTGGCCGAGCGTCCGCACCTTACGGGCCTCGGCAAACTCTTCGCTAGTCTGCGCCTTTTTGGGCTCGGGCAGACGATGTGTCACGTCGACGATGAACCACACGACATCGCGCGACTCCAGGGCGTCGTGTACCTCCTGCATCATGCGCTTGTCGAGCTGCGTCTCGGGCTTGTGAACACCGGGGGTATCGACCAGAACGATCTGCGAGGCCGGACGGCCGGTGTCGGTCTTGGTCTTCTTGCGTACCGGCAGCTCCAGCACGCCCTGAATGCGCGTGCGTGTGGTCTGCGGTTTATGGGTGACGATCGCGAGCTTCTGACCGAGCAGCGCGTTCAGCAGTGTCGATTTGCCCGCATTCGGGCGCCCGACGATCGAGATGAATCCAGAGCGAAGTGCCATGTCTTTATGATGACACCGATAGTGTGCAGTGTCCGATGGATGCTCGCCGTTGCTTGTTTTTCGCCGTCATCCTGAGCCGTAGGCGAAGGACCCCCGCATTTGTGTTGCCACGAATGCACCGGTGGCGACAATCCGGGTGCCCCATCTTCGCGACGGCTTTATCGTCGCTAAGGTGGGCATCGGGCAAAGCCCGACCGCTCCTGCCCATTTCCAAACTAGCTCGGCATTCGGCTTCGCAAAGCCGCCCTCAATGAGCTCTCATAGCAGCAAGCTGTTCACTGCTAAAAAATTGGCCATGCAGGCTAACCGCGCCGATCTTCCGTGTATTGGCAATATCCGATAAGGGGTCCGCGTCCAGGATCACGAAATCAGCCTCTTTACCAGGTTCAATCGTACCTACCTCTTTCAATACTCCCAAAGCCGCGGCAGCATCGCGAGACGCCGCCTGTAAGGCTTGTAGCGGACTGAGCCCCGCCTGGACGAGCAGCTCCAGCTCATCGTGCAAGGCCTCGCCGCCCCCGCCATAGGGCCCATCGGTTCCGGCGAGAATCGGCACCCCGGCTCGCTTCATCGCCCCAATAACCGCAAGATCTTTCTGAAAGACCTTCCTTCCGAGCTCCAAATCCTGCTCGTTCAGTTTGTCTTCGTCCTTATTGGTCTCCCAGAGAGTTTTAAGAACATGAAGAGTCGGCGTCTGAGCTATGCCGTTCTTGGCATAGAGCGCATAAAGCCGCTGCGCTTTCGTCTCGTCAAAGGTTGCAAGGAGCCGCGTGTCGAAATCAGCCTTGAATTGTGGCTCTACGGCGGCGCGCTTCTCTCGAAGAGCCACAAAAAGGTCGGCGTAAGTCTTTGCAGTCACCTGACGAAAGTACTGTTCTTCGCTCGAGCAGGAGATGAGTACGTTAAGAAATCGCCCACCAAGATGCTCTACATCGACCTGCCCGGCTGCGACGATGTCATCCGCTGAAACTTCTGCCGGTATATGACCGGCGAGGGGCAGGTGCTGGCGCTTTGCCTCGTCCGCTATCGCGGCATAAAGTTCAGGCGATAACGAGGTGTCCACCTCTACGTAGTCCACGTTTTGCTGTTTGAGCTGTTTCACCTCTTCTTGCGCCTGCGCCACACTGAAGAGATCTACGATGAGGCTCATCTGCATAGGAACGGGCCCTTCCATCAGTGGTCCAGCAAGAAACAAACGTGGCCCCAGCAAGGCTCCAGAGGAGGTTGCATCGCGGAGCCGTACGATGTCCGCCAGGGGAGCACCCATGTCTCGTACGCTTGTGATCCCGTGGGATACGAGATCCGCAAGGAGCGGCTTGGCCGTGTCGTACGTCGGCCCATGCAAATCGTTATTCCATAAACCCGGTATCAGGTACTTCCCGGTGCCATCGATGACGGTTGTTCCCTTAGGAAGAGTGCGGGTTTTGCCGGACACGAAAACGATCGTTCGTCCCTCCACCAGGACTGTGGCGTGCTCCCGCGGCAACCGGTCAGTACCGTCGATTACCGTGACATTTACGACAGCCAACCGCTTTTGACCAAACGCGGGAGAAAACAGCAATACAGCCGCAATGACGGACGCGAAGAGCTTACGAATCATGGAAGAGGGTTACGCAGTCGCTCGTTAAAAGTTCCCGACGTAGCAGTCAGCCGGATGCCCCATCGTAGCCACTACTCCGGCTCGCTAGGCGCCTGTGACCCCGCCAGACAAACCCGCACGCGCTCCACAAGCCTATCCGTTGACTCAATGACCTCCAGCCGCAGTGGCCCATCCTCGACCACTTCTCCCGGCAGCGGAATATGCCCGGCAATCTCGCTCACCAGCCCGCCAACCGTCGTCGCCTCGTAGTCCGTCAGCAACTGCGGCAACACCGCCTCAGCGGGTGACTCGTCGTCGGTAGCGCCATCCTCGGAGCTCGCCCGCGACTGCAGGCTTTCGCCAAAGAGTTCCCGCAGGCGGCTCACCTCAAAACTCCCGGAGACGAGGAACGCTCCATCGGACTCCTCCACAGGCTCGTCCTCCTCCGGGGCATCGTGCTCGTCTTCGATGTTGCCGACAATGGCCTCTAGCAGGTCCTCGATCGTCACCAGTCCCGCGACACCGCCGTACTCATCGATCACGACGCCCATGTGCTGCTTCTGCCCCTGCATCTCGCGGAGCAGCTCGTTCACCTTCTTGCTCTCCGGCACAAACTCCACGGGGCGCTGGATGTGAACAACCTTGAGGCGTCCTGCCTCGCTGTCCTTCACGGCGAGCAGGTCGCGGGCGAAGGCGATGCCGGTGATCTCGTCGATCGAGCCGTCATAGACGGGCACCCGGGAAAATCCGTGCTCGTTCACCTGATCCGTGAACTCTTCGAGGGACATCGTTCCCGGCACGGCGAACATCTCCGGCCGCGGGGTCATGACCTCGCGCACCACCATGTCGCCAAACTCCACGACGTTGCGCACCAGTTCGCGGTCCTCTTCATCGAGAACGCCCTCTTCTTCGCCGGCTTCGAGCAGCGCGTCCATCGCCTCGCTGGGATGTTCGTCCTCTTCGACCTCAGGCTCGGCCAGGCTGGCGATCGAGAGCAGCAACCCGATCAGCAAGGTCACCGGCAGCACGAGATAAAAGAGCGCCTGCACCACTGGAGTAATGCGAACGATCCACAGCCCCCGCGTGCGGGTGAAGAAGAGTTGAGGCAGCAGACGGTCGAAGAAGAGCAGAACCAGAACCAGCTCAAAGACTGTGCGCGCAATCTCCGGCAGACTATGCATGGCAGTTCCGCGCAGGCGCATCGCCAGCATGAAGGCCATGGCTCCCAGCGCGATCTGCCGCAGCACAGAGGCCGACATCGCCGCCGACTCGCGGCCCAGCAGCAGCTTCGGCTCTACGCCATGCTCCCAGGCATCAATATTCTCCGTATATTCACGCGAGAGGAACTTGCCCATCTCGAAATAAATGCGGTCGATATACGCCGAGAGCGTCAACAGGCACAACAGTCCAAAGATCGAGAGACTGAAGACTGAGCTCATGCCAACCCCTTTGTCTTCTTTTTTGCCTTCCGGCCTCGTGCCGCTGCCGCGGACTTCCCTTTGCGCAACGGTGCCTCAACCCGTGCGATCAGCCCGCTACGCAGACGCAGCTGCGTGCGCAACACAGCCTCACGCGCAGCCATCTCTCCGCCGTCAACTTCATGGTCCATTCCATACAGATGCAGCAACCCATGCAACAGGAGCACACGCACCTCATCGCGCAGGGTGTGTCCATGCTCCTCGGCCTGCTTTAGAGCGGTATCCAATGAGATGGCGAGATCCCCCGCATGCTCTCCTGCCAGCTCCGACGACGTGGGAAAGCTCAGTACGTCGGTCGCTTTATCCTTGCCGCGGAACTCGCGGTTGAGCCGGCGCAGCATGCGGTCACCCGCCAGCAACACGTCAACCTCTCCACGCAGCCCGACGGCAGCCTGCGCTGTGCGTAGAAATCGGCCAAGGCCAGCCTGCGAAAGCCCAAACGCCTTCCAGGGATCAGCACTCGCGTCCAGTCTTCGCGGAGGTTCCAAAGTGATCATGCGTGGTCTGATGCTACCGCAAACGAGGGATTAGAGATTAGGGACTAGGGCTCAGAATTCAGCGCTCAGAATGAAATCAGGACTTACGCACCTTCAGGAATTGCACAAAACCCGCAGGGTGGCACGGAACCCAGCCCCAAAGGGGCGGTATATCCCAGCCTGGGGTGCAAGCCCCAGGTAAGGGCCTAACAAGGTATCAAGGGCTGAAAGCCCGGTATATCTCGTCTGCACTGGCGAGATATACCGGGCTTTCAACCCTCGATTCGTTATGAGCCTCGCACCTTGACCTTACGCCCTCTTTTACTGCGGCTTCAGTACAGCCTTACGCGGCTCCTCAGCCCCCAGAGGTATCGGCGTGCCGTCAATCGCCAGCGGAAGCTGCTCCGCCCGGCCATAACTGTCGTAGGCCCGGACGATTCGCTGCACCAGTTGATGACGCACGACATCCACATCTTCAAAGTGGCAGAACTTGATGCCTTCCACGCCATCCAGCACATGGAGAGCCTCGAAGAGGCCACTCTTCTTCGGGTTGGGCAGATCGATCTGCGTCAGGTCGCCGGTGATCACAGCCTTCGACGCATTGCCTAAGCGGGTGAGAAACATCTTCATCTGCTCGTTGGTGGTGTTCTGCGCCTCGTCCATGATGATGAAGGCTTCGTTCAAGGTGCGACCGCGCATAAAGGCCAGGGGCGCAACCTCGATCACATTGGTTTCGAGCATCTTGTCGACCTTCGCGGGATCGAGCAAGTCGTAGAGCGCGTCGTAGAGCGGTCGCAGATACGGATCGACCTTCTCCTGCAGAGAGCCAGGCAGGAAGCCCAGCCGCTCGCCGGCTTCAACCGCCGGACGCACCAGGATAATGCGCGAGACCTTCTTCGCCAGCAGCGCGCTAACTCCCATCGCTACTGCAAGATAGGTCTTTCCCGTACCCGCCGGTCCCAGACCGAAGACCATATCGTTCGCCTCAATGGCTTCGACATACTTGCGCTGGTTCGGCGAACGCGGCTGCACCATGCGCTTGACGCCCGCCGAGCGCTGTTTGCCGCTCTCGACCAGACCGCGCAGGTTCACCGTGGGATCGGCAACGACCATCTTGAGCAGTGCGTTCAGCTCGCCATTGTGAGGATGTACTCCCATCTTGCGTAGGTGTTCAAAATCGGCAAAGATGCCTTCGACGCGCGCGACTGCCGCGGCATCTCCCAGCACCTGAATCGAATCCGATCGGAGATCGATCTGGACGTTCAGCCCATCTTCCATCAGACGAAGGTTCTCGTCACGCGTGCCATACAACGGCTCGATTCCGGGAGTGAGATGCAGCGATTTTTTTACCAAGCGAGGATCTGACCTCCGTCAGGAAGTACCTTAAAGTTATTTTTTACGGGGAGATTACGGACTGGCAACCGAACAGCCAGCCTGACGAAACTCTCGCGGGCTGGATCTCCTGCGAGCTGTGCTACCACCGGATTGGCTGAGGTTGCCAATAGAGTAACGATATTGGCGAAAGCGTAACCCCGCTGACTTCCCTGCGTCAAGGCAGCCTGTGGATTCCCGCGAACCAAGCTGGGGTCCTTCCGAAACATCGGGAACTCAAGACCAAAGTCCATACACCTATTCGATGCAAAAGTCGCCGCGAGGTTCTTTGCGCTCATCCTGGTCGATCATGGCTCTTGAACATATTCGCCCTGATCGACCGATATTCGCACAGATAAATATTGTTGATCAGGAGTGCCGCGCCAGTTCGCAGTCATTTACTGCGCTTTCCAACAGTCACGGATATCCAGCCCAAAGGGCCTATCTGTCACAAATCCACACGATTTCATTGACCCCACCCTGAAAAACCCATAAAATCGGTAGTTGCAGAGGGACGCGGCAGAGCTGGCGAAAGCGGCTCAAGGCTGAGTGCCCAACAGCCTCCGGCCTGCATCCCATTTCCCGCCAAATTGCGGTTAAGAAAAGAGTTTTCGTATGGCAAATCATGTCTCGTCCCTGAAGCGCGCACGTCAGACCATCACCAAGACGGCCGTCAACCGCGCCAACAAGTCCAAGCTCCGCGGCACCCTGCGCGCCATGCGCGAGGCCATCGCCGGCGGCGACCACAAGTCGGCCACCGAAGCCTACCGCTCGACCGCATCGATCCTCGACAAGAGCGTCCAAAAGGGTGTTCTGCACAAGAACACCGCCAGCCGCTACAAGGGCCGTCTGAACGCCCGCGTCAAGGCTCTCGTCGTCAAAGCCGCTTAGTTTTCTCAAAGCTCAAGAAACAGGCCAGCATCGTGCTGGCCTGTTTTCGTTGGTCATAGGATTTTGGGGCTTACCTTGGCGACTTGTCCTGAAACTCCGCCTTCTCGCCTGGATTGAGCAGCGTCGGCGGCTTGCGGGGGGTAGGGGTGTCGCCCACAGCTTCGGATCCCCGCGCAGTCGCTGCCGTAGAGACAGTCAGTTCGGCCCTGACGCTCGCTGCTCTTTCGTCAACCTCTTTCGATTCGGCTTCCGCAATCGCACCGAGGTTGATACTCCCTGAGCCCGGCGGCGGTGCAGCCTTTTGCAGCTCTGCCAGGTCTGCGCGGTCGGCAGCGGTCAGCTCCGGCAGGCGATAGACCTCGATCGCCCCATTCCGAACCACGACCACCCGCATCCCGTCCGCCGAAAGATCGAAGTTCTCCGAGGTGCGAATGACGGGAGAGCAGCTGAGCTTCAGAAGCAGGTCACCGGTCTGGGTCTGATAGACACGAACCTCCTGCGACATCGGAGTGTCCTCCTCGGACGGCAGAATATCCGTCGAGGACGACGAGTTCACACGGCTCACCGCGAAACGCCCCACCACCGGCGCCAGAGAGAAGGCCGGCTGCCCGACAAAACCCAAGGGTTCCTCCCACATCTCATGCAGGTTGAAGTCAAAGGCCATCATCGTAACCCGCCCCGTGCCGCCTCGGCAGCTCATGGCCAGAAACTGTGTGGGACTCACCAGGTTGAGTCCAGGGGGACAACTGCTGTCGATAGGCGCGAGCTTGATCGTCTTACCGTTGACGGGCTCAAAGGCAACGGACCATTTGCCATTGTTCAGCGTATCCACTGAGCGGAGATATCCGTCGGCGTTTATGGGCAGATTAATCTCCGACGCAGCGCGCACCGATCCCGCAGGCGTGCCCACAATCGGAGAGCTTTCCGTACCTGCACCGCTGATGCGATAGAAATCAAGGGTGACTGGAGAGCCGAGGGGGCTGTCACCGAGATTGGAGGAGCTCAGGGACCGCGTCTCGACCGTAATGAGTTTGCTATCTGGCGAGACGATCAACGCCTCCAGAGAGCCGTGACGATGCAGAAACGAGGTACGCGCAAAAGGCTGCCCTGACTGTAAATTTGCCACTGGGGCAAGAGTCCAGAGCACGTTCCCCTCACGCAGCAGAAAACGTCCACCACCCAGGTTCCAGAGATAGCGGCCATGGTCATGGAGGTGCCACTCCGTCCGCGCGAGAACCTTGCCGGAGGGCAGTTCCACCAACAAGCCAGCGACCATACGGTCATCGTGATCCGGAGGATCGCCTTCCAGCCGTGGCACCAGCCCGCGCAGGCTGAAGGTCACCAGCAGATGTTCGCTGTCGACAAAATGCACCGTCAGCAGGGAGGCTCCCACGCTGAGAAACGTTGAAGAGATCCCAGGGAACCCCAGGTCTTCCAGGGGCAAATGCACTTCGGGAGGGGCCTGCCGGGCACCAGCGAACGCTGTCAGCGGCGCCCCTAGCGCTCCGGCCAACGGCAGGATGCAAAGGAGCCTGAGCCACGCTCTGTCTGAACTTTGTCTCTTTGGCAGTGGAACCGGCATCGACGACCCCGCGTACATGTACTCTTGCACAGACGGCCCGCGAGGTGTCAATTTCAAGCCGAAGCCCGTTGTCTGCTCACTCCCGAAGTTTGGCGGGAGGAGAGCGCAAAATTCCTTATGGAGCCTCACCCATGAACCACGCTCATTTGCATAGGACGGCAACTCGCCCTCTGGCGATTACCGCGCTCTCCGCCGCCTTCGCTCTTGCTCTCTGTCCCTTGTCAGCCGCTGCGCAGCAGGCTGCCCCGCAAACCGCCAAGACGGATGCACCTCCCCAGACCCATTACGTTCCATCCCCAGCTTTCGATACCTCTTCCATCGACCCGAAGGCCGATCCCTGCAACGACTTCTACAAGTTCGCCTGCGGCAACTTCGCGGCCAACCATCCCATCCCCCCCGATCAGTCCGGTGTCGACCAGTTCTACCTGCTCTACAACGTCAATACACAGGAGTTGAACGGCATCCTGAAGAAGTACACCGCTGCCGACCCCTCGCGCACCCCCAACGAGCAGAAGATCGGCGACTACTACGCCGCCTGCATGAACACTGACCTGATCGAGCAAAAGGGACTGGCTCCGATTCAACCTTTGCTGGACGCGATCGATAAGGTTAGCAAGCAGGGTCTGACGTACTTCGCAGGCGAGTTGCAACGCTATGGCGTCAATGTCTTCTTCGGCTTCGGAGAGATCCAGGACTTCAAGGACTCCAGCAAACAGGTAGCGTTCATCGATCAGGGCGGCCTCGGCCTACCGGAACGCGACTACTACACGCGCACCGGCGACAAAGACAAGACGCTCCGCGACCAGTACGTCGAACACATCACCAAGGTGCTCACCTTCGCCGGAGAGACCCCGCAGCAGGCGGCACTCGACGCGAAAAACATCCTGGCCTTCGAGACCATCCTCGCGGAGGCCTCAATGACCAACACCGAACGCCGCGATCCTGAGGCCATCTACCATCCGCAGACAGTCGCCGCCTTCGAGTCCAGTGTCGACAACGTTCCGTTCGGACCGTTCTTCACGGCCATCCACTCGCCACACATCGACTCCCTGGTGAACGGCAATCCGGATTTCTTCCCCAAGATGGCCGATGCCGTCCGTAATACGGACATGCAGACGCTGCGCGCTTACATGCGCTTCCACCTCCTGGACTCCGTCTCCTCGAACCTGCCCAAGCGCTTCGACGAAGAGAACTTCGACTTCTATGGCCGCAAACTGGAGGGCCAGCCAGAACAACGCCCGCGCTGGAAGCGCTGCTCCAGCGGCGTCGACAACTCCCTTGGGGAAGCCCTTGGCCAGGTCTATGTCTCGCAGTACTTCGCCGGAGACAGCAAAGCCAAGACGCTCGAGATGGTGCATGACATCGAGAGCGCGATGGAGCACGACCTCGACACCCTGGAGTGGATGAGCCCCGAGACGAAGGTCCGGGCCAAAGAGAAGCTGCATGCCGTCGCCGACAAGATCGGCTATCCCGAGCACTGGCGCGACTACTCGAAGCTCACCGTCGCACCCGACGACGCCTTCGGCAATGCGCAGCGTGCCACCGCGTTCGAGAACGATCGCGAGCTGAATAAGATCGGCCAACCCGTCGACAAACTGGAGTGGGGCATGACCCCGCCGACCGTCAACGCCTACTACGACCCGAGCATGAACAACATCAACTTCCCTGCCGGTATTTTGCAGCCGGCGTTCTATGACCCCAAGGCTGATGTCGCCGTGAACTACGGGCATATTGGCGCGGTCATCGGTCACGAGCTCACCCACGGGTTCGACGACCAGGGCAGAAAGTTCGACGCCAAGGGCAACATGACCGACTGGTGGACAGCCGATGACACCAAGAAGTTCGAGTCCCGCACAGGCTGCCTGGTAAACGAGTACGGCAGCTTCACCGCAGTCGACGATGTGAAGGTCAACGGCAAGCTCACCCTGGGTGAAAACACCGCCGATAATGGCGGCCTGGTGCTGGCTTACATGGCGTATCTGGCCCGCGCGAAGAAGGACGGCTTCGACATCGATAAGAAGATCGACGGCTATAACGGGCCACAGCGCTTCTATATCGCCTTCGCGCAGAACTGGTGCGAGAACCCCCGGCCGGAGCAGGTTCGCCAGCAGGTGCTCACGAATGAGCACTCGCCAGACCACTTCCGCGCCAACGGAGCCATCGTCAACCAGCCCGGATTTGGTCCTGCGTTCGGCTGCAAGAAGGGCTCGGCGATGGTTCCAGCGGATGCCTGCCGGGTCTGGTAAAAAGCAGGAAACAGGAAACAGTCGAATTCTCGCTGTTTCCTGTTTGCTGTTTCCTGCTCTATGCGAAAGTAGATTGTGTCCTCCGTTCCCAACCGCACTCTTGGTTTCGTAGCCTGTGCCCTTGCGGGCACACTGTGGGGCTGCGGGTTCTTTTTCGGCAAGATCGCTCTTGCCGAGATGAACGTGGGCTCGATGGTGCTCTATCGCTTCCTGTTTGCCACACTCGGCATGCTGCCGTTGCTGCTTACGCATCGCCCCGGCCTCAATGCCTCCGAGTGGCGCACGCTGCTGTTCTGCACGTTTCTCGGGGTGCCGGTGCAGTTCCTGGTGCAGTTTCGCGGACTCTCGCTAACCACCGTTTCGCATGCCTCTCTGATGGTCGGGACCATGCCAGTGATCCTTGCGGTCGGCGCCACACTCTTTACCCACGAACGCCTGCACAAGCTGGGATGGATAGCGCTCGTCGTCTCAACCGCAGGCGCTGCGTTGATCGCGCTGGGAGGCCACCACAGCTCTGCCAGCGGTGGCCCTTCGTTGACGGGCGATCTGCTCGTCGTTGCCTCACTGGCAATCGCACTCTTCTGGATTCTGCTCAACAAGAGCCTGGTAGAGCGGCATAGCCCCATTATGGTCACAGCCTATGGTCTCGCTTTGGGGACTGCCATGCTGGCCTGCTATGTCCCTGCGGCGTACGGTCTGCCTCCTGTACATGGCATCTCGCTGAAAGCCTGGGCCGCGTTGGCCGCCAGCGGCATCCTCTGCACAGCCACGACGACGCTGCTCTGGAACTGGGGCATGACGCAGGTTCCGGCGTCGCAGGCCGGCGTCCTGCTCAATATGGAGCCCCTGATGGGATCCCTGCTTGGAGTCTTCGTACTGCATGAGCATCTGGGGCCCTCCGCTTTTGTAGGCGGAGCGATGATCGTCGGCGCGGCCGTTACCCTGACGACGATCGCACCGGCACCCGGGATTGAGCCGCTCTGAACTATTTACACATAAGCAGCAAGGTCTTTGCTACTATGCTGCGGTACCGCTGCACCCTCAAAACTCGTTGTTTATGGAGACCCCTCATGTTGAAACTGAGATTTGCTCTTCCCGCCCTCGCCGCTGCTCTCTTCTGCTGTCACTCGTCCTTCGCTCAGGCCCCGGCTGGCGCACCTGCCGGTTCTACCGGTCAGTGCAAAGACGGAACCTACTCGACAGCCGCAGCGAAGACCGGCGCCTGCCGTGGACATAAGGGCGTGCAGCAGTGGTACTCAGCCTCTGCCGCTACGCCTGCCGCCAAGACCGCTCCCGCGGCTACAACGGCTCCAGCCCCTGCACCCGCTCCCAAATCGACAACGGCTATGACTGCCGCACCAGCTGCTCCAGCGGCTCCTAAGCCTGCCAAGACCACCCCTACGCCCTCGGCGACAGCCGCTCCCGGCGGAGGCCCCGGCCAGGTATGGGTCAATACCTCGACCAAGGTCTATCACTGCCCCACCGACCGCTACTACGGCAAGACAAAGGCCGGCAAATATATGTCCGAAGCCGATGCCAAGGCTGCCGGATATAAAGCCGATGCCGGCAAGGCCTGCAACTAATTCACGCTTCCCATGAAAACAAAACGGCCCCTGTTTGGGGCCGTTTTCACGTGATATTGAACCGTCAGAGAACAAGCCACGAACCGATTTATACGGGGGTAATAATCCCACCTACTGGCAGTGATGTGGGCAGCGATCCTGGGCGGCGCAGGTGCATCGCCTCCGCTACGACGTCGGTGTACTTCAGACCTGCGCCTGTGTTGAACAGAACGACGCGTTCGCCGGGCTTGATCTCGCCGTTGTCCAACAGCGTGTCGTATGCCGCTGTCGCTGCCGCGCCTTCGGGCGAGAGAAACAGGCCTTCATGCCTCGCCCAGTCGAGAATCGATGCGAGGATCGTCGCATCGTCCGAGGCCACAACGCTTCCCCCCGACTCGCGCACGATGTCGAGAATGATGCTGTCGCCATAGGGCTTGGGCACACGCAGACCGGCGGCGAAGGTCTCAGCGTTGGCGAAGAACTCGCTGGCACTCTTGCCCTCGTCGTAGGCCTTGGCTACCGGAGCGCAGCCTGCGGCCTGTAGGGCATACATGCGTGGCCTTTTACCCCCGCTTTTCGATAGATCGACCCAGCCGAGCTGCTCCATCTCCTCAAACGCCTTCCACATGCCGATCAGGCCGACCCCTCCACCCGTGGGATAGAACACTGCATCGGGGTACTCCCAGCCAAGCTGCTCGACGAGTTCATAGCCCATCGTCTTCTTGCCTTCGACGCGGAAGGGCTCCTTGAGCGTCGAGATGTCGAACCACACATCCTCTGTTGCGACACCGCCTTCGCGCTGGCGTTTGATCTCTTCGCCGACCATGCGCGCGCAGTCGGAGATTAAGCCATCGACCATCGTCACATCCGCGCCGTAGAGTATGCCTTCGAGATAGTTCGCCAAGGGCACATCCTGGGGCATGAAGATATGCGCGGCAATCTGTCCCGCAGCCGCATAGGCCGCGAGCGCTCCTGCCGCATTGCCCGCAGAAGGCACAGCGAGATGCCGCAAACCATAGTGCTTCGCCATGGTCACAGCCATGGCAAGGCCACGGGCCTTGAAGGTCCCGGTGGGATTGGCGCCCTCTTCCTTCAGAAAAAGCCCTGGGTAGCGGCGGCTCTGAATCATGGGCGTCCAGCCTTCGCCGAGTGTCACCGGCGTAGCGTCCGGCAGAACATCCGCATAGCGCCACATGCCCAGGCTCGCCGGCGAGGCGGCGGCCAGCTCCGCTATGTGTTCGCGGCGAGCCGTCTTCTTCAACGCTTCCATGTCGTAGCGAACATAGAGCGACCCGGCATCTATCGGGCAAAGGGTCTGGGGGATATCGGCAGGCAACCGGTGGTGACAGCGGGCGCACTCGAGATAAGCGATAGCAGGCATCCTTACGATGCTAACGGATACCCGCGCCTCACTCGATAAGCGAACTGCTCTAATCTATAAGAGGATGATCCAGCCCCACTCAAACGCTCTCTCGACGCCAATACTTATCGCCATCGACATGGACGGAACCCTGCTCGACTCCGAGGGTCATGTGAGCGAGCGCAATCGCGCCGCGCTGCGCAGCGCCGAAGAGGCAGGCATCGAAGTCGTTATCGCCACCGGACGACGGCACTCCTTTGCCATGCGCGTGCTGCGTGACTTGAAGCTGCGGCATACAAACGCCCTGGTCAGCTCCAACGGCACGGTCATACGAACCATCGGCTCGGAGCTGCTGCACCGCAGCCACATGCCGCTGGAGACGGCTCGCTGGCTCTGCCAGCATGTGGCAGAGTTCCGCAGCACGCTGGTACTCACCTTCGACACCGTGGGAGACGATGGCGAAGATACCCGCGGGGCGCTCGTCGTCGAAGACCCCGAGGAGCTGTACTCCAACATTGAGCGCTGGATGCAGAGCAACGAGGCGTATATCGCGCACGTTCCGTCCCTCGAAGACGCTCTCGACGGCGATCCGCCTATCCAGATGATGCTGTGCGGTCCGGTCGACCGCATGCACCAGGCCGAGGCGCTGCTCATGGAACATCCGCTCATCACGCCCGTCGGGGCCACCGCCCGCCACGACGCCGAGATCGCGCTGCACCGTACCGAGTACCCGGGCCGCGATCTCTGCATCCTCGATATCCTGCCCGCAGGCTGTTCGAAGGCCTCGGCGCTGGAGCGTTTGGCCGAGCTGCGAGGGATTTCCCTGCAGCAGGTGCTCGCCATCGGCGACAACTGGAACGACCTGCCGATGCTCGAGATTGCCGGGCAGTCCGTACTCATGTCGAACGCTCCTGAAGCTCTGAAAGAGCTTGCCGGGGAACGAGGTTGGACGATTGGGCACTCAAATGACGAAGATGGCGTTGCCGTCGCCATCGAAACAGCCCTAAATATTGTTTCCGCCCCTGGTGCTACCGAAAAGCCCGTAATGGTAGTCTGAAAACTCAGTGCCCCGCCGTTTTCCAAGCCGCCTCTGCGTCGCCATTGCGAGCTTTGCCGTCATGGGTTGCTCTGCCGCGCATGCGTTCGAGCACGTCACGCTCCGCAACGGCTTCTCCCTCGACTGCATTCGCCATGAGGCAATCGGTGACCGTATCCGGCTCTATACAGGCGATACCAACTATCAGGAGTTAGCATCGGCAGAGATCGCCAGCATCGAGATGATGCCCGATCCGCCGAAACCTCCTCCGGTGCCAGCCGCCCCCCTCCAGATACACACCATCCCCACGGCAGCCGAGATGCATGAGCTACTGGCCCAAGCTGGCGCGGCCCATGACATCGACGTCGAACTGCTGGCCAGCGTCATCAAAGCCGAGAGCAATTTTCGTGTCGACGCCATCTCGCGAGCCGGGGCTCGCGGACTGATGCAGTTGATGCCCTCCACCGCACACGACCTCGGAGTACAGGACGTTACACGGGCCGACCAGAATATCGCCGGTGGTACAGCCTATCTGGATTCCCTGCTGAAGCTCTACAAAGACAATCTGGCGCTGGCGCTGGCTGCCTATAACGCTGGACCGGCGGCGGTCGCGAAGTATCACGGAATTCCGCCCTATCGCGAGACCCGCGCCTACGTCTCGCGTGTGATGAACGAGTTCTATCGCCGCAAGACCGCACTCGCAAACACTACAAACGTCGCCTCGCGTTGAGACTCCTGTAGCCTTACCGTATGCCATCGACCCAGCGTAAAAGCCTGTGGCTCATCGTCGCGCTTGCAGCCATCGGCATTGCCTGGCTGCTGCACAGCCGCATCTCGTTCGACTGGGGTGCGCTGGGGCGTCAACTGCGCTCAGTCTCCATTGGGCATGTGCTGGTGGGCGTGGCGCTGCTCTACTTCGGATACTGGCTGCGCGCGTGGCGATGGGCCGTCCTCCTGACGCCGGTACGCCGCGTCCGCCCGATTGAACTGCTGGGGCCGCAACTCATCGGATTTACGGCCGTCATGCTCATCGGCAGAATCGCCGATCTGGCCCGCCCCTACCTGATCGCCCGCCGTCTGGGCATGCCAGTGGCCACGCAGCTTGCCGTTTATTCCGTGGAGCGCGCCTTCGACCTCGGCGCAGCAGCGATCCTCTTCTCCCTGACGCTCGCCGCCGCGCCCCATAATTTACCGCATCATGCGCTTTATGTTCGCGCAGGGGCGGTCTCTCTCGCCCTTACGCTCGCTATTGTCGTGTTCGCCGTCTCGCTACGCTTTGCAGGAGCGACGGTCGCAGGCGTCGTCCGCCGCCTGCTGACACCACTATCTGCCAGCTTTGCGGGCCGTATCGACGAACGCATCCACGACTTCTGCGAGGGGCTCCATACCCTCTCCACGCTGCGGGAGTTCTTCACAGCCTTCGCGATCTCGATGCTGATGTGGCTCTGCATTGCGCTTGGCTATATGCAGTCGGCACACTCATTCACCACGGAGCCGACCCTGGCGCATTTCAGCTTTACGGCGACGATGCTGGTAGTTGCCGCGAGTCTAAGCGGCTCGCTCCTGCAGCTTCCCGTGCTGGGCTGGTTTACGCAAATTGGCGTCGTCGCAACGGCACTACATGGCTTCTTCAATGTTCCATGGGAGACCGCGACGGCCTGTGCCACAGTGATGTTCTTCGTCCTCAACCTCGACATCCTTCCCGCAGGGCTGATTGCCGCACGACTGCAGGGCATAACGTTGCGGCAGGCCGTCAACGAAAGCGGAAGGGCTGAGGATGCTTCGCTCGGTGAAGCTTAGAACCCCTGTTATTACTAGTTTTTCGACGTAGTCCTGAGATCTGGGCGAACACTGATAAAATCCGGTTTGACATGAAATGTCCGTATTGCGCCTTCACTCAGGACAAGGTCATCGACTCACGCGAGAGCAAAGACGCCAACTCCATCCGGCGTCGGCGGGAATGCGAACGATGCAATAAGCGCTTCACTACCTATGAGCGCCTCGATGAGATTCCGTACATGGTCGTCAAAAAAGACGGCCGCCGCGAGAACTTCGACCGCCAGAAAGTCCTCTCCGGGCTCCTGCACTCCTGCCAGAAACGAAAGGTCTCCGTCTCGCAGATGCAGGAGATCGTAGATGCCGTTGAGGCCTTCGTGGTCGACTCGCCCGAGCGCGAGCGCACTACTGCGTCTGTCGGCGAGCTCATTATGGCGCGGCTGAAGGACATCGACACGGTCGCCTATATCCGTTTTGCCAGCGTCTATCGCGATTTCAAGGACGTTCGCGAGTTCAAACAGGAGCTCGAAGACCTGCTCGGCGGCAAAGACCCGAAGTCCAAACGGTCCGCCCTGCGGTAGCCGTCAAGGCCGCCTAGTAAAATAACTAAAGAACCTTTTTGAAATAAAGGAAGAACGTTTGCCCTCCTCCACCCGCACGCACAAGATCACACTTATCCCCGGCGACGGAATCGGCCCGGAAGTCACTGCAGCCACCGTCAACATTCTCGAGACCGCAGGCAAGCAGACCGGCTGCACCTTCGACTGGCACAGCTACGATGCCGGCGCCGATGCCTACGCCAAGACCGACGAGTACATCCCCAAGGCGCTTTACAAGTCGATCGAGGAAAACCGCGTTGCCCTCAAAGGGCCGGTCACAACGCCAATCGGCGGTGGCTTCTCGTCGATCAACGTTACGCTGCGCAAGAAGTTCGACCTCTACGCGAACTTCCGCCCGGTTAAGAGCCTTCCCGGCCTGAAGTCCAACTATCCGAACATCGACCTCGTGATCTTTCGCGAGAACACCGAAGACCTGTACGCCGGCCTCGAGGTCATGATCAACCCCGACATCGCGCAATCGATGAAGATCATTACGCGCAAGGGTTCGACCCGCATCGCGAAGTCGGCGTTCGATTATGCGAAGAAGCATGGCCGCAAGAAGGTGCATGCCATTCACAAGGCCAACATCATGAAGCTCTCCGACGGCCTCTTCATCAAGTGCTGCAAGGAAGTCTCCGAGGGCTACCCCGACGTCACGTACGCCGAGCACATCGTCGACAACACCTGCATGCAGCTGGTGCTGAACCCTTACCAGTACGACATCATCCTGACTGAGAATCTCTACGGCGACATTCTCTCCGACCTCTGCTCGGCCTTTGTTGGCGGACTGGGGTTGGTGCCCGGAGCGAACCTCGGTGCTGAATGCGCGATCTTCGAGGCTGTTCACGGTTCCGCGCCGGACATCGCCGGACAGGACAAGGCTAATCCCACGGCGCTCCTGCAATCTGCTGTGCTAATGCTGCACCATATCGACGAGGCGGAGACCGCGGATAAGATTCAAGCTGCGCTGGAAAAGGTCTACGCCGCCGGCGAGACGCTGACACGCGACGTTGGCGGTAAGGCCGGAACAAGGGCTTTTGGCGAGGCTATTATCGCCGCGTTGTAGGGTGTTTTTGTTCTTGCTCTTCTGGTTTGTCATTCCGAGCGGAGCGAGTGAACCTGCTTTCTCCCGCTTTTTGCTAATGTCAGCCCAAACGTTACATGCAGGCGCAAACATACGTTTCCAGTTTTAACCACATGTTTTCTGGGTAATACGAACGAAGAACGGGAGGAAGCAGGTTCACTCGCTCCGCTCGGAATGACAAACCAGAAAAATAAAGGCAAAAGCACCAGCCTCACCCCAAAGGACTACCGTGACTCTTCGCTCGACTTCGCTCCTTCTCCTCACCGCCCTCGCAATCACCGGATGCAAGCACGAAGCTGCTCCGAAAAATGTCGAGACTGTGCAGTCGAGCCCGGGACCCACGGTCGACCCAGCTACCGCGGGCTCCATCACGGGCGTTGTCCACTTCGAGGGCAAGGCCCCCGCACGCGTCCCCATCGATATGTCGATGGACCCGGCCTGCGCCTTCTCTAAAGACCCCAATCTCAGCGAGCAGTTCGTCGTTACCGGCGGCAAGCTGGGCAATGTGTTCGTCTATGTGAAGTCGGGCATTGCGCCTTCGCAGGCACCCGCGGGCACCCCGGCTGTAGTGCTCGACCAGAAGGGCTGCCGCTACCTCCCGCATGTCGTGGCCGTGCAGCAGGGCGGATCGGTTGAGTTCCGCAACTCCGACCCCACGATGCATAACATCCACACCATGCCGTCCACGGTCGGCAATGAAGGCGTCGACATCTCGCAAGCCCCAATGGGCCAGCCACAGACGCACCAGTTCAAGTCGCCGGAAACGATGCTGCCCGTCCGCTGCAACAATCACCCCTGGATGAACGCCTTCGTCAACGTCGCGCCCAACCCGTACTTCGCTGTCAGCGGTACGGACGGTAGCTTTACGATCCAGGGCCTGCCGCCGGGCAACTACACGCTGGCAGCGGTGCACGAGAAGCTTGGGGAACAAGATATTCAGATAACTGTCGCTCCCAAGGCAACCGCCAGTGCCAGCTTTGCCTTCACACCTAAGTAACATCTGGCCGCAACAAAAAAGTTAAACTGCGGCGCCGGAGCCGAACCGCCATGAACCTTCATGTTTTGCTGGTGACTCACACGCTGCCCCTGTGGTTTCTCGTGCTGTCGCTCTTTCTGCCCCGCATCTGCATCCTGGTTGCCTGGCTGCAGCACAGTGTGCCGGTATATATCCCAACCAGCGTTAATTTGATTCAGGTCATCGTCGCCCTGCTGATCCCACGCATCCTGATCCTCTTCTGGATCTACCAGGACCAGGGCATAGGTCTCTGGTTCCTGATCCATGCCATTGCGATTGTTGTCGCATGGGGCGGGGGCGGAAGCCGTGTGATAAGCCGTCGCCGCGTCAGAGTGATCGAGGACTGAACCTAGAGCTATGGGAAATCCCGTTCGGGTGCGCGCTGCGACACCGGAAGATGCTTCTGCCATTGCTGCCATCTACGCTCCCCACGTGCTGCGTGGAACCGCGTCGTTCGAAGTAGAGGCACCGGATGCGGAAGAGATTCTTCGGCGCAGAGCCGCCATCCTGGAGCTAGGCCTTCCCTACCTTGTCGCGGAGATCGACGGAGAGATCGCCGGTTATGCCTACGCCAGCCGTTTTCGTCCGCGTGCGGCCTATCGCTTTACGGCTGAGAATTCGGTCTACGTGGCAGAGCGCTTTCAGCGGCACGGCGTGGCACGCCTGCTGATGCAACGGTTGATGGAGTTATGTACGGATGCGGGCATACGGGAGCTGATTGCAGTGATCGCAGATCCTTCGCTCAGCCTCCCTTCGGTAACCCTGCATCGTTCGCTCGGCTTTCATGAGGTCGGGGTACTCCGTGGGGTGGGCGAGAAGTTCGGTAGAGCGCTGGATGTCCTGATGATGCAGAGATCCCTGACTTCTCTGTAAATTGGATCTGGACCCCTGTTGACCCGATCTCTTTTACCGATTGCGAGGAAGGCATAGCGCCGAGCGAATTCACGCGTTATTCTTGATAGATGGAACGGCGTAACGTAGGCATTCTGGGCGCGACCGGAGCGGTCGGCCAGCGATTTATTCAGCTTCTTGCAAACCACCCCTGGTTCAACATTACCTGGCTTGCGGCCAGTGACCGCAGCGCGGGCAAGACCTATGCCGAGGCCTGCGCCTGGCGTCTCGACACCCCGCTGCCCAAGCACATCGCAGAGATGGTGCTCGAACCCAACACGCCCGAAGGCTCCTCGGTCACACTGCCGCGCATTATCTTTTCGTCTGTGGACGCCCCCATCGCGCGCGAGCTTGAGCCAAGGTTCGCCGCCGCCGGCTGCGCCGTCATCTCGAACTCCTCGGCCTTTCGCATGGCCCCCGACGTCCCTCTCGTAGTGCCGGAGGTCAACGTCGACCACTTCGACGTGATCGAGGCCCAGGCTACGCGCAAGACCTCAGGCGGCTTCCTCGTCACCAATCCCAACTGCTGTGCGATTGGGCTGGTTCTTCCGCTCGCTCCGCTGCACCAGCGCTTCGGCATTGAAAAGCTCTTCGTCTCGACCATGCAGGCTGTCAGCGGTGCTGGCTATCCCGGCGTGCCGTCGCTCGATATCCTCGGCAACGTCATCCCCTTCATCAAGAGTGAAGAGGAGAAGCTGCAGGAGGAGATCGGCAAACTGCTCGGCCTGACCGACGGCCGCGGTTTTCAGCCGCTCGAGGCGCCCGTCTCCGCAATGTGCAACCGCGTCCCCGTGCTCGAAGGCCACACCGAGTGCGTGAGCGTGAAGCTCCGCAAGCCCGCGACCCGCGAGGAAGTTCTCGCCGCTTGGGCGGAGTTCCAGCCGCTGAGCGGCAAGGGCCACGAGGGCCTGCACCTGCCCTCCGCTCCGCTGAGCCCGGTGGAGTACGCCCCCGAGGATACCCGTCCGCAGCCACGCCTCGACCTAATGCGCGGCAATGGAATGGCCACGACCGTAGGACGCCTGCGTCCCTGCAATCTCTTCGACTGGAAGTTCACCCTGCTCTCGCACAACACGATTCGCGGCGCAGCCGGTGCTGCCCTGTTGAACGCAGAGATTCTCGCTGTGCTCGGCAAGTTCGACTTCCGCGCGTTCCCCGCGATTAGGCAGCCGGCACACGCTGCAGAAGCGCTGGTGACAGCATGAGCACACCCCGCAGCAACGTTGTCGTGATGAAGTTTGGCGGAACATCGGTGGAGGACGCTACGGCGATCCTGCGCACGGTGGGCATCGTTACAGGACGCCTGCGCAAAGGTCTCAACCCCGTCGTTGTAGTCTCGGCCATGTCCAAGGTCACCGATGCCCTGCTCGCCTGCGCTGCCGCCGCACATGCGGGCCGGGGCGATCGCGAGCCTGCGCTCGACATCTCTTCGCGGCTGCGCGTGCGTCACATCGAAACTGCCGCCCGCCTCTCCAGCGGCGAACGCCTCACCACGCTGCATCGCTCCATCGACGAGCACTTCGACTCGCTCGATGAGTTGCTGCGCGGCATCGCCGCTGTAGGCGAACTCACGGTACGCACGTCCGACCTTATCGTCAGCTTCGGCGAGCGGCTCTCCAGCCTGATCATCGCTGCCGCCTTCGCCGAACAGGGTACCGAGAGTGCCCACGTCGATGCTCGCGGTATCATCCGCACCGACAGCCACTATGGCAAGGCCGCTCCCGACGAAACTGAGATCGAGCGTGCACTCGCCACCAAGGTGCTGCCACTCGTTCAAGCCGGTGTCATCCCTGTAATGGGAGGTTTCATCGGTTCATCGCCTAACGGCGAGACCACGACACTCGGTCGCGGCGGCTCGGACTATACCGCGGCTCTGGTCGGCGGCGGACTGCACGCCGGAGCCATCGAGATCTGGACCGACGTGAACGGCATCATGACCACCGACCCGCGCATCTGCCCCGACGCTCTGCGCGTGAAGACCATCAGCTTTGAAGAAGCCGCCGAACTCGCCTACTTCGGAGCAAAAGTTCTGCATCCTGCAACGATCCTGCCCGCCGTGCAGAAGAACATCCCAGTTTGGGTGCTCAACAGCCGCAATCCGGAGAACGAAGGCACCAAGATCACGGCGACTCCACAGTCCTGCGCGAGTCCCTTCAAGTCCATCGCCGCGAAGAAGAAGCTGACCATCATCGACATTGTGGCCAGCCGCATGCTGCTGGCACACGGCTTCCTCAAGTCCGTCTTCGATGTCTTCGACAAACACAAGTGCGCCATCGATATGGTCTCCACCTCCGAGGTCTCGATCTCGGTCACGGTGGACTCCAAGGAAGCGCTTCCTGCGATCTGCGAAGAGCTGGGCCGTATCGCCGACGTCAAATATGAGAGCAACAAGGCACTGATCTGCCTGGTAGGCGAAGACATTCGCGGTCACTCCGGCATTGCAGCACAGGTGTTCGGGGCGATCTCGCATGTCAACATCCGCATGATCTCGCAGGGCGCCAGCGAGATCAACATGAGCTTCATGATCAACGAAGAAGATGTCGATGAGGCCATTCGCTCGCTGCACAATAAATTCTTCGCCGCACCCGATGCGAGTATCTTCGATGTTGAGGCGCGAGCTACACTCGCACGTTGAGGCACGGGCTGCCCACAAACGCCCAGGAGTTTCTGAACCATGCGCATTCTTGTACTCGGAGTCGGCAAGACCGGCAAACTCGTCGCAGAGGTCGCGGCCGAACGCGGTCATAGCGTTCACGTTCTCGATGCAAAAGAGAACAAAGACGCCGCCGCGCTGACGGCACCGTTCGTCGCCGGCTTCGACATCATCATCGACTTCACGACCCCCGATGCCGTCGTCTCCAACATGCGCGCGTGCCTTGCGAACGGCGCGAAGATGGTCATCGGCACGACCGGCTGGTACGACAAGCTGAATGACATGAAGTTGCTCGCCGAGCGCCGCGGCGCTGCCCTGCTCTATGGCACCAACTTCTCCATCGGCGTGCAGATCATGCTCGAGCTCTCGAAGAAGATGGCCGCATCGCTCCAGGATGCGGGTTACAGCTTTGCCATCTCCGAGACACACCACGAGAGCAAACTGGATTCGCCCAGTGGCACCGCTCTTACCCTGCGCAAAGCTGTGCTGGAGACGATTGGCTCCGATAAGGAAGTGCCGATTCATGCCACCCGTACCGGTGAGGTCGCGGGTATTCATACCTTAGAAGCCACTGGCTCAGGCGACCGGCTGCTCCTCACGCATGAGTCCAAATCCCGCCGCCCATTTGCCGAAGGGGCCGTACGTGCTGCCGAGTGGCTCGCCTCGCACACTGGCGTTTACGACGTCCGCGAGGTCTTCGATAAGCTGTAGTGGTGTTGTTACTTCGCGTAACCACCTTGCTTTTGCTTGTTTTTCGTCGTCATCCTGAGCCGTAGGCGAAGGCCCCCCGCATTCGTGGCAGCACCAATTCGGGGGGTCCTTCCCCAGTCTTTAGCACGTCCTCCACCTCCGCGATAAACTTGCAGCATGTCTTCGCTGCCTTCCGACGTCTTCGCTGCCCTCCCCTTTGAACAGAAGCTTGACCGCCTCGCCGAAGTCGCCGTGCGCATCGGCCTCGACCTGCGCGAGGGCCAGGAACTTGTTCTGACCGCGCCCACCGACGCACTACCGCTGGTCCGCCTCATCACCGCCCACGCCTATAAGGCCGGTGCGAAGCTCGTAACCACCTTCTACAGCGACGACGCCACCACTCTCGCACGCTACCAGCACGCGCCTGACGCCAGCTTCGACTACGCGCCGGAGTGGCTGCAAGCCGCCATAGCCACCGCCTTTAAGAGCGGTGCAGCTCGTATGGCCATCACTGGAGCCAATCCCGCGCTGCTCGCGCAACAAGACCCCGCCAAAGTCTCGCGCGCCAACATAGCGGCATCCAAGGCCTCCAAGCCTGCGATGGAGCTCATCACACGCCACGAGATCAACTGGACCATCGTTGCCGCGGCCACGCCTGCATGGGCCGCACTGGTCTTCCCTAACGACCCGCCGGAGCTCGCCCTCGGCAGGCTATGGGACGCCATCTTCGCCACGTCTCGCATCACCTCCGCCGACCCCGTCGCCCAATGGAAAGAGCACGGTGCCAATCTAAAAAAACGCGTCGACCTGCTCAATGCCAAGCGCTTCCACTCATTGCGCTTCTACACCCCCGACGGAGCAACCGACCTCACTGTCGGGCTTGCCGACCAGCACCTCTGGGCAGGAGGCGGCACTACGGCGGGGAACGGCGTCTACTGCCAGCCCAACATCCCCACCGAAGAGTGCTTCACCACGCCACATAAAGACCGCGTCAACGGCGTCGTCACAGCTTCCAAGCCGCTCTCGCACCAGGGCACGTTAATCGAAAACATCCGCTGCACCTTCAAGGACGGCAAGATCGTCGAAGCCACCGCAACCAAGGGCCAGGAAGCGATCAACAAGCTCATCTCCACCGACGACGGCGCACGCCGCCTCGGCGAAGTGGCGCTCGTCCCCCATAACTCCCCCATCGCACAGTCGGGCATTCTATTTTGGAATACGCTCTTCGACGAGAACGCCGCCAGCCATATCGCACTCGGCCAGGCCTACTCCACCTGCCTGATCGGCGGCGAGAAGATGTCCAACGAAGAACTCTCCGCCCTCGGCGCGAACGAGAGCCTGATTCACGTGGACTGGATGATCGGAGGCCCGACGATGAATGTCGACGGTCTGAGTGCCGATGGCTCGGCTGAACCGCTTATACGTGCAGGGGATTGGGTGTAGAGTCACAATACATCCACCAAGAGGTGAGACCTTTGACCGACGATCGCCGTGTACGTCCTCGGCTGGCAACGGTTATCTGCATCTATGAGGGTGCCAGCGTCCTATTGGGAGTCGTCTCGTACTGTATCCTCACCTATTCCCACCGCATTCATCCTTCCGTTGCCGATTACTCTACCCCGCTGCTGCAGTCTGTTGTCATATGGCTAAGGTATGTCCTTGCGCTGGCTGCGGCAATCGCGCTCTGGCAGATGCGTCGAGCCGCGTTTTACCTGCTGGCGGGCCGCGTTGCTATCGCTCTCGTTCTGTTTCTCGTCTCCCTGCTGCCTTCAACACCCCCTACTCCCGCGCATAGTGAGTACATGATGAGCACGACCGTAGTGGGTGGAATGATACATATCGTCAGTGCTGCCTTTCTGATCCTCCACGCCTGCATTGCCTGGTACGTTTACAACATCACGTCACCCAAAGCCCTATCCCCACATGTACCGGAATCAAACACACTCACCTAAAACATGCGCTAGAGCATTTTGGCTTTACTGGTTACACCGAAAAATTACAAAGGTGGTTTTCTAGGTGAAAACCACGCAAACGGCTTCGGTCCCTGTAAACGACCAAGCCGAAAATACTTTATTCTGTTTTCGTTCATAAACCATGCAGGCCACCTTCTCTCCAGCCCGGCTCGAAGCCTTCTCCGACGGCGTCATCGCTGTCATCATCACGATCATGGTGCTCGACCTGAAAGTGCCTGCGCACAGCGGCCTTGCATCCTTTCGACCAGTCATCTCTACCTTGCTGGTCTATGCGCTCTCCTTCGCGTACATCGGCGTCTACTGGGTCAATCACCACACCCTCATCGGCCGGCTCAACCGCTCCAACAACCGCATCCTCTGGACTAATCTCTTCTGGCTCTTCGCACTCTCGTTGATCCCCTTTTTCACGGATTACATCAACGTGCACTTCGACTCTTTCTCTGTAACCATCTACTGCATCTGCATGCTCGCCGCTGGAATAACTTTTCTCCTGCTCCGCTACACCGTGGACTGCCAGCTCGAGCGCGAAGGGCGCCGCACCAAGCTCGACATAGCGACCCAGGTCAAGCATTGGGGATCGCTCACCATCTACGCCGGCTGCGTTCCGATCGCCCACTATGCTCCGCATGTCGCACTCTACGTCAGTGCGATCGTCACGCTTATCTGGGTCGTCCCCACAATCGGCATCTTCGGGGGTTCGTATGGCGGCGAAGACGCGCACCATGAACTCGCACCTCCTGCACACGATATTCAATCCCACTAGCTATAAAATCCATCCTCATGACAAATATTGAGCAGCAGAATGTCGTCGGAACAGCAGAAAAAGAATCGCCGAATGGAACTACGCGGCGAGATTTTTTACAGGGCTCCTTGGCCGTTGCGGGCACAGTACTGACGGCAACAGTCGTCTCTCCAATAGCTTCGGCTGAAGCTAAGCCCAAGCGGCCCAACCTGGTCTTCTTTTTCGGCGAAGGCCAGCGTGCGGATGCGCTTTCCATCGCGGGGCATCCGATCCTCAAGACACCGAATCATGATCGCATCGGCCGCGAGGGTGTTCGTTTTCGGAATGCCTTCTGTACCAACGCTCTCTGCGCACCGGCACGCGCCGTGGCGCTCACCGGCATGTACTCTCGCTCTACAGGAGCGCTATCGAATGAGCATCCGAACGTGCCTCTGCCCTCCGATATTCCCCTCTTCACCGATCTCCTCCGAGAGGCCGGCTACGAGGTCGCCATCCTGGGCAAAGTGCATGTGCGCAACGGCGTCGAAGAGCGCTACTGGGATTACTACTTCGGCCACAATAATCCGGCGAACGACTACGCCAATCCTCTCTTCAAAGAGGGCCGCAAAGGCAAGATCGAACCGGAGAAGCGTTACCACAACATCTATCCAGACGACCTAACCGTGGACCGCGCGCTGGCATGGCTGGAAGAGGATCGCGGCGACAAGCCTTTCTGCCTGTTGGTCTGGTTTGTTGCCCCCCACGAACCGTTCTTTCGGCCGCGCCGGCATCTCGATTTGTACAACGGCGTGCCCATTCCAAAACCGGCGACCTTCGATGATGACCTGAAGGGTTATCCAGGAAAGCCGAAGAGTTTTGTAGAGGGTGAAAACAAGATCGGCACAACCTCTTCGCATGTCGCCTGCGGGTCGCTGGAGGGAATGGCGAAGAACTACTACGCCGGATTGGTAGCCGTGGATGACAATATCGGTCGCGTACTGGACTACCTGGAAAAGAAGAACATCCTGGACGACACCGCCATCGTCCACGGCTCCGACCACGGATATTTCCTGGGCGAGTGGCGTCTCTTCGACAAGCGCCTGATGCATGAACCCTCGATCCGCGTGCCCCTGATGGTGCGCTATCCGAAACGCATTCCCGCCGGAACAGTTCGCGATGAGATGGTTCTGGACACCGACCTTGCGCCAACCTTTCTCGATCTTGCAGGTGTCTCGATTCCCGCGCATATGCAGGGAAAGAGCGTCCTGCCGCTGGCGACGCACGCAAATCCTAATTTCCGGAAAGAGTGGCTCTACGAGTACTACGAATATCCCAATCCCGAGAATGTGGCCGTGCATCGCGGCATCCGCACCGAACGCTACAAGCTGATCCACTACTACAAAGATGAGCCGGAAGCATTCGAACTCTACGATCTTAAAACCGATCCCCAGGAGACGCAGAATCTCTTCGGTAAACCTGAACATACGAACCTGCAACAGCATCTTCGCGACCGTTTGCGGGAGCTACAGGCAGCAGTTCCCGAGCGACGGGATGCAACGCCTGCCTAGTGAGTGCGCCTACAGGTAACTCCGCAGGTTTCTTTAGGAAAATCGACGCATATTGCCTCTTTGTATAGAGCAGAAAGGGGCGAACTGCTCTAAACTACCCTTCGGAATGAATTTGCAAGGTTGCGGCACCGCACTCGTTACTCCTTTTCGCCCCGATGGTTCAGTCGATGAAACCGCGCTGCACGCGCACGTCAACTGGCAGATCATCAACGGCGTCTCTCTGCTCGTCCCCGCGGGCACCACCGGCGAAGCCTCCACACTCACCGAACAGGAGTGGCTGCGCGTCGTCGAAATCACAGTCGCCGCAGCGGCAGGCCGAGTTCCTGTGTTTGCCGGATCGACGCACAACGCGACTCATCAGGCCGTCGCCAACGCTAAGAAGCTGGCAAACATCAGCGGCCTTACCGGCATCCTGACGGCGAACCCCTACTACAACCGCCCCGGACAAGAAGGCCAGTACCAGCACTTCCGTGCCATCGCCCACGCGGTCGACCTCCCGATCCTGCTCTACAACATCCCTGGCCGCACCGGTGCGAACCTTGAGCCGGCCACCGTCCTGCGCCTTGCGGAGATTCCCAACATCGTCGGCATCAAGGAATCCAGCGGCAACATGGTGCAGATTACCGAGTTGATTACCCAGGCGCCGCGCGCCTTCAAGGTCTTCGCCGGTGACGACGCGCTGGCCCTGCCCATCCTCGCGATCGGCGGCGCGGGCCTCATCTCGGTGGCGTCCAACGCGATTCCACAGCAGATGGCGCAGATGGTCAGCAGCGCACTGAGCGACAACTGGATCGCCGCACGACGCATCAACCGCCACTACTTCCACCTGATGCAGGCCCACTTCATCGAACCGAGTCCTGCCCCAATCAAGGCCGTGCTCGCACTGCTGGGACGCGGGAACGAACAGCTTCGCCTGCCAATGATTCCCGTGACGGCAAAGACCCGCCACACGCTGGAGATGATCCTCGGCGAGCTAGGCCTGCTGCGCGACAATCCGCACGAAAACCTGCGCGTCTTTTGATCTACCAGGCTTTTCAGGGAGCTTGCGGTGCGTTTCTACCTTGCGGCGCTGCCTCCCTGAGGATGCGGTGCCGGAATCCACTGCCGCATCCTCAGTACAATCTCAATATCCATGACCCCTGCTATCTCTCTTGAACAAACCATAGAAAAGTTCTTTACCGAAGGCCCCTCGGCCGTCGGCAACAAGAACGCCCTCAGAGCCTTCCACCAACTCCGCGACGGGCTTGAAGCCGGCACCCTCCGCTCCGCCGAGCCAGACGCCGCGCAGCCCACGGGCTGGCGTGTGAACGCCTGGGTTAAGCGCGGCATCCTGCTCGGTTTTCGCCTCGGCGCTCTGAAGGACATGTCCATCAGCTCCAACGACCACGCCGCCCTGTCGCCTCGACAGATATCGTTCATCGATAAGGAGACCTATCCCGCCCGAATCTTTGCCGTGGACGACGGTGTGCGTATCGTGCCCGGCGGCAGTTCCGTCCGCTCCGGAGCGCATCTCGCCAAGGGCGTCGTAATGATGCCACCGGCCTACGTCAATGTCGGCGCCTTCGTCGACGAGGGCACCATGATCGACTCGCACGCGCTCGTTGGCTCCTGCGCGCAGATCGGCAAACGCGTGCATCTTTCGGCATCGGCACAGATTGGTGGCGTGCTTGAGCCCGTAAACGCTTCGCCGGTCATCATCGAAGACGACGCCCTCATCGGTGGCAACACCGGCGTCTACGAAGGCACCATCGTGCGCTCGCGGGCGGTACTCGCTGCGGGAGTCATTCTCACCCGCGGTACTCCGGTCTATGACCTACCCAACAACACAATCCTCAAAGCTACCGCCGACACCCCTCTCATCATTCCCTCAGGAGCAGTCGTCGTCGCCGGTTCACGGGCTATCCAGAGCGGCCCCGGCAAAGAGCTTGGGCTGAGCGTCTATACCCCGATCATCGTGAAGTACCGCGACGAGAAGACGGATCTATCCACGGCACTGGAAGACCTGCTGCGGTAACGCAGATCGGCACAGGTGATCGACAGGAACAAGATCGTCTAGAAACCCAGGAAACAGCGTGCCCTGGCTGCGCGGCCTTCACCTTGGATGTAAGCCATAAAACGACGATGTCCTCGCGCTTGCGAGGACATCGTCGCATCCATCAGTGTTGGAAACGCAACGAGTTTCGATGTAGCAGCCTCATGCACCCTTCCAAATGACGAGATCCGCGTTTCCCAGGACCTATCTGGTGCTAACGACAATCACCGGAATCGCTAAACATCGCAGAAATTGTCTTGACGACTCTCCTCTCAACACAGGAGGACTTCGGTGGACCCGGGGGAATGCTCGAGCTTCCTTTCCCAGTGAACGAATCGGCAGCCAGCTGGAACAAACCTCGCACCAGCGCGTATATAGATTGACTGCCAATACAAGACAAAGGGGCTTCATCCAAAGTGGCTTATCGCAGGTACGTCCGTATGCTTTTCTTTCTGGTGTTGGCTGCAGCGGTAGTCGCTCCTGACCTTCATGTATTGGCTCAGACGCCAACAGACGATCGCAGGCAGGTCATCCCGGCATTATTGCATCGCGAGCACGTCGCGAGTGTCTCCTTTGCGAAGATCGCCGGAGCGAAGACAGTGCTCGCAGAGGCATATGGTGAGCAAGGTCCGGGCGTTGCGGTGAGCACAGCAACGCTCTACAACATCGCCTCGATGTCGAAGCCGATCTCTGCTGAGGTCATCCTGCGCCTTGCCTCCGCAGGCAGGCTTTCGCTGGATGAGCCTATGTATAAGTACTGGGACGACCCCGACGTGGCTACAGATCCCAGGGCAAAGATGCTCACTCCTCGACTGGCCCTGGACCACCAAACCGGGTTCGCGAACTGGCGGCGTGAAACCGGCGGTAAGCTGGCGTTCACACGAGCGCCCGGAACAGGTTTCGGCTATTCCGGCGAGGGATACCAGTATGTCGCGCGGTTCGCGGAGAAGAAGACGGGCAAGCCCTTCGAGAGCCTGGCGCAGGATCTCATCTTCGATCCATCCGGCATGACGCGCACATCCTACACGCAGCGGCCATGGATGGAAGGCAATATCGCACAACCGACTGACAAAGATGGGCAGTGGCTGAAGCCGCAGGTGGCCACGCAGTTTGTTGCTGCCGACTTGGTTTACACAAATCCCACGCAGTACGCAAGCTTCGTAGAGAGCCTGATGCGCGGTGCGGGAGAGACCGCGGCGATTCGAAAGCTGCGGGAGAGTGTGCTGACGGACCGGAAGGCGGATCTGTGCGTCGGGAAACTGGCCAAGGCGTGCCCCGATGAGGTTGGCTTCGGACCGGGATGGGAGGTCGTGAAAACACACGGGAAAACATTCCTCATGCACACCGGCATCGACGAGGGGGTGTTCACGCTTGGCTACTTCGATCCAGGATCTCGTGCCGGTGTAATCATCTTCACCAACAGTTCCAATGGGCCGCGGGTGATCCTGCCGATCCTAAAGCTGCTGGACGCCGATCCTGACTTCATCGCCTACCTTGAGGCGCAGGTCTAGCTAAGACGAAATTATGCTCGGGTCTGGACTAGACCTCGGTATGGAAACTACGTCGCGAGACAGACAAGTTGAAAGAGAAATAGGAGCAACATTGCGAAACGAACGGGAGCGTGGGATCTCTGCGGTAGGTTGTGCCTTGCTTATGTGCCTGTGTATGGCCGCGACTGTGGCTGTAGGGCAGCAATTCAGTGCACCTGTTGAAGCCCGTGTGCCGATGGCGCCGACGTCCGTCCTAGGCAGCGATGGGCGGATGCACCTGGCGTACGAGATGCACCTGACGAATTTCTACGCTTCGAATGGCCCCCTGCACATGAGTGAGCTCAGCGTCTTTCCGCAAGCTTCCTCGATCCCCTTGGCCACCTACAGAGGAAAGGAATTGGCTGAAATAGCGAAGCCTCGCCCAGAGGAGACTGCAGACGGGGTCACGCTTCCGGCAGGCGCCCGCACGGTGTTGTTTCTTTGGATCACCTTGCCTGCCGGCATGGCTCCCCCTACTGGCTTATGGCATCGCATGAGTTTTCAGGATGCCAAGGGCATACAACGCACGCTACAAGGTGCTGCCGTTACGCTTCCCCGGAAGCCTGCCATCGTGATCGCACCGCCTCTGCGCGGCGGGCGCAACTGGCTAGTGAGTGAAGGTCCTGGCAATGCACATTCGCATCACTGGGGAAGCCTGCTGGCGTTGAATGGGGTTGTGACGATCCCACAGCGCTATGCTATCGATTTTGTGGGTATCAACGCTCGGGGCCACGCGCTGGAAGTATTACCAGAGCAGCTTCGTGACTCTGCGAATGCTGACTGGTTCGGCTATGACGCCGACGTTTTGGCAGTCGCCGACGGTGTTGTGCGCGATGCACGGGACGGTCAGGCAGACGGTCGACCGCTTTCCCCCCATCCAGAGGGGAACGACTTGACCGCACGTGGACTCTATGGCAACTTCGTCGTGCTGGAGATTGCGCCTGGTGTGTTTGCGCACTACGCGCATCTACGTCCCGGCAGCGTGCGCGTCCGCGCGGGGCTGCACGTGCATCGCGGAGAGGTGCTCGCTCAGCTTGGAGACAGCGGCAATTCCGCCGTGCCGCACCTACACTTTCACCTCAGCGACAAACCTGCCTTCGAGGAGTCGGAGGGGCTGCCTTTCCGCTTCGCTCGCTTCACAAACGAGGGCGATGCGGGAGAACAAGTGGTGCTGTCGACTTCCGCAGTGTGGACGCCGCATCCTATCAAACGCCAGGATGCCTTGCCCCTGGACGGCACCGTCATCGCATTCCCTTAGAGGTTCTACTGTGAACTTGGGGTTCTCGCTTTGTGTGCGAATGATGATCGGCAATGACAAGTCGGCTTCTCGGTAGTAACCGGCTCAACTGAGGAGAAGCGCGTTTTTAATGCTTGCTGGACTGCGTCGCATCAGTGATTGCATGCTCGGCGATCTGAGGCCCTTACCTGAAATTTGTGCGGATCACGTCTAGCAGCGAGTGCGGTGGTCGTGCGTCGCCGAGGAGTTGCCAGACCATAATGCCTCCGTACTGGCTGGCCAGCTTCGCCTCTTTGGCCATGGAGTCCTCGCCGATGTAGTTGAGAACAATGCCGTCTTTGAGCGTGCCGCCGCCCACGGTGTCGACACGATAGGCGTTCGGGTACGCATTGAGAATGTCCACATAGTCTGCATCGACATCATTGCGAGCTTCCCCATAGAAGCCGACACCGAGCACAACTCGTGCTGCGGGCACGTGCTTTACGTTCACGAAGAAATTGAGCGCGTCCTGCGCGTCCTTGAGGTTGGAATAAACCATGAGGCTGATGTAGTCGAACGAGAGCAGCGTGGCCTGCGGCATAGAGGCCTGGATGTACTTTGCTGTTGCGCAACTAACGAGCTTGCCTTCAGCGTGCATCGCGGTGATGAGCTTGGCTACAAAGTCGGCGTAGGGTGCTCCCATATTGTCAGAGGTTTCGATGTCGACATCAATGCCGTCGAGTTTGTGCCGGTGTACGTATTCAGTAAGTAAGGCAACAAGCGGCGCGCTCAGGCGAGCATTGTAGAACTGGGCGATCTCAGAAACGCCACCGCCTCCGCCTCCGATCGACGCCATAACGCTAATGCCTTTTGCGTGCGCGAGCCCGACAACGGCATCAACCTCCGCATCCGTGTGGGAGTCGGCACTGATGGTGAAATCACTAGCCGAAGTACAAGGGCCGCTACACAACGGTGGGGCGACGAAAGCGATGTCGATATCGGTGACTCCGGTAAGATTGGTGGCGGCGAGCGCAGCGCCCATGTCGCCTTGGCGGTAGAAGGGCAGGTAGACGATGAAGTGTTTCGCTGGCTTGGTCTGTGCGACTGCATAGGGAGTGGTGACCGCCACGCACACCGCCGAGAGGGCGAGCAATATCCGCTTCATGATCCGCTTCATGCCTTGATTATGAACTATCTCAGATCTCTGCATGCGGACCTCCGAAACGACGACAGCAAGCATGGACGGGATCTCTTATTCTGGGTGTACGGAGGCATACGTGGCGAAGAATTCTTCTTTTATGGGTGGGCTTGGGTGTGGCAGCCGGAAACTTTGCAGTTTCGGTTTAGTCGCAATCGCAATCTTCTCCTCGATTCCGTATGCTTCTGCCGCGGTGGATGAGAAACACGGTGACCCGGCACAATGGGTGAATCCCTTCATCGGCACGGGCAAAGGACCGGGAGACAGCGAAAACCTGTTTCCCGGGGCGGTGATGCCGTTCGGTATGGTGCAGTTTAGTCCGGACACAGAGGACAAGGGACTGGGGTACCACTACGATCAACAGGTCCTCAAAGGATTCAGCATGACCCATATGAGCGGCGTGGGTTGCGCAAACGAGGGCGAGGTCTTTCTGACGGCGACGACGGGACCGGTTGAAACGCAGGAAACTGCGATTGAATCTCCGTATTCCCATCATCAGGAGTCCGCCTCTCCCGGCTACTACCAGGTGCGCCTGCAGCGCTGGGATGTGAATGCGGAGCTTACTGCGACGGATCGCACAGGTATGGTGCGGTTTACGTTTCCAGCGGACAAAGCAGCGAATGTCGTCCTGCCCATCAGCCACAGTCTCAACAACACAACAGGCGCTGAAGTCCATCTGGTTGGTGATCGCGAGATGGAAGGTTATGTCGAGAACCAGGCGTTTTGTGGCGCGAAAGGAAGCTACAAGGTGTACTTTGTAATTCGCTTCGACCGTCCGTTTGGCAGTTCGGGCACCTGGAATGGATCGCCGACCGGTACACCCGCCCTGCTCACAGCGGAGCGTGCCGTCAAGCAGGCGAGCCATGAGCAATGGGTAGGCGCGTATGCGAGCTGGCCTTCAAGTGGCCAATCGCAGACCGTTACAGCGCAGCTCGGCATCTCCTACGTCGACCTCGCTGGCGCAAGAAACAATCTTAAGACGGAGGCCGAGGGAAAGAGCTTTGACCAGGTTCGGGATAGTGCGAGAACGGCTTGGAACAAAGCACTCAATGTGATCGAAGCCTCAGGAGGCTCCGAGACTCAGGAGCGTGTGTTTTACACGGCCCTGTATCACAGCCTTTTGATGCCCAGCGTCCTCAGCGATGCGGACGGCCGATACATCGGCTTTGACGATGCCATTCATCAAGTAAAGCCGGGGCATCTTCTCTATGGCAACTTCTCGGGTTGGGACATCTACCGGAGCCAAATGCCGCTGGTAGCGTTGATTGAGCCCAGGCGCATGGAAGACATGGCGGAGTCGGTCGTGTTGATGTACCAGCAGGGAGGTTGGATCGACCGCTGGCCGCAAATCAACCGCTACACCAACATTATGGCGGGAAGCCCGCTGACAGTCATCTTGAGCACCGCATGGCTGGACGGATTGCACGATTTCGACATACATACCGCATGGGAGGGCATGTATCGCGACGCCACGCAGGCAGCACCCCCGAATAAGCCCTATGAGGGACAGATAGGCATGCAGTGGATCAACACACTCCACTACGTCCCAAATGACAAGGTGAACTACGGATCCGTGTCGCAGATCCAGGAAGATGCCATTGCGTATGCGTCCCTGTACAGGCTGGCGAAGGCGCTGGGCAATACGGCTGACGCGAAGATCATGTACGACCGCGCTTTGTATTACAGAAACGTCTTCGATCCCGAGAGCCGATTTTTTAGACCGCGGAATGCGGATGGATCCTGGGTGCCAAACTTCGATCCGGCGCAAGATGGGCATGGTTTCATCGAAGGGTCCGGCTGGCACTATCAATGGCTTGCCCCGGCGGATCTGGCCTGGGTGGTGAATGCCATGGGACGTGAGCGATTCAATAAGCGCCTGACTCAGTTCTTCGACTACGAATATCCGAGCTGGTTTGGTCAGTATTACAACCCCTATAACGAGACGGACCTTCAGGCTCCGTTTGAGTTCAACTTTTCCGGTAAACCATGGGAGACGCAGCGAGTCGTCCGGCGTGTCCTGAAGGAAAACTATCCCGATACACCCGATGGAATCCCAGGGAATGACGACTGCGGGGAGATGTCTTCATGGGCAGTGATGAGCATGATGGGGTTTTACTCTGTCGATCCTGCGAGTCTTGCCTACGAACTTAGCAGTCCGGTGTTTCCCAGGGTCGTCATCCATCTGAGTGCCCCGTACAAGGGGAAGACGTTCACCATCGAAGCATCACCAGATCCCCAGAACATGACCTATATCCAAAGTGTGCAGTTGAATGAAGCCGCGCATGCGCAAAATTGGATTACGTTTCAAAATATAAGCGACGGTGGCTCGATCAGATTCAACCTCGGAGGATCTCCCAATCCATCCTGGGGCGCAGCTAAAGAAGACGCGCCACCATCCCTGAGCGAGGAGATGCCGTAGCTTCTGAATTGCCGGTAAAGTTTGAGGCATAAGGTCAAGCACTCTCCACGGCTGGATCCCGAGGCCGCCAGTATGTGCTGGGAAACATTTATTTATTAGCTGTCAACAGCAATAAAACGGAATAACGCTACCCTTTGACTGCCATTAAGGGCAGTTTGCACCCGATCGGATGGGATGAAATCCCTGGCAACTCACTTTTCCGGATGAAAAGCGGCCCTCATCACTTTTCTTCTAGACTGAAGTAGCCGCTCCGGAAGCTTTGGAACCGTCGCCACCTCATTTTCGTAATCACTAGAGCAAGGAGTTCCACACCACTATGAAACTGCTTCTCTTTCTCATTCTTCTCGTCATCTGCTGGCCAGCCGCGTTGCTTGCCCTGATCCTTTATCCCTTGATCTGGCTCGTTCTGCTGCCCTTCCGCATCGTCGGTATCGCTGTCAGCGGGGTCTTCGAGCTTATCTCCGCCATATTTACGTTGCCTGCCCGCGTTCTTCGCGCCATCTAACCTTAGTCGCGAGCTACACTGTTTCAGAAACATGCAGGCTCTCAACGATCACATCGGCAAAGACGGTTTCCGCCTGCGCGGAACAGCCATGTCGCGGGTCGATGGTTTCTCCGATGTGGTCTTTGGCTTCGCATTGACACTCATCGTCGTCTCGCTGGAGGTGCCCCATACCTATGACGAGCTGCATGCGGTTCTACTTGGGTTCCTCCCCTTCTTTCTCTGCTTTGCGGTTCTCATCACAGTCTGGTGGGATCACTTCAGCTTTTTTCGCCGCTATGGTCTCCACGATGCGGGAACGATCTTCATCAACTGCACGCTGCTCTTTACCCTTCTGTTCTATGTCTATCCCCTGAAGTTTCTTTTTACCTTGGTCGCGACCCAGTTTTCAGGGCATATCGGCCCCCAGGTCTTTTCGAACGAATTGCAGAACCGGGAGTTGATGATTCTCTACGGAGCCGGCTTTGCCGCCATCTACTTCTGTCTAACAGCTCTTTACTGGAATGCCTGGCGCCAGCGCTCCGAACTCGACCTCAGCCCGCTTGAACGAACGCTGACCCTGACCTATCTCTGGGACCACGTGGGTTTCGTCGTTATCGGCCTGCTCTGCTGCTTCGTCGCTCGCCTTCTGCCTCCAGCCGAGGCTGGCAATGCAGGCTGGACGCTTTTCCTTATCCCAATCTGGAAGACCCTGCACGGCTTTATCTCCGGCAAACGCGTCCGCGCGGCGCGGGCTCAAATGACGTCCGAAGATAGCTCCACCCTGTCGGATCCCAGCTAATCCGGCATAACATGCGTCTGTGGACCGCTTACTGCGCTAGACTGAAAGTCCATGGCTTCAGAAAAACTGCAAATGATCCCCCTCGGCGGACTCGGCGAGTTCGGCATGAATTGCCTTGCTCTCCGATTCGGCGACGATATCCTCGTCATCGACGCCGGCCTGATGTTCCCCGAAGAAGAGTTGCTCGGGGTTGACATCGTCGTCCCTGACATCAGCTACCTCATCGAAAACCGCACCATGGTTCGAGGCATCGTGCTCACCCACGGCCACGAGGACCATATCGGCGGCCTTCCCTGGATCCTGTCAGAGCTCAACGTGCCTGTCTACGGCACTGAGTTCACGCTGGCATACGTCGAGGGCAAACTCGACGAACACCGCTTGCTCGATGACGCCGAACTGATCGAGATCCTCCCCGGACGCCGCTTCACGCTGGGGCCGTTCAGCATCATGCCCATCCGCGTGACGCATTCGCTGGTAGATTGCGTCTCACTCGCGATCCATACACCAGTCGGCATTGTGCTGCACACCGGCGACTTCAAGATCGATCTCTCCTCGCCGGACGGCCACCCCTTCGACCTGCAGGCCTTCGCAGACCTGGGCAAGCAGGGCGTGCTCGCTCTGCTACAGGATTCCACGAACGTCGATCGCCCCGGTTTCACACCGGGCGAAAAAGCCGTCATACCGCGTCTCGACGACATCTTCGCCGCAACCAAGAAGAAGATCTTCTTCTCCTGCTTTTCGTCGTCGATCCACCGGATCAAGATCGCAATGGAGCTCGCGCACAAGCATGGCCGCAAGGTCGCGCTCGTCGGCCGCTCCATCGACAACAGCACGGAGATCGCGCAGGACCTGGGCTACATCGACCCTCCACAGGGCCTTATCATCCACCCCGGCCAGATCCGCGACTTCGCTCCGGATAAGCTTTGCATTCTTATCTCCGGCACGCAGGGTGAGCCTATGTCGGCACTCTCGCGCGCGGCAGTGGATAATCACAAGTTCGCCAAGATCGATCCAGGCGACACCGTTCTGCTCAGCTCACGCATCATTCCCGGCAACGAGAAGGGTATCTATCGCGTCATCGACCATCTCGAACGCCGCGACGCCCGGGTCATCCATGACGACGGGACCAACGGGTTGATTCACGTCTCCGGCCACGGCTCGCAGGAAGAGCTTCGTCTGATGATCAACCTCGTACGTCCGAAGTTCTTTATCCCGGTGCATGGCGACTATCGCCACCTGAAGCGCCACGCTGAACTAGCCACCTCAACAGGCGTGCCTGAAAAGGTTCTGCTGCTTGAGGATGGCGACGTGCTCACGCTCGACAAAGACTCCGCGCAGAAGACCGGCAAAGTCACCACGGGCCGCGTCTGCATCGACAACAACTCCACCGCAGATGTCGTCGAAGACACCGTTATCCGCGATCGCAAGCATCTCGGCGAGGACGGCGTGTTCCTGCCAATCATCGCGATCAACAAGCGCACCGGCGCGGTCGAGGGCCAGCCCGAGATCACCACGCGCGGTTTTGCGGCCGATGATCCCGATCTTCTCCGCAACGCGCGCGACATCGTCGTGCGAACGCTGGAGCAATCGAGCGAAGAAGAGCGCCGCGACTACGGCGTGATGAAGGACAAGATCCGCGGCGACCTCAAGCGCTTCATCCAGAAGAACGCCAACCGCAGACCGCTGATCATGCCTATCATCCTCGAGCTGTAAAGCGTGTCATCAAATTCTCGATAGAAGAGTGCAATAGCGCGCGCGCAGGGTTATCCTACTCGCGCGCTATTGCATTGCTGGAGGAGGATTCATGCGTAATACCCGGTTTGTCATGATGGTTGCCGTCTGTCTCCTGACCACGGCGATCTGCGTTTGGGCAGAGACCCGGAAGGCTGGTCTCTGGGAGACCACCAGTACCATGACTTGGCAACAGTCTCCACTGCCCGGCGGCATCTCTCCACCGGGTA
This sequence comes from Granulicella sp. S156, assembly GCF_009766105.1. Classification (GTDB taxonomy): domain Bacteria; phylum Acidobacteriota; class Terriglobia; order Terriglobales; family Acidobacteriaceae; genus Granulicella. The sequence goes on along the minus strand of NZ_LMUH01000026.1, from coordinate 18,042 downwards.
GCGGCGAGCCGCACACCATACAGTCCTGCATAACCCAGCAGCAGTTCGACAAATATGGCGCCATCGTTCCGCAGGTGCCGGGTTGCCAGGTCACAAACGTCGTCGTCAAAGCGCATAGCATGACAGCGGATATGGTCTGCACCGGAAGGATGGCTGGCAAGGGAACGCTCGAATCCTCCTGGAACGATGACAGTCATGCCACGGGCAGCATCCACTTTGTCGGGTCCATCCAGATCGGTGCGGACAACAAGACCATCGAGTGGACGAGCCACTCCTCCTCAATATTCAAAAGCGCGGACTGCGGCTCGGTAAAACCGGCGCCTTCACCTCAATAGCAGTAGTCGTTCTCCCTGGAGATTGTGGCGCACTAATTCTTCTTCGTCTCCGGGGCGCTCTCCTGCGATTTGGGCATCGTCGCCTCTAGCTGCTTCGTTAAGTCTTCGCTCAGAGCCTTCAACTTCGGCTGGATATCGACCATCCGCGATTGCGCCAGTTGCATGGCTGCGGTCATGAGCTGAGGCATTTTGTTCAATACAGCCTGGCCCGTCGGAGATTTATAGAACGTGACCATTCCGTCAATCTCTTCTTCCGTAAAGTTCTCTGTGTAGAGCGTCACGAACTCCGGCTCCAGAGACTTCCAACCCAGACTATCGATCACGATCTGCAGAGTCTTCGCCTGATAGTCGGCCACAATCTGTTTCTGCTCTGAAGTCAGAGAATTAGCACCGGGCGCCTGCTGCATCGCCTGCTCGGCCTGGCTCTTCATCATCTCCAGCATCTGGTCCATCATGCGATCCATATGCATCACGGTGATGAGTTCTTCCACCTTCGCACGCTTCGACGCCTCATCGGCACGCGCGCAAGGGACAACAGCCAACGCCAGCACAAATGTGGCTATCCAACACCGCATTGAATTGTTTTTAGCTTTCATCATTACTGCTCCTTATTCTCCAAAGGCTTGCGCGCAAAGTGATAGAGACTGAAGGCGAGCAGGGCAAATGCCACAACGCTCACCCAATCCTTGTAGAACGGATTCGTCGTGCTGAAGTGCGGGCTCGGGCGATGCGTGACAAACTCCTCCAACAGCTTCAGTCCCACACCAGCCAGCCCCATGATTCCACCCGCTGCAATCAACCCTGAAGCCAACAGGCTTCCGGAAGAAACCTCGTTCTCCGCTTCAGTCTTCGCCTCTTCGCCGGCCTTCGCCGCCGCTCGATCCACCAGCCAGCGCACGACTCCACCGCAAAAGATCGCCAGCGTAGTGCCGATGGAAAGATACGCACCAACCGCAAAGGTAAGTGAGCGTACCCCCAGCAACTCAATACCAATCACCAGGGCCACACCAAGCAGAACCAGGCTCCACGGCAACTTCCGGCTCAAGATGCCATTTATCACCGTCGCCATCAGCCGCCCCTGGGGAGCAGCTACGTCCTCACTGCCAATGCCCTGCACCCATTGAATCTCGATCTGCTTCGTGGCCGGGTTATAGAGATACTTGCCGTCCTCCAGGGTCGACGATCCGATGGAGTTGAGCAGCTCATACTGCCGGCCGTTGGAAACCGTGCCTCCGGTTCCCTTCGCCTTCGTGCCCCAGGGCGTCAGGCTGAAGGTGTCGCGCTTGAATGCTCCCTGGTCCTGCACCCCATCCGGCAGCGCGGCGAGCGTAATCGCGCGTGGCAACGGCAGCCGTTGAAAGCTCTCAAATCCATTGTTCATCGCGGTGAGCGTCGGCCCAATAGCGAAGACCGATACGATAACCCCCACCATCACCGCTAATTGCTGCTTCCAAGGTGTCGCGCCAATCAGATAACCGGTCTTCAAGTCCTGCGACGTATCACCTGCATTCGAAGCAGCCACACACACCATACCGCCGATCGTGATCGCCAGCGCGCCAAACGCGGGGGCCGTCCACCCCTTCACCAGGAAGATCGCTGCCGTGGCCATGAGCGTCGCAATCGTCATCCCTGACACAGGGCTGGCACTCGATCCGACGATGCCCACAATGCGCGCGCTCACCGTCACAAACAGAAACCCGAAAACGATAACCAATAGGCTTGCTGCGATATTGGCCAGCCATCCCACCTGCGCTCCAGGAACAGGTTTGAACTGGAGGAACAGGAACATCAGCACGATCAACAGAACGCTGCCGCCAACCACCATGCTCATCGGCATGTCGCGTTCCGTACGGCTATCCGTATCCGTTGCCGCGGTCTTACTCTTGCCCATCTTCGCGAAGCCGGAGGTCAGCGCCCCGAGGATCGTCGGGGCGGTGCGCAGCAGAGTGATCAAACCGCTCGCCGCAACCGCACCCGCACCCATGGGCCGCACATAGGTCTTCCACAGAGAGCTTGGATCCATCATGCTGATCGGCACCGTCCCTGGATAAAGGGGCCCGCTCAGGTGCTTGCCAAAGAACATGATCGCCGGCATCAATACCAGCCAGGAAAACACGCCGCCCGCCAACATGATCGCCGACACGCGCAGGCCAATGATGTACCCCACACCGAGGTACTCCGGCGTAACATCCGCACGGATCGACGCCCCTTTGAGAATCTGCTGCCCGTTGGGATCGAAGTTGAAGTCTTTGTGCGGAGTTCCCGGAAACAGGCTCAGGAGGTTCTCGTTTTGGAAGAGCGTATACAGCCCACCCAGCCCAAGCCCCAGAAACACGCGGCTGGCAAAGGATCCGCCACGCTCGCCCGCCTGCAACACGTCCGCGCAGGCCGTGCCCTCCGGATAGATCAGCGTTCCATGCTCTTCAACGATCAACTGCCGCCGCAGCGGGATCATGAACAGCACGCCCAGCCATCCGCCAAAGAGCGCCAGGGCAAAGATTCGCGAGGCCTCCAGATCAAAGCCCAGAAAGATGAGGGCCGGCAGCGTAAAAATGACACCTGAAGCAATCGACTGCCCGGCATTGCCCGTTGTCTGCACAATGTTGTTTTCGAGAATCGACGCCCTGCCAAAGACGCGCAGGATCGAGATCGACAGCACCGAGATCGGGATGCTGGCCGCCACCGTCAGGCCGGCCCGCAAGCCGACATACACCGTCACCGCGCCGAAGACGACACCGAAGATAGAACCGAGAAACAAGGCCCGGAATGACAGTTCCTTCCGGTCTTCGGAGGCGGGTACAAAAGGACGGAAGGTTGAAGGTGCAGCCATCAGACAGGGTTCTCCCACGGGTAAAACAGAGTTAGCAGCGTTCGATGGGAGTGTATCAGCGCGAAGCGAGGGCGCGCCTTAGCGAAGCTGGCAAGCGGATGAGCCCCCGGATAAATCGCAATAAAAAAGGGGCTTTTAGCCCCAGGCAGCCGGCACAAACTCAAATGTCGACCGGAAACAGCCACTACCCGGCAATCTTCAACGTCCGGCCGTGTCTGCAGACGATCGCCAGCCGCTCTGAACCGAGGATCTTCTTCGCCTGTCCACGCGCATGACTCGCCCACGGGCCGGAGGGGTCCAGCCGCACGTAGGTCGTCCAGTGCCGCAGTGCCCGGCGAGGCTCCTTCATCCGCTCATACGCCAGCGCCAGATTGTAATGCGCGTCCGCATACTGGGGCACAAGCTCTACTGCCCGCTCGTAGGCCGCAATGGCCTCTTCCAGCCGCTGCTGTTCGTCCAGCACATTGCCGAGGTCGAAGAACGCCAGGGCGTACTCCGGATCGGCCTCCGTCGCGCGGCGGTAGAAGCCTTCGGCTGTCTCGTAATCGCGTTCGTTGTAGCGGATGGTACCAAGATTGATCGCCGCCGCCGCATGATTCGGCTGCATATCGAGAATCGCCTCGTAGAGCACCTTAGCATCGCCCAGGGTCTCCCCACGCTCTTCCAGCCGCACCGCGCGGAGGAACATCTCCTGGATCTCATTGGAGAGCCGCGAAGGCACCTGTCCGTTGGCCCGAACCACGATCATTCCGGCGCAGGGAGCCAGCTCAAAATCGAACGCCATCTGACGCGTCACAGGGTTGACCAGCGCACCCCATTGGCGGAACGCCAACCCCGACCCCGAACGCACCGCAGCGAACTCCTGCAGCGGATTGGCCATGCCGGCCACCTTCTGCATCGCGTCCACCGACCGGCGAATGCTCTTCACCGAGATGCGGGTCGCGGTCAGGTCGCGCAGCTTACGCAGCTGCACAAGTTCGTCAAAAGAGTAGTTTTCGGAAGAAGCGATAAGCCCGGCGCGCTCCCAGGTGGCAAGCTGGCGGGCGGGTAAGCGAAGGATGCGCAGAACGTCTTCTCGGCAATATCGGCTCACGGCGCTCGTCTCTCGGTACAAGTCCAGCCGCCCCACGCGGCTAGGCTCTTGATGCGAGTATGCGGGGCAACCCTACTTCATTCAAGGGCTTAGTGCAACGATTTGAAGAATATCAGTGGATATCTTGAACCAAAGCAGGTTCGGGGAGGCAGGAAAGGCAAAATGGAGCCGACGAACGGACTTGAACCGTTGACCTGCTGATTACGAAACGACCGGGTCTTGCGTAAGTTGTTGTGAAGTATAGGGCGTTACAGGCGGTTTTGAGGGCTTTTGGGGTGTTATGGGAGCTGCTTGTACAGCAGTTGTACAGCAATTTGAGGTGTTGATTAGAGGTCAGCTACTCAACCGTTCTAGCCGAAGAGGCCGTTTGGTACTGCTTGGATTCCACAGGGAGATCTCGATAATGGGATATGAGCTTACGGCGATTCTTTTCGGTGATGAATGGAGATCGGGAAGTAGCAAGGGTCTCTCTCCTCACCGGTGCGGCACTCGAATGGAATGAAGAACGCAATAAACGAACTGTTTATCAGGTGACTCCCTCTGCTGGAGGCGGATGGGATCGGGTTAGACAGATCACCACGGAGGAACTCTTGAGCGCCCTCCGTCACTAGATCCGCTGCGCCAGCGCAGGCAGAAGGTTAAGAGGGAAACTTGAAAGATCGACTCTTCGGCGAAAACCACGTGAGCAGTCGCGAGTTTCGGAACTAAAGACTCAGTCTCTTGAATCGGCGGCTGCGGCAGCCTAGCCATGTGGCGCGGCCGCGGCGGTCCAAGTTATACCGTGCGGCAGTTCTTCGTCCTCCCGAATCGCGCCGCAGCGACGTACCAGAAACTCTAGGGGTGGCTCTCAAGAAATGTGGATGTCTCCCAGAAACTCGCTCCTGGGCGGTTGCTCTTACGAGATTCTGCATGTTGCGACCAGTGAGAGTTCCTGAGGTGTCGCGCAAATTCATCTTGCGTGATTCCCAAATTTGTTGCGCGATCCGTTTGAGATTTGCGCGATAGCGGATCGAGCAATTAATGGAGGAAGCATGCCTGAACGCCTACGAGAAAAAGAGCTGAGCGCAATCGTCGAAGCTGTGCGGCAAAGGCCCGAAGGCGCGCGCAGAAGTGACATTGCCGTTGTTCTGAAAGGAGTCCCGCAACGAACCCTTCAATCTTGGTTGGGAAGCCTAGTGAAGGATGGAAGGCTGACGCAGAAAGGCACCCCAGCGGTACAAGCGTCTTTTCATCGTCATAGTATCTCGTCTTCGCCGGGCTGATCGCGGGGGGCGACGGTGAAGCCTGTCTCTTCCAGTGCTTTGTTTAGGATCGAAGGCGCGGTACGGGTCAGCAGCAAGACAGCATTGTCCTCTTCGCTTTCGCGCAGGTAGAGCTGCGCCGGCCCGAGCCAGCCGTCGAGCTCTTCCGCCGTGGCGTTGATCAGAGTTTTTTTGCCGAGCAGCGGAAAGTAAAACGGGAAGCGCTGGAAGCCTTCATCGACGATGGGCCGCTTGAGGTATTCGCGTGTTTCGTCGAGCAGCCGCTGCCCCCCTCCGGGAACGAGCGTCAACACCGTGCTTCCCAAGCCGAACATGGTGGTCCAGGCTGTGTGCTGCACGTCCGTCGCGGCTCGCAGCCGGGTGACGCGATGGTACGGAAGCTGCGGCGTCTCACCCCATGTCAGGTCGAGCACATCCTTGCTGGTCATCGTCCGCGGCGGCGGCTGGTCTGGCCATAGACCGATACCCTGACTGGGCATCCAGGCGCGTGCGTTGCGGCTGAGGGTCAGCACGGCATCGTCCCTATGCAGGTTGTCCATCAGGAACCAAACAGAGGGCTGCGTTTCGTGCGGATGCAGCCGGATGATCAAAGTCCACAGTGCACCTTTTAGGGTCTCATTTAGGGCGGCGTCTTTGATGGGCATGTGCACGGGGATTTCGTAGCCCGCCCATCCGCCAATAGGCGTAAATTCCTGCCCTTGAATGCGGCGCACGTGTCCTCCTGCCTGCCCGGCGGCGCTCATAGGATGCTCCGAAAGGTGTAGCCGTCCAGCCGCATCTGGTCGAGCAGCTCCACCAGCTCCAAATCGAAGTCCGGTGCTTTGAGCACGAGCAGCAAGCCTTTGTCGGGCTTGCTTTCGATCCAGTAGCCGTCGAACAGCTCGAACCAGCGTTTACGCTCGTCTGCCGTGGCGTCAAGCAGGCTTGCAGAAGTAAGCAGCGGCAGGATGAAGGGAAGCCCGTCGAAGCTGGCACTATCCTTGAACGGCTCACCGAAGACCTCCTTGCTCTGCGTCAGCCAGGGGTCCTGAAACGCGAGACTCATCTGGTGCTGTTTCAACATCGCGGGAGAGAACGCCGGGTGCGAGGTAAATATGCGCGGCAGCTCCGGCAGCGGCTCGATCTGTCTAGAATCAGGCTTCAGGTATAAGCCCAGCATGCCGCCATGGCCGAAGAAGTCAGCACGCTGCGCGGTGGTGTCCGGATCCAGAAAGAGGTGAGCGTAGTCGGGCATCCAGCGGGTGGGGTTAAGCGAGCGCTTTGCGTCGATGTCCTTCTGGGCCTCTTTACGCATCTGGTCAGCGTCCGGGATTTTGATGGGCTCGGTACCGGGAATCAGGGTCATGCCGATGATGGGAACGTATTCTTCAGAACGCTTGACGAAGAGTTCTATCAGGTCGGGCAGGAGGAATTTGTTTTGCAGGAAGTTCTGCTCACGCAGCTTCTGAGTCTGCTTCAGATGGCGGGCCAGCCGGGCCAGGAACTCGAGAAACCAGATTCGTTCGTAGGAGTTTACGGGGAACTCCCGCACACCGCACCAATAAACGGAACAATCGGTTGTGCTATCGGCCCGCACGAATGGATCAAGGGAGGGCGCTTCGTACTCCAGCAGGCGCTTGCGTCTGTCCGGCGATTCTGGCATGTGCTCATCTTCTCTTTTCATGATGCTAATAAGGTGATCCCCTACCGCCGTGCTCCTGGAGGAACTGGTTGATGGCGAAGGCGGCCTGTCCTTTGCCCCCCATCTGGTTGTAGGGCGTGAGTTGTAGATCACCGCCGCCCTGGAAGACCAGGCGAAGCGCGTCGTTCTGATCGCCGATTGCGACGGATGCTCCCATAACCGACGAAAGAGGATAGCGATAGGTCTGTGGGTAACAGAAGAGAACGGTGTGTATGACAGCAGTACCACGAACAGCGTCCAGTTCGATGGTGCCATTGGAGGCGGCACCGGCTAAGATAACGGCTAGCAGCAGGCCGACAGGGATCACAACTTTGGCGCGAGCCTGGTAGAGAAGAAAGAAAAACATGATCAACACCGCGCCGAAGACAATCCCACAGGTCATCAGGGCATCAATGGGGCTGATGACCAGCAACACATCATGCGACGGATTAATGCAGTAGATAGAACGTCCGAAGTGCATACATTTCCCTTTAAGTCGTCCTGCCAGTTAGTAGAGTGTCCCCGTACCGCCGTGCTGTTGAAGGAACTGGTTGATGGTGAAGACGGCCTGGCCTTTGCCGCTCATTTGGTTATAGGGCGTGAGTTGGAGATCCACGCCACCATCAAGTACCAGGTTGACGGCGTCAGACTCATCGGAGGTGTCGATCCGCGCTCCGAGAATGGAAGAAAGAGGATAATGCCGGGTCGTGGGATAGAAAAAGGTGACCGTGCGTACGGTGCCGGTGTGTTTTGTGCCGTTAAACACGACGGTGGCATTTGAGGTAACCAGACCCATGACGGCAAGCATCAGCAGGCCGAGCAGCGCCTGGTTTTTGCGGCTCGCATCAATGGAAACCAGCAGTAGAAACACGCTCACGGCCAGCACGAGGCCGAGCCACCAGACACTGATAGGGCTGACAACGGTGAGCACGTCGCCTGGAGACAGATAAGAGTACATTTTTGTTCCGAAGTGCATGGACGCCTCTCCTGGGGATATTCCCCGTCCGCTTTAGATGTGAGGCGCTCCGATCTCGGCAACTGGCCCCGCATTGGCGGTGGGCTCGGCTTCCGCGTGGGCAACTGTAGCAGTGGCCCGGGCAGCCGCGATCCTCGACTTCAGCAAACCTACCTGAGATTTGAAGCCGGTCCATGTGAGTTTGGTTGGCTCGTTTTGGTTTCGAAGAAAAATCCGCTGGATCACGATTCCTTTTCCAGAAGTTTCCGTGCCGTCTACTTCAAATTTGAAGAGGTTTGCCACGAAATAAAACATCTGGCTTGTATGCTTTTCCCAGCTAAACTCTACAATCTTCTGGAACCAGTTCACATTTTCTGTCGGCTGATGGATCACTTCGCGCTGATCGTGGGTCTCGGTGCGGGTGTGGATGAAGTGGTCGAAGCGCACGTCCCAGTTGACCTGATAATGGGCGCCATAGCGATTGTCCACGGTGAGGTTGTTCACGGTGTAAAACAGATCGTTATGCACCATCCAGAACTCGTTGACCATGATGTCGGTCGTCAGATTGTGGTTGATCTTTTCGGTCTGGCTGCCGTCGATCTGCTGCCAGCAATCGCCGTGGACCAGCTTGCAATCGCTTCCCACCTGCCCTTGCAGCGCGCTGGTATCCTTCATGTTTTTCATGTTGAGCGAACGCAGGGGCGGGCAGACATTGTCCTTGGAGGCATCGAAGTTCTGGTTGGGCGTTTTTTTCTGTCCAGTAAAGGGTTGCGGCGGCATGAGGCTCCTTGCGGCGATGGATGCTAACCGTTGACGCGGGAAAACGTGAGGCTGTCGATGTGGACGCGGCCATTGGGTGCGCTGAGGACGATATCGCCGTCAGAGTGCAGCACGATCAGATGATTGCCGGTCTCGTTCGACTGCTCAGTCATGGTGAGAGAGTTGTGTGCAGGTGTGGCAAGAAATACCGTTTCCTGGCCAGCCTTGTCGCTGAGATGAATGCGGTTGCCGGACTTGGTCACCAGGCGCTTGACGTCATTGTCATCGATATCGCCTCCGCGGAAGTCGTAGCGAGGGGCTTGGTGAACGCCGTTCCACAACGACCCCAGAATGACAGGCCGTTCGGGATCGCCGTCTTCAAACGCGACCGCCACCTCGTCGCCGATCTCCGGCATAAACATGAAGCCGCGATCCGGACCAGCGTGCGGGCTGGTAGTCCGCGCCCAGTGGGTCGAGCCATCATCCTGCCAGAAAAACTGCACCTGAATACGCCCCATCTTCTTGGGATCGTTGTGCGCGGTCACGCACGCGGGCACAATGCCGTGCCAGGAGCGCAGCGGCGGCTCCGTGCTGTTGCGATAGTTCTGCCACGGCGTCACAGTGAAGGTGTTGCCGTAGCCGCCGGCGTCCCAGCGGTGCGTGACGGCGACCAGGCCGTAGGTTCCCGCAGCGGCAATCGAGCCGGTGATGTTGACAGTATTGCCGGCATAGAGCGCTGTGTTGCGGCTGCTGCCGCGGCCAGTGATGGCGGAACCCAACGCGCGCTCCGCTTCGTCCTCGATAGAGGTCTGAAAGTCAGCAAGCGTCATCGCTCGCGGGCGCTGCTGCACAAAGCTGCTCGGCATGACAGCCTGCGACTGCGCGACGACCGCGCTGGCCAGGCCGGCCGAGGAGGAAGTAAAACTCGGAGCCTTGCTCACATTCTGAAACATCTGGCTCTGCATGACGTGGAAGTCATAGTGGCTGCCGTTGAAGCTGGCTGGCTTCAGAGTGCCACCCAGCATGAAGTCCAGAAGACCTAGCCCGCTGGAGCCGCGCCATTCCAGATCGGTGCCCGCCTGAAAGCTGTCAAAGATCTCGATGCCCTTCACGCTCGGGCGCAGCCACGCTTTGTAGTCGTCCGTAATGCGGTGCAGAAAACTGAAATCCGTTTCGCCATACTGCACATAGTTGAGTGGCTTGGATCCGGCTGCGTTGACTGAGGCCGTAAGCCCGGCGCGGCCTGCCGCAATGGAAGCGATATCGGATAAAGTCTTGGCCAGGTAGTACTGCTTATGCGGTGCCTGGTCCAGCAGCCAGGAGTACGTGACGGCAGTGCAATGCGCGGAAAAAGTTCCAGAGGCTTCGTAGATCAGATCGACGGAAAGAATGAATCCGCTGAAGTGGATATGATCCACCTTCTGCTCGTCTGTGCTGGTGATTTCGAGCTCCTTGCCCAGCCAGTCCTGCACCGGAATGGGCGCATCGTTCTCCTGTCCGCAGGCAAACGTACACCACCAATGCTCATTGAGCACCTGTCTTACTTCCAAAAAGGTGAATCGTGCATCCTGAAGGAGGTTGTCGCCGACCTTGATGGATGGATAGGACATTCTGGCCCCTGTTCCTGTACAAATCCGCCGGGCTGTTGCCACCGGCTTCTTAGCCTTCTTTTTAGTTCGCTGACGCAAACAGAATACGTCAACCCACAGAAGATTATGAGCGGATTTACCAAGAATTCATGGAGCCGCAGCGAACCGCGAAGTACTCAGTCATGCGGTGGAACAGCGGATCAGTCTCTGACTGATCCGCGGGATGTAACGGGCGCGCAGTGTTGTCCGGCTTGTGTCACCGGATATGCGTTGCAAGATGATCCATAACAAGACCAAGAAGTGCTGCACTGAGCATCACGATGCCTGCAATCCAGAACAGGATCTGGCACCGTGGCCACACTCTCGCAGGCCACGCATCCACCATCACACGTCCCACGCCGGTCCGGATTTGGAGAGGAAGGATATTGCTGATGCGCAACGGTCCAGTCTTGACGTCATCTGCGGTATGAGTCGAAAGCCACTTCGACGTAAGCCAGGTACCGCGAAGGACGATCAGGAAGATGACAAACACGCCAATCTCGAGCGCATGGAAGCTCCTTCGCTCCATGTAAGTCACGAAGGGAACGGCAAATGCCGCCAGCGCCAGAAATGCAGCCGCAGGTACACTGCTGCGGCGCACCGCATTGGCGCCGAGGAAGTAGAAGATAAGCATGCAAGGAGTAATCAGGTAGATCGCAAGACGCTCGTCCGCATCGCCGCTTTGGAACACAATCTGAACTGAGACGATCGATTGCCAGACAGCATACACAATGCAAGTCCCATATCCGAGCAGAGAGACGCGATCCACATCGTCGATATCGTCGACCATGGGCCAAAAGGCCAGAAGCTGCCGCCCCACAAATCGCGAGCGTCGTTCCGCAATCGCTTCATCCTCGGGGCTGAGCATAGGATTCTTTTCAGAGTTGCGAACTGAAGTTATCACGGATGAGCGACGGCCCGTCGTGTTTGTCAGACATTGGGCCAGCCACTCTAGCGCCCAACTTAGTTCGACTGGAGGTGAACGTGGGTGTAGGCATAGGCGAAGACAAGTTGAGCGGCAGCGAAAAGTACGCTAGTGATCCAGAAGAGCCACTGCCACGCAGGCCAGACTTTCGGTGCAAGCCGATCGGTCATGTACTTGCCAAATGAAGTGCGGTAACTCAGCGGCAGAACATCGGACTCGTAGAGCGGAGGCGGGTCAGATGGGGAGGTTTGGAACCGTGCAGCGAGCGCCACACCGCGCCAGGTGATGAGATAGGCCAGGAACACGCCACACGCGAGATAAGGAATCGTGTGGCCGAGAACATAGGCGACAGGAATGTGTGTGGCCGCGACAAAACAAAGCATGGCAGCCGCAACTACGCTCTTTTGCCGGACGGCGTTGGCACCCAGAAAAGTAATCGCGCAAAGCAGGGCAAGAATCGCCCATGCAGTCCAATCTGGCCGCAGTAAATCAGGCACGATCGCAATGGCGTTAATCAGCAGAACCCAGAGGTATACGCTGTAGCCGAATCGCGTCACACGGTCTACGTCGTCCACGGAATCGACGATAGGCCAGAAAAACAGCATAGAGCGCAGGATGTAGCGGGCGCGGCGGCTTTGTTCGGATTGCATCATTGGGAATGTCTTGTAAAGTCATCCATGAGTGAACCTCCGGCTGCGCACTTCATTTCGCAGAATTTACGGACGGTCAGCCCTGAATCGCGTGCATGGAACAGACCCTGTCCATTCTCTCAGCGATGGCCGAGGCTAACGGATTAGCGTCCGAGGGTAAGTACAAGAGGAGCGAGAAAGAGTGCGATCTCCAAGGCGCCGATCGTCCAGAACAGAATCTGAAACCTTGGCCATACCAGCGGGGGCAGTCGATAGACAAGCAGGTCGCGCAGGCCGTCTTTAGCATAGTCGGTCAAAGGCTCGATCTCCGGCATCGTTCGATGTGACGAAAGCCAGATGCCTCGCGCAATCACAACGAACAGAACGCATTCCAGCACGTCCAGCACGCTGAACGTGCCCCGCACGATGCGCTGACTGAGCGTGTCCGTCACCAGAAAGACAAGCAGCATGACGGCGGCCGGCCACTTCGCGCGGCGCAACGCATTGGCCCCGAGAAAAAAGAACAGGGGGATCGCGGCCAGCACCAGATATCCATACCAAGCTAGGCTTTCGCCGGCGGCTCGATCCGCCCTGAGCTTGAGTACGCCAAACACAAGATTGCCCACACCAAGGGCCACGCATACCCAGTAACCAAGCAGCGTGACGCGCTCCACGTCCTCCGGCAATTCGACTACAGGCCACAGGAAAAAGAGTCTTCGTTCCATGCTGCGCGCCTGGCGTTGTTGAATGGTCAGATCAGCCGGATTGAGCAATGCCTGGACTCTCCCTCAGCGCGGAACCGCAGTTGGTTGCGTGGCGTTCTTGGTCTGTTTTCGTGCGTTTTCTCTGGCTCGCTCCTTGGCTTTCCGTTCCTGCTCAAGATAGGCGATTACCTTGAAGGTATCGTCACTGGCAAAGTGGGTCTTGTCAAACTTGTCCGCAATATCTCCTGATTTCAACCCATATTTAAACCCCATCGCCAGGCTTTCTGCACGTCCCGGAGAGATGGTGGAGGCGATCCGGTTAAGCGCGCCTACCTCCTCAAAGGGATCTCTGATGAGAAATCCATCGGCCAGCGTCTCTCCGTCCGCGATCACGCCAGCACGGGTCCAGTGGGCTCTATCTCCGCGGACCTTATCGGTGAGCAGCGAAATGTCTCCCAGAACGCTGGTCACCGTCTTCATCTTTTCCATGTCTTCCGCTGTCTCTTTCAGCTGCTCATCGCTATCAGAGAAGGACGCGGCCGATTCCGCCGCACCTTCTCCAATCTGCATTAGTGCACGAATAAGACTGTAAGTCAGAAAGCCTACGACGATACTTGCGCCCAGAGTTTCGGGTGCGCCCGCTATCGCCAGAGCCCCAATGGTGACCGCCAGTCCGCTGCCGCCAGCTGCGAGATCCAGCCCACCTTGGATATGCATCATGCGGCGGGCGTACAGGGCATTCGATCTTTCTTTCCACTCCGCCGTAGCAGCCGCGGCCTCAGCTGCGATCTGCGGGGGATCGCTGCCATTACTGGACGCTATGGCTGGCTGCGCGTTGGCAGCGTGGTGAGGCTTCGGATGTACCGTACGCCGGTGATTGAGAGCGACGGCCCCATGATGTTTGGAGTGATGCGAGGCATGATGATGCGCCGGATGCGGCGCTCGCCTGGCATGGGCATGATGCGCATGGTGATGCCGGAGATGATCGATATAGGTGACAAGCCAACCGTACGCTTGGCCGCCGTGGTCGGTGTAGGCAACGTAATAAAGCTGGCCGTCGTCTCCACGAACAATCGGGTATCCCGCAATGATGTTTGGATCGTTCATCTTCGACGCACCGCCCGAACGCTAGTTGCCCAATGCGATATTGACGAAGTTGGATGCGTCCAGCTCCGGCTGCAGTGTCAGCGTCAGAATATGATTCATGCCGGAAGATGCATTGCTGTTTCCAAAGCCGGTGGTGGTGGTGTAATCGCTGATCCAGCCGCGAAAGGTATACGAACAGATCGCATCTTCAGCGTTGTCGTCGGACCAGAAGGTCAACACAATGTCCTGAATCTTTTCCCGGGTTACCCCGTAACTGAGATTGAAGATGCCCTGCAGGGTGGAAAACGGCATGTTCACTTGATCGTTCATGTCCACCATCACCAGCACCGAACAGGAGACGCTGCCCATCAGCGGCGTGCCCGGAGAGCCATTGTTCAGCGTGGAGACACCAAAGTGGACACCGACGGCCCGGAACTTATTAGAACCGATCGAAACACTCGAAATATTGGGCTGAGCCATAAAAAACGGGGATCCTTTTACTCATTGATCATGCTGCGCCGCCTGACCGGCAACTACGTACACGTGCCCGGCGGCCAATGCTGACTAACCTTATACCAGTTCCCTTCCCTATGATCCGCTGAAACGGTGAGATATATCCGCGCAAGTCATAGATTTTTAATGGGTTTTTTATAAGTCTTGAGTGGACGGGAGGTTTCTTCCCCATCCTCATCTGCAACGCACCAGTTCTCACGGAAGTTAGCATTCGCCATAGAGCCCCGGTGCAAATAACGAGCGCGGTCCAGATAGGAGGGGCCGAGCGAGGCTCCTGGCCCTTACGCAGCCAGCACTGCATTCCAGATCGTAGGCGCAGCTTGCCCTTGTGAATCTGGGCAATTTTGAACAACTCGCCCGATCCTCCTCCGAGCTGACGATTGGCTGAACTATCGTACCCACCACGAGTCCCGCGGAATAGGCTGAGAGCTCAAGGAAGGATTCTGTCGAGGAATCTATATCCCGCTGATTACTCCAGATCGGAAGCGTCGAGCGCACGTCTGCATTGCATCAGCCACGGTGCAGCAACGAGGCCGAGCAAGAGTGGTGCAACGATCCAGAAGATGAGCCGTTGAACTTTTCTGGTGCGATCCGCAACGCAATTCCCTTCTGGGTCGCAGTTCTGGGGCGCGAAATAGAGCCTTCGGATCGCAAGCCCGAGAAACAGCAAAACCATCCCGATAAAAACGGGCCGGAATGGCTTCAGAGCGGTAAAGTTGCCGCTGGCGTGCGTACCTCACGTTAAAGACACGCGAACCAACTCGATCATGGCCTCCGCAAGTTCGTGAGGAGGCTACAACTCGAAGGTCAGGGCCATGAGTGGACTGAGCCACTTCAATGCATCCAGGAAACGTTGGCTTGCTTGATCAATGGCTGCTTTTGGCAGTTTTTTAACAGCCTCGTTCCTGCCCTGCAACGCCACGTCCGAAGAATCTGGTGGCCAGCCAGAAACAGCGGCAAGCTGTGGAATACGATTTTTGACGCTTGGTGTAGTGCCCCCTGGAAGCTTTTCAAGCTCTTGGCTCATCCCGGAACCCCTCTGCGAACCAGCCTGCGAGTTTGATCTACGGAGGCATATGTGGTCTCAGGGTGACCCACGGCATTGTGCTGGTATTTTGCTTTAGCACACTGTAATTGCTTCACCTGCTCGGCCAACAAGGGGCGAGCAGACCCCAGTTGGTGGGCTACAAGCGCTACGTGTGCGAGATGCTCGACAGTCTCCATCCTCATGAATGCTTCAAGGAGCGTCGATCCATAGCTCACGGCACCGTGGTTCTCCAACAGGATTGCATCGTGGGTGGCAAGGTATGGACCAAGGCTTTCTGCCACTTCCTGTGTTCCCGTCGTCGCATATCGAGCCAGGGGCACACACCCGAGCGTCATCACTGCTTCCTGGCAAAGCATCTCGTTAAGTGCTCGCTTAGAACAGGCGAAAGCGGTCGCGGTCGCCGGGTGGGCGTGGACGACTGCCGCTACATCTGGACGCCCTTCGTAGACTGCAAGGTGCATGCCAACCTCGCTCGTTACGTTCCTCGTGCCGGCGAGAAGACGACCCCGGAGGTCGACGATCACCATGTCTGCAGCCGTCACTAAGCCCTTGCTGATTCCAGTAGGTGTCATAAGGAGGCGTTCCTCATCCAATCGAACGGATAAGTTTCCGGACGTACCGGGCGTAAAACCAAGACGTGAGAGCCAGCGGCTGAATCGGACCAGTTCGCGTCGCAATTGTTCTTCGTGCCTGAATGCCTGTTCGGTCAACATGCGTCTCCTTCTTATCTCTGAAGAATCGTAAATGGAGCAGCCTTCGGCTGAACGATTGGCTTTGGCGAGAAAGCGCGTTGCAACCTCCGAAACCTCTTGCCGAAGCGATCTGAAGCCATGAACAGATGTCCCGCAGTCAGGCTACCCACGACTTTATGGTGGCCCACGGCTGCGAGCCCCATCGATGCAATGCAGCCACATTGGGAGCAGTCGGGATTGCCGCCGAACTGGCATGGTGTGATCTGAGTCTTCAGATCGGCGGAGATCGTCTCGGTCGTCCGTGCAAAGATGCACTTTTCGGGATTTGCCGGAGGAGTAGCGATCTCGTCAATGACGAGATCGTGCATGTCCAGCTTGGGAAACATCGGTCGCAGTCGGCGCAGCTCGTTCATCACAAGAATGCGCTGTGCCGGCGTCAGAATCTCCGGATCGGTCGCACCGATCTGAGGAGTAAACAGACTGAACCAGATCTTTCGAATGGCAGAATTCGCACTCCAGAATGCGAGAAACTCTTCCAGGTAGCCGTGACGTGCGGCGATCTGCGAAGTGATCGTGGAATGGATCGTCACCCGGGAGCCAACAATATTCTTCAGAATTCGCTCATACGTCGCGGGCTTCCGTCGCTCATCATGCTCCGGCTGCAGCCCATCGATCGAGACGACAACGGTCAGTTTTTTGTATTTGTTCCAGTCTGCCGGGATGATACGAAACGCACTGGTGACGACCTGAGTGTGAATCCCCCGGGCTTCAATTTGTGGAATGAGTTGCTCCAGCTCCCGATAGCGAACGAATGGATCGCCCCCGACGAGAGATACGTGGAGCGGCTTCAGCTCGTCAAGCAGCGCGAGGATCTTCGCTACGAGTTCCTCGCCTTTGAAGTCCGAGAGTTGGCGCAGCAGAGTATCCCTACCAAGATGGGCCGCGTCGAAGGCGTAGCACCCAGGGCATCGCAGAGGGCATTCCTTCGTAATCTCAACAGAAAGCGAGGGGGCACGGCCAGCCAGAATGGTGGCCCAGGCGTGAAGCACTTCAGATTTTTGCATTTCTTCTCCAGCTATCGGTTCGATGAAGGCCAATCGTTTACGAGCAAGGCTTCGGTCTGCATCGTCTTTCTGCTAGGGTCAGGGTCAGGAATTGACTGGACTGACGGATTCATGGGCTTTTTATTGCGGATCATCTCGCTTCGGGGTGACGTGCAGTGCCTGTCCTACATGTTTCGCAGAAGTGCCTAGCGCGTGTTTTGTGGGCATAAGTTCTTTGCAAAGCATTGCCCGTAAATCGGGCCGTTCACGCGAAGTACTGTTGGGGTTTTTAGGTCCGGTGAGAATTCAGCGGGAACATTCGGGCAGTCTCGCCTCGCCACCATGAAACTCGGCGCGAGTTGGTCTAGGAGAGCCTGTTCCGTGTGGTCACTCAGGCCATCGTGGTCGGAATCCGCATGGAAGGGCGCAACCAAGGCGGCACCTTGAGCAGAGACGGTGCAAAGACTAGCGCCTACGACGACAATGAGGAACCACACAGCAAATCTCATCTCATCTTTGACGCGCAGACGACCCTTTCGTTGCTCGGAAACCTTTCAGCGTGGCTGAGCGGAATCAACATAGGGCCTGTCGTTGAAAACCATTATCAGTATCAGGTTGCAGACGCGCCGTTGTGACTGTTCTTTCGCCCGTGCTGCTCCTATGCAGACCTCGGTGGGGGGGAACTCATTTTTCCGACATTGGCGAAGATTTTTCGCCTGCGAATGAATTCTGCCCCGATTAACTCAAATGTAACCCTAATTGCATCTCACTGAGGGAGGCGTCCACGAGGTTCAATCTCCTCCCCAAAGAGATGGACGCCGGGACAAGCCGTACAGATATACCTCGGGAATTTGACGAAGCGGGCCTACACTCCTATGGA
>NZ_LMUH01000004.1 GCF_009766105.1 Granulicella sp. S156 | reverse complement strand
CAAACTCCCTACAATGGCGCTCTCCTCTTCCCTAACCTCACCCCCACTGATTAGAAACTCTTCTCTCTCCTCTCAAAAAACTTGCTTCTCAAGAGAGAATCTGGGGCGCAAGCCCAGGTAAGGGGATAAACAACAGATCAAGGGCTGAAAGCCCGATATATCTCGTCTGTACTGGCGGGATATATCGGGCTTTCAACCCTCGATTCGTTTGGAAAGAGGAGCGTGGGTCTTCTGTCGTGATGACGATATTTGAGCCGAGTGCCAAAACAATACCCACATTTGAGCGCTCAAATGTCTAGACCCTCAACCCACGCCATCGCCTCATCAGCGTCTCGAGGAGAGACTCCGCTGCTGTTTCGGAGCAAGTCCCGTAGACTCTCGTACGATCAGACTTGTCTTCACGCTGTACTGTTCTCCATGGACATGAGGCCCACTCTTGAGGTGCTCGAGGGCATCGAAGAAGACCTTCGCCAACTCGTATCTTGGCAAACGCAGAGTCGTGAGGGGCGGGTGAACAATATCGCTCATGTCGATATCGTCGAACCCGATGATCGAGAGATCGTCTGGGATCGTGAACCCCATCTTCATCGCCGCACGCATGCCTCCGATGGCGGTTAGATCGTTTGCCGCCAACACCGCAGTCGGCCGATCTTCCATCGAAAGCAACTCCGTCATGGCCGTCATGCCGCCGGTGATGCGATAGTTGCCGACCTTGATGAACTCCGGACGCGGCACAATGTCTACTCGTTTCAGTGCTCGTATGAAGGCGTCGACACGATGATCTGAGATCGTGAGACCCGCAAAGCCGCCGATGTAGCCTATTTTTTTGTGGCGCAGGTCTTTCAAGTGCTGCAGTGCCTGATCCATGCCGCTTTTGTTATTGATAGCGACGTCGCTCAACCCATTTCCAATATGACCGCGGTCCATCGTCACGAGAGGAACTCGGTTATGGATAAGGTCTTCAAAGGGTTCCGTCTCGATCTCCGACGCCAGTAAGGCTACGCCGTCCACCTTGCGAATCAACATGCGTCGAATGGACTGCTGCATGCGGCCGGAGTGGAAGTCGGTCGTGGCCATCAGCATCTCCTGATCATTGCCTACGACGATCCCTTCAAAGCTCTTAATGAACTCTGGAAAGAACGGATTGGTAATGTCCGGAATAATCAGGCCATAGGTCCCACTTCTACCGTATTTCAGGGTAGTCGCACTGTTATTGGGGAAGAACTTTACTTCGTCAATGACCTTGCGAACGCGTTCGACTGTCTCAGGCCGTACAAGGTTCGAGCCGTTGATGACACGGGATACGGTGGCACTGGATACTCCTGCCAGTTTGGCAATCTCACGCATGTCCATCGTGTGGCTCAACTCCTTGGTGATAACCAGTGTGTAGGTTTACATGAACATCGTCCAATGGGAACAAAATTTATCAGAAGGCACTAACTAGATGCCAGACAATAATTTTGTCTCGCACTTGCCAAATTTCCTTATGTACACGTATACATAGTACCGCTAGTCATCGGCGTAACTGGATCGATTCAAACGAGCACGGGTTTAGTCGAAGCTCAACATGGGCCGTGCTCAAGACGAGCCGCGACCGCGCTCGAGGTGAGGTATATTGCAATGGATTTTTTGCGGCAGGTCGCACAGCAGAGGGCGGTAACTCGACGCGACTTTCTTCGGTCTGTTGCGATGACTGGAGCTGCGAGTCAGCTGCTTGGTTTCTCCCCGCTGCATGCGGCGGCTATGCCGCAAGGGCAGAAGACGGTGGTCGTCACCTTTGGCGGCGGAGCTCGCGATGAAGAGACCTTTGCTCCTGAGGGGCAGGAAAATATTCCCCACCTCTTGAACGAGTTGATTCCACAGGCGACGTTCTTCACTCAGGTGGTGAATCGCGGAATCCTTGGTCATTACGTAGCTACTGCGAGCCTGGCGACTGGAGTCTACGAGCGGTTCGACAACTTTGCGGATGTCGCTCCGAAGAATCCCACCGTCTTCGAATACTTTCGCAAAGGCCTGAACCGTCCAGCAAACGATGCCTGGGTGATCGCGCCCAGCAACGGCTTCAACCGTATCGGGCAAAGCGATGGATCTCTCATTGTGCCTGGCATGGGCGCGCAGGTGATTCTTCCGAAACACCTGCTGGCATCGGCGTTGAATAAGACTTCCACGGCCTCGGCCGCCATGGAATTTTTGCTGCAGGACAACTACGAAGACCTTTTGTTTACGCCTCCTGCGGTGCAAAACGAGTTGGGAACCGCGAAGCTCACCGAGATGCTGCATCTCTCTGTCGACGACTTCGCCCATCATGCGCAGACGCTCTCCAGTGCCGATGAGCTCTCCGTCTACGTGATGCGCCAGTTGATGAAACAGTTTGCGCCCAGCCTGCTCTGGATCACGCTGCATGACATGGATGTCGCCCATACCGGGGCTTATTCGCTGTATCTCGAGGGCATCCGGAGAACCGACCGTCTCTGTGCGGACATCTGGCAGATGATCGAGACCGATCCGGAGTACAAGGGCCGCACAACCATGCTGATCCTCCCGGACTTTGGCCGAGACTCGGATTTCAGTGCATCGGGCAATGGCTTTCAGCATCACCGGACAGGCGATCCACTTTCGCGGACTACCTGGATGATGGCGTTAGGGCCGCACATTCGCCAGAACCTTACGGTAGACCGACCCCTCGATTCACTGGACCTCGTGCCGACGTTGGGCGCCATGATGAACTTCGCAACCCCTTCGGCCAAGGGGAAGCCCATTGCCGAGGTGCTCGGATGACGCCAGGGAATCTACAAGCTGAGAGCTTCGCGGCATATCCTCCCCAGGCCCGTGCGTTAGCCATAGAGCACCTGAACGCCCTCAAGCGCATGCCGCTGATTTTGCTGGCCGCTTTGCTGCGGCAGGTGATCCAGTACGACTGGAGCTTCCCGGCAGAGCGCGAGCAGCTGGTGCGTCAGCTGAATCTGTTGAATCAACTGGACGCCGCTTCCTTTGACTCTTTGATGTCGCCCTTCGCGGCGATTCCACTTACGAGTGAGTTATCGAAGTTCGATTGGGTCAATCATCCGCAGCCGTTTAGTGAGAAGCTGACGGCTTATCTTTGGGAGCAGCACCTCAGCGACAACTACCACAGCGTCGCGCAGGCGTATCAGCAGTACCTGGAGAAGGCTCTGCCCCAGTCGCAACCTGTTACTCCAAGATGGACGATCGTTGTTATAGGTAGAGGTAGCCAGCAAACTCAATACTCTCTCTTCCGCCATCTCATGCCGCACGGCATGCTTTTTACGAAACTTGATCCCAGCGGCGCACTCGAAACACTCTCAGCTGCGGTCACATCGCGTGCCCAGCAACATCCACTCGAATACGGACATTGGTATATCGATGGCGGCGAACCATACTCCGTAGCGGCTGAAGATCCGCGGCTGACAACCATGTCCTACGCCAGGCTTGTGCCTGCCGCAAAGCGGGAGTTTGCCCTGCTGAAAGAGTTCACCAGCCACGGAGCTAACGGCTCCGTAGGAGTGGAAGCTGTCGGCTCCTACATCGTAGGGCTGAGTCCAGAGGACCTGACGCTCAAGGGAACCGCGGCCGATGCGCCTTTGCGCCACTTCGAAGTCAATCTGATTACGCAAGGCGCCGGATGTCAGATATTTAGCACGACCTTTGTTCAATGGGCTGCTCGCGAGTGTCTGCATCGCGCCCAGCCGCTTACACTCTTCGCACGTTTCTCCACGCGTCAAGGCAACGCACCAATGGAGCAGTTGCTCGCCCGCGATCCTCTTCAGCAGCCGCAGGACGCTGAAGGCTCTCTGATCGATGCCGATATGGGCGCGTACTACACGTGGATCAACCAATCTCGTCTGCCGGGCGCGGACGACTCACGTTTTCTCGTCTGGTTTGAGGACCACAATCTCGCCTGCGCTATCGCTCCCGCGTTGTCTAAGGGCAAAACATACACAGGCGCCATCACCATGCGGCAGGTGTTGGAGCACATGGCCTGACCGCATAAAGACTGCTGTGCCGCTTCGCCATCGTGACCTCATCGCAGGTCCGCGGCCCTGCGTCCAGATATCGAAATTCAATCGGCTCTCGTTAGCTGATTCGAATAGCAAAGAGAGGAAATACAGTGACTCTGATATTGCCCCACGCTCATCCCCCGGTCAGCCTCGAATGGCAGACCACGCCCCGTATAACCAACCAAAGCCGTCGTTGTACTTTTTATGCAGTCGCTCTCGTTATCGCTTCACTTTTTACCTCCGCCGTGTCTGCACGCGCGCAGTCAGCCGGCGTCGCGGAAAAACCTTATATGGGGTGGAGCAGCTATAGTCAGCAGACCATCACCAGCGGTTTTCTTACACAGGCAAACATTACAGCGCAGTCGGACGCCTTGCTCGCATCCGGGCTGCAAGCTCACGGCTATAACTACATCAATATGGACTCAGGATGGATGTCGACCTTCGATGCCAACGGCCGGCCCATTCCCAGCGCTCCGAACTTTCCAGACATCACGGCTCTGGTAGCGCACATCCATGCAAATGGCCAAAAGGCCGGTATCTACTGGATTCCTGGTGTCGAGGAGCCCGCAGTAGCGGCTAACTATCCCATCCTGGGCACGACGTATCACATCCAGGACATTCTTACGGTGCCCTACACCGCAGGCAACGCCTTTGGTGGTTCAGGCACCTCTCCGTATCACTACAAGATCGATTTCACCAAACCCGGTGCACAGGAGTACGTCACCTCTATCGTGAACCTGTTTGCCTCCTGGGGTATCGACTTCATCAAGCTCGACGCGGTGACACCGGGCTCCTACAGCGATAACACCTCCATTGACAATCGTGACGACGTAGCAGCATGGGCAACGGCGATTAAGCAGAACAGCCATCCCATATGGTTCACCATCTCCTGGGCGCTCGATCAGGACTACCTGAGCACATGGCAGACCTATGCGAACGCTCGCCGCATCGAAGGCGACGTCGAATGCGAAGGGAACTGCTCTACCATTACGAACTGGAACATGGTGTCGCAGCGCTTCTATGACCTTGTAGGTTGGGAGAATGCTTCCGGCGCCACGGTTGGCTGGAACGATCTCGACTCCCTCGACGTCGCGAATACCAGTACCGATGGCTTGAACTCCACAGAGCAGCAGTCCGCGATTACGCTCTGGGCCATGGGCAACGCTCCCATGTTTTTAGGCGGAGATCTTACCGTTCTGGACAGCACTGGAGTACAGCTTCTAAGCAACGACGAAGTGATTGCAGTCGACCAGTCAGGGTATCCAGCGAAGGAGGTTGCGGGTGGCTTCAATCCTATCTGGGTGTCGAACCTCGGCAATGGCAGTTACTACGTCGCCCTCTTCAATCTGAATGACTTCCCAACCTCGATGACGATCCCCTGGAGCACCTTGGGCTTCACGACTGCCACCGACGTTCGTGACCTATGGTCCCAAGCCGACCTGGGCCCGGCGAGTGGCGGCTTCAGTGCGGCTGTTTTGGGACACGGTGTTCGTCTGCTCAAGGTAACGGGAATCGGTCGTGCGACACCTCCGCCCTCGCAGGTCTACGAGGCAGAGGCAGGTGTGTTGAGCGGCTCGGCTTCTGTGGCCTCTTGTCCCAATTGCTCCGGCGGCTTGAAGGTCGGCAATCTGGGAGTCGGCGCCAACAATACGCTGACCATCAACAACATCAGTGTCGCGCAGGCTGGCACCTACCAGATGGAGATCGACTCCATGACGGTCGGCGCAAGAGCTCTTACGTACTGGGTCAATGGCGGCCTTCCTCAAACTCTAAACGTCAGTGGTGGAAGCTTCTTTATTCCTGCCAGCACCACTGTCCCTGTCCAATTGAACGCAGGAATCAACAGCGTTCAATTCGGAAATCCCACCAGCTATCCGCCTGATATGGACCGTATCGTGATCAGCGGCAATGGAAATGCTATTGCGCCGGACTGGACCGGATATGAGGCCGAGCTTGCTACCCTCGCCGGCAGTGCCAGCGTCACCTACTGTTCAACCTGTTCCGGCGCTTCTAAAGCTGGAAATATCGGTGGTGCCGGAACCACTGTAACCTTCACGAATGTGACGGTCCCGGTGGCTGGAACCTACCAGATGGAGGTCGACTACCTCACCAGCGGCCCTCGTTCCTACTTCGTCAGTGTTAACGGCGGTGCCGGCACGGAACTCGACCTTAACGGAAGCAGTTTCAGCCTGCCCAGCAGCACGGTCATTCCGGTTACCTTGAACGCCGGTGTCAATACGATCCAGTTCGGTAACCCGACGGGGTACTCTCCGGATCTCGATCGTATCGCCATCTCCCCAACGGTAGCAGTGGCGAATATCACCGGAGCTATCACCGCGAAGCTAGGCATCCCTGCGCTTCGTCTCTGGCAGCTCTCTCTTACCAACACAGGCACGAACCAAGCTAGAAACGCGGAGGTGAACCTCTTCTCGCTGACACAAGACAGTGGAAGCGGTACTTGCCATCCGAAGGTACTGGCGCTTTTCCCCATCCCGGTGGGAGACATCGCTCCAGGCGCTCATAAATCTATCGATGTCCCCGTAGATTTCTCGAGATGCACCACAAGCGCACTCTTCGCTAGCAGCTTGGTATTTTCATCCAACCACGGCGCTGTTGTCGGCAACGCCACAGCCACTACATCCACAAGGTAACTCTAAAACGTCCGCGGCATCGCCTGATGCCGCGGACGTTTTAGTTGAATGAGCTAGTGTTGCCTAGTTGGCAACCACCTTCAATGAAAACGCAGCAGCCTGAAAGTCACCCTGAAGATTGACATCGACACCGTTCTGCATCCAGAAGGCGCCGCTGGCAACCGCAGGTGTATCGGAGGCCAACTTCCCATCCAGCGCTTCAATCCGATACATGGAGTCAGGCTTCAAACCGCGAAGATAGATTCGCGGAAAAGGGTAGAGCATTCCGCTTGAATGCAGAAACGCAAAGGTTACAGCGGCATTCTGGTCCGCTGAAACGCTCTCTGTAACCGAGTGTTCGCTCCCATTCTGTGGGGAGATCAGACGATACAGAGAACCGCGTTGCACGATCTCGCGAATCTGCTTGTACTGCGCCACCATCTTTTTCGCAGTCGCAAAATCTTCAGGCTTCCAGTCATTGAGATTGGCTCCAATACCCAGCGATCCCTGCATGGAAGAAAGAAAGCGATAGTCGAGCGAGAGCGTCCGATGATTGAGCTGGCTAGGTGAGTCGGTCACCCAGGCCATCATCACAGCGGGAGTGTAAGCGTAGGTAAAGCCGTCCTGTATCTTCAGACGATCGAAGGCATCGGTGTTATCGGAGGGCCACACCTCATCGGTGTAGTGCATGATCCCAAGATCCACTCGGCTGCCTCCACCGGAGCAGCTTTCTATCTCGACAGCAGGGTGCTTTTTGCGCAACTGCTCCAAAATAGAATAGAGATTCTGCTCATAGGTGATGTAGACCTTCTTCTCATCTTCCGGAGCCACCGCAGGCCAACCCGGCTCTGACCAATTCCGGTTGTAATCCCACTTGAGAAATGCGATGTCATTTTCATTCAGTAGCTTGTCTAGAAAGTTAAAGACATACTCACGCACGTCTGGCCTGGCGAGATTCAATACCAACTGATTCCGACCCTCTGTGCGTGGCCTTCCCGTAAAGTTTAGCACCCAGTCAGGATGCTTGCGATAAAGGTCTGAGTCGGGATTCACCATCTCGGGTTCGACCCACAGGCCGAAGTCCATGTTCAGCGAATGAACTTTGTCGATCAGCGGCTTCAAGCCATTGGGAAACTTCACCGGGTTCACATACCAGTCGCCCAAGCCCGCATGATCGTCTGCTCGTTTCCCGAACCAGCCATCATCTACGACAAACCGCTCCACTCCAATGCTGGCGGCTTTTTCTGCGAGGGCCTCCTGCGCAGCCTCATTCACATTGAAGCCTGTGGCTTCCCAGGAGTTATAAAGTACAGGCCGCAGCTTGGGATGAGGAGCGCCCGGCAACACGCTGCCGAGCTCAAACCGATGCAGCAGGCGCGAAGCGCTGCCAATGCCATCATGCGTGTAGCCCGCGTAGAAATAGGGTGTCTGCAAGCTCTCGCCCGGAGCCAGACGGTAGTCGAAGTCAAAGCTGTTAGGGCCACCCGTAACGCGTACCTGCTGCACCTGGTCTTGTTCGATGCTTATCTTCCAGGAGCCGCTCCAGCCAAGTCCGCCGAACCATACATCGCCACTGTCTTGATCGTTGGATCCATTGCGGTCGATGGCGAACCATGGATTGTTCTGTGCCCCAGTGGATCCGCGCCGGCTCTCCAGAATGGTCTTCCCCGGTTGGATGAGCTGCTCGCGAAGGTTCCATTCTCCAGCCCATCGCCCGGTCAGGTAGCGCAGGCGATAGTCCTGAGCACGGGGCAGTGTCCATGTGCCGGAGGATACCTGCTCGATCGTCAGCGGCGACGAGGTCTTATTCTGCACCTCTGCCGATCGCCGCAAAACTCCCGTGGCCGGATCCATCTCATACTGCAACTCAACGTAAACCTCACGCGAGATATCCTTAAGCCTCACTGTCAGATGGTTGCCGGCGATGGTGTGCGAGACATACTGCAGCACCAGATCGCGGTTTCCATCGGGAAAGGTGATCTTCAAATCCGGTTCTACGTAGAGCCCCGCCCCCCAGGCGACAAACTCCTGCCGCGTAGTGTTGTTCGAAGCATCGAAGGCCGCGACGCCGGGCTCGTAGACAGGTGCAGCGAAGGTGTCCGCCGCATTCAGCCGCTTCCCCCAATAGAGGGTTTGAATCGCTTTCTTCTCATTGATCCCGAACACATAAGAGACGTCGGCAGCATCGATGCGGAAGACCTGCGTCTGTTTGTCAAAACGAATGGACGCGTTCTCTGTCTGAGCCCGGATCAATTGGGGAGCGATGAAAATCGTCATCGCTAATAACACCGAGTGCGGAATACGCAACTTCCCGGCACGTCTCTTGTGGAGAGACAAGAGGCTATTCAAGTATTTCTTTATGGTGCTATCTACTCTACGCATCATTTTTGCTCCATTTCCAAACTGGCCTCAGAAATTAGTACTTGCTGCGACATACTAAAAACACACATGCTGTCCTACCGAAAAAGAACACTCAAAGAGATACAGAGCACGATGGCTATGAATGCAAGCGATAGTGCCGTCCTGGGAATGCGAATACCTTGATGGGTTGCCGTCCAACAGGTAAGGTCGGCAAGCTCGTCCCGCGATTTTGCGGCGGTAAAGAAACTCAACAGCGCCGTGATGGCTAAGCAACTGGTAAACGCAAGAATGGCGCCATAGAAATTAGCGCTCATGTCGCTTCCGTAGTGAATCCAGTGCATGCGATAGGCCAGGTTATGCGCGATCGACGATAGCGTCCCCAACAGCAGCCCCCAGAAGCCGGCCTTGGGAGTAGCCCACATCGTGAACATACCCAGCAGGAAAGTTGCCAGGACCGGCGCATTGAACAAAGAAAACAGCAACTGGAGATAGTCCATGATGTTGCTGAAAGACAACGCCAAGTAGGCCGTTGCGATGCTCAGCAGAATGGCAATCAGCGTAGAAAATCTTCCGATAAGAACGTAGTGGCGCTCGCTCTTGTCCGGTGCCAGGGACGCTCGATAGATATCGTGTGTCCAGATGGTCGTAAGGGCATTGATGTTACCGGCTAGTCCGGACATCAGGCTCGCGAGAATTGCGGTAATCCCAAAGCCCAGCAGCCCGTGTCCGTAGTAGCGCATCATCAGTGCCGGCAGCGCTTGATCGTACCTGAATCCTGATTTAGCGCTGAAAAAGACGGCCGCTGCAAGACCGGGAAGCACGACCAGAGCAGGGAACAGGAGCTTCACAAACGCTGCGAACAGGGGAGTATTGAGCACTCCGGCTGTAGTACGCGCAGCCAATGCCCGCTGGATCAGTACAAAATCTGTGCACCAGTATCCGAAGCTCAGCACAAAGCCCAGCCCCATCGAAACACCGGCAACATCCATGGGAGAGGCGTGCGGGTTCACCAACGGCAGCCCCACCCATGTGTGCCGCATAGCGGGGTCTAGATGCGACGCCAGCCCTGCCATGCCATGAAAATCATGCAGGATGAAAAACACGAGCGGCAGCAGGCCAAGTACGATCAGCGCAAACTGAATTACCTCGTTGTACATCGTGGCCGTCAGGCCACCGAGCGAGACGTACACGAAGACGATGGCCGCCGCGGACAAAGTTGTCTGAGTGAAACTCCATCCGAGAAACGTACGCAGCACCTGCGCCAGGGCATACAGGCTGATTCCCGAAACAAGAACCATCATGATGCCGCTGCACACAATGTTCAGGGTGCGGGTCGACTCGTTGAAGCGGAACTTCAGAAACTCAGGCACGGTCAGCGCGCGGCTCCGCATATAGATCGGCATCATGCACAGCGAAAGGAAGAGCATCGCCGGTATGGCGCCGATCCAATAAAAATGCAGGGTCTTCGCCCCATATTTGGCGCTGGCCGAAACGATTCCGACGATCTCGAGCGCTCCGCAGTTGGCTGCGACGAAGGCGATCGTCGTCACGGCGGTGGGCAAGGTGCGCGCCGCATGAATGAAGTCGGACGTCGAATGAGCTTTTCGGCGAAACAGCCACCCGACCAGGATGGTCGCGGCAAAATAGACCCCGATGATGGCAAGGTCAAGCGAGTTGGGATGAAAGGATCGCAAAGGCGAGGTCGTACCTGTATTCAAGGGCCGGGTTGGGGGCTAAAACATGAGCCTGAGCATAAGGCTCAATCATGAATTTCGTCACGGGATAACGTTACCTGTGAAGCAATTGTCGCATCTATGAAAAAAGCAGTTGACAACCCCCTATCCATTCCAATATAGATTCTGACGCACCCATATGTATACGTATACATCACAGCGAGCAGGGTGGCCTAAACGTAAACGTGCGTCGCTTTGGAGCGGTAGCGAAAATTTCGACTGCAGGGCATTGAGTCAAAAAGAAGGCCAGCCATATGTTTAAAAAATTCGTCGATAGAAGAACGAAGCACCTCCTGTATTGCGTATTGTCAGCCGTTTGCCTGCTCTCGTTTCCCATGCCTTCTGCCTTAGCGCAGGTCGATCAGGGATCCGTTACAGGTACCGTAGTCGATCAACAGGGAGCCGCGATCCCAAACGCCAGCATGACGATAAAGGATCTTGGTACAGCGCTTGAGCTGAAGACCACAACCGATCAGCGAGGAGTCTATGTTTTTTCCCCATTGAAGATCGGTCATTACACGATCACTGCATCCGCATCAGGGTTTCAAACAACGACGATTACTGATTTTGAACTGCAAGTGAGCCAGCGTCTCGGGATGAACGTGACACTGCGAGTTGGAGCCGCGACACAGACGGTGGATGTTTCCGGCTTGAGTATCGCTCTTATGCAAACGGAAGATGGATCTTCCGGGCACGTTTTTGACTCACAGACGATCACCAACACACCTCTGGCGGGTCGCAACTATGTCTTTTTGGCGCAACTGACGGCTGGTGTCAATCAAGGGCAACAGGGCGCGCGAAATGCAGCAAGTGGAGATTTCTCGGCGAATGGCCAACGCACCGAACAGAATAACTTCATCCTTGATGGCGTGGATAATAACTCGAATCTGACGGACTTCCTCAATGGAGCAAGTTTCATCGTCAACCCTCCACCCGACGCTCTTCAGGAGTTCAAGATACAGACGAGTGACTACAGCGCTGAGCTGGGGCACTCTGCTGGAGCAGTCATCAATGCCAGCATCAAATCAGGAACAAACTCGTTCCATGGGAGCGCGTGGGAGTACTTCCAGAACGATGCGCTAAACACAATCACCGGAAATAACTATTTCAGCCGCGTATCTCCGGAGCTGCGGTATAACCAGTTTGGCGCTACAATCGGCGGCCCCATCTGGAAGAACAAGCTCTTCTTCTTTGGTGATTATCAGGGTCTGCGAGAAGTTACTACAAGCTCCTCTGGCGAATACACTGTACCGACGGACCTGATGCGTCAGGGAAACTTTAGTGAATTACTGCAATCGTCGCTCACGAATGGTAACAACAGGCAGCTGTATAACGCAGGCGGTCCAGCACCAGGGACAAATGGCGCCAGCAATTACCTTTCGTGCAATGGGCAGCTAAATGTCATCTGCCCGACACAAATAGATGCAGTTGCCCAAAAGCTGCTTGCGGCGTTTCCTGAGCCTAACTTCGGGATCCCCGGTCAAACCTATAACAACTTCATTTTCAACGGGCACGAGGCTGTAAACACGAATCAGTTTGACGTAAGAACAGACTGGAATATCTCCAGTCACGATCAGGCATTCGCTCGATACAGCTTTGAAAATCAGCCTAAGTTTTCGCCTGCGCCGTTTGGCGTTTTGGACGGGACCGGTTTTGGCGGTTCAACGGTCATCAACCAAAGCCGCAGCTTCGCTTTCAGCGAAACGCATGAATTTAGCGAGAAGTTTATCAACGAACTGCGGTATGGCTATAACTGGAACCACTCTGCTTTTTATCAGGCTGGCTATAACCAAACCGGGATTGCGGAATCCTTCGGCCTTGGTGGACTGCTCACAGGACCCAATCTCGGCGGTATACCTGCCTTCAATGTGAACAACAACAATGGCATTAGCAATTTCGGCGCATCAGGATACGAGCCGTCCAATGAGCATCAGAATGTCTGGCAGATTAACGATAATGTCACTCGCATCGTCCGCAATCATTCTCTGCACTTTGGGGTAAACATCCAAAGCCTTCGCGTCGCTACTCTTCAGCCCAATGACGGGATCGGGCAGATAAGTTTTAGTGGAAAGTTTACCCAGGATCCCAATAACCAGGGAACAACCGGCTACGGTGCCGCCGACATGCTGCTGAATGAGATGAGTAGCTCCGCACTTTCAAATATCACCACGACCAATAACATCTATTGGGTGCGTGCGGGCTACTTCCAGGACGACTGGAAAGCCACCTCGCGGCTTACCGTAAACGCTGGTCTGCGTTATGAGTACACCACGCCGGCGCGGGAACGCAACGATCAGATGGGGAACTTCCGCCCGAATGTCCCGGTGCTGAACTATAACCCGGCGGAAAACATCACCGGTGGTACATATCTGTTGCCAAGCAGCACTCGCAATAATCCTTTGCCCGCCAACCTGCTTGCAAACTTTGCGAAAGATGGCGTGGTCGTGCAATACACGGATAACGATTATCTGGTGAAGCCCGACTATAAGAACTTTGCGCCTCGCATCGGATTTGCATACTCCGTCAACGATAAAACGGTTATTCGAGGAGCCTACGGCATCTTTTACGGCGCTCTGGAAGGTATTGGTTATTCTCTGAATCTTGGCGTAAATCCTCCCTTTGCGTTCAACAGTAATTTCAATAGCGCAGGTTGTGTCTATGGAACCTGCCCCACAAACGGACAGACGCTTGAAACAGGATGGTCTCAGGTTTTGGCCACGGGCATTATCCAGGATGCAGCTTCACCAAACTTGAACGGCTCCGACGATGTGAAAACACCGTATTCTCAGCAGTACAATGTGACGGTACAGCGCTCCTTCAGTTCCAACCTGACGGCTACTGTTGGCTATGTCGGTTCGGTCACACATCATTTACAGACGCCAGTTGATCCCAACAATCAGCCACTACCAGTGGGGCCCGGTGATAACTCCCAGGCCGCGCGCCCTTATCCTGACCTGAATTACGGCAGTTACATCGTCTATGGCTCTGATGCGAACTACAACTCGCTGCAGACAAAGCTGGAACGTAGGTTCTCTAAGGGGCTCCAGTTCGCCGCATCGTATACGCTCGCTCATTCACTCGATGATTCTCGTCAGCCACTGAGTGACGCATCCAATAGCATTGATTACCGCAATGCACGCCAGCTTGGGCTTAGCTATGACTATGGCAGCTCGTATCAGGATGTGCGCCATCGGGCTACCTTGACAGGAGGCTATGAGCTCCCGTTTGGCTACGGTAAGCAGTGGATGAACCATAAGGGTGTTGCCAACACTCTTGTAGGTGGATGGTCTGCAAACATAGCCTTCTCTGCGCAATCTGGTAACCCGTTCAGCATTCAGTCCAGCAACAACTCAACGGGTGGTGTGGGGCGAGCAAATGCCGTTAGGATCGCTGATCCCTTCAAGCCAGGAGGTGTCTCTGATCCGGTGCTTGGATTTGGGTTGCCATGCGCAACGAAAACAAAAACCCTGCAGAGCTGGTTCAATCCATGCGCCTTTATTAATCCCCCTGTTGCTATAGATCCGGGCAAACCCGTAACAGCTGGCCAAGTGAGCATTTCGGACAATGGCGCAAGAGCTGCCTATGGAACGCCGGGACGATCTCTGGTATACAGCCCCGGCTTCAACAAAACGGACCTCTCCCTCTTCAAAAGATTTGATCTTTACCGTGGGATGGGCTTCAAGGTCCGAGGCGATGTGTTCAATGTGTTCAATGTTCCAGGCTATGGTGAGCCCAATAATTACCCCGGTAGCAGCACCTTTGGCCAAATTACAGGTCTGAACTTCGGAGGCAGGACAGTACAGCTCTCAGGAGACTTTTATTTCTAAAAGAAGAACTGATCTATTCAATAACCCTGCCTCTCCGGGCAAACGAACGTATACGTCGTATTTGAACAGCAACGAAGATTCCGGTTATACGGCATCGAGTCAAAAGGAAGGCCAAATGTATGTTTAGAAATTTCGTCGATAAAAGTAGAATTCTCCTCCTCTGCAGCGCACTGATAGTTATTTGCCTGCTCGCCTTTACTGTGCCTTCGGCATGGGCACAGACTGACCAGGGTGCCATCACTGGCGTCGTCCAGGACGACCAGGGTGCTGTAATCCCCGGAGCCAAGGTCACCCTCACCGCCACGGACACTGCCTTTTCGCTGGAACGCACGGCCAATAGCGATGGTGCTTTTGTGTTCTCACCCGTGAAGATCGGTAACTACAAGCTGACCGCGACTGCGCCTAGCTTCCAGACCACGGTGCGTGAGAATCTGCACCTGGACATCCAGCAGCGTCTGAACATTACGTTTGCCCTGAAGCCCGGCGCTGTGACGGAGCAGGTGACGGTCTCCACGGAAGCGCCCCTGCTTGAAACTCAGACCAGCTCGGTAGGGCAGGTCATCAGCTCCGAGACGATCAACAACACACCACTCAACGGACGTAACTGGGTTTATATCGCGCAACTGACGGCTGGTGTTGCTCCCCCGTTTGGCAACACGCGTGGCAGCGGTACCGGTGATTTTGTGGCCAACGGCCAGAGCGCCGAACAGAACGACTTTCTTCTGGACGGCGTCGACAACAACACCAACCTCATCGACTTCCTCAATGGTTCCAGCTTCGTGATGCGTCCGCCGCCCGATGCGCTGGCTGAGTTCAACCTGCAGACCAGCAACTTCAGCTCTGAGTTCGGCCACTCGGCCGGCGCGGTCATGAGCGCCAGCATCAAATCCGGCACCAATCAGATCCATGGCGACGTGTGGGAGTATGTCCGCAACACCAGCCTGGACTCGACGCCCTGGAACGCGACCACTAAAGGGCCATACCACGAGAATCAGTTCGGGGCCACTCTCGGCTTTCCAATCTGGAAGAACCACTTCTTTTACTTCGGAGACATTGAGGCCAATCGCATATCGTACGCGAATGTGAATATCATGACCGTTCCGACGGCGTTGATGCGCCAGGGAAACTTCACCGAGCTGTTACAAAGCAGCACCTACACCCAGCAAAACGAGCCCATACAACTCTATGAACCGACCTCGGGCGGTACCCAGAAGTTGTCCTGCAATGGAGTGAACAATGTTCTGTGCCCCGCACAGGTCGACTCCGTTGCACAGAACATTCTCAATATGTATCCGCTGCCAAACTATGGCCTTCCGGGACAGACGTTCAACAACAACAACGAGAATTTGGTTAACACAGACAATACGATCCAGTGGGACCAGAGGCTGGATTGGAACGTAAGTCAGAAGGACCAGGTATACGCGCGCTATAGCTATGCGCACGAGATCAAAGGGAATGGGCTTCCGCTCGGCCCCATTCTCGATGGCGGCGGCTTTGGCGGCCAGACCGACACGAATCTGTCCGAGAACTTCATGCTGAGTGAGACCCACGCCTTCGCGCCAACCCTCACCAACGAGTTCCGCTTCGGCTATAACTGGATTCACTCCCAGTACTTCCAGCCCAACGCGAACAGCAGCACGATCGCCGCATCGCTCGGTCTGGGGGGCGTTCCTTTTCCTGGACCTGGCTTGGGTGGTGTGCCCAGAGGTGTCCCCAATGAAATCAATCCGTGGGGCTCAGTAGGCACACAGGACGAGGCCCAAAACGTCTACCAGATACTCGATAATGTCAATAAGTCTGTCGGCAATCATTCGTTGAAGGCTGGCGTTTCCTTCCAGGCCCTTCGCGTCTTCGACCGGTATGCGCCGAACCCGCTTGGGCAATACTTCTGGAACAACGTCTACACAGGAATACCCGGGAATCAATATACCGGCTGGGGTGTAGCGGACTATCTGGCGAATCAGATGAACACTGCAGGCATCGCTACCTCCCCGCCGTTCGATGATTCGCAGTGGTATGACGCTGCCTTTTTCCAGGATGACTGGAAGATCGCCCATAACTTCACCCTCAATCTTGGCCTGAGATACGACCACTATGAGCCCTACAAGGAGAGGAGCGGAAACCAGGCAAACTTCATCGATTACGGCAATCTCGGCATCTCCACAGGAACAGCCGTCTATGAGCTTCCCAGCCGTTCGCGGAACCAGGTACTTGGCGCGCCTTTTCTGGCTACGTTGGCCAAAGACAACATCGCTCTCCAGTACAACGACAATGAGCGTCTGGCGACCGGACAAAACCTCAACTTCGCTCCGCGTATCGGCTTCTCTTACCAGCCGTTGCCAAAGGTCGTGGTTCGCGGCGGCTTCGGCCTCTTTTATGGTGGCCTCCAGAGCGAGGGAAACACCAATCTTGGATCCAACTTCCCCTGGGACAACTCGGCGAATATTCCTGCCCCGAACTGCGTGATTGGCAACTGCCCCTCGCTCGCTACGGAAGGCATCACGCTGGAGACAGGATTGGTATCCAAGACTGGCAACAGTCTGCTGAACTTTGTGCAGGACCCAAGCGTCAACGGCATCGACCCCAACGTTAAGACGCCGTACACCGTAAGCTACAACCTGTCCGTGGAGCGGGCCATTACTAACAATATGGCTGCAACGCTGAGTTACGTCGGCAACGGATCGCGCCACCTTCCGATTCAGCTCAGTCCCAATATGACGCAGGGCCTCTATGCGCCAGGTACCAGCACGCAGCAGTATCAACCGTTTCCCGATTTTGGTGGAGTGGATATCATCCACTACGGCGGCGACAGCTCCTACAACTCATTGCAGGCGAAGTTGGAGAAGCGCGCATCTCACGGTCTGAGCTTCCTCGCAACCTATACCTGGGCGCACAGCCTCACCAACGACAGCGATCCCGGCGGTCTCGAAAGCTCCGTCGGAGACCGCGACTTGGCGTTGATCCCTTATAGCCAGGAGTGGACCAACTCCACGTACGACGTCAGGCATCGCTTGACGGTGAACGGCAACTATCAGTTGCCTTTCGGAAAAGGCAGAGCGTTTCTGAATCAATCGCGCTGGGAAGATGAAATCATCGGTGGCTGGTCTTCTAGCCTTACCTTCGCCGCCCAGACCGGCACGCCGTTCTCGGTCTCTCCCGACATCACTACGGCATCAGGAGCTGGTGGTGCGAGAGCTGTAAAGATCCGTAATCCTTATACTCCTGGAGGAACTCCGGATCTCGTAAACAATCCTGGAGTGACCTGCGCAACCAAGACCAAGACGAAGACGAATTGGTACAACCCTTGCGCCTTCGCCAATCCGCTTCCGGGCAATTCGATCGCGCCAGTCGGTACACCGGTCGGCACGGGTGGATATCAATTCTATTCACCCGTTACCGGTGAGTCGGCAGCGCTCGCGTTGCTAGGTGGCCTACAGAACACTGTCTATGGTCCTGGCTACTACGGAGTCAATATGTCGCTCTTCAAGGACTTCGCTACATTCCGTAAGCAGTATCTTTCGTTCCGCGTAGACGCCTTCAACGTCTTGAACCACCCAACGCTTGGCAACCCATCCAACAATAGCAACAGTTCGAGCGGTGGCCAAATTACCGGACCGAAGTTCTTCCAACAGAACACGCCAGACTCTCGGTTCCTGCAACTCTCAGCGAAGTACGTCTTCTAGCGTCACGGTACCAGGAACTCTGTCAGATATAGGGCCATCATCTGGCCCTATATCCGACAGCTTCCTGGGGCACATTGCACTCTTTTAGAAGTTCGCAATGCGCTTTGCTTCCACGTAACAGAGTAACTAGAAAGAGGAGTTCAACGACATGCGCCTCATCTCTAGAAAAATCTCTACCCTCACATGTCTTCTGGCTGCGTTGTGCCTTTTCCTGACGATGTCAGGAAATGCCCAAACTCTCTATCTTGGAGTTTCGGTCAATTCAAGCCCAATAACACTCGGGCAATCGGTCACACTCACCGCGAATTGCAACCCGCAAAACGGTTATCCCGAAATTACTTATTTTTCATCAAGCAGTCCTAACCCCAATGTAGGTGCCTCGTACATTGGTTCGGGGTCTGAGACTACGTGGACTCCGCCGGCGGCTGGCACCTACTATATAAGTGCGAGCTTTACGTCCCCTAACGTTGAGGGTTCGCCTACTTGTGAGAGCAACGACACAATTCCAATATTCACAACGCTGGTGGTTAATCCCTAAACGTCCCTCAAGGATCAGGACAGCAATGCCGGTTTTTGACATTTGTTGTCATGCACAATTTTGATAACTTCCAACAACCCTTTCGTCCGGTTGCGCTAGTAGTAGAAGTGCCTCCAGGGGACAGAACCGACATCCAGACCGTTCTGTCCTCCTTTTTCATCTATAAAACAATGGAGGATCTGCCATGAAACGCGATGTAAGTCTGCTGCGGGTATCAACAATAACCGGAACGATGGTCATTGCCGCGATTGCATGTTTCACTACCGCGCAGCTTGTCGCGCAGGCAAGCCCGCCAGACTCTCAACGAGAAATAACCATTCAAAACCAGTTGCTCACGATTCACTATCATCGCCTGGCTGGAACGATGGATATTGAGTGGCGTGATGGCCACAAGCTTCTCGGTATAACGAGCGGCGCGCAGCTTGAAGATGGACGCCAACTCTCGACTGCCGCCTATACGACTCACGAACTGGTCAAACTCCCGCATACTGCCGGCGCGGTTACTGAGCACGAATACGAGATTCGTAGCACGGCTCCAGGGCTGCCGGAGCTCTTGCAGCGTATCTGGCTGAACGATGGAAAGCCTTGGATGGCTATCGAGGCAGAACTCGAGCCGAAGACAGGGACAGTCGGTACTCGGCACTTCGATGCGGTGGTGCTCAAAGGTGTGGACCCGGTCCAGATCGAGGGCAGTAAATCGTTACGTGTCCTCCACGTTCCCTTCGACAACGATATGTGGTTCCGCTACGACAGTGTTCCCGTCGCAGACCTGCAGCCCGGTCGGACCTTCACGAGTGACGAAGTTACAGCGATCTATGACAACGCGAGCCGTCAGGCACTGATTCTCGGGTCTATCACGCACGACACCTGGAAGACGGCTATTGAAGCCCATGCTGCGGACGGCCATCTGACCGACCTCGATATCTATGGGGGCATCTCGTCTCCTACAGGCGTGCGCACCGATACGCATGACACAGTTCCTCACGGCATCGTGCACGGGGAACATGTGCGTTCTCCCCGCATCTTTATTGGGTCCTTCTCTGACTGGCGCGACGGACTCGAATCCTATGGCGCTGCCAATGCGGCTATCCATGCGCCTCTCAAGTGGGCTGCAGGAGCCCCCATGGGATGGAACAGTTGGGCCGCCTACGCCGATAAAATCGACGACAAGCGTTATCTCAGCTCCGCTGCTTTTGTCCGCGACAAACTTGTGCCGCTGGGCTTTGGCAACCACAAAGTCGTCTATTTCAATCTTGATGCCTTCTGGTCGAAGCTCGATGCGGTGCAACTGAGTGATGCTGTGGCTACGATCAAGGCCATGCACAGTCCGGATGGCACTCGTTTCGAACCGGGTATCTATTGGACGCCTTTTGCGTACTGGTCGGACGATCTCGATGCCTACGTCGAAGGTACGAATATGAAGTATCGCTACCGCGACATTCTGTTGAAGGCGCCGGACGGCTCCATTCTTCCGAAGGTCGATGGAGGCCTGGCTATCGATCCATCGCATCCCGGCGCAAAGGCCCGTGCGACTTACTATCTCCAGCAGTTTCAGAAGCTCGGCTTCCAATATCTCAAGATCGATTTTCTCTCGCATGGTGCGCTTGAAGGAGTTCATTTCGATCCAGCGATCCAGACAGGAATCCAGGCCTATAACCTGGGCATGAAGCAGATCGTCGATGAGACCGGCAACCGTATGTTCCTCAGCCTCTCCATCGCTCCTCTTTTTCCCTCGGGGTACGGACATGCGCGGCGGCTCTCCTGCGATACCAAGGGCCATATGAGTGGCGGCGATCAGTCGACCGAATACATGCTCAATTCGCTTACCTATGGCTGGTGGACGAGCAAGAACCTCTACATCACCGATCCGGACCACGTTGTCCTCGGCGATAAAGCCGACCTGGGAGCGCGCAGCGTAACAGAAGGGAAGAGCAGGCTACTTTCAGCCGTCATCAGTGGCGGAATGATCCTCGACAGCAGTCGCCTTGCGGATGATCCCCAGGGCCGTGAACTGGCACAGGCGGTCTACGACAGTCGTTCCTGGTTATCCGTCGCGGCTGAGGACAAAACCTTCCGTCCCATCGAAGGCGATACAGGCGATAAAGCTACAGACGTCTTTGTTCGTCCTTCTCTACATGGTGTTTACGTCGCATTTTTCAATTACGACATGAAGAATGCGCAAACCATCAGAGTCCCCTTGGATCGTATCGATAAGGCGCTCGCGACAATGCCTTCTGTCGCGGTGGTCGATGTTGCTTCCGGCACAACACTACAACCTGCTCATACAGACGTCAGTGTGAAGCTATCGCCTTCGGAGTCGACGCTGATTGAACTGCGTTGGAAGTAGTTTCACGAACCAGCAAAAAGGGAACCATAAGTGAAGACAACAAGACGCGATTTTATGATCGGCTCCGCCGCTCTCGCACTCTATTCCCCAAGACTTACGCATGCAGAGGACAAATCCATCGTTCACAAAAATGAGCTTTGGTTTTCCAACCCCGCCAGCCGTTGGATGGAGGCTGTGCCTGTGGGCAACGGCCGCATTGGGGGAATGATTTACGGAGGGACATCTGCAGAACGCATCGACCTCACAGAATCGACCGTCTGGTCAGGTGCTCCAAGCGATAAAGACGTAAACCCAACGGCACTGGAGAACCTCGGCCGCATCCGCGAGCTTATGTTTGCCGGAAAGTATGCGGAAGGTGGTGAGCTCTGCCAGCAACATCTGCTCGGTAATGGCAAGTCCTTCGGCACCCACTTGCCAATGGCCACACTTGAATTGGCATTACAGGGAGATGGTCCCGTACAAGACTATCGCCGCTCTCTCAATCTTGACGAAGCGCTGGTTTATGTCGATTACACCCGATCCGGCCTCCGCTTCCACCGCGAAATCTTCTCCTCCAATCCGGACGACGTTCTCATCGTTCGTCATACTTGCGATCGGCCAAAATCGATCAACTGCAGCGTCTCGTTCGCAAAGCTGACGCTTCCCGGCAATATAACCATTGAAGGCAGTGACACGCTCGTACTCAAGGGCCATGCCTTTGAGCACCTGCATAGCGACGGTAAGCAGGGCGTCGCCTTTGAAACGCGCATACGCTTGGTGTCTGAAGGTGGGCAGATTACCGCTCAGGATGGTTCACTGCAGGTAAGGGGAGCGAATGCCATAACGCTGCACGTCGCCGTCTCCACGGATTTTCGTGGCGCCGATGCCTCGGCACGTTGCGTGCAAACCTTGCATGCGCTCCGCAACAAGACTTTCGCGCAGCTTCGCGCGGCACATATCGAAGATCACCAATCGCTCTTCCATCGCGTCGCGATCGATCTGGGCGGCAATCCATCCGCAGAGCTGAAGCCTACAGACGAAAGACGCAAGGCTGTGCAGGCCGGAGAGGCTGATCCCGGCCTCTCGGCACTCTTCTTTCAATATGGCCGGTATCTCACGATCGCAGGTTCGCGCGCTAACTCTCCCTTGCCGCTTGCCTTACAGGGAATCTGGAACGATGGACTCGCTTCCAGCATGGGGTGGACCGACGACTTCCATCTCGATATCAATACCGAGCAAAACTATTGGGCGGCCGAAGTTGGAAATCTCTCCGAATGCCAGTCGCCCGTATTCGATTTCGTTGACGGCCTGCGCGTCGCCGGTCGATCTACCGCTCGCGAGATGTATGGCGCACCCGGCTGGGTAGCGCATGTCGTCACTAACCCCTGGGGCTTCACTGCACCCGGTTGGGGCCTTGGTTGGGGGATCTTTCCGACAGGTGGTTACTGGATCGCACTTCAACTGTGGGAGCACTACCGCTTCACCGCAGATAAGCAATTTCTTCAGCAACGTGTCTATCCGGTTTTCAAAGAAGCAGCTGAGTTCTTTCTCGCATACATGGTCACGCATCCAAAACATGGCTGGCTTGTTACGGGGCCCTCAGTCTCCCCGGAAAACTGGTTCATCTCCCCTGACGGAAAGCACTGTTCGGAGTCGATGGGACCCACTGTCGATCGTGTGTTTGTTTACTCCTTGTTAAGCGCCTGCATCGAGGCCAGCACAACCCTCGGCATCGACGATCAATTTCGTGCCGGGGCAAAGGCTGCACTTGATCGTCTGCCGCCATTCCAGATAGGGAAACACGGGCAGTTGCAGGAGTGGCTCGAAGACTTCGACGAAGCCGAACCTGGCCACCGGCATATGTCACATCTGCTTTCGCTCTATCCGGAGCACCAGATCTCTCCTGTAGCGACGCCCGCACTCGCAGCAGCGGCACGCATTACCATTGAGCGGCGCATCAGCCAGCCCAACTGGGAGGATTCTGAATGGGGCCGCGCCCTCCTCGTCAACTTTTATGCCCGTCTGCTTGATGGCGAGTCGGCGCACAAACATTTCGTCGGCATCATTGCAAAATCAGCAGAGGACTCGCTTCTTACCTACTCACGCGGAG
This sequence comes from Granulicella sp. S156, assembly GCF_009766105.1. GTDB lineage: Bacteria > Acidobacteriota > Terriglobia > Terriglobales > Acidobacteriaceae > Granulicella. Next base: position 52,707 of record NZ_LMUH01000004.1, on the reverse strand, counting down.
GTGTCGCCGGCGCTGAAAGCAACATCTTTTCGCTCGACGGAAACACCGCTGGAGCGGCCGGCTTGGCTGAGATGTTGCTTCAGTCGCAGGCAGAGGAAATCCATCTTCTACCCGCACTCCCTTCGGCATGGCCTCAGGGAAAGATCAGCCGCTTGTGCGCTCGAGGCGGAGTCGAGGTCTCGCTATCCTGGGCTGATGGGAAACTCGTCTCTGCCTCACTCAAGAGTAAACAGGGAGGAACGCATCTCGTTCGTTATGGCACTGGCGTTGCGCGACGCACCTTGCCGCCAGGCCGCGAAGTCAAAGTTTATCCCTCGCAATTCCACGGTGCCTGAGATCCAAGGCAGACTGGAAGGAAGAATTCTATGAGATCACGTTCACATAAGTTGCTGAGCTTCACCCTATTGGCGTGCGCGTTGGCCGCAACATTTCTGGTAAACCGGGCCCATGCGCAGGATCGTGCGTCGCGGCCGGAAGAGATTGAATGGACCTGGGAGGTTCGTCCGGCACACGTCGACGCCAAACTTCCAAACGTTCTCCTGGTCGGCGACTCCATCACGCGAAACTACTATCCAGAAGTCAAGCGACAGCTGGCCAAGATCGCCAACGTCTATCTCTTTGCCGCCTCGACCAGCGTGGGAGATCCTCGACTCCTGCACCAGCTGGCTGAGTTTTCTAAAATGGAAGCGGTACCTTTCAACGTAGTGCATTTCAACAACGGTATGCATGGCTGGACGTACTCCGAGGAGGAATACAGGGCTGCTTTTCCCTCATACCTCCACGCACTACATAAGATCGCCCCAAAGGCATCGTTCATCTGGGCGGCGATCACTCCTGTAAAAGTCGAAGATACGCCTGGTCCAACCAACGCCCGTATCGAAGCAAGAAACCGAATCGCGCAGAGCTTCGTCAGCCATGCCGGAATTCCCCTGGACGATCAGTACGCGCTGATGACTCAACATGCAGACTTGTATGAAGATCATGTGCACTTTAATGCCGCAGGAGCCATTGTTCAAGGACAACAGGTGGCACAATTCATTCGTTCATCCCTGTCCGGACGATGACGTTTGTGCATTACTGAGATTCAACACATGCCGGCGAACACTGATGATCACTGGTGTCTTTCCAACGCTACCTTAATGCCTGTCATTTCGACCGACCAAAGGGTTTCTCCGCTCCCTTTGTTCAGTCGAAATGACAGCCTTTGGCTCGGACTCAAAAGTACGACTGTAATACTAGGCTACGTGCATGCGGATGGCTTGGTGCTCGAATCTCCCTTCAAAAGAAGGGATTACGGATTATCCGGAGCCTGAGATGAGAGCACTACTCTTTCTCTGGAATGGATATTGCGACGACCACTCTTCCCCGCATATCGTCATGATCCCGCGCCTCCCGGGAGGATACGGTGGGGAACCGTACAAACGATCCAGTATCATCAATACACATAGGATCAGCCAAGGTTCGCAAGATGCCTTGTGGCAACGAGATGGAGTGGAGAAAATTGAAGAGGATGCGCAGACTTACAATATTTTCGCTTGCCCTTATCCCATTGCTGCAAGGTTTCATCCAGGTTAAGGGGCAAGTTCTTGCACGCATGCCCGCGTCTATAGGTAATCAGACGGAAGCCTCAAGCATGGCGTCCACCTATGTGCCTATCGAGAATTGGGTCTACTCCGCCATCGAACGATTGGCGGCAGCGGGCTATGTCCAGACCGCCTTTGCGGGGTTGCGCCCTTGGACGCGGATGGACTTCGCCCGGCTTATTGCCGAGGCTCAGGAGCAACGATCCAAGGTAGGTGACGAAAAGGTTGATCCACAAATAGACCTGTTGCTCAATGACCTTTCCCGCGAGTTCGCTCGAGAGCTCCGTCATCAGGATGGCATTCGCAATCGGGAAGCTGGCTTTGAGACCGTGGATTTTCGCAGCACGAGCATTCACGGTGCGCCACTAACGGATGGCTTTCACAGCGCACAAACCATCGTCAATGACTACGGGCGCCCTTACGGCCAGGGAGAAAACACGTATACGGGCCTCTCGTATCGTGCAGTCTACGGTTCGTTCGCGGCGTATATTGACGCTGAACTGCAACAGAGCGCCTTGGCTCCGCAGCCTCCTGCGTCGTCGGATGCTGCCATAGCTGCTGCTGATTCCACGCCAGAAGCGATGCTTGGTCCTCACACCGGATTCACACGAGGCAGGTTGCTCGATGCCTATTTCTCCTACACCACGCATGGCAACCAATTCAGTTTTGGCAAACAGAGCTTGTGGTGGGGGCCAGGTAAAGGCAGCACGATGCTGTTTTCTAATAATGCTGAGCCGCTGCCGATGCTGCGTTATGACCGTGTGAAGCCCTTCGAAATTCCGGGTTTGGTTCGGCTGCTTGGCCCGATTCGCATTCAGTTGTTCGTCGGGCGTCTTGCTGGGCAACAGTTCACAGATCCAAGGGGGAAAATCCTTGGACAAGCCGGTGTCCCTTACGTGAACCAGCCGTTTATTCATGGCGAAAAGGTGGCCATTAAACCGACACCAAATCTTGAATTAAGCGTTTCGCGTACAACCATCTTTGCGGGTCAAGGTGTGCCGATGACTCTGCACACTATTCTGCGCAGTTACTTTTCAACCAGTACTAGCGATGGTCAAATAGATCCTGGAGACCGTCGTGTCGCGTTCGATGCAGAGTATCGCATCCCAAAACTGCGTAACTGGCTGACAGCATACGTGGATACCTTTACCGACGATAAACTTTTCCCCGTGGCTTACCCCAAAAGTAGCGCCTGGACCCCGGGAATTTATCTGACACATGTCCCACATCTCTCTCATCTGGACTTCCGCGTAGAGGGCTTATTAACGCCACGTCGCGTTTTTCAACCTGGCTTCTATTACGACAATTCCCACTATCTGGGTGGTTATACAAACAATCGCCAGCTTATGGGCAGTTGGATAGGGCGAGAGTCGAATGGATTTCAGGCCTGGAGTACTTGGTGGCTCTCATCGCGGTCATCGATCCAGGCTAGCGTTCGCCACTCTACTGAGAGTGCCCAATTTCTACACGGCGGAGACCTCCTCGACTTAAGCGTTGCCGCAGACATTGCACTCAAACAGGACTGGCAACTGCGAGCTGTCGCGCAGGAGGAGCGTTGGCGATTTCCACTCTTCTCGACCACAAATGCTCCCACGCATAACCAAACTGTGACGATACAACTCACCTATAGACCCACTCCAAAGAGCTTCTAGCAGGTTGAGTGCTCCGAGATCGGGTGTGCGATATTCGCTCATTCTGATTGTTGACGATCATGAGCGGTAACTACATCGAATTTATGTCGTTTCCACCCCATCTCTGCCCGTTGACCCCGATACGTAGAAGGCGAGATGGAGAGGCGTTGCCCCAGCCAGAAGGCTCCTTCTGGGAAGTTTCTGGGGGCAGTCCTTGGCTGTATTCTGAATGAGATAAAGCGCAGAAGGGGCAAGTGCTTTCCCTGCGTAGGGCAGGTGGCATGAACGCAACAAAGGAGAAATGAGAGACAGATGGATGGAAGTTCAAACAGCATACTTGTGACCGGCGGCGCAGGCTTCATCGGTGGGAACTTCGTTCTGCACTGGCTTGAGGAAGGGCTCGGGCCTGTGGTGAATCTCGATAAGCTCACCTACGCGGGCAATCTTCAGACGCTCGCCTCAGTTGAGTCCAGTGCTGATTACACCTTTGTGCATGGCGATATCTGCGATGCCGCCCTCGTAGCGGAGACATTGGCCACACATAGGCCTCGCGCGATCATTCATTTTGCTGCCGAAAGTCACGTCGATCGCTCGATTCTCGGTCCCGATGCCTTCCTGAAGACCAATATCGATGGGACTTTCACACTCTTGCAGGCAGCCAGAACGTATCTTGCCTCCCTCGGTGAGGAAGCGCAAAAGTCCTTCCGCTTCCTGCATGTCTCGACCGATGAGGTGTATGGCACGTTGGAACCAGAGGATCCGGCCTTCTCTGAGACGACCCCGTATGCGCCCAACAGTCCCTATGCCGCTTCTAAGGCTGCGTCGGACTTTCTCGCTCGCGCCTGGGTCCACACCTATAAACTCCCAGTCCTGGTAACGAACTGCTCGAACAACTATGGCCCGTTCCAGTTCCCAGAAAAGCTGATTCCGCTGATGATCACTCATGCTCTGGCCGGCAAGCCGCTCCCGATCTATGGTGACGGGCTGCAGGTTCGCGACTGGCTCTTTGTCGTGGATCACTGCAAGGCGATCGCTGCGGTTCTGAAGAAGGGAACAGTCGGTGAGACGTATAACGTCGGCGGCTGCAATCAACGCAGCAACCGTGAGGTCGTGCACACGCTTTGTGCTTTGCTCGATGAACTCGTGCCGGATTCGCCCTACAAGCCGCATGCGCAACTCATCACATCTGTCAAAGACCGCCCAGGACACGACCGGCGTTATGCGATCGATGCGACGAAGATTGAGCGCGAGATTGGCTGGAAGCCGGCGGAGAGTTTTGAAACCGGTTTGCGGAAGACGGTTGAGTGGTATCTAGCTAGCCGGGATTGGGTCGAAGGGGTCACCAGCGGCAGCTACCAGCAGTGGGTCTCCACCAACTATGCGAACCGTACGGCGGAGGCAGTATCTCGATGAAGGGAATCATTCTTGCTGGAGGTTCGGGGACGAGACTGCACCCTGTAACGCAGGCGGTGTCGAAACAGCTGTTACCCGTCTATGACAAGCCAATGATCTACTACCCCCTCTCAGCGTTGATGCTGGCAGGCATTCGCGACATACTGCTGATCTCCACGCCGCAGGATACGCCCCGCTTTGAGGCTCTTCTTGGCTCCGGGGAGCAATGGGGAATTCGTTTGCAGTATGCTGTGCAACCCTCGCCCGATGGTTTGGCTCAGGCATTTCTAATCGGCAAGGAGTTTCTCGCAGGCGATGGCTGTTGTCTGGCTTTAGGCGACAACATCTTCTTCGGCCACGATTTCGTGAAGGCAATGCAGAGCGCAGCGACCTGCACCGAAGGTGCGACCGTCTTCGCTTACCCGGTTAAGGACCCCGAGCGTTATGGCGTGGTCGAGTTCGACGCCAACCGTAAGGCAATTTCGATCGAAGAGAAGCCCGAGAAGCCGAAGTCTCGTTATGCCGTGACAGGCATTTACTTTTACGACGCGCAGGTGGTCTCCGTGGCTGAGCAGATCAAACCCTCACCTCGTGGCGAACTGGAGATCACTGATGTGAATCGCTGGTACATGGAACGCGGCCAACTGCGTACGGAGTTGCTGGGGCGGGGCATGGCATGGCTCGACACGGGAACGCATGATTCTCTGCTTGAGGCCGCGAACTTCGTCCAAACCATCGAACATCGCCAAGGCTTGAAAGTCGCCTGCCTGGAGGAGATTGCCTTCCGTAATGGGTATATCTCTCATGAGCAGCTTTCGGCTCTCGCCGCAAAGATTGGCAAGAGTTCCTACGGTGTGTATCTCCGGATGCTGCTTACCGAGACGGTCTACTGATGCCGACGATCGACGGTCCCATCTTGCTCACCGGCGTTAGCGGCCAGGTTGGTGGTGAGCTATTGCCGCTTCTCACTGCACTTGGCGAAGTCGTTGCACCCACCCGGGAGGAACTCGATCTCTGCGACACATCCGCTATACGAGATGTAGTCCGCCGCGTAAAGCCGCGCTGGATCGTGAATCCAGCAGCGTATACCGCTGTCGATAAGGCTGAGAGCGATGTTAAAACGGCATTCGCTATCAACCGTGACGCGCCAGGAGTACTTGGAGAAGAGGCCGCCCGCATTGGAGCTTCAGTTCTCCATTTCTCAACCGACTATGTCTTCGCGGGCGATGGTACCAGGCCCTGGTGCGAAGACGATCCTACTCAGCCACTCGGGGTCTATGGTGCGTCGAAGCTTGCCGGCGAACAGGCTCTTGCATCCAGCGGCGCAGCGCATCTGATCTTTCGTACCAGTTGGGTCTACGGAGCGCGGGGAAAGAATTTTCTCTTGACGATTCTGAAGTTTGCTCGCGAGCGCGAAGAGTTGAAGATTGTCGCAGACCAGCACGGTGCCCCAACATGGTCTCGCGATCTCGCCCGGCTCGCTGCGCATACGATTCTCCATAGCGAGGAAGATGCGGCTGCGAAGGGAATTACGCTCACTGAGGCCGTTCAGCCCATCGCTGGGATCTATCATGCTTGCAATGCTGGATTTACGACTTGGTTCGGTTTCGCATCGGAGTTCGAACGGCTGGCGCAAGTTGCTGAACCCGAACAGACGTTCGCAAAGCTGACACCAATTTCTTCGTCCGAGTATCCGACTCCTGCAAAGCGGCCCGAGAACTCTCGGATGAACTGCGAAAAGTTGACCCGCATGCTGAGTTTTGAGATGCCCACATGGGAGCATTCGACTGCACAGGTTATGACCGAGGTGCTCGCTGCGAAATCTCATTAAGGCGCAAAGCCGTTAGCACGAATCCAAACCGCGCTAACGGCCTATTGAGTCATTTTGCCTGATAGGGTGGTGGCAATTCGGCCTCCGCCAGCAAGCTGCCGACAGCGTCCTTTGCCGATACTGAGGGGATTCCGATTCCATCCAGTGGCCACGCGATATTGAGTGTCGGATCATCCCAGCGCACGCACCGCTCGCCCGTCGGATAGTAAAAGCCGGTGGTCTTATAGAGCACATTGGCGGTCTCTGAGACGACGACGAAGCCATGCCCAAAGCCTTCGGGTATCCAGAGAAACTCAATCTCCTCACCGGTCAAATCGAAGCCGGCCCACTTCCCAAAATCCGGCGAACCTGGTCGCAGATCAACCGCAACGTCCCAGATGTGGCCTGAGAGAACCCGAACCAACTTGCCTTGTTGCTCTCCAAGTTGATAATGAAGACCTCGTAATACGCCACGCCGTGAAAAGGATTGATTGTCCTGCACGAAGCGGTCGGGCAAGCCATTGGCGCTAAAACTTTTTGCGTTAAAAACCTCCGCGAACCAACCACGTTCGTCCCCATGCTTTTGGGGACGAACAAGCTTTACGTCACGAAGGGGTGTGTCGACAATTTTCATAAAGACATTATCGCAACTCGCCTTGTCGGCGAAAACCAGGCGCAGTGTATTTTCATTGATCTCGCAGAAATCCGTCGCGTGGATTACTTCTTATAGTGAGGGTGATGGTTGAAGTCGAAACGGTAGACAACGCCAGCGGTCAACGCTTTGGCGTGGGGATGGTCGCCAAAAGGGGTGTCATATCGTTGCCCCTGAAAGTCTGCTTTGAGTGCGAAGTAGTGATTGACGTCAAAATCCAAGCCAACACCTGGCGAGAGCACCTTGGAGATGGTTTGGTGGTAGGTTATTTGTTCGCGAGTGTAACCACCATTCTCGTAGTCGATTTGCCCACGTCCGACGAGGAAATCCACATAAGGGTGGAAACGACCGAAGCGTTTTTCGACCTTAAGACCGCCGAGAATGTTGCGCTCGGCATCTCTTCCACCGTCATGAATAGGATAAGTGCCGCGTACTTCGGCGGAAGGATAAAGACCGAAGTAACGCCCGAAGTTAAGGTCAGCCCCAGCGGTAATGCCGAGGTTTCTCCCGTCGTCAAAGCCTGTATAGGTTCCTGTAGCGCCGCCGAACGCGGAGAGGCGAAGATACTGCGAGGCGGTGGGATCGTTTTGCGCGTGAGCGGTAGCGGTAGTGAGGGCAGCAAGGAAGAATAAAACTAGTGCGGTAATACGGGGACTGATTCGCAATCGGACTCCTTGTCCAGAAGTTATTAGGAAGTATGACGCGGAAACCGCAGATTTGGGTTTGTCTGCGCCTGCGCCTTTTGGGGTTTGGGCACGAAATTTGCTTTACCGAGGATTGAAAGAACGCCGAACGGAAAAACACTCGCTGCAAAAAAGGTTACGGGTGGAGTGTTCCTCCGTAACCTGGCAGCATTCGTAAGAAAGCCGGAATCGGCAGTCTCAGGTGTCTCAACGTCGGAGGCAAAAGGCTTGGTGAACGCCGCTTGTGTTGACCCGAAGGAGGCTTGGAGTCTGGAATGCCCCGATTAGTCGGCTATACTCAGACTGACCCTATATGGCTCCAAGCGCGGCGCGAACCCATACCGTGAGTGTTGCGGCCTTTACTGCCAGCAAACGATGCTTCCATATATCATATATTCAACCTCTGTCATTTAGCTTGTTCGATAGGGCAGGGAGTGCATACAAATTCGGTCTGTTCGATAAGCGCGGTAATTGCATGGGTTCATTAATTCCGCTTCCCGGATAGAAGTGGATGCCCTTAAAAGGGTATGCTGTCTACGGTCCTATGAATTCTGAAACGTGTCTTGATTTGATTCAATTCAGTGTTTTACGGGACCAACAGGCAATACAGCAGGGGGCCGGTTTTGATGGTTACACCGCAGGTCGAACACGATTTTCTTTGGGAAGCTGGAAAGTGCACATTGACTGCTGATTCTCCACCACCCAATAATCACAAGCAATCCATCTTCCTGCCTCGATACATCAGTACCTGGTGTATGTCACGAGGTAAACGGTGCTTCGACTTCGTTCTCAGCCTGACCGCTTTGATTTTGTTTTCACCGATGATGGTCCTGATTGGTTGGTTGATCAAGATCACGTCGAAAGGGCCGGTCTTGTTCCGTCAGGAGAGGGTTGGGTTGCATCAACGACCCTTCACCATTCTGAAGTTCCGGACAATGAAACATCGCGACCCGGAGGATGACCATGGCTCCAAAGTCACCAAACAGGGTGATCCGAGGCTGACAACGATCGGGATTCTGTTACGTCGCCTAAAGGTGGATGAACTACCCCAATTGATCAACGTGGTTCGTGGTGATATGAGTTTTGTTGGTCCCCGTCCAAAGATTCCTCAGCATGAGAATCTGAACATGCTATGCCGCCCCGGTATAACGGGAGCAGCAACCGTTGTGTTTTCTCATGAGGAGAGCCTGCTGGCAGAAATTCCAGAGGAGCTCGTCGAACACTACGTCATGTCGGTTTTGAACCCCGAAAAGTGCCGACTGGACTCCCGCTACATTGAAAGCGCAAGGTTTAGTACAGATCTGAAGATTCTGGTCCATACGCTCTTCAAGCTTAGCAATGAACCAAAGCTCATGCAGGCACCGCAGCCCTCAGTTCCTCACCAGGAGAAACCTTCAGAGAGTCTGGTTTCATATAACGTCAACTACGCCGAAAACATGGAGTTTTCAACGCAAGAGGTTCTATGATCTGCCGGCAGTTCTCTCTGGGTGTGATTTTTGCTGGGCCGTGTAGCTGAAAACACCGTGTCGTCTCCGCGGCGATGTATCGGGTGCGATTTACACAGAACTGCTGTCCATTCGTAAAGCGGTTTCGCAATTACTGCGAAGCCGCTTTATTGTGAGTGAAAGAAATATGTGAGTTGCACCTTCCCGACAAAATCCTTCTGCCTGCCTGGTGCGATTAGCGGCGCCTTCCAGAGCTCCCCCTGTAAGGTGGTTTTTATCTCCAGTGGGCGCACCGGACGCAGTACAAATTCTGCTGAAAGATCATTCTGGGTCGTGCCACCCGGGATAAAATCATGCGCAACCTTCGCTGTACGGTACTGCAGTTGAATCTGCTGGTCTGGTCTGAGGTGCCACGTGAGCCACGCCTGGCCCCCGGTTGCTTCTCGTCCGATCCAGTCTCCCAAGATAAAGGCCTTGTTGGTATATCCCTGTTTCTCAATATTCTCCCAGAGGAGAAGCCTCCCGTTATTGCTCTCCGGGTCATGAGGATTGGTCGTTGTGCCTTCGGCGCGAAAGTCCAGTCGTGGCAATCCGGGAAGACGCGCGATATAAAAGCCGGGCCGCAGCCCAGACCGACCCAGATTGCTTATCGGGAAGACGTTGTCATGGGCGAAGGAATCCATGTAGAGCGTAACCAAATGGTTATCTAAGGGCACACGCCAGAGGAAGTCAAAGGTACTGAAGCGAGCGCCTGGATCCTGGTTCGAATTTTTGACGGCAGGAGATGGTGCCGTGACGCTAAAAAAACTGCGTAGAAAGGTGCCGATCGTGATGGGCACATGTCCCTCTCCTCCCCATATGACGGAGCGCATGAATCCGATCTCCAGATCAGGGGTTGGCTTCATGCTGACCTTTTCCATATGAATCCAAGGGGCGTTTGGGTACTCATGGCCCTTGAGGCTACCCACCATAAAGTCATAGCGAAAGAGGCCTACTACGCGCGATAAACCTGGGATGTAAAGGGGTTCCACTCGGTTGATGCGAAAGCTGTAGATATCCTCCGCATTATTGGACCAGCCCATGCTGGCTCCAAGCCCCGGCCCAAGCCATGCATCGCTTTTCCCAAATGAAACTTCATTCCCCAGAAGATGAGCGGAAAGATTAGCCTCCACTACGCGGGAGTTGTTTTGCTCGGGAATCGGACCTGCGGGAATCGTCGACTGAGGCACATCGGGTGTCTCATCGATGGCGGCTAATTGCGCTGCAACCGCTGGAGAGTAGCCGGTCGCTCCTGGGGCGTGTTGGTACTCGCTGCGGACATACAGGCTGAATCGCCCACTATGGGCCTCCGCACTAAAGCCACTCAAGTTGTCGAAGCCGGGTTCGTCTGGCCGGCCATAGTCATTCACAATCGTCTGGCCGAGGTGGAAGCTGTCGTTGAGTATGGGGCCGTGAATGCCACTGAGACGGGTATAAACGCTCTCTGTACTGAAGGAGGGGGTGCCCCCCCCAGCCAACTCGGGAGCCAGCTCTCTGCGGAGCCGCGCCGCGATTTCCACTGCTTCGTCGGGCGCACTCGCCTGATCAAGAGAATCTTTCGACAGCGCTAACATATGCGCCAGAGAAGCTCGGGTCCAGGGGCGCACGCCCAGATATGCGGTAGGGAGGTATCCCAGGTAGTACAGGCGGAGAGCGGCCGGGTAGATCCAGCTATCCACGGGAATATACGGAGAACCAATAGTGCTGGTGGATGCCTCCGCAACCTCTGCGTGCGAGGGTGTCTGATCCCCGCTCTGGGCGAGCATTGGGGTAGTGATAAGCAGCAACGGAACTAACAGGGAAACGATGCAAACGTAAATGGAATAGCCTTGAACATGCTTGTACACGTTAAAAGGCTGCTGTCTTCCACTCCACAGCAGCATTAGAGCCTTGGGACGCACGAATCTGAGATCGCATACATGGAAAAGACTTGGTTCTTTTGAGCCGTCGAGTCGTTGCCAGGAGCAGTTAGCTTCGTTTAAAGAGCAATGTTCACAGGGCATGCGGGGGACTTATACTCCATCAGAAACCAGACTACTTCCATGCATAGTATAAATCTTGCGATTGGATATAGCAGCCTCGACTCCTCGTCGGATATCCGTTTTTGATGAGAATCCGATTGCATACTCGAATGGGTGTTACTTGGTCATACGGAAATCGGATGTGGCATGAGTTGTATCATAGCTTTTAGCGGATTAATGAAAGCTAGGGGACATGAATGGACAAGGGCAGTAATGTGTTAGACACCCCTGGTGAAAAGTTTGTCGTTTTGACCGAAGGTGTTCAAGACAACGCGGTTAAGAAGCTGACAAGCGGCTCCTTGCTGGCTCGTAATAGTGTCTGGAATCTTGTGGGACAGTTTGCGCCGATGGCTGTTGGTTTATTCACGATCCCCCGGCTGGTCCATGCGCTTGGAACGGATCGCTTCGGTGTGTTGATGATCGCCTGGATGGTTGTAGGGTATTTCAGCTTTTTTGATCTGGGGTTGGGACGGGCGATGACCAATCTGGTGGCGCAGAAGCTGGCCAGCGATAGTCAAGATGAACTTCCCGCCATTATCTGGACTGCGAACCTCGTGATGGGTGCGTTGGGAATTGTTGGCGCAAGTTTGCTGGCACTGCTCTCGCCGCTATTTGTGGAGCATTTGTTGAAAATACCGCCTCCTCTTCGAACCGAGACCCTCCAGGCATTCTATTTGCTGAGTTTGTCAGTATTCTTTGTCATCAGTACGGCTGGATTCCGCGGCATACTCGAGGCACGGCAGAGATTCGGAATTATCAATATTGTCCGGATTCCGATGGGCGTCGCGACCTTTCTGGCTCCGCTGCTGGTATTGCACTGGTCGAAGCACCTTCCGGCGGTGGTGGGTATTCTGGTTGTGATGCGGATGACCTTTTGGTTTACCTATGTATGGATTGCGCTGCGAGACATGCCATCTATCATGCATAGGTTTGTGATCGAACCTCGTCTTATTCCCATGCTGCTAAGTTTTGGCGCATGGATGACTGTGTCGAACATCATCTCACCGATGATGGAATATCTGGATCGCTTTCTGGTAGGTATGCTGCTGTCGCTGACAGCGGTCGCCTACTATGCGACGCCGTATGATGTGGTAACAAAGCTAGTGATCCTTCCCGCAGGGATCATGAGTGTTCTGTTCCCAGCGTTCTCCACGGCGCTGGTTGCGGATCATGCGCATGCGGCAAAGCTGTTCCGGCGTACGGTAAAATGCATTATCATCGTCCTTCTGCCGCTGACGGTGCTGATGGTCCTTTTCGCCCGGAACGGACTGCAATTATGGCTGGGCCCCATGTTTGCCAGTCACAGCACGCGTCCATTGCAGTGGTTGGCAATCGGCGTCTTAGGGAACGGACTAGCAGTTGTTCCGTTCGCCTTGATACAGGGAGCCGGACGTCCGGATATCACTGCCAAGCTGCATATGCTGGAATTCCCTTTCTATGTCGCGACTGTTTGGGTACTAACGAACCATTTTGGCATTGTGGGTACGGCGATCGCCTGGGCCGCCCGGGTTATTGTCGACGCCATTCTGCTGTACTGGGTCGCCGGCCGGTTTCTGGATCGATTCGCGCGGTTCAGGTCGCTTTGTATAGCAGTACTGGGTACCATGGCTGTGTTCGCCCTGGCGATGATCAACATGAGTCTGCCGACAAAGATTTTCGTTTCCGCCATGATGCTGGCGGTATTCTCAGCCATTACATGGTTCGTGTTGCTGTCGCCTAGCGAACGGTTGATTCTTCAGAACTTCAGAAACCGTCTGCTGACGACGCGACCCGGCCCGGCTCCCACGGGAGCCTGAATGGAAAAGGTTCTCGACATCGTAGTTCGCTATCGGATGCTTCTTTCCAAGTCTCGGGCGGTGCATGGGGTTTGCGACGCGACCTCATTGCTCATTCGCGAACTGCGTGGAATCACTTCATGTATCGGCTACATGTGCCGCGGGCAGAACGCATCGCGCGGTGGTTCGTTGAGAGCAGAGCGCGCGTCTCGCAACAGAGCGGACGAGACAGGGAGATCACATTTACATGAGCTTTCTTGACGTCACTCTTATTCTTTTCCTCATACTCGTAATTTTGAATTACGGTGCACATCGCTCTGTTCTGTATCCCCCGTTTATCTTCTGCTCCATGTGGCTGCTCGACTTGATTGTGTTTCGTTCAGGCCTTATCGAGGTTGATCCTGTCCATAACAATACGCTTGCGATTGTGGCAGCTGGAGCAGTTTCGTTCAGCGCCGGCGGTTTACTTGCCGGACTTGCGCCAAGAAGATTGCTCAGCATCCATCTCTTTCCGCCTAAACCGAAAAGGACACCTCATTTCCTCCGCAATCTGTTGATGGTCATCTTGCTATGCGGCCTGCCTGTCATGTTTTACCAAACATGGCGGCTTAGCCTATTAGGAAGTGGTGATGGTAGCATACTGGCGCAAGCTCGTGGAGCAATGGTTAAAGCCGCTGAAAATGGCGAGCTACCTGACCAGCCTTTTGTGCTGAACTATTTCACGCCAATTGCCATTTCTATTTCTCTGTTGCTCGCCACTGAAAAAAAGGACAAGCAGTTCTGGATCGTAACCGTGATCGCGTTTATCGGGTGTATTCTCAGCACTGGGCGAGGAGGTTTTCTCCTTCTTATCTCCGGCTTGAGCACGATTCGTATGTTACAGACCAAACAGGATTCCCTGCAGAGCGCTATGCGACTACTTCGCTGGCCGATCATCTTATTTTTGACGATGTATATTGGACTCATTTTCACAAACAAAAATACTGAAGGAATAAATGGAGGCGTCACTGGCATCGCCACATATTTCGTCCTCAGCTATATTGTGGGTCCGTTGGCCGGCTTCGATGTAGTTGTACAGCAACCGGCCAAATTCGTAGTGGCTTCGAGCCATACATTTCAATTTCCATTATACTTGGGAGCTACACTGCATCTCATCGATTACACCAGACCCCCTTTAATTGATACTTTTGTGTTCGTCCCATTCCCGGCAAATGTGTACACCATATATAAATGGTATTTTCTCGAGGTGGGCATCCTTGGAACTTTGGCGTTTCTCCTCCTTTTCGGCTTTGCTCATTCATTGTTTTACCTAAAAGCTAAACAGGGAGGGAGGTTCAGCATATACCTGTTTGCGCCTTCTATCCTTAGTGTTTTGTTAGTGATTTCAGGTGACACCTATTACGATATAGGAGCCTTGCTGCGTGTCGCCGCGCTCGGTTTGCTCTATTTCCTCATTGGCGCGATGCCATTCCGTTTGCTTCCAACGATCAAAGTAAGTCAGATAGAGAATCCACATCCGGAATCAAGCAGTGTATGAATATATCCTCTCCGATACCTAATGTTCGATTCTTTGTCGTAGTTGTGCTATATCAGTTGAGGCCAACTGATTCCAAAGCCTTTCAAAGCTTGCAAGAAATACTTTGTTATTTGCCACACAGTCAGCGCGACTTCAAGATTCTTCTTTATGACAATACTCCCGGAGGATGCGATCCGGGGCCTTTGCCAAAGGGCGTACAGTATGAGGCAGCAGAGCAAAATGCGGGCCTCGCGACTGCCTACAATCGTGCCTTGTCGATTGCACAGAGCGAAAAAGCCACCTGGCTGTTGATCCTGGACCAGGATACAACTCTGCCCGCCAATTATCTCGCTATCATGAGCAGGCTTGCGTGCGACATAGAGTCGGATAGAAGAATCGCCGCAATTGTGCCACGAATGCTGGATGCAGGAAAACCTATAGCTCCGGTATTCATCAGATTTTGGGGAGTAAGTTATTTGCCTTCCGATTTTGAGGGTACAGCGAAGCAAGAAATACATGCGACCAATTCAGCGACCCTTTTTCGTGTCGACTCGTTGAAGCGGATTGGCGGTTTTAATCCCTACTTCTGGCTAGACTATGTGGATGGTTACATATTTCATCAGCTTTATTTGCACGGCTTGAAGACATACGTGGCATCCGATGTCCGTGTAGGACACGAGTTATCCTTGCTTCATAAGACAGCTCTTAAGCCTGATCGCTTTCATAACATTCTGCGTGCAGAGTCCTCATACTGGGATCTTTATGGTGGGACAATTCAGGGGCTCTCCCTGACAGTCCGGCTATTCGGGCGCATTTGGAGGCAGCGGAAACGCGGCCACGATTCCACCATTCGAAAGCAGACGTGGAATGAGATTAGGCGTCGTTGCTTCCGCTCCAGGGGCTACCGGATCAATGACTGGATGCGTGAAATGGAGCAGCGGATGCTGAGTTCGCCGCCAGCGCGACATGCAAACGAGTTCTGTGAACTGCGTCCGCGCATTTCTGTGTGCATGGCTGCTTACAACGGGGAGCAGTATATTGCAGCACAGTTGAAGTCGATTCTCTGCCAACTCAGTGCTCAGGACGAGGTGATCGTGGTGGACGATGCATCCACAGACGGCACCAGAGATTGCGTGCGATCCTTGCAGGATGGCAGGGTCCGGTTGATCGAACACGGAAGCAACCTCGGGGTGCAAAAAACGTTTGAAGAGGCCATTGGGGCAGCATCTGGTGACATTCTGTTTCTGAGCGATCAGGATGATCTTTGGGCGGCGAACAAGGTTTCAACCGTGGTACAGGCATTTCTGTTGCGTCCGGGGTTCGATGTCGTGGTGTCGGATGCGGCGCTGATTGACGAGAATGGCGTTGCCCTTGTTGATTCTTATTATGAACAACGAGGAAGATTCCGCTCGGGGTTACTGGCGAATATTATTCATTGTACTTATCTGGGCTGTACGATGGCTTTTCGGAGCCGTATTCGTGACAAGGTTCTGCCATTTCCTTCGGTGAGGGTCGTGTTGCACGATGTATGGATAGGGACGGCAAACTCGGTTAGGGGAGGGAAGACGCTATACATTCCCTATCCCCTTGTCCTTTACAGACGTCACGAGGGGAATGTGACCGGTAATAGCAGGTTGGGTTTCGCACAACAGGTCAGGAATCGATGGGCCCTGTGCCTGGCTCTCGCTCGATTATGCTTGAGGTAGGGACTATTCAACCCTTCAAGAATTAAGCCTAATTCAGGCAAAGTTTACGGGGGTGCTCCGAGAAAGCGGATTGGAAGCATGCAGAACGCCGAAGCCGCGTTTGCAATGCGGACGAGGTAGACATTCTCCGCACCGGAGCGAGTGCGAAAGCCACCTTATATGTACAGAGGAGCGGCTCCATTCGGGTTGGCAATCTAATTTACTATGGATCAAGTGGGCATGCGTCATCACAGCTATCGATATCGTCCCTTTCATGCGCTTCTTAATAAGCTCATGGCTCTTCAGCCGTCCGTAAGGGGAACAAAACCTACTCAGCCGCTCCTCTCTATCCCTCGAAAGATACTCGTCCTGAAGTTTGGTGGGATGGGCGAAGCCGTATTGGCCGGCTCATTACTGACTTCGCTTAAAGAGCGACATCCATCCCTCCAGATCGATTTTCTGGTCGAAGGCCGCACATCCGACGTGATGAATGCTGCTGGTACCGGCAAGGTCTATTCTTACCTACCTAACAAGGATGGCCTCTGGAAGGCGTTCAGCATTCTTAGGCAAGTGCGACGTGCTCGTTACGATGCTATTGTCGATTTCGAGCAAGAGTCTCTATTGACGGCGGCCTTCGTTCGCCTGTCGGGTATTCCAGTCCGGCTTGGTTTTTCTCCCTCTGCTCCAAGTCCTCGAAGCCGCCTCTTTACGCACCTCGTTCAACTTCGCGAGGATAAATCGATGTGGCAATTATTTCTTCAGCTTGTCAGGATTCTCGACCCCGGCATCCCCGAGTCGCAGCAGACTGTGCCGCTACACTATTCTGATTCTGCGGATGCCTGGGTAAAACAATGGCGTGATGCGAATGGGATCGGCGAGCCTGGTAATCCGTTGATCGCGATGCATTTGGGAGTGGGGCCCAGTGCGCAATATCGTCGCTGGCCGATGGAACGGTTTCTGGAGTTGGCTAACATTCTTGCTGAGCGACTTCCAGACATGTTTCTTATTCTCACTGGCTCCAGCGCGGAACAGTCCCTGATTCAGAGTTTCAGAAGCAGCTTTCGCGGGCGGAGTGTTGATGCAGCCGATCTTGATGAACTCCAACACACTCTTGCCTTGCTTCGACACTGCGACCTTATGATCAGCGGCGATACTGGGATGATGCATCTCTCCGCGGCAATGGGCACACCAACTGTGGGTCTCTTTGGGCCGAACAGCCCGGGGTGCTGGGGTCCCGTGGGGCCTCGGGCGACGTATGTCTACGGCACGCGACTCGCTTGCAGCCCGTGTATCAACAGCTACAAACGGCAAATCCCGGAAAAATGCACTGCCCCCCAGGAGGGTGCCTGTATGTGGGACATCTCCGCCGAGGACGTTTTACAAGCCGCCGTCAGGGTCATTGATCCCTCCCGCATCGGGCCCCTGCTTCCGCAGTTCTCAATCCTTCCCCATGCGAGTTTGTCAGACCACAAAGTATCCCCGCCGGATGCTGACAGGCTTCTATCCAAGACCGGATGAAACAGTCTAAGTTTCGGTCGTTTCACAACCCGGTGGAATGTGCGATGTCGTACCACAGTAAAAATGTCCCCTTGGATTATTGATCCGGCACTTGGCGAACAAACTAAGGCAGTCAGCAAAAATAGCAATGTCGGCTGAGGGGGACAGCTACTATAGTAAAATTCAAGTCTCCTTGTACCATATTCTGCATTCTCAACGGGGTTGTTATACATGGGCTTTTCTTTACTGAGGCGGATCACAAACAGAGCCCGATTAGTGCTTCAAGGTCAAGCATCGTGTTTCAAATTGGCTATTTCGCTCGTAGAAGGAAAAAGCGGTCTTGAGATCGGAGGGCCGAGCGCGGTATTTCGTGAGCGGGGCAGCCCTTTGCCAATCTACAAAAAAGTTGGCTCACTCGATAATTGCGATATTTCACGTTCAACAGTATGGGCTAGTCATTCAGATAGTTATGCATTTAGTCCACAAAGACCTGCGGGCAGAAACATATTCTGCGATGGCTCGGACTTATCGACTATAGCCAATAAAAGCTATGACTTTATCTTGTCTTGTCATAATCTTGAGCACTTCGCTAATCCGGTCAAAGCGTTGAAAGAATGGCAACGGGTTACCCGCCCAGGGGGTGCTTTGGTCTTGGTTCTTCCAAACTATTCTCGGACCTTCGATCATCGACGAGCGCCAACACCAGTTAGCCACATGCTTCAAGATTATGATCAGAATATTCAAGAGGATGATCTCACGCATTTGCCTGAAATTTTGCTCATGCACGACCTAAGCATGGATCGATCCGCAGGCACCCGAGAGGCCTTTCGTGAACGCTCACAGAAAAACTTTACCAACCGTTGTCTTCATCACCATGTGTTCGACGAAATAAACAGTCGAGAATTACTTATTCAGGCAGGAATGGATGTGCTTGCGGTAGAAACCGCATTACCTTACCATATCTTCCTGTTAGCGCGTATGCCGTAAATGCTTTGCGTAGCCATACTTTCGCAATTTTTACGACTATGCTTTATGGAGAGGGGCTGACATGCTACGCATTTTTGCCGCCGTCGTTTCTATCGGATGTAGAGCAAGACCAGTCAAGAAGTAACTCTGTACTCTGTTTGGCCGCATTTGAATGCTGCACAAAGCGCTGGCCGCAGAGGCTGCGACGCTCTTACCTGAAAGCAGCTTCTTCATTTAGGGCCGGATCAGTAGCATATCGATTCGGGGTGTCGGAGATTTGCGTCGATGGTATAAGTGGAATTACAGTGCCACCGCGAGACGCGGCCGCACTGTCACAAGCGATACAGACGCTATTGGACCGGCAAGATCTTCGAGAGCAGTACACTCTGCTCGTTTTCCGAAAGATGCCGGGAATTCTCGAAGACGGCTTGCCAGTCAATCAGTGGCGACAGGCGCGTGGACTCCATGTGGGTTGCCAATGTTGGCAACGGAACCCATAGCTTGTGTCTTCTGCGAAACAACACGGACCCGAGCCCCCATCTCCATGTTTGCGCCCAAATCGCCATGCGGAACACACTATTCCAGTGGACCCGCAGGTTGGCAAGTTCAGATTTCTGGGTGAGAGAAAGCCAGACGGGACAGTCCCAGTTACCACGGCTGTAAGTTCTGAACATCGACTGGGTGCGGATGAGGTTATCTCTGGATGTAAGGAAAGTAAGACAGGTGGAGCTTGCGGTTCGCCAGTACCGGCTACCAAATGGCCGGACAAGATGACGTTCAAAGCGTGAGGAGGTATCGTAGCTGTCCGGGTGGTCGTAGGGCGTGACGAAATCAACATCCCGGTTCTCCTGCATAAACTTGACCATGGTTTCCAAGGCATTCGGAAGGTAGAAATAATCGTCTTCGGAAAAATAGACGAACGGAGCGTCTGTTTGCTTCGCGAGAATGTCGATCTGTCGTGAAAATGTGGCGAGGTTGCCCTCTTTGTTTAGCGACAGCACTTCCAGATCATAGCCCTCCAACACCTTGCGGAAGAGGTCTTCGTAGGCCGGCGGGCAGCCGTCCAGAAGAACCCAGATCTTCACACGAAGGCAACCCAATGCTCCTTTAAATGACTGAAGGCACATATTGGAAAGTTGGAATTTGTCATTGGAGAAGAAGGCAGGGGACTTCGATACTCCCGGGTAAATACGGTACGCGACTGCCAGATCGTACATCTCTTTCTTTTCCTCAGATACTGGGTGAATGCACCTATAAAGGAGGTGGCACTTGCTCGAAATGACCACGAATTGAGCTGCTGGCATGCCAACAACATGATGCCAAGATTGGTCCTATAGCCTAAGGCTGCGCCTAACGCTCCCTTTGTAAGCGATCGGGAGAAGACCTACTCCTTTAGAACCGCTAAATTCGAATGCAGAGGCCGAAAATATCAGTCATTGCCCTCAGACCGGCTTGGATGAGTTGTGATGGCGTTCAATTTCGCGGCATACCCAGGTACGGTATGTAGATACTTTCGAGTCTCCCCAATCAGTATCCACCCAAACGCCCCAAGGAAGCCGAGCACTAGTCCTCCGAGGGTGATCAATGCTTTTGACGGATCGGATTTGCGATCTGGCGGGTAGGCCACATCGACCACCTGTACGACGGCGCCTTCCTTCGCTTCATCGAGCTTGGCGGCTTCATACTGACGGGCCAGGATCTCAAAAATCGTTTCGTTGTACTTTACATCCCTGAGCTTGCGGACATATTCGAGCCCCGCCTCGGGGATTTTGCCTTTGGGCAGCATCAGTTCGTTGCCACTGGCGTCGCCGGCCCCCCCCAGCTTCGCAAGCTGTTCCCGCAAGCCCGCAAGCTCCCGTTCAGCTTCCTGCAGGTCGACGTTTCCTTCACCCGCGTAGGTGCGCATAGATTGCACCTCAACTTCTTTCTCCGCAACCTGGGCGCGCAGCGAGCCGGCCGACTCGATTAGTGCGCGAGATTGTGCATCCAATTGCAGCACTCCAGTCGTCTGCTCGGTCCGCTTTAGATCTTCCTCAGCTTTCGCGAGATTATCTTTTGTCTCTTGAAGCTGGTGTTCCAGAAAGAGCCTTCGCTGGGAGGCTTCGCCGATGGCCAACGATTTTGACAGCTTTCGATATTGATCGACATAGCCGTTTGCCAGCTCTGCTGCGCGATCCGGAGAACGATCCTTAACCGAGATGCGGATCAATCCATCTTTTCCACTGCTGTCTATTGTGACATGGCTTTCAAGCGCTTTGCGCGCATCGGAAAGGTGCTTTTCCTTGTACTCCCGTTGCAAATCGTAGTGCTGTACCATCCCATTTTCGACTGTTTCGCTCTTCAGCAAACCGACATACAGATCGGCTGGATTCTTCAGACCTGGGAGTCCGGCAGCACCGGCGAGCGAACCCAGGCCTCCTAGCTGAGATAGAAGTGTAGAGGAAAACGAACTGCTCTGTTGTGGGGGCAATAAGCTGGTTATCGCTGTGTAGTTGACTGGCAATAACAGAGCCACCATGGCAGCAACTGCAGTGCAGATACAGGTAACACGCAATAAGAAAGAGCGGTTCTTGGCCAAAAGAACAAGAATATCCAGTATGGAGATTTCAGTGTCAGGCGGCTGGAGTGGTGATCGATTGGCATCCGCCTGGTTGACGGAGCCTGTTTGTTCTACAACTTCATTCATAGGCTTTAGGCCTGTCGCACCATTTGATTTGGGAAACTCGGCTATCTGATTCGCTACAGGACCATCATACATCCGTATTTGAGCTATTGGAGGCGGCCGCCATGAGCGTCGAAGATGCCGTAGAATAAGACAACGAGAATCATGGGCAATCTAAACGAGACAAGAGTTACTGGCTGTGCCCCATATGGGCTTCAAAAGCAGATTTTTGCATACCAATCTGAACTCCGCGTTTGGATGGTTGCCGTTACAGTAATCGCATTGTGTGTGAGTTCTGCCGCTGGACAGTCTTATTCGCCTTCGCAGCAGAGCAGCGATTGTTCTGATCCCAGTGCGAATTGCCAGAGTCAGAGCCAGAGTCAGTCCCAGACTCAAGGTCAGAATCAGAGAATACCGTCAACGGATCTCCAGCAACTGCGCAGCACGCAGACGCCTGACAGTACAAGTCGTGATGTATATGTAGATCGCGCCGGATTCCCTGATACGAATAACCCAGATCAGCAGCAACGGAGACTGCAGCGTCCGGAGCCGCCTACGGACTTTCAGAAGCTGGCTCAGCAGTCGACGGGGGAAATGCTCCCGATCTTTGGGCGGGACCTCTTCAGAAGGGCGCCTTCGACCTTCGCACCCGTGGATCAAGTTCCCGCATCGGCAGACTACGTGTTGGGGCCGGGCGATGAAGTGATCGTCAGGATGTGGGGCCACGACACTCTAAATGCAAGGTTGACAGTAGACCGTTCGGGCTCCATCTACATCCCTCATATCGGAGGTGTGGACGTTGCGGGGCTTCGCTTTGGTGACTTGCAGGATCATCTTCGCCAGGAATTAAGCCGCGCTTACCGCAACTTTGACCTGTCAGTCAATTTGGGCAAGCTGCGTTCTATTCAAATCTTTGTTTTGGGCGAAGCGTACTCGCCAGGTAGCTACACGGTTAGCTCGCTCTCCACCATCTTCAACGCGCTTCTGGCTGCAGGAGGGCCGACGCAGCAGGGTTCCATGCGGAATGTGCAGCTTCGTCGTGGCACACAGACCGTCGCGACTCTCGATCTGTACGACTTTATTCTCAAAGGCGATCGATCCAAGGACCTCGTCCTGCAGGCGGGCGACGTTATCTACATACCGTTTGTCGGCGGGCAGGTGGCAGTGAGCGGCAGCGTCAGGCATCCTGCGATCTATGAGATTCTGCCGAGTTCGAACGTTGATGAAGTGCTGAAAGAGGCCGGAGGCCTGAGTTCTACTGCGGGCAACACTCGGATTTCGATCGAACGCGTCGAAGAGCACCACGAGCGGCTCGCAATGAACATCGAACTCGATGCCGCAGGATTCGCCACAAACCTCATCGATGGTGACGTAGTGCACGTCAATCCTATCCTCGATGGCTACAAGAACACCGTCACGATCCGTGGCAACCTTGCAAACCCGGGCCGATTCCCATGGCACCCAGGAATGAAGCTCAGCGATATCCTTCCAGACCGCGAATCGCTGTTGACTAAGGACTACTGGAGACAAAGAAACCGTCTGGGTCTTCCTACTCCGCTTTTCGAGCCAAGCTTTAACCAGCAGATCTTCTTAAATAGACGAACACTGAACCAGGGGCTTGATCGTAGCCGTCCGGGGACACGCGAACAGTCCAATTTGAACAGCATCGACGGAGAAACAGACAATACTGACAGTGCCTTGTCACCTTCTCTTCAAGGGGCCACACGCGACTACGCAGGACAGTTGAACGATGGGTCTCTCGATGCAGAGGACTCACAGTATCAAGATCAATATCAAAATTCAGCTCAGCAAGATTCAGCTCCGCAAAACTATTCAAGCCAGCAAAATTATTCAGCGCAGAATAGAAGACCGGGATTGGAGCAAAGCTCTCTGGCTGATCAACAGGCGACGTCCACGCAAAACCTCGAACCTAATGGACGACGCAAGACCGAGATCAAAGTAGAGGTTCCTGAGATTGACTGGTCCTATGCGGTCATTCAACGGATGGACGCGAAGACTTTACGCAACTCTCTTGTTCCTTTTGACCTGGCTAAGCTAGTGGATGGCCACGATCCAAGCCAAGATATCGCGCTTCAGGCTGGAGATATCGTAACGATCCTGTCGCAAAACGATATTCTTGTTCGGCAGGACGAGAAGACGAAGTATGTCCGGCTTGAAGGGGAGTTTGCAAACTCCGGCGTGTACAGCGTGGAGCCCGGCCAAACTCTAGCGGATGTCGTCAGGCGGGCAGGAGGGCTGACGGATAAAGCCTACCTTTACGGTGCTTCATTTACACGTGAAACAGCGCGCGTGCTTCAGCAGCAAAGATTAAATGAATATATTTCTTCGCTTTCGGCAAGTTTGGAGCGCTCTTCTATTACCTACTCCATGTCCACTACAACCCCAACTGTAGCCAATGTCGATCCGTTTGCACAGCAACGTGGGATATTGAATCAAATGCGGAGTCTCCGCGCAACAGGTCGTGTAGTTCTGCAGTTCAAGCCCGACAGTTTTGGCGAAGCGTCGATTCCTGCGATCCCGCTTGAGGATGGAGATACGTTTCGCGTGCCGTCTAAGCCAATTATCGTTAGCGTAGTAGGCGCGGTGTACGGGCAGAATGTATTCCTTTACGACAGCAAGTATCATGTTCGTGATTACCTCCAGCTGGCTGGTAAACCTAACCGAATTGCAGACAAGAAAAATGCATTCATTATCCGCGCAGATGGTTCGGTATATAGCAACTATCAAAGTGGGGGGCTTTGGAGTGAGCACCTGGAATCGGCAGCCATCTACCCCGGAGATACGGTGGTTATGCCCGAGAAACCTATAAAACCCTCTGGTATGCGTGATCTTATTGACTGGTCACAGGTATTCTCATCGTTTGGAGTGGCCGCTGCTGCAATTCAAGTGCTTAGGTAATTGCGTCGGTGAACGTTTGTTATGTGCCGTTCCACGGAGGGCAATCGGGAGCCAGGGCGCAGGCCTAATCTCCCCGAGCAGCAAAGCTAACCATATGAGGTACAACTGACATCGATAAGTCGCAAGAGAGGCGACGGAAGGGAAGCGGTCCTGGCAACATCATGCTCAGCGTCAACAATCTTGCGATGGGGTGGAATTCCAGAGGTGCCTGATAGCGCGTTGGTGAACCTGGAGACAGCTCTCTCAGCGATGCCGCCCAATTCAGCACAGATATCCGCATAAGGTGTGTCGACGCTTCTAAATCGAGTTCGAAGTTCGGTTTGGGATATCCAGCGGACGACCGCCCAGGGGGATGGTTGTTCATTGCCGTACCGTCAGCCACGGTATATCAAATAGTGGCTCCAGATGGGTCATAGAAATGAGTCCTCAGCGCCACACCGGACCCAGGGGCGCTCATTTTTCCGGTCATGCTCTCACATATGGCGGCGATATCTAGCCTTGATCGCTTGCCCCCCTCAGACTTTGAAGCTTTCGTCAGGGAAGCGTGCTTATAAACTTCCCGCTAGGCGAGAATCTACCTCGGTACCTGCCCATGAGAAATGCCGGAATTGTTGGCGTATCCTAAATGAGGCTGCTGAGGGGGTGGCGCTGTATATCGAGATTCATTCGCAAGCAGGGTCAAGGACCTCGTCTGCCATGAAGCCACGCATCGATATCGTCGAGTTGGATGTACGCCATATTTCGCTCTATTGGAAGAGAGCAGAAATATATTCAACTAAACCCATTTCTTTGCACAAAAACACAAACCGATTATTACAAAAATATACGGAAAATTTATCTCAAACTCGGAGAGCTTCTACTGCTCGAGTAACACCACGGTTGCGAGAAGGAATCTTTTGATCCATCGTTTTCAACGGGAAAACGATAATGTCACATTCTGTAAATAGTTATTGTCTGCAGGTATCAATAATTTGAAGATATCGGAGTTGGTCGTCTCTTGTTTTGATGATGCCACGATATGTTTTCCTGCTCATATTTTCCAGGTTGCCGGTTGCGTTAAGTTTACATAATTCAATACCAGGACGAACCAACCGGGTAATAGTACTTATTGCAATCTTAGCGTTTAACACGCTCTGTAATGCATTGCAAAGAGATATCTGCTCACAAGCGTATAGCAGTCGCGGGCGTGCCTCATGCATAGGCATTCTATTGGCTAGCTGGATAAATAATGGCCGTTTTTGGTTTGTTGAAAGCCAGTCTCAGGTCATCTAGAAAAAGGGTTGAACGTGAGTGTGTAAACCTGCACCTACGAGTGCAACTGTGGCAGTTGCCTTTTCAGTCGCACCGCCGTACGCCAGCAAGCTCTGAGGTTCCTAGTTTGCAATCAGTAAATTTGCTAATAGAACGTACAACCATTTGCGAGTTTAGTGGATTCGTGCCAATATCTTGAGTATAGCTGATATAACCATTGGTTACGTTTTTGGTAACGGTAACAAAACTTGCTGGTTTTGTATCGATCTGGACTTTGTGCCGGTTCGATTACCTTATCCACACGAGATGATCCAGGTCGGTCGATCTTCGTGCCAGCTCAAAGTTGTTGGCTTCAGGGGGCAGCAAATGAATACCGCTTTCCAGCTGCAACGGGACATTGTCTTGGGTCACGTACCAAATGCGTCTGCCACGCTTAACGAGGGCAGTTCTTCAGGCAAGTCAATTCCCTGTGGTGCGGCAGGGATCGAAGGGGCTATCTCGACATCAAGTCGATATTTTGCGGCAATGGAAGCGCTGGATACATACTCTCTATTTGGCGGCGACCTCGCCCCGGAGCCCATGGCAATTGGCGGCTCGAAAGGGAGTGAGTTGCTTAGTTTAGTAGTCTTAAATCGGCTGACGGGTATGGGTGTAGGTCGATGATTGAACGTACTGTATATCCGTTGACCGCTGCCCAGCGTGGTTTCTATTTCGGCCAGAAGATTGCACCGACTGCCAACATGAATCTTGCTGAGGCGGTCGAGATTCGCGGTCCGATCAACCCGGAGATCTTTCAGCGGGCGCTGCGTCAGGTGGTAGCCGAGGCCGAGGAACTCCGTATTCGTATCGTGGAAGAGGACGGAAAACCTCAGCAAGTCGTCCAGTCGGGCTTCGATTGCGATTTCCCCTATATCGATATGAGTTCCGAAGCAGACCCGCAGTCCGCGATTCAGGCGTGGATGATGGACGAACTGGCTCAGCCGGTCGATCTGATCAATGACCGTCTGTGGACGTGTGCACTGCTAAAGGCTGCAGACGACCGCTATTTCTGGTATCACCGTGCCCACCATATCGTTGAAGACGGTTATGGGGGCGGGTTGATCGCCAAGCGTCTCGCAGAGGTATATACGGCCTATGTACAAGGCGACGAGCCAACGCCGAATAACTTTTGTTCCGTTGAGATGTTGGTTAAGGCTGAAAGCGATTTCCAAAGCTCGAACCGTTTTCAGCGCGATCGCGAGTACTGGCATCAACAACTGGCCAACATGCCCGAGGCGATCACGCTCTCGAGCAGTCGCCAGCGGCATGGTCTGACTAGCAAGCTGCTGCGGAGTTCCGGCCATCTTTCCGCTGAGATCGCCAGGCAGCTTACTGATCTCGGCAAGAGTATTGGCGCTAGTTTGCCTCAGGTGCTGATCAGCCTGGTTGCCGCGTACTATCAGCGTGCCAGTGGCGTCAGCGACCTGGTCTTCGGCATGCCGGTGTCCGGACGGCTCAATTCTGCACTGCGCAACTCTGTTTCCGTATCCGCGAACATCATACCGATCCGCGCATCGTTCGCCCCGGAGATGACGGCTTTAGACCTGGTCGCACAGATATCTCGAACGGTGCGACAAGCCCTGCGCCATCAACAATATCGCTACGAAAACTTACGCCGGGACCTCGGACTGGTGGGCCGGGATCAGAACATTGCATGGCTCAACGTAAACATCGAACCGTTTGACTATCGCTTTGATTTTGATGGAGCGGAGACCGAGTTACAGAATCTTTCGAATAGTTCCGCGGAAGATTTAATGGTGTTCGTCTATGACCGCGGCACCGACAGCGGTTTGCGATTTGATCTTGATGCCAACCCAACTTTGTACAGTGCGACAGAGCTGGACGAACACCGACGCAGGTTGACATGCCTGATTGAGCAAGTGCTGGCCAACCCCACTACCCCCCTGCAGCGGTTGGACATCATGGGCCCTGAGGAGCGGCAACGCTTATTGCTTGGCTGGAATGACACTGCTGAAACGCTAACGCACATCAGTCTGCCGACGCTCGTCGCTCAACGGGCGAAGATGACCCCGGATGCTCCGGCTGTGGTGTTTGAGAACACTACCGTCAGCTATCGGCAGCTGCATGATCGCAGCCTGCGGCAGGCCCATCAACTGCGTGCCAATGGGGTGAAGCCAGGCGATATCGTTGCCGTGGCCTTGCCGCGCAGCGAGCAATTGCTCGTAACGTTATTAGCCATCATGCGGACCGGCGCCGCCTATCTTCCAATCGACCTGGATAGTCCCATAGAACGGACAGCATTGGTTCTGGAAGATGCTGCACCGATCGCACTGATCGTAGAGCGGCAGATGAGCGTAAGTTTCTCTCGCTTTGGTCTGAGGCTGTTGCAACCCGAGCATATCGATGCGTCTCTGAGCGGTATCGACCAGGAGTTGGATCTTAGTACGCCGGAAGGCGCTGTCTATGTGCTCTATACCTCTGGATCGACGGGACGTCCCAAGGGCGTAGAGATTACCCACTACAACCTTGGCAACTTTTTAGAGGGGATGCAGCGTCAGTTGAAGTTGACAGCAGGGGACCGTTTTCTCGCGATAACCACTGTTATCTTCGATATCGCTGGCCTGGAGTTGTATCTCCCCTTGATGGTTGGAGCGCGCGTTGTAATGGCCAGTGGCGAAGCCGCTCACAACCCACCGTCGTTAGCGAAGTTGATCCGGTATAGCGGTGCGACGCATATGCAGGCCACACCTTCGTTGTGGCGTATCCTTCTGAGTTCTCCTGAGGTAAGGCTCGACAAAGTGCATGTAATGGTTGGCGGCGAGGCTCTGAACGCCGAGTTAGCTGAACAACTTAAGAACATGGCGGCGCGGGTTACCCAGTTCTATGGTCCAACTGAGACGACGATCTGGTCGACAGCGTTCGAATTAAGCAAGAGCGAGGCGGCCATACCACCGATTGGCCGTCCTATCCTGAATACTCAGCTTTACGTTTTGGACGAAGAGCGCCAGCCGGTCTTTACGGGTGCGATCGGCGAGCTGTATATCGGTGGCGCAGGTGTGGCTAAAGGATATTTGCGCCGGCCAACTCTGACAGAGGAGCGCTTCCTCCCGAATCCTTTCGTCCATGACGGTAGCCGCATGTATCGCACGGGCGATCTTGTGCGCTGGGTAAACAATGGGTTGCTGGAATTTATCGGGCGCGCGGACGATCAGGTAAAGATAAACGGTCATCGTGTCGAGTTAGGAGAGGTCGAGAGTCTTCTTCTACAGCACGAATCGGTCGCAGAAGCTGCTGTTGTCGCGCAACATAATGGGAAGGGCGCGACATCGCTGGCTGGATACGTAGTGGCGACGGATCAAAGCTTCATCGATATCGAAACATTGGGTATGTTTCTGACCGGCCGCTTGCCCAGCTATATGATCCCCACTAACTTTATGCTGCTCGATGCCATGCCTCTGACGCCGAACGGCAAGCTCGATCGCAAGGCATTGCCGGCCATCGAAGAAACACGGCGGGATATTTATGTCGAGCCGGTCTCTCCAACGGAAAAGAAGCTAGCCGTATTATGGCAACACATTTTGAAGGTCGATCGTGTGGGGTTGCACGATAATTTCTTCAACCTTGGTGGCGATTCACTGAACGCGGCCGAAATGATTGCCCATTTCCCCACGTACTTCGATATGGAGCTGCCATTGGGCAGTTTGTTCGAAGCTCCTACTGTCGCGCACCTGGCGACACTGGTCGATCGTCTCAGCAGTGAGAGCTCTGAAACTCTGGGTATCGTGTTGCCGTTGCGTAAGGAAGCCAAACACGCCCAGCTACCACTATTTTGCGTTCACCCCATATCAGGCATCAGCCTCGGCTTCTCCGGTTTGTTGCGGCACCTGGATCCGACAATCCCTGTCTATGGGCTGCAGTCGCGCGGTCTGCTCGGTGAGACGAGTCTGCCGTCAAGTATTGAAGAGATGGCGTCCGATTATCTGGCTCAGATCCGACGCATCCAGCCGGAGGGGCCCTATCGGTTGGTTGGCCGTTCGCTGGGTGGGTTGATCTGCCATGCGATCGCAGCGCAGATGCAGAAGCAGGGGCTGCAGGTGGAGTTGCTGGTGATGATTGACAGTCACCTGTTCACAGTAGGAGGTCCCTCTCGTCCGCTGACGGGAGGTGAGGAAGTTCAGGCAGCGCTGAGTTTTCTCGATATTGATCTCGGTGACAAGGTGGTTCCGCAAACATTGAAGGAGCTGGGTGAGTTTTTACTGCATCCCGATAACGCCAATTCGATTCCTCTAACGCAGGGGATCATGAAAGTGGCAAAGGGAGTCATGAAGAACAATCCGGAGTTCATCCGGCATCTATCCGAAGTCGTATTCAATAATTTGAAATTGGCACGCCAATATGTGCCGCGGACCGTTGATCTTAGCCTGGTCTATTTCCACGCCACAGAGATTACAGGTGACCTGGATAACATCATCAATCGCAACCCGTTGGCGTGGCGTCCGTTCTTTGAAGGCAGGATTGAAGTCCACGAACTTGCCTGCCATCACGAACTGGTATTAGAGCCAGGGCCAGCCGCTCAGATCGGAAGGGTTCTGCAGCGCCATCTCGCGTTCTCGAACGATCGGCCGCTGACAAGAAATTCATCAATAGCCCACAAAGGAATGGAAGAAACGACTCCATCTTATGTCTGAGATCTCGACAAACACGCCCAAACCTATCGTGATCTTTGCTATCGGAACGCAAGGAGATATTCGTCCTTGTGTGGCCCTGGGTCAAGGACTTCAGCGTGCGGGCTATCCGGTGCGCATGGCTACCAGTGAAAATTTCGCGGAACTGGTACGCGAGGCTGGGTTGGAATTTTTCCCGCTCACTGCGGACTTCCAGGCCATGCTGGATTCTGATCGCTCGATCGGTGACAAAGGCATGAACGTTCGTGCCATGGTTCGCATCTTTCGCGAGCGCTATGCAAGCTGGGCCGTTAACTGGGTGCGTGAGGGATTGGCTGCAAGTGAAGGGGCAGGGCTGTTGATTGGCGTCAGCAATAGCATTTTGCTGGCCAAGGCATTATCCGAATCCCAGGGGATTCCGTTCGCCATCGCTCGACTGCAACCCTGCACATTATCGAAGATATTGCCGCCGATTATGTTGATCAGTTCGCAGAAGAAGATCCCGGGCGTAGCCAGCCTTGGAGCTCATTACCTGCTCTTCATTCTGTTGTGGAAGGTGATGGGGCCTGCGATCAATGAGATTGTTCGGCCACAACTCGGATTGCCCTTGTATCCGTGGTACGGCCCTTATTTCCGCGATCTACATAGGGCGAAGATCGTCAATGGATACAGCCAGCATGTTCTGCCGCGACCAGTAGACTGGACGGAAAACTCACAGGTCAGCGGGTACTGGTTTTTGGACCAGAGTGAATGGGAACCCTCGGAGGCCTTGAGTCAATTTCTTGAGGCAGGGCCAAAGCCGGTCTATATCGGTTTTGGGAGCATGGTAAGCAGCAATGCAGAGGCGTTTACGCGGACGGTGCTGGACGCGGTGAAGATAAGCGGTCTGCGCGCGGTTCTTGCTACTGGCTGGGGTGGACTGGATGGCGAAGAAGGACCACAGGACGATCAGATATTCTTTCTGCGTCATGCGCCCCACGACCGGCTCTTTCCGCTCATGTCCGCCGCGGTTCATCATGGAGGAGCTGGCACCACCGCCGCCGCTGCGCGTGCGGGAATTCCCTCGGTCATCGTGCCGTTCTTTGGCGATCAACCATTCTGGGCAGGTCGTCTCAACAGCCTGGGAGTTGCGCCGCCCGCCTTGAATCGTAAGCTCATGACGGCCCAGGAATTGGCGTCGGCGTTGGTGGCTACTCAGCAGCCGTCGATGGTGCAAAAGGCGGCAGAGTTAGGACGTGCAGTGCGCGCAGAGGATGGAATTGGAGAAGCTTTGCGTTACCTCCGCGAATGGAATCTGCTCCCAGTCATTACTCCTGATCCTTTGGCCAAAGAGTTCGTAACGAGCTCGATGGGAAGGCCGTGATGAAACGACCCATGGCGTTGTTCGAACGCGCGATGTATCTGGAGGGGGACCTCCACGTCAGTGTGATGGTGACGGCTCGTATCTGGGGCCGCCTCACAGAAGAGAACTTGAAACATGCATTGGCACAAGTGCAGGCCAAGCATGGAATACTGCGTTGTCTGATCGTGCAAGAAAAAGGCCGTCCTTACTTCATCGTGCAGGAGCAGCCGCCTCCGATTCCGTTGCGGATCGTCGAGCGGCAGAGTGATGAGGATTGGTTCGATGTCTCCACGCAGGAGTCTTTGCAGCGGTTTGACGGCACCAAGCAACCGTTGGCCAAGTTGATCTGGCTGCGCAGTGATTTGGAAAATGAGTTGCTGCTCGTTTGCAGCCACGCTATCTGCGATGGTCTCTCTCTTCTTCTGCTGCTGAAAGAACTTCTTCTGTTGTGTGACCAACCCGATGCCGACATTGGCGTTCCTACTAGCCTCAATGCCATCGAAGAGGTTTTCCCCGCCAAAGTGCTGTCGGACAAACGTATTCAGCGCCAAATTCGCTGGAAAGTTGCGCTATTCAAGCTTTCGCTGCGGTTTGTGCGCAGTGGACGGAGATGGACGTACGGCGAGGTTTACCGAAATATCTGGAGACTCGATGAGCCGACCTCGCAGTTGTTTATCGCGCGCTGCAAGAAGGAAGGCGTCAATGTTTTCGCCGCACTCAGCCTGGCGTTTATCCAGGCGTTCCAGAAAGTCTGTGGGCCGAAGAGGATTGAAAAGTTCGAAGCACCTGTAGACTTCCGGCGTTATTTGTTGAATATGCGACCCGACAGCCTGTTTGCAGTTGCGCCGACTATTCGGTTGTCGTTGCAGGACCTACGAGATGTGGATCCGATCACCTCTGATTTCTGGACGCTTGCGCGCGCTCTCAAGGCAGATATGACCAACAAGATCGATCGGTTGGAGTCCAGTGTCTACACCTTGTTCTTAGGGATGGAACATTTGCATGGTGTGTACGATCAAATGTTCGCTCGGGCACAAGCCAAACGCGCGGGATTCCAGGTTTCGTTGAGTTATGTAGGAAAACTGGGGTTGGACCAAAGCTATAGCAATTTTCGTCTGCAGGATATCTGTGACATCTCAGGAATGATGTCGCCAACTCCTGCCAACCTGGTTGCGATTTACAGCTTTGCTGGGCAATTCCGCTTTTCCCTTTCATCGGATGAGTCTTCGTTGCCGTATTCTCAGGCTTTGCAGATCCAACAACAAGTCCTGGAAACTCTGGCGCTCAACGCGGGCAAGCAGGAGACTCCGGCAGTAGTATCGGCCGATGTTCCATCCATGGTGCATGGGGAGGTCTCGTGACGCTCGATGTCCATGAAACCCTTCCGGCTGAGACTGCGGAAGTGCCTCCGAGGCAAGTGAGTCAACGGTCGCGGCCGATGTTGCTACTGGAACGAACGATGTATCGAGAGGGAGATACACCGTTTACCAGCGTTTTCATCCTCAAATTAGTTGGCAGATTGGAAGAGGCTCGGCTGCATCAGGCGCTGGCTCGTGTACAAAGCAAGCATCCACTGCTGCGTTGTACCGTCGAAGAAATGGCCGGCGGCCCACGTTTTGTGCTGCAGGAGCAACCTTCTCCGATCTCCTTGCGCACGATAGAACGCCATGGTGACGACGATTGGCAAACCGAGGTGCGGCGTGAATGGGTGACTCCATTCAGCACACAACGCGGACCATTGGTGCGGTTCGTATGGTTGCGCTCCAGTGAGGTCAGCGATCTCATTATGTTTGCTCATCACTGCATTTGCGATGGCCATACGGGCATCAATCTTTTGCGGGAATTATTGAGCGTTTACGACCAGCCGGAGCAGGATCTAGGCACGTACGATGAGCTTGGCTCGGTTGAAGATATTGTTCCAGCAGCCCTGTTGCAGGATCGGCATTTTGAACGTCAGGTGCGCCGGAAGGTCGTTTTATTCAGGATGCTCTCTTTCCTTAAAAAGTTTGGCCGCAGTAAGCCGGCCGGCCCGCATATCACTCCCGAGCAGATGTACTTTCATCGTTGGCATCTCGACCATTCGGAGACACAGGGCCTCACCTCGCGTTGCAGCGCAGAGGGCGTTACCGTCCTCGCTGCAGTGAGCATGGCCTTCATGCAGGCTTTCCGAGATGTGTGCGGGGTTCTGGCTTTGAACAAGACCTATACGATGGTGAACGCGCGCCGGTTCTTGCCACAGCTACGCACGGATGCGATGTTTGGGCTTGTGCCCGGTATCCCTCTACTCATGAAAGATGTTCCTCCCCCTCTGGACATGGCGGTCGACACCTTTTGGGCACGCGCACGGGCGATCAAGGCTGACATGACGGTACGGATAGATCGTCTGGGGAGCGGCCTGTATAGTACTTTGCTCACTCTGGAGCGCATGCATGATAAGTACCCCAGCATGGTGGCCGACACCGAGAGTGCCCCTGCGGTTCGTCACGTCACGCTGTCGAATATGGGGCGCATAGATCTACCGCAACAATATCGGAATTTTCGCCTGGAGTCGGTCTATAGCCCTCTGGTCATGGTTTCGCCCACCCCGGCTAACACTGTGGTCCTCTCGAGTTTTGCCGGCCAGATGGAGTTGGCCATCATCTCCGATGAAGGTTCACTGCCTTATGAAAAGGCACGGCGTATTGAGCAACGGGCAATGCAGATACTGCACGCCGCTATGACAGTCCCCGCACGAAACGGATCAAAGCCCTCCAGCGAGGTGTCAGCAATACAGGTGGAAGCGGCATGAAAAACTTCGGCCTGATCTTTGTGCTTTATCACCCTACCGAGGAGTTCCTGGCCAACCTTTCCAAGGCACGTGCCGCCTGTCCAAACCTGGTCGCGGTCGATAACTCCCCCGAGGCAGATGTGCAGTTGCATGAAGCGCTGCGAGAGCAGGGCATGCAGGTTATCTTCAATCGCAATGAAGGTGGACTTGCCGGGGCCTACAACAAGGGAGCTGAGGCTTTACTCGCCAAACATGTCGAGGTGATCTTTCTTCTGGATCAGGATTCAGATATCGACGCTTCGTTCTTTGAAGAGATGATGCGGGCCTGCAATGACCTGGGTACAGAAGAATTTCTGGTCGGTCCGAAGATCTATGAGGTCAATCTGCAGCGATGCATGCCGGTCTTCCAGCGAGATAAGCACCTTCCCAAACGAGTCCGCATCGATGATCAGGTCGAGGGGATGTTTCCCTCGCTATGCATCATCTCTTCCGGTTCAGCTATCTCCGCTGCTGCTTACCGCAAGCTCGGCCCTTTCCGGGAAGACTATTTTATTGAGTACATCGATATTGAATACAGCCTGCGTGCAGTGGGCCAGAACATACCGGTATATATGAATGCCGCAGTGACGATGCGGCAGACGACCGGGAAGATCGAGCGGCATGGCAAGACGTATACGACCAACCATGCGGCAGTACGGCGCTACTATGGCGCGCGCAACGCCGTACATTGCCTGTATATCCATCGGAAACAATGGGGTCCGCAGTGGGTGAGTACACTGTTGGCCTTTCTTCAAGTGCTGCGCGTGCTGCAATACGAGCCACAGAAGTTCAAAAAAGTCACAGCGATTCTTTGCGGCTATCTGGATGGGGTCTTCGGGCGGCTCGGTCCGTTCGATCAGCGGCATCCGCGTATAGCGGCCTTCTGTACCAGCTCAAGTCGCAAAGATCTTCCTTCCAGCGGCGGTTCGTCCGTGGCAGTAAGGAGAGAAGACGCATGAAGCGAAAACTCTCTGCTATCGAGTGCATGATCGATGGCAATATCGTCTACATGGTCCGCCTGGAGGGCAGCTTTCAGGAGGATCGGCTTCGCTCCGCACTCTCGCGCGTGCAGCGCAAACATCCCGCGCTACGCATGCTGATTCGCAAAGAGCGGGATGGCCTGTACTACGAAGAAGGTTGCGCGCCCGATGTTCCGCTTCGCATTGTTCCACGCATGGCTGAGGACGATTACCAACGCGAGAGCTACGCGGAGTTGAGGAAGGTTTTTGTTGAAGATCAACCCCTGTTGCGTGCGGTTTGGCTGCAGTCTGAGTTCGAGAGCGATCTGTTGCTCGTGACCTCGCACCGCATCTGCGATGGCATGAGTATGCTCACGATCGTGAGAGAGGTTTTGCGGGCGCTCCACAGTGACGAGGAATTGGTTCCCTACGAGCCAATCTCTGCCAAGGTCATGATCGGCGATTATCAGCCTCAGCATCCATGGAAGCGCAAGTTGGCGGCATCCCTGCTGAATGGAGCACTGCGACTGATTCCTGGATCGAGCAGCACATCGGAAAACAACGAATACACTTTAGAGTGGAGTGTCGGCTCGTCTCTGACGGAGGCATTGAAGCTTAGGTGTAAGGCGGAAGGTGTGTCTGTCCATGCCGCGTTGGTTGTTGCATTAGACCGATCCTTATTCAAGATATTAGGAAAGAAAAAATTACCAGGGTGGATCGAAAGCCCTATGGACGCTCGGCGGGGGCGCCTGGCTGCTCTAAAGAGCGATATGTTGTTCTTCGGCGGCGGAAGCCTGAAGATGCGCACCGGACAGGCTCTGGAGGAAGGGTTCTGGGCAAGAGGACGTGCGGTCAACGAAGCTATTCGCCGAATGGTTGACCAGGAAATGCTCGATATTCCCGGTCGTTATTATTTCAATGAACTGCTTCGGCCCGTGTCGAACGGCCGAATCCAGACGATGGTTCGACTGGGCGATGCACTACATGTGAATGGCAGCTGGAACCGCCTTGCGCTATCCAATCTTGGTAACGTTGTAGTGAACGACAGCGATGCCCCATTTCGTTTGAAGGATCTTCGCTTGTATGTTCATTCCTTCAACTTCAGATTGCTCGGCCTGGTGGCTTATGCGCTCAACGGCGAGATGCGCTTCTATTATGTGGGTGACGAGAAGTGTTTGAGCCGTGCTCAGGCAAATGCGCTCAAGCAGGAGTTCATGGCCTTATTACAGCATCAGGTCGAACCCTTGCATGATGATGCGAAAGATTTTCCACTTGTGGCTGCTGCAGTCGCTCAATAACGTTAATAAAAATCTAGGTAAGAATAAAAATGGAGAGCGATGATTCGTGTAGATAATCTGACGAAAACCTTCAAAGCCTTTGAGGCGGTGAAAGGTATCTCGTTCCATGTGGCCCCAGGAGAGATCTTTGCGTTCCTTGGACCGAATGGTGCAGGAAAAACTACCACCATCAAGATGCTGACGACGATACTTCGTCCCAGCAGCGGAACCGTTATGCTGGACGGCCTGGATCCCGAACATCACAAGATGGCTGCACGAAAGAAGTTCGGCATCGTTTTTCAGGACAGCAGCCTGGACGGTGAGCAGACTGCCTACGAAAACATGGAGATGCATGGTGTCCTTTATCACATGCCTAAAAAGGTGCGTGCCGAGCGAATTGAGCGGATGCTCACTACCTTTGAACTCTGGGACAGGCGCAAAGATTATGTGAAGAAGTTTTCAGGCGGCATGAAGCGGCGTCTTGAGATTGCCCGTGGGTTGATGCACAGTCCAAAGATCCTTTTTCTCGACGAGCCTACCCTTGGCCTGGACCCGCAGAGCCGAAACCAGCTCTGGACACATGTAAAGCATTTGAACGAAACAGAGAATACGACGATCTTTCTTACCACTCACCATCTAGACGAAGCGGATCGGGTCGCCCATCGAATCGGCATTATGGACCATGGACTACTGATCGCCCAAGGCACGTCGGCCGAATTAAAAGAGCAGACGAATACTTCCACACTGGAAGACGCATTTTTAGCGCTTACAGGATCTTCATTGCGCGATGAAGATGCAAGCTCAACAGATCAGCTGCGGGACTATGCCCAGATTCAAGGGAGCATCAAATGAACGTGATTTATATCTTATGGCTGCGGGAACTCAAGCGTTTTCTTCGCTCCCCGGTACAGGTCTTAGGTTCTCTCGCACAGCCTGCATTCTTCCTGCTTGCCCTTGGCTTTGGCTTCAATCCAGTCTTTGAGAAAGCAGGGCAGGGAAGTTACATGCAGTTTATGGCTCCCGGCATGATTGGCATGACTGTACTTATCAGCTCAGCCTTCTCAGGAGTTGCCGTTCTATGGGACCGTCAATTCGGGTCTCTCAAAGAAACGCTCGTTGCTCCTGTCCCGCGTCTTTACATCATGATCGGCCGCACGTTTGGCGGAGCAACTGTAGGGGTGCTGCAAGGGGTCTTGATTCTGCTGTTATGCATGGTCACTGGCTTCCGTCCGCAACACTTCTCTGCTGTCGTATCGGGATTCGGATTTGTTGCCATGATCGCTATCTGCTTTGCGGCCCTTGGCATGATCATTGGCTCAACGCTCAAGGACATGCAAAGCTTCAATGTTGTTGCGAACTTTATGGTCATGCCCATGGTCTTTCTCTCCGGAGCGTTTTATCCCCTGGATAACCTGCCACTGATCTTGAGCGTGCTGACACGGATCAACCCTCTATCGTATGGAGTCGATGGCCTGAGAGGCACACTGATTGGACACTGGCACTTCAATTATTTTCTTGATATGACCTTGTTAAGCTGTGTAGGCGCTGTTTTCCTTATAGCAGGGGCTTATTCGTTCTCTAAGATTGAAATTTAATATCTATGACAGCAGTTACACCCGCGGCGTTATTCGTTGCAGGTGTAACTGTTATCTATGAAGCTCAACATTCTAATAACAGATGGAGAGATGGTAGTAGTTGAGGTGGCCAATAGGATGCTGCCGATTACGTAACCACGGGTGCCAAATATGAACGCTATCATCTTCGCTGCTGGCTCCGACGGTGAAATCCATCCGCATTTGGGCATCGGCCGCGAATTAATGGCACGAGGCCACCATGTGACCTTCATTACGACATTCGACTATGTTGAGATTGCACGTGAAAGTGGTTTCGAGGTTCTTAGCTTTCTCGAGCCAGAGGAGAAGCAGGAGCTTCTTCGCAAGACAGAAAAGCTTGGTGCAATAGCGAAGATAAAGAGCTATTACGGGTTTCTTACCGATAAAGCTTCCGAGATCTGCGAGATGGTAGCTGGCCGGCTCGACGGGCAGAGCATTCTTATCGCTCCCCCATTTTTCTATGTCATCGCTAGATTGCTGCATGCCAAATATGGAACTCCGTACGTGTCGACAGTGCTGGTTCCTGCACACCTCCACTCGCTGAAGAGCCCTCCTATCTTCAAATCAACGCAGTGGTACTCAAGATTGCCGTACCCCATGCGCAAATTGGTTTTTCGTGGAGGAGAACTGCTGATCATTGATCCGTTCTTTCGCCTGCTTTTGAAGAGGCCATGCCGTCGCCTGAATTTACCTCGGCCAAGACAGATCATCAGCAAATGGTGGTACTCCCCACAGAGAGTAGCTGGTTTATTCAGCGAATGGTTCTGCCCAGTACCTGAGGATTGGCCGAAGCAGCTTAAGTTGACGGGCTTTCCTCTGTCCATCCCGAATGAGAATGCACGGCAGCTATCCGATGGCTTGTTGCAGTTTCTCGATGATGGTCCGCCTCCCATCGTATTCAATCCTGGGACGGAAACACAGAACCCCCGCGCCTTCTTTGAGATAGCACTCAAGATCGTTCAGACACTAGGGGCACGCGGCATATTCCTGACTCGCCTCGTTGATCATCTTCCCGCGTTGCCCGACACGGTCTGGCATGAAAGCTATCCGCCATTCCATCTGCTCTTACCTCGGGCAAGCGCTCTGGTGCATCACGGTGGAATTGGTACGATTGCACTTGCCCTGCGGGCGGGCATACCCCAACTCATTCTTCCCGGCTGGACCGATCAGCTTGACAATGGTCTACGCGCCGAACGGCTCGGTTGCGGGCTGGTGCAGCAGGATTCGCTGGATGAAACCGCACTGCTGGAAAAGCTGCAGCATTTGCTATCTTCTCCACAGGTGCGAGAAACATGCCGCTTAACGCAAGCCAGGATAGAACCGGGTGCAAAGGCCTGTAGCCGAGTTGTAGACGTCATTGAAGAGACCTTCCATAACTCCGGCAAATAAAACTTCGATAGCAACTCTCGTAAATTTAAATCTCAATCCATCTACCCGTGTTGTTGCTACGAACCTTCGGCCGAACCCTGCTTCGCTAAATCCTGCATGTTCAGGTCTCGATAGAGCCTAATATAGGCGCCAGCCATAGAGTTCCAACTATGGGCTAGAGACTTTCGGCGATTTTCGAGTCCGATCTCTGCTCTGAGGCTCGGACTTTCCGCCAGGCGTCGCACCTTATTGACTAGTTCTTCATGATCTTCTGGATCTTCAACACACCATTGCGGATCCTGTAAAACTGCGGATGCGCCTGTAGCTGCGGATGTAATTACGGGCAGTCCGCTGGCCATC
This sequence comes from Granulicella sp. S156, assembly GCF_009766105.1. Lineage (GTDB taxonomy): Bacteria > Acidobacteriota > Terriglobia > Terriglobales > Acidobacteriaceae > Granulicella. The sequence goes on along the minus strand of NZ_LMUH01000004.1, from coordinate 12,791 downwards.
GCTTCGAGTACGACCAGTCCAAACGGGTCATAGCGAGAAGGAAATATCAAACCGTCCGTAGCCACCATGAGATCGCTCATATTCTTTACCTGGCCCAGGAAGTGAACACGATCTGCGATGCCAAGTCTTTTAGCAAGAGCAGGGAATGGACTGTTCGTGATGCCCCCGGCCGCTGCAAGGTGAACGCCTTCAACGTCTCCAATGGCTTTCAGCACTCCATCGAAGTTTTTGCGGCTGGTGCGCAGATCTCCGGCAAAAAGAAAGGTGAGCGCGCCGGCCGGTGCACCGTTTACCGATCGATTTGTTGGCCGAGGATAAAATTCATCCGTATCTACGCCGTTAAAAATAACAACGATGCGGTCGGCCGCAACCCCGACAGAGATCAACTCGTCGGCTACGTTCTTCGAGACAGCGACAACCTTCCGCGCACGGCGGAGTGCCGTCTGCTCGAGGATCGAATTCAGCCTCGAATAGATGCGCTGGTACATTCCTGAGGTGGTCCAGCGCGTCTCACTCGGCGAGGCATAGGGACTACGCAACCAGGCCCCATGCACAAAGTGCGCCGCAACAATGTCAACTCGCGCCAGCGTAATGAATCCGTTGGCTTGAACCACATCGATCGATCTGCGATTTTTCTTAAGCCATCGAGCACTTCGAATTGCGAAAGATAAGTTCTTCAGAAAACGAGTTGGAAGCTTGCTCGTTGCGATAGAAATAAAGGTTCCACGCTCGTGTGAAGACAGATCCTCGGCGCAGCGTTCGGCTATGAGTGTTACGTCATGTCCGGCGTCAAGCGTCGCTCGGGCGATCTCATAGTTCACCCGGCCCTGGCCGTCGCCGAAGCCGACCTGATGTGAAATCAAGGCTACTCGCATGGAATCGCTCGTCCAGTATTACTGGCTGCGGTGAGATGGAATGAATTCCTCAAGCGGAATGCCCCATGGCTCTGCGGGCGTATTGGAAGGCTGTAGTTGTAGAAGTCAATGAACTTCGTAAACCCGCGAGACCTCTGCGCCGCCCAAGAGCAATAGACAGCTTGATAGGCGCGAGGATGCTGAACACGATTGCCTTGATCGGCCGTCTTTGATAGCACCAGTAGGCCTTCGCTGTGGCATACATGCGCGATGCATCGACGAGTGCCGCGTACTCTGCCCGATTGATCTCGGAGGGGTAGTGATCGACGTGCAAAGAACGATCGAAGAGGATCGTGTATCCGAGCGCGACCGCATGGCGAGCCATGTCAATCTCTTCCGACCCATAGCGGAGCTGCGAATCGAAGAGGGCGACCTCAAACAAAGTCGCCGGGAAGATCGCGGCATTGATGACCATGGAACGATAGACGCCATTCGGCGGAAGTCGTTGAAAGCCCCAGAAATCCGCATTTCCAGGCTCGATCAGGATCGTTCCAGCGGAAGTATGCTTGTACTCAATCCCACCTAAGATCGGCATGGGGCTTGCATTGACGTGTTGCTGAATCAAGTCGAAAGCAGCCTGAACGTAGGTGGCTGGAATGGTTACGTCATCATCGATGAAAGCGAGATATCGGCCTGTAGCAATCGCAATGCAGGCATTTCGATTCGCACCTAGACCGATGCGAGGGCCGCGCTGATATTGGACGAAGGTAAAGGATGCGGCTAAGGCTTCTACCGTCTTCCCGTCGTCCCCATCATCGCTCACAATGACCTGTTCAGGCATTCGGGTAGAGCTCTGTACAGATTCAAGGCAGCGGCTCAGATCATCCGCGCGATTGCGCGTGCAGATGCAAAGGGTCAGGCTAAAATCACTCTGCATATCTTGCCTTCACATCCGAGTTGGAGACATCCGGGGCCAATATCAACAAAAGTCAGTCAAACTAATAGTTATTGCCATGATATCTCAGAAGCGGGGCGAGAAAGAACTCCACTAAGACATCAAGCTACGCTCGTAGGCGGTGTCTGACTAATTGAAAGTAGGTGTTCTTGTCATCATTTCTACCGTTGTTTTTGCCCTTCGGAGTAGCAGCGGCCTTTAGGCCGCGGAAACAATATCCAAAGAGAACGGGCTTTAGCCCTGGGCCTCTTGCTGATGCCAGCGAAAAGTCCAGGGTTAAAGCCGAAGAGAGATTTCGCCCCATTTCCGCACCCTAGAGGCCGCTGCTACTCCCAAAAACAACGGCAACTACGAATGTGCCGATTAGTCAAACACTACCCAATCCACAGCGATGAACGCTGAAACTATCGTGACTGATCTAGCTCATTGCTATAGTGAAGGCATCCTATAGCGAGTAGGACGATTCAAAAATGCGATTTTAAAAATAGGAGGGACGGTCGGGCAAGATGCGACAAAAGACAAACCGTATTGGCATCGTTATGCCACTTGCCCACCAGCAGGGCGGAGCAGAAGCACTCTTCCTGCACCTTCTTCGGCAGTACAGCAAGCGCTACACGCTGCAGTGTGTCTTTCTGCAGGAGGGTCCTCTCGTCGAGCAGGTTCGAGGTTGGGGATACGAGACGTTTGTCATTCCAGCCACTCGCCTGACCGATCCGCTCAATTACCTCTCCACCGTCTTAGCATTGCGGCGCTGGATCCGTCGCGAGAAACCCGATGCCGTTTTCTGCTGGATGTTGAAGGCTCACCTCTATGTAGGAGTCGCTGCGATCCTGTCCGGAACCAGGACGCTTTGGTTTCAGCACGGCATCTCCGGGGGAGGCAAGATTGACCGCATAGGAACAAGGCTTCCGGCTGACCGTATTCTTTGCTGTTCGGCAGCATCGCAGGCAGCTCAGGACTTGCTTCCTCCTGGACGTCCCACTTCCATTTGTTACCCAGGCGTAAGTTTCCCGTCTGAGCGTCCTCTTCCCGCAAAGGAGAGTCGCACGCAGTTGAATCTCAGCCCAGGCGCGCGGATCGTCGGAATGGTGGCGCGGCTTGAACGCTGGAAAGGCGCCCACATCTTCGTTGAAGCGGCGCAGATTGTCAGCGCGTCTTTGCCTGGAACCTACTTCTTTATCGTGGGGGGCGAACACCCTCGAGATCCCGCGTACGCAGAACAGATTCGGCAGATGGCTGCAGACTCGGGTCTGGGTGAACACTTCATTCTTGCCGGGCAGCGGCCTGCAGCGGAAGTACCGCTGTGGCAGGCCAGCGCGGATATCATTGTGCATCCGGTTACGGGGGAAGAGCCCTTCGGCATGGCAGTGGCCGAGGCGATGGGCATGGGGAGAGTCGTTGTCGCAAGCGATGAAGGCGGTCCTCGCGAGATCATTCAGGATGGCGTAAACGGGTTCCTCGTGCCCCGCGGAGACAAGGATGCTCTGGCGGTGCTGCTCATTCGCCTGCTCCAGAATCCGGACGAGATCAAGCGCGTTGAGGCCAATGCCTTCGAAAGAGGCCGCAGCTTTTCCATACCGGTCTTTGTCGATCGGGTGGACGAGCTCCTCGCTGCAACCATTGCGGGATAATCTACATCCGTCTTCCTGGCCTTCCGCTCTAAACCTGTTCGTGTAGAGTGAGGCTAAATACAACGTTCCTGGAGATAACTTGCGGGTTTTGGCATGTGCGACAGAAGGTGCAGGCGGAGAAGACGAACGGCGTCTCCGCGCCCTTGTAGCCGCTTATGACGCCACCTTTTTCACGTTTTCAAAGCGCGAAAAGCGAGCCAGCGCGATCCGTCTTCTCCAGCTTCTCAAGAGCAAACAGTTCGACCTCTTCGTGATGGAGGGTTCAGGGATAGCAGGCGGTGCAGCGGCTATCCTCGGCAGATGGCTGTGGAACCTCCCCTACGTGGTAAGCAGCGGTGACGCCGTTGCTCCCTTCCTCGCGGCCAGGCATCCCTTGGGGAAACCTCTCTTTGCCCTCTACGAGCGAGCTTTGTACGCGAACTGCAGTGGCTTTATCGGTTGGACCCCCTATCTCGTGGGTCGTGCGCTCTCCTCCGGAGCGCCCCGCGCCATCACCATCCCAGGGTGGGCTCCGTTCACGCTCGCCAAAGAAGATCTGCTCCAGGCCAGGCGTTCCATCCGGGAGAGATTTCGCATACCTGACGATGCCGTCGTATTCGGGATCATCGGCTCCTTGAACTGGTCCAGGCGCTATCAGTACTGCTACGGTGCCGACCTGGTCCGCGCAGCCCGATTGCGGAAGAGTCCCGCCTACGTACTGGTAGTCGGCGACGGTTCAGGGCTTCCGTTCCTGCGCGAGCTGGCGGGCGATCAGCTGGGTTCCACGATTCTCCTTCCGGGAAGAATTCCGCGCGATGAAGTTCCCGGCTATCTTGCTGCCATGGACGTGGGCTGCATCCCACAAAGCGTGAACGCAGTTGGCAGCTTCCGGTACACCACGAAACTGAGCGAATACAGAGCTGCGGGATTGCCCTTCGTCTCCAATCAGATCCCGATGGCCTATGATCTCGACGATGGAAAAATCTGGAGGCTGCCCGGAAGTTCTCCCTGGGATCCAAAATTCATCGAATCTTTATCAGAACTGATGACAATACTATCCATGCACGAAGTCGCCGAAAAAGCCCGCATACCGTCGTCCTATTCAGAGTTCGATAAAGATGCGCAGATCGCGCGGGTCACATCCTTCCTTAAGGACGTTTTGGCCGCGCACAAAGACAGATAGTAAAATGAGTTATCGATCAAATTGACTCAATCTGCCATTTTGTAAAACTGCATCTAACACTGCATCTTCGAAGATGCACACGAGGGCCCCTTTGAATTACCCCCAGATTCGGACGCTTCAGATAGGAAACGACTGGTTTGGAGAGCGTCAAGGCGGCCTGAATCGCTTTTACTCAGAGCTCCTAAGGCATCTGCCCGAGACCGGGGTAAACGTTCGAGGCATGGTTGCAGGAAGCAACAGTGTGGAGCGAGACACCGCTGGGGTTGTCACTGGATTTTCATCCCCAAAAGAGCCTCTGATCCGCCGCCTGCTTGCGGCTCGCAAGACCGGGACTACCTTACTGGCTGAGCAGAATACCAATCTGATCGCAGTCCACTTTGCTCTTTATGCGATTCCGCTTCTCGGCCACCTTCGCAAGGTTCCGACCGTCGTGCACTTTCACGGTCCCTGGTCTGCTGAGTCTGGAGTGGAAGGTCATTCGAGCCTCTCCTCCCGTGTCCAGAAGTCCATGGAGCAGCTCGTGTACTCGCGCGGCCAGAGGCTGATTGTGCTGTCGCAGGCCTTCCAGAAGATTTTGGTGGAGCGCTACGGCATTCCCGAAGACCGGGTACGGCTGGTGCCCGGCGGCATCGACTCCGCGCGCTTCAATGATCGGCTCACCAGACAGGAGGCGCGGATTCGGCTGGGTTGGCCAACCGATCGTCCCATTGTCCTCGCCGTGCGTCGGCAGATGAAGCGCATGGGCCTTGAAAATCTCGTTGACGCGGCCCGCCAGGTGGTTCAGAAGGTCCCAGAGGTGCTCATTCTTCTCGCCGGATCAGGGCCACTCTCCTCCGAGCTGCAGCAGCGCATCGCCGCGCACGGCCTGCAGGATCACGTCAAACTCATCGGCCGAGTCGATGATGCCGACCTTCCCACCGCCTATCGCGCAGCAGATATGTCCGTCGTGCCCAGCCAGGCTTTGGAGGGCTTTGGAATGATCACGTTGGAGTCGCTGGCATCCGGAACGCCCGTCCTGGTTACGCCTGTCGGAGGCCTCCCCGAAGTGATCACCCCCTTTGCCCCGGAGTGTGTCTTTTCCAGCACAGAAACCGAGGTCATCGCCGAGCTGCTGATCGACTTCCTTCTTGGGAAGCGCACTCTGCCGTCAAGTGAGCGGTGCCGCAGCTACGCCACCGACAAATTTTCATGGCCGGTCATCGCTAGAATGACGCGGGACGTCTATGCGGAGACCCTGGGATGAAAGTTCTTTACGTCGATCAGACGGGGCAACTAGGCGGCGGGGAGCTATCGCTTCTGGACGTCATCAAGAACTCCACCGAAGATAGCGAAATCGCGCTCTTTTCGGACGGCCCATTTCGTCAGGCCCTGGAAGCCATCCCCGTGCCCGTTCATCTTCTCTCCCTGGGCCGGGTCAGCGAAATTCGCCGCGAGGCGCGTCTCTTGTCCGTCTTGCGGGGTGGGCCTGCACTCCTGAAGCTCCGGAGCCAACTGGCACAGCTTGCCGCTCGATTCGACGTCCTCTATGCCAACTCACAAAAAGCCTTCCTGGTGAGCGCCCTCGCACGCAGAAGAGACCAGATACTTGTCTGGCACCTGCGGGACATGCTGACGGCCGACCACTTCAGCCCTTTTCTGCGCCGCGTGGCAGTTTTCGCGGGAAACCTCTCAGCAACCGCGGTAATCGCCAACTCTGAAGCTACCCGGGAGTCTTTTATTCAGGCCGGAGGAAACCCTACGAAAGCCGTTGTCGTCTATAACGGTATCGATCCAGCACCGTTCGACGGAGTCCAAGAGTCTGAGGTGGAAGCTGTGCGTAAAGCCTTAGGTCTCCAGGATAAATATGTCGTGGGCTGTTTCGGTCGAATCACTTCTTGGAAGGCGCAACATGTGGTCATTGAATCTCTTATGGCACTCCCCGATACCCATGCCATAATTGTTGGAGAAGCACTCTTTGGCGAGACGGCCTATTCTGAGAAATTGCAGGCGCTTGTCCATTCCCTTGGAATTCAAGATCGAGTCCATTTCCTGGGTTTTCGGCGTGACATACCCCTGCTGATGAAGCTGGCAGACGTGGTGATTCATTCCTCCACCGCACCCGAACCTTTCGGTCGAGTCCTGGTCGAGGCGATGTTGGCGGGAACGCCGGTCATAGCCACTCGGGCTGGAGGAGCGCTTGAAATTATTGGCGATGGCGAAACAGGGTTGTTAGTGACACCGGGGTCTGTACAAGAGCTCTCGGCTGCAGTGACAAAACTCAAAAACGATCCTGAATTCGCCTGCAGACTTGCTCTTGCCGGGAGGCAAAGGGCAACCGCTGTGTTCTCCGTCAATGCAATGATTGAAAGTATTCATAGCGTACTTTCAACAGCACATGCATAGGGGGAGCGCACGATCGGCATCGCGCGACATCATGGAAGGGTCCCTATTGACGCAACTCGGGCAACTAAGAATTGCAATCGTGCACGACTGGCTCACATCTCCAGGCGGAGCGGAGCGCGTTCTGGAACAGATGATTGAAGTATTCCCCACGGCTGATGTGTATACAGTCTGTGATTTCTTCCCCGATAAATATCGACACCTGCTCCACCATAAGCAACCCAAAACCAGCTTCATTCAGCACATACCGTTTGCGCGCAAGCATTACCGCATGTATCTGCCCCTTATGGCATTTGCCATCGAGCAGTTTGATCTGGAAGCCTATGACCTCATTCTGTCCAGCTCGTATGCCGTCGCAAAAGGCGTAATCACCGGTCCGGATCAGCTTCACATCAGCTATGTTCATACGCCGTTGCGTTATGCCTGGCACCTTCAGGCGCAGTACCTTCGCGAGGGCTCTCTCAACCGCAGCGTCGGAAGCTGGCTGGCACGCCTGTCGCTGCACTACCTGCGCATGTGGGACGTGCGTTCGGCTGCCGGCGTAGACATTTTTGTATCGAACTCGCGTTATGTGGCGGCGCAGGTAAATCGCCTGTACCGCCGTGATTGCCAGATACTCCACCCTCCGGTCGACGTCGAAACGCTTCCTTACTGCGAACAGAAAGAGGACTTCTTCCTCACCGCTTCGCGACTTGTTCCCTATAAGCGTGTTGATCTGATTATTCGAGCGTTTGCGCAAATGCCAGATCGTCGTCTCGTTGTCGTCGGAGACGGGCCGGACCGTGCCCGGATCGAGGAAGCCGCAAAAGGCCACCCCAATATCGAGGTGGTCGGCTACCAGCCCGACGAAGCCCTGCATAGCCTCATGGGTCGTGCCCGTGCCTTTGTCTTTGCCGCCATGGAAGACTTCGGTATTACTCCCGTGGAAGCGCAGGCCTGTGGAACACCCGTCATTGCATTCGGTAAGGGCGGAGCGCTGGAGTCTATTCGTGGGAAACCTGATATGTTGAACAAAACAGGCGTTTTCTTCGCAGAACAGACAGAGGAGTCCATCATTGCGGCAGTCGAACACTTTGAACGTATCGCCGACACTATCTATCCTGAAGACTGTCGGCGGAACGCCGAAAGATTCAGTAACTCTGAGTTTCGAAGAGGCCTCCTCGAGATTGCCTCTGCAGGCATCGAGTCGGCTGGTCGCGAAGAAAACCACCCATCTTTCTTTGAACAGCGCACCTCTATACCTACTCTCGTCGCAAAGGAATAACGCATGAATCAGCTTACCGGCGTGCCGGAAGCCGCAGATCCACAAACATCTTTAGATCGATCAGTCGAGATTGAACAGTCTGAAGGAATCGCTCTTGCTGACATATTCCGAGCTCTAGCCAAAGGGAAGTGGCTCATCCTTGTTTGCACACTGACCTGCGTTATCGCTGCAGCGATTTATGTGAAACTTGCCAAGCCCGTCTATGAGGCCACCGCCAGCATCCGGATCGACCCATCGCGCGCGGGCTCTCTCGGGCTGAGCGACCTTCTGTCCATGGCAGGCGGAGACTCCGGCGACAAGGTCGCAACCGAGATGGCGATCATCACCAGCGACCAGGTCGCCCTCGCGACACTCGACAGCCTCTCCCCCGATCAGTTCCGTGCGTATGCCGGCTTCGACAAGGGAGCCATGAACTTCACCCCGGCGAACCAGCAGCTGTCGCGTACGCAGGAGAATCTGCTGGCGTCCTTCCGCGGCTCTCTCTCGACCAAACAGGTTGAGGGAACGCAGCTGATCAGCATCCGCTTCAAGAACGGCAATCCGCAGTTGGCTGCGACCATCATCAATGACGTCATTGCGGCCTACACCCGCGGCAACTTCGATAGCCGCTACGACTCGGTCACTCAGGTGAAGTCGTGGCTCGAAGCGCAGATGCAAGATCTCAAGGGCCGGGCGAGCACCGCCCAGAAAAACCTTGCAGGATTTCAGGAGGAGCATAACCTTCTGGGCACCGATCCCTCCAACAACACGACCGTCGACCGCTTGAAGCTGCTCAACACCCGCCTTACCGAGGCACAGGGTGATCGCATCGTCAAAGAGGCCCAGATGCGGGCGGCTGACAGCGGCGATCCCGCCGTGCTGGCGTCTCTGCTGCCGGATCCGAAGCTGCAATCGCTTCAGGAGCAGGAAGGCACTCTTTACGCTCAATATATTCAGCTGTCTTCCAAGTTTGGCTCAGCCTACCCGCCCCTTGTCGAAGTCACGCGACAGTTGACCAATGTGAAGGTGCAGTTGGCTCAGGATGTCAAAGTCATCTCCAGCCGTCTCCACGAGGACTACGACGCGGCCAACCGCGCCGAGGCCATGTTGCGTGCGCAATATGAGGACGAGACCGCGAAAGCCTTCGCCCTTAATCGCACCCAGGCAGACTATGGAGTCCTCGCCGCGGAAGCTACCTCCAGTCGCGATCTGTACGACACGCTCCAGTACAAGCTGCAGCAGGCCGCTGTCGATGCCGGTTTGAACTCGGTAAACACGATGATCGTCGACAGAGCGCGCGCTCCGATCGACCCGATCGAGCCGAAGAAAACGTTGATTCTCGCCTTTGCCCTCATTCTTGGTATGGCTGCGGGTGTCGGATCGTCTCTCTTGCGCGAGTCGCTCTCGGATCAGATACAGCATCTCGCTGGAATGGAAAGCGCCACGGGGCTCATGAGCCTGGCAGTCGTTCCGCATATCGCCTGGCCCAACGAGCCCGGCTCCAAACTCCACAATCTCATTGCCGTCAGCGAACCACGCTCCCGAGGGGCAGAGGCCTATCGCTCTCTGCGTAACTCGCTTCTCCTGTCCTCCCTCGATCGCCCGGCGAGGACAGTCGTCGTCACCAGCTCACTTCCTGGAGAAGGGAAGAGCTCGACCACGGCCAACTACTCCGTTGTCATGGCGCAGAAGGGAGTACGGGTCCTCATCATCGATGCTGATCTTCGGCGTCCAACGATGCACACCTTCTTTGGTACTTCCAACAAGGTTGGCCTGAGCGAAGCGATCATGGGTGACGGGAGCAATGTGCAGATCGTAGTCCCCATTCCTGAGCTGCCCAATCTCAACTTCCTCCCTGCGGGAAAGAAGGTATCCCTCCCCTCCGAGGCCCTGGGATCCGGCAAATTTCACTCGCTGCTCGAGGAGTGGGAGCGACAGTACGATCTTGTCATCATAGACACGGCCCCGATCTTGAATGTCAGCGACTCGGTGCCGGTCGCCAGCTGGGCAGACGCCGTGGTTATCGTGGCCCGCGCCGGAATCACTCCGCTCAAGGCTCTGCAGCGGACCAAGTCAATCCTGCGTCGCGCCAATGCACGCATCGCCGGCGTTGTGCTGAACGATACCTCCAAAGGCGGCGGAGATGGCTACTACGGGAAGGGATACGATGGCTACTACAACTAATCGCGCAATCTCATCTGGTGTGGTGAGTCAGAAGTTCGCACCACGATTCGCTCTATCAGGAAGGGCCAAAGGCCCGTTTTATACCAGCCTGGGGCAACGTCCCAGGGAAATGGTTACAACACGACAGAGGGCCGAAGGCCCGACCTATAACTGCAACGAACTTCTGTCGCAGTCTGCTCAAGGATGGAAGCCCAAAGCTCTAGCTTTTCGCGCTCTCGCCTACTGCGCGGCGGCATTAATGTTCTCTGCGCCCTGCGTCCTCGCACAGACTGCGGCCAGCCCATCGGTCCCGCAGGCCAGTCAGCAAGCGCCGCCAGCCAACCTCCAGTCGCACCCCTCTGCGGTCCCAGGAGTTCAGAACATTCCCATCGGCCCTGGAGATCTCCTCGACATCGAGGTCTTCAACACGCCGGAGCTCTCAGGAAAGCTTCGCGTCGATCAACTGGGTCAGGTTACGCTGCCTCTGGGCGGTGATGTCCTCGTTCAGGGCCTGACGGTCGCGCAGGCCGCCAGGGTGATCCAGGACGCTTTGGTCTCCAAGAACCTCATGCTCCAGCCGACCGTAATGGTAAACATCCTCGAGTACGCCACCGAGGGCGTTACGGTACTCGGTGAGGTCAAAGCCCCTGGCATCTACACGCTCCTTGGGCCGCACTCCTTATATGACGCGCTGGCCTCCGCCGGTGGCGCCACTTCGAGCGAGGGCGCGACCATCGCGATCACCCATGCCGGCCAATCGGATCATCCACACATCGTAAATGTCACAACGCCGAACTACTCGGCCGAGCAGAAGTCTACGATCATCGAGCCGGGAGACACGATTGTGGTGTCCCGCGCGGACCTCGTGTACATCGTCGGAGATACCGTGCGCTCGGGAGCCTTTTACATCCAGAACGGCCAGCCGCTAACGGTTCTGGAGCTGGTCTCTCTCGCTCAGGGCGTCAATCGCACAGCCGCTATGAGCCACGCCGCGTTGATCCGTCCAACGCCAGACGGCAAAGCCATCACCATTCCTATGAATCTCAACAAGGTGATGAAGAACGAGGAGAAAAATCTCCCTGTATTGGCTGGGGATGTTCTTGTTGTTCCACGCAGCGGATGGAAGACCTTTGGTTTCACTGCTCTACCTGCGGTCACCGGTGCCGTAGCCAACGCCGTCTCCGACGTTGCCATCATTCAATAAGCGTTTGCTCTTAGAGGCTGTCTAAGAAGCTCACGTTTGTTCTTGCGTTGTTTGGCTGTTGCTCTTGCTTCTGAGATAGGTCCGGACTTTAGTCCGGACCTATCTCAGCTAGACTGTCTTTAGGACACTTCGATGACCGGATCTTCGTTCTGCATAAAATTCGCGCTCTGTCTCGGATGCCTGGCTGGAGGCTCCCTTGCGTTCGGTCAGAGCCCTGCCAGTCTCAGTGCAGGAGGTCTTGGCCCCTCGGATGTCAGCATGTCTGCGGACCCGTATGCCGACAACGGTATGGTCAACGGCGGCGGCGGAGGAGGAAGAGCTAATCTCCGGATGAGCGCAAGGGCGAGTGCAACTACCGACACAGGAGTGAGCAGCGGCAGCAGGTCGGTGTCGTCGGCGAAGGCTCTGCAGAAGGAATTCTCTCTTATCTCCTACGGCCCCACGCAGACGACAGCACCGCATTTGGGGTACCTGCACACGGGCATGACTCCCATCCATGTCCACGTCTCGTCGAGTTTCAGCAGGAGTACCCTCGGGGGGCTCAATCACGGGGGGCTTGCAGCGCCAGGTGGGTGGGGAGGTTCCAGTGGATCGAAGCGCTCAGCGCCTCTCTATTCGACGATGATGAAGGTCGAGCGATACGGCATGACCCGCCAGCCAACGATGGGACCGACTAAGCCGGGAAAGAAGAAGGGGTCTGGCTCAGCTGTTGACAAACTTCTGGGCCAATCGTCAGGGCATTAGGAAACCTCTGTACAAGTGTCTAGCTTTGAAGGGGCGGGACTTCAGTCCAGCCGTAAATCTCCCGGCATCAGTACGGCTTTAGCCGCGGAGGGAATGCCCATACACTTGTTTAGAGCTTCCTTAGATATCAATATCTGCTAGTCCCGGAGGAACGCTACAGCCCTCAGTTCCTGATCAGGAACTGAGGGCTGTAGCGGTAGGTCGGACTCTTTGTGGCGCAGTGGGCAAGGACGGTCGAACTTCTTTAACTTTTTCCAAGCCTTGATCGGCGCTACGTGCTACAGCACCTATAAAGAACCAGAGAAGGGGGCCCATTCCATATTGACCCAATGCAATCCACGCTCCGCCCATTGCGGCAAGAATGGCAATAGTGGGAAGCCCGAGGTATTTGGGCGCAGTTCTCCCAAATCGAATCGCACTCTTGATGACAAGAAAAATGGTAGCGAGATAGAGCAG
>NZ_LMUH01000024.1:36049-38584 GCF_009766105.1 Granulicella sp. S156 | reverse complement strand
GGCTTCTGGCCGACGACACGACGCATGTCGTAGTCGGCTACGGAAGTGAACCGGTTCATCTCCTTCTCTGCAACTTCGCGGAGCTTACGGATTTTGGCGATAAGGTCAGGGGTGCGATCCAGGGGCGAGTCATCGATCTGCATGGCTATAACGGTTCCTCCTCGTCGCTGAAGCGCGACAGAATCTCGGCAGACAATTCGCTTTTGCCGGTGTGGATCTCCTGATCGAAGTGCTTGAGCTTCCGCCCGGCATCGCGGAGGAAGAACTTGCGCTCGATCCAGATGGTCAAGCCGAGGATGTTGGCGAAGAGCAGAGCGGCGTAGACCGCAATGCTCTTCAGGTAGGTGTGGAGGATCAGACTGCGCCACGGCACCAGAAAATGAAGTGCGTGCATCAGCCAAAAGCCAAGCGCGAGAAAGATAAGCGTAGCGACGAAGACGGCGTTAGCGATCATCGGGGTCCTCTCTGCCGCAAGCGAAGCGATGCGGCAATTTCAGAAGAAAGCGCGGAGAGGCCTGGCCTCTCCGCAAGAAGGAGCGGGGCGCTTTAGTCGTCCTCGCCGGTATCGACGACCACGAGTGGCCGCGCCAGCCGCTGGATGCGAATGGCGTGGACGGCATAGCTCGCATGCTTGGCTGGATACCGGTTGCCCACGACAACGACGGTGCGGTCCTCCTCGAAGGCACGCAGCTCGCCTTCAATTTCGAGATACTCGCCGCGTCTCATCCCGCGTGTGAAGCCACAGAACCAGGGACCGACACAGATGATGCGATGCCAGTCGATACGTGGCGTCCACTGGTTGGTCGCTACGTCCCAGGTACCGGACATAGTTGCGAGGAGCAGGACGGCGAAGGCGTCCTCGGCGATTCCTTCCGAGGGAGGCACCTCGGCATTGCTGCCGAGGAAGCCACGCAACGTTACGGTGTTCTCGAAGAGTGGGGTCATGGTTACACCTCCCGAGGGAGGACAACGCCGCTTACGCGGCGTCGTCCTCCGTGATGGTTTCGGAGTCGAGGTTCTCGCCGGCCTTGGGGGCCGCCAGCTTCTTGACGATGCTGGCGCGTACTTCCTTGTCGCGGAAGGTGACCTTGACCTTGTTCTTTCCCTGGACGATCTCTTTCTCGTACTCGGTCGAGTGCAATTCGCCTTCGATCTCGACGTAGTCGCCTTTCTTCAGGTTCTTCGCATAATCGGCAGGCTTGCCGAAGGCAACGATACGGTGCCATTCGGTCTTGTTGATCCACTCCTTGGTCTTCTTGTCCTTGTAACCGGACTTGGTTGCGAGCGAGAGAGTGACGAAGGTGGTCTGGTTGCGGGTTGCGAAGCTCTCGGCGTCCTTGCCGATAAAGCCCTTCAGCGTGATTTTGTTTTCGTAGAGTGCCATTGTGTTTCTCCTTGTTTGTATTTGCCCGGATTGCCCTCGGGACACTCTTGCGCGAAGCGACGCGAGGTGCCCCGCTCCCAAGTGCCAAGCGGCGCTTTTTCGGAAGGTTCGGAAAATCTTTTTGCGGTCTTTGCACAAAGATTTTCTGAAAGCCGAAACCCGCAGGGCGGCTGACAAGCCGAAGCAGAGACGCGCCGTGCCGCAGGGCGCGGGATAAGCACCAAAGCGAGTGACCGAGGGAAAGCAGGGAAAATACGAGGAGGGATGGCACTTTACGGAAACACCCTGCTGAAGCGGAATCGATACAGAGAACGCCATCGTTACCCGACGACGGATGCTCCTGTCCTCTCTCGCTCCCAGCCGATCAAGGACAATTGAGGAGTGAGTGAACCATACCGTGCCGGTCTTTGCATCGTTGCCTGCTTGCCGCCGTGGGAAGAACCGGGTTTCAGGCGACGAAGTGGAAGGCGAGTTGTACCGTTTGTGGGCCGAGCCGAAGCGGACAGGAAGAACGAGGTCACCTCTCCGCGACAAGGGATGCTGCATCGTCATGGTGCGCCCACTCACGGCTGCCTCCTCTCGAAGCTCCCATCACGGAGGACGGCATCGACCGCGGCGATGCGTTGCCCGATCCATCGCATGACCGGAACCGCCATCGAGTTACCGAGAGCTTTGTATCGCGGGCCATCGGCTGCCAGTTTGCCGCGGTATTCGACCAAGGTGTAATCGTCGGGAAAACCCTGCAACCGCTCACACTCGCGCGGCGTCAGTCGCCGCACGGCCATCTGCGACCGCAACAGATTCGGAGGTCCACTGCTGGTATCGGAGCTATCGACCTGCTTGCCGTAGGAAGCAGTGAGAGGAGCGGCAATCGGTGCTTCCTGAATCACGGCCGTGGTGGAGCTGTTCTCGATACTCCCAGGGGCACGAGTGCGGAGGCTTCCCGCTACCTCGGTTGGCGAAGCTGCACTCGTCGTTCCATCGCTGCCGTGCAGAGTGAAGGCCGCAGGGGGCGCATTGCCTTCGGGTATTTCGGCTATGCGCGGTTGAAGGATGCCATCGACCTGATTGCCACCACCGCGGGCGCTATTCAGACTGGCATGTACCAAACGCTCTCTCGCCTCGCCACGCTGGTTGGTACTGAACGCGAT
>NZ_LMUH01000024.1:35951-36039 GCF_009766105.1 Granulicella sp. S156 | reverse complement strand
GATCTCGTCCGCATCGGCTCCGTAGTCCTTGGCGGAGAAGGCGACATAGCTATTGCTGCTTCCTCCAGCCGCCGAACGGATGCTTGCA
>NZ_LMUH01000024.1:25013-35941 GCF_009766105.1 Granulicella sp. S156 | reverse complement strand
GGCAAGTTGTCCGCCACCGTTGGCGTGACTGGAGTCATGTCCCATGCTGCGCAGGGTTGGTGCGATCTCGTCCGCATCGGCTCCGTAGTCCTTGGCGGAGAAGGCGACATAGCTATTGCTGCTTCCTCCAGATGCGGAACGGATGCTTGCCGTGTCGGATGTCTCCGGCATAGCTCCGCCCTCACGTCCACGCAGATTGAACGCGACAGCTTGAGTTCCGCCGCCACTCTCCAGCGTATGGGCGACATCGTCGGAGAAGCCGGAGCCGTTCGACTGCGTGTGCGCAGTGCGGATGGCGACAGGCACCATGGGCGTTCCACGCCCGGTGCCGTCTTCGCTCGCGTCGAAGCCATCGGCTGAGAGCGCGTGAGCGATGAGCGTCTCGGTTTCGAAGTCCTGTCGTCCCATGCCACCGGCGTTGAGGCAATGGGATATCTCATCGGTCGACGAGAGCACTCCGGCGCCTAGTTGATTGCGGACGAAGCCGTCCTTGCATCCGGTATCGATGGTGGGGGCGGTGTCTGTGAGGCGACCGCCAGCAGGGCCGACTTCAACGCCTCCGGCAACTCCTTGCCGCGCTTCTCGGCGCGGCGGAGGATACCCCGACAGGCCGTGCCACTCAAGAAATACCGCTGCGGCAGCTCCCCAGTCTCCAAGACATCCGACAACGAAGACACGGCGCCTGCGCTGGGGTACTCCGAAAAACTGAGCGTCGAGAACCCGGTAGGCGATCCCATACCCGAGTTGGACCAGCATTCCGAGGAAGGCTCCAAACGTCCGTCCTCCGTCAATCGACAGGACACCGGGGACGTTCTCCCACACCAGCCATACGGGCCTGAGCCGATCAGCAAGTCGAGCAAACTCGATGGTGAGGTTGCCACGCGGGTCATCCAGTCCCGCTCGTTTACCGGCGATGGAGAAAGACTGGCAAGGTGTGCCTCCGGCCAGAAGGTCGATTGCTCCAACATCTTCTCTCCTTATGCAAGTGAAGTCTCCGGCGTTGACGACCGTGCCTTCGACAGGCAGAGCAACTATGTTGCGAATGGCTGCCGCGCGTTGCTTGGCTTCTTTGTGCGAGGACGCATCATGCGGACTCGGCATATGAAGCGGGCGCGATGCGCGATAGCGCGAGCGCAGCAGCCAACAGCAGAAGGGGTCGATTTCAGCGAACATCGCGGGAGTCCACCCCAGGGGTCCCCATGCGACCGAGGCAGCTTCGACCCCTGAGCAGACGGAGAGATATCTCATCGGCGCGCCTCCTGCGAGAACAGCGGGGCATCTTCACGAACACGTCTCTCCGACATGGCCACATACTCGGCGTTCAACTCGATGCCGATGTATTGACGGCCAAGTCGCAGAGCGACGAGGCCGGTCGTTCCCGCGCCGTTGAAAAGATCGAGTACGGTGCAGGGCGTTCTCTCCGCCTCGCATTTGCAGGGCGGCTTCCAGCCGACGGTCGCGGTCGTGACGACCGGACCAAGGCGGATGTCGTAGTCGCCGCTCTTCGCTTGGCCGCTGCCGGCATACTTTCCCTCCGGGGTGTTGCCGGATCTGCCGCTACCTGATCGAAAGGAGAGACCGCGTTGAACGATGCGCCTCCACGGCGCCCCGCATTTGGAGCAGCAACCGTGCTCGCTTGTTCCGGCGAGGATGCATGGTTCGACCAGCTTGGTCGGAAACACAGCAAAATGTGCTTCGGGGAATGCCTCAACAGCGATAGTCCAGACGGTGCGCTTGTTGCGGCGTGCGAAGGCAACCATCTCCGTAAGCCCGGATTTGGTCCGCATGTGAACGTCGCCATTCTCGAAGGCGGTCTTCCCTTTGTGTTTGGTGTTTCCGGGTGTCCCGCCTACTGCGATCTCTTTGATAGCTTCTGCGTCGTAGAAGTAACGGTCACTCTTTGTCAGAAGGAAGACGTATTCGTGACTCTTTGTAGGCCGGTCCGTGACGCTCTCGGGCATGGGATTGGGTTTGGACCAGATCACATCGGAGCGAAGCCACCACCCGTCAGATCGCAACGCGAAGGCCAGCATCCACGGGATACCCACCAAATCCTTAGGCTTGATCTGTAGCTGGTCGAACGCGCAATGGAAGGATGGCCGCGCGTTCATGTGAAAGCCGTTGGTCCAGCCATTTGTATCCGCGCTGGATCGTCGATTTTCCTCTCTGGCCTTTCTGTCTCCCCAGTAACCGGCGTAGGTGTCGCCGATATTGATCCAAAGAGTCCCATCGCGGCGAAGCACGCGGCGGACTTCACGGAACACAGAGACGAGCTTGGATATGTACTCTTCAGGGCTGGACTCGAGGCCAAACTGTCCCTCGACACCGTAATCTCGGAGTCCCCAATAGGGAGGCGAAGTCACGACGCATTGCACGCACTCATCGGGTAGTTCGCAGAGTCGCGACAATACATCGCCAACCATGAGGCGATAGCTTGTCGTTTCTCTATGGCCCGATATGTACTGAGCACTAATCAATCTGCGATCCTTCTTGTGCGAGTGCCGTGAAAGAGGAGGAGAGACTGCGAACGCACAGCCTCTCCGTGGACCCGAATCATGCAGGGTCCGGTTTGTACAGGGCGATGAGGGTGTCATCCGCTGCTGTTCTCGAAAGGGTCAGATCGAGCCATCGGATTGTGGTGGCGACGATCTCCGTGAACGGATACGCAACCTCGATGGCGACGTGACCGCCTATGCGCAGAACATGGATGCGACTGCGTAGCTCTCCATCCACCTCGATCTCATGGTCGCGGGGAATGGCGCGGATGAAATGATCGAGCTTGCCAACGCAGATGACTGTGTGTTCCTCGGCATAGGAGTATGGGTCGCCCTGACTGTCCAGATACGAGCCGTGGACTCGCAGACGGAAACTGGTATAGGTCAGATCGTTGCCGATACTGAACGTGGCGGGGACGCTTGCGATGATGCCAGCGAGCGATATGGAATTCATGGGGATGTCCTCCGTTATTGGGTTTGCCCGAAGCGTGCTCGGGTCACCCAACCGGCGAAGGTGCCCCGCTCCCAAGGCCAAGCGGCGTCTTTTTCGGAAGGTTCGGAAAATGTTTTTGCGTTCGTTGCATAAAGATTTTCTGAAAGCCGAAAAAGCAGAGACGCGCCGTGCCGCCGGGCGCGGGTGAAGCACCGAGCGGGTGCCCGAGGACGAGTCGGGAGAAACCCTGGAGGACAGCTGAATCATGACCGGATCTCTCATGCTGCACTCTGTGGCCGCGGACTGGTCTTCCGATCGCAGAGAAGATGAAGGGCCGAGAAGATGTGCGCCATCGTCGTGTTGTGTCCGTAGAGCACCATGTCGGCGTAGCGAACTGGCGCAAGGTCGCCAGCGCGATCGACCAGCAGCACCGGAACGCGTGCGTCGCTTTCAAGCAGGAGATGGATGAGTCGGCCGGCTGGGTCACCCTGCCGGGCGTGGATCAACACTCCGCAGACAAGCGAGGCATCTTTGCCCTTAGCGAGAGCGATCGCTTCTTTCGCATCGCGGACAGCGGCAACGTCGTAGTCGTGCAAGCGCAGCGCAAACGCCGTTGCAGAAAGGAGGTTCACATCGGCGCAATAGAGAAGGATGGGTTTCTTCGCTCTCATGGTCAGCTCCCGAATGCCTGGTCTTCGTGCAAGTAGCTGATGACGACGCCAAGCGGATTGGTGAGGAGCATCGAGTTCGGGACTTCATCGCGAAAGCCATAGACGACGTTCGCGGTCCAGCGTTCGCGGCTCTGCTCCTGCTGGTCGCCCAACGAATAGAAGACCTTTTCGAACTCGATGTGCGCGCGATACGGGGCCTGCCGCGTGTCGTCGAGCACGACCGCCTTAATCTCGATATCCACGTTGGGGGCACTGGGATCGAGAACGAAAGTCTCAAGTGTCTTGGCCTTGGTGACTCTCGCCAGCGTCGCACTCTGCAATTCGTTCGAGAAAAAGTTCAGCGACTCGGCGAAATCACGCTGCAGCGTGGCGTGATTTCGCCCGCAGTAAAGCTGGACCCAACGCGCGAGATAGTATTTGCTAACGCGCTCTACGGGTACTTTGGAGAAGTCTGCGTAGTTCACCACCTGGCCACGTCCGGCATCAGTAATGGAGATGATGAGCGGCTTCAGCCGCAAGGCAGCGGTCTCTGCTCGATAGAGGAGCGCAAGCGAAGCAAGCGTGACGACCGAGAGCACGAGGATGGCAACTTTCAGGTAGGTATTGGTCACAACCGGCTCCGCGTACAACTCGAGGAACTTGTGACCGGCATCGGTGATGGGGAGTCCGTTAGCTGTCGTTGGCATGATTACTCTCCCATCACGTTGACCCAGGTGCCGGCGCGACCGCTGAGGATGGCACTGGTGAGTTCGGGGATTTTGACCAGACCGTAGATGCAGACGAAGAGCGAAATCAGCAACGCAGGCAGGACGGTAAGAGCGTTCGAGATGGTGATCGTACCGATGGTCTGGAACATCGAGGTGAGGACCTTCGAGAAGACATAGATAAAGGCCGCGGCCACGACCTGATAGAAGCTGAAGCCGATGAATGCCTTGAGCCATCCCCAGAAGAGCCAGTCCATCTTCGGCACGATGAACCAGGGGATGAAGATCGGACCTAGAAGGACGCATACCGCAGAGGCGACGTAGCCGTAGGCGATCACTCCAAACGCAACCGCCTCCATCGTGGCCAGGATCACGGTAATCAGCAGATAGGTGAGGTCTTCGAGGATGTTGAAGCTGCCCGGAGGTGAGCCAAGCTCCTGCTCCTCATTGGTGATGGCATTGGCGATCTGCTGGGTCTGGTCGGACTCGATCTGGTTGGCGATGTTCAGACCCTCCTTGGTGATGAGGTCCGAGAAGCTGTAGCTGGTTCCAGGGATGGGCGAGGAATAGTACGTCAACATGCCCAGCCCGAAAGCGATCATCAAGATGAGGTCGGCGAACTTAGCGAAGTGAAAGCCGCCCCCTCCCTGGGAGGCGGAAAGTGCGGCTTTCACACCGAACCAGACAATGAGGATCACGGCCAGGCCACGGAAGATGTCGAGTCCCGTGGCCTGGAGTGTGTTGCTCTGCGTAGAGAGCAGTTGGGTGATAGCTTGCCCAAGCTGCGCGATGATGTTCTGTCCCATCAGTTGCTCCCGTTGATGCTGAGAGAGATGGCGTGCATGGAGTCGCTCACGCCGTTGTTCACGTTCTGCATGGTGGTGGGAAAGTTCTGCTGGAAGTAGACCGAGTTATTGAGCGCACGATTCTGCGCGTCGATCTGTTGCTTCTGCGCGATGAGCTGCTGCTGAATCGAAGCCGAGAGTAGCTGGTTGGTGTCCTGCTGCGAGTGGATCTGGAGCAGCGTGGCGGAGTTGATCTTGCCGAGCAGAGCGTTCTGGGTCTGCTGGCTGGGATCGGTCGAGAAGGTATCCGATTCGAGGTTGGTGAGCTTCGATGCGAACGCCGACTCGTTCGTGCGGATCGTTCCAAGCGTCGACAGCGTATTGGTCGTGGTTGTCTGCGCCAGCTCTGAGGTAGCGTACTGGTTGGCGACAGTAGCCTGTGTCCGCGAGTCGAGCGACGAGTAGTTGCCGGACGGATAACTCTGGACCTGGACGTAGGCGTTGTTATAGCCCTGCTGCGCCTGGGGCAGACCACCAAAGTTGAGGGCGTTTACCAGCGGCGACGTGTTGCCGTAAGTATTCGGCGGCGCGGCCAGGCTCTGCCACTGCGCCCAATCCGCCTTGTATCTGGCTTCCAGATTCTGCGGCATGGTCGCCATCTGATAGGCGAGGTTGTACATGGTGACGATCTGGGTCCGGGTCTGTTCGGCAGTGGTGAAGATCTGCGCCTCTTTCAGGAGGTGCTGCTGCCAGTTATTGAGCTCGGTCGCCCACTTCTGGAGCTGCTGCTCCCCCTGTTGTATTTCCTGAACAGCATGGGCACTTTGAGTGGGGTCGTAGACGATACCGGAGCCGAACTGCGCGTGCGCCGCGGGCGCGAGCGCAGTAAGAACGGCGAGAAAGATGCCATACAGCTTTAATGCCTTCATGGTGAAACCTCCGTGGAGACGCTCGAAGAGCGCCGGTTAAGGATGGACAGAGATGGTGATGGGACAGGGCGCGGAACGTACCTCAAGGCATTCCGGCACTCTGAACCGGCAGGGCGATGGCTTGGGCTGCGATGAAACATCGCAGCCCGCCATCATCAAGCAAGCAAGCGCACTGAAGAGGACCGTGCGCATCACATCACCCCCGGCATGTCGTGGTTCTCGTATGCAGGGAGCAGCATGTCCTGGGTGATGTAGACCTTGATCCGATGACCTTCGCGGATGGTGATGCTGGGAGGGATGTTCGTGAAGCGGTCGAGCACGGTCGCGCTCGACTGTGAAAGGCTCGAAGCAATGCCGGTCTTGTATGCCTCGGTGCCCGATTCGTTGTAGCCCTGGTTGGCGTTCGTTGCCTCTGCTGCTCCGGCAACGATGCCCAGTGCAATCGACGCGCCGAATATCTCGAAGTAGTGGTTGTTGACCTTGTCCTTGATACCGGTCTCGCCGGCCTGGTCGAGACCGTGAAACTGGTCGAGATCGACGGAGTATTTGTCCGGCATGAGCATCCGGTGGAAGGTGAGGGCAAGGCGCTTCTGGCCGAGCCCAGAGACCTTCTGCGCAGTGCCCAGGATGAATGTGCCTTCGGGGATCAGAACGTGCTGGCGATCCTCGCTATAGACGGGATTGGTCACCATGACCTTAACGTCCCCGGCAAACTCCCCGTCGAGACGATCTACCAGAACGGTGTCGATCGTGGTGCCCTCGAAGACCGCAAAGGGCTGGCCATGAGCACCGTTGAGATTGATCTCCGGCGCGCGTTTGGGCGTGGTCTGAGAGGCAGGGGCGGCCTGCGTAGGAGGGGTTGGCGGCAAGCTCGAAGATCGAGCCGGTGTCCTTTCGCCCACGTCGGCCGGTTCTGTAGACGGGTGTGGAGCGCCGTCTTGTGCGGAGACTAGATTCGACGCAAAGCGGGACTTGAAGGCCATCGCCCTCTCCGCATCCGCGATGGGATCGCGGGGCGGTTCCGCTGTGGCGGGCGGCGGCAACTGCGCAGCAGGAGCCGCGACGCCAGCAGTCTGCGAGGTGGGAGCGTTGGTTGCGGGCGCATTGATACCGGATGCAGGGATGTTGCTGTTCCGGACCTGTTGGGCCTGTTGGCTCTGTCGCTGGTCCGCGCTCAGGTCCTGTTCCAGCTCCCGAATCTTCCGCTGGTTCATGTCGGTCGATGCGCCCAGCGGAGACGATGCCGTCTCTTTCGGCGCAGGCTTCGCATGGTTCTTCGAGAACATCACGGCCATAAGGATGAGCACCGCGAGTCCTGCCATGACGTATCCTTGCGCCTGTTTGGGCACGACGCCTTCGGGCCGGACGCGCTTGTCGCGCAGGCCGGAGGCATTCTCGGGCGCCGGAGGCGCGCCCTGTGGCTCCGGTAAAGCGGTAGTCTGTTTTTCGTCTGCCATCACGCCTCCTCTACTGAGCCTTCCGTTGAAAGTCGAGCTTGTGCTTGCCGATTTCGAGATAGCCGCGATCGACGACGGTGGGGATGACGTAGGTGCCGTCTTTCAACTGGAAGGTGATGAGGTCGGGCTTGCCGTCCTTCAGCTCGTAGATCGAGAACTTCTCGGAGGCCGACGACTTGATGTAGGTGAACTTGTCGTCGTGGTAGATCGCGGATACGGCGAAGGGGCTTTCGTTGTGGAAGGTGTAATCGAACTGCAATGCTTTCGTCGGGTAGTCAGCGCGGAACTGCTCGACAGCAACGGCGGCGCGGGTCTGGGCAACCTGCGCCTGGACCCGCGCCGCCTCTACCTCGCCGGCCGATACGAGTTTGCCGGCGCCGTTGGCGGCGGCAAGCGACGACAGGTCGGACGGCTCGATAACAACCTTCAGGTCGGGGTCGCCGGACTCGACATCGTCCAGCACGAACGAGTACACCGTGCCTTTGTCGGTAATGAGGTTAAGGTTGGAGCGGATGCCTTCCTTAGCCGGGTGCAGGAAGCAGTAATTGCCAACGGTGTCGATGATCCAGAAGTCTTTGTCGCCGGTGGCGACTTCCAAAATCTTCTCCGTACCAGGAAGCTCGATCAGGGTGGTGTAACGCATCTTCGCGCGGACACTCACGATGTCGTTGGCGTGGTACTTGACGAGGCGGGCGGTGGTCTGCTGACCGTGAGCAACGGTCGCGGCAAGACCAAGTAGAAGGGGGATGATAGATGAAGCAGGGCGCATGAAAATCTCCTTTGAGGGTTGTGGTGAGTTATGCGTTGAGAGGGTTGGGGTAGTCCTGGGCGAGCCGGATCAAGCCTTGCTCCGGTCCGAAGCGGGTGAAGTAATCCTGTTTGCGGATGTTGTCGCGGGCGTTGTTAGTCGCCATCCAATAGCCGAGGGCATCGACTTCGAGCACAAGCTTTTTGGTGCCGCGCGGCTGGATCAGCAGTAACTCGCGTTTGGGCACAAGCGATTCCAGCAACTCAAGCTGGGTGTCATTCAACTGGAAGATTTCGGCGTACAGTTTGCGGTCGATGTTGGGGTTCGACAGGAAGATTTTGGTGGGGCAGGACTCGTTGACAATGTGCAGCATGTCGGACGATGCCAACTCGACCACTGATTGGGTCGCCAGCAGCATGGCGGCATTTTTCTTGCGCCAGGTTTTCTCGGCGCGCGTGATCCAGTCGCGGATGGTCTGATTCTTGAGGAAGATCCACGCCTCGTCGATGATGAACATTTTGAACGTTGCGGTATTCGCGGGCTTTTCGATCTCCGACGACGCCCGCTGCAAGACGTAAAACAACAGCGGCTCCAACACATCGGGGTAGTCCGCCCATCCATCGAAGTTGAAGGTCTGGAAGCGCGCGAATGCTAGCGTGTCCTGGGGATTGTCGAAGAGATGGCCGAATTGCCCGGCCTGTGTCCAGCGATACAGCCGCTCCCCGAGCGGGCCGAGAATGGATGCGAAGTTGGTGAGAGTGCGTATTTCTGCGGGCAGCTTGTACACGCGCTCGATTGCGGCAAATAATGCCTTCTCATCTTCCGGCGTCAGCTCGTAACGGCCGCCTGACTCAATCAGCACCCGCAGAAACAGATACAGAAAGTTCAGGTTCTCGTGGGTGGCTTCGAGTGAAAATGGATTGATCGTAAAGCCGGGATTTTTGAGGCCCACGTTCAGATAGGTTCCGCCAAAGGCCCGCGTCAGCGTCTCGTAGCTGCCCCCGAGATCGAAGACGAACGTAAACGGGTCGTACTTCTGCACGGACTGAATGAGGAAACTGGTCGAGAAGCTTTTGCCTGATCCCGTGGCCCCGAGCATGAGCGCATGGGCCACGTCGCCGCTGTGCTGGTTCAGGTAGTACGGCGTGCCGTGGGTGCTTTCAAGCACGGCGAGATATTCCCGCTCCAGATGCGGGTTCCATTGGTTACCGCTATCGATGGTGAAGAGAAACGACAGGTCGGCAAAGTTGGAGTTGAGTGCCCACTGCTTGCGAAGGTTGAACTGCTTGTTGCCTGGCACGGTGGCGAAAAAAGAGTTGAGCAGGTTGTAGCGTTCTTCGTAGAGCAGGCCGTCATGCTGGGTGAATAGTTTTTGGAATTCGGCTACGGCGTGTTCGACCTTAGCCAGGTCCTCGTCGTAGATCACAACGGAGAGCGTGAACTCCCCAAAAGACTTGCCCTCCATGCCCATCGCGGTGAGCGCATTACCAAGCTCCGCGACGGCGGCGGCCTTCGAGTCATCGACAAGGTTGTCCTGATTGCCGCTGTTCTCCCGGTCCTGAAGGTTCGATACAAAGCTGGTCTTTGAGTTGTGATGGTGACGCCGGCGGGATGCAATCTCTTTCCGCGCCTTCGCGTTATCGACGGGATGCCACTCGGTGACGACATGGAAGTTCGCCGGGATATCGAGCAGGCCGTTCAGCAGCAACGGTCGGGTCTCGGAGGGAAGCTCCTTCAGCGTGAGGACGCGGACATAATCGTCGTCCATGCGCAGGTAGCCGCGATGCGCCTCCAGCTCCGAGTCACACACCTGCCAGTCGAGGTGCCGCGCGCCGCACAGCGGCGCCTCGGCAATCTTGGAGGGGCGGAAGTTTACGAGACGCCGGATATGCCGGAAGATCCCTTCCGCCCCTAGCAGCTCGACCGTCGTAAGGTCGTCTAGCTGCCCACTCAAACTCTGAACCTTCTGCTGCAGCAATAGTCGGTCGCGCTCGATCTGCTCGTACAACAGGGTCCGCTGCTGCTTGCCTGCGAAGAGTGTCTTTAATTCTCGAAAGCCTTTTCGTGGAGACTTCGCGAGTTGGGACATGGCATGGAGTAGTCCAGTCTTGGCATAGTTGCCATCGACCATGACGACCCAGTACATCTCGATGCTGTACAGGCGATCGGCTTTGGACTTCAGGAATGCGTTGCGCTGCTCCACGGCGGCGCGGACCAGGGGACTGACGTACTCGGTGTAAGGAATTTCTGGCCGGTTGTGTTTGAAGAGAATCTGATAGAGCCGAGTCTTGTCATCGAGTGTGCGAAAAGCTGCTTCCAGCCGCTTGACCGCGTAATCACGGCCTGCATGGTCGAGGCTTTCGTAATCGATGCCGCCGATTCTGAGCACGCTGCCTAGATCGCCTGATTTCGTCAGAAAGCAGTGCTCGTCCCAGAATCCATACAGGTTGATGTGTGCCTGCAGGGACCCTGCTTCCTTCCAGTCCTTCGTAATGTTTTCAACCTTGAACATCGCGCCTCGCTATGCGTATCTCTGTCGGCTCAAACTTCATGGGGTCGTATCTGCGGCGGAACTTACCGGAGTTGAAGAGAACCTTCAGAATTTCCACGTCGTATTTGGTGGCACGGCGGGCGATCGCGACGCCGATGACGAACAGAGCGATACCGCCCAACAAGGAGTGCAGCAGGGAGAAGATGGCTCCTCCT
>NZ_LMUH01000024.1:21486-24840 GCF_009766105.1 Granulicella sp. S156 | reverse complement strand
AAGACGATCCCGGCGAGCATCTTCTTCGACTGGCCTTCGCCATAGGCGAACATCAGTCCACCGACCACAATGGCGACAAGGCTTAGGCCCGTCGCGATCGTTCCCGTAAAGGCGGTTTTGAGGACGTTGACTGCGTTGTCCCACGGATCGCTGCCAGTGGATTGTGCGTAGACCGGCAGAGCTGCAAGAAACACCAGCGATGGGATTGACAGCCTTCGGGCGCGTTCAATCAAGCGCCGGAGGTGAGGCCGTTTGATGGGAAGGGTGATTTGCATTATTGCTCCTTTCGTTTGCATCTCCGGCGAGTGGGTACTCTCGGTTGCAACGTCTGGAGCGAAGGTAGGCGAGAATTGGGGTCGCGATTATTACCTTTTGCGACGCACTATTCCATCTGAGGCAATAATCCGGAGACACATATCACGGTGGTTGAGGCACGCAGGAAAGGTCATATTTGGTTGCGTCGCGCAGGCGCAGAGATTCTCTCTCGACTGCCTAGGCGCTTCTTTTCTATTTGGGGGTGTCCGGAGAGGATATTTCTCATTTTGAGAGTAAGCGGGACCACGAAGGGAGACTAGCCACTGATCTCAGTCAAAGCCCTTCACAAGTGAGAAGCCTAATTCAGGTTGCCCATCACGGCTAAATGAGTTCATTGGCGATGATGCACAAACCGAGGCGGATCGGTCGCTTCGGGATTGTCGGCCATCCGACCAAAAGCCTCGGGTGCAACGGCGAGGAGTACACAGAGACGTATTCCGGCCTCGCGGTCAGGTAACAGCGCTGGGGGGCGAACCGGCGATCCGGCGAGAATACTCTGCGCAACCACGCTCTGCGATTTAGCAGATCGTGGCCGATAATTCGGAATCGAGAACGTGAGCTATTTGCGTGCAAATGCAGCATCGAGCCAAAAACAATCTTCCAAGGAGCAGGTTTCTGCCTGGCGGTTCCGCTGAACGAAGGTTGTACTTTGACGCATGCGACACTTGCGCTCCCGCGAACTGATCTCCGTTGGATACTCTATGCTTAACGCGATGAGGGGTCTGGCTTTGCAATCACGTTGGTTGCCGCGCGAAATCTCATGGACATCGAGTGTTTGGGGACGCCATTCACAGTCGGCGAGGTCTTCAGCATAGCTAGTGCGGCGCTGTCGTTCTTGAGGTATCCGTCAAAAAAGGCACGTGTATAGCGCATCACCCATGAGAACTGGAGCAAGCAGTCGTTGTAATCGTAATCCGCGATCTGGAGATTGTTTGGGACCTCGTTCTGCCACAGCCGACTATGGCGGTAGGAGAAGGAGTAGAAGGCCGGATGAAACATGCCCAGCATGCGCGCTGTGAAGAGATCGCCGTGCTCCCATGCGTTGAGCACACTTGGGCCTCCGCTGTGAAAGCGCGACGTGATCTGGTCCTCGCTTTCGACCGATTGATCAGCCTCTTCAAAGTAGATGAGTGGGATCTTCATCTTTTCCGGATCGGCGTAGCCAGAGGCCTTCACAATGCCGGGAAAATAGCGCTCACTGCCGTCGAGTGAGACGAGCGCATCGATGCGATCATCGTGCGCGGCCGCCAGAACGTCCGCTAATCCGCCCCAACTGAAACCCATGACAGCGATCCGCGTCATGTCCGTGTCGGGCAGTGAATGTGCAAAGCCGATAAGAAATGAGACGTCCGCAGCCTGAGCCTCCGCGTCTTCCAGATCATGTGTGGATTCGCGGGTATTCACACCCATACCCGGCGCCGCGATGACAACATACCCAAAGCTGGCGAGGTATTCGCAGAGATCTGCGTTCTCCCAGGCGATCGACGAGAAGCTTGGGGAATAGATGATTACGGGATATTTTCTAGCGAGCGGCTTTGCGTCTCTGACGGAATGCATAGCCTCTGTTACCCTCGTGCCGAGAGTTCCAGCCCAGTACTTGCCGCTCGGCGTCGTCTGCGGGTTGCCGAAACTCATTTCCGTAGCTGCCAGGGCAAGATAGTCTCCGGCAGTCATGCTGGACTGACTGCCCTTCTCTGCCGGGTACCAGATGAGAGTCTGCAGAGGACGTGCGCGTTCCCCGGTTACTGGATTTCCTGCTTCGTCTAGCCGAGACCGAAAGAGGCGTTCGCGATCATACTGTTCGACCACCTTCAGACCAACAGCGTTTGAGCCCCACTCCACGGCGAACCGTGGGTTGAAGTCCGGGCTTTGTGCAACGCCGGCCAATGTGCAGACGGTCAAACAAACGGAGAAGAAACGACTAACCTGCATTCGCATGCAACTCCCTCCTAGGCTTCTTCAGAGTCTATCCGAGCAGGAGTTTTCCTGCGAATGCAGAATATTGGTAAGGCTTGAGAGAACCTTTTCTCCGGTTCGCTCCTTCTCGCGATCGAAGCCACAATCCAATCAGCTCGTAGAACGCGGCCGATGTCATATTTCTGCGGATATGATCGCGTCGTCCGCACGTGCGCGGCAATGAAAGACGGTAATCGCGCCTGTTGAGGTTCCTCGCGCCCCAGGCTCGCTCAAGGTGAGTCACCGGCAATCCGGAAGTAACCCTCGTTTGGTGATATCAGGCCAATTCACTCATCCACTCCGGTTTGTGATCGCAAATTCATCAGATCTGGGCATTCCCACCATGATCAGCAGAGGATTCGCGGGCATGCCGTGGGTCAAGGCTGGAGCCAGATGATTGAAGAACATGTGCGCCTTGAGGCGCGGCAGGCCCGCGAGCAAAATCAAACTCGCGTGGGAATGCCCATTCCGGGGGACCGCTTTGCAGCGATCCTCCGGTGGACTCTGTTCAGACGGTCACTGGCATGGTGAAAGTACGCATCGTCCATTTCCACGCCGATGTACTTGCGGCCTGCGAGCAATGCGGCTGCACATGAGCTTCCACTGCCTGCGAAGGGATCGAGTACCAGCTCTTCGGGAAGTGAGAAGCAGCGGACCAAAGGAGCCAGAGCTTCTACAGGTTTCTGTGTGGGATGAAGTTTGTTGCCGCTATATGGCATATCCATCACATCGCCGAGCGGCTGCTTCGGCAACGGGGGGCTCCCCTTGGCCAGCAGAAATGCTTGCTCATGCTGATAGCGAAGGAACCTGCTCTTCGAGCTATAGCTCTTGCGAAAGACGATGTGTCCGACAGGCTGGAAACCTGCAGCGCGCCATGCTTCGAAGAACGCATCGACCTTCGTCCATCCGTAGAACATCACGGCTACCCGGTCCTGCTTCAACACCCGATACGCTTCTGCCATCGCCGGCTTGAGCCAGGTGTCATCGGCATCATTCTGAATCGTGCGCCCATCGCGGTCGCGGTAGTTCACCAGATACGGTGGGTCGGTGAGAATGAAATCGACGCTGTTCGCGGGCATCTGT
>NZ_LMUH01000024.1:0-21476 GCF_009766105.1 Granulicella sp. S156 | reverse complement strand
AGCGGGTGCATTTTCGGGAGGGCCGAAAGAATGTTCTGCGCTCTTTGCAGAAGATTGTTTTGGAGAGACCCGAAACCCGGAGGGCGGCTGTCAAGCCGAAGCAAAACAAGCGCAGTCCGCAGGGCGGCGGATAAGACCCGAAGCAGTGTCCGGTCAACGCGCAGAGAAAATGGAACCAGAGTTCAAAGAAAATGCTGTCAACCGCAGAGACCTAGCATCGGAAGAGCGTCTGGAGGGATCGTTGCCACTGGGTGCGGCTCTGGATTGTTGCCTCAGACGGAATAATGTGTCGGAAAAGGTAATAATCGAGCCCAAATTTCGCCCTATTGTCAGGCTATCGAAGCCCGTTGAAGACGGGTATGCGCGCCCCATTCCGGGTTCGGAGGGGCCAAAGACGAAGGCTGGATGAGAACCGTACCATCTCAGATCGAGGGGCAGGGAGGCGACACTAGGGGACTCCTGCCTACGCAACTGCTGACGGTATCTGAATTGCGTGCGGTATTCGGAGTGTCCTCTGCCTGGGTGTACAAACGCACGAAGAGGGGAGCGAAAGACCCTCTGCCGGTCTTTCGTCTCGGTGGACGCGCGATTCGCTTTGAAATCAACAAGATTGCTGCCTATCTGTGGACTCGCGAAAGGCACCGCATCGATGCTACTCTGAACGCATTCGACGGAATTGCCCGGGTCAACGGAAAGGGCAAGTGCATATTGACTCGCAAGCGATTTCAAACCGGCAGCGTCCGGTTGCGTGAGGATCGCGGTTCAGCCTATTGGGAGGGTACGTATCGGGAGAACGTCATCAATGAAGCAGGGAAGACCGTGCGGAGACGCAGGGGGATCAACCTTGGTTCACTGGCGGAGGTCAAAACCGAGAAGGCCGCCCGGCAGAAGCTGGCCGTGATTCTTGAACCTATCAACGATGCCAAACACCGGCCGAAGAAGATGATGACATTTAGCGGTTTTATTGGAAAATACCGCACGCTGAAGTTGGCGAACAAGAAGGGGACAACGGTGCACGGATACGAAACCAATATCCGCGCACACTACCTTCCGGAGTTCGGCGACACGCAGTTGTCTGAGATCTCGATCGAAGCGGTGCAGGCATTCCTCAACCAAAAGCGGCTCTATGGATACGCAGTTCAAACCCTCAAGAATCTGAAGTGGGGGCTGAGTGCCATCTTTGAGGCCGCAGTCAAGTACGGATACATCACGTTGAATCCTGCTCGTGGTACGGATCTTCCTCCGGAGGAGATCAAGGAACAAAAGCAGCTACCGACTAGCGATCAGCTCAACCAGCTGATTGAACGGCTCGAAGATCCTGCCAGTACGGCAGTCTGGCTGGTCGCTGTGAGTAGTGTTCGTCCGGAGGAGTTGGCCTTCAAGTGGAAAGATCTGGAGGCCGAGAAGCGGTTGTTGTGGGTCGTGCGCGCGGTTAATCGGGGCAAGCTCCACACGCCGAAGTACCACCGTACCAATCGCCCCATCCGGTTGACGGAAGCAGACGTTGAGCGTCTGCTCGCCCTGAAGGCCAGGATGAAGGCGCAGGATGAGGACTGGATATTTCCGAATCGCATTAAGAAGGGCAAGACCATGAAGCCCGGTCCGATCTGGCACGAGGATCTTCTCGGTAGGGTGATACAGCCTGCCGCAGAGGAGCTTGGCCTTCCGCACATCACCTGGCGTCTCCTGCGGCACTGGGGGGCAACACAGATGGTGGAGGCGCGGGTTCCGCTCAAGGCAGCGCAGCAACGCCTGGGGCACTCGCGTCCCGATATTCTTCTCAGGGTCTACGCGCATGTTCTCGATGCGTCGGCGGACTTGGCGGCGGCAACGCTGAGTGGGCAGCTGGGGGGCGGATTTTCCGCTCCCGTGTCAGCCCACGCAGGGGACTAATCTGGGCTTTTCGCTTATTGGCTGCCTTATTGGCTGCCACGGCAAAAAGCAGCTTCGATTAGTTGCTCTAAGTTGTTGAGAAGATTTGGAGGCGCGGGTCGGGATCGAACCGACGCATAAAGGTTTTGCAGACCTCTCCCTTACCACTTGGGTACCGCGCCTCACCTACACCATTCACTCCAGGGCGCAGGACACACAGACTTGTCTTGTGGGAGTGTACCGCAAATCGGAGGGTGTTTGGAGCGGGAGACCGGGGTCGAACCGGCGACATCTTCCTTGGCAAGGAAGCACTCTACCACTGAGCTACTCCCGCCCTGCCTTAGTGAGTATATCCGAGGAAGCTACAAGAATGCAAAGTCTATTGCGCCGCAGAGGGCATGTGCTCAACCGCAAGGCGCCGGCTGGCAACCCGCATACTGCCGGCGCGAACGATATGCGGTGTGATGGTGATGAGCAGTTCATCGCTTGCGATGTCGGCCTCCTTGTCGGTGCCCTGAAATCCAGGCAACTCACTTAGTCCGGGGAGGCCGTCGATGGAGCCAACTTCGTCGCGCGTGAGTTCACTGGCAAGAAGCGCGGTCTGACCGGCGGGCACAGTGATCGTCGAAGTAATCGACCGGTTGTTCAGGATCGGGATGCCGTCGTTGGAGCCGCCGCTAAGCGCTTCGATCTTCATGTCCAGCTCCAGATGGACGTCGCCGGTGCGCAGAATCCTCGGCTTTGCCTTCACCGTGATGCCAAGGTCTTCATACTGGATCTGCGGGATCGTCACCGATGACGTGCCGAGATATTGATTGAGCAGGCTGCTAAGGCTGGTCCCGCCGACACTGAGCCCCGCCACCGAAGATGAAAGGCTGCTGCTGACCCCCGTACTGTACGTCGATGTCGTGATCGGATAGCGCGTGCCGGAGCGGAAGTTCACAGATTGGTTGTCGCCTGCACGAACCTGTATGTCATCGAGCGTGCGCGCGTCGCTCGCAGTCAGCGCCAGGTTGAACGTGGAACCTCCGGAGAGGAAGAGCCCAGCGAGTGGAAAACCAGCGTACTGTCCAAAGAGGCCCAAAAGGCCTGTGAGCTGACTAATACTACTCAGTTGTCCGGCAGCGTAAAGGACCCCCAGCTCTGCCGGGATATCGACGGAGGGATTACCCGTCAGCTTGATGATGCCGCTTGCAACCGCTTGATTGATGAGGGATTGGTTCGAGTTGAGGACACTTTGCAGTTCGGTGGCGGCCGCAAAAACGCCTGCAGAACTTGGCAGCTGCGCGCCGATGTTCACGATGTGGGTCTTATCGACCTCGTACAGGTGTATATCGAGCATCACATCGGAGCCGCCATCGACCATATCCGCATAGGTCGCGTTCAGCAGGCGAATCGTGCCCTCATCGCCGCGGACGAGGATGGTGCCCCCGGTAGGGCTGGCTGTGACTTGCTTGAGGTCGAAGATGTTGCGGGCAACGTCGGCGAGCTCTTTCATCTCATCGCTGCTCACGCCGGGCAGGTAAATAGTCTCCTCTATCTGTGGTGTGAGGCGTTCGCGATTTTCAGCCGTGTCTTTCGCGACGAGCGCAGCTTTCGGCTGCACGACAACGGCAAAGACATGCGCCACATCCCTGAGCACGCGTGTTGCGGTAGCGAAGTCCACGTCGTCGAGGTCGAACTTCACCTGCGTCGCTCCAGTGACAGAGTCGTCGAAGGTGGTAGTGATGCCGAAGGTGCTGTAAATCGAACGAATCACATCCTGCGCGTTGCCACGCAGATGAAAGCTCTTGGTTCCGGGAGTGGGTTCAAGCTCGATAGGACCGCCGAAGGAGTCGCTGGGTTTTCTGCCGGGGAGGTTCTCCATCTCGACGATCTTGGGTCGGGGCGAGGCGTCGACCCCGAGATGCTGGGTGACGATGCTGTTCTCCGGATCGATGGCCTTTGCCTGGGCCAGCAGGTCGTCGGCGCGCTTCTCGTCACCCATGAGCCGCGCCTTGGCGGCTGACTGCACGAGTTCTGTCAGCCGGTGCTCGCGGGTGACGGCGAGCGAGAGTACGTATTCCTGTTTGCCGGGGTTTAACTCGACTGCCTTGGCAAAGCTGCGTTCGGCTGCGACCAGGTCGTTGTGCTCTATCTGTTTTGCGCCTTCGAGGTAAGCGTCGTCAGCCTGGCGTGCCTGTCTTTCGGAGACGGGGGGATGTTTGGAGGAGGCCGGAGAGGCCCCAGCAGGTCGTGCCGCCAGGGTGCCTGCTGGCGTGCTGACTGGTGTGCTCGCTGCGCTCGGGTCAGCGGTTTGGGCATAGGTCGAGGCGCATACCAGCAGGGAGAGGCTAAAGGCCGCCGTGCGTACCGCGTTCGAAGCCGCTTGCGAGAGTCGGCGCGAACGGCGGAGATAGCGGTGGCCTGGCATTATGGGAGTTAGACGAACGAAAAACGTTATCGTCCCCCGGAGATGCGGCCACCGGAGACGATTTGCAGAGGGGAACGCTCAGGCCGTACCGGCCGTGGTGGGCGGCGCAGGCCCTTCTTGATCTGCGTGGAGTCCATGTCGAGCTCGACAAGCGTGCGGCTGAGTGTATTGCGGTGCATACCCAGCTCTTCGGCGGCCTTGCACTGATTGCCTCGATGGCGTGCGAGTACTTCCAGAATGTAGCGCTTCTTAAACTCGCGGACAGCGTCAGCATAGGTAATGCCGGCGTCGTGCATCTGGAGGACGAGGTTGTCGAGATCGCGTTTCACTCGCGGTATTCCTTGTGAGGCGTGGACTAGGGGAAGCAGAAGCTCTTAATCAGTGTGAGGCAGGGAAGCGGATTTGATCCAATCGGGCGCGGTGTGCTTGAGGTGCTCGATGCCATCGTGAAGCCGTGACTTCAGGTCTGATGGCATGACGAAGGATACAGCATGAGCCGCGCGAAGAAAATATGGTGCGAGCAATGAATTTGAAATCCAGGGGGCCGTGGGCAAAAAAGCGGTAAAAGCCATCAAGAGCGCCGTGCCGAGTATACAGCCGCGCAGCAGGCCGAAGAGCGCTCCCAGCAGGCGATCGAAGAATCCCAGCCCGACGGCCGAAGCCGTGCTGCGCAGCAGCCTGCCGAGCAGGCTGGCCACCACCATAGTCGCAACCAGGATCAGCAGAAACGCCGCGAACTCCGCCAGCGGCAGGGTGTTGATAAGACCCTTGAGATGGATTGCAGCAGAGCGGTAGTACCAGCAGGCGAACAGGAAGCCAAGTACCAGGCCTCCCAGTGCGAAGGCCTCGCGAAAAAAACCCTGCATCGCGGCCCGGGTGACCGAGTAGACGAGCAGGATGCCGAGCAGCCAGTCGAGAGGACTCATCGGAAAATGATAGAGCAGATTAGCCGTTGCTGTTGTTTCCACAGATTCGGTGTCTCCACAAATCCGGGTGCCCCATCTTAGGCGCGGTTTTATCGCGCCTAAGGTGGGCATCGGGCGAAGCCCGACTGCTCCTGCCCATATCGTGCTTCACCCAAGGTGTTCGTGTCATTACACCGGACGTACCACCACGCAATCCAGAGGAGACGGAAAGATGGGCAGGAGCGGTTCGCTTCGCGAATGCCCACCTTAGCCGCGCAAAGAACGCGCGTCGAAGATGGGGCACCCGGCAACTGTGACCTACGCTGCCTGACGAGCCTCGCGTCCCTTCGACCGACCGCCTAGCGTAACGCTGACAATCTTCGAGACGCCGGGCTCCTGCATCGTCACGCCGTACATCACGTCCGCCTGCTCCATCGTGCGCTTGGAGTGCGTGATGACGACGAACTGCGTCGTCTCGGACATCTCCGCGATGAGCCGCGCAAAGCGGCCGACGTTGGTCTCATCCAGTGGCGCATCGACTTCGTCGAGCACGCAGAACGGCGCGGGCTGGAACTGGAAGATGCCGACCAGCAGGGACAGGGCTGTGAGAGCTTTTTCTCCACCCGAGAGGAGCAGTATGTTCTGCAGCTTTTTGCCCGGGGGCGAGGCGATGATGTCGATGCCGCTCTCCGAGGAGTTCGCCTCGTCGGTCAGCTTCATCATCGCCTGACCGCCGCCAAAGAGCTTGGTGAAGGTCGTCGAGAAGTTTTCATTGACGATCTTGAATGCCTCGTCGAACTTCAGGTGCGAGACGTCGTCGATCTCCTTGATGGAGGCCTGCGTGTTCTCGATGGAGTCGAGCAGATCTTTGCGCTGCGTCTCCAGGAAGCCGTGACGCTCAGCGGTCTCGGTGTACTCCTCGAGAGCCATCATGTTCACCGGACCCATTGCTTCCAATCTCTGCTTGAGTCCACGTGCGGCCTCGTCTTCCGTGTGCAGGGCTTCGGCTTCGATGCGCTCGATCGTTGCATCCTCGCGCAGAACCGAGGGCTCGACCGAGAGATCGTTGATGCAGGTGGCCTCCAGGTGCTCGAGGTCGGAGGAGAGCTTGGCGGCGCGCGCCGAAAGCTGAGCCCGCTGCTCGCGCAGGGCTTCGGTCTCGTGACGCAGGGTGCGCAGGCGCGAGTCGAGTTCGGTCATCGCAGCCCGCAGCCCCGTAGCCTCTGCGGTAAGCGCCTGACTCTCTGCAAGCGCCTGGGCGCGCGTCTCGGTAAGCTCTTCATGCTGCGTTGCCAGGGCAGACGTCTCTTCTTCGCGGCGCTGCTTTTCCGTGGCGGCGCTGGCGAGTTGCTGCTCGATCTGCGCGATGCGCTGCGACTGCCCTTCGTAGAGGCGATTCGTCTGCTCGAAGTTGGCATTGGCATTGCGGCGACGCTCTTCGAGACCGGCCAGAGAGGCGGCAGCGGCGCTGGCGGCCTCCTGCAGTTCTTCGCGGTTGGCCCGCAACGAGGCGATCTTTTCGGTGAGCTCCGCGATCTGCTGCTCGATCTTTGCGCGATCGGCTTCGAAGCTCGAGGTCTCTTCCTGCTTGCGGGTGATCAGGTCCTGCTTCTGCTGGCGAGTGTCCCGATTGCGTTCTGCGGCAATCTGCCACTCCTGCAGCCGGCGCTCGATGCGTGCCGTCTCGGCCTCCATCTGCCGCAAGGCAGCTCCGGAGTTGGCGCTCTCGCGCTCAGCGTCGCGGCGCTCATGGTTCTTGGAGTCGAGCACACTGGTCGACTCGGCGATCTCGCGCGTCAGCGCAAGCGTGGCGAGTTCGTTGGCGGAGAGCTCGGCCTCCACGGCCTCAAGCTTAGTCTGCACTTCCGCAAGCTCGCGCTTGAGCGCCAGCGGGCCTTGCGTCCGTGGACGACCGCCGGTAACGGTGACGTTGTGGAACGTCTCTCCCGTAGGCGAGAGAAAGAACGCCTGCGGATTGGAGAGTGCCAGGGTGCGTGCGGTCGCGCTATCCGGGGCGACG
Organism: Granulicella sp. S156; assembly: GCF_009766105.1. Taxonomy (GTDB): domain Bacteria; phylum Acidobacteriota; class Terriglobia; order Terriglobales; family Acidobacteriaceae; genus Granulicella. Next base: position 14,266 of record NZ_LMUH01000024.1, on the reverse strand, counting down.
AAGCCCTCGCGCAGCTTGGGCAGAATGACCTCAAGAGAACGCCCGAATCCGTCCAGCACCCGGATGCAGTCACGCAGCGGAACGACGCCCGAGCTCTCCGTCATCGCCTTGCTGATCATGCCCTCGGCGAAGGGGAAGTTGGCCTGCGCATCATTCGGATGAACAAGGAAGGTCGCGCGGCCGGCGACATCGGACTGCAGCATGCGCACGCCTTCGTTGGCCGCATCCCAGCTCTTGACGACGATGTAGTTCAGCTCGTCGCGCAGGAACTCGTCGACGACGTTCTCATACTGGCCATCGACCTCCATGAAGTCAGCCAGCGTGCCGACCGGCGAGAGGTTTCCGCCCTGTTGGTCGCGCTTGGCATTTGCACGGAAGATATTCCGCACCGTGTCGGTCGAGTAGCTGTGTTCGCGGATCAGTGCTTCCAGCGAACCGCGACGGCCCATGAGCGTCGCCATCTCAGCGCGCAGCTCGTCGCCACGGCGGCGCGACTGCGTCTCCTCCATGCGGCGAGCTTCCAGCGTATGGCGAAGCTCCACGATATCGGCTTCGAGCCGCTTCAGCCGCTCCGTAACGCCTTCAAACGACATCTTCAGCTGCCCGCGCTGCACCCCAAGCGCTTCAAGCTCTCCACGAGCGCCTTCAGACTCCGCCGTGAGCCGTTCGCTCTCGCGCTCCAGGCCTGCCAGCGAGGCCTCTGCCTGGGCCTGCTCGTTGCGCGACTGGTTGGCCCGCTGCATCACCTGCATGGCGCTACGGCGCTGATTCTCGGTCAGGGCCTCTGCCGCCAGCACGTTACGCGTGGCCTCGTGGGCCTGTGCCTGGTGCACATTGGCTTCGTCGCGCGAGCTGGTTGACTCAGCGGTTGCGTTCTCCAAAAAGCTGCGCTGCTGCTCGCGCTCGCCGGAAAGCGTCTCGAGCTGTGCTCGCGCCTGTGCGAGATCTTCATCGCCTGAGGTCATCCGCTGCGTCAGGTCGGCGATGCGGTCTGCGTTTGAGTTGGTCCGGGCAGTGATGCGTTCGAGCTCCACCGCGCTCTGGTTGGCGCGTGAGCCCGCCTCGCGAATCCTGTCGTCCACCTCATAGCCGCGAGCGACGCCAACGGAGTGCTCGGCATCCATCGTTTCGAGTTCAGCCGCCTGGGTGTCGATCAGTCCGGCGAGGCGTGCGATCTCCGTTCCGGTTGCGGACTGCTCGGAGTCCATCTGCGTGAGGCGGCTGGCCAGCACGACGCGCAGCTTGCCGCGCAGTTCATCGCGCAGAGAACCGTAACGCTCGGCCTTGGCAGCCTGGCGCTTCAGCACGGCCATCTGCCGTGTGACCTCTTCAAAGATGTCATTCACGCGCGAGAGGTTCTGCTTGGCGCTCTCCAGCCGCAACTCGGCGAGGCGCTTCTTGGTCTTGAAGCGAGTGATGCCTGCGGCCTCTTCGATAATGCCGCGGCGATCCAGCGGCTTAGAGGAGAGGATCTGCCCGATGCGCTCCTGGCCGATCATGGCGTAGCTTTCGCCACCAAGGCCTGTGCCCATGAAGATGTCTTTGATATCGCTCAGGCGGCAGATCTTGCCGTTGAGCAGATATTCGGAGTCGCCCGTGCGAAACAGGCGGCGCGTCACGGTGATCTCACCGGCGCGGATGGGGGCGCGTCCGAACTTGCGACGGCGGATCTTGAGTACAACGCTGTTTGAACCCTCACCCTGCGACGCTTCTGCATTCGTGCCGTCAGCTTTTTTGGCGGCTGGAGCCTCGGCCTCGTAGGTCGTGCCAGGCTGTGCTTCAGCAACGGCATCTTCCGTCTCCTGCGCGCTCTGGGCGCGCAGATCAGACTCGTCCCAGTCCCCGGCGGGTATCGTGGTCACGGCATTTCCCGTAGGTCCATCGCTGAAGATCTCCGCCTCACCCTCGGCCAGAGTGGCTCCGTCGTAGACCTCGGGATCGACCAGCGTGAGCGAAACCTCGGCCATGCCCGTGGGCTTGCGGTCGCGCGTCCCCGCGAAGATGACGTCTTCCATCTTGATGCCGCGCAGCGACTTCGCAGACTGCTCACCGAGTACCCAGGTTATGGCGTCCGAGATATTGGATTTGCCGCAGCCATTGGGGCCCACGATAGCGGCGATTCCCTGACCGGAGAGCTGCACCTCCGTGCGATCACAGAAAGACTTGAAACCGAGGATCTGGACTTTTTTCAGCTTAAGCACGGGCGGTAACCTCTACGGAGACATCGAAATATTTAAAAACCAGGACATCAGGACAGCGCAGCCGTTTGAACTGCTTGTCGAATCGTAAGCGGCCAAACCCGTCGAATCAACATGAATGGGGCGAGATGTTGTGGATAAGACGTACGCTATCCCGTTATGTTGTGCCCATGGTGCAAAAAAAGGCTGACGGACAATCCCAAAGATTCGTATTACAGGAGCTGGTTCTATAGAGTGAAGGAGTGCCCGTAAATAGGGTGATTGGATACTGCTTGCGTCAAGGCACTTGCATTTCTATAATCCGCTTCATCCACCGTAAGCTCCGGATCTTCCTGGGGACGCGGTTCAACGGCGCAACCCGCGTCTTATCAAACGAATCCTAGAAATGGACTTACCGAGGAGTTTTTCTATGAAGAAGGTCGTACTTGCTTCACTGCTGGCAGTAGCCGGCGCTGCAACCGTGGTGCAACCCTGCTTTGCGCAGGATGCCTCAGCCCCTGCTGCTCCTGCTGCTGGTCAGGCTGGCGGACAGGTTCAAATGTCGCCGGAAGAGTACAAGGCATACAACGATGCGGACACCGCTGCCACGCCAGCTGCCAAAGCAGCTGGATTTGAAGCCTATCTGAAGGCGTATCCGAACTCTGCCGTAAAGAAAGATGCTTTCCAGAAGCTGATGTTCGCGTACAGCGGAACCAACGATCCGGTTAAGACACTGGATGCGGCCGACCGCCTTCTACAGGTCGATCCAAGCAATCTCACCGCATTGACCTTCGAAGCCTTTCTGCGCCGCCAGGCCGCGGATGCTCTGACAGATCCCGCAGCCAAGACCGCGGCTCTCGACAAGGCTGCTGGCTACGCCCAGACAGGTTTGACCGCAACGAAGCCGAAGGACGTGACGGATGCCGACTTCGAAAAGCAGAAATCATCGGCCACGGCCATCTTCCAGAGCGTAATTGCCGATGATGATATCTCGAAGAAGGACTTTACGGACGCGATCACGGCGCTCAAGACCGAGCTCACCGGTGCAGCGCCGGACGCGACACAGACACCTGGTCCCGTGCTTCAGGATGTGTTCTTTCTTGCTACGTCGTATATGAACTCGACGCCGCCGGATTATCTGAACTGCGCCTGGTATGCATCGCGCGCGGCTGCGTTTGCAGGCCAGTATGCATCGGCGATTCAGCCAACAGCGGCTTATTGCTACAAGAAGTACCACGGCAACGGAGACGGCATTGAAAAGCTCCAGGCATTGGTGAAGACCAGCCTGACGCCTCCCACCGATCTGGGTACCACCATTACGGCTGCACCCAAGCCTGCCGACATCGTGGCGAACCTGATTGCAACCACGCCCGACCTCGCGACGCTGGCGATCAGCGACAAGGAGTTCGTGCTCCAGTACGGCAAGCCGGAAGATGCAGACAAGGTCTTCAATACCATCAAGGGCAAGACGGCGCAGTTCCCGGATACCGTCGTAGTTGCGGCGACTGTCGACCAGTTACAGGTATCCGTATCGGACGACTCGGTGCAGGGCAAGACCGCCGACTTCGCGTTCAACTTTGCAACGCCGCTCAAGACGGTGCCTGCGGTTGGCGACAAGGTCACGCTGACTGGAACCTATGCCTCCTACACGCAATCGCCGCTGCTGATCACCATGTCAGACGCTGCGATTGTTCCCAAGAAGGCCCCCGCTGCGAAGGCTCCTGTCCACCATCGCGCAACTCACTAGACTGTGGTCAGCACAACAAAATGGCCTCCTGAAAAGGAGGCCGTTTTATTTAATGCGGAATTAGGATAGCTGTACCTACGCTATGCTTTGTTTTCATATCCCCACAAATCTGTCATCCTGAGCGAAGTCGAAGGACCCGAAGAACTCGTCCTGCCCATAGTGTTCAGATCTTTTCAACCGAGGAGTTTCAGGCTGAGAGCGTTCGAGGTAGAAAAGGTGCGAAGGGTATCGACAACGTATAAGGTTTCGGGGCCCTTCGACTTCGCTCAGGATGACAGATTTGTGGTGGTGTGAAATGCAAAACGAATTGAGTTCATCTATCCTGATTCTGCCCAAACGCAAAGGCCTTTGCTGTTGAGCTACCGATCCGCAAGCCCAATCAAATTGACGAACAGGCGATAACTTCCAGGGATGGCCTCAGGCAGTTGGCGGTAGAGTGCGAATGCGCAGTAGGTCCAGTGGCCCCGTCCAAGCTGCGTTGTGATGAGGCCGCCGCGCTGCGGCTCTTGTCCGGGGTCGTGCGTCTCGGTCGGTGCCGTGTAGTGCGCATCCCAGTCGCGCAGAAAACCATGGCCACGCTCCTCGACCCAGTTGTTGAAGTCGGCAGGGTCGATGCGATTGGGTGTTGTGAGCAACGGTGCCTTCGCATCGAGAAGCTTGACGGCCGCTGTCTCATCGACCACCTTCTCGGCCGAACCACTCAGCGTAAGCGGATACGGCGCATCAGCCTGGGTAAACTCGTCGGTCTGGTACTGCACGACGACATTGCCGCCACTGCGTGCGAAGTCGAGCAAAGCCTCCGTGGGTGCACCGTGCAGATCAGGATGCGCAGAGTACGTACGAACGCCGAGGATGACGGTGTCAAAGGCTTTGAGCTTGTCGGCAGTGAGATCCGCGACACTCAGGATCGTCGGCTTCAGATCGATAGAGGCGAGTGACTCGGGCACAGCATCGCCGGTGCCAGGCAGATAGGCGATGCGGCGATGCGTAGGGAGCTTGAGGTCGACGGGGACGATACGGTCGGTCGCCGGGGTGAAGTAGTTGGTCTGAGGCAGTTCGCCATAGCCCACAGGCCGGTAGCCTTCGGTATAGGTGATTCCGTTCGGCAAGGTGGCGGAAGCATGAAGTGTCGCCGTGCGGCGATCGGCCGTGGGGACGTGTACGTGATAGTCCGTGCGCCCTGTGGGACCTGCGCCGGAGATATGTGGTTCAATGAGCCAGCCTGACGGAGCAGCGATGCCCCCCTTCGCTAGTTTCGCGGAAGACGGCGTCACCTCCATCGCCAGGGAGACGGCGTCCTGGGTGTTGGGGAGAACCTGCGCATGGTTGGAGAGTGCAACGTTGAGGGCAGGGATGAAGCTAACCGGCTGAGAATCCGTATGGACAACGCGGCCAATACGGATAATTGCGACCCCCTGCGTCAACTCCGCCCAGGCCACAAGAGCAGGTGGACTCTGCGGAGCAAGGCGCAGTTGCGGATCGGAAACCTGGTAGACCGGATGCTCGATCGACTCCCGAAAAAAGTAGGGCTTTGTAATCTGGCTGGTAAAAGCGTCACTGGCATGGAAGGTCCGTGTGAGCGGCTGTGGGGAGGTAACGAGACTTTCTTGGTCGGAATGGTAGGTCTCTTTAATGTTTTGTGGCGTAGCGTTCCTTATCCACTGACGAGCCACGAGTTGATTGCCGGTCTGCTGGGTGAGGCTTGTCGTCACCTCCAGCTCGGACCCGGCAGCCACATTAGGACTCGCCGTGCTCGCATCCATCTTCAAACCGAATGCGAGCACAAGAGCATCGTTTGCCTGGACTGCTTTGACTCTCAGTTCATGCAGTACATTGGCCTTTTCGGTGGAATCGAGTTTAAGCGAATCCGAATCAATGGCCCCAATCGTTGAACCGATTTTCAAGAGTAAGTCGGTTAAGTCATCTACGGAGTTGGCGGGCTGATTTGGGTTGAAGCGTTGTGTGACCCTCTGCAGAGATGCCTGTATATCGTGGAGGTCGCTGCTCAGTCCAGGCGCATCCGGCGCAAGGGAAGCGATGCCTTCGATACTGGTGTCGATGCCGTCAAAGAAGCTGTCTTCGTGCGCCTTCTGATGAGCCGTGTCGAGTCTCGACCCATAACGGTGATAGCTGATGTCGAACGCACCCGCCGGAGGCACACGCATGCCGTTGCCGATCTGCGACTTCTGCAGTCCCAGCCCCATGCGCCCGAACTGCACATAGCTTTTGCCGTCGAGCAGGGAATCCGGCGTTCCCTCATGCACGACTACATCGGTGGAAGGAGCAGTCGTTGTGACCTCGCCCGTAACGTAGTTGGTAAAGCGTGCCGGAGCGTATTGACCTGTCGCATAGTCATACAGGCCCTTCTCGGTGATGGCCTGCATCGGCACGCGGGCATACACCTTGAGCGGTGCCCACGGCAGCAGGCCCTCGGCGATCTGGTTGGGGAAGACCTTGGGGTCGGCAGCGGCCTTGAAGACCTCCTGTGCAATCTCGCCCGAGACCTGGTGCTGGCCGTGGCCGTCCGTGACGCCCCCAATGAAGACGCTCGCGATTACCAGCGGACGATAAAGCCGCACGGCGCGTACAGCGTCATACAGCACGCGCTCATGCGTCCACTTGGCGAAGGCCTCTTCTTTGGTCTTGCAGAAGCCGAAGTCCACTTCGGTTCCGAACATCTGGTTGACGCCAAGATAACGATCGGCCGCGAGCAACTCCTGCGTGCGCAGCAGCCCCAGCGCATCCTCGAAGTCGCCGGTCATGGCGTTCTGTCCACCCTCCCCGCGATTCAGCGTAAGCATGGCCACGCGCGCGCCCTGGCCGCGCGAATAGAATGTAAGCATGCCGCCATCTTCGTCATCGGGGTGCGCGATGATCAGCATGAGAGAGGCGCGGGTATTCAGCCTGCGCAGCATCTGCAGCAGCCCCCGCGCGCCCTGGTCGACGGGCAGTTCATGGCCGTCGCGTGGCGAGACCTCCTCGCCACGAAGATTGGCGGGATCGTTGAACACTGGTGTCTGCGCGACCGCGGTGGCGCAGCACGCGGCTACTAGGAGAGCGGCTAGCTTCATACGACTAGCGTCTCATTAAGCGGGGGATATGGGGTAAGCGTACGCAGGGGGAAGCGAACCCATCCGTTGGCCAGCCTTTGCTTTTGCTGTTGTTTGTTTCTCGCCGTCATCCAAGCAGCAGAACGATGGATTTACCTGCAAGTCCCGATCAGCATAGCCACAAATCTGCACCAGTTTCCACAATGATATGGTTGCCTGGCCGCACTTGTGGGAAGTCTTGAAAATAGTCCTCTCCCCCGGTATAGAGGCCTTGCGTACCATCCCATAACGTGAAATGACCGCTGGCGTCGCTCCACCCCGAAATATGCCAGGCGATAATGCCGCGCTTGCCAAGAAATGGAGTGATCGATTCCTTTTCGCCACGTTGATAACGCTTAGAGATATCGGGTCTCCCATAGGACTGCGCCAGATAGTGTAAAAACTGAGCGACACGAAGCGCATAGTTTTTACCATCGCCGCCTTTGTAGGTGAGGAGTGGGGACGCGCCTCCGTTCTGCGGAATTTCGTAAAGTGGGCCAGCATAGTTCAATGCTCGGCTCATGCGAATAACGCAGGTATTCGACAGGGGCGGCATACGGGCTACAGCTCCGCCTATTGCCATTCGTACGGCATCCGGGTTTTCGCCGGTTGGATAATTTCGCCGGAGTATGTCGAAGTTAGGTAGCTTCATCTGGATCTCCGAATCTCAGACAAGATTTGTTGCCGGAGTTTCGGATAGACACCCTCTTCATAGCCCTCGCCTACCGGCTCCCATGCATGATCTTTCTTGCTGTACCGGGCGAATAAAATGAATTCAACACCGGGTTTTATATCTCCACTCCATGTGTCACCCGAACAGATGCAGAGCAGATTGAGATTGCCTGCGGGTGGATGTCCGAGAAAAGTCTCCAAGACAACGAACGAGGTGCGCTCTATCTTGTCTCCATGCTGCTCCTCTTCCAGGGTCGCAGGGCTGAATGAAATCACACGCACATGAGCCACCAGTTCCGACTTACGTATCAATGCACGCACCTCGGAGTTGCTCAAAGGGGTGAAATTCGAGTCCACAGACTGTTGAGCCGTTCCACCCGGTTGTTTTTTATCGGGAACCTGCGCCAAGGGCATGTCTGGATGGATGGATGTGGCCATGAAGACCACCGCAAGACAGATATGGCGAAAATGCCCTGAACCCGCCTGCACCTCTAGTTCCCCATTTCTATTTGATAGAAATTATTCTTTTCGACCGCCGGCTGCAGACTGAGGGACAATGTGGGATTGGAGCTCTCGGTGCTGCTGATATTGAAATGGCTAATCCAGCCGTTGAATTTAAAGGTGCAAATGGCATCCGATTGGCTGTCGTCTTGCCAGAACACAATTTTGATCTCCTTAACTTTGTCGTGGGTAACAATGTTGGAGAGCTGAAATAAGGCCTGTAGAGTCTTGAAGGGCATGTTCACAGCGTCATTAATGTCCACATGAAGGTCGATCGAAGAGACCAGCGAACCCATTAACGGGACGCCCGTACCCTCATGGTGGGTGCCGAGACTGAAATTGGTTGTGAGTGCTTTGAAACTGTTGCCATCAATGGTGGCTGTGGTGCGGCTTGGTGTGGACATCGGGGGCCCCATGATGTGACCTGGTAATGCGAGGACACGAGATATGATACCCAGCCAACACACTACTGGATAGTGCATGTCATCAGATTTCTCTCGTGGTGCGCAAATACTCTGCTGTTGCTCGGTGCCCACCTTAGACGCCAAAACACGCCGAAGAGGGGGCACCCGGCCGCGGGGGTGACGGTATAATTTTCCTTCGGCGATACAGCACGCATGCTGTGGACAATATCAACCGCGGGGATTCCACTCAATCAATCCCCGGAGTCCTATCCAGACAAACGGAGCTGCCTTTTTAGTATGGCTACAGAAAACATTGTCATGCTGTTGGTCGGCATTGCTTTTATCGTCCTTGGGTATCTGCTGATCACCAAAAAGAAGGTCGCAGAGTGGGGACTCAGCAATGGAAGCGGTCGTATTTGGGCAGCCATGCTGGGTATGGAACGGGCTAAGAAGCTCACGAAGTATTTCTTTGGCCCTCTTGTGATCCTGTTCGGCATTATCTCTTTCACTGCCGCTGTCATAGGCGCCATCGCAGGTAGCCACCACTAACCCCGAGAGCTTCGCCTACCGCGTGGCCACCCGGATGAGTGACCCTACGCGATACACTCGGCCAGTGGATATCTCCGCACCAAAGCTCGAAAGAACACTCACGCTCAGCGGTGCGGTGAGGCTCAACCTGCTCGACATGATCGGGGTGGGGCCATTCATTACGCTGCCTTTGCTGCTTGGAGCGATGGGTGGGCCGCAGGCCATGTTGGGCTGGATTCTCGGCGCGCTACTGGCGGTGTGCGATGGACTTGTATGGGCCGAACTTGGCGCTGCGATGCCCGAAGCTGGTGGGACCTACCACTATCTCGGCAAGATGTTTCACGGGCAGCTCGGGCGATTGTTGAGCTTCCTGTTTCTCTTCCAGCTCTGCTTTTCCGCGCCGCTATCGGTGGCCAGTGGCTGCATTGGGCTGAGCCAGTATGCGACGTATCTTGTGCCTCGCCTTGCGGCACAGCCGGTGACGCACTCGTTGCGAGTTGGCGGATACAGTGCGGCGGTCAGTATTGGGCCTACAACGTTCGTTGCCATCGCTGCCGTTGTGCTAGCCGTGCTGCTGCTGTACCGCAATCTGGCCAAGGTGCGGGTGCTGTCGATTGTGCTGCTGTCGGTGGTGCTTGTGACCATCGCCTGGGCCGTGGTCACAGGGCTCGTGCATGGACACATCGCACAAGTCTTTGCGTTTCCTCCGCACGCCTTCGTCCTGAACCGTGCCTTCTTTGTGGGGCTCGGCTCGGCGATGCTGATCGCAACCTACGACTACTGGGGCTACTACAACGTGACGTTCCTCGGTGGAGAAACGCGCGACCCAGGACGAACGATCCCCCGCGCCGTGCTGCTGTCGATCGGCATCGTCGCACTGCTGTACCTCGCGCTGAATGCGAGCGTGCTGTCGGTGATCGGAGCTCCACAGTTGCTCGCGGCCCAGAACCTGGAAGCGCGGCGTGCACTGCTGTCACAGTTCATGCAGGTGGCCTATGCGCCGTCGTTGGGCGTGCATGCCGCAACCTTACTGGGTAAGCTCGCGGCTCTGTTGGTGATGGTGACAGCCTTCGCCAGCGTGTTCTCGCTGCTGCTGGGCTACTCGCGGATCCCCTATGCGGCAGCAATCGATGGCAACTTCATCCCCATCTTTGGGAAGCTGCATCCGACCCGAAAATTCCCTCATGTATCACTTCTTGTTTTGGGGGTAATCGCCTGCATTTGCTGCTTCTTTTCGCTCGGTGATGTCATCGCGGCGCTGGTGGTTCTGCGCATTCTGTTGCAGTTCGGATTGCAGCATATCGGGGTGATGCTGCTGCGTATGCGCCGGCCTGATATGCCGCGTCCCTTCCGTCTGTGGCTCTATCCGCTGCCACCCCTCCTCGCGCTTGCCGGCTTTGGATACATCGTGGTGTCGCGCCCAAACTTTTACCGCGAGGTTCTGCTTGCGGTCGTAGTGGCGATCGTCGGATGCGTGGTGTTCACCGCCCGTGGTGCGAGATACAAGAGCAGCGACAACCCGGATTTGTAGCGGGATGATCATCTCACCGAAAAACACAACTTCCGCCACGTCCCGCGGGTCTAAGCAGGTGTCGAGGTATGAACAATGACGGCACGGATGATGCTTCTCGGTCTTGTCCTTGTAAGCTCCACGGCAGTCGTGAGCTCACAAACGATGCAGCAGACGAAAGCAGAGCCGCAGAGTCCCAACGACACACAGCCGATGGATGCCGCCCAGCAAAAGGCCGCCAGGACCTTCGCGCAGAAGTCGCGGGTGCCGGTCGCCCATCCCCCCGCAAAACCCGCCGTGCTGACCCCTCTTTCGCAGCGGGAGCGCGTGCAGCAACTACTCGACCGGTTTACGTTCGGCCCACGGCCCGGCGAAGTCGATCAAGTGCTGGCGATGGGATCTGACAAATGGCTTACGCAGCAGATGAGTCCCGAGTCCATCCCGGACCCTGTGCTAGGTAGAAGGCTTACCGACTATCCAACGTTGACCATGCCGGCCCAGCAGCTCATCGAAGTCTTTCCAGACCGGGGACAGATTGGCCCGGTTGCCGATGGCAAGGTACCGTATCCCGCTGACCCATTGCTGAATGCGGTGTATGAGGTGCAGGTCTACAAGTTGACCCAAGAGCGCGACCAGAAGAACCCTGACGGCAGCGTCAAACCAAAGGTCGAGCTGACAGACGCCGAGAAGGCCAACCGGAAGAAGCAGGATCAGGCTACGGCGATGCGCATCGCTGGGGAGCTGCTCGTCCTGCCGAAGCAGCAGCGCATGGCCACGCTGATCAAGATGCCGGTCGAGGACCGCATCGCCTTCACCGGGAACGGCAACTTGAACGGTAGCATGCACGATCTACTCTTTGCGGATTTCACGCCACGAGAGCGTGAGACGTTCAATGCGATGTCGGGGCAGGTAAGCTCCTCCTACAACATCGGCAATGAGCTGGCCCAGGCACGCATCCTGCGCGACGTGATGACCGAGCGGCAACTGCAGGAGGTGATGACCGACTTCTGGTTCAATCACTTCAACATCTTCATCGGCAAGGACTCCGATACCTGGTACACCACCAGCTACGAGCGCGATGTGATCCGCAAGAACGCGCTGGGCAACTTCCACGACCTTCTCATGGCCACCGCGAAGTCGCCGGCGATGATGGTGTATCTGGATAATTGGCTGTCGATCGGCCCGGACTCTCTGGCTAACGGCGTGAACCCACAGAATCCGAACTCGAAGAAGGGCAACAAGGGCCTGAATGAGAACTACGGCCGCGAGGTGATGGAGCTGCACACGGTAGGCGTCAACGGCGGCTACACCCAGGCCGATGTGACGGCGCTCTCCGCCATTCTTACCGGTTGGGGCGTCGATCGGGTCAACCAGGGCGGCGGATTTCTCTTCGACCCCAAGCGCCATGAACCCGGACCGAAGACCTGGTTCGGCTATGTGATCGACGACAACGGCACCGTAACGAAGCTCCCGGCTGGCGCGAAGGCCGGCATGCACCCAGCGCCGACCTTCGGCCCGAGCAACGTCGTAGCCAATGAAGACAGCATCAAGCAGGGCATTGCGGCACTGAATATTCTCGCCTCCAGCCCGCAGACGGCGCGCTTCATCAGCGTATTGTTAGCCCAGCACTTTGTGGCGGACACCCCGCCGCCCGCTCTGGTCGATCGTCTTACCAAGGTGTATCTCTCCAGCAACGGCGACATCAAGACCCTGCTGCGCGCCTTGATCGCCTCTCCCGAGTTCAACTCGCGCCAGTACTTCCACAACAAGGTGAAGACCCCGGTTGAGTTTGTAGCCTCGGCGTTCCGTTCCACAGCTACCGAGCCGCAGAACCCGGCCGCGCTGGTGAACACGATCAAGACGATGGGCATGCCGCTGTACAACGCGCTGCCCCCGACGGGCTACTACCTGACAGCCGATCAGTGGATGAACTCCTCGGCGCTGGTCGACCGGCTGAACTTCGCCTATCAGTTGACCAACGGCAAGTTCGCCAACCAGAAGTTCGATGCACCGAAGCTGCTGGCGATGGGACTGCTGACTCCCTCAGGCATGGGAAGCTTCACCAATGCGGGCCCCAAAACCGCTAGTGCTCCGGTCGCACATGCCGACGCCAAGCTTGTGGGAATATCGGCCCCCATGCAACCTGCCGATGCGCATCTGCCCATTCCGTCGGGTGCGGATGTCGCGTTGCACGTGCTGGAGGGGACGATGATTGGAGCGCCGGTCTCGGCGCAGACCAATCAGTTGATTGGCAAGCAACTGGAACAGCAGCCCGTAAACGCGACCGCCACCGACACGCTGAACCTGCTGACAGCTCTGGTAATGGGCGCGCCAGAGTTTCAACTGCGGTAGAGCCCCTTGTATAGCTAATTAGAATCTTGGCAAGAAGTGATGAATGTCGGACTGATGCACATAGCCTGTCTGCTGGGCTTTCTGTACGACCTTCGGGTGACGCGCGTAGTAGATTTTATCGGCAATCCAGCTTCCGGCAACTCCACCTGCCACGCCCACCGCAGCGATACCTACAATGGCTACTAGCCCCAAGCCGCCTGTGCCGACTGTCAGCAAGGCAATGGCTGCTCCTTCCGCGGCGAGTTCGCCTACTGCAAATCCGCCTGCCTGTTCCATGGCTACTCTTTCACGGTCGGCCGCCGGCGCAGACGCAATTTCATGCGCGGAGATGCCTGCACCCAGCACCAGCATCACAGGGCCGCCATACTTCAGATACTTTGCGGCATTTAAGAAACGAGTGTTCATCAGCTCCTGCGGACGCATGGAGCCCTCGATGAGAATCTGTTCACGGGAAAGCCCCTGAGTATATGTCTTGCCGGCGGCGATGGCATCATCGGCGCGCTTCGCCAGATTGGTATAGCTGCGCCCGCCGAGACCATACTTGACCTGGTCCCGAATCTCCAACACTACTGTGGCTCCCGGGCCCTGACGAAGACGTGTGAGACGTGCAAATGCTGTTCGCTCGGCTACTACTTTCTGCGCAATCTGCTCCTCCGTAGCACCGGCTGCTCGCATCGTGTTCAACTCTTGCTGCAGACCTTTTGCATGGGCCTGATAGGAACTGCGGAGCTTGACGAAGTCCACGGAGGCCGCACGTCCAGCCCCCAGGAGGCTGCCGCCGTTCACGCTCGCCAAAAAATCACGGCCCTGCTGCGGAGTGCTGCCCGGCACCCTGACCGTAAAGGTATCGGAGTAGGGAGTTGGCATGGGTTCAAAGAACCGGTGGGGAACGGTGCCCATTAATTTTCTCCCGCGAGTCGTCGAAAACGTTGCTGATTGAGTTTGTCCATATGACGGGGATCAATGGGGTCGGAGAGCTGAAGAAAGGGCATGGGCTGAGCTGGAACAACTGCTGCATGGGGGAAGTAGGCATGACGCGCGATCAATAGAAAACTGCGACGCCAGGATAACGGCAACGTGCCTGCCTGACCTTCAAAAAATGCGTCGTGCTGGGCAAGGTATTGCGCCCAGTCGCCGAAGATAAAGCGATCGGCGCTCTGATCTGGAATCAACCAGAATTGATCGCCAAAATCTAGAAGATCGAAGACAGTGGATTCAGCAGGAGCGGTCTCGGGGTCAAAACAGCTGATACTCAGCGCCCGGCGAAGTTGCGTAAGCTTTTTCTG
>NZ_LMUH01000023.1 GCF_009766105.1 Granulicella sp. S156 | reverse complement strand
GGGCCCGTCTCCGTCCTGGTGATCGACCACATCGAGCGCCCTTCAGCGAATTAGCGGTCCGGCGGAAGTCGTCTATTTCGAATGCGTGGAGCAGCCTTTGGAGAACATCGGCTATTGAACTTCTCGCAACACGGGGTTACCGGCAACTTGCGGCGAAGTTGCCGAAAACGCGACTTTGCGGGAATGACTGACGTTGCGGTATCGAAGAAAGCTGGCCGGCTGCTCAATTTTGGGAAGGCTCTTCGATGTGGTCGATGACGAGAACTTCAACTGGTCCTCTTGCGGCCTGAAGTTTCAATCCAAGTTGTTCTTGTAAGGCGGCGAAGATGGATGCGTCGTCGGCTGTCGAGGAAGAAGCAGCTTCCATTGAACCGGGGTCATTCGTCCATGTCAGATGAATGTCAAAGGTCCCGGGCAGCCCAGTCTTATCAATGATGTTTCTTCCAAGTGCGGTGTTGTAACTCCGAGCCAGGTTGGTGGCTAATTCATCCATGCTGACGCCCTTTCCGTTCAGAATTGGGCTCACATCCGAGCCGGTTCTGTGAAAACCGCAGTAAAGCGGCTGAGGCTCCCCCGGCGCGGGCGCAATCGCAGGTTGAGAGCCTGTCACATAGGGTGTGCAGCTTCCTTTCTCCGAGGGATGTAGTTTAGGACCGCTCTTGGCTACCAGCAGCTCATAGAGTGGAAGCGCCCTGGTTTCACGATGGAGCTTCATCTTGAACCGATCTTCAAGAAGAGCCTGGAGCATAGGCCCTTCCATCTTTGCCACGCTGGTACCGGTGCTTGCTTTGGCGATGAGGTCGTACTGGCTAGACTTACCCCAGGAAGGCTCTCCCACAAGCTGGTAATCCTGAATGCCATAGGCAAACACCAAAAGTCGCTGCAACGAGATATGACTAAGGGTGAGGCGACCCGGAGTCGCCTGAACCAGTGCTGTTCCTTGCGCGTCATTGCTGGGCCTTACGGACGAAACCTCAAACTCCCCATCTGTTGAGGTTGCCTGTGCATGGGTTTTGGCCACGATGATCTGGCCGACCACCGCTAGCAGGGCTGTGACGCAGATTGCACGAAACATTTGAGCCTCCACTTCGGAGTTCCGTGACAATTATCTATCCACTAACGTGGTTCCCCTAAAACGGCGTTTGCGACAACCTCGTGCCAGGACGTCCAGCAGTCAAGTCCGAAGTTGCCGAAAAGAGGACTTCGCGGGGGCGTTAGAGCAGTTCTCGTAATACTGTGAAGCGGAAGAACCCTGCGAGTGTCGTTTTTCTTGGAAAAAAAACGACGTAGATACCCTTGACTCGCTCTACACCATTACGAGAACTGCTCTAGTTCCAGGCGTTATCCAGCTTCAACCTCTTCACGAATTAAAGCTGAAGCTTTGGAGGCGGCGCCCTTCCGCTTCATCACCGCCTGCTTCAAGATCATCTCGACCTGTCCGTTCACGCTGCGCAACTCATCCTGCGCCCAGGCCTCCAGCTCGGCCCACAGCGCAGGATCGATCCGCATCAGGAATGCTTTGCGCTCTTTCATCAGCTGTAAAGAGTCCCCGTATTCACCACAGGATGCACCTCAGATTCGCTGCACAGCACCACCATCAAATTACTCACCATCGCCGCTTTCCGCTCATCATCCAAACTAACAAACCCCCTCGCCGAAAGCTCCGTCAAGGCCATCTCCACCATTCCTACAGCTCCCTGCACAATCTTCTGTCGTGCCGCGATCACGGCCTCAGCCTGCTGCCGCCGCAGCATCACCTGCGCAATCTCGGGAGCATACGCCAGGTGCGTCAACCGCGCCTCGTCGACCACCACACCCGCCTTCGCAAGCCGCGCCTGCAACTCCGTCCTCAGCGCCTCCGACACCTCGTCCGGGTTGTTCCGCAACGTCGTCTCCGTGCCTTCACCATCGTCATAGCTGTACATGTTCGCAATATGCCGCAGCGCCGACTCACTTTGGATCGGCACATAGTTCTCATAATCATCCACATCGAAGAACGCTTGCGCTGTATCGTCGATCCGCCACACCACCACTGCCGCAATCTCGATCGGGTTCCCGCGCTTATCGTTCACCTTCAACCGCTCGCCATTCAACGTCCTCGCTCGCAGCGACACCTTCATCCTGCCCATCGCCTGTCCCGGCGCACTCGCCGATGCAGGCTTCGTCCGAAACTGCCGGCTCGGCAGCAGTCCGCTCGCGGCAAACCCCTGCCGCCCACCCCCATACAGCGGATTGCCCCACCAGAACCCGCTCGTCCGCACCGTTCCCTTGTACGCCCCAAACAGCGTCAATACCCGCGCCTCATTCGGCTGCAAACTGAAGAACCCTACAAACCCGAATACCCCAAGCCCCAACACCACCATGCACGTCAGCAGGCGAAGCTCATCCGGTCGCCCATTCGCCAAATACGCCACGTCCGCAATCACCATTGCGATCAGCGGCAGCAACACCGCCCAGCCATTTATCACGTTCACAACACGCTCTCTGCTAACGATCGACCGCTCAACTGCCATCACTCCACCTCACTATCCGATAGCAAAATGATATCACTTTGCTATCGACGTGTCAACTGGATTGCGTCTTGAGCCACGGCTACCGCTGAGATTCGAAGCTTGCCGCTTCTTCGGCCCCTGCGTCGCGCTAGGTCGTATCGACATATAGCTGGAGTCTAAGCCAGGCGCAGGCGAGAGCGGTACATGAGCGGAAG
>NZ_LMUH01000022.1:706989-711154 GCF_009766105.1 Granulicella sp. S156 | reverse complement strand
CCTCAACGACAAACCGCCCGTCAGCAGACTCGACGATGTAACAACCTCTTGACCAGCTACAGCCACCCAGCTATCCAGTGATAGAACAACTGCACGTAGAAATGGCACAGCGTTGAGCCCTTCTAGAGTCCAACGCCGTGCCACTTCTCTACAACTCCGTCAACCAACTTTGTAGCTACGAACCATGTCCCAATGCCAGATCTATCAGTGTCTTCTCTTCCATTTCATGAGCCTTTGCAGAACCCGTCGCGGGGCTCGCACTAGCGGTTCGCTTCACGGTCAACACGGGCCGATCTCCTGCCACGCGCTTCAGCCTTGGCAGAACGAACGATAGAGCACCCATGTTCGCCGGCTCTTCCTGCACCCAGACGATTTCAGCAGCGCCAGGATGCTGCTCGAGCGCGGCTCGCAGTTCAGCTTCGGGCCACGGATAGAGCTGCTCGATGAAGATGATACCGACGCTCATGTCGCCACGTTTCGCACGTTCGACACGCAGATTGTGACCGATCTTGCCGGTGCAGACCAGTAGACGGCGCGGATTCTGTGCTTCGCTGTCCGGCAGCACATTCTGGAAGGAGTCCTTGCCCAGATCCTCGATGCTCGACATTGCATCCGGGTGACGCAGCATCGACTTCGGTGTGAATACGACGAGCGGCTTGCGCCACAAACGAAGAGACTGGCGGCGCAACAGATGGAAGTACTGCGCAGCGGTGGAGGGCTGGGCTATCTGAATATTGTTCTGTGCTGCAAGCTGCAGGTAGCGTTCGATGCGTGCGCTGGAATGCTCTGGTCCCTGGCCTTCGTAACCGTGCGGCAGCAGCAACACTAGGCCGCAGAGCAGGCCCCACTTCGCTTCACCCGCAGCGAGGAATTGATCGATGATGATCTGCGCCCCGTTCGCAAAATCCCCAAACTGCGCCTCCCATAGCACCAGAGCCTCAGGGAAATCACGCGAGAAACCATACTCATAGCCGAGGCAGGCGGCTTCGGAGAGCATGGAGTTGTAGACCTCCCAGCGACCTTGATTGGGTGCGATGTTGTTGAGCGGAGAGTAGCGCACTTCAGTTTCGATGTCGATGAGCACCGAGTGCCGCTGGTTGAACGTGCCGCGTTGCGAGTCCTGTCCTGTGAGGCGAACCGGCGTGCCTGATTTGAGAAGAGACGCGTATGCCAGCAACTCAGCCATGCCATAGTCGAACGGCTTCTTGCCCGCGCCCATCTCCACGCGCTGAGCTAACAACTTTTCAACCTTCGGATGAACGTGAAAGCCCTCAGGCACAGTAGTAAGCGCGGTTGTGAGCGAGGTTATCTCCGCGGCGTCAAGGCCGGTGCGAGGTGGCGGGACGGAGCGCAGCGCACCGCCGTAGTACGGGGCCCAATAATCCGGCAGCGTGTGCATCTTCGGCTTATGATCGGCGTGAGTCGCGGCCTTCTGGTCTTCGAGGAACTCCTGTTGCACCGCAGTGATCTCTGCGCTGGGATCGACGCCGATCTTTTCGGCATAGAGCTTGTAGAGCTGCGGATGGTCCTTGATGATCGCGTAGCGACGCGGCTGCGTCACGGTTGGGTCGTCGACTTCGCTGTGGCCGTGGCGGCGGTAGCCGATGAGATCGACGACGACATCGGAGCCGAACGTGTGACGATAGTTTGCGGCCAGTACGGCGATGCGCACGACCGCTTCCGGGTCTTCGGCGTTGACGTGGAAGATTGGAATCGGCAGCCGCTTGGCGAGATCGCTGGCGAAACGCGAGGAGTTGGATTCCTCTGGCAGTGCCGTGAACCCGAGCAGATTATTAACGATGACCTGGATCGTTCCACCGACGTTATAGCCGTGCAGCGAGGCGAGGTTCAACGTCTCGGCCCAGATGCCTTGGCCGGCAAAGGCCGCGTCACCGTGGATGATGAGTGGCAGCACTTGTTGACGGCCCTCTTTTCCGATCCGCTCCTGATACGCACGTGCGCGGCCCATGATGACTGGGTCGACGGCTTCAAGATGGCTTGGGTTCGATGCGAGGTGCAGATGAATGCTCTTGCCGTTGGGCGTGATGAAGTCGCCGGTTGCACCGGTGTGGTACTTCACATCTCCACCGCCCATGGTGCTGCGCGGGTCGACGTCTTCGAACTTGGTGAAGACCTCTTCCGAGGCGCGGCCTATGGTATTCACCATGACGTTCAGGCGGCCGCGATGGCTCATCGCGAAGACGGAGCGAGTGACGCCGTTGTCGGCTGAAGTCGTAAAGACCTGATCGAGAAAGGGGACAAGAACGGTCAGCCCTTCGAGTGAAAAACGTTTCGTCCCGAGATAGCGCTGCTGGATTACCTGTTCGAAGATGTCGGCGCGGATGAGGCCGGTGAGAATGCGCGCTGTGTTATGAGCGGTGTAGTCGCCCTCAAGCTGTTCCTGGATCCATGCGCGCTTCTCGGGCGAAGGAATATGCATGAACTCCGCACCAATGGAGCCGCAGTAGTAACGGCGAGCTTCTTCGGAGTCCGCACCATCAGGTGCAGGCGTAGGAAAGGGCTCAGGTGGAAGATACTGGCCAAGTGGATCTAGTGATGCCTGCAGATAGCCCCAGCGGCGGAAGATGTCGAAGGTAGCTTCGCGCGTGGCGCTATCGTTATTGGTGGTTGTGGGCTTGGTGGGAGGCTTCGTTGGTGTGAGCGTCTTCGTCGGCATGACACTATCTATGCTAGACCTTTCGATACGGCGTTTGGAATGGTTGTTCGATATTCGCTCAATAGTGCCGCAATACGAACCTGGGCTGGAACACGCCGCTGGCTCTGATCTCGGGGCAAAATTCGCTACACTCGCTCTAACTTGCTCTCGATCTTCCATCCCGGGTTGCACCCGCTATTCGAGGCGTTGGGGTATACAGGTGGGTTTGCTGTGTACCGCTGGAGCCGCGCACGGCAGGGAGATGCGCTGAGCGATGAGCGGAGATGGATCGTAATAGCTGCTGCAGCGATAGGTGCGCTGGTCGGAAGCCGCTTGTTGGGACTGGTCGAGCAGGCTCCTCAGATGGGATTCCACTGGAACGATGTGTTGCGGGCCGGCGGCAAGACGATTGTGGGTGGGTTGCTGGGTGGATGGATTGCGGTCGAGATAGCAAAAGGGATCGCCGGTGTGAAGTCGAGGACGGGTGATCTTTTTGCGGTGCCGCTGTGCGTGGGGATTGCGATTGGCAGGATCGGGTGCTTCTTTGCGGGGATTGCGGATGACACTTATGGAACAGCAACGTCTTTGCCCTGGGGCGTGAACTTTGGTGACGGAATAAGGCGGCATCCCACGCAGTTGTACGAATTCTGTTTTCTTGCGCTGTTGGCTTGGGTGCTGTGGCGATGGAACAGAAGGCCGCATGTTGAAGGGCAAGTATTTCGAGGGTTTCTGGCGGCGTATCTTGGATGGCGGCTGCTGATCGACTTTATTAAGCCACAACCTCTGGTTGCAGGGATGAACCTGATTCAGTGGGCATGTGTGGCTGGGCTGATTGTGCTGGTGTTGAGCGAAGGAATGCGCACACGGGAGGTGCGAAGTGTCTACGCAAATTGAGAAGCCACGAAAGATCATTGGACTGAAAGTCATTGGCGTATCGGTAGTGGGTGTATTGCTGGCACTTGGATTGTGCGGTGTGCAATCGAGAGTGTCACACGGGAACTTCGGATTTTTGAGTAGTGTTGGGCTTTTCTTGTTTTTCGCATCGGTGCTCGGTATCCTCGTGGGCCTCATCATCGCTATTGTTGAAGGCATCGTCGCGGTATCTCGCAAGGATGGTGAGTGATGGCAAAGACGCGAGACTACTTGTTCTACGACACAGCCGTGTCGATCTGCACGACATGTTACCGGCGCATTGACGCGAAGATTGTCTTCGAGGACGGCAACGTCTTCATGCTGAAGCGTTGTCCAGAACATGGATTCGAGCGTGTGCTGATGGCCGATGATGTGGACTACTACCGACGCTGTCGCGAGGTGTTTCTAAAACCGCCAGAGATGCCGGACCACTACAACACTCCGGTGAAGTACGGCTGTCCCTACGACTGTGGATTGTGCCCGGACCACGAACAGCACTCGTGCCTTTCGTTGATCGAGATATGTGATGCGTGCAATCTGAGTTGCCCGATCTGCTACGCGGAGAGCGGGCCGCACCGCACAACTTACCGCTCCATG
>NZ_LMUH01000022.1:638081-706803 GCF_009766105.1 Granulicella sp. S156 | reverse complement strand
CACAGTTTTTTGAGGTGCTCGATGCCGCGAAGCGAAGGCCAATCAAACATCTGATGGTGAACACGAACGGCATTCGGATCGCCCAGGAAGATGGCTTCGCCGAGAGGCTTGCGGGCTACATTCCTCAGTTCGAACTCTATCTGCAGTTCGACTCGCTGCGGCGTGATCCCCTGATGCAGTTGCGCGGCGCGGATCTGCGGTCTATTCGTGAGAAGGCACTCGAAAAGCTGAACAGGCTGAATGTATCGACGACGTTGGTGGTCACGGTGGAACGAGGTGTGAACGACGACGAGATGGGCCGCATCGTCGACTTTGCTCTGCAACAAAAGTGCATACGTGGTGTGACGTTCCAACCCGTGCAGCAGGCTGGACGGTTGGCCGGATACGATCCGGCCCGTCATCGGCTGACATTGAGCGAAGTGCGCCGGCGCATCCTGGAGCAGACCAGTGCATTCAGGCCGGAAGACCTCATCCCTGTGCCCTGTCATCCGGACAGCCTGGCGATGGCCTATGCCATGAAGCTCGGCGGCAAGGTGGTTCCGCTGACCGGGATGATCGATCCGCAGGTGCTCATTGACGGCGGCCGGAACACCATCATCTATGAGCGGGATGAGGCTGTTCGAAATCACATCTTCAAGCTGTTTGCGACGAACCATTCGCCGCAGTCGCAAGCAACGACTCTGCGCGAGCTGTTATGCTGCCTGCCGCAGGTGATTGCACCGAAAAATCTGGGTTATGACAATCTATTTCGTGTTCTGATCGTGCAGTTCATCGACGCGCAGAGCTTCGATCTACGTTCAATCAAGAAGACGTGCATCCATATCGCACACCCGGATGCCAAGCGGCTGATTCCGTTTGATACCTACAACATGTTCTATCGCGATGGGTTGGAGGAGAGCCGGTTGCAGCCTCTGCGGGAGAGGGTGCTGGCTTCGGTGTAGCCTGCTGCTGTGTATAGCCGTTAAACCCGTATTGTGCTCTCCGTGATAGTCTGCGGGGCATGTCCGAACACGATCGCCACAGGCACCCCAACCAGCAGCATGACCATTTAGACAACCACAATCAACAGCACGCCGGTCAACACCATTCTGGAAGTCAGCAGCATAGCGGACATGGGTTCGATCTGGCGGGAGCTGCATTGGATGAGATGCACGCCGCTAACTTCAAGCCTGAGTTCGGCGCAGGAGTAGCCGAGGAGGTCTCGGCGATTCAAGAAGAGTTACAGACACTGAAACCCGCAGCGGGTGTAGAGGATCTTCGTGCCCTGGGTTGGTCGTCCATCGACAACGATACGTCGAAGGACCTTGATCAAATTGAGGTAGCCGAGCGCGTAGCCGGAGGAATCAAGCTGCGCGTGGCCATCGGTGACGTAGCCGCGGTGGTCGAGAAGGGCTCACCCATCGACAAACATGCGCAGGAACAGACGCAAACCATCTACACGGCAGTGAAGAATTTTCCAATGCTGCCGCTGGAGCTTTCGACCGGATTGACATCGCTGAACGAAAACGGCGACCGTCAGGCGGTGATGATGACCTTCACGGTGGGACCGGATGGGCAGCTATTGGACGAGGCGGTGACGCGCGCTCTGGTCAGAAACCGCGCGCAGTTGGCGTACTCGCGTGTGGGGCCATGGCTGGAGAATACGGCAGCGGGCAAGGTGGACAACGATGTGATGTCGTTGCGGTCAGACAGTGCGCGGGAGCATGATGAGGCGCAGCTGGACTCGGGGACATTACCGACAAACTGGCTGGTCGAGCAACTTACACTTCAGGATGAGGCTGCGCAGGCGCTGCATACGGCTCGTGTGAAGAACGGAGCCCTTGAGTTTCACAAAGCCGAGGCCGATCCGGTGGTCGTCGATGGTCGTGTGATCGACG
Source organism: Granulicella sp. S156 (assembly GCF_009766105.1). Classification (GTDB taxonomy): domain Bacteria; phylum Acidobacteriota; class Terriglobia; order Terriglobales; family Acidobacteriaceae; genus Granulicella. Next base: position 704,926 of record NZ_LMUH01000022.1, on the reverse strand, counting down.
TGCATGAAGCGATTCAGAATCGTGCGATGAACCTGATCGAAGATCTGATGGTCGCGGCTAACGGCGTGATGGCGCGGGCGCTGCGTAAAGGAGGCCGCTCAGGACTGCAACGCGTGGTTGTGGTTCCGAAGCGGTGGGATCGCATTGTGGCTCTTGCGGCAGATCACGGGACGACGTTGCCTGCGAATCCTGATTCCGTGCAGTTGAATAACTTTTTGGAAGAGCGGCGAAAGAACGATCTGATTCACTATCCTGACCTTGCGGTTGCCGTTATCAAGCTAATGGGGCCGGGTGAGTACATGCTGATGCGTCCGGATGACGATCCAACAGGACACTTCGGACTTGCGGCGCGCGACTATACGCACTCGACTGCACCGAACCGGCGCTTCCCGGACCTCGTAACGCAGCGGGTGCTGCATGCGATGGCCAGCAATGAGCCCGCACCCTACAGCGATGCAGAACTCATCGCTATCGCTCAGCATTGCAACGATGCGGACAAGGCACTGCGCAAGATCGAACGCGATATGCAGAAGCGTGTGGCCGCAGTGGCGATGTCGTCCCGCATTGGCGAAATATTTCCGGGTGTGGTCACGGGCGCTAGCGACAAGGGCGTATATGTACGTGTGATCAGGCCACCGTTCGAAGGACGCGTGGTGCAAGGCGGGGATGGATTGGACGTTGGCGATAAGGTGAATGTGAAGCTGATTCACACTGATCCTGAACGGGCGTTTATTGACTTTGCGAAGGTGTCGGGAAGGTAGAGAGGCAAGCAAAAACAAGAGAGGCTCGCTGGTTGGCGAGCCTCTCTTGTCGTGGGGCGAGTCTGCTAGAACAGCAGCTTCAGCCCAAGCTGGATCTGGCGGCTGGTGTTGGCCGTTGCAGAGATGACGCCAGGAGAGCCAAGAGCGGGTGCGGTCGTCTGGTTAGCAAGCGTGCCCTGGGTTGGGCCGGCGGAGTAGACGACTTCGTTTGGCAGTTGCAGGTTGGTGTGGTTCAGGATGTTGAAGAACTCAGCGCGGAACTGCAAACGTGTCCTCTCGGTGAGTTGTGTGGACTTCAGCAGGGAGAGGTCCCAGTCTACGTAGCCGGGGCCGACGAGGCTGTCGCGGCCTGCGTTGCCGACGAAGCCGGCGGCAGGCGCGGAGAACGCATTGGGATTGAAGAACTGTGCGACGCGTTCTGCTGTGGCTCCTTTGGTATAGAGCGAACCATTAAAGTCTGGGTTGAGGTTTGGGCGGACGGGGTTGCGCGAGTCGCCTGAACCGGTTGGGTTATAGCCGAGCTGCGGCGAGAATGGGAAGCCTGTCTGTAGGTTTGCGATGGTGGAGAGCGACCATCCGGAGATGATGCGGCCGGTCAGAGGATTAGTCTTCGCGAAGAACGTCTTGCCGGTGCCGAAGGGAAGCTCGTAGGTGCCGTTGAAGGCGGCCAGGTGGCGAATGTCAGTGGCAGCGGGGCCGTAGTCGAGGTGTGGAAGCGAAGGCACTTCGACGAAGGCGGGTGTGTTGGACGAGACCGAAGTGTTCCAGGCCGAGCCGTCATCGAGATTCTTGGACCAGGTGTAGTTGGCGCGGAATTGAAGGCCGTGCGAGAGGTCGTGGCGGAAGTCGACGATGAGTGCGTTGTAGTTGCCCGAGCCGCCGGACCACCACGAGGTTGAGTTGGCGAGTGCAGGATTAGCCTTGATTGGAGCTGCGGGAGAGGCTGCTGTTCCGGACGCGGGATAGAAGATGGAGCCGTTCTCTTCGATGAAGGCAGGCTCGTTCAAGTCGCCAGAGAGAATCTGATGGTAGCTATGCGATCCGTCATAGCCGACTGTGAGCGAGGTTCCAGGCGCAAGCTGCTGCTCGATCTTCAGAGAGTAGGAGAGCAGCGCGGGTGTAGCGATGCCGGGGTCCACGGTAGAGGGTGAGACGAGAGCTGTGCCGCCGGTGGGCGTCGCAACGGTAGTGGCAGTACCGCTGTACGAGTACACGGTGTTGAAGGGAGCAGCCTGGTCGAAGCGATAGTCGAGCGCATCCAGCAGCGAATGATGCAGGCCGACCGCAGCGCGGACGCTGGTCTTGCCATCGCCGAAGACATTCCAGGCGACGCCGAGGCGAGGCTCAGGCAGGAAGAGTGCATGGTTGTCGTTGATGCCGTTGGACTGCACGGTGGGATTGGTGTTGATGACTCCGTTGGTGAAGTTGTAAACGCCTGTGCGGCCCTGCGACTCGCTCCAACCGGTTGAGGACTCGCTGCGGAAGCCGGCGCGAACTTCGACGCGGGGTGTGATGTGGAAGGTGTCTTCGAGATAGGCGTCGGCGAAGAGAGTGCGCCAGCCGAGTTCGGTGGGTTGGGGAGCGTAGGTGAAGGTCTTAATCGCTCCATTCAGGAAGCTGGTGAGGGAAGCGAAGGAAGCCTGGCCGAACTGATCCTGTGCGAGGTTGTCGTTGGACTGCAAGCGCTGCAACCAGACACCGGCCTCGATCTGATGCTTGCCGATGGTGTAGAAGATGTGATCGTCGAAGGTGAAGAGATTGCGTGTGATCGCGTTGTTGGCGCCGACGTTGGCGCCTGCACCCGTGATCGACGAGGCCCCGTTCGAGGCTGTCGAACCGGAGATGACGACCGCCCCGGTGGGCTTGCCGGTGATGAAGCTGGGTGTCACTGCCTGAATGGCCTCGGGCACGGAGCCGAGGAAGAGGAAGCTGGCACGTGAGTATCCGACGCGAGCTGTGTTCAGTAGGCGCGCGGAGAAGACGTGCTGTTCCTGCACGCTTAGCACCTGCTCGCGCAGAGCCTCGTCGACTACCGAGTAGGGATCGGTGGTAGGTGTGTGATCGGCGGAGTCATCGACGGTGTAGACGGCAAAGAGCAGGTCATTCGGCGTCAGGTTGGCATCGAAGCGAGTGGTGCCGAAGTCTTCGCGGATATGTTGCGGCGCGGTGCCTATGTATTGACCGATGCCGGTGAGCAGGCCATTGGTGAGGACTTCAGGACCGTTCTGTACGGGCCAGAGGTTCAGCAGTTGCGCAGAGATAGGGCTGACCTTCGTCGCGGTTTCGACGCCCTTGGCGTTGGGGACGAAGCCGAGGCGGGCCTGGTTGTCAGGTACGAGTGTGACCAGGGAAAGGCCGAGGTTCTGGCGGAAGCCTTCATAGTTGCCGAAGAGGAAGAATTTGTCCTTCTTGATGGGGCCGCCGAGTGCCGCACCGTAGTTGTTGCGCTGGAACTCGGGAATGCGGGGACCGTCGAAGTAGTTGCGGGCGTCGAAGAAGCTGTTGCGCAGGAACTCGTAGACGTCGCCGTGGACCTTGTTGGTGCCGCTGGTGGTGACGATGGAGATCTGAGCGCCGTCGCGCTTGCCGTAGGAGGCGGAGTAGGTGTCGGAGAGGACATTGAACTCGCGGATGCCGTCGATGCCGAGCAACTGTCCAGAGGTGCCACCGGGGGTGACGTTAATCAGCGATGCTCCGGTGTACTCGATGCCGTTGAGCAGGAAGAGATTGTCCTGCGGGCGTCGGCCGGAGACTGCAAACATGCTGCCGACCGAAGAGTTCGAGGTGCCAACGCCACCGGAGCGCTGGTTGGTGTAGTTCACGGTGCCGGGGTTCAGGGTGATGAGCTGGTCGTAGGAGCGGCCGTTGAGCGGGAGCTCCTTGACCTGTCGCGAGTCGACCAGGCCGGAGGTCTGTTCGGTGGAGAGGTTGACCGCAGGCGGTGTGTCTTCGACGCTGACACTCTCGCTGCCGGAGATGGAGAGCTTCAGGGTGAGGTCGAGCGACTGGCCGACAGTGAGTGCGACATCGACGCGCTTGTACGGAGCGAAGCCCGGAACCTCGGTGCTGATGGTGTAGCGGCCGACGGGGATGGACGGCGCGGAGAAGGTTCCGGCACTTCCGGTGGTCAGCGTGCGCTGGGTGCCTGTGTCGTCGTTGTGGACGAGTACGTGAGCGTTGGGAATCACGGCCCCTGTGGGGTCGGTGACCGTGCCGGCGATCGTGCCGCCGACGACCTGGGCTCGCGCTGTGATGGCTAGGATGAAGAGGAACAGCGCAGTGATAAGTGTGCGCGTGTGAGAATGATTGAGGCTAAAGGCTTGCATGGGGCTCCTGAAAGTGTTGTGAGGGACGCGCCCGCTCTCGTGTGTGCTGTGCAGGGTCGCTTTTTGTTGAGGTTGAAAGAGAGAGAGGAAGTGTGTCCGGTTCTCGCGGGTACTACTGGCGACAACGACAGCTACACGTTTGCTGGTCGGCTTTCTGCTCGGCAGTTTTCTGCCTGGAAGCTTTCTGCCTAGAGGCTTGGGGGCCATGGGGGGAGAGCAGGTCTTTCACCGCATCGGAAAAGACCGCTAGAAAGTTAGAGACACGATCGAAGGCAGCGGCGATCATTGCATGCCTCCGTGGTGGTAGATCGCGAAGACCATCCCTAGCGTAACCAGTGCGATGAAGATCTCGCCGAGCACGCCGACGAGGATGGGACGCCAGCCCTGATTGACGAGGTCGCGCAACTGCGTGCGCAGTCCGACTCCGGCGAAGGCGGGAAGAAATGCCCACTGTGAGAGGTTGCCGAGCGACTTGAGCTGCGGAGCGGTGAAGAAGCCTGCGGTAGCCAGGATGGAGATCGCGACGAAGCCGAGGATGAACTTGGGGAACTTCTGCCAGAGGAAGAGCGCTTTGCGTTCGACGCGGCTGGCCTGGCCCTTCGACGCCCAGTAGACCGCGTAGCCGAGAACGACGAAGCCGATGAAGGCGGAACGGGCGGTCTTGGCGAGGATGGCGAAGCGGCCGGCTTCGTCGCCGTAGAGCGCGCCGGTGACGGTGGCTTCGGCAGTGTTGTCGACGGCGAGGCCGGTCCAGATGCCGTAGCTCTGCTGTCCGAGGTGCAGCGCGTGTCCGATAGCAGGGAAGGTGAAGAGCGCCAGCGCGCCGAGGGTGAGAATGGCGGCGATGGCGGTGGAGGTGTCTTCTTCTTCGGGTTCGATGGCTCCCTGCGCGGCCATGATCGCGGTAACGCCGCAGATGGAGCTGCCTATGGCGAGCAGCGAGGTGAGCTTGGGGGGCAGCTTGAAGATCTTGCCCAGCAGCGTCATTACGGTGAGCGAGAAGATCAGCTCGAAGAAGACGAGGACCAGCGACATGCCGCCGATGTGCAGAACGTCGCGAAGAACGAACTTGGCGCCGACGAGGACGATGCCGAGCTTCAGCCAAAGCTCGTAGGTGGCGATGCCGGGGCGGAAGATCTTCGGCAGAGGCATCGTGTTGGAGATGAGGAGGCCGAGGATGATGGCCCAGAGGACGTACTCAATGCGCGGGAAGGGGATGTGGTGAGCTGCCTGGAGCCACGCTCCCATGGCTTCCAGTCCCTTGCCGGCGATACCGATCCCGAAGAGCAGCAGCGTACCTGGCACCAGCGCCAGGAGTTGGCGTGGTTGCAGGGTGTGGTCGGAGGTGGGGGGCATCGATATGGTTTGAGTGGACAAGTTGATGGTGGCGAGGAGCAGGAAACAGCAAACAGGAAACAGAAAAACAGGGAACAGAAAAACAGGGAACAGAAAAACAGGGAACAGAGAAGAGAGAACAGAAAACAGAGATCAGGTGGAGCGGTTACCAGGTGATGTGGTGGATGATGTTGAGCCGGATGAGCGCGGCGAAGGTCAGGGCGATCACGATGGCCACGACATCGACGTTGAAGGCGAGCTTGGAGTGTGCGGCGGCTTTGAGCGGGGTGATGCCGGACTGGGTAGCTGACTTCATGGGAGTTCCTAATCGGGGTGGCTGGGATGGTTTGGGTGTCGTGGGCCCAGAAACAGAAAACCCACGCTGTGCTCGGGGAGCTGTGCGTGGGTGTTTTGAGCCTGGGGCGAAGGCTTTGAGCCGCTTCGCTTAGAGCAAACAGACACCGGCGCGACAGCGCGGCATGCGACAACACATGCAACAGAAGGCGGCGGTGTGAATTTGCTTCATCAGGTGTTGAGTTTAAAGGGATTGGGGGGTGGTGTCAAGGTTTTAGGATGGTTTTGGGAAGGTGGTTTAAAGGGGATTTGTATCTGCCCAGACTTCGTCATCTTGATTGAAGGAAGGATTTCGTGGCGACTATTCGAGCTTTACTGAAGGCTATGGGCACGGACCCGGCTCATAGCTGGCCCAATTCTGAGTCGGTGATGAGCTGGAGCTAAGTGACGAAAAGGATATTTACTTCTAGTACCGTTCGGTCATCGCCAAGCTATTCGTCAGCAAGAAGCTATTTCTGCTGTAGGTTGCTAAACTCTTGGCTATATGCCAGTTGAGCAACATCTAAGGCCGCATCATGGGCCGCCCACGGTGCGCCTCGAAGATGTCCTCGCCAAATGTGATTACTTTACGCGCGTACATCTTTGGCCTTTGAAGAAAATATTGAATCCCGAAGGTTGGTTGCAGAACTTTCGAGCAGATGAAATGGAGCACGCCGTTCATTTGCTCAACGGGTTCATGTACTTCCACGAGAATCTGGTTCAGGAGATGCTTGCTTCGGCTGTCCAGTCACTAAGCCGACGTGTCACGCGTATAGGGGATTCATTCGTTACGGCGGCTCAGGCGTGGTCGTTATTTCTAGATGATGTACTTGTAGTGCCGGTCTCCGGCGAGCATGACAACCCTAGCGATAGTGGTTATTCATTTGCACGCATTGCGCGGCAGCATCTTGGCTTTGCCGAGAGTCAAATCGTATCACCCTCTGACGCGCTCGTTGCCATCGCCACTGCTCCCCGTCCGATACTTTTCGTCGACGATTTGGTGGGAACCGGAAATCAATTCGTCGGTACATGGTACCGAGAGTTTGCAATTCCTGGAGGAGCTACACATTCTTTCTCGAGTCTGGCCGCTACCAGAGGTACCCAGTTTTTCTACTGCCCAGTGCTGTGTACAGAGACCGGGTTCAACGAGATTAGACTCCAGTGTCCGTCTGTTCATGTGAATCCGGCACACCTTCTTTCTCACCGTTACAGCGCCTTAGCGAGTGACTCCTTGCTATGGCCCGACCATCTACTTTCCGGCGCAGTCGATTTTATAAGAACAGTCAGCAATCGTGTGGGTATACCCGATACTGACGGCGGAAGCCCGGACGATTGGCAAGGCTATGAAAAGCTTGGTTTAGTGATCGCTATTCGCGATACGGTACCGGATGCAACTATTCCCCTAATCCGGTGGAATTCAAACGGTTGGCAACCATTGATGGTGAAGGCATGACCCAAAAGGTTCAAGCTCCTGCAGAACAGCTGAGTCAGCTCTTCGGAGGATACAGAGCGGAATGGCTCAAAGAGCAGATCTTCGATCTCTTTACGGAGCCTTCGTATTTTCCTGAGCTGAAGACCCCGCGCCCTTGCGTGTTGATTGGCGGCCGTGGAACAGGTAAGACAACCGTCCTTCGTGGTCTCTCTTACGAGGGACAATATGCGCTCACCGGCAATACTCCCGAGTCGATTCCATCTTGGACCTACTATGGGCTTTACCATCGGGCAAACGTTAATCGGGTCAGTGCGTTCAGTGGCGCAGGCCTTGACACAGATGAATGGATCCCTTTGTTCGCACACTACGTGAACCTCCTCTTCTGTGATTTGATTGTCCGTTTTGTGGATTGGTATCGGTTGAAGTTAAACGTCCCTCTCGATCTTAATCCTGAGGCGTTTCGTCGCCTTGCAAGCAGTCTGCGTTTATCCACCGTTCCGAACACGTTTCGGGCCTTCGGTGAGTCGTTAGCCGATGCTCGGATCATTTTCGAAGCGGCAATCAACAACATTGCGGATAAGCCTCGCCCGGAGCTGTCCATTCAGGGCGGTCCTATTGATGTGCTCGTGCAGGAGTTGAGCTCAATACCCCAATTCCAAGACAAGACGTTCTTTTTTCTGATTGATGAATACGAAAACTTCTTGCCATATCAGCAGAGAGTCATCAATACCCTCATTAAGCACTCGGGAGAGTTGTACACATTCAAAATCGGGGTAAAGGAGTTGGGACTCAAGACTCGCACCACGCTTGATGAGACTCAACAATTGCATCATCCCTCTGATTACGTTCGCATAGACATAGCTGACCGGCTAAAGGAAGATCAGTTCCATCAGTTCGCCCTTTCCGTTTGCAATGAGAGAATGGCGCGAATCAAACTCGAGAACGGAGTATCTCTGGGAGATATCCAAGCTTTGTTGCCCGGTCTCAGCGAGGATGCAGAAGCAGAGCTTCTAGGGGTGCAGCAGGAAGTCGATGCACTGATTTTGAAACTGGAAGCGAAAGGGAAGGCGGCCCAAGACCTCAAGAAGATCGAACCATTGCGCGCCTACCTGATCAAATACTGGGCGGATGCCCAAGGTGAAGCATTAGAAGAAACCTACGACAACTTCGTTCAGAATCCCGAAGCTTGGCGAACGCGGTACTCGAACTATAAGCATGCCCTCCTGTACCACATCACGAAGGGCAAGCGTGGAATTCGGCGTTACTACGCGGGCTGGGATGTTTTCACTCGACTTGCCGCTGGAAACATACGCTATCTTTTGGAGTTGGTCGACCAAAGCTTACTCCGACATTCAAGGGGCGGTGGCCAGATCGACGAGCCTGTGTCAGCGAAGGAGCAAACTCTTGCCGCTCAAGGTGTAGGCAAGAAGAATCTCTCTGAGCTGGAGGGCCTGTCGGTTTCGGGTGCTCAGCTCACTAAGCTATTACTCGGACTCGGACGCGTGTTTGGTCAAATGGCTGAGGACTCTGCAGGTCACGCACCCGAGATTAATGAATTTTACCTCAGTGATGAGCCGATGAATCAGGATATTGAACCCGTGCAGGCTTCAGTATCGAACATTCTTGACTCCGCTGTAATGCACCTGGCGTTGGTGCGGCGGCCAGGCACTAAGCTCATGAGCGAGGCAGACACCAGAGATTACGAGTATGCGATGCACCCTATCTTTAGTGCATATTTCGTTTTCAGCTATCGAAGGAAGAGAAAGATGATGCTTGGTTCTCATGAGGTCATGGGGCTCATCACCAAGCATCGGCAAACGATCCGAGAGATCCTCCGCAGGCACAACAGGGAAGAAGACGTGCTACCAGAGCAGCTACAGATTTTTGAGGCTTATTACAATGCGCCTGAAGAATAGACCGGTCTTTACGGACGTGTATGAGGACTTGGACTCTTTCCGGCCTGAAGCGAATAGCGTATACGTATTTGGGCGGTCGTCTGAAGAGCGAAGCGAGCACTCCGATACTTGGGAGCAACGGTGTCATGATGTCGTGTTTGTTCAGATCATTGAACAAACGGAAAATCACCTGAAATATCGAATGGCTGGAGTAGAGAAAATGGCCCGACTCCGCAGTGGAGTCGAATTGCGAGAGTTCTGGAGGGCCTTTGGTCGCCCTAAGGCATATTTAGACATAACGGGGCTGGATCATCAGGTTTGGGCGCCACTCATGAAGTCTGGGATGTCCATAGGTCTCCAATTGCGCGGGGTATATTTGGAACCTGAAACATATCGATTTAGCCCTCTCCCCCGAGAGGGTGACATCTTCGATTTAAGCGAAAAGATCAGAGGACTATCTCCACTTCCGGGATTTGCCTCACTAGCAGAGGCAGACAATGAAGAAGATGTCAGTTTCGTTGCCCTACTGGGCTTTGAAGGGATCAGATTGAAGTATTGTGTGGAAGCGATGGAACCACCCAGAGGCAAGATCATTCCGGTCATTGGCGTGCCAGGCTTCAAAGCGGAGTATCCCTTCTACACCTACGACGGTAACCGTCCTATTCTGGACGAGACGGGAGCGTGGGCGAACGCTCAGTTCACGCGCGCTAATTGTCCATTTAGCGTGTTTTACCTCTTGCAGGACATTGCATCTATGCACGCTAGGGACATCATTAAGATCGCGTTGATTGGAACTAAACCGCACGCATTGGGGGCAGTGTTATTCTCCCTCTTAACTCCAAGGTCGGTTGAGCTGATATATGACCATCCAATACGTAAAGCGTCACGGACAGAAGGAATAGGGCGCGTATTGCTGTATGACCTCTCGGCGGTTGCAGCCCCTGTTGGAAGCAATGCCTAAACTCGATGCAATTTACACCCCTGCGCCGCTAGCTGCCTCAATTGTGAGAAAGCAGAGGCGTCTTCCCTCGATAGTGGCGGATTTTGCATGTGGACACGGCGAACTTTTAAAAGCAGCAGCTTCGAAATGGAACCACAGCAAGATCGTTGGTGTCGATGTTTCCAGATCAGCTGTAGCATGCGCCCGTAGAAACTTGCCCGCTGCCGAGATCGGCTGTTGCGATTTTCTCTCTGCACGGTCACGACGTCGATGCGCCACTCTGCATGCTGTGTGGGGACAGGTGGACTTGATTCTATTAAACCCTCCCTTCTCCTGTCGGGGGGGGACTCGGTTGGCTGTCGATACCGATCTTTTCAGGACTTCTTGTAGCGTGGCAATGTCTTTTGTCCTCCATGCGTTTGAGTATCTGAGCAAGACAGGCGAAATCGTTGCGATACTGCCTGCTGGTTGTTTGAGTGCGGATAAGGATCGCGAGGCCTGGGAACTGCTTCGTTTGCAGAGCACAGTCAAAGTTTTGAGCGATCATGACCACCGCACCTTCGACTCCTGCTCACCTAGAACGTTTGTGGTACGGATAAAGCGCGGTCGGGCTGAGAAAACACACCAGGTAAAGACTGGGGTGGGAGAGTCTGCAGGTAGGTATTTTCTCGCCAAGGTAAGCGTCATCATCCGTCGCGGAACCATCCAAATGCACTCGAGTAAAACAGGGAACACGCCGTTGGTTCACAGTACAGAACTCTTACTAAAGCGAGTAGATCTTAGTCGTAGAACCGCATTCGCAGGTTCGTCATCGGCCAAGAGTCCATTCGTAGCGATTTGCAGGGTTGGATCTCCACGGCAGGAGAAAGTCGCTCTACATCGTCGCGCGGGTTCCGTTATTGCGATTTCCGATTGCGTCATTGCTCTTGAGTGTGTAACCGCAGCGGACGCGCTATGGTTACACACTCAAATGCTCGATAGATGGGAAGCGTTTGAGGCGCTGTATCAGGGAACGGGTGCTAAATACACCACCGTAAGAAGAGTGGCGGATTTCCTTGCGGCACTCGGATGCGAAGTGGAGATCGGGAAGAATCGGCCTCCGTCGAAGAGACGCATTGAAAAGGAGTGATGAATGAGACTCGTTCTGCGGGCCTTAGGCATTCTTGAATGCTTCAGTGATGATCGCCTTCGGCGCCTTGCTGAGACCCCGAAGCCATTGCACTTTCTTTGTTGTCTGTAACGAAATGCGGGCTTATGGGATGTGATCTGTAACTCCCGAGTGACGAGCAATTCAAGCGTTGCCCCGAGCGCTTCTGTCGACTCGATCTTTGTAGGAATAAGCCTTGAAGCGGATGTAGGAAAGGATCACTCCAAGAGTGATGAGCTATGTCGATAGATAGGATTTCTTCACACTGCGGAGATACGTCCGGTGGTTAGGTTGTTTCGCCTCAGCCAAGGAAGGCAATTCAGTCGTTGCGGCTGCGCCTTCACTCCGGCCTGCGGCAGCGAGGTGTGGGGCTTTGGTTTGGGTGTTATTGGCAGGGTTGAAACCCTGCCCTTCCGGTTCTTGCCATGGCTGAATCGTTGCGTGGTGCGAGCGAGAGTTTGATGGTTTTATCGTCGTGCGGAGTGGCGAGAGCTACAGGCGTTCTTCGCGCACATGAGACATCGTGCAGGCGCGGAAAAAATGCAGGGATCTCTAGACGCTAAGCGCGCCACAAACATTTGCATCACGCTCTGCATCGAGGGATCTCTCCACTACGGCGCAAAAAGCGCGCCTCCGGTCGAGATGACAGTGTTGGGGTGGGGTGGATGAAAGACGAGGCCTGCGGCAGCGAGGTGTGGGGCTTTGGTTCGGTTGTTATTGGCAGGGTTGAAACGCCTGCCCTTCCGGTCCTTGCCATGGCGGAATAGTTGCCGGGGCTAGCGAGAGTTTGATGGCACGCCCTGAAGCCACGAATGTATGGGACGAAAAGGGGCAGGCTGTAGAGGTAGCGTAAGAATCTTCGGGGTGCTTCGACTGCGTAGCTCGCAAAGTGCGCGAGCTACTTCGCTCAGGATGACGAATTTGAGGTGCTGCTAAAGACGGACGGATTAGAGACTGGCTTCTCTAGCGAGGTGTGGGTCTTTGGTTCGGGTGTTATTGGCAGGGTTGAAACCTTACCCTTCTGGTCCTTGCCACAGCGGAGTGGTTGCACGGTGCGAGTGGGGATCTGATGACACGTCCTGGAGCCGACGATGTGAGGGCTAAGTGACGAGATGAGCGTTCTCAGTACTGACCGCTATTGGCAGCGCTCAGTTCAGAGCGAAGGCTGCTGACATATTGCCTGGGAGAGCGACCCCATTGCCGCCTGAAAGCTGCGCTGAAGGCGCTCTCTGATTGATATCCCACGGATGGCGCCAGGGAAGATATGGGTTCGCGTTTGTCCTGGAGGCGGTTCGCGGCCAGCGTCATTCGCCATCGCGTAATGTAGGCCATGGGAGACTCGCCTACAGTCCGCTTGAAAGTCTGTGCGAACGCCGTGCGAGACATGCCGGACGAGCGAGCGAGTTCTTCGATCGTCCAGGAGTGAGCGGGCCTTTCATGAATGCACGAGAGGGCCGTTCTCATGCGGGTGTCGGCAAGAGCAAAGAGCCAATTGGTGCCTCGTTGCGCGCCGTCGGCAATGTGCAGGCGAAGGGCCTCTACCAGCAAGGTATAGGCGACCTGTTGCGCGACCAGCGAACCTCCGGGCTGAAAGTCACGCATTTCGCGCAGTATGCGCTCGACGGCCCAGCGTACGGATTCGCGGTGAGCTTCATCACTCAGCATGACGATGGGCGGCAGGACGTCGAGCAGAAAACGAGCATCGCCTTCCAGAGAGAAGTGGCTTCCAAGCACGAAGAACTCGTCGCCCGGAGTGACCTGCAGCACCCCCTGATACCGTTCCAATGACGTGACAACCTCACGAGCGTCGAGAGGCGGAAGACTGAGATCGGTCGCGAGCACAAACGTGCGGCCATGCGGCAGAAGCAGGCAATCTCCGCCTCGCAATCGAACGGGTTCCTCAACGCCTTCTACGGACAGCCAGCACTCTCCCTTGACGACTGCGTAGCACTTGATGCCGCGGTGCGCTGGTATCTGAAACGACCACGCACCGCCGCCGGACAGCCCACCTGTCACGTAGCTGCGAGGTTTCAGGAGCGACAAAACATCAGAGAGCGGATCCATAGCCCGATTGTACGATCACGACGAAACTATGAACGAACCAGCATTGAGCGTGCATGTGCCGAACGTTAGAGTCGGTATTGAGATGGCCGAAGCATGGCTCTGGGGTGAAAAGAGATGAAGACGATTGTGATTGCTGGCGGTAACAGCGGGGTTGGACTGCAGGCGGCTCGCGAAATCCTTGCGGAGGGAAATCGCGTTATCCTCCTTGGCCGCGACAAGCGGAAAGGTGAGGACGCCATCGCATCCTTCGGCGCAGCGCGCGATCGGGCGACTTTCCTTTCGGTGGACTTATCTACTCATGATGGGGTGAGGGATGCGGCTCGAAGGGTCAACGCACTGACGGACCGGATCGACGGACTGGTACACTCAGCGGCTGTGTTCGCCACGAAAGACATTAGGACTGTAGACGGGCTCAACCTGTTCTTCGAATTGAGTTATCTGAGCCGCTATCACCTGACCCAGCTCCTGCTGCCGAAACTTCTTCTGTCCGACCGCCCCCGGGTCGTGATGCTCATCGCGACGTTCGAGGAAGTACCAAAGCTCGATCCGAAGCTGTTCCCACACTTCGAGGGGTTCACCTTCCTGACCGCGGTCCCCCAAGTCAACGGTGCAAGCATGTATTACGCGGACTACCTCATGAAGACCCACCCAAAGATTTTCGCTGGATGCGTCTCGCCGGGATTTGTTCGAACTGGTATCTTCCGCGAAGCCCCGTGGTTCTTTAAAGCATTCGTCGCGTTGACCGCTCCCTTTCGTGCCAATAGCGTCGAGACTGCGGCACATAACGTTGTGGAGGCGGTCCTCAGGGGCGAGGGAATGTCAGCCTTCAATTGGCCCAAACCGGGTGACTTTCAACACAAGTTCGCCATCAGCGTAGACTCGGCGATTCAGAACGCCGTCATCGGTTCATCACGCGACGTAACTGGAGCATGAATCCCACTTTTGATACCGAGCTGCATGTTTCTTTTCTGTATCGCCTCTTCTGATCTGGGCATATACATCTCCAGTCCAATTTCAACTGCATGTGCCTGAATCTCCTCTACGGTGGGACGGAAACTTTCGTCGTATTCCTGAAACGCTTTCCTGAAATCCCCGGGGTGCTTCTGGAGGGCATCGGCCAGGGCTGCAGCTCCAAGGATTGCCATGGAGCCTCCCATGCCTGCGGCAGGTGAGGGGCAGTAACCGGCATCGCCTACCAGGGCCACTCGACCCTTCGCCCACGATTCCATCCGAACCTGGCAAAGCTTATCGAAGTAGAAATCGTCGCAGTGGCTCATCTCGTCGAGGAGCTCGCGTGTTCTCCAGCCTTGCCCTTCGAAGTGCTCACAGATCATGCGCCTCTGCTCATCCTGCTTACGACGGTCGTAGTCTATTTCCTTTTCGGAGAAGAAACAGAACGCGATGTCCGTCTTGCCGTTGTAGGCGTTGAGCATCACTGTCTTGCCAGGCACGCTGAACATCTGCGAGGTGTCTTCTTCAAGTAGCAGCTTGTCGACGATGGTTAGCGAGAAGTAGTTCTGGAGAAATACCAAGCAGGAAGACTCTTCGCCGAAGCAGATTCTCCTTACGGCCGAGTGGGTGCCGTCGCAACCAAGCACGAGAGAAAAGGATCGCTTTCTTCCACTCGTGAAGGTGACGGCGATCTCTTCTGCGGATTCTTCCAAACCCGCGATGCTGTCTGCGAAGAGGAATTCCACGCTGTCCTTCACTTCATTGAAGAGCATGTCGAGAAGAACATCTCTTTCAATTTCATATTCCTCTTCCGGCTGCTCTTCTGCTTGCGCCGACACTAGCGACAACGGCGCTCCATCAGCATCAAGGAATGTCACAGGCCTGGGTGGCAAGCTTGCGGCAACGATGCGTTCTAGCAGGTTCATGCGCTTTACGACGTCGATGACGCTCTCCCCTATATTGACGGGGGTTCCACCCTTCCTCAAACCCGTGGCGATCTCGACGACCGTCACGGCGTAACCAAGCTTGTTCATCCACCAAGCCGTAGCAAGCCCGGCAAAACTTGCTCCTGAGATGAGAACACTCGAAACCTGCCCAGGTGCTACCGTCTCCGGCTCGTTCACGTTCTGCTGTGCTTCCAGACTCATGTGCTGACCTCTGGAAATTATACTAAGTATAAATATGGACGATGTAAACTATTTAGGGAGTGGCGAACATAGCGCAAAATCGACAGACACGGAAGCGCCTTGCCACGCGGCAGAAAATCTCCGATGTGGCCACACGTCTCTTCATCGAGCGCGGGTTCAATGAAGTAACGATGGACGAGATCGCCGAAGCAGCTGATGTCTCACGGATGACAGTTTTCAATCATTTCTCCCGTAAGGAGGACCTGTTCTTCGACCTCGACGAGGAAGGGCGCGAAGACGTGCTCGCTGCCCTGCGGGAGAGAAAACCTGGCACGCCCCCCGTGGAAGCCTTGCGGCTGTTTGCCCATTGGGCTGTCGCCAATCAGCGTCCTTACGTCCGCTTCCATGAAGCAGGCACCAACAAGTTCTTGGCTACGATTCAGGCAAGCGAAGCGCTCAAAGCCCGTGCCCGAGCCATCCGGGACGAGTTGACCGATACGTTGACGGTCGCACTGGCGAAATCTGTAGATCGCAGTCTGCCCGATCCAGTCGCGAGCCTTGCCGCGTCGCTGTTGGTCGCAACGTGGACCGTAGCCCTTATCGAAGCGCATCGAGCTTTTCAGCTAGATCAGGACCTTGGAAAAGCGAACGCTGCTCTTCTTGGACTCATCGATCGGGGAACGAAAGGAGTGCAGTCTGCCTTGGAAGGAACACCGTACATATAGAGCCCACTACGGCGCAAAATGCGCGCGTCGCACACCATCGAACAAAGAACGTTCGCCGGGGACCCCACACTCCGGCCGAGTACTCTGATAGGAAAGAAGAATGAGTACAGAAACCTCTTTCCAGGATTCCAGTATCAGCAGGCAACGGCCACATTTTGCCGTACTCGACGGCATGCGCGGCATAGCCGCAATCTGTGTGGTGATCTTTCACTTCTCAGAGATGGTGATCTGGGACTATAGCAAGCTCTGGATCGGTCACGGCTTTCTTGCTGTGGACTTCTTCTTTTGCCTCTCTGGTTTTGTGCTCGGCTACGCGTATGACGACCGTATAGCCAAGATGGGTCTCTGGAGCTTTCTGAAGGCACGCATTGTCAGGCTGCAGCCCATGGTGGTCTTCGGGAGCGTGCTTGGTCTTATAGCCTTTTACGCCAATCCTTTCGGGATCACGCCTGGCTACGGGCCAGCCAGGATGGTACTCATCTTCGCGGCTTCGGTTCTCTTGATTCCCTATGGTGCCATGCAAGAACGCGGCCGCAACCTGTTCAGCCTGAACGCACCTTCGTGGTCTTTGTTCTGGGAGTACGTCGCGAATCTTGTCTTCGGCGTAGTCCTCTACCGAGCCGGGCGAAAAGTGCTTGTGGCGCTCACACTCTTGTCGGCAGCATGGCTTTGCGGGACAGCTCACCGTGCAGGCAGTCTGTCGGGCGGTTGGAGCGCGCGCAATTTCTGGGACGGCGGGGCTCGCGTGGCGTTCTCGTTCTGCGCCGGATTGCTTGTCTATCGATCGAAGTGGCGCCCACGCACGGGTCTCGGATTCGTGGGCCTGGGTCTTTTGCTTTTTCTTGCGCTGGTGATGCCCTATGCCCGAGGCGCATGGGTTAGAGAAGCCGCTGTAGTGATCCTCTACTTTCCGCTGCTTGTGGCCATGGGCGCTGGCGCAGTGGTCGGACCGAAGATGGAACGGCTTTGCCGCTTCTCCGGCGAGCTTTCTTATCCGTTGTATATGACCCACTACGCTGTGATCTGGATCTGGGGCGATTTCGCTGGCAAGCACAACCTTGCCTCTCGCGGGTTCGGGACTGCAGTCGCTTTCGGTGTTCTCAGTATGATTGCTGTCGCCTGGACAACCTTGAAGCTGTATGACGAACCGCTTCGTTCCTACTTGCGGACTAGAGTTTGATGCGTGGGCGAGGACTGGAGGAGTCCAGACACACCAAGGGCCACCCTGGGGGCGGCCCGTCTGCGCGAACAACGGTAGGTTGACCTGGTTTGTTTAGTTGTTTTTGTGCCAGTCAGCATTGGTGCGATCGCGCAGGCCGATGAGTGAAGGAACGAGAACGGTGAGAGCAAGAACGGCAACTTCAGCGGCGAGATACATGATGAGTCTCCTTATTCGGTGAGGGTTTGGAGTTGGGGTGTTGTATTCCGGTTGCGATTACAGCGAGTGCCAGTTGGCATTGCTTCTTGCGCGAAGTCCGATGAAGGACGGAACGAATACGGTGAGGGCGAGGACGGTTGTGGTGATAGCGAAGTACATGGGTAGATCTCCTTTGTCGCGCACGGGGGCAGCGACCGCTTGTGGAAAAGCATTCAACTTTTCGGTGGTGGGTTAGTTAGCTTGATCGCTTGGCGTTGTTTGCCGCTTAGCGATCTCATCTCTGCTTACATAGACTCATACGAAGAGAGCTTTTCTATGGTTCCCTGAATTTGCAAAAAAACTTGCCGACTTCGTGGGCACGCGCACCGGCTCGCTCGCGGAGACGCAGATACGCTAGGGAGGACCTTCTTCATGCCGATATCTATCCAACCAGACGACGACCTCCAAGACCTCATGAAGGAGACATGGGCTGTACGCCGGAAGGTCGTTACGATTGGTGGAGAGATGAACACAGCGGGTTGGGAACTGGATTTCCATTCGCATGCGAAAGCACAGCTTTTGCTGTCGCTGTCAGGCATCGTGACCTGTGAGGTGGAGGGCGGGATTTGGATTGTCCCTCCGCAATCCGCAATCTTTATTCCCGGCGGGATGATGCACCGCCTTGCGATAGCAGGGAAGGTTCAATGCTACGTCACGCTTATCGAAGCCAAGGCGAGTCGGACACTGCCTTCCACGTGCAGCACGATCACCGTGAGTCCGCTCCTCCGCGCCTTGATTCTTCGATGCGCCGAGTTTCCAATGAACTACAAGCGGGGCGGTGTGGAATCCCGTGTCGCCGATCTGCTGCTGGATGAGATCGCCATTGCGCCGAGTGGCAATCTGCACCTGCCTATGCCGTCCGACTTCCGGCTGCGCACGATCTTTCAAAATATGATGGCGAATCCGGCTGACCGCGGAACCATTGAGTCGTGGGCCAGGCGTGTCGGCCTCAGTGAACGTACGCTCGCGCGGGTGATCACTGCAGAAACAGGGATGAGCTTCGGCCGTTGGAGGCAACAGCTGAGTATCCTTCTAGCACTGCAATGGATGGCAGGCGGAGCCACAGTGCAGCAGACGGCCTTCGATCTGGGCTATGAGAGCGTGGGCAGCTTTGTGACCATGTTCCGCAAAGCACTCGGGACCTCTCCCGCACACTATATGTCAGAGCATTCGGTTAAGCGTTGAGAGGCTTGTAGGCCGACTGACCACGTGGTTCCATGAACGCCTTTGAACCGCTCTCTTATTGGCAGGATTTGCGAACTATTTGTCTGGATTTCGCATTGTTGCTGAGCGCGATAGATCCTATCGTCGATTCATGACAGCAAATGAATGTAGCCCGAAGCAAAACCAAGAGACCAAAGTTGCCATCGTCGGAGGCGGCGTCGCTGGTCTGACATTGGCGATCTTTTTACAACGGTCTGGCGTAGCCTGCGTACTCTTAGAGCGACGCAATCGCGCTCACGTTGAAGCGCGGCAGCGCGCCGGCTTTATCGAGGCAGACGCGGTGGCGATGTACGAACGCTGGGGCGTGGCAGATAAGCTTCCCGAAGGACCGGTTGCCCGCGGATTCGAAATTCGCATCAATGGCTCAGGCCGCGTCTTCGAACGACCGGGCGAGGAGGGAAGCCAGGGCAGGTTTTGCACGCAGCAGCAGCTTGTCACCAATCTGTTGCGGGAACTGATCGACGAGATGCGCGGCGATGTCCGCTTCGAGGTCACGGATATAGCGATCCAGAATGACGAGGACGGTCGCCCGCGGGTCAGCTATTGCGATGCGAGCGGTCCGCGAGAGCTTGTCTGCGACTACATTGCTGGGTGCGACGGCGGCCACAGTGTCAGCCGTTCGTCGATCCCACACGGTGTTCTGACCAAGTACAACTATGAGTTCGGCTATGCGTGGTTGGCTGCGCTGGTCGAGGCACCGGTGACGGGATTGTCGGTCATGGGTGTCAGCGATCATGGCTTTGCAGCGCAGATACCACGCGGCCCAAGCAGGAGCCGGATTTATCTGCAATGCGCGGTCAGCGACGGGCTCGAGGATTGGCCTGAGGAGCGGATCTGGGATGAGATGAGGCTGCGGCTCTGCGATGACACGATCCAGAACGCTGTGATCCTTGACAAGGACGTTATTCCTCTGCGGTCCGTGGTGTATACGCCGGTGCAATACCGCAATCTGTTTCTTGCCGGCGATGCTGCGCACCTTGTGCCGCCCACCGGGGCCAAGGGGATGAATCTTGCGCTTCGTGACGTGGACGTTCTGGCCAAGGCTCTGGTGAGCGCGGCTCGCGACGGCGACAGGAACGCGCTGGAGAACTATTCCGATACGGTCCTGCCGCACATCTGGAAGGAACAGGAGTTCAGTGCTTCCATGACCGATACCTTTCACGATGCGGGCGATCCCAGTCAGCGCGGCACGTTTCGCCAGGGGATAGCCCGTGCGCGTCTTGATGCTTTCTTCGCTTCTTAGACTGTTTAGCCGTTTGGATCGGGGAATGATGTGCTGCGGCTGGCCTGGGGGACGAGAAGCATGGACATTGACCCGATTCTTCAGGACATGCTAGCGTCAGAGTATGGCGTTTCACGTGCTTTATTGTTGTCGCTGCGACCTCCCCTCCCTCGGGTGAGCCGCGACATTTTCAGATACTCCTGAAACGTCCCCTCCAGCGTTCATCCAACACTTCCATCGTTACCCCTGGATCCGTCAACAAGCTGCCATTCGTACATGGGTTTGTGGCTTGTTGCGACGGTTAAGCTCTGGAGAGATCTATGCAACTCGCAATCGAGGAACGCCTCGTGTCTGAGGCCAGCAGCACATTCATACCATCCGGCGCGGACTGGAAGACACCTGAGGAACTCGCCGGCATTGTCGCTCAGTTCGTGGCGTCGGATGGATGGATGGATCGGGTGCGGCTGCGCACCGAACAGCGCTGGTATGAGCGGCTGTATCACGGTCCCGACTGTGACATATGGGTGATCAGCTGGTTGCCAGGACAATCAACCGGCTTCCACGACCACGGTGAGTCTGCAGGAGCGTTTGTCCTGGCTTCCGGGACTCTTGAGGAGCATCGTGTGGGTGAGCGGACTCGCGTGATACGTCCTGGCGAGACGCGCGCCTTCGGTTCGGATTACGCGCACGACGTGCGTAACGTCTCCAACGCTCCGGCCATCAGTATTCATGCCTACTCGCCTCCGCTCGATGAGATGAACGAGTATGAGCTGGATGGGACTCGCCTGGTCCCGCGCGAACACGCGTCTGAGCGGGCTGAGACGCTTGATCAGGAGCGGCACGTGCAGACGCGGAAACCTGCAAACCGGGCCGGCGCCCTGAGCATTGAGCAGGTGCTTTCAGCGGCACGCGCCCGGCTGCGACGTCTATCTCCGGATGAGGCTCATGAGGCGGCGGCCAATACTGAAGCGGTACTGGTTGATATCCGTCCCGAAGGCCAGCGCGCGATCGAGGGAAGTATTCCGGGCGCGTTGGTTGTCGAACGTAACGTGCTCGAGTGGCGGTTCGACCCGGCATCGGACTCGCGGCTGCCGGTCGCGACCGATCATGACCTCCAGGTGATCGTGTTCTGCTCGGAAGGCTATACCTCAAGTCTCGCGGGCGCAGCGCTGCAGGATCTCGGGCTCTGGCGGGCGACGGACATTGTTGGTGGATTTCATGCGTGGCGTGCAGCGGGTTTGCCCGTTGTGCCGCCGAGCAACGCTTCGTAGGACCGGGCTGGGACAGGTCGGTCGTAATGGGCTTGACGGCCAAACTCTACATATGTAGAGTTTGGGGTATGCAGCTACGCCGAACGCCCCAGACCGTTCAAGTGCTTCGCGAGTTTCTGGACACTCCACTGGAGTGGCGGCATGGCTATGATCTCAGCCGTAGTTCCGGCCTCAAGTCCGGAACTCTCTACCCCATCCTGATCCGGCTTACCGAAAGGCACTTGCTTGAGACGAGATGGGAAGCTTCCGAAAGTGGGAAGCCGCCGCGGCATATGTACCGGCTTACACAGGCAGGCAAGCGTTTTGCCCGTGAGTGCGTGGCGGAAGTGCGAAACATAGCTATCCGAGAACCCGTCTTTGGGAGCCCGTCTTAGGAGTGTGAAACACCATGAGCCTTGTTCGGAGATCGGCAGGCAGGATCGCAGGCTTGGTCGTTCGATACGCTTCTCCTGGCTCGAAGGAGTGGGCGCAAGCGATCGAAAGCGAACTCCTCTATATCGAGAGTGACTGGCGAGCACTGGGATGGGCCCTCAGTGGAGTGCGAGTGCTGTTTGATATTCAGCCAGCTCCCTTGCGCACGATTGCGGATCTTGATGCTGAAGTCCAGAAGTATGCCGAGCGGCGGCGCCATGCTGTGAATAACGGTTGGCTTGGAACGAACGTGTATTTGTTCCCGCTTTTGATCGCTGTCCTGGAATCACTCATTGACGTTGCTCTTGGACTCCACCTCTTCAGCAATGCGGTTCAGTTGTTGGGCTCGTTCCTTCTGGCTCCAATGATGTACCGGCTTACCCGCGAGCCTAACGTCCCGGACAGGGATGATCCCACCGGACTGATCCGGTTCTATGTTGACGAGCTCTCCGCCTTCTCCAGCGCTTCTCTGACATTCTGCATGTTCGCTGTTGGCGACTTGCTGATGATTGTCGGTTTTGAGCTGAAGATAAGATCTGGATGGGGAAGAGTGGCGCCACTGCTCTGGCTTCCGGTGCTGGTGTTATTCCTTGCGAAGCGCCGTAGCAACCGCAGGCGGCTTGCTCAGGTGGAAGCGTTGCTCGACGCGAGGACTGATTAGTCCTCCTCAGTCGGCCTATGGGAAGCTCCTTAGGAGGACCAAGCACTCATGAAGTGTGCTTTCCCATCATCTTGATGAAGTAGAACGTCATACGCGTCTCGCCCGTATTCCTCACGCCATGCAGCACATTGGCTTCAGCAAACACCATGTCACCCGTCTTTACTTGGGTGGCGACGCCGTCGATGGAAAACTCTCCAGTCCCTTCGCCCACAATCATGATCTCTTCCTCAGGATGGCGATGCGGTGGATGGGGCTGCGCTCCCGGCTCCAGCGTCACTAACCCGGAGGCAAGCGCAGCGAGCTGCTCCGTCGGACCGTTGAAGTGCACGTAGGCTTTTGCTCCGGGCGCGGCTCCCTCCGGCTGTATGCCTTCAGCCTTCACTACACCGCTCCGCAGCAGAGCGCCACCGGTCCTGGTGTCCACATGAGTAATCTGTTGCACGGACTGCGCCAGGACTTCCGGAAACATAGTGGCTCCCGGCAACGCGACTGCTGAGATCAGAAATCCTCGTCTGTTCATCGTCCCTCTCTGCAGCAAGTTTATATCCCTACGCGATCCATCTTCCGTGATGACGGGAACAAGGATTTTGCTTCAAATTGGATGTGCGAAAGCCTGGCAGGACACTCTTTCGAAAGAAGCGGCAATCGGGCATTTGCGATTGGACTCCCTGCGGGTCAACTTCCGAGAAATGCGTTTTATCGGGTCTCCGTGGGAGGCCGTATGCCGGGACCATCCTTTGTCATGACGATGGGTTCGATGTTGCCGTTCTTGTCGAAAGCCATCTTGTCGATGGCCATGACGCGCTTGCTGATACCTGTGCTATCCAGCGGGTGGCGATGGTAGACGATGTACCAGTCATCGGTGTTCGGAATGCGCAGCACGGAGTGGTGGCCGGGGCCCTTGGCGATGGCGGGATCGGTTTGCAGAATCTTTCCTGCGCGGGTGAAGGGGCCGATGGGGCTGTTGCTTTTTGCGTAGGCAACGCCGTAATCAGATCCACCCCAGTCGCCCTCCGACCACATGAAGTAGTACGTGCCGTTGCGCTTGATCATGAAGGGGCCTTCGACGTAGTGCTCGGGCGTGATCTCTTTGTAGAGCTCTCCATCCGGCATGGGGATCACATGCTTCAGATCCTTCGACAGCCTGGCGACCACGCAATGGCCCTGACCACCGTAGTAGAGATAGATCGAGCCATCGTCATCCTGGTAGACCATGGGGTCGATGGGCTGCGCACCATGTTGAAAGTTGCCGATGAGGGGCTTGCCAATCGCATCGACGAAAGGTCCCCCGGGCTTGTCACTAATAGCAACGCCGATGCCCCCATCGAACGTGTCAGTCTTTTGAATATCGTTGGCCGCGAAGAAGAGATAGTACTTACCGTTGAGATAAATCGCAGACGGCGCCCAGATGGCATACGCAGCCCACGCGACATTCTTAACGCTGAGCACGGAGTTGTGCTTCGTCCAGTGAACGAGATCGGGAGATGAGAAGGCATCGAGGCCTGTCTGCAGCAGGTAGTCCTTATGGATGACATGCTGCTTACGCAGTTCGGTCTGCGGCGCGTTGAAGGTAGGCTGTCCGATCGCTGGATCATCGGCAGATACGCTGCTCGTGGGATAGATCCAGTATTGATGGTCGAAGACGCGTATCTCGGGATCGGCATAGTAACCCTGTGATGAGAGATTCGCTGTTGCCTGCGCATGCAGCGTCACTGTCGTGCATGAGATACCAACCGAGACTAAGAAGGCTAGAGCGCGAGAACGAAACATAACTAGATCCTATCGTTCGATGTCGAGGTCGATGTGGCGGATCGAATTCTTCTCATCAAAAGCGGATTTTGTTTTCGGCCGCGAAACGCGCTGCGTTGATGACGATTTGGTTCATTGGCTGAGGGTAGCAGAGCGATTTGCCTGGATCAGTACCGGCAAGTGGTCTTGTGGTCAGTGATCGGTCGGTGACGGGATGCGCGTTTGTCAGGAGTCACGGATCAACCGGCGCTTCCGAATAACTCGCACTGTTCGAGTTGTGGCGACCGCTGCAGCGGTTCTGAGGTTTGGCGAAGCGCGCGAGATGATATTCCTAGGGTGTGAAATCTCATCAGCTTCTGATCCATGCCCAACGATTACAGGCTCTCGCGCAAGCGGGGCTCGCGTACACAACCAGTCTGTACGACCGGGAACGATACGAGGAGATACGAGCGATCAGTGTCAGGCTGCTGGAAGAGCTTACGGAAGAACCACTGGAGAAGATCGTCCGCGTCTTCGCCTCCGAGGACGGGTACCAGACGCCCAAGGTTGACATCAGGGCTGTGATCGTTCGGGAAGGCCCGGAGATCCTGCTGGTCAGAGAGAAGCTGGATCACGGAAGATGGACTTTGCCGGGCGGGTGGGCTGATGTCGGCTACACGCCGTACGAGGTTGCCGCGAAAGAAGCGTATGAAGAAACCGGACTGATCGTTCAACCCTCGCGCCTGCTCGCTCTCTTCGATAAGCGGAAGCATCCGCATCCTCCTCAACCCTGGTACATCTACAAAGCTTTCATTCAATGTGAGGTCGTGGGTGGATCACTCATGCAGGATACGCAGGAAACGATAGGAGCACGCTGGTTTCGGAGGGACGAACTGCCGTCCATTGAGCTGTCGACCGATCGGACGACGGCATCGCAATTGGAGACCATCTTCAGACTCGTTTCCGGTCCTGGTTTACCAACGCTTTGCGACTGACCTCTTAACGCATTGATTCAAGAAACACGGTTTTTCCAGCATCCTCTTGAGGCCGGTTCTTCTTTCGGCTGCCAGCTAAAGCCCGATTCTTGCCTGCCTCTATTCCGCAGCCTAAAGGCGATTGCCTCCCTTACCCTCCGTCCCCTGACGCTAAAGCGTCAGGGGTGCGCTTCGCGCTGTGTTTATGGGGTCAGGGTAGATCGGGAAGACGAATTTGAGGCGGCAGGAAGCCCCGCTCACTTTATCAGTCGCGCTCCCAGAAGGGCGGGGGAGCGATTCCGAGCGAGCGCAAGTATACGTATCCCTGTCCTCGATGGTGAATCTCGTTGTCGATGGCATATTGGATGGTCGCGATTCCCGGGTTCTTCCATTGACCAAATGCAATGTCCTCTTCGTTGAAACGGTGCGGTGGAATCTTCGGGAACTTCTCATTTAGCTCCGTTGTCTGCTTATCCCAGAGGCTAAGAAGCTCGCTTTTCGTGGTGGGTTTCGTTCCCTTGAACTCATTCCACTCCTTCCACTCTCCCGTCGCTACGCCCTCCACAATCGGGACTGCCATGCGAATGAACTCCCATGCCATCTCTGCGAAAGGCCGCATGCCGCCTAGCGAAAACGCAAAGAGCTTGTCTTCGGGGAATGCCTCGATGACCCTGCGTGTCAGCCGTCTGTGACCTTGCCAGTTGCTGATAAGTGCGTCCGCTGTGAGTACGTTCACTTCAAGTATCTCGGTTGCCATCTCTATCCTCCATGTGGCCCTCTTGTGGGCTCAGATGGAGAATACGAGCCATTCCCGACAGAACTTGTCGTAAATTCAAAGAAGAATTGGAGTCTATATGTATGACCCCATCATGCGCGTTCTTACGATGCTCGAGATTCTGCAGGCGCGCGACCATGTAAGCGGAGCAGATCTGGCTGAGCGCCTGCAGGTTGACCTGCGCACGGTGCAGCGCTACATCGTGCGCCTGAAAGACCTGCATATCCCCATCGATGCTTCGCGGGGTGTAGGTGGGGCGTACCGGTTACGTTCAGGCTTTCGCCTGCCTCCACTGCTACTGACCAATGAGGAGGCGTTTGCCCTTTCGCTTGGTCTGCGGGCGCTGCGCCAGATCGGTCTTTCGGCCTTTGCTCCCGCCACGGACGGCGCGCTTGCCAAGCTGGAGCGCGTGTTGCCCGATGCACTGCGCGAGAGCATCCGCACTGTAGAGGACGTGGTGAGCATAGAGTCTGGCCCATGGGTGGTCTCGACGTCGGTGGAAAGCCTGATCCGAGCGGCGTCGGCCATTCGTACCGGTAAGCGAATTAGTTTCGACTATGAGTCGCATGACGGTACACCCTCCAGACGTCAGATCGAGCCCTACGGCGTGATGCATACCGACGGACGCTGGTACCTGATCGGTCATTGCTTGTCCCGCAAGGACATGCGCACGTTTCGTCTCGACCGCGTCAGCGAGCTTCGGATTTCCAGCGTCGGCTTCCGGCGGCCCGCGAGTTTCGACGCCCGCCGTTATCTGCAGGAGCGCATGCCTTTTGTGCAGTCGGCCTATCAGATCGATGCGTGGATCGACATGCCGCTCAAAGAGGCTGCAAATACGTTCGCTCCATGGAGAGTGGCTATCGAAGAAGATCAAGGAGGAACACGCCTGCGTTGCGGACGAGACCGGCTGGAATTGTTCGCAGCAATGCTGCTTAGCGCTGGGCGCAGGATTGTTGTGCACAGCCCGAGAGAGTTGCGTGAAACATTCCGGCAACTGTCTCAGCGAGCGGCGGAGGCTGCCGCAGAAGTATCGCTACGGCATGTGGGCGCGACAAAGCGGAGTAGAACTCCGAAGCGATCGCGTTCCTCCTGACGTGTATCCGGCGCGTATCAAGAAGCTGATCCATCGAAGTTTCCGATGCGACTTATCATAAGAATTCATTGGACGTGATCGCTCGCGCGAGCGAGTCTTGTTCTATGGGTCCTGAAGAAAGAGACGCCCCAAAGGGCGCAGGGAAGAATATGTCCAGCTCGACAATTACTCAGCAAGCCCCCCAGGCACAGCGCTCGGGCCGCGGCTATCGGATCGAATCGATTGATGTTCTTCGCGGTCTCTTGATGCTGCTGATGGCAATCGATCACACACGCGACTTTTTTTCGAGCGCGGCCATTGATCCCTCGGACCCGATCCATTCCTGGCCCGCGCTGTTTTTTACCCGGTGGATCACCCATCTTTGCGCGCCTGGGTTCATTCTGCTTGCCGGAGCCAGTGTTTATCTCCAGCGCCAGCGCAAGAGCGCTGCGACGCTCACCCGTGCTCTGATCCTGCGTGGACTGTGGTTGATCGTTTTTGAGATTGTAGTTGTGAGTTTTGGCTGGTCATTCGGTTTCGGGCTGCCGATTCTTCAGGTCATCTGGGTCATCGGTGTCAGTATGATCGTGCTGGCCGGGTTGCAATGGCTGCCTCTACCCGCTGTGGGCGCGTTTGGCGCGATCGTGATCTTTGGCCATGATCTTCTTGACCGCATTCATGCCAGGAATCTGGGGCATTGGTCAGACGCCTGGTACATTCTTCACGAGCGCGGAGTGTTGACCTTCCACGCGCATCCTGTCGCCGTGTATGGATACCCTGTGATTCCCTGGGTGGGAGTTATGGCGCTTGGGTACTGTTTTGGCTGGATCGTTGCGAAGAATCCAGAAGCAAGGCAGCGTATTTCAGTCATAACCGGAGCAATGAGCCTTGGACTCTTCGCACTCCTTCGCTTGACTCACGGGTATGGTGACCCCGGTCCAGGTTTCGAGCACCTCGGAACGCCGAGCCATACCGTGATGTCGTTCCTTTACGTACAGAAGTATCCACCCTCACTCCACTATCTATTGGCCACACTGGGAGTGGTGCTGCTGCTTTTCGCTCTGTTCGACAAAGTGGTTCTTGCTGGCCGGCTGGGCCGATTCCGTGCGTTCCTGGATGTCTACGGCCGGGTTCCGTTTTTCTTTTACATCACCCATATCTTTGTCATTCATGCTCTCGCACTCGGTGTGGCACGCGCCGCCAACCCGAACTGGCGTTTCTGGATTACACCCGATGTTGTCTTTACGCGTCACTTCAATGGTTGGGGCTACGGTTTGCCAATCGTCTATCTGATCTGGGTTTTGGTGGTGCTGGGGCTTTATCCCTTGTGCGCGTGGTTTAGCGATCTTAAGAATCGTCGCCGCGATTGGTGGCTTGCTTACCTTTAGGTACTTCGATAGATCAACGCTCTACTGCGATGATGACGATGTTGTCGAGGGTTTTGCGTCAGGGGGTACGGTGGCGATGGCGTCGAGCATGTCGCCGCTCAGGAGAATGGGTAACTCGGTATCGCCGTATGCCTGAAGGACGCGCTCTTTGTCCGGCTGCGGAAAGAGAGACGCATTGTGTGGAGGCGTGGCGGGCACCCATACCGAATCGCGCGCATTTGAAACTTTGAGAATGTAGTCACCCTCGGGGACGAATTCGAAGTGGAAGAGGCCGTCTTCGCGTGAGATGTCAGAGGAGGCGAGTTCCTTGTTGTCGTCGCGGGTGACGAGCGAGAGCGAAGCGGCGTTGACGACGTGGCCATCGCGTCCGGCGATAACGCGTCCGTTGAGTTTGTGCAGCTTGGAGAGGGGGATGGTCATGTCGGCGCCGGGAAGTTCCTGCCCAGCGCGGACTTTGATTGCAGCGGCATCGGCGATGCGTGCTGTGCCGGAGCCATAGAACGGAAGCGAAAAGCGGAACGTTTGCGTATTGAACACCATCGTTTCTCCGCCCGGCATTTGGGTCGAAGTGATCTTGCTATCCGTGAGCGAGAGGGTGGCATCGATCATGTACTCCCCGGAGAGCAACGAAGCCATGCGGAAGAAGCCGCGATCGTCGGTGGTGGTTTCATAACCAGGTGTAAAGTTGCCGCTACTAGTTAGCGCAACCCACTTGCCGTTGGCATCCTTATGCAATAGCTGAACAGAGAGTTCTGCTGCGGGGCTGCCATCGTCGTAGAGGATGGTGCCGCTGATTGCGGCGCCGCGGTCGAGGCGGACCTCGGCGTGCTCGGTCTGGTTGGCCTCGACGCGCACGCGGGGAAGAGCCTGCTCCACGAGAGCGCGCATGGCGGGTGTAGGGTCGTCGATCTCTTTCTGCGTGAACATGTCGCGCGGTTTTACGTAGCCTTGTTTTTGGACGACGACGTAATAGTCTCCTGGCTTTATTTTGGTGAGCGTGAAGCTGCCGTCCAGCGTGGTCTCCACAGTGCCTGACCCACCTGCGGGTGGTTTGAAGGCAGGCTTAGGTGAGGAGGCAGAGCCGGGGCTCGCCGCAGGTGTAGATGATGGTGGATCGGCGATGGGTTCCAGTGAGACTTTGGCGAAGCGCGCAGGCTGGTTCGTGTCCGCACAGAAGACGTGGCCGGTGACGCTGCCGGTCTGTTCAGGCGTGGTGGCGCTGTGGGTTTGGGCAGTTGCTGCTGTTGCCAGTAAGAGTGCCGTTACGCAAAGACCTTGACCCATGGGTTTCTCCTGCGAAGCCAGCGTGAGCTTGTGGAGATTGGACGCGGAGGTCGAGGATGGTGTCAACGGGAAAGGTGGAAATGCCTGGAGTTGGCTCGCGGTTGAGGACGGCGTTGTCGCTGTTGTTTTCCGAAGCAAGGTCCAGCGAGAAAGGGCTTTAGTCCGCAGCCGCTTGCTTATGCAAGCAAAGAACCCAAGGCTAAAGCCCAGTAAATATATTGCTCTGTAGCAGCGGCCTAAAGGCGGCTGCTACAGAGCAATGCAAGAACAAAAACAACTCAGGATCGCTGGAGTCGGTGTCCCTAGTAGGATTTTGTATCTTTGGTGGTCTGCATTTTTTTGCTATTGCCGTGCTCATCGAGACCGAACTCCAGCGCCATCTCGGCATAGGACCTTGATGTTGGGTAGGGACGTGCCTCGAGCTTCGAGGCACCTTCTTTTTTCGCCAGAATTTTTTCCAGAAGTCTTTGCTCAGCGATCCCGCCACCGACCGACACAACATTCACCCTCATCTCAGGGACCTCCTGCTCCTCGTGTTCGGGAATACCCAGAAGTTTGTGGATGTGCTGAACGTAGCGCAGCCGGGTGTCGAAGTCGACCATGGCCTCTACCGTTGGCTCTTTGCCACGGCTACCGGGGACTACGAGGGGACGGACTGCGTCCAGCCCTTCGCGGATTCTCTGGGCCGTAATATCCAGGGTGATCTCTGCGTTCTCCAGCGTCTTGCGTATCAGTTCTTTGGTCAGGCGGCCTTCGATAGTACGTCCTGGATTGCGCACCTTGCTTTCGGGAAAGCCGGCGTCCCGCGCAGCCTGCATCTTTCTCTTGCCGTCCAGCAGGCCTTCCACATAGAGCTCGTAGCGGCTTTTCTGCGGTGTTCCTGCGGGCTTCGGCGTCAGTGCTCTGTTCATCAACTCCTGAGTGAGGCGGCCTTCGATACGCTTCGCCGGATTGGTCGCGTCGCCCTTGGAGAATCCGGCGTCCAGTGCGGCCCGGAATCTCGACTTGCCATTCATCAGGCCGTCTACATAGAGCTCGTAACGGCTCTTGCTGGGTTGTTCGTCTTGCTTTACGTCTATTCCAGATTCGTCCCTCATGTGACGTCTTCCTCTGGGACTTACTTTATGTTCGATATTTAATCGTAAGCAAGCTTTTAAGGGTTAGAAAAGTAATCGTTCTTTGTGGCATGTGGGTGTGAGACCCAAATGTAGCCTCGGGTGTAGACCCAAAGCGCATCACATTGTGCAGCCGCGATATATCGCCCTTTCAGGGCTTGTACCTGTGGCCGTTTTAGCGCTTACGCTCCATTTAGCCTCTGTGCTCTATTGAGCTCCTGCGCTCCATTTTGTGTTGATGGCGTCGTCCATCAGAAGGCAGGCGGAATAGTCGCGGGGGGATTTGTCGGCTACGAGCGTCGCGCGAGTGCGACTTAGGGTTTTGTGGCGTCGGCCTGGATGTCGGTCATGTACTGGTCGAGGTTGCGGGTGGGGCCGAAGACGTGGGCCATGACAAAGCGGTAGATCGGGGGATGGATGAAGCCGGTTTCGGTGATTTTGAGAGTGGTTTCGTCGGGTGTCGCACCGGGACTGAGCTCATAGGTCCAGGTGCCGCCGTAGGTGTCCCCGGGCACTGTGAGCAGAACGTCGCGGCGGGTGAGAAAGTCGGTGCGTGTGGCGAGGAACGTCATGGTCTGGCCGTGGCCGAGATTTTCTATCCAATGGTCGCGGCCGGCGTCGGGTGGGAGGACTTTGACGGATTTGACGGAGTGCCGCCAGTGCGCGCCGTCGGCGACGTCTGTGATGAGCGCGAAGACCTTCTGGGGCGGCGCAGGCACCGCGCCGGTGACGGAGACGGTGTGGTCGATGGGCAAGCTGTTTCCGTCGACATACGCGATGACTCCGGCCAGGACGATCAACCCAATGAGCAGGAACAGGATGCGGCGAAGCGCTTTCATGAAGGCTCCTTAGGTGCGGTACGGATTGAGTGTTTTCCACCCTATCCTACGGCAACCGGGGATGCAAAGCCTTCAGAAATTGTTTCGTGGATCCGTCTCGGAATTCCTATTAAACCTACTCGATAGCTGGGACGTGCTCTCAGTGGGTGCAGGTGGATGGCTGAAACCATACGCGTTTTTCCTGGTGATCGTAGATCAACTTAAATCCGCCCATCACATCTGCTCCGAGCGTCATCGCGGGTGCATCCGCCATACCGAAGGTTTCGTAACTGGAGAGATCCATCACCCTGCCGCGAACGTTCCGAACTTCAAGTCCGGCGAAGGCTATCGTGCCAAGTGGACCTACTTTCGAAG
Source organism: Granulicella sp. S156 (assembly GCF_009766105.1). GTDB lineage: Bacteria > Acidobacteriota > Terriglobia > Terriglobales > Acidobacteriaceae > Granulicella. Next base: position 673,155 of record NZ_LMUH01000022.1, on the reverse strand, counting down.
GCATTGCCTTTGAGGTCGATCCATAGATCACGTCTGCAACCTTGAAATCCGCAGACGTGGGATCGATGCCCGCTGCGGCCGCAAACTTCGAGTTGATGCGCGTATCTCTGGAACCGGTATCCAACACCGCTAGCCCTTTCACGCCGTTTATCGTGACAGGCAATGTCAACTCTGTTCCTTCTTTCACCGGCCCTGCCTGTACGGGGAGTATGTTGCCACCCAGCAACTTGCGCATGTCGAGGGGTTTCGGAATCAACTGAACGGTGTGGCAGGGGAAATCAAAGATGGCAATGGCTCCATCCATGATGTCGTTGCCGGCGATGCCGGCCTGCTTGCCCTCGTCGTGTCTATTCGAAAGCTCGTCCGCGACGACATCGCGAAGGCTTCGGCCATCCAGGGTGATCGACTTCAATTTGTACGTTGACACAAGAGAATTTCCGGTCTGCCCTACCAACTCTTCCGATTTGCCGGGAGGGAAGTGCTGCTGCTCGGCAAACCAGTGATACACCGCGGTCCCATCCGCTCCGGTATCGAGTATGAAGGGGAATGCGCCGGATCCATTGACTGCAACAGGAACGGTAAGGTGGCCATCGCCAGCGGGAGAGAGCGGCACTTGTGCAGCCATCCTTGCACAGAAAAGCGCGCCGAGGATCAGTACGAACGTGGAACTTCTCATGGGTATCTCCTACTGATTGGAATGATAGCCAAGACCTGACACCTTTAGCGCGTGTGAGGCTCGCCCATTCCAGGCAATAGGTGGGCAGAGGATTACTTCGTGGCGCTGGGGTCTGATGCCCAGTAACTGCTGCGAGCGGATACCTGCAGGCCGGCTTGACTGGCGATGCGAAGCTGCAGGGAATGAAAGCCGGGCTGCTTCGAACTCGGACGGAAGCTGAGCGTGTAGCTACTGGCAAAGTGATTTGCGAGCAGTGTGAATTGTTGTTCTAGTTCTGCTTTTGAGGTGAATGGCAGGGATTCGCCACCGGAGAGTGTGGCGATCGTGGCAGAGGTGTCTGTGCGCATGGCCTTGATCGCCATACTAAGAGGCCCGCTGAGATTGATGGTATGGAGGAGCCACGGACCATTGGGACCCAGTTGGTAGAGCGGGTTTTCGTTGAGCGGTTTCGTGAACTGGTCTTTTAGCCAGGCCTTCTCCGGAAAAAAGGTAAGGCACTCGATGGTGATGTTGTTTTCGCCGAGACTGCGGATGATGTCTTCGGCGCGGGCGCGACTGCCGTCGTCGTGGGTCTGGCTGACGAGGATAAGAATGCGGCGCGTTTCAGGGGGTTGCTGCCGGAGAAGGTCGATGCCCTTGTTGACAGCGTCGAGGATAGCGGCGCCACTGTCTCCTGAATCGGGATGAGCGAACCCATCTTCGAGGTCGGCGATGTTTTTGGTGAAGTCCCAGAGGTATTCGGGCTGGCTGTCGAAGCTGACCATCGCGATATGGTGTGGGACGTCGCCCATCATGTAGGAGAGCATCGTGCCCAGTTTGGCGTAACTGGGGAACTGCCGTGCAGCCGCTCCGCCGGTCTGCAGGAGAACGACGACGGAGAGCGGCTGGTGTTCGGTGTCCTCGAGAGAGATATGCTGTGCAACGCCGTTGTCGGTGAGCTGGAAGTCAGAGGCGTGGAGGGTGTGGAGAAGCTGGCCTGATGCATCACGGACAAGCGCAGGCACGATGACCAGCGTTGAAGTGGTGGTGATGGAGGGCGAGGTTGGGGCGTTCGCGGGAGCTGGGTTTTGGGACAGGGCTGCGATGGGCAACGTGAGTGCCAGCAGGAGAACGCATGCTTCTCGGGCGGGAGGACGACGGGTGCTGAGATCGGTAGCGTTCTGCATGGCCTTCCATCGTAGGACGAATGGAAGCATGAAACGACTACCTGCTCTAATAACAAAGACGCGGCGAAGTTTGTACGGGTGGGAGTGGTCGGGCAGAGGATTACTTCGTGGCGCTGGGGTCTGTCGCCCAGTAACTGCTGCGAGCCGAGATCTTCAGGCCGGGTTGGCCGGCGATGCGAAGCTGCAGGGAATGAAAGCCGGGCTGCTTCGAACTCGGGCGGAAGCTGAGCGTGTAGCTACTCGCAAAGTGATTTGCGAGCAGAGCGAATTGCTGTTCGAGTTCGGCTTTTGATCCGAACGGCAGGGCTTCGCCACCCGAGAGTTTAGCGACGTTGGCAGAGGTGTCTGCGCGCATGGCCTTGAGTGCGATGCTAAGAGGTGCACCGAGATCGAAGGTTCCCATGATCGGCGGATGATCGGGCGACATTTGGTAGGGCGCGTTTTCGTGACGTGGCTGAGTGAACTGGTCTTTCAGCCAGGCTTTCTCCGGGGAGAAGGTGAGGCACTCGATGGTGATGTTGTTCTCGCCGAGGCTGCGGACGATGTCTTCAGCGCGGGCGCGGCTACCCTCGTCGTGGGTCTGGCTGACGAGGATGAGAATGCGGCGCGTTTCAGGAGGCTGCTGCTTTAGGAGATCTATGCCCTGGCTGACGGCGTCGAGGATCGCTGCACCATCGTCGCCGGGATCGGGCTGGGTGAAACCATCGTCGAGGTCAGCGACGTTTTTGGTGAAGTCCCAGAGGTATTCGGGCTGGCTGTCGAAGGTAACCATCGCGATGTGGTGTGGGGAGTCGTTCATCATGTAGGAGAGCATCGTGCCCAGTTTGGCGTAACTGGGGAACTGCCGTGCGGCAGCCCCGCCGGTCTGCAGGAGGACGACGACGGAGAGTGGCTGGTGCTCGGTTTCTTCGAGAGAGACGTGCTGCGCAACGCCGTTATCGGTGAGCAGGAAGTCGGAGGCGTGGAGGGTGTGGAGGAGCTGGCCGGATGAATCGCGGACAAGCGCAGGCACGATGACCAGGGTTGAGGTTGTGGTGATGGAGGGTGCGGTTGGGGCGTTGCTGGGAGTTGGGTTTTGGGACAGGGCTGCGGCGGGCAAGGCGAGTGCGAGCAGAACGCATGCTTCTCGGGCGAGAGGGAGACGGTCACGGAGCTCGGGAATGTTTTGCATGGCCTTCCATCGTAGGACGAATGGAAGTGCGAAACGACTGCCTGGCCTTTGATAAAGAGACGTTGCGGGACTTGCAGGGGCAGGAGCGGTCGCGCTACCGCTCCTGCCCACCTTAGGCGCAAAAAACGCGCCGAAGATGGGGCACCCAGTTGTGTTTCCCACCCGGTTGGGGGAGGGATTAGGCGATGGCGGCGCTGACTAAGGCTTTGGCTTCGGCTTGAATTTCTTTCAGGTGATCTGCTCCGTTGAAGCTTTCGGCGTAGATCTTGTAGACGTCTTCTGTGCCGGAGGGGCGGGCGGCGAACCAGCCGTTTTCGGTGGTGACCTTCAGGCCTCCGATGCTGGCTTTGTTGCCGGGGGCTTCGGTGAGGATCGCGGTGATGGGTTCGCCTGCCAGTGAGGTTGCCGTGACCTGGGAGGGAGAGAGCTTGCCCAGCTTGGCTTTTTCTTCCTTGGTGGCTGGCGCGTCGATGCGCTGGTAGACCGGCGCGCCGTACTTGGCGGTGAGTTCGTTGTAGTGCTGACCGGGATCTTTACCGGTGCGGGCGGTCATCTCGGCGGCCAGCAGGCCGAGGATGAGGCCATCTTTGTCGGTGGTCCAGACGGTGCCGTCGCGGCGCAAGAAGGTTGCGCCGGCGGATTCTTCGCCGACGAAGCCGAGCTGGCCTCCGATGAGGCCGTCGACGAACCACTTGAAGCCTACGGGGACTTCGAGCATCGGGCGGTTGAGGCCCTTGGCCACGCGGTCGATGATGCTCGACGAGACGAGTGTCTTGCCGATGCCGACCTGCGCCGACCACTGTGGCCGGTGCGTGAAGAGATATTGAATGCAGACGGCCAGATAGTGGTTGGGATTGAGCAGGCCTGAGGACCGCGTGACAATACCGTGGCGGTCGTGGTCGGTGTCGCAGGCCCACGCAAGGTCGAGCTTGTCATTGTCCGCGAGCAAATGGATTACGCTGGCCATCGCGTTGGGTGACGAGCAGTCCATGCGAATGCGACCGTCCCAGTCGAGTGTCATGAAGCGGAAGGTTGGATCGACGTAGGGGTTAAGAATTTCGAGAGGCAATTTATATTGCTCTGCGATGCGCGGCCAATAGTGGACGCCTGCGCCGCCGAGCGGGTCGACCGCTAGTTTGAGGGCTGTGCCATTCAGCGCTTCGAAGTCGATGACGTTGGCGAGGTCGTTGACGTAGGCGGTAATGAAGTCGTGGCGATGTGTCGTCTCTGCGGCGAGAGCCTTTGCCAACGAGAGGCGCCTGACGCCCTGCAGTTTGGCTGCGATGAGTTCATTGGCACGGTTCTCAATCCACTTGGTTGCGCTCGTGTCGGCGGGGCCGCCGTTGGGTGGGTTGTACTTGAAGCCGCCGTCCTCGGGTGGATTGTGGCTGGGCGTGATGACGATGCCGTCGGCGCGTTCTTTTGCTCCGCTGCCGTTGTATTCAAGGATCGCGTGCGAGAGCACGGGGGTTGGTGTGTAGCCGAGGTCCTTGTCGATCATCACGGTCACGCCGTTGGCGGCGAGCACCTCCAGCGCGGTTGTGAAGGCGGGCTCGGAGAGAGCGTGAGTGTCCTGTGCGAGGAAGAGCGGGCCGTTAGTTTTCTGCTCAGCGCGGAACTCGCAGATGGCCTGGGTGATGGCGAGGATGTGTCCGTAGTTGAAGCTGGAGTTCAGCGACGATCCGCGATGCCCACTGGTGCCGAAGCTGACGCGCTGTGCCGGGTTCTCTGGATCGGGATGGTTGGCGTAGAACGCTGTTACGAGGCGGGGCAGGTTGACGAGCTTATCGGGAGAGGAGAGGTGGCCTGGGGTGTTAAGCGGTGCTTCGGTGGACATGAGCAAAGGATAGAGGCAGCAAACAGGAAACAGCAAACAGGAAACAGAATGGACAGGAAAAGCCGGCTAATGCCGGCCTGTTTGCTGTTTCCTGTTAACTGTTTCCTGTCTATTGTGGTCCGTGGTATTCCTGCACGGGGTCGGCGCTGTGGACCCAGGCGGAGTAGATCAGGTCGCGGAGTTCGATGGCTCCGGCGGCGATGCGCTCTTCGGTGAAGGCTTTTGCTTCCGGTGTGCCGGCGTCGGTGAAGCCACCGGCCTTTTCGAGCTGGTAGGTCTTTTCTACGAGCGAGTTGGTGTGGCGCAGGTAGTCGAGATAGTTGGTCCACTCATCGTCGATCGTTTTGGGCTGCGTGGCGGCGACCAGCGGTGCGACGTCGGCGGGCTTGATGTTAGCGCTGACGTAGACGCTCTCGAAGAGCGAGTGAATCTTGTGGTCGGTGGTGTAGCCGTTGGGGTTGGGGCCGGTCCAGCCGTTGTACTGGATGGTGGTGTGCAGCGGCTGTGAGCCGTCGCCGACGTAGTGGCCGAGCCAGGCTGCGTTGAAGAGGATTGCAGTCTGCACCGGAGCGGTGTCTTTGTTTGCAGCGACCAGCTTGCGGTACTCGCGGAAGTCGACCTTCAGGCGCTGCCAGACCTCTTCGACCTGCCAGGGCTGCATGCCGACCTTCTCGGGTGTGAGTGGAAGATCGGGGTGCTTGAGCTGTGCGGCCGCGAGAACGCGGATGAAGTCGTAACGCGCCTTGGGGAAGGTGCCGACGAGATCGGCGTACTCCATGTCGATGAAGTGATCGGGTGCCTGGGTGGCGACGAGTTCAGGTTCGGCGTCGCGCTGACGCCAGCGATCAGGCTCGGGGCCGAGGTAGTCCATGGTGTCGAGAGCATTGCCGTTATGCAGGAAGGCAGGTACGTCGGCAGGCAGATATTGTGCGGCCAGACGATTGATCATGCGATGTCCATCCGAACCCCACGCCCACGCGGGTTGTGAGGCGAGGACGCTGATGAGGGCTGACGCGACGGCGGCGCGGGTGAAGGTGGAGAGCTTTTGCATAATGGGCAGTATACGGATTGAAGGTAGGTAGATGGAGTTGCGTTGCCTACTGACGGACCCGCGGCAACACGAAATGCGGGGGTCCTTCAGCTACGCTTCAGGATGACGACGAAAAACAGACAACAGCGAAAACAAACAACAGCGAAAACAGACAACGACGAAAACAGACAAAGGCAAGAACAAAAGCTAGACCAGTACCGGCTCCTTGGCTAGGACGGGGCTGCCGAAGACGCGGCGGTAGCGGGCGATCTCTTCGATGGGGCCGGTGGCCTTGCTGGCGTTGTCGGAGAGCTTGACCGTGGGGCGGCCGTCGGCGCTGGTGACTTTGCAGACCAGGCTGATGGGCTCGAAGGTGTCTTCGCCGCGGGGGTGGCAGTTGCGAAAATCGTTGGTCAGCAGCGTGCCCCAGCCGGCGCTGAAGCGAATGCGGCCATTGAAGTAGTTGTGCAGGCCGATGATGGTGTCGACGTCAAGACCGTCGCTGGCGATGAAACGTTTGGTGCGCGGGTCCTGGCCGCGTTGCACCAGCCATGCGATGTACTCGTCGCCGGCGATAAAGGGGTCCTTGGAATCGGCGCGTTCACCGGTCCAGCGAGTCGCCCAATCGGGTGCGCCCTGGAGAAACTGCGTTGTGCCGAAGGTGTCGGGCAACGTGATGAGCAACTCGCCGCCATAGCTGCGCTGCCAGAGTTCGAGCACCTTGTACTGCGAGAGGCGCAGGTCTTCGTCGGAACCGCGCGAGGCGATAGCGGCCATGGCCATTGGAAGTTCATGCGCGTTGGTGCCGATGGCTTCGAGGTTGTGCTTGTAGGCGAGCGCTGTGTTCGAGGTGCCGCTAAGCCGGCTGCCCAGCGCGGAGGAGAGCGCTTCGACGGCGTACTCCTGCCAGAGAAAGCTGTGGCGGCGGCGGGTGCCGAAGTCGGAGAGACGCAGGCCTGCGACGGCGCGCAGTTTTTCGATCTTGTTCCAGAGGCGCGTCTTGGCGCGCGCGTAGAGCACATCGAGTTCCAGTTCGGAGAGATCCGCCAGGGCGGCGCGTGTCTTCATCTCGCTGACGATGGCGAGCGAGTAGACCTCCCACATGGTGACTTCGGTCCACAGGCCGGAGAAGCGGATGACAAGTTGGCCGTCCTGCTCGTGGATTTCGTAATCGCTGAGGCGGAAGTCGTTCTCGAGCCATTCGAGAAAGTCTGGCTGGAAGATCTGACGTACGCCGTAGAAGGTGTTGCCGGCCAGCCATACGAGTTCCGACCGGCGATAGCGGAGGCCGCGTACGTGCTCCAGTTGCTCGCGCAGAGCGACTGCGGAGATGCGGTCGGCCAGCCGGACTTTTACGGTGCGGTTGTAGATCTCGCTGGTCACGGGGATTGTGGGGAAGTTCTTCCAGATGAACTGCAGCATCAGCAGTTTGTAGAAGTCTGTATCGAGCAGCGAACGCACGATGGGATCGAGTTTCCAGTTGTGGTTGTGAGCGCGCTCGGCGAAGTTGACGTTCATGTCACCTCTAAGCGTAATCAGGTGTGAGCGGGAAACCAAATCGTCTTGAAGATTTATAAGCCGGCAATCTTGAGGGAGAGCCGCGCATTCTGTTGGGCTTTGCCGTAAAAGATGATTTTTCGCAAAAGAGGCTTGACGTGACAAGGAGACTTGTCGTAAAGTTTGCTTGTCATAAAGGAAAGGAAGCAAGACATGAAGAGTCCTGCAGCACGGAAGTACATGAGGCGGAATTTGATCGTGATGAGTGGTTACCTTGTTTTGTTTTCCGTCGTCGATTTTGTTGCCTATCGGATCCATCCCACAGGCATCGTGCTATGGGTGCTGGCGGCCCTCCCGGTGCTCCCGTTCCTCGGCGCTATATCCCTGACGGGCCAATATTTGCGGAACGAAAAGGATGAATACAAGCGTGATCTCGTTGTTCGCTGTCTTCTGTGGGGTACCGCAGGCATGGTGATCGCGAACCTGTTCTCTGGCTTTCTGCACATCTTCGGTTGGAAGGGCCAGTTCTTTCCGTTCAGCGAGCTCTTTGCGCTCTACGTTTTCGCGCTTGCCGCGAAGCTCTCGTATCGTGTTGCGAACCGGGTACCTGCCGATGAATAACCGTCTGCGCGTGCTGCGGGCCGAGCGCGCATGGTCGCAGGCAGATCTGGCGGACAAGCTGGAGGTCTCACGGCAGAGTGTGAACGCGATTGAGACGGGGAAGTATGATCCGTCGCTGCCGCTGGCGTTCAAATTGGCGCGGCTGTTTGGGCAGCGGATTGAAGAGATCTTCCAGGACGATGTGTGACAAATGTCAGGTTGCTTTGCTGACACGTTCCACTAACGATCAGGTTGTGAATCTATCACGCTAAGGAGTAGGGAAATGATGAGTCTCGATCGCAAGTGGTCGTCTGAGTTGCGCGTGGCCTATGCCGCTATTTTGTTCTTCATGATGGCCCAGTATGTGGTGAATGAAAGACCGTGGGACCATATCTTGCGTATCGCAGGAATACTCGCGTATATGGCGTCGATGTTCTTAGCTGCACACAAGCAACGCCGCGGTTTATAGCGAACTTTTTCCATCCTAGAAGGAAACCAATTTATGAAAATCCTCCGTCTTCTCGTTACGCTCGCCTTTGTTCTGGGTGGTATCGCTCTGCTGTGTGCGCCGTCTCATGGGCAGGCAACGAAACCGTTCACGCCAACACGCTTCACCATTACGGATGCCGGTACGGTGGGCAAGCCGGATGTTGTGCTGATCCCAGGGCTCGCAAGCTCAAAGGCTGTTTGGGATGGGGAGGCCAAGCTGCTGGCTCCTAACTACCGGCTGCACGTTGTGCAGATCGATGGCTTTGCCGGTGCTCCTGCCGGGCCGAATGCGACGGGTGCGTTCCTTGTACCGGTGGTTGAGGAGCTGCACGCTTATATTGTCGCGACGAAGATTCACCCGGCGGTGATGGGACATTCGTTGGGTGGGCTGCTGACGTTGATGCTGGCCGACAAGCATCCTGAGGATGTGAGCAAGCTGATTATTGTGGACTCGTTGCCCTTCTATGCGGTGGTATTCAACCCTGCGGCTACGGTAGAGACGGTTAAACCGCAGGCGGATGCGATACGGCAGCAGTTGATTGCCGCGCCGGCCGATCAGTTTGCGGCGATGCAGCCGACCATGGCGGCGGCGATGGTAAAGAATGCGGACGGACAGAAACTGGTTGTGGCAAGTTCGATCGCGAGCGACCGTACGGTGTTTGCCAACGCAATGTATGAGGATCTGCAGACCGACCTGCGCGGCGATATGGCGACGATCAAGACGCCGACGCTCATGCTCTATCCGTACGATGCCACGGCGCAGGGACCCGACCCGGCGAAGGTGGATACGATCTATACGACGGCGTATGCCCCGAAGCCGAATACGAAGCTGGTGCGGATCGACGACTCGCGGCACTTCATTATGTATGACCAGCCGGAGAAGCTGGATACGGCGGTGGAGGGGTTTCTGAAGTAGTGAAAGACCCGTGTCCCTTGGCTTCTTCGGTAGTACAAGCAGCCGTGAAATACAGGGGTTTCTTGATGCAGAGCGCGCCACAAACATTTGCATCACGCTCTGCATCGAGGGGTTTCTCCGCTCCCGTTGGTCGGTCGAAATGACAAGCTTTTGGGGGCTACGCCTCAGGATGACGGCGAAAAACGGGATCCGGACCTCGCCGGAAATTTACAGAATTGCCGCATTCTCACTGGCCGAAACACGATATTCTAATAGACGATATGTCTACGAAAAAAGAACTCCTCAATCAGCAGATCCAGCACATCGACATCAAGCAGCACAACGTTGTCGCGCTGGTCGATGCCATGGCGCACATGGCTTTCAGTTCGCGCGATCTGGCGCGTGCGGCGAACATCTATGAGATGATGCTGCGCGATACCGAGTGCGGCGTCATTCTTTGCCTCGCCGGTTCGATGGTCTCGGCGGGCCTGCAGAAGGTCATCGTCGATCTGGTGCGTCACAATATGGTCGATGCCATTGTCTCGACCGGTGCGAACATCGTCGACCAGGACTTCTTCGAGGCGCTCGGCTACAAGCACTACATTGCGGGCGATGAGTACAAGTACGGCGGGGGCGATGCCGAGTTGCGCGAGTTGATGATCGATCGCATCTACGACACGTTCATCGACGAAGAAGAGCTTCGTCTTTGCGACGAAGTCACCGAGAAGATTACCAACTCTTTGGAGACGCGTCCTTATTCCTCGCGTGAGTTCATCGCCGAGATGGGCCGCTACCTGAAGGAGAATGGCCGCACCCCGGAGAACGGCAATAACGATTCCGTCGTGCTGGCGGCGTATGAGAAGGACGTGCCGATCTTCTGTCCGGCGTTCTCGGATTGCTCGGCGGGCTTCGGGCTGGTGGCGCATCAGCATGCGCGCCGCGGCAAGCCGGTGGTTTCGATCGACTCGGCTAAGGACTTCTACGAGTTGACGCAGTTGAAGATCGCCAACCCGACGACGGGCCTGTTGATGCTCGGCGGCGGCGTACCGAAGAACTTTGCGCAGGACATTGTGGTGGCAGCGGACATTCTTGGCGTCGAGGCTTCGATGCACAAGTACGCGATCCAGATCACAGTGGCCGATGCGCGCGACGGTGCGCTCTCGGGTTCGACGCTGAAGGAAGCCAGCTCGTGGGGTAAGGTCGACCTGACCTATGAGCAGATGGTGTTCTCCGAGGCGACGATTGCGGTTCCGCTGATCACTGGTTATGCGTTCCACAAGAATGCGGCTGCTGCTCGTACGGGTAAGCGGTTCTCGCAGGTGCTGGAGCCGGTTACGGCGTAAGACAGAGGGCTCAGCGTTTAGAAGACGGCAGGGCCTTTGGGCTCTGCCGTTTTTGATTTTGTAAATGTATGGTGCTTGGTTTATTACCAGATGGGATTCGGGTTTATGTCTGTTTGGCTTTGATGCCGCTGCTGAATCGGGTTCTCCAAATAGATCCAGCAACTTTAAACCAGAACGGCAGGTTCACTACAAGAAAGGGGCACACAACAAAGGCGGATATTCCGATCAGCGTTCCCGTGGAGTGTTTCACCGCAAGATAAATTAGAAGGCCTACGAGCAAGAACGGAGTGGAGGATAAGATGCCCAGCCACAGCGTTTCTCTGGAGCGTCTCCTTCTTTCCCATTCTCCCAGGTGATCCCACTCCGTAGCGCCGGTGAGACATCTCTGGCCACAGAGGCATTCGTAGCGATTTGGCCCCATATCTCTCCAAACGTGGGCCCGACCGGAATGAAGGTGCTTTGTAATATCTCTTCCACAGTTATCACAAACGTAAATATCTGCCGAGTTCGGAAAAGCACTCGCAGGAAGTGTGGTGAGGGTTTTACCAGCCAGGTTCAGGGTCGTCATCATTTCCCAGTAGAGGCTAACAAACAGATTGTATGCCTAGAGCATTTCCCCTATTACTGTGAAATATATACGTGGAAACGGAAAGATGGGCAGGAGCGGTCGGGCGTTCGCCCGATGCCCACCTTAGCCGCGCAAAAGACGCGCGTCGAAGATGGGGCACCCGGATTGTTACCTCTTTGAAGGGACACCGGATTGTTACCTTTTTGCTACTTCAACAGCCCACGGTTGCGGAGTTCGCGGAGGACTTGTTCGATGGACCAGTCGAGGTTGTCGGTGCCTTCGACGATGAGGTTGGCGTGGGTTTGTGAGGGCAGGACGTAAAGCTCGGCCATCGGGCGGGCGGTGGCCTCGAACTGAGCTCGTACCGATTCTTCTGTACGGCCGCGCTCGCGCATGTCGCGGTAGATGCGGCGGTTGAGGCAGATCTCGTTTGGCGCATTGACGTAGACGCTGAAGTCGTAGAGAGGGATGAGATCCGGATAGTGCAACGCGAGAATGCCTTCGACGATAACAAACCGCGAGGGCGCGACGGAATCAAAAGTTCCTACAACGCGCGTGTGATGCGAGAAGTCGTAGATGGGCCGCTGGATGGTATGGCCTTCGGCCAGTCGGCGGAGATGCTCGATGAAGAGCTTGCTCTCCAGGGAGTCCGGGTGGTCGAAGTTTTGTTCGCTGCGCGACTCGGGAGGGAGATGCGAGAGGTCGCAGTAGTAGAGGTCGAGTGGGAAGATCGTTGCTTCGAGCTGGGAGGCGAGTTCGCGTGCGAGGGTGGTCTTGCCGGAGCCGGAGCAGCCGGCGATGCCGAGGATGATCGGTTTCTGGGGGAGGCTGAGCTGTCGGTGGGGTTCCTGTATGGTCATGCGATCTGTGCGGCGACCTGTGGGATCAGTGCCTTTACGAGTGCCGTGAACTGCTTTTCGACGCGTTTACCGATCTCCATGACCTCTTCGTGGTTGATGGCTTCGTCCAGGACACCTGCCGCCATGTTGGTGACCAGCGAGAGGCCGAGGACTTCGAGGCCCATGTGGCGGGCGACGATGACCTCATGCACGGTGCTCATACCGACAAGGTCTGCGCCGAGGGTGCGGAAGGCGCGAATCTCGGCGGGGGTCTCGTAGCTGGGGCCAAGCACTGCGAGGTAGACGCCCTCGGGCAGAGGGGTGTTCTGTTTGGCGGCTTCGGTGTGTGCGAGCTGGCGGAGCGCCGGCGAGTAGGCCGTGCTCATGTCGAAGAAGCGCTGGCCGGCGGAGGGGACGCGGGCGAAACGGGCATCGTTGGGGCCGAGTGCGGCGTTGGTGCCGGTGAGGTTGATGTGGTCGGAGATGCAGACGAGGCCGCCCTGGCCATAGCTCTTGTTGATGCCGCCTGCCGCGTTGGTGACGATGAGGCCGGTGCAGCCGAGCAGTCCAAGCACGCGGGTGGGGAAGGTGACTTCGGCCATCGAGTAGCCCTCATAGGCGTGGACGCGGCCCTGCATCACGGCGACGTTGACGCCGCCGATCGTTCCGAGAACGAGCTTGCCGGAGTGGCCCGCTACAGTGGAGAGCGGCCAGCCAGGGATGTCGGCGTAGGGGATGGTCGTTGCGCCTTCTACCTGGGAGGCGAAGTTGCCGAGGCCCGAGCCGAGGATGATGCCGAGGGTTGGCTTGGCCGCGTGCAGCGAGCGGATGTGGTCGGCAGCGGTGGAGCAACGGGTGTATTGGTCTATCAAGGTCATAAGCGTTCTAAACGAGGAGCAAGTATAGAGGTTGCGTCGCGAGAACCGTGAAGGACGCACACGATGAGGATGGGAGATCGGTTTCCAAAGTATCCGATCAGATAATCTGTGTTCGACCAGAACCTGAGTTCAGGTTCCTCTATCAGGTCTTCTCGTCGATGCCCCGCTGATGGCCATTGAGCAAGAAAGAGGAAGGTCTGTTCGAGTTCGTCGGCTAGTCTCAGCGCTGCGGGAGGATTCTCGGCGGCCAGATAACCGACCGCTTCTTCCAAATCGTAAACAGCGTCTTCGGTCAGGTCGAAGGGAAGAGCCATCTACCTTGACTTTCCGGCAGCAGCCTTACGGATTCGTTTCATCGCGGTTTCTCCGTCCACAACTCTGCCCGCAGCTACATCTTCAAGACCTTTGGCGATTTTGGCGCGCGCGTATTCCTTCCAGCGTTCTTCTTCCTGAAAGATACGCAGACTTGCCCGGACTACCTCAGAGGCTGAGCTGAAGCGACCGGTGGCGACGGTGTCGCCAACAAATTGTTCCAACTCGGGGGTTAGAGAGACGTTCATAGGTAGGGTCCTCCTAGCGATCAGGATAACAAAAAATGTCAAAGATTGACATTCACTTGATGAGCATGGAGACGATGCTGGCGGACATGAGATTTGCCATGGTTCCGGCGAGCATGGCGCGCAGGCCGAGTTTGGCGAGGTCGTTGCGGCGGTTGGGAACCAGGGCTCCGATGCCGCCGATCTGCATGCCGATGGAGCCGACGTTGGCGAAGCCGCAGAGCGCGAAGGTGGCGATGGAAAAGGTGCGGGGGGAGAGCGTGGCCTTGATCTTGCCCAGTTCGTTGAAGGCGAGAAACTCGTTGATGATGGTGCGGGTGCCGAGGAGGTTGCCGATGACGGGGGCCTCGTGCCAGGGGATGCCGATGAGCCAGGCTACGGGTGCTCCTACGACTCCGAGAACATTGTTGAGCGAGTGCGGGAAGGGGATGCCGTGGTTCGTACCCGGCAGATGCACCGTCCATGCAGCGTTCGATATGCCCAGCATGATGGCGTTGAAGAGGCCGACGAGGGCGACGAAGCTGATCAGCATGATGGCGACGTTGAAGGCCAGCTGGCCACCGTCGATGGTGCCACGGGCGATGGCGCCGATGAAGTTTTCGTCCTTGTGCTCCTCGCTGGGCGGCATGCTGACGGTGCCCCGGGTTGCGGGAACTTCGGTCTCCGGCACGAGCATCTTGGCGACGAGGATGGTGCCCGGGGCGGTCATGATGACGGCGGAGAGTAGATCCTTTGCATTGATTCCAAAAAGGATATAGGCGGCCATGATTCCGCCGGAGACGTGGGCCATGCCGGAGGTCATGATGGTCATGAGCTCGGAGCGCGTGGCGCCGCTGAGGAAGGGGCGAATGGTCAGTGGAGCTTCGGTCTGGCCCATGAAGATGCTGGCGGCGACGTTGGTGGACTCGGCGCCGGAGGTGCCCATGGTGAACTGCATGACCCAGGCGACGACCTTAATGATCTGCTGCATGAGGCCGATGTGGTAGAGGATGGCGAAGAAGGCGCTGACGAAGATGATGGTGGGGAGCACGGCGAAGGCGAAGACGCTGAGCGCGTTCTTGGGGGCGCCGAGAAAGCCGAAGACAAGCGAAGAGCCGTCGGCCGAGTGGCCGAGGAGGCCGGTGATGACGCCGGAGACGGAGCTGAGGATGTGTTGTCCGTAGGTCCACTTGATGACCAGGAAGGCGAAGATGATCTGGAGCCCAAGGCCCCAGCCTACCGTCCGCCAGCGGATGGCGCGGCGGTTGGTGGAGAAGGCATAGGCGAGTCCGAGAAAAACGATAAGTCCGAGAAGTCCGGTGAAACGACCCAAAGCGTGCTCCGATGATCAAACAGAATCTGTTGGATTGTGGAAGTGTAACGGGTCGGGCTGCACGGGGGCTATTTATTTTGGCGGCAGGCAGTGCCTCAGGTTGAAATTGCTTCGGTTGCTACCTTATCGAAGAAGACACAATGAGAGCGCCAGCAGTCCGTCATCTTAGTCGCCACATAAGCCCCACATCCATTGCACTGCAAGTTCGGGCCATCGCAGCCGTCCAGACCGCAGCAGCCGCTTAAACGCTTGTAGTCATCGGTTAGGTGAGTTTGGATTACATCTTCGGTGTTGGCGATATATTCGCCGCTCCGTTTGTGAAACCACGCACCATCATCCTGCATCAGTGTTCCGCGCAGAAGTAAATCTTCGCCCACGTTTTCATTGCGCTGAGAAAGGCTAACGAGCTTGAGTTCATTTGAAAGTCGGGTTGAACAGTGCCGACAAATCAAGTGCATGCCGTCATGCTACTACTCCAAACTGAGGCACTACCCGGCTGCAGGATTACAGCGCTGGCTCCTCACGCATTTCGTTTTCGAGCGCAGAGTTGGGTTTGCGTCGCGTGGCTCGGTCGCGCAGGCGAAGGAACGGACGCTCGACGGCGACGTGCAGCAGCAATGCCGCTAAGAGACATGTGACGGCATAGAGCAGCCATGACACTGGACCTTGCGGTGCTGTGATCCGAGGGAAGTGCTGCATCACGAGATTCCCGACGGCCTTGTGGGTGAGGTAGAGGCTGAAGGCGAGCGTGGCTATAGTTTCTGCGCCGGGAACTCTTACGCGAGCGAGGATGCCGTTCCTGCTGACGCTGGAAGCGGTGATGAGTCCGAGGCCAAGCGCGAGCAGCGGGAAGCCGAAGATCACGCCCCACATGGCGGAGCCGGTGTCGTTGCCAAGGTCATCGTTGCGAAACATCCAGATGACACTGCCGACGCAGACAATACCGGTGAGAAATAGTGTGTGTCCCCGCTGCATAAGGGTTTGCCACCAGGCTGGGCGGAAGGTGCGAACGATGGCGAGCGCGACTCCGGTGAGGAGGCCGTCGAGACGCGTATAGGTGGGGTAGTAGATGCCGGTCCAGACCTTGTCGGGATAGTGCGTGATGAGAAAGGCGCGGAGACCGATGCCGAAGAGGACGACGGAGGCGAGTACCGCTACGGTCTTGCGGGCCGAGGGACGACGCATCAACAGCGCGACGAGCAGCGGTAACACGAGGTAGAAATATTCTTCCACGCAGAGCGACCAGGCGTGCGAGAAGGCTCGCCGGTTAAAGCTAAAGCCGATGTTCATGGTGAACGTCAGGAACTTCCAGAGCGGCGCGAGGCGTGGAGCCTCTCGCCATCCGGGCACGAGAAAGTAAAGTGCAAGCACCACGAGATAGGCGGGCAGGATGCGGTAGGCGCGCCGACGGTAGAACTCCGGGATGGAGAACCGCTGCCGGGTTAAGTAGGGTTTGAGCGCCTGCTGGCCAATGAGAAATCCGCTGAGGACGAAGAAGAGGTCAACGCCCATCCAGCCGAAGGAAGTGACGATGCGGAGGCGCGAGGGCAGCTCGCCGAAGATCGTAAGGTGGTAGAGCATGACGATGGTGACGGCGAACGCACGGAGGGTGTCGAGGCCGAAGAGCCGGGTGGGAGCGGCGGTGAGTTTCATTTTGTGGGGAGTCGCGGAGTGCCGAGCAAGCTCAGATTACTACCCCGTGGCGGACAGATGATGCCTGTGAATATTTATTTTATTGTGGATTCCGCTCCGACAGATTGGGATTGGCGGAGACAGCGTATTACTGGATTACCATTTCGGCATGGCAGATAAATCGCCGCCGCCTGGTTCACCCAATCGTCTACCTTCTCGGACTTCTATCCTCGTGGCTGCGGCTCGTGCTTTCGGATCCCGCGACCCCGACGCGGGCGTAAGGAACCCAGACTTTCTTGCGGACACGTTGATAGGGCCAGATGAGTTAGCGCTCATCAACGACCACCCGCTCAGTACGGGATTGGCCCAGGACTACGCAGAAGCGAGCCAAAATCCGGCAATAGCCATCTTGGTGAGTTTGATGATTTTCCGAACTCGTTTCATCGATGAGGCCTTGAAGCGGGCAGTCGAAAGCGGGGCTGCCCAGATCGTGATTCTAGGGGCTGGATTCGATAGCCGCGCCTATCGCTTTCGGGATCTACTCCAACACTGCCGCGTCATGGAAGTGGATGCCGAACCCACCCAGGATTACAAGAAGCGCCGCATTCAGGCTGTCTTGGGCGAGGTTCTACCAAATTTGACCTACGTGAGCCTCGATTTCGCGAAAGATGGCATTCGTGACGCCCTGAAGGCGGGAGGCTTCCGTGAAGGAGAGAGGTCCTTTTATATCTGGGAGGGTGTGAGCATGTACCTGCCTGAGAAGAGTGTCCGGAAGATGCTGCAAATGGTCGCGTCGCATTCGGCTCCAGGCAGTTCGATCGTCCTCGATTATGCGAATAGCCTGGGAATCGAGATCATAAAGCAGAATTCGCAAGGATCTATGACCATGCCAGCCTCCTGGGGAGAACCATGGATTTTTGG
Organism: Granulicella sp. S156; assembly: GCF_009766105.1. Classification (GTDB taxonomy): domain Bacteria; phylum Acidobacteriota; class Terriglobia; order Terriglobales; family Acidobacteriaceae; genus Granulicella. The sequence continues at coordinate 655,744 of NZ_LMUH01000022.1, read as the reverse complement.
AGTTCCGGGTTCCAACGGGGATGAGTTCTTTCAGGGACTGGGATTCGATCCTGTTGTGCCCCTTTCGATGAACAACCCAGAGGTCTTTAAGCGCTACGCGATCCGCAGCGATGGCACTACCTATGCTGCGCATGTTGTGGAAAAGATGAGGATCGAGGCGCTGGCACGAGCCCGGGCTGGCACCGCGTTGCCGCTATCCGCCGGCGTTTTGGAGGCCCAAAAGGCCATCGCAATTGCGGGTGGGATCTACTGGCTGGCTGAATTGACGGTCTCAGCCAGCCCGAATGATGGGCAATCCCAGAGAATGACCGATTAGGGAAAAAGCGGTCAGGCTTCCCCATTGGGGTGGGGATGATACACTGAAATGGATCGTAGAATCCGATCTGGTCTACTTGCTTGTTCTGGCCGTACTGCTTTACAGCAAACAACTCCAAATTGCGTTCAGCGGTACATCGTTTTACAAGGAACAAACCAAATGGAACAGGGAACAGTTAAATGGTTCAACGACGCTAAGGGTTTCGGCTTTCTGAGCCGCGCCAATGGCGACGACGTTTTCGTACATCACACCGCCATCCAGAGCAACGGCTTCCGTTCGCTTCAGGAAGGCCAGAGCGTTCAGTTCAATGTCGTGAAGGGCCCCAAGGGCTGGCAGGCAGAGAACGTTCAGGTTGTGTAAGAGTTTCGACGGAATAAGGCTAAGGGCGGTTCTTTAGGAACCGCCTTTTGCTTTTGGTCGTAGAGCGCGGCATAGCTATGTCACGTTGTTCAAACGCGGCATCTTATGTTGTGGCGGCAAGAGATATACAAACAATACCGATTCTCCCTGACGATCCTGTAGGGCTGCCTCTTTTACTCCAACCAGAAGTCTGCGGAGGGCGCATGGCAAATATCGTCGAAAACAAGTACTACCTTAAAACCGTTCATGAAGAGATTGACCTCTTCGACCGCAAGCTGGCGCACCTTTTGAACTTTGAGAGCTTCGACAACGAAGCCGACCGTGCTGCCGCAACGCGCAAGCTCACCCTGAAGCGCGATGCCCTGGTTCTGACTGCCAAGCGTCTTGCCGGTGACGGGATCGAGTTCAATCAGAACGATCTGCCCCGCTCCTTCCGTCCGAAAGACGCGCCTGTCGTCGAGGCTGAGGTGGTTGCGGAAACGGCACCGAAGAGTGCGGAACCCTTCGTTCCTGCTGGCGCTAACCGCAGCGCACGCCGGCAGAACTCGCCGTATGCCGGAACGTCGCTGGATTGGCAGTCGAGCGTGCAGCACTACATGCAGAAAAAAGCCAAGGCGTAGCTGACGTCAGCGTTGTGGTTCTAGCGGTACCCTCATTTTGTCATCTCGACTAAAGAGATGCGTTTGCATCCAGAGACCCCTGTGTTTTGCCTGCGCTTGGCAACCGTGCCAGCGTGGACAAAATACAGGGGTCTCTCCACTGCGCATGACGATAAAGCCATCATGCTTCGGTCGAGATGACAGCATTTAGAGGGATGCGCGGCAAAAGGCTACAACTATAAAACTGCTTTTGTGATGATCTCGCGGATGAGCGGCTGCTTTTGAGGCGGCTCGTCGGCGATTTCTACGGTTGCTTCCAACATGCGATAGGGCTCGTCGAGCAGGGCGGATTCTTCGCTGAAGAGCGTAAAAATCGGCTGACCCTCTTCTAGTTTGTCGCCCAGTTTTGCGTGTGATTCGATGCCGGCGTGGGCGCTGACGGGGTCGCCGGGTTTGGCGCGACCTGCGCCGAGGCGTTGCACGGCCCAGCCGACTTCCTTGCAGTCCATGCCAGCGAGATAGCCTGCGCGTGAGGCTTTGAGGACGCGTGTCGCCTTTGGCTGATGAAAGGCCGCCGGGTCGTTAAAGATGCTCGTGTCGCCCTTGTGGGCGGCGACGATCTGCAGCCACGACTTGTAGGCCGCGCCGGAGCGCAGGATGTCGTCGGCGAGTTTGGCTCCGGCCTCGGGTGTGGCCGACTTGCCGGCGAGGTAGAGCATCCAGCCGGAGAGGATGTTGGAGAGTTCGATGAGGTCGGAGGACATCGGATGGCGTTTGCCCTGCAGGATGTCGACGCACTCCCAGACCTCGACCCAGTTGCCGGAGAAGCGGCCTAGAGGCTCGTCCATGGTGGTGAGCAGCGCGGCGGTGCGGGTGCCAGCGAGTTCGCCGGTGGAAACCATCAGCTCGGCGAGGAACTTCGACTTCTCGTAGGTCGGCATGAAGGCGCCGGAGCCGACCTTGACATCGAGGACCAGGGCGTTCAGGCTCTCGGCGAGTTTTTTGCTCATGATGCTGGCGGTGATGAGGAAGGGCGACTCGACGGTGCCGGTGTGGTCGCGCATGGCGTAGAGGATGCGGTCGGCGGGAACGAGGCGCGGTGTCTGGCCGACGAGCGAGGCGTGGCACTCGCGCAGGACCTCGGCGAAACGTGTGAGCGGGAGCTGGGTGTCGAAGTTGGGGATGGTTTCGAGTTTGTCGAGGGTGCCTCCGGTGTGGCCGAGCGAGCGGCCGGAGATCATCGGGACGGAGATGCTTGGCGACAACTCTAGCCCTGCTGCTGCGATGGTCGGCGCGATGAGCAGGGAGCTTTTGTCTCCGACGCCTCCGGTGGAGTGCTTATCGACGGTGAAGGTGTGGAGCGGAGCGGCGTCGAAGGTCTCGCCGGAGAAGCGCATGGCTGTGGTGAGGTTGGCGAGTTCCGCGGGCGAGAGTCCGCGCTGGAAGACGGCCATGAGGAACGCGGCGATCTGGGCGTCGGTGACCTTGTCGGTGGCGGAGAGTGTGGCGGGTTTTTCGCCGCGGACTTCGGCCAGCTTCTGCTCGCCGTTGAGAACGATTGCGCGGACGAAGTGTTCGATCTCGGCTTTTGTAAGCTCAGCGCCGTCGCGCTTTTTGATGAGGATGTCGAGGGGGTAGAGTGCGTGTTCAGACATGGGTGAAGCTCTCTTGTAGCGGGATATTCAGTCGTGGAGATATTGGATGGGTGCTGGTGCTGAAGAGGTTTCTATTCAGCTATGAGCCACGAGGTAATGAGCTTCGAGGTTATTGGGGTTCGAGATATTCGTGGCGAAAGGCGTGGGGCAATAGCTCGCCAAGTGTTGTCGCTTTCTGCTCGTTGTCTTCGCCGGGGTAGAGGATGAGCGTCGAGTCGTCGCCGAACTCGGTAAGGGTCTGGCGGCAGGCGCCGCAGGGCATGGAGGCTGCGTGGTTGAGATTGGCGACGGCGACGGCACGCAGGCGGATCTCAGGGCCGTGTTCGGCGACGGCGCGGGCGATGGCACCCTGTTCAGCGCAGCTGGTCAGGCGATAGGAACAGTTTTCGACGTTGCAGCCGGTGACGATGCTGCCGTCGGTAAGCAGCAGTGCTGCACCTACGCGGAAGTGACTGTAGGGCGAGTAGGAGTGCTCGGCTGCGGCTGTTGCGAGCGCGCGAAGCTGCTCCTGCTCTGCGCTGGTGAGGGTGGCGGATTGGAAGGCTGTCTGCGGCATGGTGAGTCGTTTAGGGTAGTCGCTTGCCTGCGCGATGGCAAGCGCACGATGACCGGACGGCTACACCGGATGATTCAGATGGGAGCGCAGCTCTTCGGGGTGGTAGCAGTGAGCCAGGGCTGTCTCTCGGGAGATGCGTCCTGTGCGAACCAACTCGGCCAGCGATTGGTCCATGGTGGTCATGCCGTCGCTGCGTCCTGTCGATATGTGAGAACGAATCTGGTGATCCTGCCCTGTCCGGATGAGATTGCGGATAGCAGGTGTGCCGATCATGACTTCCACCGCAGGATAGCGCCCCACGGAGCCGATCCCGGGGATAAGCTGTTGCGCGATGACTGCCAGCAGCGCGAGCGATAGCTGCTGGCGAATCTGAGACTGATTGCTGGCGGGAAAGCTGTCCAGGATGCGTGACATTGTTTGAGCCGCGTCGTTGGTGTGCAAAGAGGACAGGACCAGGTGTCCGGTCTCGGCTGCTGTGAGCGCGGCGGCCATGGTCTCGCTGTCGCGCATCTCGCCGATGAGGATCACATCGGGATTCTGGCGCAGGACAGAGCGAACGGCCTGGGCGAAGTCCGGCGTGTCGTGGCCGACTTCGATCTGCTCCACGATGGAGTTGCGGTTTGCGTGCTGGTACTCGACAGGGTCTTCGATGGTAATGATGTGGTCTCGCCTGCGGGCGTTGATCAAGTCGATGAGCGCCGCCATGGTCGAGGTCTTGCCGGATCCGGTTGGTCCGGTGAGGAGGATCAGGCCTTGTCGACGTTCCGTTAATCGCGCTAGCACAGGAGGCAGATGCAGGGACTCGACGGTGGGAACCTGAGAGGGCAACAGCCGGATGCTGGCTGCGAGCGTGCCGCGCTGATAGTGAAAGTTGGCTCGGAACCTCCCGGTCGATCCACGAACGAAGCAGAAGTCGAGGGCTCGCTTGCTCTCGAGCTCCTTTGCCTGCTCATTCGTCAGGAGTGGGACCAACATGCCGCGAATGTCTTCCGGTGTTTGAATTTTGCCGGCGCCGGCTGCCAGGGATCCGTTAATGCGCAGTGTGATGGCAGATCCAGCTACAAGGAGAATGTCGGAGGCGCCTTGCTCGGCGGCTTGTGCGAGGAGGGAATCGAGCGAGGCCGTTTTGCCGGTCTTTGCGCCGGGCACGGTGCTGTTCAATTCATAGACAAGCTGGGACAAATCGTTTTCGTACGCAGGCATCGAATCTCCAGGTGCTTTGAGGGGCAATGGGGACTGTAGGGCGTCCCACACGTTATTTATGCTTAGACGGGCAGGATCGAATGATGGCTTCTAATTGTTGCGATTCCTGCCATGTCAGTGATTCCTAAGCTGTTTTTTCCAGCAATGACCGGCAGAATTGCATCTCATCCCCAGCAGCCGCGATGATGGTTGCGGAAAGCTGACGGAGAAGACGCACGTGGTTGAACGCAAGCGCGGCGAGGCTGTGAAGTCGAGCAAAACAAAGCGTTCCGTGCGAGCGGTGGGTGGCTCTGCGGATACGACAGGGCTTGAGCTGTTCCATCCTGTGACGGCGGAGTGGTTTCGTGAGGCGTTCAAAGATGTGACTCCGCCGCAGCGCGAGGGCTGGCCTGCGATTGCGCGTGGAGAGTCGACGCTGATTCTTGCTCCGACAGGCACGGGCAAGACGCTGACCGCGTTCCTCTGGTGTCTCGACAAGCTGATGTTGCGCGAGCCCGCAACGCAGCCTGGGTGCAGGGTGCTGTATGTCTCTCCGTTGAAAGCCTTGGCGGTGGATGTCGAGCGCAATCTGCGTGTGCCGATGGCGGGCATCGCGAGCGTGGCACAGCAGCAGGGCGTGGCGGTGCATCTGCCGGAGATCAGCGTGCGTACGGGCGACACTTCGCCGAAGGAGCGCGCGCGGTTCAAGCGGCATCCGGGCGAGATTCTCATCACGACGCCGGAGTCGTTGTATCTGCTGTTGACGTCGGATGCGGGCGAGGCGCTGCGTTCGGTCGAGACGATCATCATCGACGAGATTCATGCGCTTGTGCCGACAAAGCGCGGGGCGCATATGATGCTGTCGCTGGAGCGCCTGGAGGCCTTGTGCGGACGGACCCTTCAGCGCATTGGCCTGAGCGCGACACAGAGGCCGCTGGAAGAGGTTGCGCGTTTTCTGGGAGGAGCGGAAGGAAGAGCGAGTCAGCAGGTCAGCGAGTCAGCAAGTCAGCGAGTTAGAGAGTCAGCGGATCAGGTGGAGGGGTTGGGTAGGGAAGAACGTGAGCCTTTGGGCGTGCGGTATCGTCCTGTCACGATTGTGAATGCCGGGGCGAGGAAGAGGCTTGAGCTGACTGTCGAAGTGCCGGTTGAGGATATGGCGCGGCTGGGTGAGTCTTCTGATGGAACGACGGAGCAGGGACCGAAGCGTACGAGTATCTGGCAGTCGATTCAGCCACGGTTGTTGGAGATTGTGCGCGAGCGAACTTCGACGCTGATCTTTGTGAATGCGCGGCGTATCGCTGAGCGAATGGCGGGTGCGCTGAATGAGCTTGCGGGCGAGCCGATCGCGCGTGCGCATCATGGATCGCTTGCGGCGGCGCAGCGCAGCGAGATTGAAGAGTTGTTGAAGGCCGGGAAGATTAAGGCGCTGGTTTGCACCTCGTCGCTGGAGCTCGGTATCGACATGGGTGCGGTCGATCTGGTGGTGCAGATTGAATCGCCGCCAAGTGTGTCGAGCGGCATGCAGCGTATCGGACGCGCAGGACATCAGGTGGGTGCGCCGTCAGTGGGGATTATCTTTCCGAAGTATCGCGCGGACCTTGTGGCCTGCGCTGCGGTGACGCAGGCGATGCACGAAGGGCATGTGGAGTCGACGCGTTTCCTGCGCAATCCGCTCGATGTGCTGGCGCAACAGATGGTTGCGATCGTTGCCCATCCTCCGCTGCCGGTCGAGGAAGCGGAGTTGCGGCGAAGGCGCGAGAGGAGTGAAGAGGAGGAGGCTCCGGGCATCTCTTATGGCGCTCTGCTGGAGCTTGTTCGCAGCGCAGCGCCGTTCGCGGGGTTGAGCACGGCCGCCTTTGAGGGCGTGCTCGATATGCTGGCGGGCTTTTATCCTTCGGATGAGTTTGCAGAGCTGCGTCCACGCATCACGTGGGATCGCACGCGTAACTGGCTGACACCACGGCAGGGTGTGAAACGCATCGCGATCCTGAACGGCGGCACGATTCCGGATCGTGGATTGTATGGCGTGTTTCTGAGCGGCAATCATACGAAGCCCGTACGTGTGGGTGAACTGGATGAAGAGATGGTCTATGAGGCGCGGACGGGAGAGACGTTTCTGCTTGGCGCGTCGACGTGGCGTATCGACGAGATCACGCATGACCGCGTGCTGGTGAGTCCTGCGCCGGGCGAGCCGGGCAAGATGCCGTTCTGGCATGGCGATAAGGCAGGAAGGCCGATTGAGTTTGGCCGCCGCATTGGCGCGCTGATGCGCGAGTTGCGTGAGCTTCCGCGCGGTGCGGCGGTTACGAAGCTGACACGCGAGCACGATCTCGACCCGCAGGCCGCGGAGAATGTGCTGCGCTATCTTACCGATCAGGAGCTCGCGACGAAGGAGGTTCCTGACGATCGCATGCTGGTGATCGAACGGGTGCGGGATGAAGCTGGGGTGTGGCGTGTGTGTTGTCTGACGCCACTGGGTAGCAGAGTCCATGCGCCCTGGGCGATGGCAGCGACGGCGAAGCTCAAGGCCTCGGGACGCGATGTAGAAGCGATGTGGAGTGAGGACGGATTTGTACTGCGCTTTCCCGAGACGGATGAGCCGCCGGATATCGAGGCTCTCTTGCTGGGGCCGGAGGAGGCGGCCCAGTTGGTGATGCAGCAGCTTGGATCAACGGCGCTGTTCGCGGCGAAGTTTCGTGAGGCGGCATCGCGTGCCCTGTTGTTGCCGCGTCGCCGTGCGGATGGAAGGACGCCGCTCTGGCAGCAGCGAAAGCGTGCGTATGACCTGCTGGCTGTGGCGTCGCGTTATCCAGGTTTTCCGATATTGCTGGAGGCCTATCGCGAGTGCCTGCGTGATGTCTTCGACATGCCTGCGCTGATGGAGACGCTGCGGGCTGTCGAGAGTCGAGCCCTGCGTGTGCATGTGGTTGACTCGCAGACGCCGTCGCCGTTTGCGAAGGCGCTGCTGTTCAACTACATCATCACGTATATCTACGATGGCGATGCGCCGCTGGCCGAGCGCAGGGCGCAGGCGTTGAGTATCGACCAGGACCAATTGCGCGAGTTGATGGGAGATGCCGACCTGCGTGAGTTGCTCGACGTGAGCGCGATCGAAGAGACCGAAGAGCAGTTGCAGTGCGTCGTCGATCCTTACAAAGCGAGGTCGATGGATGGTGTGCACGATCTGCTGTTGCGGTTAGGTGACAGAACGCGTGCGGAGATCGCTGCGCGTTGTGTGAGCGAGGAGGTTGCAGACAGCGTCGACCGTTTGATTCAGTCGCAGCGTGTGCTGGAGCTGAAGATTGCGGGTGAGAAGCGCGTGATTGCTGTAGAAGATGCTGCACGCTTTCGCGATGCGCTGGGTGTGACTCTGCCTGCGGGATTGCCGCAGGCGTTTCTTTCGCCTGTGCCGGATGCGCTGCTGGATATCGTACGACGTTATGCGCGAACGCATGGGCCATTCACTACGGCTGATGTGGCGCAGCGATACAAGTTGTCCAACGAGAGTATTGAAGTAGTCCTGCAGCGGCTAGTCAATTTGGGCCGTGTGGCTGAAGGTGGATTCCGGCCCGGTGGTGTGCATCGTGAGTGGATCGATGTAGAGGTGCTGCGTGCTGTACGGCGCAAGTCGCTGGCGCGCCTGCGGAAAGAGATTGAACCGGTGGAGCAGCGCACGCTGGCGCGTTTGTTTACCCGTTGGCAGGGAGTGGTGCAACCGCGACGCGGGCTTGATGCACTGCTGGATACGATCGAAACTCTGCAAGGTGCGCCGCTGCCCGCAAGCCTGTTGGAGACTGAAATTCTGCCTGCGCGCATTGCAGGATACAAACCTGCCGATCTCGACACGCTGATTGCGGCGGGAGAGGTGGTGTGGGCCGGCTTCGAGCCGCTGGGGGAACGCGATGGGCGCGTGGGGCTGTATCTTGCGGAGAAGCTGCCGCTGTTGTGGCCTCCGAAGGCAGGAAACAGCAAACAGGAAAGAGGAAACAGCGAGACGGAACAGAAGATTGTGGCGTATCTGCAAGCGAATGGGGCGTCGTTTTTTCAGCCGCTGCATGAGGCTATAGGCGGTGGCTATCCGGGTGAGACGATTGAGGCGCTGTGGGCGCTGGTGTGGAAAGGGCTGCTGACCAATGACGCGGTTCATGCGCTGCGTGCTTATTGCGAGAAGCCTGCAGGCAGCGGGCGTGGTGCAAAGCCGTCGCGGCGGGTGCATCAGCAGACGGGGTTTCGCAGCCGGCGTACTACGCCTCCTACGGCGCAGGGACGTTGGAGTCTGAACGAAGTGGCGTTTGACGGCGACGCGCCTGCGCGTGCGACCGCATGGAGCCATGCGATGGCGCAGCAGTTGCTCGCACGCTATGGCGTGGTGTTTCGTGAGACGGCCCATGCGGAGAATCTTCCAGGGGGATTTTCCGCGGTGTACGACGTGCTGAAGGCGCTGGAGGAGAGTGGACGTGTGCGTCGTGGATACTTTGCAGCCGACCTCGGCGCGACGCAGTTCGCGATGCCCGCTGCGGTGGATCTGCTGCGGAGTCTTCGAACCAACGTGCAGGAGCAGGCGAGCGAGGTGGTGATGCTCGCCGCAACCGATCCTGCGAATCCGTATGGTGCGTTATTGCGCTGGCCTGCTGCTCCGGAAGAAGGTTCCTCGCTGACGCGGAGTGTGGGGGCGCGTGTGGTGCTGGTCGATGGTGCGCTGACTGCGTATCTGCGCCGCGGTAATACGAATGTGCAGGTGATGCTGCCGGAGGATGAACCTGCGTGTTCGCAGACGGCTCGTGCTCTCGCGGAGTTTTTTGTGGCGAATGCGCAACGCGAAGAGGGTGAGGATGAGGGGCACAGGCTTAAGGGGATGCTGATTACGGCAATCAATGGTGTGCCGGTGGCGGAGCATCCGTTGGCAAGGTTTTTGCTGGAGGCTGGGTTTCAGGCTGCGCCGGCGGGGTTCAATGTGCGACGGAGGCCGATAAGTGTGCAAGTGCCGTGATCGGGTGAAAAGTAAAAGCTGCGACAACCGCAACCGCTCTTCTACTCGATTTAGAGCATTTCCCGTGCAGGTTTAGAGCAGCGGGAGAAAGTGTTGTGTCGGTTGGAACATTGGAGATGTGGCATACATGGGCAGGAGCAGTCGGGCGTTCGCCCGATGCCCACCTAGGCGCAAAAAACGCGCCGAAGATGGGGCACCCGGATCGGTGGCTCTCTCTGTAAGAAGAAATGCTCTAGGTAACTGCTCTAAGCTGGGGAAAGCGCCTTCAGCTGGGGATAGCGCTTGTAGATTCGGCGCTGGTCGTCTGCGCTGAGTTGTTGCAGGGGGATGGGTTTGTCCTGCGGCCGCGTGCCTTTCTGATTGAGCACATTCATCAGGCTCCACTCGCGCTGCAGACCGTGCGGCTCTTCAGCCTTCAGGTCATATCGTGTGAAGTCGATAGCGAGCGGTGGGCTGTTCTTTGTCCAGTCATGCAGGAGCGCCAGGCGGAAGTTGCGGTTCATGAACCATTCGATCTCCAGGTTCTTCTCGGAGCCGGGTGCACCGGTTCCTTTGGCGTCGAAACGGTAGTTGAGCGATGCATTGTTGGGGGTGTGCTTGCGCCACTCCATACCGAATGCGCCTTCGGTGATGACCTGGGTGTCGGGCCATCTGTCGCGTACGTTCTGTAGCCAGTAGGTAAGGTCTTCGTCGTGGCCGATGGAGACCTCCCAGATCGCCGTGACCCATCCAAAGTTGTTGAGAGCGTGGCCGCGGTCGAAGTGCATCGCGGTGGTATCCATCATCTCTCTACGTCCGACATCCTTGCCGAGATTACCCACCGCTTCAATCGGCCCCACACCTAGACGGCTATTGAAGCCGCCTTGAAATCCGTCCCGCCGCGCGGAGAGAAAGTCGCAGGTCCAGCCATCGAGGCACACGCAGTCGATAAAATCCGCTGGGCCCTGGGCGGGCTTCAGGTAGTGTTCGCGGCTGGGGTAGTAGGGATAGCAGATGCCTCCGTCGCCATCGCCGTGATCGATTCCGTGCTGGCTCCAGATCTGTCCCTGGCAGACATGGATGCCTTCTTCTGTGGCGAGGAGGCGCTGATTCTCTGAATCCATGAAACCGGCGATGATGCACTCCGGGCGATAGCCGCCGCCAACCATGTTGGAGATCATTCCCAGCGCTTTGTGAATCGTCTGCTGGATGTGTTCGCGCGTGTCGTACATGGGCGCGAAGTAGCCACCTGGAATAAAGGTGATCTCGTCTCCGTAGCGATCATGGTACGAAGCCAGCAAACGCCGCGCTTCCTGGTACTCCTTACGGCTGTCGTTGAGAGCCAGCCAGCTAATCGCCCAGGTCATCTTGCCGTCCGGACACCCTCTTGCAAAGGCTTCGCGCCGTGAGCGGATGTGGTCTGGGCTATTGTCTCCGGACTCATCTTCACCAATGGATTGATTGGGTGTCACCTCAATTTGATTCACTCGTACGAGAGAGACGTGCGTTACAAATCTTCCGCGCAAGGGAGAAGAAGCCTCGGCAAGGGCCGGGGAGCTTACTCCCGATAGGGGCAGAGCGAAAGCTGCTGCCGCGCCCGCTGCCCCGCCAAGAAAATGCCGTCTGGTCCAATTTCTACTCATACACCTTCGTTCCTCTTCGCTTGGTTTTCATCCACGACTCTGGTGATTGTCCTTTTTCTCGGCAGGCGGATGTTCGCAGGGAGGAGGATCTCTAGTTGTGTCTCAACAACTGTCGCAAGAATCGACGGATACTGCAACGTCTCGTGACTATCATGAAGGCGTGAGGGTTCGATGGATATCAAACAACTGAGGTCATTTGTTGCAGTCGCGAACGTTTTGAATTTCAGCCGTGCCGCACGACAGCTCCACCTGTCGCAACCGGCGTTGAGCACTCAGATTCAGGCTCTCGAAAACCACCTCGGTGCCCGGCTATTGGAGCGGAACAGGCGGACGGTTCGGCTCACTGCAGCAGGTGCATCCTTGTTAGCCGATGCCGAATATCTCTTTCAGCAAATCGCTGATATCGAGTTGCGGGTTGCGCGAATCTCTTCCGGAGAGATTGGTCATCTGCGGATTGGCTTTGTGGCTTCAGCTACGCTCGAATTGATTCCCGCCATCGCCACGGCTTTCCAGAAGCAGTATCCAGGGGTAACTCTGGAGCTCCGTAATATTCCGACTGTTCAACAGGTAGACGCTCTTCGGGCAGGAGTCATCGATGCGGGCTTTGTTCGTATGCCGCTGAAGGAGGAGGGGCTTTCCCTCGATTTGGTTTATCGCGAACCGTTTGCAATCGTGGTCTCCAAAAGCCATCCGCTTGCGCGTCAAAAAAACCTGTCGGCTAAACAACTCTCTGATATGCCGTTTATTGCGTATGGACGACGGTGGGCGCCTTCCTTTTTTGACTACTGGACCGGACTCTGCCGTGACGCGGGTTTTTCACCAAACATCGTTCAGGAGACCGCAGAGATGGAAACGGCCCTTATGTTGGTGGCCGCTGGAATGGGAGTTGCGATTCTGCCCGAAGGAATCACCCGGCGAAACCGAAAGATTGTCGCAGTTACGGTTCTGAATCGGGAGAAGATTCGCTCGGAGATCGGCATTGCTACAGCCCAGAATAAACAGACACCGCTTCTCCAGCATCTGATCGCGACGGCGAAGAAGGTTGGGCAGCCATAGAGTAGTTCCCGAAGTGGTATGGAGATATGTTGTTTTGTTTTGCGGATTGTCATTCCGACCTTGTACGAGCAAAGAACGGGAGAAAGCAGGTTCCTCCCCTTCGGCTACGCTCAGGGCGGAATGACAACCAGAAAACAAAAGCAACGGCAATTACTTTTCTACACCATTCGGGATTTACCTTAAGCCACTGTAGTGAGCTGCTGCACCAGTTATTCGTTTTATCTATAAGAGCGTTCCAAACATACAGTAAGCACGTCTTCTCCTTCGGCAGTCTAATGGTTGTGTAAAGCTTTTGGGCCACATGATCCGACTAAAGGAGACGTCCGATGAAAACGATAGACGAAGTAGAAGAGCAGACGACTGGGGAAGGGGTTCCCTCCCACGAGCAGAAGACGCTGTCACGCCGCATGTTTGTCGAAGCGGCGGCCCTGGCTGGTGCAGGACTGGTGACGGCGACTGCGATGGCACAATCGCGGCAAGAGTCGCAGGCTGGAAGGCAAGGGGATAGCCCAAGCGATCCTGGCCCGGAGAACACTGTGTTGCTGCGGGAAAATCCCAGCGCGAACACGCCACCGTTCACGGATCATGGGAACCCAGCTCCTATCTGGTACTCCTTCGATCTGACGGCAAAGCGGATGCAAGGCGGCGGCTGGACGCATCAGGTCACGGAACGTGAGTTGCCGCAATCGAAAGAGATCGCCGGCGTCAACATGCGGCTGACCGCAGGGTCCTTCCGCGAGTTGCACTGGCACCTTGCCGATGAGTGGGCGATCATGCTGTCCGGTAAAGCACGTATCAGCATCATGCAGCCCGATGGCAAGATGTTCATCGACGACATTGGTGTAGGGGATCTGTGGTACTTCCCAGCGGGGTTCCCGCATTCGATTCAGGGTCTAGAAGGAGATGGCTGCGAGTTCCTGCTGGTCTTCAATCAAGGAAACTTTTCGGAGGACGATACCTTCCTGCTTTCAGAGTTCCTGGCTCACACGCCGCCAGAGGTCGTCCAGAAGAATATGGGATGGTCGAGGCAGGAGTGGGATCAGCTGCCTCCCACCGAGTTGTACATCTTCGCCTCTCAGCTTCCGGGGCCCCTCGAAGACGACAGGCGCTTTCTGGGCAAGTACCTTGAAACGAATAACAAGTACACCTTCAAGGCGTCGTCCATGGCACCGACGACGAAGACTGCTGGTGGCGAAGTTCGTATTATCGACTCCACTAATTTTCTCGTCGCGCAGAATATCGCTTCCGCCATCGTCACGATCAAGCCGGGTGGAATGCGGGAGATGCATTGGCACCCGAATGTGAGCGAGTGGCAATACTGGATCAAGGGCAAGGGCCGGATGACCGTGGTGCTGACCGGAGGCAAAGCCCGCACCATGGACTTCAACGCGAACGATGTTGGGTACGTGCCCGCCATGGCAGGTCATTACGTCGAGAACACCGGAACGGAAGACATCGTCTTCCTGGAGATGTTCAAGACCTCGCATTACCAGGACGTCTCGCTGAATCAATGGATCGCTCGGATGCCGGACAAGATGGCTCAGGCTCACCTGAAGCTTCCAGTCTCGACGATCCGTCGCGCACCGCAGGATAAGGAAATCCTGCTGCCTGAATAGCTGCAGGCAACTTCTGCACGGGTAGCCTATGCAGGCGCATAGGCTACCGTACCCCTCACAATAGTGACTCGGCCACAGTGACGTATGGACCGATGGTCAACAGGTTGAAATTCGAACACGACCCGCAGACCCGCCTGGCGATATTGTTTGGCCGGTACTCATTCCCCCTCCGCACGCCACCAAGTACTATGGAATCTCACTAAGACGGTTTACCTTCGCGCCGGGAAATACGACGTGTGTGAGGGGGCCTGGGTTTCCGATAACTGACGGTAATGTTTGGGAGCGAGGATATGGCAAAGTGGCTATTGGGCGGTGTCGCTGCAACCGTGGTTGCTCTTATGTTGATGGCGCTGCCAATTCGGGCGCAGTTGCCGACGATCTCGGACGTGAACCGAGGCGGCGACGCTCCGGCGGCAGGCCCGCTGCCGGACTGGGACGTGGCGGTGCTGAAACCGCATCCTGCCGAGGATCCCGGGATGTCCTGGCGGATGACCGCGGATGGTCTGAGTTTGGTGAACCTGCCGCTGGAGCAGATGATCTGCAGCGCGTGGGATCTGAAGCCGTATCAGGTATCCGGGTTAAACGGATGGATGAAAAGTAGCACGTTCGACCTGACCGCAAAGGTCAGCGGCAACGACGTAGCCGCCTACAAGAAGCTGAACGTCGCGCAGCGCCGGGAGATGCTGCAGAAGCTTCTGACCGAGCGCTTTCAATTGAAGGTCCACATGGAGACGAAGACGCTGCCGGTGTATGACCTGGTGGTCGATAAGAGCGGGTCAAAGCTGAAGGTGTCGACGGCCATCGAAGCGCCTTCGGCCGAAGAGTGGAAGGCGAATCCTGACAAGTACAAGAAGGGCTCCATGTCGATGGGCCCCGGGATGTTCGAGGGCTCGGGCGTGCCGGTACGGTCGTTGACGAGCCAATTGGGGAACGCGCTGGGCAAACCGGTGCACGACGCAACAGGGCTGACGGGTGTGTATGACATCACGCTCCACTTCCGCCCGGAAGAGGCAGCGGCCGGCAGCGACGACAACGCCGATGTGCCGTCGGTCTTCTCTGCGGTGCAGGAGCAGTTGGGGCTGAAGTTGGTTCCAGGCAAAGGGCCGGTGCAGACGCTAGTCGTGGATGCGGCGCAGAAACCGGAAGCGGACTAAGCGTGCAAAACTAACGGCAGGTCTTGGGCTGATGGTGCGGTTGACTGGCGAGCCCAAGCGACGCGGCGACGCTCCGGATACCGCTAAGAGAGCGATCTGAGATCTGGGCCACCCGTCTAGTTAGCCTACGTATTCTTTTCTGGAGACCGAGTCATGTCATGGTTGCGCAGAGATGTTCTGCTATCGCTCCCCTTGTCTGTTCTTGCATTCCCGCTTGAATCCGCGAAACTGCACGCCGAATCCTCTGGGGCATGGAGATTGACCGAGGATTCAGAGCCGTTGGTTCCCGATGCGAAACTGCGTCGACAGATTTTTCGCGCACTCGATGCGGCGCAAGACGCGGGCACCGGCGCAACGATTTCGCATTTCAAAGTTCGCGCAGCAACGGTGCTGGAAATAGCTGGTCAGGAGCAGGTTGTACTGGGAGGCAACACGGAATATGACCTGCCAGAGGCGATTCACGGCGAGACATCGCTACTCAACCATGTAACGGCGGATTACGGCGCAGAAGTTACGCGTCACGCGGTGCGTTTTATTGCCTTCTACGGCGACCACAGCGGCGGTGCTGGGAGTTGCGGAGATTGCCGAGACTTTCAAATGGCCTCAACTGATTGGGAACACCTGCTGATCGTGTCCGGCCAGTCGTTGGATCACACCGTGAAGGTTACGCGATTTTCGGATCAGATTGTGGGTGAACGAAGCTTTCCGGAGGTCAAGGCGGAGGAGATAGCGCTGGCGCCTGGGGCCCTCGAGAAACTTGTAAAGTCGGCACAGGAGGCCCGACTCGGCGGAGTTACATTGTTTACGACGTTTCGGCACACGGGGGCCGCTGGTCTTGCATATTCCGAAAAGATCTACCGCGCAGCGGGATGCGATGATGCGGCGTTCCATTATCGCTATCCGATTGGCGGGCTTCTGCAGCAGGCGCAAACTGAGCGCGACTATTTCCTGCGTGCGATTGTGGTGAGCGGCGAGCAAGGTCAATGGCCCGTGATCAATTATCGCGACCGACAATATGGATATGAGGCGAGCAGCTTTAATCATGAGGTGGGCCTGCCGCCAGTCAAGCTAATCCTGACAAATGGACAAGGCCAATACCGAATGACGACGTTTGAGGCGTCTCTGCCGCGTGCGTTCAGCACGGTGAACTTCAGACCGGAAGCTGTAAAAGAGTTTCTCCAGACTCATCGGGTAGACAGGTAGGAAGCAAACTCATTCGAGCATTTTTACCGTTGCTGTGATCCAGCAAAGATTGTGCAGTGTGGTTTTCCCTGGGAGAAAACCACGTAAAAGCCATTCACTCCGGCTTATAACCACAGCGAAAATGCTCTATTTCACTGGAGGCCCATCGAAGTGGAATACCTCGCGCAGAGGCGACCACTTCTCTCCTGGCAAAGCATCGGGCATCTGGGCCTGCATGGGGTCCATGATCTTCCACCAACGCTGGGTCTCGGGGTCCGCTGCCATCTTGCGCATGTCGGCTGCGTAGTCTGTGCCGTGGTACTCGAAGTAGGCGAACAGGACACCGTTGCGCAGAAAGATGCTGTAGTTGCGGATGCCGCAGTCGGCAATTCTTTCAAGGACACCTGGCCACACATCGGCGTGGTAACGGATGTACTCTGCTTCGTCTTCGGCGCGGAGTTGAATGACTTGAGCGTAACGCTGCAATGAAGGATCCCCCTGAGACATCGTGTGTCGAGCCAATATAACCCGGCAGCAAAGGCAGCCAGATAGCTAATCTATTTCAACCGTAGAGAATTACGGTCAATCGGCGTGGGCCGTGGACTCCACGAATGCGCGTCATCTCAATGTCGGATGTTGCAGATGGCCCGGAGATCGTGGTGATGGGTTTGGTGGTGCTGCCTGCGATGGCTGCGAGGGCTTCGGGTACAAGCTCGAAGACCTGGTTGCGACGTACGAGGCAGATGTGGTGGTCGGGAAGCAGCGTGATCACGCGGCGTCCCTGGGCGCCGCCATGGACGAGGAGGATGGTGCCGGTTGAGGCGACTGCGGCCTCGCAGGTTGTCACTACGGCCTCGACGCCTTCGATCTCGGTGGTTGGCAGATCGTTGTCTGCCTTGAAGCCGAAGCCTTCGGGGAGCCATGCAGAGGGAAAGGCGGGAGCGACGAGAGCACGGTGTTCGTCCGCGTGCTGCAGGGCCTGTGCAATGGCTTCTGGGATCTCGGCTTCAGAGTCGATCTGGATGATCTCGCTGTCGTAGTCGACGAGCCGGTCGATGAAGAGGTGGAGGCAGGCTTCGCGATCGAGGCGGCCCACGCGGTTGTAGGTGTGTGAGATGCGCGCGTGCGCGGCCACTGGATCGGATGGCGCCGTGTGCAGCGCAGAACGGATGCGCGCAAGGATCTCTTCGCGGGCGGTCATTGCGGCTCCTTGTCTTTCTGCGACGAGCGGGTCTTCCACCAGTCACGGAAGCTCTGTTTGGGAATGGGGCGGAGATCGCGCGAGCGTGTCCAGCCGCCAGCCATGCCGGGCAGGTTGGTCAGCTGGCCGTCGCGTTTGAAGATCGTCTGGCCTACGCGTGCCAGTCGCTGTGCG
>NZ_LMUH01000022.1:576570-638008 GCF_009766105.1 Granulicella sp. S156 | reverse complement strand
TCAGCACCTCAGGGATGTTGATCTTGACCGGGCAGACTTCGTAGCATGCGCCGCAGAGGGTGGAGGCAAACGGCAGTGAGCGCGAGTGTTCCAGGGATTGCAACTGCGGAGAGAGGATGGCGCCGATGGGGCCGGAGTAGATCGAGCCATAGGCATGGCCGCCGGTCTCACGATAGACGGGGCAGGCGTTGAGGCATGCGCCGCAACGGATGCAGGCGAGGGTCTCGCGCTCTATGTCGTCTGCCAGAAGTTTGGTGCGGCCGTTGTCGAGAAGGATGACGTGAAAGGCCTGTGGGCCATCGCCCGGCGTGACGCCGGTCCAGATGGAGTTGTAGGGGTTCATGCGCTCGCCGGTAGCAGAGCGGGGAAGTGTTTGAAGGAAGACTTCGAGGTCGGCGAAGGTGGGGATTACTTTCTCGATGCCGATGAGGGTGATGAGCACGTCGGGCAGCGTGACGCACATGCGGCCGTTGCCTTCGGACTCGACGACGCCGACCGAGCCGGTCTCGGCGATGGCGAAGTTGGCTCCGCTGATGCCGATCTTGGCGCGCAGGAAGCGGTTGCGGAGATAGTGGCGAGCGGCGTTGGTGAGGTCTTCGGGCTGGTCGGTGAGATCGGGTAGCCTCATCTTCTCGCGGAAGATGTCGCGGATCTCAAAGCGATTTTTGTGCAATGCCGGAACGACGATGTGGGAGGGCTCGTCGTGGCCTAGCTGCACGATCATGTCGGCGAGGTCGGTCTCGATGGGCTTGATGTCCTCGGCTTCGAGGGCGTGGTTCATCTGCACTTCGTCGGAGGTCATCGTTTTCACTTTGATGACTTCAATGCCTGGCTCTATGCCGCCGTAGTGGCGGATAAGTTTGATGGCGATGTTGTTGGCTTCGTCGGCATCGCGCGCCCAGTGGACCTTGCCGCCGGCGCGTTCGCAGTTGCGGGCGAACTCTTCCAGGTAGTGGTCGAGATGCGCGAGCGTATGCGCCTTGACCTCACTGCCGGCTTGGCGAAGGTCCTCCCAGTCGGGCATCTCTTCTACGCGCAGTGCGCGTTTGCTGCGGATGACGTTCGTGGCGTGTGCGACGTTGCGGCGAAGCTGATCGTTCTTCAGCGCGGTCTTTGCCGCGATAGGGAAGTCGGGTGCTTTGGAGGTCTTGCCGACGACGATGCTCAAGCGAGGCCTCCGGTCGATTCGAGAATCTCTGCCAGGTGCAATGTGCGGACCTTCGAACCGGAGCGGTGCAGGCCGCCGTAGATCTGCATCAGGCAGGAGTTGTCGAGCGCAGTCACGACTTCGGCGCCGGTCTGTACGACGCAGGCGTCCTTTTCGGTGAGCATGGCTACGGAGACGTCGGGATTCTTGACGGCAAACGTGCCGCCGAAGCCGCAGCACTGCTCTTTATTCGGCAGCTCCAACAGGGTGAGGTCGCGGACGGAGCGCAGCAGCTTTACCGGCGCATCGCCCACGTGCAGCATGCGCAGGGAGTGGCACGAAGGATGGTAGGTGACGCTGTGTGGGAAGGCTGCTCCTACATCTTCCAGTCCGAGGCGGTTGACGAGCAGCTCGGAGAACTCGAAGACGCGGGGCAGAAGACTGCGAACTTCAGCCAGGAAGGCTGGATCGTCTTCGGCTTCAGCCATCATCACGTAGTGCTCGCGCATCATCGCCACGCAGGAGGCGGAGGGGACACAGACGGCCTCGGCGTCGCGGAACATCTCGACGAAGCGCCGCACCAGCGGCACGGCCTCGCGGTGGTAGCCGGTGTTGTAGTGCATCTGGCCGCAGCAGGTCTGCTGCACCGGGAACTCGATGGTGTGACCCAGACGTTCGAGCACACGCGTGACGGCGATTCCGGTCTGCGGGAACAGCGTGTCGTTATAGCAGGCGACAAAGAGCGCGATACGCAGAGAATTCCTCCAGGGATCTATCTCATGAGCGAAAAACAGTTTTCAAAGAGATTCTAATCGTTTCCGCGTTCAGCTCACTTTTAGATAGCTTCCATAACCGACCACAACTGTTGAGCCTATGAGGAGGGCTAGTCCGCAGCCAACCAGCAGACGGGTTCGCAGACTGGTATCTCGCCACTCTTTCAGGGCGATCCCCCACAGGTTCGCGAAGATGATGATACTCGCCATGTGCAGCGTCCAGCTGGCGAAGTCGTACTTGCCCATCTTGGTGGTGCCCATGGAGTAGAAGAAGAACTGGAAGTACCAGATCACACCGGCGGAGGCTGCCAGCAGGTAGTTGCGGGTCAGGACGCCGCTGCTGATGCGCTGGGTGAACTGGCGGGGGTCGACGTCCTGAAGCGTTTCGCCTGTGACCGTGGCGGTGCCCATGGGATTGTCGCCGGGCGCGCCCGCGAACTGGCCGATGGAGCGGTTACGCACGATGAGGATGGCCGACCAGATGAGATTGGTGACGAAGCCTCCCCAGAGGACGACGATCAGAACCGGGAGGTTGGAGTAAAGATCCTTGCCGCCCGCGGCTTTGAGCTGTATGCGGGCGATGTCGGCGATCGGTTTACCGGCGTCCAGGCCGAAGGCGAAGAAGGAGCTCATGATGCCGGCGAAGATCGCGATGATGAGGCCCTTGACGAAGGAGAAGTCGCGTTCCCCGGCTGCAGCCTTGTCCTCTTCGCTGACCTCTTGTTCCTTGGAGTAGCCTGCAGCGCCGCTGACGGCGATGGCGAGGATGCACATCGCCACGCCGCACAGGATGACCTGGCCGGAGCGCTCGTGGAGAATGGTATGCATCTGGCCGTGGAAGATGGGCGGGATGAGGGTTCCGAAGGCGGTGCAGAAGCCCAGCGCGATGGCATAGCCGAGGCCCAGGCCGAGATAGCGAATAGCCAGTCCGAAGGTGAGGCCGCCGACCCCCCAGAGCGTGCCCCAGAAGACCGCCCAGGCGATACTCGTTGCTGGGGCGGCGTGCAGGACGGCGAAGAGGTGTGGAACAAAGATGGCGGCCAGCAAAGGAGGAGCGATGAGCCAGGCGGCGACGCCCTGGATGATCCAGTAGATCTCCCACGACCAGCGCTTGATGCCGCGAAACGGTATAAAGTTGCTGGCTGAGCAGAGACCGCCGAGCCAGTGAAAGAGGACGCCGACAAAGGGATTTGGCCCCACAATAGACCTCGAACGCACATTCCGGGGATTAAATTCGACAGCTTCCGGCGGCGCAGTTATCGTAACCGATAGGAGTGTCAATAAGAAACTATTTTCCTATTGGATGAATTTCAGTGAGTGAAATTTTGAACGTAAAACAAGATTTCTCAAGGCAAAAAATTTCAATACGTATTATAGTTCCGTTTGAGAATAGACTGGCTCTTGAGCCGGCCCCGAGGTGAATTGCTTCATGTCGAACGATCAGGCCAAAGAGCGGGTTTTTCGCGCTCTCGATGACTTTGCTATTGCGATTCCCTCCTGGGGCTTTGCCAATACCGGAACACGTTTCGGCAAGTTCGTACAGGCCGCGGCGGCAACCAACATTGAAGAGAAATTTGCCGATGCCGCGGAAGTGCACCGGCTGACCGGAGTTACGCCGACCATGGCACTGCATGTGCTATGGGATCTGCCTAACGGGGTGGCCGATGCCCCGAAGATCAGGGCGCTGGAAGCGAAGACCGGTATACGTGCCGGGTCGATTAATCCGAACCTGTTTCAGGAGGCCGAGTACAAGTACGGCTCCATCTGCAACCCGAGCGCGGAGGTGAGAGAGAAGGCCACTGCGCACCTTTTGACCTCAGTCGAGATCGGCAAGGCTCTGGGAAGTGCGGAGGTCTCTCTATGGCTTTCCGATGGATCGAACTATCCTGGCTCGCAGAGCATCCGCCGCCGTATCGGCTGGATGAAAGAGGCGTTGGCAAAGACACATGCCGCGCTTGCGCCGGGCCAGACCCTGCTGGTGGAGTACAAGCCTTTCGAGCCGGCCTTTTACCATACCGATATTGCCGATTGGGGCATGGCGCTTGAGATCGCGCGCAGTGCGGGGCCGCAGGCGAAGGTGCTGGTGGATACGGGCCATCACTACCAGGGGACGAACATTGAGCAGATCGTCGCATGGCTGATAGAGCTCGACGCTCTGGGCAGCTTCCACTTCAACGACCGCAAGTATGCCGACGACGATCTGACGCTGGGGTCGATCGACCCGTACCAGATCTTCCGCATCTTCCACGAGATCCTGTTCGAGAAGAGCAAGGGCGGCGTATTCAACGCGCCGACGTTCATGATCGACCAGAGCCACAACCTGAAGGGCAAGGTGGAGGCGATGGTGCAGACTGTCGTCACCGCGCAGGAGCTCTATGCGAAGGCTGCGCTGGTCGATCACGCCGCGCTTGCCGAGCTGCAGGACAGTTGCAGCCTGGTCGATGCGGAAGAGGCGTTTCGTGGGGTGTTCTGGCAGGACGTGCGCCCATGGCTGGCGGAGTGGCGCGAAGCACGCGGTCTGCCTGCCCATCCCCTGGCCGCGTTGCGCGAGGGTGGATACGTGGAACGCATCACCGAAGAGCGTAAGGAGAAGAATACTGCCGGTGCCAGTTCGTATGCCTGAGGCTGCGAAGTTTACAACTGTATTTCTGTGATGTAAGAATTCATTAGAGGAATTGCGGATTGGCCGCATGCCCCGTGAGTTTTGCATACCCGGAAGGGGTTGAGATGGCGCCTAAGACGAAGACGAAGCGGCTGTATCTGATTCCTGTTCTCACCAAGGCGCTGGACATCCTGGAGCTTCTGCAGAATGAAAACCAGCCGATGGTGCTGGAGACCATCCACAAGCGCACCAAGATTTCGAAGACCACCGTCTACCGGATTCTGAAGACGCTGGTTCATCGCGGCTACGTTGGACAGACGGCGGACCGGCATTACCGGCACATTGCGCGGCCCAAGAAGCTGCGTTTTGGCTTCGGTAGCCAGAGTGCGGAGATGCCGTTCTCCGAGGCGGTAACGGCGAGTCTGCGCGACGCGGCGGTAGCGGTTGGCGTCGATTTGCTGGTGCTGGATAACCGCTACAACGCGGCGACGGCCATTGAGAATGCCGAGACGTTTATCCGCGAGCGGGTCGACATCATTATTGAATTTCAGGTGGACGAACACGCCGCCCCGATTATTGCCGACAAGATCGCCGAGGCGAAGATTCCTCTGATTGCAGTAGACATTCCGCATCCCCATGCGACGTATCTCGGAGTCGACAACTACCGTGCCGGCCGGGAGGCAGGCGGTCTGCTGGCGGAGTTTGCGCAGCAACGCTGGGGCGGCAAGATTGATTGGATGATGGGTCTCGATCTGGCGGAGGCCGGGCAGTTGGTGCAGAGCCGCATCACGGGGGCTTTTGAGGGAGTGAAGACGCGGTTGCCCGATCTGCCTGTCGAGTGCTTCGTCCGGATCGATGGACGCGGAATGCGCGATCTCAGTTACAAGCTGGTTCTCGACTTTCTGAAGCGTCACCCGAAGGACAAGCACATCCTGATTGCAGCGGCGAATGACACCAGCGCGATGGGTGCTATTGCTGCGATTCGCGATCTGGATCGCGAGAAGCATGTGGCCATTGTGGGACAGGATTGCCTGGAAGAGATGGTGATCGAGATGCAGCGGCCGGGAAGCCCGGCGATTGCGTCCATCTCGCATGAGGTGGGGCGGTATGGGCCGAGATTGATCGAACTTGGCCTGGCACTGCTGCGTGGGGAGACGGTGGCTCCTTACAACTATGTCGAGCATGTGGCGATTACCGCGGATCGTGCCGGCCGCGGGTTGGAGGCCGATGCAGGACTTGCGCCGGTGGCTTTAGCTTCTAAAGCCGGAGATGAGAACAAGTCTGCGTCGAAGCGTGGCCGGAAGTCGAAGGAAAGCGCAGGGAAGAAGGCGAAGTAGAGCGTAAATCGCCGTTGCTCTTGTTTTTCTTTCTGTCATTCCGAGCGTAGCGAGGAACCTGCTTTCTCGCGTTCGTTGTTCGTGCTGCCCATAAATATGTGGTCTGGAACTGGAAGACATGGTTTGCGCTAAGGCATAGCATTTGTGGTGGCACTAGCGAAAACGGGAGAAACCAGGTTCGCTCCCCTTCGGCTTCGCTCAGGGTCGGAATGACAAACTAGAAAAACAAGGCAATTTTCTCTATAGAAATATTTGTCCTATTGGTATTCTATGTGTAATCATCATCACGCCGCACAAGCGGGTGACTCACATTACAGGACCGGAAAATCTGAATGACAACCTCCAATAAACTCCACTTCCTCGAAGACCGCTGGGACGAGGCTGTGGCTTCGAAACTCGACGCACCAGAGCTGCTGCGCTATCGCTCCAACCTGCTGGGCTCCGACCTGCGGCTGACGAACTTCGGTGGCGGCAACACGAGTTCCAAGATCGAAGAGACCGATCCGCTCGACGGGCAGAAGAAGACCGTGCTTTGGGTGAAGGGCTCCGGTGGGGACCTTGGCAGCATCAAGAGGTCCGGTTTTGCGACCTTGTACCTCGACAAGGTATTGTCCCTGGCCAAGAGCTACAAGGGCGTTGAGCTCGAAGACGAGATCGTCTCGATGTATCCGCTCTGTACGTTCAATAACAATCCGACGGCGGCCTCTATCGATACTCCGCTGCACGGCTTTCTGCCAGCTCCGCATGTGGACCATCTGCATCCTGACTGGGCGATTGCGCTGGCTGCTTCTGCCAACGGCAAAGAGAAGATGGAAGAGTTCAACCAGCGCTTCGGGCACAAGATGGTCTGGGTGCCGTGGCAGCGCCCGGGTTTTGAACTTGCAATGATGTTGCAAAAGGCTGTTGCCGCCAGACCCGGCTGTGATGGCGTTGTGCTGGGCGGACATGGTTTGTTTACGTGGGGGCAGACGCAGCGCGAGAGCTATCTGAACACGATCACGATCATCGACCAGCTTGGTCTGTTCATTCAGGAACATGCAGCGAAGAAGCGAAGCAGTTTTGGCGGCGCGAAGCACACGTCGCACGAAGAGCGGAAGAGTCTTGCGCTGAAGCTGATGCCGGCGATTCGTGGCCGTGTCTCTGCAAAGCAGCGTGTCATCGGCAGCTTTACGGACGCGCCGGATGTGCTGGCGTTCGTGAACTCGAGCTCGGCGAAGAAGCTGGCGCATCTCGGCACTAGCTGCCCGGACCACTTCATCCGCACGAAGATTCGTCCACTGTTCATCGACTGGGATCCTGCGACGAGCCTTACCGATCTCGAGGCGAAGCTGGATGAGTCGCTTGAGACCTATCGTGCCGAGTATGCGGAGTATTACAAGGCGCATGCGGCGACGGAGTCCCCGGCTATGCGCGATGCGAGCCCGACGGTTGTGCTGGTGCCGGGTATTGGCATGTTCAGCTTTGGCAAGAACAAGGCGGAGTCGCGCATCACAGGCGAGTTTTATATCAATGCGATTCATGTGATGGAAGGTGCGGGAAGTCTGGATGAAGGCAAGTTGCCTGCGGAGTTGCCGCAGGCGGGTTGCGCGCCGACTTCTGCATTTAGCGTGCATGAGAACTATGTTGCGCTGCCGCCGAGCGAAGCCTTCCGTATCGAGTACTGGGCGCTGGAAGAGGCAAAGATTCGCCGTCAGCCGCCGGAGAAGGAGTTGAGTCGGCGTGTTGTGCTGGTAGTCGGCGGCGCAAGCGGCATTGGGCGTGAGACGGTCCTGCTGGCTGCGGAACGCGGGGCGCATAGCGTGGTTGCCGATCTTTCGCTGGAAGCTGCGCAGAAGGTGGCGGATGAGGCGAAGGCTATCGGCGGCAAGGAGTGCGCGGTGGCTGCCGCCATCGACATCCGCAAGCGCGATGCGATCAAGAGCGCTCTGGATGCGACGATTACAGCGTTCGGCGGCGTCGACATTCTGGTGAACACAGCTGCCATCTTCCCGACTTCACCGGATGGCACGATCAGCGATGCGCAGTGGGCTTTGACGCTGGAGATCAACGTTACAGCGAACTACCTGCTCACGGATGAAGCGCAGAAGGTCTTCAAGGTGCAGGGAATACCCGGCAGTGTGGTGCTGACGAGCTCTGCGAACGCGGTTGTTGCCAAGCGCGGCTCAGAGGCTTATGACGTGAGCAAGGCGGCACTGAGCCATCTGGTGCGCGAGCTTGCGATTACGTACTCTCCGCTGCTGCGCGTGAACGGCATCAGCCCGGCAACGGTTGTGAAGGGATCGACGATGTTCCCGCGCGATCGCGTGAAGGCGTCGCTCACGAAGTATGGGATTGCGTTCGACGATAACGGCAGCGACGACGAGATTCGCAATCTGCTGGCCGCGTACTATGCCAAGCGCACGCTGACACATGTGCCTATCGATCCGAAGGACTGCGCGGAGGCTATCTTGTTTGTTGGCGGCCCCAAGGCTCCGGTGACAACGGGTCACCTGATTCCAGTTGACGGTGGCCTGACCGAGGCATATCTGCGATGAGCGTAGGCGGTACAGCGGCAACTCTTACTCTGCCAGAACCAACCGATCGGCGTGCGCTGGTTGCGATCGATCTGGGGGCGGAGAGCTGCCGCGTATCTTTGCTGCGCTGGTCTGCAGAAGGTCCGCGAATTCAGTTGGTGCATCGTTTTGCGAATCATGCGGCTGAACGCGCGGATGGTCTGCGGTGGGATCTCGGCTGTATCCTCGACGGACTACATACGGGACTGCGTCTTTGTGCAGAGATTGCGCAGGAGGGCGTGCGGTCGATTGCCGTGGATGGCTGGGCGGTAGACTACGTGCGGCTCAACGCGAGCGGTATGGCGATTGCCGATCCGTTCTGCTATCGCGACGAGCGCACGGTTGCTGCGGAGCCGGCGTTGCATGAACGCCTCTCGGCGGAGCGGATGCGTGAGATTACAGGCTTGCAGCTGCTGCGGATCAACAGCGTCTACCAGATGTTTGCCGACGATGCTGAGCAGAAGAGACGCTGCTGGCTCAACCTGCCCGAGTACGTTCTGCATCGGCTCGGCGGTGATGCGGTTTCAGAGCGTACCAATGCAACGCATACGCAGATGGTCGGGCTCGATGGAGAGTGGTCGAGGGAGATCTTTGAGGCGATTGGGCAATCATTGTTAGAAGCTCCGCCGATCGTTTCGCCGGGAACCGATATAGGAGAGGTGCAGGGTGAACTGGCGTTGCTACCCGTGTTTGCGAAGACACGCCTGATTGCGCCGGCATGCCACGATACGGCTTCGGCGATTGCCGCTATTCCTGATCCGGGTGACGACTGGGCCTACATCAGCTCGGGCACGTGGTCTCTGGTGGGAACGCAGTTGAAGACTCCAGTGAACTCAACTGCCGCGCGCGAAGAGAACTTCACCAACCTGGGTGGAGTGGATGGAACAGTCTGTTTCCATAAAAATGTGAATGGGATGTGGCTTCTGCGGCAGTGCCTTGAAAGCTGGAGAGAAAGAGGCACGACTCTCGATCTCACGGAGCTGGTTGCGGCGTCTGAAGAGTTTAGTCCTCGGGAGTATGTGCTGCATGTGGATGATCCGGACCTTATGCTCCAGGGCCACATGCCGGAGCGCATCAATACACAGCTTCGGCGTCGCGGATTGGCTGAGTTGAGTCCAGAGGCCAAGGATGCGGCTGAGATGGCCTCGTTCCTCTTTCATAGCCTGGCGGCGCGATATGCGCATGTGCTGCGCAGTGTTGCAGAGATTACCGGCAAGCGCTTGCGGCGGCTCTACATGATGGGTGGTGGAAGCCAGAATGATTTTCTGAATCGGCTGACTGCGAAAGCCACGGGGCTTGAAGTATTGAAGGCGGGGACGGAGTGCTCTACATTGGGCAACTTTGCTGTTCAGCTTGCGACTTTAGAGAAGACAGGCGAGACGAGTTCGCGACCGGCGTGTATCTGGGCAGGTAGGCTTGCGAAGGTGCAACAAGTTTGAGCCGACACAGGCCTTAGCTGTGATCCATCCGGTGCAATGGCACAGGTGTTATCGATAAGGTGAAGATGAGCAGGAGCGGTCGGGCGTTCGCCCGATGCCCACCTTAGCCGCGCAAAAGACGCGCGTCGAAGATGGGGCACCCGGGATGTTGCTGGTGCGGGCAAGTTACAGCCGCAGAGCTTGGTTGCGCTATGCTGAATCCACACGAATCATCCAGTCGGTTTTTCCCGGCCCAGTCTGTGGGGCTCTTAACCGAACTTCCACCTGCGGGGTTGAACGATGGATTCCTCCATGGTCGCGACGGTAAGCGACGACCAGAAGACTGAGACTTCGCCGTCTTATGGGCTGCGGCAGCATGTGCTCTCTCCGCTCGAAACATTGGCGCAGTCTGTCTCCCTGATTGCTCCAAGCACGACGCCAACGCTTACAGTGCCTTTGGTATTTGCGCTGTGCGGAGCAGGTACAGGTCTCGCTTACCTGATTGCGACTGTTGCAGTCGTTCTGGTGGCACTGTGCGTAGCGAGCTTCGCACGCGAGTCAGCTTCGCCAGGCTCGCTGTACAGCTATGCCCACTCGTCGCTTTCACCCGCGTGGAGCGCGGTAACCGCATGGGCACTGTTCTTTGCGTATGTGACGACTGCATCGTCGGTTATCGGAGGCTTTCTCAACTATGCGTATGTCTTCCTCGATGAATACCACCTGCATGTGTCTCCTGTGCTGCTGTCGCTGGTAGCAGCCGGTGGAGCGATGTGGGTTGCGTACCGCGATATCAAGGTGTCGGCGGAGCTGATGCTGTGGATCGAAGGGGTGTCGGTGTGTCTTGTTGCCTTCGTCACGGGCATTACGCTGTGGAAGCATGGACTGCACTTCGATGTGTCGCAAGTGCGTCTCAAGGGAGTCTCCGCGCAGCAGGTAAGGATGGGCGTCATGCTGGCGATCTTCAGCTTTGTAGGCTTTGAAAGCGCGACGACACTCGGCTCGGAGGCCCGCGAGCCCCTGAAGACGATTCCTCGTGCGGTCATTCAAAGTGCTCTGCTGGCGGGCGTGTTCTTCATTGTCTGTACCTATGGTGAGATTCTTGGATTTCACGGATCTCCAACGACGCTGGATGCCAGCGCTGCGCCTTTTCACTATCTCTCCGCGCAGGCTGGGGTCAGGATCGTTGGCACGGTCATCGATGTGGGTGTGCTGATCAGCATGTTTGCGGCGACGCTGGCCTGTGTCATTGCCGCATCGCGCGTTCTGCTGCTGATGGCACACCACGGTCTTGCGCATAGCCGGTTCGGGGTCACACATGCTCGCAATGAGACGCCTGGTCTGGCTAGCATCCTTACGGCAGTACTTGCGTTCCTGCCGGTCGCAGTGATTGCTCATCGCGGCGCCAGTGGAGCAGATATCTATGGCTGGATGGGCACGCTGGCGGTCTTCGGCTTCCTCACGGCGTATACGATGGCGGCCATTGCACTCGCAGTGCATCTGCGGCGAGAGCAGCGGCTGACCTTGGCGAAAGGTCTGCTCGCTGCCGCGGCGACGCTGGCGATGGTTGCCGCTCTGGTGGGAAATATCTTTCCTGTTCCACCGGCCCCTTACCGCTACTTCCCCTATATCTACGGTGTGTATCTGGTGTTGGCTATGGGCTGGTATGGCTTGAGCCGGCAACGCGATCGAGCGTAGATCTGCTGATAAGCCGGTCTTTTTCCGCAGGCTCGGCGTTGAAAGCGCATATTTTTATTGGATTCCGTTGAATTGTCGGTTATTCTTTGGTCATCGCAACACAATTTACGGGACGCCAACCGCTCCTCTAACCCAGTACCTGGCTTCGAACTTAACCATTCGATCGAACCTATCTTTTTAACCTCGATTGAATTGCTCAGTAAGTGTCCTTGCGGCACGGCGCGGAGTTGTATCCGTTGTCGAAACTAGAACGTACATCCCCAGTCGTCCGGGGCTGTACCTCCGTTTTTAAAGACGTACCCAAAGTGCTGTGGATACGGGGCGGAAACGCCGCTCCGATCGCAGACAACAAGTTTCAGAACAACGGCCTCTGGGCTGCATGCGATACGTGTATCTATCCATTGCGGCGCTCCCGTGGGTTCTTCATAGGAGGTAACACCTTGCTATACCTACGCAGAACGGCCGCGTCGCTTGTCCTTTTCACACTTTGCTTTTTCTTCCTGGCAACGAATACAGCCCGCGCTCAGCAGACCCTTGGTGGCATCGTCGGAACGGTGACCGACCCCTCGGGCAGCGTCGTGCCCGGTGTGCAGGTGAAGGCTGTTTCGGACGATACGAAGCTTACGCGCACCGCTCAGTCCAGTGGACAAGGTTCTTACACTCTGAACGATCTGCCCATCGGCAAGTACACGCTCACGTTTACGCGCGACGGCTTTACGTCCCAGAAGTATCCGGGCATTGTGGTCCAGGCGGACCGCACGGTTACCCTTCCGGCACAGCTTGCCGTGGGCGCCGTTGCCGACTCTGTAACCGTCGAAGTTAATCCGCTGCTGAACGCCACCGACACGACCAACGGCTATGTGCTCGACAAAGCTCAGATTGAAAACATTCCGATGCCTGCTGGCAGCGTACTTGGCGCTGCCACACTCTCCGCCGGTGTCAACGCTGAACTCTCACCTGGCACCGGAGCGAATGCCGGTCTTGGCAATCCACCTATCTGGGCCAACGGCCAGCGCGATACCAGCAACAGTTTCTCTTTGAATGGTGTTGACTCCAGCAACCTCTTCAACGGCAAGAGCACCAGCGAAGTGGGCTCAGCGCGTGTGATCAACAGCACCGGCGTCTCTACGAGCAACGGTGCCGGCGGCGTTATTTCGTCGACAGCCTCCATCTACCTCTCCATTGGCAACGCCATCCCTACGCCTGCCCCTGAGACCATTCAGGAGGTTCGCGTGAATGCTTCCATGTACGACGCCTCGCAGGGGTCTACTTCCGGTGCTCACATCGATCTCAGCACGGCGTCCGGTACGAACAGCTACCACGGCACGCTCTATGGTCATCGCGGCACCAACTGGCTCAACGCCGCGCCGTTCTTCTTCAAGAACGATGGCGACATCCCCGATAACCTCAAGAACCCGGAGTTGCATCGTTACACGGTCGGTGGCACATTCGGCGGTCCTATTATCAAGGACAAGCTCTTTGGCTTCGTTGCCTATCAGCATGTGCATGTCTCTGATCAAGAGATCGGGGACGACTTCCTCAACGTGCCCGTGGGTCTCTCAGACACCACCCGCAGTGCGGCTGGTTTTGCGGGTATTGTCGCCGCACAGTACCCCGACGCAAGCGTTACAACGGGCAACGATCTGGCCGCAAGCGATATGAACACTACGGCCCTCGCCTTGTTCAACTCACCTGCGCTTCCAGGGGAACCCGGCAAATGGCTGATCCCTAATGACACAGGATCAGGTTTGCTTTCGCCCTCTCATCCCTTCAACGCCTTCCTTCCTGGAACCGGTCGTTTCAAGGCCGATCTGGCGGTGGCTAACCTCGACTACAACGCCACCGCGAAGGACACTGTCGCGCTGAAGTATTACTACCAGCACGATCCCACGATTGCTCCGTATGCGTACTCCAGTGTCCCTGGATTCACCCAGCATCTTGATGCCGGAGCGCAGGTCTTCTCCATCATCAATACCTACCTCATCAAGTCCAACCTGAGCACTACGGAGACTGTCGGTGTTCTTCGCGAGAAGATCTGGGGCGATAATGAGCAACCCTTTGGCCCTAGTGCTATCCCGGGTGGCTCCTTCGGAACGGTGTCGATCAATGAGTTCGGTTCCAACTACTTTCCGGGCGTCTCTATCTACAACGTACTCGGCAATGCGGCGACCAACGCCGGCCTTAGCAGCAAAGGAGTTTTGAACATCGGCCCCAATGCGGAGGGCCAGGCTCCCAACACCGGTGTCTTCCAGAATCGCATTGCGCCTTCAGGTAACGCTATATGGACGCTCGGCAAGCACACCATCAGCTTCGGCACCAGCTACACGTATACGCAGCTCAATACTATTGACAAGCGCACTGGCAAAGGTACTGTCGCCACCGACGATCTCAGCGCCTTTTCCCAGGGCTTTGTCACTCCTGGCAGCTCCGCCACCGGCTTTTATGTCAGTTCCTTCCTGCAGGGTGACGCTAATCGCTACTACCGTGCCAATCAGCTTGGCACTTACGTGCAGGACAAGATCCAAGTCACACCGAATCTTTCGCTCACGGCGGGCCTTCGCTATGACTGGGATGGCGGGTTGACCGAGAAGTACGGCCGCCTCTATAACTTCGCTCCCAATCTCTACAACTACAGCGCGACCGCTGACACCATCGTCAATCCAGGACTGGTGATAGCCGGCAACAACGCCGAAGGTACGGCTGGTGTAAGCCCGACCACGTTGACCGGTCGCCAGTGGGGCATTGCTCCTCGAGTGGGTCTTGCCTGGCAGCCTGAGGAGTTCCATAACAAGCTCGTCGTCCGTACAGGTTTTGGTATGTATTATGACCGCGGCGAACTGTTCAGCTACTTCTCTCCCGGTTACGCGATCGGCACGGTGACTGGAGGTCCCTTTGGCGTGAACCAGTCGCTTCCTTTCGTCAATGCCTCCAGCTGCCCTGTCGGGAGCCTCTACGACTACTACATTCCGACCTGCGGCGGTGGCGGTGGCTTCAACCCTCCGACTGCACTTCCAACCGACGCTGAAGGCAATCTGGCGAATCCCTACGGTCTATCACCGCTGCCTGCGCCGAACAACCCCAAGGCCTCTGACCTCAGCAAGTACCTGCCTAACCTGGCGAGTATCAGCAATGGCGGCCAACCCATCTCACTGGGTGTCTATGATCGCGCTAACACGCTGCCCTACACCTTTAACTACACCTTTGATATCCAGTGGCAGCCACGCAATGACCTGGCCATCGACCTGGCCTACGTTGGCAACATCGGTCGCCATCAGGTTATTCCGCTGCCATTCAACCAGCCGGGAATCGCCTCTCCTGGCAATCCTATTCACGGAGAGCAGTACAGCTACGGCTACACCGTGGGAGGAGCTACCCTGCCCAATGGCAATAGCTACGACGCTGACTACGAAGGCGGCAACGTCGATCATCGCGTTCCCTATGTCGGCTATGCCGCGGAGTCTATCGACTATAAGGCTGTGGGCATTGACGATTACAACGCACTTCAGGCCCACATCGAAAAACGCATGAGCCATGGCTTCCAGGTAGGGGCTTCTTATACCTATTCGCATGCTCTTGATGAGCAGAGTGGCCTTGGCCTCTTCTATAACGGTAACGATCCTAACAATCTACAGAGCGGTTATGGTTCTTCCGACTTCGATCGTACTCATGTCATCAACTTCAACTACGTCTACCAACTGCCGGACTTTTATGGCAAGGGCACGCTTGCCGGTAAGCTCGCCGATGGCTGGTCGTTAGTTGGTCTCACCGTACTACAGAGCGGCCAGCCCTATAGCGTCATCGACTTTAGCGGTGCTATCGGCAGCATCTACTACAGCACTGCCGATGGCATCACGAATCCCATTGTGCCGCTTGCTCCAGGTTGCACGGCTAAGAACGCTAAGACCGGTCTCTCCGGGGCCTTCAATGGCGCGAATCCAAATGATGTTGCACTAAAAGCGAACTGCTTCACGCTTCCAATTCTGCCAGCAGGAGGCTTGAATGGCGCCATTCCCACCTCGGACCCCTACGAAACTGGCTTTACTAGCGGCCAGCGCAATATCTTCCGTCAGGCCTTCCAGAAGCGTGCTGATGCCTCGCTGGTCAAAGTCACAAACTTTACCGAGCGATATGCTCTCAAATACACATTCGATGTCTTCAATCTCACGAACACCAGCAGCTTTGACGTGCCCGGCAACGAAGTCTCGCAGAACATAAACTACACCTCTTTCCCAACGGGGGGAACGACTCCGCTGCCTACCGGCTGCAATGCACAAGGGCAACAGACAAATACCAGCTTCTACAACTGCCCCGCAGGTCTGGGTATAGTCAGTCACACTATCGGCAGCCCACGACAGATCCAGATGTCGTTGCAGTTGACCTTCTAAAGCGGTTCCCATAACCCTCACAACAGAACGGCGGAGCTTAGGCTCCGCCGTTCTGTCGTTGATGTAGCGTAGTGTAATCCTGTAGGTTCCGGGCTTAGCATCCCTCGGAAAGGTGTAAAAGAGATAAGGAAATCGCGCGACGTGGCGGCTTTATGAATTCTTTACGGATCTCTATCTATGTTGATTAAAGAGATAATTTTGTACGTTCGCGCCAGGTCCGTTCTTGCCACGCTTACAGCCTGTGCTCTTATGGTTGGGCTCGGAGCCATTAATCTCCGGCATGAGCTTGGGCTTGCGACCGCCATTCCGCTGTACATGTTGGTAGTTCTTCTAGTCGCGTGGCGAATGAATTTTCTTACCGCGGCAATCGTATCGGTCTGTGCGACGCTGTGCCTGGACTTCTTTTTTACTCAGCCCCTCCTTACGTTTCGAGTCTCCTCTCCCACCAATGTATTGGCTCTGGTTACATTCGGTTGCATCTCGCTGTTGGTGAACCGTCTTTCGCAGAAGATCAGCCGGACAGACCTTGCACTGCAGCGTCATGATGAACAGCAGCGAGCGATTTATGAACTATCCCAGGGGATGCTGCTGCTGGATTGGCGAGATTCCGTCGGCATACACCTCTGCATGCTGGTTCAGGAGTGCTTTTTTCTCGATGGCGTTGGGCTGCTGGAGGCCCACGAAGAACGCTTCGCGTGGACAGGAGATGCTGAGGACTCTTCTGAGTCTCTGCGAGCCTCCTTGCTGGCAGATCGCGACCTCGATCTTGAAAGCAGGCATGAAGCGGTTCGTGTATTGCGGTCCGGCACGCGCCCGATTGGAACGGTGTTGCTGCGCGGCAGTCTTATCGATCCGCTCATGGCCAGCGCCATCGGCACGCTATTGGCTTCTGCGCTTGAGCGCGGACGTGCCCTGAAGGCGGAGGTTGTAGCCGAGTCGGAGAAACTCTCGGAGCAACTTAGATCGGCGGTGCTCGATGGTCTTGCTCATGCGGTGAAGACTCCGCTCACTACGATCTCCGTTTCGAGTGCGGGACTTATGGAGATCGGTGGGCTGACATCGGTCCAGAGAGAACTCGTTGAACTGATCGAAGGGCAAGCGGCACGGCTATCGAGCCTTACCGGCAAGTTGCTGCGTACCTCCAGGCTAGATGTCACGGAGATGAAACTTAATCGAAGGCCACTGGAGTTGCGAGCGCTATTGCAGTCGGCGATGGATGATCTTGGAGCGGAGTTCGACGCCGAGCGGCTGCAGGCAAATTTTGAAGAGGGCCTGGCGATCGAGGGTGACCGTGAACTGCTCAGTATGGCCCTGGCGCAGGTCCTCGAGAACGCACAGAAGTATAGCCCTGCGGGATCTGCCATTATGTTGTCGGCGAAGGCGGACCACGATTCCATCATTCTATCCATCCATAATGACGGTTCTTACGTTCCGGTAGAAGAGCGAGCGCTGATCTTCCGGCGCTTCTATCGCAGCCACGATGTCGAACA
The DNA here is from genome assembly GCF_009766105.1 of Granulicella sp. S156. Lineage (GTDB taxonomy): Bacteria > Acidobacteriota > Terriglobia > Terriglobales > Acidobacteriaceae > Granulicella. The sequence goes on along the minus strand of NZ_LMUH01000022.1, from coordinate 620,609 downwards.
CCGCGCCCCCGGTACCGGTATTGGGCTCTCCGTTGCACTGCGAGCCGTGGAGGCGCATGGCGGTGAGCTATGGGTTGAGAGCGAACGCGACACCGGAACCACTTTTTATATTTCATTGCCTGCCCAAGGAGAAGCTAGTGACGCAAGGCTCAGTACTAATCGTTGAAGATGACTCTGCCCTAAGGCATAGCCTGCATAGCACGCTGCAAGCGCTTGGATTTTCCGTGGGGGATGCCTCGAACGGAGAGAATGGCTTATTGGAGTTGCGGCAGAGCAGTTATGACGTCGTGTTGCTCGACATGAATATGCCTGGCATTGGGGGCATGGCTACCTGTCACAAGATGCGCGAGCAGTACCCTCGGCTTCCGATCATTGTGCTGACCGTTCTCGATCGAGAGGAAGACAAGGTACGCGCTCTGGACGCGGGCGCCGATGACTATGTGACCAAGCCGTTCCAGCTGTCGGAACTGGCCGCGCGTATCCGGGCGGCGGTTCGCCGGGTACGCACTCCAGTGGGCGAAGATACACGCGCGCTACAGATCGGCGATGTAGCTTTAGACCCCGTCACGCATCGCGTCACGAAGCATGACGAAGAGTTGCATTTGACGCCGAAGGAGTTCGAGCTTTTACATCTTCTGATGCAGCATGCAGGAAAGCCACTCGCACACAACCGTCTGCTGAAGACGATCTGGGGGCAGGAGTATGGTGGTGAACGCGAATATCTGAGAACCTACATCAGCCAGTTGCGGAAGAAGATCGAGGATGATCCCGCCGAGCCGCAGTATCTCCTTACGGAAAACTATGTTGGCTATCGGTTTCGGCAGGAGTGATGAGAGGCAAGTGTGCGGGCATTTCCTCCTGATGCAGAGCGTGATGCCAACGTTTGTGGTGCGCTTAGCATCATTCCCTCAGCGGCTAAAGCCGCACTGATTCGGGGAGCTTTCCGGCGGGACTGAAGTCCCGCCCCTTCAAAGCAAGGCACTTATTCAGAGATTCCTTAGTGGACTGTGACAGGCTTGTCGGGAGTGACTGTGCCACAGTCCGAGCTAATGAAGTGGGAGGTCGTCGCGGAGTCGATGGTGACCCCCTGGGGACCCGAGTCCGTGTGAACAGTGCCATGGAGTGCGGCCGGGCTGTCGAAGGTTGTTTCGTAATGCGATGTCCTCTTGCCCTTGCTGCAACTCATGTCGAAGCTAAAGCCGGTAGAACTGTAAACCTCGTTGGAGCGCACGCAGCTTTTCTGATCCTGCTGCGGACCGACACCCTTGGCCCAGCTATCGGGTGTAAAACAAACACGCATGACTGTCGTGCGCGGTCCACCACCCAGGAAGCTAGGTGCTCCGGGGGGCAGTTTCACGGTCGTATTGATGGTCGACTCCCACAGACCCATCTTCACGGGTGGGGTGCTGGGCATCTGCATCATCGCAGCGCCGATCAGGACGGCTCCTAAGAGCAGGGTAGTTTTCACGATAGATCTCCTTCAGAGTAGGCGTACTTATTTAAGGATCTCGGGGTTGCTCGGTGTGACCGTACCGCAACTGGAGCTGACAAAGTGGACGTCTACCTTGCTGTCACTCGTTCCTTTGACCGCTCCTCCTGTGCCGAAATCCATGTGCATGGTGCCATGTCCTGTCTCTGGGGTGTCGAAGTCGATCTGCATGTGTCCGGATGTGGTTCCGCAATTCAGATCTAGTGAGTAGCGCTGAGGGGTCCAAACCAGATTCGTTAGTTTGCAGTTCTTGTGCACCTGCGTGAATGGGTTTACAGGGGTCACACACAGGCGCATCTTCATGGTCTGAACCTCTCCGCCAGGTATGACCGTTCCGGGAATGTGGGTTGTAGCGGTGACAGTCTCCTCCCACAGGCCCAGTTTCATGGGTGGAGTGCTGGGCATCTGCATCATCGCAACGCCGATCAGGGTGGTTCCTATAAATGGCATGGGCTTCATGGCAACTCCTTGGGTAGAGCGTTTTTCAACGATTCGGAGCAGATGAATACCTTGCCCGAGCTCAATTCCGTGAAATGAAGGCCGGCTATCTCCATCAATCGATAGATCTCGTGGGGCGTCGTTCCGGCCATGGCTGCAGCAGCTTCAGGTGTGAACTTGAGGACCACGCGGTGGCATTGCTTGCAGCGGCCCGTGAAGCTGGCCACGGGATGTTTGAGAACGGAGACCATCTTCTGCTTAGCGGTCGTCTCGACGTAGCGATAGGTCCGCACAGGGCTCTTGCGATTCTGTCTGGAGACATCTCTGGCTGATACAGTGTGGGGAAACAGCTTCAAGTGGAACTCCTGTCGTGAGGTCGACTGGCAACGTCGAGTTCCACTACACCCCGAGTCCTTCTATAGAGTCTTTTAAATCGGATTAATCGTTCTTAATTGTTTGTGGGTTCCTTCTATGTCGTTGACAGCAAAACGTGTTTACCAATTCGGCGAGTTCGAGTTGAATGTGGAATCGCGTGTGTTCGAACGGCGGGGGAAACGCATCCCTCTGGGGTCGAAGGCGTTCGAGGTCCTTGTCTGCCTCCTTGTCCATGCAGGGGAGGTGGTCAGCAAGGAGATGTTGCTGAACACGGTGTGGCCGGAGTCCTTCGTCGAAGAGAGCAATCTGGCTCAGCACATCTTTGCGCTGCGAAAGGCCCTGGGGGACCGGGCAGGCTATATCGTCACCGTTTCGGGGCGGGGATATCAATTTACAGAGGCTGTTCAGGAGATCGTACCGGAGAGCGCACAATCCCTGCCGGAGAAATCCCACGAGGCTATTGTGCAGCGCCTGATCGAGCGCACACATCTCCTCATCGAGGAGTCGGCGGCTTCGCCGGTTTTGGATGCTGGCGCCAGGCAGAAGCGTCTCTCCTCCAGGCGGCGCTTCTGGATAACAATGGCCGCCGCATTGGCTATTGGTGCTGTGGTCATTGCGTGGATTGTGGTGCGGAGGCGAGTTCATTCGTTATCAAAGCCCGCATCGGTGGTCGTTGCTGATTTCCTCAATGCCACGGGGGACGCTGCCTTCGATCGCACCCTAAAGCGTGCGTTAGAGATCGACATGGCGCAGTCTCCCTACATGGATGTTCTGAGCGGACGTGAGACTGTGCGCACGCTCCGGATGATGGGACGCCAGGGGGACGTCACACTCACTGCCGATATTGCGCGAGAGGTCTGCGAACGAACCAACCGTCAGGTATTGCTGGTGGGAAGCATCTCCAGCGTGGGTAGTGAATACCTGCTCACTTTGGAGGCGACCGACTGTAGCACCGGGGAGCGGCTCACTGGAGCCAAGGCAGTGGCGAAGACGAAGGCGAAGATCCTCAGCGCATTGGATTCAGTGGCTGAGCGTGTCCGCACAGGACTGGGCGAGTCCGAAAAATCGGTGGAGAGCTTCCGGGTTCCGATCGTGCAGGCGACTACCCCCTCGCTGGAGGCACTGAAGTTCTACTCGCTGGGAATGAATCTCGTGGCCCAGTCGAAGGACGAGACCGAAAGCCTGCCGTTCTTTCAACGGGCTGTCGAACTCGATCCACAATTTGCCATGGCCTACGGTGAGATCGCCAACGATTACTACAACCTCTCTGAATACAATCGGGCAGCCCCCTTCTTCCAGAAGGCCTTCGAGTACAGCGAACATGTAGATGCCAGGGAGAAGCTGACGATCCAGGCGCACTACTACGAAAGCGGACTGGGAGACATTCTGCGTGGGAATAAGACGTATCAGGTATGGGCGGCAACGTATCCGCAAGACTGGGTGCCGTGGCTCGACCTGGCGAACAATGAAACTCAGCTTGGCCAATATCCAGCTTCCATCGAGGCTGGGGAGCAGGCTTTGAAACTGGGACCGGGGCGGGGGATCAACTATACCGTTCTTGCCCGGGCCTACATGCGCGCGAGTCGCTTCGAAGATGCCAAGAGGATAGGCCGTCTGGCGACGGGCAGAAGCATTAACGCTTCCGCCCTGAACTGGACGTTATTTCAAATAGCCTTCATCGAGCACGATCAGAAGGCGCTTCTTGAGATAACGGCCTGGCTGGCGAAGCACCCGGATGACTGGCATCTTCTGGACGACCAGGCAGTAGCTGCTGCCTCCATCGGGCAGTATAAGAATGCAGTCAAACTCTTCGAGCAGGCCTATGCCATCGCAGAACGCGAGAGCCTGTTTGAAGCTGCGGACGGCATTCTGCTCGACAGGGCCCAGGCAGAGGCCAGCCTGGGATTGATCTCAATGGCGCGCGCTACGATGGGCCGCATGACTCAGTTCGCGCCGGACAGCAGGGATCTTATGCTGATCAGCGCACAGTTAGGTGATGCCACCACTGCGCAACGATTTCTGGCGGCGAATGGTGGAAAGTCCGGTTCCGCGACGCTGATGACGTATATCTATCTTCCTCAAGCGCGCGCGGTGTTGGCCATGCAGCATGGAAAGCCTCTCGAGGCCGTTGCGGCGCTTGAAACTGCCAAACCCTATGAACTGATCGACTATTCCGTCCCGATACAACGGGCCGAAACGTATGTGCAAGCCCGACAACCCGATATGGCGATCGCGGAGTATAAGAAGGTCCTCGCCAATCCAGGCGTCGATGGTACAAATCCTCAATACGTGCTGACGCATCTTGGGCTCGCCAGGGCGTATGTCATGGAAGGCCATGTGCCGGAGGCCCGGTCTGAGTACGAAGCATTTTTCGCTGCATGGAAGGATGCCGATCCAGACGTTCCGGTGCTGCAACAGGCTCATCAGGAATACGCGCGTCTTCGGTGACCATATTCGATTCTTGTTGCGACGATTAGACCGGCGTGACCCAGAGCAGTGGTTGCCGAACGGGGAAGTTGCGGATGATCTCCGCGGTCTTCGGGTCGGGAGGAAGCGTGCGCCAGAGGGCGATGAACCTCGGTTCGTTGTAAGCCAAGCCAGAGAAGAGCAGACTAGGCTGACGGTTGGGCAGGTCGTCGAAGTATTCGACATCGTGCGGATAGGGCCACTGGCTCTTGTCCTGAATGAACGGGAACATGAAATCGACGGCCTTCTTGTAACGATTGCCATTGGGTAAGGTGAACTGCCAGAGGTCGTCCGCCGAGCCGTCGTTTGTGGAGACGAGTTGGCAGAGGATGGCTGTTACATCGAGGTCGAAGAGCGAATAGCTATAGGGTTTTGTGCGTGCCAGTTCCAGCGGAAAGCTGCCGTTGGGGGCGAGTTGGTCCGGCATTAGATTTTCTTTGAAGCGCTTGCGGCAGAGAGCGATTGCGTCCTGATTGCCGGTGTAGACGGCAAATGCCGCAGCCTGTGCGACCCAGCAGGTACCGTGGTTGTTCTTCGCGAGTTCCTCCTCAATGCCGTTTTTGGAGGTGCGCATCCAGTCGAGATACTGCGCGAACCACTCGTGCAGGCCGTGCAACTCTGCGGGCGTGAAGACGTTGGCCTTTTCCAGATGGCGTGCGGCGCGCGTGACTTCGATGAGATGCAATGTGTCGATGATGCCAGTGCCTCGGCCTGGGCTGACTCCGAAGATAGCCTGTGCATACTGCAGGTTGGGATTCATCTTCGTGGCGGGATCGAGAAACCAGGCGCGAAGATGCAGCGCGGCATGTCTGGCATAACGGGTATCTCGCGTGACGAGCCACGCGGCCGTCAGCGCTGGGACGTGCAGACTCAGCCGGATGAGAGCTTCGCGGTGGTCGTTGAAGTTAGCGGGGTTGGAGAGGCCGTCGCGGCGGATGTAGGGACCGCCGGGGTTCTTCGGATCGGGCCACCAGTAGTCGCCTTCGGAGAAGTAGTCGTGCGGGCCGCCGGTGCTGCGCTGCGAGTGGGATGCGGTGAGGGTGATCGGCTTTTGTGCAAGGTAGTCGTTCGCTGCCTTCAGAATGCGGCCGTGGTCGATGCGCGCGATCTCCTTCGCCGTGATCAGCGGCTCGGGTGCTGCCGGCACAAGGGCTCGCATATGCGGTGTGATTGCGAGTGCAGCGGCGGAGAGCGTGAAACGGCGACGATCGATCATAGTTTCTCCTGAGGGCTTTGAAATCGCTCCAGACAGTTGCAAGTGCGGTTCTTATTCAGCAACGAGCTACGAGATAGCGAGCTTCGAGTTGGGTGATGCTCACTCATGCGATGGAAACAAAGGCAGGGGCGATGCCCTCGGTGATGACGGCTACTGTGTTGGATCCGTCATTGCGTTGCAGGCTGATTTGGGCGCGTCCGTTGTACATCTGCACGACGCGTGAGCCGGTAGAGGTGCCGAGGTTGTCGATCAGCTTGCCGCTGCCGGCGAGTGAGAAGCGTACTGTGGCGCGAGAGTCGAGGCAGAGCACGCCGTTCGCGTCGAGCAGGGTGGCTTCGACCGTGGCCTTACTTTCGTCGCGGGTGAGTTCGCGCAGTTGCAACTTGGCGGGCTTGTCCCACTTAGTGGTCTGGAACTCGAACTCGATCTCGTCGGTGAGGGTGACGCCGTTTTTCTTTGCGACTACACGCAGATGATTTTTGCCGGGCACGAAGTTAGCCATCCAGCGCAGGCCGGCGGCAGGGAAGTTCTGGCTATCGCGTTGTTTGGTGCCAGCGGATTTGCCGTTTACGAAGAGCTCGGCGGACGGGCAGTTGGAGTAGACCTTCACCATGCGCTGTTCGCTCTCGGAGCCCCAGCGTACCGGCCATGAGTGGCCGTAGATGTGCGCCATCGGCTCCTCGCTCCAGTAGGACTGGAAGACGAAGTAGCCTTCCTTCAGCGTCAGGTCGCGTTCGAGCAGGCCTTTCTGGTTGATGCGTGGGACGGGGTTCTCCGCGCGCAGAGGCGTGGTGAAGTCCTTGAAGATCCACTGCGCGGAGCCCGCGAACCAGGGGAGTGTCTCCTGTACTTTGAGGTGCCAGTCGAAGAGGTCGCAGGCATAGGTCTCAGACCAGTCGCCGTCGCGGGAAAAGCGCGCATCGCCGCCGGTTTTGAGGTAGGCCATGCCGACTTCAGCAGTGCCCTTGCCGGTGTCTATCTTCGGAAGGTTGGCGTAAGGGTCTTCGGAGTGACGGCGAGCATGGGAGTCCGCGCCCCACTCGATGTGGAGGAGGTGTTTGCTCTTCTCGCGTTGGGTCTCCAGGGACTTCTGATACTCGGTGTAGAGTCCGCTATACCAGCCTGCCCAGATGCTGGGTGAGTAGGTGTCGGGGATGTCGCGAGCGAAGTCGCAGCGACGGAAGCTGGTGGCACGAGAAGGATCGAGATGATGCGCGAGGTCGTTCATCTCCGTCATGAACTTGCGGATGGCATCCTTATCGATGGAGGGAAACTCGTTGGGCCAGTCGTCCTCATTGCCCAGCCCCCAGATGAGAATGCTGGGGTGGTTGTAGTGCTGCCTGATGGTGTTGGTGAAGGATTGCTTGACCTGGTCCTGCCACTGCCGGTCGCCGATGCCGGAGCGGCACCACGAAGCCTCTTCCCAGACGAGGATGCCGAGTTCATCGCAGAGGTCGAGCACCTGACGCGTCTGTTGATAGTGACCAAGACGGATGAAGTTGGCGCCCATCTTCTTGACCAGCTCCATCTCTTTGCGGACCAGTTCGTCGGGTTGCGCGGCGGCGAAGCCTGCATGATCCATATGGCGCTGTGTTCCGCGCAGCAACAGACGTTCGCCGTTCAGCTTGAAGGGGCCGTGGTCAACCCATTCCGTGTGTTTGAGGCCGAAGCGTTCCTTCATCTCGCTTTCGCCGTGCTCGCTGGTGAGTGTGACACTGCAAGTGTAGAGGTGCGGTGTCCTGGGCGACCAAAGCTTCGGGGTGGGGATGTCGAAAGAATCAATCTCGGCTTCATCGTTCCACAGGGCTAGTGTCTTCGTCGTCTGGTGGACGGTTTTGCCGTTAGCGTCATTTACACGAATAGCGAGTGTGACGTTGCCGGCGAGTTTGGTTGGGTTGTGGAGGCGGGCTTTTACTTTGACGCTGGAAGGAGAACCGAGTACGACCGTTGGTGTGATGTGGAGCGTTTCGCATAAAACCGCAGGTGAATAGACCAGATGCACACGGCGATAGAGGCCGCCATAGAGGCTGAAGTCGCTCAGATCGGACGGAGAACGCTCGAGGTCCGGCGAGTTGTCGCATAGGATGGATAGTGCGACGCCGGGATCCTTCTTGCCCTTTACGGCTGCTGCTCCGGGGACGGGTGTCACCGAGGCGAGGGCGTCGGTGATGTCGTAGACGAACTCATCGTAGCCGCCTACGTGCGTTCCTATGAGTTGCGTGCCGATGTAGACCTGCGAGGTCTGGCCGGCGCCTTCGAAGTGCAGCAGCGTGCGGCCGTTCTTCACGGGGTTCGTAGCCGGAATATGCGTGCGATACCAGCCGTGGCCGCGATAGTACGGTGTATCGGGATCGCAGGCGTCGTAGTGGTTGAAGCAGTGCGGGAGAGAGATCTTCTCCCAGACGGCGATCTCATCTCCATGCCAGACCTCCCATGGACCGGCTAGCGGGCCCTGATAGTACTCCCATGAGGTGTCCAGAGGGAGGGGGGATGCGCCCGCAGCGGCGAGGAACGGCTGCACGATCGATGCGCGCAAAGGGATGATCCCTTGTGAGATCGCTGCGGTTGCGGCGAGGGACTTTAGAAATTGCCGGCGGGAGTGGGAAGAGGTAAGAGGCATGGGTAGATAATCGCTTCGGCTCGGATAAAGCCGTCTTCTGCGGTATATCTATGCCAGGTTGCTCTTGTCAAGCGGTTGTACAGAAGCTGAATGGGTCACGACGTAGATGGCGTATGTTACCGCTACTGAACATCGCAGACCCGTTCCTCGCCTGGTATGTGTTGGCTAGACATCCATATGCACGAACCTGGCATTCTTCTGCGCGGTGATGACCAGCTCCGCGGCTAATAATGCCTGTTCCTGGTCCTGCGCGGTGTGCGTGCGATTGACGATGTCCGAGACGAACTGGGGACCGAAGGGCAGGTCGATATTGTTGCAATCGATGTAGCGTGACTGTTTCGCATCCACGATGAAGAGATTGTTGCCCTGATGGTTGACGGCGACATTGGTGTACTTGCGCACCTCGATGTACCCTTGTGTGCCGAGAATGAAGAGCCTTCCATCGCCCCATGTCCCTAGTCCGTCAGGAGTGAACCAATCCAACCGGACATAGCCGAAGCCTTTGTTGCCGCGCAGCACCATGTCGCCGAAGTCCTGGAAGCGTGGATGCTCCGGATGCGCGACGTTTGCGATCTGCGACTCTACAATTTCGGCCTTCGTCGATCCTGTGTAGTAGAGAAACTGATCTACCTGATGTGAGCCGATATCGCACAAGATGCCGCCATACTGGTCGGGGTTCCAGAACCAGTCGGGCCGGGCTGCTCCACCACCGTTGTCGCCGGCTTTTTGGGTGATCTGGTGCGGCGCGATGTTGATGGTTTGGATCACGCGGCCGATCGCACCCGACTGCACTAACTCTCCGGCCTTGACCGCTGCCTTTACCTCCAGTAACTCGCTGTACATGATGCCGTAGATACGCTTGGTCTCGGCGATGGTCTTTCGGACTTCGGCGAGCTGTTCCAGCGTTGTAATGCCAGGTTTATCGCTTAGGTAGTCCTTGCCGTGCTTCATCACCTTTACCCCAAGCGCGGCGCGCTCGCTGGCGATCTTCGAACTCATTACGAGCTGGATGGAAGAGTCATTCAGGATCTCTTCTTCCGAGGAGGCGACTTTGACGTCGGGGAAGCGTTTGCGGAACGCCGCTATCTTGTCGGGCTCGGAGGCATAGGCTGCTACCATTTCTCCGCCACCACGTTGAACCGCGCCGATCATTCCGTAGATGTGATCGTGGCTCATGCCGCACACAGCGAAGCGGATTTTATTGCCGGGATTCGCACCTGCAACCTGCAACGGTGCGGCGATCTCATGCACGATATGTCCGCTCCCGGTGTGCGCGGCGAAAGCCGTTTCGGGGAGCGCTCCCAGTAGTCCCACCGAGCCTATTGTCTGCAAGAACGACCGACGATCCATCTCACTGTTTCCACTCATCTATTCATCCCCTTTACTTGCAATTTGCGTGTTCCATCTTATTCCGTGGAAGCAGTCGCTGTCGCTGAGGTTTGATGGATGACGGCAGTTTAGCGAAAGAGCGCCCAACGTGGCGCAATTGTATGAGCGACACATCCGGTCAGTATTTCTCCCTGTCCGTGAGCGTGTTCATGAGGCCGGCTTCACGTGTTGCAAACACGTCTTCACGGTATGGGGGAGAAGACGGCGATCCTGGGGGGAGCGAAGAGGCTTGCGTAGGCTACGAAGACCTTATGGGAAACAGGGTCTACAGCGAGAGTATGGGCTCCATAGTGGGTACGTATCTCGTCCAGTACCCGATAGACGTCGGGACCGTCTTGCTGGATCACTGTTAATTTTCCAGCTCGTCCGGCAGAGTAGATTCGATGAAGGGTTTGGTCGAATGCCACTGCATCAGGGCCCCCGCCGATCTTTAGCGACGTGATCACTCGATGTGTCTCCAGATCGAACACTATTAGTCTGGCATTCCCGGAGCAGACCGCGAAGAGCCGCCGCTGCACGGAATCAATAGCCATCCCGGACGGCCCTTTGCATGGGGCGAGAGACCATTGTCCTACTACTGATCGCTTGCCAAGGTCGATTGCAGCTATCGAGTTGATGTCTACGAGATTTTGATAGAGCAAGCCTGTCTTCGGGTCCAGCGCAGGAAACTCGGGCTTTCCAGGAAGCGGAATGGCCCCTACGGTTATGCGCTTTTCCGAATCGATCAAGGTCGCCAATTTTGCGTCTCCATTGGCTACATACACGAGCTTTCCCGATGGGACATAGAGTATGGCATCTGCATCATCCGCAACGGGGATACTTACAAGCTGTTGGAGAGATTCTGGATCGAAGACATCCACCATGTTCGTTTCGCTTCGTGTCATGAAGGCAACGTTCGCTTCGGGCAGCAAGGCGACACCGTGAGCGGCGCCGGACCCAGGCATTTCCGATACGATACCTGCGGCCGGTTTACTTGAATCCAAAACGATTTTGAATAAGGCGCCCGACGATTCATTGGTAACGAACAGCGTGTGATCGCTTAATGTCAGATAATCGAGAACGGTGAGGAGTCCGCCGCTCTTCGGAAGCTCGATAAAACCATCGAAAGCCATGAACCTGGACCGACTTGGCGTCCCAGGATAGATCAAGTAGGCCAATGCCACTCCGAGGAAACTGACCAGCGCAACGACAACTGCTACTGTCACCTTGCGCATATTGGTCATGGCGCGGTTCTTTTTCCCTTTTATTGCCGCGGCAGGACCAGGGGTTGTAGATTCAGCAATCATTGTCTCGACCTCCTCCAAAATGCTGTTTTGAATCCATGAAATGATCTACTTCCCTGTCTAGGCTTAGAAGAATTTATGGACACACAATCGGTTATGTAAGAAGGATGACCACGCGAATTACAAAGAACGATACTGCCCATGCAATTCGATTGAAGCTGAGCGAGATATGGGGCTTCATCGTTCCCTCCATGGTTTTCATTGTCGCGGGCAGCCCCGGACGGTGCTGTCAGGAAAGCTCTGCGAAGTGTGAAGATTTGTAAGCTGGCTGAGAATAGCTTTGGGGCAGATTCTCAGGGGTATCATGAATAGGAGCCGCTTCTTTGGTTCGCGGAGATATAGACCTTGCTCAGTTCGAAGGGCGTGACACAGCCAGCGAACCCACGTCTGCTGGTAGTGGATGACGACCGTGATTTGTGCCATCTGGTGACGCAATACCTGGAGCCGGAGGGCTTTATGGTGTCCGCAGTCCATACCGGAGGAGAAGGAATAAGAGCGGCACTCGAGGGAAATTATGAGCTGATTGTCCTGGATGTCATGTTGCCGGATAAGAAGGGCTTTGACGTTCTGCGGGAGATCAGAATGCGTGTCCGGACACCTATCCTGATGCTTACAGCAAAGGGAGACGAGTTCGACCGCATCCTGGGCCTTGAACTCGGCGCCGACGACTACTTGCCGAAGCCGTTCAGTCCCCGCGAATTGATCGCCCGAATCTCGGCTATTCTCCGTAGGTCCGGATGGCAATCCGAAAGCAGTACCGCATCGCGCCCCCCTGTGATCCATTCGGGAGATATCGAGCTCGATCTGGCGGCGCGCACCGTGTCCAGGGCGAGTGAGTTTCTGCGGCTGACCTCCGCGGAGTTCGATCTATTACGCGCGTTCTTCGAAGCGCCCGGCCAGATCCTAACCCGTGAGGCACTTGTTGAGACTGTTCTCGACCGAAAGTTTTCCCCTTTCGATCGAAGCATCGACCTCCACATCAGCAACCTTCGCCGCAAGCTTGGCCCACAGAGCGATGGCGCTGAGAGGATTCGGAGCGTGCGCGGAGTTGGCTATCTTTATGCGTGGCCTCCGGGTACTAGTACCACGACTGAATGAAAGGTGTTTTATTTTTTCTGGTTTTCATTTCGTCCCGCTCACGGTTTTCCATTGGCCGAAGCCGATGAGTTTTTCGTCAAGCGCTTCCCTATAAACTCCTGGAGGACATTTCCCCCTGCTCGTCCGGCAATGCCAATGAAGGAATTGGTAAAGACGAGGTTCAGCCCTCGATCTGCGTGAGGATAGTATGCATTGGAGAGAGCGCCCGAACACATGGCCCCGAGGAGATAGGAATAGTTCGGCATAGTATTTCCGCTGTCACTGCGCGTGACAAAGGCGCTACTCACCGCGTGATACAGGCGCGACTTCTTCGTTCCGGTTCCCTGGTAGAAGTAGCGTGGATCCTGGTGAAAGATCGAGGGAAATACTGCATTACTCAGGTAGTCGCTTGAACGCCCGTTGCCAAACTGTGCGGCCCAGCGCTTGCCGTATCCTGCGGCGCCTTGCCCGTATCCGGCAAAGCTGTTATTCGCCTGCTCGATGCCCGCTGTTACGCTGACGCCCACGAACGAGGTCCAATCGAGGGTGTCGTGCGAAGCAAGGGCGTATTTCTGTTTCGTGGTAAGCGGAGCTGGGTCATGAACGTAGCTCACGTAGAAGTTCGGGATGATGCCGAGCAGGCGCTGTTTCTCTTCCGCTTTTACCTGCTCAGCGGCAATCACTTCAGTGGGGCGGACAGTAATCTCCGTACTTGCCGTTGCAACCGGCAGCAAAATCCTGGGGAGCTCATAGGCCTGTTGTGCGGTGATATCGAACTCCGCAGAGGTAAAGGGCTCAAGGCCCTTGGCGTGGACGATGACGAGATAGGAACCGGGAGGAAGCCTGGTAAAGGAGAATTCGCCATGTGCGCCGGATAGCAGCGTGCGCTGTTGTGCTCCGCCCATATCGGTCAAGCTGACCTGTGCTCCTGAAACAGAGGCTCCGCTTATGTCGAGCACGACACCGGAGACGCTGGCTGAACCATCAGCCGATTTTTGTGGACCTAACTGGGGCCGCGGTTCTTCCGGCAGAACGCTGCTGCTAATCTCCAGCCCAACAGTTTGTTGCTGAGCAGGCGCAGTATAAGGGAATAGACACAAGAGAAGTGGGGTGCAGGCAAGGGCAAAGTGTGGCCGGAGCCTTGTTGCTCTTCTCAAAGTGCGTCTCCAGATCAGAGAGACATGCACCTTGTGAGGCCCAATCAGGCCCAGGATGTTAAGCTAACAGCCCGCGCGGAATAGAATGCGCATGAGGATTTGTTACTTCTGAAACGCATAGCTCTCCAACAGGACGAATATCTCTATTCGAAAGGTATGTGGTCCAGATATGGCATGCGGTCAGGAAACGTGAAGCGACTGTAAGGATTTGTATAGATTTGGCGAGGAGCCCGTCCGTGGGCAGAGTTGTGTCGTATACATCAAAGTGATGTTCAATGATCAGGAACGGAGATTATTTGCCATTTAATCTTCAAGCAAAGCTCCTCAGGGTAAGAGCCAGAGTGCCTATATACCGGCTCTTCCTAACCATCTTCCTTTGGTTTTGGGTGACTGCCTGGGGCATTCTCGCCATTGTGTTTCTTGGCAGTCACTTCACTGGCATGAGGCAGGTCTCTGCTCCAAACATGTACGCGACAGTAGCTCCTATCCTGGCAGCTGAAGCCGTGAAGGCCTATGAATCGGGCGGCCCTGAAGCGTTTGCCCGTTTTTCGCAAAGCAATGATGACGATAGTGCGAAGCAACTCTTCTTGCTCGATGGATTCTATAAAGACGTGCTGTCGAGGCGGCTGACAAACGACGGTCTCAGGGTTGCGCACGCAGCCAAGGATGGCCAGCTCGTCGTACTGCGAGCCCGTATCGCAGCCTACAAGTTTATCTCTCCCTCAGGGCATCCCTACATACTGGTGCTCTACCTGAAGCCTGGTATGCGTGAGATACGAGACGCATTTCTGGGAGAGGGTCTCCCGTATACCATCTCCCTGATCCTTTTGGTCACTGTACTCTGCTTCGCACTTGCGCATCATATCGCGTCACCGATCCATAGCATTCAGTCGACGGCTAGAAGAGTCGCTCAAGGAGACCTCAAAGCGCGGGTGCCGTCTACTGTCTCGAGGCGCTTTGACGAGTTGTCATCTCTGGCAAAAGATTTTGACTCGATGGTCGGTCGTCTTGACCTATTGATTCAAACCCAAAAAAAGCTTTTGAACTCCGTATCGCATGAGCTGCGCTCTCCTCTGGCTCGCATCAATCTCTCTCTGGCACTCCTAAAGAAGCGTTCCTCGGCAGAGTCCGACGACATGTTTCAGCGTCTGGATCGGGATGTTGCGAGGATCGATCTATTGATAGGGCAACTTCTAACGCTCTCACGTCTTGAAGCCGAGCTTTCGTCAGCTGCAAGAGAAGACCTAGACCTTGCTCAGCTCGTCGAGGCAGCGGCTGCCGACGGCAACTTCGAAGCACAAGCGGTGGGCAAGTCTGTAAGTCTTCACTCGCCTGATTCCGTTATTGTAGGGAATGCAGACCCACATGCGTTGCGAAGCGCTTTTGAAAACATTATTCGTAACGCGATTCGTTTCACACCGCCAGGGAGCAATGTCCTGATTGTTTTGGAAGTCGATCAGAGCGTGCCGGAACCCATTGCCATTGTGACTGTGCAGGACCATGGTCCTGGAGTGCCGGAAGATTCTCTTCTAGCAATCTTTCAGCCCTTCTATCGAGTGAACGGAGATGTAGAAGGTACGGAAGGAAACGGCCTCGGTCTGGCTATTGCCTCTGAAGCGATACGTTTGCACCGCGGTACGATCAGCGCCGCCAATCTTCGGCCCACAGGCCTGGAAATAACGATTCGACTGCCGATCATTTCCGCGACAGCATTCCCTGGATATAAGCTTTCGCAGATCGAGCATAGCAACGCGATCTAAGTGCTTCGACCAGTGCAATTGGCGGCAGAAGCAATACAGGGTTCCGTCAGCTAACGCTTCAGGATGACGGCGAAAAGCAAACTACCGCAATTTAAGCAGGCTACGAGCTCAACGTACAGCGAGCGGGAGGTTGTAGACGGGATCCAGTTCTACCGGCCCAATGATTCCGGAGGGTAGCAGTGGTGAGTCTTTGGTGTACTGGCGAATGTTGGTCCAGGTGTAGTGCTTACCCTGACTTTCCTGTGCGTCTCCTATGAGGCGGTTTGGCCATAGGTTGGTGACGTCGATCTCGATCTCGTTTTCTCCGGCATGCAGGAGTCCATGGAGTGGAACTATGTAGGGTGACTTCCAGAGAATGCCGGCGTTGCCTCCATTGATTCTTACAGCGGCAACTTCATGCACCTCTCCAAGATTCAATTCGGTGGACGAAGCCGCGTTTGCCTGGCTGGCTGTGAGCTGCAGAGAGGTGCGGTAGGTAGCTCGACCGGAGAAGTAGCGCACGCCAGCATCGTTGAAGGCTGTCCAGGATTGCAGCTTGTCCAGCTGTATCTGAGGCGGAGCGCCCCAGTTCGGAGGAAAGTTGAGCGTCCAGGGGCCCGCTATGGCGATGGGGTCGATCTTGTCTGTAGAAACGGTACTGCTTGTGCCGTCAGAGAAGAGGACATTGTAGGAGCCAGGGAGATGCGTCGACAGCCAAACGGCCTTTCCGTGTTGAACGATGGTCAACGAGGCTGGCAGAGATTCTTTGGCAGGGAACTCCGAGTCGTACAAGACACTTCCGTTGTGTTCGATGCGAGTTACATGTTTGAGTGGCGTGTGATGGCGAAGGATGATGAAGATCGATCCGCGCGCGTCGAGCGATAACGGCAGCATCGTTCGCGCGTCAGACGTTGGAGAGAACAAGAGAGTAGTCTCGACTGCTCCTGTGTCGGCGTGGAAGAGTTCAGGCTGGCCTTTGTCCGAGCGGAGCAACACAGTGGCCTTTACCGGAGTGTCCAGAGTGTTGCGAATGAAATATATGTCTGCCTGCGCGGTGTGGCGATGGGCATAGTCCAGCATGGGTTGTTGCGTGTCGGCCTCCTGCAGGTCAGGCGGGACGCCCATAGCCTGAAGTGCTTCGTGCGCCTTTGCGGTGCAGTAGAGTTGGCCCTTTCCAGTGGCAATATGGTGGCTGGTGCTGGTTTCGCAGTCTCTCCATAGGTGGTTGGCGAGGAGTTGGAACGCTTGCTCGTCCGATGCCGAAGTAATGCCTTGACTGCGGAGCGGACGTTCTCCGATCAGTGTTCCGCCGGCTTCGACATAGCGTTGCATGAACTGCAATACAGCGAGAGGAAGGATGCGCGACGCCGGCAGAGCTAATGCACGGTAGCGAATGCCCTCAGGCGTACTGAGGACGCCTTCTTCAAAAGAGAACCGGTGCAGCAGGGCCTCAGTATCTGTGACGTCGTAGTCGTATCCGGGCAGGATTTTGGCTGGATCGTCACGCTTCAAGCGTACGAAGTTCGGCACGTTGTCTCCGTAGTAGTAGAGAACGTCGCTGACGGGAAGTCCCTGCTGCATGAGGAACTGCGAGCGGTTTAGATATTGAAAGAATGGAGTTGAGTCACGCCACCACGTCACATTGGGATTCATGTGAGTTCCGGCAAAGTACTCCTGTCCAGGCAGGCCCAGTTCCGGCGGCGATGAGGTGAACGCATGCCAGACGAGGCGATTCATTCCTTCGGTAAGCGCCTGATCGAACGATGGCCGAAGGTTCATCCCGATAGATTCGTTCCAATGATTGCCGATGGAGGTCATGCCTTCCGCTGCGGCGAAGGGACGGCCATAGATGTGAGCTGCGCTGGAACCCTCCTTGACGAAGTAACGTGCTTCGTCGGAGGTGCGATGCTCTTTGGACATTGCCCAATATTCAGTCTGCGGGACTGCACTGGAGCGAAAAGTTTCTAGTGCATCGATTGGTGCTCCGTGTGGACCGCCGGACTCGCACTGAATGCCGAGGCCATAGGACTTCGCACGCAAGGCCATTCGATCGTAGTGCGTGTTGACGAGGTCGCCGACAGTGCGTCGCAGATCGGTGAGAAAGCGGGTACTGAGGTCACGGCTGCCTACGATGCGGCCGGCAACGACAGGCAGGTAAAGGGTTGGGTCGTATCCTCTTCGTTGGTTGAATTCTTTGCCGAATGCGGCTGTCCAGTTGGTGCCACCCAGCTCCCAGCTATCGGTAGCGACATACTTCAGGCTCTTGCCGACGTAGGGTTTGGCCGCGGCCAGCAAGGGTTCTACGTTTATCTTCCAGTAAAGATCGAAGGCGTGCGGATCGAGATAATCGATGGCCAGCCCCTGCCACGTATCGCTCGACGTAGATATGCGTGCGTCTGAATCCGTATAGCCGATGCGTAGAATCTCCCATGCGACTGCGTTGCTTGCTGGCGGAGCCCAGTGGACAGTTCCATCTGTATCCACTTGATGAGTGATGTCCTGAATCTCCGAGAGTTCGACATCTTCGTCCTTCTTCTCTGGAGTGGTGTCGGTTAGTAGTGAGGTGGCATCGGGCATGGAGAAGCCCATCTCTGCCGATGCCGACTTATAGCTCAATCCAGGGAGAGCACTGCGCTTGCTTCCACGGTCTCCGGGGAGATCGGCGCCGCGATGCAACGGATAGGCAAGCACCGCAATCTGCTGATAGAAGCCGTTCTTTGTCGGCGGCATCTCGATCTGGATAAACGCCAATTGCTTCGGCATGACGATGACACGCGACCAGGTCAACAGCTTCGACGCATCCTTCGGCTTGACCAGAGGGCTACCCAGATTCCAGCCACTCGTAATGTTGAGCGTGATCTCCAGGCCCAGCCGGTCGGCCTCTTTCAGGGCATGAACGTAAAGTTTGGTCCACGCGGGACTGCCGAACTCCGGGCCTGGCGGAACATTGTCGTTGCCGTTCTGGTTGGCGCCGTTGGCGTCTACCAACAGCGCGCCGCCATAGCCTTTCTTCGACATTTCCTCCAGGTCGCGTGTGATGGTGGCCTCGGTAGTGTGTCCATTCAGCCACCACCAATAACAACGCAGCCGCGCCGGAGCGGGAGGATGTTGAAAGCCCTGCACAAGTGCATCTGTTGGCACGCTTCGAGCAGCGTCGTATTGCTGACTGCTCGCCGCTATGCCCGAGCTACAGAGAAGGATGGTCATGCTGGTGCAGGCTATCAGCGAACGAACGGTATAGATCTTCTTTATCGAGGGCATACGACTCCGCATATTGTTATCGAAGCGACCGATCTACTCCAAAAAATGAGTGCGGGTCGACAAGTAATTTTAAGAGGATGTAAGGGCAAGAGACGGACCGCCTAGGGTGCCGGATCGTTCGGCGGTCCGTCTCGAGCACACAGTTAGAAGTTCATGCGAATCGTAATTTGAGTCAAACGTGGATCGTTCACCTGGGTTTTTGTCACGACGCCGTAACTGGCAGTTCCTGGGGTCGTTCCAGGTGCGCCAAAGTTCGGGGTGTTCAATACGTTGAAGAACTCGCCACGCAGTTCGAAGTTGAGTGAGTCGTGAATCTTGAACTGCTTGAACAATGACAGGTCCAACAGCGGATGGACAAGTTCACGAATATTCAAATAGGGGCCGATGGTGGCCAGGGTGAACTGTGGATTCTGCACGAACGCCGGGCTCGACGCAGAACTGGCGCAAGCTGTTGGTCCCACGACATTGGCCGGAGCGCCGTTGACGATGTTTTGATAGCAGGTATTGAAGAAGTTGCTATACGTAGGATTTGAGTTTCTGACACTTCCGACCTGTGTATAGGTGGCCGAGGTGCCATATTGCGACCCCGTTCCTCCTCCTGGCGCTGGCACGAGCGGTCCATCATAGGCGCGGAGTGCGCCCTGCAGGCTCCATCCACCCAACGGCAGCCGCTCATAGAGCGGCAGGTTGGTGAACTGTGTGAAGTGGTATGTCCCAAAGAGATTTCCACGCAGGTTGGGTATTGGATCTTGATTGCGAACCGGGTTGGCATCCTGAGGGTTCAGATAGGAGTTCTGATCCATGATCTTGGCCCACGTAAAGTTCCCCTGCATATCCAGCCCGTGGCCTAACTGCTTGTTCACTGAGACAGTCAAGGAGTTATAGAGCGCACTGCCGGATGAGAGGTAGTCGTCGGTGACGCCGGTGAACTCGGGGAAGGGGACGTCAAGGAGATACTGCGAAACCTTCGCTGCGTTGAGAGAAGAGCCAGGCAACAGGCCTGCCATAGGGTTCGTGACCTGTGCGTTGAGCGCCGCATTCTGTGCCGTGGTGAGCGGCGACGCGTGAGTTCCGAAGAACGAAGCCGGAAGGTTGTCGATCTGTTGATTGATCTCCAACTGCGAGACCTTGTTGCCGGAGTAGGCAATCTCGACCGCCATCTTTGCGGGCAGTTGGAACTGCAGGCTTGCTGACCACTGCAGCATCTTGGGTTGAACATGATTGGGATCGGGATAGCTGACGCTTTGACCTAACTGGGTTGCAAGTCCCAAGGAGTTTCCGGTGGGTGCCTGAATGCCCGACGGATATGGATTCGAGAGGAAGTTGGCCGGCAGTACGTTATTCGTGGTCGCTACGTAAGAGGTCTGATTGCTGTATCCCTGGGCGAGCGGGCTCTCCAGCGTGTTGAAGTAGATAAGACCAATACCTCCACGCAACACGATGTCTGGAGCGAGTTGGTAGGCGAGTCCAAAGCGTGGCTGGAAGTTGGCGTATTTCTGTGGGGCAGAGTAGCGGCTGGGCGAACTCTGTGTGTCGACAAAGGTGAGGCCGCCGTTGAGCGCGAGCCCGGTGACAGAACTTTGCAGTGGGTTCGCGCAAGTGATGCAGAACCCCGCGTTCAGCCGGTTGTAGCGCTCCGATAGAGGTGACTCATAGTCCCAGCGAAGGCCCAGGTTCACAGTCAACTTGTCCGAGACGCGCCAGTCATCCTGCGCGTAGAACGCGTAGTAGATCTGCTGCAGGGCATAGGCAATCTGGTTGGTGTAGAGACCATTGGAGGGGACGCCCAGCAACATCGCGGCGACGGCGTTGCCCGAATTTACATCGCCGCCCACGGTGCAGTTCGTGGTTGGGCAGTTGGCGCCGGTCAGGCCGCTGGAGTTCTGCTGCGTAAACTGGCGATTGAAGACAAAGTTGCCGAGACCGCTCTGGGGATTCTGCACGTTATAGCGGCTCATGTTGCCATCGAAGCCAACGCGCAGGGAGTGCCGCTGAAGGGTTTTTGCTACCAGCAAGGACGCGGAGCCTAGTGTGTCTTCGCTAATCTGTCCAGAAGCACCGCCGGCCAGACCGGCATAGCTGTCCGAGGAAGAGGTGTTAGGGAAGGATTGAAAAGGCAGATTGCTGCCGTTGATGCCGATACTGCTCAGATTGAAGACGTTGCCTGGATACACCAGGCCAAACGGATGGTAGATCACGCCGAAGCGTGAATCCACCACCAGTGTGGGCTTTATAGCAAAGACGTCATCTATGCTGCCACCTTCGTTATTGCGATAGACCGTGTAACCGTCACCGCCGGGTGCATTCGCGTTCGTGCTGGAGTAACCGGTTGTGGAGGGGCCAATATTCTTTGGAAACCCTTCGTTCGGCTCGATCTGGTTCAGGACGTCCTTGAAAAAGGTGGCGTTGGCTTTGTGGCGGTCGGAGAATGAATGATCGACGCGCGTCACGATGGAGTAATACTTATTCGGTTCGGTGGTATCGGACGAGATGTAGTTCGTCGTGCTGTTGAAGTTGCTGTTGGGAGCAGGAAAGTAGCTCAGGAGCGCCGCGCCAGCAGCATTGATTCGACTGGATGGAATGATGTTGTAGGGAAACGGAGTGCGGTTGGCTCCGGGCGTGGCGACAGAGGTGGGATCGTAGATCTGTTCACCCGCACCAGCGACGCAGACACCACTCGCATTGAAGTTGGAGCACAGGTTGGAGAAGTCGCCACCGACCTCGCCGCCGTCCGCGGCGCCGGTGAGAGGATTTGTGCCTGTAGTGGTTGGAACGAATCCCTGGTACGGCAGCGGCTGGTGCAGTTGAATGCGTTCGTACGCAACCATGAAGAAAGTTCTGTCTTTTCCTTTGTAGACATGCGGAATGCTCAGAGGGCCATCGATCACAAACCCCGGCTGCGTCCACGTGTCGTTGACACGCGGGGTTCGCGCAGTTCCTGTTGCATTCTGCGTCGGCACACGCTCATACGTGTTGGCATCCATGTAGGTATCGCGGAAGACGAAGTACGCTGAGCCGTGATATTGGTTCGATCCCGAGCGCAGGACGGTGTTGGTCACCACTCCGTTGCCGTGTCCGTACTGCGCATCGTAGAGCGCGGTTTGGATCTTCACTTCCTGCACCGCTTCGGGCGATGGGACAAAGCCGGTATAGCTGGCTCCCGAGAGACGCTCGGCAGGATCGTCGGGGATACCGTCCAGAGTGAGGCGGTTGTGTCCGCTGCTGCCGGCTGCGTCGATCTGTACGGCGGTTCCGCTGAAAGGGTTGGTAAACCCGCTGGCTTTGCCCTGCATGTAGTTGCCGGAGTAGACATTGGCGGCAAGTGTCGCGAGAACAAATGGGTTGCGGCCAATATTCGGTGTATCGGTTACCGCCGCGGTCTCGAAGGTCGTGGCAAGGTTGGCTGAACCGGTATCGAGCAGTTGGACATCCGCGGTAACCTCAACGCTCTCTGTGGCTGAGCCAATGGTCAAGGCAAAATCGGTGTTCACATTGCCGCCGGCTGTGAGGGTGACGCCGGTCCGAGACTCGGTGCGGAAGCCCTTCGCCGTAATCGTCAGGCTGTAATCGTCAGGAGTCAGAAAAGGAATGGAATAGCCGCCAGCCTCATTGGTGACAGTTTTTGTGGTGAAGTGAGTCACCGTATCGGTAGCGGAGACCTGGGCGTTCGGAACGCTTGCGCCGGTTGTGTCTTTGACCTGTCCGGTCAATGTGCCGAGATACTGCTGCGCCTCGAGGGGGACTGTGATGGCGAGACTCGCGAGAGCAAGCAATCCTGAGACGATGAGTTTATTGCAGAAACGAACTTGATACACACAACCCTCCATAAGGCTTAACGCTGAACCGTGGGTCTCATGCCCGTGTCGATCCTTTGGAAAGGCATCGATCACCGGCAAATTTGAGAGACAGACGGAAATGGTGTTTTGAAGACGGCCAATCGTCTGCTTCCTGCTTGGAGGGGGACAAGTTAATTTACCGGAAGAGCTAGGCTAAGACATTTCTAGTGCGGCGATGAGGGCACTAATACCTTATGGAATCAGATATATAGGAATGCATGATGCGAGAGGGTGTGTGAAGCAAAGGGAGGATCTCTTTACCGTAAGAAGTTCGGAGTTGTGTGGCTAAGTGGCCTTGGTTCCCGGGTGGCCAGAGAGAAACTGAGCGTGCTAGACTTGGCAACGTTTACTAGGTGAAATCTATTACCAAGTGAAATAAGCAGCGCGTATGAGTGCAACAGCCTATGTTCCGGCGCCAGAGACTTCTGAAGCTCTAGCCAGCGTCGAGGAGCGGCGAGCTCTTATAGAACGGATCGCAGCGAGTGCCCACTTTGGGCGCTCCGCTCGCTTGCGGGATTTTTTGCTGTATGTGGGAGGGCAGTCTCTGAAAGAGGGCTGTCCAGAGATCCACGAGCAGGAGATTGGGGCGAAGGTTTTTGGCAGGCCCTCCTCCTACGACAGGAGCCAGGACAACATCGTTCGGGTGAATGCGACGGAGCTGAGGAAACGCATTGACCTTTACTTTGCGACTGAAGGTGCTCACGAACCTTTGATCCTTGAAATCCCTCGCGGCGGGTATAAGCCAGTCTTTCATTGGCGGTTGCCTGAAGTTGAGAGCCCAGCGGAAGAGACGCCCCTGCAGCCCTTAGCGCAATCCACCCAGCGCAGAGAGCCGGAATCTGCCGTTCTGCCTTCAGTGAGCAGAGCAGCACATCTGTGGTGGGCTGCCGTGAGTCTGGTTCTCGCAATCGCGTGTGTTGTGCTCTTGCAGCAAAACCGCACGATGCATAAAGAGCTCTCGCCATCGGAGGGAAAGCCTGCTCTTGCAGCCTTCTGGACGGAGTTTCTCCGCTATCACCAACAGACGGATGTTGTTCTGCCCGACGACTCGGTCAGCGTGATTCAGGATATTATCCATCATCCAATCTCGCTTGAGGACTATCTGACCCGCGACTATATGCGCCAGATTCAATCATCGGATGTCAGCGTCGACCGAAGGGCCGATCTTGACCAGATCTATGTGCACAATCTGATCACGTTTGGTGGTGTTCGCGCTGCGCAGCAGATGCTCGCACAGATTCCTGCCTCACCCGCTCCGCATCTCACGCTTTCGCGTTACTACACTGCGGACGCGATGAAGCGGAACAACGTGATCCTCGTTGGCGGCAAGAAGGCTAATCCCTGGGTTCATCTGTTCGACGATCAGATGAACTTCATCACGGACTATGACCATGAGCATGATCATGCGTTTGTTGGGAACCTTCATCCGAAGCCGGGCGAACAGGCCACGTATGCACCCCCCATAGATCCGAATGCGCTCGTTGGATACAGCGTGGTCGCCTATCTTCCAAATCCAAGCAAGACAGGGAACGCCATTATTCTCGCTGGGACGGATTCCGATGCGACGAGCGCGGCCGCGGAGTTCCTTACCTCGGAAGATCAGTTGGAACGGCTTCGCAATACGCTTCACGTGCAGAAGTTCCCTTACTTCGAGGTGCTTCTCAAAACGTATCGTCTAAGCGGAACGTCGTTCAACGCCGAACCTGTCGCTTATAGGACCTATCCGGAGATTCGCTGAATCGGTCTCGTCTCAGCTCTTTTGAAGAGTGCTGCCGTTGACCCGAGAGACTATCCCCGTACGCAGGTACTGCTGCGCTGCAACGCTTGCAGCTGCTCTCGCCAGGAAGCTTCGTTCAACCTGATGAAACACGATCTCAGTGGAGGCCAGGAAGCGTGGCAGAATATTATTCTCGATCACTTGTCGGGTGGTTGCCTGGAAGATTCCTTTTCCGAAGCCTTCGACATCTGCGAAGAGAACGCACTTCGGGTTATTGATCTGAATGAGACTGGCGACCGCCAGTCCAAGAGCCTGCCCTCCATTGCGCAAGATGCTCATTGCCTTTGCGTTTCCAACGGTGGCGAGGCCTTCAAGATCATGCACCGTTTGGCAGTCAAGACCTGCTGCTTTGGCTAACCCCAGCATGGCCGTGCCGCCGGCGTACATATCGAGACAGCCGTTCTTTCCACAACGGCAGCGTGGGCCGTTGACGTCGAGTGTGACATGTCCGATCTCACCTGCGCCGCCGTCGTATCCGCGATAGAGATTGCCTTCGATGTAATGGGCGCAGCCGATATTTCCGCCGAGAATAAGACTGGAAAAATGCCTCAGATCGCGTGCTCTTCCGAAGAGCTTCTCCCCGATGGCGACTGCATTTGCATCGTTGCCTACATAGGCCTCTGCGCCGGTTGCCTTTTTGACAAGCTCGGCGATGGGTACATCGCGCCAATTCAGAGCTGCTGAATACCGGCAGACACCATTGTTCTCATCGACGACCCCGGTAACGGCAATGCCAATGCTGAGGAGACGGCTTCGAGGAACACCCGTTCGACGGAGCAGATCGTTCATAGCCTGACGGATGGTTGTGGCGAGTTTCTGCGGAGCATCGCTAGGCGGAATCTCACATTCGCCGACGACGTTGCCTTGCATGTCGGCAAGGATAACGAGCGATGGTGTGTCGGTAACACTTACACCGATAAAGTATCCGTGTGAGGCGCTGAAGCGGAGTGAGACAGCAGGCCTGCCGCGTCCCTGCTTTTCCTGAATGACTGGAAACTCCTGCAGAAGTCCCATGTCAAGGAGGTTCTGCGTGATCTCGGTGATTGCGGAGCGGCTGATTCCGGTAAGAGCTGCAAGGTCAGAACGAGATAGCATGCCGTGCTGCAAATAGGCTTCGATCACGACTATGAAAGATGATCGGAGTAGTCCTGCATTCATGGTCATACCCTACACGCCACATCCAGATTGCACATCTTGAATCTTGTAAGACGAGACAACGTCGCTGAGAAATGAGCTTTGGATACGAACGCCAATCCGGGGTGAATCGATGGCGAAGGTTTTAGTGCCATGACCCGCTTTATTTTTAATCCTGCAATCTCTCTTGACAGTCAACGTAAGTTACCATAATCTTCACTCACTGAAACAAAACAACCTATTTATTTAAACAATCGTTACATAGTTCAATTGTGGCGCTGTTTTATTTATTTCCGTTTTTGAAATAAATGGGCTCAAAAGAGACCCCTGGCAGAACTGCAAGCGTTAGCTGGAGGTACTGTATGCGTCGTCGAGAGTTTCTTCAAGCAGCCCTCGGTACAGGGTTGCTGTACTCTAGTCCGGTAGCGAAGGCACTGTCGGTTGGTTGGGGGCGTTCCTCTGCTGGCGAGTCCGTGCCGGCTTCTTCCGGCATTGCTCCGATGGCGCTCGGTTTGCTGGTCAAGCCTTCGCGCGGTCCTGAGGTGGTGTTCTCGCGCGTAAAGGAACTCGGGTTTTCGACCTGCTTTTTATCGCTCGACGATTACATCGGAAAGTTCAATAAAAGTCTTGCGCAGGAGCTGCAAGGCTTGCTGAATAAATACGAAATTACTCCGACGGCGGCAGAGGTGGTCGGGCCCGGGCCGTTGAAGTGGAACTTCACTGAAGGACCCTCGACGATCGGGGTCGTTCCCAGAGCCACTCGCACAGCGCGTATAGACGCGCTCAAACAGACATCGGATTTTGCAAAGTTGTTAGGCATTTCCTGTGTGCAGACCCACTGCGGATTTATCCCCGAAAATCCTGGAGATCCGCTTTACGAAGAGGCGGTTCTCGCGATTCGTGAACTGGCCCAGTACTGTGCCGGCAATGAGCAATCCTTTTTGATGGAGACCGGACAAGAGACTCCGACTACTCTGCTGCGTGCCATCAAGGACGTCGATAGGCCGAATCTGGGTGTGGGTTTGGATACGGCCAATCTGATCCTCTATGGCAAGGCCAATCCGGTCGATGCTGTGGACATCATCGGACCGTATGTCCGAAGCGTTCATGCGAAGGATGGCAGGTGGCCCACCGATCCCTCGAAGCTGGGTGAAGAGGTTGTCATCGGGAAGGGACTTGTCGATTTCGATAAGGTGTTTACCAAGCTGCACAAGCTTGGTTACGCGGGAGCCATCACGATCGAGCGCGAGACTTCTGGTTCGCAGCAGATTGAAGACGTACGGCAGGAAAAGATCTATCTGGAACGCATCCTTAAGCAGATTCAGAGCAGTTCAACTTAAGAGGGACTATGAATCGAAGAAAGTTTCTTGGCATGTCAGCTGCCGGGGCGGGACTTTTGATCTTAAAGCCAAAGACTGCCTTTGGGTATGAGGCAAACTCCGCGGTGCGCTATGCGTTGCTCGGGTGCGGAAGACGTGGGACTGCTGTAGCGACGTCGTTTGCAAAGAATACCAGCGCCCGCATTGTTGCTTTGGCCGATATCTTTCCCGATCAACTGGAGAAGGCGAAGACACACTTCGACGAAGTAAATGCAGGCTTGGGACATCCAGCCATCGACCCCAAGCTGATGTTCCGGGGCTACACCGCGTTTCAGCAGCTTGCGGCAAGCCCGGATGTCGATGCCATACAGATTTCGACACCGCCCTTTTTTCATGTGGAGCATCTCGAGGGTGTCGTGAGCGCGGGCAAGCATGCCTATTGCGAAAAACCAGTAGGCGTGGATTTTGCGCAGACAGTTCGCGCGCTTGAGATTGCGAAGCGGGTCGACGGGACGGTGAGCATCGATGTGGGATTTCAGGTTCGCAGCGCCCCACCGTTTGCAGAGATCGTGCGCAGAATCCACGCGGGAGAGATAGGCAGGATCGCATCGATCTCCGCGCATTACAACGCTCCGGCTTCCAGCTATCCGGACCGCTCCGGCATGCCTGCTGACGAGCGCCGGTTGCGAGACTGGTTGTGGGACCGCACACTGTCGGGAGACATTCTGCTGGAGCAGAATATCCATGTCATCGATGTCTGCAACTGGATTGTGGGAACGCATCCCATTAGCGCTGTGGGGAAGAGTAGCCGCCTGGTGGTCCAGAACTTCGGAAATGTCTCGGACAACTACCAGGTTATTTTTACCTATCCTGGCGGAGTAGAGTTGAGTTTCTCTTCTACACAATTTGGGACGAACGGATTTTTCGACGTATCCGAACGCATCTTCGGTTCTCTGGGCGTCGCGGATGCTCCTTACTCAGGGGCATTGAAGATTGCTGGACAGAATCCGTGGACGTGGGTCGACGATGCACCGGCGAAGAGTGCTCCGGGAAAGTTTGCCGCGGACGGAGCGTTCACCGACAATCTTCGGCTCGCCGATACGATGAAAGATCGTGGATTCATCGAGAGTATTACTTCTGGGAAGTTTCACAACCAGATAGCGGACGGCGTTTCAAGCGCTCGAAGCTGCATGCTCGGCCGGAAGGCAGCGGAGACTGGCCAGGAGGTAGCGTGGGACGCACTACAGCAAAACAGCGAAGCGTATTCGCTGGGTATGGATATCACCCAGTTTAAGTAGGCTCCGTTCGAGCCTGCAGCATGGCAAGACACCCGCTTTCCAATCGGCGGATGTGTTGGCAGACCTTTACTTAAAATCGACCGACTCGATGCAAGGAGATCCGCATGAACGTTCTATTGAATTTCATTTCCGGTAGAGATTTCTCCCACTCATGTAACAACACCTCTGCCTTGCCTGCTCTCAGTCGAGCACATGTTCTGCGGTTTGTTGCAGCTCTGACGCTGCTATTTCTGAGTGTCTTTTCTGTGCCACGTTCCCATGCGCAGGCCACAACTGCGGATGTAGTCGGTACCGTTTTCGATGCGACTGGTTCCGTTGTTCCGGACGCGACAGTTGTGCTTACCAATGTGGACACACAGGAGAAGCGAACTACCAATTCGAATGGAGCAGGTGAGTTTGTCTTTACGCTGCTGAAGCCAAACCACTACTCGTTGGAGATCTCCCGGACGGGGTTTAAGCAATCCAAGATCGACACGTTCAATCTCGTCGCTGGTGACCGGGCACGTGAAGATTCTCACCTGCAGGCCGGTGCGGAGAATCAGGTTGTTGAGGTTGAGGGACTGGCTCCTGTACTGCAGTCCGACAGCTCAGTGCTGAGCGCGATCATTACAGAGAAAGCCACACAAGACCTTCCTTTGAACGGAAGAAACTTCTACAACATGGTGCAGGTGTTGCCCGGCGCTACGGAAGGTCTCAATAATGGGCTCGCGAGTGGGAACCGCCCCGACGACCGCCGCCTGACTTCCTCTGTTTCCGTGAATGGCCAGGCGGATGTCATCAATAATCAACTGATCGATGGAATGGACAATAATGAACGCGTGATCGGGTCGATCGGTGTGCGGCCTTCGATCGATGCGATTCAAGAGGTTAACGTACAAACGAACATCTTTACGGCAGAGGTCGGTCGTTCAGCCGGAGCCATCATCAATGTGATTACAAAGACTGGTACGAACGAACTGCATGGAACGGCCTATGAATTTGTTCGCAACACTTCACTGGATGCCAATCCGTATAAGTTTGGGCAACCCATTCCAAAGCCAGCCTGGCACCAGAACCAGTTCGGAGGAAGCCTCGGCGGCCCAATCGTGAGGGGGCGCACTTTCTTCTTCGGTGACTATGAAGGCTTTCGGCTTGTCAGAGGACAGAACCCCACAGAGACAACTGTGCCGACAGCGTATGAGCGTGCAAATCCTGGAAACTTTACGGACAATTCTGCCATCGGCACCATCATCGCTCCAGCGGCGTTTGATCCGGTGGGCCTGCAGTACTTCAATCTGTTCCCGGCGCCAACGAGTTCGGGGGTGAGCAACAATTTCACGGCCTCACCTTCTTACGCACAGCTTGGCAATACTTTCGACGTGCGAGTGGACCACCGGTTCAACGACTCAAACTTGTTCTTTGCCCGTTTCACATGGAACCGTGTGAACACGAATATCGGGGGACTCTTCCCCAATGTCACTGAGGATGGACTGACGATCTCTCCGGCCGGCAATTTGGGTAGCTATCCGGGACCTGCTAAGAGCCTGGCCTACCAGGGACAGCTGAACTATATTCGTACGCTTACGCCGAACTTGTTGTTGGAGCTCAAGGGTGGGTACACGTTCCTGAATAATGCCCAGGATCCACTGGGTTTTGGCCAGAGTGTTAACACGGCCTTTGGTCAGCCCAATATCAACATCAGCCCCCGCACGGACGAACTGGCCCCCATCACAATTAGCCAGGGGCCCACTCTTGGGGTGCATCCACCAATCATTTATCTGGAGAACACCTTCCAGTACTTAGGCTCGCTCAACTGGACCCATGGCAAACAGAGCATCAAGTTCGGCGCGGGGGTATTGCGTCGTCAGGATACTGTGACCCAAACCGATTCGGCGGCAGGATCCTGGACCATCACGAATTTCGAAACGCTTCTTGCCGGTACGTTTTCAAACGTGGTTCGCAATGCCATTCTGGTTCAGCCTCACAACCGAAGCTGGGAGCCGCATGTCTATTTTCAAGATGACTGGCATTGGCTGCCGAACCTAACGCTTAACCTTGGCGTTCGTTACGACCTATTCACGCCGTATACGGAGATCAACAACTATCTCTCTAACTTCGATACGGATACAGGAAAGATCGTGGTCGCAGGCACTGCCGGTGTCAATAAGTACGGCAACATTCGGCCGGATTACTCCAATTTCGCGCCTCGCGTTGGATTCGCATGGACGGTACTGCCAAAGACCGTTGTGCGTGGAGGGTTCGGTTTGACGTTTGCCCCTGAAAATCTGACCTCGGGTTCGGCACTTGTCAACCAGCCCTTCACTGGTTCCTACGGATCCTGTTCGTCGGTGTCCACGGCAGCAAGCGGATGTAATCCTTCCTTCGCGACTCTAGCCGAGGGTCTGCCGTTGCCTGTTGCAACCAATGCAAGCAACCCTCAGGGGTCTGTGAGTGCCGCTCTTGATCCGCACTTCAAGTCCACCTATGTTGAGCAGACCAACCTGACAGTGGAGCGCGAGTTCGCCGGGACGGTTGCCAGCGTCACCTATGTGGGCGAGTTTGCACGCAGGATGGCCTATTACCTTCCAGACGCCAATGCAGCTTCACCCAATAGCGCTTCCTACGTCGATCCAACAGCGGCGACGCTTGTTCTATCAAGCTACAACTACAACGTACTGCGTCCGTACTATGCCGATTCGCCCGGCGTGACGAGTGTCCCACTCTTTACTTCGAAGGGTGCAGGAAGCTACAACGCGATCGAGTTCGTTCTCAAGCGTCGGCTGAGCAAGGGCCTGGATCTCTCGTTCGACTATGTGCATGCGCACAATCTCGACGACTCCGAGGCGATCAGCAATGACGGAGGCGACGGCTTTGGTTCGATCCCGTCACAGGTCTCGACGCTCGAATATGGCAACTCGAACCTCGATGTGCGCAACCGTGTCGCCGGAACCTTCAACTATAGCCTGCCCTTTGGCAACAGCCTGAGAGGCTTCAAGGGCATTCTCGCAAGGGGCTGGCAGACAAATGGTCTGGTGGTTTTGAATACAGGCCTGCCCTTTTCGGAGACCAATATTACCAACCGCAGCGGAACGCGACCCGGAGTCGGTACCTCCGATCGCCCAAACCAGATTGCGAGTGCCCGGCTCAGCCGTCGTACTGTAGGCGAGTGGTTCAATACTGCTGCTTTTCAAGCACAAGATGGCGGAGTTGTCGGCAACGAGCGGCGCGACCAGATCACTGGTCCTGGCTTGCAGCGTGTCGACCTCTCCGTCTTCAAAACCTTCGACCTTACCGAGCGTTATAAGCTCGAGTTCCGGACCGAGGCTTTCAATGTCTTGAATACTGCGCAGTTTGCCTTCCCCACTGCAACTTTGGGCAATGCCGCAAATGGAGTTATCTCGAGTACCGCAAATGCGTATAACCCTAGGATTATTCAGTTTGCGGGTAAGTTTCACTTCTAAAGCCTCCGCCAAGCGGCAGACCCGGGAGTACCGGGTCTGCCATCTTTTCGCGCAGTCCAACTCTGGAGCTTATTTCTATGCAAAGAAGATCATTTCTCAAGAACGCGTCCGCAGCTACTCTTGTGGGTTCTTTGTCGCGGTATGGTCTTGCGAAGACATTTGCTGGAGAGAAGCAGCCCCGCATCGCCTTTGGTGGCATTGGGATCGAATGCAGCACCTATAGCCGTATCCGCGCGCGGATGGCGGACTTTGAGATATTGACCAGTGACGCTCTTACCAACTCACAGCGATTCGCCTTCCTCAAGAAATATCCTGTGACCTTTATGCCGACTGTGGTGGCGCAGGCTGTGCCCGGAGGCCCAGTCGACAAGGATACCTATGACACCATCAAGGCGGATTTTTTGAAGCGACTCCAGGCGCTACTTCCGCTCGACGGTCTTTTCTTGCCTATGCACGGAGCCATGTTTGTGGATGGCATGCGGGATGCAGAAGGGGACTGGATGGAAGCTGCGCGAAAGGTCGTCGGTTCCGATTGTCTGATGTCGGCTTCGTACGATCTGCACGGCAATGTCAGCCAGCGAGTGATCGACAACGTCGACATGTTCTCCGCGTTCAGAACGGCACCGCACATCGACAAAGAAGAGACGATGCAGCGTGCTTGTAATATGCTTCTCCACTGTCTGGATCAACACATCCGTCCCAGCCTCGTGTGGGCTCCCATCCCGGTGTTGATGCCCGGCGAACGCAGCAGCACGGAGTGGCAGCCAGGCAAGCGGTTATGGGCGCAGTTGCCAAAGTTGAACGAAGAGCCGGGCATTCTGGATGTCTCACTGCTCGTCGGCTATGTGTGGGCCGATGAACCGCGCTCGACTGCGTGTGCGGTTGTAACCGGTATAGCTCCTGCTACAGAGAAGAAGATCGCCGTCGACCTCGCGCAGCAGTACTGGGATGCGCGTAAGGAGTTTCAGTTCGGCACAGAGACTGGGACCGTAGACGAGTGTATTCAGCGCGCCATGAAGGCAACGACACATCCGGCTATTCTGGCCGATTCGGGTGATAACCCCACCGGCGGTGGAACCAGCGACCGCGCCGAAGTTCTTGAAGAGCTTTTGCGCTTCAAGGCGCAGAACGTGGTCTTTGCAGGAATTACCGATAAGCCAGCCGCTGATGCCTGTTATGAGGCCGGTGTAGGCGCCACGCTTCCTCTTTCCATCGGTGCGACGCTCGATCCGTTGGGTAGCAAGCCTGTGAAGGCTAAAGCGAAGGTGATCTTTCTGCTTCAAGCCTCCACACCTCGCCTGCGTGAAGCGGTGGTGCAGATCGAAGGAATCACTCTCGTTCTTTCGGCCCAGAGGCGTCCTTATCACGACATTGTTGACTTCACGCGGCTGGGCCTTCAGCCCTCGTCTTTCAAGATCATTGTTGTGAAATCGGGATACCTCTCGCCTGAGCTCGCACCACTGGCAAACCCCAGTCTGATGGCGCTCTCAGATGGTTCTATTAATCAGGACATCATCCACCTGCCGAAGAACAGGCTCCGCAAACCGACCTATCCTTTCGTCGAAGATCTTACTTACACGCCTCGTGCGATCGCCTCTGCGCGTGCCCCCGTTTAATTTTGATATAGGTTTGTCAGAATATGTGCCGGGATGTTGCAACGTAGATCTGAGATTTGCCATTCGTAGTATGGGAGAAAAATCGACCTCCACAAATACGTGAGTTATTTGCGGTTATCGGGCGCAATCCCACGTAAGTAACAGATTCAATTACCCGCGCTACTGTCCTTCCTTGCGGCGGTTTTTGCCAGCAGTGGGCATTTTCGCGTTCGCTCCCAGCTTTGTACGATATTTATCGTTGACATACGAGATTTGTCGTACTACTGTGGTGCTCATGAATAAGAAAGTCCCTGCAGCACTCCTGACCCCGCTCCCAACCGAAGCAGAGCTCGCTATTCTCAATGTGCTCTGGAGTACCGGCCCAGCAACTGTCCGCGAAGTCTTCGACGCACTTAGCGGCAAGGACATTGGCTACACTACGGTGCTCAAGCAGATGCAGGTTATGTCCGAGAAGGGCCTGCTGGAGAGAAGCGAACGCTTCCGCTCGCACGTTTACGGCCCAGCTATTCCCAGAGAGCAGACCCAGCAGCAACTAGCTGGGAACCTGCTTCAACGCGCGTTCAATGGCTCCGCCAAGAATCTCGTGCTTGGCGCGCTTTCGTCAAAAAAAGTTTCTTCCGCCGAGTTGAAAGAGATTCGGCAGATGCTCGACGCCTTTGAAAAGGGGAACCGATGAATATGCTGAGCGTGCCGATAGAATCTCTTACCCATGTCGTTGGTTGGACACTGCTCCACTTCTGCTGGCAGGGAGCGCTGGTTGCCATTCTGATGTCCTGTGTCCTGCCGCTGTTGCATGGGCGATCTTCACAAGTCCGCTATCTCGTCGCTTGTTCCGCGCTTGTGCTTATGGCCGTATTGCCTATGATCACCTGTATCCATCTCGTCATGGTTGGGCAGAGTCATACCGGTGAGCTTTTCGGTTCAACATTGCAGTTACCTTCGGTAAGCAGCCGTGGTGGAGTCTCATTCTCCGAGCCTCTGCTTGACCGCATCACCTATACGCTCGATCGCTTCTTGCCTCTGCTTCTGTTCTTGTGGGGCACAGGTGTGTTGTTTGTCTTCGGCCGTCTGGGGCTTGGTCTAGTCGTTGCACATCGGATTAAATCCGCCGCATCATTCCCGCTGCCTCAGGAACTTCAGGCTAACTTTTATCGACTTGCTCGTCGCCTGTCTATCACGCGGCCTGTCCGCCTGATGAACTCCGCTATCGTTCAGGTTCCTACTTTGATTGGTTGGTTTCGTCCGGTCGTTCTCATCCCTTTGGGTTGTCTAAGCGGACTATCAATGGCGCAGATTGAAGCCATCCTGGCACATGAGCTGGCTCATATTCGCCGTCATGACTACTTGTTCAGTGTGCTGCAGTCCATCGTGGAGGCACTGTTGTTTTACCATCCGGCCGTCTGGTGGGTCTCGAAGACGATCCGACAAGAGCGCGAAAATTGTTGCGACGATATCGCTGTAGAGGTCAGTGGAAACGCACTGATCTATGCCAGAGCGTTGTCCCTGCTTGAGGAACATCGTTCCACCCTGCCTGCATTCACCCTTGGAGTTACTGGAGGAAATCTCACCATGCGCATCAAACGTTTACTCGGATTGCAGAAAGGTCCTGCTCTCACACAACCCATAGCCTTCGGAGTTCTTACACTGCTGATTGCAGTTGCCGCAGTCAGCGTCGGCACAATGGTCCGAGCGCAGTCCACGGTACCAACTCAGTCCGTCCATACACAGAGTGCCGCAGCTTCGGGCGCGGCCAGCAATCCTACAACCGATTCCAGCCCTATTTCCCAATCTGCGAGTCCGAACGCATCCACGGCTCCAACGATTACTTCTCAATACCAGAACTGGCTTGATCAGGATGTCCGGTGGAATATCACTCCGGCTGAACGTGCCGCCTTCCTCTCGCTTGGGAGCGACCCGGAACGCGACCACTTCATCGAGCAGTTCTGGCTGAGGCGCGATCCAGCGGGGGCTCCAGCGGATACCTACCGAACGGAACACTACCGGCGTATTGCCTATGCCAATCAGCACTTCGCCGCTACCATTCCTGGATGGGAGACCGATCGCGGACGCATCTACATTCTCTACGGCCAACCGTTCAGCATTGACTCTCATCCAGCTCTGAATTCTTCAGATGAGTCACATGAGACGTGGAGCTACAAGAGCGTACCTGGACTTGGTGAGAATATTGAGTTGAAGTTTGTCGATGCCTGTAAGTGCGGCAACTATCAGCTTCAGCCAACACCAAGCGTTCCATGAACGGATCAGCCCGGCGAGGCGCTCTAGGAGAGCGCCTCGCTGCGATCACTTCTATGTGACCTGCTTCGTTTTCTGCTGCGGGTCTGTCTGGAGATATGCTTGGTTTGAATACATCAGCATAAATCTAAGAACAGTCTGTTATGGGACAAGTGACAAATCATTCGTCATAAACATATGACTTGTTTATAGCTAGAAGGGGAGATCACGTTACGTGGCAGATTCAATTACCAACGATAGCGCGCGTGATCCGGCTACGAGCGCACTATCCTCTCACGCGAAATCCAAAGTGGTTACTGATGTCCCATTATTTGTTGAGTTGCGTTTGTCTGTTAGCTATTCGCCACGTGTAGAGAGTGTAGGCCGCATAACCAAATTGCAAGCCCCACGTCAGTATGTAAATCAGGACGAGGTTTCGATGACCCAAGGGGGTGTCGATTGTTGGATCGTACGGAAAGATCTTGGGCAGGAAAACCAACAAGATATTAAACATGTTGCAACCCCTGAACTTCTGTTGAGAGACTGATGTTCAGCGCCTCTTCTTTTTGATTCTGTTGGCGACGCAACTCTGCAGCATAGCGGATGCTGGCAATCAGAAGACCCCACGCGACCCAGGCGAGCACATTCCACCAGACAGGCCGAGCAATGCTGGGAGCGATTGAACCTTCGCCTCCAAACACGGGAGCGGGATGCTGGGTGCGCCACCAGCGGGTCGACATGTAAACGATGGGAATATCGCAAAACCCGAAGATTGCCAGGACAGCACAAGTGGTCGCGCGAGTAGAACCAGAACTCACATGGCGCACAAACAAATAGCTGATGTAGATAGTCCATAGCATAAGAGTGGTTGTCAGGCGCGCGTCCCACGTCCACCAAATACCCCACACCTCCCTTCCCCAGAGAGAACCCGACACAAGACCAAGGGTGCAATATAGGACGCCCATCTCCGCTGTGGCAAGAGCCAGTGCGTCTGCTTTCATAGAAGCCTCAGCATACTTTTGCCGAAGGAGCAGGTACGCGACTGACGCCGCTAAATTCAGAGGAAGGAATATCGAAGCGCCAATCCAGTTTGGAAAATGATAGTAAAAAGCCCGAATCATGTTGGCCTGCTCCGCATCGGGCGGAGAGGCCCAGAGAGCCAATCTGAGGCCGTATCCTAAGAGCGCCAAGGTGATGATGAAGCAGATTCCGCGGATCAGCTTGCCCTTTGCGCTCATTGAGTAACTTTCCACATAGTCATAACGAAATTTTCTCACTCTCCGGCTTTCATTGGTCAATCCTCAATAAATCCGTGGAATCTGCCTGAAGTGACGATTCGACTCGCCCCGCTTGGATTAAAAAACTTGTCCCGGAAGGCAGTCGAGCTCTCCGGGACAAGCCAGTTTATTTCCGCCTGGTTAGAAATGGAGTTTGAGTGCGAACTCCACGGTTCTCGGATCGGTTGTGCCGGTTACTACACCGAAGGTCGGATCGCTCGTGGTGCTGTCCACCGTCCACGCAGAAAGATGGTTCGGGAGGTTGAACATCTCGGCACGGAAATCGAGTGCGAAATCCCTAAAGAGTGGAAATGTCTTTTGGAGGGACATATCCCAGTTGTCATAGAGAGGTCCCTTGACACCGTAGTGTTGCAGGTTCCCAAACGTGCCCGGCGCGGGCAACGCAAACGCTGCCGGATTGAGATACTGCAATCCGTGCTTTTCGATCGGGTTCCCTACCAGGTCGGGTCGCTCCGACACATTGATCAGGCCATCCCCAGACTGGTCCGTGCCTCCTGGCTGCGATACATTGATTGGCAATCCAGAGTGAACTCCCGTAATGCCGGAGATCTGCCAGCGGCCGAACGCCGTCTTGTACCATCCAGACCCTTCCTGCCAGAAGGGAAGCGGATAGACATAGCTGATGGACAGAATCTGAGGTTGGTTGAAGTTACATGGACCGTAGTCGCCCCGCAGATTCGTGCTGTCCTGTGGCGTCGCGTTAAAGGTGTTGGCATCTGTCAAGCACTTCGACCATGTATAGGCCACATTCAGCAGACCGCCTCCGTGCATTCGCTTCTTCAACTCTGCCTGCAGCGACTGGTAGTTAGAGATCGAGCCGTTCTCTGTCTGATAGATATCCTGGTAGCCGCGGAAAGGCATCAGCGAAGTAGGGGCAACGTTCGGATTTGCCTGCATCGTTCCCGCCGGCAGTTGGTTTATATCGGCGGCCCACACCAGGTTCGGCGAACTTGAGCCGACATAGTTGAGCTCAAAGATGGTGTCGGCCCAGAACTGCTGCTGAATGCCAAAGCTCCAATTCATGATGCGCGGCGGCTGAAGATTGAGCGTATGCGAATTCCCAATGGTCGTGGGATAGGCTGCCGGTGCACTTCCTGCGGCAATATTGCTTATGTTCCCATTAAGAACATTGGAAGTATTCACGAAGGGAAGCTGCGAGACGGCGCCAAAGATGAAGTTTCCTTCCAACCGTTCGTAGGAGATGCCATAGCCGCCACGCACCACCGTACGCTGGTTTCCGCCTATATCGTACGCAAAGCCAATTCTCGGCTCCCACGTATTCCAATACGTGTTGGACAACCCTCGAGGCAGCCCATGGAAGAGCGCAAGCACTGCGGGATTGTTAATATCGGGAACGCGTCCCTTCGCCTGCGAGGGGAAACCGGACCCTGGAAGTACGAGACCGTTATAGGGATATGGATTGCTCGTGATGACTCCGTTGGCATTCACGGTTGCCGCATTTGCTGCTGAATAATATTCAGGCAGAAAGCTGGCTGTATTATTCAGCGCGCTGTATTGCGGTTCCATATACTGCCAGCGCAGTCCAAGGTTCAACGCAAGATGCCGGGTCGCCTGCCAGTCGTCTTGTCCATAAAACTCCAGTTGCGTAAACCTGGCCCACACCTGTTCGACAGCGCTCCCCTCCTGATAAGAACTAAAGTTTCCCATCAGAGCATTTGCAACTGCCTGGTTGGTCGATAGCTGTCCCGTCTGATCGTTGTTCCCGGTGAAGGTAAAACCACCGTTGATCGCAGGCACCGAAGTCTGGTTCTTACGGCTTCGCCAGAGGTAGGCTCCTGCCCGTATATTGTGGTTTCCGATGATCTTTGAAAGATCATCCTTCGCAGCGTAGACGCGAGCATAGTTATTCCATTGCTGCGCTGTTGCACTCAAACCAGACAGTCCTTCGATATTCAGGGATGGAATATCGGGTGAGGCGTTATAGAGCGTCGAGTAGGTCATTCCGTTTCCGGAGCGAGTCAGGTCCTTGAGGCCCAGTGCGGTGTTGGGAGAAAGACAGCAGTTCTGATTGATGACGTTTCCTGAAAACGAGCCCGTCAACGTATTGACCATCGAGGGGCTGAACGTATGTGTCCATTGCATTGACGAGATCAGTCCAGGCAGTTGAGACGTGTATTGAATCATGGAGTTGGTATTCTGCAAGGCCGTGTAATAGTCGTGGACCCAATCTCCTGTTATCAGGTTCTTATCATTGATCTGATAGTTGATTTTGATCAGGTATTCCTGCGTATTGAGTGGCGATGCGGAGAGAAAGTTGTAAAACTGGCTGGAGTTCGGGCTGGGTTCCAGGTTAACAAGAGCGTGGCCATTTGCCTCGATACAGCCAGTTGTCACAGTGGCCGTACACGCCGGGATGATTCCACCGGGAAACGGCAGGTTTGTTGCCGGATTGATCGGCCACTCCGAAGCGGGAGACTCAGAGAAGTTGCCGTTCTTCTGGGCCACACTCGGCACGTTGAAGGATTGGATGCTCGATGTCCGTTTCCTCTTGAACTCCATCCCACCAAAGAAGAACAGTTTGTTTTTGTTCTTGTTGAAGTGCCCCGGGATATAGATCGGGCCTCCGAGCGTCCATCCGAAATCGTTATACGTGAATGGCGGCTTGATTGGTGTGACAGTGCCAACCGGCTGAAAGGCATACCCTTCCAGCGAGCGATTGCGCAGAAATTCATATGCCACACCGTGGAAGGCAGTCGTGCCGCTCTTGATCGCCGCATTCACGCTCGACCCCGCGCTACCGCCATAGCCGGCGTCATAGCTGGAGGCCGCCGCTCGAAATTCCTCAAGGGCGTCGGGTGAGATGTTCACATAGTTATTGCCGCCGCCGCCGTTGTCCTTGTTATCCACACCGTCGATAAAGAAGTTATAGGAGTCCGTGCGAACTCCATTCACAGATTGATCGCTGCCATCGACCCCAAACGTTCCGAACAGGTCGAAACCGCTGGCGTCGTTGAAGGAGACTCCTGGCGAGAGGGAAAGAAGCTGGATATAGTTGCGTCCATTCAATTGAATCTGCGTTGCCTCCTTACTCGTAATCAGGGGGCCGATCTCGCTGCTCGTCGTATCCAGCCGGAGCGAGTTGGCGCTGACGGTCACCGTCTGGCTTTCGCTGCCGATCTCCAGGGTCACAGCAACACTCGGAACGCTGCCGACATCCACATGAATCCCCTGGATCGCAGCTGTCTTGAAACCTGCCGCAGTCGCCGTAACGTAGTAGATGCCGACTGGAATATCAAGCACGGTATATCGGCCGCTCGCGTTAGACTTCACCGCTTGCGAAATACCCGTACCCGTATTCGTCACTGTGACCGAAGCGTTGGCGATGAGAGCGCCTGTGCTGTCGGAAACAACTCCGGTAATCTGCTGACTATTAATGCCCTGGCCGTAAACAACCCCGGCCCCTCCCGGAAGGCACAGCCAGAGAACGAGCACGATTCCTCGCAGTAGATGGCCGATATGGCCCTTTTTCGAATCTTTGATTGGGGCTATGGCACCCTGTGATCTTCTCGGCATAATTGCGGCTCTTTTCTTTGGGTCTCAAAAAAAATACAAAGCGGCTACGTTCGTTTTTTGGGCGACCAAAATGGATAGGTTTGAATAACGCGAACAACCCTAATTGCTGGTTCTTATCGTTGGCAACGTTAGGACGGTCTTCTAACGTGTCGATATCCTATTGATAAAACAGGGCTAATCCCGCGTAACGGTAGCTACATTGGTCAGCATGCTCTGCGATTATGCTGTTATACGTTTCTTCATAGAAGAGGCGCCGGCGTCATGTCGTTATACGTTTCTTCATAGAGGCGTCCCAAGTCAACATACGTACTGAAACTTCTATTCTCCATATTTCATGGATTTACGAAAAAAAGAGCATTGCCTCAAGTTTGGTCCGAAAATTGCTAGTCGGGTAATTACATGCAAATCACTGAATAGCTGGAGGATCCATGTTTCGTCGAATCTTCGTCGTGGTCAGCGTTTCTCTATTGGTATTATTTTTCTCCCTAACCGCAGAAGCTCAGCAAGGGACTGCCGCTATTACCGGCGTCGTGACGGACTCATCCGGAGCTATCATTCCCGGCGTGAATGTAACTCTCCGTAATCCCCAGACCGGCGTGACGCTTAAGGCCAAAACCGAGAGCGCCGGCGCGTATACGATTAAGCTTGTTCCTCCTGGTCCCGGCTATATCATCAAGTTCGAGGCCCCGGGTTTCAGCGCCACGGAGATTTCGGGGCTATATCTGAACGTCGATACCACGCGTACACAGGACACCAAGCTCCAGGCAGGTGCCAATTACACGATCGAAGTCTCGGCGGCCAACCAGAACGAAACCCTCAACACGACCGACGCTCAAATCGGCACGAGCGTCGAAGTGCAGGTGCTAAACGATCTGCCAGTGCAGAATCGTGACACGCCGGCAGCCCTGTTTACGTTGTTGCCCGGCATCACATCGACCGGCGCGACCACCGGTGCCCGTGTCGACCAGACGAACGTCACACTCGACGGACTGGACGTCAACGACAACGAGACGGGCAACTTCCAGGCGATCGTTGCCAATGCGCCGATCGACTCCGTGGAGGAATTCCATGGCCTTGTAGCCGGCCAGCTCTCGAGCTCTGGTGAGGGCGGCGGTGGACAGTTCCAGATGGTCACGAAGGGCGGTACGAACCACTTTCATGGTTCTCTCTATGAATATCACCGTGATACTGCCATGGAGGCGAATGACTGGTTCTACAACAACGAGGGCCTTCCACGCACGCCACTGATCCGCAACCAGTTTGGCGGTTCGATCGGTGGCCCGGTGCTCAAGGACAAGCTCTACTTCTTCTTCAGCTATCAGGGCAGCCGGATCACCCAGTCCTCTAGCGCGACGCGCACCATCCCTCTCCCAGGCTTCCGCGCCGGTACGGTCACCTACGACTCGACCAACGGCGGAACGAACACGCTTTCCGCAGCTCAAGTTGCGAGTCTCGATCCTAAGGGACTGGGTTTCAACAGTTCATTGTTGAGCCTCATCTCCAGCCGCTACCCTGGGCAGACGAACAATTCCTCCTATGGAGATGGTCTGAACACCTCGGGATATACGTTCACATACCCTGCTCCGAGTAAGGAAGACAACTACACACAGCGCGTCGACTATAAGATGACGCCGAAGGTCAGCTTCGAGGGCGTCGGCCACTTCACGCGCGCTAACAGTGTTCGTCAATCTCCGAATTCTCCGCAGTTCCCGGGCGACCCTGAGACCTTCCCCGACATCGACCAAAGCTATAGCTGGGCCGGTATCAACACCTGGGTCATCGGCTCAAACAAGACCAACCAGTTTGAGGTCGGTGAAACGTACGAGAATTACTCCTTCCCCTGCACCTACAACCCGGAAGGCAACACGCAGTTCGGCAGCCTCGGCGGAAATGGTAGCGGCGGCTCGGTCATCGACGGACCCTATGCAGGCTGCGGCAACGCCCAGGGGCGCACCTACCCCATCCTGATGATCAAAGATGACTTCACCTGGACCAAGGGCCGTCACGACATCACGCTCGGCGGTCAGATCAAGCGCATCAGCCCCAACAACTTCGTCATCCTGAACTACAACGGCGCCGGCATGGGCCTTGGTGGTTTCGTAAACAGCCTCAGCTCGCCCACGGGCACACCCAGCCTGCGTCCGGCAGATCTGGCGACCAGCGGTAACGCCGTGGCCTACTACGATCAGGATTACGCTCTCGCTCTGGCGCCTTACACGAGCACCTCAGCCACCTACAACTACAACAGTCAGGGACAGGCACTTTCGCAGGGCTCGGGAGCCAATCAGGACTTCCGCTTCTATGAGACGGAGATCTATGCCGGCGACACCTGGAAGGCCACGCCGCACCTGACGCTCACGTACGGC
The DNA here is from genome assembly GCF_009766105.1 of Granulicella sp. S156. GTDB lineage: Bacteria > Acidobacteriota > Terriglobia > Terriglobales > Acidobacteriaceae > Granulicella. The sequence goes on along the minus strand of NZ_LMUH01000022.1, from coordinate 578,249 downwards.
GTGCGCTGGCAGTACTATACGGTCCCCTACGAGCGTCACGGTCTCGAAGCGCTCGCGCACTTCGGTAGTCAGTCCATCTCAGACTCGACCTTCAACTACTACTTCGGCCAGCGTCTTACGGATGCCGCGAATGGAGTCAGCGGCAACACCGCCCTTCCTCTCATCTCCTATGTTCTCGGTGGAAAAGCGAATGGCGGCCAGCAAAGCTATTACGCGCCGGAGTATCACGACTTCGCTCCGCGCGTAGCGTTCGCGTATACACCCTCCTTTGACGAGCACACCGTCTGGCGTGGAGGCGCCGGTCTGGTGTACGACCATACCGTCGTCAGCGCCATTCAGTATCAGCAGACCCAGTTCAACTACCTCTTCAAGAACAGTGTGAACGATAATCTCGGCATTCAGGGTAATGCCTATGCGTCACTCCAGGCGTTGTCGCGATTCGGCGGTCTCAGCAACCCCCCGACCCCGCCGTCGGCGCCTGCAGTCACACCTCCGTACTATCCGTGGGTGAATAACCCCACCTCCTCCAACCCCGACCCTGTTGGTTTGCTCAATGGCGAGTTCAACGAGACCGTCGATCCGCACTTCAAGACTCCGTTCTCGGTTCTGCCGACCTTTGGCATGCAGCATGAGTTCCAGAAGGGCTTCATCCTGAAGGCAGACTACGTTGGGCGCTTCGGCCGCAGGCTGATGGCTCAGGCCGATATGTCCCAGCTCGTCGACTTCCCGGACAAGGTCTCCGGGCAGACGATGTCGCAGGCATACTCCAACCTCGTGCGGCAGACCCGCGCCTGCCAGGCCGCTGGGACCCAGTCGTGCGCCTATACGGCCCAGCCATGGTTTGAGAACGTGCTTGGCGCGGGTTCCGGCGTGGCTGCGGGGTATGCCAACAACACGCAGCTCGCTGCAAACATCGCACCCTATGTCTCGCGCGGTGACTTCGCCGACTGGCTCTTCTCCCTTGCGGGAACTCCGGGGACGTTGGCCAGTGGATACGCCCTGCCTGCAAACATCGGTATGGCGTCGCAGTTCGCTGAAAACACCGTCTACACCAACAAGGGCTTCTCGAGCTACAACGGTCTTCTCGTCACTGTGCACAAGAATTCCGGGTTCGGTCTGACCTACGACATCAACTACACCTGGTCGCACTCCGTCGATAACGTCTCGGTCACCGCAAACACGGTTGCCTACGGCGGCTATGGATTCATCTGCGATGTCGTCCGCCCGCGCTCCTGCCGTGGCAACTCGGACTTCGACATCTCCAACCAGGTCAACGGCTACGTCACCTACGACCTGCCGTTTGGCCATGGAAGGACGTTTGGGGGCTCCTCGTCATGGCTCGTGAATGAGCTTGCAGGCGGCTGGTCGATCAGCGGCCTGCCGGCCTGGCATACGGGTACCCCTTATTTCGCGGGCGCTAACGCGTTCGTTGCTGGCTTCGCGAACAACGCTGCGGCCATCTTGACGGGCAACAAGGCCGACATGAACGTCCACCTCAACGGCGGAAAGGGACAGACCCTCTACGCTTTTGCTAACCCGACACAGGCCGTGAATGACTACGAAGGTCCCATCGGTTTCCAGGTCGGTAGCCGCAACAATCTGCGTGGACCCCGAGCAACAACTCTGGATGCAGGAGTTTCGAAGTCCTTCCCCATTGTCGGGGTTTGGGTCTTCAAGCT
>NZ_LMUH01000022.1:458938-576427 GCF_009766105.1 Granulicella sp. S156 | reverse complement strand
TATCACGGCCGATGCCACAGGCATCAATGCCCGCGTTCTGCAGGTGTCTGGCCGTATCGAGTTCTAACCCTCATCAACCGAGAAGGGCGGAGAGATATCTCTCCGCCCTTTCGTTTTAACCCGCGATTCAAAGGCGGAGTTTGCAAGGAACGATAAGAAGGGCGAGCCCGCACATCCACCTTCCGTGAAAGTGGATGTGCGGGCTGAAGTGAGACGGATCGAGGAATTAGCGATTGGACCCAAATCGGATCTGGGGCGAAAACGCCCATGGCTCTAACTAGTTGTTTTTGGGGGTATCTAAATAGCCAGGGCGATGACAGTTACCGTGGTGGCATCTGATACGCTCAAGTTGAAATGGTCGGGGCGAGAGGATTCGAACCTCCGACCCCCTGGTCCCGAACCAGGTGCGCTACCAGACTGCGCTACGCCCCGAACCTCTGGTGGTATTGTCCTGTCGGTCAATGATGGGGGCAAGACACTCAGTTCCGAATACTATGGGACTGCGCCGCTTGCTAACCGACTGATCCAGTCTAGCAGAAAATGAGAGGCTTGCTGTTGTAATCCAACGGGTTGTTCTCTTGCGAGAGGGCCTGAGAGTGGCGATTGCCCCAGCCTTCTGCCCCGCGTAGAATATATCTGTGGAAGTTATGTGCATTGCCGGATGTTGTTGTCCACGGCCCTTTGGTTGTTGTTGACGCCCTTCCGCCGCCTGGTTGCCCTCATCTTTTGCAGCCAGTAAGACCGTAACTGATACTTTTTTTCCTACTCAACATCTGATTCCTACATTTTGCCGGCATGTTTGCCGGACGAGCGCAGAAACCATACGCGCCGCATCAGGAGGTTCTTTGCCGACTACTGTTCCAGAGGGAAACGCCACAGAGGTGCTGCGGGAGCGGCTGAACCATCTGCAGGCGCTTGAGGCCGAGAGCCTTTATATCTTGCGCGAGGCTGTGGCCGAGTTCGCGAAGCCGGTGATGCTGTACTCCATCGGCAAGGACTCGAGCGTGATGCTGCGGCTGGCGCAGAAGGCGTTTTATCCGGGCAAGATTCCGTTTCCTCTGTTGCATATCGATACCGGCTACAAGTTTCCCGAGATGATCGCGTTTCGCGACGCCTACACGAAAGAGATTGGTGCCGACCTGATCGTGCATCGCAACGAGGCCGCCATCGCCGATGGCGCGAGCCCCTGGAAGCTGGGCACGCAGAACTGCTGCGGCGCGCTGAAGACGCGGTCTCTGTTGGATGCGCTTGAAGAAGGTGGCTTCGACGCTGCGTTTGGCGGTGCGCGCCGCGATGAAGAGAAGAGCCGAGCCAAAGAACGCGTGTACAGCTTCCGCGACGGAGCCGGGCAGTGGGATCCGAAGAACCAGCGACCTGAGCTGTGGAGCCTCTACAACTCGCGTCTGCGCAAAGGCGAGAGCATCCGTGTGTTTCCGCTGTCGAATTGGACGGAGCTCGACATCTGGCTCTATCTCTATGCGGAGCAGATTCCAATTGTGCCGCTGTACTTTGCTGAGGATAGGCTGGCTGTCGTGCGCGGCGGCTCCATCACGCTCGTACACGATGGCGTACGGCTGCTGCCGGGGGAAAAACCTGAGCCGATGAAAGTCCGCATGCGTTCGCTTGGCTGCCTGCCTTGCACGGGTGCGATTCGCAGCGATGCGGACACGCTGCCGAAGATTATCGAAGAGCTTATTACCTTCCGCCGCAGTGAGCGCGAAAACCGTGCGATCGACCACGATGAAGAAGGCTCCATGGAGTTGAAGAAGCGGGAGGGCTACTTTTAAATGAGCGCACAGGATTTGAGTTTGAACGATAGTGTTCGCGAGACGGCCTTCCGCGCATTCCTCGATGCTCACCTCGACCAGGAGATGCTGCGCTTTACCACTGCAGGCAGTGTCGACGACGGAAAGAGCACGCTCATCGGACGGCTGCTGCACGATACCAAGAGCGTCTACGAAGATCAGTTGGCCTCGATCCGCACGAGTCGCGTGAACCGTGCAGGGGCGGGCGTCGTCGATCTTTCGTTGCTTACCGATGGTCTGAAGGCAGAACGCGAGCAGGGCATTACGATCGACGTGGCCTACCGCTACTTCTCGACTTCGAAGCGGAAGTTCATCATCGCCGATACTCCGGGGCACGAGCAGTACACGCGCAACATGGCGACGGGTGCCTCGACTGCGGATGTAGCGATTGTGTTGATCGATGCGAACGCCTTTGCGAAGGCCGGTGGCCTGTTGCCGCAGTCGCGCCGCCACACGTATATCGCCAGTCTGCTGCGGATTCCGCATGTAGTGGCTGCGGTCAACAAGATGGACCTCGTCGGTTATTCGGAGGAGCTGTTCCAGAATATTCGCGAGGAGTTTGGCAAGCTTACAACGAAGCTGGGATTGCCGAGTGTCGAGATTATTCCGGTGAGCGCGCTGGCTGGCGACAACGTCGTGGAACATTCAACGGCGATGCCTTGGTACACGGGGCCAACGCTGCTCGAGTACCTCGAGACGGTGCCGCTGGAGTTTGTTGTGGCCAAGCATGGCCCGCTACGTTTTCCGGTGCAGTTGGTGGTGCGGCCTGATGCGACGTTTCGCGGTTTTGCTGGCCGTGTCGAACGCGGTGAAGTAACCCCCGGCCTGCGCGTGAAGGCATTGCCGAGCGGCCGCACGACCCGTGTGAAGAGCATCGTGACCTACGACGGCGAGTTGAAGGCCGCGAGCTTTCCCCAGAGCGTGACCCTGGAGCTTGAGGACGAGATCGATCTCAGCCGCGGCGAGATGTTGGTGGCCGAAGATCAGGCGACGCCGCAGATCAGCACACAGTTCCGCGCGATGGTGGTGTGGATGAGCGAAGATCCGCTCGTCGTCGGCAAGGCCTATCTGGCCAAGCATACGACTCGGACGGTGCGCGCGACGGTGCGGGCGATTCGTTATCGTGTCGACGTGAACACAGCCGAGCAGCGCGATGCCGCAAAGCTTGCAATGAACGATATTGCCGAGGTGGAGTTCGAGACTAGTCTGCCGCTGTTCTTCGATACCTATGCCGAGAGCCGTGGCGCCGGATCGCTGATTCTGATCGATGCAGTGACCAATGCGACCGTCGGTGCAGCGATGATCTCTGCTTCGATTGACGATACCGAAGAGTCTGTCGCGCACAAACCAGGTTTCCTCTTCTTGCCTGGGGATGAAGCCGCAGCTATCTCGCTGCGCGAAGAACTGCATCATCACGGACAGCGTGCAGTGATCGTCGACGACCCGCTTATCCCGGAGAGCGCTCTGGTGGCAGTTACACGCGCCTTGCAACTCGCAGGTGTAACAGCGATCTCGGCACGTGCGGCCCTCAGCGCTGAAACCGTTACTGCACTTCAGTCATCTACTGAAGATCACTTCGTGCAGGGGCTTGAAGCAGTGCGGACATGGTTGGAGGCGAAGCGATGAGCACGGTGTCGGTCGATATCGAAGGGCTGCAGGCGGAAGAGATTGCTGCTGAAATCGTGCGCGAGTCGCGCGGAGAAGCCGTTTGCCTGACGAGCAGCTTCCAGACCGAAGACATGGTTGTGCTGCACATGCTGCGCAAGCATCTGCCCGGTGTGCCGGTGATCTTCCTCGAGACTGGCTATCACTTTGCTGCGCTGATCGAATATCGCGATCGTCTGGCGCAGGAGTGGGGTCTGAACCTCATCAATGCGATGCCCCGCACCACGCTCGCGGAGCATGAGAAAGAGTTTGGCCTGCTGCATATCGTAGAGCCGACGAAGTGCTGCCAGATTCGCAAGGTCGAACCGTTGATGCGCTCGCTGGAGCCTTACTCGTGGTGGTTTACCGGGTTGCGCCGCGAGCAGTCTCCGACACGCGCCGGGTTGAAGAAAGTCGAAGACCATAAGCTGCCGACCGGCAAGCAGATGAAGAAGATCAGCATACTGGCCGACTGGGACTGGGCGCGCGTCGAGGCCTATGCTCAAGAGCACGGGATTCCACGGCTCTCGCTCTACGACCGGGGGTATACCAGCATCGGCTGCGAACCCTGCACGGCCATTCCCGCGGCTGGCGCGGATGCGCGCAGCGGCCGCTGGGGCGGCAAAAAACTGGAGTGCGGCATCCATACTTTCAGCGAGAAGGAATAAGAGCCTTCAGCGAAAAGAAAGTAACAAAGGAGTATTCTGGGCGGATGATGCGCGAACGCCGTCAGATCGTCGAACTCTGGGAGCGTGGCGATGCCGTGGCCCTGGCGACGCTGGTGCGTGTGGAAGGCTCGAGCTATCGCCGCACAGGAGCTCGGTTACTGATTGCGGCGAACGGTGACTACGCCGGTTCTATCTCGGGGGGCTGTCTGGAAGCCGAAATCGTTCGCAAAGCACAGTGGATGGTTGGCGCGGGCGCTACAATCCAACGTTATTCAACGCTCTTCGACGATACGGCGGAGATTCCTTACGGCCTCGGTTGTGGCGGCACGGTAGAGCTGTTGCTCGAGCCTGCAGGAACGCCGGAGTTCGACGCACTGATGGACGCAATGCGTTCGTCTCTTCATGGCGAGACGCAGTTTGTGGAGACCTGGCTTCCTCGACCTGGAAGGCAGCTGCATCGCACCGTTCAGAGAGTAGATGATGTCTTCTGTCTACGCCCAGACTTTGCGGACTCCTCCCGCAATACATTTTGTGAAACTCTCGAGCCGCCCCAGCGGCTCTTCGTTTTTGGCGCTGGCGACGATGCACAGCCGGTGGTGCGCATGGCCGCGCTATTGGGATGGAGCATCCTTGTAGTGGATGGACGCGCGCAATGGGCGCGGGCAGAGCGCTTTCCCGAGGCCGAGCAGGTGCTTGTAGCGCCGGCCGCCGATGATCTGCGTATCGATTCGCGCGATGCTGTTGTCGTGATGACGCATAGTTATGAACAAGACCGCAACTGGCTTGCTGCTGTTTTGCCGAGCGGGCCAAGCTATCTCGGATTGCTGGGAGCGAGGCACCGCAGCGCTCTGTTAGTAAGCGAAGTGGCCGCAATGCTGGATTGGACGCTGGAACGTGCCTGTGCGGGGATCTTCGCTCCCGTGGGGCTGGATCTTGGCGGTGATGGTGCGGAGGCCATAGCGCTCTCGATCGTTGCGGAGATCCAGGCCTGTCATGAGGGGAAGCTTGGAGCATCGCGGCGCATGGCCCCAGAAGCAGTTACAGAGTTGATCGCCAGGGATGACGCGTCGCGCTATCTGCAGGCACAATGTGCGCTATGAGTATCGCGGGAGTTGTGCTGGCAGCAGGTACTTCAAGCAGACTGGGCAGGCCGAAGCAGACCGTTGTCTTTGAGGGCGAAACGCTGGTGGAGCGTGCTGTGCGTGTGGCGCAGGAAGCAGGGCTTTCGCCGGTCATTGCTGTGGTCAATCCAGAGGGAGACTTTGGCCACTCGCTCCAGCAGCTGGGTTGTCTCGTTGTGATCAACGAAGGTTTTGCGGAGGGGATGGCCGCTTCCATTCGCCGGGGTGTGGCGGTGGCGAAGATGTTGAAGGCGAGCGGTGTTGTCTTGATGACCTGCGATCAGGTTGCGGTGAGTCCTGAACACCTGCGCGCGCTGTACGAGGACACTGAGAACATCGCTGGTTCAGGCTATGCAGGCAAGGTTGGTATTCCGGCATACTTTCCCACGTCCGGATTTGATGATTTACAGCAGTTGAGCGGGGATGTCGGAGCGCGTGAGATGTTGCGGAGTGCGCGAGTCGTCGTGGATGAGAGACTGGCGCTTGATATTGATACGGAAGAGGATCTTACGCGTGCAGAGGCCACTACTAATGCCATCGCGCCCTCCGCGAAACCTCCGCGACCTCTGCGTTAAAAGCTTGTGCTGGCAGTGGTACTACAGCGATCGCAGGAATTCTTCCAGCAGATTTGCGGCGACTGCCGCCCGATATTTTGCCGTGCTGCGAATGTCGTCGATAGGCTTGGCTTCGGTTGCCAGAGCAGCGCGTGCGGCGCGAACAGTTGCGTCTAGGTTTGCTCCATCAATCCGCTGGCGCTGTAGTGCAGCCTCTGTCGCTGAGCAGCGCACGGGGCGATCCGTCAGCGATGCCGCGCCGAGACGGATGTCTGCGATGGTATCGCCTTCCAGTTTTGCAATGGCAGCCAACGCAATCTTAGAAATCGACTGTGCGTTACGCGTTCCTACCTTCCGGATGTACTGGCGATAGTCTGAGAAGTCGCGCGGTACGCTGATGCTGTGTAGCAGTTCGTCGGGCCGCAGCACCGTCTTTTTGTAGCCGAGGTGAAAATCCGAATAGGGCATGGTGCGTGTGCCGCTTGCGCTGATGAGTCTGACCGTCGCTCCATAAGCCAGCAACGCAGGCGGTGTATCGGCTGCAGGGGAGGCATTGCAGATGTTGCCGCCGAGCGTGCCGCGGTTCTGATTCGCGATGCTCCCAGTCCATGAGGCAGACTGAATCAGCAGTGGCAGGTCTTCCGCGATGGCTTGGCTGCGGCGTATATCGGTGAAGGTCGTGCCGGCGCCAATGTGGATGGCTTTGTCGTCGACGCGGATGAAGCGCAGCTCGCGCAGATGCTGGATCGAAATCAGGGAGTGCTGTACGAGGCGGCCGACGCCGAGCGCAACCATCAGCTCGGTCCCCCCAGCGATAGGCGTGTATTTACCAGGCTCTTTCGCGAGGATCGCGAGAGCGGCGTCGAGCGATGGCGGCGCTGAGAGATCGTAGAGTGAGACGTCGGAGCGCATTTGTTCTGTATGCCTTTCCATTCGTTGATGGATTAGGGAGAGATGGTGTTGGCCGCTTGTTGAACCGACTCAAAGATGCGCATGTAGCCGGTGCAGCGGCAGAGATTTCCGGCGAGTCCTTCCTGGATCTGTTCGAGGGTTGGGTTGGGGTACTTGTCCAGCAGATGATGCGTGGCAAGAATCATACCCGGCGTGCAGATGCCGCACTGTGCACCCCCTCTTTCAAGGAAGCATTGTTGAATAGGGTGCAGTTGGCCCTCGGTCGAAACACCTTCGATGGTGCAGAGCCGTGAACCATGGGCCTGTAGGGCGGGCACGAGGCAGGAGTTGACCAGCTCCCCATTGAGCAGCACAGCACAAGCGCCGCACTCGCCTTCGCCACAGCCTTCTTTGGTGCCGGTCAGGTGCAAGTCTTCGCGCAGAACATCGAGCAGCCGCTTCATCGGTGGGACGTCGACGCTCTGCCTGTTGCCGTTGACGGTGAATTGGATAGGAGTGTTCATGCAACGGCCTCTGGTAAAAACTCACCCAGATGCGTGGGGTCAAAATCTTCACTGCCGCCATGCGCGGGCTCGGTAAAGCTGGTGAAGCGTTCGAAGATGTCTTCCGGCAAGAGCGGAATGGTGTTGAAGGCGATGCCCGTGGCGTTTTCGATGGCGTTGAGAATTGCTGGCGCGGGACCGTCCATTGGAAGCTCCCCGATACCTTTTGCTCCGCCGGGGCCGTGGATGCTTGGCACCTCTTCAAAGTGCACATGGATCGGCGGCAGGTCGGCACTGGTCGGCATGATGTAATTGGTCATCTGGTTGTTCATCATGCGGCCCTCCTTCCAGACGCACTTTTCGTAAAGCGCATAGCCGATACCCTGTGCCACGCCGCCTTCGATCTGACCCTTGGCAAGTACCGGGTGCATGACCAGTCCGACCTCCTGCAGTGCGTCAAAGCGTGTGACGGTTGCCATGTAGGTATTGAGATCGACCGCGACTTCCGCGACGTAGACCGCCCATGCATAACCGGGGTAGGCATCGCCGCGATAGAGCTCGTCGTCCCAGTAGATCTTCGTGGCCGGCTCGTAGCGAACGGAAGCGCGCAACGAGCCATGCTTTGCGCGATAGGACTGCGCCGCTGCGATGAACTGTTCGCGCGTGTGTTCTTCAGGCAGATCCTCCTGCTCACGCAGTGTGGCTAAAATCTGGTGGCTGGCGCGCTCCACGAGCTTGCCGACGATCATGGCTGTGCGGCTCGCAACCGTTGGACCGGAGTTGGGTACGACACTCGTGTCGGGCTGCGCAATCAGAATGTCCTCATAAGGAAGCTGGAGTGTCTGTGCAGCAACCTGGCAGAGTATCGTGTTGGTGCCTTGTCCGAACTCGGTGGACGAGACCAGGATCTGCGGTCGTCCGTCTTCGAGTACATCGAGATGAACCAGCGAGTTCAATCGCCGCTCACCGGAGCCTGTGAATCCGGCCCCGTGCATGAACGAGGCAAAGCCGACACCGCGTTTGATCGTGGAATGCTTGTTCTCTTCGGCGAAGCGTGCGAGTTTCTCGTGGTATTCGCTCTCCTGCAGCGCGCGCGTCAGCAAATGCTGCATGTCGACGGGCTCGTTCAGGAGTTGGCCTGTGGCTGTGCGGTCTCCGGTGCCAAGGAAGTTGCGGCGGCGAAGCTCTTCGGGCGTAAGGCCAATCGTCTTCGCGATCTTGTCCATATGGCGCTCCAGCGCGAAGAGCGACTGCGGCGCACCGAAGCCGCGAAAGGCGCCGTGCGGAGGGATGTTCGTCGCCATGGCCTTGGCGCGAACGCGGATATGTGGCCACTTGTAGGGACCTGGCGAATGAATCGTTGCGCGCGATAACACAACCGGCGAGAGTGTTGCATAGGCTCCGCCGTCGATAGCAACATCGATGGTCCCGCCCAGCAGCTTGCCGTCTTTGGAGACTGCCGTACGGTGTCGCGTGCGCGAAGGGTGCCGCTTGGTGGTCGCGGCCATGTCCTCCGCCCGGTCGTAAGTGATCTTCACCGGATGACCGCACTTCATCGCCAGCAGCGCGGCGTGCGAGCCGATGACGGAAGGGAAGTCTTCCTTGCCGCCGAATGCGCCGCCGGTCTCCACCTGGATGACGCGACACTTCTCTTCGGGCAGATTGAAGATCAGAGTAAGCGCATGCACGACGTAGTAAGGACACTGCATCGAACCGCGTACGCATACATCGCTCACATTACCGAGAGCATCTTTGTTGCACTCGGCGATGACGCCGTTGTTTTCGATGTAGAGCTGCTCCTGCGCGCCGGTGTGGTATTCCTCTTCGACGATGAAATCGGCAGCTTCAAACGCAGCGGCCAGACCGTCCTCGGTCTCGTTCGCCTCACCGGAGTACATCAGGTATTGTTTGAAGCAGTTGGCTGTGCCGCCGGCATCGCTGCCCGGCCAGATGATGCGCTCAGCGTCATTGTTCTCAACGGCGGCTTCGGACTCTTCGATGGTGAAGACGCCGGGTAGTTCGTCGTACTCGATACGCACGCCGCGCACGGCGGCGAGGAGTGCGGTCTTGTCTGGATGCGCGAGCAGCAGGATGGGTTCTTCAGGGTGATTGACCTGACTCTCGGCAAGACAGGGGTGATCTTTGGTCAGGTGGACGATGGTGTTTTCGCCGGGAATGTCGGAGGCGCGCACGATGGCGAATTGCTCCCAGTCGATCTCCGGAGCAAAGGTAATGCTGCAGATGATTCCACGGGCGATGGAGGAGCGCACAGTCGCGCCGTGCCACATGCCCGGCAGCGACTGGTCGTCAATGTACTTTGCTGCGCCGAGCACCTTCGCACGACCCTCTTTGCGAAGAGGAGAAGCGCCGAGAATGGGTTTGCTTTGCGACATAGCTGAGTTGGTCGTGTAGTTTGAGTATCCGAAGAGGATAGTACGAAATGGGGTCGGGCGTCATGTGCTGGCCGATGAGTCCCGCGATAGCGCAAGGATTAGAGCGGATCTCGATAGTGCTCTACAGTGGGGAATGGATCATAAAAGTGATGCAGGAGTGCCCGCCACTCTTGATACTGCGGAGAGCCGCGAAATCCTTGAGTGTGGTCTTCGAGCTTTGCCCACTCCACGAGAAGAATGTAACGACTCGGCTTCTCGTGGCAGCGGCGTATCTGATGAGAGATATAGCCCTGCATTCCGGTGATGAGGGGAAGCGCCTTCTTAAACGCTGCCTCAAACTCATCTTCCTGCCCGGCGCGAACATCCAGAGTCGCGACTTCCAGGATCATTTAGCGTCCTTGCGCGGCCAGCTTCGACTGAATGAGATCGGCGAGGTGGCCTACCGTGTGCATAGATTCCAGTTCGGCGGTCTGGAACTTGATGCCGAAGCGCGACTCGATAGCCACGATCAGATTGATGTGATTGAACGAGTCCCACTCGGGAACCTCCGCGGCTGTTAGGCCGGGATTGAGCACGATAGAGTCGTCATCAAAAAGATCATGAAAGATCGTGGTGAGCTGCGCATAGATGTCGTGCTGTTGCATCAATCTATTATATCGACGCGGTTTCTATTAGAAGTGCCGCAGCTTGGGGCCTGGAGTCTCGCGCACCTCTGTTGCAGGTGAGTCTTCTGTGGGGCGGACGGCCAGCGGTTTTTCGATGCTCTTTTCGATCGAGCGGCTCACCAGGTCTCGCGAACCGAGCCCGATCGCAAGCGAAAGCGTGAGAACGATGCCTCCGAAGAGGATACCGAAAGCCAGTTCGACGACGGTGCCGCCGATTTGCAGATGGTCGAGCGCCATGGCAGCGGTGAGCACCAGAACCAGCCACTTTACTCCAAACGAAAGAAAGCGCGCATATTGCAGTTGCGCATTGACGGCACCAATGAGCACCGAACGTGCGAGGAACCTCGCCAACAGATTTCCAGCAAAGAGAATCAGGATGGCGCCGAGGAGATGCGTCAGGTAGGGAAGGGCAAAGAGCGAGACCTGAGTATCAGCAGAGTACGACGCGTCGAACGCCGATATGCCAATGGCGACGCCGGCCAGTATGCAGACCCAAAGGATCACACGCGAAATCAGTAGCGTCGGGGAATGGGAGGGGGCCCAGTCGGAGAAGTTTACCGGCGAGCTGATCTTCTCGTTTGCCTTGATGCGCTCGTCGAAGCGTGTTGCCGTCAGCAGTCGACGGATGAGTGCCGCAAGCAAAAAGCCGATTAGGGCCAACACGGCTACGGCGAGCAGAAAGGCCAATAGCCCGGGAAGAAAGCGGACTAGCACGACCACCACGCGGTGCGTGGATTGGAGAAGGGCGAATTTGATTTGCTGACCCATGATGATGGCTCCTAGCTTCGTTGGTGCCGGCGGATACTGCGATTCCAGGGCGTATCGGCCGAGTTGGCGCTCTTAAGGATTGAAACGGTCCGGCCAGCGCCAGCGGGCGACTACATAAGGTTTCTCGGTGGAGAATGCGGAAGCCGTCTCCTCGACATGCCGTGACGACAGCGCTGCGTCACCAGCCGACCGGCGAAGGTGCGAGGTGACCCACGCCAGATAGAGTGGCGTCAACGCGCCAAGCAGATGGCCGCGGTTGATGGTCCGCAGATGGTAGGCGAGGACGAAGTCGTATACGACCCGCGCCCACAGGTCCGGAGGCATCAGAAAGCTCTCGGGTGGCGCCAGAGACAGCTTTTTCAGCGCGAGCAGCGATTGTGGAGGGAGCACCAGCGACCAGATCTCCTGAAGATTCAGGTAGGCGCTGCGAAAGCTCTCCGCCATCGCGCGAACTTCGGCGAGTTCCTCGGTTTCGCTTCCCAAAAGCACCGGTTCCGAGGCTTGAACCGCAGAGATCGAGCTTCTACTGCGCTGCCAGAAGGGCGCCTTCGCTTCGATGTCGGTAAAGAGCGAACCCGCAACTTCGGCGAGCAGCGAGTTTAGATCGGCGTCGCCCGGATGCGGCAGTGTCCGCTCGCCGACTTCGATCTCACGGACGACAAAGGATGAGACTGAAGCTTCTGCGGCCGGCCAGACAAGCGGCGTGCTCTGAGCTCCATTGCCCAGCCTGCGTGCGGCTGCAGCGAGACGTTCGGCCATGCGCAAAGAGAGCGCTGCATCGAGCGGCAGAGGCAGATGCGTCCCCACACCGAAAAGCGCATTCGTAAGAGGATAGAGCAGTGCTGAGCTCACCAGGGCATCGTGTGGGCCGGTTTTGTAGCGCGGCAGTGCCAGGTCGACTCTCTGGTTGAGGATGCAGGTGGCCAGTGCCTGCAGTCCAGCCGATGACAGGGAATCAGCTTCCGCTCCGAGAAGCATGAGCGCTGATGCGTTGTGTTCGCGCGCGAGATCGGCAGCGGTGAGAAAGTCACTAGCCACGAGGGTCCAGGATGCATGAGGAGGTCCCGCCGGATAACCGACCAGGCGCAGGTGTTCCGTGCTGGATTCGTTGTCTGGGAGAACGTCGGGCGAGGCGAGAACCACGGATTGTCCGGGAAGAGCGGCGCCAATGCGATCTTGCATCGTCTGCAAACCATCGATACCCAATGATGGAAGGCAGATGAGCAGCGTGGCGCGGCTGCTGTCCGTGCTGCGTACGGCTGGCGCTGTTTCCAGCGGGCTTGCATTCGAGATGTCGGCAATCGGCGATGAGGACATGAGTTTTTACAAGACAATGCAACGATAGACGATTTAAGCAGTATCACGGGCGAGCGCAAGCAAGCCGCTAAGTGGAATATGCAACCAATCGGGCCGGTTGTTCAACTCGTAGAGCAGTTCGTAGAGCGATTTTTCAAGCAACAAGGCATGCAGCAGGGTCTCAGCCTGGGGTGGTTTTGGGAGCAGCGAGGCCCCCTGTACTCCAGCCCCGTGTATTGTTTCGCGGTAGGCCTGAAGAAACTTTACCGATACGGCATTTTCCCAGAGTGATGCCCATCCAGCGAGGGCTCCTGACTGTTCAGGGCGGCGCTGTGTGTAACGGTCAAGTGTTGAACGCGAGGCATAGCTAAAGCTGCGCAACATGCCGGCAACATCCTTCAGTGGCGAGTGTTTCTGGCGGCGTTCTTCGAGCGACCGAGCGGGCTCGCCCTCAAAATCGACGATCAAAAAGTCCGATTTCGCGTGCAGCAGTTGGCCTAAATGATAGTCGCCGTGGATGCGGATACGTTCACCGAAGGCTGCAGGGGCATCCGTCGCGAGCGCCCGAGTGCGCTGCAGAAGGTCGCTGCGACGGCTCAGGAGCAACGCAGCGCGGTCGACCAGATCGTCGGGGATCGTCGCAAGATTGCGTTTGAGCGCTCCTAACGCCTGCTCGACCTGCTCGCGAATGCGTGCAGAGTCGCGAGTCAGGTCTTCGGTGGAAGTGGGCTCGGCTGAGAACGCGATGTCGTCTGTCGGCGTTGCCAGGGCAAGATGCATCTGCGCCGTTCGAGTTCCAATCAGCGCCGCTGCTTCGAGTGAAAAGCCTGCATGCTCCTGCGCGTCCTGCGGAATCTCCGCTTCCGCGAGAAAGCTTGCAGGCTTGCCGTAGGACGCGGGTTGCGGTGAGTTCGCAACTGATTCGTAGAACCGGATCAGCTCTTCCGAGAACCACGACCACCCGTCGCCCTCGTTGGCCGCGAACGCCTGAAGAAAGGCGAGGGTTGTTCCATCGTTATGATGAAGCTCGCCCAGATAGGCTGGGATGCGGTCGAAGTGCGCGACATCGGTGAGAAAGCGGCTTATCTCCACGTCAGGATTTTCGCCGGGTTCCAGCCGCCGGAAGAGTTTGAGGATCGCTTTTTGATCGAATAGAAGACTGGTATTGGACTGCTCTGCCGAGCCCACACGAGACTCCGTTCCTGTAAGGCTGGTGGGATTGAATACCGGCGAGTGCGTGGCCAGAATGGTCGCACCGTCTTTTGTCGAGGTTGTAAACACCCCAAACAGTGCCTGACGAAAACCTTCGCTTGCCGTGGCATCGTAAAGTACAGACCCGTTCGTCGCATCCCCCAGCGTTGCCAGGATCGCTTTCGGTGACGATTTGCGCAAGGCCTCTGCCGAATCGCCTGCTGCGATGGAGAGTGGAAGCTGGTAGCGTTCTGCACTTCCATTGTCATAGGTGACGTCGATCAGCGCGATGCTGTACTCGTCTCCAGCGAGCGCCATGGAAGCGCCAACGACGGCAGAGCGAATCTTCCGTGATTTGCTTCCAAACCACCGTTGTTGCTCCAGATAGTTCGGCAGCAATTGCTGCAGGAGTTCGTGCCCTCCACCTTCCAGAAGGCTGCCGATGGACAAGGGGTGGGATGCCGGTGCACTGTTCGGTGCGATACCCGCTAGCGCCTCGTTCTCCGTGGGAGATTCAATGGTGGGAGCTTCCGGCTTGGGTGCTGCGGGTTGCAGTTCCAGCCAGAAGAAGCTGTAGGGCGCGAGCGTCAGCGGGTAGGGCTGATCGGTGATCTCGGGGAACGCGACGTAGCCCAGCATTTCAACGGGCTGCCGTCCGGCGAATTTAGCCAGGTCAAGCGCTACCGGTTGCGCAAAGCGTGAAAGGTTAGCGACGCAGAGCACCGTCTCCGGCGAGCCATCTTCGCGCTGGAGGTCGCGGATATAAGCCAGAACCTTGCGGTTTTCCGGATGCAGAAATTCGAGCGTGCCCCGGCCGAAGACCTGGAATAATTTGCGCAGCGCAATCATGTTGCGCGTCCAGTGCAGCAGCGAAGAGGGATCGCTCTGCTGGGCCTCTACGTTGATCGCTTGGTAGCCCCAAACGGGGTCCATAATGACCGGGAAGTAGAGCCTGGCAGGCACTGCCTTGCTGAAGCCAGCGTTGCGGTCGGAGTTCCACTGCATGGGCGTGCGTACGCCGTTGCGGTCGCCGAGATAGATGTTGTCGCCCATGCCGAGCTCGTCGCCGTAGTACATGATCGGCGTTCCGGGGAAGCTGAGCAGCAGGGAGTTCATCAGCTCGATGCGGCGGCGGTTGTTGTCGAGCAGGGGTGCCAGGCGGCGGCGAATCCCAACATTAACGCGCATGCGTGGATCGGCCGAGTAGGCCATATACATGTAGTCGCGCTCGTCATCGGTCACCATCTCGAGCGTGAGTTCGTCGTGGTTGCGCAGGAAGAGGCCCCACTGACAGTTATCGGGGATTCCAGGCGTCTGCGCCATGATGTCGGTGATGGGCAGGCGATCCTCCTGCCGCAGCGCCATGTACATGCGTGGCATCAGTGGGAAGTGGAACGCCATGTGGCACTCGTCGCCGTCGCCAAAGTAGGGCCGCACATCGGCCGGCCACTGGTTGGCTTCGGCGAGCACCAGGCGGTTCTCATAGCCTTCATCGATCGCCGCTCGGATGGCTTTGATCGCGGCATGGGTCTCGGGCAGGTTCTCGCAGTTGGTGCCGTCGCGCTCCACGAGGTAGGGAATCGCGTCCATGCGCATGGCATCGACGCCCATGTCGAGCCAGAAGCGCATCGCTTTCAGCACCTCTTCCATCACTGCCGGGTTGTCGAAGTTCAGATCAGGCTGGTGCGAGAAGAAGCGATGCCAGTAATACTGCTGGGCCTCTTCGTCCCACGTCCAGTTCGACTTTTCCGTATCGGTGAAGATGATACGGGCGTCCTTGTAGATCTGGTCGGTATCGCTCCACACGTAGTAATCACGCTCGGGGCTGCCCTTGGGAGCGTGGCGCGCGCGCTGGAACCACGGATGCTGATCGCTGGTGTGGTTGATGACGAGCTCGATCATCACCTGCATGTTGCGCGCATGCGCTTCGTCGAGGAACTGTTTGAAGTCCTCAATCGTCCCGTAGGAAGGGTTGACATTGGTGTAATTGGCGATGTCATAGCCGTCGTCCCGCAGCGGCGAGGGGAAGAACGGCAGAACCCAGAGGCAGGTAACGCCGAGGTCCTGCAGATAGTCGAGCTTGGAGATCAAGCCTTGGAAGTCGCCGATGCCATCGTCGTTGGAGTCGGCGAAGGCACGCACATGGATCTCATAGATGATCGCGTCTTTGTACCAGAGCGGATCGGTGGCGCTACAGGGTTTCTTCACTCGTAAAAGGCCTCTCTCGTGCTGGGGCTCCTGAGGGAGTTGGATGCAGATTTAGAAGCTGCGGTGGTCAGCCTTCAGGACTCTCTAGAAACTTTCGAAGGCTAGGCACATCTTTTGTTCCAATATCGTCCACCCGCCAACCTCGCGGTGTCCAAAGAAAAGAAATTCGGACTTCAGGTTGGCCTCACGATCCGAAACACATGCGCCGGTATCACGCTGGGTTTGAGCGCGACGTAGTTCCACTGATCGTGCCACAGATAGCGAGCGCCGGTGAGCAGATCCTCGACCTCAAAACTTCCCTGCCAGGGCAGTCCGAGCTTGTCGAGCGCGAGATTGATGATCCCAGCCTGTTCGTTGAGTGGGTCTAGATTGACCGCGACGAGGATCGTATCCGAGAAGTCCGGCGTCGACTTCGAATAGCAGAGAATGCTCGGGTTCGGGCACGGATGGAAGTGCAGGCTCTCATTGCGTTGCAGCGCAGGGTGTTCGTGGCGAATCTTGTTGAGCTGCGTGATGAGCGGGGCAATGGACTGCGGTGACGAGCGATCCCATTCGCGAATCTGATACTTCTCGCTGTCGAGATACTCCTCCGACCCGGTCTTTCCTGACGACGGCGCTGCCGGGCGGCCTTCACAAAGCTCATAGGCCGGGCCATAGATGCCGTAGTTTGCAGAGAGCGTTGCGGCCAGGATCACACGCTGCATGAACATGGGCCGGCCGCCGGTCTGGAGCTGCTCGTGCAGGATGTCGGGTGTGTTCGGCCAGACATTGGGGCGGAAGAAGTCCGAGACGGGCGGCTGGGTCAGCTCCTCAAAATAGCTCTGCAAGTCAGGCTTGTCGGTGCGCCATGTGAAGTAGGTATAGCTCTGGGTGAAGCCTCCCTTGGCTAGGGAGTACATCACATGCGGGCGTGTGAACGCTTCGGCGAGAAAGAGGCTGTCGGGTGCTGTGCTTTGAACCTCTGCGATGCACCACTTCCAGAACGGCAGCGCCTTGGTGTGGGGGTTGTCGACGCGGAAGACGCGCACGCCGCGGTCGACCCAGAACTTGAAGACGCCGAAGAGCGCATCCCAAAGTCCGCGCCAGTCGCTGGATTCGAAGTTCAGCGGATAGATGTCCTGATACTTCTTTGGTGGGTTCTCGGCATATTGGATCGTTCCATCGGGCCGATGAACGAACCACGCTGGATGCTGTTTTACCCACGGGTGGTCGGGCGAGCATTGAAAGGCGATATCCAGCGCCAGTTCCATACCCTGTGCCTGCGCTGCTTGTACGAGGTTGTCGAAGTCGGCCAGTGTACCCAGCTTCGGATGGATCTCCGTGTGGCCGCCTTCGGCAGAACCAATGGCCCAGGGGCTGCCTTCCTCGCCCGGCTCAGCCGTGACGGAGTTGTTCTTGCCTTTGCGAAACGCGACCCCAATGGGGTGAATCGGTGGCAGGTAGACCACATCGAAGCCCATTGCGGCGATCTCTGGAAGCCGGGCCTCGACGTCTTTCAAGGTGCCATGCCGGCCCGGGACCGGCGAGGCCGAACGCGGAAACAGCTCATACCAGCTCGAAAAACGCGCACGTTCGCGATCGACCCATAACGGCAGCTCCACCGGATACTTTGTCGCAAACGAAAGATCGGGATACTTTGCCGCGAGTTCTTCCAATTCAGGGGTGATGGGCGACTCGTAGAACGGAAGCTTTGCCTCCGCGAGTGTCCGCAGCTGCTCCGTAGCCAGTTTCAGACGGTTCGCATCCTCTCCCTTAGCCCGCGAAGCGGCTGCCTCCAGGTGGTCTGCTCCGATGCGCAGAGCCAGTGGAATATCCTGCGGCGTCGCCTGTGGCGTGGGCTCTTTTGGGTCGGGTTGAGCGGCGAGTCGTTTGCCCAGATCATGCACCCACGTGTCAAAGTGGTCGACCCAGGCCTCGACGGTGAAGCGCCACATGCCGAGCTTGTCGACGGGAAAACTGGCTGTCCACATATCGTTCGTGAGCTCCTGGAAAGGAACAGAAGCCCATTTCTTTTGCGACTCATGGCGATACAGCAGCCGGGCTGCAACGTGATCATGTCCGTCGCCAAAGATCGCTGCTGTGACCTCGACGAGGTCTCCTGTGACGCGTTTTGCGGGATAACGGCCAGCATCGACCTGTGGTTGAATCTCTTCGATGACGATGCGGCGGCGGCCCTCACTCGGTTTCATGCTGTACGTTCTCTCCTGCGTCGATCTTTCGTAAATTCATGCGTTTGCAGCCAACACGAAACGCGTATCCTGCCAGGACGCATCCAACGGTGGAAGATGTCTTCCCAGCGTCTCCACCTTACACCCGTCCTCTAAAGGGTAAGGGATGCAGAGGGACCAAAGCTGGTTGTGCTGTGGAGCAATGAATCGGGTCCGACTTGGAGGGATCGTGTCGAAGTGGTTCGGAAAAGAAGAGAAGCAGGTACCGCTGCACGCGGCCCGCATTGAGGACTACGCCCTTATCGGCGATTGCGAAACCGCGGCGCTGGTCAGCCGTGAGGGTTCGATCGACTGGTTGTGCTGGCCATCTTTTTCAGATGGGGCGTGTTTTGCTGCGCTGCTGGGAACGGCAGAAAATGGTTACTGGCGCATACGGCCCGAGGACGAAATCCGTTCGATTACCAGGCGTTACCTGCCCGGAACCATGATTGTTGAAACAACGTTTGTCACCGAAGAAGGCGCGGTCAGTCTCACTGACTTCATGCCGCCACGGGGCAAGCACTCCGACGTTGTCCGTATTGTGACCGGCGTTCGCGGCAAAGTGAAGATGCGCATGGAACTCGCCATCCGCTTCGACTACGGTCTCACAATCCCCTGGGTCACAAAAAAGGGCAACGAGTTGCGTGCGGTTGCCGGCCCGCACATGGTAGTGCTGCACAGTGAGTGCGTGAAAGGTAAGCCGGTCGAATTACAGGGTGAGGGGCTGAAGACGGTCAGCGAGTTCACTCTCCGCGAAGGCGACCGGACGTGTTTTGTGTTGACCTACGCCGGTTCGACCGAAGTGGTGCCGGAGCGCGTGCCCCCCGAAGATGCTCTTCGCGATACGCAGGATTACTGGTGCGAGTGGACGGCACGGTCGAAGTACGAGGGTGAGTATGCGGATGCCGTCGCACGGAGTCTGATGACGCTGAAGGCGATGACCTATCGGCCCTCCGGCGGCATCGTCGCTGCGGTGACCGCCGGGCTGCCGGAGAAGATTGGCGGCGAACGCAACTGGGATTACCGCTACTGCTGGCTGCGCGACACGTCATTTACCTTGCTGGTGCTGATGCGCGCCGGCTACACCGAGGAGGCCGTGCAGTGGCGTCTCTGGCTTCTGCGTGCGATTGCCGGCTCTCCTGGCCAGGTGCAGACCATCTATGGCATTAGTGGTGAGCGGCAATTGATTGAATGGAACGCCGATTGGCTGCGGGGTTATGAGGACTCCCTGCCTGTGCGCTTCGGCAATGCTGCGGCCAAACAATTTCAACTGGATGTCTTTGGCGAAGTCGCGACCGCGCTGTACAACACGCCGGAAGCCGATGAGGACATCCGCGTTCCTGCCTCCGCATTGCAGGCTGCGCTCATCGACCACCTGTGCAAGGTCTGGCCGGAGCCGGACGAGGGTATCTGGGAGACGCGCGGCGGACGTCAGCACTTCGTTCATAGCAAGGTGATGGCCTGGGTCGCACTTGACCGTGCGCTTAAGAACTACGAGCGTTTCGACGGCGGAGGCGACGTCAAACGCTGGCGCAAGAACCGCGATATGTTGCACAAGGAGATTTGCGCGAAGGGTTTCAATAAAAAACTCAATGCTTTCACGCAAAGCTATGGCTCGAAGGAACTCGACGCCTCCTGTCTGCGGTTGGGTCTGGTTGGTTTTCTGCCGATGGATGACCCTCGCATTGTCGGCACTGTAGATGCCATTCAGAAACAACTAACCAGGAATGGCTTAGTGCGGCGCTACATTCCAGCAGCCACTCCGGACGGCTTGAAAGGCGACGAGGGCACATTTCTGGCCTGTAGTTTCTGGCTCGTGGTCAACCTTCATCTGATGGGACGGAAGGAGGAGGCCAGCGAGATGTTTCATCGTCTGCTGGCACTACGCAACGATGTAGGCTTGTTGAGTGAGGAGTACGATCCTGTAAATAAGCGTATGCTGGGCAACTTTCCACAGGCACTCTCGCATATCGCACTGATTCATGCAGCGTTCACGCTTTCGGGCCACTGGCAACCCCAGCCTTTTGTGGCAGCCAAGTAGCTGATTATCGTCTCAATGCAACCTCAGGTATCAGGAATCGACTCTATTTGATCTATACGGGTCGTTCACGACCGATGGGCATTTCGCGGGCTGAATCGGTTTCATAACAGCTGTAGAGCGAAGTGAAAGATGTTTGTGTGGTTTTCTGTAAAGAAACCCGCATTGAATGCGAAATCACAGCGGTGAAACCGCTCTAACGCATGTATCCACAGATGGGACAAGACCATTCAGATGGCGAAGACTCCGAGGTCGACATATCGGCTGCAGCTGCACAAAAACTTTACCTTCGACGATGCTACTTCGATCGTCGACTATCTGAAGTCGCTTGGGGTTACCCATGTCTACACGTCGCCCTACCTGCAGGCTGCGCCGGGAAGCACGCATGGCTATGACGTCGTCGATCATCGCAAGGTGAATGAGGAGCTTGGTGGTGCGGAGGGG
The DNA here is from genome assembly GCF_009766105.1 of Granulicella sp. S156. GTDB lineage: Bacteria > Acidobacteriota > Terriglobia > Terriglobales > Acidobacteriaceae > Granulicella. The sequence continues at coordinate 556,031 of NZ_LMUH01000022.1, read as the reverse complement.
CACGAACGCTTCTGCAAGCGGCTGAACGAATTGGGGCTGGGGCAGGTACTGGATATCGTGCCCAACCACATGAGCCTCGGGGAACAGAATCGTTACTGGTGGGACGTGTTGGAGAACGGCACAAGCAGCCGTTACGCAAGTTTTTTCGACATCGATTGGAACTCGGCGGAAGAGCGCCTGCGCGACAAAGTGCTGGTGCCGATTCTTGCCGATCAGTATGGCCACGTTGTGAGCGAGGGCGGCATTAAAGTTGTCCGGCGCGGAGCTACCTTTACGGTAGAAGCCGCGGGACAGGCGCTTCCCGTCGCTCCCGAAAGTCTGTTTGCCATTCTGAACAGGGCTGCCGATTATGCAAAGAGCGATACGCTGAACTTCCTGGCTGCCAGCTATGGACGTTTGCCGTATCCGGATCTATCGGACCGGCGCACCACGCTGGCGCGTCATCGCGATAAGGGAGTGCTCTATCGATTGCTCGATCGTATCTGTGGCGAAGAGGCCGGGGTCTGCGAGGCCGTCGATCGCGCCGTAAAAGAGTTGAATGCGAACCCGGACGCGCTCGACGCGTTTCTATCGCAGCAGCACTATCGCCTGGCCTACTGGAAGACGGCGGACCAGCAGCTCGGATATCGCCGTTTCTTCGACGTGAACACTCTGATCGGCCTGCGCGTCGAGCGGGAATACGTCTTTGACGAGACGCACGCGCTGATCGTGAAGTGGTTGAAACAGGGGATGCTCGACGGCGTTCGCATCGACCATCCCGATGGCCTGCGCGATCCACTGCAATACTGCCAGCGTCTGCGTGATCGCGCTCCGGAAGCATGGATCGTCGGCGAGAAGATCCTCGAGCCTGGAGAGTTTCTGCGCAGCTCATGGCCAATACAGGGGACCAGTGGATACGACTTTCTCAACGCTGCCATGAACGTGCTGGTGAAGCCCGAAGGTCTGCGTGACCTCGGCAGGTACTATGCGAAGTTCACCGGTGAGTCCACAGACTTCCCAACCATTGTCCATGACAAGAAAATCGCTGTTACGCAGGAGGCTCTGGGCAGCGACGTGAACCGGCTGACCAATATCTTCGTCGATGTCTGCGAGAGCCACCGCGAGCAGCGTGATTTCACACGCGCGGAGATTCGCCGTTCGATTCGTGAGGTGGCTGCCTGTTTTTCGGTCTACCGGACCTATGTGATGCCCGACCGCGAAGAGATCACGGACGAAGACCGGCTGGTGATCGACCGCGCGATCCAGTGTGCGAAAGACAACCGGCAGGACATCGATGGGGCTCTCTTCGACTTTATGAGCGACGTCCTGCAACTGAAGGTGAGGGGCGCTAACGAAAGCGAGTTTGTCTATCGCTTCCAGCAGTTCACAAGCCCGGTGATGGCGAAAGGCGTGGAAGATACGGCCTTCTATTGCTTCAACCGTCTTATCGCGTTGAACGAGGTGGGCTCCGACCCGTCACACGATGGCCTAAGTCTCGCGCAGTTTCACGAATACAACGCGACGATGCAGCACACGCATCCCGAGAGCATGACATCGCTTGGCACGCATGACACCAAGCGTAGTGACGATGTGCGCGCACGCCTGCTCGTGCTCAGTGAGGTACAGAAGGTCTTTGCGCAGACTGTCAGGCGTTGGTCAAAGCACAATACGCACTATCGCACAGGAGAGTTTCCTGATCGCGGCACGCAGTGGTTCCTGTATCAGACCATGATCGGTGCGTGGCCCATTGGCGGCGAGCGCCTGCGGGAGTACATGCAGAAGGCCATGCGCGAGGCGAAGGTCCGCACCAGCTGGGTTGCCAACAATGAGGCCTATGAGAATGCGGTCAATAAATTCATCGATGCGATTCTGGCCGATGGAGGATTCATTGCCGAGCTCGAGGCGTTTGTCGCGAATATTCTTTTTGCCGGGCGTATCAATTCGCTCTCCCAGACGCTGATGAAGCACACCGCGCCCGGTGTGCCTGACCTCTATCAGGGCGGCGAGCTGTGGGATCTATCGCTCGTCGATCCGGATAATCGGCGTCCGGTGGAGTATGACCGGCGTCGCCAGCTGTTGGCTGAGCTCGAAGGTCTGGATGCCGCAGCCGTAATGGAGAGAATAGACGAAGGCTTGCCGAAGTTGTGGGTGATTCAGCGTGCGCTGCGCCTGCGGGAACGACGTCCGGAGTGGTTTGCTCCCGAAGCGGACTACCTGCCCATGACCGCAAATGGAACCAAGAGCGGGCATGTGATTGCCTATCGCAGAGGGGACAATGTGCTGACGGTGGTTCCGCGTTTCTGGATGACACTACGTGGCGACTGGGGCGATACCTCGCTCGCATTTCCCGAAGGTAGCTGGAAGAATGTAATGACCAACAAGATGATGCAGGGTGGAACCATGCGCCTTGGCGAGTTGCTGCGCGAGTTTCCCGTAGCTTTGTTGACCCGCGAGGGTTGAAGTTTTCCAGAATCAGGATTTCCTAGAATCAGGAGAAGAGAAGGAATGCACGAGTTTTCCGTGTGGGCGCCGAAGGCGAAGCGTATGACCTTGAAGCACGACGAGCAGCAGCTCGCCATGGAAGGCCCGGATGACCGTGGCTGGTGGCACATTGTCGGTATGGACGCTCATTGCGGTGATGATTATGCGTACCTGCTAGACGATGATCCAACGCCCTATCCCGATCCCCGCAGCCTGTGGCAGCCGTATGGAGTGCATGGGGTTTCGAGACTGTACGACCATCGCCTGTTTCCGTGGACCGATCAGCGTTGGCAGGGGCCGCCATTGTTCGGCGCGGTTCTATACGAGCTGCACATAGGCACCTTCACCAAAGAAGGAACCTTTGACTCCGCGATTGCGAGGCTCGACCACCTTGTAGAGCTTGGCATCACGCACGTAGAGATCATGCCCGTGGCGGAGTTCCCTGGCAATTACGGCTGGGGCTATGACGGCGTCGCTCTGTTTGCCGTAACCAACAAGTACGGTGGGCCGGACGGCCTGAAGCGCTTTGTCGATGCGTGCCACAACAAAGGGCTTGCCGTCATTCTCGACGTTGTCTACAACCACTTTGGCCCGACGGGAAACTACACTCAGAAGTTCGCACCGTATCTGACCGAAAAGCACAAGACGCCCTGGGGCGATGGTGTGAACTTCGAGGACATCGGTAGTGACGAGGTGCGGCGTTTCTTCTGTGATAACGCCATCATGTGGCTGCTCGAATACCACGTTGACGGTCTTCGCCTGGATGCGGTGCATGAGCTTACGGACAGGTCCGCCTTTCACTTCATGGAGCAGCTCTCGGCCGAGGTAGAGACAGTCGGCGCGATGCTTGGGCGCAAACTGGTGCTTATCGCGGAAAGCGATTTGAACGATCCGAAGATCGTGCGCCCGCGCGAAGCCGGTGGGTATGGCATGGATGCGCAGTGGTCCGATGACTTTCACCACTCGCTCTTTACCCTGCTGCACGCCGAGCAAAGCAGTGGTGGCTACTATGAGGACTACGGGCGCTTCTCCTACCTGGCGAAGGCGCTGGAGAAGGTGTTCGTGTTTGACGGCAACTACTCCATCTATCGCAGACGCACACACGGCAGGCCTATCGATGGACTCTCCGCGCATCATTTCATTGACTTCGTCCAGAACCACGATCAGGTCGGCAATCGAGCCACGGGTGATCGCCTGGAGCATATCGTCGGCCTCGATGCCGCAAAGGTAGCGCTGGGCATGTTGCTGACCGCACCCTGCATTCCGATGCTGTTCATGGGCGAAGAGTTCGCGGCGTCGACTCCGTTCCTGTACTTTGCAGACCACGAAGATGACGAGATGGCGAAACGGGTATTCGAGGGCCGCAAGCTCGAGTTCGCGGCATTTGGCTTCGAAGAGGCGGAACAGATACCCAACCCGGAGAAGCCGGAGACCTTTGAGGCTTCCAAGCTGAACTGGGACGAACTTCATGCGGGGATCCATGCCGAGATGTTGGAATGGACCAAGAAGCTGCTTCATCTACGCCGGCACTCGCTTTCGCTCAACGATGGCGATCTGAGCCACGTGACGATTGACAGTCACGAGGAAGAGCGATGGCTCTCGATGCAGCGTGGCAAGGCGCTTGTCGTTCTGAATCTGGGAGAGAAGCTGGTTCGGGTGAAGGTGCCTGATCGGTACTTCCTGGCTCTGGCATCGAGGCCGGAGGTTGCGGTTGCTCCGGGAGAAGTGGGCATGCCTCCGATGAGCATGGCTGTCTTCTCCTTCGAACGTCTGGAGAGGGTGTCGTAGCATCGATCTATGAACGACGAACAGATACCACCCATCAGGACAATCAGCAGCCGCGAGGTATATCGCAATCCGTGGACGCGCGTCCGCGAAGATGTGATCGAGCGCAGCAACGGCGTGCGCGGCATCTACGGAGTCGTAGACAAGGATCCTGCGTGCATCGTTATTCCTCTGGAGCAGACCGCTGAGGGCGATTTCCTATGGCTTGTGCGGCAGTATCGCTACACGGTGGGGGATACTTTTTTCGAGTTACCGCAGGGCGGCTGGGAGACGGCTGAGGTCGATCCCGAGGAGCTGGCTCGCGGTGAGCTACGCGAGGAGACAGGACTGCTCGTCGAACGCATGACGCATCTGGCGGATCATTGGATTGCCTATGGCGCGATGCGCCAGATTCATCATGTCTATCTGGCGGAGGGGCTCACACCCGGCGAAACCGAACGCGATCCCGAAGAGCATGACATGACGGTGCATCGGGTTCCAGTGAGCGAGTTTGAATCGATGCTGCTCGACGGCCGTGTGATGGACAACTGCACTGTCGCAGCCTGGGGTGTTTACCGGGTCTGGCGCGACCGCAGAGATAAGCTTCTTCGCAGCACTTAAGTAGGCCACGAATACCGTCGCGTCCTCAGCGGAACCTCCGCGCCCTCTGCGTTAAAGATTTTGCCGTTGTTTGTTCTAAACCTTATTACGCCGAAAGCAGTCCGCGCTGTGGTCGTTGACGATGCCCGTCGCCTGCATCCAGGCATAGACGATCACCGGCCCAACAAACTTGAAACCACGTTTCTTGAGAGTTTTGGAGATCTCTTCAGAGAGTGGTGTCTGCGCGGGAACAGGGCCTTTATTGCGGATCGGTTTGCCGCCTGCAAGGTTCCAAACAAAGCTGGAGAAGTCTTCTCCGGCATCCTGCATCGCGAGGAAGATCCGAGCACCGTTGATGGTCGCTTCGATCTTGGCACGCGAGCGAACAATGCCCTCGTTCTTTAGAAGCCGTGCAATATCCCGCTCCTTGAACTTCGCGACTACAGCTGGATCGAAACCTGCAAAGGCCTTGCGGAAGGCATCACGCTTGCGCAGGATGGTGATCCAGGAGAGCCCGGCCTGGAAGCCCTCCAGCATCAGCATCTCCCAGAGTGCGCGGCTGTCGTGCACTGGCACGCCCCACTCTTCATCGTGGTAGGTCTGGTATAACGGATCACTCCCAGACCACGCGCAGCGTTGCAGATCGTGTTTTGCCATCTCAGTTCACCATCTTCTGGCGGCGGGACATAAAGTCCATCAACAGGTAGTTGCCGAGGGTCTGTGGCGTGGTGAAGTAGGCCTTGCCGCGGCACATGGCCGAGACCTTCTGCACGAACTGAACTAAGGCGAAGTCCTGAGCCAGCATGAAGGTGTTGATCATGATGCCGGCGCGCTTACAGCGGCTGACCTCTTCAAGCGTCTCTTCAATGACGATAGGGTCCAGGCCAAAGGCGTTCTTGTAGATGCGGCCATCTGCCAGCGTCAGTGCCGAGGGTTTGCCATCGGTAATCATCACGATCTGCTTCATGTCTTTGTTGGACCGCTGCAGAATGCGATGTGCCACACGCAGGCCTTCGCGGGTATTGGTGTAGTGCGGGCCGACCTTGACGCGCGGCAGTTGCGAGATCGGAATCTCTTCGGCGGAGTCGTGGAAGAGCACCAGGGACAAAGAGTCGCCCGGATACTGTGTACGGATGAGATGGCTGAGCGCCATGGCAACGCGCTTGGCGGGAGTGAAGCGGTCCTCGCCATAGAGGATCATGGAGTGCGAGCAGTCGAGCAGAACGACGGTCGCGCAGGAGCTCTGATAGTCGGCCTGCTGAACATGTAAGTCGGAGTACTCCAGCTTGAGGACTCCGGAGCCGTCAGGGGCGCCTTCGCGGGCGAAGACCGAGTTGAGCGTAGCGGTGATGTCGAGGTTGAGCGAATCGCCGAACTCATACAGCTTCGATGACCCGTTGGTCTCTACGCCGGCAGCCTCGTAGCTCGTGTCATGGCGGCCCAGCGATGACTTGCCCAGCGGGCCGAGAAGATCGCGGAGCGCCTTGTAGCCGAGGAAGTCCATGCCCTTGTCGGTGACTTCAAAGCGCGAGGACTCACCGTCGCCCTCTTCTCCCTGGCCTTGACCCTCAGCGGGCTCCTCCGCATTGAGGAAGTTCTCATCCTTCATGCGCTGGACGATTTTGTCGATGAGCTCTTCGACCTGTTCTTCGGGCAGCTGGTCGAACTGCTCCTGCGCGTCTTCGTCGAGCAGGTCGCCGGATTCGAGCGCCTGGCGGATCGCATCGCGCAGGTTCTCCATGGTCTGCTCACCGTCCATGTCCCGAAAGGGCGAGAACGGGTCTTGAAAGCCAGAGTCGAGCAGGAAATCGGAGAGCGCCTGCATCAGGTCATCGAGCCCGAAGCTCGTGGAGAGGTCGCCGGTGAATTTGGTGTAGCGGGTGAGCTTCATTCGTGGCCTGCGTTCTACATTAGACGCTCGGCAGTGGTGGAAGATGCGGGTAGTAGTTGTCAGCTCGCAGTTCCGCCGAACCAGCTAACAGCGAACTGACAACTACCTCAGGGCTATAGTTTTGTCCCTGACAACACCGCGAAGCGATTGTCTTTGAACCAGCAATCGGCGTCGGTAAAGCCAGCCTCACGCATCCAGTGGAGCTGATCTTCGACGGAGGCGCAGCGGTCGTCCTGCTGGCGGTAGAGCGAATCGGCGATCTGCTGGGGTGTGGCTCCAGATTCGCGAACCTGCTGCAGCCAGATCACCTTGTAGTGAGCGTCGAGGGCTGGCGTGGGGCCGGCGACCTGCTCGGCGTTGACGAAGGTGCCGCCGGGCCGGAGAGACGCGTAGATCTTCTTGAAGAGCGACTTCTTGGCCTCGTTGTCGAGATGGTGGATCGAGAGCGCGGAGACGATGGAGTCCTGGTTATGGGGCAGCGTCGCGGTGGCGTAGTCGGCAACCTCAAAGCTCACATTGGAATCGGTGCCGAGGCGGGTGCGGGCTCGCTCGAGCATTGGTTCGGAGACGTCCATCAGGTGAATGTGGGCTTTGGGATACCACTGGCGTACGAACGTGGAGAGCAGCCCCGTACCTGCGCCGAGGTCGAGCACGCGTTCTGCCCCGCCGACGATGAGATCGGTGGTACGGCGATAGAAGGCGTCGTAGCAGGGGATTAACTTGGCGCGGTCGGCGTCGTAGGTGGAGGCGGTGATGTCGAAGATTTCCTGGGTTGCGTTAGGCATGGCTGTCTCAAGAATAAGCGCTTGAGCGGATTATGTCGCTGGGGAGTTATTGGCGACAGTTATAGGACTACGGAGAAATCGCATTACTCAGGACAGCTTGAGGTGTTGGAGTATGCAGTAAAACTTGTTTTTTGAGGAGAAGGGCAGGGGAATGTTCCACGTAGAACATTTTTTCTAAAATTTAGAAATCACCGCTCTACTGTCTCTAGTATGAGGACTTTACCTCTGAAAAAATGACTTATGCGTTGCGGAGAAGATGCGCTATTTAAAGCCTGCGCGGAAGGATACAACCGCTTCAGTCGAAGTCGTCGCGATTGACGTTGCCTTTGCCTGTGATCGCGTAGTGCAGGCAGCGCCAACAAAGGCGCACAGATCCGATAAACACAGCGATGCCCCCGATCAACACCATAAAGCCAGGGCTAGTGAAGACAAAATATCCGGCAACTATCGCGAAAAAAGCTAGGAAGATCGCGCAGATGCCCTGGACCCAACGTGCGGTGTAATCCTTCTCGTCCCACATGGACGAAAATTCTAATTGAAGCCGCGCCGTGTGCGGTTGTGGGCGTCTTCACGCTCCTGCTCGCGCTTGCGTTCGGCGAAGTTTGCGGCTTCCTCGTTGCGCTTGCGCTTTTCGCCTGCTGTGAACTTGCGTGCTTCGCTGCGCGAGATACGCTTGTGCGCGGTCATGCCTTCCAGCAGGAACTCTGCTGCCGAGACGGCGACCTCAGGCTGTGACTTCGACGTGATCTTGAGGGGCGTCAACTTCTCGAAGAGCCCCTGAATCTGCTGGAGCTCGGCCAGCACGGCAGCAGCCGGCTGTTTGTCGTTCAACTCCACGGCGCCGCCGAGGTTGAACCACTGCTCGATCTGCTGCGTGTTGGTGTCGGCGAAGTAGCTGTCGAAGATGTTGGCGACGGAGCTGCGGATCAACTCGCGGATGACATTGTCGGAGCCCCGCATCTCGCCTTCGTACTCGAGTTCGATCTTGCCCGTAATGCCAGGCAGCGCGGCGAAGATATCGCCGACACGCGGGACGACCACAGACTCTCCGTGAATCAAAGCCCGGCGTTCGGCGTTTGAGACCACCAACTCCATCGTGCTGATAGGCAGCCGCTGCGAGACACCCGAGCGCTTGTCGACCTTCTTGTCCTCGCGGGCCACAAAGGCGATCTGTTCGACAATCTGGCGAATATAGTGCGGAATCTCGATGCGCTGGATGGTGTCATTCGAGGGGGCATACGTACGCTCTGTCCAGGCCTCCTGCTCCGTAATGCTGATGGCCTCATCGAGCGATTCGGGATAGTGCGTGCGAATCTCGCTGCCGATACGATCCTTGAGCGGAGTGACGATCTTGCCGCGTGCCGTGTAGTCCTCGGGGTTGGCGCTGAAGACAATAGCGACATCCAGTTCCAGGCGCACCGGATAGCCCTTAATCTGTACGTCGCCCTCCTGCATGATGTTGAAGAGCGCAACCTGGATCTTGCCGGCGAGATCAGGAATCTCGTTGATGGCGAAGATGCCGCGATTGGCGCGGGGGAGCAGACCGTAGTGCATCGTCAGCTCGCTGCCGAGTTCGTGGCCGCTACGCGCTGCTTTGATCGGGTCGACGTCGCCGATGAGGTCGGCAACGGTCACATCCGGCGTTGCGAGCTTTTCGACGTAGCGCTCCACCGGCGTCATCCACGCGATGGGGGTATCGTCGCCGAGCGAGGCGACGAGGTCGCGCGAGAACTTCGAGAGCGGGGCATAGGGGTTATCGCGCAGCTCGGATCCGGCGACATAGGGGCTAAAGGGGTCGAGCAGCGTCGTAAGCGAGCGCAGGATGCGCGACTTTGCCTGGCCGCGCAGGCCCAGCAGGATGAAGTTGTGCCGTGAGAGCAGGGCATTGACCACCTGCGGGACAACGGTGTCGTCATAGCCGACGATGCCGGGGAAGAGCGATTCGCCCTCTTTCGGCCCACCGGGGGCGATCTCGCGCAGGCGAACGATCAGGTTGTCGCGGAGTTCGTCTTTGACGCTGCGGGAGACGCGATCGGCGGTGTAAACAGAGGTGCGAAGCTGACCTAGTGTGCGCGGAAGTGCAGTCGACGGCATATGTAGAAGTATAGATGTCGGGCGCGCTCATAAGATTCTCGGTCGTTTAGGATGAATCCGAGGCGTTTCTCTGTGATTCTGGCGTATTTAGATGAGACGGGTAATACGGGCATGGATCTGAGTGACGCTACTGGGCAGCCTTACCACTGGGTTGGGGCGCTCCTTGTTCCGCAAGATGTCTGGCATTCTTCAAAAGCGGCTGTTGAGAAAATCCATGCGTTTGCATCGGCCAAAGGTTTTGTGGGCGCCGACTGCGAACTTCATGGGGCAGAGATTTTGCATGGCCTAAAGAATTGGCGGGCTGTTTCGCTGACAGATAGATTGCAGATATTCGAGATGTGCGTGTCGGTTATGGAGACGCATTCCTTGAAGCTCGTGTCTGGTGGGTGCAATAAAAAACTCTTGCGTGAGCGATATAGCAATCCAGATCACCCGCACGGAATAGCAACCTGGTTATGCCTCGAACGTGTCGCTCGTTACGCCAAAGCCAAGAACGATCTTGCCGTTCTAGTCGCGGATGAGTGCAGTGCAGACCATAAAAACCTATCGCGTGGGGCGCTGAAAAGCTATCGCCAGTTTGGCGCACCATTTGGACCGTCTATAGATTTATCGTGCCTTCTTGACACAATTCACTACATGTCTTCAGCTGAGTCTCCCCATATCCAACTATGCGATATAGCGCTCTTCATTCGGCAACGGTACGACCGGAAAGGCGACGTTCGAATTCGTGATCTCTGCCATCGCTGTAATCGCCTTTATGCTGTCAGTTCCGGCGTGATTCCGTACTAAAACTGGTATTATAAGAAGGACGACTGATGTGGCCGCTCATTAGCGACCCGGAAGCCTAGCTTCCTCAGCCGTCCCTTTTATTTAAATTCACACAATGTCGTCGAGCATAGCCTGCATCTCGCTGGCAGCATGGGCGTTGCCAGTGCGTGCCGCAGCGGCAAGACCAGCAGTAAGGCGCTCGCGGGCTTCCTCCGTACGGCTCGCTTTGAGCAGCTCCTGCGCGGACATCTGGTAGGCAGGCACGTAGTCAGGGGTGTGCTGCAGAATGGTCGCGAACTCAGCGAGCGCCGCCTCTTGCTTGCCCTCCGAGGAATAGGCCATGGCGAGGCCGTAGCGGGCAAAGGCGTCGGTGGGGTTCTGCTTCAGGATTTCGGTGAGCATCGCGATCTTGTCCATCTGCTTAGGATGCGGGGAACGCCCACGAAATGCAAAAAGGCTGGCTTCGAGGCCAAAAGAGCACCAGTTGACGGACAATTTAGGATAAAAAAGACGGGCAATTTAGAATAAATAGATGAGTGAAGGCGTATTGGTGCGGCCGGTTCGTGAGTCGCAGTCGGAGCGCAGCGAGATCATCTTTCCAGGCGATGCGAATGCGCTTGGCAATCTCTTCGGCGGCAGGTTGATGCAGTTCATCGACCTCGTCGGGGCGATGGCCGCCAGCCGCCACGCGCGGGCCATTACGGTAACCGCCTCGATGGACCATCTGGACTTCGTTGCCCCGGTAAAGGTCGGCGATCTGCTGATCCTGAAGTCCAGTGTGAATCGGGCCTTCAGGACGTCCATGGAGGTCGGTGTGAAGGCGATGGTCGAAGATGTGCGCGCCCAGCGGCTGCGGCATGTATCGTCAGCCTATCTGACCTTTGTAGCAGTCGATACCACGGGCCAGCGTATTGAAGTGCCGCAGGTTTTGCCGGAGACCGAACACCAGCAGCGGCGATTTGAAGATGCAGGACGCCGGCGCGAGATGCGATCCGACGAGACCCGGCGGAAGAAAGAACTACGTGCCGCGCTAACGCCGGATTGGCATTTATAGAAGAACGCCCGAGTGGCCTCTATAAGAGGCCGCAAACAGGAAACAGCGAACAGGAAGAGCAAGGACGAATTTGATGGGACACAGTGGACAGGGAGTACCGCAGGGACCGCAGCCGTTGCCGGGTATACAGCATGTGGTGGCGGTAGGATCAGGCAAGGGCGGCGTTGGTAAGACGACAGTGAGCGTGAATCTGGCGGTGAGCCTCGTGAAGCTGGGCTATCGCGTAGGGCTGATCGACGCCGACATCTACGGCCCGAACGTCCCCACCATGCTGGGCGCGACACGGCAGCCGAACATCGTCGGAGAGAATCGGATCGAGCCGCTTCTGGCGCACGGCGTCAAGTTCATCTCCATCGGTCTGATCTCCCCCGGCGATAAGCCGATGGTGATGCGCGGGCCGATGCTGCACCAGATCATCAGACAGTTTCTGCAACAGGTAGAGTGGGGCGAGCTGGACTTTCTCGTCGTCGATCTCCCCCCGGGCACGGGCGATGTCGTCATCTCGCTGGTACAGACGGTTCCGCTGACCGGCGCAGTCGTCGTCTCAACCGGATCGAGCGTAGCCTTGCAGGATGCGCGCAAGGCGTTGGAGATGTTCCATCAGGTGAACGTTGAGGTGCTCGGCCTGGTCGAGAACATGAGCCAAATGACGCTGCCGAGCGGCGAGGTGATCGACGTATTCGGTGCGGGCGGAACCCAGCAGACGGCGAAGCAGTTCAACCTGCCGTTCCTGGGTTCAATCGATCTCGATCCACGCGTGCGCGAAGGCGGCGACCGTGGCCTGCCTGCGGCTCTGGGTGGCGAAGACTCGCTCCGTGCGCAGGAGTTTGCGGCCATTGCGCAGAAGATTGCCGAGAAGGCCAAAGAAGTCGCTGCACGCAGTGAAGATGTGTTGGAGATTAGTTAGAACAGGAAACAGGAAACAGGAAACAGCGAAGCGGCTAAGAGATCGAGATCTAAGCTAGAGGCGAATGATGGCGAGCATGCACCAGATGACAATACGGCAGCGGCAGATTCTGACCGCCATCGTCGAGAGCTACATCTCGACGGGCGAGCCGGTGAGCTCTGGGACCATTGCACGCTCCCAGGCCCTCGATACCGGTTCGATGAGCGCGGCTACGATTCGCAATGAGATGGCCGATCTTGCCGACGCAGGCATGCTGGAGCAGCCGCATACCTCGGCTGGCCGTGTCCCCTCGGCGCAGGCCTTTCGCATGTACGTGGAGCAGTTGCATGGCGGTATTGCAGGTCGGCTGCCCGGGCTTTCGCTCGCGGAGGTTCAGTCGCAGATCGACTTAAGCCTCGCCGGAGTTGCCGGAGCCCAGGCCTTGCTGGCCAGAACCTCGCATGTGCTCGCCACGCTTTCAAGCGGTGTCGGATTAGCGATTGGTGCGGTCGCGAACGCCGATCTTTTGGAGCACGTCCACTTCAGCCGTCTGGCCTCGCGGCGGGTTCTTGCCGTGTTGGTGACGCGTAGCGGCATGGTGCGCGACCGGGTGCTCGCCATCGACCGCGATCTCTCGCTGCGTGAACTCGAGACGGCAGCGAACTTTCTGAACGAGCACTATCGCGGATGGAACATCGAGCGCGTGCGAGCCGAACTGGCACAGCGCCTGGAGCGCGAGCGCAGCGACTATCGCGAACTGGCCCAGCAGCTATGGGCGGGCACCGTACCCGAGGCCGCGCATGCCGAGCAGGCAGTCTATGTCGAAGGCGTTGCCAACCTCGTCGGGCTGCCGGAAGACCGCGCCCATCTGCGCGAGATGCTCGCCGCTCTGGAGGCCAAGCAGCGCCTGGTGGAGCTGCTGAATGCCTATATCGATTCGCGGCAGGAGTCGGTGCGTGTCGTATTCGATCTTGAGGAACAAGCCCCCGAGATGGCAGGCTTAGTGCTGATCGCCGCACCGGCACGTGTAGGTGGTGAAAGCATCGGAACGGTGGGAGTCATTGGCCCGAAGCGAATGCACTATGAGAATGCGATGAGCGCCGTCAGCTACATCGCGCAGGTCTTCGACCGCATCAGCAGCGATAAAACAGGTGGAATGCTTGGACCACCCTCGCTATGAGCCCGAAGCGGAAACGGATCGATGAAGTTCGAGACACATTCGCGCGATGGTCGCGAATGGGAAACAATGAAGATGGAGCAAATATGAGTAAACAGGACACGATGCAGGACGAGACGATAGACGCGGCGCAGACCGAACCGGAGATTGGAACAGAAGCTGTGGAGACAGACGCGCAGCCAGCAGAGTTAGAGCAGCTTCGCGGCGAACGCGACCAGTTGAAGGACCGCCTCGCACGGTTGCAGGCCGAGTTCGACAACGCGCGCAAGCGCGAGATCAAGGAGCGCCAGGACGCTCGGGACTATGCGGTGCAGGGCGCGATCGACCCGTTCCTAGGCGTAATGGACAACTTCCAGCTCGCGCTGAAGGCGGACGGCTCTGCCGAGCAGCTGCGCACGGGCGTGGAACTGATCCTGAAGCAGATGGAAGAGGCCCTGCGTGGCCTTCAGGTACAGCCGGTGGAGACGGTGGGGGCCCAGTTCGACCCGCGAATCCACGAGGCCCTGGGCAGCATCGAAACAGTGGAGCATCCAGACCATCAGGTGCTGGAAGAGATTCGCCGCGGCTATAAGCTGCGCGACAAGCTGCTCCGTCCCGCGCTGGTGCGGATTGCGGTGAACCCAGCACAGAAGAGTGAGTAGCACAGGCGGCTAGGCACAGGCAGCTAGGCGAGAGCCCGTTAATAGAGAACAGGAAATCAGGTAATGGCGACAGCGACGATGAAGATGGACTACTACGAGGTTCTACAGGTAGAGCGCACCGCGAGCGACGGCGAACTCAAGGTCGCGTATCGCAAGCTCGCCATGCAATTTCACCCGGACCGTAATCCGAACAATCCAGAGGCCGAAGAGCGCTTCAAGCAGTGCAGCGAAGCCTACCAGGTGCTGAGCGATGCGGATAAGCGTGCGGCCTATGACCGTTACGGTCATGCTGGCGTCAGTGGCGCTGGCCCAGGCGGCTTCAACGGCGGCAACCCCTTCCAGGGTCAGGGTGACCTGGGTGACATCTTCGGCGACCTGTTCGGCGAGATGTTCAACATGGGTGGCAACCGCCGCGCGTCGCGCGCACAGCGCGGCCGCGACCTGAAGTTCGACATGCGCCTGGAGTTTGAAGAGGCTGTCTTCGGAGTCGAGCGCGAGATCTCGATTCGTCGCGCCGAAGTATGCGAGGACTGTTCGGGCACAGGTTCAGAGGGCAGCAAGCAGCCTGAGACTTGTCAGCAGTGCGGCGGCCGCGGACAGGTTCGCTCCCAGCAGGGCTTCTTCTCGGTCGCGAGAACCTGCCCGGTGTGCAGCGGTACGGGCAGCGTCGTCCGCAACCCCTGCAAGACCTGCAGAGGTGACGCCCGCATACAGCGGGAGCACAAGATTCTCGTCAAGGTTCCGGCAGGCGTCGAGCAGGATACCCGCATCCGCTACAGCGGTGAGGGCGATGCAGGACGCTTTGGCGGTCCAGGCGGCGACCTCTATGTGGTGCTTGAGGTCAAGGCGCATAAGTTCTTCGAGCGCGATGGCGACGATCTGCACTGCGTGATTCCGGTGAGCTTCCCGCAGGCGTCATTGGGCACGGAGCTTGAGATTGCGACGCTCGAAGGTAAAGAGACGCTGAAGGTTCCCGAAGGCACGCAGAGCGGCAAAGAGTTCAAGCTTAAGGGCAAGGGTGTTCCACACCTGAACTCGCACGGCAAGGGCGACCTGATCGTCGAGGTGCGCGTGCAGACACCGAACAAACTCAACAAACAGCAGAAGGAATTGTTGAAGCAGCTCGCCGAGACGATGACCGTGGAGAACATACCCTCTTCGCGTGGAATATTCGGCAAGGTTAAGAACATCTTCAGCTAAGCGGCAGGTAGAGAAGTCAGGGAACGGCGGTGAGGCCATAGGCTCACCGCCGTTTTTATTTCTAGTGCCGTGACCAAGTAATTAGGTGCTTTTGCTTTTCTGGTTGTCATTCCCGCAGGGAATCTGCTTCCTCCTGCGATGGCAAGAACGCTGTGGCTATACGGACCAACAGCAGGTTCTCTCCACCCCAACCTGCAAAGAACGCAGGCTGGGGACCCCGGCCTGCGGGAATGACAACCAGAAAAGCAAGAACAACGACAAAAGCAAAAACACCTCTTCACGCGGTCACGGTACTAGCGCGACGAGGATGGGGCACCCGATGGTGGCTCTCGGTCGTAAAACCTATCTGGAAACGAGCGCTTATGTTTCGCCCAAAAACTGCACCAGATCGGACAGCGTATTTCCGGAACCATCGGGAAGCACTCCCAGCTCCTCCGCAGGAAGTTTTTGCCGGTTAACCCAGTACGTCGGATAGCCAAAAAGCTTTGCTCCCGCAGCATCCCATCCCGCCGATGCCACAAACAAGATCTCCTCACGCTTCGCCTTGAAGGCGTCCAATCCCATTTGGTAGGCCTGAGGGGCAGGCTTATAGGTCTTTACCTGGTCGGTGCTGAGGATCTGCTCGAAGAACCCATCCAGCCCTGCGTGCTTGATATTGGAATGCAACATCCTGGGGGTGAGGTTCGACAGGAACGAGAACCGGAGGCCAGACTTTCTCAAAGAAGCGAGAGCCGGAAGTACGTCTGGCCAAGCCTGCAGTTCGAGGTAGGCATTCATCAGTCTGGTCCGCTGAGCTGGGAGGATATTTAGTTTTAGTGCATTGGCGGCGAAGGTGAGGGCATCGTCTGTTACCTGCCAAAAATCCACGTAGTGCTGGGACGCGACCCTCAACCACGTGTATTCGAACTGACGCGTGCGCCACTGGTTACTAAGACCCACCCCCGGAAACATTCCATCGGCAAGCGCAAAGACTGGTCCGGGGTCAAAGATCGGAAAGGCATCGAAAGCAATAAATTTAATGGCGGACATCGCCTTCGGGGTTGCTGCAAGTGCATTTGGGACTCGAATCAAACTACTGCTAGCGGCACTCCCGGCTGCAAGGGTGACAAACTCTCTACGATCCATAAGCATTGCAAGCAATCCTTGAAACGTCCCAGTGGGTTGCAGGGACGCACCTTTGATCTTATAGAGATTCCTTAGATCAAAGCCGAACAGATAGCCAGCCCTGCAATCGCCGCCGTCTCCGCACGCAGGATGCGCGGACCCAGCGTGACATGCTTCCATCCATGCTCGGTAAAGAGCTGCATCTCCTCAGCGGTCCATCCACCCTCGGGACCAATGGCCAAAGCAATGGACTGACTCGCTTCCCCCAACGCAGAAGCAATCGTGTTCTCCTGCTCCGTCTCCGCAAGCAACAACTTGGTCTCTGCGCTCACTGATTGCAGTGCAGCTTTCAACGTCTGCGGATCGTCGACTTCGGGTACGTCGCTTCGCCGCGACTGCTGCGCCGCCTCCCGCACGATGCGTCTCCAACGTTCCACGCGCTTAGCCGCGGCTAGAGCGAGATGCTTCTCCGTGCGACGTGCAAGTACAGGAGTGATACGCGCAGCACCGAGCTCGGTGGCTTTTTCAATGCCCCATTCGAGATGATCGAACTTGAAGACAGCCAGCAGCAGATGCACAGGCAGCGCTGCCTCGGCCTCGAGCTCTTCATGCAGCGCAAAGACGACCTCGCGCTCCGAGACGCTGATGATCTCGGCACGATGCAGGAAGCCATTAGCCACGACGTCGAAGATTTGTCCGGGCTCCGCGCGCAGCACGCGCGCCAGATGCGCGGCCTGGTCGCCGGTCAGCGAAGCGGTTGTGTCAGTGAAGGTGTCGGCGATCCAGCGGCGGCGCGTCATGCCTGTAGGATACTGCGACATCGCATGTGTGTGGCGGGTTGCGTATAGACGTGCATGCGAAAACCCCTATGAACAAAGGCCCGATAAACACCTCAGGGAACGCTCTGTATCGCGTTCCCTGAGTGTGTTGCCTTTGTTTGGTGCTTTGCCTGGTTGCGTTTGCCTGCGCTCCCATATCGATAAAGATCATCGACGCTGCTTTCACGATGTGAAGCAACTAACGAAGGTATAGATTTTGTGCGACATATAGTCAAGAAAAAAAGTGAGGTAAGGCAAAGGAATTTTTTCGGCGCGCTCTTGGCTCGGACCATCTTTACGGACTCTTGATGGCTGCATCGGCTTCATCATCGTGCCAGATTGGCATGCCGAAGGAAGAGAAAGAGCCCAACCAGAAAGTCCTGTGCGCTGTGTGCGACGATGACGGCGCGCAGATTTCCGAAGCGCAGCGCGAGAATCGCGTACATGAGTCCGAGTATGCCGACGAAGATTGCACCTCCGACACCTTCATAGAGATGAAGGCTTCCGAAGAGGAGAGACGTTACCGTGATCGAGAGGATCGTGGCGAATCGTTGAGAGGCGCCCGCTATGGAAAAGAAAGAGAGGGCTTGGCGAAGCAGGTACCCGCGAAAGATGTGTTCCTCACAAAAGCCTGCCGTGAGGCTGACACCAGTCCACAGCAGAAGCTCGAACCCTGTCGTCGGCGCGACCGATTCGACCGTCTTATTCTTCAAGTGAAGACGGGACACGACTTGCTCATGGAGGTTTGCGACGTGTGAAGGATCAGGATGTCGTAGCACGAGGATCGACATGGCGACCATGACGACGAAGCTGAGCGTTACCAGGCACGCGGCATAGATCGTCATACCGCGCACAACTTCGAGAAACCATGGTCGGCGGTTATGCAGCAGCGTGTTCCAGAAGAAGAGATGGCGGTGGTACACCCCAGCGACGACGCAGCCAAGCAACATCCAGACCATTAAGATCTGCGATCCGTAGCGTATTGGACGATCCAGCGCGATCGTCTCTTGATGCCCAAAGTGCGCCACCACGGAGAAACCCGCGAGCAAAGCCACAACCGCAAGCGTATGCATCCAGGGGGCGATGGGCTCAAGAACGCCCTCCGCTCTGAGATCTCCCGATGGCGGAAGCGGCGTGTCGGGCAAAGTATCTGTCATGGGACGTATACTACGGCGTTCGGCCTTGGTTTGCGCACTGCAGCGTTTGACCGCGAACAGAGGAGACGTGTCATGCGGGATGTTGTGATCGTAAGTGCAGTACGGACGCCAGTTGGGAAGTTCCAGGGTGGGTTGTCGGAGATGTCTGCTGTAGAGCTTGGCGCTATCGCGGTACGAGCCGCCGTGCAACGAGCCGGCATCGCAGCGGAGAGCGTCGACGAATGCCTCATGGGCTGCGTGTTGCCAGCGGGACTAGGACAGAACCCGGCACGACAGGCTGCCTTGCGTGGCGGGCTCGCGGATACCGTAAGTGCTCTGACGATCAACATGGTGTGTGGATCGGGCCTGAAGGCCGTTGCGTTGGCCGCTCACGCGATCTCTCAGGGCGATGCGGAGATCGTTGTCGCCGGTGGCATGGAATCCATGTCGAATGCACCCTATCTGTTGCCGGGTGCACGTAAGGGTTTGCGCATGGGCGACGGAGCTGTAGTGGACTCGATGATTCGCGACGGGTTATGGTGCGCGTGCGAAGACTTCCACATGGGCATGACCGGCGAACTCGTCGCTGAGAAGCATTCGATTACCCGGGAGCAGCAGGACGAATACGCCCTGGCCTCCCATCGCAAGGCGGCTGCGGCCTGGCGCGAGGGTCGCTTCGACGCAGAGGTTGTGCCTGTCGAGGTGAAGAGCAAGAAGGGCTCGGTGATGGTGACGCGCGATGAGAGTGTTCGCGAAGATGCGTCCCTGGAGGCGCTCGCTGCGCTGAAGCCGGCGTTCAAAAAGGACGGTACGGTGACAGCGGGCAACGCTCCCGGGGTAAACGATGCGGCGGCTGCGGTTGTGGTCATGTCCGCGGAGAAGGCCCGCGAGCTTGGGCTCAAACCGCTGGCGACGATCCGCGCACAGGCTACCAGTGGCGTCGCACCGAAGTGGGTGATGCTCGCTCCGGTGACCGGGATCAAGAAGGTGCTGGAGCGTGCGAAGTGGTCGATCGATCAAGTGGATCTGTTTGAGTTGAATGAAGCCTTCAGCGTGCAGGCGCTCGGTGTGACCAAGGAGTTGGGCCTGGGCCTGGAGCGAGTGAACGTAAATGGCGGTGCTGTCGCGATCGGGCACCCCATCGGAGCCAGCGGCGCACGCGTGCTCGTGACTCTGCTGCACGAGATGCAACGTCGCGATGTGAAGAAGGGTGTCGCTGCACTGTGTTTAGGTGGGGGGAACTCGGTGGCGTTGGCGGTGGAACGAGAGTAGACCAGCTATCTAGCTGGAACCGGATCATTCGTTCCCATGGGCACAGAGCCATTGCACGAGGCGATGCGCTTGATCGTGAGCCCCAACCCTTTGGCAATCCCAAAACGTTGCACGGCCTGTATCGAGTAGCGCGAGCAGGTTGGGTTATAGCGGCAGCGAATGAAGCTGGCAGTAAGGGGTTGAAGATCGCGCTGATAGAACCGCACAGCCCCGAGATAGAGCCGTGCGGTCACCTGTTTTTGCGGAGCACGGGTGGCATCGAGCGCTACAAGAAGGATCAATAGCGCGACAATACCCAGTAGAAGGCGCGATCGTTTCATCGGGAAGCACCCATCAAACCACCTCAGCCTATGTTCGTCACATAGGCCTTCGTCAACACTCGATGATATTCAGCGCGAGTCCGGCGAGGCTGGTCTCCTTGTAGCGCGACTGCATGTCCATCCCCGTGCGGTACATGGTCTCGATCACCTGATCGAGCGAGATCTTGTGGCTCCCCTGATCGTTCATCGCCAGGCGCGAGGCGTTGACAGCCTTTACCGCACCCATACCATTGCGCTCAATGCAGGGAATCTGCACCAGCCCCCCGATGGGATCGCAGGTCATGCCGAGGTTATGCTCCATCGCGATCTCGGCAGCATGCTCGATCGCACTGTTGTCGCCGCCAAGCGCAGCGACGAGGCCGCCCGCAGCCATCGAACAGGCCACGCCGACTTCACCCTGGCAGCCGACCTCTGCGCCTGAGATGCTGGCATTCTCCTTGTACAGAATGCCGATAGCCGCCGCGGTGAGGAAGTAGCGTAGCAGCCCAGCTTCTTTGTCGGCTTCAGACAGGTCATGCGAGGCATGATGCAGATAGAAGTAAGCGATAGCCGGGATGACGCCGGCAGCACCGTTCGTCGGTGCCGTCACGACACGGCCGCCAGCCGCGTTCTCTTCGTTGACCGCCATGGCAACGAGTGTGACCGAGTCCATCGGTGCAAGCGGATCACGGGTACGGCCCTCTTCGTCTAGTCGCGCAAGGCGCCGCGCAAGACCGGCAGCGCGCCTGCGGACGTTGAGGCCACCCGGCAGTGTCCCCTCGGTAGCGACTCCGCGGTCGATGCAGGCACGCATCGTCTCCCACAGGGTGAGGATGGATTGCTTCACGGCAGATTCGCCATCATGAACGGCGCCGGCATCTCTTGGCGGCGGATGCACGATGGTCTTCTCGTTGAGCAGCGCGACTTCGTTCGCAAGTACGATCTCGGCGATGGAGAGCTTCTGTTCGCTGGCGAGCTTGAGCAACTGCTCGGCGCTGGAGAACGTGTAAGGCACCTCACGCTTCCTCGCATCGCCAGGATTGGCGAACTCCTCTGCGGAGACGATGAAGCCGCCGCCAATGGAGTAATAGACCCCGCTCGCAAGCGTGTCTCCGTTGGCAGCGCGCGCCGTGAAGCGAAGGCCATTGGGATGAGTCACTGTTTCCGGATCGGGATACATCTGGTTGCGGTGGAAGAGCAGATGTTCGCTCTCCCGGAATACGATCTGGTGGCGACCGAGGAGTTGCAGTTGCTGCGAAGATCGAATCGCAGCGATGAGCGAGTCAATCTGTGCAGGATCGACTCTATCGGGAGCTTCGCCGAGCAGACCGAGGAGCACAGCGCCGTCTGTGCCATGGCCAATTCCGGTGAGCGCGAGCGAGCCGTAGAGGTCCACGGTGATAGAAGTGGTTGGCTCGAGCAGGCTGTTGCTGTCGAGAGTGTGAACGAACCGCAAGGCTGCGCGCATGGGGCCGACAGTATGCGAGCTCGAGGGCCCGATACCGATTTTAAAGAGCTCGAAGAGACTGGTGTTCATAGACATCCTGTGCAGGTTGGCACGATGCCTATTGTAGGCGGCGCGCACGAGACTTGCTCGCTGAGGCCGTGCGCTTCTTCGCCGTCTGCTTCGCGAGGGTATTGTGGAAGGCGGTCGAGAGCGCCCCTGCGAGAACCTCTTCAGGCGCATCGAGGCGGACGAGCGTCATGCCCATGCGGCCCCAGCCGCCGGGGGCAGGTGTGAAAAGATCGGGCGCATCCGCAAGAAAGCCTGCCTGCTGTTCAGGGGTGAGCTTGAGCGTTCCAAGGCCTTTGCTGCCGTAGGCGAGTGTGGCGAAGATACGGTCATGGATGCGAAAGTCCGGCGCACCCATGTGCGAGCTCTCGGCCGCCTCAGGCAGCGCCAGTGCAAGTCTGCGAAAGAGGTCAGGACTCGGAGGAGTTTCAGTGGTCTTATTCATGCCTTTCGCTTCCTTACTCTGTCCAACGACAATTCTATGCACTGCCGTTCATCGGGGGATGCGCTGTCTGTTTTATCCGGGTAATATTGTGTTGACATGTTTTACCCGGGTATAATCGAGGCCGATGTCTATCGAAAGGTCTCTCATGTCCACCCCACTCTCGCTCCAGGTCACAGCTTTTGAAGGAGATCGCTGTATTGCATCGGGCTCGCTGGCAAGCGTGGCGGAGAAGATTAAGGAAGTGATCGCCCGAGGGGAGGTAGCTCCAGTGTTGGTCTTCGACGACCAAACAGGCGCCCAGATCGACCTGAACCCCCGCACATTGGCGGAGGCAACGTCTCCAATCACTGCCGAACCCCTGGAGTCGCGCAATGCGGGGCGGCCGAGACTGGGTGTTGTAGCGCGAGAGGTAACTCTACTGCCTCGGCAGTGGGAGTGGCTGGGGCAGCAGCAGGGAGGAGCTTCTGCGACACTGCGAAAACTGGTCGACCAGGCCCGCCGTGAGAATGCGGGCGAAGAAAAAATACGAGCTGCACGTGAAGCTCTTTACCGTTTCATGACGGCCATCGCAGGGAATGCGCCTGGATACGAGGAGGCACTACGGGCGTTGTTCGCCGGCGATGTGCAACGTTTCTCCATCCCGACCTCGAATTGGGCTACCGATGTGCGCAAGCATATAGGTAAGCTCGCCCCGGCGGCCTTCGGATATGCGCCCTCACCGCTTGACGCTGTCATTCCGCTCACAAAGCGTGAAGCGGTTCTTCGCGCATTCGGCACCTCTGAGATTCAGGCGATTGAGCGGATCACGAATGGGGCGTCAGGGGCTGGCGTGTTTAAAGTCACCGCCAATCAAACCGAGTACATCTTGCGAATCGAAGGACAACCGGACGGCCTGCGCGATCCCGCACGGCAATATGCCTGCTTGAAGATTGCCGCCGACGCTGGTGTGGCGCCGCGTTTGATCTATGCCGATGTGAATGCTGGAGTGGCTGTCACAGACTTTATCGTTCCGGACCCAACTTCAGTAGAAAGATCGAAGGCCAAGTCGTTGCGAATGATCGTGAAGGCCGTCCGAGATTTGCATGATGCACCGCTGTTTCCTGGCTTGGTCGATTATTTGGAGGGTGTCGACATGCTGATCCGCAGATGCATAGAGACTGGCATCCTGGCGAAGAGAGCCATCGAGAAGCACCTGAAGTTTTATGGGGAACTGGCCGCTGCCTATCCCAGGCAGGACCTTGATCTGGTTTCCAGCCATAACGATCTCAACCCCGGTAATGTCCTGTTCCAAAAAGAGCGAGTCTGGCTGGTGGACTGGGAGTCAGCGTTTGCCGCAGACCGGTATGTGGACTTAGCGGCGATTGCCAATTTCTTTACGACGGAGGAGAGCGAGAAAGAGCTTGTCCTGCAGAACTACTTTGGCGCTGCGTTGAACGATCTTCATCGAGCCCGCTTCTTTCTAATGCAACAGGCGAACCGCATGTTTTACGCCATGGTAGTGCTGAACTTCGTAGCTGCCGCAGCGCCTGCGACAAAGCTGACAGCAGCCGATATGAAGGGCATACGGTGGAGCGAAGTTCGCGGAGAGATGGCCGGGATCAACACGAACGAAACCAAGGTGCGCTTCGCTTGTGCTCTGTTGAACGAAACCTTGCCAGCCTTTCAGAGCCCCAGGTTTAGCCATGCAATTGCGCTGGTGAAGGGCAATAACAGCCGATAGCAGAAGCTCCCCATTATGGGAAGCTTCTGGACAACATTCTTGTAGGCGTGCCCTTACTCAGTTGTCTCCGGTGCGGACGCCTTGGCCGTAGTTCTAATACTCGTGCTGTGCAGATACGCCGCCGCCGCGCTCAATCGTACAGGCGGCTTGGTGTCGTCAAAGAGGGGGACCAGCGCGATGGTGGCGGCCTTATCGTGGTAGTCGCCAAGTGCTTTGGCGGCGGCAATGCGGACAGCGGGATCCTTGTCCCCGAGGGCTTTTACGAACAGCTCGCGGTGGGACTCAGTCTTGGTTTTGGAGAGCTCTGTGATGGCGATAACATGGGCGGATTCGCCACCATTCTTACGAACGTACTCATAGGCCGTGATGCCGAAGCCGAAGGGCCCGAGCAGCATGCTGGCCCCCTGAAGCGCACCGATCTTGGCGAGGGCTGAGGGGTTGTGCAGGTCCTTGCTCATGGTGTGCATGGTCCCGTTGAGGAGGCCGGAGTTGGCCTTGCGGTCGCCGTCCACCACATCCATCAGGATGTCTTCGCCAGAGCGATCGTTCATCTTCGAAAGCGTGACGGCGGCCGCGAAGGCGACCTGAGGCTCTTTGTCGTCGAGCTTGGCGCGGAGATTGAGGATAAGCGCACGATTCTTTGTCTGGCCGGCGGCGAGAACAGCAGCCGTGCGGACATCGATGTCATCATCCTTCATCGCCTCAGCGATCAGATGCCCTGCGCGGGTGTTTGCTCCCATCGTTCCCAGGGCGGCAAGAGCCTGGGTGCGCAGGTCGGAGTGCTTTTCGTCCTTGATGCCGTTGAGGGCAGTGTCCAGCATCGTCCAGGCCGTCTCTGTGTTGCTGACGGGGGTGGTTGAGGCAGGTGCTGGAGGAGCGGAGCTAGGCTCTGTGGTGTCGGCCGGCTTCGCTGGGGTTTCTTGAGCGTAGGCCACAAACAGCGGAGAGAGTGCGAAAGCAGCCAACGCAACCGAGTAGAGGCTGGTGCGGAGGGAAGAAGGTGCAAGGTTCATATCGTTCTCCAGGACAGGGGCAAGCCAATTGTTTTCAGCTGTAAAGTGTAATGCTACACTTGCGAAACTATATCGCCTCACTGATGGCATCAGGCAGGGACATGCTCTTCAAAGCGCGCAGCGCAGCGGTTTACGGAATCGACGCGCACATTATCGATGTCGAGGTTGACTTCTCCGGAGTAAAAACCAAAGAAGACATCTTTGCCACCGTCGGTCTGCCCGACGCTGCTGTACGCGAGAGCCGCGACCGCGTCCGCTCGGCGATCAAGAATTCTGGCTTCGATCTACCGCCGACGCGTATCACCATCAACCTCGCCCCTGCCGATCTTAAGAAAGAGGGCTCCGGCTTCGATCTGCCGATTGCCGTTGGCATCCTCGGTGCCTACGGCGGCTTGGCGATCAGGGACATCAGCGATTTCGTGCTGGTGGGGGAGCTTGGCCTCGATGGCACTCTGCGAGCGGTGCAGGGAATGCTGCCAATTGCCGTCGCCGCCCGCGCCGCCGGAATTCGCAACCTGATCATTCCTGCAGCCAACGCGCGCGAGGCCGCCGTAGTGCAGGGTGTCAACGTCTATCCGGTCAACAGCCTGCTTGAAGTGCGCGAGCTGCTGAACTCGGCTGCAATGGGAGGCATCACGGCGCCGCCTCTGGTCGTCGACACCAAGGCACTGTTGGGCGATGTACAGGAGTACCACGCTGACTTTCGTGATGTGCGCGGCCAGCATGTGGCCAAGCGAGCCCTGGAAGTAGCCGCAGCCGGGGGCCATAACATTCTGATGATCGGCCCTCCAGGCAGCGGAAAGACGATGCTGGCCAAGCGCCTGCCGTCGATCCTCGCGCCGCTGCGCTTTGAAGAAGCACTAGAGACCACCAAGATTCACTCCGTCGCAGGTGTGCTGAACAAGGATGAAGGGCTTGTTACGCAGCGTCCCTTTCGTGCGCCGCACCACACCGTTTCGGACGCCGGGTTGATCGGCGGCGGCGTGATCCCGCGGCCGGGTGAGGTCTCACTGGCGCATAACGGCCTTCTCTTTCTGGACGAGCTGCCGGAGTTTCCACGCAACGTGCTGGAAGTCTTGCGTCAGCCGCTCGAGGATGGCACTGTGACGATCGCGCGTGCGGCCATGAGTCTGAGCTTTCCAGCGCGCTTCATGCTCGCCGCCGCAATGAACCCCTGCCCTTGTGGTTTTCGAAATGACAAGACGCACGACTGCAGATGCACGGAACCGATGATTCAGCGCTACGTCGCCAAGGTGAGCGGGCCACTGCTGGATCGCATCGACATCCATATCGAGGTACCGGCGGTGCAGTATAAGGAGCTCCGGAGCGGCTCGGCAGCGGAGGGCTCGGCAGAGATTCGCGCCCGTGTACTCGCAGCTCGGGAGCGGCAACATGCTCGCTTTCTGGAGAGTGGAGCCCGTACCAAAGGCTCTTCGAAATCGGCAAGCCGGGCCGTATTCTCCAACGCCCAGATGTCGACCCAGCAGATTCGCGTGCACTGCGAATTAGCAAGCGACGCTGAGCGGCTGTTGGAGCGCGCCATGCAGCAGCAAGGCCTCAGCGCTCGCGCCCACGACCGCATCCTAAAGGTCTCGCGAACCATCGCGGACCTGGATTCAGCGAACGAGATCGCCGTCAAGCACATCGCCGAGGCGATCCAATACCGGACCTTGGATCGCAGTTACTGGGCCTAGGGTATTTTCACGAATGGGGTGTAGGGCTTTTTTCTACCTTTCCCCTACTCTGTCATCTCGACCCTGAGCGTAGTCGAAGGGCTAGCGTCCTTTGCCGCCGTAGCGGAGAGACCCGCAGTTTGCTTATACAGGCACTACCGCCCGCACAGACAACCTGCCCCGGTCTCTCCGCTCCGCATAACGATCCTCCATGGTTCTAAGGCTTGTCGGGAAACGGAGGGTAGAGTGTGATGGTGCTTGAGACGCTGGGGTCATTGTTGTCATCCCCGGCATAGCTTGCTCCGAATTGGCTCCCTGCAGCTACGGGCACCACGGGCGTCCCTAATGTGGCTATTGATTC
Organism: Granulicella sp. S156; assembly: GCF_009766105.1. GTDB lineage: Bacteria > Acidobacteriota > Terriglobia > Terriglobales > Acidobacteriaceae > Granulicella. The sequence goes on along the minus strand of NZ_LMUH01000022.1, from coordinate 529,357 downwards.
AGACATCTGCTTCAGCGACACCTCCACGCCTTCGCCGCCTGCAGTCACCAGGTCCGACAGACCATCTCCGTTGAAGTCTCCTACAGTAGGCGGCAGCAAATAATAACTGATAAAGGAGTAGGTCGGTAAAGGTCGAAAGATGATTCCGTCGCCTTTTCCTAGCAGCACCATCATCTTGTTGTCCTGGTTGGATGTAACCACCAGATCCGGAATGCCATCGTTGTTGAAATCTCCAACCGCCATAGAATCAAAACCTGACGGAAAGTAGAGTGGATTGTTATTCTCAGAGCGCGTGAAGGTCCCATCTCCATGTCCAAAATAAATGTCTATCTCTGAATTGACGTTCCGGCTGCCATCCAAACCGCCGGGGTCAAGGACAAGGGCGTCCAGGTTGCCGTCATCGTTAAGATCGGCCAAGGCGACGGTGGGGGTGACGGCCTCATTGAATCCTGCGCAACAGTAATCGAAGACTCCACTAAAAGGCGCGTTGCCCCACTGGAGTCCGCCATCTGCCGTACCAAGCCCCTCAAACGACGTCGACAGCAGATCTGCCCTGCCGTCGTTGTTAATGTCTCCCACTACAAAGGTGGAAGGATAGAGGCCATCAGCCTTATAGGATGGGAGATCAGAGATCGTGAAGGTCCCATCCCCAACTCCTAAGGCTAGTTTCAAGTAGCTGGATACGCCTGATCCTGGTTGACCAACCAAAGCCAGGTCGAGTATGCCGTCGCCGTTAAAGTCCCCTGCGCGAATAGATTCTATCTGTGAGTTTTGGAGGCCGGCATTGACAGGTGCCATTGGTTGGAATGTGCCGTCTCCTTGGCCCAACAGAACGGCAAAGGTATCATCGATGGCGCTGGATATAGCAATATCCTGGTTGCCTTTTCCAAGAAAGTCTGCCACTACAAAGTCGCTGGGAGCAAAAGGGGTTGCCAGAAGACGTGGGGCTCCGAACGTCCCGTCTCCGTTGCCCAGCAGGACTACTAATTGATTGTTAGAAGGATTGTAGTAAGGATCGCAGAACCCTTGTATAAGAACGACGAGATCTAACTTGTGGTCGCCATTAACGTCTGCGGCATGAATGGGGCCAATACACGCTGTTGTAGTAGGAAAAAAGGGAGATAGGTTGGAGGAAACTCCTGCGAAGATAGGCTCCTGTATGCCGACACCAAGAGTTGCCGTTCCCAGAACAGAGGACCCTTGACTCTTGTCCAGAAAGGATACTGTACCCGTCGGTGCGCTTTCACCTGCACTCGATACGATCGCCCTTAGCGTAGGGGCATCCTGACTGCCGGTGGGCGCAATCAAAGTGGTGGTTGGATAGTTTCCTGTGACTGTCAGTGTGGAGACGATTGATGAGCTGCTCTGGTTGTAACTTGTTTCGACAAAGTTCGCCCTGTAACCATGGATCCCGACCGCGGGGATCATCTTCAGCGTCGCTGTATAGTCATCCGCGCTGCCGTTATCCTTCAGCTGTACAGTTGCGATGATATTGACGTCACTGCAATGTAACGCCGCTGCGTTGCAGAAGTTCACAAACCCAGACTTCACAGGTCCTCGGCTAGAGGTGACTTTCGCGGTAAGCGTTACCGTCTTTCCTGCAGCAATCGTCGTCACGGGAGCATTGTCTTCACCTGATGTGACATACAACCTGGTGATGGTGGTTGCAGCGTTAGAAGCAAACGCTTGCCCCCCTGTGAATAGCAGGACGCAGAGAAGACTAGATACACCAAAACCCAGTCTTCTAATAAGGGAAATCATCGTTGGATGAAGCTCGGAACTTAGCATATAAGGCCCCTTTTAGTTACTCAGCAATCTGGAATGTTAGTAGGCTGGCATAGAAATATGACAGCGCAGAAGATATGCGGAGACTAGCAGTGGGGCCACAATAAGCAACGTTAAAAGTGCGGACTATACTGTAATTTAACGTAGATACTGAAGAACCAGGTACATAAATACTGGGTAGTTCATCTCAGTATGATTCTCTTCTCTACAATGAATTACATTCCGATAACAGCGAGTCTCAACGATACAGTTGCATGAAAAACCCATGCTTCAAGAGTTCAGAATCGACCGTTGTGCGGTTATGAGATGTCCGCTGTAGGTGAGGCTCGTTCTGTCGCCAACAACAGCCAGATGAATCCCCGCTAAGCACATCGCCGAGGCGATCAATATCGGACACTGGATCGCAGCTACTGGACTTAGCGCAAGCATTTTCCCAAACACAAATCCCGTCGCGTTCCGTTGCGAACCGCTGCGCCCGTTGCGTCAAGGCTTTTGCAGCGCCCGCAGTGGAACGATGACGGGATTTGATGACGTGCTCCTCAGCCACTACCTACTGCGGTGTGAGATTCAGGGTCAGCACCTGGAACGGCGCAAGCTGAAACTCATGTGCCGTTCCTGCTTGTAGCGCCAGTGCAGGCTTCGCAACATCATCCTTCCACGGGCTATGAGCGGTGAAGTGCTTCGTAGCACCTTCAGGCAGCTCGAAGACGGTCTGCGGATCGAGTCGAATACTCTGCGGCTTGTCGCTCGGATTACGCAATACCAGAATCGCTTTCTTAGGAGACCACGACGCCCACCCATAGACCTGCTGCCACGCCGGATCGCCACCGACCCAATGCGTGTCTACCAGGACATCGGCATTCGCTCGCGACCACTTTGCAGCCTCAGCAAGATCGTCCCAATTCTGCGAACTCAACAACGATGGGGTAATGTACATCTCCTGCAACTGCGTACCGGTGCCGAAGTACGACCGAATCTCATTGCGGAAGTCGTTGGATGGATCTTCCTTCAGCTGTCTGTGCCGCTCGGCATAGATCATTCCGTGCAGCATCAGCGAGTTCAGCGGATAGAGCGGGCCAGCCTTGACGATATGCTGATATGTATCGGCATCGCGATAGGTGATCCACCGTTCGCGGTAAGGGCCAACGCCGGCAACGTCGTCGTCCTCTCCTCCCCTCCAGATGGAGTCGGCATACCGCAGCCAGAACGGCGAAGGATACGTTCCCGTCGTCAGGTTGATGTAGATATCCGGCTTCTCCTGCCGCAGCTCTCCGATCAAATGGATGGCCGCGGAGAAATCGCTGTCGAACGCACTTCCCTTAAAAACCGTATCGGCGTTTCCAGTTCCGTCGAACTTGAACTGATTGATCCCATACTTGCGGATCATCTCCAGGCATACATCGCGAAACCGGTCGTAATACTTCGGCCCTGACAGTGCAAAGCCATCTGCAACGGTCTCGTATCCCTGTTGCTTCCCATATTCGATGCGCTCTTTCTTAGGCCCGGCATATCCGCCCCAAGGCGACATCCATACGCCTGGCTCCGTCCCATACTTCTCCGCATCCTTGCGCACATTGTTGAAGCCCTCAGGGAAGCCTGTATTGAATCCCCAGAGAGTATGGTGATCGTCCCATCCATCATCGAACAGGAACGAGTCCAGAACGACGCCTCGCTTCTCGTGCAACTCGCGTCCGAAGAAGTTGATGCGGTCACGTGCACCGGCTTCGTCATATGGGTTGAAGCGGCCAAGGTCATACCAGGAGTTGTAATGCAGAAAGGTGCGGTAAGGATGCGCGCGTTCGCGTTCCACATACGCCAGAAAGTCGCGCCGCATCTGCCCCTTCTGCGTTACGCCGATCACAGAGGAATAGGTGACAGACTGCCCCGCCTTCAGCGGCAGCGACCGATCGATGTAGGCCACCGTACGGTCCTGGCTCACGTCGCTCTCTGAGAGAGGATGTTCAAAGCCAAGGAAGAAGTTGTTCCATAGGATCGGCGATCCCATCACCGTGCCTGATATCTGCGCTCCAGGCAGACTCGCATCGATCAGCTGAACACGCGTGATCGCAACATTGCTGCTGCCCGCCGTCAACGTCAGTACCTGACGGACGTATCGCGAGCCATCGAGTAGGATGACGGACCACGTGCCGCTCAGAGCACCGTCGGCGCTGACCACGTGCGTATCGAACTCGACGCCCGGCACATGCTCCGCGTACCGTGACGCCGAGCCGTTGACGCTTAGCTCTTTGCGCTCCGGTGTGGTGTCGACCCGAAGATCGCTGGCGTTGAAGATGTTGCCGTCCTTAAGCAGCACGGAGAAGGGTTGCGGGATGTGCACTGCCTGGTTCGTCAGTTTGTCACTGACATTGAACTCGGCAAGATGCCCCGCGCTTACCTTCCAGTTTGCGGAAAGCACACGATTGCGAAGGCTGTACTCTCCGCTCTTCGACGATGCGATAGCTGTACCGGCATCCTGCGCGTTCGCCGTCGCCAAGCCCATCGTCATTCCCAGCAATGCAATAGTGGCCCGCCTGCCCTTACCGATCTGTCTATTTCTCATCTCTCTCCGAGCCTTCCCGCGAATGAACGGCTACCCAGCCTTACATATCCTCAGACCGTCTGATCCGCGCACAATACTATCGTTAAATAACAACTATACGTAATGTAACGCAGTAAATCGAAACATAATCAGAAAATTAGATTTAGGCTTTGATTTCGTGACTTTTCAGGTCGCCTTCTGGTGGGACAACTACATCAACACAACATGGAGCGCAAAGGATGGAGCAAAATGAAGCGCCGAGAATGGATCGTGGAGGCTCAATACAAATGGAGCGGAAATGCCCAAGCGGCCACGGGTGCCCCAACGGGACGGTATATACCAGCCCAGGGTGGTAACGCAAAGCGCGCCACAAATGTTTGTGAGAGCAACCATGCGTGAGCGCAACTACAGCGCGAAGCGCGTTCCCTGACGCTTCAGCGTCAGGGAGACGGAGGGAGCCGTAGCCTTTAGGCTACGGAATAAGGGCCACGCAAGAATCGGGCTTCAGCCCTGGGCCGTTTGCCGATGCGGGCAAGAAGCCCAAGGCGCAAACTCCGCTTTTAGACCATCGATTCAAGTATGATGAACCGGAAACGATGCCGACCAAAGCGCAGGAAAAAGAAAAACAAGTAAGTCCAATGTTGATCGAAGAGCGGCGTCAGCATGTCCTTGCGACGATCCAGCGAGAAGGGCGCGCGCTGGTCTCCGAGCTCTCCGATTCTTTGCAGATCTCACGCATCACCATACGGAAAGATCTCGACCACCTCGAAGCGCGCGGGCTCATTCAGCGAACTCATGGCGGCGCACTCATCTCTCAGAGCGGCACCTCGCAGGACCGTTCTATCCAGGAGAAGCAGCAGGTCCACCTCGCCGAGAAGCAACGAATCGCTGTGGCAGCCGCCAAATTGGTGCAGGATGGTCAGTGCGTCCTCCTGGATTCAGGAACGACAACCACCGCTGTCGCACGCGCTCTGCGTGACTTGAAGGGGCTGACCGTCATCACCAACGCCCTGAACATCGCCTCCGAACTCTCCGGGACTGATTTTGATGTCATCCTTATCGGTGGCACCCTGCGCAAGAACTCAGCGTCCCTCGTGGGACCATTGGCCGAAGATACACTGCGCGAGATGCACGCCGACATTCTTTTCCTGGGCGTCGACGGCTTCGATTCGACGGTTGGCATCACGACCCCCAACCTCCTCGAAGCGCGGGTAAACCGCGCCATGATGCAAGCCAGCCGCAAGATCGTTGCAGTATGCGACTCCAGCAAGTTCAGCCATCGCAGCCTGGCTCACATCGCTCCACCTACGGCCATCCATACCGTCATTACCGATACGAATATCGAGACCGCAGACGCCGAAGCTCTCCGGGCACTCGGCATTGAACTCATCCTCGTGGAAGGCTGAGAGCATTTCTTGCTTTTCTTTCTGTCATTCCCGTAGGGAATCTGCTTCTGAGGCAGCTACGAACTAGAGCCTGTCATTAAACTGCTCTTGAAGTCAGCTCGAACTGTGCAAACAGTTCGTTGAGGCACGGATCGGAAGGGCAGGGTTTCAACCCTGCCGCAAAAAGCCAGGCTAAAAGCCCACACCCTGCTGCAGCAGGCCGGAGTGAAGGCGCAGCGGCAGCGACTGAATTGCCTTCTTTTGTCCCAGCGAAACAAGCCGCCCCAGCCATGGGATACATTCTTGCTATTCTTGATAAAGGTAATAAAAAGAAACACGAAGTTGTAGCGGTGGGGATGATGAAGACAATGATCGAGCAGATAGAACAGCAGTTTGCCAGCGATAACTACTCCGGAATCTGCCCGGAGGCTATGGCGGCGATGCAGGAGGCCAATCGCGGCTCTGCCCAGTCCTATGGAGACGATCCCTGGACGGCCCGGGCGACCGAGCTATTCCGCGAAATCTTCGAGACAGACTGCGAAGTCTTCTTCGCCTTCAACGGCACGGCAGCTAACTCCCTTGCCCTGAGCTCGCTCTGCCAGTCGTACCACAGCGTTGTCTGCGCGGTGAGCTCCCACGTGGAGACCGATGAGTGCGGAGCGCCCGAGTTCTTCTCCAATGGTTCGAAGCTCCTGACCCTTCCTAGCGAAGACGGCAAGATAGAGCCTGCCGCTCTTCTTGAGCTTGCCCATCGGCGCAGCGACATTCACTTTCCCAAGCCAAAGGTCGTCACTCTTTCTCAGAGCACCGAAACCGGCCGCGTCTACACGGTCGCGGAGCTGCAGGCGCTGTCCAATGCGGCCCGTGACCTGAAGATGAACTTTCACATGGACGGCGCGAGATTTGCCAATGCCTGTGCCGGCTTGAACTGCTCCCCAGCCGAGATCACATGGAAGGCCGGAGTGGACGTGCTCTGTTTTGGCGGCACCAAGAACGGCATGGCCATGGGCGAGGCGATCGTCTTCTTCGATAAGAAGCTTGCGACCGACTTCGACTATCGCTGCAAGCAGGCCGGACAGCTCGCCTCGAAGATGCGTTTCCTCGCCGCGCCCTGGATCGCCATGTTCGAAAGCGGCGCCTGGCTGCAGAATGCCGCCCATGCCAATGCTTGCGCTCAGCGGCTTGTCCAGCGAATCCAGCACAAAGAGGGGATTCATATCCTCTTCCCAGTGGAATCGAACGCCGTCTTTGTCCAGGCCCCGCCCAGCAGTCTCGAGGCACTACGCGCTCTCGGCTGGCAGTTCTACACCTTTATAGGGAGCGGAGCCCGTTTCATGTTCTCCTGGGATTCCTCCCTGGAGCGTGTCGATCAACTCGCGGAAGACATTCTGCGGGTCACGTAGAACTATGCCTTGGAAACAATGCTTGACGAAGTTCTAGTACCGGCTGTCCTCTCGTTGCACGAGGCGGTCGTAGAGAGTGAGTGGAAGAATCTCAAAACGGTCGAGTGCAAGCGTGATGCCGAGTACTGTGTCGACCTTCACGATGGTTCCGTAGAGATCGACCCGGCGCCCTCGGCGCATGGAACGAGTCTCGGGGTATTGGTCGATATCGATATACGCGAAGATGGGATTATCCAGGCGCGAGAAGCGGTGCCACCCGCGCTGGTCAAAGGCGAAGTGCTTGATGGAGCCGCGGTTCATATCCAGGGCGTTGAAGAAGCGTGTCTTCCAGTACACGCTCAGTCCGAGATATCTGGAGGCGATGATCTCGTCTTGCTGGAGTTCGGGCACACGCTTGAGCGCGCGACGAATCCGTGCCTGGGTCGGAGTCTCGGAATAGGTCCCATTCATGCGACTTAGGATATAGCGTTGTCGTCCGTTATACAGAGCAATTCGACGAAACACTTTGGAATCAATTATCTACACTCCACAATTCTAGAAATCATGAGAGGCACATCTCTAGATTTCTCTGGATGCCGACCATCTCAGCCAGTGCTTTTATGTCATTTGCACCCGATACGGCATCCCTTTTTATGGAGGTGCAGGGCTGGCGGCTACTAAAAAAAGTATTGACCTTGGGCTTTGCACGCGATAAGGTGCAGAGGTACCGTAATTTCCGGCCATGAGTTGTAATCCGGGACGGTTCAAGCATCTTGCAGGGCGGTTAGACCGCTATCCACCAGCAAACCAGCTTTATGCCGTTCTCGCCGTAGCGAGAGAATCTCGCCGCTTCCGGCGGTGTTCCCAATAGCAAATCTGTTTGAAAGCTACTGGAATGAATAAGTTTACAGCGATTCACATCGCTTTTCGATGAAATAGAAATGCGACGCCAGAGTACTGGCTGCGTCTAATCAGTAACGGTCTGCCAGCCGAGCTTTCCGCCAGCAGATACCCAACACAGGCATTTCGATCAGGGCGCAAGATAACTTGAAGACGCCCATGCCTTGCAGAACGAATGGAGATAACAGACTATGCGCTCAGACCTTATTTTTGGAGCACTCACTCACGTGAACAACCGCTACAAACTGTGTCAGCTGGCCTCTAAGGCGACCCGCAAGCTGCATAAGCCCAATACACGCCTGCAGGACACAACCAACGAAGTTCTGGACCGCTTCAAGGACACCATTCCCATGAATGTGGTTGCTGAGACCGAAGCAGAGACTGCGGTTCTGGGCCGCGCAGCTTAAGCTGCGCGGTTGCAGTACCTTCGTTTTGAGAATTTCTGATAAGCTCTCTTCCTAAGACCCCTCAAGATTGAGTTTTGAAGCCGTATCCGGTAAGCTATTCAGTAATACCCCTGCAATATTGTTCGACACCCCTCTCGCGGTGGTTGCTTTCAGCGAGTTTCCCTGCAAGGCAGAACCTTCAACCTCCCTTCCGCAACACCCCCAATCCCCCCAAAATACGAACGAACTCAGGAATTCATGACTATCTCCGAATTGAAAGAAAAGAGCATTGCCGAACTGGGCAAACTCGCCCGCGGCCTGGAGATTCCAGGCACCAGCGGTCTGCGCAAGCAGGACCTCATCTTCAAGATTCTTCAGGCTCAGAGCGAAAAAGAAGGTCACATCTTCGCCGAAGGCGTGCTGGAGATTCTGCCTGACGGCTACGGCTTCCTCCGCTCGCCTGACTACAACTACCTGCCCGGACCGGACGATATCTACGTCTCGCCCAGCCAGATTCGCAAGTTCGACCTCAAGACCGGCGATACGATCAGCGGCAACGTCCGCAGCCCTCACGAGGGCGAGAAGTACTTCGCGCTGGTCAAGATTGAGGCGATCAACTTCGAGTCGCCCGAAGAGACCCGCAATAAGATTCTGTTCGACAATCTGACGCCTCTCTATCCTGAGGAGCGCATCAAGATGGAGACGGTGCGTGAGGCCATCTCTGGTCGCGTGATGGACCTGCTCTGCCCCATCGGCAAGGGCCAGCGTGGCCTGATCGTCGCTCCGCCGCGTACCGGCAAGACCGTGCTGATGCAGTCGATCGCGAACTCGATTACGGCCAACCATCCTGAGGTGGTGCTGATCGTTCTGCTCATCGACGAGCGCCCGGAAGAAGTGACGGACATGCAGCGGTCGGTGAAGGGCGAAGTGATCAGCTCGACCTTTGACGAGCCCGCGGCGCGCCACGTACAGGTGGCCGAGATGGTCATCGAGAAGGCCAAGCGCCTTGTCGAACACAAGCGTGACGTCGTGATCCTGCTCGATTCGATTACACGTCTGGCGCGTGCCTACAATACGATCGTTCCGCCGAGCGGCAAGGTGCTCTCTGGTGGTGTCGACTCCAATGCGCTGCAACGCCCGAAGCGGTTCTTCGGTGCGGCCCGCAACATTGAAGAAGGCGGAAGCTTGACCATTATCGCTTCGGCGCTCATCGATACCGGCTCGCGCATGGACGAAGTCATCTTCGAAGAGTTCAAGGGCACAGGCAACATGGAAGTGATCCTGGACCGCAAGCTGGTCGACAAGCGTGTATTCCCAGCCATCGACATCCAGCGTTCGGGCACCCGTAAGGAAGAGCTGCTGATTCCGAAGGAAGACCTGCAGCGCACCTGGATTCTGCGTAAGGTGCTCAACCCACTTTCGCCGGTTGAGGCTATGGAACTGCTGAGCGATAAGCTCGGCAAAACCAGAAACAACCAGGAGTTCCTGCACAACATGAGCTCGCTCTAACGGCTCTCTGTGATGCAAAGAGGCGCGGCCATTGGCCGCGCCTCTTGTTTTTATTCCCAGTCGACCCTAGTAACCATTTGCGATGAGATAGTCCACAGTCAGCCAATCCTTTGCAGGATGCGCGGTCTGCTGTGCGGCGTACTTCGAGAGCACGTCGGTTTCAAGATTGACGGGAGAACCCGCCACCAGGCTGTGCAGGTTCGTCGCCTTGTAGGTGTGGGGGATGACTGCGATTTCGATTCGCAGGCCGTCGACTTTGGCGACAGTAAGGCTGATGCCGTCGATGGTGATGGAGCCCTGCGGAACGATGTAGGGCGCAATGGCTACGGGAATCTCGATGGTCATGCGCCAATCGGTGTGCTCGTGGTCGGGATGCAGCTGGACCAGCGAGACGAGTTTGCCCGTAGCGTCGACGTGGCCCTGAACGACGTGTCCTCCCAGAGGCGAACCGGCCGGTGTGGGCAGTTCGAGGTTGATCGGAGTTCCGGCCTGCAGACTTGTGAGCGTGGTGCGGCGAATGGTCTCGTCGGCGAGATCGGCGGCAAAGCGGGCTTCGTCACCTGCGACCAGCGCTGTGAGGCAGACGCCATTGACCGCGATGCTGTCGCCAACCTTCCAGCGCCCGGCTAGTTGTGGCGCGGCTATGGTGAGGCGTGTGGCTCCCTCTGTCGGCTGGAGCGAGAGGACGGTTCCTATGGTTTCGATGAGGCCAGTGAACATATGTACAAGTTAACAGGAAACAGGCTCAGATGCCTGTCCAGGGATCGTGCAGATAGCCGGTGATACGGATATCCTCGGCCGTGCCGTGAGGGAGGCTGGCATGTTCCATTCGCTGCAACTGCTGCTGCACGACATAGGGGGAGGCGATGCCTTCGGCGAAGGGAACGGAGTCGAGACCTAACTCGCTCTCGGCATAATAGAGAACCAATTTGTCGACCAGGTCTTGGCGCAACAGGCTGCCATTCAACGACGAGCCTCCTTCGATGAGAACGCTGATGATGTTGCGTTCTGCCAGAGCCTGAAGTGCCGAGCGCAGATCGAGTTTGCCTTCATTATCGTGAAGGCGGAGGACATCGACGCCGCGATTGCGCAGTTCGGATTCGCGATCGGATGAGGCTGTTGCAGAGCAGAGCAGAAGCAGATCGTCGGCGGTGAAGCGCACAAGCTGCGAGCTGACTGGCGTGCGTAGGTTGCTATCGAGCACCACGCGCAAGAGCGGTCGTCGGCGAGGACGTCCGCTGCGATCGGTGAGCGAGGGATCGTCGGCCAGCACCGTACCAATGCCCGTGAGTATGGCGTCAACTGCGTGGCGCAGCTCCTGTACGTCGGCACGAGCTGCTTCCCCGGTGAGCCAGTGGGGCTGGCTGGCCGTGCGGAGACTCGCTGGTGGGGCGAGTTTGCCGTCGACCGAAACGGCGGCCTTTAGCGTAACGAACGGACGATGGTGCTGAATCCAGTGAGCAAACGCATCATTGAGGTGCTGTGCTTGTTGCGTTAGCGTCGAGGCAGGATCAGCGACTATGACTTCGACCCCTGCGGCGCGAAGTTTGGCGAGGCCGCGTCCGCTAACCAGTGGATTGGGGTCAACCGTGGCAACGACGCAGCGTGCAATCCCAGCAGCGATGAGCGCGTCGGAGCAGGGGCCGGTGCGTCCGTGGTGGGAGCAGGGTTCGAGGGTGACGTAGGCTGTGGCGTTCTGCGGGCTGTGGCCGCGGGCAGCGGCTTGTTTCAACGCTGCGATCTCGGCATGGTCGCGCTCGTCGTAGTGATGTGCGCCTTCCCCGAGGACTTCACCATCGCGAACCAACACACAGCCGACGGTAGGATTGGGCGACGCGAGGCCAACAGCCTCTTGTGCGAGTTCTAACGCGCGCTGTAGGTGACGTTCATCCTGGGGAGATAGGGACATGCAGCCTCAATCGAGCAGGGAATCGACGAATGTGCCGGGATCGAAGGGCAGGAGGTCTTCCATCTTTTCACCCACGCCGGCGTAGAGCACGGGCAGCCCCAGTTCACGGGCGATGGCAATGACGATGCCACCTTTAGCGGTGCCGTCGAGCTTCGTCAGAACGATGCCGGTGACGTGAGCGGCTTCAGTAAAGAGTCGCGCCTGCTGCAAGCCATTCTGGCCGGTTGTGGCATCCATGACGAGCAGTGTCTGGTGCGGAGCGCCGGGCAAGAGTCTTTCGGCGGTGCGGCGCATCTTGTCGAGCTCCTTCATCAGATCGACCTTGGTGTGCAGACGGCCCGCCGTGTCGACGATGAGGATGTCCGTGGCTCGGGCCTTCGCGGCAGTCAGCGCATCGAAGAGCGCGGCAGAGGGATCCCCGCCCTGGCGCGTCTTGATGAGTTGCACTCCAGAACGTTCGGACCACACTTCAAGTTGTTCGATCGCCGCGGCGCGGAAGGTGTCTGCGGCGCACAGCAGAACGCTGCGGCCCTGGCTGCGGTAGAGCGCGGCGAGCTTGCCTGTAGTCGTGGTTTTGCCGGTGCCGTTTACGCCGACCATCATAATGACCTCGGGCGGCGTGGAGGGATGAGCGATAGGGTGAGCGACGCTGTCGAGGATGCGGCGTAGCTCGGCCTTGAGTAGCGATTTGAGTTCGGCGCCGTCGTTGATGCCTTGTCGTAGAGCGCGCTCGCGGAGATGTGTAATGATCTCGCTGGTCGTAACCGATCCGATATCGGAAGCGAGCAACACGAGTTCCAGGTCGTCGAGGTTGTTCTCGTCGATCTCGCGGGTGAGCGCGACGACGCTTCCTATGGAGTCACTGAGGGCCTCACGAGTGCGTGAGACCGCCTGCTTCATACGGTCGAAGAAGCCACGGGGTTTGGAAGATTCAGGTTGTGAGAATTCGGGCGCGGTTGGCTCGGGTTCCGGAGTTTCTTTGTCGCGCTTACCGAAGAAAGAGAAGGCCATTGTTATTTAGTTTATCGGGAAACTACTCTGTCCGCCCCGGTCTGGCCATCAGCTCGCGAATGGCATCCTTCGGACTCTTGTCCTGGTGCAGAATCGCGGCCATCTGCTCGGTGATAGGCATCTCTACGCCGTAGCGGGCGGCCAGACCGAGTGCCGCGGTGGTGCTGCGTACGCCTTCAGCCACCTTGCCGTTCAGCCCGGCGATGATCTCGGGAAGCTTACGGCCTTTGCCCAGCTCGACGCCAACGGTGCGGTTTCGGGAGAGGCTGCCGGTGCAGGTGAGTACCAGGTCGCCGACGCCGGAGAGGCCAGCCATCGTATCGCGGCGTCCACCGCAGGCCACGGCGAGCCGGGTGATCTCGGCAATGCCGCGCGTGATGAGGGCGGCGGCGGAGTTCGAGCCCAGCTCCAGACCGGTCACGATGCCCGCGGCTAGGGCGATGACGTTCTTTAGCGCGCCGCCGAGCTCGGTTCCGATCACATCTTGATTGCGATAGACACGAAGGGAAGGCGAGGTAAAGTCGTCCTGCAAATACTTGCCGAGTTCCGGATCTTCGGTTGCTATGGTGATCGCGGTCGGCATGCCGGCGGCGACCTCCTGTGCGAATGAGGGGCCTCCGAGTGTGCCGATGGGGTTGTGTCCGTGGGCAGCCATGACCTGCGACATGCGGAGGAAGGTTTTTTCCTCGATGCCTTTGCTGGCCGAGAGTAGAACCTGGTGCGGCTGCAGCGCTGGAGCGATCTCTGTCATGACAGCGCGCAGATGTTGCGACGGCGTGACACAGAGGATGATGTCGGCGCCTTCGATGGCCTGGGTGAGTTTGGAGGTGATCTGAATACCCAACGGCAGGATGAACCCGGGCAGATAGCGCAGGTTTTCGCCGGTTTCAGTGAGCTCTGCTGCGTGCGCGGGCGCATGTGCCCAGAGACTGAGGTGGTGTCCTCCGCGCCGGGCCAATGAGACCGCCAGCGCTGTTCCCCACGACCCCGCACCGATAACTGCTATCCGGCTCATGCCTGTACCCCTTCAGTCTTGCTGTTTTTCTTGCTGCCGAACTTGCTTTCCTTGCCCTGGAGCAGCCTTGAGATGTTGGCGTGGTGTTTGACGATGACCAGGAGCGAAAGGAAGACGATGCTGCCGATTGCGATAGCCGAATGGTCAGTAGTTAATTTCAGGAAGACCACTGGCAACACGAGCGCGCCGATGATGGAGGCCAGGGAGACGTATCGCGTGAGTAGGACGACGACGAGGAAGATCGCGAGCGCTGCTAATGCCGAGGGCCACGAAAGTGCGAGGTACACTCCGAGTGCGCTGGCGACTCCTTTGCCGCCGCGAAAGCCGAGCCACATGGGAAAGACATGGCCGAGGATAGCGGCGACTGCGGCCAGGATCGGGAGATCGAGGTTGCCGGGCGCGAAGTGCTTCGCAATCATGACAGCGGCGAAGCCTTTGGCACAGTCGAGTAGCAGCGTGAGAATGCCGAGACCCTTTGCGCCGGAGCGCGCAACGTTGGTCGCCCCAATGTTGCCGCTACCCGTGGTGCGAATGTCCTCTTTGCGGAAGACGCGTACGAGAATGTAGCCGAAGGGGATGGACCCGAGCAGATAGGCGATCGCGAGGATGATGAGCCAGGACTTCATAAAATTCAAGCCTTTTCAGGCGGCTTGTCGAGTGTAGCAAGCAGAGCTCTGGAAACGTCAGGTTCTGCCGGGATGGCTCAAGGGCATATTGTGTTGGACTTTGCCGTAAAGTCGGCTTTTTGAGGGGCTTGAGGTTGTGCGATTATCGAACTTATGAGTTTGTCTAGAATTGTCTTTATTGTAGACGGCGACGCAGCATCTCCAGGGCGTGCTCGGTTGCCCAGAGGCGCACGCGGTCGCGGTCTCCGGGGATTTCGAGGCGCTTGACCTGGGTGTCGTCCGCGTCGGCGAGCCCGATGTAGATGAGTCCTGCCGGTTTCCCTGCATCGGGGCCCGTGGTAACGGGTGGCCCGGCGATGCCTGTGATGCTGAGGCCGAGCGAGCTTCCGGTACGCTGGCGGATGCCCTCAGCGAGCGCTCGCGCAACCTCTTCGCTGACTGCGCCGTGGCTTGCCAGCAGCTCCGGGGGAACGCCGGCGAAGATCGTCTTCAGTTCGTTGGTATAAACCACCGCACCACCCGCAAAGTTACGCGAGCTGTTGGGGATGGTGGTGAGGCGCTCGGACAGCAGACCGCCGGTGCAGCTCTCCGCGACGCTGAGTGTAAGGTCGCGCAGCCCTAGCATCAGCAGGACAACCTCTTCCAGCGATTCGCCGTGTGAGGAGAAGATGTCGTCGGCCATCTCGTGCTCGACCAGTTCGGCGACGGCGTCGACGCGCTCCTGCGCGGCTTCAAGGGTGTCTTTGACGCAGAGGAAGTGCAGTTGAATCTCGCCGGAGCCGGCGAGGATGGTGGTTTCGACATCCTCGAACCTTTGATAGATCGGGGCGGTGCGCGCATCGACCTGGCTTTCGGGGATGAGTGCCATGCGCAGCAGCCGCTTGGCGATGAAGCGTGGAGGAATCGAGGCGGCGAGGCGGGGAACACACTCGTCGTCGAAGAGCGGCATGAGCTCTTTGGGCGGTCCGGGCAGGAGGATGACGATCTTGCGATGAGCCTGTCCCGTGGAGTCAGGAAAGGTAGTGTCGAGCCACTGTCCCGGGGCGCTGCCGTTCTTGTTGGACAGCAGCACTGCACCGTCGAGAACGTCGGCCTGGCGCTGGTTGTTGAGCGGCATGGCCATGCGACGGGCGATAAAGCGCCGCTGCAGCTCAACCAGTACGGCAGGCTCGCGATGCATCTCAAGGCCGAGCGCTTCGGCGGCGCATTCGCGCGTCAGGTCGTCCTCGGTCGGCCCCAGGCCACCTGAAAAGAGCACGATGTCGGCGCGGCCCAGCGCGATGCGCGCGGCATCGACGAGGTGCTGGCGGTTATCTCCGACGATGGTCTTGAAGGCGACGGAGACGCCAAGATCGTTGAGACCCTGGGTAAGGTAGAGGGAGTTTGTGTCCTGACGGTGAGGCGTCAGCATCTCGGAACCAACGGCGATGATCTCGGCTAGCATGTTGTGACTTGTTTGATGCTATCGCGGAGGGAGTCGATTGAGAGTGTGGAGATTTCAGAGGAATTCTAGTATTCCGGCGAAGGCGGGAACCGCGTGAGCGGTGAACGCAAATGTCTTTAATCTTCTTGTTCCTGTTAATGTTCCTGTTAATGCGTGCGCTTCACGTTCGTCCGGCGTACGCCCAGCGCTCGTCGCGCGTTTTCCGTTCGTGGTTTCAGCACGATGGGTGAGAAGTTCGCAAGGAATCAAGGGCTGAAAAGTCTGGTATATCTTGCCAGTTCAGACGAGATATACCGGGCTTTCAGCCCTCAATTCGTTGTGAGGTTTCGTACCTGGGGCTCGCGCCCCAGGCTGTGATATATCGCCCCTTTGGGGCTGGTTCAGTGCTGCTTCAAGCTTCTTTCGTAAGTCCCCTGAAAGCTTTTCGTTATCCCTCTCCTCTTGACAATCTAGGGAAGGTCATCGTATACCTCTTGATTATCTAGTGGAGGCGGGTGTGGAGACGGATCATCGCGAGTTGGTTCAGGGGACTCTGGAGATGCTGGTGCTCAAGACACTGGCGCTCGAACCGATGCATGGGTACGGGATAGCGCTGCGCATTGAGCAGATCAGCAACGGCGTGTTCCGGGTAAATCCAGGATCGTTGCTTCCGGCACTCAACCGGATGGAGCGGTCGGGGCGAGTTCGCGGAGAGTGGCGCTCGACGGAAAACAACCGCCGGGCCAGGTATTACGCGCTGACAGCCGCCGGGCGTAAGGCACTGGAACAAGAACGCCGCCAGTGGGATCGCCAGATCGCAGCTATCCATCAAATTCTGGAAGCCTGATAGCGCAAATTCTGGAAGCCTGAGAGAGGGGGGATAAATGCTGCGAAGCTTGATGGCTGGTATCAGGGCACTGCTGCGGCCTACCGAGCGCAATGCCCAGATCGAAGAAGAGCTACAAAGCTTTTACGATGCCTCCGTGGACGACAAGATACGGAGCGGTATGAGCCCGGAGAGGGCGCAGCGAGCCGCTCGCATAGAGATTGGCAGCAGCGAGATGGTACGGCATAAGGCATGGTCGGCTGGCTGGGAATCCAAGATTGATTCCTTGCTGCGTGAGTTGCGCCTCACCGTACGTCGGCTGAGAAAGTCGCCGGGGTTTGCAATCACCGCGGTGCTGATGCTGGCCTTCGGCATTGGTGCCACCACCGCCATCTTCTCCATCGTGAACGGTGTGCTTTTGCAGCCGCTGCCTTTTCCGGACGCCGACCGCCTGGTCACTCTGGGCGACCTTGTGAGCGGGTTCGGCTGGACCTCACCCGGTTTCGTGACCGCCCCCGAGGTGATGGCTTACTCGCGCGATACACGTTCCTTTCAGAGCCTTGGCGGTTACGCCTACGTGAGCTATGAGCTTGCGGGAGTTGGCCAGCCCACCCAAATCCACGCCGGACGCATGACGCCCTCCGTTTTCTCCACCATGGGTGTCGCTCCGCTGCTGGGCCGCGTGTTCACCTCCCAGGAAGATCGGCAAAAAGCCCATGTCGCAGTGCTGAGCTATGCCATCTGGAAGAGCCGATTCAGCGGCAACCCCAAGGTAATTGGAACCACGATCGACCTTGACCGGGAGCCTTATACCGTCATCGGCGTCATGCCGAAGAACTTTGAGTTTCCAATCTGGAAAGGTCGCCAACTGTTCTGCGAGCTCTGGGTTCCCACGAGCTTCAGTGCTCAGGATCTTTCGCCGGAGGGTGGTGGGGAGAACTGGAGTCTGATGATGGTCGGGCGGCTCAAGCCCGGCGTTACGGTGGAGCAGGCGCAGGACGATGCACGGCACGTGGCCGCTCAGACTATGCGCGCCTTTCCGCTCGATTTATCGAACATCCGCATCCAGTCCGTGGTCTTTCCGCTGCACGCAGTTACAGTCGTCACTGCCCGTCCGCTGCTACGCTTGCTCTTTTTCGCCGTGGCCGTCGTGATGCTGATCGCCTGCGCAAACCTGGCGGGACTGTTGCTGGTTCGAGCGATTCGCCGCCAGCGGGAAACGGCCGTGCGCCGCGCTTTGGGCGCACCGGCAAGCGTGCTGCTGGTCCAGACGATGCTTGAGAGCCTCGTCATCAGCGTAAGCGGCGGGATACTCGGGATTGGGCTGGCCAGTGTGGCGCTGGCTGTTGGAAGAAGCTTTTTGCCGGAGGACCTGCCGCTGACCAGCCAGATTACGCTGAACTGGACAGTGGCAGGTTTCGCGCTTCTGCTGGCTCTGCTGACGGGCGCGCTGTGCGGTCTGGCTCCGGGTTTCGCGGCCCTGCGCATTAACGTAAACGCCTCCCTTAAGGAAGGCGGATGGAGCGGCGCCCACGCGCGTTTCCGTTCGGCGTTGGTAGTGGCTGAGATCGCGATTGCGCTGATCCTGCTGTGCGCTTCAGGGCTGCTTCTGCGCAGCTACATGAATGTGAGCGATGTGGATCATGGGTTTCAGCCCGGCCACGTGACCACCGCCGCTTACGCGTTGCCTCAGCAAGAATATCCGACGCAAGCGCGGGTCGATGCTTTCAACAGCCAGGTGCTTCTCCGCCTGGGCCAACTGCCGGGCGTTCAATCCGTGGGCCTGACGGATGGCCTTCCCATTAGCGGCAGCGGCGCGCTCTTTGTCGCGGACGGTTACATCGATCCGCGCGGACCTGGCAAGACGATCGCATTGTCTTCGGACGTGATCGGCGATTTTTTCAAAACGATGAGCATTCCGCTGATCCGGGGCCGCTATTTTACGGATTCGGATAATGCCAATGGCCAGCTCGTTGTCATCGTCAGCCACCAGTTCGCGGAGCACTATTGGCCGAACCAGAACCCCATTGGAAGGCGCCTGCGCGAGGGGACGCCGAAGTCTGCCACTCCGTGGCTGACGGTGGTAGGCGAAGTGGCCGCCGCGAAGCTTAACCGATCGAACGAGGACGGCGATTCCGAACAGTTTTATCTGCCAGTGGCGCAAAACGAGAAGGATGCTGGCGCCTATGCAACGCCGGCCGATCTGAACGGCAACAGTGGCCATATCGTCATGCGCTCCGCGCTGCCGCCCGAGCAGACGGAAGATGCCCTGCGCGCGGTCGTGAACTCCATCGATCCACAACTGCCTCTCACGCAGGTGCAGACGATGGAGGAGATCGTAGCGCAAAGCACCGCTCCGCGCCGTTTTAACACCGTCATTATCGCCAGCTTCGCCCTGGTCGCGGTGCTGCTGGCCATGCTCGGCATTTACAGCGTGATTGCCTTTTCGGTGGCCGCGCGCGTGCACGAGATGGCCATCCGCATCGCGCTGGGCTCGCAGCGCGGAGACATCCAGCGGCTGGTGCTGATCTCGGGAGCGAAGCTGGCGGCGGTGGGAGCGGTGATTGGTATGGCGGGAGCTGTGGCCACAGCCAGGTTGATGCGAAGCTTCCTGTTCCATGTGAATCCACTCGATCCTGTAGTGCTGGTACTGGCCCCGATTGCGGTGTTTGCGCTTGCGCTGCTGGCCTCGACGATGCCTGCGCGCCGGGCAGCCGCGGTGAACCCCATGGAAGCCTTGCGTGGAGAATAGCTTTGGCAAATCCGACGACATCTGGTATTGGCCAGTCGCTGATTCTCGCAGTCTGAAGATCAACTATTGCCCTTCAGGCCAATGCGCTCATTGAGAGACTCATGGGCATTCTGTTACGGGTTCCGGGCGAGTGGTACGTTTAGGCCACCTCGTCCAGTTCTTCGTTGTCCTGGGCCCACAAAGAAAGACCAAAAATCTCTCGTTGAGCGCTAAGTCCGGTTAAAGGGTGGAACTACATGCCCGTGTCGAGATGGAAGGCCTTTTCGTACCGCTCGACCGGGAAGCCGCTTGCTTTCCATGCCGCCAGCCCACCTTTGAGAAATTTAGTCCGTGAAAAACCCAAGGCGAGAGCTCGATGCAAGATGACACGACTGGTTTTGTCACTCGGGCACGTGCAATAAACGATCGAATCTTTGTCTTTCGGGATGAGCGACGGATTCTCAATCACTTCTTTTGGGGCAAGCCGTTGTGCGCCAGGAATGATCTCGGAACTGGCCAACAGATCAAGCGGAAGACGCACATCAAAGAGCAGTACATCCTGATTTGACGCAAACAATGTACGGAGACCTTCTGGCGTGATGCTGTACTGTTCCAGTTCATGACGGGCTCTCGATCGTCTGATCCATAGAACGAGAACGATCAACAGGCTTACGGCGCAAATGGCAGTTAAAGTCGCAGTCATCTTCGTTTCTCCTCGACACCAGTTCAGATTCACGAGAGACCTGAGAGGATGCAGCATGGTGCCTGGATCGCGGGCAAACAGGAAGTTGAGTCTCGGTTGGTGAGAACGTGTGAAGCGAACACATAAGGGGCATTTCAGGTTCCATCATGAGCGAATCTGAGGGTGAAGATTTCTCGATCGATAAACATTTGTTCTATATTGTATAGATAATGCGTGACCGCGATTATCTCGGCGAATTCGAGCACATCATTGTTCTGGCACTCCTGAGGTTGGACGATCGCGCATATGGGGTAACTGTGCGGCAGGAAATTGAGCTTCGCACTGACCGCGAGGTTTCAATTGGCGCTGTTTATGCCACTCTTGATCGCCTGGAGACCAAAGGGTACGTCACGTCCCATCGCGGCGATCCTACACCGGAACGTGGCGGGCGTTCGAAGCGATTCTTTCGTGTAACAGCGAAAGGAGTGACGGCTGTGAGCCGCACGCATCGCGCACTGCAGAACATGACAGAAGGACTCGGCTCATTCGGAGTTACCTATGACGTCGCAACCCCATCTCGTTAAGCCCCCGCGCCTTGCGGTTTGGCTGCTCAATCTTTTCGCCCTTGCCGAAGAAGCGGAATCAATCCTGGGTGACCTTCTTGAAGAGTTCTCACTTCTCGCGTCCAAATCGGGAGTGGCTTTCGCGCAACGATGGTATTGGCGGCAAACCATAAAAACTGTCCCATGGCTTGCCGGCATTGGCTTCCGCACTGCCCCGTGGTTGATAGGCGCATCCGTAGTCGGAGGACTCTTGCTTCGGAAACTCGTCGCTCCCTTGGTCGGCTTACCGGCATCTGCACTGCTTGATAGATACCAGGCCTTCTTCGAGCATCACGTCAGCGCATATCTGTTCTTCGCATCGACTGGCAGTGACATCGAACATCTCATCTCATTCGTGTTGATTGGGTTCCTTGTCGCTTTCGTTACCAGGCAGAGAGAAATGATTGCCACAATGGCGCTGGGTCTCGTCTACGGGGCAATGGCTGTCGTTGGGTTCATATACGCGGTGACCAAGACCGGGAACGACGCGTTACTGTGGAGGTTGACGTGGATTTTCGCCGATGCCTTCGCGATAGTCATTGCCGGAGCAATCGTTCGAATGCATCGACTGGCCGCTACATCTCGGCCCTCGACTGCCTAGTCTGCCAGCAAAGAGTTTCCTGCCTGCGAAGACCTCAGCGGCGGCTGGGGAGTGGAGCTTCAGCGGAGAGAAGGGGATTGGGATTGAAGGCCTTCTCTTTGCGCCTGGCTCTTCCCAGGTCGAGCTCATAACGGCGCATCGCCATGCCGATGTTTCCCTTGACCATTGCGGCGAGTTCAGCGAGCAGATCGCGGCCTTTGAGCGCTTCCTGCACGGTGCGTTCTTTGAGTTGAGCCATCTCGGATTGGCCGAGAGCTTCGATCTCGGCGGCGAGTATTTCGACGTCCTCGTTGGATTGCTCAATTTGTGCGAGGGTGCGGGCAAGGGCACTGGCCATGTCATTGGCGTTCCAGGAGTCCGTGGAAGGATCGTAGCCGTTGAGCATGCGCTGCAGGACGGCTGCGTCGTCGCGGCGGTAGGCTTCGTTGGCCTGGGCCATCAGGCGAGTGCGGTGGCGCTCGTCGTGGTCATCGATGGCGAAGTCCGGATGGATGAGTTTGGCGACCTCGCGGAAGAGGTTCCTGAGGTCGAGTGAGCGTTCGGGGACTGGTTCATCGGAGAGGACGGGTTCAGGCTGCTGCGCGGCCTCGCGGGCGTAGCGCTCGCGCTCTTCTGGAGTTTCTTGAGAGACCTTCAACTCTGCGATGCGCTCCTCCCACTCGTCCAGTTGCCGGTAGAGGACGCCGACCTGGCGGATGTAGCGGGTTTCAAAGCTGATGATCTGGTCGCGGAGATGCTCCAACTCTAACTCGCGTTTGGCCAGCACCGCGCGGATGGAGGCGAGAATGCGACGCTGATGGGCGAGTTCAACCTCCTCAGGCGTGGGCTCGCGGTAGATTGCGGTGGACATCTTGAGATACAACTCCGTAGATTCAATTATCTACGAAGGCAATAAGGTACTCGGCTTATCGATAAGTTGGTTGTCGCTTTCACCTGCCTATGGAGATCACTACCTCTTGTACAGGCGGGTGCGGTACCAGGGGTCTCCGGCCTGGAGGTTGTGTTGGCTCTTGGGGAGGAACATAGCCAGCAGCTTCGTGTGAGCACGGATAGCCAGCAGCAGCCATCGCGCTGGTTATGATTTTGCCGTCCGCGCCATCTGCATCGATTACTGAGCACCCGATACCTTGTCCAAGGCTAGTTCCCGCATCTTTCTGGGACACCTCTTCTATATCATCCGAGTGCCACCTCCCCTGGGTCGACAGGAAAAGGGAAACAAACCGAAAAAAGAAATAGACATAGTGATCCCCAAAATCATCAATTGGTCCTACGTGCACGAGACGTACTTTGACGGGCTGCGGAACGCTATCGAGAATCCTGATTGCGGTCTGCATGTGGGCATCGCTGATCATTCTGGCAGCAGGTCTGGCGGGCGTTTGGGCGGTTTGCTGAAACGAACAGGTCATCGCCAAGGCAAGCAAGGGGGCGAGCATAGGGGCACGATAGCAGACGCGCCAGTCATGGAAGAAGCCAAGTTTCAGGAAAGAAGTCCTCCACTGTGCCGTTGCGAAGGCAGGCAAAGCTCTCTCCCTGTGCCTCGGCACAGAGGAATCAGCGTGGAAGTGTGTGCCATTTGAGCAGGGTTCCGTCAATGGCGTCGATTTCAACGATGGTGCCAGGGATGTGAGGCAGGATGTGTATGCGGTAGACGAACCTTCCGATCGACAGATCTTCTTTTCTCTCCTCCTCGGTCCGCAGAAATTGCAGCCGGATATCAAAGGGGCAGTGAGTACTGTGGCCTTTGGCTTCCGCATACTTCCACACGCGAACCATGGCTTCCTCGCGGCTGAACACCTTCTCCTGCATTCGTTTGATCGCTTCCCGACGTCGTGGCCATGGTGACTGTTCACCGCGTAGGGCGTAGGCAGCCGTCTGGATTAGAAATTTCAGGAAGCGCCATGCATCCCGGAGCAGGACGACAAGAGCCGCCACCGTCGCGGCCAGAAATACCACCGTTATCGCCAATCCGAAGATCGGAACCTCAGTGTAGGAAGCAAGAACTTCTTGTGGATAGACGATCATGGGAATCAGCGCGGGTGAAACTTGAAATAGGGCTCCGTTGATTCAATTATCTACAGGCGTTCGAGAAATGGCCCGGGCCTTTTGTTCGCAGCCGAAAGAGAGCCCGGGCCTAAAGGCCAATTCTCGCTAGGCCCTTATTCCGTAGCCTAAAGGCGATTGCCTCCCTTACCCTCCACCCTGTAACGCTAAAGCGTCACGGTTTGCGCTGCGCGCTATTTTGAATTTCTCCGTCCTTCTATGAGTCAATGACTCACCTCACTAATCCATTCACCGGGAACAAACTTTCATCATTGCGTTCTCCCCACCTGTGAAGAGGCTTGACAGGCAACCTATTTCTTCGTCATATTAGAAGAAATTGAACCACTCGAAGTTTTGAACGAGTGAATGTTGTTCGAGCCGCCCCAATCGGTATCTCAGGCGTTCCCTGAGAGTCTCTGTGGCGTCCTCTGTCCTGCGCAAGGCTTTGGGGTTATGGCCTTGCTTGTGCTTCGAATCAATGGGAGATCGAAATGAGACTTGCGCACAAAATCGTGCTTTTGGTTGGATCGATGATTCTGGCGTGGCCACTCGCCGCGCGCGCACAGTGGGACAGACCACGGTTGATGGGGGCGGACGGGAAGCCGCTGGAGTTCGATGTGGTGTCGGTGAGGCCCAACCACTCCGGAGATACGTCGATGGGTGCTGGTTCCCAGACTATGGGCGATGACTGGACGTGCACAAATATGCCGCCGGAAGACATCATTCAATGGGCATTCGGTATCTTCGTGAGTGACCAGATCACCGGGATGCCGGAGTGGGCCAGGCACGAACGCTATGATGTCACGGCGAAGGTGAGAGACGCGGACGTGGCCGCGTTCCGCAAAGTCATTGACCCAGTACAGCGCGCCCCCATGCTGCAGAAGATCTTAGTAGACCGTTTCCATTTGAAGTATCACTACGATCTGAAAGCACTTCCCGTCTACGCGCTGGTGGTAGGAAAGAACGGCGTCCGGATGACAGAGATACAACCAGGCCTTGACTTGAATGGGATGAAGTTCGGTGGCGGGAGGCAAGTAGGACGGGGGCTGATCAGGAGTATGGGCCAGCCGATGAAACCTTTGGTGAATCAGCTCTCCATTGAACTAAAACGTCCCATTGTCGACAGGACGGGGCTTATGGGTTACTACAACTTCACGCTGCGATGGGCTCCGGACGATGGAGCTCCACCAGAGGGTGATGTTGCAGCTCCCTCGATCTTTACGGCGGTGCAGGAGCAGCTCGGGTTGAAGCTGGAGTCTACCAAGGCCCCCGTGCAGGTGCTTGTGATCGACAATCTTGAGCGGCCTTCGGAAAACTGAGGGGACGAAGGTGCTTCAGATGCGATTGTCCTGGGGCGGGCGTGAAGTGGCCTTGAGAATACCGAGGTAGACTGCGCAGGCTGCGGCTCCGAGGAGCGCACTCTCCCATGCGGTACGGTGGAACCATGCTGCTGTTGGTGCTTTGTTCGGAGATGAATGCAGGTAGAAATGATGGGCTTCGCCTAGAGCGACGATGGTGGCAATCAGTCCTCCAGCCAGGACAAAGACGACAGGACGCCACGCGCGAAGGTTATCAGAGACTGCTACAAAGGGCAGCAACAGAAGCCAGCAGGGCAGTATCACCAGAAGAGATCCAAGTGTGAGCAGGAGAAGGTCTCTATCTATGTGACCATCGTCCACGAATAAGGCGACTACGACTCCAGTGGCTAAGGCGATCAACGAGAACAGGCCGATGCGCTTCCAACGGCTCATGCGAGGGCCCGGCCCTGAATGCCTAGATCGACATGGAAGATGGTCGTGTTGGTCGCGAGTGCGGCGCAGCCGTCTTCGAGGAAGGCGAGACCCACGAGGTCATTGCCGGAGACGATGAGTTCTGCTTGACCCTCTCCGTCTATTTTTATGACACCACGCTGCCCATGCAGCGAAGCTGCGACATACAGATTGCTGTCGGCATCGAAGGCCATGCCCTGGGGACGGCCCAGGCCGCGATAGAAGACGGTTGCGTTGCCGTCAGGATCGATGGCGTGGATGGACTGGTTCGACGAGGTCGTAGGTGCGGTGACGAGCAGCATGCCGTCCTCACGGAAGGCCACGTGATAGGCCGCGACTGAGGGTTCAAGCGTGGCGAAGACGAAGATCTCACCGGCGTTCTTCGAACCGCTCGCGCCGATTTTGAAGATGGTGCCTGAGCGGTCGCCGACGAAGAGGTTGCCCTCGTGGTCGAACGCGATGCCGGTGGCGATGCCCATGCCTTCGGCGAAGGTGGAGATGGCGCCGTGCGGGGAGATGCGATAGACGGCGCCTTCGGAGCGCGAGCTGGCGTAGAGATAGCCCTCGCGGTCGAAGGCCAGCGCGGAGACGTTGAGCAGGTCACGCACGAAGGGCCGGACCTGGAGATCACGGTCGATGCGGAAGATCGATACCGGCACGCGTTCGCCGCGCGGGCCGGAGACCATTGCGAAGAGGTTGCCGTCGGCGTCGATGGCGGGGTTCGAGACCAGGTGGAGATTTTCGGCCATGGGGATGGCGATGTTGGCGTGCAGGATGTTGCTGACAAGTCCATCGCGATGGAGGACGAGATCGCTGGAGATGGCGCCATCGGGCACGCGGATGAGCGCACGGGCCTCACGGCTGAGTTCGAGCTCAGCGACGGCCTCGCCGAAGAAGGCCTGCGGGGCCTGCGGTTCGGTTGTATCTGCGCGCAGCAGCCGGCTGCCGAAGACTTCGAAGTTGCCGCCAGGGATTGCCGCTTTGGGTGTCAGGCGGTCGAGGTGTGGAGCGTCGGGGCGAGTTGGGTGCAGCAAGGTCATCTTTGGTTAGCGTAGACGGGGTGGGGGGTGAAGGCAAACGGGGTCCAATAGTCTTGTTGACGTTCCGCCATGGAGGAATCAACTTCTCTTGAGAGATCTTGAGAATAGCCGGACATCCTCCGCATAGGCATCAGGCGCTTCCCAGGCCGGAAAGTGGCCACCGTGCCTCTGTGTCGAGTACCTCTGAACGTTATAAAAGCGCTCCGCCCATTCCCTGGGAGCAAGCACCAGATCTTTGGGCCAGATGCAGATGGCGGTAGGGACACTGACGTGGTCGCTCGTCTTGAACGGGGCCCGAAAGTGACGATGGTCGTAGTACAGGCGCATCGACGAGCCAATTGTCTCGGTGGCCCAATAGATCATCAGGTTGTCGATGAGCATTTCGGGTGGAAATGTCTTAAGCAGATCATCCCCATGATCGCTCCAGAAATAGAACTTCTCCACGATCCAGCTAGCCAGCCCCACAGGCGAGTCCGCCAGCGCGAAAGCAAGCGTCTGAGGCCGCGTGTAGTGCATGTGTTCATACGCGCCTTCTTCTGCCTCCCACTGGTCAGAACGAGCTTTGTACGCCTGCTCCGCACTGGTTAAGAGCGGGGATGTACCTGTCAGAGGCGGGTCCACCACAGAAGCAATATGAATGCCTTGTACCGTGCCGGGATATTTCAAGGCGAGGCGAGTCGCTACGCCAGCGCCAATGTCGGTCCCGGAGGCGATATAAGCCGGATAGCCCAGATGTTCCGTCATCAAGGTGTGGAACAAGTCCTCGGCATTGACCTGATGGGGATGCGTCGGCCGGTCTGAGAAGCCAAACCCAGGGAGCGTGGGGATGACGACATCGAAGGCGTCATCCGCTGAACCGCCAAAGGCAGCAGGGTCGGCAAGCATTGGGGCCAGCCTGCGATATTCAGCGAAGCTTGAGGGCCAGCCGTTCATCAAAAGCAGCGGCTTGGGATGCGGGCCCCGTCCCCTTATGTGAAGGTAGTGGATGCTAAATCCTGCAACGGTCGTCCGAAACTGCGGCATCGCGTTTATACGTTCTTCCGCAGCGTCGAAGTTGTAGTTGGTCTGCCAGTACTCCACCAGCGCTCTAAGGAAGGATTTGTTCATTCCGTATTCCCAATCCGTCGCGACGGCATCGCTCCATCGTGTCTGAGCGAGACGGCGTTGGAGATCTGCTCTGAGTGCGTTGTCAAAATGGACGCTGAACGGTTTTCCTGGCATCTTCTGCTCTACTCCTTCGCTAACTGCGATTCCACGAAATGCGCCTAAAACTGCGGGAAGTGCAAGCGCAAACGTTCGACGGCTTACATCTTCATTTCGCGGTGTTACCATTTAAATAGTTTCAGTGGTAACTATTGAATTTGCAAGTGAGAGCTTGTCGTGCCTGAACATCGTCCGGAGACACCCGCCAAATACCGTTATTTGGAATCATTCTTATGGCATGACTTCGAAGCCGGTCGCTGCGACTGGAAGGTCTGGCTTCATCGCAAGCTGCGCGGTTGTTCTCCCGCCGTGACAGCGGCCACGTTTCAGCGCGCAATGCAGCTCCATGCCGCGCTTCGGTCGTTGCAGGCCGCAAATAGTGGAATGCAAATCGGCAACGAGCTTATCGCCGGCCGCGAAATGCTGAACCGGCTCATCGTTCTCTATCGGATTGAGCCGCGCCTTGGCGAGGATGGCCAGATCTCTCTAGCTACAAACAAGCCCGCGGACCCGGTTGCCAGCCTCGTGCTCATGGTATTGGATGCTCTGCAATCAGGCCTCTGGCGGCGCTTCAAGCTTTGCCACGAGTCCACCTGCCGGGCCTCCTATTTCGACGCTTCTAAGGCGGCGGTGAAGACCTGGTGCTCGATGCAGACCTGCGGCAGCCGCAATAAGATGAAGCGATACCGCGCCAGGATTTGACTGCACGCTCCACACTGCTGGAGTACAAGGGTCGCAGGAATACTCTTTCGCGCCCGGCCTATCGCAGAGGGAGCGCCACGTACGCGACCTCCGCTACTCGTCGCGGTCTTTGTCCGAAACCCCAACAGGGATGAGGTGGGAGTACTTCATCAGCCACATGACCTGCCTTCTGGCGCTCGGTTCGCTGCACGGCGAGGAGCGCACAATCTGCTCCACCAACTGGCCTACGCCGATGGGCTTTGCCGCAGCAGCCAGGGTCGCGTCGACGTTCCACTGATGGAACTCGGCAAGGTTCAGGAATTTTCCGGCATAGGGAATGAAGATGCGACCCGCGGAGGAGGCTTCGCCCGGTGAGCGAACTACTACGGTCTCATCGTTCAGGATCGTGGTCGCGAAGTGCTGGGCGAAGCGGAAATAATCCGGCTGGCGATAGGGCTGATACGTTGGCTTACGATACGGAATGCGATCGGCGATCGGCCTCAGTTCCGCAGCCAGCGCGTGGTACTCGGCGACAATCTTCTCCCAGGAGAAGTGCGTGACGGCTCGCTGCCGCGATGCCTCTCCCATCCTGGCACGCAGCTCCGGATTGCGAACCAGCTGCTCCAGTGCCTGCACCAGTTCGCGGCCGTCGACGGCGACGGACTGCGCGAGGCGAAAGTGATCTGGCTGCCAGTTTTCTGAATAGACCTGTGACAGCGGCCCGAGATCGCTGTCACACTGCATCCAGTAGGTCGGAATCAGAAATCCGGTTTCGCCATGGGCTACCGTTTCGCGGTAGCCGTCCCAGTCGGAGACTACCTGCGGAATGCCGCAGGCCATGGCCTCCAGCGGTGTTTGCCCAAAGCATTCCTGGAGATTGTCAGCGGGCGAGACGAAGATGTCGGCCGCGCTGTACAGCAGCGGTAGTTCCTCGTCCGTGATGCCGGGCAGAAAGACTACGCCGGTGGACAGGCCGGCTTCCTTCAGTTTTTCCTTGAGCAACTGGTCGTATCCCCTGTAGCCGCGGCCGCTGATCGCCAGCGTCAGTTGCGCCTCCGGGTTGCGGCGTCGGAGTTCGGCATAAGCCTGCGCCAACGGGAAGAGATCGCCCTTGTCGATCACGGAGATCCTTCCGAAGTAGAGAATCAGAATCTCCTTCTTCGAGAATCCGAAATGCTTGCGGCAAGCCTCCTTCGGCCGTGGGCAGAAGACTTCGGTATCGACGCCCAGGGGAATCACATCGAGGCGGCCGTGGAAAGCAGCCTGCAGGCCATGGCTGCGCATGAGCGCCTCGCCCATATACTCCAGTTGGTTGGAGATCAGTTGACGCGCGGCATGGCTGGTGCAGACGAACGAATCGCACGGCAGGGTTTCCGATAGCAGAAGTGGCAGAAACCGATTGTTCAGATGATGCTGATAACTCACTGTGTGGTGAGAAAACAGGATCGGATAGCAGGACGAGGCGAAGCTGGCACGGAGATCGAAGGGATTGCAGTAGTTGCCGGTGTCGTCAAACCAGGCATACCATCCTTTTTCAAACTCTGATGCGAGGTCGAAGTAGTTGCAGGCGTCGGCTACGGTGCTCTCCGGCAGCGGACTGCTCTTGAGTTGCTGCCGAAGCCTGGGCACTAAGGATGGATTGGTGATCAGCGTGATCTCCGCCTGAGGAGAATAGCGCAGCATGGCGGTGTTGAAGGACCGATAGGCGGTGTGCGCGCCGTAGACGATCTGACGCTGCGAAAGAATCCTGCGCAGAGGTCTCAGGGCGGCGGCGAGCAATCCCTTTTCTCTCTTCGCCTCGCCGCCTCCACCGGCAATCAGATCCGTGCATAGGATCGCTATGCGCCGGGCACTGATTGACGCAGGTTCTGACGACGCGGCTCCGGCAGCGACATCCACGGTTGCTTCAGGCTGGACAGAGCCCATCACGACTTGCAGCAGCCCGGAAGCGAGACCTGGAGCGAGCTTTCGATCTTCCCCTTGATGTCATCTCCGTACACGCCGACCCACGAGTTGAGAATTTTGCCCTGCGGGGAAATGACGATGGTGGCGGGTGTTCCGCCCAACTGATACGTCGACATCGTGGCGCTGCTCAGATGGGTATAGACCGGGAAGTCCAGGTGTTGTGAGTCAATGTATTGCTTGAGGTCGCGGTCCGTGAGCGAGAGACCGATAAGCCGGTACTTGTTTCCTGCCTGGTCGGCCAGCGCATGCAGATCGGGCAGGTTGCGCTTGCACCAGCCGCATTGAGGGGTGAAGACATACAGCACCGTGGGCACCGAGGTGGCAGCGTAATCAATCGTACCCGGCACGCCAGTTACCGTCTGCGCCTCGATGGAGGGCATCTCAGCACCTACCGTCAGCAATGGGTGGGAACTCGTTTTCTGCGAGAGGGTATGCACGCGCGCAATCAGGAAAAAATTGAGCGCGATGGATGCGGCAAACAGAATCAGAATAGCGCTCTTGTCCACGAAGGACGCGGCCTTCGATGAGGAAACTGCCGAGGCAGGAGACGGCTGCCCGATGTTCGTCGACTCCATGCGAATCCTCCACAGTGGTGTGCGGTGCGGCGGCTCCTAAGCATGCCGCACCGCACTGGTTTTGGTGATGATTTGTGCAGCTGTACTACTCTTCAACGCAGGTATAGCCTTGCATATTCGATGTAGGGCCTTGATTGCACTCCTCGTTCGTGAACTCGCACCGAGCGTCGCCTCCGCAGGAGTTATCCAGCTCGTAATTACAACAAGCCTGTTCTGCGTGTGCTTTGTGCGGGAGAACTACCTGGTGAACCGCGGCCACAAAAGCAGCCATCGAGCTCCCATAAAGTAACGTGCGTAGGACCAGTTTCCATTTCATAGGGAGAGGGCTCCTTAATTCCCTCAGTAACAGCTGTGCTTGTTTCTCGTGTCTGAAAAACAGGCCAATCTTCCGCCGTCACAGCCCTGCTGCCGCGGGGAGGGCAGAATGATTGGTTCTACGAATTGCTGCTCGAACTAGGAATAAGTCAGCCATGGTAACGATTCCATGGACGGCAATAACAATGCCACGCGAATTCGAGAACTGTCAAGCGGGAATTATTGGGGCTCTTTTTACAGCAGCCGAATATTACGAGAATGCGGGGCAGCAGCTAAGGACTATTGCTGTCCCGCATCTGGTTCAAGTCCAGAGCCGAGTTACAGATAGGGTTGACTACTCCATCTTTGAAGCCGAGTACTCCGGGCAATGTCGCATCCTGAAGCAGGGATCCAGGTTGCCGTGGCGATCGGTCTCAGCCTTCGACGAACTTCAGACGCACCACTCTAGAAGAAGCGGCCCGCGATCAGTGCCACGATCAGCGCGAGCACACCGGCTGCAACGTCGTCGAGCATAATGCCTGTGCCTTCGGGCAAGGCTTCGAACTTTTGAATGGGCCAGGGCTTGAAGATGTCGAAGAGCCGGAAGAGGATCAGCGAAAGCACGGCGTGCTTCCAATCAGGGCGAATGGCGATGAGTGCGATGAGTTGGCCCGCGACCTCGTCGACGACGACGAAGCCTGGGTCTTCGCGGCCGGACTCGCGTGCAACGAGAGTCGAGGCGGGGATGCCGATCAGCGTGACGACGATAGCTGCGACAGTCGTGTCGATGGCCAGGGTTATGAAGTTGGGATGGAACGCATGTGCGGCGGCGTACCAGAGCAGCGCCGCGGCGACGGAGCCATAGGTTCCCGGTCCGGGCTTGAGCAGGCCTGCGCCGAAGAAGGTGCCGAGAGCCCAGGCCCATTTTGTTTTGCGTCCGGTTTGAGCTTCGCGAAGTTCAGAGAGGGAGACGTGTGGCTGATGCGCCATTAGTTCTTCCACTCTTTGGTTTCATCGGTGGGGTGCTGTTGTTGCTGGGCGTGTTCGAGGTCTTCGAGCAGATCGGGATCGAGGATGGGAGAGCTGATCTTGTAGTCTCCCGAGGCCCATTTGCCGAGGTCGATGGTGCGGCAGCGCTCCGAGCAGAAGGGGACTTCGGCGGAGTCGGTGGGAACGACCTTACGGCAGATGGGGCAGCGGAGTGTTTTGGTCTCGGACATAGCGAGTTTAAGTTTAGATGATGGAACGGAGGAGGCCGCCTTCGGCGCGCAGAGCGGCTCCATTGGTGGCTGCGGAGAGCGGGCTGGCGAGAAAGGCGACGAGGTTTGCAATCTCGGAGTCTTCGATGAGCCGCTGCAGCAGCGAACTCTGGCGGTGCTTTTCGAAGAACTCTTTTTCAGCCTGCTCGGGTGTGGCATTG
Organism: Granulicella sp. S156; assembly: GCF_009766105.1. Taxonomy (GTDB): domain Bacteria; phylum Acidobacteriota; class Terriglobia; order Terriglobales; family Acidobacteriaceae; genus Granulicella. Next base: position 497,058 of record NZ_LMUH01000022.1, on the reverse strand, counting down.
GGGATCGACGACATCTTCTCGAGGAACTCGACGATGCCCTCGGAGCGTGTGGGGCCGGGCATGACGGTATTGACAGTGACGGCGGTGCCTTTGGTCCGTTCGGCAAGGCCGCGGGAGATGGCGAGCTGCGCGGACTTGGTGACGCCGTAGTGGACCATCTCGGGTGGAGTCATCACTCCGGACTCGCTGGAGATGAAGATAATGCGGCCGGAGTTGCGCTTGATCATGCGCGGGAAGTAGTGGCGCGAGAGCCGGACGCCGCTGAGAACGTTGGTCTCGAAGAGATGCAGCCAGTCGGCATCGGTGATGTCGACGAACTCTTTGGGCTCGTAGATGCCCAGGTTGTTGATGAGGATGTCGGTGTCGGGGACCTGCTGGAGAAGCTTGTCGGCGCCTTCGGCGGTTGCCACGTCAGCTACCACGGGGATGACTTTGGGGATGCCGGCGAGTGCCTGGGTGAGCTTGGCCTGGGTGCGGCCCGGGACGGTGACGGTGACGCCTTCGGCTGCCAGTGCCTTGACGATGGCCAGGCCGATGCCGGCAGAACCTCCAGTGACGATAGCGGTCTTGCCGGTGAGTTGCAGATCCATGAGTTCTCCTTATGCCGGTGGTGCTGGCAGGTACTTGTATGGATGTTGGTTGAGCGGTGGGAGATTCATGGTGGGGGTTTTGGCGCTCAGGACGATGCCTTCGGCATTTGCATTCGTGCCTGAGCTTCGCTGAAGAGACTCTGTACGTCACGGAGAGTCGTTGTGGGATCGTTGTTGTACTCCATCAGGCGGTGATGATAGCCGCGTGTCGCGGTACGTTCGTCAACGATGGCGCGAACGGTTTCCATGGCGGGCCGACGGTGATGGGAACCTCCAGTTACAGAGATGGAGGCTTTGATCATGGCGCAGTAGATGCTCCATGTTGTTGCAGCGGTTGGACAATGGCGATCGTCGGTTCGGTTCCATACGGCTGGAGTCGAAAGCAGCCGCGCTGCTTCCTGCACGATCTTCTGGTCAAGAGGCCTGGGGACTATTTCACGAGATTCATTCGAGGCATCGAGATCGAACGTAAGAGGTGAAGCAACGAAATGCGTGACGGGATACCACCCGTATTCGGTACGAAGAACACCCCATCCACCTGAATAGATTTCAAGTTCAAGCGCGGCGTTCGGGCTGTCTTGATCGGTCATATCACCCGACCAGATCTGGGAGGGGTGAATGTCAGTGCGCCAGATGCCGGTTGTGATGGCTGCCGCAGGTTTCAAGGTCATGGCCGAGGTTTGATCGAAGACGTGGCCGCAACCGCCAGTGAAATGGTCTTCTGCCTGTTGAAATATGCAATGTGAGAGCGCTGCCGAGGTTTGCCCATAGAGCGCCGATGCAGACAGCGCCAGAAAAAGGAGTAGCAGAGCATATATCGAAGCGCGACCCTTCGGCATGCGGCAACCTCAATGCCTGAAAGTTTACTCGATGATTCTTGCAACCACGTCATAGTCGTGCGACTCGGTGATCTCGGCGCGGTAGAAGGTGCCGGGGACGAGGACTTCGTGGGGGCCGAAGTCGTTGATGAGGACCTTGCCGTCGATTTCGGGGGCCTGGTCCAGCGAGCGGCCTTGCCAGAGGAGTTCGGTCTCTTCGCTCTCGCCTTCTACGAGCAGGTCGATCTCGCGGCCTACCCAGGCGCGGCGGGCTTTGGTGCTGATCTTGTTCTGCAGCTTCATCAGCTTGCGGCGGCGGGCTTCGATGGTGCGCTTGGGGACCTTTTCGTCGAGTTCGAAGGCTCCTGCACCCTCTTCGTCGGAGTAGCTGAAGACGCCGAGCCAGTCGATCTGTGCGGCTTGTACGAAGGCCAGGAGCTCGTCGAAGTCGGCTTCGGTCTCGCCGGGGAAGCCGACGATGAAGCTGGTGCGCAGGACCAAGCCGGGGACGATGGAGCGGGCTTGGTCGATGATCTGCAGGAAGCGGTCGGCGGTGCCTCCGCGCTTCATGCGGCGCAGTACATTGGCGCTGGCGTGCTGGAGGGGCACGTCGAGGTACTTGGCGACGGTGTCGTGCTTCGCGATCGATTCCAGGAGCCGTGTGGTGATCTTGTTGGGGTACGCGTAGAGGAAGCGGAGCCACTTGAGGCCCGGCAGCGGGGCGAGGGCGTCGAGCAGGTCGGCCAGCTCGGGGCGCTTGCCGGTGACGGCGTCCTTGGGAAGGTCTTCGCCGTAGCAGGTGGTGTCCTGGCCGATGAGCGTGATCTCGCGAACACCCTGGGCGATGAGCGACTTGGCTTCGGCGACGATGCTCGACAGCGGCCGCGAGCGGAACTTGCCGCGTAGCTGCGGGATGATGCAGAAGCTGCAGGGGTGGTCGCAGCCTTCGGCGATCTTGATATAGGCCGAGGCGCGGGGCGTAGTGAGGATGCGCGGCGTTTCGTCGGAGTAGAGGTAGCTGGGCAGGGCGGCGGTTGCGCCGTCCCAGGCCTCGCGGGAGAAGCGTCCGGCTTGTTCGCGGGCATCGCCTTCGGGTCTAGACGACTGCGCGTCGGGCGAGACGCTTCGCGTGGCTTCGTGAGCGATCTGTGGCCCGTCGGACTCGGGGCGAGAGTGCTGGTTGACCGACGAGGCGTGCCGCTCGATCTGCGCCGTCGTCAAAATGGCGAATGGGGAGTTGTTCTCCGCGGGAGTGGGGCGATGGAGGCCGGCAGCCTCCAGGATCGCTTCGAGCTCACCGGTGCCGACGACGGCGTCGACCTCGGGGATGTTCTTGCGGATCTCGTCGCGGTAGCGCTCGACCAGGCAGCCGGCGACGATGAGCTTCTGGGCGCGGCCGCCGTTGGCGATCTTGTGCTGCACCATCTCGAGGATGGTGTCGACCGACTCCTGCTTGGCGGAGTCGATGAAACTGCAGGTGTTAACGACGAGGATCTCGGCGTCTTCGGCCCTGGGGGTGAGCTCCGCACCGCCGCGATGCAGCAGTCCCATCATGACCTCGGAGTCGACGAGGTTCTTGGGGCAGCCGAGCGAGACGAATCCGACCTTGGGGCGGTGGGTCTCGGTTTCTGCAGCTGGATTTTCGAGGGTGGGGGAGAGGCTCACAACTCTTGATTTTAGCAGGTTTTATGCAGGTTTGAAGAGCAAAAACCTTGACGCAACGGGCGCGAAGGGAGCCAAGCTTCGCTACGGCGGTTGTGCCGGTCCTGCTGGATTTTGCTACATGATGTGGCGGGGTAAGGGTGGCAATGGTTGGGGTTGGGGGGCGGTGTGGCTGGTTACGACTACGCCGTTGGTTTCAAAGTGGCTGATGCGGTGGTCGGTGGAGTGGCCCTGGGTGACAGCCTTGCGAAGTATCGAGAGGTGGCGGCGGGAGTCGTCGGCGAAGTGCCTGCTGATCGCGTGGTCGTAATCGACCACTAGGACATAGGTGGCCTCGCACTTGGGGCAGTAGATGGGGTCTTCGAGCGTGCGATGGAACGACGCCGGTGGCAGAGGTGCCACCGGGTCGGTTCCGGAACGGATTGCGGCGATGATCAGGGACAAGCTGGTTTTGCTCCCAGAGGCTAAAGCCTCATTTTAGGGTGACTGAAGATGCCCGGACTAAAGTCCGGGCCTATCTCAGAGACAAAAGCAATTACGTCTACCAGATATGAACGCGATCATCGGGGGTGAGGTAGAGGGTCTGGCCGGGTTTTACGTCGAAGGCAGCATACCAGGCGTCGAGGTTGCGGACGGTGTCGGCGCGGAACTCGCCGGGGGAGTGCGGGTCGGTGAGGACCTGCTGGCGCAGAGCGGCTTCGCGGGCTTTTCCGGCCTCGCTCTGCGCGTAGCCCAGGAAGAACTGCTGCTCTCCGGTGAGACCGTCGACCACCGGCGCGGGTTTGCCGTGCAGCGAGGCTAGCCACGCATCGTGGGAGGCGGTGATTCCTGCCAGGTCGGCGATATTTTCGCCGAGCGTCTGGTGGCCGTTCAGGTGCAGGTCGGGGAAGGGGGCGTAGGTGTCGTACTGCTTGGCGAGTGCTTCGATGGAGGCATCGAAGTGGGCGCGGTCAGCATCGGTCCACCAGTTGCGAACCTTGCCCTGCGAGTCGAAGGCCGCGCCTTCGCTGTCGAAGGTGTGCGAGATCTCGTGGCCGATGATGGTGCCGATGGCTCCGTAGTTCACCGCGTCAGGCGCCTTGGGATCGAAGAACGGCGGCCCGAAGATGGCGGCTGGGAAGTTGAGACCGTTATCGAGCGGAAGGTTCACGGCGTTGACGGTCTGCGGAGTCATCGTCCACTCCTTGCGATCGGTGGGCTTGCCGATGCGCGCGAGCGCGTAGTGGTAGTCGAAGAGCGAAGCGCGCCAGAGATTGCCGAAGAGATCGTCGGGCTCGATGCTGAGGCCCTGGTAGGAGCGCCAGTGGTCGGCGTAGCCTATGCCGACCTGCAGGGTGCCGAGTTTGCGCAGGGCTTCTGCTTTGGTGGCGGGCGTCATCCAGGTGAGGTTCTCCAGGCGCGCATGGAAGGCGGTGAGGAGATTCTGCACCATGACTTCGACCTTCGCTTTGTCGGCGGGAGTGAAGTAGCGCGCGGCGTAGAGCTGGCCGACGGCGTCGCCGAGGATGCCATTGACGAGCGCGATGGCACGCTGCTCGCGAGGACGCTGCTGCTGCGCTCCGGTGAGAGTCTTGCCGACGAAGTTGAAGCGCTCGTCCGCTAGCGGGGTGGAGATGGCGGCGGCGTATTGCTCGATGAGATGGAAGGCGAGGAGATCCTTCCAGGTGTCGATGGGGGTGGCGGAGACGAGGTAAGCCTCGGCGGTGATGGCCGTGGGTTGCCAGACGATGAAGCTGGGCTGCTGCGCGAGGCCGGCGGCTGCGAAGTAGGCAGGCCAGTCGAGGCCGGGTGCGTTCTTTGCGAAGTCGGACATCTGCCAGACGTTGTTGGCCTTCGCGATGTTCTCGTCTTCGGCGAGCGAGAGGTGTTTCTGCGCGATTCTTGTTTCGAGTGCGAGGATCGCGTCGGCGCGTTTGTCTGTGTTGCTCAAGCCGGCAAGCTTGAGCATCTCCGAGATGTGCTGCACGTACTTCTCGCGGATGGTCTTCATGCGCTCGGAGTCGGTGACGTAGTACGCACGGTCGGGGAGTTGCAGGCCGCCCTGCATCAGGTAGGGCGTGTAGTGGTCGGGGTCGTTGAAGCCGGGGGCGATCCACAGGCCGAAGAGGTTAGGGGTATGGAAGTTGGTGTTGTTGAGTGCGTCGGTATCGGCGCGGAGGGTGTGGCCGAGGGCGGTGGCGAGTTCGTGCTCGTTGCTGATGGCGGAGAGCTCGGCAAGGTGCGGCTTGAGTGCGGCGATGCCGCGCTGGTCGATGGCCTGCTCGTCCATGTAGGAGGCGTAGAGGTCGGCGATCTTGCGCTTCTCGGTGCCCGCTGTTGCGTTGGACTTGGCCGCCTCGTCGACGATGCCGGCGACGCGCTTGTTGACGACGTCGGCGAGCAGGGAGAAGCCGGACAGGCTGGTGCGGTCGGCGGGAATCTCAGTCTTCGCGATCCATGCGCCGTTGGCATAGTGATAGAAGTTGTCGCCGGGCTGCGCGGTCTTGTCCATGTTGGCGGGGTGAACCCCGTGGACGTCCTGTGCGGAGAGGGTGAGCGCGAGGGGTGAAAACAAGAGGGCGGAGCAGCCGATGAGCAGTACAGATTTCATGGGGAGGATTTTACAGGGTTCACGCTACGGCAGCTTGGCGGCCTCGGCGATGGGGTCCCAATGGTCCTCGCCGCGAAGAAAGTTCTGCGCAGAGAATGCTTCAGCTTCCTTCGCTGTGAGTTGATGCGACCATGCGACACGTTGTTTGGGCAGCCAGCCGGGGCCGGAGTTGTTGTATTCGGCGTAGAAGGCTTTGGGCGTGGGGTCGTTCTTGTTCCAGATCGACCAGCCTTCGGGGTTGAGGTCGGCGGGGAGTTCGGTGTTCATCACGATGACGCGAGAGTAGGCGCGCCAGGGGCGGCCGAGAGAGAAGCTGGTGCCTGAGGGCGGTGTGGGGTCGTTTGTGACACGCGAGTGGTCGATGACGTAGCCCGTAGTCTGATCGAGCGAGGTGCGCGACTGAGCAGTCAGGAAGCCATTGTGGATCTCGTGCAACTCCGAGCGGTCGAAGACGGCAGTGGCGTTGCCGAAGATGAAGTCGGTGCCGCCGGCGATGTAGCTGTCGACGTAGTACTGGCGGCCAAAGTCCGCGAAGAGCGTGTCCTGGTCGCCCAGAAAGCGGCAGCGTTTGAAGATGGCGCGATCCGAGCGCACAGCAGCCGCGACGGCCTGGCCGGTGGGGCCTGCGGTGTTCTCGAAGGTGACGTTATCGGCCTCGAAGCTGTCGCCATCGATCTCGGCGGTTGCTGTGAAGAAGGTGCCACCGGCGGATTTGGCGTTCTGCGAGGCGGTGATGACAACCTCGCTGGGGTCCTTACCCAGCCCGAGCAGCGTGATGCGCGAGCGGTTCCGAGTGACGTTGATGCGCTCGTGGTAGGTGCCGGGTACGATCTCGATGATGGTGCGGCCATGCGGCGCTTCAGGGGCGTGGTCGAGCGCCTGCTGGATGGTCGTGTAGTCGGTGGTGCTGGTGATGCCGCCGTGGCCGCTCGGGTCCACTTTAATGTGGACGTCTTGAGTTAGGGCTGTTGTTGATAGGAGGACGAGCGGAAGGAGCAACGTGCGCATAGGTGACAGAGTACGCGGGAGGGTGCAGGGCGACAATTCGTAATGGCGCTCAACGAAGGCGGTCGGGCGTTCGCCCGATGCCCACCTTAGCCGCGCAAAGAACGCGCGCCGAAGATAGGGCACCCGGATTGTCGCGAGTTCAGAACTCCCAGCGGAGGAGTGTTGCGCCGACGGTAAAGCCTGCGCCCACACTTGCCAACAGCACGAGGTCGCCCTTCTTCAGGCGGCCTTCTTCGAGTGCCGTGTTCATCGCCAGGGGAATGGTTCCGGCCGTCGTATTGCCGAAGCGGTCGATGTTGATGACAACGCGCTCCAGCGGCAACTTGAGGCGCTCGGCCGTGGAGAGGATGATGCGTTTGTTGGCCTGGTGCGGGATGAAGCAGTTGAGGTCGGAGCCTTCGATGCCGTTGCGGCTGAGGACGGTCTCGGCGGCTTCGGCCATCTTGCGCACGGCGAACTTGTAGACTGCCTGGCCGTCCTGGTGGACGAAGTGCTGCTTCTTGTCGACGGTCTCGTGGCTGGCAGGCAGAAGGCTGCCGCCAGCGGGCATGTTGAGGCTGACTGCGCCGGAGCCGTCGATCTCATGCCAGAAGTCGATGAGGCCGACCTCGCCTTCCTCGCAGGGTTCGATCAGCACGGCGCCCGCGCCGTCGCCGAAGATGACGCAGGTCGTGCGGTCGGTGTAGTCGATGATGGAGCTCATGACATCGGCGCCGATGACCATGACTTTTTTATGCGCGCCGCTCTCCACGAGCTTCGCGCCCACTTGCAGGGCGTAGGGGAAGCCGGAGCAGGCGGCGGAGAGATCGAAGCCCCAGGCGCCCTTGGCGCCGAGCTTGTCCTGCACCAGACAGGCGGAGGAGGGGAAGAGCATGTCCGGCGTGACGGTCGCGACGATGATGGTGTCAAGATCGCTGGCCTCGATACCGCGCTTGGCCAGGCAGCAACGGGCTGCCTCAACGGCGAGATCGCTGGTGGCGACGCCCTTCTCGACGATGTGGCGCTCACGGATTCCGGTGCGTTCGGTGATCCACTGGTCGTTGGTGGCGACCATTCTCTCCAGGTCGGCGTTGGTCAGCAAACGGGGCGGAACGTAGGTTCCTACGGCAGATATTTTGGCGCGCACAGTGTTCCGGGGCTTCAACGTCAGGCTCAAACTAAGATCCTCCGAGGAGATAGACAGCAAAAGAGCATCTTATCGTGCTCCAGGCATAGAGAGATGAAACGGGGCTGAAAAGCGAACGCTTGCTATAGCAGGAAAACAGCATGAAATGAGGGGTTTGCGGGCTGTGTGCCGAGAGAGAGGAAGTGTACCGGGTTTCCCTACTGCGCCCATATCGACCCGTTACCGTTGCTTCCTTCCGGACCTGGCGGGGTTGGCGGGAATACGTCGCGTAGGACCCGGCACAAGAGATAGTTTACCAGATCATGCGGGGTCGCTGGCTTGTTGGGCTGTGGACTCGCTGAGGCGGTTGGCGGGCTGTATCTCGCGTGAGGTTCGGTAGAGCTTCCAGATGGCGAAGGCCGTGGAGATCAGGATGAAGACCCAGAGCGAGATGAGGATGGTCGTTCCCCAGCGTGTGGAGAAGTGTCTCCACAGGTGCAGCACCTGGCGGCCATAGTGGATGCCGAGCCACGCCGCAATCGAGTGCCGCACCAGGCGGCTCAGGGTGAAGGCGGTCATGAACTTCCGGCGCGACATGTGCACCGCACCCGCAGCCAGCACGAAGGGCGAAAGCGGCATCGGCGGAGGAAGCAGCGCGGGCAGCGAGACCGCAATGATGGCGTGCGACTCCATCCATCCGGTCGCGCGCTTCAACATGGCGGCAGGGACGTGCTTTTCGAGGAACTTCATGCCTCCGGCCTGGCCGACCGAGTGAGAGAAGAACCCTCCTGCCGCCGAACCCAGAGTCGCCACGAGCACCAACAGAAACACGTTGGTATGGTCGGCGGCGAAGAGCACGATCATGATGTCGGTGACGCCGGGGATGGGCAAAGGCACGAAAGAGCTGTCGACGGATGAGACGAGAAAGAGCCCCAGAAGCCCCAGGTGGATGAAGAAATGCACGAAGCGATGGCCCGCAGCAACAGCCAGCCATACGGCGAGAGTGGGGGGCGCGGGACTCATCCTGTTGGATAAGACGTGAAGTAGCAGGGTGAAGTCGCGAAGAATTGTGTTTATGCTGCTTTTGTTTTTCTAGTTGTCATTCCGAGCGTAGCCGAGCGAACCTGCTTTCTCCCGTTCTCCCCAGTGCAGACCACAAATGTTATGCGCCGGTATAAACCATGCGCTTTTATTTCTGGTCTGCACATTTTCTGGGAAACACAAACGAAAAAGGGGAGACGGCAGGTTCGCTCGGCTACGCCTCGGAATGACAACTAGAACAGCAAAAGCAACACAGGTGCAGAGCGTCGGCTTTAGCTCAGAATGTTCAAGTTCGGCATCGGTGGCAATGCCCCAATCTCAGCCGCCAGTGTGCGAAAGAGCTCGATAGCCCGCAGGCAGTCGGGGTCGAGTGTGTAGTGGATATTGCGCGTGAGGTAGGTGCGGATCGTTTCCGGCGAAACAGGCAGGCGCGGCGTCCATTCGCGAACCAGCTCCTCGATGTGTGCCATGCCATTGTCGCGACCGGTGGTGAGGTCGGCAATTAACTGCTGCGCCGTTACGCCAGAGCGTGCCAGGGACTCGGGACGCAGTGCCCAGACTGCCGCCACCCAGGGGAGACCGGTGTGCTCGCGCCATAGCGCCGCAAGATCGAGCCAGAGCAGAGGCTCGTGAAGCGCCGCGTCGATCTGTGTCCGGCGTTCGCGTGCCAGCAGCGCGGGATCGCCGATGAGCAGCGCCGCGTCTGCGGTGGCGAGCATGGGAAGGGGATCGGCGGGTTGTTCGACGAAGGCGGGATGCGCGTTGTGAAAACGCTCGAAGAGGATGTGCGTATAGGCCTGCGAGCTGCGCGAAGCGGCATCGGCGGCGACGGTGCGAACCTGCTGCAAGGCCTCGCGAGTCGGCAGGTTCGCGGGATTCTTGAGCAGCAGCAGGATGCTGCGAACCTCATGCTGCGAGGCGATGGTGCAGCCGGGCACAATGGCCAGCTCCGGTGTGAGTGAGGCGATGGGGATCAGGCCGAGGTCGGCTTCGTCCGTCAGCAACTCGTGCGCGCATGCGGCGGGCGAGGTGTAGTGCAGCTCGTAGTCTTTGCGAAGCTGGGTTGCGGTGGGCTCGTGCTCGAAGTTGTAGAGCAGCGGAGCGGGATTCAGAAAGGAGATGGCAGCGACGCGAAGAGGCACCTACCTATTTTAGGTGAGCGGATATCTGCTAAAGGGGAATTGGCTCGGTGCAGAAGGCTTAACGTGTTTCAGGCGTGAGCAGAACAGGTGCAGAATCCGGTGGCGGATCGTTAATCGCACCGGGACGGGGCGCCAGCAGAGGTTTCAGGCGCAGGAAAGGCGATTCGAGAAAACGGAAGCTCAGCTTCGCCATCACAAAGGTCACGAGAAACATGGACACAGGAATCATGACGAGCAAGTGATGAGACCTGAGGAAGAGGAAGTGATCTTTGGAGTACACCACCTCCAGGAGCATCAACTGGTAAAAGTAGATTCCGTAGCTGATCCGCCCTATGGCGACGAGAGGCCGCATCTGCAGAAACGATGTGAATAGCGAGGACGATTCAATGGCCAGAAGGAGGATTCCGGCTGCGGCAAGGGCGACCAGGGTATATCCAATGGTCGAGATGACGGGATCGTTCATCGGCATTCCGGAGCGCGTCTTCTCCAGTGCCAGAGACAGCGCGAGAAGTAAGGGAGCTCCGATCGTCAGTCCAAGCGCGACACGTCGCAGCGTTGTCTTCGAGCCGCCGGGCCCACGGAGCCACAAGGCTACTCCCGCGCCGGCAAGAAGGCCGTCAGCTCTCGAGAAGGTGCTGAAGTAGAGCATTCCTTGCGAGAACATCTGCGGCTGAAAGTGAATGTAGAGCAAGCGAGCGATGGGGAGGGCGGTGAAGATAATCAGGCAGAGGCGTAAGAGACCGCGCCGTGAACGGACGAACCAAAGAACGGCCGGCCAGACGAGATAGAACTGCTCCTCCACGCAGAGCGACCAGAAGTGGTTGATCAACAGCGTATGCGATCTCCCACCATGAAAGGGAGAGTGAAAGAACACAAGGCTGGGATCAGCATGGTGATGAAGAGCCGCACCTGCAATGAAGAAGTTCCCGACGTAAAAAGCCATGCAGAGGACGGCGTGACTCCATGAGACGTGGAGGATTGGAGTCAGCAGGAGAAGCACCAGCCAGAAGCTGTAATAGAGAGGGAATATGCGGAGCGCGCGACGGATGTAAAAGTTGCGGAAGTAGTCGTCTCGATGGAGCGAGTCGTAGAGAATGCCCGTAATCAGGAATCCTGAAAGACAGAAGAAAAGATCAACGCCAACCCATCCCCACCTCCAGACTTCGACGTCCCAGGTCAATCTGCAGTAATGGAACGAGAAGATCAGAAGTATCGCGATCGCACGCAGGCCATCCAGGGCAGGGTAGAAGGGGCGCAGGAGGGATGATCGGTCTGGCTCGGATACGAAATCTGTCATACGTGGCAATCCCGCTCCGGTTGGAGGCATTCGTGCGTCAGGCAGCGATTGGACAAAAGATGATTCTAGCGAGGGAAGAGAGATCAGAGAACAGAGATCAGAGAAGAGCGGTGCTTCTGAACTGATTTCTGTTCTCTGATCTCTCTTCCCTGTGCGATACCATGCGAGCACAATGTAGCGAAGAGGGAAAGTGATGTCGCAAGGGGTGAAGGAAGAGGCGCGTCTGGCGTGGCTGGCACTGGTGCTGACGCCGCGCATGGGGCCAACGCGGTGCGGGCGAGCGGTGCAGCGGCTGGGTGCGGCGGAGCGTATGTTTTCAGCCTCGCTTACCGAGCTGGAGAGTACCGGCATGCCCGCAGAGTCCGCGCAGTTCTGCTATGACGGCCGTGCGCGAGCGGCGGCACTGGATGAAGCGCAACGCCTCGCCGAGGCTGGAGCGAGCTTTGTAACGCCGGAAGACGACGACTACCCGCAACGGCTGCTGGAGATCTATGACCCTCCGCCGGTGCTTTGGGTGCGCGGCAATGCGAGCCTGCTGAACCGGGCGGGGATTGCGGTGGTGGGTACGCGGCATCCGACGCCGTATGGTGCGGGCATGGCTGAGATGTTGAGCCGCGATCTTGCGCGCCGGGGTGTTGTAATTTTCAGCGGCATGGCGCGCGGCGTGGATACCTGCGCGCACAAGGGTGCGCTCGAGGCGGGCGGAACGACGATTGCCGTGTGGGGCACCGGCATCGACGTCATCTATCCCAAGGAGAATAAGAAGCTGGCCGAGCAGATTGTGCAGCAGGGCGGAGCCCTGGTCAGCGAGTTTCCGATGGGCACATTTCCTGCGCCGCAGAACTTTCCCATTCGCAATCGCACCCTGAGCGGCATGAGCGTGGGGGTGCTCGTTGTCGAGGCGGCGGAGTACTCCGGCACGCGCATTACCGCGCGTTGCGCCATCGAGCAGAGCCGAGACGTCTATGCGGTGCCCGGCAATGCGACCAACAAGAACGCCTGGGGGCCGAATACCCTCATCAAGCAGGGTGCGAAGCTGACCGCCACGTGGGAGGATGTCTGGGAAGACCTGCCCTCGCAGGTGCGGGTGGAGCTGGAGGGCCGACTGGAGGAGCAGGCTGGAGTCCCGAATGGGGCCAGAAATGGGGGGAATGAATCCTCCGGTGGGGGAAGCGCATCATTATTCTCCGGAGCTGCGGCGCTATTCCCCGAAGCGGCTACCCTGCCTCCGATGAGCGAACAGGAGCGGCTGGTGATGCAGCATCTCCGCCAGGACGAGGCGCTGCAACTCGACGAGCTGATCGAGCGTCTAGAGCCAAAGATGGTTTCGGGTGAAGTGTTTACCGCACTGTTCGAGCTCGAACTCGCAGGGCGGGTAAAACAGATGCCGGGCAAAAATTACGTGCGGTCCTTTTAGTAGCTGTAAGGAAACATGTGTATTATTTGTCACTCCGGCAGAGATGTTGGCACGTCCAACAGAACATCTGCGTGTAGGGTTGCGTATGAGTGACCGAGCGCAGTGCCGATTTGTCCGGTTTGACTTGACCTCGGCAATCCGTGTTAGTTTGCAATGGAATTAGAAACAGGGACGCGGTTTCGGCCGGTCGTCTCTGAATAGGTGTGCAGTATGGCAAAGAATCTAGTGATCGTGGAGTCGCCGGCGAAGGCGAAGACGATCGGGAAATATCTCGGCAGCGACTATACGGTGGAGGCCTCCATTGGCCACATCATGGACCTTCCGAAGAACGATATCGGCGTGGAGCTGAAGCATCGGACGTTTGAGCCGACGCTCATTGTTTCGCCCGGCAAGGAGAAGATCGTCGACCGCCTGAAGAAGCTGGCGGCCAAGAGCGATGCTGTGTTTCTGGCACCCGATCCTGACCGCGAAGGCGAGGCTATCGCCGCGCATCTGAAGTTTCAGTTGCTGCCGTCGATCAAAGACAAGAGCAAGATGCGGCGCGTGACCTTCAACGAGATTACGAAGAAGGCCGTGAAGGCGGCGTTTGAGCACACCCGCGAAGTGGATGAGAACCTCGTCGATGCGCAGCAGACGCGGCGCGTGCTCGACCGCCTGGTGGGCTATCAGATCTCTCCGCTGCTGTGGGACAAGGTCCGCCGCGGCCTGAGTGCGGGACGTGTGCAGACGGTCGCGCTGCGGCTCATTGTGGAGCGTGAGCGCGAGATCAACGCCTTCAACCCGGTGGAGTACTGGAATATTGATGCTGTGCTGGCTCCCCAGAAAAATGGGCAGGAGTTTACAGCCCGCATGGTTGGGGTGAAGGGCCTGCCGATTCGCGTGTCGAACGGCACGGATGCCGAGGGCAAGGAGCAGTTTCTTTCGAACGCGCTGCCCGATAAGGGAGCCGTCGATGAGGTAATGTCGCAGCTTGAAAAAGCCACGTGGCGTGTCCGGTCGATCGAAAAGAGGGAACGCAAACAGAACCCGAAGGCTCCGTTTACGACCAGCCAGTTGCAGCAGCAGGCTGCCGGCCGGCTGGGTTTCAACGTGCGCCGCACGATGGGCGTGGCGCAGCGCCTGTATGAAGGCATCGAACTCGGTTCTGAGGGCACGGTGGGTCTCATTACCTACATGCGAACCGACTCCACGCGTATCAGCCCGGATGCTGTGAAAGACATTCGCGACTGGGTGCAGAAGAAGTTTGGCGCGAACTATCTGCCTGCCAAGGAAAATGTCTACAAGAGCAAGAAAGACGCGCAGGATGCGCACGAAGCGATTCGCCCCACGAGCATCAGCTTCGTTCCCGATGAGGTGCGCAAGTATCTCTCGGACGAGCAGTACCGGCTGTACAAGCTGATCTGGGAGCGTGCGGTCACCAGCCAGATGACGCCCGCAATCTTCGACCAGACGACAGTAGACATCGAAGCCAAGGCGGACGTGAGCTATGACTTCCGTACTACGGGAAGCATTCTGAAGTTCGACGGTTTCCTCCGCTTCGACGAAGAGGCGAAGAAGGCCAAAGCCGCCCGTGATACGAAGGCATCCGCTGCTGCTGCCGCGGAAGAGAAGAAGACTGCTGCCGCCAGCGCCGAAGGCGACAGTGCTGCCGAGGCCTCGAAGGATGCGACCTCGGAGGAGAGTTCCGCGGAGCGGCGTCTGCCGGAGTTAAAGGATGGGCAGTCGCTCGAGAAGATCAAGCTCGATCCGCAGCAGAAGTTCACACAGCCGCCGCCACGCTTCAACGAAGCGAGCCTGGTGAAGACGCTGGAAGAGAAGGGCATTGGACGCCCTTCGACGTACGCCTCGATCATCAACACGATCCAGGAGCGTGACTACGTCAAGAAGCTCGCGCAGAAGCTCGTTCCCACCGAGATCGGCATGGTGGTAACCGAGCTGTTGGTGAAGAACTTCCCGTACATCTTCGAGACCGGCTACACGGCACAGCTCGAAGGAGAGCTCGATGCGGTGGAAGAGGGTTCGGAGAAGTGGACCGACCTGCTCAAGGGCTTCTACGGCCACTTCGAAAAAGAGCTGAAGGTCGCCGAGACCGAGATGGAAGACATCAAGCGGATGGAGCAGAAGACGGAGGAGATCTGCGATAAGTGCGGCAGCGCGCTGGTGCTCAAGTGGGGCAAGTTCGGCAGCTTCTACTCGTGCTCGAACTTCACGAAGACCAAGCCCATTACGGTGGCGCAGGGCCCGTTCAAGAAAGACCCTAAGGCCGCCGTCAAGAAGGTGCTCGACACCTTCAACTTCCCGATGCACGTCAAGGCGATGAACGACGATGTCGCCGAATTCAACGAAGAGGTCGCGGACAAGGCAGCCTTAATCGACGCTCTGCAGCGTGCTGGCGGACAAGGCAAGAAGACGGGCATAAAGCTCGTTGTGGAGCCGGAGAGCTGCGACTTTACGAAGGAGAACTTCGCCGCGAAGCCTGACCTGAACTCTCCCGAGGCGCAGGACGGCGAGCAGGAAGAGGAGTTCTGCGACAACTGCGGGCGCACCATGGTGCTGCGCAATGGCCCGTGGGGGCCGTTTATGGCCTGCCCCGGCTACAACGAAGACCCGCCGTGCAAGACGATCCGCAAGCTCACCCAGAAGGTGCAGACGAAGCCGCCGGTCGTGCTGGAAGAGCCCTGCCCCAAGTGCGGCAAGCCGCTGCTGCAGCGCGATGGCCAGTATGGCGAGTTCATCGCCTGCTCGGGCTATCCGAAGTGCAAGTACGTGAAGCAGGAGCTGCTCGAGGTGCCGTGCCCCAAGTGCGGGGGCGAGGTTGCTGTGCGCAAGAACAAGCGCGGCGACACGTTCTACGGCTGCACGCGGTATCCCAAGTGCGACTTCACCAGCAACCAGAAGCTGGTGAACGAGACCTGCCCGAAGTGCGACTCGGCCTACCTGGTGGAGTACGCGAACAGCGAGGGCACGTACCTGATCTGCCCGAACAATCGCGAGGCCCTGCCCAAGCGCCGGCCGCGTAAGGGAGCCAAGGAAGAGGAGGCTCCCACGACGCCGGAGTGCAGCTTCGAGAAGAAGATTGGACCGCCAAAGGTTAAGGAAGAGCCAGCGGAGTTGAAGAAGCCCGATCCGGAGAATACGAGGACGCTGGTCGAAGCTATGGCGTAATCGACTGTGGGGGGGCGAAAGACCGGGCTTGTACCACCCTGGGGGCAACGCCCCAGGTTGCAAGTCCAAGACATGCAAAGGGCTGAAAGCCCGACACATCGGTTGAGTCATCGATGTGTCGGGCTTTCAGCCCTTACTTTTCTTTTTCTTTGAAAAACGCAGGTGAAAAGAACCGGTGCTGGCACTCAGAACAGCGGTAGGGCTTGATCTTCGGAAGGAGGCGTTCCAAAAGCTTCCGGTGAGAACGCGCTGTTTCCTCTGAGCCGCAGCGTGGGCACTTTCTTGAAGCTGTCATCCAGATGTCTTATGTCCCCCTGAGGTATCAGACACTCCGAAGGTCTCAACGGTTGTTTAGCCGTTGGTTAATTACTTGGTTAACATTGGTTAATAAGGCTTCTCAATGGCACATTCGTGGCGACCTCTTCGAAGCCCTCTGCATGAGACATCTTGTGTCTCTGCCAGGAGCTTCCGCTTCTACGCACTTCTGTAGGAGCTTGGATCAATACTTCCATTTACAATATATTTATGCTATAACCGTAAAGGGTACGCGGCTTAGCCGCGGCACAGGAGTTCCCAGATTGCAGTGATGCAAACCGGGGCCTGCCTGCTGCATCTAATTGAAATGATTGGAAGGCGGATATGGCGAAGGCAATTTGGAACGGACAAACTCTCGCAGAGAGCGAGAACATCGAAACGGTCGAAGGCAGTATCTACTTTCCTGAAGAGACTGTAAATCGCGCCTTTCTCAAGCCTAGCTCGACGAGTTCGAACTGCCCGTCGAAGGGGCGTGCGCGCTACTACACAGTGCTCGTAGACGGCCAGGAGAACCCCGATGCAGCCTGGTATTACCCCGATCCGAAGCCTGCGGCCAAGACCGTGAAGCACCATGTCGCCTTTTGGCGCGGTGTGGAGATCGTCACTACCTAAAGGATGTGGGTTTCCTGTGGTCAAGTTGTGAAAATCGCTCCCTTCGGGGAGCGATTTTCTTTAGCATGCAGAATGAATAGAGTCAGGGCTTCTGCGGAGGCTGTACGAGGTCTCCACCCCCGACGATCTTTGAGCTGACGTGGGTCTTTTCGAAGTCCCGGTTTTGGGCGTCGATGACGATCTCACGGTTGAAGAAGAACAGCACGTGTATCTTGAATTCGGTCCCGAAGCTGACCGGGAACCAGACTCCGTCCGGTTGCGGGGCGTAGAGGATGGTGAAGCCCAGGCCGGGTACGTTGGTCCCCATCAAGGTGCGAACCGCGAATGGAATATTGCGCGCCATGACGGTGCGGACGGACACCGGCTCGTAGGTGGCGGCATCGATGTAGGCGTCGCCCTTCCAGCCGAAGTCGTCCTTGTCTTTGGGGCGGAATTCAATGTGAAAGCAGTCGTGGCCGTTGCGCGGCTCGTGCCCTAGCAGCTTGAACTGATAGTCCTGCTGGTTCTTCGAGGTCAGCGGGAAAAGACCCTTGCCGATGCCATCTTTGGATTGGTCATTGATCAGGTGCTCGCGAATACCTTCGACAAGGTCGCGGTCCGTATCGTCATCATCGCCAACGCTAATAGAAAGGCTGTCGTGATCGGCATCTACTGGTGGCTTGTCGTCCTTTTTCCCAGGAAGCAGGTGGGTGTAGGTGATGTATTTGTGCTTTACCAGCATCCGCCCATCGAGCTTGAGAAGCTCCTGATGTGAGTCCGCGCCGGAGGGGGTGACACGGGAATCTGTGATCTCCTCGCACAGGATGGTTTTGCCTTTGCGGGAGAGGGTGCGGGCGTGTTGAACATAGACGTAGCGGGCGCGCTGGGCCTCGGATTGGTTCTGATTGAGGGCTACGCGCGCCATGATGGCTTCTGCGGTGGATGCGGTCTCGGCCGGAGTTGCCGGTTGTTGGGATGCCGCAGACGAGAAGGGGAGCGCGAGCGCAAAGGCAAGGGCAAACAACGGCTGAGGCATGCCTGTGTGTACGCTGTGTAACCCGCAAAGGTTCCGAGGTCCCTGCGGATATGTAGCTCTACAGGTCGGGTGCGAGCATCTGGTAGCGGATGAAGAGCCGCGGCCCATGCGTATACCAGTCGAGTTCGACGGACTGGCCAGGGTCGTGCCAGTTGATGGCACAGGCTACCGGCCGCTTGGCGACGGTTGCGGCGTCGGCATCGCAATCGGCCTGCCGGCTGATGGGCGTGGCATATCTGTCGGTGAGCGCGCGTGTGAGCTTGTCGGAGGCGAAGTTCAGCAAGGCTTCATCGCCGCCGATGCTGGGAAAGTTTTGCTTCATGATCGCGAAGTCGAGCGAGAGGGTTATGTCCATCAGGCCGCCGGCGTCGGTGAAGCGGAACTCCGCGCGCAGAGGCAGCGCATTGCGCATGCCTGGCAACAGCAGTTGGTAGTCGCTGACCGATTGCAGCGAGCCCTCCTGGCTGGTCTCGACGTCGAAGTTCTGCCCCGCGAGCGCAGCGCGTACGCTGTCGCGGGTTTGGCCGAAGGACAGGCCCTTCCAAGTGGCTTGTGCCTGTGCTGTAGAAGCTAGGCCCAGGCTGAGAAGCAGGATGAGAGTTTTCACGTACGACCTCTAAAAGGAATCAGGTGTTCTTGTATGTGACGTTTGATCTTGGCGGAGGATATCGAAGAGCATTAGTCGTAAAAAAAGAGCACCAGGTTTCACCGCGTCGCCCGGTGAAATCTGGTGCTCTTTAGTTTTTGCACCCTTCAGGGGAAGGGCTCTTGCGGGTGCTTATGCCTTGACGACGTTGCCGTTCTCGACCTTGACCGGATCGAGGAAAGGCATCGCCTTGCGGAGTTCGGCGCCGACCTTTTCGATCGGGTGCGCGGCCTCTTCCTTGCGGATGCGGGCGAACTCGTGGCGGCCAGTCTCGTTCTCCGCGATGAACTTCTTCGCGAACTCACCCGAACGGATGTCGGCGAGCAGACCTTCCATCGCCTTCTTGGTGTCAGCGGTGACGATGCGCGGACCGGCAACGTAGTCGCCCCACTCAGCGGTGTCGGAGATGCTGTGGCGCATGTACTCCAGGCCTCCGCGGTACAGCAGGTCGACGATGAGCTTGAGCTCGTGCAGCACCTCGAAGTAGGCGAGCTCGGGCTGGTAGCCGGCCTCGGTCAGCACCTCGAAGCCGCACTTCACGAGTGCCGCTGTTCCGCCGCAGAGAACAGCCTGTTCGCCGAAGAGGTCGGTTTCGGTCTCTTCGGTGAAGGTGGTCTCAAGCACGCCGGCGCGGGTGCTGCCGATGCCCTTGGCGTACGAGAGCGCGAGGGCTAGTGCATTGCCGCTGGCATCCTGCTCCACGGCAACTAGCGCGGGCACGCCGCCGCCTTCGGTGAAGACCTCGCGAACGCGATGGCCGGGCGACTTGGGAGCGACGAGCGAGACGTCAGCGGTAGGGGGCGGTGTGATGGTGCGGAAGCGGATGTTGAAGCCGTGCGCGAACATCAGGGTGACGTTCGGCTTCATGTTGGGCTCAATCTCCGCGTGGTACACCTTGGCGGCGGTCTGGTCCGGAGTGAGGTTCATGATGACATCGGCCCAGGCGGAGACCTCCGCAACGGTGCCGACTTCAAGCCCGGCGAGTTCGGCCTTCTTGGCGCTCGGCGAACCGGCGCGGAGGCCGATCTTGACTTCAACGCCGGAGTCCTTCAGGTTGAGCGCGTGGGCATGGCCCTGCGAGCCGTAGCCGATGATGGCGACTTTTTTCGCCTGGATAAGGGAGAGGTCTGCGTCTGCGTCGTGGTAAGTCTTTGCCATGATGTCTTCTTTCTGTCAGTTGGTTGATGGTGAAATTGCGAATGTGTTGTGTGGACTCTGGAACTGCGTTTGCAGTTCCGGTCATCCTCATGCTTCATGCTCGCCAAACTCAGTGGGGAGAACTTCATCCTCCGGCAGCGCGTCGGGGTCAAGAATGTCGATATTGTCAGCGGAGGCAGTCTTTGTACCGAGAGCCTTCAGCACGCGGGAGGTATGGTGGCCGCGCCGCATGGCCATGCGTCCAGTACGTGAGACCTCAAGGACCTCGTAGCCGCTCTCACGCAGGACCTGCAACAGGCCTTCGATCTTGGAGGCAGAGCCCGTCATCTCCAGCATGATGGACTCGGGTGCGAGGTCGACGACTCGGGCGCGGAAGACCTGTGCCAGCTCGAAGACCTGCGAGCGCGAGTTCTGGCCGTGAGGCGAGTCGGGTCCGGCGGCAACCTTGATCAGGCAGAGCTCGCGTACGACAGCCTGAGCGCGGTTGACCTCATCGACGTGGACGGTGGTCTCCAGCTTGTAGAGCGAGGCCCTGATCCTGTGGGCGGCATTCTCGGGAGCCTCGCACACGATAGTCATGCGCGAGGTGTCGGGACGTTCCGATTCTCCGACCGTCAGCGAGACGATGTTGATGCTCAGACGGCGGAAGAGCGAGGCGACGCGGGTGAGTACGCCGGGTTTGTCTTCTACTAGGGCTACGAAGGTGTGAAGCATGAGACCTCAGGAGTTAGGGAACAGGGATTAGGGATTAGAAACCGATGGGGCCGTGGCTTTATAGGGGATGTCGGGATTCCAAAGTTGTATCTGATGGTCTTCGTCGTGGAGTAGGGATCCATCGTCTCGTTCGTGATTGGTATAGCCACCGTACGTAAAGTCGCCGGCTGCGTGATAACTGCCGCCGCAGGGTGGTGCTCCGCTGGCGTATTTTTCAGCAGCGCATTTTGAACCTCGGTAGATATGAAACCAGACGATGGGTTTGCGGTCATCGACCAGCTTCTGACTGATCTGCAGCTTGTCGAGCGTTCGAGCATGAACCGCATCGCGAAGCTCCCATATCAGGCTCTCAATCTCCTCGTCGGTAGCGTTCTCTTTGGTGACCAGGGTGATGCTGCTTTCATCATGATGGAAGACTTTGAAGGCAGGCGGTGGGACATTTGGGCGTGGAGGTGTCAACACCTGCTGCGCCGTGGGGGCAGGAGCTGGCGGTAGTGTGGATTTGCAGCCGAGCACAGGAATCAAGACAGCCAGCGCCGCAAAAGCCAACGAGGCCAGAATCACGCGATGGCGCGGGGCGGAGTGAGGAGTGGCTACGAAAGGGGAGCGCATGAGTATCCTTTCGAGTCCGAAGGCTGGCACAACACCGATGCCGGGTTCGGAAGGCTATAGAGAACGTGTTGCTTGTACGGGTGCTCGACGGGCACGCGAGGATGGTCGAAGGAGAGTTCGGGCCGGTGGGTCATGCCGAGTTTTTCCATCACGCGACGGGATGCCGTATTGGCAGGAACGGTGATAGCAACGAGATCTGTCAGATGGAGCTCGTTGAAGGCGAGATCGACGAGGGCGCGTGCTCCTTCGGTGGCGAGTCCCTTGCCCTGGCAGTCCTGCGTAAGTCGCCAGCCAATCTCGACAGCGGGCTGCGGCAGATTGGGAATGGGATCGCGCATGACTTGTATGCCGATAACGCCGGCGAAGGCGCGGTCTTCGCGGAGTTCCGCCGCGAACATGGTGAAGCCATCGCGCTCGAACTGCTCGAGGTAACGGTCGATGTCCTCATCGCTCTCTGCACGAGTCCTCGTCGCGGCGAAGAAACGCATGACACCAAGGTCAGCGTTCATTGCCGCGAAGGCCTCGCGATCACGCTCCTGCCAGAGGCGAAGGAGGAGGCGTGGGGTTTCGAGTTGGAACGGAGAAGACAGTTACTCATCCTCCGCGGTTTCGAGCAACGGATCATGCTGCGGTCGACGCACCATCTCATGCAAGGCAGCGCCGGGAGCGATCATCGGATAGACGCCGTCTTCCTTCTCAACCTGGAAGTTGATGAGGAAGCATTTGCCGCTGGTGCGGGCTTTGGTGACGGTGGGTATTACGTCGGCGCGCTTGCCGACATTCGCCCCGGCGATGCCGTGAGCAGCAGCGAGCATCACGAAGTCCGGCGAGAGGATCGGCGAGGCCGAGTAGTTCTTCTCGTAGAAGGTCTCCTGCCACTGGCGCACCATGCCGAGGAAGCCATTGTTGATGACGGCGATATTGATCGCGAGGTTCTCCTGCACGATGGTGGAGAGCTCGGAGGCAGTCATCTGGAATCCGCCGTCACCGGCGATGACCCAGACATCTTTCTCGGGGCATGCGACCTTTGCACCGATGGCTGCGGGCAACGCGAAGCCCATCGTGCCGAGGCCGCCGGAGGTGACCAGAGAACGGGGTGCCTCGTGCTTGAAGTACTGGGCCTCCCACATCTGGTGCTGGCCTACGTCGGTGACGATGATGGTGTTCTCCAGACGGCCCGCAGCCTGCGCCTCGCGCCAGATGTCGTGGATGACGTGTGCAGCGTAGAGATGGCCGTTATCGGGAAGGTTGATGATGTCGCGGACAGCAGCCGTGCCCTTGCTGGCGTTGATCTCCTTCAGCCAGCTGGTGTCGGAGTTCTTGGGAAGCAGCGGCAATAGCAGTTGCAGCACCTCTTTGAGATCGCCGATGAGCGCCACATCCGCGCGAACGTTCTTGTTGATCTCGGAAGGGTCGATCTCGATGTGGATCTTCTTCGCGTTAGGCGCGTAGCTGGCGAGGTTGCCGGTAACGCGGTCGTCGAAGCGCATGCCGAACGCGAGCAGCAGGTCAGCCTGCTGGATGGCGTTGTTCACCCACGACTCTCCATGCATGCCCATCATGCCCAGCTGCAAGGGGTGCGCTGCTGGAACAGCGCCGAGGCCAAGCAGCGTGCTGGCGATGGGAATCTGTTGAGCTTCGGCGAAGGCGATGACTTCCTTCTCCGCGCCGGACTCGACGATGCCGTGGCCGGCGAGGATGATGGGCTTCTTCGCTTGCTGAATCAGCTCGATCGCTTCGCGGATTGACGAGGACTCGGCCCTGAGCATCGGATGCGGACGATAGGGATGCGGCTTGGCCGCCTCGAACGAGAAGGTTGCGGTGCCTTGCTGCGCGTCCTTGGTGATGTCGACGAGCACGGGGCCGGGTCGTCCTGAGCGGGCGATCTGAAACGCCAGCCGGACGGTGGGTGCGATGTCTTCCGCGCGCGTGACAAGGAAGTTGTGTTTGGTGATCGGCAGCGTGATGCCGGTGATGTCGACTTCCTGGAAGGCATCGCTGCCCAGGACTTTGCTGGACACCTGGCCGGTGATGGCCACGATGGGGATGCTATCGAGCATGGCTGTGGCCAGGCCGGTCACCAGGTTGGTCGCTCCGGGGCCAGAGGTTGCCATGCAGACACCGACAGCGCCACTGGCGCGGGCATAGCCATCGGCCATATGTGCCGCGCCCTGCTCGTGGCGAACGAGGATGTGGTGAATCGTCGGAAACTTGCGCAGCGCATCGTAGATAGGCAGAATGGCGCCGCCGGGATAACCGAAGACAGTCGTTGTGCCTTCGCCCGCGAGTGCGGCCCAAAGGATCTCGGCTCCGGTGAGGGTGGGATGCTGCTGTGATTTGTTGGCCATCGTTTACTCCTTTGCTGCGGGTTGCGTGTCGAATTCTTGACCTTGTGGTCGTGTCACTAAACTGTTATCTCGCGTTCCGGCGAACCGGACGATCCGGCTCTAAGAATGACTTTTGCGCTTTTGCAAAGCGGGTAAGAGTTGAGGACTGGGCTAATCAGCGAGAACATCTTTTCGGAATCCGCGCCATAGAGAAACAGGACAGTCTCAGTCGCGCGCGACTCTGTACTGCTGACCACTCCATGAGCGCCGAGCGCCTTGGTGAGAAGTCCGTCGAGCGTGACCGTGTCGCAGTTTCTGTAGACCGATTCATCCAGGATCTCACTATTGAGATGAATAACGATGGCATGCTCCGGCTGCGGGGTCGCGGGTGCTTGCTGCTTGCCGAAGATCTTGTCGAAGAATCCCATGCGTACCTCAGAGGTAAAGCTTTTTTTGTCGTTGCTGTTGCTGCTGCCGTTGTTCTTGCTGTTGTTCTTGCCGTTGTTCTTGCTGTTGTTCTTGCCGTTGTTTGTTTTTCCGCCGTCATCCTGAGCCGTAGGCGAAGGACCCCCGAATCTGGTGTCGTCACGTCCGCCTTAGGACATCCTCAGAACGCTTTGCTTCCATCGAACAACGTAATGGGCTTACCCCAATCCGCGCTTAAATCTTTCCAATCCGGATTGCTCTCCACAATCAAAGCAATCTTGCGAGAGCGTAACCATCCCTTCAACTCTTTCTCGCGAGCAATGGCCCGTACAACCAAACCATGTGTTTCGTAATAAACAAGACTGTCGATCTTATAGCGGGCTGTGAAGCTATCTGGGAAGTGGTTGTTCTTGTGCATACGTGCTTCCAGATCGGTAGTAACCCCGATATACAGACGCTTGAAGCTGCTTGCGAGGATATAAACATAACCCTGTTTGGCCATAACGTTATTCGCTCCATGTGCATCGTGCAAAATTCGGGGGTCCTTCGCCTACGGCTCAGGATGACGGCGAAGAACAAACAACAGCAACTACAAAAACAAACAACTACAACTACTAGGTGGTAACAGCACCTTCACTCGCGCTGCTTACGGAGTTTGCATACTTCGCAAACACTCCGCGTTTGTAGCGAGGTGCGGGTGCTTTGAAATCTTTGAGCCGGGCGGCGATCTCTTCGTCCGGGACATTGAGCGTGAGCTTGCGGCCGGGGATGTCGAAGGTGATTGTGTCGCCTTCGTGCACTGCGCCGATGGGACCGCCGAGCTGAGCCTCCGGAGCGACGTGGCCTGCCATAAGGCCGCGGGTTGCGCCGGAGAAGCGGCCGTCGGTGAGCAAGGCCACGGTCTCGGAAAGCTCAGGGATACCTTTGACTGCGGCAGTAACGGCGAGCATCTCGCGCATACCGGGACCGCCGCGCGGTCCTTCATAGCGGATGACCAGCACGTCGTTCGGCTTGATCTTGCCCTCGTTGACGGCAGCGAAGCAGAGGTCTTCGCTATCGAAGACGCGTGCCGGGCCGGTGTGGTGAATGCGCTCATGGCCGGCGACCTTGACCACGCAGCCTTCGGGCGCGAGATTGCCCTTGAGGATGACAAGACCACCGGTGAGCTTGAGCGCTTTGTCCCACGCGCGGATGACGGGCTGGTTGGGTGTCTCGTCTGCTGCGGTGGCTTCTTCGCGAAGCGTCTTGCCGGTAACGGTAGGCGTCTTGCCGTGCAGCAGCTTTTTGTCGATCAGGCGCTGAGCGAGAACTCTTGACCCACCAGCATCCTGATAGTCCTTGGCAACGTACTTGCCGCCGGGCTGGAGGTCGCAGATGAACGGCGTCTTCTCGCTGATGGTATCGAAGTCATCGACCGTGAGCGGAATGTCGAGCTCCTTGGCAATGGCGATGAGGTGCAGCACGGCGTTCGTTGAGCCGCCCGATGCACAGACAGCGGCGATCGCGTCTTCCAGCGACTCGCGCGTGATGATCTGCGAGGGCTTGAGGCCGGCGCGTGCGAGATCCATCACGATCTTGCCGGCCTCGCGCGAGGCCGCGTGCTTCTCTTTCGACATCGCAGGGACGCCGGTGATCTGGATAGGCGAGATGCCGAGGAACTCGCCGGCCATCGCCATGGTGTTGGCCGTGAACTGGCCGCCGCAGGCGCCGGGGCCCGGGCACGCGGAGGCTTCAACGGCTTCGAGCTGCTCGTCGGTAATCTTCCCGGCAGCGTGTGATCCGATGGCTTCGAAGACCTGCTGGATGGTGATATCGATTTCGGTCTTGCTGGAGGCATCGGGCGTTTTGCCGTCTGCTCCTACGTGCAAGTGGCCGGGCGCGATGGAGCCGCCGTAGAGCATGAGGCCAGGGATATCGAGACGGGCGAGCGCCATCACCGCGCCGGGCATGTTCTTGTCGCAGCCTGCAATACAGACCAGCCCGTCGAAGCTGTTTCCACGAGCCACCAGCTCGATGGAGTCGGCGATCATGTCGCGCGAGATGAGCGAGGCCTTCATGCCCTCGGTGCCCATCGTGATGCCGTCGGAGATGGTGACAGTGTTGAACTCCATCGGCGTGCCGCCGGCTTCGCGAACGCCCTGCTTGACCGCCTCGGCGATATCGCGGAGGTGGTAGTTGCAGGGGCCGATCTCGGTCCAGGTATTGGCAATACCGATGATCGGCTTGTGCAGATCTTCCTTACTGAAGCCGACGCCGCGAAGCATGGCGCGGGCTGCGGCGCGGGATGGGCCTTCGGTGAGGACGATGGAGTTCTTCTTGCCGGTGCTGCTCATTTTCTCTCCGTGTAGTGCAGTGGTGATGCGAGCGAAGAACGGGAGACAGCAGGTTCCTCACTGCGCTCGGAATGACAAACAGAAAAACAAAAACTATGCAGCAGCCTTCGGTGCGAGCCAGAACTCTTCACTATGCTTCGCTTCGTAGCTGTCGAGTTCGGCCTCGTGCAGCAGGGTGAGGCCGATGTCGTCGAGGCCGTTCAACAGGCAGTGTTTGCGGAATGGGTCGATGTCGAAGTGGGCCTTAAAGCCTTGCTCGTCGGTAACAGTCTGGGCTTCCAGATTGATCGTGAGCGTATGCTTTGGGTCTTTCGTGCAGCGGTCGAGCAGCGTCGCCACTTCGTCTTCGGTGAGGCGGCAGAGGATGATGCCGTTCTTGCCCGCGTTCGAGAAGAAGATGTCGGCGAAGCTGGGCGCGATGACTGCGCGGAAGCCGTACTGGTTGATCGCCCAGGCCGCATGCTCACGCGAGCTGCCACAGCCGAAGTTCTTCTCGGCGATGAGGATCTCCGCCCCCTTGTACTCGGGCTTGTTCAGCACGAAGTCCTTGCGCTCGGAGACGTGGTCCGGCGTGTCGAGATTGTAGCGCCAGTCGAAGAACAGGAACTCGCCGTAGCCGGTGCGCTCGATGCGCTTGAGGAACTGCTTCGGAATAATCTGGTCCGTGTCGATGTTCGGCAGCGGCAGGGGAGCAGCAGTGCCGGTGATGATATTGATGGGCGTCATTAGCGCGAACCTCCTTTGCTGTTGTTGAACTTCCAGTGGCGGACATCGGTGAGATGGCCGGTGATCGCGGCGGCGGCGGCCATCGCAGGGGACAGCAGATGTGTGCGGCCACCGCGGCCCTGGCGGCCTTCAAAGTTGCGATTGCTGGTGGAGGCGCAACGCTCGCCGGGCTGAAGGATATCGGGGTTCATGCCGAGGCACATCGAACAGCCGGGTTCGCGCCACTCGAAGCCTGCAGTCTTGAAGACCCGATCGAGGCCTTCTTCTTCGGCCTGATGCTTCACCGACTGCGAACCGGGTACTACCATCGCGCGAACTGTCGTCGCCACATGGTAACCATCGACAATCTTTGCTGCGGCGCGGAGGTCTTCGATGCGTGCGTTGGTGCAGGAGCCAAGGAAGACTGCGTCGACGTTGATGTCTTCGATCTTAGTGCCGGGCTTCAGGTCCATGTACTCCAGGGCGCGCGAGAACGATTTTTTGTCGGCTTCGCTGGGAGCATCGTCGATGGAGGGCACCGTGCTGTCGATGGTGGTGACCATACCGGGCGACGTGCCCCAGGTAACGCTGGGCGCGAGTTTGGTGGCGTCGATGTTGAGTTCGCGGTCGAAGGTTGCGCCTTCATCCGTAACGAGCGAACGCCATTGCTCGACGGCCAGGTTCCATTCGGCTTCACCTTGAGGAACGAAGCGGCGACCCTTGAGGTAGTTGAAGGTCGTCTCATCGGGAGCGATCATGCCCGCGCGCGCGCCGGCTTCGATGCTCATGTTGCAGATGGTCATGCGGCCTTCCATCGAAAGCGCGCGGATAGCTGATCCTGCGTACTCGACGACGTAGCCTGTCGCACCATCCGTGCCGATGCGACCGATGATGTCGAGGATGATGTCCTTCGCGGTGACGCCGTAAGGAAGTTCTCCTTCTACATTAATGCGGAAGGTCTTGGGCTTCGATTGTGGCAGCGTCTGCGTGGCCATCACGTGCTCGACTTCGCTGGTGCCGATGCCGAAGGCCAGCGCACCGAAGGCTCCGTGCGTGGAGGTATGCGAGTCACCGCAGACGATGGTCATGCCGGGCTTAGTGGCACCAAGCTCGGGGCCAATCATGTGCACGATGCCTTGTGCGGCGTCCTGCACATCGAAGAACTCGATGCCGAACTCGGCGCAGTTCTTGCGCAACGCATTCACCTGCGCATTGGAGATCTGGTCGGCGATCACGAGACGGTCCTGCACCGAGGTTGTGGGCACATTGTGATCCACGGTCGCGATGTGGCGATCCGGGCGGCGCAGCTTGCGGCCGGCGAGGCGCAGGCCGTCAAAAGCCTGCGGTGAGGTGACCTCATGCACGAGTTGGAGATCGATGTAGATAATTGTCGGCTCGCCGGCGGGCTCGGCGACGACGTGCTGCTGCCATACCTTTTCGAATAGGGTGCGAGGGGCGATGGCTTGAACGCTGTTCTGTGTGCTCATGAGTGTGTTCCTTGACGAGATGCCTGATTCGGATCGATACCCGGAGGGCAGTAGGCTGGTTGGATACCGGCATCGAGTGCGCCGATGATGTGTGGAACGCCGTCGGGATCGACAACGATGGCGTTGGTGATATTAGGTGCCTTGCATCCTCCGCCGACGAAGGCGGAGAGGGAATCTTTCAACGATTGCGGGAGTTGCTGCGCGTTGAGTTCGCGCGAGGGAAAGATCCAGAGCGTGAAGGGCGCGTGAGAGTCATCGGGCGTGCGGTCCTGCTCATTCCAGCGCAGCGCTGCAAAGACGACAAGCGGCGTACGTTCACTTTTACTGGCGGCCAGATCGGTGAAGAGCAAACCACGCTGCGCGCAGTGTTCGACGACGCAGCCGGTGATGGTGAGATGGCGATTGTCGGTACTGGCGACTTTGCCATCGCCGCCAAGAAAAGTTTGTGCCGCTTCGTTAAGCGGAATGCCCAGGCCCCACATCGATTGCGGAGCATTGAGGTTTGCTTGCAGCAGAGTCTTAAAGCGCAGGTCGGTGAGGAGGCCGGACTTCGTGCCATCGGGAGCAGGCTTCGCGTACCGCCATAGCCACTGGAGATCATCCTCCGGCTGCTGATGACGGATCTGGGGTGGTTTTGGTGGAGGGGCAACGAGGTTGTCGGGATTGGTGATCTGCGCACGTGTCGCCGTTGCTCCGGTGAGGAGGAGGATGGCGGCGAGTTGGAGAGTCGTGCGCATGATTGTCGTTGCTTTTGCTTCTGCTCTTGTCTTTGCTCTTCTTGTTGTCATTCCCGAAGGGAATCTGCTTCTGCTCTTGTGGCCACAGCGTTACTTGGCTCTTGTTTGAAACCAGCGTCTTTGTGGTGTCGCCAGGAAACAGCAGATTCCCTGCGGGAATGACAACAAGAAGAGCAAAAGCGACAACAAAAACCTAATCCCTAAACAGCGTGCAGCGACTGATGCCGATCGATCGACTCAGCCAGCGCCTGATGCACGAGCTTGCCCATCTGTTGTGTCGTGACATTGGCCGCGGTGTTGCCACGCGCGATATCTGCCGTGCGATGGCCAGCCTCAAGCACCTTGGCCACAGCGGCTTCGATGGCCACCGCCTCCTGCTCGAGTCCACCGGAGTGGCGCAACACCATCGCGGCGGTCAGGATCGCGCCTAGAGGATTGGCCTTGCCCGTTCCAGCGATGTCCGGTGCGGAGCCGTGTACGGGCTCATAGAGGTTGACCTTGCCGCCGATGGTCGCTGAGGGCAGCATGCCGAGCGAACCGGTGATGACACCGGACTCGTCGGAGAGGATGTCGCCGAAGAGGTTCTCGGTGAGCACCACGTCGAAGTTGCGTGGGATGTTCATCAGGTGCATCGCCATCGAGTCGACGAGCTGGTGTTCGACCGTGACATCGGGGTAGTCGCCCTTGAGGGAATCGACCGTAGCGCGCCAGAGCTGCGAACACTCCAGCACATTCGCCTTGTCGACGGAGGTGAGCTTCTTGCGGCGCTTCTGCGCCAGCTCGAACGCGACGCGCGCCACGCGGACAACTTCGTCGCGGGTGTAGCGCATGGTGTTGATGGCTTCGCCGCCGCCGTTGCCTTCCTTGTTCCACCAGCGCGGCTGGCCGAAGTAGAGACCGCCAAGCAGCTCGCGCACAAAGAGAATGTCCGCACCCTTTGTAACCTCGGGACGCAGCGGAGAGTTCTCCGACAACGCGGGGTAGGCGACCGAGGGGCGGAGGTTGGCGAAGCCGCCCAGTTCCTGCCGGATCTGCAGCAGGCCGGCCTCGGGACGCTTGTCCGGGGTCAGGTGGTTGAACTTGTTGTCGCCGACCGCGCCCAGCAGAACAGCATCGCTTTCCAGGCACATATCGATCGTGGTCTGGGGCAAGGGGGTGCCATTGGCCGTAATGGCGACGCCGCCGATGAGAGCTTCGGTGAATGTGAACTCGTGGCCACCGAACTCGGCTGCTGCCTGGAGAATTTGTGTGGCCTCGTGGGTTACTTCAGGGCCGATGCCGTCGCCGGCGAGAACTGCGATCTTCAGCTTCATTACCTATCCTTCAAGTGCAGTGGTGATCCGGGAAGCAGATTCCCCATTCGACTTCGCTCAGGGGAATGACAACCAGAAAAGCAAATACAACGACAAAAGCAATGCGTAACGGCAAGTGCGAAAGCAGCGACTCTACGGGACTGGAGTTGCTAGTGGCTCGGCGCTGTGCGTGCTGAGCAGGGCGACGATGTCCTGGTCGTAGATGGATTTCTTGCGGTCCGCCAGTTCGGTGAAGCGGTGGTAGACGGTGTCGAGCTCTTCGCGTGTGAGCGTGTGGCCGAGTTCGGTGAGGCGGTGCTCGAGGGCGCGCCGGCCGGAGTGTTTGCCCAACACGATCGTTGTGGCCGTAACGCCGACGGAGCCAGGCGTCATGATCTCGTAGGTGAGCGGGTTGGCCAGGACACCGTGTTGATGAATGCCGCTTTCGTGGGCAAAGGCATTTTTGCCGACGACAGCCTTGTTGGGGGCGACGGGATGATCCACAATCTCGGCCAGCAGCGCGCTGGTGGGATAGAGCTGTGTATTCACGATGTTCGAGGTGTAGGGCAGAACGTCGCGGCGTACCAGCAGCGCTGCAGCTACTTCTTCCAGGGCGGCATTTCCAGCGCGTTCGCCGATGCCGTTGACGGCTACTTCGACCTGACGCGCTCCACCCTCGATGCCGGCCAGCGTATTGGCAACGGCGAGGCCAAGATCGTCGTGACAGTGCGTGGAGAAGATGACCCCTTCCATACCCGGGAGCTCTCTCAACATGCGAAAGATGGCAGCGTATTCGGACGGTGTCACATAGCCGACGGTGTCCGGAATGTTAATGGTGGTGGCTCCGGCCTGCACGGCAACCTTGACCATCTCACAGAGGAAAGCGGCTTCGGTGCGAGTCGCGTCCATGGGCGAGAACTCGACGTTGTCCACAAAGGAGCGAGCCCTGCGTACTGACTCCGCGGCCAGATCGAGTGCCTGTGCCCGGGACATCCTCATCTGGTGTTCGAGATGGATGTCGGAGGAGGAAAGAAAGGTATGGATGCGGTTGTTCTGAGCGGGTTCCACGGCGCGGGCGGCTGATTCAATGTCCGCCTGCTTGGCTCTTGCCAGCGCGGCGATGCGCACACCCTTGACCTCTTTGGCGATGGTTCGCACCGAGTCGAAGTCGCCTGCGGACGCGATCGGAAAGCCGGCCTCGATGATATCCACGCCAAGAGCGGCAAGCTGATGCGCGAAGCGCAGTTTTTCGACCGGGTGCATCGTGCAGCCGGGCGACTGCTCGCCGTCGCGCAGGGTGGTGTCGAAGAAGACGATCTGATTGGAACTTGCCATGGATAGAACCTTTCCGTCTCGACCTAAGCATAACGTACACTTATGCTGTAAGCGGGATGTATGCGAATTTCTAATGCCGGTATAGGCGACGCCAGCCTGTGAAAACGGTACTCTTTTCTGCGGCTGAAAAGCAATGGCAAGGGTCGTTACGCATAGGGTACGAAAGAAGTTGGATTTCGCAAAGAAAGAAAGGCCAGGGACTCGTGGATCTGTTCCAGTTAGAGACGTTTCTGGCGGTAGCCGAGGAACGCAGCTTTTCCCGCGCAGCCGCTCGGCTGCACCGGACTCAGCCTGCGGTCAGTCAGGTGATCGCCAAGCTCGAGGCGGAACTTGGCGAGACCCTGCTGGATCGCTCTTCGCGCGATGGCACGCTGACCGATGCGGGTGGCGTACTCCGTGAATATGCCGAGAAGATGTTGAACCTCAGGTCGGATGCGGCCTCTGCGCTGGTCGACCTGCGTTCGCTGCATACCGGCCGGCTGAACCTGGCGGCCAACGAGTACACCTGCCTCTACCTGCTGCCGGTGCTGGATGCCTTCCGGCGCGAGCACCCGCGGGTAAAGGTCGCGGTACAGCGGGCACTGGCCAGCCGCATCGCCGACGAGGTGCTCCAGCACTCGGTGGAGCTGGGCGTGGTCAGTTTTCGTCCGGACGATCCGCAGGTGCGGTCGATGCTGGTGTACCGCGACGAACTGGTATGCATCGTGAGTCCCGGCCACGCGCTGGCGAAGGAGGGCAAGGCCTCTATCCAGCGGTTGGGGCGCGAGATATTTGTGGCCCACAATGTAGCCTCGCCGCTGCGCCAGAAGGTGATCGGAGCCTTCAAGCGGCACAAGACGCCCTTGCAGATGGAGGTCGAGCTGCCGTCGCTGGAGGCCATCAAGCGCTTCGTCCAGCGCGGCAATGGAGTGGCTCTGGTTCCGAGGCTGACCGTCGAGGTCGAATTGGAGTCGGGCGAGCTGGTTGCTATTGCGGTGCCGGAGCTGCAGGTCGAGCGCAAACTGCGGCTGGTCTACCGGCGGCAGGCAGCCCTAAGCCACGCCGCACGCGCCTTCCTCCAGGTGGTCGAAAAACACGCCGAGGAGCACGGCGACCCATTCTGCTTTATCGCGGAACGAGCTTAACGGCGCTGTGAGATGCACATGAATCACCACAGAACTGTCATCTCGACCGGAGTGCGGGGCCCCCGGCGAACGTTCTCTGTTCGCTGGGGTGCGACGCGGCGCTTTTGCCGCCGTAGCGGAGAGACCTGCATCAAGGGTGGAGGAGACACGGCGAGCGTTTTTTGCTCGCCGTGTCTCCGTAGCTCTGGGTTACGGACCCAAAGAAAGTAGAGCCCTGAAGGGGCGGTATATCGCGGCTGCACGATATACCTAGGAAAACAAAAAGCCTATCTCAGGGGGCTAAAACTCGGACCTATCTCAAAACCAATAACAAAGACCAGAACTACCGAAATAGTCCCAAACCGGGGAACCTTTCTGAGAAGCCCACGTCTTTAAGCAGTAGCTGTGAGTGTTGCCAATCCGGTCACGCGGAACAGCCTATTGTTGCGAGATGAAAGCGAGTTGACTCATGATGCCGAATGCAATGGAAACGAAGAGAATGCGCACGGCAGCCGTGCTGCTGTGCGGAGCGATGCTGGCCGTGCTGCCAGCCATGGCGCAGCAGGATGCACCGCCTCCTCCGTCGCAGGGACAGACACAGGGCGGACCCCATGGTCGTGGCGGCATGATGAATCCCGAACAGCACGCCGCCCACCTGCAGAAGGCTCTGGGCCTTTCGGACGACCAGAC
The DNA here is from genome assembly GCF_009766105.1 of Granulicella sp. S156. GTDB lineage: Bacteria > Acidobacteriota > Terriglobia > Terriglobales > Acidobacteriaceae > Granulicella. The sequence goes on along the minus strand of NZ_LMUH01000022.1, from coordinate 463,716 downwards.
CGCACAGGTGAAGGCAATCTTCACCGATGAGCAGACCAAGGGGCAGGCGTTGTGGCAAAACACGTCGCTCTCGCGGGAAGACCGCCATACCCAGATGGAAGCGCTGCGTCAGGATGAAGACACCAAAGTGCAAGGCGTCCTGACTGCCGACCAGAAGACAAAGTACGCCGCACTGCAGGCGCAGATGCGCGAGCATAGAGGCGATCAGCAAAACGGTAACGGTGGTGCGCCTCCGCCTCCTTCAGCGTAGGAATAATGCTTGGAGCCGTATGCATGTAACACACGAAGGGCCTCTGCGGAGGCCCTTCGTTTTTGCAGTAGAGGTGGTGCCGGAGCCGATTCATTCGAGAAACGCAGCGGTCAGCCCGCGCAGTAGTGCGGCGAGCGGGTACAATTAGTCATTAGCGCGCCGCGGGTTCGGTCGTGCTCTGTGAAAGTTATTGCAGGGCAATGGGCACGGGGAGCGATTGCGAAGGGATTTCTGCAAGCATGAAGAAGATGATGTTGCTTGGCGCTCTGCTGGTATGCACCGCCGCCGTGGGTTCCGCCCAGGAAAGCCGGCAAGATGTGAGTGCGAGCGCTTACGGGTTGTTTGGTCCAGAAGTGCATGGTGCTGCTGGAGTGACGGAGAACACCACGGGTGCTCTGGGTTTTCTCGGAAGCTACCGTTACTCGGTGACACCGCGCAGTGGGCTGGAGGTTAACTACTCGTTCTTGCAGAACTCGGACAGGTATAGCAACCCCAGTTTTGGTGTCAATAAGCTGTATGTCCACTCCCGGCAGCAGGAGATATCCGGAGCCTACGTCTACTCGCGGAACTACAAGAACTACAATCCGTTCCTTGAGGTCGGCGTGGGCGGCATGATCTTCTCGCCGATTCGGGATTATGGCACGCAGGTGCTCAGTCTCAAGCAAAACACCAACATCGGGGCTCTCTTCGGTGGCGGCGTGGCTTACGAGATCAGCCCCAGTTTCGACATCCGTGCGGAGTATCGTGCCTTCCTGCTCAAGGCTCCTGACTTTGGCTACGCCAACTTCAAGACCAACCGCTATGAAGTGTTGTCGATGCCGTCGATCGGTCTTGCGTACCATTTCTAGAAAAGTTTGATTCAAGTGTAGTAAAGAGGCCCGGCGATTGCCGGGCCTCTTTCGTTTGGATCTCCCTCTTATTGAACAAGATAAAGGTGTGATATCCGCCACTCATGAGCGTTTAACGATGATTGGGTAATGCTACCCGGACCAAATCATTTAGCGGGTACGGGTGACTTTATGTCTTTTGCACCCCATACCCAGATCCAATAACAAAGCCCCGGAAGGTCCGGGGCTTTGCCGTGTTTGAGTAGGATCGTCCAGAGGCGAGCTAACGACGACGAGGCTTGCCGGGCGGGAAGTGATACGCAACTCCAACGGTAATAAGCTGCGGTGTCAGGCTATTCTGCCGAAATCCGAACCAGTGCTGATACTCATACTCGGCACGGACGTTGAGATGCTTCAGGACTGCGATGTCCACGCCGGCACCCAGGTTGAGTGTGTTGTAGGCAAGGTTGGCACGCGGAAGACTAGCATCCGTAAGAGGGAAATTGAAAACCCCACGACCGTACAGACCCTTAGCATACGGTTTGAATCGGCCAAAGTTCCAGAAGTACCGGCCGCCAGCTTCATAGCTCCGCTCATAAATCCGTGCATTGGCAGCACCCTGGTACTGATTCAGCTCGTGAAAGTCGACCTCTGCCCCGATGTGCCTGCGGAAGTCGAAGTCACTGTAGAACCCAAAACCGTTGAGGTTAGTAGTTCCGAAGTCGGGATAGGCATGGGTGAGGGTCCCGCCTACCTGCAGGTCGCCGAGCCGGCTGGCAGCCGGAGTGGACTGCGCCAGAGCCATCGAGCTGCAGGCAAACGTGAATGAGAGAGCCAAGATAAGATTCTTCAACGAGGAGTCTCCATCAATACCGCCGAGAAGCACGGTTAGTTCTGCGGCGGGTTAGCCGTACCGGTTGTTGGAGCCGTTGCAGGCTGAGCAGGTGCTGCCGCTGGCGGGTTCGTTGTATCGGCAGGTGCTGCTGTCGGAGCCGCATTTGGATCAGCCGGGACCGGTACTACGGTGGCTCCGGGTGCAGGAGCGGCTGCTGGAGCTGCGGAGGGCTGCCAGTAGGCAAGCCGCAGGTAAACCGGTGTGATCTCAAACGGGATCTTGTCGCGCGAACTCAACAAAGGCTCGTAGGTGGTGTGCAGCTGGATGACCTGGTCGGTCCAGGGATCGTAGCGGAGGTACTGGCCCAGAGGCGTTGCTCCCTGTTGCTTCAGGTCGTTGTTGTCGAGCTTGGGGCCCTTGGAGATGATGGCCTGCATCCAGAAGGAGCCGTCGGGCTTCAACAGGCTGTCGCCGATCTGGGGTTGAGTGAGTTGCTGCAGCCCTCTCTGCCGAGCCTGAAGCTGCTGGAGGTAGAGAGCGAAGTACTGCTGGCCGTCGGCGAGGTCCTTGACGCTCAACAGCTCCATAGCCTTCTTGGCAGCTTCCAGATTGTCGGCATTGGTATGGTGCATCGGCAACTTCTGGAAGGCGGCCTGGCTGGGGAAGAGCAGACGGTCGCTGAAGGCATACTTGGTGTCGATGCGGTGGCCGAGAATGATGTGCGCTACCTGGAAGGCCAGCAAGGCGTTCAGGTTGCCTGCCTGCTGCGCGCCGTCGGCCGAAGGGATAGCCGTCGTGTCGATCAGGCTCTTGGAGATCAAGATCGTGTTGCCGATGGCCAGCGACTCCAGGGGTGTCGTCAGCAGGATGCGGACCTTGAGGGGGCGCGATGTTGGAATCTGGTTGTAAGCGAGGATGTTGTTCGCGAGATCCGAGAGAGTCTTGTCGAAGTCGCTGGGGGCATCGATCAGGCCGGCGGTGTAGAGACGGTCGATGACGTTATCCTCGGCCTGCTGGACCCACTCACGCTGCGCCTGCAGCGGGCTGACGTCCGGTGCCTGCTGACTGGTGTCGATCGCGCCTTCTACTTCCAGGCTGGTCTGGTCAGCGTCTTTATTCGGAACCTTCAGGGAGTAACCCCAGATGTGGTTGACGGCCTTGAACTTCAGCACGTGCGCGGGGCTCTTGGGGTCGGTCTCTTCGATGTAGGAGGCGGTAGGCAACCAGAGATCCTCTCCCACGTTGGTGCGCCACGAGTCGAAGTGATAGTACTCGGCGCGGTCCTTATCCTCACCGGCCAGGTCGCCGTTGTAGCGGACGATGTTGCCGCCGTTGCGCTCGACCCAGACGCGGCCGAAGAAGCGGCCAGCACTTTTCTTGACGGGCTCAACATCGAAGACGACAGTCGGAACCGTTCCGAGAAAATCATTGCGGACGAAGTAGAAGTTATAGTGCTGGCGATCGAAGCCATCGCCATTCGGTCCGTTGGAATCGATGACGACCATGCGGACGAAACCGCCCTCGTCATAGCTGAGATGCAGGGTCTTGGTCAGGCCGGACAGGCCGCTAAAAGCGTGTTTGATGCCGTCGAGTTTCCCAGTTTTACCGTCGCTTGAATCGTGCTTGCCTTCGGCGTAGCTGGTCTGCGTGATCTCTTTGCCGAAGTTGATGCGAGTCAGGTAGTGCGCATCTGCCTCAGGGACCTGGATCATGGCCGCGTCGGGACGCATGTTCTGAATGTAGGTCTCGACGAGGGGTTGGCGCTCCTTGAGGGCTTTGATCACTGCCGCTTCACGGGTGATCGCCTTGTCGATCAAGGCGTTCTGGGCTGGGCTCGGTTTGCGAGAGACCGTTTGGTCGGTCTTTTTCTTCCCGAAGGGGCCAGCGGCAGCTGGCAGGGCCGAGGCAGCCAGAAGTGAAAGGGTCACGGCGGCAGTGAGTTTTGTCCGGAGATTCATAATATGTCTAAAGACTCCTTTTGGTTCATCGGATGCCGCAATCGGGCGTCCCGTTCAAACGTTTCGGCACAGTGTGCAGGACTTCAATAAAGTCTTGTGCGTCGAGTTTTCTGATAAGAGCTTGTCTATCTGTAGATTAGCTCATTTGGAAGTTGACTTTTACGACGCCTTCCCAGTCGACCGGGTTTCCTGAGGCGTCTTTTGCAGGTTGAAATCGAGTACCCATAACGGCTTGTCTGGCGGATTCATCAAGGCCGTGGCCGAGACCGCTGGTCACACCCAGAACCTCAACGGCCCCGGACGCCATGACACGGATCCGCACAGAGACATTTCCCTCCAGATGCAGAGACTTGGCTTCAGCAGTGTAGACCGGAGTGGGCTTGTAGGTAACCCGCGGTGGTGTGGCGGCAGCGGAGGAGCGGATCTGAGGGGTATTTGCAGCCGGAGGGGCTGCAGCAGTTTGCAGCTGAACCTGCCTCGGCGCGTTTGCATAGTTCGTCGAGTTCAGGGGCCCGTTGCTGCCTGGGGTACCTAGCTTTACGCCCTTGACCTCATGCGACCCATTGTCGTGGCCATTGATGCTGGTGCAGTTCGGGCAGCCGGAGCCGAGGCTGACTGAGGTCGCATGTGGACCGCTGCCGGTGTTGGAGGCGTTCATCCCGGGAATGCCCTGCCCCCCCAGGTTGACGCGAGATACGGCAGGTCCGGTCAGTGGCTTCAGCGGGTTGTCGGCCTGTCCCAGGCGCACAGCCGTGGGATGTGCATCGTTATTGGGCACGTGGGCCGCAGAGGCGGTAGCGAGATTCACCTTGACTGCGGCTGGCGGCTTAATGATCTTTGGCGGTGCCGGTTCGCTCACGACGGGCTTCGGTATCGGGACCGGAATCGGCTTCACGTCGGGCGGTTTC
>NZ_LMUH01000022.1:395529-458788 GCF_009766105.1 Granulicella sp. S156 | reverse complement strand
GGCGGAGGGGGCTTGGGTACCGGTTGGACCTCAGGCGGCTTTGGTGGAAGCGTAAGCACCGCAACCTCTTTGGCGACCGTGGGGTTATTCTTCACCACGAAGCCGAGGGCTATGATGATGCCCGCGGCCACGACGTTGATCGTGATCGAGGTAATAGCCGCACTTTTGCTGCGCTTGCCATCGTCGAGAACGCCGAAGTGGCTGAAGCTGATGTCCTTCGGTTTCGGGTCGTTGCTGCGGAGCGGCTGAGCCATGTTTTGGTAGATTCCTGATGCCTTTGGGATACGAACCGATTCAATGAATGAACGGATGAAGTTATGAGAAAGATACCAGAATCAGCAGTCTTTCCCTACGTGCGCCAGTGGTGCCTTGTGTACAACTCTTATGGTTTTGATACCGTTACGACGGCAAGTGTTGTTTCTATGTCGTAAGAACAACTTTCTACGCGGGCTGTCAGCCTCTAGTACGTGGTATTTGACGGTCGTGGAAGGAGAACGGGTGCGGTTACCCCGGAGCTTTCCCCGATAGCGTGGTTCACGGCAGATATATATAGGAGCGAAAGGTGTTTACGAGATTTTCTTTCCGAAAAATAGCACGGCACGATCTTTACAAGACGTAGCAAAGATGAAGCCATTCCAGCGGCAGGCGCATAAAACCTAAGGGTCAGGGAGTCACAAATCATGGACAGCATTATGCACAGCATGTTCCATCTGCCGTTGCCGGTGATGGAGAAGATTCTTCGCCCCATCATCGTTTATCTCTGTCTCATCGTATTTCTTCGGCTCTTTGGCAAGCGTGAACTGGCGCAGTTGAACCCCTTTGATCTGGTGGTGCTGCTCAGTCTCTCGAATACGGTGCAGAATGCGATTATCGGTGATGATAACTCGGTGAGTGGAGGCATCATCGGGGCCTTTTCGCTGCTGGCCATCAACTGGCTGCTGACGTGGTTTTTGTATCGATCGCCCAGGTTGAACCAGACGCTGGAGGGCTCGCAGACGATGTTGATCGCGAACGGTGTCGTCTCGGAGGAAGCGCTGAAAAAAGAGACCCTGACGTATGAGGAGTTGGTCTCTGTGCTCAATAAGAACGGATTCAACGACCCTGCCGACGTTGACCAATGCGTGCTGGAGCCGAATGGCACATTTTTCGTGAAGGGTAAGACTCCGACTACGGAAACAGTACATAGCAGGGAGCTTATGCAGGCTATCGAGCAGCTTACGGCACAGGTTACGGCTATGCGGGCCGAGCTGGCGGGCCGCCAGTAAGCACATTCCTTAGCCCAGGGGTGGTTTTGCGGTGTGCAGCCTGGCGCGCTCTTTGAGCAGACGAGGCGTTGGTGTGGGAAGTTCGGCATCCCGGACTGCGGCACGGTAGCCTCCGAGAAAGATGGAGTACATCACAGCAAGAGCGCAGCCCACGCCGAAGACGAACCCGAGGAAGAATCCAATAGTCGAGCTAACCAGAAAGTTCACAGTTTTGATGATGTCACGCCATTTATGACCGTGCGTGTTGCCTCAGATGAGGCGATGACGTACTTTTGCCTTGGGCCTGTTCTCGCTAGACGAGAATGTCGGCCCCGGAGCCGAGAGCAGTCTATGTCTGTTGAAAGCACGTCTGTGGAAAGCAAACCCAACGAAAACTTTGAATCGCTCATGCGGGAGGATCGTGTTTTTCCGCCACCTGCGGAGTTTGCCGCCAAGGCGCGTATCGGCAGCGAAGCCGAGTATGAGCGAATGTACAAGCGCAGCGTCGAAGATCCGGAAGGTTTCTGGGCCGAGGCGGCTGCTGAACTAGAGTGGTTCACGCCGTGGACGAAGGTGCTTGAAGGCGCCGGGCCGCATGCGAAGTGGTTTACCGGCGGCAAACTGAACCTCTCGCATAACTGCGTCGACCGCCACGCGAAGGGTGCACGCAAGGACAAGGTGGCTCTCCTGTGGGAAGGCGAGCCGGGCGAAGTCCGCAAGCTGACCTATGCCGAATTGCACGTAGAGGTGCAGAAGTTTGCCAATGTGCTCAAGTCGATCGGCGTGAAGAAGGGCGACCGCGTCGCGGTGTACATGGGCATGAGCCCGGAGCTGGCGATTGCGTTGCTGGCCTGTGCGCGCATCGGAGCGGTACATTCGGTGATCTTCGGCGGATTTGCAGCGCAGGCTATCTCGGATCGCGTGAATGACTCCGATTGTCAGGTGGTGGTGACGCAGGACCTCAGCTACCGTCGCGGCGCTGAGGTGAAGCTGAAGAAGATTGTCGACGAAGCCCTGGAGAAGTGCCCGGGAGTGCGGCAGGTTGTCGTGTATCAGCGTGCTCCGTCCGTGACGGTTGCGATGAAAGAGGGCCGCGATCTCTGGTGGCACGAGGCGATGGCCTCCGCGGCTGCCGAATGTGCTGCGGAACCGATGGACGCCGAAGATCCCCTGTACATCCTGTACACCAGCGGGACAACTGGCAAACCCAAGGGTCTTGTTCATACGACGGGCGGCTACTCCGTACAGACGTATCTGACGAGTAAGTACATCTTCGATCTGCAGGATCATGATGTGTATTGGTGCACCGCTGACATCGGTTGGGTAACCGGGCATAGCTATGTGGTCTATGGGCCGTTGCAGAACGGTGTCACCGTGATGATGTATGAGGGCGCTCCGAACTGGCCGGAGAACGATCGTTTCTGGAAGATCGTCGACGACCATAAGGTGACGGTCTTCTACACGGCGCCGACGGCGATCCGCGCGTTTATCAAGTGGGGCAACGAGTGGGTGCATAAGTATTCGCTGGCGAGCCTGCGGCTGCTCGGAACAGTCGGTGAGCCGATCAATCCCGAGGCGTGGATGTGGTATCACCGCGAGATTGGCAAGGAGCGTTGCCCGATTGTCGATACCTGGTGGCAGACCGAGACGGGAGCGATCCTGATTGCGCCGATTCCTGGCGCTGTCGCGACGAAACCCGGTTCGGCGACGAGACCGTTCTTCGGCGTGGTGCCAGAGGTTGTGACGAAGGAAGGCGATCCGGTTCCCGCAGGACAGGGCGGACTGCTGGTCATCAAGAAGCCGTGGCCGTCGATTGCACGGACGATCTGGGGCGATCCCGAACGGTATGAGAAGGCGTATTTCTCAGAGATTCCCGGAATTTACTTTACGGGCGATGGCGCCCGTCGCGATGCCGATGGCTACTACTGGCTGATGGGCCGCGTAGACGATGTGATTAACGTCAGCGGCCACCGGCTAGGCACGATGGAGATCGAGTCCGCGCTGGTGGCGCACCCGAAGGTGGCGGAGGCCGCCGTGGTGGGGCGTCCATGTGAGATGAAGGGGCAGGCGATTGCCGCGTTCGTGACGCTCGAAGAGGGACATGAGCCAACCGAGGAACTCCGGCAGGAGCTGCGGCAGTGGGTCGCGAAGGAGATCGGCGGCCTAGCCCGTCCCGACGACATGCGCTTTACGCAGATGCTGCCCAAGACGCGCTCGGGCAAGATCATGCGACGGCTGCTGCGCGAGCTCGCAACGACCGGTGAGGTGAAGGGCGATACGACTACTCTGGAGGACTTTGGCGTGCTGGCAAAGCTAAGGGAGAACGACGAGTAGTCAGTTATCCCTCAAAACAGCGTTCCACTTCATGTGGTTATAGAGAGCAAAGATGCGGATATCCGCCTCTTTGCTCTCGTTGTTTAAGGGGTTGGCAGTTTGCAACAATCGCCGACTGCGGGAGCGTCTTCGGCGCTGGCATCGAGCGCTACCTTCCATGCGCCTGAGACCTTCTTCCAAAAGGTGATGTAACGGCCTGAGAGCGTTATCGGTTGGCCCTTGGCATCGTGCGCATGCGCGTCATAGTGACCCCAGGTGAAACCTGTGTCGCCAGAGGGCCCCATCTGAGCACCTTCGGCGTACCAGGAGAGCTGGTAGGTCTTGGGGTCCCAGTTGGCTGCGGCTGCAATGGCTGTCCGTCCGAGTACGGCGGGCTTGCCGTTGTTCAGGGTAACGGCGTCGTCGGCAAACCACGAGGCGAAGGCCTTGCCGCCTCCTTTGGCCACTGAGTCGGAGAACTGGCCTTCCAGTTTGATCAACTCGATCACCTCCGGTGAAAGTGTTGGCATCGTCACCGGATTGAGTTTGAACGTAGAACTGAGAGGGTCGCCGGGTGCAGGCGCGGTTGCCGTGGGAGTGCTCTGAGCGAACAAGTCTGCGGACACAAGGAGCGTTGCAGCTAGAACAAGACGCGAGATCGTGACGCGATTCATGGAGAAATTGTACTTTGCGGAGTCACAACACTTGTGGACTGGATCTATTTATGTCCGCCTCCACCGCCTCCACCACCCGATGAGGCGCCTCCGCCACCGGATGATGCACCACCACCTCCGCCGCCACCTCCGCCCGAACTCCCGTGAGAACCCCCACCGCCTCCGCCACTACCACCGGATGACCCAGAGGACGAGCCTCTGGAGGAACCACCACTACTGCCACCTGATCGCGCAGAGGAGCCTGTGGCACCAGACCCTCGGTTGCCTCCGAAGCTGCTGCCTCCTCGTCCCGAATCGCCGTCCGATCGAGCTCCGTTCGTACGACCGCCAAAGGGTTCGCTAATGGTGGTGCTTCGGCCTCCCTGTGTAACCTGTCTGGCCAGCATGAAGCTCTGGGACTTGTGGTCGAAGGTGATGATGGCTCCGGGATTCATCCCATGCGACTCTTTATTGCCGGTGAAGGTGTCTTTGACCAGATGTGCTTCGAGGTGCGGAGCCTCCGTTCGGGCGAGCGGAGGGAAGTACGGGCTACGAAAATCCTTTGGCGGCTCTTGCAGAAGTTTGATCGACGACTTGGGATCGAAGGCGACCTGTTCGACAGACTTGCTCTTGTTATTCGGTACGAAGATTCCGTGCTTCAGATTCAGAGGGGGCTTACCTTCGACGTCGTGTGGATGGCGGGGAACATAGCCGGTGGTGCGTCCGGATTTGACCCAATGCAGTGGAGGGTGATGGTGTCTCTTGCCAACGACCCATACATAGCGATGCTGCCGGTAAAGCCAACTGCCGGAGTTACAGACGACCCAATCGTAGGGATAGTCATCGTCTACAAGCTCACTCCCGATCACGTCAGTGAGGCCTGTTGCGGGATCGTCTTGAAGCAGGTAGCGAAGTCTGTCAGGGGAACAGGGAAAGGGGTCTTCGTCCTCCCAGTATGGTGAGGAACTGGCTGCGTAGCCTACCTGCTGAAATTGCGGTGAACCTTGAGGCATCGGCTGTTGCGGTGCCGAAGGCGCAGATGCAGACTGCTGATATTCAGGCTGTCCGCTCGCCTTCGCCTGATGGGTCCAACCGTGGGACGGCTCCCAGCATGTGCCGTAGGGCGCACAGGCGAAGAAAGTTCCCTGGGCGTTCATGTCTGCCAGTCCAGGAAGGGGGGAAGAGAGCCCCGCATCCTTCATGACAGCGGAGAGGGAATCAGACCGTGCATTGACGCGATCAACTACCCATTTATCCCACTCAGCAAAGTTGGAGGACGCGGATGTATCCAGGACAAAAGGCAGGCCGTTGTGGGAGGTGAAGGTTTGCCCTTTCGTGGCTTGCACCGTCCCGCCACTTGTCAGATGAAGACTTGCCGAAGAGTCTTGCGGTGTAAGAGCGGTGGCGTCGAGATAGCTATTAACCCGCAGATAGGCTTTTTCGGGATATCGGAGTGAGACGGCATTCGTAGGCGTAGAGAGTAAAAACCATTCGCCGGCAGCGATGGTTTTGACGTTCAAGTTGATCGTGCCGGTAAGAAGGGTGATCGCGGTATGAGGAACGCCATCCGTGCTGCTGAGAATGTTAAAGACAAGTGCGGAGTTTTCGGCGAGATACAGGGTGGAAGCGTCTTCGAGCTCGATCTCGGCGCGACCTTGGCCTGTAACGAGACTGAAGCCTTCCTCCAGAGGGATATTGGCTGAAGCTCTCTCCCAGGTTGCTCCTGTAGTCCGTTCCGCCTGCTTGCCGCGTGAGATGCGCACGTCGCCCTGGACAAGGCTCAGCCGCACAATCTGCGGGTAAGCAATTGGAGGAGTCGGCGAATCCTGCGCAGCAGCTCGTATGAAGTTGCCGGAAAGGGTGAGTGTGCTGGAGAGAAGAAGGATTGACAGGTAAAGGCGACTAGCGATGTTCATGAGAGCCCTCCGCGCGGGCTTGCGTCATGTTTCTGAAAAGAAGTGCGCTGCACGGTTGAGCAGACTTCTTTCCATTGTTGGAAGACCGTTCACAACCAGCAACAGACGTAATATACGTCCAGTGGTTGGTGTTAGACGCGGAATGTTGCGATTAATTTACAGCTGACCAAACAATCTAACACGTGCCTATCCCTGGCGGCCGCTGATATCCTTCGCGGAATGGCTAATGGATTTTCAAGAAAAGATCTGGTCCTGCTCGGGCCTGGATTGGCAACTCTGGCACTTGGAGCTGTATTGCAGCTTTTGCATGTGCCCTACGCTCTCATAGCACGTTGGATCGGTGTGGCGCTGCTGGCAGCCTTTGCAGTGCGGCGGCGGAGCCTGACGCCCTGGATCTTTGTAGCGATGATTGCCGGCGCTGAGCTCGGCTTCGACGCCCCTCACTTCGCGGTTGGACTGCGGGTGTTCTCCGACATCTTTTTGCGGCTCATCAAGACCATCGTTGCCCCGCTCATCCTCGCGACTCTGGTCGTCGGCATTGCAGGGCACGGCGACCTTAAGGGTGTCGGGCGCATGGGCATCAAGACGCTGGTGTACTTCGAGGTGGTCACGACTCTGGCTCTCGGGATCGGGCTATTGGCGATCAATATTACGAAAGCCGGTGTAGGCCTGGCGCTTCCGGCGGCAGTGAATGTAGTGCAAGCGGTGGCTGCACCTCCTCCTACTCACTGGGATGACTTTCTGCTGCATATCTTTCCTGAGAACCTCGCCAAGAGCGTTGCTGAGGGACAGATTCTGCAGGTTGCGGTGTTCGCTGTGTTCTTCGGGATTGCGTTGGCGACTCTGAGCGAGGCCAAACGCGGACCTGTGCTGCGGCTGTGCGAGAGCCTCAGCGAGGTCATGTTCCGGTTTACGAACGTAGTGATGTACTTCGCGCCAATCGGCGTGGGGGCGGCGATGGCGTATACCGTCGGCCACATGGGGTTAGGCGTGCTGGTGAACCTCGGGAAGCTGCTGCTAACACTCTATGGAGCGCTGGTGCTGTTCGCTGTTGCCGTGCTCCTTCCAGCGGCGATGCTCTTCAAGGTGCCGATTGCGAGATTCATCGCAGCGGTCGCGGAGCCGGCCACGATTGCTTTTGCCACCGCAACCAGTGAGGCCGCACTGCCGCGTGCGATGGAGCAGATGGAGGCGCTTGGAGTGCCGCGTCGCATTGTGGCGTTTGTCATTCCGGCGGGCTACAGCTTCAACCTCGATGGCTCGACGCTATACCTTGCCGTCGCCAGTATCTTCGTCGCGCAGGCGGCGGGTATTCACATGTCGCTCGGCCAGCAACTGCTGATGATGGCGACACTCGTGCTCACAAGCAAAGGCGTCGCGGGCGTTCCACGCGCGACGCTGGTGGTGTTGCTCGCGACCGCATCGACCTTCCATCTGCCCGTCGAGCCGATCTTTGTCATCCTTGGCATCGACGCACTGATGGACATGGCACGCACGATGGTGAACGTCGTCGGCAACTGTCTGGCCAGCGTTGTCGTCGCGCAATGGGAAGGCGTCTTCGGTACGGAACTGCCGGACGAGATCGTGCTGGAAGGCGTCGAGGCATAGAAGGTCTTTCGTTTCTCACGAAAGAATTCGACCTTTAGTCCCAAGCCTTATCTCACGACAAATGCTCTGTCCACGATCTACCAGCAGTTCGGATCAGGCTGTGTGCTCGTGGTCTTGTTGTCGGGTCTGCCGGGTTGCGGAGGTTGTGAGGCGGGGGGTGGTGGGTTCGGGCAAGGTGTGGAAGTGGGTACGCCCGTTGAAGGGCCACTGGGGCCATGGTGCGGCGGAGCCAGTGGGGGAAGAACTCCAATAGACCGCAGCCAGATGGTGGCCAATATCGTCCAGTGTTCCTCGGGCATTCCAACGGGATGTATCCCGAAGCCGTGGCCACCGGCGCTGAAGAGATGCATATCGGCGGGGACATTGGCATCCATTAGCGCCCGATAGTAGACCAGAGAGTTCTTGATGTGGGTGTGGTCATTCTCGGCCTGGATCAGGAACGTAGGTGGAGTGAACCTATTGGGTGTGTAGGCCGGGTCAAGTGTGGTCTGTTCGGGTTCGATGGTCAGATAGGCGGGATAGGCGACGATGGCGAAGTTAGCACGTGCATCGACCTTGGTGTCTATGTCTGCAGAGGCGGGCGTGCTTTCAACGTGCTGATCGTCGGGGTGCGTGCTGAGCAGGACGGCCAGATTGGCTCCGGCCGAAAACCCGACTACACCGATGTGCGCGGGATCGATGTGCCACTCGGACGCGTGTGCGCGGGCAAGACGCATGGCCTGCTGGGCGTCTTCGAGATCGGCGGGATTATCTGGATAGCGGCCTTTCTCGGGAACGCGATACTTCACCAGCAGGCAGGTCATGCCGACTGAGTTGAGCCACTCGCAGGTGTCGGTGCCTTCGCCGTCCCAGGCGAGTCGAACGTAGCCTCCACCGGGGAAGACGAGCGCGGCTGCGCCGGTGTTCTTGCCTCCCGTAGGCGGATACACGCTGAGCGTAGGCTTCGTGACATTCGTCAGGCGCGCTGTGCGATGTCCGCTGATGAAGGAGTCTTTGTCCGTTGTTACGTCGCGTTCTGGTTCGGTGGTTTGAGCGGGTTCGGGTGTAGCGTGGGGCCAGAGAGGAAGAACGACCTGCTGTGCGAGTGCCACAGACGAAAGAGCGGCGAGGCTACAGGCAACGAAGCTACAGACGTGGGCGCGCAGGAAAATCTTCATGCGCAGAATAGTACGTCGTAAACCGCCTCCAAGGGAAAGGCAGCGCGAAGTCAGGCAAGTACATGGCTGGAATAGACAGCTACGTTGTCCGCTTGTTCGTGGTCATCCCGAGTTGTGTTTTCGGGATGACCACGAACAAGAGCAGCAATTTAGTCTTCAGCTAAGACACGGGCAAACACCGTGTCGATGTTGCTGAGTTGGCGATTGACATCGAAGGCCGCTGCCACTTTTTCCGGCGAGAGGCGAGCTTTGATCTCTGGATCGTTTTCGATGAGCTCGCGGTAGTTCAGCTCATTCTGCCAGGCGTTCATGGCATGCGATTGCACGAGACGATAGGCGTCTTCGCGAGTCATGCCGGCGGCGGCGAGATCGATGAGCAACTGGCCGCTGAAGATCAGGCCTCCGGTGGATTCCAGGTTCCTCAGCATGCGCGCCGGGTAGACGAGCAGCTTCTCAATCAGCGTCGCCGCCTTGTCGAGCAGGTAATCGGCGAGGATTGTTGTGTCGGGCAGGATGACGCGTTCGGCTGACGAGTGCGAGATGTCGCGTTCGTGCCAGAGGGCTACGTTTTCCAGGGCTACCTGAGCGTTGCCGCGAACTACGCGTGCGAGTCCGCTGATGTTCTCGCAGGTGATGGGGTTGCGCTTGTGCGGCATGGCGCTGGAGCCTTTTTGACCTGCGGAGAAGAACTCCTCCGCCTCGCGTACCTCGGTACGCTGCAGGTGGCGAATCTCCGTGGCGATCTTATCGAGCGTGGAGCAGAGCACAGCAAGGGTTGTGATGTAGGCGGCGTGGCGATCGCGCTGCAGGACCTGCGTGGAGATCAGGGCATGCTTGAGTCCGAGCGAGCGGACGATGTCCTCTTCGTGCTCGGGCTTGAGTTTGCCGAAGGCTCCCACCGCGCCGGAGATCTTACCCACGCGGAGGTCTTCGGCAGCCGCGTCGAAGCGGCTTAGGTTGCGGCCCATCTCCGAGTACCAGAGCAGGAGCTTCATGCCGAAGGTCGTAGGCTCGGCGTGGACGCCGTGCGTGCGGCCGATGGTGGGCGTGTGCTGGAACTCGATGGCTCGTTTCCGCAGGACCTCGCGCAACCGCAGAATGCCGGAACGGATGATCTCGGAGGCTTGGGTGAGGGCCAGTGCCTGGGCTGTGTCGACGACGTCGGTGGAGGTGAGTCCGTAGTGCAGCCAACGGGCTTCGGGGCCGACCGACTCCGCGACCGCCTGGGTGAAGGCGAGTACATCGTGACGGGTTTCGGCTTCGATGGCGTGGATGCGCTCGACGGTAAAGCTGGAGCGCTCATGGAGTGCCGTAGCGGCTTCCGCGGGCACCATGCCAGCGCGGACAAGGGCGTCGGTTGCGGCTAATTCGACACGCAGCCAGTTGCGGTACTTGTTTTCTTCGGACCAAATGCTGGCCATCTGTGGACGGGCGTATCGGGCGATCAATAGGACTCCTGGAGGTTTCTTTGGCTCAAGGCTAGTGTAACGAGTTGGAGAAGCCCGGGCATCAGGATCTGTGGCATTTCGGGGTGGAAGTGGTACTGCTGGAAGAGGGGTGGCTATAAATATCGTGAGACGATATAATTGAGTCATACGCTTATGAGAGTAGAAAACACAGAATCGAACAGCATTCCGCATCTGGTTGAATTGGCTGAGTTTAGATATCAGCTACGGGCATTTCTCAGCTTTAGTGAAGCGGCGTCGGAGACCTGTGGGATCGCGGCGCAGCAGTATCAGCTCATGCAGGTTATCGCGGCGACGCCTGAAGGCCGGTCGGCGACGATCAGCTACCTGGCGGAGAGAATGATTCTGCGGCACAACAGCGCTGTGGAGCTCGTGGATCGCGCGGAGCGGGCTGGGATGGTGCGGCGCAGGAACGATGAGCAGGACTTGCGGCGGTCCTTAGTCGAACTTACTCCCTCGGGGAGGGAGATTCTGCAGCGGCTGGTGGCAGAGCACCTGGAATATCTTGGAACGCACGGCGAGGGGATTACGCGGACACTCCGCATCCTGCAATCAGCGCCTCAGGAGGGGAATCGCACCCATGTTGAGGGCGAAAAAGACGGGGATCGATAATGCAGCAGCTTGGCAGTAAATGGCGCGGTAGCGTGTTGCGGGACTACTCGGCAGACAGCCGAATTCTGTATGTGAGTGCGCTGGCCGGTGGCCTGGGCGCTGTGAGTGCTGTTGCTGCCTGGGCTCTTTTGGAGATGATCGCGCTCTGTACGAACTTGTTCTACTTCCATCGCTGGAGCTTTGTCGAACACGATCCATGGCAGAGCGGTGTGCATTGGTGGTCGCCGATGATGCCCGTGCTGGGTGGGTTGATCGTCGGGTTGATGGCGCGCTATCTGTCGCCGAAGGTGCGTGGGCACGGCATGCCGGAGGCGGTCGAGACGATCGTCTTTGGCGGAGGCAAGGTGCAGCCGCGTGTGGCGATCCTGAAGCCGGTGGCGACGGCGATCTCGATCGGCTCAGGTGGCCCGTTCGGAGCTGAGGGCCCGGTCATCATCACGGGAGGCGCGATCGGCTCGGTGCTGGGGCAGCTGTTGCCGATGACCGACTCCGAGCGCACGGTGCTGATGGTGGCAGGAGCGTCGGCGGGTATGGCCGCAACCTTCAACTGCCCTATGTCGGCGACACTTCTGGCGGTGGAGATCCTGCTCTTCGAGTGGCGACCGAGGTCGCTGGTTCCGGTGGCGATTGCCTGCGTCACAGCAGGTGCCGTCCGGCGGCTGCTACTGGGGCCGCAATCGCTTCTGCACATGGTGCCAACGGGCGCGCCGGTGTATCACTCGGCCATGCTGGGAGCGCTGGTTCTGGGAATCATTGCGGCGTTTGTCGCTGCGGGGCTGAGCAAGGCGGTTCATTTCACGGAACACATGTTCGAGAAGCTGCCCATTCACTGGATGTGGTGGCCGGCGATCGGTGGTCTGGGTATCGGGCTGGGCGGGTTGGTCTTTCCGCAGGCGCTGGGTGTGGGCTACAGCGTGATTCAGCAGATGATCTCGGGAGATACGGCGTGGAAGCTGCTGGCCGGGGTACTGATCGTCAAAAGCTTGATCTGGGTGTTCTCCCTGGGGTCGAATACAGCTGGAGGCATTCTGGCTCCGCTGCTGATGATCGGCGGAGCGCTGGGCGCGGCGGTGGGGCATCTGATGCCTGTGATGTCGCCGGGCGCCTGGGTGCTGGTGGGGATGACCTCTGTGCTGACGGCAGCGATTGGGTGTCCGCTGACCTCGGCGATGCTGGCGTTGGAGCTGACCCACAACGGCGGGTTGATGCTGCCGGTGCTGCTTGCCTGTGTATCGGCCTATGCGGTGAGCGCGCTGGTGCAGCCACGGTCAATGCTGACGGAGAGCCTGAGCCGGCGTGGGCTGCATCTGAGTCGGGAGTTTGGTGTCGACCCGCTGGAGACGATGCTGGCCAGTCAGGCGATGCATACCAGCGTCTTTGCCCTCAATGACAGCGCCACACGTAAGGACGCGGCGGACTGGTTGCGCAAGATGGATGAGCGAGGTGCGGAAGCCTGGTCGCACTGGCAGCGGGTGTTTCCGCTGGTCGATGCAGATGGCAAGTTGACTGGCCTGCTGACACGTTCGCAGATGATGGCCGCCGCCAAGCAAGCGGATCTGTCACAGCCACTGGTGCTGAGCGGATCCACGACGCCGATCACCGTATCGCCGCGCGATACGCTGCGCGAGTGCGCGGTGATGATGGCCGAGACCAAGCTGACGTCGTTTCCAGTGGTGAACGCAGATGGCAAGTTGGTCGGCGTCATCATGATCGATGACCTGTTGAAGGGACGTAGCGAGCAGTCTCAGAGAGAGAACATGCGAGAACGTGTGCTGCGGCTCAGGTGGCCTTTTGGGGGGCGTGGTGAAGAAGTAGTGACAAGTGATAAGTGACAAGTCGTAAGGGCTGAAAGTCCGATATATCTCGCCAGCGCAGACGAGATATATCGGGCTTTCAGCCCTTTATCGATTGCTTAGATCCTTACCTGGGGCTTGCGCCCCAGGCTGGGATATACCGCCCCTTTGGGGCTGGCATTGTGCCGCTTCCAGGTGTTTGGGTAAATCCGTACCACTCGTCACTCGTCACTTACAACCAGCGTTTACGCCGAAGAGTTCGGACATCTCGTCGTGGAGGAATCCCTTGCCGGGCTTGTAGGGCTGGATCCATTTGCCGTCGAGGACGAACTGCGGGATGCCGCGTTTGCCGGTCTGGGCGATGACCTTGTCGGCGGCGCCGGGGGTCGTTTCGATATTGATCTCGGTGTAGGGAATCGAGTGCGTGGCGAGAAAGCGCTTGGCCTCGCGACAGTCGCGGCACCAATCGGCAGAATAAACAAGAAGATCCATAGGGATATTGTCGCCGATATGGCACGATGATTGCACGCGGTTGCTTTGGCCCAACCCGTAAAGTCTTGAAGATAAAGAGCGGAAGTCAAGCCACGAGAAAGGCTGTGTGTATGCCGGAAGGTATTCAAACTTGTACCAGCAGCTACTCCGTCGACGAGGTTGTTGCACGGTTGGAGACACTGCTTCAGGAGAAGGGGATCAAGCTTTTCTGCGTCGTCGATCACTCCGGCGAGGCTAAGACGGCTGGCTTGGAGATGCCCGCGACGAAGTTGCTGATCTTTGGAAACCCGAAGGGTGGGACGCCAGTGATGCTCGCAGCGCCGAGCGCGGCGCTGGACCTGCCGCTCAAAATTCTTGTCTCCGAGAGTGGGGAGGGGAAGACACTTCTCTCGTGGAACGATCCCGCCTGGCTACAACAACGGCATAGCTTCCCGGAGGAGTTCATTCCGAATCTTTCGGCTGCGGGAGTATTGGCGAGAAAAGCTGCCGAGTGAGATGAGCGCGGCGGCCCTAAGGAAATTTATGACTCATGCACGGAGCATCGTATCGTTCGTTTTGGGAGTCATCGCCCTCGTGGGTGGTGCTTATGCCCAGACATCCAATCCAATTCTTCCGCACGCCGATCCGTTTATCACGTTCGACCCCGTCACGCGCGATGGACAGTATGTGCTGACGACGACCGGGCGGGACATCATTTTATGGAGTGGGCCAACCCCAGCCACCGCTGCCACGAACTCACACGTCGTCTTTACCCCGAAGGACGGCATGACTCAGACCTGGTCTCCCACGGTGTGGAAGATGGATGGACACTGGTGGATCTACTTCACCGCACAGATGCCAGGCGAGAAACATAAGATTTATGTGCTGCGATCCGACACGGATGACGTGGTGGGAACTTATACCTTCAAGGGAGCGTTGGAGACAGGGCGGCAGTCCATCGATCCTTCGCTGCTGGTTGTCGGCAAATTGCGCTACCTGATGTATGTGACCGTAGACAGCGGAGCCAACCAGATATGGATTCGCCGGCTGAAGGGGCCGATGCAATTCGAGGGCGAGGCCGCGCTGATTGCAGATCCGGAGGCACCGTGGGAGAAGGGCGCAGGTTCCAGCAAGAATTATCCAGTGGATGAGGGGCCAACGGCGCTGTATCACGCGGGCAAGACCTTCATCGTGTTTTCAGCGAGCGACACGGCCTCGCCGCGCTATTGCCTTGGTCTTCTTGAGCTGCAGGGGCGTGATCCCATGCTTCGTGCGAACTGGAAGAAGACACCGCAGCCGGTCTTCGCGTGGTCTCCTGAGAACTCCATCTACGGGCCGGGACGTGGAACATTCGCGAGAGCAAAGGACGGCAGCTTCTGGTTACTCTATGCGGCGAAGACGACCGACGCGGAGAATGCTGCGCGCAGAGAGACCCGTGCGCAACGGTTTCTGTGGCACTCGGATGGTACTCCGGATTTTGGTGCGCCAGAAAAAGATGGTCCGATTAAGCCATGACGGCCAGCACGTCGAGTGGTCCCGCTCAGGATGATGCTTGCCGATGCGAAAACCATCTTCAACATGAATTGCCATGTCCTTTTCGCTGGGAGCACCTGAAGGGATACCTTGACCGCTTTCAAAGTACGCGCCTTCCCGAAATATGGCGTTCCGTAAGCTATTACGGCTTAGTCCCGACAATGTTGGCTAATGAGATGGTCCGCCGCTTGATTTACCTGCGAGAGCAGGAGGATCGTGGTGGCAGCTTCTAGCAAGGAGGATCATCGGCGTCCATATTTTCTGAGCCTATAATTCCGTAGCCTAAAGGCGATTGCCTCCCTTACCCTCCGTCTCCCCGATGCTAAAGCATCAGGGAACGCGCTTCGGGCTGTGGTGAACACGTCAATATTATTCAACGAACGAATGACTCACCACACTAGAGGGGCTCATCAAGCCTATGCGTCGTTACTCACAGCAGAGGAGACGAAATCGAGAAACACGCGTGTTCTGGGCGGGATGTAGTTGCGCGAGGGATAGATGGCGTGGATAGGGAAGCGCTCGTCGCCCCACTCGGGGAATAGTTCTACCAGAGCTCCTGATGAGAGCATTGGTTGGACAGCGATCTCCAGGACTTGCGCAATGCCCCAGCCGGCCATGCAGATGCCATGCAAGGTGACGATGTCGCTGACGATCAATCTTCCCGGCGTGGCAATCTTCACAACCTTGCGGCCGCTATGGTGCTCCCATTGGAACGGTCTTCCGGTCTCCGGATTTCGATAGACGATAAGCGTGTGCTCTTCGCTGAGAAGATCGCGGGGATGGGTGATCTTCCCGTGGCTCGCGAGGTAACCGGGAGAGGCGACGGTGATGACTCGCGTGTTCACGAGTCTCTTCGCGATCAGGCTGGAAGAGGGTAGATCGCCTACGGAGAGAGCGATGTCGATGCCTTCGTTGATGAGGTCGCCCAGCTTGTCGCTGGTGATGAGTTCTACCGACAGCTCGGGGTAGGTATCGAGAAAAGCCTTGAGCTGCTGGCCGGGAATCACATGGGACAGCAAAGGGTGCATCTTCACCCGCAATCTGCCACGCACCCTGGACTGTTCTTCGGCTACCGAGGCGAAGGCCTCTTCAAAGCCATGCAACAGCGGTTCGAGCCGCTCGAAGAGTGTCCGGCCTTCGTCGGTTAATGCGACGGACCGCGTCGTTCGGTCGAAGACCCGCACCCCGAGACGCTTCTCCAGACGCGCGACGGAGCGACTGGCCACCGACTGAGAGAGATTCATCGATCTTGCTGCGCCGGCGAAACTTCCGCTTCGCACGACCGCAGCGAAGACATTCGCGTCGCTAAGTGTTTGCTCGTCAGGGTTCATGATTATCGCTTTCCACGCACTACTAATATGCAACTTATGCGTGAAGCGCTGCAATAGCCGTTGGCGTCAGATATCCAGTAACGAGCTTTCGCTCACCTTAGGAGGAAATCATGTTTACCGTTACCGGCATCACGGGAAAAGTAGGGGGCCAGGTGGCCCGCGGCCTTCTTGCAAAGGGACACAAGGTGCGGGCCGTTGTACGCACTCCTGCAAAGGGAGAGGAATGGGCAGCCCTGGGCTGCGAGATCGCTATCGCGAATATCGATGACGCCGCGGCGCTGACGGAAGCTTTTCGCGGTGCGGAAGGCGTGTTTCTGATGACGCCGCCCAACTACGATCCCGAAATCGGCTTTCCGGATACGCACCGAAATGCGGCCGCGATTCGTGAGGCCATCGAAAAAGGCCAGCCGAAAAAAGTGGTCTTTCTGTCTACTGTTGGAGCACAAGCCACTGAGCAGAACCTGTTGAATAACTCCAGTATCACCGAGGCCATGCTTCGCACCGTCTCCGTGCCGGTGGCTTTCCTGAGAGCGGCATGGTTCATGGAGAACGCAGCGTGGGATATCGATTCCGCGAAGACGGGAGTCGTACACAGCTTTCTGCAGCCGCTCGACCACCGGATTCCGATGGTGGCTACGGAAGACATCGCCCAGACTGCAACCGGCCTCATGACCGAGACGTGGAAGGGTGTACGCGTTGTTGAATTAGAGGGCCCTGAACGCTACTCCGCCGAAGATGTGGCGGCCGCACTGGCAGGCGCGCTTGGCAACCCTGTGCGAAATGAGATCGTTCCTCGCTCAAGCTGGGAAGAGCTGTTCCGCTCGCAAGGGATGAAGAACCCGATTCTTCGCATACGAATGATAGATGGGTTCAATGAAGGCTGGATCGACTTTGAATCAGGGCAGGAAGGCACAAAGAAGGGTACGACGACCCTGGCCTCCGCTCTTCGTTCGTTGGTCTCCAGCAAACAACGCTGAAGACTCCTCGCGTGACCTGAGTCTCTGCGATTTGAACCAGGAGCAGAGACCAGGTTGTGCCACCAACTACAAAGCTGTTTGGGCGTGATCGACATCGCCCAGTGAACAGGAGAGCAACATGGAAACCCGCATCCTTGGAAAGATCGACGGCCTGAACGTATCGGCCATTGGGCTGGGTTGTATGGGCATGAGCTGGGCTTATGGTCCGGCACCCGACAGAAACGAGATGATCGAACTGCTGCATGGGGCGGTCGATCGCGGTGTTACGTTCTTCGACACCGCGGAGGTCTATGGGCCGTTCCTCAATGAACAACTTCTTGGGGAGGCCCTTTATCCGTTCCGGGATCGTGTTGCGATCTCGACGAAGTTCGGCTACAAGCTGGACCCGAACGGAGGCCCGCGACCGGTCGGAGTCGATAGCCGGCCGAAGCATATCAGGGCGGTTGTCGAGGCGTCGTTGCGCCGTTTGCAGGTGAACGCCATCGACATCTTGTTCCAGCACCGGGTTGATCCTCACGTTCCTATCGAAGACGTTGCTGGAGCCGTTCAGGACCTGATCTGGGAGGGTAAGGTAAAGCATTTCGGGCTTTCAGAGGCGAACGCTGAGACGATCCGGCGTGCGCACAAGATACTGCCCGTAACCGCGGTCCAGACGGAGTACTCTCTCTGGACGCGAGACGTGGAAGAGCAGGTGCTTCCGACGCTGGAAGAGCTTGGTATCGGCTTCATCGCGTACAGCCCGCTGGGGCGTGGGTTTCTTACCGGAGCCATCGACGCGAAGACTTCCTTCCATGCTTCTGATTTCCGGAGTACGAATCCGCGTTTTACGCAAGCCGCGCGCGATGCGAACCTGGCGCTGGTTGACTTGCTAGGGGACGTAGCGAAGCAGAAAGGTGCGACTACATCGCAGGTCGCGCTCGCCTGGTTGCTGGCACAAAAGCCCTGGATCGTTCCTATTCCCGGAACTCGCAAGCTGACACGCCTGGCAGAGAACATCGGCTCCGTCAACGTCGAACTATCAGCCGATGATCTGGCGCAGATTGACACTGTGGCGGGAACGCTGAAAGTTTATGGAGAGCGCTACGACGAAAAAGGGTTGCAGATGGTGGGCTTGTAGCCGAACGGCCGCAGAGCACTTGAGCTTTTCCCCGCAGAGGAGAAGCGACTAACCACCTATAAGGAGCAAATGATATGAGCCGCATCTTCATTACCGGATCTTCAGACGGACTTGGTCTTATGGCTGCACAACTATTGGTTGAGCAGGGACACTCCGTCGTCTTACATGCACGTAACGCCGAACGCGCTGCGGAGACACAGCGCAAGCTTCCAGCAGCCGAAGCCGTAGTTACAGGTGACCTCGCCAGCCTGCGGCAGATGCGTTCGGTCGCCGAGCAGGTCAACGCTCTTGGGAAGTTTGATGCGATCATTCACAACGCAGCGGTCGGCTACCGGGAACCGCGGCGCGTGGAGACGGAGGATGGGTTCGCCCATCTCTTCTCCATCAACAGCCTCGCGCCGTATGTTCTGACTGCGCTGATTCACACACCGCACCGGTTGGTCTACATCAGCTCCGGGCTACACGAGCAAGGCGATCCGAGTCTCCGCGATCTGAACTGGGAGCAGCGGCCATGGGAGGGGATGCAGGCCTATTCCGATTCGAAGCTGCATAACGTTCTGCTAGCGTTTGCCATGGCACGCCGCCTGCCTGGGGTACTTTGCAATGCGATGACACCCGGCTGGGTGCAGACGAAGATGGGCGGTCCCGGTGCCAATGACGACCTCGACCAAGCACACCGTACCCAGGTGTGGCTAGCGGTGAGCGACGACGCTGCAAGCCAGGTCTCGGGAAAGTATTTTTACCATCTACACTCGAAGGCTCCGTTCGCAGCAGCGCTCGATACCGGCCTGCAGGACCGCTATATGGAAGCCTGCGAGAAGCTCAGTGGCGTAGCTGTACTCTCGTAGGTTTCAGCATGCGTGACAGCTTCGCGTATCTGGCAGTTCGCTTGAGTTTTGTGGGTCGCTGGAAAGTCCTTCAGCACGTTCCTCAATTTTCCGTTGGCTTCGCGATGTGGTCGATCACGAGGTTGGGCACGGACTCGTGCACCGCTTCGAGCTGGAGTCCAAGCGGTTCCTGCACCGCGGTGAAGATCGAAGGCCAGCTGTCCGGATCGTTTGCGGACCATAGGCACTCATCCCGGGAGTTAGATTTCAGTGTCTTTCCTCCTCAGCGTCCGGGGTCAGAGAAGCCGCATACCGGCGAGGCGCGCAGCCGACGAGACGTTTGAAGGCTGTGCTGAAGGCGCTCTCCGACCCATACCCGACCTGGACGGCGATAGTCCCGATTGGGTCGACGGAGTTGAGGATGCGCTCTTTGGCCAAAGACATTCGCCACTGCATGAGATAGCTCAGTGGTGCGACCCCAACCAACTCTTTGAATTTGACCGCGAAGCCGGTTCGAGACATACCGGCGTGTTGCGCCAAGGTGTTTAGAGTCCATCGCTGACTGGGAGCTTGATGCATTGCCTGCAAGGCCAGACCGATCTTTCTATCGGAGAGCGCGAACATCCATCCAACCTTACGTTCCACCCCGGAGGTGAGATGGGTACGGAGAATCTGTACGAGCATCAAGATGCCAAGTTGCTGCGCGGCAAGAGATGTTCCGGGCTGAGGATCCTGCAACTCTTTCCTCATTCGTTCAAGGCACCAACGCAACACCTGTTTATCCGACTCCTCCCGGATGTGCACGACCGGCGGAAGCATGGAGAGCAGAAGGTCTGCATTCTCGCCTGCGATGTCGAAGTATCCCGCTATGCCGAAGCAGTCGCTTCCGTCACCAAACTGCGCTATCTCGCTGGGGAGAATAGAACGAAGGAGATGACCCCCATCGACGGGGAGCAAACTAAGATCGCTTGCCGCGCGGTAGGGCCGTCCGCTCGGCAACAGTATGCAATCCCCGGTGCGGATATGTGTCGGGTTTTGCGCTCCATCGTTTTGCACTCCATCTATGGCCAGCCACCCTTCTCCAGAGACGACCGCGAAGAGCTTGATTCCGCTAGACGGCCCAAACGATACTGACCAATCGCCGCCGGCCTGAAATCCCCGGCAAGCGTAGGCACGTATTTTGAGAAGTGACAGGACGTCTGACAGAGGATCCATAGAGCCGACTTTGAACGATCGCGAAAGTATCTTGCACTTTCAACTATAGAGAGTTTGATCTCGGAGGCCTAACCTGAGCTCAGGAGATCATCTTGAGGCAAGTAAACGACATCTGGATTTTGGGAGCAGCGGGCCGCGCAGGGCGAGCCATTGCGGCAGAGTTGGCAGAGATGGGTCTTTCGATGACCTTTGTTGGACGGGAAGCGGAGACCCTGAAGCAGGCAGCCCGAGCCTTGAACATTGAGGCCGGGATAGTCGTTGCCACTACGATCGAGGACATGGCCGCAGCGATCTCGCGCACAAAGCCACGAGTCGTCATCCATACGATTGGCCCGTTCTCGAGGACTGCGGTTGCTATTGTCAATGCTTGCCCACCAGGTACGCACTATGTTGATATCGGCAACGAATTGCCAGCATTTCTCTCGCTCTTTGCGATGAGCGACGAGTTGGCACGGACGGGACGATGCGTTGTCCCCGGAGCAGGCTGGGGTGTTCTCGGTACTGAGAGTGTCGTCCTCCAACTCTGTGAAGGCCGCCCTTCCGCAACGAAGGTGCGAGTCGATAATGTGGCAGCCGTTGCAGCGAGTGGGCCTCTCGGAACCACCTTGGCGCAGACCATTGTTGAGGGCATTCCCTACGGAGGACGACGGTATGCGGGAGGCAAGCTGAAGAAGGCCTTGGCTGGCGGCGATCAGGAAGAGTTTTTCTTGCCGGATGGCTCGACAGCAGTAACCCGTTTGATCGCAAGCGGCGAACTGGAGGCAGCCCGCCGCGCGAGCCAGGCTTCCGATGTGGTGGCCGGATTTCCCGCTGTCCCTGGTGGCCCGATCCGCTTCGTCATCCCTGCGATGGCCTTGCTCCTCTCTCTCCCCGCGGTACGTCGGTTTGCTATGGATCGATTAGCGAAGCTTGTGGCCCCTCCTTCGAAGACTGAAGTTTCCTGGGCACGAGCCCGCATCGAATGGCCGGATGGATTGGTGCGCACCGGATGGCTGCGTGCGGGGGACGGGTACGCTTTTCTCGCCAAAGCGTCGGCTGGTGTTGCTCAGCGTTTACTCGATGGAAAGGGACGACCCGGGTGCTTTACGCCTGGCGCACTCTTCGGAACCAGTCTTGCCATCGAGGCAGGCGGAACGTTCGTGCTGGAGGAGGCGGGGAGTAAGACGCAAGAGCGGCCCTGAAGAGTCGCATTCGCCCTGATAGCGACAGGCGTCAGACCAGTTGAGGTGACAGGAGCCAACACGACCTCGAGCGCGACCGGTCCTCCCAACTCCCCACAAAATTTTCTATCCTTGACCTCTCACCCACACCTACTAAAATCGTCCAACATCCAGAATCCTGTCACCCGCGAGAGGTCCCGTTTGGAGCTTCCAGGCATCACCACCCCCGCCGAGTCCCCCGTCGACGCATCGGACACTCTCGTCCCCTCCGAACTCCCCACGCCCCTCTCCGCCAACACTGCGCCCGCTCCCTGGAGCCCCGTCACCCATCTCGGCTTCCGCATCGCCTTCCTCTACTTCTTCTGCTTCATCTTCCTCGACAGCAACGGGACCCTCTTCGGCGCCTTTCCCGTCGTCGGCGACTGGATCCAGGACAAGCTCGACTGGCCCTTCAACCACCTCTCCGAGTTCGCCGGCCAGCATCTCTTTCATCTCACCGGCATCGCCGCCCACTGGCACGCCAGCGAATCCGGCGACACCACGATGAACTGGATCCAGAACGGCCTCTTACTCACCTTCGCCCTGGCCGGCGGCATCCTTTGGACCCTCATCGCCCACCTCCGCAACAACCGTCGCACCGAGTACCGCACCCTCCACGCCTGGCTGCGCTTCTTCCTCCGCCTCACCTGCGGCATGTTCATGGTGACCTATGGCCTGGCCAAGGTCTTCCCGTTCCAGATGCCATCCCCCTCCATCGCCATCCTCAACGAGCCCGCCGGCAACATGTCTCCGATGACCTTCCTCTGGAACCTCATCGGCCTCAGTCCGGTCTACGAGATCATCTGCGGCTCAGCGGAGGTCCTCGGCGGCATCCTCCTCTTCTATCGCCGCACCGCGCTGGCCGGAGCCCTCTTCTCTACCTTCGTCATCACCAACGTCGTGCTCTACAACTTCTGCTACGACGTCCCCGTCAAGCTCTTCGCCGCCAACCTGCTGCTCGGCTGCATCTTCCTCGCCCTGCCGGACTCCGTCGCCCTCTGCCGCTTCTTCTGGAGCCACACACCCGCCGTGCCCACCGCCGCCTGGGTTCCCCCCGCCAGCCGCCGCGCCGGACGCATCGCCATTCTCGTTACCGAGATCATCTTCGCCGCCGCCTTCCTCGTCGTCCGACCCATCTTCATGACCATCGGCTGGCACCACCTTCAAGTCGCCCTCCGCACGCCATCCCCTCTGGTTGGCGCCTGGCATCTCGACGCCACCCACCCAGCCTCCGGCGCCTTCATCGACCCCGAAGGCGTTCCCGTCACCGACCTCTACGTCGCCCCTTCCAGCCGCGCCTACACCCGCTCCACCGACGGCGAGCTCTGGCTCTCCAACGTCAATCTCGACCCCAAGAAACACACCGTCCGTATCAACTGCTATTTCATCAGCGACCCCACTAACTACGCCTGGCAGCTCTCCGACCCCGACCACCTCATCCTTACCTCTGTGCCGCCCGAAGCCCCCAAGCCCGACTCCAAAGACAAGCCCGCCAAACCCGCCGCGCCCTTCACCCCCGCCGTCCTCACCCTCACCCGAACCCCGACGCCCGCCCACTACCCGCTCCTCGAGCGCGGCTTCCACTTCATCAGCGAATGGCGCTACGAGCGTTAGTCAGCAGGGAAGACCCGCTACTTGAACCGGCTCGTAACAAATGGCACAAGATTATGATCGACAGTGTGGACAGAATGATGAGGATCGGCGAGCTCGCCAAGCGAGCAAAGGTGACCCCACGCACTGTGCGCTATTACGAAAGCCTTGGGCTCATTCCTCCGGGCGAGCGAGAGGGCTCGGGACAGCATCGCTATCCCGAGCAGACCGTCGCGCGGCTGCAAAAGATCGATCAATTGAAGGCTCTAGGCTTATCTCTTGAAGAGATCGGCAAGGTCATTCACCTTTACTTCGATGATCCGAGCGGCAAGAAAGCGAAGACGAAGGTGCTTGAGATGCTTCGCGGCCATCTCGCCGAGACGGAGGCACAGTTAATATCTCTCAAACAGTTTCGCTCTGAGGTTCTTGGTCACATCAAGCGTTTTGAACGCTGGTTCGAAACCAAGGCCTAGCTGGACAACCATTTGGAAAGGGAATACTCTGGCTCAAAAGGTGACGTGAACGTAAACTTCATGTTTTGAGAGAGAAGAAATTCAGATGAGCGAACGGATAGGGTGGATCGGTCTTGGAGAGTTGGGATTTCCTATGGCGAGCAATCTGCTGGATAACGGTTATCAGCTGACGGTTTATAACCGTACGCGGAGCAAAGCCGAGCCGCTTGTCGAACGTGGAGCGCAGCTTGCGACCCAACCTTCGGAGCTTGCGGCGAAGGGCGGTCTCGTTGTGTCCGTTCTTTGGGACTCTGACGCGACAGAGAGTTTCGTGACGCCAGAGTTCCTCTCGCGAATGGAAGGTGGCGTTCATATCGGGATGTGTACCGGCTCGCCCGAGGCCGCACAGAGGTTAGCGAAACTGCATGCAGAGCATGGCTCGACCTACGTCGAAGCGCCTGTTTTTGGCCGCCCTGAGGCGGCCAGGGCACGTCAACTCGCCATTCCCTACGCTGGACCTCAGGAAGCTAAGAACCGAGTGAAACCGTTACTCACCGCCTTAGGAGGTCATGCACTCTTCGATATGGGAGAGCAGCCGGGTGTTCCCACCGTGATCAAGCAGCTGGGGAACTTTCTCATCATCTCCATGGGACGCTCCCTGGCAGAGGGCCTTGCGATTGCCGAAGGGGCTGGAGTTAATCCCACGGCCGCGGTGAACATGCTTGCTGAAAGCCTGTTTCCGGTGCCAATTTTTCGCAACTACGGTAAGGCGCTCGCGGAGAAGAAAAACCTGCTCACGACTTCAAAGATTCCTGCGAAAGATCTCAGCCTCTTCCATCGATTGGCAGAAGATCATGCGCGTTCGAACCCGATTACACAGACTCTCCTGCAATTGACGCTCGCCGTGGATAAGTAACTGGAAACGCGTTTTGTAAAAACTCTCTGAACAACATGGCGCTAAACGAGGATAGGCGATGAAAGCAGCATGGTATGAACGAAACGGCAGCGCCAGGGATGTATTGCAAGTGGGTGAACTCGACAAGCCCAAGCTTGAACCCGGCAAGGTTCTGGTGAGAGTGTTTGTGACCAGCGTAAATCCGTCGGATACGAAAAGGAGGGCTCGCTGGTCACTTCCCTCGGGAGTTATTCAACAAATCCCGCATCAGGACGGGGCAGGTGTGATCGAGGACGTAGGCGACGGTGTACCGAATTCAAGAGTCGGGCAGCGGGTATGGATTTACGAAGCTTTGGTCTCAGGGAAGGCCGGTTGTGCAGCAGAGTATGTCGTTGTGCCAAGTGAAAATGCGATCGAACTTCCAGATAACGTCACCTTCGAAAGGGGTGCGTGTCTTGGTGTTCCGGCGCTCACGGCACACCGCTGTGTATTCGCCGATGGTCCCGTAAGAGGCAAAACCTTGCTGGTAACAGGAGGCGCAGGCGCTGTAGGCGTCCACGCTATCCAGTTCGCGAAGGCGGCCGGCGCCAGGGTTTTTACGACGGTTAGCCGTATGGAGCAAGCCATTGTGGCAAGAGAGGCAGGGGCGGATCTGGTGATTAACCGGCATGAAGAAGACGTGGTGGCCCGTATCCAGGAGACTGTGGATGCCCCAGGAGCTCTAGCCCTAGATAGGATCGTCGATCGGGTCATCGATGTTGCTTTCGGGGAAACGCTCGTATCCACGATGAAGCTGCTCAAGCCCAACGGCGTGATTGCCACGTATGCGTCGGACGCTCAACCGGAGCCGGCAATTCCGTTCTGGCCACTCTTATTTCTGGATGCGACCATCCGTTTTGTGAACGTTTACGGGATGTCACGGGAGGCTCATGAGAGCGCCATTCAGGCGACCACGATAGGCTTGCAGGAAGGGTGGCTCAAAACGACCATCGCGTCGCGTTTCTCCCTGGAACAGATTGCTGGGGCTCACGAGGCATCGGAATCTGGCAAGACCATAGGCAAAATTATCGTCCTCATCGACTAATCGACAGGCGTCCATAGCCCGAATAAACGCGCTTGTCAGCATGACGGATTACTTCCGTTACGCGCGTTTCACAGAACTAATTCTCGTCGCCTCGACTCTCGCAAATTGGAGTTTCCGAGAACGCCGTTTTGCGGGAAATTGTCTCGTTAGGCCTGTTGGCGAGATCGCTCGCAGCGGAGGCCTGAAACGTCCGATTCTGCCGTCGCGCCAGATTAATTCTTGGATGGCTGATCAATATGATCGATAACCAAGGTTTCAAGCGGGCCCGCTTGCTTGTGGAGGGTAAGACCCAGGCTCTCCCGTATCGCGATGGGAAGCGCTGGAACCCCCGCCTGAGGATCAGCGTCCAGGTCCTGAGAGAAACTAAATGCAAAGTTATACTTCCCTTGGAGACCGGTTTGGTCCCAGAACGGCCTTCCCACGATGCGCTCAAGAGTACGGGTAAGTTGAGTGAGCGACGCCTCACGAGCTTTGATGGATGTAACGCCGGGTGACGTCATCATTGCATAGATATAGCTCTCATTGATCGGAGCCGAAGACGCACCACTGCTTGATCCGTCATGATCAGCCTCGCCCCCAGTAGGGGAGTCCTTCATCTTGATTCCGCCCTTTCCGATGGTGACGGCGAATCCGTCAACTTCTTTGACCTGCCGATGAAAGCGCATGTTGAACCGCTCCGCGAGCAAAGACTGGAGCATGAGGCGAAGTTCATCGTCGGTTGTATTGGGCTCGAACACGGCGTTGATGGTGTAAATGACTTCGAGCCCCTTCCCCGAGACGCGACTGAAATCCAGACCGTACGCATATCCAATTAGGTAAGCGAGCTGGGTTGTCCAGACAAACCTGCCGGGGGACGACTGCGGCTCTGTAGAAAGAATGTCACCCCCCGGTCTTATGGAGGCTACTTCAAAGTGAGGCTGTTGAGGGGTCTGACTGTAAACAGCCGGTGCTGACAAGCTCGTGAGCAAAGCGATGTAAGTCCATATCCAATTCGGGGCAGCACGAAGCATTGTCATACCTCGGGAACGTTCACCATCCCATTTTTAATGGTCGGATCTTCAGTTGGCAATTCCAGATACCCATGACAATCCCAGTTGTGAGCGCGTCGTCAATTTCAGCCTCCTGCGCTGCGGGAGTAACATCCCCGAAAGTCCTATTTTCGGCAACTTCGCCGCAAGTCGTTACTACCTATAAGTTGTCTTCCCGTCAATGATAGGTAATACCTCTAGCCGAAGTCCGTGTTATCGATGCACGCCACTCGATCCACGCGATGGACACAGCACAGCCTTCAGCACGCACCTCAGTTTTCGGTTGGCTTCGTGATGTGGTCGACCACGAGGTTGGGCACGGACTCGTGCACCGCTTCGAGCTTGAGTCCAAGCTGTTCCTGCACCGCGGTGAAGATCGAAGGCCAGCTGTCCGGATCGTTTGCGGACCATTCGCGGCCAAACTGAAGCGTGTAATTGTAGGTGCCGATGAGACCGGTCTTGTCCACGACAGGCGCTTCTACCATCGAACTCAGGGCGCCGCTGATGGCCCGCATGGAGGCATTCGATCCGACGAACTCGAGACCATGCCTTGAGCCGTGGGCCTGGACGTTGGCGGGTGGCGGCGGAGGTGGCGCCTCTCCATTGGCGGGTGGCGGAGGCGCGGGTACAGCCTGCATCTTGAGGCCGCCTTTGTCCACGACGAGGTGATAGGTGGAGCTGTTGCGCGTTTCAAGGTGCGTCTTCAAGCTCAGGCGCTCGGCCAGCAACACGCGAATCGCATTTCGCTTTTCCAGCCGGACCTCGTTATCGGTGAGCTTGGCGAGCCTGGCGTCGGCGGCTTCGTCCGAACGAGCCTGGATGTCGTAGAACGTGTTCTTGACCCAGTCTGGGGCGTCGACGACCGGAGCATCGAAGCCGTAAGCAATCTGGAGAAGGGCCTTGATGGGAAGGTTCGTGGCTTCGAAGCGGCTGGAGTGTGGCGGGCTGGAGACGGATACGTGGAAGTTGGCGTCCGGCGGCGGCGAAAGGCGGATGGTGGCGACGTCAAAGGTCAGCGTGGGCGTGTAGTTGGGCTCTTCCACGATGGGGGCTTGCGCGTGAAGGCACGGGCCGGACAGAAAGACGAGAAGGGTCGCGAGCAAACCGATAGTTCGTTGAACGATGCGGAACATGGGCGTAACGCTCCTTGTGGGGATAATGCGGGCGAACGGCCTGGCTCCCGCATGGATACGAAGACGATTTACAAGGTTCTGCTTCAGGTTGCGTGGATTGGACCCATTTTAGTTCTGAAGCCGTTCGCTTCGCCATCCCCCCAGCGTTAAATCCTGGCACCGCCTTTTGTGGCAAGGAGAACCTGCTTTGGTTTCTCCCTGTACCTTCATCTCGCATCGTCAGGGCTTCGGTCGCTTGCTGGGCTGCAGTTCTTATCCAATCTCCTGAAGGTCTTCAGGATAAGAAGAGAATAGATTTTCGATCTAAAGGTTGGAGATATTCCGAGGGAGATTTTCTGGCCAGCCAGGCATCGCACCCTCTGTGGCTAAAGCCACTTTTATCGGGGGGGGGCCTTAACGGCGGGACTGAAGTCCCGCCCCTTCAAAGCAAAAGCAAAAACGACTGAGGTCCTGCCCCTTCAAAGTAAAACGACTGAAGCGCGCTTTTTCAACGCAAAGGCCTGACTATAGCCTGGAACCAAGTCCGATGACACGCCCTGGCGTTTGGATCTACTGGGCCGCGCCGGGGACGTGGAAGTCGATGCCTGCTTCGTGATTTACCTTCTGGGTCGCGGCGAGATCAAGCTGGTCGACTGGGATATCGCGACGGTGCTGATCGCGGACGTAGAGAGTGGTCCGGGTCAGGGCGTAGTTGTGAATCTGCTCAGGCGGGCGACCGTCTTTGAAGACGAGCGTGACGGCGTCCTCGTTCTCAGGGGCCGCTGCGGGAGCAGCTGGTGCCGGTTGAGGCTCTGCATACGGTTGCTCAGCGGGCGGCTGCTCCTGATAGGGCGGTGGGGGCCCTTGATCGGTCGCTTGCTGGGCGTATCCATCAATAGAGTTGCCAGAATCGTCGGGCTGGCCTGCTGAGGGATCGTAGCCGGTCGAATCGAAGTCGCCGGGATAATCGGAATCGCCCCAACCGGTGATTGGAACGCCGTAGGGAATCCCTATTCCATAGTAAGGAGCATAGGGTCTGCGATAGCGATTCGGTCCAGGATAGCCGGTGCGGCGATTATAAAAGCTGGGTCTCTGCGCGATTGGGGCGAAACCTGATGGCCTGCTGCCATTGGAAAGCGGACCGCCGGAGTAGTGATACTGGCTTACAGGGGCGGAACTCCCGTGAAACGCTGGGGCGCTTCTAGCCGGCGCACTGTGGCCTGAGAATCCGCCGCCGCGGGCTCCACCCACCCCTCCACCACGTTGGGCGTACAGGGGTGTTGCCACCACAACAACAGCCAGCGCGAGTCCGGCGAGGTATCTCATATGAATATTTGACGCCTGGACGTGATGAAAAGTCACGCTTAATTCTTCAGGGGTAACTACTGCTCGTGATAGTTGCGCATGAGGCCGCCGTCGATGACGTACGTGCTTCCTGTGACATAGGCTGCATCGTCGGAGGCCAGGAAGGCGGCCAGGCCGGCGATCTCCTCGGGTTTGGCGAGGCGGCCCAGGGGGATGTTCGCGAGCAGGGCATCGAGCTTGGGTTTGTTGGCCAGCAGCGAGGTGTTGATTGGGGTATCGACCGCTCCCGGAGCGATGTTGTTGACCGTAATCCCCAGTGGGCCGAGTTCGACGGCGAGGTCGCGCATCAGCATGCGCATGGCGCCCTTGGAGGCGCAATAGGTGGAGAAGTGCGGGAAGACCATGTCTTCGTGCACGGACGAGATGTTGATCACGCGGCCGGGCTTTTTGGCGTCGCGCAGTTTGCGAACGAAGGCCTGCGTGAGGAAGAACGCACCCTTGAGGTTCACGTTGAGGACAAAGTCGTAGTCGGCTTCGGTGACGTCCCAGAAGTCCGCACCCTTCTCGACGCCTGCATTATTGACGAGAATGTCACAGGAGCCGAGCTGCTGCCAGGCTTGCTCGATGAGATTGCTGCAGTCGGAGAGCACGGAGACATCGGCGTGGACCAGGATGGCCTTGCCGCCGGCGGCAGTGATCTTGTCTGCTGTGGCCTGAGCCTGCTCGACATGATCGCGATAGTCGACGACGCAGTTCGCGCCCTCTTGTGCGAGGCGCTCAGCGATAGCCTGACCTATGCCAGAACCTGATCCGGTGACGACGGCTACTTTTCCTTGCAGTGTGGGCACGGTGTCTCCTCGAACGATGATGATGGATACGATGCAAATTTGAAGGATGCAGCAGTACGAACATCGGCTACGGATTACCCAGGGCTGCATCGTCGTCGGAGGTTATAGGATTATCAAGGTAGGTCTGCCATTCCGATGGAGAGAGCGTGACATTGCGGCTTATCTGATGGCTGGCGATACCGAGATCGTAGCCGCAAGTGACACCGATCTGGAGTAAATCGTATTCCTCTATCCTCGGGTCGCGTTGAAGAAGTAGCTCTGCAATATGGCCTGCATGGGACCGTTCTTCGTGGCAGGGTCCTCTCCAAACGACATTTACCGTAAAGATAGTTTTGATTTCATCACTGCTTGCGAAGTGCTGTGTCCCTGTCATCACGCTCGAGGCTTCGACTCCATCAACACCTTCGACCAGTCTTATATCCTGCATGATTTCGGGGAAAGAGCCATTCTGCTCCAGCCAATTGTACGTAACCATTGCAAAGATTCCCGAAACCAGTAAAGGAAGAGCGAGTATGACCCAATGAGGCTTCCAGATTGGACGCACTCTCACAGGGCCGCTTATGTCCGCTTCGACCACATA
Organism: Granulicella sp. S156; assembly: GCF_009766105.1. GTDB lineage: Bacteria > Acidobacteriota > Terriglobia > Terriglobales > Acidobacteriaceae > Granulicella. The sequence continues at coordinate 428,462 of NZ_LMUH01000022.1, read as the reverse complement.
GCTTCCGACTGCGAGATCATGCAGTCCCTGCCTGGTATTCCCATTGAAGAGCACAAGATAAAGTGTGGCTCCGCCAATACCGAAGATGACCACACTCAGGAAAAAAGTGATGATTCCTGGCGCTCGACTGATGGGGACTGGTAGCCGGTTAAGAAAGACGGGAATTGCGAGTATGGAATATCGAACAAGAGATTTTCCAAAGGAGATCGTTCGTCCTTGCGAGTCGACAACCCGCAGGCGCATCAATTGCTTTCCGCCCGTCTGTCCCCCTCCCAGCTCGCTATTAAGAGTTGCCAGGTAGAAAAGGGCGATGCAAAAACCGATCAACCGTCCCCAAAGGCCTAGCCGGGAGAATGTGCTGGACAACGGGAGTGCGATGGCAGTACCGGTGACGAAGAGAATGATGGCGTCTATGAAAAACGCAATGAGACGGTGCCAGAGGGCGCCAATCTGGCCAGGCTGTGGGGTGTCGATCCTTACCGACGGATCGCCAGCGGGGAACGGGGTGAGATCAGTCAAGGTCGTCCTTTTAAAACCCGGAACTGTGTAGGAGCTTTATGCAACGAAGGATACCAGTGTCTGCGATATAGCTAACAGGTCAATTTTTTGACGCAGTCTTTTCCTTGCAGTGTGGGGACGTGTCGCTCCTTGAGCGTTGAGGCTTCGCGGGATGCAGGAAATGGGTTCTTCTGGACTTCTTGCAATCGGGGTGACAATTTATTGAAGCCAGATTTGTTATTGGTACGTATTTTGTATAGTACAAACACGTTACACAGTAATGAGGCGGTCACGTGGCACCCATACTTCTCTGGCTGGTGATGTTTCTATGTCTCCTGATCTCCGTCGTGAAGTACCTCATGGGGCTTATTCTCAAGTGGTCTTTCCCGAGCGCGAAGGCCAGGAAGGACTACACCTGGACGCCCACGGTGAGTGTTCTCCTGCCTTGCTATAACGAAGGCAAGACCGTCTACGAGACGATTGAGAGCATTAGTAAGAGCAGATACCCCACGGACCTCTTTGAGGTCATAGCGCAGGACGACTGTTCCGTCGATGACAGCTATCAGTGGATGCTCAAGGCCCAGCGCGACTTCACCAATATCCGTATCCGAACTGGCCGCAATGCAGTCAACTGCGGTAAGGCCCGCACCGTCTGCAATGCTCTACAGCACTCCAGCGCAGAGGTGATTATCTCGATCGACTCCGACTGCATCTTTCATCCCGATTGCATTCGCGAGCTCACCGCCTGCTTTGCGGAGCCGGGTATCGGTTCGGTGGGAGGCCGTGTTGGCGTGCGCAATCCCAACGACAGTGTGATCACGGTCATCCAGACGATCATCTACTACACGGCGTTTGAACTCTATAAGATTCCAGAGAACTGGACTCGCAGTGTCTGCTGCATCAGCGGTTGCCTCTTTGCCATTCGACGCGAGCTGTTGCTCGAAATTGAGCCTGCGATCCGCGGGCGCCATTGGTTCGGCATACCGGTCAACCAGGGGGAAGACCGCTTTCTCACCCACCAAACGCTGCTCCGCGGCTACGGGACCTACATCAACAACGACGCGCTTTGCTGGACAACCGTTCCTACCACGCTCTCCGTTCTCTTCAAACAGCAGCTTCGCTGGCGGCGCAGCATCGTGCGAGACCTCTTCTATACGCTCAGGACGCTGCCGCAGCATGTCTGGAAGCTGCATCCGAACACGGTGTTTACCCTTGTGCTCACACCTTTGGGAGCTATCGTCGCTCTGCTGGTGATCGTTACGATGCTCACCACTGATCCTCTCGCCTGGACGGGGCCCATGCCGCTCGTGCTGTACCTCGGCATTGCCTGTGTCTTCAGTTGGGTCATCAGCAAGTACAGCCCAGCCGAGACACTCAAACATCCGCTGGCCTTCGGCGCTTATATTGCATGGTCGATCGTCAGTACGCTCTTTATCACCCCTCTCGCGCTTCTCACTATGGACTCTGCCGATTGGGGCACACGAACCAAACAACAAGAGGTGCCTCTTGGCAACGCCGGCAATTAATTCCCTTCCAGACCCGCGTCAGGACCCGCTTCCTGAACCGCTCTCCGATACGCTCCCGACTACTCCGGCAGCGCCTCCGCGCCGGCAGTCCTTTCTCTACAAGTCAATCATCACGCTCTATCGGATATTCGCCGTCGTGGTGCTCTATGCGGTGCTTGGAGGCATTCTTACCTACGCCTTCGTCATGGGCTTCTATGCGGTCAACGGCACCTGGTGCGCGCCTGTCATCCTCTCGGCTTCCGATGAAAAGAGTCTCGACTTCCTGCAGAAGCTTGTTCTTAGCAAGCAGACGCTGGAAGACCTCAAGGTGGATGTCACTCGACAGCAGAGCAGCCTTGATGAGATGACGAAGCATCGCGGGTCGCTGGAGGCACTCGACCCCGAATTGGAGCACGCGATCCTTCGGGAACGCGGACACGATCGTTCTACAGGGCCAGAGTTGGTCACGCTCGACACGCAGAAGCAGGGTGACAACGTTAAGACACAGCGGGTTCTAACCCAGCTCCAGCAGGTAGAGGACCAGATTCACAAAGACCTTGCGGCTGGACTGATTACCAAGGGAGACGCCGCCACGCAGGTTGCGGCGATCAACCAGGCACAGGATTCGTACACCGACAGCAAGATCGGCGAGGTCATGCTTACCGACAGCATCCTCGACAAAACCACGATCGGCACCAAGTCGCTGGATGTGCTGGAGAAGCAGGCTGAACTCCGTTCCGAGATTGCCCAGCTGGATGTCGCCATCAACGTCGCACAGAAACAGTTGCAGGAAGACAATCGCCAGGTCGAGAGTCTGCGCCAGGCCATAGCTACGGCCAAGCAGAGCCCCTATTACCTGAACGCCACCGGCACCAATCGGCTCTACTTCGCGTTTGTGCCTTATGACAATCAGGCCAACGCCAAAGTAGGTTCGCCGATCTACGACTGCTATTTCAATATGGTCTTGTGCCGTAAGGTCGGTACGGTGAAACAGATATTTCTGGGAGAAGAACAGATCACGCATCCGATCTTCAAGACGCAGGTGCGCGGTCTGATGATCCAGATGAATCTCTCGCATCCCAACTCGGCGAAGTCGCAGACCGTATTTCTTGGCCGCAAGCCGTTGCTGTTCTGAGTGTTAGGAGCAGAAAGAATGTCCCGTCGCTATACGATCTCTGTCACCGCCGCGCTGCTGTTCGCATCGGCCTATGCAACGTCCCAGACCGGCCAGCCCAGTCCCCAATCCAATCTCCAGAACGACCCGCAGGCCTACTGTGCGTATCTCGCTGAGCAGGCCGCGGCGCAGAGCGATCTGCTGCGTACGCCCAATGCGCTTGGTGCGTTCACCCAGCCCGAGACCGGCCTTCCCACGCAACTCGTCGCGGGTGCGTCGCTTAGCCTTTCGAGCTATAAAAAGGCCGGGATCACTGTCGATGCCGCGCGCAAGAACTGCGATCTCTACAAGGCCACGACGGGCGTCCAGCAATATCTTCAATACGCGCTCCCCAGCATCGAGAAGCAGGCGCTTACCCACCGCCTCGATCTGATTGAGCAGGCGATGAAGTCGCTTGACGATCTTATCGACAAGAGTTCGAAGATGGTGGAAGCCCAGAACATGACCCGCCCCATGCTTCTGGAGCTTCAGGTGAACAGGATCAAGCTCGAAGCGGATCGCGCGGATACGCAGTCGAAGATCGCGGCTCTCTATGTGCCGCAGCTTGCGGCCCAGTCGCTCAAGCAGCAGGTGGCCGACAAGCAGGCCACCGACATTGCTGAGCAGAAGGCGCAGGACAAGCTTGCGCGCCAAAACAACTGGGACGTTGCGCTTACCGTGGGCGCCCATCAGCAGATTAATCCGGTAGCCAATAGCGTGGAACCTTACGGAGAGGTGACTGCGACGTATAACTTCGCCAGCCGTGCGATTGACCGGCATCTGGACCGTGCGGTCGATGCGTATGCGGGTTGGAAGAAGGTGCAGGAGGGCGATGTTGTCCGAAATATGGATGTACTGCGCGCACAGGTTACGGACAACATCGCCGCGCAGGAGAACAGGCTCAAATCCCTCCAGCAGGAGTCGCAGCAGATCGAGAAGAGCCTGCAATTGGTGAACGACGCGGATACTACGGCTGCTTTGGATTTTCGCAATCAGCTCAGCAGCACGCAGCTTCTCCTGGGGATTGAAGTGGGTGATGCTAGTTTTCGGCTGGAATCTTTGCGGGATTTTTTGAATAGAAATTATTGATGGAGACGAGTCACGTCCAGCGTTGGGGTGGCTCCCAGGCGTGTCATTCAATTGCCATCGTTCCGCCGCGCCCGTTGCGTCAAGGTTTTTGTAGCACCCTGCAGTGGAACGATGGCAGAAATCGATAACACGCCGCTAGCGTGCGGTCGATTTTTTCGACGCACTCTTCTTTTTGGCGGCCTTCTTCAGAGCTGATTTCTTTGCAGGCGCCTTTGCTTTCGCAATGATGTCGGAGAGCAGATCCTTCGCCCGCTCCAACGTAGCTATACGCCCTTTGGAGAGGTTCTTCCCGGCGCGGTTGATATAGAAGTTCAGCATTTGCATGCCCGAGGCAGGACCCTTCGGCGAGACGCGCTTGGTGGCGAGCGCTTGGGCGATCTTCGGGGCGCTTTGCAGGAAGAGTTCGTGGTCGGGATGTGTGGAGTCGGTATCGACTTTGGCGGACCAACGGCGCGAAGGTGGGGTGGTGGACCTTTTCGTGGCTGACTTCTTCGTAGCGGACTTCTTTGCGGGAGCTTTACGGGTTGCCATCGGTGTTGCCCTCCGTCAACAAGTCTGATGCGGACTGGTTGCTGGAGGTTTGCGATGCCCGGCGAGCGCGAAAGAAATTGGTGAGCATGGCACTGCACTCTTCGGCGAGCACGCCTTCGACGACCTCAACGCGATGGTTGAGTGCGGGATGATTCATTACGGAAAGCACAGATCCGCAGGCACCGGCCTTGGGGTCGCGTGCGGCGAAGACGAGGCGGGCGATGCGCGCGTGCAGGATGGCTCCCGCGCACATCGCACAGGGCTCAAGCGTGCAGTAGAGCGTGCAGCCGCCCTCCGGTGTCAGGAGGCGGTAGTTGGAGAGTGCGAGGCCGGCGGCGCGGAGGGCGACGATCTCGGCGTGGGCTGTGGGGTCGTTGGTGCGGAGAACATGGTTGTTGCCGCGTCCGACGATCTGCCCCGTGGGCGAGACGATGATGGCACCGACAGGGACCTCGCCCGCGATCTCGGCGGCGCGCGCCTCGGCGATGGCGAGTTGCATGAAGTCTGTGTCGGCGGCAGGGAAGTCGGACATACTCTGGAAAGAGTATCCGATAGACGACCTTTTGGTGAGAAAAGACCGGGAAGGTCAACGGTGGAAACCTTGTCCTTGCATCCAATCGTCTGACGTACGTTACTAGCTGAAGGAGAACTTCTTAACATGAGCAACATCGTCAAGACTCTGCAACTCGTCGACGCCCGCCGCATCATCGCCGCCGCCACCAAGAAGGCCGAGGAGATCAAACAGCCCATGTGCATCGCTGTCGCCGACGCAGGCGGCCACCTGGTTGCCTTCGAGCGCATGGAGAATGCCTGGCTGGGCTCCATTGATATCGCTCAGAAGAAGGCCTGGACCTCGCGTGCCTTCGACATCGAAACGGGCCAACTCGCAGCCCACTCACAGTCCGGCGGCCAATTCTTCGGTATCCATGCGTCCAACGATGGCAAGGTCATGATCTTCGCCGGGGGCATTCCTATCAAGCAGGATGACAAAGTGGTTGGGTCTATCGGCGTGAGTGGTGGCTCTGGTGAGCAGGATCATAGCGTTGCAGAGGCTGGGGCAGCGGCGTTTTAGAGCCGTAACCAGAAAAGCAAAAACCAGGAACAGCACAGCAACAACGAAGCCCCGCACCAAGCGGGGCTTCGTTGTTGACATATCCATCTGCTACATGGATTACTGCCATCCTGTTTTATGTTGATCTATTTCGTAAAGATCGAATTTCCCGGATCTTTCGTCTCGTTAGCGTGCTCCCGATTCTGCGCGCGCTTGGCGCTCTCCATCGCTGCCTGGTCGATGCGTTCCGTCGGAGTTCTGGCCCCGGTGATCGGGTTGCCACCAGTGTCCTCGATCGCTTCATGCGAAGGTCGTGATGCTGTCTTGGTTGCATTTACGCCAATTCCCATAAATCACCTCTGCCCTAGACAGATGGCCTGCATCGCTCGCGGGTTGCCGTCTCCTCCAGTATGAATTTCTCCGCATTGTTACAATCAAGCCTCGCAGCCAGCACAACACCTGCGGTCTCAATCACATGCAAGATCCCGCAAAATTTCACGCCTCCACTCTCGTCATCGATACCCACGCCGATACTCCGCAGCGCTTTGTGGATGAGGGCTGGAACTTCTCCGATCCGCTGGGCGGAGGCATGCTGAACCTCGAGAGTGCGCGGCGGGGCAACCTCTCCGCTGAGTTCCTTGCCATCTGGGTGGAGCCTACTCAGTGGCGTGGCCGCTACGCGTTCCGTACTCTGCAACTCATCGACGGCGTCTACGAGCAGCTTCGCAAACACCCCACCACGATGCGTCTCGGCCTTACGCCTGCAGACATCGTGCAGGCTCATCAGGACTGCGTCTTCTGTGCGCTCCTGGGGATTGAAGGCGGACATTCGATCGAAGCCGATCTCGGCCTGTTGCGCGTCTATCACCGCCTGGGAGTGCGCTATATGACGCTCACCTGGTCCAACAGCAACGAGTGGGCCGATAGCTCCGGCGACCTCAACGATCCCCGCGTGCAGCACCATGATGGGCTTACACGTTTCGGACGCAGCGTGATCCGCGAGATGAACAGCCTCGGCATGATGGTCGATGTGAGCCACGTGTCCGACAAAACCTTTTGGGATGTGCTGCAGACAACACACGCGCCTATCATCGCGTCGCACTCCAGCGCGCGGGCTCTCACCGATTCAGCGCGCAACCTTACCGACGAACAGCTGCGCGCCGTCGCGACCAACAACGGTGTCGTGATGGTGAACTTCTATCCTTCGTTCATCGACGACAACTGGCGCACCGCCTGGTCTGCAACACAGCCGCAACGCGAACCACTCTATGCGGCCGCGGCTGCTCCTTATCTCGAACGCGGTGAGCCCGTTCCCTATGCGGTTCCTCTTGCGGTCGACCGCGAGTTCTACGCGCAGCATCCCATACCGCTTGCGCCACTGGAGTCGTTGATCGACCACTTCGATCATGTCGCCCAGGTGGCGGGCATCGACCACGTCGGCATTGGCTCGGATTTCGACGGCTTTGCGCTGCTGCCTGCGGAGATCGCCAGCGCCGCGGATCTGCCAAAGATCACTGCCGCACTTCTGCAACGTGGCTATACCGAGGAGCAGATGAAGAAGCTCCTCGGCGGCAATCTCCTTCGTGTCTTCGCCGATGTCCAGGCAGCGGCGGAAAAAGAGCAAGAGCCTTAACGCAGGGGGCGCGGAGGTTTCGCGGAGGTCGCCACGGTTTCCATCGCGACCTCCGCGAAACCTCCGCGCCCCCTGCGTTAAAAGGCCCTTGCCGTTGCTTGTTCTACTTCGACGCCAGAACGTCCATCTTCTCAATCCGTATCTCATTCGAGAACAAATCTGGCGCGTTCGCCATTAATGCCTTCGCAATTTCGCCGCTCAGATGAGCATCGCGGCCTTCATCGCCAGCAAACGTGTCGAACACACCATAAACACCTGGCCCCATCTTGACTCCATACCAGTTCACCGTGAGCGGTTCTTCCTTAGCCAACAAAGCACCCTGGCTCAGAAACGCCTCTATCTCTGCCTCTTTGCCCGGCTTCGCCTTCAACATCACCCAGATTGCCTTTTTGACCACGATTGAATCCTCCTGAGACATGGGATATACGATGCCATAGAAACGTTACATGGAATCCGAAATGGCCTCTTATTCCTAAGTCGCGCCTTTGCCCTGTCCGCCTCTTCGGAGTAGCCTTATACCTGAAATGACGTTCGCGAACCTCAAGCTCCCAGCCCTCCTCTGCTCGCTCGTCCTCTCAGCCACAGCAGCCAAGGTTTCTTCAGCACAGGCCACGACTCCGGCCCAATTACCTGACGCACCCAGCACGACCGCGCATGACGCGCCACCTGCTGAGCCCACAGGCCCAACCGTTGTCTTCGATACCACGATGGGCCGGCTCACCTGCAAGCTCTTCGACAAGGAAGCGCCTGCTACTGTCGCCAACTTCATCGGACTCGCCACGGGCACGAAGACGTGGACCGACTCTACGACGCAGAAGAAGATTACCGGTACGCCCTTCTACGACGGCACAACCTTTCACCGCGTCATCCCCAACTTTATGATCCAGGGCGGAGACCGTCTTGGAACTGGTGCCGGCGACCCCGGCTTCTACTTTGAGGACGAGTTCTCACCCGCGCTTCGCTTCGATGTCCCTGGCCGCTTGGCCATGGCCAACTCCGGCCCCAACACCAACGGCTCGCAGTTCTTCATCACCGAAGGTCCGGTTCCGGATCTCAACGGCAAGCACACAATCTTCGGCCAGTGTGACGCGCACACCGTTCTGCTCGTCGCTTCGATCGCTCGCGTTGAACGCAACGCCGAGGACAAGCCTCTTACCCCGGTTGTCATGAACAAAGTGACGATCGTTCCCGACGGCAAGCCCCTTCCACCGGAGCCTGTTGTTCCAGGGGCTGCGCCTGCCAGCACCCAACCTGCAGCCCCACAACCTGCGGCCCAGCCCCAGCCCAAGTAAGGGAATCAATACGCCCTTCCTCGCAGCTGATTTTCTTGTAGCTCGTTGCTGGAAAGAAACCACCGCGAGACCTCGCAAAGCATCCAATCCTCAACTAACAAACGTAAGGAGAACCAATGCCCACTACCGCAACCTTCAAGACCTCCGAAGGCACCATCGTCTGTAAGCTCTTCGAGACCGAAGCTCCCGAGACGGTCGCCAACTTCATCGGTCTGGCCGAAGGCACCAAAGAGTGGAACTCGCGCTCGAAGAAGGGCGCCAAGCTGTTTGACGGCACCGTCTTTCACCGCGTCATTCCCGAGTTCATGATCCAGGGCGGCGACCCCGAAGGCAACGGCATGGGCGGCCCCGGCTACAAGTTTGCCGACGAGACCAAAGGCAGCCCACACCACTTCAAGGCTCCAGGCAAACTCGCCATGGCTAACTCCGGCCCCAATACCAACGGCTCGCAGTTCTTCATCACCGTCACCGATACCAGCTGGCTCACCGGCAAGCACACCATCTTCGGCGAAGTTACCGAGGGGTATGACATCGTCGAGAAGATCAGCAAGGTCGCCCGCGACGGCATGGACCGGCCCAAGACGGCGGTTGTGCTGGAGAGCGTCACGATCAACCGCAGCTAGTTTGTTTGCCAGAAGCACGAAGGGCTCGCCTAGGCGAGCCCTTCGTGCTTCAGCACATCATGCGCTGCTTACGCGACGCCGATCACGGTACACAGCTCGCGCACCGCTTCCGCACTCTTGTTTAGCGCAGCCTGCTCCTCGGCCGTGAGCTTGATCTCGATGATCTGCTCCAGCCCCTTCTCGCCCAGTTTGCACGGCACACCAACGTACAGCCCGTTGATGCCGTACTCGCCCTGCAGATACGCGGCGCACGGAAGGATCTTCTTCTTGTCCTTCAGTATTGCCTCGACCATCTCCACAGCCGCCGCCGAAGGCGCGTAGTACGCCGATCCCGTCTTGAGATGCTTCACAATCTCCGCACCGCCATTGGCTGTGCGCGTCTCCAGCTCCTTCAACCGCGTGGGCTCGATCAGCTCCGTGATGGGAATGCCGGCCACCGTCGAGTAGCGCGACAACGGCACCATCGTGTCGCCGTGTCCGCCGAGCACGAACGCTGTAACGTTCTCCACCGACACCTTCAACTCTTCCGCGATGAACGTGCGGAAGCGCGCGGAGTCGAGCACACCGGCCATGCCGATCACGCGCTCGCGCGGCAGCCCGGCCTTCTTGAAGGCGGTCTGCGCCATCGCGTCGAGGGGATTCGACACGATAACGAGGATGGCATTGGGAGAAGCCTTCACGGACTTCTCGACCACATCGCTCATGATCTTGAAGTTGGTGTTCAACAGGTCGTCGCGGCTCATGCCGGGCTTGCGTGCAATGCCGGCAGTGATCACAACGATGTCGGAGTTCGCGGTATCGGCATAGTCGTTCGTGCCCAGGATCGCGCAATCGCGCTTCTCGATGGGCATGGCCTGCAGCAGATCCAGCGCCTTGCCCTGGGGCACGCCTTCGATCACGTCGATCAGCACAACGTCCGCGAGTTCCTTTGCTGCAATCCAATGAGCGGCAGTAGCGCCGACGTTGCCGGCTCCGACAATAGTGACTTTCTTACGCATGGTGAATGAAATCTCCAGAAGAGTATGGCGCCCGTAGCGCCCGCGGTCGCAGGCTCTTGCGTGTCGTCCCTTTAATGATACCTTCCGGCGGCCAGACCATCGACCGCTAACCGACCAATCCCTTCCATAAGTGCTAATCTAGTCAGGTAACTAGTCAGGGGTGTTTGGATGGCAACGTGGCAACTACAGGAAGCGAAGGCAAAGTTGAGCGAAGTGATCGATATCGCACAGAAGAAAGGCCCACAGATCATCACCCAACGCGGAGTGAAGACCGCAGTGATCCATTCTTTTGAGGAATGGGAACAGAGCCAGCAGTCGAAGAAACCGACGCTTCTTGAAATTCTCCAGTCTGGTCCACAAGGGGATCTGCCTATTCCGCCTCGCGGCAGTTGGAAGATGCGAAAGCCGGTGAAGTTTTGAGGTTTTTGCTGGACACAAACGTGATCTCCGAGCTTCGTAAACCACGACCACATGGAGGCGTGTTGGCTTGGATGCAAGCCTACCCAACCGACGCGTTTGCTACACCAACGATAGCTCTTTTTGAATTACAGATCGGTACAGAGAAGCTGCGCCTGCAGGATCCTGTGCGTGCCCAGGAGTTCGACTTCTGGATTGACCGAATAGCCGGAGGAAGCACTATACTTTCGCTCGATGCAGCGGCTGCGCGTCTCGCTGCACGCCTCATGGAGAAGCAAGCCATGGAGTTGATGGCAGATGCGATGATAGCTGCGATCGCAAAAGTCAACGGACTCACCGTGGCGACACGAAACACCCGTGATTTCGTGCGTTTCGATGTGCCACTAGTGAACCCATTCACGTTTGAACGTCTGTAATTACCCCATATTCTCAATCATCCGGTTGGCGAACTCACTCGTCTTGGCCTTCGTCGCACCCTGCATCTGCCGTTCGAAGTCATACGTCACAAACTTCTGCTGAATGGTCTTTTCCATCGAGCTTTCGATCAGCCGTGCCGCCTCGTTCCAGCCCAGAAAGTCGAAGAGCATTACGCCAGAAAGTATGACCGACCCCGGATTGATGACATCCTTGTCCGCATACTTCGGCGCCGTTCCATGCGTTGCCTCGAAGACCGCATAGCCATCGCCGATGTTCGCTCCCGGCGCGATTCCCAGCCCACCCACCTGCGCTGCCGCGGCGTCGGAGATGTAGTCGCCGTTGAGGTTCGTCGTCGCGAGCACGCTGTAGTCCGAAGGACGAATGATGATCTGCTGAAAGATTGAGTCGGCAATGCGATCGTTAATCAGGATCTTATTCTTCCACTGGCCATTGCCATGCGTTGCGCCGATGCTCGCCACTACATCGCGCACCTCCTGCACGATGCTCTCGCCGAACTCCTTCGCGGCAAACTCGATTCCGGGCTCGACCAGGGCGGCGTTTTCCTCGGGTGTCAGCTTGGGATTCTGTTCCAGGTTGCCCAGAATCCAACTCTCGCGTTCGGTCACCGTGTGTTCGCGAAACTCCTGGGTTGCGACCTCATAGCCCCACTCGCGAAACGCGCCCTCGGTGAACTTCTGGATGTTGCCCTTGTGCACCAGCGTCACGGTCTTGCGCTTGTGGTCGATCGCGTACTGAATCGCCGCGCGCACCAGGCGCTTCGAGCCTGTGATTGAGATTGGTTTTACGCCTACGCCGGAGTCCAGCCGCACCTTCTTCTTTGTGCCCTTCAGCATCTCGTCGTTCACAAATGCGATGAACTTCGCGGCCTCCGGCGTCCCCTCGCGGAACTCGATGCCCGCATAGATGTCCTCCGTGTTCTCGCGGAAGATGACCACATCGAGCTGCTCCGGATGCTTTACCGGGCTTGGCACGCCGCTGTAGTACTTCACCGGACGCACGCACTGGTACAGATCCATCAACTGTCGCAGCGCCACGTTCAGGCTGCGGATGCCACCGCCGACCGGCGTCGTCAGCGGTCCTTTGATCGACACGCGAAAGTCCACCGTCGCCTTTACGGTGTCGTCGGGCAGCCAGTTCTGCGTCTTGCGATAACTCTTCTCACCCGCCAGTACCTCAAACCACTTCACCGAGCGCTTGCCGCCGTAGGCCTTCTCGACTGCCGCATCGAACACGCGCTGCGACGCCCGCCAGATATCACGGCCTGTTCCATCGCCTTCAATGAATGGAACGATCGGATGATCGGGAACGGTGTACTTGCCGTTGCTGTATTCGATCGCCTGTCCGTCGCTGGGTACTGGAATGTCGTTGTAGCTGATCTGCATCGCGTGGGTCCCCTTATTCGAGATGCCGCCAACGTATCACCGGCAAAATACGCCTGGCAACGATTTACTACCGTGCTGAGCGGTAAACGCCCGCCGTCCCTAAACGCAAAAAAGCGCCCCAGCCGAAGCCGGGGCGCTTTGTATCTGCAGCGAAGGTATTTAGAACTGGCCCCACAGCAGCTGGTTGTACACGTCGTGGTGAAACTGAATCTCCGACGGCTTGACGATGGTGCCCAGAAGCCGCGCGGAGCGGTCTGCCGAGGCCTGCTTCAGATCGGCGTAGCGTGCCTTCACGTCTTCGCCCAGCAGTTCGGTCGTCCATTCCGCATTGCGGAAGTCTTCGAGAGCGGTGTAGATGTTGTCCGGCAGATACCGCTCAGCCTGGCGCAGGTTCTTGATCTTCGACGTGTTGCCCTGCAGTCCGGTCTTGAAGATCGAGTGCAGCACCATGTAGGGGTTCGCATCCGGTCCAACCGAACGAACCTCAACGCGCGCCGACTTCTCATTGCCGATGGGGATGCGCACCATCGAACCGCGATCGGTGGCCGAAGCCTTGATCTGGTTCGGAGCCTCGAAGTGAGGATCGAGACGGCGATACGCATTCACGCTGGCGTTGAGCAGCAGGCAGAGGTCGTTGCCGTGGGTGAGGATCTTGTCCACAAAACCCCATGCAAACTTCGAGACCTTCTCTTCGCCCTTCGGGTCCCAGAAGAGGTTCTTGCCGGCCTTGTTGGTGATCGAAACGTTGGTGTGCATGCCCGAGCCGTTCACGCCTGTAACAGGCTTCGGCAGGAAGCTCGCCGTCATGCCCATCTGCGTCGCAACCTGGCGACAGATCAGCTTGTAGAGCTGGATCTGATCGGCAGCCGCCACGACATCACCGTACGAGTAGTTGATCTCGAACTGCGAGGGAGCAACCTCAGGATGATCCTTCTCATTCTCAAAGCCCATCGCGCGCTGCACTTCAGCGGTTGTATCGATGAACTCACGCAGCGGGTCGCCCGGCAGTGAGTGGTAGTAGCCGCCCTGGTTGACGTACTCGAACTTGCCCGTCTCGTGGAACGTGCGCTCGGCGTCGATACCGTCGAAGAGGAAGCCTTCGATCTCGTTGGCTGCATTCAGCGTGTAGCCATTCTTCTCAAACTGCTCGTTGGCAAAGCTCTTCAGCACGCCGCGCAGATCGCCCGAGTAGTGTCCGCCGTTCTTGTCGATCACTTCGCCGAACACCAGCACCTTGCCGGAACCGAACACGTCGGCTGGCGTCCAGTAGAAAGCGCTCCAGTCGAGGCCGAGGCGAAGATCGCTCTCGCGCTGCGCCGTAAAGCCGCGGATCGAAGAGCCGTCGAATGTCAGGTTGTCATAGCTCTTGACCAGGAACTTCTTGTCGTAGTCGAGCATGTGCAGCCGGCCTTCGAGATCGGAGAAGAGCACGGTCACAGCCTTGATGCCCGGTGTATCGGTAAGGTACTTCAGGCGCTCTTCCTGGATAACTTCAGCAGACACGCGCTTTTTGCGCTGGTCTTTAGCCTTCAGGTTCAGGTCTTCCAGTTCTTCGTAGGACAATTCCAGAAAGTTGCGAAATTCGCTCGACATGGCACTCCTTGAGGACAGCTTCCGCTGCCGGGTGATGGATTTTTGCAAGGCAAGAACGGTGCAGGGGGAACAAATTACCGCGGCCGCGGGCAAACTTTGGGCCACATCTAAAGTTAGCAGAAATTCATCGTCAAGCAACATCGTCTTCATTGCGTTCTTGCCGTTTGTTTTTCGCCGCCATCCTGTATTTTGAGCGGCAGGGCAAACCCATCCTATTTCTCAACAAATTCGTGGCAGACAGCCAAAAAGCTTTGACGCAGAGGGCGCAGAGGAAAACGCAAAGGCGGCTACGACACCCTCTGCGACCTTTGCGAAACCTCTGCGTCCTCCGCGTTAAGGCTTTTGCTGTTGCTTGTTCTTCCTGGGTGCTGGTTGAAATTTAGAGGCGTTTGCCCTGATTCGAAAGGGGAATCTGCTTCTGACGTGCGATAATTTTTCTCCTGTGGCTGGGTATCTCCCGTCTCCGCCCCAGCTGGCGACAAGACTCACCGGCAACACACTGGAGGGTTCAAAAATTGGGCATAAATATGGTTCCCACGCGCCTGTTCTTCACCAAGGGCGTTGGCAAGCACAAAGAGCGCCTGACCTCGTTTGAGATGGCGCTGCGCGACGCCGGGGTCGCCGCACAGAATCTGGTTCGCGTGTCCTCCATCTTTCCGCCGCACTGCAAGCTGATTCCGCGCAAAGAGGGACTGAAGTTCCTGAACCCCGGCGAGGTCGTCTTCGCCGTCGTCGCGGAGAACTCTACGCGCGAGGCCCATCGCCTCGTCGCCAGCTCCATCGGCGTCGCCATCCCCTCGGACAAGAACGCCTACGGCTACCTCTCTGAGCACCACAGCTTCGGCGAAACCGAGGACCAAGCCGGCGACTACGCGGAAGAGCTGGCCGCCGAGATGCTCGCCACCACGCTCGACGTCGACTTCGATCCCGACAAGAGCTGGGACGAGAAGAAGGAGATCTACCGTATCTCCAATAAGATCGTCCGCACCGCGAACGTCACTCAATCCGCCGTCGGAGACAAAAACGGCAGATGGACGACGACCATTGCCGCGGCGATTTTGCTGTTCGAGGATAAGTAGATCGAAGCCAGTGAAATATTCTTAGAATTCAACGTTACGCAAGAACTGTGGAGTGATACGAGATCTAGCCCCGAAGGGGCGGCCCATCACAGCCCAGGGTGAAACCCTGGGTTTTGTGCCAAGAGGGTGACTGAGCCCTGAAAGGGCGACCTATGGGTGCAGCCTCGATAGATCGCCCTTTCAGGGCTCTGCTTTTTACAGTGCCCCGTAACCCAGGGTTTCACCCTGGGCTATGATGGGCAGCCCCTTCGGGGCTGGAGCCGTGCGAATCCATCGTTCTTGAGTAACATCAAATTAAGGAGGCTGCCTTATCCTGTGAGTCGGAGAACTCTAGAGACAACATCATGAAAAGGGATTTGCTGCTGGAGCACATGATTGAGCGCAACGAAGTTCTTCGCTCGACATATCCGATAGACGTCATCACAGCCCAGCGTCACTTTCACGGAATGCTTCGCGAAGTTGAAGCGACGGGAAGATCCTACGACTTTATATTGAGCGGTCGCCTCGTTGGGCGACTGCAGAGCGCATCAGAATCGAGTATTGTCCATGTCTAAAACCACCCGCGTCGCCCTCATCCAGATGTCCTGCGTCCCCTCCACCGAGGCCAACCTCGCAAAGGCCGTGGCCCGCGTGCGCGAGGCCGCCGAGAATGGGGCCAAACTCATCTGCCTGCCGGAGCTCTTCCGCGCGCAGTACTTCTGCCAGCGCGAAGAGCACGCGCTCTTCGATATCACCGAGTCCATCCCCGGCCCTTCCACTGCCGCGCTCAGTGAAGTCGTTCGCGAGCACAAGCTCGTCGTCATCGCCTCTTTGTTCGAGCGCCGCGCTCCGGGGCTGTATCACAACACCGCCGCCATTCTCGACCACACCAGCACCGCGCCGGATAATATCGCCGCGATCTATCGCAAGATGCACATTCCCGACGACCCGCTCTACTACGAGAAGTTCTATTTCACACCCGGTGATCTCGGGTTTCTGGCGCAGAAGACCTCCGCCGGCCCCATCGGCACACTCGTCTGCTGGGACCAGTGGTATCCCGAAGGGGCACGCGTCACCGCGCTCAAGGGTGCCGAGACGCTCTTCTTTCCCACCGCCATCGGCTGGCATCCCAGCGAGAAGGTTGAGTTCGGTGAGCGCCAGTATGACGCCTGGCAGACCATCCAGCGTGCCCACGCGATTGCCAACGGCGTCTTCGTCTGCGCCGTCAACCGTGTCGGCCACGAGCACGGCGACGTGGAGCACAACGGCGTCCTGATGGAAGGCCCCGGCGACCACACCCCCGCCAGCGGCCTCGAGTTCTGGGGCGGCAGCTTCATCGCGGATCCCTTCGGCCGCATCCTCGCTAAAGCCTCGCACGACAAGGAAGAGATTCTCTACGCCGACCTTGATTCAAGGGAAGTTGAGATCACACGCCAGCACTGGCCCTTCCTGCGCGATCGCAGGATCGACGCGTATGGTGGCATTACGAGCCGGTTCCTGGATTAAAGCAAAGGGCGAGGTAAGAGATGCTCAGTCTTGAAAGCCCGGAGTGGTCGAACCTCGTAGATGCCTATGGAGAAGCCTCTGGTATTCCTGGGCTACTGAGCCAGCTCGAGACATTCCCTTCCGATAGGGGGCGTGCCGAACCGTGGTTCTCTCTGTGGAGTGCACTCGCTCATCAAGGCGATGTTTATTCAGCTTCGTTTGCGGCCGTCCCACATGTTGTCAGAGTGCTCGCTCTCGCACCGGAACGAGCATCTGGTTCCTTTTTCCAGTTTCCTGCATGGGTTGAAATCTGCCGGCATCGCAAAAATGTATCTGTCCCTGATGCTTTATCGGCATCGTATACCCAGGCTATCGAAAGATTGCCGCATCTTGTCTGTGCCGTCGCAGCCCGGCCGTGGGATAAAGGCTTCCTCCACTGCGCTTTGGGTGCAATGGCTGTTGGCAAAGGATCTCCCGAATTGGCTGAAGTTTTACTTGAGCTAAGTCCAGATGATCTTAAAGATTTTCGTGAGTGGCAAAACTCGCGTTAGTACACTCGCCCTTGGAATACGTCTCAAGCATAGACAGCATGAGAGGGAAGACTATGACCAACAGCGCATGGATGTATCCGGGACGTTGGCTGGCTCTTGTGCTTTTGCCCTGCACGAGTCTTTTGCCCATCGCAGCAGGACAGGCAGTCGCAGACTCCGTTACTGCGCCGAAGTTTGACGTCGCCTCGGTGAAGTTGAACAACGGCGGCGGTGACGGGCGGTCACATATCTACAGCTCGTCGACGAGTGGTAGCTTTCGCACGGTTAATGTTTCGCTAAAAGGGTTGTTGCAGTTCGCGTTTGGCTTGCCGGAGACCCAGATCCTGAATGTTGCTGGCCCCGCCGCTTCGCAGACCTTCGACATTGACGCCAAGGTGGACGACGCCACCGAGGAACAGATGCACAAGCTTAGCTCTGACGAGGGCAGGCTGCGAAAGCGGCAGATGGTGCAGGCGCTTCTGGTAGAACGGTTCAAGCTGGCGAGCCACCCTGAGACCAGGGAGCTTCCAATCTATGCCCTTATGGTGGCTAAGGGCGGATCGAAGCTGGAAGAGACGAAGTCGAACGGGCTGAAGATTTCAGGGTCGTACGGAAAGCTCGTGGCGGAGGGGGTAACCACGGACGGTCTTGCACGAGAGCTGGCGAAGGCTGTGGGACGCGTAGTGGTCGATAAGACCGGCATCCCAGGGCGGTTCGACGTGACCTTGCGCTGGACCCCGGACGAGGGACCGGCAAAGCTCAATGGTGAGCCGATTCCGGACCCGCCACCGTCCATCTTCACGGCAGTGCAGGAGCAGTTGGGGTTGAAGCTGGACTCGGAGAAAGGGCCGGTCCAGGTCCTCGTGGTGGAACATGTGGAGACACCGACGGCGAATTAAGCCGTTCGCCCCTTCAAAGCAAAAACCTAGCTAAAACCTGGAGCTAAGTTTGATGACACGCCCTACATCTGTAGAAGAATCGCTTCTGTCGTTACACTCAATAGACGAGGCTAACTTTGCCTTCAAGACTGGAGTCTGACTCTGAAATGATTCTCTCTATCGCACTGCTCGCGCTCGCCGCTCTGCCTCAAACCCCGGACCCAACGCTGCCTCCTGCCAACGCCCACGTTCGCTTCACGGTGGCGGGTCATGGCGTGCAAAACTACAACTGCTCAGCCGTGAATGGCGGTTTCCAATGGGTCTTTGAAGAACCCGTAGCAGGGCTCTTCGATCCTGCTACTCGCCAGCAGGTGGGCACGCATAGCGCAGGCCCTACCTGGACGTGGAGCGACGGCAGCGCCATCGTCGGCAAAGTGCTGCAGACGAGTCCCTCCATCGACCCCGGAAGCATCCCCTGGCTCTTGCTCGAGACTCACTCCACTGGCACAGTCACAGGTGCGCTCACGGGTGTCACCTTTGTGCGCCGATCGGACACGCAGGCCGGCAAGGCTCCTGCCGCCGGCTGTGACGCGAATAACGTGAATGTCGTCCTCCACGTTCCTTATCAGGCCACGTACACTTTTTACTCGACCAACTGATGACAAAGAACGCGACCGCCTCCCAGAATCACTACCGCATGCCCGCTGAGTGGGCTCCGCACGCCGCTACCTGGATCGCGTGGCCCCACAATCCCGAAGACTGGCCCGGCAAGTTCCAACCCATTCCCTGGGTCTATAGCGAGATCGTCCGCCACCTCTCGCAGGTCGAAGACGTGCATATCCTCGTCAACGATCTCGCCTCCGAAAAGCGTGCGACGAGCATGCTGCGCCGCCAGAACGCGAACCTCGCGCGACTGCACTTCCATCACTGGCGCACGGATCGGGTGTGGCTCCGCGACTCCGGCCCGATCTTCGTGAAGAAGCAAGTCAGCGAGTCAGCGAGTCAGCAAGCCAGCGAAGTGGCGTTGACCAATTGGAAGTTCAACGCCTGGGCCAAGTACGACAACTGGCGAAACGACGACCTCATCCCGAAACATGTAACAAAGCTCTACGGCATGACCAGCTTCGAGCCGGAAGTAATTCTTCAGGATGGCAAAGCCAAACGCCTTGTCCTTGAAGGTGGCAGCATCGACACCAACGGGGAAGGCATCCTGCTTACTACTGAAGAGTGTCTGCTTAGTGAGGTCCAGCAGCGCAACCCCGACGTCTCGCGCGAGCAACTGGAACAGGCCTTCCACGACTACCTTGGGATCGAGAAGGTGATCTGGCTCAACCGCGGCTGTGCCGGCGACGACACCCACGGCCACGTCGACGACATCACACGCTTCGTTGCGCCGAACACCATCCTTACGGCCGTTGAACCCAACACCGCCGACGAGAACCACCTGCCGCTCGCCGAGAATCTCGAGCGCCTGCACCAAGCACGCAACCTCAAAGGCCGGCCCTTCACCATCAAGACGCTGCCTATGCCTGCGCCCGTCCACTTTGAGGGGCAGCGCCTGCCCGCGAGCTACGCGAACTTCTACATCGCCAACGGCCTCGTCCTGGTTCCCACCTTCAACGACCCCAACGACCGCATCGCGCTCAACACCCTCGCGGAGTGTTTTCCTACGCGCACGGTCACCGGTATCCACTGCACCGACTTCATCTGGGGCCTGGGCGCACTCCACTGTATGACCCAACAGGAGCCTGCCTAAGCATGTCGAAGCCCTGGCCACCACCTCCTGACCTGGAGTCGATCCGAGACCTCATGCGTGAGGCTGATCCTGAAGGCCACATCGCCGACGGCTCGCCCGCCGATGAGTACGAGCCCGAAGAGGAACAACTCTTCGCCGCCATCCGGCACTTTCCTACCGCCAACCTGCTTGCGGCAAAGTTGCTGCCCATCCTCGAAGACATCTGGCGCAAGAGCTTCGGACTGAACGACGCAACGCTAGCGCCGCGCCGCCCAGCGCTCGAAGGCCTCGCCCAGCAGATCGAACGCTTCTTCGGCCCGGAAGCGACGCCGCAGGTTCGCTAATTGGAGTGAAGCCGCTCGTTTATCGAACGATGGAAATCACTGCTCGCAGCGATAGATAATGGAAGAGTGAACGTACTGCTCAGCGCCAACTCTATCGATGGAATCGAAGCTAGAATTGCCCCGCTTCGTGAACAGCTTACACGGCATCCGCTCTATGCGGCGATCCAGACTCCGGAGCATCTGCGGCTCTTCATGGAGTCGCACGTGTTTGCGGTGTGGGATTTTATGTCTCTGCTGAAAGCCTTGCAGAAGGAACTGACCTGCGTGACGGTGCCGTGGGTTCCAACGCGTTGGCCGGAGAGCCGCCGCTTCGTCAATGAGATCGTTCTGGGAGAAGAGAGCGATCAGTTCGAAGGCCGCGCTGTGAGCCACTTCGAGGTGTATCTGGAGGCGATGGAGGAGTGTGGTGCGGATACGACTCCGATCCGGCAACTCGTACAGCGCGTCCCTCGTGGTCTTCTGATTGAGGCTGGGTCTGCTCCAGAAGCTGCGCGGCAATTTGTCGAGGCGACGTTTGCGTTGATTCGTGAGGCGAAGCTGCCTGCCCTGGCTGCGGCGTTTACCTTCGGGCGAGAAGATGTGATTCCGGATATCTTTCGCGAACTGGTGAGGGACTTGAACGAAAAACAGCCGGGAAGATTCGGCAAGTTCGTCTGGTACCTCGAGCGGCATATCGAAGTGGATGGTGAAGACCACGGACCGCTCTCGCTGCGCATGGTGGCGGATTTGTGTGGAGACGACCCTGAGTTGTGGGAGGACGCAGCGACGGCAGCGGAGACGGCGATTGAGGCACGTCTGGCGCTGTGGGATGGGATTCTGGAGCAGATTCGGGGTAGTTGAAGGCCGGGTCGCAGTCATTAGCCTGTGTCGCATAGGGCAATCGCATTTGGAATTAGATAGAACTAGCAACAGCCCGCAAAGATATGAGGGTTCGATCAGGCACAAATCCCAGCCCCGCAGGGGCGGCCTCATCATAGCCCAGGGTGAAACCCTGGGTTACCGGGCCCCACAGATGTAGAGCGCTGTAAGCGCGATCTATCGATCAATCCCAGACATACCGCTCATCGTATTCGACGCCATATTTCTCGAGAAATATCCGATACTCCTGCTGAAACGTGAGGGTCTTGTGATGTTCTTCCTGCATGTCGATATATCGTTTCAATACTTCCAGATCTGAAGATCCGACAGAGAACACACCATATCCTCCCTGCCATGCAAAGCCAGCGTGAGCGGTGATTGTGCTTTCATCCATCTCGAGGAGGAGATTTTTAGCTCCTTTACAAGCTCTGAAACCGCCAGAGTTCGTGAGAGAAGAATGGCGAGATGGACGTGGTCCGCAACGCCTCCTACGCGGTAGCATTCACATCCAGCGTTACGAGCTACCGTAGCAAGATATGCGTGGAGTTTCGGACGTATTGAATCCCCGATGATCGGTGCACGATCTTTTGTGCTGAAGATGACGTGGATGAGCAGATAGGAGAGCGATTGCGACATACAGAGAGAATAGATCGCGCTTACAGCGCTCTGCATTCCAGGAGGACCTGTAACCCAGGGTTTCACCCTGGGCTATGATGGGGCGCCCCTTCGGGGCTGGTTCTAAACCCGAGGCTGCTACTAAGATCTACCTCGTAAACAGATCCTTCACCTGCTGCACGAATACATCGCGGCCCATATCGCTGATGGCCTCGGTGAGTGGAAGCCCTTTGGGGCAGGCCTGGACGCAGTTCTGGGCGAAGCCGCACTCCTGAATGCCGCCGTCGCCTGCCAGTGCGCGCAGACGGTCTTCCTTCAAGACGGAACCTGCCGGGTCCATGTTGAAGAGCCTTGCCTGAGCGATGGTCGCCGCGCCTACGAAGCCGGTGACATCGTTGAACTGCGGGCAGACCTCCATGCAGATGGTGCAGGAGATGCAGTTGGAGAGCGGATAGCGCTGCTCCTGGATCTGAGGGAACTGACGCGGCGCAGGGCCGAGGTCGTAGGTGCCATCGATCGGCACCCAGGCTTTGACGGCCTTGAGGTTCTCAAAGAGCACCGAGCGGTCGACGGCGAGGTCGCGCACGACAGGGAACTTCGACAGCGGCGCAAGCCGGATCGGCTGTTCCAGCTTATCCACCAGCGCAGAGCAGGCCATCATCGCCTTGCCGTTGATCAACATGGCGCACGAGCCGCAGATCTCTTCCAGGCAGTTGGAGTCGTAAGTGATCGGCGTAGTCGCAGCACCGGTCACGGTGGTGGGATTGAGCGCGATCTCGCCGAGCAGCGAGGTGATGTTCATGTTCGGACGATAGGGAATCTCGAAGGCCTCAGTCGTGGCCTTGCCGTCCGGTGTGGACTGGCGTTTGATCTCGACCTTGATCGTTCTGGTGCTCGTGGCTGCTTGTGCCATGCTCTTGCTCCCTCGCTTCTACCTAGTACTTCGGCGTGGCAGTCCCCGGTTGCGGACTACCCGCCATGTGGCGCTTCTTGATGCATCTGCCCGGCGATCGCTCACCGGGGCCTTGCTTTAGTGACTACTGGCGTACAGATGATGCCGCTTGTGTTCCGTGGCAATCAGTATGCCTTCTTCCAGTGACATCGGCAGGCGGCCCTTTTCTTCCAGGGTGTCCCGCTTGCTGTGGAGCCGGACGTTGTATGTGACCATCGAAACAACTACGGCCACGTAGGCTACTGCGAGCGTGATGTAAAGTAGGTCGATCATGTACCGTTAGACGGCGAAATCGACGATCACGGATGTAGGGCACCTTCTTTGGCAACTGGCTTTACTATTCGGAGATCCCTGTAACAATAAAGCGCCATACGGTCTTATCCGGAAGCAACAACTCATACTCCCGGAATAGTGGCGTGTCTTTCGTTGTATGAGAATCCTTCAAAAGTCGTGCCTGCTGATCTCCAAGTGGAAAATTGTAGAAAGGAAAAGGAATCTCCTGGTTCAGCTGCAATTCGACTTTTTCCCCATCCATGACGGCATTTTCGTACATTGCTTTATTGGGCATACCCAGGTCCAGAATCCCTTTGGGATTTTCTGAGCGGTAATGTATGCCAGAAACATGTACTTTGATCGGGTAAACGACTCCCGCTTTCGCATGTTCTATGCCTTGCGTTAGTCGTGTCTTTTGCCCGTGCGCTGCGAAGCAACAAAAGCAGATCGTCAAAATGACAAAAAACCTTCTCATGACTTACCTCATTGCTTGAATCCAAACAAACATCTCTTGCTGTTGGAGACGTTTGCTTCGGGAAAACTTACGCGGTCGCGTCATAACGGCGCGGCCGTGGGGTAATGAACTGGGTGTCGACCTCTTCGAACTCGAAGGCCGGAGCGCCGTCTTTGTACGCGGCTTTAGTGGTCTTGAGGAACTTCTCGTCGTTGCGCTCGGGGAAGTCGGGTTTGTAGTGTGCGCCGCGGCTCTCGTCGCGGAGACGCGCACCCTGCACGATGACCCGGCCGAGTTCGAGCATGTTGTACAGCTGCCGCGTAAAGGCGAAGCTGGTGTTGGCCCACTGGCTCTTGTCGGAAAGATTGACGTTCTTGTAGCGCTCCAGCAGCTCGACGATCTTGGCATCGGCCTCGTCTAGCCCAGCGTTATACCGGATGATTGTGGCGTGCTTGGTCATGGTCTCGCCCAGCTCGCGCCAGATCTTGAACGGGTTCTCGGTGCCCTTGTTGTTCAGCAGGGCTTCGTTCTTTTCCTTCTGGCGGGCGAGTTCGGCGGCGTGGCCTCCGTCGCCTTCCTGTGCGGGCAGTGCCTTGGCATAAGCCATCGCCTGCGGCCCGGCTACGAAGCCGCCATAGATGCAGGAGAGCAGCGAGTTCGCGCCCAGGCGGTTCGCTCCGTGGATGGAGTAGTCGGCCTCGCCAGCGGCGTAGACGCCGGGGATGTTGGTCTGCTGGTTGAAGTCCACCCAGAGGCCGCCCATGGTGTAGTGCATGCCGGGGAAGATCTTCATCGGCACTTCGCGAGGATCGTCGCCGACGAACTTCTCGTAGATCTCGAGGATGCCTTCGAGCTTGCGATCCAGCGTCGCGCGGTCGATGTGGGTGAGGTCGAGGTAGACCATCGGCTGGCCGTCGATGCCCATGCCATGCTCGTAGACGACCTTGAAGATGGCGCGAGTCGCGACGTCACGCGGCACGAGGTTGCCGTACTTCGGATACCACTCCTCGAGGAAGTACCAGCGGTCGGCTTCGGGGATAGACCGTGCCACGCGCTTGTCGTTCTTGTCGCGAGGCACCCAAACGCGGCCGCCTTCGCCGCGTGCGGACTCGGACATGAGCCGCAGCTTGTCTTCGCCAGGGATCGCAGTGGGATGCACCTGGATGAATTCGCCGTTGGCGTAGAAAGCTCCCTGCTGATACAGCGCCGATTGGGCAGACCCGGTGCAGACGACGGAGTTGGTGGACTTCCCAAAGATCGCACCATTGCCTCCGGTGCAGACGATGATGGCGTCCGCGGGGAAGGTGCGGGTCTCCATGGAGCGGAGATCCATCGCGCAGATGCCGCGTGCGGCACCCTTGGAGTCGAGCACGGCGGAGAGGAACTCCCAGCCTTCGTACTTCGTGACCTTGCCCTCGGCCTCGTAGCGGCGTACCTGCTCGTCGAGCGCGTAAAGCAACTGCTGCCCGGTGGTCGCGCCAGCAAAGGCGGTGCGGTGATAGAGCGTCCCGCCGAAGCGGCGGAAGTCGAGCAGGCCTTCGGGGGTGCGGTTGAAGGGCACGCCCATGCGATCGAGGAGGTCGATGATCGCCGGTCCCTGCGCGGTCATGGCTTTGACCGGCGTTTGGTTGGCGAGGAAGTCGCCGCCGTAGATAGTGTCGTCGAAGTGCTTGAAGACGTCGTCGCCTTCGCCCTTGAGGTTCTTGGCGGCATTGATGCCGCCCTGGGCGCAGACCGAGTGCGAGCGCTTGACCGGGACGATGGAGAAGAGGTCAACCTTGCCGCCAGCTTCGGCGATCTTGATGACGGCAGAGAGACCGGCAAGGCCTCCTCCGACGACGATGATTCTGGGTGTAGCTGCCATTCCGTACCTCTGGGGCTAATTCTTAGGAGTTTGGGGCATACCTTCGACTGCGCTCAGGACAGGCTCCAAAGCCATGCCCATAACGAAACTTCCTGCAACACAAACTCAGGGTTGTACAGGCTGTACGATTGCGGGAGGTTGCGTGGGCATGACATCTTCAGGTGCGTTCGCATACTTCGGATTGATAAACGCATACATCCCAACAAGTCCGAGAACACAAAGTGCAGTCCCCCCCGCAGCGCACACATAGCCAAAGCGTTGGCGAGCTTTATCGCCAGGGGTGATGCCCCACTTCGCGGCGAAGAGCCAGATGCCATAGGCGAAGTGCCAGCAGGTCGCAATCATCGCGATCACGTAAATGGCCAGCATCCAGGGATTATGCAGCTCGTGCTGCACTTTGGCGAAGGCCGCGCCGGGATGCTCGGGCAGGTTGACGCCGGAGAACCGCTGTCTCCAGAGGTGTTGAACGATATAGAGCAGCGCGATGATGCCGGTGATGCGCTGCGTGAGGTAGCCCCAGTTTCCCGCCCAGGGGTAGACGTTCACGGTGGCGCGTCCGCGGAAGGCTATCCAGACCCCGTAGAGCGCGTGGAAGGCCAACGGGATGAAGATAAAGCACCACTCGAGGACGCGCACCAGCGGCAGGCTGTTGAGGAACTTTACCTGCTGGGCGTAGGCGAGTGGGCCGTTGACGGCTTCGAAGTTGGAGACGATGTGCTCGATCAGGAACGCGCCGATGGGCACGATGCCGGAGAGCGAGTGCAGCCGGCGCCAGAAGAAAGAGTGGCCTTCGCCGGCACGAAGCGGCTGGACGCCTCGAAGAGTGGGTGTTGCGGGAGCTGCGGCTGTGGCCATGCGGTACTCCTGAGATCCTTGGGTAGGCTGGCCTGAGAACTCTGTCTGGGGTTGTGGACAGGTTGAGTTCCTGCGGTTTTCGCCGCAGGTAGGCAGGATGATTATTCCGCTGTGTTAAATGCAGCGTCAAGCAAACCTTGGCCGAGTGAGCGGTAATCGGCGTGTTTGTGCGAAATTCTTACATTGAGCCGTTTTGGAGCTGTTTCAGGAGGCTGCGGAAGGCGTTGCCGCGATGGCTGATCTGCCACTTCTTCTCGCGGGGAACCTCAGCCAGCGTAAGGGTAAGCGAGGGCACGAGGAAGAGCGGATCGTAGCCGAAGCCGTCCTTGCCGCGGGGAGCGTAGAGGACCTCGCCTTCGACGGTACCCTCGGCGCGGAGCAGGACTTCTCCGTCACGGGCCAGGGCCAGGGTGCAGACGAAGCGGGCGGTGCGGTGAGTGTGTTGGGTGAGTAAGGAGAGGAGGCAGCGGTTGTTGCGGTCGTCCTTACTTCCTGAGCCGGGTTCGAAGCCAAGATCGTCGGCAAAGCGCGCCGAGCGGACGCCCGGCTGGCCGTTGAGGGCATCGACGGCAAGTCCCGAGTCGTCGGCGAAGACCAGCAGACCAGGAGCGAGGAGGGAATAGGCCACGGCCTTCAACTCCGCGTTGCCCATGAAGGTGTCGGCGTCTTCGACGGGTTCAGGCATCGACTGAATGCCCGGCAGGGCGAGGACGTCGATACCGGCGGTGCTGGCGCTGGTGGAGAACTCAGCGAGCTTGCCGGGGTTGGAGGTGGCGGCGTAGAGGGTCATCAGGGAAGAGTGTAGAGGATAGAAGGCCGTTGCTTTTCTTGTTGTCATTCCCGCAGGGAATCTGCTGTTTGTTCGTGCCACAGCAATCGCTAGGGGGTGGCCAGAAGCAGGTTCCCTACGGGAATGACAACAAGAAAAGCAAAGACAAAGGCAAGAACAACCCGTCTACTCTCTCCACTCCTCGCGAAGCGACTAATGGCAGCAATGGTGCGCTGGTGCATCGGGTGCTGGCGCTTCGTCCATCATCTTCAACATCGCAGGCCCGCCGGTCTTCAGGAAGCGCAGGAGGAGAACGGCGGAGACCAGCAGGAACAGAATGTTGAGCACCGAGGTGTAGTTCCAGCGGACGCTCTCCTGCATGATCTGCACTTTGCGCTCGGTGGGGATGAGATGCAGCGCCCCAAAGAGCGCTTCGACAGCGAGTGCGGACAGCGCCATCGCGGCGTAAAAGGCGGCGAAGAGAAGGGCGGCAACCTTCCACCCGTAGTACTTGCGATAGATGTTGAGAATGGGCAGGATGATGAGGTCGGCGAAGAGGAAGGCGATGACGCCTCCGAAGCTGATGCCTCCGTTCCAGAGCACCGCAGCCAGCGGCACGTTGCCCACCGAGCACACAAAGGACAGCACCGCGACGAGCGGGCCAACGAACGGCCCCCACAGTTTTGCCAGCATTGGGTGGCCGGTGAGGAAGAAGCCCTGCCAGAAATGTTGCGGCACCCAGGCGGCGAGGCATCCGGAGATCAGCAGGCCTCCCGCGATGTCCGGCCATAGCGAGTACCAGTCCATCCAGTAATAGTGCGTCGTTGCGGTGTAGCCCTTGGCCGAGGTCAGCTTCTGCCAGAACGTGCCGGAGTGCAGGCTCATGTCCATGGCGGCGTGGCCTTCCATGCGCCCGATCAGGCCGCGCTCCGCCTGTTTGCGGGCAGCTTCGATGACGCGCGGCTTGAGCGTGGCGCGCAGAAAGATCACGACGAGCGCGATCATGATGGGGCCACCGACAAACTCAGCCGCCATGAAGCGCCAGCCCAGCAAGGCGGCGAGCAGGACGCTGAGTTCGATCACCAGGTTCGTGGAAGCGAACTGGAACGCGATGGCGGCGATGAAGTCCGCTCCCTTGCGAAAGAGCGAGCGCGCCAGTGCCGTAGCCGCGTAAGAGCACGACGAGCTCGCCGCGCCGAGCACCGAGGCGACGACGATGGTTTTCGCAGAGGAGTCAGGCAGCAGCTTGCTGACGTGTTCTTTAGAGACAACGGCCTCGATGATGGCTGAGAGGATGAAGCCCAGGCAGAGTGCCCAGAGAATCTCCCAGGCCATGATGCCGGTCATTTGCAACGCTTCTGTTAGATGGATCAGCAATGGCGTCTCCTGTATTTGTTCTAGGTTGCGTGGCCCGCGAGAAAATTGCTTCAGTGTGTCACTACAAGGGCTGACGTAACCGGCGGTGCGACATTACACCCCGCGCTACTTGTGCGGCGCGAGTGCGCCATCGCGCAGGATGCCGATGCGTCCGTGCGGGCCAACGACGAAGGGCAGCGAGAGTGCGTTCCAGTTCTTGTCGGCGTCGGGCGCATCGCTGGAGCCAGGCGTGAGAGGGTGCCAGTTGCGGCCGTCGTCGGTGGAGATGTCGGTGCCGTTGGGGCCTACGGTGAGCCAGGTTTTGGTGGGGATGTCGTAGGCTACGGAGGAGCGATAGCCGTGGGGTGGGGTGGTTGATGCTGTCCAGTTATGACCCTCATCTTGAGTGAACGCGGCTGTACCGGTGGAGGCATTGGGTTTGAGGTAGTCGCCTCCGACGGCGACACCCGATCCTGTCAGCAGAAGGGCAAGTGAAAATAGACCTGAGGACTCCGTTCTTGATCCGAGTGGAACTGGAACAGAAGTCCACGAATCCATGCTCCAGTTTTTATTTTGATCTTTTGGGGGAGAGTCGTCTTCGTAGACCATCGACGCAATCAGCCGATATAGGAAGGCCCCGCCCACGCCTCCTGAACCGAAGGAAGGCTGTCCGTGCATTACGGACATCGAAGTGTTGCTGGCAGCGAAGGCTCCTTGTCGGGCAGCATCGGCCTCTAGGCCACGATTCTGCTTTTGAATCCATGTCTTGCCACCATCGGTTGTTTCACCCAAGTAGAAATATCCATGCACTGGATCTCCAAGCAAGAAACCGGTTGTCTGATCTTCAAATATCAGGGCGTCCCAAAATCCATCTTTGTCAGGATTGGTGAAGATCAACTTCCACGTCTGACATCCATCGGTGGTCTTGTACAGCCGCGACAGATCGCCTTTTCCGCTGGACATGACGATGGCCGTTTTGCTGTCGAAGGCCTGGATGCCGCGGAAGTCGAGGTGTTCAGCGTTGGGTGGCGTAACGCAGTGTTGCCACGTTTTGCCGTTGTCTTCGGTACGCAGCACCGTGCCTTCTGTCCCCGAGGCCCAGGCGATGCCGTTGCCGAGGCTGTAGACGCCGCGCAGGCTGGCGGTGGTGTGTACGTCTTGAATCTGCCATTGAGCGTGTGCTGCAGTGGCGAGGGCCAGCATTGTGAGCAGAAGAGTGGCGCGCATGGGAGGAGTGTAAATGCTGGCGGTTGTGGCAGCTCGGGTGAAGCAGATCCCCTGCGGGGATGACAACCAGAAAAGCAGAGCAACGGCAAAAATCGGGTGCTCCATCTTCGACGCGCGTTCTATGCGCGGCTAAGGTGGGTATCGGGCGAAGCCCGACCGCTCCTGCTTATCGCTCGTATCGTCACTGGCCCTTGGTACAACAAACATGGGCAGGAGCGGTCGCTTTCAGCGATGCCCACCTTAGGCGCAAAAAGCGCGCCGAAGATGGGGCACCCGGTGTTGAGGATGGGGCCGGATTGTGGCGCTCTAAAATAGCCGCATGAAGGTTCATACCGAGTACCTGACGTTCAACACCGAAGAGCAGTATGAGATGGTTCACATCACCCCGCAGGTCGAGGCTATCGTTCGCCGTAGCGGCGTCGATGATGGCTTGTGCTTTGTCTCGCCCATGCACATCACCGCGGCGATCTATGTCAACGACAACGAAGACGGCCTGATCGAAGATATCGGCAAGTGGCTGGAGAAGCTAGCTCCGCGTTGGCCGGGATACAAGCATCACCAGACCGGCGAGGACAATGCTGACGCGCACCTGAAGGCGTTGTTGTTACACCATGAGACGACGTTGCCGGTCACGCATGGCAGGCTCGATCTTGGCACATGGCAACGAGTGTTTTATGCCGAGTTCGATGGCTGTAGATCGAAGCGCGTGATCGTGAAGGTGATGGGAGTCACGAAGAACTAGGGTGCTTCTCCTATAGACCTATCTCCAAACCTGTCATCTCGACGGAAGGCGGCAAACGGTCAGTTTGAAATTCAGGGTGCGTGATAGGATGGCACTCTCTCACTTTTCACACGAAAACAATGATCGAACTGGCCAAACTCATACACACGGCTTTGCGTTCAGATTCTACGTGGACTGTTGTTTTGGCATTGGCATTTATAGGAGCCGTTATTTTTGGCGGTGTCGGCTTCTTGGTCAACACTGCATATCTGAGTGGATTACCTCACCTCGATATACAGATCACAGCACTGAATGTTGGTACCCCTGGTCCTCCCTATGAAGGACAGGGGGCTTTGATTGTGATGCAGGCCATTGTCAGCAACGCTGGCAGCCAGAGTGCCGTTAGGGATTGGAATCTATATGTAAATTTTCCAGATAAGACCCAAGTGAAGGCGATACCCCTTCCCACTGACACTCAGCTAGAGCTGAAAGGGAATGACTATCGGCTCTTTCGTGGTGATGATGCGCTCTATAAGAAGACGATCGCTCCTATTCAACAAGGTCAAATCGTCCCCGGTTTTCTGGCTTTCATTTTGCCCGGTAAAACTAGCGCGGACATTCTGATCCCCAGCGTTAGCTTCCAACTCGTTGCAATGGATGCATATGGAAAACTCCACACTGCGGTTAAGACGAGAGAACAATTCAAAAACGAAGTGCATTTCCCATTGATCCCCGTCCAATAACCCGACAGGCTCGTCAATTGCCCATACAAACGCTGCCTTCGGTCGAGATGACAAATTGGGAAGAGAAGTGATTCTCTTACGCCGTGAGTATCTCTTCCTCAAGGCTCTGTTTCTCGAAGAGGTCGTTGTAGTAGCCGCCGCGAGCGAGCAGTTCGTCGTGCGTGCCGAATTCCACAATGCGGCCATCGGCCAGCACCGCAATGCGATCGGCATTGCGCGCTGTCGACACGCGGTGCGCGATGAAGATCGTTGTCCTGCCCTGCATCGCCGCGCGCAGGCCGTTGAGGATCTGCTCTTCGGTGTAAGTGTCGACGGAGGCCAGCGCATCGTCGAGAATCAGGATGCGCGGATCGCGCAGGATAGCGCGCGCGATAGCCGTACGCTGCTTCTGTCCGCCGGAGAGCGTCATGCCACGCTCGCCTACAACGGTCGCGAAACCCTGCGGGAACTCGAGGATCTCGGTACGGATGTGTGCGGTGTGCGCCGCGGATTCGACAGCTTGATCCAGCGCCTGATGGCTCTCCTTCGTCGTCGCTGCGGGAACTCCGAAGGCGATGTTATCGGCAATGGTGGTGGAGAAGAGAAACGTCTCCTGCGGTACGAAGCCGATAGCGTGGCGCAACGTGGCGAGCGGATACTCGTGGATGGGGCGACCATCGACCAGCACCATCCCGGAGGCTGCGTCCTGCAGGCGCGGGATGAGCGAGACGAGCGTCGATTTGCCGGAGCCTGTAGGGCCGACGATGGCGAGGCTCGATCCGGCAGGGATCTCGAGCGAGATGTTATGCAGCACCTCGCCACCAGTCGCGTAGGAGAAGCTGAGATTGTTGAACTCGATGCTGCCGGCAATGGGTGTGGCCGCAAACTCGGGCTTGGCCTCACTATCGTCGATGACAGGCTGCTGCTTCATCAGTTGGTCGATGCGGACGATTGAAGCTGCGCCGCGTTGCACAAGGTTTACGACCCAGCCAATCGCGATCATGGGCCAGATGAGCATCACCATGTAGACGTTGTAGGTGCTGAACTGACCGACAGTCATTCGGTGCTGGATAATCTCGCGGCCACCCACGAAGAGAGTGAGCATCATGGAGATGCCGAGGAAGAACTCCAGCGTGGGCCAGAGCATCGCCATCAGGCGGGCAAGCATCAGGCTGCGGCGAATGTACTCGCGGTTGGACTCTTCGAACGCCGCGATCTGCGCCTCTTCCTGCGCGAAGGCGCGGATGAGGCGCGCACCGGAGAAGTTCTCTTCAGCCTGTGCGGAGATGTCGGAGAACATGGCCTGGATGCGTTCGAAGCGGGTGTGAATGCGCGCCCCAAAGTATTGCACCAGCACCGAAGCAAAGGGCAGCGGGACGAAGGCGCACAACGTCAGCCATGGGCTGATGCGAATCATGAACGGAAGCGCGATAGCGGTAAAGAAGATAGTGTTCGCGCTGTACATGATGGCCGGGCCTAACAACTGACGCACCGCGTTCAGGTCGTTTGTGGAACGAGCCATGATGTCGCCGGTGCGGTGCTGCTGAAAGAAGCTTGGCGGCTGCAGCTCCAGGTGCGCGAAGAGGTCGTTGCGCAGATCGTACTCAATCTCGCGCGAGGCGCCGATGATGATCTGGCGCATGAGGTACAGGAAGATTCCGGAGACGACCGCAAGGGCCAGCAGTTGCAGTGCGTCATACCCGATTTTGGCAATGCTTGAGCCCTGGTGCATATCTTCGATCGCCTTGCCGACGACGAGCGGAACCATGGCCTTGGTTCCGTTGTAGGTAATGAGCGCAAGGCCGCCCCAGGCGAAGCTCTGCCAGTAGCGTTTCAGGTAGGGGAAGAGCGGGCTGAGGCGTCGAAACATAGGCAGGATAGGAAACAGGAAACAGGAAAAGGGAAAAGCGAAATTAAAAGGGCACGGCCGTGGCCGTGCCCTTCCGGTCCTGAGATTAGATTACTGCTTGGGGGTTGTCGATGCAGGTTGTGTTGTGCTCGCTGGCGCTGCGGCAGGTGTGCTTGCGGGAGCAG
>NZ_LMUH01000022.1:99544-395328 GCF_009766105.1 Granulicella sp. S156 | reverse complement strand
GGGGGTGGGCCGTGGAGCTGGCGGGGGAGCGTCAGCCTGGCTGACCACTTCCATGTCGAAGACCAGCAGGGACTTCGCGGGGATGATGGGAGGACGGCCTGCCTCGCCATAAGCCAGTTGATAGGGGATGTACAGACGGCGCTTGCCGCCTACGCGCATGCCCTCAAAGCCGGTGTCCCAGCCTGGGATAACGTGATGCGTTCCGTAAGGGAACGTGATGGGCTGGCCACGGTCAACCGAGGAGTCGAACTTGGTGCCGTCGGCCAGATAGCCGGTGTAGTGCACGGATAGGTTCTTGCTCAGGTGTACGAGCTCGCCTGTACCGATCTTCGTGTCGGCGTAGATCAGGGAGTAAGTCGTCTTCTCGGTCGCCAGAGCTTCGTGGACCTCCGGTCCGACGAGAGGAGATATGTAGTCCAGTTTCACATCGGGCGTACGGGTGAGGGTGTACAGCGCCTTGGGGCAGGGTGTTCCCACTGGTACAGCGGGAATCTTCGACGAGAGCGTAGGCAGCGTGACGCAACCGCCTCCGATACGTGCGGTGGTTGGGATGCTGTGGTGCACGGGCGGTTTGGCGGTGGCTGTGGTGGCGGTTTGTGCCGCGAGGGGAAGAGCTGTCGCGACAAGGGCGAGTGCAGAAAGGGTTGTGGTTTTCATTTCGACTTTAGTTTAGAGCAGTTCTGCGGTTTGGGGGAAAGTTGGAGAAATGAGATTAAAATCCGCCCAAATTGAGGATGGTTGGTGCCTGTTGCCGTTGCCTGTTTTTCGCCGTCATCCTGAGCCGTACCGGGGTCCCCGGCGAGCGTTCTTTGCTCGTTGGGGGTGGTTTGGCGAAGGACCCCCTGATGCAGAGCGCGATGCAAATGTTTGTGGCGCGCTCTGCATCAAAGGACCCCGCATTATTGCCACCCCAGACGAAGAGTGAAACCTAATCAGTGCTCGTGATGCGCTTTGCGTCTGTGCCACCCCAAATGCGGGGGTCCTTCAGCTCAGTTTCAGGATGACGGCGAAAAACAGGCAACGGCAACAACGGTCTTCCTTGATGCCCTGGTGATTACGTAGGCACACGCAGCAACAGATACGAACCCACCATGGCGAAGAGGATGTCCGGCGACCAGGCCGCCAGGATGGAGGGCAGCGAGTTCACATTGCCGAGGTTCTCGAAGATGGCGGCGATGACCCAATAGGCTATGGCGACGCCGATGCCTGCTCCCATTCCGGCGAGGCCGCCTCGTTTCCCGGTCGAAAGCGCGAACGGCACGGCGAGAATCGCCATGACCAGAGCCATCAGCGGATAGGCGATCTTGGTATTCAGTTGTACGCGCAGCCGCGTCGTGTCGAAGCCGCTCTGCTTCAGGTCGCGAATGTAACCCGCAAGCTCGCTGTACGACATCTCCTGCGACTGGCGGTCTTCTTTCTTGAAGTAGCCCGGTTGCTCTCGGATCTCTGGAAAGGTGTTGATCGTGAACTCCTGATAGCTGCTGGTGACCTCCCCGCTAAAGGTACGCTGCCAGCCATTTTCGAAGACCCAGCGGCCGACACTGTCGTCCCAGCGAGCGCTGGTGGCGAAGATGCGGCGCGTAAGCGTGAAGGAGCCGGGCTGGAACTCGAAGACGGTCAGGTTGGCGAAGGCGTTCTTGTCGGGGTCGAAGAACTGGTAATAGAAGATGCGCGTGGGCTCTTTATTGCCCAGGGTCTGGCCGGACATCCACTTGTGGTCGGGGCGCCGGAAGGTCTGGGCGGGCTTGCCCTTGATCTCTGCGCGCAGGGCCTCCTGGCGGCGGTTGGCGCCAGGAAGATACGTCTCGTCGAAGGCGAAGAGCGCTGCGGAGAGCGCCAGTGCCACCAATAGCACCGGAGCGGCGATGCGGTAGAGGCTGATGCCCGTGGCCTTCATGGCGGTGAGCTCGCTGGTGCGGCTGAAGGCGCCGAAGGTGATGAGCACCGCAACCAGGGAGCAGAGCGGCGTGACGTGGTAGAGGATGAAGGGAATCAGATTCAGCAGGTACTCGCCGACCGTGACGAAGGGAACACGGTACTTGATGATGTCGCCGATGAGCTCGAAGAAGGTGAAGATGAGAAAGAGCCCGACGAGGCTTACCAGCACAAGGCCGAAGTTCCGCAGGAAGTTACCCATGACGTACTCGTCGAGGATGAGCGGAAAGCGAATACGCAGCGCGCGGCGAAGGCGCTGCATCCGTGCGCCAGACCCAAAGCTGCCTTCAGGTCTGGATGGACGAGCCTTTGAAAACAGCTTGCCGATGGCCGACCCGGCACTCGCGACCAGGTTCAGGGCAAAGCCGCCGCGCGATAGCTGCTGCAGCAGCAGGATGCCCGCGACCCCGAAGATAATGTTGGCTCCCCACACTCCGGCGAAAGGGGAGAGCTTGCCCTGGCGGGCGAGTGCGCTGCCTACGAACGAGAGGATGTAGTAAGCGAAGACCAAAACCAGCGTAATGGCGAAACCGGTGCCCTTGCCGCCACGCTTGGAAGAAAGGCCGAGAGGCACACCGACGAGCATCAGAACCAGGCACGCTGCGGGGTACGAGAAGCGGCGGTGGAGTTCTATGGAGTAGGGCAGCGTGTCGCCGCTGCCGTGCGCGTACTTCCAGAGCTCGCTCATGCTGAGCGCCTGGGTGGGTGTGTCGCGGCGGCTTAGGTGCGTGTCTTCTTCCTGCTGGCTCGTCTGGATATCTTGTTCAGTGCTATCAAAGTGATGGAGGTCGTACTGATTTGGGTCTTTGGCTTCAATGTCGTGCCGCGAGCCGTCGGAGAGCTGCATGCGCAGGGTCTGCTGGTCACCCGGTAGAACGAGGGCTTCCTTCGCGGTGATAATGTGCGGTGTTGCCGGCTGGCTAAGGTCGGCCAGAAAGACATTCTTCCATTCGGAGCCCCCGGTGCCCGGAAGCACATCCTGAACATAGACGACGTAGTTCTTGAAGTCCTCGTAGAAGATCCGCGGCTGCACCTCAATAGCAGCCGCACCGCTTGCGGCCTGTGTCTCAAGTTGCAACAGCGCGGCTGTAGCGCGCGGGGCGACGTAGAGCGAGTTCACAAGGCCCACTGCCCACGCAAGCACCGCGACGATGCTGACGATGCGTACGAAAGAGAGCACCCCCATGCCGCTGGCGCGCATGGCGGTAATTTCGCTATCGGCAGCCAGGCGGCTGAGGCCGAGGAGGATGCCGATCAACACCGCCATCGGAATGGTCAGGGTGAAAAAGGACGGCAGCAGGTAGGCGATGAGGCGAAGAATGTCGACGAACGAGGCTGCGCCGTGTACGGCGAGCTCCATGAGTGCGAGCAAATACTTCATGAACAGGATGAAGGTGAAGAGCACGCCACCCAGCAGAGCGTAGCCGACAACCTCCCGAAGAATGTAACGAGTGAAGATGCGCAAGTTGATGCCGCGTCCATGCGGCTGATTTAAGTGTATCGCGAGGGGCCGGTGACAATCCGGGTGCCCCATCTTCGACGCGCGTTCTTTGCGCGGCTAAGGTGGGTATCGGGCGACCGCCCGACCGCTCCTGCCCATGTCCACTTACCCATGGTGTTCGTACCAATACATTGAACGTATTGACACAGAGGCCTGAGTAAATAGAAAGATGGGCGGGAGCGGTTCGCTTCGCGAATGCCCACCTTAGGCGTGATAAGGCCACGCCGAAGATGGGGCACCCGGTCTCGAGACGTAATCCCTAATCCCTACTCTTCCGGCATGAATCGATAGCCAACACCACGCACCGTCAGCAGATGCACCGGGTTGGAGGGATCGGGCTCGAGATAGCGGCGCAGGCGGACGATGAAGTTATCGATCGCGCGAGTATCGGTATCTTCGTGGACGTGCCAGACCTTTTCGAGGATCTCTTTGCGCGCAACGATCTTGCCCGGCCGCTCAATGAGATAACGCAGCAAATCCGCTTCCATGAGCGTGAGATGGACGGTCTTGTCCGGAGTGCGAATCTCCAGGTCGTCGAAGTTGATCGTGCGCCCTGCGCAGTGGTAGACGTCTATGGTGTTCGCAGGCTCTTTCTCGGAGGGCTCGGCCGACACCGCAGGAGCGAGGTCTGCCGCTGGAGTCTGTGCGCGCTGCCAGTGCATGCGGCGCAGCAATCCTGCAAGACGGGCGAACAGAATCGTCAGATCGAAGGGCTTGGGCAGATAGTCGTCCGCGCCTGCGGCAAAGCCTTCTACGACGTCTTCGCTGCGTCCGCGAGCGGTCAGCATCAGTACCGGCGTGTAGTGCCCGGCCTCGCGCAGCGCGCGAACGATCGAGAAGCCGTCGCGGCCGGGAAGCATAACGTCGAGCAGGACGGCGGCAGGCTGTTCTTCCGCGGCCAGCAGCCACGCCAGCGCGGAGTCGCCGTCGGCCTCATGATGCACGCGATAGCCTTCCGCCTCCAGATTGAAGAGCAGACCCTGGGCGAGATGCTCTTCATCTTCGACGACGGCGATGAGAGGAGTAGTCATCAAGTCTTGAGCTTTGCAGGGAGAAATTCGATAGAAATATCTTGTGAGGCTGGTTTCACGTCGAATTCTGCCGTCACAAGGCGGTGATCCGGCGAATCGCCAGCAAGTTCAACGCCGAAGGCATCCGCATAGGGGATCTTGTATTTATGGCGAACAGCTGCGGTACGTTCTGCTCGTTGTTCGGTTACGGGGACAATCTCGATGGCAAGAGCCCTGAATTTGGATAAAGATTCTTCTGCATTATCCAAGCCGTATCGCTTGAGGATGATATGGACAACCTCACCCCAATGAATAGCCGACATAAGAATTTTTGCAGTTCCTGCCTCCTTCGCGGTGAAGATTTCAGCAACACGGGCAGTTCCAGCTTCCTTATCGGCAAAGCGAAGGAGTGCGCTGGTATCGAGGACAAAAACTACCATTCGTCGGAGGCTCGCCACTCTTTCAATTCGTCTTCCAGGGAGGGTTCCGACTCAAAGGCGCGGTGTATAGCGTCGATACGTTCTTGCAGGCTAGGTTGGAGGGTGAGGCATCCATCCTTGACGGAGAATTCCACCTGGGAGCCTGGATGGATGCCAAGCGCCGACTGAATCTCCGGGGAGAGGACGAATTGTCCATCAGTTCCGATGGTGGCTATCTGGCGTTCCATAACATTCATAATAAATCAACCTCAGTTAACTATCGGTCGTCGTTTTATCGACGGACAACGGCAGCTTCAAGAGCATGGTCGAGCCCTTGCCGGGGCCTTCGCTGGTCGCGCGAACTTCGCCGCCGTGCTGTCGCGCGATGGCGCGAACAAGAAAGAGCCCCAACCCGGTGCCTTTAATCTTGACCAGATCGTTGGTGGGCGCGCGATAGAAGCGCTTGAAGATCCGCTTGAGTTGATCAGGAGGAATGCCGAGGCCGGTATCGACGATGGAGAGCACGACCCAGGTATAGTCCTCGATGCGCAGCTGGCAGACAATGTGAACCCCGTCAGGGGAGTACTTGACCGCGTTGTCGAGCAGGTTCATGACCGCCGTGCGCAGATCCTCGGCATTGCCGAGCACATAGAGCCGAACCTGGCCGGCAACCTCGGCGAGGGTAATGGTCTCCGGCAACAGATGATGGCGATGAAGCACTGTCTGGATGCACTCCGCGACCAGCGGATAGAGCTCAATGCGGGTACGCTGCTGCACGCGCTCCCGCTGGCCGAGTTCGCCGGCTTTGAGGACTGTCTCAACGGTGGCGATCAAGCGGTCGGTGTCCGAGCGCATGATGCTGTAGAAGCGCTGGCGCTGCGCCTCGTCGACCGGGTGACGCTGCAGCGTCTCCAGATAGAGGCGGATGCTGGCGATGGGCGTCTTGAGCTCATGCGTGACGGCGTTCAGAAAGGAGTCCTGCCGTTCGTTGCGCCGCACCTCGCGGACCAGGAAGACGGTGTACAGCACCACGCCTGCGACGAGCGCGGCGAAGAGAATGATCCCGAGAATATCAATAGCCAGACGGCGGGTGTTGAGCAGGATCCAGCCGATACTGAGCGTGATAGCGACGCCGCTCAGTATGACACCGAGCGTGATGAAGAGGGCGATAGCTCCGCGGCGTCGGTTGAAGTTCATGGTTGCGCTGAGAGATCAGACGTTCTCCAGAGTATATCGGCTGCGGTCCGTTTTTCGTCGTCATCCTGAGCCATAGGCGAAGGACCCCCGCATTCGTGGCACCACCAATGCGGGGGGTCCTTCAGCTACGTTTCAGGATGACGACGAAAACAAACAAAAGCGCAGAGCTTTTAGCTCTGCGCTTTTGGGTACTTCGAATCAAAGGGGTTTAGTTCACACCGGCTGGCTTGGGGTTGGCGGGATCGAACTGCGCGATCTGAACCTTCTTCGCGAGCCCGAGCTTCTCCATCACCCAGATGCCGTAGTAGTTGATGTCGAACTCGTACCAGGTGAGGCCGTGGCGAGCGCTGACGGGGTGGGCGTGGTGATTGTTGTGCCAGCCTTCGCCGCCGGTCAGAAGCGCGACCCACCAGTTGTTGCGGGAGTCGTCCTTGGTCTCAAAGCGGCGCGCGCCCCAGAGATGTGTCGCGGAGTTGACCAGCCACGTTGCATGCAGGCCAAGCGTGACGCGCAGGAACGTTCCCCATAGCACCATGCCGAGTGCACCGGCGACGTGATGCCCCGCGGGAGCCAGCGCAGCGCCGAGCGCGACCTGCAGAAGACCCGTGATGGTCAGTGGGAGCCAGTGATACTTCGACAGCCACACATGAACGCGGTCGCGGGAGAGGTCGGGAGCGTAGCGGCCAAGCAGCGCCGTCTCCGAGTGCAGAGCGCGGCCGGAGAGAATCCAACCGGCATGAGCCCACCACGTGCCGTCGTGCGGTGTGTGCGGGTCGCCTTCGTCGTCGGAGTTCTGATGGTGCACGCGATGCGTGGCCACCCAGAAGATCGGTCCGCCCTCAAGGGCCAGGGTGCCGCAGCCGGCGAGGAAGTACTCGAGCCAGCGTGGAACGCGATAGCCGCGATGCGTAAGCAGGCGATGGTAGGCCATGCCGATGCCGACGTTGATCGCGAAGAAGTACATGACGACGGCCACCGCGAGGTTCTTCCAGGAGAAGAAGAAGAGCGCGGCGATAGCGCCGACATGGAACAGGCCCATGGCGATGGTCGTGATCCAGTTGATGCGGCCTTGCTGGTACTCACGGCCCATGCGCAGGTCTTGTTTGATCTTCTGCGTCGTCTGCTTCACAACGTCGAGGGGGTTTGCTGCGGGTGCTGGCTGGGTAGCCATGTCGTCGACTTCGGCTTGCGTCAAGAGAGAGTTCATTGCTGCGTCAATCCTCTGTGCCTGTGGACTTGAAAATGTTCAAGCACAACTATGACGATAGAGGAGATTCGCAAGCCCGCGTGTAAGACTTTTGTAAGGGCCCTAAGGCCCTGTAATGACAACCATAGCCGCGGCCTTAGTGAACCGAAAGCGTGCCATCAATATCGACGGCGAGCGCGTCTCCATCCACCAGCATCGAGTGAATCTTCAGGTTGTCGAGCTTGAGGTCATAGCCTGTCGTCTGCGCCGAGTTGGCCAGCAGTTGCCGCATCAGGTCAGCGGCGTTGACCTTCATCTGCTGCGGCAGTTGGCGGCTTAGAAAGGGAACGAGGAGGAAGTTGAGCTCCTTCGACTCGCTCAGGTGTTCGACCCGCGCATCGCGAAAGCCGATGATCTCGCCTTGCGCATCGGGGATGATGGAGACGTCCGCGTCCGTGTTGAGTCCGATGCCGATACACGCTCCGCGTACGCTTGTCCCAAGCTTGGAGTGCGTCTTCACGTGCACCATGACGCGATCGTTTACGAAGGTGATCTTCGGATCTTCGGCGTAGACGTAGCAAGCCGATTTGGCGTTGCCGCGAATGTAGTAGCGTCCGCCTTCGCCGGTGAAGAGCTGCTTGGCGAGGGTTTGCTCCAGCGCCTTCGACGAGACCCTGATCTCAATGGCATGGGCCTGAGCACAGGCGGCAACCGCGAGTGTCCATCCAAAAAATATTCGGAGAGGGAAGACCTTCATTGTTTGAGAATAAGCGAGGTCTGTGTGATTCGTTTAGTTAGGCTGCTGAGGTCCAAGCCCCAGCTTGATCAGCGCGCGTGAATCGGGAGTGATCTTGGTCTGCCAGCCGTTGTCGCCTTGCAGCTTCTGCATGGCAGCTGCGCTTTGGGAGTCCCACGTACCTGTGGGCTCGCCTGTCATGTAGCCGGACTTGATCAGCGCCGACTGAATCTCGGTGGCGCGTTCCGGAGCCATGCCGGGAGTCGATTCATGATGCGCCACAGCCCGCACGGTGGCGTGAGAGTACCGCCCTGCGGAGTTCCGTACGGTGGCGTGAGTGTTCGCAGCGCTATGTCTTGCGCGAGGGCTGCCGAAACACGGAACTGCGATCAGCAGCAGACCAGCCGAAACTATCGTGGCGAGATTTGTGCGCATCAGTTCATCCCCTTGAATCCGGAGTGTGTGTCAAGCGTCAGATTGAGATCGCTCGGCAATATGGGTTCAGGGTAGCGTATTTACACGCCAGTAATCAAGGCCAAGGGGTTAACGGCTCAGATGCAGGTTGTGGATAAGCAGGCCGAAAAGATACGGCACAAGCCTAGGCCTGCGCCGTATCCCTTTTCATGCTTACTGTTTACGGCAATGTTCCGCCAACGTAGGTGTTGCCTCCGCCCTGGGCCTGTGGGAGATGCGTCACAAACACAACGTCTGCGCCGGATTTCAGCCCGGAGATGATCGCGTTATAGCTCGCCTGGTCCGTTACGGGGTGACGGTTGATCTCGGTGATCACAGCCCCTTGTGGCAGGCCGATCTCATCGGCAAACGAGCCCGGGCGAACGCTGGTGACCGTTACGCCACCTGGGATGCCGAGCTTCTTGGCCGTTGCGGCAGTGGTGGGCTGGACGACAATGCCAAGCTTGCTCTGGCCGGCATCGGACTCCTCGGGTGTACTCGAGTCGTCGGGGGCGTTGCCCAGATCGGCGAACAGCTTGGCACGGTCAGCGATGCCGACAGTGGCAGTCTCCTGCTTGCCGTTACGCAGGAAGCCGAGTTTCACCGTCGAGCCTGGACGCTTCTCCGAGATGATGGCGACCAGTGCATCGCCGTCCTTGATGGGAGTGCCGTCGATCGAGACAATAGCGTCCTGGGGTTCCAGGCCAGCCTTTGCCGCCGGGCCATTCGGCACCACAGAACCAACGATGACGCCACCGTTCGCGAAGCCATACATGCGGCTTACTGCCGAGGACTGTGCCGCCTGGAACTGGATACCGATGGAACCGCGCGTGACCTTGTGGTCGGGCCCGATCAGCATGTTGTACACGTTGGCGAGTGTATTCGACG
Organism: Granulicella sp. S156; assembly: GCF_009766105.1. GTDB lineage: Bacteria > Acidobacteriota > Terriglobia > Terriglobales > Acidobacteriaceae > Granulicella. Next base: position 386,003 of record NZ_LMUH01000022.1, on the reverse strand, counting down.
GCATCGCGAATCCGACGCCCTCCGAACCCGCCGACTGCGTGTAGATGGCGGTGTTCATGCCGATGACCTCACCGGCCATATCGACCAGCGGGCCGCCGGAGTTGCCGGGATTGATGGCCGCGTCCGTCTGGATGAACTTCTGGAACTGGTTGGTAGCAACGCCGCCGGGGCCGGGAGCCTCATCGATGGAGCGATTCTTCGCCGACACAATGCCGGCCGAGACCGTCTGCGACAGGCCGAACGGGCTGCCGATGGCCAGCACCCAGTCGCCAACCTGCGCGCCTTCGGAGTTGCCCAGCTTGATGACCGGCAGCGGCTCCTTGGTGTCGATCTTGATGACCGCGATGTCGGTGTCCTTATCGACGCCGATCACGGTAGCCGGACGGCCCGGATCGCCGGGGGTCGCATCGGGATCGGTCGAGAGCTTCACGTAGATGTGGTCAGCCTTGTCGACGACGTGGTTGTTGGTGATGATGTAGCCGCGCGGATCGACGATGAAGCCCGAGCCCAGTGCGCGGCGCGGACCGGCATCCGGTGCGTCATCGCCACCACCGCCGAAGAAGCGCTTGAAGAAGTCCTGCGCATCGCCCTGGCCCTGATCGTCGTCATCGCCATTCGGCGGCGTCTGCTGCAGCGGACCGCGTTGCAGACCGCGGCGGCCGGGCTTGTTGGCCGACTGCTTGGGCAGCGATTCGGTGTTGATGTTCACCACCGCCGGACCCACCTGCTTGACGATCGCGGAGAAGCCGTTGGAGAGCGTAGCCGGCGACGGGATGACCAGTGGCCGTGCGTCGCTGGAGTCTATGCGCTGCTGCTCTTTGCCGCTGACGCTGCTGGTGAGCACCGAGCCCGCGAGAATGCCGACAGAGAGTACAGCCAAAAGGGTGAAGGTGGTGGTCAAGCGACCGCTGCGGAGAGTTGCCCACAAGCCGCGCCCAATATTCTTCGGTGATTCCATCTGTTTATTTTCCTCGTTCTCAATTGAGATCTGAGATCGTACCGTGAGCCCTTCGGACCCGGTCGATGACCTCCGTGGAGAGGCTTTCAGTTCGCCGCTCTTATAGACTCTCTCCACCCTGAAATGTCGCTCTGGCGCTGCCAGGGCGAAACAGCCTACAAACCAGCTTCCTCTAGGATACTCGGCTTTGCCGAAGAGTTGGCCCGGCTTCGGCCGCAAGAATTCCAGCCAGGATCAGCGCCGCTCCGCAGAGCGCCCTCGTTCCCAGCCGCTCATGCAGCAGAAGCAGCGAAGTCAGCCACGCAAAAACCGGTTCCAGGGTCAGGATCAAGGCCGCGTGTGAGGCCGGGATATGTTGCTGCGCCCAGCTCTGGATGGTGAACGCCGCTGCCGTGGCAAAGACAGCCGTAACCGCCAGAGCGATTCCGACACGCCAGGTGAGATGAAACACCGGATGTCCGCCGAGCGGCAACGTCACCAGCATCACGAGAGCCGCGAAGCCGATCTGGAGCGTCCCCAGTCGGCGGGCGGAGACGTTTGGTGCGGCCCGGGACAGCGTCAGCATATGCGCGGCAAACCCCATGGCACAGCACAGCGTAAGCCATTCGCCGACACCGAGCCCGCTCAGCAGTGCAGCTCCCGAGCCTGACGGTGTCGTCAGCAGGACAAGTCCCGCAAAGGCCGCGAGCGCTCCGGCGAAGGCGTATATCCCCGGCTTGGCTGCGCCTGCTGCCCGCACGAGAGGAATCGCACTCAGTAGCGGCACGAAGACTACGACCAGCCCCGTGATGAAGGCGGACTTCGAGGCGGATGTCCGCGCCAGTCCAGCGGTCTGGAACTGATATCCGAGTCCGAGAAAGAGCCCGGCAATCGCTCCGAAGCGCAAGTCGCTCCGGCTAAGGCCGCGCAAGCTGCGCGCATTCAGCCCAGCCAGAATCGCGAACGCCAGAACCATGCGCAACAGGTTGAAGAGCAGCGGCGAGACATCGCGCAGAGCCGATTTGACCAGCGGAAAGGTCGTGCCCCACACGAACGTCACAGCTATCAGCAGGAGATGGGCTGTGAGAGCATGCGAACGTTTCGAGGTTGTAGGCATCGTGGCGGGAGCAGATCTCCTATGGGAATGTCTTGACCTAACCTCAACTCTGTCATCTCGACCGGAGGCCGCGTTTTTTGCGGCCGTAGTGGAGAGACCTGCAGTTTGTTTGTACCAGCACTATTGCCTGCGCGGGCAAGCTGCCAGGTCTTGACGCAAAGCGGGCCACAAACATTTGCATCGCGCTCTGCATCATGCAGGTCTCTCCACTTCGCATGACGATAAAATCATCATGCTCCGGTCGAGATGACAGAGTTGAGGTTAAGTTGAAAATCAAACCTTAAACAATCTGGACGTATGTCACGCGATCAAAGGCTCTAATCCCGCGCAAGATACCTCGTCTGTCCCCCGACAACCGTACGCAACACGCGAGCATGCAACAACTCCTGCGGTGTGGCCTTGGTAATGTCGCGATCAAGGACGACGAGATCGGCCAGGAACCCTGGTTCAAGCCTCCCTTTCTGTTTCTCCGCGCTCTCCGCAAACGCCGAACCCTGCGTGTAGGCGAAGAGCGCTTCATTGAGCGTGATTCTCTCCTGCGACTGGAAGCTCGCCGTCCCAGCCTCATTCTGCCGAGTGATAGCTGCATAAAGGCCGCGGAAGGGCGAGATGGACTCCACCGGATAGTCCGTGCCGAAGGCGAGCACCACATGGTGATCGAGAAACGACCGCCATGCATAGGCATACTTCACGCGCTCAGGACCCAACCTGTCTCCCGCCCACGCCATGTCGGTGAGCAGATGCGAGGGCTGCATGGAAGCGATGACATGCAGTCGCGCAAAGCGATCGAAGTCCTTGGGATCGAGCACCTGCGCGTGTTCAATGCGGTAGCGAGGGGTAACGGAGACAGACGGCTTTGTACCGGTCTGCGCATGCTCAAACGCTGTAAGCGCCATACTGTTGGCGCGATCGCCGATGGCATGGAAGCCGATAGGAAAGCCGGCGATGGCGCGCTCCGTGGTCATCGCATCCAGCTGCTTCTGATCGTAACGAGGCAGGCCGGAGTTCGAGGGATCGTCGCTATAGGGAGCCAGAAGCGCGGCCGTGCGAGAGCCGAGCGAGCCGTCCATGAACCCCTTGAGCATGCCGGTGTGAAGGTAAGGATCGCTGGCCGGATGCGAGGCCTGGTGCTGCTTGAGCACGTCGACCGGGTCATTGAAGGTGAGCCACTCGGAGACCCGGAGGGGCAGCGTGCCGTTGTGCGCCGCAGCATCTCTTTCTATAGCCTCCAATGCCAGGAAGTCGTCCCAGTCCGAGAAGTCCTGTATCGAAGTAACGCCGTGGGCCAGGGCATCGTCGATGGAGAGTTGCAGCGCCTTGCGGCGAACCTCTGCATCCGGTTTCAGTATCACCTTCTGGATCAGGGCCAGCGCTGCCTCTTCGCGGATGATGCCGGTGGGAGCACCGCTGGCGTCGAGGTCGATCTTCGAGCCTGCGGGTACAACGCTGCTACTGGTGATGTGCGCGGCTTCCAGTGCGGCGGAGTTCGCAACCGCGATGTGGCCGTCGGTGCGGACCAGGAGGGCCGGATGACCGGCGGTGACGCTGTCCAGATCCTGGCGTGTGGGCAGCATCTTCGAGGTCCACTTGGTGTGGTCCCACCCGCCGCCGAGAATCCACTGTCCCGGCGTTGCGTGGGCGACGTAAGCGGTGATGCGCGACTGCATGTCGCTCAGCGAGGTCGTTCCATCCAGATCCAGGGTGAGGCGTTGCTGTCCCGCATAGGCGATGTGGGTATGCGCATCGTTGAAGCCAGGCATGGCAAAGTGGCCATCAAGATCGATGAGTTCGGTGTGCGGACCTTTGAGGGCGAGGATGCTCGAATCGTCGCCGCCACGGACGATCCTCCCGTCGCGAATCGCAAGGGCGCTCACACGAGCGCTAGGGGTATTGACCGGGCCGCCGCTGAGCCCGGCACCGGTGAGGATGTCGCCGTGGAAGAAGATGGTGTCGGGCGGAGCCTGCTGCGCGAAGCCGGAGCAGGGCAGCAGCAGTGTGGCAACCGCGAAGAACGTGCATAGGCGTGGCATCACGCCCCCGAGTCTACCAAGCTGCCCGATCCTGCCAGCGCACTTGCATCGAGTAGCAGCAGCAATACACGGCGCAGAGCAAGATCGCGGCCTGTCGGGTCATACCACTCGTCCAGAGTGTGGACGCCGCCTCCAATACCACCGGCTCCAATGGCCAGCGCCGGAACACCCAGAGAGAGCGGCAGGTTCGCATCGGTAGAGCCGATACGTGACTCTGTCGCAAGGTGCAGATGGCGGTCGACAGCCTGCAGGCTGTGCGCGAGAGGAGAGTTCTTCGGCAACTCTCCGGCAGCGCGGTTGCCGATGCGTTCCACGTGCAGGCGCAACTGGCCGGAGCTTTCTGTTTTTAGCGTGGCCTCCAGCGTCTTGAGCACAGCCAGCTCGGTGTGATCGAGTTGCAAGGCTGAGATGGATCGCAGATCGAGATCGGCAGTCGCCAGGGCGGGAATCGAATTCACCGAAGTTCCGCCGCTGATGGTGCCGCAATTAATAGTCGTGCGCGGATGGCGTGGAACGCCAATATGCGCGACGGCGATCAGTGCCGCGCTGAGCGCGAGGATCGGATTGGGCCGTCCAGCGTCGGCCCACGAGTGCCCACCGGGGCCGGTGATGGTCACACGCAACCGCCGGCTTCCCAGGGCGCGGTCCACGACCGTTGCATTGCCGCCGCCTTCCAGGGCGATGGCCGCACGAATACGCTTCGTATAGGGCGACGGACCAAAGAGATAGCGCATGCCACGCAGATCGCCCTCGCCCTCTTCGCCGACATTCGCCGCAAAGAGGATCGTGCAGGCAGGCTTTACCTGCGCCGACTGCATCGCTGCCGCCAGGCCGAGCAGCGCCGTCAGTCCGGCTCCGTTATCGCAGGCGCCCGGGCCCAGAAGGCGCGACCCATCCTCGTGCGGCGTGCAGTCGGTTTCGATGGGGAAGACGGTATCCATGTGCGCGGAGAGCAGAACCACGGGGCCATCGGGCTCGTCGTCTCCGTCGCGCCGCAGCTCGGCCAGCACATTGCCTTCGCCATCGATGTGCGTGCCGGAGAGTCCCAGTGCCTCGAACTGCTGGCTGAACCACTTCGCACGGGCGATCTCGCCAAACGGAGGCGCAGGAATGGCCATGCACTCCATCTGCCAGCGCCGCAGTTTGGGCTCGTGCAGATGCAGCCACGCAAACGCTGCATGTACCGCGCGTTTGCTCGCCAGAGTGGCGATGCGTTGATTGTCGGCCGCGCTCATCAGGGCTCCTCAAACTTGCAACGCTTCCACTTGCACAACCCAGATGCCTAAACGGAACAGGGGTGAGTTGGGGAAACGTCCATCTTATCCCGGCAAATTCTTGGCGGGCAGCCAAAAAGCCTTAACGCAGAGGGCGCAGAGGAAAAACGCAAAGGCCGCCACAACACCCTCTGCGACCTTTGCGAAACCTCCGCGTCCTCTGCGTTAAGGCTTTTGCTGTTGCTTGTTCTTCCTGTGTGCTGGTTGAAGTTTAGAAGTGTTTGCCCTGTCGCTATTAATCAGCGGGCGGCCTCGAATCGTACTCAACCGACTCTAGAAAAAGACCGCACGCCGGCGCGGTCGGCCCCGCAGCCGTACGATCGCGCGCTGCAAGGATGCGGGAAATGTCACTCGCCTGGAGACTGCCGCGGCCAATATCGACAAGGGTTCCAACGATATTCCGCACCATATGGTGCAGAAACCCGCTACCCGTCACCCGATAGACGAGCAGGTCGTCCCTCCGGACCCACTCCGAGAGCAGCAGGGTCTTTACCGGATTCGGGCCCTCAGCAGTTTCCTCTTCGCGAACTCCTCGTTCGGGGTCGGAGGCCGCAAACGAGCTGAAATCATGGGTTCCGTGGAGCAATCGCGCCGCCTCCTGCATGGGTTCGAACTCCAGCGTCCAGCGGCAGTCCCAGGCGTAGGGTGCGAGAAACGGCGGGCAGATGCGTTCGCCGTCAACTCCATCCTCTCCCTCGCACGCTCTTCGTTCGAAGAGGCGGTACTCGTACGTCTTGCGCCGCGCGCTGTGCCTGGCATGAAAGTTCGGGTCTACCTGCTCGGCAGCTAGCACACGGATGCTGGGCGGCAGCGCATGGTTCAACGCTCGCAGCAGATTGGCGGCAGGCACAGGAGATTCGAGGGCAAACGAGGCTACCTGGGCCAGGGCATGGACGCCGGCGTCCGTGCGTCCCGAACCTTGCGGCAGAACTCTCTCCCCGGTGACGCGCTGCAGCGCGCCGGCCAGCGAACCTTGAACGGTCGCCAGCCCCGGCTGTACCTGCCAGCCGTGGAAGGGGGTGCCGTCATAACTAAGTGTGAGCTTCCAGTGATTCATCGAAATGGTAAGGGCGGTACTTTCCTTGGGTTTTGCCGTTGTTTGTTTTTCGTCGTCATCCTGAAGCGTAGCTGAAGGACCCCCTGATGCAGAGCGCGATGCAGATGTTTGTGGCGCGCTTTGCGTCAAAGGACCCCCTGATGCAGAGCGCGATGCAGATGTTTGTGGCGCGCTTTGCGTCAAAGGACCCCCGCATTCGTGCGACCACAGACGCAAAGCGAGACACAACCAGTGCATGTGGCGCGCTTAGCGTCTGTGCCACCACAAATACGGGGGTCCTTCGCCTACGGCTCAGGATGACGACGAGAAACCTATCACCCCCGTAATTATGTGGGTCCATTGTTGCTTTCCCGCATCTTTAACCCGAGCCTATTCAATTTACGGACGATATACTGGGTCCGCAATCCATTCAGATCAGGTACGCGGGAACCAGGCGGTTGCCGCAACCGTATCTATGCCATCGTCTAGGCCATAGGGAAGTTGGAGAACCGAGTGTTGGAGAAACGGACCGTGAAATTCAGGCATTTGCAGGCGACAGCCTGTGTCGCAATGACTTTGGTGAGCATTCTGCCGCAGGGGTTAGCCCAGCAGGCTACCGTGAAAGTTTCCCGTCAGGCGCAGACTCAGGTCAGCCCGACTGCTCCGGCCGCTCCGCAGTCGGTGCAGAACGACACCACCGGCACCCCGGGACTGCCCCAGGCTCCCGACCCGAAGCTGACCGAGCCGCTCTTTCTGCGGCCCACCTCCACCGACTACTCCAAGGGCAAGCCGTTCTTCCCCAATCCGTTCCGTGATTACACTTCGACTACCTACGTGGCGGCTCGGCTCGGTAATACATCGCAGTTGGATGACCTCCTGCGCAACGGCAAGATCTATCTGAGCCTCAGTGACGCCGTAAGGCTGGCGCTGGAGAACAACTACGACATCGCCATCGCACGCATCAACCTGGATATCGCGGACACCGATCTGCTGCGCGCCAAAGCCGGCTCCTCACTGCGCGGTGTTTCGACCGGCATTGTAGCCAACACGCTGGGTGGTACGAGTTCCACGATTACTACGGGTGGCGGCCCGGGTGGCACCACGAGCGGTGCGGGCGGCGGCGGCGCAGGCGCCTCCGGACTGGTGCTCAGCACCAACGGCAGCGGCCCGACGCCCGAAGTCCTGGACCCTGTGATTACGGGAGCTCTGGAGTATCAAGCGCAGGACCAGGCACAGTCCACCCCGCTGTTTAGTGGTGGTTTGTCGAGTATCTTCAATCACACCGCTACGTACAACGCCCAGTACCAGCAGGGCTTCCTCACGGGAACACAAGTGACGGTTCTGTACGACAACGGCAGGGTAACTACCAACAACCCGAACAGTGCCTATACTCCGCAGTTCCAGGCTACCTTTCAGGCCACAGTGACGCAGCACCTGCTGCAGGGATTCGGTACAGGCATCAATGGGCGGTTCATCCTGCAGGCCAAAAACGACCGCAGGATTACAGACTCGGCGTTCCGGCAGCAGTTGCTCTACACCGTCAACCAGGTAGAGAACATCTACTGGGGTCTCGTGAGTGCCTACGAGGACGAACAGGCCAAGGAACGCGCTCTCACGCAGTCCACGCAACTCACCGCGGACAATCGCAAGCAGCTCGAGATTGGCACGCTGGCGCCGCTGGACGTTGTGAACTCCGATAGCTCGGTGGCCAGCGACAAGCAGGCGTTGATCGCTTCGCAGACCAACCTGGAGTATCAGCAGCTCATCATGAAGCAGGCGATTGCCCGCAACCTGAACGATCCGCAGCTGTCGGCTGCACCAGTAATTCCCACCGATCGCGTCGGGCTCGACAGATTGCCGGAAGAGGATATGTCCGCAGAAGGTCTGGTTCGAGAGGCCTACGTGAACAACCCGCAGATCGAACAGGCGGTGTTGAACATGAAGAACAACCAGATCACCATCAAGGCAGAGAAGAACGGTCTGCTGCCGACCGTCGACGCCTACGGGTTCTATGGAGGCAGCGGTCTTGCCGGTCAGACAAACCCAGCTTGCGCAGCGACTCTCGCGCTGTATGGCTTGACAACTGGCTGCCCAACGAGCTCCGGATACGGCACAGCGGCAGGCGACACGTTCAACAACACCAACCCGAACTATGCGGTTGGTTTGAACATCACCATTCCTCTTCGCAACCGGTCGGCGCAGGCCGACCAGGCCCGTTCGCAGATGGAGCTCCGCCAGTCGCAGATGCGGTTGCAGCAGCTCTACACCCAGATCCGGATTCAGGTCATCAACGGGCAGTACGCCTTGACCAATGACCGGGCGCAGGTAGCGGCGGCCCAGGCAGCCCGCGACTATGCGGCACAGAGCCTCGATGCGGAGCAGAAGAAGTACAGGCTCGGCGCTTCGACGACTGCGAATGTGCTGCAACAGGGCAGGAATCTGGCTACCTCCGAGAACACGCTGATCTCTTCGACAGCGGCCTATGCCAAGGACCGCGCTGCTCTTCTGCAGTTGGTCTCGAATACGCTGGATCGCTATGGCATCAACATCGAAGCCGCGGCAGTGGGCAGAGTTTCGCAGGCTCCGGTCATCCCGGGCTTGACAGCTCCTACAGCTCCGGCAGCTCCCAAGCCGCTCAGCTCCACACCCGCAGCGCCGCCTCAGTAAGAACGGAAAACAAAGCAGTAAAACAGAAAAGCGAAGGCCGCAGCGATGTTCGCTGCGGCCTTTTCTTCATGTAGGCATCTAGATACTTGGAGTCTTGCTATGAGCACTGAACACGAAAACTCTCTGGGCCGCGCTGCGTCAGCCTATCTGCGCTCGGCGCGCCATCAGCCGATCGACTGGCACGAATGGGGCGCCGAGGCCTTCGCCAAGGCGGAGCGCGAGAATAAGCCCGTGCTGCTGGACATCGGTGCCGTGTGGTGCCACTGGTGCCATGTCATGGACCGCGAGAGCTATGAGAACGCCGCCACCGCCGGGGTGATCAACGAGCACTTCATCGCCGTGAAGGTGGACCGCGACGAACGCCCAGATGTGGACACACGCTATCAGGCCGCAGTCTCCACGATCAGTGGGCAAGGTGGCTGGCCGCTCACGGCATTTCTAACCCCTGAGGGCAAGCCCTACTTTGGCGGAACGTATTTCCCGCCCGAAGACCGCTATGGCCGTCCGAGCTTTCAGCGCGTCCTGCTCACCATGGTCGACGCCTTCCACAACCAGCGCGCGGACGTGAACGAATCCGCCGACGGTGTGATGCTGGCTATCGAAGAAAACGAGAGCTTCTCCGGCCGCGCGGGCAATCCCGGTTCGCCGCTGCTGGAAAAGCTCATCGACTCGGCTATTCAGCAGTTTGACGAACGCAACGGCGGCTTTGGATCGCAGCCCAAGTTCCCGCACTCCGCGGCGCTCGATCTGCTGATCGACGCGGCTTCTCGCGGCGGCGATCTGGCTGATCGCGCCCGCAACGTCGTCACTGTAACGCTCCAGAAGATGGCAGCGGGTGGCATCCACGATCAGCTTGCCGGAGGGTTCCATCGCTACTCGGTGGACGAGCGATGGATCGTTCCGCACTTCGAGAAGATGGCGTACGACAACAGCGAGCTGTTGAAGAACTACGTGCACGCCTTCCAGAGCTTTGCCGTGCCGGAGTTCGCGCGCGTTGCGAAAGGCATTCTGCGCTGGATGGATGAAGTTTTGAGCGATCGTGAGCGCGGCGGCTTCTACGCCTCACAGGATGCAGATGACTCCCTGGAAGACGACGGCGACTACTTCACCTGGACTCGTGCCGAAGCCAAGGCGGTCCTTACCGCCGAAGAGTTTGCTGTGGCAGCGCCGTACTTCAATCTGCGCGATGTCGGCGACATGCACCACAATCCTCAGAAGAACGTCCTGCACCTGGGAGAGTCCGTCGAAACGATCGCGAGTAGGTCGAATCGCACGCCGGTGGAAGTACGCGAGACGCTCGCAGCGGCTGCCGCAAAGCTATATGCCGCACGCCTTCAGCGCAGGACGCCGTATGTCGACAAGACGATCTACACCGGCTGGAACGGCATGTGCATCGCCGCCTATTTTGCGGCCGCACGCGTGCTGGATCTACCCGAGGTACGCGAGTTTGCGCTGCGCTCGCTCGATCGCGTGCTGAGCGCCGCGTGGAATCCTGCAGAAGGATTGGCGCATGTGGTCGCCTATGGAGAAACCGGAGGATCCGCGGCGCGGGTCGCAGGCGTGCTCGAAGACTATGGTTTTCTAGCCAACGCCGCGCTCGACGCCTGGGAATCCACGGGAGAGCTGCGCTACTTCACCGTCGCGCAGGAGATCGCCGACGCCATGCTCACACGTTTCTACGACGTGACCGGCAGCGGCTTCTTCGATACCGAACGTGTGGAAGGCGCCCCGGCCCCCATCGGAGCTTTGAGCGCTCGTCGCAAGCCGTTGCAGGATGCGCCGACACCGGCAGGGAACTCGGTCGCCGCAACTCTGTTGCTGCGGCTGGCTGCCCTGACGAATCGCGAGGTCTACAACACCCGCGCGCAGGAGACGCTGGAGACCTTCGCCGGCGTCGTCGAACACTTCGGGCTCTATGCCGCGAGCTACGGCCTGGCTCTACGCCGCGCAGTAGAGTCCTCGACCCAGATCTGCATTGCCGGGTCCGACGACCAAGCGCGCGAACTGGAAATCGCCGCGATCTTTGGATTTGCGGTGAACAAGAGCGTCGTCCGCGTGGGCCATGATCTCCCGCCCGCGCTGGCCGAAACCCTTCCGAACCTTCCTTCCGTGGAGGGCAGTTACGCCGTCGTCTGCAAGGGAAACACCTGCCTCCCCCCGGTCCAGACCGTCGAGGCATTGAGAGAAGCGCTCAACTCGTAATGTAAGTGTTGAAATATATAGAGATAGATGCACTTCGACACGATAAACGCCCCAGTCGGGGCGTTTATCGTGTCGATTTGAAATCTGCTTCATCCAACCGAAATTTACTGTTCTACGGCACTCTCCAACACGGAACGACCACTACGAAGGCAATACGCTCGCAGTACCTGGCGTAGCTGTCGGATCTGGTTTCTGAAGCAGGATTGTGCTGTTCGGCGTGCCGAAGGGGATGTCTTCCTTATCGAACGCGACGAGCACCCGGCGCCTCAGTTCCCGCAGAACCCCATCCCGCTGGTTCGCCCGAACCCGCAGGTTGATCGGGTAGAGAGCCTCATGGCCGGTGATCTTATCCACTCCGAGCACCTGTGGCTCGGCAATGATGACGTTGTTAAAGGCCTCATCGGCCTTCAGATCGGTGGCAAGCTTCGTCAGCAGAGTCACCACCCGGTCAGGGTTCACCTCCGTATCGACGCTTACCGTCAGCGTTGCCACCGAGAAGTCGCGCGACAGATTGGAGACGGTTGCGATCTGGCTGTTCGGCACAATGTACAGCGTGCCGTCGCCGTCGCGCAGCGTCGTGCAGCGCAATGTCAGGTTTTCGACCTGACCCTGCAGTCCCGCAATCTTCACGACATCGCCGATGTTGTACTGGTCTTCAACCAGGATGAAGATGCCCGTAAGCATGTCCTTGAAGATGGACTGCGCTCCAAAGCTGATGCCCAGGCCGATGACACCGGCCGAGGCGATAAAGGGCCCCAGCGGGAAGCCGACCGCATCCAGCACCTGAATAAACACATAGAAGGCCAGCAGGGCATACGACGTAGCCCGAATGATGCCGGCGGCAGTGCGTATCTGGGCAGCCCGTTGCGGGTTGCCGGCCAGCCGGTCGGCGCGCTTGGCCATGCGCTTGACGAAGAAAGAGACGACCTGCTGCAAGATCAGGGCGATCACTAGCGCCAGCACGATCTTCGGCAGACCGTGCTGGAGAAACTTCAGGAGGTCGTCGTGCCAGCCGTACTCCAGCGTCTTAAACCACAGAAATTTGGGAAAGAGCGTCATCTTGTTAAACAGTCTCCTGAAAAAGGATACGGGCGCATCGGAGAGTTAGATGCACGCTCTGTGGAACGTTGTCTCCAAAACCGCGCAGATTGAAAAAGTGGCCAACCCTTTCCACCGCGTGATACGAGTAGAATCTTGCAAGGATCGGAGTGGGGGAGACACGGGCTTGGCGACTAAGAATACGTCCAACAGCAAGATCATGGCATCGCCAGCAGGCGAGCCCATTGCTGCCGGCCTTTCCGCCGCGCAGCTTATCGAGTTTTACCGGCTCATGTACCTCTCGCGGCGCACCGATGACCGCGAGATCCTGCTCAAACGGCAGCAGAAGATCTTCTTCCAGATCTCCTGCGCCGGGCATGAGGCCCTGCTGGTCGCCGCCGGTCTGGCGCTGAAGCCGGGCTATGACTGGTTCTTCCCCTACTATCGCGACCGCGCCATCTGCCTGGCACTGGGCAATACGGTCGAGGAGCAACTGCTGCAGGCCGTCGGCGCAGCGGACGATCCTGCCAGCGGCGGGCGTCAGATGCCCTCGCACTGGACCAGCCGCCGCCTGAACATCGTCTCGCCCTCCTCGTCGACTGCGACGCAGTGCCTCCACGCCGTCGGCTGTGCCGAGGCTGGACGTTATTTCAACCATCATCCAGAGGCTGCGAAGAAGGCTGACGGCGACTACCGTGAGTTCAAGGATGTGACGTTCCACGGCGACGAAGTCACGTATGTGTCGATCGGCGAAGGCTCGACGAGCCAGGGCGAGTTCTGGGAGTCGCTGAATACAGCCTCCAACAACAAACTGCCCGTGCTGTATGTCGTTGAGGACAACGGGTATGCCATCTCCACGCCAGTTGAAGCGAACACCCCTGGCGGCAATATCTCGCGCCTGATTGCAAATTTCCCAAACTTTCATTTTGCCGAGGTGGACGGGACCGATGCCATCGCGAGCTACAAGGCGATGGTCGAAGCCGTGGCCTACTGCCGCGCAGGCAAGGGGCCCGCGCTGGTCCACGGCCATGTCGTGCGGCCGTACTCGCACTCCCTGAGCGATGACGAACGGCTCTATCGCAGCGAGGAAGAGCTGCACGCCGATGGGTTGCGCGATCCGATCTCGCGGATGCAGATGTGGCTGCTGCGTGAGGGTATCCTCGACGCACAGGGCATCAACGAGCTGGAGCGCAAGGTGGACGAAGAGGTGCAGCGTGCTGCCGACCGCGCGCTCGCGGCGGTGCTTCCGCAGCCCGACACCATCCTGCGCCATGTGTACTCGGAAGACCTGAAGCCTACAGATCCGATCTTCGAGCGCGAGATCGAGCCGACGGCCGACTCCAATGAGCGCACGATGCTCGACCTCATCAACGCGTGCCTGCATGACGAGATGCGCCGCGACGAGCGCGTCGTCGTCTTCGGCGAGGACGTAGCCGATGCTACGCGCGACAAGGAACTGCGCGCTGGCAAGCTCAAGGGCAAGGGCGGCGTCTTCAAAGTCACCCACGGACTGCAGAAGGAGTTTGGCAACGACCGTGTGTGGAACTCGCCGCTGGCCGAGGCCAACATCACCGGCCGCGCGATCGGCATGGCGGTACGCGGGCTGAAGCCGGTCGTCGAGATCCAATTCTTTGACTACATCTGGCCGGCGATGCACCAGATGCGCAATGAGCTCTCTGTGATGCGCTGGCGCTCGAACGGGCAGTTCTCCAGCCCGCTGGTCATGCGGGTGCCCATCGGCGGCTATCTCACCGGTGGGTCTATCTATCATTCGCAGTCGGGTGAGAGCATCTTTACGCACACGCCGGGTGTACGCGTTGTCATGCCTTCTAATGCACTCGATGCCATCGGGCTACTGCGCACGGCTATCCGTTGCGATGACCCCGTATTGTTCCTCGAGCACAAGCGCCTGTACCGCGAGACCTTTGGGAGATCTGCTTATCCGGGACCGAACTACACGATTCCGTTTGGTAAGGCGAAGGTCGTCAAAGAGGGTAAGGACCTGAGTGTCATCACCTACGGCGCTGTTGTGCCGAGGGCTCTGCAGGCGGCCCAGCGGATGGAGCGCGAGAAGGGAATCGATGTCGAGGTAATCGACCTTCGCTCTCTCAGCCCCTACGATTGGGAAGCGATCGCAACCTCTGTCCGCAAGACCAGCAAGGTCCTTGTGGCACACGAGGACATGTTGAGCTGGGGATACGGCGCTGAAATCGCTGCTCGCATAGGCGATGAGCTCTTCCATGATCTCGATGCTCCGGTGCGCCGGGTTGGGTCGATGGACACGTTCGTGGCCTATCAACCGCTGCTGGAAGACGTGATTCTGCCACAGCCCGAACATCTGTTCCAGGCGATGAGCGATCTGGCAGCGTTTTAGGGCCTCATTGGCTAGGACAAGCAACGGCCCTGACGCAAAGAGCGCAAAGGGAGCCAAGTTTCGCCACGGTGGTCGTGGCGAAACTTGGCTCTTTTCTTTGCGCCCTTTGCGTCAAGGCTTTTCCGCAACTGAGTGCCTGGGTGTGGGTCTGAACACGGTGACGGGCCACGCACGCCACTGGAGAACCTCACCATGACAACGCCGGCAAAGCTTTTAGGCCATGGATTGGAAGCAGGCAGAGCCGCTACAGTGGCTGCACTTTGTGTGTTGATGGTGGTGCCCCCGGCTATGGCCGCAGTACCGGCTACGACTCCTTCGAGCAGCATTGTTCTTCCCACCAATGTTCAGCAGACGCCGCTTACCCACCAGCAGAAGACACTCCACGCACTCAACCGCCTGACCTTTGGCCCTCGTCCCGGCGACGAACAGGCCGTCAACAAGATGGGATTGGAGCCCTGGTTCCAGCGCCAGCTTCATCCTGAGACCATTGACGACTCGGCGTTCGAGGCACGGCTCAATCAGTTTCCAGCGCTAAGACTCTCGCAGGCGGAGATGATGAGACGTTATCCGGCGCCGCAGATGATCCGTCAGATGGCACGCACCGGCGCTCCTTTGCCCACCGATCCTGTAGAACATGCTATCTACGCGGATTCTATGGCGGCCTATCTTGCAAAGATAGAAAATGCCGAAGCCACTCAAGACAGTACGACAGCTCCCGGCGCTTCCACTGACATGGCTGAGGTCGACAACATAAGAGGAGCGAAGACAGCGGACGCAGACAGCCAGTTGATGTCCGATGGAACTATGCAGAAGGTCAATGCCAACGGCAAGCGCAGATTCAATGAGTCGCCGATGGGCGAAGACGAGGTTGCGGCTGTTCTCTCCCTGCCGCCAGGCCAGCGCTTTGAAAGGCTTGTTGCTATGTCACCCGAAGAGATGGTCAGCTTCCGCAAAGGCGTCAAACCGCGCGAGCTGGGAACTCTGATGAAGGGCCTCTCTCCCGCGCAGCAGGAAAGCCTGGCTGCCATGCAGGGCCCAGTTCGCATGGTGAGCTCCGAAGCCATGCAGGAGCGAATACTGCGCGATGCGTACTCGGAACGCCAGTTGCAGGCTGTTATGGTCGACTTTTGGTTGAATCACTTCAGCGTCTATATAAGGAAGAACCAGCTCGAGCCCTATCTGCTTGCCTCTTATGAGCATGATGCAGTCCTGCCGAATGCATTGGGCAAGTTTGAGGATCTCCTGATAGCCAACGCCAAGAGCCCGGCGATGCTGCTGTATCTGGATAATGCCCAGAGCATCGGCCCAAACTCGCGGGCAGCGTCTCGCGGTAAGCGGATCAGCCAGGCTGCTCCCGACTCTAATATCGCGAAGGCTCTTCCTAAGGGTCTGAATGAAAACTACGGTCGCGAGCTCATGGAGCTGCACACGCTCGGCGTGAATGGCGGCTATACCCAGAAAGATGTGATTGAGGTCGCCAAGTGCTTTACCGGCTGGACGATCGACCGGCCGAACCAGGGTGGCAGCAGCGATTTCGTCTTCGAAGAGAATCGCCACGAGCCTGGGCCCAAGACGGTTCTCGGCCATACGATCCCCGAGGGGGGCGTGAACGAGGGACTACAGGTGCTGCATATCCTGGCTACCAGTCCCGCGACGGCGCACTTTGTCTCCAACAAGCTGGCTGTGCGATTTGTCAGCGACACGCCTCCACCCGCATTGGTCAACCGCATGGCTGCCACGTTTCTCAAAACGGACGGCGACATTAGGGCGGTCCTGAGCACGATGTTCCACTCGCCCGAGTTCTGGGCTCCGTCGGTCTATCGCGCCAAGGTCAAGACGCCGATCGAGTTTATGGCTTCGGCGCTGCGTGCCAGCGATGCTACGGTCGCGAACCCCATTGCCCTGGTGCAGGCCATGAACCAGCTGGGCATGCCGATCTACGGGATGCAGACTCCGAACGGCTACTCATGGCAGGCCGATCATTGGGTCAGCAGCAATGCGCTGGTCTCGCGCATGAACTTCGCGCTCGTCCTGAGTGGCGATCACGTTCCAGGGGCTCATCCCGATTGGCCACGTTTGCTTGGAGATCCCCAAGAGTCTCCGGTTGTCACCTCGCCGAACTCAGCCACGGAGTTGAAGCTCGAGGCGCTGCTCCTGGGCCAACCAGCCGCCTCTCATACTCGTGAGACCGTGATGAATCAGTTTACGAATCCTGCGACGCAGCAGGCGGCCCAACAGAACTTTGCCCTGAAGTCGAACGAATCTGACGATGTGGGCGCCGGAGCCTCTTTCCTGCGGGTCAATACCGGCGCTCCAAAGCAGCAGAAGCAGAGCCCGGGCTTTCAGGCGGTGCAGCCGGTGACGCCACTGGACACCATGGCGGGATTACTGCTGGGATCTCCCGACTTTCAGCGAAGATAGAGCGTCCAACAAGGTAGCAGGAGGTCTGCGTCGATCTATTTAGACGCATTTGAGCCGGGGATCACCTGGACTCTGCGCCTCCGGGCAACTTTCGTGCGGGAGTAGAGTTACTACCAGCAAGGGGCGCTGCGATTATCGGCTGCACCTTCGGCAAAAGGAGCTCGACCATGTCAACCAGGACGATCTATACCGATTCAAGCGACTGGGGTTGCGATATGCACGGGCGCGATCTTCCGCGGCGCAATACCGTTACGCGGCGCGGGTTCATGCGTGGTGGTGCACTGGCGCTGGTCGGTACTTCGGTCATCCCAAGCTTTCTTACGCGGTCCATCTACGCGGAGATGACCACGGCTGCCGCCAATAAGAAGAAGCTGGTCGTCATCTTCCAGCGCGGCGCCTGCGATGGTCTGAACGTCGTGGTGCCCCATGCCGAAAAGAACTACTACGCGATGCGTCCCACAATCGCGATCAAGCAGAACGAAGTGATTGACCTCAACGGGTTCTTCGGACTGCATCCTTCGATGGCTGCGTTCAAGCCGCTCTACGACCAGGGACATCTTGCCATCGTCCACGCGGCCGGCTCGCCCGACCCTTCGCGCTCACACTTCGACGCGCAGGACTATATGGAGTCGGGCACGCCTGGCGTCAAAGTCACGCAGGATGGCTGGCTTAACAGGGCTCTTCAGGACGAAAAGCTGAGCGGCAAGCCGACGGCTTTCCGTGCCGTGGCGCTGGGTACCCAGGTTCCCCGCACCCTCCAGGGGAAGATTCCGGCGATTGCGGTCGCCAACCTGAACGATTTCTCGGTAGCCGGGAAGGGTCCCCAGACCTCTCCGATCTCAAACGCCTTTCAGGCTATGTACGACGAGAGTTCGGACGCCGTACTGCACGGTACCGGCCAGGAGACCTTTGAAGCCGTCAAGATGCTGAAAGCTGCCGACCCGGCCCACTATCAGCCGGCAGCTGGAGTCACCTACCCCAATACGGCGTTCGGCAACAGCCTCAAGCAGGTAGCTCAGCTGCTCAAGGCGAATCTCGGTGTCGAGGCGGCATTCTCCGACATCGGGGGCTGGGATACCCACCAAAACCAGGGCGGCGCGAATGGCCAGTTCGCCAATCGGCTCAAGGAGTTCTCCGAGACCATCGCCGCCTTCTGGAAGGACATGGGCGACGACTCCGAGAACGTCACGCTGGTCACGATGTCCGAGTTTGGGCGTACGGCGAGGCAGAACGGAACGGGTGGCACGGACCACGGCCACGCGAATGTGATGTTCGTCCTGGGTGGCAAGGTGAGAGGTGGCAAGGTCTACGGCAAGTGGCCGGGCCTTTCCAACGAGCAGCTCAACGAGGGGCGCGACCTCACCGTGACAACCGATTTCCGGAGAATCCTGGGCGAGGCAGCCTACAAAACGCTCGGATCCAGGGATATGGAGGTCGTTTTCCCGGGGGCCAAGGTCGATAAGGCGTCTTTCTTGAATTTCGTGTAACTCATTTATATATAGTGTTTTATCTCTGTATATAAGGAAAGCAGGTCGGAGATTTTCGACCTGCTTTTACTTTCCTCAAGAAATATATGGAAAGTGGAAAACTTTTTCTGGTAACTTACGTCTTATTGGATGTAACACGTAACACAATGCAACAGCCGGCCCAGCAGTCCCCACGGTCACCGGCATCCCCTATCCGCACAACCCTCCCCACCCTTCTGTAAGGCCGCCGAAACACTGGCGGCCTTCACGCCTTTTGGGAGAGACAAAAGCAACAGCCTTGACGCCAAGTGCGCAAAGAAAAGAGCCAGGTTTCGCCACGGCTGTCGTAGCGAAGCTTGGCCCCTTTGCGAACTTTGCGTCAAGGTACTTAGGGCTTGACTGGAAGAGCCGAGGGTTTCAGATAGGTGTCCAGAAACCGCCGGATGGCCTCATGCAGCGCTGGCTGGTTCTGGCCGGGAGGAAGTTCGACCGTCATCTTCGGGTCGGCGATTTGCTGGGGATCGAGGGCAGCTTTGCCGTTCGTAGAGGTGATTACCAGCTTTGGCGTGGCCAGGGTGTGCAGACGATCGGCGAGGGGGAAGCGCTCGTGGAAGAGCAGGCCGACGGGGACCATCCGTGATCGGGAGTCCTGCCGAACCCGGGCCTCGAAGTCTCCGTCGGGGTTTTGGAGGATGATCCCGGCTATATCTTTGTGCTCGGTGCAGAGCTTAGCTGCCAACGCCGCGCCAGCACCGCTCCCATAGGCAATGACGGAGCTGTCAGGCACGCCACGCGTGTCGTTGATGTAGCGGAGGGCTGATTCAGCATCGTTTTCCATCCACGCCTCGGTCGGATGCTGGCCGCCGCTCCGGCCAAAGCCGCGATAGTCGAAGAGCAGGACGTTGAGTTGGGCATCGTGGAGCAGGCGGGCGTCCGGCAGGGCATCGCTGAGGGAGCCCTGGCCACTGTGCAGCATAAGGACCGTGGGATAGGCAGGGGAGTCCCCGGGAATCCACCATCCGTCGAGCTGGGGCTGGCCGCTGGCATCCACACCAAAGCGGACCTCTGTGGACGTCAACCCGACGTCCGATGGGGTTTTCGCGACGGTTCGCGACGGCTGGAGCACGAGTTGCCACTGACCGTAGGAGAACAGCCCGCACACGGCGAGGTAGGCGCAGACGAGGGCGAGGGCGATCACCACGCCAAGAGCCTTTAGAATCCAACGTGGATCGACGACTTCAGGGGGTTCATTACTGGCGGAATTCGGTCTGGTCTGGGCTCGAGTTTGGGCTTTGGACGGGCGGTTCGGCATGGTTCTCCTGCTCCAGTCCAGCATCTCATGTGTAAAAGAAAATAAGCCAAGATGGCGATGGCGAAGTAGCCGGAGGAGAAGTACGTGTCCCAGTGGGTTCGGTTGTGTGCGGCGAAGGAGTCTCCAGCGCCGGGGAATGTCATGGAAGCCGAGGTGGCGGGGGTGGCGATCTGCCTGGCGAACGTCGAGGGAAGGCTGTCGGCGCTCGACAACTGGTGCCCGCACCGCCGCGGGCCGCTAGGTCAGGGCTGGATCGAAGGCGAAGCCGTTGTATGCCCGTGGCACTCTTGGGCCTTCAATACAACGACGGGCATCGCCGAACCGCCGGAGCGGGCGAAGGTCGACATTTTCCCCGTAAAAGTCGAAAACGATGAAGTATTGGTGAATTTAGGCGACAACGTGCCGGTGAATCTAGCTTGATTCCGAGGGATTTTGAATCCAGAAAACCATTTCGCTCGTCGTCGCTTCTCATTAAGATGATGGGCGGCGACGAATTTAAATCGTTCGCTCTGATTGGAGAATTTTTAGATGAAGCGTACTCTGCTCTCTCTCTTCGCTCTCGCCCTTCTCGCTGGATCTTTCAGCGCAGCTGAAGCGCAGCACCATCGTCATCGCGTCTGCCACTATCGTCACGGCCATCGGGTTTGCCGCTGGGCATAGTCTTGAGTTCTAACGTTCTAACTGTGAAGACCCGGTCAAAAGCCGGGTCTTTTCGTTTATGCACCCCGGAGGCTGATAAAATCGTTAAAATCCACTCTCTTGGGAGAGTCAATGCAAGCAATTCTCGCCCTAGAAGACGGGCGCCTCTTTCGCGGTAAGGCATACGGTTCGCACGTCGAACGCGTTGGTGAGGTCGTCTTCAACACATCTCTGACCGGCTACCAGGAGATCTTCACAGATCCTTCGTACGCGGGGCAGATCGTCATTCTAACCAATCCCCACATTGGCAACTATGGAACGTCACCTTCGGATGCGGAGGCTTCTCGCCCCTACATCGAGGGACTGGTCGTCCGCGAGTTCTCACCGGTAAGCTCGAACTGGCGTTCCACGGAGGTCGCCGACGAGTACCTGGAGCGCAACGGCGTTCCTGTGATCGGAGAGATCGACACGCGAGCCGTTGTGCGGCATCTGCGCGCCAATGGCGTGATGCGTGGAGTCATCTCGACAGCGGTCGATGATCCGGCTGCGCTCGTTGCCAAGGCCAAAGCGCACAAGAAGATGGATGGCACCGATCTGGCCAGCGTCGTTTCGACGAAGACGGTTTATACCTGGGACTCGACGGAGCCACGCAATGCGACGGGCGACTTCCTGCTACCCTCCGCCAATCCGAACGCTACCGGGCAACTTCATGTGGTGGCGTACGACTACGGCATCAAGCAGAACATTTTGCGCATGCTCGCTCGCGAGAACTGCCGCGTAACGGTAGTGCCGGCGAAGACCTCCGCAGCCGATGTACTGGCGATGGAGCCGGACGGCATCTTCTTCTCGAACGGCCCCGGCGATCCCGAGCCGCTGGAATACGCGCAGCAGAACATCCGTGATCTGCAGGGCAAGAAGCCGTTGTTCGGCATCTGCCTGGGGCATCAGTTGTTCGGGCTGGCGCTTGGCGGCAAGACCTACAAGCTGAAGTTTGGGCACCACGGCGGCAACCATCCGATCAAGAACCTTGAAACAGGCAAAGTCGAGATCACGGCGCAGAACCATAACTTCAACGTTGATCCGAAGTCGTTGCCCGATGATGTCACTGTGACCCACGTGAATTTGAATGACGATACGCTCGCTGGACTGAAGCACAAGACAGACCCGATGTTCAGCGTGCAGTACCACCCCGAAGCAAGTCCCGGGCCGCATGATTCGCATTATCTGTTCCGGGACTTCCGTAAGATGATGGAAGAGTGGAAAGGGGAAGACCATGGTTGAAGTCCAGTTTGACCCTGAAGTTGAAGATCGTGTGCGTCAGGCGGCCGAGGAGCAGCATGTTAGCGAGAGCTTCCTTGTACGCGAAGTTGTGATGCGTTGGCTCGAAGACAGAGAAGACTATGCTGCCGGTATACGCGCTTTATCAACAATGAAGTACTCGATTTCTCAGGAAGAGATGGAACGCCGATCCAATGTGGCGAGTTGAGTATTCGGATCTCGCCGAAAAAGATTTGCTGCGGTTGAACAAACCGGAACGCGAGCGGATTCTCAAATTTTTCCGTGAACGGGTTTCGAATCATCCCACACCAAAGAGCCTGGCAGAAACACTTGCCGGGCCATTACGCGGCCTGTGGAGATTCCGTATAGGCGACTACAGGGCCATCTGTGACATTCAGGAAGGCAAACTTGTTGTGCTTGTGCTCGAAGTAGGGCACAGGGGAGATGTATACCGGTAATGCCACGTAGAAACGACATCGCGAAGATTCTAGTTATCGGCTCCGGGCCGATTGTTATTGGCCAGTCGGCCGAGTTTGATTACTCCGGCACCCAGGCTTGCAAAGCTCTCAAGGCTGAGGGTTATGAGGTGGTGCTGGTTAACTCGAACCCGGCCTCCATCATGACCGACCCCGAGCTTGCCGACCGCACCTATATTGAGCCGTTGACGCTTGCCTACGTCGAGGAGATCCTCCGCGTCGAAGTCGAGATGATGGCGGGCAAAAAGGGCGTATTTGCCGTACTGCCGACCGTTGGCGGACAGACAGCGCTCAACCTGGCGGTCGATCTCGCCGACGCTGGCGTGCTCGAAAAGTATGGAGTCGAACTCATCGGCGCCAAGCTGGAGGCCATCAAGAAGGCCGAAGACCGCCTGCTCTTCAAAGACGCGATGAACAAGATCGGCCTCGACATGCCGAAGTCGATGCTGGTGAACAACATTCGCGATGGCATTGAGTTCGCCGCGAAGCTGGGCTTCCCGGTGGTCATCCGTCCGAGCTTTACGCTGGGCGGATCGGGCGGAGGCATCGCCTACAACCGCGAAGAGCTGATGGAGATTCTGTCGCGTGGTCTGGATCTCTCGCCGGTGCATGAGTGCCTGCTCGAAGAGTCCGTGCTTGGCTGGAAAGAGTATGAGCTTGAGGTGGTGCGCGACCTCAAGGACAACGTCATTATCATCTGCTCGATTGAAAACTTCGATCCGATGGGCGTACACACAGGTGACTCCATCACCGTCGCTCCCGCACAGACGCTGACCGATCGCGAGTATCAGGTGATGCGCGATGCGGCCATTGCCGTCATCCGCGAGATCGGTGTGGAGACCGGCGGAAGCAACGTGCAGTTCGCGGTGAATCCGCAGAACGGTCGCATGACGGTCATCGAGATGAACCCACGCGTCTCGCGCTCGTCGGCGCTGGCGTCGAAGGCGACAGGATTTCCTATCGCCAAGATCGCCGCTCGCCTCGCCGTTGGCTACACGCTCGACGAACTGCAGAACGACATTACGAAGGCCACGCCCGCCTGCTTCGAGCCGACGATCGATTATGTCGTCGTGAAGATTCCGAAGTGGCAGTTCGAGAAGTTCCCTGGCGCCGATGAGATTCTCGGTCCCCAGATGAAGTCCGTCGGCGAAGTGATGGCTATCGGCCGCACCTTCAAAGAAGCACTGATGAAAGCTGTACGCTCGCTTGAGACGGGCAAGAAGGGCAGTGCGGACACCATCGATCCGCGCCGCCTGACGCAGCGTCTCGTAACGCCGCACCCTGAGCGTCTCGCCTATCTACGCTACGCCTTCGACAGTGGCATGAGTGTGCGCGATGTCGCGCACTTCACGGGCATGGATCCCTGGTTTCTGCACCAGATGAAGCAGATCGCTGAGGAGCTGAAGTCGGTTGCAGGCAAGGGCATCGCTCTCGACGCGCCTGAGCTGCACTCGGCCAAGCGCATGGGGCTGTCGGACGAGAGACTGGCTGCGGCATTTGGCCTCAATGGCAAAGACGCAACGGCGCAGGTTCGTGCACTGCGCGAGAAGCTTGGCGTGCGCCCGGTGTATAAGCTCGTCGACACCTGCGCGGCCGAGTTCGAAAGCTTCACGCCTTACCTCTACTCCTGTTACGACGAAGAGGACGAGGCTGCTCCCACGACCAAGAAGAAGGTCATCATCCTCGGCTCCGGACCGAACCGCATCGGGCAGGGCATTGAGTTCGACTACTGTTGCTGCCACGCAGCCTTCGCTCTGCGTGAGGATGGCTACGAAACCATCATGGTCAACTGCAATCCTGAGACAGTCTCGACGGACTATGACACCAGCGACCGCCTCTATTTTGAGCCGCTGACATTTGAAGATGTGCTCGCGGTATACGAGCACGAGGCTTCGTCCGGTGCTGAAATCGGCATGATCGTGCAGTTCGGTGGGCAGACTCCGCTGAACCTGTCGCTGCCGCTGAAGGCTGCCGGTGTGCCCATCATCGGCACGTCGCCGGAGTCGATCGACCTCGCTGAAGACCGCAAGCGGTTCGGCAAGTTGATTACGGAGCTCGGCATTCCTCAGCCTCAGGGCGCGATGGCGACGAGCGTGGAAGAGGCGCTTGCCGGTGCACGAACCGTGGAGTATCCGGTGCTCGTGCGGCCTTCGTATGTTCTCGGTGGACGCGCGATGGTGATTGCGTATGACGACGAAGCGGTCGTCCGCTATATGACGACGGCGATCGAGTACTCGCAGGAGCGGCCGGTGCTCATCGACCACTTCCTCGAAGATGCGCAGGAGGTCGATGTCGATGCGCTGTGCGACGGCAAGGACGTCCTTATCGCCGGCATCATGCAGCACATCGAAGAGGCAGGCGTGCACTCGGGCGATTCGTCGTGTGTGTTGCCGGCGGTTGATCTCTCGGCGGAGGTGCTCGACACCATTCGCAGCTACACACGACAGCTCGCGCTGGCATTGAATGTGATCGGCCTCGTGAATCTGCAGTTTGCGATTCAGCGTGGCAAGGTCTTCGTGATTGAAGTGAATCCGCGTGCCTCGCGCACGGTGCCGTACGTCTCCAAGGCGACAGGCATTCAACTCGCGAAGGTAGCCTCGCGCCTGATGACCGGCCGCACGCTGCGCGAGCTGCTTCCGGCGGAGCTGGCGAGTGGACGCGATCTCGGCACAGGCGAACACTTTTTTGTAAAGTCACCGGTCTTCCCGTGGGGCAAGTTCCAGGGCGTCGATCCTGTTCTCGGGCCGGAGATGCGCTCAACCGGCGAAGTGATGGGAGTAGCCACTACCTTCGGCGAGGCCTTCGCAAAGGCCCAGACCGCGGCCGGCCTGCATCTTCCACGCGAGGGTACCGTCTTCTTCAGCGTGAATGAGCATGACAAGGAATCTGTCGCAACGCTGGCGCGACGCTTCGTGGAGATGGGCTTCCATCTGGTGGCGACGCACGGCACAGCCGAGGTGCTTGAACTCTCCGGGCTAAAGGTCGAGCGGGTCTACAACGTGAAGGAAGGCAGGCCGAACGCCGTCGATCTCATCAAGAGCGACCGCATTCAGCTTGTGATCAACACGCCGCGCGGTTTGGAGAGTGTCTTCGACGAGCAGGCGATTCGCCGCGCTGCGGTGATAGGCCGCGTTCCTACGATCACCACGCTAGCTGCTGCACGAGCCGCCGCCGATGGAATAGAGGCCCTGCAAAAGGGTGAGTATCACGTCGAGTCGTTGCAGGCATTGCACGCATCTCGTAAGAATGAAGCGGTGACGGCCTAGAGCCGCGGGATGTTGGGTGAAGCTATGTTGATCGACGGAATTCATATACCTCTGACGGTGCCTTTCTATCGCGATGGCGGCAGCTATCTGCGCAAGTTGGAGCACAATGCCGGTCGCTACTCGCTGACCCCGGCTGCGGGATTAGTCGTACTTGGACCGGGCAGCGAAGCCAGCGCACTCTCCGATGAGGAGACGAACGAGGCGCTGCAGGCTGTTGGTCAATCGGCGGCGCGTGAGAAGGTGCTGATCGCGGGTATCGCGAAGGACAGTGTTCGCACTGCCGTAGCGATCGCTGAAAGCGCGGAACGTGCGGGCTTCGACTCCGTTCTGCTTGCAGCTCCGCACAGCGTGCTGTCCGACGAGGAGCTAACCCTTTTCTTCCGCGCCGTTGCCGATGCCTCGCCGCTTCCCGTGCTGCTCTGGAGCAATGCTGCAGCTCCGTCCCGTCAACTTCCGGTGGAGTTGTTGACCACGCTGGCGGAGCATACCAACATCATCGGACTCTACGATGCGGACCTGACAGTCGAGCGCTATCGTGCAATTGCTGACGCTACAACGCATGTACGTCGCGACGTGAAGGTGACGACGGTTTTCGCACCGGTAACGCGTCGGATGATCGTGCCGGAGAGCGAGGGTCCTGCAACCTTTGTTTCAGCCGAATCGCTTGGTGGAGGAACAGCTCTGGCTGTTGCGACGCCGAAGGCAGCGATCAAGACGCGCACAAAGACAGTTGGATTTCAGGTGATGGCTGCTGGAGAGGTAGCCGGTCTGCTGACTCTATTGGAGGCTGGCGTCCCAGGTGCATTGCCTCGGCTGGCTGCGTGTTCTCCGCAGGCTTGCCATGAGGTCTTTGCGGCTTTCAAGGACGGCGATCCGGCGTTGTCTGCCGAGAAGGCAAAGCGGCTTCGTGCAGCGGATGAGCTGATGCGCAAGTTTGGCGTTGCAGGTATCAAGTATGGCTGTGATCTGAATGGCTACTACGGAGGCTCGCCTCGCTTGCCGCGCCTGCCGCTGAATGCAGAGCAGCGCCTGCAGGTAGAAGAAGCCTTACGCGAGCTGCGAAACTAGACTGAGTTCACTGATGGGGCGATGACAGGCTGCGAGCTGAAGCCCCTGTATCGCTGCGACGAGTGGAGGGTCCATGTACATTCCGAAGGCGAATGAAGAGAAGCGGATTCCCGTCATCCACGCGTTGATACAAGCTCATCCGCTTGCGTCGCTGGTGACGATGAATGCCTCCGGTCTTTTTGCATCGCATATTCCGATGGTGCTTGAAGCGGACGGTTCCGAGTTTGGCGTGTTGAGGGGGCACATCTCCCGCGCCAATACGCAGTGGCGTGACCTGACGCCGGACGTCGATGCACTCGCCATCTTCGCCGGGCCGCAGCACTACATCTCGGCCTCCTGGTATCCGGGCAAGCACGAGCACGGCAAAGAAGTCCCGACCTGGAACTATGCGGTCGTCCATGCCTACGGCCTACTGAAGGTGATTCAAGATGCCGACTGGCTGCTGAAGCACCTTAACAGCCTGACCGATATCCACGAAGCAGCGTCACCGATTCCATGGAAGGTTAGCGACGCCCCAGAGGCGTATATCCGGACATTGCTGAATGGCATCGTCGGGCTTGAACTGCCGATCCGGCGGCTTGAGGGCAAGTGGAAGGTAAGTCAGAACCGCAATGAGCGCGACCGCGAGGCCGTGATCGACGGTCTCGACTCACTCGATACACCTGAGAGCCTTGCGATGAAAGCCCTTGTCGAAAAGATCTAGGGCGTGTCATCAAACTGCTGTTGGAGTCCGGTCGAACTGTGCAAACAGTTTGTTGAGGCATGGAGCGGAAGGGCACGGTTTCACAGGCTGCGGGCAAAGTCCCCTCGGTTAAAGAGCCTCAAAAGCACGACGCGCTTGAGGCCATGGTGGCCCCATAGAGATTGAAGATCTGCGTCAAAACATCGAACTTCATTTCCCAGGGTCTCCAGAAAGAACGCATCACGTTATGACAACTACGTCATTGTCCCTTAGGAGGTTCCGTATTACCCTCAAGATCGGCCTTCCACTCTTGAAGCTTCTTACCGACCACAATTGCGTGTGCTTGGGTACGTGGAACGTGCTCTGTTTCCATAACCTTCTTGATACTCGGTTGTCGATTTGCTGTGAAATCCGACGGAGCTTGCCAGTTGCTTTGATGCTTTAATCTCAATTCCGCAACGGAAAGAGCCCTCATCCTACCCAAAAACTCGGAAAGGTCACGAGGTTCTGGTCCAGCATAAAGGCCAAAACCGGCCAGGTTCCCAATGTCACTATTGTTTTGAACTGAAAGCGACTTAGAACGCTTTTCTAAGACCCCTAATGCCTGCTGTAGAGTCTCCCCCTGCGTCGCAATCGAATTGAATTGGGCGATGATTTCGTCAAGCTCCTCGTAGATACCACGCCGGGACAGATATATATCCTTGACTTGTCGTAGGTCACCTTCGCTGCGGCCATCTGCAAAAATGACGGCGTCCACACCGCCGGGACATACAGAAGGGTCTGTAGCGGCGATTTCGATACTGCCACTCGGCGGGATAGGAAAATCATGGCCGTAATTTGCTAGAGAATCGTGAAGCGGAGTGAGATCATATTGTGCGGCATTTTGAGCACTGCGACAGCGAAAGGTTGCGTGTAGGGCTGTTATTGGGCTCGTTCCGTGGTTTTCAATAATCTCCCGCCATTGTTTCGCGGGCAATTTTCCAACTTGCCCGGACGGGCTCGTCACCTGATCAGTCTGAAACGCACCGTTTTCCTTTATGCTCGATATCTCGGCGCTTTTCTTACTCTGAGACTGGGCGATTCCGCTGTGGAGTAATGCCCCCGTTATTAGGAAGGTTGTTAAAAAACGACCCATTGATCTCTCCTTCTCCAGCAGGATGCGACCGAAATGACTAATGGAATTCTACTTCCGGGTCTTGCCACGGGAGTCTATTTGCACGGCTCAATCTTTATCTCCAGGAGCAGTTTGATGGCACGTCCTGGCTCTACCTTGAATGTCCGGCTTCGTCCTGCAGGAGATACGTACTATCTCTCAACTAAGACCCAGCACTTGAAACTCTCCCTCATATCCCTCCATCTCTTCTTCGACCTCCTCGGACCCTCTGCGCAGCACACCCAGGGCAACGTGAATCGCGATAGACGTGAGTACCAGTAGCAGAAGCTTTGCCA
Source organism: Granulicella sp. S156 (assembly GCF_009766105.1). GTDB lineage: Bacteria > Acidobacteriota > Terriglobia > Terriglobales > Acidobacteriaceae > Granulicella. Next base: position 357,271 of record NZ_LMUH01000022.1, on the reverse strand, counting down.
GATTCTTCTCCAGCAGTATCTCCAGGTGAATCATGCCGAAGATGAACGGTGTAAGCACTCCTATATACAGCGTGAGCATCAACGGGAAGTTAGTCCTCCCCGGCATCCTCGGCTGGTTGAACGGCACGCTCTGCTGAAAGAAGAAGAATCCATCCGTCAGCAGGAGACAAAGGCATAGACCGCACACGATCTGCACCACCATGTGCCGCATATCCCATCCCGCCACACGCAAGACAGCCACAATGCAACCCATCACACTCGCGGCGCACAAAAACGCCCACTTGCGCGCCGCGGCCGCGCATTCGCTGACGTTTACCCCCGTAATCCGAAAGACCCATCTAGCTGGCAGATTCAGCGGAAACGCAAAAGCCGTGTGCAATCCGGCAATCACCCAGAACAACAGGAGAGGCATCATCGCATGCAGCCCCTCATCGAAGAGCACCGGTTGAAGACTCCCACCATTCGCGCGAAACCTCACCGCGCACGCTACAGCGAGTGCGAGGCCTGTTCCACCGTACATCGCCAAATACACCTGATAGCGGTTGTTTCGTGCCATCGTCTGCCCGATAAAGTGAAACGCCGCGCGTTCTCCCGGACGCCGAATCACCCCATGCACCAGCCGAGTCCACCACCGCGATGGCGGCCCCTGTCTGCGTGAGCCGCCCTCTATGGATATCCTGCGCATCCGTGCCCACGCCATCGGATACGTCAGCAGGACCACCAACGCTGCTGTCACTGTTCCGCGAATCGCATACTGTGCCATCTCGCGCGCGAACGGCTGTGCGGCATCTCCGTGAAGCAGCTGTTCGTATACGCCTAAGAACCAGAGCGGCGGGAGCCACCGTGCAGCCTTCAGTGGCTCCGATAGTAGTGTCTGCATCGAATCGCCATATTGAACATAGTGCAGTATCAGCAGCACCAACAGCATCACGGACAGCATCTGCATGATCGGCGAAATCAGGCGAAACCGCGCAGCATCCAGCACGCAAAGCAACACTCCACCCAGCGCCAGAAAAAACAGTGCCGCAAACACTCCCGCCAGCAGCACGGCTGCTCCGTGTGCATATACATGCCGGAAGAAATCGAATCTGCTTATCGCCGGCAACCACCATGTCGCTAATATGTTGCACGCAACCAGAAACAGCGCCAAGAAACCGATCAACGCCGCCGCCTTCGCCGCCAGCATCTGCATCGGCTTCAAAGAAAGCGGCGACAGAACTAGAAAATCCAGCCGGTCGGGAAACAGCATCTCCCACTCAAAGATCGACACCGCTCCCATCACCACAAACGAAAGCATCACGAAAAAGTAGTGGTCACCAATCTCACCCCATAGGGGCCGCGGATATTGGTTCTGCAGAAAGAACGCATACGTCAGCCCCGGCATGGCCACAATCGAAAGAGCCCGCACTACCGTGGTTTGCGTATCCCCATCCACCTGGATGGTGTCGTTGTCGAAGAAGCGCCGGAAGAAATGTTCGACCAGCATGCGGAACTCACCGTATCTGTCATCCATGTTGCACCTTCATGGTGTTCACCATCTCTCGCGCTACTTGCTCAGTGTCCGTCTGCTGCACCAGTTGCGCAAATACTCTTTCCAACGTCGGCAGCTCCATCAACCGGGTCAGATCGCGCGGCGCAGCGTCGGCAACCACCTTGCCTTTGGACAGCACGATCACGCGGTCACATACCCGCTCCACCACCTCCAGCACATGCGAGATGTAGAGAATGGCTTTTCCCTCGCGTGCCAGCAGGACTAACAAGTCTTTGAACAGTCGAGCCGAAACGGCATCCAGCCCCGACAGCGGCTCGTCGAAGACAATCAGCTTCGGATTATGCAGCAGTGCTGCCGCAATCAACACCCGCTGCTTCATCCCCTTCGAATAGTCCGACAACGCCGAGTACTGCGCCGCCTCCAGCGACAGCAGCTGCAGCAGCTCTCGCGCCTTGCGCTCGATCAGGCCCTCCTGCATCCCACGCAGCCGCCCGATCAGCTGTAGATATTCCAGCCCTGAAAGATGGGTGTACACCTGTGCCTCTTCGGGTACATACCCAAGCTGTGCCCGATACGACGCCAGATCGTCATGGATACTCCTTCCTCCAAAGAGAACCTTTCCTTTCGTCGGCTGAATCAGCCCGATCACCATCTTCACCGTTGTTGATTTGCCCGACCCGTTCGGGCCCAGATATCCCAGAACCTCGCCCTCTCGGAGAACGAAGCTCACATCTTCCACGGCAGGGATACTGCGATAGCTCTTCGACACATTTTTGAGTTCCAACATGACCGTCACCCTATGTAGTACACTACTTTGTGATAGCATACTACATAGTTTATGAGTACCCCTCGTCTTTCCCATAGCGCGGCCCTTATCCTCAAGTCACTTAGCCTCGGCTACTGCTTCGGCTTCGATGTCATGGAGGTGACTGGCCTGCCCAGCGGCACCGTCTATCCTGCGCTCCGCCGTCTCGAGCGGGACGAGCTCGTTGTCTCCAAGTGGGAACCTGAAGAAGAAGCCGCGTCAAACCAGCGTCCGGCACGCCGTTATTATGAGGTCACGCGCGAAGGCAAAGCAGCCGCGCTGGCTGCCACCCAGAGATATCCACTCCTCGCCCGTCTTGTTCCGGAGAAGCACTCATGAGCCACGGACTCCCCTCGCCTCTGCCGCTCTTCGATCGCATTCTCCTGCGCACTGTTGAAAAAGCCGTGCCCTCTTCCAAACGGGAAGAGTGGCTCGATACCTGGCAAGCTGAGCTCTGGCATGTTTACAACCGCAGCCGCAATCGTCCCTCTCGGACCTTCAGTCTCATCGCCGATCTTTCTGTCGGTCTCACCTGTGACGCCGTCTGGCTTCGCACCGATAGCTGGAGACGCGCCTTCAGTGGGACAGCTATTCTTTGCCTGGGCTCACTTCTGGGACTATGCCTGCTCTCCGTTCTGCTCGGGCTGATTCTTAGTGGCAGCTGGCATTCGTTCAGCCTCAATCTCGGTGTCCAGTTCAAGCGCTTCCTCTTTGAAACGCCTCTGGTGGCCTTTGTTACCTTCTCCACTGCCTCGCACAGACATCTTGAACAAAATACCGCAGGGAAAAAGATCTACTGGATCAAGCGACAGCTCTTCTTCACCGCAAAGACGACAATTGTTCTGGCTTCCGCTTTTCTGTTGAGTGTGGATGTTTGCATGCCCATCCGCATGCCCTTGCCGTATACGTCGGAGCTCTTGCAGATCCTGTTCTCCGTCATCTTCGCGCTCATCGGCCTGCGGTGGGCCTTCCACGATCGGGAACAACGCTGCAAGCAGTGCCTTCGCTCCCTCGCCACACCCGCACGCGTAGGCCGGCCTTCGCACAATCTCCTCGAGTGGAATGGTAGCGAGCTTATCTGCAAGCAAGGCCACGGCATGCTTAGCATTCCAGAGATGGAAACCAGTTGGTGCCAGGCTAGCCAATGGGTGGAGCAAGATCCTGGTTGGGATCAGGCTGCAAGCGCGTAGGCCTGTTTCATTGTTAGTGTGATGTAAGAGCGGATCACCTCAAAATTGTCATCTCGACCGGAGGCGCGTCTTTTCGCGCCGTAGTGGAGAGACCTGCAGGTTGCAGAGCGTGATACAGATGTTTGTGGCGCGCTCTGCGTCAAGACCTGCAGCTTGCTTGTACCGGCACTGTCGCCTGAGCACGCAACCTGCAGGTCTCTCCACTCCGCATGACGATAAAACCATCATGCTCCGGTCGAGATGACAATTCTGGGGTGGTTCATTGGTACATTACGCTACTCGCAAAAATGCCCTAATGCCTCGGCGTAATCGGCACGCCCATCCCATTGAGTCTGCTGCGGGCCTGTGAGGCTTCGGGAGACGTCGGGAAGCGCTGGATCAACGCACGCAACTCGCGAACGCCGGCATCATTCTGCTTCATGGCGAGCAGGGCCTCGCCCTTGTGCAGGTGCGCAGCTGGAATCTTGGCATTGTCCGGATAGCGCTCGAGCAGATGGTCGTAGCTCTTCACGGCGGCAGTGGGCTTCTGCGTCTTTATATTGATCTCGCCGATATAGAAGTAGGCATTGCCCGCAAGATTGTCATCCGGATAGGCCTTGATGAGATCGTCGAACTCGGACGATGCGAGCGAGTACTTCGCTCCCATGTAGTCGCTGTAGGCTGAACGATACATGTCGGCGACAGGAGGCGCGTCAGACGGCGGATCTCCGGCCGCTGGCTTTGCATTGGGCCTGGTAATAGGCGCGGCAGGCTGGTCGGAGGGCGCACTGTTGTCGCTCGGTGCGGCTGCCGGGGCTGCCGGTTGGGAGTTTGCGCCAGCCGGTGCACCACTTGCCTGCGGCAGATTGCCGAGAACGGCGGCGGTCGACTGCTGCTGGCTCTGAATATCGGTCAGCACCTTCTCCATCCGCGCCATGCGGGCCTTCAACTCGTCGAGCGTGTCATTCAGCGACTGGACCTGTCCGGAGAGCTGGTCGGACTTCGCCCCCATCGCATCCTGCTGGTTCTGCAGCTTCAGTCCCATGCCGTTTACGGCAACCGACATCTTGTTCACGGCGTCGGCGGTCTGCTGGACGAGGTCTTTCATCACACCCATGCGTTCGTCGTTGGACTGCTGCAGGCGCGCGACAGCGTCCTGCAACTGCTGGATCTGCGTCTGCAACTGGATCATGTCCTTGCTCACAGCATGGGCGGGCAGACTCGAAAGCCCTGCAAAGAGCAGGGCCACGGCGGCGAAGCGTATAGGGCGTGAGGAAAGGAACATGTGAGGCAGTCTCCGCAGTTTGAGATTAAGTCAAAAGTCTTCGTTAACGACAGTAGCCGCGCAGGGAGGTAAATCGCAAGCCTGCGCGGCTTTGCCGGGTTGGTTATTTGTCGAGGCTGAACTGTGCACGGCGATTCTGCTGCCAGCACTGTTCGTTCTCTTCGCTGCAGAACTGCTTCTCCTTGCCGTAGCTGACGACACGCAGGCGGCTGGCAGGAACACCTGCAGCGAGCAGTGCTGTCTTGGCGGCGTTGGCGCGGTTTTCGCCGAGTGTGATGTTGTACTCGGCCGAGCCACGGTCATCACAGTAGCCGCCGATCAGAACCTTGATCGCCGGATGCGCATTGAGATAGCTGGCCGCATTCGTCACCGAAGACTGGGCATCGGGCCGCAGATCGAAGCTGTCATAGTCGAAGAACAGATCCTGCACGTTCTGGTGGAAGGCGGCCTCGGAGCCCATGTCTCCGTTTCCGTTATCAGGCGTGCTGGGAACGACAGGCACGCGCACAGTCACACGCACATTGGCCTCGGTTTCGCCTCCGTCACCCTTGGCGATGAGGTGGAAGTTGGTCGAGTTCGAAGGCGAAACAGTCTGCGTACCATTGACGGGCACAGGGCCGATTCCTTCGATGGTGACGCTGCTGGCGTTGGTCGTGCGCCAGTTCAACACTACCGACTGACCGAGGTCGATCGACGGTGGATCAGCGGTAAGGCTGGCGGTCGGCGCAGGAAGTCCCGATGTCATAGGTGCACCCGCATTGGCAGGAATCCCGGACGCGTGGTCGTGGTGGCAGCCTGTAACTGCGAGGAGCGCGAACGCGGCGCCCAAAATCATCGGTTTCCAAGTCATTGACTGACGTGAGATCATTGTCGTCCTCTTTCTCTGTAAAGCGTGTGTACTCATAAACTTTCCGCCAAAGTCAAGGACTCGGCAGAGAATGTCGTATAACGATACTATCTAAATTCTACTTCCAACTCCAGTTCGGCATGTCCGCCCCGGAGCCTGTCAGGGCCCGTTTTTGTGTTCCATCTGCCAGCATGGACATGATCCGCGCGCGGCTGCCACTGCCATTCGCAAAGACGATATGGCGGCCATCGGGTGACCATGAAGGGAAGTCGCATGGCCCGCTATCGTGGGTCAGTTGAATCCAGCGCTTGGTGGCGATCTCCATGATGTAGATGTCCTGGCCACCGGGAGCGCCTGGGCCGTACTTGCGATCCCACGCGAAGGTGAGGAACTGTCCGTTAGGCGACCACGAAGGAGACGTCGCATAGCCGCCATCGGTAAGGCGCTGCACGCCGGAGCCGTCGGCATCCATGATGTATAGCTGCGGCAGGTGGGTGCGGCCGCTGATCCACGCGATTTGCCCGCCGGTCTTAGGGTTCCACGTCGGCGAAACATCCGGGCCGGCGAAGCTGGTGATCTTATGCGCCACACGACCCTCCGGATCGGAGACCCATATCTCGGGGTCGCCGGTGCGAGAGGAAGAAAAGGCCAGTTGTGAACCGTTTGGAGCCCATGCCGGCGATACGTTCGTTCCACCAGCAGAGGTGAAGTTCACGAGGCGGCCCAGCAGCAGGGAGTACATCTTGATCTGAAAGCCGTCTTTGCCGAGCGAGCTGAAGGCCAGCCGGGAGTTGTCCGGCGAGACGCGGGGTGAGATCGATATCGCCCCCAGATGCGTGATCGCATGCTGGTTGGAGCCGTCGTAATCCATCTCCCAGATCTCTTTGCTGCCGCCGAGGACCTTGACGTAGTAGATCTTCGTCTCGGCGATGCCGGTGACGCCGCCGAGCCGGGAGATGATCTCATCCGCGAAGCGATGGGCGATCTGCCGTGCGCTGTCGTCGCTGGCCGCTTCGTTGTACTGCTTGGCGAAGACCTGCGGGAACTGCGCGTTCTTGGCGTCGTCGAGGAAGCCATTGACGACGATGCGGCTATTCGCCACGCCCAGGTTGCCGAAGGCCACCATCGCCGCGCTGGCCGGGGCTGCCGACCATTGCCCGAGGTTGATCTCGGCAGGAGTTCCCGGAGTGCTCTGCGGGGTCATGTCTTTGGAGACCATGTCGAAGATGCCCGCTGCCGTGAGATCGGCGAAGAGCGTGGTGTCGAAGGTGTGCTTGAAGCTGCCGGCATCGCCACTCTGCGGTTTAAAGTCGGCGACGGCGATGCGGATGCGATTGGCGCCGGCGCTGGTTTCCAGGTGGAACGGATCATCCTGGGCGCGCATTGCAGGCGATATCGAGATCAACGCAGACAGAAGGGCAAAGATGCCAAATTTTTTTCCAGCAAGGATGGATGTCATAGTTCCAATCATTCTTCTGTAATGGTAGACGCAAATTCAGCGTTAATAGTGGTTTGGATGATGATCAATCCTCGATCAATCACTGTTGGCGGTAGTCAAACTTGTACTCAATCGTGATGTGATCGCCCTCCGGAAGCTGTGGAAAGTTGTCCAGGCGCTGAATGGAACGCAGTGCGGCGGTATCGAGCGTGGAAGAACCGCTCCGGTTTTCAAGGTGCAGGTTGGCGACAGAGCCGTCCCGCTGAATGTCGAAGAGCACCGTCACGCTCTTGTTCATGGAAGCGCGAGGATCAGCTTCACTCGAGGAGGAAGCATAGCTCTCATTGACCTTGCTGGCCACAATCCGCAGGTAATACGCATAGCGATTGCCAAAGACCCGATTCTGAACGGTCAGGGCGGCCGTGCCGTTTTTCAGCTGCGATACCGACTGCGGCAGCTGTGTCGCCGCATCGCCGCTTGCCGCCTTGGGGGTCTCCGGGGTCGGCTGTGCATGCTTGGGCGGCACCGGCGTTGGGATCGGTGCGGTTTTGGGAACGACCTTGGGCGGCGTCTTCGTCTTGATCAGCACATCGGTGGGCTTGGGGGGAGGCTGCGTAGCCTCTTTGGGCGGCGGTTTGGGCGCGGGGGTGACATCCTCCGACGCCAGCACCGAATCCTTCACCGGCGCAGCTTTGGGAGGCAAGGGAATTGCCGAGACGATCGACGCCTGAATCGCTCCGACGGAGGAGGTGTCTTCGCCCCAATGGGGGTTGCGGATGTGTTCAATAAACACCGCTGCGGCAAGCCCGCAGACAACCGCGACGTGCAGCAGGATCGCTCCGGCAACGCCGCTGCCGAATCGGTCGTCCTGTTCATCGCTCGTGGTGGCGTAGGTGCTCATGATTCTTCAGTCTTTTGTTAGCTATTTTTCGATCGGCTGCGTCACGATACTGATGTTCGTGATGCCTGCCTGTTTGACGGCATCCATCACGGAGGCAAACGAGCCGAAGGGGACCTTCTGGTCGGCGCGGACGTAGACGACGCGCTTGGTGTTCTTCGGTGTCGAACCCAGCTGTGCGGCCAGGTCGTGGATGTTCACCGGCTTGTCCTGCAGGAAGACGTTCTGGTCCTTGTCGATGGTGATGACGGTGTGTTCTTCCGTGAGCTGGTTCACGCTGCGGGTCTGCGGCACGGCGACCACGATGCCGCTTTGCAGCACTGGCGCGGTCAACATGAAGATGAGCAGCAGCACGAGCACGACATCCACCAGGGGCGTGATGTTGATGTCGGCAAGCGCCGTCTGCGTGCGTCCGCTGGAAGAGAAGGCCATGGCTAGCGCGTCCTCCGGAGAAGCTCTTCCTGAACCGGCGGTGCGGCCGGAGGGATGAGCGCAGCGTTTTCGATGGCGTTCAGCAGCTCGCGACCGAAGTCGTCGGAGCGGGCCGCGAACTCGCGCAGCCGCGCCGTGAGCTGGTTGTAACCGATAAGCGCGGGGACGGCGACCACCAGGCCGGCGGCAGTCGTAATAAGAGCCTCACTGATACCCGGAGCGACTGCCCGCAGTGTCGCGGCACCTTCGGTTCCGAGCCCATGAAACGCGTTGATGATGCCCATCACCGTTCCGAATAGGCCTATGAAGGTGGCGGATTGCGCGATAGTTGCGAGCCAGGTCATACGGCGTTCCATGACAGTGACCGCTTCGCTGGAGGCGGTCTGCGCAGCGCGTTCCATCGCCTGCGGATTGGGGGGGGTGCCGCGGCCTCCGCTCTGCCGCATGTACTCGTCGTGAATCTCATGGAAGACCGAGACGAAGGGGCTGGGGCGGAACTGGTCGGCCACCGCCGCGATCTCGCTCAACCGTCCCGACTTGCGAAAGGCCTTGACGAATCGGCGGCTCTGCTTCTCGGCTGATTTGAAGCTACGCCACTTCGAAAGCATGATGGCCCAGGAAAAGATGCTGGCCAGGAGGAGAATCCCCAGTACGGTAAAGGCCATCGGGCCGCTGTTGTGCAGCATCTCCGTGAGCGCGCTGGATTGCGTGGCGACCGGCGGGGTGGCCAGCTGGTCGGGTGTGGCGTCCTGCAGGAAAAGAGCGAGTGTGAGCACAGTCATAGCGTCTGTCTTAGTGTACTTGGGCTGTGGGGGCTGGGTGTACCCAGGCAGGTACCAGTTCAGAGTTCCGCGGGGACGGCGATCAGCGTAGGGTATGTCATCAAACGTGGCCCCGTCATCCGCTCCATAGGGGCTCGGAACTGCCCTTAGCTTGCCGCTTCAAGCTCATCTTGCTATTGGAAAAGAGTTCACGGTACCGCGTCGCACTATGTGGTAGGACTTTAATCCCATGGCTGATCCCTCTTCCATCACGACCGTGACAATCGGCGATCTTAAATTCAACGCTCTTTCCTCACAAGTCGGCATCTCTACACACCATGACGATATGGGCATGCCGATGATGGGGAGCGTACGCATGATTGTCGATCTAACGGTGGACATTCACGACAACGATGCGGTTCCATTCACCGTTGTCAGCGCACTGTTCGATCTCGCCAATCGCGTGACCCGGGACAAAGTGAAGCCCATTAAAATTGAGTACTGGCGTGATGAGCTTCGGCAGGATGCCATCATGACGTACAACTTCGAAGGTTGGGTGAGCAGCTTCACCACCACCAGTGGTTCAGGCTCGAATCACACCTTGCATATACAACTCCAGCCTAAGCTGGATGAGAAGCAACTCCTGGACGTCACTTTGGGGAACTGACCAACAAAGCAGCCAGGGTTCAGTGCAACAGATGGGTGTGCCATGAAAGTGGTTCGAGTTCGCGTAACTGGAAAAATCGCGGGCGCAGCGATCGTTCGTCCTTACGAGCACGGAGCTACTAAGGACGAATATCCACTCTACAGGGTTCCCACGTATGAAGTCCGTGTCAATGAAAGTCGTGTCTTCCAGGCGATCCGGTTTGGCTTTCGTGGACATTTTGAACGTCCCTGGGATCCGCACCGCAAATGTGACGAAGGACTAGTCTCTCAGTCGGAGGTCGTATCGGAGTGGAATGGTATCTACGCGCCTCATAGCGTCGGACAGGGCAATGGCGTGCCAGGTGGCTTCCGTATCCGAAGCGATCAGGTCTATATTCACGAGGGGCCACCCAAAGGCCAAAGCTCAGGAACTCTGGGCTGCGTTGAAATTACAAGCGATAATAACGCGGATGACTGGAACCGCTTCGTCATGACGGTGACGCGGGAAGCCGGTGTTAACTACGTCGGTGCCGCTGTTAAGGCCGGGAAAGTATTGGTCACCGTAGAGGCTGCGGCGATACCGAAAGGGCTTCTGGTTGGACGGCTGGCGCTGGAACTAGACTCAGTTACACGCAAATGGCATTTCAACTCCTACCTAGTGCCCAACTGGGAAACAGCAACTGTGCCGTGGGGTGGATGATGACCAGATATATGAAAAATTGCTTGTCTGTGATTATCTTGGCCGTAGGTGCTTCCCTTGGTACCACCGCAAGCGATGCGCTCAGCGCTCGAAGCGCTGCTGGCTCTGAACAACAGGTAACCCCCACCCCCCATGTGCGAAACGGAGCATCTTCTTCGAGGAATTGGATTGACGTTATACCGCTCAAGAGGGGGTTTTGGGAGCAGACTGTTTTTCAAGGGACGCAATCTGTGAATGCGCCGTATGGTCGAGTTGAGATATGTCCAGATACCTACCCGATGTCTACCTATCCTACGTCGCCCTTCCCGTCATATCCTGCTACAGAGAATCTCGGACAGGAGATTCTTCAAATGGTGTCTGTGCCAGATTACGCCAGGCTACTCGCAGATGGGAGATACCGAGTTTTTGGCGGTGTAACTATGACACTCGGCGGCGATGTCACCTATGTGCATCTTGTTACGTTACATGGTGACGATCATTACGACGATGTGGTGACTGCTACCTTTCACGCAAGGACTCATCCAGTCAAGCACGTCTACTCTGGCAATGGTCACTGGGTGGCTCCGTGTCCGGTCCCGTCTAAGTAGACTCTCAGGGCTGGACTTGGGTGCTGCGGTCCCCCCCCCCGAGCAAGAAAGAACGGCTCATCGTAGCTAGACCGAACGGGGTTCTGGTTAGGCGGCTGTCTAAAATCCCAAAGCGGACTGACTCCCTTCTAAACTGGGAGACAACGACTGAGCCGTGGAGTGACTGATGAGACGCATGAAAAAAATCCGGTGGCCAGTGGCTGTCACCGTAGCTGTATTTACCGCTTTTGGTGCTGGCCTACAGGGTTCACCTGTACCGCGGGGTTCTACCAGCGTGGAGTTGCAGGCTGGCCGCACGCCGTCCACGAACCACGGCACATCTGCTGCCGGGCATCAAGTTGACCTGATGCCGTTAAAACCCGGGACCTGGGAAATCAGTCTCTATCGGGGTACGCAGGTTGTGTATGGACCTGTTCGTCAGAAACTCTGTCCTGACTCGCTATATGAATATTTTTTCCCGTGGAATCCCTCTACAGAGAACCTCGGCCGTGTTTTTCCTGATGAAATTATTTCGTTTAAAAATTGGGTATGGCAGCTCCCGGACGGGCGATACAGGTTTAGCGGCGCTCTGGGTACATCACGCGGTGGCGAGGTCAGGGTTGTGCATCTGTTTACATTGCACGGCGACGATCATTATGAGGACGAGTTGACTGTGAGCAGTCACTTCTACACTCACCCTGTGAAGCATGTCTACACTGGCAGCGGCCACTGGGTGGCCCCAGCTTCGTGTTCAGCGCCAGCGAAATAAGCTTCTCAGTCTGTAGACGGAATCAGCCGAAGTTGAAAACCATCGACCATGTTGATGCGCTTTTCCTTCGCCCCCTGTTATGCTCTCGGAGACGAGAGACTCCGATGCTGCTGGAACTGCGCGCAGAAAACTACGCCGTTATCGACCACGCGGTCGCGGTCTTTGGCCACGGCCTGAACCTGCTTACGGGTGAAACCGGAGCTGGCAAGTCCATCCTGATCGATGCCCTTGTCCTGCTGCTGGGCGGCAAAGCATCCAGCGATCTCGTGCGTTTTGGCGCCGAGAAGGCTGTCTTGGGCTGCGTCTTCGAGTCGACGCCAGGAGCCGACGCCATTCTCGAACGCAACGGCATCGATCCCGAGTCCAATGAGATTCTCCTGCGCCGTGAGATTGGCGCGAACGGCAAAGGCCGTGTGTTCATCAACAACCAGCCGGCGACGGTCGCTGTCCTGCGGCAGCTTGCGCCGGAGCTGGCTCTGGTCCACGCGCAGTCGGAGACCCTGACCGCCTTTGACGCTGAACAGCAGCGGCTTCTGCTGGACCGGTTCGGTGACCTCAGCTCTGAAGAGGTAACAAAAGCCTTCGAGGTATGGCGAGGCCTTCGCACCCAGATCGAGGAGCTGCGCAGCGCCGAACAGGATCGCCTGCGTCTCGCTGATCTGTGGAGTTTTCAGTCCCGCGAGATTGAGACCGCGGGCATCGCCGATGCCGAAGAAGACACCCGGCTGGAAGCTGAAAAGCGTGTGCTGGCCAACTCCGAACGGCTTCTGACTGGTGCGAACGCCGCACAGGAGTTGCTCTACGAAGGCGAAACCTCGGCGGAGTCGTTGCTGGGAGCTGCGCTGCGCCACGTAGAAGACCTTGCGCGCTTCGATGAGCAGTTCCGCGAGACGGCGCAGCAGCTTGCCTCGGCTAAGGCTGGTGTCGAGGATGCGACGGCAACGCTGCGCAAGTTTGCCGGTGAGATATCCGCTTCGCCCGAACGGTTGGGCGAGATCGAGGACCGCCTCGCTGCGCTGGACCGCCTCAAACGCAAGTATGGTGCGACGCTGGGCGAAGTCATGAGCTTTGGCGCTGAGGTAGCCGGGAAGCTGGCGGAGTTGGAAAACCGCGACGCCCGGTTGCGCGAGCTCGATGCCCAACTTGCCGCTGCGGCGAAGGCCTATGAAGCTGCGGCGAAGAGCTTGAGCGAGGAACGTGTAGCGGCTGCGCGGAAACTGGGCAAAGTAGCGGAGCGGCAGATCAACGAGCTCGCCATGCAGGCGCGATTTGCGGTCGATGTAACCCCGGACAGCGCTCCTACCGCGTGGACCTCATACGGTTGGGACAGCGTCGAGTGCCGCATCGCGACCAATCCCGGCGAGCCGCAGAAACCCCTGACTGAGATCGCCTCGGGCGGTGAGATGTCCCGCGTGATGCTGGCGCTCAAGGTGTCGGTGGAAGAGGGCGCGGCCGCAGCGGCAAAGCGGCGGCGCACAGCTCTGCCGCGAACCCTGGTGTTCGACGAGATTGACATCGGCATCGGAGGGCGCGCGGCAGAAGCCGTCGGGCAGAAGCTGAAGACCCTGTCGCGAGCCCAGCAGGTGCTCTGCATCACGCATCTGCCGCAGATTGCTGCCTTTGCGGACCAGCACTTCCTTATCGAGAAATCGGAACGCCGCGGAAGAACGCAGACCGGTGTCCGCCAGATGGAGCGTGCGGAGCGTGTCGAGGAGATTGCACGCATGCTCTCCGGCGCAAGCCTCACCGAAACCTCGCTGCGCCACGCGGAACAGATGCTGGCATCCAGCGTTTAAACCCGCGTTAAATCTGGCTGAAAGCAACTCTCTACTGGGCAGACAGCTCTAACTCATAGACTGGCGCACCCAAGGAGATTGGATATGTCAGAACCCAGAAAATGTGGACACGCCAGCTGCTCATGCATTTGTACAGACGGCAAGAAGTTCTGTTGCCAGATGTGCGAAGACAGCAAAAAGGTCACCGATCTGAAGTGCGATTGCAAGCATTCATGTTGTGGGTAGATAGCCCGCGAACTGTCCGTTGTTGAAGAAACGGTGAATGTAGCGCAACCGCCGGGGATTTCCTGTGTCTAGGCAGATGTAGCTTCCGCTTCGAGGGGCCCGTACATGATTGAATCGCCGAGTTCCGCGAAACGCCTGTTGTTTGCCACCGTGCGTCCCATCATGTCCTCGCCACTGGCTACAGCGCTCCCCGGGATCCTGGCGGCTGCCAACCTCGCTGGAGTAGGAGCCTCGGTGGCCCAGCTACTCCCTCTTTTTCAGCGAGATCGGCCTGAAGCCTGATTTCTGCCTGTGCCCGGACAGCCTGTTGCAGCCTCCCCGAACTGCACCGGGAATGGTTCAAATCGGGTGCGTCCGTTAGCGGAAACGCGTATACTTAGGGGTGTGAATGCTTCCACCCTTGCCCCCGAAGATATTAACCAGAGCGTAACCGGTACCCCGGCAAAGCGTGTCCTGCTTCTGAAGCCTCGCGGCTTCTGTGCGGGGGTCGTTCGTGCCATCGATATTGTGCAGATAGCGCTGGATACCTTCGGCGCTCCGATCTATGTCCGCAAAGAGATCGTGCACAACAGCTACGTGGTGAACGATCTGGCCCAGAAGGGCGCAATCTTCGTCAACGAGCTGGACGAGGTGCCGGAGGGCGCACGCGTGATCTACTCCGCCCACGGCGTTTCGCCTGCGGTCCGTGAGCGTGCCAAGGAGCGTGGGCTCAAAGTAATCGACGCCACCTGCCCCCTGGTGACCAAAGTTCACGTGGAGGCCATCAAGTTCGCCAAACAGGGCTATTCGCTCGTCCTTGTCGGCCACCGCGACCACGAGGAAGTAGAAGGCACCCAGGGCGAAGCCCCAACGGTGACACAGGTCGTTTCGACGGTCGAAGAGGTTGCGGCGCTGGTGGTGCCCGACGCGAACAAGGTGGCGTATCTCACCCAGACCACACTCTCCCTCGACGAAGCCCGCTACATGATCGAGGCGCTGAAGAAGAAGTTCCCCAACATCGTTGGACCGCACGCGCAGGACATCTGCTATGCCACAGAAAACCGCCAGACAGCGGTAAAGAACGTCGCTCATGGTGCGGATGTAGTGCTGGTGGTTGGCTCGCGGAACAGCTCGAACTCCAATCGCCTCGTCGAGGTCTCGCAGAATCTGGGGACGAACTCCTACCTCATCGACAAGGCCGAAGATATTCGTGCGGAGTGGATCGAAAACGTCTCTACGGTTGCAATTACGGCAGGAGCCTCCGCTCCTGAAATTCTTGTACAGGATGTTGTTCTCTACCTGCAGGGCAAGGGATACGGATCGGTAGAAGAGGTTGAGGTTATGCCGGAAAATGTTCGCTTCGGTTTGCCCCCGGAGATTGTGCAGGCTATCGCCTCTGCGCCACCGATAGCGGGAACCGCCACAGCGTAAAAACGACGGCAGATCGTTTAAGGAATAAGCGTCTTCAAAAATGAGTACAACACCGATTAATCCGGGCGGTACAGCTCCAAAGCAGCCAAGGTTCGGTCGGCTCGATTTGGCCATGGATCACGTCATCAATGGCATGAATCGCTCTGTCGAATGGCTGCTCGGTCAACAGGATGAGGAGGGCTACTGGTGCGGCGAGCTGGAAGCCGACTCCATGCTGGAAGCCGACTACATCTTCATGCACACCCTGTTGGGCACCGGCGATCAGGGCAAGATGACCCGCTGCATCAATGAGATCCTCCGCCACCAGAACGAAGACGGCGGATGGAGCCTCTATCCCGGTGGCCCCTCCAATGTGAGCTATGGCGTGAAGTGCTATCTGGCCCTCAAGTTGATGGGCTGGAAGGCCGACCATCCCTTGCTGGTGAAGGCTCGCGAGAACGTGCTTTCACTGGGCGGTGTCGTTCAGTGCAACACCTTTACCAAGATCTATCTCTGCGCGTTGGGACAGTACGACTACGATGCGGTTCCCGCCGTCCCGCCGGAGATGTTGCTCTTTCCAAACTGGTTCTACTTCAATATCTACGAGTTCAGCTCCTGGTCGCGCGGCATCCTGGTGCCGCTATCGGTGATCTACGCGAAGAAACCGTTCAAGAAGCTGCCACCGGAGCAGGGCATCGATGAACTCTTCATTGGCGGGCGCGCCAATTCAGACCTGCATCTGCGCTGGGACAGGAAACACCTCTTCTCGTGGCGCAACTTCTTCCTCTTTACCGATAGGATGATGCACTGGGCCGAGCGTGTCCACATCCGTCCGCTGCGCAAGAAAGCGCTGAAGAAGGCCGAGAATTGGATGCTCGAGCGCTTCGAGCGGTCCGACGGGCTAGGCGCCATCTATCCGGCGATGCTCAATGCGATTGTTGCCCTGCGGAACCTTGGCTACTCTGCCGACGACCCGCAGGTCATCCGCGCCATGGATGAGTTCGAAAAGCTCGGCATCGACTGCCCCAACGGCACGCCAGACTACCCGACGCCGACCTTCCGGATGCAGCCTGCCTTCTCTCCCGTCTGGGATACCGCGCAGGTTCTGTCGACGCTCGGCGAAGCGGGAGTTCCGAAGACCGATCCCCGCCTGTTGCGTGCGGCGGACTGGCTCTTGTCCAAGGAGGTCCGTCACAAGGGTGACTGGGCTGAGAAGGTCAAGAATGTGGAACCCGGTGGGTGGTACTTCGAATTTAATAACGAATTTTACCCGGATGTCGATGATACGGGAGAGGTTCTGCTGGCCCTGAAGGCTGTGCAAAACCCTCGCGAGCGCTATCAGTACGAGGTAGAGCAGCGCGCCATCAACTGGGTGCTTGCGATGCAGTGCAAGGGCGGCGGCTGGGCGGCGTTCGACAAGGACAATACCAAGCGCATCTTCCAGTACGTCCCATTTGCCGATCACAATGCCATGCTCGACCCGCCGACGGTGGACATCACCGGGCGCATCCTGGAGATGCTGGCAACCTACGGCTTTACACGCGCCGACAAGCGCGTCGAAGCAGCGGTTCAGTTTGTGCTCAAGGAGCAGGAGTCGGATGGCTCCTGGTTCGGCCGCTGGGGTGTGAACTACCTCTACGGCACGTTCCTGGTGCTGCGCGGGCTGGAGGCTGTCGGATACTCGTACCTTGAGCCTGCCGTGCAGCAGGCTGCCGAGTGGATTCGCATGGTTCAGAACACCGACGGCGGATGGGGCGAGACCTGCGGCACCTATGACGACCCCAATCAGCGCGGCGTGGGACCTTCCACCCCGTCTCAGACTGCCTGGGCAATTCTTGGCCTGCTGGCCGCCGGCGACACCCGTTCGGACTCCGTCGCCAAGGGCATTCGCTGGCTTATCGAGCGGCAGCACGAGGATGGCTCCTGGGATGAGTTGATGCCGGGCCGTAATGGTGAGAGTTACTACACGGGAACTGGCTTCCCGCGGGTCTTTTATCTCGGGTATCACTTGTATAAGCAGTACTTCCCGTTATTGGCGCTGACGACCTATCGCAAGGCGCTGGAACGCGAACAGCTCGAAGCCTAGAGCCCTATAGCAACATCGAATAGATCATACGAAGCCCTCTAAGGAGTACTCAGCATGCCCGTACCTGTATCACAAGCCTGGACCGTAGCCAGTTACGTCCTGAAGCAGAAGTTTTCAGGGCGCAAGCGCTATCCGCTGGTGCTGATGCTCGAGCCGCTTTTCCGTTGCAACCTGGCTTGTGCCGGCTGCGGCAAGATTCAGTACCCGGCGCACATCCTGAAGGCCGAACTCACCCCGGAGCAGTGCTTCAAGGCGGCGGAAGAATGCGGCACCCCGATGGTCGCGATCCCGGGTGGCGAGCCCCTTTTGCATCCGCAGATGCCGGAGATCGTCGCCGGCCTCGTGGCACGCAAGAAGTACGTGTACATGTGCACCAACGCTCTTCTGCTCAAGGAGAAGCTGCACCTCTTCACGCCGTCGAAGTACCTGAGTTTCTCGGTGCACGTCGACGGCGAGAGAGAGCACCACGATTTCGGTGTCTGCCGCGAGGGCGGCTATGACATCGCCATGGAAGGCGTGAATGCTGCCGTCGCTGCGGGATTCCGCGTAACCACGAACACCACGCTCTTCGACGGCGCCGATCCGAACTCCGTGCGCAGGCACTTCGATCAGCTCATGGAAGCGGGCGTTGAGTCGATGATGGTGAGCCCCGGCTACACCTACGACAAGGCCCCTGACCAGCAGCACTTCCTCGGTCGCGCAAAGTCTCGCAAGCTGTTCCGCAGCATCCTGTCGAACCGCAAGAAGACCTGGCGGTTCAATGCTTCGCCCATGTTCATGGAGTTCCTGATGGGCAAGAAGGATCTGACCTGCACGCCGTGGGGCATGCCCACCTACTCCATCTTCGGCTGGCAGAAGCCCTGCTACCTGTTGCAGGATGGCTACGCCGATACCTTCCAGGAGTTGATGGACTCGGTCGAGTGGCATAACTATGGCACGGAGAGCGGCAACCCTCGCTGCGCCAACTGCATGGTGCACTCCGGCTATGAAGCCTCGGGAGTGAACTACACCTTTGGTTCGTTCAAGGGGCTGCTCCAGACGGCGAAGGCCATCTTCTTCGATAAGTACGACGACGAAGGCGCGCAGAAGCTGCTGAACGAGTGGAAGCCCGAAGGCCACGGCCCACTAGTGCAGATTGCAGGGCAGCCGACGCCGGTAGTGGTGACGACTTCGGTGAACGAAAAAATGACGAGCATAGCGGGAGACTAACGATGGCGACAGCACAGCAGGAACATCTGAAGATCGAGCAACTCCAGCACGCTACGCCGGATGAGATCGAGCACATTGCAGGCCGCGAACGCGACAACCTCGAAGGCACGATTCCCGCGATGGCTAGTGATGCCGAGATTCGCGAGGCGCTGGAGAAGGCGTTCGACTATCGCGGCGACATCACGATAACGCTCAAGGGCGGCTCGACGGTTGAGGGCTACCTCTACGATCGCCGCTTAGGAACCACGCTGGACAACTCGGTGGTCCGGCTTATTCCAACGCCCCCCAAAGGCGCACCTGCGAGCACGACGGTGGAGCGCGTCAATATTCCATACTCGGATATCGCTGGCTTGCAGTTCTCCGGCCGCGATACCGCCGCCGGAAAAACCTTTGACGCCTGGGTCAAGAAGTACTGGGAGAAGAAGGCAGCGGGCGAGAAGAATATTCAGATCGCGCCGGAGAAGCTAGACTAGTTGCAGGAGGTGTAGCCATGGCAGCCCAACCTGTCGTTCTACCGTCAGCGCCCGCTATCGAGATCGATAACGATCTGCGAGAGTTTCTACACCTTCGTGAAACGAGTACACATTACATTACGCAGTCGCTCGCAGGCGTAACGATCGAGCACCCAAAGGCAGAGATTAAATATCCCTGGGAACTTCTTCAGGGCATTCTTGCCGGCGGCCCAGATCCAATCGAAGCACTGAAGAGCGAGCGGGAGTGGGAACGGGCGCATGATGCCGAGAAGTTTGGTTAATGTCCCCGTACTGGTCGTGGACGCGTGGCCTGTTCTTGAATGGTTCTACAAACGTTCGCCAGTTGTGAATCTCTTTACAAACATGCTGGAATCCGCGAGTCGCGGAGAAATCCACCTATGTATGAGCCGACTCAATCTTGGCGAAGTCTACTATTCGGTCGTCAAGAAATACGATGAAACAGCTGCGGGGTTGCTTATGCGGCATCTGCGAGCCTTGCCGATTGAGATCATCTCCGTAAGCGATAGTCACGTAGATGTCGCTGCGCGATTGAAAGGCGTTCACAATATCTCGTACGCTGATGCATTTGGTGCGGCGTTAAGTATCGAGCGCAATGCGCCTCTTGTCACGGGTGACTCGGACTTTCTGCCACTGGCGTCAGCTAACATTTTGTCTCTGCACTGGCTGGGCGTATGAGGCTGTTTGTAACCGGTGCCACAGGCTTCGTCGGCTCGCACATCGCATCGCTCGCTGCAGAACAAGGCGCGAAGCTTCGTCTACTCACACGCAAGACCTCAAACCTCACTCATCTCCCCAAAGACGCTGAACTTGTAACCGGCGATCTGCGCGAGCCTGCAGGCTTTGCCTCTGCGTTGCAGGGCTGCGACGCCGTGCTGCACGTCGCCGCCGACTACAGGCTGTGGGTTCCCGATCCAGCCGATATGTACCGGGCCAACGTCGAAGGCACACGAGAACTGTTGCGTCTGGCTCGTGAGGCCGGCGTACCGCGAGTGGTCTACACCAGCAGCGTCGCAACGATGGGCTTCAAGCACGACGGTACCATCGTCGACGAAGACACGCCTGTAAGCGAGGCCCACATGATCGGCCACTACAAGCGCTCGAAGTGGCTTGCCGAACAGGTGGCGATCGACGCAGCCCGAGCGGGGCAGCAAGTCATCCTCCTCAATCCAACAACGCCCATTGGCGCACTCGATACCAAGCCCACGCCCACTGGACGCATTGTGGTCGACTTCCTCAACCGCAACTTCCCGGCGTATGTCGATACAGGTTTAAATCTGGTGGATGTCTCTGAGATCGCCAGCGCTCATCTTGTAGCGCTGGAACGCGGAACGTCCGGAGAACGCTACATCCTCGGCGGCGAAAACCTTACGCTCAAGCAAATACTGGACCGCCTCGCCGCGATCACAGGGCTGCCTTCGCCGAAACACAAGGTTCCGCACGCTGTGGCAATGGCGTTCGCCTTCTTCGACGAGAACATCACCGGCAAGCTGCGCGGCAAAGAGCCTCGTGCCACAGTGGAAGCCGTGCGTATGGGCAAGAAGATGATGTTCGCCAGCTCCGCAAAAGCAGAACGCGAGCTCGGATTTCAAGTACGCTCGGTGGAAGCCGCCCTGCGCGAAGCCTGCCGATGGTTCATCGCCAACGGCTATGCGCCCAAGCCTTCGAAACAGGTTTAGCTCTCTATGCCGCCACGCCTCGCCATCATCGCCGCTCTGCCACGAGAGATTGCCGCACTCGTGCGCGGTACTAAACCGGATGCCGAGTTGCTGCGTCGTGGCATCCATCTGCACCGGCTACCCCACGCCATCGTGGTCGCTGGGGGAATGGGATCGCAGCGCGTCACGCAGGCCTTTCAGGCGGCCCTTGCAGCCGCACCCATTACGACGGTCGTATCAACAGGCCTGGCGGGCGCTTGCACGGCAACGCTGGCTGTAGGCGACGTCGTGGAAGCGACAATAGTGATCGAAGCGCGCACCGGAGAACGGTTTGCCGCCAGGACTTCACAGACACCGCACATCCTGGTAACCACCGAGACGATTGCGAGCATTCGCGAAAAAGCCCGTCTCGCCGAAACCTATGCTGCGGCAATCGTCGATATGGAAGCCGCGACCGTTGCTAGGCTTGCTGCAGCGCACAGCCTGTCGTTTCGCGCGATCAAGGCGGTCTCCGATGCCCATGACTTTGAACTCGAATCGCTGACACGATTCGCTGGAAAGAATGGGCACTTTCGCACAGGGGCCTTTGCCCTTCACACAGCTCTGCGGCCGCAGAGCTGGCCGAAGGCGATGCAGCTTGGACGCGCCAGCACGGGCGCCCTGACAAACCTGCACAAGGCGCTGCTTGAGACGATAGCGTCCACCTAACCCACTCGTAGCTGGATCCCTCGTAGCTCGTTGCTCATATATCCCCGCACTCCCAGCGTTGCCATGGCTTCTATTCAGCTATGAGTCAAGAGCGCAAGAGCCAAGAGGGAAAGACTATAGCGATTTCGCTCACCCTAGTATTCTGGATAGATCATGTCTAGTACCATGCAAGCCGCTGTCTACCGTGCTCCCGATGACGTTCGTACCGAAACAATTGCAATCCCCGAGATAGGCCCGGGTGAGGTGCTGGTCCGCATCGACACCTGCGGCATCTGCGGAACGGACTTGAAGAAGATCCACACAGGGTCGCACTCCGCACCGCGCGTCTTCGGCCACGAGATGGCAGGCACCATCGCGGCTGTTGGCGAAGGTGTACATGGGTTCAGCATCGGCGACCGTGTAATGGCCTTTCACCATATCCCATGCGGACAGTGCTTCTACTGCCGCAAGCAGACCTTCGCGCAGTGCGAGCGCTACAAGCTGGTGGGAACGACTGCAGGTTTAGGGGAAGCGGCAGGCGGCGGCTTTGCACAGTACATCCGCGTGATGGATTGGATCGTCGGCGATGGTGTTACTCCCGCCGGCCTCATCAGGATTCCCGACGACATTCCGTTTGAGCAGGCAGCGTTCATCGAACCGGTGAACACCTGCTTCAAGGCAATCCGTCTCCTGAATCTTGAGCCGGACGACACCGTGCTCGTGATCGGACAGGGAAGCATTGGCATCCTACTGGCCGCGCTCGCAAGGCAGACCGGTGCAACCGTGCTGACCTCAGACATGTATGCCGAGCGCCACGCCATCGCCGCGAAGTTCGGATTGGATCATCCGCTCGACGCACGCGGCGATGTCGTAGCAGCAGCAAAGGCCGCAACCGAAGGCCGAGGAGCCGATGTGGCTCTGGTCGCAGTCGGTGCGGACGCCCTGATCGCAACCGCGATGCAGGCGATCCGTCCCGGTGGCCGCGTGATGCTCTTCGCGAGCACGCAGCACGGCACAGCGCCATTCGATCCCGCAGCCGTATGCATGGACGAGAAAACCCTCATGGGTTCGTACTCAGCCTCGGTCGCGATCCAGCAGGAGGGCATCGATCTTGTCTTCGAAGGCTACCGCTCCGGCAAGCTCGACCTCACGCAACTAATCTCGCACCGGTTCTCACTCAACGATGCCGCTGCTGCGATTCACCTCGCATCAAACCCGCAACCGGATTCGATGAAGATTGTGTTCAAGCCTTAGCATTCGGTAATGTCCTAATTTCGTGACACGCTCACGTATAAATGGCAATGGAACTACTTTTAGAGTGAGCGTAATCATGGCAAACATGACCAGCAACAACGAGCATCGGGGCGAACTCACTCCAGAAAGCAAGCAAATGCTTGCGGAGGGCTACCAGTTCCCCGAAGAAGACAAGTTCAAATGCACCTGCGGCGCAGATGTCTACGTGCAATGGGATTCTTATAAAAAGGAGTACATACCCCGTTGGCATCCACCAAAGCCGTCACCGAAGCCTTATAACTCTGGTAAGCGCTTTGGAAGAAAAGCCTAGCTGTACTAAGAGCTAATTCACTAAATTAAATTAAGACACTACCTAGCATTCAGAGCAATTGCATTCGACGCAAAAATGTCGAACAGTAAAGATGATGCTGTAACTACGCACAATCTAGCCCCGAAGGGGCGGCTCTATCATAGCCCAGGGTGAAACCCTGGGTTATGAAGTCAGGAAAATCTTGAGCACTGTAAGTGCGATCTATCGACGCGGTCGCCGGCGATAAGAGTTGCGTTCACGACCCCGTCGCTTCCGTAATCAGAATGTGCTTCGTAAGCCCGAGCGTCGTAATCACCTCTTCCGGCAGCTCCTCAAAGTAAAGAACGGCGGACTTTGCGCGATAACGATTAAAAGCCCAAAGCCCCAAAGCGACAGCGACGAGGGCTCCTATCACGCAGCTAAATCGAACGGGATCGTTGAGCACCCGTCGTTCATACTCCGCACCCAGCATCGCGAGAGGCAGGAAAAGAGCCAGGAACCCCCAGAACACAAATTGAATATTCGATTTTCCGGGCAGGTAAGAACAGGTGAAGGGAACTTTATAAAAACCGATCAGGCTTAGGTCCGCAAAGATGAATCCAAGCAGAGCCAGAACCGCAAGATGAGCCGCGATCTCGTGCAACGGTCTGAACGAGAACGACAACAGTGCCGAACCAATCCAAACGGGTAGAGCCGCGAATAAGATCAGCGACCATCTGGTGGCGGCTAGGTACTTCTGCGTTGGATGTAGTTGGGTGATGCGCAAAACCCAATTGGCCGTGAGCGAAATCGGCAGCGAGAACACGTTGCGCAGTCCAACCACCGCAAAGCTCATCATCAGGAACGTGCACAGCATAAAGTCCATCGTTGGCGGACCGTGTACCGAAGCCGCCAACGCAGTTCGCACGAGAGAGAGTGCGATAGCGAACACGATAGCCAGATAAAAGGCAAAGGCAACACGATGCTGACGGCTGCGTGTCAGGGACCGTATGCAGAAGAGCGCGATGGCGGTTTGCAGTGAACTACCAAAGTGTGGAGCCCAATGCAGCCCACCCGCTGCCGGTACAAGGTCGGGCTCTTCTACCGTCTTTCGCAAGGTGCGCACATAGCAGAGGAGCAACGAAGCAGCTGCTCCAGATACCGCAAAGCCCAGTCCAATCCAGGCTCGCCATGCCAGCCACATCAGCGCTGGGGGTAAGGTGCCGTTCAACTCATCGCCAAGCGCAAAGAACCAGAAGCAAGGGAACCGCATCAGGGCTTGGTGATTCTCAGGGGCTGCCATGAGCGCATAGGTTGGAAGGTCGGGCTGCAGGAAATATGCCGCAAGGAAGAGGCCGAAGGCAACAAGCTGCAGGATCGCAGAGAGCCGCAGAAAGACGCGCCGGGGGAGAAGAAGAGCGGAGAATCCCTGTACGGTAAGTACCGAGCAATAGAGGAAGGCGCTGGCTGCAGCCAGGGTGAACCAGTAGGCCGCAAAGGACCGCAATACTCCCCCATACGAGCCGTGGTGCGTTCCAAGAACTACGGCGCATTCGATGCTGGGGAGCGTGTTCAAGGTAAGAACGGCGATACCCAGTATTGCAACCGAGGCCGCCACCTTCGCACAGAGGATCGTACGTGGAGCTATCGGCAACGGTGCAAGCACCAGCACATCGCGCCGGTCGGGGAAGGCTGCGTCCCAACTGACGACCGTAATCAGCCCGATCACTAACATCGTCATCGAGATCAGCGATTGTTCCATCTGCAAGGCCTGGCTAAAGGTGACGACGTGAAAAAGCGGACCAAGGGAATAAATCAGGCTGATCATGAGGAGCACGCCGGCAAACTGGCCGAGAAACCGGGTCACATCGGCTTGAATCGACAGCGCTTCCAGGTCGATGACGCGCAGCAGAAACTGGCGATAGACGACGCGAAACTGAAGGGGCAGATATTCGAAGAGCTTACGCATGGATGAGGTCCGCAATCTGCCGTGCCATTGACTCTGTGTCCTGTTCGACGGCGAGTTGAGAGAAGATGGCTTCGAGCGTCGGCAGCTCCATCAACGAGCGCAGCGACTCGATCGAGTCGTCGGCTACAAGCTTTCCGTGGTGAATAATGACAACGCGCGAAGAGACACGTTCGACCGTATCGAGTTCGTGCGAGCTGAACAGCACCACTTTGCCGCGCGCCGCGAGCTCTTGAATAAGGCTGCGCAGAACCAGCGCCGAGCCGACGTCGAGTCCCGAGAAAGGCTCATCGAGCAGGATTAGGTCAGGATTGTGCAGCAGCGCCGCCGCAATCAGAACCTTCTGCCGCATGCCCTTCGAGTAGCCTGAAATCGACGCATGGCGATCGTCGTAGAGCGAGAGCAGCCGCAGCAGTCCATCGATGCACTCCGAGGATTGCTTCGCCGGCAAGTTGCGGAGTTGAGCGACCATCGTCAGGTATTCAGCGGCAGACAGATGGTTGTAGAGATAGGGCTCCTCCGGAACGTACCCCATGCACCGCTTGTAAGCTACCAGATCATCCTGAATCGGTTTGCCCCGGAAGAGGATCGCGCCCGTGGTCATCTCGATCAAGCCGGTAATCATCTTCATCGTGGTGGACTTGCCCGAACCATTAGGCCCCAGATAGCCCGTCACCTCCCCAGGCCGTGCGCAAAAGCTGACATCGTCCACTGCGGGAATCCCGGCAAAGCGTTTGGAGACACTGCGTAGCTCAAGCATGGCCGACCCTCCTTCTCGTAAGAAGCATACTACATAGATGTTTGCTTGGGCTTTTGGACGAAATCTTTATTAGGGCGATCAAAATAACGTCAGTTACGGCAAAGCCCAACACCTCCGATAAGCCCCTACTACCTTAGACACCGGGGGAGGCATAACTGCGCCGCCGTGTTCCGCAGTCGTACGCTGAAGAATTCAACAAGGTAATAAGGCGCAGCCTTGTACCTGGCATACGCCAGGGGGCTGCTATCAGCGTTCTCGCCGAATCAGGAGTGTGCCGGCGACGAACAGGGCAGCGCCTGTGCCCCCGAGCAGATAGATGGCCTTGCGATAGGCAGCCTGCACGGCCGGAGGTGTCGCCCGGGTGTTGTCGAGGCACTGCGAGCAGCCCTGGCCGAAGCTCTGCGCGGCTATGCCCAGCAACAACAGGCTGCCTAGCCACGCCCAGCGCAACAGGCTTACTCGCAGGTTCTGGCTTTGCCTCTTCATTGTCCGAACTCCAACAATGCAAACAGGAAGAGCCAGAGCAAGCCCATCGCATGCCAGTACCAGACGGTCGCGTCGACGAAGATCTGCCGCGAGGCGATCTGGTGCGAGCGGCGAAGCCCTATCAGCGCAGCGATAAGAGCGCCTACCCCGACAAAGAGGTGAACCGCATGGGCGACGGTGATGAGGTAGAAGAAGTGGCTGCTGGGATTCGATTTGAAGAAGACATGCTGCGCGGCGAGCTGATCCCATGCAACCCACTGTCCGGCGAGAAACAGCGCACCAAGTGCAAGGGTTAACGTAAGCCACGCCGTAGCGCGCTGCGAGGTGCGTCGGCTCAGGCCGATCCACTCGTCCATTACATCTTCTTCACGAAACATGCTGCGGCGGGCCATCTCCGCGCTTGCTGAACTCAGGATGAGCACGGCTGTGTTGAGCCAGAGGATCGAAGGAATCGTCGTGGGCAGCCATTCGTTTACATATTTGCTGTAGGCGTCGAAGTGGCCGCTGGCCCGGGTCACGAAGAAGGCACTGACGATGGCGATGAAGAACATCAGTACAGCGAAGAGGCCAAAGAACACGCCCATGCGGACTTGCGAAAGCCGCTCGCGTGGGCCGCGACGTCCTTGTGGGCGGTCGTTCCAGTTGTCACTGTCTCCTTCGCCGTTGCCGCCGGTGCGTTTGTCAGTAGGGGGTCTGCGCCCAGAGCCGTTATCGCTCTCGTGGACTTTGTGGCGGCGTTCGATCTCTGGCGGTGTAACGATGGGAGGCATGGCGTCTTCCGTTGCGCGTCTGCTTTTTCAGCTTACTCCGGAGGAAGCTCGGACGTCGCGTCCGGTTCCCATTGTCCGAGAAATAATACGCCATCCTCCGCATAGTGGCACGGATCTCGATGCGTGGCGAGTTCGTCTGCGGCTTGCGGCGCCCACTCCATCGTCGTCGCTGACCAGGGATTCTGCGAGGCGCGGAGACGAGAGCGCAGTGTCAGCACCAGGTTGAGGAAGAAGGGAAGCTGCGCACAGGCCAGGAAGAGGGCACCGTAGGTGATGTGGTTTTGCAGGGGTAGAGTGGTTTGCAGCAACTGACCCGCCGGGCCGGGGACGCCGGTTAGCTGGGCGTATTGGCGGGGCTCTCCCGCGAGCCCGGTCAGGTGCATGGGCAGAAAGGTCGCATAGGCGCCGAGGATCGTTCCCCAAAAGTGCAGTTTGCCCAGCCGCTCCGAGAGCATCTTCCCGAAGAGCAGGGGAAACCAGTAGTAGGTCGCGCAGAAGAGGCCAAAGACCCCGGCCATCGCCATGATGAGATGAAAGTGCGCGACGACGAAGAAGGTGTTGTGCAGGTATTCATCGAGGATCGGTTGCGCGAGGATTGGGCCGGTCAGGCCACCGGTAATGAACAGCGAAACGAAGCCGAGCGCGAAGAGCATGGGCGTGGTGAGCTGGGGGCGCGAACGCCAGATGGTGGCAAGCCAGCTCAGGACTTTGGCCGACGCCGGCAGGGCGATCGCCATCGATGAGAGCGCGAAAGCCGATCCCGCGAAGGGATTGAGGCCCGCAACGAACATGTGGTGTCCCCAGACGAGGATGCCGAGCAGGCCAATTAGTAGCGTGGTCGCAATCATCAGCCGGTAGGCGAAAACACGGCGGTGAGCAAAGTTCGCCAGCACCATCGAGGTGAGGCCCATGCCGGGCAGGATGGCGATGTAAACCTCGGGATGGCCGAAGAACCAGAAGAGATGCAGCCAGAGTAGCGGGGAACCGTCTCCGCGATGCTGCAGCAGAACTCCGTTGACCAGATCTCCACCGGGAACGAAGAAGCTGCTCTGCAGATGACGGTCGCAGAAGAGCATAGCCAGCGCGGCCAACAGCACGGAAAAGGCGAGCACGCTGAGCAGGGCGGCGGTGAACCATCCCCAGACCGTGAGTGGAAGCCGTGGCCAGCTCATGCCCTCACCGCGCAGCTTCACGATGGTCGTCAGCGTGTTAATCGCACCCAGGGTCGAGGCGACGGAGAACAACGCGATGGCCGCCAGCCACACATCCATCCCTTCGCCCTGTCCAGGCCCGGCGAGTGCGGTTGCGGAGAGTGGGGGATAGGCTGTCCAGCCAGAGATGGGAGAACCTCCGGGAACAAAGAACGCCGTGAGCAATACCAAAAGTGCCAGGCCGGTAAGCCACATACTCGCGGCGTTAAGGCGCGGAAAAGCCATATGCCGCGCACCGATCTGAGCCGGCAGGATGAGATTGCCAAATCCCGATTGCGGAGCGACGGTGAGCACGAAGAAGAGCATCAGCGTGCCGTGCATCGTGACCAGTCCCAGGTATTCTTCTGGCAGAATGGGGCCGTGCAACGGCAGCGACCATGCAGGCCAGCTGAGATGCAGCCGCATCAGCAGCGAGAGTACCGTGCCAACGCCGACAGCTACCGCCGAGATCGCCAGATAGCCGAAGCCGACGGTGCGGTGATGTGTCCAGCGACTATGGGGTGCAAGAGCGACGGATGTGGCAGGCGAGACGTTCATGGCTGGCCTCGCTTACTGGCAGCCGCTTCCTGGGCCTGTAGCCAGGCATCGAACTCGGCGGGTGGAAGCACTTGCATTGTTGCCTGCATGCGATAGTGCCCGAGTCCGCACAACTGGGTACATAGGATGGCATAGCTACCGGGCTGTGTGGGGGTGAAGTGGATGTGAGCCGTCTGCCCCGGTACAGCGTTCTGCTTCAAACGCATCTCGGGCACCGCAAAGCCGTGGATGACGTCCTGCGAACGCAGCGCGAGATCCACCTCGCGCCCGGCGGGTAGAACGAGCTGGCTGGTAACGAGGTCGTCGCCGCTGTGCCGATCTGTCTGGTCGAGCCCGAGCGGATTGCCTTCGCCCGGTGCGACGAGCGAAGGCCTGGTCTCACCGAAGGCAGCATCCGCGCCGGGATAGCGGAAGTACCAGGCGAACTGCATTCCCGTGACTTCCACCTGCATGGCTGCGGGACTCGCGCCGGTGTAACGCT
Organism: Granulicella sp. S156; assembly: GCF_009766105.1. Taxonomy (GTDB): domain Bacteria; phylum Acidobacteriota; class Terriglobia; order Terriglobales; family Acidobacteriaceae; genus Granulicella. The sequence continues at coordinate 328,190 of NZ_LMUH01000022.1, read as the reverse complement.
GTGCAGCCCAGAGCTGTTGAGCGCGTGCTGCGAGGAAGGCGAACAGCAGCGTGAGTGCTGCGAGTGGGATGTATTCGAGCAGTAGAGTGTGGACGGGGCGTGATGCACGCCGCCGGAACGCAAGGCCTGCGAGCAGAATCAGGTGTGCGAGCGCCAGCAGGGAGAGCGCGATCCAGAGATTCAGCAGCAGGTGGGCATCAAGCGCAGGGCCATGCCGGGAGGCGTCGACGGGCAGGTGCCAGAAGCTTTGGCCGGTCACGATCGCCTGCGTAAGGTGCATGCGTTGATTGTAGTTTGCCGCGCTGGAGAACAAGGAATAGCAAAAAGCTTTGACGCAAAGTTCGCTAAGGAAAAGCTCAAAGTTTCGCCACGGTTGCCGTGGCGAAACTTTGCTTACTTAGCGAACTTTGCGTCAAAGCTTTTACGACTGCTCGGACTCACTAAGCACCCTTGTTTTCGGCAACCATATCGAGGAAAAGTTGATGAACGCGAACGTCCTGGCTGAGCTCAGGATGGAAGGTCGCTGCGAGCAGAGAGCCTTTGCGAATGAGCGCGGGATCGTCGCCGCGGTGGGCAAGGACCTCGATGCCTTCCCCGATGCGGCTGATGCGCGGTGCGCGGATGAACACCATCTCCATTGGTCCGCCGGGGAGCTTGGTTTCAACGTTCAGGATGGCTGAGTCGTTCTGCCGGCCATAGGCATTGCGTTCGACCGCGATGTCGAGCACGCCGAAGGAGCGTTGCGGAGGATTCTCTACATCTTTTGCCAGCAGGATGCAGCCGGCGCAGGTGCCGAATATTGGTTTTGTGCGAACGAACTTGTCGAGCACCTCGTAGAAGCCCGCCCGCTCCAGATGCTTCAGGAAGGTAGTCGACTCCCCGCCAGGGATCACAAGGCCGTCGAGTCCGTTGAGCTGTTCTGGCGTACGCACCAACCGCGTCGACGCGCCGAGTTCCGCAAGGCGCTCGGCGTGGATGTCGTAGGCACCCTGCAGGGCAAGGACGCCGATAGTTGGTGATGCACTCATGTAGTGATCCTTACACTAGACACACTTGCTAATCGATGTCGAAGAAGCCAACGCTAATTCCCATCCATTGAATGGCAACAGTAATCCTCTTCAGAATGAGATTTCGCGTTTCCTCGTCCACAATCTGTCCTGGAGTGTCTTCCCAACTAAGTGCTTTGGGTATGAATATGTCCCATTGCTGAAACGCGCCTTCGCCGCCGAAGATCATTGATCTACCCTTCTCACGGTACTCGTAGCAATCGATTCTCCAACTGCTTCCAGTGAACGTGAGCGACCATCCCTCATCACAAACGACGGTGTTTCTCTTGAACAGTGGGTAGATGCGCCAAGGCCTATTGAGCGAAGGCCTTGGCCAAACCATGTCTTGGAGAACTGTTTCGCGCGCCACGCCCTACCAACCGCGTGTCTGCATCAGGTTCTTCTCTTCGATGGCAGCAGCGGCGAGGCCCTTCATGCTTCCAATGATGGCCTCCGAGGCTTCGGCGACGATCTTCGGGTCGTTGAAGTGCAGCGTCGCGAGGACGATAGCCTTGGCGCGTGAAACGGCCTCGGCACGCTCCTCCGGATTGCGGGGCTGGCCGACTTCTTTGGCGGTGCAAAGGCCGACCTCGGCATCCTGTTTTGCCCAGAGCTCTACGTCAAGCGGCTTGGCGCCATCCTTCATGAAGATGCCGGAGCCGACGAAGATGGTCTCTGCGCCGAGCTGCATCATTAGAGCCGCATCGGCAGGCGTAGCGATGCCGCCGGCGGAGAAGTTGGGGACGGGCAGTTTGCCGGACTTCGCGACCATGCGGACCAGCTCATAGGGCGCGCCGTGGACCTTGGCGGCGTTGTAGAGCTCTTCGTCGCCGAGCACGGTGAGGGCCTTGATCTCGCGGACAATCTGGCGCATGTGCTGCACGGCGTGGACGACGTCGCCGGTACCGGGTTCGCCCTTGGTGCGAATCATTGCAGCGCCTTCGGCGATGCGACGCAGGGCTTCGCCGAGGTTACGCGCACCGCACACAAACGGCGTCGTAAAGGCGTGCTTGTCGATGTGGTAGACCTCGTCGGCAGGCGTGAGGACCTCGCTCTCGTCGATAAAGTCGACGCCGAGCGACTGCAGCACCTGGGCCTCGGCAAAGTGGCCAATTCGCGCCTTTGCCATTACCGGGATGGTCACGGCTCCCATGATCTCTTTGATGAGCTTGGGGTTAGCCATGCGGGCGACTCCGCCCTCGGCTCGGATCATGGCGGGCACGCGCTCTAGCGCCATGACGGAGATAGCACCAGCCTCTTCCGCAATGCGGGCCTGCTCGACGTTCATAACGTCCATGATGACGCCGCCCTTGAGCATCTCGGCGAGGCCTAATTTGAGCCGCAGCGATGGTGCTGCGCCAGTTCCATTATTTTCGTTTGCCATAGCGAACTCCCTACAGGCGCGATGAGATGACCATCGCGCCTAAAAGGTAAGTTTATCAGTTTGTGACCTGTGCTGTAGCTGCTTTTGCCGCCGCTGGTTCTTCGCCGTCACTTAGAGCCAACGGCGAAGAACCAGCGCATTTTCGGTATTACTGGTCCTTTGGGGCACCCGGAATCGTGATGTCAATCGTAGTGAATTTGCCAAGCCCGGTCGCATCGTTGAGCGGAGGCTGAATCTCGCTCGAGTTGCCTACTACGATAATCGCCAGTTTTTCCGGCTGGACGTACTTCTGTGCGACCCGGGCCACATCGGCCGAGGTCACGCGTTCGACACCGGCACGGTAGCGCTCGAGGAAGTCGGCAGGGTAGCCGTAGACCGCGAGCGTCACCTGCTCGCCCAGCACCTTTTCAGGGGTGTCGTAGCGGAAGATGAAGGAGTTCAGCAAATCGTCCTTCGCCTTGCGCAGCTCGTCCGCTGTGGGTGGGTCGGTGCGCAGGCGGCGAACCTCGTCAAGCGTAGCTTTCGTGGCAGCTACAGTGCTGGAGCTCTTGGTGCCCAGCCCAACCGCGAAAAGTCCGGGGTGGTCATAGGCCGCTCCGAAGCTGCCGCCAACGTCATACGCCAGTCCTAGCTTGGTGCGCACGTTCTGCACGACACGTGACCCGAAGCCGCCGGAGAAGACCTCGTTCATCACGCTGAGCGCGTAGTAGTCGGGATTGTCCTGCTGCGTGCCCAGTCCGACGATGTAGACGTTGGACTGGTCGACATCCGCTTTGTTGGCGAAGTAGACGCCGGCTGCGGGTTCAGAGAAATCCACCTTGGCTGATTTGAACTGAGCCCCGCGTGGCAGGGAAGCGAACGCTGCGCGCAGCTTGGCTTCCATCTCCTTGGCATCGAAGTCTCCGATAACGCCAACGATGAGGTTGCTGCCCGTAAGCGTCTTCTCGTGCCAGGCACGCAGATCGTCGAGTGTGACCGCAGATACCGTCGCCAGCTCCGGTTCGCGGCCGTAGGGATTGTTTTTGCCGTAGGCGATTTCGACCGCTTCGCGCTCGGCGATGCCGCTGGCATCGTCGTTGCGCCGGAGAATGCCACTGGCAGTGCTCTGCTTCGCCAGGTCCAGCTTCTGTTGCTGGAAGTCTGGGTGTTGAAGCAGATCCATCGTGACGCCGAAGACGCTGTCGAAGTCCTTGCTGAAGCTCGACCAGCTCAGACTCGTGGAGGCCTGGCCTCCGCCGGTTTCAACGTGCGCGGCCTTCGCGGCGAGTTGGTCGTCGAGAACATCGCCAGGCGTGGCAGCAGTTCCGCTGGTGCGCCATACCTGTCCGTAGAGCGAAACAAGCCCGACCTTATCGGCCGGTTCGTCGCGACTGCCACCGCGCACGCGGATGAAGCCATTGATGAAAGGCAGCTCGTGGTCTTCTTCAAGAAAGACCAGAACGCCGTTCGGTAGTTCGAACTTGATGGGCTGGGCGGGTTTGAACTCATGCAGCGCCGGAATCGGGATAGCCTTCCAGGGCTCGGTGTGGGGAGCAGGTGCTGCGGTTTGTGCGAATCCTGTTGCGAAAGAACCTGCGGCAAGCGTTAGAGCAAGAGCACGGGAAGTGATTGTCATTTCGCACCTCCGTTGCCAGCCGAGTCAGGTGTTGCAGTCGGAGCCTGGAAGTCGATGCGTGCGCTGGTGCGATTGCTTTCTACGAACGTCTTGTTTGCAACGCGCCGGATGTCGGCCTTTGTCACAGCGTCGATCTTTGCAAGTTCCTTGAACATCTCGCGCCAGTCGCCGAAGCGTGTCTGATACTCAGCTAACTCCGAGGCGATGCCCGAGTTGTCGTCGAGGCCGCGAAGCAGTTCGGCACGAGCGCGGGTCTTGAAGCGTTCGAGTTCGGCATCGCTGACGTCCGTGGTTTTCAAAGTGTCGAGTTCCTTATGGATCGCCGTGCGCAGTTCATCCGAGGTGTGACCACGCTGGGGCAGGGCATAGAACGCGAACAGGCCGGGGAACTTGTTGCCGGGGAAGCCACTGAATCCTTCTGCCACCAGAGCGATCTTCTGGTCGCGAACCAGGCTGCGATAGAGGCGCGAGGTGCGGCCGTTCGAGAAGATATCCGTGATGGCGTCATAGACCGAATCGTCGGGATCGCGGTAGTCCGGCTTGTGGTAACCCTCCACGTAAATGGGCTGCGTGGCTTCGCGCAGAACGACTGTGCGCTCGGCGTGCTGTGGCGGCTCGACGGTGGTTAGGGGCTCAGGCTTGGGTCCGGCAGGAATGCGGCCGAAGTAGCGTTCCAGTATGGGCAGCGCAGTCTGGGTGTCGAAGTCGCCGACAACCGCGACGACGATATTCGACGGGACGTAATACTTGCTATGAAACGCAGCGGCTTCGGTCGCGGTTACCTGGGTGATGTCGCTCTCCCAGCCGACGCCCGGACGGCCATAGGGGTGTGCCATATAGGCTGCAGCGAGAAACTCCTCGATGAGGCGGCCCTGCGGTGAAGAGTCGATGCGCATGCGGCGTTCTTCGTTGACCACGTCGCGCTCTTTGTAGAACTCTCGTGCCACTGGCCAGCCGATGCGGCTGGACTCCAGATAGGCCCACAGTTCCAGGCGGTTCGAGGGCATGCTCCAGAAGTATTGCGTGGAGTCTTCCTCGGTTGACGCATTCAGATCCACCGCGCCGTTCTCTTCCGCGATCTCGGAGAACTGATTGGGGATTACATAGGTCTGCGCGGTTTTCACGGCATCTTCAAAGGCCTGGTGCAGGCTCGTAAGGCGTGCTTCATCGCGGCCTACCGGCTTGCGGAACTCGGCGTCGTAAGCGGCATAGGCCTGTTCGACTTTTTCGAGCGCGGCTTTTTCGGCGGGGTAGTCGGTTGTGCCGATCTGGTCTGTGCCCTTGAAGGCGATGTGCTCGAACATGTGGGCGAGTCCGCTCTGTCCACCAGGATCGTCGGCTGAACCGGCGTCGACCAGCGTATAGAAGCTGAAGACAGGCGCTTCGTGGCGTTCGCTCAGTACAAGGGTCAGGCCGTTGGGCAGCACCTTGACTGTAGTGTGGGCGGCCATCTGCTGTTCGTACTTGTCCTGTGCTTTGAGGCCTGGAACCAGCAGCAAAGCGACCGTGGCGAGTGCCATGGATCTGAAGAATGCATTGTGCTGTTGTCGGTGACCGTATGTGTGTGACGCAGACTTAACCATCAAACCTCTTCCTTGCGATAGAACGCTTGCCCCGCCAGTGCGGGATGCTGCGCGATTGTGGAAACGGCCGTCTTGAACGTAAGCCTCTCGCGAAGCGCTTTGAGGAACGATTGTAGAGCAGTTCTCCTGTTTCTGTGCCTCACAGGAGTGCAGCGAGCGCCGTTTTCCCTGGAGACTACGGTATGCAGTTCCTAGCCCCCGGGAGGCATTTACAAGAGAAACATTCCTGGCTTGACACTTTTCGACGAAATAAGCGCGCCGTTTCACGCCAGACAGGGAGAATGCCCTGTAAACCTAAGGAACCATTCTGTCGTCTAGCTTAGTTGATGTAGCTATCTTTCCGGTGTTTCACAAACGCAGCGTGTCTTGCGCGCCTGCAGTAAAGGGATATCCCATGCCGTCTTCCCGTCTCGCCCGTTTCGTAGCCGCCAGTGCTTTGTTCGTTTCCGGCATCGCCTTTTCTTCTGCTGCATCATCGGCCCAGTCGCTGGCCACTCCCCAGGCGCGGATTACGGCGCCCATCAACGGTTCCAGTCGCTTCACGCTTACAGGATCACACCCTGCTCGCGCCGTTGCAGCCAATGACATCGGCGCCCTGCCTGCCTCGACAAAACTTACGGGTATTACTTTTGTCTTTAGCCGCACCGCCGCGCAGCAGACCGCCCTCGACGCCCTTGTCGCCGCACAGCAGAACCCTGCATCGCCGCTTTACCACCAATGGCTAACGCCTACGCAGTTTGGCGCCCAATTCGGCGCTGCTGCCTCTGATATTGCCGCCGTTGAGAGCTGGCTCCAACAGCAAGGCTTCACCGTTGATTCTATCTCCAATAGTCGCGATCGCATCCATTTCTCGGGTACTGCTGCTTTGGTAGAGTCCGCCTTTGGAGCGCCGCTCCACTACTACAGATCGGGATCTGAGACACATTTCTCCCCGGCCAACGACCTCACGCTGCCTTCGGCTCTGGCCTCCAGTGTTTTGGCGGTTACCAACCTCTCCGACTACCGTCCCCGCACGCACGTCAAGGTAAGTGCGCCGCAGCTTGCGAGGCCTAACTTTACCTCCAGCCAGACCGGTAGTCACTACCTTACGCCCGGAGATATCGCGACGATTTACGACATCAACCCTGCCTATAGTGCAGGTTATACCGGAACGAATCAGACGATCGCTATTGTCGGGCAGTCTTTCATCAATACCTCCGATATTACGAACTTTCAAACTGCGGCTGGTCTTACTAACAAGACGCCTACTCTGACGCTCGTGCCTAATACAGGATCCTCCGCTATAAACCCTGTTACGGATGGCGATGAGGTCGAGTCCGACCTGGATATTGAATATTCCGGCGCAATCGCCAAAGGCGCCACTATCAACTTCGTCTATACAGGCAACAGCCAGAATAACGGTGGTGCTTTTCAATCGCTCGAGTACGCCATCGATTCTGATCTCGCTCCTATCGTCAGTTCCAGCTATGGCGACTGTGAGACCGATCTTTCTACCTCTGGCACCTATTCCTATGCCAGCCTCAATGCAGTTCTTGAGCAGGGGGCCAGCCAAGGACAGACCATCATCTCAGCCGCTGGTGACGATGGATCTACCGATTGCTCCGGCGATGATCCGACCGTCCTCAGCACCACTCAGCAGGAAGCTCTCGCCGTCGACTTTCCTGCCAGCAGTCAGTATGTCACCGGTCTGGGTGGCACGGAGTTTCCAGCTACTGATGTTGCTGCAGGTAACAATACCTACTTTGCCGCAGAGACTTCCACCGACATCATCAGCTCCGCGCTCTCCTACATCCCCGAACAGGTATGGAACGATGACAGCTCCACTAACGGTCTTTCCTCGGGTGGCGGTGGCGTCAGTGCCTTGACGTCTCGTCCATCCTGGCAGGCTGGCGTTACTGGTATCCCCACCACTGGCAGCTTCCGCCTCGTCCCTGACGTTTCGCTGGATGCTTCGCCCAATAATGCTGGCTATCTCTACTGCTCCAGCGACAGCACAGATACCGGCATCACTGGGAGCTGCTCCAACGGTTTCCGCGATGCCAACGACCAGTACCTCACCGTCGCCGGAGGCACTAGTTTTGCCGCGCCCATCTTCGCCGGCATGGTGGCCATTATCAATCAGGCCAAGGGCTACAACACGGGGCAGGGGCTGGTGAATCCCGAACTCTACACTCTGGCTTCCAGCACTGCAACCTATGGTTCTGCTTTCCATGACATCACCAGCGGTAATAATGAGTGCCTCGCCGGCCTTAGTTATCCAGCGGCAGCTCTGTCGTCAACAACAACCGAAAATCTCGCATGCGTTGCTCCTTCCACAACCGAGTATCCTGCAACTACCGGCTATGACGAGGCATCCGGTCTCGGTTCAGTTGATCTATATCAGCTGGTGACAGCATGGGCACCTTCAACCTCCGCTTTGTTGGCTTCCACGACGACTGTATCGGCAGCCACCCTTTCGCCTGCCATTAGCGTGAATGACACAATCACCGTCACGATCGGCTATACCAGTGGCTCTGTCACTCCCACTGGAACCGTTGCGATCACGGACAACGGAACGGCAGTTTCCGGCTCACCATTCACCCTGGTCAACGGAGCCTATACCTACACCTACTCCACCTCCGTTTCCGGGGCGCACACTATTATTGCCACCTATTCTGGTGACTCAAATTATGCGTCGTCGAAGGGATCCGTCACTCTCAATGTCGGTGGCACTTCCTTTACCATCGCGGCTTCTAACGTCACCATCACCGCGGGCAGTTCCGGCACATCGACCGTGACGATCACACCCGTCAATGGATACACCGGAACGGTTGATCTAACTTTGACCTATCCCAGCTCCTTGACCAACTTCTGCGTCGCTGCTAATAATCTTACGGTTGTCGGCGCAGCTGCGGTCTCCGAAACTATTACGTTCTATACCAGTGTGAGCACCTGCAATAGCAACAATCTGACAGTGCTTAACCGCCAAGGCACGAGTGGGACTAGGACTGTTCGCATTCTTCCGGCGCACTCTTCCAGTTCGAGTTTGTCCATGCCGACGGGCTTACATCATTCGCCTTGGAAGAGCGCTCCTTTCCCCGCGGCCTTTGCATGCCTCCTGATCGCTGGATGCTTCAGGCACCGTTCGCGTCTACTCCGTGGTGGCTTGGCTCTCGTAGCGCTGGTGATGCTTAGTTTCAGCGGTTTTGGTCTGATGGGTTGCAGTAGCGGTTCCTCCTCTGTCCCTATAGGATCAAGTGCTAACAATGCTCCAGCCGGAACCTATTCCTTCACCGTAACCGGCACGGACAGCGTCAACTCCACCATTACCAACAACACCAGCTTCAACGTAATCATTCAATAACCCTTAAAGTCAGATGCCCCACACCCTCGCAAAAATGCGGGAGTGTGGGGCATCTGACTTTAAGTTTGTTCTATACCTAATAGTGTCGCGGCTTCAGGCGTGTCAGGATCTCGCCTTTTTGGGGGTCGCTACAGTAGCTGCAGGCAAAGCGGTGGTTGCAGTGGGTTCCTGCCGGTCCTGCGTTGTGTCGGCGGCGGTTGCGTGCTGCATGAACCAGTCCTGTGCGCTGAGACGTGTTCCGCTGCCGGTGGCTCGGATGTAAGTCCCATCGGGCTGCATCAATCGCGCCTTCACATCGTCTTTCAGGTAGGTTTCGAGGATCTCTTTGCGTAGTCTGTGTTTGCCTGCATCGTCGCAGACCGGGAAGACGACTTCGCAGCGCTCATAGAGGTTGCGAGGCATCCAGTCGGCGCTGCCTGCGTAGACCTCTTCATGACCGCCATTGGCGAACCAGAAGATGCGGCTGTGCTCCAGGAAACGTCCCACGATGGAGCGCACGCGAATGCGCTCACTCAGGCCGTGAACGCCGGGACGCAGGGCGCACATGCCGCGAATGATGAGATCAATTTCAACGCCGGCCTGCGACGCCGAATAGAGCGCCTCGATGGTCTTTGTGTCCAGTAGCGCGTTCATCTTGGCGATGATGTGTGCCTTATGCCCCTTGCGCGCGTGGGCCTCTTCGCGAGTGATCAGCGCAAGGATGTCATCGGCCAGCGTGATGGGAGCGACCATCAGCGGACGGTAGGTTTCCTGGCTTGCCTCCCAATTGGCGGTCAGGTAGCGAAAGACGCGCTGCATGGCCTCGGTCAACTCCGGCCGCGCCGTCATCAGGCTGATGTCGGTATAGAAGCGCGCTGTGACGGGGTTGTAGTTACCTGTGCCGAGATGCGCGTAGCTGCGTACGACACCATCTGGATCGCGTCGCCACAGCAGCGCCAGTTTGCAGTGCGTTTTGAGCCCGTAGATTCCGTGAAATACCTGTACCCCGGCGTCTTCCAGCTCACGCGCCCAGCGGATGTTGGAGGCCTCGTCAAAACGTGCCATCAGCTCGACCACCACCGTCACGTCCTTGCTCTGGGCGGCTTCGGTGAGCGCCCGGAACATCGATGAGTCGGCGCTGGTACGGTAGAGCGTCTGCTTCATCGAGATGACGCGAGGATCACTGGTGCCTGCGGCGATGAACGCCTCCACCGTGTTGTAGCTGTCGAAGGGGTGATGCAGCAGAATATCGCGCTTGCGCAGTTCGTCGAAGACATCTCTGGCCTTGGGGCCGAGTTGAAGCCGGCGCCCGTGAAACTCGGGAAACTTCAGCTCGGGAGTCTTCACCTCTTTGTACAGGTTCATCAGGCGGATGAGGTTGACAGGGGCTTTGGTGCGAAAGACCTGCCACTCCTCAAGCTCAAAGTTTATGCGCAGCCGCTCAGCGATCGCATCCGCTGCAGTAACGTCGATCTCCATCCGAACAACGTCACCTTTGCGGCGATTGTGGAGTTCGGCGGCTACACTCTCCAGCACCGACCGGCTCTCTTCCTCTTCCATGTAGAGGTTGCTGTTGCGCGTGACGCGAAATGCTGCGCGGCTCAGAACTTCGTACCCGCGGAACATGCGCTCCGAGTGCGCTTCGATCAGCTCGTCGAGCAGCAGGTAGTTGCGCTGGCCGTTTCGCTCGGGCAGCACAATCAGGTCCGGTAACGAGCGGGGAATGGTGATGACGCCAAGGACTTTGGAGCTGCGAACGCCCGCGCGGTTCTTGCGTTTGTGCCGCAATAGCAACGCGAGGCAGAGTGCTTTGTTGAGTACGCGCGGAAAGGGATGCGAGGGATCCAGCGTAACGGGGGTTAGAAGGGGATCGACTTGATCGTGGAAGAAGCGTGCGGCAAAGAGACGATCTTCTTCGCTCATCTGCTTCCAGCTCACCAGACGAATTCCAGCGGCGTTGAGCTCGGGCTCCAGGCGATCGGTCCAGCACTGGTCCTGGTCGCCCGCGAAGCGATGCAGCCAGTCGCGCAGGCGGCCCATGCGGGCATCCGAGGTTAGGCCACCTTCGTCCGGCTTCTGCGGAAGCCCCAGGTCTTCTTCCATCTGCTGCAGGATGCCGGCCACCCGGATCTCGAGAAATTCGTCCAGGTTGCTGGCAGTGATCGCGAGAAACTTCAGACGCTCCAGCAGCGGATTGGTGGCGTCATCGGCCTCTTCCAGCACACGACGGTTGAATAGCAGCCAACTCTCGTCGCGGTTGATGAAACGGTTCTGCGTCTTCAGCGCATCGGCGGGCTGAGGAACGATCTCGTCCATTGCCTTCTTCTTCACGCTTGCTTGTTTCTTCGCGACTTTTTTCTGGGGAGCCATGTGTTGGATCAGGGTAGCGCACTCCTGCTACGGCAAATGTTAATAGTGCTTTGCAGTATGCAGGAATTTCAAGACCGGAAAGCAATGGTTCCAGGTGAACCGCCCCGGGCACCCTATGACGCGTTCATCAGATCCTGAAAGCATTCAATATATTGTCCAACGTGCAACCCGTCCACCAGGGCATGATGCACGTGTATCGATACCGGCATAGACCTCTTTCCGCCGTTTTCGGTCATTTTGCCGAACGAGATCCAGGGGCAACTGTCTGGGCGAGAGAACATCCGGGCATGTGAGATCGAGGTGAAATCGATCCATGGCAACGCGGAATATCGAATGATATTCGGAGCTAAAGTGCGGACAAGATCGTCAGAGCCGCGGACGCACTCTACTACGTGGTTGGCGCCTTCCAGAAATTCTTCCAGATTTTCGTTGTAGAGAAGATGGCCGTATCCGAAGGTGCCGTTGCTTCGAGCGATGGTTGAACCGGCATCGATCTGATCGTGAAGAAAGACCTCGTCTCCTTCTATGCGGTATTTGAAAGGCTCGATTCTCTGGGCTGCGGAGAGTGATTTGTAGAGGTAATAGAGGAAGACCGAGATGCCAGCGTCTTTGGCAAACCGATACGCTGTGGTGCAATCGATGTTCACGCAGACGCCGTAATAGGGCTCTTCGAAGGCATTGAAGAATTGGAAGTGAGCTTTACGGGCCCACTTCTCGATATCGATTTTGTGCTTCACGTTTCGTTCACCGATCTTCCAGGTTGTCGATGTTCATGTCTAAAAAGGGTTGCGTATGCGCTATAGATCCACCAGGGCTAACGTTGGGCCTGACTCTATAACAAACATACTGAAATTGTATGAGACCGCGGTCGCCGGCTGGGTGTTTGTTTGCTGATATCCCTCGCAGGCATTGGCGTATCGATAATACGGCGGCTGTTTGTAATCCAGGGGGCGCCAGGATCGCGAGACGCAACGTGGCATTTGCAGGTATCCTTGGACTCCAAGGGAACATTAAGTTCCGGACTACTGTGTCTTTCAAGGAGAATCTCAATGACAAGAACTAAGATTGCCGGAGTTGCTTTTGCTGTCGCGCTTTCGCTCGGTGTCTCTTATGCGCAGCCGCTTCAGGTTGGGCAGGACCTGAAAAACGCTGGTCACGATACCGCAGATGCGAGCAAGACGGCAGCACACGATACCGCTCATGGAACTAAGGTCGCCGCAAGGGACACGGTGCACGGAACCAAAGTCGCAACCAGAGATACGGAGCATGGAACCAAGGTTGCTGCTCATAAGACCGCCCACGTCACAAGGAGGGCTGCCCACAAGACCGCGCATGGCACACGCAAGGTAACTCACAAGGTCGAAGGCAAACCAGACACTCCTGCTAACAATCGCTAATCGTAGTTTCGTAGAGCCAGCAGACAAAACACCCAGCCGTGATCTCCGGCTGGGTGTTTTGTTTGGAAAGGACTGCCGAAGTTACTCCAGTGCAGACGTCGTTGTGTCTACGCTCGTACGAATCCTGCCCGTCGATGAGTCACTGGTGACACGCGACCGCCAGGCTCTCAAGAGATGTGGCCGCTTGCAGGGCTATTTCGTGAGAGCTCATGGGAATCGCGATGCTATTGACCTCCTGATCGAAATCTAAAAGGCCATTCATGACTCGAGTTTCCTTAATGACTGGCTTTGGGGTCTGTATATGCAGCCATGGAAGGCTGCAGGACTTGTCCTCCTCGCATACAGAGCCAGTATGGTCACGCAGTTGAGAAGGTCGTCCTTGCATAGGGTCGACCTTTAGGCTTTGGAGGGCTGCTTTGTTGAGCTGATAGGTGTAGCGATAGGTGGCAGATCTTTGTCCTAGCTGCACCGTCTGTTCAGTAAGAGCCCCTCGTTTTTGTTCTGTGCCGACGTTCCTATCCTGAACAACGACACTCATCTTCAAGTCGCAACCGTGCAGTGTGATGGACTCTATTTGAAAGTAAAGAGTCCCTGAATACTCAACGGCCTGGTTATCGTCAGCGATGTAATGCTGCGTGTATGTAAGAGTGGAGTGCCTTGTTGTTTCTTCCGTCAGGACCTTTGCCAAATCTTCATGGTCCAATGACTGAGAGTTGAGCGCGCCATCGAGAACCAGCAGGGCGAGGAGCCCCACCTTGTTGCGCGTGACGAATAGACTTTTAGCCTGTGGTTCGTACCTTGCCCACATTCTCGGGATCTCCCCATGGCCCAACCGTGATGGGGCTGGGCCATGGTTTGACGAGAAGAATCGGCCGAAGTTATCCCAGCGTAGGCATCGTTGTGTCGACACCGGTGCGAATGCCTGTCGGCCAGCGGGCCGTCACAGTCTTGATGCGGGTGTAGAAACGCACACCCTCTGGGCCGTGTACAGAGTGGTCGCCGAAGAGCGAGCGCTTCCAGCCGCCGAAGCTGTGGAAGGCCATCGGCACGGGAATCGGCACGTTGATGCCGACCATGCCAGCCTGAACACGCCGTGCAAAGTCGCGTGCGGTGTCGCCATCGCGAGTGAACAGGGCTGTTCCGTTGCCAAACTCGTGCTCGTTGATGAGTTGCAGCGCCGTCTCAAAGTTGTTGACGCGCACCACGCCCAGAACCGGCCCAAAGATCTCCTCTTTATAGATCCGCATCTCCGGCTTGACGTGATCGAAGAGGCAGGCGCCGAGGAAGAAGCCATCACCCTGGGGCAGAACTCCCTTGCGGCCGTCGACGACGAGCTCTGCGCCTTCGGTTGTACCGAGTTCGACGTAGCTTGTCACTTTGTCCAGATGTTGCTTTGTCACCAGTGGACCGAGGTCGGCCTCGCCGGTTGGGGCGTCCTTAGCTCCATCGCCAATACGGAGATCGGCGATGCGGCTCTCCAGCTTTTCGATCAAGGTATCGGCGGTCTGGCTACCGACGGCTACGGCGATGCTGATCGCCATGCAGCGCTCGCCTGCCGAACCGTAGGCTGCGCCAGCAAGTGCATCGGCTGCCTGGTCGAGATCGGCATCGGGCATGACGATCATGTGGTTCTTTGCGCCGCCGAGAGCCTGCACGCGCTTGCCGTGCTTCGTTCCTTCGCGATAGACGTACTCCGCGATGGGCGTAGAGCCGACGAAGCTGACAGCCGTAATGCCGGGATGCGCGAGGATCGCATCGACCGCCGTCTTGTCGCCGTGGACCACGTTGAAGACGCCGTCAGGAAGGCCGGCTTCTTTCAGCATTTCGGCGAGGAGAATCGAGGCGCTGGGATCGCGCTCGCTCGGCTTGAGCACAAAGGTGTTGCCGCAGGCCAGCGCGATGGGGAACATCCACATCGGCACCATCGCGGGAAAGTTGAACGGTGTAATGCCTGCAACGACGCCGAGTGGCTGCCGCATCGACCAGCTATCGATGCCGGTGCCTACCTGCTCGGTGAACTCGCCCTTGAGAAGCTGTGGGATGCCGGTGGCGAACTCGACGACCTCGAGGCCGCGTGTGGCTTCGCCTTTGGCGTCGGAGAAGACCTTGCCGTGCTCGCGGTTGATGGTTGCGGCCACTTCATCGATGCGGCTCTCGTAGATCTCGCGAAAGCGGAACATGACGCGTGCGCGGCGCAGCGGCGGAAGCGAAGACCACTCGGGGAACGCAGCGGCCGCAGCCTGCACAGCCTTGTCGACTTCGGCGTCGGAGGCTAGGGGGACGCGTGCCTGTACCTGGCCGGAGGCAGGGTGGAAGACATCGGAGAAGCGGCCCGATACACCGCTAACGGCAGCGCCGGAGATCCAGTGGGTGATCTCGCGAATGTCTGTTGCGGAGAGCCTGGGTGAAGAGGGGAGCGTAGAAGCGGTGGCAGCGGACATAATGTCCTCCTTGCAGGAAGAAACCAATATCCTAACAGGAACAGATTCTTCGACGTATCGGGTGCAAATGACATAAACGCGCTGGTCGGCGGAGGGGAATCAGAGAAATCTAGAGATGTGTCTCTCGTGATTTCTAGAATTGTGGGGTGACATTGTGTTGATTCTAGAAACTTTTCGGGTCGAGATGCTGGCGAGTGGATGGCATTGCCTTCCAGGGATCGCTGCGGAGGCGTGAACGCCACTCGTCGAAGTTCTTGACGGAGTATACCGGACGCTCCGGCAGCTTCAGCGCCGACCACGGCAGCGGCAGCGAGACGTGTGCGCCGGCTCGGGCGCGGGGGGAGTAGGGCGCTACTGCTGTAGCGCCGCGTTCGTTGCGCAGATAGTCGAGATAGATCTTTCCCTTACGCGCGGCCTTGGTCATCTTGGTCAGGTAGAGAGTGGGGTTGTCCCGCTCCATCGCGTTGACAAGCTTGTGGGCCAAGTCTTTGACTTCCGCCCATCCAAGCTCGGGTAGGATGGGCGCGACGACGTGCAGCCCCTTGCCGCCTGTGGTCTTCAGGAAGCTTTCGAGGCCGGCCTTCTTCAGTCGTTTGCGTACCTCGGCGGCGGCGGCGCAGAGAGTTGACCAGGGTATCGACTCGTCCGGATCCAGGTCGAAGATCAGGCGGTCAGGATGTTCGAGATCGTCGTTGCGGGAGCTCCACGGATGTATCTCGAGGACCCCCATCTGCGCCATGTTGATGATTGCGTCGGTCATGTGGAGCGTGATGTAGGGCTCTGGTTCGCCGGTCTTTTTATTGGGGACGTCGATGCCTTCGACGCCGGGTGGCAGCATGGAGTTGACGTGCTTCTGGAAGAAGCAGGGCTTGCCGGTACCCTCGGGGCAGCGCACGAGACTGAGAGGGCGGTCGGTGATGTGCGGCAGCATGTGTTCGGCGATGCCTTGGTAGTAGGCGGACAGGTCTGCTTTGGTAAGGCCGCTCTCCGCGTCGAGCACTTTGTCGGGATGGGTCAGGCGTACTGGCGATGTAGACGCAGGTTTCGCTGCCTTCTTTGCGGCAAGTGGGACTGGAGTCTTATGCGTTGCCGCAGATTCTTTCGGGCGTTTGGATCTCGCTTTTGGCTGAGGTGCAACCGTTGCT
Source organism: Granulicella sp. S156 (assembly GCF_009766105.1). Lineage (GTDB taxonomy): Bacteria > Acidobacteriota > Terriglobia > Terriglobales > Acidobacteriaceae > Granulicella. The sequence continues at coordinate 311,887 of NZ_LMUH01000022.1, read as the reverse complement.
TCCTCGCGCCGGACTTCGGTGGCGGCCTTGTCTTCGCGGAGTCCTAGAAAGGCCGCCTGGCGAACGAGATTGTCTGCGGTCCAGGTGGCGAACCGAACCTGTGCGACGAGCTTGGGGCGGACCCAGACAGCATCTTTACGCGCTTCGGCAGGTGCCCGATCGAACGGTGTAGCACGTGCCTCGAGGTCGCCAAGTTGTTTGCGTAGCGTGCGTTTTGTCTTCTGCGTAAAGCCGGTACCGGTGCGGCCGGCATAGATCAACTTGCCGTCGCGATAGTAGCCCAGTAGAAGCGAGCCGATGCGGTCTGTCCCTTCGGACGACAGCGTATAGCCGCCGATGACAAACTCCTGTTCGCGAAGACATTTGGACTTGAGCCAGTCGCTGCTGCGGCCTGAAGCGTAGGTCGAATCGGCCAGTTTTGAAATGATGCCTTCGGCGTGAAGTTTGCAGGCCTGGTGAAACATAGCCTCGCCGCCCGTTTCAAGGTGTTCGCTCAGATTGATGGAGCCGACGCCTTCTCCGAGGATCTGCGCCAGTAAGACCTTGCGCTCGCGAAGGCTGAGGCCGCGGGTATTGTGTCCGTTGAGATGCAGCAGGTCGAAGCAGAAATAGGTGAGAGGATGTTTTTCTCCGTCCTGAAAGGACGCCTGCAGATTGGCGAAGCTGGTTGTGCCGTTTTCACTGACTACTACGACCTCGCCATCCAGCGTTGCCTTATCGACAGGTAGTCTCGCCACATCTTTCGCGATGGCGGGCATGCGATGGGTCCAGTCGAGCCCCTTGCGGGTGAGCAGCTTTACGTCGCTGCCGGATTTGCGTGCCTGGATGCGGTAGCCGTCGAGCTTCAACTCATGCAGCCAGCCCTCTTTGCCGGGAGGTTCTGTGGCTTCAAGCGCCAGCTGCGGCGCGAGAAAGGCAGGTTGTGATTCCTTGGGCAGACGCTTGAGAGCTGCGTTGTCGATTGCTTCCGGCGACTTAGGTTGGGCTTTCTTGTTGGGTGCGGGCTGCGTCGACTTTTCTTGCCTGTGCCACGCGTTGCCGCGTGCTGTCTCTTTGGAGTTCCAGACGTGGTCTTCCTGTCCTGCGATCTGTTCCAGCGTTCGCTTTGTGACTGCTGAATTAGGTGATTCCTCGGTGATGGGGGGATCGTCCTTGCCGCGCTCGAACTCATCATGTTCTTTGATGAGCAGCCAGTTCGGCTTGCGTTCGTTGGCAGCTTTGCCGCCCATGCGTACGAGCGTCCACTTGCCCTTCATCTTTGTGCCGTGCATCACGAACTTCAGGCTGCCCTCGCGCAGGCCCGCGTCGACATCTTCATATCCCGGCTGCGGCTCCCACGTGCCTTGGTCCCATACCATGACGGTGCCGCCGCCGTACTGGCCTTTGGGAATGATGCCTTCAAAGCCGCCGTACTCCATGGGGTGGTCTTCTACCTGGACAGCGAGGCGGCGATCGCCCGTGTAGTAGCTCGGGCCTTTTGCGACAGCCCAGCTTTTGAGAACACCGTTCCATCCGAGGCGGAAGTCATAGTGCAGGTGGCTGGCCGCGTGTTTTTGAATGACGAAGGGAAGTTTGGCTTTCGTCTTTGCAGGAGCTTTTTTTGTTTTGCCACTGGGTTCGGCCGTGACGTGGAAGTCGCGCATCTCGCGATAGCGGGCGAGTTGTTCGTCGACGGCGTCGGCGGCTTTCGAGTTATGGGAGGTCTTCTTTGCGGGGCGTTTCATTGGAGTCTCTGGTCCAATCTATGGATGAGGATTGAGATTCAAAGCAAGAACCTGGGTCGATGCCCTGAATGTTTCGCCTCAACGCAGGAAAGCAATTCAGTCGTTGCGGCTCCGCCTTCACTCCGGCCTCCGGCAGGTAGGAAGGGCCTTCAGCCTGACATTTACCTGGGGCTTCGCGCCCGAGTCGGCACGCGCCAGCGTACCGACTCGGGTTCGCTCCACCCCAGGCTGGGATATCACGGGCCGTTGGCCCTAAAGATCAAAGCCCCTCCTATGCTGACTTCCGTTTGGCGGTTGCCCTGGTCGATTTCGCTGCAGGCTGCTTCTGTTTTTTCGTCGCGCCCTTTACCAGCGCGAGGCCGTGCTTTTTCCCGGCTGCTGCCGTCCGCTTCGCAGGTTTGTCGCCGCTGTTGACGCTCTTCCGCAAGGCGTCCATGAGGTTGATGACTTTGCCCCTGGCTGGGGCAGGAGCTTCCTCGCGTGGGATTGGGGCGTGCTTCAGCTTGGCGTCGACGAGTTCCTTGACTGCGACCTCATAGCCATCGACAAACTTTGCGGGATCGAAGGATTTGGACTTGCGTTTGATGAGCTCCTTGGCCAGGGCAAGGGAGTCGCTTGAGACCTTTGTCTTCTTGATGTCGTTGAAGTACTCGGCGGGGTCACGCAGTTCGGCCGCATAGCGCAGGGTGTACGCGATCATTCCGCCGTGGGTCTCCGTACCTGCCGGGACGATGGCGACGACGTGCTCGCGGCCACCGAACGCAATCTGCGAGAGTGCTGCCTTGTTGGTGTCGAGCAGCGCCTGGCGGACGGTGGTGAAGGCCTCGGTCTGCGCATCGTTCTCCGGAACGACGAAGTAGGGCTTCTCGAAGAACTCCAGAGGCAGTTGGTCGCGCTCGACAAATTGAGAGACCTCCATGGTGTGCTTGGAGGGCACGCGGAGGTGTTCGAGTTCTTCGGGTTCGAGGGTGACGTAGTGGCCTTTGCTGTACTCGTAGCCCTTGACGATCTGGCTGCGCTCGACGATCTCGTCGGAGTCGGCGGCTTCATCGGGGTCGTTCTCGATCGCGCTCGCAAGCACCTTCTGGTGCCTGACGCGCTCGCCGGTCTTGCGGTCGATCTGGTGGAAGTGGATCTCGCTCCTGGCTTCGGTGGCGACGAAGAGCCTGACGCCGAAAGAGACCAGCGAGATTTGTATCTGTCCGCTCCAGTAGGGACGAGCCATAGCTGCACCTCAGGCAAATTAGCCACTTAGATGAGAGTGCTTGGCTAGACTGCGGGGATGTATCGCTAGATCCGAAGAGCAAAATCTTTAACGCAGAGGGCGCGGAGGTTTCGCGGAGGTCGCGACGGTATTCGTGTCGGTCTCCGAGAAACCTTTGCGCCCTCTGAGCTAAAGATTTTGCAACTAGGCGGTGAACACCTCGTGGTCCAGCACTCGGGCGTATGCCGGCACGGTCAGGAAGTCCTGGAACTTTGGTGCCTTGATGAGTTCGCGCATCAGGAAGGCGGCGTGCTCGTAGGCTTCATAGCGGCTTGCGCCATAGGCTTCTTTGGCGCGTGCTAGTTCGAGGTCGATGTACTCATCGCAGAGCGCCGCTGTGACCGCGCGGCCGTCTTCCAATTTGGCGTGATGGTGGACCCACTGCCAGAGCTGGGAGCGGCTGATCTCGGCGGTGGCTGCGTCTTCCATCATGTTGAAGAGCGGGACGCAGCCGATGCCGCGCAGCCAGGCTTCGAGGTATCCCATGCCTACGGCGACGTTCTGCTTGAGACCGGCTTCGGTGATCGTGCCGGTGGGAACCTGTAGCAGGTCGGCGGCGGTGGGATTGTAGTCGCGCAGTTGTTTGTCGATCTGGTTGGGCTGCGGCATGATGCGATCGAAGACTTCGAGCGCGACGGGAACTAGGCCGGGATGTGCGACCCAGGTGCCGTCGTGTCCGTCGGTGGCCTCACGCTCCTTGTCGGCGCGCACCTGTGCGAGGGCGCGTTCGTTGGCTTCCGGGTCGGACTTGATGGGGATGAACGCGCTCATGCCGCCCATCGCGCTGACCTTGCGCTTGTGGCAGGTCTTGATGGCGAGCTTTGAGTAGCTGCGCATGAAGTGCGTCGTCATCGTGACCTGGCCGCGATCCGGGAGCAGCATGGTGGTATCGCCTGCGAGCTTCTTGATGAAGCTGAAGATGTAGTCCCAGCGTCCGCAGTTCAGGCCGGCGGAGTGCTCGCGCAGCTCGTAGAGGATCTCGTCCATCTCGAAGGTGGCGAGGATGGTCTCGATGAGCACAGTGGCCTTGATGGTGCCTCGCTTCAGGCCAAGCTTTTCCTGCGCGCGCAGGAAGATGTCGTTCCATAGGCGTGCTTCGAGATGCGACTCCATCTTGGGGAGGTAGTAGTAGGGGCCGGTCTTGCGTTTGAGGAGTTCCTTCGCGTTATGGAAGAGGTAGAAGGCGAAGTCGAAGATGCTGCCCGACATGGCTTCGCCGTCGACCCAGACGTGGCGCTCTTCCAGATGCCAGCCGCGGGCGCGAACGAAGAGGACTGCCGGGTTTTCCTTGAGCGCGTACTGCTTGCCGGTGTTGGGGTCGGAGAAGGTGATGGTGCGGCGAACGGCGTCGCGCAGATTCAGTTGGCCGTCGAGAACGTTCTCCCAGGTTGGCGTTGTCGAGTCTTCGAAGTCCGCCATGAAGACCTTCGCGCCGGAGTTGAGTGCGTTGATGATCATCTTGCGGTCGACCGGACCGGTGATCTCGACGCGGCGATCGAGCAGATCGGGGGGCAGGGGAGCGACGGTCCAGGCTACCTCACGAATCTGCTCGGTCTCGGGCAGAAAGTTGGGGCGCTCGCCGGCATCGAGCCTCGCCTGGCGGGCTACGCGTGCGGCCAGCAGCTCTTTGCGGCGGCCGTTGAACTCACGCTGCAGGGCGACGGCGAACTCCAGGGCCTCAGGGGTGAGGATCGTGGTGTAGCGGTCGGCGAGCGTTGCGTGAATCTCTACTCCATTGCCAAACGGGATCATACGTTTTCCTTTTCGGAATGTGTTTAGAGCTGTTATCAAACTGCGGCTTGCCTGTAACTTTGTTTTGCCGCTGCTGGTGTCTTTGTTTTCTTGTTGTCATTCCCGGAGGGAATCTGCTGTTGTTTGGGATTGCGCATGATGTTTGTGTCTGCACAAGCTGAAAGCAGATTCCCTCCGGGAATGACAACAAGAAAAACAACAGCAAAGGCAAAGACAAAACACTTTACCCAGTCACGGCCTTAAGCGAAGCGCAGGCTGACGCTGCCGACGGTCGAGAAGATCACGTCTACTGTGGAACCAGCGTCGGCCTGGGTGTAGCCGATCCATGATCCTGTGGTGATCCATTGGCCTTTGCGCAGGCCGCCGGTGCGGGCGGCGCCTTCGTTCGCGAGCCATGGCAGCAGCTTTATGAAGTCGCCCGAGGTGTTCGAGCCGGTGCGCTCGATGCGAATAACGCCATCGACTGCGAGCGTGACCTTTTCGGTGTTGAAGTCGACCGACTTCCAGTTGTCGAATGCCGGGCCGTAGATGAAGCCACCGTGCAGCTGCAGATCGGCCAGCATGGAGTTGCGATCCACCTTGAAGGGATCGCTGAATCCGGGTTCGAGCACCTCGATAACGGGGTGGCACGAGGCCATGGCCGCGACCACCTCTTCGCGAGAGTAGGGAGTGGCACGCGGCGGAAGGTCTTCGCCGACGAGGAAAGCGATCTCCGCTTCAAGGCCGCGAAACCAACGGTTGCCGCTGAGCAGGCTACCGCCGGGGGCGATCCACACAGCGGGCATGGGAGCGAAGAGGGGTGTGGCCTCCGGGGTTGGCGCGCCGATCTTCCATCCGCCAATCTCGCCATAGGCCTCGGCGATCGCGTCCTGGACGGCATAGACCTCTTCCAGATTCGTGGGCCGGAGGTTCTCCGGCAGATCGGCAATAGGAGTGTTGGTGCGTCGTGCGTCCAGCAGTAAGTTGGCTGCGGCTTCCAGGTCGTTCTCGCGGTTTCCCGTCATGATTTCCTCGCAAATGTAGTGGGACTAGTGTGCATGAAGGTGGGGGCGGTCGTCACGTTGTTCGCGCTACGCAGTCAACCAGAGCAGTGCATTGGCTGGAAACCTCTGCTGAAGCACAGGACCGCTCTCCCCCATCTATCCACGGTCGCCTCTACGAGCCAAAGGTGGTTCGCTTCGCGAATGCCCACCTTAGCCGCGCAAAGAACGCGCGTCGAAGATGGGGCACCCGATTCAGTTACTCGCCGAGCATGAAGCGTCTCACGCCGTAGGCGCGGCCTGTTCCGCCGTCGCACTCGATCAGCGTGGCGCACATCTTCGGATTGCCCTTTGCGGCTTCGAACTTGCCCGGCATGCCGGTGAGGAAGCGCTTCAGGATTAGCTCCGTCTCTACGCCGATCACCGAGTCGTACGGGCCGGACATGCCGACGTCGCTTTGGAAGGCTGTTCCGCCGGGCAGTACGCGCTCGTCGGCGGTGGGGATGTGGGTGTGTGTGCCGAGCACCGCCGTCACACGGCCGTCGAGGTACCAGCCCAGCGCGACCTTCTCGCTGGTGGCCTCGCCGTGGATGTCGAGCAGGATGACCTTGGCGGTGATCTGGCTGAGCAGTTCGTCGGCCTTACGGAAGGGGTCGTCGCAGGAGGACATGAAGACGCGACCCTGCAGGTTCATGACGGCGTACTCCTGGCCGTTGGGCAGAGCACCCTGGTAGAAGCCGAAGCCGGGGGTGCCGACAGCGTAGTTCGCGGGGCGAAGTACGCGGCGTCCGCGAGCATGCGACTCGGCGGGGACGGTCATGTACTCGAAGATCTCTTTTTTGTCCCAGATGTGGTTGCCGGTGGTGATGACGTGGGCGCCGAGGTCGAAGAGTTCTTCGGCGATGGAGGGCGTGATGCCGAAGCCGCCGGCGGAGTTCTCGCCGTTGATGACCAGCAGATCGACTGCGTTGGATTCGATGACGTGGGGCAGATGTTCGCGGACGATGTGACGACCGGGCGAGCCAAAGACGTCGCCAACAAAGAGAATGTTCACTGCATGAGTCTACAACCTCGAGAGGGGAGAAGTATGCTGGAAGCATGATCGAGATGCAGTACAACTTTCCGTTGTTGCCGGGGCTGCCGGCGCAGTGGCGCGAGCGTCTGCGGACGGCGGTGGATGCGCTGGGTGATGACAACTTCGATGAACTGCGGCCGACGTTTCGCAGCGACCAGACGAAGCTCTCGAATGCCGGGGCAAGGTGGATGGGGACGCCGCCGGAGCGGACGTTTCTGACCGAGGGCAACCACCATGGCAGCTTGCTTTCGCTGATGGTTAGCGGGCTCGCGGGGAAGACGATTGCTGTCGACGCGGCGGCTTACACGGGAGCTCTGGTGCAGGCACGTGCGATGGGGTGTCCGCTGGTTGGCTGCGCCATAGACGATGAGGGGATGTTGCCGGAGAGCCTGCGGGAGCAGTGTGCGAGAGATCGTATCGCAGCGATCTATGTGACGCCGACGGTGCATAATCCGCTGGGGTTTGTGGCCTCGCTGGCACGGCGCGAGGCGCTGGTGGCGGTGGCGAGGGAGTTCGATCTGCTGATGATTGAGGACGATGCATACGGCTACATGGAGCCGGATGCTCCGCCAACGCTGGCGAAGCTCGCACCGGAGCGCACGTTCTATGTGCGCGGGCTGAGCAAAAGCTATGCTCCGGGGGCGCGGACCGGGTTTCTGGTGGTTCCTGAGCGGTTTCTTTCGGGGATGCTGCCCGTGATTCTGAACTCGGTTACGGGGTCCTCGCTGGTGCATAACCGCGCAGCGGTGTCGTTGATCGAGGATGGAACGCTGGACCGTGTGATTGCGGAGAAGAATGTAGAAGGTGCGCGTCGCAATGCGGCAGCACGGTCGCTGTTAGGAGACCACTGCTGGCCGGGTGCTCGTGCGGCGTGGCATCTGTGGGTGAATCTGCCTGCGCAGACGACGCCGCAGTGGTTCGAGAAGCGTATGGCGGAACGTGAGGTGCTGCTCAGTGGCGGAAACTGGTTTGCGGTGAGTAAGGATGCGCCGAATGGTTTTCGCATCGCGCTGGGCGGCGAGGTTGATTCGGCGAGAGCGCTGGAAGGTGTGGCGAGGGTGGCGGAGGAGTTGGATCGGCTCTAGTGCCGGTAGGCGCGAAGGTGTGGGTGCCCCATCTTCGCGACGGTTTTATCGTCGCTAAGGTGGGCCTTCGCGAAGCGAACCGCTCCTGCCTATCTTGCAACTTTCTCAGGTGTCTGTGGCACGAGCGTCGTGGGTGAGATGTAAATGGGCGGGAGCGGTCGCGCATTCGCGCGATGCCCACCTTAGGCGCAAAAAACGCGCCGAAGATGGGGCACCCGGATTATTGCTACTCCGCTGACTCGCCGTGCTCTTGTTCCTCTTCCTTTGCTGCTACGGACTTTGCGTGTGGGCGCATCAGCGGGAAGAGGATGACATCGCGAATGGAGCGTGAGCCGGTGAGCAACATGGTCAGGCGGTCGATGCCGATGCCTTCGCCGCCGGTGGGCGGCAGGCCGTAGCCGAGGGCGCGGACGTAGTCCTCGTCCATCTGGTGGGCTTCGTCGTCGCCGCGCTCGCGCTCGGTGAGTTGAGCTTCGAAGCGGGCGCGCTGGTCGTCGGGATCGTTGAGCTCGGAGAAGGCGTTGCCGACTTCGAAGCCGCCGATGTAGAACTCGAAGCGCTCTACCCAGTCGGGCTCGTCGGGCTTGACCTTCGAGAGGGGTGAGACTGCGAGTGGGAAGTCGTAGATGATATGCGGCTGGATGAGATGCTCTTCGGCTAGGAGTTCAAAAGTAGCCGCGATATATTTGCCGAGGATACCCTTCAAAACGGTAGTGAGTTTTTCGCTAGGAGAAGGTGGTTCCTCGTGAGCTTGATTCACTTCTACCCAGTACTTGCCGGAAAAATTCGCCTTGTGAGCAATTGGCATGTTCGCTACTGAAGCGGATACTAGCATTTTTGCAAAAGCGTCAGAGAGTCTGAACAGGGCAGATCCGAATTTTTCGATGCTATCAAAGTCTGTCACGACTGGTGCAGGGGTTGCTTCTGGTGGCCACCACTTGATGATGGCGTCTTTCATAGAGAGCTTCTCCCATGCGCCTAAATCAATCTCAACACCATTGAAGTTCGTGATTGTCGTCCCGTTCACTTCCTTCGCAACGGTCGTGATGAGCTTCTGCGTAAGGTCCATCAGGTCGTGGTAGTTGGCGTAGGCCTGGTAGAACTCCAGCATCGTGAACTCGGGGTTGTGCTGGGTGCTGACGCCTTCGTTGCGGAAGTTGCGGTTGATCTCGTAGACGCGGTCGAAGCCGCCGACTACGAGCCGCTTCAGGTACAGCTCGGGTGCGATGCGCAGGGAGAGCGGGATGTCGAGCGCGTTGTGGTGGGTCTTGAATGGGCGAGCTGCCGCGCCGCCCGCGATGGTGTGGAGCATGGGTGTTTCGACTTCAAGGTAGCCACGGGTGTCGAAGAAGTTGCGGATGGCGCGGAGGATTGCTGCGCGCTTGACGAAGACCTCACGGGCCGCAGTACGGGCCTGGACGGGCGTCGCTCCGGCTGGATCGATATCGGGCGTTGCTGGCGAGTCGCTGCTGGTGTTGTCGTCCGATGAACCTGGCTCGCTCTCAAAGTCGCCGGTGTCCGTGAAGAGGTCAACGTAGCGTTGGCGGTAGCGTAGTTCGATGTCGTTCAGTCCATGAAATTTGTCTGGTAGTGCGAGCATTGCCTTGGTGAGGAAGGTAATCGCGGACTTACCGTCTGTGGGGGCTGCATGCAGCGTCAGTTCGCCGGTGCGGGTGCGCATCAGGTAGCCGCGTACGCCGATGTGGTCACCGAGGTCGAGGAGCTTGTAGAGGGCGAAGAGATCTTCGCCGACGTCGTCCTTGCGGACGTAGATCTGCAGGCGCTGGCCGCCCTGCTGCAACTGCGCGAAGCCGGCTTTGCCCTGCACCCGAATCGCCATGATGCGGCCTGCTAAGGAGGCTTCGATGCGGGTGGCCTCCAGCTCTTCGCCGGATTTGGGGTCGCCGAGGTTGCGCAGTTGGGGGATCGTCTGGGTGAAGGCGAAGCTGTTGGGGTAGGTGCTGTCGGCATGGGTCAGGCCCAGCTTTTCGCCGATGGCGGCGATCTGGGCGAGCTTCTCACGGCGTAGCTGATACAGGTTTTCTTCGAACTGGCTCTCAAACTGGGACAAATCGGGCTCGCTTTGCTGGGGTCTTAACGCTTCAGTATGACATCTCAGTATATCGGGGGCGGTTGGCCCTTACCGCCTGCGAGTGATAAGTTTGGGCGATGGCCGATGAAGGCAACACCCCGAAGAAACCGCACGGCGCGCTCGGCGATCTGGTGAAAGCCGAGTCGATGATCCAGCTCGCCATTGCGTTGCCGGCTGGCTGTCTCATCGGCTGGTTGGCCGGGGCGGCATTCGATAAGCACTTTCATACATCGTGGGCAGGCGTTGTGGGGATTTTGCTGGGAGCAGTAGCCGGTTTCGTCCAAATATTCAGAACGGCCTCACGCTACCTTAAAAGGGGAGACAACTGATGCTCGCCCTTGACGGTTTCAGTGACGATGACTTCCGCCGGACCATGTTGCGCGCGTTGCGCCTCCTGGCCGTCGTTACAGTGGTGGCCCTGCCAGTAGTGTGGTGGAAGCTCGGCTGGCAGAGTGCTGTGCTGTTGCTGGTCGGCTCGACGATCTCGGGCTCCGGCCTGTGGGAGTGGCTGCGGCTGATGACTGCCGTCATGGCCCGCATGGATGTGGGCGGGGAAGCGCGCCCGCTGGGGCTGGTTTTGGCCGGTTTCTTCCTCAGATTGGGCCTGACCATCGTGGTTCTGTATGTTAGTCTTAAGTTTCTGGATGGTTCGGTTTACGCGCTCGCAGCGGGCATTGGACTGGGCGTTTTTGCCCTCTCGTTTGAAGCTCTTCGTCTGGTCAAAGCGTGGACGGTTTAGCCCTGAGCGGCCTGGAACCCAACCCTCCGATAACGATTCGATATGATGCCTCAGCTTTTACTAACCAGAACTCTGAACCACTACTTCGCCGGTCCGGCGAACGCGTTGCTGCACGCGGTGCATGTAACACCTGAGTCCTATAAGGCCCCTATCACCAACGCTGTGGCGATGGAACTGCTGGTCTTTGTGGTGCTCATCGGATACTTCGTGCATGTGCGGCTGACCCTCAGTGTCGAGAAGCCGGGCGGTGTGCAGCACCTCGCTGAGATCACCAACGAGTTTGTCTCCGAACAGGGCGAGCAGATCATAGGGCATGGGTATGAGAAGTTCACCTCCTACCTGTCGGTGCTCGCGCTGTTCATCCTGCTCTGCAATCTGGCGGGCTTGGTTCCTGGACTTGAGTCGCCCACCGCGAATGTTAAAGTCCCGCTCGGGTTAGCACTCATTACCTTTGTTTACTACCACTTCCATGGCATTCGCTCGAACGGTCCGGCTTACATTAAGCAGTTCCTCGGGCCGGTGTGGTGGTTGTATTGGCTGCTATTTCCGATTGAGATCATCTCGCACTTTGCACGTGTGCTATCGCTCACGGTGCGTTTGTACGCGAATATGTTTGCGGGCGATCTGCTGACGATGGCGTTCTTCTCGCTCATCCCGGTTGGCATTCCGCTGATATTTATGGGTCTGCATCTCGGGGTAGCTGTGATTCAGGCGTATGTGTTCATGCTGCTGGCGATGATCTATCTGTCCCTCGCCGTGGCGCACGATCATTAGAGTTTGACATTCCCGCGAAGGGGCGCCCCCTCTTCGCGGTGCGCACTACCGCCGCTCCAGCGTGAGGGAGCCAGCACGGTGAGCTTCAACCACCCACTGGCGGCGAGATCAATGGGGGCAAGGAGTAACACCATGAAGAAGCTGCAATATGTATTTATGGCAATGGCTGCGCTGCTCATCGCGTCGCCGGCGTTCGGTCAGGCGGCTGCTACTTCAGCCGCTGCCCAGTGGGTTCCGCTGGCTGCCGGTCTGAGCATGGCTCTGGCTGCTGGTCTCTGCGGTCTCGGTCAGGGTAAGGCGACTGCTTCGGCTACTGAGGCTCTCGCGCGTAACCCCGGTGCTCGTCCTGGAATCTTCATCTTCCTGATTCTCGGTCTCGCCTTCATCGAGTCACTGGCTCTGTTCACATTCGTTATCATCTTCCTCAAGGTTACGCCGTGATCGGATCTCAGGAATAGAGAACGGCCTCCGCTTCGGCGGGGGCCGTTCTGTTTGGGGTGATGAGTGTGATCGTCAGCGTTGAGGAGAACGAGCAACAGCAAAAGCCTTGACGCAAAGAGCGCAAAGAGAAGAGCCAAGTTTCGCCACGGCAGCCGTAGCGAAACTTGGCTCTTCTCTTTGCGTACTCTGCGTCAAGGCTTTTAGGGCGTGACCTCGGTTGCTGGTGTGGGAGGCAATGCCGAAGCTGGAGGGGCCACGGTAAGGGAGGGGAGGGTTACCGGTGCGGCGCGCTGTACCAGGTTCAGCAGGTGGTTGGGCACGATGCCCAGAGCCAGGGTTGCGGCTGCGGTTGCCGTGAGGGCGATGGCTGCTGGGATGGCGATCCTGCGGGTGGGCAGGAGGGCGGCGTCTTCCTTGACTGGCCGCGTGTAGAGCGCTGCCAGCAGGCGCAGATAGTAGAAGCAGGCAACCCCGGAGTTGGCCAGGCCGATGATGGCCAGCCCGATATGCCCGTTGTGGATGGCCCCGGAGAACGCATAGAACTTGCCGAAGAAGCCGCCTGTGAAGGGGATTCCGATGAGCGAGAGCAGGAAGAACCCGAGCAGCGCGGAGAGGACGGGCCTCTTGAGAGCGGCGCCGGTGAAGTCGTCGAGGGTGCGGGCCTGCTCGTCGTAGCCGGAGAGTTGGGTGAGGACGAGGAAGGCGCCGACGTTCATCGCCGCATAGGCTGCGGTGTAGAAGCAGGCGGCAGAGACGGCGTCCTGCTGGATGGAGGTGAAGGCCACCAGCAGATATCCGGCGTGGGCGATCGAGGAATACGCCAGCAGACGCTTGACGTCGCGCTGCAGCAGCGCGCCGAGGTTGCCGACGGTCATCGAGAGCACGGCGAGGATCTCGATCAGGATGATCCAGTGTCCGCGGTACGCAGGCGCGGCGTTGAAGAGGAAGCGTAGCAGTACGGCGAAGGCGGCGGCTTTGGGTGCCGTCGACATAAGCCCGACGACCGGAGCAGGGGCACCCTGGTAGACGTCTGGCGTCCAGACGTGGAACGGGGCGGCGGAGACCTTGAACCCGAGGCCGATGACGACCATCGCGATGGCGAGCAGCGCGAGCAGTGGGGTGGAGGTTGTACCCAGCTTCGCGGCGATATCGCCGATGCTGGTCGAACCCGTTGCGCCAAAGCAGAGTGCGATGCCGTAAAGGAAGAACGCGGTGGCGAAGCTGCCGAGGAGGAAGTACTTGAGCGAGGCCTCGGAGGCTGTGGCCTGACCCTTGCGGAAGCCGGCGAGGATGTAGGTCGAGATCGACGAGATCTCGAGGCCGATGAAGACCATCAGGAGCTCGACCGAAGAGGTCATGAACATCATGCCGGTCGCGCCGAAGCAGACGAGCGCGAAGTACTCACCGGCATGGGTGACGGGGCCTTCAAAGTAGTCGAGCGAGGCCAGCAGCGTGACGAGGACGATGCTGGCGATCAGCAGGTGGAAGAAGATCGAGAAGGCATCGACCTGGATCGTCGAGTAGAAGGCCGTGATGGGGCGGCCTGGGTTGACGATCTGGAGCTGGTAGAACGCGGCGAACCCGGAGGCCAGAGTTCCGAGGATGGCGAGCCAGCCGAGGGGCTTGCGCGATTTACCCGGAGCGATCATCGGCTCGGCCAGCATGACCAGAACGCCGGTAAGGGTGAGGATGATCTCGGGAAGCAGAGCGAGGAGATTGTTGGACATTAGTATCGTGCTCCCTTGTTGACCGGCGGAGCTGGTTTGTCGAGTGCGGCAGCGGCGAGTGCGGGATCGACGAAAGATCCGTTCTGAGCCTCTGAGGCGATGGGCCGATTAGCAGTCTGTACGCCGTAGGTGTCGATAGCCTTGATCCAGATCGGCGAGGCCAGGCCCATGACGAGGAAGAGAATGGCGAGGGGCCAGAGCTCGATATGCTCGCGAGCAGTGAGGTCCCAGCCGCTGACCTCTTCCGAGCGCAGCCCGAGGTTGCCGTAGAAGATGCGCTGGATCATCCAGAGCATGTAGGCCGCGCCGAAGATCACGCCGGTAGTGCCGATGACTGTCCAGAGAACGTGGTGGCAGAAGACCGACTGCATGGCGCCGCTGAGGATCAGGAACTCGCCGACGAAGCCGTTCAGCATGGGCAGGCCGACCGCGGCGAGCGAGGTGATGACGAACATCGTCACCATCCACGGATGCTTGGTGGCGAGGCCGCCGTAGTCGCGCACGTCGTAGGTGCCGTAGCGCTCATAGAGTAGGCCGAGCAGCACGAAGAGCGCCGCGCCGACGAGCGACTCGTTGAGAATCTGGAAGACGCCGCCGTCGAGGCCGAGTGTCGTAAAGGTGAAGATCCCCAGCACGATGAAGCTGACGTGGGAGAGCGTGGAGAAGGCGGCCAGCTTCTTAAGGTCGGTCTGAACGAGTGCGAGCAGCGCACCGTAGGCGATGCCGATAGCGCCCAGTGCGATGAGCAGCGGAGCGATATGGCGAGATTGCTCGGGGAAGATGCCGAAGCTGAAGCGCAGGATGGAGTAGAGGCCGAGCTTGCCGGCCAGGACCATCACAGCGGCGGTGGGAGCCTCCTGCACGGCATCGGAGAGCCAGCCGTGCAGCGGGAAGATGGGAACCTTGACCGCGAAGGCTACGAGGAAGGCTAGCGAGCAGAGCCACAGAGCCGTGGGGTTCGCGGAGATGGCATGCTGTGCGGCGAGGGCCTGCAGGGCGGGCAGATCGAAGGTTCCGGTCTTCGCGTAGAGCCAGAGCAGGGCTACCAGCAGAATGGCGGAGGGGATAAAGGCGTAGAGGAAGAACTTGATCGCGGCCTTGCGGCGGTTTTCGGTGCGGCCGAAGGTGGCGATGAGCAGCGTCATCGGGACCAGGGAGAGCTCCCAGAAGCCGTAGTACAGGAAGAGGTCCAGCGCGAGGAAGACGCCGAGCATCGCGACCTGTTGGAGCAGGAAGAGGGTGTAGAAGAGCTTGGTGCGCTCCTTGACGGCGTTCCAGGAAGCCAGCACGCCTATGGGAGCGAGGAAGCCGGTGAGCACCACAAGCCACGTGGAGAGTCCGTCGACGCCGAGGTGAAAGCGAATGGCCGGGGACGCAATCCAGGGGCAGTTCACCTCGAACTGGAAACTGCGGGGTGCGGCGGCGTAGTTGAAGTGTGCCGGCAGGTGCAGGGTCAGCCCAAGCGTGACAAGCGTGACGACAAGCGCGCCGATGGCGTGGAGCTTGCTGCCGGCGCGTTCGGGAATAAGCGCAAGCACCACCGCGCCCACGAGTGGGGTGAGGAGGATGAGCGTCAGGATGGTGTGGTCGAGATTCATCGATACCCTGTGGTGTTTCTAACAGCAGATCCCCTGCGGGGATGACAACAAGAAAAGCAACAACAAAAGCAAGAGCACTTTAGTGCAGATGCGGGTGTGGGCCAAAGACAACTACGGCGATGACAGCGGCGGCGCCAAGTGCGAGCCAACCGGCGTAGGAACGGATATTGCCCGACTGCACGCGGCGGACGAGCCAACTGAAACCACGGGTGCCACCGGCAAGGGTCGCGCCTGTCCCCTGGACGAGGCCTCCATCGACGAATATGCCGAGGAAGATGCGCGAGAACCCGAGCAGCGGGGCGATGATAAAGCGCCCGTAGATCTCGTCGACCCAGTACTTATGGTCGAGGAGGTTGTAGACGAACTGGAGGCGCTGTGCGATCGCGGCTGCTGTGCCCGGTTTACGGTAGTACCAGAGGTAAGCGACCAGGAAGCCGAGGAGAGCCGTGACGATCGAAACGACGGCGAGTATCGGCTCCGCGCCACGGAAAGAGACGTGCTCCGGTGTAACGACGGAGGAGGAGAAGACCGGCTCCAGGAAGTGTTCAAACTCGTTGTGGCCGCCGAAGGCGAGCGGTACGCCAACCCAGCCACCGATCGTGGCGAGGATCGCAAGGATGATGAGGGGCAGGGTCATGATCCACGGAGACTCATGTACACCGTGAGCGTGACCGCCGTGCGCCGGTTCCGGCTCGGTTTCGAGGACGAGCTTGGTGTCGTGGCGGGCGTGGATCGCGGCTCCGTGAGCAGCATGTACATCCAGTTCATGGCCTTGTTCTGCAAAGCGCGGTGCGCCGAAGAAGGTCTTGAACCAGAGGCGAAACATGTAGAACGAGGTCAGTCCGGCAGTGACCAGGCCAACGAACCAGAGCAGCTTTGCCAGCGGGTTATCCGAGATAAAAGCCTGGTAGAGAATCTCGTCCTTGGAGAAGAAGCCTGCCAGAGGGGGAATGCCCGCGATGGCGACGACGCCCGCGGTCATTGTCCAGAAGGTGACGGGGATCTTCTTCCGGAGACCGCCCATGACGCGCATGTCTTGTTCGCCGCCCATCGCATGGATTACAGAACCAGCAGCGAGGAAGAGGAGTGCCTTGAAGAAGGCGTGCGTCATGAGGTGGAAGATGCCGGCAGAGTAGGCTCCAACGCCGCAGGCCAGGAACATGTAGCCGAGTTGCGAGACCGTGGAGTAGGCCAGGACGCGCTTGATGTCGTGCTGCACCATGCCGATGGTCGCGGCCATAAGCGCTGTCGCTGCGCCGATGACGGCGACGACCATAAGCGCAGTGGGCGATTTATCGAAGAGCACATGGCAGCGAGCGACCATGTAGATGCCCGCAGTGACCATGGTCGCGGCGTGGATCAGCGCGGAGACTGGCGTGGGGCCTTCCATGGCGTCGGGAAGCCAGATGTAGAGCGGAATCTGTGCGGACTTGCCGGCAGCACCGACGACCAGCAGCAGCGCAATGGCGGTGAGGAAGCCACCGGTGAGCGGCGTCGCGGAGATTTGCGCAAAGACGCTGTTGAAGTCCAGGCTGCCGAAGTGCGCGATCATCAGGAACATCGCGAGCAGGAAGCCGAAGTCGCCGATACGGTTGACGACGAAGGCCTTCTTGCCGGCGTTGGCGGCGGAGTCCTTGGTGAAGTAGAAGCCGATGAGCAGGTACGACGCGAGACCGACGCCCTCCCAGCCGACGAAGAGCAGAAGGAAGCTGGAGGAGAGCACCAGCACCAGCATGAAGAACATGAAGAGGTTCAGGTAGGCGAAGAAGCGCCAGAAGCCTTCTTCGTGCGCCATGTAGCCGACTGAGTACACGTGGATGAGGAAGCCGACGCCGGTGACGATGCCCAGCATGATGAGCGTGAGGTGGTCGACGGTGAAGGCGAAGTTGACCTGGAAACCGGTCACCGCGATCCACGGGCTGCTGGTAACGGAGAGCGACAGCGGGGCTCCGGCGGACTTCATGAAGATCCAGAGTTGCGCGACGATGAGGGCCGGGGCTGCGGTGAAGAGCAGCGCAATCGTCGAGACGAGGGCGCGCGGCAGCTTACGGCCGATGGTTCCGTTGAGCAGGAAGCCGGCGAAGGGAAGAAGCGGGATGAGCCAGAGCAGAGATGGATTCATGAGATGCGTGGACTCTTTTGGTTCAACTGGTGTAACTGTGGTGCTTTAGAAGCAGATTCCCTGCGGGAATGACAACAAGAAATGCAACGGCAAAAACAAAACTGTTAGTTCTTCAATAGGTTGACCTGGTCAACGTTGAGGGTCTGGCGTACGCGGAACAACGCAATAATGATGGCGAGGCCGACGGCGGCCTCTGCCGCAGCGACGACCATGACGAAGAAGACGAAGATCTGGCCTGAGATCTGGTGCCACATGTGGGCGAAGGCGACAAACGTAAGGTTCACGGCGTTGAGCATCAGCTCGATCGACATGAAGATGGTGATGACGTTGCGCTTGATGAGAAACGCGCCTGCGCCGATGGAGAAGAGAATCGCGGCGAGGACGAGATAGTAGGCGATGGGAACCATTAGTTCCTCCTCCGGACGATGATGACGACCAGCACAATGACGGCTAAAAGGAGGAACGGAATCAGGAGGGGAAAATGATGGTGATGCATTAGAGCTCCTTCCGTGCGAGCACGACTGCGCCGAGGATCGCTACGAGGATCAGGATCGAGGTCACCTCAAAGGGCAGCAGCAGGGAAGTAAACAGGGTGTGCGAGATCTCGGAGATATTGGAGACCGCGCTCGTGAGATAACCGCCGAGCTGCGTCATTCCCAACTGCTTCTTCTCGGAGAGAAACACGAAGCTCAGCAGGCAGAAGATGGCGGCAGCGCCGGGGATTCCGGCGATGTAGGCAATTCTCGAGCCGTGGGTTCGCTCTTCTTCGCCCGCATTCAGCAGCATGATGACGAAGACGAACAGCACCATGATCGCGCCGGAGTAGACGATGACCTGGGCGGCGGCGAGGAACTCCGCGCCCAGCGACCAGTAGAGGACCGCCAGGGACATCATGACGACGATCAGCGAGAGCGCCGAGTTGATCGGGTGGCGCTGGAACAGGAGATTGAGCGCTCCAGCCACGGCCAACAGTCCGAAGATGATGAAGAGTGCGATTTGCATCGGCTAGTGACTTCCGGTCTTGATGTATTTCTTGATTGTCGGTTCGTACCGATTGTAAATGCGTTAGGTTGACGATCAGCCGTGATAGGCCAGGGCCAGGGCAGTTGCGAGAATGTTGAGCATGGCGACCGGCATCAGGAACTTCCAGCCGAATCCCATCAGTTGGTCGTAGCGGAAGCGCGGCAGTGTAGCGCGCACCCAGATATAGAGCAGAAGGAAGAAGAGAATCTTGCTGACGAACCAGAAGATCGGCAGGACGGCATGGATGAAGCCGCTTGCGAAGATGCCGTCGAACAGGTGGCCGAAGGGTGTGCCGGCACCGCCGAAGAAGAGCAGCGTGGCGACGCAGGCGACGGTGATCATGTTGGCGTACTCAGCCATGAAGAACATGGCGAACTTCATGGAGGAGTACTCCGTGTGATAGCCGGCGACGAGCTCGGATTCAGCCTCGGGAAGATCGAAGGGGGCGCGGTTGGTTTCGGCGTAGGCGGCCATCAGATAGATGAAGAAGCCGATGATCTGGAAGCCGCCGAAGACGTTCCATGAGCGCAAGCCGTGAGCCGACTGCGAGTTGACGATGTCGCGCAGCGAGAGCGAACCTGCGCGCAGGACGACGCCCACCAGAGAAAGGCCGAGTGCGAGCTCATAGCTTACGAGCTGGGCGCTGGCGCGGAGGCTGCCGAAGAGCGAGTACTTGTTGTTCGACGACCAGCCCGAGAGCGCGATGCCATACACGCCGATGCTCGTGATGCCGAGGATGATCAGCAGCCCGATGTTGAGATCGGCGATCTGGAAAATGTCGACGCCACCGACGAGGGTCTTTGCACCGAACGGCACGACCGAGATCGAGATCAGCGCGCAGGAGAGCGCGATGATCGGGGCGAGCACGAAGAGCGGGCGCTCGACAGCGAGCGGCATCATGTCTTCCTTGAGGAAGAGCTTGATGCCATCGGCCAGCGGCTGCAGCAGACCGAACGGGCCCACGCGCGAGGGCCCCCAGCGGTTCTGCATGCGGCCGAGAACTTTGCGCTCCAGCAGCACGGTGTAGGCCACCGCGGTGAGCGTGATGACCAGCACCACCACGATCTTGACGATGGTGAGGAGCAGGAAGGTCGTGAATGATGGAGTGAGATGGCTCATCGTAAGGGTTCAGGGTCCAGGTCTTAGGGCTTAGGCCCAGAGTTCTACGGTGGTTCGGGTTTTCGTTTCAGCTAAGAGCTATGAGTATTTGAGCAACGGGTTAATCGGCAGCCAGATGATCGGCGACTTCGGTTTCCTGGTGGCGCTGCACATCCTGCAGCATGGGGGAATAGCGTGTGAGTGAGCCCGAGGTAAATAGCGTGTCCGACGAGGGCAGCACGAGATCCTTACGGTTTTCGATCTGCACGAGACCGGTGGAAGCAGGAGCGATGTGCTGATCGTTGCCGCTGAGAAGCTGCAGGCGGAGGAGTTTGTCGTAGCCAGGAACGACGCGTTGAATCTCGTCGAGGATGGCGAAGGGATCGAAGGGCGAAAGCTTCGGCTCCATGTTGTTGGCCATCAACCACACGGCATGGCGGTCAGCTTCGCCGCTCTGTGCGCCGCGGCTCTGGCCCATGTCGGCGCGGAGGCCTTTGCCGAAGGGTACTAGGGTTTTGATGTCGTGGCCCATATGGTCGGCGAGGCGGACGATGAGCTCGAAGTCGGAGCGGGTGCCGGCTTTGTCGGCGGCTTTGCTGACGAGCTGGAGGTCGCCATAGCTGTTGGTGACCGAACCGGCCTTCTCGTAGAGGTTGGCAGCGGGGAAGACGACATCGGCGATCTGTGCGGTCTCGGTGAGGAAGAGGTCCTGCACGATGAAGAAGGTGTCCTTGAGCGCGAAGGGATCGATGCCGAAGCGCTTGATGGGATTCGATCCGACGACGTAGAGGGCAGAGAGGTCGCCACGGGTGGCGGCGTCGAACATGGCGAGCAGGTCGAGGCCGGGAGCCGTGGGGGCGGTGTATTCGTTCGCCAGCGCGGAGCCGGAGAGCGGCTGGTAGCCCGGGAGTGCGTCGGGCAGCAGGCCCATGTCGGAGGCGCCGCGCGAGTTCACGTAGTCGGCCATCAGGGCGAACCTGGCGTTGGGCAGAGCCTTGATCAGGTTGGCGAGTTCGCCGCCGCGGACTTCGTTGCCGATCAGGACGATGAGCTTCTCTTCCGCTTGGATGGCAGTGCGGAAGTTGGAGAGCTGGTCGGCCTGGGCCACGATGGAGGCGCCTTCGGCGGCTGCGTTGTTGCCTGCGAGATAGCTGGCGAGAGATCCATAGCCGAACTGCTGGACCTGGATGAAATCTTTGGCCTGGCGACGGAGTTTGATCTCTTCGTGGTTCGCGATGTAGAGGCGAGCCTTGTTCAGGCGAACGTTCGTGCGCAGGTTCCACGCGGTGAGCGGGGCTTGATTGGTGGGATCGCCGCCGATGACCAGCAGTGCCTGGGCGTTCTCAACGTTGCGTTGCGAGGCGAATCGTCCCGTCGTGCCCTGGAGGGCGTTGGCGAGGGTGACGAAGTCCGCCGTGCGGTGGTGGTCGATGTTGTTGGTACCGAGCACCGTGCGCGCGAATTTTTGAAGGAGGTAGTTCTCTTCGTTGGTGGTGCGGTTGGAGCCGATGACGCCGATCGACTGCGGGCCGCGTGTGTCGCGGAGCTCGCGCAGCTTCTTGCCGGTGAACTTCAGCGCTTCGTCCCAGGAGACGGGCTTGAGCTTGCCGTCGGCCTGGCGAACCAGAGGTGAGGTCAGGCGTTCGATGTTGTTGGTGAAGTCGAAGGCATAGCGGCCCTTGTTGCAGAGGAAGTCGCCGTTCATGCCGGACTTGTCGCGGTTGTCGCCGCGCACGATCTCGCTGCCGTCGGAGACGGAGCGAACGCCCAGCGTGGTCTTGCAGCCATCGCCGCAGTGGGTGCAGACGGTAGCGACGTGGTTCATCTCCCAGGGACGGGTCTTGTAGCGATAGGTGCCGCTGGTCAGCGCGCCTACGGGGCAGGCATCGATGCACATGCCGCACTGCTCGCAGTCGAGTTGGGCCTGGTCTGCCCCCGCGTTCAGGAGTGAAGCGAGTTGCGAGGGCACGTTCGGCGCGATGACCGACGAGCTGCCGCGGTTCTGGATGCCGAGTGCGAAGACGTCCATGCCTTCGCCGCACATACGCACGCAGCGATAGCAGAGGATGCAGCGCGGGCGGTCGAAGTAGACCACGGGCGACCACTTCTGCTCCTCGCGATGATTCTTGGGCTCGGTATAGAAAGAGTCTGCCGCGCCGTACTTGAAGGTCATGTCCTGCAGCTCGCACTCGCCACCGGCATCGCAGACGGGGCAGTCGAGCGGGTGGTTGCCGAGCAGGAGTTGCAGGGTCGCTTTACGAGCCTGGGCAATCTCGGGCGACTCCGTGGTGACGTTCATGCCCTCGGCGACCGTGGTGGTGCAGGCGGTGGCGAGCTTGGGGGCTTTCTCGATGCGCACCACGCACATGCGGCAGGCAGCCTGCAGCGAGAGGCCGGGGTAGTAACAGAAGGCGGGAATCTCAATGCCGGCGGACTTGCAGGCATCAATGAGGAGCGTGCCCGCGGGTGCGGTGAGTTTCTGGCCGTCTACGATGAAGTTTACGTCTGGCATAGGCTTCTCTAAATCCTACCGGGAACTGGTGTGTGCGGCGCAAAGCGCGTGGTGTGGAGGGGGACGATGGACATCGATTCGACCTTAGCTCCGTCCACTCTTTGCCTGTTTTGCCGGTTGTGCTGGGGTTGCAGCATTTCGGGTCTGTGCGACTGCCGCATCCGCTACCGAGCGAATGCGTGTTGGGTCGTCGTAGCTGTTGTTGCCTGTACCGCATACGACCTGTTGCTTATCTTTGCTGACGACAATGATGGTTGGCGTAAATCCCACGTTGATGCGGCGACCCAATTCATAGTCGCTGCGAACGGCGTTGGCGAGCGATCCGTCCGGGTCCATCACGAAAGGCATTCGCTGGTTGTGGCGCTGTAGCCAGTTCTCTGTAAACCGCTGCAGGTCGTCTTTGTTGGCAATGGAGTTCTGTGCTGTAAAGACATCGCTGCGGTATTCATCGGCCAGCTTCGGGCTGATTTTGTTTTGGATATAGCGGGCGCAAACCGCACCCTGTTGTGTCCAGATGTGCGATTCGAAGGGGAAATCGAAACGCAGGATCGGCACATGCGCCGCAGCCGCAGCTTGAAGCTCAATTGGATGCGCGTGCGCACAGGCTGGGCAGCCGAGGTCTTCGAAGACAACGATGGCTACCTTGCTTCCAGCGGGAGGCTTCAGAAGGGATAGATTGTGCAGGCCGTTGCTCGGCGGAGCTCCATCGAACTGTGCCTGTGCGGCCAGCGGCATAAGAGAGGTCGCCAGAACAAAAGCGCCGATTTTAAGTAAATTGAACAGCTTCATCGACTTCCTTCTCCTTACCGTGGGCTACCGAAACCAAAGAGTATCGGGGGTTGTTCTTAGTGTGCGCCTGCAAGTTCCGGTTCGCCGACCGGTTGAATCTGAATGAGTGGGTGCTCGACGCGAGCACCCGCCAGATACTCCTCGAACTCGGAGCGGAATTTCTTGATGAAGCCAAGCGTGGGCATCGCAGCTGCGTCGCCGAGTGGGCAGAAGGTGCGGCCCATCATGTTCTCGGCGAGGTACTGGATGTTGTCGATGTCTTTCTTGTTGCCGCCGCCCGCGTGGAAGCGTGTCAGCGTCTTCTTGAGCCAGTCCGTACCCTCGCGGCAGGGGATGCACCAGCCGCAGGACTCATGCTGATAGAAGCGGATGGTGCGCAGTGCGAACTCGACGATGGAGACGGTCTCGTCGAGGACGACGATGCCGCCCGATCCGAGCATGGTGCCGGCCTTGCCCATCTGGTCGAAGTCGAGGCCTACATCGATCTCGTCGGCCTTGAGTACCGGGCAGGACGAGCCGCCGGGGACCACGGCCTTCAACTGCTTGCCGTCCTTGATGCCGCCGGCTACTTCATAGATCGCCTTGCGCAGGGAGTAGCCCATGGGGAGCTCGTAGACGCCGGGGCGTTCTACGTGGCCGGAGATGCCGAACAGCCGTGTGCCGCCGTTGCGTTCGCTGCCCAACTTGGCGTAAGCCTCGCCGCCCATCAGCAGGATGTGTGGGGCGTTGGCGATGGTCTCGGCGTTGTTGATGACCGTGGGGCCGCCGTAGAGGCCGACGACCGCAGGGAAGGGAGGCTTGATGCGCGGTACACCGCGCTTGCCCTCAAGGGACTCCATCAGAGCTGATTCTTCACCGACCTCGTACGCGCCTGCACCGGTCTGGGTGATGATGTCGAAGTCCACACCCTCTTTGCCGAAGATGTTCTTGCCGAGGATGCCCTTGGCGTACGCATCGGCGACGGCCTTTTCGACGATCTTCAGCAGGTAGCGGTACTCGCCGCGCAGATAGATGAAGCCCATCTTTGCGCCGATCGCGAGGCCCGCGATCATGGTGCCTTCGATGACGGCATGCGGGTCGTGCAGGAAGATGACGTGGTCTTTGCAGGTGCCGGGCTCGGACTCGTCGCCGTTCACGAGCACGTACTTGGGTTTTTCGGAGACCTTGGGCACGAACGACCACTTCATGCCGGTGGGGAAGCCCGCGCCGCCGCGACCGCGAAGTCCGCTGGCTTTCATCTCATTGACGATCCACTCCGGACCCTGTTCGATCGCCTTCTGGACGGCCTTGTAGCCGTCGAGCTCAATGTATTTGTCGATAGCTTCTGCGCCCAGGCCGAAGCGGCGGGAGACGACTTTGACTTCATCGGGATGGGAGACGAGAGTAGGCATCTACTTCACATCCTTTCCGCGTCCTGCGGCGTAGTCGGCAAGCACTGCGTCCATTTTGGCGGGGGTAAGGTCGTCGTGGAAGTCGTAGTTCACCTGCACGGCGGGAGCCCAGCAACAGGCTCCGATGCACTCGACCTCTTCGAGGGAGAAGAGGCCGTCGGGGGTGACGCCTTTGTGGCCGATGCCGAGGGTCTTCTTGCAGTGGTCCAGCAGCTCGAAGCCGCCGCGCAGCATGCAGGAGATGTTGGTGCAGACCTGCACGTTATACTTGCCCGCGGGCTTGGTGCGCAGCATCGAGTAGTAGCTGAGTACGCCGCGAACGTCGAGCTCGAGCAGGTCGAGGCGCTTGGCTAATTCCGCTACGACTTCATCGCTGACATAGCCGACCTCATCCTGCGCATAGAGCAGCATGGGGATGAGCGCCGAGCGCTTGACGGGATAGATCGAGGCCAGCTTGTCGAAGCGGGCGGCGGTCTCGGGAGAGAAGATCGTGTTGGGGACGACGGCCATTTTGATCCTGTTCCTGAAGAACTGCAAAAGCAAAAACCTTGACGCGGAGTTCGCAGAGGTGAACGCGAAGGGCGCGGAGTAAAGCAAAGACTACTGCGGCGGGTACATCATCTCGCGTGCCAGCCGCTCGGCGGCGAGATCCATCTCTTCTTCAGCGGCGTGGTTGATGCTTACGCTGCCGTTTTCCTGGAGCGCGAAGGGAACGGCCGCTTCGTCGCTGTGCTGCATCTCGTGCTGTGTAAACCGGAGCCATCTGCTGCCAACGCGGAGTGTGATCTCTTCGGCGCTGACTTCGACTACGGCATGCTGCGGTGCGTTGAGTCCGTGGGCGGCTGCGTAACTGCGGAGCAGAGACGCCCAGGAGGTCCAGAGTTCGGTGTGGAGGCGTTCGTTGATTGTGGCCTCCGGGTTCAGTGCAACTACGGTGAAGCAGATCCCCTACGGGGATGACAACAAGAAAAACAAAAGCGGTTAGCGGTCGATCTCTCCGAGCACAATGTCGATAGATCCAATGACAGCGACAACATCGGCAAGCAGCTTGCCTTTGCACATCGTTTCAAGAGCCTGTAGCGTAGCGAATCCGGGGTTGCGCATATGCACGCGGTACGGTTTGGCCGTGCCGTCCGAGACGACGTAGTAGTTCATCATGCCGTGCGGCGCTTCGACCGAGCTGGTGGCCTCACCGGCTGGGACCTGGAAGCCTTCCGTCACGATCTTGAAGTGATGGATGAGCGACTCCATCTGGGTCTTCATCTGCTCGCGGTCGGGCAGAACAATCTTCGGCGCGTCGGCGGTGATGCGGCCTTCCGGCAGGCCGTCCAGAGCCTGCAGGCAGATCTTTACGCTCTCGCGAAACTCCTGCATGCGGACGATATAACGCGCCCACACATCACCGACCGTCGAGGTCGGAACGTTGAACTGGAACTTCTCGTAGCCGGAGTAGGGCATGTCGCGGCGGACGTCGAAGTCCACTCCTGACGCGCGCAGAGGCGGTCCGGTAACGCCGAGTGCGATGGCGTCTGCGGCAGAGAGATAGCCCACACCCTTGAGGCGTGCCATCCAGATCGGATTGCTGTTTAGCAGGCCTTCGTACTCTTCGATCTTGGAGGGGAAGTCCTTGAGGAAGGTGCGAATCTGCTTGTAGATGTCGAGTGGCGGCTCCAGCGCCAGGCCGCCGACGCGGATGTAGCTGGTCATCATGCGCTGGCCGCTAACGGCCTCGAAGATACGCAGCAGCTGCTCGCGCTCGCGGAAGCAGTAGAGGAAGACGGTGAGCGCGCCGATATCCATGGCGTGCGTGCCCAGCCAGACCAGGTGCGACTGGATGCGGGTCAACTCGTTGAACAGCACGCGCAGGTATTGGGCGCGTTCGGGGATCTCGAGTTGCAGCAGCTTTTCAACAGCCAGCGCGTAGGCCAGGTTGTTGGTCATGGGACAGAGGTAGTCGATGCGGTCGGTCATCGGCACGACCTGCTGGTAGAACTTGGCCTCGCAGGTCTTCTCGATGCCGGTGTGCAGGTAGCCGATGTCGGGTGCGAGGGAGACGACGGTTTCGCCATCGATCTCGAGGACCAGGCGCAAGACGCCATGGGTGGAGGGGTGTTGCGGGCCCATGTTCAGGACCATCGTGCGGTCGGAGACGGGGTCGCTGCCGTGCGGATGGTGGCCTGAGACGGACTCTTCGACGACATCCTTCACGTCAGGGATGATGAGGTCTTCGGCGTTGCGAAAACCAGCGAGCGTAGCTCCGGTCGTATCGCGTACGGCGGGTTTTTCGAGATCTTCTACAAATGCCATTAGCGGTAACCTTCCACGGGGTAGTCCTTGCGGAGTGGGTGGCCTTCCCAGTTGTCCGGCATCATGATGCGGGTCAGGCGCGGGTGGCCGCCGAAGTGAACGCCGAAGAGGTCGAAGACTTCGCGCTCGTAGAAGTTGGCCGAGGGCCAGACAGAGGTGATGGAGTCGATGCTTTGGCCTTCCGCGATGCGGGCAACCAACCGGATGCGCTGCTTCAGTCCAAAGCTGAGGATAGAGTAGCTGATCTGAAAGCGCGGCTCTGTCGGGTACCAGTCAACAGCGGTGACGTCTTCGAGGAAGTTGTACCCGGCTGCCTGAGCGGCTTTGGCGGCGGCGACGATGGTTTCAGGCGCTACGGTGAGGGTGAGTTCTTTGCGGTCCCACTTGGCGTCGACGATGAGAGTGTCGAGCCCTTTGATCGCGGCGTGGTCGGCGAGGGCGGCAGCGACGGCTTCTTTGCCGAAACAGGCCTCTGGGGTCGCAGGATTAGTGATTTCGTCAGCCATAAGTTCCTAGAGATCCGCCTTATCGTTCGACCAGTTGAGAATGCCCTTCTTCCAGACATAGAAGAGGCCGACGGCTACGAAGCCGATGTACACCAGCATCTCCCAGAAGCCGAAGAGGCGGGAACCGGTAATGCCGGGTAGCCGACGGTAGATCACGGCCCACGGAAGCATGAAGACAGCTTCGACGTCGAAGAGGATGAAGAGCATCGCGACCATGTAGAAGCGGACGGAGAAGCGGCCGCGGGCGTCGCCGACCGGATCCATGCCGCACTCGTAGGCTCCGAGCTTGGTGCGCGAGCGTTTGTGCTTGCCGATAAGGAAGGACGCTCCCACCATGCCGCCGGCCAGACCTACGGCGACGAGAATCTGAAGCACGAGAGGAAGATATTGCCAGATGTATGGGTAGCTCTGCATGGGCATTTTTAAGTGTAGGAGTGAGTTGGTCAAGGGTCAAGCAGCGAACGGGGATAAGGGTTTGCAACGGGGTGAATAGTGGAGATGAGTTGTTATTCGCCTTTCACCAATGTTGCTGCGTGCTTTTCGTTGTCATCCTTTGCCGAGCTACTCTCAGAGCAGCGAGCTATACCAGGCGATAACCGGTCCGCCGAAGAGCGCGGCGATTAACCCTCCGATACTGAGGAAGGTGCCAAGCGGCAGATGGGTTGTGGCGTCGGCCTTGCGACGGGCGAGCAGTATGACGGCATAGACCGAAGTAAGAATCACTCCCAGGAAGAGCGCAAGTATCGCCGGCCAGAAGCCGAGGAAGGCCGCGATCATGGCGAGCAGCTTCACATCGCCGAGGCCCAGGCCTTCGCGATGGCGAACGGCTTTGTAGATCGCGCGAATCGCGAGCAGAAGCAGCGCGGCTCCCACGATAGCGGCGAGGCGGCCGAAGACCAGGTGTTCCGGGCCGGTGAGGAAGACATTTCCTTTGGCGGCGAAGGAGCCGGGGCTCGATATGCGCAGGTCGTGCCTTGGAGTGAGCTTGATGTCATCTTCGCCGGGCGCGAGGAAGATCGCCTGCACGCAGACCAGGAAGAAGCCGATGGCTGTACCGGTGAGGGTGAAGGCGTCGGGGAGCGTGTGGGTCTGCCAGTCCATGACGATCAGGCCGATCAGCAGGAAGCCGAGAATGGCGAAGGCGGCTATGCCGATGAAATCGTTGGTCGTCGGGCCGGGCAGTCCATGTACGTTGTCCATCTCCAGCGTAAATACCAGCGAAAGAATCTCCAGGAACCACAATCCCATCGCCAGTTCAACCAACGGATATTGCCATGAGATAGGCGTCTTGCAATGGCGGCAACGAGCGCGCAGGAGAACCCAGCTTAGTAGCGGGATGTTGTCATACCAGCGGATCGTCTGTTTGCATTTGGGGCAGTGAGAGCGCGGCTTGATGATGCTGCGATGGTCGGGCAGACGCGAGATGCAGACGTTCAAAAAGCTGCCGAAGAGCAGACCCAGGACGAAGACAGGAAGCTCGAAGGCTAGTGGCGACAGCATGAATTCGAGTATAGGACGGTAGGTGTTGATGGCCTATCTATTGCTTGTGCTTGGGGTAGAACAAGCAATGGCAAAATCTTTAACGCAGCGGGCGCGGAGGTTTTGACGCAAAGCGCGACACAAACATTTGTAACCCGCTTTGCATCCGAGGAGGTTTCGCAGAGGTTGCGATGGCATCCGTGGCGGACTCCGCAAAACCTCTGCGCCCGCTGCGTTAAAGATTTTCCTGTCCCCCACCACTTCCTCCGACTTGCTTGCAATCGCGAAGACTGTTATTTTCTTTTCAACACGGGAAAGGAGGATGGTCCAAACCTATGAAAATTGATTGTTCCAGTTGCAGTACCCAACGTGAGGTGACTGAGGCTTAGAGCATTCGTTGCTCTAGTCCTGGCGGCTTTTCGTAGCACTGACAAGTCTTCGCCGAGGCCCATCCGAGAACGGATGCCTCAGGTCAATCCCAACAGATCACCGCAAAACGGTCCGTTCCCTCGCTGGGGCGGGCCGTTTGTGTTTGTGGAGCAGGAAACAGGTAGAGCAAGAGCGGTAGGATTGAAGTATGGATGAGTTGGTAATTGCGGGGCGATCGTTTTCGTCGCGGTTGATTGTGGGTACGGGGAAGTACAAGGATGGCGCAGAGACCAAGGCTTCGATTGAGGCCTCGGGTGCGGAGCTGGTGACGGTTGCGGTGCGCAGGGTGAACCTCGACCGGACCAAAGAGAGTTTGCTGGACTTTATCGATCCGAAGAAATATTTTCTGCTGCCCAACACTGCGGGCTGTTACACCGCCGAGGAGGCCATCCGCGCTGCACGGCTGGCTCGCGAGGTGGGTCTGTCGGACTGGGTCAAGATTGAAGTGATCGGCGATCAGGCTACGCTGTACCCCGACGTCCAGGCGACAGTGGAAGCTACGCGCGTTCTGGTGAAAGAGGGCTTCACCGTGCTGCCCTACACCACCGACGACATTGTGTTCGCCAAACGGCTGATCGATGTCGGCGCCGCAGCGGTGATGCCGCTGGGAGCGCCTATCGGTACGGGGTTGGGTATCGCGAACACTTACACGCTGCGCATGATGCGCGAGCTGATTACCGAGGTCCCGCTGGTGGTGGACGCCGGGTTGGGTACGGCCAGCGATGCTGCGCTGGCCATGGAGATGGGCTTCGACGCCGTGCTGCTGAATACGGCGATGGCCGCGTCCAGGGACCCGGTGCTGATGTCGTCTGCGATGAAGAAGGGCGTGGAAGCCGGACGCGAGGCGTTTCTCGCGGGCCGCATGGGGAAGAAGCTGTATGCTACGGCCAGCTCTCCGCTGGAAGGGATCTCTCGCTGATGAATCGCCCTTAACTCGATATCATCAAACTTCTGTAGATCGTGAAGCGACCGGTCTGTCCAGAGGTTTGCTATGGCCCACAAGACTCGCGAACAACTCATTGAGGTTGGCCTCCAGCGGATTCACGCCGCGGGGTATGGGGCTACGGGCGTGAACGAGATTCTCCAACTGGCCGATATCCCAAAGGGTTCGTTCTACCATCACTTTCCGAGCAAGGAAGCCTTCGCCGAGGCAGTGCTGGAACGCTATGGCGCGGGGGAGAAAGCTCGTTGGGAGAGGCTGCTAGGCGATAAGAGCATCGCTCCTCTTAAGCGACTTCGCCTTTACTTTGAGGATCTGATGGCTACCTATGGGAGGACCGGGCCGATCAGCGGTTGTCTTCTTGGCAACATGGCCCTGGAGGTCGCCGACCATAGCGATAAACTCCAGCCAGTGCTGCAGGGGACCTTCAGCGCGTGGAATGAGGCCATTGCCGAGGTGCTTCGCGAAGCTGTCGCGAAGGGGGAACTGGATCATTCGGCGAAACCGAAGGAGCTGGCAGCGTTTCTCCTGAATAACTGGGAAGGTGCTCTGATCCGCTCGAAGGTGGAGAGAAGCGATCAGCCCCTGGAGCTCTTCCTGCACTTCACCTTCAAGGCTCTGCTCAAGAAGTAATCACAGGTTTTTGTGAGGTGTGGAAAAGATTCTGAATCACTAGACAGACTGGTCTACTCATATCCATGAACGCACTCAATGGTTCCCATTTCAGCTCCACCGAGGTTTTCCATGACGACGCAAATCAACAAAGGCACTGCCCTTATCACGGGCGCATCCACCGGTATCGGCGCAGTCTATGCCGATCGTCTCGCTCAGCGCGGCTATGACTTGATTCTTGTGGCCCGCGACCAGTCTCGCCTCTCCACCCTGGCGGCATCGCTGACCGCAAAGACCGGCCGCAAGGTCGATATCCTCCCCGCCGATCTCACGGTCAAGGCCGACCGGCTGAAGGTGGAGCAGCGTCTTGCCTCCGATAAGGCCATCACAGCGTTGGTGAACAACGCCGGCTTCGGTGCGACCTCCAAGTTGATCGACTCCAAGGTTGATGACCTGGAGAACATGATCGACCTGAATGTAACGGCGCTCACCCGCCTGACCTCCGCCGTCCTGCCGGGCCTGATTGCGCGCGGAACAGGCACCATCATCAACATTTCTTCGATCGTCGCGCTGGCGCCGGAGCTGCTCAACGGCACCTACAGCGGCACCAAGGCTTATGTGGTGAACTTCACGCAGTCCCTGCACAACGAGGTGAAGGACAAGGGGATTCAGGTACAGGCCGTCTTGCCGGGTGCTACCAGCACTGAGTTCTGGGACCGCGCGGGTCTTGCCGTGCATCACCTGCCGGGAGGGACCGTCATGACTGCCGAGGACATGGTTGACGCCTCGCTCGCGGGCTTCGATCAGCACGAACTCATCACGATCCCGGCGTTGGAGAATGTCGCTGAGTGGCAGCGGTACGACGAGGCTCGCAAGGCGCTCGGGCCCGGCCTCTCGCGCCAAGATGCCGCGGCACGGTATGGGTTGCAGCGCTGAACGGGGGCTTTGTTGTTTTATGCATTCCCGCAGAATGACGGTTTATGGGGGGGCATAGAGATAAAGTTAGTGCCTGTGCCATGACTTAGATGTTAGCCACAGTACAAAGGGCCGAAGTCCGACTCAATCGGTAGCTGCACGGATGAGTCGGGCCTTCGCCCCTCTGAGTCTTTCAAGACGACGAAATCAAACTAGTCCAGCGTATACATCGCCAGGCCGCTGAGCAGCTTCGGATAGAAGTCTGTCGACTTCTGCGGCATCACTTCCAGGTTCAGCGAGATGTCCTTCATCTGTTCCAGCGTGACGGGTTTGATCAGGAAAGCAACGTCAGCGTTGCCGCTGCCTACTTGGGCAAGCGCCTCGGAGGCTTCACGCAGGTAGCGCACGTTGGAGCCTGCGCGCACGGTCTCTTCGTTCAGGCCGAGAAGTTTTTCCAGCACAACCTTGTGAAGCTGAGTCACGTCGAGCTGCTGCTGGCGTGGTGACAGGCTGGCGAGCAGGGGGGCGATGGCTTCGGGTTTGGGCTTGAGGAGAAAATCTCCGTCGCGGGTCGCCGCGATGAAGGCCACACCAGGGGTGTCGTTCAGGCGCTTCAGCAGCGCGGCATCGCCGGGGAAGTGCCCTTCGGGAGTGCTGGGAATCTCTTCGATCTCGAAGAAGGGCTCGGCCTTTCTGGCGAATTCGCGGCCATGAAAGCCGATGAGGCCGAAGGCGACACGGTGCGTGGGCAGGATGGTGATGCCGGGCGCGTCCATGTTGACGAAGGTCATCATCATCGCCTGTTCGGGAAAGGCAGGCTGCGGCAGGCCGCTGGCAGTCTTAGTGGGCGCGGCCTTTTCGTCGACGCCCAACTCCGCGGCGCGTTCATGCATGTAGCCGGTGGAGGTCTCGTAGCGGTGGTGCCCGTCGGCGATGATGAGCTTCTTGTCTTCCATCGCCGTCAGAACGCGCTGAATGAGCGCGGGGTCGGTGAGCTTCCAGACACGGTGCAGGACCCCGTACTCGTCGGTGATCTCCAGCTCAGGCGCAGCGCCGGACTCGAAGATCGCCTTCTCTGCGGTGAACGTGGGATCGGAGTAGAGCATATAGATCTGCTCGCAGTACGCACGCGTCGCCTTGAAGAGTGCGAGTCTGTCGGACTTGTGCTTGGGGAAGGTCTGCTCGTGACGGTAGACGACCTGGTCGGCGTAGTCGGAGAGCTGAGCGAGGGCGATGAAGCCGCGGCGCTCGCGCACCTCTTCGGTGCCGGGAACCTTGTAGGTCTGGGAGTAGCCGTAGAGTGCGGGCTCGGCCTCTTCCTTCAGGATTCCTTCGGTGCGCCAGTCGTTGAGGGTAGCGGCGGCGCGGGTATAGACGTTCTCTGTCTCGGTATCGCGGGGCTTCTGCTTGCCGAGGATCACGCGGATCAGGTTGTAGGGGCTGACCTCGTAGTAGCGTTCCTGCATGGCCGGGGAGATCTTGTCATAGGGCTGGGTTACGACGTCGGTCATATTGACGCGGGTTGGATCGAAGCGGAGTGCGCGGAAGGGGTACAGACGTGCCATGTCTTCATTGTACGGAGTGAAGAGGCAACGGCAAAAAAGCTCTGACGCAACGGGCGCGGCGTAACGTCAGTTCGCCGATGGCCGCTCGGCGTGCTCAATCACAAGAACATCCGCGGGCCCTCGCGTCCCCTCGACCTTCAGTCCTAGCTGCTCCTGAATTGCCGTAAAGAGTCCCGGCGGCGCCTTCGGATCGTTGTTCAGCGAACCATCCACCGTCCATTCCAACGCAAAGTCAAACTTACCCTTGAGCGCCGTTTCGTTCACCACTGGCCGGTCCAGGAAGTACCCCAGCAGCTGGGCAAAATCCGCCATCGAGTTGTTCGTAAACTTCCAGGTCTGCTGAGCGCCATTTCCGTTGCCCGTCTGGTCCAGCAGGCTGCCAGGATCTGACTTGCTTACCGCCAGCTTCGGGCCACCTTTCGCAACGGTCATCGCAAAGATCGAAAGGTCCCGCTTGTCGCGATGAAATTTCAGCTTGAACCGATCATTCAGCAGCTTCTGGAGCATCTCCTGCTGCTGTTGTAAGTTCGGCTGGCCTTCGATATCGGGTACGCCCTTGATATCAAAATGGTCCTTGGTGAACCAATCCGGCGCATCCACAATTTGCTTCGGATGAACGGCATAGGCAAACGCGATAAGGCTATTCATCGTCTGGTTCTCAATGAACAGCCGATGTCCCATGGTATGAAACCCCGAGCTGCCATCATCAGGATCAGTGGGCTTGATCGTGGCGACCTCATACGAGGGATGCGCATCCTTTGCCATCGGCGCCACTTCCTGCTCCTGTCCAAACGCTCTGGGCAAAGTGGCAAGGGCTAGCATGGCTCCGGCCAGAAACACAAATCGTCTGCGGTTTAGCTCGACAAGCCCCATCATCACGGCTCTCCTCGTAGTGAAGCGATGCTGCACGGCATATTTTCTGCACTCTACAAGAACCCGGTCACTTAGCGCCACCCAGACTTTTAGAACGAGTTTGTGTCTGGCACGGGTGTCTTTGCTTTTTCTTGCTTGTCCTTCCGAATGAAAAGAGGAACCTGCTTTCTCCCGTTTTTCGCTAGTGCCACCTCAGACGTTGTGCGCCAGCTCCAACCAGGTTGTTCTGGTTCTGGAGTGCACATCTTTTGGGTGGTACGAACAAAAAGCGGGAGAAAGCAGGTTCCTCACTCCGCTCGGAATGACAAGCAAGAAAACAAAGACGACTAGAAAGGCAAAGACAAAAGCAAAAACACCTTTCTAGCCGGCCGCGGGATTACAGAAACAACGGTGCGAGCACCAGCGTGATCGTCGCGAGCAGTTTGATCAGCACATGCAGTGAGGGGCCGGCCGTGTCCTTGAAGGGATCGCCGACGGTATCGCCGACGACGGCGGCTTTGTGGGCGTCGGACTTCTTACCGCCGTACTGGCCGGTCTCGATCCACTTTTTGGCGTTATCCCAGGCGCCGCCACCATTGTTCATCAGCATGGCGAGCAGGATGCCGGAGATCGTACCGACCATCAGCAAGCCTGCGACGGCGGAGGCTCCGGCGAGGTTGACCGGGACGCCATTGATTGAGGGCACCAGATGATTGACCCCACCGGCAAGGCCTTCCGAGCCGCTGCCGTAGCTGGAGCTGAAGTTACGGAAGATGAGGCCGACGGCAACCGGCAGACCTACCGCCAGAATGCCGGGGAGCACCATCTCCTTCAGGGCTGCTCCGGTCACGATGCTGACGCAGCGCGCGTAGTCGGGCTTGGAGGTGCCCTCCATGATGCCGGGGTTCTCGCGGAACTGATCGCGAACATCCTTGACCACCATCTGCGCGGTGCGGCCTACGGCTTTGATCGCGAGTGATGAGAAGAGATACGTCAGCATCGCACCGAGCAGAGCGCCGACGAAGACCGGAATCTCCGCGAGGTTGATGTTGGTGAACGACCAGCCGGGGGGCATGAAGCCTCCGGGAACATTGACCTTCGCGGTGACGATGGTCTTGATCTCTTCGAGATACGCCGAGAAGAGCAGGAAGGCCGCGAGTGAGGCGGAGCCAATGGCATAGCCCTTGGTTAGTGCCTTGGTGGTGTTTCCGGCAGAGTCGAGCTTGTCAGTCTTGTCGCGCACGGAGTCGGGCTGGTTGGACATCTCGATGATGCCGCCGGCGTTGTCGGTGATAGGCCCGAAGGTGTCCATCGCCAGAATGTAGGCCGCGCAGGAGAGCATGCCCATGGTGGCGATAGCCGTGCCGTAGATGCCTTTGGCATAGGCCGCGATACCTGGGATGTGGACGTCAGCCAGACCGCGCACGCCGAAGTAGTAGCTCAGCAAAAGCGCGGCAGAGATGACGATGACCGGAAGTGCAGGCGTCTCCATGCCGACGGCGATGCCGCTGATGATGTTGGTGGCCGGTCCGGTGAGTGAGGCTTCCGCGATGGATTGGACAGGGCGGTACTTGCTCTCGGTGTAGTACTGCGTGATCCACACGAAGAGGAAGGCGGTGACCATGCCGACCACACCGCAGGAGAGCAGCCAGCCGGGATGGACGTTTGTACCGTTGAGCATCTGGTAGACGGCGACGGCGAAGCCGGCGAGCGCGAGGGCCGAGGTTACGTAGAAACCTCGGTTGAGCGCGCTCATCGGGTCTTCGGTGTCGTTGGTCTTGACGATGGCGACTCCGATGATGGAGGCAACGAGATTGATGGCATGGACGATCAGCGGAAAGAGAATGCCTTTGATTCCGAAGACGGGATAGAGCGCCGCTCCGAGGATCATGGCGCCGACGTTCTCGGCGGCGGTGGACTCGAAGATATCCGCGCCGCGGCCGGCGCAGTCGCCGACGTTGTCGCCGACGAGATCGGCGATGACTGCGGGGTTGCGGGGGTCGTCCTCGGGGATGCCGGCTTCTACCTTGCCGACGAGGTCTGCGCCAACGTCGGCTGCCTTTGTGTAGATGCCTCCGCCGAGCTGGGCGAAGAGCGCGACGAGCGAAGCTCCGAAGCCGAAGCCGACGAGCTGGTAGGGAACCTGTTGCGGATGGTCGAGGCCGCCGAAGAAGAAGAAGAGAGAGCCTACGCCGAGCAGCGAGAGCGCAACGACCACCAGGCCGGTAACAGCTCCGCCGCGAAGTGCGGCCTGCAACGCGCCGTTCAGCGAATGGCGCGCGGCTGAAGCGGTGCGGATGTTGGCGCGGATGGAGACGTACATGCCGGTGAAGCCGGCGAGGCCGGAGCAGATGGCGCCGACCAGGAAGGCGATGACGGTCTTGAGCGCGACATCCTGTGTGCGCGGCGACAGGTAGTAGCCGAAGAAGACGACCACCGCGATGACGACGGCGAGAATCCCGATGGTGCGGTACTGGCGCGAGAGGAAGGCTTCCGCGCCCTCTCGAATGGCGTTGGAGATGGCTTGCATCTCGACAGTTCCGGTATCAGCGGAGAGAACAATCTTGGCGAGGACAAAGGCGGCTATAAGCGCAAGCACGCCGACGCCCATGGCGATCCAGAGCCAGATACTGTCACTGCTATTTGCTGGGTTGGGTATGAAGGGTGTTGTTGAATCTTGAAAATTAAAGAACACTGCTGTAAGTGCGCCGAGGTGCATGAAGTGTGTTCCTCCTGGTGATTCCAGTTGAGGTTGAGATAGCGGGTGAACGAACCGCGGGCCAGATTAGACGACGTGAGAAACACCCACCCAAGAGACGGGCGAATTAAAGCACACGCGTGCCGCAGGGTCAATGACGGCGCAGGTTCCTAAAGCAAAAGCCTTGACGCAGAGGGCGCAGAGGAAAAACGCAAAGGACGCAAAGAGGTTCCGTGGCGACCTCTGCGAAACCTCTGCGTTAAGGCTTTTGCTCTGGCTCGATGTGCCGATGCTATTTGTTTGTGGCGGATGAGATGAGGGTATAGGCGTCGAATGCGCCACGTGAGCCCTGATAGGTGTAGTTCTGCCAGATCGCAGCAAACGCAGGATCGCGGAGAAACCACGCCAGCAGGTCGTCGTCGCGGTCTTCGAGCACCTGACAGTGGATATTGGCCTTCTGGCAGCGTTCGACCAGCACCAGTTGCGGATGCCAGCGGTTGAGGTCTTCCACCATAAAACGATGTTGCAGCGCTTCGAGGTTGGCCAGGTGCTCGGGTGGCAGGATGCGGCTCGGAGGCTTGCCGGCTCCCGGAGTTTCATTGCGCAGGATGGCCGGCAGCAGCCAGAGATTATTGGTCCGCTGCGCCCAGGTCAGGTGATAGCGCTCGATGGGCATCATCGCCTCATCCACGGAGGTCGTCAGGGTGGCGACTGGGGTGCCGGGGGGCAGGTCTTTGAAGAACGCGGGATCGGGCGACTCGATGGCGAAGGCTCGGTCCGCTGTGAAGGGGTAGCCGGTGAAGTGGGTGGTGAGCGCAAGGGCCAGAAGGCAGAGTCCGGCAACGGCGGACGTGGCCCACCGGGGCACGGTTCCTTCTTTGTGTTGGGCTTTGCGTTGGGCCAGGTCGAGCATCTGCAGCGCAAGCGCGGCTCCGAAGAGATTGATGGCGGGAATCTGTTGGTAGTACCAGCCTGTGCCTTGAAGAAAATACGCGAGCGACGAGGCTGCACCCGCGATGAGAAGTAGACGAACGAGAGGTGAGCGCGGCTTGGTGATCGTGTAGAGCAGGATGGTTCCGGCGGCGAGCACGCAGAGTTCGATGGCCTCCAGCGCGAGTCCGCCAAGCGAGAGATGCCCGATAGCCCAGTAGGTATCGTGCAGAACCGGCAGTGCGAAGGTGAAGTACAGAGGTGTGAGCCTGTGGACCGCCGCGAGAAACATCCCGCCCAGCAGAGCGATCAACAGAGGTTCGGGGCGGAAGAGCCTGCGCAGCCGATGCGGAAATGTTGTAGCCGAGGGGAGAAACAGCAGCGAGAGTTCGACAGCGATGACCAGCAGTGCATGATGCGGTTTGAGGCAGATGCCTATGGCTGCCATAACGCCCGCCGCGCATCGAAGGGAAGTCAGGCGGTGTTCGCGAGGATCGACAGCAGCGGCTAACACATAGGGCAGCACCAGGAACGCGAGCATCTGGTCGCGCTGCCCGAAATCGCGTGCGGGAACCACGGCGAAGAGCACGATGAAACTAAATAGCAGCGCCCAGCGTTCGTATGTAACGAGCGGACGCCACGCGTGTCTAAGAAACCGGTAACTCAACCAGGCAGAGGCGGCTTCGGTGAGAGACACGAGCAGCTTGGCCGCGAAGGTGGTGGGGAGATGGAGGAGCCGACCGAGAAAAATTGGAAGCGCAGACAACCACAGGATGCCCGGTGGATTGGAGTCGAAGATGATTGGCCCATAGATCTGGGCACCCCCAAGCCAGCGTCGCGCCATCAAAAGAAACCAGAGCTGGTCGTGACCTCCGGCTGGAAGCAGAGCGAGCAGCGCCGCCATGCCGGCGGCAGCGAAGGTGAGGATGGTGAAGATGTGCTTCAATGCCGCGGAGTCAGCTTTGTTTGCCGTCACAGGCCGTGCTCCGTCAGGCGAAGATTTGGGTGGAGGCTACAGCCATGGAGAAGTACAGAGGGCACTAGGGGTATCTTATGCGCGAAGACAGTGGCGCGTGGCGTAAATTGAGAGTGCGGCTGGTGTCTTCGCCGGGGGCTCCAGAGATGGGTATTTATAGTCGCGAGAGGTACTATGCACCATCGCAGTAAAGCGTTAGGGAGATTAGCGGGTTTTCTGGTGTTGAGTTGCGGACTGCCTTGCGTGCAGCTGGCGGCCCAGACGGCGCAGCCCGCACAGCCACAGCCTGCGCAGCCACAGGCCACACAGCCACGGCCAACGCCGCCGTTGACGGTGGACTCCGATCCTGTGCCTTCGCCGGATGAAAGCACGCCAGCCAAAGCGCCACAGCAGGCTCCCGGAACTTCCGGTGGCGTGATCACGCGGCAAGACGGCCACTACACGCTACGCACGAATGCGTATGAGGTCCGGCTGAATGCCTCCGTTATCGATAGTTCGGGGCGCACCGTGGATTCGCTTCCGCAGGATGCGTTTCACGTCTACGAAGATGGCGTTCCGCAGACGGTCGTCGGCTTCAAGCATGAGGATCTCCCGGTATCGCTGGGCATTCTGATCGATAGCTCTGGGTCGATGTATGAGAAGACCGCGGCTGTGAATGAGGCGTCGCTCGATCTGGTGAAGCTGTCCAATCCAGCGGACGAAGCGTTCCTGGTGGACTTCAGCTCAGAGGCTTACATCGACCAGGACTTCACCAACAACATCACCAAGCTGCAGCAGGGGCTGGCCTATATTCACACCAGCGGCGGCACGGCGCTCTATGACGCGGTGGTCGCGTCGGCGGATTATTTGAGCAAGAATGCGAAGCACCCGAAGCAGGTGCTGCTCATCGTGACCGATGGTGAGGACAACGCATCCAGTGCCTCGCTGGAATCGGCTATCCGGCGCGTGCAGGACCTCGACGGGCCGGCGATCTATTGCATCGGGCTGTTGTTCGGCGACGATGTGAGCCGAAACGAGGCCAAGCACGCCAGGGAGGTGCTGCAGGAGCTCGCCGAGCAGACCGGCGGGCAGGCGTACTTTCCGAAGTCGCTGAAAGAGGTCGACGGTCTCACTCGCGAGGTCGCGCAGGATATTCGTACGCAGTACACGATCGAGTATCACTCGACGAAGTCGCCTTCACTGGGAGGCTACCGGCAGATTCACGTGGAGGCTAAGGAAAAGGGATACCACGGCCTCCAGGTCAGGACGAGGACGGGATATTTCCCGAAGCCTGCAGCCCCTGAGAAACCAGCCTCCGGCGCTCCTGGCGGTAATTGAGCAGGATGAGGTAGGCTCCTTGGTTGGCTCGAAGGATTGTTGGCCAGGAAACTGAAAGTGCCGAGGATGATTTTTGAATGCGGATTGGAAACAATGTAACGGAGTTGGTGGGACATACTCCCATGGTGCGGATCAATCGGCTGGTGACTGCCGGTTCCGCTGAGGTTTGGGCCAAGCTGGAGATGATGAACCCTGGCGGCAGCATCAAGGACCGCGCAGCGTTGGGCATTGTGCTCGATGCGGAGCGGCGGGGTGTGCTCAAGCCGGGGGGCACAATCTGCGAAGCCACAGCGGGGAACACGGGCGTCGGCCTGGCTCTGATTGGGGTGCAGCGGGGCTATCGCGTGCGCATGTTTGTGCCGGAGGGCTTTGCGGAAGAGAAGTGCATCATCATGCGCGGCCTGGGCGCGGAGGTGGAGCGTACTCCGGAGAGCGAGATGGTGGCGGGCGCGATTCGCCGGGCGCTGGACTTCGAGCGTGAGACCCCGGGCGCGTTTGCGGCGCTGCAGTTCGAGAATCCCGCGAATCCCGATTTTCATGAAGAGACGACCGCGGTGGAGATCTTCGAGCAGATGGAGGGTCACGTCGACGCGATTGTGCTCGGTGTGGGATCGGCTGGGACGTTTACGGGTATCGCGCGATTCATGAAGAAGAAGCTGCCGCATGTGCTCACGGTTGCGGTGGAGACTCAGGGCAGTGTCCTACAGGGCGGCGTGCCGGGGCACCATCGGGTAGAGGGCATCGGTGTGTCATTTGTGCCGTCGACCTTCGACCGCAGCGTCTGCGACCGCATTGTGCAGGTAACCGACGATGATGCGTTTGCGACGGTGCGGAGAATGGCACGGGAAGAGGGCATCCTGGGAGGATCGAGTTCCGGTGCGATGATGTTTGCGGCGCTCGATGTGGCTCGTGAGCTTGGAACAGGCAAGCGAGTGATAACGCTAGTGCCGGATTCGGCGGAGCGGTATCTCTCGAAGGGGATTCTGGACGATTAAGGGTAGTAGGCTACTGCTCTTTGCTGCGCGTGCGCATCGAAAGCAGGTAGGATGACTGCGTACGTCAGCGGTGCCCCATTTTAGGAGAATTTGAATGCTGGATCTGCAGACAGTAAACGATGTGTTCGTGAGCATGAGCAGCCGCGGCGATGAAACAGTCGCCTTGCAGCAGGCGGGCGGCGAGTGGAAGCCGATTACCTCCAAGACGTTTTACGGTCGCGTGCGCGCTGTGGCAGAGACGCTCAAGAGCTGGGGCATCGTCAAAGGCGACCGCGTGGCGCTGGTGAGCGAGAACCGCTGGGAGTGGGCCGCTACGGACTTCGCCGTGCTCGGGATAGGGGCTGTCGATGTGCCGCTCTATCAAACGCTGACTCCCGATCAGATGGGATACATGCTCAGGAACTCCGGCGTGAAGGCGATCTTTGTCTCCACCAAGGCCCAGTATCAAAAGGTGGTTGCCGCGGGAGAGATTCCGTCGCTCGAACATGTCGTGGTCTTCGACGAGGGCAGCTTCGAGGGTGCTGATAGCTTTGCGGATATCGTAAAGCGGGGTACGGAACTCGAAACGCCGGATGCGGCATTCGATGCGATGGTGAAAGAGGTAAAGCCGGAAGATCTGGCGACGATCATCTACACCTCGGGCACGACGGGCGATCCGAAGGGTGTGATGCTGACGCACGGGAATCTCGCCAGCAATCTGCGCTACTCGACCGACGGCTTCGGTATTAAGAAGAAAGATGTCTCCATCTCGTTCTTGCCGCTGTCGCATGTGACGGCGCGGCATCTGGACTATGCGCTGTACAAGCTCGAGGTGGTGCTGGCCTATTGCCCGAAGATCGACGCGCTTCCTGCGGCGATGAAGGCCGTACAGCCGACGATCTTTCTGGCCGTGCCGCGCGTCTACGAGAAGATCCGGCAGTCGGTCGAGAATAAGTCCACCGGGATGAAGAAGCGGATTCTGGAGTGGGCCATCGGCCGCGGTAAGGCGAACCGCAAGAAACTTCTGCTTGGAGAAGAACCGAAGGGGCCGGGTTGGCAGCTTGCGAACAAGCTTGTCTATGGCAAGATTCGCGAGGCCTTCGGAGGCAAAGCGCGGATCTACATCGCCGGTGGCGCGCCGCTGGGCATGGATTCGGCGGAGTGGTTTCTCGACGTGGGCATTCGCATCTTCGAGGGCTACGGCATGACCGAGACCTCGCCGGTAATTGCGCGCAACATGTTTGAGAGCTACCGCATCGGCACGGTGGGAGCGATGGTTCCGAACATGGAGACACGCATCGCGGAGGACGGAGAACTCGAGGTGCGCGGCCCGGCGGTCTTTATTGGCTACTGGCAGAACGAGGAAGCGACCAAAAGCGAGTTCACCGAGGATGGCTGGTTCAAGACCGGCGACATCGGCAAGATCGAAGATGGGTTTCTCTCTATCACCGATCGCAAAAAAGAGGTGATAAAGACCAGCGGCGGAAAGATGGTTGCGCCACAGCCGATCGAGAACAAGCTGAAGGCAAACAGCCTGGTAGCGCAGGCGGCCGTGAT
Source organism: Granulicella sp. S156 (assembly GCF_009766105.1). GTDB lineage: Bacteria > Acidobacteriota > Terriglobia > Terriglobales > Acidobacteriaceae > Granulicella. The sequence continues at coordinate 269,644 of NZ_LMUH01000022.1, read as the reverse complement.
CGGCGACAAGAAAAAGTTCATCAGCGTGCTCATCTCGCCGAACTTCCAGAACCTGGAGAGCTGGGCCAAGCAGAACGGTGTTGCAACCGAGGATCGCGCTGCGCTAGTGAGTGATCCCAAGGTCCAGAAGGCCTACTCGGAGATCGTGAAGAAGGTGAATGTCAGTCTCGCTCCCTATGAGGCGATCAAGAAGATCGGGGTCGTGCCGGAGGAGTGGAGCGTTGACGACGGGGAGTTGACGCCAAGCATGAAGCTCAAGCGCCGAGTGATCCTGGAGAAGTACAAATCCCAGATCGAGAAGTTCTATGGCGAGTAGTTCCTGGCGCTGGCTGGCTGTGTTGTTGTCGGTGGGAGTCGCAGGAGCTCAGGCTCCGGTGGTTCCTGTCGATCACTACGGGCCTCCGGTGTGTTCGACGGCTGCATCTCCAGCGCACCGCATGACGGCGGAGGCTGCGAAGGCCGAGCAGGAGCTGGGAGCGAACGATCCGCGTGCGTTGCTGGCGGCGGAGCCGATGGAGAACTTCGCCCTCTCCCGTTATCGGCTGGCGGACTATGCCGACTGCGTGGGTACGAGCGGCTGTTACTGGGCCGATCTCGATGCGCAGTACAAGCGGGCGGAAGCCGCACTGGATACGGCTGTCTCCGCGAAGAAGCCCGGCGAAAAGCTCGCCGTGGTGATGGACATCGACGAGACGTCGCTTTCAAGCTACTGCGAGATGAAGCGCGAGGACTTCGGATACGTCGGCTCGTTGTTCAATGCATGGATCGTGTCGCCGGATGCGTCGGTGGCGATTCCCGGAGCCTTGCGGTTCTTCCATAAGGCGAAAGGGACGGGAGTGGCGGTGTTCTTCATCACGGGGAGATCCGGCATTCCGGACTATTCTGCGAGCAAGCCTGCGGTGAACCAGACCGAGGCGACGGCAAACAATCTTGAAGCGGCGGGCTATCGCGGCTGGGACGGGCTGCTGCTGCGCAACGGTAGTGAGAACGCGATGTCGACCATCGAGTACAAGTCTGAGGAACGCCACAAGATTGCGGACAAGGGGTATCGCATCGTGATGAGCGTGGGCGACCAGTGGAGCGACCTGCTGGGCGAACCGAGGGCGGAGGTCAGCGTAAAATTGCCGAATCCGTTTTATTTCTTGCCGTAGAGTTGTCTTTGAGCCTGAAACACCGGCCAGGACATCCAAATCACATGGGTTTATTGAAACGAGCGGAAAAAGACGGGCGCAGGTTTTTAAACCCTGTGCCGGCAGCGGTGGGTGGATTTAGCACGATGTGGAAGGTGCTTCCACAGTATCTGAGCAACAAAGAAGAGACTGAGCCGAAGAGCCCGATTGGTCCGTTCCGCACGGATTCGGCGATCTACGCGGCTGCCCCGGAGAGCGGCCTACGGGTAACGTGGTTTGGGCATTCGTCGCTGCTGATCGAGATCGATGGGGTGCGCGTCCTGATTGACCCCATCTGGGAGCAACGCGCGAGTCCGGCCCAGTGGTTTGGGCCGAAGCGTTTCTTTGCTCCGACTCTGGCGCTGGAAGATCTGCCGGCGATCGATGTCGTGCTGATCTCTCATGATCACTACGACCATCTGGGAGCGCATACGATCCGTCGTCTGGCTACTCTGAACCCGGATACCAGGTGGGTGACGTCTCTGGGCGTTGGTGAGCGGCTGCGCGGGTTTGGCGTGGATGCGAGCCGGATCGAGGAGCTCGACTGGACGCAGAGTGTTGGGGTTTGCAGTAAACAGGGCGAGGCTGCGCTAAAGATCACGGCGTGGCCGTCCAAGCACTTCTCGGGGCGCGGAATGCTTGACCGCTTCACGACCCTGTGGAGCTCGTTTGTGCTCGAAGGGCCACGGCATCGCGTTTACTTCGGGGGTGATTCGGGTTGGTGGGAGGGGTTTGCGGAGATCGCTGCGCAGTATGACCGCTTCGACCTGACCATGCTGGAGATCGGCGCTTTTAGCACGTTGTGGGCGGATATCCACATGGGGCCGGATGGAGCCGCGAGGGCCTATCAGGATCTGGGCGGACCGGAGAAGGCAGGCCTTCTGATGCCTATTCATTGGGGGCTGTTCAATCTGGCCCTGCACGGATGGCGTCAGCCGATGAAGCGTATGACAGAGCTGGCACGTACTGGAGGGCTTCCGCTTTGGTCGCCTCAGCCGGGTGTTCCGGCAGAGGTCACGCCGGGAGACAGTCTGCTTTCCATGTGGTGGGATAATCGGTAAACCGATTTATAAGATAGAGATGTTTGAGCTTGTGAATGTTTGAGTTCATGATTTGCCTGCTATCTGGCAGTGGCGTTGGCGAAGTTGTAACGAGTTAGCAACTGGATGCGGCATGCTGAGGATTCCCCTTGTAACCCTGTGGAAAAGGGGGTACAAGGGAACAGCGCCGGGAATAACCGACGATACGCGGAGAATTGGAGACACGCATGGCAGCGGCAGCGAACGCACAGGTAGTATTGCGCGAAGTAATGGACATCCGCCAGGCAGCGGAGTATCTGGGGATTAGCGGCGACACGTTGTACCGCTACGCGTCCGAAGGCTTTGTGCCGGCGTTCAAGCTGGGCAATCGCTGGCGTTTCCGGAAGAGCCTGCTGGATGCCTGGATGGATGAAAAGAGTGGCGTAAGGCCGCCGGCCCACAATGTCGACCCCTCCAAGAAGAAGCCCGTGGCCCGAGCGCGGTAATCAGGAACAGGAAACAGCGAACAGGAAACAGGTCTGAATCTGGACGCGGCACGCGTAGAGTAGAGGCGTGCACGAGAACGATCCGAAACTACTTCTTATCTCTCTGCTGGTGGAGCTGGGCGTCGCTGCGGCGGTGGCCAGTTCGCTGGCGCGGTCGACGCACTTCAAGCGGCTGCTGCTTCTGCGCGAGCGGAGCCGCCGCGAGACGCTGCAACTGCTGGCCTGGATCTGTGTTCCGCTGATGCTGGGTGTGATGGTGCGCGTGAAAGTGCCCAACTTCCTGGCTGCCGATCTCTCCTTTGAGGCCACTGCGGTGCTGGGGCTGCTGCTGGGCCCTGTCGCTGCGGTGGTGGGCGGCGTAGCGCTGGCGCTCCCCGCCCTGTTACACCACGAGTATCTGGCGCTGGTTGTGAACGTCGCCATCGCGTTGATCTTCGGAGCGTTCGGACAGTTTGCGGAAGAGGAAGACATCTGGTCGTTTTCGCCGCTGATCGACCTGAGCATCTATCGATGGGTGCGGCGGACGGTAACTCACCCGCACCTGGACCGGCAGATCTTCCTGCTGGTGCTGTTGATGGCGGTACAGTTCGGTACAAGCCTTTTATCTCATCTCTATCCGCATCGATACTTCGAGCTTTATTCGAACTCCTGGCTGGTTGAGCTGGCGATCTGTGCGTGTGCGCCGGTGGTGGTGGGGATTCCGCTGAAGATCTGGAACGCGGTGCGCATTGAGCAAAAGCTTGAAGAGCAGGGACGTCTGTTGCTGGAGGCGCGGCTGGATGCCTTGCAGCGGCAGATCAATCCGCACTTTCTGTTCAACACGCTGAACTCGATAGCGTCCTTGATCCGGTCGAAGCCCGAGTTGGCGCGCGAGATGATCGTGAAGCTGGGCAACATTCTGCGCATGCTGCTGCGGGAGGGCGAGGCGTTTGTGGCCCTGGGCGAAGAGCTGACCTTTACCGACGACTATCTGGACATCGAGGTGGTCCGGTTTGGCGAGAAGCTGCGGGTGGTGAAAGAGATTGCTGCCGACACCCTGGACGTGGCGGTGCCGAGCATGCTGCTGCAGCCGTTGATAGAGAACAGCATCAAGCATGGGCTCGAACCGCGCATCAGCGGCGGGACGGTGACTTTGCGCAGCCGGATCGAAGACGGCCGGCTAGTAATAGAGATCGAAGACGATGGGGTAGGGATTGAGCCGTGCGGCGCGGTGACGGCTCCGGTGAGTGGACTGGTGCGTGAGGGGTCGGGCATTGGGATGAAGAATGTCCGCGAGCGTATGCAGGTGCTCTACGGAGGTGCGGCGCAGGTGGAGATGGTCAGCCGGCCAGGCCGGGGGACGAAGGTGCGGCTAGTGATGCCGGTGCATGGGGTAGAGGGACGGGAGCGATGGGGTGAGCTGGTTCGGTGAGGATGGCTTGCTAAGCTGCTTTTCTTGTTTTTCTGGTTGTCATTCCGAGGCGCAGCCGAGCGAACCTGCTTCCTCCCGTTTTCCGTTCGCAGTTCCCAGAAAATGTGCAGGACAAAACTGGAAAGCCATAATTCGCATTACCTCGTAAGGTTTGAGGCCGCACGGGAGAGAACGGGAGACAGCAGGTTCGCTCGGCTGCGCCTCGGAATGACAAACAGAAAAGCAAAAATACAACGACACCGTAAAAAGCAAAGCACAACGACGATGTAACAGCCCTGTAGGCTGCCTTTGTTAGAATGGGGCGCGGTGGGACATCGTAGATGGCTGAACTGATTGAGTCGATTGCCGGAGCTTTGGGGCAGAGGATTGCCGTCGATAAGCGGCCGGCGCTGGAAGACCGGTTGCACCATCGAATTGCGTTGGCCGGCAGAAAACGAACGAAAGAAAAGGGATTGAGGAAGACGATGACTGAGATTGTGTCCATTCACGCACGAGAGATTCTGGATAGCCGCGGCAACCCGACGGTGGAAGCCGATGTCGTGCTCGGAGACGGCGTACGTGGCCGCGCGGCTGTGCCCAGCGGAGCTTCGACCGGCGAGCATGAGGCTGTCGAGCTGCGTGACGGCGACAAGGAGCATTATCTCGGGAAGGGCGTGCTGCAGGCGGTGGAGAACATCGAGAGCATTCTGGCTCCCGAGCTTGCGGGTATGGATGCCAGCAATCAGCGCCTGATCGACGCGACGATGCTTTCGATCGACGGTACGGAGAACAAGAGCCGTCTCGGCGCGAACGCGATTCTTGCGGTGTCGATGGCCTGCGCGCGCGCTTCGGCCGACGCCCTGGGGATTCCTCTGTACCGCTATCTGGGCGGCGTGAACGCCTGTATTCTGCCTACGCCGATGATGAACATCCTGAACGGCGGCGCGCATGCCGACAACAACGTGGACTTCCAGGAGTTCATGGTGATGCCGGTGGGCGCGGAGACTTTTTCCGACGCGCTGCGCTGGGGCACTGAGGTCTTCCACACGCTGAAGGGCGTGCTGAAGAAAAAGGGCTACAACACGGCAGTGGGTGATGAGGGCGGGTTTGCACCGTCGCTGAAGTCGAACGTCGAGGCCCTCGAGTTGATTCTTGAGGCGATCGAGCTTGCGGGCTACACGGCGGGTGAGCAGATCGCGATTGCCCTCGATCCGGCGTCCAGCGAGTTCTACGACAAGAGCACAGGCAAGTACATCTTCAAGAAGTCGGACAAGAGCGAGAAGAACTCCGAGCAGATGGCTGCGTACTGGGAGAGCTGGGTGCGGCAGTATCCCATCATCAGCATCGAAGATGGCCTGGCCGAGGACGACTGGACCGGTTGGAAGATTCTGACCGAGAAGATCGGCCGCAACGTGCAGCTGGTGGGCGACGACCTGTTTGTCACGAACTCCAAGCGGCTGCAGCGCGGTATCGAAGAGGGCGTAGGCAACTCGATCCTGGTGAAGGTGAACCAGATCGGCACGATCTCGGAGACTCTGGAGGCGATTGAGTTGGCGCGCCGGAATGGCTATACGTCGATCATCTCGCACCGTTCGGGTGAGACCGAAGATACGTTCATCGCGGACCTCGCGGTGGGCACGGGAGCAGGGCAGATCAAGACTGGATCGGCTTCGCGTACGGACCGCATCGCGAAGTACAACCAGTTGCTGCGCATCGAGGAAGAGCTCGGACAGACAGCGGAGTTTCTCGGACGCAGTTCTGTGAACTGCGGAGAGCTAGGGTAGAAGGCCAACCTTCGAGCAGTAGGTTACGTATCGCGTGCAAGGCATATTTGCCTTGCACGCGTTCGTCGTTATGCCGGACTACGTGCATGTATCAGGGTCTTTTACGGCGACGTAAAGTTTCCGAAGTGGTGATTTTGCAGGCGGCGATTGTGGACGACCAGCAGGAGTCGAACTAAGCTGGTGACGCGTGGAGGTTCGGATGATGTGGGGTGCGTGGGAGCCGGAGTGTGTCGGAGAACGTCTTGCGAAGAGGTCCGCAGGGCGCCGCGGGATGGGGCGTTCGATACGTGTCGTCGTGGCAGCCACAGTATGTATGCTCGCGATTGGCCAAGGGAGTGGCCAAAGCAATGCCACGAGATCGCAGGCCGAAGCCGGGGCCGCCGCTCATACCCCGACGTATGAAGTCGTTGTGATCAGGCGATCGAAAGGCGATTCAGATTCAGCCGGATACGGAGACACGCCGGACGGATTTTGGATGCGAAATCTCAAATTGAGTGCTCTGGTTCCAGATGCGTACGGGGTCCGGGGCGACGCGGTTTCGGGTTGGCCAGGATGGGCGGGCTCTATGTCTTTCGATATTGAAGCGAAGATGGACATGGAGACGGCGGAGGCCCTGGGCAAGCTTCCCAAGCAACAGCAGGACGAGCAGCGCCAGTTGATGCTGCGGTCGTTGCTGGTCGATCGATTCAAGGTGAAGGTTCACCGTGCAACCGAGATACGGACGACGTATGAGCTGATCCTCGCAAAGGGCGGCGTGAGAATGAAAGAAGATAACGCGAAGACCGATAGGGACGGGAATCCATGGCAGGAGGGTGTGCAGCCCGCGACAGATTGGCAGTCATCGGATGGAAAGATCAGCGGCCACGCGATGCCATTTCCCATGTTGATTAATATGTTGCAAGGCAACGCCGGTTCCATCGTTGTGGATCATACCGGGCTCACGGGGCGATACGATGTGGCCCTGCAATGGGATGCGTCGGACACAACCGGACCATCGCTTTCTACCGCGCTCGAAGAGCAGCTTGGTTTGCGATTGAAGCAGACCAAAACTACGGTGGACACGGTCGTCATCGATCACCTCGAGATGCCGTCAGCAAACTAGCGATTTTGAACTTTTCGGAGTGCGGCGACAGGATCCTTTAAGTCATTCCTATCCCTTGTCATCTCGACCGGAGCATGACGGCTTTATGTCATGCGCAGTGGAGAGACCGCTGTATTCGCCTGTAGCAGCACTGCGGCTTCGAGCAAAATACAGGGGTCTCTCCACTGCGGCGGCAAAAACCGCCGCCTCCGGTCGAGATGACAATTCTGAGATGATTCAAACCATCACTAGAAATGTTCTGCGTGCCTGCGGAACAGGTTCTTTGAGACACACTCCTGACCCGGTAAGCTAAGAGAATGAGAAGCAAGTCACCTGTCATTCTGACCATTCTTGACGGCTGGGGTTACCGGGCCGAGACCAACGCCAATGCGATTGCGCTGGCGCGCAAGCCCACCTACGACCGCCTGTTGCGTGAGTATCCGAACACGCTGATTCGGGCGAGCGAACACTTTGTAGGCCTGCCGGATGGGCAGATGGGTAACTCCGAGGTGGGGCATCTCAACCTTGGCGCGGGGCGTGTGGTGCGCATGGATATCTCGCGCATCGATGCGGCGATTGCGAGCGGTGATTTCTTTAAAGACCCGACGCTTGTGAAGGCCATGCACCACGCTGCCGAGGGCGGACGCGCGCTGCACCTGATCGGTCTGGTATCGGATGGTGGCGTGCACTCGCAGCAGCGGCATCTGCATGCACTACTGCGGATGGCCGCGGCGCACAAGCTGGAGCGTGTGTATGTGCATGCGTTCATGGATGGACGCGACACCATGCCGACCAGCGGCGCGGGCTACATCGAGGAGCTGCGGCAGAAGTTTGTCGAGTATGGTGTGGGCAGACTCGCCAGCGTGAGCGGGCGTTATTTTGCGATGGACCGCGATCTGCGCTGGGAGAAGGAAGCCAAGGCGTTTCGCGCGATGGTGACCGCGCAGGCTGAGGGGGGCGCCTATTCCGACGCGATCGAGCGGGTTCGTGAGAGCTACAACAATGGCGTTACCGATGAATTTATAGAACCGTTTGTGTGCGTCGACGAACTGGGCGCGCCGATTGGACGCATCGCGGATCATGACGCGGTGATCTGTTTCAACTACCGGGCCGATCGTGTGCGGCAGGTTACGCGTGTGCTGGCACGCAACAGCGGGATCACGGCGGACCGTGGGATGAGTCTGCCGAAGGCGGCAGAGCTTGAGCTGGAGATTCCGTTTGCGAGTGTGCCGAGCCAGTTGCATTACGTAACGATGACGCAGTACGACCCCAAGTTTGCTCTGCCAATGGTGATTCCGCCGGAGAGCATGGATAACCTGCTGGCGAACGTGATGGGCGTGCATGACCTGCGCAACCTGCGCGTCGCCGAGACGGAGAAGTACGCGCATGTGACGTACTTCTTCAACGGCGGTATCGAGAAGCCGTTTGCGGGAGAAGAGCGTGAACTGGTGCAGTCGCAGAAGGTGGCGACGTATGATCTTGCGCCGGAGATGTCGGCCAACGGGATTGCGGATGTGGTGGTGAAGTCGATTACAGACACCGCGTTCGACGTGATCATCGTGAACTTTGCAAATGCGGATATGGTGGGGCACTCGGGCAAGATTGAGCCGACGGTGAAGGCGGTGGAAGTTGTCGATGCCTGCCTGGGGCGGATCTACGATGCCGTTCGTGCGCATGGGGCGAGCTGGATTATCACTGCTGACCACGGCAACGCGGAGATGCTGATCGATCCTGCGACCGGTGGGCCGCATACCGCACATACGACGAATCCCGTGCCGTTTATTCTTGTGACCGATCAAGGCAAGAAGATTGGTGTGAGGGAGGGTGGATCGTTGCGGGATATTTCGCCGACGATTCTTTCGTTGATGGACCTGGAGTTGCCGAAGCAGATGACGGGTGGGGATCTGCGGGTGGTGGCTGGAGCTGCACCCGAAAAGCCTTGACGCAAAGTTCGCAAAGGAAAAACGCAAAGGTTCGCTACGGTTGTCGTGGCGAACCTTTGCTCCCTTAGCGAACTTTGCGTCGAGGTTTTCTTTTCGCAGCGGCTTAGCCCAGCACCGTCACCACGCCATCCTTCGACTTAGAGAAGCTATGCACGACGCGGCCATCGGCGTCGATATGCCGCAGGGTCAGCTTGTCGGGTGTGGCTTCGAGGTGGGTGAAGCCATAGACCTTGTGGGCGTAGGGGCCGCGTTTGGCTTCGGCGATCTTGAGGTCGTAGAGATCGGCGCCGCCTGCGCCTGACGATACGAATGACGTTGGGTGGCCTTCGAACTCGAGGTGTTGCAGATCGTGGTCGTGTCCGGCGAGGTAGAGATGCGCGCCATGTTTGCGCAGCAGCGGCTCCCACTCCTGGATGAGCACTTTGTGGTCGCCGTGCGGACCGTTCGAGAAGATGGGGTGGTGCGCGATGACGACGAGGAAAGGAGCTTGGCGGGGCTTCTCCAACTCGGCGGCAAACCAGGATAACTGCGCGGCCTGCTGGTCGTGGCTGAGTGTGAAGTCAACGCCGTTGGGAAAGTGTCCCATGGGGACATTGCTGTCGAGCGCTATGACTTTGATGAGCGGCGTCTCGGCGTGGGGCAGGTCGAAGGTGTACCAGAGCGAGGGCTGCGTCCAGCGGGTATTGCCTTTGCGCGCGTAGGCGAGTTCCGCGTCCACCTTGCTGTGCGGCATCTTCTGGTAATCGTGGTTGCCCATGATGGAGTAGGCAGGGCAGTCGAACGCGCTCTTCGGGTACATGTCCTCGAACTGGGCCTTCCAGCGTGGGTCGTCGGCTCCGCCCGGCAGCGGGCCGTACCAGCTGTCGCCCAGCATGAAGAGGGCCTCGGTCTGCAGGGCGTGCGCCTGCGCGTATTTGGCCATGGCGGAGGCTACGCTGGCTTGCGCGGCGGTGTCGCCCTCCCAGCCCCAGTCGCCGATCATCAGGATGTGTTTGGCCTTCTGGTCAGGTGCTAGAGCGAAGGCGTTGCTTGTGCCGAGGCCAGCGACAAGAGCGCTGAAGGCAAAGCTCTGGAGCAGGAACTCGCGGCGATTGAGGGCGTTCTTTGAAGGGGGCACGGGGAAAACTCCTGGTGCTAAGGTTACGGGTTTTGTGGTGCAAAAGACGCTACCCGCAAGGTTTGCCCGGGGAAACTTTGCTGAGGTTTAACAAAAGCAACAGCCTTTAACGCAGAGGGCGCGGAGGGAAACGCGGAGAGCGCAGAGGGCTCCATGGCGTCCTCTGCGAAACCTCCGCGCCCTCTGCGTTAAAGGCTTTAAAGGTCGCGGCGGCCTTCGAGGGCGCGGGTCATAGTGACTTCGTCGGCGTACTCGATATCGCTGCCGGCGGGGACGCCGGTAGCGATGCGGCTGATGTGCAGCGTGGGATGGGTTTTGCGGATGTCGTCGAGCAGGTAGCGCGCGGTGGCTTCGCCTTCTACGGTGGGACTGGTTGCGAGGATAAGCTCTTCGGCATCGCTAAGGCGTGGCCAGAGGTTGCGCAGGCGTAGCTGCTCGGGGCCGACGCCGTTCACCGGCGAGAGTGTGCCGTGGAGCACGTGATAGACGCCGCTGTAGGTGCGGGTCTTTTCGATGGCGTTGATGTTGGTAGGCTCTTCGACGACGCAGATCAGGCGCTGATTGCGCGCGGGGTTGGTGCAGTAGGCGCAGGGGTCGACGTCGGTGATGTTGTTGCACACCGAGCAGAGACGAAGGTGCTGCTTCAGAGCGCGGATGGCGTCGGCGAGCGTGGTGGCGTCATGATCCGATGCCCGCAGAATGTGGAAGGCATAGCGCTGCGCGGACTTGGTGCCGACGCCGGGCAGCTTGCGGAGTTCGTCGATGAGCCGGGCCATAGGCTCGGCGAAACGGGTAGCCATAAGGTAGCAAACAGGAAACAGCAAACAGGTAAGAGACTTAGAAGCCCGGGAGGCCGAGGCCTCCAAGCATGCCTGCGGCATTTGATTGGGCCGCGTCGTCGGCCTTGCGCGAGGCTTCATTGACGGCGCCGAGGATGAGGTCTTCGAGCATGGTGATGTCGCTTGTAGCCGCACTTGCGGCAGCGGGGGCTATGGTGAGCTTGAGCAACTCTTTCTTGCCGTTCATGCGAACGATGACTGCGCCGCCGCCCGAAGTGGCTTCGACGACGGTCTCGGCGAGGCGATCGTCCATCTGCGACTTCATCGCCTGCACTTGCGAGAGCATCTGCTGCATCTTGTCGAGATCCATAGGGGCCTTTCGGTTTGTTAATCTTTGCCGCGGAGGTCGATGACTCTACTGATCTCGGCGGAGAAGAGCTGCTGCGCCTGCTGGACGATAGGATGCTTTGAGGCGAGATCGGCGGCGCTGCCCTCTGCTGCCGGCCGGGAAGACTTCTTGGTGGGCGAGGCTGAGGGTGTTCCAGGGATGAACTTGAGCTTCAGTGTGCCCGCGTTCTGCGCTCGCATCACGGTCTTCAGAATGCGGTCGGCGTCGGCGTTGAGCAGGATGGGAAGCATCGTCGCGGAGAGCGTGGTATGGAGTTCGAGCGTATCGCCGTTCAGCGAGAGATGCGCGTCCTCCACCTGCTCGGAGGCCGACTGCTGGCCCTTGGTATTGGCCAGCGCTGTGACAAAGGCCTGTTGAAGGGCAGCGAGGTCGAGGCCTGTGTCGGCGGGTGCAGCGACTGCCGCTGGAGGAGGAGGTGGGACTGCCGCGACAGGAGGTGTGATCGCTGCGGCCGGAGGAGCAGCCACCGTGGCTGGAGGAGCAATCACAGTGGCAGGAGGAGTAATGACCGCGACGGGAGGTGCCGCGATGGCGGCTGAGACAGGGGCAGCTTCAGGCGGAGACACAACGAGGTGCGGGCGAGAGTTCGGCTGCGGAGTGATGCTCTCAGGCTGTGGTGCCGGTGCGGGGCGGTCGGCCAGTGCGAGGGCACCTTCGGTTGTGGTGTTGATCGCGGTCGAAGCTGCTGGCGAAGAGGCGGTTGGGACCTTCCGCGTGTGGTCGGCTTCGAAGGGCGAGGAGGGGAAGGCGGGCGGATTCGCGGCCTGTGCCTGAGTTGCTGGAGGGCTTACCCTGGGCGCAACCGGGGCGCTGGGAGTTGGCGCTGGAGCGGCGGCCTTGGGAGCCGTCGTCGCAGAGGTGGTCCCCGGAGTCGATGGAGTGCCTGGATTCTTTGCGGGGGCACCGAGCTGGCTGAGCAGGTCTTCGATAGGGATGAGGCGCTGGACGTGGACGAGCTTCAGCAGGCCAAGCTCGAGATGGAAGCGCTGTTCCTGGCGATAGCCAAGCTCGTCGAAGGTGCGAAGCATGATCCCGAGGAAGCGTGAGAGCTCTTCCTCGGTAAAGAGTGTGGCGGAACGGGCGGCGCGGTGGCGCTCTTCGGGCGAGATCTGCAGCAGGTCGGCGGCGACGCCGGTGGCATCCGTGCCTGGAGCCAACCCCGTGATCTTGGCGACGATGCAGTTGCGGATATAGCGTACGAACTGGCGCGCGAGTTGCGGTGCGCCGTTGCCGGCGTCGAGCAGGCGATTGACGATGGCGAGCACGTCGGCGCTGGAGTTGGCGTGGACGGCCTGCAGAACGTCCTCGTAGACGACGTTCGAGACCGAGCCCATGAGCTCGCGTACCTGTCCGAGCTCGAGTGCCGGACGGCCCTCGACCAGCGGTGCGCTGGCGATGGCCTGGTCCATGATTGAGAGCGCGTCGCGCATGGAGCCGTCGCCGGCCTCGGCCAGCAGTGCGAGCGTGGCCTCGTCGACGACGATGTTCTCCTGCTTGGAGATGGAGGTGAGCTGGCCGACGATGTCGTCGAGTTTGACGGCGTGAAAGCTGAAGTGCTGGCAGCGCGAGCGGATGGTCTGGGGGATGTCCTCGGGCTGCGTGGTCGCCATCATGAAGACGATGTGGTCAGGCGGCTCCTCGAGGGTCTTGAGCAGGGCATTGAAGGCGGCGTCGGTGATCTGGTGCGCCTCGTCGAGGATGTAGATCTTGTACTTGTCGCGCGAGGGGCGATAGCGGGCGGCGTCGCGCAGCTCGCGGATCTCGTCGATGCCGCGGTTGGTGGCGGCGTCGATCTCGATGACGTCGACGGCGCTGCCGGAGCGGATCTCGAGGCAGCTATCGCAGACCTCGCAAGGCTCGGGCGTGGGGCGCTCGGGGGAGCCGATGGCCGTGCGGCAGTTGAGCGCGGAGGCAAGGATGCGCGCGATGGTCGTCTTACCGATACCGCGATGGCCGGAGAAGATGTAGCCGTGCGCGATGCGGTTCTGCGCGAGCGCGTTGAGCAGCGTTCGGGTGACATGGTCCTGCCCAACGACGTCACTGAAGCGCTGGGGGCGGTATTTGCGGGCTAGAACTTGATAGGCCATCGGGCGAACTTGATTGTATCGTCCGGGGGTGTGGGTTTCGAGGACAGGAGCTATGCCTTTGCCGTTTCAGCCTTTTTGGCCTGCTTCCGCTTCGCCAGCCGGGCGCGGCGCTCGAGCTCGGTGTCGGAGAACATCGTGCCGCGGCACTGCGGAGCGCCGCAGTAGCAATCGGCTTTGTCTGCTTCGTCGGCGTCGTAGAGGTTGTACTCGTAGAGCAGCTCTTCGCCGGCGGCAATGTTGCGGATGGCGCGAACGAAGACGCGGCCGCCCCTCTCTTCGCTCTCGCAGTTGGGCGCGCAGGAGTGGTTGAGGAACATCGCGGTTCCAAAGCCGTCGATCACGGCACCGTTGTCTCCGAAGCCGAAGATGTAGGTGACGATGCGGTCGGCATAGCGCTCGTCGGCGAGCTCTTTGGAGAGGCGGGGGCCGTCGTACTCGATGATGCGGCGGCCGCGCGGAATGGCGTCCAGCGTGTAGCATCCAGCGGCGTGGATGGAGGAGGAGCGGATGAGGAGGCGGGGGGAATTGGTAGTTTTTGCGCGCGGCATTGGCCGGAGTATAGCAAGACCCAGGGTGATGAAAGCAGGGATGAAAGCATTTTTGCAGGGAAGGGAGGTTATCGGGAGGCCGGGAATGTCGTCTAATAGGGGATATGAGCGGAAAGAGGACAACAGTTCGGTTGGGACTGGCTATCGGGGCGCTGACCGTCAGTTCGATGGTTTGGGCGCAGACTCCACAGACCCAGCAGACTCCGCAGGCCAACTGCACCACGAAAGACGCGCAGGGAAACTCAGTTACCGATCCGAAGTGCGCGACGCCGACACCGGCAACGCCTCCGCCCAGCGCGGCGCAGCAGTTTCCCTACCCAGGGGAGACAACGCCCAGCGCGGCGAACCCCAATGTCCCGCTGCCGAACCCCGGAGGGCTGAAGGATGCGGGCAGCTCCGGCAGTTCGACCAAGCCCGATGATTCCAGCAGCTCGAGTAGTTCGAGCTCCAGTAGCTCAAGCTCCAGCAGCTCAAGCTCCAGCAGTTCGAGTGATCTCAATGGGCTAGGGCCGGATCCGGATAGTAAGTCTCCGTTAGACGATCCTCCGCCGGAGCCGAAGAAGCCGCGCAGAAAGCTGCCGGCGGTTCCGCGGCAGTCTCCTACGGAGCGTGTCGACGAAGACCTGAAGGTAGCGCAGTACTATGCGGATGATGGGAACTTTCGCGGGGCGTATCTGCGGTCGAAGGATGCGGTGTCGTTTGCGGATGACGATCCGAACGCGCACTTCTCGCTGGCCGAGTTTGCACGGAAGCTGGGCAAACTTGACGAAGCTGTTAAGGAATACAAGCGTTGCCTCGAGCTGGATCCGATCCCGAAGCAGAAGAAAGCGTCGCAGGAAGCTTTGAAGGAGATGTCCGGGTCGTAAGGGCTGTCGTTTTATAGCATTTTCACGAATAGCGTGGTGAGGCTGTTTTTGATGCCACTCCTACCGTGTCATCTCGACCGAAGGCGGCGCTTTTGCCGCCGTAGCGGAAAGACCTGCATGTTGCAGAGCGCGATGCGAATGTTTGTGGCGCGCTCTGCGTCAAGACCTGCATGTTGCAGAGCGCGATGCGAATGTTTGTGGCGCGCTCTGCGGAAAGACCTGCATGTTGCAGAGCGCGGTGCAAATGTTTGTGGCGCGCTTTGCGGAAAGACCTGCATGTTGCAGAGCGCGGTGCAAATGTTTGTGGCGCGCTTTGCGTCAAGACCTGCAGTTTGCCTGTGCCAGCACTACCGTCTGCGCATGCAAGCTGCAGGTCTCTCCACTACGCATGACGATAAAACCATCATGCTCCGGTCGAGATGACAGTTCTGTGGTGATTCATTCATGCACCACACTGTTTAGCTGTCGAAGTCGATATCGCGCCGTATACGGTCCCGCATCGCGTTGGTGGTGGTATCCGATGGTGGCGCTGTGGCTGCCGGTTGCATCCGGGCATAGCGACGGTGCCACATCCGGATCAGCAGAGCAACTCCTAAGGTTGCCAATACCAAGGCGGCGAACGGAACGATCCAGGCGACGTTGTCGAAGCCTCCGCGAATGGGCTCGGCTAGGACGATCGGGCCGTACTTGCCGATGAACCAGTTGAGGACTCCGGCCTCCGGCAGGCCGGTAGCGATCTGGGTGTGCAGCTCGTCGATCATCGGGCCGGAGACGGGGCAGCCGACGTGGTTGCACTCCAGCAGAATCTGACCGCAGCCGCACTGGCACATGAGCTTGTGCCCGATCTTGTCGAAGCTGGTGGAGGGCGTACCTGCGCCGAGCATGGTCACGGCGAGAAGGCAGACGAGCGCAATCTGGAGCAGACGTCTAGGCATGGGAGCTTCCATCGACGGCGGCGAAGGCGGGGTGTGCTTCGAGCTTTGGATTAGGAGCTTCGAGTGGTGAATTTTCCGTGGCTTCTACGCGACGAGCTCCAGGTTTCAGCGGTGGAACCAGCGCGATGAAGGTGCCGAAGATGATGATGCCGACGCCGATCCAGATCCAGTTCACCAGAGGATTGAGGATGATCTTGATGATGGGCCGGTCGGTCTCGGGATTGCGGCCCATAAACACGACGTAGAGATCGTGCGCGAGCGTGGAGTGGATCGCAACGATGGTCGAACTCTGCTGGCTGGCTGTATAGAAGCGTTTTTCCGGAGTGAGCTGAGTTATTTTCTTGGCGCCGTGGAAGACGTCAAGCAGGGCGAAGTCGGTGTCGTAGTTCGCGTTGGAGTCCTGCGAGTAGCTCTGGCAGACGATCTTGTAGCCGTTGAGCTGGACGGAGTCACCAAAGCCCATCTCCACCTCTTTGGACTGGTTGAACGCAGAGCCTGCAAGCCCGATGAACATCACGATCACGCCGAAGTGGATAAAGTAGCCGCCGTAGCGGCGTGTGTTGCGGCGCACGAGCAGAAATATGGAGGTCGCGAGGTTCTTGCCTGTCTGCGTACGAACGACGCCTGCACCGCGGAGAAACTCGGAGAAGATGGCGGTAATGACACCTGCTCCCAGCGCGAAGCAGACCAGCGCATAGATGCTGGAGGTGGAGTCATCGTCCTTCCAGGGACGAACGCCGCAGGCCATCAGCACGATAGCCGTGGCGAGGATGGCGATGCAGGGCAGGATGAAGTTGCGGCGGATAGCGCGCAGCGACGTAGACCGCCACGACAGCAGAGGCCCAATGCCGGTGAGAAAGACCAGTGCCAGGCCGACGGGAACGGCGACGCGGTTGAAGAACGGCGGCCCCATAGTGACCTTCGAGCCTTGCACGAACTCGCTCAGCACCGGGAACAGCGTGCCCCAGAGGACGGTGAAGCAGGCCGCCAGCAGGATGAGGTTGTTGAACAGGAAGCTCGACTCGCGCGAGACCAGCGATTCCAGCCTGTTTTCGGCCTTGAGGTGGTCGCGCTGATACAGGAAGGTGAACAGGCACACGACGAAGACGATCACCATGAAGGTCGTGAACCAGGAGCCGATGGAGCTCTGCGCGAAGGCGTGTACGGAGCTGACGAGGCCGGAGCGCGTAAGATCCGTGCCGAGAATGGTGAGCAGAAATGTCGTGAAGATGAGCCAAACGTTCCAGCCCTTCATCATGCCGCGTTTTTCCTGCATCATCACGGAGTGCAGAAAGGCGGTGCCTGTGAGCCATGGCAGGAAGCTGGCGTTCTCGACCGGATCCCAGGCCCAGTAGCCGCCCCAGCCGAGCACGGCGTAGGCCCAGTGCATGCCGAGGCAGATGCCGCAGGTGAGGAAGAGCCAGGTGACCATCGTCCAGCGGCGGGTGATGTGGATCCACTTCTCGCCGGGGTAGCGCATCATCAGAGCGCCGAGTGCGAAGGCGAAGGGGACCGAGAAGCCAACGTAGCCGAGATAGAGCATCGGCGGATGGATGACCATCTCGGGATACTGCAGGAGAGGATTGAGGCCGAAACCATCGGCGGGGACGACGCCTCCGGGTACGCCGGCGAACGGCGGCGCGGCGAAGACCAGGATCAGAAGGAAGAAGACCTGGATGGCGGAGAGGATGGTTGAGGCGTAGGCGCTCAGCGTGATGTCGACTTTATGGCGCAGGCGCAGCACAAAGCCGTAGGCGGCTAGTAGCCACGCCCAGAGCAGCAAGGAGCCTTCCTGACCGGACCAGAGCGCGGAGAATTTGTAGGCAGGAGCCAGCGCACGGTTGGTGTGGTGCAGGATGTAGTCGACCGAGTAGTCGTTGGTAAAAGCCGCCCAGATGAGCGCGAAGGCCGCACAGGACACCGCGACGAAGCTCATGAGACCGGCACGGCGCGAACTCTCGCGCAGATGCTCGGCGGAGATGGCGAGTTGCCGGCCTGTGGAGATCGCCCAAAGCGCGAAGGTTCCAGACAGGAAGGTGTAAGCGCCTAGCACCAGGGCCAGAAGCAGTGAGAAGCTGCCGAACGACGGCATGGGATGGGGCATTGTAGGCGTCCTTCGCTTTCGCTTTCATTCTCTCAAACTTCCGGGGATGGAGGCGGAGATTGGCGAAGAGACGTGCGCTATTCGGTTTTACAGGCGATAAGGAGAGGGGCAGGACGCAGCAACTGTGAAACTGAATTATTCGGCGTGGGTGACGAGCCGATGGACGCTGGCGAGGAGATGATCGGGCAGCAGAGGCTTGAGCCGGAAGTGGATGTCGAGGCCCTCGTACTCCTCCTCGGCCTCGATCATGCCGCTGATGACGAGGATGGGGATGCGGGGCTGGAACTCGCGCAGCTTACGGACGAACTCGGAGCCGTTCATGCAAGGCATGACGTGGTCGGTAAGGATCAGGTCGATGGGGGCTGGAAATTCGTCGCTGCGGAACTGCTCTAGAGCACGTTCAGGGTTGAGGACCGCGATCACAAAATAACCTGCTCGCTTGAGAATCGTCTGCCGGGTGGCAGCCTGTACAGCGTTATCGTCAATGAGCAAGATGGTTGCGGGCATGCATTCCTCATCCAGGTCCTGGTGGTGTAACCGATGCCTTGATATCTGCACCTCGGGCTACCAGCAAAAATCTGGATCTATTTAGTTAGTGGATGCGAATTTTAGAATAAAGGCTGTCTCTGTCTTCGGTATAGGTGAAAGATGAAGTTGCCGAGGGGAGAGGAATGGGGAGGGGCGCCTCTCCAAAGTACACCTGCCTGTTTATGAAATCGGACCCAGCACGAAGAAGTGCTCGATCTTTGGCAAGCCTAGCAACTCCTGCCACCGAAGTTGTCACGTGTCTGTCATTAAGCAGTTGCAATTCGTCCCCGATACTGCGAGGAGCCGTAAAAGCCTTGACGCAACGAGCGCGGCGGTTCGCAACGGCACGCGACGGCAGCAGTGCTTATGGAAAGATGCCTCCCTGGTACGAATACCGTCGCGCATCGTTGCGAACCGTTGCGTCAAGGTTTTACGACACCCCGCAGTGGAACGATGGCAGTGCACGGGGGTCCGAAAGCCCTTGTCAGAGCAGTGCGTTTGTACGCCCAGCCACTCTTCCACACGAATTGTTTTCCAAAATGCTTGATAATACAGCTATGAAGCGCCGCGTTATCAGGCAATATGAGTTCATACGCAAGATCGGCGCGGGCGGCAGTGGCGTTGTGTTTCTGGCCAACGACACCCTGCTGCAGCGTCCGGTGGTGCTCAAGCTGCTGAAGCGCGGTTCGCAGACCCCTGAACAGGTGCGCGCTACCCAGTTGCGCGAGGCGCGGCTGGCCTCGGCCATCGACCATCCCAACGTCTGCGCCATCTATGAGGTCGGCGAGTCGGACGACGAAGCCTACATCGTGATGCAGTACATTCCGGGCAAGTCGCTGGATAAGGTCATCGAGGAGGGCCCGGCGAACGCGCAGCTCGTGCTTTCGAGCGGCATGCAGATCTCCGACGGTCTGGCCGCGGCGCACAATCTCGGCATCTTCCATCGCGACCTGAAGCCTGCGAACGTCATGCTGACCGATGGCGGGCTGATTAAAATCCTCGACTTCGGCTTGGCCCGGCAATTGAAGCGTGAGAATTTGGACTTCGATCCCGCTGGCCCGGCGCAGCTGCAGACACCTGCCCTGGCTGGGCAAACTTACACAGCGCGCGGTGGAACCATCGCCTACATGGCGCCAGAGCAGTTCGTGACTGGGCAGAGCAGCATCCAGAGCGACATCTTCGCCCTGGGGCTGATTCTCTACGAGATGGTCAGTGGGCGGCACCCGTTCCACCGGCCCGACGCGCAGGAGCTGCAGAGCATTCGTGCGATCCAGTTCGCAGAGCCGCCGCCGCTGCGCGAGATTATTCCGGACATGTCGATAGAGCTGGAGAGCGTGATTCTCCGCTGTCTCGCCAAGCAGCCTTCAGAGCGCTATGCTTCGGCCGCCGAAGTCCGGGAGAGCCTGAAGACGATCGTCAAGACGCTGCAGCTCGATTCAGTCGTCATGCCCGGCGAAGGCGCGATCAACATGCCAGCGCAACAACGCCTGGACATGGAGACGCCCGAGGAAGAGAAGCGGACGACAGGCATCCTCTCCATGCTGGCCGAGCGTTTTCGCGATAGCGTCTCCACCACGGCCAGCAAGGGAACCAACATTGTGGTGCTGCCGTTTGTGAACCTTGGAACGACGGCTGCAACACCGTTCTACGGCTATGCGCTGGCGGATGCGTTGGCGGCGCGGCTGGCGAAGGTTCCATCGCTGGTCGTGCGGCCTTCGAGCGCGTTGATGAATGTTCCGACGCAACAGCTCGATCCGCTCAGCATCGGGCGCAAGCTGATGGTGAACTACGTTCTGGCGGGCAGCTTCCTGCGTTCGGAGAGCGGCTTCGACCTGAACTGGCAGCTGCTGGATGTCGAAGGCCAGAGCGTGCGGACTGGCGGCGCGATCAGCGTGCAGAGCTTCGATCTGATCTCGGTGCAGACCGAGATCTGCGACGAGGTCTTTGGCGAACTGCATGGTTTTGGCGCCCTGCAGGGTGGCATGGGAGAACCGCAGCGCCGGGACTCGCTGGGAGACAACGTTTCTGAGGATTACCTGCAGGCGCGCGCGCTGCTGTCCTCGTTTATGTCGCGGACCGGGAATCGCGAGGAGCTTGATTACGCACGCGAACTCTTTGCCAGCGTTGTTTTGCAGGATGCGGCTTATGCGCCGGGGTGGTCAGGCCTTGGCATTACGCACCTGCAGTATGCGCGGCACGGCCTGGGCGGCCAGATGCATGTGCTGGAGGCGCGGCGCGCCTTCGATCGCGCGCTGGAGCTCGATCCGGGGTCGGTGGAAGCGAACCTCTATCGCGTGTACATGCTGCTGTCGCGCGGTGAAAAAGAGAGTGCGCGCCATGGCATCGAACATCTGCTGCAGCAGGCGAGCAACGATTGGAACGTGCACCTGGTAGCGGGCCTTACGCTGCGCATCGACGGCATGTATGAAGAGGCGCTCGATCAGTTCAATACATCGCTGCGGTTGAATCCGTCGAATGCGGCGATGATCTACAACCATCGCGCCAGGGTCTATCAGTATCAGAACCAGCTGGAGCTGGCTGCGGACGAGATTGAGAAGGGGCTTACGCTCGAACCGCGACAGCCGCTGCTGCGCATCTCGCAGGGATACCAGCAGATGCGCGAGGGCCAACTGTCGCGTGCGGTCGACACGCTCGAGGGTGTCATTCGCGACGACGCGACGATGCGCATCGTGTTCCCGACGATTGCGATGTGCTACGTGCAGCTCGGCGACCGGCACAAGGCCGCGGAGTTCATCCTGGAAGAGACACTGGCTGCGGCTGAGGCCGACAGTGAGATGGCCTACAGGTTGGCGACGTATTTTGCGGTGGAAGGCGACGAGTCAGAAGCTTTGCACTGGCTACGCCGCGCGATCTATCTGGGCAATGAAAACTATCCGTGGTTCAGCAAGAACCCGGCATGGCGCGGTATGAGCGAGCACGGAGATTTTCAGCGCGCGCTCGACGACCTGAAGAAGAGCTACCGGCGAAACCAGAAGAATTGGAAACGCCTGTTGGCGCAGGTGATGCATTAGGGCGCGGCTGCAAGTTTGAAGTTTGCAGTTGTTGTCTTTTCTCTTGCCTTTCTGGTTTGTCATTCCCTACGGGAATGACAAACCAGAAAAACAAAAGCAACTAAAACGGCCCTCGCTCGCGAGGGCCGTTTGTTTTTAGCGCCAGTCAGAGATCAGCGAGAGGAAGGTTCGAGCGGCATAGGCTGGTTGAGGCTGAAGATAATCTCGGTGCCTGCATGCAGCGTCTCCTGGTTCTCCTGCCTCAACCACACGACCGTGCCCACGCCAGCGCCGATGCCTGCGCCAACCACCGCGCCTACGCCACCACCTACCACCGCACCCGTAACCGCGGCAGCGCCTGTGGTGAGGCCGAGGGTCGTCATCGTGCCCTTGCTGTGGTCGTTGCCTACAATGGTGCCTTCTCCGGACACATGCGAGTTGCGAACGTGGGCGAGGTCGACGACCTGGGCATCCATCCGGTAGGTGACACCATCCGGCAGAGTAACGAACTCCGGTTGAAGATGAATGTAAGCCGAGCCATTGATTCGGCGGCCTTCGTGGAGGCTAGTGACGCGGCCACTGAGAATGGAGCCGGCCGGGATGATGACTCGGCCATGGTGCTCGATGTTCTGTGTGAGCTCCGCGTGGAAGGCCGCGCCGCGCTGGGTCGCCTGCGTCGAAATCTCGCTATCGAGACGTGCCCGCAACAGGGTCCCTTGAGGCAGCTCATTGCCGGAGCTGGGAACGTCGATCACGACACCGCTGTTGACATCGTCCGTAACAGTCAACGATGGATCACGGCGAACGATCTGTGCGGTCTGGATGGGGGGCTCTTGATACCCATCGGACGCCGAAGGTCCAGACACTGCGGCGTCGCGCTCGTGCAATACAGGAGCGGATGACGCTGAATTATCAACAGGGATGGCCGGAGAGGGCTTTTGGTAGTGCTGGGCCGGAGCCGGAGTCGTAGCGGTAATGGGGTCGCTGAGGTCTTCTGGGTGCGAAACACCTGCTGTCTGCGCGAACAGCGGCGCGGCAAGCAGAAGGGAGGCAGCGGTAGTAAGACTTGGAATCGTGAGCTTCATGGGCCGGTCCTCGGATCAGGCGCAAAAGCGCTTGTGCTTAGGATAGGACTTCGGACAGGGGCTATTCGTAACTATCGTGCTGCGAGGCATCCGGCGGGTTAACACGGAAAGTGTTGTGCGTATCACCACAAATCCGGGTGCCCCATCTTCGGCGCGCGTTCTTTGCGCGGCTAAGGTGGGCATTCGCGAAGCGAACCGCTCCTGCCCATTTTTCTTCTTCCTCAGGCTTAAGTGGCAGTAGCCCCAGTGTAATGGTACGAACATCATGGGTGAAATAGTCATAGGCTGGAGCGGTCGGGCGTTCGCCCGATGCCCACCTTAGGCGCAAAAAGCGCGCCGAAGATGGGGCACCCGGATTTGCGGCGGCACTTACAACGCCCTACTTGCGCGGTCCGGCAGCAATCACACTCTCGTAGTACTCCTCGTAATGAGGAATGATGCGGGTGGCGCAGAACTTATCCTGCGCTGTCCGCCGGGCAGCCGAGGACATGGCTTCGAGACGCGCAGGGTCGGTGAGGAGCGAGAGTGCACCGGCGGCCATGCCATCGATGTCGCCGACCTCGTAGAGCAAGCCGTTCTCACCGTCGTCGATGAGTTCGGGGACACCGCCTACGCGGGTAGCGATAGCAGGAACGCGGCAGGCCATCGCCTCCAGTGCGGCGAGGCCGAAGGACTCCATCTCGCTCGGCATCAGCATGAGGTCGGAGAGGCCGAGGAGCTCGTTGACGTTCTCCTGCTTGCCGAGAAATTCAACGCGGTCGGCGATGCCGTGGCGCAGGGCGAGAAACTCGGCGGCAGAGCGCTCGGGGCCGTCTCCGATGAGCAGCAGCCGCGAAGGGATCTGCGGCGCAATGCGGGCGAAGACTTCCACAACATCAAGCACGCGTTTGACGGGGCGGAAGTTGGAGAGATGAACGAGGATGCGTTCGTTTGCGGCGGCGAAGCGAGGGCGCTGTTTGGCCACGAGCTCCGGGTCGCGCGTGTAGAAGTCGCAGTTGACGAAGTTGCGTATGACTTCGATGTCGCGCTTGATCTCGAAGGCCTCATAGGTGCGGTCGCGCAGATAGCTGGAGATGGCGGTGACGCCGTCAGACTCTTCGATCCCGAAACGCGTAATAGGCAAGTACGAGCGGTCGAGTCCAACCAGCGTAATGTCAGTGCCGTGGAGCGTGGTGATAAAGGGCAGATGGCGACCACGCGCGGCGAGCATCTGGCGAGCCAGCAGGGCACTGACGCTATGCGGAATCGCATAGTGAACATGCAGCAGGTCGAGCGAGTGAAACTCCGCGACTTCGGCCATGCGCGTAGCCAGAGCGAGATCGTAGGGAGGGTATTCGAACAGCGGATAGTTCGAGACCGGGACCTCGTGATAGTAGATGTTGGCCTCGCGGCCGGTGAGCCGGAAGGGCTGCGAATAGGTGATGAAGTGGACCTCATGCCCCCGCGTGGCGAGCTCGATGCCCAACTCAGTGGCGACCACGCCAGAACCGCCGTAGGTGGGATAACAGGTGATACCGATCTTCATAGCTCGCTCGCGTTTCTCCGCAGACATCCTAGAACTGTACGTACCGTTAGCTGGTTAAGTCTCTGTGCTCGTACGGGAGAAAAGCCTTGACGCAAAGTTCGCCAAGATAAAGAGCCAAGTTTCGCCACGGCTGCCGTGGCGAAACTTGGCTTCCTTCGCGACCTTTGCGTCAAGGCTTTTTGTTTGCATCTACTCAGCTCTCTCGGAGGTGATCTCCCCATAGTGGATGAGCTCAGGTCGTGAAGGATGCAGGGAATCGAAGGCGGAGAGCAGAGCCGCGTATTCGATCTCGCGTGTGGCGCGAAGCCGAGTGGTGATGGCGTCGAGGTCGCTGTCGTTGTAGCCCGGATGACAGACAAGCTCCCAGACGCCCTCCGGCATGGTTGTGAGCAGGTCACGCAGGGCTGCGGCATCCAGATGCCCCGTCGCCGAGATGCCGATGGTGCCGTCTGTCGTAAGGATGCGTCCCTCGCGAATCTGCGGCAGGGCTTTGAATCGTTTGCGAAGAGGTTGGATCAGCCTGATCTGCAGGCCGCGCATTAAGCTGCTGTGGCCGAGCGCGAGACTCCAGGGTTCTTCAAAGGGACTGCGGATAGCGCCGATCCCGGTCTTCTCTGCGATGGAAAGAAGCGGGCGGGCGACACTGGGGAAGATATGCGTGTGCTTGTGGGTGTCGAGGTGCGTGAGCGGAATGCCTGCCTGCTGAATGCGCTGAATCTGCGCCAGGGCCTCGCGTGCGATCTCGTCTTCGTTGATCTTGCCGCGCAGGACGGCGCTGAGGAAGCTGGAGAGCGTAGGCCGAAAGCTTTTGCCGTCGGGGCCGAGGAGCGTGGGAATACTCTGCGGCGGCGAAAGCGGAACGCCGTCGGTGAGCACAACATGGCAGCCAACGCCCAGCGTGGGATGGGCGCGAGCGATGGCGATGGCATCGTCGAAGGCTGGGCCATTGGCCATCAGCGTGGCGGACGTAAGTGCCCCTGCCTGA
Organism: Granulicella sp. S156; assembly: GCF_009766105.1. Taxonomy (GTDB): domain Bacteria; phylum Acidobacteriota; class Terriglobia; order Terriglobales; family Acidobacteriaceae; genus Granulicella. Next base: position 244,773 of record NZ_LMUH01000022.1, on the reverse strand, counting down.
TGCAGTTCGAGAATGGCGCGATTGATTCCGCGCGTGAGTCCGAAGTCGTCTGCGTTGATGATGAGGCGGGTGGTCATGAAGGAATTTCTGTAGCAACGGCAACATCCATGCTCTTCCGGTTGTAACACGGTATACTAGTAGTCAGATTCGGGCGGCATCTGCCAGTAGCTTAGGCGGAGTGGCACTGGAGAAGAAGAGTTATGAGTCTCACCCAACTTCGCGACCGCGGAGCACCGACGTCCCTGCCAAGAGTTACGGCGGATGTCCTCCTACAGAAAAAACGTGCAGGCCAGCCCATTACGGCGTTGACCGCGTATGACTTTCCCACAGCACGCCTTGTCGATGAGGCGGGTATCGACCTCGTATTGGTCGGCGATTCTGTCGGAATGGCCGTTCTCGGCTACGAGAACACATTGCCTGTCACGATGGAAGAGATGCTGCATCACACTCGAGCTGTCTCGCGCGGTGTGCGGCATGCGCTTCTAGTGGCGGACATGCCCTATGGCTCGTACCAGGCTTCTATCGAGGACGGGATCAGGAACGCCACTCGTTTCATGAAGGAGTCCGGCGCGCAGGCGGTAAAGATCGAAGGCGGCCACAAGCACGCCGACCTCGTCGCACGCCTGAGGGATGCCGAAATTCCAGTCATCGGCCATATTGGCCTGACGCCGCAATCGGTGCATCGCATGGGAGGCTATCGCGTTCAGGGACGATCCACCGAGGCCATGGATATCCTCTGTGCGGATGCCGTGGCGCTCGAAGCCGCGGGAGCGATTGCCATTGTGCTGGAAGGAATTCCGCGCGAGCTTGCTGCCGTGATTACCGCCAGGAGTGCTGTGCCGACGATCGGCATCGGCGCGGGCCCTGACTGCGATGGGCAGATTCTGGTCTTCCACGACCTGTTCAACCTGACGTTCTCGCCAGCTGCGAAGTTTTCGCGACAGTACGCCGATGGCGCCGCATTCTTCTCGCGTGCCATCGAGCAGTATCGGGACGATGTCGCTGGACGTTACTTCCCGAGCGACGCTGAGAGCTACCACCTCCCGCGCGAAGTTCAGGCGGAACGGATTGAATCGGATGCCGAAGAGAAGCATCTGTGTAAGGCATAGGTGATGAGAATCTGTCGCACCAGTAGCGAGATGCAGCAAGCGTGCCGGGAGCTGAAGAAGAATACTGTTCCGGAGCGGGGCCTGGGTTTTGTTCCTACCATGGGTGCCCTGCATGCCGGGCACCTCTCGTTAATTGCGTTGGCTCGAGCGGAGTGTGATGTCGTAGTCGCTTCGATCTTCGTCAATCCTCGTCAGTTTGCTGCGGGAGAGGACTTCGCGGTCTATCCCCGCGAGTTTGAAGAGGACTGCCGCAAGCTGGAGTCCGCCGGCGTAGAGATTCTTTTCGCCCCCGCGCCAGACGATATGTATCCCTCCGGTGCAACTACTTTTGTTGAGGTAGAGGGCATAGGGAATCGGCTCGACGGAGCTTCACGGCCGGGCCACTTTCGTGGAGTGGCTACGGTAGTCGCCAAGCTGTTCAACATCGTCGGCCCCGACCGCGCGTACTTCGGCCAGAAGGATGCAGCGCAGGTTGCGGTGCTGCGGGCGATGGTGCGTGACTTAAACTTTCCCGTGAACCTCGTTGCCTGCCCGACCGTTCGCGAAGAAGACGGCCTCGCGATGAGTTCGCGCAATCGCTATCTCTCTGCCGACGAGCGCCGTCGCGCTCTCATTCTTTCTCGCACGCTGGAAGCCGCGCAGCATCTGGTGAAGACAGAGGTTCGTGGCGCGCAGGTGTTACGCGATGCGCTGCCGGAAGCGCTCGCTGCTGATCCACTGCTGCAGATCGACTATGTGGCCGTCGTCGATCCCGGCACGCTGGAGCCCATCGAGAACATCGATAACGGAGCCCTGATTGCAATCGCTGCCTGGTTCGGCAAGACGCGCCTGATCGACAACGTTGTGATTGAGCCGGTGGCGCAACGTGCAAACCCTGATCTTTCGCAGGCACCTGCAAGGGAGTTGTCCCATGCCTAACATTCTGCTCGGTGTTTGCGGCGGTATTGCAGCTTACAAGTCCGCCGAACTCGTGCGAGCTCTGCAACGGCAGAGCATGCAGGTGCGCGTCGTGATGACGAAGGCAGCCGAGGAGTTTATCCGGCCGCTGACCTTCGCTTCGCTAACCTCGCACAAGGTCTTCACCAGCTTGTGGGACTCGCAGGTAGAGACGGTAGATGACGAACTCTTAATCGAGCACATCACCCAGGCCCAGTGGGCTGACCTGCTGCTCATCGCCCCGGCAACAGCCAACACGATGGCGAAGTTGGCTCATGGCATCGCCGATGACTTTCTTTCCGCAACCTACCTCGCGAACACAGCGCCCGTTATCTTTGCTCCGGCGATGAACGTGAACATGTGGAACCATCCTGCCACGCAAGCGAATCTGCTTACACTGCGGCAGCGCGGACATCATATCGTCGAGCCGGAGAGCGGATACCTCGCTTGCGGCATGACAGGCAGTGGCAGGTTCCCTGAGATCGACGCGATTGTGGAATCTGTACTCAGTGAGCTGCAGATCTCCCGCGATCTTGCTGCGGAGACCATCCTGATTACCGCAGGCGGCACCCGCGAGCCGATCGATCCTGTTCGCTTTCTCGGCAACCGTTCCAGCGGCAAGATGGGCTACGCGCTCGCCGCCGCCGCGCAGCACCGCGGTGCGCGAGTCATCCTCGTGACCGCTCCGACGGCTCTTCCTGTTCCGGAAGGTTGCGAGGTCGTACGAGTAACGACCGCTGCGGAGATGCAGGACGCAGTTCTGAACCATCTGCCGCGTGCTACCGCTGTGATCAAGGCCGCCGCTGTAGCCGACTTTCGAATGAAGCACGCCGCCCCGAGCAAGCTGGAGCGCAATGGTCCGCTCACGCTCGAACTGGAGCCCACCGAAGATATCGTGCGTCGAGTCGTGGACGCCCGCCGCCCGGGAACGCTGGTTATCGCGTTTGCCGCCGAGATGGGGCTGGATCTGGAGCGGGGCCGCGAGAAGCTGCTCCGTAAAGGCGCGGACGCGATTGTTGTCAATGACATAACACAAGAGGGGCTGGGTTTCGATTCTGACCGAAATGCTGCGACACTATTAACCAGGGTGCAATCGATCGACCTTCCTGAATCATCCAAGAGACAACTCGCGGAACGGATTTTGGATGAGATGCTTCGTCTGCGAGGTTTGGTTCCTCAACGAGGCTCGGCTGCTTCCATAGAGAGAGAAGAAGCACTGAGCGTCTGACCCAATACCCGGCCTCGGTGCGTTGCACGAAGGAGTTTTCATTGTCATCGGTAAACAGCACCATCGAGTTGATACAGATCCAGGAAGATCGCGGGGAGTCATCCGCCGCAACGACCTGCAGTTCCAAGCTTGCGAGTCCACCGTGGCTCTTTGACACCCAGACTCCTGAGTACGGCCCGGGAGCCTCGATGGAAGATTTTATTCCTGCCGCCACTCCCCGCCAGGGACAGATCCCCAAGGAATACCGCATGGCCAGCGATGCGGAACTCGACCTGCGCATTCGCGCGGCGAAGCACTCGCTGGGGGATCGCGTCGTGATCCTCGGCCACTTCTATCAGCGCGATGAAGTCGTCCAGTACGCGGACTTCGTTGGCGACTCCTTCCAGCTTGCGCGCGCTGCCACATCGCGCCCCGCGGCTGAGGCCATCATCTTCTGCGGTGTGCACTTCATGGCGGAGACCGCCGACATGCTCTCCGGCCCCAAGCAATCCGTGATTCTCCCCAACCTCGCCGCAGGATGTTCGATGGCCGATATGGCCGACATCGATTCCGTCAGCGAATGCTGGGAGCAGCTGGAAGAGATCTACGGCACCGCTCCCGATGCCAGCGGCCGTGTGCCGGTTATTCCCGTTACCTACATGAACTCGTCCGCGGCGTTGAAGGCCTTCTGCGGAGAGCGTGGCGGCATCGTGTGCACCTCGTCGAACGCCGCTGCTGTACTGAAGTGGGCGTTTGAGCGGGGCCAGCGCGTGCTGTTCTTTCCCGACCAGCACCTCGGCCGCAATACGGCGAAGGCGATGGGCATTTCCCTGGAGCAGATGCCGATGTGGGACCCTCGCAAGCAGCTTGGAGGCAACACTCCGGACGCCCTCGCCTCGGCGCAGGTCATTCTGTGGCACGGGTTCTGTTCTGTCCACAAGCGGTTCTCGGTGGAACAGATCGAAGCTGCTCGTGTTCAGCATCCCGGGGTTCGAGTGATCGTTCATCCCGAGTGCTCCATGGAGGTAGTCGATGCGGCGGATGAGTCCGGTTCCACGGACTACATAGCGAAGGCCGTTGCTGCCGCACCCGCAGGCACAACCTTCGCCATTGGCACTGAGATCAACCTGGTGCAGCGGCTGGCTAATCAATATCCGCAGCACACCATCTTCTGTCTCGATCCGGTGATCTGTCCCTGCTCCACGATGTATCGCATTCATCCTGCGTATCTGGCCTGGGTACTGGAGTCCTTCGAGCGCGGTGAAGTGCTCAACCGCATCGCGGTGCCTGCTGCAATCACCGTGCCGGCGCGTGTGGCGTTGCAGCGCATGCTCGATGTTTCCCCAGCACCTGTTGCGAGAATCGTCCAGTGAGCGAAGTCATTGTTGTAGGAAGTGGTATCGCGGGTCTGATTGCAGCCATCGAAACAAGCCGCAAATATGCAGTCACTCTGATCACCAAGGCGGAGCTGAGCGAGAGCAACACGCGCTACGCGCAAGGTGGTATCGCTGCGGCTCTCTTTGAGGACGACAGCGTCGCCGAGCACGTCGCCGATACACTACGCGCTGGTGCGGGTCTCAGTTCCAAATCTGTGGTCGAGGTGCTTTGCTCCGAAGGCCCAGCGCGTGTTCGCGATCTGATCCGTCTCGGCGTTGCGTTCGACCAGCACAATGGAGAGCTTGCGCGCGGACTCGAAGCAGCCCACTCGCGTCCACGCGTGTTGCACGCAGGCGGAGACGCTACGGGCTTTGCCATCGAGTCGGCGCTGGTTCACACGATCCGCGCAACTGGAAACATCACGATCCTGGAACACACCTTTGTCAAAGACCTCATCCTGCACGATGGCCGAGTCGTTGGCGTAGAGATCCTGGATGCGACCGGCAATCCTCGTTCCCTGAGTGCCGATGCCGTGATCCTGGCCAGCGGCGGAGCAGGTCAACTCTATCTGCATACGACCAACCCAGCCGTCGCCACCGGCGATGGAATCGCTATCGCGCTTCGTGCCGGAGCTGAGCTTGCAGACCTGGAATTCTATCAGTTTCATCCGACGACGCTGGCCGTGCCGGGCAACTTTCTCATCTCCGAGGCGCTGCGTGGCGACGGCGCTGTGCTGCTCGATGCCGAGGGCCATCGTTTCATGAAGGCAGTGCATCCCGGTGCAGAGCTCGCACCGCGCGATGTCGTCGCACGCAGTATCGCGGAGCAGATGGCAGCACAGAACGGAGCTCCTGTCTTTCTGGACGCCTCTGCGTTAGGTGCTGACTTTCTCAAAGAGCGCTTTCCAACCATCGACGCAGCCTGCCGCACTTACGGCTTCGACTGGGCGAGTCAGCCTGTTCCCGTCACGCCCGCAGCGCACTACTGGATGGGCGGCGTACGCACCGACGAATGGGGACGCACCTCGCTGCCGGGCTTGTTTGCTGTTGGCGAAGTCGCCTGCACCGGAGTCCACGGCGCTAATCGTCTAGCCTCGAACTCACTGCTCGAAAGCCTCGTCTTCGCATGGCGCTGCGCCAGCCTTCTGTCGAATGACGATTTCAGTGGCAAGGCATGGCCCGTCTTCACCGATGAAGCCACAGTGCTTCCGCTGCAACAGGAAGTCGGCTCAGCGACACCGGTAGACCGCAAGGCGTTGCAGACACTGATGTGGGAGGCCGTAGGCATCTATCGCGAAGAGAGCGTGCTTCTGCGTGCTGCGAAGCAACTGTGTCTCTGGAAACCTAACGGTACGACGGCGAGCGACTATGAGACCGCGAACCTGCTCGATCTGTCCCGTGTCATGGTTGCGGCGGCGAGTATGCGGCAGGAGTCGCGCGGCGCTCACTGGCGCAACGACTTCCCTGAAACCTCGCCGAACTTTCACCACCACCAGTACTTTCGCAGAGAGGGAAGCGCGCGATGATTCCCCAGAGTCTTATCGATCAGGTCGTAAAGATGGCCTTGGCCGAAGATGCCCCATGGGGCGACCTCACGTCGCAGAACTTTATCCCGGAGACCGCAACGGCCACGGCCCATCTGGTCGCGCGCGAGCCGGGTATCTTCTGTGGAGCCAAAGTCTTCGCGACAGTGATGTCGACGACCGACGCGAAGACCTCGACGATCTTTCCTGTCGAAGACGGCGCATCCTTCAGCGCAGGCGAGACCCTCGCCACCGTCACCGGCTCGGCTCGCTCTGTGCTGCAGGCGGAACGCATCGCGCTGAACTTTATCCAGCGGATGTCCGGCATTGCCACGCTGACTGCAAAGTATGTAGCGGAGATCGCAGGAACGCGTGCCCGCATCGTCGACACCCGCAAGACCACGCCGGGCCTCCGCGCGCTGGAGCGCTACGCCGTGCGTTGCGGCGGAGGGTCGAATCACCGCTTCTCGCTCTCCGACGCTGTCATGGTGAAGGACAACCATCTTGCAGTGCTTACAGCGAGCAGCAAGCTCGGTGTCACTGCGGCCCTGCGCGAAGCACGTGCCAAGCTTCCGCACACGGTCCACTTTGAGGTGGAAGTAGACCGCATCGATCAGATCGAGCCTGTGCTCGCCGCTGGTGTCGACACGATCATGCTCGACAACTTCTCGCTCGAGGAACTGCGGCAGGGAGTCGCCCTCGTCGCCGGCCGTGCGCTGGTGGAAGCCAGTGGCAACGTCAATCTCACCACAGTAGGCGAAATCGCCCGCACGGGCGTCGACATTATCTCGGTAGGCGCGCTCACGCATAGTGTGCGAGCGTTGGATCTCGGCCTGGATATCGAGATTGAGGCATCCGCCTAAACGTACGGCTGCCCCGTTATCCTCGAACGAACAGGAGCACACCCTCGTGATCTACCTCGACTCAGCAGCGACAACGGCGGTCCGCCGTGAAGTGCTTGAGGCGATGTGGCCCTACATGACCGCGGAGTTTGGTAACCCCTCCAGCCATCACTCACTTGGCGAAGCCGCGGCCCAGGCGCTAAAAGAGGCACGCGCCACCATTGCTCAGATACTCGGTTGCCGCGCCAGTGAGATCATCTTTACCTCCGGTGGCACAGAGGCCGACAACCTTGCGATCAAAGGCATCGCGCTGGCTGCTCCACGTGGCCGTCACATCGTAACCTCCGCCATCGAGCATGAAGCCGTGCTCGAATCGTGTGACTACCTGCATCGTCATCACGGCTTTGAGATCACCTATCTTCCCGTCGATCGCCACGGACTTATCTCCCTGGATCAAGCGACTGCGGCGATTCGTCCTGACACCACACTATGTTCCATCATGCTGGCCAACAATGAAGTGGGCGCCATTCAGCCGATCCGCGAACTAGCGGAGATAGCTCATGCCGCGGGGGTTCCTCTGCATACGGATGCGGTGCAGGCGGCCGGAGCTCTCGACCTGAATATTGGCAAGCTCGGTGTGGATGCCCTTAGTCTCTCCGGTCACAAGTTCGGGGCGCCCAAGGGAACCGGTCTGTTGTATCTGCGGGGCCGTTTGACGATTGAGCCGGTACTGCATGGCGGAGGACAGGAGCGCGGCCGCCGATCGGGAACCGAGAGCGTCGCCGGAGCAGTGGCACTGGCCAAGGCACTTCAGCTGGCGGAAGCCTCGCGCCCTGAGAGCGCGCAGCGTCTCAGCCAGCTTCGCGATGATTTCATCGCTGCCGTGCTCACCGCCGTTCCGACTGCGATCCTTACCGGTGATCCCATACAGCGTCTGCCGGGCAGCGCATCTTTCTGCTTTCCAGGAACGAGTGGTGAGGCTGTGTTGCTCTATCTTGAACAGCACGAGATCATCTGTTCCAGCGGATCGGCCTGTGCAGCGGGCGCGGATCGTCCCTCGCACGTGCTTCTGGCGATGGGGCTGGCCCCCGAGGTGGCTCAGACTGCGGTGAGATTTACTTTGAGCGAAGGCACGACAGCGGAAGAGCTAAACAAGGTGGCGCGAACCATACGTGACGCGATTCAGGCTCTCACGCGAAGAGCATGAGCGAAGCCCGCAGAGCGTAGCGATCGAAATTCCTTCTTTTATTCATCAGGAAACGCATGGGGATTCCCATGCGTTTCCCTTGATGGCCCTGTTATCTTCCCGAAGCTTCTAGCGGCGATCGTAATGATGATGATAATGATGCCGGTAATGACGGTGATGCCGATGTCCAACAGCAATCACCACTTGAGCACCCGCTGGAACTGCCAACGGTGCAAGGAAAAGCAGAAGCAGTAGGCCGAGCGCAAATTTTTTCATACTTGTACGATGTCGGATGGAGTGCGGTGGTTGTTGTCTGTGTTAAATAAATATCTAGTATCAGCAGGTTACAGATGTTTGACGATGAACTCTGTAGCCGCAAGATGGGTCGATTCCTTCATCGCTGGAGACCCAACCCCTGCAAAATACAGAGGCTACTCCTTGAAAGTCGGGTTACATTCATAAGGTTATGGATACTGTCTTGAAGCTGGCGACACCTGAGGACCAGGGGTTTCTCTCTGAACTATTCAACGAGATCCGCTCCGTGGAGTTCGCTCCCCTGGGGCTTCCGCAGCTGGCGCTTGAGCAGCTGCTGGGGATGCAGTTTCGTGCGCAGCAGAGCGGGTATGCGGCGCAGTTCCCGCAGGCTGTAGACCGGATTCTCTGGAGCGGGAAGACGCGGATCGGTCGCATGTTGGTCGACGAAAGCGCGAACGGAATTCATTTGGTGGATATAGCGTTCCTGGCGGCCTATCGAGGACAGGGCCGTGGAACTCAGCTCCTCCAGGGCCTCCGCGTTCGGGCCCTACAGGCAGGGCTGCCGCTGCGTCTTTCTGTGCGTTTCGGCAACCCGGCTGAACGGCTCTATGCTCGGCAGGGGTTTGTCCGCACCGGCGGGGACGGGATCTATGTGACGATGGAGCTCCGCGAGCCGGGAGCGATCGACGAGGTGGCAAACCTCGAGTCACATCTTGTAACGGAGATGGCGGAGAACGTCGAACAGGGATATACCGGGGCCTACTTCCGCACATGGATTGGCCGCACCGTGAAGGCGCGCGGTCTGGAGGGCGTTGCGGTCGATCTAGCCGTGGACGATGTGAAGGCCATGCAGGCGCCAATAGGAGGTCCGGCAGTCGATGTGGGGGACAGCTTTGTCATCTACTTTCGTGGGCCTGTGAGTCCAGCTCTGCCCACTGCCTGCGCCGATCTTACGCCGCTGGACGGCGAAGACATGAGCATCTTTCTGGTTCCGATTGCGTGCGATGCCGGCGGTATGAAGTACGAAGCCATCTTCAATCGAATGACGCCTCGTGTGTAAGGACCTCCTCTAGTGCCGTCAATGCGTTGCTGCGCGAGGGGCTCTCGCACATCAGACGGCTATATCCTTGTAGGAATGAATCGATGGAGGTGGAGATGAACATTGAACAGTTCATTCAAAGGTTGCCGAAGGCAGAACTACACATGCATCTCGAAGGTTCCCTCGAACCTGAGATGCTGTTCTCTTTGGCGGAGCGTAACGGAATCTCGTTGCGGTGGCCATCTATCGAGGCGCTCCGCGCTGCCTACGAATTTGCCAATCTGGAAGACTTTCTTGCGCTTTACTTCGAGGGCTGCCGGGTCTTCGTAACCGAGCAGGATTTCTATGATGTGACCGCCGCCTACTTGACGAAAGCAAGTGAGCAAGGCGTCTGGCGTGCGGAGATCTTTCTCGGCCCGCAGAGCTTCACGGAGCGGGGCATCCCGCTCGAGGCGATCATGGGCGGCATACTTGGCGCTATCAAGGATGCTCACTCCACTACAGGCATCAGCGCCGGTTATGTCGTCAGTGTGCATCGCCACAGGTCCGTTGAGGACGCGCTGCAGGTGCTCGACGCTATTGCGCCATGGGCGGAGCAGGTCGCCGGTATCGGCATGGGTGGTCCCGAGGTCGGTTATCCACCGGGTCGATTCAGGCCGTTCTATCTCAAGGCCAAAGCGTTGGGATATAAGACCACGGTTCATGCGGGTGAAGAAGGCCCACCGGCATATATTCGGGAGGCTCTGGATATGCTGCCCATCGATAGGATTGACCACGGGGTTACTGCGCACGGCGATGAAGAGTTGATGGATCGACTTGCCGCGAACCAGATGCCCCTCACGGTTTGCCCGCTCTCCAACCTCCGTCTGAAGGGATTTCCGTCGCTCGAGGTTCATCCGCTTAAGAAGATGTTGGATCGCGGGCTGCGAGTGAGCGTCCACTCTGACGATCCACCGTACTTCGGGGGTTACGTCAATGAGAACCTGCTTGCGTGTTCGAAGGCTCTGAATCTATCGCCTGAGGACCTTGCCGCCCTTGCGCGCAACAGTTTTCTGGGCTCTTTTGCGCCGCCGGAAGAGATTCAGAGGGCCGTGGTAGCGGTCAATCATCATCTCGATACTTTCTGGGCGAGCAATCAGTCCCATAGGCTTGTCGGGACTGATTGACAAGCCTATGGGACTGAAGCACTGGTGAGTTTCGTAACGGCCTTTGACGCCGGGCTCTTCCGGAGCTTGTCACAGGAACTTATTTGCACGGCTCTGTCTTTAACTTCGATAGCCGTTTGACGACACGCCATAAACCCGGCCCAGCTAATTAAACGTGCCAACGCTCATATGCAACGAGACCGGAAGCTTCGTCGTCGGAGCCACGGCGCTTTCAAGATAGCTAAACGTCGCACCGCAACTCCCATTACCTTTCACGGAATCTCCGGGAACGAGGAACGCGGCGAACCGCCCGAGGATGCCGTGATCGAGTAGATAGGTGTCCTGGGTGAAGACGGCTTTCGTGCCGAAGGTGAGATGGAAGCTGGTTACCTGCTGCTGCACCGTCGCGGAGGTGCCAGGCAGCCGGAGTTGGCTGGACGCGTTCGACAACGCACTTGTGCCTGCCGGCTGTGCAACAACCTTCTGCAGAGTCAGATATCCCACTGCATCGTCCTCCAGAAATGCGGTAAAGACGGAACCTATGTGTTTTTCAAAAGTGGCTTGTGTCAGAAGTCCCTGGGCATAGGCGCCGAGACTGGCATTGGTGAAGACATCCCCGCCCAGACGTTCGGCGAATAGCGATTTAGGCAGCGCAGCAAGGGTAATAGTCGCAGCAGTAGCTGCAAGGAAATGACGACGGCTAGACATCGGACACCTCTAAAAACGAACAGCTTGGAAAGTTTTTCAATCCTACTCGCAATCGCCGTAGTTACTCCTTAAAAAAGAACAAGGCATATAAATTCTCATTAATCCCCGCTTTATTGCTTGCTGAAATCAATATCCCAGAGTAAAGTTGCTTTCGAATCTAGGTTGACAAAGTTTTGTGGAAGAAGTGTTGCCATAGTTCTGCCCTTCTGGGAACTCTGGCTGTCCCTTTGATCGGGGGATGAATCGGCGTCTCTTCTTCCATCCGGGCCCGTGGTCGTGTTTGACCCGACTTTTTGTTGTGTCTGGAGTGCCCATGTTCTCCGTCTCGATGCCCCGTTTTGTGTCTCTCAGTCTTGCGATCTCAGGGTTATTTTCCTTCTCGATAAGCGCCGCCGGCGCACAGCAGGTGCAATACAGCTCGGCGCACAGCAGCGCTCAGCGCACGCTGCCGCAGACCCTGAGCGGCGGGAGCAAAGCCCTGCTTGCAAAGCTCGCGGCATCGCGCAGCGGCATCTCCTTGGCGGTGGCGTACGTTGACGGCGACGGAAACCCGGACCTCATCACGGGCTATTCAACCTCTGGCGGAGGCGCGTTCACACTCCAGCGCGGATCGTCGGCGGCAATCGCTCCATCGTCCTCCGACTGGGCAGCTATGCAGCGCGGCGAACTGGTGAGCCCCTTTGCCCAGGACGCAGAGGTCACCGAACTGCCCGTACAGCCCGACTTCCTGAAGGCCGCCGACATCGATGGCAATGGTACGGTCGATGTCGTAGTCGCGGCCCGTGGCGGCAACTCTGCCTACGTTCTCTTCGGCGACGGTAATGGCGGGTTCTCTCAGCCGCAGGCTCTGCCGGTGCAGGGAACCATTACCGCCCTGAATACCTTGCGTACAGCCGATGGACCCAGCTTTATCGTCGCCGGCGTATGCGGCGGTGCGGCAGGTTGCTCCTTGCAGGTAATGGCCAAGGACGGAACCGTGCATGCCTCGTTGGCCTTGCCGGCGTCTGCCAGTGCCGTTGAAGCGGTAGCGGTCAATGGCCATATGACCCCGGACCTCGTTGTCATCGCTGGTGGCCAACTGCTGTTGGCCGATGGCCCTTCGATCGCAGCGGGTACGGCAACGTTCGAGACCCTGCCGGTGAGCAACGCTGCTGCGATCAGTGCCGGATCGTTCGTATACGACCGCCGTCCCTATGTGCAGTTGGCCGTGCTCGACTCTGCTGCGACGCTGCATGTTCTGGCGCGTCCCGGTGTCAACAGCCGCGCTCTTACGCAGGCTGAGATTGTTACGTCTCGGCACAGCCATTCCAAAGGGTTCACACCACCCAGCCCCTCCGGGCTTGGCTGGGCAGAGGTGGAGACTGTGAACAGCGTGGGCTCCGGCGGCACGTCGCCGCTCATGCTGCGCGCCCGCTTGAGCGGCAGTGGCGGCGACGACCTTCTCGTACTCTCCGGCTCGCAATACGTTACCGTGCGCCATGCCATCGATACGTCCAGCGCCACCGTGAAGACGACACCCGCTGTCACCTTCGACTCCACGAGCAACGCTGTAAAGGCGGCTGTTGCCGTGCGAGTGAGTCCCGATGCTCGGCAGGGCGTCGTGATCGCCGATGGCACGGCAGAACCGAACGTCGCTCCACCGGTGCCTACGGTCAATAAGACGTATACGGTAAATGCTACCGCCGATACCTTCGATAACCTCGCCACAGCAGGCCGCTGCACGACGGCGGGGCCTACCTGCTCGCTGCGCGATGCTATCGATCTGTCTAATAACGATTCGGCAACGAATATCAGCGCCGGCAAGATCGACAAGGTAATCGTGCCAGCCGGTACCTATCCTTTGACTGACAGCACCAGCTACAACTATGTCTCCTCCCCTCTTGATCCCGGCGACCCCGATCTTACCTTCCACATCGAGATCACCGGGCCGGTGAACATCGTTGGCGCGGGGGTCGGGAGCACGATTATCGATGGCAAACAGAACGACAGGATATTTTCCGTCAACAATGGCCTTCTGGTTAGCCAGGCAATCTTCGACACCTTTATATCCGGCGTCACGCTACAGAACGGAAAGAACGTTAACAACTTCCTCGCAACTCCCGTCGGCGCCTATGAGAATTTTGGCGGCGTCATGGATTGGGATTCCTTTGGCGGCGGTTATCTCACAATCACCAACTCCACGTTCCAGAACAGCACCATTTTGTGGGGGCCGGGCGGGGCGATTGTGGGATTCAACACAGGCGGGGGAGGCAACGGCACAATCGAACTGGATAGTTCCACGGTGACCGGGAACTCCACGCCTGAAGCGGGCGGCGCTATCGAGGTTGAATCTGATTTTCCCGCGGTGATTCTGAACGCTACAACCATCTCCAATAACAAGGCCCTTCAGTCCGTGAACCCTGCAGATGGTGATGGGCTTAACATTTGTGAGGGCGGCGGGCTCTATCTCCTGCCTGGCTCCAGCGTACAGTCGGCGATCATCAACGGAAGCGTGATCTCTGGTAATCAGGCGACAGACGAGGGCGGCGGCGTCTGGGGCGGTTTGGGATTGCTCGTCACGTCCTCGTCGTTTACGGGCAATACCTCCGACTCGGGGGGCGGCCTGTTTGTGGACCCCGATGGCCAGACTGCCACTATTACCTCCGGAACATTTACCAACAACAGTGCCACGACCGATGGCGGAGGGATCGTGGTAGGTGCGGATGCTCCCGGCAATATCTTGAATATGCACTACTCGCGCATTCACGGCAACACCAACAGCACACATTCGGGCCTTGGTGTTGGGGATATCGGCGGCGTCACCCCCGGTCCCACCGTGAATGCCACGGATAACTGGTGGGGCTGCAACGGCGCGGCTACGGGTACAGGCTGCGATATTGCAGGCGTTACGTCGGGAACGCTGACCGTATCGCCCTACACCACCCTGACGCTGTCGCTCAACAGCACCACGCCCACAGCCGGCACGACTATCACTGCAACCGGCAGTCTGGGGCAGGACTCGAATTCCACCGTCTATTCGACGGCGCAGGACGCAGCCTATTTGAACGTTCCTGCAACCCTCACCATTGTGCAGGGCTCCAGCACGACGAACTCTTCTGCGACCGCGCTCAACTCCAACGCCGCGATCGTGACGACTGCGACAGCAAGCGCCTCTGGTACTGCGAAGGTTACAGTGGATGGCACCAGTGTTTCGAAGACCTTTACCGTGACCGCCCCGATCCTGGCGGTCACCAGCACCCACACCGGCAATTTTATTGCGGGCTCGACCGGCAATACCTACACCCTATCTGTAGCCAACAGTGGCAACTCATCGACCGTGGGTACGGTGACGGTGGTGGATACACTGCCCAGCGGCTTTACCGCGACGGCTATCAGCGGCACAGGATGGAGTTGCACTCTGGCAACCCTAACCTGCACCAACAGCACCGCGCTCGCAACCAGCTCCTCACTGCCTGCGATCACTCTCACGGTCAGCGTTAGCAGCACGGATGCCGGTGTGTATACCAATAGTGTTGCCGTAAGCGGAGGCGGAGCTGTTGCCAACTCCGGAACCGATTCGACTATAGTCGTCGGTCCGCCAACGCTACTTGAGGCCTACACTCCCAACACGACGATTCTCAACCAGAACGTGGTCTTGTCCTTCCAGTTCACGAATCCTAACCCCACAGTCGCTCTCACAGGGGTCAGCGTTGTGGATGTGTTTCCAACCGGACTGGTCATCTCTACTCCGGCTGGGGTGGTCAACACCTGCGGCGGTACAGTGACCGCTGCGGCCGGGAGTAATTTCATCACCCTGATTGGAGCGAGTGTCGCGGCAGGCGCCAACTGCACTCTTTCCCTGGATATCATCGCCACGGCGGCTGGAATCTATGTCAATAACACCGGCGCACCCAGCTCGTCGAACGGTGGAACGGGTGTATCGGCTTCCGCGATGCTTACGGTCGATGGCTCGCTCTGGGTCATCAACGCGAACGGCACGGTCGCCCACCTCTCCGAGGCCGGAACGCTGGTCACGACCGCAGGCACGGCGGGCACTATCGGCACCCTCGGCGCAGTGACCTACGACAACGCCGGCGATGTCTGGGCAGTCGCCAATGGAACCAGTGTCGTCAAGGAGTTCACGAGCACCGGCACGGCGGTCACGGTATCCGGCAACGCGGCAGCAGGCGTCAATACTCCGACGTCCCTGGCCGTCGATGGCCTGGGCCAGGTCTGGGTCGCCAACGGCAACAACTCCGTCAGCGTCCTCAGCGCAACCGGCACGGCGGTGACACCAACTACCGGATACCAGGGCGGAAGTATCAGCACACCGAGAGGCATCATTATCGACAACTCAGGTTCGGTATGGATACCCAACAGCGGCAATAACTCTGTGACCAAGATCATCGGCGGGGCCGCTCCGGTTGTGACGCCCACCGTCACCGGCACCACCAACAACAAGCTCGGAACACGGCCCTAAGCTCGAGAAGCAGGAGAATACCATGCGAATCCTACATACAACACGACAGACGATGAAGAGCCCAGTCCTTGCTCTGGTCCTGACCCTGGCGGTCAGTGGAGTCCTCACCGGTTGCGGCACGGGCGCGGGAACAGTTTCCGGCCCAACTCCCATGTCGGGCGTCGCTTTGCAGGGCAAGGTGATGGGTGGCCAGCAACCGATCAGCGGCGCCACCATCCAGCTCTATGGAGCCGGTGTCACGGGCTATGGTTTGGCAGCTTCTCCGCTCATCTCGACTGTTATCAAAACTGGACCGGACGGCAGCTTCAATATCGCTGGAGACTATACCTGCACTTCGGGGGCTCAGTTGGTATACCTCGCCGCAACCCAGGGAGATGCAGGTTCCGGCAACAACGCCAACCTCGCCCTGATGGCGGCTCTGGGGCCTTGCATCGGTCTCTCCTCCATATCCTTCGTCACGATGAATGAAGTCACCACGGTCGCTTCGGTATGGGCTCTTTCACCCTTTATGACCGGCCTGGCCAACGTCGGTTCTTCCGCGACCAACGTCACCGGCATGACCAACGCCTTTGCCGACGTGAACACGCTCGTCAACATCGCGACTGGTACTGCTCCCGGGGCCTCTCTGCCAACAGGAACGACAGTTCCTTCGTCGGAGATCTACACCCTCGCCAATATTCTGGCGGCCTGCATCAATACCAACGGCGGTGTGGCCGGCACCCCGACAACCAACTGCGGAAAGCTCTTCTCCGATGTCAACCCTGGCACCGGCTCGGCTCCTACGGACACGGTGGCCGCAGCCATGGACATCGCGCAGCACCCTGGATCCAACGTAGCTGCGCTCTATGCAATACCACCCGCTATCGGAGCGGCTTTTCCGTCCGGGTTGGGCTCGCAGCCTAACGACTTTACGATCGCCGTGAACTTTACAGGCGGTGGCATCAGCGCTCCAGCGGCATTAGCTGCGGACGCCTCTGGCAACATCTGGATCGCCAATGGCAGCGGCGCTGCGGTGACGGAACTCTCGCACAGCGGCGAACCTGTAAGCGGCTCGCCGTTTGCAGCTAGCCTGTCCGGCGCCTCGGCGATCGCGATCGACACCACGGGCGGACCGTGGATCACCAACACGACAGGCAATTCGGTGAGCCGTCTCACCTCTTCCGGCAGCGTCGTTACCGGTTCGCCGTACAACACCGCGGGATACTTCTCCGCCCCCACCGGCATCTCCTTCGACACCACCGGCAGGGCCTGGGTCAGCAATAGCAGCAACAACAGCGTGACCGTTCTTAGTACCTCCGGTGTGGGTTTTAACTACACTCCATCCGGTCTCACAACCCCGGTTGGCCTCGCGGTCAGCGCGCATTGATCTTTGGGCCTGTTCCTAACGCTGTCTTTGTGATGGCCAGCATCCAGGAATCTGTTCTTGTGGGGATACAACCGCAAGAACAAAACTACGAACAAGCGTTGTCCTCGCGGAATCGGCGACGCCTTATATAGAGGAGTAAACGATGGCACAATCTTATGTCGGAGAAATACGGGCCGTAGGCTTCAACTTCCAGCCTGTGGGCTGGCTCTTTTGTAACGGAGCGCTTCTATCGATTGCAGAATACGATGTACTGTTCAACCTCATCGGCACTACGTACGGCGGCGATGGGGTAACTACCTTCGGGCTACCCGATCTGCGCGGCCGGACACCGATCCATCAAGGCAGCGGAGGCGGAGGCACGTACGTCATAGGACAACTCTCGGGTGTTGAAAACGTGACTCTGACGACTTCGACGATACCCGCCCACAAGCATCCGATCGCGGCCCAGGGGGCCGCCGGCACTTCAACTTCGCCTGCTGGAGGGTTCTTCGCGGGGTCGCTCGCAGGCCAGTATGCTCCCGTCGCCAACGGCACATCCGCGATGGGCGCCGTCACAGGTCAGCAGGGCGGGAGCCAGCCGCACAACAATCTCCAGCCATTTCTTTGTGTCAACTACATCATCAGCCTGTATGGCGTCTATCCGACCCAGAACTAGAGGACCTTATGAGCACACCCTATCTAGGACAGATTCAGCCGTTCCCCTACAACTTTGCGCCCAGAGGCTGGGCTGTGTGCAACGGCCAGACCTTGCCTATCAGCCAGTATGCCGCGCTGTTCTCGCTTATCGGCACTTTCTACGGAGGCAATGGGATCAATAACTTCCAGTTGCCCAATCTCCAGGGACGATGCGCGTTATCTTTTGGCACCGCCCCGTCTGGGACGCCCTACGTGATAGGCCAACTAGCAGGCGAAGCCAACCACACACTCCTCCTGACTGAGTTGCCTGCCCATGTGCATACGCCTCCTACGTGTTCGACCGCCACAGGTACTGCAGTGACACCCGTCAATACCTTCCCCGCGTCCTTAACAAAGGCTCCCTACTTTCCATCCACTCCCACTTCATTAGTCTCTCTGGGCAATGGGACCGCTTCCACGGGTGGAAGTACTCCACATGCGAACCAGTCGCCTTATCTCGTACTCAACTTCTGCATTGCCCTTAACGGCATCTTTCCTTCGCGCAACTAATCTCCAAGGAGTCTTCGCATGTCCTCATCATTTGTCGGTGAAATCGAAATCTTCGGCTTCAACTTCGCTCCCCAAGGATGGGCCCTGTGCGCGGGACAGTTGCTGCCTATCTCCCAGAACACGGCCTTGTTTTCTCTCCTCGGTACGCAATACGGAGGTGACGGCAAGTCGACCTTCGGGCTGCCCAACCTGCAGGGCACCATTCCCGTCAGCCAGGGACAAGGTCCAGGGCTTTCCGACTATAACATGGGCGAAACCGGCGGTACGGAGACGGTGACCCTTACCATCAATCAGATTCCGATCCACGCTCATAATTTGGCGGCTTCTGCTGTAGGAGGGAAAATCGAAACGCCTTCTGCCGCGACCGTTCTGGGAGTCACGGAGCGTGGAACCGAGCCCTATGCAGCGGCGCCTACCGCAGGAGCCACCATGAATACCAACATCGTAGGCACCGCTGGCGGAAGCCTGCCTCACAACAACATGATGCCGTATCTCACCTTAAACTATTGCATCTCGCTGTACGGTATCTTTCCGGCACGCAGTTAACGGCAAACCAGGGCACTCACCTGAAACACGAAGGCCACCGGAAGATTCTTCCGGTGGCCTTCGTGTTGCTAGAAATAGTAGGCAGTGACGTTGCTGCTCGTCACTACAAGCACTCATGGTGTTTTCTAAAAAATGGTGGGCAGTGAGGGACTCGAACCCCCGACATCCTGCTTGTAAGGCAGGCGCTCTAACCAACTGAGCTAACCGCCCGCTTTGGAGCGAACCTATCTAGTGTAGGACAGCATAGGCCCGCACGCCAAATTTACACCTTTGGCTCCCATCCTTTTTCGTACTCGCGCCGAGTCATGGCCGCAGCAGCAGGGTCGCCGACGATGTGACCATTGGCCGGGTCGAGCTTCAGAACACGGTTGGTCTCCCACGCATAGTTGGCCAACTGCAGCATGGTGACCGCCACATTGCCGGCCGAGACCGGCGAGTGCAGCGCCTCGCCCTTCTGGATGGCCGCGATCAGATTGCCGAAGTGCGCGTCTGTCATGGAGTCCTTGCCCGTAAGGTCGGAGGACGAAGTCTTCTCATGGTTGACCTTGAACTCATCTGTCTTCTTGCCGCCGTCGTCATAGACCTCGTAGCCGTCACGATCGACGATGACCGAACCCTTCGTCCCGATGATGAGCGCACCACGGTCACGGTCGTACCGCTTCATCGGGTTGCAGCAGCGGCCTTCCCACGTGATCAGCTTGTCGTCGTACTTCCAGTTGACCTCGAGCGTGTCGTAGTACTGCCAGTCGTCCTTGTAGGCGTAACGCCCACCCGAGGCCTCCACGCTGTTGGGGAACTCAGCTCCGAGAGCCCAGCGGCAGACATCGACCTCATGCGTGCCGTTGTTCAGGGTCTCGCCGGTGCCCCAGTGCTTGAACCAGTGCCAGTTATACGGCTGGTAGTTGTCGTGATACGGCTTGCGTGGCGCGGGTCCCTGCCAGAGGTCCCAGTCCAGCGTGTCGGGAATGGGAACTTCTTTGCCGACCCCAATCGACTTGCGGTTGTTCGCATACCACGCCGAAGCCATATAGGCCGTGCCGATCAGCCCATCATGGATCTCGCCGACGATCTTGATGGTGTGCGGCGAGGAGCGCTGCTGGTTGCCCATCTGAGCCTGCTTGCCGTACTTCTTCTGCGCCGTGACCAGAAGCTCGCCCTCATGCGGGTTATAGCTGCACGGCTTCTCAACGTACACATGCTTGCCCGCTTCGAGGCCCAGGATGGCCATAGGCGCATGCCAGTGGTCGGGTGCGGCGATGGTGATCGCATCAACGTCTTTGGAGGCGAGCACCTTGCGGAAGTCCTTCTCAGTCGCGGGCGCATAGCCCAGCTCCTTCTGCGTGGCGCCCGCAAACTTCGCGAGGATGTTGCTCTCCACGTCGCACACATGCGTAACGTGAGAGGTGCTCTGATTCGCCTTGAGCGCAGAGAGGTGAGCATAGGCGCGGCTATGCAGGCCGATGACGGCAAAGTTCACGCGGTCATTCGATCCCAGGATCTGAGCATAGCTCTTCGCTGAGGTGGTGGCAGCGAGGCCCGCTGCTCCTACGGCCAGGGTCCCGGTAAATTCACGTCGAGAGATCACGTCTCCTCCTTGGAAGTTCGTTCCGTTGTCGTCAATGCCGCGGCACAAATTGCGGCTGCGCTGTGAGAGTTGCAAAGTTTCTTGCGGGATAACGTTACATGAGTCACCGTAGCTGGTGCAAAGGTCTTTTCAGAAACGGCTATACATTCAAGCGGTTTTCAACTGGGAAACAAATAGATTCCCCTGCCGGCTGCAGGAGACAGGCCTCCCTCTTCTATGACAGAATTCTTGGGATCGTTATTTCTTTAAAGCCCTGGAGGGAAGTGTATGTCGGTTTCGCGGCGAGAGTTTGTTATAGGTATGGCGGCAGCAGCTGCGTCCACCAGGCTACTGGCGCAGCAGTCACAGACGTGTCCCTTCCATCTGGCCGTGATCAACGACGAGATCTCTCCCGACTTCGACCACGCCTGCTACGTCGCCGCGCATGACTTCGGTTTGAGCTGGATTGAGATTCGTACGCTGTGGGGCAAGAGCCTCGCCGACGCGAGCGCGGATCAGGTGGCGGAGGCCCTAAAGATTCTCGCGAAGTACAACCTGAAGGTGACGGATCTAGCCAGCCCGCTCTTCAAGACCGATCTGCCCGGTGCGCCGCTATCCAGGGAAAGCCCGCATCATGATACCTTCAACGCCGCGGACGTCCCCTATAAGGCGCAGGACGAGTTGCTGGAGAAGCTGATCGATCTCTCGAAGACGTTCGGCACCGATCGCATTCGCTGCTTCGACTTCTGGCGGCTGGAAGACCAGAAGCCCTGGCGCGCCGAGATCAATCGCAAGCTCGCGGAAGCCGCTACTAAATGCGAGAAGCATGGGCTCGTCCTTCTGCTGGAAAATGAGATGGCCTGCAACACCGGCTCCGGCCCCGAGGCTCTCGAAGTGCTGAACGCAATTCCCAACAAGAACTTCATGCTCAACTGGGACCCAGGCAACTCCGGCACATTTCCAGGCGACGTGCCCTATCCCTCCGACTACGAGAGACTGCCGAAGCACCGCATCGGCCACGTTCACTGCAAGAACGTAAAACGCACGCCGGGTGAGAAGAAGACCTTCGAATGGCAGCCTGTAGATATCGGCCTGATCGATTGGGTCGGCCAGTTCAAGGCTCTGAAACGCGATGGCTATCACCACGCCGTAAGCCTGGAGACACACTGGCACGGTGGACCAGGGGATACCCAGGACGCTATCTCGGAGTCCTCCACCCGCATCAGCATGAAGGGTCTGAAGGATTGTCTGGGTAAGGCCGGCATTACCTGCTAAGGCCGGAAAATGGAAGGGATAAAGCACAAGCTCGCGACCGCGCTGACGATGGCAATTCTCGCCACCACGCCCCTGGTGAAAGCCGTCACGCCTCCTCTCACGCTCTATACGACCACGCATCCGGCCATGGGCACGGAGTTCACGCTGTACCTCTACAGCGCGGATCCAACTGTAGCCGCGGAGACCTCAGAAGAGGTCTTTGAGGAAGTCGATCGCATCGAGCAACTGCTCTCCAACTATCGCGACTCCAGCGAACTTTCACGCATCAACCAGAACGCGGCCGCATCGCCTGTAACCACAGACCCCGAGATGCTCGACTTCCTTACGCAGTCGGAGCACTGGAGCCGCGCCAGCGACGGCGCCTTCGACATCACCGTCGGCCGCTTGATGAAGGCCTGGGGCTTCTACCGTCACAGCGGCCACATTCCCCCTGAGGGAGAACTGCAACAACTGCGCGCGGCAACCGGTTGGGAAAAAGTTCAACTCGATTCCGCCGCACGCACCGTGAGCTTTACATCGCCGGGCGTAGAACTGGATCCCGGCGGCATCGGCAAAGGTTTCGCGGTCGATGCTGCTGTCCGCATCCTGCGCGCCCAGCATGTTGCTGCTGCTATGCTATCGGCCGGCAGCAGCACCCTATACGCCCTGGGAGCGCCGCCCAATCTCGACGGATGGCGCATCGTCGTACCCGGTCCGCTGCCTTCGCATGACAGCCTGTCGGTCATCACGCTGCGCGATACCTCTCTCTCCAGCGCCGATTGCAGCGAGAAGAACTTCACGGTGGCTGGACATCTCTACTGTCACATCATGGACCCGCGCACCATGCGGCCCGTCGAAGGCCGCACGCAGGTCAGCATCGTCGATCCCTCCGCTACAGCAAGCGATGCGCTCTCGAATGTAATCTTTGTAGAAACACCCGGGCAGAGCGTAGAGACTCTGAAGAAGTACGCTCCCGAAGCCCGCGCGCTCATTGTCTCCGGCGATGCGGGCCATCCTCACTGCACGATCTTTCACTGGGGCGTAGCGATCGACTCCACACGCTGCCCGCTCTGAACGAAATCTAGGAACTCAAGGGTATCCATGAACCGTCGCGACTTTCTGCAATCCGCCTCTGCCGCCGCTCTTGCCTCCACGACCATCGCCCGCGCCGCAACGCCGGCGGTCAAGCCGATTCGCCTCGGCGTGATCGGAGCCGGCAGTCGTGGGCAGGAGGATCTCCGCCAGTTTCTCCGCGTGCCCGGCGTCTCTGTCGAAGCGATCTGCGATATCTATCCCCCCCGCTACGAGCAGGTGAATCGCCTCGCCGGCAAGACGGTGCCTGCAACCGCAAATCATCATGAGCTTCTGGCCCGCACCGATCTCGACGCCATTCTCATCGCTTCGCCGGTAGGGCTTCATGCCGAGCATGTCATTGCAACCGCGAAGACGGGGCGGCCCATCTATGGCGAGAAGGCGCTGGGTTTCACGGTGGAGGACAATCACAACATTCTCGCCGAGGTCACGCGCCATAAGGTGCTCTTCCAGATCGGCCACGAGTACCGCTATGCGTCCTGGGCGCAGGAAGCTATCCGCCGTGTTCATGCCGGAGACATTGGAACGCCAACCCACATCTACGCCTACTGGCATCGCAACGGCGACTGGCGCCGCACAGTGCCGCAGCCCGACCCAGGAGGGAAGCTCGAGCACCTCATCAACTGGCGGCTGTATCGCGAGAGCTCCGGCGGCCTGGGCACGGAGCTCGGCTCACACCACATCGATATGGCCAACTGGGTCTTCGGCGAGCAACCTCAGAGCGTCATCGGCACCAACAGCATCTGCCGTTACCACGATGGGCGCACGGTCGGCGACAACGTGCAGGCTGTCTTCAGCTACTCGCAGGGGCGGCGGCTTGTCTTCTCCTCGATCACCGATAACGCAAAGCTGGGCTGCGAGCTCTGGATCTACGGCACCGAAGGCAGTGTGCAGATCACGATTGAAGATGCGACCTTCTACTTCGAGAAGAAGAAACTCTCCAACTCGCCAGATGACTCAGTCGGCAAGACAGTCGTCGAACGTGGTGTCGTGACCGGAGCCTCCTACTCCACGGCAGGCGAAATGCCCTACCGCGGACCGGGAGAAAAAGTAGTCACGGCGACATCAGAAGATCCAACGCTCGCCGCGGTGCGCTCTTTCACCGAAGCTGTTCGTGGGGAACACGAGATCTTCGCCGACGTACATTGCGGCTTCCGCGCCGCCATCGCCTGCTCCGTCGCGCACGATGCGGTGTTTGAAGAGAACAAAATGTCGATCCCATCCGCAAAGATCTAGAAGACGCCTTGCTTTGGCTGTTGCTTGTTTATGCTGCTGCTTGTTTTTCGTCGTTGTTTGTTTTTCGCCGTCATCCTGAGCCGTAGGCGAAGGACCCCCGCATTGGTGCTGCCCCGAATGTAAGCCAGACGCCACCAACATTTGCGGTGCGCTTTGCGTCCGAGCCGCCACAAAATGCGGGGATCCTTCAGCTACGCTTCAGGATGACGACGAAAAACAATGCATCACTCCTGCAGAACAACCTCAACCCCACCACCACCATCCGGCACCGTAACGACAATCGCATTCCCGCTGGATGTGACCTTGCCCGCACGACCATTGACCGTGACACTCGCCGGTGCTTTACTCACACCCTCGACCTCCACAACAATCTCCTTCCACCACGCCGGATAGCTACCCTCATGCTTCCCGATATGCAGGGTAAGACTGCCATCCTTCGCTGAGGCATCACACGCGAACTTCATCCGCAGGAACTCGCCGTGCTTGTAAGCGAAGCTGGTCCCGTCATCCTGATAAAGCTGCCCCGCACACTCGGGCCCAGGATAGACACGCAGCGTTAGCGGACCCTGCGGCCGTTCGGCAGTGCTCTGCATCAGAGGCGCAAGAGGCAGGATAGCTCCCGGGCGCACAAAGACGGGCAGCTTCGCCAGCTCAGGATGCAGATGCACGACGGACAACACCGGACCCTTTGCAGCCTCTGGCTGTAATCCTCCGGTCGCGACTTTCCCTTCGGCTTTGTCGACGCGTGCACCAGTCCAGAAGTCATACCATCCGGAAGAAGGAAGCTTCGCGTCGTAGTCGTCGGTCTTGTCGAAGAATGGTGGTGCGGCAACGAGAATATCCGGCCCCACCAGAAACTCGCCCGAGGCATCGAGATCGACATCCAGAGGATGACGATCCGGCGCGGCATCGGGAAACTCCAGAAACAGCGGCCTCAACAGCGGAAGCCCCGTACGCGTATTCTCTTCCATCACGCTATAGAGGTAGGGAAGCAGCTTGTAACGCGTTTCGATGAAGTGGCGGCGAATATCTTCCTGTTCAACTCCTCCGACCCAAGGCTCATGGTCGCCGGTACCTTTCTCTGCGTGATCGCGATCGATCGGCTGAAACGCTCCAACCTCAATCCACTTGGTCAGCAACTCCGTCGTGGGCGTACCCGCATAACCGCCAACATCCGCGCCTGCCAGCGAGAAGCCGCTGAGACCCAGGTTCTTCAGCATCGACGTCGTAAGCCGCAGATGGTTCCACGTCGCGGAGTTGTCGCCCGTCCACGTAGCAGCGTAGCGCTGGCCACCGGCATAGGAGGCGCGTGTGAGTACAAACGGACGCACATCAGGCCGCAATGCCAGTTGGCCATCGTAGGTAGCGCGCGAGTTCTCCATGCCATAGACGTTATGCACCTCGCGATGCGTCGCTGTGCGCGTCACAAAGCCGGGCTCGTCGATGTGGTGCACGACATCGTCCGGTATTGTGAGATGGGCTATGAAGACCGAGGGCTCATTCATATCGTTCCAGAAGCCGTCGATGCCCATGTGGTCAAAGTCTTTGTACAGCGTGCCCCACCAGAGACGCGTCTGTTGCCGCGTAAAGTCAGGAAACACGCTGGGCCCCGGCCAGACCGGACCGACATAGAGCGTGCCATCCGGGTTCTTGACGAAGTGGCCGCCCGCGACGCCGCTGTCGAATGGAGGATAGTGCACGTTCGCGATGTGCAGGTCCGTAATCGCGACGACATGGAAGTGCTCGGCATGCAGCGCGGCTACCATTCCCGGCATGTCAGGGTAGGTAGTGGTGTTGATGCTGAAGGGGCGATTCTTATCCTGGTAGTCGATGTCGGTATAGATCGCATCTGCGGGAATCCTATCGCTGCGCAGACGTCCAGCTACTTCGAGAACGCGCGCCTGCGTCATATAGCTAAAGCGCGACTGCTGAAATCCAAGCGCCCAGAGCGGCGGCAGCGGTGTCGGTCCGGTCAGCCACGCATAGCTTGCGAGCACCTGCTTTGCCGAAGGGCCATAGAGCAGATAGATATCCGCAGGCCCGCTCTCTGCGCGATATTGAACGGTACCGGCGAGTGTCTTGCCGAAGTCGAAGGACGACGGCCAGGTGTTATCGATCAGCACGCCGAGCGTGGTTCCGGCGCGATAGCTCAGATAGAACGGAATGCTCTTGTAGAGCGGGTCCGTAGACTCCTGCCAGGCATAGGCATCGGTGTTCCACAGCCGGAAGGCCTGCCCTCGCCGGTCGAACGCGCCGGTCTTGTCGCCCAGCCCGAAGTAGTGCTCATCGGAAGGCATGGTCTTCGCCAGATGCAGACGGTCGCCTTCAAACTGTATCGGCTCGGCATCCTGCTGCAGCACCTTGCCGGAAAGATCGCTCAACGTAAGCAGCCCCGTAGCCTTGCTTACAGAGACGCGCAAAGCACCAGTGTGAAAACCGGCGACGGCAGCATCGGTATCCTGCGTTACCGCGACGGAGGCCGAACGAGCCTCAGGCAATACCGCCCAGGAAGCATCTTCGGGCAGCGCACCCTTGCGTCCAGCGCGGATCCGAAGCACATCGTCACGCAGCGCAGTGATGCGCATGACGAGTTCGCCATCGTGGAGTTCCACACCATTGGAAAGCGGTGTCACTCCAGTGACGCGTGCAAACGAGAGCACGTTGGAAGGGGACTGTGCATACCCGGCTATTCCGAGGCCTAGAAGGGCACAAAGGAAAACTTTCGCAGATACTCTTCGTGCGCACATGCTTAATCTCCGGTGATACGTTGAAGTGTTAGTACAGAATCGTGATGGGCCAATCTCACCTCACCACAAATTCGAGGGACAAGCAACAACCGGGTGCCCCATCCTTTGCTGCACGATTTCGTGGAGTGGCACGAGATCGTGTAGCAAAGGGTGGGGTATCGCGGCAGCGACCGCTTTTCGCCTGTAGAGGCGACTGCAGCCAGACGACGATGTGGGCGCCAAAGCCTGAGGCACAGCGAACATGGGCAGGAGCAATCGCCCTTCGGGCGACACCCCCGACGCAGAGCGCACTGCGTAAATTTGTGGTGTGCGCTTAGCGTCTACACCCCACCCTTTGCCGCCAAATCTTTTTGGCAATCCGCACATCGTGCAGCAAAGGATGGGGCACCCGGTTGTTGTCGGTTCTTTAGAAGTCATACTTCAGCGATATCTCCGACAGTCTACGTCCCAACTTATAAGAAGCCGTGCCGAAGCCCGTCGCAGGGTTGTAGATTGCTGTCTGAGGTGTCGCGTTCGCGGAAGTGTCGCTCAACTGCAGCGTCGTCTCCGCCGGGTACCCTGTGCCGAAGCTGGTCAGAGGATGGTTGAGGAAATTGAACGCCGCATAACGGAACCGCAGATGACGGCTTCCGCCCAGGCCGAAACCCTTCTCCAGCGCGAGGTCGCTGTTGAAGAACGCCGGACCATGAGCGTAGGGCTCGATGTACGGGCCATTCGTTCCAAGCGCCGGCAGGCCGAAGCACGCGCCATTGAGATACTGGTGCTGCCCCAGGCCGGACCTCGGGTCGCACTTGAGTACAGGCTGCAGGTTGACGTCTGGCGTGCCGAGGATCGACTGTGAGGTGACGCTATAAGCGTTTGCACCCGAGCCGATATTGCCTGTCACGTAGTACCCAGGGGAAGGGCTGATGCCCGTCTGCATGTTGGGGCCGGTCATGATATTCGTGATGCCCGAGATGAGCCAATAGTTAATGAAGCCGCCCAATAAACGTTTGTCGGTATACTTCCCGGTCTGGTACGCATAGCTAAGATTCAGGACCTGCGAGCGGTCGAAGTTCATCGGCCCATAGTTGTTCGCGAGGTTGAAGGGATCGATGCCCGCGGTCCAGTTGAAATCCGCCGAAGAGCCCAGAATGCCGAGCGCCTTCGAGAAGGTGTAGTTGGCATTGAAGCTCAGGTGGCCAACCCGTTTGATCGCTTCAATCTGCAAAGCGTTGTAGTTGGCATAGGTGTTGTGCTGCGGCATAAGAATCTGGCTGTAGTTGGGGAAGGGCCGCGCCTTCTGGACGGCCTTGTCTCCAGTGTAATTGTAGATATTGTCGAGGCTAGCCGCCTGCTGCGGGGTGCAGCCCGTAGGGTTGCAGGCGTTGTAGCCGGCGGCGGTATTGATCGCCGTTGCCGCAGTAGCCGTGAACAGTGTTCCCACCGGGATCGCATTCACGTTATCCAGCACGACATTCTGTGTGGTGCCGTTGTCCATCAGCGAGTTGCTGTTGTTCCCGACGTAGGAAGCCTGAAGAATCCAGTTGCCGGGCAACTGTTGCGCAATACTCAGGTTGTAGTTGTTGGTTACTGGCTCTTTGTCGTCGGTGGGATCGAGGCCATAGATGGTGGACGGCGAAATGTAAGTCTCCGTACTGCCCAGCCCGGTATTGCCGTAGGTATGTGGATTCAGATGGAGTGTGTTGACTCCTTCCAGCGTGTTGTCGCCGAAGCCTTGCAGGTCGGTGAAGCGCACGTTTTCAGCCTCGGCAAACTCGCTGGTCACATCGGTCACCGAGTCGTGGAAGCGATAGATGCCTGCACCGCCACGGACAACTGTCTTCCCGTTTTTGAAGAGGTCGAGGGCGAAGCCGAAGCGTGGCTCAAAGAAAATCGGTGGCGTCGGCGACCCGGAGTTCGGAATGGACGAATTAATTCCATGCCACGTAATACCGGGCAAAGGGTTGGTCGTGGCATTGTAGGTGGAGGTATAGAGTGACGGGTTCCAGATGGCAGCGCCGATTCCATGGGCATCCTGCCACGCCCCGAGCTTGCTGAAGCGGACGCCGAAGGTAAGGCTCAGGTTTGAGGCAGCGCGCCAGGTGTCCTGCCCATAAAAATCGACGTTCCAGAAGTACAGGTTCGTATACGGGTTGAAGTTCTGCTGGTGCCAATCCTGGATCTGCCCTTCAAAGAAGTTCGCCAGCGCATTGCCGCTGTTGAAGTGTTGGTTGCCATACGCGGGCGACCCGTCAGGATACGTTCCGTTGTAGTCGGCAAAGGAAGCGCCGGCCGGCCCATAGTAGTAGTTCTGAATAATGCCGTTCGTGGCCGGGTTGGTCGCCGTCTGGTTGTTGATCGTCTTCTGGGCAAAGATGCCCACCTTGACGGTGTGCTTGCCCCACACCTTGGTGAGGTTGTCGCCAACGTTAGGCTGTAGCTTCTTCAGCTCCAGCGGGTTCAGGGAGTAGTCGGGCCATAGGCCGAGCGGCAGGCCGCCGTAGGGCGTATACGTGCCCAACTGTGGATACTGTGTGTCTCCATTGTCGAATGCGCCGTTGTAGGGATAGCTGATCGCACCTTTTTGCAGGGCTGCGATCTGCCGCGCGTCGAATGACTCCAGAAAGGACATGATGGTGGCATAGGCCTCGTTGGTTAGAGTGGGCGTAAAGATGGTGACGTAGTTGGCCGCGGCGCTGTGTCCCCAGGTGTCGTTGTCTACTCCGTACCCCGGAGTGTTTACTTCTCCCATAATGCTGCTGGGCGCATAGTAGGGAACCAGCGGCTGGCCCTGTTTCCCTTTTTCAAAACTGTAGCGGGCAAAGAATATATTGCGCGGACTGATGTTGTAGTCCACTCGGCCTACAAACTGGCTGACGTTGTTGTTCACCAGATCGAGCTGGTCGTAGTTGAATCCGTCTGTACCGGTTGCCGACCTTGTTGGCAGCGGTAGCGTGCCATTGACCAGAGCCATCGCGCCTGGGTTCAGAAAGGCGGCAATATTTCCATTGGTCAGGGTCGAGCCGTTGTCACCCACGGTCGGCGAGGTGTTGAATGTGCCGTAGGTGCCGTTTGTGAGTTCCGGCCCGAAGTAGGCCGCCAGAGCGTTGGGACTGAAGTCGCCGGAGCGCATCGCTTGCGTGGGAAGCAGCGCGTGGATGATCGCGCTGCCCGAACTGCCGTAGGCATACACATTGCGCTGCGCGTCATACTCCGCGCCGGCGAAGAACGTAATCTTCCTGGTGTGGGGTACCGGCCCGCTGACGGTTCCGTTGGGATATAAATAGCGGTCGTCGTTCCGCGGAATTCCGCCGTTGTTCGCCAGCCAGTCGTTGGAGTTTAGTGCCGCGAGCCGCGCAAAGATATTGAGAGAACCATGGTAGCTGGCCGTGCCCGACTTAGTGGCGGCGTTGACGACTACGGGACCGTTGGACTGGTCGACACCGAAGTTCGAGGTCTGTACCTGTACCTCGCTGACGAACGAGTCGTTGATGTTCTGCAGGTTTGCGCCGAAGTTGCCGGCGTCGGTCAGGTTCGCGCCGTCGAGCTTCAGGGTGATGCCGGCTACAGGCGCTCCGTTGGAGGCGTAGGGGGTCGCCTGACCCACGGTGACCTGTGTAAAGTCGGGCGCTGCGTTGGTCGCGCCGCTGGCCCCGCCCAGGCTGCGGATAGCGAACCCGGGCAGGATCTTCTCCAACTCGGTTGCATCGCGGCCCACGATCGAAAGGTTTTCCAGGTCATGGGCCGTGATGGTCGAACTCATCTGCCCACTGTCGAGCGGCAGGCCGCTGATATTGGTGTCGACCGTGACGCTGGAGGTCGCCTCACCCAGCGTCAGCTTGATCTCGGGCAGGGCGATATTGTCGCCTGGGTTCAGATGGATAGAGGTCTGCACATACTGTTGAAACCCCTGCACCTTGACCGTCAATTTATAGTCACCGCTGGGCACAGCCGCGAAGCTGAAGGTGCCGGCTCCGTTGCTGTGACCAACTCGCTGTGCCTTGCTGAGGGCGTTTTCCAGGACGACGGAGGCCGCAGGGATCACAGCTCCAGTCTGGTCCTCTACGACTCCGCTCAGTGCGGCAGCGCCTACCTGTGCATAGGCGGCGCTGCAGAGCATCGCCGCAAAGAGAAGAAGACTGAGTACGCACCAGATGCGTTTCATATTGCCTCCGAAGTCTAGAAACCAACCCTCCACGCCGGGAACGGGTCATGCCATTCCTCTCATGCAACGAAGGGTCTGTATGATCGGGGGTGTTTATAGTGAGCAGTGATGGACCTGTGAAGGCTCCTTGCGGTAAGGTACAAATTCTTATCATGATAAGAAATCTCTAAGTCTCTTCTTATGAACGCTTTCGTCTCGGCGATGTATGACAGTCCTTTTGAATTCGGACTATAATTTTTCCGTTTCTACTGCAACCCCCAACAAACCCATGACGGCATACTCTACAGGCGAAGCGATCCTCTATACCGAGGAGGAGAAGGCCGGCATCCGGAAACAACTGGATCGTCTGCTGCGCAATACATACTTCTCCCAAAGCAAGCGCTTCCCCTCGTTTCTGCGCTTCATCGTTCAGGAAGAGCTCGAAGGCCGCAGCGATCTACTCAAAGAACGGACGCTGGGTATCGAAGTCTTTGGCCGCGAGGCGGGCTACGATACGACCTCCGACCCCATCGTGCGCGTCACTGCCGCCGAGATCCGCAGACGCATCGCGCAGTACTACCAGGAGCCCGGCCACGAGCTCGAACTGCGCATCGCCCTGCCTCTCGGTTCCTACATCCCGCGTTTCGAATGGCCGCCCACAGAACCTGTGTCGACAACAGTGCCTGACGTCCTGAAAGAGACCGATCAGCCTATCGCCACCCCAACGACGCAATCGACGACTCGCTGGCTACTCGTCGCTGGAGTCGCACTCCTGGCAATGCTCTCCGCCACAGGCTGGTACTTTATCCATTCGAGGCCTTCGACACTCGATCGCTTCTGGGCACCGATGCTCGGATCGCGAGACCCGGTTGTAGTGTGCTTCCCGCAAAGCCACTTCGATGGGATCACACTTCGCAACGCCGCCGATCCGACACAACAGCGACAGCTGCAGGAGAAGATGAGTGCCGTCCTCGTCGATGACCTGCAGCCGCTCGTGAGTCTGTCGGGCCTGCTGGATATGCGGCATCAGCCCTACATCCTGATGGGCGAGGACACCACCACACTGACCGACCTGCGCCGTGGCCCGGCTATCTTTCTCGGCGCATTCGACAACGCCTGGACGCTGCGTGTGACGCGCGGACTGCGCTTCCGTTTTGGCGACGATGCCGCGATGACCCACTTCTGGATCGAAGACACACAATCCCCTACGCGAGCCCACTGGGAGATCGACCGCAATCTTCAGGAAGCCACGAACAACTATCGCGACTACGCCATCGTCGCCCGGTTCGCCGATGCGAATACGGGCAAACCAGCCGTCATTGCGGCAGGCATCGCTCGCGGAGGAACCGTAGCCGCCGGAGAGTTCCTGACCCAACCGGCGAATATGGACTTGATCAAAGCGCAGGCCCCCAAAAACTGGGACGGCCAGAACATGGAGTTCGTTCTGAGCACTGAGATCATCGATGGCCGCTCCTCACCGCCAAAGGTAGAAGCGACGTACTTCTGGTAAGCAGAGGCAATGACCTGAATATGAAGGTATACAAGAGCGCGCTCTTGCTTTAAGAGTCTTTGTCGTTGCTGTTGTTTTTCGGAGTAGCAGCGGCCTTTAGGCCGCGGAAATAAGGCCTAACCAGAAAGGGCTTTAGCCCTGGGCTCCTTGCCTATACCCGCAAGGGACTCAGGGTTAAAGCCCTTTGCCCAATCCACCTATACAGGCTGGCCTACCACCCGGAAGTCTTCTTCCTCCTGGGCACATGGAATATCCCACCCGCCAGGAGGGACAACCTTTTGCTCGACTTCCTTAGGTCCCCACGTATGGGGTTCATAGCTATAAACCGGCGTTTTCGTCTTTAGAACAGGGTCGACAATACGCCATGCTTCTTCTACGTAGTCCAGTCGAGCGAATAGAGTTGCATCGCCGGCCATGGCATCGGTCAGCACGCGCTCATAAGCTTCCATCTCGTTGGAACGAGGATGACGAGTAGCTACCAGTTCTACTGCTTCTCGTTTTCCTTCTCCGCTCGGAGAGGTAACAGAGACCGCCATGGCAACAGTCATCTCAGGGCTGATGCGAAACCGTATGTAGTTCTGCGGCACGTCGTCCTCAGTGGTGTTTGTCGTAGGTGGTCTGCGCAGTCGAGCCACTACTTCCATACAGGTCAGGGGCAGATTCTTTCCGGCACGGATGTAGAACGGAACTCCCTCCCATCGCCACGATTTGATATGCAAGCGGAGGGCTGCGAAGGTCTCTACCTGTGAGTTAGGAGCAACGCCCTTTTCGTCGAGATAGCCATGAAACTGCCCACGGACCAGGTCGTCGGGCTCTATCGGAGGAATGGCCTTCAATACCTTGACTTTCTCATCACGCATCGACTCACTGTCATCACGCGCCGGGGATTCCATGGCGAGATTGCACATCACCTGGAAGATATGGTTCTGGATCACATCGCGGATAGTCCCCGTCTGGTCATAGAAGGCGCCACGGCCCTGAATGCCGAAGTCCTCCGCCATGGTGATCTGCACGCTCTCAATGTAGTTGCGATTCCAGAGCGGCTCCAGGAAGGAGTTCGAGAAACGGAACGACACCATATTATGAACTGGGCCTTTGGCCAGATAGTGGTCGATGCGAAAGATCGAAGACTCGGGGAAAGCTGACAGCAGAATTCGATCGAGCTCCTGCGCCGAAGCCAGGTCATGGCCAAAAGGCTTCTCCACGATCATGCGCGCGCCCTTCGCAGAGCCCGATTTCACGAGTTGCTCTACGACTGTTTCAAACAGAAACGGAGGAATCGCCAGGTAATGAGCGGGGCGTTCCGCTGTGCCAAGCTCCTTCCGAACGGCTTCGAAGGTGGAGAGATCCGAATAGTCGCCGTCGACATAATGCAGCAGGGAACTCAGCTTCTCCCATGCCTCTGCGTCAAGGCCGCCGTGCTGCTCGAGGCTATCCTTTGCTCGTGCCTTGAACTGGTCCAGGTTCCATCCAGCCTTGGCTACACCGATGATTGGAACGGCGAGCGTGCCATGTTTGACCATGGACTGCAGCGCGGGAAAGATCTTTTTGTAGGCGAGATCGCCGGTGGCACCGAAGAAGACCAGCGCATCGGAATGAGATTGGCTCACGTATTTCTCCTCTGACTCCTAATGCTACTTAAGATTGCGAGGAATCCCAAAGGGGGCAAAAAAAGAGGCCGCCGGGGGGAGCCGGCGGCCTTTCAGGGATATGTTGTGTGTTACTGCAGGGTTGCAGCCTATTCATGACCTCCGTTGCCGTTGTGCCAGGGGTCCAGGTGACACCCAATGGCAGCATCCCACCGCGATGTCACTGTAATGGTGACTCGATTGGAAGTAGCGGTGTCCCAATTGGCGTCACCTGAATAGACGGCGGTGATCCTGTTTACTCCTTCAGGCAGTACCGGAGCGAGTGTTGCCAGAATGGCGTTGGCGTTGCCGGTGTTCAATGCCTGAGGATTGCCAATGGCCTTGGCGGGTGCGCCTTCACGGGAGTCATAGAACTGAATGCTTCCGCTGGGCGCAACGACGCCGGTTGTCGACAACGCGCTTACCAGCGATCCAGTTACGCTGCTCTCCGCACCCTCGACGACACAACTTGCGAGCGATGTCAGGTCCACGGTAGGAGTGGCCTTTCTGACGGTGACGTTGGTAATCGGGCTGCTGCTGCCGGCATACGTGCCATCACCGGAGTATGTGGCATAGAGGCTCTGCGGGCCAGCCAGGTCCCACTCATAGAAGGTAGTAACCGTTCCACCCGTAAGGTTGATGGAGGCTGCTGCCTGTCCAGTTGTGGTGTACAGCGTGACCGTTCCCGTTGGAACCGGCGCGCCTGAAGTCGTCTTTGCAGGCTTCACCGTGATGGTGAACGAGCTCTTCTGGCCCAGCTTTGCCGTCGTGACTGCTGTGGCCAGCGTCGTCGCACTTGCTGTGGTGCCTGCGCCGCTTGCGATGATCTGCGGATACTCCGAAAGACCGCTGCTGGTATAGTTCGCGTCACCGGGCCAGCTTGCCGTTAGCCAGTATGTACCGGAGGGAGCAGCGAAGGGAATCGTTGCTACGCCGTTGGCGCCAATGGTGCCTGTGGCCAGGACTGCCCCTGTGTCCTGGCGGTTGAGTGTCACCTTGCCGGTAGGAACCACTGCAGGATCGTAGCCAAAGTACACACTGGCGATTACGGTTGAACCTGCCGATGGTTCCTGGTTGCTGACACCGACAGAATAGTAGATGTCGCCTTTCGTGATGGTGAAGGGTTGAAATGCAATCGTCGAAGGTTTGAAGCTGCTGTCACCAGAGTATTTCGCGGTGAAGGTATAGGTTCCGATCGGGTAGTCGCACTCTGTGCTGGGGCCACAGGTAACGTAGATCTGCCCAGTGTTGCTTACCGGATAGGTGCCGAAGGTTTTGGTGCCGTTGGACAATGCCACCGTGCCGGTGGGTACGCCCTGGCCGCTGGCCCCTGCGATGGCGACCTGCAGGAAGAAGGTGGTGCCCAGCGAGACGGAGGTGGAGGGTACGATCGGCTGCCTTCCGAGAATAAAGAACTTGCTCGGCGCAAGAGACGTCGCCGTAGAGATGCTGGCTTCGGGAGTTACCCTCAGCAAGACGGGCGATGAAACGCTGCTGCTGTAGCTTCCGTCGCCGCTGTAGTTGGACGTGAGGGCGTAGGTGCCACCTGGCAAGCTCCCTACGGAAGCCGTGAAGGCGCCTGAGGTAAGTGTTCCTGTCACAACCGGGCCGGTGGTGCTGTTGCTGGCCTTGAGGATGACGGTGCCGGTAGGTGTGCCGGTTCCGTTTGCGGGCGTTACGGCAGACGACACGTTGACGGCTGTACCATGCGCGAAGGTCTTGGCTGAAACACTCAGGCTTGTCTTTGAGGCCGCCGTTGTAACGGTGCGCCACGCGCTGACGAGGTTAGCCGCATTCACCGATCCGAGGCCGCTGGCCAGATCATATCCGGCAGTAGCGCTGTTGCCGTCGAGCACTCCATAGGATGTGTTGCCTGCCACGTGCACGGAGCAGTCACCTCCGTTCCTCAATAGGCAGCTCAGTGCGTTCGAACCGGAGGTGACGTCATGGAAGACACAGGCATTGGTCTGCGTCGGCTCCGTGGCGTCGCTTGAATTGCAGTTCAAAGAAGAGGGCTGAGCGGCTGCCAGTTGATAGAACTTGTAGTTTGCCAGTCCCTGGAAGCTGCCGTTCTTCTGCTCGACCAGCGCCATGATGCCGGCCATGGAGGGCGATGCCGCTGAGGTGCCGCCAATGATCGTCGCCTGGTTCAGTGTGATGGAGCCGTTGGGGTTGGTCGTGTACTGACACGAGCCGTTGTAGCAGAGCAGGAAGCCATCGTGTTCTGCCGCGGCAGCGAGCGACACATCGGGTAGATCGCGCGCGTTATCCGCAGGAACTCCAGTGCCTGTCTGCCAGCTAGGTTTCGTGTATCCACCCGAGCAGGCGTAGAGTCCCGTGAATATGTTCTGCGTCGCGCCGGCAGGATGCAACGAGCAGTTGCTGGCGCCCCCACCAGCGGCGTAAGTACCTTCATCGGTTGGACTGTAGTAGCAGTTATCTGCACTCACCGGCAGATTAGGATTGCAGCTTTCGTTCCACACCGCCTCCGGCACATAGCCCTTGGCAGAAGAGAGATCGCGATTCAGAGTGGTGTTCCAGAAGGTGTTGACGTTAGAGTCGGCAAACTCTGTGCCGCCTACGGCAACGTTGTAGGGCGTGGAAGCCAAACCGTTTACGCCCAGTCCGTAGGACGTGGCGATGTATTCGTTCGGAATGTCGCACAGGCTCGATCCCGCGTCGCCTGAGGAGACAAAGACTGTGATTCCTTCTGCCGCAGCCTGCTGCCACAGTGTGTTGTAGAACGCCGATTCCGTAGGGCTGATCATGGCTTCGCACTCACCGAAGCTGACGGACATGATGGGCGCCGTTAAGTTGTCGACGATGTAGGAAGCCGAGATGTCGACGCCATCGGTGGTGTTGGTACTCCCTCCGATCACGTAGTTGATCTTTGCCTTCGGAGCCATGGCTCCTGACCACTCGACGTCGAGGATAGCCTCCTCATCGTCGCCGGGAACGACTCCTGGATCAGCGTTCGCATTGATAAAAGTTGGGTCATTGAAGGGGAGGCCGAAGATCGTACGGAAGGTCTCAACGTCCGAAAGGCTGATGTCGGAACGTCCAACAATGGCGATCGAGACGCCTGTGCCATCCGTGCCCCTGCTTACCAGCGGCAGCGTATTGTAAATTCGCGAAAGGTCGCCCGGGGCGAGATAGATCTCCTCCGGTGCTCCCTGTGAGGTGAAGTTCGGCTGCACCAGTAGAGAGGAGTCGAGGCCTGCCGTGTTCACGCCTGCCGGTGTGCTGCTCGCAGCGCGCTGCAACTTTCCATTCTGGCCGATTGCTACCTTAGCCGGTGCCGTGTGGAAGGAAGGCTTCACAAAATCATTGAGGCTGACCAATCCCGCCACTGCTGGCGAAAGTGCATCGGGAATCGAGAGCTCGGTGTTATTCGAGTGATAGGTCTTGCCGGCGATGGAGAACTGATGCACCTCTGTTCCAAACGCCTGCTCGGCCTGTCCGGCTTTGCCGGAGAAGCGAATCCAGTTCTTGCCGCGTGCAACAGCGGTTACGCTAAAGCCGTTAGCGGTGAGCCATGTACTCACCGTCTGGACGTCCTGATCCGAGGCGCCGAAGCGGGCTCCAAACTCGGCTGGCGTTAGCCATTTCTGGTAATTGGGTGATTTCGGATCGTGAGCGTCGGCGATAAATTGGGCCAGTGCAGTCGACTGGGTAGCGCTGCCTTGCAACAACATGACCATGTCCTGCATGGGCAGATCCGGCGACACTCTACCGATGTCGGAGGCCGCATGAGTCTGTGGGGGAACGGTGTTGGTAAATGCGTGCCGCACCGAAACATCAACGGGCTTCGTGATCTGGTTGACCACCTGAGCATCCACAGGGAGGAAAGTTAGACTACACAGGGCCAGAAACATAGTGCCGATACGGCGATGCCTGAAAAAACTCATAAGAGTACCTCCTGGTGATGGGCGTGCGCCCGTTTCTCCAAATCAGATCGCTACGGAAACAAGATTCCCAGAACGAAACCTGCCGCAAAAGCCAAGAAGCCTGCATGGCAACTTGTGGAAGAAGCAGGGAAAAAGGTCCTCACCGGCCTCTCGAAGGTCTGCCGGTAAGAGTTACAGTCTGTTAACTTTCCAAGAGAGTAGCAAAGGAAGGATGCGCCGTCGTGCTCTGTTAAGAGTAGAACTCAACCTACCCTTTCGAGTAGTTTTGGCGGCGCGGGTTTTGCTGTTGTTTTTCTTTCTGTCATTCCCGCAGGGAATCTGCTGCTAAAGCTGCACTACATCGCGAGCAAACCACGCTGAATCGCAAGCACGACCGCCTGGGTTCGGTCCTGCGCCTTGAGTTTGTGCAGGATGTTCTTCACGTGCATCTTCACGGTGTCTTCCGTAACGAAGAGCATATGGGCCACTTCCTTGTTGCTCTTGCCCTGAGAGATGAGGGTCAGTACTTCAATCTCGCGGTCGCTCAACCGCGGCGTTGCCACATAGCTCGCGAGTTTCTCTGCGGTCTCCGGCTGGAGCGCCCGCCCACCTGCCGCAACATGACGAAGATGCTCGGCCAGCGCTGCGCCTTCAACACCCTTCAGCAGATACCCGGAAGCTCCAGCCTGAATCGCCTGATAGATCGAAGCCTCACCCTGGGCGGAGGTGAGCATCACCACACGAGCCTCAGGATCCATGCGGCGCAAGGTCCGCAGCACCTCAATACCGCTCTGATCGGGCAGGCGCAGATCGAGCAGCACGATGTCGGGCCGCGTTGCCTGATACATCTCAAACGCCTGCTGGCCATTCATCGCCAGTCCTGTGATGGTGATGCCATAGCGCGCAAAGATGCCCGCGAGCCCTTCGCGCACCATCGGATGGTCGTCGACGATCAAGACATTCAATGTCTCGCGTTCCTGTATCTGGCTGATCGTCACCCATCACTCCCGGTATGAAGTTGGTCTTCTGTCTCAGTCTTGGACTGCTTCCTGATCACAGTGTAAGCATGAAGTTTTTTCCTCATGCGTTGCACTGCCTGATGGAAGCGCGCCGTTGTCTTCTGGTGCAGTTCGAGTTCCAGCGTAACCCGAGTTCCTCGATCGCACTCGCTTTGCACCGAAAGTTTTGCGCCGATGCGGCGTGCATGGGCTCGCATCCCCGAAAGGCCGAAGTGCCCTGGCCGTCCGTGTGCCTGCATCTGCTCCGTCATCCCTGAACCGTCATCGGCAACGACGATCCTGAGCAGATCACTGTCGAAGTGTACAGTCACCAGAACGTTTTTCGCCGAGGCATGACGGAATGCGTTCGCCAGCGCTTCGCGGCAGATGCGATAGACCTCATCGCGAACAAACGGAGACAGCTCCACCGCGACACCCTCGCCGACGACTTCAAACGCAGGCTCATCACCCATCCGAAACTCCGCGTCGACATGCTCTAGCAGCTCGACCAATCCCTGCTCTGGCGCAGCCATCGAGTGCAGGTTGGAGATGATATCGCGGCTGCGCGCGATGACGCCCCGCAGCCGCGCTGCCAGGTCATGCAGCGAACGCTGCGCAACCGCAGTGTCTTCCTCCATCTGCAGGCCGACGAGTTCCAGCTGCAGCGCCGTCCCGATAAGGTCCTGAATAAACGTGTCGTGGATCTGTGAGGCAATGCGTTCGCGTTCGGTGGCACGTTCCTGGAAGCGCATGTTGAGCCGCTCAACGCGTGCCTGCGTGCGCCGCCTTGTGATCTCGATCACCACACCAGCCGCGAGCAAGATCATCGCCAGGAGAAACCACCGTGTCTGCCAGAAGAATGGTTCAAGAGTAAGCGCCGTAGCTTCCGAGACAGGACCTGCTTCACCGGTACGTCCCAGCGCCTGCACCTGGAAAGAGTATCTGCCCGGAGGCAACCCCACATAAGAAGCCTCTCTCGTTGTATCCGCTTCAATCCAATTGGTGTCCCAGCCCGTCAATCGATAGCGAAAACGAATCTGTTCAGGAGCGATAAAGCTGGGCGCGGTGAAGTTGAACGTAAGCCGGTGACGTCCCGGAGGGACCGTAAGCTTGTCCGGCGTCACACGTCGTTCGTCAACCGTGACATCATCCAGCAGGGCCTGCGGCTGCGCTTCTTCAGCGGCGACAGGGGAAGCCACTGCCGGAGCCGCAGTGGTCGCAAACCACAGCCGTCCGTCATGCGCGCGTGTCGCCGTGACTTGTCCCATCGGAAGCACGCTGCGGCCCTTCAGTCCATCGGCGAAGGTATAGATCTCGGGGCTCACCTGCTTCGACGCACCGCTATTCAACGCATCAAGTTGACGGCGAGGAATACGACAGATTCCGCCAGTAGTCGTCAGCCAAAGGTCTCCATGCACATCCTCTGCGAGCCCGAAGACCGCATCTCCCGGCAGCCCCTCTCGCTGAGCCACGTTCCAGCTTATTGTGTCCTTGCCAGCCGCGAAGAAGACAAGGCCTGTGCTGGTTCCAAGAAACATACTGCCGTCAGGTCGTGGAAGTATTCCGAAGACCTGATGCAGAGGTCTCGGGTCTCTTGTCCAATGTTCGCTGCGCCAACGGTAGAGTCCATTGGCAGTGCCCGCCCATAGATCTCCCTGCGCATCCGTGGCGAGACTCCAGGTTGCATCGTCGCCCAGCCCGTCGGCGACTCCATAGCTAGTAAGTTTGCCATTGAGAAGGCGAAAGATTCCCTTACGCGGCAGAGGCACGCTGAACCACAGGCTTCCATCGTTCGTACGCAGAGGCGAAGTAGCGTACCCCGGAGGTATATCGGGCAGTGGCTGAAACCGCCTCTGCGCCCCTTTTTCAGACCAGCCGAAGATGCCATAATCCGCCATCGCAAACACAGGCTTGTCTCCCGCCTCGGCGAAGCCGCGCACCTGACCGCGACGCACGCCTTCGTGTTCGCCGTAGGTACGCCACTGTCCGTCCTGCCACTGCGCAATACCTTCCTCTAGCGTGCCCGCCCATATAGAGCCTTTCGCATCTTCGAAGATGGCGTCGTACTGATTGTTGCCGGGGGCAAGGCCATCGCGCTCTGTGTAGCTGGTGAAGACACCCACATGCAGACGCTGCAGCCCCGCGATCGTTCCAATCCAGATATCGCCGTTCCGGTCTTCAAATAGTTCGCGAACATCGTTACTGGTGAGCCCAGTCTTCTTGTTCAGCTTCTCTACCGTTCCCGACGCGAGCCGGCTGATGCCTTGCAGTCCTCCGCTGGCCATCCAGAGATTGTTGTGGCGATCGATCAGTACCTTAACGAACTCTTCCGTCCCACTGTTCGGTTGCTTGACGAAGTCTTCTCCTGCGAACAGAAAGAGGTGGTGTCCATCGCCCGCGAAGATGCGGCCATCGGGTGCGCGGTACAGCAGCCCTACACCGGTGAGCGGGTAGGAACCCTCGATCTCGCCTCCACGCAGCACGACGACGCGATCATGCATGGCAAGCCAAAGCCTGCCTCCGTTGTCCTCGCAGAAATCAAGCACTTCATTGACCGGGACTGGGAGCGACTCTGCATGCACCCCACGGTCGTCCGCATGCAAGATCTCCGACTTGCTCCGCACCCAGACCCCACCGGCCCGCCGCGGCAGAAGCTGCCGTACAGACAGAGGACTCTCTGTTTTGCCGGGCCTCTGCATCGGCTGAAACTGATGGTCGCGGTAAAGAAACAAACCGGTCGGCGTGCCCACCCAGAGTTGCCCTCTTTCATCTACGGCAAGGCTGGTGATATTTCCATGCAGAGCTGCCGGAGCGTCATGGACGAAGGTGCGAAAGTGCAAACCATCAAAGCGCGTCAGGCCGCCATAGGTCCCAATCCATAGCAAGCCGTCGGGCGTCTGCGTGATGGCAGTGATGAACTCCTGAGGAAGCCCCTGCTCGGTAGTCCATGTGCTCAGCACCTGATGGGACAGCAGCATCGGTTTCGCCGGCTGTTGGGCGTACAGGGAGCAAGCTCCTGCACACAGCCCTAGCAAGGCTGTTAGAGCCAGACTCGCCCCCAGCCTTCTTGGCGGTGTACTGGTTCGTCCCTGCAAGGTATCCAAGGTTGCCCTTTCCAGGCGATGCTGGCAAATGCAGTCCGCCCTGCCAATACCGCACAGGTTCACTTCTAGGTAGCGGAGTGTGCGACGTATGCCATTTCGTATG
Source organism: Granulicella sp. S156 (assembly GCF_009766105.1). Taxonomy (GTDB): domain Bacteria; phylum Acidobacteriota; class Terriglobia; order Terriglobales; family Acidobacteriaceae; genus Granulicella. The sequence continues at coordinate 202,642 of NZ_LMUH01000022.1, read as the reverse complement.
GGGCCGAGTATACCGGCTCTTCGGCATGTCGCCTACAAGGCAGCGACTTCGGCCATGACGCTGCATCTATTGATATTGGTAGATACTTACAGCATGGCCAATCTCTCTCGCGCCACCGACAGAAGCTCACTCCTCGTCGAGTTCCGTCAAATTGCGTCGAGCGCAACTGCTCTGCAAGTTTTGCAGCAGGGCATCGTCGAAGGAATATCGCAGCGTCTCGCTCACTACAACTGGACCGGCTTTTACATGCTGGATCCAGACGACTCCGAGACTCTGGTCCTCGGCCCCTTCGTGGGCGCGCCAACGGAGCATGTCCGTATTCCCGTCTCGCAGGGCATTTGCGGTGCTGCTGTTGCCACCGGCGAAACGGTCATCGTTGATGATGTAAATGCCGATCCCCGCTATCTCTCGTGTTCCATCGAAACTAAGTCTGAGATCGTCGTCCCGATCTACGTCCATGGAAAGGTCATCGGCGAAATCGACATCGACAGCCACGACCCCGCCGCCTTCACCGAAGACGATCGCCAATTCCTTGAAGAGGCCGCACGCATCGTCGGGACCTATATCGAGAAGCATTCTGACGAGACGGCTGCGCTTTAAGGCAGAATCCTGTTAGCTGTACCCAATTCGTTTTGTTTTGATGTCACCGCAAAATCTGCTCTCGCTTGACTCACTACAAAACTGTCATCCTGAGCGAAGTCGAAGGACCCCGAGATCCTATACGTTGCCCATACTGTTCACACCTTTTCCACCTCGAACATCCCCCTGCCTGAACCTCTTCGACTGAAACGGCGTGAACAGTATGGGTAAGACGAGCCCTTCGGGGTCCTTCGCCCATTCGGCTACGCTCAGGGTTCAGGATGACAGTTTTATAGTGGTTCTATCCATGCAATACGACACCATAAAACTAAATCGTCTCGCAATCCGTAACCTATATAGGCCTTTTTGAGTCTGATATTCGGAGCGAATAAGCCGCGTCCTGGATTTTGGACCGTTCGACCATGAAGTAAAGGAGTTGGTGAGCACTATGTTCTTGCTTTTCCTGGCCTACGTCGGTGGCATCCTCACCATCCTGAGCCCGTGCATCCTCCCGGTCCTGCCCTTCGTCTTTGCGCGCTCCGATCAGCCGTTTCGCAAGAGCGGCCTTCCGCTGCTGGCGGGAATGGTGGTCACCTTCGCTCTGGTAGCCAGCCTCGCAACTGTCGGTGGAGGCTGGGCTGTCCGCGCCAATCAGTTCGGACGTATCGCCGCACTCATTCTCTTCGGGATCTTCGGCCTTACTCTTTTGTTTTCGTCACTCGCCGACCGCCTCACCCGCCCGCTGGTACGACTCGGCAACAAACTTTCGCAGGACTCCGATGCAGGCCCGAGCGTGGCAAACTCCTTTCTGCTCGGCATCGGCACGGGCCTGCTCTGGGCGCCGTGCGCCGGCCCCATCCTCGGCCTCATTCTCACAGGTGCGGCCTTGGGCGGCGCCAGCGCGCATACCGCGATCCTCCTCCTTGCCTATGCGGCTGGAGCTGCTACTTCTCTCACGGTCGCCTTACTCGCCGGAGGCCGTGTCTTCGCCGCTATGAAGCGTTCTCTCGGCGCTGAAGAATGGATTCGACGCATCCTTGGCGTCGCCGTTCTCGCCGGTGTGGTTGTCGTGGCTCTCGGTCTCGACCGCGGTGTGCTCACACGTCTCTCCTTAGCCAGCACCTCCAGTCTGGAGCAGCGGCTCGTCGATCGCATCCATCCGCAAAGCGCGCAGACCATGGCCGCGAACGATCAGATGATGGCCGCCTCCGGCAGCAGCAACTACACCTCGCTCCCGACTCTCCCTGATCTCTCTGGCGCAACCGCGTGGATCAACTCGCCACCGCTTACTCCCGCCTCTCTTCGCGGCAAAGTTGTTCTCGTCGACTTCTGGACGTACTCCTGCATCAACTGCCTGCGTACTCTGCCATACATCAAGGCCTGGAATGAGAAGTACAAGGACAGCGGTCTTGTCGTCATCGGTGTCCATACGCCTGAATTTCCGTTTGAAAAAGACGAGTCTAATGTGCGGAAGGCCGTTCACGATCTCGGCATCACCTATCCCGTTGCGATGGACAACGACTACCGCATCTGGCGCAACTTCAACAACGAGTACTGGCCCGCGCACTACTTCATCGATGCCACCGGCCACATCCGTTATCACCACTTCGGCGAAGGAAACTACGACGAATCCGAGAAGTGGATTCGCAGCCTCCTGGAAGAGGCAAATCACAAGGCCCTCCCAGATGCGGCCACAAAGATCGCTGCCACGGGTACCGAAGCATCCTCCGACTCGGACGCGGTTCAATCTCCCGAGACGTACGTCGGTTACCAGAGAGCGCAGAACTTTGCTTCCCCTGAGGGACTCAACCAGGACGATCCGCAACTCTATCGCGCTCCTGCAGAATTCAAACTGAATCAGTGGGCCTTCGCAGGCAAATGGATAGATGAAGGCCAGATAGCAACCTCGCTCACTCCCTCATCCAGCATCTTCTTTCGCTTTCATGCTCGTGACCTGCATCTCGTACTCGGGCCCTCCAAGGCTGGTGCACCTATCCGCTTCCGGGTAACTCTCGACGGCAAAGCGCCCGGTGCAGATCACGGCGTAGACACCGATGCAGATGGCTACGGCACAGTAACGGAAGACCGTCTGTATCAGCTGATTCGCCAGCAAGGGGCTGTGCAGGATCGTACCTTCCGTATCGAGTTTCTCGTTCCCGGAGTTCAGGCATATTCGTTCACCTTCGGCTAAGACATCTCTTGATCTCAGCCACTACAGCTTTGAAGAAAGGATCCACCATGGAAAACAAATCGGAAGTACAGCCGGAAGTTGAGTCGACAGAGGCCACGCCTCGTATCAGCCGTCGTGCCTTCGCTGTAACAGCGGCAGGTGTCTGTGGAGCGGTAGCTCTTTGGTCTTTGCATCGCTCTCCGACCGGTGCTGTGGAAGCAAATGGAAGTGGTGGAACTCCTGGCGTCGTCACCATTATCCAGTTCTCCGCAGATGGCAAACGCACCGGCAAAGTTAGTGTGCCCCGCGTTATCAAGTCGGACGCGGACTGGAAGCATCAGCTCTCGCCCATCTCGTATGAAGTGGCGCGCCACGCAGGCACGGAGCGCGCCTACACGGGCAACTCCTGGGATCTCCACGACCGCGGCCTCTTCCGCTGCATCTGCTGCGACAATGCGCTCTTCGACTCGGCGACCAAGTTCGACTCCGGCACCGGTTGGCCAAGCTTCTGGCAACCGATCGCCAAAGAGAACATCATTGAAAATAGCGACAGCACCCTGGGAATGGATCGAACCGCAGTCTCCTGCAGAGAGTGCGACGCGCATCTGGGACATGTCTTCGACGACGGTCCCCGCCCCACCGGACTCAGATACTGCATGAACTCAGCATCCATGCGCTTCGTGAAGCTGGGCTAGGGTGCGTCATTAGGCAGCTGCCATCATTCTTGCAAAAACCTTGACGCAACGGGCGCAACGGCCCGCTACGATACGCAACGGCTGTAGTGCTTAGAGCAAGCATTCTCCCAAGCACAAATGCCGTCGCGTTCCTTCGCGAACCGTTGGGCCCGTTGCGTCAAGGCTTTTTGCACCACGAGGCACCTCTCAATTGCCCCGAACACCCGTCTCTTCCGTCTCAAAATAGAAGTGATAATGATTCCGGCAGCCCGGATTAAACCGCGCCCCGCAGGCTGGACACGTATTCCCGCACTCCATATAGGTCCGTATACTCAGCTCGGTTCCACAACATCCACAAAGCACCGCCAACTGATCCCACTCCTCGCGCGACCACACTTCGAGGTCGTGGCCAGCCAACGCCTCGTGGCAATCCTTGCACGCATAGTAGCGGTCACAACACTTCATCTTGATCGCAATAACGTCGATCGGCTGGTTGTAATGCGCGCAGCGAGTCTGCGGGTCCAGATCGATTCCGTTCACATTGGGACGAGGCTCAAGCATGGATATAGATTAGAAGATAAGGATGTCTGGAGGATGCAATGACAGCGTTGGAAGAGGAGCGGGCAACAGAGCTCCGCGAAGCTCAGAGCAAGGCAGAACAACTATTCCATGACGTGGAAGCGCGCGGCCTGATCCGCCCTGGGATCACCGAGAGCAGCCTGAACACGGACATCTACGCCCTGGCCCAGGAGATGTATGGAATCACGACCTACTGGCACAAGCGAATCGTTCGCGCAGGCAAAAACACCCTGCTGCCGTATGCCGAAAATCCTCCCGATCTGACGATCGGAGAAGACGATATCCTGTTCCTCGATCTTGGGCCAGTCTTTGAGAAGTGGGAAGCCGATTTCGGCAGAACCTTTGTTCTAGGCTCCGATCCTTTCAAGCACAAGATGCGGCAGGATGTCGGTGAAGCTTTCGCTGAGGGCAAGCGGTATTTCAACGAAACCCCAGACATCACAAGCAGCGAGCTTTTCAGCTACGCTCACTCGTTAGCGGAGAAGTTCGGATGGGAGTTCGGCGGCCCTATCGCCGGACACCTGATCGGACAGTTTCCCCATGAGAGGATCGCCGACGACAAAGTGAGCCTGTATGTTCATCCCAAGAGCCATCTGCCGATGTGTTCATTGGATGAAAAAGGTCAGAAGCGCCACTGGATTCTGGAGATTCACTTCGTAGACCGAGAGCGCGAGATCGGCGGCTTCTACGAAGAACTGCTCACCGTAAGCTGAGCATCTTGCGCACCTAATAGAAACGGCACGGCGGAGCTGTTGAAGCTCCGCCGTGCCGTATTTGTATTTGCTGCGAATTAGCGATGACCGCCACCGCCATGACCGCCGCCCCCACCATGGCCACCACCGCCACCATGGCCGCCACCGCCGCGTCCGCCGCCACCAAACCCGCCACGGGCAGCTCCACCTCTACCGGCATAGCCGCGACCACCTCCGTAGCCGCCTCTACCGGCATAGCCACGACCACCGCCATAGCCTCTTCCACCGTAGCCACGGCCACCACCGTAGTATCTTCCGCCACCGGCGCCGATAAAGCGATGATTACCCCAGCCATGGCCATAACCCCAGTTAGACCACGGGCCTACGCCGAGGAAGATGCCGTTATAGAAATACCCTGGCCCGTAGTAACCGTAAGGGGCACACGGATACGGAGCATAGTTGTAATAACCGTAGGAACAGACGGGCGGACCTACCCCTATGCCGATGCCAATTTGCGCATCTGCTATTGGCATTAAAGTCAGGGGTGCGAGCAACAACGCTGTACGAAGCAGAACATTGAGTCCACGCATTTGGAGCCTTTCCGACGGTCGCCGCAGTTCCTGAACTTTGGATACCACGGTGTCCCGTGTTCGCTTATCTCAGGCCTGTAGGCTGAAATAGCACTCAGATAGTGTAGATGGGAAATGCCGGAAAAAGGGTATCTGGCAGGCAATCGTAGATTGCCTCGAAATTCAGGCTTTTGTAGTTGTTCAGAGGTGTCTTGAGTCGCTAACGCGCCAGTTGTCCCTATGGGGCCGCTCTTATTTCCCCGCAAATTCGTGGCGGACAGTCCAAAAGCCTTAACGCAGAGGGCGCAGCGGAAAAACGCAGAGGCCGCTACGACACCCTCTGCGACCTTTGCGAAACCTCCGCGTCCTCCGCGTTAAGGCTTTTGCTGTTGCTTGTTCTTCGTGTGCTCCACTTTATACCAAACACTCAAGACACCCCTTATTACTTCAACTTCGCAGCTGTCTTCCGCGACGACCGCTCTGCCACAAAATAAGAACCAAACACAAGAACAAGGGCGAGCGCTTGCCCTGTCAGTGTCTCCACGGTTGGAAAGATCGAAAACCACAATCCGATCCACGAAGGGAACTTGTCGGCGAGCCCTCGGATCGTAGTGGTCGGCAACCAGTGGGCCAGTTGCATCTCCTGGATCTGTTCGCCCACCATGACAAACAGAACAAGACTAAGCAGGATGCCCGTGACGATCAGCATCTTTCGATAGGGCAATTTACGATGCGCCGCAAACGTAAGAACGGTCACGATCGCCGATAAAAACAGTCCAATCAGAACGCCATAGAAGATGACTTCGTTGCCAAGCTTAAGCCGGTAGCTCTGTAGAAAGAGCACAACCTCCACGCCTTCCCGATACATGGAGGAGAAGCCTAGCAGGCCCATCCCCAGCAGCACGTTTCTCTTCGTGCCAGAGTCTCTTCTATCCTCCAGCAACTCACGCTTGCGCCGGTTGTGAAGAGAGATCCACCCGGTCCAATACATCTTGTGAAAGAACCAGTTCATGACGATGAGCAACACAACAATCGCCAGTAGACCTGTGACTGCCTGGAGATTAAGCGCCGAGATCTTCTGGCTGATGTCATTGAGAACTCCTACAGCAACGAACCAGGTAAGGAGCGTTGCGAGAAATCCAACACCAGCGCCCATTGCTACCGGCCGCCGGTGGGCCTGCTGTTCTCCTGTCATGCCTGCCGTGATCGCTGCCAGCACGAGAATGCACTCCAACCCCTCACGAAAGACCAGCACCCCAATATCGAGCACCGCCGCTGAACTGGTAGTTTGCGGAGCAGTGGGGTTCGGGTTTCCTGAGGATGTAATCCCTTGCCATACCAATACGGCAAGCAGAAGAGCAGCTGCCACGGCGAAGGCAAGCACACCAACGCGCCGTATGCGCCGAGCAGGGTGGGGAATAGCAAAGGAAGACATGATGTACCTCTTACTTCTTCAGCGCCGCTGCTGTATCGGAAGCCGTGACATTGCTTCGCGCAGCTTCGAGGGCCCAGCCCACGATGCGCGTGTCCGGCAGGAGTGCCTGCGAAGGCATGCTGTAGGTGAGACCGGACAGGCGTTTGCGAAGGCCATCCTCAATACCCCCGTAGGAGAGGAGCAAAGGCACGATGAGCGCAGTGTTGCCTGCCTTGGTAACCTGCTCGACCTTCTCCCGAAGCTGTTTTGTGGCAGCATCTCTGACAGGCTCATCCGCATCATCCCGAAGAGTGAGGCATTCAATGCCTGCGTAGTGGGTCTGCTGCTGCATCTGTTCCGCGAGGGTGTTCATGTCATGAAGCCATAGCTTGTTCTCGTCTTCTGGCACCGGCCCATGAGCAATCAGAATCACCACTTCGCGTGCTGGGTTGTGGCTGATGGAAGCGGCGCGGTCACGCAGAATATCCGCCACAATCCGGTGATGGTCGAGTGCGGACGCCATGCGGATCGGAACGGAAGAGGAGATAGGCTTTTCCGCCTCAGCAGTCGCAGCGGGATCGTGCTGCATGGCGCTTCCGCTCATTATCATGCCGCCTCCGCTCATTATCATGCCGCCTCCGTGATCCATCGTGGCGAACATCTTCAGCTCTTCAGGCTCTTGTGCGCGAAGGCCAAGAAGATACGCTGTGCTGTCGATGACCGAACTATGCGAGCTCACAAACAGCGGCACCACAACGATCTCGGTGACTCCGCGAGCAACCAGCCGGTTGATGCCTGCCTGTATGGTCGATTTCGTCGCCATACCGAAGGCGACCTCCGTAGGAATGGTGAGGTCAACCTGATCGGCAACGTGGCGCACCTCTTCATTCCACTCCTGCGCGCTGCCGCCGTGCGCAAGCAAAAGCACTCCCTCGCGCTGCGCCCGAACGGGAGTGGAACTCTGAGCTCGCACGAAGCCCACGATCAACAGACAGATAAGGAAGGCCATGCTTTGCAAAGTATTTTTCATCGTTGCTCCTTCGGGACAAACGCATCTGGATTTACTGCAACACCGTCTTTACTGCTGCTACTGAGATAGGCCCGGGCATTAGGGAATGCCACAGCCTTTAAAGCCCGGCTCTTTCTCCTGATGAACGACAGCAGTTTCAGGTGAGATCAGAGGGAAGAAGTGCCAAGGATCCAAGCCCCGCAGGGGCGACGCCATCACAGCCCAGGGTGAAACCCTGGGTAATGGGACCCAAGAGAATGTAGAGCGCTGAAAGCGCGATCTATCGTGCCGCCACCAATAGGTCGCCCTTTCAGGGCTCTGCGTTCTATCAGGCCAAGTTACCCAGGGTTTCACCCTGGGCTGTGATGGCGTCGCCCCTGCGGGGCTCGAATTTGTGCTTCTCCTGTTCATTCTTGCTCCCGCATCTCAATTCGTGAAACGGCTGTGCTGCGGTTCGAACCCCTGCATCGGATCACCCGCAACCTCTTTCGCTGCGACGATCACGGCTAGTTGTTCCATTGCATAACGAACCATAGAGGCCGTCTGGAGAAACGCCTCCGGCGCCAACGTGACTGTGACCGGCCCGATGCTGAGGTGAATCGAGTTGCATTCGCACAGCCAGACACGCCCCAGGCCAGACATCTCCGCTAACGTCACATTGATCTCATCCATAACGACTCCTTGGTCTTTCAGCGTCCGTTTATTCGTGCGGGAAGGTATACCGCATGCCGATGCGGAAGGTTCTTCCGTAGTCGGTGCGATCGTAGGTTGGAGGTGTCTGTGCCAGAAGGCTGTCGCGGCTATTGCCGAGATTGTCGACTGCCCCATAGGCCTGAAGTCCGTGCACAATATTCTTCGAGGCGTAGAAGTTCCAGAGAGCGTAAGCCTGTTCGTGCTCTCCGGTAGTGGCATTGATCAGATAGCGTCCGAAGAAGTTACCGCGAATGTTGGCGACAACTCCCAACCGGTTCGAGACATACTCAGTCCGCACGGATCCCTGATTACGGCTGCGCTCGGTCAAGGTCTGTTTGTCGGTGACATCGTAAGGATCGAGATAGGCATAGAACCCATCGACGCGCAGATTCCTGGTGAGAAGCACACTGCCCTTCAGGTTGATGCCCTGGGTGTAGGCCTGATCGACGTTGGTATAGAGATACGTGGCAAGAAATGGCTGTGCGCCGAAGGACGCAGGAATCCCATACTGCGCCAGCAGGGCATCCAGGTCGGCTTCACTGGTGGGAAAGCCCGCATAGACGTAGTTGATAAGGTGGTTCAAATTATTGCGATAGAGTGTGGCTCCAAAACTGTAGCGATTGACCTGATAGTCGGCGCCGACGGAATAACTCTCACTCCGCTCTGGCTGCAGCGTCGGATTGCCGATCACCTGATACCCGTACTCCGGATGTAGCAGCAGATAATACAGCTCACCCAGAGAAGGCGAACGGAAGCCTTTGCCATAAGCTCCGCGCACGGTCCAATGGTCATTCACCCTGTACACTAGGCCGATCTTTGGAACTACGTGGCTGCCATAGAGCGAGTGGTGGTTGTAACGGCCGCCGAGGTTGATGATCAGCTTCTTCCACGGCTGAATGCGGTCCTGCAGCCAGACATCGTTCGTCGTGATCTGTTGCCCATCGTCGCTGCCGACGATGCGGTTCAGACCACGGTACGAGTCCTGTACCCACTCGTCACCGCCCTGCAGGAACTGCCACGATTCCACCTGCTGCGATACAGTCGCATCGGCACGGTGATACCGCTCGTACAGGTTGCCGTAATCAAACTGCGCACCGTGGCTGTTGTCCGCATTGATCGGGTTTTGGTAAGAGTTCGAGTCGAAGCGAGCCTCATAGAGGCGCGCCTGCACGGTTGTGCTCGAGGTCGGAAGGAAGTCTCCGGCCAGCGCATGAGTCTGCGTGCTGTCATGACTTACGGCATAGTCGTAACCGGATGCCGCTGCTCCTGTGATGTCCGTGTTCTTTCCGGTGGAGGTGTCGTGATACGCATCGCCGGTATAGCCGATGGAAGCTCGCGGGTTGAAGCTGTATCGCAGCTTGACGAAGCCGTCATAGCGCTGATTGTTCGCGCCGATGGTGCTCTCATCATTTGGAATCAGCGTGTAGGAGTTGACTCGGTGCAGTTCGAGGTCGGTGAACGCTGTGAGGTTCTTCCATTGTGTCCCAAGGTCAAGGTCTCCATCGAAGGTGCCCAGGTCGCCGCCTGAGAGACGAAGGCCGCCTTCGAAGGGATGTACCGGTTCGTGCGTGATCATATTGATCACGCCCCCGATGGCGTCGGTTCCGTACAGGGACGACGCCGCTCCCCGCACTACTTCCACGCGATCCAGGCGGCCGACGTTTTGCTGACCGAGATCGATGATGCCGCTGTTGATGCCACGCGCGCCTACAACCGGCAACCCATCCTGCAGCACGAGAATATCCTGCGAAGCAACGCCGTCGATCTGTTCCTGAGACGAACCGGAGAACGAGGCATTGTTCCGCGTAACGCCCCCCGGTAACTCGCTCAGCACGTCGGCGACGCTTTCAAAGCCGGTGCGTTCGATCCGTTGCTTCGTGACCACATCGATGGGCAACGGGGAATCCTGCTGCAGCTCTTCCACGCGCGAGGCCGAGACCACTGTGACGCTCTGCTCGACCGTAGCGACCGAGAGGGCAAGATCCAGGTTCTCTACCGGAGCGCCTGCTCTCACTTGAACAGAGTGCGTATCGGGCGCCAGCCCCGTCGCCGTAGCGGTGAGAATGTACTCGCCGGACGAGACCCCCGCAAAGGAATATCTGCCGTCATCCGTCGTCAGCATCTTTTGCGCTACGCCGGTCAGCGTGTTGCGAAGCGTAACCTCCGCGTGGGACAACCCATTGCCCTGTCGATCAAGAACACGTCCTGCGACGTCTTTGCCGGCGTCTTGCGCCCAGAGGGAACTGCAGGTCAGCAGCACAAGCGCTGATAAAGTCTTTCGCATAGCCTCACCTTTCGAGGTTGCGGCGACGATTCTTGCTATGAATCAACCACCTTGGTTATCGATCTCCATTCCCTCAGCCGCTTCGCCAAAAGACCAGCTGAGGGAACGCCCTTAGCGGTAAATCAAACGCCGCGCTTTGCGTAATACTCCGCGACCTGTATCTTGTTGAACTCGAACGGCACATGTCCGGAGCCGGGAATAAACAACAGGATTCCGCGGTCCGGCGTGCTCGGATTCTGGCGCTGAAGATAAGAAGGCAAGGGAAGCCGCGGCGACTGGAGAGCCTCCTGCACAGGCCCCATCTGGCTGGCACGCTCTGTCAGCCAGATGACTTCGCCGGGGCGCAGCACCATGGAGCCAATCGTCTCCCGCCGCCCATTCACCATGATGTGTCCATGCGAGACGAGTTGGCGCGCCGCTGCCACGCTGCGCGCGAAGCCCAGCCGGAAGACGATGTTGTCGAGCCTGCGCTCCAGCAGCCCGATAAGGCTCTCCATCCAGTCGGAGGCATTCAGGCTGCGAGCCTTGCGCACGAAACGCTGCAACTGCTCCTCACGCAGCCCATAGTGGAAGAGCAGCTTCTGCTTTTCGCGGAGCTGGGTGCCGAACTGCGTAGTTTTCCTGCGCAGCCTGCCATGCTGTCCCGGTGGATAATTTCTCTTTTCGAGCGCGCCCGGCTTTCCCAGACCCGGCAACTCCAGACCCAGCGCGCGCTGGATCTTCCACTTCTTTCGTTCACTCATCCCGCCGTCTCCCTTGTGGATTGGCCTGCAACGCCGCCCTCAACGGCAAGCTGCAAGCCTTCGTCATCGATCTCCGAGACTGCTGCGGCGCTTCGCCAAAAGACTCCGCAGCAGCTCAACCTTGAATGAAGACTAAAATGGTCGGCTTTCCTAAAGCCAACATATATCAGCGAAAGGGATCAATCAAGGGGTAATCGGCAGAATCTGGGGATCGAACGGGGAATCGGCTTGGGCGGCAGATTTATGTCATTCGCACCCGATCCTACAAACACGACACCCCCATGATTTTCATGGGGGTGTCTTTGGCCATAGAACATCGAATCGCTACACAGCCACCTGCTCGAACTTCTCTGCGGCTGCAAGCTGAACGCATAGGGCGACAGCTTTAGCAGCCTCTTGGACCTCAGCCAGGTTAGGGAACGAGGGGGCTATGCGAATCGTGCGGTCTTCAGGATCCTTGCCATAAGGGTGTGTAGCTCCTGCAGGAGTCAGGACAACACCGGCGTCTTTAGCCAAGGCCACAACCCGCTTCGCACATCCTGCGGGAACCTCCAGGCTGATAAAGTACCCGCCTTTGGGCGTGGTCCAACTGACATCGGAGAGCCCCGATAACTCCGTCGCAAAGATCTCCAGAACAGCTTCGAACTTCGGTGCGAGTAGTTGCCGATGCTTCTCCATCAACGCAGTAATGCCTTCCTGGTTCTTTAGGAAGCGAACATGGCGCAGCTGATTAATCTTGTCAGGTCCAATCGTCCGTGGCGTCAAACGCGTGAGCAGCCATTGCACATTGGGCTTTGACGCAGCGACGGCAGCAAGGCCGGCGCCAGCAAAGGTGATCTTGGACGTGGAAGCGAACACGAAAGCCCGATTCGCATGACCATGCGCGGCGCTCCTCTCCAGGAGGTTTGCGATCGAGACCTGCTCTTCGGTGAGGTGATGCACCGCGTAGGCGTTATCCCAGAAGATGCGGAAATCGTTAGCGGCAGTTTTCATCGCCGCGAGGCGTTCCACGACGGAATCGGAATAGACGGTGCCCGTCGGATTGCTGTACTTCGGGACGCACCACATGCCTTTGATAGAGGCATCCGCAGCGACGAGTCTTTCCACTTCATCCATATCCGGCCCATCTTCCAGGAGACGGACAGGAATCATGCGGATACCGTAGTCTTCGCAGATTTTGAAGTGCCGATCATATCCAGGCACCGGGCAGAGGAACGCGATATCGCCCTGTTTCGACCAGGGTTCAGAGCTATCGCAGGTTCCTTTGAGCAGTGCGAAGACCAGGATGTCATGCATCAAGGAGAGGCTGGCATTATTTGCCAGGACGATCTGCTCGGCTGGAGCCTCCAGGACGCTCGATAACAGACGACGTGCCTCAACCAGTCCCTGTAGCCCGCCGTAGTTGCGAGTGTCGGTGGCATTTTCGGCCACGAAATCTGTCGCACCAGGAAGGCTCAAAAGCTCGGTGCTGAGATCGAGTTGCTGCGGGGATGGCTTTCCTCGCGTTAGATCTAATGTGAGTCCGCGCTCTTGAAGAGCGCTGTAGTTTGCCTGAAGCTGCTTCAAAGACATACCTATCTCCTGTAATAAGGTGCTGCTGATTAAATACATCGAACTCAATGTTCGAAGAAGTGGGATATTGTTCGCAGCGCGGGTTCCATGATTTCTTGATGGCATTTCAGTGTAGGTAAAGGGGGTGGTTCGTCCTTCTCTTTACCAGCTGCCGCGTTCGCCGAAGATATCAATCACGTGGCCAAGTCGCTCGGAGCCTTTCAGCCAGTTGTACTGCAAGCCTGCCTCAACCTCATCCGCATCGCCTTCGATAAGCCCGTGGATGATCTTTTTGTGCTCATCTACGGAGGTGTGAAGAGCATTGATGATGGAACTTGCATATAAGCGCCAATATCGCTCGGCCTGCGGTTCGATAGCATTGTGCAGTGTGGATAGCCGGGCACCCGCACCAGCATTGACGATCATGCGGTGAAAGGTCCGATCCAACTCGAAGATCTCTCCGGAATGACCACCGCGCCCATCGGCTATCTTAAGCAACCGGTCGTTGACCTCATTAAGCTTCTTGACCAATTCCAGCCGATCACTCTTTGGCATTCCCGCTGCACCACGCCCAGCAATGCCTTCCAGATGACCGATGATTCGATACAGTTCGTTGGCGTCCTCTTTGGTGAGGGGGGCTACGATCATGCGGGACTTGCTGACATTACGATGTTCCAGGACGTAACCTTCGCGCTGCAGCCAATGGACGGCAGCGCGAACCGGCGTGCGACTCAGGTTAAGTCGCTCTGCCAAATCGGCTTCTACGATCCAGGTGCCGGGAGACATCTTTCCATGCACGATGAGTTCGCGTATCTCCTGGAAAGCAGTCAGCAGGCTGGTCCCATGTTCCGGCTTTTCGCGTTTCTTGCCGGGCACCAAGGGTTGCAGCCGACTCTTTATGGGAGCAGCTTGTTTCAAGCTAGAGACTTTTCTTTTCAATCTTTCCTACCCGTCACCACTTTATCGCAAACAAAGTATTCCGAGAAAAAGCTGGCCTTGAAATATCCAAAATAGTCTACAATTTGGATCATGACAGAGAGTGAAACCAATAAGAAACGTGTTCAGGTGATTGACTCACACACCGCCGGAGAGCCGACGCGCGTCGTCATCGCGGGCGGTCCCGAGCTGGGCATTGGCGATTTGCAGAGCCGCCTGGCGCTGTTACGCACAGCGCATGATGGCTTCCGTAAGGGGGTAGTTTTCGAGCCGCGCGGATCTGAAGTGGTGGTTGGCGCTTTGTTGTGCGAGCCGGTTAATCCTGCATCGGCGGCTGGTGTCATCTTCTTCAACGATGTCGGCTATCTGGGAATGTGCGGGCACGGAACGATTGGCTTGGTGACGACGCTGGCGCACCTCGGCCGTATTGCCCCAGGGAAACACTCCATTGAGACGCCCGTCGGCACGGTGCAGACGGAGCTGCATTCTGATGGCACTGTCTCCGTGCGGAATGTCCCGAGCTATCGCTATCGTCAGAACGTCTCCGTGGAGGTCCCGGGCTATGGTCAATTTGCCGGAGACGTCGCATGGGGTGGCAACTGGTTTTTCCTGGTAGCGGAGCATAGCTATGATCTAAGGCTCGCCGAGCGTACTGTTCTGATTGCCGTGACGACAGCCCTTCGAACCGCATTGGCAGAGAACGGCATCACGGGGGAAGGCGGAGCGGTCATCGATCACATCGAGCTCTTTTCCGCGGCAGAGAACCAGGGGAACTCGAGCCGCAATTTCGTCCTTTGTCCAGGTGCGTCGTTCGACCGCTCTCCATGCGGAACCGGCACGAGCGCGAAGATGGCCTGCCTGCATGCAGATGGCAAGCTCGACGAAGGGGCCTCATGGCGACAGGAGGGGATCCTCGGAACTGTCTTCGTGGGTTCGGTCATGGCGCAGGGTGACGGTGTTCTTCCTGTCATTAGCGGGCGCGCGTGGGTTACGGCCGAATCGACTCTTTTGTTTGATGCAACGGATCCTTTTCGTGAGGGGATTCCTTTCTGATGCGTGGTTTTGATGTCCTCATTCTCGGAGCTGGCATCGTTGGTTGTGCCTGCGCGCTGGAGTGTGTGCGGGCCGGGTTGCGGGTAGGCATCGTCGAGCGCGATGTGCCCGGCGGCGCTACGACTGCTGCCGGCATGGGGCACATTGTCGTGATGGATGACTCGCCTGCTCAGCTTGCCTTGACCCGGTATTCGCGGTCGCTGTGGCAGGAGCTGCTGCCGCATCTGCCAGTAGGAGTCGAGTACGAGCGGCGCGGCACGGTGTGGGTGGCGGCAGATGACGAAGAGATGGGTGAGGTTCATGCGAAGCGCAAGACCTATGCTCTGGCTGGAGTGGAGTCGGAGGTGCTTGATGCGCGCGCGCTTGCAGCAGCGGAGCCGAATCTGCGAGCAGGGCTTGCGGGCGGCTTGCTTGTGCTGGACGATGCTGTGATCTATCCGCCGACAGCTGCTGCGTTCTTTCTGCACGAGGCTGTCCGTGGCGGAGCGGTGTTATTGCGGGGACAGGGCGCAGACCACATCGGCAAAGGGATTGTCACACTGAGAGACGGAACTACCTATGCGGCGGATCGTATTGTCGTCGCAACGGGAGCGGATATTGCGCTGCTCCCCTCGTTGCCCATCCAGAAGAGGAAGGGGCATCTACTCATCACTGACCGGTACCCCGGGTTTCTCCATCATCAACTGGTGGAGTTGGGATATCTGAAGAGCGCGCATCAGATATCGTCGGACTCCGTTGCGTTCAATATCCAGCCGCGGCTTACAGGCCAGTTGCTTATCGGGTCGTCGCGGCAGTATGGAAATGAAAATCCGGGAATCGACCAGAGAATACTCCGCTCGATGCTGGAGCGCGCACGCAGCTATATGCCGGCACTTGCCGGGATCTCCGGTATCCGCGCGTGGACAGGCTTTCGCGCCGCTACACCGGACAAGTTACCACTGATAGGTCCGACAGATGATCCCACGATATTTCTTGCGATGGGTTTCGAGGGGCTTGGAATTACGAATGCGCCAGGAGCCGCAAGGCTGTTGGTCGATGGCCTCCTGGGCCGTGTCCCAGGGATCGACGCTACGCCGTTCCTGCCGTCGCGTATTGCGCTGATGGAGACGAAGCATGCCTGAGCGTTCGACGATAACGATTCACGTGAATGGTCACACTGTGGTGGTGCCTGCAGGTTCTGTAGTGAGTGCGGCGTTGCTTGCTGTGGGGGAACCTTGTCGAATGTCGGTCTCCGGTGAGCCGCGCACCGCGTTCTGCGGCATGGGAATCTGCTTCGAGTGCCGTGCAGTTATAGATGGTGTTGCGCACCAGCGCACCTGTCAGATGCTATGCCACGAGGGTATGAGCGTGGAGACACAGCGATGATGCGAAGGACGGATGTGCTCGTTATCGGAGCAGGGCCTGCAGGCATCGCCGCAGCGACTGCGGCTGCTAAGAATGGCTGCAGCACGATTGTGCTGGATGACAATGTAGCGGCAGGCGGACAGATCTGGCGAGGCGGCATCGACTCCGCACGAACTAAAGAAGACCCCGCAAAGACAAAGGCCATCGCAGCGCTTCGTTCTTCCGGGGCTGAGATTCTCGCAGGCAGGCAGGTCGTCGATCAGCCGGCGCCGGGTGTCTTGCGAGCTGTGATCACTATGGCGGACGGAACCAGGGCGGAGAGTTTTGCGTGGGATCGTCTGATCCTGGCCACTGGCGCGCGGGAGCGGTTCTTGCCGTTTCCGGGATGGACCTTGCCCGGAGTGTTTGGTGCCGGAGGGCTGCAGGCCCTGGTGAAGGGCGGCTTCTACGTGGAGGGCAAGCGTGTCGTCGTCGCAGGTAGCGGACCCCTTCTTCTAGCGGTGGCAGCGCATCTACAGGAGTATGGGGCGAAGGTTGTTGCCATTGCGGAACAGGCACCGCTTCGACAGTTGCTGCCGTTCGCTGCCTCTCTCCTAGGGTCAAGTTTAGGGAAGCTGCTACAAGGCGCGCGCTACCGTGCTTCACTTGCGCGCACTCCCTATCGCATGGGTTGCTGGCCGGTCGCGGTTGAGGGGGAAGAGTCGGTGCGTGGGGTTCGGCTGACGAACGGCAGGCGTGTATGGAGTGAGCCGTGCGATCTGCTGGCCTGCGGTTTTCATCTTGTTCCCAATACGGAGCTCGCCGAATTGCTTGGCTGCAAATTGAGAGGCGACTTTGTTGAGGTGAATGTGCGACAACAGACCTCGGTCGCGAATGTTTTTTGCGCGGGAGAGCCGACTGGAATTGCGGGGCTTGAGGCTGCTCTGATCCAGGGTGAGATTGCAGGTCTGAGCGCTGCCGGCGCGGCGCGGGAGGCGTCTGAGTTGTATGGCCGCCGTAGCAGGGAACAGGCCTTCGCACGCAGGCTGGAGGCGGCGTTTCGACTGCGTCCAGAGCTGCGCTCTCTTGCTGTACCCGACACTATCGTCTGCCGTTGCGAAGATGTGCCGTTCTCGCAGCTGCAAGAGCACATATCCTGGACGGACGCTAAATTGCAGACACGCTGCGGCATGGGCCCTTGCCAGGGACGCATCTGCGGCTCCGCTGTGCAGACACTCTTCAACTGGCGCGCGACCTCGGTGCGTCCGCCCCTCTTTCCCGTTCCCCTTGAAGTCTTCGACAGCGAAGAGATTTCTATTTCACCTGAAACGATAGTCCATTAGGAGATGTTATGAAGTGGTTTGGAGTAATGCCCGCAATGACGACACCGTTCGACAGCAAGCTTGCTGTCGATCATGCTTTTCTATCGCAGCACGCAACTTGGCTGCTGGAGAACGGATGCACCGGCCTGGTGATGCTGGGCTCTCTCGGTGAGGGGGCGACGCTGGAGCACACGGAGAAGATCGAGGTGTTGAAGACGGCTGTGCGTGCTTCCGCAAAGAAAAAGACGCCTGTGGTTGCGGCGATCTCATCGCTCTCGACCGCGAACGCGGTGAAGCTGGCGAAGGAGGCGGAAGATGTTGGCTGTGAAGGCCTGATGGTCCTGCCGCCCTACGTTTATACCTCGGACTGGCGAGAGATGAAGCAGCATGTCGCGACGATCATAACTGCAACCAAGCTCCCCTGCATGCTCTATAACAACCCGGTGGCGTATAAGACAGACTTTCTGCCCGAGCAGATTGCGGAGCTTGCTGCTGAACACGCCAATCTGGCGGCGGTGAAGGAGTCCAGTGCCGATGTTCGGCGCGTTGCTGGCATTCGCGAGATTCTGGGAGACCGGCTCGAGATCTTTGTGGGCGTGGACGATGTGCTCGTTGAGGCCGTGAACATTGGCGCAAGAGGATGGGTTGCTGGCCTCGTCAACGCCTTCCCGGCGGAGTCGGTTGAGCTCTTCAACCTGACGCTCGCGGGTAAGCGTGAGGAGGCATTCGAGCTGTACCGTTGGTTCCTGCCTCTACTTCGCATGGATACGGTGCCCAAGTTTGTGCAGCTCATCAAGTGGGTGCAGGGTGAGACTGGAACCGGTTCGGCCACAGTGCGCGCTCCGCGCCTGGAGCTTCATGGTGCTGAACTGACAGCCGCGCAGAAGGCGTTGAGCATCGCGCTGGCAAATCGTCCTGCGGTTAAGTCCACAACCTTTCCCGCTCTCAAGGAAGCCTAAGCGATGAGCAACCCTACTCCAGCCAAGCATGAGCTCGTCGGACGTTCGTTGATTGCAGGCCAGGTTGCCGCAGAGGGCAGCTCGAAGTTTTACGGCTATCATCCCGGCGATGGCCGCGAGTTGCAACCTGCGTTTTTCTCGGCGACTGGCAACGAGGTAGATCAAGCTGTCGCAGCAGCGTCGGAAGCATTTGTTGCTTTGGCCGCGGCCTCTGGCAAAGAACGCGGGCTTCTCCTGCGGAGCATCGCAGACGGCATCGACGCTGCTGCGGCGGAGTTGATTGAACGAGCACACCTGGAGACAGCGTTGCCGCTACCTCGCCTTACGGGTGAGGTAGCGCGCACCAGTGGGCAGTTGCGCCTCTTTGCCAGTGTGGTGGAAGAGGGTTCCTGGGTGATGGCCCGGATCGATACGGCAGATGCGACACGCACACCGCCAAAACCCGATGTCCGGTCGATGCTGCGTCCGCTGGGGCCGGTTGCTGTCTTCGGTGCAAGCAATTTTCCGCTGGCGTTTTCTGTGGCAGGTGGCGATACAGCGTCCGCGCTGGCTGCCGGCAATCCGGTGATTGTCAAGGCGCATCCCGCACATCCGGGTACAAGTGAAATCGTTGGCCGCATTATTACGGAAGCGGTGCAGGCGAGCGGTCTTCCCGCAGGATACTTCTCTCTGTTGTTCGATAGCGGATACGAAGTCGGTGCGGCTCTCGTGCAGCATCCGGGCATTCGTGCTGTGGGTTTCACCGGTTCGTTTCGGGGCGGACGTTCTTTGATGGATCTTGCGGCGAAGCGTCATGATCCGATCCCGGTCTATGCGGAGATGGGCAGTACGAATCCTGTCTTTATATTGCCGGGTGCCCTCGCAGAGCGTGGTGAAGAACTAGCAACGGGATTGCATGCCTCGTTCACGCTGGGCGGAGGACAGTTCTGCACGAAACCCGGCATCGTGTTTGCGCTGGCGTCGCACAGCAAAGCTTTCGTGGAACGGCTGCGAAGCGTGACGCAGAGTGGACCGTCGTTCTCTCTGCTTACCTCTGGGATCGCTTCTGCTTATGAAAAGGCTCAGGTCCAGCGTGGGCAGCAACGAACGGCGGCAGGCGCAGCGGCGGGAGAGGGATTCTCCGCACAGACGGTGTTGTTGGAGACAACGGGCAGTGAGTTTCTTGCTGATCCGGCTTCGGCTGAAGAGATCTTCGGTCCGACTATGCTTTTGGTGAATTACAGCGGCGAAGATGAGATGTTACAGGCTGTGCGGGGGCTGGAGGGGCATCTCACAGCCACGATTCTTGGCACCGAGCAGGACCTTCGAGAGCACAGCGAGCTATTGCGAGTACTTGAGACGAAGGTCGGTCGGGTTATCTTCAACGGCTTTCCGACTGGGGTAGAGGTGTGCCACGCGATGGTGCATGGAGGCCCGTATCCGGCGACGTCGGATGGTCGATCGACCTCTGTGGGCAGCCAGGCCATCTTCCGTTTCGTGCGTCCGGTGGCCTACCAGGGACTACCGCAGTCGGCTCTTGAGCCGGCATTGCAGGATGACAACCCTCTCGGCATTGTGCGTTTGTGGAACGGTGTATGGAGTGGGCATCAGTAAGTGTGGCAAAACGTGGGAGGGTTGGTGCTCTGGCAATGCTTGTGCGAATATCGCCCAATAAATATGGACGCAAGAAAGGAAGTGGGCGTTTGAATCATCGTTGGATCGCGGAGCGTTGTCTGCTATTGGGAGCGCTGCTGACCGTTGCTCTTCCGGCGCGGGTGTCTCTCGCGCAAGCCGCTACACAGAAGCAGCCGTCCAGCAATGCGGCGCAGCTTGACGCTTTTTTCGCCGCGGACTGGGAGTATGAACTCGAACACCATCCCGAGACGGCGACGTATGTCGGAGATACGCGGTTCAACGATCGTTTGAGCGACTACTCCGCCGCGGAGGAGACACGTGAGGCGGCCCATGCCGAGCAGCAGTTGAAGCTGCTGGATAAGATTCCTGCAAGTGATCTCGATGAGCAGCACATGATCAGTCGCGAGATGATGCAGCGCGAGCTTGAGGCGTCGCTCGAGAGCTATCGGCTGAAGGAGTGGGAGATGCCGGTCAGCCAGATGAACGGCGTGCATCTGGATCTCGCTGCGATGTATTCGCAGATGCCCTTTCGCAGTGCTCAGGACTATCGAAACTACATTGCACGATTGCGGCAGGTACCGCGTGTCTTCGATCAGGAGATGTCCGTGATGCGGCAGGGCATGCAGGATCATCTGATGGAGCCGCGCTACCTTTTGGAGAAGGTTGCGGTCCAGTCGCAGGATATCGCTTCGACTGCTCCTGAGAAGAGTCCCTTTGCGCTGCCGCTCGAGCACTTTCCCTCTGCGGTAAGCGCTGCGGAGCAGCAGACGTTGCGTGCTGATTTGCTGGCGGCCATCGCGCAGAGCGTGCTACCGGCCTATGCGCTCTTCGCAACGTTTGTGCACGATACGTATGCACCGGCCGGACGTACCGAGCCTGGCATCTGGGCGCTGCCGAATGGGGAAGCGTTATATCGCAATGCCATTCGCGAGCACGTACAGACGACCATGGATGCCAATGCGATCTTTGACGAGGGCATGCGCGAGGTCCACGCGATTGAGGCGCAGATGCTGGCGCTCGCGAAGACACAGGGATATAGCGACCTGCCCAGCTTTCATAAGCACATTCAATCTGACCCGAAGCTGCGGGCAACCTCTGCGGATCAACTGTTGGGGCTGTATCAGCACTATGAAGACCAGTCGCGTTCCAAGCTGGCGGAGGTTGTGCCTGTTCCTCCAGTACTGCCGCTGGAGGTCGTGCCGATGGATAGCTTCCGCGCGCCGAATGCGGTGCCTGCGGACTATTCTCCGGGTTCTATCGCGAGCGGCCGCCCCGGCAGGGTGAATGTCAATCTTTATAACCCCAGCGATCGATTGCTGCTGAATGTCGAGGCCATCGCGTACCACGAGGGACTTCCCGGACATCATTTGCAGTTTTCCTTCGCGGACGGGCTCAAAGAGCTGCCGCAGTTCCGGCGTTTTGCCTCATACGACGCTTACTCCGAGGGGTGGGCCTTGTATGCGGAGCTGCTCGGCAAAGAGCTGGGTTTTTACCAGGACCCGTATAGCGAATATGGACGGCTGCAGAACGAGATGTGGCGGGCGATTCGTCTGGTTGTCGACACCGGCGTACACGAGAAGCATTGGACACGGCAGCAGATGGTCGACTTCTTCAAGCAGCATACGGCAATGGACGATCAGAACATCCAGACTGAGGTGGATCGTTATATCTCGTGGCCGGGGCAGGCGTTGAGCTATCGGCTGGGTCAGCAGAAGATTCTCGAACTGCGTGAACGCGCGCGAGTGCGGTTGGGAGAACGCTTCGACGTTCGGCAGTTTCATGCTCGTGTGTTGTCACTGGGGCCTGTGCCGTTGGATGTGCTGGATGCGAGCGTGACGCGCTGGATCGATGAGGAGTCGAAGGTCGGGAAGTAGGGGAAGAGGCCAACGTGAATGCGAGTCCAGAAGGGGCTATATATCCTAGCCGCTGTCTTTGCGGAGGGGAACGTAGGCCGCCCGAGGCTGGCGATTCCACCTTCCTTTTCGAATTTTGAAGGAGCAGATGAAACTTTTGGAGCGTCGCCCGGTCTAGGGGGCTGTAGCAATCTGAGGTGACGCGATGAAGGTCCTGGTCCTGTTGGCAATGTTGTGGAGCGGTGTGGCGGCGGCTCAGGCGACGTTTGCTGCGGCGACGATCCGTCCGAGAGCAGCACAGGTGCAGTTTGAGAGTGATGGTGAGACAAAGCTGTGGCCGGGGACCCTGATGATGCGAGATGTGACGATCGCCACGTGCATCAAGTGGGCCTATGGCGTACAAAGGGCGCAGGTGGTAGGCCCGGACTTGCTGACGTCGGAGCGGTGGGACATTACGGCTAAGTCCGATGGCGTTGTGAGCAAGGACGCGATGAAGGAGATGATGCGGTCGCTGCTGGCAGAGCGGTTTGGGCTGGCGTTTCACAAGGAGAAGCGCGAACTGAAGTCGTATGCGCTGGAGGTGGCGAAGAGCGGACCGAAGTTGATCCCGGCCAAGGAAGGGGAGGAGTCGTTTCACCAGAACTCGGCGACAGGGACCGTGGCGCGGGCGTTGACGATGCAGGAGTTTGCAGATTTTCTGGGGGACGTGCAGGAGAGGCCGATAGTGGATAAGACTGGGCTGGCGGGGCGGTGGGATTTTGCGTTCGAATTCACGAAGTACCTGTCGGAGCAGCCAAAGGGGATTGATGATTACCTGCTGGTACTGAATGAGACTCTGCAGGGAGAGATTGGGCTGAAGCTGGTGCGGGAGAAAGATATGGTGGATGTGATGGTCGTGGACAAGGTCGATAAGGCGAGTGCGAATTAGATAGGTGAACCTTCCTTCCCGGTGCTCTGGGGTGAGATCCGTAGCAAATTCGACATAGAGGCGGATAGCTCCTCAGCGTGTTCAGCCAGACGGTCCGCGTCTCGGCTTTTCCAGACTGAGTGACAGAGCCCTAGATTTGACAGGCGCGAGTGGCTGAATAGAGATCGCAGTCTTTGGATATCCGTAAAGTAGTCCTTTCGGCAACTTCAAAACTGCGGCAAGAGCCTTGACTCAGTAGGTTCCGGGAGAGCGTACGGCAATCATCCTGATCCATTACTTACTGTTCCAGTGGCGGCGTAAGAAAAAACGGGAGAAAGCAGGTTCCTTGGCTGCGCCTCGGAATGACAACCAGAAAGGCAACGGCAACCGCAAAGGCAACTGCTCCTAAACACCATTGCGGAAACGGCTCTAAGTTGTCAGGGCTTCGAGGATCGTCTTCTCAGGAAGAAGTACACGGGTATGCCGCTCGCAATGATCAGCAGGCCTGGCCAAGTGGTTGCGGTTCTGTAGCAGAACAAGACTGAAAGCACGATGGCTGCGCCGACGATGTACAGCGCAGGAAGCCAGGGGTAGCCCCAGGCACGGTAGGGACGAGGTACATCCGGGCGGGTGCGGCGCAGACGAAAGAGAGCGGCGACAGTGAGGATGTAGAAGAGAAGCGCTGCCGAGATCACATAGTCCAGCAGATTGCTGTAAAGATTTCCATACTGGCCGGTTGCGGCGTCGTAGGTGCGGGGAAGCACCAGGAAGAGCGACCACAGGCACTGCAGCGCCAGCGCCCAACCGGGGACGCGCGCTTTGTTGAGTTGTCCTGCGCGACGGAAGAACAGGCCATCCTGCGCCATCGCATAACAGGCGCGTCCTCCTGCAAGGGTGAGACCGTTCACGGTGCCGAAGGTGGACACCATGATCAACAGACCCATGGCCAGCTTGCCGAAGGAGGGGAGGATGGTGTCGACGGCCAGGGTCGCGACACGATCGCCAGGCGCTGTCTGGATAGCATGCAGCGGCAGTACCGCGAGATAGCAGAGATTGCAGAGTAGATAAAGCGTAATGACCAGCGAGGTTCCAAGGCCAAGCGCGAGGGGAAGATTGCGCTTGGGGTTGCGCACCTCGCCGGCGACGAAGGTGATGTCGTGCCACGAGTCGGCAGAGAAGAGCGAGCCGGTCTGCGAGACGCACAACGCAACGAACATGCCGAAGGAGGTCACTGCGCTCACGCCGCCGATCCCGACAACATCGTGCGGATGCCAGGCCCCGGTGAAGTTGGCGTGAAAGATGTTGGGATGGAGGAAGAACGCAAGGGCTCCGAGGGCAAGCAGTGCGACCATGCCGGTCAGCTTGGCAACGGTGAAGATGTTCTGGATCAGTTTGCCCCACTGCACGCCGTAGCTGTTGACAATTGCAGTAAGCAGGATGATGCCGAGCGCGACGGCCTGCGCGGTTGAGAGTGAGAGCGCGTAGCCAGGCAGTATGCGAACGGGAGCGATCAGGTAGTGACTCTCGTTGACGATTGGAAACGCCACTCCACTAAAGCGCGCGAAGGCGATCGCGACCGCTGCGATGGTTCCGGTCTGAATGACGGTAAGTAGCGTCCAGCCATACAGAAATCCGAGCAGTGGGGAGAAGGCCTCGCAAAGGTAGGTGTACATGCCACCCGCTTGCGGCATCATGGCGGCGAGCTCTCCGTAACTGAGCGCCGCCGACAAGGTGAGAACACCGGTGATGACCCAGGCGGCCAGCAGCCATCCGGAAGAGCCGACCTGCCGCGAGATCTCCGCACTGACGATGAAGATGCCGGAGCCAACCATGATTCCGGCGACGATCATGATGGAGTCGAACAGACCGAGCGCCTTGCGGAACTCGGCCGGGTGCTCGATGGAATCTACGGATGCGGTTACCTCTGGTCTTGTCTCCATCGCTATGCCCCAACCGTTACCGCCGCTGCAGAGAGCGGCGGCAGTTCTGCGACGAGAGAAGTGGTCTTCAGAAAACGTCTACGGCTTTGTTTCGTAGCGTGCAATCCATTCTCCTGAGTTTGGCGTTCTGTTTAACAACTCTAGTAGTACAACCCCATGAAAAGTGCTCTTGCTTTTCTGGTTGTCATTCCGAGATTCGCTCGCTACGCTCGGAATGACAAACAAGAAAAACAAAAGCAAAAGACAGGTGCAAAACACTTTTCATACGATCAGGACAATACCTGGCTGGCCTCTGTGTGTGCGGGCTTTAGGTCTTTGCTGTGTTTCGCAGATAGACCGAGTAGCGCTGGTCCATGATCTCGTTGAGTGGCACGAGCGTGTGGATCGGCCCGCGTCCCTTGCTGTGGAAGCGCAGGGAGTAGTTTGCGCTGGCCTCTACTCGTTCGAACCATACACCTGGCTCTGTCACCTCGGGCATTGGTATGCCTCGGTCCTCGTCATCCGGTCCTGATCCTCCATAGATCATGCCGTTGGTGAGTCCTTCGGTGCCGAGCACTGCCGCCAGCACCAGGGGGCCATACATGGCAGCCTGCACCTGCTTGTCGTCGGGAGCTACCGCGATGTGCATCGTCATGGGCAACTCGAGTTCAACGGCATCGCCCGCTGTCCACGGATGATCCAGCGTGAGATAGCTCGCCGGCGTTGCCGATACACTCTGCACTGCGCCGTTCACGCGCACGGTGGCGCCGCTCGTTGCCCAGTAGGGGACACGAATCTTGATCGGCGTTGCCTGTCTTGGAGCGCTGTCGATCGTAAAGGTGATCTTCTCTTCGTTGGGAAACTTCGTTGTCTGGCGCAGACGCAGGCCGCGCTCCGACCAGTCGAGCTTCGAGGGAATGAAGAGGTTCACATAGAGAGAGTTGTCATCGTGGAAGTAGATGGAGTCGGTCAGCTTGGCATACTCTTCGCTGCCTGTTCCGGTGCAGCACCAGAACGCGTCGAAGGGGGTGCCGAAGGTCTTGTAGAGGCCAGGTTGCAGCGGCACGTAGTACATCAGCATGCCATTGCGGTCTTGTGTGCCGTAACGAACGTTTAGAAGCAGGCGTTCATAGTAGTCGAAGTACTTCGCATCCGGCTCTTGTCCGAAGAGGTGCCGCGACAGCTTCATCATGTTGTACGAGCAACAACACTCCTGCGCTGCACCGCCGAGCTCTGTGGCTACGGCGTCCGGTTTATGCCAGAACTCTCCGTTGCTGGTGCCGCCGGTGCAGTAGGCGTGATGGTCTACGACCTCCTGGTAGAAGGTGGTGCTGATGCGGTGATAGCGTTCGTCGCCGGTGAGTTCGTAGCCGCGCGCTGCGCCAATGACCTTGGGAATATTGGTGTTCGCGTGATTGCCGTCGAGCTTGTCCTCGCCTGCCGCGAGCGGATCGAAGATCTTCTTATGCTCGAAGCGATAACCAAGGTCGCGGTATTTGGTCTTGCCGGTGATCGCATACAGATTGAAGGAGGCTTCGTTCATGCCGCCGTGCTCGATCAGCAACACTTTCTGCCAGTCATCTGCAGGGATGGGCGCGGACCATGCATCGGCCCAGTCGGCCATGCGAATGGCAATCTGCAGAGCCTGCTTATTGCCGGTGTGCTCGTACATGTCGAGCATGCCGGCGAGGATCTTGTGGTACGTGTAGAACGGCGCCCAGACTTTCTCGTGCTTGCGCAGGCGATCGTAGAAGGTTGCCGGATAAGCTCCCAGATAACCATCCTTCGCCTGGCACTCCGCGAGAGTGGCGACGAGCGCGTTAGCCTTATCGCGGATGGCAATGTCTCCTGTGCTCGCATGTAGCAATGCGCACGCGGAGAGATAGTGGCCAACATAGTGGCCGCGCAGTTCGCAGTCCGGCGCCTCCCATCCGCCGAGAGCTGTGGCTTCGGAGGGAAGGCCAGCCGTTACCCGGAAGTTGTGTGCAAGGCGCTCGTTCGGAAGCGAGTACAGGAAGCTGCGGTTCAACTCCATCATGTCCAGCCAGAAGCTGGGCAGCAGTCGCACCTGAGGCATCGGAAATGGCTTGGCCTTCCACGCGACCTTCCCTACAGCAGGACTGATGAGTGTTGCCGTCGCGGTGTCTTCGTCCGCTGCCCTGATGCTTTGCTGCGCGACAACGCTGCGCTGCAGGAGGGCAGCACTGCCTGCGGCGGCTGCTCCGGTAAGAAAACCTCTGCGGGTGAAGTTGCTCGTGCTCATCGTCCCTGCCTTTCTTCTTTTGTTACCGTTGCGACTCTTGAGCGCAGTTATGGATAACCCACTTGGTCCTTCGCTGCAAGTTAGTGCAGAGAAGGACCAATCGAAACGTGTGTTGGGCTTTCGGGTGTGTCATCCAATGGATAGCTTTTGTACTGAGATAGACATCGTTCCCTCTGCGGCTAAAGCCGATTTTATGGTGATGCCCTAACGGCGGGGCTGAAGCCCTGTCCGTTCAAAATAAAGAATTGGCTAAAGCCTAGAACGAAGTTTGATGATGCGCCCTAGAACTCAATGTTGGCACGAAGTTGAATGTGCCGCGGAAGATTGTTAGGCCCCCCGGTTGCAAGACCGAAGGCGCTGCTCTGTGTACTTGCATTCATCCAGTTAGTGCTATTCCCAAAGACTGGATGATTCCAGACGTTGAGGAACTCCCCCTGAAACGACAGCTTGATTTTCTCCCGGATGGGGAAGACCTTGGAGAGTGCCATGTCTTCATAGAAGCCGTGCGGCCCATGCAGGAAGATTGTCTGTCCCAGCGAACCGGCTGTTGTATTGGGAGCGATGTAGTTACTATTCGCCCCGCCGCTGTAGGCCGACGAGAGATACTTCGGGTCCAGCATGACCACATAGTTTGGAGTTCCATTGGCCGCGTTGGAGTTGATAACAGCTTGCGGCAGACGATGCACATGTACGGCTTTTTGCAGCATGGCAGACGTTATGCCATTCAGAGAGATTCCGCCATCGGCAAAGTCGTTATAGGTGTCATAGCCGCCTGTCAGTTGCTGCGGCATTCCGGTCTGCCAGGTGATGATATTTCCCAGTGTCCAGTTTCCAACCACGGTGCTGACGATCTTGTTCGAACTCAGCCACGGTTGATTCTTGCCAAAGGGAAGATCGTAGGTTCCGTTCATATGAATCACGTGGCGAATGTCGTATTCGCCAGGAGTGTAGTTGCGGTGCATCTGGCTAGCTCGCAAAGAAAAGAGATTCGCCCCCGCGGTATAGTTTTCCTGGGAGGAGAGACCCATGGAATGAGCCCAGGTGTAGTTGGCATTCCATTGCAGCCCCTTCCAGTTCTGTTGCCGGAACTCCGCCTGCAGTGAGTTGTAATTGGAGTATCCAATGGCCTCCAGATACGCCGTTCCACCATTTCCCGAAGCATAAGGATTGGCCTGGAAGAAGTTCACCGGATAGGCTCCACTTCCGTTAGACCCGAGGATATTTGCGCAGGGGCTGAAGTTGGCTCCGATCAGGTTGCAGATATAGGGAACGGTTCCCGCGTAGCCGCTTAAGACGCTGGCCATAGCTCCAGCCTGTCCCTGAGTGAGATAGTTGGTGAATTGCGAGTTCGCGAAATCCGACAAGGGAATTCCAGTTCCGCCAGAAGATTCTCCCTGAAAAGCCTGCGTGAAGATAGGCAGCGCATACTGTCCCGCCAGGCCATTGTTCGCAAACGATTGGATTCCCGCGGCCTGATTGATCTTGTAGTTCGCCTGAGCGTGCTGGAACTCCGTGAGGAAGCCATTTTCAAAGATGTTGACTTCATTCGGGTTTGTGGCAACCCATTCATGGACCGAGTGATTTCCCATATAGCGAATCTCGATCGCACGGCTTGCACCCAGCGAACGCTGAATGCCCAGGTTCCACGACTCGACATAGGGCTGCTGAATATTAGGATCCATACCGACCATCGGGAAACCCTGGAAGGCCAGAGCGGACTCCTGCTCCGACTTGGTATAGGCGGCTGGAGATAGACCGTAGGCCGGCATTGAGTCACCCAACTCAAGGCTTCCAGCCTGGAAGTAGCCAGGTGAGGTGCTGGCGGCCGGATAGGCATGGAAGTATTGATAGAAGAACGAACCGTAATCCGATGCCGCATCCCAATAAAACTGGTAGGGCTCGGTATATTTCTTAAGACCGAAGCCGCCACGGATCACCGTGCTGTGTCCCCCCATAAGCTTGGCAAAGGGTCCTGATTCCACATCGGGGTTCCAGGCGAATCCTACCTGAGGCTGTGGCGATCTGTGCCATGGCTTATATGCATGGGGATTGACCGAGATGCTCGGATCCGCTTCGCCAAGAAGAGAACCAGGATTGAATAGATTGTTTACTCCGGACGGTCCGAAGACGCCGTTTGGTCCGGCAGAGTGATAAGCCCCTGTCTTGTCGTAGTTGTCACCCGTATAGTCCCAGCGCATGCCAAAGTTGATCGTGAGGCTGGGGAAGACACGCCAGGAATCCTGCGCATACCAGGCCCAGGCGTTGGAGACTTCGTCCAGGTTGTAGGCAGAGATCCCTGTGTCGTATGAGCCGCTCTTTTGGTTGTAGCTATAGCTGCCATTGATTGCGCTGATGCGCCCGGTCAGAGTTGCATAGAGATTCTCGGCTTCGGTGATCTGGTTTGAGGAGGCATTGGGAAGATTTGCCGTCGAAAAGGCATTCAGAGACGGGTCTCCGTTTGCCAGCCCAAGCGTATAGGTTGGATAGCCTGCTGGAGGATTCCAATAGTGGTCCTGTTCGCGATACCAGGAGGCGCCGAACTTCATTGTGTGGCTCTTATGCTGCCAGGAGATGGTATCTGAAGCATTGAAGAGCGGATAGTATGTAGTGATAGGTGTCGTATAGCTTTGGCCCGACAAGCTTTCGTTCGGCTCTGTCAATGCCCAAGTGACTGAGGGTTCCGTAGCATACAAGGGCGCAGCGTTGTAGCCGTATTTTTCCGCGTCATAGAGAAAGCCTCCGCGGAATTGATTGATGACATTGGGCGATATCGTCCAATCGAGCGATGGGCCAAGCGTGAAGTTACGAATTTTGTAGCCGGAGATTTGATTGGCGAATCCTGCCCCGGGAAAATTCGACGCGTAATTTTCTGGCTTTGTGTCCTGTGTCATGCTCCAGGAAAGCGCTGCCCGCAATTTGGAAGAGATGTTATAGTCCAGCCGCGCCATGGGGTAGTACAGCGTCTCGGGATTGGGCTGTTTCCATAGCAGCGTCGAGAGATTCGGGTCGCCTTCAATGGCAGCGATTGTGCCGCTGGCCTCCGCGGTATTGATTGCCGACAATTGCGTTGCGATCTGAGAGTTTGCGGAGTTGCGGAGGTTCTGCCCGAGTCCCGCCACAAGGCTGTAGACATTCACCGTGTTGGTTGCGGTTGCGCCCGATGCGTTGGTGTAGGTATAGCCGAAGTTTCCCGATTGGGCGGCCGTGGTGATGACCGTGTTTTGCAGGATGTAGGAGCCGGGAATCTTTCGCTCGGAATACGTGCCAAAGAAGAACAGCTTGTCGTGCAGAATCGGCCCGCCAATGCTGACGCCAAAATCGTTATAGATGACCTTGTCCCGGCGCTGCCCACTGGCATTGTTGGACCAGGTGTTGGCATACAGACCGTCGTTTTTGAAGTCTTCAAAGATGCGCCCGTGAAATTTGTTGGTGCCGCTGCGGCTTACGTAGTTCACCTGCATCGAAGCCTGCCCGTAGCCTTTATCCACGTCCATCATGTCGGTCTGAACCGACATCTCCTGGATGTTCTCCACGCGTGGCGTCACGGCGGTTCCCGCGTTGCCTCCGTAGTATTTGCCGCGAGAGGCGTTGCCGATCACGCCGTCCATATTGCTGCTGGTGTTCATCTCCACCTGGCCGTTGAAGTTGCCGAGTGGAACTCCTCCCTCGCTATAGCCGGGAGTTCCCGCGTAGCCAGGAGTCAGCGCCACTAAACCTGACAGGTCACGGCTTCCAAGCGGGAGGTCTTCAACGTCCTTGAGATTGATGACTGTGCCGATCTCGTTGGACGTCGTCTCAAGCACGGAGCTGGAACTAGCGTCGACCGTGACCGTTTCGTCGTGCGAGCCGACTTTGAGGGTCGTCAGCAGATCGGTCACCTGCCCGGCATGGATCTCAATCTTGTCCAGATTGGAGGTCGCGTAACCGTCTCTGGTCGCGCTCAAGTGATAGATGCCGATGGGAAGATTGACAAAGGTGAAGATGCCCTTGGCGCTGCTGGTGGCTGCGCGGTGGTCATTCGTCTCCACCTCTACCAACTCCAGCTTCGCGCCCGGCACAGCGCCTCCGCTCGCATCCTGCACGATAACTGCAAGTGTTCCTTGTGATCCGGACTGAGCCTGTGCGGCTCCACCTGCTAGGAGTGTCATCAGTAATCCCACAATCAAGCCCAACGTCCTACATAATCTTCGCGACATCATTCTTTCTCCTCCAGTACTGGCCTTTTCATGTGGGGAACACATCGTCCCAGAAAACCTTTTCTCGGTGGGCGAATCAACGATCCGCATGGCGTTCGTTTCAAACCGCCGGGCAGATACGTGCGCTGTAGATTGCGGTCTACGCGTTGCGCGTGCCGTTCTTGTCCGTTTGCACAAGTTCATACAGCGTGGTCCTCCGATTCCGTCTTGTCTGCCATCCCTTTTCAAGTTCTTCTCAACGACTTGTGGCAGCAGGTTCGATCGCGACACATACGGTTTCGGGTAAAAACTCAATGGCCTCAAACCGTCTTCAGGCACCGGATACACTGCCGATTGCCTTTTCTTGTTCAAAGTTAAAAATACAATTATGCGTTCAATAACGATTAATAGAAAAAAGACATATTGTCAACAAAAGCATGAAAAACGCACAATTTATTGTGCTAGCTTCACAGGCAGGAAAGGGGTTTTCCTCCAAATAGGAGGTTTTTGGTGTCGATTGCGAGGGATTTAATCTATGTGTACGTATACAATTTGTTGCAACGAAAGACCGATGAGGATGCCCCGGTAGGAATGAATATTGGGATCGGGTGAGGTCATCTCGCGGTGTCAACAGCGTTTGGCAGGAGAAGGAAGAGAATGCAGTTAACAAAAGCGGCCAGCTGGCTAACGTGTGCGATGTTGCTGGTGCTAGCCGGTGGGCAGGGCTTCGGGCAGTCGTATCCGGCAGGCCGGGCGTCAACGCTGGGAGCGATGCTCGATCAGGGGCTGGAGCAGTATGAAACTCCAGACCTGACTTTAAGGTTAGTGCGCTCCTCGGGAACTGTAGCTGGGCTTGAACCGAGGAACGGAGATGGATTCGACTTCACTCCAGCGGAGTTGCTGGCGGCTCGTTCGACGGATGGCTACTATCACCTGGGAGATCTCGACCTACGCCTGCGTGAGGTGGGAACTAGCGAGTGGCATGGATATTCGACGGCGTTGGAACGGCATCCGGTGAAGGTGCTGCCGCTGGGTCCCAGCGCACAGAAATCCGGAGTTCTGGAGCGTGATGATCTGCGCCCGACATTGCCTGCAGAGTTTCCACTTAAGGCAACACGGAGCTGGTCGGTGGTGGATGGCCATATTGTTCTGCGCTTCACGTTGAGAAATTCAGGGAAGCGTGGCATTGAGATCGGGGCGCTGGGGATTCCCCTAATCTTCGATAACGTGATGAATGGGAAGAATCTCGATGAGGCTCATGCGGTGTGCAGCTTCTCAGACCCGTCAATTGCGATGGATGGCGGCTATGTGCAGGTGACACGTCTGAATGGGCATGGGCCTGCGTTGCTGGTGGTGCCGGATGGGAAGACTCCCTTTGAGGCCTACAACCCGATCGCTGGAACTCATGGCCGGATGCGCAAGGCCGCTCTCTTTGAAGACCTTACACCGCGGAGCATGACCTTCGAGGGCTTCTATGAGTGGATGGTGGCCTCGGCGGCCTATCAGCAGAATGAATGGAAGCAGGCCGAGCCATGGAATCCCGCGACGAGCATTGTGCTCGATCCAGGTCAGGAGCGCACGGTGGGGGTGCGGTTTCTGGTTGCGGATTCTATTCGCGACATTGAGAAAACGCTTGCTGATAACGGTAGGCCTGTGGCCATTGGTTTTCCCGGCTACATCCTGCCTCAGGATATCGAGGCCAGCCTGTTTTTGAAGTACCCCAAAAGAGTCGAAAAGGTCACAGTAGAGCCTGCGGGAGCTATCGACGTAAAGGCTGACGGAACTACCGAGCATGGCTGGCAGCGTTACGCGTTGCGTGGCAAGCAGTGGGGTCGCGCGCGGCTGACAGTCACGTATGCCGACGGAGCGGTGGAGACAGTGCAGTATCGGGTGATGAAACCCGAAGCCGAAGCTGTGGATGATATGGGCCGTTTCCTCTTCACCAAACAATGGTTTGACGTGAAGGATGATCCCTTTCATCGCAGCCCGTCGGTGATGAGCTATGACCGTGAGGTGAATGCTATCGTCGCCCAGGACAGCCGCGTATGGATCGCTGGATTAGGCGACGAGGCAGGTTCAGGATCGTGGCTAGCTGCTGCGATGAAAGAGTACGGGCGACCGGAGAAGCACCAGATTGCGCAACTCGAGAACTTTGTTGACGGCGTTCTGTGGGGCGGTTTGCAGCAGAAGGATGGGCCGGGCAAGTATGGCGTGCGCAAGAGCTTGTTCTTCTATCAACCGGACCAGTTGCCTGCAGGCTACTATCGCAAGGATCTGGACTGGTCGTCGTGGGAGAGCTGGAACAAAGAGGCGAGTGAGGATCTTGGCCGCTCGTATAACTACCCGCACGTAGTGGCTGCGTATTGGGCGCTCTATCGGTTGGCGCGAGAGCATCAGGGGTTGGTAACGCATCATGATTGGCGTTGGTATCTGACGCAGTCCTATGAGACGACGATGGCGATGACTCGTCTGGGGCAGGGGCTGGCGCAGTTTGGCCAGATGGAGGGCGATGTCTTTGTAGCGGTGCTGGATGACCTGCGCCGCGAAGGGATGACGACAGAAGCTGCGACGCTTGAAGCCGCGATGCGCGCGCGTGCCGAGGTGTGGCAGAAACAGGCTTACCCCTTTGGCAGTGAGATGCCTTGGGACTCGACGGGGCAGGAAGAGGTCTATGCCTGGACTAGATACTTTGGCATGAACGATAAAGCTCAGGTGACGTTGGACGCCATCACCGGATATATGCCGACGATTCCAAGCTGGGGCTATAACGGCAGCGCACGGCGGTACTGGGACTTTCTGTATGGCGGTAAGTATCCACGGATCGAGCGGCAGCTGCACCACTATGGCTCGGGTATCAATGCGATTCCAGTGCTGGATGCTTATCGGCGCGATCCTTCCGACCTCTACCTGTTGCGGATCGGCTATGGCGGCACGATGGGGGCCCTTAGCGGGATCGATCAGGAAGGGTTTGCTTCGGCGGCCTTCCATAGCTATCCGGATAAGATGGCCTTCGATCCGTATACAGGTGACTATGGTCCTAACTTCTTTGGCCATGCGTGGAATACAGGAACGTATGTTGCCAAAGATGTGGAGTTTGGCTGGCTGGTCTTTGGTGGCAATCTGAGCACGAAGGGCAACGTGGTGACTGTTGAGCCGCGGGATAGCTTTCGGCAACGTGTATTTCTGGCGCCGCTGGGTCTGTGGCTCACGCTCGATAGTGGTCAGTTCGAGCGCGTGACATTTAATGAGGCAACCGATTCGGTCGAGGTGGAGCTTGCGCCTGGCGATGCGTACACTTCAATCGCGTTCCTGCGGATAGAACAAACGGCACATCCGAATGGCGTTAGCAACATTGCGCCGCTTGAGAAGCTGGCTGTAGAGAGGGGCGCTTACGTTGTTTCCCTTGGCGTTGCGAGTACAACTGTGCGTTTGGGCGCCGGTGTGAGTGCAGGGAAATAAGGTAAGGAGAAGCGGTACGTAGACGGAACCAGCGCAGAACTGTCATCTCGACCGAAGGCACCGCTTTAGCCGCCTTCGGTCGAGATACACGGTATTGGCAGGCTCGAAATGAGCTACATCAACCTGTTACTGAAATTGTTATAGGAAGGCAGTCAAAAGCCACGTGCAGGCTGTTGTCGAGCCCGTGCAGATAGGTATCGATGCTGTGATAGCAGCCCTCATTCTGCTTCGCAAAGGACGATGAGTCGAAGGAATACTCTGTGTCGACAGCTTCGAAATCGATACCAAGAAGGGACGGTGGGAGTTGGGGGACTTTGTCAGGGAGGTTGACAATGCGCCAGGAGCTAAAAGGCTGGGCATTGAAGGTCTGCACGAACTTGGCGTTGCCAACCTTTGGCGAGGCCAGGGTACTGATCAGCTGGATATTGAACAACTTTTTAACGCTGCCCTCCAAGGCAAAGAGCGTAGCAAGCGCGGAACCCAGGCTGTGACCGGTGGCCACAGTGGGGCGTCCGTCGCTTGCCGCAGATTTTTGCGTGATGCCGAGGTGGGCCTCCTCGTGGGTAGCGAGTTGGTCGAGCTGCTCCGCAAAGGTGCCGGTGAGCTTGGGGGTAGCAGCAGCGGCGGGGCCGGTGTTGGATGTGATGATTGGCACAGGTACGATCTTCAGTGAGGAGTAGATCGCACCGAAGCCCAAGCCTACCATGCCGCCGTCGTGCAACGGCAAGAACGGCACCTGGAGGATGGAAGTCGCGTCGTCAAGCCACTCGATGTTGCCCTGTGTGCCGCGGAAGGCGACGACACGCTTGGTGGGGTCTGCGATCTGCTGCACGACGATGCCGTAGAACTCCGGATACGTTTTTACCTGATGATTCTCCATATCGAAGTCCGACATGTTGATCCAGGCGGAGAGCTGCCAGCCGTCAGGAATGCCTTGGAGCGGGGGAGTCAGCTTGCCTGGGTTTGCTATGTACGTAGCGGTGACGGCTTTAACCAATTTGCCGTAGAGTACGGCCTGCGCGGCTTGGTCGGGGGTGAGAGGGGGAGTGAGAGAATTGCTCATTCGTTTAGATATCTCCTACTGCTGTGCAGTGGATGGAATACTAGAGCCAGGCGAGGCAAGGCATAAATCAAATTTTTGTTACAGGCGAAGGATCTCGTGGCCTGCGTCTTCACCACGGGCTGAGATAGTCCGCTTTTTTTTGAGGTTTCGTTCCAGTATCGTTCCCTGGCTTTTGTCTAAGCCCCATGATTCCTGAATCAGCTAACGCATCTGTTTTCATACTCTTCGCGGTTGCGATAGATAGAGGTTCAGGGAGGTCCGTGTCTTGGTGTGGTGAGTCGTTCGTTCGATGAAGAATGAGAATGTTGCCGACAGCGCGAATCGCAAGCCATGACGCATTAGCCTTGTGGAGCGGAGGGAGCCGTGGTGTTTAGGACACGGAATAAGGGCATATAAGAATCGGGCTTTAGGGGGATCGGATACTACTTGGGCCTAAAGGCCAACTTTCGTCACTTCTGGAGCCTAAAGGACATTACAAAAGCACAAGAGTTCAGTTGGGCTAAACTTCATCTGCGGTTTATATCTATTGCAGCCCTACAGCCAAAGGGGAATATGGCCAGCAAATTATTTTCTCTGTCAAAATTATCGCTACGTCCTCAGCTTTCGTTTGCGCTTTTGGGGTCGTTGGTTAGCGGTTCTGTTCTAGCCGCGCAGACTCCGGCTCCGCCGCCGATACAGGTCACGCAATCGGAACGCGGCTTCGATGCGACGATTGGGAAAGAGTCCATGAACCTGGTGGTGTGCTCTGATTCTGTCGTCCACATTACGACACGCCCGGATGGAAGAGCGGTCGAACATCCGCAACCCTGGCTTTTGCCTGCCGATCAATCCTGCAAAGGGGTGCCCTTCCAGTTCAGCAAGGATGCGGAGAGTGCGCGTGTCAAAACCGCCAATCTTACGGTTACGCTCTCGATGGATCGGGGAAATCTGAGCTACGCAACCGCGGATGGTAAGCCGCTCCTTCATGAAGCGAGCGCGGTTCCAAGAACCTATACTCCTGTGGACTTGAATGGCGATAAAACCTTTCACGTGAAAGATCGTTTCTCGCCCAACTTTACCGAGGCCTTCTACGGTTTAGGGCAGCATCAGAATGGAATGTTCAACTACCGCGGGGCGACGGTTGAACTCGGGCAGAATAATACCGATATCGCTGTTCCTGTTCTTGTCTCCACGAGCGGT
Source organism: Granulicella sp. S156 (assembly GCF_009766105.1). Taxonomy (GTDB): domain Bacteria; phylum Acidobacteriota; class Terriglobia; order Terriglobales; family Acidobacteriaceae; genus Granulicella. The sequence goes on along the minus strand of NZ_LMUH01000022.1, from coordinate 165,660 downwards.
TACGGAATTATCTGGAACACGGCCTCGTACACCTATGTAGACAACCGCTTTCCACTCGAACTCTCTTTCGACACCATGGCCGGGGACGGGGTCGACTACTTCTTCGTCTATGGCCCGGAGATGGATGAGGTCATCCATCAGTACCGCACCTTGACGGGCCACGCGCCCATGCTGCCACGCTGGTCGTATGGCTTTATCCAATCAAAGGATCGTTATAAGTCGCTCGATGAGATGATCTCGATTGCAGATCGTTACCGCAACGAACACATTCCTTTGGATGGAATCGTTCAGGACTGGTTCTGGTGGAAGCACGAAGGAGATCCGATCTTCAATGAGAACTACCATGATGTGCCGGGCGATCTAAAGAAGTTGCATGACGAGCATGTGCACACCATGATCTCCACCTGGGGGCTCATCGACCCATCGTCTGACACCTATAAGAAGCTCGACGCAGAAGGCCTCTTCGTACCAGATGCGCATGTTTATGATGCCTCAAACCCGAGAGCGCGAGATGTGTATTGGGAGAGTCTCACGCGTAAGTTGTTTGCCCAGGGATGGGACTCTTTCTGGTTGGATAGTGCCGAGCCGGAAGAATACTGGCCTCACGGGGGAGACGCCATTCTTCGTGACAAGAAGCTCTCAATAGGCAATGGAGCGATGTACACGAATATCTATCCTCTCCTGCATAACGAAGGTATTCAGGATCACTGGAGGAAGAGCACTGATCAAAAGCGCACCTTCCTGCTTACTCGTTCGGCTTTCCTCGGGCAGCAGCGGGTTGGCGCGACGGTATGGTCTGGCGATGTCTTCAGCAGCTACTGGGGGCTTTCGCATCAAATCGCCGGCGGCTTGAACTATGCAATCTCAGGTCTGCCGTATTGGACAACAGACATTGGAGGCTACTGGCCTACCTATGACGGACAGATAGAGGATCCCGCTTATCAGGAGCTTTATCTGCGCTGGTTTCAGTTCGGCGTCTTCTGCCCGATCTTTCGGTCGCACGGCCATCGCCCTCATAACGAGATGTGGAGTTATCCGAATGTGGAGTCCTCGCTTATCGAGTACGACAAGCTCCGCTACCGCATGATGCCTTATATCTACTCGCTCGCATGGAAGGTCTCGAACGAGGACTACACAATTCAGCGGCCCCTGGTTATGGATTGGAGGAGTGACCCTCTGACATGGAACATTGGGGACCAGTTTATGTTCGGACCAGCGATTCTGGTTAGTCCGGTTACGGAAGCGAAGGCTACGCAGCGTCGTCTCTATCTGCCGAAGGACACGCTCTGGTACGACTTCTGGACTGGGGAGAAGATGGAGGGCGGTGTTTCCATCCAGGCCGCAGCGCCGCTCAATCGCATCCCGCTCTATGTGCGCGCAGGATCGATTCTTCCTCTCGGACCAGACGAGCAGTATGCCGGCGAAAAGGTCGACGGCCCCATTGAGCTGCGTATCTACCCCGGAGCCAATGGAAGTTTCAACCTCTATCAGGATGAGGGCGATAACTATAACTATGAGAAGGGTCAGCATGCAGTGATTCCTATAAGCTGGTCCGACTCCGAAAGAACGGTGACCTTCGGCGCCCGAACTGGAAGCTATTCCGGTATGCCGCAAGAGATCACCTTCCACATCATCCTGACGCATCCCGGACATGGTGTTGGCGGTGGGGTTGAAGAGCATGCGGACAAGGCCGTCGTTTATCGAGGTTCAGAGATCAAGATCATGGTAAAGTGAATATTTTTTTGGTCGTGATCCCAAATAGCTGACTAGTGTGGTGAGTTGTTAGTTCGTAGAAGAATGAGGTCGCTGCCACTCTGAAATGCAACAACAGAGACATCAATTCATCAGGCACTACCTATCTCAACCATGTTTCGGGTAATAAAATCTCATGCACTCATCTGACTCACCGAGAAAATAGCATGTGCGATAGAAAACTACTCCCGCCGAACCTTGGAGTCTGCTTTACGCTCTTTGCTGTGTGTGTCGTGTCCTTTGGGCAACACACGTCCAAACCCGAACTGCCGTTGATGTCCCAACTGGGCCGATTCACGGCCGCCGATGTGCCGTCTATGGGTCCAGCCGAAAGCGAGGTTGCGCCCCTCAAGTGGGACCAGCCCATCCCGCCCGGTTTACCCGGAGACGGCATGGCTCAGCACCCTATGCTCTATATCGGTGAGGGATATAACAAAATCCTCCTCGTCAACAACGGCAAAATCATCTGGACCTATTCCACGGGAACAGGCTGGGAGTACGACGATGTGTGGATGCTCTCCAATGGCAATATCCTCTTTAGTCGAATGCAATACGTAGCCGAAGTGACACCCAACAAAGAGGTAGTGTGGCGCTACGATGCCCCTCCCGGGACTGAAATCCATACTTGCCAGCCTATTGGCCGGGACAAGGTCCTGTTCATTCTAAATGGTCTGCCTCCCAAACTAATGGTGGTCAACATCAAGACCAATAAGATCGAAGTTCAACATGAGTTGCCCGCAATCAGCCTGACCGACAAAGGAAAGGTTCACGGGCAATTTCGTAGAGTGCGCTACACCGCACAGGGAACCTATCTCGTTCCCTTTCTGGAGATGAATCAGGTTGTCGAATACGACAAGAATTTCAAGGAGATATGGAAGTACGAAATCAAGAGCCCATGGGCTGCCGTTCGACTCAAAAATGGCAACACGCTCATCACCGATGAACAGGATGTCCTCACCCGCGAGGTCAACCCCAGGAAAGAGACGGTTTGGGAACTCAGGCCGGATGACTTGCCGGAGGCCTATCGATTCATCAACACACAGAGCGCCACCCGGTTGGCCAACGGCAACACGATCATCTGCTCCCGCGGAGATAGTGGAAAAGGTCCTCAGCTCGTCGAGGTGACTCCAGATAAGAAGGTTGTGTGGGTGCTGAGGGACTGGGCGAATTTTGGCCCTGCTACCGCTGTACAGATATTGGATGACCGTGGTATCCCGGAAAAACCGGGTCAATCGCAACACTGATGCAACACCGGTCACAAGTTGTAACGATAGGACGGTTCGGAGCAAAGCAAGTTAGAGTCCGACAAGAAAAAGCTTTAGCGGTGGGCCCTTTGCTTATACCAGCAAAAAGCCCAGGGCTAAAGCCCGACAGAGGTTTGCCATGTTTCCGCAGCCTAAAGGCCGCTGCTACTCCGAAAAAACAAGAGCAAGAGCAACGACAAGAGCAACAGCAGATTCCCTACGGGAATGACAGAAAGAAAAGCAACAACCTGGCGGGCATGCCTTGTTGTCAGCGACATGCGGCGACAGATTACTGTTCGTCATCTCCAATCGGCATGCCCGGCGGCGCCTCGATAGGTTTGGCCGGGACAAACTTCTCGGGAGCTCTCTCGAACTCCTGAATGCGGTCGATAAAAGCTGCCCGGTGGATAGCCTCAGCCGTGTCCTGCAACGGGGGAGCCGAAGTTACTTCTTTCAACACATCGGCGATGTGTGACCGCGTGATGGCTCGGGCCTGGCTGGAGGCAGCAGGATTGACGGCGAGTGCCAACATGGCTTCGAGAGCACGGAACTCAACGGCGCGTTCCACTTCAGACGACATGCTGTGGCCCGCGTTCGGACGCTCTGCCGTGGTCTTGGAGATGGCTTCGAGGACACCACGTAACGAGGGCGAGGCTGGAACGCGCATGTGGTATTCGATCAGCCGGCTGGCGCGCGCTGGATCGAGCAGAACGGAGAGTGTGAGGTCTGCTGCGGCTTCGGCCGAGGCGATGGGATCGAAGGTGAGGCCGGTATGCGATGGCAGCGACTCCTGCGTGCGGCCGAGCGCTGGAGGATGCGGTGGCAGCAACGAAAGGATCGACTCGGGCAGAGTTAGAGTCTCCGGTTCGAGCGTCTTCAGTACGGCGGCGATAGCCTTCTTCTGGTCCTCAGGATCAACGATGGACGGGTTCATCTGGCCGTCGCCGCGCAGGTTGTAGCGATAATCGAGACCGCCGATCTCTTTTGCCGCAGCTTCCGTCTGGTAGCGATGAAAGAGATAGAGGGGAACGAGTGTCTCTTCAAGCTGAGCCATGGGAGTGCTGAGCTTGATGGCGTTCTCTCCAAAGCGCGCAAGCGCGGCAGTACGGATATCGAGGACACGATCGAGTTCGGCGGCAGGATCGGTGCCGTTGTCCCACAGGTGGGCGTGGGGATGAGCACCGCCAAGGGGACGGGCATCGTCATCGCTAATGAAGATGAGTCCAGTTTTCTCCGAGTCATGCAGAATGTTGTCGAGCGCGGCTGGGTCTTCGACCGGCTTGCCGTTCTTGTCGAACTCGCGATAGCCGTAATTGATGGCAACCTTATCCCACTGCCCGATATTGACGCCGTACGTGTGGGAGATATCGGGAACGCCATCCTTGCCGAGTGTCACGTAGGGATGCGGATAGTCCATCACGCTGACGGTCTGGTCCGGGGTGTGCGGGAAGCTGGATGCGGCGAAGTTGTGAGCGAGCCCGAGAGTATGACCGGTTTCATGGGCGGCCAGTTGGCGGATTCGAGCCAGTACGAGTTGCAGCATCGGGTCGTTCTCGGGCTGGAACGGTTTGCCAGTGACATAAGGGCTGAGCAGTGCTTCCGCGATTAGATAGTCCTGCCGTCCGCGGAGGCTGCCGAGTGTAACGTTGCCCTTGATGATCTCGCCGGTACGCGGATCGGTAATGGCCTCGCCATAGCTCCAACCGCGGGTGTAGCGGTGCACCCATTGGATGATGTTGTAGCGAATATCCATGGGGTCGGCGTCAGCAGGGAGTGCCTCTACCCGAAAGGTGCCGGGAGCCCATCCTGCGGCCTGGAAGGCTGCATCCCACCAGCGAGCTCCATCGATGAGTGCGGATCGAATAGGCTCCGGCGCGCCGCGATCCACGTAGTACTGAATGGGTGCGACGGCAACGCACGCATGCGTGCAGGTAGGGTCGCGTTTGATGAGGCGATGGCGAATGATGAAGTTCTGGTCGAGAGGTTCGCCTAGTGGAGCGTTGTAATCGCGATAGGTTGTGGGGAAGTAGCCGGCGCGCGGTGAAAAGCGTCGCGGCGTAAAGCCTGGTGATGGAAGCTCCACAAAACTCTGATGCTCGCGCAGGGTCAGCGAACGTGGATCGGGCGTTACATCGCTGACAAAGTTTGCATCGTGTATGTCGTCGGAGGCGAAGGTCAACTCAGCCTCAACCTCGGTATTTTTCGGGAAGGCTTTTGTTCTGTCCAGTATGATCGTCGATCGCGGTTCGTCGACTTTATAGCTGCCTTGCTTCGCACGTGCCAGGGCTTCGGAGACGTGGTGTGAGTCGCGGAGAAAGAAGTTGGTGGCGTCGACAAGTACCGTGCCATCTGGCGATTCTGCTTCCACTTTGAAACCGGCGAGCACGGAGACGGGGAACGACTGTTGCACCGCGAGCTGCTCCATAGGATCGGTTGCGCTACTGCGGAAGTCTGTGTTGATCTCGACCAGCAATAGCTTTGGACCGCTACGCTCAAAACGGACAAGAATACCTTTGGAGATCTGGCCGCGATCCAGGCCGAGATCGTTAGATCCAGTGCCCCAGGGCAGCGACTCTGTATAGAGCAGATCCTGCGAACGCGAGTGGGTTGCATTGGCAGCAAGCGGGACTTCGAGGTAGAGCTTGCCCGCTCTCCCATCCCAGTCGAGTGGCAGCAGGCCCGGCATATGCTGCATGGAGGCTGTTTTCGTAGCGATTGTGGCAGTTGTTGCGCTGTCAGGCTTTGGAGCAATGTCTTGTGCGCAGACGGAGAACGTGCAAACGGCAAGACCAAGAGCGATCGCTACAGTGTGTGCCATGTTCGTTTGTAGCATGCAACCCTTGCGGGACACCAAATAGCTCTGGCGCAAACGGACGCTGAAGCGGGGTTTTGCCCCCTCAGAAGGTCGCCACGTACGCCAGAAGCTCTCGGAAGGCGGTTGGGAAGGGGGGACGTAACAATGTCTTTAGTTTGTGTGCCTCAAATTATTTTGCACTCTTTGTTTTCGAAGAGTGTAACCCAAGAGACAGACAATCGGCGTCCTTCGATAGCGATATGCAAATCGCGATGGATGCATCTATGATTCACTTGGGAACCCAGGTGACCGCCATCTCCGAACTGGACGACATCGATTCGCTCGTCGCCGTTTATTGGGCAAGAGTGCTTCGATTTGTCACGTTCTCCGTTGGCGATCCCGATCTTGCGCAGACGATTACGCAAGACTGCTTTTTGAAAGCCTATAACGGACGTGCTTCGTTTCGTGGCGAATGTAGCGTGAACACCTGGCTCATCGGCATCGCGAACCATTTGATCTGCGATCATGTGCGGCTCAAGAAGTTCCAGTTCTGGCGCAAGGCTCGGGCGACAGCGCTGGACGTCACGGAATTCGCTTCGTTTCTGCCATCGAACGAGAGTTCTCCAGAATCCAAAATACTGGCGAGAGAGCGAATGGAGCAGGTGAAGGCGGCCGTGGACTCGCTTTCGGTCAACCAGCGGCGGGTATTTCTGCTCAAATTTTTCGAAGAGATGAACGTTGAGGAGATTGCTGCCATGACCGATATGCCTGTCAATACGGTCAAGACCCATCTGCATCGCGGAATCAAAACAATTCGCGCTACCCTAGGAGGGACGAAATGAGTACAACCTCGGGTTCGGCACATTTAACGGATGAGCAGTTCGCAGAATGCGTAACAGTGGCTCCTAGCGCTGAGAGCCAATTACATCTTGACGAATGTGAGAGTTGTCGCCGGGAACTGGCCGCGTTTGATGCATCGCTCAGCGCGTTTGGGACCACTGCAATGGCGTGGAGCGAAGCCACGCCCAAGGTCGATCTTCGCGCAGCGGCCAAGTTGAGGGCCCGTCGGACGATGGAGCGCCCACTGGGTTGGGCTCTGGCTACTGCTGCTCTTCTCCTGATTGCAGTGCCAGTCTGGAAGAATCACCATGGTCCTTCTGCCGGTTCTGAATCGGCAGCGGTGTCGACTCCTGACGATTCCGCGGACCAGATTGCTCAGGATAATCGTCTGCTTCAATCGGTGTATGCAGAGCTGACGCCGCAAGATGTATCGCCGTTCAAAGAATATGGTATGACGGATAGGGCCACCTCACGGACGAAGGGACGGATGGGATCGAGGATGCAATGAACTGGCGATGGGCGCGAATTACGCTTGTTGGCGCGTGCCTTGCCCTTATGGCAGGGCATTATGCTGCTGCGCAAAATAAGGGTCCCGGCGGTGGCCCCGGAGGACCTCCTCCCGCACCGCACGGCCCCGGCGGCCCGAACGGTCCACCTTCGAATGGACCGACAGGGAACCAACCCCCCGCGAACTCAGGCGGCGCAGGAACGAGCAGGACTACGCGCGGAGGATCGCAGTTTGGTCCGCCGGGTCGATGGTGGGACGACAAAACTGTGACCAGCACGATCGGTCTGCGTAGAGACCAGCAGAAAAAGATGGATGCTATCTTCGACGCAAACAAGTCGGCGATCCTCAGCAGCTACAAGACGTTGCTCTCTGAACAGGCAAAGCTGGACGAGCTCAATAAGCAGCCACAGGCCGATACGACACGCCTATTCGCCACGATTGACGCCGTGAATCAGGCTCGCGCCTCGCTGCAAAAAGCGACGACAGAGATGCTGCTGCAGATTCGCGGCCAGATGGAGCCCGATCAGATTGTCAAACTGGAGAAGGTGGACAAATAGAGCGAAGCTTTCCGCCCGGGATCATTTCGTGCGCTCGCCCTCAAGCAGGGCGCGGTCGATCAAAGACATCCTTCTTTTGAGCGGTGTCCCTTTGAAGACAAAAGTCATTCCCACGGAGACTGTATCGAGATGCAGCCGCAGGCTACGGTTGTAGTAGCTGGAGAACGTGACGTGAGGGGTTAACGGAATACCCACGGCAGTGGTGAAGCCGTTGTCTTCGCTCACATTGCGACCCGAAACCACCGTGACACTCGGACCTACGGGTGAGCCTGGCCCGCCCGGGATGTTCAATGTTGTGTATACCTTCTGGTCGCCGATCGGAAGCTGTTCATAGGCTAGAGACTCAATGTAAGTTCTACCCGGCAGCCAGAAAACCAAACCGGTCTGGAAGTGAGCGATGGGTCCAAGAGAGGTGTAGTCCTGTGTGACCAGTCGGTTGAAAAGGCCAGATGAATCACCGCCTCCGAGGTCCAGCAGGACACCGGTCTTTCCAAAATAGCGTTCGATGTGATCGCTGAGGTCAAAGGTGACCCTGCCCGTTGAGAGTTCATCCGACCGGTTTCCAGTGGGAACTGTCATCGAGACTGTGGCTGTATTTTGCAGGTGCCGTGGATTGAAGTTGGCATGCACCGCGATCCAGGTATCCCCCAGGTCGCCCAGGGCTACGGCCAGTGATTCGTTGGATCCCGGCGTTGCCTGTTGGGGGGCGAGACGATAGGGGTAGATCGACAAGCTCGCATCGGCAGAGTAGTGGGCTGAAAAGGTGTAGCTTATTGCCGGAGTGGCTACGCTGTACCACCCTATAGAAGAGTCATGAACGCCGGAGACGGTAAACCCAAAGTTGACGCCGTGCAGGAGTTCGGTCAGGCCTGGAACCCTCGGCACCTGATCGAGTGAGGGCGCTGCCGGCAAAACTGCAGGATCTGGCTTTTGTGCCTCCTGAGCCTGGGAGCCGAGGCTTGCCCCCAAAAACAACAGATGGAGGACTGCAAGACGACAAGGGGCGCAACGCAAGCTCTCATTCTCCGATGTTCCTTTGATTTTAGCGCGGCGAAGGTTCATACCTTTTCCTGCGCGGCGGTGCTGTGACCAATAATATTGGTCACAGACACCTATTCTCCCGTTACTAAATTAGAGGCTCATGTACCTTGATCTTAAGATTTCAGGCTTACTGCCGAGGACAGGCAACCTGCGGCACTACCTGCACTAAAGTTGTGTCGACAGCTTTTGCAACTCTCGGAGCATCTTATTGATTGGATGTCCTGCAGGGCTAGAATCCTCCGGCATCGAACCGGAGCCTCTGATAGCGCCTATGACCGTTACCGTAACCCGCAGCGATCCACGGTATCCCGCTCTCCGTCGTGGTCACAATTTGCGGTGGCCTTCGCATGATGCTGATGCAGCCCAGCGTATTCTTCTCTGCGAAGATGCTGAGGATGCAGCAGTTGCCCTGCAACAAGTAGTCACAGCCGGATTGCGTCCCACTGTTCGCAGCGGTGGCCACTGCTATGAAGATTTTGTCGTGAATAATCCCGGGGGTGCGATTCTGGATGTTAGTGCGCTCTCTCGGGTAGATCGCGATGCCTCGAATGGTACCTTTCACCTCGGCTCGGGTGTGCAGTTGTGGAATGGCTATGAAGCGCTATACAAGCGTTATGGCGTGACGCTGCCTGGAGGAGTATGCGGTACCGTAGGTGCGGGAGGTCACATTAGCGGGGGAGGCTATGGACCTCTTTCACGGCTTCACGGCCTTAGCTGTGACTGGGTGACTGCTGTGAACATTCTTACGGTAGACCGCCACGGAAGGGTCGTACCGATCCGCGCCGACGCTGAAAATCACTCGGATCTATTTCGTGCGTGCCGTGGTGCAGGTGGCGCGAGTTTTGGGCTGATTACCGGCTTCGAATTTGCCACCCTGCCGATGGCTCCTCGGGAAGTTGCTCAGGCAAGCATTTCTTTTTCGTGGAATGACATGACCCTTGAGAAGTTGACGCGCATCCTAATGACCTTTGGTAAATATTGGGAGTCCCGTGGGCAGGAACGAGATACATGGGGTATGTATTCGGTACTCGAACTCTCGCATCGGTCGGCGGGGAAATTCAGCGTGTCTGTGCAATTCTGTAATCCGGACGGAACGTGCCGCGACCTCAGTGTGATGTGGGAGTACCTGGATCTATTCAGCCAGTGGAGCAGTGAGACCGGAGGGAGTACTGCCCGTCCGTCCATTAAGCAGAGCGATTGGTTGAATGCCTGCGCCATGTCTGCAGGCAATGCAGTCAATCGGAGAGGGAAGTACAAGTCGACTCGCATGCGACGAGGTTTCACCCCGACCGAGGCCGCGATCATTTATAAATACCTGACAAAAGATGTAGGGGGTACGAGCCTGCACGAGGCGAGCTTCGATGCGCACTCCTACGGAGGTGCTGTGAATCGGAAAGAGATGGCGGAACAGACGGCGGTGCCGCAACGTGATTCCATTATCAAGTTGCAGCCGTTGACGTATTGGGAAAAACCAGAAGAAGATGCTGCTCAGACCAAATGGCTCGCCCAGTTTTACGAAGAGCTTTATTCTGGTCAGAACACAGACCCACAACACGCGGGAACACCGTACTGGAGCAAACATTACGAGGGGTGCTACATCAATTATCCTGATGTGGACATGCTGCAGTACAACTATTGGCCACAGCTCTACTACGGCGAGAGTAACTACGCATTTCTACAAACGGTGAAGCGTCGCTATGATCCCAACAATATTTTTCACCACGCGATGTCTGTTCGCTCATAAGGAAGAGCAATGTATCGTCGAGAATTTCTAAAGATGGTGGCTCTCGCCCCGGTGGGATTTCGCGTGGCACCTATGCCAGCTTCGATACCTAGCGAAAGGCATGCGTACCTTGGGACGTCGGATGCCATACATGTCTTCGCTATCGAACAGGAGAAGTGGATTCCCTTGCAGGAGGTTGCGTGCGAAGCTCCGAGTTGTCTTGCGCGTCACCCCTTCGCCCCGATACTGTATGCCACCAACGAGCTCCAGGAATTTCAGGGGCTTCCATGCGGATCTGTCACCGTATTCGCGATCGGGAAAGATGGTCGTCTCTCTTTGGTTCAAAGGATACGGCTATCGCTTTCTGCGACTCTTCCGCGATCGATTGCAGTTTCTCCTGACGGAGCCTATGCCATAGTTCCCGCCCATGGCGGTGGATCCTACAATCTGTTTGACATCGACCGTAAGGGCTTGCTGGGCTGCATTCGAGGAGTCGTGAAGGAGACTGGAAGCAGCGTCGATCTGGCGCAGCAGGAAAGTTCCCATCCGCAGCATGCGTGCTTTGACAACAGTGGTCATATCGTGGCGGCGGATCTTGGAACCGACCGTATACATGTCCTCTCAACATCTGATGGAACTCTGAATCTGCACAAGCGAAATCAGATGCCCTCCGGTGCGGGCCCTTCTACGATTGCCGTCCATCCGACTGGATCGTTTGTTGCCGTCTCGAATCGTCTGAACGAGTCGATCTGCGTGTATCCATATGATTCGCTGCGAGGCGCGGTGGGTGAACTGCGTGAAAGTTTGCAGGGTCGGGCAATGGCCTTTCAACAGCGCCGCTCGATGCTAATGGTTGAGAGAGAAAAGCGTCTGGGCCTTTATCTCTGGCACGGCAACACGGGCCAACTTCGACTACTTAGTTCCGTGAACATTCCAGGAGCAGTGACATCGATGGTCCCTGGACACAATTCCATCCTGCTAGGTTTTGGCAATGAATTGGCTTGCATGAGTTTGGACGACCTGAGCCTAAGGCATATACCCGTAGACCTCCCCTTTCGCTGTGTCCTCAGAACGTGAGTGTGGTTTTCCCGCCGAATCCAGCCATGGCCGGTTTACGGGTCTTCTTGTCGAGTGTGCCAGTGGAATTCAGTACTCAATTTCAACATTGAGCACTCTATTTCCACGCTGCAATATTTGCTTGAGCTACTTGTATTCCGCGAGATTGCGAGTACTCTTCAATTCAACGGAGGAGAGATCTTCCAGTAGGAGAGAGAAGAGACGGTCGCCACCACGAGAACCAGGAACGGAACTCGCGAAGCACTCAGGCAACTGAAAGCTCCGAGGCGGAACCGAATAATCTCTTGCAACGATTGAGACAGTGTAAGCACATGGTGACTGCGAGCTGAGAGGCTCACTCTCCCAGGTGGTTCCGCAGTAACGGTAAGTTGCGATCCGGAAGCCGAACCGGGTCTTCGATAAATCGGAAGTAGAGGGCGGGATCTCGAAAGAGATGTCGCCCTTTTGCTTTCTGCGAAATCCCCATTCCAACCAGGACGATACAACTCAAGTCTTGTACGCTGCCCTGCTGCAAATTGGTGACGAGTCGCGGAGTTACTCAATGAGTGAGTTGGCCGGAAGGTGTTCAGAATTACAGGGGATCACCAGCTATGAAGGACTATGGGCATCCATAGGGAGTGCCTTTTGAGGCGAGGCTTCACGGTACCATGGGGTTTCCGGCGGACTGTACGAGATTGCTGGAAATAGGAGGGCTGGTGTCTAAAAGCAATGCGTCCCTTGCAAGCGTTTGTTGGGTCACCTCAGCCACAGTTGCCGCCTTCCTGTGTTTTCTGCAACTAGGTGCAATGGCCAGCCTGGTGGCAGGCCGCGCGGGATTTGCTCTCATCGCTCCGATAGCGCTGATGGCAGCTTTGCTAAGCGCATATTGGCTGGCACGGAGAGAAGGGTTACCGGGCAGGATGGGCTGGTGGCCTGTCGGCCTTGTCCTGGTTTTGCTCGCTTTGGCCCTTCTGCTTTCGGCATTTTTTTATGACTTCTCCTGGGACGGAGAGTGGTATCACCAGTCAGGGATCATCAACATTGCCCGCGATTGGAACCCTCTCTCAGAGCCGATGCGAACCTTTGCCGCCGGACGGGAGCTGTGGTTACGGCACTACGCCAAGGGGCCCTGGTTTGCCGCGGCCACGATTTACGCTACAACGGGTCGAATCGAGTGGGGCAAATGTATTAACTGGCTAATGTTTGCTGCAGCATTCTTCGGGACGCTGGCAGCATGCCTGGACGGTGGCTTGCGTCGTGGCCGCGCATTTGCAATTGCAACCGTAGTGGCAATCAACCCCGTCGTCCTCTGCGAGCTCCCTACCTTTTTGGTGGATGGGCTAATGGCGTCTTCCCTGGTTTTGACAGTCGCCGCAACCATGACCGTCCTTCGTCGACCACGTCCGGTGGTGATTGCTGCCGGAGTGGCGGCATCCATTGTCTGTATCAACACGAAATTAACTGGACTGGTTTATTTATGCTTTCTGCTCGCAGCAGCAGGACTTTGGTGTCTTTTCAAAGCACGCCGATCGCTGGTACGACTCGCCTGCCTAACGGTCGGAACGCTTGTTCTCGGCACCTGCCTCTGGGGTTACAACCCCTATGTGACCAATACGCTGTACCGGCACCAGCCTTTCTATCCCATACTTGGATCGGCGAATTATCCGAGCCTGGTGCAGCAAGGTGAAGATGGAAATGAAAAATACGAAACGCCGAAGAATATGGTTGGGCGTATGCTTCCCGTACGGTTCGCATACTCTGTCTTCGGCCGGCCGGGGAATCAGCCCTATCGTGAAGGCAAGAACGCCTCTTTGATGTGGCCCTTTACGGCACACCTTCACGATCTCTACAGCTATACCTATCAAGACCCCCGCATCGCCGCTCTCGGTCCTTTCTTCAGCGGCTGCTTTCTGCTCTCCGTCGGCTTAGGCATTTGGCTGCTGTTCAAACTCGATTCATCCTCTCGCTGGATGATGATCCTGGTTTTGGCTACGATCGTTGCTTCGCTGCTCCTCAGTAAGGATTCCTGGTGGCCGAGGTATGGGCCGCAGTTATGGCTACTGCCGATCATTCCCATGTTGTTCACCTTCAGGGAGAGCTCTTCGCGCCTTCAGGTCAGGCTGACCTGGGCACTCTTTGTTTTGCTGTTCTTCAACGCAGCCATCGTCGCTACAGTCAGATTCAATTGGGAGGCACGAGCGAGCCTGACCTTGCGCCATCAACTGCGTGATTTGCGGAACTCCGGCCAAGAGTACGAGTTCAGCACCCTCTATTTCGACGACTCGGCAAAAGAGCGCCTCACGGAGGCTCATGTGCGTTTTCGCGATCTTGGCATGACAAAGCTTCCGAATGGCCACGAATTAGAGAGCGTAGTGGCGGGATATCCCGCTGCGATTCGCTATCGCGCTGTAGGTGAGAAGTAGTTCACGAAAGGGGCTGGAGCGTCGGCAATCCGGAAGAAGTCCCGCGTTGCATCGCAGTCTCAACGGGTACCGGGACGTTGATGCCGATTTGCCATCATTGGGAGATAAGTGACGTGCAGCGCGTTTCCGAGGACCTGGGCGCCCTCGGAAACGTTTGAACTTATTTTCCAGATCACCCGCGAGGAGAGTATCGGGGCGCTGGCTGCGACTGTTGTGTTGCTGCGAGCAAAGTCGTAGACGCCTCCTCGAAGTTCCGGATCAGGGACTCATCGTGCACGGAAGGTGCAGTGATGAACTCCCCATCATCCAAGCCTCTCAGGGCAGCATCCACACAAGCTTCCGTATCCATCAGCACACCCTCACCAAGGCTGGACATCGGGACTCCCATGACGTCCCAGATCTCCGAGACAGTCCCTGAAGGAGCGACGTACTGAAGGCGGATGGCGGTCTCCGCCAATTGCTGTTTCAGCCCTTGCGTGAAGTTGAGCACGTAAGCCTTGGTTCCTCCGTAAATAGGCACCCATGGGTAGCCGGTGAAACCGACCACGGAACCGACATTCACGATCGTGCCTGCATTCCGCTCCAGAAAGCGAGGCAGAACCGCACTTGTGAGCACTGTGAGCGCCGTTACATTGAGGGCGACAAGCTTGGCAATGGTTTCAGCGGAGGTCTGAGCCACAGGTTCCACACTTGAGGTGCCTGCGTTATTGACCAGAAGCGTAATGGCGGAGTCGGCGCTGATCTTCCGCGTCGCCTCGGCCAGACCGTCCGGATGCGCAAGGTCGGCCACCAGAACCTCGACACGGATTGGGAAGCGGTCCTGCAACTCGGTGGCAAGCGCGGCGAGGCGGTCTCCGCGGCGCGCAATGAGAAGAAGATCATAGCCACGTGCCGCAAGGCGGTCCGCGTACACCTTACCGATGCCGGAAGATGCGCCGGTGACAACTGCTGTCCCAAGGGGACTCGGGGTAACCTGACTCAATGAAAAGCTCCTTTAGAAGATAGGGTCACGGAGGATATCTAGGCTCCATCGGGAGCCACAATTTCCTACCGTACGGTAAAGGATGTGCAGGGAGGCACAGGGATGCAATAATTTTACTGTTCGTTAGGAAATGAAGCGAAGTGTCTTCCCGGGAGTCCAATAGCTGGATGAAAAGCGAGACATACGTGCAGCCAGAGAAACGACGCGGCCCCGGACGTCCCCGCGGTTTCGACCGAGAAGCCGCGCTGCATGAAGCGATGCTTCTGTTCTGGAAGCAGGGCTTCGACGGAACCTCGTACACCGATCTGACGAAAGCCACGGGTATGAGCAAGCCAACGCTCTATGCGAACTTCGGAGACAAAGTCGAGCTGTTTCGACGGGCCATGGTGGCCTATGCGGAGCAGGCGACAAAGGTGTATGAGGAAGCGTTGAACCAGCCCACGTCGCGTGAGTCTGTCGAGGCTTGCTTACGGCTCGCACGTGGGTTGAATGCGCAGGCCGATGAGCCGAAGGTCTGCTTTCTTGTGCAGGGCGCGCTGACGGGGAGTGCCGACACGCAGGAGCTTCGCGACGAACTGGCCGGATTGCAACGGCAGGCCACGAAGAAGTTGCAGAAACGTTTGGAACAGGGGAAGCGAAAGGGCGAGCTACCACCGAACGCGAACACCGCCGTCATGGCGGAGTACTTCACCTCCGTCGTGACGGGCCTTTCCGTACAGGCTGCGAATGGCGCAGCAGCGAGAGAGTTGAATCAGGTCATTGAGATGGCGATGGCATCCTGGCCTAAATAGGCTTTAGCCATTCAGTATTGGCGCGGCAGAAACGGGCTTGCCCGTCCACATGGTTTGTTAGGGGTAAATGATTTGAAACTCCGCTTCAGCACGGCAGAGGACCTGGGGTGCGTGAGCTTCGCGAAGCGAAGGGCTATTCGCGTGCTTGCTCGTAATTGGAGTGGTGAGGTCAGAGAGCAATACTCCTCGACGTGTTTCACGATGGACTCGTAAAATTTCTTCATCTGCCTGCAGAAAGTAATGCACTAAAGGGCGATAACGATGTGCATCAATCCACGACAAGTTCGAGTTGACTGGTGGATGAAGTTTCCCGCGAGCCAAGTAAAGCAGAAGATGGGTTGCACCCGCGGGCGTACTGGCGCGGCGAACAACCCATGACCCGCTTGAAAGCTTTGCTAAAGGCGCTCTCAGATTCGTAACCCAACGAAAGAGCAATCTCAGCGACAGCGTCGGTAGTATGTTGCAGCCTGTCGCCGGCGAGCAACATACGCCAGCGCGTCAGGTATTCCATTGGGGATGAGCCGACTGTCTTTTTGAACCGGAGGGTGAAGATCGTTCGGGACATGCCGGCGCGTTCCGCCAGTGTTTGCAACGTCCAGCGATGGGCTGGATTCTCATGCATTGCGTTCATCGCCAAGCTAAGCTGCTTGTCCGTTAAGGCGAACATCCATCCGACACCGCCTCCGCCCCCTTCCAGATGTAGTCGTAGCGCCTGAACGAGCATCATGTAGGCGAGCTGTTGCGTGACCAGAACTCCACCTGGTCGTTGCTCGCGCAACTCCTGCCTCATGCGCTCAAGAGACCAACGCAGTGCTGCCTTATCCGATTCCGTCTGGAGATGCACGATGGGTGGCAACGCGCCCAACAGAATGCGGGCGTGACCGCCTGTGAGCGTGAAGTGGCCGCCGACGATGAGGCAACTGCCGCCACCATTGAGGGAGACGATGCCGCCGTTTCGCCCGCTCGCGTAAAACGCGGAGGCGTTGATCGGGGCAAGTGTCAGGTCGCTTGCAAGGCGTAAAGGCCGGCCGGTCGGCAACAGGAAACAATCCCCTGTCTGAAGATGCACAGCGTCAGGAACACCTTCCACCGAGAGCCAACATGCACCCGAAACGACCGCGTAGCATTTGATGCCCTCCTTTTGAGGGAACTGGATTGCCCATTCTCCCCCCACGTCGAAACCACCGGACACGTAAGTGCGTGGCTTCAGTAACGACAGAACATCCGACAGCGGGTCCATAAAATCTCCGTACGATCGAGCTAGTAATGCGAACGCCCTAACATAGATCGTATGCCAAAGACCGCATATTGTGAGGAAAGTGGTTCGCAGAACAGCCCAAGGGGACTGCGAAATCTACGGGAGGAAATATGCGGATTTTCGTCACTGGCGCTACTGGCTTTGTCGGTTCAGCGGTTGTAGAAGAGTTGATTGGAGCAGGCCATCAGGTGCTTGGTCTTGCTCGAAACGACGCGGCAGTCGATGCGCTGAAGCGAATGGGAGCCGAAGTCCACCGAGGAGACTTGTCAGACCCGAAAGGCCTTTCCCTAGCCGCCTTAGAGTGCGACGGCGTGATCCACACAGCCTACAATCACGACTGGTCGCAGGTTGCGGCTGCCGCTGAAATGGACAGGCGTGCTGTAGAGGTGTTCGGCGAAGCCCTCTCGGGAACAGGCATGCCCTTGGTCATCACCTCCGCAATTGGTTTGCTTTCACCGGGACGCCCAACCAACGAAGACGACGCGGGAGACCCCCATTCTCTTGGAGCGGTCCGTATGCCATCGGAGGAAAAGGCTCTTGCGTTGGCGACGGAGAACGTCCGATCAAGCATCATCCGGCTTCCTCCTGTTGTTCATGATCGAACGAAGCAGGGTCTCGTCACCAGAATGATCGCCCTGGCGCGCCAGACGGGGGGGGCGGCATACGTGCAGGACGGACTCAACCGCTGGCCGGCAGTGCATCGTCGGGATGCTGCGCAGCTCTTCAGGCTGGCGCTTGAAAAAGGAGCACCGGGAAGTCGGTACCACGCGATCGCCGAGGATGGTATCGCATTGCGGGCGATCGCTGAGGCAATCGGGCGGCTGGTAAACGTTCCTGCTGTCTCGAAGACTCCAGAGGAAGCGGCATCCCACTTCGGTTTTCTTGCTTACTTCGTGAGCGCCGATTTCCAGGCATCCAGCACGAAAACAAAAGAAGCATTGGGATGGAACCCGACGGGGCAAGGTTTGATCGCCGATTTGGAACTCGCCCGATAGGTGAGTTTTTCATGCGTGGATATGCGTGGAAAGTCACGCCCCAAACTACAAGGACATTCCCGATGAGTTATAGAAAAAGCTTCTTCATTCACCGAATTCTGTTGTCTATCCTCTCCTTGGTTTTCATCCTCGGGTCGGTGGAATCAACACTTGCCGAGCGCGTTGACAGCGGCGTGCCGGGGATGCTCTTCGAGCACAATGTGCCCGTCACGATGACGGATGGCGTTGCGTTGCGCGTCAACATCTATCGCCCAGAGAAACCCGGGCACTATCCGGTGCTGATGTCTATGGGGCCTTACGGCAAGGACAGCCGGATGGATTCGGTTCCAGCGTACAAGGCTTCATGGGCAAGGCTGATCGCAAAGTACCCGGATCTCTGCAAGAAGTCATCCTGTCGTTACCTGCGCTTTGAGGTGGCCGACCCCGAGCGCTGGGTTCCGCAAGGTTATGTCGTGATCGATGCCGACTCTCGTGGCGCTGGCAGTTCTCCAGGTATGCTCGACCCCTTTTCGCCTCGGGAGATCGACGATTACGCAACGCTGATTACCTGGGCAGCTCATCAGACCTGGAGTTCCGGTAAGGTCGGCTTGATAGGAACCTCTTACCAGGCCATCAATCAGTGGATGGTCGCAGCGCGGCAGCCCGAAGGGCTCGCCGCTATCCTGCCATGGGATGGGGCCTTCGATTACTACCGTGAAATCGCCTTCTACGGTGGAATACTCAATCCCGCATGGAAATTCTGGTGGGACCACCAGGTAGTCCCCGATCAGAATGGAAACGGTGAATCGCCTCTCAAAGATATGGTCAATGGTCAACGGACAACCGGTGAAGCCTTGTCCGCGGAACTGTTGAAACAGAATCGCATCGCGCCGCTCGATGCCTGGGTGAGCCACCCTTATGATGAAGCCTTCTATCACGAGCGAACACCCGATGGCAGCCACATCACCGTCCCGCTGTTATGTGTTGCCAACTGGGAGGACTGGAGCACTGTTGGCTATAGGGCCGCAGCCAGCAAGTCAAAGTGGCTGCGGATCGAAACTGGCGATCATCTGACGCCCTTCTACTCAGAAGAGTCTTTCGAGCTCCAAAAACATTTCTTCGATCATTTCCTGAAAGGCGCAAAGGATGGGTGGGACAAAGAGCCTCTGGTTTCAGTGCAGGTCAGGCGTCCGGATGGCACTTTTTGGAAAACAGATGCCGCATGGCCGTTGCCGGAGACGCAATGGACACGCTACTACCTCGATGCTGACGATGGCGAAATGGGCTCGGGAAAAAACGGGTCAGCCGCAACCGAGAAGTCGTATGCGGCAATGGGCGACGGCCTGACCTTCAAGACAAAACCATTCAACGAAGACGTCGAGTTCACTGGGCCGGTGGCGCTCAAACTGTGGGTTCGATCTTCCACAGCCGACATGGACATCTTCGCAGCCTTGCACTTGATCGATCCTGAAGGGCAAGAGATAACCTTCACCGGCAATACCGATCCGCATGTCCCCATAGACCAGGGATTCCTGAGGGTCTCTCGCCGCGCTGTCGATCCGGCGAAGTCTACGAGCTACGACTCTTACCACCCTCAGACAGAGACAGAGCCGATGGCGCCTGGCCAGATTTACGAAGTGGATGTCAATTTCGCCTGGCCTACCAGCGTTGTCGTACCGAAAGGCTACCAGTTGGCCTTAAGTATCCAGGGCAAGGATTGGCAATATCCGTCCAACGCCAAGATCGTGCCAGGCAAAGACTATGAACTTCCGTTTTCAACCAACCCAGGTCTCTTTTACGCGGCGCATCCGAATCGTGACCCGGTTCTCTATGGAGGCACAAACACTGTTGCAACCGGCGGGGGGCAGGCTTCTTACCTGTTGCTGCCGTTGAGTCCGCGCAGGCATTGATGCATAGTCCGGCTGCGTGGTGACTCCGCAAATTCAAATTGAAGAAGAGGACAACACACATGTTCGCAGTTATGGGAATCTCCGGTAATGTAGGCGGCGCGGTCGCAAACACTCTCCTCCAGCATGGAAAGAAGGTTCGTGGCATCGTCCGTGACAATTCGAAGACGCAGTCTTGGAAAGATAAGGGCGTTGAGGTTGTGACTGCCAACTACGATGACCACCTTGCCGCCGCCTTTACGGGAGTCGAAGGTGTTTTTTGCATGATTCCGCCCGATGTGGTTCCCGCCCCCGGATTTCCAGACAGCGTCGCCCGGATTGCTGCGATCAAGAAAGCCGTTCTCGCCGCCAAGCCTCCCCGAGCCGTTTTCCTTTCCTCTATTGGAGGCGAGAAGACCTCAGGCCTGGGTGCTGTTACGACCGCTCATCTTCTCGAGGAGGAGCTTGGCAGCACTGGGGTTTCGAGCGCGTTCCTTCGCGCCGGATCATTTATGGAAAACATCTTGCACAGCATTCCGACCGCCCGCACTACTGGCAAGTACTTCGCGTTCTACCAACCCCTGGAAGATCCTATTCCGCTGGTTGCCACAGAAGACATTGGCCGAATCGGCGCTGAGACCCTGCTTCAGACCTGGCAGGGGAACCGATTTATTGAGATCTCAGGGCCGACTTACTATTCTCCGAATGATGTGGCGGCTGCTCTGGAAAAGGCTCTCGATCGACCGGTCACCGGCGTTGCGGTTCCGCGAGAGACGTGGGTCGATGCCTTGGCTCAGCGCGGTATGCCAGCGGACCGTTCTGGCGCCTACATCGAGATGACCGACAGCTTTAACTCCAGGTGGATCGACTTTGGAGTGCCCGGCACCGAACACGTCAAAGGGACGATTGATCTGATCACGGCCGTGAGGTCGCTGACCAAGAGAGCCAGCTAAGCGCGACCAAGCTTCGCAGTACCGAGCCGAAGCGAGAGCAAGAGCATACTTCGGTTGCCTGACCACGCCATCTCGACAAACTAACTTGCGCTTTACTGATCAAAACGGCCACAGAACTGTAAACACCAAACGCAGCAACGCAATCCAGCTTCTCGGCTTCAAAATATCCAAGCCAGCGGAAAGCCGCGCGACCCTTACCAACTCTTGTGGCGGAAAGTCAGCAGGAAGCTTCGCCATCATCTTCGCTGCCTGATCACGACTCGCTGGTGCTTTATCTCGATTGGCTCGCTTTAACAGGGATGGCAGCTGTCGGATGGTGGGATCAGGGCAGTAAGCTGGCGTCCCGGGCTGATAGTGCCAGGATTCGGAGAGCGGGCCTGCATCCATGGCATCGAAGCCCATCTGATCCAGTAGAGAGATCACGAGTTGCTTAGCCCTGACATCATCTCCTGATACCGGAAGAGCAATGCGGTTCTTCGATCCTTTCGGGAGACCTTTGTGAAGAAGACTATCCGCTACGATGTTGTTGAATGCCTTGATGACAGGGCGCCCCAATATGTGCGAGGTCCACTCGCTCTCGACCATACCTTTATCCATCTCGGTAATGTGACCGTCGCGAAGAGGATAGTAATTTCCGGTGTCGATGATCGGCGATGCCACAGGCAGATTGGCGAGCAGGTCATTTGGGAGCGACGGAACGTTCTTCATCGGAATGGCGATGACGAGCAGATCGACTCCTTTCGCGACCCCCGAGATGTTGACGGGAGTAGCGCCAGTTTCCTGAGCGACTTTGGAAAGCGTCTCCGGGCCGCGCGAGTTTGCAATCAATACGGTGTGCTGTAGTTTGTGGAAGTATCCGGCGAGTGCTGATCCGATATTGCCCGCTCCTATGATCCCGATCTTCATGTTTTCTCCTGTGTGGCTTTGATCATGGGACGAATGTCCCGCACGTATGCGACAACGTACGTTTTCCTAGATGAGGAAACGATCGTTGTAGATTCAGCGAATGTTGTATATCCTTGATCAAGGGCGGAGAAGCATCAATGAGGACGGGGGCAAAGCGCACATCCAAAGCGGCCATGGTCGCCGAGAAGGATCGCGCGATCGTGCTTGCTGCCCATGACCATTTCCTGCGCGACGGATTTGCCGGGGCATCCATGGATGCGATTGCAAAATCTGCAGGAGTCTCCGTCAAGACAATCTACAGTCACTTCGCTAACAAGGACGAACTTTTCAGCAACGTGATGATCGCGGCTTGTACCGACCATCTTCTTTCAAATGAACTCCCCCCCGATCCGGTGATTGCGGAGCGATTCGCCTGGTTCCGTGAGGCAACGCAACGCGGTCTCATGGAAGCCGGCCGAGAATATCTTCGGCATTTGCTCTCAGAGGAACAGCTGGCGCTCTATCGCGTCGTGACGCGGGACGCCGACCGATTCCCGGACTTGGGCCGGCAGTATCATAAAAATGTCGCGCGGGGCAGGACAGGCATTTTGGTCGCCTATCTCAGGAGCATTGCTCGAAGAAGATCCTGGACAAAAAGAGATGCAACACAAGATGCTGCTCTCTATGAGGCGTTGCTACGCGCTGGCATTTACGAGGAGGTTCTACACGGCCTCGTAAATGCAAACTCAGAGACAATCAAGACGCATGCACGTTTGGCTTCCAAAACTATGTGGAAGTTGCTCACAGCCAACGGCGAATAAGTAACCGAGTACAAAGCTGGGAGCTACCTAAACTGTTTCGATGCCCGTAAGGGCGAAGAGGCATCCGTAGCCGCCGACAGGATCACG
Organism: Granulicella sp. S156; assembly: GCF_009766105.1. GTDB lineage: Bacteria > Acidobacteriota > Terriglobia > Terriglobales > Acidobacteriaceae > Granulicella. The sequence continues at coordinate 143,085 of NZ_LMUH01000022.1, read as the reverse complement.
CTTGAGATGTACACGCAGGCGACGCTGCGACAGGAGGAACGTCCGAGACGTGCGGATTAGAAACGAAAAACGCACTTTGCGGCAGTAATCCGCATGCTGATTTCAGTAAGTTGGCTGGGCTATTGCGCGTTGTTCATCTCGTTCACGACTCGGTTCACCAAAATGTTTTGGCTTCCACAGTCGGTTTGCCCTGCATCCCGTTGACTACCTGCGCGCTAAGGACGACTTCAAAGTTCTTCTTACCCCAGTCGGCGCCGGCGCTGTCCGCCAACTGTTTCAGCGCTGCCTCATCGGTCAGGAACTCACCGGCGGCCCTAGTCCCGCTGCCCGTAATTCCCGCCGCGACCAGAACTATCTGGCCGGTGCCTTCGTCTGTGAAGCGGGCGGCTATCGCATAATCTTTGAGAACATCACTTGCCCGTGCCTGTGCGTTGACTTGCCACGCGTGTGATTCGGGGTGCTGAGTGTCTGCGATCCAATAAACCGGATTCGAGTCCACGGGCCTTTGAAAGTGAAACCTGAGTGAGGACGTTCTGTTCAGCGTCCAGTCATTGTTAAGCGCTCCAATCAGAACAACCGGCCCTTCACGAAGCTGAGAGGAAACGGTCGTCCGAGAATTCTGAACCCTGAAAGCCTGTCCGTGAGCGTCGGCCAGAGACGAGAATCTGCTGAGTACCTGAACATCAGAAAAAGGAACAAAGTCGTTCCTGTTCGCGAACGGCTGAAGAAACGCGTCATCATCGGCCCCGCTCTGGAGCTCAATCAGTTGGGTACCCGCAAGAGTAGCCATCTTGGTTCCACCCACGCAGAGCAAGATAGGCTTGCTGCTGGTGAGCAACGGAGACCAGACTTCTTCGAGTGCTGATCGTTGTTTGTTGAACTGCCTCCCATATCGAGCGCCCAAGGCCACTATGACGACGATCAGACCAGAAACTATCAAACCTGCCGGCCAATAGATTTTTTCTGTCCGCTTGGACTGGCTCACAGGCTCTGCGATAGAGGGAACATCCGCAGGGAGCATCTGGATAGATGGAACATCCGAAGGAGGCGTTTGGATCGAGGGAACGTTCGCGAGAGGCGTTTGAAGGATGTGCGCATCCGATGGAGGTTCCGAGAATACGGGAACATAGGATCCCGGATTCAATTCGATCCTTAGTTCGTTCGCATGCGCTGATGACTGATAGTACTGGACGAGCCGCTTCCTGACCTCTACGGCGCAAAGACGCACGACAGGATCGAGATTGGTGTCGTAATCCGGCGGACGATGAAATACCTCTATCCCGATCGTTCGCTCTTTCAAGCTATCTTCGTTTTCCCGAAGAGTCTGCTCCACGATGTACTGGAGCATGCCCGGATAGCGTTTACTAGCAGTGAATCTGCTGTCGCTAACAAGCCTTTCGAGTTGCGAACGCACGAGCTGCCTTTCGCTCTCGGTCTTCGGGTGCCAGGCACCTATCACTGACCCAGCCGACGGCATAGTCTCATTTTCTCCCAGCCGAAGATTCGGAGATCTGAACGTAGCACACGCTTGATACGGCTCGCTACTTTATTCAAAGAACTGCCCTCCTATCAATAGTTTGCGACATGTAACAAACCCATTCAGAGGTATCGAACGCTGGAGCTACCGTAGCGGTATTGACAACTCCATTGTTCAACCTGCTGAATGCAAAGTTGATCCGGAAATAGTTTCTCACATGAAATAAAGCATGAGGTTGGGACCACAGTAGCTCCAACATCATCAACGAGAAGCTCGACGCTCATTCTCAATGAGCGTCATGCCAAGGATCAGGAACTGCGAGTGGTCTCAGGCAGCAAGAATCTGCGAGGCGCTCTCAGTTATTGGAGGCAACATGTTGCAGTTGAAAGCATCACGCTCTATATGGACAGTTCTGTTCTTCGCCCTCTTCCTCGTTCTGCCGCGACTTTCCTACGGGCAAGGGCAAACCGCGATTGTAGGCACGGTCACTGACTCTACGGGAGCTATTGTTCCTGGGGCAAGCGTCGTGATCACCAATAGCGCCACCGGCATCGGCCGAACACTGGAAACGAATGGTAGTGGCGATTTCAACGCACCCGGTCTGAGTATCGGGACATACACCATAAAGTGCAAAAAGCAGGGCTTTAAGGAATTTACGACGACCGGGATTCCTTTGAACGTCAACGACACCGTCCGCATAGATATCAAGATGGAATCTGGTTCGGTTGAGCAGAGCATTACTGTTACCGCTAACGCGCTACAGGTTCAGTCCGATTCGAACGCAATAAGCTACCTGATTTCGGGCGACCAGGTTTCGCAGCTTGATATTAACGGGCGCAATGTGGTCGGGTTGACTGCTCTCGGGCCCGGTGTCACCTCGAATGCGTCAGACTTTGTCATCCCTACGCAGACCTCGAGCCTTTCCCCTAGTTTCAATGGAATGGGGCCAGCCAACAACCGCTGGATGATCGATGGCGGTGAAGCTTACGATCGCGGCGACGCCGGCGACCTGAACGTAGCACCCTCACCCGACGCGATTGCCGAGTTTAGGGTGCTGTCCAGCAACTACACCGCAGACTATGGCTTCGGCTCCGGCGGCACCATCTCCATGGTGCTCAAGTCTGGTGCTCGTCCGTTCCATGGCGCACTGTGGGAGTATCTGCGAAACGACGCGCTCGACGCGAACAACTATTTTTCTAACCTATCGGGCACACCGAAGCCCGAACTACGTTTCAACACCTTTGGTGGAAACCTGAGCGGGCCACTCTTTATCCCTGGCCATTACAACGCCGATCGATCTAAGACATTCTTCTTCGTCAACGAAGAGGACCGCCGAATTGTATTAGGCGGAGTGTCCAACAGCACCGTTCCCACGGCTGCGGAACGGAACGGCGATTTTAGCGCGCTAACAAGGCCAATTTATGTTCCCAACGTCGGAGATCCGGCCAAGTTGGCTCAGTTTACCGCGCTCGGACTTGTTCCAGGACAGCCATTTCCGGGTAACAAGATCCCCGGCTCTCTTCTCGACCCGAATGTTCAATTATTTTTAGGGACAGGGGCTCTGCCACTCCCCAATTCGGGAAATCAATATATCACCAGCGCGAACCAAACAGTCTTTCTACGCGAGGATGTCGTGCGCATCGATGAAAAAGTGAACGATAAGATTGCGCTCATGGGGCACTTCATCCACGATGCCGATTCGCAGTTCTTTCCAGGCATTTTCGGCGGTGTTCCCACGGTCGGATTTCCGTTGAGATCGCCTGTCTATAACTCAGTTATTCAGATGACGTACATCTTCAGTCCTAACCTGATCAATGTGGTGGGATCCGACTTCGACGCCGACGCGCTTTATTACGGCATTAGCGGTACTTACAAGATCCCGTCCGGATGGACGGTCAATAAATTCTTTCCTGGCAACGATCCGACCAACAGGCTGCCTACGTTGTCCATCGGCCAGCCATTTAACAACTCCTACCAGCCGGGATTTCTTCCCTATAACAATGACGGTCTCGGCTACACCGAGCGCGACGACCTCTCGTGGACGAAGGGAGCGCATAACTTCAAATTCGGAGCCTCATTTCTGCACTACACAAAGAACCAGGTCGTTGGCGGCGACACCGAAGGGAACTACTACTTCGGAGGGAGCTATACAGCCGGATATGCAGCAAACGGCTCGACGAGTGTACCGGGGAACGGCTTCGCCGATATGGTCCTGGGCACGGCGGATAGCTATTCCGAAGCGGAGTTGCAAGACAGGAGACATTATCGGGAAAACTTTGCAGGGGTCTATGCGATGGACGACTGGCGTTTCAAGCGGCGTCTGACCTTGAACCTTGGCCTCCGCTACGAGGCGTTGCCCCGTCCCTATGAAAAATATGATCGTGTCTCCAACTTCATTCCCTCCAGCTACAACTTTTCGAACGCGCCCGTCTTCAATAGCGACGGCAGCATCAGTGCGAGCAGCCCAGGAGTTTCGACAGTACCCGGAGTTGCCTTGTCGAATGTTCCGTTCTATTTGAATGGCATTGAACTCGCTGGCCGCAACGGATTCCCAAGCGCGTTGGGGAAGAACTATTGGGGCACATTCGAGCCCCGGATTGGCTTTGCCTATGATCTGTTTGGAAACGGCAAGACAATCCTCCGCAGCGGGGCCGGCATATTCTTCGATCAGGTCGCGCAAGGGAGTATTTACAATGCCGCGCAGTCGAATCCACCGTTCTCCAACAGTCCGAGCGTAAACAACGTCTATTTCTCGAACCCGGAGACCAACACAATCAACGGGCAGACGACCAGCGCGTTCCCCATCTTACCCGCTGGGCTTACAAGCCTTGCCTACAACTATCCCACTCCGGAGACGGCACAATACAGTTTTGGCATAGAGCAGCAACTCATGGGCAACTCGGTGTTTACGATTGGATATGTGGGCAATGCGAGTTGGCACCAATATATGGAGCGCAGCATTGACACCGTGCCCCTAAACGATCCTCACCGGTTAGCGATAGCGGCGGGAACCTACAACGCAAATTTCGATCGTATCTATCCGGGATACAGCGGCATTACACAGCAGGAAACGAGTGCCAATGCCAATTACAATTCGTTGCAGACGACCCTGCGTACGGAAAACATGCACGGCCTGAGCCTGCAACTGGCCTATACCTGGTCCAAGGCCATGAATGTGCAAACCGTAGAGCAACAACTGACTTCAGGGTCCATTTCCAATCCCTTTGACCCAAGATTCGACTACGGGCCCAGCGATCTGGATCAAACGAATGTGTTCAACGCGACCTACATCTATAAGGTGCCTTTCGGAAATAACTTGTCCAACGGGTTTGCCCGTCAAGCGCTGGGGGGCTGGCAGATTTCTGGAGTGACCGCCATGAAGAGCGGAATGCCATTCACCCCGACATTAGGCTTCGACAATGTCGGTTTGGGCGGAGGCACAACCGAGCGCCCCAATCTAGTGGCGCCGGTCAAATACCTCCACTCCCGACTGGCGTGGATCAGCACGAATTCTTTTGCAACTCCTGCCGCACTTTCTTTCGGAGATTCGAGACGTAATAGTATTCGCTTGCCGGGGCGCGATGAATGGAGCCTTGCGCTCTTTAAAACGTTTGCCCTCAATCGCAAGGGAACGGAACTGCAGTTCCGCGCAGATTCCTACAATACGTTCAATCACACACAATTCCAAAACGTAGATGGCGGGTTTAACGACGCCACCTTTGGCCAAGTTACTTCCACCTGGGATCCTCGCGTCTTGCAGCTCAGCCTCCGTCTGTCCTTCTAACGCACCCCTTGAAACCCCCATGAAAGTGATATGACGAGCAACCTTTCACGTCGCACCATCATCAAGCAGGCCGCGCTCAGTAGTGGCGGCCTGCTCCTTTCCTCCGCTTTCAAAGACAGGGGATCAACTGTCCTCGCTTCAGATACGTCGTCGGAACGAACAGACCGCGACCGCCTTCTTCAGTACTTCGCGGCGAATGCGCGTAAGCTTCTGCGCAACCCTATGGGGGTGCTGCACCAGCCAAGCATCTCTCCAAGCCTCCCTGGCGCCGAGTATGTGACGTCGCTCTGGGACTGGGATACGCTCTGGACAGCGCGTGGGCTCTTTCGTGTAGCAGAGCTTACGAACGACGCCATGCTGAAGCACGACGTCGCGGAGCACGCGCGCGGCTGCATTGCCAACTTCTTTGATCACCAGTCCGCGGAGGGACGCATACCTATGCTGATCTCCGTGGACGATCCAGATCCCCTCGGGTGTCTCCGAGGCAAGACGCCGCACATTGAAAATCAGGCCAAGCCCGTGATGGCGCAGTTAGGTCTTCTCATTACGGAGCAGACCGGCGACGCGAAGTGGTTCGAACCCTACCTATCAAAGCTCATTGCGTTCTATCGGTCCTGGAGCGTGAATAATCTCAGTAAAACGGGACTGTATGTCTGGGGAGACGACGTTGCGATCGGAAATGACAACGATCCTACGACATTTGGCAGACCATTTTTCTCCTCCGCGAACCTTCTGCTGAACTGCCTCTATTATCAGGACCTAAAGGCTGCTGCGGAGATCGCTCGGCAGTTGGGACGCAGCGAAGAGCAGCGTCAGTTCCAGCACGATGTGACGCAGCTTGGCGCTGCCATCCAGAAAGAGTGCTGGGATGCACGCGACAAGTTTTTCTACACCGCTGATGTCCAATGTGTAGACCGGCGTGCCGAGTTGATTCCAAAGGTGAAGCGCGGCATGGCGATGTCGTGGGACTCGGTGCCATTGCGGATTCAGACCTTCACTGGGTTTCTTCCCATGTGGTGTGAATTGGCAACTCAGGATCAGGCCGTCTCACTCGTCGAACACCTGCGCAATCAAAACACCCTTGGAGCGAAGTATGGTGTTCGCACGCTCTCTCGTGCGGAGCGAATGTACTCGGTGGAGCGAAGCGGTAATCCAAGCAATTGGCTCGGTCCTATTTGGATCATCTCCAACTACCTTGCCTGGAAGGGGCTCGTGAACTACAAGTGCACGGTCGATGCGGCGAAGCTTGCGAGCAGTACCGTTGCACTTCTAGCGAAGGACCTGGAGACGTCGGGTTCGCTCAATGAGTATTACCACCCAGACACAGGAGCAGCCTTGAGCCACAAGGGCTTTATGGACTGGAATCTTCTGGTCCTCGAAATGATCTGAAAGGACTGAGCCGAGAGGCTCACGTCCGGTCCTGTGAGGAGACCTGGGTGAAACTCCCAGTGCCGACTCGACCCAGATCTTCAATGCTGCATGCGTGTCGACATCGGCTTCGGCACCGTGATCTTCACTGCCTCTGCCCCTAGGCTGACTCCATTCCTTCCGACTGCGAAGATCGTATAGGTCACGGACTCGCCGCGCTCCGGCGCCGGCTCGGCAAACTTTGCTGTCGTCAATCCCATCGCTACCGTCCTTCTCGCCGGCTCGAGCGTGCTCGTCCGCTCGACGCGATACACATTCGCGCCAGGCATTGTGTCCCAGGTCAGTATTACCTTTCCACCCTGTATCTCGGCCTTTACCCCTGATGGAGCCGCGAGCCTCGTCGCTTCGTGTGCGGGTAGTAGCCCGTATACGCAGAACTGCCCAGTCCCTACGTTCTCCGCACCAAAGCTCGCTAGATAAACCCTCCCATTTGCGATCGTTGGCGGCGCCATCTTCGAATACTCTCCGCAATCATCCCGCGCTGGCACTTCAAGGGAGTTCCATAGCTCATGCTGAATGTCATCGGCGTCGTAGGCGTGCAGAATCCCCGGCCGCGACTCGTGCCAGGAGTCACCCGTCGCATGGATCGCCGCCCAGAGAATCCCATCCTTGCCGCCGTTCGCCGAGAGCGACAGCATTGCTCCGGGATGCCCCTCATTCGGAACTTCACGCATCATTGCAGGTGTCTCCGCCAGCCGCTCTCCTGTGAACTTGTAGACCTTCGCCTTGTCCCTTTGCCCCCATACATACAGCATCGCGCCTTGCTTGGCGCTCACCCAGTACACCAGGCTGTGCAGATGGGAAGCGGTCGCCTGAAAATGCTGCACCGCATGTTCATCTCCAAGGTGGCCGAAGTTTCGCGTATCCAGCGTGTACAGCACGCCTTCCTTGCCGCCGCCCAGCACCAGGTGCGTCCCTGGGATTAGCGTCGCTCCCGAGGAGTTCAGATCGTTGTCTTTCTTATCCAGAGTTAGATGATTCGTTGGTGTGAACCAGTCCAGCAGCTTGAGACGCGGAGTGAGCTTCAGAAAACTCTCGCTAAAGTTCTTCACCCCATCCCAGCTTCCATTGCCGGTCACCACATATACGTTACCCTCAGCGTCCGCCGCCGGCCCCTGGCCCGACTGCCAGATGCTCGCCTCCATCCCTGTCGGCGACGTATTGAAGACGCTCACCTGCTCCAAGGTGTGTGCGTCGTATGCCATCAGATAGCCGTGGTAGGGATCCTTGTCGCAGTGCGACGCATACCCCACATAGACCATGCCGTTTGCCAGCATCAGCGCCGGACGCTGATTCTGCATCAAGGCGTCGAAACCCGGAGCCTTGATCACCGCCGGACTCGCCGGGAGGTCCGCACCCGTAGCCAAATCCAACTCGTGCAGACGTTGAGTAAATCCCGTGCCCGCCTGGGTCAGAGCCACCACGTACAGTACGCCTCGCGTCTTGTCGATTACTGGCGTCCCGATGATTCCCATCTTCCCGTTGATATCAAGACAGCCGAAGTTCGCACTATGCAGGTTCGCCGGTGTCCCGAAGTTTACGTGCCAAATTGGTGCTGTAGCCTCCGTATCATTTGCGTCGAACGCATATACGCTGTTGTTCACTGTCGTCACATATACGATGTCGTGTGTTCCGCCACCCACTGTAACGTTGGTCACGACCAGCGGTTGCGTATAAAGTTGATCGTCCACCACTCGTTTGAACAGCATGCCGAACTGCGACTTGTTCACATTTTCGGGTGTCAACACGGTCTCGTGCAGGTTTGTGCCCGTGCGTGCATTGTCGTTGTGTTGAGTCAGTACATCCACCTGCGCATCCGCGCGTCCATTTGCCATTGCGAAAACGCATAAGCTAGCGAGAAGACCTGACACACCTTGCAACAAGGACCCACCAATGATTCGCATCCGTCTATCTCGATTCGACCTATTGAAATATGTGCGCTGAGCAGGGCATGCGAGGGACATAAAAATTATTGACTCGCGGCCAGACGCAGCAGCTCCCGAAGGCTCAATTCTAACGTCACACAGAATCGGCAGGTAGTTAGACGAGATCCTCCGTCGTACAGAGGGGAGACAGTAACTGCGGCGAGAAGGCTGAATAAATCGTACCCTCCGCCACGTGGAGTTGATTCCGTCTAGGACGGTTCGGGCGCGATGCTCTCGAGCGGGTACCATGTTCCAATGGCTGTGCTGATTCCGGTGCAGGCACGATCTATGCGTCTCGCGGTTCACGACCTGGGCAACAATCACATGGGAAGTCTGGCGGTAAGTCTGCTCCTGGAGAAGGAAGATGCTGCGTCTGGGAAGGCTGTCGAGAAACCTGGAAACGACTAGAGTGATTCCAGGTTTCCGCAGGAGATGTCCCGATGAGGTGGGGGAGAGAATTGATAATGAAGCAGATTTCCTTTGGATTTCACAGGCCGTTCATGGTCGCCGGCAGGGCTGTCCAGATTCTTTTAGCGACAATGCTGATCGCTCCGATCGACGCCCAGAACGTAGTAGCGGATACTGCGCCGCTCCCTCATCAGCCCTCGGTGACGATTCAGGTGGACTTAGCCAAAGCAGTCGGCGCCTACAAACCAATCTACAGTTGGTTCGGGTATGACGAAATCAACTACACCACCGCGCCGCATGGAAGAGAGCTTCTGGGTGAGTTACACGACCTTAGTCCTGTGCCGGTCTACATACGCGCGCACCACCTGTTGACTTCAGGCGATGGAAGGGCGGAGTTGAAGTTCAGTTCGACCAACGTCTACTCCGAAGACGCCGATGGCAAGCCGATCTACGACTTCAAGATCCTGGACAGCATCTTCGACGCTTATCAGGCGGCAGGGGTGAGGCCCATGGTTGAACTTGGTTTCATGCCCAAAGATCTGGCAGCAGATCTTCCTAATCGGCACGAGCCGTACCAAGTACACTATCCGCAATCTACGGTGTCCGGTAAGAGCAATAACCCACCGAAGGACTACGGCAAGTGGGGAGAGCTTGCACGCGTCGTCACGGCGCACCTGGTCGAACGCTATGGCAGGGAGAAGGTGTTGACCTGGTACTTTGAAGTTTGGAATGAACCCGACATTGACTACTGGCACACTACACCTCAGGAGTATTGGAAGCTCTATGACTATGCTGTCGCAGGGGTGAGGGCAGCGTTGCCTGGCGCTAAAGTGGGAGGACCGGCCTCGACCAGCCCGGGAGGGCCGAAGGCAAATTTGTTTCTCAAAGGCTTTCTCGAGCATGTGAACTCGGGCAGGAGTGCCGCGAACGGAAGACCCATCCCGATGGATTTCATATCGTTCCACGCCAAAGGGTCGCCAAAGATCGCAGACGGTAAGGTGACCATGGGCATCCATAGCGAGCTCAATGATGTCGACAAGGGCTTCTCACTGATCGCTTCGTATCCACGGTTTAGGAGTCTTCCTATCATCCTTAGTGAAGCGGATCCCGAGGGCTGTGCTGCCTGTTCCTCGAAAGTTAATCCAGCGAATAACTATCGCAACGGCACTCTATATCCCGCATACACAGCTGCCGCTTTCAAGGCGTTGTTTGAATTGCAGGACGAGCATGCAGTCAACCTGCTCGCCATGCTGAGCTGGTCGTTTGAGTTTGAAGACAAAGACTACTTCGAAGGATTTCGCTCGCTCGCCACGAACGGTATCGACAAGCCGGTATTGAATGTCTTTCGGATGTTCGCACTCATGTCCGGCAACCGCGTTAGTGTAAACAGCTCCGGTAAGGTTCCGCTGGACACCTTGGTCAGCACCGGTGTTCGTCAGGCGCCGGACGTCGATGCGCTGGCCACCCGCGGTGATCACGAGGCCGCCGTGCTGGTGTGGAACTATCACGATGTCAATGCCCCAGCTGAGGCGTCTCCCACTGCTGTGACTGTCACTGGATTTCCGGCCGCCGTGCACAGAGTGCTGCTGGAACATTACCGGCTGGATGACACGCATAGTAATGCCTACACACCTTGGCTCGCGATGGGCTCGCCACAGCATCCAACGGCTAAGCAATACTCCGACCTGAAGGCTGCCGGCCAACTGCAGCTTCTTACGTCACCCGAGTGGATTGATGTGACGAATGGACAAGTGACGGTCGAGACGGAAATGCCCAGACAGGGCATTTCTTTGATGCACTTAACATGGCAACCTGAATCGAAACGCTAAATCTAGTTGCGAGCGCCCAATATCGTGCGCGTGTGATCCTGATGGTGGGTCAGCTTGTATCCAGTCAATTTCGTGCGGCGGCTTCTCGTTGCTTTACTGTGCAACAACGAATACGACGCTTTGTAATCCAAGAGTGGGAAACGCGAGGTCAAAACTTATGTATGACAACTCTCTACCAGTTCAGCGCACGATCTCACGGCGTAGTTTCTTCAGGAACGTTTCAGCGGCGTCTGTCACGTTAGCGCTCCAGCCAAACCTTCAAAGTCTGTTGGCCGAGGAGCAGAATAGTATCTACCGAAACCCGATCATGGGCGGAGATCATCCTGATGCAAGTCCCATAAGGGTGGGTAATGATTTCTATCTCACTCACTCAAGCTTCGACTATGCTCCCGGCCTGCTCATCTGGCATTCACGGGATTTGGTGAACTGGCGCCCTGTGGCCGCCGCTTTGCATCGGTATTACGGCAGCATTTGGGCTCCTTATCTCTGTGAGTACAGCGGGCATTTCTACATCTACTTCCCGGCCAACAACCGGATAAACGTAGTGCATGCGGCACACCCCACCGGCCCGTGGAGCGAGCCGATCGATCTTGGGATCGCTGCGATCGATCCTGCACATATTGCAGAGAACGGCCGCCGTTTTCTGTACACAAACGGAGGCCAAATGGTGGAACTTACGCCGGATGGCCTTGGCGTCAAGTCAACGCCTCGTACCGTCTTTGAACCGTGGCCAATTCCGACAAGCACGCGTATCGAATGTACCTGTCTCGAAGGCCCTAAGCTTCTCGAGCATAATGGCTACTTCTACCTGAACGTCGCCGAAGGCGGTACAGGTGGTCCTGCCACTAGCCACTCGGTCATCAGCGCCCGCAGCCGGCACGCGGATGGACCATGGGAGTTCTCGCCCTATAATCCGATAGTTCACACACAATCCAGGGACGATCGATGGTTAAGCTTAGGCCACGGCCGCCTTGTCGACACGCCAGATGGCAAGTGGTACATGACAGTTCATTCTTATGAGAATGGATATCGCACTCTTGGGCGGCAACTGCTCCTGCTCCCCATCGAATGGACCGCAGATGGCTGGTTTCGCGTTGTTCCGGAGATCGCAGCAGATTCCGACATCCCGATGCCGATGTCCGGCACGATCCAGCAGGCATTCGCGGATCCGTCCGATCAATTTGACACTCCGGAGCTTGGACTTCAGTGGGGTTTCTGGCATGAATACGATCCGGCACGCTTCGAAACAGGAAAGCATTTCCTTCGACTGGCCGCTCGCGGTAAGGGGCTTAACGATTCGTCTGTTCTCACGGCTCCGGTTGGTGGACATGCCTACACAATCGAGGTTGAGGTTGAAGTGGAATCGGGGTGCGAAGCGGGCCTGCTTCTTTTCTACAATCCCGAGCACGCGACCGGCATCACGCTGACATCGACGGGAGTCAACGTACGAGTTGCCAATGGTCTTATCTTTAGCCATCAAGGCTTAGGATCTTCAAGGGCTACTCTCCGCCTTGTGAATGATCGGCAAGAGATCGACTTTTACTTCCGTCTCGATCAACAGCCGTGGAAACGCACTGAATACTCGGCGGAAATTTCAGGTATGCACCACAACGTGTTGGGTGGGTTTCTGGATGTGCGGCCCGCGCTTTCAGCATGGGGAACCAACAACGCAACCTTTAGGAATTTTCGGTATTGGCCGGAAGCCAAACTACCCACCTAATGCCGTTGAGATTTCGCTCGATTCTCTTCAGCTCTCCATTTTTGACGAAGGAAGATGCCTGGAAGCGCATTGCCGGGGAGTGACCAAGATCCCCACTATGGCCATATCGGGGTAATCTCAGGCGATCCGAAGATGTTTGGCCGAGTTTGTCTGGGCACGAACGGACGTGGAATACCTACGGAGATCCCCTCTAAGCGCTGCCGTGGCGGTTGTTTTCTGACATCGCTCTCGTAAGTCCCTTTGATGTCCGCATGTTGAAGCCCGTCCGCTACTCCAAGTGGGGATGACGGCGGAGATAGGGAAGTTTCGAAGCGGGCCTGTTGATTCCACAGACCGAAAGCTCTCCGTCAGCATAGGTTTAGGGTGGAATCTTTGGTACAATTGAATCACGGAACGGTGACAGTTTCGTGGTTCACGTTTGCTTGCCAGAGGACAGATTGGTGCGTTTTGTCTTACGGTCCATTAGCGTCGGAATTCGGTTAGATTCCGTGGAAATGATGGAAGCAGGAGAAACAGTGGACAGTAAGAAAAGCCAGTAAACTCTGTGACTTGCGGGAAATGGTCGCAAATGCAGAGGGGACGTAGCTCAGTTGGTTAGAGCGCTGCCTTCTAACAGTCACTAAGAAAATAAAGACTTTACCTTCTTGGTGTCTGTGTTGGTGTCTACTCTGATAGGCTATTGGCCTTACGAGGAGGAGATTCCAATGCCTGCTCTGAAGCCCCGCAACCCCCATCGCAACGCTCCCGAATACGCGGATCGCGTTAACCTCATCAAGAAAATCAAAATCGGCAAAGAGTGGCGTTTTGCCCCTGTAGTTCCCGAAGCCAACGGACGGCTCAAGGACAAGGTGCGCGTCAACGGCCAAGTCGAAGTACACCTCGAAGGCTCCTACTTCATCGAGTGGTGGGTATCGGGACGCCGATTCCGCGAGACGACGACACGCGAAGATGCCATCGAGTGCGCCCGCCACAAAACGGTCGAGCTTCGTGCCATCCGTGCGGGATTGATTGCCTCACCCGAACCCCAACCAGAGGCCGAAGCGAAGACGCTTATCGGAGACGCCATCGACGACTATCTGAAGTACGTCAAGATGCAGCGGAAGAGTCGGACCTTCCTTACCTATCGCTACACCCTCGACGTTCTCCTGCGGGCTTCCTACAAGAGAAAGTACGTGGAGGATGCCACGCGGCAAGATGCTATCGACTTTATGACGTACTGCTATGAGCAGGGGTTGGGAGCGCGCACCGTCTACGACAAAGTGGTGACGGTACTCCAACTCTTCAAACGTCATGGACGCGAGAAGCTGCTGGAAAAGGGCGACTGGCCCAGCTACGTCGATACCATCCGCCCCATCTATGAGCCGGAGGAGCTAACAGCGATGTTCAAGGTTGCGACCGAAGACGAAGCAGACATGCTCAAGTTCATTCTTGGCTCCGGGTTCCGCGACCAGGAGATTCGGTACGTCGAATACCTTGATCTCGACTCCAACCACGATCTTGTGCGCGTCACGGCAAAGAAGGAATGGGACTTTACTCCGAAAAACTGGGAGGAGCGGGTTGTGCCCTTGCCTCATGTGTTGGTCGAACGGTTGAAGAAGAGGAAGGAGCGCAAGAAGGCCCGGCCTCACGATCTCATCTTCGGCAACACCAGAGGCAATCCCGATAGCGAGATGGATATGGTTGTGAAGCGCGTCGCCCAACGTGCCGGTTTGAACTGTGGGCGTTGCGTGACCGAGCATGGCAACAAGTGCGCGGAAGGACCATATTGCATGAACTTCTTCCTGCACAAGTTCCGGCACACCTTCGCTACCAATCACCTGCGCGACGGAGTAGACATCCGCACCGTGCAGGCATGGCTTGGACACCGCGACATCAAATCCACGATGGTTTATCTCAAGGGCATCCGGTCGAAGGATGCCGCGCACAAGGTCAACAGCGGCGAGCTGGCGACATTGGTCGCGTGAAGCCGGCCAGATATGGCCGCGCCATCAATCAGTAAAGTAAGCAACCGCCTTAACTTCTCATTCTCATTGCCAATTGCATGTCTATCACCACGTCTGCGAGCTTGTCGATCATAACGCCGTCGCTCGCAGATGGAGACAATCTGATTGTCCATACGCCGAATGGAGATATGTTGTAAAGATTAGAGCCCCCAATCAACTCAGGAGCTCGCAAACTTTGGCGATAACTGATTCGACCCGCCATCGAGGAAGGCGTTTTTCTTTGATCAAGGTCTCGGCGTTCTACGGCGCCAGTCTTTGGCTTTAGATGTTCACAAAAACTGACATCAGGAGCTTTGATGCTACCCATCCAGACACCTTCCGAACGCTCGCCTGACAGAAGACCGCCCTCCGGTACGACATAAAGAGTGACGCCACGTAGCCGCAGATAATATTGGTCTGGGAATAGTTCTCGGGGGATCTCAAATGTCCACGAAGCCCACGGAGTTGGTTTCCGACCCGCCCTGAACCTGTCTTCTCCTAGCAGTTTTTTCAACGAAATGGTGTGCGCATACCCTTGATCAACCTGGCCAAATTTGACAAGAAAGGCAATTGCGTTACGAACCCACAAGAGGCTTAGATCATAGACGCCGGGAGAGACCTTCTCTCCTCTTATAGCTGCGGTCACCTCGTTTGGTAGGGGCTCGTCATATCCGTACAATTTGCTTAGCCCGTCAACTCCAACTTTAAGTCTTGCCAGCGCGTCGCGAAAATCGCGATGGAACAGTAGTTCAAGGCGCTTCATCCGCTCTCGATAGTTAAGTGCACCACCAGGTTGAGTGTAGGAGGCTATACTCGCCTCCGATAATCTTCGCGCAACCTCCGTTCTTCTTTGACGAAACCCAATGTTGACTTCTTCCCAATTCATTTTGCTAGCGCTGGCCCTAGATTTTGCCCCGACCGCAACCCCCCCCCTCAATGTCGCAGCCTGAATATTGATGAGATTGGCTTGTGCCAGATAAAGGTTGTGATAACTTGACGTTGTTGCGGCACTCTGTTCGAGGTTCGATGCCAGATCGGTCTTCCCGTTCCAAGTATAGGAACTTGGATTGGTATTCTGCCACTGATTATCATAGTCAGCAAGCTTAGATAGCCACGCTTGCAATTGCGTCGTCCCGGACTGTTCTTCGATCGTCGAATTGTCGAAATAGTTAGCAACGAGTTGACCTAGCTCTTGGTATTGTTCCAACACATCGTCTCGGGAAAGACTATCGGCATCCGCGAGCGCGGCTGCCTCGATCGCGGTGTGCGTATAGTATCCCGCAGCAGTTTCGTCGTCGTGGATTGCGTCCAATTCAAGATACTGCTGAATTGAAAGCCCAACACTGAAAGCATTTCCTTGAAGGTCATTCCATTCCTTTCGAGACGCAAGTGCTCGTTCGAGTAGATCGGCGCTGGAGTTTATTAATGATTCGGCCTGTTGCAGACGAAAGGTGAGATCTTCATCGACTGGAGCAAATCGGAAGCTCTCTTCAATCGAAGTCGCGGGGTGCAACGCTCCACCGAGCACGGTTGAATCAGCCCCGTAGAGAGATTTCGCGCGGCTTTGAACATCAGCCCAACCCTTGCCGTGAGACGCCAACGGCTTTTTAGAGGCTCTAGCCGCATCCGACCGCTGCTGTGCAGCAGCAGCTTTGGATCTCAGGTCATTCATGCGCTGAGAACTATGAGCAGCGCCTTCGCTCGCTTTGGTCTTTAGCGCGTTTGGGGGTTCGTTCGTTTTGGTGTCACGGACGGGAGCGGCTCCTGCTTGGAATGCTGAAAGCGAAGACGGTGCGGCAGTAATCGCGGTAGCTACTGCCGCAGCCTTCAGAAGTACGTTTCGTCTCGTTGAATTCTCTGGCATGTGAATCTCCTGAAAGTTAATTCTTTTGGAACGATTTCATCTAGGTGCGCGCTCACTTCCAATCGAGTTTCCGTATGGATTGTTTGAAGCGGGACGCTCATCAAGCGAAGGTGATGCAGTTTCTGTAGAGTCTAGTAGTCCCAAAACCACTCCGGCTGACGCTTCGGTGTATTTCACTGCAGTCTTGATTCCCACGAGCGTCCCTGCCGCGATGATCGGACCTAACTCTTTGTAAATGGCGTCCTTCGCGGCTTCGTATGCCATGTCTTTAAGCTTGTCGAATGCTTGTTTCGCTCCCTCAATTGTGAGTTCCGCCGTCGCTTCGTCTTGACTCCGTTGAAAATCAGCATTAATCTGACCGACTGACCGGTCATTCCCACTTGCCGCCCGCAGACTTGGCCCAGGTGATCCCTGTGAGAGATAAGTGCTTGGGTCTATCTTGGCCGGAAACCCTTCAATCGAAGACTGGTTTCCAGGTGCAGGTGACACTGTCGGATCTTTGAATTGGTCGTCACCAACTGGGTTATCACCTTTGGGGCTTTGGTCGGTCGGAGATGGACTTCCTGCCGTAGCATTATCACCTGGTGACCCTGCCTGTTGTCCTTGGTTGGCACTCGGGATCAAACCGTCGGGCTGAGCTGGCGCAAAAATATTCATCGAAAAGTCAGTGGCGATCCCTTGATTCCCCGTCATCCCAAGGGCGCTGCTGGCTACATCAACCCCAGGACTGAAGTCTCCTGTGCCGGTTCCCGTATTCGTATTTTGGTCTGTACCATTTCCGGTGTCGCTATTGTTTCCGGGGTCGCCTCCATTACCTGGATCACTACCATTTCCGGGGTCAGCTCCATTGCCGGGATCGCTCCCGTTTCCGGGGTTGGCTCCGTTCCCTGAGTTATCGCCGTTGCCGCCCGCATTGCCGCCATTTCCGGCGTTACCAGCATTCCCGCCATCGCCGCCACCTTCACCACCACCGTCGTCCATTGCGAACATAAATCCCCTTATCTGGATTACATATTCTGTGGTGCTCCTCGTGCCACGGCTCCCAGTAACGCTCAACGACTGCCGTTCCCTGAAGCTCAAGGGACGAGTTGTGAAGTATGTGCCAGTTTGAAAGTTGCAACGGCCATCAGTGCGAGACTTCCAACAACCAAAATTCCAGCGCCAATCAAGTAAATGGGCGTGCGCAAGAACAGGCCACAGAGGCTTGTGAGACTACCTACGAGGGACAATATGATTGTGCATCTCATTAGGGTAAGCACCGTCTTGATCGCTTTATCCGTGAAATGCGACTGATGCTCCAGCGCGCGTTTCGATCTGAATGTCGAAAGAAGTACGGGAGCTAAGGTAAGCAAAATTGCTACCCCAAACAGCCCAACGTTGACCGCCAGAAGTGTACATAAGACTGTGACATAGTCCGGGTTTCCCATTTTGTTCCTCCACTATTCGATCATTGGTAAATGCTTTGAGCCAATTCACCATAGCGCAAGATTCTGCTGTGATGACAGCGGGGGCCATGTCATGCGGTTGTTTGCTTTTTAGCTTGAGGCACAAGATTCAGAAGGTAAGAGGCCGATGCTTGAACGACTGACCGAGCGCGTTGGCAAGAACAGACAGCGGACGCGCTACGCGGGGCGGCAGACGTAACCAACGCTGCAGCAGTTGTTGCACGGCAAGACTCTAGGTCGGCAATGTCGAAATTCATAGTCTTCGAGCTCGGCTTGACGAAAAGACACAACCGTAGGACCACAACAGAATTTGACTCAGGGGCGAGCGCAATTATTACTCTTGCAGGTCCTGTCGTCAATAGAAACCTGCGGGCCGCTCTGTACGATTTACCACCGAATGACACCCGTCAGGTTCGGTTGTGGAAGTGCCGCGTCCGGTCACCTTTCTTGATGTGTTTGCTTGTCTGTACTGTAGATTGCCTTCGTTTGCATCTCCCCATACATCCAGGTTTCAGGCTTGTCGCTCACTGTCACGGCCACGTGGGCGCCATTTCCATCCGCGCCGATGGAGGTTCCGGGCATTGAGACTCCTGTCGAGGCTCCACAGCACTATCGTGAATTTCCAGGCGGGCGCCGTGCTGCTTTGATAGAAGCCACGATACCCTCACCCTTTTATTACGATCTGAATGCAATCATCTTTGCTGGCCACAGATACGGATGGTCCCTCGCACCAGCGGCAGAATTGTGCCAGGGCCTGCATACAGGAGGACTCCTTACCGCATGACCGAGGAAGACGATCTTTGAAGTCAGCGAGGACCGTCGCCTTCGCCGCCTCGGCATCGATCCCACGGCGACCAGTCGTAGATTCATCTTGAGCTGAAGCGAAGGTTTGTAGCGCGGGAGCCTGGAATAGTCCGCGCCGTCCGGTGGCGAGAAACTGCACCGCCCCCCCCGTTTATAAGCCAGGACCTGTTCCAGTGTTAGACTTCCGTGTGTTCTGGGTTACTGAGAATGAGAAAGAGAGTGTCCCGTGCTCCATGCGATTACAGCCGTCAAACAGAACGTACAGAAGGCGATCGACAACGCCATCACCGCCTTCACAGATGACAATCCTCTCGTCCAGCGGGAGATTAACGACGTCCTCAACCCCGCCAACGAGGCACAGCGCAATCAGTACCGTCTTCAGATCCTGGCAGCCTTGCAGCAGGCCAAAGCGGAGGCCGCAGAAGAGCCCCCGCCGGAGTCGGGCGATTTTTACGTTTCCCGCTCTCCCAACGTAGGACTCGCGCAATCCGCTATGAATGCCGCGATCGAGCAAAACGCTATCACTGTGAATGCCATAGCGGCGGCTCCGTTTGAAGCGTTCGGGCCCCTTGATCCGGGATGGATCGAATGCATCATAGATGGCTTTAAGACGCTGCTGTCAGGAAAAGCGTCATTCATCCAGTACCAGAACCTGAGCGACTTTCTCGTGGCAGTACCGGATAAATGCACGATTGCGCTTGTCGCCGACTGGGGCGCGCATAATTCGACCGCGAAGCTTGTCGCCGCACAGATCCGAGCAACGAGCCCCGACATCTGCGTTCATCTGGGAGACATTTACTACGCCGGCCAGGAGAATGAGGCTGAGGAGTTCCTCGCGGGCTGGCCGATGGCAGACCCTGCCACCGGTAAGATTTCAAGCCACTCAAGCTTTGCACTGAATGGCAACCATGAGATGTTCAGCGGCGGCAAAGCTTACTTCGGCACCGTTTTGGGCGCCTTCGGGCAGAAGGCGAGCTTCTTCGGCCTGCGCAATACGAAGTGGCAACTGTTGGCGTTCGATTCTGCCTATATCGAACAGCGGCTACTCGGACCCGCCGACGCCACAAGGATAGATGCACGCCTGCTCAGCCAATATAACTGGCTACTCGACAAGGTGAAGGGGAATACGGCACAGCAAACGATACTCATGTCTCATCATCAACCGTTTTCGGCGTTCTCCCAGGAGAACTCCGATGGTAAGCCTCTTAAGCAGGATGCTGAAAACTTCTTCACCGCGGCAGGCGTCGCTAGCGTCTGGGCCTGGTTCTTTGGCCATGAGCACCGATGCACGATCTACGATGATTCCTTATCCGGATACCGTGCACGACTGATCGGAAACGGCTGTATCCCGCACTCCCCGCCCAACCCAGCGAACCTGCCCGATGCCGGTTGCCAGGGTTTCAAGCTCATGAACGCGGGCACGAATGCGAATGGCGATGCGCTTTCCGGTTTCGTGCTCCTGAAGCTTGATGGGCCGTCGATATCTCTCCAATATGTCAACGAAGACGGCACCATTTTCTTCACGGAACAGTGGACACAGGTCTGATTCGCCCTATGCAGCAACGCGCGCCGACCAGTCTCCGCAAATTTCTCGGTTTACGAGGACAGGCCAATGCGCTCATTGAGGAGACCTTGGCCTGTGTTCCTAGTGGTTGTCAACAAGCGGGAAGCATTCGGCTGCGGCTACCCCGGTTACGAAGCGGAAGCGCGCGAAATACGGGGTTTGGACAACTTCGGTTGGCCCGGACTTCAACTGACCACCGCCGTCGAACTAAGCTGCGCTCGATGCCTCGGGCGAATGCCCAGCCTCTCGCAGTGGATTCTTCTTGGGTGGGAGCGACGGGTCTCCATACTTTAGGCGCAACCAGTTTGCGACCTCGTGGGGATCGAAGCGGACCGCGCCGCCAACCCGAAAGCTCGGGAGCTGACCTCGTGCCGCCATGCGGTAGATGTGTTTGTCGTCCACTCCCAGGAGTTCGGTCAGGTCGGAGACTTTCATTGCTCCGTGCCGGGATTCGAGTTCTTGTATCAAATTGAGACTCACGCTGCATCCTCCGGTTCAGCCCTCGCGGATTGCCTGTCCGTTGAGCTTTAGCCACAGCACGCCCGTGAGTCCAATACTTTATTGCGATGGACGGCCATGCTTAAACGAGATGGGGTCTCGCTGCGTCTCACTATTGCGCTTTCGCCGGGTTGCCTGGGAAACGCACAACTTTTGTTGACCAATTTGGTTCTAATTGAAGTGAAAGAAGTTACGGGATGAAAATCCCGTTACGGCAGCACCACCGCTCAATCGAGTTTCGGGGGGCATGTCCAATGAGTGTTTACGATTACCTTGAGTTCAAACACCTCAAGAGCATTGTCGCAATCGCGGAAGAGGGCACAATCACCGCCGCTGCGACGCGCATCGCGTTAGCTCAGTCCGCGCTTAGCCGGCAGATCAACGAGCTAGAAGACGCCCTTCACATCCAAATATTTGAGCGGGACCGTGGCGGAATGACCATCACTCCCGCCGGCGAATCGCTGCTCCGATTCGCCCGCGAATTGCTCCAAACCCGGATAGATGTCGTCAAAGCGGTTCAGGCGATTCACCAGGCGACGATGCGGCCGTTTCGACTCGGCTTCACCCCATTCATTGAACACCAGGTGATTTCGACGGTGTGCGACGCCTACCGGGACTTGTTTCCGAAGGGCAGCATTCATCCCGAGAACGGCGACACGGAGGGCGTAATCAAACGCTTGCGAGCGGCTGAATTGGACGCTGCGCTCGTGACCCTTCCGGTGCTACCAGATGGTTACTGCATTCAGCCTGTGATGCACGAGCCGTTGGTGGTCTGCATTCGCAAGGACGATCCTTTCGCCGCGCAAAGCGAACTGCCCGCCGAATCCTTGAATGGAAGACTAGCCATTTTCAGCGACCCAAGGCACCATCCGAGGGCACACGAACGACTCTTGGAAATGCTGGAGGGGCAAGGAATAAAGCCCAAGATTTCCAATCCCACATTCAATTCGGAGCATGTGCAATGGATGGTCAGGGAACGTCTTTGCATTGCACTAATACGTCAAAGTGAACCCTTACATGAGGACCTGACGACCCGGCCAATTGAGGGCGTCAATTGGACCATTGATTCAGCGATTGCCTATCGGGAAGAACACGATCAAGAGGCTCTTCCTTTGTTGCTCCGCGACCTTGAGAAGCGGTTCTCCGTTGCGGAGCCAAGGCCGCACAAGAAGCCACCACAACGAGCGACGGAGAGGCAAGAACAGCAGCGGTTGTCTTTCGGCGGACAAAATAACAAATCCTCGTAAGACTTCTCATGTTGCGACTCATCTTCATTGCCATCTCGTTTAAGCATCGCCATCCATCGCAATAAAGTATTGGACGAGAACGAAGATCCCGCCTAATGTCTCGGCATATCCCGACTGAACACAGTCGCAGGAGGTGCCGATGTCCCGCAACATCCGAATCGTAATTCCGCTGAAGACGGTCCAGGTAATTCGCAGATGGATTCATCCATTCGCATTGCTTGCCGCCGTGTGCCTTTTCCTCCCCATCGCCGCGTATGCGCAATCCGGTTCGCCGTTCGATAGCGGACTCACTTCACTTCAAACCCTCTTCACCGGCACGGTCGCAAAGGTCGCCAGTCTGATTGCGATTGTGATTGGCGGCTACGGCTTCGCACACGGAGAACCCGGCGCGAAAAAGACGCTTGCCGGAGTCGCCGCGGGCACGGGAATCGCGGTGATGGCGACGAACGTACTGAGCTGGCTGTGGGGAACCTAAACACAGCCGCTTTCAACCTCTCAATCGTTCGCGCCAACTTCTCAAGTGTGAGGGGCTTTCATGCAGACACACACCACAAGCCGCCGGAGCAACCGGGTCTTCAAGAGCCTGCATAAGCCCCTCACGTATTTGGGCGTCGAGCGCACGCTGTTCTACTTCGTCTGCGTCGGCGCGGTGGGCACGTTCAACATTTTCAATTCGATTCTTGCCGGTATTGCCGTCTTTATTGGGGGCTATGCCTTCGGTCATTGGGTGACGGCGAGCGACCCGGCATTTCTTCGCATCCTCGCTAAATCCGAGAAGTACAAGCTCCGCTACGACGCGGCCAAACAGGGCGTGCCCCGCGTGGAGGTAGTCTGATGCTCCGCCTCGATAGAGTCCTCAAGCCGTGGAGGGAGAGCGCGTCTCTCAACGACCACATCAACCTCTATGGGTTTTGGAACGAGACGACGTTCCTTACGAAGTCTGGCGATCTTGGGATGGTATTGCACGTCCCCGGCGTGGACTACGAGAGCCTTGACCACGCGGACCAGGAGTATGCGGTCAAACGGCTCGAGGCCGCCTTGAAGGCTTTTGGTCCCGGCTTCCATGTCTATCAGTACCTCTTCAAACAGAACCGACCGGAGATCCCGTTTGCAAACTATGACGATCCGGTCGTAGAGGCCGCAATCGAGCAGCGGCGGCAGTTCTTTGAAGCCAAGCGCGACCATCTCTACCAGGTCGAAATCTTCTACTGCATCGTCCTCGAAGGGGCGAGATCGAAGACGGGCGTAGGCGTGGCACTCGCCCGCCTTTTCAAAGACCCCGCTGGCGCGGTTGGCGAGCTGCGGGCGCAGTTCACCAACAACAGCATGAAGACTCTGCTGCGGACGCAGATTGAAGCCGACTTGGCGAGATTGGAGCAGCGCGTCCAGGCGTTCGCCCGACAGCTTGTGGACTTCATGCAGATCGAAGTTCTTAGCCAACAAGGGCAGCTTCGGTTCTTTCGCCGGCTGTTGAACTTCGACGAACGGCGCATCGCGGGCAAGCCGCAGTCCACGCAGTTTCTCGACTATCAAGTAGTGAACTCGAATATCGAAGCCGAGCGCGATCATCTTCGCGTCGGCGACCATGTTGTCCGTGTGCTGACTATGAAAGAGGCCATCACCGAGACGCGGCCTTTGGTCTTGGACTCACTGTTGAAGATCGCGGGCAACTTCTATGTCGTGACCGAGTGGACGCCGCTTGCAGCGGACAAGGCGCGGAAGGAAGTCACCAAGCGCCGCCGCCACTTCAATATGTCGAAGACCGGCTTTGTGTCGCAGATGGGTAGCGATGCGACGAAGACAAACCCGCGCGATGTATTGGTAGACGAGTCGAAACAGGCCGACATCGAGAATCTGGGCGACTGTCTGCGTGCTCTAGGCGACGGCCAATCGCTGGGCGATTTCTCGCTCACGATTGTTTTGTGTGGGAAGGCAAAGGCCGAGCTTGACCAGCTCGTGGGGGAGTTCACCAGCGTCTTTACCAACGCCGACGGCAATCTCTTTGTAGAGACCTACAACCAGCTCAACGCTTACTTCGCCGCAGTGCCCGGTAACTACGCGCTCAATCTCCGCAGGCTGTATCTGCTGAATACGAACTACGCCGACCTCTCGTTTCTGTTTACGATCCTGCCGGGCGAGAAGACAAACGCGCATCTCGGCACGGAGTACCTTGCTGCGCTCGAAACGGACAACAGCACGCCGTACTTCTTGAACCTCCATAACGGCGAGGTCGCCCACACGCTCATCCTCGGGATGACAGGTTCAGGGAAGAGCTATTTTTGCAACTTCATCCTACAAAACGCTCAGAAGTACGCGCCTCTGACATTCATCTTCGACATTGGCGGCAGCTTCCAATCGCTCACCACGATCTTCGGTGGAAGCTATTTGAACGTGGGCCAGGAGGCACGCGACTTCACCATCAACCCGTTCTCGCTGCCCTACGGCAAGGAGAACCTGCAATTTCTCTTCAGCTTCTTCCGAGTCCTTATCGAGGGCACGGAACAGCGTTACCGGCTCGACTTCAAGGAAGAACGCAAGCTGTGGGACGGGATCGAGAGGATGTACATGCTGGAGCCGGACCAGCGAACCGTCTCCAACTTCGGCAACATCATCGGCGAGTTGAAGGAGCGGCTGCACCGCTGGACTCGCGGCGGGCAGTACGGCTTTCTCTTCGACAACGCCGAGGACACGCTTTCGTTCAGCCAATTCCAGACATTCAACTTCGCCGGCTGGGGCGATGCGCCGGAGGTGTTGGAACCACTGCTCTTCTATGTCCTGCATCGCGCCTCGAATGAGATCGCCGACCCGAAGAAGCTGGCGACCTTCAAGATGTTCCTGTTGGACGAGGCTTGGCTCTTCATCAAGAACGAGACGATCAGGAACTACGTTGTCCAGGCGCAGAAGACGTGGCGCAAGCATAACGCCGCGATGATCCTCGCTACCCAGTCCATCAAGGAACTTGAAGAGTCGGGCATGTTGCAGATCGTCTCCGAGAGCTGCCCGACAAAGATATTCCTTGCGAACCCGGAGATGGACAGGGGCGTTTACCGCGAGGCATTCCACTTGAACGACACGGAACTCGACCTGATCGGCGGCCTTGTCCCACCGGGGCAGATGCTCATTCGTAAGGCGCAGTCGAGTAAAAAGGTTCAGTTGAACGTCGATTCGGTTTCGCACTGGATGGCGACCAACAACGCACGCGACAACCTCAAGAAGCGCGATTACTTCGCCCGCTTCGGTATTGCTGACGGCCTGCGCCGTCTCGCCGAGGACTTTCCCTTCCGGCCCCGCACGATGGCCGTCACCGTCACCGACAACCGCAAAGGAGCAACCGCATGAACCGCACCCTCGTCTTTATAGCCGGGATCGCCCTGGCCCTCCCCTCCGCTGTGGCCGTCGCGCAGGACGCGACGGCACGCACTGTCCAGTACCACTCGCAGGACATCGTTCCCATTCGTGCCAAGCTGAAGTACACCACGCTCATCCAGGTTCCGGCGACCGAAAAGATCATGGAGGCGGCGACCGGAGACAAAGATTTCTGGGTCGTGGATGTGGTCGGCAACTTCTGCTTTGTCCATCCGGCCAAAGCCGGCATTGCCACGAATCTTAACCTGATTACCGACAAGGGCAACATCTACTCGTTCACGCTGCAGGATGTCTCCGGCACATCGACGGCGCCGGATCTCAAGGTGCTCATCCAGCCAGCCGACCAGTCCGCCATCGTCGCATCGTCCGGTCCTCCTCAATATGTGCCTACGGCCCAACTGGAGCAAACGGAGCAGAGACTCGCTGCGCTTCAATCCCATGTAGGCCAGGCGGTCGATGAGTACAAGAGCGCGTACCCCATGCAGTTGAAGTTCGATTACAACTACAAAGCCAACGAAGCTCCCTTCGATATTCAGTCGATCTATCACGACGACAAGTTCACCTACATCAAGACCAATGCGCCCGAGAAGTTTTCGGTGTACGAGATGAAGGACGGCAAGCCGAACCTCATCAGCTACGACCTTCGTGATGGCACTTACATCATTCCGAAGGTGATGGACTCGGGCTACGTCGAGTTGGGCAAGAAAAAGATGGAATTCACGCGGAAGGGGTAGTGCCATGCCAGAGCCGGAATTGACCATGAAAGCGACCGACCCGAAGGGCGTGCTCCAGAAGAACATGAAGATGTTTGTGTTTCTTGGGGCCTGCGCCCTGGTGATTCTTGCCGCCATCTTCAGCTCTGCTGGCAAGAAATCCTCAACCCAGGCGGCGTCCAAGAACCAGCCTCCGCAACCGATGTTGCAGGACAACACGGATAACAATGTCGCAGACCTGAAGACTCAGCTTGAGGCCGAGAAGGAAAAGGAGCAGCAGGCCACGCTTGCGGCTACGGCCGCAGGCGACCCCGCCCTGAAGAACGCCACGCCTGCCCAGCAGGCGGCGGCAGCGGGATATACGCCAAGCGGCCTTCCTGTAGGCTGCGTTCCCGGTCACCCATGCGGCCCAAACGGCTACCCCCAGCAGCCGGGCGGCGCAAACGCGCTTTCCCCGGCGCAGCAGGAGGAGCAGCAGATCGCCGCGAAGGACCGGGAGCGCGCCTACAACGCTCGATTCTCCTCGAATCTGGCGTACAGCCGTCCGCTGGACCCGCCGCAGGGCCAAATTACTCCGGCTGGCTCTCAGGCCAGGAATCCCAACTCGCTTCCTGTCGGCGACTCCACCATGATTGCTTCCCGCGCAGCGGGTGAGCAACCGCAAGCGCAGGCGGCGCAGGCTCCGAAGCGAGCGCCAGAAGTCAACATAGATTCGGCATCCGGCCAGCCGTATGTTCTCTATGAGGGGACAACCCTCGACACTGTGTTGATGAACCGGCTTGACGGCGATGCCGTCGGCGCCGTCAAGGTACTCGTCTCGAATCCCGTTTACTCGCATGACCACCAGCACGTCATCATTCCCGATGGAACGATCGTGCTGGGCGAGGCCAAGAAAATCGGTGCGTCCGGCTTTGGGCAGCAGCGCCGGATGGCAGTTGCCTTCCACCGGATGATTATGCCGGATGGTTACTCCGTCGATCTTGACCAGTTCCACGGCCTCGACCAGATCGGCGAAGAGGGCTTGAAAGACAAGGTGAACAATCACTACCTCGAAATTTTCGGGGCTTCAGTTGCTTTGGGTGTGATCGCCGGAGCGGGAGAGATTACCCAGGGTGGCGGCGTGATTTCCACGAGCGGTTCTCAGGCATTTACTACGGGAGCCGCAGGCAGCGTGTCGCAGTCGGCAACCTCCATCCTTGATCGTTTCATCCAAATACCACCGACCATCACCATCCGCGAGGGACATCGAGTGAAGGTCTACTTCACGCAGGATATGTTGTTGCCTGCGTATACCAATCACACCATCCCGCAAACCTTCTGAGGAGTTTCTATGCGCCGTTTCCTCACACTTTCTATCTTGTTCTGTGTCGCCCTTGCCGGCTGCGAGAGTAAGCAGGCAAAGATCGACAAGCTAGAGGCCCAATACAAGCCACTCAACACGCAATACAACAAGGACTGCATCGCTCCAGCCTTCGGAGCAAAAGGTGCCGAGTCTTATTTAAAAGGTGAGGCACCGAAGGTTCCAACACCGCAGGAGGAGGCCGCTCACAATCAAAAGTGTGCCCAAGAGCTTCAACAAGTAACAGCTCTTGAGCAGCAGATCGAAGCACTCCAGAAGTAACGGCTCAGATCAAGAGCAAATCATCAATCCACCCACACTCAGCCACAGGAGGCAGAGCCATGAAGCATTCTTTTCTTAAAATCGCGTTGACCGTCTCGATTGCGGCTCCGGTTGCAGCACACGCCCAGTTCGGCTCCGGTGTCGTTTTTGACCCAACCCAATCTGCCCACGCTGTCCAGCAGATCGAACAAGGGCAAAATATCTTTACCAATTCCGTAAAGCTGGCCGACAACGCCATTGCGACTTACAACCTTGCCCACCAGATGGCTATGTCTCCGCAAAGCCTCTATCAGCCGTTCATGTCCTTTTCATCGGTCTGGATGATGGTCAATCAGGCCGCCAATACCTACGGCAACTCCCAGCCGTGGACCAACTCGGCCAATACTGGCGTGAACGCGTCGTATGCCTACCAACAGGCATCGGTTCCGCGAACGGGCCAATTGAACGGTTACGGGAATCTCAGCCTCTCCGGCCGACAGCAGATCGCAGCCCAGGGAGCGACCTCTGACATCAACGACTCGGTGACAGCGAGCAATCTACAGACGCTCGGAACCATCCGCGCTAACTCCCAACAACGGCAGGCCGATATCAACGCGCTCGCTGCGGCATCCAACTCCACCGACCCCACCCAACAAACGGAACTGGCGACCCTGCAGCGGATCAATCGTGCGCTCATTTTGCAGCTGATGGCTCAGCAGGAGGCCAACCAGATTAGCCAGGCGAATACCTTGCAGCAGATCGTCTCGCAGAAGCAGCAGCAGGACGCACTCAAGGCGACGTTCCAGCAGGCCAATCAGTTCCAGTCCGGCTATAACGCCGTCGCGCCGTCGTATGCCGGAGCCGCCGCAGCTATGCGGTACTAACCACACCCGAGAGCGAGGCAAAATATGGATCTCCTGAATTGGATTACCCAAGCGTGCAGTTCACTGACAAGCACCGTCTCTCCATCTGTGGACGCAATGGGAGTGCATATCTGTGTCGCTCTCGCCACCATCATGCTCGTGTGGTTCGGTGTGCAAGAGGCGCTTGCCTCCGCGCAAGGTGGCCCAGGATTCAGCATGGGCAAGTTTCTGAGTTTCTTTATGCTCATTACCTTCGCCTACACGATGGTCAAGTTCTACGATTCCAGCATCCCCGGCATCGGGTACTCGCTCAAAGGTTTCATTAATGGCGGCGCTCAATATCTAGTGAATCAAATCGGGACCGACAGCGCGACCAACATCTTGAACACATTACAGCAGGCTCAAACGAACGAAGGGCCGGGAATGATGTCCACGGTGGCGAATCCATATAACGCCATCATCTACGCGCTGATACAGGTACTCATTGCCGGTCTCTCCGCGCTTATTAGCGTCATCATCGCTTACGGTGCAGTCGCCAGTACCATCGTCGGGATGCTCGGGCCGATCTTCATTCCGTTCCTTGTCTTCGACAAGTTGGACTTCTTATTTTGGGGCTGGCTTCGCGCCTTTCTTGGCTTCTCTTTCTACAAGGTTGTGGCTGCTGCGACTTTGAGCATCCTGTCGCAATTGCTGGCGCATTACTACGCCATCATGTCGGGATTCGTCGATCCGGGGCAGATGGTCAAGCAGCTCCCCATGCTGATTCTCTTGGTCCTCGTCAACGGCTTCATCCTGCTCAAGATTCCGGCCATGACGGCAACCATCTTCTCGGGACACACGGGCGGACATGACGCGGGCACAGGTGTCATTACAGGTCTTGCGACGACGGCAGCAACAGCCGCCCTAATGGGCTGAGGAGCAGAGCGATGACGACAGCAACGGAAAAGGCACCACCCGAGATAACCCGCGCGGCGGAACGCTACCTCGAACAGTACGGCGACCCGTTAGTGATGAACACATATCTCAAGGTCACAATCCTGTGCCTTGTGGCCGTCTGCCTCGCACTCGCCGCGCTCGTCTACAAGAGCCAGAAGGCACTTATCAATGCGCACCCGTTAATTGTCCGTATCAACGATGTTGGCCGGGCCGAAGCGATCGACTACCGCAACTTCCAATACCGTCCCCAGGAGGCGGAGAACAAGTATTACCTCTCTCGCTGGGCGGAGCTGTACTTCAGCCGCAATCGCTTCACCATCGAGCGCGATCAGACCAATGCTCTCTACTTCCTCAACAGCGACGTGCAACGTGCCGTGATCGAGCAGGAGAGGAAGGACAACATTATCCTCACCTATCGGAACGACAGCACCCTTCCGTATGTGGATGTGGAGATCAAAAACGTGGTGCTTGACGATCTTCGATTGTCCCCATATTCGGCGCGGATCGAGTTTGAAAAGGTGTACACGAACCCAGCGGATCATACCGAACTCAAGCGGGAACGATGGACGGCCAGTGTGACCTACGTTTTCCGCGAGAACGTGAAGAACAATGAGCTGGCCGTGAACCCTCTTGGATTGACCATCGTGCGCTTCCGGGCCGACCAAGCGTTCGACTAAGGATGTATCGACGATCCAGAGGCTTTCCATGTCCCTTCATGCTGTCAACCCGGCTGCTTTCTACTCCCTGTCCCCGTGCATGATTGAGCGGGCTGTCGTGAGCGCCCAGACCTGCAACGGCGGTGGCGAATCGTGCGCCTCTTGCGAAGGACATGCCAACTCGAATCGAGCTGCGTTTGTGGCGAACTTCCGCAGCCTGAGTGGGGATGAGAACTTTGCTCCCTCATGTGTCTGCCGGTATGTATCCCGTCTTATGCTCGGTCACTGCTTCGGGGCCTATCCGGCGCCCTGCGGCAGCTCGCTCTTCTGCTTCGGCTTCGCCGCCCTACGGGTTACGGTTTCCGTACCGGACCCTCCGTAAATGCAGAGCTTCGGCACTTGGGAGCCGGGCCCTCTCGCTTGGCTCCGCCCGGTGTGACCCGAGCAAGATCGGGAAATTCAACAAACGGAGACACGACCATGTATGAGAACAAAGTAACCCTCATCGGCTTCCTCGGCAACGACGCAGAAGTTCGCACCACCAACAACCGCAGCTTCACAGTTCTCTCGCTGGCAACCAAGTCCTCCTACAAGAAGGACGGCAAGTATATCTCGCACACCGAATGGCACCGTTGCGTGGTCTTCGGCAAGCTCTCTGAGTTCGCTGGCACGCTTAAGAAGGGCGCACATATCCAGGTCGAGGGCGAGTTGCGCAGCCGGGAGTATGACAGCAAGAAGACCGACTCAAAGCAGCGCATCTGGGAGGTGCGGGTCGATTCGATCCTGAAGCTCGACCGCGCCGAGAAGGCCGCCCCCGAGGAGCAGGAACAGGACGAGTTCAACCAGGAGGACGAGGCCGCATAAGCCTCTTTCTCTTTTCCCACGGAAGCCCGGCTAACCCGCTGGGCTTCCATCGCTGTGAGGCCCCGCTATGAGTTTCGAGTTGATCCTTCCATTCCTTCGCCCCATTGAGCCGCTGTTGCTCGACGACAGTATCAGCGAGATCATGGGCAATCCCGATTCGTCATGGTGGTACGAACGGGACGGGATCATGCGTCGGGAAGAGACTGTTTGCTTCGACGCCGGCAGGCTCCGTACCGGCCTCGAAGTCATTGCCAACCAGCTCGGCAAACATCTGGACGAAGACAACCCCGTACTGCACGCGCAGCTCCCTGACGGGAGCCGCCTCGCAGCGGTCATTCCTCCGGTCGTGCGGCCTTCGCCCGCACTTGTGATTCGGAAGTTTCCCAGCCACCATTACACCGTGGATGACCTTATCGCTCGCGGCACGCTGACGCAGCCGCTCGCTGACCTATTGGCCGCACAGATCGCGGCTGGAAAGACAGTGCTTATCAGTGGCGGAACATCGACTGGAAAGACAACTGTCCTCCGCGTTCTGGCGAACGCCATCCCCGAAGATCAGCGCATCGTCGTTATCGAAGACACCTCCGAATTGCATATCAAGAAGCCGAACATGCTGGCCGTCGAGTGCCAGACCGATACGTTCAAGGCCAACGTCACTTTCGACGATCTTCTCAAGTCCGCTCTCCGCTGGAGACCGGACAAGATCATCCTTGGCGAGGTGCGCGGAATCGAGGCGCGGACGCTGCTCGATTCGCTTAACACCGGCCATGCCGGTTCGCTGGCTACGATCCATGCCAATTCCGCCGAAAAGGCCCTGCATCGCTTCGCCAATCTCGTCATGCGCAACCATGCCCAATCGACCTTCGTTGACACGGAAGCTGAGATTGCCGAGGCCGTCGATTTCATCGTGCATGTCGAGCGGCTTCCGGGCCGCCGCGTCATCCGCGAAGTGCTCGCTCTTCGCGGCTACGACCGTGATGCCAAACGCTTCCAGATCGAGTCCGTTTTCGCCAGTGAATCAACACCCCAATCCCTCACCTAAAGGAGTACCAAGATGCCTCTACTTGAAATCAGCCAAAGCCGTCATATCAGCGCCTCAATTCGTCTCGATGAGACAACTGCGGCTCAGGTCGATCAGTACGCCGCTTTTATTCACGCATCGGCAGACGATGTTGTAGACAAAGCCCTCAACTACGTCTTTACCAAAGACCGCGATTTCCAGGACTTCCTCAAGACTTCGCAAGCCACCCAAGTTGCCTGCACCCTCCGTATCCGTAAAGCCCCGACCAATGGCACTGTAGCGCGCCCATCAAAGAAACCCAATGGGCGGGCAGATGCCGGGGTGGAGTCCACGGAAACTGTGCGGGCATTGAAGGCATGAACCTCCATGTAAATTCGTGGCGGGGTGGAAACGGTGCTACGCACCGGAAGCATGTTGACACTCCACCCCTCCGAGGGTCGTGCAGCGGTGCCACACGGATTCGTGAAGCAGCGCCAACGGGCACAAACACTTACCGGTACGGCGTATTCACCTGAAGACAGACGTATTCACGCGAATACGTGATTTGGAGGGCGAGATGTCATTACTCAGCGATGACGATATTGCGGAAGCTGCACAACGACGCGAGGTGTTCCGAGAGCGCAGCGTCTCCACTCGATTGACCCGCAAAGAGACTCGGAACCTGGATGCACTTGCAAAGAGTCGCGGCGTGCAGCGGGGTGAGCTGATACGCCAGCTTATCCGCGATGAACTTGGACGGGACGCGGGCACCTCTGCGGCCAGCACGGAGCTTACCGAGATCATGGGCATTCGTCTCATGCTGACCAACCTCTTCCGGCCACTCGCGACCGGCCAAAAGCTCACGCCCGAAGCCTTCGACAACATGGTTGCCGAGGTCAAAAAGCGCAAACGCAGCGTCGCCGAAGACGCGCTGCAAGACCTGGAGCGTGCATGATGAATACGCCAAGATGGGGCCGCAAAGAGACCATCATTTTCCCGCCGCATTCGCCCATCTACACCTACGGCGCGGTATTCTTCGCGCTGATACTGACCGGCATGTTCGTTTACCTCCGCTTCAGCAGAGGTCAGACTCCCCTGCAGCAGTTCTACACGCCCATTTACTTCCGTACAGCCGTGGGCGGTGTGTTCAACGGAAGCCACAAATATCAGTTGCTTTATGCCGCTGGCGTGAGCGCCGGAGCCGAACTTGCGTCCGAGTCTGACGTGAAGGATGGTGCGACTCTCGCCTCAGGCGGCCAGCATATTCCGCTGGCACTTTCTGCGGCGGCTGAAGCGCGGGGATTGGATATTCTCTATCGCGGCCCAGAGCAGAAATACATTGATAGCCGTCTCCACACATATCTCCAGAATGCCGTCTACGGGGGCGACCGGCTCCGTGACATCTACCAGCTTCCGCTCCTCTTCGGCTTCCTCTCGCTGCTCGCGCAGCTCCCATTCTCCATCCGCAAAGATATTCGCCGCCGCAAGGAATTGAAGTACGGGCGTCGGCTCAAAGGCCCTGTCCTGCTCACCCCCAGGCAGTTCAACAAGACGGTAAGCGGCGACGGCATCGGCTTCGTCACCACCGAGGCCAAAGAGATGATGCGGATACCGCTGCAGGCCGAATCGCAACACATCGAACTGATGGGCGATACCGGGGCCGGCAAGACGACACTCATCATGCAGGTGCTCCGCCAGATACAGAGCAGGGGTGATGCGGCCATCGTCTACGACCCGGCTTGCGAGTTCATCCAGAGGTTCTACGACAAGAAGCGAGAGGACATCGTGCTTAACCCATTGGACGAGCGGTGCCCTTATTGGGGACCGTCCGAAGAACTGCGCCGGAAGGCGGAAGCGAAGGCAATCGCGGCTT
Organism: Granulicella sp. S156; assembly: GCF_009766105.1. Classification (GTDB taxonomy): domain Bacteria; phylum Acidobacteriota; class Terriglobia; order Terriglobales; family Acidobacteriaceae; genus Granulicella. Next base: position 109,239 of record NZ_LMUH01000022.1, on the reverse strand, counting down.
CGCTTTACCAGCCGACCAGCGATAAAAAGGGCGAGTTCTTTACGGAAACTCCGCAGAAGATATTTGCCCATCTCTTGACTTACGGGCCGAATCCGCAGCAGCTCGTGGAATGGCTGTCGAAGCCCGCAGAGATCGACCAGCGGGTACAGGGCACCGAGATGGAGGCCATGATTGCCAAGGGAGCGCAGCAGCAGCGCAACGGAGTTCTGGCCTCGCTGGGGTTGGTTGCGGACAGCCTTCGTATGCTGCCAACGAAGGAGCAGGCAAAAAACAGGGCATGGAGCGCGACCGAATGGTCCGCCAGTCGAAAGGGATGGATCTTTATTACGTCCAGCCCGACCGAGCGCGAGGCGCTGAGGCCGCTGCATAGCCTTTGGATCGACCTGCTCGTCATGCGGCTGCTGACCGCGCCGCAGGACAAACAGACTCCGGTATGGTTCGTTTTGGACGAGCTTGCCAGCCTGCAACGGCTGCCTCAACTCCATACCGCCATCACCGAAAACAGGAAGTCCAAGAACCCGCTCGTTCTGGGATTTCAGGGCAAAGCCCAGTTGGAAGTCATCTACGGACACCTCGCGGAAGTCATGCTCTCGCAGCCGGCCACCAAGATATTCCTCAAGACTACGGAGCCGAAGGCAGCCGAATGGGTATCGAATGCCATCGGCAAGGTTGAAATCGAGCGCATGAAGGAGACGCACTTCGACGGCTCGCGCTCAGGCAGGAACTTCGCCGTAGACCGGCAGATCGAACCGTTGGTAATGGACTCTGAAATCTCCGGCCTTGAGAACCGCCACGCGTTTCTCAAGCTGGGCAACAACGTCGCCCGCTTTCACTTCGAGTACATGGACGTGCCGCAGACCACACCGGCATTTCTACCGCGCAAGGTAGAGGGTGACGAACTGCGATTCGATCCACTGACGCTCATTCCGAAGGCATCGCCGGAAGTCAAACCGGCCCTCGACTTAGAGGCCGCAGTGCCTCCATCGCCGGAGGCAAAAACAACGGCTCCGCCGGTAGAGCCGCAGGCTGTCGCTGCAAAGAGTGACGAAGACCAAAAGGAACCGCACGAGCCAATGCAGCCGGAAGTCGCGGCGAGCGACCCTGAACCCGATGGCCCGGAAGCCAGCCATGAAGAGGATATTCCGGTGGCCGAGCCGCAGCCAATGCGTCTCTGAGATCGCCTCATGTTGACCATCTCCAAACCGCTCAGTTCCAGCCAGGCGCAGACCTATCACGCCAAGGAGTTCATGTCTGCCGAGCAGAACTATTGGAAGCAAGGCGACACAATCCTCGGTGAATGGCAGGGTCGGATGGCCGAGCGGTATGGACTTGCCGGGGCCATCGACGAGCAGCACTTCGCCCGTCTCAGCGAAGGCCAAAATCCGCTCACGGGAGAACAATTGGTGCGGCACCGCAGCGGCCAGGAGTACACGACCGCTGACGGAACCACCGTGAAGCCCGTCGAGCACCGCGCCGGTTGGGACGCCACATTTTCAGCGCCAAAGTCGGTATCGTTGACTGCTTTGGTAGGCGGCGATGACCGGGTCCGAGAGGCCCACCGGCAGGCGGTGTCAACCGCTCTCACGGAGTTGGAGCGGTACACTCAGGCGCGGATCGGCGGCAACCGCGCCGCCGAAACCACCGGGGAATTTGTCGCCGCTAAGTTCGAGCATGACACCGCCCGTCCAGTGGATGGCTATGCCGCGCCTCAACTCCACACTCACGCCGTCATCTTTAATATGACCGAACGAGCGGACGGCTCCACTCGCGCCATCCAGCCCCAGAGCTACTTCGACAGCCAGCAGTTTGCGACTGCGGTCTACCAATCCGAGCTGATGTATCGGCTATCTCAGTTGGGATATGAGATCACGCCGGGAAGAAGCGGAGCGCCCGAGATCAAGGGCTACACGCAGGAGTACCTCGACGCCTCCAGTCCGCGCAGCCAACAGATTCGCGAGTACCTCGAAAAGAGCGGATTTGCCGGGCCGGAGGCGGCTCAGATCGCCGCCCACTCCACTCGCGACAAGAAAGAGATTCACACTCCCTCCGAGGTACTGGCAGCCCACCGGCAGCTTGCGGCCGAGTTCGGCAACCAGGCGGATAAAGTCGTGTCTGAAGCGCAGGCGCGGGCGTCTGCTCAGGAGCAAACGCGCGTTCCGAATATCCCGGAACGGATTCAGGAAGCCGTCACGTTCGCCAAGAGCCGCAACTTCGAGCGCGAGGCTGTCACCGATGAACGAGACATCATGCGCGATGCATTGCGGCGCGGCATGGGAGACCTTACTTACAGCCAGGTACGCGACAATTTCGAGCAACGGCAGGCTATTGGAGAGTTTCAACGCGCACCCGGCCACAAGCACGACACCGGGCGGCAATTCACGACCCGCGAGGCCATTGCCGAGGAGCTTGCGACCATCAAGCACATGAGGCAGGGCCAGTCCACAGTCGAACCGATCATGCGGCAGGAGAACGCCGCCGACCACGCTGGCACCCGCGAGTTCCTGAATCCAGCACAACAAAGAGCCATAGAAGAGGTGCTCACCTCCCAGGACCGGATACATGGCCTGCAGGGCTTGGCAGGCAGTGGCAAAACCACGACCCTTGAGGCCATCCGCGAGGGCGCGGAGCGGAACGGATACGCTGTTGAGGGCTTCGCTCCCACAAGTCGAGCCGCCGGCCAGCTCCGCGACGCCGGAATTCAGGCCGACACCTTGCAAGGTTTCCTGTCTCGCGGAGGCGTGGAGCGCAGTGCGGGAGACCCGAACGCCCGACACCTTTATATGCTCGACGAGTCCAGTCTCGCCAGCACCCGGCAGATGCAATCGTTTCTCGAAAAGATTGGGCCGCAAGACCGGGTTTTGCTCGTTGGCGATACCCGGCAGCACCAGGGCGTTGATGCCGGAAAACCGTTCGAGCAGATGCAGGAGGCCGGAATGCGGACATCGCAGCTTGACCAAATCGTCCGTCAGAAAGACCCGGAGTTGCTACGCGCCGTCGAACATCTTTCTCGCAACGAGACGGCCACCGGCATTCAACTTCTTCAGCAGCAGGGCCGCATTACCGAAATTCCCGACTCGCAGCAACGCATCGAGGCTATCGCCAAGGATTATGTCGCACGCCCGGAAAACACACTGGTTGTCTCGCCCGACAACGCCAGTCGCCGTGACATCAATGATGCCATTCGCGCCGAGTTGCAGGGCAGCGGCGCGCTATCCAAAGACAATCACGCGATGACCGTTCTTACCCAGCGTTCGGAACTGACCAGCGCCGACCGCAACTGGGCCGCCCTCTACCAGCCCGCCGACGTTCTTTACTACACCCGAGGGAGCAAAGAGCTTGGCATTGAGCGCGGCACCTACGCTACTGTCGTCTCCACAGACCCCAAAGCGAACCAACTCACAGTCGAACGGGAAGACGGCCAGCACGTCACCTACGACCCCAAGCGGCTGCATGGCATCGCCGCCTACCGGGAAATCGCCAGAGACTTTGCCGAAGGCGACCGACTCCAGTTCACCGTCAGCAAGCCCGACATGGAAATCAGGAACCGCGATTTGGGCACCGTGGAACGCATCGACGGCACCAACATGACTGTCCGCATGGATGGCGACAAGGCCCGGACGCTGACATTCGGCACCTCCGAGATGCGCCACTTCGACCACGGCTACGTCGTTACGTCGCACAGCTCGCAGGGGCTCACCACGGATCGCGTTCTCGTCAACATGGACACCAAAGCGCACCCCGAACTCATCAACACTCGCTTCGCATATGTGTCCGTTTCTCGCGCGTCCGAAGACGCGCGAATCTACACGAACGACGCAACGACGCTCGCCGAACGTCTCAGTACCGCCATCAGCAAAGCCTCCGCTGTCGAGGTCGCAAGACCGAACAGCGAAACACAAACTCACCAACCCCAATCGAAGGAGCAGACCATGACAAACACCAAAGAACTAACCCCCGAAGAGCAAAGAAGGCAGTTCCAACAGGAAACTCACGATCCTACTAACGACAAGGCGCCGTCTCGCTCTGACATCGACCAGCAGCATTATGCACCGCTTCACAATGCGTTGCCGAGCGATGCCTCTGGTTACGAGTGGAAGCGGGAGACCGGCGACATCCAGAGCTACCAGCACAACCAGACTGGCGGCTGGCTACATATTGACCAGCAAAGTCAGTTCTACGACCGCCATGCCCAGCCCATTGCGAAGGAGCACGCTTTAGAACACGCTGGGCATCTCACGCTTGCTGTCAGCGAAATCTCACAAGCTCAGTCCCTCACGAAAGGCTCCGTCGGCACCGACCAGGGATTGAGCTTGTGATTCACCGGCGCGCCCAACCACTTGAATGCCAGTTAGTAGAGAACAGCCGACTCACGGATTCTCGGACACAGGTGTGTCAAGTTTTGTCGCAAAAAAACTTGACAATATGGCGTAGGTGGGACAGAGTAAAAGAGATGCCGAAGGCCGCCAAAACCCGCAGCACCGCCAGCTCCATCCGCCTGCAGATTGAACGCGGTGGCGAGAAGTTGTGGCGTCACAATGACTTCCGAGATCAGCCTTTTCCCGCCGTTGCCCAGACGCTCTCACGTCTGACCCGCAACGGCACACTGGAGCGGCTGAGCAAAGGTGTCTACTATCGCCCCCGCTCGACTGCCTTCGGGCCGAGCCGCCCCAGCCCCACGGCAATCAAGAAACTGGCGGAGGGAACCAAGACGATCTTCCCATCCGGCACCGCCGCCGCCAATCTACTAGGTTTCAGCACGCAAACACCGCGGCGAAGCGAGTTGGCAACAAGTTCGCTCAGTCTCCCCAGGAAACTCATCGGCGCCGAGACCCGCGTTCATGCACGGAGGCCGGAAGCATGGAAGAGCCTGTCTGAGACAGAAGCAGCTCTCCTCGACTTTTTACGCAAGGGCGGTAGCACAAGCGAACTGTCTGCCGAACGCACCATTCAGAAGACCTTGGCACTACTGGCAAAGGATCGTCACCTTGAACGACTGCTCAAGGTGGCTGATTCGGAGCCGCCACGGGTTCGCGCTCTACTGGGCGCACTGGCGGAAGAGCTTGAACGAGATCCCGCCGCACGAGCGCGTCTCCGCGCCTCCTTGAATCCGCTCTCCCGGTTCGACTTTGGACAATTCACAGCCCTGACGCATGCGCGCGAGTGGCAGGCCAAAGAAAGGCCCAAAACGTGAGACTGTTTGAACATCCTGACTTCGATCAGGTGATCCTTCAGGCCGCAGAGCACTTTCAGCTCCGCCCAGGGATCATCGAAAAGGACTACTACGTCACCGAAGTGCTGCGTATCATCGCCGCTACGGCCGGCGACAAAGTTATTTTCAAAGGCGGAACCAGCCTGTCGAAAGGTTGGAACTTGATTCAGCGGTTTTCAGAGGACATTGACATCTTCCTCGACCCGCTCGCCTTCGAGCCGCCTCTCACCAAACGCGGCATCGACCGCGAACTAAAGAGCCTGCGCGATGCCGTGGCCGCGCATCCGGCTCTTCAGTTTGTTCCTGAGGAGAGCCAAACCATAGGAGGCTTCGGGCGCAATGACCGGTTCTCCTATCACCAGCTCCACGGCGGTCCCGGCGAAGTCGCCAGCCGCGTGCTCCTCGAAGCAGGAGCAGCCAGTGGACGAGAACCCACCGTGAGCGTAGAGCTTCGCTCTTATCTCGGTCAGTTTCTACGTGAAAAAGCAATCACGCTCGGGGCGGAAGACGAAAGCTCGTTCCCGATGCGCTTGCTCCATTTCAGGCGAACCTTCGTAGAGAAGATGTTTGCCATTCATAGTAAAGTTGAAATTCTCAAACGGGATGGACGTGCTCTCGGCACCTACGCTCGGCACTACTACGACCTGTTTCAACTTGCGTCCCGGCCCGAGATTTTAGAAATGCTGCAATCTGCCGAGTATGAGGAGATCAAGCAGGACTACGACCGCATCAGCCGCACACACTTTCCTGGCAGCTACTTCTACCCGGATCAAATGAGCTTTGCCAACAGCGACGCCCTCTTTGCGACCGGGGACCTTTCTGCGGCGATTGGCCGCGAATACAAGGGCCAGTGCGAGATTCTCTGTTTTGATTCCCACCCGTCATGGGAGATCGTGCAAGCTCGTTTTATGGAGCTTCGTAACCTGCTATAGAACAGGAATGGACTACAGCATTCGCCGTTGCTCCCGATTGGAAGCCGCACAAATGCAATAAGTTATCCTATGAGGTACACCCGATGCAGTATGCCACAAGATCGTTACCGACCACCAACAAGCTATTGGTCGAGATTGCAAGCCATCACCTATGAATTTGATTAAGTCCAAAAGGCGCGTGGCGGACCACGGAGAGGTGTTCACGCCTCAGTGGCTGGTCGAAAACATGCTTGATCTGGTGAAGGGCGAGACCGAGCGCATTGATTCCCGTTTCCTGGAGCCTGCGTGCGGTAGTGGGAATTTTCTGGTCCCCGTCTTGCGGCGCAAGCTGGCCGCCGTTGAGGCCAAGTTCGGCAAGTCCGACTTTGAGAGGCGACATTACGCCCTACTGGCTGTCATGTGCTGCTACGGAATTGAGCTTCTGGAAGACAATATCGCCGAGTGTCGCGCCAATATGCTGGAGGCCCTTGCCGACTACCTGAATGTCGATGAGACGGATGATCTCTACCCAGCTGCTTATTACGTGTTGTCGCAGAATCTCGTGCATGGTGACGCGCTGACGATGCGCATGGCAGACGGCCAACACATCATCTTTGCCGAGTGGGGCTACCTCGGTAAAGGAAAGTTCCAACGGCGAGACTTCCGCCTGGATGCCCTTACACAGATGTCTTCTTTCAGCCAGGAAGGCGCACTCTTCGCCCATCTCGGCAAGCATGAGGTGTTCACGCCTATTCAGGCGTATCCTCCGATGACGGCGCGTGAGCTTGCCTGTCCCCCTGTAGACGTATTCCTGAAGGAGCCCGCATGATCGAACAGGCTAGCTTTACGCTACGCGGGCGCAACCCAGACGTGCTGACCTGCATAGCCAATCTTTCCAACGACGAGGTGTTCACGCCGCCGGAGTTTGCGAACCGGATGCTCGACACGCTTGCCGAAGCCTGGGCGGCAAACAACGGGGGAGCGAACCTCTGGGCGGACAGTTCGGTCCGGTTTCTTGATCCGTTCACCAAATCAGGTGTGTTCCTGCGAGAGATCACAAGCCGACTGACCAAGGGCCTGGCGGCTCAGATTCCAGACTTGCAAAAGCGCGCCAATCACATCCTCACCCAGCAAGTGTTCGGGATTGCCATCACCGAACTCACCAGCCTGCTTGCACGGCGCAGCCTCTATTGCTCGAAGCAGGCAAACGGTCCGCACTCGATTGCTAAGGGTTTCACTAACGACGCGGGCAACATCTGGTTCGAGCGGATGGAACACTCATGGGCGAATGGCAAATGCAAATTCTGCGGGGCAAGCCAGCAGACGCTGGACCGCGGAGACGATCTCGAATCCCACGCCTATGCGTTCATCCACACCGACAACATCAGGACTCGATTGGCCGAAATCTTTGGAGGCGATATGCAGTTTGACGTGATTCTTGGCAACCCGCCATATCAGTTGGACGATGGCGGCTTCGGCACCAGCGCCGCGCCCATCTATCAGTTGTTCGTCCAACAGGCGAAAGCGCTCGAACCGCGCTATCTGTCAATGGTCATTCCCTCGCGCTGGTTCGCTGGTGGCAAAGGGCTGGATGAATTCAGAGACTCAATGCTCACCGACGAACGGCTGCGCTCGATTAACGACTATCTCAGCGCGGCGGATGTGTTTCCTGGGGTAGGCCTCAAGGGCGGAGTTTGCTACTTTCTTTGGGATCGGGACAATCCAGGGACCTGTCAGGTGACGACGCAATACAAGGATGAGGAGCCCTCAATAACAAGCCGCCAGCTCCTGGAAGAGGGTGTGGACGTATTCATTCGTTTCAACGAAGGGCTGGCGATCCTCAAGAAAGTGGTTGCCGTGGAAAGCAAGGGCGCGAAATCACTGTCACTGCCTGAAAGCAAGCGTTTTGAACGGCTCGTTAGCTCAAGAAAGCCATTTGGGTTAGATACGTCGTTCAAAGGAAAGATGGCCAAGGGTAAAGATGACATTCTGGTTTATCAGAACGGTGGAACGGGCTACATTCACAAGAACTCCATCGCAACAGGCCTTCCCCTCATAGATAAATGGAAAGTGTATGCGGGATATGCTGCACCAGGGACTGGTAATAAGGACACCTATCCGCACAGGATCATTAGCACACCATTCCTTGGGGAGCCAGGCACTATCTCGTCGGAAACCTACCTCTGCATTGGTCCTTTCGACACGAAGACTGAGGCTGAGAGCGTCTTGTCCTACCTCTCTTGCAGGTTGACGCGCCTGCTCATCCTCCTTCACAAGCCGTCCCAGCATGTTACGCGCAAGGTCTACACATTTGTTCCGACACAAAAATGGACGAAGCGGTGGACGGACAAACTGCTGTATGCGAAGTACGGCTTGACCGCGAGTGAGATCGCGTTCATTGAGAAACTTGTGCGCCCAATGAACCTCGATGGAGGTTCAGACAGCGGTGACGATGAGTAAGCCCACCATCGCGGAAATCTTGACGCCGAAGCCAGTGGCTCGGCCGCGAATCTACGCGTATTCGATTGACGACAAGGCGCACAAGGGGCTTCTCAAGATCGGGCAGACAACGCGCAATGTGAAGCAGCGCGTGGCGGAACAACTGAAGACCGCGGTGATCAAGAATTACAAGATCGAGTTGGACGAGCCAGCCGAACGTGATGACGGGACCATTTTTAGTGATCACGAGGTGCGCGACGCGCTCCGCAGGAAGAAGTTTGAGAACGCGCACCTGGAGTGGATGCGTTGCACGCTGCAAGACCTGAAGACTGTTCTGACCGAGCTGCGGACGGGGCAACACTTCACCGGCACACATCACGAAACCTTCAGAATGCGCCGTGAACAGGCTGAGGCTGTAGACAAAACCTACGATTATTTTCACTCGATCTGGTCTGAGAACAAGCAGGCCGTCCCCCGCTTTCTGTGGAACGCGAAGATGCGCTTCGGCAAGACGTTCACCGCCTACCAGCTAGCGAAGAAGCTGGGCACCAAGCGCGTGCTGGTGCTGACTTTCAAGCCTGCGGTGGAAGACGCATGGCAGACCGATCTCGAATCCCATGTTGATTTTGACGGATGGCACTATCTCTCCCGCAGCTCTGGCAGCGACCCTACAGAGATCGCCGACGACAAACCCGTGGTCTATTTCGGCTCGTTTCAGGACTTGCTTGGACGTGACGAGGCGGGAAATATCAAACCGAGGAACGAGTGGCTGCACGCGGTGAACTGGGACCTGGTCGTGTTTGATGAATACCATTTCGGTGCTTGGCGGGAGACCGCGAAGGAACTGTTTGAGGGTGAAGAAAAAGCCGTCGCCAAGAAAGAAGCAAACCTTGAATACGCTGCGGCGCTAGACGATGTGAATGAAGACTTTGAGGTGCTTTCGGAGCAGGAAACCGAGTTTCTACCGATCACGACCAGAGCCTATCTCTACCTCTCGGGGACACCATTCAAAGCTCTCGCTACAGGCGAGTTCATTGAGGAACAAATCTTCAACTGGACCTACACGGACGAACAGCGGGCTAAGCAACATTTCGCTGTCAAGAATCCCAGCAAATGGAATCCTTATGGCGGGTTGC
>NZ_LMUH01000022.1:3724-99486 GCF_009766105.1 Granulicella sp. S156 | reverse complement strand
GATGAACTGCTGACGATTGCCAGCGCCGGCGAGTTTGACGAATTCGACCTAAACGAGTTTTTTGCGGCGACTGGCACAGGAAAAGCCGCACAGTTCAAGCACAAGGTCGATGTCCAGAAGTGGCTCAACATTATCCGAGGCCAAGACACCACGAAGTTTATCGATAGCCTCAAGACGGGCACAACGCCACCATTCCCATATTCAGATACGCGGCTGCTCCCGTACCTACAGCACTCGTTCTGGTTTTTGCCAAACGTGGCTGCCTGCCATGCCATGAGGAACCTTCTGGCCGAAAAGCACAACATCTTCTGGAAAGAGTACGACGTTGTCGTAGCGGCTGGAGCGTCGGCTGGTATTGGATTGGCGGCGCTACCTCCTGTGCGTAAGGCCATTGCAAGTGGGTTCTCAAGCAAAACGATCACGCTTTCATGCGGCAAGCTCACGACGGGCGTGACCGTGCCTCAATGGTCGTCGATCCTGATGCTGCGCAATCTGAAGAGCCCGGAAACCTACTTCCAGGCAGCATTCCGCGTGCAGTCTCCGTGGTCTATCAAGAACCCGAATGGTGACAATCCGAACGAGGAGGAAATCCTCAAGCCAGTCTGCTTCGTGTTCGACTTTGCACCGACGCGTGCGCTGCGGCAGCTCTCCGAATACGGCATCGGCCTCTCTCCGAACGAATCAAATCCGGAGATCGCCGTCAAGGACCTTGTTTCGTTCCTGCCGGTGCTTGCCTACGACGGCGCGAACATGACTCAGATCGATGCTGGCGGCATTCTGGACATAGCAATAGCAGGCACCTCGGCCACGCTGCTGGCGCGCAAATGGGAGAGCGCGCTGCTGGTAAACGTGGACAACGACACGCTGCGTCGAATCCTGGATAACGCCGAGGCGATGGCCGCTGTAGAACGTATCGAGGGCTGGCGCGCGTTGGGTGACAACATCATCGAGACCATCATCAACAAGAGTGAGAACGTCAAGGAGCTAAAGAAAAACGCCAAAGGCAAGGAGCTGACCGAAAAGCAAAAGAAGCAGCTCACCGAGGAAGAGAAGGAATACAAGTCCAAGCGCAAGCTCGTGCAAGAAAAGCTGATCAAGTTCGCGACGCGCATTCCCGCGTTCATGTACCTGACCGATTTTCGCGAGAACACACTACAGGACGTGATCACTAAGTTAGAGCCGGATTTGTTTTTGGCTGTCACTGGTCTAACGGTGAAGGACTTCCATCTGCTTGTGCGCCTCAAAGTATTCAATACCGAGCAGATGAATCAGGCGGTCTTCGCGTTCCGCCGCTACGAGGATGCCTCGCTACGGTACACGGGCATCGAGAGCCACGAGGGGCTCACACACTATGGACTGTATGACACCGTAGTGGGAAGAGAGTGAAGCGCAACGGCCTCCCACCATTACGAAAGTTGATTGAAGTAGGCTTGGGCAGATTGGAAGTCCTGGAACTTCTTACCCCGGAGGTCGGTTAGCTCCATCTCGCCGGCGCTTTCACGATCGGTCCAGTAATGGCCCAGCAGCTTTTTCGAAGGCTCGTCAACGATCTTCAGCCATACTGCGCCGTAGTGAATGGGACTTCTGTCACGCACTTGGAACCGGGGTTCATTCCGGTAAACGCCACTAATGCAGTAAAGGCCGTCGGCAGAGCACACGATTTCTGTTCCTACTAGTTCAGAGCTGGATTCGGCTGTCAAAAGCCTCATGCTCAAAGTGGAGAATGTCTGTCGCACCGTCATGAAGCCTGCAACCGGAGAAATCCCGGAGCCAGTTGCCGGGTTCTTCCAGTTTGACCGGATTTCAACCTTCCAGGTGCCTTCAATGACGGGTCGCTTTACGAACCAACCGTGCAGGAAAGGCAACTTCCAAAGCCAGAGATCAAATGCCAGCACCGCGTAGAGCACGACAGTAGTTACCGTAGACAGGGGCTGGAACCAGGAGGAATGTATTGCCTCATGGTTGATGAGTAGGACGATGGTCCACGCTAAGACAGCGACATAGATGATTGCCTTGATGTATCGCTCAGAGGTCATGGCTATTCAAACCCAATGTAATCCCAGGCTGCCTGCAAGAATGTATTCACTTCGTTGCGATTCCACGGCTGCCATGAATTGAACAGGTATTTGAGTTCATTGACTTCGCCCCATTCGCCACAGCTTTCATCCGTGCGTGTCTCGTTCCATAAATGGGCCAGTGCGTGCCGCACATCCTCAGTCCAAGTGTAGTGGCCGAAATCTTCATTTGGGACATTCCAGACGAGGCACTCTATGAGATATGAGGGTATCGGCTCTGCGGCATCGTATCCCTCATCGGCCATTTCGTTGCGCAGTCGCTTCAAAATCCGCGTGACGGCCTTAAATCTCTGACCTGTATCCTCATTTTTCTGGACACCATTGTCATAATTCTGCCGGGGCCAGTTGATTATCTCTCCGCCATCATCGGGGAGGATCTGCGTGCCTGAGTCAGACCAGTTGTTCTGCGGTGTGCCGTGGAAACGCAGGTGCTCAAACGCAGGAACCACATCGGCATCAATGCGGTAGGTGTTCGCGTGAATATCGAATGCCTTGTTTCCCCGCGTAACCGAGTCCTCGTCGAAGTACGAAACCAAGGCGGCTTCCACGTCGTTCTTGAACTCGGCATAGGAATACTTGCCGTCTGTGTAGCCGAAGACCGCATCGTTCAGCCCGTCACTCATAGAATAGTCGGAGAAGAACGCGCCGGTGTACATCACGCATACATCAACGTCACTATCCTCGCGGACATTAGTGCGGTTGGCGTAGGAACCCTGTGTGAAGACCGTGATGTCCTTTGAGCTGAGCTTCGTGCTGGCACAAATCGCCTTGCGTACCGCGCGCTCTGCGTTCTCACACTTCGTCTGCTGTGTTGTTCCGGGCGCCGCTCCCCAGTTGGAGAACGTCGCTTCCCAGTCGCGACCCGGCATGGCTCCGCCGCCTTTCGTCGTTGTTGTGCTGGAGTTTGCCATCGTTCACTTCTCCTTCGTGCTTGTGTGCCACCCGGTCGATCGAGATGCGCCGGTAGTCCCCGGACTCTCCGCGCTCACCCCTTCTGGATGTGCCGGAATTTTCCATTCAATCCCTTCAGCTTGATGTCGCCTTCGGGAGCCAGTTCCTTGGCCCGACCGATAGCTTCCTGCTGGGTGTCTTCAATCGCGCTGGACCGCTCGGCGTGCGGCTTCTTGATACCCCAACGTCCGTCGTCGCGCTTCTCGATAATCAACTCGTCATGTTTAGCCATTGTCGTATATCTCCTGAGCAAGGTCGTGAGACCCGGTTAGAACTGCGTTGAACTACTGGAGTGGAAGGCCGATCCACGCGCGTGTTGCAGCCTCCGTCACAAAGACGGCATTACTCTTTTTCGTGGCGTTGGCAGCGTCCCGCGCAATGTCACGCACTTGCGCGCTGGTGAGGTTACCTGAGCCGTTGTATTCGGCCCAAGGCAGGTGATAGGTCTGGCCGTTATCGGCGGTTATCAGCCGGGAAAAGCCCTTCTGTTCCATTGCGGCATGAAGAGCGTCATAGTCGGCCCCGATTGCCTGGTGAAGTTCAACGCGAACGGTAAAGTTAGCCATACGAAACATCCTCCTTGTCTCTAAGTCAGGCTCAGTGAGCGGTAGGCGTCGGTCCACTCCAGCCGGGTTGTCGTACCGAGGAAAAAGCGCAGGAATGTGTCATACACGAGGCGGCGCATCATCTTGCCACGCGACGACGTGATGTTCTTGATCAGATCCTGGTACTCGTCGAGGCCGAGCGGGTCTTCGTTGGGTTGTTTGAGCAGCAGGATGAGCTTCTCCAGTGCCCCTTCCAGCATCTTCATGTTGTTGCGGTTGCGGACGTAACCGCAGGCCGCCGCAAATCCAGTGAGGAACGTGCCACCGCCAGAAAAGTAAAACTTCTTGCCGGGTTCGTCGGTGTAGATAAGAAGCACCAGCGGGTGAATATCCTGGGCAACACGCTTGAGCATGTACACCACGTCGGCAATATCCCCGAAATCGACGCCGGTGGCGGTGTAGCCGCTGTCCTTTTCCAGCAGGTCTTCCGCGATCTCTTTCTGCGATGTCTGTGCGTTATTGGTAATGAAGGCTTCCGCTGCTACGGCTATGTCGGAAGCGGCAAACTGGTCACGGGGCTTCTGAGTCTTCCCGGTCGCCTCGATATCGAGCGAGTCTCGGAACACCTTAATGCTGGCGGCGGCCTCAATCTCATCAATCAGGGGCTTACGCATAATTTCGAGCTGCACTTGCAAGCTCATCCGGCGCTGCGCGGTGTTGAAGGTGACCATGTAATGTAGCAGGCCCTCAAGGTCGATGTTGTAATAAATCTCGTAGCGGATAGTCCGGCTTAGCATGGTCCGCGCTGCCGTTTCAGGATCGCCGAGTTTTTCGATGAAGGGGCGAAAGTAGTCCCAAGCCTCGACCGTGATACAGCGGTCGGTGACCAGTTGGTCGCGGTGCAGGGCAATCAGGACCGTGGTCGAATAACACCATGACCGCTGTAGCCCGTCGATGATGCTGTAGTTGATGCCGGTTTCGTCGAGCGATTTGATACGCCCGCTTAAGTCGCGCAGCGCGGCGATCCTAGCTTCCGGCATCTGCGCCCCCTGGATGAAGTCGCGCATCAACCGCCGGTAGATGGGATCGGTGACATGGTCGAACGGTGGCCGTTGCGACAAGTTGTCTTTGATGGAAGTGCGTTGCAGGTACACGGCGAGAGTTTCCTCGACGTGCCCGATTCGCGCGCTGGTCTTCTCATCCACAACTTCACTTGCCACCGGGCGGATCGGCACGAGCGGAATAAGCAGGTCGGTAAAACCGGCTCCTGTAAGCTCCTCCGACAAACCGACGATGCGATTTTTCAGGGCTTCCCGGCGCTCGAATTTCTTGGGAGCCGGAGCTGCTTTAGGGCGTCTTCCGCGTGGCATTTTAGTGATCTCCTTAGGGTCAATCTCGTTATCCGGGGCCGGTGGAGCTATGCTCTCTTCCAGACCGCTCAGTAGCAGTGAATCCATTCAATGGCCTCCTCATGCTTTCTGCCCGAACAACTGAGCATGGAAGAATGTTTGCATATTTGGCTCTAATTTGTCGAGCCAATTTCACAATAAAGCCAATTATATTTTGAGCGCCGTCATGGAGAATCTGTCATATTTCCTCGTAAGCTAAACATTCTAAGGAGCATGGATTGAATTTACCAAGAGCCGCAGGTGCCGAATTTCCTACCGAATAGCTCTCATAAGACTGCACCGACATCGCAAGAGACGATAGAGCACGGCTCTCCTATTGATTCAGGGAGGAAGTTTCCTCCCTCATTCCAGCCGCGTTCCGCGTCTTCCATGACCCACCTCTGCGGGCCGTTCCCTCCCGCAACGCCCTCCCTTACAATTCCTGCGCTCTGCGCCCAGCAAGGTAGACAAGCCTGCTAAGGGGAGCTCCGCCCCTCGCGCCCGCAAGGGGTGTCCCCAGGCTTCCGCGCTGCGCTTGTGCAGCCCTCCGCTGCGCTTCGCCCTTTCCACTCTCGCTGCGCTTCGTTTCAAGGGTGGGAGATCCCCCTCCCCTTGCAGTTGCTACCCCCCGCCTTCGCCAGGAGGCGTTCGGCATGTAGGTACATGCCACGCATGGCATGAAAAGCAACGGCCAAGGCCAAGGAGGAAACACCCATGAACACCATCGCCACCACCAGCAGCGTCACCCCGTCCACCCCAAACCCCAAACAGCCGCAGCAACGGCAGACCGCCAAAGAGATCATCGCCGCCAACGTCAAGGAGCTTATCGAGCAATTGGAGGCAGGTCGTAGCAATGCGCTCACGGCGTACCTCGACGCCATGAGCCGCTTTCACAATTACAGCTTTGGCAACGTCCTCGAAATCGCACGGCAGAGGCCAAACGCCACGCGGGTTGCTGGCCTGTACGCATGGAACCAGTTAGGACGCAAGGTGAAGAAAGGTGAGAAGGGCATCCGCATTCTGGCTCCCATCATCGGCATCAAGCGCAAGAGAAACGAGGAAGCCGAGAAGGACATCACCAAGCAAAACACGGCCGTCTTGGTTGGCTTTCGCAACGCCTACGTCTTTGATGTCTCGCAGACCGACGGCACGGAGCTTCCCACCATGCACGAGGTACACGGCGACGTGGGCGAGAACCGCGACCGTCTTGTTTCATACATCGACCGGCAGGGAATCGAGCTTGTCTTTACCGAGAACATCGCTCCCGCGTTGGGTGTCAGCTACGGCGGCAGGATTGCCATTCTCCCCGGCCAATCGGAAGCCGAGGAATTTTCCACGCTTGTCCATGAACTCGCGCATGAGATGTTGCACAAGGCCGAGCGCCGCACAACGACCACCAAGGTTGTAAAGGAGACGGAGGCCGAGGCCGTCGCGTTTGTTGTCGGCAAGGCGGTTGGTCTGAAAGCAGGAACCGCATCGGCTGACTACATCCACCTGTACCACGGCAACGCTTCACTTCTGGCCGAGAGCTTGGAGGTGATTCAAGAGACCTCCGCTGTCATCCTTGCCGCGTTGGAGCCGTCCCGCACCGAGGAGATGGCCGATGCAGAACTGGCGCAGGTGGCGTAATGAAAACCATCCTCGAAATCCTCAAAAAGGCCGGAGGATGGCACCACGGTCTTTACCTCCGCATCGAAAACCCGCCCTTTATGGCGTTGGTAATCGAGGCGACCGATGAGTCCGGCCCGTGTGGATTGCCTGTCCTGTCTATCGCCCACTATGGCGAACAGAACGGCGACCTCATGCGCGACCCGGAGATGTGTTTCGAGCTGGGCTTTGCGGCAGGAGCGCACCTTACTCCGTTCTATTTTCGCAATGACTATCTCGGAATCGAACAGTTCTCCCGCACCATCGAGGGCGACAACTACGTTTTTGACCGCCACCTCTACGACCAGCACGAAAAGTTCGCTGGGTTGTGGGACAAGAACCTTTCCCGGCAGGGCTTTATCGAAGCCCTCGCCCGGAGAGGCACACGAAGCTAACCGCTTTCCCGTCATGGGCGGGCGAAGCAAGTGTGTCCGTCCCGTTTACCCACCGAATATCCAACCGCTCGAAAGGAGCAATCGCCATGAATACCGCCGTCAACAATGCCACCGAGTACCGCAATCTCCCCCTCGCTTTGCTAACTGAATCCAAGACCAACCCGCGCCGCACCTTCGAGGATGATTCCTTGAAGGAACTGGCCGAGAGCATACGCACCCAGGGCATCCTCTCACCCTTGCTAGTGCGGCCACTCACCGAACAGGGCTTTGAGATCGTCTTCGGAGCGAGGCGTTACCGCGCCGCGCAGATGGCCGAAGCCGCCACCGTGCCCGTCCGCATCAAGAACCTCACCGACGCCGAAGCGTTGGAGGCGCAGTTGATTGAAAACCTCCAGCGCCGCGACGTTCATCCGATGGAGGAGGCCAACGGCTTCCGCGCTCTTCTGAACTTGGAAGAGCCTAAATACTCCGTTGAGCAGATCGCAGCGCGAACAGGCAAGTCGCCCGCGTATGTGGCTGGCAGGTTGAAGCTGACCGAGCTTGCTCCCGTTGTGGTCGAAGCCTTCTACCGCGAGGACATCGGCGTCGGCCATGCGCTCTTGCTGGCAAAGCTCCAGTCCGACCAACAGGAACAGGCACTTGGAGCTTGCTTCAAAGAGGATTGGAGCAACGGCGGGCAGAAGGCGAAACGCATCCTTCTCCCTGTACGGAGCCTCCAATTCTGGATTGAGAGCAACATTCTCCTCATCCTCAAACTCGCTCCCTTCGACAAGCGGGACGCGCAGCTTGTCCCGGCAGCGGGGAGTTGTGTGGACTGCCCCAAGCGGACAGGGCATAACAAGCTCCTGTTTGCGGATGTAAGGCAGGACGCTTGCACGGACCCAAGCTGCTATCACGCGAAGGTCGATGCGCATGTTGCCAAGACTGTTGCGGCGAAACCCAAGCTCGTGCAGATCAGCACGGCCTACGGCCAGCAGCAGGAAGGCAGCGCGACGTTGCCGCGCAACAAATACACCGAGATTCGGCCAGAGAAACCCTCAACCAAAGAAGAGGCGACGCGACCGGAGTTCAAGATGTGCAAGTACACCACCGAAGCCATCGTGTCGGACGGCATCGACAAGGGCGAACTGCGAAAGGTATGCACGGAGCCAACCTGCCCGGTACATCACCCCAAGAAGCAGTCCAGCGCGGACGATGTGAAGTGGAAGGCCGAGCAGGAAAAGCAGCGCAAAGAGGCTGCGATTGCCAATACGACCGGCATCCGCATACTTGCCGCCATCACCGCAGCCGTTCCGGTGCGGTTGATGAAACGCGACCTGCTTTTCGTGGTGGAGCGGCTGGCATCGTTGCTGGACGAAAACCGTCTGGCAGCCGTCGCCCGGCAGCACGGCATCAAGAAGGCGAAGGACAGCGACTCCATCGGGAAGCTGTTTGCTGCCTATCTCCGTCGTGCCGAAGAAAGCGCACTCGGCGGTCTATTGGTAGAGATAACCATTCTCCACGCGGCCACGCGGCAGAACGCAGCACAGATTCTCCGTGATGCCGCAAGCGCGTACAAGGTGGATGTGGATGCCATCGGCCTCAAGGTCAAGCAAGAGTTTGCCGCCAAGGAGAAAGCGAGGCTCACCGCGAAGTCAACAACGAAAGCCGTTGCGAAAGCGCAACCCAAACCCGCGAAGAAGGCGAAGGCCGCATAGCTTCCGCACGTTCGCTAAGGGAGTCTGTCACCCGGCAGGCTCCCTTTTTCGTGCGCCCGTCTTCCCACCCTGGGCGTTGCTCCTGCACGGCAGGAGCTACTATGCCCGCCCACCCGACGGGCTTGCTCCCCGAAGTGTCGTCTGAGTGCCTTTGACGAAGCTAGAGATTACGCCCTTGCGACTTTGGACTGTTCCACGCCGCATTAGAATGTTAGGAAGCGGCGATGTCTTTTGCGCGCGTCTTCTCGGACCCACAAGGAAAACTCATGCCCACCGAACTCCAATACCTCGATACGCTCTTCAATAGCCGCGTCTTCAGAATCCCCGATTACCAGCGCGGCTACGCATGGGAAACGCGTCAGTTGGAAGATTTTTGGAACGACCTGAAGAGGTTGAGAGCTGACCGCAATCACTATACGGGGCAGCTAACAATCGAGAAAGTACCTGAGAATCAATGGCAGAAGTGGGAAGAAGAGAAATGGCTCATTGAGGGTAAAGGCTTCAAGCCCTACTATGTTGTTGACGGTCAGCAGCGACTCACAACGGCAATCATCCTCATTAAGTGTTTGCTCAATCGAGTGGCCGAGGGGCAACAACTCGCATTTACTGAGAAGCCTGACCTCGTGAAAAAGTACATCTTGCAAACGGCAGGCAGCGTGAGTCGTTCATATTTGTTTGGCTACGAACGAGATAATCCAAGTTATGAGTATCTAAAGACAGAGATACTAGGCGAATCATCCAATCAATATCAGGGAGTGACGACTACCTACACAGCGAATCTTGCCGCCGCACGCGATTATTTCCAGAGCCAACTGCAAGGACTTCCGCATGAACAGTTAGAGAGACTCTTCAGAGCAGTAACTCAGAAATTTGTCTTCAGCATATACGAGCTGGAAGACGAGCTAGATGAGTTTGTTGTGTTTGAAACCATGAACAATAGAGGGAAACCTCTGTCACGCTTAGAACTCTTGAAGAATAGGCTTATCTACCTATCAACACTGTTTCCTTCTTCGAGTGAAGGCGCTGACGGAACAACACTCAGACACAACATCAACGAGGCTTGGAAAACCGTCTATGAGTACTTAGGCAAGGTGCAAGGAGAGGCACTTGATGACGACGAGTTTCTGAGAGCGCATTGGATTATGTACTTTAGCTACGCTCGCGACAAAGCTGGTCAATTTGCTTCCTTTTTGCTGGACGATTATTTTACGACGGATGGAGTGCTGTCTGGTGATCTCAAGATTGCAGATATTCAACGCTACGTGAACAGCATCCAGGCCTCCGTTAGGAAGTGGCATTGTATTCACTTTCCGCATCTCGCTACGGATCTAAATGATAGCGTCGGTATTGCCTTGGAACGGCTAGGCAGATTAGGTCGGGGTGCGTTCGAGCCGCTGATGATGACCGCACTTCAGAAAGGTTTTACCGACAATCAACTGTTGAAACTTCTTAGTTTGTCCGAAAGATTCGTATTTCTGGTCAATAGAGTATGTCAAAGGCGCTCCAATGCTGGCGACAGTGAGTTTTATCGAATTGCAGGCCAACTCTACAGAGGCGATGTGACTTCTTCGGACATACTTGAAACGATTACGGAGCGCACCACTCACTTCTTCCGTATTGATGCTGCCGTTGTTGGGATGCGTGATCTATTCGACCGTTCCGAGGGCTTCTATAGCTGGTCGGGGTTAAGGTATTTCCTATACGAGTATGAGCAACAACTGCGGGGCGAGGCCGGTATGGAGATTCCGCGTCTCAACTGGAGTGACCTTGTAAAGTCTAAGACGGATCATGTCACTGTAGAACACATTTACCCCCAAACCGCGAAGTCGGCGGAGTGGCCGGCATTTAGTGATCTTGCGAAGAAGCAGCGAGCGGTTTTGCTCAACTCGTTGGGGAACTTGTTGCCGCTCTCCCGGAGCCGTAACTCCAGATTCTCCAACCGTCCATTCGGAGTTAAGAAGCAAGATTCTGACGGCGTGCAAGGTTATTACAACGGTTCATACAGTGAAGTTCAGGTAGCACAGCGCGATGAGTGGACTCCCGAAACGATCAAAGATCGTGGACTAGAAATGGTGAAATTTCTGGAAGAACGCTGGAGCATCTCTCTAGGTTCCCAGGAAGAGAAACTTCAATTTCTGAATATCCAATTCGAGATCACATGACGTGAGCGGAATACCCCTCGACGAGCAGAATGGGCAGTAAGTTGGCGTGTTGGAAGCAGCAGGCCCAACATCAATGAAAATCATGCGAACGCAGTTCCATCGCGCCATCGACTAGCGCCATGAGCCGCGTAGCCTTCACATGAACCACGCCATCCTGATTTTGCAGGATGCCCTCGGCCAAGAGAAATTTGCTACGCACCACGGTCAGCCGATCCCTCTCGTAGAGATCGGGCGTCACAATGACATTCGCAATGCCGGTTTCGTCCTCCATCGAGATGAAGATGAAGCCCCTTGCCGTACCGGGCCGCTGGCGGGCGATGACGCAGCCCGCCGCTTTCACGAACTCACCATCCCGGCAACGACGAAGCTCTACGGCCGAGAGCACATTTCTCGACTGCAATTCTTGCCGTCGATAGTGCATGGGGTGTTTCCCAACGGTAAGGCCAGTCCCGGCGTAATCGGCTACCAGACGCTCCTCAGTATTCATCTGCTGCAGAGGTAGAGCATCGGAAGCCTCTCGGAGCCAGTCGCTATTCTGTCTGAGTAACGGCCCTTCCAGTTTGCCGGCGCGTTCCACCTGCCAGAGGGCATCCCGACGATGCTCAATTCCATCGAGCTTGTTGAGAGCACCCACACGCGCCAAGAGGGTTAGCTCTTTGCGGTTGAGGAGGGGAACGCGCAGCGCGAGGTCTTCCGCTGAGCGGAAGAGGCCGTCTTGCGAACGAGTCGCAACGACGGCCTCTGCGGACTGACGCCGCAGACCCTTCGCGTAGCCCAGGCCCATCCGCAACGAGAGCGCACCATCGACCTCATGTTCGATGGTGCAAGCCCAATTCGATACTTGAATGTCGATTGGCCTAACGCGCAGTCCGTGACGTTGCGCGTCTTTCACCAGCACGGCGGGCATGTAGAAGCCCATTGGTTGGTTGTTCAGGATCGCGCAGGTAAACGCGGCAAGATACTTCACTTTCAGGTAGGCCGAGGCATACGCAATCAGCGCGAAGCTGGCCGCGTGGGACTCAGGGAACCCGTATAGCGCGAATGAACTGATGTTCTGAATGATGTTCTCTTGCGTCGCAGCATCAAGTCCATTGGTCGTCATGCCCGCACGGAGCTTGCCTTCGAGATTCTTCATCCGCTCCCAGGACCGCCGCATCCCGACGGCGCGGCGCAACTCTTCCGCCTCAGCGCCGGAAAAGTTGGCAACTGTCATCGCTATACGAAGCAGTTGCTCCTGGAAGAGTGGAACACCAAGCGTTCGCTTGAGCACGGGTTCCAGCGAGGGATGCGGATACGTCACCGCCTCTTTCTTCTGACGACGCCGCATATAGGGGTGCATCATCTTTCCGACGATGGGGCCGGGACGAATGATGGCGACCTGTACGACGAGATCATAGAAGCGTGTGGGACAGTTCCGAGGCAGGGATGCCATCTGTGCTCGGCTCTCCACCTGAAACATGCCTACGGTGTCGGCCTGTTGCAAGACCCTATAAACATCCTCATCCTCCGGCAGTTGGGCCAGGTCTACAGACTCCCCATAGTGCCGAGGTATCAGTTCGATGCAGTCCTTCAAGACAGCCATCATGCCGAGACCGAGCAAGTCTACCTTGATGATGCCGAGATCAGCACAGTCTTCCTTGTCCCACTGGACTACGGCGCGACCGGGCATGGACGCGCGTTCGAGCGGCACGACGCAGTTCAACTGACCCTGACAGATCACCATGCCGCCCGAATGCTGTCCGAGATGACGCGGCAGGTCTTGAAGGCGCATACAGAGTTCGAGGTATTTTGCGATGCGTGGGTGCTTGAGGTCGAATCCCGCATTTTGGAACGAATGCGCCATCGTATCGGTCTTGCCGCGCCATTCCCACTGACTGACGAGACCAGACAATCGGGCCAGCGATTCTTGATCGAAGCCGAGGGCTTTGCCAACCTCTCGCGCCGCCGACTTCCCGCGATAGGTAATGACGTTCGCCGTCATGGCCGCTCCCAGTTCGCCGTATCGCTGGTAGACGTATTGGATGGCCTGCTCTCGCTTGTCTTCCGACGGAAGATCGAGGTCGATGTCCGGCCACTCGCCCCGGCTCTCGCTCAGAAACCGCTCAAAGAGCAGTTCCATCCCTACCGGGTCGATAGCCGTTATTTCGAGCGCATAGCAGACGGCAGAGTTCGCCGCACTGCCGCGGCCTTGAATCAGGATGTCGTTTTTCTTGCAGAAACAAACGATGTCCCAGACGATCAGGAAGTATCCGGCAAAGCCGAGCCGCGCGATCAGATCGAGTTCGTGATTGACTTGCTTCTTTGCTCGCTCCAATAAACCCGGATCATTCTTCGGCCCGTACCGGCGCATCACGCCTTCGGCGACTCGCTTTCTGAGAAAGCTGTCCATCGTCTCGCCGTCCGGCACCGGGTAGCACGGAAACTCATACCCAAGATCGTCGAGTTGGAATCTCAGACGAGCGGACAGTTCAAGCGTCTCCGCTACCGCACCTGGTATATCGCGGAAGAGCGCCGCCATCTCTCGCCCAGAGCGCAGATGCCGCCGATTGTTGAGAGCCAATAGACGACCGGCGTGGTCGAGATCGGTGTGATTGCGCAATGCCGTAAAGACATCGAGCACCTCGCGGTCGTATGCCGTGGCGTAGCGAACTCCGTTGGTGGCGAGAACCGGCAGCTTCAAAGACCTTGCGATTCGGATTGCCGCTTGACTGCGCCACTCCTCCTCGCGTTCACGGTGACGCTGAACCTCGACGTAGACGCTGTCCCGTCCGAAAATCCTTACCAGTCGTTCGACTGTCTCACGACCTGCCTCCTCACCGTCGCTTACAAGCGCGGCGGCCAACGGGCCTTCGTCGCCACCCGTGAGGCAGACCAGGCCGACAGAGTATTTCTGCAAGTCGTCGAAGGTAGCCGCACCTTCGCACTTGACCCTCTCCCGCATTTTGAAACGGGTGATGAGCTGACAAAGATTCTGGTAGCCGACTCTCGACTCGCACAGCAAGGACAGCCGCGCGGGTTCGGCGGTATGCAGGTGCGGGAGCCACGCGGGAGGGGTGAGCCGGTTTCCGAAACTCGATACGGCAATCTCCGCTCCGACATGAGCGTGGACGTTATTCCGTTTCGCGCTTGTGTGGAAGCGCGCCGACCCATAGACCCCGTTTCGGTCGAGTAGTGCCATCGCGGGCATTTCCAGTTCGACGGCCCGCTTGATAAGCTCCTCAGGTTGCGAAGCGCCTTCAAGAAAGCTGAAGGCGCTTGAGGAGTGCAGTTCAATGTATCGCTCAGTCATAGAGCGTCACCACCTGCCACGATTGTTCTTTCAGATCGCGCACCAGGCAGCAACAGAGCATCGCTCCGTCCCTGGATCGACCAATCAGATCCCATTGCTCCAGTGCCCAGGTCTGACGGTTCCACCAGTCGCCTTCGGCCAGCCATGGGCCGTAGGCGTGTTCCACTTGATACCTGCAATCTCGAAAGACAAAGGATGCCGGTTGCCGATCGCGCAGCGTGATCGCCGCCCTCTCCGGTGGACGGAGTTGCCGCATCGCCGCCGAAGAGCTAATAGTCGCGGGCGAGGAGCTATGAGCTGACGGTACTTTGAAGGGCTCGACACGAAAGCCGTCCGGCTGATTCGTGTCTCGGAGTACGGGACTGCCCACGCACTCATCCCCCACCAGGGCGCGGATGCGGGCAAGCGTTACATCCAGACGCATCTGCTCCGGCAGTTGCGGAGAGAACAAGCCGAGTTGCACCTTGCTGGTGCTACCGGGTTCAGCGTTGAGCGTGACCGCAACAATCGCCGCTTGTGGCGGATGCGCTTCAAGATCAAGTTGCAACAGCTTGAGCCAGAGAGGACGATCATTCGTTGGTAGAGCAGGCCGCACCGTCCGCGTGTGGACAGCTTTTCCTTCCAGAGACAATGAGATCGTGACCGAAGCGAGTGCAAGCACACGAGCCGTCACTCGGAATATGAACTGTTCCAGCATCACGTTGACGGCGAAAAGCAGACGTTCAAGCTCCTCAACCGGCGTGTCCAACTCCATTCGCTCTTCGAGTTCAAACTTCGCTTCATATGGCACGAAATGATGTGGCAGTTCGCCGCGCCCCAACTGACGAAGGCGTCTACCTTCTTGCCCTATACGCGAAATCAGTTCTTCTTCTGGAAGGGCGGCCACGGCCCCGAGTGTGCGGATGCCCCAAAGTCCGAATGTCTCCGCGTGCTCACTGGATATGTCCAGAACTTTGAGCGGCAGCGGGGCGAGAGCTGGGCCTTCGTTACCGGGCGCAATGAAGGCAATGCGCGAAGATGAACCGCGAACATAAGACAGAGCAGCGTAGAAGTTCCTGCTGATCGCAACCGACGCGTTCACACCAAGAACTTGCACGCGACGCAGCAGTTCCCGCGCCAGCACTTCGGGCGGGCCAAGCAGTTTCTCTGTCCCCGCAATATCAATCACGCAAAGGAAGGCGCAGCCATCGCTACGATCTTCGATGCGCGGGGAGAAAGCGCCCGCACACTCCAGCATGACAGCGTGTGTCGAATCCTCTTCCATGCGTGATCGTGGAAGCACAATCAACGAGGAGAAGGTGTCCAACTCTACCCTCGTCATCCCACGGACTATGCCCAGATAGCGGGCCTTCGCATTGAACGAGCAAACCGTTTGCAGTGGAGGTTCACCTTCAATGGCAACGACGGGCTGCTCTCGCAGCTCTGGCCGCAATCGCAAGACCGCTTGCGCCGGAAACTCCTTCGCATAGAGGCACGCATATAGTTCGCCGGCAGGTTTCATCGAATGGCTGCCCAAGCTGTTTTGCTTTGCCAATCGGCACCGCTTGCACGTTGCGGAGGTTTCCGAAAGGGAACGACCTTCACCGAGGCTTCGGTGAATCGCTGGCGCGATACCTCGATATGGCGTTCAAGGCCGGCAAGCACTGTGCTCTCCCCGGAGAGCGGCGGCCTTGCTTGCAGACGCAGGACAAGACCCGCGCTGCTCTTCGAGCAAGCGTGTTGCGTCAGCAGGAGCACGCTCGTTCGGCTCCTCTCCGCAGCAGCGCCGTAGCGGAACCACGTCGCCAGCGGTATGCGCGAGACGTGCTCAGGCGCAATGCTTCCCAGATCCAGCACGATTGCACTGAATCCACCTGCCTGCAGCAACAAATCGGTGACCCGCAATGCCTGTTCGATCCTCGACCAGGGCTTTGCCGTGCGGGTTGAAGGACTGTGGCGTTTGGAAGGCAGGAAAATATGCGGCTCAACAGTCTCTCGTTCGACTCGAATCCTTCGTTGCGGCTCGGCGCAACGGGGAGCGACGGCATCGCGTCGCAGCAAGTCGCTGACTCCATCGGACAAGCCCTTTGTTTCAGTCCGAGGATGCGGGCCGAAGCCGCCACCGTGCAGCCCTCTCTTCGCTGCGGGTGGGGCAAGATACTTCTCTGGTAGTGCGAAGTCACATTGAGGAGGTGACACAGGTTGGCTGGCAGGCTGTACGCCGCAGCGAACCCAGAGAAGCCGTTTCAGGTCTATGCCGGATGCGGCGGCGGACTCAGGGCTGAGCGCGTTCGACACATCGATCCACGCACAAACTCTCTCCGCCTTCGTGAGCTGCGCTAGGAACGATAGGGCAAGAGCCGTCCTCCCGGAGCATTCAGCGCCGATCATCTCCGTTACGGCGCCCACCGGCAGTCCGCCATCCAGGACGGAATCAATCGCTGCGATCCCCGTAGACACGGCCTCACGAATCGTCTTCGCAGGAGGAGTGAGCGCGGACGGAATTCGGTCCGCCAAGGCAGCTTCGATTTGGGAGCGCAATATGGCAGCGGAGCTCATGGTCTTCGCCTTATATTCGCCTATTGGCGCTCAGCCTGCAAATGCCTCCTGCAACAAAGATTGTGCAGATTCCCTCCCAAGTGACTGCAATAACACGAGTTCACTATGCACAAATTTCGGCAATAACATACTCGACGCAGGTATCATCAGGGTCACCCTTTCAGGAAGCGTACCCTTCACGTGACATTGTCCAATCGCTCGACATAGGATGTTGGAAGATCTAAATATCATCAAGCTGGGTAATCGCCTACGGCGAACGTCTCAAATCATGGGGAAGTTTATGCCAAAGCAAGTGAACATCTGGGCACCAATCTTGAAGGGAGACAGCAAGCCGACGATGAGCTTGGCCGTCCCGTGCGGGGAGAAAGCCCTGAATCGGGAGATGTATCGCCTACACTTGCAGGATCATCTGGACAGCAAAATCCTCTCCAACCCCAAGCGGTCGCGGGAGGAGATGCAGGCGATGGGCAGTACCTCCGAAAACCCCAACCCGGATCTATCAGGCATTCCGGTAGGGTACCCGCCCCACCAGTGGGCAGCCCTGATATTACAGCTCGACGAGATGGGAATGTTGCTTTCTCAGATCGACTGGCAGAGGGACAATCCGCCTCGAAGCCTGTCCGACAAGAACCTGCCAAGCCTGATGGACGTATTGCAAATGCTGTAGACGAGAACTGCCGCGGCTGGAAATGTGCGTCGGCGATTTTGCGCTTTCTAAGGCCCGGTAGATATCGAGGGGCTGAGCGACTTCTCCCGAGTGTTGCCAAGAAGATCACTGAGGTGATGCTGAGTGGGTGAATCGCGGCGCTCACACGGCTTCTTGATCTATCGACTGATACGAATTCACCATCCTCGCCGATTTCGCACCCCGCACCAACACACAACTCCCGTCGTCCGACGATTCAGTGAGTTAGAGTTGTTGCATGCCCTACGGTTTCAAGCCAGATCATCGGGACAATACCACTCTCAAGTCTCAATGGGTGATCTTATGCGCTGATGAAGTCAACTGCTTCAATCTGGCCACCAGTCAGGACTGGTCATCGGACGCCAGCACGCGGTGGGGGCTACATTTTAATCCCAGCGTCGCCAATCTTGGACAATCCGCCCTTGCGTTTGGAATACCCCCTCGAGCCTTATTCATTGCGAAGTTCATCGATGGCAATGCCAATGACTTGTGGCACGGCTATCCAGCCGACCCTTATCGGAATCAGCACGACCTGCCTCCAACGAGCGTATTGAAAATATGGCAATCTGAATCCCACCTTCGGCCAGCTCTGATACGGAAGCTGGTGAAAGGGCAACTATGCGCCCTTTAGAGATTCGGATTGCCGGGTCCTTTTATGATTCACAGATTTACTCAGGAGAACTGTACCTCTGGACGACCACCGGGGCTATTGTGCGCGTGGACTGGAACAAACTCGTGGATTCGGTTGAGAAGAAAGATCAATATCGCGCCACCTTTGAATTCGCCTTCCGCAGGAGCGAATACCTTTACGATCCAAATGTCTCAATCTTGCTTCACGATCCCGAGGTCCGCTCAGTTCTGGAACGGCGCTTCCGTGCACTGTCTGAGTCGCCGATCGAAGTGTCACCTGGTTTGCTGGAGAGATGTACTATCGCGCAATATGACAACCGTTTTGGATTTCCTCATGCCGATTCGGGATTCTACAACGGAAATATCTTTGTCGGCGGACAAGACGGCGTGGAATACGCGTGGCCAAGGGACGATGACCATGCGATGCAGTCCACTAAGTTAACGGATTTGCCTGCGCTCGGAATCGCGCTGGGCTCATCTCGACTTGCGATCGCTGCGGGCAGCGAGGGCGTGTTTCAACTTACCGCCGCTCCCTATATTGAATCTAACTTGAAAATGGTAGCGCCAAGCTTCTCGAACTCGGTTAGATGGATGGAAAGCGCACTATTTGCTTCCAATCGCAGCTCTGCGGGTACGTTCGTCGATTTCAAGCCGGGGAAGAAGAATAAAGATCGTCCGGACGAACCACGGGAAAAGGTCGTTAGACAATTGCTTCCGGTCGAGGAACTGGGTGAGTTTCACGAACAGGTTGAGTACGTTTGGGGTGGCGAGGATCGGCTGTGCATCGCTGCCACGGGACACATCGATGTAGTCAAGTTTTTTCCTCGCCGCAAATTGGCAGATCGCTTCGTTGTTCAAGGCCGAGTAGAGGTGTCCGCAAAGGAGCCGCATCACTTTATTGCTGCCGACAATGCGGTCTTTGGATTTGTGCTCGAGCATGCAACAGGATTGGTGGTCCTCGCTAGCTCGTCTGAGACTATATCCCTCGAAGGGGAACCTGTGAACTGGCGAGTCTTTCCTCGCTCCAAATACTACACAAATCAACTACATGTCGTACGCGAGGAGTTCATGTCGGTTCTTTCCTTCAATGACGACTTCTTCGTAAATCAAGACGAGAAGCTATCAGGGGTCAACGTCAACCGGAATGCCCAGTTTGGTAGCCGGCCTCGTTCTGGACGGCCAGAGCCGCTCGTCTATCCGACGCCAGAAGAACGCTCGGGGCCGCTCGCCTTTCCAATATCAGACGACGACATTCCTTTTTAGCTTTATGCGCCCTCGAAAAAGGCAAATTGTCGGACGAAATCAGGCGGCCCTGAAATCGGGTCGGCTGCCAGCGAACCATATTGTCTCTCGTATTATCGGAAGATTACCGACTCGGACTCATATCGATACGATCGGCTTTGTTATCTCCCGATCTCAGTTGACGCTAACAGGCCGAGTCACTCATTGAGCCCTGAACGAGGAGCCTTGCCTCTCTAAATGTCCGCAATGCGCACGGGCCGGACCGTCGAAGTTGTAGGCTAGAAAACTGGCGGCGTTGGTGTCCAAGAGAGGATGGCGTATGTGCGGCAGGTACTACCGTCGATCCGACAAGCAGCGAATCGCCGAAGCCTTCCATCTCGGGACGCTCGACGACATTCCATTGGAGGCTGCACCGTCATACAACATCGCGCCAACTACCATGCAGCCGGCCATCCGCAATAACCGCGACACCGGAGAGCGCGAGATGGTAGCGATGCGATGGGGCATGGTGCCAAACTTCGCCAAGTCTCTTGCCGACTTCAAAGGCTTCTCAACCATCAACGCAAAGGCCGAGACTTTGCTTTCAAAACCACTGTGGCGGGTTCCGTTTCATCGCCGGCGCTGCCTAATTCCCGCCGATGGCTTTTACGAATGGAAGCGGTTGGATGAGAAGACCAAGCAGCCCTACGCCTTCGCCCTGCGAAGCGGCGAGACATTTGCCTTCGGCGGGGTATGGGACGCCTGGAAAGATCCCGCGACCGAAGATTGGCTCCAGAGCTTTAGCATCATCACCACCGACCCCAACGAACTCACGGCGACCGTTCACGACCGAATGCCAGTGATCTTGAAGCCATCCGATTACGACCGATGGTTGGATCGAGCCGATGCTGAACAACCTCCGACTGATTTACTAAGGCCATACGTGGCTGCCGAGATGACAGCACATCAGGTGGACCCGCGTGTTGGTAGTGTCAGCAACAATGAGCTTGGACTTTGCGCTCCGTGGACCTGTCCCCCAAACTCCCGATAACCAGCCGGAACTCGTCTATGCCGATTTACCATTGTCAAGGCGTTGGAGATTGATCGGCATTTCTGTCATACGGGTATGTGGATATTGGCACGGCAAATAATCACGAGGAGCAGGACTCGACAGATAAACCAACCGCCAAAGCACCGGGTAGGGCGAGCAGAGCAGGAGGGTGAATGTGGATTCGACAGCTCCAGATTGAGAACTTCCGAGGCATACGAAGCGCGCTGGTGAAGTTCAGCGAGCGGCAAACCGTATTAGTAGGATCGAACGGTGCCGGCAAAAGCACCATATTGGAATCCCTCGCTCTTTTGTTCGGTCGTGATCGTCTGGTGCGCACCCTCACCGAACATGACTTCTTTGGGAGCAACCCAGCCGCGAGCGATCGCATACGCTTGATCGCCACAATTACGGGGTTTGGTTCAAATCTAGCAAGCGCGCATAGCCAATGGTTCTCAGAAAGGCGAGGTATCCCCAAGTGGCGTCAAGAATCCACTGGGAAGCTGCTGGCGGAGCCACAGTCGGCCGAAGACGAACTGACAGTCCAGGTGGGGCTTTCCGCGAGATTCGACAGAGGCGAGTTGAACGTGGAGACCATCAGGTATTTTCACGATGACGATGCGGTAGTCGATCCATTCGACGAGGAGGTCGTCCAGATTGTTCCGGCACGACTTCTAAGTGAGATCGGGTTTTTTCTGGTGCCAGCGCATCGCACCTGGGACAAACTCGTATCGTTCAATTCGGAACTCTTCAGAAGGATTCTAGACAGTAGTGGTTCGCTCGAAGCGACAGAAATCTTGGCCGAGCGTGATCGACTACGCCTAGATGAGCACCGCGTGGACCTTCAGGGTTCATTGAAAGGACTTCGGGAAGGCATCAATAACGAACTGAAGCATCTGTTGTCAGGTGATCCCAGCCTCGAACTGCGCCTGACCGGCACCGATTCGGAATCGCTTCTCTACGCGCTTATCCCGCATTACCGTTACGGCACCTCGGTGTCGCTTCCCGCCGGTCGCCACGGCTCGGGCCTGCTCTCGCTCCAGACAGCGCTATTGGTGTTACAGGTCGCCGAGCGTCGGCGCAAAGCCAATCAAAACGTAATCATCGCGGTTGAGGAACCCGAGCTGCACATGCCGCCGGGCGTTCATGCGCAAGTCCTCCACAGGCTTAGGAATGCGTCGAACCAGCTCGTCTGCACGACCCACTCCCCGCGGGTGGCCGCTGTCTGCTCGGCACTCGACATCCGCGTCGTTAACTCAGCTAACACCGTTCAGTCACCCGTGGCCCCGCTTCTTAAGACTCCGCTTCTAGGCTCATCAAGAAACGGCGTGCGCAAGTTATTTCAAGAGAGCAGGCAGGCTTTTATCGAAGCGCTAATGCATCGTTTCGTACTCGTTCCAGAGGGCAGGGTGGACGCCGAATGGTTCAAGCTCTTCTCGCTATGCGCGGTCACCGACCAGGAGCTCGGCTCATGCGCAGAGCCGGTTCCGTTTGGAACTATTTTTGGAATCGTTCCGACTCACGATGCGTGCGTGGTGGAAACGATTGAAAGGATCAACGATATCCGTTCGGGTGTTGTGGCGCTCGTTGATGGGGACGCCGCCGGCGACGGTTACATGAAGAGTCTTCTCAAGGCCAACCGCCCTCCTGAGCATGTTGTTCGCTGGCAAGACGGCTGGGAGATGGAGGATGTGGTCGGCTGGGTACTTGGAGACGAGGAGACTTTAGTGCCGCTCATCCGGGCAGACATGCCGACCGCGCCGGCGTCGATCTCGGAGATCGTGACTTGGATAAAGACCCGTCCAAACGAAAAAGGCGCGAAAGCCGATATTCTTGCCTATGAGGCGATCACTGCGGCGCTACTAACATCTTCCTCGGCCAAATCCAGAGTGAGGAAATTATTGGAGGCGTTGGTCGATCTAACAAGCGAAAAGCCTTCGTCGCAATTTCTACTCGCCGATCAAGCTCGCACGACCTCCGCGACCTCCGTCTGGAGGATTGTTCTTGAGCCTTGAATATTTCGAGGGACCAGCCGGATGCGGGAAGACCTATCAGCTCATCGAAGCTTTGAAGGCGCATCTTGTCTCCCGTCCACTCAGTGAGGAACAGGCGGTGCTCGGGCTCACATACATGCACGGCTCGCGTCGGCGCATGCACAGCCGACTAGCGACACTATCTTCCTTGCGGGGCCGCTTTCTCGCATCAACCGTCGATAGTTTGGCAAGATCAATCGTTTGGCGATGGAGGACTCTCGCGAGGGATATTGATCCACTATTGGATGCCAGTGAAGCAGCCGATTTTGAAGCAGTATGTAAAGTCGCCGCAATTCTATTGCGCAAAGAAATTGTGTTCAGTTGGCTTTGCGTGCGGTATCCAATCGTCGTCGTCGACGAATTTCAGGACTGCAAAGGAGATCGTCTCAAAATCGTCCAGGCAATCGAATCATGCTGTCATGTGATCGCGGCAGCAGACGAATTCCAGGATCTACAGCCGAACGGTTCAAATGCAGCAGTCGCGTGGCTGCATGCAAGTGAGGGTAAAAAAACTGTACTGAGCGGAAACCATCGAACGAAGCAAGCGGTCCTCCTCCAGGCGGCAGGCCATCTGAGATTGTCCCAGGATTGCGGAATCGCGCTGGGGAACACGCTAATGTCAGGTCGCAATGCCAATGCCGCCGCAGGTGGCGTAGCGCGAACGCTCTGCTGGAAGCAATGCAAGGACGTTGTGATTCTCACTCCTACAAGGCCGGAGAATAGCCGCTTTGTTCACGATGTGGTGGAGCGTTTGACATCAAAGCCCATTCAGCCGAGGGGCATCACGAAGCCGGTAGGCCCGTTCCGAGTAGTCTGGGAATCCAATAGCATTGAAGAGAAGTCAGAGATCGTTTCCACCCTTGCCACCATGGCCGAAGGAACAACGCTGCAGGAGATTCAGGATCGGACCGCCGGGGGCGCCGGAGCGTTGGGCGATCTACGCGAATGGGCGGAGAGAAAATACCGGATGAAGGGTCAGGTGAGATTTTCCGCTGTGGAGATTTCGGCGGCGGCAGACCGGATTCTTCAATCCAGGCGTGCTTTCCTTCCATCCGAACATCGTGGCATCATACGGGCGATGA
This sequence comes from Granulicella sp. S156, assembly GCF_009766105.1. Classification (GTDB taxonomy): domain Bacteria; phylum Acidobacteriota; class Terriglobia; order Terriglobales; family Acidobacteriaceae; genus Granulicella. The sequence continues at coordinate 76,100 of NZ_LMUH01000022.1, read as the reverse complement.
CGATTAGCCAGGCTAAGAACCGGGAATTCGAGGGAGTGATTGTGCTGTGGCCGTTTGCAATCGGGGGAGATTTAGACTCGCAGAGACGCCGACTTTATAACGCTCTGACGAGGGCCCATAATTGGGCAGTCGTATTCGTTCAGGACGATGCGAGAAAAGCATCACGTCTCCTTGGGCCGCCTTTCTCGAAACAACCTCAAGCTGTGGTAGCGAAGAAGAACGGGACAACGGCAAATTAGGTTTGCGTTACCTCGTTCTCTGGGCTTGTCGTACTCAGGGGTGAATGGGCAGCGAATCTTTTTCCTCGGGACCGGGAAACGTAGACACCAAAACGGTCACTTCTGATAGACTTGATCTTGTCGTTGCGGTGCTGGTTTTGGTGTCTGTTTGGTGTCTACAGAAGCCCAAAATTGAGTCCACAGCAACGACAAGGTAGAAACGAGCGAAAATAGCGAAAGCTGCGAAACGCTTGATTCTATGTGACATATTCCAAGTGTCTGAAAAGACTCGTGGGGACGTAGCTCAGTTGGTTAGAGCGCTGCCCTGTCACGGCAGAGGTCGCGGGTTCGAGCCCCGTCGTCCCCGCCATACATTCCAAAGGACTTACGGAATATATGGGACCTAAGTGACAAGCAAATCAGGACACAATAAGGGCACAATAAGCGAATTACGCTTCTGTACCCGTTCTTGCTTGATCCCGCGTTGTGCCCACGTTTGTGCCCACGCCTGGCACCATCATTTGAACAATCTTGCTCTGTGCGGCTCGTTTGTGCGAGTTCACGGCCTGCGTGTAAACGTCGAGCGTGATCTTGCTGTTGGCGTGTCGTAAGAGCTCCTGGACGGTCTTCACGTCTTCCCATTGGCCTTCAGCAACGTGCCGAAGGAATGGCAGAAGGTGTGCCAACCGACGTTCTTGTTAATGCCAGCCTTCTTTGCCGCTGGCTTGATATATCGCTTCAAGAGATTGTCCGGCCAATAGGGCTGCTTGCCGTGCATGGCCGGGCTCGCAAAGACCCAGTCGGACTCCATGGGATAAGGCGCAGTTCTTTCTCCAACGCAGAAGATCCTCGGCCATATAGCCGTCCATTGGGACGGGTCTGGCCGACGCCTCTGTCTTGCAGACACCTAACACCTGATGCCAGATGGACTCTGTGACTCGACTCTCCAGGTTCTCGAAATCAATGTCGTCCCAGCGGAGGGATGAGGAGTTCACCGACTCGTAGGCCGGTCGCCGCATCGAGCAGAACCAGGGTGCGTTCTCTGACGGCGAGTTCGGCGAGAAGAGCCTGAAGTTCGTGCAATTCGAGTACATCGGGAATCTTTTCCCTCTTCGCGCTCTGCCGAACGAGCTTGATCGGGTTCTTATCCGACCACTCGTACCGCATCGCGTGACTGAAGAGAGCGCTCATGATGTTCCGAGTCTTCGCTTTTGTTCCTCGTGCCCGCTCGATGCTGCCTAGCCATTCTTCAACGGCTACCGACTTGACCCGTTCCAGTGGATGGTCACCCCACCGTGGAAGAATCCAGCCGTTCAAGTAGCATTCGTAAGCAGCTCGCGTCGAGTGCGCCTTGCGTCCCTGTTCGTCTTCGGTCAACTCCTTCAACCGATAGTGTTCGATCAGTTCTGCTACCGTACTCGGGCAGCTCACCGCCCGCGGGGTTTGTTGGTTGGCGTCGATGCGCAACGCTTGGGCTGCTTTCAGGGCCGATGCTTCTGAAGGGAGGTTGATTAGAGTGCCGATGACGGCTTTGCGCTGAACGCTCTTACCGTTCGGTCCAATCTCTCTCCAGCGGAATACCCAAACATCTGGACCATTCTGCCGCTTGCCACGCTGCACGCTTCCTTGCTGATACCGTGCACGCGTTGCCATGAATACTCCTGGTCTCCGGCGCAACGGATGGCTCACTTAAAGGCTACCGCCGCGCTGGGCAGAGGTCTAGGGAAATCAGCTCGCGAGCTGTTCGGATATCCGTGTTCTTGTTGGCTTTCGCAATGCCTATGTCTTTGATGTCTCGCAGACCGAAGGCGCGGAAATTCCCGCATTGCGTGAGATGAGCGGCGATGTTGGCGAGAACCGCGACCGTCTTCTCTCGTTCATGGAGAAGCAGGGAATCGAGCTTGTCTTCACCGAGAACATCCGACCCGCGCTCGGCAGGAGCTACGGCGGGCGCATCGCCATCCTTCCGGGACAGTCGAAAGCCGAGGAGTTCTCTGTCCTCGTGCATGAAGTCGCGCACGAGTTGTTGCATAAGGCCGAACGTCGCACTGCAACGACGAAGGTAACCACGCGTGGAGAGCGCCACGTTCATACAGTGACGCCAGAGGGTTTGCAGTACTTGTACAAGAACCATCAACGTGATCTCTTGAGGCGTGGCATCCGGAATCTGTCGCTCTTTGAAGCGGAGCCAAGGCCGAGACGGACGTTGCTGGGAAAGCTGCACAGGCCGAAGTGGGTGCGAAGAAGCTTGCCGCGACGAAAGAGCCGCTGAAGGCAGAGCCTGCGAAACCGGTTCCAGCCGTGAAGCCGGTCGAGGTTGCCAAGCCAGAACCGCCGCCGACCTTCAGCTTCTTCGCTACCCATGCTGACGCAACGCGGGTCGCGGATGATGTGGATAAAGAATTGGAGATCCTTACGGAGGCCGCCGCAAACAACGATGAAACGCGGGTATGTTTCGAAACGTGCAGCCTTGGCTGCGAAGGCGACTTTCAATAGGGTTAAACCGTTATAGGATCAAAAGTTCTATCGGGGGTTCCAATCCCCACTCTCCACTAGTTTGTTTTAGCCGTATCCAGTTTCCTCGGAAAGGATACGAAAGAGCCCGCAAATAGCGGGCTTTGTGCGTCTGGGGATCATCAGTCTGATGACTTTCTCAATCCACAACGCGGACGCCACAAAAGGAGCCGGACAGGTTCATATCCGGACGTGCGTAGACATCCTCCCCAGTCGATGGATTTACCGACACTTAACGGCTGCTGCGTTGAGATGGAGTGCGTCCAGAAGTTAATACCAGTAGATCCACAACAGCGTTAAACGCGCAACGCGTGATTGGCGTATGGCGTCGCACGTTGCTGCGCTGCTGGGATGCACGTACAGATTAAGACCACGTTCGAGAAGGTTCCCAAGGATCTCTTCGATATTCTCAGCGGTCTATAACGATCGGGCCAGATGTCATCAACTCAACCTAACAAAGGAGATTCCATGCTGAATCAAGTATGCAGACTTATGGCTTTGGCCGCGCTCGCCGCAACTACCTCGGTGGTAGCAGGTGCGCAAACGATCTCGACTGTCATCCCTTTCCCGGCCGCGACTGCCGGCATTTCCGTTGACCCGGTGCGAAACGAGGTCTATGTGGTCTCCCCGGACACAACCGATACAATCTTTAACCTTGCAGTCATCGATGGAACCTCCAACACGGTAACGACAAACATCCCGCTCCCCTCAGGAGCGTCGTTCCCTGCGGTAGACTATCTGGCCAACCGGATCTACGTAGCTGGCTGCAATTTCCTGGTTACGCCGGCTGCCTGCAGCGTGACGGTGATCGACGGCAATAAGGACAGTGTGGTGGCCACCATTCCGATCACCACGACTGCTGGCGGCGGATTGACTGGCATCGCGGTTAATCCGCTGTGCGGACTAGTATATGTAGCCAATGCGAGCGATAACGTGATCGACGTTATCAACGGTCGGCAAGCCAAACTGGCGGGCTCGATCAGCCTCAACGGCAACTCTCCCAGTGCTATTGCCCTGAATCCGGTTCTAAACCTGCTCTACGTTCCCTACGGCACCAACCAGACCGCAGTTATAAACGCCTGGACCAAGCAGATTTTGACGACAACTACTTTCGGAAACGCAACAGTCGGCGCGGCGGTGAACGTGCTTAACGGAAATGTGTTTGTAACGGACGAGGAATTCAACGGCTCGTCCTTAACCGGTGTGCTCGGCGCGAACGGCCACGTTGTGACGAGCGTTTCGGTGGGTGCCTTTCCGGCGGGTGTGGACGTGGATCCGTTTACGAACTTAACCTTCGTCGCGAGCCCATTGTCTGCGCAGGTTGCTGTGATCAATGGCTCCAACAACACGCTTCAGGCCACGGTGCCCAACGTTCATGCGCAGTACGTTGCTGTGAATCCGGCTACGGAGTTGGTCTATACATCAGGTCAAGATGGCGTGACTGTTCTGACGGAGAAGTAATCCGGACTAGTCATAGAAGCAGTTACAGCGCTCCAGGTTGAACATCTTCTTCCATATCAACCGGGAGGGTATTGCAGTACATAGCCTCTGGGGCCGTCTCCAGCCTCCAGAGGCTATGTGTTGAAGGCCAGGTGTGTACCCAAGTGGAATTTTGTCGGGGTCATGATCGTTCGATCATGACCCCGATCGCCAATTGTAGTTTCAGAAGTAAGGCGTGTAGAGGGGCCAGAAGCCACAGCGATCCTTCTTAGTGCGCGCTCCTCGCCTCGGCGGTATTTTCAGAACCCAATTGTTCTCCGAGCCATTTGACAATGCCGTTTGTGCCCAATGCCTTTGCTTCGGCGGCGATGTCCGGATAGCGCATTACTTCGTCGGGTGCAGGTGCAGCCTTGGCGATCTTTTCTTTCGCGGCATTTGGGGTGATCGTGTCGGCAAGGACCTGCTGGATTCGGATTGCCTTCCCCTTGAGTTGAGGCAGGTAGACGACCGGATCGAGGCCAGAGACCTGCTGTAGAAACTCCGGTTTGAGATATGCAGCGCGCTCCTCTTCTGGGATCTGTTTTGAGCCCTTCAGCCAGTCGGGCCAATCGCCCCAAGGATCCATCAAATCGAGCGCGCGGATGCGGGGATCGGCGGTAGCGGCCAGAACCGCAATGGCTCCTCCCGAGCCTTGGCCCACTACCCCCACATGCTTCAGATCGAGGTCGCCGCGCGTTTCCATATAATTCAGCGCCATCTGCACGTCGTGCGTGGAGGTTGCCAGGGCCTCCTGGAGTTCACTCACGAACCACTCCTTCAGGGGCCTTGGCGGGCGAATCCGTTGCAAGGAGAGCGCGGGCGCAAATCCCGCCACGGCAAATCCATTGCGCGTAGCCACATCGCACCAGCGGTCCTGCGAGAAGGTAGTCGTCGTGTCGACGGTATAGTCATAAAGAAACAGGACAACCGGCAGTTTTTGTTGCCCCCGCGGCCGAATAAGGTAGAGATCCACAGGATCGTTCGCACGCCATGTCAGGCGATGCAGCTCTCGCGTACATCCTTGTACGTCGGTCTTGCTCAGGGGAACGCTTCCTGTTGCTTCGAGCGGAAGACCGCTCTTTGCCAGGTAGATAGTGGTCCAGTCTTCATAGGTGGGCGTTTGTTTGGAGAGCGACTGGGGAACTTCCTGGACCGGAGGCTCAAGCGTGAGTGGGGCTAGAGCCGGTTGCTGGGGAGAGGCTACCGTTTGCGCGGCCAGAATCGTGGGTGCGAACATAACTCCTGCGCACACGGCTATACGAGTGAGAAACATTCTTGGCTCCTGTGAGGTGAGTGATCGACGGAGTGTTATCGAAGGTCATACTGCAATTGCGCAGTCCGGAGGATGTTGCTTGAGGAAGTTTTTCATTGATCTCCCTTGCAGCGGAAAAGGTACTAACAAAAAGACAGGCAGACCCCGTTGAACGGGGTCTGCCGTGTTGAAGAATGCAGTAAAGAGACCAAATCTGCCGAAGGTTACCGGCGATCTCCTGTCTGGCCCGCGGTGGCGGTGCCGCCGGCAGTGCAGACGCTCTCTTCGCTCTTGGTCAACGGACTCTGGCTCAAGGAGGCTGTATTGAGGCCGGCCACTACGCCGCCCACATCGCCACCGGTTTCGGTAGCGGAGCAAGCGGCAGCTTTGTTGCTGCCGAACGCCGAGCTGCCACTGCCATTCGAGGCCGTGAGGGTCTGGGCCGGAGGAGCGAAGTGGGAACGGACAACTAACATATTGTCCAGAGCGACGAAGTCGGGATGGGTGGAGGTGGAAAAGGTTTGTGCAGAGGAGGACAGAGCAGCGACGGCGGTGTTTTGAGTCGCGCCAACGTTCACCAGACGAAGCATCGACCAGATGGGGTACTTTCCATCGGCTGTGGTAGACAGAGAGACGCTTGCCAGTTCGGATGAGGTGGTGGGAATGACGCCGGCCGAAGCCAATGGATCGACACCGTCGACGGTATAGTAGCGGGCGCTGCTGGTTACTGCGGAGAAACCGGCAAAGTTCGCGGCGCTCCAGAAGCCATAGCCCAGCGAGTTGGAGGTGTTTCCGACCACCGAGCTGAGTTCCTGGCCGGTGCCGATGGCCCGCAGACGTACGCCGCCGCCGGTTGTAGCGAAGTCCAGGGGGTTCTTGAGGACAGTTGAGGGGGTGGTTGCGGGAACAGGCCAGGGTGAGGTGACGGTGCAATTTCTCTGGGCGGCGGGCTGGTTAAGACCCACATCCTGCGAAGTTGCGAAGCTGCCACCGCTGGTACCAACCCGGTTGGGAACATTGAACTCCGTCGTGTTGTAGGTCCCGGAGAGCGGTTCGCGGATGTAAACCGTTACTGGCAAGCTTGACGCCGTGCCAGTCGTTCCATCCAGGAAGAACGCGAGGTTCTGGCTGGTGATGTTTGAGGCGGCGCGGAGCCCGGTGCCGGCAGCGTCGTTGACGGCAACGATGATCGGTGTGGCACCGACGGGGGTGACGAAGAACGAGGACGGGAGCGCGAAGTTAATCACATTGAAGGAGCTGGTCGAACCTGTGATACCAGTTTTGATGGCGCTGCCGTTGGTGTAACCGAGCCCCAGATATTGGGTGCTTGTGCCCACCACAGAGCCGCAGTTGGTGAGTGCGCGCGTGATCGCGAACTCAGCATCCTCCGGGCGAATGTCAGTGCCCGCGAAGTTAACCACAGCCGAATTGAGCTTTGTCGCAACGGCTGAGGGAAGCGCTACTTCATTAGCGGCGCCGAGAATGATGCCATTGGAGGCCGGTGTGGTCGTGGGATAGGCGATGGAGCACGTCGATCCAGTCGAGAGATTTGCGTTGTACAGGCAACGGTTGCCGACTACGGAGTCCGTCGATACGTACGCGTAGATTTGTGAACTTGTACCCGGAGCTGCACAGGTTCCTCCCCCCGTTGTCCACGCAACCCAGGCGCTGCCTTTGTCGCTGAGGGTGCTGCCTGTGCTGGTGTCGTTGGCTTGGACAGAGTTCGTGTTCTCGCTCCACACGCAGGAAGCATTGATCGCTCCAGTAGGAGCGTTTGCACCCAACCCGAGTTCGAGGAACAGGCCGGAAGAGCCCAGTCCGTTCAGAGTAACGGTTTGTGCTTTAACTGACGCCGAACCTGCGACGGACGCCAAGCAAACGGCGAATGCAAATTTCAGAATGCCCTTCATAGAGATTGCTCCTTGGTAGCTGCACTGATTTTTTAGAGGATGACCTGGCCTGGATAACTGCAACGAGAACAAGCCAAAGCCGTTCTACCCGACTTGCCCTCGTGAAAATTGGAGAGGCTTGCCGAGTGCTTCTGTGAGACAGGGGAATTGCCGATGTTCTATTCGGGGCGGCGCATAGATGAGTACGCCCCTGTTCACGTAGACAACCAGAGAACGCGCTCTCAACGGGGCATACTTACAATTCACCGCAGAGCAATCGGGAGTTTACGGCAAGTTCAAGAGAAGCTCGCAACCGGCAATTCTGGCGCTGCTGGAGCCTCGAACGAATCGACGGCTACGCTTTTGTGGTTGTCTCTGAGATAGGCACCAGGGCGTTACCTCAGCGGCTAAAGCCGAGTTGCCATGTAGGCATTTACGGCACCCATTCGACTGCGCTCAGGGCAGGCTTTAAACGCGTGCCCTTAACGAAACGTGACTTTTTCGGCGCCCTCTAAAGCCCGGACCTATTCTCAGAAACAGAAACTAGAGACAAAGCCGATGGCTGCCATTGATTGTGAGTGAGCACTTTTTTATATGTCGTTAACATGAGTTGGTGGAGCCATGTGTAACTATGGTTTTCGAAACGGCCTAAAGAGTCTAGTTACTCGAAGCGACCCTCCCTGCGCACTCTGGGAGCTGCTTGTTGCGTTCCGTTTGGAACGAAAGAGACTGGTATGTCATGCTCTTTCCCCTTCTACATTTCTTCTCGATCACACAATCAGAAAATCCAAAAATAATCGCAAGCAGTCGTTGAGAACCGTATTCCCGATTGTCATTTAAGCGTAGCTGTATCTGGGCCCTCATTCGCCATCATTGAGAAATTCAGAATGACCAGGCTTCTGTGATTTTCCAGAAGACTGAAGGAAAAGGTGTGTCGCATGCAGGATGGAATGGGTACGTTGCGTAAAGTTGCCGGGAAGTTTTTGATCGTCGGCTTGGCTCTGATGGAAGTGCTGGCGATGGCGGGGTGCAGCGGCGGGTCCTCCTCCACATCAGGCAATCAAACCGCGACGCCCGCTTTCAGTCCTGGCGGCGGCTCTTACCATGCGTCACAGCCCGTGACCATCTCGGATGCGACCCAGGGGGCGGTGCTCTACTGCACGACGGACGGAACAACACCGACTACATCCTCGCCCCAGTGCAGCCAGCCGACTACGGTATTCCAGTCGGAGTTCCTGCAGGCCATCGCCGTTGCTCCGAACCTCTCGCCCAGCGCGGTAGCTTCAGCGGGCTACACCATTGGTCTGCCCGCCGCGGCGACGCCGACATTCTCGCCCGGTGGCGGTACCTACACGTCCGCGCAGACCGTGACGATTGGCGACACAACCACTGGCGCGACCATCTACTACACTACCGACGGCACCGTGCCTGCAGCGCCTACGTCCACATCGACCTCGAAGCTCTATACCGGTCCGGTGACGGTCTCAGTGAGCGAACCGCTCAGCGCCATCGCGATAGCGTCGGGTTACGTCGACAGCGAAGTGGCGAGTACAAAGTACACCATCAGCCAGCCTATTGCAGCACCCACATTCTCCGTTCCAACAGGAACGTACACCAGCGCGCAGACCGTAACCATCAGCGATACCGCAGCCGGCGCTGCCATCTACTACACTCTCGACGGCTCCGCTCCAACAGCGAAATCCACTCCTTACACAGGTAAGATCACCGTTTCTAAAACCGAGGTGGTGAGTGCGGTCGCGATCCTCGCAGGCAACAGTAGTGCTGTCTCGACTGCGGCCTATGCGATTGTCCAATCTATTCCCGCGCCGACCTTCAATCCCGCCAGCGGCGCCACTATCACGGCAGGGCAAACCGTAACGATTACAGATGGAGATACAAACGCCTCCATCTACTACACCACTAATGGCACGACTCCAACCGCCAACTCCACTCCTTACACCGCTCCGTTTGCGCTTTCCAACGCGGGTACGGCGACCATCGAAGCTATCGCTATCGATGCCGGCAACAACAGTTCTGTGGCGACTGCCACTTATACGGTCGGGGCGGCTGCTCCTTCTGCACCTAGCTTCAATCCCGCCAGTGGCGCCACTGTCTCTGTGGGACAGACCGTGACGATTACAGATGGAGATACAAACGCCTCCATCTACTACACTCTCGACGGCTCTGTGCCAACAGCGAATTCCACCGCTTACACCGCGCCGGTTGCGCTTACAACTGCCGGCACGGCGACTCTTGAAGCTATCGCTATCGACGCCGGCAAAAGCAGTTCGGCGGCGACTGCCACTTATACAGTTACAACCAACGGTCTTCCACTCGCCGGTGTCGTTTCGAGCGGGGCAAAGTTTATCAACGGCGCCAAGGTGCAGTTATACGCGGCAGGACAGCTCGGCTATGGGTCCGCTGGGACCGCAGTGGGAACTGCAGTGACCACGGACAGCAGCGGCGCCTTTACCTTGAACTACAACTGCCCCGCCGCACCGGGCGATCAGATGTACGTAGTCGCCACAGGGGGCGATAGCGGAAGCGGGGCTAACAGCGGCATCGCGCTGCTGGCGGCTCTGGGCACCTGCAGCAGCCTTCCCTCGTCCGTCACGGTGAACGAAGTAACGACCATTGCTTCGGCTTACGCCCTGTCGGCCTTTGCCACAATTGACACAGCGAATGGCGGCATCGATATCGGCGCGCCGGGCACCGTGACGACCACGGCCACTACCTGCAACGCGGCGAACAACTGGGCGAGCTCCGGCCCCAACACCTGCAACTACACCGGACTGGTCAACGCCTTCAACGCGGTGAACAATCTGGTCAATGTCTCGACCGGGCAGGCGCTTACCCATACTCCCGCTTATCCGACGGACCTAGCAGGCGATTCGAATATCGTGAACAACAGCCAAGTGCCGACGACGCGTATCAATGCGTTGGCGGATATGTTGGCCTCCTGCGTGGAGAGCAGTGGCTCTGGTTGCAGCAGCGGCGGCGGCCTGTTTACTGCGGCGTCAACCACAGGTTCCACACCTATCACGCCCACTGATACGCTGCAGGCGGCGCTCAACATCGCGCAGAATCCTGGTAACAACGTCGCGGATCTGCTGAAATTGGTTTCGACGACCCCTCCTTACAGCATCACAAGCACAGATACCGGCACGCTTGTCTTGAGCGGCAGCGGCGCGCCGGTGGATCTGACCCTGGCTCTCACCTTCACCGGGGCCGGTCTGGGGATTTACCCCGCTACCACTACGCTTTCAGACGGCAACCAAGGGATCGTCAATACGTCCCTCGGTATTGATGCTGCGGGAAACATCTGGGTCGGGGCATTCCTCACAGGAAACCCATACTTTGGTCAGCTCAATGGCGAGATGGTTGCGGAGTTCAACGCTCTTGGCGCGCATGTGACGCAGCCAACCACCTTGAGTCCGGGGGCTACTCCTCAGCCGGCTTATGGCGGGTTCAATCCGCAGCCGACCCTTACCCCCGCGAACTCGGGGATCACGATGCTCACCATTGATCAAACGGGGAATATCTGGACGAACAATGGAGGCAGCGGAGGTAGCTCTCTAGATCAATATCTGCTGGAGATAAGCTCCAGCCTTTCCCTGCTGAACACAGAGCGTCAGAGTCAGAGTGGAGCTCCGACGAGCGTCACTCTAGATTCCAGTGGCAACGTCTGGTACACCTCGTCCTTGCCCAATGTGGTTGAGCTTCCGTCCACCGGAACTACCGGCGTCACCGGACCGAACCTTGGCAACACCATCTCCGGCCTCGCCCTGGCCTATCTGGCTTTCGACTCCAACGGGGGATTATGGGTATCTGGCAGTAATGCTTCCGGCACCGATGTGTATCAGATCAACACGTCGGACGGAAGCATTCTCTACGACGCATTTCCGTCGAGTTCTACCGGTCTTCCAACAACTCTGGCAGCGGATGGTGCCGGAAATATCTACGCATGCGACCCGACCGGTTTGAATCTGGATGTATTCAACGGGGGCGTCCTCATAAACTCCCACTCGATTACGACCCAAAGGGCTTGCGGCTCGCAACTGGTTCTGGATGGACAGGGTCACCTGTTTGCGGTGCTCGACAACGGTTCCGGTTTCCCAATTCGCAACCAATACCTCGGTATCGACGAGTACACAATCGGGGGGACGCCGGCTTTACCGGCCATAACGCTGATTTCACCGGCCCTAACTGGTTATACCGGCAGCAGCAGCGCGGAGGCGCCGACACTGAATCCCGATACCACTAACTACACCCAGGCACCTCCAGGAACCGGCGCAGCCATCGACCGCTCGGGCAACCTCTGGGTTCTGAATGTCGACACAGACGGTACCAACTTCAGCGTCCCCGGTGCCCCCACTGTCCAGCCGGGCAATGTGCTGGTGGAGTATATCGGCATCGGAGCGCCGGTGATCACACCCGCATCGACCGGCCTGGCGACCTTCATGCTGGGATCGCGTCCATGACGAGCGCAGGCTGGCGCGGAAAATACTCGGAGAAATAATGTGGGCATCGCAACCGTTTCGCATAGATATGCAAATCTCGACTCTGCTTTCACCGCCCTCTGTATCCACGGCTCACGCTCTGGACACGGAGGAAAGACGACATCCGTCTTCGCTGAGAGATGCGAAGCGTCAAGGACCAGTTGCGCCCTGCGGGCAGGGTATAGGAGCAGCGAGAATGCAGATCGTTCAGAGAACACAGATCTATGTTCGTCGGAACAGCGGCCCAAGCTTTACGGAGCCGGAATTGCCTACGGAGGATGCAACGTATCTGGAGCCGACACCGCTCGAAGAGCGCGCCTCGACTGGAGACAAGGAGTGGCAGGATTCTGTGCAGACTCTCCAGGGCGATTCAAGGGAGGCGTTCATCCTCGCACTGTACGACGAGTACCGGCCCAGGCTCTACCGGTACATGCAGAGCATGCAATTGGGGCGCGATCATGCGGACGAAGTCATCCAGGAGACTTTTATGCGCCTCACCATAGAGCTTCTCAAGGAGAACAAGATCGAGAACGTCCAGGGATGGATCGTTCGGGTGGCCCACAACCTTGCCATCAACGTATTGAAAAAGGAGCGCGGGACAGTGGTGAATGACGAGGCTCGCAGTTTTGTGATGGAGAATCGAGCCGATCCTGCGTTGAGCCCGGAAGAGACCTATGCGAATAAGGAGCAACTCAAGCTCATGAAAACTGTGCTTTCAAGCCTGAAACCGCAGCATCGGCAGTGCTTTCAGATGCGGGCGCAAGGCTTCCCCTATAAGGACATCGGTCTCGCGCTGGGGTTCAGCGAACAACGGGCTGCGTTTGTGGTGAAGCAGGTGGCAGTGCGCCTGGCAGCAGTCTATGGGTTGCGGAATGGTGGGCAGGGTGATCGATAAGCTGCTGCGGCATTTTCATCCAAATCCCGATATCCATCTCTCGGACGAACGATTGGCGGCCTTGTTTTGCGGGGAGCTTTCGCTCTTCGAGAGATGGGCGGCACGGCGGCATCTGGCGCAGTGCATGGAATGCCGGATGCATCAACGGAGCCTCGAAGGGCCACGCGCCGAACATATGATCCAGCTGTTTCGCGAGAGCCTGAACGACGCGGACATGATCCCTCAGGAAAAGTCCCGCACGGCGTTTGCGATGTGGCTGAAGTTTCAGTTGCGGCAGGAGGCTTCGCGGCAAAAATGGACCGTTCCGACTTATGCCACCTGGAGGCCGAGCTTCGCATCGGCGTCGATCGGAGTGGTTTTTGGGCTGGTTACGGGAGCTTCGGTCTTTACGTTCCTATACCGAGAACGCGTTCCGAGTATCAGCGCGAATTCTCTGCTGGTTCGTGCCGAGAATTGGGACACGCCCCATGCCGCAGCGAGCCCCGGAGTTGCGCACCAGACAGTTCAAATTAAGACGGAGAAACAGACATTCAAGCGATCGGTCTACTGGGATGTGCAAGGAAGGCACCGCCCGAAGACAACGGCCTTGTCCGTTGACGAGGAGCAACTCCGTTCGACACTTGGCGAGGCGGGAGTCGACTGGAACCAACCCATCTCCGCCTCCACGTATCAGGCATGGCACGATCGTCAGCACATACGCACCGATCGCATCGACCGTAGCGGCCTTCATCTGCTAACGCTGACAACAACCGTGCCGGACGGGGAAGTGTCGGAAGAATCGTTGACCGTGCGCGACACCGATTTTCATCCGGTCGCACGGAGAGTTGGCTTCCGAGACAACGAGACCGTGGAGATTGCCGAACTCGATTTCACGATCCTTCCGTGGAGCGCCGTCGATCCGAACGCCTTTGAACCGTTGGGAGGGATGGAAGAACAGGTAGGCGGGGTTGGCGGCCATAAGATGGCTGAGTCGCAACCTCTTCTCCCGGTGCTGCATGTTCCGCTGGCGCCCACTCCCGAACAACTGGATGAGACCGAGCTTACTGTCAGGCTCATTCTGAACCAACTCGCCGCGGATACCGGCGAGCAAATCGAGATCCATCGGCTTCCGCAGGCCATTGAGGTGGATGGCCTGGTCGAGACGGAAGAGCGCAAGCGGGAACTGGCATCTCGACTTGCGTTAGTGCCACGGTTGAAGCTCGTCCTCCAGAGCGCGGCGCAGATGCGGGAAGCTCCGCTCACTGGAAGTGAACCGGTCAGCGTGCAGGCGGCGTCTTTGCCCGATCACCCGTCGGCGCTGGAAAAATATCTTCGGGCTCGCGGGCGGAACGTTGACGACATCAATGCTATGGCGCAGCAGGCCTTCAGCGCTGCCCTCGCGATCAGTCATGAGAGCGGCGCGATAGCCGATTTGAAGACGCACTTCGTGACCACACAGCAAACATCCGTCGTCGATTCGGCCACGATCGTGGAGTTGCTCTACAGCCATCATGCTCGTCTGGAAACCGCTCTACGCCAGGAGCATGCGCTGCTGGCGCAGATGGAGGGGGGAGTGCCCTTCGATGGACGCGCACTGGCACAGGGCGCAGGCTCGCTTAGCGATGAGGCGTCCAGAAATCTTGCGTTTGTGAAGGAGTTGACACGGACCGATGCTCCTGCTGAGCGAGGTGCGGAAGCGATCTTCGCCAACATGTCCTCGACGCTGGATCGCATCGCCGGAGCTGCGGACCAAGCCTATGGGGAGTCTGCGAAAGACTCTCGCCGGAATACAGAGAAGTAGGAGAGCCCGGTCATGCAGCACCTTATCGTTCCCAGTCCGCTTTCACGTTTTGCATCTGCCCGGCAATGCCGGAGGCGGCAGGATAGGCGTGCAATCGCCGGTTTTCTCTCCGCACTTTGTATAACAGCGTTGGCCGCAGTGACTGCTGGCTGTGGCAGTGCCTCTACCTCGAAGGCGACTGCTGGGCCTATTGCAACGAGTACGTCCAGCGGGACAGCGGTGAAGACCAGCGTCCTCGCTGTAGGTTCATCTGTGAACTTCAGCATGATGCCGGTTGGAGACAAGAGCAGCGCAGGCGTCGATTGGACCGTGACCTGTGAAGGCAATCCAGTTACGGGCAGTATTGTTAATGGCGCGTGCGGCACACTGGCTCCGGCTCACACCTCGGACGGGGCGCCCACGGTCTACACGGCTCCGTCCGTAGCGCCGATCGGAGGAGCTATTACTGTCACTGCGACAGTGACCAGCAATCCAGCGCAAAGCAGCAGCGAGAGCCTCACCATCGTCGCATCGCCAATTGGTGTTGCGTTCACTACTGCTGTACCAAGCTCTCTGCAGATCAACGTACCGGTAATCCTCAACGTTGCAGTGACCAATGATCCGTTGGCTGCGGGCGTGATCTGGACGGCCACCTGTGGCGCAACTGGCGCGTGCGGGTCGTTCAATCTGCCCCAGGGGCTGTCCACGACGTATACCGCGCCCTCCGTCGTGCCGGCGGGCGGCACGGTAACGATTACAGCGACCTCGCTAACCGACACTACCAAGTTCGCAAGCGCAAAGGTGACGATCACTGCGCCGCCCCCGCCCGTCCCGGTGACGGTGAGCGTGTTGCCATCGAGTGTGTATGTGACAAGCACCAGCGGCCCAGCTCACTCGACCTCATTGACGGCGATCGTTGGCAACGATCCGGCTGCAGCCGGTGTCGACTGGTCTCTCAGTTGTGGTGCGTCGACTTGTGGAACGTTGAATGCGTCGGTCAAGGCGCATACCGCGAGTGGGGTTTCAGTAAGTTATGCGGGCCCCTCCACTGTTCCTCCTGGTGGAACAGTCACCATTACGGCGACGTCCACGACGAATCCGGCGATATCGGCATCGGCTACAGCGACGGTCCTTACGACTGCACCGATTGTCGTTACGATGTCCTCCGCGCCTCCTGCCGCGTTGACTGCGGGAACGCAAGCGACGCTTGCGGCTACGGTAGCTGCTGATCCGAACAGCCTAGGTGTGAACTGGACGGCGAGCTGCGGTGGTACAGGCGGGTGTGGCAGCTTCAATCTGTCTCCCGCACACACCGCAAGCGCAGGGAAGATCGTCTACACAGCCCCTGCTTCGGTTCCCACGGGCGGCCTGGTGACGATCACTGCGTCTTCGCCGGCATCCACGCCATCGAATTCCGCTATCGCCGTCATCACGGTGGTTGTTGCGCCACCCTCTCTCACCTTCAAGCAGGCACCGCCTGCCATGATGACAGCCGTGACGCAGGCTCCTATCAGTGCCACGGTTACGAACGATGTTGCGCCCGGAGGCGTCAACTGGTCGGTGCAATGCAGCAGTACCGTTCCCGGCGGCTGCGGCTGGATCGGTCCTGTCCAGACGGCGAGCGGTGCGACGGCCGTCTACACCGCACCGCCGGTCACGTCGGCTGGAACCACGGTGACGGTTACGGCAACGTCAGTCGCAAATCCCAGCGTGAGCATTAGCTCGAGTGCCATTGCGATTAGCCCGTCGACAGTTCTTTCGGTTGGCTTCATTCCGTCATTGCCTGCGCAGATCCAGACGAATGCAACCGTGAACCTGACCGCCGCAGTGGCCAACGATACGACGAACGCGGGCGTGGACTGGCAGGTATGTGCGAGCGGCTGCGGTTTCTTTACGGTGAAGCCCGCGATCCCAGCGATTCCAGCTACGACGACTACACCCTACGTTCCGGCAGTTCCGGCGGTGACGGCGCCCACCGTCTCGGGCTGGTCCAATGGCCTGCCGATTCCTTACACCGCTCCATCCGAGCCGCCCACGTCGGGTGTGGTTGTGGTGGAGGCGTTGTCCCATGCGGACGGGACAACGGCGAACTCGGGAACCATTGCTGTCACCACAAGCTTGACTGGGCCAGCACTGAGCGGTGAGGTTCAGGCAGGAACGCAGCCGGTGGTGGGTGCCTCCGTCTTTCTGTATGCCGCCGGGACAAGCGGATATGCCTCGGCCTCTTCGAAGATCGCGACAACTACGACAGACAAAAACGGCAACTTTACGGTGCCTGCCGGTTATACATGCCCATCCTCCACCAGCGAGATGTACGTGGTGGCCACGGGCGGAAAAGTTGGGACCAACGCCGCGAATCCGAATCTCTCTATGATGACGGCGCTGGGAAGCTGCAACGGGCTTGGCTCCAGTGCGGTTGTCGTCAACGAAGTCACGACCGTTGCTTCAGCATGGGCAACGGCGCCTTTCGCAGCCAACGATGCGCTCACCGGCAATGGTAGTTCTCTCTACCTGGGCACGAGCAGTGGGAATCTCTCCGGGCTTGCAAATGCGTTTGCCGCGGTGAACAACCTGGTCGACATCACAACTGGGCAGGCAAGATTCGTGACACCTGTCACGAACGCGGCGGTTCCCTATGTGGAGATTGATACGCTGGCCGATTTCTTGAATGCCTGCACGGCAACCTCGGGCGGTGTGGAAGGTGACGGGAGTCCTTGCGGCGTGTTGTTCGCCGCGACGGATACGCTCGGAACAGGAACGTTCAGCGGATCCATTGCGCCGTCCGACACACTGCAGGCTGCGTTCAACATCGCACAGCAACCCGTGACGAACTTTGGCTACACATTAAATTCCACGGACCTCATCAGCCTGGCAACTTCCAGTGCGCCTTTTCAGCCGATCCTTACTGCACTGCCGAATGACTGGTCGATCTCACTGAACTACACCGGTGGGGGCGGCCTTACTACTGCGAGCACAGTTGGTTCATTCGCAGTCGATGCCAGCGGCAATCTTTGGATTACAGACACTACGGCTGGCGATGTCATTGAATGGAATGCTGCAGGCGCCGCACTCTCCCCCTCCAGCGGCTTCCCCGCAGGCGGCGGTCTGGTTGCGATCGATGCAAACGGTAATGCGTGGGTTTCCGGCAACGGCGTCCTAAGCGAACTTACGAACCTGGGAACACCCGTACTTGGAAGCCCCTTCGCAGGGGTGGCTGGAGGCGGTAGCGATATGACTTTCGATGCCCAGGACAATCTATGGATTGCCAACGGCGTGGGTGTAAACGAGTTCAACAATCTCGGAGTGGAGCTGTCACCGGCATCCGGGTTCACCAATACAGGGATTTCTGGCATCACCGCCGTCGGCGTCGACAGCTCGAACAATGTGTGGATCGGAAATCTAAACATCGCCGCTCCCGCTCAGGCCTCTTTTTCCGAACTGACGAATCCAGGCGGAGAGCTGATTACGGATAGCGCTAATAGCGGCGGCGTCGGGATACCAGGGACGGTCCTCCCTGGGTTGGCCGCGGATGGCGCGGGCGATATTTGGGGCATAACCACAGACGATGAGGTATGCAAGGCTCCGCCATACGGCGGCAAAGGATTGAGCTTGATCCTCAACTGCCTCACCGCCGCCAATACCGCTAATGCAGGCGGCGGCTACTTATTTCTAAATGCCAACGGCCTTGCACTCGATGGTGCCGGGACGCTGTGGGTATCGAGTGTTGGTGGACCGGCAACCGGTGGTGGGCCAGCGGTTTTACCGAGCATCCTTCCTTTCTCCGCGAGCGTTGCTAGTAGTCAAAATTTTCTTTCTTCGCCCAGCCTCGCCGCCGGACCACTGCGCGTTGCCGTGGATGGATCCGGCAATGTCTGGGTGCTACTCGCCAACAACACAGTCACGGAATATGTGGGAGTTGCCACGCCGGTGGTCACGCCTATCGCATTGGGCGTGAAGAACAAGAAGCTGGCGGCGAAGCCATGAGAGAGGCAGTTGGATTGTCGCCGGCCCGTTCCTACCGAATATCTGAACAAGAGGAAGTGATGAAGATCCCTGTGAGCACGCTCAAGAGAATTTGTATTTCACAAAGCTTTCGTCCGGCAACGCTTGCCCTGCTGTTAGCCGGCTTTGCAGCGGTTTCGGGCTGCAGCTCCAACAGCTCTGTATCCAATATTAAAGTCGGGTCGATTGCTTTCACGGACACGAATGGAACTCCTTTGAAGACCCCTCCGGCTTCGCTCACAACCGGACAAGGCACCTATGTCGACGTGACGCTGACGAACGACCCGCAGTTGTTGGGCGCGGACTGGAGCGTCTACTGCGGCAGCGCACTGCCGCCAGGGTCCCCGCTGCCACCGGGACAGACGCAGGACGAATCGTGCGGCACGTTTACTCCCGCGCACACGATGAGCGGCCCGATACCAAGTTATGTGACTAGTGGAGCCGGCTACGTGGCGTCCTATACCGCGCCCCTTGCTACACCGAAACTCGGGACGGTCACCCTCTATGCTGTCGCGACCAGCGATCACAGCAAGTTCTCCAGCGTGACGCTGACCATCGGTGGCCTTCCCATCTCGGTTGGATTCGCGCCGACGCCGCTAGCCACCCTGCACACAGCTGATACCACTCAGCTCAGAGTGGTGCTGAATAACGATGTGACAGATGCCGGTGTGAACTGGACTGTGATCTGCGGATCGAGCGATTGTGGCTCGTTCGATCCGGTCAAGACTACAAGCGCTGTGGATACGATCTACACCGCTCCCGCAACGGTGCCGACAGGGGGCACTGTAAAGGTGACTGCTACTTCGATTGCGGATCCGACAAAGGCCGTCAGCGCCACGATCTCGATCAATTGACAGAGATATTTCCTCATAGGGACAACAGGACCAAGGGAGAAGAAAAATGCACAGATTTAGACGGATGGTGGCTGGGCTTGTTTTAGCATCGTGTGTCGTGGCGCAGGCGCAGAGCGGTACGGATCAGGCGTCAGACAAGCCAACTAAGACAAAGACCGCGAAAGCGAAGGCGCCGACGCAGGAAGAAATTCTGCTGGAGCAGTTGAACGAGAAGTTTCAAAAGCTCGATCAGCTCAATAGCAAGTTGAACGATCTGGAGCAGAAGTACGAGGCTCTCCAGCAGCGGATGGCAGCGCGCGATGGAGAGTTGGAGCAGGCTCGCAAGGACGCAGCCGATGCCAAGCAGAAGCTCGAAGCCACGCAAGCTGTTATCGGCACGGATGGCTCCGCTGTGACGACGTTGCAGAGCGACGTGGCAAACCTGAAGACGGAATCGAGTTCGCTTTCATCGCAGGTTCAGGCTGGCCAGCAAGAGACGAAGAAGCTCGAAAATCCTGACACGATTCACTACAAGGGAATCGATCTCAAGCCGGGGGGCTTCCTGGCGGCTGAAACCGTCGACCGGCAACGCGCGATCGGCGGCGATGTGAATACCCAGTTCTCCGGAATTCCATTCGCCGGTACAACAGCCGGCGAACTGTCGGAGTTCAACGCTAGCGGCAGGCAGTCGCGTATTTCGCTGTTGGCAGAAGGCAAGCTGCCGTCCGCGACACTGCGAGGATATTTCGAGGCGGACTTTCTTTCCGCAGGTACTACCTCGAACGACAACCAGAGCAACAGTTATCCATTGCGCTTGCGCCAGGCGTGGGCACAGGCCGAACTGAACAGCGGTTGGATGCTGACGGGCGGTCAGATGTGGTCGCTCGCCACTGAGTACCGGCACGGTCTGAGCAACAACGCAGAAGCTGTGCCGCTGACGATCGACTCACAGTACAACGTAGGGTTCACATGGGAGAGGCAGTACGGTTTTCGTGTGGTGAAGAGGCTGTCGGATAAGTTCTGGATCGGCGGATCTGTTGAAGAGCCGCAGACACTCAACATCGGCGGTCACAATCTACCCACGATTGCTTATCAGGAGACAGGGAATTCGGGCGGCCTTTATAACCCCACGGCGAACTACAGCTTCAACGAAGCACCAGACCTGCTTGCTAAGGCGGCCTACGAAACCAACTGGGGACACTTCGAACTCTTCGGCGTAGCCCGCTTCTTCCGCGACCGTGTCTACCCGAATGGCCCCGCTCCCGCCGGCGCTTCCCAGCCGGTTACGACTTCTGCGCTTGGCGCTTATACAACGAAGACCGATGGTGGCGGCGTGGGCGCGAATGCGCGGGTGTGGTTGTTTGCCAAGCAGCTGGAGATTGGCGCGCATATTCTCGCCGGGAACGGCATCGGACGCTACAGCTCTGCGCAGTTGCCGGACGCTACGGCCCATCCCGACGGCTCGCTCGAACTGCTTACGGGCGGTTCGGCGTTGGGTTCGGTCGAATGGCATGCAACGCGGCGTCTCGATCTGTACGCCTATTACGGAGGCGAATACGCAAAGCGTGCCTGGTACAACACCGGATATACCGTCACGACTGCCGGTCCCACGCTGGGCCAGCCGATCCTGGGCGGTTACGGCGCTCCCACCAATAATGTGGCCGGCTGCTATGTGGAGGTGCTGCCTGTCACCTCGCCAAACGGCGGTGGCAATGTGGCTTCCAGCCCATCCAACTGCAACGCGGATAACCGCAACATCCAGGAAGGAACCTTTGGCTATTGGTTCCGCTTCTACAGGGGGACTCGTGGGACTTTGCAGCAGGGCTTTCAGTACTCCTATGCCGAGCGCCGGACGTGGCAGGGTATTGGTAATCCAGCAGCCGGCTTGACCAACTCTCCAAAGGCCATCGACAACATGTTCTTCACATCGTTTCGCTACTACCTTCCGCAATGAAGACGGGAATGGGAACTGCAACACGGAAACAAGGACTAGGAGCCTGTAAGAAGATGCTTCGATCATTTCGATGGCTGCTGCTCGCGATGGCGCTGATCACAGTGTTCAGCGCCTTGCGCCTTGACGGACAGACGGCCACTGGGCGCTTTTCTGGTCAGATTACCGATCCGGACGGAGCCGCGATTCCTGAGGCAACCATCCAGATCGTCAATCAGGACACGCTGGTGAAGCGTGAGGCCAAAACAGATAGCGCTGGTTCGTACACTGTTCCCGGTCTCCCTCCCGGGCACTATCAGCTCATTGTGGAGGCGCAGGGATTCAGCCGGAGATCGAGCCAGATTCTTTCTCTTGCCGCCGGGCAGGCGGTCGTCTTCAATGCTCAGATCTCGGTCACTACCGTCAGTCAAGATGTAAATGTCAGTGCCGGGGCGCTCACTACGGTCGACACAAACTCGGCGTCCATGTCTACGACATTGAACAGCAGCGAGGTCACCGGCTACGGGTTGAACGGCCGCAATTTTTTATCTCTCAGTGCTCTCTCTCCCGGTGTCAGTAACCAGACTGGGCAGGATGAGGCCAAGGTTGGCGTGTCCGGAAGCGCGAAGTTCAGCGTCAATGGCGGTCGCGTGGAATACAACACCTTCGAGGTGGATGGTAGCGATGTGCTCAACACCAGCATCAACACCAGCCGCGGGCAGGGCGAGCCGCTTGTTGTCTATCCGAGCGTCGACTCTATTCAAGACATGAAGATCCTTACCGCCGACTACAGCGCGCTCTACGGCAAGAGCGCCTCGGGAAGCGTTCTGGTGACAACGAAATCGGGCACGGAGAAGTTTCACGGTGTCGCCTATGATTTTCTCCGCAATGAGATGTTCAACGCGAGAAATTATTTCGATCAACCAAATCCAGAACCTCAGGGTTTCCAAGGGAAGCCCACCTATCGCACGCCGCTCTATCGCCGGCTCGACTTCGGCGGCACAATTGGCGGCCCCATCTATATCCCTGGCGTTTACAACGTCAGCAAGACAAAGACCTTCTTCTTCTTCTCTGAAGAGATTCGCCGCGAAAAGACCCCGGTCGATTACAACCAGGCCGTGCCTACGATGGCCGAGCGGGCCGGGAATTTCTTCGACGTATGTCCGACGCCGTCTCCAGGGTGGTCCGGAGCGTTCAGTACGTCACAGTATCCCGATTGTCCGCAAGCAGGCATCAATGCCAAATCCTTCAACAGCACCGCGGGCGCAACCTACCAAGCCGGCCTTCAGCTACCGGTGGATTACACGAGTGCGGCGATTCTCAACTCCGGTCTGATCCCCGCGCCCAACTCGGCCAGTGGCTGCAATTCGACCAACTCCTCACCGCTGTTTCATTGTTTCGTGGCCTCCGTTTCGCCGCCGACGCACTGGCGGGAGGAGTTGTTTCGCATCGACCACAACCTGACGGAGCGGGAACGTCTGTCGTTTCGTTATGTGCATGATGCGTGGGATACCGTGACGCTTGCTCCGCAATGGGGCATCGTCCAGAACAGCTTTCCTACGGTCGAAAACCAGTTCAATGGTCCTGGCCTGGATATGGTCGTTATGCTGGCGCAGGTCCTGCCGCATGGAATCAGCAACCTTATGTCGGCAGGCTACGAGGTTGAGCACATCTCCCTCGCTCCGCAGCCGGGAGTCGGAGTCGCGTCCCTCAGCCGACCGCCGAGCCTCGGCGATCCAGCTTCTCAGGGAGGAACACCTGTCACCGGTACGTCCTGCGCTGTGTTTTCGGCGCCGAACGCGGCCTATGGTCCTCCGTCCGTGACCGAGTGCCCCATGGGTTACATCTTCAACAATGGCTACGGCGGCGACAAGCTGCCGGGATTGGTCTTTCAAGGGACCAACGGGGCGTATGGGGGGCATGGATTTGCCGTGGATACGGGGTACGCGCCGTGGAAACAGGACAATCCTACGTTTACCATCCGCGACGACGCGAGCGTGATTGTCGGAAAGCATATCTTGCAGTGGGGATTCTGGGGATCCTATGTGCAGCAGAACGAGCTAAGCGCTGTTACAGGAGCCAACTCCGGCGACCTGCAGGGATTGCTCACCTTCAGCAATCAGCAATCGACTAATACCTCTGGCAATGCCTTCGCCGACTTCCTGAGCGGCTCAGGCTTTTTGCCGGAAGCTAACGCGAACCTACAAGCGCAGCTCCCCGGAGTCGCTATCAAGAGTTACACGCAGGATAGCGGACAGGCGGAGTATCACAGCCGCTACAAGACAGCCGACCTCTATCTGCAGGACGACTGGCGGATACTGCCTCACCTGACGATCAACGCCGGCTTCCGCGCCAGCCTCCTCGGCGCGTGGTACAACCCCAACGGCACGGCCTATAACTGGCGGCCCGAGGCCTTCAGCCAATCCCTTGGCTCGTCCATCTATATCGACCCTAAGCAGGGAAACCTGGTGTTCAAGAACAGCGGAAAGGCGGTTGGCCTGAACCTTGCCGCGCTCGATCCTACGATCGTGAACGGATTGATGCAGTGCGGAGCCAAGGGCGGCGTGTCCGATAGCTGCATGTCCAATAGTTTGTTCCATCCCTCGCCGCGCGTAGGGTTTTCCTGGGATCCGTGGGGCGATGGCAAGACCGCGATCCACGGTGGTTATGGTCTTTTCTGGGAGCATGGAACCGGCTATGAAGCCAATGTCGGCTCGCTGATCGGCAGTGCACCTTTGGTCTTGAGCGAGACTCAGTCGAATATCAGTGCGAGTGCGGGCTCCTCTAGCGACGCTTACAACCTCATTGGGGGCTTCTGCCAGGACGGCACTACACAGTGCGGGGGCAACACTGGCGGCGCCACCTTCCCCTTGAACGTAACTTCGATCCCCAAGAAGGCCGTGTACTCCTATACCCAGCAATGGAGCCTGAGCATTCAGCGCGAAGTGAGCAAGGGGATGATCGGCCAGATCGCCTACGTCGGCACCAAGGGCACGCACCTGACGGCGGTGAGCGATCTGAATCAGTTGCAGCCGCTCAGCAACGGGTTGAATCCCTTTGGGCCGGGGCAACCGGTCACTGCTGCCGTCTGCACCACCGGGGCCAACAATGGTGCTTTTTCCGTAGCAGGCCAGAATGGTAGCAGCGGCATCACGATCCCCAATTCTTCTGCCATCGGCCCCAACGATCCTGGTTACGCGAACATATTCATCGCCTGCACCGGCAATCCGGGGTTCGCCAGTTTTGCTGGTGTGGGTCCCAAAAAGCTTGGCGTAAGCGCCGATGCTTTGCGGCCCTATCTTGGGTTCAGCAACATCATCTCGGTCCAGAACGTAGCCGATTCCGAGTACAACGCCCTTCAGGCTACGCTTCGCCAGACGACCGGGCCGCTGACTGTCGGCATCGCCTATACCTACAGCCACTCTCTCGACGACTCCTCCGACCGTGCCTCGGCGAACTTCGCCAACTCACTCGACATCCACTCCAATCACGCCACCTCAGACTTCGACCAGCGGCAACTACTGAACGTCAGCTACATCTATGATCTTCCGCTACTGCATCTGCTCCATGGCTTTACCCATCTGACGGGCGACGGTGGCGATTCGGATGATGCCCCCGTCCCCAGCCCCGCTCCAACCGCAACGGACTTCTCGCCCCTTCTGAAGACAGCGCTGGGAGGATGGCAGATTAGCGGCATCACCAGCTACTCCACCGGGACGCCCTTCAGCGTCATCAACGGAGGCGGCGGGGACGGCACGGGCGCAGCGGACAATGCCGGCGTAGGCGATGGGCTGGGGGTGGGGTCCTATCCGGATGTGATCGGCAAAGCGGGCGCAGGCAAGCCGTTTGTCGCGCAGAGCGCCAATAATGTGGGGCCGCTGCTGCTGAACCCGGGCGCCTTTGCTGCGCCGCGCGGCCTTACCTTCGGCAATGCTGGACGCAACTCCTTGAACAACCCTTCGCGCATCAACTTCAACGTCTCCCTGTTCAAACACTTCAAGCCGACGAAGCTCCTGGATATCGAGTTTCGCGCCGAGGCTTTCAACGTCTTCAATCACACCCAGTTCCGCATCACCGATCCGAGCCATCCGGGCAATACCGGCAACAACGTCATCAACTGTTACGGCAGCCAGACCGAACTCTACTCCGCGGGCGCCTCCGGCTGCCTCGCCGGAAACTCCTTTCTGCATCCGGTGGACGCGCACGACCCGCGCATCCTGCAGTTCGGCCTGAAGGGCAGTTTCTAGCAAAGAGGGAATAGTTATGCAACGTTTCGAATCGCACATCGATCCATCCGGACAATTCGCGAGGGCGGCCGCTCGCCTGGGGACAGTCCTGCTTCTCTGCTGGCTTGCCGGATGCGGCAAAGGCGTGGCTCCGGTCACGCAGACGGCCCCTACCACAACGGGTCCGCAAACCTACTTTGCGCCGTATGTTACTGGAGTCACCGGTTCAACAACCCCTCTGACTTATACCATCGACGATGTGGCCCCAGGGACATTCTCACAGACAACCTACCAGCCTCTGACGCAGCCCGGTCCTCAGGTTCTCAATGCCGGTGTTCTTACGGTCGGCCAGCGCGGCCTGCGAAGCCTGGGCATCACGGCCACTTACACATTTAGCAATGACACAATTTCGTACCAAGTGACTCCTTACCCCATGCCCGGACTGCCCGGAAGCTTCGCGGTGGAGCTCGCCGGCCAGGCCGGAGGGCTTGTGCAGCTGGTTGGGCAGCCGGTCCAGCCTCTCGTTGCGGCCACTCAATGTCCGAATTCCTCCGTGCAGACCTATCAGTTCGTCACCATCCCGACTGCGCAGTGGGACCCGACCACCGATACCGCTTACGGCAGTGTGGAGATCGCCTCCAGCGGCAGCGACGTCACCTTCAAGAACATTTCTCAGTCCACCCTAGCGGGGGGAGAGCCCACCCAGCGCAGTGCTTCGTCGGTAACCGGAGCTTGCGGACCTACGTTCTTTGGCAATATCACCAATGTTCCAGGGCAGTTGGTTGTCACGGATCCTGGAATTGGGACGGTACTGCCTGCGCAGGCGCAGATAGGTATCGGCTCCAGTGGCCTTCTGGTGGAAAATAATGGGGCCGGTGGAGTGATGGCGGGAACGTCTCCTCCCCTTGATTACGAGAATGTTCTCGGTGCAGGTACCGGCGCCGTCGGCTTGCCTAAGCCGACGAGCGCGTTGGACACCGGTACGCTCGTTGGCGCACAGTATCTCGGCTTCATCTATGAAGCTGGGGCAAACAGCCCCGCCGTGACCTGGTCCTCGAATCTCGCCTCGTTCGGCTTCTCCAGCGGGCCCTCCGGTTGTCCATCCGTGAAAGGCAACAACCCCTCTAGCACGATCTACGGAGGCGATTTTCCTGTGAACCTCAAGACGGGTCTCTCTGACCCCGGCCCCAACAATAGCCAAAACCCCAACTATCCTTACGGCAACTGCGACTTCGTTATCGATCTCGGTGCGCCGCAGGATTCTTCGAATAGCTTGTATACCCAGGCCAAGGTTTGGCTCGGCGCGTCGTATCCGGGGTATTCACCGAGCATCACGTATCCCTTTTCAGCCGTGGCCGTTGCCGGACAACTGGGTGACCAATACGCCATCTTTGTCATTGGGTTCGACTCCACGCAGCCCTGGGCCATTTATCTGCTGCAGTCGTCGAATTGAAACGGGGCTGCGGCACACCACCGCAGCATCCGCCTTATTGAGGATGTCGACGATATGACGACGTGCTTCGAAAACAGTGCGGGATGCTGTTGCGCCAAAGCCCCATTAGGCCCTGAATCAGCCCGAAATACTGTTGCTCGATTCCAGGACTTCAGAAGTGCAGCTCCGATTTCGTCAAGAGAGAAGTGCGCCTTGGGTAAAGGATGTTTCAGTGGATGCCGGTTTGCTGTTCCATCGCTTCGCAAGCAAGGCGGCTGCGATCAGAGAGCACACCACGAATAAATTGAAGATGCTGTTCCAGCCAAACCAGCGTATACAGAGTGAGATGAGTAAGGGCGAAAGCATTTGCCCCAGAGAGCCGACTCCATTGACATAACCGCTTGCCCGCCCTGCTTGCTCCGGCGGCACTGCCTCAAGCACCGCAGTGGAAGATATCAGCACATCAGGGCCGAAGATCAGAATGCCGATGACGGAGATACTGATGCCAACCGCCACGGGCCCAGCTGTACTGATGATCGGGTGAAGAAGAAAAACGAATGCGGCGAGGAACAACATCGTTGCTCCGACAGGATATCGGCGTCCATCGAGAAGCCGGTCAGAGATGTAAGCTGCCAGAAGCGCACCGACGAAACCCACGAGTTCGAAGAGGGATGAAAGTTTCAACGCCGAGCGACCTGTTGCATGCTGCGATTCTATGAGATAGACCGGTAACCAAAAGAGCAGCGAATAACGCGTCAGTTTCAGGAAGAAGTACATCGTTGCGAGCAGCTGAAGCTCACTGTTGTATAGAACTGATTTCCAACTGCTCGTGCGTGCTGCGAGTGGGGGATTTGAGTTGATCGGTTCAATCCCTGCGTCGGATGGAAGATCCCTACTCCTCCAAAAGAAGAAACACGTTGTAACCAGAAGTACTCCCGACGGCACCAGAATGGAAAGCCGCAAGCCGGTCTGGATTGGAATAGAGTCGGCGGTCGAGAGAGCTGTCGCAAGTGCTGTAGCGAGGAAGCTGCCGAGTGCGTAGGACGAACTCCACCATGCCATGCCGATGGCCAGACTGTGGCGCGGCAACCATATGCTGAAGAGTTTGTTGATTGCCGGCCATCCAAAGCCCTGACCTAAACCGTTCAAAACTTGCAGCATCATTACGACAGAGATCGGTAGACTCAACGCCAGGAACGCCGTTACGGTCAGGGACAAGAGGCCACCGCAGAGTAAGGTGCGCCGCCCTCCAAAACGATCGGATGCCCACCCCCCGATAATTTGGCCCAATACATAGCCGAGGCTGAAAAACATCAACAGGTCTGCAAAGCCACCCAGCCAGGCATGTTTGCTCGTAGCCGGAAGAGGTGTCCACGCGATATTTTTCCTGCAAAAATAGAACCCCGCGTAACCTACCCAGGCAGCCACGAAGATTCGGGCGCTCCAGTAGGATCGCCGATCCATCTCGATTTCAGACTTCTCCACCTCCACTTTAGGAGGGCTCTCTAGTGCGGCCATGGTTCGCCGCCAGATGCTGCACTCTGCACTGTAAGTTTTTGACCTTCCACAATGCGGATGCGCGTGGGCGTTTTGCGTCTCAGTGCCATCTCCAGCGCTTGAGGAAAGGTATCCGTACTGCTCAACGAGTGTATTGCCAACTCGATCGCTGCTCTGGATGTACCTGCGATCCACAACTCTGGCTGGCTTCCTGGGACGACGGAGAGATAGGCTTCTTCCGGCTCTTCCGGGGATGTAGAGCTACCTGAAAGTAGCTGGTGCGTGATGTGAATTGGGACAATCGTAGCCCCATCCTGTTTCTGATCTGCTGAGGTGCGCACCTGTGACTGGACGTGTAAGGCATCCGTTGCTTGTAGGAGGGGACGCACCGTTTCCAAGTCCTCTGTAGTAACCGCATGTGGATCCGCGGGGTCCGCATCCAATATCAGTGCGACAGCCGAATGTCCGGCCATCAGCGAATCCCAGAAATCGAGATAGGGAGTGCCGGTGAAGATTTGCCACCTGAATGTAGCTACACAGAGAAAGAGCGCAACTAAGGTTGGCATCATCATTTGAGAGAGCGTCACCACAACTCGTGGGACAGCAGGAGTTGCTACAGGTTCACGCGGAGCAAGGGCTAGTACTGGATTGTCGAACGGCAGCTCGGGCAGAAACTTGGGCACATAGCTGCGTAGTGGCATTTGGATTCGCCACCCGGACTGGGAGGGGTGCTCTTCGTAATAGCACGCGAGCCGCTTGCGTACTTCATTGGCCCGTACCCGAACCACCGCATCAGAGCCTGTGTCATACGTGATAGGTCGCCCGAACAGTTCGGCGCCTATTGTTCGCTCTTTAATTTCTGAGGCTCGCCCCTCCAGTGTCCCGATAACAACGTAACGCAGAAACTCACAGTTTCGGGGGCTCGACCCGAACTGTGAATCATTGCAGATTGCCTCAAGCTCCGACTCGATCGCCAGACGCATCTCTGGCGTGAAGCAGGTACCTAGTCCCTTCGTTTCTGAGCCGAGGAGTGTTGCGTTCGATATCAAACCGCTTCCTCTTCTAACTGTTCAGGGTGCAAGCCCAGCATAGTTCAGTAGTGCTGATCGTAAGCAGCGATTGTTACTGACAAATGAAACGATTGCGCGGTGCGCGACTAAGTCCATTCTTTTCAATCGAGGCGTTGTTCCTGAACTGTTCGGAACGTGGCGACCTGCCAAGAAACCACCCTACTGTGAAGCCACTGCACCATGACGCCGGTCATTGCAGGCCAGTGTTCTGAATAGCGAAAGGGAGATTTGTCATGTCACACCGCACCGCAGATGTAGCCATCGTAGGAGCCGGAATCCTCGGCCTAGCCCATGCGTACGTTGCCGCACGCGCAGGAAAGTCCGTTGTTGTGTTTGAGCGCAATCCACGTGCCATGGGAGCATCGGTGCGCAACTTCGGAATGATCTGGCCAATCGGGCAGCCTAACGGGGCCATGCACCAGATGGCCCTTCGCAGCCGCTCGCTCTGGCTCGAAATGCTGCAGGCGGCCAAGCTGTCTTATCGCCCGCACGGTTCGCTGCATGTGTTGTATCGCCCGGACGAAGTAGAGGTCGTAAAGGAGTTCGTGGAACGGGCTCCGGGGCTTGGCTACGACTGCGGCTGGCTCGATCGCGAGGCCACACTCGCCCGCAGCCATGCTATTCAGCCGGAGGGGTTGCTCGGGGCACTGTGGAGCGACACCGAGTTCACTGTCGACCCACGGCAAGTGCTTGCCGCGCTGCCCGCATTCCTCGAAGAGCAATACGGCGTCCGCTTTCACTTCAGCACTCCGGTGCGCTCGATCACGGCTCCGCATCTCGAGGCAGGATCCGATCGCTGGAGTGCGGAGAACATTATCGTATGCAGCGGAGAGGACTTCGAGACACTTTTCCCCGGCCACTTCGCGGCCAGTGGGCTTACCCGTTGCAAGCTGCAGATGTTACGCACTGCTCCACAGCCAGCTGGATGGGAGTTGGGGCCGTCCCTGGCTGCCGGTCTTACGTTGCGTTTCTATCCGGCCTTCAACGTTTGCAGTTCACTCGATGCGCTGCGCAAGCGTATCGCCGAGGAGACCCCGGAGTACGACCAATGGGGCATCCACGCACTCGTCTCGCAAACAGCAGATGGAGCGCTCACTTTAGGTGACTCTCACGAAAATGGGCTGACCATCGACATCTTCAACAAAGAGGAGATCGATCGCCTGATTCTCCGCTATACCCACCAGTTTCTACGTGCGCCGGACCTCTCCATCGCTGAGCGCTGGTTCGGCGTCTACGCCAAGCATCCTGACAAGCCCACCGTTGTCATGCACCCGCAACAGGGCGTACGCATCGTTGCCTCACCCGGCGGCTCTGGGATGACTCTGTCCTTCGGAATGGCTGAACAATCCATGGTTGAACTCGGCGTTCTCGCGGGAGATGCGGCTCATGTCTAGCAAGCGGCGTAATGCAATTGCTGCTGTGATCTTCGATTGGGCCGGTACCACGGTGGATCATGGCAGCCTGGCTCCGGTCCGCACGCTGCAGCGGGTCTTTGCTAATCGAGATATTTCCCTGGCGGACGATGTAGCCCGCCGCGATATGGGGATGGCAAAACGCGACCACATCCGCAATCTGCTGGCAGAGCCAGAGGTGCAAGCGGAGTGGCAACGCCGCTATCAGCGAGCTGCGGTGGAATCCGACATAGATGAGCTCTACCAGGAGTTCATCCCCCTGCAGATGTCCTGCCTTCTGGACTACGCACAGGTTATCGACGGTGTGGTTCCCGTTGTCGATACCCTCCGCTCCCGAGGTATCCGCATCGGTGGCACCACTGGCTATACCCGCGCCATGCTGGAAACTCTCGAGGCCGCGGCACGAAAGCAGGAGTACCGTACGGATCTTTCGCTTTGTCCGGAAGATGTAGGTGCTGGCAGACCACACCCGTTCATGTGCTATCAGCTTGCCGTCAATCTCGAGGTTTCTCCGCTTTCGGCATGCGTCAAAATCGGCGACACGATCAGCGATATCGAAGAAGGCCACAACGCCGGTATGTGGACGATTGGTGTATTTCGCACTGGGAACATGATCGGGCTCTCCGCGCAAGACTGGAAGGAACTTCCGGCTGTAGATAAGAACTCCGCACTTGTTCGCGCAAAAGCTTCCATGCGGGAGCACGCTGCTCATTACGTGATTGAGTCTGTCGCGGATGCGCTTCCAGTCCTTGAAGAGATTGAGTACCGCATCACGCGAGGAGAGCGGCCGTGATCGCGAACAATGTGGATAGCCGCAAAACTGTCAGTCAACGCATCACAGGCCGGCACGTTCTCACAATCTCCCTGCTGGCTTTGGGTTACTCGGGATACTATTTCTGCCGCTCAGATTACTCCGTGGCGTTGCCTCTGATCCTTGCCGAACAGGTGAAGCATGGTGTGGACGCACACGTGGCAGAGATACGACTGGGCTCGATCGCATCGCTTGGCGTGCTTGCTTACGCCATCGGCAAGTTTCCTTCCGGTGCTATCGCCGATAAATTCGGTGGCCGCAGGAATTTCCTCGGCGGCATGATAGGCGCAATCCTCTTCACCCTGCTCTTCATGATCGGAGGAGGGTTCCCGATCTTCACTCTGGCCTGGATCGGTAACCGCTTTGTCCAGTCGCTGGGTTGGGCGGGGCTCGTCAAAATCACCTCGCGCTGGTTCTCTTATTCCACCTATGGCAGTGTGATGGCGATTCTTAGTCTGAGTTATCTCTTTGGAGATGCGATCTCGCGCGGAGTGATGTCGCTGTTGCTGGCGCACGGCATGGGCTGGCGGGGACTCTTTATCGCAGGCGCCAGCTTGCTGGCTTTACTCCTGGTGTGCAATCTCATCTTCCTGCGCGAGTCTCCGGCTGCATATAACCTGCCCCTCCCGGAAGAAAGCCCTCTCAATCTCTTCACCGGCACAAAGGAGAATCGCAACCAGCCGGACACAGCCGCAATCTTTCGTACACTCCTGAGTTCCTCCGCATTCTGGCTTGTCTGCATCCTTTCGCTCGGGACTACGCTCCTGCGTGAAACCTTCAACCTCTGGATGCCCACGTACTTTACGCAGGTCGTCGGCATGACGAATGCGCAGGCCGCTAGCGGGAGCGCTCTCTTCCCACTCTTCGGAGGCTTCTCGGTCTTGCTCGCAGGCTTTCTCAGCGATTCTCTCGGTACCGAAGGTCGTAGCCGCATTCTCTTCGCAGGACTCTCTCTGTGTGTCCTGGCACTTGTAGGCCTCGCACACGTGCCCATGCACGCTCCCCGATTGCTGCCGCTTGTCCTCGTTTCAGCTGTGGCCTTTCTGCTGATCGGACCATACTCCTATCTTGCTGGCGCGATGTCTCTCGACTTTGGGGGGAAGGAAGGCAGTGCTACAGCCTCCGGTCTCATTGATGGTGTCGGTTACCTCGCAGGTGTTTTATCTGGCAACGGCATGGCGCACATTGCTGTCACGTATGGGTGGCAAACCATGTTCCTCGTGCTGGCTGGTGTTGCAATTTCGTCGAGCGCTGTGGCGGGACTTGCTCTATGGCAGCAACGCCGGCGTGTGCTCTGCCTTACCGCACAACTCGGGGAGTCAGCATGACCACTCAGATTCAGATTGCCTCAAATTGAACCCTCCACAAGTCTGGATCGGGCGTCCTGTACAAGCAGCATTTTCGAAGTAACCGGCTATCCGATCAGCAAGTCCCAACTCCAAACGAACGAATACCACGGAAAACATGAGAGAGGATCTATGCTCAGCCACCTATATATATTGAGACGATGCAAAGGGATCATCCCAAAGGCCAGCCTACTGCTTGTCCTTCTGCTTGCGGTCATACCAGTCCTGGCACAATCCATTCAGGGAGCCATTCTCGGCTCCGTGAAGGATTCTAGCGGTGCAGTTGTGCCCGGTGCTCAAGTCACACTCACCAATATCGATGAAGGCACCGTGCGCACCGCGACGTCGAATAGTGCAGGCGACTTCCAGTTTCTGGACGTGAAGGCCTCGCACTATGCGGTGCAGGTAGTGGAGCCGGGCTTTGAGAAGTGGGCTACCTCGGGTGTGGAGCTGGCCGCCCGGCAGCAGCTTCGTATCAACGTATCCCTGGCCGTAGGCAGTGACCAGCAAACAGTGACGGTCTCCAGTGACAATGCCAGCGCCATTGAAACGGAATCTCCAAAGATCAGCGCAGTCTATACGTCAGACGACCTGCTGGATCTGCCGACGAACTTTCGGGCAAGTACCAGCGGAACTTCTGTTGTCAACGCGATTGGTTCCATGCCCGGTGTGCAGACGCAGCAGGGAGAGTTCTCGCTGCAGGGCTCTTTGCCGAACCAGACAGAAGTTACCGTGGACGGCATCAGCATTCAGAACATCGCCAGCAGCAGCTCACCTCTGACTGCGACGCCCTCGGCAGACGACGTTGCGGAGATGCGAGCCGACGGCATTATGAATAATGCCGAATTCGGCGATCCCGCACAGGTGACTATCACCAGCAAGGGCGGAACAAACACGTATCACGGAGCCGCGTGGTGGTATCACCAGGACTCCGGCTTGAATGCAATCAACTTCGGTTCCGCAACCAAGCCGCACGTCGTAGGAAATACATTTGGCGCCAAGGCCAGCGGCCCGGTCGTGATTCCGCATCTCTATAACGGCCATAACAAGACGTTCTTTTTCGGGGACTATGAAGGCTATCGCTTTCCGCAATATGCTTCCGAGCAGTACACCGTGCCCACAGCAGCGATGAAACAGGGTGACTTTACGAACTACACGAACCCATCCGTAGGCTTTAGCGGCCTCACGAATCCTTACAACGGTTCGAGCTGGGGTAATGCGATTCCTAGTGGAAACCTAAGCTCGATTGCCAAGCAGTTCCTGCAGTTCTATCCCGATCCAAACCATGCGGCAACCGCCAATGGTATCTCTGTGCCAACGACGTCCTTTGTGAGCGGCCAGACAGCAAACTACTACGTGAACAAGGACGAATCCACAAAGCAGGATCAAGTGGACCTGCGCGGCGATCAATACTTTGGCTCGAACCAGAAGGTTCTTCTGTGGGGTCGCTACACGTATATCAATACGCCATCGAACGATCCGGAGCCACTTGGCTTTCCCGGCTCAACCACCAAGCAGAACCAGAAGCAGATTGTGACCAGTTTGAACTGGACGATCACACCCAACCTGATCAATGAGTTCCGCTATGGCTTCACGCAGCTGAGCTCCAATACGAACAACTCCTTCAATGGCCAGGCCTTTACGGAAGGCCTTGGGCTGCAAGGCCTGCAGGATCTTTCCTTCTTCAATGGAGTCCCTTACGTCGGTGGTTTCACAACCATCTCGGGGTTTTCTCCAGGACGGCTGGAGTATCCCTCCACACTGGACACAACCATCTTTACCGACAACCTGACCTGGTCCCATCGACAGCACAACATCAAATTTGGTGTGGATTTTCGCTTCTACAAGGATGTAGGCTCGACAGGGTTCAGCACCGGCGAGCAGTACGGCAACTTTGACTTCTCGAACCAGGGCAACGGCATCGGCGACTTTACAGGAGTCGATTTTGCGGACTTTCTGGTTGGCATTCCCGATAACACCTTTTATGACATCGTGAACCAGAACATCGATGGTGTTGCGAAGCAGTACCACGCCTATGCGCAGGATGAGTGGAAGGCCACACCACGGCTCACCCTGACCTACGGAATACGGTGGGAGTATCACCCACCCTTCTATGACAAAGGAGGCTACATCGGCAACTTCGATCCTAGTGTGCCGTTGTCCGGACGCATTATCTATCCGGACGGAGCATCCGGAATCCTGTCGCAGCCGTTCCTGGCCAGCGCCAATGCGTGTGATCCGGATGGCGTGACCACCACTAACGGCACGATTGCGAACGGCGCGCCCTGCATGCCCGTAGTGACAAACAGCGCGGCGGGCCTGCCGTTGGGCCTGAGGAAGGCCCACCAACGCTTTCTGCCTCGCTTTGGCTTTGCCTATCGGCTCACTGATGACAGCAAATGGGTGCTGCGCGGCGGCTACGGCATGTATAACGTGTCGATCCTTGGTCAAACTTTCCACGCCATGACCGCCACGATTCAGGGCGACTCGCTTCAGTACGTCAACAGCACGAACCCCGCGACGCATCAGCCAACATACCAATGGCCGCAGATCTATGGCGGGCAGGGCAACGGCGGCTGCACCACCTGCTACGGTCAGGATGAGTTCGACGAAGCCAACGACATAAACTTTCAGGAGCCCTACACTCACCAGTTCACGCTGAGCGTAGATCACGACTTCGGGGCAGGCTATGGGGTGCGGGCTTCCTACATTGGCTCCCTCACTCGGCATCTGGAGTGGGAGCCGGATCTGAACACACTCCCTTTCTCGAATACCGTGTCGGCCTATGATCAGCCTGCCAGTGCACGGCGCTTCCCGAACTGGGGTCGCATCTTCAACTTCGACACTGGCGCTAACGAGAGCTATGAATCGATGCAGCTTGAGGCGACACACCGCTTTCAGCATGGGCTACATATCGATTCCATCTTTACCTGGGCAAAGGCGCTGGCGGATAACCAGGGACCGGATGCGAGCGGTTTTGCCGGTGAGCGTGGCGGCGGCGTTGCCACCTCAGTGCTGGATCGTGAAGCGGACTTCGGTAATGTGGCCGGCACACGCCGGCTACTGTGGAACACTACGGCTGTCTATGATCTGCCCGTGGGACGCGGGAAGAGCTTTGGCAGCAACATGCCGCGGCTGTTGGATGCCATCGTGGGTGGCTGGCGTTTGAGCAACATCTTTACCTGGCAGACTGGCGATTACCTCACACCGGTCTTCAGCGCCGGACAGGGAGACCCCGCCGGCACTGGTTCCGGACTGACCTCGACGGCCGCTGGCTGGGACCCGGGTCACATCTCACAGCATCCGGACAGCGTACCCGGCGTGAGTTGGAGGCCTGCGCATCAGAACCGCAACAGCTGGGTGAATCCGGCTGCCTTCACGTGCCCGGGCTGGCCCGAATGGAAGCCGGGTGAACCGTGCGCCACGGGAGCGGGTTATCAGGTCGTGAATGGAGTTGTGACAACAACGCCTGTCTCCCCGTATGGACCGCCGCTGCCGATCGGCCGCTTCGGCAACACGCAGATGGGCAGCATCGAAGGGCCGGGACTCATCAATCTGAATACTGGTCTGGCGAAGACATTTGCACTTGGTCAGCGCTTTAGGCTTCGTGCGGAGGGCAGCTTCACGAATGTGTTGAACCATACCAATCTAAATGAGGGTTCGATGAACCTGAACCTCTCAAGCGCCAGCTTTGGAACGATCACATCGGGTATTGCTGCCCGCAACGGCCAGGTCTCCATGCGGCTTGAATTCTAAGAAGCAGCAAAAGAGAACCGCCTAAGAGTGGGATTCTCCAACCCTCTCGGAGAATTCCACTCTTAGGTCGAAAGGAATAATATGAACGACCAAAGTTTGAGCAGACGCGGCTTCCTCAGAAACTCCGTGGCCACGACACTCGGCGTCGCGGGTCTCGGTACACTGCCTGCATCGGCAGCATCGGAGAAATATCCATCCATACGAATCGGAATCTGTGCCGATCTGCACCAGGACATCATGCACGACGGTCCGGAACGATTGACGGCTTTCATTGAAGCCATGACTGTACAACGTCCGGATCTCATTATTCAGCTTGGAGATCTTTGTATCCCTCATGAAAGGAATCAGGTGGTCCTGGATATCTGGAATCGTTTCCCGGGGCCACGCTATCACGTCATTGGGAATCACGATACCGATGGTGGCTTTACTCGCGACCAGGTGGTGTCCTTCTGGAAGGCTGCCGGCAAATACTATTCCTTCGATAGGAAGGGATACCATTTCGTGATTCTGGATGGTAATGAGAAGAACCCATCTCCTGACCGTGCTCCCGGTTATGCCCGGTACATCAGTGAGGAACAATTGCGTTGGTTGGATGCGGACCTGGAAAAGACAATGTTTCCCGTGATCGTTTTTTGTCATCAAGGTTTGGACAACGACATGGGCGGCATTGAAAACGGAACGCAAAGCCGGTTAGTACTGGAGCGCGCCAACGAGAAAGCCGGTTTTCGAAAGGTGCAGGTTGTTTTTTCAGGCCATCACCATCAGGACTATCACAACGTCATCAATGGCATTCACTATGTGCAGATCAACAGCATGTCTTACCAGTATTTGGGTGAGAAGTATCAGCATATCCGCTATAGCGAAGCAGTCGACAAATCGCACCCCATTATTAAGGAAACCGTCCCTTATAGAGATCCGTTATGGGCGATGGTGAATATTTCTCAGGATGGAACCTTTATGTTGCGAGGCAAGAAGTCGGTCTTTGTGGGTCCATCGCCAGCAGAATTAGGGATGCCGATGTATGAACAGGGCTATCCCGTAGTCCCGATGATCTCTAACCGCAAACTCGCTCTCACAAAGAAGCCCTTCGAAGTTTGATTACGGTAAAACCGCAGCCACAATCCAATGCGCATGATTATGAGACTAAAGCTCGATTTGGTTCATTTTGCGATCAATGTTCGCCGCTCATAACTTCATGCTGCAAAGGAACAACGCCATAGGAGATGATCATGGTTTCTAAAGAACGCCGGGACTTTCTACGCATGTCGCTACTCGGGGCTGGCAGCACGGCAGCGCTGTCACTGATTCCGGCATCCATTCGCAAAGCAATGGCACTTCCGGCAAACAATGCAACGGGCAGCATTATGGATGTTGAGCACGTCATCATCTATATGCAGGAGAACCGCTCTTTCGACCACTACTTTGGCGCTCTTAATGGCGTACGTGGCTTTGGCGATCCTCGCGCCATTCGCTTGCCAGGTGGGCATTCGGTATGGAAGCAGCCGAGTCAGGAGCACGCCGATGGCTATGTCATGCCGTACCATGGCGACTCTGCCACCACACGCTCTTTCTCCGTGGGCGGTTCCGGGATGAGCCATCAGGACAACCTAACCATACTCAATAATGGCCGCCATGATCGCTGGGGACATACTCGCGAGTTACACAAACGCATGATGCACTACAACGCGAACGATCTGCCTTACTACTATGCGTTAGCCAGCGCCTTCACCATCTGCGATCACTATTTCGGCTCCACCTTGACCCAGACGAATCCCAATCGCCTACACCTTTTTAGCGGATGCAACGGTGGAGGCAAAGTGGGAGGCGATCCGGATATGAGCAATGCCGGCAATGACGAAACTCCTACCTCGGACATGGAAACGGATATGCCGTTCAATGCGTTTACCTGGATGACCTATGCAGAACGTCTTGAAGCAGCAGGTATCAGTTGGAAGGTGTACCAGGAATATGACAACTTCCAGGACAATCTGCTTGCCCAGTTCAAGAACTTTCGGAATATCAAGGATAAAAACTCGCCGCTGTATCGCAATGGCCGCTCCTGGGTCTCTGAATACGATTCCAACCCGGCCAACCGTAAACGTTCTGATGGCGATCAACTAGTACAGGCTTTTCGCAAGGATTTGGCAGCCGGAACTCTGCCGCAAGTGTCATGGATCGTTCCAGCCTCACAGTTATCGGAGCATCCAGCGTATGTGCCTCCCAACGGCGAGAACATTACAGCGAAACTCATCGAGGCGCTGGTGGATCATCCCGAGATGTTTGCCAAGACCGTACTCATCATGAACTATGACGAGAATGGTGGAATGTTCGACCACATGCC
This sequence comes from Granulicella sp. S156, assembly GCF_009766105.1. Taxonomy (GTDB): domain Bacteria; phylum Acidobacteriota; class Terriglobia; order Terriglobales; family Acidobacteriaceae; genus Granulicella. Next base: position 36,939 of record NZ_LMUH01000022.1, on the reverse strand, counting down.
CCCACCACTGCCGCCAATGGAAGCACGCGACGGCTACAGCACGGTCTCTATCGCTGGAGAGATCAAGACCTACGAGTCGAGCAACGTCGAAAACCCAGGGAAACATCCGATTGGCCTGGGCATTCGTGTGCCGGCTATTGTCGTTTCTCCGTGGAGCCGGGGTGGCTGGGTCTGTTCTGAGGTCTTTGACCACGTCTCCACTCTGCGTTTTCTGGAAGCGCGGTTTGGCGTGAAGGATGAGAACATCAGTGACTGGCGACGCGCCATCAGTGGAGATCTTACATCTGCCTTCGATTTCAAGGATCCTAACCGCGACTGGGCGAGCCTCACCTTACCCGACACAGCTGGTTATCTTGCACGCGTTACGCGCTCTGCAAACGGCGTTGATCTATCCATTCCTCGGGTGCAGGAACTAACCACACAGGACGACCGGCAGCGCCATGCCCGGCCACTACCTTACGAACTTCACGCCAATGGATATGAAGATGCATCTGGCCGCTTCTTGATTGAATTCGTCAATACGGGAAAGATTGGAGCGGTGTTTCAGGTCTATGACCACACTGACAAACAAGGAGCATGGCGCTTCACGATTGAAGCCGGAAAACGGTATGTCGCATCACCCTGGCACGATGTATCTATCACCGGTGGTTACAACCTGGCGGTGCATGGACCGAATGGCTTTTATCGTCATTTCCATAGCGATCCCGTGGCACGTGCGGGAGAACTCAAAATCGACTCCAGCTACGATGTGGCTCGCGGCAAAATCGTCCTTACCCTGGAGAATCATGGCACCGCATCACGCACTCTCTATGTTGGACAGTCCGAAGTCTACTCACTCGATCCTGGGCAATTGCGTAGACGTGGCTATGTGCTACAACCAGGCGATATCAAGAAGGCTACGTGGACACTATCAGCCAGTGACCATTGGTACGACTTGAATGTGACGCTTACAGATGCTGACACTTTCTTATACCGCTATGCTGGCCACTTGGAAACTCACAAGGCCAGCATGACTGATCCTGCGATCGGCCAGATGTGTTTGTAGCAGACGATCCGTTGTGAAGCGAGGATAGGGTTCAACCGGAAAATCTCCTTCAATCAGTGAAGAGGTCTATCAATCAAACGAATAAGGACCGATAAAAGAATCGGTTCGAATGAAGATTGGTTTTTGGACGAGACTTGCTTTATAGGCAGCGATCACATTTTCCCTTTCGCAGGATTCGATCAAGTGCTGTGGGTCAGCGCTGTTTTCGTCAACAACCCTATGTCTGAGCCTGCCAGTTTGACCGCGAGCGCGGGAGGTTTCGCGCTTACGCTACAGACTGTCGCCGGTGTGACAAGTTTTCACAATGCCTGGCCTGGGGGGAGCGGTTGGAGAGGCTATGCAGAAGTTGCGGCAGAAGACAACGCTTCCTCTGTCCCAAGATGTGACCGCTGGGCGTGGCACACAGTTTGCGGTTAGGATGCAGAGCTCAGCGAAGAACTGCAATCGCTGAATGGAGAGCAAGCTGTATCCAAAGCCACTCACTCGCCACTCCACCACCAAGTTGGGAAACAAAGAAAGCTCTGCACGATTTCAACGACCCCTCCCAGGATGGTTTCGTCTCTTTCGTTGCCCTCGATAAGCAAATTTACTTATAAAAACATAATTCAATACTTGAATTGGATTGGAGATTGGAGTCTGTGGCGAATGCACGTATCGGTGGGCCGGAAGGCAGGCTCGAAGCACATTTTTCCACGCAGCGAGACTACCCCACTAAAAACCCAATCGCGGGTAGAGAACGGGTGCAAAATTTCAGGGTATTTAGGCTAAGTGATTGAAAAAGGGTGGCCGGAGACGGATTTGGTCAGTACTACACACACCCTTTCCGGGTGCCGACAACCGGGATCGTGTTGAATCCGCGCATAGCCCCAGATTCTGTGCTCGTGTGGCGATGGTCCGCCGGATCACCTGGAAGTTCAGCTTCGGAATCTCCAATGACTCCGCGAGGGGCTTCAATACTCTGCTGCGGTAGTTGGAGGTATCCAAAAAACCTTCGCTATGTATGCGGGCGCAGTCATCTGTCTCGGCGGTCTCATCTTTGCCGGGATCTGGATGATGAGTGGCCGCTTCCAGGATGCAATTCCAGGTCAATGGTTCTCCTAAAATCGTCAACTGGCCCGCAAGGTTGATGATGAGGGCCACGATTGCTGTGTCGAACTCCATCTCTAAACGGCTGCCTCTGGACTGTCAACCTACTACCGGTGCAGTGCAGGTGCAGTATTGTATGATTGCTCCTCTGGTAAAGCTTTACGTTTCTTTACCATTGACGAGCTTGGTGATGAGGGCCGGGATTCGAGGTGATGCGATGCTTGCCGCAGACGAAGTCGACACCACAGGCGAACAGTCGCAGGTAGAAGAACAAGACTCCTCCAGGCGGATTGCAGAGGCGCTGGCCGATATTCTCCGCAGCCCCCGGTTCAAAGACAGTCCCCAGTTTCAGAATTTGCTGCAATATGTCGTCTGCGAGGCCTTGAAGGGGGACGACGATGCTCTCAAGGAGCGGATGATCGGGATGAACGTCTTTGGGCGACGTCCCGACTACGACACGACGAATGATCCGATTGTTCGGTCCCGGATGGGACTGCTTAGGAAGCGGCTCGCGCAGTATTACGAGGGTAATGATGGGGAGCACGCTGCAGTCCAGATTGTGATTCCCACGGGTGCCTACCGTCCTTCTTTTGTATTTCGTCCGGACGCAGAGAAGCCGCGCACGGAAGGCGTTCGCAATGGGACAAAAGTGCCATCACTTTCGATTGAGGGAGTAGAGAGGTTCCCCGGCAATCCCGTCGTGCCGCCGAACATGGTCCGGCGCACTAGCGTGGCAATCGTTTTCCCGTGGTCGTCCGAGACGGCGCGCAAATTCAAAATTGTAGCCGTCGTAGCGGCCGCCGTTCTCATTCTCATTGGAGCGTGGTGGCTCTTCCGAAGGACCGCGCCCAGCGAGCTCGATCTACTATGGGCACCGATCGTGAAAAGTAAGCAGCCTGTATATGTCTACACCGGGACAATGCCGGTCTTTGAAGAGGAAACTCCTCTCGATGAAGCGACCTCTCCGGAAGATCGAACTTCGCCGGTACGGGTACCCGAACCACCGTCGGTGGATGCACCGCGGATTGGACCCGATCGTGTCTTCTCATGGGGGGAAGGAATGCTTACGGGCTCCGTATATGCGGATATCCGATTGGCTGCTTTTCTACGGGGGTATAACCAAACTCCCGTTATGCGTACCGGAGCTAACCTTCCCTTCATGGATTTGAAGGGATCCCCTCTCATCCTTGTTGGTTCCTTTGACAACTATTGGACACGGGTGATCAACGAAAATCTCCCATTTTATCTGGATCGCGGCTTCGGGATTCGCGAGCGTGAGGGGACGCACCGGCGGTGGTTTAATCCTCTCAAAGCGGAGATGACACCCCGGATGATGGAGGATTATGCTCTCGTTTTCCGAATCCTGAACTCGAAAAACGGAGCGCCGGTATTGGGTATCGTCGGCCTTTCCACTTGCGGGACGCACGCTGCGGCCGACTTTGTCACTGATCCGGTACAGATGCGAGCGTTGTCAGGTATTTCCCGTGGATCCCTCACGAACAAGAACATCGAACTCGTTCTCCACACGTCCCTGGTGAACTGCGCGCCCACCTCAGTAGAGATCATTGCAAGCAAGGTCTGGTAGCAGATCTCCGCGACCCTCGTCAGGGGATAGCGCAACCTCTGCTGGACATGCATGACTGTCGCGAGTGACGCTCTCTCTTGCAACATAGCGAACGCCCTGCCGTGGGCGGCTCCGGAGTGCTGAACTCCCTCCTTTAAGAACGCGTGCACGGCACCGTCGAAGGACCTGCGGGTCCATGCTCTCCAATTGCAGTCAACCCAATACTGTCGCGCCCACAGCACGTGATCTCGCCACCTCCTACGCCAGTTGTTGAAGGCATGCGGTTTAGGACCTTCCGCCATTGTGACCCGTCTCGCACCGCACCTGCACCGCACCTACACTGCACCCGCTGACCGTTGACAGTCGATCAGGCCAAACCATACCACTCTTGAGACTTACAACTCACGAGTTTGAAGTTGGCAGTCCTCTTGAGGAGGAAAATATGAGCTTCATACTGATCAATCGAATCTTGCAATCCCTGTTCACCCGGAAAAATACAACAACACACACACCGGGGCAAGTACAAAGGAAGGCGGCGCTTGCCGGCTTCGCCTTACCTATCTTGCTCCTTGTCATTCTCGTGTCGGTTCCCCAGAGGCAGGTATTTGGTCAAACAAACTTGGCCAGCATTACAGGAACGGTGACTGACCACACGGGAGCCGCACTTCCGAACGTCAGCGTCAGCATTCTGAACACAGACACCACAGCAGTGCGCGAGGTCACGACGGACGCAAGCGGCTTTTATACGGCCCCCTCGTTGAACGCCGGTTCGTATCGCATTACGGCAACTGCCGCCGGCTTTAATAAAGAGGTGGTCTCAGCCACGCTGACTTTGGGCGGCCTGAACCTTGACGTTCACATGAAGGTAGGAAACGTTTCGGAAGAGATCACGGTGACCGGATCATCAGGATCGGTAGCTCTCCAAACGGACAGCCATGAGTTGTCCACATCCGTGGACAGTGCGCAACTGACGCAGCTTCCAAACAGTGGCCGTAGCATTCTAAGCGTCGCCACTTTGGGCCCGGCTTCACAGAACGGCGTAGACGCTTCCAACTCGGCCGGCGACCAAAGCTTTTTCGGCCAGACGAGCAACGCAGTCATCCTGGCCGGGCTGGGGCCTAATCAGACGCAGTTTCTACAGGACGGAATCGACAACACAAATCTCCTCACGCAGACCGCGAACATCCTCGCCTCCGTCGAGGCCGTCAACGAGGTATCCACTCTTTACAGCAACGCCCCCGCCACCTTCAGACAGCCTGCGATCGTCAACGTCATCACTAAGAGCGGCTCCAAAAAATTCCATGGGACTGCGTACGACTTCCTGCAAAACGACGCCGCAAACGCAAAGAACTGGTATGCGACGTCGAAGGCGCCGCTGCGGTACAACCTCTTCGGCGGCAACCTGGGGGGGCCGGTCTTCCGAAACAAGATCTTCGGTTTCTTCGACTACTCGGGCCTGCGGAGTCACTCATCCGGGTTATCGCAGAATCGCGTCCCCACAGCGGCCGAGCGTCAGGGAGACTTCTCAGCTGACCCGGTCATCTATGACCCCTCAACGTACAACGCTACGACTGGTACATCCACCCCGTTCCAGAACAATACGCTGCCGGCTATCAGCCCGTTCGCCCAGCTATGGCTACAAAACTACCCGCTCCCGAACATGCCGCTGAACGCGAATAATGTGAACTACCAAGTAAACCTTCCCTCGATTAGTAACTATGACGAATATCTTGGCCGCGTCGATTGGAACGTTTCCGAAAAGAACCAGATCTTTGGCACAGTAGCTCGCTTCAGCAGTTCCGGCGGGGGAACCAGCATCGTTCCGGGATTCTTCGGCATCAGCGTTCCTCTCACGGGCACCAATGCCTCCATTACGGACACCTATATCGTGAATGACCACACCGTAAACGCCCTGAAGATTGGCTATAACCGGAGCAATCTATTCCGTACGCAGCAAGGAACCGGCGCGAAGAATTACGCGACCTACTACGGACTGAAGAATCTCGACCCGCTGCTGGAGCAATCGACGCCGCCAGCGATCTCTGTCTCGAACTACACCTCGCTCGGTGATCCGTACTCTCCGCAAGGCGCCATCCAAAACCGTTACCAATTCGCCGATCAGGTCACATGGAAGGCTGGTAACCACACATTGAGCTTCGGCGGTGAGTTCATTCGTGTTCAGTTTGATGGCGACTGGGTCGTTACGAACAATGGCAACTACAGCTTCGACGGATCAGCAACATCCCAGTACATCGGCGGACAACGCAGCTCGTCTGATCAGGGCAACGCGTTAGCCGATCTGGAACTCGGATTCCCCGTCAGCGGAAGCGGTCTCACGGGAACCTCCGCAGGAGCATTCCGGGAGTTCGACGTGTCCGGGTTCCTTCAAGATGATTGGAGAGTCACTCCACGCCTTACGCTGAATATGGGACTGCGATACGACTACGTCAATCCTCCCACCGATAAAAATGGGCACGGTGCGATCTACGTCTTACCGACTAATTCAAACAGGCCGGGAAGCTGGAACGCGAACTATGGCGACTGGGGCCCCCGAGTCGGCTTCTCATATAAGGCAGCCAACAATCTCGCCATTCGTGGTGGCTATGGCATTTACTATGCGCCCATTCTCTACAACAATCTCCAGTTCATGCTTCTGTACTCGCCGAACGTGGTCTCTCAGAGCTATAGCCTGAACATTCAATCGCCGCAGAATATACAGAATCTGTTTCAGGCCAATCCATCGTCGGTCCCTGGCCAGGGCGGCTATTCAATCACTCCAACCCTCAAGGACACCTCGACCCAGGAATGGAATCTGAACATCGAGCAGACTCTCGGAAGCAACACATTGCTCACGGTGGAGTATCTCGGCAATGTCACCCGGCACCAATCTGCTCGAGCTGACCTCAATCAACCAAACGCCCTATCCGCTGGGAATACCTCCGGCAAGCTCGATGTCCGGCCTTATCCCAGTGCCGGACCCATTGACGGTCAGCTGAACGCCTTCAGCGCGAACTATAACGCACTAGGTGTCAAGCTCGATCGAAGTCTCTCCAAGGATCTTCAAGTTCTAATCAGCTACACCTGGCAGAAAGCGTTGGACAACGTGGACGGTGACAACAACGATATCCAGTCGATCTACAACCCTCGGCTCACCTACGGTCCGGCGAGCTTCAATCGTGGTCAGGATCTCAACATCAGTCCGATTTACTTCCTGCCCTTCGGACCAGGCAAGCGATTTGCAAACTCGAACAATATCTTCAATCGAGAGCTGATCGGAGGCTGGGAACTCTCCGGTCTGCAGTACTTTGCGTCCGGCCAGCCTATATCCGTGACCGCGAATAACAACGCGGACACAAGCCCTTACCATGCTGTCTACGCAAACCTTACCTGCAATCCCATGCAGGGATTTCAGCGCACACGGTTCAACATCTTCAATCCTGCATGTTTCGCACAACCTGCAGCGGGCCAATACGGCACCACACGTGCGGTGGGATCCCAGCCCCGAATCTTCTCCACGAACCTATCCGTCTTGAAGAACTTCGCTGTCACTGAACATCACCAGCTTCAGTTCCGGGCAGAGGCGTATAACCTCTTCAACCATCCACTCTTCAGTACCGGAGGTGGCGGTGTCACCTCTCCGACGCTCGGTGTGGCAACTTCGCAGTCAAACAGTCCGCGGTCGATGCAGTTTGGCCTCAGATATTCGTTCTAACGGCGGGTTGACGTATGTTCACCCAGGCAGGATCGCTCCACCAGCCTCACCCAGAAGTAAGGAGAGAGTTAATGTCAGTAACAAGACGCACCTTCGTTAGAAACGGCACTATCAATGCTTTGGGCCTTGCGGTAGTCGGCACCATAAAGCCAATCGCTCTTTGGGCGCAAGCCACTCAGAACGACATGCGGCCATATCTGATTGGCGTTCGTATGGCCGCTACTCCAGCGACCAGCTACCGCGCGTATCGCTCGAAGGTTGTCTCGAAGCCTGACGTCACCACCTGGGTTCAGGTAGACCTGAAGAAGAGCGTGGCTATCTCCGCCATCCAACTCTTCCCAGCATCCGAGCGGATGTACCCCGGGCACGACCAATACTATGGGGGCGAGGCCTTCCCGTTAAGATTTCGTCTTGAAGCTTCGGACGACCCAAACTTTGCGAAGGCGCTCACTGTCGCCGACTTCACTGGCTCCGACTTTCCTGATCTCAAGGACAACATCTCGCAGTACGCCGCGAACAACATTCATGCGCGCTACGTGCGTCTGACCGCGACCAAGCTGCGCTCCGTTCGAGCCGACGGTACCGATAGCACACCACTCGGCAAGGAGCCCAGGGACAGCCCCGAATACAGTCTTAAGATCGCAAAGATTGCGGTGATTTCGAACGGTCATGACATCGCGGTCGGATGCTCGGTCACCGCCGATCCGATCAATGGCAATCCGGCCCTCACCGCACAGCTCACACGGCCCGCCCGGCAGGACGGCGAAGGTATTCGCATGGACAACCCACACTCTGTCACGGATGCCGCAACCTGGAAGCCGGCTAGATATAAGGCGGAGGCACCCCGCACCGGCGTCACGCTCAATGGCGGGGTCTTCCAGACCGCCATGCAAAACAACATAGAGTACCTGCTCAACTCGTACACCACCGACGATCTACTGCGGCAGTTCTACGAGCGCACCGGTAAGGTGCAGGGCTTTAAACCCACCGGATCGCAAATCTTCTGGGAAGAAGATCTCGCTGGCTCAAATGCTGGCCGCTTCCTGATGGGGGCAGGAAACACCGTGCGGTGGATAGACCACCCTGAACTGCATCGGCGGCTCAATGTCGTGGTAGATGGCATCGATGAGTGCAAGCAGGCCAACGGCTATATCATGGCCTATCCCGAAGACACCATCTTCTACTCCGAACGCGCCGCGTACACACGCGCATGGCTTACGCACGGGCTCCTCGAAGCGGCGTACAGCGGCAATCCCAAAGCTCTTCCTCTGCTCCGTGGTTACTACGACTGGTTCAATCAACAACCGTTCCTGCCAGACATGCTCCGCGGCGCAATTCAAGGGGGCCAAGGCATGGTCGCCAACACCCGTGTGTCCGCCTGCCCCGTCGGCAAGCCAGCGGATGCACAGGTCATTCAGCGCTACTACCAGGAAGACGGTTGGCTGGAGGGTCTCGCCAAGCAGGAGAAGGAACAGATCTGGCAATACCCTTACGACCGGCCGCACTGTTATCTGCTGACCAACCTGGAAGCATATCTGGACATGTACCTGGTCACGGGCGATCCTCGATATCGCGACGCGGTTCTTGGCGCATGGGAACTCTACCGCGCACATTGGCAGCAGGCGGGTGGCAGCATCTCCATCATCGAGTTCGAGAAGGACCCGCCAAACAGCAACTACCTTCATCAGAAGCTAGGCGAGTTGTGCGGCAGCGCCTTCTGGGTCTTCCTCAGTCAGCGCTTTCAGTTACTCGACCCAGATAACGAGCGGTACGCAACGGAGATCGAAAAGTCGATTTATAACGTCGGTATGGCCAACCAGGATCAAGGCCACGGGCTCCGGTACCACACGATCCTCGAAGGAACCAAGGAGAAATCGACTCGCGAGAATACTTGCTGCGAAGGGCAGGGCACGCGCTTGATCGGTTCGCTACCGGAGCACATATACTCGATCGCACCCGATGGCCTCTATGTGAACCTGTTCGAAGCCTCGACCATTCGCTGGCGACAGGCAGGCCAGCCTATTGAGTTGAAGTTGAAGACGCGCTTCCCCTATGAGACCCACGTGAGCGCCTTCATCAAAGTGGCGAGCCCGGTGCAGGCAAACCTCCGCGTCCGGGTGCCCTCGTGGGCTGCTCATGACATGTCGGTTTCGGTTAACGGCAAGGTCACGGGGACCGGAAAGCCAGGCAGCTACTTCTCGCTCGACAGACGCTGGAGTGACGGGGATGTTGTCGACTTCACGCTTCCTGCGACGCTTCGCGTGCGACGGTATGTGGGCGAAGACCAGACAGCCGATGACCATCGTTACTCGGTCGAGTATGGTCCTATTCTTCTTGCCGCAGTGGGAAGCTCCAAGGTTGATCTCAACGTCAGCCCGGAGCATCTCGTCGATCACCTGGAATCTTCTGCCGATGCTCCGTTACATTTCAGCGTGCGCGGCAGCGATGGACAGAAACTTATGCCGTACTGGCTCATCTCGCAAGAGGAGTTCACCTGCTACCCGAGCGTTCATGCATTGGCTTAAACATTGCTGAACCATTGAAAGCTGCGGAGAAGCTGGGCGCCAGCAAAGTTTCTGAACAGTGCCGGTCGGACCACAAGAATCAATCGGTAACAACAAATCAGCTTCTGGGAAGGTACTGTCAAAATCGAGAGCGAGCAATTCGAGACAAATCGCGAACTGCCTCGAAAGTCGATGTTATAGGCAACTTCGACTAACTCGATCCTCACACGGTTATGGGGGAAGATCTCGGCCTTGCTATGTCGTCAATCCGGCGTACGGTTATGTTATAGGCATACCAAGCTATGGACATGTTGAGCGCGACAATTCCTAAACCGATGACGTATATCGCTCCGTGAACCATTGTGGGACTGATTAGTCGCGGGGGGCGCTGAGTAACGTTGAATGGATGGTGTATCACAATGTAGAGATACACAAGCAGCGTAATGGCAGCCCGAATCGCAAGTAGATGAGCGGCTACTGGTCGCATTCGCCAGAGCAAAATTGCGGCAAGAATTGCCACTGCGTAGCTCAATTCTGACGCTACGATTTGGGGGAACGGTGTCTGATGGTAGCGCGACGGATGTGCGACCCGCAGCCAGTGGTCGAAGGAACGTCCTAGAAGAGCGAGTAGGACGACCACGATCTCGTAAATGCAGATAGCCGTCGCGAGTGCAGGGCGGGCAGGCTTATATCGAATCAGAGGTTCCTTTCGCACAAGAGGTTATCGACGGTATCAGTCTGAGCGAAAATGGGTTCAGCTACATGTTCCTTGAAAGTCGGGATTTCGGCAAGTTCGGTCCTGAGGTTTCCCAAAACACCGTTTTGCGGGAGTGTGCAGGCAGTCTGTTGCAGCTATGCCCTCCGATAGTCTGCTAGCCGCGATCGCTTTCGCTCCGCGACCAGTGCTATTAGGGGCAGAGGAAACGGTCCACAGGCGCCACCAATGCCGCAGGACGGCAGGGGTCTCAGGACGTTCATGAGGGAAAATCGAGGGCACAATAAGGTCACAATAACGGTTCCTCAGCGTTACTTTTAGGGCTTATTGGAGCCATCCATTGCCCGGCGTTTCTATAATTTACGGGTTTCAGGCTCACTGTCACGGCAGAGGTCGCGGGTTCGAGCCCCGTCGTCCCGCCACTCAATCTAAAGAACTTACGATTGAATGGGGCCTAAGTAACAGCCAAAAAGACAACAGAGGTCCGGGTTTGATAGGGGTGCAACCCCAGTGACCTCCGACGTGTCTGCGCGAATCTCTGGCGAAAGAACGTCGGGGATAAGGGGCAGATCATTCCCGCTTGGCTGCTCCTCGATACGGACCGCCGAATGTTATCTTTGTGCCGAGTTTGAGACCGCCATTGCAGTGAAATTGGAGAAGTACGGCAAGCCGAATGGCGCTGGTCCAAGACGACTACCAGAATTCTGTAGCAATAACTTCCGGAGCTTCGGGTGTATCTCCAATCACCTTCAAGTGCAACACAAGCTGAAGATTCTTCTTGGACCAATCTTGCGGCGCTCGCCGAAGGGCTGCACTCAACAAATCACTGTTCGTCACGAGCTCCGCGGCGCTCTCGGTTCCATATTGCGTTGCCCCGCTCACTAGTACCACCATGGCTCTGGCTTCAGGAACATACACTCTTGACACGATCGCGTAGTCCTCGTCAGTGTGCAGATCTTTAGCAAGATGATGTGGATACCACTCGGTCGATTGGCCGCGATCCGTGATCATCCCTCCTCGGCTGTCATCGATGAAATAACGAAATTCCTTACTGATTGCCGCCCATTGGGTGCTCGAATAGCCGATCAACACTAACGAGTGACGGCTAAGCTCATGGAAGTCGACGGTGCTGCTCGTCATCATTTTTGATGCATGCCCCAATCCTTGAAGCACAGTAGAGATCTGCTCGGCAGCGCGTACATCGCCCTGCCCAACGAACTGGTCAGTCGTTAATACATATTCGGTCGGTCGCCTGGGAATCTGTATTTGCGATGATGCATAAGAGATATATGCTGGCACTGGAGTGGTTACGATTAATACGGGAGCCGGATTCTGAAAAACAGGATTCCAGAATTGATTAACGATAGAAGCAGGTTTGGTGTGTTTGAGCCAGAAGAGTCCCGCAACAGCCAATAGGAACGCTGCCAGCAATAAACCACTTCCAATGCGCCATTTGTAACTGTAATGATGAGGGCCCGGAGTTGGGACCACGTCTAACTGGATCGACGGTAAAATTAGTTCCGTCGTCAGTGGTCGATTGCTTTCCCCTCCGGTTTGGGGACTCTTGGCTCGAACAAAATCGGGTACATAGCCTCCCGTCGGCAAACTGATCCAGACGGCAGAATTTTTCCCCAGCCCGGCATAGTAAAAGCCCAGCCTCTTCCGAACCTCGCTGGCTTTGATACGCACGATTGCATCTTCACTCGTGTCATATGCGGGATCACGACCGAAGACTCCGACTCCAATTGTCCTCTCTTTGAGCTCATGTTGATGGCCGAGGAGGGTCTGCTCAACCACAAAAGCTAAGAAGTCACCGCATCGTTTACTCATGGCGAAAGCAGAGCTCTGGAGCAGTTCGTCCAAGGCGGTCCTGATCTCTTCGACCGAGATTCCCGAGAATCGCACATTCGTCTCCTGCATGGAGACTCCACTGCTGCGCGCATTGTGGCTGGGAGTGGCACTCATGTTGCGACTATATACCTGATCATCCTTCCCCTAGTTTGGCGTGTGCCGCTGCCGGCTTCCTTAAATCATTGTTTTATTGCGGGTTAGGGACCGTTAGGAACGTAGCGAGAATTCTTGCCACTGCTAACTTCATGTAAAGCAAGCGGACAAAAAGTGAAGTGGCGCTTCCAGCGGAGGGTGATACATGAATACAAGAGCTTCATGCTTTAGAACGATTTGGCAATTTCTTCTGCTTCCAATCATTGTCTTCGGCGGGGGAATCGCTGCCTTCAGTCAAGCCGGTCGCGGCGGCCTGAACGGCCTAATCTCCGATCCAGCCGGAGCCATCGTCCTGGGAGCCAGGGTGACGGCGCTCAATCGAGCAACGGGTGTCGCGCAGTCAACCGTCACCACCACCGCCGGCCTGTACTCATTTGTTTCGCTAACCCCGGGTATTTATACGGTGACCGCCAGTGCAGCAGGTTTTGAGAGCACCGCTGAGGATAAAGTGATTGTCAACGTGGACCAGGTAAGTTCCATCAACATCACGCTCCAGGTGGGCAGCGTGAATCAGGTGGTGACGGTGTCTGGGGCTACCGATCTTGCAGAGACAAATAACTCTACGGTTGGCCAGCTTATTTCGGCCGAAGTCATTGATCGAGTCCCACTATTGACCCGCGATGTTTTCCAGTTGGTGCAACTGAGCGCCGGAGTCCTTCCCACCAACGGCACACCCAATGCATCTGACACACCCAGCATCTTCGCTGCGCGGGCGGGCGCGGATGTTTCTGCTTACACCATCAATGGTGCACTGCAGGGCAGCGTCTACTATATGCTTGATGGCAGTCCGATAGGTATTGCCGAAAACAATACGGCCTCCATCATCCCGGCTCTTCAGGTTCCGGAGGACGGCGTCGATGAGTACCGCGTAGAGACCCAGAACGCTCCTGCAAGCTACCAGAGCGGAGGGGCGGGCGTAATTAGCCTGGTCAGCAAATCTGGCGGGAACCAGTTTCATGGTGACGGTTTCGTCTATATCCGCCCAGATACTCTGGGAGCAAACGATTACTTCAATAAACAGAATCAGTTGCTCGCGGGCATGCCTAACCAGACTCCTGCCTTCCACCGTTATCAAGAAGGCGGAGCGATCAGCGGCCCCATCCTGCACAAAAAGCTGTTTTTCTTTGCCGACTATGAAGCTACCCAACAGCGAACCTATGATGCCGGATATTTTACGGTGCCCACTCTGGCGGAGCGCTCCGGAGACTTCTCCGCAGATGCGGGAAACTTTACCGTCTACAATCCGCTGGTTCCCGATAACGCAAACGGAACCAGGCAGCCATTTAGTGGCAATAAGATCCCCGCAGGTGACATCGATCCAGTAGCGAAGAACTTCCTGTCTCAATTTCCTCTACCGGCACCAAATCTTTCCGGAACAGGACCATATCACATCAATAACTACTTCGGCGCTGGTCTTGATCCGAACGATGCTCAAAAATTTGATATTCGGGGAGACTACTATCAAAGTGAGAAGCAGCGTTTCTTTGCGCGATTCTCGTTTGATCGGATTTTCTTTTCCAATTCAAATCTCTATGGCAGTGGCCATCTGGATCCGTATTACTTCCAAAATACGACGAATGGCCGCAACATCTTGCTGGCTGATGACTACACACTGAGCCCTACATCTGTTCTTCAGTTGCGGTATTCCTTCACCCGCCACTATGAAGATCAAGTGGGCGATACCAGTCAAGATGGATTCAACATAAGCACCTTGGGATTCCCCCAGGAGCTTGCAAGCCAGGTGCTCTTTCCACAGGTCCCTACAATTCTCCTTTCTAACACCACCGGCATGGGGGGGACGACGAACTACAACACCTTCATCTTTGCCAGCGAGAATAGCGATTTTAGTGCGACCTACACCAAGTCGACAGGGAAGCATGAGATCGGCATTGGGCTGGAATATGAGAAGAAGTTCATGAATGTAGGCCAACCGCCTGCGCCGGCAGGATCCTATAGCTTCGACACCACGGGCACAAGTTCTACGACCTTTGCCGGTGACGGCAGCGATTTCGCCTCGTTTCTGCTCGGCATAGGCGAAGCCCCTGGTAGCGAGTCTGGGAACTTCACCCAGGATCTGTTTGCCGCAGAGGCCAACTCCTACTATGCGAGTTTTTTCCAGGATAACTACCATGTGACTCACTCTCTAACTCTTGATTTTGGGGTTCGCTGGGAAATATTCGGTTCCCGAACGGAACGCCATAACCGCTTAGAGTACTTCGATCCAGGCCTGCAGTATTCCGCCGGCGGGGTATCTCTAACTGGAGGAGAAGTCTTTGCGAATGGCGCCCACCGCAGCCCTTTCACCACAAATCTGACCAATTTCGCTCCCCATGCTGGTTTGGTGTGGCAGGCTATTCCTCATCTCGTCTTACGCGGCGCAGGTGGGATCTACTATGGACCCAGCACAAAGATGGTATCCAATGCCTTCCAGGACAGCGACGGATTCGCGTCAACCTCGGCATGGGACGCAACCAATTACAACGCTGACGGCAATACGACAATCAACAATCCATTGAGCAATCCCTTTCCCAACGGCATCACTAAGCCTACTGGCGCATCGCTGGGACCCGCCACGTATCTTGGCTCTGTCTTGAATACCGTCTCGCATTCGCCACGTACATTGACGACCTATGACTTCAACTTTGGATTCGAGTACGAATTCCCCCACCAGATCATCTTTAGCGCTGCTTATGTTGGCAGCAGGGGATTGTTCTTGCCGCTGGGTACGAGCTCTGCCGATGAAAATCAGCTCTCCTTGGGCACCATCCAACAGTATGGTGCCTCTTTATGCGTCGTTCCTAACCCCGATTGCGTCATGGTTCCAAATCAGTGGGCCGCAACACAGCCATCGACAAACGCCAACTATGGCTCGCCTACCGTCCCGCTTTGGGTCGCGTTGCAGTCATACCCTCAATTTGGTACCGGTAACTATGGCGCGGGCAATGGAGTTCTGGTCAATGGCTATCCCGCTGGCGGCTCCAAATACAACTCACTACAAAGCAAGGTGGAGAAGCGCCTGACCAGTCACTTTACAACGTTGGCGAGTTTCACCTGGGGGAAATTGCTGACAGATGATTTCACGCCGCCGCTCAATTTTATTGGCTATCACGTTGGTCTTCCACAAGATTGGAAAAATCTTAACATTGAACATTCCCTGGCTCCGCAGGATGTAAAGTTTCAATTCAACTGGCAAATATCGTATGACTTGCCAATCGGTAAGGGCCGCGCGCTGAACTTGAACGGAATTGCGAATCAGGCATTCGGGGGCTGGACGATCAATACAATCGCCTATCTGAGCACTGGCGTTCCAGTCGCGGCCCCGAACGGCACGGGTGATCCCTACTTCCTGCAACGGGTCAATCAGAATTGCGATCCTGGCAATGGTGCGATGCACACACCTGCTCAGTGGTTCAACTACACTTGCTTTTCGACGCCTGCCAGTCAACTTCTCCCCGGCTCAGCGCCCGCCTTTCTTTCTCATGTCCGCACAGATGGTGCGCACGATTTGGATCTTTCTCTCTACAAAAACTTTCGCCTGGGACATGAGAGAAATCTTCGCTTCGAGGTCTCTTCATACAACTTCACCAATTCGGTTCAGTTTGGATATCCGAATGTATTTTGGTTTCCAACGCCGACTCCGCAAAATATGGCCGGCTTCGGTCAGGTCACGAGTGACGCAAATACACCGCGCCAGTTTCAGTTCGGGTCGAAGTTCACATTTTGAACGATCGAGTCAATTGGCGGTGTAGCAGGCTGCACTATAGTGCGAAGTGATACATCGATATCAATAAACAAAAAACAACGACTATGGCCTGGGAGGTCATAGTCGTTGTCCTTACCTCGTAGCAGCTTAAAATCCCGTCGATTGATATTAGTAACCCAGACGCGACCTTGTTTTTCACAACCTATTATTTTTGAGGGTTCACGGCATTTACGAAGGTGGTCCAATTGCCGACAACCGCTGCATCTGGGTAGGTATACCAGAGAAGTAATTGGGGATCGGCGTCGGTGACCGCATCCGTCAGCATTGTCTGGAGTTGACTGCTTGTGGGAAAGACGCATACTGAAGCGGATACGCAAGCGGACGGCTCATAGGTCTCCCAACTATATGCTTGTAGGTCCACATAGTCCGGCTTTCCATAGTTGTTCGCAATCGTAGTCAAGTCCGCGGCCGCCGTGGCTTCGTCACTGGCTGGGGCGCCTGTACCGACTGGGTAGTAGTCAGCGCCCAGTAAGTCAGCAAAGCTGAAAGGATCAAGATATGCTTTCAGGTTCGAGAGGGTCGGCTGCTCGGCATTGGTCCAGGTGGCGGCAATCAACTGTGGGTGAGTGGTATCAAGAGAGTGAATCAGGTTGTAGAGATTGTGAGTGTCTGTTTCAACCGTGGATGTATCGTTGGGTTCGTCTCCTGTCTGGTATCCGTATGTGGCAGGAAGATCCTTTACCAGGTTGACCAGGTAGGTGATGAACTGCGGGTTGGTGGTGCAATTGCAGTCGGGACCGACTTCGCTGTAGTCAGAGATCAGATACCCCGCATTTTTGCCTGTTGTTGTGCCGACGTATTGCGCGAACGCCGGGTCGCCGAACGGCCAGATGATCTTCAGCCCCAGCGTATTCGCTTCAGCAGCATAAGCCAGGATCTGTGCTTGGGATCCCCAGAAGGCACTATAGTTGAGCACGACAGTGAAGTTAGCAGCTGCGATCGTTTGCAACTGAGTCTCTGCGGTCTCGCCGGGCAAGCCATAGCAATTCGCGCTAACCGATTCCTCCCCAGTACTGCCGTCGACGTTGCAACTCTGGAAGACTCCTTGCGGAGTGGTTGTGATTGGTACGGCAGCAGTCTCCTGTGTGGACGGTGAGCTACTTGTCGTTACATAGACCAGCGAATGGTGCTCGAGAACTCGTTCGGCAAAATCAGGACTCGAGCTGCCGAGATCCACCACATACCTTCCGTTCTCGTCAGCTTGAACCGAAAGGGTTTCTTTCCAAAGGAGCTCTCCCGAAGTGTCAGCTCCTGCCCGAATGTTGAAGGTAATTTCGTGGACTCCCGATAGAGGTTTACCATCTGCGTCGAGAAGAGTTGGCCTCAAATGAATGGAATGTTTATCGGAGGGTTGAGAAGAACCTGCAATCGATTGCCCAAGTCCAGGGTCTGGACTGGATGCTGCGTGAATGAACGCGGGGGTAGCCAACATTAGGGTTGCCCAGGTGATACAGAGAACACGAAACTGGTTCATAGGTTCATCCTTCGAATGAATTCCTCGGTGATTGCCAAGGTTGGACGAACTGTAACTGGTAGAACCAGGATTTGTAACGTTTCGAACAGAACCTAACCGTTGTATTTTATCGTGACAAATCTTCGTTGGCCCCAAAGGCGGACGAAGAGCATCTTGTGCATTCTCGGTGAGGATCTCTTACGCTCGGGCACCGCTTCAAGCACAGGACCAGAAGGGCAATTGGAGAGTTCGTGTGAATCACTTGCGTTATAGACAGAGTCCTCCCATTGGACAGGGAATTCTCTTGTCATGCAGCTGCATTTGGGGCGGCATAGATTCAGTGCTCTGAAATGGTGACACCATAGAGGTACAAAATCCTTTAGACCCATACTGCAATATGGGTTAGGCACCGTTAGGAACCTAGTCAAATCGAAGACGCCTGTTAGTTTCGGAGTGGGAAATCGGGGGGGGAAACTAGGTGTTACTTCGCTCTATCTGTTTAACATTTGCAAGTGCATGCGTAGGGCTGTCTTTGGCGTCCGCTTCAACGATCGGTGACACCAGGAATACGAATTTAGATCAGGGATGGCAATTGCACTCCGGTTGTGACCTCAACACATCGGGTTCAACGATTGCGAGTACAAGTTTCTCTCCCGTAAGATGGCTTGACACCTCGGTGCCTTCCACGGTGCTTGCAGCCCAGGTCGCTGCCGGTCAATATAAAGACCCTTATGTTGCGAGGAATTTGCGAGCCATCCCCGGTACCGACTATCCGATCGGCGCGAACTTTGCCAATCTTCCCATGGCAAAGGAGAGTCAATATCAATGCGCCTGGTGGTATCGGAAGCGATTTGACATGGAGAAAATAGCTCCCGGACGCGTAGTGTGGCTCCACTTCGATGGAATAAACTACAGGGCCAATATTTGGATCAATGGAAAGCTGCTGGCGAACTCGTCGAAAGTTGCAGGCGCATATCGGAGGTATGACTTTGACGCGACAAAGGTTCTCCTTTCCGGAAAACCCAACGTAATTGCGGTGGAGACGTTCGCGCCAAGCCCTACCGACCTGGGAGTGAACTGGGTCGATTGGAGTCCGGCT
This sequence comes from Granulicella sp. S156, assembly GCF_009766105.1. Classification (GTDB taxonomy): domain Bacteria; phylum Acidobacteriota; class Terriglobia; order Terriglobales; family Acidobacteriaceae; genus Granulicella. Next base: position 17,994 of record NZ_LMUH01000022.1, on the reverse strand, counting down.
CCTCCCGATAAGGATATGGGAATTACAGGCGCAGTCTATTTGAAGACAACTGGCCCGGTCTCCGTGCGTTCGCCGTTGGTCAGTACCCATTTTATCGACGCATCGTTGAACACTGCTGAGTTAACCGTGGCCGGTGAATTCCACAACGCATCCATGATTCCGACGCATGGTATCGCATCTGTGTCTCTTCTCGGTTTCAATCTGCAGCAGACAATTGATCTCGCTCCCGGTGAAGAGAAGACCGTCGTATTCGCTCCGAAGCGGTACTCGCAATTGATCGTCCAACATCCGTCCATCTGGTGGCCCTACCAGATGGGAAAGCCACAGTTACAGAACCTCACCTTGCGCTATTCAGACGCTGCAGGGCTTTCAGACGAGCAGGATGCACAATTTGGAATTCGAGAGATGACCTCTGAGTTAACTGGAAAGGGATATAGGCTCTTTCGGGTGAATGGAAAACCGATTCTCATCCGCGGCGGCGGCTGGTCACAGGATATGATGCTTCGCGTTGACTCTGAACGCTTGCAGAAAGAATTTGCTCTCATCCGTGACATGCATCTCAATGCAATTCGCTTGGAAGGCAAGTTGGAAACTGATGAGTTCTATCGTCTTGCCGACGAACAGGGAATTCTCGTGATGGCAGGATGGTCCTGCTGCGACCAGTGGGAACATTGGGATAAGTGGACACCGGAGAACTTTGATGTGGCGATTGCTTCGTTGCGGTCCCAAATGCTTCGTCTCCGTATCCATTCGAGCCTGTTTGCGTGGTTGAACGGAAGCGACAATCCTCCTCCCCCTAAAGTCGAGCAAGCCTATCTCGACATCGAGCACCAGACTCGTTGGCCTAATTCGATCCTTTCGAATGCAACCAAGATTCGCTCGGATGTGAGTGGTGACAGTGGCGTCAAGATGTCAGGACCGTACGATTTTGTAGCTCCTTCCTATTGGCTTACAGATCACGACCAGTATGGCGGGGCATACGGGTTCAACACAGAGACTGGCCCCGGAGCCGCGATTCCGAGCATTTACAGCCTTGAAAAATTTATACCCCACGATCAATTGTGGCCGCCCAATGACGTATGGAGCTTCCACGATGGTGGAGGCGGATTCGACAATCTCGATGTCTTCAATGCCGCGATGAAGGCGACCTATGGTGTTCCAACGTCACTCCACGAGTATGAGCAGATGTCACAAGTCATGGCATACGATGGCGAACGTGCGATGTTCGAGGCTTACGGCAGGAACAAATATACCTCCACTGGTGTTGTGCAGTGGATGATTAACAACGCTTGGCCATCGATGATTTGGCATCTGTACGACTACTATCTTGATGCAGCCGGCGGCTACTTCGGAGCAAAGAAGGCCTGCGAAATGATCCACATCCAATATTCCTATGACGATCACGGAATCTTTGTGGTGAACAGTCGATATGAGCCAACAGAGACGATGCACGCCTCCGTACACGTATATGACATTCGGTCGAAACAGATCTTTGAACAAAGTGCTGATTTCGGCGTGACAGCCGACTCTTCCACAAAGGTGATCTCAATTCCCGATTCTCTGTTCTCCGGCAATTCACGAGTGTTGTTTGTGCAACTGGAACTGCGCGATAACGCTGGAGCAGTATTGAGCCGAAACTTCTATTGGGTTCCGACGAAACTGACCGAATTCGATTGGAGCAAGACGGACTATATGAAGACTCCGGCGCTCCATCCCGAACTCATGACTGATTTGCGAAACATGCCACGCGTAAGAATTGTGGCAAAGCTTCTCCCTTCGACCCTGGCAGGCGCAGTTACCGTCCAGCTTAGCAATCCTTCCGATACGCTTGCATTTCAACTTTCCGTAAGAGCTCTAGACAAAAACGGGGACGCCATTGATCCGGTGTTCTGGTCCGACAATTATGTAACGTTGATGCCGAATGAGACTCGCATATTGACGGTCCACACCTGGCCTCATGAACAGGCTGCAATCGGTTCACTCGTCGTTTCAGGATGGAACGTTGACGACACTGCCGTAGAAGTTACGGCGGAGAAGTTCGAACCCCGGCCTCATTGAACGTTTCGTAGCATTCTACGAATGTCCAAGCAACAACGCTTCCAAAGCCATTGACGCGGGACTTACCCGCTCGCCTATCCCCTATCGGAGCCCACAACGACGTCAAGGAAACTATTATGTCCAAGATCAAATCGATAAAGTGGATTTTTGTTGGTGCGAACCACATAAGAGCTGGCTGGCGCCCTTTTGTTCGTTGTGTGTTGGATAGCGCTCTATGCGGCAATCGGACTACCTTCGCGTCACCTTCCTGCACGTTGATAAGGGGCACGAAGTTCCCTTTCATGTTGCTTCGGTCGGTAAAGCTTTGCAACTCATCGCCACACTCGGTGCAACGTGGGTGATGTCGAAAGTGGAGCGTCGCAACATTTTCGCCTATGGATTAATAGGACCGCGTTTCCTTGCCTGGTGTGTGCGAGGCTGGCTAATTGGTCTGGCTGCGGTATCGCTCATGATTTTGAGCCTGTGGAGCCTTGGCTGCTGGCATTTCGATGGAATGCATACTCACGGTAGCTCAGCACTTCTTTACGCGATCCTTTGGGGGTTCTTATTTTCTGCGGTTGCCTTCAGCGAGGAGTGCACTTTTCGTGGTTACCTGTTCGTTACTCTGAGCCGTGGCATGAATGCCTGGCCGGCTGCAGTATGCCTATCCATACTCTTCGCAGCTGTCCATTTGAGTGGTAGTGGTGAGAATTGGTTTGGCATCTTTGCTCTTTTCTTTACGGGCCTGATGTTCAGCTTTATCGTTTGGCGGACTAAATCCTTGGCCGCCGCCTTCGGTTTACACGCATCCTGGGACTGGGCACAATCCTATCTATACGGAGTCGCAGACAGTGGCAATCGAATACATGGATATCTCCTCAAGTCGCATATGAGTGGAAGTGAATTGCTGAGTGGAGGTTCTGTCGGTCCAGAAGGAAGCATCCTGGTCATCCCAGTCATGCTGCTAATCGCGGTGGCCGTCCATCTCACAACGGCCCCCAGGCATCCGTCTGACTAACGCCTTCCATCCGAAGCACATTCGGTTCGCTCATTGGCGATTTAGCATCAATTCCTAATTATTCCTTAAGGCAGGCGTGTTTCTCAGGAGATAAGAGGGCTTAGTTAGAATGAGTAGATCTGGTGCGCCCTTTCCCCGATGTGTGAAGATAGTTGCGGAGAATCTATGAATATCCTTCTTTTCGGAAGAGGCGTTATTACGACACTTTACGGCTGGACCTTTGAGAAGGCCGGTCACAATGTCACGTTCTACGTCCGTCCGGGAAGGTCGGCAGAATATGGCTCTCATGTACATTTGGATATCTTTGACATGCGCCGTGGAGCGCAAAGGAAGCACGTCGACGAAGATTGGCCGATTCGCATGGTGGAGGAGTTGCCCGCGGATCACTCCTACGATTTGATTTTGGTCAGTGTTCAGGAGTGGATGTTTGCTGAGGTGGCGAAGCTCCTCGAGTCACGCGCGGGGCACGCCACGATCCTCATCTTCAGCAATTTCTGGCGTGACCCTGAAGAGGCAACACGAGGACTACCCAAAGATCAAGTGGCCTGGGGCTTTCCGCTCGCAGGGGGCGCCTTCCATGCGAATGTGCTGCGCGGCGCGATCTTTGCTTCGGTCAACTTCGGAACATTTTCTGCATCGCTGACCAGGAGCGAGGTAGTGGCACGGAAGCTTTTTCGCGATTGTGGATTCAAAATTGCAGAGAAGACTAACTTCAGGGACTGGCTGTGGATTCATTTTGCGACGAACGCCGGCCTGATGTCACAGGCTATTTACGCTGACTCCATGGAATCGGTGATGGGCTCATTCAGCCAAGCGAGAGAGGCAGCGTTGACCCTGCGAGAGATGCTTCCCGTTCTTCGGGCACGCGGGATTAACCTACGGCAAAACTTCATGGAGCTGACTCCCCTCCGTATGCCACCGTATCTATTCGCCGCAGGTATGGTGGCCGCATTCTCTTTCAGCAAACCTTTCCAGGCTGTAGTGGGGAGGGGAGATCACAAAGAGGAGACTAGCAGGACCGTTATTAGCGTTCTGCAGCAGGCAGCGGAACTTGGAATCGAAACCCCAAGACTACGGAGAGCAGCAAACAGGCTCGGCAGTCTCGGCGCTTGAAGTTAACCATTCTGCGATTGCAGTGATGTTGCATCTTCGCTCGCTGTCCGGCGGCGGATCGGCCAACTCATTTGGTCCCAATAAGTCTTAGTGCAAGTCGTCTTGTGTTTAACGACAGCTCTCCAAGTCGTTTAGATTGTTTGCTGACAGGCCAATGCACTCATTGAGTTTCTTTGGACAAGTGCATTGGGGATTATGCAGGGTCGCGATACCCGTTCTGGCCAACCAACGAGACATCTTCGGGGATCACTTACTACCCTCGGGGCTCCCACGACGCCTGGATTTCGGTAAAAGGTGAGGCTGTTGCGGATCGTATTCCTCAAGGAGGAGACGCAGTCCCATTTGGAAGCGATCTTTTCCGATCTCAACCCGGCCGCTTTTGAAGACTTCCGCAATCCGGGGGAAGTTACCTGTAGCTATCTGTACTGTTGCGAACTCCCAGTCAACCTCTTTTTCTCTGGCTGCTTCGCGGAGCGCATGACCAAAGACGAAGTCGTCGACCATGGCGAGCAGTGTGAGCTTCTGTTTCGCTGTCATCGAAGTCTTTGCGAGTGCCTCCAGGCACTGCTCCATATGGCGCATCGCATTGACTCCGGGAGGAGCCGACTGCATCGAGACGAGCGCCCAGGGGTGACGGAGGAACATCGAGTGAGTCCGAGTGGCAATCTCCGTGATCGCACGTTTCCAATTCTTGGGCACCGACTCTAGAAGCGCTACGCTCATCAGCGCGTCATCCATCACCGCGATCAGATCGTCTTTGGTCTTAACGTAATAGTAAAGACTCATTGTTCCGACATTGAGTTCCTGCGCCACACGACGCATCGAAACCGCTTCAAATCCTTCCGTATCGGCGATGGCGAGTGCGGCGGCGGCGATCGATTCGCGACTTAGTTGTACTTTTGTTCTTGACATTCGTACACCGTACCATTATATCTTTTCGTACAATGTACGAAACTAATATGATGCCCCCAAAAAACGTATTGATCGTCGGAGCTGGACCAACCGGGTTGACGCTTGCGCTTGACCTTTTACGCCGGGGAATACCCTGCCGCTTGATTGAGGCTGCGGAAACACCCTTCACTGGTTCGCGCGGCAAAGGCCTCCAACCGCGAACGCTCGAAATCTTCGATGACCTCGGGATCATCGAGCCGATCCTCGCCGCCGGTGGGTGCTATCCAAAGCTACGCATTCACCTGGGCCCTCTTTCGATGCGCGTAGGCTCGCTAGGCTCCTCCAAACCGCCGACTGAGAGCACCCCTTATCCAAACCTCTGGATGGTGCCGCAATCGCGCACCGAGGCAATCTTGCGCGAGCGTTTACAGGCTCTCGGTGGCCGAGTTGAGTTCAATCGGACGATCACCAACGCCCACCAGAATCAGGATGGCGTTGACGCTACGTTATCGAACGGGGAAACGGTGAGAGTGGACTACCTGATCGGATGTGATGGCGGCCACAGCACAGTGCGAAGAACGCTTGGACTCAAGCTGGAGGGCGAAGCGATCGACGAAAAGCCCATGATCGTCGCAGACGTCGAGATCGCTGGACTTGATCGCCGCGACTGGCATCTTTGGCCATTCGTCAAAGGTGGCGTGATTGGGCTTTGCCCGTTGCCGAACACACCGCTTTTTCAACTGACCGCGAAAGGGGAACTGGCAGGAGCAGATATCGAGGGCGTAGTACTTAAGGCCACCGGGCATCGCATCGACCGCATTGTCTGGAAGTCGATCTATCAGCCCGCAGTCCGCATGGTAAATCGCTATCGCGTTGGCCGCGTGTTCCTGGCAGGAGACGCCGCACACGTGCATCCACCGGCCGGGGGACAGGGTCTCAACACTGGCGTGCAGGATGCCTACAATCTGGGCTGGAAGCTGGCACACGTCCTGCGCGGCGGACCTGATTCATTGCTCGACAGCTACGAATCCGAGCGTCTGCCCATTGCCGCCGCTGTATTGGGTTTGAGCAAGCGTCTGCACCAGACACGGTCAATCAAGCGCGGCGATGCGACCAATCAACTCGCCTTGCATTATCGATCCAGCTCTCTGTCGTCGGGCAATGCACTGGGAAATTTGCTGCCCGGAGATCGCATGCCGGATCTCCGGCTCGACGACGGTAGCAGGCTCTTCGAACACATGCGCGGATCCCGCGCAACCGAGGTTGTCACGATCGAAGGACAACGCATTCTGATTCGCCCCGACGGCTATATTGCGCACATCGGTGAGACGCACTTCAGCGAATACGCCGGAGAGCCCACGCAAGCTATTATGGGCGCAGTCTCTCTGCCAAGTCGCCGATAGATCAAGCCCTTGTGCTCTCTCCCCGAGAGCACAGAGGCTTTTTTACGCCCAGGTCGCGGAGATGTCGCATGACGCTTCGACGGCAGACTATGGAGATACGGCGATTGTGCAGCAGCTACTCGCCACCTTTGCTGCCTTTCTGGACGATTGCTCAGATCCTCCAACGTTTATTCTCAAATCGAGCAGGATCACGCAGAGCCACGTTCCAAATACTCTCTGGTCGGGTGCCAGCTCGGACTTGGTCTACGATCTGCTGTCGATGGGCTACGTTGATGGCCAATCCTGAGTCATTTAGGCCCTTAGAGCCGAATCTTTCGATCGCCTTCATATTCTTAGGTCAAGGCCTAAGATCACAGGTCTTTGTGGTTGATTTCTCCCAAAATACAACAGATTCATCATTCACTCCACGGCGAGCCCTGACTATCATCGCAATTGATAAAGCTGCTAGGACGCGCTCTCTCATGGAGCCGATCGCCAGCAGAGGTAAAACATCTCACGCAGTATCCAAAAAGGAGCAACTCCCGTGGCCACAAATGAGAATCGTCGTGCAGTTGGCGACGTAGCAGCACGCCAACTAGCGAACACTACAAAAACAGCTCCTCAACTCAGTGCCATTACACCGCGCTGGCTTGTACAGCTACTCTCATGGGTTCCGGTGGAGTCGGGAACCTATCGCGTCAACAAGGTTAAAAACGACACTGATATCGAAGTCGCTTGTGGGAACCGCGATGAACGGAAGCTGCCGGAGACTTTTGTCGACTATATTGAGAAGCCTCGTGAGTACACACTGAGTTCGATCTCAACCGTGGTGGATGTGCATACGCGCGTCTCTGACCTCTACAGCCATCCCCACGACCAGATCCGTGAGCAGTTGCGGCTGACAGTGGAGAAGGTAAAGGAACGGCAGGAGAGCGAGCTTATCAATAACGCGGAGTATGGCCTGCTGAAGAATGTGGATCAGGCCTTTAAGGTGAAGACGCGCAAGGGAGCTCCCACCCCTGACGATCTGGATGAATTGATCGCAAAGGTATGGAAAGAACCGGCATTCTTCCTGGCTCACCCTAATGCCATTGCGGCCTTCGGACGTGAGTGCACCCGCCGCGGAGTTCCTCCACCAACGACAACGATTTTCGGTTCACCGTTCCTTACGTGGCGCGGCCTGCCGCTGGTGCCCTCGGACAAGCTGGCCGTGGATGCCGCAGGCAAGACGAATATCCTTTTGCTGCGCACGGGCGAGAAGAAGCAGGGCGTGGTTGGATTGTTCCAGCCTGGGCTGCCGGGTGAACAGACTCCTGGTCTCTCGGTGCGTTTCATGGGAATTGATCGCAACTCCATCGCCTCGTATCTTGTCTCGCTCTATTGCTCGGCGGCGGTGCTCACCGAGGACGCCTTAGGCGTGCTCGAGAACGTTGAGGTCGGCCATTATCATGAGTACAAGTGATCAGGACAAAGCCGGAATCTTTTCGCCGCTCATGACTGAGGATGCGGGTGGTGCACTGCCTCCCGCATCGGCGGGCCTGCCGGACGTTACCGCCTTAGCCCAGATGGCAAACGAATTCTTTCGTGCGCTTCCTGGGCAGGCGGGGCAGTTTGGCGGCGCGCAATCTGCCGTGACGGTGCCGAGTATGGCTCCGCAATTCGGCGCTACCCCGTCTTCGATACTTGCTGTTCCGTCGGCAGACAAGCTTCCCAGCGAAGCTGACTTGCAGCGACTCTCAGGGGGCGGCGCTTCGTCGTATCAGCCTGAGGTTGCAGCGGCTCCAGCTCCTGCGACTTCCGGGCCGTATTTTGATCAGGGGTTGCCGAGGGATAGGGCACAGAGTCTTCCGACGGGTGATTCTTCATCTCCGTTCGCGCAGTCACTGCCTTCGTTCGAATCCCCATTTCCTCTGTTCGAATCTGTGCTCCCTGCCACTGCGCCTTTGGCTACGTTTCCGACTGAGGACGACGTGATGGCGGCTTTGAATTCGGTCTCTTCCTTGTACTTCCTGGAGGACGCCGGTGCGCTTTCAAAGCCGACGACGGCCACAGCTGCTCCAGTAAGTGCTGCGAGCATCTCTCCTTCGCTACTGCCGGACCTGCAACTCCCTCGCAAGCAGTTCGATGTGGGGGCGGTGCGGCGGGATTTTCCGATTCTGCAGGAGCGGGTGCATGGCAAGCCCCTCATCTGGCTGGATAATGCAGCGACGACGCAGAAGCCGCAGAGCGTGATTGATCGCATCTCATATTTCTATGAGCATGAGAATTCAAATATTCATCGTGCGGCGCATGAGCTTGCGGCCCGGGCCACCGATGCTTATGAGGATGCTCGCGAAAAGGTAGCGCGCTTTATCAATGCCTCTTCCGTGAAAGAGGTTGTCTTTGTCCGCGGTGCAACTGAGGCAATCAATCTGGTGGCGCAGAGCTGGGGACGGCGGCACATTGCGAAGGATGACGAGATCGTCATCAGCTGGATCGAACACCACGCGAACATCGTTCCCTGGCAGATGCTCGCTGCGGAGACAGGCGCGCGTCTGCGTGTGGCTCCCGTGGATGACGACGGACAGATTCTGCTCGATGAGTTTGAGAAGCTACTCGGTCCGAAGACACGTCTCGTGTCGGTGACACAGGTCTCAAATGCCCTGGGCACAATCACGCCCGTCCGCCAGATGGTCCAGATGGCCCATCGCTATGGAGCACGCGTCCTGGTGGATGGAGCGCAGGCGGTGTCGCACTTGCGCACGGACGTACAGGCGCTCGATTGCGACTTCTACGTGTTCTCCGGCCATAAGGTATTTGGGCCTACGGGTATTGGCGTGCTCTACGGCAAACCCGACGCGCTGGCAGACACACCTCCCTGGCAGGGCGGCGGAAATATGATCGTTGACGTTACTTTCGAGAAGACGATCTATCATGCGCCACCGGCACGTTTCGAGGCAGGAACGGGAAACATCGCCGATGCGGTTGGACTTGGTGCCGCCATCGACTATGTGGAACAACTTGGCATGGAGAATATCGCTCGCTATGAACATGACCTTTTGATCTATGCGACGAAGGGGTTGCTAACGATTCCTGGTTTGCGTTTGATTGGAACGGCTAAGGAGAAGGCCAGCGTTCTCTCGTTTGTTCTGGATGGTTTTCGCACCGAAGAGGTTGGGGCAGCGCTTAACCGCGAAGGGATCGCTGTGCGTTCCGGTCACCATTGCGCACAGCCTGCTCTACGTCGGTTTGGAGTCGAAACCTCTGTGCGTCCTTCGCTGGCGCTCTATAACAATGATGAAGACGTGGATGCCTTGATCACTGCATTGCGCAAACTGAAGAGCAGTGGTGCATAGATCGAGTTTCAATACCGTAGACAGCATGGTTGGCAGGATGATCAGATCCGCTGACCACTGCTGAGAATCGCTGCATTACCCTGATCATCTCGTTGAGACAAAGGGTGGGCAGTACATTTGAGGCCGGACCGAAACAGAGGCAATACGTCTGTTGCGGTTCGGCTTTCGCATTGTGGAAACGGTGCATGGCGCTTTCATTGCCAAATGCGATTACCTTGACGAGCAGATCCTTGGCTTCCTCTGGATTCTGATTGGACTAGCGGTGTATTGGCTCCGACGCGGTAGCCGGCACCGGTCGGTTGTACCTACCTTCGACGACGAGTCGCTCTAAACTACTGCACCTACGATTCTCCCTGCTCGATTTTCAGATACAGTCTCCACTAGCCCGGTCAGTTTCTTGCCTGGGCCATCTTCGTTCTATAACGGATGTGATTGTCAGTATCCATCCGGCCAATCCAAATAGGCAGTGCTGAGGTCAGTGGGGTTAGATGGATGCTCCTCTCGGTAAAGTAGAAACAGGAGAATCGTGTGCGCATTGTTTTGCATCGCATCGCAGCAAGCTGTCTTGCAATCGGAGTAAGTGTCGGGTTGGCGGCGCAGACGGCTGTGCCCGGAGCTGAAAGAGTCGCAGAACCGCCGGTCGTGGCAGCTTCGGCGATGCCGCCGAAGGTCCTTGGGGAGGCGGTCAATCCGGTGGCCGACCCCAAGGCCGTGATTACGCTGACCAATGCGAGGTTTACTGTACTGACTCCTGAATTGATACGCATGGAGTGGGCAGCGGATGGGAAGTTCGAAGACCACGCTTCGTTTGTGTTTCTGAACCGGCGGTTGCCGGCTCCGAAATTTGAATATCAGTTGGAGAAGACGGACGCCGGCCAGCGTCTCACCATCAGGACAAGTGCGCTGACACTTACCTACACTTCGGTATCGACGCCGGGTGCCGACAACCGGTTTTCAGCCAACAACCTCACCATAAAGCTCACGGTGGACGGCAAGGATGTGGTCTGGCATCCGGGTCTTGCCGATCCGGAGAACCTGCAGGGAACCACGCGCACGCTCGATGGAGCCGTTGGCGCGAAGACCCCGGAGCCGATCGAGCCGGGCCTGGTCTCCCGCTCCGGATGGGCGCTGGTCGACGACTCGACACGTCCTCTCTTCGACTCCACAGACTTCAGCTTCAAAGAAGGGGAGAAGAGTCCCTGGCCCTGGGTGATGGAGCGTCCCGCCGGCGAGCGGCAGGACTTGTACTTCTTCGGCTATGGTCACGACTACCGCAAGGCGCTTGGCGACTATGTGCGCGTGGCAGGCCGTATTCCACTGCCGCCGCGCTTTGCCTTTGGCGCCTGGTGGTCACGCTATTGGGACTACACCGACCAGGAGCTCGATGAGCTCGTAAAAGGTTTTCACGAGAACGATGTGCCGCTCGATGTGCTGGTGATCGACATGGGGTGGCACATCGGCAAGCCGCAACTCAGAGCCCTTGGCGAAAAGGATCAGGCAGGTTACGACCTTGGCTGGACCGGCTACACCTGGAACAAAACGCTCTTTCCCGATCCGGAGCCGTTTCTCAAGAATCTGCATGAAGAAGGTCTCAAGACCACGCTCAATCTGCATCCGGCTTCGGGTATCGAACCGTGGGAGCAGGCGTATCCCGCCATGGCGCATGCCATGGGTATCGATCCGGCGACGAAGAAGTACGTACCCTTCGACCCCACCAACAAGTTCTGGGTGAGCAATTACTTCAACCTGGTCCTTCATCCGCTCGAGAAAGAGGGCATCAACTTCTGGTGGCTGGACTGGCAGCAGGACCACGACACCAAACTACCCGGTGTGAACAACACCTGGTGGCTCAACTACCTCCACTTTACCGACCAGCAGCGCGAAGGCGCGCGGCCATTGCTCTTCCACCGCTGGGGCGGCCTGGGGAATCATCGCTACCAGATCGGGTTCTCAGGCGACACGATCTCCGTGTGGGATTCGCTGGCCTTCCAGCCCTGGTTTACAGCAACGGCGGCCAACGTCGGGTACGCCTATTGGAGCCACGACATCGGCGGCCACCAGCCTGGCGCCGTTGAGCCCGAGCTCTACACCCGTTGGGTGCAGTTCGGAGCCTTCAGCCCTATTCTGCGCACCCACACCACCAAAAATCCCGGCAGCGAGCGCCGCGTCTGGGCCTATCCAGAGCCCTATTCGTCTGTCCTGCGCTCTGCCTTTCAGTTGCGCTACGCCCTTGAGCCGTACCTCTACACCGAGGCGCGACGCACGTATGACACCGGCGTAGCCTTCTTCCGCCCGCTCTACTACGACTGGCCTCAAGACGCAGCCTCGTATGAGAGTAAGGGTGAGTATCTCTTTGGCGACGAGATGCTGGCCGCGCCGGTGACGACGCCAGCGGACAAGACCAGCGGCCTGGCTACGGAAAAGGTGTGGTTGCCAGAGGGCGAGTGGATCGAGTGGCCCACCGGCAAGCACTTCACCGGTCCCGTCAGCATGGATCGTAACTTCTCCATCGAGCAAACGCCCGTCTACCTGCGCGCCGGAGCCATCGTTCCGATGCAGCCCCCCATGCGCTACACCGGAGAAAAACCCGTCGATCCACTCATCGTGAACGTCTGGCCGCTGGCGCCGGGGACCGTTTCCAGCTACTCCGTCTATGAGGACTCCGGCGTCTCGGTCGAGTACCAGCACGGCGTCTTTGCGCGCACGCCCATCAAGGCTGCGCAAACTGGCGACACCCTGCGCGTTGAGATCGGTCCCGTTGAGGGCGGCTATCCAGGAATGCCGAAGGCTCGCGGCTTCGAGTTGCGCCTGCCCGCCGACTGGCCGCCGGCTTCCGTCACAGTCAATGGCGTTGCGGTTAAGCACGCCAGCAGCACAGGCAAAGGGGGCTGGTCCTTTGAAGGCAATACGCTGACTACGACGATTCCCGTGCCCAGTGAAAGCGTGAGGGGCAGAGTGGCGGTCGAGGTGCGCAGGACGGCGGGAATGACTGCGCGGCGTGGTGAACTGGACGGCTTTGCCGGGAAGATGACACGGCTGCGCGGCGCTTATGACGCCATTCAGCAGACCTGGCCGCTCTCTGATCCGCCGGATGCCCTCGTTGAGGCCATGCAGACTGGCGATCGCCTGAGCTATCACCCAGAGACAGCCCAGGAAGAGATGGCCAACCTTCGTCAGTTGTTGCCTAAAGCACAGGCCGCCATAACGGCAATCGACTCGACCTACGCCTCGCGCCTGGAGGAGTTTGTGAAGCATCAGTCGACCAGTTCCTGGCGTCCTGCTGGGATGGATATGAAGGCCGAGAAGCAGCGCCGGTTGGATGCTATGTCCAGAGCGCAGAGGCTATTGGCGGAGGCTGGTAGGTAACAGCTAAGCACCAGGAAAGAAACAGCAAGCCCATTCCTCCGGTGTTCTGGATATAGTTAATAAAAAGCGGGGAGCGAGATGGAAGAGTTTAGACGGCTGACACGTCTGCCGGCATATGTATTCAACATTACGAGTGAGCTTAAGGCTGCAGCACGCAAACGGGGCGAAGACATTATCGATTTCGGGATGGGGAATCCCGATGGAGCGACACCGGCGTTCATCGTCGACAAGCTCATCGAAGCGGCGCAACGAACGAGGACGCATCGTTACTCCCTTTCAAGGGGAATACCAAGGCTGCGAAAGGCGATCTGCGACTGGTACAAGCGGCGCTATGATGTCGACCTCAATCCGGAGACGGAAGCGATCGTCACGATCGGATCGAAGGAGGGCATAGCGCATCTCTGCCTGGCCCTGCTTGACGACGAAGATACGGTCGCGGTGCCGAATCCGAGTTATCCCATTCACATCTTCGGACCGGTCATTGCAGGATCGAAGATCCAGAGCATTGCGTTGGATGGAGTCGATCAGGCCGCTCTATTGGAAAAACTGGAATATGAGCTGCCGCGCATGGAGCCGCGGCCGAAGTTGCTCATCCTGAATTTTCCCGCAAACCCCACCGCGGCTTGCGTGGACCTCTCATTTTTCGAACGGCTTGTGCCCCTATGCAAGGAGTTGGGCATCTACCTGGTGCACGATCTGGCCTATGCGGACCTGACATTCGACGGCTATAAGGCGCCGAGCATCATGCAGGTCCCTGGAGCCAAGGACATTGCGGTCGAGTTCTTTACGCTCTCGAAGAGTTACAACATGCCCGGATGGCGTGTCGGCTTTATGGTCGGCAACCCCAAACTGGTGGCAGCGCTGGGGCGGATCAAGAGTTACTTCGACTACGGGACCTTTACTCCAATCCAGGTAGCGTCGATTGCCGCGCTCGAAGGCCCACAAGACTGTGTGGCGGAGATCCGCGATATCTACAAGGCACGTCGAGATGTGCTGGTACCAGGACTGAACAAGCTAGGCTGGGCCGTTGATCTGCCTAAGGCAACGATGTTTGCCTGGGCGCGTATCCCGGAACAGTACCGGACTATGGGCTCGGTCGAGTTCTCCAAGAAGCTGCTGCTGGATGCC
>NZ_LMUH01000022.1:0-3577 GCF_009766105.1 Granulicella sp. S156 | reverse complement strand
GTTCAAAGCAGGTTAGCGCGACACAAATGCCGATGTTTGGCCACAGGCCGCCCCTGATCTCCACAGATTGTGCGGAGATCAGGGGCGGTCGTTGTTCTTGCTCTTCGGAGTAGCAGCGGCCTTTAGGCCGCGGAAACAAGGTTCAAGTAGAAAGGGGCTTCAGCCTGAGTGTACCGGGACATGCGTTACGCTGTGGACCTGAGACATCCGTTACAAGCCCCTTGCGGCTTCGATGGTTTCCATACTCTGTCATTTCCATGGTCTGCTTTTCGCGTGCCAATGCTGGATAACCGATTCCGGCAGCCCAGTGCAATGTGCCTACTCGCCACGCGATGCCCATGGGTACTCAGCTTTCAACGAGTGCATTGGATTTTGGCATAAGCTAATGATATTAAGCGGCTCCCTGAGATCGCGTTTCTCGGGACTGAACTGCACCGAAGAGGATGGTGCGCAGCTTTGAAGCGCTCTCGGGTTGACCTTCTGAGCGGGAGGTCTTCCGTCGTCTAACGTTCTCGAAGGGAAGTTATCAATGAACCTGCGCTCGATTGGCCTGTTTCTCTTGTTGTGTGCCATACCCGCTGTCGCTCAGGTTGCGACCGGCATTGATGTTCTGGAGCAGCAGAACTTTGCGCCGCTCGAACAGATTGCAGCGAGACATGGTGGCCATTTGCGCCTTGCAGTGCTGACGAATCCGGTCGGAATTGATGCTCATGAGAGGAGGACGATCGATGTCTTGCGCAAGGACGCCGCGGCCGCGGTTCCCGGCCTGAGCGTCAAAGTAATCTTCACTGCGGAGCACGGGATCAATGCCGCTGTCGATAAGTTTGATATCGACAACGGCACGGATATCGACAGCGGCTTGCCTATCGTGAGCATCTCCGGCTCTACTCCGGCCCAAAAGCGCCCCTCTGCTCAGCAGCTTAGCGGTTTGGATGCAGTTGTGATCGATCTGCAGGATGTGGGCGCGCGCTACTGGACCTTTCAAGTACTAATGGGATATTTTCTGGAAGCATCTGCAGCGAACAACGTAGACATAGTCGTCCTGGACAGGCCAAATCCGATCAATGGTTTGGCCGTGCAAGGCCCATTGGCAACGCCAGGGCGTGAGGACTACACCTGTTACTATGCCGAGCCGTTGCGTCCAGGAATGACCATGGGAGAGTTGGCCGAGCTCTTCAACGGAGAAAAACATCTCGGCGCGCAACTGACCGTTGTGAAGATGACAGGCTGGCACAGGACAGATTGGTACGACAATACCGGTTTGCTCTGGGTCAATCCGTCACCTAATATTCGCAGCCTCACGCAGCAGATGGTTTATCCGGGAATCGGGGTGATTGAGGGCGCCAATGTCAACGTAAAAGGTCCGGGCGAGCCCCCCTTCGTACGTTTTGGCGCGCCGTGGATTGTTGCCTCCCAACTCGCGGCTTATCTGAATGCTCGCAAAATTCCCGGTGTTACTTTCATGGCCATTTCGTACACCCCGAGCGGCGTGGAGCGCTATCCCTACCGGGGAGAACGAGTGGAGGGTGTCGAAATCATAGTCAATGATCGCAATGCGCTTGACGCGCCGGAGCTTGGCATCGAGGCTGCATCCGCCCTTTGGAAGCTCTATCCAAACAGCTTTCAAGTCGACAAAGTTGATCGCCTGTTGGTGAACCATAGGGTCTTGGACCAGATAAAAGCTGGCGAAGACCCGCGTAGAATCGCGGCGGGATGGCAATCTGAGCTGGAAGGTTTCAAGAGGGTGAGAGAGAAATATCTACTCTACAAGTGACTCGCTTATCCAAGATTCGACTCTCTTTCCAGGGCATATAACATCGTCGTGCGTTGTCTAAAGCTGAGGAACGGTAACCGTCGCGCTTCGCTGTAAACCATGTCTCCGGTCTGTTTTGTAACGCAAGTGCTAAGTACGCTCAAGCCCTGGTCTCTTGCTTCTGCCAGAGAAAATGCCCAGGCCCAAAGCCCAGAAAATGTTTTGCAGCTGTCCAGCGGCTACGATTGGATCGATCCAGTAAACTTCTGCCGGGTAATCGCGTCTATCCAAGCAGCGAAGCACAGGCACATCACCTGTGCAGGGAGTCAACCAGATTGAGGGATCTTTCTTACACGACACGATCTCATGCCTGGGTTCACAGGAAACGTATTCTGCTGCTTGCCACCGCATTAGTCTTCCCGGGCCTCCTTCTGCGCGCCCAGAGTCCCTCGCCTCCTGCTCCCTCC
Organism: Granulicella sp. S156; assembly: GCF_009766105.1. GTDB lineage: Bacteria > Acidobacteriota > Terriglobia > Terriglobales > Acidobacteriaceae > Granulicella. The sequence continues at coordinate 1,357 of NZ_LMUH01000022.1, read as the reverse complement.
GATACGACACAACAGAACCTGCCGAGCCTACCCGGTACGGCCCCGGAATCCGCTTCTTCTGCTACGGATTCTGGAACTCAGTCGACCACAGACTCATCCGGATCGACAGCCTCGGGGCACAAATCCTTTTCGCGGCCGCAATCCACGGGATCAAACCTTTTCAAACTGCCTCGATCGCTCACGACAACGACAGCAGCGGGCGTTAAATTCCAACTTGTTTTGCCGAGACTGTCTTTCGCCAGTGCGGATGGCCGGGGATTTTCCTCGCCTCTCGACTCCACCGGGATGCCGTCCATGAACGGCAGTGGCTTCTCGATGTTCCCGTCTGGAAGCGGCTCCATGCGCTCGACTGGCGCAGCCTCCGATGGATCTTCCGGTACGCCCTTCAACATGGGGTCAATGGGATCCAGGAACAGTCAAATGCCAATGGGCGGTGTCGCCGTTGATGTTCCTCTCAAGACTTCAATGTTCGACGTCCATCTCTCCATGAAGGACCTGATGGGAGGCAGCTTTTCCCAAAATGCAGGGAGCTCTACGTCTTCCGGGTTGGGATTGTTTGGCATGACTGGAGACAGTGGAGCTGCGAGCTCTGGGGCTGCTGGCGGCCTACGAGGTCCAGGAGGAAGCGGAAGAGGATCCGGCCCCAGAATGTCACTTCAACTTAAATTTTAGAAGCAGGCTCTTTTCGTCGCAGAGATCAAGCCTGGTGCTGGCTTTCTCTTTCCCCTCTCATTCCCCAGTTAAAATTCTCTACTCCTCTTCCTTCGCAGGACTAGCGAAGCCGCTCGCATGCGTCCGTTCGATAGCGAGGTTGTGTCATTCTCCTGCTCACGCGGTCGCTGGTGGCTGCGGGGTGGTATGAGAAGAACGACACGTTGAATAAGATTGAGTGGATGCTTTTTAGCGCAAGAGATTGAGGGCCAGCGAGTGAGTTTCAGTACGTTGAGGTTTGGATGTGTTGCGCTGTCGGGATTGCTGGTGTCTGTCTCGTTGGCACAGAAGCCCCACAATCATGTTTCCGGGGCGGCAAAGAAGCCTGCCGAGGCCAAAGATTGTATGTGTACCTCCATTCTGAGAGACGATGCGGGGCCATTTTCAGAGGGACGCGCCGCGATCAAGGTGAATGGTGTGTGGGGCTTTGTCGACCGCTCCGGGCACATGGTGATTCCTCCGCACTTCAGCGATGGAGATCCGTTCTCAGAGGGTGTTACCAACGCGGAAGACGACGAGTCCCACATGGAAGGGTACCTTGATTCGCAGGGTAAGTGGGCAATCGCTCCGCAATTCGAGACAGCGTTCAGCTTTGTCAACGGCATTGCAGCCGTCGTCGACAAAGATAGAACGTATGGCATCGATC
>NZ_LMUH01000003.1:54544-79245 GCF_009766105.1 Granulicella sp. S156 | reverse complement strand
CCGGCGTCTTCCAGCCCTTTCAGCTCGACGGGCACGAGTTCGTCGACGGCGCAATTCTCGAGAACCTGCCCACACCGGACGTCAAGGCCATGAACGCCGACGTCGTTCTGGCCATAAGCCTGCCTCTGAAGCCGGTAGGGAAAGGCGATCTCGACTCAATTCTCGGCGTCCTGCAACGGGCGTTCTCGGTCGGTATCGAGGCCAACGAGGCGCGCGATCGCAAGCTGGCAGACGTGGTCATCATGCCCGACATCACCAACTTCGGCGGAGCGGACTACCTGAAGACCGCAGAGCTGGCGAAGGCAGGCTATGCGGCGGCTGAGTTGCACAAGGCCGAACTGCTGAAGTACGCGCTGAATGATGCCGACTGGCAGCAGTACCTGGAGCATCGGCGCTCCAAGGAGCGTGGCCCTGCGGGCTCAGTAGTGCAAGTGAAGATCAAGGCACCAACCCCAGTGGTCACCGAAGCCGTACGCCGCAAGTTTGCGCCGCTGGTCAATCAGCCGGTGAACACCGACCAAGTAGAAGCCCTGCTGGCCGATATACGCAGCGATGGCCGCTATAATGCCGACTATACCGTGGGTTACGAGACAGCCGACTCGACGCGGCCGGTCCTGCTGGTAACCGTTGAAGACAAGAAGAACGGGCCGCCGTTTCTCGATCTGGGAGCCAACATCGACGCGCAAACAGGGGGCGTTACCCGTGCGTCGTTGAACATGATTCTGCTGGATCAGGACTTTGGCGGCTATGGATCGGAGTTACGCACAAAGATCGACGTTGGGTTTCTGACACGCCTGGAGAGCGAGTACTACCGCAAGCTCGGCTGGAGCGGGTTCTTCGTGGCTCCGCGGGCCGGCATCACCCGGCAGCCGTATTACATCTACAGCGGCGACACGCGCCTGTCGGAGCGGCAATCACAGATGGGCGGCGTTGGGGCCGATGTTGGCTGGTCCGACGGGCACGATCAGGAGCTGCGCGCCGGGTGGGAGCTCCAGAACGTGCAGTGGTACACCACCACCGGCTCCGACGGTCAGCCCAACTATGAAGGCAACGCGCAAAAAGCCCGCGTGCGCTACGTCTACGACTCGCGAGACCGTGCCCTGGTCCCGCAGTACGGCATCCGCATAACGACCGACCTGGCCTACCTCTTTGACACTCCGGGCAGCCCGAGCGCGCCGCAGCTCACTTCGCAGATCAGGCTCACGCACGCCATCGGCCAGAAAAACGTCACGCAGTTCTCTGCGGAGGGTGGAACGATGTTCAACCGCAATGTTGCCCAGCCCTTCCGCTTTACGCTGGGAGGCCCGCTGCGCCTTAGCGCCAGCGTCACGGACCAATATCGCGGAACGGACTACTTCTACGTAGCCCCGGGCTACCTGCGGCGTCTGGCGACTCTGCCCGCACCGCTCGGCCAGAGTCTCTATGTCGGCCTGACCTACGAGGCCGGACAGATGCGCGCGCCCAATGCCTTCCCCATCACACGACAGGATGTAGCCTTCGGAGTAGTAGCCGAGACTCCGCTGGGTGTCATCACCATTGCACCAGCCTTCGGCACCGGCGGCGAACGCAGGCTGGTGTTTACGATTGGGAAGCTGTTCTAGGAGTTGTCAGTGATCAGTTCTCAGTTGTCAGATATCTCATAACTGAGAACTGAGAACTGAGAACTCTCAACGTCCCTCGCGCAATCGTGCAGCTAGCCGTTCCGGCAGAGCGGCTGCGCGGATTGCTTCCTGTGCTCCGGCGACGTCGTAGGGGACACGGCAGAAGGTGATGCGCTCGGCCTCGTCGTCGTAGATAGCGAAGGCAGCGCGCCAGTCGCCATCGCGAGGCTGGCCCACGGAACCAGGGTTGATCAGATGTCGCGTGCCTACCGGGACGTCCATCGTGGATTGCTCCGCAATATCGTGTTCGCGATACTGCGGACGATCCTCTTCCCACTCCTGCTCGTTCTGCGAGAAGCCGCCCTGCATATGCGTATGGCCGAAGAAGGTAATCTCGGTCTCCATGCGTTGCAGCGGTGTCCAGGCATCGCGCATGGAGATGATGTAGTGGTCCTCATGCAATGGCGAGCCGTGCGCACACATCGCGCGGGCACTGGCACGCACCGGGCCCTGCGGCATGGCGCGCACCCACTCGAGGTTCTCCGGAGTGAGCTTGCGATGGGTCCAGCTCGCCGCCGCAGCCGCTATGGGATTGAAGCCCTGTGAACTCGTAAGACCGCAACAGACGCGGTCATGATTGCCGCGCACATTCACGGAAGCGAGCGGGCGGATGCGCTCGATGACCTCGTTGGGGTTAGCGCCGTAGCCGACCGTGTCGCCCAGGTTCCAGAGAGCGTCGACCGTACCCGCCGCCGCCAGTACAGCCTCGAATGCCTGAAGATTGCCGTGGATGTCCGAAACAATAAGAACGCGCATGAGACGAAGGGTCAGTCTACTCCATTGCGGCAGGGATTAGGGAACAGGGATTAGGGATTAGAAAGCACCGACACTATCTTGCTTTCTAATCTCGGATCCCTGCCTTACCCAGTGGCCGGTCGCGCGGAGTTGTCATGGAGGGCGAGGATGCCAACAGGCCGCGCGTATAGGGATGCTGCGGGTGGGTGAAGATCTGTGCCGCGCTGCCCTGCTCCACGATGGTGCCATGCTGCATGACGGCGGCGTGGTCGGCCACCTGCGAGACGACGGCGAGGTCGTGCGAGATAAACAGCATCGACAGGTTGTGCTCGGCGCGGAGGCGCTTGAGCAGCGCTAGAATCTGCGCCTGCACTGTGACATCGAGCGCGGTCGTCGGTTCGTCGGCGATGAGCAGGCGCGGTTTGTTGATCAACGCCATCGCGATGACGATGCGCTGGCGCTGACCGCCGGAAAACTGGTGTGGATAGTCGTCGATCCGGCGTTCCGGATCGGGTAGCGCGACCTCGCGCATGGCCTGGAGCACGCGTTCGCGAACCTCGTGGCGCGATGTGTGGGGAGCGTGCGCCAGCAAGGCTTCTGCGATCTGCCGCCCCACCTTCATCACTGGATTCAGAGCCGTCATCGGTTCCTGAAAGATCATCGCGATGGACTGGCAGCGATGCCGCCGCATGGTCTCTTCCGGCAGATGCAGCAGGTCTTCGGTAGCGCAATCCGGTTGCGAGAACGTAATACTGCCGCTGACCGCCGCGCTGGGCGGAAGCAGACGCATCATCGCCAGCGAAGTCGCCGACTTACCCGAACCGGACTCGCCGACAAGGCCCAGCGTTTCACCACGAGCGAGATCGAAGGAGATACCGTGCACGCACTCTCGCCCGGAGAAGGAGATGCGGAGATCGCGAACGGAAAGCAGCGGCGGCGTGGGTAGGTGTTCGCTCTCTGGAGACTTCTGCATCGTTCCAGTAAGGATACCGAACGCGGCTCACTGCCCGGTGATATTCATCGTGCGCCAGGAGCTGAGCTTCAGCACGCCACCGGTTCCCAGGTTCCACACGCGCCAGCGATAGACACCCTGCCGCGCGGCAAACCGTGCCGTTGCCCGGGTCTGCGACCGCGCCTCGCCCTCGGTCACGAAGTACATCCACGAGCCCATCCAGTCGGCACTGCCATGTCTCTGCCATTCGACGATGAGCAGATTGCCGCCGCCGCCGTTGTCCCAGGCCAACTCAGGCGTGGGGGGGCGAACATCGTTATCGTTGGGAGTTGACTGAGTGACGTCGCCAACCTGGGTCAGTTTTGCGCGCGCCACCCGCACGGTGTAAGGTTGCAACCTGGTGTCGGCTCTATCCAGCAAGTCAGAGTCGAGGCTCGGCGTAAACTGCAGCACCTTCCAATTGCCGTCATCACCTCTGCGCAGAATGACCAGGGGATGCATCACGCCAAAGGCGGTATCTGAAGAGACGATCGCGCGCAGCTGCACCACGGCGAATTTCGAGTTCGCCCCGGCAGTTAACACATCGACATGAAGGTTAAGGTCTCCCAGCGGCTCCACAGAGGGAGTTCCCAACGCCTGCAGACGCGCCAATGCTGGAGAGAATGATGCCATCTTCGGATCGGCGGCGCCTGGGGCATTGCCACCCAGCACACTGTTCACCGCTCCAACCGCGATGGCAACAGGCGCCTGCGCTGCATCGGGTATGAGGCGCATTCCGGCCAGGTTACCGTGTCCTCTTTCCTGTATCCACAAAACGTACGCGCGCGCCGCCAAAGAGTGCGGTGCACGCAACAGAATGGCTGTTTCCAACGACGCGGAGAGAGAGCGGTGCAGTGGCTCAACGTCCTCCATTGGGAAACGATTTGGTTTGCCCACCACAACAATTCCAAGATCGTGCTCTAGCGTTGACCACCACACAGAAGGCAACGGATCGCCTACCAATACATCGGGATAGTCCTTTTGCCCCTCTTCCTGAGCCAGCTTGTCCTTCAACTGGCCATCGTAGACCGTTACAAGATTTACCTGTATGCCACTAAAGTCGGCCTTAAGCTCCGTCCGCAGCAGATCACGAAAAGGGTCGGGCGGCTGTGGGGCTTGTCGAGCGGCCTCCCTTTCAGCAGCGTCTACTGCCTGCGCATCGGTCGTCTCAGCATTGGCGATGTTACTGAGCGAGTGCCCGAAGCTCCCTGCCGACTGCCCCGTGTCACTTGCGGCCTGGCCATAGCTGCCCGCCGTCTGGCCAAGGCTCCCCGCGGCCTGGCCATGATCGCTGGCGTTCTGACCGTAGTTGCTGGCGTTCTGGCCGTAGCTCCCTGCCGTCTGGCCCTGATCGCTCGCAGCCTCGCCGTAGGTGCTGGCAGATTGGCCAAAGCTCCCGGAGGTCTGGGAGCGGTATGTCCCAAGATCTTTGATATTGCCCGTACCGAACGCTTGCTTGGGCGACGGCTTTACCACCCAGATGGTGAGTGTGCCCTGCTCCAGCGCGGCCGTAGCCCAGTAAGACTCATCGTCCTGCGCGACTGCGCTGCCGGCGCAAATCAGGAAAGCAAAAGCAACAGCTATGCATCCTGTTGCCCATCGTCTTATGTGCACGCTTGCCTCCCGTTCGCATTCAATCCCGCTTCGCTTATGGACGCTGCCGGCCTGATGAAAGATTGGACGGTTAAAATGAGGAGAAGTAGCAGCTATCTTCTGTCCTTGCTCGTTTACCAATCCGCGTCGAAGCGGGGCTCACACTCATCCAATGGGTATGAGTAGTAAGCGTAATCCTCTTCGCCTCTCCGTGCTCGACCAGTCGCCTGTCCCTGCAGGCTCAACACCTTCGCAGGCTTTGGCCAACTCCCTCGACCTCGCGCAGCATGTCGACCGGCTCGGCTATACACGGCTCTGGTACTCCGAACACCATGCGATGGACCTGCTCGCCTGCACCGCCCCCGAGATTCTGATTGCGCGAGCCGCCGGGGCTACCGAGCGCATTCGCGTCGGCTCGGGCGGGATTATGCTTCCGCACTACTCGCCCCTGAAGGTGGCTGAGGTCTTCCGCACGCTGCACGCGATGTTCCCCGGGCGCATCGATCTCGGCATAGGCCGCGCACCCGGCGGCGGGCAGCTTGAGGCTTATGCGCTACGGCGTAACCGGCAGGGAGCGCAGACGGACGACTTCCCCAAGCAGCTCGCGGAGTTGCGGGCCTTCTTGCACCCCGAGCGTTTTCCTGACGATCATCCGTTCCGCGCCATCCGCGTCGCACCCACGGCTCCCGGAGCACCCGACATCTGGTTGCTGGGTTCGTCGATGTGGTCTGCTGTAACGGCCGCGCAGGAGGGGCTGCCCTATGCGTTTGCGCACTTCTTCTCGCCGATCGCGACGCGGCAGGCTATCGAGTACTATCAGCGCAACTTCCAGCCATCGCCCGACAGAGCAAAGCCCGAGGCGACGCTGGCCATCGGCGTCATCTGCGCTCCGACCGAAGAGGAGGCGAAGCTGCTGAGTGCCTCCGTGCGCCTGCTGCAACGGCGTATTCGCATGGACGATCGCCGTCCGGTAGCCACACCCGAAGACGCGCTGCGCGAGCTAACCGCTGTTCCTACGGCTCCCAACCCGCTGCTGTCGTTCACCGCCGGCAGCCTCGACGCGCCGGAAGAAGGCGAGTGGCCGCGCTATCTCGTGGGCACTCCGGAGCAGGTGGCTGCACAGCTGCACTCGCTGGCGGAAGAACTGCAGCTGGACGAGGTGATCGTGAACACCATCACGCATTCGCACGAGGCCAGGTTGCGGTCGTATGCGTTGCTGGCGGAGGCGATGGAGATTTCGCGCTAGAGCAGTTCCCGTATAGGTGTAGAGCGAGCCACAGGCCTATACGCTGTTTTTCCCTAAAAAAAACAGCACTCGCAGGGATTTTCCACGTCCCATCAATACGGGAACTGCTCTAAAAGCAGCAGCAATTTTCAGACAGGCTCTAAACTGGAGATCGAACCATGACCTCCTACGATGTCCTTATCGCTGGCGCCGGCCCAGCCGGTTGCGCTGCGGCTTACGATCTCGCTCGCGCGGGCAAGCGTGTTCTGCTGCTCGACAAACGTACGTTCCCCCGGCACAAAGCCTGCGCCTGCGGACTTACTCGCAAGACGTTGAAGGCGCTACGCTACTCGGTCGAGCCGATCGTCGAGCGCGTGTGTCATGAGATCGTGCTGCAACAGGCTGCCTCCAATGCTTCACAGCGCGCGCTACGCGTACGAACCCGAAATCCGATCTGCGCGATGGCTGTGCGGGAGCGCTTTGATGACTTCTGCCTGCAACAGACGCTCGCAGCCGGCGCCGACCTGCGCAAGATCGAAGGCATCGTTTCTATACGAGAGACGGGGTCCCTAAGAGAGGCGGCGTACCTGCACGCAGGGACAAACGGTGTAGAGATCGATATTGCCACCGCAGCCGGCATCGAAACGTTGTCTGCCCCCTTCATGATCGGCGCTGACGGGTCGAATGGGCAGACGCGGCGTCTCGCCGAGGGACTACGCACCAGCGGCGAAGCGACCGCTGCGGCCTTGCCTGCGGACCCGCAATGGTATGCTCGCGCCTTTGCCCTGGAGGCCACCGTGCCTTACGCAGCATTGCCCGCAACGCTGCCCGGCGGAGACTCGCCGCACGATCTCGTATTCGACTTCGCCCCGCTGCCCGGTGGGTATGGCTGGCTGTTTCCTAAAGGAGACCACATCAACATCGGTGTCGGGGCGTTTGCACCTGCGGACGAGGCACAGCTGAAGAGCGCGACCCGCACACTGCTGGCCGAGTATGCGCAGGCAAAGCTCGGCGTCGCCACACTCACAGACAGCGGGCTAGCGAAGATCACAGGGCAATATCTCGGCATGGGAGGCTTTGCGTATGTGCCTCGCGGCCGTGTGCTGCTGGCAGGCGATGCCGCCGGCCTCGTCGATTCGCTGACAGGCGAAGGCATTCACTCGGCGATCGTGAGTGGGCAGGCTGCAGCTACGGCGATTCTTGCCAGCATGGATACTGGTCGTCGCGCGAACGTCGCTGAAGAGTATGCGAAGCGATTGCGGCCCTTACAGGAGACGCTGGCCTTCTCGCATCGCGCCGCGCAAGCATTCTACAAACAACCGGCGCGCGGATTCCGCGTGATGCGAATACCGTTGCTGCGCTCGCTCGTGCTGAAGACCTACTCGGATGGGCTGCAGTCTGCGAAGCTGCTGGGTGTATTGGCGAAGATCGTCGCATAAAAACGAAAATAGGGCGATGGCCGAAGCCATCGCCCTTTAGTAAGTGAAGCAACTTGTTTAGAAGGAGAACTTCGCGGCAATCTCTATCTCGCGTGGGGTATAGAGGAAACCGCTGTTGTTGCTGCTGGTGGGGACCTGCCAGGTGGCCGATTGGAATGTTGCAGTAGCCGCCGTACCAGAACCGCTTAGCTTGTAAGCCGTGGTGCCAATGCCATCGATGTTTTGATGATTGGCCAGATTGAAGACGTTCGCGAAGAGCTGAAGGTTGTATTTCTCGTGGAAGGTGAACTCCTTCTGCACGCGGAGATCATCCACAATCTTCCTCGGTTGCTGATAGGTATTGATGCCGAGCTGCGGGATGATTGCCTGTCCGCCCGCTCCATTCCAGTCGGTCGCGATACCTCCACCAGAGTAGCCACTCGTGCCGGCGCTATAGGGAAGTCCATTCTGCATTTGGAACGATGTGTCCACGCTCCAACCGTTGGTCGCATACGTATACCAACTGTGCGAATGGAGCTTCGGGAGCGTATATAGCGCATAGCCGACGAAACGGTTAGGAACGTTGAACGCTGAGTTTCCATAGTTTGCCCGCGGATTGGAATAGGGATCATACCAGTCGTTGGCGGCAACGGTGCTGGTCGCATTCTGTGCGAAGTCCAGAGAATGTGACCAGGTGTAGTTGAAGTCGAACTGTAAGTTGCGAATCGAGCGGTTCTGTATCTCCGCCACAAACGCGTTGTAGTTCGAATTCACGTTGCTCTTCACCTCAGTGATGTTTTGGAATTTAGTGGCGTTCGGTCCAAAGAGCGCTTGATTGCCATACCTCGTGTAAGTTGGCACAACAAAAGAGAGCCCATGGTTTGCAAGCGGTCCATAGGATCCGTTGGGACCCGCTACTACCGTAATGGTGTTATTCGTTACGCTCGTTGGGTCCAGGTTGTTATCGACAAAGTTCGTCAGCTCGCGGCCAAGTGCTCCGAGATAGCTAACCGAAAATACCGTACCTTTGCCAAGCTGCTGCTGTAGAACCAAATCGTATTCATGAACCATCGGATTCTGAAGGTTCGGAGCCAGATAGTAAGCGCCTGGCGTGGGAACCGGGCCGGCACTGAGGAGGTTTGGAAACAGAGGAACATTAGAGGCCGCAGGCTTGAAGGTGGTGACGAACTGACCGTTCGGACTACCACTATTTAGCAAGGTGTTCAGCAAGATTCCATTCGTGATGCGGCCATAGAACATACCGTAGCCGCCACGAAGAACAGTCTTGCCGTCACCATATAGGTCTTTGGAGAAGCCGATCCGGACTCCGACATTATTTTTATCGCTTGGATGATTTGTAGAACCTGTAAAAGGAGTAAAGATTGTAGTTCCAGCCGCGTTGCTGACAGGGGTGTTGAGAGCAGCTGAAGGCGAGGGCAGGGATTCGTAATCATATCGAACACCAAGTTCCAGAGTAAGTGTCGGCGACACCCTCCAGTTGTCCTGGGCAAAACCGCTGTAGTCCAAGGTTGTGATATCGAACTCCGGGCTGGCGCCGAAGCCCTGGGCAAACGAAGAGTAGCAAGGCAAATTGCCAGTCCAGCCAGTTGTTGTCCCAGAAGTTGGCGCAATGCCAGTCTGCGAACCGCAGGTATCCGGGCCGCCCTTGTGCGCTAAGTCGGCGAAGTAGTTGCCGAGGTAGCTGTAAGTGATAGCACCGTTACTTTCGTACAGGTTGTTGAGCAGGTCGTCATTGTGCAGCACATCGCCACCAAAGGTAAGGCTGTGGTTTGCCTTGGTGTAGTGCAGCACATCGCCAATCTGCCACTTGCGCTCATCGGGCAGCGCCTTGCGGTACGAGTAGTAGGGCGACCCGATAGTGGCGAAGGTGCTTATATCCAACAGGACTTCAGGAACGTTGCCGTTGGTGCCAACCAGGTTATTGAGGGTGTACTGGCTGTAGGGCTGCTGGCCCTCGTCATTCAACTCGCGCCCATATTGATAGAGCAACTCGTTGCTGATGTTCATGGAGATCAGGCTGGTCAGCTTCGCAACGCCATAGTCCAGCTTCACAAAGTCGGTACCCCAGCTATCTACACCGTAGTCGTCCGTGCCCGTGGTCTGAACGCCACCCGGAGAGTCCCAGCGCAGGCGATGGTACAGGAAGCTCACGCGCTCCTTGTCGTTGATCTGCCAGTCGAGTTTGGGAGTATTGATCTCCTGGTCACCAAAACGTGGCACCGTGCCGAGGTCAGTCGTCAGAGCGGTGATGCCATTCGTATAGGCCGCTGCGCCAGCAGCATAACCTGCAGCATTATTGCTATAGCCCAGGCGGAGACCCAGGAGTGCGGCCTGGCTGTCCAGGGAATTAGATGCGTTAGACACATAACCGTTCGAAGCAATCGTGGCGCCTGTCGGCAAGGCCGCATCAGGGAGATTGTAGAAACTTTGCGAATTGGCAATCGCAATTCCAGGGAAGGTACGGTGGTGCTCATCGAAGGTATAGACCCAGAAGAGCTTATCTTTGATAAGCGGTCCACCGACGGTGAAGCCGTAAATTTTGCGTTCGTCCTCTGGCTTGACGGGGACACCCGCCAGCTTGGCAAAGTCATTGAACGCAGCCCATTTGCTTTCGCGGTCATAGAAGTAGGCATTGCCGTGGAACTGGTTGGTACCAGATGTGGTCACCGAGTTGATAACAGCACCGGCCGCACGGCCATACTCAGCCGAATACACACCGGTATTCACTGCAAACTCGCGCACAGCGCCACCCGCAGTCGAGTAGCCTTCGCGTGTACGCCCGCGCTCTTCGGAGTAGTAAGCCTGATTGTCATCGGCACCATCGATCATGACGTTGTTCATCAATCCGTTGATACCGCGAACGCTGACCAGACCGTAGCCACTGCCGTTATCGACAACGCCTGGCGTCGTCATGGCAAGGCTCGACCAGCGACGATTATTGATTGGCACATTGTCCAATGTCTTTTTATTGAGATTGGCAGAAAAATCCGGCGACTCGAAGTTTAGGATCGGTTGCTCTGCCGTAACTTCGACGACCTGATTGGCCGAACCAATGGCGAGATGAGGTTCTACAGTCGTCAACTGACCTACCTGTACCGTAACCGCATTCGCACGATATTCACTAAAGCTAGCCGCCACAATGGTCACGGTATACGTGCCGGGCTCAAGCAGAGGAGCCTTGAAGTAGCCGCTGTCATCAGCAGTCAGATGCTGCTCAGCGTCGGTCCCATCGTTATGGATCGTGATAGCCGCCTTGGGAACGACGGCGCCGGTAGCGTCCTCGACGGTACCGGCAATGGCGCCCTGTGTGGACGACTGGGCGCGGGCTGCGCCTGTAGCAATAGCCGCCGCTGTACAGAGCAATGCCAGCTTGCGATTAAATTTTGTGCAGATCATCGAGGTCTCCTCAATTGTTATGCGGTCACCCGGGTCACCCTTGCTTCAGTGTTCCGTAAGCCGGTCGGCTCCGCCGATAGGTATGATTTTTCTGGATCTCCGCATCGAGAGTCTCTGCCGCGCATTCTTGCTTTTAAAAACACAAATGCCTCAAGGTCAGATCTCCCATGTCGCAGAAACACCCAAATTGTGTGTGAGATGAGTGTACCAGCCGGGTCAGAGCCCCCTATAAGAAAATCCGGTGACAATCCCGGATACCTCAGACCCAGCTCATCCGGCACAAATCCTGTCGCATCAAGACATTAGGTGAGCCATCCATTCGATACACTGGTTAAAGAGGTTGTGGATGTTTATCGATGAAGCACGAATCCGGATAAAAGCAGGCGATGGCGGCAACGGCTGCATGGCCTTCCGGCGAGAGAAGTTCGTTCCGCGTGGCGGGCCCTCCGGCGGAGATGGCGGCCATGGCGGCGACATCCTGATGGCCTCATCGCTCAGTCACAATACGCTGGTACACTTTCGCTTCAATCCGGAGCACAAGTCCGAGCGCGGAGGCCACGGCCTCGGCTCCAACATGTCTGGCTATGCCGGCGAGCATACAGTCCTCAAAGTCCCTGTCGGCACGTTGCTCTACGACGACGATACGGGCGAGCTTATCCACGACTTCGCCCACCCCAACGAAGAGATCGTCATCGCCCGCGGCGGTCGCGGCGGCCGCGGCAACCAGCACTTTGCGACCTCCACCCACCAGGCTCCCCGGGAACACGAACTCGGCCGCCCCGGCGAGGCGCGCAACTATCGGTTGGAGCTGCGCCTGCTCGCCGATGCCGGCCTGGTCGGCTATCCCAACGTTGGGAAATCGACGCTGATCTCGCGGCTCTCGGCAGCCAAACCCAAGATCGCCAACTACGCTTTCACGACGCTCGAGCCGAATCTCGGCGTCGTGCAGGTCGGTGATGCCCCCTACGAGCAGTCGTTCACCGTTGCGGACCTTCCCGGCCTGATCGAAGGTGCGCATCTGGGCGCGGGGCTTGGCGTGCAGTTTCTGAAACACATCGAGCGCACCAGCGTGCTCGTCCACTTGATCGATGTATCGGACGCCAGCGGCCGGCCCGATCCGGTGGAGGACTACAAGGTCATCACCGCCGAACTCAAGTCGTTCGACCCCGCGCTGGCAGCCAAGCCGACAATCCTGGTCGCGAACAAAGCCGACGTCGCGAATCCAGACAAACTGAAGAAACTGGTTGCGATGGCCAAGCGCAAGAAGCTACCGCTCTATACGATCTCGGCGGTCAGCGGCGAGGGTATTCCAGCGCTGAAGTTCGCGATGGCTGAGGCTGTCGCGATGCATCGCCAGATTCCTCTGGACGCTCCCGGCCCCGTATCAGCCAAGCGCAAACCACACTATCCTCCCCCGGCGCCGAACGCGCGCGGGCGAAGGTAGAGCAGAACCCCTATTCCCGCACAACCTTCTCCAAATAGGCCAGCGCGCGCGGGTCCTTCGACTGGCCCAGCCAGAAGATGGCCTCCCGGCGCGTGGCTGCATCTTTGGAGGTGCTGGCTACCTGGATCAATTCGGGCACACCCTGCTCCTCCGGTAGTCGTGAAAGTGCAAAGACCGCAGACTTGCGGATCGCCGCGTTAGGATCGTCGGATGCCTGCTGACGGAGCGTCTGCACGATCCGAGGATCGCCCTCAGCCTTCTTACCCGCTGCCTGCGCGAGCCAGAACTGCGCCTGGCTGCGCACCTTGGGTGACGTATCCGACTTCGCCGTTGCGATCAGTTCACCGATGGCGGCACTCTTCGAGTCACCCTTCACCAACGTCAGATCGAAGACCAGCTTCTCGCGGAAGGCGTCGTCGTGGTCGTTGCGCAGCAGCTCGGAGACGGCCTTGAAGCCCTCGCTGCCGCGTTCGTTCGCCAGCCAGAAGGCAGCACGCTCGCGAACCTGTTCGGGGTAGGTCGTTGCCGTGAGCGAACGTAGCGCGGATGTCGCCTCTGGAGTATCGGTCAACGCAATCGCGACGATACCCGTGTCCTGCATACGGCGGTGACTCCGCTCCGACTCTCGCGTTGCGCTGCGAGAGTCACCCTCCGCCGGAGTCTCCGTGCTACCAGCCGCAACGATATTGGCTTCCACGATCTTCTTCAGCGTTTGCACGGAGTTGACCGGGCTGATGTTTGTCAACCAGACGAACGGCAGGCCACCCGCTTCTATCTGGCGGTCCATCTGCTCGATCTGCACTCTCTCCACCTTGCCCGCCGTCACGCGCACCAGCACGACAGCAGGCGGAATAGCGGCATCGGGTGGCGCTGAAAGGATCTGCTCGCCGTCGTCTTTATTCCCTTCGAGATGGACCACGTCACTGTCCCAACCTGAATTCATGCGATGCGTCACCGGGATCGAATAACCGATCCACGTCGAGGCCTGTGCCGTCTGGATCTCCTGCTGCAGGCTGACGTCACTCTTGACACTCAACTGCGCGTGGGTGATCTTTGGCTGTTGGAGCTGCTGTGCGACGCAGGTGACGCTGGCCATTATCATTCCAGCCGCAACCAGAAACCCCTGTACACTCTTTTCGATCGACATTGGCATCACAGTTCTCCCTTGATCTTCCTACTTCAATAGCTCTTCCATATAAGCGGTCGCGATAGGATCGCGCATGAGTGCGAGCTGCGACACAATCTCGCGCTTTAGGTTGAGGTCCTTCTCCGTACGCGCAAGATCAACGAGTCCGGAGGCGTCCCTGGTTATAAACAGCCCGCTCAGGGCAGCCCGTTTGACACTGTGATCAGCCGACTCCCGATAGATCTTCACCAACGCCGGCGCAGCTTCTTTGCCTCGCGTCGTAGCCAGTGTCTGTACGGCGATGCGCTGCAGCTCCAGATCGGAGTTCTTCGTCGCAATCTCCGTCAGCAGTTCCTGCGCACCCGGCGCTTTGTTTTCGGCGAGCACGAAGAGTGCACGGCGGCGCAGTTCGATCGGTTTGTCGGAGAAGATGAAGGTGCGCAGCACAGGCAATGCCCTCTCCGGCTCCTGCCGCATCAGAGAGTTCAACGCCAGCAGCTTGATGTCATCGTTAGGGTCAACTGGCTGCCGCGGCTTGCCCATGTCCTCCCGATCAAACGGCCCATTGAGCGTGAGTGTCGTCAGATGTGGATCTACATTGAGCACATTGAGCTGTGCACGTTCCGCCTCGCGCTGTGCACGTTCCGCCTCATGCTGTGCATGCTCCGAAGCATGCGCCTTAAGGACCTCCGTATCAACAGGGGACTGTACGCGCAACCTCATGCACTCTCTGTTCCATGAACTTGCCGGCCGCGAAGACTCCAGTTGGGCGCAGGTGATGTTGGCTTCGTCATGCTTGCCCAGCTTCTCCAGGCTATAGGCCTTCCAGTAGAGAGAGGCCTCCGAGTTATCCGGGTTCTTCACCGCTTCTTTATCGAACGTCGCAGCCGCATCGGCCCAGCGGCCCTCATCCATGGCTTTCATCCCCTCGTTGTAGAGCGGATCGCGTTGCACGGGTTGTGGCGAGGGTGAAGGCGACGGAGAAACGGCCGGTGCGGGGTTGGGTGTCTGCGCGTACGACGCAGCCGTGAACATAGCCATTGGCAGCACCGTGGCGAGTGCGAGTGTGAAGAGTTTAGGGGTCATCATAGAGATCCTTTCAAAAAGAGCTAGTTGGTAACTCGCTCGTTGTGGTGAAGAATGCGAAGATCGAACAGAACGCTGCCCATCCTGACCTGAAGCCGGACAGCATCCGCATCACGTGCGGATTCCTGCGGCTCAGCATCCAGCGAGATCAGTACACGGCCCAGATCATCCATCACACTGGCGGCGGCAAAGTCACCGCGCTCCTGCGCCGTGCGCTGATACACAGCGTTCTGCAGCAACAGATGATGTACCTCCGCGCGCTCCTCCACCGGTAGCGGTCCGTCCTCGTGGCTGACCTCGGTCAATACGCGTTCGGCTGAATCCAGATGTGCGGCCATCGCAGGATCACCGGCGATGGCGTCCACCGGCGCTGTGGTCAACGGCCCGGGGCGTCCGTTGTAGCGCAGCGGTGCAGCGTGGTGATCATGCAGTTCAGAGATCACCGTGGGTACTTCCTCCGATGGCACAGACGCGGTGGATGAAGGCGTCGTCGGCGCATGGACGCCTGCCGTCGAAACCGGCGATACGGCATAGTGCAACAGGGACAACGCCATAACCGTTGCGACAATCGCCGCAAAACCTGCGCCTGCGGCAAAAGCCCAGCGCCAGCTATAGCTGGGGCGCGCAGGTGACAGCACAGCAAGCGATGGCCGAATACTCTGCCAGCTTCGCTCCAGCATCGCCTCATCGATCTGCGGCACAGGTTCGTGGCTACTGAACGCCCGCAGCGTCTCCGCAATTTCTTCGGACTCTGCGGCAAGTTCAGGATCACGTTCCAGCGCACGACGCACGGCACGCGCGCGCAACGGCGAAAGCTCATGGAGGTGGTACGCAATCAACTGCTCTTCGTTAATGGGCATCATCGGCGCTCCTTTGCCAAAGACATGGACGAAATCGGAATAGCGGAGACCTGACGTACAGGCGCAAGTTCGCGGCGCAGTTTGGACACAGCGCGAAACACCGCTTGCTTGGCGGAGTTCACCGGCACACCGAGTGCCGTCGCAATCACACTCATCGACTGATCCTCCACGTGGCGCAGGACGAAGGCAGTGCGCTCCATCGGCGTTAGAGCCTGCATGGCGTGTTCACGCTGCGAAACAGCCTCACGATCGAGTAGCTCGGCCTCGGGCGTCGGACCGTGCGATACCGCGATGTTTTCCGCACGGGGTTCGTCGTCGAGTGCTACGGCGTTCCAGCCCAGGTCACGGCTGCGGCGTTCTACGAGATTGAGGGCACAGTTCATAGCGATGCGGTACACCCACGTTCCGAAGGCCGCCTGTTCGCGGAACTCCGGCAGTTTGTTGTAGGCACGCAGAAAAGCCTCCTGCGCGGCCTCCTCGGCATCGACCGGATTGCCGGTGATGCGCGAAGTGACACGAAGAACAGCGGGCAGATGGCGCTCCATCAGAACGCGATACGCGTCTCGATCGCCGGCCAGGATGCTCCGGATCGCCTCTTGCTCAATATTCCTCATCTGCGAAATTAGACAACCAGGCAGAAGGCGCGGTTAGGTTGTGGGGTACTTTATTTTTGAGGAAGCCAGCTCTCGCCTTCGGCGAGGGGGTGGATGCGGTCGCCAACCCCGGCTTTTACGGCAGCAGCCATCAAGCGCGGGAGCGGTTCGTCCATTGGTTCACGGCCAAGACGGAAGGTGTTGTAATGCATCGGCACCATCCCCTGTGCGCCAAGATGCAGGAAAGCCTGTAGAGCCTCTTCTGGACTGGTGTGGACGGCTCTATAGCTATCTGGAGAGTAGGCGCCGATGGGCAGAAGGGCGATGTCGGGCCGCAGGCGCTGACCAATCTCAGTGAATCCACCGAAGAAGGCTGTATCGCCAGAATGGTAGATGCGGGGCCAGTTCTCCCCTGCGATGAGATACCCACCGTAGCCGCGATGGGTGTCATTGAACATACGTGCGCCCCAGTGCTTTGCGGGCGTAGCCGTAATACGCAGCGGGCCCAACTCCGTCGATTGCCACCACTCCAGCGTCTCCGTGCGAGAAAACCCGAGGTCGCGGACAAGGTCTTCCACCCCGTTCGGAACGATAGCGAGAGGTGCGGGCAGGCCGCGACGGCGCATCTCGCGGGTAATGGCTCGCAACGATGGGCGATTGAGGTGATCCATATGCGCGTGGGTAAGCAGAACGGCGTCGATCCGGGGAAGATCCCGCACACGGACCCCAGGATGCCGCTGGCGGCGCAAAAGAATAAGGCGTGTCGCGAAGACTGGGTCGATGAGCAGGGCGCGGCCAGCGGTCTGGAGCAGAAACGACGAGTGCCCGATGAAGGTAATCGCGGTTTCATCCGGTGAGACCACCGTCGGCTTTTGCGGCTGGCCCTGCATCGGCCGTGCATGGCTCTCGCGAACGAGACGCCACAACTGTCGCAGTTTCGTCATCCAGAAAGGAACGGTCATGATGGCGTGTCTCGATTGCCTCTGTTAGATACAGATGCTGCGGAGTACGAAAGGATTAGTTTTAGCGCGATGCAAACGTTGGTGGCACGCTTTGCCTCAAAGGCCCTCGCATTGGTTATGGCACGGGCGACAGGGCATACAATCCGTGACACCTCTTCAATGGCAGGAATCGAACTTGATATCGCCCGTGGCGTGCGAGTCTGGCTGGCTCGTCGTACAGTCGAAGCGCGCGTGGCCTTCCATAACCTGGATATTGTTGTTCCACACACCAGTGTGGTGGAGATCGACGTCCCATACGCTACAGTTCCTCTTGCTGTAGCGTATGGCAAACTCCGTACCGGGAACGTTCAGCATCACATGCGGTTCACCGTCCTCTGGCAACGCGATATGTCCGCCCGTCTCCGGCTGCGCTTCGTCAAAGAAACTCACGCCAAAGTACTGTTCGCGTTGACCGGACTGGCAGGTATTGACGTGCATCGTCCAGTTCTTCGATTCGCGCCTCAGGGTTGCCGTTCCGGTAGCCTTGCCCTTGCATCCCGTCAGGGTGAAGAGCGCCACCATGCAAAACAGCATCACAAGGGCGTGTCCGCGCTTCAACGCCGCGCTGGGATTTAATACTGCGCGCTTGAAGTGTTGAGGGAGGTCGTAGCTCATGGCATCCAGTTTAGCCAGAAGAACAACGGATTGATTCAGGAGACGCTGCCATCATGCTTGGCGCGAAAGCGGTTCGCCGTGGTGAACTCGTCACGCAGCTCCGGTGTGCGCAGATTTTCGCGCAGGTGCGCGAGGCGCTGCTCCAGAGCGTGCAGCGTTTGCGCGATGGGCTCGGTGTTGGTGAGTGCGACATCGCGCCACATGCTGTAAGGGCTTGAGCCGAGACGCGTGGTCTCGCGCAACGCGCGGCCGCCTATAGCCTGCACTGCAGCAAGACCGTCAGGATCGGCGCTAAAGGTATCTTGCAGCAACGCCGCCAGAGCGGTCGATAACATCTGCGGAAGATGCGAGACCCACGCGCAGACTTCATCGTGGTGTTCGGCATCGAGATTCCGAATCTGTGCGCCCATGCCTGCGACCAGCGCGCGCCACTGGCTTTCGAGAGCTGAGGGCTCCTGCTCCAACACAGATTCGTTTTGGTCGGGAGGAGTGAAGAGCCAGGTCGCACCGCGAAAGAGCTCGGCGTCGGCCAGCGCGGCGCCACCGGACTCTTTGCCCGCCATCGGATGCCCAGGTAGAAATTTTGCACAATCCGCCTGGTTGTAGAGCTTTGCGGCAAGCTCGGAGATCTCGAGCTTCGTGCTGCCTACATCCGTGACAAGCTGCTGCTCGTTCAAGACAGGAGCGAGCTTCTGCATCCAGTCGAGAATCGGCAGAACCGGTGTCGCCAGCAGATAAATATCAGCTATACCCGGAATCAGCACAGCGTTGCTGTTCGGCAGGGCTTCATCGATTGCGCCCA
Source organism: Granulicella sp. S156 (assembly GCF_009766105.1). GTDB lineage: Bacteria > Acidobacteriota > Terriglobia > Terriglobales > Acidobacteriaceae > Granulicella. The sequence continues at coordinate 60,678 of NZ_LMUH01000003.1, read as the reverse complement.
GTTCCAGCGCTTTCGCGAGTTCCGCGGGGTCCGCATCCCATCCGAGGACTCTGCTCCCAGGGGCCTGGGCTTTGAGAGCAAGCCCAACCGATGCACCGATGAGGCCAGTTCCGAGGATGAGAATGCGGGTGGACATTAGATCTTCTGACCGCTCTGGTTATTCTCGCGTCTATGCGTAAAGGCACGGGCGTTCGCTCCGCGATAGTCGCCGGCAATGTGACCGTGTCCGCGCAGAACATATTTGTATGTTGTAAGCCCATCGAGCCCGACCGGGCCGCGTGCATGAAACTTGCTGGTACTTACACCGACTTCCGCGCCAAAACCATAGCGGAAACCGTCTGCAAATCGTGTGGACACGTTGTGGAAGACGCCCGCCGCATCGACCTCACGCAGGAAGCGGTCAGCAGCCGCGGGATCTTCGGTGAGAATGCTCTCGGTATGCGATGAGCCGTGCGCGTGGATGTGGTCGATTGCCTGGTCGAGAGAGTCGACAATGCCGAGCGAGAGCGCGAGTTCGCCATACTCCGTGTGCCAATCGGAGATCGCGCCCAACTCCCCAAAACCGGCCTCGAGCAGCAGTTCGCGCGTGGCTTCGCAGCCGTGCAGCGTCACGCCCCGCTCCTGCAGGCGTGCCGCAAGCTTCGGCAAGAAGTCTGCTGCGATCTCGCGATGCACCAGAACTGTTTCGACGGCATTGCACACAGCCGGATAGTCGGTCTTGGCGTCATCGATCACCCGCAGCGCAAGCTCTTCATCCACACTGCGGTCGACGTAGATGTGGCAGACACCCTCCGCGTGGCCCAGCACAGGGATGCGGGTGTTGGCCTGTACGTATTCGACCAGCGCCTTGCTGCCGCGCGGGATGACCATGTCGACGAGGCTGTGCATGCCGAGCAGTTCGTTGACGCGCTCGCGACCGAGGACCAGCGAGATCGCATCCACAGGCAGTTGTTGCGACGCTATCGCCTCGCGCAGAACGCGCACCAGTGCTCCAGCCGTACGCTCGACCTCGCGGCCGGGCTTGAGGATGACCGCGTTGCCGCTCTTGATGGCGAGTGCGGCGATCTGGGTTACAGCATCAGGGCGGGCCTCAAAGATCACTGCGAGAACCCCGAGCGGGACACTGATTTTTTGCAGATGCAAGCCGTGCGTGCCTGCCGTATCCCTCGCATAAACTACAGCGTCGGGGTCCTTGTCATCCAGTTCGATGGCGTCGAGCGTGCGGCCCAGCGGATCAGGTAGCTCCGCGACCGAGCGTACCTGCTCGACCATCTCCTTCAGCTTCGCTTCGTTAAGCTTGAGGCGTGCGAGCGTGGCAGACGAGAGTTTTTCGTCCCCGCTCATCGACTCGGCGACCTTGAGGTCTTCCACGTTGGCGGCGAAGAGTTCCGCGCTCGCGGCTTCGAGGGCCTTCGCCATCGCCTCGAGTGCGGCGTTGCGGCGTGGCTCATCCAGCGGTGCGAGAGACCGTGAGGCGAGTTTTGCCGCCTCGGCGACTTCGAGCACCGAAGGTTCGCTCATCGCGCTGCCTCTTGCAACGCAGGCGAAAAGCGCGTACCCAGGGCTTCGCCGTCGACGATGCGTTCGAGCACCTGGGGCGTGCGGCCGTTGGCGATAACCACCTGTTTGCCGGCTCGCAATGCGATACGCGCCGATTCAAGCTTTGAGGTCATGCCGCCCCGCCCACGGCCATTGCTGCCCTGCGCGAGTGCCAGGATGCGGTCGTCGATGGAACCCACCAGGCGCAGCACCTTTGCGCCGGGATCGGAAGGATCGCGGTCGTAGAGACCGTCGACATCCGACAGCAGCACGAGCATATCGGCATTGATGTGCTTCATGAGCAGCGCGGAGAGCTTGTCGTTGTCACCAAAAATCCGTTCGCTTCTCTCCTGCTGCGTGTCCTCCGCAGGGCGATCGAGTTCCGCCGTCGAGACCGTGTCGTTCTCATTGACGATGGGAATCACGCCCAGCGTAAGCAGCGCATCGAGCGTGGCGCGCAGATTCGCATAGCGAACGGGATCGCGGAAGTCGTCCTCCGTGAGCAACACCTGCGCGATGGGACAGTTGAGGCGATCGAATGCATCGCCATAAAGAGCCATCAGCCGCGACTGCCCGATAGCCGCGCAAGCCTGCACCTGCGCAACGACGGTTGGACGCGACGACAGCCCGAGCCGCTCGACGCCGAGGCCAATGGCCCCAGAGGAGACCACCAGCACCTCCAGACCCTGGTCGCGAAGGGCTGCAATCTGTTCCACAAGCCCGCAGAGCAGGCCAAGCGCTACTTTGCCATCCGGACGCATGATGACGTTGGTACCGAGTTTAACGACGATACGATGCATGAAGCTATCCCTTACTCAAAGCCTGTTTGGTTGTCAGTGCTGACAACACCACCTGTTACCGAATCACGCAGTTGCGATACTACGCATGCACCTGGGCCACTGCCGGTGCGATGGTCCGATCGACGACCGGCGCCAGCAGACGCAGCTTCTCGACGAGCTTGGTGAGCTGATCCGGGAAGAGCGACTGCGCGCCGTCGGACATGGCCTTGTCCGGGTTGGGGTGCATCTCCATCAGCAGGCCGTCGGCACCGGCGGCGACCGAGGCCAGCGCCATCGGCGGCACCAGATCGCGCTTGCCTACGCCGTGCGACGGATCGCCCAGTATCGGCAAGTGCGTCAGCTTCTTCAGCACGGGGATCGCGGAGATATCCATGGTGTTGCGCGTTGCCGTCTCAAAGGTGCGGATGCCGCGCTCGCAGAGCATCAGGTCGTAGTTGCCGCCGGAGAGGATGTATTCCGCCGAGAGCAGCACCTCTTCGATCGTAGCCGCGATGCCACGCTTCAGCAGCACGGGTTTGCGCACATTGCCGAGTTCACGCAGCAGGTTGAAGTTCTGCATGTTGCGCGCGCCGACCTGGAAGCAGTCGATGTAGGGCAGCATGGCCTCGATCTGCGAGATCTCCATGACCTCGGTGATGACCAGCAGGCCGTGTTCGTCGGCAGCCTCGCGCATAATCTTGAGGCCCTCGACACCCATGCCCTGGAAGCTATACGGCGAGCTGCGCGGCTTATAGGCGCCACCACGCAGGAACTGGCCGCCGGAGGCAGCCACCTGCTGTGCGCTCAGGCGGATCTGGTCGCGGTTTTCGACCGAGCACGGGCCCGCCATGATGACCACTTCATCGCCGCCAACGACCAGGCCGTTGGGGAACGTAATGCGCGTACCCTCAGGACGGAAGCCGCGGCCCGCGAGCTTGTACTGCGACGAGATGCGGTACGCCTGATGCACGCCGGGGAGCACCTGGAACTCGGTGACCTCGAAGTGCGCGGGCGTGCCCACGCCGGCGAGGATGGTCTGGGTCTCGCCCGTGGTGCGGTGGACGTTGAAACCGAGCTCCACCATGCGTTCAATTACGCTTTGAATCTGTTCATCGGTGGCGTGGTCCTGCATGGCGACGATCATCACTGGATTCCTTTGCTGACTACTTGAAGTTGGGTGTTGCCGTGCAGCGTGCCTTCTTGCAAAGAGACAGAGTGTAGCTGCGAAAAATCGATGGGTCTAAGCCTTTGCATCTGGATCCGCAGGACGCTGGAGCGAACGCATGACGTCCATAATGCGCTCGTAGAGATCCTGCACCTGCGCGCCTGTGAGCGGACCCGGGTTGACCTTGAGAACGTGCTCGAATACGGTCTGCTCGCGCTGCGGCTCATAGATGGCCGAGGCAGTCTTCTGCTTGAGCTTGCCAATGGCGACTGCAGCGGCAGCGCGTTCGGAGAGCAGTAGGACGATCTGCTCGTCCAGTTGATCGATCTTCTTGCGCCAGTCGGCGATTTCCATGTTTCCTCTGGTATCTGCGAGTTCTCGACCCGCAGTGAGTTAGAGAGCTGTCGTCTCTTCGACATACGCCCCAAGTAATGATACGTGTTTGCGGCGGTTTTCATGCGCCGGTTGCTCCATTCCGCAGGCTTCGAACAAACTCTCCAACGGCTCGCGGAGCAGCCGCCGCCGGGGTCTTTTCGACCAGCCCGACGATGGCGCTACCTACGACAGCCGCGTCCGCAAAGCCCGCAACCGCCTGCACATGTGCGGGCGTCGAGATGCCGAACCCCAGCGCGATGGGCAGCGTGGTGAACTGCTTCAGCCGTTTCACAAGCTGTTCGGCATCGCTGGCAAGCTCCGTCTGCGTGCCCGTAATGCCTACGCGAGAGATCGCATAGACGAACCCGCGAGAGTGCTCGGCGATGGCCTTCAGGCGCTCATCCGGGCTCGTAGGGGCCGCCAGAAAGACCGGGGCAAGATCGTTGGCGCGCATCACCTCAAGGTATTCGGCGGCCTCTTCGACGATCATGTCAGTCAGCAGCACACCATCCGCACCCGCATCTTTCGCCGCTTTGGCAAAGGCCGCAAGCCCGAGCCGAATCACAGGGTTCAAATAGCTGAAGAGGATGATGCCCGCCTGCGGCCGCGCGGCACGAATCTCCTTGCAGATCACGAGCACATCGGTCAGGCGCGTTCCCTTGGCGACGGCCCGCTCGCTGGCCCGCTGAATCACCGGACCATCGGCGAGAGGATCGCTAAACGGTACGCCTAGCTCAATCACATCGGCGCCATTATCGATGGCGGAAATCGCCATCTCTCGCGTCGTGGCGAGGTCGGGATCGCCCGCAGTGAGGTAGATGACGAGGCCGGGCTTCTTTGCAAAGGTAATGGGCATGCCTACGCGCTCACCTTCTGCGCCGCAGCGCCGGTCAAATTCATCTCACGCGTCATAATCCCAATGTCCTTGTCGCCACGGCCGCTCACGTTCACCATCAGGATCTTGTCCTTGCCCATCTTCGGCGCGAGCTTAATCGCCTCGGCGATGGCATGCGCCGATTCCAGCGCCGGGATAATACCCTCCGTACGGCTTAACACACTCACCGCGTTCAAAGCTTCCGCATCGGTAGCGCTGGTGTAGGTCGCGCGACCAGAGTCGTGCAGCATAGCGTGCTCCGGGCCTACGCTGGCATAGTCCAAGCCAGCGCTTACGGAGTGCGTTGTGGCGACCTGTCCAGCGTCGTCCTGCAGCACATAGCTGTAGGTGCCCTGCAGTACGCCGGGAGTTCCACCGCCATTCTTCTGGAAGCGCGCCGCGTGCTCGCCCAACGCAGTTCCCCGCCCTCCAGCCTCTACGCCGATCAACTCAACGTTCTTCTCAGGGAGGTACTCATAGAACGCTCCAATCGCATTCGACCCGCCGCCGACACAGGCAACGATCGCGTCCGGCAGACGGCCTTCGTGCTCCAGGATCTGCCGCTTGCTCTCTTTACTGATGACGCGCTGAAAGTCGCGCACGATCGTCGGATACGGATGTGAACCCAACGCCGAACCCAGGATGTAGAACGTGGTGCGCACGTTCGTCACCCAGTCGCGCATGGCCTCATTGATCGCGTCCTTCAGGGTTGCCGAACCCGAGGCTACGCCCCGCACCTCCGCTCCCAGCAGCCGCATGCGGAAGACGTTCAGTTCCTGCCGCCGCATGTCCTCCTCACCCATGTAGACCACGCACTCCAGGCCAAAGAGCGCGCAGACCGTAGCGGTTGCAACACCGTGCTGGCCCGCGCCGGTCTCGGCGATGATGCGCTGCTTCCCCATGCGCCTCGCCAGCAGGGCCTGCCCGAGCGCGTTGTTGATCTTGTGCGCGCCGGTGTGCAGCAGATCCTCGCGCTTCAGGTAGATCTTCGCGCCGCCCAATGTTTCGGTAAGCCGCTTGGCAAAGTACAGCGGCGTGGGCCGGCCGACGTATTCTTTCAGAAGCCCGTCGAGCTCGGCATGAAACGCTGGATCGGCCTGAGCCTCTGCATAAGCTGCATCAAGCTCCAGCAGAGCCGCCATCAGGGTCTCCGGCACATAGCGGCCGCCATAGATGCCGAAACGACCGGGTGTCGCGCTGGTGGGCGCTGCAATTGTAGGTATTGCCGTAGAACTCATCGTCTCTTCCTTCTGAGTGCTTCAAACCTCGGATATCGAACACTGAAAAACACGAAAGCCGCAACCTTGGCGGTCGCGGCTCGGGGAATCTTGAGAATCGCAGTTGGAACGCTTCTGTTCCGGGCGATGCTACTCCACCGATGCCGCTACGGTGCGCCAGTAGC
>NZ_LMUH01000003.1:0-54406 GCF_009766105.1 Granulicella sp. S156 | reverse complement strand
GGCAAATATCGCATAGAGCAGCAAAAATCTTGACGCCTCGGGCGCAAAGAAAAAGCGCAAAGGTACGCCACGGAAGCCGTCGCGTACCTTTGCGCTTTTTCTTTGCGCCCGTTGCGTCAAGGCTTTTTGCTGCTGCTTGGAAATGGCAAAGTCTGGATATCGGGATCGAGCCATGCCCTGCGAGCCTCCACCGAGAACAACCGTGGCCGAGACCAATACGTGAGAAGCCACTCGGATCTACCCAACGGAGAGGCCATCAGTTCATTGCACGTCACAAACAAAGGTCGTCGAGTATCCTTTGCGAGCAGCCAGATCACTGCCGCGAAATGAGCCGCATGAGTCCATGCCGCTTTAGGCAACGTCCGATCCATCAGACCATAACCGATCTCCAAAATCTCATCGTCAGAAGTAAACGGAACAAAGGGATGCATATCAGGCTCCAGGTGTGAATACCCGACAGGCCCATAAGAAAACCCGCCGGGTGGTGGCGGGTTTATCGGTTCCCAGTTCAGAGAAGTAGAAAGATTCAAAATCTTTTGCTTTTCAGTCTCCGGCGCCCACGCACGCAAACAACATCTGCGACGACTTTCGTTGCGTTTGCATGGTCTTTGAGCTGAGAAAAAACATATCTGAGCAGAGCATAGCCTGGGAGCAGTTATCGATCAAGATCAGTTTTTATGGATATCTCTCCCATTTTCATCAGAATTGCACGCATGCTCAGTGGTCCTTCTTTGCCTGTCTTTATAACTCGGCGATTGGTTGCATGGAAACGAAACCACCTTTTTCGATTTATGAATCCTTCTTCCTTGCTCGCGAGTCCTATATGCAGTTAGGAGGTGTTGAGATGAAAAGCCAATTGAAAAGCAAGTCATTTCGCATCGTCGTTGCAGCAGTCCTGGCACTCGCCCCTACTGTAGCTTTCGCACACACGCCCACAGTGGCGCATGATCATACCCCGGTTGTCCATACACACACGCCTCAGGCGCATGTTAGGACTGTCAGCGTCCATCGCTCGTAAGCGATTCAAAATCGGGAAACAGACTCGACCTGCTAAACGGCAGGTCCTGCCATTTAAGGCGCCTTTATTTTTATTCTGGAAGATTAATGCGGATTGATCCGTTCACGCTATCTAACCCTTAGCGTGATGCAGCCCGAGCCGCCGCAATAAATGCTCGCACCTTTTCAGGATCCTTTTTTCCAGGCGTCGCCTCAACCCCACTAGCCACATCCACGCCCCAGGGCTGAAGCGCCTTAATAGCCTCCGCAACATTCTCAGGCCGAAGGCCACCCGCAAGAATCACGCGAGGCCTCTCGCCTGAGGACGGATACGCACGCTGCAGTATCTCCGCAACGTGCTCCCAATCAAACACCACACCCAGCCCACCTGAAGCGCCCGACTTCGCCGTGTCCAGGAGCACTGCCCACACGGCAGGTTCTGCAAAGGCCGCCCGCAGCACAGCCTCGAATCGTTTATCCGATGCAGCAGGATCGGCAGGATTCAGTTCGTAGGCGACGGTCTGGATAATCTTCAGTTCGCCACCGAACTCTGCCGACAAAGCCTGCACCATCTCCTGATCGAAAGCACCGTGCAGTTGCGCTGCCGTGAGCTCCGAACAGGCCACATAGTGCTCCACCTCATAGGGGTCGTCGGTAGCAAAGACACCGACCTTTTCTACCCCAGCGGGCAGCTCGGGCGTAATCTCCGCGACCTGCTCCGCAGTCACCTGACGCTTGCTGGGCGCGAAGACGAAGCCAACCGCATCCGCACCCAGTTCAATGGCAAGCTGGGCATCAGCGAGGTTCGTATTGGCACAGATCTTGATGAACATAAACAGTAAACAGGTAAAAACAGCTGTGCGGACTACTTGGCTGCTTCATAGAGCAGATGCGTGAGCGCCTCGCCCGGATGCGGTTTCCGCATGAGCGACTCCCCGATGAGAAAAGCCTCATATCCCGCTGCGCGCAGGCGCTGCATGTCGGCGAGGGTGTGGATGCCGCTCTCGGCCACGCGCACAGCGCTTGCAGGCAGGTGCATAGCCAGCTCACACGCGCGGTCGAGCGAAACCTCAAATGTGCGCAGATCGCGGCTGTTTACGCCGACGCACTCGCAGTCGAGCGCCAGAGCGCGGTCGAGCTCTTCTCTATCGTGGACCTCGCACAACACATCCAGCCCATGCTGCTTCGCGGAGTCGCGCAGCGTACGAAGTTCAGCATCAGTCAGCGCGGCGACAATCAACAGAATCGCATCGGCGGCGTTCGCACGAGCTTCGAGAATCTGGAACTCGTCGACCATGAAGTCCTTGCGCAGGCACGGGATCTTTACCGCAGCCGAGGCACGGCGCAAGTTCTCGAGCGAGCCCTGGAAGAATTTTTCATCCGTAAGCACGGAGAGCACGGCCGCTCCCGCGGCCTCCAGCTGCGGCGCGAGTACTGCCGCATCAAAATCCGTACGGATAAGGCCCTTGGAGGGTGAAGCCTTCTTCAACTCCGCAATAATCGCCGGGCCCAGCTGCGCCTTCGCACGCAACGCCTTCGCAAACCCGCGCAGAGTGTGGGCTTCAGCTTGTTGCTCTAGCGCGCGCAGGTCAGCCGCAGCCTTGCGCTCCGCAACCACGGTACGCGTGTGCGCGAGAATTTCGGGAAGGTACATTGTGCGTTCTGTCGTAGCAGCCATCTCTTACATGCTACGGCAGCGGGGGCTACCAACGGAAACAGGATGCTACCCACAACCCCGTCATATGACCGCACCGGGGTGCTGCGTCAGTTTGAGATTTGGCCTCGGCTCTTGAATAAAACTCGCAAGATGACAATGAATCCGATCCCAGCGAGAGCGACAAACATATCGGTGATCCTGTTTGCTGGCCTATGCCAGTGAAACAAGGTCCAGACGCCCCAGCACAGTATGAGGAGTCTTCCCACCCACATCTCGAGGCGAAGCACTCGATCTGTTTCCATGCCAGCCATAATCTCATACATCTAGGACGTGTCTCAAATTGCGCGAAGCACGTTTCCTGATGCTTCAGCGTCAGGGAGACGGACGGAGCCGTAGCCTTTAGGCTACGGAAGAAAACCAGGCAAGAATCCGGCTTTAGCCGCGAGCCGTTTGCCAATACGGGCAAGAAACCCGGGCTAATTCCTGTCGCAATTCTTGAGGGCATCACTGAGGCAAAAACGAAACAGCGAGCCCCAACTACAGACTCGCTGTTTCCTGTTTGCTGTTTCCTGTTTCCTGCTTTTACGCCTTCCCCGCCAACTGGCGCAGCACATATTGCAGAATCCCGCCGTGCTGGTAGTAGAGGATCTCCTGCGGCGTATCGATGCGGACGGTCACGGAAAACTGGAACTTGTTCCCGTCAGCCGCAGTCGCAACGACACTCAGCTTCTTGCCATCGGCAAACTTCGAGTCGAGCATCGCCTTCAGGTCGCCGGGTGCCGTGCCGAGCGTAAAGATCTCCTCGCCCGTCAGGCCAAGACCTTCCACGTTCTCGCCCTCCTGGAACTGCAACGGAAGAATACCCATACCCACCAGATTGGACCGGTGAATACGCTCGTAACTCTCTGCGATGACAAAGCGAATCCCCAGCAGGCGTGGGCCCTTTGCCGCCCAGTCTCTGGAGGATCCAGACCCGTACTCCTTACCTGCAAGAATCGCCAGAGGCGTTGCACGCTTGGCATACTCGACCGAAGCGTCGTAGATGCTCATCCCAGTCCCTTCAGGCAGCAGCCGTGTGACGCCGCCCTCGGTGCCTGGAGCCAGCTTGTTGCGCAGCCGGACATTGGCAAATGTCCCGCGCACCATCACCTCGTGGTTACCGCGGCGTGAGCCATAGGAGTTAAAGTCCGAGGGCTTTACCCCGTGATCGGTCAGGTACTTCCCTGCCGGGCCATTGAGCTTGATCGAACCAGCAGGGGAGATGTGGTCCGTCGTCACCGAATCGCCGAGGACCGCCAATACACGCGCATCGCGGATGTCATCCACGGGTGCAGGTGTAGCGGGCATGCCGTCGAAGTACGGGGCTTTGCGAATATAGGTGGAATCGGCCTCCCACCCATACGTTTTGCCTGAGGGGAACTTCAGATTCTGCCAGTTGGCGTCGCCATCGGTAACGGTCGCATACTGCGTGCGGAACATTGTCGAGTCGATGCAGCTTGCGACGGTATCCGCAACTTCCTTCTGCGACGGCCAGATATCACGCAGATAAACAGGCTCGCCGTTCTTCCCCTTACCCAGCGGGTCCTTTTCGAAGTCATGCGAGATATGCCCTGCGAGCGCATACGCCACCACCAGCGGAGGACTCATCAGGTAGTTCGCACGAACCTCAGGCGAGATTCGACCCTCAAAGTTGCGGTTGCCGGACAGCACCGACACAGCTACCAGGCCATGCTCCTCAATGGCCTTCGAAACATCCGTGGGAAGTGGACCGGAGTTACCGATGCATGTTGTACATCCGTAACCGACAACCTGGAAGCGCAGCACGTCGAGGTACTGCAACAGGCCGGCGCGTGTGTAGTAGTCGGTCACCACACGCGAACCCGGCGCGAGTGAGGTCTTCACCCACGGCGGTGTGCTCAAGCCAGCCTCAACAGCCTTCTTCGCCAGCAGCCCTGCGGCGACCATCACATACGGATTGCTCGTGTTCGTGCAGCTCGTAATCGCGGCAATGACGATCGAGCCATCGACGAGGTACTTGTCCGGATCGACACCAAAGCGCGCCTGAACGGAGTGGGCAGTCTCGGTAACGGCGACAGAACCACCCGGGACTGCCGGCTCGTCATGCGTTGTGGTCAGCACAGCGACTGCCTCGGGTACCACCGGCGGTTGTGCTCCCTGAGAACTCATCAGATCGCCATTCGCCGATGCAAGTCCGCCTTCCCCCTCCCAGCGCACCATCTGGCGTACAACGGTGCGGTTGGCGTTCGGTCCCTGCAGTGCCGGCAACTGCTGCGCGAAACTCGCCGGCGTCTGCGAGAGCAGAACGCGGTCCTGCGGGCGCTTCGGCCCGGCGACACTGGGCTCGACCGTTGCGAGATCCAGCGAGAGTGTCGTGGAGTACTCAGCCTCATGCGCATCCGGCGTGTGGAAGAGGCCCTGCTCACGGAAGTAAGCTTCGGTAAGCGCAATGTGTTCTTCGCTGCGGCCCGTCAGGTGCAGGTACTTCAATGTCTCCTGGTCGACCGGGAAGATGCCGCAGGTAGCTCCATACTCAGGAGCCATATTGGCGATCGTCGCGCGGTCAGCCAGCGGAAGCTCGCTGATACCAGGGCCATAGAACTCGACAAACTTACCCACCACGCCGAGCTTGCGTAGCATCTCGGTAACAGTCAGCACGAGATCGGTCGCAGTAGCGCCTTCCTTCAGCTTGCCGGTCAGCTTGAAGCCGACGACCTGCGGAACGAGCATCGAGACAGACTGACCCAGCATCGCAGCCTCGGCCTCAATGCCGCCAACACCCCAACCCAGCACGCCCAGACCGTTCACCATCGTAGTGTGCGAGTCGGTGCCGACCAGCGTGTCGGGATAAGCCATAATGTTGCCCTCGGCATCGGGCTGCGTGGTGAAGACAACGCGCGCCAGATACTCCAGGTTGACCTGGTGGCAGATGCCCATACCCGGCGGCACGGCAGAGAAGTTGCGGAAGGCTGTCTGGCCCCACTTGAGGAAGGCGTAGCGCTCACGGTTGCGTGTGAACTCCAGCGCGGCGTTCAAGTCGTAGGCGTTGGCTGTGCCGTACTCGTCCACCTGTACCGAATGGTCGATGACCAGTTCGGCAGGCTGCAGCGGATTGATCTTCTCCGGGTCGCCGCCAAGCTGCTTCATAGCGTCGCGCATCGCAGCGAGATCGACGATCGCGGGTACTCCGGTAAAGTCCTGCATCAGCACGCGAGCAGGCATATAAGCGATCTCGCGCGAGGGCTCCGCCCTGGGATCCCAGTCAGCAAGAAAGCGGATGTCATCTGCGGTAACGGTCTTGCCGTCCTCGCAGCGCAGCAGATTTTCGAGCAAGATACGCAGCGAAAACGGCAGGCGCGCAAGATTGGTGTCCGCAAGCGCCTTCAGGCTGAAGTAGCTGACCTTCTGCGAGCCTGAGGTGAGCGTGGCGGCGGCATTGAAGCTATTGGGGTGCGTGGTGTTCGGCATAACGGGGCTTCTCCTTAGCTGAGTAGCGGACAGGCTGGGGAACTCGCGCACACTGGCAAGAAGCTCCCGAGCAACTGGGGCCGCGGCTTCGCATGTATACGGCGGCATGCGATGGCGGCAACGAAATCGGTAAATCGTATCGAGGGTAGCAGAGAACGGCGGCAGCTAGAGAGTGCGTCCGCGGTCGTGGCGTCCACGACGAAAGCGCTTGAGATGAGCGCAACTCGGCATGAAGTCATTTTACTCGGGGCAGCGTTTTTTTTCGAGGGAAGTTTTGGCAGGCGATGCGTTGTTTTACCTAGACGCTGTATGATCCCTGTGCATCTCATACAGTTGCGGCTGCCCCTGCAAATTTTGGGGAACGCGGGAGATTGGAACGATGACGACATATTTGTCCACCTTGTCTACAAAATATTGGCTGCGGAGCCTGGGTGCGGTCGGCCTTGCTGCCGGCCTTGCCCTCGGCGCAAACGGCTGCCATAGCAACACAGCACCGGCGCCTATTGTGAATAGTGGTGACGCCGCTAACAACACCGGTACCGATCCGGCCGCCGCCAACCAGGCACCAGCGGATGGCTCCAACACCGCCTCTAACACCGGTTCCAGCAATGGCTCGTCTAGCGGCGGCCAACCGACCCAGGTGATGAGCTCAAGCTCCTCTTATAACCAGCAACAGCAGTCTCAGAGCTATCCGCAGGACCAGCAGCAGGCCCCTGCTCCCATTCAACAGGGTTACGACAACTCACAGCAGGGCTACGACAATTCACAGCAACCTTACGACAACTCGCAAGACGCTGAGCCAGTCGCCCAGTCCGACCAGCCTCCACCACCGCTGCCCGACTATGAGCAGCCAGAGGCGCCCGAACCCAACTATCTGTGGACGCCCGGCTACTGGGGCTGGGGTGGTTCTGGCGGCTACTACTGGGTTCCGGGTGTATGGTGCCCGCCGCCCTACTACGGCGCGCTCTGGACGCCTCCCTACTGGGGCTTCTTCGGCGGCCACTACCGCTTCAACCGCGGCTACTGGGGCCAGCATATCGGCTTCTATGGCGGCATCAACTATGGCTATGGATACACTGGCAGCGGCTACGAGGGCGGCTACTGGAACGGCAACAACTTCTATTACAACCGCTCGGTTAATCGCATCAACATCGTCAACATTCATAACGTTTACAACCGCACCGTGATCGTCAACAACAACAACCGTGTGAGCTACAACGGTGGACGAGGCGGCATCAATGTTCAGCCGCGGCCTTACGAAGTAGCAGCCATGCGCGAAAACCACGTGGGTGCCGTGCCAGCTCAGGCACAGATCCGTCAGCAGGCTTCACAAAACAAGCAACAGTTCTTCAATAACAACCGCGGACGTCCGGCACAGGTAGCCTTCGCCCGTCCCGCTGGCGCGCAACCTGCCATCGCCAACCGGCCTGCAGTGATCAACCGTCCGGCGATCAACCAACCAGGAGTTAACCGTCCAGGGGTCAACCAGCCGGGGGTCAACCGTCCGGAGGTAAATCGCCCAGGAATCAATCAGCCTGCGGGTAACCGTCCTGGGGTCAACCAACCAACGGTGAACAGGCCAGAGGTGAATCGGCCTGGGGTCAACAACAACGTGCGTCCAACACAACCGGTACAGTCACGCAACAACGTGACGCCGCAGAGACCTGTCGAACCGCAACGCAATTTGCAGCAGCCAGCACGCAATACGCAGGTAGCACCGCAAAGGCCTGTGCAGCAGCCACAGCGTGCCCAGCCCGAGGTACAACGCCCTCAACCGCAACGCGCGGCTCCTCGCCAGGAGGCCGCACCTCGCCCTGAAGCGGCGCCACGCGCTGAGGCTGCTCCTCGTGCGCAGCCTCAAGCGCGACCAGCACCCGCTCCGCGTGCTCAACCCCAACAGCGCCCGGCACCCGCTCCGCGTCCAGCGCCCCGTGAGGAAGAGCACCCCAAATAACTGGTCGCTAACCTGCTAAAAGAAAATGCCCGCAGCATTGCGGGCATTTTTCTTTGGCCAGACTGACCTTGGCTCCCCTTGGACGGGGTTCGACTCACGATGGTTTACGGTTATACGGGCATTTACCGCATCTTATTTTCGGTACCTGTGTTTCAGCAGAAGTACGCCGTACCAGGAGATACATATGTTCGACATTCAAGAGAAAAATGGACGTACCTACATTTTTGCTGCCGTAATAGGGCTGGCAGCGCTGACCGGAATCGCAGGATGCAAAAAAAACACCCCCGCGCCGATCGTATCGACGACGAACGACTCAGGTCCTGACCCCGCCGCCGCCAATCTGGCTCCCGTCGATCCCAACAGCCAGCAGGTCAATGAGAGCCAGCAGCAAAATTTGGCCTCAGACCAGCAGCCAGCCCAGCAATCGGCTCCGGTCCCCTGCGCTCCTGCCCCGGCTCGAGCTTTGACGGCTACGAATTATAACCAGGTAGCTGCTCCAGCCCCCACAGAACAGGCTACCCAACCTCCTCCACCGCTGCCCGACTACCAGCAGCCTCCCGCGCCCGCCCCCAATGATCTCTGGACCCCCGGCTACTGGGGCTACGCGCCCACCGGTTATTACTGGGTTCCCGGCGTCTGGATAGCCGCACCCTACGTCGGCGCGCTCTGGACGCCTCCTTACTGGGGCTTCTTCGGCGGCCGCTATCTCTTCCATGGCGGATACTGGGGCCCGCACATTGGCTTCTATGGCGGCGTCAACTACGGCTTCGGCTACGGCGGCCACGGCTATGAGGGCGGCTATTGGCACGGTAACAACTTCTTCTACAACCGCTCCGTCAATCGCATCAACGAAGTCAACATCCACAACGTCTACAACCGCACTGTAGCCGTCAACAACTACAACCGCGTGAGCTACAACGGTGGGCGCGGCGGCATCAATCTACGGCCCTCCCTGGCAGAGTCCGAGGCGATGCGTGAGCGGCACACGCCTCCGGGGGCGGAGCAGAGAGAGCTTCACCAACAGGCTGGACAAAACCGGCAGCAGTTCTTCAACCAAAACCAGGGACATCCAGCGCAGGCCGCATTTGAGCATCCCGCCGCTGCACGAGCTGGTTTCGGAGCCGCGGGAAACCGGCCGGAGATCAATCGCCCTGGTGCCTCCAATGCGATGCGTGGCCCGCAATCACAGGTCCAACAGCATAACCAAGCACAGGAACAGCGCAACTTCCAACATAATCAGCCGCAGGAACAACGTAACGTCCAGCAGCAGAGAGCGCCACAGGAACAGCAACGCAGCTTCCAACAACAACGACAACCGCAGGAGCAACGCAACTTCCAGCAGCAGCGCGCTCAACCTCAACAACGGAGAGCCGAACCGCAACGTGCCGCACCGCAATCTCACGCGGCACCCCGTCAGCAGTCACGCCCGGCACCTCAAGCTCACGAAGAGAAAAGGCGCTAAGACTCGTAGCAAGCAAGGAAAACGGCATCAGCCCTGGGCTGATGCCGTTTTTCTTTGCCTGCAGTGTTCGCAGCTATCGTTATCCCATGGCCAACTGCAACAACAGCACCATGTTAAGTGCGAGGATAACCGTCGCCACTGTCCAACCTGCTGCGCGCATGCGGAACGCGCTCTTGAATTCTCCCATGACCTTCTCGCGATTGGTCAGCAGCAATAGCGGAATCAGCGCTGCGGGCAGCGTAAAGCTCAGCAGCACCTGCGAGCCAATGAGGATCTTCAGCGGGTCCCAGCCTACGCCGATGACGATCAGCGCCGGAACGACAGTGATGAACCGGCGCAGAAAGATCGGGAACTTGATCTCGAGGAAGCCCTCGATGATGACCTGTCCAGCCATGACTCCGACCGTCGAACTTGAGAGCCCGGAACACAGCAGCGCTACCGCAAAGACGATCGCCGCTGCGGGCCCCAGCAGCGGCCCGAGTGTATGGTACGCATCTTGAATCGTGGGCGAGATGCTTGGACCGTGAAAGAGTGCCACTGCGGCCATCACGATCATCGCGGAGTTGATGAGCCACGCCCCGTTCATGGCAACGAAGACGTCGATGAGCTCAAAGTGCAGATACTGCCGCAGGATGCTGGGCTTTGGATCCCGGGGCGGCGGAAGCAGCTCATTGAGCCGAGGCTGCACCAGTGCCGAGTGTAGATAGATGACGTGCGGCATGACGGTCGCACCCAGCATGCCAACCGCCGCATAAATCGAGCCGCGCATCGCATGCGAATCGAAGGTCGGCAGGATCGTTGCAACGAAGGCGCGGTGCCAGTCGGGATGCACGAGGAAGACCTCGAAGCCATAGCACAGGCCGATAACGCCAACGAAGGCCATGATGCCGCGCTCCAGCCACTGAAAACCTGCCAGATCGAGTGCCAGAATTGCGAAGACCGCGACCGTGGCGATCGTTGCCGCTAGAAACAGTGAACCCGTCGGGGAGAACCCATGCGCCTGTAGTGCGGGCCCGATCAGAAGGTCCAGGCCAATGGCCGCGCCCAGAAACTCGGCCAGGTCGGTCGCAACGGCAGAGACCTCGGCGCAGAGCCACAGGCCGATGCTCGTTCCCTTGCCGAAGTGCTTGCGGCAGTTCTGGGGCAGCGTCAGGCCGGTCACGATGCCGAGCTTCGCCGAGAGGTATTGAATGAGAATCGCCATGATGTTCGACCACAGCAAGACCCACAAAAGACGGTAGCCGAACTGGCTTCCACCAAGGATATTGGTGGCGAAGTTGCCCGGATCGATATAGGCAACCGACGCCACGAACGCCGGACCGAAGTAGCTCCATATCTGGTTGCTGCGGAAGGCGTTGCGCCCTTTGCCGCCAGGCGTCATTGCGGCCACGGAGGCCGGCGACAGTACAACCTCCTCTACGGCGCTATCGGGTGCAAACGACATATTTTCGCTGACACCGGACGGATTGGCATGCAATTCTGGCATTTCGACTAAATTTAGTCTAGCCTAAAAATGCTGCGACGAAACACCCATTCCGCCACACTTTGCCACAAAAACTGATGGGCAGTTCTTTTACAGGGGAAACATTCAGGCGTTATAGCATCTTCACAGCCATCGGAAGAGGAGATCCGCACGTTGACCAGCCTGACCGCAACCGAGGTACTGCATTGGAACGACACGAACACCGCGCAATGGCGCAAGCTGTTTGAGAGACATCCAGAGGCACTCGCGCTGCCCTGCGACATTCGCGGCAGCTCGACCGTGGCCGACCTGCTGCAACATATCGTTGCCGTGGAGCTTCGCTATGCCGAGCGACTCGGCGACGAAGCCGTTACGGAGTATGCCGATGTCTCTAAAGAAAGCATCATCAAGATCTTCGCCGTGCACGATCGAGCCATCGCAAAGATCAATATTCTCCTGGCAGATGCAACGTATGACTGGGAACTCGAGATCGACATGGAGACACGCCAGGGACGCCTGATTGCATCGCGAAAGGCCGTGCTCTTTCACGCTCTACTGCACTCCATGCGGCACTACGCGCAGTTGGCTACACTGCTCCGCCATGGCGGCATCACGGCAACATGGCCTATGGATTACCTCATGGTCACCGCGCGCCGAGCCTAAAGGCTCCAAAGAAACACGAAAAGCCCCGCATCCTCGAAGAGATGCGGGGCTTTCCATTGCAACCAGGGGTTGCCGATTGCTTACGCTGCGATAGTAGGCTCGATCGAGACGAAGCGACCGAGCTGACCGCGGTCTGCGAACTTGACTACGCCGCTGACCTTGGCGAAGAGGGTGTCGTCGCTGCCGCGACCGACGTTCTTGCCGGCCTTCAGCGGTGTGCCGCGCTGGCGAACGAGGATCGAACCGCCGGTAACTGTTTCGCCGCCGAAGCGCTTGACGCCGAGGCGCTGCGCGTTGGAATCGCGACCGTTCTTAGAGCTTCCTAGACCTTTTTTATGTGCCATTGCTGTGCCTCTTTCGCGTCGGGGCGCTCGCCCGCGCTTCTGAAATCATGCGGCTAAGCCGCGAACCTTGCTTTTATCGCTCCGCCGCGTCTGCGGTGGAACGGTACTTACTTCGCCTCAGCCTTGAAGCTCTTGCCGCCGACGAGGATCTCGTTGATTTTGACCTCAACGAAGCTCTGGCGATGGCCCTGCAGCTTCTTGTACTGCTTCTTGCGCTTGTAGTGGAACACGAGGATCTTGTCGCCACGGCCTTCGCTGACGACTTCGGCCAGCACCTTCGCGCCGCCCAGCTCCTGCTCAAACTTACCCTCTTCGCCGCTGACAGCAACAACGTCGGAGAACTCCAGCGTGCCGTTTTCGTGCGCGCTTTTCTCAATCCGGACGGTATCGCCGGGGGCCACGCGGTACTGCTTACCACCGGTGCGAATGACTGCGTACATAGCTTGAAACCTCATGCAGCGCGCAGAATGCCACGGCTGCTTTTCCTAATCTGCTCAATGTCTTGTCAGGAGGCGCTCGCCTTGCCGGTTCCGGATCTCGCAGCTTAAAACCCAGCTGCAACCCGCCCGGCACTGCAACTCTGTCCCTGGATGCCAGAGACACCGATTGCATCGCCAAACTTCATGAGTTTACTGGAAATTGGGGCCTCAGGTCAATATTTCTACGACATCACAGCTACTTTGTCCGCACAATCGACCCGATTTCAACACTTCCCTGGGCTTGAATCGGAGAATAGGTATAGTCCGCCGGGATCTCTGGCACGAGGGTCCGGTCGAGCAGAAGCAGCCGGGGTCCGTTCGCCATGGCCTCACTCAGGGGTTCGGGGTCAAAGAGATACCTCTCGACCGGCGTACCGGGAGGTACCGGCTGAAGCGTGACCTGCTGTACGGGACGTTGTGCATAAAAGATGCTGGAGGGAATCGGCACAAAGCGCGCCTGATTCCAGACCAGAAGGGGTCCCTGAATCGGCTGCGGATGCCGGAAGACACTTCGCAATAAGAGGACAGCGTCTTTGTTGTCCCCTGTTACCAAGCCATTGGAAAGCATAGGCGAGTGCAGCTGCTTGCGCGGCCCGATTGTGATCAGTGTGCAGGCAATGTAGGCCACTACGGCGGCGGCAACGATGCTCACTCGTACGGAGGCCTTTTTTCTATCCAGAGAGAACCTACGCCATTGCGCAGCCAGCCACGCTGCCGTCAGCGCGGCCAGCGCTGGATAGGCAGGTGCAATGTAGTGCGGCAGCCGCGTCTTCACCGCAGAGAAGAAGACGATCACTACCAGGGAAAAGACCGCGAAGACGCGAAGGCTCTTCATCTCCGGCCGCCGGAAAGCACCGGCAATCGCAGACGGGAACAGTAGAGAGAAGAATGGCGCAGAGACCAGCAAGACACCGAGGTAGTACCACGCATGCGTGACGTGGCCTTCGATCGCCGTTGCAGCACGTTGCAGCACCTGGTAGCCCAGGTAGTCCCCAAGAAATTCGCTGCCGAAGCGATGGATCATATACACATGCCAGGGCGCGACGACTGCGAGAAAGAGCGCCAGCCCCAGCACGAAGGCCTTGCCGCCATGCTTCCAGATACGACGTTGCATCACGGCAAAGAACAGGAGTGTAAAGACCAGGACGATGCTCGCGGCACCTTTCGTCATGACGGCGATGGCGAATCCGCCCCAGAAGAGATACCAGCCCCAGTGCCTGCCGGGCCAGTCTTCCTCCTGGAGTTCAGCCAGGCCAATCAAGGCCAACAGGCAGCCCAGCGTGAGCAGCATATCCACCTCTCCGGCCCTGGAGGCGTGCTGAAACCCGAAGTTGCTCAGCAGCAGCAGGCTGGAGAGCCAGGCGGTCAACCGGCTTTGCCGGAGAGCCAGCCAGCCATGCAGCAGACCGACGGTGGCTACGCCGGAGAAGGCTGACCCGGCTCTTGCCCAGAACTCCCCCACACCGAAGAGCTTGAAGAATACTGCGGTGATCCACATCATCAGGGGAGGCTTTACAAACCAGAGCTGCGCATTCCAATGGGGCACGAGCCATCCACTGGAGAGCATCTCACGCGAGACCTCGGCATAGATGCCCTCGTCCCAGGAGGTCAGCGGCCGGTGCCCCAGCAGAGGCAACAATACAAAGCAGGCGAGTACGGATGCCAGTGCGGCGGAGAAGAAGGCCACCCGCTTTCCACACCGAAGATCGCGTCCGAAAAGAGGTATGGCGTCAGACGGCTCATGCGATGCCGTCTCCTTGAAAGGTCTCTCCATATGACGAACATACGCGATCTCGGACGATCCTTCGACGGTGTCTCCCATTGGCTTCTTCGTTAGTAGAAGCGTCGGTGAATACAGGGGTTTCTCCGCTCCCGTTGGTCGGTCGAAATGACAGGCATTGGTGGTGGTCGAAATGACAGACGTCGAGGTGGATTTGTGGGGACAACTGTAATACTTACTAGAATGAAGCTCGCAGCGACTATGCCCGAATCCTCGAACCGCCGACTCAGCTTCCGAGCCCCCTGGGTCATCTTCTGGACCGGGTTTGTACTGCGGATAGCCTGCATCCTTATCGGCCATACCTATCGCATCCGTGCCTTCGACGATCACTTCGACTATGGTTTCGAGGCCGGACGGATCGCGCGCTCCGTGGTTCAGGGGCATGGCTATGGCAACCCTTTCAATGGCTTCTCGGGCCCCACGGCATGGCTTCCACCGCTCTATCCGCTGCTGATGGCGCTGAGCTTTAAGATCTTCGGCATTTATACAAACGCTGCAGCCATCTTCCTCATGGTCTGCGACAGCCTCTTTTCCGCCGCCATCGCGCCGGCGGTGTATGAGATCGCCGCGCGATGCTTCGATGCCCAGGGCATTGCCCGCCGCGCTTCCGCGAAAGCGACACCGATGGCACTGTGGTCGGCGTGGCTATGGGCTGTGTATCCGGCGGCGCTGCAGTATGCCGTCCACTGGCTTTGGGAGATGTCGCTTACAACATGCTTCTTCGCGTGGGCCTTTGTTTTAGCGCTTCGCCTGCGGCGCATTGGCGAGCAAGATGATGTTGAGCGGAAGACGAGTCGCGACTTCAAGCTTTGGGCATTCTTCGGCCTCCTGTGGGGAATGATCGCGCTTTCGAACGCATCGCTGCTGTTGTGTCTGCCTGTGTCGATCCTTTGGATTCTGTGGCCGCTAAGAGACAGCAAACAGCAAACAGCAAACAGGAACCAGTTATCCGGATACAACGATCGAAGCTTAAGCCAGTCTGTTGCAGGAGCTATTCTCGCGTGTGTCGTCTTTGCGGCGACGCTGGCTCCGTGGGTCGTACGCAACGAACGTGCTTTGCATGCGTTCGTGCCGACACGCTCCAACTTCGGCGTCGAGCTTTGGCAGAGTTCGCTCTTCTATCACGATGTCTTTCCCTGGGGGCAGGCTGTACCCCTATGGACGGGCGACCCCGAGTTCAAACTCTACGTGCAGATGGGTGAGTTGAACTACGCGAAGATGCGCGGGGCCCAGGCGATGGAGAATCTGCGCGCGCGACCGGACCTATTCGCGCGCTTCACACTGAAGCGCATTCAGTTCTTCTGGTTCGGTGTGCCGCACGCCTCAGAAAAACACGAGTCCAACGAAGTCGCTCGTATCTTCAACTACAGCTTTCTGAGCGTTGCCGGACTGCTTGGGCTGGGTCTCGCGCTCAAACGACGCGTGCTTGGCGCGTGGCTGATGGCGAGCGCCTTTCTGCTGGTTCCATTGGTCTACTATGCAGTCACCGTGCAGGCGCGGTTTCGTCATCCTATTGAGCCTTTGATCGCGATTCTGTCCGTGTATCTCTTTCGCTCGACGACATCGCGCAATCGCGTGGGATTGGGTACATAGAAAGCTGACATCGGCCACCTTGAACGGCTGTGATCGTGCCAGCGGGGCGAACGTTCGCGGTTGAAAAGGTGCGAACCGTTTGGGTGAGATAGGCCTCTTCGGGGTCCTTCGACTGTGCGTCTCGCAAAGTGCGCGAGCCGCTTCGCTCAGGATGACGATTTTGGGGTGAGGCAGGTGAGGTCGAAATGACAGGCTTTGTTAGGCAGGTTCGTAAGGACAACGGTAGTACTAACCGAAGTTTAGAATCGGGACGTGCGAACTTTGCAGTACAAGGAACAGGATCTTCAGGGCGAGTCAGGCTTATCGTTATGGCCCTGGCTAGATAAGTACGTGCTGGCTGCGATTGCGCTTTTCGGCGTTGTTGTGCTGCTCGCGCTCGTTTCAGCGCCCCATTTCTTTCTGCCTTCCGAAGACGTTGTCATTCTGTACCAATACAGCCATAACCTCGCGCATCATGGTGCCATTACCTACTATGCTGGCGGGCCACACGCGGAGGGTGCGACGGACTTTGCGTGGATGGTCCTCGTTGCCGCAGCGATACGGCTCGGCGTGGCTCCTTTCGTGTTCTCGGCGGTCGTGAACGTTTGCGCCCTGCCGTTGCTGGCACTGGCACTGCTGCGCTTGGGACGCATCCGCGTGACCTGGCTGCGGATACTCGTGATTGCCGGGGTGGCGGGTATGACGCCACAGATACTGGCTGCGGGTTTAGGCTTTGCGGTTCTTCCCGATGCGTTGCTGTTAGTACTTCTCACTCTCGCAGTGGAGCGTGAGCGAACAAGTATCGCGGCTCTCCTCGGACTAACCTTATGCCTCTTCCGGCCAGATGGCGTGCTGTTTGCAGTACCTCTGCTTGGGTCGCTACTGCTGCCCCGCAATGACCGAAAGCACCGAACGCTCCTTGTCTTTCTTTTGTTCGTTGTGCCGGGACTCGTCTATTTTGCGTGGCGAGCCCATTACTTCGGATCTATTTTGCCTTTGCCGTTCCTGGTTAAATCAGACGCACACCGTGCCCTGGGCATGTTCGTTGCACACTCACTTTGGCAAAGCCTGAAATATCTCCTGTTCATCGCGGCATTGCTGCTGCCTGTGCTGCTGAGGAAACCCCTCGACCCTTTCGTGCGTACCTTGTTTTTTGGAACGGTACTGGTGCCGACACTGTTCTTTTGGACTATGCGATTGGACCAAAATGTCGGGGACCGTTTCTTCTTCTATCTTCCGCTTTCCGCAGCGATGGTACTAGCACTCTCCTGGTCTGCACTTCCACCTCAAAGACGCCATATCCTCCTGTATGCCGGGCTTTTCGCATGGCTTGTGTTGTTGCTGGGTCCCCTGTTGCGCGAGGTGCGCAGCTTCCGCGATTACCAGTTTCAAGACGTGCAAGCCATCGCGCAGGAACTGGGACAACTGCCGATGCGCGGCTCGATGATTACTACGGAAGCGGGCTTTTTAGCCTACGGCTCGGGATGGGTAGCCTATGACGCCTGGGGACTCAACACGGCAGACTTCGCACGACATCCTATCCAGGCTGCCGATGTCGTCGCATTAGAGCCAGACCTGATCGTCATCCATCCCAACCCATTAGATAGCTGCGTGCCTGTGCAGAGCCAGTTTCCAGCTTCCAGTAGTCGTTCCTGGACTCAGGTGATACAAAGTCTGGTTTCAGGGGCACAACAAGTAGGCCCTTACCAGCTCTGGCTTCTCTCCTACGGCTCGCCCTTCTATCGCCAGCGCGAGCATTGGGGATATGGAGAAGGCAACCGGGAATGTTTTCTGGTGCGGGAGAATTCGCCTTTAGCAAAAGGAATTACCGATGCTTTAGAGAGGCATCACGCGGTCGGGCCGCCGAAGTCTATAGAGTTGGAGCAAGGCCACATTCACTGAGCCCGAGATGCTTATGAGACCGGCCTTCGCAGCATCGTGAGGGAAACGCATGGGTCATCCTCATGCATCTTCGGGCACATAAAAGAAGGCAATTCTGTCGTTGCGGCTGCGCCTTCACTCCGGGCCCTTCGACTACGCTCAGGGCAGAGCGGCATGGCTGAAGCCATGCCCTTCCGATTCGTGCCACCGCAGAGTGTTTGCGCGCTACGAGCGAGAATTTGAGGTCATACCCCAGGATGTGCCTCACCCCAAATCCTCGTGCTAAGCCGTTTTGCAAAGTAGATGATAAAGTTCAGACACCGTAGTAGCTGTTGAATCCTCCATAGAGTCAGGGGACTTCCCGCATGGCGCTTACGATTACAGGTCTATCGAAGACCTATCCGAATGGTGTTCACGCTCTCAAGAACATCTCGCTTACCATCGGCAACAATATGTTCGGTCTGCTGGGGCCGAACGGGGCGGGCAAGAGTACGCTGATGCGAACCATCGCCACCCTGCAGGAGCCCGACAGTGGAACCATCTTTCTCGATGGCCTTGACGTGCTCAAGGAGAAGGACTCCGTGCGCCAGACGCTCGGCTATCTGCCGCAGGAGTTCGGCGTCTATCCCAAGATGTCGGCACTCGACATGCTCTCGCATCTCGCGGTGATGAAGGGCATCACCAACGCCGGCGAGCGCAAAGAGATCGTCGATGCGCTGCTGAACCAGACGAACCTGTGGGCGTTTCGCAAGAAGGCGCTGAGCACTTACTCAGGCGGCATGAAGCAGCGGTTCGGCATCGCGCAGGCGCTGCTCGGCAAGCCGCGACTCATCATCGTCGACGAGCCGACGGCGGGGCTCGATCCCGCCGAGCGCAACCGTTTCCTCAATCTGCTTTCGTCGATTGGCCGCGACGTTACCGTCATTCTCTCGACGCACATCGTCGAAGATGTTCGCGAGCTCTGCCCGCGCATGGCGATCATCGCCGCCGGAGAGTTGCTGCTGGAGGGCGCACCCAGCGAGGCGCTGAGCGCCTTGAACGGAAAGATATGGTCGAAGGTCGTTGCGACCGATGACGAACTGCGCGCGCTGGAATCAGAGCTGCGCGTCATCTCCAGCCACCTGGTTGCTGGCCAGCACGAGATTCGCGTGTATGCCGACAGCTCTCCTGGCGAGGGCTTCCGCGGCGTGGACTCCGGCCTTGAGGATGTCTACTTCCTCAATCTCTCCAACCAGTCCCCGGCCAAGTCAGCCAACTAACTTTCCGCACTAATTTCCATACGGGGATCCACGATGAAACTCTTTTGGGAGTTCTTCTCCTTCGAGCTCAAGGTCCGACTGAAGAGCGCGTCGACGTACGTGTACTTTGCGATGTGGTTCTTCTTCAGCTTTCTTTCCGTCGCCGCTGAGGACTTCATCACCACGGGCAACGGCAAGCAGCTTCTGAATGGGCCGTACTCGAACACCATTCTGTACATGTTCTTCACGCTGTTCGGCACGATCGTCATCGCCGCCATCTTCGGCACGTCGATCCTGCGCGACTTCCAGCGCGATACCTTCCAACTGATCTTTACCAAGCCGATTACGAAGTTCGCCTATCTCGGCGGGCGCTGGGCGGGATCGTTTGTAACCTGCGTGTTCGCGTTCTCGGGAATCGTCTTCGGCGAAGCCCTTGGATCGTTGATGCCGTGGGCTGACCATACGCGCATCGCCAGCGGTCATATCTGGTGGTATGTGCAGCCATTCCTTTCAATCGTGGTCGTGCAGATCTTCTTTCTCGGCTCGATCTTCTTTCTGGTCGCCGCGCTCTCGCGCAAGATTGTCATTGTCTACCTGCAAGGCATCGCGGTACTGATGATCTATCTGCTGCTGCAAGCCGTATTCAGCGCGACGCGGTCGCTGGAGCACTTCTGGTCCGGCATCCTCGACCCCATCGGCTTGCAACTTGCGAGCGTGATCGCGCGCTACTGGACGGTGGCGGAGAAGAACTCACTGCTCTTCTCCTGGTCCGCGCATGTGGGCAACGGCGTCTTTCTCTACAACCGGCTGCTTTGGATAGCCGTAGGCTTCGTGTCGCTAGGCGCTGTGTACAGATTCTTCCCGATGTCCGTCGAGGAGCTGACGGCGAAGTCGCAGGGACGGCGAGCGGCGAAGGCCAAGCGCGAAGAGGCCGCCGAGCTTCAACCACGGCGCTCTCTGGTAGCCGCGCTGTTGCCGCGGGTGCGGCAGAACTTTGGAAGCGGCCTCTGGTTCACGCAACTGGTCTCGATGACGCGCCTGCGCATCTCCAACATCACGCATGAGCTGCTGTTCTGGGCGCTCGGCGTACTGATAGCTTTCTTCTCCCTGGTAAATGGCTACTTCGCAGGACATGCGCAGGAGTCAAATGTATGGCCCGTTACGTTCCTGATGCTGCAGTCCGTGGAGGGGCTCGCGGTCCTTCTGCTCTATGTGGTCGCGACCATCTATGCCGGAGAACTAGTGTGGCGAGAACGGGATACGCGCTTTGCGGGTATCCATGATGCGCTGCCGATGCGCGAGACAACGGATTGGCTTTCGAAGTTCTTCGCGCTCGCCTTCGTCGAGCTCGTTCTCCTGTGCGTGATCATGATCTGCGGCATTGTCATGCAGACCTTCGCGGGTTTCTATCAGTACGATCTCCTGCAGTATTTCCAGGAGCTGTTTCTCATCGTCTTTCCTGGGGTGATGGGCATCGCGCTGCTGGCGTTCTTCGTGCAGACGGTGGTCTCCAACAAATTTCTCGGCCACGCCATCGTCCTGGGCGTCTTCGTCATGCAGCCGATTCTCAATCGCTGGAACATCGAGAACACGCTTCTGGTGCCCACGCAGACTCCTTCGTACACCTACTCCGACATGAACGGCTACGGCCACTTTGTCGCGGCGCAGTTGTGGGCGAACGTGTATTGGATCTCGATCTTCGCGTTTCTAGCAGTCCTCTCGATTGCTCTGTCGCGACGCGGCGCCGAGAACGGCTGGCGCGCGCGCTGGGGACAAGCACGCCATCGTTTGCCACGATTGACGGCGGCGCTGGTGATCTTCGTACTGCTCGCTATCGGCAGCGGGAGCTGGTACTTCTACAACACGCACGTACTCAACACCTTCTATACACAGAAACAACTACGCGACTTCCAGGCACAGTACGAGCGTGATTTCAAGAAGTATGAGCGCCTCCCGCAGCCGAAGATCATCGCTGTTGATGCGAACATCGATCTCGATCCTTATCACCGCTCGTTCAGCGGCACCGGTCATTTTGTGCTGCAGAACAAGACACCGAATCCGATCCAGCAGATCCATATCACCGACCAGATGCAGTCCGTCTCTGACGTGCAGTTCGATCGGCCGTTTCATCACATCAGCAGTTCGGTACGAGATCTTTACTCGATCTATCAACTGGAGACACCGCTTGCTCCGGGAGAGAAGTTGAACATGACCTTCAAGGTCGGCTACCAGTCACACGGCTTCCGCGATGGTGGCGAGCGGCCCGAGCTGGCCTACAGCGGCATGTTCTTCGACTCCAGCTACTTCCCCACTATCGGATACAGCACCGATGTAGAGATCGACGATCCTCGCCGCCGCCGCGAGGAGAAGCTGCCATTGCTCGAGGACCTTCCGCCGCGTGGAGACCCCTATGGCAGCGTAACGAATCTCTTTACACCGAATTCCGACTGGATCAGCTATCACACAACGGTCAGCACGCCCGACGATCAGATCGCGCTCGCGCCTGGCTACCTGCAGCGTGACTGGCATCAGAACGGCCGCCACTACTTCTCCTACGACATGGGCGATGTGAAGATCCTCGATTTCTTCTCGTACATCTCCGGTCGCTATACGGTGAAGAAGGAGAACTACAAGGGCACCAACATTGAGATCTACTACGACTACCACCATCCCTGGAATGTCGACGACATGACGCAGGCCGCACGCGCGGGGCTTGACTACTACCAGGCCAACTACAGTCCGTTCCAGTACAAGCAGTTCCGCATCATCGAGTTCCCGCGCTATCGCGGCTTCGCCCAGTCGTTCTCCAACACTTCTCCCTTTACCGAGACGTTCTTCCTCTCGCGCGTGCTTGACCCGAAGAAGGACATCGACTTCACCTACTTCGTCACCGCGCATGAGCTCGCGCATCAGTGGTGGGCGCATCAGTTGATCGGAGGCCGCGTTGCCGGGTCGAACATGATGTCCGAGTCGTTGGCAGAGTACTCGGCACTGCGGGTCGCGGAGAAGAAGTATGGCGATGCCCAGATGCGCAAGTTCCTTTCGCATGAGCTCGATGGCTACCTGCGCGGGCGCTCCGGTGAAACTCGCAAAGAGCCGCCGCTAGGACAGGTGCAGCGTGAAGCTTATGTCTGGTATCAGAAGGGCAGCCTCATCCTTTATGCGCTCTCCGACTACATCGGAGAAGACAAGCTGAACCTCGCTCTGCATAACTTCCTGATGCAGTATCGCTACGCCAACGCTGACGACTCGCAATCCGGCCCGTACCCAGACACGCGTCAGCTCGAAGACGCACTACGCGCGCAGACGCCTGCCGACCTGCAGTACTTCATCGACGACAGCTTTGAGAAGATCACGCTCTATGACAACAAAGCGATCGAGGCGACCTCGCAGAAGACCGCCGACGGCAAGTACAAGGTCACGCTGATCGTCGAGGGGAAAAAGGCCTACGCCGATGGCAATGGTGTCGAAACGCCGACGTCGATCAACGACCTGATCGATGTGGGTGTCTTCAGCGGCAAGAAGGGCGAAGAACAACCGCTCTCGGTTCGCAAAGAACGCATCACGGGCGGGCGGCAGACCTTCGAGTTCATCGTGAACGAACAGCCGACTCGCGCCGGAATCGATCCTTATAACAAGCTCATCGACCGCAATCTGGATGACAACTCGATGGACGTTTCGAATCAGAAGTGAAGACGTGCGACACTGACTGTCGACGACATGAACGACACAAGAAATTCGCCCAGGATCCTCGTACAACGCCTCCACCCAGCGGCACAGCTTCCGCGCTATGCCCACACCGGCCCCTACGGCGACCTCGCCGCGGATCTCTTCGCAGCCGAAGCCGCAACACTCGCTCCGATCGGTCAGGCAGGCAGCACGCAGGCTGTGCGCACAGGTCTGGCGCTGGAGTTGCCCTCCACCCACGGCGCGCTGATCGAAGACCGCTCCGGCCTTGCGCTGCGCGGCATTACGACATTGGCAGGTGTTATTGACCCGGGCTATCGTGGCGAGCTGAAGATTGTGCTGACGAATCTTGCGGCTGAGCCGCAGGTGGTTGCACCTGGCCATCGCATCGCGCAGCTTCGCGTGGTGGAACGTATTCAGGCAAGCTTCGAAGAGACTGACATGCTCGCCGAGACACCACGCAATAGCGCGGGGTTTGGGTCGACGGGGGTATAGCTGTACCTCTAGCTTTTCGGTAATACAAGCAGCCGCCAAATACAGGGGTTTCTGGACGCAAAGCGCGCCACAAACATTTGCATAACGCTCTGCATCAAGGGGTTTCTCCACTCCCGTTGGTCGGTCGAAATGACAAGTTTAGGGGAGTTTGCAAGAACACCAGTATTAGGCGGCTAGTCAGCCAGCCATTACAGGTTTGCCCTTCTCGTTCCACTCCACATATGCCGCCGGCACCTGGTGGTCGTGCGTGAAGAGCACGAGCCAACGCTCGGGGATAGCTCGCGCTAGAAACCGCTTGCGCTGGGCGATGCATGTGAGCGGGTCGAGATCGTAGCCCATTACCCACGTCGGATCGAGGTGATGGTGCGTGGGAATGAGGTCGCTGATGTAACACGCGTGCTCGCTTGCGCCAGCGTGTGACTGCGATTCCAGGTGCACCGCCAACATGCTTGCTGTGTGTCCGGGGAAGGGTTCGACCCAGACTCCGGGAACGATCTCGGTGGAGGTCTGAATCGTAATGGGGGGCAAGGGCGTGGGTGCAGCCAGCCGCGAGTCGTCCGGCGTAAAGCCGCCGGCGCCGTGCGGGTCCAGCAAGGTTAGCTGGCCGCTGGCGATCAGTGGACCGTAGTTCGGGCCGAGGTAGCTGACGGCATCGCGCTCAAGCTGTAGCCGCCCGTGTGCGAGCTCTCCCGCCGCGGCGAAGTGGCGCGCGTTGGGGAACGTCGGCGTCACCGAGCCGTCGGGATGCAGGGTCGTGTTCCAGCCGCAGTGGTCGAAGTGCAGATGCGTGTTGATGACGTGAGTCACTTCATCGACGCGCACTCCTGCTGCCGCCAGCGACGCAGGCAGCAACTCCTGGTTGGCGTGGATCTCCCGCATTTTTGGGGGTTGCTTGTTGCCGATGCCTGTTTCGACCAGCACGACGTGCTTGCCGGTGCGGATGACGACTGTGTTCAGTCCCAGCAGGATGCGATTCGCCTCGTCGGCGGGGGTTCTCTTCTGCCACAGGGTCTTGGGGACGACGCCGAACATGGCACCGCCATCGAGCAGATAGCTGCCGTCCGAGCAAAATACAAGGTCGAAGTCACCGAGGGTGCGGCGACCACGAACGAGATCTGAATCCTGGGGAGGAGGAGTCGAGTGTATCGTGCCTGTTTCGCTGGCCATCTAAAACATCTTAGAGCAGCTACGCTGGAACAGCTTAGAACCGGCTGCGAGCTAAGCTTGTGCCGCTTTTGCCGCTGCCGCTAAAAGCTCGGCGGAGGCTGAAGGCTCGAGATTGCCAACCGATATAGACGCGGTGAAGGACGAGTCGAACCCATTGGTAGCGACAGCATGCTCCAAAGCGGCGCTGGCCTCGGCAATTCGCTTGGCTGGCTGGTCCATATTTGCGACCGCAGCCACGGCCGAAGGCACGCGTTTCATCTGGAAACAGGAACGACACAGCACCGGTCGACCCTGCGTAGGCTTGAACGGGACGGTGGTATCGATCCCACAGGCCGAACATTGGGTGCGCGTTTCGGTGCGCGACAGAGGAAGAGCCGCCGCCGCAACTCCCGGATTGGTAGACCGCCCCAGACCCGCTCGCTTGGCTTTACACAGCTTGCAGCGTTTCGGGTCGTTTTTGAACTGCTTATCGAAGAAAAAAAGCTGTTCGCCGGCGGTAAAGACAAATTCATTGCCGCAATCGCAGCACTTGAGAAGCCTATCGATGAATTCCATTGCGCCTTCTCCCATCGTGCGGGATCAGGATGAAGCCCCTCCGAAGATCGTTACGCAGAGCTTCGAATGCGGATTCAAGCCTAGATTTGCATATCGATTACATGTCGACAACCGGGCCCGGTGGATGCTGCGAGCGATGTGATTCAGGGTCGCTCTGAATAATACTAGGGAGGAGATGTAATTTGCATCCCCTCCCTACTTATTTTCAATAAGTACTACTAAACACCAATTTCAATTCTTTTGAAAAGAAATCTTTAGTCCTGTTCCTTGCGGACCTTCTTGCGATTGCGCTTGCGTGCAAGTGCTTCCTTCACACGCTTCTTCTCGCCTGGTTTCAGGTAGAAAGAGTGACGCTTGACTTCCTTGATGATGTCTTCCGTCTGCACCTTGCGCTTAAAACGGCGAAGAGCATTCTCAAGGGGTTCGCCTTCTTGAACTCGAACTTCTGCCAAGTTGTATACACCTCCAAACCTGCCAAACTGGCTTCACTATCATATGCCCTACACGGCGTGCATGGCGATATAAATTTGCAGGCAAACGATTTCCTAGGCTACAAAGACCGTTTTACTTGCTTTCAATTTTCCTTTTCTACGCATTACTTTCGCCTCATTTAGCTTTTGCCGTATAGCTGATGGCCCTGTACAGAGCTAAACTCGTGACCATGATCCGTTCCCATCAAGGCCGACGCCCTATAGTCCCTGCAACTGCCTATGTCGATGTTTCTGCACAGGTTATCGGTGAAGTGGAGCTGGGCGAACACTCCAGCGTATGGATGAACGCCGTGCTGCGCGGCGATGTGCATTCCATCAGCATTGGGGCAGAATCCAATGTGCAGGACTGTGCCGTGCTGCACGGCATGAAGTGCCTCTACCCGGTTGTGGTCGGCGATCGGGTGACCATCGGGCACAATGCGACCGTCCATGGCTGCGTGCTCGAGGATGATGTGCTGGTTGGCATTGGCGCGATCATCCTGAACGGCGCGCACATCGGCGCGGGATCAATCATCGCCGCTGGAGCTGTCATACCGGAGCGTACGATGATTCCGCCGCGAAGCCTGGTCGCCGGCGTTCCCGGCAAAGTGCGCCGCTCGCTCGACGACGACGACCTGGAGATGATCCGTGGCTATGCGCGGAACTATCTCGGATACACGAAGACCTATCTGGCCGAAGCCGCCGAAAGCGCCGGATAGGGTGACCTGTGGTTTTTGGCCATGAACGTGTATCTTTCGGATACAGGTTTCCCCTAACCCCATGAAGAACCGTTCGTTCTCCCTGTTCGCACTCGTCGCTGTGTCTTGCTGCGCGTTGTCTGCATCGGCGCAGGCTCCATCCTCCACGGCTGTCGTTTCTTCCACGACCGGCGCGGCCACAACGGCAAAGCCCGACTACACGCATGAATCTTCCGTCGTCGAACATCTGGATCGTGTCTATCGCTATGCAGCTGATGGCACAGGTTCGAAGGAGCTCTCCGCAGTCGTGGATATACGCGACGAGGCAGCGGTCAAGAGCTGGAGCGTGCTCAGTTTTTCCTTTGCCTCCAGCTCCGAGCATGTCGAGATCGACTATGTCCGGGTTCGCCGGGCCGATGGAACCGTTGTCGCGACTCCTTCCTCCGATGCGCAGGAACTGCCCGCCCCGGTAACTCGTGAGGCGCCTTTTTACAGTGACCTGAAGGAAGAACAGATTCCTGTGCGCAGCCTGCGCGAGGGCGACCATCTGGAGTACAAGGTGCGGATAGTGCGTGCGCATCCGGAGGCGCCGGGCCACTTCTGGGGACAAGATAGCTTCTACACGCCATCTTTGGGAGAAGTCGTATTGGAGGAGAGCGTCGAGCTGCACATTCCCCTCGCTGTCTATGTGCAGGTCTGGAGCCCGAAGAATAAGGCGACGATCTCAGAGACACCGACCGAACATGTCTACCGCTGGCAGAGTTCACAACCGCTGCCCGTTGCCGGCAAAAAGCCCAACGATCTGCTCCGCATGGAGAAGGACCAACCCATCGATGACGAGCCCAAGCTGCCGCCTATTGCCTGGACGAACTTCCATAGCTGGCAGGAGGTTGGGGCGTGGTATCGAGGGATGGAAGGTACGC
The DNA here is from genome assembly GCF_009766105.1 of Granulicella sp. S156. GTDB lineage: Bacteria > Acidobacteriota > Terriglobia > Terriglobales > Acidobacteriaceae > Granulicella. Next base: position 27,437 of record NZ_LMUH01000003.1, on the reverse strand, counting down.
GCATCACGCCCGACGACGAGGTCCGCGCACGTGTCACCGAGCTGACTGCCGGCAAGGCCACGCAGGAGGAAAAGACCCGCGCCATCTATGGATTCGTCGGACCACAGGTGCGCTACATCGGTGTCGCGTTTGGTGTCGGGCGATACCAGCCTCATGAGGCTTCCGATGTCCTGCGCAATCAGTATGGTGACTGCAAGGACAAGCACACGCTGCAGGCCGCGATGCTCTCCGCTGCCGGCATTCCCGCAGATGCCGCGTTGATCGGTGCGGGTGTTGCCTTTACTCCAGACCTGCCTTCGCCGGGTTGGTTCAATCACGTGATCACGGTTGCCCATGTGGACGGCAAGCCGGTCTGGCTCGATGCCACCGCCGAGGTGGCACCCTATCGGCTACTGCTGCAGGTGCTGCGCGGCAAGCAGGCGCTGGTGGTTCCTGCCAGTGGCGATGCCTACCTCGCAACTACCCCCAAAGACCCACCCTTTCCCTCCGAAGAGCGCTTCGAGGCTATAGGCACACTCGACGACAAGGGCGTCTCCCACTCGCATCTTGTGATGGACCTGCGCGGCGACTCCGAGATCATCTTCCGGGAGGCGGTCCGTTCGGTCTCGCCTGCACAGTGGGATGAGTTAATGCAGAACATCTCTTACAGAATGAGCTACGCGGGAAAAGTGACGCATGCGGAGTTCTCACGGCCCGATGACACGGCCGCACCCTTCCACATCGCCTATGACTATGAACGCGAGAAAGCTGGCGACTGGGATAACCTGCGAATCATCCCGCAGATTGCGCCCATTGGACTCGGGCCTGTCGATGAAAAAGACCTGCCCGTAGCACCCATCGAACTCGGAGAGCACCATGTTCAGATCTCTCGTGCTGTGATCAAGCTGCCGGAGGGTTGGGGAGCGGAACTGCCTCCCGCGATCCACGCCAAGGCGGCCTTTGCGACGCTGGATAAGACTTACAAGTTCGAAAACGGGACTTTGATTACGGATCAGCGCTTTGAGGTACTGATCGCCAAGATTCCCGCTGCCGACTGGCGCAGCTATCAGAAGTGGTACAAGGACGCTGGATTGGAGGGCGAAGCCTACATTCAGCTCACGCGCGCCGGCGGAAGCCATACAGCAACTGAGTCCAACGACGATGCCGCTCGATTGATCGAGCAAGCTATTCAACTGGAGCAGTCGCAATCGTGGGATGATGCCCACGCAAAACTTGACGCCGCGCGCGCTCTGAACGCCGATCAGGCATACCTGTGGAGCAACTACGGGTATCTTGCTATGCAGGACGGCAAGGCCAATGAAGCCGTTGCAGACTACAACCGCGAGATCTCAGCGCACCCTACGGAAGAGATTCCATATCGACTTCTAGCTGCGGCTCAGCTACGGCAGCGCAAACCGGAGGAGTCCGTCAAAACACTGCGTCAGCTGCTCGCACAATACCCCGGAGACGAGTACGGCGCAGGAATGCTTGCTGCCTATCTTTTGGCGGACACGATCCCTAAGGACCATGCTGCTGGAGAAACCGTCCTGCGTTCCGCGATAGCAGCTAATGGCGACAGTCTGCGGTTGAAATTGCAACTGGCCAAGGCCCTGCTGAGTGATGAAAAGAAGGATGAAGCGAAGCCGCTTCTACAAGAGGTCGCCAACAAGAGTGACGATGCCGGATTGCTGAATGACTCCGCCTATGAGCTTGCCGACCACTTGATCGATCTTGCGCTGGCCGATAAAACGTCGCAGCGCTCCCTGGCAATGCTTGAGGACCAGACCACCAGCCATGCCGGCTCTCCACAAGATGTACTCTCCCGCGCAGTGATGCTGATTGATGTGTGGGACACGGTCGGATGGACACTCTTTCGCGAAGACAAAGCCGCTCAAGCTGAACCGCTACTGCGCGCAGCGTGGCGCAATGGTTATGGCATGGAACCTGGCTACCATCTCGGTATGGTCCTCGAAAAAGAGGGTCGCCCCGCCGAAGCGATGACGCTCTATCATCTCGCCGCGAGCGGTGAACCCAGCGGCAATCAGAGTGCAACCTTGAAGCTTATCGCCGACCGGCTCTTCGCCCTGGCGAAAGCCGGTATCCATGCTGACGAACAGGATGCCAGGGCAACGCTCCAGAAGGAACGCACTTTCAAGGTGGAGGGCGGTAGCACTCCAAAGAGCGGCCTGGCTACCTTCGAGATTGAGTTCTCCGCACAGGGCACCGAGGAGGTACGCTTCGTGCACGGAGATGAAAGCCTGAAATCGCTGACAAGCGCTGTACTACACGTCGATTTCAAGGCTTCCATCCCAAAAGATAGTCACGCGAGACTGATTCGCCGCGGCATTTTGAGCTGTTCTTCTAGCTGCGAACTCGTGTTTATGCCCCCGCAGGAGGCGTTGACGGATCAGTAGCGCGATAGAGCGGAATCAGTGAGGTTGTGATTGCGGTTGCTGGGCCTGCTGCGCCGCGTTGGTCGCCTTGTCCTGATGTTTCAAGGCATCCGCCTGAGCCTTCTGGGCTTTGGCATTTTCTTTAGCGTCCTTCTCCTGGGCTTTCTGGGTCTTTCTTTGCGCCTTCATCTCATCCTTGGACATGGGAGCGGAATTCGGCGCAGCAGGATTCGCGCCGTTCGGTGCGGGCGTCTGAACGGAGCCCGCCGGCGGCGCAGGCGGTGGGGTCGTTTCCTGCTGGGCAGAAACAGCAGCAGGCATCGCCAGGGTTGTGGCAAGAGCCAGGAACATCATCTGATGTCTTCATCGTCATTGTGTTTTTCTTCATCATCAGCACTCCTTTCGGGAGAGCGTTTGCTCGTGGCCCGTGTTCTTCCGACCCACCTCGTGAGAAGAGTTGAGCCTGAAAAGTGCGATGCGGCAGGGTGGCGTGGCGATGCCTCGCCTCTGCCGGGCTACGGCTGGCGGATTGGGCGCATCAGAAAGCACAGGCTCTACAGAAACGATTGAGAGGAAAGAAGAAACGTTATGCCAAAAGGAAAAGAGAAGAACACCACGATCACTCGCAAGAAACTGATCGACCTGCTCAACCAGGACCTGGAGCGTGAGTTTCAAGCCGTCATCGCTTATGTGAATTACTCAGCGGTGCTCAAAGGCGCGGCCTATATGAACATCGCCGCTGAGCTTGCGGTTCATGCCAAGGAAGAGCTTGACCATGCGCTGATTCTCTCCGACCAGATTGACTACCTGGGCGGTGTACCAGCAGTGACGGCCAAGCCGGTGAAGACCAGCGACAAGGCCGAGGAGATGCTCAAGTTCGATCTGGCCAACGAAGTCGAGACGATTCGCAACTATCGCCGCCGCGTCAAGCAGGCCGATGAACTCAATGAGTTTGCGCTCAGTGAACAGATTCGCGAGATTCTGCTGCAAGAGCAGGACCATCTGACTGCGCTGGCGACGGCGCTGGGGATCGATCCGCCGAATCCGGGGATCGCCGATTAGAGTAGTTTCGCTATGTGATGTATGAACGAACCACCATTAGAACTGTCATCTCGACCAGAGCATGATGGTTTATCGTCATGCGTAGCGGAGAGACCCCTCGATGCAGAGCGTGATGCAAATGTTTGTGGCACGCTTTGCGTCTAGAGACCCCTGTATTTTGCCCGGAGCAGCATTACCGCCGCAGGCAAAATACAGGGGTCTCTCCACTACGGCGGCAAAAGCGCCGCCTTCGGTCGAGATGACACGGTATGGGGATAGTCGAGGCTAAACTTCGCGCTTCGCAGCGAGCCAGTAGGCGATTGCGCCAAGCTGCGCGAGGACGATCAGCTCGATATAGAACGTGACGCTGGTAAAGCTTGGGGTCACGTGTGGGGCCAGGGCGAACAAGACGATCGCCAGCACAACCATCGCAACGATTGCGACCGTGCGGCCGGCACGAATTACAGGACGAGCAGCGCGCTGCTTCGGCAGCGAAGCTACGACGCGAGCGGCAAAATCTGCGGGAATCGCCGAAATCGACGATTCAGAGCCATATTTCAGCTCAGGGCTATATCCCAGCTCAGGGCTGTGCTCCAGCGCGCGGGTAATCGCTGCTTCGAACTCCTCCTGCGGATTGTGTTCCTTCATCGTCATGCCTTCCCTGCCATTATCGCCCGTGTGGAGGGGCTGTTGCTACTGCTTTCGTTAGGATGCGGCTGTGCGGCGAAACGACTTCGCAGTCTCTCGCTGAGCCGCTTGCGCCCGCGGTGCAGGTGCGTGCGCACGGTGTTAAGGGGCAGCCCAAGAGCGACGGCGATGCCTTCGTAGCTGCACTCCTCCTGATGGTAGAGCACCAGCACGGAGCGCTCGATCTCGGGCAGGGCAAGTAGCTCGGCATCGACTGCGCTCTGTAGTTCGGCGTCGGAGAGCCGCTGTTCCGGCGTGCGCGCATGTTCGCCAGCGAGATCGTCGCCAGCGAAGTTCTCGATCCAGGCTGCCGATTCCTCTTCGCCCTCCAGAGATGCGGGCTCGGAAGCCAGATAGGTGCGCTCTTTGCGGCGGCGTTTCCACTCATCCTGGGAGAGATTGACGACGATTCGGTACAGATAGGTCGAGATCGTCGCATCACCGCGAAAGTCCGGCAGAGCGCGGTAGAGGCGCAGAAAAGCCTCCTGTGCGAGGTCTTCGACGTGTGGACCCCCGCCGGTCATGCGCGTGAGCGTACGGAAGACCAGTCCCTGGTGCTCGCGGACGAGGGCTTCGAAGTTCTCCGGCGATGAGAGATCGGCACGCATGTATCTAAACCGGGTCAGACTTCAGGATGCGCCAAAAGTTTCATGCACGGCTATGAAACTTTGCAAGGGTCGCTCAGTCGAAGGGGGCATAAGGTTTCGGCTGTGGCGCTGGACGCCGGCAGCCCTGAGGAGAAATTGTGATGGTGATGGAGATGAGTTGGGAGTTTCTGCAAAGTCCTTTTGTCATTCCCGTGGTCGGGTGCGTGGTTGGAGGGTGCATTGCTATTGCCGGGGTCCAGTCCAGTGTGCGTACCCGCGAGATACAGAGCCAGGAACGGCTGGCGGCAATCGCCAAGGGCGTACCCATTCCACCAACCTTAGAAGAACTGGCCATCATCCACGGCAAACCTTCCGTAGACAGTATTCGCCGGCGTGGCAACGTACGCCGGGGGGGTATCGTTCTGCTGGGCACTGCAGCAGGATTGATCCTCTTCTTTATCGCACTGGCTTCCGTACTGCAGGAGCGCGATGTGCTGTGCGGTGCGGCTGTCGGGTTGATTCCGTTCGGCATCGGTGTGGGCCTACTGATCGATGCGGGCATCCAGACGCGCGAGATCGAGGAGGCTACCCTTCAGAGTTCAGGGCCCAGGGGTCAGGGCACAGAAGGCGCGTTCTAGCCCCTAAGCTCTGGACCCTATGCCTAAAGCCCTGGCCTTGAGCCCTCCGCCAGTTCGATAGACTAGAAGGTCTATGAGCGAAAGCAACAACAAGCCCGCAGCACGGCCCACGATTAAGGCCGTGCGCGGCACTCGTGACCTCCTCCCCGACCAGACACCGCTTTGGAACCGTGTTGAAGCTACAGCCCGCGCCGTATTTGCACGCTATGGGTTCGGAGAGATTCGTACCCCGATCTTTGAAGCCACCGACCTGTTCGCGCGCGGCGTCGGCGAAGAGACCGACATCGTCTCCAAAGAGATGTTCACGTGGGAAGACCGTGCACGAGCGGCCAGCGAGAAGGCCCAAAATCTGACGCTACGGCCTGAATCGACCGCAGGCGTCGTGCGCGCGTACATCGAGCACAAACTCGGCGAGACGGGCCAGCTGCTGAAGCTCTACTACATTGGCCCGCAGTTTCGGCGCGAGCGTCCGCAGCGTGGGCGGTACCGGCAGTTCTGGCAGATCGGCGCGGAGGTCATTGGGCCGCAGAGTTCCGGGGCGGAGTCTGCCGTGCGTGACGCCGAGGTGCTGGAGATGCTGGCCAGCCTGCTCGACGAGTTGGGCGTTCGCGACTGGAAGCTGGAGCTGAACTCGGTCGGCAACACTGAAGACCGCGCTCGCTTCAACGTGGCCCTGCGGGAGGCGCTAGCTCCCGTAAAAGACCAGATGTGCCCGGACAATCAACGTCGCGCTGAGACCAATCCGCTGCGCGTGCTCGACTCGAAGGACGAAGCCGACCAGGAGATCATCAACGCGCTGCCGAAGATCGCCGACTACCTGGGTGACGAATCGCGCGAGCACTTTGAACAGGTAAAGGCCGCGCTCGATGCCTGTGGCGTGCCGTATCACGTGAATCCGCGGCTGGTACGCGGGCTTGACTACTACACACGCACGACCTTTGAGTTCACCGTGACGACCGGCCTGGGCACGCAGAATGCGCTGCTCGGCGGCGGGCGCTATGACGGGCTTTCCGAGATGCTCGGCGGCCCGAAGGCTCCCGGAATCGGCTTTGCGATCGGCGAAGACCGCCTCATCCTCACCCTGCAGGCGCAGGCTGAAGCCGACGCAGCCGCCAGCGGAGCGGCGCTTGTGGAGCCGAAGCTCGACGCTTACATCGCACCGCTCGGGGTTGCGCAGAATGCAGCCGCGCTCAAGCTCGCACGCGAGCTTCGCCGCGAAGGGCTTTCTGTCGAGGTCGGCGACGGCAGTTTCAGGCTGAAAAAGAGCTTCGATGCGGCGGACAAGGTCGCGCGGCATATTGTGCTTCTGGGCGAAGATGAGGTCGCTAGCAACACTTTCACTGTTAAAAGCTTCGCCACCGCGCAACAGGTAAAGGTGGAGCGAGGTGTTCTCATAGAGGAGTTAGGGAAGTAAACTGATTCTGCGATGGAGGAGAACATGGATTACGCAATCGAATTTGAACGCGAAGACGATGGTCGCTGGATCGCCGAAATTCCGGATCTTCCTGGAGTAATGGCCTACGGCGCATCAAAGCAGGAAGCCGAATCGAAGGTACAGTCAATCGCATTGCGGGTAATCGCGGACAAACTCGAACGCGATCACACAACGACAGATCACGTTCAGTTCGCAGCCGCGTGAGTAGTTGGCCGAGTTCGAAGGCACGGAAAGTTCTCAGAGCCCTTCATCGCATTGGTTGGACAGAAGATGTCCGAATCAGCGACGGCTCGCACCGGCAACTCATCCGCGAGGGCTATCCGCGGTTCACCTGGGCCTTCCACGACGGCGAAGAGATTGGCCCCGAAATGCTGGCGCGGATCGCAAAGCATACAGGGTTGAAGCCGGAAGATCTCTAAGGGTGATGCTTGAGGAGATGCTCGACTAGGGGAATCGATGCTGCGCAGAGCGTTTCTTAGCGGGGCTGTCGCGACCATAACGATCGCAGGTCGCACGCCAGATAACGGCGCGCACCTCGCGCAGTCTGCACGCAATCAGATCGGCGTTACCACCGGCTACGACCCGCACTACATCCGCATTCCTTACCCCGGTGGCGACGTTCCGCGTTCTACCGGGGTGTGCGCCGATGTGGTCGTTCGGGCTGGGCGCGATGGCCTTGGGCTGGACCTGCAGAAGCTCGTCCATGAGGACATGCTGCGTGACTTCGCCGCTTACCCCCGTACCTGGGGCATGGCCCATCCCGACAGCAACATCGATCATCGCCGCGTGCTCAACCTGGAGGCCTTCTGGCGGCGCTCAGGCTGTGAACTCTGGCGCGCGTCTGGCGCTGTAGCAGGTAATGCCTTCCCATCGCCCCTTGAGGTCGGCGATATCCTCACCTGGCGACTGGATGCGCGGCTGCCTCACATCGGCATTGTGGTCGCGGACAGCCTGCTCAGCACGCGCGTTGTGCACAATTGGGGCAACGGCGCGGAAGAGTCTTCTCTCTACACCTTTAGCCCGCATCGGGCCATTGGACATTATCGCTGGCCGAAGGTGTAACAGTCTTTCGTACAATAGGAAGATTGTGACACTCGACTTTTTAGGCAATCTGCAGCGCACGCATAAATGCGGCGAACTGCGCTCCTCCGACGCAGGCGCAACCGTAACGCTGATGGGCTGGGTCAACCGCCGCCGCGACCACGGCAACCTTATCTTCCTCGACGTACGCGACCGCACCGGCATTACGCAGATCGTGCTCGACAAGGAAGCCTCCCCCGAAGCCCACGCGAAGGCCGAGGCCGCGCGGCCGGAGTACGTCATCGCCGTCACCGGCAAGGTGCGCGTGCGTGGCCAGGGGCTGGCCAACCCGAACATGGCCACCGGCGATATTGAAGTCGTGGCGAATGAGCTATTGCTGCTCAACGAGGCGAAGACTCCTCCGTTCTCGCCCGCTGAAGACGCCATCGCCAATGAAGAGGTGCGGTTGAAGTACCGCTATCTCGACCTGCGCCGCGTTGAGATGCAGAAGAACTTTGAAGTCCGTTCGAAGGTTGCGATGGCTATCCGCAACTTCCTTGTCGAGCAGGGCTTCCTCGAGATCGAAACGCCGTTTATGACGCGGTCTACGCCCGAGGGCGCTCGCGATTACCTGGTGCCGAGCCGCGTTCATCCGGGCCACTTCTATGCGCTGCCGCAGTCGCCACAGATCTTCAAGCAGATCCTGATGATCTCGGGCTTCGACCGTTACTTCCAGGTCGCACGCTGCTTCCGCGACGAAGACCTCCGCGCCGATCGCCAGCCTGAGTTCACGCAGATCGATCTTGAGATGACGTTTCCTCGGCAGGAGACGATCTTCCGTGTTGTCGAGGGCTTTCTTCAGGCCGCGTTCAAGGCTGCCGGCATCGAGCTTGGGAATACAACATTTGTGCAGATGACCTATGACCAGGCCATCGCCCGATATGGCATCGACAAGCCCGACATGCGGCTGCCCGCGATGGTCGACCTCTCTGCGGAGCTTACAGCTGAGCTGCGCGAGACACTGAAGGTCGACCCTGCGCTGCCGGTGCTCGGCTTCACGATTCCACGCGTCGGCGAACTCAGCGGAACGGCGCGTAAAGCGCTCGTCAATGAGATTCGCGGCAGCTTCGGCGACTGTGGGCTCGACTTTCTGGATGTCGCGCGATTGCGAACGAACGAAGCGTTTGTGCCGCTCGCGGAGGCTATCGCGGCCAAGCTTACCGCAGAGCAGATCGTCTTCAACGGCGAGAACTTCACCACCGAGGACCTCGCTGTCGTCATTACGCCCAAGCCCGGCACTCCTGCCAAGTGGAACCATGACCCGCAGTGGATCTGGAAGCGCGTCGGGGCGCTGCGGCTGGAACTCGCGAAGAAGTTTGCCGACAAGCACGGCCTCTTCGTGCAGACCGGCACAGCCGCTGACTTCAAGTTCCTCTGGGTGACCGACTTCCCAATGTACGAGTGGAACGAGGAGGCGAAGACCTGGGACGCTGCCCACCACCCGTTCACCTCGCCCCACGAAGACGACATCACCAGCGGTCGTCTCGTGAACGACAAGGGTGCCGTGCGCGCGCTGGCGTATGACATCGTGCTCAACGGCACGGAGCTTGGCTCGGGGTCGATTCGTATCCATCGCCAGGATGTGCAGGCGGAGATCTTCCGGTCGCTCGGTATGAGTGACGAAGAGGCCAAGGCTCGTTTCGGCTTCTTCCTCGACGCACTCGAGTATGGCACGCCTCCGCATGGTGGCATTGCCCTGGGGCTGGATCGCATCGTGATGATCCTCGCCGGAGCGTCATCCCTGCGCGAGGTGATCGCCTTCCCCAAGACGGCTAAAGCTATCGACCTGATGGTCGACGCACCTACGCCGGTGAGCGAGCAACAGCTGCGGGAGTTGAGTTTGAGAGTAGCGGCGCGGAGCTAGTGTGGCCCTGGGCTGTTTGCCTGCATCGGCAAACGGCCCGCGCCAAAGTCTGTCATTTCGACCGACCAACGGGAGCGGAGAAACCCCTGTATTTTTTGCGCCGCCTACAAGAGCACGCTTGCCTGCTGGAAGAACATGCTTTGTGGTTGACGGCAGGCACCTCTGGCAAAAACAGCACAGTGTGTCCCCTTTGTTTCTTCGGTAGTACCAGCGGTCGCGAAATGCAGGGGTTTCTCCACTCCCGTTGGTCGGTCGAAATGACAGACTTTTAGGGCGGGTAGGTTTGTAAGTAGAACTAGTTCATCCAATTTCGATCATTGGGATCGCGCGGATTGCCATCCGGATCGATGTATCTTCCGCTGGGGTCGATGTTCACGTCCTTGCCCTGCTTGCGCATGTAGACCGTGAACTTCTTGGCAGCACGGAGGCGCCTGGCGCGGTAGTAAGAGTTGCGTACGCGGAACCAGCGCTCCGAAACCGCGAAGCGCAGGCCTTGACGCGGTGCGAGGCTCAGATACACGAAGCCGCAGAGCGCATTACATAGCGTCGTGAGCGCACCGAAACGATCACCGCCAATCAGGGCGATGGCGATGTAGAACAGCACGTAAATCCCGACCAGGTATTTGGCTTTGATCTTGAGGACAAAGTAAAGGCGGATCTCTTCGTTGGCATGAAATCGGCCATAGGCCAGCAGGATTGCGAGCACGGCGGGCCAAAGCCCTGAGGCCCGCTGCGCGGGGTCCAGACCAGGAATATGCGTTCCCGCCGCATACGCCAGGAGCGAGATCAGCACGCCGCCGCCGATCGTGGCGACCAGAAAGTACTCCCTGAACCAGTTGGAGCCGCGCTCGTCTTCCAGAACGGAGCCGAAGAACCAGACTGACAACACTGCAAACAGCACACTGAGAAAACCATCCATCATGAACGGATAGCTGAGGAGCTGCCATACGGCGCCGCGACGCAGCTCGTCTGGGTGCAACATGAGCTGGTCCATCAGAAGAGCCTGAAGTTTTGGAGCAAAAAGCCCCAGCACCAGCTGGCCGAAGTAGACGACCACCGCAGTCAGAATGATGCGACGGGTAACGCCACGAAACGCCGGTAACGCGAGCGTGATAGGACCGTTCGAACGAAAAGCCATGCAATTTCCTTAATTTACTGCCGTGCGGGCACGGGCGGTACGGGTAGAGAGCGATGTCCAGCGGCGTCGACCGAACGCACGCCGAAGAGCACGTTGTCCTTGCTGACATTGAGTTTGATGCGCGTCTCCGCTCCGGCGCTCTGAACATGCGTCCAGAGGGCGTCGGTGGAATTGCGCCAGACGACTTCATACGTGGTGCCAGGAGGCGCGAATGCCGCAGCATCCCAGGCCAATTCACTGTTATTGTCGAGCGCCTTGGTAAGCACGCGCACGTGTTGCGGCTCAGTGGGCGCTGAGGCCAGCGTGGCGAGCATCATCGAGTTGATGCGCGCGACGTTGGCAACGTAGTTGAAATCAACGAACTTGAGCAGGTCGCCGTACTCGACTCCGTCTTCGGTGCGTAGCGTCTGGTGCTGGTGGTCGAAGTTTTCGCGCCACTCGGTGAAGCGCACCGCGGCAAAGCCTTCGCCATTGAAGCTGGTGTGGTCGCCACCACGCAGATAGCGGTCGCGGCGCAGGACCAGTACGGGATGAAATGCCGGCACCAACCGCACCAATTGGCTGCGCGCCCTGCCTGGGCCGACGGGTGGAGGGCGAAGCTCCGTTGGCTTGAAGTACGCAGGCGCAAGCTCTGCAATCTGGCGCGCCAACTCGCGCGAGGGGGAGTCGTTCTCCGCACCCAGCGCAAGGATTTGTTTCGCCTGCTCGGGCGTGGCCACCGCCGGCACGCCTTCGGAGAAGACACGCACCGCAGTCTTGTCCTGCAGGAGATCGCCGGGGGTCGTATCGCCTCCAACGATGTCATTATTGAGCACGGCGACCAGCGGCCACCCCTGGGCCTTCGCGAGTTGCGCCAGATGCTTCGATCCGTTCAGGCCCTGCTCTTCGCCCGCGACGGCTACAAATACGATCGTCCCCGGCAGCTTCAGCTTGCTCAAGGCACGGGCCGACTCGATCGACACCGCAACGCCGCTGGCGTCGTCGTTGGCGCCGGGTGCGGCGGAGTGCGAGTCCATGACATCGGTTACGCGTGAGTCGTAGTGGCCGGACACCAACACCCAGGGAGCGGCCTTGTCGGGAGAGCTACCGTGCAGAATCGCGTATACGTTCGTCAGCTTCGTCGGTTTGGGAATCCGCGATCCCGGCCCGCTGCCGCCGGGTTCCGTGAACTCATCGCGCTTGACCTCAAGGCATCCACCGCAGGAAGCGGAGATAGAACGAAACTCTGACTCGATCCAGTCCGCTGCGGCGTTGATACCCTGCCCCGGAGGAAGATCCGTGTCCATGCTGGAGAGGGTGTTGCGAGTGCCGAAGCTGACCAGCTTTGTGATGTCCGCCTGGACCTGAGACGGGGATATGCCGGAGAGAGTTGCAGCAATGGCCGGATCGGCTGGAGGAACGCCGAGGGAAGCCCCATTTATCGCGGTCTGCGCGCAGCAGGCGGCAGATGTGGCCATCCCCAAAAGTACGCCTCCGATGCCTAACATCCGGTTCATTTTCCATCTCCGTTTCATCTTCAGGCCGGTGGGGATCACTCGGGTGTTGACGAGCCGCAAGCGTCCCGCTAGAACTAGTGAAAGCTGCTTAGTAGCCACTGGCTCCATCGTACAAGGGGAAGGCGGCTCGAAACTATGGCAGGGGGAGAGGTTTTATGTCAGTCTTATGCCCAGAATGCGACAATCCGCTGGATGTCGATACAGAGGATGTAGAAGAAGGTGAGATCATCCAGTGTGATGAGTGCGGCACAGATCTGGAGGTCGTCTCAAGCGATCCACTGGAGTTGGCGCCGGTGGATGAGGAAGGTTATGACGATGAAGAGGATCTGCACGGCGATGATGACGAGGACGAAGATGAGTAAACCGAGCGCCTGGCGCCGGGCAATTCTTCCTCGCAGTCTCAAGCTGAATAGGCTGGCTGCCGCCGGCCTCGCCGTCGCGCTGGGGATACTGCCTGCATGGGTGGCCTTGCGCGGTACGGTGGCCATTGCGCAGCAGCGCGGGCCTATACAGCGGATCGTCGAAGGCAAGGTCGAAAGCAAGGGCGGTGAGGGTGTCAAAGGCGCCATCGTGTACCTGAAGGACACCCGGACGCTGGCCATCAAAAGCTTTATCTCCGACGACGGTGGGACCTACCGCTTCGGACAGCTCTCCTCCAACACCGACTATGAGGTGTGGGCCGAAGCCAATGGCAAACGCTCCAAGACCAAGAGCATCAGCTCGTTCGACAACAAGAACAGCTTCAACTTCACGCTGGTAATCGGCGACTGAAGTTGGACAGCGGTCATCCCGGCCTACGCCGGATGACGATCGCCATGGCTCGGAGGCTGGCTCGTAACCAGAAAGCGCGTGTCAGCCTCACCGCGATTGATAGCCTGATGCGCCTTCTCGGGTGGAATCTCCAGCGCCTCGCCCGGGCGCAGCAGGTGGTGTTCGCCATCGAGCTCCATGGTTAGTTCGCCAGCCAACACATAAAACACCTGGCGCGAGCGACGATGGAGATGCCGCTGCTCGGCTGTGCCCGGAGGCATGCGTTCTTCGATCACACTCAACTCCGCGGAACGGAGCAGGTGCCAGCCATCGCAGGGGTGGGCGGGGTCGCCCCAATGATAGTGTTCGGCGGTTGCGGTGCTGATTTTGTGCGCCATGCCCCTTAACCTAGCATTTTCGCGAAGAAGCACCAGATTCACCTCAAAAGCGAAATAAAGGCGAATATAATCAGCTTAGTGATTTTATGGCTGATGCCGCCCATCCCGACCTCTTCGGCTTCCTGCACATCGACCTGAACTCTTTCTTCGCCTCGGTCGAGCAGCACCTGCATCCGGAGTACCGCGGCAAGCCCACGGCCGTGGTGCCCACCATGGCCGACACCACTTGCTGCATCGCCGCCAGCTACGAGGCCAAAGCCCTCGGCATCAAGACTGGGACGCGTGTCGGCGACGCGAAAAAGATCTGCCCAGAGATCATCCTCGTGAGCGGCGACCATGCCGAATACGCTAAGTTTTCACAAGACATTGCCAAAGCCGTTGAGGGCGTCTGCCCGGTCGCGCATACGCCCTCCATCGATGAGATGGTCTGCCAACTCATGGGCCGCGAACGCCAGCCACCCAACGCCCGCCGGATCGCACTCGCTATCAAAGAGGCCATCAAGACTGATGTCGGCGAGACGCTGCGTTGCTCCATCGGCATGGCGCCCAATCGCTATCTCGCCAAGATTGCCTCGGACATGCAGAAGCCCGACGGGCTGATCGGGCTGCTCCCCTCGCAATTGCCCAGGGCCATCGCGCATCTGGAGCTGCGCGACCTTCCCGGTATCGGCGCGCGGACGGAGATACGGCTGAAAGCCAAAGGCATCCACACGATGCCTGAGCTGCTGGCGCTCGACCGCAATGGCATGCACAAGCTCATGGACTCGGTGTGGGGCGACCGCATGTACCACTGGCTGCGCGGGCACGATACGGGCGACAACGGCGCGCCTGTGGCCAGCGACCTTCAGAAGTCACTTGGCCACTCGCATGTGCTCGCCCCGGAACACCGCTCGCAGGAGGGGGCCTGGGCCGTCGCGCATAAGCTGCTGCACAAGGCCGCGATGCGACTGCGGATGGAGAAGTTCTACACCGGCTCGCTCGCGGTGACGATCAAATACGCGCTCACTCGCGAGGAGACCGCGCTGGTTGCCAAGCTCAAAAAGCACACCAGCGGCATTCAGCATGCCGGCTGGGGCATGGAGGCGCGGTTTCGCCCCTGCCAGGACACACTCTCCCTACTGGAAGCCCTGCAGGGCTGCTGGAAGCAGCGGCCGCAGGAGGACCTGCACCAGAAGCCGTTTTTTGTCGGTGTCACGCTGCGCAATCTCATTCCCGAGGACGAGATGCAGACGATGCTCTTTGAAGAGCCGGGCAATCGCTCGCAACTCTCCGCCACCATGGATAAGCTGAATCTGAAGTACGGCCACACCACCCTGCACTTCGCCGGCATGCTGACGGCGAAAGACTCCGCGCCCACTCGCATCGCGTTTACGCAGATTCCGGTGCAGTATGGGACCGACTGGATGTAGCTACTCTTCGGGGTTGGGAGAGGACCATCGCGCCAGGGGTTTTCGCACGTACACCACAATCGTCTCCGCGATGCGGTCATGCACGCATTGCCGGTTGCGATTGATGTAGTACTGCAAAAATCCGAAGCCCCCTTCCAGCAGCGAGGCGCCATAACCCAACGCGCGTTCGGTCGACTGCCACCAGCCGAGCTCTTTGTGCGTCAGCGACACCACTCGTATCCCCATCAAATACTTACCCGGGGTCCAACCACGACCTAGCTTCAAGACCACGGCGAAGTACAGTACGGACTCCGCCAGGTCCTCCACCTTGTGCACCGCCTCCAGCAGGAACCAGCCGAAGGTGCCCTCGACGGCCTCATCGGAGCCGTGGTGGTGCTTCAGAAAGCCAAATGGCGACTTAAGAATGGCCACGATCAAAAAATCAATAAGGATCGCCCAGGCGCGGCGGCGAAAGCTCGCCAGCGGCAACCCATCGAGTTCATCCATCCGGTGCGTCTCATGCGCACGGAAGCTCCGCTTCTCCGTTAATCCCTGCAGTCGTTTCAGCATGCTATCTACTTTAGCCGAGACCGAACGAGCACCCCATTCGCTTTGCAACTAGGGCGGACGTAGCAAGGAAAGCGGCATGACAAACGTCATAACGCTTTGTTGACGACGCTCACTGCCTTTCATACTCGCAAGCTCCGATACTCAATCCTGCAAGCACAAGGAGCGGGCGATGAACGCAGTGATCGACGTTGCAGAATCCACTGAAACAAGACAGACCACAAAGACGCATGACACCGTCGCCTCGCTGAGTGACATCACCAAGCGCTACAGCAACGGTGTCGTGGCACTCGATGGCCTCTCGCTCGATCTGCGCCGTGGTGAAGTTGTCGCGCTGCTGGGGCCGAACGGCGCCGGCAAATCCACCGCCGTCAAGCTGATGATGGGTCTCAGCACGCCGACCTCGGGGAGCGTCCGCATCTTTGGCGCGGACCCGCGCAATGCTGCCGCACGCATCCGCACCGGAGTGATGCTGCAGGTGGGCCGCGCGCCCGAGATGCTGCGCGTACGCGAGCACCTCACGGTCTTCCGCGGCTACTACCCTAACCCGATGCCCTATGCTGACATCGTCAAGGCTGCCGGTCTCGAGGGGATCGAAGACCGTATGTTTGGCCAGATCTCCGGCGGCCAGAAGCAGCGTGTGCTCTTCGCAATCTCGCTCGCGGGCGATCCCGACCTCATCTTCCTCGACGAACCGACCGTTGGGCTCGATATCGAAGCCCGGCGCGGCATGTGGGCGGAGATTCGCTCGCTCGCGGCCCGCGGCAAAACGGTTCTGCTCACGACACACTATCTCGAAGAGGCCGACTCCCTCGCGCATCGGATCGTGGTCATCAACAAGGGCCGCGTGGTGTGCGAAGGAACACCTGCTGAGGTGAAGTCGATAGGAGCAGGGCTATCCACGCCGAGCGGCAATGTAACTGGCGACGTAAAGATCATCCGTTGCACAACTACACTCACCGGCAAACATCTGCTCGCGATGCCAGGAGTTTCTACCGTCGAGCTATACGGAAAGACTACTGTTATCACCAGCACGCAGCCCGAGTCCACTTTGCGCGAGATGCTCGCGCTCGACCAGCAGCTTCACTCGCTTGAAGTGCAGAGCCCCGCGCTCGAAGACGCCTTCCTCGCGCTCACCGCCGATCGCTCGTAACCAGGAGAACCTATGTCGACGACTGCCCTCTCGCTCCCTTCCGCTCCCACCAACGGCCTCCTGCGCAACCTCCGCATCTTCGCTCGCGAGGCACGCTTCGAGTTCGTCCGCCTGCTGCGCACGCGCACCTTCTCCCTCTCCGTCATCGGCTTTCCGGTGATGCTCTACACCCTCTTCGGCCTGCTGATGAACCGCGGCGAAAGCCTGGAAGGAATTGCCGTTGCCAAATACACGCTGGGCTCATACGCGGTCTTCGGCCTGGTCGGCGCGGCGCTTTTCGGCATCGGCGTAGGAATGGCGGCGGATTTCAGCGCAGGATGGCTGGAGCTCAAACGCGCCAGCCCCATGCCACCGCTCGCTTATCTGCTGGCCAAGTGCTGCACGGCGATGGCCTTTGGCGCTATCATCGTCAGCCTGCTCACGGTACTGGGCATCGCCTTCGGACACGTCCACCTCACGCTCGACGAGTATGCCCGCATGATCGCCTTCACTCTGACCGGCGCCATTCCCTTTGCCAGCCTCGGCCTGGTCATCGCGCTACTCGTACCGCTCAACTCCGCACCCGGCATCGCCAATCTCATTTATCTGCCAATGAGCTTCTGCAGCGGCCTGTGGATGCCCTTCAAATTCCTGCCGCACTCTATAAAGGTGATTGCGCCCTTCCTGCCGACCTATCACCTGTCGCAGCTCATGCTCGGTTCGCTCGGAGCTCCCATGGTCGGCACGACCGCCAGCCACTGGTCCGGACTGTTTGGCTTCACGCTGCTGATGCTCGGCATCGCATGGATCGCCTTCCGACGCCGGGAACAGAACTCGTAGCTGGAATTTACCGCCGCGCGGCGTAAACTTCAGAGGCTGGCCATGATGAACGGGAAAACCATTTCGACGCAACAGAAGTCCGCCTGGATATGGTTTGCCTATACCGGTTTTATCTTTATCGAACCGCTCATGGCGCCGAGTTGGCAGCGCTGGATCGTCGCACTCGCCAGTCTGGCTGTCTTCATCGTCATCTTCACGATCTATGTTCGAGCCATGGATTGCGGCAGCCGCGTTGCTCACTGGATGATCGCAGCGACCTTCGCGCTGGGGGTCATTACCTTTCCGTGGAATAGCGGTGCCTCCACATTTTTTGTGTACACCGCTGCCTTCCTTCCCTTTAGTATTCGCTCCACGAAGCTCGTGTTATCTCTCTTTCTCGTCGAGGCGCTCTTCCTCCTTGCCGAATCTCACTTCTTCTATCATGGCCTGGCAAATGGATTCTTCGGCATCTTCCTTCTCCTCATCATCGGTGGCAGCAACATCTTCTTTGCAGAACAGCGGCGAGCCGAAAACAAGCTTCTTGCGGCACAGGAAGAAAACATTACTCTGGCCGCGGTCGCCGAACGCGAGCGCATCGCGCGCGACCTGCACGATGTGCTCGGCCATACGCTGAGTGTCATCGTCTTGAAAGCAGAACTGGCAGGTAGATTGGTCGAGCGTGATCCGCAGCGTGCGATTGCAGAGATTGGCGACGTGGAACGCACGGCGCGCACAGCACTCTCCGAAGTACGTGAGGCTATCGTCGGCTACCGTGCACGCGGACTTGCGGCTGAGATTGAGACCGCGCGCCGCACGCTTGATGCCGCCGGTGTCACGCTGCTCAGCGACACGGAACACGCAGGCGCTACGGGCCTTACTTCTACCGAAGAGACCGTGCTCTCCCTGGCGCTACGCGAAGCCGTCACTAATATCGTTCGCCATGCACGCGCCACAACCTGCCGTCTGCACTTTGTCTCCGAGAATGGGCATCGCCGCCTGGTTGTCGAGGACAACGGAGAACATGCCATTTCGCATGAAGGGAATGGTCTTCGCGGCATGCGCGAACGTATCGAATCGATCGGTGGTCATCTCTCGCTTGAGCGAGAGAGCGGAACACGCCTGTTGATTGATCTGCCGCTACGCTCTGAGGGAGCGGTCTCGTGAGCGCAGCAGCTAAAACAATTCGGGTCCTGCTTGCCGAAGACCAGACGATGCTGCGAGGTGCACTCGCCGCTCTGCTGGAACTCGAGTCCGACATCAGCGTCGTCGCGCAGGCAGCCAATGGCCGCGAGGCTCAGCGGCTCGCGCGTGAATTCACTCCCGATGTCGTTGTGACCGATATTGAGATGCCTGAGATGACCGGGCTCGAATTTGCTACCGCGTTGAAGGAGAGCGAATCGAAGGCTCGGGTCATCATCCTGACGACCTTCGCACGGCCCGGCTATCTGCGCCGCGCACTCGATGCGGGTGCGCGTGGTTACCTGCTGAAAGAGCGCCCCGCAAGCGAACTCGCAGAAGCGATTCGCCGTGTCCACGCCGGTCTGCGCGCGGTCGATCCGGCACTGGCCGCCGAGGCCTGGAGTGCGGACGAAGACCCCCTCAGCGAACGTGAGCGTCAAATTCTGCAACGTGCCGGCGATGGCCGATCCTCGTCCGAGATCGCCACCGAACTGCGGCTCTCCGAGGGAACGGTACGCAACTATCTCTCCGAGGCCATCACCAAACTCGGGGCAGCGAACCGTGTGGACGCAGCGAGAATCGCACGTGCGCGAGGCTGGCTGTAGGGATGTCCGTACCGTACATCGGCAGGCTCGCCCCCTCGCCTACAGGCCTGCTGCATATAGGCCACGCACATACCTTCTGGATCGCCTACGAACGCGAACGCGCAGCCAAGGGCAAGCTCTGGCTGCGCGATGAAGACCTCGATCCGCAACGCTCACGTGCTGACTTTGCCGTGGCAATGCGTGAAGATCTGCACTGGCTCGGCATTACCTGGGAGGCAGAGATGCGCCAGAGCGAGCGTGTTGACCTATACCGTGCGGCGATGGAGAAATTGCTCCTCGATGGGCTCGTCTATCCCTGCTCGTGCAGCCGCAAAGACCTGCAACACGCCACACAGGCTCCGCACGAAGACAGCGATGACGAACCGGTCTACAACGGACGCTGCCGATTCGCTGCCGCGCCGAAGGCAATTCTCACGCCCAATACCAACTATCGCTTCCGCGTTCCTGACGGAGAGGCAATCCGCTTTGTCGACGTGCACGCCGGGCCGCAGAGCTTCCGCGCAGGCTGCGATGTCAGCGCAGACTTTGGAGACTTTCTCGTATGGCGTAAAGATGGTCTGCCCAGCTATCAGCTTGCATGCGTAGTAGACGATGCCGCAATGGGCATCACCGAGGTTGTGCGCGGACGCGATCTGCTCAAGTCAACCGCACGGCAGATTCTGCTGCAGCGCGCACTTGGATTCCCAACTCCGAGCTACTTTCACGCCGATCTGATGTGCGACGATGCGGGTGTTCGCCTCGCCAAACGGCACGATGCGCTGAGCCTGCGTGCGATGCGGGATGCAGGTTTATCACCGCAGGATGTACGCGACCGGTTTCCCGAACAGCGCAGCCCTGGCGCTTGAAACTGCATCCTATCCGGGGTGAGGTGAGACATGCGCAATTCTTTCAGGGCCATAACGATCCTGAGCATCGCAGCGATGCTATCGACCGGATGCAAAAAGACCGCCGACAACACCCTCAACCACAAGAGCGCTCTCAACACCTACTATGCGGCACATCCGTCCTGCCTCTGGCCACAGCCCATGCAGTTTCCTGTGCAGGTCGATGCCTCCGATACGACCAAGACCAGCCCCTATGACGCGCTCTACGATCAGGGCCTCCTGACCAGAGCCTCCGACGAAAAGAAGGTGTTCATCGTCGCGAGCAAGCGAGTCACCAACTATGACCTTAGCGATAATGGCCGCAGCATGTGGACCGCAGATACGACGCAACCAGGCTTCGGCAACTTCTGCTACGGCCATCGTACGGTGCAGTCAATCGACAGCGCCTCGCCCAACAATGGAGAGCCAGGCGCGACCACCCAGGTAAGTTATCGCTTTGGATTCTCAGGTGCGCCGGCGTGGGCACACGCCGCCGAGATTCAGAATGCCTTTCCGCAGGTAAAAGACGATCTCAGCAACGGCAGCGCGACTGCCACTCTTGTGGATACCAACAGTGGGTGGGTGGTACAAGCTCCTGCATCGTCTCATGCGGTCACAGGAGCGGACGGAAAGATCGTGGAGTAGTAAGTGATTCGGCGTGCCATCTAATGCAGGTGCAGGGTGGAAGCCGTGCAGACATTTTCTCTGTCATTTCGACCGACCAACGGGAGCGGAGAAACCCCTGTATTTCGCGGCTGCTTATAACACCGAAGAAGCCAAAGAAATATGCTGTATGACCTCGCCAGAGATGCCTGCCACCAATCACAAAACGTGTTCTTGCAGCATGCGGGTGTGCCCTTGGAAGCATTCACAATACAGGGGTTTCTCCGCTCCCGTTGGTCGGTCGAAATGACAAGTTTAGGGACAGGCAAGTTTGTAGCTACATCTGTAGCAGTAGAACTTGCTGCCTCGAACTAGCTACTGATCCTCACCATCAGCCACATCCTCCGACGGTCCATACATCAGACGAATCATCTCTGCCCAGGGCTTCATCTCGTAGTTCTCCGGAGGCACGCCTCCAGCGAGATTGCGCACAAAGTAGTCCCAACGACGGCGCATCACGTACTGCGACGCTTCCCCATAGCCATGATGCGCGTTTGGAATCATCAGCAGATCGAAGCTCTTGTTGGCTTTGATGAGCGCATCGACCACAAGCAGGGTGTTATTCATCGGAACGTTGTCGTCCATCGTTCCATGGGTGAGCATCAGGTGGCCCTTGAGATTTTTCGCGTAGTTCTCATTGGCCTGCGCGTCGTAGTTGCTTTTGCCATCGGGTGTGATGACTTCGAGGCCGGCCCACTTCTCATCCCAGTCGTCTTCATACTCGCGGTTGTCGTGGTTGCCGCTCTCGGCCCAGCCGACCTTGTAAAAGTCCGGATAGTGGAACATCGCATTGACGGTCGCATTGCCGCCACCGGAGTGTCCCCAGACGCCCACGCGATTGATGTCGATCCAGGAGAAACGCGACGCAAGCTCCTTGATGCCTGCTACCTGGTCCGGAATCGTGTCATCGGCGAGGTCCGCCGCTGTAGAGGCGTGCTCGTCGTGGAAGCTCTTGGAGCGGAACGGCGTTCCCAGGGCATCGATGCACACCACAACGAAGCCTAGATCGGCCAACGCCTGGTCATCGAGGTGCGACGCCGAGAAGCTGCGCCCGCCGCATGAACCTGTGTAGGGTCCTGCGTAGACATAGTTCACGATCGGATATTTCTTCGTTTCGTCGAAGTAGGTCGGCTTCCATAAAAAGCCGTACAAAGGCGTCTTGCCGTCACGCGCCTTTACCGTAATCGGGGTGGGCGGCTTCCATCCGGCCGCAAGCAACTGCGAGATGTCCTGCTGAGCGAGTGCCACCAGCACCTTGCCGGTGTTGTCGCGCAGTACTGCAGTCTGCGGTGTCTGAACGGTCGAGTAGACGTCGACAAACGTGCTGCCGTCAGGCGATGGGGTGACGACATGATCGGCCGTCTCCGGCGTCAGCAGTTGCTGGTGCTGGCCGTCGAAGTCCACCCGGTAGTAGTTCACAAAATAAGGGTCTTCCCCCTTCTCCTTGCCATCCGCCAAGAAGTAGAGCAGGTGATTCTTTTCGTCGACCTGCAGCAACTGCGTTACCGGACCTTCGCCGTGCGTGATCTGGTTCTTCAGCTTGCCGGTGGTCAGATCGTAGAGATAGAGCTGACCCCAGTTATCGCGCTCCGAGTACCAGATGAACTCGTTCGACTCCGGCAGATAGCGCCAACTCACCTTGCCCTGGCCGGATTCATAATATGTAGCCACGTGCTCGTGATAGACCTCTCTCACGTCGCCGGTCTCCGTGTCGGCCACCCGCAGCCAGGCGTCCTTGTGGTCGCGTGAGCTGGAGACAAACGCCACGTGTCTACCGTCCGGCGCGAACTGCACATCATCCCAGCCCGAGCCGCCACGGCAGCTCACATCGTCGCAGATCGTGCTGCGATGCTGGTCGGGCGGCATCTTCAGCCGCGTCACCTTCGCCGTATCCACATCGATGACCACACGTTCGATCGTCGTCACATCTTTGTCGCCGGCCAGCGGATACTTCCACTCATCGAGCTTGGGATGCCGGTTCGTTACAGGCACAAGGTACATGCTGCCGGTCTTGCGTTGGTCCTGCTGGAAGGTCGCGATCTTCTTCGAGTCCGGGGACCATAGGACGATCGGAGCATCGGAATGCGTCCAACCGGCGTTATCGGTGGCATAGCCGAAGTCCTTCACCCCATCGGTGGTGAGTTGGCGTTCGTCGCCGGTAGCCTCCACGCGCACCCAGAGATTGTTATCGCGGATGAACGCCGCAAGCTTCTTGTCGGGAGAGAGATCGAACGGCGCCTTGCCACGGCTGGCGGCTGGCTTCGAGGGCTTTGGCGAAGTCTCTGCCGTACACGCCGTGACCGCTGCATCGCAGTGGAACTTGTCCCAACCCAGATCGACGGTAAAACCACCGCCAGCGGCATCGGGGGCGTAATCCGTCACACCCAGATGCGCGGCCGAAACTGCCCGCTTGCTCACTGCCGTCAATGCCGACGCCAATTTCGCGCTGTCGAAGGCGAGGGCCTGCGTTTTCTGTGCCGGGTCGGCGATCTTATAGGCCACCCCTCCCGTATCCGGATCGTGATAGAAGACGCGGCCATCGGGTAGATACTCGATCCCACTGATCGTGTGATGCACGAGGCCGTTGACGTTATAGCTCATCCACCGCTCGGCCTGCGCGTAGTCGTGCGCGGTGTAGACCTGCTGCGCGGCAAGAGGAAAGGCAGTGAGAGCGACGACGAAAATCGAAGCGGAGCACTTGAACATATGGGAATAAGAGTACCGCGCCAGAGGGAAATCTTTAACGCAGAGGGCGCGGAGGTTTCGCGGAGTCCGCGACGAATGCCGTGGCGGCCTCCGCGAAACCTCCGCCCTCTGCGTTAAAAAGAGATCTTCCGGGAAATACCTCGTTTGCCCTACACCTGCACGGGAACCACTCTAAAAGCCTCAATTCAGCTAGAATCAAGAAGCAGCAAACACAGCAGAAAGCAGCCTGCGGTGCGGCAGCGAATGCCACGCCCAGCGGCACCCCGACAACGCGTGGCCCTCGAACTCTTCAATACTCTTTCCGGAAAAATCGAACCGATATTCGCCTCTAATGGTAGCGCTCTGCGCTTTTACTGTTGCGGCCCCACGGTCTACGACTATGGCCATATCGGCAATTTTCGAACGTTTCTCCACGTCGACGTGCTGCGCCGCACCGCCCGGCTGCACGGCATGGGCCTGCACCATGTGATGAACGTCACCGACGTCGACGACAAGATCATCCGCAATGCCGCCGCAGCGGGCCTACCCATCGGCGAATATACGGCGAAGTTCGAGCGTGCGTTCTTCGAGGACATGGAGGCGCTCGGCGTCGAACGGCCCGAGCAGATCGCCAGAGCGACCGAAAATATCAACGACATGGTCTCGCTCATCGAGCGGCTCGCCACCCAGGACATCGCCTACAAGGTCGAGGATGGCTCATGGTACTTCCGCATCAAACGCTTCCCGGAGTACGGCAAGCTTTCGAAGAAGGACTTCGAAGGCATCGAGGACGGTGCGCGCGTCGATGTGGATGAGTATGACAAAGACGCTGCCCGCGACTTTGCGCTGTGGAAGGCCACCAAGCCGGGTGAGACCAGCTGGGATACGCCGCTAGGAACTGGCCGGCCAGGCTGGCACATCGAGTGCTCGGCCATGGCGATGAAGTTTCTTGGCGATAGCTTCGACCTGCACGCCGGCGGCGAGGACCTGATGTTCCCGCACCATGAGAACGAGATCGCGCAGAGCGAATCGGCGACCCACAAGCCCTTTGCACGGCACTGGTTCCATGTGCGGTTCCTGCTGGTCGAAGGCAAGAAGATGTCGAAGTCCGAAGGCAACTTCTATACGCTGCGTGACCTGCTGCTGAAGGGCCATCGGGCGTCCGCGATCCGGTTTCTGCTTCTGAGTGTGCCGTATCGTCACCAGCTCAACTTCACCTTCGATGGCCTTACCGAATCGACCAACGCTATCGAACGCCTGCGCACGTTCCATGCGCGCATCCGCGAAGGCAAGTGGCCTGAGAGTTCTCCTGCGGATGACAACCTCACCACCGCGATTCGCACTGGCGACGAGAAGTTCACTGCGGCGCTGGCGAACGATCTGAATACTGCCGAGGCGCGTGCCGCGATCTTCGACGTGCTTCGCGCCGTCAACAGTGCCGCCGACCAATCAAAGCTCACACGCATCGATGCCGACGCGACACTGGCTCTGCTGGCAAAGTTCGACTCCATCTTCGCGGTGCTCGAAGACCGCGATGCTGAGCTGACGCGCACCGCCCTTGCCTGGGCGGAAGCCGAAGGCCGCCTCGGCGAGGCTGATGCTTCTCTGGTCGCGACGTTGAGCCTGACCGATGCGGACATCGACGCTCTCGTAGCGGAACGCACGCTGGCCAAGAAGCAGCGCAACTTCGCCCGTGCCGATGCCGTCCGCAATGAACTCCTCGAAAAGGGCATTCTGCTTGAGGACTCGAAGGACGGGGTGCGCTGGAAGCGCAAGTAGCCGCATTCAAGGCAGCCAGTTCGGTCCGATGAACTCGCGCAGCTTCTGTGGTGTGGCCCAGTCTGCTTTGCCCGCGAACCGTTTCACCCAGACCTCGTTTTCACCGATGCGCACGCGGTCAAGCGTGAACTCCGGAGAGAGAGCGTTGGCCATTAACGCATAACTAGCTCCCGGACGGAGCACCAGTGCCTTCCAGCATCCTGGCGGCACAGCCACCACAGGCCGCTCGCCCCTGGCGAGATCCATGCCAAGCGTAACCTTCTCTACTTGCCCATCCGGGTGAAAGATGAAGTAGTCCACCGGGCCGCCTTCAATCAGGATATGCGTGTCCGCCGGCTCCAGCTTATGCAGGTAGTTGATAGGCAGCTCGCGAGTGAGCATGTAGTAGTTCTGGCTCTGCACAGAGAGCCTGCGGCCATTCACGTCTGCCGTCTGCGGTGTCACTCCGATGATGCCGAGATAGCCCGACTCCTTGGGCAGCACCTGCAACTTGAGCTCGCGGATCAACTCTTGCGCTCTCGCATCGCTGCCAACCTGCTGTGCGTGCGCAGAGCACGCCATCACCACCACAGCCAGCATGCATACAACTCGTCTCATGCACGCAGACTATCAAAATTGCAAAATTGCCAACCTGCGCCCTACTCCACTGCATCTCCTGCCATGCCCACGATCTCGCGCTTAGTTCGATTGACCCGGCTGAGTACCACCATCGCCACGCCACAGACAACCACCGCCATGCCTGCGAGCTGAGTCTTGACCAGACGCTCGTGCAGAAACAGCACCCCAAGCAGCACGGCAATCACGGGATTCACGAAGGCGTAGGTAGCCACCTTCGTCACTGCGACGTTCTGCAAGAGATAGGTGAACGCGACCAAGCCAAACAGCGAGCCAAAGATCGAGAGATAGACGATTGCACCGAAGCCAGGCCACGTCCACACGGCGCGATGCAGGCCGCCACTGGCGATGGCGATCGTCGCATTGAAGATCCCCGCTGCTCCGAGCTGCCATCCTGTAGCAACCAGCGTGTCCGCCCGAAAGTGGAAGCGTCGCGACAGCACCGAACCGACGCCAAAAAACAGCGCAGCTCCCAGCAACACCAGCACCCCTAGGAGTGGTTGAGAGTAGCCCACCAGCGCAGCGCCATGATGGAGTGACGGCCATACCAGCACCACAATACCGAATGTCCCCAGCAGCGTGCCTGCCCACCCGCGCTTGTTCAGAGCGTCACCGTCGGGCAGCACCATCTCCATCAGCGCGATCATGATGGGCATTGTCGATACGATGAGCGATGCGAAGCCCGAGGGCACCATCTTCTCGCCCCACGTCAACATCATGTTGTTGCCGGACATGAACAACAACCCCACGAGGACGAGCTTCCACGCCTCACCCTTCGGCACGCGCAGGCTCTTCTTTCTCGCCAAGCAAATCACCAGCAGCAGTATCGCTGTAACCAGCGAACGAGCCCCCGACACCACCGGCACAGGCAGGTGTTCGCCCGCAACGTGAATGGCAAGGTAGGTCGATCCCCAGAAGAGATACACGCTGGCGAAAGCCAGCAGAACAAGCGTGGATTTAGGGAGTCGCGAGAACATCTGCTTCCATGCTACGGGAACAGGAAGAGAGTTCCCCCGTTGTCAGCTCTCAGCAAAGCCTCGACCGAGAGCCGACAACGGGTATCTGACAACTTAGAAGTGGAACGAAATCTCCCCTGTTACCGTTCGCGGAGACACGTAATGTGTTCCCGAGAACGTCGAGAGGAAGTTGTAGAGTGCGTACTTGTTGGTTACGTTGATCGCCGTTACTCGGGCACCGATCTTATAGCGCTGAGCATCGCCAAAGTGAACGACATTGTCGTCGCCCATCGCCATATCGAAGAGGTTGCGCGGCGCAATGCGTGTGGGATCGCGGTCGGCGTTTTCAGTTCCGGGGGCTGGAATATGAACCAGCTTGGAGGTCAACTGCGATGCCAGGCAGCTCTGAAAGCCGGAGGTCTCCGTCGCCTTTACACCGTTGCACACGAGACCGGCTTGGAACTCCTGATCGTCCGTGAATCCACTCAGGTTGATAAGCGGCTGACCGTTCAACGTAAGCGGCTGGCCGCTGGCGTTCAACGAGAAAGGGAGGCAGTCTGTGTTTGCGCTCGAATCCCCGTTATAGCAGGGTGCCGAGCCAGCCACTAGCCCCGAATCGTACTTCCAATTGAACGAGTAGTAGAGGCTCTTGCGGAAGGGCATCTTGTACTCGAGGTGCGTGGTCTGGTTGAAGTGTTCG
>NZ_LMUH01000007.1:293213-297350 GCF_009766105.1 Granulicella sp. S156 | reverse complement strand
GATCACCTTGGTCAGCTTCGAGTCGAAGATGCTGGACAGTGGGTTGCCACGGAAGTCAGTCGAGACCAACTCCTCTTCCGTGTACCCGAGAATGCCCTTCAGGGAGCCTTCGCTGGCGGACTTGATCGCAGCGTTGATGGACTTTACGTCGATAGGCTTCTCGGTGACGAAGGTGAGGTCGATGACGGAGACATTCGGGGTCGGGACGCGCATGGAGAAGCCGTCCAGCTTGCCGTCCATCGCCGGGATCACGAGCCGCAGAGCCTTGGCGGCTCCGGTGGAGGAGGGAATCATCGAAAGCGCAGCAGCACGGGCGCGGCGCAGGTCTTTGTGCGGCGTGTCGAGGATGACCTGATCGTTGGTGTAGCTGTGGATCGTGGTCATGATGCCCGACTGGATGCCGAAGGTATCGTGGAGGACCTTCACGACCGGAGCGAGGCAGTTTGTTGTGCAGCTCGCATTGGAGATCACGTGGTGTTTCGCCGCGTCGTACTTGTCCTCGTTCACGCCGAGCACGAGGGTGATGTCCTCGTGGCTGGCTGGCGCGGAGATGATGACCTTCTTGACCGTGCTGCCGAGGTGGGCTTTGGCCTTCTCGGCATCGGTGAAGAAGCCGGTGGACTCGACTACGACCTCAGCGCCTACGGAGGCCCAGTCGAGCTTCGCAGGGTCACGCTCGGCGAAGACCTTGAGGGATTTGCCGTCGATGACGATCGAGTCCGCGGTATGCGAGATCTCGTTCTTCAGGTTGCCGAGGATGGAGTCGTACTTGAGCAGGTGCGCGAGGGTGGCCGGGGTGGTGAGGTCGTTGACAGCGACGAATTCGATGTCGGGATTGCCCAGTGCCGTGCGGAAGACGTTGCGTCCAATGCGGCCGAAGCCGTTGATTCCAACCTTGACTGCCATGTGCTCGTGTGACCTCTTCTTCAGATTTACAGGGGCATTGCACGGCACGTTAGAAGCCGTGCTTGCTCCGCCAAAATGTATAGAAAGCACTTCGAAAGGTCCGTGCCTCCATTCCTTTGAGGCTACCAAAGCGCGGAGGTGGGAGCAAACGGGAGGCGGATTTCGATCCGCTAAACGAACCTGTCCGGATGCACCTCTTTTGCGGCATAGGTAACGCGTGTGTTACAAACCAGCTATGCGCGAATGGTTGCGCGAGAAACTCATGAGAAGACGTTCTAAGCGTGGACCGAATGATTCGGAGTCCACGGGCAAGATAGGGCAGGAGCTCCCTGCGAACCAGCAGGCACCCCTGCGCCCAACATATCCTGAGCCGGTGGCGAAGGCTGAAGCCGACGTGCCAGCACCCCAGGACGAAGCGCTATCCCCGCCTCAGCCCCCGGAGGCTGAGCCAACTCCCCCAGCAAGTCCCCAGATCGTCCACGAGACGCAGCCGGAGTCGCTGGCGACCCCTCCTGCCGAGCCTGTGGCTGTGCCGGCGAAGTCGCCTCGCGGCTACGTGGTGCTGACGATCGGTCTGCCCGGTTCGGGCAAGACGACCTGGTACAAACGCCGCGGTGTCACTCCGCTTTCGAGCGACATGCTGCGGAATATCTTGTTCGACGACATCACCGACCAGCGCTATCAAGGGTTGGTTTTCAGTACGCTGCGCAGCTTGCTGCGGGCGCGGCTGATCGCGAAGATGCCGTGGAACTATGTCGACGCCACCAACCTCAGCCCGCACGAACGCCGTCAGTGGATCAAGATGGCCAAGAGCTTCGGCTACGAGGTGCAGGCGGTGTTCTTCGATGTTCCGCTGGCCGTCTGCCTGGAGCGCAACTCCAAGCGGGAACGCCAGGTAACCGACGAGGTCATGCACAAGATGGCCGAGCGGCTGCGTCCGCCGGTCTTCAAGGAAGGCTTTGACAAGATCACGGTCGTGCGCGTGAAGGGCGCGGCCCCGACGGCTCCTGCCGAAGGCACGAGTGCTGAGAACGCTCCCGAGGCAGCAGTCGAGGGATAGCAGCACTCATAACGGAGTCTTCGATGGCCACCCAGGAAGTGGAGTTCGCGCAGGTGAGCTTCACGGTAGAGGGTGGCCGTCAGCTTTTAAGCGACATCTCGCTCACTGTGGAAGCCGGCACGACTACTGCGCTGCTGGGCCGCAGTGGCTCCGGCAAGACCACGCTGCTGCGCACGGTGAATGCGCTGGTGCGACCGACGAGCGGGCAAGTGCTGGTGGGTGAGCAGGACGTTGCCGAGGCGGATGTGATCGCGCTGCGGCGCGGCATTGGGTATGTGATCCAGGAGGCCGGGCTGTTTCCGCACATGAGCATCGAGCGCAATGTAGGGATGGCGCTGGAGCTGGCGGGAAAGCCGAAGACCGAGATTGCGGCACGGGCGGCGGAGATGCTGCGCTGGGTAGGTCTGCCGGAGGATGTGGCGAAGCGGCAGCCGTGGCAGTTGAGCGGAGGGCAGAGGCAAAGAGTGGGACTGGCGCGGGCGTTGGCTTCCGATCCCAAGGTTTTGCTCATGGACGAACCCTTTGGGGCGCTTGATCCGCTGACTCGGGCAGAGATTCGTGCGATGGTGCGCGGGCTGTTGGAGGTTGCCGTAAAAACGACGTTAATCGTGACGCATGATCTGGACGAAGCTCTGTATTTAGCCGATCGGGTGGTTTTATTGGAGGCTGGTCGCATCGTCGCGGATCTGGCGGCGGGTGACGTGCTCGAATCGACGAATGACGCGATGCGGGCGTACGTCGCGGCGACGTGGCGCGGAGATGCGGCGTGAGGGAGTTTCTGCGTCAGTACGGTGCTCAGATTGCTCGGCTCACCTTCGAGCACGTCTGGCTGACGGCCAGTGCGATGCTGTTTGCGGCAGCCATTGGGTTGCCGCTGGGGATTCTGCTGACGCGCAAGCAGGGGCTGGCGCGGCCCGTGCTTGCAGTTGCGAATGTGCTGCAGACGATCCCGAGTCTCGCCTTGTTTGGGCTGCTGTTGCCAGTGCCGTTTCTGGGGGATCGGGCGGCGAGGCTGGCGATCGTCGCTCTGACCGGCTATGCGCTGCTGCCTATTCTTCGCAATACGTATACAGGAATTAGGGGCGTCGACCCGGTGCTGGTTGATGTGTCGAATGCTCTCGGAATGAGTAACTTGCAAAGGCTTCTCAAAGTGGAACTTCCGCTGGCGGCGAGTGTGATTCTGGCCGGATTGCGGACGGCGACTGTGACCTGCGTGGGGGTCGCGACGATTGCTGCGGCGGTTGGTGCAGGTGGGTTGGGGGAGTTGATCTTTCGAGGGGTGGCGTCGGTCGATAACGGGCTGGTGCTGGCGGGGGCGATTCCGGCGGCTCTGCTGGCGCTGTGTGCGGATGGGGTGCTGGGGTTGGTGGAGAAGAGGCTGGCGGTGAGGCGATGATGTGGCGTAGTGAATGATGGAGTGGAAAGGCGAGACTGGTGTCCCGCTCCTTCAAAGTGGTACGAGCGTTATAGGTGAAACATACATGGGCAGGAGCGGTCGGGCGTTCGAGGGTGCTGAAAAAGTCTAGCTTTGTGAGCAGTTAGAAATTGCTTCGAAATAACGACTCTCCAGAAGGCCCTACAAACGACGTTTGCGAAATCTTTGAGGGTTTTACATACGCAAAGTACACAGCAAAAATCGTCTTCAGTGAAGTCATCGACTTTTTCAGCAACCTCGTTCGCCCGATGCCCACCTTCGGCGCAAAAAAACGCGCCGAAGATGGGGCACCCGGTTTTGTGGCGACACGGGTAAGAAGCAGATTCCCTCCGGGAATGACAGAAAGAAAAGCAAGAGCAACTGCAACGGCAAGAACAAAGGTTGGGGCTATTGGAATTGGCTCGGATAATGCGTGGGGTCTTGCTTCTGGCTTCTTTGAGTTGCCTTGTTGCCTGCGCTCCGCCGCGGTCGTCGCATGTTGTGATTGGGGCGAAGAACTTTACTGAGCAGGTGGTGCTGGGTGAGTTGCTGGCCCAGGAGATTGAGGCTGCCGGTGGGGGCAAGGTCGAGCGGAGGTTC
The DNA here is from genome assembly GCF_009766105.1 of Granulicella sp. S156. Lineage (GTDB taxonomy): Bacteria > Acidobacteriota > Terriglobia > Terriglobales > Acidobacteriaceae > Granulicella. The sequence continues at coordinate 293,370 of NZ_LMUH01000007.1, read as the reverse complement.
TGGCTGGCGGGGAGCTATCTGTGCCAGCAGGCGCTGGTGTCGGGGCGCATCGATGGCTATGTCGAGTACACCGGGACGGCGTTGACGGCGATTCTGAAGCAGCCGCTGGATCGGGATGCGGAGCGCGTGGATGCGACTGTGGCGCGGCTGTATGAGC
>NZ_LMUH01000007.1:278012-293126 GCF_009766105.1 Granulicella sp. S156 | reverse complement strand
GGGGGACGATGCGCGGCGGCTGGGGTTGAAGACGATCTCGGATGTGGGGCGAGTTCCTGAGATCTCGCGGCTGGGGGTGGGATATGAGTTTGCCGAGCGTCCCGATGGGCTGCGAGGGCTGGCTGCTGCCTATGGGCTGCACTTTGCAGGGGAGCCACGCACGATGGAGCTGGGGTTGCTCTACCGGTCGCTTGCGGCGCATCAGGTGGACATCGTGGCCGGTAACTCGACCGATGGGGCGATCAAGGCGTTGGACTTTGTCGCGCTGGAGGACGATCGCCACTACTTCCCACCGTATGAGGCTGTGCCGCTGGTGCGCGAGGATTCGCTGCGGCGCTGGCCGCAGATTGGCGTCGCCATGCAGAGGCTGGCGGGCAAGGTGAGTGCCGACGAGATGCGTGCGATGAATCTGGCGGTTGAGTCGCAGCATCGAGATGTGGGCGATGTCGTGCGGGAGTTTCGCGCGGGGAAGGGGTTGTGATGGGGGAGCAAACAGGAAACAGCAAACAGGAAACAGAGAAGAGAGAACAGAGATCAGAGACGAGAGATCAGGGAACAGCGAGTGGAGCTAGTACGGTAGCGCAGCAGACTGCCCCGAGATTGGAGCCTTGGCTGCGGGGGACGCTTGTCGAAGTTGAGCCGGTGCGGCGGGCGGTGTTGCATGCGCTGGAGTTGGCGGGTGAGGATGTTGTCCGCTGGGCTGAGGGGCTGAGCGATGCGGAGATGTTTGCACGGCCTGCGGGTTTGCCTTCGGTGGCGTTTCAGTTGCGGCATATCGTGCGGTCGCTGGACCGGTTGCTGACGTATGCGGAGCGCGGGGTCTTGAGTGACGCGCAGATGACGGCATTGCGGACGGAGATGGCTGCGGGTACTGCGGCGGCGGTTTTGCAGGAGTTTCGTGTGGGGTTGGGGGCCGTGATGGAGCGGGTTCGGGCGTTTGTGCCGGAGCAGTTTGCGGAGGTGCGGGGTGTGGGGAGAAAGCAGTTGCCGACGACGGTGGTGGGGTTGCTGATTCATTGTGCTGAGCACACGCAGCGGCATGTGGGGCAGATGGTGACGACGGTGAAGGTGATGCGGGCGGTGGAGCGGTAGAGGGTGGGTTGAGGGATTCTTGCCAGACCTACATTCCCTCCGTGGCTAAAGCCACATGGGGAGCAGTGTCTAGACGGCGGGACTGAAGTCCCGCCCCTTCAAAACGGTATGAGCGTTATAGGTGAAACATACATGGGCAGGAGCGGTCGGGCGTTCGCCCGATGCCCACCTTAGGCGCAAAAAACGCGCCGAAGATGGGGCACCCGGATTTGTCGCGATACGGGCAAGAAGCAGATTCCCTACGGGAATGACAGAAAGAAAAACAACGGCAAAAGCAACGACACCGTTTCGTCAGAGACACTGCTTCGTCAGACGCTACTTAGTGGCCTGCGGCTTCTGGTGAGGGCTTGGCTGCTTTGCTGGGTAGGCGCATGAGGAAAGGCAGCGGCATCAGGCAGGCGATCGCGGTTGCGAGTACGGCGAAGGCGTTTTTGTAGCTCAGCATGGAGGCCTGGCGAAGCATCTCCTGGTAGGCCTGTCCGACAGAGTACTGCGCGGCTCCAAGAGCGCTCATGCCGTGGGACCTGGCGGCTGCGGTCGTGGCGGCGATATAGCTCTGATAGCCGATGCTGCCTGCGCCGGTGTTGGCGGCGAGTTGGGTCTGGTGGGTCTGTGCGGTGCGTGCGAGGAACGTCGTCAGCAGTGCGGTACCGGCGCTGCCGCCGAGGTTGCGGGCGAAGTTGGAGAGGCTTGAGATCTGGTTGCTCTTGGAGGGCGGCACGCCGACGTAGTTCAGTGTGCTGATCGGGATGAAGACCAGCGGCAGGCCGATGACCTGCAGCGCGCGCCAGAGGGTGATGTCCCCAAAGCTGGAATCAAGGGACAGGCGCGTGAGGTTGTAGAGGCCTGCCGCCGTGATGGCGTAGCCGATGCAGACGAGCATGCGCGGGTCGACCTTGCTGACCAGCCTTCCGGCGACCATCATCATCACCATGAGGACGAAGCCTCCGGGAGAGAGCACCATGCCGGCGCGTTCGGCACTGTAGCCGAGCAGCGTTTGCACGTACTGCGGGATAAGGACGGTCGAGCCGAAGAGCACCATGCCGAGGATGAGCTGCAGGAAGACCGCGGTGCCGAAGTTGCGGTTCTTGAGGAGCTTGAGATCGACGATGGGGTCTTCGTGGTTCCACTCCCAGAAGACGAAGATGATGAGCAGCACAGCGGCGATGCAGGCGACGGTGGTGATCATCGGGTCACCGAACCAGTCTTTTTCCTGGCCTTTGTCGAGGAAGAACTCAAGGCAGCCGACGCCGGAGGCGACGAGAATGAGGCCGGTGAAGTCGATGCGGGCGTTGGCGGCTTCCTTGACGCGTGCCTTCAGATACGGCGGGTCTTCGACCATGCGCGAGCTGAGCCACATGGAGAGCAGGCCGATGGGGATGTTGATGAAGAAGATCCAGTGCCAGTTGAAGTTGTCGGTGATCCAGCCGCCCAGTGTAGGGCCGATGGCGGGGGCGACGACGACTGCCATGCCGTAGACCGCGAAGGCCTGCCCGCGTTTTTCGATGGGAAAGGTGTCAGCGAGGATGGCCTGTTCGGACGATGCGAGACCGCCGCCGCCGGCGCCCTGCAGGATGCGGGCGATGATGAGCAGGGGAAGCGACGGCGCGATGCCGCAGACGAACGAGAAGATAGTGAAGATGGCGACGCAGGTGAGGTAGTAGCGCTTGCGGCCGAAGCGGTTGGAGAGCCAGCCGGAGATCGGGAGCACGATGGCGCTGGAGACGAGGTAACTGGTCAGGACCCAGGTGGCCTCTTCCTGCGACGCGCCGAGCGAGCCGGCGATGTGCGGCAGGGCGACGTTGGCGATGGAGGTGTCGAGCACCTCCATGAAGGTGGCCAGCGTGACCGTGAGCGCGATGGCCCAGGGATTGTATTTAGGTTTCCAGGAGGAGTCGTACGCCATATCAGCTTCCTGATATAGTGTATCAGGAAGCTGATATGGAAAAATTCAGATAAAAACTAATTTCTCCAGATCCGATGAATTTTATGAAAAGACCCAGCAAAAAGCCGTCGCCTGAGCAGCAGTGGCAGAAGTCGATTGAGCGGATCACGCAGGTCAAGCGTGTGCTGCTGGGATTTCGCAGCCTGCTGGATGAAGAGCTGCAGCCTATGGGAATCACGATGGCGCAGCTACGGTTGTTGCGCGCTGTGGAGGATGTGCCGGGGATCTCGGGGGCGAAGCTGGCGGATATCTGTTCTGTGACTCCGCAGACGGGGCAGCAGTTGATGACAAAGCTGGAAGCGAATGGCTGGATTACGCGTGAGAAAAATCCGGCGAATGAGCGCGTGCTGCTGGCCCGGCTGACGAAGAAGGGTGAGAAGGTGTTGCAGCGGGCGAGAGCGGTTGCGGAAGTGGCAAATCGGAAGCTCTGGGAGAGGATCGATCCGGCGAAGCTGGCGGTGTTCGATGAGGTTCTGGTGAAGAGTTGTGAGAATTTGAAGGGGTTGGAGGGTGTGGGGGAGTAGAGGTGTGGGGTTGCCCGAAGGGCGCAGGTGATGCGTAGATGGGCAGGAGCGGTCGGGCGTTCGCCCGATGCCCACCTTAGGCGCAAAAAACGCGCCGAAGATGGGGCCCCCGGATTGGTGCCCGGATTATGGCTTAGATGACGAGGTGGCCCATCTTGTCGCGTTTGGTTTCGAGGTAGCGGGCGAAGGTGGGTTCGCTGGGGATGGCGGCGGAGAGGCGTTCGGTGACCTTGATGCCTGCGTCTTCCATGGCCGCGACCTTCTCGGGATTGTTCGTCATCAGGCGAACCGCGGGGACGTTGAGATGCTTGAGGATCTCGGCGGGGAGTTCGAAGTGGCGATAGTCCGCCTCGTAGCCTAGCTGCTCGTTGGCTTCGATGGTGTCGAGTCCCTTGTCCTGCAGCTCATAGGCGCGGAGTTTGGCCATCAGGCCGATGCCGCGGCCCTCCTGCTGTTCGTAGAGCAGAATTCCAGCACCTTCCGCGGCGATGCTGCCGAGAGCGAGGTGCAGTTGGTCGTGGCAGTCGCAGCGCAGCGAGTGGAAGACGTCGCCGGTAAGGCATTGGGAGTGGATGCGGACGAGCGGTGGGGCGGAGTGGATGTCGCCCATGACGAGGGCTACCGCGCTTTCCACGGGTTTCCTGGTCGGGTCGCCGGGCTGTGTGAGGCCCTCGAAGCCCAGAATGCGGAAGTGTCCCCAGCGAGTGGGGAAGTCTGCATCGGCGACCTTTTGAACACTGGTAAACGGCATGGTTAATAACCTGTCTAACTTACTCATTATAGATTCGCGTGGAGGTGGTTCGGATTCAGCGGCGCTTCTGGCAAAAAGCCTTGACGCAACGGGCGCGAAGAAAAGCGCTACGTTGCGCGACGGCGACCGAAGCGAAACGTAGCGCTTTTTGTGCTCTAACCTTAGGCACGAACCAGTGTGAGTTCCGTCAGTTCTGAAGGGCAATTGAAGCGGAAGGGAAGTCCGACGGTGCCGACGCCGCGATTGACGTAGAGCTGCATGTGGTCGAAGTGAAAGAGACCTTCGACATACTTCTTGCCCATGGAGGGCAGGATGAGAGGGCCCAGAATCGGCAGGCGCACCTGGCCTCCGTGGGTGTGGCCGGAGAGCATCAGGTCGATCAGGGGAAAACGCGGGTGCTGAACGACGGTATCTACAAAGTCGGGCTCGTGGGCCATGAAGATGACAGGGGCATCGGGCATGGGCGGGATGGCCATGTCGAGATAGCAGTGCGAGGTGCCGGGGTCGCAGGCGCCGCTGAGCCAGATGTGATCCTTGCCGCGCTCGATGGGGACGTAGCTGTCGACGAGGACGGGGGTGCCGTGCGCCTGGAGAGGCTGGATCACGTGCTCCGAGCCTACCGTGGCGTCGTGGTTGCCCATGATGGCGTAGCGCTGTGGGCAGGTGAGGCCTTCGAGGATCTCGGCACACACGCCTGCTGCCTTATAGGCAACCGAATAAGCACGGGGTCCGGCGCTGATAAAGTCGCCGGTTAGAAGGACGAGGTCGGGCTTCAAGGCGTTGATGCGGCGGACGAACTCCTCGAGGAAAAAGGCTTCGGTGTACTCCTCCAGGTGGATGTCGCTGATCTGGACGATGCGGAAGTTTTGAAAGGCGTCGGGAAGGTTACGGATGGGGATGGTGCGCTTCACCAGATCGATCTGGTGGCGTCCGTGGGTACCGGCGTACGTCGCCAGGCCGAGGCCAGCAGCGCTGCTGCCTATGATGAATTTTCGGCGGGTGATGAGGTTCGATTCTGAGCGCCGGGCTTCCGCCGGATAAAGGTCCATAGTCCATGATAACGGGCGTGGTGGTGGATGGGTGTGATTGTAGGGTTACTGGGGTGATCTCTATTTCTTGATTTCTCTCATTCACCCCTGCGTTGTCATCTCGACCGGAGGCGGCTTTTTTTGCCGCCGTAGTGGAGAGACCTGCAGTTTGCCTGTGCAGGCACTATCGCCAGCGCGGACAAACTGCAGGTCTTGACGCAAAGCGCGCCACAAACATTTGGATCGCGCTCTGCAACGTGCAGGTCTCTCCACTGCGCATGACATGAAGCCGTCATGCTTCGGTCGAGATGACAACGCAGGGGTGGGGGGGGGAGCAGAGGTGGGACATGTGGTGCTGGGACGGGACCGGCAAGCAGTGTTGGGGGCGGGGCGATGACGTAAAATTGATACGAATGAATCAGCTTAAGAGACGGCGGGTGGCAATACGGGCCGCGGCAGCTGCAGGGGTGGAGGCGTTGCTTGTGACGCACCCGGCAGATGTTCGCTATCTGACTGGATTTACAGGGTCTAACGGCGCGCTGGCGATGGCTGGGGGGCGGGCCTGCCTGTTTACGGACGGCCGCTACAAGACCCAGGCCAAGACCGAGGCGAAGGGTCTCCGCGTGGTCGTCGAGCAAAAGGCCGCAACGGTGCTGGCGGTGGAGTGGCTGGTTGCGGCGGGGGTGAAGCGCTGCGGCTTTGATGCGGCGCAGACGTCTGTGGCAGGGCTGGATAAACTTCGCAAGACATTGCCAGGGAGTCTGCGCCGGGCGTTCTTTGTTCCGGTCGAGGGTCTTGTCGCCCGGTTGCGCGAGGTGAAGGACGCCGACGAGATTGTGTTGGTACGGCGGGCGGCGGACCTCGGTTGCAAGCTCTTCGAGGGCGTTCTGGAGCATGTGGTGGCTGGCGCGCCCGAGGTAGAGGTGGCTGCGGCGCTGGAGTTCAAGGCGCGGATGGCTGGAGCCTCGGCGATGAGCTTTGAGACGATTGTCGCGAGCGGGGAGCGGTCGGCGTTGCCGCATGGCCATGCTACGGCGGCAACGCTGCCTCGACGGGGCTTCTGCACCCTGGATTTTGGGGTGCTGCTGGAGGGGTACTGCTCGGACATGACCCGGACTGTACACCTCGGCAAGGCGAACCAGCAGGAGTGGGACGTGTATCATTCGGTGCTGGAAGCGCAAAAGGCTGCGGTTGCCGCAGTTGCACCTGGAATAAGCTGTGGCGACGTCGATGAGGCTGCACGTTCGGTGCTGCGGCGAGATAAGCTGGATCGGTTCTTTTCGCACTCTACGGGCCATGGCGTCGGTCTGGAGATTCATGAGGGGCCGAGGCTGGCAGCGAAACAGAAGCAGGTACTCGAAGCCGGAATGGTTGTGACGATCGAGCCGGGCGTTTATCTGCCGGGTGAGTTTGGCATCCGCATTGAAGATATGGTGTTAGTGACGCAGAGCGGTGGCGAAGTGCTGACGGCAGCAAGCCCGAAGGCATGGATAGAACTTTAGGGATTAGTAAAGACTAAGCAGAGGAGTTGGATTGAATGGACGGGAATGATCTGAAGGAATTGCGTGAGCTGGTCGAGTTTCTGAAGTCCAGCGGCATCGCCGAGTTCGAGATGGAGCGGCCGGACCTGAAGGTGGGACTACGGTTTGCGGGCGAAACTCCGGCGGCGGCTCCTGCGGGTGTCGACATGACGCAGCTGGCTGCCTTGTTGGCAGCGCAGCGTCCCAGCGCTCCGGCGGCTGCTGCTCCGGCGGCGGTTGCAGCTCCTGCTGTGGCGAGCACGTCTGCGCCAGCGCCTGTGGCTGAGGTGGATCCTCATGCCGGAGCGCATATCGTGAAGTCGCCCATCGTCGGCACGTTCTACGATGCGCCGTCTCCGGATGCAGAGGCCTTTGTGAAGGTTGGCGACCATGTGGAGACCGGTAAGGTGCTTTGCATCGTCGAGGCCATGAAGTTGATGAATGAGATCGATTCCGATGCAACGGGCGAGATTGTGCAGGTGCTGGTGAAGCCTGGGCAGCCGGTGGAGTATGGACAGCCGCTGTTCGCGATTAAGGCGCGGTAAATTCCCTCAGCGGCTAAAGCCGCATTGCAGCGGGGCATAGACGGCGGGACTGAAGTCCCGCCCCTTCAAAGCAAGGGCAAAAGCAGAAGCAGATTCCCTGCGGGAATGACAACCAAAAAAGCAAGGGCAACAAAAAGAAAAGCAAGAGCAAGGGCATTGAATGATTCGTAAGGTACTGATTGCAAATCGCGGAGAGATTGCATTGCGCGTTATCAGCGCGTGTAAGGAGATGGGTATCCGTACGGTTGCGGTGTACTCGGAGGCCGATCGCAACAGCCTGCATGTGCGCTTTGCCGATGAGGCTATCTGCATTGGGCCGCCCAGGTCGGCGGATAGCTATCTCAACGTGCCGGCGGTGATCTCGGCGGCTGAGATTGCGGGTGCGGATGCTGTGCATCCGGGCTACGGGCTGTTGAGCGAGAATGCCAACTTCGCCGAGGTGTGCCGCGCCTCGAACATCAAGTTTATTGGGCCTCCGCCGGAGGTCACACGCATGATGGGCGAGAAGTCCACGGCGCGGCAGACGATGAAGAAGGCCAAGGTGCCGATTCTGCCGGGCTCGGATGGCGTGATTGGCAGTGAAGGCGAGGCGCTGGAGTGGGCGCGGACGGTTAAGTATCCGGTGATCCTGAAGGCTGTTGCCGGTGGCGGTGGACGCGGGATGCGCATCTGCCGCAATAAGGAAGAGCTGCCGGGGCTGTACCAGCAGGCATCAACCGAAGCGCTCAATGCGTTCGGTAACGGCGACCTGTACATGGAGAAGTTCATCGAGCGGCCCCGCCACATCGAGTTCCAGGTGCTGGCCGACGAGCATGGCAATGTGATGTCGCTGGGCGAGCGCGAGTGCTCGATTCAGCGGCGGCATCAGAAGCTGATTGAAGAGGCGCCGAGCTTGCAGATTACTCCTAAGCAGCGCGAGGAGATGGGCAAGGTCATCAAGAGGTCGCTGAAGGACATCGGCTACTGGAACGCTGGCACGATCGAGTTCCTGATGGATGAGGACGGATCGATCTACTTCATCGAGATGAATACGCGCATCCAGGTGGAGCACTGCGTGACCGAGATGGTCACGGGTGTGGATCTGGTGAAGGCGCAGTTGCGGATCGCATCGGGCGAGAAGCTGGCCGACATTGTGCCGAAGCAGCCGGAGATCATCGGCCATGCGATCGAGTGCCGCATTAATGCGGAGCATCCGGAGAAGTTCACGCCGAGCCCGGGCAAGATCACGGTCTACAACGTGCCCGGTGGCAACGGCGTGCGTGTGGATACGGCGCAGTATGCCGAGGGTATCGTGCCGCAGTACTACGACTCGCTGATCGCGAAGCTGATCTGCCACGGCAAGGATCGCGAAGAGGCGATGAACAAGATGCAGCGGGCATTGAGCCAGTTTGTGGTACAGGGAATTCATACGACGATTCCGCTGCATCAGAAGATCTTTGCCGATGAAGAGTTTCGGTCGGGAGCGTTCGATACGAAGTTTATGGAGCGGTTTTTGGAGCGCCAGAAGGCTTTGAAGTAGAGAGGCATAGCAGGCTGAGTGAGGCAGGGGCGATGTTGTTGCCTTTGCCTTTGCTTTTCTTGTTGTCATTCCGAGCGTAGTGAGCGAACCTGCTTTCTCCCGTTCTTTGTTCGTATCACCACAAACGCTTTGCGTTAGCACGGGCTATGTTCTTCCAGTTCTGGCTTTCACTCTCTTGAAGGCACAAGCGAAAAGCGGGAGAAAGCAGGTTCGCTCGCTACGCTCGGAATGACAAGCCAGAAAAGCAAGAACAAAAGCAAAAAACAAAAAGCGATCGCAAAGGCATTGCGAGGTGTACGTTGAACCCGCTCTATCCCATCATCGACAAAGAAACACTCATCGCACGTGGTGTGCGCGTTGACGACTTTGCGCGCGAGCTTCGCGATGCGGGTGTGACGCTGCTGCAGTATCGCGATAAATCAGGTGCGCCGCAGGAGATTCTGCGCGCGGCGGAGGAGGTTGCGGCAGTGTTCGCTGGCGTGGAGGCAACACTGATTCTGAACGATCGCGCAGACCTTGCGGTGCTGGCTGGATGGAGTGGCGTGCATGTGGGGCATCTCGATCTACCGCCGGCCGCGGTGCGGCGTGTGCTGGGAGCGGGGCGGGTGATCGGCGTCTCGACGCATAACGATGAGCAGGTACGCGAGGCAGATGCGGGTGAGGCGGATTATGTTGCGGTGGGACCGGTGTTTGCGACCTCGACCAAGTTGAATGCGGAGCCGGTGGTGGGGCTCGAAGGCGTGCGGCGTGCGCGGGCGCTGACGGCGAAGCCTATTGTGGCTATCGGCGGGATTACACGCGAGAATGCGCGGGCGGTGATCGATGCCGGGGCGGATTCGGTTGCGGTGATTGGGAGCCTTTTCTCTGACGGTGAGAGTTCGGGTAAGGTTGCGAGGGACTTTCTCGAACGTTTGCGATAGGGCCAAGAAGCTACTTCGGCCTTTTGAAATTGCCCTTAATAGGGGCGTTCGTGCTACATTTGGCCCATTGAATGACAAAATCTGAAGCTACCAAACCAGGCCCCTCTACACCTCACTTTGTGCAGGGCATGGGGCTGTTTTCTGCGACCGCCATCGTGATGGGATCGATGATTGGGTCGGGTATCTTCATCGTTCCTGCGGATATGAGCCGGGTGCTGGGGTCTCCGGCGCTGCTGATTGCGGCGTGGCTGGTGACGGCGGCGATGACGTTGATCGGCGCGTTGAGCTATGGCGAACTGGCTGCGATGATGCCCAAGGCTGGTGGGCAGTATGTCTATCTGCGCGAGGGGCTCGGGCCTATCTGGGGCTTTCTGTATGGATGGACGTTGTTCCTGGTGATCCAGACAGGGACGATTGCCGCGGTGGGTGTCGCGTTCGGCAAATTTCTTGGCGTGTTCTTCCCGAGTGTGAGCGCGGCACATTGGCTGTGGCACATCGGACATGTTCCGCCGTGGCGCGTGGGGCCGATGGTGCTGGGCAATATGGACATCGGGCTGAACACGGCGAACCTCTCTGCGATTGCCGTCATCACGCTGCTGACGTTTACGAATACGCGCGGAGTGAAGCTGGGTGCGGCGGTGCAGAACGTCTTTACCAGCGCGAAGGTGCTGGCCCTGCTGGGTGTGATCGTGGTGGGTGCGTTGGTGAAGAATGCGTCTGCGATTGCTGCGAATTTTGGCGCGGGCTGGCATGCGTTCTTTGCGAACTCGGGCTGGCATACGCAGCACGCGGTGCAGGTTGGAGTTGGCGGGCCGATTGAGTATGTCGGCATTCTGACGGTGATTGCAGTCGTACAGGTGGGTTCGCTGTTCAGCTCCGATGCCTGGAACAATGTGACTTTCACGGCGGGTGAGATTCGCGATCCGAAGCGCAATCTGCCGCTGTCGCTGGCGCTGGGCACGGGTGTGGTGTTGCTGCTGTATATCCTCTGCAACTTTGTGTTTTTGAGCGTGCTGCCGATGGCGGGTTCGGCGAGTGCGACGACGCTGGCGGGGCGGGGAATTCAATTCGCTGCCGAGGACCGCGTGGCTACGGCGGTGATGCAGTCGGCGTTTGCGGGAATCGGCGCGAAGCTGATGGCGGCGGCGATCCTGATCTCGACCTTTGGTTGCGTGAATGGGATGCTGCTCGCGGGTGCTCGTGTGTACTACGCGATGAGCAACGATGGACTGTTCTTCAAGAGCATCGGCAAGCTGGACGAGAAGACGAGCACTCCGGTGAACTCACTGTGGACCCAGTGGGCGTGGACGTGTCTGCTGTGCCTGAGCGGGAGCTATGGGCAGTTGCTGGACTATGTGATCTTCGCGGTGCTGGTGTTCTATGTGCTGACGATTGTGGGGCTGTTTCGGCTTCGCAGGACGCGCCCAGAGGCGCCGCGGCCGTATCGGGCGTTTGGGTATCCGGTGCTTCCGGCGCTGTATATCGTCATGGCGGTGTGGATTTGTGTTGTACTGTTGCGATACAAGCCTCAATACACATGGCCCGGGCTGCTGCTGGTACTGCTGGGTGTGCCTGTGTATTGGATTTGGACACGGCGGACTGTAAAAGAAGCTAAAGAGTAGACGGGAGAAAGAACGGCGGATGGCGAATCTTTTTGCGACAAAATCCATGGACGTGCTGATGGCCGAGTCCGAGGCTACGGGCGAGAATACGCTCAAGCGATCACTCGGACCCTTTCAGTTGACGGCGCTCGGTGTGGGCGCTGTTATCGGCGCGGGCATCTTTGTGCTGGCGGGCTTAGGAGCCCATTACGCCGGCCCTGGCCTGATGCTTTCGTTCGTGCTGAGCGGGCTTGGATGCGCGTTCGCGGGACTCTGCTACGCGGAGTTCGCGGCCATGATTCCTCTGGCCGGATCGGCCTATACCTATGCGTATGCGACCCTTGGAGAGCTAGTCGCGTGGATTATCGGCTGGGATCTGACGCTGGAGTATGCGATGGGCGCGAGCACGGTGAGTTCGGGCTGGTCCAATCACTTTATCGAGCTGATGCAGATCTTCCATATACGGTTTCCGCTGTGGCTGGCCTATGACCACTGGACCGCGCTGGGCGTGGCGGTGGACAACATCTGCCGGCAGATCATGGCGTCGAACTATGCGTCACTCATCCCAGGCACGCAGGAGTACATCGCGCAGCTCGGAGTTCTGAAGGCTGCGCCTACGGCGGATATTCTGTCGCGGGCTCATGTGCTGCTGAATGCGCCGGTGCTGTTTGGGCATGAGATTGGGTTGAACCTTCCGGCCTTTGTGATTGCGCTGCTCGTGACGACGATTCTGGCGATCGGCATTCAGGAGTCGGCGAAGTTCAACTCGTTCATCGTGGTGTTGAAGGTGGCGGTGGTGTTGTTCGTGCTCGGCCTGGGATCGCACTATGTGCATCCGGCAAACTGGGGCCATAGCTGGCATCAGTTTGCGCCGTTCGGCTTCGCAGGCATTGGGTCGGGCGCGGCGTATATCTTCTTTGCGTATATCGGGTTCGATGCGGTTTCAACGACAGCGCAGGAAGCGAAAAACCCGCAGCGTGATTTGCCGATTGGCATCATCGTGTCGCTGAGTGTTTGTACGCTGCTGTATATCGGTGTGGCTGCGGTGCTGACAGGTATGGTGCCGTGGCAGCAGGTGAGCATCGAAGCGCCTATTGCGCGGGCGTTCCTCGATCGTGGACTGCCGTGGGCGAGTGACATCATCACCGCGGGTGCGCTGGCTGGATTGACCAGCGTGATGCTGGTGATGCTTCTCGGTCAGACGCGTGTGCTGTATGCGATGGCGAATGATGGGCTGCTGCCGAAGAAGTTCTTTGCCGAGGTGCATCACAAGTACCGCACTCCGTTCAAGAATACGTTTCTGGTGGGCTCGATCGCTGCGGTCGTAGGGGCTCTGACGCCGATCGACGACATCGGCAAGATGGTGAACATTGGAACTCTGCTGGCGTTTGTGATCGTGTGCATCTCGATCATTGTGCTGCGCAGGACGGATCCGGATAAGGTACGGCCATTCCGCACGCCGTGGGTGCCAGTGATTCCGGCTCTGGGTGTCCTGTTCAACGGCTACATGATGATCAAACTGGGCTGGCTGAACTGGGCTCGGTTGATTGTCTGGCTGATTATCGGTCTGATCGTGTACTTCACGTATGGGCAGAAACATAGCCGCGTGCAGCGGGGTGAGTTGCCGGGAGAGCTGGCGGATTAGCTGCGGTTTTTGGCGCTGAAAAGCAGAAGCAGATTCCCTGCGGGAATGACAGAAAGAAAAACAACGGCAAAAGTGAAAGGCCCGGCTCTTACGCCGGGCCTTTCTGCGTCGTCATGGCGGTGTGGATTTGTGGTGTACTGTTGCGAGGCCAGCCTCGGCACGCATGGCCGTAAACAGTCAATTTGAAGCTGATTTTGGAGAACGAAGACGCATGGCGAATTTGTTGTTGACGAAGTCCCTCGACACCATCATGGGCGAGGCCACGGAGACGGGAGAGCACACGCTCAAACGGTCGTTGGGTGCGGGAAATCTTATTGCGTTGGGGATTGGCGCAATTATCGGAACAGGGATCTTCGTCCTTACGGGGCCGGCAGCCGCTCACTATGCGGGACCTGGCGTTGTGTACTCGTTCATCCTTGCGGCGATAGGGTGTGTGTTCGCGGGACTTTGCTATGCGGAGTTTGCGGCCATGATTCCGGTGGCGGGCTCGGCTTATACCTATGGATATGCCACGCTCGGTGAGATCTTCGCCTGGATTATCGGTTGGGATCTGGTGTTGGAGTATGCGTTTGGCGCGGCTACCGTCTGCTCGGGATGGAGCGGCTATGTGCTGAGTCTGGGGCAGGACTTCGGCTTGCGTCTGCCGCCGGAGCTGGCAGGCACGCCCGGCTCGGTCTTTGTGCTCTATAACGGCCATTGGGAGTTTCTGGGACGCATCGCCAAAAAGCTGGCGCAGCTGGGGATCGATCCGGCAACGCTGCCGCAGCGGCATGGCGTGTTCAACCTGATTGCTTTTATCGGCATCATGCTCGTGACCACGATTCTTGTGATCGGCATGAAGGAGTCGGCGAATTTCAATAGCTTCATCGTCGCCGTCAAGCTGATTGTTCTGGTGATCTTTCTCGGGCTAGGCAGTGCGACATTGCTGCATCATCCCGAACTGCCGACAGTGAACTGGCATCCGTTCCTTCCTCCTAATACTGGGGTCTTCGGGTCTTTTGGATGGTCGGGCGTGTTGCGCGGCGCCGGTGTTATCTTCTTCGCGTATATCGGCTTCGATGCGGTGTCCACGGCGGCGCAGGAGGCGAAGAATCCGAAGCGCGATATGCCGATCGGTATTCTCGGGTCGCTGGTTCTCTGCACCATCTTGTACATTCTGGTCGCGCTGGTGCTGACAGGGCTTGTGAACTACCGCTTCCTGGCTGTGCCGGACTCGCTCGCAGTCGGTATCGATGCGACGGGATTCAAGTGGGGCAGCCTGCTGGTGAAGCTTGGAGCTCTGGGCGGCCTGACCAGCACCATGATCGTGATGTTGCTGGGCCAGAGTCGCGTCTTCTTCTCCATGTCGAAGGATGGGCTGTTGCCGAAGTTCTTCTCGCATGTCCATCCCAAGTTCCGCACGCCGTGGATCTCATCGATTACGGTGGGTCTGGTTGTAGCCGTGTTTGCTTCGACGATTCCGCTGGATGCACTGGGAGAGATGACGAGCATTGGCACGCTGCTGGCCTTCATCATCGTGTGCGCGGGCGTGCTTGTGCTGCGCTCACGCAGGCCCGATCTGCCGCGTCCGTTCCGGGTGCCCTTCATGCCGGCTACGCCTATTTTGGGGATTCTGATCTCTTTGGCGATGATGCTTGGGTTGCCGCTGTTGACCTGGATTCGGTTGATTGTGTGGCTTGCGGTTGGCTTGGTGATCTATTTCAGCTATGGGCGTTCGCATAGCCGTGTGCAGCAGGGGTTGCCGCCTGTTCCGTCGGAGTGAGGTTAGCAGGCATTCCCTCCGTGGCTAAAGCCACATTTTCGATAGCGCATGGATGGCGGGACTGAAATCCCGCCCCTTCAAAATGGTACGAGCGTCATAGGTGAAACCTACATGGGCAGGAGCGGTCGGGCGTTCGCCCGATGCCCACCTTAGGCGCAAAAAACGCGCCGAAGATGGGGCACCCGGCAGCAGATTCCCTTCGGGAATGACAACAAGAAAAGCAGGGAATGACAGAAAGAAAAGCAGCAGCAGAAAGCCCGGC
>NZ_LMUH01000007.1:191998-277895 GCF_009766105.1 Granulicella sp. S156 | reverse complement strand
GATCGCTGTGGGGTCGTCGCGGAGATGAAGGAAGATTGTCGCGGCGGAGGGGCGGGGCAGCGTCAGGCTGGAGCCGGTGAAGCCGTCAGGAACCGGAATCGGGTTGGCAAAGGTGGGGTCGATCGAGATCGACTCGATGAGGAAGAGGTTAGAGCCGCTCAACGTGCAGGGCAGAGTCGTTTCCACAGGGCACTGCAGGCCTGAGAGTACAGGCAGGCGAACGAGCGTACCCAGCGGCAGCCAGTCGCTGGAAGGGGACTCCTGCTCCATGCTGTCGGCAGGGGGCGGGTCATTGGCTGTTGGGGGTACCTGGGATGCTGGTGCGGTGGTGGCGGTCTGCGTTGCGGGGTCCGTGGCCGTCACATGGGCAAGCGCCGTTGTGTCGGGTTCGCTGCTGCGACGGACGTGCTGATTTGACGCCAGCGGATAGACCGCGCGCAGATGCAGCGGACCGAAGGCGCTGGGGCCGAAGGAGCGCAGCGGGTCTAGCGTGGCTACAACGGTGTGCGGGTCCTGCAGCAGCAGGCCGCCGGAGGGCGCGAGGGTGAGCACGGTGCGGAGTGTGCCGTCCAGCGTCTCGATCTCGATCTGGCCGTTGCGCGGAAAGGGCGCGGGGCTCTTGAGCGTGAAGCTGACGGGTTGAGAGAGCGGAAGGTCGTTCGAGTCGGTGAGAGCAATCTCGGTATTCAGCGGGGTTGCGGCATTCTTACGCAACAGCGTGATGACTGGACGCGGGAGAGACACGACAACCGGGATCAACAGGTTGCGGCCGTCGCGCAGCTTGATCCGCGCCGTGAGGTGGTCGTCGACGTGGGTGGGCGGTGCAGGGGCGTCGGCCGGCAGGGCAACGCGCAGCGTGTTGGCTGAGGCCAGGTCGTCGGCACTCGGTGGGACGGGAGCGAAGTTGAGGTCGCCGAGGGAGAGCCTCTCCACCTGCGCGAGGCTGGTGCCTTTGAGCAGGAGCGAACGATCACCCGCATGAAGCTCGATGGAGGCGATATGCGCCGGTTCGGAGAAGGTTCGTGCAGCGAGATCGTCGGTCTTCGGCTGGCCATATTGCTGGATGGCGAGATGCAGGTTGCCGGGAGTCTCGGCGTGCTGCAGGGGTAGCGACAGATTGACGAGGTTCGCATCCTCAGGCTTGGGCGATGCCTTGAACTGGATCGGCATGTCGTCGGTGCTGTCGGTGGGATGCGCGGTGATGGTATGGATGCAGGCGCTTCCCGTGGAGGAGACCAGAAGCTGCGAGGAGCGGCCTGCGATCATACTGGTGTTCGGCGCAGCCTCAGTGGGCTCGACGATATGCCAGCCCGTGCCGGGAAGCTGCTGCAGCGTGACGGTAGGGCCGGTGAAGGGGTCAAAGCCCCAGCGGCCCTGGATGGTGCCGGTGATCAGCACCGGCTTGGGTTGCGGGGCAGGGGGCGGAGTCGCCGGGGTTGGGGTCTTTGCTTCGGCTGGCTTCGCGGCCTGGTCTGGCTTTGCGGTTGGGGTGCCTGCAGGCGTGGAGGGGGCGGGCTCCGGTTTGAGCAGCTTGGGATCGTGCAGTTCGCGGTGATGGGTGGGAGTCTGCTGCAGGACCAGGCCTCCCTGGTAGGCATCGGGAATGAGTGGGATGTCGGGCTCGGCGGGCGCTCCGGGCGGCGGATTCAGGTGCAGCACGACTTCATGGGCGAAGTCGGTGGAGAAGACCAGAGGCGCGCCTTCGATGGGCAGTACGACGGAGGGTTTAATCAGGCAGGCAATGTAGTTCGCGTCCGCAGGGCGAAGTGGCGGAGAGACCGCCGCCTGCACCGAGGGGAGCCCGATGACGAGCACCGACTTGGGATTGTGGAAGGAGGGCGGTGTATTCAGCCGGAGGTTGAGTGCCGCGTCCTGGGGGAAGGCGATGGCCGGGATGTACTGGTACTGCGCGGTGTGGAGGGTGCCCATGAGGCGGATCAGATCGACGATTGCGCCGACATAGGCGGAATACAGGCCTCCACCGGCAGCCTGCGTATAACTAGCCTGATTGATGAGGTCGGAACCCGGGCCGTTGGAGAGTGCGGAGGCGATGTTCTGGCCGTGGCCGTCGTCGAGCAGGGTCTGGGTGCCGGTCTGGGTGAGGCAGGTGAACTGGGTGTCGACCGGGCGCTTGAAGCAGTCCTCGTTGGGTTTCAGGTTCAGCGTACGGGCGAGCAGATCGGAGTGTTTCTGGAGGGCCTCGGGGTCGGAGGGCGGAACCCGGCGGATGGAGGCCATGTATTTCTCGATACGGGCTTGTTCGAAGCCGGCTTCGGCGAGGTCCTGCGAGGCGCGGACGAAGATTCCCGGCCGGCCCTGGACGGCGGAGCGCAGGGTAGAGAAGTCGCCGCCGGTCTCTGGCGCCATAAAGAGCACGGCCTGTTGCGCTTCGGGCGGCACGGTGACGAAGACGCCTTCTTCTCGGACCTTCTTGTCCCAGGTCTCGATGCGGGTGAACCAGTCCTGTGGGGGAGGGTTGGTGGTTCCGCGAAGGAAGACGCAGATCAGGAGGTACTTAACCGATTGCGAGGGCGGCAGGTCAGGGTGCAGCCAGATCTTGTCGCCCGGCTGGAGATTGGGGACCGAGGCGATGGGGAGGGTCTCGTTGCCACGAGTGACCCGCACGTCGATGCGAGGACCGACGAGGTCAAAACGGCCATCCGCGTGGAGTGGCCGCAGGAAGAAGAAGAGCAGGAGCGGCAGCAGAAGCAATCGGGCGCGTTTGGCCATACTGCTAGTTTAGACGCGTAAGGCCCCTGAAATCATGCCTGATGTATGCGGGTTTTTGTTCCGCATCATAAAGCTATGAAGGTTTTAGCGACGAGCAACTTTTAGCTGAAAAGAGGGTTTTGACACGAGCTGCAACGTCGGCAACTTGTTTCACTGCAGCCGTTCCGGACGTCCGTTTTTCATGGACCTACGTTTCGTGCTCCATGCCTGGATAGCCGTATCTGGAATTGCCGCAGCCGGGTGCCCCCATTTTCGGCGTGGCTTTATCGCGCCTAAAGTGGGCATTGACGCAGAGCGCTCCACAAACATTTGCACCGCGCTCTGCATCAAGGTCGGCATTCGCGCAGCGAACCGCTCCTGCCTATCTTTCCGTTTCCGCTGGATTGTGTGGTGGTACGGTCCGGTGTAATGGCTCGAACGCTTTAGGTGAAGCGGGGTATGAGCAGGAGCGGTCTCGCTCGCGCGCGATGCCCACCTTAGGCGCAAAGAACGCGCCGAAGATAGGGCACCCGACTTATGCCTTCTTCGTGTTCTTCTTCGCGTCAGTCTGTTTGGCGTGGATGCTCGAAATGGTCTCATTCGAGTTCGTCTCATTCGTGGCGAGGATGGGGCCATCCTGTTTCACGCGTTTGCTGGGACCGTCGCTGGCGACCGAGCCGTCGCGGATGCTGATGACGCGGTGCGCGAAGTCGGCGATGTCGGGCTCGTGGGTGACCAGGACGATGGTGTTGCCCTTGGCGTGCAGATCGTCGAAGAGCGCCATGATCTCCACCGAGGTCTTCGAGTCGAGGTTGCCGGTAGGCTCGTCGGCCAGGATGATGCTGGGGCGATTGACCAATGCTCGCGCAATAGCCACACGCTGACGCTGTCCGCCCGAGAGTTCGTTCGGCTTGTGCATCATGCGTTCGCCGAGGTTGACCGAGGTAAGCACTTCCTTGGCGCGTGCGATGCGTTCCGCCGCGGGCGTTCCGTTGTAGATGAGCGGAAGCTCTACGTTGTGCAGCGAGGTGGCGCGGGCCAGCAGGTTGAACGTCTGGAAGACGAAGCCGATCTCCTTGTTGCGGATGCGTGCGAGTTCGTCATCGTTGAGTTCCGAGACGTCGTGGCCGTTGAGCCAGTACTTGCCCTGAGAGGGAGAATCGAGACAGCCGATCAGGTTCATCAACGTGGACTTACCCGAACCGGACGGGCCCATGATGGCGACGTACTCGTTGTGCCGGATGCGGATGTCGACACCGCGCAGGGCGTGGACCTGCTGATCGCCCATCTCATAGGTCTTCCAGAGATTGTCGGTGACGATTACGTCGCCGGGACGGGGTCCGTCTGCGTTGGCCCCGATACGGTCCTTCTCGGGTGGTGTAACGGAACTGTTGTCGAGGGTCATCAGGTGTCTCCGGGGAATAGGTAACAGAAGTCAGATAAGAGAGAGCAGATAACAGAGATCAGGACATAGGGAGTATGTCAGAAGGTGGCGATTTGTACTGATCTCTTATTTCTGATCTCTCTCATCTCTCAAGATGAAGTGTCGTCCGTTGCCGTCTGGATCGAAGTATCGTGTTTGACTGCAACTCCACTTTTGAGGGTTCGCAAGACCTTGTAGCGGCCTGTGACCACTTCATCGCCATTCTTCACGCCGGTCAGGACTTCGATGTCGGTCGCTCCCGTGACGCCGGTGGTGACCGGAACAAACTTCGTTCTGAGGCGACCATTATCCTGCACCAGAATGTAGACGCCCTGGGTGAGATTGTTCTTGGTGACGGCGGTGGCCGATGTCTGGCCGTGGTTCTTGAACAGTGCCTGTTCAACGGCATCGTCGCGCTGCACCAGGGACTGGATGGGAATCGTCAGCGTATTGGGTTTATGTGCCGTCGTGATCTTGGCGGTGCAGGAGAGGCCGGGGCGCAGCTCATCCGTCCCTGTCGCCTGGTCGAGCGTGACGACGACCTTGAAGTCCTTGGCCTCTTCCGTGCCGGTGGTGGACTGCGAAGTGGCAACACCGGTGGTGCGGAGCAGTGCCTGATCGCCGACTTCGGTGACATGGCCCTTGAAGACCTTACCGGGCAGGGCATCGACGGTGACATCGACGGGCTGGTTCATGGCGACGTTGACGATGTCTGTCTCGTCGATCTTGACCTCGGCGGTGATGACGCTCATATCGGCGAGGGTCATCAGGGTGGAACCTTCGGCGTTCTGGATACCAACGACCACAGTCTCGCCTTCGCGGACGGGGACGTTGGTGACGAGGGCGTCGAAGGGAGCGTGGCTCTGGGTGAGACCCAGGCTGTAGTCGTTGCCGTGCTGCGTGGCGATGGCCTGCGTGACGTGGCCGCGCGCGGAAGAGGTCTGCGCCCTGGCCTGGGAGAAGCTGGCGACGCGCTGCTCCAGGGTGGCGGCGGAGACGTCATACGCGGCCTTCTTGGCGTCGTAGTCCTGCTTGGCGATCAGTTTGTCTTCGTAGAGGCTCTTGGCGCGACCGAAGTCGAACTTCTTCTGCTCGAGGTCGGCCTTGGCCTGGTCGACGTTGGCGCGTGCGGTCCGCTCGGCGGCGATGTAGCCGTCGACGTCTGTCTTGGAGGAGGCGATGGTCGCTTCCTGCGCCTCTACGGCGCTGGCGGGCTGTGCGCTCTCCACGGCGGCGACGAGCTGCCCGGCCTTAACGTGGTCACCCTCTTTTACATAGAGGTGCGTGATCCGGCCAAAGGCGGTCGCGCCCACGTTGACGTAGGTCTTCGGCTTGATCTGGCCGGTGCCGCTGACCGTGGCGACAAGATCTGAAGGCGCGGCTTTGGTCGTGGTTACGGCCGTGACGTTGCTATGGCTGTAGATGATGGTGCCCGCGACAATGCCGCCCAGAAGCAGGAAACCGAGGACGATTAGGACAATTTTCTTCGAGCTCATCGTTTAAAGTTTTCTTTTCTCTGGCGCTTTCTTGAGTGGCGCAGTTTGAGCACGATCCGGTCAGATTCTTGGTCCGGAGTGAGATACGTTGAGCAACGGCTTCCGGTTCCGTCCGAGGAGTCAGGGGACGATCTCTGGCTGGCGTCGCAGGGAAAAATCTTGCCTGGCTTTGCATAGATGATAGCAGCGAGAGAACGCACAGAGTATTGCCAATTAACCCAGTTAACCAAGATCCCTCGATAAGTAGGCAAATAGCGTGATGATGACTGCCCTGGCGGCTACGTTGCCGAAGATTGCGATGCTCACACCTCGGGTATAGGCATATACCTCGAGGATTCCTGACGATCCATGGAAGGCGATACAGCTCCAGACGATGAGCCGGAGCGCTTGCGGGTCCGACAGGCGGCTGCCACCAAACGACAGGGTGGCAAGTCCGAACTCCGCCCCTGCGAGTAGATATGCCATCAGGTAGGCGCTCGGTTCGAGATGAACTCCGACAGTGCCTGGTATCAAACCGGGTGCCACAGCGAGAACAACACCAGCGGCCAGGGTGATGAAGCCATGGACGAGGAGCAGCGTGCGTAATCCCCTATGGTCCGTAGATAGATCCATACCCTCTTCTCTACCTCCCGCGTCCTGCCAATTTGGGGTTGGTTTATACGGGTGTTTCCGTAGCTGAGATTCCAGTCAGATTTCCGTTTTGCCGCTTCAAGCTCACCTTGTTCCCGGGCGCCTCCCATCCTGTAGGACCGAATTTCAAATTGACACCCCTGCGAACCCTCTCAGCGCTTGTGAAAGGGTGGTTACGGGGCTTAGAATGAGGGGGTCTGAAGTCAAGGAGCTGGCACCCATGCAAGTCCGATATTTTCTGTCTGTCGTAACGATTCTGGCGCTCTCAAGTACGGCTCCAGGAGTTCGCGCGCAGACGGCTCCCGCTCAGCCCGATCAACAGGTCCGACAGGACGGCAGCGGCACTGTCGTGCAGACGCCTCCGATTGAAGAGAAGCCCGATCCGCTGAAGCGCAGGCTGAGTGATGGCCAGGAAAAGAAGCGCCGGGACTTGACCAAGGCGGAGCTCAAGGGCGAGTACAAGCAGTGGCTGAATGAAGATGTGCGGTGGATCATCACCGATGAAGAGGCCAAGGCCTTCAAGAGCCTCGCCAATGACGAGGAGCGCGATCAGTTCATCGAGCAGTTCTGGCTGCGGCGCAACCCCAATCCCGAGTCTCCTGAGAACGAGTTCCGCGATGAGCACTATGCGCGCATCGCCTATGCCAACGAGCACTTTGCCGCTGGCAAACCCGGTTGGATGACTGACCGCGGTCATATCTATATTGCCTTCGGCAAGGCGGACAGCATCGACTCTCATCCTTCCGGCGGCAACTATGACCGTCCGATGGAAGAGGGCGGCGGTAACACTTCGACCTTTCCCTTCGAGGTCTGGCACTACCGGTATCTGCCCAGCGTGGGCGACAACATCGATATCGAGTTTGTCGACACCTGCATGTGCGGCGACTATCACGCCACCATCGACCGCTCCGAGAAGGACGCTTTGAAGAATGTCCCCGGCGCCGGTCAGACGCTCTATGAGCAGATGGGCAAATCGACCAAGGCTGACCGCTTCAGCGGCGGCGGGTTGGAGCAGTTGGGCAATGGTCCCATGTCTTCCAGCAACCAGGGTAAGCAGTTTGACCGTCTGGACCAGTTCGCCAAGATCATGGCGCCGCCCCCTGTGAAGTTTGCCGACCTGGATGAGTTCCTGGGCACAGCCAAGGTGTTGACCGGTCCGCCGTTCCTGTTCGATGTGCGGACTGACTATGTGAAGCTGACCAACGACACCGTGATGGTTCCGTTGACGCTGCAGATACGCAACAGCGACGTCACCTACAAGACCAAGGATGGTGATGCCACCGGCACAGTGAACATTCTCGGTCGCGTCAGCACCATGACTCACCATATCGTCCGAACCTTCGAGGACACGGTGAACATGGAGACTCCTGCCGATCTGCTGGAGAAGTCCAAGAGCGGCGTCCACGTGTGGTGGAATGCGCTGGATCTGCCTCCTGGGAACTACAAGATCGAGATTGCCATCAAGGATGTGAACAATCCCGAGCACGTGGGAATCTGGCGCCGCAGCGTTCTCGTACCCAAGTACGATGACGACCGGTTGGCTTCGTCTTCGCTGATCCTGGCAGACACCATGGAGCGTGTGGCTTCGAAGGATATTGGCGCGGGTAGCTTTGTCATCGGAAACACGAAGATCAGGCCGCGTGTGCCGGCGACCATTTCGACGCCGGTGACGTTCCATCGCGGACAGAACCTTAACTTCTGGATGCAGGTGTACAACCTCGGCATCTCGGACACCACGAAGAAGAACGACGCTACGATTGAGTATCAGGTGCTGGACCTGGAGACTAACAAACAGGTACTGGATTCGCAGGAGTCGGCTTCCAAGCTGAGCTCCAATGCGGACCAGTTGACGCTGGAGAAGACCATGCCGCTGGCCAGCCTGCAGCCGGGCAAATATCAGGTTACGATCAAGGTGAACGACGGAGTATCGCAGCAGCACATTGCGGAGTCCGCACCGTT
The DNA here is from genome assembly GCF_009766105.1 of Granulicella sp. S156. GTDB lineage: Bacteria > Acidobacteriota > Terriglobia > Terriglobales > Acidobacteriaceae > Granulicella. The sequence continues at coordinate 269,678 of NZ_LMUH01000007.1, read as the reverse complement.
TACTGTGGAGCAGTAAGGCAGTTGTAGAAAGCATACGAAGCAAAGCCACGCAGACGGTATCGCGATGGACCGCTTTAGAATATGGACTAGCATCTCGGCTACTTCTGAGACGCCAATTTTCGGAGAGTCGGGCGCGCGAGGGCACAAAGGCGCGGTGAAACGGTTTGTACCAGGTATGCTGTTGGCGGTACTGCTCGGGATAACCGGGCCGTGCTTTGCCGCGTCGAGCTATGCGGTCGTCTCGGGTGTGGTGCGAGACGTGCATGGAACGCCGCAGATGGGCGCGCTGGTGGAGCTGTTCTCCGTGGATGCCAGCGCAATCGTTACAGCTTTTACCGATGACCATGGACGCTATCGCTTGTCCTCGGTGCTTCCGGGGCATTACCAGATTCGCGCGACGGCAGCTTTTCTTGTTCCCGTGACGCGGACGAACCTTCGGTTACAGGCCGGGGCTGCTGCCGTCGTCAACCTGACGATGAGCACTTTATTCGAAGCGGAAAACTGGCTGCCGGCTCAGAAACGCCGCGCCGATGAGCCGGTTGACGATTGGAAGTGGACGCTGCGGTCGACGGCCAGCCGCCCTCTACTGCGGCTCCTTGATCCTTCCAATGATCCCGAAGACGATACGGCTACTTCCTCTACAGCTTCAACGACTTCATCAGATACGGCAGAGGCACGTCGCCGATCCTTGCAGGGCTGGGCGTCCGTGTCCGGCGGTGACGGCAACTTCGGCCAGGGTGGTGTGCGCGAAGTGCTGATGCTGAATCGCACGCTCAAAGATGGGAGCAGTGCGGTGATGCGCACGGAGATCGGAGACCCGTCGCAGGGGACCTCGACAGCGGCGTCTACGGAGATGACCGTCGGCTATGAGCGGCACTCGCCTCTGGGCGGAAGCACACGGCTGGTTTCGAGCTACCAATCGCATCCCGAACTGACGTATGGATCGGGAACTGGTTTGCAGGTCCTGCGGCTGGCCAGCACGGAGCAGTTGAATCTCGGCGATATGGTGATGATCGACGCTGGGACATTGCTGCAGGCCGAGCGGCTGGAAGCAAGCCGATTCGCCTCCGAACCCTTTGTGCGGGTGATGGTGAAGCCGGGCTCCAATCTCATGGTCGAGTATCGCTATGCTACCGGGCGTACGCTGCAGAGTTCGGGGGACCTTGACGACCTGAAGCCCACGACCGATGTACTGACAGATGCTGCCGGGCGTCCGCTGATGGCGAAGGGAAGCCATCATGAGGTTTCAGTCTCCCGCAAGCTGGGTGGGGAGCGTTCGGTCACGGTGGCGGCTTATCACGATGAGTTTTCAAGTGCAGCCCTTCAGGGAAGCGGCCTCGTAGACCGCGGTGATCTTCAGTCTCTGAGCACCGAAGGGCTGGGCATGGTCACGGACCCGACGACAGGAGCGTTTCATCTCGCTGCTGAGGGATATAGCGGGCATGGAGTCAGCGCTTCTTTGGTGCAGCCGGTGACGTCTTCGCTCTCGGCCTGGGTGGAATATGACCTCGGCACGGCACTGCGAAGCAGCTTTCCACCGTCTTTCGCTGTCAGCAATGTGCAGAGCCACATTGCGCCGCAAACGGTCCAAGCGGCGAGCGTCTCGCTGCGTGGAAAGATTGCGCGTACAGGGACTTCGATGAAGGCAGAGTATCGCTGGCAGCCATCGCGCACTCTCACGCAGGTGAACGCCTACAACGCAGATCCCGGAGCAGCGTACCTGGGCTTCTTTATACGGCAGAAGCTCTGGCGCGGACGGTTTCTGCCCGAGGGCATGGATGCGGTGGTAGAAGCTACCAACCTGCTGGAACAGGGGTATCAGCCGGTGCTGGCACCCGATGGGCATACGCTATTCCTCGCCCAGATGCCGCGCGCTATTCAGGCTGGGCTGGCCTTCAACTTCTAAATTTTTCAGATACTCCTCTGTGGTGCTCCTCAAAAAACTTGACGCAACGGGCGCAGCGGTTCGCAACGATGCGCGACGGCTGTAGTTCTTAGGCAAAACACTTTTCCTAAGCACAAATGTCGTCGCGTGCCTTCGCGAACCGTTGCGCCCGTTGCGTCAAAGCCTTTTGAGAGAACCAGTGCTACCAGAGATTATGGGTCTACTTCGAGAACCGTCGAACGCTATAGGAGATCGGCAAACCAACCTCCACCATCTTGTAGAGCATCCCTAGCAGCAGGTCATGAATAGGAATAGGGTTCGATTCGTGAAAGGCGCAAAGCGGAAATACGATAAGGTGCATCACCAGCTGAACTGTGGCTCCGTAGTACAAACCGCACACCAGCGGATGCTGTTTCAAGAAAGAGAGCCTGCGGCTTGCCGTGTAGTACACGGCCGCTGCTGTAAAGGCGATAAAGAAGTGGAGAAAGACTCCAAGGACATAGGTGCCAACGCCACCGTGCTCCGCCTTTGCGCCTATCAACCCCTCGGCAATCGTAAGGGGAATGTCCCAGCCCGATTGGATACAAGCATGTAGAAGGGCCACCACTCCGGCAATCGAGCCGCCCACTGTTATGGCTAAGAAAGCGTTTCTTTTTCCAAATGGCCACGCTGTAGAATCGCCAATCATTTCATCTCCTCTTTTGTTCTGCCTACTTTGAGAACCGCCGAACGCTGAAGGCGATCGGTAGACCAATTACGACCATGTGCATGAGTAGTCCTTGAATCAGGTCATGAAGCTCGTACGGGCCTCTTGCGTGAAGCGCGGAGAGCGGCAAGACGATGAGATTCATGACGGTGTCAACCGTGGCGCCAAAGAACAACCCGCATACCAGCACATGCTGCTTTAAAAAAATCAGCCTGCGGCTTGCCGTGTAATAGATAGCCGCTGCTGAGAGCGCGATGAAGAAGTGCAGTAAGACACCCAGGACATAGGTGCCGACGCCTCCATGCTCTGCCTTCGGCCCTAGCAGCCCGCCCGCAATCGCGAGCGGAATATCCCAGCCAAACAGAAGGCAGGCTTGTAGCAGGTCCAACGTTCCGCCGATCAGACCGCCTACGCCGATGGCTAAGAGAGCGCTCTTTTTCCCAAAGGGCCATGCTGTTGAATCCCCAATCATCCGATATGCTCCTGTGTTTGAAATGTGTTGACACTACCGCTGCGAGGCCAATACGCCAGCAGGACGCTGAAGAAGCAGGCAATCAACAGCACGCTGTACTCCACGCCTTCTTCACCGGGGCCAACGACGTTATCTGGGCCAATGACGAACCAATGAGGAGCGTGAAAGAGCCATATCCCCGTGCCCAGGACGAGGAAGTGTCCCAGGCAAGCTGGAACGACAAGCCGCCGCGCGATCAATGCCAGCGAAGATGCGATTTGAAGGAACATGGCTCCCCACACCAACGGAACGCCGAGGGGGAAGCCAATGGAGGAGAAGTAGTGGCCGAGGTCGTTGAGACCTGCCGGGTCCCTCAGCCCCTCTCTCAGCGCGCCAATCGGGTGAATCATCAGAATGATTGCCGCCGCGAGCCGAATGACTTCAAGCCCGCGACGGGCTGGGAGGTCTTCGCGTTCCGGGAGGGAAGGACCGTCTCCCTCCCTGTGCCAGTACGCGCAGAGTATGCCGAGCAGGCAGGCAATCAACAAGGTGCTGAACTCGGCCCCTGGGTGATGATCTCCATCTTCTAAGCCGACCGTGCGCCACCTTGGCGCATGAACGAGCCAAATGCCCATGCCGAGGATGAAGATGTGCCCAATGCACGCAGGCACGACAAGCCTTCGAGCCACGAGAGCTAAAGAGCATCCGGCTTGAATTAACATCACAGCCCAGGCGAGACCCACTCCGAAAGGAATGTGATGGGATTCAAGGATGTGACCGAACCCGCGAACATTGGCAGGATGCAGTAACGCATAAACGGGGTGGGTGATGAGAATGAGCGCCACTGCGACCCGAACGATATCGAGACTGCGGCTCGAATCATGCGCGGGGCCACTCAACCAATTTCTCTTCACAAAGTCTCCTGAAAGCGATCGGGTCAGCATGTCAGTGCAGGTGACCTCAAGCGGTGAGCTACGGCTTACCCTATTCAGCCAGGCCCGAGAAGTCCTGAGGGTTGGTCTGAAACAACCTGAATAGTTCTGAAATGACGCCGCATCACGGTAATGTGGTCGGAATAGCTTCTAAGCGAAGACCGACGGAACGCGAACGGAGTTCCTCTGTGGTGTCGGTATAATCGGCGAGCGCCGCTTTTATACTTTGAACAGAGGGTAATCACTGGTCCCGCATGGAACGCCCAACCACGACAATGCTTCGCATCGGTGCTTGGTGCGTTAATCCGACATCCGGCCAGATCTCACGAGAGGGAGAGACCGCTCGGCTAGAGGTGCGGTCGATGCGGCTGCTGCTTTGCCTCGCCGAGCACGCCGGAGAGGTGGTCAGCATCGATGACCTGCTCAATCAGGTCTGGCCTGAGGTTATCGTCACTCCGGACTCTGTCTACCAGGCTGTGGCATCGCTTCGCCGTCTGCTCGGTGACGACTCCAAGCAACCTACGTACATCGCGACAGTGCCGCGGCTAGGGTATCGGATGGTGGCGGCGGTCAGCCCCTGGACGGATGAGCCTGCTGCTACCTCCCACGCGCAGGCTTTAGACGGCGAGCCACCAAGCCCGGTGCGCTCCGATATGCCGACACCCGGCACGCATCTCAAAACCGGACTCCTGTGGACTGTTGGCGTAGTGATCTGCCTCGCGCTTGGCGTTGCCTTCCTGTTCCACGGCAGGATCACACGCAATCGCCCCGCAGACCCACCCGCTGTTGCTGCCCAGCCGCAGAAGTCCATCGCCGTTTTGCCCTTTATCGATATGACCCAGGAGATGAACGAGGAGCCCTTCGCCGACGGCATGACCGAGGAGCTGATCGATAAGCTCAGCAAGATTCCGGGCCTTCGCGTACCCGGGCCGACGTCCTCGTTCTATTTCAAAGGGAAGCAGATACCCGTCGCCGATATCGCGAAGACGCTGGGGGTCGCTTATGTGCTCGATGGAAGCGTGCGTAAGTCAGGCACCAGGCTGCGGGTCGCCGCGCAGTTGATTCGTGCGGACAACGGCTATATCGTCTGGTCCGAAACTTACGACCGGCCCTTCGACGACATCCTCATGGTTCAGGACGATATCGCGGGCGAAGTCATAAAAGCGCTGAAGGCCTCCACTGAATTTACAGCACGCTAAGCGGTAGCCAGCCTGCACCTGTTCTGGTGCGAAGCACCCCGGAAGCCGCTTGAAACATTGGAGTTGAGTCCTCTAAGTTAACGCTTAATTCAGATAAGTGCGCTAAACTAATTCCATGGAGACTTTTGGCGAGCGTTTTAAGCGAATTCGGGTAGAGAGCGGCTATACGCAGAGAAGGCTTGCGGCCGAAGTAGGCATCAGCGGAGCTGCGATCTCGCAGTGGGAGAGCGGGGAGACGAAGGCCGATAAGGTCAGGGCTGAGTACCTCGATACCGCAGCACGAGTACTGCACACCACGGTTCGCCATCTGCTCAAGGGCGATGGGTCGGAGGGACACACCAAAGTGTCCAAATCCGTCAGGGTCGATGCCTTTGCGATTCATGGCATGGTGGACGACGATGACTTCAATCCTGAGACCGGAGTCATGATCCCGGTCTACGAGATGGATGTGTCGGGCGGTCCTGGCGCGCTGGTGCTTGAGTTTGCCGAGACCAAGTACAAGCTGCACTTCACAAGGAAGTGGCTGAAGGATGTGAATGCAAAACCGGAAGAGATCCGCGTCGCCAGGGTGCGCGGCGACTCCATGCAGCCTACCTTGTGGGACAACGATAAAGTTGTCCTCCACATGGGCCTGACGCGGATTCGCAATGAGCGGCTCTTTGCGCTGGCCTATGCCGGCGAGGCGCGGGTGAAGAGGCTTTATTTGCTAGCCGACGGTCGGCTGCGGGTCGTAAGCGACAACCCCGACAAGACGAAGTATCCGGATGAGTTCATCGAAGGCGATGACCTGAATAACATACTCATCATCGGGCAGGTAATTCATAAGATGGGCGAGGGTGGTTTGTAGTCGTTGCCTTTGCTTTTCTAGTTGTATCGCCACAAACCGGGTGCCCCATCTTCGACGCGCGTTCTTTGCGCGTCTAAGGTGGGTATTCGCGAAGCCCGACCGCTCCAGCTCAATTTTGCGCTCCATCAGATCTCCGCGCCAGTACACCCTCGGTGATAGTACAAACCTCAGAGGTAAAACAAAGATGAGCAGGAGCGGTTCGCTTCGCGAATGCCTACCTTGATGCAAATGTTTGTGGAGCGCTGCGTCAATGCCCACCTTAGGCGCGATAAAGCCGCGCCGAAGATGGGGCACCCGCCATTGAGCTAGCCCTAAGTATGATGTTCAGCCTTCAGACTCTGAAATGGCATGAGGCCAGACGATGGCTTGAGCTGCAATCACGTTTGTCCCGTTGAAGGTGATGGCAGGAGAGCCATAAAGAACATAGCCCAGGGACAATGCTTCGCTGACGCGGCGGCAGAAGTTGGCATCGTCCGGGCCGGTTAATAATCGGTAGTGGGGCAAATTATTCGGAGGCGAGATCATCGTTATGCATACCCTAAAGTGAGTGTCAGCTCTAAATCTGACATCATTCTTGGAGAGAGATTTATCTCCTTTGATTCTCTGCTATTTCAATAACGAGCTCAACGTGTCCGAAGAGAATCTCTCCTATGCGTTATGTGAACCGCATTCATTCAGAGGTGGCGAGTAAAAGATCTCAACACAAGAACACCGCCGCCGGGGCAATGCCCGGCGGCGGTGTTGGTTTAGCAGATTCAAACTACGCAGTTAGCTTTAGTGCACAGTAGAGGCGACGACGACGGAGGCGATGATACCAGTTGCAATGGCGGCCTGCACATAATTGCCGTCCACCTGACGCCACTCGTAGCCACGTCGCGGCGCGCTCAAATGATATTGATGGTAGTCAATTTTCTCGCCACGGCCCCAATCGGCATTGTTCATGTGGTAACCCTTCTTCCACTCATCATGACGGACGTAACCACCGTGGTTATCTTGATGGTCGTCATGATGATCCTGTGCGAAGGCCACTCCTCCGGTGAGGCTGGTAGCAACGATCGAGAGAGCTAAGATTTTGCGAATTCGGTTCATGAATCCTCCAGGTACGTTGGATTCGGACCTGTCGCGTAACGTTGTTCGCTGACCCAGGCGATGCTCATCTTTTTAATAACAGTCAATGCGTTTAACAACAATCATTCACGCAAACTGGATCATATTGGTAAACCGAATGAATAGAGGCGTCTCGCTCAATCTCTGAAGAGATCAAGTGTGCCGAACCGCGAGTTGTTGTACAAGCCTTTCGAGCAGTTCACACTGCTCCTGGCGAATGTACTCACGCGCTTCCGCTAACTCATACCAGTGGCCGCGGTCGACTTCAGGAATCTCCAACCGCTTCCCCGAACGAGGAGGCCATTCAATCTCGCAGGTGTTGCTTACAAGTTCAGCTGGGTTGCAGTCTCCTTCAAAAGCCCAAGCGGTGACGATCTTGCCGCTCTTCTGTATTACGAAACCAAGCTCGATAAAGTTGCCGGACGCGGTGAAGCCTGTTTCCTCATGAAATTCGCGCTGTGCGGCTGCGAGCGGATCTTCGTCGGCATCGTATTCGCCCTTGGGAAGGGTCCACGATCCCTGATCCTTTTTCGCCCATATCGGTCCCCCGGGATGAACGAGAAAGACCTCGATCTCACCTTTGCGTCTTCGATACAGGAGCAGGCCGGCGCTGCGTTTCGTCGTTTTCGTCTTTGGCATGAGATAAGCTTACGGCGCGAAGCCGGTGCCGTACGAACGATAAAATAGGCAAAATGCCTTTCTGCAAATCAATGATCGTTTGTCTCTTCATTTGTATGGCCCAATGCTTACCGGCCTATGCGAAGCCTTATGTCCTGATGCACTACACCGCAGATGAAGCGGGAAGGGAACCCATGCAGGATGTTCCCTATAGCGTCATGCGAAATGGACAGAATGCTGGTCGCGGAAAGACCAATGCCTGGGGGGAAGTTTCAACCACATTGCATCGGCCAGGTGTGCAGGAAGATTGGATTGTACGGTTTGCGCTTCGTGATGATGGAAGTGCGGAAGTATTTGCTATTCGTGTTATGGCTGATGGGACCAAGGAAAGGGTCCTCGATAAAAGAGTCGATAACAGTGAGGATGAACTCTGGCCTTATGTTCATAATCGTGAAAGCTGTAACGGCCATAAGGACTGCCTCGATAAGCTTTCTCTATGGTTTACTTCATTGGGCCGCAGCGCATCAAGTGAGCCGTATGCGATGTTCAGCCAGGACAAGCTCGTTGCGTCCGGCCACGCTAACGATAATGGGATTATTTTCGTAAAGACTGCTGGAATGGATCTGAGCAAGCCCATGCAGCTTCTGTTCTGTGGTCAGAAACCTTTCGACGTTTCTATCAAATGGATAGAAAACAGTGAAGTCGAGATTACGGACGGTGAAGCTGCTGACGATCAGGCGAAGAGTGTCATGGCCAAGCTATGCGTCGGGTACCACGCTCGCCCATTCGATAAAGTTGCCGACTTTAATCAAGGCCGGCCCGTATTGCATACAGGTCTTAACTATGGCGAGCTCGAGGCTGATCGAATCGCAAAAGTCGAAGCCGAGGAAGCAGCAGAAGATTCGCGCGAGAAAGCAGAAGCCGCTGCTTATAAAGCAGGCAAGACACACTTGTATCAAGGTGGGGTGCCTTCCACCGGGCATTGCCCCGAGGACATGCTGGGTACTTTTGGCGTTGGTGGCAATCCCGCTAGTCAGAGTTTTATCGGTGCGGCCAAACAATTTCTGGCCCCTGGCTACGAGGTAGGCAAACCGGCGTTCAGGATATCCCGGCAACGGGATAAATATGTCTGGACCGGCTTGGTCAGTGGTCTGGTTAGAGACATTGAAATCACTTCAGAAGAAGACTCCGTCTGCGTCATTAAGCTGGACCGGGACAACCAGATGCTCATGTTCGACTATTCACGCCTGACCGATGACCAGATGAAAAAATTTGCTGAGGACCTCAATCCCCCGAGTTTTCCGTTTATCCCTGACCCTGACGATCTCAGAAAGGTCCCTTATTTCTTTGTGCAGTCATTCAGCATGACGGGCGTTACGGGAGGGGCTTTTTTCCTGCCACTGGTCCGCATGTCGGTGCCTTGATGGCAGCATGTCGTTATTCAGCCTGAACGGCCTCATCCTTCACGAATGGATGACAGGCTCTAAAATAGGGTCACGAACTCAGCGAGGAGATTCCAGAGTCATGGCCGGCGTCGAGAACAAAGAGAACAGTGCATGGAGCACTCCAGAGTTTCGTCCGGACCTCGCATTCGCAAAACTTACAGAAGAGATGGTCGAACGCCTGCGCTCCTACGGCCAGGAAGAGAGCTTCCCGGCGAACGTCCTGCTATTTACTTACGGTGAGCGGCGGGTGGATATGTTCGTCGTGCTCGACGGGCAGGTTGATATTTTTTTGCTGCCCGCTGCGGATGGCGAATCCAGGATCATTGCGCATCATCAGAGATGTGATTTCTCCGGCGAGTTGAATCTTCTGACCTCACAGGGGTCCCTTGTGCAAGCGCGGACGGTGAAGGCGAGCCGTCTTCTCCGCATACCGCGTAACGAGTTGCAGCGGCTCATGCGCGCAGAAGGCGACATCGCGAATCTCATCACCTCAGCGGTCATCTGGCGTCGCATTGGCATCATCGGCGAACCGACCGGTGGCATCGTTCTCATGGGGAACGTCGGCGATGTGGAGACGACTCAACTGCAGCGCTTCCTTATCCGCAATAACTATCCGCACAGGATCGTCGAGGTGCCGGCCGAGGAAGCCACACTGCCCGATGACGGCCTATCCGAGCATGAATCCAGTTTCCCAGCGGTAGTCCTCTCCGATGGCCGTACCTTGCAGCGGCCTACCATCACGCAGCTTGCAGACGAGCTAGGCATCACCGAGCTTCCTGATCCCGAGATGATCTACGACGTGACAGTCGTCGGCGCTGGCCCCTCGGGTCTCGCAGCCGCTGTCTATGCGGCATCGGAAGGGCTCTGCACCATTGTGATCGAGGGCACCGCTCCCGGGGGGCAGGCAGGCACCAGTTCCAAGATCGAAAACTATCTCGGCTTTCCGACAGGGATCTCCGGCCAGCGCCTGGCCAGCCGCGCCCAGTTGCAGGCCTTGAAGTTCGGTGTACGCTTCGCCATCTCCAGAGATACCGTAACGGCGGAACAGATCGATGGCATCCACAAACTGACGCTTGCGGGAGGCATCCCGGTCTGCTCACGGTCTGTCGTCGTGGCCTCTGGAGCGCAGTACCGCAAGCTTTCCGTGGAGAACTACAGCCAGTTTGAAAACCGCGGGATCTACTACGCGGCGACCGCGATGGAGTCGTTGCTCTGCCGCGAACATGAAGTGATTGTGGTGGGTGGTGGCAACTCGGCGGGACAGGCTGCGGTATTTCTATCCGGCATCGCGAAGCATGTGCACCACATCGTGCGCGGTAAATCGCTGGCCAGCACCATGTCGCAGTATCTGATCTCGCGCATCGAAAGCTCCTCGCATATCACGCTCTATACCGACTCCGAGATCGTGAAGCTCGAAGGCGAATCTTCTCTAGAATGCGTCACCTGGATCAATCGCAAGACCGGTGAGTCGACGATGAAGCCGATTGGAAGCGTCTTCGTGATGATCGGCGCCGAGCCCAACTCAGGGTGGCTCTTCGGCACGGTGAGGCTGGATAAGAAGGGCTTCATTCTTACCGGCGGTACAGACGGCTTTGATGGCACTCCCTACGCGACCAGCGTGCCGGGGATGTTTGCCGTCGGCGATGTGCGCTCCAACTCCGTGAAGCGGGTCGCGTCTGCGGTCGGCGAGGGTTCCGTGGTCATCTCGGACGTTCATCGTTATCTTGCCGACCATCGCAACAAGTTCGCCGCCGAACCGAACTCCGCGCTGGCGGCGTTGCGAGCGGCGAGTGCTGCAGCTGCCGCGCACAGCTAACGCGTGCTGCGGCGGCTATTGATAAAATCGCCGCATGCATTCTCTAGCTTCAGCAGCCGTCTCGATATCCGGTAGTGTGCCAGGGACTCCTGATCAGAAATTGATTCGGGGTATACGCAACGCATCCAATCAATCGATCGCCTCAGGCGATACCGTAGCCTTCGCCGCCAGCCTGGACGAAGACTTCATGGTCGTCACGGGAAACGGGTCTCTTCTCACCCGAGAGGCGTATATCGCAGCGTTCGCGAAGGACTTTGAGGACCCACATTCGATTCGATTTGAACGTATTGTCGATTCGATTGAGATCTCAGATTCTGTTCCACTCGCCGCCGAGCATGGTCATTGGGCGGGACGTGTCTCTGGTGGTCCAGTCCTCTTCAGCGGAACCTACCTGGCGATGTGGCGCAGAACGGCGCGCGGCTGGAAGCTGCGGTCGGAGCTATTCGTTTCATTGGTATGCAAGGACGCTGCCGCCGGCGAAAGCTATCGCAGTAAATATGGAGCAACGTCTGCGCGTCCGTTTCAGCAATAAATTCAAAGGAGTTCAATCATGGTTGCCATTCAATTCGAATACCAGGGAGACTTGCACTGCAAAGCGGTCCACGGCCCCTCTGGAACCGAGCTCAGCACCGACGCGCCCAAGGACAATCAGGGGCGCGGTGAAAGCTTCTCGCCCACAGACCTGGTTGCAACCGCGCTTGGCACATGCATGCTAACGGTTATGGGAATCATGGCTCGAACACTGAACATCGATATCGCCGGGACCACGGCAACCGTCGAAAAGGAGATGACGGCCACACCGCCAAGAATGATTGCGAGCTTAACCGTCAAAATACATGTGCCGCACTCGCTCAGCCCCGACAACCAGCGAAAGCTCGAGCGCGCCGCCCACACTTGCCCAGTACACAAGAGCCTTCACCCTGACGTCCAGACTCCCATCGAGTTCACCTGGGGCTGATCTCTAGCAGCGAATCTGCTATCGAACTATTTGGGCATGGGGATAGACAAGACCTTGCCGGCACCGCGCTCGGAGATCCAAAGGGTATCGCCCGCAGGTTCAACTCCGGTGGGTGACTTGAGCCCTTCCTTGAGCACAGTGACGCTCGCCTTCTCTCCGTTGACGGTGATCGCGGCGATTGTTCCGCTGCCATTTTCGGCGACGATGAGCTTGCCATTCGCTGCCCGCATGCCATCCGGCCCCTTTACCGGCTGGTCCATCCAGATATCGATAGGTTTCCCTGGCTTGCCGTCGGCGTCCACTGGGATGCGGTAGAGCTTATTGAAGACCACGTTGTTCACATAGAGCGTTCCATCCAGGAAGGTGATGCCATCAACGCCCATCAGCGTCCGATGCTCCAGGTAAAGCTCCGCGGTGGAGGCACCAGCGGGCAGCCTGTAGATCTTGCCGTTGGTGGTGTCGGTTATATAGAGTGCCTTGTCCGGTCCGATCGAAAAATCGTTACACGTGCTGTCGTCCTCTGGCAGGCTCCAGCGGACCTTCGGCGCGCCGGTAGAAAGATCAAAGCCTCTCAATGCGGTGTGTCGCCGCACTGGAGTGGTGTCTGGCACCGGGGTCAGTTGGCATGTCCACAACGTGTTGCTGGCCGCATCCACCAGCATGCCGAAGAAAAATGTCCCCGGGCCTTCGGCACTGGCGTCGATAAACTTCTCGGCGGTGGAGGAACCCGAACGCACCTTATAGACGAAGGGCGAACTGGCGCTGCCAACGAACAGCACACCGCCCGGTGCTACGGCCAAACTTTCCGGCTGTGATTTCGCATCGCCGATCAAAATGTCAGCGGCGGACGCGGCTTGCGTAAAGATCACGAATAGAGCAACGCAAGTGGCGAGGCGTCGAGCGTTCGAAACAGACATCGTCAAATCTCCTCAGAGTTGATCTTTCGTCCCATCGATGGATGATTCATACCAGTTAGTCTTAACCGGCGAAAGAAGTAACGGAAGCTATGTTTGATTAGCCACGCTAGTCTACGGAACGATCGGCAGATTTCTCGCTGCCGATGAATTACTGACGATAAGAGCGTTTACCGGGAGCAATCGGGTACCATCCGGCGACATAGCTACTTTTCTGGCGATAGACGAGCCGGATCGGGTGTGTCCAGAATGCGTCCGCCCTCCACATCGGCAAGTACCGCACAAAGCCATCGAAGGTCCAAGCGGCTCTGCTCCTCCATATGTTCCATTAGGTATCTACTGCCCGTAGGCAAAAGTTCAGCCCATTGCCGACGTAGCTCCGTAATCTCCGCGAGCCGTGCATCCTGTCCTTTGATTCGGCTGCGCAGAGCTTCCGCGACGAGTTTGTGATCGGCCAAATGCAGGAAAAGCATCGGCCCATACAAAGTGGTTTTAAGGTCGCCTGCCGCAGTGAATTGTGCGTGGAGCAATTCCTGAAAACGCTGACGGCCTGCTGGAGTGATGCGGTACACGGTGCGCATGCCACCACGAGCCACCCGCTCCTGAGCAATCGCAAGCACAAGACCTTTTGCGACAAGCTGTTTCACTGCGTAGTACAAGGTGCCGGTATCGACATCGGTGAAACACTCGATCATCGCTTGCGTAAGGCGTCGCTTGATCTCATATGGATGGAAGTCGCCGCGATGCAGAACGCCGAGAATATAGAGTTCAGCTTTCATTAGTTTAATTGTACTATTGCTGTTGAACTATGGAGATTGCCATGAAACGTTCTTTCGTTGCCTGTATCGCTGGACTGCTTACATGGATCGTTGTCGTCACCGTGATTAACCGTGTGCTTCGCCTCACTCTGTCGGGCTACACTGCTGCCGAACAAACGCTGGTATTCACTCTCTTGATGAAATGGGCGCGTCTGCTGATGGCGATTGCGACTTCTCTCGCAGCGGGTGCTGTGACCCGCTGGGTATCGCCAACGGGCCGCTGGGCGCCGTGGATCGTAGGCGGTGTTGTGCTTGCCATGTTTCTGCCTGTCCATATCTCCATTTGGAGTCGATTTCCAGTGTGGTACCACCTCTCATTTTTGCTCACAATCGTTCCAGGTGTGCTCGCCGGTGCGTTACTCGTCAGACGAGCGAAGCGAAGTGTCGCGCAATATGCGGATTAGTCCTGCTAAGTCTTAGTGCAAGTCGGCTTATGGGAAGTAATACCCCATGTCTCGGAGTGAGACATGGGGTTCTGGACTGATGTCAGTTACTGGCGACGGCGGGGAGTTGGGCTTTGATCCAGCGGCTGACGCGGGCGTCGAGGACGTCAAGCGGCAGCGCACCGCCGGAGAGGATCTCGTCATGGAAGGTCTTGAGGTCGAATTTCGTGCCTAGCTGCTGTTTCGCGCGTTCACGCAGCTCGCGGATCTTGAGTTGGCCGAGCTTGTAGCTGCAGGCCTGGCCAGGGCCGGAGATGTAGCGGTCGGTCTCGGCCTGGATTGTGGGTTCGTCGACAGCGTGCGAGCTGCGCATGTACTCCACAACCTGATCGCGGCTCCAACCCATATCGTGAATGCCGGTGTCGAGCACCAGACGCACCGCCCGGAACAGCTCCGAGCGGAGGCGGCCGTAGTCGGAGCCGGGATCCTGGTAGAAGCCGATCTCCTTGCCTAGCTCCTCGGCATAGAGACCCCAGCCTTCGGTGTATGCGGAGTTTCCACCATGCTTGCGGAACTCCGGCAAGTCGGTGAGGGACTGCTGGATGCTGATCTGGAGATGGTGGCCGGGAACGCCCTCGTGGTAGGCGACGGCTTCGTCATTGATGAAGCTGCGGTGGGTGGGGTCGGAGACGGCGACGGAGACACGGCCGGGACGTTTGCCGTCGGGAGTTCCTCCCTGGTAGTGGGTGGCAGCGGCGGCCTGGAAGGGTGGGATCGGCTCGACTGTGACGGCAGTCTTGGGCAGCAGATTGAAGAGCTCAGGCAGATGCGGCTGCATCTGCGCGATGTACTTGCGGAAGTCCTCTACGATGGTGTCAGCGGAGGTTGGCTGGTATTTGGGATCGTTTTCGACGTGATCGCGGAAGCTGGCCAGATCCTTGTAGCCGTTGGCCTTGGCGAGTGCGGCCATCTCCCCTGTGATGCGAGCGACCTCCTTCAGTCCGATCTCGTGGATCTGTGCGGCAGTGAGGTCTGTGGTGGTGAAGCGGCGGAGGGCGGACTGGTAGCGACGTGTGCCTCCTCCGAGAGAGTTGATGGAGAGCGTAGTTCGGCAGTGGGGGATATAGTCCGTGGTGACAAAGGCGGCGAACTGCTTATAGGCCGGAAAGACTTCCTGGTTGACGGTGGAGGTGATCTCATCCGTGAGACGCTTCTTATTGGCCTCTGAGAAACTGGCGGGGAATTTTTTGAGAGGGAGGAGGAAGGGGTCGGCAGTGATCACTCCGTCAGCCTGGCTCGGAATCTTTTCGGCGATAAAACGGACGGGGACGAGGTGATCGTTCACGCCGGCGCGAAGGACGTCCTCGGTCTGGAGGAAGGCCTTGGGGATCTGGTGGAGGCGGGCGATGTAGTCCTCGTAGTGCTTCACGGAGTCGAACGGCATCGAAAGCGGGAGATCCGCGAGGTTGGCATGGATGCCACCGCCGCCGCCCGATGAGCTGAGGGGCATCTCGAAATCTTTAAGGTCGTAGTCGTTGACGCGCTCCTGAAGCTGGCGCAGGAAGAGGTCGTGGGAGATCAGGTCCTGCTCGGGGAAGCCGCTGGGATCGATGGCCTTGATGCGTGCCAGGTCAGTGAGGTCGCGCTGGTGGCGAGCGGCGGAGGCAGCGAGAGAGTAGTCGCCGAGCTGGTCGTTGTAGCGATAGTCGCCGACGGCAGTCGCCAGGAGGGGACTCATCTTAAGGCTCGCCTGCCACGAGTCGTCAAAGAGGGCGTTCTGCGCGGCAAGGCGTGTGGTTACGGAGGCAGGCGCCTGGGCACAGGCAAATGGAGACACTGCGGCTAAAAAGAGAGCGGAGATAGCAAGCAGGTTAGGACGCATGCGGACTAGCGTATCAGAGCGCTTGGAATCTGGTCACAGCACTAACTCGCCGGACAAACCTTCCGCCCGGTATCAGCCACGCTCGCGATCAACCACTTCCCATCCTGACGAACAAGGTTGAACAGATCCGTCCCGCAGTGGTCGACCTTGCCATCCACCAGGAACTCGAAGGGCGCCCACACCACGGCCAGGTCGTTATCGATCCGCACCAGGGGATCGTGAATTCTTTCTTCGATGTGCGACGTTCCCGGTCTGCCGACTCGATCAGCAAAGGCTTCAAAGGTCATCTGCGTTGGCTTGCCATCCCGCATCAACACCATCGTGCCACCGGGCAGCAAAGGTGCCTTGATCGCCGTCGCGTCACGCTTCGACATGCCGTCGAACAGCGCCTGCACTGGAGCAAGTACCGCCTGCTCCTCAGGTAGAGCTGCGCGCAGCGAAGGTGTCAGCAAGCCGAAGACTACGGTGCAGGTAATCAACGAACACAGAGGCAATCGACGAGGAATATCCATGGCTCCCGATTCTAAACCCGATCTAATGGATTGCGGAGTTGTTGTCAGGGGGCGATATCTTTCGCGGGTGTTCTTCGTGAAGTTCATGATGAAGCTCGTCTACCTTTTCTCTGGCTTTGTCCAAGGCTTTCCTGCCAATGGCGGTGATCTTGTAAACCCGTCGCTGACGTCCTCCAACATTCCTGAGTACAGACTTCAACAAGCCACTCCGCTCCAGGCCATGCAGGAGTGGGTAGAGGGTTCCCGGGCCAATGCGATACCCATGATGCTTCAACTCCTCCATCATGGCCAATCCAAAGATTGGTTCTTGTGAAGCATGCACCAGCACATGAATCCGTATGAGTCCGAAGTAGAGTTCCCGCTGTTGTTTCAACACAACGTAAATATACCTTCACAGAGGTGATATGAGATTTTATGTTATCGAATTTCGATATATGCTGTTTGAGTCAGCCATTCGCTTCCTAGAGGCATCATGAACTTCGCTGGAAAGCAGGAGCTTCGATGAGCTTTAGCATCCATTGCTCGAAACTGGCGATGCTTCTCGTCCTTGTATCGGCGGCTTCAAAGCTTTGGGCGCAGGCCGGCCCGCCGTTCCAGACAGATGATCCGACACCGGTGGATCTGGGGCACTACGAGGCTTATATCTTCGGGACCGTGGATGGCACTCCGGCAGAGATCGATCCGACCGGGATAGCGTTTGAGTTCAACTGGGGCGCGATTCCCAACATTCAGCTTCATGCCATTCTTCCCTTCGGCGCGGTCATGCCGTCCAATAACCCTGTCTATCTTCCAGGCGGAACGGGTTCTAGCGCCTTTGGGTTGACGGATATGGAGCTGGGGGTGAAGTACGGATTCATCAAACAGACGAAACACCGCCCGCAGATTGGATCGTTCACCATGTTCGAGATTCCGACCGGGAGTTACTCCAAGGGGCTCGGTGTCGGCAAGGTGTGGTACAAACTGCCGATCTGGGTAGAGAAGGAGTTCGGACCCTGGAGTCTCTGCGGCGGGCTGGGCTACGCTGTCGTTCCTCAAACTCAATATCGCAACTATCTTTACGGTGGATACTTGGTCAAACGCGAAATCAGCGAAAAGCTCGAACTATCTGCCGAGATTTTTTCTCACGCTCGAGAAGGATTTGCCGCCGCTCAGACGCAATCCTCAGCCATGATTGACGCAGGCGGCTACTACCACTTCAAGTCTCCCGGACTCCAGTTGCTCTTCGCGTATGGTCACTCCATCGCAGGGCAGACAGAGAACTATGGCTATCTCGGACTCTATAAAACCTGGGGGAAAGATAAAGATGCAGACAAGAAAACCTCTGGTGAAGCCATGGTGTCTGCGCAACCCCGTTAGAGCAGATGAGAGGCGCTCAACCTTTCATAAGGAGAACCAATGGAAATCACGATGCGGAGTCTCTGGACACTGATCCACGGCATGGGGTTCGGTGCACTCTATCTGCTGGCATGCTCCGGCGCACTCGTAGAGCTCTATCGCTTCACGATCTCCGCCGCTCCTGCTGAACCCACACCGGGGCAAGAGCGCTTTCTCAAGGGGTACATGTTCGCCATGGTGGTGCTTGCATGGGCTGCCGTGCTGACCGGAGCGTATGTCATCTATCCCTGGTATCGAGCGGCAGCACCGCCAGGAACGGCCGATCTTTCGATGTTTCCGCAACGTCTGCTTATGTCGAGCCCCACCACTATCGACTGGCATTCGCTGGGAATGGAGTGGAAGGAGCATGTTGCCTGGTTCGCTCCTATCTCAATCACGATGGCAGCATTCGTCGTGATCAAGTATGGTCGCGATCTCAAGCACCATCGACAACTTCGTACTGCGGTGCTTTCCTTCACCTTGGTTTCGTTTTTAGCAGCCGGTATCGCCGGTTTCTTCGGCGCGATGATCAACAAATATGCGCCGGTCCAGGGCGGGCATACGCTCCAACTGAGCCACGGAGAAGAGAAATGAATACGTCAGAGACCGCTGTCTCCCCCAGCACTTCCATTCTTCCCAACGGTTCCGGCGTGGCTGCCATCCTCGCAGCTGGCATCGGCTCCTTTGTTCTTGCAGTCCTGGCTTTCGCCGGGGACAAATCGGTTGCGGTAAAGAGCAGCCTTGTTTTCTATAAACCGACAGGAGCTCTCTCCGGCGTAACCACGACAGCCATCCTGGTCTGGCTCTTTACCTGGGGGATCCTGGAGTGGCGTTGGGGCAAGAAGACCATTGCGGCGGGGCGTGTTATTGCCGTTGCTTTCGTTCTGCTGGGCCTGAGTTTGTTGCTGACCTTTCCGCCGGTTGTTGACCTTTTCTGAATGGGATATCGCGAAATTACATCACTGAATTCGCAATCATTCGGCGTCTATGTCCAGCCTGGCAGCAGCGGAGTTAAGTCCCGTTCTTGGGCCCTTCGGTTTGTTGGAGACAATACCCGCTTCATAATCGCCAGGGCCGCCTCTTAGAGGAGCAGGCTCATAACGGACAAAGTGCGTTGAATGGGTGGCCATCCCTTGTGTGCTTGAACGGAGGTGCTTCTCGTACGCGAATAGTTCGGCCAAGGGCACCACGGCATGGAGCACTTGCGAATGGGCGCGAGTCTCGAGGTCTCGATGCGTCCGCGGCGCTCGTTGAGGTCTCCAATGATGTTGCCCAGGTACTCTTCTGGAAGCACAACCTCGACCGACATAACCGGCTCCAACAGGATGGGACCGGCTTTGCGGGCAGCTTCCTTGAAGGCCATGGAAGCTGCAATTTGAAAGGCTATTTCGTTCGAGTCTGTCACATGGTAGTTGCTGTCGTAGAGAACAGCCCGCAGGTCCACCATCTCGTAGCCGGCTAAAATGCCACCCTTCAGGGCGCGTTGGATACCGATACTGGCGGACTCGACAAATTTCGAAGGGATTGTGTCTCCAGTAGTTTCGTCGACGAATTGATAGCCGCTTCCTGGTTCACGGGGCTCTAGCCTAAGAGCCACATGGGCATAATTGCGAAGGCCATTCGTTTGCCGTGCGTATGTTCCTTCCGCTTCGGCCCGTTTGCGAATGGTTTCTAAATAGATAATTCTGGATTCACTGGCGTCGAGCTCGATCTTGTACTCCTGCACAATACGGGCGCAGATGGTCTCCAGCTGCAGATCGCTCGTCCCGCTGATGAGGATCGGCCCATCTCCAGATTCTGATTCAACCTTGATAGCGGGATCTTGTTGGACGAGATCGCTCAGTGCCTGCAGTAATTTCCAGCGATCAGCCTGTGTTCTCGGGCTGAGGGCCACAGATATCAGCGGACAACTTAGGGGGTAGGATTCGCTCATTGGCGCACCACCATTGATTGCGAGTTCAGTGTAGCTCTCGTGCTTCCGAATATGCCAAGGAAGTCACGGTCCTGACGCAGTCCTCTGCTGTGGCAAGGTAAAACTCCAGCACCGTAGAATGATGGAAATGTCCTATTGGTATCGGCGAGTTTTTCTCCTCGCCATCCCGCTCATCCTTTCGAACCTGACCGAACCTCTACTCTCTACGGTGGATACGATCCTCTCTGGCCATCTGCCTAGCGCGGCAGCGCTGGGCGGCGTTGCTGTAGGTGGCATCCTCTTCAACTCCATCTACTGGACCTTCGGTTTCCTGCGCATGACGACGACCGGTCTGGTGGCGCAGTCGCATGGAGCTGGAGACCAGGACGAAGTCATGCACCACTTCGGCCGCGCCCTGCTCACCGCGCTGCTGATTGGGGCTGTGATCCTCCTCATCCAGAAGCCGCTCATCTCCGGCGTGCTAACGCTATTGGGTGCCACTGCGGAGACACATCAAAACGCGTTGACCTACTGCAGTATCCGCATCTGGTCGGCGCCGGCGGCGTTGGCGAACTACACCATCCTCGGCTATCTTCTGGGCCGGCAGTATGCCCGTACTGCGTTGCTCCTGCAGGTCGTGATTAACGTAGTCAACGTGGCCGTAGCTCTCACGCTGGTCCTGCGTTGGCACTGGGGTGTCGCTGGCATCGCCACGGCGACGATGACCGCAGAATGGGTGGGATGCTTCCTTGGCGTTGCGCTCATGCTGGCCAAGGGCGCTCGTATTAGCCATGTGCGCTGGAGCGAGTTGATCGACGGCGGCAGCCTGCGTCGGCTCTTCTCCCTCAATCGCGATATTCTCCTGCGCACGTTGAGCCTGGTCGCAGCGTATGCCTGGTTCACTCGCACGGGAGCCCGTTCCGGAGATGCAGTCCTCGCAGCGAACGCAGTGCTCATCAATTTTCTCTGGATCGCCGGCTACGGACTCGACGGCTTTGCCAACGCTACAGAGGCGCTTGTCGGTGAAGCGATCGGCGCACGGCGCGTGGAGGACTTCCGCTCCGTGCTCAAGGCCAGCTCTGTTTCAGCGTTCACGGTTGCTGCGGTGATCTCTCTCCTGTATCTCATCTTCGGCCGTCAGATCATCGCCATCTTTACGAACCAGGAATCGATTCGCTCGCTCGCCGGGCAGTTTCTGCCCTGGCTAATCGTCTTGCCTCTGGTGGCCGTTTGGAGCTTCCTGCTCGATGGCGTCTTCATCGGCGCCACGCGCGCCAGCGAGCTACGCGACAGCATGCTGATCTCCCTCGTTGGATTCTTAGTCCTGGCCGTCGTTCTAAGGGCACGCTATGGCAATCACGGCTTGTGGTGCGCCATGCTGGCCTTCATGGCGCTGCGAGCGATTACGCTGGCCTTGCACCTGCCCGGGATCGAACGAAAATCCTTTGCCGTAGCTGAAGATCTGGTCGAAGCCTAGCTCGCATCAGGAGATCAGGTGAACGGATCCTAGCCCTACGGTCCGTTCACTTTTATAAGCCGGGTGGCCCGAATCTGAGTGAAAATAAAAGTGGCGTTTCATCGTTCGCCGATTGATGGCTGAAAGGCCACTTTTCGACATGCCTGCTGGTGATGGCGGCTAACATTTTGCCGAAACGTTCGTAAATCTGCTGCATCAAAAAAAAGTAACTTTTTGTAGGCATAGGCGGATGATATGGCTCAAAAAAAGACAAGCTACCTTTGGCTAGGAGCACTCGCGCTCTCGTTTACCGTTGCGCATGCTCAAAGCCCGCAGCAGATCATTCAGCAGGTCGTCAATGCCGAGCATCAGGCGGACCTGAACGACCATTCCAAGTGGATTTACCTCGAAGAGATTCATAAGCCGAAGGAGCACGTTCTCCAGTGGGTGGCCAATTCACCACAAGGAGATGCCCAGCGCATCCTGGAGAAAGACGGCCAGGAGTTCTACCCGCTGCAGCAGCGCGAGCTCATTCAGCAGTTTATGCACGATCCCCACGCGCAGAAGAAGCAGGTCTCCGAGACCAACCACGACAATCAGCAGATTGACGATCTTCTCCAGCTTCTCCCTAACGCCTTTCTCTGGACAGTGACAGGCTCAAACGCAGCCACCACCACACTGCACTTCGAGCCTGATCCTAACTTCCATCCGCCTACACGCGAGGCCCGCGTCTTCAGCAGCATGGCCGGCGATCTCGTCGCGGATAATCAACAACACCGTGTCCGCAGCATGCGCGGCCATCTCATGCGCGAGGTCACTTTTGGCGGAGGCATCCTCGGCAGGCTCAAGGAGGGCAGCGCCTTCTCTCTGAAGCAGGAGGAGGTTGGCCCCTCGCTCTGGCAATTGACAGAGTTCCACGTTCAGCTCGAAGGCAACGCTCTTCTTTTCAAGAACATCTCTCTCCAGCAGGACGACGAACGCTCAAGGTTCGAGTCCGAGCCTTCAACCGTCACCCTCGAGAAGGCTGCCGATATCGTCATGAATCAGCCGCAGGCAGTCCAGCAGCAAACCGCATCTGCCGCAAAGTGAATGGATATCTGAAAGAGGCTCTAGCCTGAGATTCTTGTTTTATTTGATCCCGATTGGGGGCATCATATTAAGCAGGGAAGAGAGCGGAGCGTAACCGTGAAAACCAAATTGGGACTCACCGTATTACTGCTACTCGCATTCGCCGTTGTTGTGACCGCCCAGGGCCAGTCCAACTCCGATCAGGTCGCACCGACGAGCCAGAAGACCGTAAAGACCAAGAAAAAAGGCCGCAGCGCCGGTGGTGATATCGGCAGCGGAAGCGGAGACATCGGCAAAGGCGCCGCCAAGGGTGCAGGCAACTTGGCCGAAGGTACAGGCAAGGGTGCTGTAGACCTCGTCACGCTTCATCCTATTGATGCGGCCGCCTCTGTCGGCAAGGGTGGCGTCTCCGCAGGCAAAGACGTGGCCGTCGGTTCGGTGAAGGGAACCGGCAAAATCGTCAAAGGTGTAGGCAAGGGAATCAAACACATCTTCTGATCGGACAGAGCACAACGGGCGCTTGCTCAGTGCAGAATCAAGGTGGCTGTACCCGATCTGTCGTGTTTTCATGTCACCACAAATCTGTCATCCTGAGCGCAGTCGAAGGACCCCGAAACCCTATATCTCGCCGCTACATTCTGCACCTTTTCCACCTCGAACACCCCGCCTCGGCTGCTTTGGTTGAAAGGTGTGAACTATATAGGTAAGACCAAAACTCTCGCGGTCCTTCGACTGCGCTCAGGATGACAGATTTGTGGTGGGGTAGGAGTAAATACCTCCCACGGGTACAGCTATCTTGATTCCACTCTAGAAGGCGAAGCGCACTCCGAGTTCTATGCGTCTGGCGGTCTCCGCGGTGAGGGGTTGTCCCAACGTGGATGACGAGAGGATCGTATTCACCGCTGTGACGTTGGTGTGATTCACCAGATTCGCACTGCGCGCATTGAAGGTGAGAGTGCGCGGATGGTCTTTGTCTCTCGGATTCAACGTGAAAACACGGCTCAGGTTTCCATCAAGATGTAGCGCGGCTGGCGTACTTCCCAGGTTGCGCGGAACATTGCCATTCACGGTATTTGTAGTCAGCAATCCGAAACGCGTGCTGTACACACCTGGGCCTGGGGCCGATGCATAGGAAGGACGGTCGTTGAAATCTCCATCCCCGTTCGCATCGGTACCGGTGGTGATGTTGTAGGGCTGGCCATTTCTAGCATCAAGCACCGAAGAGAACTCCAATTTGCGGGGCAGGTGGATGATGCCCGAAACATAGACCGCATCTCCCGCCAACCAGTCGGGGCGGGAGGTCTCACCTTGGTTGCTATAGCTGGATTGCGGGCTGCCGACAGCACTCGTCGCGTCAGTTTTTGCGTTGGCGTGAATGTAGTAAATGGAGAGGCTGAATCGTTTTCCGGTGTTTCGGTCACCACCGAAGACAAAGATGTTGCCGTTCATATGACCGGAGTTCTGATACTGCACCATATTTTCGTTCGGTGCATAGGGTCTTGGAGCGAGCAGAGCAGCAGTCGGATCGGGTGGGGTTCCAACGCTGCTGCCGATGAGAGGAGCATTGATATTCCTGGTCTGTATCTCTCCCCAGTTAGAAAACCAATAGAGGGTGGTCGCCAGGTGCAAGCCGTTGTGGAACGTGCGCTCGATACCGAGGTGCGTTTGGAGCGATGAGACCTGATGGAGAGACTGCGGAAATTGATTCACCGTGCTCACCTGAATGGCTCCAGGAATGAGCGTCAGCGGATGGTTGTAGCTTGGCGAATAGACTGTTGTCTGCTGTTGCCGGATACCATTCAGGCGGTAGACCTCTGTGGCAAGGTTCGGGTAGTTGGGAGCACGGAAGACCCCTGCACGCATGTGAACTACCCAGGCCGATTTCTTATCCGGCGCCCACGCCAGGCCAACGCGCGGCGAGAAGTTGGCAAAGCTACTCGGAGCGGTCTGCAGCTGGTAGCGAAGTCCTCCGATCACGCTGAGGTGAGGGGTTAGTTTGATGGCATCCTGTCCGAACAGGCCTACGCGCCACTGCGTAAAGGGAACCAGCGGCGTGCCGGTAGTGACCTGATAGGTGGTGGGTGAGCCGCCTGGAAGATTCAACAAGGCGCGCCGGTACTGCTCGATGCCACTGATCGTGGTGGTCTGTCCGGTTGAATTATTATTTGCATCGAGAATGGGAGCACTGCCTCCGCCGAACAGATAGGCTCCGTTGAAGGTGTTTGGGTCATCGTCATGCACAAAGCTGCCGAGCGATTGAGCGCCAATCTTCCACGAGTGTTTGCCCTGGGTGACCATCAGGTCATCATCCACTTCAAGGTCGCGTTCACGATCGTTCAGGTTCTGACTTGTCGCTCCTCCTCCTGTGAAGTATCCGGCTACCCCAAGTGATGGCGCGGTCGAGAGAGGCGTCTGCTCGGTGCGTTTCCATGTATAGCCGATCCGAGTTTCGTGCAACTGATTGGGGCTGAGCGTCAACGTATTATTTAGCCGCAGATCGTACTCGTTCACCAGACTCGAATAGCCGGCTTCGGCAAGCGTAAGGCCACCCACGCCCTGATTGCCGAGGTTGTTGACATTGGCCGAAAAGGAAAGTGTCGCTGTATCTTTCGGGCTGATCTGCCAGTCGTTACGCTCCGAAGCGATCCATAGCCGCTGCGGAGCTGCCACTGTCTGTTGCAGCGGCTCCTGATCGCCATTCGCATTCAGTGTTACCGCGTTGACGACGTTGAACTCATCGATGTCGCGCTTTTCGAGGGCGAGGGAGAAGTCGATTTTCTTTGGGACAACCGGCCCGCTCAGTTCGAAGCCGTATCTCCGCTTTCCTGCCGGTGTTGCTGTTACGGAGAAGGGATCCGTCGCATTGAAGCTGCCGTCGCTGTCTGTAAGGAACAGCGCTCCGTGAAAGGGGTCCGCACCAGGCTTCGTAAAGATCTCGATGCGGCCGCCTAAATAGGGAGCCCTCTCATATTCCGCTGAAAACATATCCGGATTGATGCGAATGGAAGCGATAGAACCTTTGGGTGGCAAGGCACTCGTGTTCTGAAAGCCATCGACAGTGACGAGAGCCAGGCCGGGCATGCCGCCGCCACTGGCCGCGAGCGACTGTAACTCTCGGAGAAAATCGTCCGGGTCATCGGAGAGCTGCTGCACATCCTGGGTATTCAGGTTGCGCGTCCCTGCACCGTGATCGGCATCCATCGCCGTGGCATCATCACCCACCTCGACATCAGTCTCTTCGCCCGCAACCCGCAGTTGAATGTCCACGTGAGCGACAGCATTTGACTGCCTGATCGTAGTGGCTGTTCCAGGCGCAAAGCCATCTGCCTGCGCCGTGATCGTCGTCGAAGTCTCCGGTACACAGGACAATAAAAAATGTCCAGCCGAATCGGTCGAAGCCGATTTGCCGTCAGGGGTCTGTACCTGAGCGTTGGGGATGACAGCGCCCGTGGTGTCGCGAATGATACCTTCAACCGAAAATCCTTGCGTACAGGGCTGTTGGGAGAATATGAGTACAGTGTTCAAAGAGCCCATTAGGAGAGCCGCGAGTTTCCAGTAGGTCCTGCAAGCAACTCCGATCCGGTAATGCTCCATCTCGTCCTCCAGAGCTTCGGTGCACCTCCACCGTAGGAACAAAGGAAGATTTTTCAAAAGCAATCGGGACGAGTCGTAATGGGCGGCTGCTGGATCGTAGTCGCAATGGGAAACAAGCTTCCCATCGTGACGGGTCGGACTTAATATCTCAGAAGAAGACAGGATTAGTGGCTGCCTAAGGGAACGTCAGATGGTTTCTATAAAAAAGTTCGCCCGCCGCTTCGCGCAACTCTTTCTGCTGTGGACGGGGATCGCCTTTCTGTTCGCGGCTCAGTGGTATAGCTACGACGTGATGTACGGACATCCCCATCCAGTGTTTGCGTATGTTCGCTGGAATATGGAGCAGTGGTATGCGTGGCTCTTCGTCGCACCGTTGGTACTACAGTTGGCAGCGAAACGCCCTGTCGATCCCCGGCACCCTCAACGAGCTCTTGCGCTGCATCTGCTGGCAAGTGTGTTATTCGCTCTTCTTGCATTATTTGTACAATCGGTCATCGCGTATTTACTTGAATTAGGCTCTCCAGCTCCGCGAAACATCTTTAGGGCTCTCCTCGATAACTTCAGGTTCCTTCTCCGGAAGGACGTCGCGATGGGCATCATCACCTATTGGGCATTAACCGGATTAGCCCAGACCCTGCATTTCTACAAGGAAAACAGCAATAGGCAGGTCCGTGAATCACAATTGGAGAGGCAGCTGGCGCAGGCCCAGCTGCAGGTTCTGCAGATGCAGTTGCACCCGCACTTCCTCTTCAATACTCTTCACGCGATTGGAACGCTGATTCACGAAGATCCCGAATCCGCGGAGAAGATGCTGCTTGATCTGAGTTCGCTGCTGCGAGTGTTCTTAGAACATGAATCTTCGCAGCAGATCTCGTTGCGGCGAGAGCTGCATCTGGTAGATCTCTATCTGAGCATTCAGAAGATCAGATTCAGGGACCGCCTGACTGTGCGCTCGCTCATCGATCCTGCAACGCTCGACTGTTCCATACCGAGTTTGATCCTTCAGCCTCTGGTGGAGAACGCCATCGTGCACGGCATCGCGAAAAATCCGGGCGACGATACGATCGAGATCAAAAGCTTCCGGCAGTCGGGCCGGTTGGTCGTGGAGATTAGTAACTCCAATAGCTCGCTTCCCTCTGAGATGAGCTTGGATCATGGCGGATGGGGAGTTGGGCTATCGAACACATCACAGCGGCTCACGCAGGTCTATAACGGTTCTTCGAGTCTCTCTCTTCAGGCGCTATCACCGCGAGGCGTGGTATGCAGCATCGCTATACCCTTCGAGAAGAGCGCCTCCGTAAGCTCCTCAGAAGAGGAGCTGCTCGCCCTATGAGAATCAAAACGATCATCATCGACGACGAGCCTTTGGTGCGAAGCAGCATCCTGAGAGCCCTCCGGCAGGATGAAGATATCGACGTGATTCGCGAATGCGGAGATGGAGTATCGGCACTCGACGCTATAAGCAGGGAACATCCCGACCTGATATTTCTCGACATGCATATGCCCGGACTAACCGGACTGGAGATCTTGGACGAGTTAAACGGCGTGAAGATGCCGGTCACCATATTCGTCACCGCACACAAGGACTACGCGATCGAGGCCTTCGAGGCCAATGCGGTGGACTACATTCTCAAGCCCTTCGGCAGCGACCGGGTCGAGAGAGCCGTTGCTCGCGCGAAGGTGCGTCTTGCCAGCTCTCTGGATGACAGTTACACCACCAGGCTGCTGCAGGCACTGGCCGCCGTTCAGAAGCAACAACAATACCAGGAGAGGATTGCCGTTCCCGTGAGCGGACGCATCCTCCTTGTTGACACCAAAGACATCGATTGGATCGAAGCGGAGAGAAACTGCGTTCAACTGCATGTTGGGAAGCTCGTCTACGAACTGCGAAATACGTTATCTGGTTTGGAATCCAGATTAAATCCGAAACAGTTCGTGCGTATCCATCGTTCAACGCTGGTGAATATCTCTAAGGTCAAGGAGATTCATCCCTGGTTCCACGGGCACCACAAAGTAATTTTGCACGATGGAAAGGAGTTGCGGATGAGCCGCTATCAGAGTGAAAGCGCCAAGCTCCTTCTGGGATCTCTATCCCAATAGACTGAGAGAAACATCTTAGGCATCATGATGAAGCGCGCACTGGAACAAGCGCTTTAGCTGTTGACCACTGTGACGGCGCGGCCGAGGTGGTCATTCACCTCGAGTTGATCGACCAGGAAGTTCGCCAGATCTGCGCGTGTGATCGAATGGCCGGTTGCGCCGCTGCCCAGCACGGTCACACTGCCGGTTGGCAGGTCATCCTTGAGGATGGGTGGGCGCGCAATCAGGTAGTCCAGCCCGCTTGTAGTTACCTCGCCTTCCATCAGGGCTTTGTCTGCCGTCGATCCATGAAGGAAGGTTGTCATCAGCAGATACTTGTACCAGAACGGCGCTTGGGCCCTGCTCTCGCCGAGGCCCATCATCGAGATCACGATCAGTCTCTGAACGTCTTCGGTCTGCATGGCCTCGATGATGTTGCGCACCGACGTACTCTCGAGTCGTGTCGTCTTGTACGGAGTCGTGCCGCCGATGGCGTCGATCACGGCCTCTTGTCCTCGCACTACTTGCATCACATCGTCTGGCTTAGTCGCGTCTCCGGAGAGAACACGTACGTCCTTCCGGGTAAACTTGCTCGCATCGCGGACAAGCACCGTGACCTCATGGCCCTTCGCAAGTGCTCGGTCCACAATCAGGCCACCCGTTTTACCGGTTGCTCCAAATACCAGAACTTTCATCTCGAACTCCTAAGCTTCCTTTAAGAAACCTCTGAACACGCGTCTTGCTTTGGAGGGGCGGGACTTCAGTCCCGCCGTAAATCTTTGGGATTAGCGCGGCTTTAGCCGCGGAGGGAATGGTGCTAAGCGTGCCGCAGCAGCTCTGTCCGATACTTTGGCGCCAGGGCTTCAACCTTCGCTATAAACGCTGCCTGAGCCGCAGGGTCCAGCTTCGGCGGTGCGGTCGTTCGCGTTGCAACCGGCACACCAACTTCGGCGAAGAGCTCTTCCTGCCCTGCAGGAGAGCAGATGCATAACAGTCGCACAGGCTGGTCGCTTGTATTGTGAAACTGATGAGGCGCGTTGGCCGGGATGTGGGCCGTCTCGCCTGCCTTTACCACCGACTTCTGGCCTCGAAAGGTAGCCTCGAGCTCGCCCTCCAGGATGATGAAGGACTCTTCAAAATCATGCCGGTGAGGAGGCGGTCCACCGCCCGGTGGAATATGCATATCGATCAGGCAAAACTGCCCAGCCGTATCCTTCCCCGAGAGCAGGACCGTGTACGTGTCTCCCACTAATCCGATATGCGGTAAGCCCTGGTCGTTTGATCTTGTGACAACCAGACTTCGGCTTAGATCATCCGGTGGAAGGGAAAAATCGGACTGGATACCTGTGTCGGAAGTGCTGTTCATCATGCTTCTCCTGGATAGGCAACTGTGCGAAGAATAATGTACTTCTACTCGCGTGGCCACTCTTTAGAGCAATATTCGTCGCCGTACCCGCATCAAGGCTGATGAAGCTGGTTCTTCGCCAGCTCTATTCCAGCCTTGCACCTTGGGATCAGATCTTCGTCCTCCAACTCAGGCCGAACCGTGCGTGCCAATTCGTCTGCCAGTTGATAGTGCACGATAGCCTCGCTCCATTGCTTCTGCGCCGCAAGCGTATCCGCCAGGTTGATCTGCGTAAGTGCAGAGCCCGGTGCCAGTGCGACAGCCTGCTCGGCCATCGCCAGAGCTGCTGCAGGTTGATTGGCCTGGGAAAGATCCCCAGTCTTTCGCACGTCCACCAGCGCAGACATCAGAGGCACCGCAAACCGGCCCTGATAGACGTACACCCCGTGCTGAATAGTCGCCACCGGCTTCAGTTCGCGAAAAGGCTCGAACCAGTTCAGCGGACCGTCGCCAGACTCTACACCCTCAAGGTCGCTATCGCTGATCAGAACCGTTCCATCGATCACGGGTGGCACATCCATCGGCAATCTAAACCACGAGAGCGAGCTTCCCGTGGGTAGCCGCTTGCAGGACACACCGTAGTCGGAAGGATCAACCGCGCCATCCGGAAAGTACGCGAACCAGCAGTTCGTGATGTGGTTTTCGTCCAGGTACTGTTTCACCGACTTAAGCTGCTGTCCCCAGTCGACGTTGGCGTCGCTCAGATAGCGATGCACTTGCGACGGGCCGCCCCAGGCCTCATTTCCGTAAGCCATATATGCCGGTGCAATCCGCACCGATGTCGCCACCTGCCACACCAACAAAGCCGCCGCCGCGATCACCCAGGCGCGGTTGCGAAAGAAGGCGTGACCGATAGCGACCCCTGCCAGCGCATACAGAAAAGGATAGACAGGCATCAGATGCCGAGCCCCAATATCCATGTGAGACGTAGTCACCAGCGCAAAGTAGAAGACGACAGGGATGAGCAGAAAATACAGTTCCCGCGTGTGGCGATTCTCTCGCCGAAACCAGAGGAAGGGAAGCATCGCAAGAGCAATCAGGAGCGGAAGAGTGGACTTAATCAGAAAGGCAGCAGGAAAGTACTGCCATGGTCCATGCCGATACATCCTGCCGAAGAAGTAGCTCGTGTACTCCCACTCCGTCTTCTTGGTATTGGCGAGTCCCCAGATGTAGGCCTTCGGCAGCAGATGGAACTTGGCGACAACCGCAAGCTCTGCGGCATTGGTCTTGCTCGGCATCGAGGCGATGTAGGGCTCAAGCGTCGGCGAGAGCTCCAGACCATTCGGAGCTGGCGCGTAGCGGAATCCATAGAAAGCCCAGATCACTCCCCAGGCGCAGACCAGGACGACAGCACAGGCTCCGAGCCGTTTCCACAGCACGGCTGAGCTCCGCGCACGCAGCGCCTCGGCTCCGGCCAGAAGTACCAGCATCGGAAAGACAAAGATGCCAGTGAACTTCGCGCACATCGCCAGCCCAGCTGCAAGTCCAACGACGGCCAGTCGTCCCGGACTCTGCACCTTGGCATAGCGATAGAACGCATACACGGTGGCGAAGAAGAAGCATGCACTGCCAAGGTCCGTCGAGACCAGGGTCCCATGCGCGAGAATGTTCGGATCGAAGACAAACATCGCCAGCGCGGCGAGCGCGACGAAGCCGCCGAACATCTCTCGAGTCGCCACATAAAGCAGCCCTGCCAGCAGTAGTGTAAAAAGCATGCAGGCCATGCGCGCCGGAAACAGCAGGCGATCGCCTCCATTCCCGAAGACAAACGCCCGCCCATCGACGAAGGCTTCCAGTGACTGAGACTTTCCTGCATTGGGTGGAACAGATACGTGCAGAGGCAGCAGAGGAAGCGCAGCCGTGAGCTTCACCACCGGCGGCACCTCGGCATTCAGCCGGTAATCATGCTTCGTCCAGATGTTATAGCCGTCATACAAGTGATGCGCTTCGTCCCAGTTCGCCGAGTACACGCGCGCCACATGGATGAGTTCAAAGGCAAAGACCAGAAGCAGCGCTGCGACAGCCAGAAGTTGTCGCCGGTTGGTCCATGGAAGCGGAAGGTCTGTCTGAGCTTTCTCGGGTGGCAGCAGCATACTATCAGGAACTCTATATCCCTTAGGCTCTTTGGGGCAAAGTGGATCTAGTTCCGTCGTGTGCATCGAGGGAAAATATTATCGCTCTGGAATAACTGCCACAGACCGATTCCTAGTACGCCAGTTGCCCTTACAAACCTACCCCAAAAGCCTGTCATTTCTCCGCTCCCGTTGGTCGGTCGAAATGACAGGCATGGGGGAGAGGCTTGTAAGGGCCACCGTAGTACTATGCTCCGGAGAGCTGCTCCTCAATAGATTTCGTCAACGGAGTATCCACGTCCCCCGTGTGCCGTGTCGTGACTGTTTCGATAAGCACGATCCCACACTCCTCTTCCGCCACAGGATTGTGCAGTGTGCCTTTAGGCACCACATAAAAATCTCCAGGATTGAGAACAACTTCCTTGTCTTCGAACTGAAGGATCAGGCGGCCATAAACGACAAGGAACATCTCATCTTCGGAATCATGCTTATGCCAGGCGAGCTGCCCTTGCACCTTCGCGACCTTTACATACTGATCGTTGACTCTCCCAACAACGCGCGGGGACCAGTGCTCCGTAATCTGTTCCAGAGCCTGAAGAAAGTTCACTGAGGTTGTGCCTTGCATAAGAGCCTCTCCGTCTGCATTTGCGGTGGGGAGAATCTGTATCACCGCGAATCGTTCAACCCCATTCTATTTCGGATCTTCATTGGGCACTTAGCTCTAGTTCTTCGTATAACCCGAGGCGATCTCCGCTCTTTCTCGCCTCGTGCAATGCAATCGCGTTCTCTACCTCTGCCCATCCGTATACGCGAAAGTGCTCATGATTCTTTCGGTTATGCGGAGCATCGAATAGCAGCCCCACACCGCGCAGGCCTTTGAAGTGGTAGGCCGAATCGTCGATGAGATAGTCCACATTGAGGATCGACTTATCCCCGCAAAAGATGATGTGGTCCAACGGAATCTGCGGCAGATAAAGCTTGAGCCACGCGATTTTTTCGTTGAACGAGTTCGGAAACTGTGTGGCGGCACTCGCAATGAAAACATCATGTTGCGCGCAGAGTCTCTCCATGCCTCCCAGCGAGCCGGGCATCGGCTCCAGGTCGGCAAAGAACCCTGGTTCATAGAGCATGCTCACGAGCCACTCTTTGTGCGATGTTGGCGCAATGTCCACTAGATTATTCCCGTGAAGGTCGCTGCGACTCGCGCTTGTCCCGCAGCGCTGGTTGTAGAGGCGCAGTTGTTTGCCCAGCGTATCGGTAATCACCTCATCCATGTCCACGGCAATGCGAAGCGTTTCGTGTGTCTTGCTCATAACTCCTTTTTCTACTTCCCCTCTCAAAAGGGTGTCTGTTGGAGAATCACGCTGCTACAGAGCTCGCCTTCACCGGTTGAGATACCGGCTCCCGCGACAAGAACATCGGTCCAGCCGCGACGACAATCCCGGCAAGGGCAATCACACCCATGGCTACTCTCAACCCGACAAGCACTGCGAGCGATCCGATCACCGGCGGCCCTGTCAACAGGCCGCAGTACCCGACCGTCGAAATCGCGGAGATAGCTGGTCCTGGTCCCATTCTGGTGTCGCGGCCCGCCGCACTCAGAATGACCGGAACGATATTGGCGATCCCGGCACCGGTAAACATCAGGCCCACAGCGGCCAGCACAAAAGAATGAGAAAGGAGCGTGCAGCTCATGCCTATAGCTATCAAAAGACCACTTGCCTGAAGGATCCGTTGAGCACTGAGCCGTCGCGCGAGCCAGTCGCCTGAGAACCGTGTTGCCGTCATCGAGACCGCATACGCTGTATAGCCGGCTGCTGCGAGCGACAAGGTAGCACCCAGGTTAGAGTGTAGATAGACCGACGCCCAATCTGCGATCGCTCCTTCAGCGAGCAGGCCGAAGAAGGCGATAACGGCGAGCTTCAGCATGGCAGCGTCTGGCCACACAAACTTCGCGCCTTGTTGAGGCAGAGTCTGTTCTCCAACAAGCAGTGGTGATGCCGCGATGCTGCAGATCGCCAGAACGACTGCGGTCAGCGAGAGATCGAAGCGCAGCGTGCCCTGGTGATGAAGCATCAGCCCCGCAGCTCCTGCACCCAACAGGCTCCCTATGCTCCAGCAGCCCTGCAGAAAGCCCATACTCGAACGTCCATAATGTTGTTCGACGGCAAACGCCTGCGCGTTGACGGAGACATCGAACCCTCCCTTGGACGCTCCAAACAAGCAGGCGAAGACGATGAGTGCGGCAAAGCTCGACGTCTGCGCCAGCAGCGCGAGCGCAAGGCAATAAGCTATCGCCACTGTCCGAACCACGGGCCTGCTTCCGAAGCGCGCAATGCAATGGCCTGTCAAAGGCGTTGCGACGAGCGAGCCCGCTACGACGCTAACGAGAACGAGCGTGAGCGACCCATTATCCAGCCGAAGAAACTGCTTGAACGCCGGTACATGGGCCGCCCAGGCCCCGAATCCCAGGCCATCCACGACGTAGAGCGTCGCCAGGGCCCGCCTCGGCCACATACCCTTCGGCAATCTGAGATCTCCACTCACGTTCTTTCTCCCTGAACACAGAATGGGTCCCTTCAACCATTCTGTCCAATAGATTAAGTTGTCATATGCGATAACTTTTGGGAATGGCGCTCGAATTCACAGAGCTTCGTTCTTTCCTGGTGCTCACGGACCACATGCATTTCGGCCGAGCCTCGGAAGCACTCCACCTCACCCAGCCCGCACTCACCAAGCAGATTCAGCGCCTGGAAGAGAAAGTGGGCGGCCCCTTACTGATTCGTGCCTATCGACAGGTATCGCTTACCGCAGCAGGGGAGGTCCTGCGGCTTCGCGCACGAAGCCTGCTTCGCGAGGCTGACATCGTAGAAGAGGCCGCTCGTTTGGCGGTGAACGGTAAAGCAGGGCTGCTGAAGATAGGCTTCGGCATCGCCTCTCTGGGCGCGGGACTGCCCGATATCCTGACACGGTTCCGGCAGCAGAACCCGCAGGTGCAGGTGGTCATGCGCGATATGTCCACCCCGAATCAGATTGAAGCGCTTCTTCGCGGAGACCTTACCGTTGGTTTTGTTCGGCTTCCCGTGGACGATCCTGGGTTAGTCACTGTGCCGATTCTTGAAGAACGGCTGGTAGCTGCGGTCCCTCGCGGCATGCCGTATCGCAATGGGCTCGCCTGCCTTCGCGAACAGCCTTTTGTGGTGGTCTCCCGCGCCGGATCCGCCAGCCATTTCGATCACCTGGTACAGACATGCAGAGCCGCGGGATTCACACCTCGTATCGTCCAGGAGGTCAACGAACTCTTCACCGTTCTAACACTGGTCGCGGCTGGCGTTGGTGTCAGTCTGGTGCCGCGCTCCTCCAGTCAAATGCGTGTCTCGCAGGTTCGTCTGCTGGAGACCGGTTTGAACGAGGCCAAGTGGAAGATCGGATTGGTCTGGAGAAAAGAGGATTCCACTGACCCTCTGGTTCGCAACTTCGTCCATATGGTGCGCAGGCCTTTCGCCGCAACTGCGAAAAAAGGTCTTCCGCAACGCCTCGCAAAGAGCGAGTGAAATCTGTATCGCGCAGGTTGTTTTCTTCAAGGAATGCGCAGCGCTCTGTTTGTCGAATATCTCTTTGCCGTTACCGCCTTCCGGCCAACGTATCTGGCCCTACCGTCGACTTGTCTGGTGATAGTCGTCGGTCAGTGTATTTAGAAAGGCCACAACATCCTTAGTTTCTTCTTCACTCAGGGCTGGTTTTTCACCGCGATGGCGGTTGAAGGGTGCATCCTTGACATCCACATTGGCCCGATGAGCGGCCGGCAAATCGTCGTACATCACAATCGTGCCAGCGGTTCTACGCGGATACCATCTCTCCGGCCGCGTCTCTCGCTCCACATAGAAGCGAACCGCGTCCTCCAGCGAATGGACTGCTCCGTTGTGAAAGAAAACTCGCCGCGTCGCGACATTACGCAGCGTGGGTGTCTTGAACAGCCCGCAATAGCCCTCCTTGGTAACGTCCTTGCGGAGCGGGCCGCATAGGCCTTCGTCAAAGAACGTTGTGTCGCGATTGGCGCTGAGGTGTCTATTGCGCGGCACGGCCAGGGCCTCGAACTCATAGTCGGTGAATGCGGGCGCAAGGCGGTTCTTGGTTGGCTTGTCAAGATGGCATGCGGCGCAATTGCCTTTATTCGGATCGTCAAACAGCTTGAGACCTCGCAACTCCTCTGCTGTCAGTTGCGCGCGGCCAGCCAGATAGTAGTCAAATTTACTGTTATAGGCATGGAAACTGCTGTCCTCTGTCTGGAAGCGTGCCAACGCGAGGTAGATGTCGGTTAAACCGACGTTCGGCGACTTGAATACTTCTGGACCGAAGATGGAGATAAGTTCGTCGGCATAGGGCGACGCCTTGAGCTTGGCCAGCAATTTTGGACCATCCTTATTGGCCATCTCTCTAGGGTCGAGGAGTGGGCCGCTGGCCTGATCGGCGAGGGTTGACGCCCGACCGTCCCAATCCATGCCACCCTCGGGCACCACCTGTTCGCCTTGCAGCGCATTCAGGGTATCTACCGGTGGGGTCTCGTGATTCGGCAAAGAGTTCGATGTGGGTCTGGAGGCCTTTGGCAGCTTCCGTTCGTCGGGATCAAAAGCCGTATCCAGGCGGACTACAAATCGTGGCGTGCGCTCCAGGTAGGTCAGGGACGGTACGGCGCGAACTCCCTGCAATCGCAAATCACTTCCGCCCAATTGCACCGCCAACGAATTAGCTGGCGCATAGGAGTGGCCGGGATCATGGCAGGACGCGCACGATATCTTGCCCGAGCCCGAAAGGCTGGGGTCGAAAAACATCTTCTGCCCCAATCGGGCCATCGGACTCAATGGAACCGCGCGCGCATCGAGGCGTGCCGCCGCCGCCTGTTCGACAGCCGACGTGCCGGTTGAATTCCTTTGCCTGGCCGCGTCCAGCCGCGTCTGTGTAAGCCAGCAACTCCCGGCTATCAGTATCGCGGCAAGTAGTGAGGTCAGTCGCATGGCGTAGTCAATCGCTCGTGCCTGGGAGCGCCGCTCGATCCCGGGCAACTGAAGCTGGCACCGTAAAAAACGTTGATCGCGATGCAGTCTTCCGGCGTCGCACAAAATCCGGACGGGGCCTAATTCGTTGTCACGAATATCAGGCCATGCGGATTATTCATGCCGATATAGATAGGCGTTAGCGCGCCGGTAGTAGTGTTGGTCTGTAAAACCGTACCTTGACCGGAGCTATACGCCGTGCTGGCTGTAAAACCGTTCGTCGCATCGATGCGATAGATCAACTGTGCAGGCGTGTCGGAGACCAGCATGAAGGAAGTCCCGCTAGCCGGCGACCAGCGGGTATCATCCAATGGCCACGGGTTGCCGTAGAGCGTCACGTTCAGCACGCTGGTCGACTGCGTCGCGGTACCGATGTTCTTGACAAACACCATCTCCGAGTCCTGTTGGCTCGCGACAACCAGATCTCCGGACGGGTCGATCATCGAGGAGTCCGTGTCGGTCATGTTCAGGGTAACTGGCGTGTTGCCAATGATCGCGGTAGTCGCTGTGCTGGACATTAGGATGGGCGTCGAGTGAAAGGTTTTGCCATCGCTGTTGAGCGCAATAGTGTAAAGCGCGGGCCCTGCGTTTACGCCGTATTCCGCTGTGGCGCCACTGGAGTCGGTCGAGTATGGCGCCAGATTCGGACTGGGGTTCGCCGTGGTCGTGGGGTTGGATGCGCTGGCATACACAACCCCGTTGATGATCTTCATGTCGTCAAGACCGCCGCCGTGCGGCAACTGCGCGACGTCGGAAGTATACGACTGGAGCGTGTTGCTGGTGGTGTTGATGACCGTAATAACCGGATTCGCGTCTTCGTTGCTGCTGACCCACACCGTATTGGAGTTGTAGACCGTCATGCCATCGGGATGCCCCGGCACGTTGAAGGTTTGCAGCACATTGCCCTTCTCGTCATACTCAATCACTTCCGCCTGCGCGGAGGTCACGCCAGCAGCCAGGGTGCCGTCAGGATTGACATTCGGGTCCTGGCAGATAACGAAGACCGAACTGCCCATCTGCACCATGTCGTCTGGAACTAGCGTACCCGGCGCTTTCGCAAACACGGATATCGTATAAGCGTTGCCCTGTGTGCCCGCCACTGACGTTGGCACGGGGATGGTGGCCGGCGTAGAAGAGCTGCTGGAAGGGCTGCTGGAGCAACCCAGAACAGCTATGGACAGAACCATCAATACGGCACAGGCACGAAGTATCATTGTCGAATTCCTGATCAGAGTTGCGTACATGCTAGTTGTCCCATGTAACGGTCTCGTGAATTGGACTCAAAGAGAGTGATGCTATTCGGGGCCAAAGGTCCGCTCGTCTTCAACCATCGTTCCTTTGCGAGATCGCAGGTATAGGGTCTGAGCGAACACACTTTGATCGGCCGCTTTAGACTCTGCTTCCGTAATCGTTCCAGCACCTGATTCAGAATCGAGCCGGTGAAGGGTGAGTACAGATAGAAGATCGCGCCTTTTGAGAAGTCTGCATCGCGTGCATCTGCGGCAACGAACGAAGCGTCTTCCAGTTGCAGGGTCCTGGCACATCTCTCGGCATTGGCAACATAAGCCGTTACGAGTGGCCTAAAAGCAATCTATTCTGGCTGCATAGTTCGGACTACGGAAACTTGATGAGCCTCATTGGGATCAGACTCTTTCTCTCTTAACCTAAGCCAGGCCAGCAGCGCCATCGGACCCATCACAAGCAGCGACATCAGCGCATCTGTTCTGAGAATATCCATCGTGATCCATGGCTTGCCCGTTGCGTCCATTACGACAGGTGGGGCCATCGGCAGCCTGAGAAGCAGCAGATTCCCGAAGGCGCAGATTCCGTAGAAGAGAATGGGCGCACGCCAGTAGCTCCGAGAGGTGGGTGGTGGTTGGACCGGCCTTGCTCTGCAATAGAGAGCGAAGGCTTGATAGAAGAGATAGGCGGTCAGATACCAACCCAGGAAGTTACTAATAGGAACGCCGTAAAAGGAACCACCATCCCGCCAGATCCAGGCCCGGTCCACGGTAGCCCAGTCCGGCTCCATCGAAAGATCCCATGCAAGCATGATGAAACTAGCCAGCATCGGAAGAGCAACAACGCGCACCCCCACGAGAGGTTTATTGCGATATCCGAGGATCAAAAGGCTCAGCACCCAGGAGCAATAGCCGATTCCGAGGTACGCGAGGATCAGCAGAATGGGCACGTTAAGGATCTTCGGCCCCATCACATTCGTGAAGTAGTAATGCCCAAACGGAAAGCCTGTACGGAGACTGAGGCTTTCACACAGACCTGCCACTCCAACACAAAACGTAGTGAAGGCCAACATGCCTCTCACTCGATAGAGGATGCTCCCATGAACCGCTGCAAACACCGCAGGGGGTACAACATGCAGAATCACGATCAACAAGGCCGGGAGTCTGTCTGCGTAGAGTTGGCAGACGCGTGCCAGCACATACAAGAGCAGCATCGTCCATAGAAGATGAGTCTGCCATTTGGCCGTGACGGGATTCATTGCCATTGGTTAGAGTGTATGCCGCAACCCCAGGCTGCGAAACGGCAAATCGTCCTGTCATTAAAGGGCAGAATGGTCAGAGGTGCTCACTGAGACTCAAAGACAGTGATGCGATTCGGATCCAAAGGTCCGCTCGTCTTCAACCATCGTTCCTTTGCGAGATCGCAGGTGCAAGGTCCGAGCGAACACACTTTGATCGGGCGCTTTAGACTCTGCTCCCGTAATCGTCTCAGCACCTGCTTCAGAATCGAACCGGTGAAGGGTGAGTATAGATAGAAAATCGTGCCTACAGAAAAGTCTGCATCCCGTGCATCTGCGGCAACGAACGAAGCATTTTCCAGTTGCAGGGTTCTGGCGCATCTTTCGGCATTGGCAACATAGGCCGGCTCTATCTCTATGCCGAGACTTCTAACTCCAGCCAGCATCGACATCATGAGTGGCACGTGTCCCATGCCGGAACCGAGATCGACGAAGAGATCGTCATCCGATAGCGTTACGGTCTTCAGCAAATGAAGCACATGACGAACGGGCGTCGGCTGGTAGGCGATCATCTCCCGTGATCCCAGAGAAGACACATCCCCCGGATCGCTGTGCTGAAAGAGGCTGGCCATGAAGTCGTCCCGAGCATCGAAGCCCAGGCCGGGGCGCGGAAGAGCGTTTTGTGCTTCAGGATTCAGGTCGTCAAGCCATCGAAGAATCGTCTGCATGTGTCCACCAATGATCTCGGTACGAATGAACTGGTAGAGTTCCGCGTTGGCTGATTCGAGCCGGTGCTGCAGGGTAAGCGCACGCCGCTCGATCTCCGCAAAGGCTGCGGCCTCGGACATCGTCGAGGCAGTGCCTCCGGCCAGGGCGTCAATCTCATCCATTGCAAGAAGGCGTTCGCTCAAAGAGTTCTGTTGAAAGAGAAGAGAATTACCCTCCAGCCTTTGAAGCAGAAATCTCAAGCGTTCAGGAGGAGAGACCTCGCTGGAGCCTTCCGGGTTGAGTATAGTTGACACGTCAACCATACTAGCCATAGATAGTTGATGCGTCAACCATTCGACGCTATGCTGGAATCAACGATGGCGACGAAACCTCTCTCTCCGCATGAGCTCCGTGTCTGGCATGCGTTCCGGCTCATGAACGAGGATGTGCTTGCGCGCGTAGGGCAGGATATCGCTCAGGCGACCGGCCTATCGGGCCCCGAATTTGGTGTGTTGTCCCGGCTCGAGGCCTTCGGCCATGGCGAAATGCGCCAGCAGGAACTCGCCCGAGTAATGGGATGGGACAAGAGCCGTCTCTCCCATCAATTGAACCGAATGGAGAGACGATCCCTCGTCGAGCGTCGCCCCGGTGGAGGCAAAGTGGTGCTGGTCGTCCTCACAAAATCAGGGCGAGAGAAGTTAGATCGCGCGCGGCCCATTCATGCGCATTCCGTGCGCAAAAACCTTCTGAGCCGCATTAGCCCTGAGCAGACCGCAACGATCGTGCGCATCAGCAATCTTCTCGGCGAAGAACCCTGAGGCGGCAAGCCCTTCAGGTCCACGAATAGGGATAGAGGGTGAGTCACGACCAACCGGACGCAGTTCTCTACGGCGTCGCTTCCTGTAAAACGCCGCTTGGTGCCTATACGGGATTCGCTGTATAGCGGTCATATTCGGTTGCTATACTTCGGGGCATGTTAAGGTCCCGTCTCGCGCTCATCCTGTTTTCCTTCATCGCGGTAGGAGTTGTTCCCGAGGCGGCACCACAGGCCAACCCGTCCGGCTCCATCGATATGGGAAACGGGTACGTTGTCCCAGGCGCTAGCTGGGAGCACGTCACACCGGAAGCTGCAGGCTTTTCCAGCGAACGTCTTGAAGTACTCCGTGCCTGGCTGAAAACACATCCTTCTACGGCGATGATGGCTGTCTACAAGGGCAAGGTTCTCTTCGAGTATGGCGACACTACCCGAGCTACCAACGTCGCCTCCGTACGCAAGAGCGTTCTGGATATTCTCTATGCCGCTGAACTTAAGAACATCAAAGAGGGTCTTAACTACTCCACCGTAGTGCAGCTCGGCTTGCAGGACAAGGTGCCTTTTATCCATCCCGAAGAGACTGCCAACTTTGAGCAGCTCATCACCTCCCGCTCTGGTATTTACATACCGAACGGAGACGGCGATCAGGACAACATTGCACCGCGTCGTGGGTCTGAGTTCCCCGGCACTCATTTCTTCTACAACAACTGGGACTTCAATGCCCTCGGAACTCTCTTCGAAAAGCTCACGGGGAAGAACATCTATGACGCTCTGCGCGACGATCTTGCTATTCCACTCCAGATGCAGGATTTCGACCGCGCGCGCCAAAAGAAACCCGTTGACCCAAATCATGTTCATCCTGGCTATCCCATGTGGCTCTCCACCCGTGACATGGCTCGCATCGGAGTGCTCATGATCTCTGGCGGCAGATGGGGCGGAAAGAACCTGGCAGACGGAAACTTTCTTGCCTGGAGCACCTCGCTCGTCACACCGTTTTCCGAGCTTAACCCCATCTTCATGCATAACGCCGCACTACCTGCACGCTGGGGCTATGGCCGTCTCTGGTGGGTTTGGGATGCCCCCGTTTATCCCGGCAATGTTTCTATCGGTCCCTATCAAGGTGCTTACTCGGCTATGGGGACCGGCGGCCAGTTCATCACTGTCTTTCCCATGATGGATCTTGTCGTAGTCCATAAGGTCGATATCGACGTCGATGCTGCCGCGAATATGTCACAGCTTGGCTATCAGGCAGTTCTGGACATGCTTCTCGACGCCCGCTGCTCAGGAGCCTGCAAGTAATAGGTATCGATAGGATGTCTCCTCGAAATGAAAACCTTCATCGACGGTTTGCAACCCAGCAGCGGCAGCGCGGCTGCAACTCGCGCCACGGATACTTCGAAATGAGTTCCGGTTCTGCTTTTTTAGAGATTCGCGAGGCGTGGGTTCTGTCCCAGATCCTGCATTGGGTCGATACGGAGTTCGATGAGAACCGACCTGTGCGCAGGTTGGTAACAACGTTCCATCACTTCCTCGATGTTGCTGAGGTCCTCTGCGATACGTCGATGATCCCACCCATGACCGGCTGCGATCGAAGCATAGTCGAGGTTACAGAGATCGGAGTGGTAGCGTTCCGACGGAGTATCGGAGAGGATCTTCGTAAGGCCATGGTGCACGATGCCGTAGGTTTGATTATCCAGAACAAAGACATTCAGACCGAGGCGACTCATCTCGGAGAGTCCGCCTGAGATAAGCCGGAAGCAGCCATCCCCGGTGAAGACGAAGACGGTTCGCGTGGGATCTCCGAGCTTTGCACCGACGCCGAGCCCGAGCGCGCCGCCCATCGCCGATCCCCTGTAGAGAGAGTAGAAGGGGCAGAGCTGATTGGGCCGCTGAGTGACATACTGCCGATCCTTATACGAGATGCAGATGTCGTCGAACCCGATGCTGTCCTGTCTCCACAGGTCGTCGATCTTTTTGTAGAAGTCGTATAGATCGACGAATCCCTTACGTGCGCTGGGAGATTTTCTGGTGTTGAGGTTGGCTGGCGCAGGGGGATATCGTACGGTGTCGGGTTTGACTTCGCGAAGACGTTGGAGGAAGTAGTTGAGACTCTCCTCCATCTCCCCGAGAACCTCGATGCAGCCGCCTTTGAAGCGATGACTGTAGGTCCCATTGACTGGGCCATAGCCTTCGATCCCATTGGTGAAGATCCATATGTCGCCGGAGAGGATGGGTTTGGTCCCGGTGGTGTATTCGTCGAAGTCGCAGCCGAGCGATAGGATGATGGTCTTGTCGTCGACCGCATTCCACACGTCAGTTGCCACTTCGTTGCCGCCGAATGAGATGTATCCGTAGCAACGTGGGTTTTCGCGGTCGACTGCGTTGGCCCCATTGATGCTGTAGACCACAGCAGCACCGAGCACCTCAGAGAGTTCTGTTGTCAGTGCGCGGCTATTGCGGCATCGTGCCATCTCTTCGCCGACAAGAAGAACGACTTTCTTCTGATGCAGGCGGCCGGGCAGCGTATCGATCAGATGGATGCGTCGAGCAAGCGCAGCGGTGCCCCGCTTCGGTTGGGTGATGTGTCCATGCGTGAAGCTGTTGTTCGAGAGTCCTTCGGGGTCGAGCACAAGAACGATGGGCTTGTGATCTGCCAGCACGCGTGCTGCGGCAGCCAGCTTTAGATCGATATCACTCTTGCCCTCGAGCAGAAAGACCGACCCAGGCAGTTCGGCTTCCAGTTGACCGACGATGTTGAGTCCGTGTCGTGAGCTGTCCTGCAGCGGGCTGTATCCTGCCGCGCTGGGTGCGGAGATGGGCACGATATAGACCGCAGGAATATTG
The DNA here is from genome assembly GCF_009766105.1 of Granulicella sp. S156. GTDB lineage: Bacteria > Acidobacteriota > Terriglobia > Terriglobales > Acidobacteriaceae > Granulicella. The sequence continues at coordinate 226,346 of NZ_LMUH01000007.1, read as the reverse complement.
TGCAGCTTGGCATCGGTGGCGCCACAGGTGAGCAGCTTGGTAGCAGCTCCTGTCGTGGCGGCAGCGCTCGCAATGCGTCCCGTCGCAAGAAAATAGCCGAGAGGAACGAAGCCCGCGATGTATTCCCCGATGGTGAAGAACTCGATGTTCTCGGAGGTGAGGGAGTCCGGCGTCGAAGTGCCAAGAGGTGCCAGATACTTGAGGAAATGAATGAGGCCGCCGCCTGTTACGCCGGCACAAAGGGTCAGGCCCCATTGGCCGAGCGTATCGACAATGTACTGAAAACCATCCAGATAAGGTCCGGCGTACTCTGCATTCGTAGGAAACTGAATCAGTCCCTCCATAGGGGGCCTCCTTAGTTTGATACGTATATTGCCGACATCAATTTTTTTGCAGTACGGTTGTCAGATTAGAAGGGTGTGATGAGAAGGGTGTTACAGGAACAAGCCTGTGGTGAATCGTTGCAGGCTTGCGCTGCTTGTTGAAAGTACTATATATCATTTTTATGGTTGCGATTCCATTTTCAGGGTTGCGAAAGTGTGTCGGAGCTAGTGCAAGCTGATTAAAGTCTTTCGCAAGGTGGCGGTCTTCATGAGCGTAACTGTTGATTCCAAATTCTTCGAGCTTCTGTCCAGCAGCTACTCGCGACTGGTGGGGGAGGCTTTGGTCCCGGGCACAAAGAACTATCGAGAGGCAGCTCTTTGGCTCTACGAGGAAGCGCCGTTCTGTGTGCTCGCGCATAACACAGAGCCGGATCCGCGCTTTGTGTATGCCAATAAAGCCGCACAGGCCTGCTTCGAATACTCCTGGGAGGAGGTGACCTCGCTGCACTCGCGACTGAGCGCCGAGGCGCCGCAGCAGGAGGAGCGCCAGCGTTTTCTGGACACGGTTGCACGTCAGGGTTTTGTGAAGGATTATCGCGGCCTGCGTGTGGCCAAGTCAGGACGGCGATTCTGGATAGAGGACGGGACAGTGTGGCAAGTGACCGACGCTGAGGGCATCCTGCATGGCCAGGCAGTCGTATTTCGAAACTGGCAAGACCAGGCTCTTGCTGGTTGAGGAGGAGTTGAAGTCCTTTGTTGCGTAACTTCTTCGCATGTCCTATCGTTCCGGACGCTACAATTTGAATCTGTGAAGCGCAACAGTAGCAGGAAGGCCGGAGAAGAATTTCCGGCCTTTTCTATAAAGATTCAAAGATGAGGATTGAGATGACGAGATTTGTTTCAGTGTCGATTGTGGCAGCGGCCACGCTGTTTGGCGGTATAGTAGCGCAGGCACAAAAGGTCGAGTTCTGGATGGGCAATGGCGCCGCATCGGTGAACTCGTTTCTGCAGCACAAAGACAAGATCGATATCATCTCTCCCACGTGGTATCAGTTCGATGAAGCGGGCATGGTGACAGGTGAGCCTCAACCCACGGTCCTCAAGGCCGCGCATGACGCGCACCTGACGATCATCCCGTTGTTTGCGCTCTTCAACCACGAGAAGATTCACACTCTCATCGGAGACCAGAAGGCGCAGGATGAGATGAACCAGGCCTTCGTGCGCGAGTGTAAAGAGAATGGGTACGACGGCGTCAACCTGGATATTGAAGATGTCATGTGGACCGACCGCGATGGCCTATCGGCACTGGTAAAGAAAACGTCCGACGTATTGCATAGAGAACATCTACAGGTACAGATCGATGTTGTGCCCAACGCACCGGGACACGCAGGCGAGACAGCCTTTGGAAAGTGGATCTTTCAGGAGTGGAGAGGCGCATTCGACCTGAAGGCACTGAGTGAATCGGTGGATCTGATCTGCCTGATGACCTACGACCAGAACACCCACTGGACCATGCCCGGACCCGTGGGCGGATGGGTATGGACGAAGCAGAATCTGGACTACGCGCTAAAGGTCGTGCCCAAAGAAAAACTGTCGCTTGGAATTGCCGTCTATGGATACCACTGGTACACGGGCGATCCTGGCTTGAATAAGGCAGAGAAGACACCGAACCCGACAGCAGAATATATCTCCGAACCCAACGCCATCTACCTGCGCGATACCTACGGCGGCAAGACGCAGTGGGACGAGGAAGAGCACACGCCATGGTTCTATTTCAACCGCGACCAGATGCGCGAGTGGGTCTTCTATACCGACAAGCGAGCGTTCATGGATCGCTACGATCTGGCGAAGCAGTCAGGGATTCAAGGCGTTTGCTCCTGGGTGCTTGGTGAAGAGGACCCAACAATTTGGGCAGCCATTCCCACCAAGCGATGATCGCTGTGACTGCAGAAGGGAGGGAACTCACGTTCGCCTCCCTTCTCAACGTCTAGGGTCCTGGGTCGTTAGCTCATTGAATAATGATGGCCCGTTCACTACAGTGCGAAGCGCGTTCCCTGACGCTTCAGCGTCAGGGAGACGGAGGGAGCCGTAGCCTTTAGGCTACGGAATAAAGCCACGCAAGAACTGGGCTTTAGCCCCGGGCTGTTTGCCAATGCACGCAAAAAAGCCCGAGGCCAATGCCAACGCCATTCACTTGGGGAAGATGAAAAGAAAATCGCTGGATGTGAACGGGCCCTTGATCTTTAGGGCCAAGGGCCCCTTCGCAGGTTAGGTGGCTTCTAGTTAACCCTCACAGCCTGTATTGGCTTCATATTTTTTGCTGGGGGGGCGATAGGAAGTATCTCCGCATGGGTAGCGTCCTTCAGGGTTACAAGGAACCCGAAGGGATGGTCCCCACCCCCATCCCCAAGTGTGACGCGTAGCACATTGCCCTCCAGCTTCGTTGTAATCGGTGAGGGCGTGGTGTCTTCGCCGGGGTCCGCCATGCTCAGTTCTCCATCATCGTCCAGCGCAATCCTCGATGAAGTAAGTGTTCCGGTGATCACTGAGCCATTCTGAACCAGAACCATCGTGGAGAAACTTCGCCCCTGGAACATCCAGTGCCAGGTTCCGGCGAAGATCTTCGCGTTATTGGTGGATGCAGAAGCTTCTTGCAGGCTCACTGCGCGCGCGAGTACCGTGCTCGAGCCAAATAGAAAGCTTGTTGCCAAAGCCAGTCCAATCAGACCGGCGCGGGATAGCGAAGTTCTCTTCTCAGTCAGCATCATGATTCGATCCTCCAGGTTGTCACCATCGAAAATACCTAGCCCCACTGCGTTGCTACGAGGTAGTTGCAAGCACAATGACGCCAGGCGTAAGAGTGTGCGGGCATATACGATTCGCTGTCCAAGGCGAACCGCGGCGTACTCATCGCAGGCAAGTTCACGCGTCTGCGAAATCTTCGACATCAGGTACCGAATGCCGGGGTGCCAGGCCACAGGCAGCGTGATCAACTGACACAAAAGGAGCACCAGAAAGTCTTTCCTGCGAATGTGTCCGTATTCGTGCGCAAGGATCGCCGTGAGATCCTGCCCGTCAAGAGCTGGGATCACTTTGCTGGGCAAAATGATCGCGGGATGAAACACGCCAACCGTGACCGGATCGTCAATGGCTGTCGATTGAAGAAGGGCAACACGCTGCGGAGGCTCGATCCCTAAGCCAGTCATTCCGGAATCAGCCATTCCTATTTGGCCGAGAGAGATCAACGAAGCGTTCCTGCGCAGGCGATGAACTCGATAGATGCCGCGGCCAAATTGGATCAACTGATAAAGAAAAAGCACCTGCCAGATAACAAGGAGCGCAGTCTTCGCACCTGGAACCAGGAGGGTCGGTTCGTGCACCTGGGAGTGCCCGTTCCAGATCCAGAAGGGATGGGCAGGGGCCTCCGTCCCCTGTATCAGCTGCTGCTGAGATCTCTTTACGACCACACTCGGACGGGTTTGCCAGAAGGTATTGCAAGCAGGTGCAGCCATACAGAGGGCGAATATGGCGAGATAAAAGTAATGTTGATACTTCGCTTTGGCTTTCGCGATGAAGGGTGAGAGTACCAGCGCCAAAATCGCAAACACTCCAATCTGCACCGACGCATTGAACAGCCAGTCGAATACAAGCTCTCGAATCGTGCTCATTTCGCTTCCTCCTCGGCGTCCCCGGCGGCTTCCAGCTTCGCCTGTAGTTCAGCAAGTTTTTGCGCGTTGAGGTGTTTGGACTTCACCAGAGAAAGGAGGAGGTCATCCACTGACCCCTGAAATACCTTGCGCAGAACGTCCTTGATCGCGTGGGAGTCGGCTGCCTCCTGAGAGACGGCGGCACTGTACTCATAAGCCCGCCCAACGAGCTTCCTCTTCACTCTTCCTTTGCGATGCAGGACATTCAGCGTCGTCTGTATGGTCGTGTAGGCAAGTGGAGGCTCCCCCTCCAGTCCCTGCAGAACCTTCTGGACATTCCCCGCGCCATCCTCCCAGAGCACGCGCATGATTCGCCGCTCCAGCGGCGTCAGGACCTTAACAGGTTTAGGCATTGACAACTCCTCCTATACGCATAGGAGACTATCTCGCGAATTCTGTTTTTGTCAACTATATGTATAGGAGATAATTTTGGTGGCGGCTGCACGTCGCTTCTGCAGCGTGGCTGCAGAGACTGTGTTGTCCTGAAGTTTGTGATCAAACTGCTCTTGGCGGCAGGTCGAACCGTACAAACAAATTGTTGAGGCACGGAACGGAAGGGCAGGGTTTCAACCCTGCCGTAAAAGGCCGCATCCCCCCCAAACCACACCTCTCTGCCGCAGGCCGGAGTGAAGCCCGAAGGGCGCAACGACTGAATTGTCTTCTTTGGTGACGGCGAAACAAGCACGCTATCAAGACATCACCCTTAACCGTAATACCCGTAACGGGTCCGTACCTGCGTCCCCGAGGTATTCGTCTTGACTTCGATCTTGTGAAACTTCTCGGGGCCAGTGAGTGGTGCCATGATCGTCAAAGTATAAAAAGAGTCAGCGTCTGCCATACATTGCTCAAGCATGGCAGAGACATCGTTCGAGGCCTTCAAGACAAGCCCTCCACTCTGCACCGCCAGCACCTGCATGTTCACATTCCCTTCCTCGGTATCGCCCACGGTAGTAACGGGCTTTAGAAAAGCTTCATAGTGCGTTCCACTGGAATCGGCGCCCCCGGCGCTGACGCAGTACAGCGTGATGCGCGCCTGCCGCAAAGCCGTGGAGATAAAGATGATCCCCTCAAAGACGCGATGGCGCTCCTTGGCGGATATTTCAACGCCACCAACGTCAGCGGATATGGGCCATCCAGAGCCGATCCAGACCACCAGCTTTCTGCCAGGTCTCTTCGCCTCTTCAGCGGCGATCTTTCGTAGCGAGACCAGGGTGAGATGGACCGATGAGCTGTGAATGGTCTGGAGGCCGGGTGCGTGTTGATCGAAGGCTGCAAGTACTGCGTTGCCATCGCTGGAGGAATCTGCCTGAATCTCGCATCCGCTCCGGGACAAGAATGCCAACCGCACGGGATGTTTGAGCTTACCGGCATTTTGTTCCAGGAAGCGCCGAATCTGGCCTCGCGCATAGTTCAAGCTAGCGAAAGGGGTGTTAACCTCGTCGACTACAAGCACTATCTCTACCGGCTCCGCCTGTTCGGTCTGGAGCGTTACGGAATGAAAGTCGGAGATCGGAACTGGCTTTTTGTCGATAAGAACCGTGAAATTCTGCTGTGCCAGATTATTGACCGGACCGTCGGCATTAGCGGCGACTACATCAAGCATGATTTGTAACGAGTCCGGGCGGCGTAACAGTTTCGGGTCGTCAGACAGCGATGTGTTCTGTTGAGCAAAGAGGGCGTCAGCGTAGATTCCGCAAAAGAGAAAAAATAGAACTATGGATAGACGGCGTTGCGTAAACATATCTTGCCTGGGCCTCTATAGCTTGATCTTCGCCAGGTGGCGCGCGACTTGGACCATTAAGAATCAATAGATTTTAGTCCGCGAAGATTATAACGAGCCATAGATTCGAATAGCGAAAAATGGGTAGTATCTCAGTTTGAACTTCTACCCCGGTTTTCATAACATGTCTGCACTAGGATTGGTGGGTGAAGATGCCGCTCCGCAACTTTGACATGCAAGGACTGTATGCAGCTTTGGATGCTGCGCGGCGTGCTCAGGAGTTAAGCTGGGCCGCATTAGTGTCCGAGATCAACAAACCTTTTGAAGGTACGCCCTCCATCCCAATCAGCCTCTCCACGGTGAGGGGGATGCAGGACAAACGTTCTGTAACGAGTGCGGTCGTACTTCAGATTCTCAGATGGATGGGCCGGGCACCCGAGAGCTTCCTGTCTGAAATCGACACTCCTTCGCAGCCGAGCGAACTCCTGCCTGAGCCCGGACCGGCTCGTATCCTTCGCTTCGACACGCGAGCCATGCACGCTGCACTCGACGCGGAACGTCTCAAGCGTGGAATGAAGTGGAAGCAGGTTGCCGATGAGCTGCCAGGCTTCAGTGAGAGCATGCTCACCAACCTTGCAACGGGTCCATTGATTGGCTTTCCCAGAGTGATGATGATTCCTCAGTGGTTAGGCCGTCCGGCCGCAAGTTTCGTGCGCGCTCATAGTCGCTAGGCTCGGGCCACGAGAGTTCCATTCTGCTAGCCAGAACCTTTGACAATCCCACTCGGGACCAAGATCAAACGGAGACACTACCAATTTCCTGCGTCCCTTGACATTCGATAGTCGAATGTCTACCATCAGCCTCAAGTTGAGGGTAGATTGTCTTCTATGGATAAACCGGCACAACAACGGACAGGCCTTCTCCAGGGCACGCTTGACATGCTCATCTTACGGACGCTTCTTTATGGTCCTGCCCATGGCCACCAGATCGGAAAGCATATTCAGCGGACCACGAACGACTTCCTGCAGATGCAGCACGGTTCGCTCTATCCCGCATTGCATCGTCTGGAGGAAAGAGGATGGGTAAGTGCCAAATGGGAGACAGCTCCCGACCGAAACAGGGAATTCAAGTACTACCGATTGACGGACAAAGGCAAGAAACAGTTGGTCGTCGAAGAGTCGCAGTGGAAGCAGATGTCCGAAGCTGTAGCGCGCGTGATGTGGCCCACCGCTGAGGAGAGCTGAGATGAAATGGTGGCAGATAAAGAAAAGACGCGCCGACCTCGAGCGAGAGCTTCTCTCCGATCTGGAGCTGGAAGAAGAAGAGCAACAGGAACGCGGTCTGCCGCCGGAAGAGGCTCGTTCCGCCGCTCGACGTGCCTTCGGTAATACGACACTGATCAAAGAACAGACCCACGAGGCATGGGGCTGGGGGCCGGTCGAACGTTTCCTGCAGGACTTTCGTTATGCTCTGCGGCAGCTCCGAAGGTTCCCAGGGTTTGCGCTGACCATCGTTCTGATTCTTGCGCTTGGTATTGGCGCCAATACTGCGATCTTTAGCGTCATCGATGCCGTAATGTTCCGTGCGTTGCCGGTTGAGAATCCGCAACAACTGGTGCTCTTCACCTGGACGTCCCGTCAGCAACTTAAACTCCACGGTCACAGCGACTTCGGTGATTGCGACTCGACCAGTTCGGACTGTTCTCTCTCCGTACCTTTCTTTCGTGCGGTGAGGGCCCAGGCTAACTCCTTCTCCAGTGTCGCGGCGTTTGCAGGTCCACTTGAAGTCAACTTCCTGGGCGAGGGCTCCGCTGTCATTGCGCACGGCGAATATGTCTCCGGCGATTTTTTCTCAACCCTGGGTATCAAGACAATTCTTGGCCGGCAGCTCGGTCTCTCCGATGACTCGCCCTCTGCACCTCCAGTCATCGTTCTGGACTACGGCTATTGGCAGCGCGCCTTTGGCGCGGACCCCTCGGTCGTTGGCCGTGTTGTCCGCGTAAACAGCACACAAGTCGCTATCGTCGGTGTCGTCGGCCCGCGCTTTAGACATCTAACCCCCGGCAAAACCCAGGACTTCTTCATGCCGTTATCGCTCGTAGACCGTGTGCGGAACGAGTGGTGGAATGACCGGGACAGGCTCTCCGATCCCGCTATTTTCTGGGTCAGCATGGTTGGCAGGCTCAAGCCGGAGGTCTCCATCGGCCAAGCCCAGGTTGAGGTATCGAACATATTCCGCAATCAGGTGCTCCATGGAGCCACTCCCTTGTCTTCTCCGGCGGATAGTCCAGCTATCCGGCTTCTACCCGCACGGCAAGGCCTCAACGGCGAGAGCGTTGAGTATGGACCCATGCTGAACCTGATCATGGTGGCTGTAGGCCTTGTCCTGCTCGTTGCCTGCGCAAATGTCGCGGGCCTTATGCTCGCACGCTCTGCGCGCAGGCAGAAGGAGATGGCAACGCGCCAGGCGCTCGGCGCAAGCCGCGCTCGCATCGCACGCCAACTTCTCACGGAAAGCGTTGTGCTGTCGTTGGCTGGCGGTGTCTCCGGCGTGTTGGTTTCCATCTGGGGAGTACACGCTCTCGTTCAACTCTTATCGCAGGGAACTACCCAGCCCTTCGCCTTTGTTATCGCACCGGACTGGCGTGTGTTGGCTTTCACAACTGCAGTCACTCTCGCCACGGGAGTTCTCTCGGGCCTTGCACCCATCTTCCGTGACGCTCGAGTAGACCTGACGCCTTTCCTCAAAGAGAGTGCGTCCTCCACTCTCGGCGGACCTCAGCGTGGGCGAGGCATTCGTCTCGGTGACACGTTTGTCATCGTACAGGTCGCGCTCTCCCTTGTTGTACTGGCCGGAGCGGGATTGCTGGTCCGCACCTTGACCAATCTTCACCAACTGCACCCAGGCTTCGACACGCAGAACGTTCTGCTCTTCGGCCTCAATCCAAAGATTGCGGGATACACGGATGCACAGACGGTCGAGCTCTATCGCAACGTACAGCAGCGCCTGGCTGCATTGCCCGGCGTCGTATCGGCAAGCTACTCCGAGGATGCCTTAGTGAGCCAAAGTATTTCAGGCCTTGACGTCCACCTGGACGGCGCTGCGCCCAAATCGAATATCAATACGTACTCTCTTGCAGTCGGTCCCGGCTTCTTCTCCACCATGCACATTCCCGTGCTCTCAGGCCGCGTATTTTCGTCTGCCGATTTTTCCTCAGCTTTCGCGACCAATGCCGCCGTCACCGCAGCCGAAGAGTCGGCTCGCAAACTGCCTGTAGGCTCCGCCAGTTCTGCCAATCTCATTAGCCCAACTGCTCCAGTCTCCGCTCACCCGCTACAGCTTGCGCCTGTGCCGGTGATGATCAATCAAGCCTTCGCGCTCCGTTTCTTCCCCAACCGGAATCCTCTTGGGCTTCACATTGGCGACGCCCAGGAGGATGAACCCGCGAAGGGACCCCAACCGGGATTTCTCATTGTGGGCATCGTCGGCGACACCAAATATCGCGACCTGCGCGGTGAAGTTCGGCCCATGATGTTTCTGCCGCTCGTCGGCAACAGCGCGCACTTCGAGTTGCGATCTGCTATAGACCCCAACGAACTCGTCAAACCTGTGCGCGGCATCGTCTCCGCCATCGACAACAAATTACCTCTCTTCGATGTGCGCACTCAAACCGAGCAGATCGAGCAAACGCTCTTTCGGGAGCGCATTACCTCACGCCTGTCGAGCTTCTTTGCGCTTCTGGCTCTGTTGCTGGCGTGTATAGGTCTCTACGGCTTGATGTCCTACACCGTGACTCGAAGAACCAGTGAGATAGGCATTCGCATGGCGCTCGGTGCGGAACGTAGCCGAATCGCGGGTATGGTATTGCGTGAGTCGTTGTTGCTGGTTCTTTGTGGCCTCCTGGTCGGCGTTCCCGCAGCCGCCTTCGCATCGCGTCTGATCGCAAATCAGCTCTTCGGATTAAAGCCTGGCGATCCTGTCACGCTTTTGGCAGCGTGTGTACTGATGGTTGGAGTGGCCACGATAGCAAGCTACTTGCCCGCCCGGCGCGCAGCATCTGTAGATCCAATGCAAGCGCTGCGCAGTGAATAAGCTGACAGGGATGAGACAAGCCTTAGCACGGACATGATCTTGTCCATAGCCTTGTCGAACTTCTCGAGCTCAGGTGAGGGCTTCTCTGTCATGCCATCAGCTGAGTCATTTGTAGTGGCCCTAGCGGTGTTTCCGGCCCCACTCTATATAAGCGAGTAATCGGCTCATAATGCTCGTTTGCTACAAACATGAGTTTTAATTCAAAGTAGGGCAGATCGCTCAATTTTGTTTTCTCTATGTCCCATGAAACGTGATCATCGGAGCCTTCAAGGTACATATACCCCATACCTTCCGGTTTCTCCGGCATCTCCACACTTGCTATGCGTAGTCTTTGGGGAATATGAGATGCAAGAAATACCGACCTCTTGGACTTTTTGGTAACGCCCTGCCTGAAAGCCGACCAAGACAGCGAATCTACCCACAAGCCGTCATAAGAAAACGTTTTGAACGCAACACCCGGACTTGCTGCCACAACCGTTAATTGCACAACTACTTTCATTCCGCCGTTCGAGTTCAATGCCTCCAAGAACAACTCTGGACTGTTCTTCCCGTGAGGAGTGAGGGTTAAATCAAGATCCCTCTTAGTGGCCTGTTCAAGTGCATTAGCAGCCGGATAAGGTACGGAAGGCGTTGCTTCCACATGAACATTAATCGTCGGATTGTTTGTAAAGACAGGTGAGTTAGTGATTACGGGGCTGACCGCTGTATTCAGACTTGGTGCAAAGGAATGAACAGCGCCATCTGCCTTTGCATCTCTCATGAAGAGTGGAAGAAGCAACAGCATTACTCCTAGTAGCCCAAGACTCATAACAGCGTAGGGATGCGGACGGATGTACTCCGGCCACGCTGACGAACCAACCCCTATGAAGGCGGCTAGCACGAAGGCGCCGATAGCCGAACTGTAACGAGCAACTCTCCACATGAACCAAATGGTCGCAGGTTGTCCGCTATACAGTCAAAAGAACATTGATATGCACTATTTTCTATGGCCATTTTGGTTTCCTTGGTGGTTTGGAGACCTCAGAGAATCCTTGGCAAGGTCAAAGCTGCTGAGTTAAGTACTTTGTTACCCAAATATGTTCAATGGATTGATATAGATCGTCGTAGTCGTGCCGTGGGAAGTGGGAAACGCTCTTTGTTTTCCATCTTTTCCATGGCTACTTCCACTCATCTCTAAGTTGTCATTGATGTTGCGTTGTTGCACTTGGTCTTTGAATCCGCTCACCCACTTTTGTTTGTACCCAGACGTGGGCCATCGGCTGTTCCTCTGACTACTAGCGCATTTCTCGCTACTAATAGATCAATTCATGATGTATCGCGCAGAGTATGCGCCAAAAACTAAGTGGCACTCAGAGCACGTCGCGCAGCTTCACTTCGTAGCTCTGCGATGTGTCGTTACGCTGGACTTGTAGGTGGAGCACCGTTCCAATCGGCTGCATGAAGATTGGATCATTCGGATCATCAGACGGCTTATTCCCGTTTATCCCGACGATTCGATCGCCCACCTTGAGCCCAGCAGCCTCTGCCGGACTTCCCGGAAAGACGGTTTTCACCTCGTCGGATCCCTCGTTGTAATCGACGAGCATGCCGGTGCGATTGAACGGCTGGGGCTTATTCCAGGCAGCAGTCTTTTCGAGGTACATTACGGCACGCGAGCAATCCACGGTTACGACAAAGCGACTCAGGATGTCCTGCCCAATGTTGCCGGCGAGTACTTCGTTGAAGCTGTCATTCGCCGTCTGTAGCCGCGCGATCGGCCCACTGATCTTCAGATGTCCAAGCTGGAACGTGTGCAGACGCACAAACCACGCTTCAGGCGATGGGCCGCCGAGACCCCTGCCGTTATAACCTCGATAGCGTGCCCCTAGCGACTCTACCAAGTGGTTATTGTTGACGAATCCTGAGTTCAGGAAAAGCCCGGTCTGGTTTCCTGAGTCGAGCAGAAAACGGCCGGGGATGCCGTCGACCTTTGCCTCGACGTCTATGCCATTGCCGTTCTTGTGCAGAAGCAGTGGTAGTGAAGTGCCGCGTCCCACATAATGAAAGGTCTGCCCGTTGAAAAAGGTTAGCTGATTGTGTTTGAAGTCCATTCGCACTGCGAAGCGCTGCATAAGCTCCCAGCCCACAAGCATCTGGGGAGTGCCCGCGTCCGCAGGGATATCCAACACATAAAACATTTGGTTTCTGACCACGAGATCGCCGATGGTCAGCTTGTCCACCAGTGTGGTGCGTACCTTAATCGCACCGCCAATCGCTCCAAAATCGGTAGACTTCTCCTCGACCTTCAATCCAAGCTGCTTCGCAAAGTCAGCACTGATTACGTTCACTGCGCCAGTATCGAAAACCGTGGAGAACGGCCCATTGCCGTTGACCTTCATTTGAAAGGTCAACCCACCCTCAGCCGGTACCGTGACTTGGCCTGAGGGCGGCATCGTGTAATCGCTGTAAAGGGGCTGTTTCGCTGGCGTTTGTGCCATTCCGGCTACAACAGGACAGCTCGTTAGAAAGATGAGCAGAAACACATCAAATCGCAATGATAAGGACCTCGCCCTGCCGGCACATACTGCCAAGGATCGTGTAGCAATGAGTATTTCCAAGTATCTTCGCTCGGCCAGACAAGAACAAGAGCTCCCACCCGGCGGGACGCTTCGACGCCCTTCCTCCCGCATGTTCGTGACCCGTCTGGAAATCAGCCGGTAATGACTCTACCACTGGTTTCGAGTCTCCGGTCACCCATGCGTCAGCAACGCCAGGCCCGCTCGATAGATCGCGTCGCCCTCTTTCGCGTTGGCTGCTGCTGGCATAGAAACAACGACATCCGGTGAGAGTCCAGTCCTGCCGTTGAAGTGGAAACCATGCGGACTCTCGATATTGGCTGCTGGTATAACAACTCCTGCCGTATCGTTCAGCTTCACGTAGGTCTGTATCTGACCTCGCCCATAGGTCTTTCTTCCAACGAGAGGAGCCCCTGTAGTATCTCGGAGCGCCGCCGCAAGTTCCTCTGCGGCACTTGCAGTGCCTTCATTGACCAGTACAACAAGCCGCATCTTTGTGGAGGGGGCTGCTTTGGAATCAATCGCCTCTCTTGTCCCATTCCGACGTACCTTCCATCCCAGGGCTTCCTTCGTAAAGGCACTTCCTGCAACTGCCATCGCATCGAGATATCCACCAGGGTTATTGCGGAGGTCTACGATGCACCCAGTAACCTCATTCGCGGCTAACTGGGTAACGGCTTCGCGCACTTTGTTTCCTGCTTCTGGAGTGAAGAGGTGAATGGCTAAGTACCCCAGATGCGGATGGCCTTCGATGCGATGGAACACTACGTCTGGTTCATTCCACGCTCTCTTGGGCACTGCTATTTGAAGCTGTTTGCCGTTACGGCGGATCATAAGTCGCAAGGTTCTGGCATCTCCTCGCAGCAGAGAAAGTACCTCTTCATGAATCAGTCCGCGCGTCGGTCTTCCATTGACGGCTACGATCACATCCCCGGGCAACAAGCCGGATTGAAAGGCAGGGGAGTCCACGAGTGCCGTTACGACTTTGGCTTCGTCTGTAGCCGGTTCGACGGTAACCGCAAAATCGACCAGGCCAATGCCTCGTTCGTGCCCGGCAGTCTCAGCCTGCATCGTCTTCATCTGCTCCGAAGTGACAATGCGAAGGTCCCCGTCATTCAGAGAGGCTAGCTGCCGATCCAGCGATGCGACAGTCGCTTGTCTCTCTGCCAGCAGTTTGGGACGCAACTGCTTCCAGGAATCTTTCTCGGCATACAGATAGTTGTTGTCGATGGCTTCTACGACATCAGGCGCGAGAGATCTCTGGTGCGGTTGTGGGGCCTGCCATAGCGTTGACGTAAGAACCAGTGTCAGAAGCATCTCTTCATCCCCCTCCGATCGGGGTCTATGAAACATAATGCAGGATCACTACGGTGTTTTAGCGAAAACTAATCCGTGGGGAATTGAGGGCGAACCTCACGCTTGAAGTAGTAGAAGGTGAACATCCAGTTGCCGAGGTAACTCCAGGACTGCTTCTCGAGTTCCGTGCGGTAGGCGTGCGTCAGCAATCCATTGACGCGCTCGTACTCCCATTTGCGATGCAGCTCGGTGTTCTCGGGACGGCGGAAGTGCAGTGCGGCCGCACCGAAGCCGACCATCTCCCAGCCGTCTTCGCCCATCTGCTGGAGGACACCCATCTCGTCGAACGCGGTTGCGATCCTCTTCTTGTACTCCCATGTCTCATTGAGAGCTGTCATCTGTTCGTCGATGTCAGAGAGGAAGATACTCTCCACCGGCTTGCGAAAAAGCCAGCTCACGCGCATGGCCGTTGAAAGGCTTGGATCTGTCTTCGCTTGCTCGATCGCAATCACTGTCTGACGAGTAATGGAGAGTCGTTCCGCAAGCTGTGCCTGAGACCAGCCCTGCAAGTTACGAAGTTCGGCGACGCGATTTGCCATATGTCCCCCTCGTGTTACATGTTAAATAAAACATACATGTAAGCCTTAGTCAAGAAACTTGCTGTAAAGAGACATAGGTCTGCCCGAAAGATCGTCTTTGAAACGCAAACAACTGATAACAATATCGTTCAGGCCTTTTGGCTAGCTGGAAAATTCAGTTTTACGTCACTTCCCAACACCTGGGAAGACAGCCACTATTCGGTGCTTCCGACATAGAGCGTGGCTCCGCTCTCATGTTCCGAGCTGGCGGCATCGACGATTGCGGCGGCAAACTCTTCTATATCCGGCAGAGAACCTGCCTCTATCCGGCGCGCCTCGATAAGGCCTGGACTCTGTCGTTGCAAGAGCTTGGGAGTAATCGTCCCCTCAATCAAATCGCCACTGACGACAACGAGTCGAATCCCAAGCGCAGCAAACTTTGGCATCATGCCGCGAATGGCATCTTCTCCAGCCTTCTTACTCTTCGCGACAGGGGCATAGTAGTCATAGACCGGCTTTGTCTCTGAAAAGTGTGCCAGGTGGCTTGTGACAAAGACGATCCTGCCCCCACGTCCCATAAGGGGCAGGGCGCCGTTGACGAGGTTGATCTGAGCATCGAGGTTCAGAGTCATCGCATAATCGGCGGCCTTATCTTTTTCAAGGCCACCGCTCGCATTGAGCACCAATATATCGAGTTGAGTCCACGCCGTCTTTATCTGGTCGAACGTCGATGCAATATCTTTCGGGTCCGTGATGTCTGCCTGCAACAGCAGGGAACGCCGTCCCAGAGCTTCGACTTCGCCTGCTACGTCTTCCGCTCTGGGGCCTTTGCTGCGGTAGTTAATGGCAACATCCGCGCCAATCTGAGCCAGTTGGCGAGCAACACTCGCTCCAATCCCGCGTGAAGCTCCCGTCACAAGAGCCGTTTTGCCAAGTAGAGGAGTCGATGTAGGTTCAGTCATTCGTCTATTGTACGAATGACTGAATCTGCAGAGCACCTGGATCTTCTCTTATTCGTTTTTCAAGTCCGGAGGACTCCCGGGAGCGATCTTCTCCAGTGTGTACTGTCTAGCTAGTTCATTGAATGCTGCGATCTGTGCTGTCACCCAGGCCTGATCCTTACCCAACTCACGACCCAGGAGCCGTCCTGCTTCGGGAGCCATCTGGATCGCAGCGTGCGCGTTGAGAAAGAGCGCGCGGGTGCGGCGTGCCAGTACATCTTCGATGCTGCGAGCCATCTCTTCACGAGCGGCCCAGACTACCTCCGCTGCGATATAGGGCAGATCGGGATGCAGTTGCTTGGCCAGCTCTGGGGACGCTGCAGCCAGAGCCTTGATCTTCTCCGCGTCCGAACCGTAGACCCAGAGGTCTCCATGGGGATCGACATTCTCAAGGTATCCGTGGATGTGGAGGTCGTGCGTCACGCAGGGACGATCTTCCAGTTTGCCGATCGTGATGGCATGGTTCATGGTGTCTTCCGCCATATGCCGATAGGTCGTCCACTTGCCGCCGACGATGGTCAACAGACCCGACTGATCGATGTGAATCGTATGGTCGCGCGAGAGGGAAGACGTCTTTCCTGCCTCTGCGTGCGCAGCCTTTACCAGCGGTCGTATACCAACGTAGACACTCAGAACATCCGCTCGTGTAGGCGGGTGACTGAGGTACTCACTTGCGGTCTCGAGGATGAAGGCGATCTCTTCTTCGTAGGGAAGCGGTTCGTAGGAAGGCTGTTCGATGGGAGTATCGGTGGTGCCGATAACGGTGTGTTCGTGCCACGGGATAGCGAAGAGTACGCGGCCGTCGCTGGTATGTGGCACCATGACGGCGGTGTCTCCGCGCAGGAAGGAGCGATCGAGCACCAGGTGAATACCCTGGCTAGGCGCGACCATCGTGCTGGCGTTGGCGTCATCCAGATGCCGAATCTCATCGGTGAAGATTCCGGTGGCGTTGACGACGACGCTGGCCTTGAGCGGAAGCCGCTCGCCTGTTTCGCTGTCGACGGCAACGACGCCGTTGATGAAACCCTCATCGTCTTTGAGGAGTTCAACGGCTGGAGCATAGTTGAGCACGGTAGCACCGTGATCGACGGCCGTCTGCATAAGATGAATCAGCAGACGCGAATCGTCGAACTGGCCATCGTGATAGATGACGCCGCCACGCAGTTCTTCCGGCTTCAGCGTGGGCAGCTGTTCGAGCGTCTCCTCGCGGGACAGAACCTTCGACTTGCCAAAGCCATATTTGCCGGCGAGCACGTCGTAGATCTTGAGCCCGATACCGTAGAACGGCGCCTCCCACCAGGAGTAGTTGGGGACGACGAAGCGCAGGTCGTGAACCAGGTGCGGAGCATTCTGGCGAAGGATGCCGCGCTCCTTGAGCGCCTCCATCACCAGCGAGACATTGCCTTGTTCCAGGTAACGAACACCGCCATGCACCAGCTTGGTGCTGCGGCTGGAGGTACCCTTGGCAAAGTCTTCGCGTTCCAGCAATAAGACGGAAAAGCCGCGCGTTGCAGCGTCGACAGCTACGCCTGCCCCGGTAGCACCGCCACCGATGACGATGACGTCCCAGGGACCCTGTTTTTCGTGAATGCGTGCGAGCATCTGTTCGCGGTTCATATCTTTTCTTATCCTTTATTCCAGCCGCCGGCGCGCTTCACAGCGTCCTGCCACTTTGCTTGCCGAGCGTCCATCTCTTTTTTGTCGGCCTTGGGCTCGAAGACAGTGTCGGCCCCACGGAGTTTTGCGATCTCTTCGGGGCTGCTCCAGAAGTTCACGGCGAGACCGGCGAGATACGCCGCGCCAAGAGCCGTGGTTTCAAGGACTGCAGGACGTCGCACGGGGAGTTGCAGGAGGTCAGCCTGGAACTGCATCAGCAGATCGTTGGCGGCGGCGCCGCCATCCACACGCAACTCGCGGAATGGCTGCTTGGTATCTTTATTCATAGCCTGGATAACATCGGTGACCTGGAAGGCGATGCTTTCCAGCGCAGCGCGCGAGATGTGGCCGATCTCTGTACTGCGCTGAAGGCCAATGATGAGGCCGCTGGCATAGGGGTCCCAATGCGGTGCACCGAGGCCGGTGAAGGCCGGTACGAAGACGACGCTGCCAGAGTCCTTGACCGAGGCCGCGACATGTTCTACATCGGACGATGTCGGGAAGAAATGCATATTGTCGCGCAGCCATTGCACCACCGCACCGCCGACAAAGATGCTGCCTTCCAGCGCGTACTCGAGCTTCTTCGTAAGACTGCAGGTCAGCGTAGTGATAAGCCGATGATCGGAGAGTGTGAATTTGTTGCCGATGTTTTGCAGCAGGAAACAACCCGTGCCGTAGGTGTTCTTCGCATCTCCAGGGGCGACGCAGAGTTGACCGAAGAGCGCGGATTGTTGATCGCCTGCGATACCTGCGATCTCGACATCGCCGAGTCCTAGTGAGGTGGTCACATGCCCCACCGTCTCACTGGACCAGCAAACCTCCGGCATCATGCTCTCGGGTATCTTGAGCAGCTTCAGCAGGTCCTGATCCCAGCGATCTTCAACGATGTTGTACAGCATGGTCCGGCTGGCGTTGGTGCGGTCGGTGATGTGCCGCTTGCCGCTGGTGAGATTCCAGACCAGCCACGAGTCGACGGTGCCGAAGGCGAGCTTGCCCTTTTCTGCCTGCGCGCGGGCTCCCTTCACGTTGTCCAGAATCCACGCGATCTTGGTGGCCGAGAAGTAAGGATCGATCAGCAGCCCGGTCTTCTGGCGGATCGTATCTTCCGCGCCGTCATCGGCAAGCTTCTTGCAGAGAGGCGCACCGCGTCGGTCTTGCCAGACGATAGCGTTGTGGATCGGCTTTCCCGACTCGCGGTCCCAGACGATGGTGGTTTCGCGCTGGTTGGTGATGCCAAGCGCGACGACATCGCGCGGCCTGACCTGCGCTTTTCCGAGGACCTCAACCGCGGAGGTTAACTGCGAGGTCAGAATGTCATAGGGATCGTGCTCAACCCAGCCTACATCCGGATAGTGCTGCTCGAATTCATGTTGCGCTACCCCGACGATACCGCCATCATGCCCGAAGAGAATTGCCCTGGAGCTTGTCGTGCCTTGGTCTAGAGCGAGAACATATTTCATGATCGCCTTCCATTGCCTACTTACAAGTTATCCAGATGCTCTATCGGAGCGTCTGGTTATCCATGTGACGATGGCCAACGCAATAGTGATGCTTCCTTTTGGGGATAGGCTGCATCCATTGAGGTATCTGCATGCATGTCGCAGCAGACTAGCAATTCTATGCCATCTGCCCGAGCTCTAGCATCTCTTGCAGAGCATCTTTCGGCGTGGTGTAGCAGGGGCCATGCTGTGAGTCCACTCAAGACCATCGATCGCGTTCATTCCGTAATATTTCCAGCCTTACTTCCGTTCTTGCTTGTCTGTCTGCTGGCCAGTCAGGCTGCCCTGGCTCAAACAGATACCAGCACGGTTGCGGAACAGGATTCAGGGCAGACGCAAAGCAACTCGCAGACCTCCTCCAATCCCGCAAATCCTCCGGTCAAACTGGATGCCTCTCCGGCTACTCAGGAATCCGGAAACCTCTGGAAGCGAAAGTACCTGTTAGGGGATGAGGGCGGCGTTCGTAGCAAGCTTGAGGCTAAAGGACTCACCTTCGATCTCTATTACATCGCCGATGCTCTCGATGATCCCTATGGAGCTCCGGAGGACTTCGGTGTGTGGGGGCGCATTCGAGCCAGCATGGACGTGGACTTCAGTAAATTCACACCGGACAAAGGGCTCACCTTCCACGCCACCGGCCTATGGCAGTACGGCACCAACATAACTTCCCAGTACACGAACACTGCGGTCACCTCCTCCGACCTGCCCAGTGCTCATACTCTTCGTCTCGACTCCTATTACCTCCAGCAATACCTCTTCGACCACAAGCTCGCGATTCGCACCGGCCAGATTGCCGCCTATGACACCTATGGCGACGCGGAGTACGGCGCTTCGTTTATCAACCTTGCGCTCGGGTATGCGCACACCAATCTCAATTCAGCGGCGTATCTCTCGTTCAACCCGGCAGGCGTGCCCGCGCTTGAGGTAAAGGTACTGCCCACAGATCACTTCTACGTGAAAGCGATGGTTCTCTCCGAAGAGCGCAACCCCTATGTGCAGGATCCCAGCGGCTTCAGCTTTCATCTGGGCGGCCCAGTATTCGCCGGTGAGACCGGCTACATGGTCGATCCTCCCAAGCCTGCCAATGCGACCAACACCATGGGAGCTGAGCCTTTTATTACCGACAGCGAGACCGGTAACCATCCCGGCATCTATCGGTTCGGCGCCGGTTACGATCCGCACAACTTCACCGATCTCCTTACCAATGCCACGGTCTCCGGCAACTACGTGATCTACGGACAGATCGACCAGGCCGTCTACCGCCTCAGCAACACCGGTCCTGACAAGAACCGCGGTCTCGACCTCACCTATTCGCAGGACTACGCGCCGGGCAATGTAACGCAATATAGCGACCAGATCGCGGCGGGCGCCCGTTGGATCGGCCCTGCCGGAGGACGCTGGAGTAAGGATATGATCGGGCTCGGCTACGTTCGGACTACGAACGGAAGCCACTACCGGGAGATGATGCTTGCCAAGACCGGCAAGAACCTCGGCGCGGAGAACCTGGTCGAAGTCAATTACCTCGCGAACGTCACGCCCTGGCTGGTCTTCCAGCCGGTTATGCAGTGGTTCGTCAAACCTCAGGGAGACGCGACACGCCCTGATGTCTTCGTCATTGGCTTCAGAACAAAGGTCACCTTTTGAGGCTGGTTGCGTCTTTCTTCTCCCGTTGCATAGAATCGTGCTCTTCAGTGAGGACCGCTTTATGAAATTACCACTCTTTGTGTCGATAGGCGAGCTGGTATCCGAGGCCGTCGCGGTATTCATCATTATTGCGTTTGGCGATTCGGTCGCTGCGATGTATACCCTCTACGCCCCGAGCCCGTATCAGCAGGCATATTGGGGCGTCTGTATCGCGTGGGGGTTGGCGGTTACTATCGCCATCTACACCACGGCGTCCGTCAGCGGATGCCACGCCAACCCTGCGGTGACTCTGGCACTGGCCATCTACCGCAAGTTCTCCTGGAAGAAGGTTGTGCCCTATTGCATCGCGCAGACCGTCGGAGGATTTTTCGGCGCAGGCGTCGTCTATCTTCTCTACTCCCCGGTCATCGATCACTTCAATGACATCAATCACCTCACGCGCGCTGGCGGCGGCGCTGCCGGTGTCTTCTTCACGCATCCGGGTCTTGCCATCACACCCATGCACGCGTTTAGCGATCAGATCATTCTTACGGCCTTCCTCATCTTCGGCATCTTTGCCGTTACCGAGCAGTACAACGAGCAAGCTCCCGGCGCGAACTTTGGCGCCGTCATCATCGGTCTCATCGTCGCTGTCATCGGCGCCTCCATGGGATACCTCGAAGCGTGGGCCATCAATCCCGCCCGCGACTTCGGCCCTCGGCTGTTCTGCTTCTTTACCGGATGGGGATCTTCAGCACTTCCTTCGCCAGACAATTACTGGTGGATCCCCATCGTCGCTCCACTGATTGGCGGCGTTGTGGGTGGCCTGGCCTATCAGTTGCTTATTCATCCCTTCCTGCCAGCCAGGCTGCGCGCTCTCGACGCACAAACGCCGTCACAACCATCGCGACTATAGTTTTTATAGCTGCGACTTCCAGAGACGTGGGATATCTGCCGTTGCTTCTGAGATAGGTCCGGACTTTTAGTCCGGACATAAAAGGGCAGCCACAGAACGGGCTTCAGCCCCTGGGACATGTTTTCTCTTCACTAGGCACATATGCCGCAGGAAAAGAAAGCATGTCCCAGGGGCTGAGGCCCGTTCAGATTATGTTCATAATGCCCAGGCTTCAGCCTGGGCCTATCTCAGAAGCAACAACGAAGACAAATACACCGACCAGTCAGACGCTATTTGGCCTCGAGATTATCGTTTATCTCTTCTAAATGGATCGTACTGGACAGCCAAAGCGTGATCGTGCGATCTTGTGTACGTCGTTTTCCCGATCTCCCGCATGATGCCGAAAGTTCACGATCAGAAGCTCTGGTCTGAAGACTGTCAGGCCCTCTTGAGGAATCGCAAACGATGGCAAACAAGTCACACGATTCGATTCACTGGGGACTCTCATGGCAGACCTGGATCGCACGCACACTCCTCGCAAGGCTTCTCGCTCTTCCTTTGTAAACGTGACGAACTTCAAGCTTGGAAAGCGTTGGAGTTACACCTCAGCGCTTCTTCTCGGGTTGTTTGTTCCTGCGGTGAACCAAGCCCGGTCGCAGACGACGCCGGACTTTGGGCCGAACGTCTATATCGTCGATCCCAGCATGTCGAGCGCGACGATTCAGGCCAAGCTGGCTTCGCTGTCGCAAGAGGCCCAGTTCAGTACCAACCGTCATGCGGTGCTGTTCATGCCAGGAACCTACGATGTCCAGGCACAGGTGGGCTACTACGAGTCCGTCGCCGGTCTGGGAGAGTCGCCGAACGATGTAAACATCAACGGATACATCGAACAGAATGAGGTGGACCAGTATGGAGCGCTGACCACCATCTTCTGGCGTTCGATTGAGAACATGACAGAGAACTCGCCGTCAACGCTGCAGTGGGGCGTCTCGCAGGGCATTTCCTTCCGGCGTATGCAGGTCAATGGCGCACTGGAGTTGACCAACGCTGCCTGCAACTATTCAAGCGGCGGCTTCATCTCGGATACCGTCGTTACTGGCACGCTCAACTCCTGCTCGCAGCAGCAGTGGTTCACTCGCAATAGCAAGATTGGGAGCTGGAGCGGCAGTGTCTGGAACCAGGTCTTTGCGGGTGTGGAGGGTGCGCCGTTTTCGAACTACCCGAGCAATGCGTTCACGGTTCTGCCAACGACTCCGGTAAGTCGTGAGAAGCCGTTCCTCTACGTGGACAAGCAGAACAGATTCAAGGTCTTCGTGCCGACGGTGCAGGAAGGCTCGTCCGGCATTACGTGGTCACACGGGCTTGGTCATGGATACTCACTCTCGATCGATGACTTCTTCATCGCGCAGCCTTCCACTCCGGTTGCGCAGATCAACATCGCGTTGGCAGAGGGCAAGAATCTGATCCTGACGCCCGGCATCTATCCACTCAAAGGATCGATCAACGTCATCCGGCCAAACACGATCGTGCTTGGTCTGGGCTACGCCACGCTGGTTCCGCAGACGGGAACTTCCGCCATCACGGTTGAGGATGTCGATGGTGTACAGCTTGCGGGTCTGTTGATTGATGCAGGCCCAGTGAACTCGCCTGTGCTCGTGCAGATTGGTGGCTCGCATAACTGGTTTGGCAATCAGAACGGCTGGAGACTCTCTCACCATGGGAATCCAACATCGCTCAACGACGTCTTCTTCCGCATCGGTGGAGGCACTCCCGGTACTGCGACCACCACCCTCCAGATCGATAGCAACGATGTCATCCTGGACAACATCTGGGCCTGGCGCGCGGACCACGGAAACGGAGTTGGCTGGACCGACAACGTGGCCGAGCACGGCCTGATCGTCAACGGCGACAACGTCACCGCGTTGGGCCTTGCAGTAGAACACTACGAGCAGACCCAGGTTCAGTGGAACGGTGAACGCGGCGAGACGATCTTCTATCAGAGCGAGCTGCCTTATGATCCGCCTAGTCAGAGCGCATGGATGGATGGCAGCGCCAATGGTTATCCCTCGTACGTTGTGGCCCCGCAGGTCACAAATCATGCAGCCTATGGCATGGGCGTTTACTCGTACTTCGACCAGGGAGTTCCCATCGTCGAAGACAGCGCGATCTCAGTCCCGAACACGCCCGGCGTTTCGGTGACGCATGCCGTCTCCGTCTTCCTGAGCGGAAGCGGCTCCATCACGCATGTGGTGGACGATGCCGGTGGACCGGTCGAGAGTGGAATCCAGACGAGCTTTCTGCCGTTCTATCAAGGCGCGCCGTGCGTCTACGGTTGCCCGGAGGCTCCCGCAGCGCCCACTGATCTGAAGGCGGTCGTGGAATCTTCCAATCAGATCAATCTGTCCTGGAGACCGAGCTTCAGCCCGGGTGTTCGTTACAGTGTCTTCCGCAGTATGGCTTCGGGCTTCGCGCCTTCGCCCAGCGATCTGGTGTACTCGGGCGTGATTGGAACGTCGTACTCGGATAACGAGGTGAATCCTGGAACAACTTATTACTACGTGGTCGAGGCGGTGAACGATAGTGCCGCGTCGGGCGTCTCCAACGAGGCGAACGCCACGATACCGGGCACCGGAGGACCCGTCAGCCAGGACGTTATCGACATCAACGCCGGCGGCAACGCCACAGGAAGCTGGGTTGCGGACGAAGACTTTACCGGCGGCACAGCGACCAGCACCGGAGCAGCGATCAACACCTCGCTCGTCCCGAACCCAGCGCCACAGGCTGTGTATCAGAGCAATCGTTACGGTCCAATGACGTATACGATTCCGGGTCTCACGCCGAATGGGAAGTACATCGTGGACCTGCACTTTGCAGAGAGCTACTGGACCTCGCCGGGGCAGCGCGAATTCAACGTGCTCATCAACGGCAAGGAAGTGCTCAAGAACTTCGATATCATCGCGTACGCCGGCAAGATCGACGCCGCGGTCGTCCAGTCGTTGTCTGCGATTGCCGACTCCACTGGCACTATTACGATCCAGTTCACCGTGGGGGCGGCGGATAATCCGCAGATCAACGGCATCGAGATCGGACTTGCGTGCACGACGAACTGCCCGGCGATTCCTGGCGCTCCGAAGAAGCTGACCGCAACCGAAGTGTCGACGAACCAGGTCAACCTGGCGTGGACCGCAAGTGCGACTCCGGGAGTTACCTACAGCGTGTTCCGCAGCCAGCAGGCTGGATTTGCCACTACGGCTGCCACTGAGCTGGTCTCAGGAATAACGGGCACGACCTACTCGGATACGAGTGCGAACCCGGCGACAACCTACTACTACGCCGTCGCGGCCCTGAACAATGCAGGTCTTTCGGCAGCTACGAATGAGGCCAGCATCACGACTCCAACTGCAGGTGGCGCAATTGCCTCGGACGTTCTGGATATCAACGCCGGTGGCGCTGCAGCAGGTGCCTGGGTTGCCGATGAAGATTTCTCTGGCGGCACAGCGACAAGCACCAGCGCCTCGGTCAACACCTCGAAGATTCCCAATCCTGCGCCCGAGGCGGTCTATCAGACGAATCGCTATGGTCCGATGACGTACACGATTCCTGGGTTCACTCCAGGAGGGAAGTACATTGTGGACCTGCACTTCGCCGAGACCTACTGGACAGCGCCAGGGCAACGGCAGTTCAACGTTCTCATCAATGGCAATCAGGTGCTGACGAACTACGACATCTTCGCGTCGGCTAATGGTGAGTTCATCGCTGCGGTGCAGTCGTTCGCAGTGACTGCGGACAGCACAGGAACCATCACGATTCAGTTCGTAGTGGGCGCTGCGGATAATCCGCAGATCAACGGAATTGAAGTTGGAACGAACTAGGGCATTTCACGAATAGTGCGACATGCCTCTTTCGATCCCACCCATACCGTGTCATGACGATAGAACCACCATGCTCTGGTCGAGATGACAGATTTTAGGTAGGTCCGGAAAGGACCCGTTACCGCCATTCCAAGCAGCTTGCTACGTTCGCTTCGTGATCATGAGATCCCTTGCGTGCGCAGTGTGGACAGAGACTTACACTCATCAGAAATGAGACTAGCTGCTCTGTAACCTCAAAAAAAATCGTGCGCGTCTACTTGCCTGAGTAAGTGAAGCTGAGGGGGTGCACGGGGTGAGTGAAGGGAAACATTTCTTTAAGTTAATCGTAGATCGTGATGACGAGTTCGATCCTCACGATTGGTTTCCACCGCTCGATCGGCGTGCCGCAGTACGCATGCTGGGCATGAGTGCGATTGCTGCCGCTGTGGGTTGTGTGAACAAATCAGGAACTACTTCAACCAGCTCAACTGGAACAACAGCGACTACGACTACTCTCACGCCATCTGCAACCTCTACGACCACGGGAACCAGCATTACTCTCGTTGCGACTGTCTCGCCCTCTGCCGCAACTGGAACGGTAACCTTCTATAACGGTACGACATCACTGGGCAGTGCCACCTTAAGTTCGGGAACGGCCAGCCTCTCTGTGAGCTTCAGCAGCGCTGGCACCGAATCGCTGACGGCGGTGTATGGGGGAAGTAGTACCTACGCCGGAAGTACATCGAGCGCAGTTACTGTGACCGTGACCGGCTCAACCACCGCATGCAGTGAAACGCTGGAAGGCGAAGAAGGACCTTACTTCGTGGACGACAGCGCCACAGGCTATAACCGCAGCAACATTCTTTCGAATCTGGATGGCACCGACACACAGACAGGCGTGGCCTTCACTGTGACGCTCTATGTGTACGACACCAAGAACAGCTGCGCTGCGATGCAGGGGGTTCAGGTAGACATCTGGCACTGCAATGCGAGTGGTATCTATTCTGCCGAAAGCGTTGAATCGACCAGCAGCGAGAGTTGGCTGCGTGGATATCAGTTGACCGACTTGAATGGCATGGTGCAGTTCGTCACGATCATTCCCGGTTGGTATGCAGGCCGGACTACTCACATCCATCTCCGGCTCCGTTCTACGTATGACTCTTCCAGCACGGGTGGAACGAACACGATGCAATTCTTCTTCGACCAGACGCTGATTGATACGTTGGCTACGTCCGTCAGCCCGTACTCGAGTGAAGGGACCAACCCAACAACGAACGCTTCGGATCACGTCTATACGGGGGAGGAGGACGGTACAACTCTGATGACTCTCTCGGGCAGTACGTCCGCTGGATATACTGCTACGGCCAAGGTATACCTCCCAATCGCGTAATCCTTTCGATTAGCCTCGGAAGTGTCGTCAACTATAGGAACGCAGCGTACAAATACTCCGCTGTGACAACGAGCCGGAAGGATTACGGTTCGTTGTCACAGCGGAGTATTTGCAGCTACGAGCGAGAGTTTAAAGATGCGCCCAGGAGTGATAGCGATTCAGAATTCGGTCCAACCGGCCAGTTCAGCGAGGTCTTTACGGCAGAAGCTCTCGAAATCCCGTTGTATCTGGGTTGATCAAAACTTGCGTTGACTTTCGACCCGCCAATTCATACAGTCTATCTATCCAACTGGGTCCAGCACAGTGCAGTCGATACAAGAGCCACCTTCGCCGATTTGCTGAAAAGGGGTTTTGATTATGAAACGTATCATGTTTGATTTTAAGTGTCCGGGATCGATGGAACACTCAGCCGGTACCAAATCCCACAAAGTACTGCTTTCCCTGATCCTCTGCGTTCTCGCGCTTATGACCTCCGCGGCCATGCACGGACAAGCCGCCGGAAGTTTCTCAGGCAATGTTCTCGATAAATCGGGGTCAAGCATCCCTGGAGCCACTGTCACCGTTGTCGCGCAGGCAACCGGCCTGACTCGAGACAGCAAGACGGACAGTGTCGGACACTACCTGATTCCGCTGCTCTCTGCCGGAACCTACACCGTGCGCATCGATGCGGCGGGCTTTCAAAGTGCTGCCTCCAAAGATCTGATTCTCCAGGTTCAGGAAGCCCGCGAACTCAATTTTTCTCTCGCGCCCGCTACTGTAAACACTACGGTGGTTGTCACCGGTGATGCAGTCGCCGTCGAGACCGGCAACCCCTCTCTTGGCCAGGTCATCACCGGGCAAGAGGTGTCGCAGCTCCCCTTGAATGGCCGCAACTTCGTTCAACTCGCTACACTAACCGCCGGGGCTACGTCCGAGACGAACCCCAACAGCTTTTTCACCTCTGGCGCTGACAGCGAAGTGGCGGCACGCGGTCCCCTCTCGCTCTCCGTCGGCGGCTCCCGCCCCAACAGCACGGACTGGCTTCTGGATGGTGTCGACAATAACGAACTGACCTCAGGCGGCATCGGCATCTACTCCTCGATCGACGACATCCAGGAGTTTAAGGTACTGACTTACACCTACTCCGCCGAATACGGTACTCGGGCGGGCCCGACCGTGCTCGTGACCACAAAGTCCGGTACCAACAACTTTCACGGGTCGCTCTTCGAGTTTGTGCGCAATACCGATCTCGATGCCAGGAGCTACTTTGCCACCTCCACAGAGAAGTTCAACCTGAACCAGTTCGGCGGTTCCGTTGGCGGTCCTATTCACAAGGACAAGACCTTCTTCTTCGTCGATGGCGAACAAAAATATCAGCGCCACGGCATCATCTTTACAGGCCTGGTGCCTTCGCTGGCTATGCGCTCCGGCGATTTCTCCAACGATGCTTTTGGCAACCCCGCAACCGTCACCATTCCTGGGATAACAAACCCCGTTCCTGGGATCATCAACCCGAACATGATAGGCGCATCCACAAATCCGAACATTTTCCCCAATGTTTATTTCCAGTGCAATACCGCTGGGGCCCCTCTTCCGGTTGCTGCCAATGGAAGTCAGGGCCAGGGCGTTCCCTGTGGCAAGATTCCAGCCGGCCTGTTCAACAATATTGGGCAGGCAATGATCAACCTGTATCCCACACCGAATGCCAACAACGCCGGTGAAAACATCAACTATGTTAACGAGCCTGTACGCAGCCTGAACGAAACCAAGTTCGACGTCCGTTTGGACCATACGCTCACCCCCAAGGACAACCTCTTCGGTCGTTTCAGCTACGACCAGGCGGCCTCTTATGTGCCGGGCGGTGGGCCGACGGGATCTTTTGCCGAAGCAGGTGCCTTCGGCAGCAATCAGTTCATCGCTAATCACGCCCGCAACGTCGCTCTCGGTGCGACGCATGTGTTCTCGTCCACGATGTTCAACCAGGTCAGCTTCGGCTACAACCGCATCTTCGACTACATCAAGTCGCAAGGCACTGGAACCTGCGCCTCAAACACCATCGTCCCCGGCGGCATTCCGGGCGCCAATCTGGGATGCGGCAGCGGTTCCACCTGTGCTGCCGGTGCCTATAGCTGCGGTCTGGTCTCAACAGAGTTCACAAACGGCGGTTATTGGGCTCTCGGCGATCGCGGCTACTCGCCCTTCCAGGGTGGGACGAACATCTTCTCGTTCAAAGACTCGTTCGATCTCATCCTGCACAAGCATGAACTGAGAATGGGCATCGATTTCCGCGCCAATCAGATGAACATCGGCTCGGAGGCCTTCCAGGATGGCTTCTGGCTTATCGGCAACGGCGGCAACTTCACCGGCGTTAGCAGCGGTAATGTCACCATCCCTGGCAATTCGGAGGCCGACTTCCTGCTCGGTCTCACGGGCGGGGGCATTCATGATCAGACATACGATGGAGCCGTCACTGGCCGTCGTTGGAAGATGTATCGCCCCTTCGTCGCGGACGATTGGAGGATCATTCCGTCTCTCACGCTCAACCTCAGCCTGGCTTGGGAGATGACCACTCCGATCACCGAAGAGCATGGGCGCATGGCCGACTATATTCCCTCCACAGGCCAACTGCTCGTCGCCAATCAGAATGGCGTGAGCTCGTCGGCTGGCATCAACATGGATTGGACGGCGCTCGAGCCGCGCATCGGCGCCGCTTGGAAGGTTCTTGGCAGCGAGAAGACGGTGCTTCGTGCGGGCTACTCGCTCTACCACGACTCTGCCTGGAGCCAGGGTGCACAGGGGCTTTGGCAGAACCCGCCCTTCCTGGGTGAATCTGACAACTTCACGGGCGCTGGCTGCGCCTTTGCAACTTCCTACTGCGCCTCTGCGGCAGGAGGAAGCCAAACCCCCTCTGGAATCAGTCTCTCCAGCGGATTTCAGCTCCTTCCTACACCGCCCACCGTCTCCAACTATCAGGGTTCGTTCAACTATGAGCCCACCAACCTCAAGCTGGGCCGCGTCCAGCAATTCAACGTCAACGTTGAGCGCCAGTTGATCGGCAACCTTGTGCTGACCGCCGGCTATGCCGGTTCCCGCGGTACCCACATCCTGGTGCTCGGCAACGATCTCAATACATCCAGTCCGTCCGGATGCGGCACCATAACTGGCTACACGCTTGGTTGTCTTTCCAGCGGAGCGCCCTACATCCCGTCCTACAAGACGAGCAATGCTATTTTGCTGATAGGCGATGTAGGCAAGACCAACTATGACTCGCTTCAGATCAAGGCAGAGACCAAGACCCCGAAGTACGGTCTCTACGCTCTGGTGGCTTATACCTACTCCCGCACTTATGACAACGGGCTGACCGATGGCCTGGGTTCCGTCCTGAGCGCCCCCTACTTCCCGCTCCCCAACTGGCAAAACCTGGATTGGTCCCTGTCGCAGATCAACCTCGATAACAGCTTCACGGCCAGCGTTATTTACGATCTGCCCTTCGGACGCGGAAAGCAGTCCGGCACCAATTGGAGTCCCTTGACCAATACTGTTCTGGGCGGCTTCCAGGTGACGCTGATCGAAAGAATCTCTTCGGGATTCCCCGTCCCCTTGATCGACAGCTCGAACAACTCAGGCGTCTACTTCAACAATGGCGGCAATAGTAACAACTGGAACCGTCCTGACGAGGTTGCGGGTTGCAATGTCTATAGCGCGGACCATAGCAAGCATCAGTGGCTCAACCAGGCCTGCTTTACTTCTCCCAAACTTGACGAGCTGGGGAATGCTGCACGAGTTCCGGTTTCAGGACCAGATTTCGTCAACTCGGACTTCTCCCTTATCAAGCAGTTCGCGCTGCCTCGTAGAGATATGGGTTTGCAATTCCGCGCCGAGTTCTTCAATCTCTTCAACCATCCGCAGTACGGTATGCCGGTGAACGATATTAGCGCTGGTTCTGCATTAGCTGCCGGTGCTTCAATACCCAATACGTCTCCGTTCGGCGCGGTCAATTCCACTGTCAACAATCCTCGCCTTATTCAACTGGCTCTCAAACTAACGTTCTAAAGCTCATGCGCTGGAATCTCTGGCCTTTTGTGGCAGGGGTTCCAGCGCGAGTGACTCAGCTCATCTTGCCTCTAGAAAGTCAGATACTGATTATCGAGTGGCCGCGAGGCCCCGAGGAGAGGTCCACTCGTGCACCTCGACAGTGGCGCCATAACGAAGACCAGGATGTATTCGCGCAATCGTCACGGCTTGTTCACTGCTTGGGGAGTCGAAGAAGACGAGGTTGCGGAATGTGGGATCGCTTGATCCTTCACGGGAGACAATCTGGTTTCCGTCCGCGGAGAAATTCGCCAGCGTCTCCCCAAGAGCTCGCGGATCGAGCGCGACTCCCATCTCCGTGACCTGTTTGACCCAGGCGGCAATATCAACCCCACGCTGTTTTACTTCTTCGGGACTGAGCGTGCGTGTGGAATGGAAGATCAGGATGTAGTGCTTCATGGCTTGTTCCTTTTTGTCTTGGGAAATGATGGTCTTGGCCTGGATGGGCTGGCAAAGGACAACGAAGCAGACGAGCAGCATGAAAACGAACAACCTGCTCGAGTGGTGCCGTGGGAGTTTGCGTGGAGTGGAGAGGCGGATGCTGCGAAGGGGATCTCTCATGCCCCCAAGGTAGCGAACGCAACGCAAAGGCTACTTGTAAAAAGTCGGCAGATTGCGAGGGCCGGCACTGCGAAAGAACTCTTCAGGAGAGGTATCCGTGAAGAGCCGGAAGTCGTGCACCATATGCGGTTGATCGCTGTAGCCGGCCTCAAAGGCGATCTCCGTAAGGGTCTTTCCGGTATCCCATAGACGGCAAACATGCTGCAGTCTGGTTAAACGCGAGAGGCTTTTCGGCGTCGCGCCCACTGCGGAGCGAAAGTGTCTTTCCAGGGCGCTTTGGCTCATAGCGGAATGACGCGCAATCGCTGCAATGGAAGACTGGCCCTTGGAGCTTCGGATCATCTGTACAGCCGCCTCAATCTGCGGAGAGATTTCATTCGATGCCTGAATCCGGCGAGTGAGAAAGCGTTCCATCGCAAGAACCTGTTGTGGCATGTCGCTGTTATCGACGAGCACATTCTGTATGCGGTCGATCTCCTGGCATGGCAGGAGATTGTCGAGTGGCAGCGTCCGGTTGTAGAGCAGGTCCGCACGGTCGTGCAGTATGGCGGGAGCTCCGACCTCAGTGAACCGAACAATCACGATCGAGGATCCCGGCGCGTGCTCAACTCTGCGGGTTCGCTGTTGCAAGCCGGAGACGACTGCGTTGGGAAGAGTCTCCTGGTGCAACGATGCCGAGCCAGACTGCCGCAGCACAAGGGTGAGTGTAGTCTCGGGCAGCAATACCTGTACCCGGGAATGCTCCGAACGGACCCATAGAATCTCGCGCACATAGCGGCGAAGGTCGCCTCCTGGCTGGTGAACGAAATGGCGCACGGAACCCATTGCGATCTTGGATGAGCGGCTTCGTCAGAAGATTCGCTAAGAACTCTCGGCAGCTCATTCCCGGAAGGAGGGTTTCACTCTAACTTCCGAACTATTGGTTATTAGGGAGTTTCGTGACGACAAAAGTGTCTAGCAATGCCGACCCAGCTAGAGGTGATTTCATAGGGCAACGGACGCCGATCAGGAACATCTTCGCTTATAAAATGGGCCATCTGGCCTAGGGAAGCTCCTTGCCGGATGGGGCATAGTTTCCTCTGTGCGAAGTGACTCAACTGCTGCGAGAATCATTTTCTTTCGTTCCTCGATGAACTTTTGGGTCGTTCGGCACGAATATCAAGGTGGAGACGGACATTGATCTTTGAACCCAAGGCTGCGAAGGAGTGGGCGCGTGAAGCTGACACTTTCGCAGCGGTGTATCGCGAGAACGCATCGAGGCTGCGTGCCTTCCTGCGGCAGATGGTCGGATCGTCCGAAGCCGCTGAAGACCTGACACAGGAGATCTTTACGCATCTTTGGAGCCATCCGGACGGGTTCGATCCCGCACGCGGAACCGTTCGTGCCTACCTCTTCGGCATAGGACGGCATCGGGCTGCGGAGTGGTGGCGGCGGAGTAAACCCCAATCCCCGTTGGCGGACGACAGGTGTGCGGCTTCCGATCCAGAGGGTGAATCTCTGATCGCGGACGCTTTGCGACGTCTTCCTGAAGAGCAACGGACGTTGCTCTGGTTGCGGGAAGTCGAGGGCCAATCGTACGCCGAGCTTGCAGTCATCTTCGACATCCCGGTAGGGACAGTGCGGTCGAGATTATTCATGGCGCGGCAGGGATTGCGGGAGATCTGGCTCGGAGCAGCCAAAGGAGATTTGCATGAGGTGCGATGAGGTCCAGGAGTATGTATCGGCATTGTATGACGGAGAAACGATGCCGTTTGAAGCGGCAGAACACACGGCCTGCTGTGCGCATTGCCAGGAGTTGTTGAAGGAGTATGCCCAGATGGGAGCCGCATTGCGTAGTTATGGCGGCGTCCTGATCGCAGAACCGGTCCCGGATCGCACATGGCTCACAACAAAGCAAGACAGAATCACGCTATGGAAGAAAGGGTTGGAAATGATGCGTATCCCAAGAATTGCGTTCGCTTGTCTGGTCCTATTGCTTGTTGTTTTAGGCTCACGGCTGGCGGTAGTCGAAGTTCGCGCACATGATGATGGCTCGGTGCTGCTGTTGAAGCTCACACCTGCACAGGGCGACACCATCTCTTGTGACATATCGATGTCTGACCCCAACCACAATGGCTGCGGAGGACTTACACAGATCGATAAAACAAACCTGATGTTTGCCCTGAAGGCGTTGCGTAAAGACGGTAACCGCGCGCTGCTATCGGTCAGGGCGAAGGTCTCACCACTGGGACCAGCCAGTTGGGGTCCCGATGTAGAAGCCAGTTTGCCTGAGACGCAGGTCTGGTTTACGCCAGGACAGTCTCTTTCGCTGCCCAATACGGGAGAACTCAAACTTGCGCTCACCGGAGATTGGTCTGACCACATTCCAGTGAAGTTTGCTGATAGTCAGCTACTTGACCCAGGGCCAAATGAAATCAGGCTTAACTCACCCTTACTGTTAAAAAACAGTAAGGTAGCAGGGGATCTGACCCACCTCAGCGCAGATACCGACCAGCCTGGTGAGGGTGTTCTCCTCTTCGTACCCGGCGAGGGGCGTTTCCTGCTCTCGGCAACCGAGGTTACCGGCGCGGTGCCGGCGAAGGTCCAGGAAAATCGTATCTCCTTTGAGAGTGAGGGCCAAAAGTACATCATCGTCACCGGGATGCCTGTAAGCCGTTCAGAGCAGATCTGGGTCCTTCACGATGCCGGACATAACCCATTACCAGATCCTGGGCAAGGTGCAAGCATCTCCGCCGGACCCGTCAAAAAGCTTCTCTAATTGGGCGAAAGCGAATGGAGGAAGTGCTGACTTCCTCTTCTTCGCTTCCTGCCAAATGGAGCTTCCTCCTCAGGTCGTTCTGCACGCATGAAGGGCCTCAGCACGATGAGGCCCTTCATTCTGTCTAGACCGATCGGAGCCACACAACTGTTACCGGGCCCCGTGACAACGGCAGTTGAGGTCATGTTGCAGTCAACTTTCTGGATTGCCCAGCTTGCACGCTGCTCTTCGTCCATCTAGCTTTATCTGTGCGGAGGCCCTTCGGCCATGACTCTGAGCAGACTTCTTCTCCCCGGTATCCTCCTGTGTAGCGTGGCCTCCGCGCAGCTTCTGCATCCGGCGTCTCCCATGCCCAGTTTCGCTGTCGCAAGTGTGCGCCCCACCGATCCCAGCGAGGAGCTCTCGCACGGCGGCGTTAGCCCCGACAGTTATCGCGCCGAGCGTACCACCATCAAGGATGTTCTCTCCTACGCCTTCGGCCTTGGCTACGAACACGAGCTTATCAATGCACCTTCATGGGTTACCAATGACCACTTCGACATCCAGGGCAAGATCGATGACGGGCAGGTTGCCAGCTTTCGCCAGCTAAGCCGCGACGATCGCGAGGAGCAGATGCGCCTGATGGTGCAATCCATGCTCATCGAGCGCTTCCACCTTACGTACCACTTTGAGACGCGGGACCTTCCCGTCTACAACCTCGAGATCGCGAAGAGCGGTCTCAAGTGCCCGCGCGACACCACCTCGAAGCCCGCCATCGACGATCCCTCCCGTC
>NZ_LMUH01000007.1:56789-191857 GCF_009766105.1 Granulicella sp. S156 | reverse complement strand
GGGCTGGCCGTTCTGGCTGATCGTCGCAACGCTTGGCCACCAACCCGAACTCGAAGGTCGTCCTGTGATCGACAAGACCGGCCTTGAAGGCGCCTACGACTGCGAGATGAATTGGTCTCAGACCGACTCCGATGGCGCCAACGAATCCTTCTTCTCTGCGGTGCAGGAGCATCTCGGCCTTAAGCTCCAACCCTCCAAAGGCCCGGTCGAAGTTCTGGTCATCGACAGCATCAGCCGTCCCTCCGAAAACTAACATTCGAATGTATAACCAAGGGTGATTTCGATGATTTCTAAGCGTATGACTTCTGGACTTAGACGAACGGTTACGCTCACGCTCACGATCCTGTGCCTGGCAGCTCCTGCGAGCTTCGCGCAGAACACTCCCACCACCTCTGCTGAAACGGCAAAGCATCTCGAGCACGTCGAGGCAGGGCTGCTACCTGCAGTGATCGTCAAAGGCGATCCGCATCCGGGGCATAGTCTCCAGCAACGCATGGAGCAGTTACATGTGCCCGGCGTAAGTATTGCAGTCATCCATCATGGCGCTATCGAGTGGGCTCAGGGATTTGGTGTGGTGAGTCTCGGCGGTGCGCCGGTTACTGCCGATACGTTGTTCCAGGCTGGTTCGATCAGTAAGCCCGTGGCTGCGCTGGCCGCCTTGAAGTTGGTGCAGGAAGGGAAGCTCTCGTTGGATACGAACATCAACACGGAGCTGCGGAGCTGGAAGCTGCCTGATGCGCCCGAAGCCAAAGGCAAGCCGGTAACGTTGCGAGAGCTGCTCACACATACCGGAGGCACTACTGTTCACGGCTTCCCTGGGTATGCAAGCGACGCGCCCGTCCCAACGCTGGTACAGGTATTGAATGGAGAGAAGCCTGCGAATACTCCAGCAATCCGCATCGCGACGGAACCCGGAACCAAGTGGAGCTACTCCGGCGGAGGAATCACGATCATGCAGCAGATGATGATCGACACTTCGAACCAACCGTTCCCGAAGTTGCTGCACGATATGGTGCTCGCACCCATCGGCATGACGCACAGCACCTATGAACAGCCATTGCCGGCGAAGCTCAAGCCTCTGGCCGCAACCCCTTACCAGGCTGATGGCAAGCCTGTTCCAGGAGGCGCACATACTTATCCCGAGATGGCTGCGGCAGGTCTATGGACCACCGCGAGTGACCTCGCTCGCTATGCCATTGAAGTGCAGCGGTCCCTTCATGGAGAGGCGAATCATGTGCTCTCGAAAGAGACCACCCGGCAGATGCTGATTCCGAGTTTGGGGTCCTGGGGCCTTGGAGTTAGGGTCGGCGGCGCGACGACACATCCGTATTTCACCCACGGCGGCGACGATGCAGGTTTCGAAGCGATCTTCGTCGCGTATGAGGAGGGAGGCGACGGCGCAGTCGTGATGACGAATGTGCAAGGCGGTTCCTTGCTGGCAGCTGAAGTTGTGCGGAGCATCGCCGCCGAGTATGGCTGGCCTGATTTTCAGCCATTTATACGGACGGCGGTCTCGGTCGACTCGAAGATTATTGCCGACTATGTAGGAACATATCAGCTTGACCCTGAAAGGAGCCTCGTCTTCACGCTCGAAGATGGAAATCTGGTAGGACAGGCCACAGGCCTGCCGAAAGTGACTCTGACTCCGGAGTCGCCGTCGGAGTTCTTCTTGCCGGATAACGATACTGAGATCGAATTCTTCAAGGACGCCCAGGGCAAAGTGTCCTATCTCGTGATGCATCAGAAGAATGCTCCTGACCGCAAGGCCATGCGGAAGTAACGATCGCAAGAGGGGACGATGCTCTGAGTGCAGCCAGTCGGCTCATCTGCTGTCTTGCGCGCCGGCCCTGACCATGAATAAAATCCTGCAACTGAGGAAGACCCTGCGAAGCTGCAGCGCGGCAGACCCCAACATACGGCTTCTACTACGACGCTCCCGGCGGTGTCCTGGTGGAAGTCAGCACGATGAACACTGTCGAACCCGCCTAACCGTACCCCAGAGCGCCGCGGGTGAGGATCTGCATCCTCACCTGCGGCTTACTCTCTGCGGAAGAGCTGTGACGCCGCATGTTAATATCGCATACATCATGCTGCCCCCGGTCACCGACTCGTACGCAATGCCCCTTTCAGGAAAGCCATGACGCCGCGTAGACCGGTTCGCTCCTATCACCACGGAGACCTGAAGACGGCCCTTAAAAAGGCTGCACTTGAACTCGTGCGCGAGAAGGGGCCGAGGGGATTCTCTCTCAATGAAGCATCGCGGCGTGCCGGAGTGACCGTGGCCGCACCCTACCGGCACTTCGACGATAAGGAGGCACTCCTTGCCGAGATCATCTGCGACGGCAACGCCATCCTTGAAGAGGAGACACGGCGGGCGGCAAATGGGGCCAGGACGATCACACAGAAGATGCTGGAGGCGGGTGTAGCGTACCTTCGCTTTGCCGCTGAGCATGCAGACTACTTTTCCGTGATGTTCCACTCTGGGATCGATAAATCGAAGTACCCCTCTGTACAGCTATCCGCAACGCGCGCCTTCGACGTGATCCTTGGCTTGGCTCAGCAAAAGGAGGCGACGGAGAAACTCGCCCGGGAACGCGCAGTTTCCGCGTGGGCTCTTGCCCACGGGCTGGCAACCCTGCGCTCAGAGGGCGCGCTCTCCGAGACTGCGGATCAAGAGGCGGACTTGCAACACCTCAAACCAATCCTGCGCCGTTTTCTGGATCAGCCTTACCAGTAGAACGGTATCGTGGGCTCAAATTCTTTGTAATTTTGTGCATCTATGTAAACATCGTTTACATCAATTGTTGTATGAGCCGTTGACGCTGCGCACCGCGGTCCAAATCAGCCTTTACCGGAGGAACTATGTACCACGCGATCGTCAGGAAAATTGCCCGCCAAAACTTTGAACGAGTGAACCGAAAGGAGTATGAAGCTATACTCGCTGGTTGCGCTCCCAACATTCGTCACCGGTTCGGCGGCCTTCATAGCATGGGTGGAACACGGCACGATCTCGCTGCGCTGCGTCGTTGGTTCGAGAGGTTGGGACACGTCTCGCCTACACTGCACCTCACCGTCAAGGACGTCTGGGTCAAGGGATGGCCTCATAACACGGTGGTAATCATGCGCTGGGAATCGACAGGGACCAACGCCGATGGCTCAGCGTATGAGAATCACGGTGTGCATATTATCCGCATGCGCTGGGGCAAAGTTGTTGACATCGACGCCAACGAGGATTCACAGGCAGTCGCCGAGAGCCTAAAGATCCAAGGGCGCAATGGCATTGCCGAGGCTGTGGCAGAACCAATCATTAGTTAGAAACCTACAACGAGATTGGAGATGGCAAGCTGGGGTCGCCGGAGTGGGGGGAAGCTCGATTGCAGGACCGGCAAGATGTTAGGGCATCCCGATATTTGCGAGGAGCACGGAGGACAGCCGTGCGCATAATCTGTAAAGACGGACGCGATTCGCTCTGTCTCACTGAGTGAGATGTTTGTAACAGATGGTAGACTGTGCCGCATGATGCGTACCCTGCTTTCTGCAGCTATAACTACTGCTTGCCTTACCGTTGCCATGCCTGCAGCAAGAGCTGCCGATTGTGCTTCGCTGCAATCGCTCAAGTTGCCGGAGACTACGATCACGATGGCGCTCCGGGTAACGACGGGCGGTGTGGTTATACCACCGGAGACGTCACTGACCGGCCTGCCCGCGTTCTGCCGGGTAGCAGGCGAGATACGACCCACTGCGGATTCGGTGATCAAGTTTGAAGTATGGATGCCGGAGACGAACTGGAACGAGCGATTTCTCGGCGTCGGCAATGGCGGCTTCGCGGGCACGATTGGATATGGTGGCTTGGCGGCGAATCTGCGCCGCGGCTTTGCCACCGCGGGTACGGATGCAGGGCACGAGGGCGACGCTGAAGACGCGAGCTGGGCGTATCAGCATCCGGAGAAGATAAAGGACTTCGGCTGGCGTGCTCTGCATCTGACGACAGACCGCGCAAAGAAAGTAATTGCTGCCTTCTATGGACGATCTGCGAGGCAGTCGTACTTCGATAGCTGTTCGGATGGTGGCAGAGAAGCGCTGATGGAGGCGCAACGTTTCCCTGAAGACTATGACGGGATTCTAGCCGGTGCACCTGCGAATAACTGGACAGGTCTATTGAGCTCTGGTGTTGACGTAACCCAGGTGACGGCGGGCGATCCTGCGGGATACATCTCCAACATGAAGCTGCCTGCAATTACCCGCGCGACACTGGCTGCCTGTGATGCGCAGGATGGTGTGAAGGATGGGTTCATCAACGATCCTGCCGAGTGCCACTTCGACCCGAAGGTACTACTGTGCAAGAGCGGCGATTCGCTGGATTGCCTGACCGCTCCGCAGGTCCGATCGCTGGCGAAGTTCTATCAAGGTGGAACGAACAGTCATGGTGAGTCGATCATGAGCGGTTATGCGATGGGCGACGAGTGGCCGGGATGGAAGGATTGGGTGATCGGACATGGTCCCGGTAGCGGATCGGGGCTTGGCTATGTGCAGAATTTCTTCCGCTATATGGTCTATGACGACCCGAAGTGGAATGTGCTGGCGGCAAATGTTGACGACGCATGGCAACAAGCGAACGACAAGATGGCCGCAGACCTGAATGCGACCAATGCCGATCTGAGCGGATTTGCTGCGCATGGCGGCAAGCTGATTCTGTACCACGGCTGGGACGATCCCGCGATCTCACCATGGAGCACGATTGCGTACTACAAGAGCGTGCGGAAGCAGATGGGAGCGGAGAAGGCTGACGGCTTTGTACAGCTCTATATGGTTCCAGGAATGGAGCATTGTGTAGGTGGACCGGGAGCTGCTTCGTTTGGACAGCTTGGTTTGCCGGAGGCGTCGGGGCCAGGGTCCGGAATTCTGCCTGTGCTGGAGGAGTGGGTAGAGAAGGGCACTCCTGCGAAAGAGATTGTGGCAGCGAAGTTTGACGGGACCGGAAAGACGGCGACCACGAAGATGACAAGACCGCTGTGTCCCTATCCGCAGGTGGCGGCTTATAAGGGCACGGGGAGCACAGACGATGCGGCTAACTTCGTTTGCCGACAAAAGTAGTGCAATGCTATAAACCAGCATGCAGATGCAGTCGACGACTAAGACCGAAGCTCCGCCGACCCTTTGGCAATCTGTCAAAGAGGCTCTGCGTGGCAGCCATCAGGACTACACCACCGGCAGCTTGAATCGATCGATCCTTCTGCTGGCCATCCCCATGGTTCTGGAGATGGTGCTGGAATCGCTCTTTGCGGTGGTCGATGTCTTTTGGGTAAGCCGTCTCGGCTCCGATGCGATCGCCACCGTAGGCCTTACGGAGTCGGTTCTCACGCTGGTCTTCGCCATCGGAATCGGTCTTAGCATGTCGACCACCGCCATGGTCGCGCGCCGCATCGGCGAGAAGGATGCCGACGGCGCAGCCATATCCGCGGTCCAGGCTGTATTTCTCGGGCTCATCGCTTCTCTGGCTCTCGGCCTTCCGTTCTTTCTGTTCTCCTCACGGCTACTGGGGCTTATGGGCGCATCGCCGGCCATCATCGCAGGCGGATCCAACTACGCACGAATTGCGCTTGGCGGCTCCGGCGTCGTTCTCATGCTCTTCCTGAACAACGCTATCTTTCGCGGCGCTGGCGATGCTGCTATCGCCATGCGTCTGCTGTGGGTCTCGAACATCCTCAACTTGATCCTTGACCCTTGCCTCATCTTCGGCCTCGGTCCTTTCCCGAAGATGGGCGTAACCGGCGCGGCGCTGGCGACCTTCAGCGGACGCGGCATCGGTGTTCTCTACCAGTTCTATCGACTAGGCAAGGGAACCGAGCGGCTCAAAATACTCGCACGTCATATGCGATTGAATGGGACGGTTCTGTTGCGTCTCTTAGGAGTCTCGTTGTCCGGCATCCTGCAGTTCGTGATCGGCCAGGCGAGCTGGATTGGTCTCGTCCGTATCGTCAGCCTCTTCGGAGCTTCTGCTCTGGCCAGCTATACGATCAGCATTCGCATCATCATCTTCGCGATCCTGCCTTCCTGGGGATTGAGCAACGCCGCTGCCACCCTGGTTGGGCAGAACCTTGGAGCAGGACATCCTGACCGCGCGCGCAATGCCGTATGGCGAACCGGCTTATGGAACATGGTCTTCCTGGGTTCCGTGGGGCTTGTCTTTATCGCCTTCGCCCCATGGATAATCGGACTCTTCACGCAAGACCCCGCCGTAGTGCCGACCGCGGTTAACTCTCTCCGCATCTTCAGCTGCGGAAACATCGCATACGCCTATGGCATGGTGCTTCTACAAGCCTTCAATGGAGCGGGTGATACAGTCACACCGACCTACGTCAATCTCTTCGGCTTTTGGATTGTCGAGATCCCGCTGGCCTGGTGGCTGGCAATGCACACCCGGATGCATGTCAACGGTGTCTTCGTCTCCGTCGTTGTTGCGCAGTCCCTGATGGTCCTCATCAGCCTCGTCCTCTTTCGCCAGGGAAAATGGGCGAAGCAGCGTATTTGAGGCCGATAGGTAGCGGACGACTGGAGCGGATCGGCCCAGAGCAAGCATGACCGCCGAGAAGCGCGTTCCGAGAACGGATGTAGCTATACGGAACTTCGCTGAGCAGTCGAGCGTATCGCTCCATATGGATAAATTCAGGAAGTCTGGGACAGGACTAGCCATCGGCGGAGCCATCGTCTTTATCGGCGTGTTGTTTATCTCGGCTTATTGGGAGCGCGACATTCGTTGGCTTCACTTTCTTCAGAGCTGGATGTATTTGGCAGCAATCGCCTTGATGCTGAGAGGAAGCAGGTGGGGCTACTTTATTGGTACTGGCGCCGCCCTTTTCTGGGATTATGTGAACGTCTTCGTGACAACTTTTCTGAAGAATGGACTTGCACAAACCCACCTGTTAGTACACACAGGCCACATGACGAGACCGGATCAGTTCTTGTCCGTTCCAGGTTGGTTCGGTAACCTTGCTGTGATTGTTGGAAGCGTCGTGGCCTATGCCGCAACGCCGAGAAAGCAGAGGGGCGATGTCCTCAGGTTCGGTTTCGCGTCCCTCGCGACGACCCTCTTCTTCGCGCTGACTATGTACCTGTGCCAGCCCCGTTATCTTGCTCTATTTCCGGCTTCGCTGCATCCTCATCTCCGCATCTGACGTTTGAACTGTGGAGCAAAGAGGACAAACGAGCGCTTTGTGATTGCGGACAAGTCGCCCAGTCCCCGGTACCTACTGGGCCCTCACCCCCGATACGCATCGAAGGTGGCTCTCACCCCGTCTGCATACGAGGTCTTATGAACCTCTCCGAGCAGCTGATGAAGCGCACTGTCATCCATCAGAACGGGCATTGTCTGTAAGTAATGCATCTCTACCAGTTCCCGCATGACGGGCTTGAAGAGGCCGATCAGACGCAGCATGGTCTTGCCGATGACGCGGAGCTTCGGCTTGCGGCCTGCCATCGCAAAGGCCTGGTCTGCAATCTCGCGTTGCGTAGTGGCTCCTGGGCCAGCGAAGTTCCACCAGCGCCCGTAGGCTTCGGGTTTTTCCGCCAGCGCCAGAACTACCGGGCCGACATCCGGCACATAGATAAATTCGTGCGGCGTATCGATCGGCCCAACCATGTCGGCCGTTCCACCCTTTGCCGCGGCCTGAAATACGAGATGCAGCAAGCTCGCCTCTACTCCGGGACCGTAGAAATCCGGCAGCCGCAGAATCGTTCCCTGAATCTTTCCTTCGGCATGAGCTTTAAAGAGTACTTCTTCCTGAGCCTTGCGCATCTTTCCCTTGAAGGTGTGAGGATCTCGCGGATGAGATTCCGTGACTGTCGATGTTTGCGGGCTGCCATAGGGATACACAGTGCCAATCAACACTACCTTCTGCACGCCTTCGGCGATAGCGCCGTCGAGTGTCTTCTCCATCAGTACTGGATGGAGTTCGAAATGGTCATAAGGCACGCCCACCAGATAGATCAGTGTTTCAACATCCCGGCACGCCAGCCGGACCGAAGCCGGGTCGTCCGGATTCCAGGTCACAATCTCCGCCAGGGGATCGCTGCCAAAGGTCTTTTCCATAGCCTGCCGATTGCGTCCTACTACGCGGTACGGTTTCCCCTGCGCACGAAGCGCGTCCGCGATGCTCTTTCCTGTGGCTCCTGCCGCTCCAAACAATGCTGTCTTTCCCACGTTACTGCTCCTTTTGTGACTGTCAATAATTTACTGAACAGTGTTCACTGAACACTGTTCATAATATACTCAGCTGAGAAGCTGTCAAGGGGAAAATGCATGGGAATTAAAGAACGCCGGGAACGCGAAAAGCAGGACATCCGCCAGAAGA
This sequence comes from Granulicella sp. S156, assembly GCF_009766105.1. GTDB lineage: Bacteria > Acidobacteriota > Terriglobia > Terriglobales > Acidobacteriaceae > Granulicella. The sequence continues at coordinate 183,506 of NZ_LMUH01000007.1, read as the reverse complement.
TCCTGGGGGCAGCGCAGCAGATCATCACCGAGGAGGGCTTTGCCGCGCTCTCCATGCGCAAGATAGCCAGTCGCATCGAGTACTCCGCGGCTTCGATTTATCTCTACTTTCGCAGCCGGGAAGAGATTGCGCAGGAGATCAGTGAGGCGGGCTTTGGCAAACTTCTGGCGAAGATGACGGCTGCGAACCGATCGAAGGATGTCTCAACGCGGCTGCGGGCCGTGGCCCTCGCGTATGTTACGTTTGGCCTGGAAAATCCTGGGACGTATCGATTGATCTTCATGGGCGACTCGGAGTACACGAAAGCGGCGTTCGCGAAAAAGGACCCGGAGAGTGTTGCAAACAAGTCGTATAAGCTTCTCCTTGATCTGGGCAACGACCTGAGGCGTGAAGGCAGCTTTGCAGGGACGGGCAGTGCACATGAGATCGTGGAGATGGTCTGGACCAGCATGCATGGGGTGGTGAGCCTCAACCTGACCTGTCCGGCATTTCAGTCGTCCCCTAAAGCTCTCGCAAAGATCATGGTGGATACCTTGTTGCGTGGCCTACTGGTCCAGACCTAGGACGCCTGTTGCACGCCAGCTTCGGGCTTGCCGACTACACTTCCAGAAACATAGTAGAGATTAAGTATTTCCGGGGAACCACCGGCCAGATTTTCTCGTAAGGCATAGCAGAGCTCCAGGAGTTACACAGGCTACAGGAGATACGCATGCAGGCGGATTTTCGCGACGCGCTTCGGCAACTATGGAAGGCACCGGGGTTCACAGCGACGGCGGTACTCACGCTGGCGCTTGGAATCGGAGCAACTACGGCGATCTTTACACTTGTGCACCAGGTGATGCTTAAGTCTTTGCCGGTGTCGAAGCCGGAGGAGCTGTGGCGGGTCGGAGATAAGATTCGCTGCTGCAACTGGGGCGGCTATACGCAGGGTGACGACCAGAATTTTTCGATGTTCTCGTGGGAGGCGTACAAGAACTTTCGTGCGCTAACGCCGGAGTTCACGGACCTGGCAGCACTGCAGGCAGGCAATGCGCCTCTCGGTGTCCGCAAAGCGGGGTCGCAGGCGCAGGTGGATACGCGCAACGGAGAATATGTCTCGGGGAATTTCTTCCGGACCCTTGGTGTGCAGCCGTGGATCGGTCGCATGATGACCGATGCGGACGACCAGGAGAGCGCAACCCCTGTGGCAGTCATGAGTTACCACGTCTGGAAGGAGAAGTATGGTTCCGATCCCTCCGTAGTGGGCGCTATCTATCAGATCAATGGGCATCCGTTTACGGTGATTGGCGTGGCTGCTCCGGGATTCTATGGAGCGAAGCTGTCCGGAGGAGGGATGCCGGATCTATGGCTGCCGCTGACTTCGGAGCTTCTGATCGATGGAGCGACCGCGCGACTGAAGGGACCAAGCCGTAACTTTCTGGACCTCCTCGGAAGAGTGCGCCCCGGGGTCGATCCGAAGGTACTGGAAGCAAAGTTGAAGGTGGAGCTCCACGACTGGCTGGCCAGCCACGTGCCGGACATGGAGCCCGGCGAGAAGCAACTGTGGCAGCAGCAGACGCTGCATCTGATCCCTGGCGGCTCCGGGGTCGCGGCGATGAAAGATCAGTATCAGGATGGGTTGAAGCTGCTGCTGCTGGCGGCAGGATGTGTTCTGTTGGTGGGCTGCGGGAATCTGGCGAATCTGCTGCTGGCGCGCGGGCTGAAGGATCGTGGACAGACTTCGATACGCGTTGCGCTGGGTGCTTCGCGGCAACGGCTGGTGCGCAAGGCGCTGGTGGAATCGGTGATGCTGGCCTTGCTTGGCGGAGCCTTCGGTATTGGCGTGGCCTATGCCGGGACGAGGCTGATTCTGTATCTGGCCTTCCAGGTTGGGAGCCAGAATAACTATGTGCCGATTGACGCGACACCGTCGTGGCTCGCGCTGCTCTTCGCGTTGGGCGTATCGGTATTGACAGGAAGCATCTTTGGAATTGCACCGGCGTTGATGACCTCTCGTGCCGAACCGGTGGAGGCGCTGCGCGGGGGAAATCGTTCTGTTAGCGGCCAACGTTCGTGGGCGCAGAAGTCACTGGTGATCGCGCAGACAGCGATGTCGCTCGTGTTGCTGTCCGCGGCGGCACTGTTAGGCCGCAGCCTGCGCAATCTGGAGCACCAGAACTTCGGATTTGAGACGCAGGGCCGGTACATCGCGTCGATCAATCCCATGCTGGGCAACTACAAGCCGGAACAACTGGAGCCGATGTTCCAGAAGATTGATGACCGTCTGCGCCAGATTCCTGGTGTGCGAATGGTGGCGCCTGCTCTCTACGCGCCGATGACGGGCGATAGCTGGAATGATGGGATTCGAGTGGCTGGCAGACCGGAGCCCGGCGCGAAAGAAGATACGAGTGCGGGGTGGGTGCGAGTGATGCCAGGGTTCTTCGAGACTTTGGGCGCAACGATGGCCCTGGGCCGTCCAATTTCGGAGGACGATACCGCGACAACGCGGAAGGTAGCGGTCATCAACGAGGCCTTTGCGAAGCGATTCTTCAAAGGCCAAAACCCGATCGGGCAGCACTTCGGAATCGACAAGATTAAGTATGCGGAAACTTTCGAGATCGTTGGAGTCACGAAGGACATGCGGTACATGACTTCCGACTACAAAGATCCGGTGGGGCCGATGTTCTGGCTTCCAGAGGCGCAAACCGTGCAGTACGACGACCGGGCTTATATGAGCGGGGAACTTTGGTCGCACTACTTGTACAACATCGTGATCTGGGCGCCGGGCGATCCCCCGGGCATGGAAGACCGCGTGCGCAAGGCATTGGCGGATGTCGACCCCACCCTCGTGCTCTACGGAGTTGATTCCTACACCAAGGTCGTAAGCTCGGACTTCCAGCAGGAAAACATGATTGCGACATTAACGACGCTCTTCGGTGTACTCGGACTGGTACTGGCAGCGCTGGGCCTCTACGGTGTGATGGCGTATATGGTGGAACAGCGGACGGGCGAGATTGGTATACGGATGGCGTTGGGGGCAGATCGCGGGAGTGTGGTGAAGATGGTGCTGCGCGGCGCTTTCTCGCAGATTGGTATCGGACTGGGACTTGGCATTCCGGCAGCCATCGGGGCCGGCAAGCTGATGTCGGATCAGCTCTTTGGCGTAAAGCCATGGGACCCGATCATGCTGGCGATAGCGATACTGCTGCTCGCACTGGCAGCGCTGCTGGCATCGGTGATTCCAGCCCGCCGCGCAGCGGGCGTGGAGCCGATGGTGGCACTGCGGACCGAATAGGGATTCTGCTCTAATCCTCTGGAACTCGCTGTGGGGTGAATTCATCAGCATCCCGAAGGAGGTCATTGGGATGGCAACAACTTGTAAGGACAAGTCTCGAGCAATACCAAGGGTCATCCGGAGTTGAGTGTAGTGATGGGATCAAGGCGCATGGCGCGCAGCGCCGGGACGTAACTGGCGGCGATGGCGACAGCGGTGAGCACTGCGGTTACGCCGGCGAAGGTGGAGAGATCGTAGGGCGAGACACCGTAAAGCAGGCCGGCCATGAGATGAGAAACAATAAACGCGCCAACCAGGCCTATCCCTGCGCCGACGGCGGCCAGGTTGAGGCCCTGGCGCAAAACCATCCTGAGGATATTGCTCCTTTGCGCGCCCAGCGCGAGGCGAATAGCGATCTCGCGCGATTGCTCATGGACCAGGAAGGAGATGGTTCCATAGATTCCCAGGGCCGCGAGCAGCAGGGCTGTTGCGGCAAACAGCGCCACCATTTCCATGGAGAACCGTCGCACAGAAAGCGAAGAGGAGAGAACGTCGTCCAAAGTCTCCGCGCGGAAGACGGGAAGCTCCGGATTGACGGCCTGGACTTGTGTGCGCACCTGCGCGAGGATGGCGGCGGGATCGACCTGTCCTCGCAGGTAGAACGCAAGAAACTTGGCGGGGTGCTGGTAGAGGCTGAGGTAGATCTGCGGAGTGCCGGCGTCCGCGAGAGATTCCGTACGCGCGTTGGCAATGACGCCGACGATGGTGGTCCAGTCCGGCTGGCCGGCGCTCAACCGGACGCGCTTGCCGACCGGGTCCTGGTGGCGCCAGTAGGTGCGGGCCGCGGCTTCGTTGATGACCGCGACCAAGGGCGTAGCTTCAAGGTCCTGGTCGACGAAGAGGCGTCCACGCAAGAGAGTCATGCCGAGCACGTGGAAATATTCCGGTGAGACGATCGATCTGTCGATCAGCGGAGGCTGGCTGCTCTGCACATCCTGGCCCTCGCGGATCAATGGCTCCGGCCTGAGATCGTTCTGGGCATGGCCGAGGGGAAGAGCCGCCCGATCACTGACGGCGGTTTCTTCCACGCCCGGCAACGTCCGGATTCGACGGAGAGCCTCCCGTAGAAACACCGATTCCTGCGTAGCCGTGTGGTAGATGTCGGTTTTGGGATCGTTGGGATTCGGCAGCGTGGTCTCGATTGCCGTGATGCGGCTGGGATTGAAGCCGAGCTGCACCTTGAACAAGTCCCAGAAGCTGCGCAGCAGAAGGCCGGCGGCGACTAACAACACCAGGGAGAGGGCTAATTCACCAATCACCAGCGCATGGCGCAGGCGCGAGCGCTTCCGGGAACCGTTGGTTCCACGGCCTTCCTGCCGGAGCGTCGTGTTCAAATCGAGGCGGCTTACGAGCCACGCGGGAGCAAGCCCGAAGATGGTTCCGGCGGCGACGGAGACGACGATGGCAAACGCCAGCACGCCCCAGCTGATGGATATGTCATTGAGGCGCGGCAGGCTTTCGGGAACAAATTGCAGCAGGAATTTCCTGGCGCAGAAGAGGACCGCGAAACCGGTGATGCCGCCAAGCACGAAGAGCAACAAGCTCTCGGTGAGAAGCTGACGAATAAGGCGCATCCTTGCGGCTCCCAATGCCTGGCGAACCGCCATCTCGCGTCCTCGCGCGCTGGCGCGAGCAAGCAGCAGATTGGCAACGTTGACGCAGCTGATCAGCAGGACCAGGCCCACCGCGCCAAACAGCAGAATGAGCGATTGGCGAACGTTGCCGACAAGAGTCTCGGCGAGGGGAGTGACGTGGATAGTCCATTCGGCCTGGGGCGGATAATCGGCCGGATATTGCTTCTTCAACGAGGCAACCAGGGCATCGAGGCGCGCCTGCGCGGCCTCAGGCGAGAGACCGGGCTGAAGGCGCGCGATGGTCTCGTAGCCGGTACGCGTGCCGCGCATCGGCGGCGAGGCGTCGTCGCCGTAAAATCCGTCCGACGCCCACAATTCGGTACCGACCTGCTCGCTGGTTCGGCCCTGGTCGCGAAAGCTGGCGGGCATGACGCCGACAATATGAAAGAGATCGTTATCAAGGCGCAGACTTTTGCTGAGAATATGCGGGTCGGCGCCAAATGCGCGCTTCCACAGCCCATCGCTGATGACGACTTCGCCATTGGAGCCGGGTGAGGCGTCGTGCGGATCGAAGGTGCGGCCCAACGCTGCATCCACGCCAAGCACCGCGAAGTAGCTCGCTGAGACCGTCGCTCCTGCGATGTGCGTGGGCTGGGCGCTGCCGGTAACATTTTCGGAGCCGAAAAAGAAGAAGGACACATTTTGGAAGATTCCCGAGTTCCGCAGGTCTCTCAACTCAGGGATGGAGAAGCCGACGTCGTGCGCGCCCACGCCGGGAAGATTGGCTTCAATGTGCACTATTTCGCCAGGGTGGGGGAAGGGCAAAGGATGCAGCAGGGTTGCGTCGATGACGCTGTAGATGGCGGTGGTGGCTCCGACGCCGAGGGCTATGGTAGCGATGACAATCAGGGAAAATCCGGGAGACCGGCGCAGCATTCGAAAAGCGTAGCGAAGATCGAAGAGAAAATTCTCAGCAAGCGGAAGACCCTGCTCGGCGTTGTGGTGCTCGCGAATGGCCTGGGCCGCGCCAAGCTTCAGGGCGGCCTGACGCCGCGCCTCCGCGGGCGACATGCCGGCACGCAAATTCTCCTCCGTCTGCAAGGCAAGATGCTCGGCCATCTCTTCCTGGAGGCGCTGGTCGGCGTGCCTTCCGGCGGTGAAGTTCGACAGGCGTATGAAGAAGCGTCGCAGGAATTTCATACGAGATCCTCCGCTTTGACATTGAAAAAGCGTGCGATGATGGCCGCGTTTTGTTCCCAATCGCGGGTCTCTGCCTGGAGCTGTCTGCGGCCGGCCACGGTAAGTCGATAGAAGCGCGCGCGGCGGTTGTTTTCCGATGTGCCCCACTCGGAGGCAATCGAGCCTTCATGCTCCAGCTTCAGCAGCAGGGGATAGAGCGTGCCCTGGTTGACAGCCAGAAGGTCTCCGCTGATCTGCTCGATGCGCCGCGCGATTCCCCAGCCGTGCTGCGGCCCCAGGACATCGAGTGTCTTGAGGACCATCAGCGCCAGCGTTCCTTGCAAAACGTCGGGTTTTTCCTTCATGGAGGGACCAACCTTTAGGTTTCCTACAGGAAGGATGGCACGGTTCCTTTTGGAAAGCAACAGGAAATTGCGCGATCTTTTGACGTCAAGTCCAGAAGAGCTGTCAGGGAACTGCCGGGAGACTGTTTATCAGGACGGCCTGGTTGTGATTTCCAATGAAAAGTCGGCAACGGTTTACCGATTTCCCCGCGCACTGGAATCATCTGACGCGCTAGTCTACAAGCGAAGGAAGGGATAGCTCCGATGCCGGATAGGAGTGACGATTACGAGCTTCTGGAAGCAAGGCTGAAGACTCTCCTTCCGGAGGAGTATCGGGACTCGTATGAAGACGTGCAGCCCGTGTCCATGGGATCTGCCGGCCTGAAGTTTGGACGTGATGGCCGCGTCGCATGGGACAAAATCTGGGGATCGTTTTGTGATTTAGCGATGGCGGGTGGACCGCCACATCGAGGTACGTTGCTGGAAGCAGCGACAAGAGCAGACATTGATCTGGACCGAGGGCACTATCGCCAGGTGGTGGACGAACTCTGCCGCGGTGTCGAGATGGCCACTGGACTCGCTGCCGAGCCCTCGTCCATTTCTGGTTGGATTCATGTGGATTGTCCAAGCACCAGTATGGCGGGATGGCTGGTCCGGGCCATCAACATGGAGAATATCTCCGCCCACGTCGACGGTATGATTCTCCACCTTCCTGCTGGCCCTCGCTTTCGACTGGAAAAGGAGATCAAGAACGTCATCACTTCGATCGCAAAGACATGTCACTACTGGCTGGGTCACACGTCCGTCGCTCAGCACCGCGCAATCGCAGATCTCTTCAAGGTCATGGAGTCTGAGTCGCCGCTGATACAAGCGCCATTCTCGGCTCGCAACATAAGAACGGCCGCCTTCGAGAAATTGCGCGACACGATCACCGCGAAAATTCATTCTCAAACGGGGCTTGAGGCGACGGCCTGCGAGTACCACGGTTGGTTAGGTGTTAGCTGTCTGAATGTTCGAGCTGCCATCTGGATGATGCGTGTCATGGTCGCAAGCAATGTCTTGTGCCGGCGGGAGGGCAACTTCATTTATGTTCCCGTGAATCCCTCGACGGATCGCAAGGGTGATCGGATCGCCGCGCTTGTGGCCCGCGCGCATCGCATGGCGCGTGCTCAGAGAATGATCTGACGATCGGCGGGAGATGCCGTCGTTGAGTATCCCGAAGATGGCGTTACCCTACTCTAAGGAGGTCTCAGAGAGATGTGTCGAAACATAAAGATGCTTTTTAACTTCGATCCCCCCACCTCGCCGGATGAAGTTCATGCTGCGTCGCTCCAATTTGTCAGAAAGATTAGTGGCTTCAATAAGCCGTCCAAAGCGAACGAAGCAGCGTTCTTCTCCGCGATTCAAGCAATTTCCAGTATTTCGGCGAACCTCCTGAACTCCCTGGAGGCGACTGCGCCTCCGAAGAACCGGGACGAAGAGGCGGCCCGGCTCAAGGCTCGCAGTGCAAAGAGATTCGGTGACCGAAAAGTCTGACTCGGTACCTCGAAGCGTCTTTGCGGAACCTGGCCTCTGCCCACTCCGGGCACGTTCAATTTGCACCAATTGGTCAACACAAGCCGACTTGTCATTACTAATCTGGTATCGGTGAGCCCATTGGCGATCTGGCACTCGTCCAGACGCATCCCCCGAGAAGTGCGTTACATTTACTTGCCTAGAATCAGGGGCACATAGCTCCGGGCGTCTTGCAGCAATTGCTCGCGCGCAATACCAACCTTGGCGCGAAGCTGCAAACCCTGCAACAAGTCAACGAGCGCACGGCCTCGCACCTTGGCAGAGGGTGTGCGAGTCAGGCGCCCCGCCTTCATCTCCTGCTCGAAACGTTTCGCGAAAATATCAGCGGATGCGGTGAGGCCCTTCGCGGTACACGAACGGATCTCCGTTACCCGCTCCGACTGTCCCAGCGCAGCGGCGGCCATCATGCAGCCGCCGCGAGCGTCGCCAGTAGCGGTGTTGACGGTAGCCTCGCAAAAGGCAGTCACGGCCTTGTGGATGTCCGGCTCCGCTTGAAATGCTGCCATTCTGGGAGCTACATACGTCAGCGCATAGCGCTCGACCGCCTTGAGCAGCAAGGTGGGCTTGTCTCCGAAGGCTCGGTATAGCGCGGGTTTGGTGACGTTCACGGCGCGCGCGATCCGATCCACGTCGACTCCTTCATACCCATGCTCCCAAAACATCTCAACGGCACGGTCGAGTGCTTCGTCGGGGATAAAGCCTTTTGGACGTCCTGGATGGCGCTTCGCAATATTAGTTACCATAGCGTACGAAACTCCTTGCATTGCATCTGTTGTTATCGTACTCTAGCGTATGTAATGCTGCAAGACAGATAAACACAGTAGACAACCATGGATAGTTTCAAACGAAAAACAGCACGACCTTCACCCTTCACCACGGCGCCACCCATGGAACATTCGATCGCTCTCGTCACCGGCACCACCTCCGGACTCGGTTATGCGGCAGCCCGCGCTCTTGCCGGAGAGGGCTGGCGCGAGATCATCGTCACCGGACGCAGCCTGGCTCGGGTCCAGGAAACGGCCGCTCAGCTCGAGGCTGAGACCAAAATGCAGGTCTTCACGCCGCTGGAGCTGGAGCTGGACACGCCATCCAGCGTTCAGTCCGCGCTAGCCGAGCTCGTCAAGCGAGGTCGGCCGGTCGATTTCCTACTGCTAAATGCAGGGGTGATCCCAGGTAAGAAGCGCGTGCTCACTGCGGCAGGCATCGAGGCGGCTCAGGCCCCGCTAATCGGCCATCATCAACTGACGGTTGGGTTGCTCCGCGCCAACCTGCTGGGCCCCAACGCGCGGATTGTTATCTCCGGCTCGGAAGCCGCTCGAGGGGACGTACCCTTGTTCAGCTACACCGACGTGGCGGCCCTTGCGGCCACGCAACACCAGGGCGACCGAAGCGCCGCAGTGGAAGCCCTGATGCGCAGCGGGCCGAACGTGAAGTACGAGCCCAACCGGGCGTACGCCGACGCGAAGATCGTCGTCGCTTGGTGGGCGGCGGCGCTTGCGCGCCAGCTACCTCCCGGCATGGCCGTATACGCCGTCTCGCCTGGTAGCACGCCCGACACCAAGGGGCTGCGAAACGCTGGCACGGCCTTGAAGTGGCTGATGGTTCCGCTGGTGAAGCTTATCCCCGGCATGTCTCACACTCCTGAGACCGCAGCCCATCGATACCTCCAGGCATCGGAGTTCGGAACCGACGTCTCGGGGCAATTCTTCGCCTCGGCACCCAAGAAGCTCACCGGCCCAATTGAGGCGATGCACCACCCACACTTTCACGATCGCGCCAACCAGGAAGCCGCGTGGCAGGCCGTCGTCGAGGTCTCAGGCGTCGACTTGTCTTACCCAGCATCCTTTAGCGCGGTGTCCTGAAGGAGCGCCGGGCGCCGTCGAGTGCTTCGTCGGGGATAAAGCCTTTTGGACGTCCTCGGGCGCACTTCCCAATTATTAGTTACCAGTGAGTACGAAATTGCTTGCATTGCCACTGTGATTATCGTACTCTCGCGTACGTAATACTGTAAGACAGATAAACACAGGAGACAACATGGATAGGTTCAAAGGGAAAACAGCACTCATCACAGGCGGAACTACCGGCATTGGCTTGGCGACTGCCAAATTATTCATCAGCGAAGGTGCCCGCGTGATCGTTACTGGGCGCACCGCTGCAACGATCAAATCGGCTCAGGCTGAGCTTGGCGATAACGCTGTCGTAATCCACAGCGACGCGACCTCGCTTCCCGATATGGATGCCTTAGCGGAGAAGGTCAAGAAGACGTTCGGCAAGCTCGATGTGCTGTTCGTCAACGCGGGATATGGTCGATTTATCCCATTTGAGGCGGTGACTGAGGAAGTTTACGACGAGATGCTCAACCTGAACGCCAAGGGACCGTATTTCATCGTCCAGAAACTGGTGCCGCTCATGCCGGAAGGAAGTTCGGTGGTCTTTACCACTTCGATGGCCAACGTGAAGGCGGTGGCACCCTTGAGCGCTTACGGCGCCGCTAAAGCAGCGCTTCGTTCAATTACTCGGAGCCTTGCCGCTGAGCTGTTGCCCCGTGGAATACGTGTTAATGCGGTGAGCCCGGGTCCAATTGAATCGACGGCCATACTCCAGAAGGTAGGAATGCCGAAGGAGGCGGCAGATCAGGTCTACCTTCAGATGGCGCAAAGCGTTCCGATGAAGCGTCTCGGCCAGCCGGACGAAATTGCCAAGGCCGTGGCGTTCCTGGCGATTGATGCGACCTACACGACGGGAATAGAGATCCCGGTAGACGGAGGATGGTCTCAACTCTAAGTTGTGGACCGTCCGGGAGGGCAAGCTGGCATCGAGAACGGTCTTCAATGACTCGCATACCATTGCGCACTTGATGCAATAGCGAACGCAGTGGCGGCGGCTCGGTCGTTGCCACTGCACGCTCCTCTCAAGAGGAAACATCGCGTTCGGCGCGACCTTTACGACCGGCGCGGAACTCCCACGGTAAAAGGAGGAGCAACAAGATGCATAACTTGGTAGTGAGCTGTTTGGTCGTTGCTTATCTCTCAGCGAACGTATACGCCATCGTGAAAATGCGGGTGTTTGAGTTAGCCCGTTCGCGCAAGCATCTCCTACTCTATGGCGTCCCGTTCATATTGTGGGGTTCTCTCATCCTGTTGGGATGCAAGCTCATGGAGATCATGCGCCGATTTGATGAATGGGCTGCCTGACCAGGCGTTCCCAATTGAAGAAAACAGGCTAATGCTCTCATTGATAGTCGGCGAGAGGCCATCGTCGTGATGACTCCTGATAAACGCCGTTATGGTGACCAATAGCGGTTCGTTCCTGCAAAGTGGCTTTTCGCCAAGTTCGCATCCGACGTTTCCGAAAACGCCGTTTTTCGTGCTGCTGGCCGTTTGCATTGTCGATCGTATACGACACTTGGTACGAACATCGGCGACGGCGCTGCCGCTTAAATCAGCCGCCCAGTTACACTGGGCACATAACGATTTTCTGGAGTCGCCCGTGCGAAAGATCTACCTGATGCTGATGTTGTTGTTCCTCAGCGGCGTGGCTGTGGCCGATGCCGGCGCGCCCGTCTACAAGTTCAAACTGAGCACCATCGATGGTGACCCCACCACGCTGGGTGCCTACAAGGGCAAGGTGCTGTTGATAGTCAACGTCGCCAGCGCCTGCGGATTTACGCCGCAGTACACCGCGCTCGAGGCCGTCTACGAGAAGTACAAGGACAAGGGCCTGGTGATCGTCGGAGTGCCGGCGAACAACTTCGCCAACCAGGAGTCCGGCACCAATGCACAGATCCGAGAGTTCTGCAGCGGCAAGTTCCACGTGAAGTTTCCGATGATGGCGAAGGTCTCGGTAAAGGGCGACGATAAGACGCCGCTCTACCAATACCTCACTGCGGCGCCCAACGTTGGCGGCGAGATCAAGTGGAACTTCACCAAGTTCCTCATCGCGCGCAACGGACAGCCGATTGCTCGCTTTGAGCCGGCCGTGACGCCGGATTCGCCACAGGTGATCTCGGCGATCGAGTCTGCGCTGAAGCCATAGTCGCTGCGATGCTTGAAAGCCCGCTTTTAAAAGCGGGTTTTTCTTTTGAAGAAAGGACCGTCATCGAGTTGCTCACAGACCGTGAGCGATCAGAGTTCAATGGGTTACTCCTATGGTGAGGGCTGCTGGTTTTCGGCTTTGTGGAACGAGATCTCCCCATGATTCGCTTTGGGAGTCGCGCTGCTGTTGTTTATGCCCGTGCTTGGCAGCACACGAAGCACACCCATCATGCCGTTGTCCTCATGGTCCACAAGATGGCAGTGGAATGGGATGTCTCCCGCCATCGTCTCGGGGAAGAAGACCTTAATGCGCACCGTTCCTGGCGTAGGCCCTGATCCAGCATCGGTTCGATCGAAGCCCGTCGCTGTGGGTACGATCACCGTGTCCAGCAAGGGAGGTTCAACCTGCTGTTGGCCGTTCACGGCCAATACGCGGAAGTGAAGCTGGTGGATATGAAACGCATGGATCTCACGAGTCCAGTTTTCAATCGTCCACTCCTCAACCGATCCGGCCGTTACGGTGATGGCTGGCGCGTCCGACATCTCATAGGGCTTGAGCACCGCACCTTGCCGCCTCTCGGCAATATAGAAGTCGGTCTGGTCGGAGTCTCCTGGGCGCGGATATTCGGCGAAGGCGATCACCCGAGTGCGGTCCGTTTTGCGTGCCAGCAAGCCTGCAAATAAGTCTGGCGTGCTGCTGCGCGGAGGATCAGAGGCCGCAGCCTGCGTCCCATCGTCGGTATAAGGCAGGCTGGTCAAAACACCAAGACGCCGTTCCGGTACCAGATCGCCTGCGCACCCTGTATCCACAGCATGGGTGACGAAGTACACCTTTGTTCCCAGCTTCGGCGCCGTAACCAGAAACTCTACACGCCCGGCGGGCGGCACCATCTGCGCGGCAGTGGTGGCGACTAGCTTCGTCGGCTGACCGGCATCATCGGTTAGCGGTGCACCATCGCGCGCGACCACGCGGATCGGCACTGGCTTCCCGGCTTCGTCGATCAACGCCAGGTTGAGCACGGCATCGGTAGCTGCATTCACAACTCGCCATAGCTGCGTTGTGCCTGCCGTTATATGCAGAGGCGCAAGATCCTTATCGGCTGGCTCACCATCCACCACAGGCGCACCATTCAGCGTGATCTTGTCCAGAGCTGCCGCATCTGTACAGCCTAGTTCATGCCGCGTATCTATCTGTCCGCCCTGCCCGCCTTCTCCCCCTGCACTAGGTGTCGCACCATGCTCCATCATCGAATTGTGATCCATGTGCATCTGGCCATTAGTTTGCGGCACAGCAGCGGAAGGATTCTTTGTATCGCTGTCGCGCAGCTGCCGGACGATGAACACCCGATCCTCAATGCCGGCATCTTCTCTCGCGTGATCGTCTGGCCCCTCGACGACGATCGCACCGGTCAAACCCGCCAGCATCTGTGCCTGCACCTCTCCATGAACATGCGGGTGATACCAGTACAGCCCCGGCGGCATATCCTGCGGTATTTGGTAGTGATAGGTAATCTCGCGATGTCCGCAACCTGTATCGCCCACTGCGGGATCGGCACATCCCATCAGCACTTCATCTTGCGGCGCGACCGGCGGTACGGCAAATCCATGTACGTGCAGGTTTGTGCGCCCTGTCGGCACATGCGCTTCTCCTGGAATCACCGCAACCACTCCAGCACTCGCTGGCACAGCATTGATCGGACGGTCGCGGAGCACGAGGGGAGGCAGCAGCTTGGCCAGCGCGGCCGGGTCTGTGATCTCGTTGCGTAGCGTAATCGTCAGTGTTGCGCCTTGCTTGACACGTATGGTGGGCGCCTCGGCAACTCCGTCTATAACGTAGCAAAGCGTCGTTCCTTCCTGACGCACCACCAGCTTGACGGTAGGCTTGCGAGCATTGACCCAGCGATCATGGGCAAAGTTGCCGCGCGGAGGAAGTCCGACTCCGCAAGGATGTGCCGGTGTGGACGTAGGATTCCAGGCAAGACCGTTGTACTCATCGCGATCCGCAGCAGCGTTTCTGCAGACGAGACAAACAGCGAGAGATACTGCTATCCAGACGATTCTCCTGATCGAAGAAGAGGTAACTACAGCCAACAGTTTGTGCTCCCAGAAGATGCGACGAATTGAAAGAAGGATCCGCCCGCAAAGAATGCGAGCGGATCCCGAGGGTAGAGGACAGCCAGAGCTGTCTACTTGTCGTTGAACAGGCTGATCAGGGTAGACGTGCTATCGCAAGAATGGTTGAGGCAGGGAAGACGGAAACCTGCCTGCAGGGTGCGCAGGAGATCGAAGTGGTCGTAAGGAACCGACACCTGAGTACCAGCTCTGCCATAGTTCTTGTCGACGATGAAGGGTACCCGATTGAGATTGTTCGAGTAGTCATTTTCATCAAACACGATGACGATTGCATTGTTACCCTGCTGCCAGGCTCTGGACGCCTTGATGGCAAGCACAACCTGCTTGATGACAGAGTCGGCGAGTTTAATATCGGCCTGCTGGTCGGTGCAGGTGTTCGCCTGGCCGCCCACCGTGTGGATGTCATGGCACTTGTTGGGAACGATGAAGGACAGGTTTGGGACGTTGCCAGTCGCGAGGTCATGATACAGGCCGTCCGCGCCGTTCCACTCCTGGACCTGTGCCTCAGACAGAAGCGGATCGTAGCCCTGCTGAATGTCGGCGAAGAACACAAAGGGATTGTGATCGGTCACATAGAGCTGCGAAACCACAGGCGTCGGGCTGTTGGAGGTGAAGAACGAGCTCGGCGTAAGGTTGGAAAAATTGCCATCCGAGTAATACACACCATCGACACGCGGACCGGTCGTCGGCAGGCTCTCCTGATAGTCCTTCCAGCTTAGGCCGGCCGCTACAAGCTGGTGCGCGATCGTCTTCGGCGTGTAGTTGATGCTCGGATAGTTGCGTAGCGCGCAGTTGTGATTGACAGGCGTGCCCGTAAAGGAGATCTGGCCGTTGCAGCCGCCGCTCGGCGCGGTCGCGGGGGTGGCTACGTCCTCCCCATCGTTAGAGATCGAATCCACAGCGCCGCTACAATCGTCGGCATACTGATTGGAGTGGCAGGGGCCGCTGACCCAGTTGAGCGGGTCATCGTTGGTAATGCCGAAGTTGGAACCGCCGGTCAGTTCCAGGTAATTGATCAGGCTGGGATGACCTACGCCGTAGTAGTTCGTCGCCTGGCCCGCCTCCACGGCTTCCTGGTTCATGAACGGAGCATTGGGATTGCCAATGATCTCCTGCTGCAGATGGTTCTCCATCATGATGACGAAGACATGGTCCAACTTCGGCACGGAGCCATGGGGAACTGGCTCCCTGTTGTTTTCACCGGCCAGTGCCGGTATAGACATAAGCAGCGATGAGACGAGGACTAAAACTTGTTTCTTCATATCCATTACCTCTATAGATTTGTTCACGGGCGTCAGGGTTTTGCTTGGGGCCGCGCAAGACCAATAGCTCTCATCGAACACTATGTAAATGAAGGGGATATGAACGTTACCAGTTTTTATCGTGAGTTTAAGTCTCGGGAATGGGTTGAACGTGGCTATCGACGCAACGGATGGCGCAGGTAAATCATCAGGAGAGGCATCAAGAGAAACGGGATCTCGATCAGCGCTCCCTTGATGTTTCGGCTTCGCAGCTGAAATATCATTATTGAAAGGATCAAAGCCAGATTCAGCAGGTTTCCCGCGACGAACGTCTGAGGAAACACCAGTAAGATGACCACGAGAAGCGTCAGAACTCCGAGGACCACCTGGAGCGGGCGCCCAATATGGAAGCGTGCGAACATCTCCCGAGTTTGAGAACTGCCCACAAGGATGGCCCTCCCATGGCTGATGCAAAAATAGATCGTGATCAGGATGAGTGCCGTACTTATCAATTTGATCGTCATTGCCGAATCCTCTCCTCCAAGTCCTTAGCTTTTCGTTTGCGCGAGCATGGCATCGACAGGAGCGCTCGCCATTCTCACGGCAAGTTTGGGAAGTGCCCGGCCCAGCAGGTTTAACACCCGGCTGAATCCCGGCATGATCTGGAGTTGGTCTCTCCGGATGCCCTTGATGGCGTGGTCCACAAGTTTATCCACCTTCATCATCGGCGGCCCGCCCTTCGTGTCGGAAGCATCAAAGGCGTTCGCCAGCGGGGTCTCGACCGCAGGCGGAGCAAGTTCAAAGACCTTGATGCGAGTGTTCTTCAGTTGCACCCGCAACGACTGTGTGAACGAATGCAGTCCTGCCTTTGAAGCCGAATAAACAGGAGAGATCGGAAAGGGCGAGAACGCCAGCCCCGATGTAACATTGACGATCCCCGCCTCTGATTGCTGCTTCAAATGGGGAAGGAACTGCTTCACCATGCGAATCACTCCCAGGAGATTGGTCTCTATCTCAAGACCGATATCTTTCAAATCACCGCTATTGTCCTGAAGATTAATCTTGCGCATGATGCCGGCATTATTGATCAGGACGTTAAGTTTCGGGAACCGCCGGGTCACCGTTTCATAGAGCGCTTCAATGGCCGTCGGATCGCTGGCGTCGCTCTGGATCGTGTGCAGAGCTGGCTGCTCTTTCTTCAGTCGGTCAAGTTTGGCCGCATCTCGACCGGTCACAATAACTGTGTTGCCGAGTGTTAGAAAGCGCTTTGCAAGCTCTTCGCCTATCCCGGATGTTCCACCGGTGATCAGAATGGTGTTTCCTGAAACTTTCATAATTCCTCCTTCATCATCTAATGTGCCCGGTGGACACAATGTTGTCAATGGATACATAGATGCCCGAAGACTAGGCTTGGATTCAACTTGAGTGGGAAACTAATAGAGTGAAGACCCCGAAACGTCCTTATCATCACGGAAACCTGAGAGATGCGGTCATTGAGCTCGCACTCAAGAGCCTCGAAACCCACGGGAGCCAGAACCTGTCCCTGCGCGAACTCAGCCGAGATCTCGAGGTGAGCCACTCTGCCTTCCGGCGTCATTTCGCGGACAAGCAGGCTCTGCTGAATGCGTTAGCCATCCATGGGTTCGAACAATATGGCGACGTCTTGGCGCGTGCCATTGCCGACCGAGACGCCGATTTTGATAGCCGTTTGGTCAAGGTCGTCCGCTCCATGGTGCGTTTTGCCGGCACTCATCCCGTTCTGCTTGAGCTTATGTTTGCGTCGAAAAACCATCCCGACGCTCCCCCGGAGTTGTTGGAGGCCAGCGAACGCGCGCTCTATTCCGGTCCACAACTCATCGCCGAAGGACAGAAGGCTGGCAGAGTCATTCCTGGCGATCCCATTCGTCTTGCCCTTGCACCTTTCGCGGCTGTTCACGGGTTGATCGCGCTGTCTCAGAATGGAGCGTTGCTCGGTGCTCCACTGGATCGCCTGGCTCGCGAAACGGTCGAACAGATCATCATGGGGCTGCGTCCCCGAGACTGATCGCTGCATACGCAGGCAATTGTGGAGCAGCGTTGCATCCCCGATTACCTCCGATGTAATTGCGAGCGCCTCCCAAAGCGCCGATATTGAGAAAGCAGTAGATCGATATCAGCTTAGGAGAACACGATGACAACACTAACCATCAACAAGACCGCACCCCCGGAATGGCTATTGGCTTTTTGGAAAGAGATCGATGACAAGACCTTCGGCAAAGGCTTTGACTGCTTTGTAGAGGACGCGACATGCCGGCTTGGCGTTGCGGAATGGAATGGACGTGAGACGATCCGTGAAAGCCTCCGCGCCTTCATCGACACAGGGTTCACGGCGCACCACGATGTAGTGGAATACTGGGACGGTGGATCGATCAAGATCTTTCGCGGCATCGTCACCATGAAGCCTGATGACAGCAGTAAGCCCACCGTAAAGCCCGTCATGACCCACTTTTTCTACATGGACGAGGCAGAGCCGTCGAAGGTTCGTAGCTGGATAGGATCCGTAGGCCCCGTCCAGTTCTAGCAGGAGGCATAGACTCTATCCAAACGACTGATCGTCAGGATGTAACTGAATGCACTCTCTAACTCAAACCAGGCAACAACCGGAACACGAACTGGGCGGCTTCCTGCGCTACTGGCGACAGCAGCGTGGGAAGAGCCAGCTCGAGCTATCGCTGGACACAGGTATCTCTCAGCGCCACATCAGCTTCGTGGAAAGCGGTCGCAGCGTGTCTATAGAGAGGCCGTAGGGCACGCCACCGATCAGAAGACGACGGAGCTGGTGGACCGTCTGAAGAAGTACCAGGAGTCAAAGAACTGAGTGTGGCTCGAAAGAGTCAGACCGCAGTCCTGCCCATCACCTTTATTCGAGGCAGCGAGAGGATCTCCTATTTCTCGATGATCTCTACCGTGGGCCTGCCGCAAGACATCACGGCGCAGGAGTTTCGGATCGAGTGCATGTTTCCGGCAGAAATCTAAAGAACAACGGAACCGATTCGTAGGAAGTAGTCCCGGGGTTAGTTCTCCGAAGGCCGCTCCACATGATCGATCACCATTACCTTCAGCGGGGCTTTTCCCGGCTTCAGCTTTATTCCAAGCTGCTCCTGCAACGCTTCCTGAAATGTCGTTCCCTGCGGCTCAGGCGCAGGTGCGTCTGGAGATGTCGTCCGAGGATCCTGCCCGAAATCACCATGAGCTGGCGTCCACTTCAGTGTGAAGTCATACTTCCCGGTTAATCCGGTCGCATCCACCACGGACCGGCCCAATCTGCCAACTTGAAGAGACTTGGCCATGACCTCCATCGTGGTGTCCCGCCCACCCAACAGAATCATGTGGTCCGGTCTGTTCTCCGCCTCAATGCCACCACATTGCGACGGAAATACATCCGTATCTTTCTGCTCTTCGCCATGAACCGTCGTCACCTTAAGATCGCAAGCTGGCCCATCCTCATGCCGATGCAGTTGCGGCCCCAGAGTTCCCTGTTTGATCAATGTCATCTCCAGCACCGGAGTCTCTTGCGTCTCAAGATGCGCCACCAGCCCAAACCGCTCCTTCAGCAAGGCCTGCATCATCAGCCGCATCTGATCTTTTGTCGGATTCGTTATTGGGGCTCGCGCATTAATCTCATAACTATCGTCCTGTACCCACTGCGGAAGATGGAGCTCATGAAATTGTTCACGCGTTGGCAAATACTTGTACGCGAATAAGATGTAGGTCAACAGCGGAGAATCTGCAGTCAACAGCCCACCCGTGGGCGTATAGGCATCATCAGTACTCAGCCGAAAATTCGACAGCCCACTCTGCCCAGGATTCAACCGTACCGATGCCACTTCAAACGCCATCTTCCCGCCCGCAGCCCTCTGCCAGTCCTCGGCTACCGCTTGCTGCGCTCTTAGTTCCGCATAGTGCGCACCGAAGAATACGGGCCCGGTAACAGCAATGAGCAGCAGCAACGCCAACACAGATTTCATCATCGGGCTCAGCCTCTCCAGCCGCAGAGTCATAATCGAGCGAACTCTCTTGCTCAGGTCCGCGCCAGTAATTCCTGAAACACAAACCAGAGGAGACTCCACACAAAACCGGCAGGCCTTCAACAGACTCTCCGCATACGTCGTGGCATCGCTGCCCGTCTCCACCACGGCCTCGTCGCACGCACGTTCGCGCTCCTCCACCAGCCGCCGCTCCATCCACCACACCATCGGATGAAACCAGAACAGCGCCTCTACCAGCATGTGCAGCGTCGCAGTCAGATTGTCGCGCCGCCTAACATGCACCAGCTCATGAGCCATGATCGCTTCGATGTGTTCATCCTCGAGCCGCGCCGATAGCTGCTCCGGCCAGATCAGCACCGGCTGAAACACCTTGAAGATCCCCGGCTCCATCAAGTCCCTCGACAATAGCAGCGAGACCCTTGCCCCACGCTCCATCCGCCGCAGTACCTCAAACTCGCGACCTTCCACCGCTGGCACCGCCCGCCGCAGTTGCCGCCGCATCTGTCGCCAGCGCACACACCACACCAGCACCACCACCACTGCGCCGCAAAGCCATATCACCGCGAGCATGACCGGCGCATCAGCCTTCACTCGTTCCAGCAAACCCATACGGTGTGCAGGAGAGTCCGCAGCCAGAACCTTGAAATCCGCAAACGGCTGCCCCATGGCATTCACCGTGGAATAGACAATCGTTGGCCTTTGATCCTCAACGTGCTGCTGTTGTGGCAGCAATCCGCCCAGGCCGACTAATAGCGAGAAGGGGACCAGAAACTTAATCGAGGCGGCGAGCCAGAGCGAAAACCTTACCCGTGCCGCATTCCTGCGCAGCAGTAGAGTCACCAGCCACACTGCAGCTGCAAACACGGTTGACTGCCATAGATGGTTCGCAACTATCGGCGCAATCGAAGTCAGAGATTGCATCATCATGCCTCCTTCTCTTCCTTCAACCCCTTCAACGTCCTCTCGGCAAACTCCACATCGTCCAGGCTCAACTTGCCTGCGTCGATCAGGTGTGCCACCACCGGTCGCGACTCGCCACCGAAGATCGCCAGCAGCTCATCCACTAACCGTCGCTGCGCCGCATCGCGCGATATAGCGGCGGCAAACATATAGAAGTTGGCCACCTTGCGAGCCCGGCGCACCACCTTCTTGGCGATCAGACGATACACCATCGTTTGAATCGTCGTATAGCCAGGCCGCTTCTTCACCGGAAACGCCTCCACCATCTCGCGAATCGACGCCTCGCCCCGCGTCCAGAGCGTCTCCATAATCTGCATCTCAAGCTTCGACAACTTCGGTCCGGGCATAGGTTCTCCTACATATGTCTTACTTTCTATGACACGTGTCTTATGTTGTCAAGATCAAAATACAGAGCAGGGCACGTGGGCCCTGAAACATGCGAAATTGAATCAAGCGATTCGGCGCACACGCATGAATATGTCCGGAAATGGACGGAGATGCCCAATATCGAACTACTTAGAGGGTTGTCGCGATTGATCGACCTCATGTTTTCAGTTACTTGAGCGCTGAGAGAATGGCTCGAAAATTGCGAGTAGATCACACAAAGCCTCATTCGAGGAGTGGAGGAATACAAATGGCGTTTTTCGGAGAAGTACGTCTGGCGCTGCGGCGACTGGTTAGAGAACCGGGTTTCGCCATCATGACCATTGTCATTCTCACCCTCGCAATCGGAGCCAACACCGCGATATTCAGCGTGATCCACGCAGTACTGATTCACCCCGCTGGCGTTGACGCGCCGGAGCGGGTAGCCATGTTGCGAACGGAGTACGCAAACCTCGGCGTCAAATTCCCAGTCGTCTCCGTGCCGGACTACGCAGATGCTTCGTCTCTCAAAGCCCAGGTTGAAACCTCTGCACTTGAGCAGCCCATTGGGTACAACCTGATACAAGACGGAGCCACCCAGCATCTCGATGGTGCACAGGTATCCTGGCATTGGTTCTCCGTCTTTGGCGCGAGACCGATTCTCGGAAGGACCTTCGTCGAAGCAGAAGACCACCTGGGAGCCGATCAGGAAGCCGTACTCAGTTATGGCATCTGGCAAAATGCTTTTGGTGGTGACCCCAGCGTCATCGGGCGCACAATCACTCTGAATCAGAAAAACTACCGCGTCGTGGGTGTGATGCGAAGCGATTTCAGTTGGCCACGAGGAGTCAAGATATGGACTCCGCTGGGGCTTTCCCCGGATGCATACGATGTGCAAAATCGGTTCAACGAAAACTATTACTCGGCTGTTCGGCTGCGCAGCGGGATCAAGATCGAGCAACTACGAGCAGGCCTCGAGCAGAAAACTCGGGAAGAACACTTCACCGAAGGGCAGGCCGGATTCGGATTGAAATCCGGCTGGAGCATGGCGGCTACTCCTCTTACCGAGTTTGCCGCAGGCCCGCTTCGGAAGCCGCTTTATGTTTTGTTCGGGGTAGTTATTCTCGTGTTGTTGATTGCTGCTGCCAATGTGGCCGGTCTCTTCCTGGCTCGCGCTTCATCGCGGACCCGGGAGTTCGGCATCCGAACTGCGTTGGGCGCAACCGCAGGCAGATTAGTCCAACAGCTTATGACGGAAACGGTCATCCTCGGCAGTGTGGCAACTGCTTTTGGCATCCTCCTGGGACCAATCTGCGGAAAGCTGTTGCTGTGGGTCATTCCGCATAGCCTTGCAGAGGGCTACGTTGTGGAGACCTCTGCGGAAGTCTTGCTCTTCACTGCCGGAGTTGGGCTTCTGACTTGCTTGATCGCCGGAATGGGACCGGCCATCAAACAGGCTATCTCTCAGAAGAGGTTGAACCTGCACGAAGGCGGACGGAGCATGACCACCTCGGTTGAAAAGCAGCGGCTCCGCAGCCTCTTCGTAGTCTCCGAGGTCGCGCTCGCCTTTGTGCTTCTGGTGGGAACGGGCATGTTTCTCACCAGTCTCAAGCAACTCCAGCAGGTGAACCCAGGGTTCAACCCGCACGGCATCCTTGCCGGCACCGTGTATTACGCGGGTGATGCCTATAGAGACAATCAAGAGCATCAAACAGCCTTTGTAACCGCTGTATTGAACGGCCTCTCGGGCAGTCCTGGTGTCAGATCCGCGGCTGCTACTACCTCTTTGCCGTTCAGCGATCAAAAGGGAGCAGGCTCCTTTCATATAGAAGGACAACCAACAACAGCCAATGATCCGGGACCTCATAGCGAACTCACGACTGCGACGGCAAACTATCTCAAGGTCATGCAGATTCCCCTGCTCGCTGGCCGCTGGATTAGCGACAGCGATCGCGCCAACACTGCGCCAGTCGTGGTGATCGACAGCAGGCTGGCACACAAGTACTGGCCCAATCAGAACCCGATAGGGCAGCATCTTAAGCTTTCAAGCAGTGACCCCTGGTCCACAGTCGTCGGAGAAGTCGAAGCCGTCCGGCCGGACTCGCTCGAACAGGATTCAGGCGAGGGGATGCGGTACTATCCCTACTCTCAATTTCCCAATGAGGCCACGAGTTTCTTGATCCGCACCGACAAGGACCCGAATGAACTCACTAAAACGCTCCAACTGGCTGTGTCCTCCGCAGATCCGACACAGACCGCATTCGATATCAGCTTGCTGGAATCCCGGGTGAACGATTCGTTAGCTTCCCGTCGGTTGGTCGTCTGGCTCTTATCAGCCTTCGCCGGCTTGGCATTGGTCCTGGCGCTGGTCGGCATCTATAGCTTGATCCATTACGTGACGATGCAGCGTAAGAACGAATTTGGCATTCGTATGGCTCTCGGTGCGCAGCGAGGTCAAATTCTATCGTTGGTGATGAGGGGTGCACTCCTGTGGGTTGGTATAGGTCTGGCGTTGGGTCTTGTCCTATCCAACATCGCGACGTCCACACTACGGCACTTCTTTACAGAATTCGGTCCGGATGCAGTCTCTACATCGATGCTGGCGATGGCCATCATGATCATTGTTGGCGCGATAGCAGGGCTGGCACCGGCGCGGCAGGCCGCGTCTGTTGATCCTGCAACCATACTGCGAAGCGAGTAGCGACAACCGATTGGTTGCTCGCGAAAGTGTGGACTCTGACCGACCCCAAACGGGCGGCTTTTCGCAAAGCCATTCAGGAGCCACGGATACCGTATTTGTCAGCTAAGAACAGCTGAAGGTCTCCTGGAAGGTCCGAGGCCAGTTCCTGCCAGGTAAGCAGCTTGAGCCGGCACCGAAGCTCGAACAGATGCACGGCACGCATGACACGGTACCAGCCTTCGATCAGATCAGGACGGCGAGAATCACAGAAGACACAGAACGAGCCTCCAGTGGCATAGGCTGCGAGCGTGCCTCGTATCAATTGATAGCCGCTCTGCTTTCCATTCCGCAACGGAAGCTCTGACACGTCGAAGACCAATTCCAGATCACGATAGCGAGAGATCAGATTGGTCCTCGCGTTCTGAAAGTCCGACTCGGTAAGCTTCGCTTCGACCAGCAGGTCACCGGCTCTCATATCGATCTCGGTATTGTCGCGTCGACCGCCCGTTAGGGGCGTGCGAGGCTTAAAGCCAAACTCCGGCACCGTATTCGATTCGATTCCTAGCATGGCGCGAACACCGGCACGGGGCATCACCTCCGGATGGCAAAAGATATTCATCAGGAGCGCATCGGAGCTATTGGAGCAGTCCAGTTCTTTCCATTGCCAATTCGCGCGAACCCTGGCTCGCTTCGAAGCCGTATGCACTTTGCCGAGCCGCTTCACCCACTCTTCGTTAGCGCGAATGCTTTCGTACGAGAGTGGGTGAAAGTTTCCATGCCGGCCATCCTCTCCCTGTCCGAAGAGAATGCTGGGAACCTGCCCATCGGTGCGTTCATAAACAAGCCCATGAGTCGTTGCGAACCGCAGATTTCGGAGGCTCAGTTCGGTCCGCAGGCTTATACCGTTCGGGACATCGTAAAGAGATTGTTCGACAATCGGCATACTCCCCATGATAGGCGAAGATTTAGCGAATATGTGCGCTGAGTGGGGCGGGTGGCTCATGAGTTGTACCGGGACATGCGTTACCTTGTGGACCTGAGACATCCGTTACAAGCCCCTCACGGTGGCGATGGTTCGAGTTGAGGGGGCACGAGGAGACATATTTCCATGGCCTGCTTTTCGCGCGGCAAATGCTGGATAAACCGATATGCCGTCATCCAGTGCAATGTGCCGCAATCGCCACGAGATGCTCATCGGTACTCATCGCTTGTCAATGAGCGCATTGGCGATTTAGCACTCGTCGAGCCACTTCAGGGGTGTGCTGCTGCGAGCATAGCCAGCAAGATGTCCTGCGACCGACGCTGCCCATAGTTGGTGCTGTACGCACTCGATGTGATTGCAATGACCATGTGGAGAGATGGAACTACATAGATCTTGTTTCCGCCATTTCCAGAGGCGAAATGTACAGTGATCTGCCGATCCCCTGTGAACTCCGTTTTGGTATACCACATGAAGCTATAGTGATCTGCATAAGGATCGGAGGACGAGATCGAGACTTGGCTTTCCATGCTCGTTCTAACCCAATCCGCAGGTATCACCTGCCTCCCTTGAACGCGCCCTCCATTCAGGAACAGCTCGCCAATTGCAGCAGCATCACGCGCGGTGATCTTCAGGTTCCCCTGACCGGTTGTCCGGTTTACCGGAACATGCCTCCACTCGAACTCCTTGATACCAATCGGTCCGAACAAATTTTTCTTTGCGAACTGGTCGAGTGGCATGCGCGTTGCATTCTCAACGATTGCTCCTGTCAAGAACGCGTCCAGAGAGCAGTACTGATACTGTGTCCCCGGCCTTGTCTTCATCGGAATCTCATATGCGGTTTTCATCCAGTCGGTAGATCGATCAAGATTGTCCTCGTCCCCGGGACTGGAAGGATCTTCATCGTTCGCATCAAGTCCGGACCGCATGTTGAGCAGGTCTCTAATCCTGATATCCTGCTTCCCGTCGCGCGGAAGCCCTGGTAAATACATTGCAATTGGATCATCGACGCTGTGGATGAAGCGGCGCTGAATAGCAATGCCCATGAGGGTTGCGGTAATACTCTTCGTCGCCGAGCGTATATCGTGCAAAGTCCCAGGGCCGTCCCCGTTAAAATAGGCTTCGTCCACTAGCTTGCCGTCACGCAAGATCACGATCCCCTTCAGGTCGTGCCGCGGATCGTCCCGGATGCTCACGTAAAGAGAAGCTAAACGTGTTTCGTCGAGACCCGACTTTGCCGGTGTGGAGATCTGCCATGGTGCCGGGGCCTGCGCTGCGGCCGCTGCGTGTGCGGGTAGAAGACCTGCGAGCGCAATGCTATAGAAAAGAAGAAAGGAATTGAGAAGACGGAACCGCACGGATACATCATTCTCGATTGTCGAATTGCTCATCTCTGCTCCTGCCCTTGTGCCCGGTCTGCCGGTTTGACCTCCCATAAGACATTCACGATTTTCCACGCTCCGTTCCACCTTGCAAGTTGTAGATAGTCGATCCAAGTGGCGGCGTCGATCTTGACGCTGGCTGCGTCGCGGTCGACATCCAGTATCGTGATGGTCTCTAGTTGTTGGTCTTTAGGGAAGTGCGTGCCGTAGCCCTTGCCTGTATTCTGAACCAGAGTCATGGCGCCCATTTGATTGAGGCTGCTCTTGCCAGTCTTGGCATCCGTAGAGACCATCCGTTTCGCCAGTTCGGGATGTAGAGCTCGTTCCATTCGCTGGGCATCACCGGAATACCAACCTTCGATGTAGTCGAGCGCGGCCTGGCGAATCTCACTCCGGTCGTCGCGCCTTGTCGACGTTTCTGTCTGCCCGCCAGCGCCGACAATGAGCGTCATGTAGATGGTCAACGCCGTGATGTACCTCTTAACTTTCATTTTGCTCCTTCGACCATGGGACTGAACCGGACAGCGGCTTTCCTGAAAAGACAATACCGACGCACAATGATCATCACCAGTGCCGAAAGTCAGGCGAAGAGGCCATGACTTCCGGCACATGCAGTTCCCGGCAGCTGGTGAAATAATCTCATGATGGTCCTGTCGGGAGCCTCTCATCGAGTTCTGCGGTTTGCGTCGCTCGGCACATGGGCGCTTCTCGGCGTTCCAGTGGTCCTCGGTTTTCTGCGTCATAAATACCACGGCTTTTCTCCCCGCGATTTCGCTCTCTGGCTGTTCGCCTTCGCGGTCTTTGGGCCTGCGCTGTGGTTCAGTTCAAGGCTCGAATCGGGGAGGGAGGGGAAGATACGACTATTGGCGCTCCTGCTCGAAAGCATGGCGGCGCTAGCAATGATTGATCTGCTGCCGGGCTACTTTCTCGGATTTCTTCTTGTCATCGTGTCTTGGCAGCTCGCCCTCTTCTTCTCTGTGCCAACCGCGACCGCCTGGGGCGTACTACAGACAGCGGCTTTGCTCTATATCTACGCGCCAACCTGCGATTTCGGTTGGGGTTGGGCCGCAACCGGCTCCTACATCGGATTCCAGGCGTTCGCCATGGTGAGCGCCTTTGTAGCCCGCAGTGAAGCCGCGCTGCGGCAGGATCTAGGCCGGACGAACGCCGAACTCCAAGCGGCCCGCGAATTGCTGGCTGAGAGCGCCCGTGGAGCCGAGCGGGTTAAGATCGCAGAGGAACTGCATGATCTGCTCGGTCACAGTCTCACCGCACTCAGTCTTCATCTGGAAGTTGCAAGCCATAAGGTGAATGCTGAGGCGAAGAGGCCTATCGAACAGGCGCAGAACATTTCGAAGGGCATGCTAGGTGATATTCGGGGCGTGGTCAACGCCCTGCGCCGCTTTGAAAACATGGACGTGCGCCGTGCCTTAGAAGCCCTTAGCCGGGACATGCCGCATATCAACGTTCATGTGACGTGCCCGGCGAATCTTGAGATCGATGACGCCTGGCGCGCAGAGGTTCTGCTGCGTTGTGTGCAGGAGATCATTACCAATGCGTTGAAGCATGCACGCGCGGGGAATCTCTGGATTGAGATTGCTGCAGTCGGCAGAGGATTGGAAATCCTCGCTCGCGACGACGGCAGAGGAAATCCATCCGCCGTGCCCGGCGTAGGTCTTTCCGGTATGAAGACCCGATTCGAACAGCTTGGTGGCCAGCTTAGCTTTGGATCGGAACCGAGCGATGGCTTTCGCATTCGCGCCTATCTTCCCGTCGCTATGGAGTTGAACGGATGATTCGGGTGTGCATCGTTGAGGATCAGACGCTCGTTCGCCAAGGCCTGGAAAGTCTGCTCGACCTAGTGGACGATATCTCCGTCGTGGCGATCGCCGAGGACGGCGAGCAAGCGCCACGAGTGATTACCGATTGCCATCCGGACGTCGTGCTGCTGGATATGCGTCTCCCCAAGGCAGATGGCGCGGACGTGCTTCGAGCTTTGGCGAGGATCGGTTCTCTTCCGCCTACCATCATTCTCACGACCTTTGACGAGGACGCGGTTCTGCTCGAAGGCCTCAAGGCAGGTGCAAGGGGGTACTTGCTCAAAGATGTGTCGCTGGTGCAGCTCACGGCGGCCATCCGCATAGTCGCGGCAGGAGGAAATCTATTCAATCCATCTGTGACGCAACGGGTACTCAGCGGTGTAGCGAGATACTCCATGTCTGAACCCGGCGGATCAGTTCCTACCGAAGCCCTCACTCCTCGCGAGATAGAAATTCTCCGTTTGCTAGCGGGAGGCTATAGCAATCATGAAATCGCTCAAGTGCTAAAGCTATCGGAAGGAACGATCAAAAACCATGTCTCGAATGTCCTGGGAAAGCTTCTGGTGCGAGATCGCACACGCGCAGTCCTCAAGGCTATCCAACATGGCTATATCTAGGCCAGGCGATTTCATCATTCTGTAACCAATTGCGTATACCCGTGAAGCTGCGGAAGATCACCTCGCATGGAAGAATTCAGGCCGAAGGCAAGACACAGGGAAGCGCGAGGATCCCATCGGATTTAGAGATCATGCTAGCTCTTAGTTATTGAGAACAGGGCAATGCGCTCATCGAGGCACGATCCCCTGAGTGGCCCGGGGCTTCATCGAAGAAATACAGGACACGGTAACGAGGCGCATGCCAGCTTCTATTTGGAGCGCATCTCGGATGGATGACGCAGAACAGCGGAACCTGGAGGCGCGATGGCTTTCCAGAGTTTCTTCTCTCCAGCGGCCTCTTCTTCTCGCACGCCAAGATTCAGGAGCTCGTTGAAGCTGAGCATATGACTATCGAAGCTGTCGGGCTGGCACTTCTCGTTCTTCAGTAACTTCGCTCCATCGAAGATGGCGAGGCCCGCGATGTCGAAATTGTTTCCGGTCGAGGTATAGGTGAGATAGCTGTAACGCCCGTTCAGGAAACGAAGATATCTATCATCCTCGGTGAGTTTGCTGCTCTGCTTGTTGGTCCATTCACTGACCCGGATCACAGTGCGGAAATCCGTGGGAGCTTTTGGGATCGAAAGCTCGATCGCGTCCTTGGTACCGTATCGGTAGACGATCGACTTGTATCCGTTCTGCGCTGCGTCGACCTCAGCG
This sequence comes from Granulicella sp. S156, assembly GCF_009766105.1. Taxonomy (GTDB): domain Bacteria; phylum Acidobacteriota; class Terriglobia; order Terriglobales; family Acidobacteriaceae; genus Granulicella. The sequence continues at coordinate 154,588 of NZ_LMUH01000007.1, read as the reverse complement.
CACGCGGATACGATGTTCTTGCTCTCCAGCGTGCAGGTGAACAGGAAGTCCTCCTGCTCTGTGCACAGGCTGGCCTTTTGCGCGAAGGCGCAAAGTGGGGAAGCGATCACTAGTGCCGTGAGTACGGTGCGGATGACAAGCTGTTTCATCGACATTCTATTGCGTCCTTCGAGTTCTGTCTCTAAAGTTTGCAGCATAATTCAAAGCTGGTTCGAAATATAAGCTGCTGGAAATGGTGGCTCTCTTGCCCCGCAAGAGTACGAGATTTATGTAATGAACTTTAGAGATACCACACTAGCGAGTGCCAGCCAGTGCAGCCACGCATTGCGAGGCATCTTCTGCGACGCGCTGCTGCATAAAGGCACGCCCCGCCTTCATGGCTGCGATGAAGACGTTCAAACCATTGGAGCCGCCGTTGACGGCGCGACGCGCGGTCTTAATGTCTCCGCGCCGGAGTGCCGCACGGATTTTTGGCTCATTATCGCTGAGGAAGCGGCCCAGCAATACAGCGGAGGGGAATGACCTGACGCGCACCGTGCAATCCATCGCCGCTACGCCAGGCGGGTCTGTTCTGGTGATCGACATTCTCGATTACACGGGGAAACATCTGATCTTTGCGGCAGCATCAGGGTCCAAAGAGGTCTTCTGGCAGCAGAGTCCAAAGAACATACCCACAGCGTTGGCTATGTCGCCGGATGGCCACACCGTTGCGGTCGGTCTGCAAGGTGTGGGCGCTAGCGAGGCCGGCGTTCTTCTGCTGGACGTAAACACCGGCAAGCAGACAGCGGCGCTGGGGTGGGACGAGCATCTGGATTTCGTTCCCGGACAGACCTACCCTCGGTGGGGCGCTGGCGTTTCACAGCTCCTATATTCGTCTGACGGTACCATCCTGTATGGGCTTTCGAACGATACCTTGTTCGCCTGGGATGTAGCCGACAAGCGATATCTCTGGATCCGCGATGTGCCGGCCGTGATCGAGGCTCCGAAAGACCTGCCCGATCCGCTGCCTTATGCGCACGCCACCACCTTTGCGCTCTCACCGGATGGGCACCAGATCGCTGCGGCACGGGATACGCTTCGCATCGCCACGGCCGGCCGCACTCGTCCAACTCACTTCATCACGCGCGGCGACGACCTTGCCCTCGACCCTCCCGCAAGGCCGGCGTTTTCTGCCGACAACCGCATTTTGGCTGCTGGAGATCTCAATGCAGCCCACGGGCACGGGAAGCCCGCCTATGCCACGGAGTTCTGGGTTGGAGGCTCCCTCAAGACACAGAAGATTGAGGGCTGTGGTGGCGGCATCGCCTGGACATACGACCCAAACGTCCTCGCCTGCCAGAACGCCACCGGCGCCCACTTGCGCAACATCCATGATTCGCAGAAGGACATCGGCTCAGCCGGACCCGTAAGCGATCTTCCATTGCTGAAGATCGGTAACTCGGTCTGGGCAGCGGCTTACCGATTCAATGACTGGAAAGATCCTACCAAGCCGCTGCCCCCTACTCTCGTCGAACTCGGCACTGGCAAGCATGTGACCGTCAGCTTGCCGGGCAGGCAGTAGAGGTTGGGTCAGCACACCAAACGTCAAAACTGTAGGCTAAGCCCTCGTATTCCCATGAGCTTCGACGGAGAAGCCACAAGATGGCATCATGCCTAATTTTCTGTCGGCGTTTTCGCAATACTATCGATGACTAATCGGTTCACACTCGCCTTTCGCCCTTCCAACCTCAGTCCTAGCTCCTGTACTGATTCCAGCACCGATTGTCCACCATCTGGGTCGGAGTCACCACTAGCTTCTCCTCCCGCTCGCGCCGGCAGATCGATCCCGCTTGCTTTCGCCATCGCCAGGATTTCTGCCAGCGAAATATCGAGGTTTACTTCGTAGTAGCCTTTCAGGCTGGTCATGTCGACTACTTGTCTGCTGTTACCACCGCCCATTTGCGTGAGTCGGGTCAGCATATCTGCGAATCCCGCCATCGTCATGGCGCTGGACTGAATATGCAGAGTCTTGGTCTGCATGTCCATCTTCTGGACGAAGATTCCTTTTACGCCCATGTTCATGGTTGTGCTTCCATCTGAGTTCACCTTCACTCGCATGGGACCATCCAAGGAGTCCATCTTTATCTCACCGGGCTTCAGCGGAGTGTTTTCATCAATGGGGGTCGGTGCCTCCGTCGCGGGTTTCAGTTTGGGTCCACTCTTGGCCACCACAAGCGCCAGCACCGGCTGCTCCTCCGTGGACGGGTGTGCGGTCAACTTGAACCGCTCCTTCAGAAGCGTCTGCAGCATCGCGGGTGCAGCATCCTTCGGAGCTCCCTCCGGCATCTTCGCATTGATATCAAACCGCGTCGTAGCCAACCAATCGGGTCCGTTCACCTGATAGGGTTTGAGGTTGTAAGCCATTGCTATCAGCTCGCGCAATGCCATATAGGTATATTCTGCGCGTCCACCCTCTACGTGGGGCCCAAGCTTCGGAGCCTGCCCAGCTTGCATCGCCGCAGCCATTTTTGCCATGTCAAGCGGCGCTGCCGGCTTCACCGTTGCTACCTCGAATGTCGCCTGTCCCTGCGCTGTATACGTCATGATCAGCGCCACCACAAGCACACAACCCCTCATCCATTTCCGCATCACAACCCTCCAGTGCTTACCTATTCTCGTGCTACCGGCAAAACGAAACTCGTAAATACGGGGAAACGATACCTATTGCCCATCATAAATTCTGAGATATGGTGCGGGTGCTCGGATTTCACCTTGTCTCACATCTAATCACTACTTCGTCTCCGTCAAGAACGGCCCAAGTTTCATATCAGCCACACAGGAATCATTCACTCTTGCTGCTGTCGCTACGAACCTTTCTACGATCCCATCGACGCAGGGCGATCCGGTCCCATGCGTGCCATTGTTGAGCAGTACAGTCTGGCTATTGCTTAGATTTCGAGACATCTCTCGTGACACCTCCGGCGGGGTAGCTGGATCAAGCGCCCCTGAGATCAGCAGCGCCGGGACATCGGAGTGGATTGCGGCATGGAAGTCTGCGGGTGCGTGTCCCTGCGCCCACTCCGAGCAGTAGTGTTGATACTGCCTCACCTGATAATCCCCAAGATAGGTTCCAGCGGACTCCTCTCGAATCATCGCCTCCGTCGTCCCAGGAACATCTTCTGCGCAGACAACCGAGAGACTCATGTCCCGATTGATCGCCTTATCGAGTGCTGTCCTTATTTGGAGTGCCACCGAAGCATATACGTTCCAATGTCCCTCATACGCTTTGTGAATCATCAACGGGAAGGCACTGATCACCTGTGGCATATACAGAGCAGGCCTCAGTGTGGATACAAACAGTCCCTTTGAGATAGTCACCGTCTGTTTGGAGCCGCCAACTGTCACCTCGGCCTTCGCCGGTTCCTTATCCAATCGCACCAGCAACGTATCAAACTCCTTGCGCAAATCGGGATAGCTCTGCTCGCACGCCGTATCCGCTTCGCAACGTTCTATGATCTGATCGATAGAACTCTGCAACGCATGCGAAAACGTCCCCGGAAACCTGTACTCCGGCGACACCACGCCCTCCAGTCCAATCGTTCGCACATGCTTCCCGTGTTGCCGCAAGTAAACTAATGCTGCGCGTGTCCCATAGGACGTCCCGAACACGTCAATCTTCTCGTACCCCAGGGCAGCCCGCACCTCATCCAGATCGTCCGCAAAGATCGATGTCGTGTACTGCGTCAGGTCCGCTGTCTGCTCCAGTTGTTTCCGGCAGGCTCTCAGCCGCTCTGCCGGAATCTCCTCTCCCAGTACATCCTGCGCACTATTCATATCCCGCAACGCACAATTGAGCGGCGCGGAACCACCTGTCCCTCGCTGGTCCACCAGCACCACATCACGCTCCTTGCGGATAGCGTTGGTATAACCCGTCATCGGATAGAGCTCAATAGCACTCTGCCCCGGGCCGCCCGCAAGCGGAAAAAACGCGTCCGCAGCACCGCCTGAAAGCGCTGGCAACACCATCACCTTCAGTGCCAGGCGCCGTCCACGCTTCAGCTCCCGGTTCTCCCAGACCGAGACCGTTCCGCACAATCCCTCGGTATTGCCATCTACCGTCCGGCAGGGCTCCAGTAGAACGGTGCCGATCGTCCGCGGCTTGAGGGTAAAAGCGGCAGCCTTAGCTCCCGGCCGATGCAGTGTCAGCGGCAGGTTCGCCGCACCCTGCGCCCACGTACCTACAAGCGAATCGCCTGTCGCACTTAGCGTGGCGACATAGCTGCCTCCGATGGACTTCATCTCTACATCGAGCTTCCCCCCGGCAAAGGTCACACTGTCCACCGGGACGATTGCGTTCCCCTGGTCCACGCTGGTCAGCTTCAACTTCAATCCATTCTCGGGCGTCTGCTCAAACTCAAACACCAGATGCTGCTTGCCGATCATCCCGTCCCATTCCCCGGCAATCGAATGTATCTCCGGCAACTGCGCTGCCATCATTGGCACCATCAAAATCGCCACAACCACATCCATTTTTAAGCCAAGCCATCCCCATCTCGTTTGCATCGAGCATCTCCTCGCTATTTTTCTTCTTGTCTAGTTAGTCAATCTCGAACTCAATGTCCAACCCTCGCCAGCATCAGCAGCAAAGCCATTCCAATCAGATAGGCCGCTCCTAGATACGCAATCGTATTGGCCAGATTCAACGAGTAGCCTCGAGCACCCTGCAATACCAGCATCGGCAAATCCGGCTGATAACACACAGGCCACTTTGTCATCTCAACTTGGCCGCTGAGGTCGGGCATACGCACAGGCCTCGCCTTCACCCCCATCTCAGCTAACTGCTTCCTGCGTATCTCAATCCACACCGTTCCTGCAACCGAGAGCGCCAGCCAGACCCCAATCCATATCCTGATCAGCAACTCAGACTCAGCCTTGGGAGCGCTCAATAACACGGGACGAAACACAATTCCTGCCGTAAACACTATCCGGTTCCAGTCGCACATCCGCAGGTAGTACTTGCGCATAGCATCGCGGGTCGCCATATGCTCAGCCGTCTGGGCCATGGGTACGGGTGCCCTCCACGTTACAATCACCCGCTTCACAAGCAGGACCCCAAGCTGCAGGTAGAGTAAGAACGCCGGAACCCAAAACACGGCGCGGATACTATGCTCCTCTGGAGCAGTTCGATAGATATGAGCCAGTACAAGCCCTGCGGCGACAGTGGCGAAAGCCATCACCCACTCCAGAGGCCAGTTCGTATAGTCCTTCAGCCTTCGCGGCGTAAGCGACAGCCCCACGGTAGACGTGACTGTTGCCTGTGCCTCTTCTGGCTTCGCAAATTGCCAGGCTTGCCGCTCGGCAATATTCACGTTGTACATGTGATTCCCATGGATCATCGGCACCAGCGCCACGATCACCCAGGGCAGCCACGAAGTATGCCCCGTCAGCATCATTGCAATTGCGGGTATATCCAATACACAGGGGATAGCCATCCGCAGCCAGTACCCACGCAGTATCTGTCGCCCAGGCCCTTCATAGAATCCTGCAGGCACTGGAACATTGAAGAACCAATTCGGTCCGCGCAGATGCGGTTGCTTCCCTCGGCGAACCACACCGCGAATCCTGCTCACCCAAAACAATACGTAAACAAGAACGGCATAATGCTGTAGATGTGCAGCTGTCATTTGCTACCCCTCCCGACAATCTCTAACTCTTTCGTGACCAGCTCTAAAATCTTGTCCTTGGTCCATCCCGCCAGCACAAACTGCGTCAGTGCTGTCCGAAGCGGCGTTCGCAACTCACCCTGTGTCCGTGCTGTTGGTGACCTCGGAGCCACAACCGACCCGGAGCCATGCTTTACCACGATCAGGCCATCCTTCTGCAGCTCGCGATAAGCCACGGCAATCGTGTTGAGGTTCACCCCAAGGTCTGCTGCAAGCTGCCGCACCGGTGGCAACGGTGTGCCCTCCGTCAGCTCGCCTCGCGCAATCAGCTCCTTGATTCCATCGGCAACCTGCTGATAGATCGGCCGTGCATCGTCGGTTTGAATGGTCAGTAACATTGTCTTGTGTATGTATACTCCATACACTTAGGGCGGTCAACAAGCGAGACAAAACTGTTTATGGATACTCATCTATTTCATGAAAATTATGAACTTGCTTTCACGATTTCCTAACCATAGCTTGAGACAGGGAATCGAGAGTTGAAAGCCTTTCAATGAAAGACCGATCACGGAAAACGGCAATAGTTACGGGCAGTTTGCTCTGCATGATCTTCGCCATGAAGGCTCTTCATGCGATGCAGATTTCTAGAAATGCGGTCGCCAACAAACCGTATTACAACGACATAGAAACATTGCAGAAGAAATTCGCACAAGGTTCGCTCAGTGTGCGTGACCTTACCGCAGAGTTCATAGAAAGAATCCATATCCTGGATCAGGCCGGTCCTGCCGTCCACTCAGTGATCGAAATAAATCCCGACGTTACGGCACTCTCCAACAAGCTCGATAGCGAACCGGCACACGGTGTTCTCTACGGAATTCCGATCTTAATCAAGGACAACATCGATACCGGCGACCGTATGCTCACCAGCGCCGGCTCTCTCGCTCTGGATGAGCCTGCACCCCGCGATGCAGACGTTGTAGCTAGGCTGCGTAGGTCGGGTGCGGTGATTCTCGGCAAGACCAACCCTAGCGAGTGGGTCAACTTTCGCTCCAGTCATGGGGTCAGTGGATGGAGTGCGCGCGGCGGCCAGACCCACAACCCCTATGTGCTGGACCGCACCCCGTGCAGTTCGAGTGCAGGTTCCGCTGCGGCTGTGGCCGCTGGTTTTGCCGTGGCGGCAATTGGCACAGAAACAGATGGTTCTATCCTGTGCCCGGCTTCGATGAACGGTATCGTCGGCATCAAGCCCACGCTGGGACTGGTCAGCCGTGCAGGTCTTGTGCCCCTCAGTCCCAGTCAGGATACCGCTGGCCCAATGGCCCGCAGCGTGGCCGACGCCGCCACTGTGCTCAGCGCGATTGCCGGCAGCGATCTGCGCGACCCGGCCACTGCCGAAGCGGATCAACACGCGACGGACTATAGGCGCTTCCTTCAGATCGATGGGCTCAAGGGCAAGCGTATTGGTATAGTTCGCCAACTCGCAGGCCGGGACCCCAATGCAGATCATGCAATGGAACAGGCGATCGACTTGATGAAACAGCAAGGCGCCGTGATCGTCGATCCTGTGGAGCTGCCGCACCTTGACGAACTCAGTGCCTTGGAAGGAACCGTACTGAGGTACGAATTCAAGGATGCAATCAACACCTATCTGGCCGATCATCCGAAGCTCAAGGTGAGAAATCTGGCCGACGTGATCGCCTTCAATCAGCGTGAAGCCTTCAGAGAGATGCCATGGTTTGGACAGGATTTGCTGGAACAGGTGCAGGCAGCAGGTCCTCTGACGGAGCAGGTTTATATCGATGCTCACGCCAAGGCCAAGCGCCTGTCTGGCCCTGAAGGAATCGATGCGGCCATGAGTACGCATCATCTAGATGCACTGTTGGCACCGACCTGGGGACCTGCCTTCGTGATAGACCCCGTGCTGGGTGACCCCGCGATCCGCGACCCTTCACAACCTGCGGCCATGGCCGGTTATCCGTCAATCACGGTGCCCGCTGGGTTCGCTCACGATCTGCCGGTCGGGATCATTCTCTTTGGCGCAAAGTGGAGCGAGCCAACGCTGATCTCAATCGCTTACAGCTTCGAGCAGCATGCTCACGCATGGCAGCCTCCACAATTTCTGGACACCGTCGGCGGCAAACCAGTAGCTGCTATGGGGCGGGGAATGCAAGGTGAGAAGAGTCTGTCCCATGAACCTCGAATCGATAAATAACCCAGGAGAACGCAATGAAGAAGTGGATGAAAACATTTGCGGCAGTGCTGAACGGTTTGCTCTGCATAATGCTGATGACAACGTGTGAGCTGATGGCACAATCCCCTAAGGCAGCTGCTGTAACCGCTTCCTCGCTGGTGGGAATATGGACGCTCACTGCGGCAGACAATCTTCAGCCAGACGGTTCGCGTGTTCACGCCTACGGGGCGAACCCGCAGGGCATCCTGGTATTCGGAGCAGACGGACGATACACAGTACAGATCTTCCGCGAGGATCGCGTGAAGTTTGCCGCTGGAGATAAACTCCACGGCACGCCAGATGAATACAAAGACGCTTCGCTGGGCATGAGTTGCCACTTTGGCCGCTACACCGTTGACCCAGAGAAAGGCACCATCACATTCCAGATCGAACGCGCTTCCTTTCCCAACTGGGATGGCGCCACGCAAACACGGCCGTTCACCCTCAATGGCGATGACCTGGAGTGGCGTGTGCCCGCCATTCCCGATGGGAAGATCCCGATCTCAGCCTGGCATCGTGTGCGGTGATCTCAATGATCGAGGAGGGAAGCGTGGGATGTGCACAACGCTTATGTACGTAGCTCGCACTGGACATCGCTTTCAGTCGCGCCTCCTTCAATTACTGGAACAACAAGAGATCCTGCCGATTGCTTTTGTCTCCAGCCACGTCGACGAGCTGATTTTGGTCATGCTTCAAGTGGAAGGGCCGTGGGCGAGAATTCATCGACTGCATACGAAAATATTGGAGCTTCATGGCGTTGACCTCTGCACGGAGCAGCAGGCAGCTTCTCCCTGCCTTCAAGAAGTAGTAGCAGAGGCGATCTGCTTTTTAAGATCTGCCACAGATCTTGGAATCAGACCCGATAAGAGAACGCGAACCTTTAGAGGACTCCAGTAAAGCCGAGCTGTTCCTCCGATACAATCGATTCGAAGCGTGAGGGAACAGTCTATGGAGATCAAGAGGGTGGGTACGCAGGCATCGACTAAGGGGCCTGTTGATTGGTTTACAGGCACTGTGCGTATCGATCCGCTGTTTCAGGCACCCGATCCCGCGCTTGTAGCCGGTGCAAGCGTTACGTTCGAACCAGGTGCTCGAACAGCCTGGCACACTCATCCGCTTGGCCAGACTCTGATTGTGACTTCAGGTGCGGGATGGGCACAGCGAGAGGGTGGTTCCATCGAGGAGATTCGACCCGGCGATGTCGTGTGGTTCGAGCCGGGTGAGAAGCACTGGCATGGAGCTACGCCGACGACGGCGCTGACGCACCTTGCTATTCAGGAGAGACTCGATGGCAAGGTGGTCGATTGGATGGAGCACGTTACAGAGGAGCAGTACGGCAAAGGCTGTTGCACTTTGCAGTAAACCGAGTAAAAAGCGAACAGGCGATGTGATTTCTAGATTTGTGCGGCAGATGTTAAATGGCTGCTTTTCTAGAAATGTTCTTTCCCTGTGCATGCTTTCTGTTCTTTTCGCCCCCCAAAGCCACATTCTGGTTGCTACCTTTACCCTATGACGATTGAGAAGTATCGTCACCCGTTCCTCTTCTCTATTGATGAGAAGTTCTATCTATATGTGCTGGGTCTGGAAATAGATATCATTGCCTCATTTCATAGATTCATCCCTCTTTACCTCCTTTATCTGGCCGACGGCGTGCTTTGCGTATCTGACCGGCGGCGCGCTTTGTGAAAGTCCTTTGCATAACTGCGAGGTAACCCTCCGTGCTACATTGCAAACTGCTACCGGCTGGCGCGTTGTTCGTTTTACTGATTCCATACACGGCACTGGGACAGCTCCTGGTAGTACCGGAGAGTGCACAGTCAACAGGCAGCCCAAATAGTACGGGCGGAGCCAGAGCAGCTAGTTGGGTCACGCCGACCGTGACGCAGGCGAGCCGTCTGCTGGATCAAACCACGTTTGGTGTGCGTGCGATTGATATAACGAATGTTCAGCAGATTGGGCTGGACGCCTATATTGCAGAGCAGCTCAATACTCCACAGACAGCGCTGGGGGTGTTGTCGGATCCGCTTCCCAAGGCATGCATGGGCGATCCGGGTATTTGCTTTGAATCGGAGTTTTGGCAGACGGCGTTGACTGCGCCAGACCAGCTGCGGCAGAGAGTTGCCTTTGCGTTGAGTGAGATGTGGGTGACGTCAACGCAGGTGATTGATGGAAACGCAGCTCCGCAGTACTACAACACACTTGCAAAAGATGCGTTTACCAACTGGCGCACGATCATGGAAGATGTGACGCTGTCGCCAGCAATGGGGCAGTATCTGAGCATGGTGAACAGTAGCAAGGCGCCAGCAGGACAGATCGCAAATGAGAATTATGCGCGCGAGATGATGCAGCTGTTCTCGATTGGGCCAGTGATGCTGAATCCCGATGCTACAGCGCAGACAGATGCTTCGGGAGATACGATTCCTGCTTATACGGAGGCGCAGGTGCAGGCGTTTGCACGAGTGTATACGGGGTGGACGTATGCGACTTCGACAGGGGCGGCTCCGACAAGCTTCCCCTCTTATGTCCCCAACTACTCGATGCCGATGGCAGCGGTGGATTCAGCACACGATACGACATCGAAGACGCTGTTGAATAATGTGGTGCTGCCGGCAGGACAGTCGACATCGCAGGATCTGGAAGCCGCGCTGGATAATATCTTCGCGCATCCGAATCTGCCTCCGTTTATCTGCAAGCAGCTCATACAACACCTGGTAACAAGCACGCCTTCGTCTGCGTATGTGGAACGAGTGAGCCAGGTCTTTATCGACAATGGAAGTGGTGTTCGTGGCGATATGTCAGCCGTGATCACGGCGATCCTGATGGACACTGAAGCCCGGGCCGGGGATTGGGATCCGAACTATGATGGCGGCCATTTGCGGGAACCGGTTCTGTATCTGACGAATGTGATGCAGGCGCTGAAGTATATGGACATCAATACAGGCCTTGAGAAGCAAGGCGCGTATGTAGGGTTGCGGAACTATACGAGCCCGTTGGGTGAGATTCCGCTGCGGTCGTCCAGCGTCTTCAACTTCTTTTCGCCATCGTATGTGGTTCCTGGAACTACGTTGAATGCGCCGGAGTTTGGGCTGGAGAATACAGCCGCTGTACAGCAGAGGCTGACGCTGGCCGACCAGTTGGCGGAGAACCAGATCGCCGGCTTCAATGGCAACCTGACGGTGACGAGTGCGATGGGGCAGTTGGCAGGGAATCCGAGTGCTCTGGTCGATAAGCTGGGAGTGATGTTTCTGCATGGGCGGATGCCGCGCGACATGAAGGAGATGATTGTGAATGAGATCTCCAGCCTGACGGACATTGGACAGCGAGTGCGGGTGGCTGTCTATCTGGTGATCAGCAGCTCTGAATACAAGGTAATGCACTAAGACAAAGGAGAGAGAAGCCATGAATCGTAGAAGTTTTGTCCGGTGTGCCTCCCTTGTTGCGGCAGGCAATGTGTTGGGGTTACGTCCATTTGGATTGATGAATGCTCTAGCGCAGACATCGACCGATTACAAGGCACTCGTGTGCGTGTTTCTGTATGGCGGGAATGACGGGAACAACACGTTGATCCCGTTCGATCCGTCGGGATATGCGAACTATAAGGCTATTCGCGGGCCTTTGGCCCTGGCGCAGAGTACGGTGTTGCAGCTGAATTCGATGCCGACATTTGGGTTGCATCCGAGTATGCCGGAGCTGCGAGCGCTGGTAGATTCTGGAAGTGCGGCGCTGGTGGCCAATGTGGGTACGCTATTACAGCCATTGACACAGGCACAGTTTGCGGCAGGGCAACCGGTGCCGAGCAATTTGTTTTCTCACCCCGATCAGCAGGTGGAGTGGCAGAACGCGGCGAAGAGCGTAGCCACACAAACGGGATGGGCTGGACGAATGGCAGATGCACTGGCTTCTACTTACAACGTTAATGCTTCTATCCCGATGGTTACGTCGGTGGATGGGGATACCGTGTTTTGTGATGGGCAGACAACGGGGCCTGTGGCTGTATCTCCGGGAGGCATCGGTGCGGTGACGTGTTCGGAGGTGTCGGAGTGCTCGTCGAGAACCGCTGTCGCGCAGGCGATGTTGACGATGAAAAGTGGAGTATCGCTGGTACAGGCAGACAATGCGATTACGACCAATGCTTACAAGTATGCGACGGTACTGTCTGACGCTGTGCAATCGGTGCCTTCTCTGCAGACGGTCTTCCCAGCGAATAATCCGCTGGCAGCGCAGTTGCAACAAGTGGCACAGATTATTCAGGTACGAGCTGCGTTGGGGGTACAACGACAGATATTCTTTTGCGGCATAGGGAATTTTGATACCCATTCGTCCCAGTTGAATACACAGGCGGTGTTGCTGGCAGAGATGAGCCAGGCGGTTTCGGCGTTCTATCAAGCGACGCAGGAGCTTAACGTGTCACAGCAGGTGACGACGTTTACGATGTCGGACTTTAGCCGAACGTTCCAGCCAAACTCAAACAGCGGCAGCGATCATGGATGGGGTTCGCATCACGTTGTGCTGGGCGGAGCCGTGAAGGGTGGGAGTATGTATGGGACTTATCCGACTCTGCAGCTTGGTGGGCCAGATGATTCGGGATCGAATGGAAGATGGATTCCATCGACCGCGAGTGTGCAGTATGCGTCGACACTTGCTCAGTGGTTTGGAGTACAGCAGGCGCAGCTGGCGACAGTATTTCCGACGCTATCCGCGTTTAGCGTGAATAAGCTTGGATTTATGGGGTGAGGTTGTTTTTCATCAATTTAAAACTGCGCCGAAACAACTCTTGCTGAGGGATCAATCAATCAAATTGCCATTAATGACATAAATTGTTATGCTCGTTCGCCATGAAGAAGGATCTAGAAATATACGTTCTGCGATCCATAAGAATTCACTTCGCGTTTTGTTTCGTATTACTTCTAGCGGTCCCATGCTCGGGTTTAGGACAGTTGGTGGATTGTAGCCCTAGTTCGCCCGATACTGATGCTGGCTCCTGTCAACAGCGGGAGAGCCGTCATATTGTTGAGTCCGATCTTCTGGCGGAACATTTCGACCAGCTGGACAGCAAAGCAGAACGATATCGCCAGAATAAATCTCGGACATCTGGAGGGGATTGGAGCCTGTGGCAGTTTTATTCTGAACTTGCAGAGGGCCAGCCAGGTGATGAGAGAGCTATTGATTACATCTCTCATCTGGAGCGTTGGGTGCAGCAACGACCCGATTCGATTACAGCTCGTGTCGCTCTTGTTACTGGATATCTTCGTTGGGCTTCGGCTGGGACTCTAAAAACTAATGGGTTATATCTGGGTAACAACTTAATCGTCCATAGACAACGCATAGAAAAAGCGCGAGTTGTACTTGAGAGTTCAGCCCATATGAGTTCTATGTGCCCCCAGTGGTATTGGGAGGCAATGATGGTTGGCCTTTCATCAGGTTGGGATACTACTCGGATCCGGGACATATTTGAAAAGGGAATTCAGTTCGAACTTGGTTACTTCTATCTCTACCGCCGATATGCCCTCTATCTGTGGCATGCTGACCAACCTGGGGACCTCGGTTTCGATAGTACGCGATCCGTGCCGGATATGGGGCACCCCGAACTAGCATCAGCTCTTGCCAAGTCTTCAGCCGATAGGCTTGGTGGTACCCATGGCGATCAACTCTATTTTCGTATTGCAGCTGGCCTTATGACTAGCCGCGACCCCGGTGGTTTTGCCGTTGCCTTTGGCAGCGGTTTCCCTTCAGACATGTTGGATTGGGGGCGAATTCAAAGAGGGTATCAGGCACTGGCGACGGAATACCATATATCACAACGTACCATAAATGAAATGGCGCTCATGGCTTGGAAGTTTAAGGATCCCGAAACTGCCCGCCAACAGTTTGCAATCATCGGCGGTAGGTTTTCTTCTGAAGTTTGGGGAGATAGAAAACGATTTGATCAAGCCAGAAAATGGTGCGGAGCATCATCTTGAGCGGAGCTTTCGAAAAGACGAGTATTAAAATAATCCTTCATTATTGAATACCCACAGACACCTCGTATGAGCACATTTTAATAGACGGAGGCTACCTTGCTGCCTAAAAATGTCGCGCCATTGAAATCGCATCTATCTTCCAGGTGATTCGCTCGTGCGCGAGAGCTTGCCTCTGCAAGCGCCCACATCTCAAAATCGAGATGTGGGGCACCCACTTCGGGGGGGCTGTGGAATCTGGGCCAGCCGCCTAAATCTGTTGAGCTCGGCTATAGGCGAGTGGGGTGGCGCCGACCACGTTCTTGAAGACCTTGATGAAAGCGCTGACGCTTCTGAATCCCACGGCAAGAGCAGTCTGAGTAACAGAACTCCCTCTCGACAGTTTTTCGAGAGCAACAAACATACGCAGATGTTGGAACCATTGCCCGATCGTCATCCCGGTCTCGCGCTGGAAGTTACGAAGAAGCGAGCGTTTCGACATGCCCGCAAATCGTGCCCAATCATCGAGACTTCTGTTTGTTCCCAAATGCTTCAACATCTCATCTGCAAGTCTCTTGAGTCGAGGGTCAATGGGCATTGGGAGATGCAATGACTCTGTTGTTGCATTCCTGATCTCATCCCGCAAGACAGTAATGAGGTGGCGCCTGGTGGCGGGTGCGGGCGGATCATGCTTCCACTCCGATATCCGTATCGATATCTGTTCCACCAATGGAGACAACGGCAGCACTGTTGGCTTTTGGGGAAGTGACGCGCAGGCAGCGGCGGGTAGATAGAGCGACCATCCCGAGATCTTTCCAAGAGAACGCATGCAGTGCTGATACGAAGGTGGTATCCAGCAGCAGCGGTTCGGCAGAAGTGCCCATACCCCCGTCGAAGTCTGAACGAGAGCGAGGCCTGACTTCAGCGAGAAAAGTTGGCCCTTGGAGTGTGAATGCTCTTCCGTACTCAGCGACACAGGGACATCGACATGCCAATGCATAACGTCGTCTTTGGATTCTTCTACGACCTGATGCAATTGAAGGTTGGATTTGGCCATATCAAGCTATTCTTTGGCAATTCTAGCTGATTTATGCCTGAAGTTTTTGCCTATGCTGGAATAGTGCGGTGATGAAGTCTTCACACTGCTCGTCACACTATGCCTTTGAAAGAGAGCAGCCCATGAGTCTAGTTCTGCAGAACATCCCAACTACCGAAGGTGTCCGGAAGATCTCACCGGAGGAGGGTGAAACGTTCGACATCGCCGGAGCTCACATCACCTGGAAGGTCAAGGCTGAGGAGAACGCCTATGCCTTCGCCGTATGTGAGCAGACCTTACAGCCAGGAGAGGGAGTTCCGTTGCATTCTCATATTGCACCGGAAGTTTTCTACATTCTGGCTGGCAGCGCTGAGTTCTTCCGCGTCCTCGAAGGCAAAGAAAACTGGATCCATTGTGAGGCTGGATCGACCATGATCCTTCCGCCAAATGCATTGCATGCTTTCTACAATAAAAGTTCCGAGCCATGTCGCGTGCTGGGCATATCCACACCGTCCCACCAGGCTTTCTTCGATGCGGTAGCGAGTGCTGATCTGCATCAGCCATTCTCAACGCTCGCTCCGCCAGAAGCTATGGAACGGGTCGCTAAGATCGCCGCAGAACATGCTATGTATTTTGCGCCGTACGATGTAAATGCCACAGCCCCAAAATGAATGGAGGCTCGTGCGAGAGGTTGCCTCTGCAAACGCCACATCTCAGAAGCGAGATGTGGCGTTTGCTTCTGCGGAGGCACAATGAAATCGGGGCCACCTGCCTATAAATCCCTGTACCCAAGGGCGAAAGACAACCGCGCGGGAAGATCCAGCACGCCGCTCGCAATTTATTGCCTCTTATTGTCAATATTCGGACTAAGTTTGCACCGGGTGGGTGTTACTTAACGTCCCGAGCCGTGCAGCTAAAAATAAAACAAAACCTCGTATAATTCGCGGCACCCCTTCAGATAGTGAATGGGATCACTTCAACGATGCGAGGAGGCCATTCTGCTCGCCTATGTTGAAAATACTCGGGTCAGGGAAGAGGGATATATGCGGAAGTTAAGAAACATCGGGCTTACCTCTATTCAACACTTCGTAGTTACGCGTACCAAGGTATTGTTGCTGCTCCTACTGTTTGCGGTGCCGTCGTTTTTGAGGTTATCTGCACAAACGGGATATACGGGAATCTTCGGCGGCGGACCGCTCTATAAGAGCGGTGCGGCAACTAATATCGCTGAACTGGAGAACTCCGGCTTTACGGAAGTCATTGTCTGGAGCGTCGAGGTCTCCTCGACTGGAGATTTGAATCTCAATGGCGAGTTTCCGCTAACGTCGAATGGCGCCTACGTCGGGAACCAGACGTATCCGAATTTCGCCTCTGATATGGCAACCCTGAAACAAGGGACGGTGAAGAGAATCACCTTCAGTATCGGATCCTCGAATGTTGGGGATTTTCAAGATATCGAGTCCCTGGTCAACTCGCAGGGTACCGGTTCGAGCAGCATCCTTTATAAGGACTTTCAAGCGTTGAAAGCTGCGATTCCCGCGCTGGATGCCATCGATCTCGACGACGAAAACAACTTTGATGCGGCCTCTACCACTGCGTTTTCAGTGATGCTGCATGGGCTTGGCTATAACGTTATGCCGGATGCCTTCGACAATAGCTCTTATTGGACATCGCTGGTTTCGTCGATCAACACTCAAAGCCCGGGAACGGTGGATGGCGTCCATCTGCAGACATACTCCGGCGGATCCGGAAACACTCCATGCTCTGGGTGGGATTTTGGTTCTGTTCCGGTATTTCCGGGAGTGTGGGATCAGGATGACACAGCCAGCCAAACACAAAGCCAGATGAGCAGTTGGCACAGCCAATGCGGGATTACGGGCGGGTTCCTCTGGATTTATGACGACATCGTAGGGAAGAGCGAGGCGGCGCAATACGCCAGTGCGATCAATACAGGTGTAGCTGGTTCAACTACTGGGGGCAGTGCCACGGCAGTCAGCCTCACATCCTCCTTTAACCGTGAGGGAATCTATTCGGACGGAACCAGCTTTGCGTCCAATGCGGGACTGGATGGGAATGGCTATGCTTACTCGGCGAATCTTCTAGGCTCGTCGCAGAGTTGGAACGGTGAAACTTTCAGTATCGGTGCGGCGAATTCGTCCAATGTTGTGAGCGCCGCCGGACAGCAAATCACCTTGCCTTCCGGGAGTTACTCTTCACTGCAGATGCTCGCTACAGGGGTGAACGGCAATCAGGCTTCACAGACCTTCAAAGTGACGTACTCTGATGGGACCACATCCTCATTTACACAAAGCCTGAGCGATTGGTTTACCCCCCAGGGCTACAGTGGCGAGTCGAACGCTGTGACCCAGTCCTATCGCGACACAAGCAGCGGAGGAGAAGACAGCCATACCTTTAATCTCTATGGCTATTCGTTTTCTCTGAACAATACGAAGACGGTGCAAAGCGTTACGCTCCCCAGCGATTCGAATGTCGAGGTCGTGTCACTTATCCTGGTGTCGTGATTGTCGTGATTCGTTGTTAGGTCCTTTACCTGGGGCTTGCGCCCCAGGCTGGGATCTACCGCCCCTTTGGGGCTGGGTATCGTGCTGCTCTGCGGATTTTGCGTACGTCCTCAAAGTCCGTGGGATACCCATTTCCGCGACGGAGTGCTATGAAATCCGGGCCACCCGCCGCTGTCTGGGTTCATCTCGGGTGGCTTGAACAGAGTTGTAATCCACTAGAAGCGGAGCTCGCCTCCGAGTTGGATATTTCGATTTCCTGGAGGTGGCACAATGGCGCCGTTTGCAGCGAATGTTGCCGTTGAGCCGGAGCTGTAATAGCGATTCAGAAATCCGGACTGTGGAGACTTCAGCGCATCATCCAGATAGGCGTCCGGTGTTCCGAAGTAAGCGTGGTTCAGAACATTGAACGCAGTGATTTGCAACTGAAGCGTGATGTTTCGTCTTAATCTGACATCCTTGTAGATGCTGGCATCCATGGAATTCCATGGTTGTCCGCGAAGCGTATTGCGCCCTACGCCTGGATACGTGTTGCCAACCGCCTGAGCTTCATACTGGTTATCGTAGATCCAGTGAACGTCATTGCGGGAGATCTGTTTACCGGGTACAGCGTAGTCCATATAGCCATGCCCAGTATTGATTCCAACTGAGCCAATGGGTGCCTTCGGGTTCGCGAGCACAGGCCGGCATACGTCGTAGCCGGAGTTGAAGTAGTTGTTGAATGCAGAGTCGCAGTTGCTGCTATAGCTCATAGGATCATTCGAATCCGCATTCGGCGATTGAGAGGTGGCGCTTTGAAACGGAGTGAAGGGTTGACCGCTGTTGTAGGTGTAAAGAGCATTGGCCCGGTATCCGCCAAGGACTCTTCCCAGAATGCCTCTCTCCTCCTTGAAGAATGGAGACGTGAACGTGACCTTGGAGGCGACCGCATGCGTGTACGACTGCCCGTTTACCCCTCGTTCTCCTGTGGAGAGGTTCAAGGGATTCTGCGCGTATGCGATCGTCGTACCTCCGCCATACGTACTATCGATCTCGCTCGCATTGTCGATAGCGCGGCTATAGGCGTAGGCGATCGAACCACTCCAGTTATGAAGGGACTGCGTCGTAAAGGAAGTCTGCAGGCCGTTGTACTGCGAGAACGCAGTATTGGCCACGGTGCTGCGAAGGAAATGTGTGCAGTCTGAACGAAGGTATCCTGCCGTGGTGGGATCAGAGCAGGAGGATGCGGTCCCTAAGTAGGGGTTCGAATTAATCCTCTGGAACTCATGCGCCGCATGATTGCCGACGTAGCGTATTTCAAGTGCACTCGCTCTACCGACCTGGTGCTGAATGCCAAGTGTCCAGGTCTCTACGAAAGCAGGGCGAAAGTTTGTCGGGACATCCTGCTCAGGATTGAATCTTGGGTCTCCTCCTGACGGAATCAGTGGATCGTCGAGTGCATGTACGGCAGCGTAGGTAAATCCTCCACCGGGCAAGCAGTTCACTGTTTGTCCGTTACAGCTGAATGTGCCGGAGTTGACGACGGGGCTTCCTGAAGCAGCTGTAAGAAAGATCTCGTTGAAGGAAGGATCTGCGTTAATCGCGAACCCTCCACGTATCACCAATCCTTTATCTATATCGGGATTGAAGGAGAAGCCTAGCCTTGGCTCGATGTTCTTCCAGTAGTTGTTGATTTTGGGGAAGGTAGTTGCAGAGAGCGGCAGAGAGGTATTCCAGAACGGATTGGATCCTGTCTCCTGCGCAACCGTCTCGTTGTGCAGCGCGTTCACCGCCTGGCCAAAGTACTCATAGCGAAGACCGATGTTCAGTGTGAGGTTTGGTCTGGCTTTGATGTCATCCTGGACATAGAGAAACACGTTAGGTGCTTCAAAGTGCGTCGTCGCATTGCCGGCGGTTAAAGAGGTAAATGAGACGCCCTCCAGCAGTGCCGTGTATCCGTTGTAGGTATCCGCGCCAGCCGACGTGTTGCGAAGCGGAAATGCTGCACCGCCGGGTGTGAAGTTGAATACGCCGGCACCGTTGGGCAGATTGATGTTCGGGTTGTTCTGATAGTCGAACTCACCTCCGAAGCTGACACTGTGGCGACCGACTGAGCCTGTCGCATTGTTCTGCAGTTGAGTCACTTTGGCGATGCGGCCTGTAGGTTGTCCTGCTGGATAACCTAGCTGTAGAAACGAGCTTCCGAAACTCACGCTCGACGGGCAGGTGCTCAGATTGCCGATGGTGCAACTAGGCACTCCACCACCCTCAAATCCAAGCCTGGCCTGCTGAAAAGAATAACGAAGCTGATCAACCCAGTGTGGTGAGAAGGTATGGGTCCAGTCAGCGCCAACGGAGTGCGTAGTGCTTTGAACATTGACGCTGGAACCGGCAACGAGGTTCCCAAAATAGGCGATGAGGGGTGTGTCCTGGTAGATGTAGCGGAGATAAAAGTGATCCCGATCCGTAGGTTGGAAGTCCAGGCGTCCCATGTCTTCCTGGTCGAGATCGATGTTGGCTACATTGCGAGCTACCTGGGCCATCTCAATGGATTGCGTCGTAACCCCATCGGTGACCAACACGTTCTGCGGTGTACCGAATGACGTTGGATTTCCGGCGCTATAGGCAAACGGCCCCTGTTTCACCAGTTCCTGCGTTCCCGGATTGGATGGAAAACTCTGCTGTAGTTGCGCCAGACCAACGGAGTCGGGAAAGAGGGTTCCCGCGCTGGTATAGCGTGTCGCACCCTGAAATGTTCTTACCCAGTACGTGCTGCCGAAGAAGAAAAGTTTGTCCTTGATGATTGGGCCACCCAGGGTTCCACCATAGGCATTCTGTACAAAGCCTGGCACCGCAGGCTTTGTGCATCCGGACGATACATCTTCGCCGGGCGTGCAATAGCCGAACTGTGGACCCTTTTGTCCCTGGGTCAATGATGAAAGCCAGGTGCCACTATAGAACTCAAAGCCTGAGCCATGAAATTCGTTGGTACCGCTCTTCGTGATGTAGTTAACGATGCTGCCCGCATTGCGCCCATACTGGGCGCTGAAGTTATTGGAGATAACCTGTATCTCCTGCAGCGCGTCCTGGTTGGAGAAGTAAATCTGCGGGCCGGTGATCAGAAGATCGTTGTTCGCCTGGCCATCGAGCTCGGAGTTGTTCGACCGAGACCGCAGGCCGTTGGAGGAGTAGTCCGTGCCATTGGACTGCGCATCCCCGTTGCTATGGGTGGAAACGATTCCTGGCACCAGCAAAGCTGTGGTATCGAACCCGCCATAGACAGGGAGCTCCTGAAGCTCCTTGGACTCAATGGTCGCCGACCCCTGGGATGAAACTGTATCGAGCAGAGCCGCTGAACTGGCTGCAACCTGTACGGTCTCTGTCATCGAACTGGGCTGCAGCTTCTGGTTCCCGATCGACGTGGTGTTGCCGGTCGTGACCAGCGCCTGCTGTATCGTGTCTTTGCTGAAACCTTCGTTCGTAATACTCACCGTGTAAGAACCTACTGGTAGATCACGAAGCGTAAACGTTCCATCGGAGCCGGTGACGGTCTTGAATAGACCTTTGGTGTTTTCGTTCACAGCGGTAACGCTGGCGTTGACCACGGCGGCCCCGGTGGAGTCGGAGATAAAGCCCGTCAGTGAGCCCGTAATGATGCCCTGAGCGACCATGACGGGAGAAAGGGTCGAGGGTACGAACAAGGTTCCCAATACAAACCCAGCCAGAAGAATGGGTAGAAAGCGATTCGACATTCGTGACATTCGAAACCTCCTGTTGACACATGGATGTGACACATAGATCGAAGACAGCGAATTGCACGGCGCAGGAACAGGTCATCTGAGAAGGCTCTGCGCAGACGGCATTCGCCCAAAGGTGAGGGAAGTAAGGACCCGAAAAGATACTTATGAACGTATCGTTAAAATGTTATCGCGTCAACAGAATGTATCCGAAGCGTTGGTTGAAGGCTGCCTCAGGGGTGACGCTCTGGGGCAGCGGTTCGCAATGGAGCCGCTGATTCCAGAGCGTCCTGGCGATACGAATCGCCATAGAGTTGATAATGGATGAGAGCCTATTCCTCTCCGAATTAAGCTTTATGGGATCGAGGGAGTGAGCCAGGCGGCAAGCGAAGATGCACTCTGTGATCGAACCCGTGCAGTATCAAGAGTCCCAACGCCTCAAAGAAAAAGAGGGTGGGGATGGCGATCTTGATGTGCCCGAATCTTTTCGGTCTCCCTCCTGGCATGCCCTGCCGGAAGCCTTCCGAGCCTGTGCAGCCAGTAGCGTTAACTCTGTGCTGTTGGAGACCGCGAAGCCAGATGGGGTTCAAGATAAGAGCTTGCTCTTCCTGAATCCGCTGCGGGAGCTGATCGCATGGACTGATCGCGACCTGGACCACCTTCTCAGGGAGATTGATCGTCATCTCGCCCAGGGTGCGTTCGTTGCGGGATACTTCGGCTATGAGTGTGGTGAGCACTTCGTTGGACTGACGCCTAGACGATCAGAGGGTTCATCTCCGTCAGAACCTTTGGCGTGGCTCGGAGTCTTTGCGCTCCCCATCGAGTTCGACCACTCCAGTGGAGTGATACGGGGAACGCTCCCAATGCCAGACACGACGAGGGCCACGCTACGTGAGGACGCCACGGTCATCACAGATGGCCTGCAAATATCGCGGGAAGACTACCGTGCAGCACTCGCTCGTATCTATCAGCATCTCGATGCTGGTGATACCTACCAGGTGAACTTCACCGATAGAATCACAGGCCATACGGAGTCTGAGCCGCTGGCCGTTTATGAGATGTTGCTGAGGCAGCAGCCAGTCTCTTTTGCTGCCCTCATCAATAGGGTAGAAGGACCGCTACTTTCGTTCTCCCCGGAGCTATTTTTTCGCACCACGCAAGGACGCATTGCCGTCCGCCCCATGAAGGGCACATGGATGCGGGGGAACGATCTGGTGGAAGATCGCAGAGCGGAACAGGATCTGCGGAACGATGAAAAGAATCGCAGCGAGCACGTCATGATTGTGGACCTGCTGCGGAACGATCTCGGACGTATTTGCAGATACGGCACGGTCAAGGTCGACAATCTCTTCCAGGTAGAGACCTACAATACTCTGCTCCAGATGACGTCGACGTGCTCTGGACTGCTGGAGGATGGGCTTTCTCCGTCTCAGATCTTTGCGCACCTGTTTCCTTCGGGATCCATCACGGGAGCTCCCAAACGCAAGACGATGGAGATTATCCGGGAGCTGGAGCAGAATCGTCGTGGGGTTTACACGGGCTCCATTGGCTACTTCGGACCAGGCGGGGAGGCCTGTTTCAATGTCGCTATCCGAACCGTGCAGCTTCAGAACGGCCGTGTCATGATGGGCGTCGGCGGCGGGATCACGGCAGACTCGAAGCCGGACGAGGAGTTTGAAGAGTGTCGGCTGAAGGCTAGTTTTCTCACGAACAAACGTCCTCCGATTGCTTTGATAGAGACGATGCGCTGTGAAGGTGAAATCGCTCTGCTTCCCCTTCACCTGCGAAGGCTTGACGATTCGGCGCAGTACTTCGGTATCCGGTATGACGGCGACCGGCTGCAGAGAGAGTTGGCCTCAGCCGTCAGGGATTGTGGAAGTACAGCAAGCAGGGTGCGGGTCGAACTCAGCGAAACGGGAGATTGGAGCATTACTGCTGAACCCCTGGCGCCCGTGATTTGGAATGGCCGCCTGTTATTGGCGGAGGAACGCACTCATTCAGCAGACGTATTCCTGCGCCACAAGACGACGAATCGAGAGCTCTATGAACGAAACCTAACCACGGCGCGACGTCTGGGGTTTGATGAGGTTTTGTTCCTCAACGAACGATCGGAACTAACAGAAGGTGCGATCAGTAACGTTCTGGTTCTGATGAACGAAGCATGGATGACGCCTAGCCTGGCTTCTGGAGTTCTACCAGGAGTCCAACGGGCGCACCTACTCCAATCTTTGCAGAACGTGGAGGAGGGGGAGATCAGCCTCCACGTTCTGCGGGATGTTGAAAGCATCTGTGTCTGCAGTGGATTGCGAGGCATACGGCCGGTGCTTTCGATTGAGCGAGTGGATGGGACTGTCATCTGGAGAGGGCAGCAGAACACGTCTCTGGTCAATGCCGTGCCCCTCCCTCAATAATTCGGGGATCACGGGTGGAACGATGAGAGCGAGAGCTAATCTTGGATTGCATCATAGTTTATTTTCTAAACTATTTAGGACAAGATCAAAGCATTGTTGACCCTGCAGATTGCGGCCAACACAATCACAGGAGACCAAGGAGTCTCTGACATTGAGCAGTGCCACTGATGTTGCATCCGTCCTGGAGTTGTACCGGCTTCCGTTCTTTGATCTTCTCTTCCGTGCGCATTCCGTCCATCGGTCCTTTCATGATCCGGAAGATATTCAGCGCTGCGTTCTTCTCTCCATCAAGACGGGTGGTTGCCCGGAGGACTGCGGCTATTGCTCGCAGTCGGCGCATCACCAGACGGAACTCCAGCGAGTGCCTCTCCTTTCCGTGGAGGAAGTGCGTGCCTCCGCACTGAGGGCGCGGGAGCAGGGAGCGCAACGCTTCTGCATGGGAGCGGCGTGGCGCAATGCTCCAGAGGGCGAGCCCTTCGAGCGTGTGCTGGCGATGATTCGAGAGGTGAAATCGTTGGGGCTGGAGGCCTGCGTTACACTCGGCATGCTGACTGCCGAGCAAGCCCATCGCCTGAAAGAGGCAGGCCTTGATGCGTACAACCACAATCTCGACACCAGCCGCGAGTATTACCCCAAAATTACTACCACCCGTACCTATGACGACCGCCTGAAGACGATTCGGAGGGTTCGCGAAGCAGGGATCACAGTCTGTTGCGGCGGTATTCTCGGACTCGGGGAGAGCGATCAGGATCGCTGCGCGCTTCTAAGCGAGCTTGCGCAGATGGAACCGCAGCCTGAGTCCGTACCCATTAATCTGCTGGTGCCGATTCCGGGAACACCGCTCGGAACCATGCCTCCGGTCGAGACGACGGATCTTATCCGAACGATTGCAGTCGCACGAATTCTGATGCCGCTTTCTCGTGTCCGCCTGACGGCAGGACGGCTGAGCCTCAACAAGGAGGCTCAGCTGCTCGCCTTCTTTGCGGGGGCGAACTCCATCTTCATTGGAGAGAAACTACTTACTACGCCAAACATTGCTCCGGCCAAGGACAAGGCGATGTTGACGGAGATTCGGGCTTGAAGCGTATCTATTAGCTCGCCTCCATGAATGTTTTTGTTGTTGCTTCTGAAGTAGGGGCTGGCTTCGGCCTCTCCGATAGGCTCTCCTTTTCACCAGCACTATGCCCATGAAAAAGAGAGCATGTCCCAGGGGCTGAATCCCATTTTGTTACCGGCCTTGGATGTCCGGACTGAAGTCCGGACCTATCTGAGAAATAAAAGCAAAGACAAAATAAAGACAAAATAAAGACAAAGCCGAGAGGGCGGCAGTCGTTACTACAAAGGTTTATAGACACACCGCAGTTTGATGAAAGTTCCTAAATCGCCCACGCAGATGCGGAGAATCTAGTTGTTTCTGTTTAGACCTGGGCTGCTCGTCTAGATGCCGCCGATGTAAGAGCCAGTCATGCTGGTTATGGAACCTAACAATAGTGCGATCACTCTTGTGATAGACTCCCGCTTGATTCAATAATCCTCAATCTGCAAATGCTTTACCAAGGGCCCGGGCTTCGTGTGCTGTTTTATTAAACACACGGCAGAGGCCCAGAGGTCCGCTTGATTCAGGGAGTTCTCCTCATATGGTGTTTAGCCGTCGAACCGCATCGGCCTTTGTATCTCGTCTCCAGTCCACTTGCTCTCTGCGCCGCTGGTCTCGCCGGGCAAGCTTCTTTCTGATCTGGTGTGCCGCTCTTGCATTTGCACTCGGCATTTCTTCTGCTGCACAGGCGCAGCAGCTTCAGGTGTTGCAGAACCATGTGCGTGCGGCGGTTTCAGATCACCAGGCGGCGCTGGCCGGGGCCATGCCTCCGGACCAGAAGATGCAAGCCTCGATTGTGTTGCCGCTGCGGAACAGCGCGGCGCTGACGAGCCTGCTTGGCCGGTTGTACGACCCCACCAGCCCGGACTACCGGCACTTTCTGACGGTGGCTCAGTTCACAGATCAGTTCGGCCCTACTAATGAGGATTTCCAGGCCGTTGTGGCCTTCGCGCAGGCGAATGGCCTGACCGTGACACAGCTTCCCGCGAACCGGCTTATCGTTCCCGTCTCGGGCACGGTGGCGCAGATTAGCGCTGCGTTCAATGTACAGATGAACCTGTATCAAGATCCGACAGCGAACCGGACGTTCTTCTCTCCGGATCGTGAGCCTTCGCTGAATCTCAGCGTGAAGGTAGCCCACATCTCCGGACTGGATAACTATTCGGTGCCGCGCCCCATGTCCGTTCACTCACCAAACGGCAAACAAGCGGCGGCTGTTACCGGCTCGGGGCCGGGCGGCTCGTACCTGGGCAGCGACATGCGCGCAGCCTACTATGGCGGAACGACGCTGAATGGCACTGGACAGGCCGTCGGCCTTCTGGAGTTCGAGGGCTACCTTCTCAGCGACGTGAATCTGACCTTCAGCAATGCGGGACAGACCTACGCTGTTCCCATTAATAATGTGCTGGTGGATGGAGCTACCGGCGCACCGGTTAGTGGAGACCCGAATGCCGAGGCCGAGGTGGTGCTGGACATCGTTCAGGCAATTGGAATGGCCCCCGGTTTGAGCCAGGTGCGGGTCTATGTCAGTGACGGAGTCGAGGACGCTGACATTTTGAATTCCATGGTTTCAGAGAACCTCGCCAAACAAATCAGCTGTTCGTGGGGATGGATGCCAGCTGACCCCACGGTCGACGATGTGTTTTTCCAGGAGATGGCTGCACAGGGACAAAGCTTCTTCACGGCTTCCGGCGATAGCGGAGCCTTTGATGCGGCCATTAGCCCTTATTTCTATCCTGGCGAGGACCAGTACGTTACCGCAGTGGGTGGTACCCATCTGACCACCAGCGGCGCGGCTGGTAGCTGGGTTTCGGAGACGGTCTGGAACTCCGGGGGAGATGGCAGCGGCGGTGGCATCAGCCCGGATAACATCTCCATTCCGAGTTGGCAGGTCGGTCTTGCGACCACTGCCAATGGCGGCTCGACCACCCTTCGCAATGTGCCGGATGTCGCCATGGAAGGTGATTTTGACAACTACAACTGCAGCTTTGGAGTCTGCCAGGGCGGCTGGGCGGGTACCAGTTTTGCGTCTCCGCGGTGGGCAGGCTTCATGGCGCTGGTGAATCAGCAGGCCGTGGAATCAGGAAATGCACCCAGTGGCGGACTAGGGTTCATCAACCCTGCGGTCTATCGGATTGCTCAGGGGGCCAGCACCAGCAGTGATTTCCACGACATTACCGTCGGCAACAATGAGACGAACAATCAGCCGCTGTGGTTCAACGCGGAGGTGGGCTATGACCTGACGACGGGCTGGGGCAGCGCCAACGGGCAGAGTCTGATCAACGATCTTGCCGGGCCGCAGGTGCCGGGCTTCTGGCTGGACAGTTCGCAAAGCTCGATTCTGATCAATCCAGGCAGCACGGCTACCACAACTGTGTCCATTACGGGTGCGGACGGATTCACAGGCAGCGTCAATCTCGCGGTGTCCTCCGGGTTACCCACGGGTGTGACCGCGTCGTTCTCTCCGAACCCTGCCACTACCGGATCATCTGTGCTGACGTTGACGGCGAGCAGCTCTGCGCCTTTCGCCAACCAGGCCATCACCATCACCGGTACCTCGGGCACGTTGACGGCGAGCACCAACACTACGGTCTCAGTGCATGCAGCCGGCTTTACGCTGGCGGCGTTGCCGGCCACATTGGGAATCGCTCAGGGCTCGTCGAGCACGTCCACGATCTCCGTGTTACCGCTGTACGGTTTCACCGGTTCGGTGAACCTCTCTATCGCAGGTCTGCCTGCCGGCGTCACAGCATCCTTTTCTCCGACATCTACCACTGGCACCAGCACACTGACGGTTACAGTCAGCAGCACAGCCACGCCCGGCAGCAGTAACCTGACCATCACCGGCACCTCGGGCACGGTGACGGCAAACGCCAGCCTGCCGCTCACGATCCATGCACCGAGCTTTTCCCTTTCGGGGACAGGTCCCGTCACCGTCGGCCAGGGCTTCACCGGAGCCAGCACCATTTACGTGACCGATCAGTATGGCTTCACCGGCAACGTAAACCTCGCTGTCTCCGGTCTGCCGAATGGCGTGACCGCGTCCTTCTCTCCCAATCCCGCCACAGGGATCTCCGTACTGACCTTCACTGCGAGCAGTTCCGCCAGCATAGGCCAGAGTGTTGTGACCGTCACCGGTACGTCCGGTGCGCTCAGTGCTACGACGACCATCAGCCTGGGCGTGTATGCTCCCTCGTTTACGCTCAACGCGGGTGGCAGTGCGAGTGTCGGTCAGGGTAGCTCAGTGTCCTCCAATGTGTTTGTCACCTCGCAAAACGGTTTTAATGGCAATGTGACTCTTTCGGTCTCGGGGTTGCCGAGCGGAGTGACAGCGCTTTGGTCTCCTAATCCAACGACCAGCAACAGCACTCTGACACTCGCGGCGAGCAGCTCTGTGAAGGTGGGGCAATATAGCCTGACCATTACAGGCGTCTCCGGAAGCGTGAAGGCGACAACTCCTCTCACGCTCAGCGTCTACGCTCCGACCTTCACGTTGTCGTCCTATTACGGCGTGAGTCTCGGTCAAGGCACCACGGGAACCGCCTCCTTCTCCGTCGTTCCGCAATACGGTTTCACCGGCAGTGTGAATCTTGCTGTCACAGGGCTTCCCAGCGGAGTGACTGCCGCGTTTTCCCCAAACCCTACTACGGGAACCAGCACGTTGACGTTGACTGCAAGCAATACGGCAGCGGTGGGGCAATACACTCTCACGATCACGGGCACTTCGGGAACGCAGACCGCGACCACGACACTCCCTTTGGGCGTTTATGTCCCCACCTTTACACTCACGAATTACGGGGGCATCACTGTCGGCCAGGGAAGTTCGAATTACGGATATATATACGAAACTCCTCAGTATGGCTTTACTGGCAACGTGAATCTGTCGGTTTCTGGTCTGCCCAGCGGTGTCACAGCCTCGTTTAGTCCTAACCCCACGACCGGATTCAGCACGTTGACGGTGAATGCGAGTAGTACCGCAGCCGTGGGCCAATACACCGTGACGGTGACTGGAACCTCGGGAACGCAGACGGCCAGCACCACGGTGACCCTGGGTGTCTACAAGCCCACGTTCACGCTCTATAGCGGCGGCAGCGTGACGCTTGGACAGGGAACCTCAACCAGCACCTATGTGAGCGTCAATCCGCAATATGGCTTCATCAACAGTGTGAATCTGTCCGTCTCGGGTCTGCCCAGTGGCGTCACCGCTTCGTTCGGGCCCAATCCGACCACGGGAAACAGTACTTTGACCTTGACCGCGAGCAGCACTGCTGTGCTCGGACAGTACACACTCACGATCACCGGCACGTCCGGCAGCATGACGGCAACGACGAATCTTACGCTGGGCGTGTATGTGCCGACCTTCTCGCTGTCGGGCCTTTACAATACTACGGCCGGCCAGGGAAGCTCCGTCACCAGCTACGCCTATGTGTCTTCAGAGTACGGCTTCGCGGGAGGTGTGAATCTCTCGGTCTCCGGGCTGCCCAGCGGCGTGACTGCATCATTTTCTCCCAACCCCACAACCTATAGCAGCACGCTCACTATGAACATCGGAGCCTCTGCTCCTGTGGGAACCAGCACCGTGACGGTCACCGGCACATCCGGCTCTCAGACCGTAACGACGACCTTCCAGTTGACCATCGCTGTACCCAGCTTCACCCTTAATAGTTCGATCGGCACTCTTAGCTTGAATCAAGGGGCTTCCACTACCGGCTACTTCTACATCTATTCTCAAAATGGCTTCTCCGGCAATGTGACACTCAGCGCATCCGGCTTGCCCAGCGGAGTCACAGCTTCGTTCTCGCCGAACCCCACTACAGGGAACAGCACGCTGACCTTGTCGGCGAGCAGCACCGCTGCAACTGGACAGGCGACTGTAACGATCACCGGCACGTCCGGCTCGACGACCGCGTCCACGACCTTTACGCTGACGATTAACTCACCGGGCTTCACCATCGCCGCTGCGCCATCCGAGATATTTCTCTTTCCGGGTAGTTCGGAGACGTCTACTGTGACTTCCGTCTCCCAGAATGGATTTTCCGGCAGCGTCAACTATGTTGTGAGTGGCCTGCCCAGCGGGGTCACAGCTTCGTTCTCGCCGAACCCCTCTTCAGGCGCCAGCATCTTGACGCTGACGGCGGCGGCCACGGCCAAGCCGGTGAGCGGAACGGTGACGATCACAGGCACCTCCGGCTCTCTTACCGCTACGACGGCGCTGCCCGTCACGGTGAGGTCCTCTCAGATCGCCACGGCAACCACCTTGGCTTTGAGCTCGGGCAGCAGCCCGGTGGCCTCGGGCACGATGGTGACAGCTACGGCGAAGGTGACGGCGGGATCCACTTCGTTGACTACCGGCCAGGTAAACTTCTGCGATGCCACGGCGACCTTGTGCGATGCGATCCATCTACTCGGTACGGCACAACTGACAAGCGCTGGAACGGCGGTGCTTCCGTTCATCCCCGGAGCGGGAAGCCATAGCTACAAGGCGGTCTTTGCCGGCACGAACAGCAATGGGACGAGTGCCTCTGCGGCGTCGAGCGTCGCCGTAACGGCCTCGCTGTCGTCGACGACCACGATTGCGCAGAGTGGAAGTGCGGGCAATTACACGTTGACCGGTACGGTTATAGGCAATGGCGCGGTTGCGCCATCCGGCAAGGTGTCCTTTGTGGACACGAACAGTACCGTTACTCTGGGCAGCGGTACGTTGAGCAGCGGTGCGCCGGTCCTCAGCCTAAGCCCCTCGCAATCACCGATTGCGGTCGGCTCACAACCGGTGTCGGTTGTGAGCGGCGACTTCAATAGTGATGGCATTCCCGACCTCGCCGTGGCGAACAATAGTGCAAACACCATCACGATTCTTCTTGGTAACGGCGACGGTACGTTTAAATCGGCGGCCACCTTGCCAACCGGCGCTGGACCTAACTCCCTTGTTGTGGGGGATTTCAACCGCGACGGTCATGTTGACCTTGCCGTCGAGTTGTACAACAGTAGTAGCATCAGTAGCATCACTGTCTTCCTGGGCAATGGTGATGGGACATTCACACCCTCCAGCCTTAGTCCGTCAACGGGACAGCAGCCAATCGCGATGATGATGGGTGATTACAACGGTGACGGCTTGCTGGATCTTGTAGTGGCCGATGCTGGATATTCAGGTTCCAGCTTGACGGTTCTCCTGGGCAATGGCGATGGTACCTTCACGCCTTCCAATTTGAGCCCGCAGTTGGGGTACGCTCCGAGTGCGATTGCGCAAGGTGACTTCAATGGAGATGGCATTCTGGATCTGGCGGTCACTAACTTATATAGCAACACCGTGACCATTCTTCTGGGTGCAGGCGACGGCACTTTTGGACAGAGCGGCACCTTCGCCACGGCTGGCTACGCCAATTCGATCGCGGTCGGAGACCTGAATGGTGACGGCAAGCTCGATCTCGCGATAAGCAACGAGTATCTCGGCAGCGTGACCATCCTTCTGGGTAATGGTGACGGCACCTTCACCGCCGCCACAGGCCCTTCCACGAGTGGTGGTGAGCTTGCGGCGATTGCGATAGCTGACTTGAATGCCGATGGCAACGCAGATCTTATATTGACCAACTTCAGTTCGAGCATTACCGTGCTGCTGGGCAATGGCGACAGCACCTTTGCCGCTGGAATCAATGCTGCGGTAGGATCTGGCCCGGCTGCCTTTGCCGTGGGCGACTGGAACGGCGACGGCATAAAGGACGTTGTGACCGCAAATATCAACGCCAACACTCTTACAGTCGTTACGTCTCAGCTTACACAGACGGCAACTGCGTCCGCATCGGGCATCTCGCCGATCGGCAATGACTCGCAGACCGTGGACGCGAGCTATGCCGGCGACACCATCTATGCCGCCAGCACCTCAGTCCCGACGATGCTTAATCCAGAAAGTGGCGCGCCGCCTGTCACTTTGAGCCTGTCGTCTGCGAGTATCACCACGGCGCAAGCACTGACGGTTACGATCGCTGTTAAGGGATACCCGGCTCCTACTGGTTCGGTTACGCTCACCAGTGGAAGCTATACCTCTGCTGCAACCCCACTCAGTGGAGGCAGCGCTGCGATCGTCATTCCTGCAGGAACACTGCCGGTCGGCACGGATGCGCTATCGGCTAGCTACACCCCAGACTCAAAGAGCACTGGGATCTACACGAGCGCGACTGGATCGGGTTCTGTCACCGTGACCCAGAACGAATCCGTCGGCACAACAACGAGCTTTGTGCTCTCCAACGGAAACCTTACGTTTATCGCGACGGTAGCGCCGGTGAGCGGCAGTGGCGTTCCAACTGGCAGCGTTGGCTTCTACTCGGGGCAAACACTGCTGGGGACGGGCACACTGAGCAATGGCGTTGCGAGCTATACGGCGACGTCTTTCCCGACGGGGAATGCCAGCCTCAGTGCACAGTACAGCGGTGATCCAAACTTCACGCAATCGACCTCCGCTTCTATTCCGGTCCTCAATGCGACTCTGGCCAGCTCATCGCTCACCGTCGCATCGTCGGGCTCTGCTACGGCTAAGTTGACGCTCGCGGTAGCGCCAGGCTATTCGGGAACCTTGCAGCTTAGCTGCACTGGTCTGCCGCAGAATGCTACCTGCAGCTTCGCTCCGTCCTCCGTTCCCTTTACCGGTACTACCAACTCAGCAACTTCGACGTTGACGATTCAGACAGGTACTACTGCAAGTCTTTCGTTGCCCTCTTCGCCCTTTGGAGGCTCACGCGCGACCACGTGGGCAGCGATGCTGGGCCTACCGAGTTTGCTCGCGCTTGCGCTGGCGAGCCGGCGTCGTAAGCTTAGGATCGCCTTGCGGACGATGGCGTTGCTGCTTCTGCTAGGCGCCGCTGCAAACTCGCTGACTGGTTGTGCGGGCGGCGGTAGTGGTTCGTCGGGCGGAGGTGGGGGAGGTTCGACGACAACGCCTGCCGGCACCTACACGGTCCAGGTTGTTACAACCGGAGCGTCAGGACTGTCGCAGTCTACAAGCCTGAGCGTCACCGTGCAGTAAGGAGCCTTCAGGCCGCAAGCTATCTGGGGAAGAGATGACAGTCTCTTCCCCAGATAGCTTGTGGTGTCAGATCGCACCGTTTACAGGCTTCACCTGATTTCCGAATATCAGTTTGATGGCACACCTTGACGTGCCGAGCGAGATTTCTGTAGCTCAAGCACAATGGTTAGATGAGTCCAACAGAGGTACCCACGCTTGGCGGGGTTCGGTTCAACTTCGAAAATAGCTATGCGCGGCTGCCGGAGAAGTTCTACGCGCGCGTTGCTCCTACTCCAGTCCCAGCCCCACGATTGGTAAAGCTCAATCTGGAGCTTGCCGACAAACTCGGTCTCGATAATGCTGAGCTGGCAAGTCCGGAGGGGGTTGAGATTCTTGCGGGCAGTCGTGTGGCAGCGGGATCGGAGCCGCTGGCGATGGCGTATGCCGGGCACCAGTTTGGATACTTTGTCCGGCAGCTAGGCGATGGCCGCGCGAATCTGCTTGGAGAGGTCATTGGGCGCGACGGTGTGCGCTATGACATCCAGTTGAAGGGCGCGGGGCGCACGCCTTTCTCGCGCAACGGCGATGGCAGGGCTGCTCTCGGGCCGGTTCTGCGGGAGTACATCGTGAGTGAAGCCATGGCAGCATTTGGTGTGCCGACGACGCGCGCTCTCGCGGCCGTTACGACGGGGCAGCCGGTGTATCGTGAGACAGCACTGCCGGGGGCGGTGCTGACCAGGGTGGCGACGAGCCATCTTCGCGTGGGGAGTTTTCAGTACTTTTTCGCGCAGGGCGACATCGATGGAGTTCGCACGCTCGCCGACTATGCCATTGCCAGGCACTATCCAGAGGCCAAACAGGCTGCGCGGCCTTATCGGGCATTCCTTGATGGTGTGATCGCGCGGCAGGGACAGCTGGTTGCGCAGTGGATGCTGCTCGGATTTCTTCACGGCGTGATGAACACTGACAACACTTCGATCTCCGGCGAGACTATCGACTATGGTCCGTGCGCGTTTATGGAGGCCTACGATCCGCGGACGGTGTTCAGTTCCATTGACCACCAGGGGCGATACGCCTACAGCAATCAGCCGCATGCCATGCACTGGAACCTGACTCGTTTAGCCGAGACATTGCTGCCTCTGCTTGTAGCAGAAGAGGGAAGCGATGAGGCAGGTCTGGCTTCCGCGCATGAAGCTCTGGAGAAGTTTGCCGTGCACTTCGAAGCAGCGCGGGATGTTGGGATGCGACGTAAGTTGGGGTTCACGCAGGAGCATGAGGACGATGGGGCGCTGGTCGAAGATTTGCTGAAGCGTATGGCAGAGAATCGTGCCGACTTTACGCTGACCTTCCGCAGGTTGTGTGATGCAGCGGCCGGGATCGAAGGCAATCAGGGCGTTCGTGCGCTGTTTGCCGATCCTGCGGCCTTCGATACGTGGGAGGCGGCGTGGCGTCAGAGGCTGGCGAAGGAGTCTGTTTCTCCAGAAGAGCGCGCCGCGCAGATGCGGCGGGTGAGTCCGGCTTTTATCCCGCGTAATCATATCGTGGAGGCTGCGTTGGAGGCCGCAACAGAGCAGGAGGATTTTCAGCCTTTTGAAGAGCTGCTCGAAGTACTGGCATGTCCCTACGAAGACATGCCCGGCAAAGAGAGATATACCATGCCGGCGCGCCCTGAAGAGTATGTTCGCCAGACGTTCTGCGGGACCTAGTACTACAGTTGTATTTACAATAACCACTCTCAGATCTGTCATTTCTCCGCTCCCGTTGGTCGGTCGAAATGACAGGCTCTTGGGGTTGGTCGGTAGATATAACTAGTCAGGTCCAACCGCTTTTGAGCGATCCTCCTGGCGAATTTGAATCCTACTTGCCTCTCCCCCTCTCCAATCGTCCAGAGGGAGAGGTGTATCGCATGGCATTGAAACACAACGGCAAGATCGCTTTGATAACGGGAGCGAACAAGGGCATCGGGTTCGAAGTGGCACGTCAGCTTGGTGCGGAAGGTATTACAGTGCTTCTCGGCGCACGCAATCCGCAACTGGGGGAAGCTGCTGCAGCGAAGCTGAAAGCAGAGGGCGCGGACGCTCATTTCATTGAGCTCGATGTCACCAAACCTGAAACGATTACGAAGGCTGCAGAAAAAATCCGCGCGGAACACGGCAGGCTCGACATCCTGGTCAATAACGCAGGAGTATTTTTGAAGGGTGACGGCCCGCCTAGCCTCGCCGATCCTGAGGCAGTTCGCCAGACTCTCGAAGCCAATTTCTTCGGCGTGCTCGCTGTTACGCAAGGCCTGCTGCCTTTGGTGCGGAATGCTCCATCCGGCCGTATTGTGATGGTATCGAGCGGCCTCGGCTCGCTCACATGGAACGCCGATCCTAGTTGGTCTTTTGCCGGCATCAAGCCTCTGGGCTACAACGGCTCCAAGGCGATTCTCAATATGCTGACCGTGCAACTTGCCTGGGAGCTAAAGGACACTCCCATCAAGGTCAACATCGTCAACCCTGGTTATACAGCCACTGATTTGAATGGCAATAGCGGCACCCAAACCATTGAAGAAGGAGCCGCCGAGACGGTCCGTCAGTCTCTCGTTCCTGATGATGCTCCGACCGGTGGCTTCTTCGAGACGGGTGGAGTTGTTCCCTGGTAAGTCGAGGCGTGAAAATGCTCTAGTGTGGTGAGTCATTCATTCGTAGAAGATGGAGAAGTTCAAAATGGCGCGCAGCGCAAACCGTGACGCTGAAGTGTTAGGGAACGCGCTTCGCGCTGTAGTGAACAGACCATCATTCTTCAACGAACGAATGACTCACCACGCTAATTCCTGGGAGCTTAACCGAGGCTAGAGCATTTTCCCTATGGGTGTAGACCGAAAGTAAAGGTTTATACGCCGTTTTTCCCAATAAAAACGGCACTCCTAGAATTTATCCAGTGCACAGTAATAGGGAAAATGCTCTAGATGAGCGCTAAGGCCTGAAGGTAACAGTTGAGCAAGGGCCGATTGTCCGGAAGGGCCATGATTCGGCCAGGCGACCAGAGGCCCGGTCTAACCGGGCCTCCGCTGCCAGCCTCAGCTTTATCTAGCGCAGCACGATCATCAAAGCCTCAGCTTCTTATTTCGCCTGCGCTAGCTCCGCAACAACCGTAGCAACTTTATCGAGTATCTCGATCCAGCCCTCCATTTGACCGCTTTCTTTAGCTCTCTCCATGGGATCATTGCCGATGAAGGTCAGTTTCGTCTGGCCGTTTCCGAGGTCCTCAAAGAGGGTCACGTCGTAGGCACCGTCGATAGTCTCATGTTCTATTCCTAATTCCGCAGGGTCGATCTTGTTTCCCTTCGAGTCCGAAAAGTACATGGAAGAAACGATCTTCTCGTGCAGAACAATTTCGTGGTATTCAACCGCATTCCAGCCGCAGAGCTGCCCATCCGGCGCATTCATGCAGCAGAGAAGTTTTCCTCCAACGCGAAAATCCATCTCGCAAACCGGCGCAGTAAAGCCCTTCGGCCCCCACCACTGCATGATGTACTTCGGGTCTGTCCACGCCTTCCAAACCAACTCGCGTGGGGCATCAAAAATTCTTGTGACGACCATCCGCTCAACTTCGCTAACCATGTTTTCTGCCATCTCTGACCTCCTCTTTCTTCATTTGATTGACAACTACTTCCAGCTTGTCGAAGCTCTCTTCCCAGAATCGGCGATAGCTAATCGCCCAGTCGCTGACTGTCTTGATCGCCTCTGGTCTAAGCGTGCACACACTCTCTCGTCCACGCTTCGTCTTGATCACAATCCGCGCCCGCACCAGGTAGGCGATATGTTTTGAAATCATCTGCTGCGAGAGTGCAAACGGTTCCGTCAATCCATGCACAGAGGCAGGGCCGTGGGAGAGCCGCTCGATCATCGCTCGCCGGGTTGGATCAGATAGAGCCGCAAATGTTGTATCCAGTCTATTCACAACCAAATGGTAGTGGATTGTCGGTCAATGTCAACTGCTAATTTTGCGATTCTTGATTACTGTTCGCTGATCTCTCTGAACCTGACACTCGCGCTAGAGCATTTTCCCTATAGGTGTAGACCGAAAGCAAAGATCTGTACGCCGTTTTCCCAACAAAAACGGCACTCGCAGAACTCATCCGGTTCACAGTAATAGGGAAAATGCTCTAAACCATATCCACGGCGACGAGTGCTAAATCGCCAATGCGTTATTCGAGAAAATCTGCTCTTGGAAACGCGCATTGGCCTGTTCTTCCATTCCACAAACAAGAACTGCCCGAACCTCGAGCTGATCCGGAATAACCCGGGTCAGCTCAAGGTTCGAGCAGCTTAAGACTCTAACGCCTACCTTGCAAACTTACGCAAGGTTGAAACGATCGAGGTTCGTCACTTTGTTCCAGGCTGCTACGAAGTCGTGGACAAACTTCTCCTGCGCGTCCGCGCTTCCGTAGACTTCGGACAGGGCCCGAAGCTGCGCGTTCGAACCGAAGGTAAGATCGACACGTGTGCCGGTCCACTTGACTTCGCCTGTTTTACGATCGCGCCCTTCGAACACGTCCTCAGCCTTTGAGACCGCCTTCCACTCCGTCCCCATATCGAGCAGGTTGATGAAGAAGTCGTTGGTCAGGGCTTCTGGCCGCTTGGTGAAGACGCCATGCTTGGTCTGTCCTACGTTGGTGTTCAGGACACGCAGGCCACCAAGGAGCACTGTCAGCTCAGGAGCGGACAGCGTCAGCAGTTGGGCCTTGTCGATGAGCAGCTTCTCGGACGGCACGGTGTATTTGCCTTTGAGATAGTTGCGGAAGCCGTCGGCGATCGGTTCGAGCACGGCGAAGGATTCCACATCAGTCTGCTCCTGCGAGGCATCTGCGCGGCCCGGTGTGAAGGGAACCGTCACACTGTGGCCAGCATTCTTTGCCGCCTGCTCGACACCTGCGTTACCAGCCAGGACGATCAGATCAGCGAGCGAGACTTTCTTGCCGCCGGTCTGCTTGCCGTTGAAATCGCTCTGGATACCTTCGAGCGTCTTCAGCGTCTTCGCGAGTTGGTCGGGCTGATTCGATTCCCAATCCTTCTGCGGAGCCAGACGGAGACGCGCGCCGTTTGCGCCGCCACGTTTATCGGAGCCACGGAAGGTGGATGCCGATGCCCAGGCGGTCGAAACCAGTTGCGAGACCGGCAGGCCTGAGGCCAGGATCGAGCTCTTGAGGGAGGCAACATCCTGCGCATCAATCAGCTTGTGATCGACCGCGGGGATGGGGTCTTGCCAGAGGAGCTCTTCGGCAGGAACTTCTGGTCCGAGATAGCGTTCACGCGGACCCATGTCACGGTGCGTCAGCTTGAACCAGGCACGGGCGAACGCGTCGGCGAACTGGTCCGGATTCTCGAGGAAGCGCCGCGAGATCTTCTCATAGGCAGGATCGAGGCGCAGGGAGAGATCCGTGGTCAGCATGGACGGCGTGCGACGCTTGGAGGGATCATGCGGATCCGGCACGGTGCCGACGCCTGCGTCACCCTTGGGCTTCCACTGGTGCGCGCCTGCCGGGCTCTTGGTGAGCTCCCATTCGTAGGCGAACAGGTGCTCAAAGAACTCGTTGCTCCATGTTGTCGGCTTGGTCGTCCAGATGACTTCGAGGCCGCTGGTGATTGCATCGGCGCCCTTGCCGGTACCATAGCTGCTCTTCCAGCCGAGGCCCTGCTCTTCGAGGCCAGCGGCTTCGGGCTCAGGTCCAACATGGGACGCAGGGCCAGCACCGTGAGTCTTGCCGAAGGTGTGGCCGCCCGCGATCAGCGCGACGGTCTCTTCATCGTTCATGGCCATGCGAGCAAAGGTCTCGCGGATATCGTGAGCTGCGGCGACCGGATCGGGGTTGCCATCCGGGCCTTCCGGGTTCACGTAGATCAGGCCCATCTGCACTGCGGCGAGCGGATTCTCGAGATTGCGCTCGTTGCTGCCGCCAGCGGTACGGTCTTTCTCGCTGCCATGCAGCTCCGCATCGGCCACGAGTACGCCGTCGCCGGGTTTTTCTTTGCCGTAGCGCTTGTCGCCGCCCAGCCAGGTGGTCTCGGAGCCCCAGTAGATGTCCTCGTCCGGTTCCCAGACGTCTTCGCGTCCGCCTGCGAAACCGAAGGTCTTGAAGCCCATGGATTCCAGGGCGACGTTGCCGGTGAGGACGATCAGATCAGCCCAGGAGATTTTGTTGCCGTACTTCTGCTTGACCGGCCAGATCAGACGGCGCGCCTTGTCGAGGCTGACGTTGTCGGGCCAGCTGTTGAGAGGAGCGAAGCGCTGCTGGCCTGATCCGGCTCCGCCGCGACCATCACCAGTGCGGTATGTGCCGGCACTGTGCCACGCCATGCGAATGAAGAAAGGACCGTAGTGACCGAAGTCCGCTGGCCACCAGTCCTGCGAGGTCGTCATCACCGCGAGGAGATCCTTCTTCACGGCCGCGAGGTCAAGGCTCTTGAACGCTTCGGCATAGTTGAAGTCCTTGTCCAGGGGATCGGACAGGGACGAGTGCTGGTGCAGGATCTTCAGATTTAACTGGCTCGGCCACCAATCATGGTTCTTTGTGCCTCCACCTGCTGTGTGATTGAACGGGCACTTCGCTTCAGTTGACATGTATTCTCTCCCTCTAACTGTTTGGGCCCAACCCAGGCCGGAACCCAGGCATCGATCAGGGTGTGTTCGCCCTGATGGCATCTCGTGAAATCAGCTTCTGGATGGGGTGGCGATCCTGTACGAGCATCGGCTCGGGTCAGCCGCCATCCATTCACTCCTCATCATCCACCGTCATTCTTACAGCCCGGTAAAGCCTGCGCAATGCCGGTGCCGTTCGTCGAGACCATGTTTCCGTTTGTCTCGACCCCATCGAATGTAGCACTATGGGGATCGATAGTTCCAATACATAATTTCCATCCGGAGTATAGTTACAGCCTATGGAGATTCACCAGCTACGTTACGTGTGCGCCATCGCGGATACAGGCAGCTTCAGCCGCGCCGCCGAACGCTGCCAGGTCGCCCAGCCCTCGCTCTCGCAACAGGTTCTGAAGCTTGAGGAAGACCTGGGCTCAAAGCTCTTCGACCGTCTGGGACGCAGTGTCCGTCTCACCGAGGCCGGTCGCGCCTTTCTGCCCCACGCCCGCTCGATTCTGAGCCAGATGGAGACGGCGCGATCCAGCGTGGCCGATAAGTGGACGGACGTTCGCGGCAGCGTATCCGTGGGCGTTATCCCGACCATTGCGCCCTACCTGATGCCGCGCTACACGAAGACCTTTGCGAAGAAGTATCCCGAAGCGAAGCTGCGCATCGTTGAAGAAACGACGCCGATCCTGATCGAAGGCCTGCGGGACCTGTCGATCGATCTTGCGATTCTTGCGCTTCCTCTGCGGCACAAAGACCTGGAGCTGTTTCCGCTTTGCACCGAACCCCTGTTCGCCGTGCTGCCTAAGGATCACCCTCGCGCCGCTGCGGAATCGCTCGCCCTCAAGGATCTCCGCGGAGAGTCCTTCGTGATGCTGCGCGATGGCCACTGCTTCCGCGACCTCAGCATCGCCGCGTGTACACGAGCCCGTGTCGCGCCGCGCATCGCGTTCGAGAGTGGCCAGTTCAGCAGCCTGTTTGGAATGGTTGCGGCGGGTGTCGGTATCTCGCTCGTCCCCGAGATGGCCATCGACCGGAACGCCGGCTGCCGCTATGTGCGCCTCAGCGACACGCGTGCGACGCGCACCGTGGTCGCCGCCATTCTGCGCGGACGCAGTTTTAACCGCGTCCAGCAGGCCTTTTTAGCGGGGATCAAGGATTAGGGCAGTGGATCAATGCTCGCACCCTTGTTCAGAGCTTCCTCAAGTCGATTCGCGCTTTGTTGGCTGCTACTTGGGAAAGGTGTCGCCGAACAT
Organism: Granulicella sp. S156; assembly: GCF_009766105.1. GTDB lineage: Bacteria > Acidobacteriota > Terriglobia > Terriglobales > Acidobacteriaceae > Granulicella. Next base: position 114,123 of record NZ_LMUH01000007.1, on the reverse strand, counting down.
GGGAAGGCCGCTGACAGATTCTGCCTTGGTCGCCTCGTCCTGCAATACGTCCCAATGCTCTTTGAGAAGACCGTCTTCGAAGCGGACAACGTCGGCGGCGATCCAGGCGGCGGGCCTTCCAATCTCCGTGAAGCGGCCATGGGCTATGACGTAGTCACCTTCTGCAACGATAAGCTGGTTCTCATAGTGCAGCGCTTCCGGCGCTGAGCGGACGAGATTGAACAGCCCTTCGCGGCCTGGTGCTATGTGTGCGCTGTGCTGGATGTAGTTGGGTGACCAGAAGCGTTCCGCCGCCGCGTAGTCACGCTTGTTGAACAGTGTCTCGAAGGCTTCGAGCACGGTTGCCTTGTTTCGCCAAAAGGAACCTCTGATCGGCGTGCCCGTGCGATTCTCACGATTAGTGCAATGCTGGGTGCGATCAACCTTTCTCGTGCCGTGTCAGACCTCAACCTTTCACGAGAGATTCTCGAACAGACTCGGGATCAGCTGATCAGCTTGAATAAACCCGCGAAACGGCATTAAATTAGACGGCTGATGCATCTCGGCTAAGTGTTCAACCGGGATGCGGGTCCCTGCCAGGACGCCAAATCGCCCACGGGCAACCCTCTCGGGGGGCTGCCTCGGTCCCGCATTTGCTGGAAAGAATGTCATCATTTCGTAACAGTGCGTCTGTAGCGTGGAGAAGCATTTTCTAACAGATTCGGCTCGCTCTCATGGGTGCCTGGAATTGCGGAAGAGGAGTGCTGCATGGGACGTGGCATTGGCGTGGTTTACGGCGCAAGACATGTCTCGGCGTTCATCGCTGGGCTGGCGTTCTTGTCGGTGGCGGCGTATTCAGCGGCACAGAATGTGGCCGAATCGGGGTCCACGTTGATCTACCCGGTGTTCCAAGCCTGGGTTGGCGCCTACGCGAAGATCGATCCTGCAGTGCACATGACGGTCGGGGCCACGGGATCGGAAGCGGGCATCAATACGGCCATCTCTGGGCAGGTTCAGATCGGCACGTCGGACGCGTATATGACCGACAACCAGGCCATGGCCAATCCTCACATCCTCAACATACCGCTGGCGATCTCGGCCCAGCTGGTGGTGGTCAATCTGCCGGAGTTGCGGGGCTCCACGCTGAAACTGAGCGGGCCGGTGTTGGCCGATATCTATTCCGGCAAGATCCGCGAATGGGATGCCGCGCCCATTGCGGCGCTCAATGGAGGGGCACATCTGCCGCATCGCACGATCGTGCCGGTACATCGTGCCGATGGCTCGGGCGATACGTTCATCTTTACGCAGTTCCTGAGCTTCTCCACCCCCGAGGTAAATGGTGTTGCCCCACACGGGAGTTGGGAAAATGCCGTCTACTACGGCACTACGGTGCATTGGCCTTCGGTAGCGGGCAGCCTGACAGCATCCAGCAATCGGGAGATGGCGCAAAAACTTGCCGGCACCCCTTATGCGGTCGGTTATCTTGGTGCAAGTTTCGAGGCCGATGCGAACAAGGCTGGCCTCGTAACGGCGGCGCTGCAGAATGAGGATGGGAATTTTGTGCTTCCTACGGCAGCCACGATTGCTGCGGCCGCTGCCACGCTTACGCCACGCACGCCACCCGACGAACGCCTGACGCTGGTGTTCGCTCCCGGCGCAAATTCTTATCCGCTGATCAACTACGAATACGCAATGGTCTCGGAGAAGCAACCGAACGCGCAGGTCGCGACGGCGATTAGCAATTTTCTTGTCTGGTGCATCTCACCGCAAGGCGGCAGCGCGGCGAGCTTCCTCGATCCAGTGCATTTCATTGCGTTGCCGGTATCGATCCGCGCGCGCAGCGAGCTGCAGATTGCCAAAATCCACTAGACCGGCAAGCAAGCTTTGCCGCTGTTGCTCGGCCTATTCATGAGGGGTATCGCGATGCCGAATGATGTCAATCCCGCGCCGGGCGAGCCGCGCACCGTACAGCACTATATCGATGAGTTGCCCATGTGGCCGGATGGCACCCGGCTTCTCTCCACCCCGATGACCGCGATGCAGCGGCTCATCTGGCTGCTGGCCGCGGCCGGAAAGTTCTTCGAGGGCTATGTCGTCTTCATGACCGGCGTGGCGCTTCCGCTGATCGCTCGGCAGTTCGATATCAGTCCGGCACAGAACGGCTTCATCAGCGCGGCGAGCCTGTGCGGCATCCTGATCGGCGCGGTCGGCCTCGGCAGCTTGTCGGATCAGTTCGGACGCAAGTCGATGTTCATCGTGGAGATGATTATCTTCACCGCATTCCTTGGTGCGGCCGTGTTCTGCACGAGTTTCACGTCCCTCGTGATCTGCCTGTTTGGGCTGGGGCTCGCGCTCGGTTGCGACTACCCAACGGCGCACATGATTATCTCCGAGAATATCCCGAGCACCAGCCGCGGGAAGCTGGTGCTTGGAGCCTTCGCGTTCCAGGCAGTAGGTGCCTTGTGTGGCACCGCAGTTGGCTATGCGGTGCTGGTCGTTCTACCCAAGCTCGACGCCTGGCGATGGATGTTTGCAACCGCCGTCGTGCCTGCCCTCGCAGTCACCATTGGGCGTTTCTTCATTACGGAGAGCGCCAACTGGCTGCACACGCGCGGCGCTACCGATCGCGCAACCCATGCGGCGAGACGGCTGCTGCTGCGCAAGCCACAGTATCCGGGGAATATCGTCCTGATGCCACAGCCCTCCGGCGCAGGTGGACATGGGCATGGGGGCACTTCTTTCCTGTCGTTGTTCAGCCCGCGCTACCTCCGCGCAACCATCCTCGCCTCGGTGCCCTGGTTCCTGCAGGATCTCAGCACCTATGGCATCGGCATCTTCACGCCGACGATCCTGGCCGCTGCACTCGGTAAGGAAGCCGATCACGTCCGCAGCTTGAGCGATCTCATCGCCAACGACATCCTGGCCGCCAGGGGAGCAGCGATGATCACGTTGCTGCTGATCGTTGGAATTGCCTTCGCCGTTGTGCTCGCCGACAAGCTGGGAAGGATTCGGTTGCAAATTGTCGGTTTCATCGGCTGTGCGGTCGGGCTCTTTCTCGCTTCGCTCTCCGTGGATATCACCGGCGCATTGAAGATCCCGCTGATCTTCACGGGCTTTATGCTGTTCAATTTCATGACCAATCTTGGCCCGAATGCACAGACCTACCTGCTCGCCGGTGAGGTTTTCCCGACCGCAATCCGCGGTAAGGGCGCAGGGTTCGCGGCAGCTTTCGCCAAGATTGGTGCGGTTGCGACCGCGTTCCTGTTTCCTATCCTGCTGGTCTCGATTGGCACGCGGTGGCTGCTGTACGGTCTGATCGGCGCATCGTTGCTGGGAGCTGCGGTGACGTCGTGGTTCCGCATCGAGACTACGGGCGTCGATCTTGACCATATCGGCGAGGCAGCAGAGGAGCCGGCGGCTTCCAAGGCCGCCGCCTGAGCTTCGTGTGCGGCATGGCCTTGGAAAGAGGTCATCTCAAACCCTTGCTTAGCGAGTGAATTGGCCCGGTGGCAACGGCACGGTTCAAATGCCAGTGCGCATTCGGAGACACACTGCAACCGCGGTCGCAACCAGAATGGAGACGAGCGAGATCATAAGTTCCTCGCGGTTTGCATATGGAGACCTTGCGCCATTTGTGTATTTCCCGGACTTTTCCTTTCGCCTCCAAAGTCTGTAGTGTGCCGCGACCATGAACGGATGGAACGCAATCAAGACGTATGCGCCACCCAGGACCATCCGTGAAAGCCATAAATAAGCTTCGGTCGCAAGGGGTAATACGATCAAGCAGCCGACCGTCGCGAACAGACTCAGTATGTTGATCACGTCTGGTAGAGGGATCACCGACTGCCTCTCAGCGTCGGCAGCCTCGATCTCTCGATGGACTGTCCAGCAGAAGGCGAGAAATTGTAACGAGATCAATGGCGGAGCAAGCCTGTAGAGGGTGTCTGGCGTCATATACGAGAAATCCTGGTGTCTATCGAATCTTCTAAGGAGCCGCGAACCGGTATACCCTATGCGCGGCTCCGTTGTGTTGACGTCAGGCGGCAGAGGCTTTGAATCCGGTCGCTGCCTCTATGGCACGGGCCAGCATGACTGGGTCAGATACACCCTGGTAGTCCATGCGTGGCGTATAAGGCGATTCAAGTCTGGCGACTTCTGCCTCCGTCAAGGTAACTGTGAGAGCCGCAATCGCGTCGTCGATGTGCTTGATTTTGAGCGCGCCAACGATTGGAGCGGCAACGACCGATTTGATCTGCAGCCATGCCAACGCGATGTTCGCCTGGCTGACGCCACGCTCCTTCGCGATCTCACCCACCGCTGCAACGATCTTTTGATCGCTTTGGGCGTTTGTTTCATCTTTATGGCCGGCAGCAGCCTCCGTCTCTGATCGCGGCGTCTTCTCTCCCCAGGGCCGGGCAAGAACCCCACGCGCAAGCGGACTATAAACAATGGTCTGCACGCCTTCATCGGCACAGAGCGGCAGCATCTCTCGCTCCTCCTCGCGCATGAGCAGATTGTAGGTGTCCTGCAAGGACACGAAGCGTGTCCAGCCGTTAGCCCGCTGCAGGTTCAGCGCCTTGCTGAACTCCCATGCCTTCATGGAGGAGGCTCCGAGATAGCGCACTTTGCCCATCTTCACCAGATCGTGAAGCGCCTCCAGGGTTTCTTCCCACGGAGTCAACTGGTCGCGACGGTGGATCTGGTAGAGGTCAATGTAGTCGGTGCCAAGCCGCCTCAAACTATGGTCGACTTCGGTCATGATCGCTTTCCGTGACAAGCCGATAGCGTTCGGCCCGTTATGCGTGGCGGCGGCGAGCTTCGTCGCGATGACTACGCTGTCGCGGTTGGTGAAATCTTTAAGCGCCCTGCCGACGATCTCTTCGCTGCCCCCGTTCGAATACATGTTGGCAGTGTCGAAGAAGTTGATTCCCGCCTCGATAGAGTGGCGGATCAGCGAGCGGCTGGCTTCCTCGTCCAGTGACCAGCCAGGATAGGCGCGCGATGGCTCACCAAAACCCATGCAGCCGATACAGAGGTGTGACACGTCAAGACCTGTGTTTCCGAGCTTTTTATATTGCATAAATCCTCCAAACCAGATACAAAGGGACAACTCTCCGGTTACAGTCAGAGCGTAACGGAGAATTCTCCGTTTAGTCAAGGGGTTATGGCCGACAATGAAAATTTGCGCGCAGACGCGCAAGCAAACCGAGATCGTATTTTGGAGGTAGCGCGCGATGCGCTAGCCGTTGATCCGGCGTCATCGCTCAATTCCATCGCGAAGACGGCGGGCGTTGGCGCGGGGACGCTGTACCGTCACTTCCCGAGCCGTGAGTCTTTGGTGCTGAGCGTGTACCGCAAGGAGATCGACACGCTTGTTGCGCTGGCTCCTGTGCTTCTGAGCAAGCACCCGCCGCTCCAGGCATTCCGTACCTGGTGCGATCGGCTCGCCAAATTCGGAAGAATGAAATATGGGGTTGCCGACATCGTCCATGCCGGAACATCGGATCAGGACATGCAGGAAACGTACGGACCTATGCTGGGTGCGGTTCGCCAACTGATGGACGCCTGCGAAGGTTCAGGTGAAATCCGTCGCGGATCCAATCCCGAGGATTTTCTTGTGCTGGTTGGACTCTTATGGCGGATCCCTCCAAGCGCAGCCGGAGAAGCGCGCGTGAAGAGGCTCCTCGCGCTTGCTTTCCGTGGCCTGGATGCAAGGGAAGAGTAGTCCTAAGCGCTTCTCGTCAGGAACAAGCCTCGATTGACGCAAAATCGCCAATTCATTTCCCGACACCGGATTACTACGGATATGTCGTCTTCTCCGAGATGATCTGCGCCGCTGTTGTTCAGGCGGCAATCTCTCTCAGCATAGCGACGTCTCTCCGAGGAGACTTCCCAAACATACGAGAATACTCCCGGCTGAACTGCGAAGGACTCTCGTAGCCGACCTGAAACGAGGCTGTCTCCACGTTGGCCGCATCGGAGACCATCAGCCGCCGTGCTTCGAGTAAGCGAAGCTGCTTCTGATATTGAAGCGGCGTCATGGATGTAATCGCTTTGAACTGTCGGTGGAAGGCAGACGCGCTCAATTGCGCGATGGAGGCCAGGTCGTCAATTCTTACCGGTTCGGCGAAGCGATCGCGCAGCGCGTGAATCGCCTTGATCACGCGTTGCTCATGGCTATTTGCCAACACCATCTTTACGACTTCGCCTCCGTGTGGTCCCGTCAGGAGCCAGTAGCAGATCTCGCGCATGATTGCGGGATAGAGCACGGAGATAGCTCTCGGCGTGTCGAGCAGACGCATCATGCGCAGCGTGCAGTCCGCGAGAGGGCCATCGAAGTCTGTGACGAAGACGCCCGGCCCTAAGTGATCGCTGGGCCTGGGTGGTGTGTCCAACTCAGACATCACTTCGCGCATGACGGCATGGTTGAATTCGAGAATGATGCCAAGAAAGGGCTCGCTCGGACTCGCCTCAGCAACGGTGCCGAATCCAGGCATCTCGACGCTCACGATCAGAGCTTGTCCTGCCCTGTATTCAAAGCGCTTGTCTCCAAAGGTCGCGCGCTTCGCACCTTGAACGGTAATGCAAAGAGCGGGCTTGTAGAGGAGATGGTTGGGGCGTTTCTCGTGAAAGGACCGGAGGATGGTCACACCTTCAATCGCTGTTGCGAAAGGGCTCTCTCCGGGCTGTGCCTCCGTATAGCGCCTGACAACTTCGACTAATCCATCCAACATACTGGTTCCTTCTCTCCACGGCATCGCTCTACCAAGAGTAGTTTTCGAAGCAGGAATAGGCAAGAAATGGAAGAGTTTCGGCATTCACTTCGCGCGGGGTTGAACGTAGTTTGAATAAGGGACATGTAACCCCAGGAGTAGTGAATGCCTTCAGAAAATGCTGTAACCTCCAATGCAAAAATTGCCATCGTCACCGGCGGAAGCCGTGGACTTGGCCGCAACACCGTAATCAACCTCGCCAGGCGCGGGGTACCTTCCATCTTTACCTACAACTCGAATCGTGCAGAAGCGGACAAGGTAGTCTCTGCTGCCGGTGAGGCGGGAGCGAAGGCGATTGCCATACAACTCAACACTGGCAGCGTTAGTACCTTCGACGCTTTTGTGCAGAGTGTGCGCGAGGCGTTGGCGACACTCGGAGCAGAGCGGTTCGACTACTTAGTCAACAATGCCGGTACCTCTCATCACAACGCCTTTGACCAGACAACCGAGAGGGAACTGGACAATCTTTACAACGTCCACTTCAAGGGTGTCTTCTTCCTGACGCAGAAGCTCCTTCCGCTCATCAACGATGGAGGCCGGATCGTGAATGTCTCTTCAGGGTTGACCCGCTTTACGCTCCCTGGAAGCAGTCCGTATGCGTCCATGAAGGGAGCTGTTGAGGTGCTGACTCGCTATCTGGCGAAGGAGCTGGGCGCGCGCGGAATCGCTGTCAATACGGTTGCTCCTGGTGCGATTGCCACCGACTTCAGCGGCGGCATGGTCCGCGACAATCCGGAGATCAACAAGCGTGTCTCTGAGATGACGGCTCTCGGTCGCGTCGGCGTTCCCGACGACATCGGCCCGATGATCGCGGCACTGCTTTCTGAAGACAATCGTTGGATCAACGGCCAGCGGATTGAAGTCTCCGGTGGCATGGTTCTCTAAGAGGCGAGCTGCGTTGTTCTCTCACTGGCCCTCCCGCAGCGGGAGGGCCCTGCTTTCTGGTAATCAAATCCAGGGGGATCGGCGATCCAACGTTCTCTATTGTGGGGATGCCAATTCCGGGATCACTGGGTGGGCGAATGGTTCGCCGATGGCCTTTCTGGTTTGCGCCAGGGCAGAGCGCTGGCTCATGAACCGTAGCTCAACATGCCGGTGGAGTATCTTCGCCAGGCAAACGGTAACGGCCGCCACCACGCAGATGAAGCTCCAGTACCGCCACGGCGACAACGAAACGATCCTCACCCAACGGTCCAGTCCGTGCGACATCAAATACAGCATGATGCCATGCATCAGATAAAAACTGTAGCTGACCGTCCCCAGTAGAAAGACGCCGCGCCACGACAGCAGGCCGAAGAGGTCATTGCCCGCCGCCACGAACGCAAAGAAGACAATGACGCACAAGAACTGCGGAGCGTCGTACAGCTTGACATGCAAGAGCATAGGGGCCGCAAGACACAATAGCGGGACCGGCGTCCACCGCCTTTGACGTAGAACGGCAAGCCACTCCGAAGGGCACTTATGGAAGATGAACGCCAACAGCATCCCTAATCCAAAGCCGAATCCGAAGAAGAGGTTAAGGAAGAGCACGATCAACCACGCCACGCTTGTCTTATGGAAATCGGAGGCCGTACTGATACCGCGTAGCGCAAGAAAGCCATAGATGGCCATGGCGGCGCCAATGCCTGCCACGATCCGATATCCCTTAAAGATACGGAAGAGCAAGGGAAGGAAGAGATAGAAGATGATTTCGAGGCACAATGTCCACGTTACATAGGCGTTGATGGCCGTTACGGGCAAGCCGTTCGTCGTAGGTATCGGTATGAAGAGGAACCAAAGTGCCACCTGACCAAGGAAGGCCAGCGGGGCGACAACAAGGTGGAAGTGTGTGCGGGCGAGGACGATCAACAGGATGAGGGAGACTGAGACGTAGTAAGCGGGGGCCAATCTACGAAAGCGCTTGAGCAGAAAGTTGCCGTACCCACCAAGACCTTTGGGACTAAGGCACTTTGACCAAAATAGAAAGGCGCTCATGAAGAAAAACATCTCTACCGACTCTGTCCCAATGTAGTTGTAGAAGCGCGAAGGGGCCTGGGCCCATTGTCCGGTGCGGAAGCAGTAAAACGAAACCAGAGCATGGCACGCCAATACATTGGCAGCCAGCAGACCGCGCAATGATTCTAACGGCACGTTCAGCTTCTTTGGGTCTGGTTTCACGCCGCGCGCGAGCAAACCGGAGACGCTAAGCAAGGCAACGATGAAAAGCAAATAGAATGCCGGAGAACCAATATGGATCATCGCCTTTTCCTCTGTAAGTTAGCGCCCCATCATTACAGAAAATTGATTCCTCTGCATGTCTACTTCCTCGTCACGCTACGCATGACATGAAGCCGTCATGAATGGGGAAGCCACGTTGTTCAGGGTACGTGTAGATCAATAGGGAAGAAGCGGACCGAGGTGTTCGATCTTTTCCTTGTCTGCCTGGAAGAGCTTGTCGATGCTACCAGCCATTTGCGCTCGTTATTAAACGATAATGCCTCAACCTTGAATAACGGAGTTCGTTATTCAAGGTTGTAGGGTGCCCTATTCTTGCTCGTTCTTTGAGCAGGAGTGGGTGGCCACGGAGGCCGAATGAGCGACTCCCACACCAAAACCCATTTCATCCAAATAGGGCATAATTACCTTTCCGCTATGTTTTAGCCAATAAAAGTTATGCATTCTTTCGTATTATTACCAAAATTAGAAATAAGCATTGAAATCGATCCAAAACAATGAGATAGTTTCTCCATCATCATTCCCGCTCGAGTGAGGAAGATCCGCTTATGTCTCTTGCTAACGCTTCGTGGTCCCGCCGCAGGTTTGTTCAGATGGGAACGGCTAGCGCTCTCGCTGCCGGTATCAACCCCTCTCTCGAGGCTGCCGCAGCGCCGACTGGTAAACCCACCATGATCGGTGTCCCCTTCGAAAAGCGGAACCCGCGCATCGCCATCATCGGCGTCGGAGGCCGTGGAACCTCTCTGCTCGTAAACCTCATCGCCGCCGACGCCCAGATTGTCGCTATCTGCGACGTGGTCCAGGAGAAGGCTGAGCATGCAGCCGGCCTCGTCGAGAAGGATGGCCGTAAGCGTCCTGATCTCTACACCGCCGGCCCGCACGACTTCGAAACAATGCTCAAGCGCAGCGATATCGACCTCGTCATCGCCGCTACCCCCTGGACCTGGCATGCTCCGATGGCTCTCTTCGCCATGAATCATGGCAAGGATGTCGCCATCGAAGTTCCCGGCGTCCTCACACTGGAAGACTGCTGGAACATCGTCAACACCTCCGAGAGCACACGCAAGCACTGCATCATGCTCGAGAACTGTTGCTACGGTTACAACGAGACGCTCATCCTGCGTATGACCCACCAGGGACGCTTCGGCGACCTTCTCTACGGCGAAGGCGCCTATCGCCACGACCTTCGCGAAGAGCTCTTCTCGAACGCCGGCGAGGGCCTCTGGCGCCGCGATGAACACACCAAGCGTAACGGCAACCTCTACCCCTCGCATGGACTAGGCCCCGTCGCTAACTATATGGGCATCAATCGCGGCGACCGCTTCGGCTACCTCGTCTCGATGAGCAGCCCGGAGCGCGGCTTCGATGCCTACCGCAAAGACCATCTCCAGCCCAACGACCCTCGTATGGCCGAGCGATACGTCTGTGGAGACATGAACACCTCGCTCATCAAGACTGCCAACGGTCTCACCATCACCGTCAAGCACTGCGTCTCTCTCCCCAATCCCTACAGCCGCATCAACATGATCGCCGGAACCAAGGGCATCTTCGAGGATTACCCGCCCCGCATCTATTTCGACGGTGACAAGGACGAGGCCTACGGCTCGCTCGACCAATACAAGGAGTACGCACACCCTCTCTGGCAGAGAATGGGAGAGGTCGCGAAAAAGGCAGGTGGGCATGGGGGCATGGACTACCTGATGCTCTATCGCCTTCTCCAATGTGTGCGCGAAGGGCTCCCGCCCGACATGGACGTCTACGACGCCGCAGCCTGGTCGTCGGTGGGTCCGCTTAGTGTCTCCTCCGTCGCCAGGGACAGCGCCCACATCGACTTCCCCGATTTCACTCGAGGCGGGTGGAAGAGCCGCACAGCGTCTGCCATCGCTACGCAGGCCTAGGGCGTGTCCTCAAATTCGCTGATTCAATCCATTGATAACGGATGAAGTTCGAGGCCAGATTTCTGTTTTGAAGGGGCAGGGCTGAAGCCTAATGTCACTTACTTTCCACCGAAACAGCAGTTGTATTTAGAAACTACCCCATAGCTGTCATTTCGACCGACCAACGGGAGTGGAGAAACCCCTGCATTTTGCTGATGCTTGCATCACCAAAGAAGCCAAATGGTTCACTCCACCATCCTTTCCTGTGGAAAGTAAGTGGCATTAGGCTGAAGCCCCGCCCCTTCAAAGCAAAGACTTGGGCTGAAGCCGGGCCCTTCTGTTTCTTTTCGCTGGAGACCGCTTCGAGGGCTTCCTGATTCCTTGGAGCACGCTTGATAGCAGACCTGGAAAGAGGTCGTCGAGGTCGTCGGTTCGCAGCCAGTTGATGAGCGCCGTGCCGTTGGGACGGGTGCCGATGACGCCAGCCTCGCGCAGCACGCGAAAATGGTGCGAAAGCGATGACTTCGGCATCTCGAGATTGAATGTGCCGCATTCCTTCTTGTCTTCAGCGTCGATCTGCCGCAGGATCTCCAGGCGTATGGGATCGCCGAGTGCATGGAGGACAACGGGGAGCTGAATCTCGCTTCGCGAAGGCTGCTTGGTTGTTTTCAGGGCCATTGCTGTATTTCAGATGTTTCGATTCTGCCTGAAGATGCGGATTTCCGGAATCCATTTCAGTGTAGTGCTCATCTCTATATTGTTCGAGAATTGTCGAACAATAAGCCTTGGAGACGAATATGAAAAGCTGGCTGACGAAGAAATATGGCCTGGAGCATTTGCAACTGGTGGAACAGGCAGTCCCGGTGCCGGAGCCGAAACAGATAGTCATCCGCAACCGGGCAGTATCTCTGAATTACCGCGATTGGGACCTGTTGACCGGCCAGTATTCTGGAGCGCACACTCTGCCGCTGGTGTTGGCGTCGGATGTGGCGGGCGAGGTGGTGAGGGTTGGCAGCGAAGTCAGGGATTTTATAGTCGGCGACCGTGTCACGGGACTTTTCCGGCAGCACTGGCTGGATGGAGAGCCGGATGCGAAGGCATTTGCTTCATCGCTGGGCGGTCCGTTGCAGGGGGTGCTCTCTGAGTACGTTTTGCTCGAAGAAAAGGGCGCGCTGAAAACGCCTGCTTATCTGAGCGACGCGGAAGCATCGACCTTGCCGATTGCTGCGGTGACAGCGTGGACCGCGCTGGTGGAGGACGGGCAGCTCCAGCCGGGTGAGACGGTGCTGGTCCAGGGCACGGGTGGAGTTTCGATCTTTGGGCTGCAGATTGGCAAGGCACTCGGAGCAAAGGTGATTGCGATCTCGAGCAGTGATGCGAAGATAAAGCGGCTACAGTCCCTGGGAGCGGATGGCTCGATCAACTATATTGCGACTCCGAAGTGGGACAAGGCTGTGCTCGATTTGACGAATGGGCGCGGCGTCGACCACGTAATCGAGATTGCAGGTGGCGAGAGTTTGCAGCAGTCCATTCAGGCGATCCGCACTGGCGGGCATATTGCTGTGATTGGCTATCTGAACAACAAGATTGCGCCGCTGGATGTGACCTCGCTTTTGTGGAAGCGCGCCAACGTGCGCGGGGTGACGGTGGGGCCACGGCGCTCGTTTGAGCGGATGCTGGAGTTTTTTGCCAGGCATGAGATTCATCCGGTGATCGACGCGACGTACTCCTTTGCGGAGACGCCGAAGGCGTTTGCGCATCTGGGACGCGGGGCGTTTGGAAAGATTGTGATTGCCGATTAGCCGCAACACTGTTCACATAGGTCGCCGAAGTCATGCAAAGAGATAGGTTCCAGGCCTTTCGAGCCAACGGCCCGGGATATACCAGCCCAGGGCAAGCCGACTCGACGCAACGAGCGCAGCGCGTTGCGTCGAGGAGAGCGTCGCCCTGGGTAGAGTGTCAGGGTAGTGTGGCGGGCTGAAAGCACGCGATATCGTGTCGCCCTTATCGCGTGCTTTCAGCCCGCAGGATCCCCTTCGCATCTTTCCTACGGCGACGCTCTCCGTCAGGCAATGCGCGTCGCGCATCGCCCGGCGTCGGCTTGCCCTGGGCTGGTATATCCCGGGCCGTTGGCCCGAAGCGTCAGCAACCCTGTTCTTCCGCTCAATTTGCGTTATGTGAACCGTATTGCCGGTTAGCCGGGTACCCAGATCGGACTTCCTCGCCACCCATTGTTCGGGTACGAGCGGACTACCCTCCCAAGGATGCCTAATAGAGAATGGTCTCAGTTTGAAGGGACATTAATTCGGGAGCAGGAGTGAGAGCCGTTCTCAAATCGAGTACAATTGTTCTCGTTATGAGAACGGTGTCCAAATCTCTGGGTGATCTGCTTTTTGGGCAGACGCGAGGCCGCGTTTTGGCACTGCTCTACGGTATGCCCGACCAAACTTTCTTTGTTCGCCAGATAGCGAGGCAGATTGGAACAAGTGTCGGCAGTGTTCAGCGAGAATTGGAAACCTTGTCAGAAGTTGGATTGCTCAATCGGACAGCGATAGGGCGGCAGGTCTTTTATCAGGCAAATAGTAACCATCTGGCATTCGCAGAAGTTCGGTCATTGATTGCAAAGACTTCGGGCATCTTTCATCAGCTTCGTTCCGCTCTGGCCCCCCTTGCTGCACAAATGAACTTTGCTTTGGTCTATGGGTCGATTGCGCGAGGGGATGAGGATGCGGGAAGTGATGTCGATTTGATGATCGTAGGGAATGTGACTCTGGATGACGTACTGGCTCTATTGGGCGGGGCAGAGAGTGCCATTGGGCGTCCCATCAATCCAACCATCTATTCTCTGAAAGAATTCAAAACTAAGATTAAAAACGGCAATCACTTTTTAACTTCGGTATTGCATGGCAAAAAAATGCTCTTGATCGGAGATGAAGATGAGCTTAGAAAAATGGGCTGAATATGGTTGGCTCAAGGCCGAAGCGTCCAGCCCAGACGAGATTGGCGATTTGTTGGGAATTGTCACTCGCGCTCTCAAAGATTCGAAGGTGGAAGCGATCTCGGACGACCTCCGCTTTCAGGCAGCCTTCAGCGCAGCACTCACGTCCGCGAATATCGCTTTGCGGGCAAGTGGCTACCGCACGCGCGTGCAAACGGGGCATCATCAGAAGACCATCGAGTCCCTGGAGCTCACGCTCAAGAGTGATCCGACGCTGATTCAGAAATTAAAAGTCTTCTCAAAGAAGAGGAACGCAACAAGCTATGATGCCGCTGGCAATATCTCTGAACAGGAGCTTGAACAGGCAATCAAAGTCGCGGAGGAACTGCAACAAGGCATTTCGGCGTGGTTGAAGCAAAAGCATCCAGAATTGCTGAAAGTTCTTAACAAATAGAGTGATCAACTGCGTTGCCGGGTGCCACCTTCATGCTCGATCTTTGAGCGTGAGGGTGCTGCCACTGAGGCTGATTCAGCGGCATGTCTACTTCCTTGCCACCCCATTCATGACATGAAGCCGTCATGAATGGGGCACGGCAGATTCAAGGTACGTGAGGGCCACCCGCCCAAACGTTCGTAAGCTCGATCAACACAATGGTCGACTAGATTTTCTGGCCGGCCATTATGTTGACACACCCGCGAAGTTCCTCATCCCTGAAATGTTGGTAGCGATCAAGGACCGAATGGTGATGGATGCGTCACAGCAATTGTCATGAGGGCATCAGATGAGAGGCAACCATGCCTGCGCAGACTGGCCTGAGAACGAGACTGCCGGAATTTGCATCACACCGTGCCCATCGTCACATACATACTCCTGCAGGTTCCAGTCGAGGAGCGCGCACGAAGGGCGTCCGAAATGAACTGGGCTGCCAAGCCGCTTAAGGCAAACGGGACAACGTTGTTGCTGATCGCGTATGGCCCAGCGCAACATGAGGACATAAGCCAGGACCGCACCATTCAGCTGGAGCCCAGGATAGAGCATTGTGCCCGTGAGCACAGATTCGAAGATGGACACGATCAAGAGAAGCTTAGCCAGGTAGAAGAGAGAAGCCCTGCTGCAGGGCTTCTTCCAGAAATGGTCATATCCTGAAAATGCTCGCGTCCCAAAAACGGCGGTTACCGGTATCACGATAAGAAAACTCGCTGCTACGAAGAGGAGCTGTACATACAAAGCGTCCAATAGAGGTGTGACCGTTTTGCTGCGAATCGCGTCCCACACGGGCTCGGACCACAGACTGCGGCAAAATGACGATGTAAGAAGTCCCAGCAATACGAGGGCCGCATTGATGAGCACCATAGTAAGAAGGCACGCAGCCGGGGAAGAAATCAGATAGGACGATTCCTCTGGAAGCTCGCACCGTATAGCGAGAACATCCGCCACGCTACCCAAGGCGAAGCGCCAGGAATCCATCCATGAGGCTCCGTCCCTGTGAACGTGCCAGATTTCAGCGTTCCACGTTGCCAGCCACTCCACCCGAACACAGGCAGGCAGGACGCAGGCTGCGACCCAGAAAAATCCCCGCTGGAAGACCATGGTGGCTCTCATCACGCGCCCCCTGCTTCAACCTGCACCGAAGTGATTTGCGGGAAGTTTTCCGGGGCGAGCAACGCTTCACCCTTTGACGTCAAACCGTAGTATTTGCGGGGCGGACGCTGATCCTGCTCCTCCGGAGCCCTTGTCTGCCAACGCGAAACGATGAGTCCCGCCTTCTCCAACCGGCTGAGGATGGGGTAAATCGTTCCGCTCGGCAGGCCTGTCCGCTGCATAATGCTGTACCCGTAGATCTGCCCCTGTCCAATGCTTGTCAGCACGAGCACGGATGTGGGCGAGAGTTGAGCGAGGTCATCCACAGACTGGATTCTACATATGTAGCTTTCTTCTTGACAAGAGTTTTCTTGGTTGCTACATATGTAGCAACCACGGAAGGGAAAACATCATGCTCGAACTTCGGGAGGTCTCAAAGCGCTATAACGGCATTCCGGCAGTAGATAGGATCAGCTTCTCCGCCGCCGCCGGAGAGGTCACTGGCTATCTCGGCCCCAACGGTTCCGGGAAATCCACCACCATGAAGATGATCACGGGACTTCTGGAACCGACCTCCGGGGCGATCCTGTTTCAGGGTCAGCGCATCGACAAAGACCTGATCGCCTACAAGCAGCGTATCGGATACGTTCCGGAGGAGCCGCATCTCTACACACACCTCTCGGCCTCCGAGTTTCTTACGATGATCGCGCAGCTCCGAGGCCTCAACACTCGGCGGGATACACAGAGGATCGACGGGCTTCTGCAACTTTTCTCGTTGCACGGCGACCGTCACGCGGCCATCTCCGGTTATTCCAAAGGGATGCGGCAGAAGGTGCTGTTGATCGCTGCGCTCCTGCACAACCCCGACCTGGTTCTACTGGATGAGCCGTTCTCTGGCCTCGATGTGGAATCTGCTTTGATCTTGCGTGACCTGATACAGGCGTTAGCTGCCGCGGGAAAGGTCGTACTGTTCAGCTCGCACGAACTGGACACCGTCGAGCGTCTGAGCGCGCGGGTCGTAATTTTGCACAAGGGAAAGCTCATCGCAAACGATTCTGTCGGCCAGCTTCGCGCACTGATGGAGTTGCCCGATCTGGAAAGCATCTTTGCGCAGCTGGCGGTCGAACAGGACAGCATCCTCATCGCAAAACAGATCATGGAGTTGATTCATGACTAACTCCTCGCAGCATACGCCCTCTCGCCTGAGAGTCCTCTATCGACAGTTCGCATTTCGGATCTTTGAACTCGACTCGCTGTCCTCCAAGGCTGACGTAACGAAACTGCTTGGACAGTTGAGCTCTGTAATTCTAATGTTCAGTCTGATCATGATGTTTGCCGGCTTCAGTTTCGGCGGCGAAAAGATGGCGTCGCAGCTCAAGCAGGTATTTTGTTGGACGATGGAATACCATCTGCTGTCGGGGACCCTGCTTATAAGCGGGCTATGCACTCTGCTCGGTTGGGACGCCTTGTTGCCCGACCGGAAGGATGTCTTCGTGCTCGGGCCGTTGCCGATCAAGCCCACGACGCTGTGCCTCGCCAAAACAGGCGCCAGTTGCTCCATCGTGCTGATCTCCGCGTTCGTGTTGAATTGTGCTTCGGGACTCATATGGCCGGTGGTGCTGGCACCCTCCGGCCTTCGTGCCACGTTGCAGAGCTACCTGGCCTATTGGCTAATGCAGGCTTTCGCGGCAATATTCCTCTTCGCCAGCGTGCTGGCGATACAGAGCGCTGCCGCACTCCTGCTTCCCAGGAATCTTTTTCTGCGGGCTTCTGCGATGCTGCAGGTACTGCTCTTCGCCACACTGCTCGCCACATTTTTTCTTGAGCCGGGTGCGGTGGTACCGGAGCAGCTCGCGCTGCAATCGGCGGTTGCACACGTCTCCTGGTTTCCGCCTTACTGTTTCACAGCCATGTTCTTCCAAATGCAGGGCACTCTACCCTCATCGGCCAGCACCGCGGCGATTCACGGATGGATCTTGCTCGCAGGAGTAATAGCGGCCTCAGGAATAGGCAGTGCAGCGCTATACGCAAACCTCCTGTCCCGCATCGCGGCGAATGCCGACACGGTCAAGACACGATTCAGCCCGAAGCGTCTGCCATGGCTCGGCGGTTCTCTGCTGGGTCCGCTGCTGCTCTTTTCGGGCCGATCTCTCTTTCGGAACCGGCAACAAAAGCTTCTTTTAGCGTTTTATATAGGTATTGGCTCGGCAATTCTCTTCGTCGTGTTCGACATGAGCAGTCGCGCGCCCCTGAATTCGCACATCAGTTTGCAGTACCTGGATTCAACCATCGTGATGATGACCGTGGTCGTACTCGGTCTTCGTGTGGGCTTTTCTTTCCCTGTTCTGCTCCAGGCAAATTGGGTCTTCAGGCTTCACCAGGTTCGTATCGCCCCCGCGTACCAGAATGCTTCCCGCTACACACTGATCGCCCTCACGGTGCTTCCTGTCTGTATTGTCTCGGCTGTCTTCGGGTTATTCGTCGAGCCAGCGGGAAGCTGCTGCGAACATGTGCTTCTGCTCGCTCTATATGGCATCCTTCTCGCCGACATCTGTCTCTATGGAAATCGAAGTATCCCTTACACTTGTTCCTACCTGCCTGGCACCGCACAGATTCCCTTCCTGTTTTGGGGCAGCGTCGTCCTCTCTATTCCAGTGGTCGATGCCGTGACTCGCAAGGAGCAGCTGATGCTCACAAGCACTACTGAAACACTGGTAACGTCTGTCATCCTGCTCTTGGCCGCTGGCATCCTCGAGTGGCTCAATCGAACGCTCGCTGCTTCAGAAGAACTCCGCTTCGATGAGATCCCTGAGGCCGCGGTCATCACCCTTGGCTTGACTGTTGGATAGCAATAGTGAACACAGCGGCAGGTGTGGGGCATCCGCCGACTGATCTCTCGACTGCAATGACAGAGTTGTCTGAAAGAACCGCACAATCTCGCTATCGAACTGCTCATGAAACCCAGACCGGTTGAACCCGGCAGGATCGGCACAGATGAGATGGTTCACCGCCGCCAATTTCGCGCTACAGGGCGGGAGAAAATCATAATGGCCGGCACCGGGAACGACGTGGTATTCGGGCAGTCGCGGTAGACGCCGGAGAAGTGTTTCCTCGTAGTACGGGTTCGGCTGGTGCTGATCGTTGGCTGCTCGCCAAAGCTGAATCGGAATGTGGATACCTTTCAGTCCATCCTTCGTAAACGTGAAAGCAAACGCTGGAGCAGCAATCACTATGGATTTGATACGCGGATCGGCGATCCATACGTCAGAAGAAGGAACAAGATCGCCGAGATGAGAGGAATCAACCTTTGCTTCCTTCAACGTCTGGCAGAGATCGTGGCCGGGCTGGGCCTGGCAATAGGGGCCAATCTTGTTGAGATCAGGAATACCACCCGCTGCAACCAGCATGGTGAAGCCGCCATTAGAAAACCCGAATCCGCCGATCCGGCTTGCGTCCAGCCGTTCATGCTGCGGCCAGTTTTGCAGCATGTAGCTCACAAGGAGACGGAGCTGGGCCGGGCGTCGCCAAAGCTGCAGCACTTTGCTTTGGTCGTCGTAGGTGTCGCCAGCATGGCTTATGGCCGCAGCTACGAATCCGGCATGAGCTAAGGCAAGTGCGGTGTCATAGTGGCCTTCATACGAACCGCCACCCCCGTGTGAGATGACAACGAGCGGAAGGTTGTGACCCTTGACCGGAGCCTCCAAGGCAACATTTTGTGTGGACAATCCCAAGGCATGAACGCTCGGCTCTGCATCGGTGGGATACCAAATCCCTGCGGTCAGAGCAGCCTCTGTTCCATTAGGAATCTGTACCACCATGAATCCTACATTCGTGCCCTGGGCGCTCCCAAAAGACGCGATCAACATCACGGCAATGAAGAGCAATGCCCTGTACAGCGCGGATTGTTGCATGGAACGAGACTAACCGCTGTATTGACGTCAATGCAACGAGTTGTCGCATGACATGAGGCCGTCACGAAGGGGGCACCCGCCTGACATCCCGCTATTGAACACACTGAATTAGTCGATCAGGCTGAATATTTGGTTCGCGGATGCAGCATCACAGCGATTCTGGCGGATCGTGCCTCCTGCTCCTGGGTCTTCCAGGCAGAGGCCGCTGCTCTTTACGCGAATTCGATAACTGCCCTCGCCCGAGGGCATCATCTCAAAGAGATCGTTTGCGGGCAACGAGCCATTGCCGCAACTCCACTGAATCAGGTTTCCCGGACCTCCGCGCGTCCTGCCGTCTCCGGGCGATGTCGCACCGTTGGACACGTTCAGACACAGGTTCTCTGCGCCGTTGACGGTTTGAATCGAGTAGAACCCGCCAGCCTTCTCGACAAAGTTAAACTCTTCGTTATTGAAGGCGCCACAGGAATAGGGAATGATGGCGTCACCCGCGCGCGTGGAGTTGGTGGTGATATTCAGGCATTGCCTGGCTGCTTGTGAGACAACCTTATGAGTGCCCTGGAGGGTGCCCGTCAGAGCCTTTGCGGTGGGCGTAACACCGTCGATCACATAAGTAGTGATGGAGCGAACCGGAAGCGAGTCAAGGATGTGTCCCGTTGCGGAGATCGCGATCTTTTCCTCTCGCAGACTGACTGAATTGTCTCCGGTCGTACGGTAGGCCGCTACTGAGGACTGGAGCCCAGCGAATGCCGTGAGATCAAGGTCGTTCTCCCCCGGTGTCTCCCAGTTGGTTGTTACAAGAACGAGGCGCTTCGCCGAGCGCGAGTAAGCAGCGAGGGTATGGAACGCTCCTCCGGCTGAGATGATCTGAAAGCCTGGCCGAATGAAGCGGGTGTACTGGGCGAGTGCATAGTATTGCTTCTGCAGATGCGGCTCCCCGCCTTTGGGATCGAAGGCGATCACGCCCCAGTCAGGCTGCCAGAGCACCCACGATTCCGCACCCATATCGCGCAGATCCGTGCGGATGGAATCCGCCATGAACAGAGCTCCCCACATCTCGCTCTTGTCCCCTTGATCTCCAAAGCAGCAGCCGACTTCGCTCATCCAGATCGGTTTGTGCAGCTTCTCGGCGAGAGCTCTGTACTCCTTGAGCTTTGCCACATCGCCGATGGATGAATGATAGTCGTGCGTATTCAGTCGCCCGGTCGCGGAGAGCGCATCGGCGCTTAGCTGATTGCCAATGCTCACCGCCGCCGGGATGTTGTTCGCATCGACGCCGGCAACCATGGTGCTTAAACCGTCGCCCTTAAGGACGTTCGCCAGCATCGGAAGGATTGCACTCTGGGTCGCCACCGGTACGGTGTACCCCTCCTGACTCTCTCCGGCTTTCCACCAGTCGGCATCCGGTTCGTTGAATGGCTCCAGGCTTTCAAAGCGGATTCCTTCCGCATCTCGAAAGTGCTTGACGACGGTTGCCAGATAGTTGACGAAACTTTCTCGCATATCGGGACGCAGGTTGTCCTGATGTGTGTCTTTGCTCCCGGAGGTGCAGCCGCTGAGCGTCATCCAGTAGGGCGGGGAATAAGAAGCAGCCTCAAAAATGTTAGCCCCGCGCTTCTTGGCTTCCTCCAGCATGCGCCGCTGCGACGCATCTCTACTCCAGTCAAAAGGCTTGTCTGGACCGGATTGATAGCCTTCCATCTGAGCATCGGGCCGCATGTGCGTGTGCGTTGGATCGTCGCCACCCCCGATGTTGTAGCGGGCGATCGTGAGTCCAAGTGTGAGACGCGTTGCCGGGTCTCCGAAGAGCAGGTCCATATACTGGCTCTGAATCTTCGGATCCTTGATCTTCGCCACCTGGCGGCCGCCGCCGTAGAGGTCGTTTGCCTCCCACATCAGGGACATGCCCCATCCGCGAAAGGCCTGTGCAGGCCGAGGAGTGATCCGGCCGGAATTGACCTGCCCCAAAGCGTCTGCGTGACTGCACAGTGGCAAGAGTGCCGCGAGAGCACAAACGGCAGCGAATCGAACGAGCGGAAGAGGAGTGAAACGCACCATGTCCAATTATCCAATGGCTCACACCCAGTCCCTTAAATCGACAGGAACTTCATCGTTGCGCCATGAGGTCTGGGCCACCACATGGTTCTGACAGTTGTTATGTATGTCGTCCGTGAGATGCAATCTACTGCGAATTGCCCTCCATCTCTATGGCAGCAACGAAGGCGTCTAGCGCCGAGGTCTGACGTGTCGCATCCCCTGAATCGAAGGGACCTTGCCAGTAGACGCCAAACTCGTAATTCGATCCCTGATCACTCTGCCAAATGCTGTTCACGTTGTTATCGACGAATGTTTGATACTGCGACTGAGGAGATGCCTCATCGAGCTCCATGAGATTGCGCATGAAGATACCTTTGAACTGCGGCTGATCTGGTCCGGAGATCGAAGGTTCCTGCAGGATTCCGTTGGAAGTCACAAGGTTCGTCATGGTCGCACTGGCAATCGTCTGCGCCGTTGTTATCAGAGAACTATTCTGATTGGCTTTATTAAGCTCAACCAGGCCGCCCAGTATCACTCCCTGGTTGTAGGTCCAGGTTGTCTGGCCATTGTTCGTGCAGGCGTTTGGATTGGTGGCATTCAGTCCATCGTTGATCAGATTCTGCGAATTGATCATGCCGGAGCTCTGGAACCATTGCCATTCCTGATTGGCCCAGCTTAGATATTGCGCCTTCGCTGTGGGATCGGAGACGCGGTTGGCAAGCGATGCGGCAAGCTTTAGGAAGATCTCATTCGTAACCGCGTTCTTGTAGGCCGACGTCGTGAGATTCTTGCTCCACCAAACGCCTCCACCGCACGTGGTCGTATCCCACTGCGTGGTTAAGTCGGAGAATATGGTTTCAGCGGTATTCAGATAGTTCTGGTTTTGTGTCAGATCGTAGGCATCGACCCAGGCCAAAGCCCACCAGCCTTCGTCATCGTTTGCGCTGGTGATAAAGTTCTGGCTGCCGTTCGCCGCATTCGCATTCGCATACGTGTTTGCAACTGCGGAGAGATACTGCGTCGTACCGGTGACCCTGGAGTAATTCACTAAGAGAGTGATCGCGTTCGCGGCATTCCACCATCCAGTAGGGGACTGATAGAGGCCGCTACTCTGCACATACCACTGCTGGAGTGTAGTAACTCCTTCGGCTGCCTCTTGCGCATAGGGAGAAGCAGCAGCACCACCACAACTTCCGTCTGGAATCCAGGGCTCGCCAGTTCCAACTGCGCCGCTGTTGGAGGAGGGGTCCTGATTCTGCGTCCAGTAATCTGCGGTGTAATTCTGATTATTTTCGCTGGCCGTCTGTCCGCCTGTATACACCGTAGTGGCACTCCAAGGTGTGTAACAGGCCGTTTGCGCGAAGGCTGTCAGGCCCGGAAGTGAGATGGCGAGCAGAAGCGCTGCTCCTAAGGTAGTCCGATGAAAGAACTGATTGAGCGTTTGGAAATTGGGCCGAAGCATAAAGCTCTCCTTGTAGATTGAAATCCCCCGGTAAAAACCGGGGGATTTCGGTTGGCAAAATCGAATGGATAAGCCGTTTAGTTGAGCACCCAGTTCTCGTTGTTGCCGCCGTTGCAGGTATAGGCGTCCACCAGCGTTCCATTGGCAGTTCCATCGCCCTGCACGTCCAGGCAGAGAGAGGTGTTGTTGGCAGGATGAAGTACGTATCCGCTACCTGCAGGCACCGCTTGCCACGCCTGTGAGGAGGCCCCGTTGCAGGCATCGAGCTGGACCAGGGAGCCGCTGCTAGAGCCGGAAGCCGTCAAGCAATACGCTCCATAGGAGACCGCGATGTTGTAGAACCCGGAAGGCGAAACACCCGAGTTGCCGAACACCCAACTCTGTGCCCCCGTGTTATTCGCCCCGTAGATATCAATCTGATTCCCGTTGCCGGTTCCGGACTGCCAATCATCCAGGCGCGATCCAGTGGAGTTCTGTGGGGTCAAGGTGTGTGTGCCGTTCAGGTTCGCAACGGTGCCGAAGGTAAGTACAATTTGCGACTGCGTCGGTGCCGACGCAGAATAGTTGCACTGGGGTGAATCGGTAGTGCTTGCGCTGCCGGTCCAGGTCAGATTGGGTACGAAGTTGCCGTTATAGTCATAAAACGTAGAGTCGTAGACGATTTCACCGTTCGCGGGATAATCGCTACATTGGGCGATGCTATACACCTCGAGTACACCGCCAATCGCTTCATTCTGATCTCCCTGGGTTGGCTCGGCGCCCAGGGTCGTGGTCTGGCCGGTTGTCACGTCGGTTGTCGAGACGATCCAGGTGCCACAGGAAGCGCTCCCATTGCTGCAGGTTTGGGTTGTGGTTCCTGAGATCAGGTCGCCGGCGTTGACTGGAATCGCCGCGCTCTCCGCCGCAGGACTGCAGCATACCCAGCTGGCTATGCCCCATCCGGTCGCATAGTCAGCGCCCCACCCCAGCACGGGCTGCATGATATTGCCGATGCCTGGGAAGAAGTAATCGGTCTGGCCGTCGTGGCTGGTGGGGTCTGCCGGCACAACCCAGGTGCTGGATTGTTTGCCAAGGTTACTTGAATAAAAGTCAGTGACGTCCTCCACCCAGTCCCAGCTAATTGTGGGCGGTGGCGGTGTTGCGGTCTCGGTCTCGGTCGATTTTGACGTTGCGGGCTGCGCCATAACGTCTCCGTTCGCCTTATAACGCGGATACTGGCAGGCTGCGACATTCTCCACTGTGCCGTCGGCATGATGAACTGTATTTTTCCCGACGCTTTCTCCTTCGCGCAGGTGTACCAGACACGAAGGATGCATATAGCCGAACGGCGTTACCACATATTCAGCCGGTACGTTCGTGGGGCGCCCTGCAGATAGATTTTGCGCTGCGGCTGAAAGGGTCATTACGAAAAGACAGGATAGGAAAAGACAAACATTCGAGAAAAATTGGTTTGGTCTGCGCTTGCATTCTGGCATTGTCATTGCTCTCTCCATGGGTAGTTTCGGGTTGCGTGACGAGTGAGTGAGGATCTTTGTGCCTGCGTTGGGATGTCCAGGAAGGCAGACACAGTTCAACGACTTGAATCAAGGCGGTGTGAACCGCCTCGTTCCATCGTTTTCTTACTGAAGCGCCCAGTTTTGGGCGTTCGTGTTGTTGCAGGTGTAGACCTGCACAAGCGTTCCGTTGGTCGTGCCGGAGTTCTCCACATCAAGGCAGAGTCCAGCATTGCCTGACGGATGCAAGATGTATTCGCTTCCAGCGCTGGTGATGTTCCACGCCTGCGACGACGCTCCACTGCACGGTTGCAGGTTCACAACCGAACCGCTGGTTGTGCCCGATGCCGTGGCGCAGTAGGCGCCGTAGGACACGGCAATGTTGTAGTCTCCCGCCGGCTGTACGTTCGCGCTGCCAAAGACCCAGGATTGCGCTCCCGTACCGTTGGCAGTCCAGATGTCAATCTGGTTGCCACTGCCGGTGCCGGAGGCATAATCGTCAAGCACCAGGCCAGGAGAGCTTGCCGGAGCCATGATGTGCGCGCCGTCAAGATTGCCAGTTGTCAGGGGCGCCAGCGCGTTAATAAACGCTTGCCCATTCGGACTGCCCCAGCCGGTCACCAGGTCGTATCCGGCAACGGCGTTGTAGCCTCCGTTGCCCGAGTCGTTGTTGTTGCCGGTCGTGATGTCGTGCATGTCTCCGCTGTAGTTCGAGCTAGAGCCGAGTGAATACACGATGGTGTTGAGAAAGCCGACGGAGGACTGCCCATTGTTGGCCGCCTGTTCATTGATCAACGCCAGAAAGCCAGCCCAGCGCGGTGCGGAGAGACTCGTGCCCCCAACACCTCCCTGGCAGGGGTTGCCATTGACGCAATACCAGTTATCCGTATTCGCCTCCATGGCCACATCAGGAGCGTTGCGCAAGGTGGTTGATCCGCCATTCGACGAGTTAATAACGCCGGATATCTGCTGATACGAAGGAATGGCCAGGCCGTTTGTGCTGATGCCGCCGCCGCTGCCGACCCAGGCACTCTCTGACGACCAGGCTCCGCCTGATCCGTTGGTTGTCAGGTCCGTACCACCGGTAGAGACCACATACGGATCGTCTGCAGGGTAATAGGCATCGACGCCATTCAGATAAGCACCACTGTCGTCGGAGGATACAAACAGGTTCTGTCCCTGTGCAGCAAACTCCTGAAAGATAGGCTCATCCGCAGTAGGGTTTGCAGGCAGGTAGCCGACAGATGCGCTAAGCTGCTTTGCGACGTTCGCCGTGGCCATGGCGTTGAAGGTGTCTTCAAAGTTCGCACCGAAGTACTCGATGATCGCGCTGGCTCCAGGCGCCATGGAAAGTGCTTCCACGATGTCGATGACAGGCTCGCCGTCATCGCAGCCTGAGCCGCAGGAGTTGGTTGTGCCATCGGTCGAGTAGTTCTGCACGACACCGGAATTAAACGGCTGGCCGACGTTGCTGAAGTAGTTCTCAACATCGCTGATGTTGTAGTCCAGGCCGAACAAGCCAATCGTCTGGCCTGCTCCCGTGAGCGCCGTGCCGCCATAGTATGCCGCACGCATATCGCTGCCGAGAAACGCTCCGCCCGGACCTGAACCCGTTGTGAACGTCTTGGGTTCGCCAGCCTTTGCAAAACGAAGACGAGGCTTCGGAATGGAGAAGTTATCCAGCCCGGCGATGTACCAGATCTTCACGGGAAGGTCGAGCATAGGAGTCCGGTCTGGCGAGTAGAAGGTTCGGTCCTCGGTGGGATGCTGGTATGTCTGCATCGTTACGTGAAGAGCCTTGTTGACCTGCGCCACAGAACCATTCACGTCCAGAAGAAAGCGATTGGCAGTTCTGGCTCGAATCGTAAGGCCGTTGGCTTGCGCATACCGCGCGACAGTGTCGTAGTCTTCCTGCGTAGGGCCGAATCTATCGGTAAACTGCTGCACAGAAAGCCAGTGATGATACTGCGGGCTGGCAGGATTGTAGAGTTGCTGCAGCAGGGAAGTGAGCCCTGCTTGATCGCGCAGCGGAAGGGCGATCGATAACTTCAGGGTCTGTGCCTCATCCAGCTGGCTCAGCATTCTGACCTGCCGGTTTACGACCACGCTGCGAACGCTATTTTTTATGGGAGCTTGTTGCTGGGCTAACACCGGGGAGGAAAGTAACAAGACGACGAGCGGCATCACATAGTTCTTCATAAACCCTCATTAAGTAGTCTGGATTTGAATAAATATGGATCTGGAAGATATGCCTGCAGGTGACTCAGCAGAAGGCAACCATTCAGTCGTACAGGGTGCTGCGATCCTTCATGGGCTGCGATAGAAGTCAGTCGTGACTAAAAACGATCTGGTGGGAAACAGTCCTAAGAAATAGGCTGAGGATTACAAATTAATCGAGCGCCCATTGCTCGTTGTTTCCGCCACTGCAGGTATAGGCGATAGCAGGTGTTCCGTTACCCGTACCTGC
This sequence comes from Granulicella sp. S156, assembly GCF_009766105.1. Taxonomy (GTDB): domain Bacteria; phylum Acidobacteriota; class Terriglobia; order Terriglobales; family Acidobacteriaceae; genus Granulicella. Next base: position 87,393 of record NZ_LMUH01000007.1, on the reverse strand, counting down.
CCCCTGCACATCAAGGCAGAGGCTGGTATTACTTGCGGGATGAAAGATAAAAGTGCTGCCCGAGGCGACTGCTTCCCACGCCTGGCCTGAAGAGCCAATGCACGGCTGGAGGTTTACCACCGAACCGCTGGTGGCGGCAGAAGCCGTGACACAATAGGCGCCGTAGGAGACCGCGATATTGTAGTAACCCGCCGGTGAGACATTCACGTTACTGAAGACCCAGCTCTGTGCTCCGGTGTTATTCGCAGTCCAAATGTCGATTGTGTTTCCAGACGCCGTACCGGACTGATAGTCATCGAGTCGTGAGCCGGTGGCGTTTTGTGGAGTGAGTGTGTGCGCACCATTCAAGCTCGCTGTGCCAGTAGGTATATCCAGCAGTCCAACGACTGTATCGCTGCAATCCCAGCTGTATAGTCCGCCATAGGGAGTGGCTGACAGCCAGTTATTCCATGAAAGTCCCTGTGAGTTTTGCTCAGACCATGCCTGACTGACATTGGTCTGCGCCCAGGACAATATATCGGGATTGCTGAGAGCACCGTTGGTGTACGCGTACCCGATCCAGCGCAGGGCAATGCCATTGAATCCGCCGCCATCCGTGCCGCCCTGTCCATAGTTTGGCAGGATGTTATATCCGTTGACGGTTCCGCTGGATTCGTTGTTCATGAGATAGTTTGCTACGTTCGTGGCATCACTATCTTTGTTTTCGAAGTAGTCAGCGCCCACGGCGACCCCGTAGTTATAGGAGTACTGCCCAGAGCTAATCCCGCTACTGTTAATGCCGTCATAGATCTCCCCGGTCGATGCGACATAAAGGTTGCTGTACGCCCAGCTATAGATTGTGTTTGCCTCACTCTGATACGTTGAGTTGCCGGTTGCGTTATAGAGAAGATTTCCGGCGATCACAAACGTCCAATTCGCAGCAGAATTCTTATAGCCGGAGGAAGTGTTCGCCTGAGCGGCGTTCCACCAGATGCCTCCTCCAAAGGTTGTGTCGTACCCGCGACTCCAGACGACAGCGAAGTTGGTCTCCGCATCGCTTAGCCAGGCGGCTGTCCCGGTTGCAGAATAAGCCCTGACAAAGGCAATGGTCGCCCACATCAAATCATCGTCAAAGCTATCGCTAGACCAGTTGCTCCCAAACTGCGCAACGAAGCCATTGCATAATTGATTGATGATATTAAGGTTGGCCGTAGTTGGGCTGTTGTTATAGGCGTCAATTGCGAGTTCAATCTCTTCAGCTCCCACCCAAAAGCCTGAAGTCGTGGTGGATCCCTGTTGCACGCGGTAATCGTAGTTATCGCCGCTGGGATTGAAATAGAAGCCATTGTTGTAGTTGCTGAATGCAGTCTGAGCATCGGCAGTTGTCCACTGTGCGAGGGCTGGGCGAACGGCGCTCAGCATCAACAGGGTTGCGAGGAAAGGGCCGACTACACGACACAGGACTGCGCAAAAATGTACGTTCATGGAGAATTCTCCTTGCGGGCTCGCTATACAGGCGACGTGCAATGAATCTGCGTTTCATTCCGTGCGGAAAGCAGTGAACCACACGGCTCTACTGTTCATGCAGATGAAGAAGTATTCCTGACTACTGACTGCGACAGCTTTGTACACACGCATCGGACAGATGCAACCCGTTATCGGATTGCCTATGAAAATTATGTTCTATCCGGCGTTGGTAACGATTCCATGACGGCGGGATTCAAAATACTACTAGCGTGCCTCTCTAGTCAAGTGGGAATGAATAGAAGTTCCGTAAAAAATTCCAGGCGACGCAAGGCAACGTTCATCTTCCTTTGAATCTGTCAGTGTGGAGCAATTCGGCGGCATCACACTTATTACCCGGTCCGTATTACCTGGTTGAGCAAGCTATCTGTCTGACTACATTGTTCATGGACTTGAATGATGGGTGAGGCAGGTCATGACTTAGATCTAGTACAGGATGACGGATCTGCGGCGGTATGAGAGACAGAACAAATTATGTCTTGTCGGCCCTGGCTATGTTCTTCAGCGAATTGTGCTGCGCCTAACCAGTATCTGGCGTGATCTGCTGCATACATCTGTGATGTCGCCCTGCGGCTCTATCGGCGGAACGGCGAGTACTCTCGCTGGAAAATGACGATGGCTAGATGCGGGGTCCACAGGCAGAGCGTCGAAGTAGCAATCCCGAGGTAGAAACTTGTTAAAGCCACTTTCCACAATGGAAAATGAACGCTATACTTTCCACAATGGAAAGTGAGGCCAATCAGATGTCCACCCCTAAAGAAGAAGCTCTTCTGGCACTCGCCGCAAAGGGCGAGGTCGAGCAGAACCTCGCGAATCTTTCGTTCTGCCCTCCGTCACGCCACGCAGCATTCGCTGCGGTTGTGGCAGCCTTAGTGGGAACCCCCGCCTTCCCTCAGCCGCTGCGATTCACCGCACTTGCCTTGATTATCGCAAGCGTATATCTCATCGTGAGGTGGGATAAGCGCCGCCTCGGCGTCTTCATTAGAGGCGATCGCCGTGGCAAGACACGTATGGTCACCTTCCCCATGCTTGTGCTCCTTAGCGGTCTGTACCTTACTAGCTACTACTTCTCAATCGTACGGAAAGAACCTGGCATTAGCCTCGCGCTTGCAGCCCTGACTTTCATCATCGGCTATCTGGGAAGCGTGCTCTGGCAGCACATTTTCGTGAGAGAACTCAATGCCTGCTAGCGCAACCATCATCGTCGGGTTCGAGCCATTGCTCCAGGCAGCCGCACGCCTTCAGGTCATGGCCGTTCTCGTACAAGTGGAACAGGCCGAGTTCGCTCGCCTCAAAGAACTCACGAGCACCAGCGATTCGGTCATGTCGAAGCACCTATCGGCACTCGCCGACGCCGGGCTCATCAAACTCACCAAGGCCACCGCCGATGGTCGTCAGCGAACGTGGGTCTCAGTCACCCGCACCGGCCGCAAGATGTTCCATAATCACGTAGCTGCACTGCAAAGAATTGTTGCCGGTGCTGCTGATCCGATCTAAGCGGATGTGTCAGGTTCCACAGCGTAACGCATGTCCCGGTACACTCAGTCCATTAGCCCCTACAGGTTCATTCAAGGATTCTTGCAGACGTCTTGTAATGCCTGGCTATGTTCCTCTACAAACTTCGCCGCCCCGAACCAGTACCTGGCGTGATCTGCTGCATACATCTGCGTCCAGGGTTGAAGACCCTTCGCTGCACCCTTCACGAGAAGGTCTCCCATGGCTTGAGCGCGCCTACGCATCAACGCGGGTAAAGCATCGCCTTGTGAAGGGGACAATCCGTAGCCTCTGACTAATGCGCGGACCCGTGGAGCTATCTCCGTGATGTCCCCCTGCGGCTCTATGGGAGGGAAGGTGATCGCCGCATAGGATAGGTCCCAAAGGCGAGAACCGGGACCTGAGTTATCCCAGTCGATGAAGACCCATCGATCCCCGTTCCGCACCAGATTCCATGGTGCGAGATCGTTGTGACAGATGAGATCGTCATGGTCGGGACGTATCGGAACGTCCCAGCGTGCGCCGGCCGGAATCGGGAAGCAAGCCGTAAGCTCGTGCAATTGACGGATGAGTCTGCCGACCCCCTCTAAATCGGCGAGGCTCAACGGGGTTCCGACATTGGCCATGACTCCCGGAACAAACTCCAAAGATTGCCGGCCTTGTTCATCCATCCCAAAGTGTTGTGGGCATGCAGGGTAGCCTCGAGCCTGCAGGAAATCGAGAAGGCTTTTGACGCTGGATGTGGCAATCGTGACCGGCTTGCGTACCGTCTCTCCGATTCTTACGACGCGTGCGGCGACGTTTCCGCCTGTGAGGATGTGTTCGTCTTCCGTCATAGAGACTTGTGGGGATGCTCGAGCCTGCGTTTTTCGCTGTTTCCTGGAGTATCGAGCTGTTTTATCGTGGCCGAACAAAGGTGTTGTCTTGTATAGGTATACTGTCATCTTAATTCAGCCCAGGAGCTTTTCTATGAAGAACGTCGTACTTGCTTCACTGCTGGCAATGGCCGGCGTTGCTACCGTTGTGCAACCCTGCTTTGCGCAGGATGCCTCAGCCCCTGCCGCTGGCCAGGCTGCCGGGCAGATTCAGATGTCGCCGGAGGAGTACAAGGCCTATAACGATGCCGATACCGCAGCCACACCCGCTGCACAGGCAGCCGCGTGGGAGGCCTATCTGAAGGCCTATCCAAACTCCGCGGTCAAGAAGGATGCGCTCGCGAAACTGATGTTCGCCTACTACAAAGCCAACGATCCTGCTAAGACGCTGGATGCCGCAGACCGTCTTCTGCAAGCCGATCCGAAACAGCTTCAAGCACTGTACCTCGAAGCCTTTCTGCGCCGGAGCGCGGCGGATGCACTGACTGATCCCGCCGCCAAGACTGCGGCTCTCGACAAGGCCGCGGGCTATGCCCAGACGGGCCTGGGTGTTGGCAAGCCAGCTGCTATGGATGATGCCACCTTCAAGTCGGCTACAGCCACCTTTCAGGGCGCAATTGCGGACGATGATATATCCAAGAAGGACTATACGGACGCGATTACGGCGTTCAAAACTGAACTCGGTGGCGTAACCCCGGACGCGACACAGGCTCCAGGCGCCGTGCTGCAGGATGTGTTCTATCTGGCAAACGCCTATCAGCAATCGACGCCGCCCGATTACCTGAACTGCGCCTGGTACGCGACTCGGGCTGCTGCGTTTGCCGGCCAGTATGTGTCTGCGATTCAGCCGACGGCGACCTACTGCTACAAGAAGTACCATGGCAGCACCGATGGCTATGAGAAGCTACAGGCATTGGTGAAGACAAGCCTGACACCTCCAGTCGATCTGGGCACCACCATCACGGCCGCGCCCAAGCCTATTGACTACGTAAAGCAGACGATTGCCAGCACGCCCGACCTCGCCAAATTAGCCCCCGGCGACAAGGAGTTTGTGTATCAATATGGCAATGTTCCCGATCCTAAGACCGGGACGGTGGATCCTGCTACGGGCCAGATAGACCCCAAGACCCAAAAGACCTACGCGGATGAGGTCTTCGATAGCGTCAAGGGTAAATCGGTATCCTTCGGTGATGCCTTGGTCATCTCGGCTACTGCGGATGCTGTTCAGGTTGCGTTTTCCGACGATTCGGTGCAAAGCAAGACGGCAGATTTTACCTTCAACATGAAAGAACCGTTGAAGGTCGTGCCTAAGGCCGGTGACAAAATAAAGCTGCAGGGCACCTATGCGTCCTACACCTCGTCGCCAGTCATGGTCACAATGAGCGATAGCTCAGTTGTCCCGGCGAAACCACCGGCGAAGGCTCCCGCCCACCGTCGTACGACCTCTCACTAGAGCATTTCCTCTATAGATGTAGAGCGAGCCACAAATCCGGGTGCCCCATCTTCGGCGCGTTTTTTGCGCCTAAGGTGGGCATCGGGCGACCGCCCGACCGCTCCTGCCCATGTATGCCACGTCTCCAATGTTTCAACTGACACTACGCTTTCTCCTGCTGCTCTACACCTGCACGAAAAATGCTCTAGATTGCGGTCAACACGATGAAACGGCCTCTCGCAAGGGAGGCCGTTTTTGTTGATAACTAGATGTGGAGTATCAATACGTCATGGAATTGATATTCCAACCGGCGTTGTCCTGGTTAAGCGTTAAGACTTGCCGGCCCGCCGGCAGCGTAATGTTGGCTGTCACCGTCGTCCACGTTTGCCAGCCGCCTGTCGCCGGAAGATTGACGGACCCGCTCAGGTTGGTTCCCGACGCGTTCGACAGATGCAAAGCATCTGTAACAGCGCTGGGAGCAGCGACGCGGAAGCTGACCGTGTAGGTTCCGGCTGTGGCGACGTTGACGGTGTAGTGAAACCACTGTCCGGAGGTTGTCCATCCGAGATCGTAGCCGCCACCTGTGTCCGAGGTTGTCTCCAGATCGACGCCGTCGGAGCGATAGCTGTTGCCAGTGCCGTTGATCGAAGTCACGTTATAGGCGTACCCCTGACCACCTGTGTCATAGTTCTCGGCCTGCACCGTGCCGGGGATGGCTGCTGGAGTTCCACCATAGGGCGATCCGGACGCCGCAAACGTCGCGTAGTTGAAGTTCCAACCGGCGTTGTCCTGGTTAAGCGTTAAGACTTGCTGGCCCGCCGGCAGTGTGACGCTGGCCGTTACCGTTGCCCATGTCTGCCAACCGCCTGTCGCGGGCAGGTCGACGGATCCACTCAGGTTTGTTCCCGAGGCGTTCGACAGATGGAAGGCATCGGTCACAGCACTGGGAGCGGAGACACGGAAGCTGACCGTGTAGGTTCCAGCTGTAGCGACATTGACGGTGTAGCGAAACCATTGTCCGGCAGTTGTCCATCCGAGATCGTAGCCGCCACCTGTGTCGGAGGTGGTTTCCAGATCGACACCGTCGGAGCGGTAGCTGTTTCCACTGCCGTTGATCGAAGTCACGTTGTAGGCAACACCCTGGCCACCCGTGTCGTAGTTCTCGGCCTGTACTGTGCCGGGGAGGGCTGCAGGCGTGCCGCCATACGGACCTTCGGCCGTTCCGCTGATGGTGAAAGCTGCTGTTGCGACCGCGCTGTTGGTGTATCCGGAAGCGACGGCGATGGCTTCGACAGTCTCGGTCGCGCTCACCGTGATGGGCGCGGAATAGAGTGTCGAGGAAGTCGTCGGGGTAGTGCCATTGGTGGTGTAGTAGATCTGCGCGCCGGAGGTGGCGTCGGAGAGGGTCACGGTCTGGGCGCTCGCATACGATCCCGCAGACGGGCTGAAGGTAGGCGTGGCCGCAACTGACGACGAGATATTGGACCCAGCAACTGATCCCGTCGAATAGTAGTAATCGTTCGCGGGGGTCGACGTGCTGGAAGACCCTGCCCATGAGGCTATCGCGTAGTTGGCGAGGCCAATCGCATCCGTGCCGGTTCCGCTCAGTTCAATGGTGCCGGTTGAGCTGGGCCTGAAGGTGAAGGTGGGTGTGTTGCCATCCACGAAGGGCGCCTGCACATCGGTGCTGCCCGCGGCAAGAGTGAAGGAGGTTACTTGGCTGCCTGATGTAACGACGAGTGTCCCCGGCTGCGCGAGGTTTGCGGTGACGTAGATGTCATCGGCAATAGGGCCGTTGTCGGTATTTGCCGAGATCTGGGGAGTGTTGTTGGAGGCGTTATCGTTTACCGATTGCGTTCGATACGCCCAGTAGATCGAATCATTATTGATCGCGGGCTGAACGCCTGTTTTATACCACTGGATGAAGTACGGCAGCAGGGCAGTAGCGCCGGCGTGGGTGTGGAAGTAATTCAGCACTCCGGTCGGCAGTCCGCTCCCGGTGAGATAGTTTGCGTCCGAGTATTTATTCGGGTCGTCGATGGGACTTACATAGCTGCCTTCGATGAAGTCGTTCCATGTGATGATCTCGACCCAGTCGGGATGAGAGACGTTGATGGCGTCCATCCACATCTTTCGCATGCCGCTATATCCGCTGTATTCGTAGTAGTTGTAGGAGCTGGCTGCGTCCGCGCCCCAGAACTGCAGGGTGATCGGCGCCATATAGACCTTGCCTCCGTTATTTTGAACAACGGAAGCATAGTCTTCGCTACTGGGAATCTGGTCGATCGATCCCCCTGATCCTGGAACGCCAGCTATGCCCCAGTAGAGCGATCCGTTGATCGTAGAGCTCCACGAATTGAAACCGGATTGAACCTCCGAAAGAGTGGGGATATCTCCACCCCACCCGCTAAAGAATGCCGGAACCAGAAAAATCTGTAAGTCGGCGTTGCTCGGAGCTCCACCAACCTCAAGCGTCGGCCATGTTGAGGAAACGGATTGCGTGGATGGATTGGTTCCATTGGCCAGGTCGGAGCGGATCTGCTGAAAGCCGGAGATCCCGATCTGCGTTTCGCCTGAAAATGTGCTCAGCACAAACGCACCGTTGTACTGATAGTAGACAGTCGAGAATTTGGGGTCATTGGCGAAACGCCGCATCATGTCTTCTGCATCGCTGACTGTATTGCCGCAGCAAAAGTCGGCGGAGAAGAATAGTTTGAACCCAGTATTGAGCTCGTAAGCCGCTTCAAACATCTGCGAGGCATACGCGATGTAATACTCCGAAGAGACACCTTCGCTCAGCCAACTTCCAACGTCGAGGGCAAAGCCGTCAATGCCTGCGGCTTGCGCCTGCTGGATCTCTTTTTCGTAGGCCTGGACTTTTAGTTGGCCTGTCGGATCTGTATTGCCCTGGTAGTCCTGATTCGTCACCAGGTAGTGAGCGAAGACCTTCTTTTGTCCCATGACTTTCTGCGGGACTAGGAGAGAGAAGAGGGCAAGTGCCAGAAGCGGCAGAAGCATGTCGAAGCGTGAGATGAGAAGCGTGTGTTTAGGCGAGGGCACAGCGGCAACCTCCGGGCTAAATCCTAAAGTTCTCTGGAAAATGACACGAGCCACCATAGCATAGGGAGACGCATATCCAATGTGAGAGGAGTTTGAAAATCGCCATACTATCGTTGGTTGCGCGCATTCTTCAGAAGAGGAAGAATTCTTCCTTTGAACGTGATCATCGAGACTCCATTCTTGACAAGCGTTGAGCGAAACATCTAGAAGATGGCACGTGTAATACGCACCATAATTTCGGGAGATCTCAATATGCGCAGCACACCCACTCACCGGCACACTCTGCACAGGTTGGTTATAGGAGCAGCGCTTTTTCTGACTCCATTCGCCGGAGCTCACGGACAGTCTAAGACGCTGCCGGCCGACACACGTTTCTTTACTCCTCTACCGCCTACTGGAGCCGCACAACAAGTGGAGGGCCTGTTAGAGCAGGGGAAGTTCAAGGATGCTCTGCTGCTTACGACCATGGAGACAGTTCCTCAAGCGGTGTGGCTCACTGGCGGTACGACTTCCCAGGTGACCTCCACCGTGACAACAACTCTTGTGGAAGCGCATCTGGAACGAGCCATACCGGTGTTTGTGCTCTACAACATTCCTGGCAGGGACTGCGGTAGCTACTCGGCGGGTGGAGCAGAGAATACCGCAGACTACGAGACGTGGATTAATGCCATTGCGGCAGCGATCGGTAGTCAGAAGGTAGTGATCGTGCTGGAGCCGGATGCTCTGGCGGATCTGCCCAGCGATTGCGGCTACAACCCGGCACAGGTGAACATCGCGCAGCTCACGGCGGATCGATATACCCAGATCAACTATGCGGTGACGACGTTGGAGGCTGGATCGCAAACGCTGGTCTATATCGACGGTGGCAATAGTCACTGGCAGGCTGTACCGATTATGTCAGCGCGGCTCGCACAGGCTGGCATCACGCAGGCACAGGGGTTCTTTACGAACGTATCGAACTTCAACCTGAACAATTACGAATCTAAATATGACACCTGGGTCTCCGAGTGCATCGCGTTCGCCAACAATCCCGACAATGGTGGATGGCGGCTGGGAAATTATTCGTACTGTGCGAGCCAGTATTATTCGCCTCTCGGAACAGTCAACCCGGACGACATTACGACCTGGATCTACACCGACGAGTGGTTTCAGCAGAACCTGGGAACAGCCGAACCTGTGACGCATTTCGTGGTCGACACGAGTCGCAACGGCCAGGGACCACTCGATGCCAGCATCTATGCGAACGCGCCGTATAACCAGCCGGCCGCAGTCGTCCAGACCCTCACCAATGGCGGCTGGTGCAACCCTCCGGCGCGTGGGCTGGGGACTCATCCAGCTGCAAGTACAGGCATTTCATTATTGGATGCCTATATCTGGGTGAAGACGCCAGGTCAGTCGGATGGGACCTGTGACGCAGCGGGCGGAGCAAGAGCGTGGGACTACACAGACTATTCCCAGGCGCAATGGCCGACGGACGCAGCGGGCCAGGCAGTGTTCGATCCACTATGGGGCTTAGACGATCCGATTGCAGGGAGCTGGTTTCCGCAGCAGGCAATAGACCTGGCACAGAGAGCTAACCCCAGCTTGCTGCCCTGATGGGCTAGTAGAGCAAAGCGAGACTCTCTCGAGCCGCACGCGATGCGGGTGCGTGTGGGCTTTCCGCTTAGGCCGTACGGTCCGGGTGCCCCATCTTCGGCGCGTTTTTTGCGCCTAAGGTGGGCATCGCGCGAAGCGCGACCGCTCCTGCTTGATGTGTGCCTTGGCTACAACGTTCAAACCTGGATATAGCCACAGATTTTGCGACGAGCGTAAGACCATTACCAAAAACGCGATATCACAGGAAGTTCCAATAACCGCGGTAACCAGCCCTGCGATTTCGTCTTGACATTGCTCAAACACGTGTTGTAGAACCTATAACACTTGTTGGAGATGCGAATGGCAACGCCGAAACTATCGAAGCTCGAACTTCAGATCATGGAGAAACTCTGGGATCGAGGCGAATCCTCCATCCGTGAGATTCAAGACGCCTTTCCTGAGAAGGGACGGCCCGGCTATACGACCATCCAGATGACGATGTCCCGCATGGAGGTGAAAAAGATTGTGCGCCGCGTCAAGAAGGTGGGTAACTTCCACGTCTTCGAAGCTCTCGTCTCGCGCGATGCCGCCCAGCAAAGATTGGTCGACGAGCTGTTGGCGCTGTTTGGCGGGCGAACCCAGCTCGTGATGACACATCTGGTTAGGTCCGGGAAGTTGCGGCTGGAGGACGTCAAAGAGGCACAACGGGAATTGAAAAAGCTTCAAGAAAAGGAGAAAGCGGAATGATCGCAGACTCTTTGTCCGGGATGTCGGGAACGATTGTGCCTGCCCTGGTGAATCACCTATGGCAATCGACGCTGCTTACCGCAGCAGTGTGGTTACTGACCTTAGCCCTGCGAAAGAACCGTGCAAGAATTCGATACTGGCTCTGGTTAGCGGGGTCGATAAAATTTCTTATTCCTTTTTCGCTGATGGTGATTCTGGGCAGTCATTTGACATGGATGCCTCATCCGTCGCCGCTAAGGGCGGGGAGCGCGAACACTGCTTCCTATCTTGCAATGGAAGAGCTAAGCCAACCCTTTACGTCGGAAGCGTCCCAGGCACGGGCGCCGGAGCTCGGGGTTGCCTCTATGCCTGCTCGAGTCGCAGACTTCCTAAGCACGCCTCCGGTCCCGGCTATCGTTCTAACGATATGGTTGTGCGGCGCGATCGTGATACTAGGCCGCTGGACCTCGCGGTGGTTGCGCATTCAAGAGGCAGTTCGGAGGGCCCTGCCAGTGCTGGAGGGCCGCGAGGTGGAGGCGCTTCGCCGTGTAGAAGATCGAGTAGGACTGCAGCGAAAGATCGAACTAAGATTGTTGCCCGCTTCCGTTGAGCCCGGAATCTTCGGTTTCTTTCGTCCCATTCTCCTGTGGCCGCAAGGAATATCCGAGCGTTTAGGAGACGAGCATCTAGAGGCGGTGCTGGCTCACGAGGTTTGTCACGTACGCCGGCGCGATAATCTGACGGCCGCGATTCACATGTTGGTTGAAGCTATCTGTTGGTTTCACCCGCTTGTGTGGTGGATCGAGACGCGACTGGTGGAAGAGCGCGAGTTCTCCTGCGATGAAGAGATTGCGCTGCATTGCCGGCAGCCACAGATCTATGCAGAGAGCATTCTCACAGTCTGCGAGTTCTGCGTCGAAACTCCCCTCACCTGTGTTGCTGGTATTACCGGCGCTGACTTGAAGCGTCGCATCCGGTCCATTATGACTCCGCGCGTGGCCGAGTTAACTCTTCCTCGAAAGATCATGCTCGCAGTATTTGTTTTCACCGTCATCGTCGTGCCCATGGCGTTTGGGGTTGTGCGAATGATTCCGCTATATGGCCAGATTCTGCACGTTTCCGGGCCGAAACCCTCGTTTGCGGTTTCCAGTGTTCGCCCGAGTGGGCCAGATGAGGAATGGCCGGTGCAGACTGTGCGTCCCGACGGCTTTGAGGCGAAGAAAGAGACGGTCAAAGAAGTCATGATTTACGCCTATGGTCTCGATTTTGCGCGAGAGCTTTCGGGCGGTCCAAAGTGGATTGGGACGGATCAATATGATATCCAGGGCAAGTTGGATGATGCGCAGGTCGCGGCTATGAGCAAACTATCGCCGGACGACCGGGACGAGCAGATGCGTCTTAGGGTGCAGTCGTTGCTCGCGGAGCGCTTCGGATTAGTTGTTAGTTTTCAGTCCCAGAGTCTTCCTGTATATGAGTTGGTAGTGGCTAAGGGCGGGCTGAAATGCCAAAAATCGACATTTGATTCTCCTGTGGCTCCTTCTGGCCGGCCCCGCCTTGGTAGTGGCGGATTCCAAATGCCGCCGCCGCTTCCGCCACCGGCGGGCAGTCCAGCACCACCTCCACCGCCGGAGGGAGCTCACAGCGGCGAGGGTGTGATGGACACCTGGGGATGGCCCTTCTGGCTGATTGCGGGTCAACTCGCCTGGCAACCGGAGTTGGACGGACGTCCAGTGCTGGACCGGACAGGTTTGGAGGGAAGGTATGATTGCAAAGCGAAATGGTCCAGAGAAGGCTCGAATGATTCGGCCCCGTCATTCTTCACTGCAATCGAAGAGCAGATGGGGTTAAGTCTCAAGCCATCAAAAGGTGAGGTCGAGACGATTTCCGTCAAAAGACTCGAACGACCTTCAACAAATTAGTGCAGGGAAGGAATTCAGCCCTCGGCATAGCACGGGCCGGGTGCCCCATCTTCGGCGCGGCATTATCGCGCCTAAGGTGGGCATCGGGCGAACGCCCGACCGCTCTCCTCCGTCCGGCCATAGCCGCTACTACAAGGCAAAGGCGGTCGCCCTACGCCGCCCCATTTCTCGCATTTGATTGAAATACTCAATTATTTATCTGCTACCATAAATTCCTCTTCAAAATCTAGAATTGTGGCGTCTAAATCCTTCATACAGCACGGCCTGGCTCCACTATCTGCTCGATTTCACCACGTTGTTGCACGTGGAACAATGCTCAGGTCAGATGGAGCCCCTGTTCTCTCCGCGCCGCTTCCGTAAGCTCTGCGATAGCACCTTTATGTCATTTGCACCCGATCGAAGACCTACAGGCGGAGATCTGTTTCAGCCGTTCTCGACAAAGACGACTCTAGAATGAGCTATGGCTACTAACCCGCCTGTTCTGCCAGCGGCGACACAACGTTTTGACACGATCGACGTTCTTCGAGGCTTCTCCATTCTTGCAGTTGTCCTGCTGCATACATGGATCCGGCTCTTCTTTGCCGGTTACGACATACGGCACCTGCCTTTGCCGAAGATCGTCACCCACCTCCTCTTCTTCAATGGCGGCAATGGGGTCACCGTCTTTTTCGCCATTTCAGGATTTCTCATTACGCTGACCTCTCTGCGCCGGTTCGGTTCGCTCTCTGCCATGAGAGCGTCCGTTTTTTACCGGATCAGGTTTGCGCGCATCGCCCCGTTGCTCATACTCATCGTTACGATCCTTAGCGTTCTGGCCCTGGCCCATGTAGAAGGCTTTGACTTCTCCCACAAGAGGGCTCCCCTGTGGCGCGCGATCATAGCCGCCTTCACCTTTCACCTGAACTGGCTGGAGGCTCGGTTTGGCTTTCTGCCTGGAAACTGGAATGTGATGTGGTCCCTATCGGTTGAAGAGATGTTCTATGTCTTCTTCCCGATCCTCTGTATGCTTCTCCTGCGCTTTCGCAGGGGCATGATCCCCTTCATCGTTATATTGGTGGCATTTGTAGCGATGGGACCCTATGCCCGGACTGTTTGGTCCACAAATGAGATATGGCAGGACCAAAGCTATCTCGGTGGAATGGACGGTATTGCCCTGGGCTGCCTTACCGCCCTGTTGACTCACTACGTTTCAATCCGACAAGAGGGTCGCTGGCCCGCCATCCATAGCCGCTTACTGCTGCTTCTGCAGGTTGCAGGTGTCACCATCATCGCTGTTACTGCCTGCGGCCCACACTGGTTTTGGAAGTTGATTCCGACGAAAGCGGACTTCTTCGGAACGCTGCTCGCCGTGGGTGCGTGCCTCGTTATGCTGGCCAGCGTGCTTCGCCATGCAGGAGGACATTCGCGCAGCCCGAGCCGCCTTACCGCTCCCATTCGTTGGTATGGAAGGCACAGCTATGAGGTCTACCTGACTCACGAGTTCATCGTTATCTGGGTTGTCATGCTCTTCAGCCACTGGCATCCAAATCCCAAACCGAAAGGTCTAGCACCTCATCAGCTCAGTGTGCCGCATATGGCTGTTTGGGTTGTGGGCATTCTTCTGCTTACGGCGCTTCTTGGCTGGCTTACGGCTACCTTCTTCTCTGAGCCGATGAACCGTTATCTGCGAGGGGCCAGACCGCCTCGCTAGTTCACGTTTGTTATAGGTGAGGCTGTCGTATACTCATCGTCGGAGGCACCTTATGTTCTCCCGAAGCAAGTTTGATACATGCTTCCACCTGCTGCTCCCGCTGATCGCTTTCGGAGTGAAACATTCCGTCTCGTCGTTCTTTGTCGGGGTCGACAAGCTGCTATTGATCTGTGCTGTGGCCGGCCTGTTGATGTTTCTGGCCTCGCACTCAGGGGATATCTGCCGGCGGCTTATCGCCTGTGCAGAATCCATTTGTCTCTATGTATTTGAGCCTTCCCGGAAGGCCGGTCTGTCGATGCCGCAAGAGGCATCGCTGACACTTCCCTGGGCACCGCGCCTGCGGTTGATCTTCCAGCTTCCTCCTCCAATCTCCCTCTAGTTCAACCCTCCGATCTCCATTCGCAGTTGTATGTCGCTGCGTTTTGATTTGCTGCATCTGTGCGCTCTCGTGACGATGCGAGTGAGGACAGGCGCATCGTCAGCTCCGTGTGAGCGGACTTTGTGGCCTGTAAAGACTTAAACCCTCACCCCAAAATGTCTCAGATACTGCATAGTCCAACACAAATTAAGGCAGCTGCACCGGCCCCACCAGTGTATTGGCGAGCAATCCACGATCGATCCAAACCAGAGGCGTCATCGCTCAGCGGTGATGACCAGGAGAATTTCCATGGAAGAAATGAAGAATCCCAATCTGCAAACGAGCAGGCAAACTGTACGTGCCTTGATCGCGATGGCCGTCATCTTTTTCGGTTTCCTATACGTGCAGCAGATATTTCATCAAAAGGTTGGTGTGGAGAACAATGCCGGGACATTGAACCCGGTAGTACAAACGAATGCACACAAGGCCACACCGGATCATGCGGCTAAGGCTATGCCGCAGGCTTCAGAGAAAACTGAGAAGCTCTATCTTTTCGCGAAGCCGTTTTTCGTAGCGCTCAACTGGATGCACCAGCATCTTGTTCGGAACTGGGGATGGGATATTTTGCTGCTCACTTTGGGAATCAACCTTGCACTGCTCCCATTGCGCATCAAGTCCATGCGCTCACAACGAAAGATGCAGCAGCTCCAGCCGGAGATCGCGACAATCAGAGAGCGCTACAAAGGCTGTAAGCTCGGCGACCCGCAGATGCTGGCGATGAACAAGGAGATAGCAGAGTTACATGAAAGATACGGCGTCAGCATGTTCGGAGGGTTTCTGCCGCTTCTGATACAGCTGCCGCTGCTCTCCGGAATCTACCGGATGCTTCATGGAGCTGGCGAGCTGCACCATGCACCCTGGCTGTGGCTGCATGATCTAGCCGCGCCCGATCCTCTTCACCTTCTTCCAATATTTTTCGTAGTGACGATGTTCTTACAGCAGATCGTTACTCCGTCACCGGCTACCGATGCGCTACAGCGGAAGATCATGGCAGTAGCGCTACCCCTCATCTATTGCTTCATCGCATGGCGTGTAGCCGCAGGTCTCGCACTCTACTGGTCACTTGGGAATGTTATAACCATCGTCCAACAGTTCCTCTTCAATCACACCAATCCCCGAATTCAAGAGTGTGACTTGCCGAAGGGAAGACCAGGATGATGGGATAGCTGCGTGTGTTGTGGCATACTGCGGCCTTGTTTCGCCTAAGTCTTATACTGATTCGGAGTGGTTCGCAGAACGCGAAATCACACATCAGTGGAGTGCTGAAGATGAGTGGAATGATCACTGGCCACCTCCTGGATGCCGTGACAGGAGAGACCCTTTCGAAGCCTCAAATAAGCCTGATCCGTCACGGGATTCGCGAGGAGGATTTTACGCAAGCCGATGAGCTCGGACGCTTCTCCTTTCACTCACTACCAGCTGGCAGATACAGTCTGGGTTTTCATGATGCTCGCTATGCTCCTCTTTACCGCGAGGTCCTCCTGGAAGAAGGGGAAACCGTAGAGAATCTACAGATTTCGCTGACACCTGGTGCTTTCATCAAGGGACGGATTTTGGATGAAGAAGGGGTTCCCCCACGGTATTGCCATTTCACTTTGATAAGGGCTGGCAATCGAGGAGAACGATCTGGCTATATCAGCGATTCTGGGGACCACAAGGTAGATGAGGATGGCTGCTTCTGTTCGCCGCCCCTTTCTCCTGGCAGCTACTCTCTGCGCTTCGTCGGAATACTCCAAAAACCGCTCAGCGCTCCGCCTCAACCAGCTCGTCCGGACATTCAACAACGAATCTTCGATTTCCTCTATCCAAATGCTCAGGACATAAAGGACGCCGGTACCTTCGATGTTCAAGCAGGACAAATCAAGGCTGACCTCGAGCTGCGTGTTCCTCGTCCGATTTGGCTTACTGTTCGTGGGAAGGTTACGGGCGAACTGCCGGAAGACATAGCGAACATTTCCGTCCATTTCACCCGTGACGTGGGGATGCTGGATGACTTCGGCAGCTTAGGGGTCAAGGTGGATTCCAGTCGAAACTTTGAGGCTCCTGTTCAAACAGGTCGCTACAGAGTGTTCGTTTGGGAGATGGCTCCGCCCCTTCAAAACGGCTACACTCGAATGACGAAGGAGCTCGCTTCCTCCATCGAGCTAACCGTCGGAACTTGTGATGTAGAGGGGTTCGAAGTTCAGGTATAGCTGTCTGTTGCTGATTCAATCGAAGGCTGCGAAATGTCTATGCAGGCACCGGTTTTCTCATCTCGGCATAGTTCCTGGTCAATTGACATCGGCATAAACCGAAGCTTATGCTCAACTTATGCCTAGTTCCATCACGCTTTGTAGTTGCTGTTCCTCACAGGCCTGTCCTTGTGAGTTGAGCGGCGCTGCACTGATGTATTGTTCCTAGGTTTCCCGCACAACTTTCTCTTCTGGCCTGCACGTTAATCTCCGCAGGTCTTGCGTGAACGTGCCTATCCCCAGTCAATCTATCCGCACACACGCACAACGTTCTTTAAGAGAGTCGCCATGAGTTGCACTGATAGCTACAAGAGCCACCCCCGATACAGCTTCGGATACAAAACCTACATCCTCATCGCGCTATTGCTCGTATCAGCCTCGCGCTTACTCGCCCAGAGCTACAACGGCGCCATCCGAGGATCTATTGCCGATTCCGGCGGCAGAGTTATCGCAGGGGCCTCCATCAGCCTTACCGACGAGGCCACGCATCAGACGCGGGACACAAAGTCCGACAGAGTTGGAGCCTATGCCTTCAACTCGCTTACGCCGTCCACATACACTCTGCACGTTGTGGCCAGCACCTTCAGCGAAGCTGAGCGCACACACATTGTTCTCTCCACGCAGGATTTCCTGACACTCGATATTCAACTTGCCGTCGGCAGCACTACGAGCGTTGTGCAGGTCTCCGCTGAAGCTCCTCTTGTTGATCCTTCTACTGCTTCCATCAGCACAGACCTCGATCAAAAACGTCTCGAAGATATTCCTGTTCTCGGACGCAATCCCTACATCACGGCAAAGCTCTCAGGCGTCTTCGTGAATACTGGCAATCCGCAGTTCATTCGTTTTGCGGATCAGAACGGTACATCCACTACGTCTGTGGCTGGAGGCCCGGTTGCCGCAAACCTTTATCTCGTCGACGGCGTTCCCATCACCGATACCAACAATCGTCCGATCGTGATTCCGACCATCGAGTCTATTCAGGACGTGAAGGTGCAGGCCAACACCTACGATGCCCAGGTAGGACGCACGGGCGGCGGAGTCTTCAACACACTGCTGCGCTCGGGAGCGAATACGGTTCACGGTTCTGTGTTCGGCGAGACCCGTCAGGGTTCGTGGCTGGCCAATGACTTCTTCGCCAACCGCAATGGAGTCCCCCGTGCCGATAGTCCGTACTACAACTGGGGCGCTTCGCTCGGTGGCCCGGTCGTCATTCCTCATCTGTATGACGGGCGCAACAAGACGTTCTTCTGGATTGGTGCTGAGGGCTATATTCAGAGCTCTCCTTACACAGAGAGCTTCGCCGTTCCCACCGCGCTCGAACGCACCGGCGACTTTTCCAACAGCTACAACGTAGATGGATCGCTCAACGTTATCTACGACCCAACGAAGACCTACACCGACGCCAGCGGAATCCATCGCACGCCGTTTGCCGGCAATAAGATTCCGACGAGCCAGGTCAGCACAGTTGGCAAGAACATCGCCTCATACTATCCGCTTCCTCAGACAAACACTGCGACAGGGCAGTACAACTTCACGGGAACCGACGATGTGCGCGACCACGCGCAGGAGGTCACGGTTAAGCTCGATCAGCAGATTCGCCCCTGGTGGAACGTCAGCGGTTCTTATATCTTCTATGAGGCTTTGCAGCCGCTTGGAAACCCGCTCGGCACGCTGCCCGGAAGCTACTCGTACACCTATCATCGCCAGGTAGACGCCACGCAGATCAATAGCACCTGGATACTTAATCCCACTACCGTCTTGACCGCTCGTTACGGCAACAATCGCTTCCCAAACCTCATTGCGGAGGTAAGCCAGGGATTCGATCCCGCCTCGCTTGGTTTTCCAACTTCTTACAGTTCCCAGATTCAGGACAAGTATTTTCCGACCATCTTCCCGCGCAACTTCTCGCAGCTAGGGCAGAACACCGCTTCGCTCGACAACTGGAAGTCGGAGATCGTGAACGGTACGCTGGCCAAGACATTGAAGCGGCACAACCTCACCTTTGGAGCAGAGTACCGCCGCATCCGCATGGACTTTCAGGACTTCAGCAATGCTCCCGGCACCTACACCTTTTCAGGAGCCTTTACGCAGTCCAGCCCCAACGCAACAGGCGATGGCTCCGGATCGGATCTCGCCGATCTTCTTCTCGGCTACCCGATCTCAGGTGAGGTTGATATCACCACGCCGCTCAAAACGTATCTCGACTACTCAGCAGTCTTCGCGCAGGATGACTGGCGTCTTACGTCGCGACTCACGCTCAACTTCGGGCTTCGTTATGAGGCGGAGACAGGGTTGAAGGAAGACAATAATCAGTTAGCGGTAGGCTTTGATCGCAATGCGACCGCACAGCTTGCACCCGATGTTTCAGTTACAGGGGGAATTCTGTTCGCGGGGATCAACGGTAACCAGCGCGACATCGGCGATCTCTCCCGAACCAAGTTCGCACCGCGCATTGGAGCTTCCTATCAGCTCTCGCCGAAGACCGTGATTCGTGGCGGCTATGGCATCTTCTATGCGCCGCTGCGCTATGATCCCACCGGCTCGCTCGCACCGGGCTATACCGCGGCCAACTCCTACGTCGCCAGTGTAGATAACGACCAGACTTCGGCAGGAACGCTCAACAATCCGTATCCCAGCGGTTTTGTGAAACCAGCAGGGAACTCCGCTGGCCTGCTTACCGGTGTCGGCAATTCAGTGACTACGTACGATCAGAACTATCATGCGCCTCGCGTGCAGCAGTTCTCCTTCGGTGTCGAGCAGGAGTTGCCGGGCCAGATTGCTCTCCATGCGTCTTATGTTGGATCGCGTTCCGTCAATCTGAACCCATCGCCCACCAGTAGTACGCCTATCAACATCAACCAGCTCAACCCATCGAACTTCTCGCTTGGTGCGTCACTCGGCGATCAGGTGGCGAACCCGGACTATGTTGCAGGAGGCCCTGGCATCATCGGTCAGCCGACCGTTGCGCGTTCGCAGACTCTCCGCCCATTCCCGCAGTTCACGTCTGTAAACCTCTTCGTCAGC
This sequence comes from Granulicella sp. S156, assembly GCF_009766105.1. GTDB lineage: Bacteria > Acidobacteriota > Terriglobia > Terriglobales > Acidobacteriaceae > Granulicella. The sequence goes on along the minus strand of NZ_LMUH01000007.1, from coordinate 67,446 downwards.
TCTGCGCATGCCGACTACAACGCACTCCTTGTGCAGGTAGAGAAGCGCGCGGGACATGGCATCAATCTCATCAGCTCCTTCACCTGGTCACGCAACATGGACTCGTCCTTTGCCACGGCCAACAGTATCCAAAGCTCCGGCATCTCCGCACCTCAGAACATCTATGACCTCGAAGCTGAGTATTCGCACTCTGTGACCGATGTGCCGTATCGCTTTGTTGCCGGTGTTCTCTACAACCTTCCGTTCGGCAAGGATCAGCGCTTCTCTACGGGAAACCGCTGGGGTGATGAGGTTATCGGTGGATGGCAGTTGAATGTGCTGCCGACATTCCAGAGTGGATTTCCGGTCTCGATCTATCAGAGCAGCAATCCCAACAGCACGATTGCGGGCAATGGAATCCAGCGTCCCAATCGCGTCTCTGGCGCTCCGCTTGGAACCAAAGGCAGCCTGTACCAGCGGCTTAATGGATTCATCAATCCTGCTGCCTTTACGCAGTCGGCAGCGTATACCTTTGGCAACGCGCCGCGTACGCTCTCGTTGCGCGGGCCAGCTTATGAGAACTGGGACATCTCCCTGTTCAAGAATGTCGTGGTACGTGATCGCGTGAATGTTCAGTTTCGCGCGCAGACCTTCAATACATTCAACACTCCGCTGTTTGCCGGACCGAATACAGCCTACGGCAGCGCAAACTTCGGAGCGATCACGGCCCAGGCCAACTTCCCGCGCTATCTGCAGCTCGGGCTGCATATCACGTATTAACCAGTTATCTTCTGTAGAGGAACAACCCATGTCGTCAGCTCTTACGCGCCGCTCACTTCTCAAGACCTCCGGTATGGCGCTCGGTGCGACTCTCTTGCCTGCGTCAGCACTTGCCTTAACCGCAGAGGGTACTTCGTCGCAGCTCATACACCTGAATCTGAACGAAAACGCCTTTGGTCCGTCTGCGAATGTTGCAGGCGCGATCCAGCGTGAATTTCCGAGGCTTTCGCGTTATGGGGATGCCGCTGCAGCGCGGAGTTTTGCCGAGCAGATTGCCGCTTATGAGCGTGTGCCGGTAGAACAAGTAGTGCTCGGAGAGATTCTAGGCGCGCTCGGACTCTATCTCGGCAGCCAGGGTGGCCCTGGAGGAGAGTTCATCTACTCCACCCCCGGCTATCTTGCGCTTGTCGATGCCGCTGCGCACGTCGGTGGAGTCGGCGTTCCGGTCCCGCTTAACGCAGACTATGAAAATGACCTGGGTGCGCTGGCTGCGAAAGTCAATGGGAAGACGCGCGCGCTCTATCTGATCAATCCGCATAATCCCACCGGAACGGTCAGCGATGATGCTGCCTTCAAACGCTTTCTGCGTGAGGTCTCACAGCGAGCGCCGGTGGTTGTCGATGAGGCTTACCTCGAATACACCGCAGACTTTGAGACTCGCTCTGCTGTCTCGCTGGTCCGCGAAGGTGCGAATGTTCTTGTGTTTCGGACCTTCGATAAGATTCATGGGCTCGCCGGACTTCCCATCGGATATACGCTGGCGCCTCGTCCGCTTGCGGATGCTCTGCATCAACAGGGTTTGGGCGATGCAGAATCGCTGGGCCGGCTCAACATCGCCGCAGCGTCAGCGGCTCTCGCTGATACGGGGCATGTACGACAGACTCGGGCTGTCACTGCGGCAGAACGGGCCAAATGGGTGGCTGTTCTTAAGGACCTCAACCTTGCCCATACGGATACGCATAGCAACTTTATCTTCTTTAATGCAGGCCGTCCTCAGGCCGAGTTGGCCGCAGGCATGCGAGCCAAGGGCGTCGATATAGGGCGAACCTTCCCGCCCTATACCAACTGGGCCCGCATTACCATTGGCCGGCCAGAGGAGAATCGCATCGCTCAACAACTATTGCGCGAGATTCTGCAGGGTGCGTAGAGCTATTGATGCGGAAGGCTGACGGCGTACATATACCAGGCTGCGTGGGGTAGCCATTCCTCTGTCCAACGCCAGTCTTCGTCCTGTCCTGTTACAGCGTATCCCTGATTGAACGCAATGCCATCTTCGTTGTCGAGACCGGATGTGATGCCGTTGATGATGGCGCCGGGAGCGCTGGTGTACTTGTAGGAACGGAAGAACATGTAGGGAGCATTACCATGGCCGCTGCCCATCAGCATGCTTGAATCAAACGGGTTGCGGCCCAGGATCCAATGCAGCTGGTTCCAGGCATAGCTTTGCAGTTGCGATTGAAACTCTGGTTTGTCGGCAAAGAGCGGGGCGGCCATGCGTGCAGCGGCGGCTAATGAGGACAGGCGTGCATTTTCGCCTTGCCACCAGGGGGCTGCTTCGGTGTCGTGAGGGAAGAAGAAGGCGCTGCGAACTTTGCCGTCTCCCATACGCACTAATTGCCGGGCGTAGCCGAAAGGGTTGTTGACCTCGGAGGTTACGGAGAGCTCGAAACGCAGGGACCGCTCTACCGTATCGTGAACCTGCTTTTGGGCGGCAGGGGTTGCGATCTCCGCATATTCGAGGAGACTTACGACCGGCAAGCCTGCATCGGAGGGGTGAAAGTAGGGGCGGGATGCGTCGTCTGCGCGCCAGTAATCGTGATAATTCTCTCTGGTTGCGAGACGTGCCATGAGGTGCGCGGCACGTTTGTCGGCGGCGGTTCTATAGGTTTCCTGGTGGGTTGCGCGATAGAGCTCGGTTGCGGCCATGAGGGCGCAGTAGTCGTCGAGGATGTTTTCTTTTCCGTCGTTCAAGAGCTCGCGGTTATGCGCTTCGAGGAATTGAAAGGCTTCTTCGGCTGTACGGAGATAGACCGCGCGGGGGAAGTCGCCGTCGGCGGGCATGGTGCTGGCCAGGGCCAGGGAGGCGATGGCCATGCCGGCGCCGGAGCGAAAGCTTGCTTCATACGCATGGGGGCCGTTGGCACTCATGATGTGCTCGGTTGAATCCGTGTCTGTCTTCTTGATCTGGGTGCGCCAGTTGGGGTTGCCGATGGCTCGGTCCTGAGGCAGTTTGCCTTTGCCTGGACCGTCGACGCTTTCAAAGAAAGAGCCCTGGGGGCGTTTGAGTCGCACCAGGAAGTCGGCGCCGAAGAGGCCTTCGTCCAGAAGGCGGCGTTCGTATTCGCTGAAGTTGTCGTCGTGCCGGGATTCGAGGACGCGATAGCTTTTTAAGAGGGTCCAGGCTACCAGGGGGACCTGTTGGGGATTGAAGTAAGAGGTCAGATTCTGGTGGGAGAGGTGGATTCCGTAGTCGCCGGTTGCGTCGTACCAGCCGCCGTGGACGTCGACAAAACCGGTTTGGCCGGGGGGCAAAGGGAGGTGGGTGTCGGCTTTATCGATCAGTCCAGTGGAGCGTTGTCCTTTGAAGTAGAAGATTAAATTTGATAGTGTATCTCGTTCTAATAAATCGTCTTCTATGTCGAATGTGCAAGAGCTTGCCTGGTCTGTCTGGAGGGAGTAATGGCCGGGGGTCTGCCATTGGGAGAAGTCGGCGGTCCAGAAGACGCGGCCGCCCCAGGCGTCGACCTGGCCGCTCGAAGTGAGCTTGCCGGTCAGGACGGTTTTGCCGGTCGCGTCGTCGATCAGGGAGAACTGCTGGGGATGGTCCTTGTCGGTGCCCAGTACGAGGGCTTGTTTTGGGGCGCGCGTTTCGTAGCCGACCTGATCGACCAGGACGCGCAGTTGCCCTACACATGCCGAAGCGAATGACCCTATGACGCAGACGGCGAAACCCTGGATCCAGATGCGTTTGATTGTCCTGTCCCCCTTGTGACGATCTTCTTCCCGGTCCAACGCGCGGCGGGTTGTGCGTGGTCCCTGGGAATGAGAATCAGTGTACCTTGTGGATTTTTAGTCGTCGCAGGGTAGGAGGAGCTGCTAAGCGTGCATTTTCATGGGTTAAGCGACAATTCTAGAAATCGCTAATTATGCTTGACTTCATAAGCAGGCTAACTTATCTTCGGTTCATCGAGGATTGTTAGCCATGTCAGCATCTTCTGTCTTTTTTCTCCCGTTTTCTGTGGGGTTCGCGCGATGAACAACCTTCCTGCTGGTGCTTTGTGTGATCCGAATGCTCCCTGGAACCTGCCCAATCGGCCGCGCGGCAGGGAAGAGTGCGGCGACTGCTGCGAGTTGTTTCCGCGCGCGGAGATGTATCCGTATGAGCGCTATTCGTGGATTCATCGGCGGCGGGAAGAGGTGATGCTTTGCGAGGCTTGTGTGCCGCGTTGCGGGTGGAAGGTCTGCGCCTATGACGAACCTTGCCGGGAGACGGCGATGAGTGGGAGCGAGGGGGGATGGTGTGGGAAGCATGAGCGGGAGGCGGAGGCGGAAGAGATAGGAAACAGCAAACAGGAAACAGGAAACAGCGCGGTGGCGGCTTGAGGTTGTGCGGCTGCGAAATGCGGGGGTCCTTCGCCTACGGCTCAGGATGACGGCGAGAAACTAGCAAGAGCAAGAGCAAGAGCAAGAGCAAGAGCAAGAGCAAGAGCAAGAACAAGAACAAGAGCAAGAGCAAGAGCAAGAGCAAGAGCAAAGGCAACAGCAGATTCCCTACGGGAATGACAAACCAGAAAAGCAAGAGCAACAGTAGGTTCCCTCCCATTCGACTGCCTCAGGGCGAATGACAAAAAGAAAAGCAACAGCAGCAGCAAAGGCAAGAGCAGTGGTGACGGGTCATTTTAGAGAAGGTTTTGTGGGGGCGGTGTATGCGGGACATTCTGGTGAATGAATACGGTGAGGCTAAGACGAATGTGTTGGCATTTCGTACTAGCAGCGAGGAGGCTCGGTATGCGAGTGCTCGGACCACTATTTATGCGCTCATTGCGCAGTCCAGCGACGGTATGACCAGCAAGGAGATCGCTCAGCGGACGGGGTGGGCTCTTCATACCTTCGGTGGGCGGCTGGCGGAGTTGAAGGCGGCGGGGAAGATTCGCGGGACGGGGCAGAAGCGCTATGGGGCCGAGGTGTTGATCGCCTATCGCGCTTTTCCGATGCAGTGGTTGATGGAGGCGGCTTAGGTGGCGGAGCGTTGGCAACAGTGGATGCCGTTTCATATCGATCGCTGGCGCGGAAGCATGCACGTCCAGTCGATGCGAGCCGCGGCGCGGATTGGGTATCTGTACCTGCTGGCCGCAGCGTGGCAGAGCGACGATTGCTCGCTCAGCGATGACGATGAGGAGCTGCAGATACGGGCAGCTTTGGATGATGAGGAGTGGAGAGAGAACTCGGCGGCGATTCTGCGTCGCTTCACGAAGGGCGAAGACGGACGGCTTGTGAACGTCGTCTTGCTGTCCGAGTGGAAACGGGCGGAAGAGAAGTTCAAGACCAATCAGGCGCGTGCGGAAGCGACGAACAGAAAACGCGCGACGAACGCCGGGCGTACGCCGCACGAACGTGAAGCGCACGCATTAACAGGAACAGGAACATTAACAGGAACAAGTACAGAGACAGAAAAGACTTTTGCGTCCACCGCTGATGCGGTTCCCGCTGCCTCTCGCGTTTCTCCGGATCGTGGTGCGCTGTTGGACACGCTGCCGTTGAACGACGGCACGCACTACGAGGTGCGTGAAGATGACCTGGCTCGCGACAACCCGCTGTATCCCGGGGTCGATGTTCCGCAGGCGTATCGCGCGATGAAGGCGTATCTGCTGGCGAATCCGCGCAGGACGAAGACGCGCGGCGGCATTCGGCGGTTCATGAACAACTGGCTGTCGCGAAGTCAGGATACGGCGCGGAGTGTTGCGGTGCCGGCGCGACCCGATGCGGCGATGGGTTCGGTGAGGGCTTGCAGTGCCCGGGATGAGGCTGCGGAGGCGGAAGAGGAAGCGGCCCGTAGAGAGGCTGCTCTGAGCTACTGGCGGGAGATGAAGGCGATGGGCCGGCCGATCTATGCGAGGGAAGCGCCGCGATGGGTGAGGGAAGCGTTGGAGTGCGTTGTCAGTTCTCAGTTGCCAGTTCTCAGTTGTTTTCAAACTGACAACTGACAACGGAGAATCCGTGCGGCACCGAAGGATGTGGTCATAGCACTGGAAATCAGCAGGCAAGGAAAACGAGGAGGGGAAGATGGCGATAGATGCGGAGTTCGATAGAGCAGGCGCTGATCATGCACGACGGAAGCGTCCCTATGCACGGCACAACCCTGGCGATGTGATTCCGTTCGCCACAACCCTGGAGGTGCAGGACCACGTGGACCTGAAGGCGATGGCCCATGCGGATGGTATGACCATTGCGGCGTTTTGTCAGAAGCTGATTACGCGGGAGCGGAAGCGGAGATTGCGGATACTCGAGATGGCAGAGGTTGGCAATGATCACGAAGATGTTTCTGAAAGTGCAGGTACTTCTGTGAACTCTGGGCTGCCTTTGAGTATCGAGCTACTAGAGCGTGTCGCATAAACGATGAAGCGTCAGCTATGCAATTCCCTTGCACACAAGTGGGTGGCCACGAGTGCCGAGTTTGTGGCCACCCGCTCCCTCGCCACCCCCACTCATGACGATGAGGCCGTCATGAATGGGGCACCCAAATGATTCGAGGTACGAGTGGGCCACCCGCCAGACGGCTCCTTTGCGAACAACAACTTCGTCGATCCATAGAAAACCTCGACGCAGATCTCGTGCGGCGGTATCAGCGCAAGCAGGGTCTTCTTGATTGCGTTTACCACCTGGCTACGAAAAAGGGGAGTTCCACCTACCGAGAGGAGCTTGGAACGAAAGAAGAATACAAGGCGAAACTATCCACAAGAAGTTTCTCCGAACGTGGTTTCAGAGATGACTGCGCGACCGAAAAGGCTTTGACGCGCATCCTTTCGAAGGAAAACTAGGACGGGTGCCTACGCTTATCCTGAACAATGCGAGCTTCCTTTAAGGGGGGCACGCCAGAAAACTTTTGTCTGAAAACCATTCAATTATCTGTAGGAATATGGCCGATTTGGTCGACCACAAATGCATTGGTCGGAAACTTGCGCTTCTCTAGTTTTAAGCCCAATTGACTCTCTACAGCGTACGGAAAACCAGAATCCAGTATCTTCAGCGTAGTGCTTGGCTCTTCTACCGGGGTCCAGTGGAGATTGATCTTATATTCCCCGGCAAGTCCCGTCATATTTACAATGGGGAGATCCATATCCGCCATTGAGTTAAGAACGTCCACTAACGAGTCCAACGACATCGCCACTGCGGAAAACTCGCCGGGCGACATAGATACGACTGCTTTACGCCCTTCAATCGGGGTTGTCACATCCAGTAGCTTACGGTGGGCGGGATCGTCGGCCGGCTGCAACTTGACGCCTTGTTTCCCTGGAATTAAGGCATATACAGGCAGCATTCTTTCTTCATGATGAAACTTCAATCCGAACCGTTCCTCCAACGTTTGCTGCAACATTAATCTGGCGGTATCCCTGCTGGTGTTCAATGGCATAATTGCCTGGATTAAGAACAATTCATCTTCCATTCCAGAAGACCCAACTATTTCTGTTTTACGTAATTGAAATGCTTCTTCAATCAAATGCTTCAAGGGCAGCTGGCAAACTACGCGATCAGTTAAATATTCACATGACTTCTGGGGGGTTGTGATCGTTGTTGATCCATCCGCAGTATGGGAGAAATGAACTTTCTCCACCTCTTTGATAGAAACGGCATCGAAGGAGGGCAGTGGTGCATCTGCTGTTCCGGCGAGCGTGTTAGATTGTGCGGCGAGAATTCCAGTCTGTATCGTGCCGAGTAAAATAAGGCTCAATAGATAAGATGAGTTTTGCATTAAAAACCTCGCTACACTGCGTCATCCTAAGTTATGACAGTTCGCCACAAGGACCACTTATCAAGGAACGTCAAAGCTGGGATATATATCACTCCAAATTTCAAATGATATATACCCAGCTCTACCCAAATAAATGGCTGAAAATACACATCAAGCAATTAATAGCAACCCGCAACTATACCGCAACCACTATATCCCCCGGATGCCGACCAATTGGTGCAGGTACAGGTGGCATACCCAGTTGTACCTGCTGGACAGCCAGATAACGTGTACACGCCGTTAGGGTTACACTCGGCGTATGCGAAAGCTTGTACCGTCAGCCCCCCCGCTTGCTGAAACGACCACAGACTCCCTGATTCGAACCAAGGTCGTTTCCCCGAGCGGGTGGCCCAGATCGTGGATAGCTCCCCTTAGATGTGGGCACCGACTTTTGCTCCGGCTCAGACCCTAGCCACCCACCCTGCCAAGCTTGTACGGTAGTGCCTAAGGCTGTATGCGTGGCTGGGGTATTGTTTCGCTACGACCAAAGAAGGCAATTCCGTCGTTTCGCGTTTCGCGCTGCACTCCAGACTCCGGCAGGGAGGAAGGGCCTTTAGCCTGATATTTACCTGGGGCTACCTGCACCCAACGAGCAAAGAACGCTCGTCGGGGACCCCGTCCGCCCCAGGCTGGTATATGTCGCGCCTTCAGCGCTTTAAAGGCTGAAGAACGCTCTACCGTCATCCTGCAACCCACATCTCAAACGCGAGATGTGGGGCACCCACTTTGGTTCTATCGCAGACCTGAGCCACCCGCCAATTCAGTCGTTGCGGCTCTGCCTTCACTCCGGCCTGCGGCAGCGAGGTGTGGGGCTTTGGTCCGGCTGTTATCGGCATGGCTGAAGCCATGCCCTTCCGGTCCTTGCTTCAACAAAACGTTTGCACCGTTCGATCTGGCTCTAAGGGAAGTTTGATGACAGGCGCTTGAGCGTGTCGTGTCTCATAAGCACCCAAATGATGTAGGGTGCGTGCCGAGGCCCACAACGAATCAAGGGCTGAAGGTTCTACATTTGTTGCCAGCGCAGACGATTCCTAAGTTGGAGCGCTCGGGAAACCGTCTCGATTCACTCAGACCTAAGTGTGAGCACCGGATCTATTAAGGAGGCGCGCAGGGCAGGTATAGTGCAGGCAAGCATTGCTGCCGATACTAGAAGCACGGTGACGCTGAGGAAGGTCATCGCATCGTAAGGCTTTACACCATAGAGAAGATTCGACATGAGTCTAGTAAGTCCAAGCGCTGCGACGAGACCGATACCTGTTCCAAGGAGAATGCTCTTTGAGCCTTCAAACAGCACCAATTCGACAATGTGGCTTCGAGCAGCACCTACCGCCATACGTATGCCGATCTCTTGAGTCCGCTGTGTGACCGAATAGGAAACTACTCCGTAAATGCCAACCAAAGCCATCAGTAGTGCTACGAAAGCAAAGGTGCCCATCAGGAACATGTTGAAACGGCGTGGTGAAATTGAATCCGAAAGAGCTTGCTGTAGTGTCTGTACTCCGTAGACGGGCTGAGTGGGATCAATGCTCGCAAGCACCTTTCTCAGGCTTGCGGCGTCAGGTGCAGATCTCCCATCTACTCGAATAAAGAAACGCACTGTCATGGGATCCATGAGGGGTGCGAGTTGGTAGGAGGTGTAAACCTCGGGAGTCGGCTCAGCATCCATCTGCGAATATTTGAAGTCGGCAACCACCCCAACTATTCGCCCATTGAGAAATCCCCCTGTGACTTGTCTGCCTAGAAGAGTTCCCTTGTTCAAGAGGCTTTGAGCAAAGCTTTCATTCACGATCACCTCATCCAGCGCCCGGTTGTCCGATGGCCATCTTCCAGCAATCAAAGACACACCCATAGCTCGCAGGTATCCGGGCGAGACCGCACGCACGGCGGAGAATCTTCCGTCTGAAGTATCAGAACCTAGCCCCTCAATTTTTACGGTTGTATTCAGCGTATCGCTGTCTATACCGGCCGCCTGCACTCCAGGAAAGGCACGGAGCTTTTCGAGTGCTGTTTCGATATAGGACTGCTGGGGGACCCATGTGGAATATTGTCCCCCGGCTAGAGAAACCCGCATCGTCAAAATGCTTTCAGGTTCGAAGCCAGGAGCGTTTGCGCTCATCTGCGCAAAGCTCTTGAGCATGAGCCCAGCGCCGGTCAACAAAACGATAGCAAGAGCGATCTCCACAGATATGAGAGCTTTTCGCAATTGGGCATGGTTCATACCGCTTGAGGAATTCTGGGACGTGTTTTTAAGAGCTGCGTGCAAGTCCTTCCCCCACAACAGCGCGAGAGGCACGAGTCCAAAGAAGAGCCCGGTGAGACAAGAGAGCACGATACTTAGGAGAACGACTGGAGTATCGAGCCGAGCCTCGTTCAATCTCGGAATAGCTTGAGGCCAGCTATGGATCATTACCATAAGAGCCGCTTCTGCTAGCAGCAAACCTAGCACTCCCCCAATCAGGGAGAGCAGCAGACTTTCGGCAAGGAACTGCCGGGTGACCCGTGATCGCCCTGCTCCCATGGCAACACGGACGGCGATCTCCTTCTGCCTGGCTGCGGACCGCGCAAGAATGAGATTTGCGATATTCGCGCTCCCGATAAGCAAGACAAAAATGACTGCCGCAGTGAGAACGAAAAGAGCGCGTCTTGCACCGCCCTCCAGCTTCTCCTGCAAGAGCGACATACGCCAGCCCGTGAACTCGTCATAGACATGTTGGTCGGCAGAATGCTCAGCAACGATTCTGCTGTAGATCGAACTCATCTCTGACTGAGCCAATGAGAGGGGCACCCCGGCACGAAGCCTGCCCAAAACACTCAGGGAAGTTGGCCCTGGTCCTACCTGCTTCGTCAGTTCATCCCAATCATGAGTGCCCATTGGCGGGGAAGTCAGCA
>NZ_LMUH01000007.1:0-56726 GCF_009766105.1 Granulicella sp. S156 | reverse complement strand
GGAAGTGTTTGTTTAGAACCCCCACAATCGTAAAGGGATAATCATTCACTGTTACAACTTGACCTATGACCGAAGAATCTCCATGAAAAGTTCGCTGATACATTGCATCTGATATCACCATGGCGTGAGTCTCCGCAGGTCGGAACAGCCGACCCAACTCGGGCTGAGCGCCAGTTAAGTCCCAGAAGTCGCCCGCCAGAGACAGGACTCGATCCTGACCGGTTTCTCCATGGATCATCACAGCCAAGTCTCTATTGCCGTATGCGGCAGTTTTCTCGAATGCTCGGGTTTGTTTGCTCCAGGCCGTGTAATCAGCACGTTCTATCCAGTTGTCATTTTCAGGTTGATAGTCCCGATCAAAGGCTGCTAGCCATGCAAGCCGACTGGCCTCGGGGTAAGACAGCGGTCGAACCAATACTGCCTCGATGACACTAAAGACAGCGGTGTTCATACCAATCGCAAGGGCAAGTGTGAAAATCACTGTTCCAGCGAATCTGCGGTTGCGCAACAAGGATCGGAATGCATATTTGAGATCTTGTAGGAGTTGCTGTATCCAGACGGGATGCCATACGTTGTAGGTCTCCTGACGGATGAGCGATAGGTTTCCGAAAGCCCGCCGTGCTGCGCGCCGTGCCTCATTTGGGTTCATCCCGCGATCTAGATACTCTTGCGTCATAGCGTCAAGATGATCCTGGATATCCTGATCCAAATGGTCTAAGGGTGTCTGCTTCCGCATCGCTTACCTCCTAACTATTCGGCTGGAGAACTTGACCGATTGCGCGTACTAACTTTTCCCAGCGAGTCGTCTCCAGAGCAAGTTGCTTCTTTCCCTTTGCCGTCAAACGGTAGAATCTCGCTTTACGATTGTTCTCGGAGATACCATCCTCAGCGGAGATGAAGTTTCTCTTCATCAGCCGGTGAAGTGCTGGATAAAGGGAGCCTTGCTCAACCACAAGCACGTCTTCTGAATTCCGCTCGATCGCTTTCGCAATCGCGTGACCGTGTACCGGCCCCAGAATGAGAGTTCGTAATATCAGCAAATCGAGAGTTCCCTGAAGGAGTTCAACTCGCGTGTTGTCGCTTCTAGTAGACATGCAAGGGGAGCATACATCTTCTACTAGTAGAATGACAAGGAGAGTGGATTGGTAGTGGCTCCGCGTATTCTCGATGCTGGATTCGAACGGTTGTTTATGCAGTCAAAAAGCCCACGCCCCGGATAATGTGGCGCTTCCGACTGTTGTTGACGATCCGCTGGTAGACCGGCGGAGTTTGCGGCGACAAGGTCTCTGCCAAGTCTGTACGGGAATCGCCAAGGATGTGTCTGTGGCTGGGGCGGCTTGTTTCGCCACCACAAAAGAAGACAATTCCGTCGTTTCGCGCTTCGCGCTGCACTCCAGCCTCCGGCAGGTAGGAAGGGGCTTCAGCCTGACATTTCCCTGGGGCTTGCGCCCCAGGCTGGGATATGCCGCGCCTTTGGGGCTGGGTGATGTGCGACTCTGCGGATTTTGCGCACTTCCTCAAGGTGTGGGCATTCGCTTTTGTTCCAACTCAGACGTGGGGTACGGGCTTTACTTGCGGCTGCAAACAAATGGCCCGGGGCTAAAGCCCGATTCTTGCGTGGTTTTATTCCGCGGCCTAAAGGCCGCTGCTACTCCCAAGAGCAAAAGCAGATTCGCTCCCACCGCAGCGAGCAAAGAGCGCGCTCTCCAGGGACCCCGGCCTGCGGGAATGACAAAAAGAAAAGCAAGAGCAACGACAAGAGGCTGGAGTTGGGTGCCCCACAATGTTGTCGCCACCCCATTCATGACGATGAGGCCATCATGAATGGGGTGGCGAAGGGGTTCGAGGTACGTGTGGGCGACCCGCCGTTCGCTGATCAGTCAGTATCAGCTACTATCTCGATGCCGCTGATCAGCGGCTGATCAACAGCACCTCTAGAGAAGTCGATTTCGATATTTCCGTTGGCATCGGCTCGTACGAAAAAAGCCTCATCTACTGCCCGGAAGGGATATCCGGCAGTTGCAACTATGTCAAAATTTTGCAGTACCTGGGTCCCATTGATCGCGACATTGAACTCTCGCTGCCCTGGCAAGGTCCAGTACAACTCAGCAAAGTGTAGTATCTCCGCATACGTGATACCAGGCTGGAGCCCGGTAAAGATGTAGCTGAATTGACTACCTTCGCGCTCGTCCTGGTAAACCTGAGCGGGAACTGGGAAACTAGCAGCTTCTCCAAAAAGTATCGGCTGGCTAGTGTTCGAGTAAATGCTACCACCGGCGAAGTTCGAATCCGCGGAGAAACAACCTGCAGCAGAACCACCTGCGTTAATTGCGAATACATCTCCCACGCGTAAGGCTGGCGTGCAATCTGCAGTTGTTTGAAAACCATTTGCCATAGCCGCGTTCATCCGTGCAGAGACCGGCGTTGCTCCGGCCATTGCCTCCACCGATAGAGGCGTACTCAAGAGAGATGCACCAGAGAGGAGCACACCGGCAACCAGAACGAATAGCGAACGAGCGCCCCTAAGGGGTCTGCGGACCTTATCTTTCATCAGCTTACTCCGTAATAAATTATGAATTCTATGAATGGTATTACCTACCAGAGAGTCCTTGAATCAGGACTGGATTGGCAAGTGAGTTCGGGTTAATTCACCGATAGTGCGGCGCAGAAAAGATGTGAATAGGAAGCTACTGCTGCAGTAACTTCTTTCTGTGGATCGAATTAGCTCGATCTGTTGTAGATATATGTGGCCAACCATGGAGATTGCCGCGACCACCACCGGTGGGTGGGTCTTGAAGGTTAGCGCGAATGTTAGCAGGGCAATCGCATGAAGAGAAGGCGAGGGCTGAAGTGGTATCGGGCGAAGCCGAGGAGTTGAGAACCGCCCTAATCGGCTGCTCTGTATACTTAGACCCTGTACGGAGACTTCCATGCGACAGTCAACTGGTATAGGGATATACGCGGTGGTCCTTTTGATTGCAGCTTACTGTGCTCTGAAGTTTTCACACCATCCTATTGCTTGGCTTATCGGCCTTACAGCTTCGATTCCGATATTCGCAGCCCTCGCAGGAGCGATTTTAAAACCAAGGGAGTAGGCACAACCCCATTGCGGTGTCCGGCGTATTGTCGCGAGAAGGCGAGGATAGGGCGGGTGGCCCAGATCTCGGATCGCTTTCTTAGAAGTGGGTGCCACCCCTCTCGTTTGTGAGATGTGAGAGTTTGCATTGGAAAGGTTTTTTCCAAGTCTGTGCTTCAACAAACTGTTTGCACAGTTCGATCTGGCTCTAAGGGAAGTTTGATGACAGGCGCTTGAGCGTGTCTCATAAGCACCCAAATGATGTAGTGTACGTGTGGGGCGCCGGCCGTTAGGGAGACGGAGGGTGCCGGGGTTTTTAAGCCCGGGCTTTCTTTCGACTGCGAACAAACGGCCCGGGGCTAAAGCCCGATTCTTGCGTGGCTTTATTCCGTAGCCTAAAGGCTACGGCTACTCCGTCCCGCGACGCGGAAGCGTCACGGTTTGCGCTTCGCGCTGTGGGTGGTGCATACCTCGCCAGTGCAGACGAGATATATTGGGCTTTCAGCCCTTGATCTATTGTTAGGCCATACACCGGGGGCGCGAGCCCTGACGCAGAGCGCGAAACTACCGTGCCTGGCAAACTGCAGGTCTCTCCACTACGGCGCAAAAGCGTGCCTCCGGTCGAGATGACAATTTGTGGGAGGGTTCAGACGAGATATATCGGGCTTTCAGCCCTTGATACCTTGTTAGGTCTCTTACCTGGGGCTTGCGCCCCAGGCTGGGATATGCCGCGCCTTCAGCGCTTTAAAGGCTGAAGAACACACGACCGTCATCCTGCAACCCCACATCTCAAGCGCGAGATGTGGGGCACCGACTTTTGTTCCAACGCAGACCTGGGTCGCCCGCCTATAGCTGGCAACTTACGCCAGCGCCTCGACCGCCTGCGCGTTGGCCGCCTGCGTAACTACCGATTCCATACTTGCCAGCAGCTCGAGCATGACGTCTGCCTGGCGAGAGGCCTGCCGGACGAACCGAACCGTCTGTATCTTGTCCTCTCGGGCGAAGGCAGGCTGTTTTGTCTCCACATTCCAGTAGCGCATGCGTAGTCCCTTGTTGGTTATGCACACAAAGGCCCCATCGTCGCCTCCGTATGCCTGATGGAAGGTCAGGCTGGAGTCATCGAAGTAATTCGGCAAATTCCACTTTCGCCAAGTGTGATCTCCCGAGCGCTCAAACACCCAGGCCATGTTGCCTACCTGAGCGAAGATCCCATTGCCGGTGCAGGAAACGGTGCAGGGACTGATTTGGCTGCGGTTTGCCCTGGGCCCGACGTCAAAGGTCTCCACTCTAATCTGTTCGTGCGTCATCCAGGTCTCGTGAAAGATTTGAGCATCGGCGATGTAGCCCTTGGTCTCGTCAAGCGTGTACCGGTAGCAGTTGCCGCCGCCAGATTCGTCCAGCGCAAAGGCGTAAAAGGCGAGAGGTTCTCCATAGATCAGCGAGCGGGGATCGACCGCCAGAGACAGGATGGTCTTTCCGTCAGGTATCCCATAGGTCTTGTGGCTCAGCCAGCGCCGGTCATTGGGAGTCCAGGCCGTGGGATTATTTTCGTAGCTCTTGCCGATCCCATCGTCGTAGTCGAAGACGGTGAAGTTATGTCCGTTCGTGTGCAGGGAGATCACCTTGATGATCCCATCGTGTCTTTCACCAATAAATACCTGATCGGAGAGCCGTTTGTTCGGTTCGATCCTCCACCCCGGACTGTCGTCGGCCTTTCCCCGGCCTGCGCAGAGTCTGTAGCCGTCGATTTTTCCAACAGAAAAAATGGTGCCGCCAGAAGACACGGCAAAAGACACCACTTGTCCGCCCAGATTTTCCTGGGTCAGCACTGCGCCTTCACCGAAGACGCCACTGAATTGATAGAGATTGTTGTGTGCAGCGAGGATATAGGGAGAATAGCCTGCCGATTCAAAGGAGGGAGGGCCCGAATAGTAAATCGCCCAAAGAGCGCCTTCGTTCAGCGAAGCAAAGTGGCTCCCATACAGTTCGTCGCGCAACTGCTTTGCCAGTGTCTCGCGCGCCACGCGATATGTCTCTGCTCCGTTATGGTCCACCAACGCTGCCATGCTGGTAAATCCAACCCAGAAGTTGAGGGCATATTGAATGGTTAGATCGTAGAGCGGCATCCACTCCTTGGAGTGCTGTCCTTTACGGCTGGAGAGTGCAGAAAAGGTGGTGAAGATAGTCTTCTGGTGATCGCGCCAACCTGAATAGTTGGTCAGCTTTGTCCACGACATTCCACCAGCGATCTTGATTTGCTCCGCCAGGGCCGTGGCAGAGAGCTTTTTGTTCGGGTCGGTTTGGGTCAGGTCATTTTGAATAGATTTCGCGGCCTGTTCACGAGCCTGAACCAGCGACGAGAGCTCGACCTGAATCGTGGCCCAACTCTCATAGGCGCCGTAGAGAATGTCGCGATCGACCTTGAGCGTCTCGTCGGTGAGCATGCCCTTGATCTTGTCTTCCAGTGAGCGCGTAGCCGGCTTCAGCGCATCGAGGACCGCCGAGATGATCGCGGTAAAGATGGCCATGACGCCAGCTATGATGGCTCCCACCGGCCCGGCCAATGACATAAGACCGGAGACCGACCCAATGCCGCTCAGAATGGCCGCAGTCCCGCCCATGGTGTCGCCTTTCATGACAAGGAGCGCGCCGTTCTTCAGTTCACCGACACCCGCCTTCGCGGCAGTGCCAGCCGCGGCCCAGGGTCTGTTGCCGTACTTGGTAATGAAATCGTCTGATTGAGGTGTGGGCACCAAAGACTGCACAGTACTATCCAACCTGTTGAACTCTTTTTCCAGGTTCCTTTCCATCTCTTGTAAATGTTCGTGAACGATCTCAAAGTCTGCAAAATCTACTGGAGGGGGCATATGCATACGTCCTTGTATTCTGAAATGTGTGTTGGAGACGGACCCGACAGCGAACGTAGGTCATTGCGTAACCTTTGTCCATCGATTCCAGCTAAAATCGATCTAAATTCCAGATAACCGCGTAAGCCTTTTGTTTGTAGTGGCGAATCCGGTCATAGCGCTCGGGACGTCTTCCCGTAACAGCCCACCAGGACTTCTTCCATGCTTGCTCGGCCCGGAAAGACGCGGTTTGGTCCGTTCGAATTTGATCCTCGCCGCCATGAACTGCGAAAGGGAGTCGATCGCATCTGGATGTCGGCGTCGCAGCTGCGTCTGCTGACTCTGTTTCTGGAACGTCCCGGGGATCTGGTGACGCGTGAGGAGATCGCCGCGCGGCTTTGGACGGATGCGCACAACATCGACGTTCCGACCGGTATCAATACGGCTATCAATCGTATGCGCGGACACCTTCAGGCCTCGCCCAAAGGCCCGGTTTCGATTGAGACAGTGATCGGATTGGGCTATCGCTTCGTTGCCGATGTGGAGCAGGTTGAGGGGACGGAGAGCGAGGCCAGCCCCTCAGGCGGCACGGCTGCTCTGCAGGCGCCCCAAGCTGCGGCCGAGTTCGCCGAGGCTGGAACGATAGAGGTCGAAACCAGCGGCAAACAGCGGCAACCAACGTCCGAGACCTCAATACCTGTGAGAACGGCTTTTCCTGCCAGGTATCTATCGAGGTTTGCCGTCCCTGTGCTCTGCGGTGTCGCTCTGCTGGCGGTTCTGATCGCGTATGGTGTTCACCGCTGGGGGCAGGTGCGCGCAGACAGATCTTCGCAGGCTGCGACGGGAGTTCTGGGGCCCCTCATCCGGATCACTGCGGAGACGGAAAAGGGCGAGGTGACGACTTCCGCGGTTTCGCCGGATGGCCAGAGCGTTGCGTACAGCGATCGCTCCGGGGTGTCGGTGCATTGGTTCGCCTCGGGGCAGGAGCGGCTGCTGGGTGCGAGGCCATCGTTCACGGCTCGCCGGATTGCATGGTTTCCCGATGGAAGCCAACTGCTGATGAGCGGGACCGATGAGACGACGCACCGCAGCCAGGTGTGGCTGGTGCCTTTACAGGGAGCGTATCTTCACTTGATCGCGGAGGACGCCGACCTCGCCACGGTTTCGCCGGATGGCGGGCGAATTGCCTGGACACGAGATGGGGATCGGGAGCTCTGGCTTGCGGGGGCCGACGGCCAGAGTCCGCGCCGGCTCGCCGGAGTTGGACCCGGGGAGAGTTTCCGGTTTGTGCTTTGGTTTCCCGCAGGAGACCGGCTGCTGGCGACGGTCCACAGGATAACGCCGGGAGATACGGTGGGAGGAGATGCGGTGAGAGGGGATGCGGTGGCCAGGTATCCCGTCGATGCGGCTAACCACGATGCCTATGAGTCCATCGATGCTCTATCTGGACGCCTGCTGGATCGCGAGGAGGGCTTCTCCGCCGAGTCTGGCTATATCCTCGACGACGGACGGTTCTACTTTCCTTATAACGGGTCCCCGGACGTGATCACCGGCGGAAGCAGCCTGATGATGGTGCGGACCGACCGGCACAACGGACGCCTGCTTGGAGCTCCGACGCGCATCCGGGGTCTCAAAGCGAGTTTTGCCGGGAGTCTTACAGCGTCGTTGAGTGGCGCGCGGTTCGCTGCGGTGCTGGACGTGACCAGGACGGATGTCTTTGCCGCGGAGCTGCGCCAGCCCGGTCCTGCGCTGGCAGAGGTCAAGACGCTGACGCATGGAGCGATGCAGAACTATCCGCACGCATGGACCCCCGATGGCAATAGCGTTCTGATCGAGAACGACTCGCGGTCGCGGTGGTCGGTCTACGAGCAACCGCTCGATGGCTCCGATGCCCGGCTGATCGCCAGCATGCCGGAGAACGCAGCTATGGCAGAGCTTTCGCCCGATGGCCGATGGGTGCTATTTCTGGAATTTACCGGCCGGCCGCAGCGAGCTGCAGGGGTGTTCCGCGTCCCCCTCGGCGGGGGACGGATCGAACAGGTGACAACCAAGGGACAGATCGAGGAATTTCATTGCTCCGCCTCTTCTTACGGCAGCTGTGTACTGAGAGAGGTTGCCGACAACAAGGAGTTCGTCTACTACGAGTTGGACCCGATGCAGGGAATGGGCCAGGAACTGGGACGAACACCGTGGCAGCCAAACCGGCTGGGAGACTGGGGGTTGTCGCCGGATGGCCTGACGGTCGCCGCGGCAAACCACGACATGCTTCGCCCAGGCATCAGTCTGGCCAAGCTGCGGACAAAGCCTACCAATATAGATGAGATCGCTTTGCGCGGGCATGGGTCGATCCTCGGCTCGAACTGGGCTGCGGACGGCAAGTCGCTGTTTGTGGAGTGCCGGACCGAGGTGGGTTTCGAGCTGGTCAGTATCGACCTGGCCGGACACGTGAAGTCTTTGCGTGAGAGCTCGACGTTGATCTGGGCGACGCCATCGCGGGACGGCAGAAAGATCGCGTTTCCGGGTCTAACGATCAGCAGGGATGTGTGGGCCTTGGGGACTCCCGCCCCGTGAGATTGTTTTCAGCCGGTCGGGCTTCTGGCGCCAGTGAGCGATAACCCAGGGCCACCCGCCTGACGAGAAGACGACCTCTAAGGATTTCAGCGTCACCGTTACCGAATGAAGTGATGTCTTCAGTGTCGAAGGACACTAACCAGAGCCGCGAGAGCGGCAGTCCGCTGCCGACGGCTCGGGTAGTAGATGAAAAAGCCCGGGTAAGGCTGACACCAGTCCTGCAGCACTGGTACCAGCCTCTTAGCTGCCAAATGGGGAGCTATATCGTGCTCGGATAAGTAGGCGAGTCCGACGCCGTCGAGGGCCGCTCGAATCACAAGCCCGACATCGTTGGCAATGAAGCGAAGCTTTACAAGAAGCCTGGATACAGCATGTAAGGCTCGCCAGTGGGGGAGGCTACTTTCTCGATCGCATCTTAATCAATGCGACTTTCCTCTATGACCCATCGAAGTTGAGCCGGTGTTGCTCTGCTCAAGATGAAGAATAAGTCACGAAAACGCATTGCAATGGGAGCATTTAAGGGCACGCGTGAACGCGTGCCCTTAACGAAACATGACTTCTTCAGCATCCTCTGAAAGCCCGACGGATCTTGCCAGTGCAGCCGAGATATATCGCGCTTTCAGCGCTTGATGCCTTGTTAGGTCCCTAACCTGGGGCTTGCGCCCCAGGCTGTGATATACCGCCCCTTTGGGGCTGGGTGTCGTGGCACTCTGCAGGTTTGTGCATGTCCTCAGGGTGCGTGAGTTCTGTTTCAGTTGTTATCGGCGTCTCCCTTATCTGAACAATGATCTCGATCAATGTTTGTGGCGCGCTTTGCGTCTAAGGCTCAGGTGCGAGGCTCGCAACGAGTCGAGGGCTGAAAGCTCGGTATGTCTCGCCAGCGCAGACGAGATATCGCGTGCTTTCAGCCCGCAGGCTTCATTGCGGCATGTTTCCCAGGGCGACGCTTTCCGTCACACCATCCGCGATGCGGATGTCGTGACGTCGGCTTGCCCTGGGCTGGTATATCTCGGGCCTTTGGCTCGTAGGTTTTATTTCGATATCTTCCCCAAGAGCGATTCCACCCCACTCATGACGACGAGGCCGGCATGAATGTGACACCCAAATGATGTAGGGTACATGTGGGCCCACTGCCCATCCGTCTCACTTAGATATTCGACAAGAGGCCCTCCCATGATTATTCGCAGAACTTTCCTGCTTCTGGCCACCTCTCTCACCACGTCCATTGCACTGGCGCAAACGACAGTCAGTGTGCCCGCTTCTCCAACTCGTGCGTTTGAGGTAGCATCCATCCGTCCGCATCAGGGCCTTCCTCACGTGATTGGAGGATTCTCTTCCTCGGGTCCTCGCCTGACCCTCGAAGCCTACACCTGGATGGCTCTCATCGAGGAGGCATACAACCTGAAGGGCTATCAGGTCTCAGCCTCTGGGCCCGATTTGCCATCACAAGAAACTTACTTCGACATCGCGGCGATCGCCGAAGGTAACAGCAGTCCGACAAGGGATGAATTTCGGCCACTACTCCAGACGCTCCTGACGCAGCGATTCAACCTAAAATTTCATTTCGCAATCAAAGAAATAAATGTGTATGCGCTCACTGTCAGCAAGAGTGGTGCGAAATTTAAATCCAGCGCTCCCGATACGTCAGAAATGGGTTTGATCGGTGTCCATGGCCGCAATCAGACCCTATCCTTGCCCCGCGAAACGATGGCGTCTCTAGCCACAGACATCGCAAACAGCTTTATAGATGATCGACCGGTAGTGGATAGAACGGGGCTGATCGGAACCTACGATATAAAGCTGGAGGCAACGCCAGAATTCAGAATCGATAGAAATTCCGAATCCGAGGACATCAGCGTATTCACCGCCGTTCAGGAGCAACTCGGACTCAAACTCGAACCGGCGAAAGCCAATATCCAGATCCTGGTAGTCGACCACATCGATAAGCCGACGGAGAACTAGGCGGCTAAAGCCGTGTTGCAATGTGAGTATTTACGGCACGCGTGAACGCGTGCCCTTAACGAAACCCCTCCATGCGCAAACGAGGCCTACAACCCACATCTCAAATGCGAGATGGGTGGCACCCACTTTGGTTTCAACTCAGACGAGGGCCACACGCCGTGCTACTGCGTAACATCAGTAATTCGACTTTGCTGACGTAGTTAGAAGCTGAAGATGGTACCGAAGTAGATGATGCGATTCGCGTTCGGGCTGCCGCCGAAGGCATTGTTGAGGGAGAGGCTCTCGCCGAACTGCGGTCCCAGGGTTCCCACTGGCGTTCCGTAGTTGGTGTGATTGAATACGTTATCCACTTCGACGCGGAAGTTAAGCCCATAAGGCTTGGGGGGAGGAGGCGGCGGCGGGGGGAGCTTGCCGTTTGGTCCAGGTTTGGCCGGCGGTGCTGGAGGTGCTGGAGGCGCCTTGCCGAAGAGAAAGGTTTTTTCCAGACGCAATCCGGTATAGACGAAGCGGGGGCCGGTGCCGTAGTTGATAGGAATGATCGTCTCC
Organism: Granulicella sp. S156; assembly: GCF_009766105.1. Taxonomy (GTDB): domain Bacteria; phylum Acidobacteriota; class Terriglobia; order Terriglobales; family Acidobacteriaceae; genus Granulicella. The sequence continues at coordinate 45,725 of NZ_LMUH01000007.1, read as the reverse complement.
CCAGGCTGAGGATCGGCATTGAATGTGCCAAAGGCCGTTTTGTATACGGATGCTGCCGGGCTGGAGGCAGTAGCGAAGCTGGGCCGGTCGTTGTATTGGTTGTCACCGTTGAGGTCTGTGCCGGTTGTGATGTTGAAGGGCTGGCGGTTAAAGTAGGCGGCGAACAGACCGAGGTTGATGCCCAATGGAAGATTGAAGTTCCCGCCGGTGAATATTCGGAAAGTAGGCGAAGCAGCGCGACCGTAATCGGCGGCAAGATGATATTGGTTCGTCGGAAAGCTGGTTGCTCCACCGGTGTCGCCGTTCCTTGCGAAGTATCCGGCAAAGGTAAAGAGATTGATTTTCTTGGTGGGATTCAGTTGCGCATTGGCGAACACTAAATTTTCATTGGAAGAACCGTTGGAGGAAAACTGATAGATGTTCTGCGTTCCTCCCAGCGGACGAACGCCGCTACCTGGCTCGCCATAAATAAATGTGCCCGGAAGCGGTGCGTTGATGTTGCGCGAGACCCATTGGTGATCGCCCTGGAAGCGCAGGTAGTTGAAGGATACGGAGCCAATCTTACCGAGTTGGCGGTCTGCGCTGATACCAGCGATGACGTTGTACTGCGAACGCAGATGGGGATAGATGTTGTAGAGCGTCGGTTGCTGTGCCGCTCCTCCCGCGCACGATGGCACCGGGTTTGTGATGCAGGCCGACGGCGGATTGTCGAACACATAGGATTGCTGCAGCGTGCCGGTTTGCTGGCGAATGGCTGTAAGAATATTGCCGTTCTGGAAGCGGTCGTAAAACAGACCAAACCCTGAGCGCAGCGTAACAATCGGTGGCTTTTTGTCGGTTTGTCCGATGGCCCAGGCCCCACCCACGCGGGGCGCGGGATCGAAGTGGTCTGGAATAGCGGACTGGCTCTCGATGCGGAGGCCGTAGTTGAGTGTGATGTTCTTGCGTACCTTCCACTCGTCTTCTGCGTAGAGCGCAAGGTCTCCTGTGAATACCTCGGCGGAGGGCGTGCCGGTCGTGATGTTGAACTGGCTCAACGTCCCGCTATGGAAGTTATCCAGTGCGGTGGTCGTGTTATTGGTACCCGGCGTGTAGGTGTACTGCCCGTTATAGCCAGCATTGCTGTAGTTACCGTCGCGAATGGTCCGATAGCGACCACCGAGACGGATGAAGTGCGCGCCGTGCTGCATGGAGAAGTACTCCTGCAACTCGGTGCGGTCTGTGTTGTCCCGGGAAGACTGCGCGGCACTGCCGCCGCCGTTGAAGTAGCCCTGGACTACCAGCGTGGGATCGGTGGAGAGCGGGGTCTGGCCGGCGCGTGCGCGAATGTATTGAAAGCGGCTCTCGAGAATTTTGTTCTTGCCGATATTCTGCGTGTCGGAGAGCTGTAAGGTCTGTGTGGTGGACGAACTACTGAATGCCTGCGTCTGCAAGGTCTGCTGCGCGGCAACCGGGGCCGGGGCGTTGAAGTTAAACGGAGCCGTCAGGCCGTTGGTCAGCGTTACATGATTGATCTCGTAACGGCCGGTGAGGATATTGTTGGCCGTGACCTGCCGATCCAGCCGGATAGTGAAGTCGCCATTGACCGTGGGGCTGGCAATGGCGGTCACAAAGGGTGAGTTGCTGGTAGGCGTAGCTGCTGCATTAATGACCGAGTTGTTCTGCTGGTCGTTGTAGACACCATTCATGAAAAACGATGTTTTCTTCCCGATAGGGCCGCTCACGTTGCCGCGCACAGTCAACATGTAATAGGGCGGCTGGGCGCCGGTGATGGGGTTCTGGGTATTGAACGCGTTGTCGGTCGAATAGGCCATGATGCGGCCGTGGATCTTGTCGCTTCCAGGCTTGGTAAAGATCTCCACGCGGCCAAAACCGATCTCAGCGTACTGCGCGGAGTAAGGGTTTTGGTTGATGCGGATCTCGCGAATAGAATCTTTGGGCGGAATCGCGCCGCCGGAGAATCCGTCCACATAGATCGAGGCGGGATGTGTCGGATCGGATCCGGCCATGGATTCAATCTGCTGTTGGAATGTGGCATCGTCGTCCGACATGGTGTCGAGCTCCGCCTGCCCAAGAACCATCGCGCTCTTGTTGGAGTCTGCGCTGGTAGAGCTTTGGTTCGCGAACACGTTGACCTGTTCAGAGTCAGTGGCGATCACCAACTCGGCATTCAGGTGGGTGACCGAGTTTGCGTGGGAGATCGTGACCGTCGAGCGGAACGGGGTAAAGCCGTCAGCGACTACTGTGATGTCGTAGGTGCCTGGTGGGAGCGCAATACTATAGTTGCCCACCGCGTCGGAGATAACGTTTGGGATCTTCGAGTTCTCTGATTTGTGCTGTTCCACATGGATTGCCGCCCCGGGAATGACGGCGCCGGTTGGGTCGGCAACTATGCCCGAGAGAGTACCCGTTCTCTTGGCGTCAACGGCCAGATTGGCTGCCGCAATATGTTGCGTAGCCGAAGCAGCCGAAGCAAATACACCGGAGCAGAAAAGAAAGATGCTACAGATAATCCGTCGCAAGCAGGGTTCCTCAAAGTAATCTTCGGATACGCAGATGCAGAGACGTACGTGCGTTAGACTCCAGAGGCGTGCTTGAAGTTAGGAAGAATTGTTGTGGAAGTGAAAAAATAATGGTCTCACTCCAGATTTAGGGAGTGTGCGCCGGGCCACGTTTGGAGCATCGAGGAACTGGTGGCGAGGATATCTGAGTTGGGATACCGCAGGTGCAGCTACCTTGATTCTGCTCTAGTTTTGTGAAGGCTTCTCGACATGGTCAATCACAATGACTGGCGCCGAAGCTGTTTGCGGTTGAAGCTTCAGTCCCAATTGTTCTTGAATGGCAGTGAAAATCGACGGACCGGAAGAATCAGGGATCTCCGCTGTTCCGGATGTGTCATTTGGCGTCCAATTCAGGTCCCAATCGTAATCCCCAGTGAGTCCGGTGTGATCTAGAATCGGCCTTCTACCAAGTTCAGCCTGGTGAGAGAGGCTTCTGACAAGCGCACTGATAGGTGCGTCGGTGCCACGAATTTGTCCTCTTCCCATCATCCCTCCCTCACCTTGGTGACTTACATTTTCTCTAAGGTGAGTGCCGTTTTTGGCGATTGCTAAAACATATACAGGGAGGTCCTTCGTCCCCCAATGCAGAGTGAGCTTGAAACGGTCCGCGAGGAGTGGTCGAAGCATCTGGCTTCGCTGATCCGGCGTAAGATCTTTCAGTCGAGCCACATCAGCACTGTCCACCTTTGCCTCAATATCGTAAGCGGTTGAATCAGTCCAATTCGGTGCGCCTGCGATCTGGGTATTCTGCACTCCATATGCCTGCATCATGAGGGCACTGAGCTTGATGTTGGTGCATGTGAATCCATCAGGCGTAAAACCCATCATGAACGGTCCGTCCGGAGACTTTTCCAGCTTAATGGATGCAACCGAAAAAACGGGAAGACCGTCGCCACCTGCTTCGACAGCTTTTAAAAGCCTTATCTTCGCTATGTCGAATACGACTGGCCCTGTAACTGCCATCACACAACACGCAACCAATGCTATCTTCCGGCTTAGGCTCAATCTTTCAAGGCATAAATTCATAACAACAAGTCCTCGTCTTCCAGGGTACGTGTGGGCGACCCGGCAGACAATTGAAGAGCGTACTTCACTCTAAACTACAATTCTCACCGGCAGGGTTCTGCGCCCAAAGGAGCTTCCTATGGCTGACACCTTCACAATTGATCCGGCCCACACGGCCGTCTTGAGCATGGATTGTCAAGCCGGCATCGTTTCCATCTACACCCGAGAGGCCAAAGACGATTTTCTAGTTCGAGTCGCAAGTGTTCTTCAGCATGCTCGTGCTACAGGCATGACTATCATCCACATCCAGGTAGGTTTTCGGCCGGGACTCCCCGAGATCAGTTCCCGAAATGCACTCTTCGGAGCCATTAAATCCTCAGAGCAACATCAGCGACTATTTCGGGAACCGCTTGGCGCTATCCCGGATGCCATCGCACCGCAGGGCGATGAAATCGTTATCACCAAGCACCGAATCAGTGCCTTCGCCGGCACGGATCTCGCGATGATTCTTCGCGCCAATCATATCGATACCTTGGTTCTTTATGGCATTGCGACCAGTGGGGTTGTCCTTTCTACCCTTATCGAGGCTTCTGACGCCGATTACCGTCTTGCGGTCATCGGCGATTGTTGCGCTGACCTAGACTCAGCGCTTCACGATTGCCTCATCCAGCGATTCTTCCCCGCACGCGGGGCTGTCTTCTCGGCTGAGGTTTTTATCGCCGCCTCATCGAGCACAGATAAACAGTCGTGAAACGTTCTTGCTGGATAGATCGAATGCGTTGACACGCTGTGGGCAAGAGCCGAAATGACGTGGTTTGTATGGCGCACGACGTTTTTGGTCGCACGAGCGAAAAACGGGAGGAAGCAGGTTCGCTCGGCTGCGCCTCGGAATGACAAACCAGAAAAGCAAAGGCAAGTGCAACAGCAAAGGCAGAAGCAGATTCCCTGCGGGAATGACAAACCAGAAAAGCAAAGGCAAGTGCAACAGCAAAGGCAGAAGCAGATTCCCTGCGGGAATGACAAAAAGAACAGCAACAGTAAAAGCCATTATGCAGGGAGTATCCAAATGATGCAGGGTACGTGCGGGCGTCCATCTTTATTGACAGTACAGCTGTACAACTGTAGCATCACAGCAGTACAGTGGTGTACACGATGTTTTTCAAACTTAACACTTCGATCGGGCAGCCTTTTTATGTGCAGTTGATGCAACAAATCCGCCATGCAGCGGAGAGCGGTGCGCTGCAGGATGGAGATCAACTGCCGGGGATTCGGACTCTGGCGGAAGAACTCGTTGTGAGCCCAAACACCGTTGCGCGGGCCTATTCGGAGTTGGAGCATGAAGGATTGCTGGAGCTGCGACAGGGCTCTGGCGCGTTTCTCACGATCAAACGCCGGGCGCGTGGTTTGACAGAGCGCGTGCAGGCTGCGAGCAGGAAAGTGGAAGACCTGATCGAAGAGCTGCATCAGGAGGGGCTGCAGGATAACGAGATCTGGAGACTCTTCGAGACGGCGCTTTTCCATCGGGCCGAGATTGGAGCTGAGTGATGAATCCTACTCCTGTGATTGAAACGATTGGATTGAGTAAGACGTACGGGAAGACCGATGCCGTCAGTGGGTTGAACCTGCGAGTGATGCCGAACTGCATCACGGCGTTCCTCGGGCTGAATGGGGCCGGTAAGACTACGACGATCAAGATGCTGCTCGGCATGATTCGTCCGAGCGGAGGAGAAGCCAGAGTCCTTGGGCGGCAGATTGATTCTTCCGATGAGAGCGTGGAGCTACGCCGAAGTGTGGCCTACGTGAGTGAGAGCCAACGCTTATATGACTACATGACTGTTGCACAGATAATCCGCTTTACGCGGTCGTTTTATCCGGCATGGTGTGCCGATACCGAGAAGACGTTGCTGCGTATGTACGAACTACCTCCCAATAGAAAGATCAAATCGCTCTCGAAGGGAATGCGGAGGAAGCTGGCGCTATTGCTGGCCTTTGCGCGAAAACCCGATCTTCTGATTCTGGATGAGCCGAGCGATGGTCTCGATCCAGTTGGTATCGAACAGTTGCTGGAGACGCTGGTGTCACAGTGCAGTACGGGGACATCGATCTTCTTTTCTTCGCATCAGATTGCCGAGGTGGAGAGAGTCGCTGACCGTGTATGCATGATCCACAAGGGGAGGCTTGTGATGGATGCGTCACTGGACGAAGTGCGCGAATCCTACCGGCAGATTGACCTGGTCTTTAACGCGCTGCCTGATGAATACGAACTTCGTATGCCAGGTGTTGAGCGTATTGAGTCTCGGGGACACCAGGTCCGCATGATCGTGAGCGCGAACGCGGAATCGGTGATCGAGCGGGCCCGTGCTTACTATCCAAGTTCGACCGAAGTTAGCCCTATCGGGCTACGCGAGATTTTCCTCGATAGAGTGAAGGAGAACTGACCGATGCTCTGGTACAAGGCATGGCTGGAGACGCGTGCGCGATTTCTCATCTCCTTATTCGGAATTCTTTTTCTGTGCTCTTACTGCGTACTGCATTTAGAACAAGAGGCCGTGCCCGGGACTCTTCTCTCCTACTACAACTACGTACTTACTGAAGGCTATGGGATGCTGGTCATGATGTGGGTGCTCGCTGTGACTCTGCTCATGATGGGCGGCCTGCTGCGGGAGCATGCGCTTGGGTCGGCATCTTTCACGCTTGGGCTTCCGGTGAGCAGGCGCCGGCTCATGATGGTTCGCGTCGGAGTTGGAGCGCTCGAAGCCAGTGCCATCGCGATCATTCCCACCGCCTCCATGTGCGTGATCGCAAGCATTTGGGGTAAACCGTTTTCACTCTCCCAAAACTTGTTTCACCTTGTGCTGCTACTGGCGGGTGGAGCATTTTTCTTTGCGATTGCACTCCTTGTTTCCTCCGTTGTGCGCGGAGAATACACAGCGCCTGTTGTGGCGCTTGGAGTTCTATTGCTCATTGCTGTGACGCTTGGAGATCAGAAGATGCGCTTGTTTAGCCCCCTGGAATTCATGCTGGGCGGCGAGTATTTTAACCGCTCCTCTAGTCTCCTCGTTGGGCCGATCCCCTGGGTCAGAGCAGGGTTATGGGTATGCCTCGCCGCGTTGTTAACCTGGGTTGCGGTGCGCGTTGTAGACCGGAAGGAATTTTGAACGCATGCGGGTATGACCTTCATGACGATAGGGCCGTCATGAAGGTGGTGCCCAAGATGGTGCAGGGTATGTGTGGGGCACCCGCGGTGGTTCTTACACGCGATCTTCTGGGCGATGCGACCGAAGAACGGGAGGAAGCAGGTTCGCTCGGCTGCGCCTCGGAATGACAAACCAGAAAAACAAAGGCAAGAGCAACAGCAGATTCCCTGCGGGAATGACAGAAAGAAAAGCAAGGACAACTGCAAGAGCAACTGCAAGAGCAAAGGCAAGAACAATAGCAAAGGTCTTCCACCCCGTACTTTGCTCAGGATGACGATGTCTGGGGGAAGTGCGAGCTCAGCCTAGAATCAGGCTGCAAGGAACCAGGCTGCAAGCCCTTTAAAAAGACCCGCGCTGCCAGGGAGTAGCAGCGCGGGAGGGTTACAACTCTTCCAGCTCTTATGGCTTGGCGACTGGTGTAGCCCAGCTCTTCTGGCCTGGCGACGGGCTCTTATGGCTTGGCGGCTGGTATGAGATTGGGGGGATACGATGGACGCCTGGAGTGACAACAGGCATTCCCGAACCAACGATCCCCGAGACGATATTGTTGCTGGAGTGGATGGCTCAGACGTTGTCCGAAAGATCGACAGCGATACCCAAACCGCGCTGCCAGAATCGGCGACGCAGGTTAGGTTTGCGCCGCCCGGCCTAGGGCTGGGCGGCGGGTGTAGGGGAAGCGCGTACCCTGACGCTCAAGCGTCAGGGTACGGAGCGACGTAGTTACGGGCGTGTACCAGCGTTGCTGCTTCCGTCTGTCGTTGGGGTAACGGGTAGAGCGGCAGCTAGCGGAGTAACTACCGGAGCACCCAACCCGATGTACTCGGTCACTGCGGCAGTTCCAGTATGAGTTACCCAGAGATTGCCAGAACCGTCGATCGCGGTTCCTTCTTCCGCGCCCGAGCCGCCGCCGTTGTAGCCGTTGGCCCCGGAGAGGAGCGCCCCGGTGTTGGAAAGCTCGGTCTCTACGTTACTTGCGTTATTACTGATCCAGGCGTTGCCATCGCCGTCGATCGCAATTCCACTTGGGTCGCTGATGTCGCCGCCGGTGAAGCTGGTAACTACCCCGGTGTTGGAGATCTTAGTCACGGCGGTGCCTCTGGCATTCGCGATCCAGGCGCTGCCAGAGGCGTCGACCCGGATATCGTATGGCGTACTCAGGCCACCGCCGGTGTAGCCAGTGGTCCCGGAGAGAACTGCCCCGGTGCTGGAGAGCTTGGTCACCGAGTTATTGCCCTCATTACTCACCCACGCGTTGCCTGCACCGTCGATCGTGAGGATATTGGGATCCAGGTTGCCGCCGGTGAAGCCGGTGGTTCCGGAGAGTGGTGCCCCGGTGCTGGAAAGCTTGGTCACCGAGTTAGCGGCCGAATTACCCACCCAGACATTGCCCTGGCCGTCGACCGCGATCCCACCTGGCTTGTTCAGGCCGCCGCCAGTGAAGCCGGTGGTGCCAGAGAGGATTGCCCCGGTGCTGGAAAGCTTGGTCACGGAGTTACCCGAGAAATTAGCTGCCCAGACGTTGCCCGATCCGTCGATCGCCAGCCAACCTGGCGCGTCAAGGCCGCCGCCGGTGTAGCCGGTGGTTCCGGAGAGGAATGCACCAGCGCTGGAGATCTCTGTTACGGAGTTAGTTCCAGGGTTCGGCACCCAGGCATTACCCGAAGCATCGATCGCGATTCCAACGTCAGTGCTGATGCCGCCGCCGGTGAAGTTGATACCGAAAGCCAAGTCGGTGCCGGTGGAAAAGGTGGGGCTGAAGGGTGGCACAGTCGGTACCGTGTTCAGGAGTGCCTGAACATTTTGGCCGGGATTTTGAGCGATGTTAATGGCCGCTGTTGCGGTATCGGTGGGTGCGGTACCGGCTCTGTTATGGGTATCGCCGAAGAGCGTGGCGCATCCGGAGGAGGCCGTACCGGTGGAGTTGACGCAAACGGCCAGGATGTCCGCGATGGTATTGATCCTGAACCCGGGAACTGAGGCATTGCTATTGAGCGGCAACGTTGCATTGGGGAGCCCGCTGGCCTGGTTCACCAGATTCAACGCCGTAGTGAAGGCATTGGCCAAACCGGTCGCGGAGAGTGAGTGACCCGCTACCGAGGTGGGCGCTCCGATGTGGGTGGGGTCGGTGGCAAAGCCCTCCAACGCAAAGGCCGTAGCAACCGTGCTTTCCTCATTCATGGTCACGAAGGTGACGCTGGGGAAGGCACCGCTGGGAGTAGCACTTGCGCAGTTGCCCAGCACGGCCAACAATCCCGCTCCTGCGTTATTGCCGGTGGTGGTGCCAATGCCATTGAGCTGCGGGTCGCCGCCGGTCGAATAGAGGTAGATCTGGGTCCCCGGGGTGCAGGCGAAGGCTCCATCGATATTGAAGTTGCCGGCCACGTCGGTGGTGACGTAGAAGTTCGTTCCGTCACTGGTGGTGACTCCCGGGGAGCTGGTCAACAGGGAGGTCGCGGCATTGGTGGTGGAAGCCGCGATACCGGAGCCGCCGTACCCGGTGGTGCTGGCCGCGTACATATAGACGTGCGCGCCATTGAGCGACTGCTGGCCACCGTGAACGACGCCCTGGATGTGCATGGCCGTCGCGGTGGAAGTGTTGGAGGCATCCCCGAAGTTCGCTGAGCACCCGCTCAGCACAAGGACACTAGCAAGGCCCGCAAGACCGGCCACGAAAGAGAGAGATTGATATTTTGTAGTCACGCAGTTTTCCCTTCGGCCAGAAGGTTGCAGGTCCCGGCACGCAGTATGGAGCGTTTCATCGGTTGAGATTTCGGGTGACCGAAATCGTGGCTAGGATCCCAGCGCAAAAAATGGAAAGGAGGGAAGGTTTATGAAACCGGTTACCCTGCATGATCGTAGGGTTTCCGACATAGTGTCAAGAGGGAGACTCCGTTTATTGGAAACGATTCCAACAAAAATCCACGGATCAAATCAGAGGATGTCTTGTGCTGAGAATAAGTTAGCAAACGCTATCCAAATCCTGAAAATATTTTTCCAGGTGCTGAAACCAATACGTCGTCCAGGCAATAGAGAACGCGTCCGAGACAACCGTCTGTGGGTTGAAAAGAAGAATCGCCGGGGCCGACATGGAGTCTCGCGGAGGCTCTGACTCGGACCGCTTCCTTAATAGAAGTGGGTGCCCTCTATCTCGTTTCTGCGACGTGGGAGTTTGTGGTGGCAAGGTTTGCCAAAGTTTGTGCGGGAGTTGCTAAGGATGTATCCGTGGCTGAGGCAGATTGTTTCGCCACGGTACAAGAAGGCAATTTAGTCGCTGCGCCCTTCGGGCTTCGCTCCGGCCTGCGGCAGCGAGGTGTGGCCTTTGGCGCGGCGTTTACGGCCCGGTTAAAACCGGGCCCTTCCGGTTCGTGCCTCAACCAACTGTTTGCACCGTTCGATCTGACTCCAAGGGAAGTTTGCGCTTCGCACTGTGGGTGGTACCCAAATGATGCAGGGTATGCGTGGACTGCCCGACGAGAAGCCGAATCCAGGTTATCCATGACGGCTCAATGAGGGCAGCGGCGATTTTTCTCGCCAGTTAACAGAACTATGGCCAACTTTTAGTTGGCCTTTGGGTTACGAATATTCAGTCATGTATTTGTAAGCAGGGTGCACCCTTCATCACGGCGTGATTGTCATGAGTGGGTGGCGATGATATCTGAGCCTGGAGGAACGATGTCCTGTGTTGTCATAACTCGCATACTTCGCCGACGTCTGGCATTAGCGGTTGCTGCGCTTACACTGATCACGCTTATCCGGGGATACCAGGGGCACGCATTATCCGCCCAGACAGTACCTTCGTCGTCTGAATTACAACCTGCTATTGCGGAAGCACCGAGCCCCTGGCGTCCGCTCCTTGTACACGAAGACAGCCACGTAGTCGTCATGGAGTATGAGGCATGGTTTGGCCCCAATGCTGTCACGTTTCAAACCAGTGCCGCCAAACCCCTATTGCAGTCCGAGGACATGCAATCGATCGGTGGTGGTTACGACAGCGCAGATCCGGTAGTGATCAGACAGCATACTGAATGGATGGAACATATGGGAGTCGATGCTGCCCTGGTCGACTTAACCAATAATGTGAGCTGCATCTTCAATAGCGAGTGGTTCGTGGAGAAGTACCTCCAGAACTCATGTCCTCCTTTTCGTAGCGACTATCAAACGATCCGCGACAATACGGGCAATCTTTATCCTGCATGGACGAGGCTCGGTACCCGACTGAAGCTGGTGCCTCTGCTTGGCGGCATCGACCAGGATGTTTTGTACAAGGATCAGGACGGAAAGACGGCATTAGAAAAGGAAGTCGAATACTTTGGTGAGCTCATGCACCAGCATCCCAACCTTGAAGTGATTTACCAGGGGAAGCCCCTGATGGTGATTTATCTGGGCGCGGCGCAAGACCCGGTGCCTTCCGACAATCCTCTCTGGTTCCAGATCCGCAAGTTCCTGATAGCCCATCCGCAGGTTGCCGATAAATATACCATCAGGATGATGGCGGGATATCTCGACAGCCAACCAGAACTGTGGACTAACCAAGCCACTCCCGATAAGCCAGTAGAAATCGATCCGGAGTTTGGGTTCTGGAGCTGGGTGGACAGGCTCAATACGACATGTACGCTTGTGTCCTGTCCTTATTACCCTTCCTACAACAGAGTTGGTTCTCGCGTGGAGAACTTCACCGCTTCGATTGCCACGGCGGGACAGAGTGGATGGGGCTGCCCGAATTCGAATGAGTTGCCGTACTGTCCCGACGATGCTCTGCGCTATGGCAAAGATGACTCGTATGAGACGTTCGATTCGTTCATGGCCGACGCTCGAAAGCTAGATCCGATTTTTTTGATCCTCCATCAGTTCAATGAATTCAATTCGCCTGATGAGGGATGGGACGCCAACACCAATGACGATATCGAGCCAGCCAACCAGTGGGGAAGCAGGGCACTTGAAGTTGTGAGAGATCAGATCTCCCTCTATCGCCACGAGAGAGGATCAGCGGATCCGCGCGAAAACAGCGACGCGCCGTGAACCTGTTTCGCGCTGTACTAAGGCGTTTAGGAACGGTCTCGTGCAGATTGCGGAGTAGGCCCATTCATGACGGTGGCCGTCATGAATGAGGCACCCAAGGTGCAGGGTACGTGGGCTACCAGCCATGGAAAAGTAGGCTCACTCAACGCTTCTGTTCCAGCTGCAGCAGCATGCCATCCGGCTGCGGCGCAAACCCAAGGGACGTATACAGAGCACGCCCCTCGCTAGACGAGGTCAGCGTCACTTGATCGATCTTCGACTCGCGGCACCAGTTCAGCATCTCGTTCAGCAGGGATCGCGCAATGCCTTGCTTGCGATGCCGCGCATGGGTATAGATATTCGCAATGTGCGCGGACCTCACCACTCGAAGACAACCGGGTAGAGGCCCGACCTCCGAGAGGTGGAGACCACCTCCCGCAACGATTTGACCCTCCAGTTCAACCACCCAACCCTTGTATTGACCGCGTTCCATCACATCGGCAAACCACGGCGCAGATGCAACGGTAAGCGCTTCAGCCTCGCTCTGGATCACCAGCCCCATATCCAGAAACATCAGGCCGCGATGCCTGGCGATCTCACCAGCATCAGCTACACCAGCTGTCCTTAGTGTGTAGGAACTCTCCATTCCTGCATTATGCACGTACGCTGGCTTCAGGTAGTCGCCCCCATAACTTTGCCTCTATCCCCATTCATGACGATGTTTGGGGGATTGAAATACAAATCGCAGTTGAAAGAGGCGCTATTCTGCCTGTGACGTAAACGAAACACCGGGGCTCTCTTCTATTGCCCGATTGATTGATTCCTTCCTTAATTTCGGTGGATGTGGGCGTTTTATCCGGGTGTTTCGGATACACCACGATGTCTTGAACTCTATCTGCCGCTCTATCGGCTCTGCTAGGTTGGTTCGCATGCAAAGGTCCGACACTGTTCTGCATGGGCACCCAAACGATGTAGGGTACATGGGCTACCCCCCTGATTCAGAGTTTCTGCTACGCCTTCGTGGAAGGTGGTTGTGTGGAGAACGGTTTGGCGTTCCAGAGACACGCATGGATACAGATACCGGCTCTTCGCTGCAACCACAACAACCAGATAAGAGAGAACGCCAGGAGCACAGCAGGATTGAAGCTCATTCAAGTCGATCTAACTCAACCCCTTGTCACGGGGAGGAAGATCCTCGGGGTCCTTCGGCTGCGTAACTCGCACTTCGCTCAGGATGACGATTGTGTGGTTATGTCGGGTGCCATAGCGAGAGGCCCAGGCTAGAGCCCCTCTGGTTGGGTATTGTTGCCGCAGCCTAAAGGCCGCTGCTACTCCCAAGAGCAGCGACAACGGCGAGTGCCCAGATGATTCGAGGTGCGAATGGGTTACGCGGCGGGTTTGATCATGCGCTATTCAATGGCAATCTCGGGCTCTGCTCTGGGCTGAGTAGCATTTCCGGTCCATTGTTCTTCACGTTGCCCACAGCCGAATTACAGGGACTCAATTGCATTGCTTCAGAGTCGTAGGGCCTGAGCAAATGCAGAGGTGCAGGTCGAACGCTGTCACGATCCAGCCACTCTGCCCAGTCACGCTGGAGCAGGATGGCTGGCATTCGCGTATGAATCTGAGACATGATTTCGTTTGCCTCCGTGGTGACAATGGAAAAGCTTTGCAGCCATTTGTCTACGGACTGAGGGGACGACTTAGGCTCTTTCCACGCATCCCAGAGGCCAGCGAACGCCATGGGCTCGCCGTCCGTGAGGCTGATGGCATAGGGCTGCTTCTTCGGCTTCCTGGAATCATCCAACACCTTCCACTCATAGAAACCGTCCGCAGGTACGAGGCAGCGTCGGCTCTTGAGTGGCCCTTTCCAGGTGGGTGAACTGGAAAGCGTCTCGGCTTTGGCAAGGAATGTTGAAATTCCCTTGAAGTCAGCGAGGCTTGTGGCGAAGAACGGGATCATGCCCCACCTGGCTAGAACCATCTCGCGCTCGTCGCTGTCTCGTTGCTGGCGGACGATGGGTTGAAAGGTGCTCGGAGCTATGTTGTAGTTCGGTGGTAGAGGGTCAGCGAAGACTTTGGAAGCATTGAGCTTTTCGGCGATCTTCTGTTTCTTCCGCTTGTTATAGTACCGGCCACACATGGCTCTACCTTATTACATGTGGGCAGGGTGAGACGCAAAAACGCCCGGGCCTCGTGAGAGGTTGCCGGGCGCTTTTGCTTGCCTGAACCACGGGTTAGAACGGCTTACTTCTTAGCTGGGCTGGTGTGATTCGATGCGTACCTTTACGGGAGACTTCTTCGCAGCCTTCTTGACCGCTTTCTTTGCGGCTTTCTTTGCTGGGGCCTTCTTCGCAGCCTTCTTTGCAGGGGCTTTCTTTGCGGCCTTCTTCGCCGGGGCCTTCTTTGCAGCTTTCTTCGCTGCCTTCTTTGCAGCTTTCTTTGCCGGGGCCTTCTTCGCAGCTTTAACCAGTAATGGACTATAGGGCATAGTGTAAGGTCTTCCTTTCCATCGTTGATTTTGTGTTGCTGGTGTCAACATTGCACCTGCTGCAGTGAAATAGCAAGTACTTTCTGGGGGGCGAGTGGCTGCTTCAACGGTGATATTGGGGATCACCTCGCACGAGGTTCGAAGCTGACATCGCGATGTGCTATTCAGACCTATAACGGACACTGCATGATTAGCAGGCGCAGCCATTCCCCGAATTTGTATCCCGCTTCCGGTAACAAACCGACCTGCTGAAATCCCAACGATGCATGCAGAGAGACAGAGGGAACATTCACGCCGCAGATGCAGGCAACCATGGAGTGACAACCCCTGGCCTGACATTGCAGGATCAACTCAGACAGGAGCGCTTTGCCGACTCCGTGGCCGATACAGTCCGGGCGCACGTAAATGGAGTCTTCGACCGTATAGCGGTAGCCTTCGCGAGGGCGGAATTGCGAGGCGTAACAATAGCCCACGATATAGCCCTCGAGCTCGGCTACGAGATAGGGAAGATCACGGTCCAGAACGGCCTGTCGTCTTCTCAACATCTCCGACTCATCCGGCGCGACGATTTCGAAGGTCGCCGTGCTGGTTGTGACGAACCTGCTGTAGATCGCTGTGACGTAGGGCATGTCTGCAGGAGTTGAAGGACGAACTAAGCAGTCCGAGACGTCGCGAGGATTGTCTGCCAGGGCGGTTGAGGTACTTTCAGGTTCCGTTTGACTTGGATTAGAGATGGCCTCTCCTCGAGGGTTTAATCTTCTCTTTTCTCTTAGTAGAACTTTAAACATATAAAGAAGGAATAAAGTTTCCGGATTGATTCATAGAGCTTACGCAGAGCGCGATGCCAATGTTTGTGGTGCGCTTTGCGTCTAAGAGGCCCACAAGGAATCAAGGGTTGAGAGCTCGGTATATCTCGCCAGCGCAGCCGAGATATATCGGGCCTTCAGCCCTTGATACCTTGTTAGGCTCGTTACCTGGGGCTTGCGCCCCAGGCTGGGATATATCGCCCCTTTGGGGCTGGGTATCGTGCCACTCTGCGAATTTTATGCACGTCCTCTAATGATGTAGGGTGCGTGTGGGTGATGTAGGGTGCGTGTGGCCACACGCTTGGCTCACGCTATGGATGAGGATCAGTTAGGTCCACTCGGGGAACTGAGATCGATTCTCGTCCAGGGCTGAGATCTTATGCATATCGTCAGCGTCCAACTTGAAATCGAAGATGGCCAGGTTTTCGCGGCGATGTTCCGGGTTCGACGAACGAGGGATCGCGATGACCCCGCGCTGGTGGTGCCAGCGTAGAACAGTCTGCGCGACAGTTTTGCCATGCTTTTTGCCAATCTGCTCTAACACTGGGTTCGTGAAGAGTCCGTTGCGTCCTTCTGCGAAGGGAGCCCATGCTTCCATCTGCACACCAGCAGTACGCAACGACTCAAGTTCTCCCGTCTCTTGAAGGAAGGGGTGTGTTTCCAACTGATTAATGGCAGGCTTTGTCTTCGCTCCAGCGGTCAGGCTGGAGAGCTGTGTCTGGTCGAAGTTGCTCAGGCCAATTGCCTTGATTTTTCCGGCGGTGTTGAGCTCTTCCATGGCCCGCCACGATCCGTTCACATCTCCACGCGGGCGATGGATGAGATAAAGATCGAGGTATTCGAGCTGAAGCTTGTCGAGAGTCGTTTGAAAGGCGCGCTTTGCCGGTTCGTACCCGGCATCTTCCACCCAAATCTTCGATGTCACAAAGAGAGACTTGCGGTCGATTCCGCTCTTCTTGATCCCAGCGCCCACAGCCTCTTCATTTTGATAGACCTTGGCCGTGTCGATCAGACGATAGCCAGCTGTGATGGCGTCTGCGACGCTCTCCATGCACACATCACCGCGTAGACCGTAGGTTCCAAAGCCAAGGACTGGCATCATCACACCGTTGCCGAGCCGCACCTGCGGTATAGAAGCTTGCCCCTTGTCGGAGGCCCATCCCACGCGACCGAAGGCGGCGGCTGTGGCAACGAGCGCTACTCCCTTCAGTACGGTGCGGCGGCTAATCTGGTTCGTTTTTCGTTGTTGTTCATGTTCTGCGTTCCGCTTTCTGCCAGACGGGCTAACAGAGGCGATGGTACAGATAATTACGCTTTTCGTCTAAACCGCAGGTGCGAGGTCCACAAGGAATCAAGGGCTGTAAGCCCGACGTATATATCGCCAGTGCAGACGAGATATATCGGGCTTTCAGCCCTTGATTCCTTGTTAGGTCCGTTACCTGGGGCTTGCGCCCCAGGCTGGGATATACCGCCCCTTTGGGGCTGGAGATCGTGGCAGTCTGCGGCTTGTGTGTGTGTCCTCAGGGCGCGTATGTCCTGCTGCGCAATGCTGAACGTTTTCCAAGTTCGATGAGTAGAAGACAAGCTGGTCCTATCGATGCGAATGGCAATAGATTTGGAAGGTGCACCAGAGGGATCGGTATGATTTGCCAGCTCCACAGCTCCATCAGCAGCCACTGTTGCTCGATCAGACCAAGAAGAACGAGGGCTATAGAACAACGAAAGAAGATGCTGAGTGTCCTGGATTGGCGGACACGTGACTTTGTCTGGAGGATTCCCAAGATGAAGGGGAGAAGCACGGTGATCGCATAGACGATCAGCGGAAACCAAACGCGATAGAAGACGTGGGAGAAGACGGGCCCGTTGGGAAAGTATTTGTCCTTTGTATGGAAAAGAGGTGCCGGTACATGGGAGGGGATGCCAACAATGTTCACGAAGAGAGACGTGACCACAAACAGGATTGCCATCGAAAGGCGTGCCTTGCGGGATAGCTGTGCGATCAATCGCCCGCAGGCCCATGAGCAGCAGAAGAGTACGAAGGCAAATTTTGCTGCCTCCCAGCTGTACTCGCGCGCTCCATACCAGAAGCCAGGATTCCTCAACAGAACCGCATCCGTATTGTTGATCAACATCCAGCTATAAACCGCACTCCAACCTGCGAAGTATCTGGCGGTCTGAGCGAGCACGACAGCCAATGGGAATGCGGCGGTGGTGAGGACAAGCCAAGGTTGCCACCCAGCCCATTGAATAAGTTGTCTCCTGACGACCAGGCTAAGAACCTGCAACACCGATGCGCTCGGAGACTCGTGCGCTTCCAGCAAGTCTCCGGCGACGACTTCTCTCTCATCGCTGTCGAGTGCTCCCAGCAAACTCCGCAGCAGGGAATTCATTATGGGCATTGCGCCTCCCAGGAAATGTCTCGGCTGACTCTCGATATAGCGCGATAGAAGGCGGAGGCTGATTCGATTCCCTTGGCCGTCACCGAGACCATACGCTTTGCGCGGCCGCCGCGCTGTGCCGTTGCCTCGCCCATCCATGTTCTTACCAGGCCTTTCGCTTCCAGGCGATCCAGTGTTGTGTAGAGTGAGCCGATCGAGCAGGGTCTCTCCGTTGCTTCCTCGACTTCACGACGAATGGACGCGCCATAGGCGTCTTCGCCGAGGCGGTGAGTCGCTGCGATCAACAGGTATTCGAATTCACCGATCATTAGTGTTACATTGTAGAGGTTATGGGGCGAACTGTCGATGGGACATGGAGGGAAGTATGCGGAGAAAAGCTCCAAGCATGATTACAACTAAGTTTTTCAGAGTAGGACTGAGGCTTGTTGTTTGCGGTCTAGCGCTCGTAAGCATGTCGGTTGTGCCTGCTCTGTATGGTCAGCAGGATAAACACGCTTCGCTTATACCGCCTGCAAGCCGGAAGGCTGCGCCAGCTTTTGAACTTGTGAGTCAGGACGGCAGGAAGATGCGCGTCTCCGACTACCGGGGCAAGGTGCTTCTGCTTAACTTTTGGGCTACGGATTGCGGGGGCTGCGTGCTGGAGATCCCATCGTTCATAGAGCTGGAGAAGGCTTACAAGGATAAGGGGTTTACTGCTGTTGGCGTCGCGATGGATATCTCCTATGAAGGGCTGAAGGATGCTAACGAGGCATGGGGCAGGGTGAGGCCGTTCATGGCCAAGAAAGGGATCAATTACCCCATAGCCATGGGTGACGATGCGATCTCCAAAGCCTATGCCTTGAATGCGTATCCGGCCACCTATCTGATCGACAAGTCGGGCAAAGTAGCGGTGGCCTATGTGGGTGTTGTTATAGACAAGGACAATGTTGAAACAAATATCAAGGGACTTCTATCGGAGCGATGATTCGGGAGATGCTAAGAGGTGTCCCGAAATTTGCATGGAAATCGTGTTGGCGTCGGATAGAAATGTCACTATGCGCTAGCGCCATGGGCAGCGACGCTTCTTCGGAATAGTCTAGTGTTCATGAATGTTGGGCGCCTAACCAGTCCTCAATTCGCGCTTGCTTGCGCGACTCTATTCGCCAACACATTAGGGCATGCGCAGGGCGCCGCTTCACCGGTAGAGCAAAGCAGTACGCCTGTGCTCCCGGTGCAGTCGAATCTGGTGTTGGTTCCAACCCTGGTTACGAATAAGACGGGTGAAGTCGTTTACGCCTTGAACGCTCAGGATTTCAAGATTGAAGACAACGGGGTGGAACAAAGGGCGATTCTGGACGAGGATTCGAGTGAGCAGCCTCTTAGTCTTGTTGTCGCTGTGCAGACGGGTGGCGTGGCCAGTCAACATCTTCCTGATCTTCGCCGCGTGGAGACCATGCTGGAGACAATGATCGGCGACGTTCCCCACCATGTTGCCGTGGTCAGCTTCGATAGCAAGCCTCATCTGGTTCAGGACTTCACGCAGGACCTGAACCAGATCGGCACCAACATGCAGAGCCTCCGAACGGGTGATCAAGGCGCAGCGATTCTGGATGGTCTTGCCTTTTCTCTCAGGCTACTGCAGAGAGAGCCTCCAACGTTCCGCCGGGCTATCCTGCTCATCAGCGAAGCGGTGGATCATGGAAGTGTGACTGGAATCGCTGAGGCGCTGCGTGATGTGAGTGAAAGCAACACTGCGATCTATAGCATGACGTTCTCTACGGACAAGGCAGTGGCGGGTGCGGCGATGGCTAACAAGGCGCCTCCAACTGGGACGAGTTCGTGCGATCAGCATGGAGCTCAAGCCGTGGGTGGCAATCCACGACAAGGCAGTTGCGTGAGCTTTACTCCTCTGATCGTTCTTGGGGCACGTCTCGGAGTGAATGGCTTGCGGCGCAACACCGCGGAAGCTGTTGCGAGACTTACCGGTGGGGAATCTATGCGGTTTGAGGATGAAAAGAGTCTGGAAAGCGGATTGTTCACGATCTCCAACCAGCTTTCGAATCGCTACATGCTCAGCTTTACTCCTCGCTCGCCAGCGCCTGGGCTGCATACTATCCAGGTGACCTTGAGGAATTACCCAGAACTACAGGTGTCGGCAAGAAGCAGCTATTGGGTAGCCGGGAAAAGCGAGCCTAGAGTTCAGTAGCTGGGTGCCCAGATGATGTAGGGTACGTATGGCTGCCCACCGGGTGCAGTCATACGGGTTGAAATGGTGTGGAAGGTATCGGTGCAGCAAAGCTCTTCGGGGTCCTTCGACTGCGCTCAGGATGACGATTTTGTGATGATGCGAAAAGGGAATGGCTTGGGTGGGCCTTTCGGATATTGCTTTAGGTTTGGTTTTTCGCCGGCATGAGCAAAAGGCCCAGGGCTAAAGCCCGGTCTGGTTGGATCTTGTTTCCGCGGCCTAAAGGCCGCTGCTACTCCCAAGAGCAACAGCAACGACAAAGCAAAAGCAAAAGCAGATTCCCTGCGGGAATGACAAAAAAAATCCGTCACGATTTGCTGGTGTGCAGGGTGGTTACTTGATGGGCTGGGGGGTTGTGAAGAAATCAACCAGGCTTTGGGGGGCGTTTGGGCCGATACATACGTTGAGGATCTCTTCCGCGTCCGCAGCCTCGGAGGCGCTGCGGGGAAAGAGGTCCGTTTCATACGCGAGGAGTGCGGCTTCAACGTTACCGGGGTTGGCGGCGATGGCCTTTGCGAGTTCAGCGCCGTCGAACATGGCGAGGTTGGCTCCTTCTCCAGACGGCGCCATCAGGTGTGCTGCATCGCCGAGCAGTGTTACCCCGGGTATGCGATCCCATCTGTGCTCGATCGGGAGTGAATAGATAGGGCGGAGCACAGGGGCAGTCTCACCGTCGGTGATGAGCGCTGTCAGCGCTGGAGCCCAGCCGTCGAACTCCTCGGCGACGCGGGCCAAGGCTGTTGCAGGGTCGATGAAGCGGATGCTGTTTATCCATTCTTTTGGCTTGTTCATCTGAATGTACGTGTGCAGTATGCCATTGGGCTCGCGGTGCGCGAAGATGCCTTTTCCTGGCGACGGCGCAAACATCGCGCCACCACCGACGGCTTCTGCGCTTGGCTTGTGACGAGTGTCGCAATCAAACAGGTATGTCTCGATGAAGGACGTGCCGATATAGGTTGGCTTCGCGTCGGAGAGAAGGGGGCGAACTTTTGACCAGGCGCCGGCGGCACCTACGAGGAGATCGGTGGTCGTTGTAGAGCCGTTAGCAAAGGTCAGTATGTGCCGTCCGTCTCCTAGTGGGGATGCGGCTGTGAGTTTGTGTCCCCAGCGGACTGTGTTGGCAGGAAGTGATTCAAGGAGAATTCGACGGAGCTCTCCGCGAGGCACCTCGGGACGACCGCCGGTGCCGTCGTCGGGATCGTCGTGCAGGATGTTACCGTGCTTGTCGAGTATGCGTGATGCCTGACCGCCAGGGTGGATGATCTCGAGGAACTTATCGAATAGCCCCGCTGCCTTGAGGGCGAGCTGCCCGTTGTATTCGTGGATGTCGAGCATGCCGCCCTGCGTGCGCGCGTTCGCCGAGGCCTCGGCTTCGTAGACCGTTGCGGCAATGCCGTGGACGTGTAGGACGCGTGCAAGCGTGAGGCCGCCGAGCCCGGCGCCGATGATCGTGACTGGAGTGTTCATACTGACTCCTTCATCAACCAGCGTGCGGCAGCGTTTTGGAACTCGCTGCCGTCCGGAGTGCCGTCAGAGGCCCAGGCGATAAACCCATCAGGCCGTATGAGTGCAGAGCTTAAGCCGAACTGTTCTTTCGCGCGGCCTGAAACGTATTTGATTCGGCCGCCATATTCACTCGCCAAAGTTTTGAGGGAAGCGTTCCCTTCGAAATCAAGCAGTATCGCGTGGCCATCGTGCATGAGTTCGCCGATGGTTGCACCGTCTTCAAACTCAAAGTTGGGAACGCTGTGGCCAATGAGAGGGTGATTGCCCCCAAGATCGTAGTGAGTGAAGACGCCCCACACCCTTGCTGCCATATAAGTAGCACCATCGCATGTGTTCATGAGGTCGCGGATGATTGCATTCAGCGCGCGGGCCTGTGGGCTTGGGTTCATGATGGCAACCTGGGCTCGTGACCAATCCAGAACCTGAACGCCCAAGGGGTGTCGTTCCGTTTGATAACTGTCCAACAAGCCTTCCGGCGCTCTCTTTTGGAGGGTTGCGGCGAGCTTCCAGCCCAGGTTCGTCGCATCGCCCAGACCAAGGTTTAATCCCTGGCCTCCCAGCGGCGCGTGAATGTGCGCGGCATCGCCGGCTAAAAATACCCGCCCGTTACGATAGGTTGTGGCTTGCCGGGCCCGGTCAGTCCAGGTGGTTACGGCATGCAAGGCGCTGATCGTAACGTCGGTGTTCGAGACGCGGCGTAGCGCTCCTTGAATATGTTCCAGCGTGGGTGGTTCTGCACGATGAGCGGCCCCGCCATCAAACTCCACCATCACCAGATAACCGGGCTGCGATTGGAAGTACAGGCCAGTTGATGTCAGGTTGCGGCCTGGACTGAGTTTCTCCGGATCGGCAATGTCAATCTGAGCAGAGTAGCCGGTAAATTCTGGCTCCGTGCCGGCGAATTCAAAACCACCGACCTTGCGAACAACACTACGGCTTCCGTCGCAGCCCACGAGCCACTTCGCTTGAAAAGATTGGCCGCCGGACTGAACCGTTACTCCGTCCTCGGTTTGATGAAAGCCGGTAATGGCAAGGCCGCGTTTGATCGCGACACCCAGAGCTTCTGCGCGACGAGCCAACACAGATTCAAGCTCCGCCATTTCAGAGATCAAACTAGTATCGGTCGAGCTTGGCAGGCGATAGCTCCACTGTGAGGTGTCAATATTGCTGTCAAGAAAGGGGATGCCGGCGAAGTGTCCTCCCTGACGCCGTGGCGCCTGTACGGGAGTTGAGGTTTTAAGGCGTTTGTGGATCTCAAGTTCTTTTAGCAAGCCGCGACGGTACAGCGCTTCGATCGTGGGTGTCGAGAGTCCCCGCATTCCGAACGGAAGTTGCTTCAAGGACGAGTGCGGATTCTGCGCCTTTTCCAGGATGAGGACGGAACATTTGGCCAAGGCCAGTTCACAGGCAAGAAATAAGCCTACAGGCCCTGCGCCGGAAATAATGACATCGTGTGTGGCTGGAGTATTCATCCTGACGCCTTCATGGTCGGGGATCGTTGCAGGGAACTCCATTGAGAGGAATGGAACGTCATTCCATTATTGTGGAATGACGTTCCATATGTGTCAAGATAGAGCATGGCCAAAAAAGCGCGTGCCAGTCAGCGACGGGAAGAATCGCTCTCACGGGAGCACATCATTGAGGCGTCGATTGAGCTTTTGGATAGTAGCGGGGAAGGTGGTCTGACGTTCCGCGCGCTGTCCGAGCGGCTCGCGACCGGTCCTGGTGCTATCTATTGGCACATCGCCGACAAGAGCGATCTGTTGACCGCGGCCTGCGACGCTATCGTGGCGCGCACGATGGAGGCGCTCGTGGCCGGCGCGAAGCCGAAGGCAACGATTCGGGCCCTCGCGCTGGGTATGTTTGATGCGATCGACGAGCATCCGTGGGTTGGCTCGGCGCTTACACAGGCTCCTGGGGAGTTGCCCATTGTGCGTATCCTCGAACGACTAGGCCAGCAGGTTCGCGCTCTTGGTGTGCCGGCGAAAGAAGAGCGGGCAACAGTGTCTGCGTTGCTGGACTACATCCTTGGCGTTGGTGGGCGGAATGCGGCCAACGGGCAGCTCGCTCGGACACGAAGCCTCGATAGGTCCGACTTTCTGGAGGCGTTGGCGACTGCCTGGTCTCAGCTCGATCCGGAGGAGTATCCGTTCACACGCAGCATGGCCGGACAGTTACGCGATCATGACGATCGTAAGGATTTTCTAGCCGGGATCGATCTCATCCTCAGAGGTATTGAAGCCTCGCGGCGGGTGTAGATCGAAGCTGCATCGGATCGGTTGCGTGTGGGCTATTCGCCTTGGTTGTTGCACACGATCTTCTGGGTGACGCGACCGAAGAACGGGAGGAAGCAGGTTCGCTCGCTGCGCTCGGAATGACAACCAGAAAAGCAAAGGCAAAAGCAAAGGCAGAAGCAGAAGCAGAAGCAGATTCCCTGCGGGAATGACAAGCCAGAAAGGCAACAGCAAGTGCAAAGACAACAACAACAAAGGCTGGGTACCCATTCATGACGGCCTTATCGTTATGGGTGGGCACCCAAAGCCTGGTTAGAAATAGTTCATGTTCGTGAGGTCTTCAATCAGCCCGGGTCCAGTGGGCTCCCAGCCCAATGCCTTACGCGTCCACTCACTGGAGGCCGGCATATCCAACGCTACAAAGTGCGCCATCCATCCAAAGTGCTCGCCAGCCTTCTCGGGGGTAAGGGAAACGATAGGCACCTTCAGTCCTTTGCCGAGGGTCTCTGCGATCTTGCGTATCGATACACCTTCTTCCTGCACTGCGTTGTAGGTTGTCACGCCTTGTCCGGTCTTCTCTACGGCCAGCCGGTACAGGTGCGCGACGTCCATTAGCGGAGCTGCAGCCCAGCGGTTTGCACCCTCGCCAATATAGGCCGACACACTCTTCTCACGTGCCGCTTGCAACAGCCACTGCACCAGACCCTGCTTGCGCGTGTCATGCACCTGGGGCAGGCGAACAATCGCCACGTGCACACCTTTCTCCGCTACAGAGCGCGCTGCTGCCTCGGGTCTCCGGGGAATAGACGGCAAAACCAATGGAGGATCAGTCTCCGTGCGCAAGTGGCCCGGCTTGCCGCTCGCTAATCCAACCCCCGAGGTCACCACCAGCAGCTTGCCCGGCTCCATCACCGATCCCAGCGCCTCAATCGCGCTGATCTCGTCCGCTGCGTTCTGCTCAAACTTCGAGAAGTCATGGTTGAACGCTAGATTCACGACCACATCCATCCCTGTCGCGCCGCGGCGCAGACCGTCGAGGTCCTCCAGGTTGCCGCGAAGGACCTCCGCGCCCACCGCCTTCAGTTGTTCTACGCCGGCATCACTGCGCGTAAGCCCGCGCACCTGGTGGCCTGCTGCAATCAGCTCCTTCACCAGTTCTGTTCCGATAAAACCCGTTGATCCTGTTACAAATACACGCATTTTCATCCTCCTGCTGCGGTTGCGACGCGACCCCGTGACGATCGCGTTCATTGACATTTGCGTCTCCGCGGAATAAAACGGAGGCAGTCTCCGAATAGATAGATAACCGGAGGCTGTCTCCGGTTGCAGAAAATTTTCCACCTGTTCTTCGTATGCCGAAAAAGAAGCTTCCGCCACCTCCGCCTGAACGCAAACCCCGCGCCGATGCGGAGCGCAACCGTGGGCGTATCCTTGAGGTCGCCAAGGAGGTCTTCACTCGCGATGGGGCAGCGGCGAGCCTCGACGACATTGCACGCCGATCCGGCGTCGGCGCCGGCACGCTCTATCGCCACTTTCCAACTCGCGATGCTCTGATCGAAGCCGTCTACCGGAGCGAAGTTGAAAAGCTTGCAGCAGCCGAACAGCGCTTCTCCGCGACGATGTCTTCGCTTGACGCCCTCCGCGCGTGGATGCTCCTGTTCATCGACCATGTGGTCGGCAAAAAGCTCATCATCCCTGCGATGGACACTGTAGCGGGCGGTTCAATGCGGCTGATGGAAGGAGCGCGCAGTCTCATTCACACTGCTTTTATTACCCTGGTGGAACGCGCCATCGCTAGCGGGGAACTGCGCGCTGATACCGACCCTAACGACTTCGTGCGCGCGCTCATCGGCGTCTTCCATACCACGGCCCTACCGGGCTGGGAGCAAAGCGCCCGCCGTCTCGTCGACATACTCATCACCGGCTCGCTCCGAACTAACAAGCTTTAGGTGTCGACCGCACGATCTTTGGAGAACTAGATCTGCGGCTTCGATAGGTTGGAATTTCCGAAGGGACTCCTGTGTTAGATTTCTCCACTGGGATTGGGAGAAAAGCTACATGGATACCGATAGGCCGTTCGCTGCCAAACGAGTGCAAATCCGCAGCCCGGAATGGGACGCGGAGGCTAATGCCTACGCGCGAGCTATGAAGTTGACGGCAGAGCTGAACAAGCTTTCATTTGACGATGCTGCACGCGTGCAGGAAATATTCAGCGAGCTAACCGGCCAAAAAGTTGATGAGACGTTTAAGCTCATTCCACCTTTCTACACATCAGGCGGTCTTAATATCAGGGTTGGACGTAAAGTATTCATCAACCAGTGCTGCACTATCTATGACATGGGCGGTGTCGACATTGGCGATTTAGTGATGATCGGACCAAACGTGAACATTATCACCGCGGGTCACCCGCTGGAACCGTCCCAGCGACGCGCCTATGTTGAATCAAAGCCAATTGTGATTGAGAAGAACGTTTGGATTGCAACAGGCGTCACCATTCTTGGCGGCGTTACTGTGGGCGAAAATTCAGTGGTCGCGGCCGGAGCGGTTGTCACGAAGGATGTTCCTCCGAACTGCCTGGTTGGGGGTGTGCCCGCTAAGGTCATTCGTTCGATTGAGGAAAACCCCGGTGCGTAGGTCGCTTTTCCTCCTATGACAAAAGACGATGGCCATGATCGACGAAAACATCTCGCGTGTCTCTGTGGCTCCGGCCTCTGAGGCCGACGCTGAAGAGCTTATCCGCGCAAACCTGTGCAGCCAGTCTTTGCATCTTCCGTGGGTTAAGTCCTTTACAGACCATCAAGGCTTTGACGCCTGGATGCAAAGGCTTGCAAGTCCTACTCATCTTGGCTTCGTCGTTCGCGAACAGAACGACAACTCCATCGTCGGTATCGTCAATCTCAACGAGATCGTTCGGGGAGCCTTTCATAACGCCTATCTTGGGTACTACGCGATGGCTGGTAAGACCGGCCGTGGGCTTATGACGGAAGCTCTCTTTGCTGTTCTCTCTATTGTTTTTACTGAGATCAAACTTCATCGCGTTGAAGCAAATGTCCAACCGGAAAACCATCCGTCCATTGCTCTTGTTCAGAGAATCGGGTTTCGTCTTGAAGGTTTTTCTCCGCGGTATCTCTTCATTGATGGAGCGTGGCGCGATCATCAACGTTGGGCGATCACGGCAGAGGAGTTTTCGTCTCAAATTTCCAGAGACAATATGATTCGCTGAGAATCCGCAGCATGATGTGGCTTTAGCCATGGGTTTTTCGCTGGCATAGGCGAGAGGCCCAGGGCTAAAGCCCTTTTGGGTTGGGGCTTGTTTTCCGCGGCCTAAAGGCCGCTGCTACTCCTGAAGGGCAACGGCAGAAACAACGACAAAAGCAGATTCGCTTCCACCCCAGAGAGCAAAGAACGCTCTCTGGGGACCCCGGCCTGCGGGAATGACAACAAGAAAAGCAAAGGCAAAGACGTTTCGAGTTGCCGGGTAATTGTTGCGGGCTTGCTGGAGATTTCTAACTGGTATTCGCTTGGTCTATTGCAGGCAGCGTGACATAGTAGTTTTCGAGCGGTACTTACAACCTGATGTGCCCGTCTCGCTGGGCCTTGTACGGCGAGTTAGAGCTCCTGATTTGCGATGGAGTCCCGGTGGAAGAATCCAGTGGGTTGCGGTACGGATAGCTGTCTTCTGTTAGCTCCCCTCTCATTCCACGGTTGTAGTTATCAGTTCTCAGTTGTCAGAAGAATTTGAGAGCTGAGAACTGACAACCGAGAACTAACCCCAAGGAGAAGTTAAATGGCTACTTCGAGTCGTGTTTGCATCCTTTCGGATGGAGAGGCGGAAGAGCTTCGGGCGGGACGTCCGGTCTATTGCCATCAACACAAACATGTAAGCGCTGATGAAGCCTTCGGCATGACCGCACCGATCTATATGCAGCGCAATGGCAAGGCCTCTGAGCCGGTTGCGGAGTGGGTGGGGCCCAAGCAGGTGCGTTATGTTCTGCAGCACACCTGGCAGAGTGTGAATCGCAGCTTTCTACCGGGTGGTGGGAGTTTGCGGATCAAGACTCGGCAGTTGCGGGCGGGGTTTGCGTGATGGATAAGACAGATCTGAAGGCCGAGAGGCCGGGGCATAAGAGTCAGCATGAGCTCTATGTAGAAGGGCTGATGCTAGGCAAGTCCAGAACGCAGGCTGCGCTGGATGCGGGGTTTTCCAAGAGCCACGCGAGTAATCCGAAGAACCGTATTGAGGGTCTGTTGAGTCAGGAGTTAGTTCGTAAGGCGTTGACTCAGAGACCTTCTGGAGAATCCTGTAAAAGTCGACGTGAGCGGTATGTGGAGGGTCTGATGGATGGGAAGACGAGGAGACGGGCTGCGTTGGATGCTGGGTTCTCTGTAAGCCAGGCGGAGGATGCAAAGAACCGTATCGAAGGGCCGATTACACAGGCGTTGATTCTGCGGGCACTGATGGATGCGGGAGTTACCCTGAGTCGGCTGGCGGAGAAGATGGGTGAAGGACTGGATGCGACGAAGGTGCAGTCGGTGTCCGGTGGTCAGGGTAAGCCGGCGACGCTGGAGTTGGTGGCGGACTTCGAGACGCGGCTGAAGTATATCCAGCATGCGTGCAAGATCATGAGCGTTGATGCGGCAGAGGAGCGCGAGGTGCCGGAGATGCGCGTGAATATTGTGGCGGTGGGTGGGGGCCAGCTCCGGGATGCTAAAGGCGAGATTATCAGGCTGAAAGCAGTGGAGACTGCGGCTTCGAGTCCTGGGGTGGGTGTTTTGAAGGTGTAAGAGGTTTTGTTGGTGTCTGTTTTTCGTCGTCATCCTGAGAGGTCGTAGCGACCCGGCATTTGTGTTGCCGCTGGTGCATCTGTGCCGCCACTTAATGCGGGGGTCCTTTGACGCAAAGCGCGCCACAAGCATCTGCATCGCGCTCTGCATCAGGGGGTCCTTCGCCTTTGGCTCAGGATGACGGCGAAAAACAAGCAACAGCAGATTCCCTACGGGAATGACAAACCAGAAAAGCAAAAGCAGATTCGCTTCCACCCCAGAGAGCAAAGAACGCTCTCTGAGGACCCCGGCCTGCAAAAGAAAAGCAACGTCAACCGCAATGGCTGCCATGATAGGCATCGACAGTGACAGATACAGCAACAAAGACCTCGTCCCCGCCGGTTTCCAGACGGGTTTAAGTTCAGGAGGAATCCATTGACGGGGATCGAATGCGGTCTTGGGTTGCAGCCTAAGCAACTGGAAGTCTTTGGGCTAGTGGAGAATTCGCGTGCCACTGAGATTGGTTATGGCGGAGCGCGTGGGGGTGGCAAGTCGGCTGGGGCGCGGAAGATTATGCTTATGCGCCGGCTCAAGTATGGCCAGACCAATGGCCTTTTTCTTATGCGGGTGTGGGGACAGCTCTATCGAAACCACTTAGAGCCCTTGTTTCGCGAGTACCCTTTTATGGCTGACTGGTATGTTGGCGGCGACAAGAAGCACATTACTTTTCCGAATGGCTCACGTCTATACTTTGCGTCGGCCGACACGATGGATGATATCCGGAAGATCGCGCAGGGGCCGGAGTATGCGGACATCTTTGTGGAAGAGGCTACGCACTTCAACGAGGAAGAGCTGGTCTTTCTGCCTACGGCGCTGCGTTGGACAGGGCCTTCTGGGATTACTCCGAAGATGCTGTATACCTGCAATCCCGGCAGCCGGGGACATGATTACATCAAGAGGAAATTTAAAGAGGGACGATTTCTCGAGCATGAAGAGCCTGACTCAGTTGCCTTTGTGCAGGCTCAGGGTTGGGACAACATCGAGTGGGTGCGGCCTTATCTGCAAGAGCAGGACATCTCCGATGATGAGTATTACCAGGTTTGGACAGACGAGGAACGGTTCCAGTGTTTTATTGCGCACTCTAACTACGGCGCTAAGTTGAACCAATTGCCGGAGAAGGAGCGCAAGGCTCATCTTTTTGGCGACTGGAACACGTTCGAGGGACAGTACTATCCGAACTTCATTCGCGTGCAGCGGGAGTTGAAGGCTGCGCAGGTGGGACAACTGATTCAGCCGTGGTGGACGCGGTGGGCCTCGTGCGATTGGGGCTATCAGCATGCGGCGTCGATCCACTGGCATGCTTCGGGGCTGGTTTCTCCGGAGGATGCGCGGAAGTATCTGGGGCGTAGCTGGGACGAGGCTCGCGAGGTGGTGATTACGTATCGCGAGCATGTTGTGGCGGGGCGTCCGGAGATGTTACTGGCGCAGGACTTTGTGGACCGATGCGATGAGGACGATAAGCGGGAGCTTTCGCGATTTTTTATGTCGCCTGAAACTTTTGGGCAGCGCAATGCTGTGGCGGATACCTTTCGCAAGATATTTCGGGATCATGGGTTGCCGCAGCCGGAGGAGGCTCGCAACGATCGTGTGAATGGGTGGAGGTTTATCCATACGCTCATCGAACAGGACAGGTGGTTCTGCTCGGATCGATGCGAGGGGGCGCTAACGGCGATTCCTTCGCTGATCTATGACGACAAAAAACTCGAAGACGTGTTGAAGACCAATAAGGTCTCGGACGATATCGCGGATGAGGTGCGGTATGGGTTGTTTTCCATGCTGGGGCCGAGTGCCAAACCTTATGAAGTGAGACTGCGGGAGACGCTGGCGCCGATTCAGGATATGACGGCGAAGCATCTCGCTCATCTGGATTTTCAGAAGAGGAATCGTAAGAAGGGTGTTGGGTTCAGGGTTGGAAGATAGGGCGGGGAGAGGGAAGAGCTTTGACGCAACGGGCGCTGAGGTTCGCTACGTTTCGCGACGGCTGCTGTGGTGAGCCTGGGAGTGATGGGGGGATATATAGATGGTCGATCTATTGCTGGGCGTGGGGGTGGTTGTTCATGCAGTGCTGCTTGTGCTTTGGCCGGGGCGGGGGGATGAAGCTGTGCCGATTGAGGTAGCCGCAGTGGAAGAGCCTAAGCCGGTGTCCAGGCCGAAGCCGTTTCGTGCGCGGAAGGGGTTTCGTGAGGTGAGGCGGGAGTTTGAGGATGCGCACGATCCACAAAGGCTGTCACGTGCTCGGGTTGAGAGGTTTATAAAGGAGCAAGCAACAGGGGAGGGGAATCAGGATTAGGGGTTTGTGCCCTACGGATTTCACTCAACGGGGAAGGTGAGTGATGAAGAAGATATTGCTCTTTATGACGATGTGTTCAGCATCTATTTGCTACGGTCAGACGGCTGCGTATCACGGCGTCTGCACGCAGGGTGCTACGGGAGCTGTCGTATCGGGAGTATCTTCAAGCAACCAACAGATATCAGCCTTTCCTGGCTGTATGGTGCATGTCTACCTCACCGGTACGACCATGCCGGCTACGCTTTACTCCAACTCTTCTGGTACGCCCCTGAGTAATCCCTTCACGGCACAGTCGAACGCGCTCATCAGCTTTTATGCCTCTACGGCCAATCACTACGATATAACGATGAGCGCGACAGGAATGACGACGACGACAATCAGCGATGTCGCTCTTGAAGGAGGGGCGGGCGCGGTGCTGGCGGGAGACAATACGGCAGCCGGAGGGTCGACTTCGAAGGTCGGAACGTTTGTTTCGGTGATTGGAGGAGCATCGGCATTCAATGCTACGGCTTCAAAGCCCAATAGCTCTGTCGTTCAACGGCAAGACCTTTTCACGAACAGCTTCACGGCCTACGGTGGCGGTCTGAGCCTTGGAAACAGCGGGCTTTGGCGTCAGCTAGGGGTGGAAAACGAAACATTGCTGGTTGCTACGCGCGGGATATCTCAAACTTTCTTGAAAACAAGCGGCAGTAACAAACATGCCGTCGGCGATGATGCTGGCATCTATCTTTACAATTTCGGAGACCAAGGCGTTACTGCGCAATCGGATGAAGGTCATACCCAAATCACATCACAGGGTGGAGAGAATCAAAATTACTTTCACGGAACGGTTGCCTCCATCGCGGCCGGAAGTTATACGCCTGCACTTAGGTTTACTTCGGGAAATAACTGGACCACCGATGGAGCTTTTCTGCTTGATATCACTCGAGGTGCGGTGTCTGGGAGTTTGACGGGGAGATCGAAGACCGTTCCTGGGACCGTTTTGCAGGATTATCCCACCAATGCAAAGCTGCCACTGACGAAGGCGTGGGGTATTACAAAGTCGAATATTCCTCCTACAGGGCAGTCTGCGGATATCAATGTTCCTATAACTTTGACCGTTACCCTGCAGCCGATTGGCTCGTCTACGCCTGCATTCACGGAAGGAGGAACGGTATGCGTTGCGGGAGTGTATTACCCGGAACAAGTGCCGATCACCGCGGTCTCAAAGCCTTCGGGCACGTCACAGGACATTACCATCAGCAGGCGAAACCCTAACCGTGCCGGATCTGCGATTTTTCAAGGTGGCGTCTGCGGACAGTATGTCAGTTTTGACGACTCCCTCGTCTACACAAAGATGCGAACGTCGGATTATGCCTATGGCTCTTTGACGGGCTCCGACTTGATTGGCGGTACCAATCTTCTTGGTGGTCAAGCCCATCAATATGGGCTATCTGGATACGGTACCGGGTTTCATCTCTTCCCTGGAGCAGAGGTTGTCAGGAATAACTCAATTGGCGCTGACCCCACACTGGAACCCAATTCAGTGAATTGGGCTGTGGGAGACGTTGTAGAAAATCCTCATTATCCATTTGGCGGAGGTCATGCCTTCTGGTTTACGGATCACCAATATACCCCGAGTAATGGAAATTTAAGACCTGACCTGATGCTTCTCCAGGCCGAAGGTACCGGAATTGACAGAGGATACTTACCGTTTGTACTCGAAAATACTAATCCCCTGTCGATGTATCACAATGCAGGAACTGCCAGTCCGATCATGCTTCCTAATGCTATGAACCTCATTGGGCCCTTTGGTGAATTTATACGCATCCAAAGTGGCCCATTTGCGGATGGTGATCCCATTGACGAATATCCATCCGTGATAAACGTGGAGCACACGGCGCAAGGGAATGGAGCGCCCTTTACGGTTTTCTCGATGCCAGGGTTAAATGAAGAGGGTTCTGAAGGCCCCGGTGTGCCTGCGCAAATATACGATCCGAAGGGGAGAGCCATGTCGTTTATAAACATGGCGTCCAAGAATGGGACGTTTAGTGGAGCGGTTAATGCGGGGACGGTCAATGTTGTAACCGATGGTGTTGCCCAACTTAACTTGAAGACCACAGGCAATGATCAAGGGATCGCGATCAATTTGATTGCACCTGGCGTGAATTCAACGACACTCGGCTGCTGGGGGACGGGGAACGGAGCTGGATTACCCGGTGTCTGTGGGCTGATTGACGAGAAGAATGCTCACTTCATCTGGAACTCCAATACGTCAGATGACCTCTTTGGCAATACTCCTGTTACGGATGTTGCTCTCGGTAAAGGGGCGGCGTGGAGCCTTAAGCATACGGGCGATGCTGCATTCGGTTCGTCGGTTACTTCACCGTTGTACTACGGCCCCTCCGCCGCTCCTTCTGGTTCCTGTTCTACGAAGGGCGCGTGGGTTTTCTCGCAGGACGGTCATGCGTCGTTCTGTGCCGGCGGGACGTGGGTGACGAAGATCTAATCAATTCAAAAAGCAAGAACGATGGCATGCAGGCCGAAGCCGTTTCGTGCTCGCAAGGGATTTCGTGAGGTGAGGCGGGAGTTTGAGGATGCGCACGATCCTCGGCGGGTCTCCTCTGCGCGGGTGGAGAGGTTTGCGAAGCAAGGGCCAGATGATCGGTAAATCGGGTAAGTATAACTTTTACAAGGAGATACCAACTTAGGCGGGCTGGAATTGCAGTAACAGGCCAACATAAATTTTTGCAACAGCGGCTCCCGGCGGGGAGCCGTATCTGTTGCGGGCAGCTAACTTACGCATATGTGTGATATAAAAGTCACACGGAAGCGTTGGGCATCGGCCAAGCCCAGCGGTCTTATAAACC
Organism: Granulicella sp. S156; assembly: GCF_009766105.1. Lineage (GTDB taxonomy): Bacteria > Acidobacteriota > Terriglobia > Terriglobales > Acidobacteriaceae > Granulicella. The sequence continues at coordinate 12,341 of NZ_LMUH01000007.1, read as the reverse complement.
GCGAACTCCCTAGCAGGGTTTTGAGGGTTCGACTCCCTCCGCTTCCGCTTCCGTCTTTATAGCATAATAGGGCGTCAGTCTGAGAGAGATGAGGGCGTGTGCTATCCTTGCTGTGATTTTTACGTCACATAAATAGCCGCGTTGCGCCATTGGAAGCTTTCCCCCGTGAAGTTGTCGTATGCCAAGCCGATGATGGACGAGAGCCGTTCACTGAATGGCTTAACACGCTTGATCCCGCAACGGAAGGTATCGTGATTGAACGAATTGATCGGGTCGAGAGAGGCTTATTGGGGGACTGTTCCTCGGTCGGAGGTGGAGTGTCAGAATTGCGAATCGATTACGGGCCTGGATACCGCATATATTTCGGACAGGTGGGCCTTGTCATTCATCTAATCAGTGGGGGCCAGAAGAAGCGGCAACAACAAGACATTTTCGCGGCCCAGAGGTTATGGAATGAGCACGACTAGAAAAACAAGATCATTTCGAGAGATTCGCACGGAACGGCTGGCAAACCCGGAAGTTGCAGCCGCGTACCTTAGTGCGACGCAAAAGAACTCGCCAGAGAACTTCCTTTCTGCTCTCAAGCAGGTAGCGCAGGCTAGAAAGATGGCTACGGTGGCTAGAGATTCTGGCGTGCAGCGAGAAACACTGTATCGCTCATTTTCAGAGCAAGGAAACCCCACATGGGGCACCTTGGTTTCAGTGTTGTCCGCTGTGGGAGTGGGAGTTGATTTTGTCCCCCTCATGCACAAATCTAATTCAATCACCATACCTCCAACTTCGCTTCCTGTGCCTACACCTTCACAGGTTGTTCGTGATCTCCAAGAGACTGCCCTCATAGGCAGCACAGACCAGCACGAGAAGGGGTATGGTTCTCTTCAAGGTGGCGGGAATCAGTGGTTTAATCAGGGAGCTTTAGCATGAATCTAGCAGCAATCGTCAAGGCAAGAACGCTTGGGTTTATCGAAATCGACGAACTTAACACAAGCGGCCGAGTACGCTTGGCCGATATCGTGCCAGAGATCGCAAAACGGTATGACTTTAAGATCTTTCCAACAAAGATAGAAGACTTCGACCTGAACGATAAGGGCGTTGTGTTTGCTTCTGGACGCCTAGGTGGCATCGTCATTGACGAACTCAAGATTTATTCGGGACTTATCTACGTTGAATCCCTCAGCACAACTGAAGATTCCCATAAGATTCTAATTGATCTTTTGGAGTGGGGCGCTGAGAATTTAGGGCTGACTTATACCGATGGGATGATTCGCCACTGGGCATATGTCAGTCACATCAGCTTCAACACAGACTTTCCTCTGATTAAGGCTCTTAGTTCTCCCCTCGACAAAATCGCAGAGAAGACTGGAAAGAAAGTGTCTGAGCTTTTTGGCGAAGAGATTGTTTACCACCCCATGAACTTTGTTGTTGGGCATGATCCTCGGACGCGAAAGTATGGGATTGCTCCCTTCTCAATCCAGCAACGCGCTGGCATCAAATTCGATGACAACAAATTCTTTTCAGAGGCTCCGCTTCCAACTGAGTTGCATATTGAATATCTACGCGAAATAGAAAAGGCAGCCCAAGATGAATGGCATAAAAGTAGATAAAGAACAATGATGCTCAAGATCTCGATTTTATTTCCGTTGATATTGTGGAGTGGCCTTGCTGCCCATTCTCAAAGCAATAGCTCTGAGTTGTTGCGTGGCGCTTCACACTGCCTGGTTGTCGAAGATACAGATTGGCTCTCAGTCCAAAAATCTCACGCGAAGTCTGTCCGTGTCAGCTATGCAATCGACACAGTATCTTATCCGGGAGAGCGCACCATCTATGTTGTGGCTTATGCCGATAGTGGCCGTGCCAGCGGGAAAATATTCGATCTGATCTACCACCAAAGGGGCCGAAAGACGATATTCGATGTACAAAACAATAGCAGCTTTCTGAGATCGGGAAACAAGATCGATTTTGTAGATCCTCCGCTTGGAGGGGTTTGGACACAGCGGCATCTTATAAGGGCTATTAGGCGAGCGGAACGGCGGCCGGAAGTTCTATTCGATGTAAAAGAGCTATCCGCTTCGTCTCCTGGTGTTATCTGCAAGTCGTTTGTGGGGAGTCAGTAGCCATAAGGTGCGTTTCCGGTAGGTAGTAGCGCATGAGCGGTGAGGCTGAAGCCCCCGCTCTTTCAAAGCAAAAGATAACAATGAACGCCAAGCCCGCAAGGGTCTTGGCGTTTTCTTTTGTGCGCGACAGAAAGAAAGACAAAAGCAACAGAGAGGAGAGACGCAAATGGTCGGTGAATCAGGCAAGTATTACCGGAGTGGGCATATTGCCCGAAGCATGGGGGATTGGCCCAGGGAAAAGAGCAGCTCGGATGTATCGGATGAGGATCGCGATTGTTGGGATGATCGTGGTGGCTGTGACGGGAAGTGCGAGGTCGAGAAGATGCTCGATGGGTATAAGTGCGTGCATCATGGGCCGGATGGGACGGAGGAGCGGGAGCATCCTGACCTGCGGAGTGTGATGGAGCATCTGCGTGAGGTGTTGGGGAGTGATGATGATGAGGACGATTTGGAAGAGGAACATGTCCCGAAGGGTTTGAATCGGTTGTAGGCATTGTGAGTAAAGACGCAGGGTTGGGCCTTTCTTTGACATTTTGCCATGGCAGAGGAAGGCATGTCCTAGGGGCTAAAGTCCATTCTTTGCTTGTGTCGTGCAGAAATGTATAGGTCTAAACTGCAACGGTCGCGCTTGAGCTGGCGCATAACGCTTGTTGCTGTACTAACGAAGAACGGGAGACAGCAGGTTCGCTCGCTGCGCTCGGAATGACAAACCAGAAGAGCAACAGCAAGAACAGAAGCAGATTCCCTTCGGGAATGACAAAAAGAAAAGCAAAAGTGAAACAGCAGCATGAGTAGTTGTGAGTTTGGGCGGGCTTGTGCCTGTTCCGGGCTTTCCTGGAGGACTAAGTGGGCGAAGAACAGCAGCAGGGGAATATCGATCAGCATTTGCAAGGCGTTTTGCTTTCGCTGGTGCGTAAGCAGGCGACGCGGGACTCTACCGCGCGGCGTGTGCAGGTGCTGGATGCGCGGACACAGCGATTCTTTTATCGTGGCTTGCAGTATCTGGCCTGGGATGCGAAGGACCAGGCACTGGTGTCAATCAACGGCCTGGCTACGGTGACAGGGGATGCCGATACTTCGGCTAGTTACCGGCAGACGTTTAATATCTACCAGGCTTATGCGAAGAGTTTTATGGCGGTGTTTAGCCAGAACTCTCCTAACTCGCGGGCCGAGGCGGATGATCCGAAGAGTCCGTTGGATATTGCGGCTGCGGCTGAGGCGAATAAGGCGCGGCGCATTATCGAGAAGCAGAATCCTCCGAAGTCGTTGCAGATCGATGCGGCGCGGTTGCTGTGGACTGATGGTTTGATCGTCACCTATACGCGCTCGGTTACGGATAGGGAGGGCAAGCCGGGAGAGAAGATCGATCTGTTTGGTGTGCTCGAGACGCGGTTCCCGATGACGGCTGCCACGATTGCGGAGTGTGGCTATGGACAGATCAACACGGAGCACGATGTTGCGTTTCTGAAGTCGAAGTTTCCGGAGGCGGCGAGCAGGATTACTGCCAGTGATAGTGGCGATGAGTTCGATCGGATCTCGCGGCTGTCGGTGGCGCAGGGGATGAATCAGCAGCAGTCGAATAGTGGGAACTCCAATGCCTACCTGGCGACGTTCAGCCGGACGTGGCTGCGGCCGTGGGTGTTTGAGGAGTTACCCGATGGCGATGACAAGGATGCGCTGAAGGAGGCGTTTCCGGATGGCTGCTATGTGGGCTTTGCCGGGGAGACTTACTGCGAGAGCCGCAATGAGTCGATGGATGACCACCTGGCGCTGTGCCATGCGCTGCCGGGGGATGGGATGCATCGGCCGTCGGTGGGTAAGTCGATGATGAGTGCGCAGGAAGCGTTCAACGACATGATGAACCTGGCGCAGGAGACGTTTGAGTATGGCGTTCCTTCGACGTGGGTGGATCAGGATGCGATCGACATCGATGCGATTACGGAGCAGGAGTCGAAGCCGAAGATGTATCTGCCGTTCGAGCGGCAGAATGATGCCTCAGCAGAGAGCCACTTCTTTCAGGAGGCTGCGGCGGAGCCTTCGCCTTCGATGATGTCGTTTATGCAGGATGTGCAGGGGCCGCTGTGCCAGTTTCTTACGGGGCAGCAGCCTTCGCTGTTCGGGGCGGAGATGGATGCGCAGCAGACGGCGTCGGGTTATTCGATGGCGCGTAACCAGGCGATGGGAGTGATGGGATTGAATTGGATGCCGTATGTGCAGTTCTGGTCGACCGTGATGGGGCAGGCGGTGCGCGCGGCGGCTGAGGTGAGGACGGGAGTTCTTTCGGCGCTGGTGCCTTCAGGCGGGAAGAAGGGGCAGAGTGAGACGGTCTCGGTGGACTTCGATGCGCTGCGCGAGGGGAAAGCTAAGTGGACTCCGGAGACGGATGAGAACTTTCCCGACTCCTATGCGGAGAAGGTGAATAAATTTAATGCCTTTGTGCAGCAGTTTGGGAGCTCGGCGGCAGGGCAGGCTATTTTGCAGCAGCCCGATAACCAGGCGTTTGCTAAGAACCTGCTGGGATTGGAAGAGTTAGTCATTCCTGGAGCGGATTCGCGGGATAAGCAGTTGGTTGAGATCAATGAGTTACTGGCTGCTACGCCTATTCCGGATATTCAGGGGTATGCGGCTGCCCTGCAGCAGTGGAAGGTAACCGCGCAGCAGGCTCAGGCTACAGGACAGCAGGGTCCGCAGCCGCCGTCGCAACAGCAGTTTCAGTCTAGTTCGATTCCGGTGGATGCGGACTTCGATATGCATGAGGTGGAGTTTGCCGAGGTGCAGACGTTTGTGAATAGTCCTGATGGGCAAAAGGCGAAGGCGCAGAATCCGCTGGGGTTTGCGAATGTGCGGTTGCATGGGTTGGAGCATAAGAAGGCTATGGAGGTCCAACAGGCCCAGCAACAGCAGCCGCCGGTGAAGAAGCCTCCGCAGGAGAGCATCAATTTCAAGGACATGCCTCCGGAAGGACAGGCGCAGATGGCGGCGCAGGCTGGGATTGCGCTGCCTGCGCAACAACAGCAGTCGGCTGGGTAGGGCGAATCATTACAGTGGCACAAGGAGGAAATGATGGGTGGTACTAGTTTCGATCCAACAGGGACGAACCCGGCAGGAGCAACGCCGCAGCAAGGTGCGCCTGCCACAAAGCCCTCCTTATGGGATACGTGGACACAAAAGGCCTATAGTTTGCGTCCGCTGGGTAGTACCCTTCAGCAGGCCGGCAATAACCTTGAGCAGCGCTCTCTTAATATGCTGCACGGTGATGGGTTTAGAACGGATGCCCAGGCCTATCCACCGCCGCCTCCGCCGCAGGCGCTTGCTGCACGGCCCCCGCCGCCTCCGCCGGTTCGTGGAGGTATAACGGCGGGAGGTGGGTTGGTGCAAAACCCGGTGCCCAATGATCAGGGGCACAGCCAGACTCCGGGGCAGATGAGTCCTTATAGCAGAGCCTGTGTGCTGGCAGGTTTGCGGGGGATGGTCGCGCACGACGAGGGTATGGATCTCTTGCCTAATGGCGGCTATGGCAGCTTCGCAGCTAATGGGAGGGTTGTCGCGAACCCTCGGAATCTGAACGGCATAGCAGTCAATATGAAGTCCAATGATGCGAGGATAGCTGACCCTGCATCCCTCACCGGTCACCCAGGTGTTGCGGTTAAGCTAAACCGCAGAGATGGCAAGGTGATTCCACCCACAACGGCCTTTGGCCGATACCAGATTCTGGATGTAACGGCTGACGATCCCAGGCACCACTTTACCGATTTCTCTCCAGCGGGCCAGGACGCAGCAATGAACAAGATGCTGGGGGAACTAAATATGGTGAATCCTGCAATGCGAGGAGATTGGGGAGCCGTATTTGCCAATGGGAGGAAGACATGGGCAAGTCTCCCAGGCGACTACCATCATCAGGGTGGAAAAGATCCAGACGAAACAAAAGCTGCGTTTGACCGTGCGATACAATCTGCTCCGGAGTGCAAATGAGGACATATTGCAGAGTTCTGGGAGTTCTTGCCGTTATTGTGGCCCTATCAGGGGGCGCTCTATTCTGTCAGTCCCAACCGGTGGCACAGCCTGAACAAAAGTTGTTCGACACCGAGGAGAAAGTGACTCACAAGGTGCCTATTCCTCCTTCGGTTCTTAGTCTTTTAGCGAAGGAAGACGAAGATGTTCGTGGTTCTATCAAGTACCACAATGTGAGAGCTTCGTACTCAGCCAGTCTCGTATCGAGAGGCAATTCCGAAGATAAACTTTATTTGATCATCGGTAGTGCGATCGTCGACGATGCAACTGAGATTAAGTTCTGGCTGGTGCAGAACGATGGCGGAGACGGTAAGCCTGCAGAGATCTTCAAAGGCACTACAGATATGCTGGAGATCGGAGATTTTGATGCCTCTGGTTATCCGGTGCTGACCACTGTTGAACAGAAGCAGACTGTGGTGACGCAGACGATCTTCCACTTTGTTGCGGGGAAGTACGTGTTGTTCCATCAGGGCACGCTCGCGCGTTATCCCAAAGAACAGAAGATCTTTGCGATCGAGTTTGTTAAAACACACAATCCGGTTCCTGTTCCATTGGCAATTCTCACTCTTTTATCGAAAGAAGAATTTATCCGGCAAAATTTGGAAGAGGCCGTTCATCCTGCAAAGCCGGTTCCCAAGGAATGGTTCATTGGCAATCGCGTATCGAGGGCCAACTCGGACGATAAGCTTTATTTGCTGGTTGGACAGGTTCCACTTGAAGGAGCGCATGGGACTACATTCTGGCTGGTAGATAATCACGGAGGGGAGCGCAAGCCTGAAGTGATCTTAGAAGTTACAGCAGATTGGTTCCAGATTGGAGAGCCTGACGCTTCAGGTTATCCGCGAATAACCACTAGTTATATTGAGACAACCATGCGAGACGAGATTTTCCACTTTGCAGGGGGTAGATATCGTCTGTTACGAAGGCAAAGAAGGTGATTTAGCCCTAAGACATTTTATGCTGCTGGCATTGTGTTTCGTGGAGGGGGTGAATCTCTGGGCCTGAAGGTCTCTGGATTCTCCCTTCTTATTTCTTGACGTTGGAATGCCAGAGATAGCGTTAGATGGTGTGTTCGACGCAGCAAGCACCTGATGCAGAGCACGATGCCAATGTCCGTGGCGCGCTTTGCGTTTAAGTCCCAGGTAAGAAAACTAACGATGGATCAAAGGCTGAAAACCCGGTATATCTAGCCTGCACCGGCGAGATATACCGGGCTTTCAGCCCTTGATTCGTTATGGGACGGCACACCTGGGGCTTGCGCCCCAGGCTGGGATATGCCGCCCCTTCAGGGCTGCCTCCTTGTTGCTTCGAGGTTCTTGCGTAAGTCCTAAGAATGACAAAACTACAGAAAATATGTCACTTGTCACAGCTTTTAAGGTGGTGGCCTAGGAGAGTTATGGTCGAAAACACAGTACATGGAGCGCTTACGCTGGCGATCGTGGAGTCCTTTCTTCAAAGGACGGGTTCTTCGCTGGCTTATGTGCAGATTGCTCCTGCAGATCTTGCTGTGCTGCGCTCGGCGGGGATTGTTGTGGATAGTAGCGAGGCTGCGAATGGAGCTGCGTTGCCGGTGGGGCTGTCGATTGGTGGCAAGGCCTTGTTCGCTGATGAGAAGGTTCCGGTGAATGAGTTACTCGCACTGGATCTCAACAAGCAGGTGATTGGCGTTCTCACGCTGGCGACAGTGATTGAGGTTGCCGGGGAGAAGAGCTAGATGGCAATGAATGAAACGGTAGTAGAGCCGGTTGATGTAGATGGGGTGGACGTTGGGGCAGATGTTAGCCATGATGATGCGACGGTGGCTGGCACAGAAGATGTGGCGCCGGAGGTTGCTTCGAATGAAGAGGGGCGCGACGATACTTCCGATCCTGGCGATAAAGCCGCTGTGGATGCAGACGTCGATGTAGCAGGTGATGGGCGGCAGATTCCTCCGGCGTTGCGTTCGGCGCTCAATGATCTGCGGTTGACCGATCCGAAGTTGGCTAGCCGGTTGAAGAATGTTTGGTTCGCGGACCTGGCTTTGAAGAAGGAGTTTCCTGGCGGGCTGAATGAGGCGCGGGCGCTGCGGGAGTTCAAGGAGCGGCTCGGCGGTGACGATGGGATTCAACAGATCGAGCAGGAGCGGCAGTACTTTCAGAATCTCGACCAGCAGTTAGTCGCGGGCGATGCAAAGGTGCTGGAACATTTTGCGAGCGTGGCTCCTGAGGGCTTCGCGAAGCTGGTGCCGTCTGCGATTGCAAAGCTGGCGGAGACGAGTCCTGAGCACTTCGAGCATATTGCTGGCGTGATGATTGCGGGGAACATGCCAGGTGGCCTGATGGAGGCGATTCATCAGGTGCTGGCGGGGCATGAGACGACTGCGGGGCTCGCGCAACATCTGGCGAACTGGTACAACCCGTTGGTCCAGACGCTGCACAACGCGCCACAGCGGAGAGTCGAGCCGGAGCGTAGACGGTTGGAAGCTGACCGCCAGCAGTTTGAGGCAGGGAAGACGGCGGAGTTTCAGCGCGGCATTGTGAAAGAGATCGAAGTGGATGGTGGAGCGCAGGCGGATAAGATCATCGATCAACTTTCGGGGAGCAAGCTTTCGTCCGAGGCGAAGTTTCGCCTCAAGGGCGTGATTACTTCTGAGCTCGATGCGGCTCTGCGTGGGGATGCTGCCTTTCTTCAGAAGCGTGACCGTTTGCTGGCCGAAGGGGATCGCAACAAAATCCTTACGAACTACAAGGCTGAGGTTAGTAAGCGGCTGCCGGAGATTGTGAAGAAGGTGCATCGCGAGTTCTATGGGGCGACGAGGCCGGTGGCTAAAGCTCCTGTGGATATAGGTACAGGGCGCGCGGCGCAGCCGGGTAGGCAGCCGGATTCCAATGCTATCGATTGGACGCGGACGTCGCGGCGCGATGTGCTCGATGGCAAGGCGTATGTGAAAGGGAGAGCGGAGCAGGTGCGGTGGTAGGGCGAAATAGGAAACAGCAAACAGGAAACAGGAAACAGGAAACAGAAAAATAGTAAACCGAGGACTGGGAGCTGACTAACCCTTAGGGTGGTCGCGGTGGCAGAAGTAAGAGATGCCGGTTCAATTGCAAAGAGCAGGAGGCGACGATGGGTGGTTATGGATTCAATCCGGCCGGTACGAATGGGGCGAGTGCGCCGCCGCAACAGCCGTCCTTTTGGGACATGTATACGCAGAAGGCCCAGAACCTGCATCCGCTGAGTTCCTTATTAGGGCAAGCGGGCAATCAGCTGGAACAGCGGTCTATCAATTTATTGCATGGTGATGGATTTAGAGCGGATGCGCAGGTGTATCCACTTTTGCCGCTCCCGCCTGCGATGAGGCCATCTGTTCCTGGTGGTGCTGCAGCTTCGGGTGCACAGCAGCCACAGCCGCAGGTAGCACCCTTGCAAAATCCACAAGTGCATGGTGCTGGGCAGGGCGGTGTCAGGGGATATGCTCATGCGTTGGCCGATAACCTGGGAGTCGCGTCGATCGCGCATCAGGTCGCTCATCCTATTCAGGCCATGTCCGAGATGCAGCAGCAGGCCGCGGCGGATCAGCATCCGTTTCAGACTGCCTTGAAACGGGCGACGATCGATAACCCAATGCTCGGGGTTCCCGAACTTAGGGGTCTGGCTGGGACGGCGAAGAACAGTTTAATGGAGACTGGGCAAGCCTTCAACGATTTGGGGATCACTCCTTATGGGTATCAGACCCCGCAATACGGACCGAATTATGCCGGAGCAGGTGTCCATGCCTTCAGGGCTATTCCTGTTCTTGGCGCAGGTCTCGAGAAAGGGATCGAGTATGCCTCGCAGAACGGCATGGGCGATCCAGGGAACTCCTACTGGCAGAACGTAGGTAAGGTGTGGAGCAGCCCTAAAGCGATGGGGACGTTGACGGGTATGGCATTGCAGGCCGCTCCGGCTGCAGCGGAAAGGCTCAAGGCGGCTGGTTGGGACGGGCCGCTGAATGCAATTGGCGACGCGGTTTCTAGGCCGCTTGGTGCGGCTCGCGGTGTCATCCTTAAGCCACTGGAGGTGAGTGGGCCAGCGAAGGTGGGGAACAGTGGTTTTGAGCCGGTTAGGCAATATACGTCTGCCAGAAATTTAGGTGTTGGCCTACCTCCAGACAATGTCTCAAGCATCTCTGGTGGTGCTCCTGTGTCCCTCTCTCCAGCGCCCCCTGATTTGCTTAAGGCCAACTATACGTCGGAGCAGATACAGAATGCGTTACGAAATTCAGACTTACGGTACCTGACCTCTCAGAAAAGTATTTCGGCCCCTAGAGTCAATCAGTATATTGATAAACTACGCGCAGGAGAGGAGGCCCCCGCAGTCCATGTAGATCAAGATTTGCTTGTTGATGGGAGTCATCGGGTTGCGGCTGGCGAGATGGAGGGTAAGCCGCCGCGCGAGCAGCGTTGGTCGTCCTCGAAGGGAATTCCGACAAAGCCGTTTAAGGAGATCTATGTTGACCCTGAAGATTGGTAATGGGCCGGCTTTCAGCATGTCACGGATCTAACCACAGGAGCTAACCGTTGAATGAATGCCAAAGCATAAGGTGTAATGTGAAAATCTCCTACTATGTTCCAAACGAGAATAATGCTTTAGAAGTCAATGTGGATGCGACCACGCTGGAAGGTTTTCATTTCGATGGTATGAATTTACATCGTGTCGATCTCCGGAATGCGTTTTTGAATGGTGCATCCTTTGTTGCAACCGATCTTCGCAATGCCTACCTAATGGATGCTGATGCGATAGGGTGCGATTTTAGTAATGCATCATTGGTTATGGCGGATCTGCAACGAGCAAAGTTACGGAAGTCAACGTTTCATTGCCTGCTTTATTATGCCAACTTCGATCACGCCGATTTGTCGGGAGCCGACTTCAGTGGGGCAGCAGTAAAAGACACCCATTTTGAAGATTGCGATTTGCGGGGAGCCATTATGCTGGCGGAAAACCTAGACAGCGCACATTTCGCTGGCGCTAAATTTGATAAGCATACGGTTTGGCCGGAGGGATTTAGCCCGCTGGAGCATGGCGCGATTTTGATTGGGGATGGAAAAGCGCATGATGCCTGCTGAGATTGCTAATGTCAGATAAAGAGGAACTCAGATCGATCTTACTTGACTTGCTTCAGGTTGGCTTGCTTCGTATCCGTGTATGGGGATGGAACGGAAGAGTAGAGGAATGTGCCGCGGAAGCCGATCGTCTTCACGACGTGCCGGACATGATTCGAGAGATGGATGTCGAGACGATTCGCCGCTTCTACGATTTTGAGTTACGACATTTTGCAGAGAATACGGCAACTCGCGGATTTTACGAGGCGGACTGGAAGCGGCTCGGGGCGGTTCTGGATAAGATGCAATCCCGGGGCACAAAGAATCAAACATTCATCGGAACGTTCAGAAGGCTGCGTGTAGCTTATGGGGTATTGATTTTAGTGGCCCTCCTGATCTTGATTGGCTATGGGATATTTGCGAAATGAACGGATGATCCCCTGTCTTGAGCGATGTAACCTTCGATAAAGATCGCTCTATGCCGTGACTTTAGCCACTGAGCGGGCAATGCCAAGTGGGCATCCGCAATGGAAAGCGGGTAGACCTTTGATCCACTGGCTGTAGATGCTTCAGTGGCAAGGTTTTCGCCGAGACAAGCATCGTTCCCTCCGCGGCTGAAGCCGCTTTTATTGAGCCCTGACGTACGGCCTGAAGGCCGTACCCTTCAAAGCAAAGCCTGTCGCAGGATAGATACCGGGTACGAACGGTCTATTTAGAGCTGAAGCTCAGGAATGCCTTCGTAGAGATTTCTAACTGGTATTTGCTTGGACTGCTATCCCGCATGTGGCATAGTAGTTCTCGAGTAGTTCACAACCTGATGTGCCCGTCTCGCTGGGCCTGGTACGGCGAGTTAGAGCTCCTGGTTTGCGATGGAGCCCCGGTGGGGAAAGTCCCAGTGGGTTGCGGTACGGGTTGGTGTGTTTTCAAAAGCTTTGTGTTGAGACCCTTTGTTTGGCCTGGCATTGTTGCCGCTATAGGGGGAAAAGCGGGAGGAAGCAGGTTCCTCGGCTGCGCCTCGGAATGACAACTAGAAAAGCAAGAGCAAGAGCAAGAGCAACAGCAGATTCCCTACGGGAATGACAACAAGAAAAGCTAGGCGGTATCCACATATAGACTTTGCAAGTTTTGTAGAAGCTGATGCAGTTGAAATGTGGCGAGT
>NZ_LMUH01000020.1:277658-289926 GCF_009766105.1 Granulicella sp. S156 | reverse complement strand
TCCTTAATAATGTCTAGCTTGGGATAACTTTTCGCTTGACCTTGAACTGCCGTCTCATAGAAGGGCTCGATAGATCTCTGGACGCTTTCCTGGGGCTACAGCATCCAGCGAGCAAACGACGCTCGCCGAATGCTTCCACCCCAGGCTGGTATATATCGCCCCTTTGGGGCTTGGATTTGGGTTTGTACAGAATGGATTCCATCTACTTCGTGACGCAAGCTATCAGCAGTGGAAGAAAAGGTTAGAACTGTATCGGTAATGTGGAGACTTTCGGGGTCCTTCGACTGCGCGTCTCGCAAAGTATGCGAGACGCTTCGCTCAGGATGACGCTTCAGATGTGGGTACATAAAGAGCAAACTAGTTCGCAAGGATAGCTTTTGTGAAGTCTCGAACGAGGGGTGGTAGTTCTCCTTTGAGGGCGCGGCGCTCTGGTTGAAAGAGTGTGCCGACAAAAAAGGGATGGTTGCGGAGTTCTCCAGCGCGCACCTCTCCTTCGAGACCTCGCGCAGTTGCCCAAAGATCGCCGGTAAACAGCGTGTGCTCGTATTCGGGATTGGGGCCATAGCTGCAACGGTAACCTTCGACGATTCTCGGTGTGCCATAGCTTCTGCTGAGAATGCTATCGGGTTCCAGCAGTAGCTCTGCCTGGGTTTCCACCAGCGAACAGCTCAGCGGTGCGATAAGCAGGTGCGAACTTTCCGGGTTCATCTCGGCGTGGGCGGCATCGATCATACCCAGGACATTTTGTGCGTACTCAAGCAGGGCATGCTGAAAGCCACCACAGGTCCCCAGGAAGGGGACATTTCGCTCGCGGGCGAACCGAATTGCCGACAAGGCTCCCTGGGTGTTCTGGTAGGGACTCGCGGGAACGCACCAGACACCCTGATAGGATTCGAGATCCTTCTCGGCCTGTTGAATGGTCACAGTTGGAACCCATGTGGCGTGGAAGCGGGTGCCGTGGTGGGTAGAAGCTAAATCGAGTGCTAGTGGAATGGCCTGATGGGCAGGCACAGAGGAGTCGTAATCTCCCACGAGGGCAATGGAGTATTGCAGGCTCATGGAACTTCAGTTTACATCTCGGCATCACGATAGGTGAATCGCAGTTTTCGACGACATAAGCGAAAAAACGGGAGAAAGCAGGTTCCTCACTGCGCTCGGAATGACAACCAGAAAAGCAAGAACAACATCCCTCTACCCCGTTTAAGTAAAGGTCTAGAAACGTTCGGCCTTGCGCTTGTACCCGAGCCGAATGTGGTGACCGTTTCTCTCCGGCGTATACTCATTCGATAACAGTGGGAACTACACCCTGCGGACAGATCCGCACGTTCCCGAGTGGGGGATTTTGATACATGAGCACTAACGGCAACGGCCACAGCAATGGCAATGGACACTCGCACGGCAACGACTACACGGTGCCGATGCCGCGCCAGGATTGGATCGTCAAGCGCAAGGAAGAGGCGGCGCGCACCGGCGATTGGAACATGAGCCAGATGCACTTCGCGCGCAAGGGCCTCATTACCGAGGAGATGGCCTTCGTCGCGCATAAGGAAAAGATTGCGGCGGAGCTCGTGCGGAGCGAGATCGCCAAGGGAACGATGATTATTCCGGCGAATATCAACCACCCCGAGCTGGAGCCGATGGCTATCGGCGTTGAGAGCCTGTGCAAGATCAATGCGAATATCGGCAACTCGGCGCTGGTATCGAATGTGGACGAGGAGTTGCGCAAGCTGCATACGGCCGTCCACTTCGGCGCGGACACGGTGATGGACCTTTCCACCGGTGGCGATATTCCGATGATTCGCGAGCAGATTATTCGCCACTCGCCGGTGCCGATCGGGACCGTTCCGCTGTATGAGGCGCTCAGCCGCGTGAAGAAGGTGGAAGACCTAAACATTGACCTGTATCTCGAGGTGATCGAGGAGCAGGCGCAGCAGGGTGTGGATTACTTCACGATCCATGCCGGTGTGCTGGTGCAGTACATACCCCTCGTGTCCAAGCGCATTACCGGTATTGTGAGCCGCGGTGGCGCGATCCTGGCGCAGTGGATGACCGCGCACCACAAGCAGAACTTCCTGTACGAGAACTTCGACCGCATTACCAAGCTGATGGCGAAGTACGACGTGAGCTACTCCCTGGGCGATGGATTACGGCCGGGTTGTGTGGCCGATGCCAGCGATGAGGCGCAGTTTGCAGAGTTGAAGACGCTGGGCGAACTGACGCGCCAGGCCTGGAAGGATGACGTGCAGGTGATGATCGAAGGCCCCGGCCACGTGCCGATGGACAAGATCAAAGAGCAGGTCGACAAGGAAGTGGAACTTTGCGACGGCGCGCCGTTCTATGTGCTGGGGCCGCTGGTTACGGACATTGCTCCGGGATATGACCACATCACCTCTGCGATTGGTGCGGCGATGATCGGCTGGCACGGCGCGGCGATGCTCTGCTATGTGACACCGAAAGAACATCTGGGGCTGCCGAACGAGAAGGATGTGAAGGACGGCATCATCGCGTACAAGATCGCAGCCCATGCGGCGGACATTGCGCGGCATCGTCCCGGGGCTCGCGACCGCGACGACGCGATCTCACATGCGCGCTATACCTTTGATTGGGACAAACAGTTTGCACTGTCGCTCGATCCAGATACGGCGCGTGGTATGCACGACGAGACCCTGCCTGACGACTACTACAAGGAAGCGGCGTTCTGCTCGATGTGCGGGCCGAAGTTCTGCTCTATGAACTGGTCGAGCAAGGTGGATAAGTTCAATGAAGAGGTCCATGGCTTGAAGAAGCCGGATTTGACGCAGATTGTGACGGAGCAGATGGCGCTGCGGAGCTAACGCGGAGTGTAGAGCGTAGAAAAAATAGAGGCCCACGCAAACGCGTGGGCCTTTGCTTTGGGGCATAACGTTTGTGGCAGCATTGGAGAAAAACGGGAGAAAGCAGGTTCGCTCACTGCGCTCGGAATGACAAACCAGAAAAGCAAGAGCAACGACAACAGCAAGGCAAGAACAGCTTTAGCCGTGTTCGTAGTGGAAGAGCAGTTCCTGCTCGCTCGCTACTGGGACGCCGTTGCGTGTTGCTGGCTGGAAGGTCCATTGCTGGATGGTTGCCAGGACGGTCTCATCGATGCCGTGTCCAAGTCCGCGAGCTAATGATGACTTTGCGATCCGCCCCGTCTGGTCGATGACCACATCGACAACTACATCCCCACGTGTGCCCGAAGGAAGTTGTGACAGGTCAGGCTTTGGGGAAGGGTGGACGACTACCAGTGCGAGGGTCGTATCCCCCTGGCCGAGCGCGTCGGCGCCGGTAGAGGCTCCTGTGCTTGTGGAGGGGGTGGCGGCAGAAGGGGTGATGGGCGCCGGAGTGGGGGTAGGTATGGGGCTAGGGACTACGGCCTTATTGGCAGGCTGCTTTTGCGTCTTGAGGGTAGACGGCGGAGCACTCTCGCCGGGTGAATAGGTGAGCAGCAGCCGGTGGCCGGTGAGTTCGCCGGGAAGTTGATTGGGGATAAGTTGCGGCTGACGGTGGTAGAGCAGGACGCCAAGAACGGACAGATGCAGGACGATCGATGCTGCAGCCCAGCGGCTGCGCACGCGACGGTCCCCAGAGAGTGTTAGCTCACCCTGTTGCAGCAGTGTCGTGCTGTACAGTTTTGTGTCCATGTCATTCCTGACCGTAGGGTACACCTTAGAACTTCAAAAAGTGCTGTTGTTTTGGACGTAGCAGCGGTCGAAAAGCCGCGGAAATAAATCTAGAAGAAGGGAATTTAGTCCCAGGTTCTTGCCTATGGCAGCAAAGAGCCCAGGGCTAAAGCCCAGGAAATACTTCATCCTATTTCCGCGGCCTGAAGGCCACTGCTACTCCGAAAAACAAAGGCAACAGCAAGAACAAAAGCAGATTCCCTACGGGAATGACAAAAAGAAAAGCAAATGCAAGATTACGCGCGCTACTCTGCGCCCTCGAGGATGGCTGCAGAGCGATTCAGGGCTGCTGCCAAGGCATCGAGTTGCGCCTGGGTACGGGGGGTGTCGACTTCGTCGATGCCTTCGTTGACGCCGGGAATGACTACCGCCGCGTAGCCAGTGAACTCACCTGGAGCGTAGATGGTGTGCTTGTACCAGGAGCGTTTGGGAAGGCCAGCGTCGTTGAGCAGTGCGGATTCGGCGTTACGGAGCGCCGCGTTCAATGAGGCTACGCCCGCCCCCTGTCCTGAAGAGGATTGCAGGCCGTAGGCTCGCGCGCCGGCTGCCGCGAAGCGTTTGGCTGCGGTGTCAGCGGCACTGAAGTCAACCGGCATCTTTGCCTCCGCTGAGCGTCTCTTTGCTGCTGCAAGATAGCCCACGACCTCGCTGCCGTAGAGCTTGTAGTCGTAGGGCAGAACATCGGTGTCGGCCATATGCAGCACTTCGAGGCCGAAGACGCGGGCCTGTTGCTGCTCGTAGACAAAGGTGGGGTCGGCATTCTTGATGAACCAGTTGTAGTTATCGAAGACCGAGTGATAGACGCCGTACGGGCCTCCGGAGCCGATGTCGGTGGAGGGCACGCCCAGATGCTGGATGAAGGGTGTGTAGTCGGAGCCGGAGCCAAGTGTGCCGATGCGTACATCGCTGCCGGCGGCCTCGGGATCACTCTCCTTGTGAGCGGAGGTTGTACGGCGGGAGGGCTCGTGTTCGCTCTTCTGCTCCTGCAGCCATTGCTCGTAGACGGTGCCGCCCCTGGGGCTGGGGACTGCGCGGGTAACTTCGCGGACGAACTCCTTGAGCGATGGTACGGCCGAGGCGTCGAAGTCCGGACCGGCCACGCCAACATCGGTATTGAAGTAAGCGACGGCGTGGGAGAGTTCTGCGGCGTGCATTTCGGCCCACTCGGTCGAGCCGACAAGGCCCTCTTCTTCGGCATCCCAGCTGCCGAAAATAATGGTCCGTTTCGGCTTCCAACCCTGCTGCAACAAGACGCCGAGGCCATGCACGGTTTCCAGCATCGCTGCTGTGCCGCTGTTGGGGTCGACCGCGCCGTAGACCCAAGCATCACGATGGTTGCCTGCGACTACCCAGGCGTTGGTATCGTCGCCTGGGATCGTGCCGATGACATCCCAGATCGTGCGGAGTTTAGTGTCCTGCTCGAGGTGCATATGCACCTTCACGGAGGCTGTGCCACCGAGGTGATAGGTGAAGGGAAGGCTACCCTGCCAGTCGCGCGGCGAGGCGGGACCGTCGAGATGCTGAAGGATCGGCGAGGCGTCCTGATAAGAGAGCGGGTTTGCAGGGATCAACGGCTGATTCCATTTGGCCGGGTCGGTGATGCGCTGCGAATCCGGCAGATCCGGTGTGGAGGCGACGCCGGGAGTCTCTGCGTCACCGGGATAGATGGGGAGGAACTGCACGCTGCCGCGCTGCACGCCGGAGGCTGGGCGATAGGGCCCGCGAGGATAGGCATCTCCCTTGGTGTAGCCGTCGTCTGCCGGATCGGAGTAGATGAGCACGCCCTTGGCGCCGTGCTGCTGCGCGATGTAGACCTTTACTCCGCGAAAGTTGCCGCCGTAGCGCACGATCACGATCTTGTCTTTGACGCTGATGTGCAGGTCGTCGAGCTTTTTGAAGTCCTCGCGGGTGCCGTAGTTGGCGTAGACAACTTCGGCGGTGACGTCGCCGGAGGGCGAGGAGCCGTTGAAGGCAGGCAGGATGCGGGGATCGTCCTGGAAGGGGTCGCCACCGTATTCTTTGGGATCGACGTGCTCCGGTGTGGGGCCGGACATGAGCTTCTTGCCCTGAGCGTCGAAGGCCTCGATCACAATCTTGACCGGCTTGTTCAGCAGCACTCGGAAGGGCACAATCTCGGTCTGCAGGCCCGCGGCTTTGAACTTTTCGGCGACGTAGAGCGCGGTCTTGTAGTCCTCGGGAGAGCTGGCCCAGTGGGGCTCGGCGGTGAGTATTTTGAGGTGTTCGCCGGCGAGTTTTGCGTCGGGAACGGCCATGAAGGTGGCGTCCCATTTGGCCTGCTGGGAGAAGTCGGTGTAGCCGAAAACTTTGGGGGTCTGGGAGAGAGCTGCGGAGGAGAAGAGTGCGGCGGCGCAAGAGCCTAGAACGAGGGTCGACAAAGAGCGAGTCATGAAGGGCTTCTCCGAAGTAGGGATGTGCTGTTGCCTTTGTTTCTGTCATTCGTCCTGAGCGCAGTCGAATGGAAGGGAATCTGTTTACTTCACGTGTCGTCTGCCACGTAAACCTGAGGGAGAGCAAAGATGGGCTGGAGCGGTTCGCTTCGCGAATGCCCACCTTGATGCAGAGCGTGATGCAAATGTTTGTGAAGCGCTCTGCATCAATGCCCACCTTAGCGACGATAAAGCCATCGCGAAGATGGGGCACCCGGATTGGTCGGTGGTGCGAGAAACAGGCTCTTAGGCGGCGACCGGCTGTGCGCAGAACTTGCAGCGAGTGGCGGCTAGAGGGATGTCGCTCTTGCACTCCGGGCAAACCTTGGTTGTCGGTTCTGCAACTGGGGCAGGATAGAACTTCTTCATCAGGTATTGTGTGGGGATCACGAGGAAGAAATAGACCACGCCAGCGATCAGCAGGAAGTTGATGACTGCCGTGAAGAAGGCACCGTACAGGAAATGGCCACCATGAACGGTGATGGATTGATCGAAGCTCGGCTTGCCGACGATGGCACCCAGAAGTGGGCTGATGAGGTTATCCGTTAGCGACTTAACAATGGCGGTAAAAGCACCACCGATAATGACGGCGACGGCAAGATCCATCACATTGCCGCGCAGAATGAAATCGCGAAATCCTTTAAGCATGGCCAACTCCTGTACGAGATACCCCGGGGGGCAGTTTCCCGGCGAGTATACCTCAAAGAACTCACGTATTCTCTGGAGATGCGTCCTTCCACCATGCGTGTGCATCTGGTTTCGTTCGGCCCCCTGAAGACGATCTTTCCTGAGGGTGGGTTGTGGCGTGAACTGCGTGTGGGAGAGTCGGTCGCGGGACTGTTGGCGTTGTTGCGTCATGAAGGTGTGGTTGCGGACGATATGTTGCGGTCGGCGGCGGTTGCGGTGAACCATGAATACGCCGGCCTGGATCAGGGGCTGTGCGATGGGGACGAGGTGGCCCTTCTGCCGCCTGTAAGCGGTGGCTCGGAAGTACTCGTCCAATTGGTACGGGGGCCGATCGACGCTGTGACGATGGAACGTGAGATCAAGGCCGGAGCCGATGGAGCGGTATGCGTCTTCGATGGGATAGTGCGCAACAATACGCGCGGCCGGCAGACGCTGCATCTTGACTACGAAGCTTATGAGGAGATGGCGCTGCGGCAGATGCACGAGCTGCGCGTGCAGGCTATTGCAAAGTTCGGCGTGCGCGAGGTGGCGATTGTGCATCGTCTGGGAAGGCTGCTGGTCGGTGAGACGAGTGTGCTGATCGCTGTGGCTTCGGCCCATCGCGGTGCGGCGTTTGACGCTTGCCGCTGGGTCATCGACACGCTCAAGAAGACGGTGCCTATCTGGAAGCGTGAGCAGTTCGTCGACGGGGCAGTGTGGGCCGATGGCGAGCCGTTTCCTGAGGGGATTGCCGAGGCCAAACGATGAGGCTGGCCGCCATCGCGCTGGCTTCTACCCTGGTACTGTCGTCTGTGCAGCAGCAGAGTGCGCCTATCGAGCGACATAATCCGGAGATTCCGACGATTCATGTGGAGAGCCGCCTGGTCAGTGTGGCTCTCAATGTTGTGGACGAGCATGGGGCGCCGGTGCCGGGGCTGACCATCGATGACTTCGAACTGGCCGAAGACGGCAAGCCGCAGCGCATCGCTAACTTCGATCGCGAATCTACGACGCCTCTGGAGATCGTGCTGGCCATCGATGCCAGCGAGAGCGTCTTCAATGACGAACACCTGGAGCGCGAGGCTGCGAAGAAGTTTATGGAGTCGCTGCTGCGCAAGCAGGACCAGATCGACCTGATGGACTTTGCGGACGATGTCGACGAGTTGGTGTCCTTTACCAGCGACGCGAAGAAGATCGATAGCGGTCTGGGGCGCATTCAGCATGGCGATGCTACGGCTCTCTACGATGCGGTGTATCTGGCGAGTCAGCGGCTGGCGGAGACGCCTTCCAGTGCCGGGCAGCGCCGCGTTGTCGTGCTGATCACAGACGGAGAAAATACGACGCATCATGGCAGCTACGACACGGCGCTGGAGCAGGCGCAGCGTGCCGGGGCGATGATCTATGCGCTGATTATCGTGCCTGTGGCCGCCGATGCCGGACGCAATACCGGAGGCGAACATGCGCTGATCCAGCTGGCTCGCGATACCGGAGGCAAGTATTACTATGTCGAAGATAAACACGACCTCTCGCCGGCGTTTCAACATGTGTCCGACGATCTGCGAACGCAGTACACAGTGGGCTATTATGCGCCGCGGAAGAGCCTTGGTGACGGTAATCTGCGGCACATCCAACTGCAACTGAAAGACCCTGCGCTGCGTGCACGCTATACGCTGCGGTACCGCACATCCTATTACGCAAACCGCTAACACCGTCGGTCGCCGTACAATCAAAGCTATGGCTACGACGAAAAAGCGGCATCATAAAGGGCTACCTGCAGGCGAAACAGGCCAGGAGGCGCTCTACCTGAAATCGCTCAGCGAGCGGCAGGTTCCGGTCTCGGTCAAATTGCGCGACGGCGAAGTCGTCAGTGGATGGATTGAGTACTTCGATGACATGATGGTGCGGCTTACGCGGGAAGGCAAGCCCAACCTCTTCATCTACAAGGCGCATATACGCACGATTACCGAGAATGCTGGTGCGAGCACTCGCCGCAGCGGTAATCGCGAAGAAGCCGCCGCCAACTGAGCAGCATCACAACAAGTCAACAGGGAGAGTTTGTGGCCGAACTAGTCGGGATTGCAGAGTCTATTGCGCGCGAAGCCGGAGCGTTGCTGCGCGAGTTCTATCATCGCGGGGTTGCGATGGAGTACAAGGGCGACGTCGACCTGGTGACTGAAGCTGACCGCGCCAGTGAGGCGCTGATTGTGGCTCGGCTGGGTGCGGCGCTTCCGGATCACGGCGTCTACGGCGAAGAGGGAACCCGGCAGGCGCTTGAAAGCGAGTTTCGCTGGTACATCGACCCTCTGGATGGAACGACCAACTTTGCGCATGGCTTTCCCGCGTTCTGCGTGATTCTGGGGTGTGAGCGCAGGGCTAAAGGTTTGGCGGCAACGGAGGATGGCGAGATGGTCGCTGGAGTGATCTACGATCCGCTGCGTGACGAGATGTTTTCTACCGAGCGCGGTGGAGGGGCCAAGCTCAACGGAAAGCCGATCCATGCTTCGCCCACGAAGACGCTACAGGAGTCGCTGGTGGCGACGGGTTTCCCGAGCCAGAAACGGCATCGCAGCCCGAACATCCACTTCTACCAGGAGTTCACGCTGCGCTCCCATGGCGTGCGCCGCGCGGGCTCGGCGGGGCTCGATCTGGCGTATGTGGCGTGCGGGCGGCTGGAAGGCTTCTGGGAGTTCAAGCTCAACCCGTGGGATACGTCGGCTGGGTCCCTGATGGTGGAGGAAGCTGGCGGCAAGATTACGCACTTCGACGGCGGCAAGTTCACACTCGACAGCCGAGAGGTCCTGGCGACGAATGGGCTGATTCATGGGGAGATGCTGCAGCTCTTCGAGGACATGTTTGCGGGGAAGAATTTGGGGTCGATTCCTACTCCGGCGGAGTTCGCGGCGAGACGGGCTGCCGCAGAGTAGCTTGTGATGAACCCGCCGAAAACAGATCCAACGGAAGCTCGCTTGCGGCGGTCGGCGCGGGTGCTTCTCTTCGATCCTGCCGGTGATGTGCTCTTGATTCGATTTGTGGCACAGCGTGAGGACGGGCCGTTTGCCTTCTGGGTGACGCCGGGTGGCGAGGTTGAGCCCCATGAGGATGATCGGGCAGCGGCTGAACGCGAACTCTTCGAGGAGTTGGGGCTGCGAGTTCCGCTTGCCGGGCCGGTGCATGAGGAGCACGGAGGAAGCTACGTGCATCTGGGAGAGACGGTGAGGAACTACGATGTGTTCTTTGCCGCCAGGTGTGAGCGCACCGCGCCACGGTTGTGCGGCGTGACCGAGGACGAGATTCGGCTGATGCAGGAGGCGCGATGGTGGACGCTGGAAGAGTTGAAGGCAACGGAGGAAAGGTTGTTTCCAGTGGAGATAGCACGTGTGGTGAGCGAGGCATATGCGCGTGTTGGAGCGTATAAATAAGGCCGATTCAGTCCGAGTTGTGAATTTCTTTAGGCCCTCAAATGGGTCTAGTTTGTTGATAGAATCAAGTTCTAATATTTTGTAGATTCGGTCGACGGTTGACCAAGGAGAGCAAAGAGACATGGCGTATGTAATCGCGGAACCCTGCATCGGCACGAAGGACACGGCTTGCGTGGACGCATGCCCGGTCGACTGTATCCACCCAAAGAAGGACGAGAACGACCACAGCGAGGCTGAGCAGTTGTTTATTGACCCGGTCGAGTGCATCGACTGTGGCGCGTGCGTTCCGGTGTGCCCGGTTTCGGCGATCTATGCCGGAGATGACCTGCCGGATAAGTGGGTTTCCTTCCAGGAGAAGAACGCGACGCACTTCGGTCGCTAAGGTTTTGGGATTTGAACGCGCGGCCTTCGGGTCGCGCGTTTTGCTTTCTGGGCGTGCAAACGAAAAACGGGAGGAAGCAGGTTCCTCGCGACGCTCGGAATGACAGAAAGAAAGGCAAGAGCAAAAAGGCGAGCGGTACGATAGAACCTGCATGGCTGAAGGAAGACTCATACCGCACCACGGAGAAGCGATTGTGCTGCGCACGTGGCCGTTTCATGAGGCGGACCTGCTCATCAGCTTCTTTACCCGCGACCAAGGCAGGGTCAAGGGTGTGGCGCGGCATGCCATGAAAAGCCGACGCCGCTTTGGTGGGGCGCTGGAACCTGCGACGCATGTTCGCGCGCACTATACGGAGCGTCCGCGGCAGGAGTTGGTGCGGCTCGATAACTTTGAGATCCTGTGGTCGCCTCTGACTGCTCCGATTGACTACCTACGCACCGCAGGTCTGCAGCTTGTGGTGGAGGTGCTCGAAGAGGCGATGCCGGAGCTTGCGCCCGAGGACAATATCTTCCGTCTCGCGCTGGCAACGCTCACAGCGATGGAGGCTGGCCGGGTGTGGCTGCCGGTCACCTACTTCTGCCTGTGGATGAACCGTCTGATGGGCTGGATGCCCGAGCTGGGGCACTGCACAGTCTGCGGGCTCGATCTGCGTGGGCAGACGGTGTGGTGGTCTCCAGCGGGCGATGGCGTGACGTGCCATGACGACCGCCGGGCGGGAAGCAGGGAGCTGAGAGCGGAATCGGTGGTGGAGAGCTACAGGATTGCGCGGTCGTCGCTACCACAGCTTGCGGAGGAGGCCTGGCCGGAGGGGCGTGCATCGGATCTGAGAGCGTTTGCGGTGGGCACGCTGGAGAGGCATCTGGAGCGGCGGTTACGGAGTGCGGTGGCGCTAAGCTAAAGTCGTTTCGACAGTGGTATAGAGAGTACCTCAGATGGGGCACCCGTCTGTGGCTCGCTCTACAGTTACGGCGGAACTGCTCTAGAATCGAAAGATGCCTCAGGTAGAAAACAAGAAGAAGGCCCTTACATTTCAAGAATTGCTGTTCACGCTACAGCGCTTCTGGGCCGAGCATGGATGCGTGTTGCAACAGCCATATGACCTTGAAGTCGGCGCGGGGACGATGTCTCCGGATACGTTTTTGCGTGTGCTGGGGCCGAAGCCTATCAGCATCGCGTATGCGCAGCCCTCGCGGCGTCCGGCAGATGGACGTTATGGGGAGAACCCCAACCGTTTGTTTCGTCACACACAACTACAGGTGATCCTGAAGCCGCCACCGGAGCGGGTGCAGGAGCTATATCTTGAGTCGCTGGTGGCGATTGGGATTGACCTGAAAGAGCACGACATCAAGTTTGAAGAGGACAACTGGGAGTGGCCTGTGGGAGGCGCCTGGGGCGTCGGCTGGCAGGTGATGCTGGATGGGCAGGAGATCACGCAGTTCACCTACTTCCAGCAGTGCGGCGGCATGGACCTCGACCCGATCTCGGGCGAGATCACGTACGGGCTGGAGCGCATCGCGCAGTTCCTGCAGGACCTCGACTCTATCTATGACATCGTGTGGTCGCGCGATCCGGTGACCGGCGCCGAACTCACCTATGGCGATGTGCGTCTGCACGAAGAGCAGCAGTTTTCGGCGTACTCGTTTGACTATGCCG
>NZ_LMUH01000020.1:28032-277617 GCF_009766105.1 Granulicella sp. S156 | reverse complement strand
TATGAGGCCGAGTGCCTGGCGCTGCTGAGCCGTGCGAAGACGGTGCTTACGGAAGAGAACGAGGATGCGCTGGCCGTGAAACGCTTCCCGGTGATGGGAGCGTATGAGCTTGCGCTGAAGTGCTCACATACCTTCAATCTGCTGGATGCGCGTGGTGCGATCTCGGTCACGGAGCGCGTGGGTGTGATGGCGCGGATTCGGAATCTCATCGTCGGCGTGGCGAAGATCTATGCCGAGCAGGGCAAACTCGTCAGCGAGTCAGCAAGTCAGCAAGTCAGTGGGGTGGTGGCGTAGTGGCAGATTTTTTGTTCGAGATTGGATTGGAAGAGGTTCCCGCGCGGATGATCTCCGCGGCGGAGGCAGAACTGCTGCGGCGCACCTTGGCGTTGCTGGGGAAAGAGGCACTGCTGCCTGAGGAGTTTAACCCGCTGACGGATGCTGTGTCGTACTCGACGCCGCGCCGGCTTGCCGTGCTGGTGCGTGGCGTACGCGAGCAGCAGGCAGATATCACCGAAGAGACAACCGGCCCCGCCGTCAAGATCGCCTTCAAAGAAGGTGTGCCGACGCCCGCAGCCGAGGCGTTCGCGCGCAAGGCTGGCGTGGCGGTCACTGACCTGCGCACGATTACGACGCCTAAGGGTGAGTATCTGGCCGCGACCAGCGTCAAGAAAGGTCGCAGCGCTGCAGAGGTAATTGCCGGCGAGCTGCCGAAAGAGGTTGGTGCGATCTATTGGGCGAAGAATATGTACTGGCGTCCAGGCAAGCCGGAGCGGTTTGTGCGGCCGGTGCTGTGGATCGTGTGTTTGCTGGGAGAGTCGGTGGTGCCGGTGACCTTTGCCGGTAAGACGGCAGGACGCGCGAGCTATGGGCATCGCGTGCTGTCGAGTGGCGAGCCGTTTGAGATCGTAGCACCGGAGAGCTATCTGGCTCAGCTTGAGGGCGAGTACGTGATCGCCGATGTCGAGGCTCGTCGCCACAAGATTCGCAAGGCTTTGGATCATGTCACGCGTACGGTTGCTGGAGCGCGATGGAGAGAAGACGAGGCGCTGGTCGACAGTGTGACGCATCTCACCGAGTGGCCTGCTGTGCTACTGGGTGGCTTTGAGGCGGCGTACCTGGAGTTGCCGGAAGAGGTGCTGGTGACGGTGATGCGCGACCACCAGAAGTACTTTGCAGTTGAAGGCGCTGGCGGCAAACTGGCCCCGCACTTTCTTGCAGTCCTGAACATTGAACTCGACGCGACGAATGAGCCAATCATCAAGCAGGGCAATGAGCGCGTGCTGCGAGCGCGTTTCAACGATGCTCGTTTCTTCTGGGAGTTCGACCAGCGTACTCCGCTGGTCGAGCGTGTGAAGCTGCTGGAGAATGTGACCTTCCAGAAAGATCTGGGCAGCTATGCGGCTAAGAGTGACCGTGTGCGCTCGCTTGCCGCGCAGCTTGCATCGGTCGCGGTTTCTCGCGGGGCAGTGGTTGATGCTGTTGCGGTCGGTGAAGCGGCAAAACTCGCGAAGACTGATCTGACGACGGAACTTGTAAAAGAGTTTACGGAGCTGCAGGGCATCATCGGCGGACTGTATGCGAAGGCTCAGGGGAGCAGCGTGACGGTTGCCGATGCCATTTATGACCAATATCTTCCGGCCTCGGCGAAGGACGGAATTCCACGCTCGGCTGAGGGTGCGGTGTTGGGACTGGCTGATCGCATTGACACTATTTCAGGGATGTTTACGTTGGGGATGGAGCCGACGGGTTCGAAGGATCCATTCGCTCTGCGTCGTGCGGCAAATGCAGTGGTGAGGATTCTTGTGGAGTCCGGTCTGCCGCTCACACTGAGTGATGTGCTCCGGGTAGCAGAGACAAAGCCCGAAGTTGCGGCGAAGCTGCAGGCGTTTTTTGCAGAGCGTATCGAGTTCTATCTGCGCGAAGGTCGTGGGCAGGCGTATGACGTAGTGAAGGCTGTAGTGGCAGCGGGCTCTGACGATCTGCGGGATGTTGTGGCTCGTGCAGAGGCCGTGACCTCTGTTCGGGGTGGGGAGGATTTCATCGCCGTCAGTGCGGCTTTCAAACGGATGAAGAACATCCTCGACCAGGCGCGCGCGAAGGGCGAATCCATTCCCACGAGTGTAAGCACAGCGCTGCTTTCCGATGACTCGGAGAAAACGCTGGAATCTACGGGTGGATTTGTCGCAAGCGAGGTTGAAGCGTTGCGGGCAAAACGCCAGTACAACGAGGCACTCCTGCAGATCGCGACCTTACGCCCAGCGGTCGATGCATTTTTTGAGAAGGTAATGGTGATGGCGCCTGAGGCTGATCTTCGTGCAAACCGCCTTGCCTTACTCTCACGTACGGTTGCTGACTTCTCCCGGATTGCCGATTTTTCGGAGATTGTTGCACAAGGGTAGATCCGGCAATCGTACGAATGAATCGGTGTCTTCGGAGTAATAGCGGCCTTTAGGCCGCGGAAGCTTGAGAAGACCTCTCTTGGGCTTTAGCCCTGGCTCTTTGCGTGCATACGCAAGAGGCCCAGGGCTAAAGCCCTTTCTGGTTGGCCTTGTTTCCGCGGCCTAAAGGCCGCTTCTACTCCGAAAAGCAAAAACAACAACCAATATAAGCCTTTTCGGATAATCAGCACTACTTTAGTGCCAGCCCAAATGCGGGGGTCCTTCGCCTACGGCTCAGGATGACGACGAAAAACAGACAACGGCAGTAGCAGTTTGTTCTGCGACCGAGAGGATTCACAAGACTGTTGCCGGTGTCGATTTAGAGTAAAGGGGCAAGCCTCGAATACTTCACAGGAGAACGACACATGCCGTTGCCGACCGATGAGAAACTGTTAGCGCTTAGCAACCACCTGCTTGAGCAGTTCAAGACGATCTTTGGGCAGCACCCTGGCTTTCGTCCGGCGCATGCGAAAGGAGCGATGTTGACGGGCACATTTACGCCTTCAACGGAGGCTGCTTCGCTCTCGCGTGCACCGCACATGACGCGCGAGTCAACGCCTGTGACGATAAGGTTCTCGAACTCAACCGGCCTGCCGCTTTTGCCGGACAATGATCCCAACGCCAATCCGCGCGGCATGGCGATCCGATTCAATCTGGCGGAGCATAGCCACACCGACATCGTGAGCCATTCGATCGACGCCTTTCCGACTCGCACGGGCGATGAGTTTCTGGAGTTCCTGCGTGCGCTTGCCAGCAGCGATCTGGCGGCCCCCTCCGATCCGAAGAATCCGAAGCCTATTGAGGTTTTCCTGGGGCGTCATCCAGCGGCGCTTGCGTTTGCGCAGGCTCCGAAGCCTGCGCCTTCGAGCTTTGCCCGCGAGTCGTTCTTCGGTGTAACGGCGATGCGCTTTATCAATGCGGACGGAGTTGCGCGCCATGGCCGTTACCGCATTGTGCCGGAAGCAGGGAACGAGCACCTCGATGACGCTGCGGTTGCGGCGAAGGGGCCGAACTATCTCTTTGACGAACTGAAAGAGCGAGTAGCGGCTGGGCCGATCGTCTTCCGCATTCTGGTGCAGTTGGCGAACGAGGGCGATGTTGTCGACGATGCGACGATTCACTGGCCGGAAGACCGGACGGTGGTCGAACTTGGAGCAATTTCGTTGACGGCTGCGGTTGCGGACGATGCCCATGAGCAGCAGCACATCATCTTCGATCCCATACCGCGGGTGGATGGAATTGAACCCTCGGATGATCCGTTGCTGGAGCTTCGTGCGGCAGTTTATTTGATCAGTGGACGCCGGCGGCGGAGTGCGCCGGCGCAGTAATTGGTATAAGCCAATTCCGCTGTGGATGTAGGAAAGCGGTCGAGTCGGCACAGAGGTTAGAGCAGAAGCATGCATGGGCGGGAGCGGTCGCGCTTTCGCGCGATGCCCACCTTAGCGACGATAAAGCCGTCGCGAAGATGGGGCACCCGGTTTGGGGGCTTGTTCTAATTCAGGCGTTGCAGGCGGGCAATGAGCTTTTCGGCTAGCGGTTCGCCGCTTTCGGTCCACAATAAGCGGCTGGAGATGCCGCAGTGTTTCTCTACGGAGAGGGTGAAGGCGAGCAGTTTTTCTACGTTCTGTTTGATGCGATCGGCGGCATCTGTGTCCAGCTCTTCGTCCTCAAGGACCCATGGCGTGTCGAGGCCGAAGTCGACGCGGATGTGGCCGTTCTGCTCGTAGCTGCCGTCGTCGAAGTCCGGACCAAAGCCTGTAATGCGCACTCTTGCTGGCTCCAGACGCCAGGCTATATCGAGATCGCCGGCAGCATCGGGAAGCCAGAGCATCCAGCGCATCTCGAACTCGTAGGCCATGTCGTCGTGAAGCTGTTCGGCGGCCTCGGCTACGGCGTTTTCGATAATGGAACCTTCAGTGTCGGCGGAGGCCTGCGCGCGCTCGTCGTTGACGTAGATGCGTTGATACGTCGGAGATTCCGTCCAGTTGATGGGATACACGCTTGCGGCGGCCACACGGCCGAACTCGCTGCCAGTTTTGCCGTCTTTTGCGATGAGGGCGAACTGGCGCATGACGCCGACCAGCGCATCGGGCAGCGCTTGCAGACGGAAGTTGGGAAACCAAAGACTCAGGTACAGCTGATCGGCCATACCGTCATTTTAAGCCCTGGACGGTTTTATTGTTTCCGGAAGGAAGCTTTTACCGTCACCCTCGCTCGTTGGAGCTAAGAACAAGCAACGGCAAAAGCTTTGACGCAGAGGGCGCAAAGGAGAAACGCGAAGGTCGCGACGGAACCCTTGGAGATCTATAGGTTCAGGGCGAATGACAGGAAGAAACGCAGCGCTGGGGTGAGAAGATAAGAGTGAGCAATGAAAGCGTCCGTGGAAAGACTTCGATGGGTACTGGCAGGAGGGGCGGCGCTGTTGCTCGTCGTGCTGGTGGGTTATCTCGGCTATGGACGTTATCGCGCGCTACGGACCTGGAAGGACATCCTGAAACGGTCTGGTATTCATATCACGCATGAGACCGACGGCTACACCTTGTCGCAGTCACTGGGAGGGAAAACCAGTTTTACCATGCATGCTGCCAAGGGGATTGAGCATGCCGATGGAAAGGTGTCTCTGCACGATGCCGTGCTCACGCTGTATGGCAAGACCCCCAATGACTTTGACCGGATTTACGGTTCCGACTTCGAATACGACGAAAAGTCGGGCGTTGTACGCGCACTCGGGGAGACCTTTATCGACGTGCAGCTCCCGGGGGCACTTGCAGGCCAACAACCGAAAAACACGCCCGTTGGGGATTCCAAGACCTCTGCCAACCCACCCCATAGCAAGGCCGTGGGAGACGGCAGCGACCGGATCATTCATATAAAGACAAGCGGCTTGATCTACCTGCGCAAGCTAGGGGTTGCCGCAACTGACCAAGAGGTGGAGTTTCACTATGCGGGTCTGCAGTGCCTGGCCAAAGGCGCGGAGTTCAACTCAGGACAGAGTGTTTTGCACCTGCTGTCCGATGTTCGAGTGACCGGGGACGTCCGCGGCAAGCCGATGACGGTTCATGCAACCAAAGCCGACCTCGACCGCCAGGCGAATACCGTGGCCTTGGAGCAGCCCGTAGCGCAGACGCAAGGCCGAACCATGAAAGCTGCCCATGCCCTGCTGCACCTGCGTACCGATGGCTCGCTGGAACGAGGGGAGGGCAGTGGGGGCGTTGCGTTCGATGAAGGGACGCGGCACATGACGGCACCGCACCTCGATGCAACCTTCAACACCGCCAGTCTGCCGCAGACCACGAAGTTGACCGGTGGTGTAGTGGTTTGGGATGACGATGCGCAGCGGCCACTGCATGGCAAGGCGGTTGAGGTGGATACCCGTTTCAATGCGCAGGGTGCACCGACCAACATGGTGGCAACGGGCGGGGCGCAGGTGGCGCTCAGCGACCACAAGGAAGGCGGCCCGGTGCTCTCTCGCGAGATGCACGGAGATCGCATCGTAGCGACACTCGTGCCCATTGCTCATAAGACCGTATCGAGGCTCAGTGAAGTGGTGGCTACAGGGTCGGCGATGGCGCGGGGTGACTCTCCGGTTGTCCAAAGCGGTCACGCTCCGGAGACAAAGTCTACAACCATTACGGCAGACAATCTTCGGGCTGACTTTGGCCTGGATGCAGAGCAGAAGAACGAGGTGAAAAAGCTCTTCGGCACAGGCCACGCCCGGTTGCAACAGGACGCTCCTCTGGGGGCGCAGCAGACGAGTTCTTCGAACACAGTCGATATTGTGTTTGCCCCACAACCCACGAAAAATGGTGGAACGACAACTGGAATCGCCTCTGCGGTGCAGAATGGGCATGTGGTGATCCACAACGTTCCGGCGTTGCGTGCTGGAGCCGCTAAGCCCAACCCGCCCTCCGATGCAAGCGGCGATCATGCGGTCTACGATGGGACCACGACGAAACTTACCCTCACTGGCTCGGTCCACTACACGCAGGGGGATACATCGCTTACTGCAGCGACGCTGGTAGCCAACCAGACTACCGGTGATGCTGATGCCGATGGTAACGTTCTGGCGACTTTGCTGAAAGCGGGTTCTACGGCGGCGGCTCAGCCAACGACAGCGCAGGTAACGCATGTCACTGCCGATCGGGCGCATCTTACGCATGCTTCGCAGATTGGCGATTTCTATGGCAGTGAGGCGCATCCGGCGCGGCTCTGGCAGGGAGCTTCTCAGGTTCAGGCAGCGAGCCTGCGGTTCGACCAGCAACAGCGAACGCTGGCGGCACGTCCTGCGTCTGCGGGCGGATTAGTCCATGCGGTGTTTGCCAACACGTCAGAGGCGAACGGCAAGAACACTGCACAGAGCACGAAACCGAGTTCCCATCAGGGCGGCGAGAGTTCCGGCCAGGTCATCAAGGTCACCAGCGCCGCGATGGACTATGCCGATATTGAGCGCGAGGCTACATTTTCTGGTGGCGTTCACATCGACGGGACCACAGGCCAGACTCGGTCGCAGCGTGCGGTCGTCTTCCTGAACCCTGCGCCCTCCGCCTCTAAGGCTGTGCCTGGAGAGGCGAAGCCAGCAAGCGCCACGCTGGCAGAACAGACCAATCTGTTTGGTGGCTCGGTGCAGCGGGTTGTGCTCTCCGGAGCCGTGCGACTCGACCAGCCAGGGCGTGCCGGCACGGGCGAGCAATTGGTGTATACCGCCGCAGATTCGACCTACATCCTGACGGGAACGCCAGCCAAACCTCCTCACATGGTGGATGTGAAGCAAGGGAACATCACGGGGGCAACACTGCTGTTCCGGTCGGACGATAGTACGATCATCGTTACGGGTGGGCCTCCGGGTTCGACGCAACCACAACATGGACGCATCCACACCGAGACGGAAGTGAGACAGTAGAAGCGTGATCAGAACTCTGGTAACCGAGGAGATCGGCAAGGCTTACGGCGGACGGCAGGTAGTTCGCGGAGTAAGCCTGGAGATCCGGCAGGGCGAGGTGGTTGGGCTGCTTGGACCCAATGGCGCCGGCAAAACGACGAGCTTTTATATGATCGTCGGTCTGGTGCGGCCGGATAGCGGCCGCATTCTTACGGATGGCGCCGACATTACGCGTACGCCGATGTATCTGCGGGCACGCGAGCACCGCATCAGCTACCTGCCGCAGGAGCCCTCGATCTTTCGCAAGCTGACAGTGGAGGAGAATATCCTGGCGGTGCTGGAGACCCAGCACAATACCTGGGAGGCGCGTCGCAAGGCCTCAGAGAACCTCATCCTGCAGCTCAACCTTGGCCATGTGCGCAAGACGCGTGGCTATGCACTCTCCGGGGGAGAGCGACGCCGTGTGGAGATTGCACGCTGCCTCGCCATCAACCCGGCGTTTATTTTGTTGGACGAGCCGTTTTCGGGTATCGATCCGATCGCAGTGCTCGAACTACAGCAGATCATCTTCGATCTGAAGGCCAGTGGGATCGGCGTGCTTATTACCGACCACAACGTACGCGAGACGCTAAGCGTTACCGACCGTGCGTACATCATCAACGAAGGGCGCATCTTCCGTACGGGCACACCCGGTGAGTTGGGCCGCGACCCTGAGGTGAAGCGCGTGTATCTCGGTGAGGGCTTCTCGATGGGTGGGGATTGATTGGTTGTGGGGCACTGAATACGAGGGTCCTCCCATTCGACTGAATTCAGAGTTCAGGAAAACAACGAGAAACGAGCCATCATCCAAGAAATTGCCGTGACCTGTAGAATGGCCCTAGAATTGCTTACCGGGTCGTCTGTCCGGATACAGTACCTCCTCTAAGGAGGTAGCGAGGTCGAAGTTGTTGTTGCAGCCCCGACTGAATATCAAAGTTTCGCAGCGTCAGGTGCTCACTCCGGGCCTCATGCAGATGGTCAGTGTGCTTGCGCTCAATAAGCTTGAGCTCAAGGACATGATCAACGGTGAAATGGTCGAAAATCCGGTGCTGGAGGAGATCGAAGAGTCCTCCGAGACCATGGATGAACGTTCGGCCCGAGAAGGGGACCGCGAGCGCAGCGCGGAGGACATGGCTGCCGAAGGGGACCGCGTCGAAAAGGACCCCTTCGATGAGATCGACTTTGGAAGCTACTTCCAGGATTATCTCGACCCCGGTTTTCGTACTGCCTCTAACTTTGAGGAGTACGACAAGCCATCATTCGAACACTTTCTCGCACAGCCGAGCACCCTGAGCGATTACCTCTCCTGGCAGCTTGGCGCGATGCCGTTGCGCAAAGAACTTCGTGCGGCGGTTGAACTTATTGTCGGTAATTTGAATGAGGACGGCTATCTCACCGCTAGCGATGAGGAACTTGTTGAGGCGCTATCCGGTAAGGAGACGTTCCCTAGCCGGAAGGAGATGAAGACTCAGCTCGCGCTGATTGTGGAGGCGCGGGGTGTCGTCGCACAGTTGGACCCGACCGGCATTGGCGCCAGGGATCTGCGGGAGTGCCTGTTGCAACAGATCGAGGCGCAGCGGCGTGACTCGATTCTCGCCGGGCAGCCTAAAGGGGATGCTGTTGCTGAAGACGTTGCGGCGGTCTTCGGTACGGCGGCCCTGATCGTCGACCGGTACCTGTTGCTGCTGCAGAAAAAGGATATGCGAGAACTGACACGGGTCTGCCACAGCACTCCAGAGCAGATTGCCGTTGCGATGGAATTGATTCGCAGTCTCGACCCGAGGCCTGGCCAGCGCTACAGCAGCACGGCCACGCGCCTGATCGAGCCGGATGTTGCCTTCGTCAAGCGCGACGATGAGTATGTCGTCGTGATGAACGAGGAGGATCTGCCCGCACTGCGTCTCAACCAGGGCTATCGCAAGATGTTGCGCGAGAAGAACACTGCGCGAGAGGTGCGGGATTACGTCAAGGAGCGCTACAAGTCCGCAATTCAACTCCTGCGCAACATCGAGCAGCGCAAGAACACGATCGTTCGCACCTGCGAGGCCATCGTCCGGCGACAGCAGGACTTTCTGGAGCGTGGCGTTGACGCCCTGCGGCCAATGATGATCAAGGAAGTCGCCGAGGAGATCGGGGTGCATCCTTCGACTGTCAGCCGCGCGGTGGCGAATAAATATGTGCATACGACCCAGGGAGTGTACGAGCTACGCTTTTTCTTCTCCGAAGGGGTGAACGGACCCGAAGGCGGAGATTTGCCGCTGCTGCTGCTCAAACGCCGTGTTAAGAAGCTGATAGAGGAAGAAGACCCGCGTAAACCGTGGACCGATGACTACCTTGCCGCAGAGTTGCAGCGGCAGGGGATTAAGGTCACCCGAAGGACGGTTGCCAAATATCGGGAAGATTTGCAGATTCCCAGCACACACCAACGCCGTGTACGATAATCCGCATCTTACGGGAAGCTGCAGCTTTTCACGAGCTGTCAGGACGAAGGAGTTGTCCATGATTGTTGAGTACACCGGTCGCCAGACCGTCGTCACAGCAAAACTCAAAACGCAGGCGGAAGCGGGCTTGGCAAGAGTCGCCAAGGTTGCTAATCGCTGTACTAGCACCCACATCATTCTCACCGAAGACAAATACCGCAAGATCGCCGAAATTACCGTGCAGTGCCGCGGCGATCAACTGGTGGCCATCTGTGAAGCCATCGAGATGGAAACCGCACTGCATGACGCGCTGCACAAGGTGGAGCAGCAAGCGATTAAGCACAAGAAACGATTCGACACGGTCCGCGATCATCCCAAGCCGATTCCGCTTCCGATCGAAGCGGTTTAAAAACTTCCGAAGCAAACACCCGCGCCTCCTGTCCTGGAGGCGCGTGGCCTTTTAAAGGCAGTCAAAGATCAAGAACAAGCAACACCCCTGACGCAAAGTTCGCCAAGTAAGCGAAGCTTCGCTACGGCTCCGGTGGCGAAACTTGCCGCTTTTCCTTTGCGCACTTTGCGTCAAGGCATTTTCTGGGTGTCAGTGCTACGATGCACGCATGGCTACCAAGCTTGCTGCCAAATCATCCAAGGCGATCGCCGATCGCGAGATACCCACGCGTGAACTCGTCATCCTGACGGGGATGTCTGGTTCCGGTAAGGCGTCGGCACTGAAAGCGTTTGAGGATCTCGGCTATTATTCCGTCGATAATCTGCCGCTGGAGCTGATTCCGCGCTTTGCGGACCTAGTTTTGAAATCCGCCGAGATTACACGCGCGGCTCTGGTCGTAGATGTGCGCGAAGGAATCCGGCTTGACCGTTTTCCCGCGATTCTCAAGCAGGTGCGCAAGGTTCTGCCGGCGCGTGTCGTGTTTCTCGAAGCCAGTGACGAGGCCATCGTACGGCGTTTTTCCGAAACCCGGCGACCGCATCCGCTGGGGCGGGGCGAGACGGTTCTTCGGTCCATCCAGGCGGAGAGGAAGCGGCTCGATCCGGTTCGGAACGTTGCTGATATATTGCTCGACACCACTCGCTTCAACGTCCATGATCTGCGGGCGCACATCAACTCGCAGTTTGAGCGCGGCGGTGGCAAGAGCGACCGCAACCTGACGATTTCGGTGACCAGCTTTGGCTTTAAAAATGGGGTGCCTACCGACGCCGATCTTGTCTTTGATGTACGTTTTCTACCCAATCCGCACTTCGTTCCCGAATTCCGGAAGCTTACAGGCAAGCATCCCAAGGTCGCCAAGTACATCCGGCAGTTTCCGCAGACCAAAGAGTTCCTCGATAAGGCTACCGACATGCTCACCTTCCTGTTGCCGCACTACATCAAGGAAGGGAAGAGCTATCTCACGGTTGGCATTGGCTGTACCGGTGGGCAGCATCGTTCGGTGATGATTACCGAAGAATTGAAGAAACGGCTGGGCGCGGCGGGTTATCGCGTGAAGACGTCACATCGAGATATGCCGCGTTAGAGCTCCATCCGAGTACACTAACGGATGATGATGAACGACTGTAGAACACGGCGCAGGAGCCACGGATGAAGCGCATGCTGCGTCTTTTGGGCTACATGCGGCCCTATGTGCTGTATACGTTGCTCTCGGTTTTGTTGACGGCTGTTGTCGCTGCGCTTGCGGGCTTCCGCCTATTGCTTATCAAGCCCATTATTGACAACGTGCTCAGTCCAGTTGCCGCGCCGGACAAGGTGCTGGTCTTCGTCATTCCGCATACGCATTATTCAATCAATCTGCAGGCACTGCTGCCGCACCGCTTCCACAATGCCTGGACCGTCGTCGCAGTTGCTCTCGTCGGTTCAGCCATCATCAAATCGATCTGCGACTATCTTGGCACACTGTTGGCCAATAAAGCTGGGTTCGGCATGATTACCGACATCCGCAACGACCTTTACAATTCAGTACTGCGCCGATCCACGGCTTTTTTTCAGCGTCACACCACCGGGACTCTTATCTCTACGCTCATCAATGATGTCGAGCGCGTGCAGTCCGCGATGACTACCGTCCTGAGCGATTTCCTGCAGCAGCTCTTCACCCTTATCGTCTTGATCGGCGTTGTGATCGTGGTTGGAGGCAGCATGGCCTGGGTATTGCTGCTCTTCATCCCGGTTATTGTCATCTCCACGCGCAAGGTGGGTCGCAGCGTGCGTACCACCACGCGTCGCGGCCAGGATAAGCTCGCCGAGATCCAGAACATCGTGCAGGAGACCATCTCCGGTAATGGCATCGTCAAAGCCTTCGGTATGGAACGCTGGGAGATGGATCGATTTCGTCACGCTGCCGACAAGCTGCTTACAGCAAACATGCGATCGGTCGCGGTGCAATCCATCTCTTCGCCATTGATGGATGCTCTCGGGTCTGTCGCGATTGCGTTGGTTCTATTGCTCGGTCGCAACCGCATCCAACACGGTGGCGCTACAGTCGGCAGCTTTATAGCTTTCCTCGCCACAGTCATCGCACTCTACGACCCTGTCCGCAAGATGCCAACGTACTACAACAGTTTCCAACAAGCTGTGGGCGCCAGTGAAGAGATCTTTAAATTCATCGACGAGCAGGATGAGGTTCGCGAGCGCAAGAGAGCCATTGCTCTCAAGAGTTTTGGCGGCCTGATCGAATTTCGTGATGTGCATTTTGGCTATGAGCGCGATGGAAAGACGAAAGAGGTGCTCCACGGCATTTCGTTGACCGTCCGCCGGGGTGAGGTGGTCGCTCTCGTCGGGCCGAGCGGGGCGGGGAAGTCGACGATGGTAAATCTTCTGCCGCGCTTCTTCGACGTGACGGATGGTGCGATTCTGCTCGACGAGCACGACGTTCGCGACCTTACAATCGCCTCGCTTCGGAAACAGATTGGTAAGGTCACACAAGAGACTGTGCTCTTCAACGACACTGTGCGCAATAACATCGCCTATGGGCAGCCCGATGTGCCGATGGAGCGGATCGAAGCCGCGGCAAAGGCTGCACTCGCGCATGACTTTATCCTGCGTATGCCCAACGGCTACGACACGATGATTGGTGAGCGTGGAGCGCGGCTCTCTGGTGGTGAGCGGCAGAGGCTGGCGATTGCGCGGGCGATCCTCAAAGATGCTCCGATTCTTATCCTTGATGAAGCGACTTCGGCGCTTGATACGGAGAGCGAAGCAGCAGTACAGGCAGCTCTGGCGAACCTGATGCAGGGCCGCACGGTGCTGGTGATCGCGCATCGCCTCTCGACCGTACGCCGTGCGGATAGGATTGCCGTGATCGAGCGTGGAAGTGTGACCGAGCTTGGATCTCACGATGAGTTGCTGGCGCTTGGCGGGATGTATAGCCGGCTCTATAAACTGCAGTTCGGGCAGGATGGCGTTTTGGACGTCGATCTGGGCGAGGTCGTTGCAGCCGATGCTGAGGGCATCGCGTAGACGGTACACTGTCAGGAGCAACACGCGAACAAATGGCTGGTATTCTCTTTATCATTTCGGCGCCCAGCGGCTCGGGCAAGTCCACCCTCGTATCCGAGGTGCGGCGGCTCGTCGAAGGACTTGAGTTTTCTATCTCCTACACCACGCGCCAGCCGCGAGGATCCGAGGAGAATGGTAAGGAGTACTGGTTCACGGATCATACCGAGTTCGAGCGAATGATCGAAGCCGGTGAGTTTCTCGAGTG
This sequence comes from Granulicella sp. S156, assembly GCF_009766105.1. GTDB lineage: Bacteria > Acidobacteriota > Terriglobia > Terriglobales > Acidobacteriaceae > Granulicella. The sequence continues at coordinate 264,128 of NZ_LMUH01000020.1, read as the reverse complement.
GGCTAAAGTCTTTGGCAGCAACTACTACGGCACAGCGGTCTCCGCGCTCGAACATGCGCGAATCTCGGGACATGACCTGCTGCTCGATATCGACGTACAGGGTGCGCTCCAGGTCATGAAGAAAGTGCCGGAGGCAGTCTCGATCTTTATTCTTCCTCCCAGTCCACAGGTTCTCGAGATGCGTCTCCGCAACCGTAGCCAGGCTGAAGGTGTTACGGACGAAGCGGTGATCGACGAACGCCTTTCGCAAGCGCGCAAGGAACTCCGGCACCTGGGGGACTACAAGTACGCTCTTATCAACGATCAACTGGATCAGGCTGCCTCCGAGATGCGAGCCATCGTGCTGCATGAACGCGGCGAAGCGGGCGAGGTTGCAGAGCTGGCAGCACGTTGCCTGACCACCGTGCACTCGGCCAGGCTGGATGCTGTGCTGGCAAGTTTTCAGGTTTCGGCAACGATTGTGTAAGGTTCTCTGCACAGCACGGCCTGCACAGGTTTACAGTGGATATATCCGAACCGAAAGAAGTTTCGCATGGTTTTCTCACAGGGAAAAACCGCCTTGCACAAAATTTGAGAGAGCCTGTGGTGGTAAAACCGCTATAAGATAGCTGCATCCCCCGGAGGTCCGCATTATGGCTGCGAACGACCTGTTTCAGAACAAGTACAGCCTTGTGAAGGGCGCTGCACGTCGCGCTCGTCAACTGCAATCCGGTGCGCCGCCGCTTGGCGTCTCGAACTCAATGAAAGCCTGCCGCGTAGCGCAGGATGAGGTTCTCGCCGGCAAGGTCACCTATAGCGTGATGGCGAAAAAGCCTACACCTCCGGCGGCCCTGTAGAAACGGATGAGTCTTACGTCACAAGAGAACCTTCAGCATCTTCGCGCCTATGTCGACTACCTACGCGACCTCGGCATCTACGATCTCTATCGCCGCGAGAACCCCGAAACATTTTTGCCGGAGACGGTGCGCGAGGCCTTCGCAGCTTCAGCAAAGCGTATGGTCGCAGCACCACAGACGGCGGCGAAGCCTCCAGCGCAACCGGAAGCAAGGACAGTACCGCGAAGTGCTCCGCCAGTCTCTCCGCCCTCTGTGACTCAGCGTGCTCCAATGGCCGCTTCGGGGACCAGGCCGCAAGAGCCCGTCCGGCCCGCACCTCCGCAGCCTCCAGCCGCTACTTATTTTGATTCGGAGCCGGCGCCTCTTCCGCCGGAACTCGCAGCCCCCATGCCCAAACCTGTTTCCTTCGATCAGTTGGCTCCGTTACCTACGCAGATTATTCCCGCGGCTGAAAGGGTAGCGGCGCTCGAGGCGATTCGCGCCGATATCGGTGACTGCACGCGCTGTCCGCTGGCGTATGGCGGACGTCATAAGATCGTCTTTGCTGACGGTGACCCGAATGCACGGCTGATGTTCGTCGGCGAGGGACCTGGTGCGGATGAAGATGCCAGCGGCCTGCCGTTTGTAGGTAAGGCTGGGCAGTTGCTCAACAACATGATTAGGGCGATGGGCCTGCAGCGCGAAGAGGTCTATATCGCAAACATCGTCAAGTGCCGTCCACCTGGGAACCGGACGCCTGAACCGATCGAGGCCAATACCTGTTCACCCTTTCTGTTGCGGCAGATCGACATCGTGCGTCCCCAGGTAATCGTGGCGCTAGGCGGGACGGCTGCAACCTATCTGCTTGGCGTGAAGCAGTCGCTTAGCTCACTGCGTGGACGCTGGTACAGTACGCGCGGCGCGAAGGTCGCGGTGACCTATCACCCAGCGTTCCTGCTGCGCGATCCACGCCAGAAGGGCGAGGCCTGGAAAGACTTGCAGATGGTGATGGTGGAGTTGGGTTTGAAGCCTGCGGCGAAAGCGTAAATTTCAGAATGCACTAAACAAAAAGACCCCTGTATTTGCCTCTGGTTGTAATGCTGCTCCGGGAAAATACAGGGGTCTCTCCACTACGCATGACATAAAGCCGTCATGCTCCGGTCGGGATGACAGTTTTTGTGAATCGTAAAACTTCTTTAATACCCGCTGTCGTCACTGCCCGAACTGTTGTCATCGCCTGAATCATAGTCGGAGTCGTCGTTACTGGAACCGTCGTCTCCGGTATCGTTCTGGTCATCGTTGAATTTGTCATCGTCAGCTTTGTCGGTGTCGGCAAATTTCGCGCCTCCGGTGTCATGGTCTTTATCGTCATCGCGGCTGGCATCGTTTTTCGGATTGTAGAAGCTGCTGTCATCGCGATCCGCTGCGGCTGCTTCGTGATGGTGTTCGCCACCTTCGCCCTCGCCGTAGTAGTTGTTGACGGTCTCGCTGGGGCGGCTCTCGCCAAAGCCGCGTTCCTCGTGGCCGCCGCCGAAGCCATGAAAGAGCGACTCCATGCCCTGAAACATCATCTCGCCCGCAGCGACGCCGGCAGCCGTTTGCATGGCGCTGCGGAGGAATCCGCCACCACCGCCGCCCATAGGAGCTCCATATCCCACAGGCTGTCCGTAACCGTAGGCGGGAGGTTGCGGATAGGCTTGTGGCGGGTAGCCCTGCTGCGGAGGATAACCTTGCTGTGAAGGATAGGTTGGCTCAGCGTAGGGTGGATAGCCGGGGTTGTTCACCGCTGGATAGGAAGATGGCGCACCAGGATAACCCAGCGCCTGGCTGGCCTGCGGTTGGGGCTGCTCGTGTGATCCGCCACTGAACAGGTTACCCAGAAAACTGCCGCTGGATTTGGCAGGAGCCGGAGGAGGCTGCTGACGAAGCTCGTCAAGCTCAGCCTGCATCGCCTGCAACTGCTGCTGAGCCTGTTCGAGGCCATACTTCTGCACAAGCACGGTCTGCGCCAGCACGTAGATGGCGTCGGGATAACCGGCGAGCCCTTGCTGCAGCCGCTTCTCTGCGTCGGCGTCCTTTTCGGCAAGCTGTGTGGTGCGGATCCTATCGACCAATTCGTCGATCATCTGCTGTTCTTGCAATGTCACGGGATTACTCCTTGGCGCTTCTGTTAGTACGATGCGTCCTTAAGCCAATACGCACGTTTTGCGCGATCAGTTCATTGATTCGACGCGCCGCGCCGAAAAGCGTTTGGAGAGCGCGGGTATCTCCTGCTAAACTGCATAACGAAGCAGTTTGGAGGCGCACCGCCCGGTCAGGCGCCTTGCTGTATCCGTGGGGCTGTAGCTCAGCTGGGAGAGCGCCTCGTTCGCAACGAGGAGGTCAGCGGTTCGATCCCGCTCAGCTCCACCAAAAAAATATCCTATCGCTAGTCACGCTGCAGATTGTGCAGTACCTCCGAATCGACACCACAAAACCCAGAAGGAACAAAACTCCAGGAAAGCCAATCGCTGGCTTACCGGCCTTGCCCCTTCATGGGTTTCTTCAGATGGTCCGATCTATTCCGGCTAGAGCTGCGACAGCGTTGTCGAGTTGAATTTCATTCCAACGGCTGATTCTAGGTTTCCGATTGCGCTATCGATTACGGCAAAGATCGTTGCGCGGTTACTGGCATTGCTGAGATCGAGAGAAGCGCTGCTCGAAACGCCATGCTGCGATAGCGCAGAGTTGAATGCGGTTTGCGCCTGTGTGGTGGTGAAGAACTGTGCCGCGTTGGTGCCATTCGAATAGTCCAGCGTCTGGAACACATTAGAGAAGACACTTTCCAACGTGCTTACGCTAAAGATGATGTGATTGGTTGGTGTGACCACGGTGGAGAGGCTCGTGGTCGGAATTGGATTGTCGTACATCTGGTCCAGGTAGTAGTGGACCTGGTAGGGATACTGCGCATAGGTGCTCGAGTTTCCCCATACCGAACTGTACGAGTTCACCGACGCCACCGTCGACTCCGTAGCCGTCGCCCCCTCGGTACTGTATTGGGGCACAAGAGTGCCATAGTACCCCTGGTTATAGGCAACGTTGAGAATCACATCGAGAAAGCTGTTCGGAAGATTGACGAAGTTGGCCAGCGCCTCGTCGTACTCCGGTTCCCATGGAGTAGTCCAACCGTACTGGCCTTTGCCGGTTATGTTCAGCGCGACCATATCGTTGTAGTGGAAGAAAGCCGGCAGCATTGGCCCGTAGTACTTGTTGTTGAACGATGGCGGCGTTGCCTGCGAATACTGGTTCGCAGCGGTAGCCATGGTGTAGCCAATGTTTTTCTGAACTGCGATGTAATTGATGAGCGAGTTACCAGCAGGGGCGTAGCTTCCGGCGACCATGTCCACCGCGTAGTTATTGATCTGATAAGGGCCACCTTGGCCCTCATCCATCACTGCCTGCTGGTCCGGCGAGGGATCGATCAGGGTACTGCTGGACTCGTAGTCTTCGGTGGCGATGTTCTCCTGCAATAGCTGCGCCATGATGGATCCATACAGGTAGTCCTTGTTGTATTGAATGCCTGGGACAGCGGTGTATTCCTGAACCAGGTGGCCATACATTACGCCCGCGATCATGTTCGACATGATGAGGTCTGTGTAATTGCCTCCGGTCAGAGTTAAAGCTTCTTCCGAGCTGCCATCACCTAATAGGAGGTGAAAGCCAATCGAGCCCGTAGTTGTCTGCGCTGAAGCTGCGGCGGTCAGGGTGAGGGAAATAACTGCGGTGGAAAGTGCCATGGCGAGCGTGCGTCTCATCGAAGAATCCTCCTTGTAGATTTTTGGGCTGGGCCGAGCCTTACAGGAAATGCCAGCAGCTCAATCGACAAGAAGGACATGGGATCAATTAGAAAGCGGAGTTTTGCAGTATGGCTTACAAGCCCTATTGAGCAACGTTGATGGCGCACCTATCTCGTTCGGCTTTTCAATAAAAGTCAGTAAGGTTCAAAGATTTGTGAGAACTGATATTGCGACTGCGAAATTCCACCGCAAGCGGGCAACGCATGCCCTTGTCCCGCGCACTGGTTTGAGAGAAAGAAGGTCGCGGTTAGAGCTGGAATGGCTACTGCGAGGAAGGTTCTATGCATCATTTTGCGCTTCTCCTAAGTACAAATACGTGCAACTACTTCGGAGGGAACGAACGACTTCCACCGTGGGGAAGGTGGGTGAAAATGATTACAAGGCGCAATGCTAGCACAGCAAATGATCGTTTGACGCTGCTTTACCAAAACTTTTTTCTGAATCATACATAAGAAACATGAAAATAAACCCGATCGATCTCACCGGCCTGACGTACGGGGATGTGAGGTCTGTCTTTCGCGAAGAGCAGTTCTACCAAGGGCATGGCGTTTGTAACTCCGTACATCTTTTCGCGTCTCATGGGCAGCTTCGACGCGGAGATATACATGGCCCAGCTCGCTAGAGTTATCGCAATGGTCTTGATGTCGAACATAGTCCCATTGTCTGCGCAGGTGGTTACAAAGCCTGACTCGACATCGCGACCGAGGATAATTCTCGTTGAACTCTTCACCTCGGAAGGATGTTCGAGCTGTCCACCAGCGGATAAATTGCTCCGCGAGATTGATGGGACGGAACCTGTTGCGGGGCAGCTCATCGTCGGTATTAGCGAGCACGTTACTTATTGGAACTCGCTCGGATGGTCTGATCCGTTTTCCTCATCCACTTATACGGACCGGCAGAACGGCTATGGGACGAGGTTTGGGCTCGAAAGTGTGTACACACCGCAGATGGTTGTTAATGGCACAGAACAGTTTGTCGGCAGCGATAGAAACAGTCTTACAAACGCTATACGGAAAGAGCAGAATCGCACCGCAACAGTGGATCTGCATATTCTTTCCTCAAGTTTCTCGGGGGGGGCGCTGACTGTGAACTTCTCGGCAATGGCGGATGCTTCACTGCATGGCGCGGATATCTTTGCGGTTCTCGCCGACGATGCCGACCAGTCGACCGTGCTGAATGGAGAGAACGCTGGCCGTACGTTATCCCACGTTGCCGTAGCACGCTCCATTGTTCACGTGGCCAAGCTACGAGCAGTGGCTCAGCAAACCGTTGAGATTGCGTTGCCAGCCTCCTTTCATAAAACGCCCGGACATCATCTCATCCTGTTCGCCCAGGCCCCCGGAAGTGGACGAGTGCTCGGCGCGGATTTCACGCCACTGTAAATGCCGCACCCGAATTGCTGTTTAAACATACTGCGACTCTAATGGGATCCTTGAGGTATCCACCGCTGTCCCGGTGGAACAGGCGATGCTTGTGATATTCAGGATCATGCGAAGGTTACGAACTCTCGGTCTTCTAGCGATTATGGCAATGCCGATCGGAAGCCTCGCCGCGCAAGAGAAAGGTTCACGCCACCTACCGGCCATTGCGTTCTCTCAATCGCTTGCAGCAGGAGGCGCAACGCTGCAGATCGATTTTGCGGAAGGCCGGCTCGACCTGCCCAGAAGTGAGGTCATTCAGCGTATTCAAACGGCAGCTCACGCGGTAGCCCTCTACTATGGCCGTCTGCCTGTCCAGCGTATTCGAATCCTCGTCATCCCTGTTGCTGACCAGCACGGTGTTCTTCAGGGAACAACCTGGGGCAACATGGCTGGATCTCCTGCATTCCTGCGACTTCGTGTTGGCCAATCGACAACCCGTGAAGAGCTCGCTGCCGACTGGATCATCACCCATGAACTCGTTCATACAGCTTTGCCGTCGCTGCCGGACGACCAGCACTGGCTGGAAGAGGGAATTGCCAGCTATATCGAACCCGTTGCCCGAGTGCAGGCCAGCCAACTTTCCGCTGCAACCATCTGGGCCGACATGATGAATGGCATGCCGAATGGAGAGCCCGGTTCAAACGACCACGGGCTTGATGTGACACACACCTGGGGTCGAACCTACTGGGGAGGAGCCATGTTCTGTCTTATGGCCGATGTAGAAATCCGCAAGCGGACAGGGAACCGTCGAGGATTGCAGGACGCGTTGCGGGCAATCGTTGCCGCAGGCGGTTCTATCGATAAAGAATGGCCATTAGCACGGGTTCTAAGCATCGGAGATCAGGCTACGAGCACAAAGGTGCTTGAGGAGATGTACGCTCAGTGGAGCGTAACTCCGGTTCCCGTCGATCTTCCACGACTCTGGAGTCAACTTGGTATCCGTGCCGGACAGCACGGCGTCACCTTTGATGCGTCGGCTCCGCTCGCTACGATCAGGGTCTCTATTACTATTCCTGACCGGCCAAGTCTATAACAAGAAAAGGAATAAGTGTTGGATGTGACCGAAGGGTCGGTTGCTCGGCAGTCGTTAGGTGTGAAAAATAATCCTCGTAACCTATTCCGCACTTGGCACTCAAACGTGCAGTATGAATACGCGAAGATTAAGCCTCGCCGATGGCAATCCATTCGGCTTGTCATCGCGTTCCATCAGTACGGCAGTTTTGTATTTATCTTGCATCTATCTACTAACGCCCAGCGCACGCCGTGCGCGGCCCAACCCATAGAAAGGTTCCTCTCATGAAGAACTCCACAAAGTCGCTTGCTCTGGCCGCCGCAGTTGCTGGCCTTCTCGGTGGTACTGCTGTTCGCGTGAATGCACAACCGACGTCGAACGCGCCCACCACGGTTCAGGCCGCCGGTGTGTTGCTCGCGCAGACGACTCCCGACCCCACCAAGCACTCCTGCAAGGGAAAGAACGACTGTAAAGGCCAGGGCGGCGGCAAGCACCCCGGCAAGAACAGCTGCAAGGGTAAGGGCGATTGCGCAACCGACGGCTCCAAGGGACCTAAGGCTTAATTTGTCTCCTTGTTGTGGGGGTTTGAAGGTTCCTTCAGGCCCCTACTCCCCAGGCTTCATCGCATCAGGAGTACGCAATGCCAGCCAATCGATTTAATGGGTTCACGGACTACGGTGTCGGAATAGGACTGCGTGTGCCCCACTATGAGCACATCTTCTCCGAAAAGCCTGTCGTCGACTGGTTCGAGATCATCTCTGAAAACTACATGGTTGATGGTGGCAGGCCGCTCAAGGTGCTCGACCAGATTCTGGAACAGTATCGCGTCGTTCAGCATGGCGTCTCCATGTACTTTGGTTCCGCGCAGGCGCTCGACCGTGAACACCTCAAACGGCTGAAAGAGCTGACAAAGCGCACCAAAACGCCGTGGCTCTCCGACCATCTCTGCTGGGGCAGCGTCGATGGCCGCTATACCCACGATCTGCTTCCTTTGCCATATACGTTCGAAGCTGTACGCAACACCGCGGCCCGTATTCGCGAAGTGCAGGATTTTTTAGAGATTCCCATTGCCGTAGAGAATGTCAGCAGCTACGCCGAGTTCCATGAATCGCAGATGACCGAGTGGGAGTTCCTGAACGAAGTAGTTCACGCCGCCGACTGCGGCATCCTGCTCGACGTGAACAACATCTATGTTTCGTCTCAGAATCATAATTTCGACCCGTTGGAGTATGTGAATGCGGTAGCGGCCGATCGTGTCGCGCAGATTCACATTGCGGGACATTCCAAGTTTGAAAAGTACACCCTCGATACCCACGACCATCCAGTGCTCGATCCCGTGTGGAATATGTACGCACGTGCGATCGAGCGCGTCGGGGTGACCGCAACGCTTCTGGAATGGGATGACAATATCCCTTCGTTCGACGAAGTCCATGCTGAAGCGCTCAAGGCGAATCGTTACCTCGACCAGCCGCAGTCGCGGCCTTCCGCAGTACCGGTGGCTCAGCGCGACGAGGTCAGGGTATGAATCTGCTCGAACTCCAGCGGCGCATGTCAGAGGACGTTCGACGGCCACTGACAGAAGACTTCGAGATGCAACAGGAGATCGAAGATGGCCGCTCGATGAGCGACCTTGCAGAAACCTACGTCAAGCCGAATGATCGGCTTACGTCCTTTGAGCGGCTTGAGATCTATAACCGGCAGTATTGGTTCCGTACTATCGGCGCTGTCTCGGAAGATTTCCCCGCGCTCGCAGCAGTGCTCGGTGCCAAGCGTTTCGATGCGCTGGTACTTGCGTATCTCAAAGAAAACCCCTCAACCTCCTTCACGCTACGGAACCTGGGTGCTCGGCTGCCGCTCTGGCTGAAAGATCATCCCGAGTTTTCGTCAAGGCGGCACACGCTTCTGCTCGATGTAGCACGCCTGGAGTGGGCATATGTCGAAAGTTTCGACCGCGCCGCTGTCGCTCCTCTCACGCAAGAAGCCTTTACCGGGCTTGACGGCGAGTCCAGGCTCTCGCTGCAACCGCACCTCCAGCTTCTCGATCTCCAATACCCGGTCGACGAACTTGTCCTGGCCGTACACAGGGTGACGCCTGAGTCTGACATCATGAGCAACGCCGTTACGGAGCGCAAGGAAACAGCTCGCCTGCGGCTGCCAGGCATGCGCCGGGCGAAAATTTATCTTGCCATCCATCGCTTTGACAACTCGGTCTACTATCGCCGGATCGAGCGCGAGGCTTATCTCCTTCTCTCCGCGCTACAGCAGCGCAAGACGCTCGCAGATTCTATCGACCACGCCTTCGCAAGCAGCAAGCTGAGCCCTGAGGAGCAGGCAGCCAGGATTCAGCAATGCTTCGCGCATGCTGCCGAACTTGGCTGGTTCTGTCAACAACCGCCTGACTATATCGGCATCCAATGAAGCTCCGCTGGCTTTTGCCGTTAGCTCTCCTGACGGCTCACGGCTACGCGCAATCTACGTCTCAGCCCATCGTCTGGCATCCATGGTCGGATGAAATCTTCGCGCAAGCCGCGCGCGAGCATAAGTTTGTGCTGCTCGATCTGGAAGCCGTGTGGTGCCACTGGTGTCATGTGATGGATCAGCAAAGCTACCGCGATCCCTCTGTGCGACGCCTGATGAGTAAGAGCTATATTGCGGTCAAAGTCGATCAGGATTCGCGGCCTGATATCTCCAATCGGTATGAAGACTATGGCTGGCCTGCTACCGTCATCTTCAATGCAGATGGCAGTGAAATCGTCAAAAGACAAGGCTATCTTCCGCCGCAGCAGATGGCGTCCATCCTGCAGGCCGTAATCGATGACCCTTCGCCCGGGCCTTCTGTCGAACCAGAGAAGGCTATTACGTACGCTGTGACTCCATTTCTAGCTCAGTCACTGCTTGATGAGGTGAAGAAAGAGTACGAAAAGCAGTACGATGTTGCCGGCAAAGGCTGGGCCTTCGGCCACAAATATCTTGATGCCGATTCCGTCGAGTATGCCAGCACACTTGCGTGGCGGGGAGACAAGCTTCAGGAGCAGCGCGTCCGCGAGACGCTTCAGGCTGCGGGAGAGTTACTCGATCCCGTATGGGGTGGGGCCTATCAATATTCCACTGGTGGCAATTGGAATGAACCACACTTTGAGAAGCTGCTCTTCATCCAGGCACAGGTGATGCGCACCTATGCGCAAGCCTACGGCCAGTTCCGCACGCCGGAGTATCTCACTGCTGCGCAGAACGTGCATCGTTACGTCCGTACCTTTCTCACCAGTCCAGAGGGCGCGTTCTACGTTAGCCAGGACGCGGACCTCATTGCAGGCAAGCATAGCGCGGACTACTTCAAGCTGGATGATGCCAAGCGACGTTCGCTCGGGACACCACGCGTAGATAAACACCTCTACGCACGTGAGGACGGATGGATGATCAGGGCTCTCTGCACGCTCTATGCTGTCACTGGCGACCCACTTACGCAGGAAGAAGCCGAGCGCTCCGCCCGCTGGGTCATAGCTCATCGCAGTGTTGCTAACGGAGGTTTCTCCCATGGCGATCGGGATGCTGCAGGGCCGTACCTGGGAGATTCACTTGCCATGGGGCAGGCTTTCTTATCGCTCTATGAGGTCACTGGCGATCGCGAATGGCTGAAGCGAGCTGAAGCAGCACGTCATTTCATCGCTGCCAACTTCGCGGCTGCCACAGGAGCGGGGTTCATCACCTCGAAGACGTCTACCGACCACGCTTACAAAGCGCATCCGGAACGAGATGAGAACGCACAACTAGCTCGCTTCGCGAATCTGCTCTCGCACTACACAGGGGAGAAGGGTGATCAAGAGACCGCGACACGAGCCATGCGTTATCTGGCAACATCCGAAGTAGCGACAGCATGGCTCTCCGCGCCCATCCTGATTGCAGAGACGGAGTTCACCAGGCCACCTGTTCACATCACCATCGTTGGCGCAAAGAAGGATCCGACTGCAAAAGCTCTCTTCCAGACGGCTCTAAGCGCCGGGCCGGTCTACAAACGAGTGGAGTGGTGGGACCCAACAGAGGGACCGTTGCCACGGGCTGACGTGCAATATCCATCGCTGCCCCACGCTGCAGCGTTCCTTTGCACGGCGTCCAGCTGTTCTGCTCCCATCTCGGATCCACGGATACTCGAATCGCGCTCCCGCAAAGCAGGAGAATGAGCCTGGGTGATTTGAGATAGAGGGTTCTGAGGTGTCAGCCTTCAGAACCCTCTCCTCGTTGATATCTATCTATGCTCCCTTACTAACAGGATGGGGAGGACGCACTGCGAGTGGGATGATGGTCGCAATCAGAACAATGATGGCAAGGGCATGAAATCCGCTGCGGTAGTTGCCGTTTGCCTGGCGCATATGCGCGACGAGAAGAGGGCCAAAGGCGCTAGCTGCTCCCCAGGCAGTGAGCATCAGGCCATAAATAGGACCGACGTTGGCTGAGCCGAAGTAGTCCGCGGTGAAGGCCGGCATGGTACCGAAGCCGCCACCGTAGCACATGAGAATCAGGAAGGCGACTACTGTTAGCACCGTGGCTGAGGTGATTCCGGGGAGGAACCAGAAGAGCGCGACTTGCAGGAGGAACGTAATGATGAAAGTCGCGCGCCGGTTGAGGAGATCCGAGACCCATGACCAGAAGACTCGGCCAACAGCGTTACCGATGCTGGCGATGCCGACCATACCGGCGGCAATGACAACGGTAACCTTGGCGAGTTCCTGGAAGACTGGCGATTCCTGGGAGATGAGCGAGATGCCGGCGCAGGTGTTGAGGAAGAGGATCATCCAGAGCGCCCACCACTGCCAGGTGCTGAGGGCTTCGCCGAGCGTGTGGTTGGCTTCAGAACGTTGAGCCGTGAGGGCAGCAGAGGGCACCCAGCCTTCGGGCTTCCAGTCCTTATCCGGATTGCGCATAAACAATGAGGCGAGAACGCCGAGAACCGCGTAAGTAATGCCAAGGACGGCGAAGGTGTGGAGCACTCCGATGCTGGCCATCAAGTGTGTGGCCACAGGAGCGGTGATCAACGCCCCAGCTCCAAAGCCACCAACCGCAACACCGGTGATAAACCCCCGGCGGTCAGGGAACCACTTGACCAGTACCGCGACCGGAACGATGTACGCGAAACCAAGGCCAATGCCACCGATAACGCCGTAGGCGAGGTACAGAACCCAGAGGCCGTGGGCAGACAGGCTTGCGAGAAGGGTCCCAAAGCCGTAAAGAAAGGCTCCGGTGACAGCAACGGTGCGTGGACCTACTTTACCGAGCCAGAGGCCGCCGAAGAAAGCAGCAAAGCCAAGAACGACGATGCAGATGGTGAAGGTAAGGGTGACCTGAGAGATGCTCCAGTGAAACTGTTTGATGAGGGGCGTACGGAAGACGCTCCAGGCATAGACAGAGCCGAGCACAACCTGCAACACGATACCCGCAAGGGCAATTCCCCAACGATTTGTTTTCACGAATTGTCGCCCCCTTTAGGCGACTAATGATCTTGTATGGAAAGATGTGGATGCCCCGTTGCAGGGCATCCACACGATACAACTACTCAGGTGTGATGACAGCTTCTTTTTTCTGGATCTTATTTAGGAAGTCTTCGCCGGTACCGATGTGCTGATCGACTAGGCGAGAAGGTGTGTGCGCCAGCCACTCACCGAGGGAAATGTCCTCGTAATAAGGGGTGGGGAAGACCTCTAGGAAGACCAGGTCTTCGTCGCCGGTGTTTTCGATGAAGTGGGGAAGGGACCTGTCGATGTAGCCAACGTCACCTGCCTGGAAGTCCATGGTGCGTGCGCGACCACCTGCGGCAAACACGGACATGCGTCCACTACCTTTGACGTAATACTGCCACTCATCTTCATTCGGATGCCAGTGCAGTTCGCGTAGGCCTCCAGGCTTGAGGGTGACGATAGCAGCAGCGATGTTCGATGCAGGGAAGTTTTTCGCGTCGACGATTTTGACTTCGCCCCCCTTGGTTACCTTGGTTGGGCTCATCTTGCTGGTGAAGAAGGCAAATGAATTGGGGACGCCTCCAGTGACAGCTTCAACCTCGCGTTTTTCTTCCGCCAAAGGACGCGGCAGCTCGCGTTCGAAGATGAAGAGTTCTTTCGGGGGGACATTTGCGAAGGTCGCGGCGGGCACGTCGAAGTTTTTGGCCAGAGCTTCTGCTGGGGTGTGGTGCAGCCAATCGGTAAGGAGGAAGGTCTCGAATTCGTTAAAGTTCCCGTCGTCGAAGACCAGGAGGAACATGGCGCCATCCGGCCCAAGACCCTGAATGGAGTGAGGGATGCCCCCGGGGAAGACCCAGAGATCGCCCTCGTTGACATCATCCACAAAACCGCGCCCATGCTGATCGACAGCGGTGATGCGAGCACTGCCGGAGATCATGAAGGCCCACTCTGCTCCTACATGCCAGTGCAGTTCACGAATGCCGCCCTTGATGAGGCGCATCTGAACGCCGGCCATCTTTTTCGACATGGGAAGGTCGCGTACGGTTACCTGGCGGGTCCAGCCACCGCCTTCGATGCGCTTATGCGCGAAGGAGAAGGGGTACTTGAAGGGAGGCTGTCCACCGGAATCTGTTTCAGGCGGGAAGTTAGAAGAAGGATTCTGTGCATCGAGCGCGGTGTTCTTAGGCTGCGGCTCAAGTTCGTTGACGAGATGATGGTCTTTGGAGCGGATAGGTGTTGCTTCCTGCGCGGAAGCGGCTACCTGCATTCCGGCTATGGCCACCAGAGCTGCTGAAGAATTTCCAATAAACCTGCGACGGCTTAGAGGGTTGTACTCATTCTCGGACATAGGTTCTGTAGTTCCTTTCTAGTTCTGTTTGCCTGGATTCTGAGTTTGCTTATCCACTCGAAAACGGTAGGTGAGTGAAAAATAGCCAATCGTTTCCGCGGCTCCATGCTTGTTATCGAGGAGCACCTTGCCGGGAAAGAGATGCCCCACACCGACATTGGCGACGATGTAGTCGTGAAAAACGTACTTTGCGGAGGCGTCAAATTCCTGTCCGATGTCATCCGTCGCGAACCCGCCGGTGGGCGGCTTGATGACTACGGAGGCGGAGCTGGAGTAAAGCGAGTCATTCTTCTGGGCGAGATTCAGGAAACCGCCCTGGACCAGTATCGAAAGATTTTTAGAGGGTCCGAGATCCAGGTTGATGCGCTCCTGACGAATGTTCTGGTAGCCGAATAGATCAACGAGACCGAACGCGTTGTGGTTCGATGGATACGACTGGTCATAGGTGCCGATACGGTTCGCGTTGGTGTGGTCATTGCCGGTCGCGTAGTCAAACTCGCCACCGATGCGCGGCTTCCACGGAAGCGTTTCCATCGTGTAGGCGAGCTTATCGAAGTTCTGGCCTGCGTGAATCGAGTTGTTCGAATAGCTACCGCGCTGTAACGATGCATTGGCCTCGTAATCGAAATTCGCAGGCAATGTCCCTTCAACTTCGGTGCCGAACGTTGTTTCTACCTCATTACCCTTGATATTTTGATTGCTGGTAACCCCGCGTACCGTATGGATAAGCACATACGGAGAGAGGTGAACCTTCGGAATCCACGTCGAGATCGAGCCGTACGCACCATGGAAGGTGAGTCCGGCTCCATGTTTGTCGAGCGATGTGGGGTGCACGGCAACTACCGACGTAGAAAACAGATCAATTCGATTCTTGTCGCCGATGCGGGCATCAAAGCCGTCCCAGGTGCGGCTGTTATTGGTCCAGTCGCTGATACCGATGATTCGCTCTGAGCCGAACTTCAGTTCCTGCCGCCCCGCGAAGAGGTCGACGGGTATACCTCCTGGCCGCCCGTGCAAATCGGCATAGCCCTGGCGCAGGTCGAACGCGTCGCGCATGTTGGAAGCTACAACATGCGTGGGCAGGCCCAGGGCGTGGGTGTCGATGAACTGCAGATAGCCGGTAAAGAAGCTGGTCGGTCGAATTTCCAGAGCACCGTAGGCACGTGTCAGCTCATAAATGCGATCGCCGTCCTGGGTGTAGTTGTAGGAGGTTTGGCCTTCGGTACGGCCGCGAAGTTCCATGCTGAGTGTCATCCACGAAGGCAGATCGTTCCACTGGAGGGGTTCGACCTTTCCGCGCTTCTGCGGGTAATCCGCATAGATGGTGGACTGCGCAATGGCGTGGACGGCAGAGAATGCGACGATTGCTGCTAGGGCAATGGCACTGATGCGCGTTGCCAGGTGAAGCTTATTGCAGAATAAGTTGGTTGTCACTTACGTTCTCCGTATGGAGTCAACAGGCCTTGCCTGCCAATGGATTGGCGAAGGTATCTGCGTTGTCTTCGTCGCTAAGATCCAGGCAGGCGAAGTCTTTTTCGATGGATACTTCGAGCACTGTCGTTTCATCGACAGGCAGCGAAGCATAGATGCCGACCTGGTGTTCGCCGCTCCAGCTTGCGAGTTGGTCCTGGGACACACTCACGACGATCTGCTGGTCAACGAAGACCGTCGTGACAGGCTGGCTATGTGAGCCGACCTCCAAAACGTAAACAAGCCTGGCGTTGGGGTCGACTGAAAAACGAATAGTTTCCTGAATGCGCTCTCCAGCCTGGAGTCGTGCAAGTTCTGAGCGTGTGACTCGCAAGCGTATTGAGTTACCTTTCAATCGCAGTTTCACGCGGATACCTCCGTGGACGCCTTATGGCGGGTTATATGTTCGATACCGTGGTAGACGTTGAAGTGCCGATCACGCAAAAAACCTATCAAAGTTACGTCGAAGTCGCGAGCGACCTGGACGGCAAGGCTGGAAGGGGCACCGACAGCAGCCACCATGGGAATGCCCGCCATTACGGCTTTTTGCAACAGTTCAAAGCTGGCACGGCCAGACAGCATCAACACTCTGTCGCGCAAAGGCACAGCATCGGCGAGAAATTGAGCACCCAGAAGTTTGTCTACAGCATTATGGCGGCCAACGTCTTCGCGCGAGAGGACAAGCTCGCCCTGGGCGGTGAACAGCCCCACACCATGAAGGCCGCCTGTAGCCGCAAAGATCTGCTGTGCGGTGCGAAGCGATTCGGGCAGGGCATAGAGTGTTTCGGAAGAGATCGAAAAGTCATTATGCCGGCGCGGAGGGCACACCGATCGCAGTGCAAGTAGAGAAGCCTTGCCGCAGATGCCGCAGCTGGAAGTGGTGTAAAAGTTGCGCTCCAGGGTTGCTGTTCGGACTTCGACATCTGGCGCAAGCTCGACACGAACGATGTTGCCAGGACTTGAAGCCGGAAGCGCGCTGTTGGGCGAATCCTCTTGCGGGGTTACGCCGGCGAGAAAGTCGATGCGCAAAATCTGGGCGCTGTCTTCGAGAACGCCTTCGGTTAGGAGAAATCCAGCTGCCAACTCGTGGTCGTGACCCGGAGTACGCATGGTGACCGTGATGGATTTTGTTTTCCGCGCATCAAGGGGCCCGAAGATTAGTTGAATCTCAAGCGGCTCCTCCACGGCGAGGAGATCTTCGCTGGTCTCGACGCCTTCCGGATTGACCCGACATATTGCTGCCGAGGCTGTCGATTGAGACCGGCCTGAGGGGGATGCCGAATTTGTCGTTTCAGCCGGCATCACGTCGGTATCGAAAGCTGATTGCTGCACGCGAAGCCCCTTCGGAGTTGTGCCTGGAATCGTAAGATTTCGCAAATCCAGATACAAATTGCAAAAATACACCCTGCTGATATAGATGCGAAAGGCCCTAGGAGCATAGGTTTGCCCTCGAAAGCCAGATGAGCGGTGTTTTTTGAAAAAATACATAGAAACTCGCAAAACCGACCTATGGAAACAGGCGCAGACTTATCGTTAGGCGGTGGTGCAGCATCGTATGGAAAAGCGGCGCAGGTCTAGAATGTTTGTGGTTGAGGTTTGGATATGCTCGGGACGATAAGTGAAGCAGTTCCACTACCGGTAGAAGTTGAGACCGGCGCGATAGTTCATCTCCAGATCGATGGGCAAGAGGTCGTGGCTAAACCATCAGACCTTGTGCTTGAGGCCATCTTGCGGGAGAAAGAGATTCCGCATGTTTGCTATCACTCCCCGCTGATGGGCCCCATTCAAACCTGTGACACCTGCCTGGTCGAGGTCGACGGAAAACTTGTCCGTTCCTGTGGGCTGAAGGTTGCGGCAGGCATGGAGGTAGTGACGGAATCAAAACGGGCGGCGGACGCCCGAGCCGAAGCCTTCGATGTGATTCTCGGCAATCACATGCTCTATTGCACAGTCTGCGATAACAACAATGAGAACTGCACCGTACACAATACCGCGCTCGCGATGAAGGTAGAACACCAGGAGCGTCCCTTCACGAAGAAGCCGTATGAAGTGGACATGTCGAATCCGTTCTACCGTTACGATCCCAGCCAGTGCATTCTGTGCGGTCGTTGCGTACAAGCCTGTCAGACGGTGCAGGTCAATGAGACTCTGACTATCGGCTGGGAGCTCGAGCACCCGCGTGTGCTGTGGGATGGCGGTATGCAGATCGGCGGCTCAAGCTGTGTTTCTTGCGGCCACTGCATTACGGTTTGCCCGTGCAATGCGTTGATGGAAAAATCGATGTTGGGCGAGGCGGGCTATTTGACGGCTACTCCGCAGAAGACGCTCGACAAGATGATTGACGTGATTAAGGCCATTGAGCCGGAGATGGGTTACGGCGCGGTGATGGAGGTGTCGCAGACCGAGGCGGTGATGCGTGAAGAGCGCATCAAGAAGACCAAGACCGTGTGCACATACTGCGGTGTCGGCTGCTCGTATGACATCTGGACCAAAGGCCGGCACATTCTGAAGGTTGAGCCGCTCCATGGTGATGCGAATGCGATCTCCACCTGCGTGAAGGGCAAGTTCGGTTGGGATTATGTGAATCACAAAGAGCGCCTGCAGAAGCCGCTGATCCGAGAGGGAAGCGGCTTTCGTGAAGCCGAGTGGGAGGAGGCGCTGGAGCTTGTCGCGAGCAAGTTGAGCAGCATCAAGTCGGAGTACGGCCCCGATGCCATCGGAGTGGTCGTCTCTTCGAAGACCACCAATGAAGATGGCTACGTCATGCAGAAGCTAGCGCGCGCTGTCATTGGTACCAACAACGTCGACAATTGCTCGCGCTACTGTCAGTCCCCAGCCACCGCTGGCCTGTTCCGAACCGTCGGCTATGGCGGAGACTCCGGATCTATCGAAGACATCGGCATGGCGAAACTTGTGCTCGTCGTTGGAAGTAACACTGCCGAAAGCCATCCTGTGCTTGCGACGCGGGTAAAGCGGGCGCACAAACTCTTCGGCCAGCGCCTTATCGTTGCCGATCCGCGTGAGCACGAGATGGCCGCTCGTGCTGACATCCACTTTCGCCCCAAGCCGGGCTCGGATCTCGTATGGCTTTGTGCTTTTAGCCGCTACATGTTCGATAACGGCTACGCCAAGACCGAGTTCATCACACAGCATGTCAACAACGTTGAAGAGTACCGTGCCAGCCTCGAGCCCTTCACCATGGAGTTTGCCGCAAAGCAATGTGCGGTACCTATCGAGACCCTCATAGAGGTCGCCGAGGAAATCGCCAAGGCTGAAACGGTCTGCATCCTGTGGGCCATGGGAATCACGCAGCATGTGATGGGGTCAGACTCCTCGACTGCGATTAGCAATTTGCTGCTCACGACCGGGAACTACGCCAAACCGGGCTGCGGCGCCTATCCGTTACGTGGTCATAACAATGTCCAGGGCGCTAGCGACATGGGCGCCATGCCCAATAATTTCCCCGGCTACCAGGCAGTTACCAACGACGAAATCCGCGGCAAATTCGAGAAAACCTGGGGTGTTACCTTGCCGGCGAAGGTTGGCCTGGACAACCACCAGATGGTGGACGGTGTCTATGACGGCAAGCTCCGTGCCATGTACCTCGCCGGAGAAGACATGATCTCTGCAGACTCCAATGCGAACCACGTCGCCGGAGCCTTTGAACGTCTGGACTTCTTCGTCGTTCAGGACATCTTCTTCACGGAGACCTGCCGCTACGCTGACGTCGTTCTTCCCGGCGCACCCGCACTCGAAAAAGAAGGCACCTTCACCAGCACCGAGCGCCGCATTCAGCGCCTTTATCAGGCTCTGCCCGAACTAGGCAATGCACGCGCCGACTGGAAGATAACGCAGGACATCGCGAACCGCCTCGGAGGCAATTGGAACTACTCGCATCCCTCCGAGATCATGGCGGAGATGGCATCGCTGACGCCTCTGTATGCCGGCGCGAGCTTTGAGCGTCTTGAGAATTACAACACTTTGCAGTGGCCTGTACACCCAGACGGTACCGATGAGCCAACCCTCTATCTCAACGGATTCAACTTTCCGGACAAGAAGGCCCGTTTCTTCCCACTTCAGTTCCGTGAACCCAGCGACGCCCCGTCCGATGAGTTCGATCTCTTTCTTAACAATGGCCGCCAACTCGAGCACTTCCACGAGGGCAATATGACACACCGTGTTCCCGGTATCAACCTGGAAACGCCCGAGCGCTACGTCGAGGTCTCCGAAGAACTCGCCCGCGAGCGGCATATCGAATCCGGCCACTGGGTTCGCCTCACCAGCAAGTACGGCTCGCTGAAGATCAAAGTGCTCGTGACCGCTCGTGTCGTCGGGAAGCAGGTCTACCTTCCTTTGGCTTCGCAAGAGGGGCCGGTCAATGTTCTTACCGGTTCTTATACAGACTCAAGTACAGACACTCCTGCTTACAAGGAAACCGCAGTCAAGATGCAGGTACTTCCGGAGAAGGGAACCAATCCACTTCGGCCGCTGAACTTTCGCTATTCAGGTGCTCCCACGCCGCAAACCGGTGTAGAAGTCGAACGCAAATGGAAGCGTGCAGACTATCGCATGCCCGGTTCGGCAAAGCTCGTACAGATCGAGACTCGGAAGTCCCACTGATGTTAGAGCGCGCAAGCAAGGAGGAAAAGTATGGCGGTTGCCGTTGATTTCCGAGTATATCAACCAGCAGACTCTCGTGAAGATCTGCTTCGCAAAGTGAATGAAGCGCCTGCGCAACATGCTGAGGCTGTTCTGGCTGCGTATGAAGTTTTGGAGAAACTGCACGAAAAAGACGTGCTGAACTTGATGAAAGGTCTGTTGGGCGCGAAGGATACCGTTGTCGACCACGTGGCGGATTTAGTGAGTTCGCAGGAGATGGTGAACCTGCTGCGACTGTCGCTGCTGGCGGGGAATCTACTGAAGGACATAAACCCGGATGATCTGCATGGCGTCCTGAAAGAAGCAGAGGGTGAACCTCCCTCGCTGTTTCAGATTGCACGCAGGATGACTTCGAAGAACGCTCGCCGTGCTATGGGAGCTGCGGGTGGATTGCTGAATGTGTTTGGCGCAGCGCTCAGCAAGAAAAACAGCTAGAGCGAACGGCGAAGTTGACCCGGAGTAATCCCGGCATAGCGGCGGAATACCGTCGTAAACTGGCTTTGGTCCTGAAAGCCGCAACGATGCGCGATCTCCAGCAGAGTCAGGTCACGATGCCCCAAAAGCATGCGTGCCTGTTCGACGCGTTTCAACACTACATACTTATGTGGCGTCATTCCAACCGACTGGCGGAATAGCGCGATCAGATAGTTGGGACTGATCTCAGCCACCTTTGCCAGCTCTTCCAGAGTGATCGATTCGTTTAGGTGTTCGGCGATGTAGGACAGTACGCGGCGTTCGCGGCTGGGTCCCATGCCACCGCGATAGGAATGAAAGGCACGACTGCGGTTGCTGTAGGAACGAACAAGGTGTGTCGCCGTGAGGGTAGCCACGGACTGCGTAAAGAGCTCCGTGAGATGGCCTTCGCGGCTCTCTCGGTGAAGCGACTTTGCAAGTTCCACGAGAAATGGATCGCGGACCAAAACAGAGGGAATCAGCAAAGCTTCTACGGAGTCCGGCGCATCTTCCACCATCTTGCTGAAGAAGGATCCCGAGAGATAAAGATGGATCAGTGTAGCCGGGCGATCGAAGTGGATGACATGCTCTACGCCGGGAGGGACGATCCAAGCCATATCTCCGTTCATCTCGCGACGTTCGATGTGACCGCTTTCGCCTTGCCATTCGCCGCGAACCTGCGCGGGATTCATCGCAATGGTGATTTGGGTGCAGTCGTGCGTGTGACGCTCCCATACGGAGCGGTGCTGCTCCGCGGCGTAGAGGCTATAGTCGCTGTAATCCTGCGACACGTAGTCCTCTGGTGGACCCGGGGTAAGCCCGATCAGGAACTGTTGCTGCCCGATGGGCGAAGCCTCGATATTTCGATTCGAATTTGACATCCCGGCACCTTCTCACGAGACAGTCGCAATTCTGTAATTGTAGTCTCTTCTGCCTCTAATTGGCTGATATAGAGAGTTGTCCCCATCGTGAGCAGGTGGTTGCAGGCTTCCTGTTAGGCTCAGCAACCGGCAGTGCGCATCTGTTCGTTCATGATGAGGAAAGAACCCAATCCATGAAAATCGTCCAGCTTCCGCTGTCGAGCGTAGTAGTACTCCAGATCGCCGACATTGGTGCCCTCGCAGATGTTTGCGATGTGAACGAGGCCCTCCTCATCCCGTGAGAGTTGAGTCAAAACGCCGCGGTATCCCTTGCATGCTACGTGGTCGTATTTCTTTGCGATGTAACCACGCTGCACAGCTCTTGACAGTGTGTATGTGTACATTGAGGAGCTCGAGGTCTCAAGCCAGTTATTGGGGTCGGAACTCTTGTCGACTACTTGGTACCACAACCCTGTCGCCGGATCCTGATAGCGTTCATAGGCAGCGGCCAACTGGCGTACGAGCTTGAGCAAATCATTGCGCTGAGAATGGCTGTGCGGCATCACTTCCAGAACCTCAATCAGCGCCATGCCAAACCATCCGATGGCGCGGCACCAAAAGATCGCGGAGTGACGAGTGACCGGATCGGTCCACTTCTGAGCACCCGATTCGTCATACGCGTGAAACATTAATCCCGAAGCCGGATCGTTGAGATGTTTGGCATAGATCAGTAACTGTTTCGCGGCTTCATCACAGGTGTACTTGTGATCGTCGAACATTTGGCCATAGCGCACAAGGAAGGGCATGGACATAAACATGCCGTCCAGCCAAAGCTGATGCTGGCGAGAGTATGCATGCCAGAATCCCCCATCCTCGGTGCGTGGGTAGGTATCGAAGGTCCGCCGGATGGTGTCGGCTGCCGTTTTATACTTTGCCTGTTTCGTTTCCGTATAAAGCACGAGTAGCAGATTGCCGGGCAGCATGTAATCGAGGGCAGTGATAGAGCGATCGATTACACCGTCCTCATTCACATGGCGGTCCACCCAACTCTGAATGTAGTCGAGATGCTTGCGCTCACCCGTACGTTTGTAAAAGAGGTATTGACCATAGAGGTAAAGCGAAACAGCATATCCCCACGCGCCGAGATCCGGGCCCTCGGGTGTTCGATGCATCGTTGTCTCGATCATCCCTTTGGACCAGTCGATTGCGGGAGCAGCAACCTTCTTTTCACTCAAAAGGACGCCTGCCCACCCCTTATTGCCACCGAGCAAGGAAGCTGCTGCCATTAGTCGCAGCGCCTCTCGTCTCGTTGAATGACTCATCCTCGTCTCCTTCTCGAAATTTGAAAATCAAAGCTTGCCCAAGAGGCTTTCTTGTCTCTCCAGAGCCACAGGCACTCCGGCGAATCCGATGCTGGTCAGTTTAGAAAGTCTTATGTTGATTTAATTCACAGTACGAAAAGCTAGGGCAGTCACTGTTAATTTGTCAATGAAATAAATATTTTGCGGGAGAAATTTTACGAGGCACGAATAGGTACCGCTGACCGCAACTCCGCCCGCGGTACTGCCTTTTCCCGACTCGATGTAGGGCTGCATAAGTCGTTCGGCTTATGGACAGAGGCGACGAAGCTAGACTTCCGCGCTGAGGCGTTCAATGCCCTAAACCAGGTGAACTATCAGTCACCTGATGGTAGTAGGACGGATGGTGGTTTTGGCGCCATTACCTCGGCTTACCCGGCACGACAGCTTCAGTTTGCCGTGAAGTTGCTTTTCTAATCGCTGCATTGCGGCGTGCCATGTGGAACTTGTGTCCACGTGGCACGCCGATCTTATTTCAGGGGAAGCACTTCAAGCCAGAGTATTGCCACCGTTTACGGAGAAGCGCTGACCGGTAATGAAGCCCGCGGCATCGCTCGCCAGGAATGCAACCGTTTTGGCGATGTCGTCGGGGATGCCCATTCGCTGCATGGGGACATTCGCCGTGTAACTATCCATCTCTTCCTGACTTGCGTCTACGTGGCGCTTGGTCGGAATCCAGCCGGGCGCTACGAGGTTGACCGTAATGCCGGTTGGAGCGAGTTCGCGTGCCCAGGAACGAGTTAGTCCAAGCTGCGCGCCTTTGGCTGCGACGTAGTTCGCAAACCGGGGATTTCCGAGCTCGAAGACTTCACTACCAATGTTAATGATCCTGCCGAAGCCACGTTCTTTCATTCCCGGCAAAACCTGTTTCAGCAGCAATAGTGGAGACTTTACGAAAAACTCCAGCTGGTCGAGATAGGAATCCCATGTTTGCTCTTCGATAGAGAGGAACGGCTGGGGACCGGTCGCGTTTACAACAAGAACGTCTATCCCGCCGAAGACGTCCTCTACCTCACGGACCAGACGGGCGACCTCGGCTTCGTCACGCACATCCGCCTTGAAGGCATGAGCGTAACCGTCGTTCTGCCGAATGCGTTGACAGAGCTGTTCAGCCTCGTCGCCACTATTGAAGTAGTTGATGGCAACGTTCGAACCGACGGCTCCTTGCTCGAGAGCGATAGCAGCGCCAAGGCCCCGTGATGCGCCGGTAATGAGAACGGTACGTCTGGAGTTTGGAGTGCTCATGTCCGCCTCACTTACGATTGTCTACCAGACATGCACGGCGATCACTTCCGTCGCCGCCGGTTTGAAATCGATAACCTTGACGTGCAGGATCAACTGCAGATTTCGGCTTGCCCAATCTTTCGGCAGGAGACGTGTCATGTCAGAGATAGCAGCCGGGCTGCAGACAAAGTCGGAGGCAGCCAGAGTTCCATACTGGCCCATGCCGGCAACGCTGAGGATCGGTGCGTCCCCAGGTCGTTGTGTCAGGCGGGTCACGATAGCGTAGTCCTCTGTGTCGTGTGAGTCGGCTGAGGCGTGCAGCAGCCAGTGCCGATTGGGATCTTGTATGTCATCGATCTCGTTGCGGGCACGCATCACGAATCGCAGGCCCTTGGTCAGTTCCAGCGTCATCGGATTGTTGAAACCGCCGACCAGCAGCGTTGGGCTGTTGCGCAGTTCGGCGAAGGAGATGTCGTTGGGGAAGCGCTCCTGGAAGCTTTGCTTCTGGCGAGTCAGGTTGGCTACCAGAGCGGAGACGGACGCGACGTCCCCCAGGGCAACGAAGCTGTCCACCGACGGGTGCAGGTCGCTGCCGTGAAGGATGGCCGTTGGAGCAAATGGAACAAAGAACTCCTGGCCGCGTGTCTCCAGTTGATGGTCCTTTGCGTACTGGTCTGTGACGCTGTCAGAGAGCCGGTACACGGCATTGCTCCCGATTACGATAATGACTGGCTTTGGACTGTTCGTCCATGGGCTCCAGAACTCCTTGAAATGCTTGGCCTGGGTGTTATTCCAACTGGGAGATGTGAACCCAGCGATACCTGCAAGAAGCAGGGAAGCAGCCACAACCACCCAGATCTTCCAGGTGTTCTTTCGGGCGGACGGCGAAGGCAAAGCATCAGGAATTGTGCCAATCTGTGGCATTTCTGGTGCATGAGAAGCCTGGGGCAGTGGATGCGACTCTGTATCGATCGTCGAAACGTCTGCAAGTCCTGTCTCATGAATGACAGTTACAAGTGCTTCAACTTGTCCATTGACGATTGCATGGAAGCTATTGTTCCAGCGGAAGGTAGCGCGATAGCAGCCTGAAGGGATCTCAATGTGGACTTCTGGCGGCTCGTGCAGGGACTGGTAGTACTGCGCCAGACGTTTCCGAACCTCCGCTACTCGGATTCGGACTACCGGATCGTCGCCGGTCTCATAATCTGGCCGCCGGCCAAAGATTTCAGAGCCGATGACCCGTTCGCGCAGAAGGTTATCCTCGCCGGCGAGACTGTGCTTGACGATGTAGCGCAACAGGCTCTGACACTGCAGGGTGTTTCGAAACGGTCCGCTGGACAGTATCTGGTCGAGGGCCTGTTGCAGGCGTTCCAGGCTTCGTGACCCTGCGTCTTCATTTTCCGGAGGAGCCAGAGCCGAATTGGTGAGAGTTTCCATTAATGTTTGTGGTCTACGAATAATCTTTGTGATCTATGAAGCGGTATAGTACCCCCCCGTAATCTAACCTGTCAAACACGCAGAATCAATCAGTTAGGCAGGTATGGAACTGTACATTGCTTGTCGGGCATACGGTCCAGGGAGTCTTGTGATTCGGGCTGAGGGAACGGCAATTTGGAGTTCCTTCGACCTGCGTTCCGGCCCCAGTTTTTACCGATGAGCGACGACTCACGTTTGCCAGAGACGATCGCACACGACACCGACACGACTTTGTAAGCTCCAGGAGAACCAGATGACATTGCGATTGAGATTGAAATTCCTGTTCGTGGGGGCGATACGAACAACCCCGTTGAGCAACTCCAGGCATGCGACCGCCAGCGTCCTAGCCCTCGTAGCGTTCTGCATGCTGATGTTCATGACACCGCTCCTACGGGGGCAACTGACTACCGGCAGCTTGTCCGGTACCGCAGCCGATTCCACCGGAGCGGTCGTTCCCAATGCCAAGATCGTTCTGCTCAATGAGGAGACCCGCGATGAGCGTTCAACGACCAGCAATAGCGTGGGACGGTTCACGTTCGCGGCGGTACAACCAGGCACGTACACGGTGACTGTTTCGGCCACTAATTTCAAGTCATGGAAAAACTCGGGGATTCCAATGAACCCCGGTGACCTCCGTGAGGTTTCCGGCGTTGCCCTGGTGGTTGGCGCTTCCAACGAAACCGTGGAGGTTGAGGCCGGTGCGATGAACCTGCTGCCAACCGACTCGGGAGAACGATCGGCGATTCTGAGCTCGAAGGATATCGAGCGGCTTTCGCTGGAAGGCCGCAATATCTCAGAACTGCTCAAAGTCCTGCCCGGCGTCACGACCGTTCCCAACGGCATTGGAAATGGCGTGGGTTTCGACTTCACAGCCTCTTCGTCGACTGGAAGCACGATCGGAGTGGGGCTTTCCCCTGGTGGCGCGCCCTATCGAGGAGGTACGTCCTACATTCTTGACGGCGCCAACATCATCGACCCAGGCTGCAACTGCTGGTCGATTGCGGTGGTGAACCCGGACATGACCCAGGAGGTGAAGGTCCAGACGTCGAACTTCGGCGCTGACAGTCCCAATGGCCCGGTCATCGTCAACGCCATCAGCAAAAGCGGCGGCTCCAGCTACCACGGACAAGCATATCTATATGCCCGTAACAGCGCGCTCAACGCAAACTCTTGGGCCAACGATCAGCAGGGAACCCCCAAGCAGGCTGCCAGATATTACTACCCCGGCGGCAATATAGGCGGTCCGATCAAGGTTCCCGGAACGAACTTCAATCATAACGACAAGCTGCTCTTCTGGGCGGGCTATGAGTACTACAACCAGCTGCTTCCTTCGTCTACCCCGCTTGAATCGTTTGTGCCAACTGCCGCGATGGAGGGTGGTAACTTCACCTCCGGTGGCGCCGGCAATGCAGCGCTTTGCCCAAATGGATTCACCGCTTCAGCTACCAATTGGTGCAACAACTTGTCTGGAACGGTAGCCCCCGATGGTACAGCGATTACCGGAGGCGTCATTCCTTCCCAATATCTGGACTCCGGCGCGGCGGCATTGATGAAGATGTTCCCTGCAGCCAACACCAATCCTGCGTCTACCCCTGGCGGCTACAACTTTTATCTGCCTATCAGCACGCAAGAAAACGGCTATGTGTGGCGTGCCCGGGTGGACTATAACTTCAGCGATAACACCAAGCTCTTCGTCACCTACCAAACCGGCAGCAATGGATCGTCGCAGCCAGCCCACATTTACTACAACCCCAGCTATGCCGTGCCTTACCAGGGGGGCACGATCAACAATCCAACCGTCTCCCGTGTATTAACGGGCAACCTCGTGCATATCTTCAGCCCGACGTTGACGAACGAGTTTGTAGCCGCATGGGGATATGCCAGCAGCCCCTATACGCCAAGCGATCTTCAGGCTGCCTATAAATCCACACTTGGATACGGCTACGGAACGATCTACAGCAGCGCGGCAAAGCTAGCGCCCTCGATCAACAGCGCTGGAGCGCAGACCTTCCCGGATATGTCTCAGCCCGATCTATGGGAGGACGGAGGTTCTTACCCTTCGGTCAAAGCAAATCCAGCATTTTCCGACAATGTGACCAAGGTCTATAAATCACACACCTTGAAGTTTGGAGCGTATACCGACCTGGCCAGCAATCGCCAGGGAACCTACGCTTATCCAAACGGCAATCTCTCGTTCAACAGTGGTCTACAGCCGAACGAGGCAAATCCAACGGTGCGCATCGGTTCCTTGAACCCTGTCGCGAATCTGGCAATGGGCGTTGCCACCGCCTTTACCCAAAACAACTACATGCCGATCGAGGATATGGCGTATCGCACGACCTCTGCCTATCTCATGGACGACTGGAAGGTAGCGAGCCGCCTTACCGTAAATGTGGGCCTGCGCTGGGACCATGTTGGTCGCTGGTACGACCGGCAGGGTACAGGGTTGGCCGTCTGGCTTCCAGGGAGATACGCCAGCGATCTCAATTCAGGAAAGGTCTATCCCGGAGTCTACTGGCATGCTATCGATCCCGGTATTCCCGTAGGCGGCTCACCGACTCGTCTTGCTTTCACCTCACCGCGTCTCGGCGTTGCCTGGAACATCGATGGGGCAGGTCGCACCATCGTCCGCGGCGGATGGGGTGAGTATCGCTGGAACGATCAATTCAACGACTATGGCGGAGACCTGAGTACCGCACAACTGATGACCACCTATAACTCTCCCAGTGGTCAGTCTGTGACTCTTTCGCATCTCGGCCAACTTGGATCAACTGCCGCAGCTACGGCCAGTCTCCCCAGTGCGGTGAGTGCGGCGGATCCGAACGATTACGAAGTACCTAATACCGAGGCCTGGAATCTCACCATCGACAGGCAGCTCCCATGGCAATCCTTGTTCGAGATTGCGTATGTCGGCAACACCACGCGCCATCTGCTGATGGGTGGCCAGAGCAGCGGCTCTGATATCGGTGGTTCTGGATTCACCAATGTGAATAAGATTCCCGTTGGTGGCCTCTTCCAGCCGGACCCGGTGACGGGCGCGGCGGCACCCTCCGATCCCGATAACACTTCCACCTATACCCTCGCGGATTACTACCCGTATTACGCCGGTTATGGTTCGAACTCCATCAGCGTGGGCGAGCATGTCGGCTATTCCAACTACCACGGACTTCAGATCGCATGGTTGAAACAGGCCGGTCGCCTGTCCT
Organism: Granulicella sp. S156; assembly: GCF_009766105.1. Lineage (GTDB taxonomy): Bacteria > Acidobacteriota > Terriglobia > Terriglobales > Acidobacteriaceae > Granulicella. The sequence continues at coordinate 235,540 of NZ_LMUH01000020.1, read as the reverse complement.
TCGACGTCAACTACACCTGGTCGAAGTCGCTGGGTATGATCAACAGCACCGTCGACGCCTTCAATGTGCGTGGCAACTATGGTGTTCTGAATATCGATCGCCCGCAGGTGATCAACACCTCCTACGCCTATGACCTCGGCAGGCTGTATCGCGGAGATCATAGGCTGATTGGCGGTACTGTAAATGGCTGGACGATCTCCGGTACGACGACCTGGCAGTCCGGGGGCAATCTACAGGCACAGGACACGCAGAATCTTGGCCTGACCATTCTCAACTCGACGAAAAACGAGTCTTTGACCTCGAACACCTACTTCGGGACCAATGCCAATGAGATTTTGCCGATTATGACCTGCAACCCCAAGAGTGGACTGCAAGCCCATCAACTGTTGAATCTCTCCTGCTTCAGCGCACCTGCTGTAGGTCAACAAGGGCTACGGCAGTTTCCCTATCTGAGCGGGCCCTCTTACAACAACTCCGATCTGACCATCTATAAGACGTTCGCAATTACGGGGAGGCAGAAGGTGCAGTTCCGCGCATCGGCGTTCAACTTCATGAATCACCCGCTGTGGGGATTCAGCACCAGCAATGACATCACGCTCAAGTACGCGACGACTAATGGGACAACCTTTACTCCCAACGTAGCTTCGGGGCTGCCTACGGGTTATACGTGGGGCACCATGGACACCAAGTCTGGAAGTGCCAGGGTACTGGAGTTGTCGCTGAAATATAGCTTCTAGATGAACCGCAGCCTGGCGGGTTCGCTCGCCAGGCTGCCATTACGGACCACAAGACCAGTACTGTACCCCCTTCGAGAAAACCAATAAGGCACGCTTAATCAGCGACTTAGAAAAGTACTGAACTGTACATTGCTTGTGGGTCGTACGTTCGGGGGAGTCTTGTGATTCGGGCTGAAGAAAGCCGGAGATTTTGACTTGTAGTTCCAGCAAGAAGGCCCATGCAGCATTTCAGGAGACCAGCATGAACGATATGCACAAGAGATATTCTTTACCGAAGCGGCTTCTCACCACAGGTTTGCTCGCAGGCAGTCTGCTTGCTCTGGTCGGGGTAAACGTTTTCACTGTACCTGCCTATGCGCAGGTCACCACCGCTTCGCTATCGGGAACAGTGACAGATAGTACCGGAGCGATTGTCTCCAACGCAGTGATCGTGTTGCGCAACGCCCTCAGTGGCGACACGCGCTCCATCAAGTCCAACGGTTCGGGGTTCTTCACGTTTGCCGGAGTTTCGTCGGGCGACTATACCGTCACGATCAGCGCTCCCAGCTTCCAGCAACTCAGTGAGTCGGGAATCCATCTGGATCCCGGCGACAGCCGCAACCTGGCATCACTCATCTTGAAAACTGGAAAAGCGACAGAGACTGTCACCGTGGAAGCAGAGTCGTCTGTTCCGCTCGATACCGGGGAGAGCAGCCAACTGATTACGGCCGAAGAGATTAAGCATCTTGCGGTCGAGGGGCGTGACGTTACCGAACTCTTCAAGACACTACCCGGTTTTTCCATCGCGAATCAAGGCGTATCTAACTCCGCCTATGATCCTTCGCAGGTGAATGTGAATGGCGCGCTGGGCAGCTACGCTGCTAACGGCAACCCGCTTAATGGCATCAGCCTGAAGCTGGACGGCGCCGATATCACCGATCCCGGCAACTATGGCGCGGCGATCCAGAACGTCAATTACGACCAGGTGGCTGAGGTTAAGGTGCAGGTCTCCAACTTCGGCGCGGATGTTGCCAACGGTCCTGTCGTTGTGAGTGCCGTAACCAAAGCCGGGGGCAGCCAGTACCATGGAGAGCTTTATACCTATGCCCGAACCAGCCAGCTCGACTCCACGGATTCGCTGGACAAGGCTACCGGGGTCGCGAAAGATCCAGACCGCGAGATCTACCCGGGATTCAACATTGGCGGTCCCATTCTGATTCCGGGCACCCACTTCAATCACAGCAAGGCGCTGACCTTCTTCGCCGGAGCGGAAGACTATGCGCAACGCAACATCTATGCGTATGGAAACGCTGCGAGTGCCCTGGTGCATGCGCTTGTGCCTACGGCCAACATGCGCGCCGGCAACTTCAGCGCGTCGGAACTGCAAAACTACTTGGGTCCGCAGCTCTATGCAAACTCGGCGTATAGCAACATCAATGCGGTTCCGACGTATGCCAAAGACGGAACAGCCATCACGAACGGCCAGATACCCAGCACCTATCAGGACCCTGGGTTCCAGGCCATCTTCAAGAATTATCCTTTGCCGAACGCTGTGCCAACCCTGGCGAACCCGTATAACTGGCAGTCGCAGGACTTCATCAACAACGACATGTGGCAGGCCATCGGGCGCGTCGATATCGACATCTCACCGAAGAACCATCTCTTCGGCCGTTATACCGTGGAACGGGGTGCTTCAGGAGAGCCGGGTACCATTTACTACAATCCTGGCGAACTCAACACGCCGGGGGGCGGATTAAATACCATCAACTCTCAGAGCGCTGCCGCCAACCTTACCACCGTGATTACGTCGACGCTCACGAACCAGCTCTACGGGTCGCTCGCCTATCTGGATTCGGGGTACACAAGCGCGAACCCCAGCGTTCTGACGGACTATCCCTACCAGGGCGCCTATGCCAACGGCCGTCACCCGCTGCCTCAGCTGGGGAACTACGACGACCAAAGCGGCCTGCCGCGTCAACTTACTCCGGACTACTCTCTCTCCCCGATCTTTTCTCATAAGTTCGATCCGCAGGGAGGAGACACAGTGACCAAAGTATGGGGGACGCACACCGCCAGCTTTGGTGTGTTCATCGAAAGAATTACCAATAACCAGAAAGCGCCTTTTCAGACGACAAACGGGTCTATTACCGAGTATTACCTTCCCGGAGCCGGGCAGACGATCACGGATGTAGATAACAGCACTGCAACGATGTCCGGAAACTGGGTCGCCAATAACTTTGAGGGTTACACCAGCAGCTACGCCCAGCAGAATATTCTGCCGCAGACGAACCTCTACTTCTGGAACAACGATTTCTTCGTTAACGATTCCTGGAAGGTGGTATCGAGAGTCACGCTGAACTATGGCGTGCGTATCGAACACCTTGGCTCCTGGAACGATGCCTATGGCCAGGGCCTGGCAATCTTTGACCCTTCTTTAATTGCCAGCGGAGCGAGCAACTCGCCCTATCCCGGTTTCTTGTGGCACGGCATCGATAAGAGCTTGCCAATCTCCGGCAACGCCGACAAGGCGGCTTTTGTGGACCCCCGGTTGGGTTTCGCATGGGACGTCTTCGGAAACGGCAAGACGGCACTCCGCGGCGGCTGGGGCGAGTACCGAGCACACGACTCGTGGAACGACGTTTCCAGTGCATTATCGGTATCTCAGTACGTCAACTCGGTGAACTATGGCGGCGGCGGCCTCTCGTTGAAGGCTGTTAGTGGTCTCAACCTGCCTACTGCCTCGACGACTCCTCCGAACACCAACACGTTTGGTCTAACCAGCCCTCCGGGCACGTACTACGGCCTTACCAAGGGAGACAACGAAGAGCCACTGGTCGATACCTATAGCCTGACAATCAATCAGGCTCTTCCATGGAAGATGAACGCAATGGCAGCATACGTCGGAAACAACAGCCGCTTCCTTATGAACGACGGCAGCAACCAGACAGTTGCGCTCGATAACGTAAACGCCATTCCAATCGGAGGTTTGTATAAACCAAACCCATTTCCGGGTGTTCTACAGGGTACAATTTTGACGCCTACCGGTTCCTCCAGTTCTGACCTCACAGTTTCTGGGGCCAGTGCTGCGCAAATCAACAACTACCGTCCACTGAATACGGCACTTGTGCAGTACGGCGAGCTTCAGGTGCCGAAGCACAATCTGTTTGCCAACTACAACGCTTTGCAACTCGCAATTGCCCGTCAGACCGGCCGTATCTTGTTCAACGTCAACTATACGTATAGCAAGGCACTGGGTATTCTGGGCGGTGACAGCAATGGCGAGCCGGCAAATCCATTCAACCTTTATGACAACTATGGGCCTGAAAGCTTCGACCGGAGCCACATCATCAATGCCACTTACACCTTTGAGGTTGGCTCACCGGTTCATAACAGGTTTGCAGGGGAGTTCGTGAATGGGTGGGAGGTCTCAGGCATCACGACCTTTCAGAGCGGGCCCAACATTGTAGCGACCACGAGTAGTCCGGGCTTCGGGATCAATGGATTCATTGGGCCTTCCCTGAATGCAGATGGCACTGCAAACATCAACCAGATCACCATCGACAACAAGGTTTATCTGGGTACTCCGGATGTAAGCCTGCAGCCAACGCTAACCTGCAATCCACGCTCGGGGCTGGGCAAGCGCCAGTTCATCAATGGCAACTGCTTTGGCACACCGAACCTTTTGCAAAATGGACCGTATCAGTATCCGTACCTCAAAGGTCCGGCATACTTCGATACCGATTTGAGTGCGCAGAAGACCTTCGCTATCAAGGGTAGCCAGAATATTCAGTTCCGCATCTCGGGATTCAACTTTATCAATCATGCACTTACAACCTTCACCGGAGATTTTCCCAACCAGTACACGCTCAATCTGACGAATGCCAGTGGCACGACCTTCAATCAAGGAGCTCCCAATCCCTCCTTAGGATTCGGTTCTGCTCCTTACTCAACCGGCCGACGGGTAGTAGAACTGATGGCCAAGTACAACTTCTAGCCCGAACGGAGGGTGGGATAGTCCGCCCTCCTGTTTTCCATTGTTCTCGTAGTTCACTTACACGAGAACTGTTCCAGAGTGGCTATCGCCACAGCGATTACTGCCGACAAACAATATGAATGGATTTTCGCTCGGATCGTTTGACCTACTCTAACTCCACAGCAGTGTGCCACCTTGAAACAAGGCGGGTTGCATGATTTATTCCGGATATCAGGAGAGTTTCTCGATGTCGGCCCAGAAGTCTTATCTCTACTGCAACTCCAGGGAAGCATTGTCTGGCTGCACTGCACGAACGGCTTTGTTCTTGTTGTGCATGTTCATGACTGCATACACAGCGGTTACACAAAGCGTGCCGGTCACCCCTGTGTATAGCGATCCTCACGCCAATCCAGAGAGCAGAATTACCAGTCTGCTGGCTGCGATGACGCTCGATGAGAAGATCCATGCGCTCAGTACGGACCCGTCCGTGCCACGGCTCGGCATCGTTGGCAGCAATCATGTGGAAGGCCTCCACGGCCTTGCGCTCGGGGGGCCGGGGCACTGGGAGGGCCACAACCTGTCCGTTATTCCGACAACCCAGTTTCCGCAGGTCCGCGGGCTGGGGCAGACCTGGGACCCGGCACTACTGCAAAAGGCGGCAGCACAGGAGGCCTATGAGGCACGCTTCGCCTTTGGCAAGTACCATCGCGGCGGCCTGGTAGTTCGCGCACCGAATGCCGACCTGAGCCGCGATCCGCGCTGGGGACGCAGCGAAGAGAGCTATGGAGAAGACCCCTTCCTCGTAGGCACGCTTGCTACCGCGTTCTCTCGCGGTCTCCAGGGCAATGACCCGCATGTCTGGATGACAGCATCGCTGCTCAAGCACTTCCTCGCCAACAGCAATGAGGATGGGCGTGGTGGTTCGTCCTCTAACTTCGATACGCGACTTTTTCATGAGTATTATTCTGTGCCGTTTCGCATGGCTATCGAAGATGGACACGCCGATGCCATGATGACCTCCTACAACGCCTGGAACGGCGTCGCTATGGCGGTCAACCCTGTGGTTCGAGATGTTGTGATGAAGGAGTGGGGCCTCGACGGTATTGTCTGCACAGACGGAGGCGCGCTCACTAACCTGGTGACGGAGCACCATGCCTTCCCCACGATGGCTGAGGCTGCCGCCGCATCCATCCATGCAGGCATCAACCAGTTCCTTGATGATTACCAGCAGCCAGTGCGTGATGCGTTGACGAAGAAGCTGATCACGGAGCAGGATATCGATCGCAACCTGCGTGGTGTCTACCGCGTGATGCTGCATCTCGGACTGCTCGATCCTGCAGAAGACTCTCCCTACTCACACATCGGGGAAATCAACCAGGCGGCAGGCGATCCTTGGAACACCGAAGATCCACGCGCGCTGGTACGCCGAGTTACGGACGAATCGATTGTGCTGTTGAAGAACACGGGCAGAGCGCTGCCGCTTGATGCAGCGAAGCTGAAGTCCATTGCCGTCATCGGTCCGTGGGCGGACACGGTAGCGCTGGATTGGTACAGCGGAACGCCGCCGTTATCCGTTACTCCAGTCGAAGGCATTCGACGCCGTATTGCAGGTGCTTCGGTCACGTTCAACGACGGCAAGGATGAAGCGGCAGCTGCGGCTCTAGCTGCACAGGCACAGATTGCAGTTGTGATTGTCGGCAACCACCCTACGTGCGATGCGGGTTGGAACAAGTGCGCGCAGCCCAGCGAAGGCAAAGAGGCCATCGACCGTACGAGCCTGACGCTGCCGGAGGAGTCACTGGTGAAGGCGGTACTAGCGGCGAATCCGCACACCGTGGTTGTCTTGCAGACCAGCTTCCCGTACACCACGAACTGGACCCAGGAGCATGCGCCGGCGATTCTTGAGATGACGCATAACAGCGAAGAGCAGGGAACGGCGCTGGCTGATGTTCTCTTCGGCGACTACAACCCGGCGGGCCGATTGACGCAGACTTGGCCTGCCTCGCTTGAGCAGCTTCCACCTATGATGGACTACGACCTCCGCCATGGGCGCACCTATCTCTACGCGCAGAAGACGCCGCTCTATCCCTTCGGTTTCGGTCTCAGCTATACCAGCTTCGCTTATGGCAACCTAACCGTAGCCCAACAGGGCAAGTCGATTGCCGTACAGGTCACGATTGCCAATACAGGAGCTCGTGATGGAGACGAGGTCGTGCAGATCTATGCAGCGCATCAGAACTCGACCGTGCAGCGTCCGACGGAAGAGTTGAAGGCGTTTCAGAGGGTTTCATTACACGCAGGAGAAAAGCGAACCGTCACTTTCGATATTCCAGTCAGCAGTCTTGCCTACTGGGACGATCACTCACACCGTTTTATTGCGGAAGGCGATCGCGTTGAATTTCGCGCGGCTGCCTCCTCTGCAGATGTCCGTCTCAGGCAAGCGCTTCTGGTAAAGCCGTGAAACCAAGTTTCTGGAGATTGTTGAACATGTCTTTCTTTCGTGGATGCACGAACTGTAAGTTTCTCGCCGTACTTTTCTTCTGCGGCACGGCCATGGCACAGCAGACTGTGCTCACGCGCAACAACGCGACGGTGGTGCTGGAGGGGTATGCCCCCAACATCGTCCGCGTTACGATAAGCCTCGACAATGCCTTTGCGCTCAAGGGGCCGGGGGTGGGGATCACGGCTGCGCCTGCTAGCAGCGGATGGATACGTGATGGAGGAGCGGACGGTGACAGCTTGCACTCCGATCGGATGGTAGTGCATGTTGCTCCGGAGAGCCATGGGAAGGCTACGGGCACTGGCGCCGATATCGCCAAGTACTTCAACGGCTCGACACCCTACGTCGGTTTGCGCATCGATACGCCTGGCGGCAAGTCCATCCTGCGCATGAACGGTTGGGAGATGGCCGTCCCGAATCATAAGGACGGCAATGCCGATGTACTCTACGACCGCAGAAAGGAAGATGATCCCTACTTCGAGGTGGGGGCAACGTTTGCGGCTGCGAATGATGAGCACTACTACGGGCTCGGACAGAATCAGCAGGGTTTCCTGGATCTTCGTGGACACTCCCTGGAGTGTGCTCACGACTACACAGCTGCTGGTGGTCCAAGTGTCTGCGTGCCGTTCGTCGTGACCAACAAGGGCTATGCGATTCTCTGGGACAACCCATCGAAGACACGCGTAGATTTTGCATTCAAGGAGCAGACGCGCTGGACCTCGCAGGTGGGCCAGCGTGTCTCCTTTTTCGTCATCGTCGGCGATACCTACGATCAGCTCTATGAGGGCTATCGCAGCCTTACCGGCAGTGTTCCTATGCTGCCCAAATCCGCCTATGGCTACATTCAGTGCAAGCAGCGCTATACCTCACAAAAGGAGCTGCTGGATGTCGCACACGGCTACCGGGACCGGCATCTGCCGGCCGACGTTATGGTTGTGGATTGGTTTTATTACACGAAGATGGGCCAGATGGATATGGACCCAAAGTTCTGGCCCAATCCAACAGCCATGAATGAGGAGCTACACAAACTTGGCTTCCATAGCATGATCAGTGTGTGGCCGCGCTTTGTGCCCGAGGACCGCTACTACAATCTGCTGCTGAAGAATGGCTGGTTCGAGCACCTGGCCGATGGAACTCCGACCGACGGTTTGCCTTACGATCGCGCTGGCTCCGACATCGACACAACGAATCCTGATGCGGCGCATTGGTTTTGGAACACAATCCGCGAAAACTTTGTGACCAAGGGCTTCGATTCGTTCTGGGCCGATGAGACGGAACCCGACCTGCCGCCCAATGGGAGCTATCTCCATGTCGGTCCAGGGACGGAGTACTTCAACGTCTACCCGTATTTTCATACCAAGGCCCTCTACGACGGGTTTCGGCGCGACCTGCCGCAAACACGCGCCCTTATCCTCTCTCGTGATGCCTACCTGGGGGCGCAGCACAACGGCTCCATCTTCTGGTCGTCGGATATCTCCCCGACGTGGGACACTCTGCGACGGCAGGTTCCCACGGGGTTGAATTTTGTGGCCTCCGGCATGCCGTACTGGAGCACGGACATCGGCGGCTGGGAGTACCTGCCCTATGCCCACACTCCCGAGCATCCCCCACTGATCGACCCCAGCGATGCGCGGGCGAACGTGAACCACAACGACGACTACCCCGAGCTTTATGTGCGCTGGTTCCAGTACGCAACCTTCCAGCCCACCATGCGCGCGCATGGCAGCCGCAACTTCAACGAAGTCTGGTCCTATGGCAAACAGGCTGAACCGATACTGGAGAAGTACCTGCGGCTGCGCTATCAGCTCATGCCGTATATCTACTCGCTCGGTTATTTTTCGCATCAGACGGGAGCGCCGTTTATGCGCGGCCTGTTCATGGACTTCGGCAGCGATCCCAACACAGCTTCCATCGGCGACGAGTTCATGTTTGGACCGGCGTTGCTGATTGCACCGGTCACCGAGCAAGGTGCGACGAGCCGGTCAGTCTATCTTCCTGCGGGGAGCGATTGGTTCAACTTCTGGACGAATGAGCGCCTCCATGGCGGACAGCGCGTACAAGTCTCTGCTCCCATCGATACGCTTCCAATCTTTGTGCGTGCAGGTTCCATTCTGCCGCTCGGCGCGCCGGTCGAAAGCACCAACCAGAAACAAGACATAGCCAGCGTGCGTGTATACCCGGGGGCCGATGGTGACTTCACGCTTTATAGCGACGACGGCAAGACCTATGCCTACGAAGCCGGCAAGAGTGAGATCACCCATCTGCACTGGTCCGATGCTACGGGCAAACTAGAGCAGACCGGTGCCTCTGCATGGAGTGCTCCTGACAGCGAACTTGTACAGGTTATGGGCAAGACGGCAGGGAATTGAAGAAATAAAAGGTGAGAGGCAGCCGTGGCAAAAGCTGCCTCTCTTTCTTGCCGGGGCTGGTCGAATGACTCGCAGCGTGCGAGTGTCTGGCTGCCGTTATTGATACAACCTGTTGCTAAAAGCAAACTCTGTAAGAGTCTCGGAGATAGTTCCTCGCGTCGTCAGGCACTCCGTGATGCGGCGCAGCATGTCAGTCGGGTGAACGGGTTTGGCCAATGTCGTGAAGTTGTAGCCCGCATTACGCGCATTTTCCAGCAGGTCGGCGGTCGCTGCCTGGCCGGAGAATAGTAGTACTTTGCAGGCTGGGTTCTTTTGAGTCAAAGCAATGGCCAACTCAACCCCAGTCATCCCTGGCATGACGACATCCGATATAAGAAGTGCCGGCGGCACAGTCCTGGCGAGCTCCAACGCACTTTTCCCATCGTAAGCAGTCAGCGTTGAAAAACCATTCTTCCTCAGAATGATCGAAAGTGTATCCGCAATCACTCGTTCGTCATCAACAATCAGCACGACCGGCCGATGTTTCCCGCTATGAACAACGGCGTCTGACTGGGATACTTCGGCGATGGGAACAACTTGAAAGTTCGGTTCTTGAGACATTGGAACACCTCTAAAACTACCGTAAGCCTGTTTTCCGGATACGGGTTAACTCTTTTATATCTATGAGTTGAGAGGGATTTTAGAGTTTACTGAACAGAGCGTCTTGACAACCAGCCGATATATCAGTTTATGATTTCGTTAGCGCTAGATTAGCGTCAAAACTGCGTTAGCTCGGAGGGACAGTGGAAAACGATGAGTTTGTAGAGCCGATGAAGTTTGAAGCAGTGCTTCAGACTGATGTTCCGAAGGGGAGAGATGGCAAGCATAGGGGAATTACTACCCAGTTGTTGAGTGACATTTCGCAATTGGCGCCAGGCACGGCCTTGAAAGTTCCTCTCTCCCAGCTGCCGGACACGAAAGAGAACATTCGCTCCGCACTGAGCCGTGCGGCACGTCTCAGTGAGATCAGCCTCGCCACTTCAAGCGATGATGAGTTCCTCTACGTTTGGAAGACCGACAAAGAAGAGTAGGGTCGCTCTCCTCCCTTGTCTGGCGGCAAGGCGCATACTGAGTACACGGTCTATCCGGTTGCGAGGATCTCGATTGCGCCCTCCGTTCAAGAACTCGCTCTTGAGAAATTTGGAGGCAGAGGTGGTCTCCCGCCTCTGCCTGCATCCAGTCACGTTTGAACTAGGACATGAGATCGAATTTCCTGGTACGCCTATCGACTATCTTTACTTCGTCGAAGAAGGGATGGCCTCTATGACCAATACCTTCAAGGATGGATCTCAGGTCGAAGTGGGCATGTTCGGTTACGAAGGCGTGATCGGCGTCTCGGCACTGATGGGGACCAAACGGAGTCTCAATCGCGTCTACACGCAGATTGCAGGCTATGGTTATTCCTCTCCGGTTGAAACGGCGAGAAAAGAATTTGACCTCGGTGGTGACTTCCAATCACTCGCTCTGCGGTATGTTCAGACGCAGCTTGTCCAGGCGACTCAGTCGGCAGGCTGCAATGCAAAACACAATCTCGAGCAACGCCTTGCCCGCTGGCTGCTGCTCTGCGCCGATCGTGCCCATACAAACAACTTTAAGATGCCGCAGGAGTTTCTCGCCGACATGCTCGGAACGACTCGCCCCACTGTCTCCCTGGCAGCCGGGCATCTGAAAGAGAAGGGACTGATCGATTACAACCGAGGGCTGATCCATATACTCGATGTCGCCGGACTCGAAGAAGAGGCTTGCGAGTGCTATCGCATTATCAGGGATCATCTCGACAACTACGCAGAGTTTGAAAGCGGCATCACGGTGTAGAGCTTACCGGGGTCTAGCAAAGAGCCTCAGATTTAGCGGGGAGAGAGATCCTGAATATCGTGCCGCTTCGGCCCAGACGCACGCTGCTGCGCATGGATATTTTGCCCTGGTGGTGTTCGATGATCCTCTTTGAGAGTGCTAAGCCAAGTCCGGTGCCCCGATCGGCTTTCGTTGTGAAGAACGGCTGGAAGATCTCGTCCACATGCTCGGCCGGAATGCCGTGGCCATTATCCGCTATCACAAAGTGAATCTCGTCCTGACGCTTTCGAAGCCGGACACACACAACGCCGTCGTGGGGCAGGGCATCGAGTGCGTTGGCAAGCAGATTCGAGATCACCTGAAGCATCTCACCCCTGTGCACGTCTGCCACTAAGTCCTGAGGGAGATCCTTGACCAGATGTACCTTTCGAGAGTCGATTGTCCGTTGGTGGATGCGGAGTGCAGCCTCCGCCAGGGCCACGAGATTAATGGACTTGGGAGTCTGAGAAGATCTTGCGAACCCAAGGGTCTGACCGACGATACGGTCTAGTGTAGACATTTGCTCTTCGGCCAGTTGCATGTACTCTCGAACTTTTTCAGGATCTTCTGCTTCCTCCGAGGCTAGATAGGTAAGGTGACCTAACGCCTCGAGAGGATTCTTGATCTCATGCATCATTTCGAGAGCCAGCTGGCCTGCAGTGGCTCGCTCTTCCGCCCGCTGTAAAGCCTCGGCGAGTACTGCGAGTTTCGACTCCAGGCCCGAAATCGTGGTTAAATCCATTCCCGCTCTCCCAAATCTGAGGCGCTGGAAAGAACGCCAAATGGCTGGCGTCTGGGTTGGGGAAATCCCCGCTGACCAGTAGGCTTCGTCATCAAATGAGACGACATGCAACCGAGTTGTGTTGTATGCCGAACAGACAAGCATGTCTCGTAATTGATACACATGCGAATTCTTACGTGCGCCGCCTCTTCGAGGGCGCCTTAGGTCTGGTATCGAACAGAACTTCCCTCTTTCGGTGTATATCGTCAATCACAAGTCAACGAGACTATCCCGCTCTAATCAAAGAGGTAATTAGCCGCAATGTGTGAGGCGGCAGTCCTTTGCGAAATTGACCCAAAGGACCGAATGACTTTGCTGCATGCAAACCTTTTTCTAGCTTCTCTCTCTTCTGAAAATCGCGACTTCCTCCTCGATCGGTCCACTCCTGTTGTTCTTCCTCTGAGAACAGTGCTGTATGAAGCTGAAGAGGTTCCCACGCACGCCTATTTCATGACCTCAGGCATCGCTTCCGTTGTCAGTACGATGTCGAATGGTGCGACGGCGGAAGTAGGGGTCGTTGGGCGAGAGGGAATTGTGGGTAGCCTGCAGCTTTTGGGTCCTGGACGTGTGCCCACCCATTGCTTCATGCAACTGGATGGAACGGCACTCAAGATCCCTTTCTCCGAGTTGAAAAAGGCCTTTCGATCTTCTGAAGAGATCCGAGATCGTATCCAGGAATTCGTCCAGGAACAAGCGCTTAGTCTTAGTCAGCTTGCGGGTTGCAATCGCTTCCACGAGGCGGAAGAGCGGCTGGCGCGTTGGCTGCTCATGGTGCAGGATCGAACCCAATCCGATGTCTTGAACCTTACGCAGGAGTTCCTGGCGATGATGCTTGGGTCGCAACGTTCGACAGTTACCCTGGTAGCCGGTTCGCTGCAACGGAGCGGGTTGATTGAATACCAGCGTGGGCGCGTGAAGATTGTAAATCGCGAGAATCTTGAGGCAGCCGCCTGCGATTGCTACCAGGTGACCAAGCATCTCTATGCGAACCTTTACAAGCAACGTGCCTCTGGCGTGGGGAATTAACGAGACGATTCTCTAGCGCAGCTTACTAGTTGCAGATCCTTCGCCTGGTGCAGCCCCTGACGACCGGAGGTCCTGGTACACCAACTCTTCGAAGTCGCGCAGCGTTCGGAGAGCGCCGTCGTCGTAGAACGGCGATACCTGCATCATCATGACTCCGCCGATATGCTGCAGGGGATCGATCCAGAACTCAGTGTTGTAAATACCAGCCCAACTCATACTGCCCGCGCTGCGGAACTTTGCATACTGCGGGTCGCCGGATGCGATCTCAAAACCGAGGCCGAATTTATCGTGACCTGCGCCGAGCGGAAACGGTTTGGCGAGTGAGCGATCGGCGGCGGGCTGCAGCTCTACGAAGATGGATCCGATGTTGTTTTCGCCCATCATCTTTACCGAGCTCTCACTGAGGATCTTCACGGGCCCCAGGTGTCCACCGTTGAGCAGCATCTGTATAAATCTGCCGTAGTCCTGCGCGGTCGAGTAGAGGCCGCCCTCACCCAGGAACGGAGGCTTCGGCGTTGCCGGGATGGGTCTTCTCGGCTGTTCCTGCAACAGGCCATTTATACGGCTGTACTTCGTGGCCACACGCGACTGTTTGGCGAGTTGCACGGCGTACGACGTATCCACCATGCCCAGCGGTTCGAAGATGTGCTGCTGAAAGTACGTTTCGAGCGGCTCCCCGGTGATCTTCTCGACGATCATGCCTAACACCGTGGTGCTGGGGCCGTAGTTCCATCTGTCGCCAGGATCGTTCAGCAGTGGAAGCTCCCACTCGTTCTTTTTCGTCACCTCCGTGAGCCGGTACTCGATTGGGTTCGCAAACCCATAGCCGATGCCGGAGGTATGCGTGAGCAAATGGCGGATCGTCATAGGTCGTTTCGCGGGCCGCGTTTCGTAGGTTGCGTCCTTCTCGTTGAACGTCGTGATGACCCGCAGGTTGTCGAAGCCCGCCAGGTACTTCGACACCGGATCGTCGAGCTTGAGCTTGCCCTCATCGAACAACATCATGATAGCCACTGAAGTCACAGGCTTGGTCATGGAGGCAATCGAAAGAATGGCATTCACGGGCATCGCCGTATCGTGCGCAACATCGAGCTTGCCAGCTGCGCCTTCATAGAGCACACTGTCGCAACCAACGACGAGGGCGACGACGCCTGGTGTGTCGCCGCGACTGACGGCGCTGCTTATCTGGCGCGACAGCGAGGCCTTGCCCATGTCTGACAATCCCATTGCCGCTATCGGCTCGTCCGTTCGAACGGGCTGCGTGTTCGTCTGAGCAGACCCCGAAGTCGCCCACCATCCTGTGAGGACCAGGAATGAGGCGAAGAGGATGGCAGTTCGGTGCAGTCTCATCATTTTGGATGACCCGAATTTATCGCGTGGCTGAAGCGGCATGTGGTTGAATTGTAAGCTGCGACAAAAAGGTACAACGCCATAAAATGCAGCTTGAGGTCCTGTCTGCATGCGGAAGATGATGACGCGAAATTGGAGTTGGCTGGTCGTATTGGCTCTGATCGCCTGCACACCTGTGCAAGCGCAAGTGAAGATGAAGGATTGGTCACCGGCCTATGTGGGTATCGATCAGGCTAGCGGCTCCATTAGCGCGAAATATGTGAGTGTCATCTATGCGGTGCGTGTCGATCTAAAGGCACCCGGAATCAGTTTTGTGAGCTCGCGGCACTCGGGAACAAAAGCCACAGTCTCTGACACCGTATCGGATTTTGCAAAGAAGACCCATGCCCAGGTAGCCATTAATGCGGGGTTCTTTTCTCCCTGCTGTCTTGAGCATGAAGAGGATAAAAACATTCTTGGGGTCTCCATCGCGGAAGGCAAGATCGTATCTCCTCCTTCAGCCAAGGATGAGTACAACGCTGCCTTGCTGATTACCCAGCAGAACGAGGCTTCCATTACGACGGTGTCCCCTGATACGAATCTTTCCAGGATATTCACTGCCGTTGCGGGTTCGGCCATCATCGTTCAAAAAGGTGAAAATACCGGCAATGTGAATCAACTGAATAAAGCTGCCTATGCGAACCCGCGGACTGCCGTGGGGGTCTCGAAAGATGGACGATATCTCTATCTCGTTGTCATCGACGGACGCAAGCCGGGCTACAGCATGGGGACCTCAAACAGCGAGACCGCTGAGGTCATGATTGCTTTGGGTGCATACACGGCACTCAATCTGGATGGCGGCGGATCGACGACGATGGTGAAGTCAGATGAGCAGGGAAACGTAGAGACGGTAAATCATCCCAGCGGCGGCGCAGAGCGATTCGACGCGAGCGCATTGGGTGTGCATGCAAGCTTTTTGCCTCATTGAGGCCTCATGCGCCGGAAGAAATGATCCTATATGCCGCTTGCAGCCCCGGACAGGATTATTGGCGCTGTGGGAGTGGCAGAACCTTCAGCCCTCTCGATAGTGATGGCGAAGGCCTTTGCGGGAACGCCCTTGGGAAGAGGCGGTAATACCACGCTCGCAGTGCCTGTTGCATCTGGCCGGAAGAGTCCGGCGGGGATGGGTGCCGGGCTATTTGCCGGGACTACCCAAAGCTCATAGGTCTTGTTTGCCGGCAGAGGTTCGAGGTTATTCGCCTGGAAGATCAGACCACCACGATCTGCCAGATAGACGGCGCGTCCAGTAGGCGCGACTGGGGTCTTGCTGGCTGTCAGCGTCGCCCTTTGCGCCGAGGGTGCTGTAAGTACTTCGAGCACCTGCTGGGCGTGCGAGGTGTTGGTGACCAGGTGGTCCATTAAGCCGGATTGATCGCGCAGTTGCTCGTGAAGGGAATTGTTCTTCACACCGAGAGAGACCACTGCGATGACCAGCGCCGCTACGGCTGCCCACGGAAGCCAGGCCATAGAGGAGCGCGGCTGTTGTTCTCTCATCCATGGACCAGGCTGCACCGCTGTGGCCTTTTGGCTGGCTTCAGAGGAAGAAGCAGCTACTCTGTCGAGAAAGCGCTGCCGTGCACCCTCGGGTACGGGATGCTGTTCGACACTCAGCGCTACCATGGCCAAATCACCAGAGAGCTCCGCCAACTCGTCGCGGCACAAAGCACACGTCGCCAAATGCGTACGGACCGCTACAGACTCCTCCGGAGAGAGTGTCTGCATCGCATAGAGAGCTATGTCCTCCTGCGGGATGTGATTGCGGTCCGTCATGCCTGGATGGCCTTTCGTATGCTGATTAATGCCAATCTAATTCTTGTCTTCACGGTTCCCAGCGGGTCACCCGTTTTTGCTGCGATCTCCGCGTGACTCAAGCCTTCAAAAAAAGACAACTCCACTGACTTCTGCTGCTCGAATGGCAGACTTTTCAATAATTCGCGGATTCTTTCCATCATCATATTCCGCTCAATCTCCGAAGCCAGGTTCGTCTTTGAAGTGAGTACAACCTCGTCGACGGAGTCGGTCGGTTTCCTGCGGCGCAGAAAATCGATCGCGCGATTTCTTGCCACCACTGCCAGCCAGGCACCCAATGATCCTCGACCCTGCACGAACGTATTCGGGTTTTGCCAGACCTGGAAGAAGATCTCCTGCATCACGTCTTCCGCTTGTCCCGGATCTTTCAAAATACGCAGTGCTACGGAATACACCGTACCTCCATAGCGATCAAAGACGTCCGCCATGGCCTTTGGATCATTTGCTCGTACGCGATCCAACAAAAACTCATCATTTACCGAAGCAGTTCCATTTTCGCCCGACGCCGTTTCTCCCTGATCGAAATCTCTATTGAAGGAACGTTCAGATGGCCTTATCGGATTGGAGGAGTTTTCTAGCATTGAGTAAAGACCAATATGTTTTGCAGAGCACGCTGAGCGGTCCCGTCCATCATACAAAGCTTGGATGCAAAATGTTCGGGAAATCTCAGTCTCTGAACTACGGTGGCACTTAAACATAACAAAAGGGCCGCCTCTTGGAAGAGGCGGTCCTTTGCCTTACGATGTGCGTTGCTTCTATTTGAAACCGTTGGGACCTGCATTCATGCCTGCGGGGAAGAAGACTCCCGTAGCTGGGCTGACGACGGTGGTGCCACTGACAGCCCCGCCACCGGTCACGATGTTCAGCACCTGGGTGGTATTGCGGGCGAAGGCGACGACGTTGGTGGAGTCGGCGTCGGTAATGCGAGTGGCTGTTGCGGTGCCGCCGCCGCCGAGTCCGACAGAGGTAGTGAACGTTGCTAACCCGAAGTCGTCGGGGTTGCTGTCATACGCGCTGGGCGCAACACCAAGCAGGCCAGCCTGGGAGAGCGATGCGCGTAGCGTCGAGATCAGATTGGTATATCCAGCGATGCTCGTACCTGTCGGGTCGATATAGTTGATGGTCGTGCGGATAAGGCCAGCGTGATAGGCTTCGACCGCAAGGATGCCGGCTGCTGTTGTCAGGTTTGAGGATGATGTGAGCAGCGAGGCTGCACCGTGATACGCCGTGACGCCAACATCCTCGAAAACATAAGCGCCAACGAGGAAGGTCTGGTCGTTGGCATATGGGCTGAAGCCACCACCACCGGGGATCTTCGCTGCCGTAGCGAGCGTCTGGAAGGAAGTACCCAGATTGATGGCAGGCTGGGCGACGGCAGAACTACCAAGCGCACTGAGGAGCAGCTGGACATGTTTGCCCTCTTCAACAGCTGTCTCGATGGCATAGGACGCAACCGGGATGGTGGTGAAGGGAACAAGGCTGCCGCCCGAGACTGTACCAGGTGTTCCCACGGTTCCCGAGAGTGTAATCAAAGGGGCCTTGGCAGCTGTTGAGGCGCCATTGGCCTTGTCGATGGTTGTGCCGAAGGCCGCCAGATAGTAGAAGTTCGCCTCCAAGTATTCGAGGTTGAGGGCGAAGTTGAGAATATCTGCGTCTGTGTAGGCTACGGTTGCTGCCTTTGCCGAGGGGGCGCTCGCGCCCAGTACCAGGCCAGCGAGCGACGTTGCGCCGAGCGTCAGCATCTTGCGCCGACTCGTAACGATGATGTCATCCAGAAGTTGAGTCTCTTGATTTGCCATGGAATTTTCCCGTCCTTTGGGTACTGAGTGCTGCTTAGGCTGTGGTGGTGGCGAAGATGCTGTTGACGCCGCTGGGGAAGAATCCGCCCTTGGCGACACCGACCGTAGGCGAACCGTAGACGATGTGCAGGACTTGATCTACGGTGCGCGCGAACCCGACAGCATCGGATGCACTGGCAGCAACGATTGCGCTCGGAGTAGTCAGGCTGGTAGGCAATACAAGAGCCGTCTCCACCGAAGCAGTCTCACCTACGGTAAGCGTATCTCGCAGTTTTTCCACCAGGTTGGCTGCAGCAAGGTACGGATAGGCGGATGCAGGGCCTGCGGCTATCGCTCGTCCTGTAAGTGACGTACGGACATAACCAGCGTGGTAGGCCTCGACGGCGAGGATGCCAGCAGCTGCAGTGAGATAGCCTGCCGTAACGCCCGCCGCAGTGATCAGTGGCGCCGCGCCGGAGTAGGCCGTTACACCAACGTCTTCGAAGATGAAGGCGCCGACCAGGAAATAGTCAAAGCTGGAGAAGGGATTGAAGGAGCCTGTACCCGTGGCGGCTGTGGTGATAGTGGCAGCAACAGCCAGAGGACCGAAGAAGGAGAGATCAATACTCGGCATCGGAACCGCAGCCGAGCCGAGAGCACTGCGAAGGAATTTAACATGCGCTTGCTCCTCGAAGGCGATCTCGTTCAGGATCTCCTGCTGTGCCGGTGTAAGGCCCGGGACTGCCGCAGCGCTGCCCACCGTGACCGTACCTTCCGTGTAAGACCCTGTATATCCAGACGGCGCGGACGTGTCGGAACTGGCGAGTCCCGTACCGGTCGCGGCGTACAGATAAAACTGTGCCTCCAGATATTCAAGGTTGAGGGCAAAGTTGAGCACGTCTAAATCGGTATACGTAGAGGGTGGGGGCGTAGTTGTTGTCGTCGTGCTGCCGCCGCTACTGCAACCAGCGATCGTTGCTGTGGCGGCTACAGCTCCAGCGCCAGCGAGGAACGACCGCCGCGAGAGGGCTTTATCAACAATTGAATCGAGTGTTTTCACGGTACATCTCCTGTGTGCGTTGATAGGTGCTTGCGACGCCGCTCGCCTGAAGTATTTCGGCATTTACAGATTTGCTTATGCCTGACGAGAAGAAAAAGCCGACAGGCCTATGCGCGCGGCCGAGGTTAGTTGAGACGTAGATTTAGGTAGCACGCAGATGGCGTACGTCTGCGTGTGAATCTGTCGTATTCAAGGCATTTCGATGACAGAGCGAAGGAACCATTCCTGCCATCATGTTGTAGGAACGCGGGACATGGAGGATTGGATTGGAGGAAATCTTTAAATACTTTGAACGACCGTTTCGTGGTGTCCCTTATACCCGTTAACTGCAGGTAACGCGTTGCATAGAACTACGTCCAGGGAGATTGGAGCACCACAAGAATCTCTTATTATGGATAGCCGGAAAACATACACGGCTTTTTCGATGGCGATGAATCCAATCTGCTAACTGGTGTCGTTTGGCTAATGAAGTAAAAAACCTTAGCAGTGGAAGGACACACCATGAAGAAGTTTCCTGTAATGATTCTGGCGGCGGTATTTGGATTTGCCGGTATCGCAGCCCATGCACAGAAGGATCCGGATGTAGGCGGAGCGCCGATGTATGCGACCAAGAACATCGTCGAGAATGCCGTCAACTCCCAGGACCACACAACACTGGTTGCAGCGGTAAAAGCAGCTGGACTGGTGGATACCCTGGAGGGTCCAGGGCCGTTCACGGTCTTTGCACCAACCAATGAGGCCTTCGCAAAGTTACCTGCTGGAACTGTCGATACGCTCCTGAAGCCAGAGAATAAGGATGCGCTTGTAAAGGTCCTTACCTATCACGTGGTCGCCGGCAAGATTACGGCAAAGGATCTGAAGAAGCAGATCAAGGCAGGCGGCGGCAAGGCGGTTCTCAAGACTGTTCAGGGAGGAAGCCTGACGGCCACTCTGCAGGGCGGCAAGATCGTGTTGACCGACGAAAAGGGTGGCACGTCTACCGTGACGATTGCTGATGTATTCCAATCGAACGGCGTCATTCATGTTGTTGATTCCGTTCTCTTGCCAAGCTAACGAATTTTGCTCTCGCTCGATAGTTACGAGCGAGAGCTTTGGAAAGAGGCCACCATTCTGTGGTGGCCTCTTTTTTTTATCG
Source organism: Granulicella sp. S156 (assembly GCF_009766105.1). Classification (GTDB taxonomy): domain Bacteria; phylum Acidobacteriota; class Terriglobia; order Terriglobales; family Acidobacteriaceae; genus Granulicella. Next base: position 215,132 of record NZ_LMUH01000020.1, on the reverse strand, counting down.
CGCTGATCGGTGCTTGCACGGGGTTTGGCTCGTGCGCGAAACTTGCAGGACAGTTCTCCATCCATCATGATGATGATTGCAACCATTCTGGTTAGCACTATCGACAAGCCGGAGCAGAACTGGAACCAATGTCTACTGAATGTATCGATGCCCACCATCATCTCTGGAAGTTCTCCTCGAAGGAGTACCCCTGGATGTCGGACAAGATGGATGTTCTGCGCCGCGACTATGTCCATGATGACTTGTCGGCAGTAACGGCTGCCGCTGGTGTTACAGGAACGGTAGTGGTTCAGGCCCAGCAGACTATCGCGGAGACAGAGTGGCTTCTTTCATTAGCCGAGGGTAGCAAACTCATTCGCGGAGTCGTTGGTTGGGTGCCGTTGATAGATGCCAAGGTAGAAGCCTCTCTTGAGGAAATCGCCCGGCTGCCAAAGTTAAAAGCAGTGCGCCATGTACTGCACGACGAGGCCGACGACCGATATATGCTGCGTGAGGACTTCAATCGCGGCATAGCTTGTTTAAAACGGTTTGACCTGCGCTATGACTTGCTGATCTTTGAGCGTCATCTGCCGCAAACGATTGAATTCGTCGACCAGCATCCCCACCAGATCTTTATCCTCGACCACATCGCAAAGCCACGCATTCACGAGCAGGTGATGGAACCCTGGCGATCGAATCTGCGTGAGCTTGCCCGCCGTGAGAATGTCTACTGCAAGATCTCCGGCATGGTAACGGAGGCGGACTGGCACTCATGGAGCGAGGCGCAACTATGGCCCTACATGGAGACGGTGCTTTCCACCTTTGGTGCTGAACGACTGATGTTCGGTTCTGATTGGCCAGTGCTCAACCTTGCGTCCGACTATGGCGCATGGATCGAGGTCGTGAAACGAGCCGTAGACAGACTCTCTCCGCACGAACGCCAACAGATCATGGCGAAGACTGCTATTGAAGCTTATGGGCTCTGAAGCTGCACCAGTGCAGTCGCTCCAATCTATTCCAGCTGCGGATTAACCTTTTGATATTCCATCCAGAGCTTGAACTTCTCTGGACTGACAACAGGTTGTGGGGCTACGCGATCTCCGAGCTCCATCGTTACAGGCTCAGCCGGTTCGAGTGCAGGCCATGCCGGGAGTCCTTTGCCGTTAGGATTACCGGTTTTGACGAAGTTAGCCCAATAGCTCGAAAGCGTGTCCGAGATTGCCCAATCTACGGGGGTATAGGGACGGTCCAGGGCCTTCAGATTTCTCGTCCAGTATGGAATTTCGGCGGAGTGGAATGCCCCAAACTCCGGATGTTCCGGCCATGGCAGGGCATGGTCGAAGTAGTACGTGTAGAAGCTCGTCTTTGAAGTACCTGCGCGTTTCACTCCCCAGAGATACATCGACACAAGCCGCCTGTCTCTTTCCAGTTGCTTCTGTGATTCCGTACATTCTGCCTGGGTGCTAGAGGGATATAAGCTCAGAAACTCATCTGCCAGGGATTGGTAGGTTTTGCGAACCTGCTTTTGGAACTCTTCGGGTGTCAACGCTCCATAGCTCTTACTCGAGCTTCCTTCATCCGCGACCATGCCGTCGATAGTGACTACATCGTTTTGCCGGCCCGCTGCAAAGACAGCGGGAACACCTTCGGAGAGAAACCAACCATCCACATCGGCTCCAAACCTCAAATGAGCGTTGCGTTCGAGTGTCTGCAGGTCTTCCGCAGAAAGCCCACGCAACTCCTTCAAGGTGGGCTTTTTGATAGAGACTGCGAATTGGGTGCCTTGTTGCTCCGCTTCAGCAAGAGATCCGCCGGTGGGGTCGGAGAGAGTGGCGCCACTCTCTATGATTGCTGCACGAAAGAGTCCCTTCGCCAGAGGGGACGCGGTGAGAAGTTCCTCAGCAGTGCCCCCTGCAGACTGACCGGCGATCGTCACCCGCGCAGGGTCCCCTCCGAATGCCCGGATATTTTTCTGTGTCCATTGGAGTGCTGCCACAATGTCGAGAAGCCCATAGTTTCCTGAGGCGTGGTGTGCAGATTCCTGGGTCAACTCAGGATGTGCAAAGAAGCCCATGATCCCAAGACGATAGTTAATGGAGACAACGACGATGCCCATTCTGGCAAGCTGTTCACCGTTGTACATCGCCGGCGAAGCCGCTCCCTCCACGAAGCCCCCTCCGTGAATCCAGAGCAGGACGGCTTTCGGCTCTTTGGTTTTGATCTCAGGAGTCCACACATTCAGATAGAGGCAATCTTCGCTGATGGGCAATTGAGCCAGGAATTCTCTGGTCCAGGGCAGGCGCTCTCCACTGATGTGCTGAATGCAACTGGCGGAAAAGTGGTCGGCCTTGCGTATGCCGCTCCACGCAGGAACGCTTTGCGGCTCACGCCAGCGCAGATCACCAAGGGGAGGCGCCGCATAAGGGATTCCCAGGAAGGCGCTGATCTTTGCATCGTTGGCAGGAATGCCTTGAACAAGCCCACTCTCCGTGCGGACTGTACGGTTTTGCGCGAAAGCCGATAGAGAAGAAAGTACTAGTACCAACGGACTAACTCTTCGACAGATTCTAACGAGGTTCCGAAGAACGTTTTCGCATGAGCCGACCATCTCGCACCACCCCTTACGACACACTTCTCTTTAGGCAAACCCAATCAGTATTCCCGAATAACCATAGCATTCCGTCAAAGGGACACTTTCCAGGTAATTGACGTCGCCGGTTGAGGTCATTCGTAGTCTGTCAGGCAGATTAGGTGCATTTGATTGATAGAGGTTACATTCGCTATTGGCTACCGATAGTCGTTATTCGGACATCTTCGGGTTTTATAGTCAGCATTGTTGAAATTATGCACTCCAGCTCCTTTGCCTTTCAGTTTTCTAGGCTTATGCTGGAGGATAAATTCGCGGAGCGCGCGCGACCGGAGGCCCATGAACACTTCTGTAGGGAATACGATTGTGGCAAAACAACTACTACCAACGAAAACGCCACGCCGCCGTACACCGCAGTGGGCCCTTTCTGAACACAGCAAAGCAGGCGTACCCGATCAGCAAGAGGATCGTTATCATTCCAGAACGATCGAGCGTGCCCTGGATGCTCTGGATGCCTTTGGCTTTAGCAATGCTCCTCGCTCGCTGAAAGAGATTAGTGCTGTTACAGCTCAACCTGAATCCTCTCTCTATCGCGTCCTGACCACACTTCAGAAGCGCAATTATCTGCTGCAAAATCGTGACGGCACCTATCAGTTGACTCGCAAGGTGCTGTACGGCCGTACGTTGGATATGGCGGAGGTGCTGCGCGAACTAGCACGACCTATTCTGGAGGAGCTTGGACGGAGTTTCGACGAGACCGTCGGACTCTCCTATCTCTTTACCGACTACATTCAAGTGCTGGATACGGTGGAGACCTTCCATCCAATTCGGGTAACCAACCGGATTGGACGTATTATTCCGCCACATTGCAGCTCTATGGGGAAGGCCATCCTGGCTTTCCAGGACAATGAAACCGCAGACCGCATGCTCGAGACCTACGGCCTGAATCCTCGGACCATTAACAGCATTACCGATCGCGGAACACTGCGCAGAGAGATGGAGAAGGTGCGAGAGCAGGGTTTTGCCGTCGATCGCGAGGAGTCGATGCTGGGAGGTGTCTGTTATGGGGCGCCCATCGTCTGCAACGGCAGCGTTGTCGGTGCTTTGAGTGTCTCCACCCCTATTCCCCGACTTGATCCAGAACGTGAAGACTCCATCCGGCTTGGCGTCATGGAAGCAGCACGGCGTGTTGGTGAGGTGCTGGACGCAAAATTCGGGAAGCTTCAGTAGTTTTCAGATTTATAGATTCTGGTTTTTATCGACCCATTTTAAGGATATGCGCAATTTGTACTTGTGCATGCGGTAGGAGCTGTATGCGCATTTTGTGGAATGTCGCCGGTCTGGCCCTGTCTCTTAGCCTTGTTACAACTTCTGCATTGGCCCAATCGAACGCGGCTCAAGGTTTGCCTCTGAAGAGCCCTACAAGCGTCGTGCTCGAGGGTGATTCGGACGCAAAGGCCTCAGATCTGCTGGATCCGCAGGTGGTCGCGCTCGCCAACGGACAGGTGCGGAAGGATCCCAGGGAAAAAACTTCTGAGGCGTATCTGCCGATTCTTTTTCCGAGTTCCCATGCAGCCAACCTGCTCGAACTCAAGAATGGCGACCTGCTATGTGTCTGGTTTTCAGGGCATTGGGAGGGCGACTCCAAGGTGGGCATCGTGTACTCGCGCTTGCGCAAGGCGGCGCAACGCTGGAGCGAGCCGCAGCTAATCGATCAACAGGAAGGTGTGTCTTTTCAAAACCCCGTGCTCTTCCAGGCTCCTGATGGGGCAATCCACCTGTACCACACGACCCAAGAGGCCCATCAAGGGGAAGCGAACGCGCATGTGCTTGAGTCGGTCTCGCGCGACAACGGAGTGACCTGGAGCCAGCCGGTCCTCATCTTTGAGAAACCCGGGGCCTTTACTCGCCATCCGCTGCTCCTCCTGCCGGACTCCACATGGCTATTGCCCATGACCTACGTTACAAGCAAGGGTATTGGGGAAGGTTCAGAGACCAACTATTCCGCGATGCAACTTAGTCAGGACTCGGGCAAGACCTGGAAGGAGTGTGTAGTTACCCAGAGCTTTGCGCGGGTTCAGCCAACCGTTGTACAGCTCGCACCCGGCCGGTTGCTCAGCTTTTTTCGCAGCCGTAAGTCTGACTTTATCTACCAGAGCTCCTCGAACGACGGATGCCAATGGACCGAACCAACGGCGACGGTGCTCCCGAACAATAATGCATCCGTGCAGGCTTTCCGGCTACAGGATGGTCACCTGGTCATTGTCTTTGACAACCAGCATAAAGGGCCGCGCAGGCCTGTATCCATCGCCCTTTCGGGAGATGAAGGCCGCACCTGGCGCTATGTTCGAGATATAGAAATCGGACGGCCGGAGCTGGGCGGCGAGTCGTCAAAAGTGATGGGTTCTGGACGCGAGGAATATTCCTATCCATCCGTGCTGCAGACGCGGGATGGCGTCATCCAAGTAGCGTATACCTTTCGCCGGCAGACCATCAAAGTCGTCACATTTCGAGAAGGATGGATTCGTGAAGGCGGGACAGTCGGACTCTACAAGGGTACGTCCGTCGAAAAGTAGATAGAACGAACGTGTACCTGTTCGTCATAATCTACGTATAGCAATGGATCGACAATCATCAACAGACAGGGAATCACTGCCGTTTCGACTCTGTGAGAGTAGAGTAGGAGTTTACGCGTCCAGACTCCGTTTCGATAAGTTGAGGGCATAGAGGATCAAACGTGAAAACTCTCGACATACTGGTCATCGCGCTTTATATGTCGGGATTGCTGGGTATTGGCCTTTACTTTTCCAGGCGCCAGACGACAACGGAGAGCTATTTCATTGCCAACAGATCCATTCCCAGTTCGGTGATGGGGATATCTTTGTTGGCATCCATTATTACCAGTGTGACCTTTATTGCCTATCCCGGCTCTGCCTATGCAGGGGATTGGTCACTGCTGGTTCCAGGGATCATGTTCGTTGTCGTTGTTTTCCTGGTAGGCGCGGCTATCATTCCATTTTTCCGGCATGTCGTTCGGATGAGTGCCTATGAGTACTTTGGCCTCCGCTTCGGCACCGGCGTCAGACTCTATGCTTCGCTAACGTTTGCCATTGGTCATTTTTTAAAGATGGGGTTCGTCTTCTATTTGCTGGCTCTCACTCTGTCCAGCATCATAGGCTGGCCTGTAGACCGCGTCATCCTTCTCACCGCTGCGATTACTATCTTCTATACGATCCTTGGTGGCATCGAGGCTGTTATATGGACCGATGTCGTCCAGGGGTTTGTCCTATGGGCAGGCATTATTGTGTCCATCTCGTTCCTGCTCTTTCTTCCCAAACAGGGGCCGCTCGCCGTATTAGCAGACGCATGGCACCACGGAAAGATGAGTCTCGGCAGTACAGCCCTCAGATTCGATAAACCGACCATTATGGTTCTGGTTATCTACGGGTTCTTCTTTTATCTGCAAAAATATACAGCCGACCAGACCGTGGTGCAGCGTTACCTGATGGCCAAGACGGATCGCAGCGCCATACGCGGTATCAGTCTTGGCGCATTTTTATGCTTGCCTGTGTGGATGGCTTTTATGTTGATTGGCAGCCTTCTGTGGTCCTTTTATCGTCTTACCGGTGAGAAGCTTCCATCCGTGCTGAAGAAAACAGAGCAGATATTCCCATATTTTCTTCTTACGCATATTCCTGCTGGATTATCTGGACTATTTGTAGCCGCTATCCTTGGCTCTGCGATGGCAATGATTGCTCAGGACATGAATTGCCTTGCGACGATTGGGACAGAGGACTTTTACCGTCTGGTGAGACCGGACAGCACGGATAGACAACGCCTGCGTGCAGGACGCGCGATTGTTGCTGGCAGCGGTCTTGCGGCAGCGGTCGTGGCAATCAAGGTTGCCCATACCAATAATGGCAGCGCTCTTTCGTTCTATTACACGCTTACGGCAGTCCTTGCGGGAGGCTTGGCAGGCCTCTTTCTCCTCGCATTTTTGATGAAACGAGCCACTCCTGCAGGCGCAATCGCCGGTATTGTCGCGAATCTTGCGTTTACGATCTGGGCGACACTTACCCTTGGGGGGAAGACCCTTAACCTGGGCCGCTTCAATTTTCCATGGCATGAATACATGATCGGCGCGATCGGTCACTTCATACTTCTAGCCGTAGGAATCACGTTCAGTTTGCTGTCTCCATCTGGATTTAAGCGTCCTGATTTAACCGTGTGGGGATGGATACAAAGCAGACGGCAGAACGCCGTAGATACTGCAAATCCATCGCTCCAGGCTTGAGTCAAGTTTTCGCTTTGAAAGCGACTGAGTTGGATGAAGCGCCTTAGTCGTGCTCCGTGATAACCGCTTGCTCCGTTGGTATAGGCGCGCCGGGAAGCAATCGCATGAGAATAGGGAAGACGAACGCGACGATAAAGTAGGCCACGGTGACTGCCAAGGCAAGCCATAGCAGACCGGCACCACATGCCATGCCGATTCCCGTAACTAACCAGACAGTAGCAGCGGTAGTAAGCCCGGTTACCCGATCCCCCTTCACAAAGATGAGACCGGCCCCGATGAAACCAATGCCCGTGACGATCTGTGCCGCAACACGAGAGGGATCAAGCACCACTCGATCATTGGCAAGAACATCCATGAAGCCGTATTTCGAGATCAGCAGAAAAAGGGCTGCGGTCGTACCGACGACCGTGTAAGTACGCAATCCAGCACTCTTGTGGCGTATCTCACGCTCCAGTCCGATGGTGGCCGACAGGAAGAAGGCGGCTCCTAGTTCCGCGAATTGCTTAATGCCTTGTCCTGCAATCTCGAATAGTGGCATAGCACATATCTTACGTCTCTAAAGTGGAGACGGCCATACCTACTGAAACCAATTCCTATACCTCCGGCAATCGATCAGTTCTAAGACTTGAATCAAGCGCCCTGTAACCGATCCTGGCTCAATTCACCGGCGGGTGCACCATTGCACCACTCGTCGCTATCGCGGGCGGCGCAGGAGAGAGCAGGGGATCGATGGCCGCTTTGAACGCTTCGAAAGGTTGAGCCCCTATCACCGTCGTCTTGATGTTCACCAGATCACTACCCGGGCTCATGGTCCCAATGAGAAAGGTTGGTGTGCCTCTTATCTGCATTTTGGATGCCTCATCCACGTTGCGGTGGATCGCATCGGCGAAGCGATCACTATTCACACAGGCGTCCAACTTTGCGGTATCGAGGCCTAACCCTTTCGCCTGATCGTCAATCTCGGCTGAAGTCGATGCGAGTTTATCCGCGAACAAACTATCGTACATCTCCCAATACTTACCCTGTTCACCCGCGCAGCGTGCCGCACGTGCGGCCGGCAATGCGTGCTGATGGAAGGGCAATGGCATATCCCGGTAGAAGTATTTTACTTTTCCGGCCTTGATGTAATCGTCTAAAACCTGCGGATAGACGTCATGCTGAAAGTGCCGACAAAAGGGGCACTCAAAATCTCCATATTCAATGATCGCAACCAGAGACGACGCCTCGCCTCTGAAGGGTTCGCCCTGGACACTCATAACATCCGGTGCCTTGATCGTAGGGGCGGTGGAAACCGCTCCCACCCTGCCGCTCAGGAGCTTCTTCAATTCGTCCAGGCGATCCAGAATCTGCTGCTGTTGTGTCTTTAGCTGCTGCACATCCTTCTTGAGGGCCGTAATGTCGTCTCCCGCTGGCTGTGCCGTCTGCTGCGCTGCGGCCAGTGAAGCGCAGAGAGAAGCTCCGAGTATTCCGATGATCAAGGACCGAAGTCCACGACTGCGTCCGTATCTCATGTCACGCATTGCATCTCCCTAACACCGGCATACATGGGCCGGAAACAATTGATCTTCTGGCTTAAGTTAATCGGGATGGATCGCCATCCCGATCCAGCGTTTAGTTGAGGACCCACTGCTCGTTATTTCCGCCATTGCATGTCCAGGCTTGTACCAGCGTTTCCTGTGCTGAGGAGTCACCCTGCACGTCCAAACAAAGGCTCGTGTTGTTGGCAGGATTGAACGTATAGCCCACGCTTGACGGGACAGCTTGCCATGCTTGCGCGGACGATCCGTTGCATGGCTGCAGATTCACCAGTGAGCCGCTGGATGAGCCGGAAGCCGTAAGACAGTAGGCTCCATAGGAAACAGCTATGTTGTAAAAGCCTGCCGGCTGGACGTTCACATTAGAGAATACCCAGGTCTGTGCGCCGCTCCCATTTGCCGGCCAGATATCGATCTGGTTCCCGCTTGCCGTGCTACCTTGCCAGTCATCGAGCACGAGGCCAGGAGCATTCTGGGGATTCATCACATAGGAGCCGTTTGCAATGCTGGTGCCGCCACCACCGCCGCTACTCCCGCTCGGGCAGAAGGTTATGGTGTAGTCCGCGCCAGTCGGGCAGGTATGGTTGCCCACAGAGTCATCGTAGGGCCACGCATAATCGTTTGGGCAAGCGTTGTGGATGTCATTGACATAGGCCTGATCATTCGCGGGCCAGGTCGATTCCTGACAGGTGGCAGGGGTGTTGTCGGCCCCACTACAGCAAAATTCGTCCGTGCTGTATGCCGTGCATGGACTCATGCAATCCGGACCATTTGCCAGCCCTGAAGGACAGCTCGACACGATGGAGTTGCAAGTGCTCGGCGACACGCAACTGGAATTGCTAACAGTCAATCCAATTGGATTATCCATGCCATCCACATAGCTAACGTCATAATCATCGGTGGTATAGCTGGGAGAGTAATCGAGGTTGAACTCTACTAGCGAGGTACCCTTTACTCCAGTCGTACCGGCGCACTGTAATCCTGTTCCGCCGCATTGCCCAGTCTGGCAGATAGCTGGACTAGAGCTATCGCATCCAATACGTCCCCAGATACGGCCGTTCCAGGGATCCGAAAGTGAGAAGGTAACCGAGGTGCCTGCATTCATCTGCCAGCCCCCGTTGTTATAGCTGGCGGGATAGATTCCTGGGTAGACGGTGTACCCACAGTTATTGACGATCTTGATATCTGTTGCGAAGATGTTTTGTGGTGTCCCGAAGACCGCCATCGCAACGAATAACGCTAGGGTTATCTTGCCAGACAACCGACAATACAGATGCCGACCAAGCTGCTGTGCCTTCATGGATCACCTCGTGGACAATCTAGTTCCTAGAAGCAAATCTTGAGCTGGTGCATTTTCTGTGCGGCTAAAAGCTACGGAGCGACATGAACTAATTAAACAATCGTGCAAATGTAGATACTAGAAAGTATTTCAAATGTCAACTTAGACAGAGCTATTACTTGTAACTGTCCAGGGCTTTACGTCCATTTTTCAGAATAATTGACGCATAAATTTCGATACCTAACGATACTGGAAACTATGAATGAGATATGCGTACCATATCAACATAGTTCACTTGAACTATTACCTGAATATCCGGCAATAGTTGATTTCGTAAGTCAACCGCTTGACACCGTCTATAGGGTCTTTTATGAGCGCTCCTATGTTTGAGCCCGCCCAATTTGCTCCAGCACTTCTCCATTATTTTTTCATTATTGACAGATTAACCTCTTCCACCACTACGCTGCGCGGCAGACGTTCCGGCGACATAATCCGTTTGCAAACGGCTACGTATCCGAGGCGAGGTCCAGGGTACCCAGTTCTGAGGAAACGACCTGAGGTTCGGGCCACACGCGTGTATTTCGAAGGAGAGCGGGGAACTAACGCAACCGTGGGAACAGAAGATCGGTCGATAAATAGATTTGAATCAACCGTTTGTCTCCTGCATGAAATCTATGGAAAATATGCAGCATAACTTCGCGACATAAACATCGTTGACAGTCTATGATTCTTGACGCACTACTTATTGAGGGTTGGTTAAAATCTCCCTGAGATGTACGCCGGCCCCTTATGCGAGATGGCAGTTCGAGCAAATTGTGACACTTTCTGTGGCCGTGCTGTTCTGGCACCTCTGATTCGCTCTAGCTTCACGGCCTGCGCCATGCAGAGGTGTGGCCGGTTACCTGCACGACTCAACCGAACGGCAAATTGAAACACTGCTGCGCTTCCGGCTGACATTCCGAATACTTCGCTATGACACCACTACCAGGATAGTTTGACCAGCCTACGACACGGACGAAAGCGATCCGTGCCAAAGCTGTATAACCAGCGCAAATTGCGCCAATCACAAGCAGCCTCAGCGAAACGAACAAGGAGAACAAAGTGAAGAGCCTATTTTTACAGTCTTCGATCGTTCGATCCACCCTCTGTCTATCAGTGTTGCTAACGCCGCTCGCGTTGCTTCACGCGCAAGATACCTTGACCCCTGGCACCCCCTACAACATCGTCAACGAGAACAGCGGCTCATGCGTTGGCGCATCCGCCCAGGGTACGGCGAATGGGACGGTCCTTGAGCAGTATGTTTGCGCCAACGGCACTTACAGCTCCCAGGCCAGCCAGCAATGGGTATTCACGTCCGTGGGCAATGGCTACTATGAAATTACCGACGTCAACGCACCGAGTGAAGCCTGGAATGTGGTCAACAACGGCACAGCCAGTGGCAGCCTCATGCAGATATGGACCTATGCAGGGAACCCCAACGAGGAATGGCAAGCGGTAGCTCTGGGCGGCGGTTTCTATGAGTTTGTAGGCCAGGGCAACGGTCTTTGCCTGGATACTCCAGGCGATTCGACCGCAAACAGTCTGCAGTATGACATCTATACCTGCAACGGCACGGAGGCTCAGGCGTTCAAACTCGTCACGCCTACAGCAAGCGGCGGCGGTACCGGCAATTGCAGCGCTGTTTCCAATATTTCGGTTGGCGGAACGACCTACACGCCGCAATGGTGCCAGGAATTTAACGGCGCAGCTGGCTCCCCAGACACCTCGGTGTGGAACTTTGACCTCGGAAACAATGGAGGCTGGGGCAACAACGAGGTGGAAGTTTACTGTGGGCCTCCGGGATATCCCAATAATCCGTCACAGTGCCCCACAACGTTCAGCACCTCCACGAATCCTGTCTATATCGATGGCAACGGACACCTCGTCATCCAGCCCATCAATGTAAATGGCACATGGATATCGGGACGCATGAATACGGAAGGGACGCAAAACTTCCAGTACGGTATTCTCGAGGCCAGTATTCAGGCTCCCAATACGACAAACCAGGGTCTCTGGCCCGCCTTCTGGACCCTCGGCGCCGACATTAATACCGTTCCATGGCCCGGTTGTGGCGAGTCGGACATCATGGAACTTTGGTCTCCATCCTTAGATGGAGGTTCAGGTCCTGGAGGGAACCACTCCACAATTCACACCGCGGTAACTGGAGGCGATGGAATCGGAGGAACGTTTACTTTCCCCAGTGGAGAGGCGAATGACACTGCCTTCCATACCTACGGAATAGTCTGGTCGCCGAATCTCATGGAGTTTTTTGTAGACAACGCATCCACACCGTTCTTCACGGTTACCCCCAGCAGTCTTCCTTCAGGAGATACGTGGCCCTTTAATGCCAACCTCTTCACACTCTTGAATGTGGCCGTCGGCGGTACTCTCGGTGGATCGACGAGCGGTCTATCGAATCCACAGCCCATGGTCGTGGACTACGTTCGCTGGTATACGGCTCAATAGCAGCGCTGTCTCCGGCACGCAATCGTGACCGAGACAGCTATTCTCTGCACGGAGGGGCGGCACTACGTCGCCCCTCTTTTACTCTTGATCCTCTCCTCAGGAGTCGGCTAACATGGCTGCCATGGTCGAGCCGACTAACAGAACGCCTGATTCCGAACTTGCAACACAGGTAGCGAGACTGTGGCCGCACAGGGAACATGAAGCCAATATCATGCTCGGTCAACTCTGCCGTGTGGGGTTGCATTGGTGGCGGCAGTTGGATCTATCGGAACTTGTGCCGGGCAAGGACGTTCACTTTTGTTTCTCCTGCCAAAAAGTGAAGATCGATGGAGTCATGCACAATCCCTAGCCCGAGATGTCCAACCTGGCGGCTTCGACACTTCATCATGATCGAGCCAGCTATGTTCTGCACGGAGGGGGCGGCTATACGTCGCCCCGCTGTACTCAGAAGTATTCTGAGTGTTCAAAATCTTCCAGATTTCTCTGAACTTTTGTACGACTTCTCCCGAACTACTATATGCAGCCATCGCAGCGATGTTCTTGCATGGCAGCGCGTGCAGCGTTCGAGGCACGCACTTTGAGTTTGATGACACGCCCTGAGCCCTGCGAATTGACACGGCTCGTTTTCAAAGAAAATAATCACCTTCACGGCAGTTCGACGGTCAAAGCAGTAAGGAGACGCAAATGCCACGCATGTTCCTGCCCGTATGGTTCCTTCTGGCGACACCGCTTTTCGCGCAAATTTCCTCCTCATTACCTGGCTGTAAAACGCCGTCCGAGATTCAAAAGACCCTTCACGACAAACTGCAGTCGCCGGCATTCGACAAACTGAGCTTTCTCGATCAGGAAGCGCTGCGCCGTCAGGTGCTGACCGATCTGGCCGCACAGTATCCGCGCGAAATCGTCCCCAAGCAAAGACTGATAGGGATCGCGCGCCGGGAAGAGGAGGCGCTCCATCCCGGCAGCTGGAAGGTCTTTCAGGAGAACTACCGTCAGCAGGCCAAAGATCACCCTGACGATCCGCTGATCCTGAATCTGGCTGCGAATGCCCTGAATGGGACCGATACGCCCGAGGCTATCCGGCTGCTCGAAGCGGCGAAAGCAAAGGCGCCGCAGTTTGCGCACCCGTATCTCGATCTCGCAGGCATTTATAGCGACGGAAAATTTGCGGACAAGCAGAAGTTCACCGAGAACCTTACCTTCTACTGGACCAGCTGCCCCGCGTCTACCGACGGCTCTGCACAGTGGATGCTGGTAAAGGACATGGCTCTGCAGGCGAAGGTCGCCGCGGCACTGCGCCCGCAGTTGGAAAGGGAGACAGACCCTGATCAACTGAAAGACTATTCGTTTCTCTGGAGCCTCGAGTTTCGCACGCATCCTCCGCAGGAGCATGACGCGATCCGCAAACAGGTGGCTATCGACCTGAAACGGCTGGAGACACTGCAGCCTCATCCCGATGCGGAGTGGATGAACTTTCTCATCAACGGCTACAAGCAGAGCGGCGCTTCGAAGGAAACCCTCACGGCTATGGAAGACCACCTGCTGCAGCAGTATCCTCACTCCGACGAGGCCGACAACATCGAATCTACGCGCTGGAACGATGCGCACAAAAGACCGGACGACCAGAAGGATACCGTCGCATGGACTGCCTATCACAAGGCCCACCGGGAAGCTGTTGAGGGATGGATTCGGGAGTTTCCAGACAATAACTATCTGTCGCGGTATGGCATGTTTTCCGAGGACTACAACGATCATTCTCTATCTGAGAAGGACGGCATCGCCGCGGTGGATGCGTTGCTGGCGGCAGGGGAGAGAGACGATCAGCCTGACTGGCCCTGGACGAAGTATGAGGCTGCGCAGTTTCTGTTGGAACACAAGTGGCAGCCGGACCGCGCTCTGGAGTTGCTGAAGCAGGTGCAGGCGATCCAGATCAAAGACGCAGCGGAAGCTGCAAAGAGAGATGATCGCTCCGCCGACCAGATCAAAGATAGCGAGAAAGAACAGGAAGAGATGCGGCAGGGAATGAGGAGCCAGCTGCTCGAAGCGGCTCTGCTCGCGAAGAAGCCCGATGCCGTGCTCTCTTTGAAGGCGGAGATTGAAACCGACCCGCCCAAAGAGAAGAAAGACGAGTCGCAGTACTGGTTCAACCGGGCGCGGCTGGCGGTTCTCGAAAACCGCAAAGAAGACGCGCTGACGTACTACCAGAAATCCCTGCAGACGCGCATGAAAGCTCCGTCGTACCAGGAAGGAACCCTCACCGACAAGCTGACGGATGAATCCCGTGCACTATGGAACGGGATGGGCGGCACCGAAACCGCATGGGCGGTGTGGAGCAAGGCGCCGACGGACAGAGCGGTCGATGCCTCGGAGGCCCGGTGGGAGAAGCCGACAAAGACTCTTCCAGATTTCGCACTGGCAGACCTCTCCGGAAAAACCTGGAAGCTGACGGAGCTGAAAGGAAAGACCGTTCTCATCAATCTGTGGGCGACGTGGTGCGGTCCCTGCAATCAGGAGCTGCCGCAGTTGGAGAAGCTATATGAGAAGGTCAAAGGCCGCTCCGATATCCAGATCATTACTTTCAATATCGATGAGGATGTGGGACTGGTCGCTCCCTATATGAAAGAGAAGGGATATACCTTCCCCGTTCTACCGGCATTTTCCTACACAGTGAATCTGCTGGATGGTTACGCGATTCCGCAAAACTGGGTGGTCGACACAAAAGGCTCATGGCTCTGGACGCAGATAGGCTATAGCCCCGACGACACCTGGGTGCAGAACATGACGCAGAAGCTGGAAGCAACAAAGCCGGGGAGTTAGAGCAGAATCCCTATTACTATCCCCCGGAAAGAGCTTAGAAGTGGCACTTTTCTTGGAAAAAAGTGCCCATCAAATGATCGCCCCTGGGTACATGTATAGGAATTCTGCTCTAGGCGGTATCGCCGTATAAGCGGGTGCCTCTGTCTGATCTGTAATAAGGTGAGTGCCCACCTATCTCATGCTTGAGAAGGGAGTACAGGCTCTGCAGTCGGCATGATTCTGCAGAGTTATGGCACGGGTGTCCCGCCGCCAGGAAGGATGCGCGTCGTAACTTCCATCTTGTGGTAGTTGCGATAGGTAGCCCGGTACGACCAGGCAGTCATGTGGAAGGTTCCGGAATCGCTGGTGTTACGCATGGTGATCGTGGAGGGCATCCAGAAGGTCTCGCCGCCGAGCAGGACAGGCGCATAGTCGACGGTGAGCTCCCGCTTTCCAATGACCGGTGCCGTATAAGAGATCGCCGGGATGATGACGTGATGTGGAGTGGTGAGTTCCAGGTGCGTAATCTGCATGGATGCAGGGTCGATGAAGGCGCGCCCCTTGCTGTTCTCCTGGAGAAGACAGTCGTCGGTGTTCTGGGGGGTAAGGACGGTGGAGAAGCGGACAACGTAAGGCTCCGTCGGGCGGTTCTTGTTGATCCGCTGCAAGGTGTAGTTCATACAGGCTGTCTGGCTGAGGGAGACGACGGCGAGGCCGCCCTCAAACGCTCCGCTAAGCAGGCTGGGACCATCCATCTGCTGCTTAGTCGCCGGCTTGCCGTTGACGCTCTTGATCTCGCGTAACTCTACAAGCATTGTCGTCGTATGATCGGCGCTGGGGATGCGTTTGAGGCGGAAGACGGAGTCAGTAACGGTGTCCTCATTGGGCTGGCCAGATTCCACGATCTGCGAGATGACATGCTCATCGCAGAAGATGCTTGGGACACGGGCGTCGTAGTGGTTCAGATTAGCTTCCAGCCTCTGCAGAATCTCTTCCATCGTCGGCGTCTTCGCTCGTTGCGCACACAGCACAGCCGAAAACCCTAGAAAGGCGACAAGCGAAATGGCCGCGGATGACGTTCTGGAGGTCATGGCTAATCGTACCTTCAAGACCTGGGTAGAGGAGTAGCGAAGTTCCTGCAAATATCGCTCAATCGTTTTCACGAACTCAGCTAGGCTGAGCCGCAGATGAATCTACCGGGCTGTTGGACAGATCTGAAAAGCGCGTCGTGGGGAAGGCATCCGGATAGTTC
This sequence comes from Granulicella sp. S156, assembly GCF_009766105.1. Taxonomy (GTDB): domain Bacteria; phylum Acidobacteriota; class Terriglobia; order Terriglobales; family Acidobacteriaceae; genus Granulicella. The sequence goes on along the minus strand of NZ_LMUH01000020.1, from coordinate 198,905 downwards.
TTCTGGAGGAAGGCAGTCATCTTCTCTCGGACAAGACAACGGAGATCGAAGTTCTGGCTGGAGTTGTGGCTGCTCATCAGGCAGCGCAGCTCCATAGTGCGCTCCGAGAGGTTGGTTACCTGCAGGCCGCAGACCTTTTGGTCCCAAAGCGGTGAGGCATGGACAATGCGGTCGAGCTCGACTCGAAGCTCCTCGACGGGGACGGAGTAGTCGACGTAGAGGAAGGCAGTACCCATGATATCGGTCTGCTCGCGGCTCCAGTTCTGGAAGGAGTTCTCGATGAAGTAGCTGAGCGGAACGATCAGGCGGCGCAGGTCCCAGATCTTGATGACGACGTAGGCGGAGGTGATCTCTTCGATGCGTCCCCACTCGCCTTGCACGACGACTACATCGTCGATGCGAATGGGCTCGGTGATGGCGATTTGCAGGCCGGCGAGAAAATTGGCGGCGGTGGATTTAGCAGCGGTAGCGAGGATCAGCGAGGCGACACCGGCGGAGGCGAGCAGTCCGGTGCCGTAATGCCAGATGCGCGGATCGTGGAAGCTCCAAAGCAGCGCACCTAAGTCGATAACGATGACAAAACTAATGACCATGCGACGGAAGAGCTGGAACTGGGTATGGACACGGCGGGCCTGGATGTTGTTCTCGGCGGCGAGATCGTAGCGGCGAAGGAAGACATTTTGCAGAACATAGACACATCCAACCGCAAACCAGCCAAGCACAGCGATGAGCGCCATGACGAAGATCTGGTTGAGTAGGTCCTGCAGTTTGTCGGGCAAGCGCGGAACCACAGGAAGAGCGATGAGCACGCAGGTAATGAAGAAGACAGCGCGTGAAGGTGCGCCAAGATGGCGTTGAAGCCCCCATCCTAGATGGGCTTCCTTCGCTTCCTTGCGACGAAGAAGGCGAAAGAGCACAAAATGAATGACATTGGCAAAGACCAAGGCAGTGCAAAAGAGGAAGATCGCGAAGAACCAGTCGTGATGAAAGTGATAAGTCATGCTGTGCTCTAATCCCCAAGCGCTGCTGATTGACGCCGCGTCCCATGTACAAGGATCGCCTGCAAGAAGTTGGATGCTAGTTATTGAAAAGGAGCGCCTCGATGACGTTCCATCGTCTGGCCGAGCATCTCCGGAACTGCTCGCAATCTTCAATTTGGGCATGAGACAGGAGTTCTCATGGAGATTGAGTCGAACGGCCCAGGCCTGAGTCTAAGCAAAAATAGGTACCGTAGTCTGCGGTTGGCCGTGTGTCTGTGTCGTTGAATCTAATGAGCCGCCCAGTGCGTATACCCAAAGGGAACGTTAGAACAAAGCGTATGAATCTGAACAAAATGTTCCACTACAACGAAGGCCAGTGGCCTCAGGCCATGAATGCGCGTCTGAGGAGATGGGCTTGTCTGACGCCTGCCATGCCTCAGAATTGTTACATTCACTATTGGGCCCGTGCAGAAGTCTTAGGATGATCAACCATAGACTACGTTCGCTCACTCCCTCCGCTGGTGACGGATGTGATCGCAGACTAAAGATGTTTGGGTACCGCAGATGATGATTTGGCTTTCAGGACCTACAGGCGCAGGCAAGACTTCGCTGGCTCGTTCCTTGCGTACGAGCGGGTATTCGATCGTCGAGGAAGACGTGCCCGAGGAGTTGTTCAAGGCATTCATCTCCGAACCGACTGTATATTGCGAGCCCTTACAGCGCCACATCATGCAAGCCAGATACGATGGATGGCGTAAAGTCTCAGGCAATCCCAAGATAGCATTCGATCGCAGTATCGATGAAGATATCGAGGTGTTCTGCAAGATGCACATGCGAGCGGGCTTGCTGACAACGGAGCAATTCGATAGGCTGGCTCAACTCGGAAAAAATCTCCAGGCTCAGATTCCTGAGCCTGATTTGATCGTCACTGTTACTTCGGGCCAGGATGTCCTTCGTAGACGCATGCTGAATCTAGCGGGCCCCGGTCTCATTATCGACAACCTCAAAGAACAGATGTCTTTGTACACGGAGTGGCTCCAGAATCGAAGTGGAGAGGTTCTGGAACTCGACACGACACGGTTAAGCGAAAGAACAATGGCGAAGTTATTTTCGGAGATCTCCTCGTGCTGAAATCCATAGAACGCTCAACAGCGTTTGTTCTCTTTTGCGTCTTCACGGCTGCCTGCGTCGGTCTTGAAGTATATCTCTGCTATTCCATGATTGCGATGGGCTTTACCGTCGGCAAAGCAGTTACGGGCGTGCTGAATTTGACGGTTCTGTACGCCACCTGGAAGGCCTTTCTAACAGTGGTCTCTAGAGAGCCAGAGGATGTCATTTCCTTCAGCAAGTTGGACCGGTTTTCGTCCGATCGATACCGCCTGTTAGAGAAAGATATACATGCTGGACTGGACGACTACGCCACGCGCCAATATATTCTCACTGAGATTTTGAGGTTCGCGGAAGAATTTCTTCACGAGTGGTTACCCGGATCGCACTTTGAACTCTCTATTTTTATCGATCGCGACCAGCCACTACTCTTTGCACACTTCGATTCAAACCACGAGAGCACTGCCAAAAGTATGGAGATCAGAGAGCGCAATTCCCATTGGTATTTGGAAAACAAATACGAAGTGACGAAGCTCTTCAGTGAACCAAGCTCGCATCCGAGAATCATCTATAACACAGAGGATAAGAAGAACAGTTATTTTTTTTCGTCAGACCAACGGCGCAAACAGCTGCGGTCGACGATGCTTTGGTGCATCGATCTCGACGCCCCGTGCGCCATTGTGGTCTCCAGTAACGCCAGGAATGCGTTCCAGGAAGCGGATCCAGAGGTGGTGGCTTTCATTAAATTTATCGGCAACATGTCGCGGTTCTACCTTCATGAGAGAGGTTTCCTCTACCGTATCTATGAACTGAGACCCGACTTATTTCCTCCAGAGGCGATTCGATCTGTCGACGAGCGCCATAGTTCGTCGGCGAGGCAGTCGACATCTTCTCGGTTCTAAGGGAAAATAGATCGAAAGCTTCTGGATGAGGGCTGAAATGCGCTATGACGAGAAGGTCACAAGGCGCTGACCGAACCCAGGAATAGACCGACATCTATCGTTGAGCCCAGCGCCATAAGGCGAATGTGCCGTTCCCGCAAACCGCGATTCTATGGCTTTTCGTTCATATGCATATACTACCTTTCGTTTGCCGATGGGCCGGGGTGACTTATAGAACGCGTTTCGCCTCGGACCTCGGGGCTCAAAAGCCTGGTAGCTGTTGCGTGGTCCATCCACCACCCAGGGCTTTGATCAACAGGACACTTGCATCAAGCTGCCGCTGGATGATGTCGATGTCATTGCGTTGATTACCCAGAGCTGTCGTCTGCGCAACTACAACCTGGAGATAGAGCTCGAGTCCGCCGTCGTATCGCTCCTTGAAGGCCTTCAAGGCACGCAGGGAAGCAGCTGTTGCACCATGTTGATTCTCCGACTCAGTCTGGAGGACACGGAGAGCGGTAAGGGTGTCTTCCACCTGCTGAAAGCTCTGCAGAACCGTTTGCCGGTAGCTGGCCACAGAGGCATCGTAGTTCGCGGCTGCCTGGTTCGTGCGCGCATGCCGACGCCCTGCATCGAAGAGCGTTTCCGAAAGTGTTCCGCCTACGGCCCAGAAACGGCTAGGCCACGTAAACCAGTCCGCAGGAGAGATCGACTGTATTCCTGCGATAGCACTGATCGAGAGAGACGGATAGTAGGCGGCCTTCGCAATTCCTATCGCTTCGTTCGCCGCCGCCATCTGTCTTTCCTGAATGGCAATATCGGGGCGCCGCTCCAATAGTGCTGAAGGCAATGCAACGGGACCTCGTGGAACTGCAAGAGAGTGAATGGCACCCGGGTCGGACGCAAGAGTGAACATTGCAGGAGGTTTGCCCACAAGGATGGCAATGGCATGTTCCAGTTGAGAGCGCTGAATCTCGACGTCGTTCCGCTGCACTTGTGCTTGATGCAGTTGCGCCTCTGCCTGATCGACATCTGACTGTACTGCGAGATCCCCGTCCACTCGCTGCTTTGTCAGGTCGTAGGCATCTTGGTAGGCATGGATCGTATCGTCAAGAAGCTTCTCCCGTGCATCGGCGCTCCGCAGGCCGAAGTAATCCATGGCAAGCTCTGCGTGGAGGCTCAGGCGAGCGTTTGCCAGATCGGCAGCGTTCTCCTGCATCTCTGCTTGCGCCATAGCCACCTGGCGGCGAACTCTGCCCCACAGATCAACTTCATAGTTGAGATCAAGCGGGAGGATGAGATTGCCGCTTCCGTTGTTTGCAAGCGTCTTGTCGAAATATGGGGAGTTTGCAGAATCGCGCACCGTTCCTGCGTTTGGAGAGGTTCCAATCGTAGGAGCTTGATCAGCACGGGCAAAACCAACAACAGCACGCGCAGCGCGAAAGTTCGCCTCACTGATCTTGAGGCCCTGGTTGGCAGTATCCACCTGTGGCTCAAGCGCGTTGAGTTGCGGATCTCTATATAGCGTCCACCAATCGCCTTTCAGGGCAACATCGTTGGGCGCTCCCAGTTTCCAGCCCGGGGCAATCGCGGAGTTCTCTTTGAACTCCGGTGGAACTGGAGCGGCGGGCCGTTGATAGCGCGGTCCAACCATGCAACCGGTGAGACTGATTGCAATAGGAAGCAAAGCAGGGAATGAGATGCATTTCTTCATGGAATCCTCTCTTTCGCTCAGGGCTGAGCGATGGTGACCTGTTCACCATCCGTAAGAAGGTCGCTGGGATTTGTAACCAGACTTTCTCCGCCATGGAGCCCCGTCGCAATCTCGACGTTCGCTCCCATGTCCTGACCAATATCAACCGGGACAAAATGCACATTGTTATCAGCACTGACTGTGACTACATGCATGCCGTTTTTATCGATGACAAGTGCAGTTGCAGGAATGACAAAAGAGTGTTGGAGTTGTGGGATATGGAAGGTGACCTGTCCGTACATACCTGGAAGCAACGAGCCGTCACGATTGTCGACCTGTACTTCGGTCAACATGGTGCGGGCGTTCGTATCGACCGATTCCGCAGTTCGGGTAATCGTCCCGAGATACTTTCGGCCAGGCACCTCATCCGCCGTAATCACGGCTTGCTGGCCTGCTTTGAGCGCGAGCGCGGCAGATTGGGGCACCTCCGCCTGAACACGTAGCTTGCCGCTTTGAGCCACAGTAAATAGGCTCTTCGCACCGTTATCGCTCCCATCGTTGACCAGGTCACCCTGCTCCACATTGCGTGCCGTGATTACACCTTCAAATGGCGCAACAATTCTCTCGAATCCTTTGAGCTGGGAGGTACGTTGCATGTCTGCCGTGCGTGCCTGAAGATTTGCCTTGGCTACACTAATATGCGCCTTCGCCGCAGCAACATCCGCCACACGTGCGTTATAGGTCTGATCCGCCTCATCGAAAGACTGCTGGGTTATGGCACGCGTTCCTTGGAGCTTTGCATAGCGGTCCCGCGTAATGCGGGCCAGGTTCACGTTTGCCTCAGCCTGCTGCAAGGAGGCTGTTGCCTCCTGCAGAGCGGCATCAGCTTGAGTGGCGGAGGCACGTACCTGGTCCAACTGGCGGTCGACCTCGGGGGCCGAAACCAGCGCCAGGAGTTCACCTGCCTTTACGTGAGAGCCTATGTCGACAAAACGCTTTTCTACATAACCATTTGTTCGAGAGAAGATAGACGCCGTGTAGAGAGCCTGAAGATCACCGGGAATTGAGAAGATACTTTCCGAGGGGGCCGATTGGGGATGGACAACCAGCACTTCCGGGTAGAGCACAGGGCTTGCATGTACGACATCGTCTGCTCGATGAGCCCTCAAGATGCGAGGAATGGCTCCAAGTGCCAAGAGCAGAAGAGCGGCCACGGCGAACAGGACTACCGTCCTCTTGTTGCGAGACGCTTCAGGCGAGGAAGACTTCGTTATTACTTCATGGGATGGGTGCATCGTCACTGGGCAATCTCCTGGTGATGGTTCTCGTTTCGTCCGTGGATGAGGGTGTACATCAGCGGTACGAAGAAAAGTGTGGCCAGCGTTGCGATCAGCAGTCCGCCGATGACAGCGCGTGCGAGTGGAGCGTTCTGCTCGCCGCCTTCACCAAGGCCGAGCGCCATTGGCAGCATACCGACAATCATGGCGAAGGCCGTCATTACAATAGGGCGAAGCCGAGTGGCACCGGCTTCTACAGCCGAAGAAAATGCCGACCCGCCCGCTTGATGTATCTGTTTCGCCATCGTAACCAGCAGGATGGAGTTCGCCGTAGCAACTCCGATGGTGATGATGGCACCCATCAGACTGGGAACGTTGAAGGTCGTTTGAGTTAGGTAAAGAGACCACACCACACCGCAGAAGCCTCCCGGCAGCGCACAGATGATGATGAAAGGATCGAGCCAACTCTGAAAGTTCACGACGATCAGCAGATAGACAAGCACTGCGGCAAAGACCAGTCCGACGCCAAGCCTCGCGAAGGCTTCGTGCATGCTCTCGACCTGCCCTCGGATCTCGATCAGGTTTCCGGGGCCCAGTTTCTTCTGTTCTTCGTCAACGATCTTCTGCACGCGTGCTGAAATCGTCCCCAGATCGGTATCCTGCGGCGAGAGCATGACATCGTATACTCGCTGCACATTGTGATGATTGATCACAAGCGGCTCAAACGTTGGCTTGATCGTTGCCATGTTTCCAAGCAGTTCCATTCGGTTCGGGTCGGACTTGATGGGAATGGGAGTGTTCTTCAACGCGTTCAGGGAATCGAGACGATATTGGGGAGTCTGCGCCGTGACCGTGTACGTCACGTGCATCTTCGGGTCGACCCAGAAGTTGGGCGCAACGGCATAGCCTGAGGCCATGGAGACGAAGGCACTGTTTGCCACATCCTGCTGCGTAAGCCCGAACTCCGCTGCGCGAACACGGTCGACGTCAATCTTGAAGGCGGGGCTATTGACGACCTGTTGGAGATGAACATCGACAGCGCCGGGAATCCCGGACAGACGGGAACGCAACTCACGCGCGACAGCATAGTTGTTTGCCTCATCCGTTCCTTGAACCTGAACATCAATCGGGGCTGAAAGGCCGAAGTTCAGAATCTGCGTGATCATATCCGCAGGTTCAAAGTAAAACGTCATATCCGGAAATTGCCGCGGGAGCGAACGTCGTAATTCCTCGATATACTTGTCGGTTTTAGAATGATGCTCGCTGTTAAGCGAGACGAGAATCTCGCCATCAAACGGTCCGATGTTGGGCGTATAACCGAAGGTGAAATTGAATGGGTCCTGGGGCACGCCGATGTTGTCGAGGATCAGGTCGAGTTGGTTGGCCGGGATAACATGACGAATCTGTTCTTCCACTCTGCTGAACTGCACGCCGGACTCTTCGATACGAGTTCCCGGCATGAGCCGTACATGCAGCCGGAACTGCCCCGTATCAACCGTAGGGAAGAAATCCTGTCCCACAAAAGGCAGGATCAGGAGCGCGCTTAGCATAATGCACGTACTGAAGATGAGGGAACGACGCCGATGCAGAAGAAACCGCTCCAGACACTGGGAGTAGATCGCCTGAACCTTCTCATACCTGCGGTTGAAGGCCACATTGAAGCGACGCAGCCACGACGGCGAACCTTCTTCTAACGTATGATCCGGAGCATCCTCAGATGCATGCACTTCATTCGCAAGCAGGTAGTTAACCAGCGTTGGGACCAGCGTCCGCGACAAAACGTAGGACGGGATCATGGCGAAGACCACGGCCATCGCCATCGGGACCAGTAAGTATCGTGCCGGGCCCGTGAGGAAGAGCACGGACACAAAGACGATGCAGATCGTCAACGTCGATACGAACGTAGGTGTAGCAATCTCCGAAGCTCCCTGCATCACCGCGTCGTACAGAGACTGTTTGCCGATATGGCGGTGAATGTTTTCGATGGTTACCGTCGCATCGTCCACCAAAATGCCGATCGCGAGGGCCAGACCGCCGAGTGTCATCGTGTTCAGCGTCTGACCCAGAGCGTTGAGAACGATAATCGAGCTCAGGATCGATAGCGGGATCGAGATAGCGACGATCAGGGTGCTGCGCCAGCTTCCAAGAAAGACCAGGATCATAAGGGCCGTAAGTAGCGACGCGATGATGCCCTCTCGCACTACGCCCGCGATGGCGGCATGAACAATGATGGACTGGTCGAACAGACCCGCAATGTTCATTCCCTTTGGAGCGGCAGCCCGTACACCGGGAAGAATTTTGGTCTTGATGTCGTCGATGATGGAGAGCGTGGACACTGCGCCGTTGCGATAGATCAGGTTGAGCACGGACGGCTTGCCGTTCGCCCGCACCACGTTTTGCTGCACCAGCCAGCCGTCACGGACATGGGCCACGTCCCGCATAAAGATGACCGAGCGTCCGACGGTCTTTACGGGAACATCGTTCAGGGCCAGAGCATCCGTTGGACTATTGTTCAAGATGGAACCATACTCACGGCCAGCGATCTTGATCGTTCCTGTCGGCATCGTCACATCCTGGTTGCTGATGACCTGCTCGATGTCCATCGGAGTGAGCTTGTTCGCCAGAAGTTCTCTCTGGTTGAGGTCCACCATGATCTGTCGGACGACGCCCCCGTAAGGCGCGGAGAGTATTGTGCCGGGGACGCTCGAAATCTTCGTACGGATCTTGTAGATGCCATAGTCGTAGAGGTCTGATTGGGACAGCGTGTTACTGGAAAGCGCGAGTTGATAGATCGGCACGGTGGATGCGCTGAAACGGAGTACCCAGGGCGGGTTCACTCCACTCGGGAACCGGAAGCGGATCGACTGCACGGCGGCTCCCACCTGGGCCATCGCCGAATCAATATGAACTTGCGGCTGGAAGTAGATCATGAGCACGGCATAGCCGCGGATCGTCTGTGAATCGACCGACCTCACATCGTTCACGGTCGTGGTGATGAACTCGTTGAACGTCGTGATACGTTGCTCTAACTCTTCTGCAGGCAGGCCACGGTAGTCGTATACCACCGTGATGATCGGGATATCAATATTGGGAAAGATGTCGGCCGGCATCGTGGCGGTAGACGACAAACCAAGAAATAGAATCAGGATCGATGCCACGATGAACGTATAGGGACGATCCAGAGCCAGCTTCACAATCCACATAAAAACGCGTCTCCTGCAGAGGCCAGGCCACTGAGTCTGTCGCGAATCAATGGAAGATGCCTTGAGTTATAGGGTGAGATGAAAGTAGTCGGCGCTGTTGCATCGACTTCTAAACATGTAGTGAGTTGATATGCGAAGCCCCTACATCCTGTATCCCGAGAAGCCACTTTCGAATGAATGCAACAGCGCCCTAAAAGCCGCTGCTAGAGCACGGCCGAGCGCGAGCGACTGAAGAGCAAGTGCGATAGCGAAAAAAATCAGCGTCGATGCCGAGTACAAAACTGATTGTGTTCGCGCAATCAACATAATGCTGATCGTATCACAACTGATGTATATACATCTTATTTAAATACGTCTCATTGATATTTATTCCGAGGAAGTACTTAAGAGAACAGGAGGCCTTTTATGAGCTTGAAGATTTGTGAGGCACTGCTGGGTCTCTGTATATCAATCCCTTATGGCTAATATCCAGAAGACAAAGGATTGCGTCTGCCGTCCGCCCATGAATGGCTACTTTCGATTATTCCGAAGGAAATGATAGAATCGAGAGGTGTACACATCAGATGCTCCTGGATCAACGCCTTGCGCCTGCACGACAGTTAAGAAACTCTCTCGCATTCTTGGTCGGACTTACGATGAGGCTTTAAAAAGCGCTGGCATCAATATCACCCAATTAGCTGTACTAGGTTGCATCTCGAGAAGAGAAGGGGAGCCTCTCGCGAGGGTCGCACACGAGCTTGAGATGGATCGGACTTCTCTCTACCGAGCGATTGCGCCAATGATTCGAGACGGATGGCTGGTAATGGCCGCAGGGGCTGATGCTCGCTCTAGATCGGCGACTGTTACAAAGCGAGGCCGACAGATCCTGACAAAGGCTGCTGCGTGCTGGGAGGATTTTCAGGACCGCCTAATCCGAAGTTTTGGTCCAAGTGCATACGGATCATTGATGGAACAACTCAATCGACTCGCCGATTGTGCCGAAGCAGTACGGGAGTAAAGAAAGAGTCGTTTTTGATGTGATTGCCGAGTGACTTCGCCATCGTCTATCTCGCATCCTGGCCAATAGCGTCTTAGCCTAGAGCCTCTATGCATGGCATTTGCGATTGGCTCTTTTAGTCGATCCTGAAAACCAACAATGTCCCTATAAAACCTGATGAAAAGGGGTATTTGTTGATCTAAAATTTCCCTAAAGTCGTAGCAGAATCTACTGAAAACTAAAAAAACGATGCGGTCCAAGAGCAAACCATATCAGCCGCAGTGCGAGATGCAGGCAACGAGCCCCATTGTTCACATCGGTGTCGCACACGCACTGGTGCCGAAGTTAGCGAGGAGCAGCCATTCTTTTACAGGACCAAATCAAAGCCTTCCTGTTTGCCAGGTAAAGCGGAGAGCTGATGCGTTTAGGGCGCGCGAAGCGGTAGCCACCCAGTCGATAGATAGCATCACCTTTGAATGCACGGCTTGATTGATTCGATTAGGTTTAGGTAAGAAGTATGGCGGAGAGACAGGGATTCGAACCCTGGATACCTTGCGGTATACACGCTTTCCAAGCGTGCGCCTTCAGCCACTCGGCCATCTCTCCGCGGTCGCACCGGACTTACTGAATCTAACACATTTGGGGTGGGTTTCTTTCCACTACGGCGCCTGGGCCTGGATCTCCTGCTTGATATTCGCCCCTGAACGGAGGTCGAGAGGAATGCCGTGGATCAGATACATGCGCAGCGTTGCCGGATCGTTCCAGTTCACCTGCCAGCCGTGGTCGATAGCGATGAGGATGTACTGGCCCGGAATGACCTCCGGCAGTTCGAAGCTGCCGTCTGTGTTGCTCTGGTCGCGGCGCGGAATCGTAAGGCTCTCCGGCTCGCCGAAGGTCGCGGGGATGAGCAGGACCTGCGCGCCAACGGAGGGCTTGCCCTCATACCGTACAAAACCTGAGACCGTAGGACGTCCACTGGCGATATGCAGAAGCAGGGAGGCGTCGCCGCGCACCGTGACGAGACGGCCGGTGGCCTCAGCCCCGGTGGCCGTGATGCCCGTAAGGTACTGGTCCCCGTCGCCGGAGAGGACCACTCGATAGCGGCCGGGCAGGACATCGATACCCAGGTCGGCATGCGGCTCGCGCCCTGGGGCATCACCACCACCGCCGCTTCCTCTGAACCGGCCTCCACGCATGCTCCCCATGAGTTCGTTGACACGAAAGGCGTTCAGCGGATTATTGACATCGACGAAGGTGATCTGGCCAACATTGTGCATCCCCGTGCCATCCATCTTGAGCGTCAGGTGGACGCCAACCGAGGCGGAGTTGATGTCCAGCGACCGCAACGAGTTGGCCGTGATCTGGATGAGCGAGGTATGTGCGCCGGAGCCGCCGGAATCGGGCCAGTTGACCTGATACAAACCGGGGGAGATACCTCCTGTATCGACCTGGCCCAGCGAGGTGGAGGTTATGGACGGCGGCGCCCCTCCAAAGACACCACTGGAGGCAATCGGCAGAATCTGCGGGAAGTTGACGGGAGGCTGTATCTGCCGCCCATTCGTTGTGCCGGCAGACGGCACAGGCGAGGGAAGGCGCAGATGCACGGCGGGCATGGGCACCAGGTGAAAGTCGGCCTCGCCGCTGTCACCGCCGTGCAGGGTAATGGTCGAGGCCGAGGCCGGGTCTGTTACCCCCGGGAACCAGGTAACGGGATAGATCACGTCGAACGTGGGGTCAGGATGGGAGGTCTGGGCGCCCTGAGCGTACCAGACCTGGGCCTGCACGCCGACGCGATAGTCTCCGGGAGCCAGATTGGCCAGCTCGTAGTGACCGCGGTCGTCGGTCACGGTCGCACCGCGGGCTGTCAGGCTCTCCTGGCCATTATCGTTCTCGGGAGAGGTTACGACCTGAAGCGTGACACGCGCCTGCCGGATCGGTTCGCTGGCCTCGTCGAGCACGGTGCCCGAGATCCAGGCGTTGGGCATCAGGGGGAAGACCACGTCGAGCGTGGGGCTCGTCGAGGTGAGGACGACGGCGCTGGAGAAGCCCTCATGCGTATCCAGCGCCTCGGTGACATAGCCTCGGGCGCGGGCGGTCAGCCGCCACGCACCGGCTGAGGCGACGGGAACGTCGAAGCGGCCCTGATCGTCGGTTGCGAATTCGTCGGAGGTTGGCGACCGGGAGCCTTGGGAACGCCCGGCAGACGTTGCCGTCATCTTGCAGCCGGAGACGGGCGAGCGGGTTACGCTGTTGATCACCGTTCCGGTGATATGGAAAACGGAGGTCGCGGGGGCCTTTGCAGATTTTGCGTCCTGAGCTTGCGCAGGGCAGGGGCAGCCGATCTCGAGTCCAGCAACAAGAGCTATCGGGAGGAGAAGGGAAGCGAGCGCTTTAGGGAGCATCATGCTCATGGGTAGAGCTCCGCGAAGGGCACGATATCAAGACTCACGCTGCTTTTCATCCCTACCTCGACCGTAGTGCTCTGCATGCGTGCGCTGAAGGGAGCTGCGACAGCCGGATCGGAGAAGTCGATCTGCCGGGGTTGCTCCAGGGCGAGCACGCGGTAAGAGCCCGGTGGAATACGTGAGTTGCTGAAGCTGCCATCATCCCGACTACGCATGCTGATGATAGGAGTCAGGCTGGGAGTGGTGCTGACCATATAGATCCAGGCACCGGCGGCCGTGCTTCCGAGTGAGGTGGTTCCTTGCACGGTCCCGCTGTCGTTGGAGACGACGAGGCGAATCCCGGCTCCTCCCGCTCCGGGAGCAGAGACAAGCTCATTCTGCAGGAGATCGGTATTGCCGTAGGTGGCGGACTTTATGTACCACTGGTTTCCACTCCTGGCCTTGAGTCTGTAGGTACCGAAGGGAACGGTGAAGAAACTGCCTCCGTTACGGGTTACCAGAGAGACCTGTCCGCTTCCGCTCTCAGGGTCTGCCTGCAGGTTTTGCAGGAAGAGTCCCAGTTGATTCACGCTTGGAGGGGTGGCAGACGAGTTATCGGACGTTGTTGCTGTTGTTGGATCTACCGAAATGCTGACCGGGATGCTGGGAACCGGCATGAAGTTGAGGACTACTCCCGAGAGCTCTGCATTGGAGACCGTGACATTGGTCTCAGCCATCTCCAGGGCGTCCTGATCACCGGCTCGAGCATTCAGCGTATAGGTGCCGTTCGGAAGAGTGATCCGCTGCGTTCCCGGGGCCAAACTCCTCTCGGCAAAGAGGTTGATGCGAGAGCCATCTTCCGACACAGCGACGATGTTGGGAGTGGACTGGAGGGGTAGGCCTTCGATCCGGAGGTTGACGGGATAGGTGTGGCGCAACTGGGGATGCAGGTCCAGATGGGTTTCTTCTCCGCTATGAAGGTGAATGAAAGGTGAGGAGCTGGTTGATGTTTGTGCTGGAGCTATAAGAGGCAGAATACCTTCGATACGATCGTTATTCGGGGGGATGTAGCGCGTGGTAAGCCTGTAGTCTCCAGCCGGAACGGGAATACGGGCGTTGCCATGCGAATCGGTCAGCCCGGCACCTGCTGTCACCCAGCGACTCGTTGAGCCGTCGAATAGGACGCGCTGGGCGGTGAGAGAGACCCCCTGCAACGGTTCACCATCCGGCCCTGTGAGCTGCACGGTGATGAGTGCCTCTGGATAGATGCGGACCGTTACCGGACCGGTGATTTGATCGGTCCGAATGTAGACTGCGGTGGAGCTGGAGGGATCGGGGCTCATGGAGAAGCCGGGTTTCGTGACCTGGATCGTGCCGTTATCCGTGACCTGGGCGAACTCGAACCGTCCTTCATAGTTTGTCATTTGGACGTGTTCACCAAGCCGCACCAGGGCGCGGGGGACAGGTTGCCCGCTGGTGGAGTTGATCACCTGGCCGGAGACCGTAACCGGGCCGGGATTGGTCTGGCCGGACTGCGCCGAGACAGGCCGACAAAGACCAAACAGACAGATCAAGCCGAGGAGCGACAGCCAAATTGGAACGCTAGCTGCAGGAACGTGCGTTGATCGACCGACGCGGACAGAGAACAAGGACAAACCTCATGCAGGCTGACAAAACTAGAGACGAATGAAATGGCGTATTGGTGTCAAGCGGCTAGCAGAAATGTAACGCATCCGACGATGAGGGAGATAGTGGCATCTTCACTCCTACGCCTGGCAGAACCATTTGCCCTCCCGCATATCGCTGGCATTGCGGCCAAAGAAGATCTGAACAAGGTTCGAAATCGCGCCATTACTTTCGCGGTCCTTCTGCGTAAGGAACGTTTCTACCTCAGCTTTATCGTCAAGGAGGATGAGAGAGAAGTACCCGGTCACTTCACCGGCTGAGAGCCGCGTCTGCGCAAGCTGAAAGGGGTGGTGAAGCGCGGAGAACAGGAAATAGTACCGCTCTTCATCCTCGCTAAGGACCTGATAGTGCTCGCGGGAGATTGGAAACTCAAACGAGAGCGACATGTGGCCGCTCTCGACAGGGAGGTAATACAGCAACGCGCCATCTCGCTGGATCACCAACGGCGCAAAGGATTTTCTTCTGAGAAGTATGTGTTCATTCATAGAAATACGCTTGCTACTTATGCAGCCACTTTAACCCTGGCGAGCGATCGGAAGCCAATGTGTTTCCTGAGCCTACCAAATCGAGTTCATTGGGTAGATCTCAAGGCGATTGATCACCTTCGTATCCTTTCCCAACCCAAACGACAAGCCGTGGCCGCCCGTGGATGTCGGTATCTCTCTTACGATGTAGCGTGCACCTTCGCCCACAAAGATCTCCGCGACAGCCTTATCGATCAAGACCTCTAATGAGCCCGGCCCATTCTCGAGATCTGCGGAATGAACCGTAGCGACCACATTGCCTTGATACTTAATAGCTAGTTCGTCATCTTTCTCGAGTGTCAGCTTGAGTCTCACGTCGAGAGGTCCAGGTCCAGCTCTGTCCAGCGCTTGATTGGTCGCGGCAACTGTCAATGAGGAAAGTTTCTGCGTCTTTCCATGCAGCCTTTCTATCTCAGCAATGGGAGTAGTGCGCAAGCGGAGACCATCCCGAGTTGTCACCAGTTTGAATTCAGTGGGGAACAGCATCATCTGGTTGAAAGGCATGCCCTCTGGCTGAATTCTTCCCCACGCTATTTGTACTCGTCTGCCGTCAGGCATCTCGGCGAAGGATTGCGCTGCGTAGAGAGCATCGTCTCCATGAGCGTTCGCCCCCTCCGCATAGTGAAGTTCGTGGGATTCAGGGGTGAACGATTCTCCATCAAAGGTGCCGATGAAATAACTCGACGAGCCTCCATGCAGAATCCACTTCGTGTGACCTGGATCTCCATCGACGGGTAGTTCGAAGATATCGGGACATTCATGCAGCCCCTTGAAGTGGCTCTTCCGCGTCCACGCCTTCAGGTCTGTTGAAGAGTAGAAGGACATTCCATCCTTTTCAAAAAGAGCCATCACCCAATGCCTGGTAGGTCCGTACCAGAAGACCTTGGGGTCTCGCGTGTCGTTCGAGCCTACCTCGCGGTTGCTGTCCACAATCGGATTGCCGGCATAGCGGGTGAAGCTAACTCCGTTATCCGTGCTGTAGGCGATGCACTGTACTTGTTTCTGCGATTTGCGGTCGAAGGCCGTATAAACGAGCACCAATGCATCTTTCCCCCATCCACCATCGTTATTGTGGTCAACCAAACTGCTACCGGACCAAGGGGAACCGAGCTGGTCGAGCATGAGCGCAGGAGCCAACTCCTGCCAGTGGATAAGATCTTTGCTTACGGCATGTCCCCAATACATGAACCCGGTATCCCAGGTGGTGCCAAACGGAAAGGCCTGCCAGAAAAGGTGGTACTGCCCTTTGTAGAAGATGGGTCCGTTAACGTCGTTGCTCCAACCCCGCTTGACCGTAAAGTGGAACTGAGGCCGATTGCGCTCTCTGTACAGGGAGTCAGCACCTTCAATCGTGTCAGCCTGATAAATACTGTCCAGCGCAGAGTGCGAGGCTGGGCCTGAAAGCTTGATGGTCTGTCCTTTGAATTCGCTGACATCGATAAAGATCCAATAGTCGGGGTCCTGTTCCGCCAACTGCACGGGAAATTCCCGTTTCCGAATCCCATCGACTGTGATTTGAAACACGTGCATTTCACTAGCTCGAGCCACCGGAATATTCAGGTAGTGTTTCGAGATGTCTATGGTTCTTTCTTGAGCGAAAAGTATGGTGGAGGCAGAGAGGAACAGGGCGACGAGAAAAACGAGGGATATACGGTATCGAACTCGACGCGGCGTGCTCGCGCAAGGTCGCGAACCTTTGGTAAGCGCATCGCAAGTCGTGCGGCTAAATGAAGAACTTGATTGCACGGTTTTCCTCCAGTCAAGTCGGTTCCAGGCGGTAACAATCTCCACAGTTGTGGGACAGCACCTCCATACTAGTTGCAGATAGCCGAGTATCAAACCTGAACGAACCAAGGCAGGGAAGCGCGACGTCGGCAAACTACAACCCGCGCGAAATCCAGTTTGCGCTGAAGTACAAGTTTTAAATTGCAATCGTTTCTATTACAACCAGGCTCCTCTCACGAGGAGGTTGGGTAAAAGAAAAAGCCACGGGTTGCCCCGTGGCTTTTTAGTGATTGGAAGGAAGCTTAGAACTCGATGCGGCCTGAAAGCTGCAGCACGCGAGGCTGTCCGTTCATTTGGGTGAGTTGACCGAAGTTGCTCGTAGAAGGGACGTTGTCCGATCCGCCGTAGCTTCCATAATCAAGGTCGTCAAAGTTGGGATGATTGAGGACGTTGAAGGCGTCAGCGCGGAACTTGAAGTTTATGTTCCTGGACGGGAATATCGCGAAGGTCTTAGCCAGCCCCGCATCTATGTTGAAGTCGTTGGGTCCGCGAAGGATGTTGCGGCTTCCGATGGTAAGCCCGACCGGCCCGGAGAACGCCGCATCTGCTGCAGCGGGATTGGCAAAGACATTCACCGAACCATTCGACTCCTTGTGGATGCCACGTTTAACAGCGTTCTTATCGCCATTGAAGATAGCCGGCGCATCGTTTGCGAAGCCGGCGACGAAGGCATTCGAGAGCGGCGACCATGCCTGCCCGCTGTGCCAGGAAGGAATACCGCTCACGCTCCAGCCACCGATGAATTCATCGGCAATCCGCGGCAGAGCAGCACCGAACCTGCGTCCGCGACCGAAGGGCAGCGTGTAGGTGAAGTCGCTGGTGATGTAGTGTGTGGTGTCAAAGTCAGAGTTACCACGGCACTCGCGCGGATGCACGACATCGCAGATAAACCCATATCCGTCACCGGCACCGTCGTTCGCGACCTCCGAGGTGTTGTCAATGGAGTGCGACCAGGTATAGTTCACGTCGAACTGCAGCCCCTGACTCAGGTTCTTCTGCAGCGTGACGAGCAGGCCGTTATAGGTCGAGAAGCCTTTGTTGGTGAAGATGGTATTTTCGCCAAACTGGGCGGCCATACCCACGTTGGGTTGCAGGTTGGGAGAGAGCGCCTGGATGAAATCACCGAAGTCGCCAATTTCGACCAGGTTCGGGTTGGAGGAAGCGGCAGCCGAGGTGTTGTTCGGCAGCTTGCCCTTATAGGTGCCGGGGAGCTGATGTTCGAACCATGGTTCCGCGGGCAGGTTAGCCACGCTCTTTCCGGCACGAACTTCACGCTCGATGTTCTGCATTGCCTGGTTCATCGTCTGACCGGATGCTAAATCCGGGAAGTCGATAAGCTGGGCGGCGTCGCCCTGCGCCAGCAGCCTGCGGCCAAGACGACCGACATAGTTGACCTTGAGCACGGTAGAACCGTGGAACTGGTGCTGCATGCCGAAGCTGAGCAGGATGGAATACGGCGTCTTGAGGTTTGGATCGACCGTCGTGTTAAATTCGCCCAGTTGCAGGCCAGTGGGAACACCGTTCGTGACCCAGGGTTGAAAGGGAGCCTTGGGTGTAGCGGGGGCCGTTACAGTAGGTGCCGAAGCGAGCCGCGGATCGGTGGCGACGGAGCCGTCTGGATCGCTGTTATTGCCATTCTCATTCGAGACGTTCTGCTGAAACAGATAGGAGTACTCAATCTGCTGGTTCAGAATGGCATTGATGACGGTACGGTCATACACAACGCTCGCGCTGCCGTTGAAGACAGTGGCTGGATCAAAGCTCGGTGTATACGCGAAGCCCAGATGCGGGGCGAAGTTCAAGAGATTTGACTTGTAGAACCCCGGACCGTTGTTCTTTTTGCCGCCTAGTACGTAGGTAATAAACGGCACCGCGCCATTGCCCGAGATGCCGGCCGCACTCTGCGCCTCGCGGGCTGCAAAGTACTTGTCGAAACCTGTGGTCTGGATTGTTTCAAGACCGTGGGTCTCATAGGGCACCGTAAAGAACTGGTAGTTTAGGCCCGCATTGATCGTAAGCTGCGGGGTGATCTTCCAGCTATCGCTGATATAGGGTTGCGTCTGGTAGTCGACCCAATTGCGAATGGAGGAGGAAGGCTGCGGCAGCACGTTGCCATTGACATCATAGTTGAAGGTGCCGCCGGTGCTCGCAATACGTCCCAGCGAAGAGACAAAGGCGTTGTCGAAGTACTCCTCTGCTGTGCTGCTCGACGGCAGAAGGTTCGCAGGTTCGAGGCCAGGCGTGCTGAAGATGTGGCCACCGAGACCGAGGTTGTAGCTGTCGTAGCCACTCGTGCTGGAACCCATGAAGTGGATCCACTTGAAGTATCCGCCTAGCTGCAACTGGTGGCGTCCGAGGGTCCAGGTAAAGTTGTCATTCACCTGCGAGATGACCACGTGGCGAGATGACGCGCCCGAGGGGCTGGAGTAAGGATTGTCGACAAGCGTAGGCGTAAAACCGTTGCCGAAGCTGAGCTGGTAGAGCCCCAGGGCATTCGAAGGTTGCGCGTAGTTATAGTCCTGAACGGTGCTTCCGTAGGTGAATTGGTTGAACTTCGATTGGCTAATCTCCCAGTTCACGCCGGCTGCGTACCTATAGCTGCGGTCGACGAACTGCTGAGACGGCGGATCACCAGGAAACTGTTCCGCGCCGGTTACCTGGTTTTGACGAGAGAAGTTGCCGATGCCGAAGACCTTGATTTTTTCGCTTAAGGCGTAGTCAATGCGTCCTGTGTAGTTGGTCAGATTGTTAGGCATCGGCGAATTGAAACGGAAGCCTGCGGAATTCAGCCCGTCGCCGAAGCTCGGATCGTTTGGTGTCGGGTAGCGGCTTTTGAACAAGGCAAAGACCTGCGGGCTTTCTCCTATATGGGCCGGATCGATCTGTTGTACCTGGGCAGGGGAGAGAGAGGAAACGCAGTCTGGGGTGGTGTTCTGTCGAGAAGCGTTGGTGCAGCCCGCATTGTTGTTCATGTAAGAGATCGTTCCCGCAGCGAAGGACGGGAGAGGAACGGTACGCTCTACGGTTGACTGCTGCGCGATATGCGAGTCCAGAAAATTGACGAAGAAGAAGAGCTTGTCGTGCAGGATCGGACCGCCCACGGCACCGCCGAACTGGTTTTGGACCAGCTCCGGCTGCGCAACACCGGCATTGGCGTCAAACCAGTCATTCGCCGTGGTGGAGTTGTCACGATGATACTCGTTGATGTTGCCGTGCCACTGGTTCGAGCCGCTGCGGGTGACGAGCTGGAACTGGCCGCCGCCGCCCGGACCATTGTCCGCGGTGAAACCGCCGGTGGTGCCGCGGAACTCCTGGATCGAGTCGACCGGGGCGTTGCCAGTGATCGACTTGAAGTTACCGTTAGAGGCGTCGTTTACGTCCAGTCCATCGACCGTAACATTGTTTTGGTCTGTACGTGCGCCGGTGGTGGCACCAATCGCAGTAATGCCGGGCTGCAGGGTAAAGAGCACGCTCGGCGAGCTGCGGTCATACACGGGCAGGTCCTGCAATTTCGATACCTGGAAGTTGTTGCCGATGCTGGCGTCGGTCGTGTTGAGCGTCACGTCTGAGGTATCGGTGACCTGCACTTCCACCGTCGAAGTGCCGACAGTCAGCTTCGCGTTCTGCGTACGAGAGTTTGCGACGTTTACATAGATGTCATTGATCTTGAACGGGGAGAAGCCCGGAGCGCTGAACTCCAACGAATATCCGGGGCCCGGGGGAACGCTCGCGAAGTGGTAGGAGCCAGCCGAATCCGACTTGGCCTCGTAGCGAACACCGGTCGAAGCCTTGGAGAGAACAACCGTGGCACCGGGAATGACTGCATCCGACGGATCGGTGACAGTGCCATTCACAGATGCTGTTGTCTGTGCGGAAACAAACCCAGATGTGGCAAAAAGCGCTGCAAGGAACAGGGCTACGTGAAGAATTCGACGCATGTGACTCCTCAATAAAGTGTGATGAAACAGGGGTACCAGTGAGCACTTCCGGGGATAGTCGCATCCCTCGGCAGTCCGGCCGTTTTCGGACTTATGGTGAGACATAGCACGTAGCTGGCCAACCTGCTGGGCGCATTAAAAACCTTTGCAATAGGGGTTTATGCGCTTTGCGATATGCAATTTTGTATGAAATTCAGGAGAAGAATTTTGAGAATGGAATCGTTTCCAATCCCAGATTTAGGCCCAATATTGCTGTCACCATGGCAATCTGTCATCCGGTCAATTGATCGTACCCGAGCAGAGGCTGTGTTCCTTCTAATTGCGGCCGAATCGCGGCGGGTCGAGGGGCAATCGGGCATTGAGGATCCCCGGCGCGACTCATGGTGCAGGAGGTGGCCTACGTCTTCGGAAATCTGCCGGAGAGCGACACCACAAACGACCGGGCTATTTCGGCGGCGATAATGGGCTACTGGGTGGACTTTGTGAGGAGGGGCAATCCGAATGAGCCAGCAATTGCCTTGAAATCGCCAGTCTGGGCTTGAGCGACCAAAGCCCACCGCTGCATGGTCTCCTCGGGTGTATCCAGGCGAGACGACGTATCCAGCAACGCCAAACGGTAGAGTCCTCGGCCTGCTCCAACATCCGCCCGTCAGCCTGTTCCATCAGGCAGGGAAGCGGCAAATTTCAATTCGCCCGTATAGTCGCGATTCTTAATCGGTTCGTAAACGCTTTGGGAGAGCATCCCACGCGGCGGCTGAAGCTGGTGCTAAAAGCGCTCACTGACTGGAAACCCACCGCAAAGGCTATCTCGGAGGACGACTTTACGCCCTCCCGCAACTCGTCTTTCGCCACCGCGATACGCCAGTTCTTCAGATACTCGATCGGCCCCGTGCCTACCACCTCACGGAACCGACTAGCAAATGCCGACCGCGAAATATTGGCGAGACTTGCGAGTCCAGCAACCGTCCAGTCGTGAGCCACATCGTCGTGGATTGCGTTCAGTGCCGGAGCCACAACAGCATCACTCAGACCCGCAAGTAGACCTGGCAGCGTCCTCTCTGTATTCAGCCCCTCTCTACGAAGTACTTCAATCAGGATTAGCTCCATCAATCGCGCCACCACGAACTCATATCCGGGCCTCCGGTTTGCCGACTCCGTTGCGTTCATCTTCAGTAGTTGATGAATTCGCCGCATAGACCTATCTGTCGCGCGGATATGTACCAATTGAGGCAGCAGCCCTGTGAGAATCTCTTCATTCGCTGTATCGAACACGAACCTCCCACCGTGAAGCGTTGAAGACCGCGCCTTACCCGCTCCCATCTTCAACGCAATCGTGCTCTGCGACGCGAACGCCTTTTCGCTGTCGATGGACTTCACCTTTGCGTCAGAGGTTAGATCAAACGAGCTCGACGTTCGTACCAGTGCAAAGTCACCTGCTCGAAGCTTCAGTGCGGCCACTTTCGGGCGTTGCAGCAAGCACTCTCCCTTTTCTACCCAACAGAACAGAAGGTCGTTCCGTTTATGGAAAGAGATGCCCCAGCGTCCGCAAGCTTCGATCGTGCGCCAGAGTGTCGCCCGTGGTCGCAGTAGGCGAATTAGGTCAACAAATGGATCCATTTCTCTTTGGACGAATGATAAACGAATAAGGCTTTCCAAGCATAGAAACTCCAGCCCCAATTCATTACTCTTTGATTCGTGAGAGGGTCCGTTAAACCTCTTACCGCCACCACTGTGGCAAGGAGAAGTCAAATGGCAAATGCGGCACGCCAAGCAACATGGAAGATCTACCAAGACGCCTGGGCAGATATCACGGAAGTCGAGCGGAAGGAGCTACTCAGCCGCAGCCTAGCGGACAACATAAGCTTCTCAAGCTTGACAAGCGAAGGGCAGGGGCTCGCAGAAATGATTGCGAACATCGAGAATTTTCAAAAACAGTTCCACGGTGCCACCTTCAGAACGCACAAGTACTACGAGCACCACGATCAACTTCTGGCTGAATGGATGATGTACGACAAAAATGGTGCTGAGTTACTCGCCGGCAAGAGCTTCGCGCGTTTCGATGCCAATGAGAATTTGGTATTCCTATCCGGCTTCTGGGATGCATAGTACTTAATGGCTCGATCGAGTGTCCCGACCTGTGGGGCTTTGCATGGCGAGGGAGGTCCACATCGATCGAGCTTGCCTCCAGTGCGGCGTAGTGATTCATACAGCAAAACACCAAAAGACCACGCATCTGACTCCAGGATCTCCGAAAAGTACATGTACGTCTGATAACGGATATTCTGTATAGTCGAACTGCGAGAGTATAGAAAGCTACTTTGAAGACCTAAGGAGTTGAGATTTGTAGGCATCAGCGACATCGACGCCGGCAATGTTTTTCTTCCCTCTTTCATCGCGCATCGATTCGGCGATTGAGCCTCACCAAACTTCTGGGAGGCTTTTCATGACCTGAGAGCATCCTTATATGCGCCTTGAACGCCGTCACTCATGCGAGACATCATACGCAAATGGGCGAGCAGCGCCTGAGCCTGAATCTCGGCGGCTCGTGCCTCTGCTGGAGACATGGACGGGATTTTCTCCCCGTGTCCGACATATGAAGATAAAGACATCATGGACTCAAGTGTCGATGTTTGAAGTTGCGCTAAGCGTGATTGTTCGAAATAAGCACCTGCGAACCGCTGTACCGTGTCATAGTCGATTGATTCCATGGCACCCGTGACTGTAGCTGCCTGCCAATTCGCGTTTGTAAGGGACAGAACAGCTATCCCGATCTTGATCGGCGCGCCGTCCGTCTCGTGTCCTGCCTCTCGTTCTTGCAGCAACGCCACTGTTCCGGAAATGTTCTTTATCTCTTCCGGGATGGCATCCCTCAACTCCTGCACGCCGTCATTGTTTTCGCGAATCTCGCGTCTTAAGCCTTCTTCAGCGGCGAAACGCACGTGCCGCTGATGCTTCACCACCAGAATTCCGATAGTAACCCCCATAAAGACCAAGAGGACGGTAGGAACCACTACACCAAGCTTCATCGCTTTCATTTGTGCTGTCATCTCCTGTAGCAGTGATCCATTGATCTTCCATCGACCAGCGATAGCTAATTCGGTCACACCATTCGTGAAAAGTATAAGGAGTTAAAGACAGATCTCAGGTGTGTTGTTGCGAAGCGGTGTTTTTCCATGAAGAGTAGGCTTTCGAGACTCGCGAAACGCCCAGAAGAGCTTCTCGAATGCAATTGCGATCGGATGAACGCTGTCCGAAGGTCGAACTTTATGGCTTCGCAGATAGGCCGCTGGAGGTGAGAGGGATCTCAATTCCCTACCGTGTCTTCAGCAAAGACCAGCGAGTTAACCACACTGCCGTCGTAGAGAACAAACGGCTGGGCCATGCTCTGGCCTTAGTTACTGCAAAACAGGTTACATGTCGCCGTTCATAGAAATTTCAGGTTTTTTTCAGAACGCATCACTACTCAGCGCCTGATCTGGGAGTAGGCTTGCGATCAACTCCCAGGCTCCCGTACCTCATTGATGCAAATACTTCATTCGATGCATGTGATCGAACAAAAGCAAATCTTTGGAGGCTTCAAAATGAGACAGATTGTTGAGTGTTTTCGACTGCGGTTTTCACGGAGCCAAGGGACGCTCCTGATCGTTCTGATTCTGCTATCGGGCCTTTCCACGAAGGCCCAGGAATTCCGAGCTACACTCTCCGGGCGAGTGACAGACCCAACGGGCGCGGTCGTCGTCAAAGCTACGGTTACGGCTGTCAACGTAGATTCCAAAACGACCTATACGGCCAAAACAACCAACGATGGTACGTACTACATCCCTTATGTGCTTCCGGGCACTTATACGGTCCGAGTCACGTCCAAGGGATTCATGACAGCCGTCCAGGACAATGTGCGCATGTTTGCGGCGCAGGGGTTTGGTCAGAACTTCAAGCTGACAGTCGGCGCAACCAGCGACGAAGTAACGGTCACGACCGCGCCTCCAGAGCTTGAGACGACCACCGGGTCCGGCGGTAACTTGATCCAGGAGCGGGAGCTGGCTGCAGTCCCGCTCAACGGGGGCCAGGTCTATACCTTGATCGGGAGCACGCCGGGAAGCCAGTCCTATAACGGCACGACTGGACCCAACGGTACCGGTACCCGCGGCTGGGATAACAACAATGGATACAGCATTGGCGGTGGCGCTCCGCAGGGCGACGCAGCCAACGGATCCTCCAATCAGTTCACGCTCAACGGCGTCAATATCACGCAACAGACGACCTTCCAGAATCAGTCCGCCGGGGCTTGGAATGTCGCGCCTGATCTCGACACCGTGAGTGAAGTCAATGTGATGACCACCAACTACGACGCCCGGTACGGCAGAACCGCCGGCGGGACCGTCAACGTCGTCACCAAGGCCGGCACGAACAAGTTCCACGGCAACCTGACGGAGCACTACGGAGGCCAGATCTTTGACGCCAATACCTTTCAGAACAACCTTTACGGCCTTCCCCGCCAAGGGTACGTGGAAAACCAGTACGACGGAACGATCGGCGGCCCGGTTATAAAAAACAAGCTCTTCTTCTTCTTCGGCTTTGAAGGATACAACGAATCGATCGCGTCCGGAGTATCGATGAACGTGCCACCGGCCTATCTGCGGCCGGGATACAACGGCAATCCGGGTGTGAATTTTGGCCTTGTCTCCGCAATGGATCCCACCCATTTTGGCCCTTCGTCGGGCGAACCCAACGGAGTTCCGATCTATCAGCCGGGCTCGGCGACTTGTCCTATCAGCGAAGGCCTCACCGCGGCCAGCTGCAGCAACAACAACGACCTTTATCAAACCCAGTTTCCGAACGATACGATTCCTGCAAACCAGTTGAACGCTACCGCGCTGGCAATTTTGAAGTATATTCCGTTGCCGAATATACCGGGCGCCACGAACTTCGCGAAGGGCGCCAACTACTATCTGCCGCAGCCGCTCCTCACTCACTATTACCAACCCAGCATCCGGGTGGACTACAACTACAGCGACAACACCAAACTGTACAGCTATTACGAGTGGCAAACCGGTGCGCAATACCAAAGCACGAATGGCCTGACCGGACTCGCCGCCAACGGAAATATCAACCAGACCCGTGAGAATTGGGCGGCAGGGCAAGACGTCACCCATACCTTCTCGTCCACGTTGCTGCTCGACGTCAAGGTTTCCTTTGGCCGCTTTGTGGAGATAGCGCCGGATGGTAATTTCTCCCTTGCACAACCTTCATCGAGCCTGGGCCTCAACATGCCGATTCCCGGCAACACCACGCTTCAGAATGTTCCCGAGATTAAGGTCACCGACAGCTATACCGGTGGCATACTTGGCCAGACCTCAAGCAACAACCAAAGCATCTTCGGCAATTCCGTGGGATCTGACGCAACGACCAACGTCGAGCTGAGCGTCGATCTCACGAAAATCAAGGGAGCACACAGCATACATCTCGGCGGGACGATTGCCGACTACCGGTATGGCGATTGGTCTCTTTCCGGCCATCCCAATGGTGACTTCCAGTACAACGCCGCATTCACCCAATACAATCCCACCAACAGCGGTTGCTTTGGCGGCACTCCAGGGTCGACCAAAAATGGATGCAACAGTAATGAAGGGAACGGTTCTTCGCTGGCCAGCTTTTATCTGGGGTATCCAAGCGGCGGAGGCGTCGACTGGAACGGTACCAACGCAGAGGGTCAGCCGGTCTATGCCCTCTATTTCCAGGATGATTGGCGCGTAAGCCGGAAACTGACCTTGAACCTGGGCATCCGCTACGATGTGCAGCGCGGCCTGCGGGACCGCCACAACGCACTCGACGCCGGCATGTGCCTGACCTGCGTGAATCCTGTCGGCACCGATGCGAACTTTAAGGCCAATACCTCCAATGCCAGCAACATTGCCGCATGGCAGGCAGCGGGCGTTACGGCTCCGACACAGGTGCTGGGTGGCCAGGAATTTCCCGGTGTCAACGGCAATTCCCCCGATGCGTATTACACCGATTGGAGCGATGTCGGTCCGCGCGTAGGCTTTGCCTATGCTATCGATGCCAAGACCGTGATCCGCGGCGGTTGGGGCCTGGTCTATCAAGGCGGCCTGGAAGGCGGAAGCAACGTCGGCTTCGCTGAAACCACGCCCTATAATTCTTCCCCGAACGGCGGCATCACTCCCTCCACAGCCTTTCAGTCGGGATCTCCTTTTGCCGGCGTGAGTCTTCAAGTGCCTCCGGGAAGTTCGCAGGGGCTTTTGTCCAATATAGGAAACAGCGGTATCGCCTTCGATTTCCCCCAGCGCAAGCTGCCCCGCGGGGAGGTTTTCTCCATTGGCGGCCAGCGCGAGTTGCCAGGGAGGATAGTCGTCGATGCCCGTTACGCGGCGAATTACTCCTACAGAAACCGCGCATTTGTCTGGCTGAGCGCGGCCAATACAACTCTGTCGGATTGGAAAGCGGCCATCGCCAACCCCAGTTTATTTACGGCGCAGGTACCCAATCCCTACTACAACGTAGCCGCAGCGGAGCAGGGAGGGAGCGGCTGCGGAGCCTATCCAACCATCTGGGCTCTCGATCTGCGCGAGCCGCTCGGCCAGTACTGCCAGGGTGGCGGCCCCTCGCTTGTCGGAGAGTACAACGCGCCTATCGGCAAAAATTGGTACAACGGACTGGAGGTCAAAGTCAGCCGTCACATCTATGGAAGTGACCGCGGGCTCTTCTTCCAATCCGCCTACACCTGGTCAAAGACGATCAACGGAAACGGTTACCCCTTTGGATGGCCCTTCCAAGGTTCGGCCGCTCCCGTTCCGGGCGGCATCAGCACGAATCAGGTGCATATTATCTCCAGTAACGATCGCGATCAGGTCCTGTCGCTGATCCCGGTCTGGGACCTGCCTTTCGGCAAGGGTTCGCGGTTATTCTCGAATCCCCCGGCGCCGATTGGAGTGTTCATCAACGGCTGGACGCTCAGTTCCGTAATCTCGATTCAGAGCGGACAGCCCGTTGGGCTCAATAACGGCTGGACAGACAGTTGCCCCCTGAGCCAGTTGCGACCCGCGCAGGGAGCCACGCATAAAGAATGGCTCAGGAATGATGCCGCCACTCTCAGCAATTGCTGGAGTGAAATTCCCAACGTCGATGGATACACGTGGGGCCTGCAAACTCTGCCCCAGCAAGTCACCGCGGTGCGCACGCCCAGCGCCGCGAACATTGACCTTTCCTTGATGAAAAGCACGCCGATCCGGGAGAACATGAATTTCACTCTGCGCCTGGATGCATTCAATTCATTCAATACGCCGCAATTTGGGGGACCGGACAGCAATCCTGCAGACGGAACACCGGTATACACTCCGGGGTCCGGCTGGAGCGGTTTCGGCACGATCGGCCCAACTCAATATAACTTTCCGAGAATCCTGAAGATTACCGGGAAGTTCTCGTTCTAACCCATTACCAACGGCCCGATTTCTGTACAGCCAGCCACGGCGCGCAGAATTCGGGCACCCCTTCAACACAACTGCGCAGAGTCATCTTCGGATGGGATGTGCTGGCTTTGGCCGTGACGCTGGTAGATGCCGATCGCGTTCCGACGGATCAGCTACGCCTACGCGCAGGCGGCTTTCTCTTACTTTCACTCTGATGTAACTGAAGATTTGCGATGCGGAATTTTTTCAGGATACTGGCACATGCCTTGGCGATTTTCACGTTGGCGTCGGGGATGTGCCAGACGCACCTGGAGAGTTCTGGCTTCATGCATAATCCCCGCATCACTCATTGACACGCATCGACAATCCGAAAGCGCATGATTTTTCGCGCGGCGAAAAGCAGCGGAAATGCCGGTCTGATGGGAATGACATTTCTGCTTTGCACCGCCAGCGACACTTCTGCTTTGCGCCAACACAGCCGCTGGATTGCAGTGTCTAAACTACCCTTCCGCCCACGTGACAAGGCCGATTTACTGCAGTTACGAACACTACTTGAACGGAGCCATTCCAGATCATTGCGCTCCTCGTAGCCTTCGCAATGCCCCCTTGTTCGAAATGGAATTACGGAAAGAAATATTTGACAACCTTGCTTGGGTGCCAATAGGGTGTGTTGTGCAACTTTCCTTACAAAGTATTTTAGCTTGCCCTACCCGCTCTCTATGACACTGATTCCCCCTCGCTCAAGCTGAGTTGATGGATTCTGGCCATCCAGTATTGCGCTGCAGTCGATTCAAAACCAATTCTTGATCGGAGTTGAATTTGATGAGAAATCGCACATTTGAAGCTACTGTGGGCAAGCTATTCCTTTGCCTGACTTTCGTGGGGCTCCTCACCCTGGGCACTTCAGCCTTCGCACAGAACAGCACAATCTTTGGCCCCAACGTCTACGTCTTTACTCCCAGCAATTCGATCTCGTCGATCAACTCGACCCTCTCCACCTTGGCCGGTAACGGACAGTTCAGCACCAATCGTTATGCAGTGCTGTTCGCGCCGGGTACCTACACCGGCGTCGAATCCGAGGTGGGATTCTATGAGTCCATTGCCGGCCTTGGCCAGTCCCCTACAGCCGTCAACATCAGCCAGGGCTATCTGGAGTCGAACGAGACCATCAACGGAAATGACACGCAAACTTTCTGGCGTTCGATGGAGAACCTGGAGATGACCACGCCGGGGTCCGGCACTCTGCAATGGGGTGTTTCGCAGGGGGCTTCCATCCGGCGCATGCTGATCAACAATCCGGTAGAACTCACGGACTCCGGCTGCAACTACTCCAGCGGCGGATTCATCGCCAACACCAAGATCACCGGCCAACTCAACTCCTGTTCCCAGCAACAGTGGTATACGCGCAACAGTTCCCTCGGGAGTTGGACGGGGGGCAGTTGGAACATGGTCTTTTCAGGCGTCTCCGGGGCTCCAGGGCAAAGCAATCCATTTGGTGGCGGAGGTAGTTCATATACCGTCCTCGCAACCACTCCGGTCAGCCGCGAAAAGCCCTTCCTCTACATGGACAGCAGCAGCAACTACTGGGTCTTCTCGCCTACCTACGGAACAAATACGTCAGGCACAACCTGGGCTAACGGCGGTGTAGGCAGCGGAGAGGCTGGTACTTCTCTCTCAATCAGCGCCTTCCTGATCGCCACGCCCTCAACCTCGTTAGCCACGATCAACGCTGCGCTGGCCTCCGGCGAAAATCTCATTCTGACCCCTGGCATCTACCAGTACAGCGGATCCATCAATGTCACGAACGCCAACACCGTGGTGCTCGGACTCGGATATGCGGATCTTGTCCCGCAGTCGGGAACGCCCGCGCTCACTGTAGCCGATGTCGGCGGAGTGCAGCTTGCCGGATTTCTCATCGACGCGGGCCCGGTCAACTCATCGGTGCTTCTACAGGTAGGGGTGAAAGGCGCACCACGCGTCAGCCACGCAACCAATCCAACTACGATCAGCGATGTGCACTTTCGCGTTGGCGGAGCCACCCTGGGAACCTGCACCGAAGCCACGGAGATCGATAGCGACAACGTAATTATCGACAACATGTGGAGCTGGCGCGCCGACCATGGAAACGACGGAACCGTCGGTTGGACTGCGAATGTCTGCAGTAACGGATTGGTCGTGAATGGGGACAACGTACTGGCAACAGGCCTGGCTGTCGAACACTACGAGAACGAGCAGGTCGTGTGGAACGGTGAAGGTGGCGAAACCATCTTTTACCAGAGCGAAATGCCCTATGACGTTCCCAGTGAGAGTGCATGGATGAACGGCGGCGTGGACGGTTATGCGTCCTACAACGTTGCTCCGACGGTCGCCACCCATGTGGCCTACGGTCTCGGTGTTTACTCTGTCTTCGATCAGGGAGTCGCTATCGTTGCGAACAGCGGGATAGCCGCCCCGGTCGCCGCCGGAGTCACGTTCCATGACATGGTGTCTGTGACCCTTTCTGACGGCCAAATCAACTACAACATCGCCTCCAACAACGACACAGTCGATAATGGCGGCACAACGGCAGGCGCTAACAGCTATCTCACCTCCTGGGGAGGCACAAGCGGCAATTGCGGTTCTGCTCCGGGCACTCCTGGAACGCCCTCCGGATCGGGAACTTCAGGCAGCACGATCAACGTAACCTGGAGCGCCAGCGCTGAAGGGTCGAACTGCACGTTGAGCTACAACCTGTTCCGCAGCACGGCCTCCGGGTTCACGCCTTCGTCGAGCAATATGATTGCCTCAGACCTGACCGGAGCCTCATTCACCGATTCAGGTCTGGCTGCCACGACTACCTATTACTACGTCGTGCAGGCTGCTAATGCGGCCGGCACATCGGCTAATTCGGCACAAGGAAACGGTACGACCATCACCGGCAGCGGAGGTGGGACCACCGAAGGGCCTTACGGCGGAACGCCCGCAGCCATCCCTGGCACAGTGTTGGCCGAAAACTACGACACCGGTGGCCAGGGACTTGGCTACAACGTCGCCTCTGTCAACGGATCGGATAACGGCTATCGTTCCGATGGCGTCGATCTGGAAACGACCTCAGCTCCGGGCGGCGGCAACGATATCGGTTGGACAGCCAGCGGACAGTGGTTCCGATTTACGGTGAACGTGGCTACGTCCGGGACATACAACGTCACTTTCGAGGTCGCCTCTCCGGCCGCAGTGACCGATGGATTCCATCTGTCGAATTCCGCGGGAACAAACCTGACTGGGTCGGTCAATGTTCCGGAGACCGGCGGCTATCAAGACTGGACGACGGTAACCGCCAGCGTCACACTGACGGCGGGCCAGCAAGTCCTGACCTGGAACCAGGACAACGGAGGTTACAACATCTACTCAGCCGCCTTTGCATCGAACGGTGGTGGTGGATCTACTTTGAGTACCGGGGTGTTTTACAACCTCGTCAACGAGAATAGCGGTTCCTGCATCGACGACACCGCTTCGGGCACGGCGAATGGAACCGCCGTTCAGCAGTGGGCCTGCGGGCAAGGCACCTACAGCACTCAGCCTAACCAGCAGTGGGAGTTCGAGAACGGGAGTGCCAGTGGCTACTACTACGTAGCCAACGCCAATGCTCCGACCGAAACCTGGAATGTAACCGGCAACGGCACGACCAATGGCAGTCTCCTACAGACGTGGACCTATTCTGGAAACTCCAACGAAGAATGGGAGGCTGTGCCGCTGGGCAATGGCTACTATAACTTTGTCGGCCAAGGCAGCGGTCTTTGCCTGGACACTCCGAGTGCCTCGACTGCAAACGGGGTGCAACTGGATATCTACACCTGCAATGGAACAGCAGCCCAGGCGTGGAAGCTCGTCACGCCGTAATGGTTCACAGAGGGGGGGACTCTTCTCCCATCGATGAGTTCCCTCTCTGCGTTCAAGGGCTTACGCGGCTTTGTTATCCTAAAGCTGAAAAGCCTAACCCTCTTCATGCGAGTAGCCCAGGCCGTCTTCGGCGTCTTCCACCACTTCGAACTGGCTCGTGAACTCGAGCGCCGGGGACATCTTGACCGAGTCTATTCAACCTGGCCATGGTCCCGGCTGCAGCGAGAAGGTTTGCCCAGGGACAAGGTCAAGACATTTCCGTGGCTCCATCTTCCGCAGATTGCGCTGCAGCGCAGCCCGTTTGATCTGCCGGTTCTCGATGACCATCTCGGCTATGCGAATGCCTTGACCTTCGATCGCTGGACTGACCGTCAGTTTGAACGCAACCTGCGACGCGGTGAACCCTCGCCGGATGTTCTGATCGCTATCTCCGGAGCCGGTCTTCTGACCGGCCGAAATTTGCAGGAGCGTGGCGGTATCTTTGTGTGCGATCGAGGATCGACGCATCAGCGGTATCAGGAGAACATCGTCGCGGAGGAGTATCGTCGCTGGGGTGTCGAGCGGCAGGTCTCTGACGAGCGTGACACGATGCGCGAGGAGGCTATCTATGCCCAGGCTGACGCGATCACCGTTCCATCCAGTATGGCGGCACGGTCCTTTGTCGAAATGGGGGTTCCTGCCGCCAAGGTTCACACCATTCCCTATGGTGTTCGTTTGGAGAATTTCCACCCTGTCGGCGAGCCGCCTCAGGGCGAGTTACGTGTGCTGTTTGCCGGAGCCGTGGGGCTTCGCAAAGGCATTCCATATTTGCTCCAGGCTTTTTCGGAGTTACGTCATCCGAGCAAACGACTGCTGATTGCCGGTCAGATGCAGGAAGACCTGCGTTCCGTATTGCCCAAATGCCCACAGGAAAACGTAGAGTTTCTCGGGGCGGTTCCGCAGCCACGGCTTGTAGAGTTGATGAGCACCAGTCATGTCCTGGTGCTGCCCAGTATTGAGGAAGGGCTAGCTTTGGTGCAGGCGCAGGCTTTGGCCTGTGGATGTCCGGTGATCTGCTCAACCAATACCGGAGGGGAGGATCTTTTCAGCGACGGGGTTGAAGGATTTATCGTCCCTATTCGAGACTCTGGAGCGATTGCTGCGAGGCTTCAGCAGCTGGCTGACGATCCCCTTCTGCAGGCGAGGATGCGGGCTGCCGCACTGGCTCGGGTTCAGGCCATCGGAGGCTGGACTCAGTATGGAGACCGCTGGGAGCCGCTTCTACGCGACCTTCTGGCGTCATCCCGCAGTGGGCGGGCTGCCGCCTCCGACAAAATGCACAACCTCTAACCGGTCGCCGGACTGCACCACTGTTCCGGTCCACTCCGCCCGAGGCACGATCTCTCCGTTGCGCTCGACGGCGACTCGGTCGGCCTTCATGCCGAGTTGTTGAATGAGCTGGTCCAGCGTTGAGGGCGCGGGTTCGGGGAAGCTGCGTGTTTGTCCGTTGATTTGAAGCGTCATGTCAGTCTGCATCTTGGCCTAACAACATCTTAAGCTGACGGATGCCGCAGAGGCCAAAGCAGATCCATCGGACCTCGGCCATGGCCCACTCCGGGAGCATGATTTAAAGCGCCTTCGACAAAAGCTTTCGCGCCGGCGACAGCGCTGAGGGGGGTATCTCCCAGTATCAAACGACTGAGAAGCGCCGAAGAAAAGGCACAGCCGGTTCCGTGGGTTGAGGTTGTGTCGATACGTTTGCCCGGAAAGGAGTGAATCTCTCCTGTTGGAGTCCGCAGTAGATCTATGGGTTTATCTCCATGATCGCCGCCGGTAGCGACTATGTGCAGATGGGGATAACGAAGTCCAAGAACGTGCAGGGCGGTTTCGGCATCGGGTGCAAACTGCACTTTTCTGCTTGTTAGAGCGGCGAGCTCAGCCCAGTTTGGCGTAATCCATGAGACCCGGTTGAGAAGCTCTTCCTGAAGAACGCGCAGCCCTTCCTGATCGAGGAGAGGAGCGCCTGAGCTGGATAAAATAATAGGATCTAAAACAATTGGAATTAGTAGCTTATGAGCATCAGTGAAAGTTGTGGTTTTACTGACAATATCATGAGTCGCCAGCATCCCGATCTTGATTCCGGCTGGAGGTAGATCGGCGTTGAGATGATCCAGAGTCTGACGAAGGAGCACTGGGGAAACTGCCTCAACAGAAGCCACTCCCAAGGTCGATTGAACGGTGAGCGCCGTGATCGCCGATATCCCAAAGAGTCCGTGGGCGGCGAATGTTTGCAGGTCGGCGGTAATCCCTGCGCCGCTCGAAGGATCGAAGCCGGCAATCGTGAGTGCTATCGGAGGTGGCATCGGGCCTTTCCCTGCTCCGGAGGCCCGGATGTATGGCACGGATTGCGGAGGCAAAAGGGCCAATTCCCTATCTAATTTCCTACCATGGAGGAACCCCTTGAGTCAACACTTTATGGAATAAAAAAGCCTTTCAAATGTTTGACTTAGGTTGCTTGGCGTTCGACAATATATGTATGAATGGTTACAACACGAGAGATCGAAAGAATACCTTGAGTGGCACAGGACGGAGACGCAATCGCGTCGTCCTACTGGCAGCTGCCTTGGGCCTGACGAGCACTATCGTAGCAAGTCCCCCGGCCCCTGCAAGTGGAAGCATCGTGTCAACACCCGCGGCGTCCATCAAGCACCATTGGTTCCAGGTAGGCAAAGCCTCCTGGTATGGGACCCGCTTTCAAGGACACAAGACTGCAACCGGCGAACGCTTCGACATGAATGCCTTTACCTGTGCGCACCGCACGCTTCCCCTGGGAAGCTGGGTTCGGGTTACCAACCTGCATAACCAGAGGTCTACGTTTTTGCGGGTAAACGACCGTGGCCCCATGTCCGGAAACCTGATCATGGACCTCTCCTACGCAGCAGCACAGAAGCTAGGGATCCAGGGTCTGGGTAAGGTCAAGGTTGAAAAGGTCAGCCCTAGCGATGTACAGATGTCGGAGGATCTGGTGGCTTCTCTACCTGAGATGTCCCCGATGCCTAGCCCAATTATTGTCGTCCGCTAAGGTACGCAACCAATTCCGTAAAGACAGAGCTTAAACGAAAACGACTGTGGCGGTCCTTCTTGTTAGAAGGACCGCCACAGTCGTTTTGGGTTAGCGGCCGATGGTGGCGTGTGTGACACGCAGATCGCTCAAGCGAAGAGCCAGCGACTTTGCGCCGCCGCCACTCTTGATGAACTCGCCGAGTTCCAGTTGAACGACGTCGAACCCGACGTCGAAGAGCTGCGCCGCCAGTTCACGGCTCAACTCTCCGGTGAAGATCGTTCGACCGATGTTCAGCGCACAGCATGCCATATGAATCGCGTCATGCTCGGAGACGGCGATACGCTTCTCTGCCGGGTAGGCAGCCTCGATCGAGGTCAGCGAAGCCGCGTCGAAGGCCCCTGGGTAGTACATCAGGAAGCCGCCATGCAGCGGAGTGAAACAGGTGTCGAGGTGGTAGAAGCGCGGGTCCACCAGGTGGAGCGACGAGACCGGCGTATGCCAGGCATCGGCGACGTGACGATGGGCCGCGCGGCAGGTGCGGACGCCGTGGGCTGCCCAAAGGGTTGTGCCATCGTCGTTGAAGGTGACGTCCCCTTCGCCTTCGAAGGCGGTTTCACGCGGCGTCTTCCAGAGCAGGAAGCCCTGGCTTTCGAGCCACTTTTGCAGGTGCTGGGTTTCGGCCCGGCGCTGCGGATGATTGAAGCTGGAAATGGCTGCCACGCCGTGATGCACCAGTGCACCGTGGCTGAGGAAGACCATATCGGGACAGCCCGGCTCGGGATGCAGGAGACGCACATCGGCGACGCCGCGCAGGACGTTGTGAAAGCCTTTCCACTGCGCAAACGCCAGATCACGCGAGGAGCGGTGGACATTGCCGGCCATCCAGGGGTTGATGACGTAGTCGACGCCGTACCACTCGGGCGGACACATCAGGTAGGTGGGGCGGGTGTAGTGAGGCGATGAGGCTAGGGTGGGGAGGGGGGAGGGCGTGACTTTGGGGCTGGTTACTAGGATGCTTGTTGCCATGATTCCTGTTTCCCTACTTTCCGTCTGGGAGTCTGCTCGCTCAACACAACACTCGTCAAGTACCAGGGTGCCGAAGTCGATACATCAATGGCAGTTCACAGCTACTACGCCTCTGGAAGAATCATGCAAGGTGGTTTTCCTTGGGAGAAAACCACGCCGACACCTTTCGCTCAGGATGTACCGGCTGTGAAACCGCCAAACCCCAGAAGGGTTCTGGAAGTAAGACGCACATCCACGATAAAAGGCCCCCCTCAGAAGGGGGGCCTTTCTGTGGATCGCGAAAAGTTTACAGTTTTTCGAAAAAGTCGCAGGCCGAACACGAAATATATACGCCGCCTGGGACGCCGCGCTCGCGGTCTTTGACGCGCTTTACGATGCGTGTGGCCTTGGAGCACTTCGGACAATCGGTGCTCTTCTGGGTGTCCATGACCTTCTTGCGGTCGCCTGTTTTGGCAATCTTCGCCATTGTGGTATCTCCCTGAAACGAATAAGTGGCTTGCCCGGTTATCGAACACAGCCCGACCTTGCGTTATCTGTAGGCTGGCTTTTGAAGCTGGGCCGAACAGGAGAGTGCGAGGGCGAAACCGGATAAAGCTCGAAGTTGATTCTACACCATTCGCAGGGTGGATTCATCCTGCGAATGGTGTCATTTGCGGGATGGAGAGTGATACATGGACAAGACGATCACTGTTCGGATCGCAACCTGGACCCGTCATCCAGCCTTGGGATGAACCAGCGATGGAGCGCTTCCTCCAATCCGTCTATGCTGTTCTCCTCCTCGGCCCAGGCGACGCAGGCATCGGGACGGATCAACATCGAAGGCCCTGCATCGACGGCAACGCAACGTATCCTCAGCGTGCTGGCCGCAACAAGCCTGGAAGCCTTCCCTTCGGTTGAGGCGTCGAGAAGAACACCCATGCCATCCTGCATGAGATCGTAGAGCGAACCTTCGCCATCTCGATGGCTGACGGGCCTGTCGCCAATCAGTCGTCCGACCTCGTCCCGCTCCGACCCGAGATCGTAACGGGTGGAAAGTCCACTCATGATCTCGCCGATGAACCGGTTGACGTCATCGAACTGCATGAGGTTCGCGATGATGTCCCGCATCGCACCCGATTGAGGATCGGGCCGCAGGATGGCCATCTGAGCACGGGTGTTCGCCAGAACGGCTTCGGCGACGGGTCGCCGCTCGGCCGTGTAGGTGTCGAGCAGGCTTTCGGGCATCTGGCCGCGAATGACCGCGGCGAGCTTCCAGCCAAGGTTGGCAGCGTCCACAAGCCCGAGGCTCAGACCTTGACCACCGAACGGTGTATGGATATGCGCCGCATCACCCGCAAGCAGCACCCTGCCTCGGCGATAGGTATCGGCAAGCCGCGTATTGTCCGTCCACCGGCTACCGCTTTCGAGCGCTTTGACACGGACATCCGCGCCGCTGACACGGCGTAATACGGCTTCAATCTCCTCGCATGTGACCGGAGCCTCCCTGTCTTCCGGTGGACCGCTGAAGTCCAGCATGACCAACCGGCCGGGGAGAAACCCATAGGAGAACACGCCACCCGATGTGCGGCGCCAGCCACTGGGCAACAGGCGTTCGGGATGGTCGATCTCGGCGACCGCGTTGTACATCGTCATGGATGGAGCCGTGCCAGGAAAGTCAAAGCCGGCCATCTTGCGGATGGAGCTGCGTCCCCCGTCGCAACCAACAAGGTAGGAGCAGCGGATGCGGCCATCACCTGCCGGAGACGCCCACGCCACGTCCACACCGTCCGCCTGCTGAACGAAGTTCGTGACATCACACTCGCGGTGGATCTCGATCCCAAGAGAGAGCGCGCGGTCGGCCAGCATGGCTTCGACGGCCTGCTGATCTACCGGGTGGGCACGCCGTTCCGGCTCCTTCTGCGCATCCTTTCGGATAAGAGTCAGGCCAGCGAAATGGCCACTGAACCTGGTCCCTCGACCACGCGCGTCTGGTCCGTTCTGCTCCGTGGACTTCTTCATCGCCGCGAAGATGCGCTCCTCTGCGGCGGTGATGGCCGCAGCCATCCCGCGACGCTGCATCGCTTCACTTCCAAGCGGTCCGATGCCCAATGCCTTCGAGACCATGCTCGGTGTCACCAGGCGCTCCAGCACAAGGACGCGCACGCCGCCCAACGTCAGTTCTATGGCGGCAAGAAGTCCGACCGGCCCAGCTCCTACAACTACAACATCTACATGCTCTTCCATACGTCGTCCTCTAACATGTACCAAGTACATGTACTAAGTATACATACTCAGTACATGTAAACTGTCAAGAGTCACATGCCAAAGCCATTCGACCGTCGATCCCGCAACCGGCTCGCCACGCGAGAAAGCATATCCGATGCCGCCACACGCCTCTTCACCGAGCGGGGTTTTGATCATGTGACCGTAGACGAGATCGCGGAAGCCGCGGACGTCGGGCGAATGACGGTGTTCAATCACTTCCCGCGCAAGGAGGACATGTTCTTTGATCGCGATGAGGAGATTCGGGAGGCCCTGCGTGAAACTTTGCAGCAGCGTGATCCCCGCGTATCTCCGATCGAGTCGCTACGGCTGCTCGCTCATCGGCTGATTGCGGATCAGAGCCCTTACGTCGAATTTTCCGTTGCGAGCCAAGGCTTCATCGAGACCATCGAGCGCAGCGAAACCCTCAAGGCTCGGGCCAGGGCGATACGTGACGAGATCGCGCAATTCGTAGCGGTCGCGCTATCTGAAGGCGCAGGGCGAGAACCTGCCGATCCCGACGCCTATCTGGCGGCCAATCTACTTTTGGCAACGTGGACCGTGGCCCACATTCAGGCTCACCGAACCTTTCGAAAGAGTCGAAATACAAAGAAGGCGAATGCCGCCTTTCTCGCGATGGTGGATAAGGGAACCATCGGCCTGAAAGCTGCGATGGCAGGCACGCCTTACGCGTGAGCCATCAACTCCGGCTCGATGATGCTTCGCGTCTATCTGTGCCCCTCCCGCAAACGCCCCCCTCTGTACTCCATGGCTAGCCAGCCGTGACGCTTTAGCAACGCGGACGGAGGAAGCCGTGGCCATTAGGTCATGCCATAAGGACAGTTGAAAATCGGGCTTTTAGCCGCGTTTGTAGAGGACTATTCCCTTGCCGTCTCGCCTGACCGAAACGCGCTTCAAAATATCCCGCAATAGATCACCATTCATCTAAGCTGATCCGGATTGAGTATCGTGTTGGATCCCGGGCCCGGGATCTTCCGACAAAAGAAAGAGGACGTGCATGGCTCTTAGGAATGAAGACTCCAACCTGATGGTGCGAACCCAGCGCGCTGCAGCGTCTCGCGTGCAACGTCGCATTTTAAGCTTTGTCTGCCTGGGTCTGATCTTCGCCCTTACAAGCACCGTTACTGTTGCCGCTCCTGCCGATGATGTCATTCCGATCGCCAAGGCACGTTCCCTGCCCCTGGGCGCCCACGTCACGATCTATGGGGTGGACTCCACGCCCTCGGGCGCCTTCGAGTCGAGCTTTGACGACAAAGGCTTTGGATTGCAGGACGCCAGCGGCGGCATCTATGTCAGTACACCGGACAATGCAAGTATTGTGCCGCCCTGGCGCGCGCGTGTCAGCGGTGTGCTCACGGATAAGTCCGGCCTGCTGGTGGTGGTCCCCGCCGACGCGGCAGCCGTGAAGAAGGCGACCACAAAGAACGACAGTGACTTCCATGTCATCGCGCCGAAGCCGCTGAAGACCGCAGAGGTGGGCGAAGCCAATGAAGGACTGATCGTCAAGGTGCACGGCAAGATTACGCAGGCACCGGCTGGTGATGGACCTTATGGCTTCAAGGTTTCCATCAATGACGGTTCCGGTGAAGCCCTGATCTTCGTCAATGTGCAGACCGGCATTCCCACGAGCAGCTTTGCTGCGGGGAAGGTGGTAAGCGTAACCGGGTTCAGCAGCCAGTACGACACGCATCATGAGATTGATCCGCGCAGCCCTGCAGATATTGGCGCAGCGAAGCCATGAAAACGCTGTTGTGTGCCAGTTGTAGCGTTAGAGACAAGGTATAGATGGGCGGGAGCAGTCGGGCGTTCGCCCGATGCCCACCTTAGGCGCAAAAAACGCGCCGAAGATGGGGCACCCGGATTGGTGGCTGGTAACGATTCACTATTTACCACTTCCCTACTTCTTGTCTTCCTTCGCCTTCGCTACCGGAGTAAGATCTGCCGGGAGAGGATCACCCCAGATGTAGTGGTTGAACCAGAGCTCGTTCTCTTCCATGACAGCGCGCTGCTGTTTGGGCTTGGTGATCGGATGCCCAAAGCCTTCATACAGCACCATCTTCACCGGGACTCCGCGGTCCTCGAGCGCCTGCCGCAGTTCAAAGGAATTCGCCACCGGCACCCGGTGGTCCACACTGCCCTGCTGAATGAGTGTCGGCGTCCTGGCATGGCTGATGTAGTTGATCGGCGAAGTCTTCTTGTAGATCTCAGGATCGCTCTGCGGCGTGGCGTCGAGATACTGTCTTGTAAACGGCGTTATGTCGGTGTTGTAGTAATACGTCGCCCAGTCCGAGATGCCTGCGCCCACGCTGACCGCTACAAAGCGGTCGCTCGAGGCCGTGATGAACGCCGAGATATAACCTCCCTCGCTCCATCCCATTGCCCCCACCCGCTTCGGATCCACCATGCCCTTGGCAATCAGGGAGTCGACGCCGCTGATCACATCGGCATAATCTCCCACGCCCAGGTTGCGCACGTTCAGTGCGCGGAACTTCCCTCCATACCCTGCGGATCCGCGGTAGTTAGGCCGCAGCACCAACGCGCCCCGTGCCAGGAAGCGCTCCGCCGGATAGTACCGGTCCGGCGCCAGCACCGGTGTGTCGAGCCCCGTGGGGCCGCCATGAATGATCACCAGCAGCGGGTACTTCACTCCCGGCTGAAAGTTAGCGGGTTTCTCCAGCACGCCTTCGATCGTGGCCCCGTCGCCGGACTTCCATGTCACGATCTCACGCGTGGACCGTGCATAAGGAGCGAGTTGATTGTTGACGTGGGTCAGTTGCACCGGCGCCCATGCAGCGGAATTCGTAGCCCCGGCATGGGCGGAGCCAAGCTCCGCCGTATCGATCTCCGGCATATGCTCCGCCGACGCTCCGCGATACGCCACGTGTTTGCCATCCGGCGAGATCGAGACCGCCGTGATGTACTGATGTTCAGGGCTTACCGCCGCGATGGACTTCGCCATCGGATCCAGCCGGAACAGCCGCATCGTGCCATGCTCGAAGCTCGTGAAGTAGATCCCCTCCGCCGCCCACGCAACCAGACTCGCATCTTCATCGAAGGCCTCGTCCACCACCACAGGCTTCGCGCTTCCGTCCGCGGGAACAATGGCGATCCGGTTATTTGTATAGAAGAAGTGCGGATCGCCGTTCGCAGTGACGAAGGCGATTTGCCTGCCATCCGGCGACCAGTACGGATCCTCATCCGGACCTGCCGTCTCTACAATCTTTTTCACCGTATGCCCGGCCAGGGTGACCGTATAGATGTCCGCGGTAAAAGCAGATATCAGATCCGGATCGCGCTGCGCCGAGAACGCGATCTGCTTGCCATCTGGCGCAAACTTGAAGTCTCCCACCGAAAAACTGCCGTCCGTAATCTTGACCGGCGCCGGAGTCGTGACACCTGGGTCTTCCGGCACATCCACCAGCCAGATGTGCTCCATGTCATAGTCGCCGTGGATGATGTGGTATTCGCCAAAGCTCTCTTTGCGATCCTTGAGCTTCTGAGGGTCCGGATCGGCACAGGTGAAGGCAATCGACGTGCTGTCCGGTGACCATTCAAATTGATCCACGTCCGTTTCGGTGTGCGTCAATTGCACGCCTTCGCCTCCCTCAGCCGGCGCGAGATAGATCTGACCCTTCTCCGCCGGGGACTTCGGGATCACCCCTGGCCGGTCCGAGACAAACGCGATCCATCGTCCGTCAGGAGACCACGCGGCCTCAACGGCAGACTTGTTCGGCGCGGTCAGCCGATGCGGCTTCGGATCATGGGTCGAGACCACCCAAAGATCGTCCTCAAACGCATTCCCATCCCAGTTGGTTCGGCTCTGCTGATACACCACGCGCGTCCCATCCGGAGAAACCGAGGGCGCGGTCACGGAGATCATCTCGAGCGACTGATCGATCGTCGGCGCACCCGGCGCCGTGACTGCGGGAGCCGCTGGTGTA
The DNA here is from genome assembly GCF_009766105.1 of Granulicella sp. S156. Lineage (GTDB taxonomy): Bacteria > Acidobacteriota > Terriglobia > Terriglobales > Acidobacteriaceae > Granulicella. The sequence goes on along the minus strand of NZ_LMUH01000020.1, from coordinate 156,896 downwards.
GACACCACCTGCGCAGACGCTCCCAGGAACGCCTGGCACAACAACAAAGAGAACCATCTAGGCATGGGAAAACTCCATCCTCAGAATTTTGCTGAGTGTACCACCCAGCTTCCCGTTGCAGCTGTAGTGGCTCTTGCCCTTCTTACTCGTCATCCCGAAGGGGATCTGTGTAGCCTTCGCGGTCACGAGACAAGAGGCTTTCGCAAACCCACTTGCGACAAACAGGAAGCAGCGAGGCTATCTGTTTACAGGCACTCTTAGAGTTCGGCAGGAATCGGATGACCGGGTATTCCAAAATGCGCCGCCGGCCATGTAGACCTCTTTGACCGCGAGGACAACACTGCGGCGATTCGCGCCCGGATAGGCGATCTCGATCCAAGATTCGTCCCCCGGATAAAAGATGCCGGTCTCGTGATGGCAGATCGCACTGCCAGACTTGTGGTTCGCAGACGGCGTGCATGAGAGGCTGAGTTGCTCAATGGGAATCTTGCCTTTATTCCTGAACTCCAGTTTGATGCGGCCCTGCTGGGCAGTCGCACTTGTCAAGGAGACCGGACAGGGCACCTGACTGTACATATCAGGAGTGGGCACGATCGCGAAGATAGCCAGAACTAAGGTCTTCCACATGCGACCGAGAATATCACCGGAGCGCTTCAGATTTATGCCTGACAATCAGGTCGCGATGGAGCTTGGCTTTGCTCATCAAATCTATTTCTTCTCAAAGTGGTCGCCGAAGTAATAGACCCTGTGATGGGATCCGTTCAGTTCAGCAGCATGCGGAGGGTGTCACTCTAAGCGCAACGCCTTTATAGGATCCACGCTCGCTGCCCGGCCTGCTGGCACAGCGCTTGCTACGAGAGCTACGAAGGCAACACCAAGGATCGCGAACATATAGCTTGCAATATCGAGAGCTTTCATTCCGTACAGCGAACTCTCCAATTGCATGCCCGCAGCCATGGCCAGCGGAATCCCTAATGCCACTCCAATCGCCGTCAGCGAGAGGCTTCCGCGTAAGACCATCCAGACCACCTGCAGGCGCTGCGCGCCCAGTGCCATGCGAACACCGATCTCCGCACTGCGACGGCTCACACGATAGGCAAGCGTTCCATACAGGCCGGTCGCGATCAGCACCACAGCCAGCACACCGAAGCAGCCCGCAAGACGGGCGAAGAGTGCCTGTTGCGATATGGACTGCTCAAAGACCGCGCTTTGAGTCATTGGTTCCATCAATGGCAAGTCAGGATCGATCTGCGCAATCATCTTGCGCACAGTCGGCAGCATCGCCATGGGATCGTTAGGCACGCGCATCTCGATATTGAGTTGGCTCACTGCGTCACCCTGCGTGAACACATCCCAAATCATCGGCGTCGCCTCTTCCGTGATGCTGGTGTACTTATGATCTTTCACAACACCTACGATGAGGTTAGGCTCAAGCCCCTTTGAATTACTGAGAACGTGGCCTACCGCGTTCAAGGTGCCGAGATACTTCTTCGCAAAGGTCTCATTCACAATCAAAACTTTAGGAGCGGTAGAAGAATCGGCATCGGAAAAATCTCTGCCCCGAATTACCTGGACACCCATCGTGCGAAAGTAGTCCGGGCCTACCGTATTGTGTCGATAGTTTGCCTGCTCTGGTTCAACCCCCTTCGGTTTATGGCCGTCTACAAGGACACCAGCGTTGTTGTCGGACCATCCAGAACCAGGCCGATTGCCAGCCATCGAAACGCTCTGCACGCCTGGAATCGTTCGCAGCCTTTGCTGCAACGCGACAAAGAAGGCAATGCTCTCCTCTTTGGTATGCGCATGTTGCGGCTGCACGCCGAAGACCAGCAATCCTTCCGGCTTCTGCCCAAGGGGTGTCTTCAACAGGTTTCGCAAGGTACCGAGCAGCAACCCCGCACCTACCAGCAACACCAGACACATTGCGATCTGCGTCACGATTACCGCATTGCCAGCGCGCACTTTTTGAGAGCTCGTATGGGAGACCGTAGAGGAACTACGGAGCACCATCTCCGGTCCGCTGGACATGGCCCTTCGTAACGGGGCCAGCCCGAACACCAGCGCCAGGAGAAGTAGCACCCCCAGAGTGAACCACGCCACCGCACCATCGGGCTGCAGATTCGATTGAATGTGCGCCCACGATCCCAGAGCCCGCGTCGCGCCCAGCGCGAAGATCCATGCGGCAGCGCCACCCAGCGCCACGAGCAACAGGCTCTCAGTGAGTAACTGCCGGGCCATCTCCCCGCGCCCTGCGCCGAGTGCAATACGTACACTGAACTCTCTCTGCCGGCTCGCATTGCGGGCCATCAACAACATGACCACGTTGCTCATGGCGATGAGCAGGACCAGTCCCACCATCATCATCAGCACCTTCAAGGATCGTGCAAACGAATCATCCTGACTGTCAAACTGCTTCGCCTCATTAAACGAAAGCTTATACGTCTCATCTCCCGCGTGCTTCGGTGCAACACCCGCATAGGCGACTCGTGCAAAGATTCCCTGCGCTCTTGCCAACCCCTCCTCACGGCTTATCCCAGGCGCCGTGCGGACCATTAGCTTCATGCACCACTTGTTGGGTGTTGTCAGGTACATTCCATACTCTGCCGGATTGCCCCACGCATTGAACTCGGGCCTGCTCTGCAGAGGAATCCAGAAGTCCAACGGCAACCTTCCTTCCGTCCCCTCAAATCCCTTCCTCGCCACACCGACGATCGTGAATGGGACCGACTTGATATAGAGGGTCTTACCAATCACATCGTGGCTGCGCTGATAGTGCGTCTCCCAGAAGCTATCGCTGATCACGACGACAGAAGTGTGGTCGTCCTCATCTTTCTGTACAAAGCCGCGGCCCAGCTCTGTGCCTACTCCCAGCCCACTGAAGTAGTTACCGCCCACCATGTCACCCGCGGCTTCCTCCGGCACTGTGCCGACCCGTATGGAGGTCTTGCCGCTCGAAGACATGGGAATGAAGGTCATTACCTCCAGCACGCCATGCTGCTCGCGTAACGCTTGATACATGGGGTACGCAAAGGACGTATCAGAGTCGCCAGTCTGAGAGGCTCCGTCAGGATACCCCGTTGTGTGTAGGTAGAAGACATGCGAAGAGTCCTGCACCGGCAACATCTTTCTCAGCACCGCATGCATCACGCTGAAGACGGCTGTGTTGGCTCCGACGCCAAGCGCGAGCGTGAGTACGCAGACGATCGTGAATACCGGAGTTCTGGCCAATTGCCGCGTACCGTAACGCACATCGCGCCACACCTTCGAAAAGAACATCGTCGTCCTCGATTCTCTCTGCCTCTGCCGGAGCAGCGTCGTATTGCCAAACTGCCGTTTTGCCGCTCGGATGGCTTCCCTGGCGGTCATCCCTTCCCGCTGATACTTCTCCGCGAGCATCTCCAGGTGGGTGTTCATCTCTTCGTCGAAGGCAACGTCGGCTCGTCTCTGCCCGACGAGTCCCTTGATTTTTGCGAGGAAGGTAAGCGCGCGATCGAACATAACTAAGCCTTTGCCTCGAGCGCCAGTACACGGCCAATCACCGCGGCGATGCGCTCCCAGTTTTCTGTCTCGACCGCCAACTGATTGAGACCGCGTTGGGTAATGCTGTAAAACCGCGCTCGCCGATTGTTCTCGGAGACGCCCCACTCGCTCGCAATCCAGCTCTTCTGCTGCAGACGCAGGAGCGATGTGTACACGGTGCCCTCGTTCAACGTCAGCACGTCTTCGCTCAACTGCTCGATGCGCCTCGCAATGCCAAAACCATGCAACGGGCCCAGGGCCTGCAGCGTCTTGAGGATCATCAGATCCAGCGTTCCCTGTAAAACCTCGGATTTGTCCGCTGCCATGCTTTCTCCTTTGGATATTGCATAGAAGCTACCACCCCTCCTTTGCAATGTCCACAGGAGAGCTATACGCGACGCTTTCTCGAAATGTTCCCTGGGTGTCTCAAATACAAAGGCAACGAAAGCGATTCGTCAGGTTGAAAGCTTACGTCTGGTTCAGGCTTCTTCTCCCAGATCGGGATCATAAATTTGCCCGGTACTGCTGACACTGCGGTAAAGATTCTGCGTACGGAAGATGAATTTTGTTTTCACGGGGCATTAAATGTGATATCTGATATATGTTCCCTGACATTTAGTACATTTTTGGTTAGCCGCGGGCCCACTCCATTCACAGCACCTTCTGGAGGTCGTAGATGAAGCTCTTAAATTGGTTTTCTGTTTCTGTCCTGTTTAGCGTTGGCACCCTTGGAGCCTGGGGCCAGTCGACTGCCACACTTTCAGGGACCGTAACGGATCCAAGCGGCGCAGTCGTGCCTGGGGCGCATGTAAAGGTGCATAGCCTGGCGACCGGGCTTGACCGCGTCATTGATACCAACTCCGACGGACTTTACGTTGTCCCCTCGCTACAACCCGGTGATTACTCGGTTCAGGCCACGGCATCGGGGTTCAGCAGCTACTCTGTGCAAAAGGTCACCGTGGACGTGGCCCAGACGGTTGCGGTCAACATGCACCTCGCTGTCGCGTCCGCAGGCGAGACAGTACAGGTGGAGAGCACGGCACAGCAGATCGAGACGCAGACGATGACGGTCGGACAGGTCATCGACAGAAAAACGGTGCAGGATATTCCGCTCAATGGACGTCACTTCCTCGACCTGACGGTACTGACGCCGGGCGGCGTGGTCGCTCCGACATCAGGAAGCCTCACCTCTCCCAGTCGTGGGCTGGGGGCCAACTCGTTCATTACGGCTGGTAATCGGGAAGACTCGGTGAACTTTCAGATCAACGGCGTCAACCTCAACGATATAAGCCAGAACCAGATCACCTTCCAGCCATCGATCAGCACGACCTCCGAGTTCAAGATCAACAACTCCACCTTCAGCGCGGAGTATGGCCGTAGCGATGGCTCGATTGTGACCGTTGCCACGAGATCCGGTACCAACCAGTTTCATGGCGAGGCCTTCGACTACTTCCGCAATGAGGCGCTGGATGCGCGCAACTACTTCAACCGGAACTTCAGTCCGACTACCGGACTTCCACTCGCGGGCCTGCCAGGCGAAAAGGCGCCGCTCAAGCGCAATAACTTCGGCGGTTCTGTGGGCGGTCCCATATGGAAGGGCAAGACCTTCTTCTATGCCAGCTACGAGGGCCTGCGTCAGCACCAGGGCATCCTGCAGAACAGCACCGTACTCACTCCAGCCCAGCAAGCGACGATAGCCGCCAATGCCGCTACTTTCCCTGTTGCCGCTGCGCTGGCCAAGCTCATTCCGCTGCCCAATAGTGGAAACAACTATGTTGCCTTCACCCCGGGCCCGGTCAACATCGACCAATACACGGGCGATGTGCTGCATCAGTTCAGCAGCAACGATTCCCTGCACGGTTTCTATGCCTTCCAGAAGGACGTTCGGACAGAGCCTGCGTTACAGGGCGACACAGTCCCCGGTTGGGGAGACCATCGCGCCGCGCATCGGCAGATCCTCACCTTAAGCGAGACGCACATCTTCAATCCGAACTTCGTCAACGAAGCTCGTCTGGGCTTCAACCGCATTTCTATCGCCTTCAATCCGGCCAATCTCACCGACCCGACCAGCGTAGGCCTTGGCGATGGGCTCTCAGGCAACGTGGGTCTGCCCCAGACCACACTCTCGGATATCGGTCTGGTCTTTGGTGGGCCCTCGGGTTTTCCGCAAGGACGCAACGACACGCTTGGGATCCTGTCGGATACGGCAACGCTGCTACGGGGTAAACACACGATCAAATTTGGCGGTGAGTTCCGACGCTACCTCAGTGCCAGCTTTGCGGCGAACATCGGCACCCTCACCTTTGTGAGCACACCCAATAACTTCGAGATGGATAACGCCACCGTCTTCAGCATCCAGCCCAATACCGTCTCCAGCCGCGTCTACGCCGATGCTGCGGGAGCGTTTGTGCAGGACAACTTCAAGATCACGCAGAGGTTGACGCTGGAGTACGGCCTGCGCTTCGAGTGGAATGGAACTCCGGTAGAGGGTGCAAACCGCTTTGTGCTCTTCAACCCCGCCGGTGTTGGCGGCCCAACGCTGACACAGGTTGGCACCAACGGACTCGCGGCCAACTCGGCTTATGGCCAGAACTATAACTACGAGCCACGCGTGGGATTTGCGGAAGACCTCTTCGGCACCGGCAAGACCGTGATCCGCGGCGGCTATGCGTACCTGGTGGACCAACCGGTTTCCGACGCTGTGACGGGACTGGCCTCCAATCCTCCTTTCAGCACCGCGGTTTCCTATAATGGGGCCGCCATTCCACTCTCATCTCTGTATGCCTCCGCAAAGGCCGCCGGTATTGGAATCAGCTCTATCAACCCCAACTTCAAGAATGCCTACATCGAGAGCTTCAATCTGAACGTGCAGCAAGCTCTACCCGACGGCATCGTCGCGTCGCTGGGCTACTACGGCTCGGTCGGACGCCACCTGCGCATTACGACCAATGAGAACCAGGCTAGCGGCCCAGTAGGGTCTCCGCATCTTTACTCCAACCTTTCGGCCAACAGCCCTATCGATCCCGGGGTGAGCATTGCCTCCAATATCAGCGAGGTGAATAGCATCGGCACCTCGAACTACAACGCCATGTGGGCTGTGCTCAGCAAGAACATGAGCCACGGACTCGAGATCAATATGAACTACGAGTGGTCGAAGTCGATGGACATCAACTCGCTGGGGTCGGAGGGCGGCCTCACGGCGGCAGGCGGAGCGCTGCAGGACAGCAACAATCCCAGCGGGAACTATGGTCTGTCGGACTTCGATACGCGCAATCATGTGGCCGGAACCGCGATCTACGCACTGCCCTTCAAGGGCAACCGACTGGTCTCGGGTTATCAACTCTCAACGATCGTGCAGTACCAGACCGGTAATCCAGTCAACATCACGGCAGGCAGCTCGAGCTACAACGGTCTTACTGGCGTGGTGCGCCCCTCGCAGGTTGGCCACATCATCACGCATAAATCGCAGACTCCCGTTGCTGGTTCGACGAGTTCGTTCACAAACGTTACCTTCATCCAAAATACTGGGGGCTTAAGCCCTGGCGGTACGGTCTGCGATGTGACAACGTACACCCCAGCCTGCGTCTTCGAGATCCAGGGGACCCAAGCCAGTTCAGCCACAGCCACCGCGCCGAGTAACTACACCGGCATCGGCAACATGCAGCGTAATGCAGTGACCGGCCCCGGGTTTGCGGATGTCGATCTGTCCGGACAGAAAGAGACGAAGCTCTTTGCTGGGGTGGCGTTTATTCTGCGCGTTGACGCATTCGACATCCTCAACCATCCCAACTTCGGTCAGCCGTCGGGCAACGTCCAATCGTCGACCTTCGGTCAGATCAGCTCAACTCGCTTTGCCACCAGCGATGGCGGCTCGTCTCGTCAACTCCAGATCAGCGGTAAGTTCACCTTCTAACCGATTGTGTGGGCTCTGCCGAAAGGTCTCTTTGGCAGGGCGCACCCTTAGCGCGTTCGAACCGTTACCATAGCGTCCGAGGGCGGAACACGAACGAACTGTGGATTCCGTGAATATGAAATGCTCAAGATAGCTAAACCGCCAAACCTTACCGAGCTCGCTTATCTGAGCGTCAGGCAGTCCCTCGTCGATGGTTCACTGGGCGAGGGGGAGAGACTGACAGAGGAATCACTAGCGACCCAACTGGGCATCAGCAAGTCTCCTATACGCGAGGCGCTCACCCGCCTGGAAAGCGAAGGCCTGCTCTGCATCGAAGCCAGGCGTGGTGCGTATGTCCGTATGTTCAGCGGCAAAGACGTCAGCGATCTGTATGAGCTCCGAGAGTTGCTGGAGGTCCATGCAGTAGGGCTGGCGGTGATTACACCCGTGTTTCTACTTGAGCTGGCGGAGAGCATCGAGCGTACCCAGATACATCTTCAGGCCGGCGATAGGATGGCGCACGTCGAGGAAGATATTCGTTTTCATAACCTCATCTCCACGGCTACAGGGAACGAAGAGCTTCGTCGCATTCTTGAGAATTTGAATCACAAGAGTCTTCTATGCCGGTCGAAGACCTTTGGGCTCTCCGCAACAACGGCGCCGGTAAGCCACAGCAGAATCTACCTTGCCTTGAAAGAGGGTGATCGTGGGCTGGCCCAAAAGGCCATGAGAGATCACATCCAATTCGTTCGCGACTCGCTGCTGCGCTCGCTGGGCGGTAGCGAGTCGAAGGTTGTTTCGGAAGAAGATGCCGGTGTCGTTGTTTCAAGCTAGCCACCGTTCAACCGCCGTTATGAGGTAAAGGAGAGCCAATGCTCCGTAGAACGTTTCTTGCAGCGATTCCCCTGACAGCCGCAGGTTCTCTCGTTGCTGCCACGAATGGTAATCACGAGCCTGCATCCGGTGACGGCGCGGAAGAGGTATTGAAGCTACCCAAGTTTCAAGCGCCTGGAGAGGAGCGGTTTCTCCGGCCCGATGTGCACGCCGGAGATCGGCCTGCCGGCGCCAGCTTTGCTTCTCGCTCGCCTGCGCTGGGTTGTTCGGGAGCTGCGGGAACGGCGCATCCGCTGGCCACGCAGGCAGCCATTGAGATGCTCAAGCGCGGCGGGTCGGCGGTCGATGCGGCTATTGCGGCCAATGCCCTGCTGGGCTTTGTCGAGCCGACCAGCTCAGGCCTTGGAGGCGACTGCTATGCGTTCGTCTGGGACCCGAAGGTGGGCAAGCTCGCGGGGATGGCGAGCTCGGGAAGTTCTCCGAAGTCGCTTTCGCTCGCGACGGCACGATCCCGTGCGATCAACGGAGCTTTGCCCGCGCTGGGCGCTGTCACGGTCTCCACGCCTGGTGCGCTGGACGGCTGGTGGATGCTGCACCAGCGCTACGGCAAGCTCAAGTGGGCAGAGCTCTTCGAGCCGGCCATTCACTATTGCGAAGCCGGCGATCCTGCACCGCAGATCATCGGCTGGTATATCAAACGGAATATGGCAGCGTTTTTGCGGCCGCACTCGGGTGTGGAGGAGACCGCGAATGCGGTACGTACCTATAGCCCAGGTGGAGTCTCTCCGAATGAATACGACGTGCGGCGAAATTTTGATCTTGCGAGGACCTATCGGATGATTGCGCAGGGTGGCCGCGATGTCTTCTACGATGGCCCGATTGCGAAGACCATCGACGCCTACTTCAAGCGGATCGGCGGCTGGCTATCAGCGGACGATCTCCGCGATCATCATGCCGAGTGGGTTGACCCGCTGGTGACGCAGTACCGTGGAGTGGACGTGTATGCGATGGGCGCCAACACGCAGGGGCTCGCAACCCTGCAGATGCTCAACATCATCGAGCAGTTCGATCTGCGGGGCTTTGGCTTCCAGTCGCCGGAGTCGATCCATGTACAGATTGAGGCCAAGCGCCTCGCCTACGAGGACCGTGCGCAGTTCTACGCAGACCCTCGCTTTTCGAAGATTCCAATCGATTGGCTCAACTCGAAGGAGTATGCCAAAGATCGTGCCAAACTGATCCAGTTCGGTCGCATCCTCGATCCTGTCTATCCTGGCCAGGCTCCCAGCCATGGGGACACCACCTACTTCTCTACTGCCGACAAGGACGGGATGATGGTGTCGATGATCCAGTCGAACTTCCGCGGCATGGGGTCGGGTCTGGTTGCCGACGGCCTTGGCTTTATGTTCCAGGACCGCGGTCAGTTGTTCTCTCTGCAGGATGGCCACCCGAATATCTACGCGCCCGGTAAGCGTCCCTTCCAGACGATCATCCCCGGTTTTGCGGCCAAAGACGGTGTGCCGTGGCTTGCGTTTGGAGTGATGGGTGGAGATATGCAGCCCCAGGGACAGAGCCAGATCATCATCAATCGCGTCGACTATGGGATCGATGTGCAGGCTGCGGGAGACAGTCCGCGCTGGCACCATGAAGGCTCCTCGCAGACCATGGGCGAAGACCCGCCGCACCTTACATCTCTTGGAATTCTTCGCCTGGAGAGTGGGGTTCCTGTTGCTACGCGCAAAGCTCTGGCCGCCATGGGCTGGCCGATGGGCGAGAGCGACGGTGGTTATGGCCGTTATGAGTGCATTGAGAACCGCAGCCAGGGTGGAGATCGCGTGTATGCGGCTGCTACCGAGATGCGCGCGGACGGGGTGGCGCTGGCGTATTGAGGGGTGACCGATTGATAGGACACAAATCCTACGCTTTAGTTGTAATCGGACGAGCCAGACCTACTCTTCGGCCCAGATTCGAGGTAAAAACACAATCGGGATCGTATTTAGCCTTTGTTCGGAGCCAGCCCTCCACCTCGGGATACATTGTGCGGAAGTTAGCCGCGTCCGTATAGGAGTCTTTGCCAAGATAGATGCGGCCGCCCGCCTCGATCACCATCGCATCGAGGCGGCGCAACAGAGCTGGGGTTTTCTCCCGGACGGGAAAATCAATGGCGAAGGTGTAACCCTCGCGTGGAAAGGAGAGAACACCTCCGCTTTCCTTACCCAGGCGTTTCAGGACGTTGAGAAACGGTAGCTCGCCGGAAGAGAGGATCGCCGTCAGGATCTTACGCATCTCTGCAAGGCCATTCTCGAAGGGAATGACGAATTGATATTGGGTAAAACCGCGCCGTCCATAGCTGCGGTTCCAATGAGCGATTTTGTCCAGCGGATAGAAAAAAGCTTCATAGTGGCCGAGCGGTTTCGCGCTCGCCTGTATGCGCTGGATCACAGCATTCACGACTCGGATGCTGAGGGGATTCAGGCTGGATTCGGGAAGGTCGAATGGCACGGTGAGCTTTGGAGGCCCTGATACTCGCAGCGGATTCGCCGCAAGCAACGGCGGTAGATCGCTCGTCTTCGCGTGGTCGCCAACGGTCAGAACGCCGCGACCTAATCGTGCACCGGTTGCCAAGACATCGAGCGTAGCCACTGAGTACGGAAAGGTGTGATCGTGCTCATCCAGTGCAGCCAGCATCTCCTCAAGGTCATTTGCACGAATCGATTTCTGGTGGAAATAGGTGGTTTCGATTTTGCGCAGCCGGATGGTGACGGTGAGGATAAAACCCAACAGTCCCATGCCGCCGAACGTGGCCCAGAAGAGCTCCGCATTTTCGTGGCGGCTGGCGCTTACAACTTCGCCGCTGGCGAGCAGGACCGTTATGGAATCGACACAGTTGCTGAAGCAGCCCTGGGCATGGTGAGCCTTGCCGTGAATGTCGTTCGCAATGCAGCCAGCGACGGTCACAAACTTTGTTCCCGGCGTAATCATTGGAAACCATCCGCGTGGAGCGAAGATTTTGATAATGCTCTCCAGACTCGCTCCTGCTTCGCAGGTAAGAACCCCGGTAAGCTCGTCAAAGAAGAGGAACCGCCCCATGTGTGTCGTGCAGATTACCTGACCATCGGCGTTGATGGCGCAATCCCCATAACTGCGCCCAAGGCCTCGGGCAATGGTTCCCGAGCGGTCTAGCACCGCCGCGACCTCCGAGCAGAACCCAGGCTCGTTCAAGAAACACTTGACCCGGAGGTTGGCACCCCAGCCTGCGAGAGCGGTCATGCCGTTATCGGTAGCCATGCTGTCTCCTACGGTCTAAGGTTTAGGGTCGACCAAGCTGGGTCACTGGAAGCGGTACTATCAGAGCCGTTCGCTGCGGAACCGTGAGGGTGAGATCCCATACGCCGCTCTAAATGAGCGGGACATATGGGAGTGGCTTGCGAATCCGCACGCCAGTGCAACCTCGACAAGGGTGACCTTGCTCTTGCGCAGCAGCACCTCCGCCTTCTGTAGGCGGAGGCGGCGCTGGTATTCACCCATCGTCTCGCCGAAATGACCGCGAAACGCCTTCGCAAGATGGACGGGATGTTTGCCGACGGAAGCTGCTAGCTCCTCGTTCGTTTTACTCTGCTCAGGCTCATCCTGCAGTTGCTCGCGAATTTGGCGCAGCCATGCGGGAATCGGCTTAATGTGGTGGCCATCATTCTTTTCCAAACGGCCAAATTCGGCTATGAGTTCCAAAAGCAGACCAGTCACGGTCAGTTCCGAGAAGCTGTCATCATGGCGTTTCTCGGCAATGACTCTACGCGCGAGTTGAGTTATCGCGGGACTCCGGACATGCGGTGCCTGGGCCAGGGCCACACCCCGTTCCGAAAGAAACTCCAGAGAGGCTGCTGTTGGAACGAAGATGAGCTTGCTTGAACCGGATGAGCCGAATTGCTGGGAGTGAACTTCGCCTGCCGGGTAGAACAACATGCTCCCTGGGCAATGTTCCGTATCTTCACTTCGAATGGTCTCCTGGTAGTCACCGCGGACGACAACAGTGAAGGTGCAGTCCTCGTGCAGATGAGGGCTCATACGATTATTTGCCGCATACGAGGAAAGCCGAAGCGCAGTCATGATGCTTCTCCGAAGTCACGAGTCGATGCTAATCGGGTGCAACCGGGCTAATTCAGGGAAAGACTCTTTCTGACCTGTTCTGTCACCATACCAAGTATGCGATATCCACGGAGAAGGCGAACAAGCTTCGGAGATTCGAAGCATCCTCTGAAAGGTCATGCGGCCGGACGAACAACCAACCCATTCAATACTCTTCTGATCCTCGCTGCTCTCGCCCTCGTCACAGGCTCAGCCGACGCGACGTTCGCTCAGGGGACCACGCAGACGCCGGACTTTTCTGCTGCCCACATATCCCCAACACTCTATTTCTCTTCTCCTTCTGAGGAGATGACGAGCCGCAACGCTCTACACATACGTGTTACAGACTTCGTCAAAGATTTGGCTCGCACCGACACAGCAGCGTTACCAGGAACCCTTAAAGTGGCCGATCAGATATTGATCGACCTTCAGCGCCACGCCGCATATTTAAAAGTGCAGGCTCTTGAGAACACGCAGGACCAGGTGGCGATAGACGCACGCGAAACCGTAGGCACGGACCAGTCCGTTCTGGAAGCCGCGGTCAGAGGCCGTCTAGGGCTAGTGCCTCAGGATCAGATCGCTACGCTCGGTCCTTATGCTTTGCTCGCACAGGAAGCCAAACAGGAAGCAGCTCATGACTTCTCACCCGACACAGAACACTATCGAGGGGTTGTCACCGCGTCGTTCGAAAACGATATCGAGAACACCTATGATCGTTTGTCTGAGACGTTGGGAGGCGGCAAAGACGTTTCGTCGACTGACCCAACCGTACGCCGCGCCGCGATCGGCCACTGGAACGATATCTACAATCAAGCCGCGCCCCTGACAGCGGCTCTACTGGGCAGCCTGGTGGATATTGAAAACCGAGACGCCGTCGCTCAAGGGTACGAGAACGCTGCCGACCGCAAATACCAGTCTCTTGGCCTTAGCTCCAAACTCATCGATCAGACACTCACAGCGGTTGCGGCCGAAGCTCCGGTATATCGCCACTATCAGCAGGTGCTGGCGGAACACACCGCGCGGAAGCTCGGACTTTCTTCCGTTTTCCCAGACGAGTTGAATTTGGGCTACACCACTTCCCCGCCTATGTCTTTCGCGCAAAGCAGAGATCTAATCCTCGATGCCTTGCGCCCCCTGGGCAAGGACTACGTCAGTCGCTTCGCCGCATTGCTCGATACCGGCAACGGCAGACTGGACCTGTCAGGCGGAACACACCGATCCCGCACTGGCACCTCCATCTCCGCCTACGACGCTCCGGTTGCACTCTACTTTGGTCATTACGACGGATCGCTGATGGGTACCAGCACGCTCGCTCATGAGGGCGGCCACGCTATTCACCGTGAACTAATGAATGTGAGCGGCATTCCTGTTTATGAACGGACGGGCCCGCATTATCTCTTTGAGGGCTTCGCTATCTTCAACGAATTGCTTCTCCTGGACCACGCGATCCAAATCGCAAAGACACCCACAGAACACGAGTATGCTCTGGAGCGATTGCTATGGAAACTCTCAGCTGAACTTTTTATGTCGGCTGAGGAGACTACGTTTGAGAAAAGTCTTTATACACAAGCTAACGGACATCCTTTACTCGACAGAGACAGCATCGACACGATTTACCGAAAGTCCATCGCACCGTACGAGTATTGGCCCATCGAAGAGGTAGGGATATCACGCGAGTGGATGCGCAAATCCCTCCTATTTGACGATCCGCTTTACCTCGTCAACTATCTATATGCGGCAGTGGTCGCAGTCGCGCTGTACGATCGAGCGCACACCGACCCGGATTTCGCTTCAAAGTACGAAGCTCTGCTCCGTCGAGGATTCGATGCAGACCCGCAAGCGATGCTTGCGCGAATGGGTATCCAGCTCGATGATCCGTCGCTGGTCAAAGCAGCAGCCCGGCTCCTACAGACGAAGACGGACGAACTACAGCGGCTTTACCAGGCCGAAGGCCAACCGTCCCAATAAAGGCTCGGGCGGAGCTGACTCCGCTTAGCAAGACGTCTTATGACAGGCGTCATTACGGATGAATGACGGGCAAATCGGAAGTTGAATCGCAGTTGTCCATCATCCGGCGTGAGCGTTGAAAAACTCACCCTCAGCCAATGCTTCGGCACTACTCCGTTTTGTCAGAGTTCGTGCTGGTCCTGAGGTGTTCGTCGATGACTGGTAGGGTAGACGCGCTGGTTGGGGTTGCACCGAGTATCTGCACCAGCGGAGCGGGCTTGGCTGCGGCAGCCTCTTCCATCGCGGTGTGTGCTGCAGGTGGTGCGACCACTACCGCATAGGCTGCGGGAACAATGGGCGCATGCGTGTACTCCCAGGCATAGTCGCGGGTCATGCGATAGAGTACGGCCATTCCAACTGCCAGGACGACAACGGTGAACAAGGCACCTTCAGGGCCGTAGGCTCCGCCGGTCAGCCAGTTCGGCCCGCTGCTGTCCGTGGTTACGAAACTCGTGTAGGTTGCCAGCCCGGCAACAGGCAGCCCCAGAAGAACGGCCGTCGCTGCATTCCAGGCGAAGTGCAGCCCCCAGCCCAGCCATACGGCATGCGTGCGGAGATAGGCGAGCGAGAACAGAATGCCCAGGAGGAAGGTGATGCAGAAGCTGAGGCCCGTTGCGTTGGGATGGAAGCTCGAAAGCACGGCGTAGATCAAAGACAGCAGGAGCGTTGCCAGCACCGGCCCGATGGCGGCGATGAGTTTGATATAGAGGTAGCCACGGAATGCGACCTCCAGGACGAGAGCACCTGCGGCGAGAGCGGCGAGCGAAAGCAGCGTAAGACCCCAGGCTCTCGGGGCAAACCAGAACTGCGGATGCAGCTCGCCGGCGATCACCATGGGAAGCACAGCGACGAGCAGCATGGCCCAGCCTAGCGCCACGCCCAGTTGACCTTCGCGAAGAGCTGTCGCTCGCTTCGGCAGAGCGTTATCTTCGCGGAGGTTTCCGCTTCGCGTGGCGATCCAGCTCAGCGTTGTGAACCCAACCAGCAGCAGAAACAGGCAAAAAACTTCGCTCAGAAGCGATTCAATCGAAGGGAGGTTCAGGCGATTCGCAATTCCCTGCGCAGAATGTTCCGCGACCGAGTGCGAGGCCAGGAGCCAGAGCAGTCCTGTAATGAAGAGAACGAATTGCATGGAGCGCGGAAGCGGACGCTGAGGTTGGGTGGACTGCAACAGAGACGGGCTCCTTCTGAACGGCCGCGTTCAGGCGGTCGTGTAAAACTGCGCGATATTGCGGAACTTTGTGTACCGTGCAGCGAGTAGATCGTCGATCGAAAGACGTTTCAGGTCGGCGAGATGCCGCTCCAACCGTTCATTGACCAGTTCCATCGCATAGGCCGGATCGTTCTGGGTGCCACCTTCAGGCTCACGGATCACATCATCCACGCAGCCTAGCCGTTGGACGCTATCGGCGGTGTATCGGAGAGCTTCAGCGGCCAGCTGTTTCTTGCTGGAATCTTTCCAGGTGATGGCGGCACAGCTCTCCGGCGTGATGACACTGTAGATCGCGTTTTCCAGCATCAACACGCGGTCGGCGACGGCCAGAGCCAGAGCTCCGCCGGAGCCTCCTTCGCCGGTGATCGTGGCGATGGTGGGGACCCGAAGGCGGGACATCTCGCGGATGTTGCGCGCGATGGCTTCGCCCTGTCCGCGCTCCTCGGCGCTGAGACCAGGATAGGCGCCGGCAAGATCGATGAAGGTGAAGACGGGGTGACCAAACTTTTCCGCTATCTTCATGGCGCGCAAGGCCTTACGGTATCCCTCAGGGTCGGGCATGCCGAATTTGCGAGCGGTGCGCTCTTTGAGGGTTCGGCCCTTGAGATTGCCGACCACCAGCACAGGTTCGCCGTGGAAGCGGGCCATGCCCGCAGTCATCGCGGCGTCGTCGGCGAACTGCCGGTCGCCGTGGATCTCACTGAAATCGGTGAAGAGCGCTTCGATATAGTCCATGGGATAAGGACGCTGTGGGTGCCGCGCGAGCTCGGTCTTGATCCAGGCCTCGGGCGGTGGTGTGGATGTACTGACAGACTTCTGCTGAATATTTTCGGCCATCTTTGTACCTTATCGATTGTATGCGATGGCGCGCCGTTAGAACTAGGAGCTGTTCCGGCGACTGAGAAGCGCAGGCCAGGAAAGATCGTAGCGCTCTCGAGCAAAGAGCAGGATGAAAAGCACGAGGCCGTACATCAGTTGTTGCGTCGCCACATTCCAGTCCTGCTTGAGGGTGATCCCGAACAACAACACGAACATGAGCAGAAAAGCGAGTGTAAGAGCCAAGCGGGTGAAGAGGCCCAGCAGAAGCAAGACTCCGATGACCAGTTCAACACATGGAACAACATAGCCAGTGGCGAGAGTGAGCGAGGCCGGCAGCGGGGTCGAGGCCATGTTTTTGACCATGCCCTGTGCGAAGCCCGGGAGGTGCGAACCGGTGAAGATTCGCGCAAACCCGTGGCCGAAGAAATCCAGGCCCGTGAGAAGACGGAAGAGGACGTATGCCTGATGTTGTTCGCGAGTTACAGCCGGATCGTTCATGAATGGTTGGACGATGAATTACTGATCCGGGATACTACAACTTCTACGGATATTGCAGGATCACACGCAGGCACTGTGCTCCTGCACTCAGCTGCACTGAGCCATTCTCATTGGCAGGCAGCCAGATCGTGTCTCCCGAAGCAAGGGTGTGTTCGTTCCCGGGAGTCTGGACCTTGGTCGTTCCAATGGAGACCAGCAGCGAGCGCTGGCTGGAGGCCGGTATCGTGCAAGGCGCGGTCGCAGGACACTGTGTCCGCTCGATCTTCAGAGCAGCGTCCTGAAACTCGGCTTTAGTGCCGGGTGTTGAGGGTTGAGCTGGAGCTTCGCTGCGAAAGACCTCTTTGAGATCGTCCGATGGAATGCGTTTCAGCTCGATGCGCAGAAAGTCGGAGGGGACATCGCCCTGGTTGGTGACACTATGGCGCTCCGCCATGCCAGGGCTAATGCGAAAGGCTCCCGTGTGCGTGGGCGGACGATGAGCCGTGAAACCATCTGCCCCCTCGTGCTTAAGATCGACTACTCCGGAGTCGTTCAGATACACATATACCGTCGGATAGGCAGAGTGGTCATGCATCGGCACGAACTCGTGCGGTGCGTAGTGCACGTGCATCACGATGATGTCGGGATTCTCAAAGGTCGTCTTGTAGTTTGGCGGCAGGGACTGAGTCTGCGCGAACCCACTACTGACGACCAGACACGCTGTGAGGGACGTCAGTATCTTCATCTTCATCAGATTACCTGTACCGCGCCGCGGCCGACGAGCGCTTCGACGCCTTCAATAAAGGCCACGTCAGCGGCGACATGGAAACCACCCGGTTCGAGCACAGCACAGAACTGGCCGGGCTCTTCCAGGTTGAGCAACAGCTTTCCGTTGCCCGGAGAACTAAGAAAGAGCGTGTGGAGCTTGTCCAACAGAGTCTCATCGTGGCTGTGCAGAGGAATCCGGATGCGAAGAGCATCCGGGAGCTTGATCTTGACGTCTTCAAGCGCCTGGATGCTGGAGATGGCTAGCTTCGGCGCAGAGTCCTCTTCGCCGCGCAGCGAGCCGCGGACGAGGACCGGGACGTCGATGCGGAGTTTTTCTGCGAGCTTCTCGTAGCTCTGCGGGAAAGCGATGAGGTCGATCTTGCCGACAGTGTCTTCTAGGAAGGCCTGCGCATACATCTCGCCAGAGCGTTTGGACTTTGCGACCTTCAGCCCGGTAATGACGCCGGCAATCTGTATCTCGTTTCCCTGCTCCGCCTGTCCGCGGCGGAAGACTTGGGGTTCAGGCTTCATCTCGCAAGCGGTCGCGGTGTCGACGACCTTCATGTTGCGGAGCTTCTCGCGGTACTTGTCCATGGGGTGACCGGAGACGAAGAAGCCGAGTACATCCTTCTCATTCTGCAGGCGAGTGTGCTCATCCCAGTCGGGTGCGGGCGGAAGCGCGTCTTCGCCACCAGCGGCGGAGGCGGGGCCGGGGTCGTCGAACATGCCGAAGAGACCGGACTGTCCGGCAGCAGCATCACGCTGCGACTTCTGCGCGCGCTCCATGGCTTTGTCGATCGCGGCGTAGACCCGGGCACGAGGGCCAAAGGTGTCCAGCGCTCCCGCTTTGCATAGCGACTCCAGAACACGCTTGTTCATCAGGCGCAGGTCGACCTTGGCGCAGAACTCCCACAACGACGCGAAGCCCTGATTCCCTGCCGCCTGCAGCTCTTCGCGAGCCTTGATGATCGAATCGATGGCGTTGTGGCCGACGTTCTTGATCGCGGCGAGGCCGAAGCGGATGCTGTCGCCTGCAGGAGTGAAGTTAGCGGCGGAGATCTGCACGTCAGGCGGAACGACCGGGATGTTGATCTCGCGGCACTCGCCGATGTACTTGACTACGTTCTCCGGCTTAGAGGTTTCCGAGGTCAACAGCGCAGCCATGAACTCAACCGGATAGTGAGTCTTGAGCCAGGCCGTGTGATACGCGAGCAAGGCGTAGGCCGCGGAGTGCGACTTGTTGAAGCCGTAGCCTGCGAACTGCTCCATCAGGTCGAAGAGCTGACCGGCACGATCCTTGGGGAACTTGCGCTGAGCAGCGCCGGCCATGAATAAGTCGCGCTGCTTGGCCATCTCCTCGGCGTTCTTCTTACCCATGGCGCGGCGCAGCAGATCGGCGCCGCCCAGCGAGTAGCCGGCGATGACGCTGGAGATCTGCATGACCTGCTCCTGATACACGATGACGCCCAGCGTCTCGCGCAGCAGAGGCTCAAGCTCCGGCAGAAGGTACTCAACTGCGCGGCGGCCCCACTTGCGTTCGATGAAGTCGTCAATCATGCCGCCCTGGATAGGGCCGGGACGATAGAGGGCGTTGAGCGCGGTGAGATCTTCGACCGTGGTGGGCTTGTAGCGGCGCAGAACGTCGCGCATGCCGCCCGATTCAAACTGGAAGACGCCGCTGGTGAGTGCGCGATGGAAGACCTTCTCGTAGGTCTCGACGTCGTCCAGCGCTATGGTCGCCATATCGACATCGACGCCGCGGTTGGATTTGATCAGCTTGAGCGCGTCGTCGATGACGGTGAGCGTCGTCAGGCCGAGGAAGTCCATCTTCAGCAGGCCCATTTTCTCGACGGCCTTCATGTCGTAGCTGGTGACGATGGCGTCGTCCTTGGTGCGCGTAACGGGGACGAGTTCGGTGAGCGGCTGGGGCGCGATCACAACACCGGCAGCGTGAACGCCCGCTCCGCGCACGAGGCCTTCGAGGCGCAGGGCGGTGTCGATCAACTCCTTGATCTTGGGATCTTCATAGGCCTGTGCCAGAGGAGGCGAGTCCTTCAGCGCCTGCTCGATGGTGATGCCGATGGTGGCGGGGATCAGCTTGGCGATGCGATCGACTTCGCCGTAGGGCATGTCGAGTGCGCGACCGACGTCCTTGATGGCGGCCTTCGCCGCCATCGTGTTGAACGTGATGATCTGCGCGACCTGGCCTTCGCCGTACTTCTCACGTACGTACTTGATGACCTCGCCGCGGCGATTCATGCAGAAGTCGATATCGACGTCAGGCATGGAGATGCGTTCGGGATTAAGGAAGCGCTCGAAGAGCAGATCGTTCTGCAGAGGGTCGATGTCGGTGATCTCCATCACGTAAGCGACCAGCGACCCTGCAGCGGAACCACGGCCAGGGCCTACAGGGATGCCCTGCTGCTTGGCATAACGGATAAAGTCCCAGACGATCATGAAGTAGCCGGGAAACTTCATCTGCTTGATGCAGTCAATCTCGCGATTCAGGCGCTCTTCATACTCGGCCAATGTCTTGCGCAGCTTGCCGGTGTTTTCAAGGTGCTTGATGGCCGTATCACGACGATGGCGCCAGCCGGCGCGGCAGACCTGCTCGAAGTAGCTGTCAAGATCTTCGCCTTCAGGAACGTCGAACTTCGGGAACGGGTTCTTAACGGCCTTGAGCTCAAGCTGGCAGCGTTCCGGAAACTGCATCGTCCGGGTGCAAACCTCAGGAGCGTGCGCGAAGAGACGGTGCATCTCGTCGGCCGACTTGATGTAGAACTCCTGCGTGTCGAACTTGAACCGCTTGGGATCGTTCATGGATCCAGCGGTCTGCACGCAGAGCAGCACCTCGTGGGCGCGCGAGTCCTGGTCCTCGATGTAGTGCGAGTCGTTGGTCGCAATGAGTGGGATGTCGAGGTCTTTTTCGAGACGGAACATGGCCTCGGTGACAGCCTTGTCGGGTTCGAGACCGTGGTCCTGGATCTCAAGGAAGAAGTTGCCGCGACCGAACATCGTCTCGTAGTCGCCGGCGGCCTTCTTGGCCTTCTCGTAGTCCCCTTCCATCAGGTGCTGGCTGACCTCGCCGGCGAGGCAGCCGGAGAAGCCGATAAGGCCTTCCGTATGTTTGGCGAGGAAGTTTTTGCTGACGCGCGGCTTCTTGTAGAAGCCATGCAGCGCGGCTTCACTGGTCAAGCGGACGAGGTTGCGGTAGCCAGCTTCGTTTTCCGCCAGGATCAGCAGGTGGTTGTACTTGGAATTGGGATCGGCGAACTCGCGGCGATGGTCCTCTTCTTTGCAGACGTAGAGTTCACAGCCGAGGATAGGCTTGAGGTTCTTCTTCTTCATCGCGTCGAAGAAGTGAACCGCGCCATAGATGTTGCCGTGGTCGGTCATGGCAGCCGACGTTTGGCCGATCTTAGTGAGGTGTTTGGCCAGCTTGTCGACGTCGCAGGCTCCATCGAGGAGGGAGTAATCGGTATGAAGGTGGAGGTGCGTAAACTCAGCGGCCATAGGGCTAGTTTACTGCTTAGTCAATGCCCAGCTAACTGAGGAAAAGGTAGCCAATTCTTTCAAGAGGTTATCGAGCTTCGTTATGACAGCAAGTTTCAAGCAGCAATAGCGGAAGATTCTTGATGTTTCGGACGGCCTCCCTTGCGACCGTTCGCGCGTGAAGACCTCCTCTTTGCGATGCTAGTTGCGGCGCCCCCTTTGGCCCCAATTTCTGCCATCCACTTTCGGGTTCCATAGATGCCTTGCAGAAGTGCGGGAACATAGAGGTCTACATCGAGAGCCGACCAATGCAGCCCCGTGCCATTACCGAGAATCTCAATCTGCGAAAGCTGCTGTCGTGTCGCTCCCTGCAATCCTTGCAGGTCTTCGCGCGGGAGAACGCAGCGATGCCCGTCACTCATCTGCAGTATCAACAGATCGAGTCCTGGCCCTGGCCGATAAACCACACTGATTACTCGCGGTTCATTCGCCAACGCTTTCGCGCGCGAGATCGCCTGATCGATTTGAGTGTCCGTGGTAACTACCCTATGCGTTGTCATGATTCTTCTCCCAGAGTTCCACCAACTCGTCAAAGTATGCTGCTGCTGCGGACAATATCTTTTTCACATCCGAGCGCTTAGCATTTGGCGGGCGAACCGCGTCTGCACGCTCCGCCAATGCCGCATTCCCATCGAGCAACAAGTCTACGATTACCTCAATCCCACCCGTAAATCCATGCACGTGGCGTGGCAGATGGTCGTTTGGATATGCCACGAAGAGGACACCGCCAAACTTGGTGGAACCCATGAATATATCCTAACCTAAGCAGCTTGGGTATTGCCGTACTTTAGCTAGACAAGGCGTTTCGCAAGCTGGACATAAAGATCCACGCATTCCAATAGCTCTTTCTTGCTGATCTTCTCGTCCGGCGTATGCGCGACATGGATGCTTCCCGGCCCCAACAGGAACGGCTCACCCCAGTTGGTCAACGAGGGGATGTCAGTGGTGAACTTCGCGACCATTGTCTCGAAGCCTTCGAGGGTACGCATCTGGATGAACGGCAGCTTCAGTGAGAAGTTCACCTCGCAGCGGCCAGCAGCAGCCTTGAGGATTGCAGCCTGAGTCTCTTCCGCTGGACCGACAAGACGGATCAGCAGGTGCGCTTCGGCTTTGTCGGCAATGACGTTGGGAGCTACGCCGCCTTTGATAATGCCGACATTCATCGTCGAGTCACCAATGCCCTCGATCACGGGCAGCGGAAGCGCCTGAATGTCGTGCAGCGCCGCAAGCAGCTTGTCGATGGCGGAATCGCCGAGCTCCGGGTAGGCGGAGTGCGCCATCTTGCCGTGAGCATAGAGCTCGACGCGCAGGCAGCCCTTGGACGCAACGGCGAGACGGTTGTCAGTGGGCTCGCCGTTGATGAGGAAGCGCGAACCGCGCGGATTCTCGTTGGCGATCTTCGCGCCGGCTGAGTCGCGCTCTTCGCCGACGACGAAGAGTAGACCCACGCGGACACCCGCGGCACGGAGCTTCTCGGCAGCGGCAACCTGCGCGGCGATGATTCCCTTAGCATCACAGGTGCCACGGCCATAGAGAAAGTCGGCGTCCTCACGGCAGGGGCCGAGGAATGGCGGGACGGTGTCCATGTGGGTCGAAAGCACGATATCCGGGGTAATTCCCTGCTCAACGGCGTAGACGTTGAAACGCGGGCCATTGCCACCCCCGGGAGTTTTTGCAGGGTCGGGCTGGGGAACGGGTTGGCGTTCAACTGCGTAGCCCGGCTTCGCCAGGAAATCGGCGAGGAATTCGCCCGCCGGAGACTCATAATAGGTGGTCGATTCGATGTCGACGAGTTGCCGCGTAAGTTGGATAGGATCGATTGCCATGCGAGTTCAGAATACCCGAGGCGGCGTAAATGAAAGTGAATGCGGCGGGGATGGGCTGCAATGCTGCTGCCAGCACCTTTTTCTAACGCAGAGGGCGCGGAGGAAAACGCAAAGGACTCAGAGGATTCCGTGGCGGCCTCCGCGAAACCTCTGCGCCCTCTGCGTTAAGGATTTTGCGGTTGCTTGTTCTTCGTTCGTGTTTGCGTGGACGCCCGATAAACTAGTCGTATGTCTGAAGCCGTTCCGTTCCAATCCCATGTGAAAGCTGTCGAAGACCTGCGCGGACCAGCAGGTCGGCTTGAAGCCATCCTCAACACAGGTAGCGAGAACGCGCTGTATGCCGCAGTCGTGGCTCATCCGCATCCACTGGGCGGCGGTACGATGCACAACAAAGTTGTTTACCACGCCGCAAAGGCGTTCTCCAGCTTCGGTTTGCCTGTGCTGCGGTTCAACTTTCGTGGGACTGGCCTCAGCGAAGGGGTGCATGACGAGGGGCGTGGTGAAGTCGACGATGTGCGCGCAGCGCTCGACTGGATGGTCGATAGATATCGGCTACCCATACTGTTTGCGGGTTTTTCTTTTGGGTCGAACGTCGGCTTTCGCGCCTGCTGCGGGGATGCGCGTGTTCACGGGCTGGTAGGCCTGGGGCTTCCGGTAAGAGCGGAAGGGCGTGATTATAGCTATGGTTTTTTACCCGCGTGCGGCGCCGCGCCGAAGCTCTTCATCAGCGGCGACCACGATGAATACGGCCCTAAAGACGTGCTGGAATCGGTATTAGCCTCGGCGCAGGAACCTAAGCGTGTGATTTGGGTAGAGGGGGCGGACCACTTCTTTGCGGGGACTGCTCAGTCGCCAGCTTCCAAGCTGGGCACCATGAACGCCGGAATCCGGCTCTGGCTCGCGGAGGAGTTTGGCTTGTAGTGCGGGGCCGGTGTTTCGGTCCGCGACATCCAGGCGGCAATCAAGCCTGCGGTAAGCTCGGGCTGCTCTTCGGCGGGACGATGTCCGACTCCCGGCATGACATGCAGCTCCGACTGCCGCAAGTGCTCACGGAGCTTTGAAGCTGTGCCCACCGGAACAGCCCGGTCGCAGTCCCCCCAAAGAATAAGCGTGGGTTGCTTGACCGGCTTGTGCAGCAAACGGCGAAGGTCTGCCATATCTTCCTGCCACGTACCGAGGAGGCGCAGTAGATGCGACATGGTGCCGCGGGTGCGCAGGTTTTCGCGATAGGGCTTCAGGCGCTCGGGAGTATCCCAGCTCTGCGGTCCCGCCATGCGGCGCAGGCCCATCATCTGGAACCACTCTGGGAACCAGGGCATGGTGTAGGCAAAGAGTTTGCCCGGAAGCGTGAGATAAAACCGAATCAATGGGTTGGCGTCTTCGAAGTACGGATGCGCCGGGCCGAGAAGGACCAGCGACTGAACCCGATTAGGAGACGTGCGTGCGAGGCGCAGCGCGACGGCTCCACCGTGTGAATGTCCTACCAGGCAGGGCTTCTTGAGGTCGAGCGCATCGAGAAATCTTTCGATGAAGGCGGCTGTTGCAGGCATGCTGGCAGCAAGGTCGTCGCGGCGTTCGGAGAGCCCGGAGCCGGGCATATCGAGCGCGATAACGTGCCAGTCACGCGGCATTTCGGCGAGCAATGGCTGGAAGGTTTCGGCCGACCCCATAAGCCCATGCAAGAGGACAAAGGTCTGCGTCCCCTCCGTCGCTGCACCCTGTTCGAGGTACGAAAGACGTAGGCCGTCCAGATGTAGATGGCGGCGTTCCAGCATGCGGCTTACGATCTTTGGATTGAACTGCGACGGGAACCAGCACTTCGGCGTTGGCCGTACTTTGTTTCTGCGCAGACGGCGAATGTAAATTTCCATCGCTCGTTATGTTAAGAATACGTGAAATTAATTCAGTCGCCAAGTACATATATTCACCCTTCCGATGCAGCAGGAGAGCGGAGTTGGGGTCAAGCGGTTTTGGGAGGTGCAGAATCACATCGGATTCTGCAAAATAAAGACGACAAAATACGGCAAAATAGAAGAAGAAGTGGAACTTAGGCTACCGAAAACCGTATTTGCTTATGAATCCACGAATATCGTTATTCAAAAACCTCGTAAGTATTCGCCATTGCAACAAAAAGGCATTTGGCCCCTTGGTTGCTATAAAGAAATTGATGTTCGTTGTCGGTTAAGAGTGTCCGTGTGAAAAGTGGGTCCCAAACTCGTCTGTTGGCCATACTGCTCGCGGTGGTTACGCTCGCCGCGATTGGGCTGTCAGTTGCCAATCTGATGCAGTGGCGCAGCTACGATCCGCCCACAGATGGGGTTCACTGGACAGAGACAGACGGCGGTTTGCGGGCATACATTGTTCCGACCGGCACACCGGGAGACCGTGCTGGTATCCGCAAGGGAGATATGCTTGTCTCCATTCGTGGTGACGATGTCCCCACCAACGCCCCAGGAACCAATCTTCCTCTACCAAGATTTGGCACCAGCTTTCGTCATGGTGAGGACATCACTGCTACTAGCGGGACTGACCTTCCTACCCCCAAACTTGGCAGCTTTCGCGGCGGCGATGTTCTTCCTACCGAAGCCGACGTGCCTACCCCCAGGCTTGCCCCCTATGAGCGAGAGATCGAGCACATAGGCGTCTGGAGAAATGCGACCTACTC
This sequence comes from Granulicella sp. S156, assembly GCF_009766105.1. GTDB lineage: Bacteria > Acidobacteriota > Terriglobia > Terriglobales > Acidobacteriaceae > Granulicella. Next base: position 131,202 of record NZ_LMUH01000020.1, on the reverse strand, counting down.
TCTGCTGAGAAAGACGAGCAAAGACGGCAGGCCGGTGATCCAAACGATTGCTTTGACCTTCACCCTAGAACCAACCGATCAAATCGACGGTTATGTTCTACGGTTTATCGCGCTGGTGTATCTCGCTATTGGTCTTTACGTTCTGTTCCGGCGCTGGACAGCTCCGAAGTCCACTCATTTTTATGTCTTCTGCCTGGTCTCATTCATCCTTTACGCCTTCCAGTACAGCGGCGTTTTTGATGGCCTGGACCATGTGATTTTGTGGACGAAGTATCTGGCCACGGCGCTGCAGCCAGCGCTATTCCTGCATTTCGCAGTCAGTTTTACGGGGGAGGGTTCACGGCGAAGAAAGTGGCGGCTTTTCTATGCGCTGCTCTATCTGCCGGGTGCAGCGTTGTTGGTGTTGCGCTACCTGTCCTTTTACAGGTGGTCGGCGACCGAGCAATTACAGCATCGTCTCGACCAGATCGATTACGGCTACCTTGCCGCCTATTACATCATTGCGGCCTTCGTTTTCTGGATACGCTATCGGCGTGAACAGCAGCCACTGTCGCGGCAGCAGCTGAAGTGGCTCTCCCGTGGAACCTTGATGATGGTGGTTCCCTTCACCGCCTTCTACGTGATTCCGTTCCTGTGGAATGCGAATGTTCCCAGCGCGCTCGCGAAGGTCGCGATGCTGTCGATCATCCTGCTGCCGCTGACGTTCAGCTGGGCGATCGTGCGGTATCGCTTGATGGACGTTGACCTGATCTTCAAGCGCGGCGTCACCTATACGCTGGCGACCGCCGCGCTGGTAGGCCTTTACTTCGGGGTCGTGGGCATTACGGCGAAGATGGCGTCCGCCATGGCAGCCGATCGTATCCCGCAGAGCCTTCGGGAATGGGGTCTCGTGGCTGCCATCATCATCGCAGCGTTGATCTTCGATCCACTCAAGCGGGCCATCCAGGGGCATGTCGACCGCATCTTCGACCAGAAGCGTCTTGATTACCGCGAGACACTGGTTGCGTTTGGCCGCGAATTGAACGCCCAGACAGATCTCGGTACGCTCGTAGGGTCCATCGTCGAGCGTCTGCCGCAGACACTACTGCTGACGAGAGTCGCCGTATTCCTGGCCGACGACGATCTGCCGGGAATACGTACGAACTTCAAGCTGATTGCCTCGCACGGTCTGTCGACCGCAATCCGTGGCGCCAGCGGCCAGTTCGACCTGGAGTTTCTTGACTTCGATCGTCGTGACGCGGACAGTCACATCTTCTTTGAGAGCCCGCAGGCGGTACTCCGGCTGCCCGAGACACAACGCCAGACCGCAGCGACGCTCGATCTCAATTACTACGTTCCCTGTCGGGCCGCGAGGCACGAAGGCAGCGGACTCAGCACCATCGCAGTGCTTGGCCTGGGGCGTACGGGCGAAGGTGATTTTCTTTCCAGCGAGGATGTTGAACTGCTCGAATCGCTGGCCGGCTACATCGGTATCGCGATTCAGAACGCGCAGCTCTACCGGCGGCTGGAACAGAAGATCTTTGACTTTGAACGCCTGCGCGACTTCAACGAGAACATCGTCGAATCCATCAACATCGGTGTGTTTGCCGTCGATCTGGAGGACCGGATCGAGAGCTGGAACGCGCAGATGGAAGTGATGTACGCAACGCCACGGGCCGATGCGTTGCGCCGGCCGCTGAACGATGTCTTCCCTGCCGAGTTCCTGCAGGAGTTCGATCGTCTGCGGGCCGAGCAGGGCGTCTGTACGCTCTACAAGTTTCGGCTTCCAACACCAACCGGCGAGTCCCGCACAGCGAACATTACGATCGCTCCACTGCTCAATCGCGACTTCCATGCCGTAGGCCGCATCATCATCATCGATGACATCACCGACTCCATCAACATGGAGAAGCAGCTCACGCAGTCGGAGAAGTTGTCCTCCATTGGCCTGCTGGCGGCGGGTGTCGCGCACGAAGTGAATACGCCCTTGGCGGTTATCTCCAGCTACACCCAGATGCTCGGCAAGCAGCTTCGCGGCGACGAAGCCAACCATGCTCGCTTACAGCCGGTGCTGGAGAAGATTACGCAACAGACCTTCCGTGCCTCCGAGATCGTGAATGGTCTATTGAACTTCGCACGCATGGGGACCGTGGACTTCGCGCGTGTCGATCTCAATGCCATGCTGCGCGATACGTCGCTACTGCTTGAGCACCAGTTGCGCTCAAGCCGCGTTGTCGTCGAGATGAACCTCGACCCGCAGCTGCCGGCCATCTCCGGCAATCTGGGTAAGCTGCAGCAGGTCGCCGTCAACATGATCATGAACGCGAAGGATGCCCTGCAGGACAAAGGCGCGGGCCGCATCAAGATTTCTACCGCGCGAACGTCTGATGGAATAGAAGTCCTCTTTGAGGACGACGGCCCGGGGATGCCTCCTGAGGTATTGCGCAAGATCTACGATCCGTTCTTCACCACCAAGAACAATCCCAAGGAAGGCCAGCGCAAAGGCACAGGACTTGGACTCGCAGTGACCTATGGCATTGTGCAGGAGCATGGCGGAACGATTGAAGCAGTCAGCACGGTTGGCGAAGGTACGGTCTTCAAGTTGTTGTTTCCCGCCATCGATAACGAGGGTCCGCGCCCCAATGGGACCACCGCCGGTCTGGAAGGAAAAATAGTACATGTCTAATGCCGCTGTACCAGAACGAATCGCACCTGAGTCTACTTATGCAGGAGGTGGTGCGCGCAGTCAGCGGATTCTCATCATCGATGACGAAGCGGGTATTCGCGACTCGCTGGAGACCCTTCTGACGCTGGAAGGTTTTACGGTCGAACTCGCCCCAGACGGTCCTTCGGGACTCGATCTTCTGGCGCGCCACGCGTATGACCTGTTGCTATTAGACCTTGCCTTGCCCGGCGATAGTGGCATCGACCTGCTGCCACGCATCAAGTCCCTGGTGCCAGAGCTCCCGGTCATCATGATTACGGCCTACGGCACGGTGGGCAATGTCGTTGACGCCATCCGTGCTGGAGCTTCCAACTTCGTCCAGAAGCCCTGGGACAATGAGAAGCTGCTGGCCGACATTCGTGCTGCGATCGGCCGCAACGTTGCCGAGCAGGAGGTAGTACAACTCAAGCGCACGCTGAAGCAGCGCTACTCCTTCCAGAACATTGTCGGCAAAAGTGATGTCATGCTGCGACTCTTCGACATGGTGGCGCAGGTGGCCCCCAGCCGTTCTACTGTGCTAATCCAAGGCGAGAGCGGTACGGGCAAAGAGCTTATCGCGAAGGCCATTCATGCGAATTCGCCACGCCGCGATCACGCTTTTATTCCGGTCAACACAGGTTCTGTGCCATCGGACCTGTTGGAGTCCACGTTGTTCGGCCATGAGCGTGGAGCCTTCACCTCCGCGGTCGCCGCGAAGAAGGGCCTCTTCGAAGTCGCCGATGGTGGAACGCTCTTCCTCGACGAGATCGGCACGATGAGCATGGACATGCAGGCCAAACTGCTGCGTGTGCTCCAGGACCGCCGCTTCATGCATCTGGGCGGAACGCATGAGATACAGGTGGACGTTCGCATCGTCGCTGCCACGAACGTGAACCTGCAGAACGCGGTAAAGGAAGGCCGTTTCCGCGAAGACCTCTTCTATCGCTTGAACGTCATCTGTCTTGACCTACCGCCACTTCGCGCTCGGAAAGAAGACATCCCTTTGCTCGCGGTGCACTACCTGAAGTTCTATGCGGAAGAGAACGGCTTCCCTGCACGCGTGCTTTCGCCTGAAGCTCTGCGCGTGATGATGGACTACGAATGGCCCGGCAATGTGCGCGAACTAGAGAACGCAATGGAGCGTGGGGTCGTGCTCTCGAGCAGCACAGAGATCACGCCAGAGCTGTTGCCCGCACAACTCCGCGGCACAAGCTACTCGACGAGCCTGCTGGAACAGAAGCCCGACACATCGCTGTTCGATGTGATGGAAGAGATCGAGCGTCGCATTATTGCCGACCGTCTTGAGCGCTGTAACTGGAACCAGACCGAGGCAGCGGAGTACTTCCGCATTCCACTCTCGACGTTGAACCAGAAGATCAAGCGACTCAATGTAGAGGTCAAGAAGCGCGTCCGGGATTAATGGTGGGCTGCACTCGATGACGCACCGCTAGAGCGGAATCCCTATAGATGTACCCAGTGACGATCATTTGATGGGCACTTTTCCCCTCGGAAAGTGCCACTTCTAAGCTCTTTCCGAGGGGATAGGAATAGGGATTCTGCTCTAGTTCAATACCCAATGCTGTGGTGCCAATCCATTATCAGTCCATATCTCTAACTGTGTTCCTGGAGTGGACGAGCCGCCTGTGTCGTCCAGGGGCAAACCGCCTGCGCTGTTCTGGAGCTTGTACTGGCCGTCTCCGAGATCCATGAATAACCAGCTTTGATTATTGTTCCCCACGCAACCCCACAAGCTGACCAGATTGCCGGGCGTAGTACTGCCACCCGTATCGTCCACGCACAAACCTGTGTACTGGTTCTGAATGCTGAAGTAGCCGTTACCTTGGGCATGCACAACCCAGTTCTGGATGGTTGAACCTGTGCATGTCCAGAGGTCAGCCGATGTGTTGTTTGTCGTGCCCCATCCATAGTCATCGAGGCATAAGCCTGCCTGCTGGTTCACAAAGGAATGAGTAGAACCGTCAACCGGCTGTTGATTCCAGGCTTCGCTACCGAAATAACTTACGCACTGGTTGCTGCTGTTGTAGGCGCTTGCCAACTCGAGGATGCTTGATCCGTCGGTAGCCGGCAGAAGAGCTGAGGAGTAGTTCGGGCAATAGTTGTCGTAAGCGTTAGGAACCTGGACCGGCGCAGCAATCGTATACCAGGGGCCCGAGCCATCACTGCTGAGATTTGCAAACAGTACCTGGCCATTTTCAGCAGACTGGGCGCCAGTTGACTCAAACATTACCTGGCCCACCAGCAGGAGTGCCCCATTGCTTGAAATGACGGATGGGCTCCATGCATTTGTGGGCGCGTGTTCGAAGTACTGGCCTGAAGCTGTCTGGACCTTCGTTCCTGTGTTTGAAGCTGTCCCAAAGTTCCAGCCATCTGTCGAAGTTCGATAGAAGACCGTGCATGCCGCCGGGCCGCATAGTTCATAGCTCATAAAGTAGGTGCCACTTGGCAGCTTCGTCACAACTGCCATTCCTGGCCGGTCGGACGATACGGTGCTTGCAACTGTGTTTGTTTGATCTTGCCACGAGGTACCGTTATACGTACGAATCTGGGCCAGCTTCTGACTGCAGCAGCTATCTGTTTCGTCGGACCAGAACATCGCCAGGGCACCATCATCCGCAATCTCGAACTGCGGCTCCCACAATCCATGGGAAGAGTCACCGCCTTCAACAGGCATAGAGGAATAGGCCCAGCTATTTCCCTGGTCGGTGCTGGTGTACACCTCAATTGCCGGTGTTGAGCCCGCAAAATAAGAGGCTGCATACAGCAGCGTTCCTGCCTGCAGGCTTCCCACGGTTTGCGGCACCTCATATAGAGTTCCGCAGCATCGTTCCGTGCTACCGCTCTGCGTGGGCACAGTTCCCAGGAAATTGAAACTACTTCCCCCGTTCGTACTCAGGAAGATATTTCCGTTGGTGCTAGCCACAATCTCACCGTTCACAGCGGGAGAGCCATGCGCCAATCGCACCAATCGAGGATACAAAGTGCTGTTCGGAAGGAAAGTTCCTGTTGCAGCCTGAGCATGCGCCAGCTTCATTGGAAGCAGACTGAAGAGGATTACAGCAAACAAGGTTTTTAAGAAGCTGGTACAAGCGTTGTGTCCCATGGTCGGCATCGTCTCTCCGGGTTCAAAATGTCCGAAGCGCTCGCAGCCCTCAAAAGAATTCAGGATGCATTACTGGGAGCGCCTACTTTGACCTGACAAGTTAACGCCGCGATTTCGCCACTGACAATAGGGCATGTGTACTGTATTGCTGTAGGAGGGGTCACTACACCAAACGTCAAAAATCGTACGCTAAGGAAATCGGATCACTCGTTGGAGGCTGCAAAGGGTCGCAACGGTCTGAAGGCACCTTTCCTGAGCCGTCCTGTAGCCTGCCAGGTGTAGTCACCGATCAGGTTGGACGTGCTCCCAGCCGATGGGTGAGAGATGGGCCAGGGCCTCGTCGATGGCAATCCCATGGCCTTTCAGGGCTGCAATAGCGCGTTCCAGATAGACCGTGTTCCAGAGGATGATGGCAGCGACCATTAGATTGAGTCCACTCGCCCGATAGCGCTGGTTCTCGAAGCTGCGGTCGCGCAGGTCGCCTTGGCGATTAAAGAAAACCGCGCGGGCAAGCGCATCCCTCGCCTCGCCCTTGTTGAGGCCAACCTGGACACGCCTGCAACTCGAAATGTTGGGCTTTGAGCCTGCCCTGAGATCATTGCGTAAATGATCGTTTGCGCAACACCCGGGATGTATTCCTGTGGCTAGCCTTTCAGTTCCAGGTGTTCTAGCTCCTGCAGTTGATGTGCATACCGTTTCGCAAAGCGCAAATTATTCGGTATTGCGAGCAGGGCGAAGAAGAAAAAGAGCGCTAGCTGAATGGTCTGGCTGCGAATTGCGGATGGGTCAGCAACCATGCCACCGATGCAAAGTAGGATAAAGCCAGGCATTACGACGGCTAGACGTGACCAGAATGAACGACCGCGATGAAAGTCACGCTCGCGCTTTAGCTCGGACCTGTAAAGGTTGGTTTGAGCGGCCAGGTCCGCATTCGGTGCGATGTGCTTCGGCCTCCCGGTCACAAGCTGAAACAGCATGTAGAGCATAGCGACAACGAGCAGAGCGCACCCTGTTTGCTGCAGAGCATTTGGTGCATGTAGGAAAAACCTCCCGAAGAAGAGCGCCATCCCCACAACCATTACGCAGCCTAACCGAGTTCTCTGATTCATTCTGTCGGCAAGCACCTTTGCCGCAGCAGGAATATCGGAAAGACTTGCAGGTCGAATCGTCTGGCGTACAAAGAGCACTCGTACACTTCCGATTGCCCAAAAGAACGCTTTCCACTCACTGCTAATGGAATCCAGTTCGGCTAGCATTGCCTTCGCCCAGCTCTGCGTAGCGGGTGAAGATAGCCAGACCACAGTTCTTAGCGTGTTCACAGCCAGCCGTCGAAGAATGGTCATTAGGCTATTACCTCGTTGTACCCCAGATCACGCCCAGGAGCACCCTGAGAAATTATCTGCTCTTGCGCATAGCGCAAACCGTCTTCTGTGAGCTTGTAGAGATGACGAGGAGGTTTGCCAGTCTCTGCCATCTCCCAGCTCGTTTGCAATAGTCCATGGTCCGCCAATCGCATCAGGATGGGATATAAGGTGCCGGACTTCAATCCGGTGTTCCGGCTGATGTCGTAGCCGTATTTCCAGCCCCGAGGATCTTCCAGAAAACCACTCAAGACGATCAACGTCTGTGGTGACTTGCGTATCTTCATAACTGTAACTCTACATATGTAGACTTACAGCTGTCAACTGTCGGGGATGTGCTCAGTTCAACCGAAGGGTTAGCGTACGATTTTTGACGTTTGTTGTGGTGCCCCCTAGGACCACCTCACAAACACTCTATGGCTAGCACTGTAAGCTGCTGCAAAAAAGATGCCCCTTCAGAAGTCTGTCTATGCGCCAGACTCCTGAGAGGGCATCCGTATTGGTCAAAGCTTTTGGTAAGGCCACCGGCTCTTCTGCTATGAGGTTGCCACCGTATGCTCGAGGACGGCTGTAGCGGAGTCGTTCTTGTAGAGTGATCCTTCCTTCATGATCACGTGGAGGTTTTTTGTATGCACCACAAGATCGATATCCTTTAGCGGGTCGCCATCGAGCAGAAGCAGATCGGCGATATAGCCTTCCTTCACCTCACCGAGCTCTTTGCCCAGGCCCATTACCTGCCCACCGATGCGCGTGCCGCACTGCAGAGCTTCGTTGGGGGAGAAGCCGAGCAGATCGACGAAATGCTTGAGGTCTCGCGCATTGTCGCCCTGCGGTGACTGCGCGAATCCATAGTCGCCTCCGATGAGAATGCGCACTCCCCGCTTGCGGAGTTCCGTATAAACTTCCGCCGTGGTGTCGATTACGCGCTGCATCTGCCGGCCAACTTCGGAGTCGCGGTGGAAGCCGAACTTCTCGCCCTCATAGAGCGTGCTGTAGATAATCCCTATCGCCGGTCCCACGAAGATCCTATCCTTCGCAGACTCCAACAGGTCGATCGCTTCCTTGTCCGCCGACTCGCAGTGATAGATCACGTCCACGCCGCAGCGAACGGCACGCTTCACGGATTCCGCCGACCGCGCATGGCAGTTCACCTTCTTGCCGAAGTCGCGTGCCACATCGACGGCCATTTGTATCTCGTCTTCGCGCATCACGGTAAGGCCGCCATGCGCTGCTGGACTGAGATCGTCCCCTGAGATGTTCACCTTGATGTTGTCTACTCCCTCACGACAACACAGGCGAACGACCTTCTTGATGTCTTCGACGCCGTCGGCGATCATGCCAAAGCTTTCGTAGTACATATGCGCTTTGCGTTCGTCGCCTAAGCCTCCGGTGACGGTGATCTCCGGGCTTCCCGCGCGGATGCGTGGGCCAGGAAACTCTCCCGCATTGACGGCATTGCGGATGACGACATCAAGCCGCAGCTTTGAGGTAGCCGCGCTATAGGCGCTGGTAAAGCCATGGTCCAGCAGGGTCTTCGCATTCCGTGCCGTCAGCAGCATATGCTCTTCCGGCGGGATGTTCCCCAGATCGGAATCATTCACAGCGCCGCCGAATGAGATGTGCGCATGGCCTTCGACGAGGCCTGGCATCAGCGTTCTGCCGCGAGCTTCGATCACGGTAGCGCCATCTGTGGCAAGCCGCTCAGGCGCGCGGGCGATGGTCTTGATCCTGGAACCTTCAACAAGGACGTCTGCCAGAAATGCGGGAGCGCCGCTCCCATCCCATACACTGGCACCGCGAAAAAGAACTCGATTCATACTATGTACCTCCTGCGACTGTGATGATTGACGTTACTGATCTGCGACATAAGCGCCGATACGATGTGCGAGGCCCGGTGATAGCCGTGCGATCACCAGGCCATAGATGAGGGAGAGCGCGAGAACTCCCAATACGATCCAGGGCAAGACATTGAAAGGCCACGCCTGGCCGGGCTGGACAAAGCCCCAGAGCGGAAACAACATGACCAGCGTACCGACGATCGGCATAACGATATGGCGAACAACATTGAGTTCGCTCCGGCGATACCGCACGATGTAGACCGGAAGCGCGAGGTTGGTGAGCATGTAGGTGAGGATGACCGGGATCATGCCGAGCGTGCCGGCGAAGCCGAAATATTCCATGGGTGCGACTCCGCCCAATAAGCCAAAGCCGAGAATAAGAGCAACAGCGAGGATGAGGAACACCCACATCGCACTATGTGGCGTCTGATGCCGCGGATGAATCTTGCCAAGAAACTCTGGCAGCAGGCCTTCGCGGCCGGAGTTGAAAAGAATACGCGCCTGGGAGTTCACAAGGCCAATCAGTGAACCCAGAATACTGGTGACACCAGCGAGATAGGCCACTGCCAGCAAGGCCGGCGCGGACGTTTTTAGCCCATCAATAAAGGGCAGTTGCGAGGCGCCAAGGGCATGCGCATCCATTTTGAATCCGACCGCTGTTGCATAGGCGAGGAAGATATAAAACAGGCCGATCGACAATGTACCGGTAACCAAGGCCCGCGGAATGTTGCGACGTGGGTTCTCCGTCTCTTCCGCGAGGGAGGCAGAGTTCTCCCAACCGATGAAGAGATAGATGGCCAGCGGGAATCCCGCTCCAAGACCCGCGAGACCTCCGGTCAGGCTTGAAAGCCTGAAGGGCGCGAAGGTCAGGGAGTGGGGATGGGCAACCATCATAAGCACGCTCCCCAAGACCAGAAGGCCAGCCTCGAAGTAGAAAAAAATGCCGGACCAGCGCGTTGAGAGACCAATGCCCCGCATGACCAACCAACCCGTTGCAGCCGATAGAGACACGGTAAGAATGGCCCAGTTGACCGATAGGTGAAGAAAGAGCCTCAGCGTCTCGGAGATCCAGACGCCGGCAACGGAGACGATCGTCGATGCGGCTACGATATAGCCGAATATGACGAACACCGAGACAGCAGCGCCAATCGAAGGACCAAACGCCTTCCCGGTAAAGGTGACGAACGATCCCGCGGAGGGGATGAATTGGGAGAACTGCGCGATGGTGTTGGTTAGAAACAGAATCCCCACCATAGCGGTAAGGATAGTCAGCGGCGCTGCAAGTCCGGCTCCTTGCACGATCACCGCAAAGCCGAAGAAGAAGCTCATCGCAGGCGCGATGCCGGCAAGGGTGGTTGCCACGATGTGGCTCAGGGAAAGAGTATTGCGCCTGAGCCGCGTCTCGTCACCGACTTGTAGGGTAGATACCGTTTCACTAACCGACATAGTGCCCCTTGACTAGGTGGTTGGCGTTTATGCAGCGCTGGCTTCGCTGCGGGGGGACCATTCGTCTTCGATTTTATTGCGCAGTATGCCGATTCCTTCGATCTCAACCTCGCACACGTCGCCATGCTTCATGAACAGCGGTGGTTTTCTCGCTGCGCCAACACCGGACGGGGTGCCTGTCACAAGGATGTCACCGGGAGAGAGTGTGATCGCCTCGCTCAGAATCGAGATCAGCCGCGCCACGCTGAACACCATGTCATCCGTCGAGCCATTCTGGACGACGACACCGTTGAGGCGAGTCTGGAGGCTCAATCCTTTCGCGCCGGGCGAAAGCTCATCGGCTGTTACCAGATACGGGCCGAACGCGCCGGTATCGTCGAAATTCTTTCCGATGGTCCATTGCGGAGATTTTTTCTGAAAGTCGCGAACGGAGGCATCGTTGAAGATGGAATAGCCAATGACATGGTTCAGCGCATCCTGCTCGGCAATGTGTCGTCCGCCAACGCCGATGACGGCAACCATCTCCCCTTCATAATCCAGCTGGGTCGAGACGGTGGGACGAATGATCGATGCACCGGCTCCGATCAGGCTGGACGTAAAACGCGTGAAGATGGTGGGATAGTCCGGAACGACGAAGCCGCTCTCAATCGAATGATCGACGTAGTTAAGTCCTACGCAGATGATCTTTCCAGGAGCCGACAGTGGCGGGTTTAGCGTAACCCGATCGAGATCGACGACAGGTCCCTTCTCCAGTACAGCCGCTGCCTCATCGAGAGCGTGGCTGCCCTTCCGGACAAGAATATCCAGAGATCCTGGGAAACCTGGGTCTCCGCTCAACAAGCCGTGGAAGTCTCCATTCGGAGCTGCAACTGCCAGCCCTTCCTGTTCTCCGCTGCTGAATGCAGCAAATCTCATGAGTGTCGCCTTTCTTTGTTTGGCAGCGGGGTGGAGGTGATCGAGTTGGCGTCGATGTCCCCGCTCCCTCCAACATCGCTTAGTAATTTATATTTGTCAACGGATAATATATTTTATAGGCATTGCGGGTATCCTAGCAGGGTGAGTATTTGAAAGCTGGGCAGCTTGGGATTGGAAAAGCACTGATGAGCAAAGGGTTGTCCGCGAACATGACCCAGGGAGCCTATGAGGGCTTGCGCGCCGATCTGCTCGCTTGCCGCATTCTGCCAGGGAAAAAGTTGAAGATCAACGAGCTCTGCGAGCGGTTTTCAGTGAGCCTGGGAGCCATTCGCGAGGCTTTGTCACGCCTTACTTCCGAAGGCCTGGTGGTAGCCGAACCACAGCGGGGCTTTCGTGCAGCCCCCATCTCGGCGTCTGATCTCGTGGATCTGACGATGGTGCGCATTGAGGTCGACAGCCTCTGTCTCACGCGCGCCATCTCCTACGGCGATGTGGACTGGGAGACTCAACTGGTCGCAGCAGCACACCGGCTGGAGCGGACGCCCGAACGAGTTCCCGATGATCCTGCGCGCTCCAACGAAGACTGGGCTGAAGCACATGCCGCGTTTCATCTCGCTCTCGTGCAGGGGTGCGATAGCCATTGGCTGCTTCATCTGCACACTCTTCTCTACGCGCAGAGCGAACGCTACCGGCGGCTATCTGTACCGTTCGCGATCACAGGACGCAACGTAAACGAGGAACACCGGGCCATCGTAGCCGCGACACTTGCGCGCGATGCGGCACTCGCGGTGCAGCTGCTCACAACCCATCTGGAGGCTACGTCACGTATTTTGCTGAATGCGGTGGTGGAGGGGAAAAAACTATTGGAGGACGTACAGGACTCGGCAGCATAGACACTGCCTCGGGATCGGTGCAGCGGAGATCAGCAGACAAAAATGTCCGCAGGCATTCTCCTGTCGGTCTTTCCCTTGATAGCTACTCGTTTAGCGCCGAGACTTTTTCTTCGCAGCCTTAGCAGGAGCCTTCCGCACCGGAACCTTGGCTTTCACAGGAGTCTTGGCTTTTGGCTTGGGGGCTGCCTTCTTCGGCGCGACCTTCTTTACTGGAGCTTTGACCACCTTCTTAGCAGGAGCTTTCACGGCCTTCGGTTTGGGCTTGGAGGTCTTGGCGGCCGGCTTCGAAGCCGTCTTGACCGCTTTCTTAGCAGGAACGGACTTCGAGACAGCTTTTTTAGCGACGACAGCTTTAGCTTCAACCTTCTTCGCCGGAGCTTTGCTCGGAGCCTTGGCAGCTGCAGCCTTCGGAGCTTCGACTTTCGGAGCCAGGGGCTTTCCCTTTGCCGGAACAGCCGCCGAGTCTTTTGTAGCGACGGCTGTGGTCTCAGCTTCTGTATCGACGGAATCATCCGAGCTGACTGCCGCCTTCTTGCTGCGCGACTTGGGTGGCTTCGTCTCGCGCTTTACCGCGCGGCGGCGCACATGTACCGGCGGCGGAGGTGCTGGAGGAGAGAACGGCTCCAGATAGGCCTTCGCCGTCTCAGGGGTGTCGAGCTTGCCATCCATGATGGCAAAGAAGAGCTCCTCGAGTAGGTCATTGTAGCCCGGCAGGTCGGGAGTAATGCGCATCTCCTGCATCAGCTGATAAGGAATGCGCTGACGAGCTTGCGGCCATTCTTCAAAGAAAGCCTTGAAGCGTGCCTGGACCGAAGAACCCTTGGCAGTGTGAGCCAGCCACAGCACCTGTTCGGGCACCGCAGATAGCAGCATCTTCCAGGCGTCGGACGGAGCAGCTGCAGCCTTGCTCGTAAACTGCGCGGCAAAAGTCTTCGTCTCCCCATCAAGCGCCGCGATCTGCTCGACGAATCCCGGCCGCGCGAAGCTCTTTTTGAGAGCATCGACTTCCTTGGGCGCAAGCTTTGCGGTCAACAACGGGAAGTATGCAGCCGAGGGATCAGGATGGATGCCCATCGACTCGAGCTGGCCGACGGTATCGCGGAGGCGGTTCAGTTCAGCCTCATTGGCCTTTGCCGAGGTCCATGCCGGGAACAGGAATTTGTTCCAACCCTCAGATTCCAAACGGCGCAGCACGCGGAGCGGGTCCTCTTCGTGAAAGATCTCCTCCGTCTCATAACCGCGCTCGGTGTCGCCCAAGGCAGAGATATAGCCTTCGGTCTTGCCCGTGTCGTAACGCTGCTGGGTCTTCTCTTCCATGTGCCAGCCCAGACGTGCGCCAAATCGGGCTGCCCGGATCATGCGGGCCGGGTCTTCGATAAATCCGTAGTTGGATACCAGCCGCAACTCGCGGTTATCGATGTCGGCGACGCCGTTGAGCGGATCCATCAACAGACCGTAAGACCCCTCATTCAGTGAGATGGCCATGGCATTCGCGGTAAAGTCGCGGCGGCGCAGGTCGTCAAGAATGGTGGCTGGCCTAACCACCGGCTTGCCTGGCTTCGGGAAGGAGACGGACAGAGTCGAACCGACCTCAATACGGATACCCCCCGGAAACGTGAAGTAAAGGGCCTGCATCAGGTCGGACTCGCCGACTAGCGTACCGCCAGCATGCTGCAAGTCTTTTCTTAGCTTTAGCGCATTTCCTTGAACCGTGACATCAAGATCGCGGATCGGTGAACCGCTGGTGAGGTCGCGAACGGCCCCTCCAACGAGAAAGACGGTCATGCCATGCGCACGCGCGGCGTCACGTACCTTTGTCAGTGCTTGTCGTTGTGCGCCTGTCAATCGGGTTTGCAGCAGATAGATGTAGTCAGCCATCGGTTTGTGCTCTCGCTCCGGACGGTTCTGAGGCGCTTCTGAACCGTGGTGTAACTTGCGGCGAATCAACTATTTGGAGAGCCCCGGAGGCTCGACGCAAAGCTAGATTGTACACGAGCAATATTACTTTTACCAGTTTTTTGCACTACTTTTGCAACGTTTCGTAAACGGGTCATCCTCCTTTCACGTCGATCAGCTATTAGCGCTGCTGGAAGACGCCACGTTTTTGTCCGTTTGCAGCGCTTATGCGACAATCCGACCAACCAGCAATACCGCCTATGGCAATCGCGCAGAAGAAAACCGTGGTTCGTCAGTTTGATGGCTCGCTCACCTGGGGATATCTGCCGCAGAGCGGTTTTGTTGCAGGCGAGACGGTCGAGGTCCTCGACCCTGCCGGTCGTGTCATCCCTCTTCTTCTAACCCAGATCAAAACCATCGCGTACGTGAAGGACTTCAATCTCGATCAGGCAGTCGATCCTGAGCAGATTGGACGCCGCAGCTTTCTGAGCAGACCCCGTAGCGATGGCCTCTGGTTAAAGCTCGGATTTCGAGATAACGATGTCCTTGAAGGCTTAGCGAACTTCGATCTCGGGTTTATCGAGTCCCTTCTGGACGACCGCGGGCTCTCCATTTCACCTCCCGATGCCAGATCGAACACGCAGCGCATCTTCGTTCCGCGTGCAGCACTCGTTTCCGTTCAGGTGCTGGGTTTTATCGGCTCCACGCCCAAACAGAAGACCATACAGCGCGCTTCGGCCACCATCCAGACCCAACTCTTCGACGAGTAGAGCCGTCCCACCTTCGATACAATCGCGAGCATGAAGCTGAAGGACTTGGCAGAGCGCCTTGGTGCGGAACTAGTAACGGGCGATGGGCAGGAAACGCTGGGTGACGTGGAGATCACGGGCGTAGCAGGCATAGAAGACGCCAGCTCTAGCCACGTGACCTTTGTCGCCAATCCGAAGTATGCGGGATTGGCCCGCTCGACCCGAGCTGCGGCAGTCATCGTGGAACCCGAGTTCGCGGCTATCGGCGTGCCCACTCTGCGGGTCAAAAACCCCTATCTGGCCTTTGCCCGGGCCATTGAAGTGTTCTATCAGCCGCCGGTATATGCGCCGGGCATTCATCCGACAGCCGTAATCGATCCCAGCGCCAGGATTGGCTCTGGAGCGCATGTCGGTGCTTACGTCGTGATCTCGGCCAGCTGCGTCGTGGGCGATGATGCTGTAGTGCTTCCCCACGTCGTGCTCTATCCGGGCGTAACGATTGGAGACCGGTTCTTTGCGCACGCGCATGCAGTCGTTCGCGAGGGCTGCCGGTTAGGCGACGACGTTGTGCTCCAGAACGGCGCGATCATCGGGGCTGATGGATTCGGGTTCGCGAAGGATTCGACCCGGCGCTGGGTCAAGATTGTGCAGTCGGGACCTGCCGTACTGGAAGACGCCGTCGAGGTACAGGCCAATGCCTGCATCGACCGCGCCTCCATCGGTGAGACACGAATTGCACGCGGAGCGAAGGTCGACAACCTGGTGCAGGTTGGCCATGGTTCGACCGTGGGAGAAAATACCCTGCTCTGCTCGCAGGTAGGTCTGGCGGGATCAACGACGGTGGGCAAAAACGTCATCCTTGCAGGCCAGGTGGGCGTTGCCGGGCATCTGACGGTAGGCGATGGCGCCATTGCAACGGCTCAGAGCGGAATCCCCTCGGATGTTGCACCGGGAGCTGTTGTGAGCGGATACCCAGCGATGGACAACCGGGCATGGCTTCGTACCGTTGCGGCAGTGAACCGCCTGCCGGAGCTGCTGCGGAAGTTACGCGAGCGCTGATAGGCTTGCAGGATGAAGTCAGCAACTCTCTTCGGCCATCGGTTTCTGGGCCTGACCTTCGTCGCGTCCTCTCTGCTGCTCCTTGCAGGATGCCACTCAGCCTACATAGAAGCCACCGTGCATAACTCCACCGGAGGGCCGGTTTCGGTGGTCGAAGTGGACTATCCGAGCGCGAGCTTTGGGACGCAATCGTTGGCGGATGGTGCGGACTTTCACTACCGGTTCAAAGTGCTAGGCAGTGGCTCCACAAAGGTGCTGTGGACGGATGCGACGCATCACGACCATACCGTTGCCGGACCGTCGCTGCAGGAGGGCGCAGAGGGTCGCCTGCTCGTGACCCTGACTTCCAGCAGCGCTAGCTGGGATGTGAATATCCATCCAGTGCGGTAGGCCACCTCGTGCAGTAGACTCAGCTTCGTGAGCCGAGGTTTTTTCATTACGTTCGAGGGTCTTGATGGGTCGGGAAAAACGACTCAGCTACGTCGTTTAGCAACAGCACTAGAGGCAGAGGGTTTGCGCATCGTTACATTGCGTCAGCCGGGTGGAACGCCCCTGGGCGACCGCATCCGCGGCGTCCTGCTGGACTCGCGCACGGAAGCCGAGCTAGGCGGGATTGCTCCGGCAGCCGAGATGGCGCTGATGTTCGCCGATCGCGCGCAATCGCTCGAGCATGTAATTCATCCTGCGCTGGCGGAAGGCGCAGTCGTTCTCTGCGACCGCTATACGGACTCTTCCGAGGCCTATCAAGGCGCAGGCCGAGGCCTGGGAAGCGAGCGAGTGCGGGCGATGCACGCAGCGGTCTGCAATGGTTTCCAGCCTGGCCTGACGATTCTTCTGCTGCCGCCACTGGAAGGCTCCTTGATCCGGGCGAGACGCCGCAATGAACGCCATACCAAAACTCGCGGCACAGATGAAAGTCGCTTCGAACGCGAAGGCGACGAATTTTATGGGCGAGTCTATGAGCAGTACCGCGAGATTGCACGGCGAGACTCGACACGAGTGGTTGCGATTGAAGACGAGGCCAGCATTGAAGCTATCGCAGAACGCATCCTTACAATCGTTCACGAACGCATGGCAGATTAATGTCTGAAAAGGGTGACTACGTTCAGGCGAAGGAGGTGGGCGGTTGGCGTCTGCCCCCCGGCCTGCGCAAGGTGCTTCCCTTCTATATGCGGCGAGCCTGGGTTAGTTTTGGCGAGCCCATTCCTCTGTTCGAGCACTTGCACAAGACCTTCGGACCGATCGCGCACTACCGGTTTATGGGAACCTTGATCGTCTTTGTGAATGATCCTGCCTGGATTCAGGAGATCCTCATCAACCAGGCGGGCAGCTTCATCAAGGAACGAACGCTGCAGCGGATGAAGATTCTGCTGGGTGAAGGACTGATCACATCCGACGATCCGATCCATATGCGACAGCGGCGAATAGCAGCGCCGGCCTTTCATCGTCAACGCATTGCAGGCTATGCCGAACAAATTACCGCCAGCGCGGCTGCTACGCGTGAAGCGTGGACGAAAGACGTGGAGTTCGACGTTGCCGATGCGATGATGCAGCTCAGCCTGCGTATCGTGGCGCGGACTCTGTTCGATACAGAGGTAACGCCAGAGGTCCTGTCCGTAGCCGACGAGGTCAATACGATCATGGGACTCTACAACTACCTTGTTGCCTTTCCAAAACTAGAGAGCGTACTGCACTGGCCGATTCCAGGTGTCATGAAGTTTCGCCGCTCCAGGGCACGGTTGGATGTGATCGTTGAGCGAATGATCGCCAGTCGCAGAGCGTTGTCGCGAGAAGAGCTGGAAAGCCGAGGCGATCTGCTTTCGGAGCTGGTAGCTGCGCGGGACGAGGCGGCTGCTGAAGGCGATCCCGACGGGATGAGCGATAAGCAACTCCGGGATGAGACGCTGACGATCTTTCTTGCCGGATATGAAACCGTTGCCAATGCGTTGAGTTGGACCTGGTATCTGCTGAGCCAGAATCCCGACGCCGCCGCTCGCATGGAGGCAGAGGTCGATGAGGTACTTGGCGGCCGCGCTGCAACGCTGCAGGATTACCCCAACCTGCGCTTTACGGAGATGGTCTTTGCGGAGTCCATGCGACTCTACCCGCCTGCCTGGGCGATGGGACGAAGATCGACGAAGGCTGTTGAACTTGGCGAGTACAGGATTCCTCCGGGAGCGCATTTTTTCTTCAGCCAGTATGTCCTGCACCGCTCTGCTGAGTTTTGGGAGGAACCGGAAGCATTTCGGCCTGAACGTCATACCCCGGAAGCGAAGGCGGAACGGCCACGATTCGTCTATTTTCCGTTTGGTGGCGGTCGGCGGCAATGCATCGGAGAAAGCTTTGCGTGGATGGAGGGAGTATTTTCTCTAGCGACCATTGCGCAAAAGTGGCGACTGGAGTTTGTACCGCGCTATCCCGTTGTGGCCCAGGCAAAGATCACGTTGCGGCCCAAATTTCCCATGATGATGATCCCGCGCGCGCGGTTTCCACGGGGTGAGCAAGACCCCATGAGCCGGGTGCGATAGGCTGAGGAGATGGCACTTCCTTCCAGCTTCGCGGAGTTTCTCGGCAATCCATCGACGGTCGAAAGCCTGCGTGCGGCGATTGCAGCCGGGCGGCTGCCGCACTCGATGATTGTGGCCGGACCGCGCGGAGCGGGCAAATACACCCTTGCACTCATGCTGACGATGGCGCTGCAGTGCGAGCGACAGCCTCGTGAGATTGCAGCCGATGGCCGTTCGTTGGCAAGCTTCTGCAGTATCTGCCGGAACTGCACCCGCATCGCGGAGAGCGCGGAGCTTGAGACGAAGGTCGAAGAGGCGGTTGCTGCGCGCGAAGAGATGCGCGAGACCGACAAAAAAGACACGCGTGTACTCGTGCAGACGCATCCGGATGTATTGATTCTGCCGCCGGATCCACCGCAGTTGCTCATCAAGCTGGGACAAGTAAGAACGCTGATCGGGCGCTCCCAGCGCACACCTTCCGAGGCTCCGGCGAAGGTCTTTGTCATCACTTCAGCTGCGTTCATGAAGGAGGCGGCGAATTCCCTGCTGAAGGTTCTGGAAGAGCCGCCGACCTATGTACACATTCTGATTCTGGCGGAGAATCTTGGCGAGTTGCTCCCGACGATCCGGTCACGCTGCGCTGTTGTGCGGCTGGGAGCGCTTCCGTCGGAAGAGATCGAAGCTCTGCTGACGCGGCTTCGGCCAGAGAGCAACAAGACGGAGCGTGCGTTGCTGGCGCGGTTGAGCGAGGGTGCGGTTGGACGCGCACTGGGGTTCAATCTTGCCGAGTACGTTACTGCGCGTGCGGATGCTCTGGTAATCCTGCGCAGTGCCATGCAGTCTGGAGATCATTCTGTACTGTTCCGTATGACCGAGACCTACCGCGCTGGGGCTGAGGGACAGGCGAAGACGACAGCGCTTTTGCGGGCATTGGCGAGCGTACTGGAGGACATCCTGCTGTTGCAGGGTGGCGCTCCCGATCGGGTGCGAAATGCAGATATCGACAAAGAATTGCGGCAGTTCGCCGAGAGCGTTGATTTTGCATGGCTTGAAGCGGCTGTTCGAGGCCTGGATGCGGTGCAGAGCGGACTGCGGCGAAATCTGCTGCGAAGCCTGAGCCTGGATGCGTTTGCAGCAGAACTTGGAACCGCTGCCCGGTAATAGAACGGTTCTGCATCGCCTGTGCAGTTTTCTAGCAACCAATCGCTGTCGCAGAGCGTCTCTTTTGCAACGCTTGCACTACAACGTTATTTTGGACGGTCATCAGCCGTACATGAGATATGCCTCCTCACGCCTCTTCAGGCGGCGGAAGGCCTTGGAGCGGAGAGGATGTTGAACGAATTGACCGAGATCGCACGCAAGGCTGATGCAAATGCCTTCAATGGAACACGCAAGCTGGTTCGACCCCATCTACCCGCCAGCGACCGCCGGCGCGATACGTTGCACAACGATGATCCGTTGACCCACGCGATGTCTGAGACCCACACCGTTCCAGAGAGTTCACATGCTGAGGTCTTCTACTTTCAGAAACAGGTACAGCAGCACACAGAGATGACTGTGGTGCTCGAAGACGGCGAAGAGATCAACGGTGTCATCGAGTGGTATGACAAGTGTGTTGTGAAGTTAAAGGCTGGACGGCGGCGGGTAATGATCTACAAAACCGGCATCAAGTACATGTACAAAGCCAGCGAAGCTGCAGCTGGCAAAAGCGTTATGAAGTAAGCTTCAGGACGGCCTGGCGGCTTTCTCAAGCCGATCGCGAATGGCGTCATTGAGACCGCCAGATGGCGGCATCGGGCAGAGAATGAGGTTGACGCCGCGATCATCGAGCGCGCGTAAACCGGCAAAGAGCGCCGCTGCCAGCGCGACGTGATCGTTCCAAGCAGCCCACGGTTCAACCAAAACTAACTCATCGAGATGCCAGTCGCTGGGCAGAAGAACGCCGATCTGTTTTGTCCCTTTGGCGAGCATGTCGCGCAGCGACTGATTCAGTGCTTGCTCAGAGCCTTCGACGAGCACCAGACGAGCTCGCGGGGCGTAGTGGCGGATGCCGACGCCTGGAGATGGCAACGATTCCTGTGGCAGGCCTGTAGATGCTTCTGACGGGCGGAAGACTTCGACAGCTACGCCGGTAGCGGCAGTGATCTGTTCTGCCGTAACGGCGCCAGGACGATAGAGCATCATCGGCGTCTGAGCCGGATCGAGCACGGTAGATTCCAGGCCCACCGTCGTGGGACCGGCATCGAGTACAGCATCGATGCGGCCAGCAAGATCGGCGAGGACATGGGCTGCGGTGGTGGGACTGGTGTGTCCAAAGGTGTTAGCACTAGGCGCAGCAATCGGCAGCGCGACGGCTCGCAGCAGGGCGAGGGCCGCAGGATGTGACGGAACACGAACCCCTACAAGCGGACGGCCTGCGGTGACGACGCTCGGTACGGACATATTGCGTGGCAGCAGGAGCGTTAGCGGGCCGGGCCAGAAGGACGCGGCAAGGAGCTCTACGCGACGCTTCAGTTCCCCCTCTACGCTGGTGATGGAACCGATCTCGGCTGGCGACGCGAGGTGCACGATCAGCGGGTCCCATGAAGGACGTTGTTTGGCCTCGAAGATCTTTGCCACAGCAGTTTCGGAGAGCGCATTGGCGCCGAGGCCGTAGACCGTCTCCGTGGCGAAGGCGACCGTTCCGCCGGAACGCAGGAGATCGGCGGCACGAGAGATATCTTCGAGTTTTCCCGCGTCGAGATGAAGCGTCGTCGGCATGAGGGCTCTTGTTATCGTATCGGGCCTGAGGCAGTTCCTCTATACCGTTCTTTTCCCAGGTATATCCAGAGCCTCGGGGCATTCGCACCGTTTTTCCTCAGGAAAAGACATGCGGAGAGTTATCTCAGTTGCAAAAAAGAGGAGAGAGGCGTCTGTCGAACGTATACTTGCCGCATGCACGGTGCGGAAATCGAACTGAAGTTTCCTGTGACGGATGAGCGGACGTTCCGGTCTCTGGCGAGCGAACTAGGCTTTCGGCTCGAGACAGAACGCACCTTCGAAAGCAATACCCTCTACGACACGCCAGAGCGCCGATTGCGCGCGAGCAAACAGCTTCTGCGGCTACGACAGTACGGCACACGCAGCACTGTGACGCACAAACGACAGGCGACGGATGTCGACGCGGGAGCACGCTACAAGACGCGGATCGAAACCGAGAGCATCGTTGAAGACGCCGAAGCGCTTGCAGAGATCTTCACCCAACTGGGCTTCGTTCCGGTGTTTCGTTATGAGAAGTACCGAACCGAGTGGGTCGCTGAAAACGGCGGGCATCTTGTGCTCGACGAAACGCCAATTGGCGTGTGGGCCGAACTGGAAGGTGAGCCGGCCTGGATTGACGCCATGCTGAAGCAACTGGGTGTTGCCCCGGAATCCTGCTCAACCGCAAGCTATGGCACGCTCTTCACGGAGTGGAAAGCCGCGACGGGCAGTCCCGCTGCGAATCTGACCTTTGCGGAAGCAGACGCGCTGGCAGCGCATTAAAGAGCAGGAAACAGCAAACAGGAAGTAGGAATAACAGCGCTGTTTGCTGTTTCCTACTTCCTGTTTCCTGCCTTTAGAAGATCTGGAAGTTTACTTCGATATAGAGATCGACCTTAACGGGTTTGCCATTCTGCATCGCGGGTTTGAACTTGTACTGGCGAACAGCCTCGACGGCTTTCTCATCCAATCCCATGCCTACCCCACGAGCGACCTTGATATGCGAGGGGTTTCCCTGCTCGTCGACCCACAGATAGACCTCGACGTTGCCGGAGAATTTGGCCTTGCGGGCCTCCTCCGAGAACTCAGGATCGGGGGTAAAGATCGGCACGGGAGGCTTTACTGCGCCGCCGACATGCATCACCCCGCCGCCGGTATTGCCACCGGAACCAGGTCCGATACCACTCCCGTTGCCTGAACCAATGCCTGTGCCGTTGCCGTTCCCCATCGAGAAGCCCTTGAGGGACGAGTTGGGCGCGCCGATGTTCGGCATCGTGTTGTTGGCCATCTTCAGGTCCGGCTGGACGACGACGGTCGGTTCGATGGCAAGTTTAGGAGCGATCGTCGGCGGAGCTTTGGGAGGAACGATCTGCTGCTGAGCCAGCTTGGGCAGATGCCCCTGCGTGACCGGAGCGAGATCGTGCTGCCCGCCACCGCCACCGATCGCGGTCTGTTTCGGCGCGACAGGGGGAGGCGGTGGGATCACATCGGTCAACACCATGGTCTTTTTTACCGGCTGCGCAACCTGAACATGATGTGCTATCAGGAACACAATCAACAAGATAACGAGCACATGAAGGCCCACCGCAAATGCGGTCGAGGCTGGGCTGCGCTTGGTCGCCATGGGGTCCGGCACGGCAATCGGCGTGGACTCCAAGACCAGCGGAGGGAGTTTGACCGGGAAAAACACGTCGCGAAAGCTGGACCAGAGGGAGGTAAAGACACCCTCTTCCTGAATCTCGCCGGTAATATGCGGCTCTTCATCGGCTGGACGAAACGCCGCAGCAACGTGTTGTGGGTCATCGGGGGGGAGGATGTGGGTATCGGCCATAGATAACAAACGAGAACTGAAGTGATAGCGTGCTGTACTGCGGTCAGCCACACCGCACCGAAAAGGTGTTCTGTGCTCCGGGAATCATTCTACAAACTCTGTTCCCGTTCGTGCTCTCTTTTAGACGCAAAGTAACGGCAAGAGGTCTCGTCTGAGATAACCACCCTCTTCTGACTTTACAATAAGGGTTTGCGCCTTGGGTTCCACGGTTCTGTTCTGTGGTTGCCTCGGAATGCGCGAATGATGGAGAGCTGGATGCCGGAAGTTCCTGAAGCGAAGACCTTGAAGAGCACGCTCAACCTGCCCAAGACAGAGTTCGCCATGAAGGCGAACCTGCCACAGAATGAGCCAACACGGCTGGCACAGTGGGATGCCAGTGACCTGTATGCGAAGATCCGGGCCGCCCGTAAGGGGTCGCCCAAGTACATCCTGCACGATGGCCCTCCCTACGCCAATGGTGCGATTCACCTGGGCCATGCGCTCAATAAGTGCATCAAAGACTTCGTCGTAAAGACCAAGACGATGGCGGGCTTCGATGCTCCGTATGTTCCCGGCTGGGACTGCCACGGCCTGCCGATCGAGATCAAGGTTGACGAGAAGCTGGGCGGCAAGAAGCTGCAGATGGATGCCGTAACGGTCCGCAGGGCCTGCCGCGAGTATGCGGCGAAGTTTATCGACCTGCAGCGCTCGCAGTTCAAGCGGCTGGGCGTCTTCGGGCGTTGGGATAAACCCTATGCCACCATGGACTTCCCCTATGAAGCCAGCATCCTTGAGACATTCTACGGATTTTACGAAAAAGGTTTCGTCTACAAAGGGCTGAAGCCGGTCTACTGGTGTTCGCACGACCACACGGCGCTGGCTGAGGCTGAGGTGGAGTACGAGATGCACACCTCGCCCAGCATCTATGTGCGCTACAAGCTGACGAGTGATCCGGAAAAGATCGATTCTCGGCTTGCGGGCAAAGAGGTTTACACCATCATCTGGACGACGACACCGTGGACGATGCCTGCGTCCATGGCAGTCGCGTTCAATCCTGAGATTGAGTACGTCGCTCTCGAAGATGGTGCTGTTGTATATATCGTCGCCAAGGAGCTGGTTCAGCAGGTCCGCGAGGCCTGCAACCTCATCGGCGACCTGAAGGCGGCGGTTGAGATTGCCAGCTTCCCCGGATCGAAGCTCGACCGTGTGACCTTCGCGCATCCCTTTCTTGATCGCGAGATTCTTGGGGTCAACGCGGACTATGTCACCATCGAGCAAGGAACGGGTGCGGTGCATACCGCTCCAGCGCATGGGCCGGATGATTTCGCCACAGGCCAGCGTTACGATCTGCGGTTGACCTGCGATGTCGATGCCCAGGGCAAACTGCGCAACGGTTTGCCGGAGTACGACGGCCTGTATGTGCATAAAGCCAACGCTCCTATCATCGAGTTGCTGGCGACAAAGAACGCGCTGATGGGCCGTCACAACCTGGAGCACAAGTATCCGCACTGCTGGCGTTGCCACAACCCGCTGATCTTCCGCGCTACGGAGCAGTGGTTCATCCGCATGGAGACGCCCGTACTCTCGCCAGGAGAAGGCACGACGTTCCGTGAACGCACGCTGGAAGAGGTCAAGCGCGTCACGTGGGACCCGGCATGGGGCGAAGAGCGTATCTCCAACATGATCGCGACACGGCCCGACTGGTGCATCTCGCGGCAACGCATTTGGGGCGTGCCCATCGCCGTGTTTCTGTGCGAAAAATGCCACGAGCCGCTGAATGACCCAAAGATCAACGCGAGCGTGGTCAAGGTATTTACACGCGAAGGCGCCGATGCCTGGTATACACGCTCGGTCGACCAGTTGCTCCCGGTTGGAACGACTTGCCGGAACTGCAATGCGATCATGCAGTTCCGCAAGGAGATGGACATTCTCGATGTGTGGTTCGAGAGCGGCTCGAGCTGGAAGGCAGTGCTCGAACATGAGCCTGAGCTGGCGTTTCCATGCGACCTCTACGCTGAAGGCGGAGACCAGCACCGCGGATGGTTCCAGTCGTCCCTTCTCAACGCTGTAGGGCTGCGCGACATGTCGCCTTTCCGCAGGGCCACCACCATTGGCTGGACGCTCGGGGAAGACGGAAGTGCTCTCTCGAAGTCTCTGGGCAACGGCGTCGATCCGGTAGATGTGGCCAAGCGGCTCGGTGGCGAGATCATTCGTCTGTGGGTCGCGAGCGTCGACTTCCGCGAAGACGTAGTCGCCAGCGAAAACATCATGCAGCGCGTAAGCGAGAACTATCGCAAGCTGCGCAACACGCTGCGCTTCCTGCTTTCCAACCTGTCCGACTTCGAGCCTGCGAAGGACGCGGTGGAGTGGGCAGCGCTGCAGCCGCTCGACCAGTACATCCTGGCACGCACAGCGGAACTCGACGCGAAGATCCGCAATGCCTATGACGACTTTGAATTCCATCGGGCGTATCAGGCACTGAATGAGTTCATCAATACCGACCTGAGTGCGCTTTATCTGGATGTGATCAAAGACCGGCTATATACGCTGGCGCCGAACAGCCCTGCGCGACGGAGTGCGCAGACTGCCCAGTGGCGTATCGCTGAAGCTTTGACGCGGCTCATCGCGCCAATCCTTTCATTTACCGCCGATGAGGTCTGGGAGCATCTGCCGAAGGTCGAGGATCGTGCGGCCAGTGTTCATCTGGCGCTGTTCCCTGCCATGCAGGAGATTGTTCCTGGCACCGTCTCCGGTCTGGAAGACGATTGGGAGCGGCTGCTGGCCATTCGCTCGACCGTGATGATCGAACTCGAAGCTTTAAGACTGTCGAAGACTATCGGCAAGTCGCTCGAGGCGAGCATACAGGTGATTGCGACAGAGGGCTCCGCGGACGCTGCACTGCTGGTGAAATACGAGACGGCTTTGGCAGAGTTCTTCAATGTTTCGCAGGCGAGCGTGCAGGTTGTGGGAGCGACGAACGAGAGCTCCGCATTTCTGATACGCGCCACCGTTGCCGAAGGCAGCAAGTGTGGCCGCTGCTGGCGTGTGGTTCCCGATGTGGGTGCCGATGCCCGCTGGCCTGCGGTATGCACGCGCTGTGCTGAAGCGCTTGAAGCAATTGGATTTCCACCCATGAAAGAAGAGGCAGCGTAATGGCGGCTCGTAGTGCAGGGCGCGATTGGCGCTGGCTGATGTTTGTGATTGCGGCGATTGTGATTGTTCTCGATCGCTTGTCAAAGCTCTGGATCGTGGCGCATATCAAGGCAGGCCATGCGATCGTGGTTATCCCTAGGGTCTTTCGGTTGACGCATGTGTTGAATACGGGCGCGGCTTTCAGCCTGTTTGAAAGCATCAAGTCTCCGCTGTTGGTGCGGAACATGCTCGTCGGTTTTTCTGTTCTCGCGATCCTGGTTGTCATCGTGCTTTTGTGGCGCATGGGACGTGCCTTTACCCTTACGGCGTTTGCGTTGGCGCTAATCCTCGGTGGTGCCACCGGGAACCTCTACGACCGTATTCGTTACGCTCACGTTGTGGATTTTCTCGAGGTCCGCATCGTTCACTATCACTGGCCAGATTTCAATGTGGCCGATTCAGCGATCGTGGTAGGCGCGTGCCTGTTGCTGCTTGAGATCTTGCGACCGCAGAAGGCAAACTGATCTATGGCAACACCAACAGTCAACGACAAGATCGTGATTCGCGGCGCGCGAACACACAATCTGAAGAGCATAGATGTCGATATACCGCACAACTCACTGACGGTGGTCAGTGGCGTTTCAGGTTCGGGGAAATCTTCGCTCGCGTTCGACACGGTGTATGCCGAAGGCCAGCGCCGCTATGTCGAGAGCCTGTCGGCGTACGCGCGGCAGTTTCTGGAGCGCATCGAGAAGCCCGATGTCGATCACATGGATGGCCTCGCGCCGGCGATTGCAATCAAGCAGAAGAACCAGACGCGCAATCCGCGTTCGACCGTTGCGACTGCCACCGAGATCTACGACTATCTGCGCCTGCTCTACGCCCGCTGTGGAACAGTAACCTGCCTGCACTGCGGCGGTATCGTTCGCCACGACACCGTCGATGAGATCGTGGCCCGAGTGCTCGCACAACCCGAGGGTACGCGCGTCTATGCCCTCTTCCCTGTCGTGCGGCGCGAGATCAAATTTGAGCCGATGCAGGGACCGTCCGTGGATGCCGAAGCGGTTGTTGCCGCGCCCGCGAAGAAGGCTCCCAAGCAAAGCGCCAAAGCGAAGAAAGAAGCCGCGCCTGTTGCGGTCAATGTGACCGACGCGATCAAGGAGCGGCTGGGCGAGCTTCGCCGGCGCGGTTACAACAGGCTGTGGCAGGCTTCGGCAGAGGGTAACGATGCGGGCCGTATCGTTGAGTTTTCTACCCCCGAGTCCTTGCTCGAACTCGACTTTGCAGCACCCGAGACGCGGCCTATCTACGTCCTCACGGACAGGCTTGCGCTCTCCAGCGATATACGCAGCCGTCTGGTCGACGCGATCGAGACCGGCTATCGCGAGGCAGGCGAGATCGTCTTTCGGACGGTTCCACGAGAGGAATCCGAACGAGCTGAATCTCTGCGGTTTTCAGCCGCGTTTGAGTGCTCCACCTGTCATCGCGCCTATCGCGAACCGGAGCCGAGGCTGTTCAGCTTCAACAATCCGTTTGGCGCTTGCCCGCGCTGCCAGGGTTTTGGCAACACCATCGACTTCGACCCAGGCCTCATCATTCCCGACAAGTCGAAGACGCTCGATCAGGGCGCCGTCGATCCATGGACCAAGCCGAAGTATCGCGCGCTCCACGGAGAGATGAAGCGTGCGGCAAAGACTGCCGGGGTTCCAATCGATGTTCCCTGGTATGACCTGACAGAGGCGCAGCAGCGCTTTATCGAAGACGGACAAGGCAGCTGGCCCGGCATTCGCGGCTTCTTTGCCGAGCTCGAACGCAAGAAGTACAAGCTGCATGTGCGTGTCTTCCTGTCGAAGTATCGCGGCTACGCGACCTGCCCCGACTGCCGAGGCCAGCGGCTGCGCGCTGAAGCTCGCGCCGTGTTGCTGGAAGGCCGAAACATCTGCGAGGTCAGCTCGCTGACGATCACAGCGGCTGAAGATTTCTTCGACACGCTGACGCTTACTCCGGCACAGACCGAGATCGCCGGAAAGATCCTCGAAGAGGTGCGGCAGCGTGTGCACTTTCTCGAGCAGGTGGGACTTGAATACCTGACGCTCGATCGACTGAGTTCCACGTTGAGCGGTGGTGAATCGCAGCGCATTCAACTGGCGACGAGCCTGGGCTCACGGCTGGTCGGCGCGCTGTATGTGCTCGACGAGCCTTCGATCGGCTTGCATGCACGCGATACCGCGAAGCTGGTGACGATCATGGAAGAGCTCCGCGATCTCGGCAACACGATCCTGGTGGTAGAGCACGATCCTGATGTGATTCGCGCAGCCGACTACCTGCTTGATCTCGGACCGGGAGCCGGAGAATTAGGCGGCCGGCTGCTGGCTGCGGGAACGGTTGCGGAGGTTCGTGAGAACCCTGCATCGCTGACGGGCAAGTATTTGAGCGGCCGCGCGAAGATTGCGATACCGAAGCTGCGCCGCGAACCAGGCCGAGAGAAGCTCGTGTTGAAGGGCGCACGCATTCATAACCTGCGCGGCGTCGATCTGGAGGTCCCGCTAGGTCTCCTGTGCTGCGTGACAGGTGTCTCAGGCTCAGGAAAGTCGACCATTGTGCATCAGGTGCTGTACCAAGCACTGATGCAGGCGTTGGGCCAGGGCGAAGGCAGTGGGCTTTCAAATTCATCCAGCCTGGCGAACCTGTATCGTGAGCTTTCGGGCGTGCAGTATTTGAACGACGTCGTTCTGGTAGATCAGTCGCCGATCGGACGGACGCCACGCTCGAACCCAGTGACGTATATCAAAGCCTTCGATGCCATTCGCGAACTCTTCGCGGCGCAGCCGGATTCAAAACGCAAAGGCTTGTCAGCGGGGTCGTTCTCCTTCAACGTGCCTGGCGGACGCTGCGACGTCTGCGAGGGTGACGGCACAGTCACGGTCGAGATGCAGTTCCTGGCCGATGTCGAGCTTCCCTGCGAGGAGTGCAACGGCACGCGTTACAAGGCTTCTCTGCTTGAGGTCAAATACAAGGGCAAGAATATTCACGATGTGCTCGGCATGACGGTGAGGGAGGCGCTTGGGTACTTCGCAGGCAATCCCAAGATCGTCGATAAGCTGGCTGTGCTTGATGAGATTGGGTTGGGCTATGTGCGGCTTGGTCAAAGTGCGACGACGCTCAGCGGCGGTGAGGCCCAGCGCGTGAAGCTGGCGCAGCATCTGGCATCGGCACGTTCTGGTGCCTCCGGGGGTGCGGGGAGCGTCAAAGGCGAAGCCAAGCGAGCGGCGAGCCGCGTTCTCTACATTCTCGACGAGCCGACGACTGGCCTGCACTTCGAAGATGTAGCCACGTTGCTAGCCGCGTTTCGCAAGCTGATCGATGGCGGTGGATCGTTGCTGGTCATCGAGCATAATCTCGATGTCATCAAGAATGCGGACTGGGTGATCGACATGGGGCCGGAGGGCGGTTCGGGTGGAGGACAGGTGGTCGCGACAGGTACCCCCGAGGAGATTGCCAGGGTGAAGGGTTCGCACACAGGAAAGTGGCTCGCAACAGTGCTGGGCGACGGAAACGAGAAAGCATGATTCGACCTTCGGTACGCTTTGCAGTAGCGTTTTGCGTGGTATTGGGTACAGCCCAGGCGCAACAACTTCCGGCCGGGACTCATGCAGCCGACGCACCCTCACAAGCGGATGCCGCGAGCGGGCGCATTCAGGAGGCGGAGACGGCGCTCGAACACCAGGACTACAAGAATGCCGAAGCCAAACTCAAGGTACTGGCGACGGAGCGTCCTAAGGATGGGCGCGTGCTCTACGATCTTGGCTTTGCGGAAGAGCGAACCGGCGAAGAAGACGCCGCAGCACAGGCCTATGCCAGCGCCATAGCCGCGGATGCGACGCTGGGCGAGCCTCGAGTGGCTCTGGGACTTCTGGATGCGCGTGCTAACCGCTTTCAGAAGGCGCATCAGGAGTTGCAGGGTGCAGCCGCGCTAACGTCGGCGACACCTGAGCTACGCGGTCGTGCGCTGCGAGCCCTGGCAACCATGGATGCTGCCAGTGATCCGCCACATTCGGCTCTGGCCAGCGATGAATTACTGGCTGCGGTGAAGCTGACGGGTGAAACCCCCAACGACATCATGATGTCGGCTGACCTAGCTGCCCAGTTAGGGGACGATGCCGACTCCGAGGCGGCATATCGTCGTGCCCTTGCTGCCGATCCGCAGAATGTCGACGCCATCGCCGGGCTTGCGCATGCTTTGGTACAAGACAAGAAACAGCAGGAAGCCGAGCCGATTCTGGCCGAAGCCCTGAAGGCGCATCCCAATGACCCGCGCCTCGTAGCACAGCTGGCGTCAGCCTATGCCTCCGAAGACAAAGCGCAACAGGCGATTCCGCTGGTAGAGCAAATGCGCGCGTCCGATCCTCAATTAGCCAATGATGACAACACAACGATACTGCTCGCCCGGCTATACGGCATGAACGGCCAATACCCGGAGAGCGAGAAGCTCTACAAGGCTTTGATCGCGGACAATCAGGACGACCCGGCGCTGCTGGACGATCTCGCCGATGCCTTCATCAAGGAACAGCATTATGCCGACGCTCAGCCGCTGCTGGTGAAGGCGGTTGCGATGCGCTCGGACTTTGACAGCGATGAAGAGTGGGCCGAAGCGGCCGGACATCTTGCGTTTGTAGCTTCGAAGAACCACGATCCACATACTACCTTGCAGGCGCTCGCGTCACGCGCAACGGTTCTGCCCAACTCACCATCTTCCCTTTTCCTGGAAGCAACCGCCCATGACACCCTGCGTGAGACGAAAGAGGCTGTAAAGGCCTACCGCGCGTTTCTTGCGGTAGCCGATGGCAAGTTTCCCGATCAGGAGTTCCAGGCACGCCATCGTCTGGTAGCTCTGCAGAATATGAAGTAGCGCCGACAAGCGTGTTAGGCTGACGAAAGCCGTGTCTGTTACCGCTCTGCCAACTGTTTCGTCCGAACTCATCTCGATCTTCGAGCAGGAGTATCGTGAGCTTCGTCCACGGGCTCCTATGCCGTTGCTGGAGATCAAGTTTCGTCGCTTTACCAGTCTGAATACAACGATTCGGCTGCGCGACGGGAAGTTGATTGTCCGGCTCTCCGACCTGCTGGTGTATGCGCCCGAGCCGATACACCATGCCATTGCGCACATTCTGCTGGCCAAGCTGTACCGGAAGCCGATCGCACCGATCTATGCCGACCGCTACCGCCGCTATACGCAGTCGGAAGCAGTATCCAAACAGGCGGAGCGTATCCGGCAGGACCGCGGACGCAAGCGTATCAGCACGGCGCAGGGACATCTCTACAATCTTGACGAGGTCTTTGAGGCGGTTAATCTGCGCTTCTTCCACGGCCTGTTGGGACGCCCTACCCTGACGTGGAGCGCGCATGTCGCCAAGCGGATGCTCGGCCACTACGACGCCGCGCACAACACCATCGTCGTCAGCCGTGTCTTCGATAGGCCCGGGACGCCACGCTACGCCATCGAATACCTGCTGTACCACGAGATGCTGCACCTGAAGCATCCCGTGCGGGTGCGTGCGGGACGGCGCTGTGTGCACTCCAAGGAGTTTCAGGCTGAGGAACGGCTGTTTCCGGAGCTTGAGCTGGCGCGTGAGTATCTGAAGCGGTTGTAGAGAAAATCCTTAACGCAGAGATCGCAGAGGTTTCGCGGAGGTCGCGACGGAATCCATGGCGACCTCCAAATTAGGAACCTAGCGGTATCCGCTTCAGGCCTCTGCCGGACTGGCCTGAACCTTTTTCGGCAACGGCGTGGACACAATCGCTTCGTTGTTGCGTGTCGCAAACATGAGGAGAGCACCCACTACGATGGTTCCGAGCGCTGCGAGCTGCGCATTCGACATGGTGTGCCCGAAGTAGAGCTTCGGGTTGATGCGGACGAACTCCACCAGGAAACGACCGATTCCGCTGAGAACGAGATACTCCCCTGTGAGGAAGCCAAGAGGACGAGGCTTCGAGGCCTGCTTCCACAGCCACCAGCCGATGGCCAGTGAAAACAGCAACTCATAGACCGGGGTTGGCTGTACCAGGGCATCCGGCGGATTCGTTGGAACCAGGGCGTTCCAGGCCATATGGACACCCCACGGCAACGTGGTGTTGATGCCATAGTCTCCATCTCCCGAGGTCAGGCAGCCGATGCGGCCAACGCCGTAACCGATGGCTGCCGCCGGGGCAGCAAAGTCCATCAACCTCAGGCCTGCGCGAAGTCCGCGAAGTCCGTTCGGCCTGGCGAGATGGCCTTGATAGATCAGCATGGCCACAC
The DNA here is from genome assembly GCF_009766105.1 of Granulicella sp. S156. Lineage (GTDB taxonomy): Bacteria > Acidobacteriota > Terriglobia > Terriglobales > Acidobacteriaceae > Granulicella. Next base: position 98,755 of record NZ_LMUH01000020.1, on the reverse strand, counting down.
CGGCCAGCAAGCCTCCGAACCAGGCAAAACCCGCCTGGAACCAACGCAGGAAGCCGAAAATAATACCTAGAGGATGATGCCATCCCGGGAGCATGATCTGACGCCAGGCGAGGACGAGCTCGCGCGGATTCTGCAGCTCGTGCCAGGCCTTTGCGCCAAACACGCCGGAGAGTGTGACGACAGCAACGATCGTGAGCGCATCGGCGTCTACGCCGTTGCGAATGAAGTTCTTATGCAACACCACAGTGGCACAGACGGCCGCCAGCCAAAGGAGCAGCCCAAACGTCCCGATGTGCAGGGATCCAATATTGATAAAAGGGTACATGTCTCCTTCGAGTATATCGGGAGGAGCGCCGGAGCCTTGTTCGGATAGCGTCAAGCTGGAGATAGTCACATGTTTTCCTCAGCGTGCTTTCGCGCTAACCTACGCCCATGTCTACGAATGTGCCCGAGTTTGTGTCCCCTGGAACCATGGATATCCTCTTCTCCAAAGAACAGATAGCTGAGCGCGTACACGCGCTGGGCAAGGAAATCTCCGAAGAGTATGCCGGACAATCGATTGTGCTTATTGGGGTGCTCAAGGGCGCCGCCATCTTTCTCGCCGACCTCGCAAGGTCTATCGAAGTGGACAATACCTTCGATTTCGTTGCTGTCTCCAGCTATGGCCGTGCGCGCGTGTCGTCAGGCGCCGTCAAGCTGATCAAGGACATTGATAACCCCATTGAAGGCAAGCACGTCATTCTGGTCGAGGACATCCTCGATACCGGCCTGACCTTGAGCTACCTGCGCGGCCTGATGCTGCAGCACAAGCCTGCCTCCCTGAAGATCGCCACCTGCCTGGACAAGCCTGAGCGTCGCCTGGTGCCCATCGAAGCCGACTACGTGTGCTTCAAGATCCCCAACCGCTTTGTGATCGGCTATGGCATGGACTATGCCGAGCGCTATCGCGGCGTGGAAGACATTCGCCTGATGCCGGAGACCCCTCCCGGGCACTAAAAACAGGAAGCATGAAACAGGAAACAGGAACGGCAAACTTTCGCTTTTCCTGTTTCCTGTTTGCTGATTCCTGTTTCCTTGCTGCTCTAAGATAGAAGCATATGTCTTCTGCATCACACGCTTCAGCCTCTACGACTCAGATCGTTCGTCCGGCGCGCAGCCTGCGCGGTTCCCTTACCCTGCCTGGCGATAAATCGATCTCGCATCGCTACGCCATGCTCGCCGGATTCGCCAGCGGAACCTCGCGGCTGACGAACTTTTCCACAGGGGCCGATCCGCACAGCTCACTGGCCTGCATGAAGGGCATGGGAGCGAAGGTCTCTCTCGAAGACCGGGCCATTTCTGTAACCGGTACGGGCGGCGTGCTGCATCAGCCGAAGCACGATCTCGATTGCGGCAACTCCGGCTCGACGATGCGCATGCTCGCGGGACTCGTTGCCCCACAGCAGGGTGTGTACAGGTTTGTCGGCGATGAGTCTTTGACGGTGCGGCCGATGGAGCGCATTCGCAAGCCTCTGGAGGCTATGGGCGCGCGTATCGAGCTGACCGAAGGCCACGCGCCGATGACCGTTCACGGTGCGGCCCTGAAGGCTATTGATTTTGAGGCCCCGATCGCCAGTGCGCAGGTCAAGACGGCTGTGCTGTTCGCGGGCCTGCAGGCGCAGGGGGTTACGTCGTTTGCCGAGTCTGTGCGCACTCGTGATCACACCGAGCATGCGTTGCGAGCCTTCGGTGCGGAGCTCGAACGGCGCGAAGAGCGTGTGTTTATCCGCGGCGGCCAACAGCTACAGGCCATCGACGCAACGGTGCCGGGCGATATGTCTTCAGCTGCATTCTTTCTGTGTGCAGCACTGCTCTTTGAGGACTCCAATCTCGTGCTCGACGCGCTGGGCATGAATCCGACACGCTCGGCGCTGCTGGATGTCATCACCTCACTGGGCGGCACCATCAAGGTGCTGGACGTGCAGGAGCAGTATGGAGAGATGGCTGGAACTATCCAGGTGAATCGCGGACACGCGGGCCTGAAGGGAGTCGATATTTCGGGTTCTCTTTCCGCACAGTTGATCGACGAACTCCCTGTCATCGCCGCCATAGGGCCCTATACGAAGGACGGCATCCGCATCCGTGATGCGAAGGAGCTGCGCGTGAAGGAGTCGGACCGCATCGCCCTTGTCGTCAAGAATCTTCGCGCGATGGGCGCTGAGGTCACGGAGCATGAGGATGGGATGGATATCCCCGGCGGCCAGCGTTTGCGCGGTGGTGTGGTCGACTCCGGCCAGGACCATCGCATCGCAATGGCCTTCTCCATCGCGGCACTGCGGGCTGAAGGAGAGACGGAGATTCACGGTGCGGAGGCAGCGAGCATCTCGTTTCCGGAGTTCTTTACCTATCTCGATGAGTTAGCCGTTCGTTAGAGGGGGAGGACGATGAGCCGGGAGATATCGATGAACTCGCGTGCCATCGTCCTGACGGAGATTGAGGCGATGGGAGGCGCGGAACGCAGCGTCCTTGCGCTATCGCGCTGGCTGATGCAGCACGACCTTCCACATCACTTCGTTACCTATGTCGATCACATCGACATGGCCGCGCATGCGGACCATCCCATAGAAGTTGTACAGTTCAAGCCCCAGATGCGTGCCACAAAAAAAGTAGCCGCGTTGCGCCGCTACTTCTCCTCGCGCCCCAAAGCGCCTGCACCTCTGATGTCGGGCTTTCAACCGGCGCTGCATGCCTCGCTCGCGGGGATGCGCGGCTTCCACTGCCTGATGCACGACACTCCGAGCCTCTTTGAAGATCCGAACACGCTCACGGCGAAACGTCGCCTCGCACGCTGGATTTCGGACAAGATCGCTGCACGCGGCCTGCGCAGCGGTGGGCACACCATCGTTACCAGCGAATATCTTCGGGATGAGACGAGACGCGTCTTTGGCGTCGAAGCCGATATTGCGCGCATGGGAGGGCTGAGCGATCCTGAGGCCTTTCGCTTGCGACCGGTGAGCAACACCCTGCGGTTGTTGAGCGTATCGCGCATCGAAGCCAACAAGCGAATCGACTGGATACTACGCGCTTTGGCAGCGTTGGAACGGGATGCTGTACCTTTGTCTGCCCGCTTGGATTGGATGCTTGATATTGCCGGACGAGGTTCACAGATAGAAGCTATGCAGGCGCTCGCGTCCGAACTCGGGTTGAAGGATCGTGTCCACTTTTGGGGCTATGTAAGCGACGCCGAGCTGCAACAGATCTATGCCCAGGCTCACCTGTTTCTTATGCCAGCCGTTCAAGGGTACGGCATCCCCGCGATTGAAGCGTTGCAGCGCGGGTTACCGGTGCTGCTGCATCGCGAGTCTGGCGTAAGCGATATTTTGGGTACGACGCCGTGGGCTACAGTCATCGAAGGCGGCGAAGAAGGTATGCTGCCGGGACTTCGAGGGGCTATCGACAGAGTTGTCGAAGGGATACAGCTCAACGTTCCGCTGCCACCGCTCCCAACTGAGGACACATGGGCAGAGCGCGTGGCAACTCTTTGTAATTGGCTTTAGGACAGGCTACATCTTGTAGCGGCCCATCTCATCGTCGTTCAGATTTTCCAACCAGCGACGGAGATCGTCAGGTGCGAGCGAGGTCGACCCTCCCGAGGCGATTCGAGCATGCTCCAGCAGCTGCCTGCTGACAAAGATGGGGCAATCGGAGCGTAGCGCTAGCGCAATGGCATCGGAGGGACGCGCATCCAGCGCAACGACTTCCCCGCCCTGGTCCATCCAAATGGTTGCGTGGAAGGTGTCCTCGCGCAGCGAGCCGACGACAACACGGGTCACCCGCGCATTCAGGCCGTGGATGGTATTGCGCAGTAGATCGTGCGTCATCGGTCGCGGTGTTGTGGCCTTTTCGATCTCCAGCGCAATGGCGTTGGCCTCAAACAGTCCGACCCAAATAGGAAGCACTACCTCACCGCTGAGATCGTTGAGCACGACGATAGGCATCTTCGTCGAGGGGTCCATCATGAGCCCGCGAATACGGACCTCGACGTCAGACTCCGAGGTCTCTTGAGCGTCGGGCTCGGGTTTGAAGCCAGGCAGGTGCATGAATGCCAGTGTACAGCGTTCCAGAAGTTGTCAGCTTACTGCCGGCAGGCGTGCATTCAGCGCCTGTTGTGCCATCAGCGCTGCTGACGGTGCTGTGGGAACCGAGATCGCTTCGCCGACAAGCGAGCTGGGAAAGACCTGTGTGATGCGCACGTCGATGTAGCTTCCGGGCGGCGGTGTTGTGTCGCACATGAAGTTAACCGTCTTATTTTGGGTAGAGCGCCCTGTAATCTGGCCGCGCGAGTTGGCGCCGTGCTCCACCATGACTTCAACAGTCTGGTCGAGGTGGCGGCCATAGTTTTCGCGCTGGATCTCGCGCTGGCGAGCGTTCAGAATCGCCAGCCGCTGAACCTTGACTTCCTCGGAGATGGAGTCGTGCATGTGGATCGCAGGCGTATTCGGCCGTGGCGAGTACTTGAAGCCGTAGATCGCGTCGTAACCGACCCCTTCCAACAGCGTAATGGTGTCCTCGAAGTCGCGGTCTGTCTCCCCCGGGAAGCCGACGATGATGTCGGAGGTCAATGAGATATCGCGCTGGGCAGCTTTGGTCCAGGCGATACGCTCCAGATACCAGTCGCGCGTGTAGTCACGCTGCATGGCGCGCAGAACGTCGGTAGAACCCGATTGAACGGGCAGATGAACGTGATCGCAAAGTGTCGGGACGGCATCGATGGCGTCCACGATATCTTTTGTGAAGTCGCGCGGGTGCGAGGTAGTGAAGCGCACGCGCTTGATGCCATTGACCTCGCCAACGGCAGCCAGAAGCTCGGCAAAGCTGCGTTTGCTGCTCGGATCGCGATAGCTATTGACGTTCTGGCCGAGCAGCTGAATCTCGGTGAAACCCATCTGCGCGATGCGCTGGGCTTCAGCCAGTACCGACGCGGAGGTTCGCGAACGTTCCTTGCCGCGCGTGTACGGAACCACGCAGTAGGAGCAGAACTTGTCGCAGCCTTCGATGATGGTGATATAGCCGCGATGCGGGTTGGTGCGAGCGGTGAACTCGGTGTCGAAGGTCTCGTCGGTCTGCCGATCGTCCAGGCCGGTGATGCGGGTTTCGCCGGCCTCAAGGCGGGCGAGCATATCCGGCAGGTTGCGATAGGACGCTGACCCGGCAACCAGCGAGACATACGGCGCTCGCTCGAAGATCTTGTTGCCCTCCTGCTGGGCGACACAGCCAAGGACGGCAAACTTCTTGCCTTCACCCTGCATGCGCTTGTACTCGTTCAGGCGGTGGAAGACCTTCTGCTCGGCCTTATCGCGGATGGAACAGGTGTTGTAGAGGATGAGGCCCGCGTCAGCCTCGTCGACGACCTGGCTGTAGCCTTCGCGCAGCAGTGTGCCGACAACTTTCTCGGAGTCGTGCGCGTTCATCTGACAGCCAAAGGTTTCGATGTAGAAAGTTTTCAAACTGAGTTCCTAGGAGGAGTAAGCCGTTATCCCACATATCAGTATAAATGGTGCGCTGAAAGGGTTAGTTGCCGGACGCTCTCTTCGAGCCTCGCTGTCAGCTCCGCTGGGGTCAGACTCTCATCGACTGGAATGGCTGCGCCCACATGTATCTCCAGATGCCCAGAACGGAACCAGCGAGTCTTTCTCATCTCATCCAGCCCGATCAGTGCCACCGGCACGATCGGAACACGTGACTGCTGTGCCAGAAGACCGATTCCCGGCCGGAACGAATGCAGCTTCCCATCGTGGCTTCGTGTCCCTTCCGGAAAAATCAGCACGGAGTATCCCTGATCCATGGCTTCGCCCGCGTGCTCAAAGCTTCTTCGGAAACCACGCAGACGAGGCAGTGGAAAGACGTTGAACAGCGCGGTCACCAGCCAATACCCCGCAGGTGCGAGCAAGTTGTAGAGCGCGCGCTGCTGATTTCGGCCTTGCTTGAGATCGAACAATGTCTCGCCCGACATCGCAATCGCTATCCGACGCCGCAACCTCCCCGGCAGAGCCTGCAGAACCAGCGCGCCATCGTAGGCGGTTACATGATTGGCAACGATCAGCAGCGGTCCCCGCGGCAATTCGGCCGTGGGGCGCACCACACGCGGCGCTGCCAGTATCGCAATCAGGGGCCGCATCACGAGCTCGATAAATCCCATACGCACTACCTTGATCGGCCAACTCCATGGCCACCGTGGGTAGACGTGTCCCGAAGCTTCCCTTTTCTGCGTTGCTCCGCTCTCGATTCGAGTTACCTCTGGCTTTGGCTCGGGCGTCATTGAATGAGGGAGATTTACGCCGGACTCCTTTGTCAGGAGTGCCCGCAGGTCGCCCAGCGTTTCCACAGTGGCAATGGCATCATCCTCCAACTCCAGACCAAGCCGCTGTTCCAGTGCCGACTGCAGTTGAACCCGCCCCAGGCTGTCCAGATGCAAATCTTCCGATAAGCGCTGGTCGTCGGAGCTGGAGACAGGCTCTCCTGTCACCTCCTCGATTAAGCTCGCTAACATGTCTTGCTCTGGCGAAGTGGATTGCGACTCCCACTGCTGGTTCGTCAGTGTCTCGCCAACCCACCGCTCGACCTTTCTTCTTAGCAGCTTTCCAGTCGAGGTAAACGGAAACTGCAACTCAGGCCACTTCAGCACTCGGCGAATCTGCTGATAGCCCGCCAGCTCCCCATTCGCACGACGGACTGCTGCCTGAAGAGCCTCATCGTCGCCAGAGAAGATCACGGCTGCAACCGGTTCTGCCCCACCTATCGTCTTGTACGGAACCACCACACATCCACATACGCCGGGCTGCCTGCTCATCGCTTCTTCCAGATCGACGGGATGCACGTTCATCCCTGCGCCCGTGACGATTACATCGCCTTTTCTGCCGAGAAATCGCAACTCACCGGATTCGTTCTCCGCTGCCAGATCCCCAGTCGCCAACCACTCGTCCTCACGCGGCCGCATCTGGCCACCTTGCCATGTCGCTGCAGACAGCATGTCACCGCGAACCAGGATCTCGCCGTCTCCGCTGATGCGCACCTCGCGCCCAGGAAGTGCCTTCCCTATCGTCCCCTGCCCAATCTTGAAGGGGTGATTCAGAGTCACCAGCGCGGCCGTCTCTGTCATCCCATAGCCCTGGATCAGCGCAAACCCGAGACGGCTCCAGAAACCTTCCAGCTCCGCTGGTAAGGTCGCTCCACCCGAGATCACTGCCCAGAACTTCCATCCCAACGCGCGATGTACCTGTCGAAACCTCCACCACCGCTTCCAGATCGACAGTCTCTTCGCAGGCTCCAACTCTTGTTCCAGCGAATCAAAGCGCTCCAGCAGATGGGCACGCAGCAACTGCAGTACGCGCGGCACCGCTACAAGCACGGAGATGCGTTCGCGCCGAAGAATCCCCGTTATCCGCCTTGCTTCGAACTGATCCACGAAGTGGATCTCAGCAGCCAGAAGAGGAGGAACCCACAACCCCATGAACTGCCCGAAGACATGGCTTAGCGGCAACGTATGCAGAAATCGCAGGGGATGGACCCAGCGTTCATATCTTCGGTACTTCGCGATCTCATTCTCGATGGGCTGTAGGCTCGCGAGCACGTTGCGGTGCGTGTGGACGATCCCTTTGGGAGCCGAAGTCGTACCGGAGGTGAAGACGATCTGAAAGGGCGTCTGCGCGTTGACAGTCTCACTCACGTCGAATATCGGTTCCGCGGGTAACTGAGTCGCCAGTTCGGAGAACAGCAGCCGTGGCACATCCGTTTGTATGGTGTTCAGGAGATTCTGGTCGCCCACAATCAGTTTTGGCGCGACATCCTTCACCACGCGTTCGACAAACTCGCTGGAACCAGCCGCATCCAACGGCACTGCGATCACACCACGCATCAGGCAGCCGAAGAAAACACTCACCCATGCTGCGGAGTTCTCACCCCACAGCACCACTCGTTCTCCCGCCGTAACGCCGCGACGCTCAAGCTCGGCAGCAAACCGGCCTGCAAACTGCGCCAGTTCGCCATAAGTCGTTCTATAGCGCCTGTTGCCGCGATGAACCACCACCGCCGTCTCCGCGGAGTGCTGGCGATACACCTCCACGAGGCTGGCCAGATGGGCGCGCACACCTCCATCATAGTGACCGATCCAAAGGTAAACCCATCGAATCGGCCTTGGGCCGCCGCTTGACAATGGATATCTGGCTCCGGCAGTATCGTTGGCGGACTTTAAAAACAGCTAAGACAAACGCTTGTCTTTAGATGGAAAACACTACTGAACACCTTAGTAAAGCGGTTTTTTGGAGGCATTATGAAGATATTCAGGTCAGCAGTAAGGACCTTCACGTTCGTTGCGCTTTGTATTCTGGGGCTGGGCAGTGCCCATGCGCAGGCGACCAACTCCGGCGATATACGCGGTACCGTAACCGACTCGACTGGTGCGTTATTGCCTGGTGTGACGGTAATCGTCACGAACAACGATACCGGCGTTACCAACACCTTTACCACCAACGGATCAGGACTTTATGACACCTCGTCCATTGTTGTAGGCAATTACAGGGTCACCTTTACCAAAGATGGATTTGCAACATTCGAACGTTCATCCGTCTCACTCCAGGTGGGCATATCGACAGTCAACGCAGCTCTTAAGATTGGTTCGACGAAGGACTCCGTTGTCGTCACGACCGACATCCCGCTGTTGAGCACCGAGAGCGGCGAGCAATCAACGACGATGGATTCCAAGTCCATGCAGGTGCTTCCGAACGTCGGACAGGATTGGCAGAACTTCGCGATTCTGATCCCTGGAGCCACGGGCACATCTAACTCAAATCCGGGGGCACAGATCTCCGCTAACGGAAACCTTCCCTATAGCAATGTGCTTGCAGACGGCGCTTCAACGACGCTCTCTCACAGCCAGAACTCTGATGTTTCCACCTTTGAGACCGTATCCGAACTCCAGGTCTCCACATCTGCATTTTCGGCCCAGTACGGTATCGGCGGTATCATCTTCAACCAGATCAGCAAGGGCGGAACAAGTCAGTTTCACGGAACCGCATACGACTACTTCCAAAATGATGCGTTGAATGCCGCCACGTTCAACTTTGACAATCCTGGTTCGGTTCCCAAGCTCCGTTACAACAACTTTGGTGGATCGATCGGTGGGCCTATCCTGAAAAAGAAGTTGTTCTTCTTTTTCAATTACGACCAGCGTATCGATAATTCGCAAGGCATCAATCTAAACAGCATTCCTACGACGGCTGTCATGAGCGGTGACTTTACAGGCACCAATCTACCTACGCTCTATGACCCCACAACTCAGGTCATCGCCCATGATTCCAAAGGCAATCCGTATCCGGTTAGGAAGTCGTTTCAGAGCGAGTACGGCAGCAACGCGATTCCGGCGGCCATGTTTGATTCGATAGCCGCCAAATTCCAGCAGTTCTATCCCACCCCGTCCAACCATATCCCGGGAAGCCAATTTGTCTCTGTCGCCCCAGGCAGCAACGGAGTTTACTCCAATAACTTCCGCTCAGTTGTTCCAGGAAACAACCCCGATAAGAAATACTTTGGACGCCTGGATTACGACATCACGGAGCGCAACAGGCTCACCATTTCGATCACCCAGGGCGACATTCCACAGTCCTTTCCCAGTGCAGTCACAGCGTGCCCCATTGGCTGTTCGGAGCTCGATGTTGAACGGTGGAATCCGCAGATTACCGATGTCTGGACCATCAACTCCAGAACAGTCAATGAAGCCAGGCTTGGCTATACGTATCAGGGAAACTTCTGGGACGATCTGGAAAAGAACCACGGGTATGCCGCTCAACTTGGCTGGACCTACGCAAAGGCCGATCAGATTCCTGCCATCCAGTTCTACAAAGACTATCCCTATGCCTGGATCGAGCCGGAGGTCAATAGCTTCTACAAAGAGAACACCTTCGATCCATCGGACGTCGTGACGATGATCTATGGAAAGCATGTCCTTCACTTCGGCGGCGAATTTCAGTTTTATCGTGAAAACTCTACGCAGTATGGAAGCAATCTCAATGCTGGCACCTTTCAGTTCAATGGCTCCTACACCGCACAGTGGACACTCAATAACGGAGTCGCATCGCCCGTCTCTTCTACTGGAGCGGACTATGCGGACTTCCTGCTCGGCTATGTGAATAGCTGGAGCGCTGCCGTAACCCCCGAATATGGAGCACGGCTGAAGAGTCCTCAAATGTTCGTTCAGGACGACTACAAGATCAGACCGAATCTCACGCTCAACCTCGGCCTACGCTATCAGATCCAGCATGGATGGAATGAGATCAAGGGCAATGAGACGGTCTTCGATCCAACTGTAGCCAACCCTGCAAGCGGAAATCTGGGGGCGTCCTGGTTCGGCAGCACGGCAGCGAACGGTCGGAAATCCCTTGAAGCAAACGTCTGGAACACCGTACTTCCTCGGGTCGGTTTCTCCTGGTTGCCTTATTCGACGATGACAGTTCGCGGCGGATTTGGAATGTATGCCTATAACTGGAGTATTGATACCTACGGGGGCGGCCTCGGGGCTGCATCGGGAGCCTCAGGAAGTCAAGGCGATCAGACCAACGGCATTACACCAGAGGTCCTGCTCGACAGCAATGGAGCGAATCTTCCCTACTCGGCTTTTTCGACCAATCCCTCCAGGTTCAATGGCCAAGGCGTAAGCTATACCGCGTTCCACACGCCCATGCCTGAGATCTATCAATGGAATCTATCCATTCAGAATCAGCTTGGAACAAATATGGTCTTTGAGCTTGCCTATGTGGCAAGCCATGCCAAAAACCTCAACTTCAATGTCGATATCAACCAGGTTCCAGTTACATTGCTAAGCTCGAACGACACTGCTAACCAACCCTATCCACAGTATCAAGGGATTACGGGTAGCACGAATAACGCTACCTCTAACTACAACTCATTACAGGCTTCCGTAACACGACGTCTCTCCCAAGGTCTCAGCTTCAACTTCAACTATGTCTGGTCGCACTTTCTCGACGACTATGACTCCTCGGGTTGGGGCAGCCATGCGGGTCCACAAACGTACCAGAATGCTCATGACCCCTCGGCTAGCTATGGCAACTCGAACTTTGACGTTCGAAATGCGTTCAAGGGCAATATTCTTTACGAGTTGCCGTTTGGCCATGGCAAACAATTCCTGAACAAGAACTGGTTGTTGGATGAGGTTGTGGGCGGATGGCAGCTTAGCAGCACCATCCAACTGACAACGGGCAATCCTTTCACGGTCTCTGATGGACACTCTACCTATGCACAGGGTGGAGGAGCCTTCCCCAATGTAACGGGAATCAGCACCAAACCCGTTGGAGGGCGTACGTGGCAGGAGTGGTTCAATCCCGCAGCATTCTCTCTGGCAGCACCTGGAACTTTCGGGGATGAGAGACGGAACCAGCTCTACGGGCCCGGCATTGAGTTAGTAAATCTTTCCGCCGGCAAGAAGTTCACGCTACACAACCAGGTCAAACTGCAGATCCGCGCTGATGCTACGAATGCCTTCAATCGTCCGAGTTTTGGCCAGCCGAACGTCAATTTGCAGACGTTCAATGGACAACTCCCGGGACAAGCATTCCAGTACGCTCCTGGCACGTATCAAATCTCTGGCACAACTGTAGGAGGGCGTAACGTTCAGCTTGGCGCCCGCGTAGAGTTCTAACCCCTTACATCACGATGAGAAGAGACGGCCACATCGGCCGTCTCTTCTCATTTAAGCGCCAGCACTTGTCATTTCGCTCCGTTTCTTTGTCTTGAACGGAACTTTTGAAATTGTTTCATCGTAAGGTAGACATTGAGACAAACGCTTGTCTACAATTGCTGTGCCTACTAGCCACCACTCGTTTCCCTTTCCGAAGATGCGACTGATGTACCTTGTGCCTCCTGGAGATACGCCGTGCGAACCAAAATAGTTCCTGTCCCGAAGCTGTCTTTTACGCTTGCACCTTTCCTGGTGTTAGCTTCGGGCTTACTGTTCGCTGCCCCCAACGCAGCCGTTGCTCGACAATCTGCACCTTCTGCCCATGTCTCTTCCGATCAGGACGCAACGGCCTTTGTAAACGCTCTGCTCGGCAAGATGACGCTGGAAGAGAAGATTGGGCAGATGAGCCAGGTGGCGCTCAACACCAAATTAGACGAGCCGGCTGACGAGATGGCTCGCAAGGGGCAGGTAGGCTCGTTCCTCTTTATTACAGACGCAGCGGAGATCAATCGGCTACAACATGTCGCCGTCGACCAGAGCCGTCTGCATATTCCGCTCATCTTCGGCTTCGACGTAATCCACGGCTTCCGTACCATCTATCCCGTTCCCCTGGCGATGGCGGCAAGCTGGGACCCCGCAGTCGTCGAACACGCCCAGAGCATGGCCGCCAAAGAGGCCAGTGCGACCGGCATCCAGTGGACGTTCGCTCCAATGGTTGACATCGCACGCGATCCTCGCTGGGGCCGCATCATGGAGGGCGCTGGGGAAGATCCCTTCCTTGGCTCCCGAATTGCAGAGGCGCAGGTGCGCGGCTTCCAGGGCGAGTCGCTCGGGGCGCCGGGCCACATTATGGCCTGCGTCAAGCACTTTGCAGGTTACGGTGCAGTCTCAGGAGGTCGTGACTACGAGGAGTCGAACATCTCCGACGAGCAACTCTGGAATGTCTACTTCCCACCCTTCCAGGCGGCGATCAACGCAGGTGCGGGATCGCTGATGAGTGCCTACATGGACCTGAACGGCGTTCCAGCCACCGGCAATCGCTTTCTGCTGCATGACGTACTGCGTGACGATTGGAAGTTTCAAGGCCTTGTCGTGAGCGACTGGAATTCTGTCGAGAGCCTGACCACCCATGGCTTTGCAAGCGATGAGGAAGACGCTGCCGCGCGTGCCGTCAATGCTGGCGTGGACATGGAGATGACCAGCTCTACCTTTCAGCATAAGCTGGCCGCTGCAGTCCATCAGGGCGTCGTGACACAAGCAACCCTCGACGCGGCTGTACGTCAGATACTGCTGACGAAATACCGATTGGGACTGTTCCGCAACCCTTACGTCGACCCCGCGAAGACCGCCTCGCAGCTGGTGACACAGGAACAGCGCGACGCTGCTCGCCAAACCGCCACACATACGGCTGTGCTGCTCCGCAATGAAGGCAATCTACTTCCCTTGAGCAAGCAGTACAAGTCGATTGCCCTGATCGGTTCCCTGGCGGAATCCAAAGCGGACATCATGGGATCGTGGAGCTTAGCCGGACATCCTTCCGACTCGGTCACGGTATTGGAAGGGCTGAAAAAGCGATTCAGCTCCGATACACAGATTGCCTATACCAAGGGAGTAGAGATTGAGCGCGAACAGACCTCCATCTTCGACGAGCAGTTTACGAGCCCCAAGCCGACGCTGAAGACAGACGCCGAACGGGACGCAGAGTTTCATCACGCCATCGACCTGGTTCGTCAATCTGACGTGGCAGTACTCGTCCTGGGAGAGTTGCAGAGCATGAGCGGGGAGCAGGCCTCACGCTTGAGTCTCGATCTTCCGGGCAAACAGGAGGAGCTGCTGGAGGCTGCTGTCGCTACCGGTAAACCCGTCGTACTTGTACTGCTGAACGCTCGGCCGCTCAACCTCACATGGGCATCACAGCATGTTGCCGCCATCCTGGAAGCCTGGTATCCCGGAACCGAAGGCGGCGATGCGATTGCCGATCTGCTCTCGGGGGATGCCAATCCCGGCGGCAAGCTTCCTGTTGCATGGCCTCGCAGTGTGGGTCAGATCCCCATCAACTATGCGCGCAACCTGACGCAGGTTCCTGAGACTGCAGATGCGCGCTACTGGGATGGACCGAGCACACCGCTCTATCCCTTCGGCTATGGACTCAGCTACTCGAGTTTTTCCATGACGAACCTTCGGCTTGCTTCGCCCTCAGTCCACGCTGGATCGAAGCTTGAAGTCTCAGTCGATGTTCAAAATACGAGTTCGCGTGATGGAGATGAGGTGGTGCAGCTCTATACGCACCAGCGCGCAGGCAGTGCATCCCGCCCCGTTCGAGAACTCAAAGGATTTCGTCGCGTGTCCCTCAAGGCTGGGGAAAAGCAGACGATTACTCTAGCGCTCAACACCAACGGCCTTGGATTCTGGAGCCCACAGACGCATCGCTGGAGCATCGAGCCTGGCCAGTTTGACCTGTGGGTCGGACACGATGAAACTGCCAGCGATCACGCCTCGTTTGCGGTACTTCCGTAATACACGAGCCGCCCTTGGTACTACAGTTGTACTTGCAAACCTGCCCCGCTAGCCTGTCATTTCGACCGACCAGCGGGAGCGGAGAAACCCCTCGATGCAGAGCGTGATGCAAATCTTCGTGGCGCGCTTTGCGTCAAGAAACCCCTGCATTTCACGGGTGCTTCTATACCGAAGAAGTCAAAGGGACACTAGCACTATCGAAGCTACTTACTGAACACGAGCGACCAGTACCCCAAACGGCGCAAGAGTAATGTGATCGAGCTGTACCTCTGCCGTGCTCGATGCGGGAGACTGGTAGAGGGCGGTGGCACTAGGAGCATGCACTCCTTTTATAGAGATTGTTCTTGCTTCCCCACTCATGTTCAACGCGACAAGGATGGTGGATCCTTCAGCTTTGCGAAGATACGCGAAGACATTCTGGTCGTCCTCATTCACGGCTTGATAGCTACCATCGCGGAGTGCAGGCTCCGATCTCCGCAGAGCCAGCAGCAGCTTATAGGTATTGAAGATAGAGTTTGGGTCTTCCTTCTCTGTGGCAACATTGTTGAGCGAAGCACTGGGTGGAATTGGCAGCCATGGCGTTGCAGAAGTAGTAAAACCTGCCTCTTTTGAGCTATCCCACTGCATGGGTGTGCGCTCACCATCGCGACCTTTTTCTTTGGGCCATCCCAGCTTGCCGATAGGGTCATGAACATCTTCGATGCGGGTGGGCTCGGTGGTACGCATGCCAAGCTCTTCGCCGTAGTACATCTGTGGTGTTCCGCGTGTCGTCAGCAGAAGCGTTGCCATCAGCTTAGCAATCTGGTCGTTATGGACACCGTCACCGTAGCGGTCCCACTGGCGAGGTTGATCGTGGTTGCTGAAGAAGTACTCCGGCTGACCGTGGGCAGTGTTATTTTCGATCTCGTTGAAGAGGTGACGAAACTCCGGCGCTGAGAGTTTATTAACATCTGCGATCTGGAAGTCCATCGGCAGCTGGACCTCATCACCGTTGCCATACATCTTGGTGAGTTCGGCTATATTCGGCTCATCGGCCTCTGTGATGAGCACCGGATCGCCTGGGTACTTACCGACAACTCGTCGCAGTTCTTTCAGCACATCATGCACCTCAGGGTAGTTGTCGGTGTATTTGTGCTCGATATTGCGGTCGCCATAGGCGTTAAAGCCCGGCAGATAGGGGTCGTCGTGCAGGTTCGGATCTTCGAAGAGGCGGGATACCGCGTCGATGCGAAAGCCGGAGACTCCATGCTTCATCCAGAAGTCGAGCACACCGTCCATCGCCTTATGGACTTCAGGATTGCGCCAATTCAGGTCGGGCTGTTGCGGGTAGAAGTAGTGATAGAAATATTGCCCGGTCTTCGTATCGTACGTCCAGGCCGAATGCCCGAACCAGGATTGCCAGTTGTTAGGTGGCTTGCCCGGCCCCTTCCCATCTCGCCAGATATACCAGTCTCGTTTCGGATTCGTGCGCGAGGAACGAGATTCTTTAAACCATTCATTCTGGTCCGACGTGTGATTGATCACGTAATCCATGATGACGCGAATGCCGCGCTTCTTTGCTTCAGCTACAAGGTGATCGAAGTCCGCCATCGTGCCATATACAGGATCGATGGCCGTGTAGTTTGAGATGTCATAGCCATAGTCAATACCCGGTGAAGGGTACATGGGGTTAATCCAGATCGCATCAATTCCGAGGCCCTTCAGGTAGTCGAGACGCGAAGTGATGCCATTGATGTCACCGATGCCATCGCCGTTCGAATCCTGAAAGCTGCGGGGGGAGATCTCATAGATGACAGCGTGCTCCCACCACTCGTCATGGGGTTTGTGTTGCACCTGCGGCTGTTGCGCCAAAGCTGTAGCCGCGAGAAAACATGTAAGTACGAGTGAACCAATGCGCGTCATAAGTCCTTATCCATTCGATCATGAAGGTACTGTCCGTAACGTAATGCTATTTCGAACAACAAATGCGCTTTTCGTTGTCACCCTGAACCCTGAGCGCAGTCGAATGGGAAGGCCCGGGGTGACGACGAAAAACAAACGCAACACGCTCTGCAAAACCACACTTAGAACGAAACCCTGACCGCGAACTGCAATTGCCGCATATTCACATTCTGGTCGAGGCCTACGATCTGACCGGGTGTTCCACCAGCGGTAAGCGAGCAATCGATACATGGTCCATTCGCTTCATTGCTGGCGGTCGGCAGGCTGAGTGCGGGATGGTTGAAGACGTTGATCGCCTGAAATATAAACTGCCCCTTGACCCGTTCCGTAATAGGGAAGTTCTTGGATAAGGAAGCATTTGCGAGGAATTCGCGCGGACCTACAAAAGAGTTCCTTCCTGAGTTGCCAACGATGCCGAAAGCTGGTCTCTGAAACGGCCCCGAGGCCGCTCCGTTCTGACTTAAAGGAGCGACAGGGGTAAAGAACGTAACTGTATGTGTGGCAGTGTTGAATGCCTGTGCACCATGCGGAAGGCTCATTGCCGAACCATCGGGACGGCAAAGAACTCCGCCGCTGATGTTCGTGTCCACATCCTCGTCCGCGTTGCATTCCGCATAGGTCGGAGTAAAAGGCAGACCGCTCATCCAGGTCGAACTTCCGCTCAGTTCCCATCCGCCAACGGCATAGTTTACAAGCTTGTTTTCACCCCCCATAAACCTCTGTCCATGGCCGAAGGGCAGTTCATAGACCCCATACAGATTGAAGACGTTGGTGCGGTTCAGGTCATTGCGAGAATAGGTCAAGGCCGGGTCTTGATTGAAGTAGGTCCCCGAGTTGTTCATGGCCTTGGACCAGGTGTAGTTGGCGTTGAGCGAGAGTCCGTTCTTCAGTTGCTCCTTGAAGGAGGTCTGTAAGCCGTTATAGTTTGCGTGAGCAGCAGGTGCCCCGCTGGTAAGAGTAGTGTTGCAGCAGACGACGCCATTGTTATCGAACCGGTTGAAGTAAGGCATGCGTGCGCTTACGTTTCCCAACTCCGCCGGGGTCGTCGGAAGGCTCCATTGGTTCAGGTTGTATCCAAAGGTACTGCCAGGATAAGTCTTCTCTGCCAGATTGCCTACGTAGGCAATATCGACTGTCAGTCGCGTACCAAACTGCTGCTGCAGACTCACATTCCACTGGTCCACCCTTGGAAGGGCGATCTTCAGCGGACGAATGGTGGGGTAGCTGGTATTGTTCGCCAGGGGAATGAGCCCATCGGCTGGGACCACTGGTGGTGCAGGCAACACTGGGCCGTTAGCCAGGTTGAAGACCGAACTATTTGGACCGAAAGAAGCGGACGCGGTCAGACTCTGGGTCGTGTAGACGGGCGTATTTTCCGTCAGAGATGTTCCGAACAGCGTTCCGTAAAACCCTTCGGAGTCGTACATAATCGCCGCTCCGGCACGCAGAACCAGGCTGGGAGTAATGTTGTAAGCGGCACCTATGCGCGGAGAAAAGTTGTTGTAATCCATCTTTTGGCCGCCATTCGTACCGATGCCGCCAATGCCTGCGACCTGTACGAATCCTGTGCTGAGGTTGGTAAAGCCGCCATTGCCCGCGGCGTTGACAGTCTCTGGAAAGGTCAGCTCCCAACGCAGGCCGTAGGTTAATGTCAACTGCGGCGTGACGCGCCAGGTGTCCTGGCCATAGTAGGCCATGCGCTTCTGGTTGCTGGCCGCGGCATTGTTGTAGACGATGAAGCGCTGGAAGTCTGTGGCGTAGCCCAGCAACGCTGTTCCGAGGTCGAGACCGCCCGACCCCGCCGAACCAGCACCTGTTATACCCGAAGAACTTGTCGTCGATGCATTGAAGTCGATCACGCCGGTGCGGTTCGTGTCGCTTGCGCTGCGCAGTTGCGACGCATAGCGAATGTCCCCACCAAAGCGGACCGTATGATTACCGGCCGTACGGGTCCAATTGTTTGTGACCTGGAACTCCCGCTCACTCTGTTTTAGGGGGCAGTTGCAAATCTGGGTGCCGTTATACGTGACGTCTGCTCCAAGACTGGTCAGGGTGCCAGACCCATTATTGAAGAGATAGTCAGGATTGCCTGAGGTATCGAGTGTGCCGGTATTCAATCCCGGAATACCCAGGGCCGACGCGGGCGCTGATCCGATGTCCGGCTTGTTCTGGTTCACCTGATATTTCATCAGGCCGAAGCGGAAGTCAGTCGCCGTCTTGGAGTTTACCGCCATATCAAAGCCTGCCGAAACGCTTTGGTCCTGTGACCAGTCTGTCCCAGCAAAGTAGGCACCGTCCAGTCCAACGCCTCCTGCCGCGCCAAAGATACTGGATCCGCTCAAGGTGTAGCGCGCATAATCGTAACGGGCAAACGAGTGTATCTTCTGTGTCGTCTGGTCGTCGATGCGAATATCTGCCTGATTTGCATTGTTAGGGCCGAATCCCGACGCAGCGTAGTTGTTTGCCGTCCCCGCACCTGCAACGTTGGGCGCTGGCAGCTCCGAGAGCAACCCAACCACTTGGGGCGAAAGCTTGTTCGTGGGAATCATATTGTTCGTGTAAGCCGCTCCAGTGAGCGGATCGTATACCTGCCCTACGTTACCCGTGCCAAGATACTCACTCAGATTGCAGCCACTTGAACCAGGAGAAAGGCATGTACTCCGCACCAGCGTGGTGGGCACATTGACCACCACGCTCTGCCCGCTCTTTTGCCGGGTCCCCTGATAGTCGACGAAGAAGAAGGTCCGGTTTTTAATGATCGGACCACTGACCGAGCCGCCGAACCGAGCATAAACATTCGGAGGCAGATATCTGCCGGTCAGCGGGCTGGGTTGAAACTGCGTGAAGGGATTGCGTGCCTGTTGCGCATCCGAATAACGGTAGAAATAGACATCGCCGTGGAGGGCGTTACCGCCAGATTTTGTTTCAGCCGTGATGATGCCTCCCGAGGCTCCCCCAAATTCCGCATTGTAGTTCTGAGTAAGCACCTGCATGCCTTGCACGGAGTCCAGGGTCGGATTGATCACAATGATGCCCAGCACGGGGTCACGGTCATCGGTCCCATCCAATATCCAGCTCTGCGTCCCAAAGTTCTGGCCGTTGATCGAATAGCTCGCCGACCCCTGTGGGTCCTGCGAGGCGCTGTTGTTCCCAGTTGAAGGCGATGTGCCTGCTGTCAGCGCCTGCGTCTGCATAAAGTTGCCGGTCAAATTCGGAAGATCGGAGAGCGTCTTCTCATCGATCCTGTCGGCGACCTGTGCGCTCTCGGTCTGGAGAGCTGGCGGGGCCGCTGTGACCGTAACCTGCTGGCTGGCTCCCGCGATCTGTAGCGTTTCATCGACCTTCGGCGCACCGTTCGCATTGACGACGACCCCGTTCGTCTCAATGGGGGCAAAGCCGGAAGCGGTCACATTGACCGTATAGGTGTCCGGGATCAACCGATCAATACGGTAGTTTCCGCTTTCGTTGCTCTGGACCGTTTGCTTGACGCCCTTCGCTGTATCAGTGACGACAACCGTAGCGTTCGGAATTGCGGCGCCCGTATTATCGGTAACCGTTCCATAGATGGTTCCAAAGACAGCTTGAGCCATCGACTCAGCGCTAAAACCAAGCAGCATCGCTGCCAGGCATACTGCGATTTGAATCTGTTTGCGTAACATCATACGACCTCCCAAAGATTGCCTCTGCGCCTGTTCTGCCATCGACCTCCGGCAGAACAGATCCTGAGTGAACGCTCCGGAAAATTTGCCGTAGAGGCTCTGTCGACCTCTTCGTTTTTGATTTCTCGGAACCCAAATACATCTGCTGATGATGCGTTGCCTTGGATATAGGAGGCGTACAAGGATAGTGAAGTCTCTTGAGCGTATGTAGCCGTTGCAGGAAACAATCCTCGCAGATTCAGGTACATAGATAGCCGTTACATATCATGTAACGTTGTATGACGCCTTCACACGCTAGGAAAGGCGTACTCTGGGTCGTCTAGACGGCCCATTATGGGCATCGCTAAAATGGGTTCCGATTTTGTGAAGGGATATGGAATGTCGGCTGATGCGATTCCGGCTCTGCAGGACATAAGTCCTCAGCAGAGAGCTGCACAAATTGAGAAGATCGCCAGAAGCCACGTCTTCTTTGGAGCAGAAACCTCCTACAAGCTCCTCTATTTCCTCGCGGAAAGATCCTTCACCGAGCCCCATGTTCCGTTGAAGGAATATGAGATCGCAACCGAGGTCATGGGACGTAGAAACGACTTCGACCCCAGGAGCGACTCCAGTGTGCGGGTCCAGGTCGCCCGTCTGCGTACCAAACTCGCGGAGTACATGTCCGGCGAAGGGCTGGAAGATCCCTACCTCGTGGAAGTCCCGCGAGGCTCCTACAAACTCACGATGGCTCCCAATCCCCGGGGTGCTGCTTCCCTTTTGGATGAGCGAAAGAGCCACGCCGAAGTAGCGCCATCTTACGCAGGAGACACTAACGGAATCGCCCACGAGGAGTCTCACGAGACCCCACAAAAAGATCTGGCTTCGAAGCGCCACTGGAAGATCCTCACAGCCGTTTTCATTCTTGTCACCATTTCACTTGGACTAACCTATCGATTCCGCAACTACGTCCACTTTGGACGGACGGTACCCGTCGATGCAGCCGTCCGGGAGTTTTGGCAACCCTTCCTCTCTGACCCGCAAGGCCCTCTCACCATCGTGAGCAACGCACCCTTTACCGGCAACGCCGTAAACGGCCTGCGCTACGATCAGCAAGGAGGAAAGAGTGCGGGTACTGCGCATTCCTACTACACCGGCATCGGTGAAGCTGTCAGCATTCACAAGCTGGATACCCTCTTCTCACAGCTCTATGCCCCTCTCCGAGTCAGGCCAGGCAGTCAGCTTTCCGTCGAAGACCTAAAGGACTCCAATCTGATCTTCATCGGAGCTCCCGTAGAGAACCTGATGGTCAAGAAAGTCATCACTCTGAAGCACTTTGAGTTTCAGGAGCTCACCTCCGGTCCTAGGACCGGGCAGGTCGTCATCCAGAATCGCGACCCACTTCCTGGAGAACCCTCCGCCTACATGGCCAGCAGCTTGCCGGATGCGGCATTGGTCGATGACTACGCCCTCATTGCCCGAATGCCGATTGATGCCACGCATGAAGCCATCGTTGCAGCCGGCACAACGACCATTGGAACTGAAGCCGCTGCAGACTACCTCTGCCAACCCGATACGCTCAAACAGCTCCAACAGAAGCTCAGAGCCAGTGGACACGATGGAACCTACGAACTCATCCTCCACATCAAGGTGGTGGAGGATGTTCCCATGAAAGTAGAGATCGTTACAGTCCGTTAGAGCAAGAAGCAGCTACCATCGGATCGCAACCTTCATCGTCTGGTATCCCTCGCCAGCAGGAGCATGTATCTGCAGCAGGTCTCCATGCAGCTCCGCGCCCTCGACCTTGAGTGGAGATTCCGAGATCCCGGCCCTCTCATTTCGACGAACCTTGAGAGTCTGTTCCGTGCCACCAGGAGCCTCCAACGTCAGGGTCAAAGACTGAGCCTCGCGCTTCTCCTCGAGTACATGCATATGCTGCGATCGCATACCTTGTCGAGTCGTTGCTTCGTCCTCGAAGCTCACCTCGACTGGGGGCAGAGGCAAACGGAGTGCATGATGCAAAGCGGCCTGTTCTTTACACGGCGTCGTCGCAGCAGCAAGGCACAACGTCGTCGGCTCGGTGGAGGCCGCATCGACCACAAGCTCAGAACCTTCGCGATTCATCGTGATCGTGTAGCGAGTGTTCCCAACAGCCACGTTGCGCAGCGTAACCTGATTCCAGTCCGCCGGAAGTTGCGGCGAGATCGTCAGCCGATGGTTCAGTGCATCAGCACTGATACCGAAAAGCCCACGGATAGCCGGGCTGAGCAGCATCGCCGACGACCACATCTGGTGCGAGCTGCTGCGTGCAAGCGGTTGATAGAACTCCCCCGAAAGCAACTCCGTAATCGCTCCGGGATCCTGCAGCCAAGTAAGCCTCGCGCTCGATTGCAGGTGTTCAAAGGCTTCGAGGCTACGGCCCGTGCGGTACTCCGCCATGGACGCCCATCCGGTGTAGAGCGGCCATACCGAACCGAGATGGTAGCTGATCGGATCGTAGATCGACTGCACATCTGCAATCGATCGAACACCCCAGTCGACAGTGAAATGGCTGCTCGCCCAATCGCTAAACGTCTGCTCTGGCTCTGCCGGATGCAGATCTCCCGTCCACCACGCAACACTGGGGAAGATCGATCGTACCTCTTCAAACGAGCCATCGTGATTGCGGCTGAAGCGATAGACCCCGGCGGGAGAGCGGTAAGCCGCCAAACGATCCTCGACTGTCCGCGCAGTCTCCAGCGAACCGGCCTCAAGTTTCGCATCGCCCATAATCTTAGCCAGCCGCGAGATCGCAAGGTTCGCCTGTGCATCCAGGGCGACGAGATAAATCTCCTGGTCAGGCTTATGCGGCAGCCACTCCTCTACCCAGCCGGTACCTTGTGAGTTGTCCATCGCTCCAGCTGTTGTGTGTGCGCGCGTAAAACGATAGGCCAGTTGGATCTGCTGCCAGTGTGCGCGAAGAAACTCGATATCGCCGCTCGTCCGAACATAGTCATCCACCGCCATCAGGAGAAGAGGCGTGGCGTCCGCAGCAGCATATTGGTACGGCATGGAACGCCAGTTGACCTGGTCCGCCGTCTGCGAGAGTTCGTGCATGATCTTGCCGTCGTCCCGCTGCTGCGACAGCAGAAACTCCAATGCGCCACGGCTCAGTTGAAAATCTCCATAGCTGTTGACCGCGTAGAGAGTCCAGAGCGTATCGCGACCGAAGAACCAGCCATAGCCAGGCCGAGCAGTCGTTCCCGCAGATAGCCACCCCCCCGTCATCCCGATCCCCTTCGCGAGTGGGGTACGCGATTGGTCGACCGCAATCTCTGCCCAGCTCAAAGCCTTGTCGAGCTCGGGGTCAGGCGTCGTCGCCTCGAACCGGTTGTCGAAGAAGTGCTTATAGAACTCCGCGGTTGAGCGGTAGAGCTCTGGAATCTGATCTTCGGTCGCTAGAACACGATCGAACAGCGCGTCTGTCGGATCGACTCCAGGACTGGTTGGAGTTGCCACACCATCTGGCGTCGAAACTCCAACCAGCAGCGGATAGAAGGTATGGTCGTCGCGTTTTGGATCGTAGGAAAAGGTCAGAACCGCTGGAGTCTCTGCCGCGCGCTCCTGATAGGGACGGAGGTCCCCATGAGTTGCGCCGGGCATCGCAACCACTCCATAAAGCCCTGGACTACTGGTCTGCAGAACATAGCCGCTGCCCCCTGGCCGCACTCTCCAAGAAGCATCGGCAGCTCCGAAGTTCGGAGCAGGCCACTCAGGCGTCATGGAGGGGTCAAAGCTGAGCGAGATCTGCGCCGGGCGTGTCGCATGGACTTCAAACAGAACCACCGCAGAGGCAATGCCTTGAGCTCCCGTTCGCGGTAGAAACATATGCTGCCGCACCGTGATCGCCGCGTGGGAGTACGTAATGGTAGTGTGGTCCGGTTCAACGTCAACGTCGGTCACCAGACCGTTCAGCACGATCGGGGCATCGTACCCCTGGAGTCGTGCCGTCAGGCGCGCATTGCGCAGAATCTGCACAGGCATCAGCCAGAGCTCGAAGCTGCCATCCTGCGAGCCCAGAATGGCAGAGTGCTCGCCCACCAGCGTAAACGGTTGTTGGGTCTCAGCCGGGTGGTGGATTCCCAGGGGGCTGCTCGTCAGGGGGAACTGTACAAGAGAGTTGGAAGATTGAGCCTCTAAGGCTAAAGGAACCAGTGCGAGTTGCAGCAGAAGGAATATCTTGAACATTGAATCTTTGAGCCCCACCGAAACATAGCCTGTCAAAGCAGGTACCCTTCTGTCACTACATTTCACTGTACTCCGCCGTATTTGACGGTGAAATGACGGGTTAAATCCTGCGATTCCAGCACAATGACTGCATCACTCGAAGGCTATCGTTTCCCGCTCTTCCACTCTTCATAAGAGATACGTGGAATGGTCATGAAGGCATCTCGAGTCTTCACATACGATCCAAGACCGTTCATGCGGCCGATGGCGTGCAGCTCCTCGGCCTTTACAAAAGGACCTGCCGGGTCCACATACTTATCTTCGACATACATGGCGACAACTCTGCCGAGGATGATCCGCGAACGGCCGATCTCCATCGTCGTGTACTCTTTGCATTCGAGAGCGGCATGCGCCTGCGCAATACGGGGCACCTTCACCAACTGCGAGGGCGCCGTGGTCAAGCCGGCCATCTCCAGTTCGTTGATCTCAGGGGGAAAGTCTGTAGCGCAGATGTTCATCTGCTCTGCCAGATCTTCGGTCACGACATTCACCACAAACTCACCCGTGCGCCGAATGTTCCTGGCAGTATCCTTCGGCACAAAACCTTCGTCAGGCCGGTTGGTCACGCCCATTCCGATAATCGGTGGATCGGTGCAGAGATAGTTGTAGGCACTGAAGGGAGCGGCGTTCAGGCTGCCATCTACATTCATGCTGGTGACTAACGCGATTGGCCGCGGTGCGACCAGACCAACCAAAAGCTTGTAGGCGACCCCTGCAGCAGCTTGTTCCAGATCAAATGTCACGGACAGATCTCCTGGTTCCCTTCAGCTTAAATCCTGCGGGATACCTGCCAGTCTAGCGGACGAGCTATAGAACCCCACCCATCAAAGGATCGCTAAAGCTGGAACGGCCAGTTTCCACGCGTCCAGCATAGCGAGCCGTAGCCATTGCGTGGTCAGCCCCAACGATGAAGTCGTACCAGCCATAGCTCTGCTTAAGATTCAGTACGACAGACACCTCACGCCCGGCAGAGACCTCTTTGGTGACGATGCCCGTCTTGTACGACTTATCCAGCACCGAGACCCTGACTGGCTGTGTCCCGGGATTATGCAGGAACACCTGCAAGTTCCCCGTCGGAATCGAATGCTCGCGCTCATAGGTCGTACGCACGTGCACGACGGGTCCATTGGCTTCGCCTATGAAGGAACGGTAGAAGCCATTCGGTCCATGCACGTCGATCGAGTAACCGCTGCCCGCGAATAGCGCCAACGGAAACTCCTCGGAGAGTGTATCTCCCGGCTTCACAGCATACGTCGCGGCGATCATCCCCTGATCGGAGGTATTGCGCAAATACACATTGAAGGGCGCACCGGCTGAACGCTTTCCGTGTACCTCGTTGCCGGCCTTCAAATGCAGCTCGAACTTCGTGCGATCGGCGCTCAGTTTGCCCTCTGCATAGAGTTCGTACGGGAGCGCACACGCTGGGCGAATGCCCTTCTCCTGATGCGCCATCAGTTCAGACTGGAGCAAGTTATGGCTGATCTCGTCTATCTGCTCAGGTGTCAGCTTCCTGTAATTCGAAGGCACTTCCTTATTGCGAGCCTGCTGGATGCTTACGACAAACTTGTCCCGATCCAAATAATCGAGCCTTGATTCTTTCGCATCATGGGGACGGAAGCACGAGGTTAGATCGCCAGAGATCGAGCGACGCCACGTGCTGATGTTCTCTTCCCTGACCTTCTTGCCATGCTTGTTCTGTATAAATTCTTCTAGGAACATCAGCGTCGAAGTGTGATCGAAGAGTTGCGAGTTGACCCAGCCTCCACGGCTCCATGGAGACGCAACGACCATCGGCACCCGAAAACCCATGCCGATTGGACCGGAGCGCGCCTCTTTCTCCGGCACCGCCTGCTTCAACTCGTCCTCGACATAGGTGTACTCAAGACCTGTATCGACACCGGCAGAGGCTCCCCCAGTCTGCGGCCGCTTCGGATCTGCAGCCACGAAAGAAGGCGCGTGATCGAAGTAGCCGTCGTTTTCGTCGTAGGTCAGAATGAAGATCGTCTTCTTCCAGACCTCTGGATTTTTCGTCAGAATATCCATGACTTCAGAGACGTACCACGCCCCGTACCACGGCGAGGTTGGATGGTCTGAGAACTTCTCCGGCGCGCTCAGCCAGGAGACAGTGGGCAGCTTGCCCTCGTCTACGTCCTTTCGAAACTGATGCAGGAGGTCTCCCTTCGGCACCATCATCTTCTGCTGCTTGCCGCCGTCTTCGAAGCTAAGGGATTCCAACGCCCTGTACTGGGGATCCCCGGCATTCGTAATAAAGGCCGCATCGTGAAGCATGCGCTGCTGCTCGCTAAGCTCTTTGTAGCGGGACTCGCCACTGTTTCTGAGAGATGCTTTGATCTTCTCGATACGCTTCCGATCGCTCGCGATCATGGCACGGTGTTGTGCCGCGACTTGAGGATCTTTTTCATCCGTCAGTGCCTGCTGGCGCTTTTCCACCTGCTCCGTGAGCGAATCAATCTGCTCCTGCATGCTTAGAACACTGCCCGGATAAGCCTCGACGTTGTACGCGGCAAAGTATTCCAGAATGTTGCAGCCGAAGTTCGACAGCCACGCATTCTGTTCCTTACTCATGCCGCCGGCGTTCGTCAACTCATTCTGATAGAACTTCCATCGAATCCCAGCCTCATGCAAACGCTCCGGGTAGGTCTTCCATGTCATGTCTCCAGAAAGAATCTCATCGTTCCGCATGAAGACCCTGGAGTCGTTACGCTGCTCATCCCGTATCGTGCCCGTCCAGAAGGCGCTGCGATTCGGCGTTGTACTGGTCATTACCGAGCAGTAGTTCTGATCGCACACCGTAAAGGCATCCGCAAGCGCGTAGTAGAACGGCAGGTCTTCGCGCGTGTAGTGCCCCATTGTCAGCGGCAGATGCGAATACTCGCGCGTGTAAGAACGCTTGGCCTCCAGCCATCCATCGTGGTGCCCTTCGTTCCAGGCATCCACCTGGCTATGACGTGTATGCGGAACGGACCCCATCCACGTAATGCGCGTGTCCCGGATATCCAATCGCCAGGGCGCGTAAGAGTTTCCAGCCGCATCGGTCTGCACAAACACAGAGTTGCCGTTGGGCAGGCGAATCGCACGCGGATCGTTGAAGCCTCGCACACCCTGCAGGGTGCCCAGCGCGTGATCGAAGGAACGATTCTCCTGCATCAGGATGACGATGTGCTCGGCATCCATGTAGGTAGAACCCGCTTCAGGCTCGATGGCCAACGCCCGCTGGATAGACTCGGGAACCAGACCGGATACTCCCGCCGCTCCCGACAACATTGCCGCAATCTTAAGAAAATCCCGCCGTGTCTGCGCCATGTTTTGATTCTTTCACAATTGCGTGGGCAATCGCGTTAAGGCGCAGCGAAGGAGATCCCTTACCCAATTGGGGCTTTTGCTGTTGCATTTGCTTTTCTGTTTGTCATTCCGAACGAAGTGAGCGAACCTGCTTTCTCCCGTTTTTCTCTCATGCCGCCAAAAACATTGCGCGCAAAACGGTACGAGTAGTCCTAGAAGCTCAACTTCAACGCTCCCTGCATGATGCGTGGCTGTGCAGCACTAATGGCCTGACCAAACGTCGAACTGCCGATATCTCCATCAACCGAACCAGGCCCAGTGAACTGTGTGTGGTTGAAGACATTGAAAGCCTCTACGCGGAAAAGAATGGCAACCGAGTCTGTAATCGGCAGCTTTTTGGCAACCGCCATATCGTAGTTGTCCACACCAGGACCATAGAAGAACCGTCTCTTGGAAGTTCCCGGCTCTCCCAGTTGATTCATGGAGAAGACGGCGGTATTGAAGTAAACGCTGTTAGTACGCGGATTGTGGTTCAGGTGAAGCGCACCACCCGTGTAATCGGGCTCGTCGATGCTGCTATTGTTGATGCCGTTTGGATTCGTTCCAATCAACGAGTTGTCTCCGTTGTTGATCATCGTCACAGGAAAGCCGCTGGCGAAGTGACTGATACCCGATAGCGACCATCCTCTGCTGAGGCGGTTCGGACGAAAGAGCTGATCGAACGGCAACTGGTACTCATAGCTGATAACAACGTTGTGCTTTACGTCGAACGAAGAGATGGCATAGCTCAACGCAGGATGGAAGGGGTTAACCTCTTCTCCTATGTTCGACGACTGGTCGAGGGACTTGCCATAGGTATAGGCAGCCGAGACTTCGAGGCGGCCGCTGGTGTGATGGGCACTGATCTCAAGTGCGTTGTAGTTGGCGCTGCCGATTGTCGATTGCAGAGCGTTGCTGCCAAAGTTCGGACCAAGCGGGCCGCGTGTTCCATTCACCACGCCGCCGCCTATGGGGTAATAGACACCATTCTCGCCACCGGAACCGCACGTAGCCGTCCCGCTCACAACCTCGCTCGACTGGCTGAGGCTCAGGCACAATGCAGGATTGCCGGGATTGGGCTCGATAAGCACCCGCTGATGATGACTGGAGTTGCCTACATACGTCGCACTAAGAACGGTGTTAGGTCCGACCTGGCGCTCGATCGAGAGTGTCCACTCTTCCGTATAAGGCGTGGTGTTGTGGATGTCGTATCCAGGGATGCCGCTGATCGGCTCATAGGTAGCCCAGTTGATGTTCACATCGGGGTTACTGCGCGACGAGTTCAATGGGGCAAAGGTATACGGGAAGGGCTGACCGTTATTCTGCCCGGTGGACGCGGTGATGAAGGGTGTAGCGAAGAGCGAAGGGAGAGGGCTGGTATAGGTTGTGCCATAGGGCGCATTGGCAGCCAGCACACTGATCGATAGCGCATCAATCGCGGTGTAGAAGTTACCCGCGCTCGCTCGAATGCTGGTCGTCCCCGGAGCCCCAAGGATCTTTTCGAGGAAGCTGCCCGAAGCCGCCTGTGGAGACCAGGCCAGACCAACACGCGGAGCAAAACTATGATTGTCGATCGGAGCGAGGGTGTTCGGAATACCGGGGTCTCCAGGATAGAGAATGCCCGGAGGCGCGCCAGGAAAGACAGTCGACTGTGCCCCAGCGACGAACGTCGAGATCTGGTTGTACTTCTCCGACCACGGGGCAATGCGGTCCCAGCGGAGGCCGTAGTTCAGCGTGAGATTGGGTAGTATCTTCCAACTGTCCTGCGCAAAGAGGCCTGCATATTTATTGCGGGCATAGAAGGGGTTGAGCTGGCTCTGGTTGTACTGAGCGGGTACACCGATCAGGAAGTCTGCGAAGTCCACACCGGTCTCCTGTCCGGAGAAGACGAAGCTGCCATTGAACTGGGCGATGGGATCGGCATTCACCTGGTCGGCATGAAACGCACCGCCAAACTTCAACGTATGCGCGCCGATCACCTTCGAGAAGTTATCTGTGACCTGATAGGTATCGTTCGTCTGGATAAGTTGATTGGCCGCAGCGCCGGTGGAATAGCCGTTGAAGTTCAGGTTCTCCACGCTCTGCCCCTTGGGATCGAGGGCGACGATGCTGGGAGTTCCATCAGCATTCGCAAAACCCTGCGAGACCAGGCTCACGCCTTTGCCGCCCACGGGCTGCCCAAGATTGTTGACGTCGCGCATGTAGCTGACGTGAAGCTCATTGACCGCCGTGGCGCCGAAGGTCTTCGTATCGCCAAGAGAGACGAGTTGCGCGCGGCCGGTGGAGAGAGCATCGAAACCAGGGACACTGGCTCCGCTCTGTGCCACTGGATAGGGGTTGTCGAGCTTGAAGTCGTCGATGAAGTAGTACGCCGACACCAGCCCTAGAAGGGTATTCGCATCAATGCGAATGGCTCCCTTGTCGTCACGGAGAGTCTGGTTGTAGGCCGAGGTAGAGAAGCCATTCGCGGTATTCGGTGCGGGAATGTACTGCAGCATCCGTTGAGCCGGAACGGACCACGCACTCGTAGGAATCACTGCATTGGGAAACACGCACTGCGCCGATGTTGTGCAGCCGGAGACATAGTAGGGTTCGCCGGAGACTACGGTGTACCCCAGCTTCTGCGTAAGCAGAGAGGCAAAGTAAGCACCGCCCACTGCTCCGGAAAGCTGATTCCCTGCCGTCCCGTTGGTGAAATCCAAAAGATTTCCCGTGCGGTCCGCAGCTGAAGGAACGCTGATGTTGCCGGTATCGATGCCTTGCGTCTGCCGAGTTCCCTGATAGTCGACGAAGAAGAAGATCTTATCGCGGCGAATCGGGCCACCGATAGTGCCACCGAATTGGTTCTGCCGGTAAACGCCACGCGTGGGAGAAAAGTAGTTGCGAGCATCGAGAGCCGTGTTGCGCAGAAAGTCGAAGGCATTGCCGTGAAACTGATTCGTTCCAGCCTTGGTGATGACGCTGATCTGGCCGCCGCTGAACTCTCCGTATTCGGCATCGAAGTTGCTCGTAATGATGCGGAACTCAGCAATCGAATCCAGGTTGGGAAGGATGGCCGTGCCGGCGTTGACATCTTCTTCCGCATCGCTACCGTTCACGCTGAAGAAGTTAGCGAACTCCCGTTGACCGTTCACCGATACCGTGCCGGGATTTTGGACACCCGAAGGACTGAGCACAGTTGCTCCGACATCCTGCACCGTGGTGGAGGTAATCGATGTTGCAGGCGCCACACCAGCCTGCAGCGAGAGCAGATCTGTATAGCTGCGACCATTGAGGGGAACGGCCGTCATCTGCCTGCCGGTGATGACCTCTCCCAGCTGCGTGCTCGTCATCTCCACATGCAAGGTGTCATCAGTCACGCTCACAGTCTCAGCAACGCTACCGACTTCGAGAGGTGCGTCGAGCGTGAGGGCCGCGTTGGTGTCGAGCACAATATCGGTACGTTGATAGGTGTGAAAACCTGGGGCCTGCACCTCCAGTTGATAATGGCCAACCGGCAGCACGGGAAAGAAGTAGAGCCCTTTGCTATCGGTGTGAGTCTGGTATGAGAGGCCCGTACTGATCTCGCGAATAACGACGCTCGCCTTGGGAATTACCCTCCCGGAAGGATCTTTGACAAGGCCGGAGATTCTTCCTCCCACACTGGCCCACGCGACAGCAGCGGACAGAATCACAAAAACGAATAGTACCCGTATGCCGTTATTCACAAAGAGAGCGAGGCCCTGCCACGACCCCCTCTGCGACCTTTGCGTCTTCCCCTGCTCCCTCCGCGTCAAGGCTTTTGCTGTTGCCTGTTCTTTGCCTGTGCTTGCAATGATCTTCAACATATCTTTGTTCCGATCTTTCTCTTGTTGTTTCGTGACGGTAAGCACTGAAACGATCTAGTCGACAGTGATAGGAACATTCACGCTGACCTGATACTGCGAGGAACCACTACCCGCAGTTCCTGTAACCACGACGTTGTAAGTGCCCTTGCTTGTGCCTGGGTCGGTACCGCTTGCTGAGTTACCGCTGCAACCCATCGCCGTAAAGAGAACGGCCATCGCGATAAGGACCAGCAGCACCTTGCTACGCTCCCTGCGTCTGGGGAAAACGAACAGAAGGAGGCAGGCTAGACTAGCTCCGCCGCCTGCTCCAAACCAGCCATAGCGTGTATTCAGTTTGCTGCTAAGCGGGTGGGCTGGCGTAGTGTTGACCGTCAGTGAGACCTGCCCCGTACCGGTAGTCGAGTTCGGATTCACAAAGCAGGCTGATTCCTTCAACGTGCCGGGCATCGTGCAGGTAAGGCTTATCGGATTGCTATATCCAGTCGCTACATTCACCGTAACGTTGGCGATTGCGGCGGATCCCACAGCAGCCGTTACCCCCGGGGACGATAGTGCGAAGTCCGAGATGGTGATCGGAACGACCACCGAGACTGACTCTGTATAAGTCGAATCACCCTGGTAGAACGCGGTCAGAGTATTAATGCCTGCAGTGCCGTCAACAGCAGTGGTCAATGTCGCCACACCATTCACAAGTGATACAGGATTGCCGACGTTGATTCCGTTGAGCTCGAACTGAACCTGGCCTGTAGGTTTAGCCGCTCCCGTTGAGGCATCCACCACGTTCGCAGTCAACGTAACGGATCCGTTGGGAGTGATGCTGGACGAAGAGGCTGTTGCGGTCGTCGTAGAAGCAGAGCCCGACGGCAGCACCTGAATCTCACCCATCATGCCGGAGTCTTCGTGTTGCAGAATGTGGCAGTGGTACACAAAGGTCCCGACGATATTCGGATCGCGGAAGTCCATCCGAACCTTCACGCTCGGATAAGCTCCTGTTCCGTTCCAGTAGGGCAGGTCCACGGTGTCGCGGATAGCTGGATCGTTGGTAGCTACGCCATTCACCTCGAGAACCTGAAAGTGGATCTGGTGGATATGGAAGATGTGATCTTCCTGCGCGGTGTTTTGAATCACCCAATCCTCCACCGTGCCCGAATGGACAACGATGTTCGGCGGCTGGTCCATCGTGAATATCGCAGGCGTCTGCCCTTGTTCGGTGATGAAGAAATTGGTCGGACTGTTCGGATTGGTAGGGTCCTGCAACACTTCAGAGAAGGCAAGATTGCGCTGCGCTACAGGAGTCGCCTGGGCAAGGGCAGCGAACCGTTTGACCTTGAGAGGCACAGCCCGCGATGGCAGCTTCGACACCAATGCACTTGCCGTTCCAGCCGTCTCCGCGCCGACAGAGCTGACAATATTCGCAATGGTTCGTGTCGGATCGAAATCCCCATCCGGCCCAGTGTTCCAATACTGGGTGACAAGCTGTGCCTGATCGCCGACATTCGGTGTCGTCACCACGAACTCAGCACGAGAGCCCGGGGGCAGCAGAATGCTCGTCTCGCTAAACGACGGCTGACCGCTTGTGCCCGCAGCAATGGGATATCCATCGATCGCAACCACCTGCACCGACTGCGCCGTTCCATTGACGACATACTGCAAGTCCATGATGGTGTCGGCAGCCGTGTTGGCCATGCGCCACAACTCCTGCTGCGCAGGATTCGTCGGGATCACCGCCGGCGTGTACGTGGGATAGGTTACGGGAACATAGTTGATCGACAGATCCCACGCGGGAATATTCGCATCGTTGGCTTCCGAGGCAGGTAGCACCTGGTCACGCAGAACAAAGGTCCGCTCCGTCAGGCCAGCCAACGCGGTATCCACATTTTGCAGCCCTTCAACGATCAGCGCTCCGGTCGCGCCACCCTGCACTTGTCCTTCACTGAAGCCGTGAGGATGCGGGTGATACCAGTACAGTCCGGGCGGCTCATTCGCGGGAATCTGCACGGTGTAGTCGAAGCTCTGTCCCGGCTGAACCAGCGTATGGACGACCTCATCCTGTCCGCATACGGGTGCAACATTCATCCCGTGAAAGTGGATGTTGGTGGCAGAAGCCGACATCGTGCCATTGCAGGCACTGCTGGTACTGGTGACTGCCGTGTGCGGAGTCAGATCCATCTTCATGCCCGCCATGTTGTCGCTGGAACTAGTGGCAGATGCCGCAGGCAGATTGTTCTGAAAGTGAATGATGAGCGTGTCGCCCGGATTGACGCGGAGTGTAGGCGCTTCGAGTCCCGTGTTCGTCACATAGCAATAGCGAACAAGTCCCTGGGCATCGGTTACGGTCTGGAAGGTGAATGTAACCTCAAGCGTTCCATTGCTGCTCTTCAACTCAGGAGGAGCTGTGACGGACGATCCAGCTGCAAACCTTGCGCAAACCTGGTCCGCTCCACTCTGCCCCTTGGCCGTGCATACACCCAGGAAAAGCACCAGAAGCAAAGCGGAAACCACAGAACACGCTTTGCGAAACAGACGGCCGCTTTTGTCTACAATCTGCAGCTCACACTTCATTGCCTCAACCTCAAAAAAGAACAGGTTTCGTCCTTTGGCCAATAAGGGGTCATTGGTCATCGCGACATTGGATACTTTGCAGGGAGGAATCCTTGGTAGGGATACTCGCCGTCTATTGGCTATATAAGACTTTACAAGTCCGATATCAATATACGACAAATAGAGTCTGAGTTCGAGGAGAATCGTAAAATTTTCACGCTGGGCAAACAAAACGCGCCACCCTGAGGTGGCGCGTCTGATTGATCGATCCTAGAAATACTCAATCTACGTCAGAGCCCAACAGCTACTCCGTCCCCTCCCGGGCACCTTTCCACAGATCGATCCCACCCTCTTGCGCATGGCGATCGATAGCGTCTAACTCTTCTTTCGTAAACTCCAGCTTCTTAATCGCATCGAGCGAGTTGTCGAGTTGCTCGACATTCCGCGCACCAATAAGCGCCGAAGTGACTCTCTTGTCACGCAGCACCCAGGCAATGGCCATCTGCGCCAGAGTCTGTCCGCGTCCCCGTGCCATTTCGTTCAAGGCTCGCACCTGATCGAGGTTCTTGTCATTCAGGAACGACTGCAGGAACGATCCACCCGCACCGCCCGACTTCCCGCGCGAGTTCTCCGGCACTCCCTTCAGATACTTATCCGTTAGCAGCCCCTGAGCCAGTGGAGAGAACGCAATGCAACCAACACCCAGTTCCTCCAGCGTGCCCAGCAACTCCGTTTCGATCCAGCGATTCAGCAGCGAATACGACGGCTGATGAATGAGCAGCGGCACCCCTTCGCTCTGCAGGATGCGTGCTGCCTCTCGCGTCGATTCCGGACTATAAGACGAGATCCCGACATACAACGCTTTGCCTTGCCGCACGGCATGCGCCAGCGCTCCCATGGTTTCTTCCAGGGGCACTTCAGGACTTGGCCGGTGCGAGTAGAAGATATCGACATGCTCCAGTCCCATGCGCTGCAGGCTCTCGTCGAGAGACGCCAGCAAATACTTGCGCGACCCGCCCACGCCATAGGGGCCCGGCCACATATCCCAGCCCGCCTTCGACGAGATCACGAGTTCATTTCTGTAGGGGTGAAGATCCTTTCGCAGAATATGCCCGAAGTTCTCTTCAGCCGATCCATACGGTGGCCCATAGTTATTTGCCAGGTCGAAGTGCGTCACGCCACGATCAAAGGCACGTCGAACGACGGCCCGGCCGGTCTCAAAAACATCAGTACCGCCAAAATTCTGCCATAACCCAAGCGATACAGGTGGCAATACAATTCCGGATCGCCCACACCGCCGGAACTGTGCGCCGTCATACCGCTTTGCATCGGCTACATAACTCATCTGTCCCAATCTCCTTATCGCAACTCACCGCTGACAGAATAATATCTGCCTGCGGTGAGCCGGGTTGTCTTTTGAAGCGTCTAGGGCACAACCGGCAAGCTGATGAAGCTGGCCTCGCTCGGAGTGTGCCACACACGCTGTGTTGCCTTTTGATAATCCCCTGGCTTCGCATCGAAGATGTTGGGCACAAACGTCTGCGGATTGCGATCATAGAGCGGAAATAGGCTGGATTGCACTTGCACCATCACCCGGTGTCCTGGCAGAAAGACATGATTCACCGTCGGCAGGCCAAAGCGATACAGCAAAGCCTTGTCCGGAACAATCGCCTCAGGGTGTTCAAAGCTGCTGCGATAGCGGCCCCGGAAGATATCGAGCGAGACCGACAACTCATATCCACCCATCTTCGGCTGCGAAGGTACAGTATCAGGAAAGACATCGATCAACTTCACCACCCAGTCGCTGTCGCTCCCACTGGTGGACGCGTACAGATTCACCTGGGGAGCGCCACTCAAGCGTAAGGGCTGAGTAAGCGGTTCACTCTCGTACGTGAGCACATCGGGCCGGCCATCGACGAAGCGTTGATCGGTGACGAGCCACGTACCCCATCCTTCGCCATCCTTAGTGAACACCGGACGAGGCCTGTACGGCACTGGCTTAGCAGGATTGGAGACATACTCATCGAACTTTGCCGCGGACGTATTCGGGCTGTCAAACGACAGTCCCTCATTAGCCGTCAGGTAGAGCGCACGTGTCTTCGCCGGGCAATCCGTCTCGCAGCTCAGCGGCCACGACTTGAAGTGGTCCCAGTGATTCTCGCCCGTGTTGTAGATCAGCACAGGCGGCGTGTCCGCCTTCGGAGCCCCGTCCAGCAAGTATTGATTGAAGAATGGAAGCAGCACATCACGGCGAAACTGCAGGGTGGTGTCGCCATCCCAGAGCAGCGGTCCCAGAGAAAATCCTTCATAGTTCACCTGACTGTGCCGCCACGGCCCCATCACCAGGTAGTTCTTATCGTTGGCTGTATCCTTCGGCTCGAGCGCCTTATAGCTGTGAATGGCTCCCCACATGTCTTCCTGGTCCCATAGCCCCTGAAGCCACATCGTCGGCACGGTAAGCGGTTGCGATGCGATGACCTTATCCAGGGCCTGCCCCTGCCAGAAGGCATCGTACGCGGGATGCTCTTCTACCTTCCTCCAGAACGGAAGCTGCTCAAGGCCTCCGGAGCGGGCAAAGTCACCCGCCGATCCTTTCTTCAGAAAGTTGGTGTACTCGTCATATCCCTCGCGCGGAATAGTAGGCCCGCCCTCGCGAGCCGAGGTCTGTCCCGAGAAGTAATCGAGGTTGATCTCGCGAAAGGCGCCATAGTGGAACCAGTCATCACCCATCCATCCGTCAACCATCGGACTCTCTGGAGCAGTAACCTTCAACGCCGGATGCGGATGGAGGAGAGCCATCACGACGGTGAACCCCTCGTACGAAGACCCGAGCATGCCAACTTTGCCGTTGGACTGCGTCACGTTCTTCACCAGCCAGTCGATGGTGTCATAGGCGTCCGTAGTGTCATTGGGCCCATTGGGATTGAGTGGGCCGATGGGCGGCGGCGTCATCAGATACTCGCCCTCAGAACCATACTTGCCGCGCACATCCTGGAAGACGCGGATGTAGCCAGCCTTGACGAAGACATCGTCACCCTGCGGTAGCTCGTCGAGCATATGGGGCGATTCCGTCCGGGCTGCCCGACCAGCTGCGTTATAGGGGGTACGCGTCAGAAGAATCGGAGCATGCGTGGCGCTCTTCGGAATCACAATCACCGTATAGAGCTTGACCCCATCGCGCATGGGAACCATCTCCACACGTTTCACATAGTCATAGCCCTCTTGGGGCTCAGTGAACTTCGCAGGAATATCCGGTATCGTGGTCGCAGTCTGCGCGAGAGAAGACAGCCCAGTCAGCAGGCCAGCCAAAGCAATAACAACAGATCGATGAGTGAGAGACATGGACCTTCCTTGTTCTTATGTGAGAATTTGAAGACTCATTGAATGCGACGTGACAAGCGTGGCAGCTCTGCTGCGAGCTGATTCGCAGTATACCAAGGCGAATCGAGGTGACCGCGCCATATCGGGTAAAGATGCACTAAGCTTCCATCAGGGAGAACGCCATTGCTGCTCTGGGAATTTTTTCTTCTCGCATTCAGTGCGATGCTTCCATTGATCAATCCGTTCGGAACGGCGCTGGTCTTCGTTGGCCTTGTCGGCCCCGAGCCGCCAAAGGTCTATCGATCGCTGGCGCGCAGAATCGCGATTAATAACGTCATTTTTCTCGCGATTATCGAACTCGTAGGCTCGGCGATTCTCAACTTCTTCGGCATCTCTCTCCCCATCGTGCAGGTTTCAGGCGGCATCGTCATCGCGGCTATAGGCTGGTCGCTACTAAACGAAAACGACGCCCATGCCAACGTCAAGAACAAGCAGGCGGAGATGGAAGCGCAAGCCGACGCCGGGGTTCGTGACCTCGAGCAAAAGACCTTCTACCCGTTTACGTTTCCCGTAACGTCAGGTCCAGGAACTCTCGTAGTGATGTTGACTCTCAGCGCACACGCCTCGGACCCGGTCCTCTCGAAGAATGTCCTGGGCCACCTTGGAATATTCCTTGCCGTGATTGTTCTCAGCGCGCTTGTGTACGTCTGTTATGCCTACGCCCCCAAGATCACATCATCCATCTCGGAGTCCACGGCGCATGGCATCCTGCGCGTTGTAGCTTTTATCCTGCTGAGCATTGGGGTCCAGATCGCCTGGAACGGCCTCTCCGTATTGCTAACGTCTGTCTTGAAGCGATAGTCAACGGAGCCACACCAGGGCCCAGGGAAAGCAAGCATAGCTGCTATCCTTGCTCTAATTATTCGGTGTCTGACACTACGTCCATTCCGCAACTCTATGGCCGTCGCCTGCGCGCGGTGCTGACTCAGATGCTTCTTAGCACCGGAAGCTGGGCGGAGAACCATCCTGCCGTTGGGCTTCTGGGACTTTTGCTCATCTGGGCCCTCGCGGCTCTGAAATACTCGCTTGCCTTCCCCCTTTGGCATGACGAGATCTTTACTTTCTATATCTCTCAGGCGCCAAGTCTTCACGAGCTTTTCCACCAAACTAGAAGCATCGACCTCAATCCCCCACTCTCCTACTTGCTCACACGCGCGAGCTTTAACCTCTTCGGCATAGGAACGCTGCAATGCAGGCTGCCGGAGATATTGGGCTTTGCACTCGCTATCGTGGGAACCTTCCTCTTCGTACGCCGCCGCGCCGGCAATGCGTATGGCCTGCTTGCAGCAGCACTGCTTCTCTCCGGCATACCTGCCGATCTCAGCATTCAGGCTCGACCCTATGGCCTGATGCTGGGCCTGATTGCTCTAGCTCTTGTGGCCTGGCAGGCTTCTTCCTCCGCAGAGGTTCGAAGCTATCGTTCTACACTCGCTGACGTCTTGCTGTTTGTCGCACTAGCAGCCTTGCTCCTCACCCATGTCTTTGGACTATTGGCATGGGCGGCCACTGCAGCTGGTGAGTTGGTCCAGTCCATCGAACGCAGACGCCTTGAACCTGCCAGAATCATCGCTTTCCTGCTTCCGCTCGCAGCAGTCGCCTTCTATATCCCTCTTCTTCAAAACCATGGAACATCGGCATTTCCTCCAGCGTTTCAGGCTTCACCGAATGACATATTTGAGTTCTACATCACTCACATTGCGCGCGAGCTCATCTGCATCTGGCTTTCGGCGCTGACGATCATCCTGCTGGCAGGCCGCTCCTGGCTACGAGGAAGCCCCACGTTCTTCCTGACACGCCCCGAGTGGGTCGTCACCTCCGGACTCATCGCTATCCCCTTCGTCATTATCTTTCGGCTGATGGCGCTGCACGCCGCGTTCTTCGATCGCTATGGCACCGCCGGAACAATTGGAATCTTTATTCTCTTTGCAGTCTTCTTCTGCTGGTGGTCCGGTTCCCGGCCTGCATCCGCTGTCGTCGCTGCGCTCATTGCCCTGCTCATCTCGAGTCGTATCCCCGATGCGATCACCGCCGCGACCCAGGGACAGATATTTCGTCACACCGAGCCTGCTGCTGTCTTGCTAAATCCCGTTGCGCTCCCCGACCCATCCCTTCCCCTCGTTGACGCCTCCGGCCTTACTTTCCTGGAGATGAACCGCCGCGAACCTATCCAGCTCCTCAACCGCACGTACTATCTTGTGGGCGGTTCCGCAGCCATTCAGTACGCGCATGCCAGTATCTTTGAAGGCATGGCCCTCGAAGCGAAGCTCTTCCACCTTCGCGGACAGGTAGAGACCTACTCACAGTTTCTCCGGGAGCACCCGCGCTTTTATGTCTTCGGCACCTACGAATATCCTGAAGACTGGTTGCTCCGCAAACTCCAGGCCGACGGAGCCACTCTCCGCCGGCTTGGAGATGTGGACTCATCCTATAAAAACCACGAGCTCTACGAAGTAACGATGCCCGCTGTGAAAGCAAACCCCTGAGAGGAACCTCGAGACAAATGCCACAGTCATCCCAACTCTCTCATCAAACTCTGCTCTTTGACGCGGACGACACCTTGTGGGAGAACAACATCTACTTCGAGCGCGCGATTGCGGCGTTCATCTCCTATCTCGACCACCGCGTGCACTCACCCGAGGAAGTACGGGAGCACCTGTTCACCTGCGAACGCGCCACAATCGCCGTGCATGGCTATGGCGTGCAGAGCTTCCGGCGATCCCTGGTCGACTGCTTCGAACAGTTGAGCGATGCGCCCATCACGCCCGAGCGGCACACGCGCATCGTGTCCTTCACCGAAGCCATCGCGGCGCAGGAGATCGAGTTGCTGCCTGATGTCGTGGAGACGCTCCAGGAGCTGCGTAGCCGCCACCGCCTGATCATGGTGACCAAAGGCAACTTCGAAGAACAAACCGCTAAAGTGGAGCGCTCTGGCCTGCGCGATTTTTTCAGCGCCGTCGAGATCCCTCCGGAGAAGAACGTCGCAGCCTATCGCGAACTGACGGCCCGGCATGGATGCGATCCAGCGACAACGTGGATGATCGGCAACTCGCCAAAATCGGATATCAACCCAGCACTCGGAGCGGGATTGAATGCAATCTTTCTGCCGCACGACTTCACGTGGGCCTTGGAACACGAGGTCGTAGACCAGCCGCGAGGGAACACACAGTTACTGGAACTGAACAGGTTTGCGGAGCTAACGCGCTACTTTTGAGGCGACCATCGCCCGGTTGAAATCTGTTTTTCTTTTTCAGAATTTGCACCCTGAAAATCCGGACCGAATACCTCGACATAAGTGCTATACTAACTTTCGGATTGCACGTCACTCCTGCCGCACCTCAACGTGTGTCAGGCCCATGCGGAGGTGGCGAAATTGGCAGACGCACTAGCTTGAGGTGCTAGCGCCGCAAGGCATAGGGGTTCAAGTCCCCTCCTCCGCACCAATCCAAAGAATTTGCAATATAAATAAGGCCAACCCTAACCGGTTGGCCTTCATTTCGTCTTTATAACCAGTGCTTCTGAGAAGCAGGTTTGAACCCGCTCCGATCGGAGCATGAGAGGATTCTGTATGAGTAATTTCATTCCCAAAGCAGGCGGAGTCAAGGTAGGCGGGCTGAGCCGGAAAGCACAGAAGCTGCAGGCAGCACGCGAAAAGGCCGCCAACGTTAAGACTGGCGCAAAGCCCGTTCCTGTAGCATCCGTGGCATCGTTTAAAGCTAAAGATTCGTTCGCCGGCACAAAGAAGACGACCTTCCAACGCAAAGCTGTCTAGCGAAGCAGCACAGGACGTTCGCTCAGTCCGTCTCCAACACATCGGAGGGCCAGTCCAGTGGACTGGCCCTCTTTAGGTTTCGCTGGAATCATCCTGCAAGCGAATCAAGGCACTTGATTCTTGTACTGGTCCCAATTTTGCAAAATAGCCGACACCACCACGCTGCCAACCCTATAGTTGGCGTCCAGCGCGGGAAGGTAGCCGGGCGAGCTTGCCAGATTGTCAAAGAGGCTCTTCTCGGCCGAAACGCCCGGCGGAGGCATCACGAAGTTGCTGGTCGTACGGAGAACAAGAAGCCGTTTCGCATCGATACGCCCAAGCTTATCCAACTGCTGTATCGCAAGAACAATTCCCTGGTCTTCGCAATCCGACACAGCCAGAGAGCCGGAACCCCTTGTATAGAGTCGAACCCAGTCCTCGGCCCAACGGGTCATGATCGCTCCATGCCAGAAGTGGTCTGTGCCGAGACTATCCCCTTCCAGAACAGAAGGTTTCAACTGTGCCTCGGGGAAGTCTTTGAAGCGCAATCGTTGCGCCGCTAGAGCCTCATCGTCAGGGAGCTTTACAGCTTTCGTAAGTTGGTAGGCCCAATCGACCAAGGACGGGTTGAGATTGTAGACAATTCTTCCGACACCTCCGGCACCGTCGTCGGAAACTCCTGCCGCAGGCGCTGAATCGACGTTGGCAGGCACCTTGCCTGGTTCAGTAGCCCCCAGGGCAATCGTTCCATATGGCCAGGAGGCTGGCGTCTCGCGGCTGTCAATCTCGAAGGCAGGATCGCCATCAACGATCTGGCGTATCCACACAGCACTCGCCACGGTGACTTGATGGGGATCAGCCCCACCGATTCCGCTTAGCAGAAAATAAGTCTGCCGCAGATCGAATCGCGGATCCATAGCCAGCGCCATGATCTGCAGGGCCGACCGCGAAGTCGTTCCACTGATCATGGCGTAGAGACCTTTTCCGTTGGTCAATATCGGATGATCGATTCCCTGCACCTTGATCGCTTGGTCGAGATGCTCCCGCTCCACCCAGTACTGCAGTTCGCCCGGAACATCTCCTCGATCCTTGCCCGTCTCGTACGTTGCGATGACGAGAACCCGTGGCTTGATCAAATCTGCTCCATACCCGAACGACGGAAAGAGGAGCAGGGCGAAAGCAACGACCAATGAACAGTAGAGACGAATCTCATTTCCTGCGAACGAATCTTCGTTGCTCAATCCACCCCACCTTATCTATGACGTTTTCTTCGGAATCGCCAATAAAGCTACCGTTAAACTCTCTTTTTCAATCACAAGATATCGGTGCTGGTCTCCGGTTGGAAGTCACCCTTCATCGTGACGAGATCGTCGTCCTTCGTCTCTCGTATGGAAAGCAGTCCGAGGAACGTCAATACCGCCGCCGCAGAGAGATAGTAGCCGACGTACTGAAGTCCGTACGTTTTGGCCAGCCATGTGGCGATGTACGGTGCCAGAGAAGCTCCTACAATTCCGGCAAGGCTAAATGCCAGAGAGCTTCCGGTGTAACGCACCGGTGTCGGAAAGAGTTCGGAGATTACCGTACCGAGTGGCCCATAGGTGAGGCCCATCAACGAGAGCCCCAGGGCCATCATCACGACTGCGCCAGTCGTGCCGGCAGCAAATATAGGAGCCATGACCAAACCGAAGATACCAATCAGCAGCGTGACCCAGAGCATGACACGTCGCCGACCGCGCTCCGCCAATACTGCGGAGATAGGAATAGTCACCGCGAAGAACGAGACGTCGAACAACTGCATCAGCAAAAACTTGCCGCGGCTAAAGCCGAGCGCTGTCGTCCCCCAGGACAGCGCGAAGACGGTCATGAGGTAGAAGAGAACGAACGTGGCAAGGCACACCGCGATTCCTGCGATAAGCGCCCTGGTATGGTCACGAAAGACCGCCAGCATTGGCAGCTTTACCTGCTCGCCCCGCTCAAGAGTCTTCTGGAACACCGGAGTCTCTGTGATCGTTAGCCGAACATACAGACCGAGAAATACCAGCACAGCGCTTGCCAGGAACGGGAGTCGCCAACCAAAGGCGAAGAACTGTTTATCGGTAAGCCAGCGGGAGAGCACCAGAAAGACGCCACCGGAGAGGAAGAACCCAATAGGTGCACCGAGCTGTGGGAACATACCATACCAGGCCCGCTTGTTGGGCGGCGCATTCTCAATCGCCAGCAGCACCGCTCCACCCCACTCACCACCAAGACCAAGTCCTTGTCCAAAGCGGCATAGCGCCAGAAGCAGCGACGCAGCAAAACCGATCGTATGGTACGTCGGCAATGCACCGATGGCGACAGTTGAGATCCCCATCGTAGAGAGCGCGATGACCAGCGTTGTCTTACGTCCAATGCGGTCGCCAAAGTGACCGAAGAGCGCTGAACCGACAGGTCGTGCCAGAAAGGCGATGCCAAAGGTCGCCAGCGAGGCCAGCATAGCGGAGGCTGGATTAGACGCCGGGAAGAACAGCTTGGGAAAGACGAGCACCGCTGCCGTCGCATAGATATAGAAGTCGAAGAACTCGATCGTTGTGCCGATCAGGCTGGCGAACAGGACCTGACGCGGCGAGTTGATCGACTTATGCGTCGGGGCAGCGGTTGTGTTCATGGAATCTCCGATCTAACGTCTTCTGTATCTCGTGCAGCTTTTAGTTCCTGGTACTTTTCAGAACG
This sequence comes from Granulicella sp. S156, assembly GCF_009766105.1. GTDB lineage: Bacteria > Acidobacteriota > Terriglobia > Terriglobales > Acidobacteriaceae > Granulicella. The sequence continues at coordinate 55,117 of NZ_LMUH01000020.1, read as the reverse complement.
TCCGCGGTAACCAGTTATGGCCACACATTGCCCGTCGTCCAGCACTGCCACCTAGGTCATCCTGTCTCTGTTCTGCCCATTCTCTCAAATCGACAGCAGGGCGGCTATTCCTGGCAAGCCAATACCCTATAGCCACGCATCTGAGTGATGAATGCGAATGTATTACCGTGGTGATATCGACCTGAACGCTTCTCGCTATTTGCGCCCCCTATGAATTCACCTGATTCCGTCCCCAATTCTTCGCGGTTCTTCCATCCCTCTGTAGCGAGCAAGCGTCTTTTGCCGTGGCTGGTCGCGGTCGCCTTCTTTATGGAGTCGCTGGACACGACCATCCTGAACACCGCCGTGCCCGCCATCTCATCGGCACTCAAAGTGGGCCCGCTCAGCATGAAGTCCGTTCTGGCCAGCTACACGTTGAGCCTCGCGGTCTTTATTCCCATCAGCGGCTGGATGGCCGATCGCTTCGGAACGCGTCGCGTATTCGCGTCAGCCATCGGTCTTTTTACGCTCGGATCATTTCTCTGCGGCATATCGAGCAATATCCATTTGCTGGTCGCTTGTCGAGTGCTTCAAGGCTGCGGCGGCGCGATGATGGTCCCGGTGGGCCGCCTCACTCTGGTCCGGACGTTCGCCAAATCCGACCTTCTGCGCGCCATGAGCTTTGTGTCCATACCGTCTTTAGTCGCCCCTATGCTCGGGCCTGTTGCAGGCGGCCTGATCGTCGGCTACCTCCATTGGCGGTTCATCTTTTTCCTGAATATTCCGATCGGCATATTCGGCTTAATGTTGGTCTATCTGCATCTGCCGGACTATCGCGAAGAACACACGAACCCGCTCGATATCGTCGGATTGATCCTCTTCGGCTCCGGCGTGGCACTGCTGTCGTATGTGCTGGAGATCTTCGGGGAGCACGCACTGAGCTCCCGCGAAATCTCCGGAATGCTCGTTATCTCGCTCGTATTGCTTGCCGGCTACGGCCTTCATGCGAAGAGCATTGCGCACCCTTTGCTGCAGCTAAGCCTCTTCAGCATCCGTACGTTCCGCGCTTCGGTAAGCGGCAACTTCTTTACTCGCCTGGGAATTGGCGGAGTGCCGTTTCTCTTGCCGCTTCTCTATCAGGTGGGGCTGGGCTTTTCTCCCATTCAGTCGGGACTGCTCATCATGCCCCAGGCCATAGCCGCCATGAGCATGAAGGTAATCATGCCCCGTCTTCTGTCCCTCCTCGGCTACCGCGGGGTGCTGATCTCCAATACCGTGATCATCGGGCTACTGTTGCTAGGATTTGCGACCATAGGGGTCCACACTCCGATCTGGCTCATTGTTCTTCAGGCGTTCCTCTATGGAGCGTTCACCTCGTTGCAGTACACGAGCATGAATACGCTCGTATATGCCGACATCACGGAGGAACAAACCAGCAGTGCGAGCTCCATTGCGAGCACCGCACAGCAGATGTCGATCAGCTTTGGCGTTGCGGCGGCCGGTCTTGCCACGGCATTCTTTATTCCCGCAACCCATTCCAACTCGATCGAAATGATTCATGGGATTCACGAGGCATTTCTCGTTCTCGGCGGCATGACCGTCCTCTCCACCATCGTCTTCCGAACACTCAAGTCCGGAGACGGGGATACCGTTAGTCAACGAAAGGTCGTCCATGTGGGCGCCTGATCCTCACGAGAAACAGGCACCGGCTTGGGCCGTTACAACGCCAGTGATACACTTTGTATTGGGTTGCGGGGCTACCGTCGCAAGGCGTAGTAGTTCTTTCCCACAACGACCCAACAAGTTTCAGGACTCTGCCGCAGTTGCGGCCCGAAGGCAATACACGAACCAATGATCATTCTTCTCGTTATCCTGCACGTCATCGTCTGCTTGTTCCTTATCGGCGTTGTTCTTCTGCAACAGGGCAAGTCGGCCGACCTCGCCGGAGCCTTCGGCGGCCAGGGTTCACAGACGGCCTTCGGCCCTCGTGGTGCGGCCAACCTGTTGACTCGCCTGACTACCTGGTCCGCGATCATCTTCATGCTGACCTCCATCGGCCTCACGATCATGATGTCGCGCACCAGCGGCAACCGCTCGGTGCTTTCCGACACTCCCTCAAGCCAGACGATACCGGCCAAGAAGTAGCCGAATCTTTGACACCCCAAGCGCAGGCTATCCGCCTGCGCTTTTGTTTTGGAGCCCCATGATTCGCGAAACACTGGCTGTAGGACTTCTCGGATGCAACTGCACGGTGCTCGGCGATGAAGAATCGCACGAGGCCATCGTCGTCGATCCTGGTTACGATATCCCCCGCATCCTTGCGGTGCTTGCGAAACATCAGCTCACCGTGAAGCAGATTGTGGTGACACACGCACACATCGATCACATCGCCAGCGCATTGGACTTGAAGCAGATCACCGGAGCGCCCATCCTCTATAGCCAGGCCGATCTCCCCCTCGTCGCCATGATGGACATGCAGGCTGGGTGGCTCAATCTCGCGGTGCCGAAGGTTATGCCGCCTGACCATTCCCCCGAGGATGGCGAACAGGTAAGCGTACGAGGTATCGACGCTACGGTGTTGCACACTCCCGGCCACACCGAAGGCAGCCTCTGTCTGCATGTTCCTGCGGCCAATCTATTGCTGGCGGGAGACACACTCTTTGCAGGTGGAGTGGGCCGCACCGATCTGCCCGGCGGCAATACCGAGAAGCTGTTAGGGAGCATTCGTGAGCGTCTGCTTCCGTTGCCCGATGCGACCCAGGTGATTCCCGGTCACGGGCCGGCAACCACCATCGCCCGGGAACGGGCTACGAACCCGTTCTTGATCTGACATCGTCTGTTGGGAAATGCCGTAAATGACGATAAAACTCCGGAACGGCCTGTGCGAATATCGCACAGGCTTTAGTCGATGGGCAAGAACGCGAGACCTCGTTCCCAGATCGGTAATGGCGTCAGAAGGCTGAGCACGGCACGGCCTTCGGGCAAGCCATAGAACTCACCCGGCTGCACGACGACACCTTGCTTCAGAGCCGCTTCCGCAAACGGTCTTCCCTTCACCGTTCGAGGCACTCGCAGTACCACCGTCCACCCGCCTTGCATCACGAGTCTGTTCGCCTGTGTCCCGGGTAGCCGTGCATCGAGCACAGCCAGATTGGTTTGCATTCGCGTACGAATCTGTTGCTGCAACTCTTCCCGTCCGGCCAGCCAATGCGGCAACGCCTGCTGCATCGGAGCGTTCATCGAGAGGAATGTGTCGGCGATGACCTCCATGCGCGCCATTGCGCGGGCCACGGCATCGTCAGGACCGTTCGCTGCAATCCAGGACACCTTCATCTGCGGCAGGCCACAGACTTTGCTCAAGCCACTGAGAACGAAGGTCAGCGCTTGTGAGTGGCCTGCGACAAAGCTGCGTGGTCTGATCTCTTCCACTGGATAGTCTAGAAAGACTTCGTCTACGATCAGCGCGAGATCACGCCGGGCGCACAGCTCGTCCAGGGCCGCACGCTCAACCTCAGAGGCAAAGTTCCCCGTCGGATTATTCGGATGGACGACGACGATAGCGCGCGTTCGCGGCGTTATGGCTTGCTCCAACGCGTGCAGATCGATATGCCATCCATAGTCGTAGAGCAGCGGGTACTCGACGAGCCGCACATCGTCCAAGCGTGCGATGAAATCGAAGAGCGGATAGCTTGGGCGCGCGATCAGTACTTCATCGCCCGGATCGCAGAGCAGCCGAAAGAGAAAGCTGTAGGCCTCGCTGGTGCTGGTCGTCAGGCAGATGCGCTCTACGGCAACGTCAGCCCCCGCGTCGCGATAGTATTGCGCGACGGCAGCTCGAGCCGTTGTCCTGCCGAGCGGATCGGGCTCGTAGTGCATCGCTTCCAACTGGCTCAGCGGCTTCAATAACGTTTCAGTGTCGTAGAGAAAACCACAGTCCGTAGGATTGGATACGGTCAGGTCGAGAAGTTCGGTGCCAGCAGCGCGCGCCGCACGCACAGCCACGGCGAAGTCGTTCTCGGCAAGGTCCCAATTGGTTCGTGTCGAAAAATTCATGGTACTTCTCTGATCCTACGCGTCCACACCCCCTTCCCTTACAATCGCCGAACAATGTCTTCTACTGTTCCAACGATCAACGCCGTCCTCTTCGACTTCGGAATGGTACTCACCACTCCCCCTGATCCCGCTTCGTGGGAGCGGTTGAAAGCTGTCTTCTCCGCCGATGAAGCGAGCTTCCATAAAGCGTACTGGAAGCATCGCGACGACTACGACCGCGGCACGCTGAAGAGTCACAGCTACTGGCTTGAAGTCGCTAACGATCTGCATAAGCCGCTGGGGCCTGAAGCGCTGCGCGAGCTGATTGCGGCAGACATCGCCCTCTGGACACAGCCCAATCAAGTGATGATCGACTGGGCTGCAAACCTGCAACGTGCGGGCATTAAGACCGGAATTCTTTCCAATATGCCGGATGCCATGGAGGTAGGAATTCGGGATACCTTTGCCTGGATAGAGAATTTCGATCATCACACGTGGTCACACAGGCTGCTGCTCGCTAAACCGGAGGCCGCAATCTATCGCCACGCAGCCGAAGGCCTGGCCCTGCCCCCTGCGGAGATTCTGTTCATCGACGATCGCGAGGAGAATATCGAGGCAGCTGTGGCTGTTGGAATGCAGGCGATTCAATATACGAATCACGATACGTTCGTTCAGGAGATGAACGAGCGAGAGTTTGGGCCACTGCTGAATCCTGTGGGAAAGAACAGGCAATAGCAAAAGTATTGACGCAACGTTCGCAACGAAAAGAGCCAGGTTTCGCCACGGGATCGGTGGCAAAACCTGGCTCATCCGGCAAACTTTGCGTCAAGGCCTTTAGATGGACTTTTAGCGCTTCACCGTCTCCAACGGAACCGCTTCCTGCCCCACGATCTCGATGCCAAACCCCTGCAACGCCGGTACATGGGTGCGGTGGTTGCTCAGCAGCTTGATCTTCCGAATGCCAAGGTCGGAGAGAATTTGCCCGCCAAGCCCAACCTGGCGCAGAATACGCTGCTCCTTGTCACCCGCTCTTTCGCTGCTGCGGCCTTCACGATGGAAACACAGCCGGCCAGGTTGCACCGTGCGATCGATTCCGAATCCGCGCTGCGTGTGATGGAGATAGATCAACGCTCCACGACCGGCTTCAGCAATGGCTCGTAACGAACCCTCGACGGTCGCACGGCAGTCGCACAAGCTTGCGCCGAAGATGTTTCCCGCAAGACAGTGAGTATGCACGCGCACCAGCACAGGATGGTCGGCCGTACCTTCATCGACGTCGCCATACACGAGGGCGACATGCGATTCGCCGCCCTCCACTTCACTTTCATAGGCGATCATGCGGAACTCGCCATAGGCAGTCGGCAGTTGCGCCTCAGCGACACGCTTTACATAACGCTCATGTTGCAGCCGGTAGCGAATCACCTCAGCCACAGTGACCATCTTCAGGCCATGCACCGTGCAGAATTCGATGAGATCGGGCACACGCGCCATCGTGCCGTCTTCGTTCATGATCTCGCAGATAACGCCTGCTGGAATCAGTCCAGCCATGCGCGCCAGATCGACCGACGCTTCCGTCTGCCCAGCGCGAACCAGCACACCACCCTTGCGCGCCCGCAGCGGGAAGACATGGCCAGGACGAGCCAGATCCTGCGCTGTCGTCGACGGGCTGATAGCCACCTGGATCGTATGCGCGCGGTCGGCTGCGGAGATACCGGTCGTCACGCCCTCACGCGCTTCAATGGACTCCGTAAACGCCGTTCCAAAGCGCGAGGTGTTGTCCTGGGTCATGGGCCCAAGCCGAAGCGCATCGGCTCGTTCTTCCGTCAGGGTCAAACAGATGAGGCCACGACCGAACTTGGCCATGAAATTGATCGCTTCGGGCGTGCAGAACTCCGCTGCCAGAGTCAGGTCGCCTTCGTTTTCGCGGTCCTCGTCGTCAACCACGATGACCATCCGCCCAGCCTTCAACTCCGCGACCGCTTCTGCTACATCTACAAAGCCATTGCCAAGCTCTGCCATATCGTTCCTTGCTCCAAATGAAGGAAAGGGCCGCCCTTTCGGACGGCCCATAAGTGGTTTGTCGTTACAGTGTCGACTCGATCTCGAAGCCCCAGGCCTCGAGCAACGCTTCGGGGATGTACTTGGAGTTCTTGTTGCGGCGAGCCCACTCGCGCAACCGCGTCGACCGGATGTACTGGTCGGGCGTCAGCTTGTACTCTTTGACGACCTGCTCGAACGATGTGATGGTAGGGACGACGGGGCCGATCGGCTCCGGCTTGCCCCAATTGGGATTGCCACGGCGTTTTGCCATGTAAGAAGTTCCTCGCTTTCCACGCAACGGTTGGCGGAAATAACGCCTAACACGCAACTCCTTATTCTACCTCAGACAGGAAGGTGGAGAACAAAACTAGCCCCCGGCGAGGCAAACGCATCTTATTTCCTAGTTTCCCAGCAAATTTCGTGGCGGACAGCCAAAAAGCCTTGACGCAGAGGGCGCAGAGGAAAAACGCAAAGGCCGCTACGACACCCTCTGCGACCTTTGCGAAACCTGCGCGTTAGGGCTTTTGCTGTTGATTGTTCTTCCTGTGTGCTGGTTGAAATTTAGAGGCGTTTGCCCCGGCTCCCTACGGGGCTCAGCTTGACAACATACCAACCGGTTGGTTTTACTACTGCCGTGCCCCTCGAAACCCAAAAACGCGATGCCCATGCGACCCGAGTCCGCTTCCTTCAGGCCGGATTCATGGAGTTCTATACCAATAGCTTTCAGGGCGGAAGCATAAGCCACATTGTGGAGCAGTCGGGATCGACCAAGGGTGCCCTCTTCCACCACTTCGCCGGAAAGCAACAGCTGGGCTATGCCGTGGTGGACGAGATCATAGGGCCTCTGCTTTTACAGCGGTGGCTTTCGCGTCTCGCCAACACGAACGATCCCATCGAGGTACTGGTCGCCACCTTCCGCAAATATGTGCAGGAGGATATTACAACCGGACACTTTGTGAATGGGTGCCCGCTTAACAATCTGGCCCAGGAGATGTCACCTCTGGATCCCGGATTTCACCAGCGTATCGATGGTCTATACGCAAGTTGGCGAACGGGAATCGCGGAGGCCCTTGCTCGCGGTATCGCTACGGGCACCGTGCGCAGCGACGTGCAGCCCCAGAGTGTTGCCGCTCTTATCGTCGCAGCGCAAATGGGAATCTGGGGTACCGGAAAAAGTTCGCAGAACGCGACGCAGATGCGTACGGCTGCAGAGGGGCTCTATACGTACCTGGAAAGTCTGCGCAGCATAAAACCATCCAACGAGGAGGCACGATGAAACTGATCACGTATCTGAATTTTGGAGGCAACTGCGCGGAGGCTTTTCACTTTTACGAAGAGCATCTGGGCGGCAAGATCCTCAACTCCATGAAGCACGGCGAATCACCAGTTGCTGAGCATCGGCAGCCAGGGTGGGAGGATAAGGTGCTCAACGCCACCCTCCAACTCGGCGAGACCGTGCTGATGGGCGCCGACATCCCTCCCAACCTGTTCCAGCCCATGCGCAGCGTTTACATGACCCTCATGATCGACACGAAGGAGGAAACGGAGCGCATCTACAAGATCCTCATCGATGGCGGAGAGATCCTGATGCCTCTCTCGGAGCAGTTATTCGCCGGTGCCTTCGCGCAGTGCCGCGACCGCTTCGGCGTGAATTGGATGTTGCTGGGAGCCATGAAGCAGAGCTGATCTGCCGATCGAAAACATGCCATTCCAACAGGCAAGAGAATTTCCTTGGAGACAGACAATGAACTGTGATTCCGGATTGCGAAAAGCATGGATCTACTTAGGCTTGATTCTCCTGTTAGGCGTGGGAGAGAGCACTCCAGCGCAGGATCACAAGGCGCCGTATCCCAGCATGGCGCCTCTGTCTCAATACCTGATACCGAATCGGGATGCAGAGATCGCGCTGGCGCGAAGCGCGGCACCTGAAGCCATCTCCAAAGACGCCAGAGTTCTCGTACTCGGCACCCATGGCTACGAGACCGCGGTCGAAGGTAAGAACGGCTTCGTCTGTGTCGTCGAGCGGGCCTGGATGTCGCCGTTCGATGCCCCGCAGTTTTGGAATCCGAAACTACGGGGTCCGATCTGTTTCAATCCAGAGGCAGCGCGGTCAATCCTGCCCATCACCTACAAAAGGACAGAGCTCGTGTTAGCTGGGCAATCCAGAACCGAAATCAAGGAAAGCATCAAGGCTGCCTTCGATAAGAAACAACTTCCGCTGCTGGAGCCTGGATCCATGTGCTACATGATGTCGAAGGACGGCTACCTCGACGATTCCGCGGGCCACTGGATTCCGCACCTGATGTTTTACACCCCACTCAAAGTGGACTGGGGTGCCGACCGGCCGGGTTCTCCCATCATGCTGAGCCCACAGTTTCTGGGTGCGCCAGAACCTGTGACCGTGTTCTTGATACCCGCTGGTAAGTGGTCGGACGGATCGACTGCCCCGCTGATGTAGCAAGCAAATTGCAAGACCTTTTTGCAACTCAAAATACCGGGCCTTGAGCCTGCAATGACGTCTCGCATCGGGTCACCCTACCTTCGTCCACAAGGTATCACTGCTTTCATACCGCACCACGAAGCCGGTCACTTTACCTGCCGCGTCTCGCAGAAAGACCTTACGCACACGAGGATCACCCGGAGAAAACAGCACGTCGCGCGTCTCTGCCCTTTGTTCACTTTCTGGGCGATCCTCACGCTTTGTGAGGATTCGATCACCTTCCCGGCGGATCGTGTAGGTGACCGAACCCGAACGATAGGTGCCTGCAAGCTCGTCAATCTGGGCATGTGAGAGCTGTATGGCCGGCGGGTCGGAAAGCACATTTGTAATATGGAGCGCGCGTAGCTTCCAAGCGCCGTTCAAACGCTGCCAGGTCTCTGTAAAGATGTATCGAACTTTGTTCTCGTCTGTGTCTTCGTGGAGAACGATGGCCGTATCACCAGCCCGGGTCAGCTTGTAACTTTGTATTTGCAGCGGCTTCGATGTCATGGGCTCTAACTCCCGCAGAAAAGCGTCCAGATACGTGACGCCACCTTCCTCGTCGAGATAGAAGAAATCGGGTGCCGCAAACGTCTGCCAGACCGGGCGATCCGCCGTATGTACTGCCTTGAGCAAAAGCTCATCACTCTTACGTAGTTGTGTCGCCAGTGCAGAGTCTGATTCAATCGTCTGCGCAGCGAGTGAGCTTACTGGTACAAGCGAAATAGTCGCAAATGCGGTGGCAAGCAGGATTGAACGAAAATAGGACATATAAATACTTTTAACATCAAGTGAAAACTGGACGCAGGTATTTCCTTCAGTGATGGTCTAGAGCATTTCCCGTATTGAGGTGAAGTGGAGAATCCCTGCGAGTGCTGTTTTCTTGGAAAAAAACAGCGTATAGACCTGTGGCTCGCTCTACACCTATACGGGAACGGCTCCAGGCCCGGGCCTTCTTTCGGCTACGAACAAAAGGCCCGGGGCTAAAGCCCGATTCTTACCTGTCCTTATTCCGTGGCCTAAAGGCGATTGCCTCCCTTACCCGCCACCCAATGACGCTAAGGCGTCACGGTTTGCGCTTCGCGCTATTCTCTAGTTCCCCATTCATTGACGAATAACGACTCACATCTCTAGAAACGGATCCTTCCTGAAAATTGAAAGTCCCGGCTGCCTGAGTTACTGGTAGCGCTGCTCACCGTTCCAAAGCTGGCACTGTTCACCACCGTGTTGATCCCACTGAAGGTCACCTTGTTGGTCACATTCTGGCAATCCACACCGAAGATGAAGCTTGAACTACCGGTGATATTGAACGACCGCCGGAGGCCCATATTGAGGTTGTAGACACCTGGACCTCTGAGACCGAAGGGCGCGCTGCGAGGGGCATCACCAATCATCAGAGCTCCGGAGTTGCAGAAGGGGCCGCTGCTGGCAGTGCACGGTACACTTCCAGTCCCCTCGCCTGGATTTGTACCGGTGATCGCTCCGTTGATGTACGAGTACTGACCGAGATTCGCCGCAGTAGCGCCATGTCCCCAGCTTCCATTTTGACGAACCTTCCCTGTGAAGTTGGGGTTGACGTCGGGCATGCATTGTCCCTGGCCGGGCTCGGTGGCCGACGAGCATGCCGTTGAGGTGAGCTGCAACGGAGTTCCTGAGATGTAGGTAAAGACTCCAGAGAGGTTCCAACCTCCAAGAACCGCGCGGGTCAGAAGACGACTGCCTCCGTATTCGCCTCTGCCAAAAGGCAGCTTATAGAGACCATAGATTGCCAGGTTTTGAGGCACACTAGTCGCACTCAATCCACGATCGATGCGGTCCTGACTCCAGGCCTTTCCGTTGAGGGTAAGATTTGCGGGGATAGCGTATCCACTGCGAATGGTACCCGTATCGTCGAGCTGTTTCGAGTAGGTGTAATTGAGGTTCAACGTCAGTCCATGGGACACTCGCTTAGCCAGTGAGATCTGCAGGGAATGGTAGGACGCATTCGCTGTCTGGCTTCCCCAGGTATCGGTCGTGCCGGCGTACTGGGGCATCCAGGTCAACATCTGCCCGATCGTCGCGTAGCTCGCGCCTTTTGCGGTGCTTGCTGCGGCGATAAATCCAGGATAGGGAGCAGCGATACCCGGCATAATCGCCGCTGCCGCGGCTATGTTCGCCGCTGTAGCCGGCTTTGACAGCAGACCGGCGCCATAGACTCCAACACCAAGTGCATAGTACTTGGGATCGAGCTCTCCCGACTGCAATCCGCGGATGTTGCTCGCGCCGGCCAGGAAGTGGCTTTCAGAGCCTGCATAGTTCACCATGACGGTCAGGTCGCGGATCAATTCGCGCTGGATCCCAAAGTTCCAGAAATTGAACTCTGGAGCACGACCGGATATATAGGGGTCGAGATAACTGATCGACCCGGGAGTTACAAATGCTCCAGAGCTGGTTACGTAATTTCCAGTATTGAGTATCTGGCTGCTGGCACTGGGAGGGGTGATCGCCGGGAACGTGTAGCCGGGGCCGCCAAAGGTGTTATTGGAGTTACCTTGCGACTGGAAGGCTGCGCTGTTGTTCAGATAGAACGCAGGACCGGCGCCAGTACCAGCACCGCCGTCCGAGAAGACTGGCGAACTAGTGAACCCAAGCGAACCAGTTCCCTGATACGCACCCCCTGCGCCGCCGGTCCCGCCACCGTGCGAGTACACGATGGCGTAGGCTCCACGCACGACAGTCTTGTCATTGGCGGCGTATGCGAAACCAAGACGCGGCCCCCAGTTCTTCATATAGTTGTGCGCGGGAGAATTGCAACCGCAGCTAACACCTGGTCCACCGTAGTTTCCAGCAAACTGAAGTGCGCCGAGATTCCCTGTTGCCGGATTCGCGATATTCGCATTGAGAAACGAGAAGCGATCCAGCACCTCGTTGTAGGTCGGGATATAGTCCCAACGCAGACCAAGATTCAGCGTCAGCTTTGAAGTGACTTTGTAGTTGTCCTGAAAGTATGGCGCGGCCGGATGAAAGCGCCCTCCCAGCACGGAGAACGGCAACTCTGTAACACCTGCACTGCCGACAGCACCCAGCAGAAAGCTCGCATAGGAATATCCCGTGCTGGTTGTATAGGCAGAGCCGCTCTCCTGCGCCGTTTCGTCGGTCTTCCAATTCAGTGAAAGTCCGGAGGTAGGACCATCCTGTGCCGACTGATTCAATTCGAGCCGTTGCAACTGGAAACCGAAAGTCATGGCGTGCTTGCCCTTCACCCATAGGAGGTTGTCCAGGATGGTATAGGACTCATCGACGGTTGTTTTACTCGTACCCGGCACACCATCCCCCCACCCTGTCTGCGTATTGCTGCCGGCGAAGGCCTGCGTCGGAAACTCTGTAACCGCTTGCGAATCGGCAGGCAGGCCACTGAAGTTGATCCCCATATTCTGTGCTTCGTACTGGGAGACTCCCTGCGTAAGGTTCCTGGAAGGAGGGCCACCGAAGTTACTAAACCCGAATTTGAACTGGTTCACAAGATTCGGAGAAATCGTATACGTGTCCTGCATATCGGCCCAGTGGCCGCCAGTTTGCGTATAGACAGACGCCAGATACGGTACCGGCAGCACACCGTTGCCTGTGTAGGGAACGGGATGGGTATTACCCCCTGTTACCACAAACGTAAGCCGATTCTTCGGCGAGATGTCGTAATCAATGCGGCCTGAATACAGCCAGTTTTTGGTGCCCTGCGGATACCCGCCGAGATAGTTATTCTGCAGCCCGGAGGTCGTGGGCGCCGGCAGGAACGATTGCATCGTCTGCGAGATAGGAGAAATTTCATTCGCAGGGATGACGTTGGGCGTCAGGATTCCGTTCTTCAACCCCATAAAGGGCTTGCGGGTGCAAACACTGCCGACACACGTCTGCGTGGTTGGATCATAGATCAGATAGCCAGGCCCATTGGCACCGGCCGCACCGGTACCCGCAGCCTGGGCACTGCTCAACAACTCCGTGAAATCGCCCGTGCGCATGAGCGTCGTAGGCACGGTTCCAGTGGAATAGCTGGGTGCCGTATTGGCATGGGTCAGATCATAGGCTGCGAAGAAGAAAAGCTTTTCTCGTCCGCTAAATAAGTGAGGGATGCTGATTGGGCCACTCACTGCTGCAGTGAACTCATTTTGATGATCGGCGGGCTTGCCGGCTGGGACGGTCTCCAGGACGCCATTGACCACCTTCTGGGTGGTGGCGGCAGGCGCGGTGAATCCCCAGGTATCGAAGAGTGTGTTCCGAATGAAGTCAGCAACCGTTCCGTGGTACTGGTTCGTTCCCGATGCCATGGTGTAGTTCACGGAACCCGCACCCTGGGCATCTACCGACTGCCCGCTGGTTGTAACGCCAATCTGATCGATCGCCTCGGAAGGGACGAGGTTGAAGATGGGCCGATTGTCGCCGATCTGACTGATCTCGGAGATTGGAATGCCATCGAGATATACCTCTTCAACGCGGCTGGCGGTACCGGAGAACAGTGAAGACCGCGCACCCGGCTGGGCTCCCGGAAGAAGATTCGAAAACTGCGTGATGTCTCTTTGCTGATTGCCCGAAACCAGCAAAGGAAGCTCCATGTACTCCTTGCTCGTGATCGTTCCTCCAAGCTCAGCGTTGGTCGTATCCAGAGACGGCGGGGCTGAGTTTACAGTCAGCGTTTCCCCCTGGCTGCCGGGATGAAGCGTAACGTTGAGCCCGAAATCCTGTCCTGCATTGATCACGATGTTTTGCTGCTTCACACTCTCGAAACCATCCGCAGTCACTGTGACCGTATAGGTTCCGACGATGAGTGGGCTGAGTTGGTACAAGCCACCGGATGACGTGGGCCGTGCAGTCACAACACCAGTGGCATTGTTCGTAGCCGTCACTGTCGCGCGTGGAATCAAAGCACCGGTAGGATCCGTGACGGTACCGGTGATAGCTCCATCGCCACCGGTCTGCGCCTTCGCTGAATACATCATGCTTACCGATACCAAAAGTATGGCAAGACCGTATGTTGCATAACGCTGCAGGCTGCGCCGCAGAGTTGAGAGTTTCATTGTTCGTCTCCAAAATTTATAAGGCGTCCAGTTGGCAAACAGGTGCTAACCCGTTGTTGCACCGCAGGGATTTGTCCTGTTCGTTATGCCGGTCTGTTTTGATCTCTATAAGCGGCAGTTAGCTTTGAAAGTTCGTTACGGATCACTGCATGGCCCGGATCTTCGGCGAGGTTTTGCATCTCAAGCGGATCGTTCTGTTCATCGAAGAGCATGCTTCCGTTCTTGCCATCCACGCCGAACTCCACATAGCGCCAATGATCCTTGCGCACCGCCACGCCGTGAATGCTCTTGCCGTCCTCGCTCCAGATGCTGAAGGCCGGACGGTTCCATGTCGCTTGAGGACGATGGAGCAGTGGAGTAAGGCTCGTGCCCTGCAGTCCGGACGACGGTCCTGAGAGCCCGCACAGCTCCACCAGAGTCGGATAGATATCGAGAGACTGCACGAGACGTGTTGAGGTCTTTCCATTACCGGCGGCCCTTGGGTCATGGATGATCAGCGGGACCCGAGTTCCCATCTCAAATAACGATCCCGCCTTGGACCACTTCCCTTTTTCACCAAGCTGGTAGCCATGGTCCGCAACAAAGACAACGATCGTGTTGTCGCGAAGGCCGAGAGTATCCAATTCAGCGACTACCCGGCCAAGGTTCCAGTCAACCCAGGAGATAGAGGCAAGATAGGCACGAATCACCTCTTTCGCCTCTGCGGTGCTTGCTCCGCGACCGATGAAAAGATCCGCATTACGCGGCCTGATCGCTGCCTTCGGAAATCCTGGCGGCACGGTGGGCCACGCTGCAAAATCAGGCGTCAATTCGAACTTTGCGGGATCGTACAAATCGAAAAATCGCTGAGGCGCTGTTGGAGGGCTGTGCGGTTTGGAGAAACCGCACCCGATAAAGAAGGGTTGATTGCGGTACGTTCTCAGATAGCCGATAGCTGTCTCCGCAGTACGGTTTTCGGGGTGATCGCCTCCATCGCCATCGAGGATCAGGATCTCGTCCGAATGAGCGGCCCTGGGATCTTGTTTCGTCGATGCAGGGGTTCCCGGAGGAGGTGGCGGAACGGATTGTGGCGGGATCACTTCCCGATGTTCGTGATAGTTTCCGCGGGGCGCGTCGTCGCCCTGATCGGCCGCAGCTTCGATCTCCGCGATGGACACATCGCTGTGCCCGACGGTCCAGGCCTTTGGGTCGTCATAGCCCCCATGAAAGATCTTTCCTGTACGCGCTGTAACGTAGCCGTGCTCGCGGAATAGCTGAGGGAGACTGGTCAGGTCCGGACGGGTATCGCGGAAGTTCGTCCGATTGCCCAATACTTTGGTCTCGAGCGGTCCCTGACCAGTGAGCAACGAAGCCCGCGATGGGTTGCACAGTGGAAACTGGCAGAAGTTACGATCGAACCGCACTCCCTGCTTCGCCAGGGCATCAAGGTTTGGGGTTTGTGCCTGAAAGCGACTACCGTAGCAGCCTAACTCCACTCTCATGTCGTCCGACATGAAGAAGAGGACATTGGGCCTCTGCGTCTCGCGCGCAGACGCTGTGCGAGGAAGCGCCCCAGCGAGTGCTGTGCCAGCGGCTTGTGCTATGAATTGGCGTCTCGTTGTCCGATTCGTTGAATAGGATGACATCGTTCCTCGTACTCGTTGTGCTGCCTGTGTATGCGGAGTTCCCGCTAGTTGCTGGCCGTATAGATGAAGGTCATTGCCGAAGCCTGGGCAATGAGACTGGTTTTCAAAGGAGATGCGGTTATGAAGGCAATATCGACTGGGTAAGGGTGAGCGCAGAGACAACAAAGCCCACGAGATGTGGGCTAGGTCCAGCGCTCAATTTAGAGAAGACCGATCAGATTCGATCAAGCCGAGCACAGACGTTCACACCACAAAGCTGCTGCGAACAGCAACAACAGAGTGTGCGATGTGTCTGGCGGATATTATTCATGGTATGAAATAAGTTCTCATACAACCTGTCTTGCCGTCAAACGAACCGACCTGACTGGTCAAGGCCAGCATGGAATGGATACCTGTTCGCTAAAACCTCATTGCACAGCCCAAAAAGCCAATAAATCTGGAACAATGTTTGCGATAGAACGACGCTAGAGCGCTGGCTCCGCAGTATACAGACGCAAAAAACTCTGGCCTTTCTAGTGTGCGCCAGGAAACTACAAAGCAATTTTTTCTCGCTGAACCCCGCGCCAGTGGCCTGGCGGAACGCCTTCCCAGGTGCGGAAGGCTCGGACGAAGGAGTTCGAATCCTCATATCCCAGCAGGTAGGCCGTCTCGTTCAGCTCGAGCAGTGAGTTATTGAGATAGTGCCGCGCAAGCTGGTGACGTGCCTCCTCGAGAACCTGCTGGAAGCTGTACCCCGCGTCCTGCAACTGCCGCTGCAGCGTTCGAGAGCTGATGTGCAGTTCGCGCGCAATGTCCTGCACCCTGGGCCGGCGGCCAGCGAGTTTTTTCTGGATGGCAGCGCGGACTCGCTCAGGAAAGGTCTCCTGGCCTTTGTGCTGCTTCAACTCTTCATCGAGCTGCGGCGCGAGCATGGATAAAAGCTCGGCGTTGCCGGTTACAAAAGGCAGAGCGGCATCCGACGCACGGAAGACGATGGCGTTACGCGCAGCTCCGAAGATGACGGGACAGCCGAAGTGACGCTCCATGGCTTTTGCATAAGAGCGCGGACGTATGAGTTCGAGGCGTAGCGGAGAGATGCGCGTTCCGGTTCCATGACGCGCGATGGTAAGCACCCAGGCGAAGCAGAGGTCGGTGAGGACTTCCGGCTCTACGTCGTTAGCGAGAAGCCAGCGAAACTGGATGTGCCATTCCGTGTCCACCGTTTCGTGGATGATCTCTTCCGGGCAGGATAACTGTTTGTAGCGAGCCATCTGGCGCATGCCTTCGCCGAAACTGTCGGTGGAGAGAGCAGCGAGGGCGATGGCATCGAAGTGCTCGAGTCGACTCTCTGTACCTAGCTCAAGACCTATAGCGGGATCCTCGCTGATCTCGCCGATTCCCCGCCACAGCGCAAAGAGTTCTTCCGTTGTGACGAGGATACGGGGTTGATCGAGAAGCCCTGGAGGCAACCCGGCGTTCTCCAAAAGCTCAGACACACGGATTCCCGACTCTTTCAGCCTGGGGAACAGACGAGCGGCAACCCGGAAGTGTTTGCTCATAGAACTACGCTTCGCCTTTCAGAGAGGCCATGTCAATCACGAAGCGGTATTTGACGTCGGCCTTCAGCAGCCGGTCATAGGCGTCATTGACCTTCTGGATGGGAATGACTTCGACATCGGCAGTGATGTTGTGTTTGCCGCAGAAGTCGAGCATCTCCTGAGTTTCGGCGATGCCTCCAATAGGCGAGCCGGAGAGGCAGCGGCGGCCGAAGAGAAGATTGAAGGCAGCCACGGACAGCGGCTTCTCAGGAGCGCCAACGAGGCAGATGTTTCCATCGCGACGGAGCAGGTTGAGGTAGGCATTGATATCGTGGTCGGCAGAGACAGCATCGAGGATGAAGTCGAAGCTTCCGGCGTGCTTGGCCATCTCGTCCGCATTGCGGGAGATAACGACCTCATCGGCGCCGAGGCGGAGAGCGTCTTCCTTCTTGTTGGGCGAGGTCGTAAAGAGGACCACGTGAGCTCCAAGCGCATGTGCGAACTTAACGCCCATGTGGCCTAATCCGCCAAGACCAACAACGCCCACCTTCTTGCCCTTGGTGACACCCCAGTGGTGCATAGGCGAGTAGGTAGTGATGCCGGCGCAGAGCAATGGTGCGGCTCCCGCGAGATCGAGGTTCGCAGGCACCTTCAAGACGAAGCGCTGATCGACGACGACACTGTCCGAATAGCCACCATAGGTGACACCTCCGGTGTGCTTGTCGGGGAAGTTGTAGGTAAGCGTCATGTTAGGGCAGAACTGTTCAAAGCCCGCCAGACACTCGGGACAGGTACCGTCGGAATCGACCATGCAGCCGACCGCGGCGAGGTCTCCGGCCTTGAACTTCGTTACCGCCGAACCCGTTTTGGTGACGCGACCGACGATCTCATGGCCCGGGATGCAGGGGTAAACAGTCGGCATGGCGCCGCTCCACTCGTTGCGGACTTGGTGGAGGTCCGAGTGACAGATGCCGCAGAAGAGAATCTCAATCTGCACGTCGTTCGGGGTTGGATCGCGCCGCGCGATCGTGGTGGACGCAAGCGGCGATTTATCACTGGCAGCGGAGTATGCTTTCGCGTTGTACATGGGTCAAATGTAGGCCGTTCCGGCGTGCGATGATATGCAGAACGCGCCATACTGTATGCAGAATACGCCATGCCTCTGCGCAGCTATTTTTCCCAA
The DNA here is from genome assembly GCF_009766105.1 of Granulicella sp. S156. GTDB lineage: Bacteria > Acidobacteriota > Terriglobia > Terriglobales > Acidobacteriaceae > Granulicella. The sequence continues at coordinate 37,214 of NZ_LMUH01000020.1, read as the reverse complement.
ATCAGCCAGTGCTCGCATGCCAGGATCAGCCACGTGTTGGGGCTGTACTGTACTCTGACTGCTAAACAACCCCAGCGCCTATGACAACCACGCCGATCGAACCCGAGCATGGCAACCACGGGACGCTCCTGCGCCTATGGCTGAAGCTTATTACCGCGCACGATTTAATCTTCTCCGACGCCAACAAGTCGGCTCTCAAGCATCTGGTCATCAAGCTGAGCATCGCCGGTTTTGCAATCCATCTGGCGCTGATCTTTCTCGCCCGAACACTCCCTCATCCTTCACTGCTCATCGCTGAGGTCGGACGAAACTACCTGACAGCGATCTCCACTCCGTTCAGTTTCATTCTGTTCTACGAGGTGCTGACCCTCATTGCGGCGCTGCCTGCATCGACGACCCGCTCTATCGCCAACCAATTTGAGATCGTGTCGTTGATCTTCATTCGCGACGTCTTCAAAGACATCGCCATTGCCAGCCAGTTGGTCACAGGGCACCGTCTTGCTCACGACGCGCTTCCGGTCTTCCTCGATATGTGGGCCGGCCTGCTGATGTTTCTTCTGGTCGCCATCTTCCAGTATGTCGCGCTCCAGCGAGTGCGTCCGCCTGGAACACCGGATCGGGCACGAGGATTAAGACGATTCATTGCGCAAAAGAAAGTGGTCGCCATTGGACTGGCAACGCTCCTGCTAGCGATGGCTACCTACAACTTCGGTGTCGTTGCGGTTCACACGTACCGCAATCTCACAACCGGACAAAACATGCCTGGACCTGCGACGACGTTCTATAACGACCTGTTCACCGTAATGATCTTCACCGATGTTCTGATTCTGATCCTGTCGCTGGTCGTCTCCGGGCAATATGAGATGGTCTTTCGCAACGCCGCGTTCGTGGTCTCGATCATTCTGATTCGCTTCTCGCTCACGGAGGGATACCCCTACGGTGCGCCTCTCGCCCTAGTCGCGATGGTCTTTGGAATTTTGACGCTTCTGGTATTCAACTTCCACATGCGCCTTCAGAATGACCTGTCGACCGGTTAGGAGTATCTGACCAATTATTTGTTGTTGTTTCTGAGATAGGCCAAGGCTTCAGCCCGGACCTATCTCAGAAACAAAGGCAACAAAAGCCTAATGATGCGCCGCCTCCGGATACCACTTCTCTAGATCAGCATGCATCTCTTTGAGCGCATCCACATTGAGGTAGACCATGTGCCCCGCCGGGTAGTAGCCGAAGCTGACGTTATCCCGAATCCCATCCGGTAGCATCATCTGCGCGATATCGTGCTCGGTCCCAAAGAACGGTGTTGCAAGATCGAACCAGCCGTTAGCTGAGAACACCTTCAACTTCGGATTCTTGCGCATGGCATCGGCCAGATCGACGACCGTGTCCGGTTGAGCCTGCTCTCCTCCACGAAAGCCGCCCCCTGAGGGATGGTGCTTCCAGTCCCAATTCTGATTGATGCCCGGTCCCTGGAGGTTGTAGGGCTCGGAGCTCATGTACTTGAGCTCGCTCTGAATGTAGTCGTGGAAGGCTCCCACGAAGACACCGCTGATGCCCGTATCCGAGGGATCGTAGCCGGGGTTCTCACCCGCGGCATCGACATCGAAGCCCTCAAAGCGCGCATCGTAGCGGCCGAGAATCTGCTCGTCATCGCGTAGCAGCTCCTTGCGGAAACGAGTGGGCGAGATGCGCAGCTTGGACTCCTTGACATACTGCACGCTGAGGCCCGTGAAGGAAGCGACCTTCGCGGCGATGGCGTCTAACTCAGCCTTGGGTAGCTTGTCTCCCTGGTCAAGGGCTTCAGCATACGGTCCCCGCGCGAACTTGCGCGCCTGTTCGACGAAGTCTTGCATCGTGCCGTTGTGCGGAACCTTGTCGTAGTGCCATGCGATAGCCGCATAGCTGGGCAGATAGGTCTTTGTCTCAACGTCATAGCCCGGATCGCGAACGTTGTAGTTCAGGATCGACGAGAGCAGAACGACACCGTTGAACTCAATGCCATCGTTGTTCAGCGCTGCCACCAGCGCCGCCGAACGCGGCGTGCCGTAACTCTCTCCGAAGAGGAACTTGGGAGACTCCCAACGCTGGTTCACCGTGATGTAGCGCGTAATGAATTTCTCAAATGCCTTGACGTCCTGATCGACTCCAGCGAAGTCCTTGGCAGTTCCCTTGCCTGCCGCACGCGAGAAGCCGCAGAGCGGTGCGTCGATGAAGACCAGGTCGCTCTTGTCGATCAGGCTGTACTGGTTCTGCACCCACTCATAGGGTGCCGGCCCCGTCGCCTTCGGGCTCTCCGTGACTACACGGACGGGCCCCACGGAACCCATATGCAGCCAGATGGTCGCAGAACCAGGACCACCGTTGTAGAGGAACGTAATAGGGCGATTCTTCGCAGGGACACCGTCTTCCGTGTACGCCACATAGAAGATGCTGCCGTTGGCCTTGTCGTTCTCATCCTTGATGAGCAGGTTACCGGCTGTTGCCGTGTAGTGAACCGTGCGGCTGCCTGCGCTCCAATCGTGCTTGGTGATCGTCGTGGTCTCGGGAGGAATGGGCAGCGTGTTGGCATCGGCGTCAGCCGCCGGCTTGGCGTCTGCACCCTGCTCTGCTGCATGGTGCGGCCGTGTGTCCTGCGCCACGGCGATGGAAGCTACCGACAATACCGCTAGCAATACGGTTGCGGACAAACGTATATCCGTAAACTTCACACAACTCTCCCCAGACAAAGAAATAACAGAATGTACTGAGCATAGACGCACAGACTAAGTCCCAGGACGCAACGTCTAACCCGCAGCAACGAAATCGTGGGCGCAATGCGCCTGTTCGAACATCCCTAAGAGCCCTCTACGACCATCTTCTCCCGAAACAAAGCTGCAGGTTGCCCGATTGCATCGAACTACAAATGAGGTTGCTATGCCACCATGCGCCGAATCCGCTTTTCCTGAAACTCTGGACGCCGAAGAGGTATCCACGCCTGAATCTGAACTCAGCCGCCGCACGTTCCTGGCTGTCTCGGGAGTCGTGACCGCCGGCATTGTCGCAGGCCTGCCCCGAGTCGCGGTTGCCCAGACGTCCCAGTCTGCGCCGCAGACGTTTCCGGTAAGCCTCTCAATCAACAAGCAGATGCACCAGCTTACGGTCGACACACGCACCACGCTGCTCGATCTATTGCGCGAGAACCTGGATCTGACGGGAAGCAAAAAGGGTTGCGACCACGGCCAGTGCGGCGCCTGCACCGTGTTGCTCAACGGCCGCCGCGTGAACTCCTGCCTGACTCTCGCAGTGGCTGCACAGGGAGCAGAGATCACAACCATCGAAGGTCTCGGCGACGAACAGCACCTGAGCCCGATGCAGAAGTCGTTCCTCGACCATGATGGCTTCCAGTGTGGCTATTGCACCCCCGGCCAGATCTGCTCGGCAACAGCGCTGATCGAAGAGACCCGGCGCGGCGACCTCTCCCGCATGAGCTTCGAGACCGGAAAGATCTCACACCCCGAGATCACCGACGATGAGATTCGAGAGCGCATGTCCGGCAACATCTGTCGCTGTGGCGCCTATCCCAATATTGTGGCGGCGGTTCGCGCCCTCACCAGCACAGGAGGTGCAGCATGAATCCCTTCGCGTATCAACGGGTCGAAGCACCGGATGCCGCTCTCCACGCAATCGCCGCGCAAAACGCCAAATTCCTTGGCGGAGGTACCAACCTCGTCGATCTGATGAAGGATGGCGTCGAAACACCCTCAATGCTGATCGACATCAACCACATCGGCTTGAACAAAGTCTTAGCCAACGCCAACGGTGCAACCATCGGTGCACTCGTTCGCAACTCCGATCTGGCCAACGATCCCAACATCATCACGCACTATCCATTGCTGTCACACGCACTGCTCTCCGGCGCCAGTCCGCAGCTCCGCAACATGGCGACTACCGGCGGCAACCTGATGCAGCGCACTCGCTGCTTTTACTTCATGGACACAGCCTTCCCTGCCTGCAACAAACGTGTGCCGGGCAGCGGGTGCGCAGCCATCAACGGCTTCAATAGAATCCACGCGATCCTGGGCCAGACTGACGAAGGCGCAACCTCAGCCCATACCTGTATCGCCACTAACCCATCCGATATGAACGTCGCACTCAGTGCACTCGATGCAACGGTTGAGATTCAGGGACCTAAAGGCAAACGAACGCTTCCCTTTTCCGAATTCCATCGACTGCCTGGCAAAACTCCGGAGCTGGATACCAACCTGCATTCCGGCGAGTTGATCGTTGCGGTCACGCTGCCTCCATCAAAATTTGCGAAGAACTCCTGGTACCTCAAGGTGCGTGATCGCCAGTCCTATGCCTTTGCTCTGGTATCGGTAGCGGCAGGATTGGAGATGGACGGTGACACCATCAAGTCCGCCGGGCTCGCCCTGGGCGGCGTGGCGCACAAACCATGGCGCTCTCTGGAGGCCGAACACGCACTCACCGGCAAACCTGCAACGACAGAGACCTTCCAGAGAGCCGCAGAGCTCGCCGTTGCCGGAGCGAAACCCCACGAACACAACGCGTTCAAGGTCGAGCTTGCCAAACAGAGCATCGTCCGCGCACTGACACAAGCCAGCAAAGGAGTAGAAGCATGATGCAGAACCAGACATCTCCCACACCAAAGGGGCAGCTCGAACACCGCTACGACGGCATCGCCAAAGTCACGGGCAAAGCGAAGTATGCAGCTGAGTTCACGGAGCCCTTCCCGAAGAAGGACCTTGTCTACGCCTACATCGTGCAATCTACGATCCCCAGCGGCTCCCTCGCCTCCATCGATCAAAAAGAGGCGGAGCGCGCCTTCGGTGTAATCGCAGTGCTCACCCCGTTCAACGCCCCCCAGCTGACCTCTGCCAAGCCGCACAACCTGAGCATCCTTCAGGATGCTGACGTGCACTACAATGGGCAGCCGATTGCCGTCGTCCTCGCGACCTCGCTGCCCTTTGCAAGGCATGCCGCGCGGTTGTTGAAGATCCAATACAACTCGCAACCCGCGAAACTCAACTTCATGGGGCGTCTCGCTGAGGCACGCCTTCCGAAGCAGGGTGGCAAGGAGCAACCGGGCACGCAGCGCGGAGACCTCGCGTCCTCCATGACAAAGGCCACCGTCACAGTCGACGAGACCTACATCACTCCCATACAGAATCACAATCCGATGGAGCCGCACGCTACCATCGCCTGGTGGGAGGGCGAGAAGCTCAACGTCTACGACGCAACCCAATACATCTCCGGCGTAAAGATGTCGCTATCCCGCATCCTCAATCTTCCGCTCGAGAACGTGCGCGTACAGTGCCCCTATACCGGCGGAGGTTTCGGCTGCAAAGGCACCGCGTGGTCGCATGTGGTGCTCGCGGCGATGGCAGCGAAGATCGTGCAGAAGCCGGTAAAGATCGTGCTCGAACGCGACCAGATGTTTGGTCCGGTCGGCGCACGGCCCACCACGGTCAACAAGATCAAGATCGGGGCGGATGCCGGTGGCAGAATCGTAGGCATACAGCACGACGCGATCATGCACACCTCGGTGATGGACGACTTTGTAGAGCGCTCTGCCGGCCCCAGCCGCATGCTCTATAACAGCGAGGCAAACTCCGCCACGGAAAAGATGGTGGACATGAACCTCGGCATGGGAACGTACATGCGTGCTCCCGGCGAAGCCACTGGAACAGCAGTGCTTGAGATTGCGATGGACGAACTCGCGCACAAACTGAACATGGACCCCGTTCAACTCCGGCTGGTGAACTATGCCGAGACCGATCCCTCGCGGGATCGTCCTTTCAGCTCCAAGCATCTCCGCGAGTGCTACACACAGGCCGCCGACCGCTTCGGTTGGTCAAAGCGTAACTCGCAGCCGCGCCAGAACAGTGAAGGCCATAAGCTGATCGGCTACGGCATGGCAACAGCGACATATCCGGCGAACCGCTCTGCCGCAACGGCTGTGGTTCGTATCCTGCCCAATGGACATGCCTTTGTCGGCTGCGGCACGCAGGACATCGGTACCGGCATGTACACCATCATGGCCCAAACCGCGGCGGCAGCACTGGGGCTTGACCCCACGCTGGTTGAAGCCAGGCTCGGAGACTCAACGCTGCCCAAAGCGCCTGTCTCCGGTGGATCGCAATCGACAGCCTCCGTCCTTCCGGCGATCGACGTTGCGGCTAAACAGGCAAAGCTCAAACTGTCCCAGCTCGCCATTCAGGACTCGCGATCGCCCCTCTACAACGCCAAAGACACCGACCTCGACACCAAAGATGGACGTGTCTTCCTGAGATCGAACCCATCGACTGGGGAGAGCTTCACAGCCCTGCTCACGCGCAACGGCTCGCAATCCATCGAGGCTGAAGGCTCGGCACAGCCGGCTGCAGACAAAGCATCGATGACCACACAATCCTTTGGGGCCGTCTTCGCCGAGGTTGCCGTCGATAAGGACACGCACATGGTGCAGGTGCGGCGTGTCGTCGGAACCTACGACATCGGCACGCTCATGAACAACAAGACCGGCCTCAACCAACTGATGGGCGGCATCGTCTGGGGCGTTGGGTTCGCGCTGCATGAAGAGACGGTCATCGACCCGGTCTACGGGCGTACCGTAAACGAGAGCTTTGCCGACTACCACGTCCCTGTCAATGCCGACATCGGGGACATCGATGTTAGTGTTCTCAATATCCCCGACACCAAATTCAACCCGTTAGGCTCACGCGGCATTGGCGAGATCGGCATCACGGGCGCGGCTGCCGCTGTGGCCAATGCTATCTATAACGCTACGGGCAAGCGGGTCAGGCACTACCCGATCACCCCGGACAAGATCATGCAGGCATGATCGGATAAGGGCGGCAAGGTGATTGCGTGCAACGGCTGACGGACACAGTCCATGGCGTAGAGTAGGATCTTTGAAAGAAAAGCCATGAGCACACCTGCCGTCCTTTCGGCCGACACCGGCCTTGAAGTCATCGACATCCAGAACGACGCTGCATTCGCAGCCAGGCGGGTGCACGTCCGCGATGTCGCCCTTCAGATGGAAGGCATGCGGCGTATCGCCCATGCCTTCGTCGAAAATCCAGACACGATTCTGCAGGAGTTGGTCAACGCTGCCATCGAACTCTGCGATGCGGACAGCGCTGGTATCAGCATCGAGAGAGAAGATCGGACTGATAAAGATTTTTACCATTGGGTGGCCACGGCCGGACAGTACACCGGCTTCCTGGACGCGGTTCTCCCCCGCTATCCCAGTGCATGCGGTATCTGTCTGGAGCGCGGAAGGCCACAACTCTTTCGCGTGTCGCAGCGCTTCTTCGATTTGATGGGCATTGAAGCACCCCTGGTGACGGACGGCATCTTGCTTCCCTGGGAGGTAGATGGGCTTCGTGGAACCATCTTCATCATGGCCCATGGCCGGACAGAGGCCTTCGACCAGTCCGACTCCCGCATGATGCAGGTGCTGGCCGACTTTGCCGCCATGGGCGTACGGCAGCAGGGGCAGCAAAAAAGGCTTCTGGAGCAGGAGAGCGCCGCTGCCGCCGCGGCGATGGCCAACGATCTGGCACACAAGATCAACAACCCCCTGCAGCGCCTGACCAATCTCCTGTACCTGGCTACAGAAAGCCAGAAGGTTGAGGATGTGCAGGAGGCGGTACGGCACGCGTCTGGGGACCTGGAGAAGTTATCGGAACTGGTACAGAAGCTGCTGGCCTTGCCCTATCGGAAACGCGATACCGGCTTCGACATTGCCAGTTGACGCTATTGAGCGGCTTGGTCAAGAGAGACCCTATAAAGATACGATGAGATCGCCAGACGTCTTCCACGGTCATCCCGCACTGATGGTTCTCTGGATAGCTACGTACATCCTCTGTATCGTTCCGGAGATCGTACTTTCCAGACTCCTGCGTTCTGGAGACGACGCGCAAAAGCTGGATCGGGGGTCAAAGCTTCTTGTCATCGTGACAGCGAATCTCGCCATGGTGCTCGGTTTCGTTGTAGCCATTTGGTTCCCGGCTTTCTCGATTGGCGTTCACTGGAAGGCTGTATTCGGCGCAGGCATTGTGATTTGGCTGGGTGGCACCATCTTCCGTTGGTATGCGATTCGCACATTGGGCCGTTTCTTCACCTACGATGTGGCCGTCTCAAGCGGGCAGCAGGTTGTGGAACACGGCCCCTATCGCTGGCTTCGGCATCCCTCGTATCTGGGCTCGCTGCTGGGAGAGCTTGGCTTTGGCATGACGCTAAACAACTGGCTGGCTATCCTCTTGCCTCCACTCTGCCTGGGAGCGGTCTACCTCTACCGCATTCACATTGAAGAACAGGCTCTTTCTCAAGGTCTGGGCGCACCCTATAGGGAGTACATGCGGCGTACCTGGAGATTGATTCCCTATATCTTTTGAGGCAGTCTTCCCATCGAGTTATGAACTCAACTGCCGACCAGGAAATGTCACTGTCCGGTTACGGACACCGATTTTCCGATTTCGGACAAATAGTGTTGTGGACAGTTCAAGAAATAAGCTTATTTCTCTGTAAACAATAGACTTCCATGCGGAACGGTTTGGCTAAAGAAGTGCACTCACAAATCCTGCACGGTCGTGTGCCCGGAGGGTTCCATGCAGACGCTACTTCAGAACTTGCGCTATGCGCTACGTCAGTTGCTAAGGGCCCCTGGATTCACCTTGACGGTGGTCGTCACACTGGCCCTGGGCATCGGTGCAAACGCCGCCGTCTTCACGCTCTTCGACCAGGTGCTACTGCGCATGCTGCCGGTCGAGCGGCCCAAAGAGCTCGTGCGCTTCAAGTGGACAGGACACTTTTCAGGACACATATGGGTCTTCGGCGGAAGTGTAAATGACTACTTCTCCTACCCCATGTACAAGGACCTGCGTGACCAGAACAAGGTCTTCTCAGGGGTGCTGGCTGCGGACCGAACCTCCGTCGGACTCTCCTGGCACGGTCAAGCCGAGGATGAGGACGCCGAGTTGGTGAGTGGCAACTACTTTACCCTGCTAGGCCTCAGGCCCGCGTTGGGAAGGCTGCTCACCTCCCAGGACGACACGGCAAAGAACGCCAACCCGGTGCTGGTGCTCAGCTATGACTATTGGAAGGGCCGCTTTGCCGCATCGAGTGATGTGGTGGGCCAGACGGTATTGATCGAGGGACACCCTTTCACGATACTGGGCGTAGCT
>NZ_LMUH01000020.1:0-27919 GCF_009766105.1 Granulicella sp. S156 | reverse complement strand
TGGTCGCGCGGCTGAAGCCGGGAGTTACAAGTGCCCAGGCGCAGGCCCAGCTTGGACCACTGTGGCATGACCTCCGCGCCTATGAACTGACGCTCTATAAGTCCAGGACAGAGCAGTTCAAGAAGCGATTTCTCGACGACTCACGGCTTAACGTCGTGGACGACTCCAAGGGGTTTTCTCCGAATCGCATAGACTTGGAGACACCTCTTATCATCCTGATGAGCATGGCGGGCTTGCTGGTAGCCATGTGCGCCATCAACGTGGCCACCTTGCTGTTGTTGCGGGCGGCAGGCCGCGCGCGGGAGATGTCGATGCGCTACGCTCTAGGCGCGAAACGCGGCCGGATCGTCTCGCAACTGCTGACTGAAGGGGTCCTGCTGGGCACAGTAGGTGCTGTGGCGGGACTTGCGCTGGCCCCCCTCGTGGCCACCACGTTGGTCCGGTTGCTGACGAACGCCGATCCCGGCAGCGAACCCTATTCCGCAGCTATCGACGCCCGTGTGTTTCTGTTCACGCTGGGTGTAGCGCTCGTGGCAAGCCTGCTGTTCAGCGTGGCGCCTGTGCTCCACTTTATCCGGCCCGATCTGGTCCAGGCGCTGCGGCAGAGTTCTGGAACGGCCTCGCAGGGCGCCCAACGATTTCGTAAGCTGGCCGTTGGCTCACAGATCGCACTCAGCGTGCTTCTGCTGGGAGGCGCAGGCCTGTTCGTACGCACACTCGACAATCTTCGACATCAACAAGTGGGCTTTGAGATAGGGCACCTCGCGACCTTCAGTTTCGATCCCTCGGACTCCGGCTACGGAGAGGACAGGGAGAAGCCTCTCGTGACCCAGGGGCTCGAAAGGGTCCGCCAAGTCCCCGGCGTCACCTCCGTCGCGGCCACGACGGACCCCGAACTTACTGGGGACACGAATGTTGATGCTTTTAGCGTCGAAGGGCACGCGGCAATCGAAGGCGAAAGCAGGGACGTCGAATCTCCCCGGATCACGCCCGGCTACTTCGCGACACTCCAGCAGCCGCTGCTGGCAGGAAGAGAGTTCACCTGGGCGGATGTGGCAGGAGCGCCGAAGGTAGCGGTAGTCAACCTGGCTTTTGCCAAGAAGTTCTACGGCTCCGCGCAGAATGCACTTGGCCACAGTGTAACCAAAATACCCGACGATCCAAGCGGACCCTCTTCTCCTGCAGCAATTGTGGGTGTCGTAGGTGATATCAAGCATCAGGACCTACGCAATTTCGCAGGACCCACGGTCTACCAACCCTATCTGCAGATCGACCATCCGGGGGGCGTGCAGATCTATGCAAGGACAGCACAGGCACCAGAGACAGTCGAGGCTGCGATCAGGAAGGGCCTGCAGCGTCTCGACCCGACCCTGGTCGTCGATGGTCTGCGCAGCATGGACGCCGAGGTGGACAGAAGCACCTCGGATGAGCGCGCTCTGGCGTTTCTCGCCATCGGCTTCTCGGCTCTCGCATTAGTGTTGGCAGCCGTCGGTCTCTATGGCGTGTTGGCCTATTCCATCGAGCAACGCACGCGAGAGATAGGCGTGCGACTGGCGCTCGGAGCGCAGCGGAGCAATGTCGTAGTCCTGGTATTGCGCGAGATGACCGTGATCGCGGTGATTGCCACTGCGATCGCGCTACCTTCGATCGTCGCGCTCGCCCGACTCTTTCGCAGCCAACTGTATGGGGTTGCCACGTACGATGGCCTGACTTTGGGGGGAGCGGTCGTTCTTTCCGCAGTGATGGTGACTCTGGCAGCTGTTCTTCCTGCCCGCAGAGCCGCCTCCGTGGAGCCGATGCAAGCGCTCCGCACGGAATAGCGCATTGCTTCTGGTGAATGCGAAGTATTTTACTGAGGCAAAGAATATGCGAAGATAGCCGAGGCACATGGCCACTCCTTCGCCAACTCGCGATCTCTCGGAACTCCTTCACAGCGTCTTCGGGCATCGCGAGTTTCGTGCCCATCAGCGCGAGGTCTGTGAAGCCGCCGCCTCCGGTCGCGATGTTCTGCTGGTCATGCCTACGGGAGCGGGCAAAAGTCTCTGCTATCAGCTTCCAGCCCTGGCTCTCGGCGGAACGGCGCTGGTCATCTCCCCGTTGATCGCCCTGATGGACGATCAGTCCTCCAAGCTCACCGAGCTGGGCCTTCGCGTCGCTCGCATCCACTCAGGGCTCTCCCGCGACGACTCTCGCCAGGCCTGCCGCGACTACCTCGCCGGCGAGCTGGATTTTCTATTCATTGCTCCTGAACGCATGCGGGTTCCGGGATTTCCCGAGATGCTGGCCAAGCGTAAGCCTGCACTGATCGCCATCGACGAAGCTCACTGCATCTCGCAGTGGGGGCATGATTTCCGGCCGGACTACAGAACACTGGGCCAGCACCTGCTGGCACTTCGCCCGTCGCCGATTATCGCACTGACGGCAACAGCAACACCAACCGTCCAGCAGGACATCGCCCACCAACTTAACCTGCAGAGTACTGCAATCTTCATCACCGGCTTTCGCCGCAGTAACCTCGCCGTTGAGGTCGTAGAACTCTCCAAGCCACAGCGCGACGACTTTGCCCTGAAGCTGCTCAAGGAGCCTTCCGCTCGTCCCGCCATCATCTATGCAGCGTCGCGCAAATCCGCGGAAGAGCTTGCCGGGAAACTCCACAAGCACTTCCCCACTGCCGCCTATCATGCGGGTCTTGACGCCGCCACACGTGACCGAGTGCAGCGGGCTTTTCTCTCCGGCAAACTCGACGTCGTCGTCGCCACGGTTGCCTTCGGTATGGGTATCGATAAGGCCGACGTACGTACCGTCATCCACGTCGCGCTCCCCGGCTCCGTAGAAGCCTACTACCAGGAGATTGGCCGCGCCGGTCGCGATGGCCTCCCCTCTCGCACCATCCTCCTCCACGGCTTTGCCGACCGCCGCCTGCAGGAGTTTTTCCTCGAAAAGAACTACCCGCCAACCTCCGACCTCGAACGCGTCTCCGTCGCTCTCACCGATGAATATGTTCAAGTCGAATCGCTCCAGCGCAAGCTCAAGATCGATCGCGAAACCCTCGACCGCACCATCGAAAAACTGCTAGCCGCTGGGGTTGCCCTGATGGATATGGCAGGCGATGTGCGCGGAACCGGCGAGACCACATGGCAGAAAGGCTATGAGTCGCAGGTCGCCATCCGTCGCGCCCAAATCGACCGCATGATCGCCTTTGCTGAGTCCAACAGCTGCCGCATGGCCGCCTTGGTTCAGCACTTCGGCGATACCAGCGACAAGGCCCAAAGTTGCGGACTCTGCGATGTCTGCAATCCCAGCGGCAACTCCGCGAATGCGGCCCATCAGCCAAGCCAGCAGGAGCGCGAGTGGCTCCGCGAGATTCTCTCTGCTCTCGATAAGCGGAGCACCTCTACCGGCAAGCTCTTCACCGATCTTCACCTGATGAAAGACCGCAAGGATTTCGATACCCTGCTCGATGCACTGGCTCGTGCTGGCCTCATCAGCCTTGCAAATGACACCTTTCGGAATCCTGAAGGTCGGGACATCACCTACAAGAAAGCCAGTATCACGCACGAGGGACGCGAGCCCGACGACGCAACCCTCGACACAGTATGGATTCGCGGCAGTCTCTCCGAGGCTCCTTCCGCAAAGAAGAAGTCCAGCGGTAAATCGCGCGGTGCCACACCGTCAGCCGAGAAGCAGCCGCTCAATCCAGAGGCTGAGCAGCTCTTCGAGCGTCTCCGCCATTGGCGTACCGAAGTAGCCAAACCTACCAAGACCCCGGCTTTCATGATCCTCGCCGATGCTGTGATGCGCGCAATCGCCAACCATGCGCCAAAGAATCTCTCTGATCTCCATGCCGTCCCCGGCATGGGACCTGCCAAGGTCGACCGCTACGGCGCGGCGATCCTCGCGGTCTGCCGTGGCGAAGCGGTTCCCTCCATCTCAGCGCCAAAGGTAAAGGAGCCGAATCCCTCCGTTCAGCGCAGCCTGACCCTGCAGCCCTCATCGAGGGCACAACCAGCCCAACACAACTCCGAGTCACAGCCCTCGCGCCCAGCCGCCAGTTCAGCTGTCCGTCCTGCCCCTAAACCAGCCCCTCCCGCACCACCACCCGCAGAGCTAACCCCGAACCAACAAGCTCTGGACACGAAGCTCCGCGACTGGCGAAAACAACAAGCCACCCAAACGGGACTTCCCTCGTTTTTCATCTTCAGCGACACGGTTCTACACAATATCGTCGTGGCCGAACCACGTTCCCTCTCCGACCTTCGCACGGTCCGCGGCATCGATACCGAGAAACTGGAACGCTTCGGCGCTGCTGTCGTTGAGCTTTGCCGAGAGTAAGAACTGAGCCTTCCCACCGCTCTGCATGAGAGGATAAACACCTTATGGATACAAGCTCATTCGGTATTGTCATCATGGCCGCAGGCAAAGGAACGCGGCTGAAGTCTAAGCACCCCAAGGTCCTCCACGAGATCGGTGGCCGCTCACTGTTACTGCATGTCATCGCGGCTGCGAAGACCATCACTACGCCGGAACACATCTATTGCATCATCGGCCACGAGGCAGAGCGTGTGCGCTCAGCGGTTGAATCCACCGGTGTTGGCTTCGTCCTGCAGGCCGAACAGCGCGGCACTGGCCATGCACTGCAACAAGTAAAAGCGCACTTCACAACGGGTGGCGAAGCCCCTCCGGAACATCTGCTGGTGCTCTCAGGAGACGTGCCATTGATCCGCCCGGAAACGCTCTCTGCGCTCGAAGCGTTCCATTTGAAAGAGAAAGCGGCGATGACCATCCTCTCCGCTATTCCGTCCGATCCCACAGGTTATGGCCGAGTGAACCGCACGAATACCTTGGCGGTCGAAGTCGCCAGTATCGTCGAGCAAAAGGACCTCAAGCCAGGCGACCCAGGTTCCAACGAGATCAACTCTGGTATCTACTGCTTTCAAACCGCCGCACTCTTCTCCAATCTCGATCGTCTCTCCAGCCAAAACGCCAGCGGCGAGTTCTACCTCACCGACATCGCCGCCCTTCTCGTTGCTGAAGGCCAGCGTGTCGTCGCCACAGTCGCCGAGAGCGTGGACGAAGTATTAGGAGCGAACACCATCGCCGAGATGATGCACCTCGACGCGGTGATGCGGCTCACCGCAGCTCACAAATTGATGGCCCAGGGCGTAACCATCTTCCGGCCAGAGACCAGCGTAATCGACTCCGGCGTAGAGGTAGGTCCTGACACGATCATCGAGCCGTTTGTGCAGCTGCTCGGCAACACGCGCATCGGCCAGGACTGCCGAATCCGTTCTTATTCCGTCATCCAGAATTCAGTACTTGGCGACAACGTTCTGGTTCGCAACGGCTGCATTCTTGACGAAGCCACCGTCGGCAACGCGGCGCTGCTCGGCCCCTACTCGCACCTGCGGCCAGGCAGCGAGATCGGCGAGGCCGCCCATCTCGGCAACTTCGTCGAGACGAAGAAGGTTCGCATGGGACGCGGCTCGAAAGCCAACCACCTCAGCTATCTTGGCGATGCTGTAATCGGCGCGGGAGTCAACGTCGGCGCAGGAGCCATTACCTGCAACTACGACGGCGTCCACAAGCACACGACGACCATCGGCGACGGCGTTTTTGTCGGCTCCGACTCGACTCTCGTCGCTCCATTGACGATTGGCGACAGGGCCTACATAGCTGCCGGTTCCTGCATCACAGAAGATGTGCCTGCCGACTCGCTGGCCCTGGGCCGTAGCCGCCAGACCACCAAGCCCGGCTGGGTAGCCGAGCGCAAGGCTAAAACTAAGCCGAAGGAGTAGCGATGCAAAAGTTGAGTCAGCAGGAGTTGCAGGAAGTCGTGGCCCGTCTCCCCCTGTGGAAACTGGAAGATGGAAAGCTCGTTCGCGACTGGGAATTCAAAAATTTCATTGCGGCAATGGAGTTCGTGGACCGTGTCGCCGTACTGGCGGAAGCCGCTGGACATCATCCCGACATCGATATTCGATATAACCGGGTGCGGCTTGCGCTGGTAAGTCATGATTCTGGAGGCATTACCGCGAAAGATGCCGATATGGCGGCGAGTCTCGATGAGTCCCTGACAAGTACCTCAGGAAAATCTTGAACGCTCGGTTTGACAGCGGGGATTCTCATGCTATGATAAAGCACAGAGTGAGTTCCAGTTTTCTGGACAACTCGAAAGTTCCTCGAACCACCTGTTCGAGAGCAAGTTGCGTCACTGGCCTCCCGGCATGGACAAAATACCGTTCATGCCGCCTTTTTTTCTTAAGGTGACTTTGGCGAACTCTGACTGGTTTTGATGACAGGCATTGCGGCGGTATGATCGGAAACATGAAGCGTCTCCTCGGTTGCGCCGCTCTTGTCCTTGTCACGTTGGCTGCCTCGGCGCAGTTCTCCGACCCCGCGAATGATGTGCCTGCCTATAACGCTGCTCCTCCCACCCATGCGCTGCCCCCGATCATGAGCGGCACACAGCTTACCGGACCCTACTTTTCTCATCCCTACCAGATCGCTGCCTACAAAATGGCTGCCAAGGTTCCCGGTGTTCTGCACCAGGAGCCCTGCTACTGCCACTGCGACCGCGCGATGGGCCACAACAGCCTGCATAGCTGTTTTGAAGGAACCCATGGCGCAGAGTGCGCTACCTGTATGAAAGAAGGCATCTACGCTTATCGTGAGACCAAGAAGGGCCGCACGCCTGCTCAGATTCGCGCTGGAATCGAACGCGGCGAGTGGGAGAAGGTCGACCTCGAAACAGCAACAATGTAGCTTCTCCAGAACTGGCGGCGATCAACTATGAGTTGGATTTTCTGGGCAATGCTCTCGGCCGTCTTTGCCGCATGTACCGCCCTGCTCGCCAAAGTAGGCGTAGAGCATATTGATAGCAATCTCGCGACTGCGATCCGGACAACGGTCGTCCTTTTCTTCACCTGGGCTATCGTTCTCGGACTCAATGCCCATCGTGGGCTGCCTGCCATCGGGCGGCGTAGCTGGATCTTCCTCGTCCTTTCGGGTCTGTGCACAGGACTGTCGTGGCTCTGCTATTTCCGAGCGCTCCAGATCGGTCCGGTAAGCGGCGTGGCGCCAATAGACAAACTGAGCGTCGCAATAGTGATCGTGTTTGCCTGGTTGTTTCTCCACGAGAGCCTGACGCCGCTGAAGATTCTCGGGGGCTCACTGATCACTGCTGGAGCGCTGGTGCTGGCCTTCGCATAAACCATTCAACATGCAGCGTATACTGGTATTAGTTCTTTGCAACGCCCAACGCAATGTTGCGGCCAGCTCCAAATGGGGGCGTCACGGCTTCGACGGGATTGCTTGCGGCAGAGAGGCATGCCGGGGTGTGGACACCCGTAATCGCTCACAAAACTATAAGTGCCGAACCTCAATTCGCGCTTGCTGCTTAATTAATTAAGTAGCCGATCGCTCAGGCTTCGCCTACGGGCTTGTACCGATCGTCGCACAGTAGGCTGGCCCAAGGAGTTCCGTCTGGACACCAAGGGCGAGATCAATCAGGCTGGTGGTTGACGCATCTTTGTCCGTTCCAAGCGTCCGCCACGAGACAAAAGCGAACCGGAAAAAGCATGAAAGCTCTCTGTTGACGGTAGTTTCGGACGCGGGTTCGACTCCCGCCGCCTCCACCATTACTCAACTAGCTTAGAACAAACAACATACTAACCAGCTAGAGGTTTTTTACAACGTTTGTGCAATAACCGCAGTCGAGCTGCGCCAATTTGCGTCGGGCTGGATTGCGACTGTGTCGTTTGCGGGGTAACCGCTATGGAAGATCGATGCTGCCTGCTGTTGTGGATTGCGCATTGACATCTCCGAAGAATTTCTTAAGACGCAATAGACAGCTTTCAAGTTGCATCATATGCAAAGCTAATAAATAAGAGCCATCAGGTGATGTTCAAGTAGGCGTGCCGTCGCCAACGGCAGAATTGCTAATGCATAGATGAAACTACAAAATGTATTTGCGAAGGATTAAGTGAAGTGACGTTATAACTGCATATTTCTATATAGTTGTTTTTATTACAGTTTCTGAAGTCAACAGATTGTTTCCAAACGGCCAGACATAAGATCTTTTCTGAGATACCTGAAACCAACCAGACAGCTCTATGGCTAACAGTTGTGGTTTTCTGCATAGAATGCTCAGTCACTGGCCTGCCACTTGTCATAAATAATTAAGCGAAAAATCCCATTCGCCGATAAGTAGATGGTCGCGGAAACAGGTTTCAATCAACCCTCCCAGGCAGCAGGATTTTAACCCAATGCCAAGCAACCAGCGATCAGCAGGCATCCTCCAATTGCAATAATCCGCCTCTACTGGACCGGTGAATCTTTGGAACTGTTGTTTAATTATGAAGATAGAGATTTCTTGGCCTTCAAATCTCGGTGATGTTGAAATCAGAGCCCCGTTCAGTGGTCATTTGTATTGGACGAAGTTTGGTGCAGGTCTGTTTTCGTGGACTTTTTTGACCTTGGCTGATTCTGTCCTGATAAGATGAGAGTGATCGCCAGTTTCGGTCGAGATTCGTGGCCCTGGTTGTACAAGTCCACCGCGGCCTCTTGTCGTTTATTAGTCCTTTTAGCTCAAGCTGTTCTGGTCTAGGATGTGAACTCCTGTGAGTCTTAAACGAAATACTATATACAACTTGATCGGTTCAATCACGCCTATGTTTATAGGCATGGCGACTGTCCCGCTTTATCTGCATAAAATCGGTGACGCACGTTATGGTGTTTTAGCCCTTGTCTGGTTATTCCTTGGCTACTTCGGCCTCTTTGATCCTGGAGTTACACGGGCTGCCGTATTTCATATAGCCCGTCTAGGTGGTGCGGGAGAAGAGAAGGAGCGCGAAAGCGTCTTCTGGACCGCCCTTGTTATAAATCTCTCTTTCGGCTTGATTGGCGGACTCATTCTGTACTTCGCAGCGCGGCCAGTTTTCATGTCGACATTCAAGATGCCGCAAGAGATGCGTGCCGAGGTGATGGCAAGTCTGCCTTGGCTAGCGGCATCAGTTCCGGTTTCAATTGTTGCCGGGGTCCTGGGCGGAGCGATGCAAGCTCGCGAGAGCTTTGGACTACTGAACTCAATCACAATCTTCAATTCAATTCTTTCGCAGGTCGTTCCTCTTGCAGTCGCATACTGGCACGGGCCTGATTTGCGATGGCTAATTCCGGCGGTCCTGATTACTCGGACCATTGGGGCCATCCCAACCTGCCTCGCACTGGTACGGATTATGCCGCTTGGAGTTGGTGGCGCTTTCGCCCCCGCGCGTGTCAAAACACTCTTCACCTATGGTGGATGGATTACCATCACGAACTTACTTACCCCGCTTCTGACGACAATGGATAGGATGTTGATCGGGAGTTTGCTAAGTGCTCAGGCTGTAGCCTTCTACACTGTACCCTTCAATCTGGTGACCCGTGCCTCGGTCATTCCGGGAGCCCTCGCAACAAGCCTCTTTCCAAAACTGTCACGGGGCCAACATGAGGAGAGCGCGGAACTTGCTTCAAGTGCTGTGATCGCGTTGGCGGCCGTAATGACTCCCATCATTATTATGGGAATGGCTGCGCTCCCTATATTCATGCGCTTCTGGGTCGGAGCCGGCTTCGCTCAACATGCGGCCTCCGTTGGAATTGTTCTCCTGATAGGTGTTTGGATCAATAGTCTTGCCTTCATTCCATACGGCCACCTTCAGGCCATTGAGCGTCCAGATGTCGTGGCGAAATTTCATGCAATTGAACTCATTCCGTTCCTGGGTTTGCTCTGGGTGGGGCTTCATTTCTTTGGCTTGCTCGGCGCCGCTTGGGCATGGACGCTTCGGGTAGCAGTCGACGGTGCTTTGCTCTTCGCCTACGCAGGCCAAATCCCGGGATGGCGGCGAATGCTGCCGGGTGGGTTGCTAGTTCTTTTGGGAGCATTCTTCCCCCCAACTTCCATTATCTCGATCAAGTCTCTCGTCGAGATAGGATTGCTAGTGGTGTCAATCTTCTGGTCTTGGAATGTCAGCCCGATGGTCCGCTCCTCTGTGTTGCGGCAAGTTGGTGCGAAGCGCATCCGGGAGGCCGTGTGAGCGAGTCAAGGCTGAAGGAGTTACCTAAGGCAATGAACGATATCAGGATATCCATCGCCATGGCCACATATAACGGGGGCCGGTTTATAGCGGAGCAACTTGCAAGCTTAGGGAAACAGACCCTTCTGCCGTTGGAGCTTGTAGTCAATGATGATGGTTCCACGGATAAAACGATCGAGATTCTTGAAGAGTTTGCAAAAACTTCTCCTTTTCCTGTCAAGATCTTTCGAAATGAACAGCGGCTTGGCTATGCTGATAACTTCTTACAGGCAGCTTCTCGCTGTTCAGGGGATTTGATTGCTTTTTGCGATCAAGACGATCTGTGGATGAGCTCTAAGCTCGAGATTTGCTCGCGCGAATTTCAAGATCCAGATGTGCTTCTTTGTGCGCATTCCGGAGAATTATTTGGGCATGGCGTTGCCGCCGGAGCCAAATGCCCAGAGTACGATAAACGTCGCGTGTTTAATCCTCTCACGATTTATCCGTTGTTAAGCTCCTATGGCTTCGCGATGTTAATTCGAAAGACCCTTTTGACAATCACGAAGAATGGGAGCCGGGTACCATCCAATGCCTGGGAAGCTCTTTTGGCCCATGATAAGTGGATGTGGTTCTTGGCGTCTGTCTTTGGCAAAATTGTCTTGCTTCCCGAGGTCCTGGTCCTCTATCGCCAGCATGACTCCAACCTTTTTGGGGGAGAAACGGGAAGTGCAGGTGCAGGGATATCAAAATTGGGTATCAAAAGGAATTACGAACTGCAAGCAATCAAAGAGGAACGTGCCGGGGAAATTTTAAAGAATATATCTCTTGACCTGGCGGACCCCTGGCAAGCGAAAGCGATGGCAGGTGCAACTTTCCTGGCGAGCTGCGGAATTGCCAATCACCGAAGGTCCTTGCTCTATGCAGACCACAGGACATTTGTACAAAGGCTTAGCGATTTTTTGACGTTGGTCAAAGAGGGGGGATATATCACAAGACGTCGGGCAACCCGCCTCGGGTTACCTGCCGCCTTGAAAGATATGGTAGCCGGACTATTCAGAATATCTAGGCGGTGATGGCAGCTCAGCCAAGATGAGAAGTTTCTTAAACACGCCAGGATTTTAATTTTTCTTACGCAATTGTGCTCGAGCCGCTCTCCGGCCGTTATTGGCAGCCTTCCACCGAAGCGTGACATTTGGGTCCAACACGACAAATCCCCAGAGCAAATGAAGGTATCCTGGGAGGGCCCGGCTGCCGATGAGGAACTGGAAGACACGTGCTGCGCTTCGCCTAAAGCCAGACGACAATGAGGTTGCAATTGCCCAGTACTGATTGAATGCAGTATGTTCGGCTGATATCGAATTGAAAACTCCCCGTACATCAAGATCTAACCGTGGAGCAGGAAAGTGATCAACTGCAACCTCTGGATCGTACAAAAGCTTCCATCCGCGGGCTTTTACAGCCATGCTGAAAGCCATATCGTTGGAAACCTGTGCTCCCACGCCACGGAGCCGAGTATCAAAATGTGAATGCTCAATGGCAGAGTGTCTGTAGCTCATGTTGGCACCTTTGAGAAAGTCGACTTCCCTGGCCGGTCCAACACCCAGATGGTGGTTACCAATAAGGCGACCAAACCACGTGACCTTTCCCACGATCTTTTCGCTCCCATCGACTATATCTGAGCCATAGTGAAGCCAATCTCGTCCTCCAACCGCCCCTACATGGGAGTCCCGCTCGAAGTGTTGTTCAATCATTTTTAGCCAATTTCTCCGCGGTGCGGCATCATCGTCGGTTATGGCGATTACATCCCCAACCGCAGCCGAGAGACCGGCATTTAGCGCATTAACTTGGCCTGACAGCTCTGGATGTTTCACGGTGAGTGGTAGCTTTGCGTTCCACTCAGTAAGCAGTTCTAAAGTGGCGAGGTCATCGCGCCTGGCTACTACAAGGACCTGATCTGCTAGACGTTCTTGCTCAGCAATTGCGCCCAAGCACCGGATAAGATCAAATTGTCGGTTGTAAGTCGGGACGATGATAGTAAGTTTCATCTAAATCCAATTTCTTGAAAGAGGTTAACGGTGACCAATTGCGTCTCTCACGCCGCACAGAGAGATGAATTTGGGAGTTTCTGGAGACTCATGCTTAGAAAACTTCGGTGTACAGCGAATATATAGCGCGTTTATCATTGGAACAGCCGGCTGGTCTGGCCGTCCGCTCCCAAAAGGATCACGAAAATGTTAAGCGTTCCAACCGACCAAGAAAAGTTTGTCTCTATCGTTGTGCCTTGCTTTAACGGCCTGGGAACAATAAGGAGGTTACCTTCTATCTTTAGAGCAGCAAAAGTATCAGAGGAAACTCTTTGAGATTATTGTAGTAGACAACGGGTCGAGAGATGGAACCTGCCATTATGTGTGCTCCTCTTTCCCTTTGGTGAAACTAATTCATAGCTCCCAGAAGGGATCAGGTTACGCCAGGAATGCCGGAATCTCAGCGGCGAGGGGCGAACGGATCCTCAGTACGGATTCAGATTGCATCGCTGATGAGAATTGGATCTCTAGCCTAGTCCATGCCACCCACCGCTCCGTCTGAAGTCGCAGCGGTGGGTGGCGCTATACGCCCTTTCTCCAAAGAAACTGAAGTGGAAAGATACAAGGGTTCTTGGGTCGGACAGCCCGATGTGACGAAGACAGATTCACGCATAAGATACACTGCAACGCCCAACGCGGCCTTCAGGACGGTGCATATACGGTCGGTCAGTGTGTTCGATGGGACGTTGGGGTTTAATAATACAGACCTTGGCATTCGATTGATTCAGGCCGGATTCAAGATCGAATTCAGCGATAGTGCAATTGTCTACCATCGGAACCCATCAACACTCGGGGAGCTTTACAAACACAAGCTAAAGTATGGGAAGTTCAGCTTTGACCTCGCTAAGAAGCATCCGCATCTTCTTGGCAAATCCACAAGCGGCCTTCGCGGTCTCTAAGCTGTTTCTTGAGACTGTTCGTCGATTTGTTGGCTATATCTGTATTAAGTTGCCCATCGCCTTGCTTCTAGGTGCGAAGGATCTTCCAAGAATCTGGCCGTTGATTGATGCGGTTATTGCAGTAGGTAACTATCAGGGCTTTGCTAGAGCCTCGGTTGGCGAACCGTCGAGAATCGAAGCGCTCCAAATAATTGGACGTCAGCCCTACTACCCAGATTGCGCTTGTTAGAGAGCATTTGTAACGCAGCCTCTCCCTAACCTCGTTCTATCCAAAGCTGTCAGTGTGATCGACCCTCGTATTTCCTAAACTTTTACTGTCTGGCTGGCCATGAGCACGGAGACGCCATCCACCCAAAGTTCGAGCGTTCCCGTATGAGGTGCGTCTCCCATGACTGGCAGCCCCCAAGCGTATTGGGGTAGCGTACCCTGCCAGCGTGAAGACTGCGGGGGTAGCTTGGCTGCTTTGGCAATGAGAGGCGCTGCTGCGAGCGCTGCTGCCGTGTTCGCGAACGTTGCTGCCCAAACAGTGTTTCCATAGGCACGACGGTGGAGACCGACTGCATAGTTGTGGAAGGAAGCGAACTCTCCAGCTCCGTCCCATTGGCCTGACTCGAAGTATTTTGCTCGCCAGATAGAGAGTGGCAGAGATCCGGTATCAGAGAGGACCCCTCGATACTCATCTTCGGCGGCTTGTGTTAACGCGATCTTATGGAGCGACCCCAGGGTAGTGGGAATCACTGAAGGTAGCCGGAACGACGGTGCAAGAGGATCGCGATCCAGCAGAGTTGTGGATCCGCGTTTCCACTCTCCGTTTTTCGCGATGATTCCATTCACCAGTCCCTGCTCGAGGAAGGCTGCCACAGCCAGGCTAATGCCAGGGGTATCGGTCCCTGTGATGCTGATGATTTCGCATTCGAACGGAGCTTTAGCGATGTTGGCGGCGTGCAGAAACGGATTGCGATCACTCTCGATATAGCCGAGGGAGCCCTGAAGATTGCCAAAGCCAAAAGCATAGATCGAATTCCGTGAGATCACTGCCTCTCGTTGCCATACCTTCTGAAGCAACGGGTCGTCGCTCTTTGCGATCAGCAGGAGATGATTGAACGCTAACGATGAGGACAATTCGGCCTCTGGCTTGGCCATATCCAGTTGCATTATTGGGAGGCCGGAAGAGAGTGCCTTAAGTAAAGGGGAAGTTCCCAGAGAGGAGCGTATCTGTTGAACATAGGAGTTTCCATCTTCCAGTCGCTCGTCAACGTAGACCGCCAATCCTCGTGGCAATGAGGATTCTGGAAGAGTTTGACTTGACCATGCTGGATGTACTGTTCCAAGCGCAGCCCCAACTGTTGCACCAGAGAGCTGTAGGAATCGCCTACGATCCATGAGAATTCTCCTTGAGCGCAATGAGGAGGCCATCGCCAGAGGGGAGTGGCACTTCGATCAGCCACGAGCTTCCTGCCTCACGAACGGCCAGCCGCTCATGAGTATTCACGTTACAGGCAGAGGCCGACATTGATCCGGACGACTTTTCGATAAGCAGCTCAACCTTTCTCGACTGCTCCAGCCAGTCTTCGATGACGACAAAGGTCGCACCCTGCGATCGGAATCCATAACCAGCCGTTCCCGCCGGGAACGCGATGGGGATCTGCAAGGTAGACCTAAGCTGATCCGCTGCCCGCAGCGCTTCTGGACGCGTTAGCGATGTTGGATTCTGCTCGATGATGACGGATCCTGGTTTGTTGAACAGGTCAGCCGCCAGTGGAGACAGGGAGGCTCTGTCAGCAAAGGCCGCGAGACGGACGCCTCGTGCGTGCAGTACCTTCAAAGCCTCGACTTCGGCGGCAGAAAAATCCGCAAGGTTAAGCAGAATCAGCGGAGCTGCGAGACGGTATTCATGGAGGCTGCTGGCATTCATGGCGAAGGGCAGACTCAGTCCGGCGTTATGCAGATTCCGGAAGGACTGCGCTACTGTACAGGCTTCCGCAAGATTAAGCGGGTCGCCGCAATCGAAGCGCGTGTAGTTTGGGTTGCTATATTTTGCGGTGCTGATCACCAGCCCCGCTCCCACCGGTGATTCAGGAGCAATCAGGCTCTGTCGCTCCTGCATGTACCACCACTCCTGATAGTCGACCTCCGTCATCGTGTAAGCGACGCCAACATTCGATGCGTAGCCGTAGGTGTACACGGACGCGTAGTGCCCGCCCGGCCATAGCGTGGCCCGCCAGGCCCGATCGTAGTTGTGCCGGCGGGCAGGCTCAGCAGTGCCGACTGGATTGTGCCACTGCCAATTATTGAAGATCGGCGAATTGAACCCCCATGCCAGTAGCGTGGACATCTTCCAAACTGGATTGAACGCCAGCTCACTCATCTGGCGGCCAGTTGTAAGAACAGGGCTTTCATCCAGCATGCTCCAGGTCGAGTCGTCCTGCATGCCGCGAATCGTTAGAGAAAGATCTCGGCCAGCCTCGCCCGCAACCATCGGCACACCCTGAGCGTAGATAATTAGTGTCTTGTCCGCCGCTGCAAACGCATCCCGAAGAGCCTGAACGTTACGTCGATAACGCTCCAGTTGCCAGGACTGCCATTGGCCCTGCAGCGGCCCTTCGATCTGCGTCTCGCACTCTTGATGCGTACGTCCACTTAGCCCTGTTCCGTTGGAAGCGCGCAGAAACTTGTCAAACTCCACATAGTCTTGCCACCCATGCATGCCCGCCATATTCGGCCCCGTGTCCCACCGATCGGCAAAGGTCAACTGCACAACGCTCGAAGTCGACCATCGCGGAGTGAGCTTGAGGTTCTCCACGATGCGGGGAGCAGCGTCCGGCATGAAAAGTTCGCCATTCGGGAAGGAACACCAAGGATTGATGTAGTGCCGCATATCCGAGTCGCTAAGGTAAAGCCGCTCCGCTCCATTGGGACTCTTCGCGGGAATCTCCTTCATCAGCCGGCTATAGGACCAGATGAGGTCATCCGATGAACTCCAACCTCCGAAGGGCTCTGCCGTTCCGGTTCCCAGGTGGTAAAACTCGCGAAATCCCCGGCTCACATTCAAACCGACGCCGGGCCCATTGTGCGGACGCAGGTCGGTGATCGGCAGCAGAGGCTTCGTCGGTTGGATCGACAGAACAGGCACACTGGTTGCGACCACACCAAAGCTGGCCTCAAGCCGATAGAAACAGATGTCAGCACCTTCCGGGAGCGTGGCCTTGAAGGGAATGCGCTCAGAGCCACGGTTGGCGACTGTGATTCGCGTGTTCACAATCTCCTGCTGTTTGCCGGTGAGGGCATCTACAAGGTGCAGGACTAGTGCTCCTGAGGCCGTCGATGCCTCTTCCCTCCCCCCTTCAATGCGAATGTCGTACAGCCAGGGTGCCTGCCGGGCAGCTGTTGTAATTGTTTTGTCGGTCCAGGGGAACCGGACGGTCACCACCTTTGCCTGGCATGGAGTGAATGCGATGCGAGCCTGCCCAAAGCCGGTATTGAATGCCGTATCAAGATCGTCGCGGGCCACGACCTGTCGCCCATCGATCTCCACGACGGCTTTACCGGGAGTGAAGACGACCGCATTCCCGAACTTGCCAAAGCTGGCCACAATAACGATCGCGGTTACCTGAGAGACCTCCGCTAACTTGAACTCAACTACGTTTTCGACGCCTTTCTTTCCCGACCACATCGAGTAGGCCTCGATGTGGTCGGGGCTGGGGGCTAATCGGAATCCGGTTGCGCCATCGTTCAGCGCCATGACCGATTTGTTCCCGGGGGTCGTCAAGTCCTGCACTTCCGAGGACAGTGCCAGATTCACCAATCCATTGGTGATCGACAAGCTGCCCTGAATCGTCTGCCCTGGAGGGTACGCATAGGCTCCGACGAATGCGCCCATTCTTCCCTGAAAGGCATCGAGCGCCTCGGGGCCGGGTGCATGAAATGGATAAGGCAGAGAGTAGAGGTTGTCCGTCTGAATCCTGAGCTGGAGCGCTGCTTCCGGTGTTCGCTCGCGTTTTTCGACGAGCAAACTCGCGCCGTTTCCCGAGAGCACTCCCAGCCGCAGTTGGAGAGGCTTATCGGCTGTTGGCAGCGGGAGCTTCAGCGTGGAGGAGCCGCGCGGTGGAAGAGATATCTGGCGCTGCAACTCGCCGGAACCATCGGGCAGTAAGGCTCCATCTCCCGACAGGGCGCGAAGAACGACCTGCAGAGGTAGAACC
The DNA here is from genome assembly GCF_009766105.1 of Granulicella sp. S156. Taxonomy (GTDB): domain Bacteria; phylum Acidobacteriota; class Terriglobia; order Terriglobales; family Acidobacteriaceae; genus Granulicella. Next base: position 10,685 of record NZ_LMUH01000020.1, on the reverse strand, counting down.
GCCGAACTCGGATTGTTGAGCGTCACCTGAAGGTGGTCATTCTGGACAAGGGTGTTGATAGACGGCTTCGTTGCGGGAGAAGCCTCCACTCGATCACCCTCTGCCAGCCAATTCAGGATGGACTTCCAGAGATCGTGAGCCGCAGCCTGATCGCCTATTCCGGTGATGCTTGTTCCGACGACCGCGACTTTGCCGGCACCATAGCGTCCGGTGACGACCAGGGGCGACTGAATGAAGTCGCTACATTGGGCGCGGACTTTCCATTCGCGATTGAGCAAGGAACGAGTCCAAAAATCACTCCCGGCAGCGATCGGTACATGCAACCACGGGTGCACGAAGTCATAGCGTTCGTAGCGGGCCTGGCCACGCTCGACCGCCGATGCGGGGCGTATGTCGAGACAGAACGGAATAACGAGCGACTCCAGGCTGCTAGCGAAGAAGGTGGAGTCCACCTTCGATAGATTCAAGGGTTCTCGCGGCGTGTAGGGAGTGAGGCGAGCTTGTGTCGCCCAGCCGGTAGTTGGAAGCACCTTCCCTAACTGAAGTGGCGAGGTTCCAGGAAAGCTGTTCAGGGTAAGGATCAGCCGGCCGCCGTTCTGGAGCGAGGAGCTGATTTGATTGGCCTGGTCTGCGTTCAATAGGCCGGCGGCTCGTTCTGAAGCCTCCCAGATCAGCAGGTCGGCGGAGAGCGGATTGGATCGCTGCAACGTAAGTTGCGAGGTGGAACAAGCGTCGAACAGTGTCTTTGCGGGATAGTTCAGATTGGTTGAGAAGGTCTTCAATACTGCTCCACAAGGCCCTATTTGCCTGTCTGGTGAGATGCTAGCAGGGGCGTTTGTTGGAGAGTGCCGTAAAAGTCGCTTTTCGAACCGAGCCTATCGTCCTTTTCTAGAATTTCGTAAATATGAGACGGCCCTGAAACTTTTTTGCGGCCTTGTTCGTCTGCGATCCAACTTTCAGTTGGTGACTACCCATCTAAGCCTGAAGCTATCCGATCTCAGAGCCACGTACGAATGGCTAACTACGAAAAAGGCGGTTGAATGAAACATTCCGGTAAACGGTTCTTCTTTGGCGCTCTCCTTCTGGGAGCGCTCGGCGCTATGCCTGCGACGACCCACGCGCAGTTTGGTATCAGCATCAGCATCAACATTGAACCGCCCGCTCTACCGGTTTATGTTCAACCGCCGTGCCCACAACCGAACTACATGTGGACACCCGGCTATTGGGCCTGGGACGGCGTTGGCGGCTACTACTGGGTTCCCGGCACCTGGGTCATGGCTCCGCAGCCTGGCTATCTATGGACACCCGGTTACTGGGGATGGGGAGATGGCGGTCAGTATGCCTTCCATCAGGGCTATTGGGGGACGCAGGTCGGCTACTATGGCGGCGTGAATTATGGGTTCGGTTATGGCGGCGGCGGTTTTGCCGGAGGTGAGTGGCGCGGTGGGAACTTCGCTTACAACACGGCGGCAGTGAACGTGAACAACACCGTCATTCGCAATACCTATGTGAATACAACCATCATCCACAACACGACCATCATCAACAACAACCACACGAGCTTCAACGGTGGACCGAATGGAGTTGCCTCCAGGCCGACGCCGCAACAGGAAACCTTCGCCAGGCAGCAACATCTTGCTCCGACTGCAGCCCAACAACAGCATGTGCAAATTGCGCAACAGGATAAGTCCAATTTTGCTTCGGCGAATCATGGCGTTCCTGCCCATGCCGCAGTGGCTCGTCCGGCCACGAACGTCGCGGAGTTGCAACATAGCGCAGTGGCTGCCAAAGCCGCTCCGGGGGTAAGGCCGTACGTGGCTCGTCCTGCTGCGGCGGCAAAGCCTGGGACGCAGCCGGCAAATGCACGTCCGGCGGCTGCAGCACAGAGACCGGCAGTCACAACCCGTCCTGCTCCAGCGGCGCGGCCGGAAGCAAAACCGGCCCCGGCAAGGCCGGCAGCCGAAGCTCGTCCCGCTCAAGCGGCACGGCCTGAAGTTGCGCCGAAGCCGGTAGAGCAGAGGCCAGCGGCACAGAGGCCAGCAGCGCAGAGGCCGGTTGAGCAAAGGCCCGCAGCTGAACCGAGGCCTGCTGCACAGCGGCCCGCAGCTGCGCCGAAGCCGGCTGCAAAGCCGTCTCCGGCACGGCCTAAAGAGCCGGAACCAGAACACAAGCCTGAATAGTAGATCAGCGGAATAAAACGAGACGGGAATGGGCTTAGGCCCATTCCCGTCTCGTTTTATTTTGTAGCCTGAGGTGTATCGCCACGACAAAAGAAGGCAATTCAGTCGTTGCGCCCTGCGGGCTTCACTCCAGCGTGACCACCCATCGAGCAAAAGCGGCTCGCTGGGGCCCGGTTCCGCGGCAGCGAGGTATGTGGTTTTGGGTCAATCTTAACCCAGGGCTTCGCCCTGGGCTGGTATATGTCGCCCCTTTGGGGCTAGAGCATTTTCCATGCAGGTGTAGAGCAGCGGGAGAAAGCGTTGTGTCGGTTGGAACATTGGAGACGAGGCATACATGGGCAGGAGCGGTCGGGCGGTCGCCCGATGCCCTGGGGCTGAAGCCCCAGGCTTAAGGCGCAAAAAACGCGCCGAAGATGGGGCACCCGGATCGGTGGCTCGCTCTACATCTATAAGGGAAATGCTCTAAGCAACGGCAAGAACAACGACAAGGACTAAACTCCGGTTTCTGGAGCCAACCGGACGGTCGGTTCGCGGCGGCGTAGTGGGGCTAGTCCCAGCGGTGTTAGAAGATTCAGTCTCTGGAGGACGACGTGCGCGATTACGGGGAGTGCGATTCCTGCAATCGTGCCAATCACCAACTCTTCGGTGAGATGGGTCAGACCGAACCGCTTCAACGCAATGCGGGCGCTTGTTGCTGCCAGGACATGCAGGATGTAGATCGTCATGGACATGACGCCCAGGCCCGTCAGCACGCGGCTTAGCCACCCGCCGAGGTGCGCAGCCAGTTGACCCAAGGCACAGAGCAACGCAATCCCCAACAGCGTTGCGGGCAGGGAGAAAATCGAGGTGGTCGTCTCGCCTGACGCCCTCCGTCCGAAGTGTTCGGCGATTGCGAAGAGCACGCCATAGCCGAGCACCGAGGCCATGCAGTTCTTGAGGCTTGGGGTCCATTGTTTCAGGACGTCGCTCAGGAAGATTCCTGCCATATAGAAGCCGAGCACGTACGTTGTGGGCTGGCCGATGCCAGCCAGGCTCGCTCCATACGCGGCCAATCCCACGGCCGCCAGCAGCCATCTTCTCTGTCCGGCGAGCAAGGCTGCCATATGGCACAGAAACAGGGCGTAGAGGAACCAGAACTGCGCGATCGGCTTCCACAGGATGGTCGCGAGGAACATTACCGAACGCTGATGGTTGACCATCCCCGGGAGGGCAAGCTGAATCCCGCCCTGAATCGCCGACCATAGGAAGTAAGGGTAGGCAATCGTCCAGAGCTTGTTGATCAGGAAGTCCTTCTTCCCTTTCGCAATGGAACGCTCAACATTCAACCCCGCGAGCACGAAGAAGAGCGGCATGTGGAAGGTATAGATCGCATAGTCCGACAACCACAGGGGGTTGTCCTTGGTCATCAGGCCGGCCGCAACCGCCCCAATCAGGACATGACCGTACACGACCAGGATGATGCCGAATCCGCGCGCAGCATCGATCCATTCGATCCGACGGCGACCGGGCCCAGAGACTTCCACTACTGCTCCACCTTCAATCGTATGCAACACCTGGGCACCCTTACATCTTCATATATGCTGACTGTATCTTGCAATATTCTCAATGAGGTTGCGCGGACCAATGACGCCTAGTCAGAGTTTGATCGCTCGAACATCCCTTGGTACAGTTGCCGCGATCGTCTGCTTCCTCGTATCGTCATCCGCCAGAATCTTAACGCTTACGAAACGCAGGTTCGATAGTTTAGTGATTGGCGGCATGATCGTGACCCGCCTCTTGCTTTACAGCCTCATCTTTCTGGTCCTGCGCATCCCGGTTCGCGGGGACATTCCCGCAGGCTATGTGCCCGAGGGCCTATCGGCTCTCCGCGGACTCATGGTCTACCGCGACTATATTTCCAGCTATGCACCGCTGCACTCCTATCTTGACGCGATTTTCCTTTATCTTTGGCGCAGTCCACTCTCGGTCATTCTGTTCGCGGTCGCAGCGGAGTGGCTGATCATTCCCCTATGGCTCAAGGTATCGCGTGACATCTTGCCAGAGCGCATCGTTCGGATCGCTGCGGTCCTGTATCTATTTAGCCCTCTGAGTATCCAGTATGTGACTGTCGATGGTCAGGACAACGTGGTGATTGCCGTTCTGCTGGTTCTTGCCGTGATGCTTTTGTTCCGAAGTAGGGTCGCGCTTTCAGCGCTTTGCGTTTCAGCTTCCATAGCAACGTTCAAATTCCTGCCCCTAGTCTATGTGCCATCCTTCTTTGGAGCTGCGGGGAAGAGAAGGTGGCTTTGGCTTGCGTTGTTCGCAATACCGACTTTCCTGCTATATGGGGCATTCTACGTTTTACACTCACCAATTTTGTATCCTTTGCAGCATGAGGGGGCGCTTCAAAAGGCGAGTGACCTTCCATTTGTGGTCGATGTGATAGTAGGGAGAATGCTGCCAGCGCACTTGTGGGATGGCCTAGTCGTGCTCGCGCTAGCCGCCATGGTCGCGTTGATCCTTAAAACGATGCACAGCATGGATCTGAAATCCAGGATTCGCATTCTGACGTACTCCATGCCGGCGTTGATGTTGATCGTCCTGCTTCTCTCAAAAAAGTCGTGGCCCACCTATTTCATGATGGTTCTCTTCCCTCTTTGCCTGCTCATCGCTAACCTCAGCGTTGCAAAGAGAGCCATATTCTTTCTTTTTAGTATCGTGGCTGTCACGGAGCACAGCTTTTGGACCATCAAGTTGCAGGAGGTCGATGCCGTTGGACTGCACTCGATACTCGCCTTGCACAACTCGACTGCGGTGTTGTTCATGGCTCTTGAAGTAGCCCTTCTCGCTGGCTATGTTTGGCTTCTCGTTCTCTTTACGAGAACGATCATTTCTTCGCGTGAGACTCAATATCAAACTTCGAGCAACCAACCGCTGCATTGATTTCCATGAGCCAGTTCTAGTGTGATGAGTCATTAGTTCGTTGAAGAACGATGGACGTTCAGAATAGAGCGAAGCTCAAACCGAGACGCTTTAGCGTTGCGGGCAGAGAGAGCCGTGGCCTTTAGGCCACGGTATAACGATAGGCAAGAATCGGCTTTAGCCTCTGGCTTTTTGCTGCTAGACGAAAGAAAGCCCAGGCCTAAAGGCCAATTTTTCTAGGCCCATAATTCAGGGGCTTGAAAGCCCCTGCTCCCTCCGTCTCCCTAACGCTGAAGCGTCAGGGAACGTGCTTCACGCTGTGATGAACAGGCCATCACTCTTTGACGAATCAACGATTCATCAAACTGAGCGCTCTACGGCAAGTTACTAACTTGCCGCGACCAGAGGTGGCAATGAGGTATCGCGCTTCTTCGCCATCTTGCTGACTTGCCTGCTGATCCGTAGAAATGGTTCCTCGATGCCGAGGCAGAACAGGTAAGCCAAGACCAAAGAGCCTGACAAAAATAAGAAGAAGTGAACAGGGACGCTCACTTTGTTCCCCAACGCATGTGTCAGTGCGAACAGCACTGTACCGTGTACGAGGTACAGACTGTAGGAGATTCTGCCTAAAAACTTTGCCGGTGAACTTCTGAGAACTCCACGCACGGGGAAAGAGTTAAGCGCGAGGACGAGATAGCCGATCGCTCCAATCGTGGTAAATCCTTCATCGAATCCTGCCGTCAGGCGCAAATGAGTGGCCAGGAAGTGTCCACCTGTATAGAAGACGAACGCTGCACACCCGAAAATGACACGTTTCAGGAGTGACTGCCTACGATACCATTCGTTCACTTTCTCGATGTTCGTTGCAAGCACAATTCCACATATAAATACCGCTGCATATTCAAGGAAGCGAAGCGAATGATCAAGCCACCACCACCTGGAGACGACAGCCACAGTGCTTATGTACAGGCAAAGCGCTACGAATATGGCGTTGCGAGGTCTCATCCGATAGATAAGAAAAAAGAGAACCGGAAAGATGATGGAGACCCTCATCTCAATCACGAGAGACCAAAACGCAGTGTTGTATTGGGTCCAGTCATAGTTTCCGATCATCAGGACATGAGCCAGCACCAGATGCGAATTGACTGGGTGTAACCAGGTTCTATCGGCCCACTCCCCATGCCCCAAAGGGCCGTGCCATAGGGCCGCTCCTCCGACGGAGAGAAGCAATGCGAAGAAGTATGGTGCATAGATGCGGAGAATTCGACGAACGATGTAAATGCCGTAGGGTTGCCCTTTTCCTCTCAGATAAGGAACTGACAGCACAAAACCGCTCAGTAGAAAAAACAGGACGACAGCCGAAAATCCCGCCGTGAACGGATCGGCCAGAGCCAGAATCCGTGGCTCATGATGTGGTGTGGTCCACATGTTCCTGAAGTGATGAAAGAGAACCGTGAGCGCAGCGACACCACGAAGAGAGTCAAGCTCCTCATAGCGTTCTGCCGGTTTTGAGACTAAAGCCTTAGGTTGGATGTAAGCCCTCTTCGTAGAAGAACCTCAGCTAGCGGCTCGATTGGTAATTTAAAGTTTACTGCCCGCCGGTTCAGGGCGTCAAAACTAGCAGTGCGAAGAGTGCATGTGCAACGCGGCTTGGGCGTGTCATCAAACTCTTATTCAGGATGAAGGTTGAAATATCCCCCCGTCCCGCTTCAGATTGCAAGATACAAGGACATAGTTTCAACGATGCAAAAGCCGCTACAGAATCAACGTACCTTAGGCGGATCGGGTTACGACCACTTCAAAGCGCCGTTTTAGCCTCAAGAATGGCTTCTCTAAAAATCTATAGGACAGGTCGGCCAGAACAAGCGTTATCGCAAAAATGACAACAAATTCAAGCCCAGGAGTCTGAAGATGCCACTTCAAGGGAGTACTACGAACAAGGTGCATCGACAGAGCATGGAAGACATAAAGGCCATACGAAATCTTTCCTAAATATCGTAGCCATTCGGGAATTGCTTGAGCAGGTATAGAGAGTGCGCCCATGATGAGGAGCGCACACCCGATAGCTATCAAGAGGTACCCTAGGGATAAAAGAATAGGAAGTTGTACAGCGCCTCTATCGTTTACCTTGCACCAGATCTCTGTGATGAACCACAGGACGGCACCGCTGCTCATTAGCAGAATGCCTCGCGGAACATTCGGCTTTTGCATTGCATTGAAACGATGAGCGAGCAAGCTTCCTGCCGCAAAGAAAATAAACTCCGATAAGCTGTTCATCCACAGGTCGAGACTGCTGGCCCCTCTCGACGCAAGGATGGCTGTTGAAGCTAAAGAGAAGATGGCCACCGCTACCGAAAAGATGAGGAAGGCCCTCTTAGACAAGAGGCGGAACACACTGGGCCAGATTGCGTAGAACTGTTCTTCTACAGAGATGCTCCACAAAGGAGCGATGACGAATGGCCCCGTGCCCGCTGCTATGGAATACCAATTGCCAGCAAGAAAAACCATCGCTCCCAATCGAGGAAGACTCATGTGTTCGGCGGAAAGCCAGATGCCGGAGAGTGCGACCGCTCCAAGGAAGGTGAAATAGAGCGGCCAGATCCTCAAGATCCTCCGAACATAAAATGCCCGAAGATCAACTGTGGAAGTCGACGCTTTCTCCATGAGAAGCAAGCTTGCAATGAGGTAAGAACTCAGGAAGAAAAACAAGCTGAGCCCAAAACCTGCAACATCGCGGACGAGGATGAACCCACTTTGCAGTGTAGGCCCAAGTCGATGTAACAGCTTTTCTCCAGTGGGGAGGTTGTGATGGATAAAGACAAGGAAGAACGCGATAAACCGCAGAGCGTCAAGTTGGGGAACGTAGAAGTTCGGACGGGGTCTAACGTGGTCCGAACCGCTGGCTAATGCGGTATCAGTTGGCACCATTCAAAGGACAGTACATCACGAGGTAAGGTAAAACAACAAGGGCAAAGTCATGCAACCACGATATATCGCCGCGCTGGGGCTTATACCCGCGGCCAGTCCATAACTCGTGATGTTGATATCATCACACCGCTCCTCCAGCAGGAGTCTGAGGAAACGGAAAGATGGGCGGGAGCGATCGCCCTTCGGGCGATGCCCACCTTAGGCGCAAAGAACGCGCCGAAGATGGGGCACCCGGCTAAACATGAATAAGCGCGGTCACGGCACTAGTGAACACGGGCTGGGATTACGCTTCGGAAGAGCGTAAGGAAGCGGCCGGCGACATTTGCAGGTTGGAAGGTTTCCAGGTGCTCGGGACCTCTGGAGACGAGTTCTTCGCGGAGTCCGGGCTCTTCCAGGACTCGCTGGAGAGCTGCGGCGAGAGCGGCGGCATCGCCGTTGGGGAAGAAGAGGCCGCATGGGCCGGCGGAATCCTTGAGTCCTCCGTTAGCCGAGGCGACGAGTGCACACCCAGAGGCGATACCTTCCAGAGCGACAATGCCGAAGGGCTCCGCCCATGTGGATGGAACGACCATGACTTTGTGGCGTGCGACGAGTTCGCCGCGACCTTCGCGCATCGCTCCTGCAAATTCAATCTGATCCGCGATGCTGAGATCGCCTGCGGCCGCCTTGAGCGGTGCAGCCTCAGGGCCATCGCCGATGATGGTGACTGAGGGACGCAGGCCGCGAGTTTTGAGTTGTGCCAGAGCTGTCAAAAGCAGATCGCAGCCCTTGTCGGAGACGAGGCGGCCCATGAAGACGATGTCGCGGTCCTTGGGTTGAGTGCGTAACGTATCAAACTCCGCGGCCTCAAAGGGATTTCCGATAATGGTTGATTTCTTCGGCAGAGAATCTGCAATGGCGTGGCTGATGGAGATGTTGCGGCAGAGGTACGTGAAGAATAGCTTGGCGTAGTTCTCCGGGCCGCGTTTGCCGGAGTGCCTTCTCATCCAGCTTTGGTGAAGGATAAAGATAGGTTTGCCACTCAGGATGACCGCTGCCATGAAACGCAGGGAGATCATATTTTGAAGGATGACGTCGGACTGTTTTGCAAGTTCGAGCAACTGCTTGCGGGACGGGCGTCGAACGACGGTATAGCCTAAGCCGGTTTGTTCTTCGGCGCCGGCTGGGGTCTCGGTAATCACCGTGACTGTTGCTCCAGCCCGGGTAAATTCTTCAGCCAGAATTTTGGAGACGGTTTCAACACCCCCGAAGCTGGGGAAGAACCAATACGAACACAGCAGAATTTTCAAGAGATCTCCAAGCCTTGCTCGCGGCTATCGTTTATGGTCCTGTACCTCATGAGCAGATTGAGGCACTCTGGCTTGCACAAAATGGATGGATGCAGTCTATACACTCGTCGTTTGCCTCGAAGAGCTCACACCACTGCAGGAGTGCGTCGAGGGTACCCCTAGATTTGTCCAATATTACGACCAGATATCTCGGTTCCGATACTATTACCCGCACGCAGGGACGCGGGTTGAGAGCCCTTGTTTGCCGCAAAGGAGGGCTGCCTCCTGATGTATCATCTTATGAGGGCCAAAATTAACTGAATGCTAGACGCGCTATGAAAAGTTTGAGAGATCTCCCGCCGGATGCGGTGGCTTGGATCGTTACGCTTGGCGCCTTGGTTCCGCTGACATGGCTGTTGATCCATGGATTTTTCAGCCTTCTGGCATTCCTGATCGTTACCTGCGCGCTGATCATTCTGGTTCAGTTTGACAAGCGGATGGCCATCGCTGTCCTCCTGGCATACCTCTTTCTGCTTGGAGATATCAGACGAATCATAGGGATGTTTATTGGCTTCCCCAAAATTGATCCCCTGCTGTTGGTTGGGCCAATCATTACTATCCTGCTTGCGCTTCCAATCCTCTTGCGACTACGACTTCGGGATCCCATCTCGAAGGTGATGGTCGGGCTGATGGCAGTGATGGTGCTCGAGATTGTGAATCCGCATCAAGGGCCGATCGTCGTTGGTCTGGCTGGAGCCATGTTTTACTTGCTTCCGATTCTTTGGTTCTGGATCGGTAGACATTTCGGTACGGACAAGATGCTTTATATCGTGATCTATTGGGTGACGATACCTCTTGCTGTCGTAGGAGGGGTCCTCGGGTTGTGTCAGACCTACATAGGGTTTCTTCCCTGGGAATCGGTATGGATCGCCGCAGTGAGCGCGCACTATCACGCTCTTAATCTGGGCGGGGGATTTATTCGTTGTTTCGGCTTCTCGGTAAACAGCGTAGAGTATGCCGGACTCCAGCTTGTGGGGGCCACCTGTGTTCTTGCCGCCTTCTTTGCCGGTAAGCGCGTCTACGCACTCCTCTTTCCTCTTCTTGCCTTTACACTTTTTCTTGCCTCTTCGCGGACTGCGATCGTAAAGCTCTTATTCTCCGTCGCGGTAGCCTGGGCCCTCAGCAGCAAGGGTGGGAAAGGCTGGGCAGTGAGACTGCCAATTGCCATCGCAGTCATATTCGGCGTGCTGGCTCTTTCGCTGTCTCGCGTGTCTTCATCCAGCGGTAGCGAGAAAGAGGCGGGAACGGCTGCGGGTTTCTCAGCGAATCATCAGGTCGAAGGTCTTGCGCACCCGCTTGACAAGAAAAAGTCGACAGCAGGGCTGCATGTCTTTTACTTTCTGGGAGG
>NZ_LMUH01000019.1 GCF_009766105.1 Granulicella sp. S156 | reverse complement strand
GTGGCGCGCTTAGCGTCTAGAGATCCCTGCATTTTTTCCGCGCCTGCACGATGTCTCATGTGCGCGAAAAACGCCTGTAGGCTCTCCACTCCGCATAACGATAAAGCCATCACGCTCTCACACGCACCGTGCAACCATTCCGCCGTGGCAAGGACCGGAAGGGCAGGATTTCAACCCTGCCAACAACACTCGAACCAAAGCCCCACATCTCGCTGCCGCAGGTCTCGCCTTCATCTCACCCCACCCCAACACTGTCATCTCGACCCTGAGAGTAGCCGAAGGGCCCACGCTTTTTGCGCCGTAGTGGAGAGATCCCTCGATGCAGAGCGTGATGCAAATGTTTGTGGCGCGCTTA
>NZ_LMUH01000002.1 GCF_009766105.1 Granulicella sp. S156 | reverse complement strand
CTCGCGCGTGAAGGATCTGATTCTCTTCTTGGTGAAGAAGGGGCTGTAAGCACTCACTTCACATTCGAAGCCAACAAAAGGGCGAGCGCGAAAGCGTTCGCCCTTTTCATGCCACCCCTCAAATCGCCTCAATGTACTTGAACGGCCTGATCCCCGAGCTCTTCCAGAAGTAAGCCAGGATAATCACGCTGGCCACCGCAGCATACGCACACCACAACGACGTAAACGCGTAGCGCTTCACCGCCATCACGGTCAGCAAAATAATCAGGTTCGCAGCTCCAAAGAGCACCATCGCCCTGACCTTCGAGAAGAACAACGAGCCGCACGTAGCAATTACATACAGCACCGCAACCCAGGTCCTGTTGGTCGCGTAGTTGACGTACACAATGCTATTGCCCGCTACCGAGACCTGCAGCGGATACGCCGCGAGGCCCCACAGCATGTAGAGCGTCAGCAGCGTTCCCAGAATCACGAATGGCAGCATCGTTCGCCGTCGTGCTCGCGTCTGCTCAAACAGCATAATGCTCAGCGGCATCAGAAACGGCAGTAACCCCTGTGCATAGATTACGAATGCCGCACCCATATCGTGCGTCACCGCCGGCGACAGGATGCCATCCAACCCCAGCCAGACGAAGCCTTCCATGAACTGATGCACCGCAAACAGCGTCGGCAGCGAAGCAAATAACAGCTCGCGCCTGTGCTTTACTTTCGTCAGTGTGACGACGCCGACCGCACCGAGCACACCGCTCCCCACAAAGTTCGCTGTCGCAGAAAAACACATTGCCTCGCCATCCCTCCGAAGTAGTGCAGATCATAACCGATGCCCACAGTTATCATTGTTCGATGAGCAACACATCGTCTCGCCAAAACATTCCTGGCACATCGCCTTACGAACCCATCATCGGCTTCTCGCGCGCAGTACGCATCGGCAACGTCGTCCACGTCTCGGGTACCGGCCCGGTCGGAGCCGAAGACCTCTCACCTGCGGAACAGACCCGCACGGTCCTCAAGCTCATCGAGACCGCGCTCACACAGGCTGGAGCTACCTTCGAGAACGTCGTCCGCACCCGCATGTTTCTTGCCCACGTCGAGGACTGGGAAGAGATTGGCCGCGCCCACGGCGAGGTCTTTGGCACAATTCGCCCCGCGAGCACCATGGTCGTCGCCGCCCTGCTCAACCCGAAGTGGCACGTCGAGATCGAAGCCGAAGCCGTGCTGCCCTAGATCATTTCCGCTGTAGCTGTACGCTGGACTCTATGGAGAACTTCCGCCTCCGCGTCTTCCGCGCTGTCGCCCGCCACCGCAACTTCCGCGTGGCCGCCGAAGAACTCCTGCTCACTCAGCCCGCCGTCACGCAGCAGATCAAAGCGCTGGAGGCGGAGCTGGGTGTTGCGCTCTTCGATCGCTCCGGCGGCAAAATCACCCTCACTGCCGCCGGGAAAACTCTTCTTCCCTACGCCGAAAAACTCGCGGACCTGTCGGATGAGGCGCGCCAGGCCGTCGCAGCGACGACCAGCACCAATGCTGGCCACCTCACCCTCGCCGCCTCGCAGACTATCGGGCAATACCTGCTCCCGCAACTCATCGCCGGTTTCCTGCTCGAAAACCCAAAGGTCAACATCGATGTGATCGGTGGAAACACACGGACCGCACTCGAAGCTCTCGTCAGTCGTCGTGCCCAGCTCGCACTCATCGAGGGCCCTGCTATGCGCCAGGATGTCCGCATTGAACCCTTCATGGAAGACCACATGATCTGCGTCGTCCCCGCCACGCACGAGTGGGCTGGCGAAGATATCGAGCTCGCGCAGCTCCAGCAGGCTACGTTCGTCGCGCGCGAACTCGGCTCCGGCTCACGCCGTATCGTCGAGCAGGCCTTTGAACGTGCCGGCCTTCGCCTCCGCGACCTCCACGTCCGCATGACCTTCGACTCCACCGAAGGCCTGCTCAGCGCCGTGGAAGCAGGCCTGGGCATCGCGTTTGTCTCACGCTGGGCGGTACGTTCGCAGTTGGCTCTCGGAAACCTGCGAGTTGCACACGTTCGCGGATTGCAACTCGCGCGAATGTTCTCGCTGGCCACTCCCAGCGGTCCTGAACCTATTGGCGTCACGGGAGCCTTCTACCGCTTCATCCTAGAACGAGCCGAAGCCCTGGCACCTCGCCCTACTGGAAGACCAAGCCCTGCAGCCGAAGGCTAGATCGAAATCATTCGAAAGTAGATTGCCGCCAGGGAAGCTCCAGCCACAACTACCCAGAGGACTACCCCCTGCACCAGCGGCCTGATGCCAACCTGCTTCAGGGTCTTCTTCGACAGGCTCGTCCCGATCAGGAACAGCGTCGCCGTCAGGCCTACTTTGCCGAGATGGTTCAGTGAGCCAAACATCGGTCGCAGGCTCGGAAGGTACGTACTCAGTGCAGCCGCGGCGCAGAACAGCACGATGAACCAGGGAATCTTTACCCCGGCACTGGGACCAGCATTGCCCCTGCGCGTTCCATGTCGCGCGATAAACGTCGCGGTGATCAAGGATACCGGCACAATCCATAACGCACGCGCCAGCTTTACCGTGGTTCCGATCGCCAGCGCCTGATCGCCGTACTTTGCGGCTGCGCCGACCACGGAACTCGTATCGTGGATAGCCAATGCCGCCCACAGTCCGAACTGGTTCTGGCTCAGATGCAGTGCCCATCCCACTGCGGGAAACAACAGGAGAGCCATTGAGTTCAGCAGGAACACGGTGCCCATCGATACGCTGATCTCTTCTTCGCCCGCCTCGGTGATCGGCGCCAAAGCGGCGATTGCGCTTCCGCCGCAGATAGCTGTACCCGCCGCGATCAGGAACGAAGCCTTGCCGCCCACCTTCAGCAGCTTGCCCAGGAGCAGTCCCAGCCCCAGCGCAGCCGTAATGCTCACCGCCGTATAGAGAAACCCCGAGCGCCCGGCATGCACCACCTGTTGAAGGTTCATCCCAAAACCCAGAGCAACCACCGAAGCCTGCAGCAGCAGCTTCGCCAGCGAGCTCGCCTCGGCCCGCAGGGGATGCTCCACCGAAAAACCGAAGGCAATGCCACCCACCAGCGCTACAGGCGGCGACACCAGGCCGCTGGCCGCGATCAATAGCCCGAGAAAGAACACCGTTTTGCTGTTGAGCGTCTTGAATGCCGCTGTCTTCTCTTGACACTCGACTATCGTTTGAGTCGTCATTTTTGTTTGCCTCGACTTCCACTGTCTTCCCGCCAAAACGGCACGTCCAAGCAGAAGTTCTTATCGCCCATAAGCGCCCTCTCCCCTATTCACCCTCCACTCGGTTATTCTTCAGGCAATGCCCAAGCTCTCAATTCGCGACCTCGACCTTACCGGTAAGCGCGTCCTCATTCGCGTCGACTTCAACGTGCCCCTCTCCAAGGAGGGCACCATCACCGACGACACACGCATTCGTGAGACCATCCCCACCATCGAATACGCGCTGCGCCGCAAGGCCCGGGTGATCCTCGCCGCACACCTTGGCCGCCCCAAAGGCAAGCACGTCGACACGATGAGCCTGCGGCCGGTCGTCGATCGCCTGCGTTCGCTGCTCGACCATGTGCTCGATCCGGATGAGAACGTTGCCTTCGCGCCCGATTGCGTTGGGCCGGTGGCGTTCGAGCTCGCCGAGAACCTCGAGCCCGGCCAGACGCTACTGCTGGAAAACCTGCGCTTCCACGCCGGTGAAGAGGCCAATGACCCAGAATTCGCTAAAAAGCTCGCGCAGCTCTGTGACCTCTATGTGAACGATGCATTCGGAGCAGCACATCGCGCGCATGCCTCCACCGAGGGCATCACGCACTTCGTCGCCCAGTCGGCTGCAGGCTTGCTGATGGAGAAGGAACTCAACTATCTCGGGAAGGCGGTTGCCGAACCGAACCGTCCGTTTGTCGCTATCATCGGCGGTGCCAAGGTCTCGGACAAAATCGAGGTCATCAACGCGTTGCTCAACAAGGTCGACGCCCTGTTGATCGGCGGCGCGATGGCCTATACCTTCCTCAACGCGCAGGGCCAGACCACCGGCAAGTCGCTCGTGGAAGCCGACAAGTATGACGTCGCCCGTGCAGCCCTCGAGAAAGCCGAAGCCCGTGGCGTGAAGTTTCTGCTGCCTGTCGATCACATCCTTGCGGACAAGTTCAGTTCTGATGCAAAGACCCGGATCTTCAGCGGCACGGAGCCCTTCCCCGCCGAGCTGATGGCCCTGGACATCGGACCTGAGACGATCAAGCTCTTTGCGGCGGAGATAGCTGAGGCCGCGACCGTCGTCTGGAACGGCCCCATGGGCGTCGCCGAACTGTCACCCTTCGCCAAGGGCACTAACGCCATCGCCAAAGCGCTCGCGAAGAACGAAGATGCCATCACCATCGTCGGCGGCGGAGACTCGGTAGCGGCGCTGCACAACTCCGGCGTCGCGGACAAGATCACGCACATCTCAACCGGCGGCGGGGCGAGCCTGGAGTTTCTTGAAGGCAAGACGCTGCCAGGTGTGGCCGCCCTTACACAAAAATAAACAGTGCCGAGTTACCAGTTCTTAAAAGCGAAACTGGTAACTCGTGGCTTGCGGCTCAAGACACAACCGGACAGGCTCCGCGGCGTGCGAATTTCGGCCACACTCCCTTGCCATTCCTCACACCCAGCCCGTAATCTCCACTGACCACAGCCTTTATGGGAGACCTGAACGTATGCGCAAGCCCTTCATCGCCGGCAACTGGAAGATGTACAAGACGCCCAAGGAGTCGCTTGCCTTTCTCGACGCCTTTCTTCCGCTGGTCGAGGGACATACGCGTGACGAGATCGCCGTCTTTCCCACGATGAGTTCGCTGGGCTATGTACTGGAAGCCACGGTCGGGACCAACGTCCGCGCCGGCGCGCAGAACATGCATTGGCTCAATGAAGGCCCCTATACCGGGCAGACCTCACCCACCATGCTCGTCTCCATTGGGTGCAGGCACGTCCTGCTGGGCCACTCCGAACAACGCCTCTACTTCAACGAGACCTATGAGCGGGTGAACCTCAAGCTGAAGGCAGCGATCAACCACGGCATCACACCGATCGTCTGCGTTGGAGAGCTGCTGGCGGAGCGCGAGGACCTCAAAACAGAGGAGACGCTGCGTAGCCAGGTTCGGGCTGCCCTGCGCAATATCTCGGCCAGCGAGGCCCGCCGCCTGGTTATCGCCTATGAGCCTATCTGGGCTATCGGCACCGGCTCTACGGCCTCACCTGAGGTCGCGGCAGAGGCTCATAAGATCATCCGGCATGAACTCAGCCACTGCTGCGGCGAGCAGACTGCCGACAACACGCGCATCCTCTACGGTGGGTCAGTGAAGCCTGAGAATATCGGCGCGCTCATGCAGCAGGAAGAGATCGACGGAGCACTGGTTGGCGGCGCTAGCCTGGTGCCTACTACCTTCGCCAACATCGTCCACTACGCTTAGAACCTAATTAGCGGACCAAGCCTGCCTGATCCATCGGCCAGTACACGAATGCTGCCCGGCCATAGATCAAGTCCCGATCTACCGGGCCGAAGTCCCGGCTGTCGCTGGAGATGGAGCGGTGGTCGCCCATCACGAAGTACTCGCCGTGCGGTATGGTCATCTCCGGCTGCGAGCGGTCGTCTTCGTACTTCAGCGGCACATAGCTCTCTTTGAGCGGATTGCCGTTCACCCATACCGTTCCGTGGTCGATTCGCAGCGTGTCTCCCGGCAGGGCGATTACGCGCTTGATGTAGCTCTTGGTGTGGTCGTGCGGGTAGAGGAATACAACGACATCACTACGATGGATGTGCTCTCCCACCAGGCTGCCGAGACTCGAGTAGGCAAACTTGTCGATGAACAGCCGGTCCTGGTCTTCCAGTACCGGCAGCATGCTCGTGCCTTCCACCCTCACTGGCTGATACAGGAACAGAATGATGAACGCCGACACGATGACTGCGACGAGCAGGTCCGTCGCCCATGAGCGCAGACCCATACTTTTTGGGGTTTGCGGTGTTTGTGTCGCTTCTGGTGTCGGCTGCTCCAACCTTGCCTCTTTTCCTGCCGGGCGTATTTGCCCACTCTCTACTTTTATAGACGTATTTGAGCCTCAAAGAGAACACAAACCAACAACCGTCGTCATTTCAGGTCCAGCCCCGGGACCAGCGTCTTGCCGTCGATCCCGATTGGAGACCAGTCCATGACAATTGCTTTTGCCAGTTTGGCGATGGTGACCTCGCCCTCGTTGTCGACCGTCCAGCTGTGGTCGGTGTTGTCGTAGGTAAAGATCGAGAGCACCATCGGGCCGGTCTTGCCGGCGACGATGGCGACGTCGTTGCGGACCGCGTTCAGGCTTCCGGTCTTACTGGCGATGGCGGTGCCTGTCTCGCTGGAATCGACCGTCTCCAGGTAGCGTGGAATTGTCTCGCGGTAGAACTGGTTGCTCAACATCTTCAGGCCCACCTCGCAGACAGCGAGATCCTGGGCATCGGGCTTGGCGAAGCCTTCGCTGGAGGTTGGCGGTACAGGAGTTGTTCGGGGGGCATCGGCATGTAACTCGCAGCGCCCGATCCGGGTCATCAAGACTGCCATCTCGTAGGGAGTCGTCTTGCCCAGGCCGAACTTTGGCTGGTCAGCCGGCATGGGGCCGGTGGCGGGTTTCATGACCTTCTTGTAGAGGTGCGTGTTCGTGAGCCCCAGTGCTACCATCCGCGCATTGACTGGATCTACGCCGAAACGGTCGATCATCATGTTCGTTGCCGTGTTGTCGCTGACGATCACCATCATGGTCAGGGCGTCTTTGAGCGTGACGGTGATCGGCGTGTCGAAGAAGAGGAGAACGCCCGATCCACTAACGGGATCGCCCGGCTTCAAGACTAGCTTTTCGTCCCAGTGGGCCTTGCCCTCGCGGACTTCGACCATCGCCTCATACAAGATCGCCAGCTTGATGTCGGAGGCGGTTTGTACGGGTAGGCTCTGGTCGATGCCTACCGTTTTACCTGTGTTCAGCTGGACGGCATAGAGGGCTACTTTGCCGTGGTGCGCGGAGAGAATCGGCTGTAGTTGCGCGAGTAGTTCGTGGTCGCCGGTGAGCGCTGGAGTAGGAGCCTGGGCCTTTGTGCGTGTCACGACGAACAGCAGGATCGCCACGAATAAAACTTTTGCAGCCTTCATCCAATCTCTCTCCTGAATAGGTGATCCCTCCAACATACCTTGCCTGCGTCTTCTGTTGGACTATGAAGTAAATCGAGTCTTTCGTACCCCATAAGTATGTGCGAATATCGCACATACTGTCTTTCGTCTTGGCCTGCAACTGCTTAGCGTTCCACTGGAGAATGCCAGCTAGAATAGCTTTGTATGCTCGATTTAGGGTTTGTGCGGGCGAATCTCCCGCTTGTAGAAGAAAAACTGCGCTCACGCGGCGCAGATTCGTCGGTTTTGGCCGATTTTGCGAAGCTCGACGCGGAACGCCGCGCCGCGATTACCGAGGTCGAAACCCTCAAGGCACAGCGCAATGCTCTTTCGGAGGAGTTTGCGAAGGTCAAGCGCGCCGGTGGCGATGTTGCCGCTGTCAGCCAGCGCTCCGGTGAACTGAAGGACCGGACAGCCACCCTTGAAGCCACCGCCAATGCCGCCGATGCGACATTGCGTGACCTGCTCCAGGGTCTGCCCAACCTGCCGCATGACGATGTGCCCGTCGGCAAGTCCGAGCACGACAATGTCTGCGAAAAGACCTGGGATGAGCCTACCCGGTTCGACTTCACAGCCAAGCCGCATTGGGAGATTGGCGAAGAACTGGGCATCCTCGACTTCGGCCGCGCTGCGAAGATCTCCGGCTCGCGCTTTGTCGTGCATTTCGGTGCGGGTGCCCGGCTGGAGCGGGCGCTGGCCAACTTTATGCTCGACCTGCATACTCGCGAGCACGGCTATGCCGAGGTGCTGCCGCCCTACATGGTCAACTCCAGTTCCCTGTTTGGCACGGGACAGTTGCCAAAGTTTGCGGAAGACCTCTTCCACTGCGACGACAAGGGCCCGTACACGCCTGGCCAGTTGCAGGAGAACGACCACTGGCTGATCCCCACGGCTGAAGTTCCGCTCACCAATCTGTTCCGCGATGAGACCATCGACCTGAGCGGCGGCACGATCTCGTTTACGGCTTATACGCCGTGCTTCCGTTCGGAGGCTGGGTCGTATGGGAAAGATGTGCGCGGCATGATTCGCCAGCACCAGTTCCAGAAGGTGGAGCTTGTAAAGTTCACGCGGCCCGAGAACTCCTACGAGGAGCACGAGAGGCTCACTCGGGATGCCGAGTCCGTGCTCGAGCGCCTTGGCCTTCCTTATCGCCGCATGCTGCTCTGCACCGGGGACATGGGCTTCGGCTCTGCCAAGACCTATGACCTTGAGGTGTGGGTCCCTGGGCAGCAGACCTATCGCGAGATCTCTTCCTGCTCGAACTTCGAGAGCTTCCAGGCGCGTCGCGCGAACATCCGGTACAAGCCTGCGGGATCGAACAAAGCGGAGTTCGTGCATACGCTCAACGGCAGCGGCCTGGCCGTGGGCCGCACGTATCTTGCGATTCTGGAGAACTATCAGCAAGCCGATGGCTCGGTGCGGATTCCCGAGGCACTGCAGCCCTATATGGGCGGCGAGACCGTGATTACCAAGCAGTCCCTGGGGCGTGCACTATGACCCGTTTGTTGCGCAGCTACTTCTTCTGGTCCTACGAACGCGGCAGCTTTCACTACGACGTGATGGTTACGGCCATCCTGCTCTTCGTGTTTGTGTCGCCGCACTTTATCGACTTCAAAGACAGGCCCGTGAAGACCGTGCCGCTGCGTGCCAGCGAGGTGCTGGTCAAAGAGGCAGGCAGCAGCGGCAACGAGGCGCGGTTTATCTATGAGATTCGCGCTGAGGACCTCGATGGCGCATCGACCGATGCCGAGATAAAAACAGCGCTTCTCCGCGTGATCGAACCCATGGCCGGCGAGGTGACATTGGAGCACTACAAGGCTGTGCCAGACACCAAAGGCAAGATCGTCGCGTATGACGCTACTGTGCTGCGCTGATTGATTGGGCATCGGGTGATGACAGAAGGAGCTTTTTCACGATGAAGGTTCTTCGCAGCTCTGCCATCCTAGCTCTGGCCGCTGGGCTCTCAGCGCCTTTGGTTCATGCCCAGGTATCTTCGCCACAGCTCGCCGATGTCCTCAAGAAACTCGATGCCGCGGCTGCAAACTTCCACAACGCTCAGGCAGAGGTCAGCTATGACAACTACACACGGGTAGTCCGCGATCACACCATCAATACGGGCTCGATCTATATCGAGCGCTCCAGTAAGAGCCAAGAGATGGGTGCTGTCTTCTTTAATCTCGGCCCTGACAACAAGCCTGAGAAGTCACCGGCCAAGATCCTTGTCTACGATGGCAACACACTCCAGATCTATACGCCCGGCACGAACCAGAACGACATCTTCAAGGCTGGAGCCAACCAGGCAAAGTACGAGAGCTTTCTGACGCTAGGCTTCGGCGGCAGCGGCAGCGATCTCGTCAAGTCCTGGACGATCCAGGACCAGGGTCCCGAGACCCTTAGCGACGGAACACAGCAGATCAAGACTGAAAAGCTCGATCTCGTCAGCAAGGATGACAGCGTGAGGAACTTGTACACCCACGTCACCATCTGGGTTGACCCCGTACGAGGCCTCTCGCTCAAGCAAATCTTCTACGAACCCAATGGAGACAGCCGCACTACTACGTACTCGAAGATCAGGCTGAACAAAAAAATCAATACGGGCCCCTATGAGATCAGTAAGGATGCGCAACGCATCCTGCACTAATTTCAGGTCGCGGGGTAACCGAGTGGACTGATAGCGTCAATACCTTTCACCAGGTGAAAGGAAAGCAATTCAGTCGTTACGGCTGCGCCTTCACTCCAGCCTGCGGCAGCAAGGTACACCCCTGCGGCCTGACTTTTGCGGCCCGGTTGAAACCGGGCCCTTCCGGGACTTGCCACAACAAAGTGTTTGCATGGTTCGAACGAGACACATCCCCCCGATGGCTAAAACCGGGTTGCCATGGGAGTTTGTCACGCGACTGAAGCTGTAGCTGTGTGCTAATGCAATCGATGGATCGCGCATTTTCGATTTGCGCCGCACTGCGTCACAAATTGAGCTGGACATCAATTTCAGAAGACTGAGCCTGCCGATAGATACTGGATAAGCATCAAACGAGCAGGCCAATGATTCGTTGGATGGCCGCAACGTATAGGAG
Source organism: Granulicella sp. S156 (assembly GCF_009766105.1). Taxonomy (GTDB): domain Bacteria; phylum Acidobacteriota; class Terriglobia; order Terriglobales; family Acidobacteriaceae; genus Granulicella. The sequence goes on along the minus strand of NZ_LMUH01000002.1, from coordinate 28,143 downwards.
TTTTCCGGATGAAGGTTCTTCGCAGCTTTGCTAGTGTAGCCCTGGCCGTTGGCCTCTCGATGCCTTTGATTCACGCACAGGAGTCGCAGCTCTCGACGGTTCTCTCGCAGCTTGACGCTGCCAGTCAACGCTTCAAGAGCGCGCGGGCTGACTTCAAGTGGGATTACTACGAACGCGTCGTCCGCGACACCACCACGCAGACCGGCCCCATCTACTTCGAACGCAATGGCACGGCTATCCAGATGGGTGCCGTCGTCGCCGACCCGACCACGAAGAAGACGCAAAGGGTGATCGAATATAAAGGTGGCGTGCTGCAGATGTTCGACCCCGGTGTCGATCAGATCACCGTTCTGCATGCTGGAAACAACCAAGCCCAGTATGAGAGTTTTCTGACGCTAGGTTTTGGCGGTAGCGGAAAAGATCTTGCCCGCATCTGGAACATTACGGACCAGGGCACGGAGTCCATCACCGACAACGGACAGTCGATTAAAGTCGAGAAACTCGACCTGGTCGCCAAAGATCCCAGCGTGAAGAACACGTTCACTCACGTCACCATCTGGGTCGATCCCACGCGCGGCGTCCCACTGAAGCAGGTCTTCAATACCCCGTCAGGCGACTACCGTACAGCAACGTACTCCAACATCAAACTGAATGGCAGCATCGACAAGGGAAGCTTCAAGATGCATACGGACTCGCATACGACTACGGTTAATCACTGAGTCTTCGGTACGAGCTTCGCGGGTAGAGCGTATATGGGCAGGAGCGGTCGGGCGTCCGCCCGATGCGATGGGGCACCCGGATTTGTGGCGATACGGGTAAGAAGCAGATTCCCTGCGGGAATGACAGAAAGAAAAGCAAGTGCTCTATCGAGGCGACTCGAGAGGTTGTTTTGGGTGCTCCCGCATCAGGGCAAAGCTTGCCAGGAGGATCACTATGGGGAAGCACTCCAGTGTGTATCTCGGCTCGGAGTTGTCGATCGTTGCCAGCAGGATGCAGCGCAGCAGAACGAAGGCGACCATCGCGTAGGCGAGTGCGCTATAGCCGCTCCAGCCCTGTCGCCGCCAGCGCCACAGCCCTACCGCTGCCAATACGAGATACGCGGCATCTAACGAGGCATAGAAAAGGCTGAAGGCGGAGGCCTTTGGATGCTTTCGCCAGTGCCACCAATCGAGCGGGAGATCCATTAGCTCTACTCGTGGACAGAGCCACATGTCCGCAAGCCTGGCTAGCGGCAAGACGATGTAATAACGAAGAGGGTGGGCTGCAACCCGCTCTGCCGCGAGCCTGGCGAAGGCGGCGTCGGACTCTGGGTTGGCCGAGGTGACCTCGTTGTACTGCGCATAGATCCGCTCCGTCTCCTGGCGCTGGGCGGCGTTGTCGAAGGCGCGGGATGGGAGGTCGGTCAGCGCAAGCTGCGATCCGTCATAGGTCCAGTAGACGTCCAGCGTCGATTTGAAGTCGATGGCCCAGGTTCTGTACCAGCGCTGAAAGCCATAGGAGATCGGCTCGCCGGGATCGGTTGCATAGCGCGGCGCCAGCGGCTGCACCACGTGAAACACACGCCAGTTGCGGGCGCCCCATACCAGCAGAGGCAAGGCGATGATCAGGGCCACGCTGGCGGCAGGGAGGCTGCGCCTGGCTAGACCTGCTTTGACTGGGCCGCCTTTGGGGCGAAGGCTCACACCCAGCATCGCCGGAACCACCACCATGGGCAGCAGCGCCTGATCCGGGCGCACCAGGACGGCATAGGCTGAGGCGAGCCCAACCGGCAAGAGCCAGGCGTTCCAGGGCCTTCCCTGCTGCTGCAGCCGCATCCACCGCTCCAAAGAGAACAGGGCCAGCGTGATGCAGAAGAGGCTGAGAGTCTCCGTGAGCGCGGCGGCGACGTAGTTCGAGGTGAAGGGACAGAGTGCCGCCAGGCCGAGCGCTATCAGCCCGGCGCGCCTGCCCATCAGTCTGGCGGCCAGAACGCCCAGCAGACAGCACTCGACGAGGGCGAGAAGGGCCTGCACCCAGACGACGGCGATGAAGTTCTGGTCCCCGAAGAGCGAAAAACACACCCCGAGAAAGATGGGATAGCCGGGTAGCCGGATCAGGGTGGGGCGAATCACACTGCCGGCTTCCGTTACCCCGTAGATGTGATTCGAGAAGAGATTATGAGCGAGGTCGGCATAGATCAGCGAGTCCCCCACAAACTCGTCGTGGTAGCGGATGAAGACCACACGTAGCGCGATACCCGCCAGCAAGAGCAGTACCGCAAACCCCCATCCTCGTCCACGCTGATGCATTTCCTTGCATCATACCGATTGGAGTGTTTCCTTTGTTGCTTTTCGGAGTAGCAACAGCCTTGACGCAGAGGGCGCAGAGGAAAGACGCAAAGGTCGCGGAGGGTTTCGTGGCGAAACCTGGGGTGGTTCCTCTGCGAACCAGGATGGCTGACATTTCGATACGTAATACGATAACTAAAACGCGATACGATAACAGGGAACCCTAACGATCCATGAGCAAGCAAGTTTTTTACGACCCGCAACGCAAACGCTGGAAGCGGCTGCGGCGAATCTTCGACTTGTTGGCTCTTTTCGGCGTTATCGTGGGGGTACTGTTTATCGTTGGCCTGGTCCGCATGAAGCCCCTGCGCGGGCTCGATCTGCGGTCGGCGACCAAGCGGTACCGTGCCCTGGCGAACGCGCCGGCCCTGGAACTCACCTCCAAGGAGAAGCTCAATCGGTCCGCGCATCGCAGACTGGACCTCAAGCCCTCCGATGTCGTTCTGAACTCGGGTGAGGGTCTGCGGGCGGCGTTCTATACGGACGCCGATCCGGCCAGCTACGCCTCTCTGAAGCAGCACATCAAACAGATCGACCTGCTCTTCCCCGAGTGGCTCCACGTCGTCACGCCGGATGGCAATATCACGGCCCTTACCTCCGACAACATTCCGTTCTCCGTGGTCGAGGGCTCCGTGGTGCATGGAGTCGATCGCGAGAACAAGGTAGTCCGCGCCATTACAACGGCCCGCGAAGATACCGAAATCTTTCCACTGGTGAACAACTACAGCGCGGCGGACGGTGTCTTTGAGGACAATGTCGGACAGTTTCTGCTGAACCCCGCAGCTCGTGCGAACTTCGTTCACCAGATCGATACGTTTCTCGCGGCAAATACGCTCTACCGCGGTCTAACACTCAACTTCCAGAACATCCCGCTTGCCGCCCAACCCGGCTACCAACAACTCATCCAGGCGCTCTATAACGACTTTCACTCGCGCAATCTGCGGCTGTACGTCAGCGTGCCGGTCGGCGATGACGACTTCGACCTGAAGTTCATCGGCGCCAACAGCAATGGCGTCGTTCTGATGAACCTCGACCAGCACCAGACCGGCACCGATCCCGGCCCGGTGGCCGGACAAGACTGGTTCGCGAATAACCTGCGGGAGGCGATGAAGATCGTCCCGCGCGAAAAACTGATCATCGGCATCGGCAACTACGGCTACGACTGGACCACAAATCTTCCGCCTCCCCCGCCGGCCAAGGGCAAAGGCTCGCGCAAGAAGACCAAGCCTCCCGCAAAACAGCCGATTCTTTCCACCATGATGCTTTCGACGCAGGAGGTCTGGCAGGCCGCTTCCGACTCGGAGGCACAGATCGATCTGGACGACGACTCGCTGAATCCGCACTTCACCTATGACGACGAAGATGCGAAGGTGCGGCACCAGGTCTGGTTTCTGGATGCCGTCACGGTGCTGAACCAGATGCGCGTCGCCCGCGCGCTCGGGCTGGAGACCTTCGCGCTGTTCCGTCTGGGCTATGAGGACGATTCCCTGTGGAAGATCTGGGACTCGCCTACGAAGGCCGATCCGGTGAAAGACCTCGCAGTCGTTTTGCCGGGGCAGGATGTGGACACCGAAGGCGACGGCGACATCCTGAAGGTGACCGGGAGGCCGCAGAACGGCCATCGCACCGTCACGATGGACGACGATAAGACGATTCCATCGAAGTATCTCAGCGTCGTCTCCGAGACGATGGACTCGTATCCGCTGCCGTATACCCTTTCGCAGTACGGGTATCACCCGAAGAAGGTCGCCCTTAGCTTCGACGATGGCCCGGATCCCAAGTGGACGCCGCTGGTCCTCGATATTTTGAAGAAGTACAACGTGGTGGGGACCTTCTTCATGATCGGAGAGGTCGCGCAGGACAATGTCGGCGTGATGCAGCGTGTCTACCGCGAAGGCCATGAGATCGGCAACCATACCTTCACGCATCCCGACATCAGCGAAATCTCGACGCGCCAGGTCGACCTGCAACTGAACCTGACAGAACGGCTCTTTGCCTCCAAACTCGGGGTGCAGCCGATCTACTTCCGCCCGCCGTACTCCATCGACCAGGAGCCCGATACCAACGACCAGGCCGCGCCGGTCGACCATACGCAGCAGCTCGGTTACGTCATCGTCGGCGACAAGATCGATACCAACGACTGGGACGAGCATCCGCGCAAGTCTCCGCAGGAGATTATCGACAGCGTCTTCGAGCAGATCACCGAGGCCAACACGAAGTCCTGGATGCGCGGGTCCGTCATTCTCATGCATGACGGCGGCGGCGACCGCTCGGCGACTGTCGCCGCGCTGCCGAAGCTGATCGAAGCGCTGCGGGCCCATGGCTATGAGATCGTTCCAGTCTCGGAGCTCATCGGCCAGACACGCGACCAGGTGATGGTGCCGCTGACGAGGAATCAGCGCTACGGCGCTTTCATCGACTCGATCACCTTCTTCTTTATTGGCTTCTTCAATCACTTCGTGCTGACCGTCTTCTTTGTCGGCGACATCCTGATGAGCGGGCGGCTCATCATCATCGGCCTGTGTGCCATCATCGATCGCTTCCGCCGCCGCAAGGACTTCTCTACGCCCGACTATCAGCCGAAGGTCGCCGTACTGATTCCTGCGTACAACGAGGAGAAGGTGATTGCGCGGACCATCCGCTCTGTGCTGATGTCGAACTACAAGAACATTCGCATCATCGTGATCGACGATGGCTCGACCGACGCAACGTATAAGATCGCCACCGAAACCTATGCGAAGGAGATTGCGGATGGCAAGCTGACGGTGCTGACCAAGCCCAACGGCGGCAAGGCCGAGGCGCTGAACTTCGCGCTGCAGAGCACGGACGAAGAGGTCTACGTGGGCATCGATGCCGATGGCGTTATTGCTCATGACGCCGTTGCACGGTTGGTGTGCCACTTCGCGAATCCGGACATCGGTGCGGTGGCGGGCAATGCAAAGGTCGGCAACCGGGTGAACCTCTGGACGCGCTGGCAGGCGCTGGAGTACATCACGAGCCAGAACTTCGAGCGGCGGGCATTGGATTTATTCGATGTCGTGATGGTGGTGCCTGGAGCTATCGGCGCATGGCGGACGGCGGCGGTGAAAGCTGGTGGAGCGTACCATCCCGACACCGTTGCAGAGGATGCCGACCTGACCATGAACCTGCTGGAGCAGGGTTATGCGGTCATCTATGAGGATCAGGCGCTCGCCTTTACCGAGGCGCCGATCAATGCCAACGGGCTTGCCCGGCAGCGCTTCCGGTGGTCTTTTGGAATTCTGCAGGCGGTCTTCAAGCATCGCGGCGCGATTATGCGGCGGCGTGCGATGGGCCTGTTTGCTCTGCCCAACATCGTTGTCTTCCAGATCCTGCTGCCGCTGGTGTCGCCGCTGATCGATTTCATGTTCGTCGCTGGAGTGTTGCATTACTTTATCGACAAACACTTCCATCCGGAGACGACCAGCACGGGCGATCTGTACAAGCTCCTGACGGCCTTCCTGGCGTTCCTGCTGATCGACTTCGCGGCTTCGGGTCTGGCGTTCCTGCTGGAACGCAAACATCCGGCCAGCCGTGGGGATGCGTGGCTGCTCGTCCATATCTGGGTGCAGCGGTTTACGTATCGCCAGCTCTTTTCCCTGGTGCTGATCAAGACCGTGAAGCGTGCGATCGATGGCAAACCGTTCTCGTGGGACAAGCTGGAGCGTACGGCCAAAATGTCGAAGGCGACGGAGAAGCTTACGGAGTAAGGGCGTGCAGGCGCAAACAGAGAGCCTTTGACGCAACGTGCGCTAAGGGAGCCAAGTTTCGCCACGGCAGTTGTGACGAAAATCGGCCTCCTTGCCTATTTTCCGCATGCTCGAATCCACATCGCCCTACACACAAGCGCATAAAATGATTGTGAGGTTTCTATGAGCACTGCCCCTATCAGCAATCTTCCCCCGTTTCACAATGAGCCCTTTACCAACTTCAAAGATGCCGAGATCAAGCGTGCGACGCTCGAGGCTCTTGCTCACGTTCGCAGCGAGCTTGGCGCGACCTATGACCTTGTCATTGGAGGCCAGCGTCGGCGCTCCGGCAACAGCATTACGTCTGTCAATCCTGCTCGTCCCGCCGAGATTATCGGAGTCCACTCCGCTGCGACGGAGGCGGATGCCAATGATGCCGTCAGCGCGGCACAGCTGGCCTTCGCAAGCTGGAAGCGCACCCCTGTCGCCGAACGCGTTGCGCTGCTGGTTCGCGCTGCCGATCTGATCCGCAGCCGTCACCTGACCTTCTGCGCGTGGCTCACGCTGGAAGTCGGCAAGAACTGGGCTGAGGCCGATGCGGATGTCGGTGAGTGCATCGACTTCCTGGAGTTCTATGCGCGCGAGGCTCTGCGCCTCGACGCCGCAACGACGCCGATTCAATATCCTGGCGAACGCAATCTGCTACGCTACGTTCCGCTTGGCGTGGGTGCGGTAATTCCGCCGTGGAACTTCCCTTTCGCCATCATGGCCGGGATGACGGCCGCTGCGATCGTGTGCGGCAATACCGTTGTGCTGAAGCCCTCGCCTGATGCACCGACCATCGCCGCGCGCTTTGTCGAGTTGCTGGAAGAGGCCGGGCTTCCCGATGGGGTCGTCAATCTTGTGCAAGGTGGGCCGGAGGTTGGCCGCGCCATCGTGGATCACGCGCAGATTCGCTTCATCGCCTTTACGGGCTCGAAGAAGGTTGGCCTCGAGATCCATGAGCGCGCTGCGAAGACACAGCCTGGACAGAACTTCATCAAGCGCACGATCCTTGAGCTGGGCGGAAAAGATTCGATCATCGTCGATGCGGACTCGGATATCGATGCAGCCGTGGATGGCGTAGTCGCTTCGGCCTTCGGGTTCAATGGGCAGAAGTGCTCGGCGTGTTCGCGTGTGATCGTTGAGTCGCCGGTGTACGACACCTTCTGCGACAAACTTCGCGAGCGCGTGGCGAGCCTCGCTACCGGAGATCCTGCGGAGAACTTCGCGACGGGGCCGGTCATCAACAGCGTCGCGAAGAAGCGTCTTCTCGACTACATCCAGATCGGCGAGAGCGAAGGACGATTGCTGACCGGTGGTACGGCGCTCGACATTGAGGGCGGGTATTACATCGCACCAACTGTCATCGCTGATGTGGCTCCGACGGCGCGTCTGGCGCAGGAAGAGGTCTTCGGGCCGCTGCTTGCTGTGATTCGTGCCAAGGACTTCGAGGATGCGCTGGCCATCGCTAACAACACCGAGTACGGCCTGACGGGCGCCATCTACACGAGCTCTCGCGAGAAGCTTAACCGCGCTCGCGATGAGTTCCATGTGGGGAACCTCTACTTGAACCGCAAGTGCACTGGCGCGATGGTTGGGGCTCATCCGTTCGGTGGCTTCAATTTGAGTGGGACGGATTCCAAAGCGGGTGGGCCGGATTACCTAACACTATTTACTCAAGCGAAATCTATTGCGGAGAAGATGGGCGTGGTCTCGGATAAGGCGTAGGAGCCGGACGCATGACCGATGCGTGCATCGTCATGCGTCGGTTCGACTCTGCTCAGAGCGGAGAAGTCGCAGTTTGCTTGCTTGGGGAGTATTACCCGCGCGAGCAAACTGCAGGTCTCTCCACTATGGCGACAAAAGCGCCGCCTCCGGTCGAGATGACAATGTAGGGGTGGTCCTAGGTGACAATGTAGGGGCGGTGCTTTTGCCTCTCCTTCTAGAAACGGTGTACCTCTTTCCAGAGCAACATCCTGGCTGCTTATGCGTTCAAGCCAATGAGCCGTTTTAACGGTCAGGAGAGTTCTATGAAGGCCCCTCGTTTGGTTCTTGCAGCCGCGTCCTCTATTTTTTTATTCGCGGGTTTGGGTTGTGCTCACAATTACCCACCACCTCCTCCTCCGCCACCGCCTGTGGCACAGTTGCCGCCACTCATTCAACTGGCGGATCACAATGGCTTTGAAGCAGGACGCGCCGATGGCGCTCGCGATGTGGAGAGCGGTATTCCCTATCATGTTCGCCGAACGCGCGCGTTCCACGATTGCCCTGGCTATGATCCGCAGCTCGGGCCGTTCGGGCCTTATCGCGATGCGTTCCGCAATGCGTATGTGCGTGGCTATGACCGGGGATATCACCGCGGGTAGTGCGGTTGTCTTTCGTCGTCATCCTGAAGCGTAGCTGAAGGACCCCCGCATTCGTAGCGGCACAAATGCGGGGGTCCTTCAGCTACGCTTCAGGATGACGGCGAGAAACAAACCACGACAACAACAGCAACAGCAACGACGACAACGGCAGCAGTGCTGGGCGAATGGATCGCTTCCTGCGTATCATCGTGGAGTACGGCCTATTTCATTCGCGAGCTCTCCACTATGTCTGAACTGCGCCCCTTCCACATTGCCTTTCCTGTCCACGACCTCGATGCAGCGCGCCATTTCTATGGCACGGTGCTGGGATGCCCTGAAGGCCGCAGCTCCGAGCAGTGGATCGACTTTGATCTCTGCGGACATCAGATCGTCGCGCACCACAAGCCTGCATCCGGTGACGATGCCGTGCACAGCAATCCCGTCGACGGTCATGCTGTGCCGGTTCCGCACTTTGGTGTGGTGTTGAAGCAGGGCGACTGGAAGGCGTTGGCGGAACGGGTCCGCGCGGCCGGTGTGCAGTTCATCATCGAACCTTATACGCGGTTCGAAGGCCAGGTGGGAGAGCAGTCGACGATGTTCTTCCTCGATCCTTCAGGCAATGCCCTGGAGTTCAAGAGCTTCGACGATCTCAGCCAGCTCTTCGCGAAGTAGCGAGTCCGCGGAATCACCCTAAGCCGGCTGCCTGTGTCCGTTCGTGGCTGCCACTTCTTCCTGCTTTGTCGATGGCTTCACCGGCGACGGCACATCATCGCTGGTCAGGTGCTCTTCCACGTGATGCAGATGCTTGCGCATCGCTCTGCGCGCCTCGTTCGGGTTGCGTGCGGAGATCGCGGCAAAGATGGCTTCGTGATCTTCCAACGCCGCTGCCTGATGCTGATCGAGACCGGCACGCTGGCTCAGCCGGTGATACATCGGCGCAAACATGCCTGCCCATAGTCCATCGACGATGCTCGTCAACACACTGTTCTTGGCGGCCTCGCCGATCGCCACATGGAACTGCCGGTCCGACACCTGAGCATTGGTCTTCGCCTGCACCAGCTTCCGCATCTGCTGCAGGATCTTCTCGATCTTCGTCAGGTCGCCAGCCGATGCATAGAGAGCCGCATCCGCAGCGATCTCACCTTCAATCAGAATGCGTGCGCGCAACAGTTCGAACGGGCCAGGGCCGGAGTCCAATACCAGCGACATCGGGTTCACGGCCTCGCGAACATACGCTCCCGAACCACTGCGAATCTCCAGCTCTCCGGCGATCTCCAGCGCTACCATCGCTTCGCGAATGGTGGGACGGCTTACGCCGCAGACCTTCGCCAGATCGATCTCGCCCGGCAGCCTTGCGCCTGGCTCTAGTCTCCTCTCTGCGACATAGCGCGAGATCCTTGCTGCAACTTCCTGATACCTACGATGCGTTTTGACCATAATTCATCCCCGCGTTTCTGAGTGAGAAACGCACGGCTCCATCCTACTCTGCCAGCGAGGTTTTTAACACACAAGAAAAACGGTTTGACCGACCTGATGTACCGTAAAGAGGAAATGTCCGTTCATGAGAGCCATTCCGCAACCGATGCTTCTGCCAAGGAGCAACCCTCTACTCGCAACCGCTCCTGGATCCTCAGCGTAACGAGCCTGATGTTCATTTTGCTGCAGAGCGCCTGCACCGCAGTGATGGCGATCAGCGGCGTCCGCGTCATCATCGGGCTTGGCGCACTGGCCGCTGCTGCCACAGTGCATCACCCAGCAAACGGTTTCCATGCCGATGCGATCCGCATCCCGATGATGGTGGTTGCTGTGGCGGGCTCGCTGATCAATTTATATGTCGTGTGGCGAATTCGCAGCCTGCGCGCGAGGCCATCGTCACAGTGGCGCACGGTGCCTGTGACGCATAAGCAACGGCGATCTGAAACCTTTCAGATTGTGCTGGCGATCCTAACGCTGCTTCTCGTAGCGGCAGAGTGGATCACGCACAGCATCATTCATCAAGTTCCATAGAGCGCTGTACGTTCAGCCATCCTCTGAATCTATAGGCGGCGCGATGCCTCGCATCTCAGCCTCAAGCCGGGCATGCAGGCGTTCGCTGTAGCCGAGTGGAAGCTCGAACACTCGCTCGTCCGCAGTGAGGATAAGAATGTTTCGCGTCGAGTCGAGGATGGCCGAACAGATCTCGCAATGCTCCAGATGTTTCTGCACCAGCTCGCGCACGGCGGGGTCGAGCGTGCCGTCCAGATAGCCGGAGATGTGCTCCCAAACATGCTTGCACTCTATAACCATGGGAACCACCTCCTTTTCGGATTGACCTGCTTCAACTGCGGAGCAAGCTTCTTTTGCAGCATCATTCGAGCGCGATGCAGCCGCACCTTTACAGCCGAAACACTGATGCCGAGAGCCGTCGCTGACTCGTCGATGCTTAGCTCCTCGACATCGCGCAGCAGAAATATCTCGCGATAGATCGGCGGCAGGTCGCTAATGGCCTGCTGCAACATCACTCGGACTTCTCCGCGCTCCACGGCCTCGGATGGAATCTCGCGCCAGTCTCGCAAAAGAGCAGGTGACACGTGCCCCTGCTCGTCCAGCGGCTCGTCGAGCGACTCCATCTTGACGGCGCTCTTACGGCGAAGGCGGCTGCGTGCTTCGTTCAATACGATACTGATGAGCCAGGTGCTGAACTTGGCCTCAGCACGAAAACCTGCAAGATTGCGGTAGGCCTTCAGGAACGCTTCCTGCGCGGCGTCCTCTGCATCCGCTTCGTTCTTGAGCAGCGACAGCGCCATGACATACACGCTTCGCTCGTAGGGGCGAATGAGTTCGTGGAACGCCTGCGAATTACCGGCAAGGATGGAGGCGATCATCTGCGCTTCATCTCTGCTTGCGGGTGTCTCGATCATTCTTTCTCTATCCCGGAGCTTCCCAGCCAGACTCGACAACGCTTTGCCAAGAGCGCATCCACGGAGAACAGGCCTGCACCAAATACTAGAACCATAGCGGATGCAAAGAGAAACGTGTAGGGATCGGCGACATAGAATTTGCCGGGATCGGAGAAGATCGCGAAGAGTGCCTCGCGGTCGGCAGTCCCGTACGCGACCAGCATGTTGATGGTCAGCAGCAGACCTATCGCTCTCGAACCAAGCCCTAGAATCAGCAGAATGCCGCCGACAAGCTCCAGACTCGCCACAAAGTGAGCATTAGCGGCAGGAAATGGGATGTTCAGACTGGTGAAGAAATCCGTGATCTTGGCGAGATTATGCAGCTTGCCCCAGCCGGTCTGTGCGAACTGCCATCCCCAATAGAGCCGTACCGCCAGCAGAAACGGAGACTGCAGGTACGAGACGAGTGCTGCGAGACGCACATACAACTTCAATAGAGTTTTCATGACGCTCCGTTCTCTTCAAAACGACCAATATCAGCTCGCATCCAGATGCTGTGCCTTCGGTCTGTGCCATGTTAGAGCCCTGCGTTTCGTATTGGTTACAGGAACCTGGAATTAGCTGGTTTTTTGAGGCAACGCGAGCCTAAGCTGAAGCAGCTAACGTACAAGGGCGAAGGAGTCTTAGGAGCCGAGTGTGGGATCGGCGATACCGGCGTTCGAATGCGATGCGCGCATACAAGGAGGAACTGAAATGATCTCAAGACGAGGGTACAGCAGAATTCTGCTAGGCTTTGCGCCCACTCTGCTGGCGAGCGTGATCGCTGTCGCACAGACTCAACCCGGTGGCGGGCAGCCGCAGACAAATCAGCCCACAACTGCAGCACCGGGAACGACTACAGCTCCAGGAACCCCAGGTACGAGCATGGGGGACATGGCTTCTGAGAACAACCAGCAACTCCAGTCCATGGCCGACCAGTCGTTCGTGAAAAAAGCGCTCGAAGGCGGTGCTGCCGAGGTTCAACTGGGGCAGTTGGCACAGCAAAAATCACAAAGCAATGACGTAAAACAGTTCGGGCAGAAGATGGTGGAAGATCACACGCAGTTGGGCGATCAGATGAAACCGATCGCAAAACGGCTCAATGTAAAACAGCCGACAGATGTTTCCAAGAAAGATAGAGAGCTTATCGCTAGACTCCAAGGGCTCTCAGGCGATCAGTTCGACCAGGCCTATATCCAAGCCATGGTGAAGGATCATAAACAGGACTTGTCGGAGTTTAAGGACGAGGCGCAGACGACGCAGAATCCGAGTATCAAACAAGCCGCGCAACAGGGGGCACAAGTGATAGCACAGCATCTGCAGATGATTGAGCAGATCGCGCAGGATCACAATATGCCCGATGGTAAGGTGGCGAAGACAGCGGCAAGCTTGTAATGGTGTTTGCCGGGGCTGGATTCGTGATGACGGCACTCTTGTTTGGTCGAGCGTGTGGGTGAGTAGTTAGTACGTGAAAGAAGGGCGCCGTGGCCTTTAGGCTAGGGCTCCCTTTCTGCTGCGAACAAAAGGCCCGGGCCTAAAGGCCACATTTTGCCATGTCTGAATTCCGTAGCCTAAAGGCTACGGCTCCCTCCGTCTCCCTGACGCTGAAGCGTCAGGGAACGCGCTTCGCGCTGTGGCTGTGATTACGATTGTTGCGGGCACTAGGGGCGATGCTACGAACGCCGTAGATCAGACACATATGGGCGGGAGCGGTCGCGCTCTCGCGCGATGCCCACCTTAGGCGCAAAAACGCGCCGAAGATGGGGCACCCGGAGTCGAAGATGGGCACAGATTTGTGGCCTGCGAGTGTTTTAACGAACCTGAAGGTGGGCTGTCAGGGGCGTGTTATCCGAGGATGGTCCGGCGAGAACTTCGTATTCGCCTGGCGTGAGCTTCCAGCCATCGCTTGCTTCATCGAAGGTTTGCAATACTCGCGGATCAATCGTAACGGTGACAGTTTGCGATTCACCTGGAGACAGTGTGATTCGCTTCCATCCAACCAGCCGCTTGAAAGATTCGTCTGAGCCCTGCGGAAGTCTTGCGTACACTTCTGCTATCTCTATACCTGCACGTTCCCCGACGTTCTTGACGGTGAAGCGTGCGGTCTTTGCCTCTGAATCAACGATCAAGCCGGAATAGGCATACGAGGTGTAAGACAGTCCAAAACCGAAGGCAAAGAGCGGTTGCTTATGCTCTGCCTCGTACCACTTGTAGCCAACTTCAGCACCTTCGTTGTAGTGAACAGTGTAGCCAGAGATAGGTGTACCGGCTTTGATTGGGTCTTCCGCTTGTCCTTCATCCTGTGCGGAAAGCGCGGGGATGACCGGATGCGGGAGGTCGCTCTCGCTCCTGGGAAACGTGATAGCCAGTTTGCCCGTGGGATTAACGTCACCGACGAGAACATTTGCCAGTGCCCTATGCCCCGCACTGCCTGCATACCAGGCCTCTACAACCCCAGACACTTTGTCGAGCCACGGCATCGTGACAGCCGTTCCGCTCTCGAGCACGACGATGGTGTGAGGATTCGCCGCTGCAACCCGCTCAATCAGAGCATTTTGGTTATCCGGAAGCGATAGACCTGGGAGGTCCATGCCCTCAGATTCCCACTGACAGGCAAAGACGATTGCGAGATCGGAGTTTCTGGCAAGACTCGCTGCAGACTGTACATTCGTCCCGGAATCAAAGCTGATCTTTGTATTCGGCAGTTTCTCGCGGAGAGCTTTTAGGGGTGATGTTGGAAACCAGATCTGATCCTGGTAGTGCGTTTCACCCTTGCCCGGTGGCATGATCGCATTGCCGCCCGGTGGATCGACCTGGGACGAACCTCCGCCAGAGACCATTCCAATGTCAGCATGTCCGCCGATCACCGCAATCGTATGAATTCTGGACGGCTGGATTGGAAGCACGGCTTGATAGTTTTTCAGGAGAACGATGCTTTTCTCTTCGACTCTCTGAGCAGCTTCGAGTCCCTTTTCAACGTTCACCACACTCATCTGAGGTGGATCATCGACAATCCCCGATAGAAATTCTGCGTACAAGACTCTCCGGGCGTGGTCATCAATCTCAGAGAGAGGGACCTTGCCGGCATCGACCGCTTCTCTCAGGTGCGGCCCGAAAAAGTCTGCCATCGGCTGCTCCTGGTCAAGTCCTGCCGCCGAAGCTTTCCCGATGCTGTGAGTTCCGGCCCAATCTGAGACCACGAAGCCCTTGAAGCCCCAATCCTTTTTGAGCACGTCCCGCAAGAGATAAGGATTCTCGCAACCGAAATCTCCATTGATCCGGTTGTAGGAGCACATGACAGCCCCTGGATTGGCGATGGAGATTCCTATGTGAAAGGCGAGAAGATCAGACTCCTGCATGGCTCGCCTGGAGATGACGGCGTTCAGGATCATACGGCCCGTCTCCTGATCATTGATCGCATAGTGCTTGATATCCCCGATGACGTGCTGTGCCTGCTCGCACTTCATTAGATTTCCAACAATCGTCCCGGCCAGTAGAGGATCTTCGCCCACATATTCAAAGGTGCGCCCGTTCCTGGGTTCTCGAGTAAGGTTTACTCCGCCCCCAAGGGTCATGTCGTAGCCCTGAGCTCTCAGTTCGCTTCCAATCAACTCCCCGTACTGGCAAGCTGATTCCGGGTCCCAGCTCGAAGCCGCACCGAGAGGAGAAGGCATCGCTGTCGAATAACGTCCGTTGGCTCCGCTGTCTCGTATTCCATAGGCCGCATCCGCAATGAAGAGCGGTGGGATACCAAGGCCCTCGATGCCTTCGGTATAGCCTGCGCCACCATTCGCCAGATGGGTGAGAGGCATCTGCCAAAAGGGAGTATGCGCCATACCGTTGCCGTGCAGCAGCGCCAACTTTTCATCGAGGGTCAACTGCTTCAAAACAAGCTCCGCACGCGCTTCAGGAGGAAGTGCGGGGTTCATCCAGGGCCGGTCTGGGCCTTGAGCCAAGGTGAATCTTGCTCCAAAGACGGCTGCGATGAGCACCAAGAGAAAACGGATTTGCGACTTGCGATTCTGCATCATGTCTCCAAGCTGTCCAAGGTGGGTACAGGTAACGGCGTGGATCGGCCAACAGGAGGCAAAGGCCAGGCCGATTTAACCGAAATGGGCAGCTACAGATGCAGGATCTGACAGATAGGAGGAACCACAAAAGCTCCAACGTGTAGATGCGAACGATAATTCATTTAAACCTATGCTTATCTTCAGGTTACACGTGCAACCCAAGACCGATTCTGGCATGTATCATACTCCCAAATTACGGGGGTAGAGGCTCAAGAATCGAGCCTCACTGACCTATAGGCGCACCGGAAGCACCCTCAATGACGAAGGTAGTAGTTTTTGTGTGAACCTCATGCAGGTATGTGACCCCATTGACCTGGACTGTTCCCGCACCTGGATTGAAGTGCGTTTCTGCGACCATGTGTGCTGGTACCGTTACCGGCTTCTGCCCGTCGATTTTCAGGGTGAGCTGAACCACAGAGCCTCCGGAGGGTTCGGTCCAACTGAACGTGCAGTCCCCTTGTCGCAGGAGAGTGTCTCCCACCCGGACATCGTTGGCAATAGCAATCCCCTGAGAGTTCTTCGCGGCAAGGGCCGGAACTGAAAATGATAAGACCAGTAAACCAAGTCCCAGAATACGTTTCATAGAGCCTCCTTCGGCTATGGGTGAAGCGACCTGATTCGGCTACTTCAACATGCAAGGAGGCTAAGAGATGCAAAGCTCTCTAAAAAAGCTCCATCGTGCAACAGCCTGAGTATGGAACAGCCGGATATGCGTATTTTGAGGAGATTAGGCCTTGTTTAACGGGTCATAGTATCGCCTGTATGATACGAGCGAAATCGGCAGAAAGGCCGCTACCAGGTCTCGACAGCAAGCACGGCTGGAGGACCGGCATGGCCTTCGATGACATTCGTTTCTATGACGGCTTCCAGATTGAGCTGGTCCCAATTCTTAGGCGCCTTTTTCAGCATTTCATCTAAATATGCGGGGTTAGAGACAACTTCACTGGCAGCTTCAGTGCCCTCCCCCAGAATTCCTGCAATGATAATGACCGGCTGGCCGGTCACCTTGTCATGAATCCGCGCCACGATGGCGTAATCCTTTGCCAATTTCGTATAGGGGACCTGCCATTGCAAGGTCCAGAATTTCTTTGGGGAGCTCTTGCGATCTACGAGCTTGCGGCTGTGCCCGTCGTACTCGAACCCAAACGGCAAATCCTGGGTGATCCGCATTGTCCAAACGTTGTCGAAGGCTCCAATCAAAACAAACGGGCTTTCGCGTAACTGTTCAAAACTGATATCCGAGTCGACAACGACACGAAATGTGCCGTTCCTGGGAACAAGGGGAACAATGGACCGCGCCAAAGTGATTACATCGGAGACAGCCAAATTGCCGTAGAGGGGCGTGCCCTCCGGTGTCCTGCGATCCCGATCAACGGCATCGATGGGTTGGCCGAGGCAGTATGTGACTCTGTTTGAAGTTGCCGCAATAGGCTCCCAAAAACGTTCCATCGTATTCGTAGGCTTAGTAGGCTGCTTAGGAAGCCTCACATGGCCGATGCCAAAACCAATCAGGGCAGCAACGACCAAACCGGCTGCGATCGACATCCACTGGCCGAAGCTGATCTCGGATGAAGACACCTCTGCGTTACCCAGAGCAGACGGAGCAGAATCGCCAGAGGCTGCCTCTGTCTGCTGAACAGCAACCGATTCTTGTAACAAGGCTTGTGGCGGGGCGGCAGGCTCTCGGAAAGAAGGGATATAAGAGCCGACCAGGAGTTCAATCACCAATTCTCCCGCATGGTCGGAGTTGTAGTAGTACTGAATGAGCCGCTTACGAACCTCAGCAGCAGTCGTTCGGACCACTGGATCAAGATTCACATCGTAGCTAGGCTCGCGTCCGAAAGCCTCGACCCCAATTGTTCGTTCCTTTAACTCACCCGCCTTACCAAGCAGCGTTTGCTCAACCGTATAGGCGAGAAGCACGGGATAGCGCTTGCTGTTGGTGAACAACGGGTGCGCAAGAAGGCGGCCTAATTGTTCGCGGATCGCCGCGGCACTGGGCGCAGACCCAATTCCGTTCGCTTCTTTTTCGGATTGTGGCGACACCAGCATTCTGAACTCTGCCGATACTTCCCTGATCTGCCTTACTGGTAGTTCCGGCAGCCTTCGTGTGTCGTCGAGATGGAGGACGATCTTTCGCGCAGGCCTGCAAATTCATTCTAGAGCCGACCAACCAGGATCAAGCCTGTATTCTTCCGTATTTGCGGGGCCGATTTCCGGGTATCATACGTCTCTTCGTTCGTACCGATCTAACCAACCAAGCCATTGAAAATATGGGACTTTCCGTATAAGTATCGCACGGAGACACAATAGCCTCCAGAGGCATTCCTATGAATGGAAATGAATACATGTCCCAGGGGCTGAACAGGCTGCGGAAAAACTCAGAGTTGTAAATTTGGTCAACAGTGAGAACTGATACGACGGAAGTATGCGAGGAACGAAGGTAGTACAGACAGCGATGTTCGGTTGTGTAACGTTGTTTTTCTTGATTGTGCATGATATTTCTTGTTTATGCACGGTTCGTCGGGAACAATAAGAAAAAACGAGATCGAAAGTCGGCTACAGCGTGGTCTGTCCGTCAATGCCACCGCTCTTGCAAAGGAGTTCCTGGTGTCTGAGGACGCCGTTCGTCGAGATCTGCGGGCGTTAGCCGCTGAGGGCAAGTGCAAGCGGGTTTACGGTGGCGGGCTTCCGATGTCGCCGGATGGAATCCCGTTTGAACAGAGACTCTTGAATGACTCGAAAGAAAAACGCGCCTTGGCCCTGGCCGCCCTGACCTTAGTCTCTGAAGCTTCGACGGTGTTCCTCGACAGCGGCAGTACCAACCTGGCCCTGGCCAGAGAGATGCCTCCCTATAGCTCTCTTACTATCGCCACAAATTCGATCGCAATCGCAAGCGCCCTCCTCGATCGAAAGAACTTCAAAGTCATTGTTCTGGGAGGAGAGATCGATCGTGAAACCGGCGCGTCCATCGGGCTGTCTGCGATCCGCGAAGCCGAACGCTTGAACTTTGATCTGTGTTTCCTCGGAGCTTGCGCCGTTTCCGAATCTCTTGGAATTGGCGCGTTCTATATGGCAGATGCCGAATTCAAACGCACACTCATTGCGAGAAGTGATCGCACCGCAGCGCTTGTCACTATGGACAAAGTTGAGACTCGGGCACCGTTTCGGGTGGCTGCACTGGCAGTCCTTGACCATGTCGTTCTTGAGTCCGGTACATCGGAGGAGATTGTCTCGACCTTTTCCAATGCCGGCCCCGAAGTCATCATTGCGCAATCCTAGGTTGCGTCTCGTTCGACATAGCTGAGAGCAGGGGTTTCATGACAGAAGATTTGTATCTATCGCGCGCGAAGTTATCGACCAGGCTGGCGTTTGTAGCCGCAGGGTTCGGTGTAGCCTGCTGGGCACCCTTAGTGCCTTTTGCTAAGACCCGCTGCCATCTCGGCGACGCCACAATGGGGCTAGTCCTGCTCCTCCTGGGCGCCGGTTCCATTGTGGCGATGCCGCTCGCGGCGAATCTGAGCGCGCGCTTCAGTAGCAAGCCGATCGTACTTGCAGGTGGAGTAGGCCTGGCGGTCATACTGCCGGTTTTGAGCATCGTCTCGTCGCCGATCGCACTTGGAGTAGCGCTGTTCGTCTTCGGGGCATCTTTGGGATCGTTAGATGTTGCCATGAACCTGCATGCTGTCGATGTTGAGCGTGTCTCTGAGAAGCCGTTGATGTCTGGATTTCATGCGCTCTTCAGTGTTGGTGGATTTCTGGGGTCAGGAATCGTGACAGCTCTTCTCTCTCGAGGCATCGCACCTAGCTCAAGCACGATTTTCAGCTCCGTTATTCTTGTTTCACTGATTGTTGTGGCCCTTCCGCGCATGCTCTCGAATCGAGAGAGAACGAAACAACCTCTTTTTGCGATTCCGAGAGGTGTCGTGCTCGTCATCGCTATCTTCGCGGCAATCTCATTTTTGGTGGAGGGGGCTCTGCTCGACTGGAGTGCGCTCTTGCTCGTCGGCGAACACCTCGTCTCTGCTGCGCACGGGGGGCTGGGATACATGCTTTTCTCCATCGCGATGACGTTCAGTCGTTTCGTCGGTGATGGCATCGTGACGCGATTCGGGAACCGCATCGTGCTGACACTTGGTGGGGTAATAGCGCTTCTAGGGTTGTGCGGTCTCCTCCTCGCACCGGTCGCATGGATCGGACTTGTCAGTTTCATCTTTGTGGGCCTTGGAGCCGCAAACATCGTGCCTATCTTGTTCAGACTCGCGGGTACGCAACACACAATGCCTAAGGGATTAGCCGTTGCTGCCCTCACCACGGCGGGTTACGCGGGCATGCTGATGGGGCCAGCCGTCATTGGCTTCTTGTCCAAGGGGATCGGCTTGCACAGTGCATTCTGGTTGCTAGTCGCCCTCATGGCGTGTGTACCGATCTTCGGCAAATATGTGACGGTCGAAAATCCTCATTGAACGAAGTGCCAGGACAACTACAAAGGCTCAGGAGCGATAGCAAAAATAAAGGGGCTGCCACGAGGGCAGCCCCTGTTGGGAGAACCTGGCTGGTTAGAACGAGATGCGTGCGGCGAACTGCAGTTGACGCATGCTCGAGTTGCCTTCCAGGGTGGTGATTACGCCCCCGTTCGAACAATCGATGCAGCGCGCGTTCGAGGCGTTGGGAATATCCAGGGCCGCATGGTTGAAGACGTTGAAGGCCTGGAATTGAAACTGGCCCTTCACTCGCTGGGTGATTGGAATGTCCTTGATGAGCGACATGTCGGCATAGTAGTCGCTTGGGCCCGTCAAGGAGTTGCGTCCGACATCCCCGATCGTCCCAAACGCCGGACGGGTGAAGGCTCCGGCGGAGGCACCGTTAGCCGTTAGCGCAGCTACAGGCGTGAAGTACTGCCTGGAGTGCGTTGCCGGATCGAGTGCACCCACTGTGCGTACGAGGTCACGAGCGCTTCCGTCAGGACGGCAATCGCTTGTGACACCTGGACCACTAAAGTTGTTGTCGAGATCTTCATCGGCACCGCACTCTCCGTAGGTGGGTGTGAACGGGCGACCGCTCTCCCAGGTTGTTGTGCCGCTGAGAGTCCATCCACCGATTCCGTAATCGACAAGACGGCTTACGTGGCTGGCAAACATCTGATTGCGCCCGAAGGGCAGCGCATAGACGCCGCTCATCACGAAGACGTTGGTGCGGTTAGTATCGCCGCGACCGTGGCTGATCTGCGGGTAGTTGGCAAAGGCCTCGTCGTTGGCGTAGTTCATCGCCTTCGACCAGGTGTAGTTCGCGTTGAACTGTAGGCCGTTGCTGAAACGCTTGTCGAGCTTGGTCTGCAGCGAGTGGTAGTTGGAGTTGGCTGTCGGAGCAGCAGAGGTCAGCCCATTGGAGCAGCAGATGGTTGCTGCCCCCTGGTAGATGCCCGTGAATTTGTTGTAGTAGGGCCGACGTGCGGACGTGTTGCCCAACTGCGAGGGAGATGTGGGCAGCGTCGGCGCGTTGAAGTCGAAGCCATAGGTTTCACCGGGATAGATGCGCTCCGCGTGGTTGCCGACATAGGCGATCTCCGCGGTGAAGTTGCTGGAGAACTGCTGCTGCAGCGTCAGATTCCACTGATCGACCTCAGGCAGCTGAATGCGGTCGCCACGGAACTGCGGGCTGTAGCTGTTGGAGAACGGAATGAGGCCGCTGGCCGGGATCGTGGGAGCGGGAGGCTTGGCGGGCAGCGTGGTCAGGGTTGAGATGTACTGTCCGGTCGAGCTGGTAGAGCCTTCGTCTTCATTGTTCAGCACCGGGAGATTGTGCGTGAGGACAGAACCGAAGAGCGTGCCGAAGAAACCTACGTCGTCGTACACCTGAGCAATGCCACCGCGAATGACCGTGTTGGGATGCACCTGATAGGCGAAGCCGAAGCGGCCTGCGAGATTGGTGTAGTCCATGCGCTGACCGCCGTTGGTGCCGATGCCGTTGATGCCCGCGACACGTACGCCGCCCGCTGCAATGTCAGCGAAGCCGCCGTTGCCTGGGCTATTGACGGTCTCAGGGAAGATCACATCCCAGTGAACGCCATAGTTCACCTGCAACTTGCTGTTCGGACGCCACGAGTCCTGGGCGTAGAAGGCGCCGCGTTTCTGGCGATTGGAGGCGTCCTGCGAATAGACGTCGAAGCGCTGGAACTGCGCGACCTGGCCGAAGAGCAGCGAGGCAAGACCGCTGCCGCTGGAAGCCACTGGATCGGAAGGACCGGCGGCCGTCGATGACGCGGCGAAGCTGAGTACGCCGGCGCGATCGTTGTCGCTGGCGTTGCGCAGATTCAGACCGTAGCGGATGTCTCCGCCCACCTTGATCGTGTGCTTGCCGAGAATCTTGGTCCAGTTATTGGCGAGCTGGAAGACCTGCTCACTCTCCAACAGCGGGCAGTTGCAGGACTGGTTGCCGAAGCTGCTGATGGTATCGGCCATGGTGATGTTGGGAAGGCCGCTGCTGTCAGGCGCGGTATTGAGGTTCGGAATGCCTGCAGCCGTGGCCGGGGTCTGGCCTGCTGTCAGCTTGTTCTCCGATACGTGATAGCTGAGGAAGCCGGCACGCACGTCGGTCAACAGCGTGGGGTTGAGCGCCCAGTCCATACCGAGCGCTGCACTCTGGTTCTGCACTTCCGAGACGCCGGTGGTGCCGTTGATACCGAAGCCCACACCGCCGCCAGGGCCGAAGGCTGCGTTGCCGAAGAGGCCGAAGAGCGCATAGTCGTAGCGGCCGAAGAGATGGATCTTGCTGTTGAGCTGATGGTCGAGACGGATATCCGCCTGATTGGCGTTGTCGTTGCCATTGCCGGACGCGGCGAAGTTGTTGGTGATGGAGGTGCCGTTGGTGTTTGGTGCCGGCAACAGCTTGAGAAGATTCATCCCCTGAGGCGAGATCACCGAAAGAGGGATCGCGTTGCTGGCGTACTGCTGCCCTGCTCCGCCCGTACCCGTCGGATGGTAGTAGATGGGCTGCGAGCCGAGATACTGGCTCAGATCACAGGTGCCGCCGGTAGTTTGCAGGACGCAGGAGTTGCGGGCTGTCAGAGTCGGCACGGTGAGCAGTTGGCTGGCGCCGAGGCGCTGGCGTGTGCCCTGGTAGTCGAGGAAGAAGAAGGTACGGTCCTTGATGATGGGCCCGCTGAGCGATCCGCCAAACTGACCATAGACCTGGCCGGGAATGAGTTGACCGGTGACGGGATCGGGATCGGACTGGGTGAAGGGGTTGCGGGCCAACTGCGCGCCGCTGTGACGGTAGAAGAAGAGGTCGCCGTGGAAGTTGTTGCCGCCGGACTTGGTCTGGGCGCTGACGATGCCGCCGACCGCGCCACCGAACTCGGCGTCGTAGTCGGCGGAGGTGACCTTGAGTTCGCCGACGGAGTCGAGGGTGGGGTTGATGACGATAATGCCATCGACGGGCTCGCGATTATCGGTACCGTCGAGCAGCCATCCCTGGACGCCATAGCTGGAGCCGTTCGTCGTCACCGAGGTGGTTCCCTGGGGGTTTTCCGGACCGAGGATGTTGAACGTGGAGTGCTGCACGCCGGGCGTGAGCAGGGTGAACTGGGTGAAGTTGCGGTTCAGGTTGGGCAGGTTCTGCACAGCCTGCGCGTCGATCACCTGGGAGACGTCTGCGCGGTCCGTCTTGAGGGCTGGCGTGTCCGAAGCGGAGACTGTGACCGACTGGGTGGACCCGGCGACCGCCAGTTGCACATCGACAAGCTGGGAGACGTCGGCATGGACGACTACGTCTTTGGTTTCCGAGCCTTGAAAGGACGGCGCCTCGATTTTGACATCGTAGCTGTCGGGAATGAGGTGTCCGACGTTCCAACTACCGCTTTCGCTGGTCTGGGTGGTCTGGACATTCCCCTTCTGCTCGTCTCTGACGGTAACGGTGGCGCCTTTGATCACTGCACCTGAGGTGTCTCTCACCGTTCCATAGAGCGAGCCGTAAACGGCCTGACCATAGGCGCTTCTACCCGCTAAGAAACAAAGCGCGGCAAGAAGCAGCCCTACGCGAACTGGTCTTTTTTTATTTGTTTGATTTGGCATCTAAATCCTCCTGAAGGTTATTGGGAGGGACTCAGCTATGCCTTGCCCATAAACGGACTACACAAATGGCCGAGGAACCCAACAACAGTTGCTAAGACTGCACCCTCCAAATAGCATTAGGCATCGTATTCACGGTGCGCGCTCGTATTTGACGGGTGAAAATTAGACGTAAACCAGTACCGTGCGGTTGTAAGACTATGCTTGTAAGTGACTCATTAGAAAAGCGAAACGTGGCAAGCCCGGAGTGGGCTCTGGCTCAGCGGGTGGTGGCGAGCCCTGATCTCAGAACCTCGCCCAAATTGTGTAAGTTTTTTCTCTATATCGTCGACTGCTACCTGCGCGACGCCCCGGAAGATGCCACCGAGCAACAGATTGGGGTTCATGTTTTTCATCGCCGGCCTGGGTATAACTCCAGCGATGACAGCATCGTTAGATCCCAAGCTCGACTGTTGCGGCTGAAGCTGGCTGGGTATTTTGCCGATGTGGGAAGCCACGAAGAGATCATCATCGAAATCCCCAAAGGGCATTACCTTCCTGTCTTTCATCCAGCAGCTCAAAAGCCGCTGCGACCGGAACCGCCGGTTTTTGAAGACAGCGAGCCTGTGTCTGTGGAGAAGGTGCAGCCGTCTCTCGCTGCAGAGATTCCCGCGCCAGCCGTCTTCGTGAAGCGCTCCCGAAAGATGCTGTTTCTGTGGACGGCAATCGTGAGCGCAGGTGTTGCCCTGGGAGTCCTGTTGGGATTCGTGTGGGGGCGAGGCTTGCCTCTGCAGCACAACTCGAGCGCCGATCTCTTCTGGAAGCCGTTCCTGAAGGGAGCTCCTCCGCTGGTCATCTACAGCAATCCACTCTTTACCGGCAGACCTTACACCGGAATGCGATTGGTGACACCCGACCTGCAACGATCGCCCAACGATACGGTCGACGATACGTATACGGGCACAGGCGAGGCTTCGGCGATTCGCGATCTGACGCGCGTCTTCGATGCGCATCATGCGGAGTTCATTCTGAAGCGGAGCCGGTTGGTCACCTGGGACGAGGCGAAGTCCCACAACCTTATCTTTATCGGAGCGGCGAGCCAGAACAGCGCGCTACAGGAGTTGAGGGCAAACTCCGATTTTGGGATCGATCTGGATAATGATCACCAGGGGTTCATCTTCAATCGGCATCCTCGGCCAGGGGAACCTGCACAATTCAAACCGAGTTCTGCGAATGATGAATATGCCATCATCGCTCTCGTTCCAGGGATCGACTCCGGAACGCGAGTTGCAATCTTTACGGGACTGACGACCAACGGCACGCAGGCTGCTGTGGAATTTGTCTGCAACCCCAACAGCGCGCAACAACTGGCCAAGGCGCTAGGAAAACAAGGCGATGCGTTCGTGCCCTTTGAATCCGTTCTGCATATCAAAATGAGCGGTGGCGTTCCGTTGCAGGCAGATATTGCGGCGATTCATACTCATCCGTGAGGGCCGGTGGTGATCGTCCCGTCTTGGGGACTAGCTGGACTGCGACGATGGATGCTGGGTGATGTAGGCCTTTGCGAAGGAGCAAAGTGGCTGGACGCTCCAGTGCTTTTCTGCGGCTAAGGCGAGAGCCTTCTCTACGAGTTGTCCGCCAACGCCCTTCCCGCGAAGGTGTTCCGGAACCTCGGTGTGCCAGATCGTGAGTTGATGTTGGTCGTTGACGGAGTAGTTCAAGAACGCGATCGCTCCGTCCTGTTCAATCTCTAAACGCTTCATGAGTACGGTGGCGCGGTCGCTCATAGATTCCTCCTGATCTTTTTCGAAGCTTACTCGTAGGTCTCCCACGGCCGAAGCTGGTAGGCAAAGCGATCCATATCGACTCGCTTGTTTTGAAATTGAACGCCTTCGAGTTTGAGTCGCGCCCGTTGTTCGCTGGCACCCGCGCCGCGGAGTTTGATCTCGCCACCTGCACCGAGTACCCGATGCCATGGGAGTTGGTCAGGAGGATCTACACGTAGAAGTCGAGCGACAGCGCGATGGTAGAGCGGGTAGCCGGCAGCAGCGGCCACCTGGCCGTAGGTGCTGACCTTGCCCGGTGGAATGGAAAAGATGATCCTGCGGAACGCTCGATCACGATCCTCGTTGGGAGTCGCCGCAGCACGGAGAAGCCTCCGTTTGGCCTTTTGTACCGAGGCCTGATCGAAAGCAAATGGGCCTTTCAACGATGGTGACTTGATCGATTTTCTGGTAGCGCTCATCCGTACCTCTCGGCTTACTTCTTCGATGCTCCGGCGCCGGAAGTGGGTGCTATCGATTGGGCCGCAATCCACACCTGTTCGTTGCCACGGGTGGTGCGTCTGCCCAGAATGTGTCCCTGCTCATCCAGCAGATCGATATCGCCACGTGGAGTCTCGGCCCAGATACGGCCTTCGCTGGAATCCAACATCTGGACATAGCGTGGCGGCACAATCCAACGACCATGAGCATCGACCACTCCACTGAGAGGATTCTCCTCGCCATCCTTGGCCACTCCCGCAGCTATGGCACGGCCATCGTGCAAGCCCTCAAGCGATGAGGCAGCTACTTTGGTCACAACTTTTCCGTCCATGTCGACGAACATGCACTCCTGTCCTACTTGCACGCTCACCCAACCGTCTTCTCCAGCAGTCACGTCTGAAGCGGATTCAGGCAAAGCAATCCGCTTGCCGCCATTCTCCCAATCGAACAAGGCGTAATCCGAATCGGAGCCGCTGCCCATAACCAGCAGGCGTCTTCTCTGCTTCTGCGCATCCTGCAAGAGGTTCATCGCATGCAAGCCGTCGGGCAGGGTGTACAGCACATGTCCATCCGCACCCAACAGATCCTCATGACCCAACGCAGCCTGACCTGACCATACGCCATCGCCCAGGTAGTCGAGCTGCCTGTACCACGCGCTCACAGCGTTGCCCTTCGTGTCTGCCAGAGCATACGCATTGTCTGTCCCCGTCAGCACAGTGTTATCCGGCAGCAGTTCATAGTCTTTCGTGTCCGCGGGCAGAGGAATCAACGTTCCGTCAGCCAGCAGCAGTCTCTTCTGCTTACGCTCCGTCAAGAGCCATGCTTTTGGAGAGCCTCCCCCTTCGATGTCCGTCACATCGAACTCTGTCAATGGGCGTCCCTTCGCGTCGAGGACGGCCTTGTCGCCGTTCACAACGCGCTGCGCTGTGAGGAAACCTGCGGTTGACTGATCGCTGAGTTCCTCCACGCTATTGAAGGCCGGCTCCTGCAGCACTGTTCCATCCACCGATGCAACGCCATAGAGCATATCGCCTCCCTTGTAGACGTACATCTTGAACAGTCCGCCTGGCAGTTCCTCCACTCCGTCATAGACAGGAGGCAGTATTACCTTTCCATCGGCGCGCAGTACACCGCTCTTTCCATCCTCTTTCTTCACCAAAAACAAACCGGCCGTCTTAAGTCTTTCCATGTGGTCATATTGCATGGGCCAGTCATATAGCTGACCCGACCGGGCCAAGATAGAAGGCTTTCCATCCTTCTCGACAAAGGCATAACCATCGATAAAAGCGCTCACATGGTCATAGGCGAATGGCACAGCTATGTGGCCCTGTTCATCCACAGCTCCGCACTGATGAGTCTGATCTTTGCAGACGGCCGCAAGTCCTCCCTCGAAGTCTCCCGGATCGTCGAATGTGTCCGGAAGCAATCGCTGCCCCTGCCTGTCGATCAAGCCATAGCCGCCACCTGTGCCATCTTCTTTCGAAGACAGGAACGCAAATCCTGCGGTCCCCTTTGACCAGTCTCCTTTGAAAAAGGCGATATCGCCTTTTGTTGTCAGCATCTCTCCGGTGTCGCGGAAGAGCAGTGCCTGCGGTACCTTTGGCGAGCCGTCATCGCCGCTTGAGGAGTTCTCCAGCTCCACGGCATTGCTGTTCGTGTACTCCGTCGTCCAGTTCTCGCGCAGCAACTTATGCTCCGCCGGGAAGAAGACCGCATAGTGATCCACCAGGTCTTCACTGTTTGCGGGCGCAAGCTTGCCCTGCTTGTCTGCACTGTAGGTCAAGAGAATCGCCATGTGCGCCGCACCTGGGAGCGTCACCGATTCTGCCTTGAAGCTCTCTGGCAGCCTCTGTTCACCTCCGGCGGCGCTCCACACGGAAAGCAGCAACGATTGCCCGGAGGTGTCTACAAGGTCGCCATAGTTCTGCGGATCACTCGTCTCCGCCTTACGAACCCCCATCACTCCTGGAGCTATTGTCTTCAGGGAAAACTTCTCCTGCTTCCACGCGCCGTGCTCGTCAAACCATCCACTCGCGTCCACAATGTTCGTGTTATTTGAAGCATGCAGCGAATACCTGCCATTTTCGTCTGCATCGATCGATGCCCACTCCGGCTGTACTACCCATGCGCCCTTGCGGTCGATGACGCCATACTTATCACCGCTCTTTGCAACAGCGTGACCCGCAATAAACTTTTGGGCTTCGTCAAACTGTTGGGCAATCACCCACTTCCCATTGAGGTCTACATAGCCCTTCTTCTCTAGCCCGGACCACGCAGGCACCAACCCTTCGCCGGCATCACGCAACGACATCCCCAGTGGATAGTTCTTCAATGCAGCATCCTGGGTCGGAGCGGAAAAAGTCGTCAGCAGTTCACCCTTGCTGCTCCATCGCTGATAGATATCTTTTCTCGACACGCGCAG
>NZ_LMUH01000017.1 GCF_009766105.1 Granulicella sp. S156 | reverse complement strand
ACTCGCCACATTTCAACTGCATCAGCTTCTACAAAACTTGCAAAGTCTATATGTGGATACCGCCTAGCGCTTTGGAGCAATGGACCGGCTGGATCGCTTAGAGACTGCGCTCTTCGGCAATCGCGGAACAACCTGAACGCCCGCCCAAAGCGTGGCGATCGTTTGCTCGACCACGAGAGTCTGGTCAGGCAAGTCAGGCACAACCCCTTGGATGACCATGAGTGCGGCGAGGCCAAAGATCGTAAACCACCAGGTGTGGGCTATCACTATGTCATCCCTATCTGGCAATCCTTCATCCTTGGCAACCTCGAAAAAGAGCTGCACGAAACGCCCAAACAACGGCGCGCCAAGGTCGTTGATGTATTGTCCAGCGCGGACGCCGTTGCGGTTCTCAGGCCCGAAGAAGACGTTACGGAACTGCTGTGGATGGGCAATGCAGAATTGAATCAAGCCGCGTGAAGTCGCAAAAAGACGCTCTTTCGGTGCAGGATGTTTCGCGGCAATGGCGTCGAAGTTCTGAATCATCAACCCGATCGTCTCGCTGCTCAACTCGGCAAGAATGTGCGATTTGTCGGGGAAATGCTGGTAGATCACGGCATGCGTATAGCCGATCTCTTTAGCGATCGCACGAAGCGTCACGGCTTCGTAACCGTGATCCACGAACATTTTGCTGGCAGCAGCAAGGATTTCGCCCCGCAGCCTCTCCTTGCGTTCTACCCGGCGACTTGGTGATGTGGTTGTCACTTCACCAGCTTAGCCTCTTTTGATGATTTTTTCAACCACTTGTTGACTTATAACCATTGGTTACAATATAACCGATGGATGGAACGGTTCAATATCTCGCTGACATTGCTTTCAGCCCCCGCGCCACCGCAGAAATCCCACGGAACCGTCGGGTGCTAGCTGCATACGTTTCATCAAGGAGACAGTATGGAAGAAGTTAACGAACGTATCGCTCAGAACAAATATGCACGAATGGCAGGACTGGCGTATCTGCTGGTGATTGCCGTATTCGTCACCGGACTGTTTCTGAGGTCCAGTGTCGAAAAGAGCGGCAACTTTATAGATTCCTCGCACCGGATCGCCGCTTCCGAGCACGTATATCGAATCGGCGTTTCGGTCCAATTAAGTACGATGCTCCTGGCGCTTTGGCTGGCGATCAGCCTTTACGTAGCTCTTCGCCCGGCAAATCGGAATCTTGCACTGGCCGCGTTTTCATTCCGGCTGAGTGAGATTGTTCTTGGCTCTATGTGGATCGTCCTGCAATTTCTCTCATCCTCCGTTCACATTGCTGCAGATCACGCAGGCATGTTCAGCGTGGGGCAGTTGAGTGAGCTTTCGGAGCTGATAACCCAGGCGTCAGCAAATTCCCTAAACGTCAGCGCCATCTTTATGGGGATGGGATCGACCATCTTCTTCTATCTCTTCCTTCGATCCCGCTACATTCCGAGAGCACTATCCGGGCTCGGTATCTTCGCTTCTCTGCTGGTGATTGCAGCGTGCTTTGCGAAGCTCATCCTCCCGGAGTACACGAGCATCCTGGACCTTGCGTTTATCCCGACGGGACTCTCGGAAGTGGCAACCGGTTTGTGGCTGATGGTCAAGGGGCTGAACCGGGAGTCCCAAGCACTCCAAGCGTGAAGAGTATCCCTGCAAGAAACGGACAAGAGAGAGCTATGGACGATTTGTGGGACGATTTGTGGGACGATTTGCGGTTGCAAAAGCGCCACCCTGTCATGGCACAGCGGTTGATATGTTCACGCGCGCGCAAAGGTAAATCCGCTTAGAATCTATAACCAATGAATATTTTGTAACCAATGGTTAGCAATGACCTCTAATCGTCAGGTCGCGCATTTGGATGGGCGGCCATATACGAGGCAAAAGGAGGATGCGATGAAAGTTCTAGTGATTGGAGCAGCTGGCAAGAGCGGAGAGGCGCTGGTAAATGAGGCGCTGGCGGCCGGACATAAGGTGACGGCTTTCGTGCGTGGTGCCGCGCAGTACAAGAAGGCAAATGTCAGAGTTGTTGCGGGCGACGTGCTGGATGCGGCTGCGGTAGACGTTGCGGTAGCCGGGCAGGATGCGGTGATCGACGCGCTCGGCGGCAAGACGCCGTGGAAAGTGACGACGATGGAAACGAGCGCGGCACACAATATCGTGGACGCGATGCGGCGCAATGGCGTGCGGCGACTGCTGAAGATTTCGGTGGTTGGTGCGGGCGAGAGCGTCAAGAACGCCGGCTTTTTCAACGAGCACCTGCTCATGAGGACATTTCTGCGGGGTCTGCTGGTAGACAAGGCGGGCATGGAGGCCGAGATCGAAGGCAGCAACCTGGACTGGACGCTCGTGCGGCCGCCGATGTTGACCGACGGCGAGAAGACCGGCGTTGCCAGGGTGCTGAGCACCGCGGGCGGCGAGAAGGCGCACAGGATTGCGCGCTCCGATCTTGCGGCATTCATGGTGAAGGAACTCGAAAGCAGCCGGTATGTGCGTCAGGCCGTGACAGTGACGACCACATAGCAAGGCCTCCGCGAGGATCAAACCCCTCATCGAGGCGATCCGATCGGCTGTGTAAAGGCCTGTAACGATTCATGCGACAGATAACTGTGGAAACTCACGGGACTAGCAGAGTGCTAGCTGCGCAACTCACGCTGCAAGAACAACAAGGAGAAAACGAGCATGTATTTAGTCATGGGCATTACTGGAAACGTTGGCGGCGCCACCGCGCGGCATCTGCTGAAGCAAGGCAAACAGGTACGAGCACTTGTGCGCGATCGCGAGAAAGCAGCGACGTGGGCAGACCAAGGCGTGGAGTTGGTGGACGGAGACTGGAACGATGCGACAGCCATAGCGGCGGCTCTCAAAGGTGTTGAGGGCGCGTTTGTGATGCTGCCGGCTGTATGGGCACCCTCGCCTGATTTCAGAGAAGCAAAGGGCGTGATAGCGAACTATGTCGAGGCGCTGAGCAAGGTAGTGCCCTCGCGGGTGGTAGCCCTCTCGTCGATGGGCGCGAATCGAACAAGTGGGATCGGGATGATCACGTCGTTATCACTTTTGGAGCAAGGCTTTCGCAGCCTGACCTCTCCGGTCGCATTTGTGCGCGCAGGCGGCTTCTTTGAAAACTTTCTTTTCGGCTTGCAGGCCGCCCAGGGCGGAACACTACCGGTCTTCTACAATCCTACGAACCGGAAATCGACCATGGTCGCGTCCGACGACATCGGCGCTGAGGTGGCAACGCTTCTCACCGGTCCGGCGTGGCCAGGGCATCGTGTCATCGAGCTGGGTTCGATGGTGAGCGCGGATGAAGTGGCCGCACAGTTGGGTGAAGTCCTGAAACTCGACGTAAAAGCCTTTGCACTCCCGCGTGCCGCCTGGGCGGATGCGTTCCAGCAGTTCGGCGTCCCGAAGGGCCACACGGGGGCTGCCGAAGAAACGTATGAGAGTGTTAACGCGGGATGGATGGACCTCGGGGTCGCGGGTACCGAGCACATAGCGGGTAAGACGTCCGCACGCGATGTGTTTGCGGCTGCACGGAACGCCGCTAAGGCGTAGTCGGGGCAAGCTGAATCAGCCCGGTTCATTGGGAACTGCGGCGCTACGTCAAGAAAGATCGAGGTCAAACATGAAAGATCTCGTTTTGGGTGCAACGAGCGTCGCGGACGGCTGATCGCCTGCGACGCCCTAGCGTTCGCATCAGAGCATCATCTTCGGTCTAAGAAAGGATCGCTTTATGTCAAAGTTTCCCACGCCACTTGAAGAAGTCATTCATCACAACGTTATTAAGAACAACAAAACAGGCGGCCCTGCGCTTGATGTCGGGCAAATGAAGTTGCTCTGGAGGGCCTTGGGAGAAAACACGGGCTACACCTTCTCCATTTTTGAGACCACGGTCGTGCCGGGCATGGGTATTCCACTTCATAGGCACCCCTTTGCGGAGTTTTTCTATGTACTGGAAGGCACTCTGGCAATTGGGTATTGGAACAACCAGGATGTCACTGAGTGGGACGCGTGTGAAGCCGGGGAGAGTCTGATGGTGCAGCCCAATGCGCCTCATACATTCTTCAATAAGAGTGAACATCCGTGCCGCGTGCTGAGTGTGTCAACGTATCACCACGAGCGGATGATGAAGGATGCTGTGCATCCGGAGGGCAGAACAGATTTTCTGCCCGCTCAACTCGCTCAAGCCGATTTCCAGAAATTGACGAAGTCGATGGAGAAGAATCAGACATTCCTTGTCGCAGACCATGCTTAGCAATTTAGCGTATCCGGTGCTCGCCCTTGCGCTCTGCAATGCTCTTCCCAAGGTATGAGCTCGTGGAGACCTTTATAAATCCTGCTACACGACGAGAGGCGCGAACGTATAACGTTCGCGCCTCTCGATCGATGACGACGCCTAAAAGTCGATCCGTAGCGCTGCCTGGCCTGTGCGGTTTCCCGCGTTTTCTGCAGTCTGCGGAGCGCTCAACGCACCGAAGGTTGAGTTATCTATCGCAGTCGCAGGGGGAGCGAAGTTCGTGTGGTTGAGGACATTGGTGAAGGTCGTTTCAAAACGGCCGTTGAATCTTTCGTAAATGTGAAACCGCTTGGCAACCCCGAGACTGACAGTAGCAGTTCCAGGACCTTGCAGAATACCAACCCCTGCATTACCGATACGACCGGCCCCCACAGGGGTATAGCCAAACGCGTGGACGTTGAAATAGGCTGCTCTTGATTGGCCAGTGTAGTAGTTGTTAGAGACCGCATCGGGACGTAATACGGTCTCGCGGCCCACGACGTTTGTGTTTGACTGGTCGGCGGTTGCCTGCTGGCCACTTGCAGTAACGCAGTTGCCGGCAGCATTCAAAGGAATCTGGCAGTCTCCGGCGCCTACCGTTGGCGTAAGCCATGGACCTGTTTCCAGCAAGGTGATCGTCGTTAGATCCCAACCGCCTAGAATCGCATCCTTAATGCCGCCGCCGTTCATAAACGAACGCCCGTTGCCGAACGGAAGCTGGTAAACACCTGTCAACAACATACGGTGCCGACGTGTACCCTCTACATTGCCGAGGTCCTGCTTGATATGGAAGCGATCGGTAATGGCCGATCCATAGTTGACCTCTCCGGCGAAGGCGTTGGGTGCATCTCCCTGGTTGTCAGCGACATTGTCAGCGTGCGTGTAGTTTGCGCTGAAGTAGAGCCCACGCTGCATCCTGCGTGTCGCTTCAAGTACGAAGGCTCTGTAGTTGTCTTCTCCGGCATTGAAGGTGCTGAGCAGGGTGGACCAATTCTGATAGGGTGCACGCGTGTCCACGAAAGGTCCCGCAGTGGCACCGCTGTTATAAGCAGTTGAACTCGCCGGAATCTGGTTCAGGTCCTCCGTCAGGTTGAGCCTGTAGGAGTGCATCCCCACGTAGCTGGCCCTAATGACAGTGGTGCTGGTTATCTCGCGTTCTACGGTCACGTTCCACTGGTTTGACTGCGGATCGCGGTAGTTTGGATCGACGCCCTGATCCAGTCCGCCGCCGCCGTATGTAGGGCCTCCCGTGCTTGGCGGCGCGGTATTCGGGAAGACGATCTGAGGTGTGTTCGACCCAGCTATCTTGCCGTTGTAGACAAAGAGACTGGACGTCGGATTACCGCTGTTGTTGAACGAGAGCGGCCCCAGGTTGGTCATCGTATAGATACCGAAGCCGGCACGCACCACGGTCTTAGTGTCATTGAAGGGACGATAGGCAATCGAGAAGCGCGGCTGGAAGTCACCCTTATACGTATTGCGCAAGCTCTGCGGCAATCCATCCTGGCTGGCCGTCACATACTTTGTGCATGGAAGCGACGTGTTACCAAGATTGCAGGCATTGAATGACTGCTGAAAGGCCACGTTCGACGCCGTGATGTTCTGACTCTTGAGATAGGCCGCAAGCGCATCGGGAACGACGATTGAGTTGTTCCTTTGATCGAAGTTAGCCAGATTTCCTCCGTCTTCCTGAAAGCCAGGAAGAATCTGCCAGCGTAAACCGTAGCTAAGCGTCAGGCGGCTGCCCAACTGGTATTCGTCCTGACCAAAAAAGCTGTACTGAGTCGCTGCGCCACCCACATCCGGGCTTGAGACTGCGAAGTAGGTGTTGGTGGGGGTGCCTTCAAGAAAATCACCAAAGGCATTTCCTGTGAAAGTGGGTTGGAAGACAAAGGTGCCGAAGTCGTCGGACGCAAACTCCGGGGCGAAGCTCTCCAGATCGAAGTACCGCACCCGGCGTATATCGATGCCTCCCTTGAAGGTATGTTTGCCAAGGGTGAAGGTGAGGTTATCGCTGAATTGAGTTGTCTTCGATTGGGTGACGCCGGCCTTGTCTCTACCGATGGCTGCGCCCGTGCTGAGGTTGCTTTCGAAGCCTGTCCCTGCGCTGAAGTTAAAGGTCGGGAAGGCGTGAGTTGTGGGATGTTGACTGATATTCACACCCGTTAGGTCCAGATCGCTCAGAGCGGTCGATCCCTGGATAGGAAAGTTGACACTGGTGATGACGTTGGTAAAACCATAGCGAAACTCGTTGAGAATTTTCGGTGTGATGGTATAGGTATCCGAGACCAGAAGACTGCGATTGTGGACACTGTCGACATCGTCAGGAAGAAAGGGATTCGCAACGTCCTCTGTGATGTCCTTGCGGCTGAAGCGTGCATAGACTGACTGCTTGGAGCCGATCGTCTGGTCGATGCGCAGATCCGCTCCATCGGTACGTGCCGGCGTCGACTGGAAGTTTTCATAGTTGTAAGGGACAGTCGTTCCGCAACCTAACGCAACTGCAACGTTCGGTTTGGGAATATAGGCAAGCAATGCAGCAGCGGTGGGGTTGATCGAGCCTGGGGCGATGGTGCCTCCGCAGATATCCGCGAGATTTCCGGCGCGATCAGCCAGCGAGGGGACGAGAAACTGTTGGAGGGTAGCTGTTGACCGGCGATTGCCTTCATAGTCGGCAAAGAAGAAGGTCTTATCGTGGCCGTCGTACAGATGCGGAATAGTTACCGGTCCAGAGAGCGAGAACCCGAAGGTGTTGAACTTTTTAGGAGCCTTCCCGTTGAACCCATATGGATCTGCATCGAGGGCCTGATTTTGCAGATACTCAAACACACTACCGTGGTAGGCATTGGTTCCGTTTTTTGTCGTGAACGTCACATCACCTATCTGTGAGAACTCCGCGCTGTTGTTGAAGGCCGTGACCTTGACCGCAGAGATCCCTTCCTGAGAGGGATACGCATCCTGCAAAGCGCCATTCTGTCTCACGTTCGCAGTCGAAATACCGTCGACTGAAAAGTTCACCATCGAGGAGCTGGCTCCTCCAAGTGAGATATTGCCCGCACTGTCCGTCTGGACATTCGGTGAGAGGCCAAGTGCTCCCAAAGGGCTGGTTGTAGTGGCGCGATTATTTAAGGGCAGTTGCGTCATCTCGATGTTGGTCTTCGAGTCGCTGATCGTTCCATTTTCTGTGTTGATCTGATCGGCGCCCGAATTCACTTCCACGATCGTGGACTGCTCCGCGACTTTCAGCGTGGCTGAAAGCCTCAAGTCCTGACGGGCTTCGACAGTAACTCCGTCGACGAGCGTATCGGCAAAGCCATCGCGATGCGCCCGCAGGCTGTAGTGGCCGGCCTTGACGTTTTCGAAGGTGAAGTCGCCCGATGCGTCCGAGACTACTTTGCGGTCTGTATTTTCATCCGTGCTGTGCAATACGATCTGAGCTCCGGGGATGCCGGCACCGGTCGCATCCTGCACAGCGCCTCTAACACTGCCAAAGGTTGATTGTCCGTCTGCGAATGGCGTGATCCCTAGAACCAGACAACAGAGAACAACCGGGATAAACATGGCAAGTGTGTGCCTCAGAGTCTTGCACCACACCCGGCCGTTCCGGTCATGGGTTTTGCTCTGATTTTGCTTATTGAACAGCAACCTGTCCTCTGCAAGGGACGTGGGTACTGTCTTGGATTCTGAAAACAGGCCTCCAAGAACTTTCATATCGAATCACCTCATAATGTCGAAAAAAGCCGACACTTTCAGTGAATCGTGAAAGGCATTTTCAATGCATAATCCTTCTCTTAACGGTTTACTTATGCGCGAAATCCTATACTGCGACAAAGGGTAACGACCGATGATTGCTATGCCAACCCGCGATACTCTACGCAGGATCGTGATGGGTTGTCTTGCGGCGTTGCTCATTACACTGGTTGCCTTTCGGCTTCATTTCAACCTCTCTTCCGCTACTTCGGCCCACCTCTTCCTAGTTGCCGCGATCGCACTTCGCTGGGGATTCCTTGAAGCGAGCGTTGTTTCTATCCTCTCCGTCGCATGCCTCGATTACTTTTTTACCGAACCGTTATTCGCGTTTTACATCACAGACTCCCATGATTGGGTGGCTCTCATCACCTTCGAAGCAGCGGCCCTGCTCGTCAGCAGGCTTTCGAACCAAGTTAGCCGTCATGCGCGTGAGTCGGAGTTGCATCAATCTCGAGTACAGAAGCTATATGAGTTGAGTCAGCAACTCCTCCTACTCGACCCCAAAGAAGCCGTTGGCCAACCGCTTGCAGATCTCATACGATCCAGCCTTGGAATCAAAGGCGCCATCTTGTGGAACGCTTACGACCTGCATATGTCGAGGAGTGGCGAATGCCATGTAACCGATGATGACGTCAAGTCCATCTTCTTCCTGGACGCGAAGGAGGAGAATCGTAGCCCGGGTATTTCAGGGCGCGTGCTGCGACTAGGCACGCGGCCCATTGGATCTCTGGTCCTTTGCGGACACATGCTCGATACTGCTTCTATCAATGCTGCTGCGGCACTCGCCGCTGTGGCGATCGAGAGGGCACGATCCTTCTCCACGGAAGCCAACGCCGAAGCCGCTCGTCAGAGCGAGCAACTTCGCTCCGCCATACTGGACGGCCTGGCACACGCCTTCAAGAGTCCCCTTACAACCATCCGAGCCTCAAGCTCAGGGTTGCTTGCCATGGACACTTTGTCTGGCACGGAAAAGAGACTAGTCGATTTGATCGACAGGCATGCAGGCCACCTGAGCGACCTTGCCAACCACCTGCTGCTTACAGCGAAGCTGGATAGTGGCGACCTGAAGGCAAAGCCGGAAGAGATAGACTTGGCCGAACTTCTGCAAGGCATTGTTGGAGGCGCTTCTCAGGAGCTAAACGGACATGCCATCGACGTTGAGCTTACGGCCCAACCGAGTATCGTGCGTGCAGACAGGAAGCTGCTGCAGATGGCTCTCCTGCAACTCCTGGACAACGCTGTGAAATATGGCCAGTCCAGTTCCCACATCGTCATCGCCGTGCAGGAAGAGGGGACAGACTTGGTCGTCAGGGTCAAGAACGAAGGTTCTTATATTCCTCCCGAGGAGAGGGAAAAGATCTTTCTGCGTTTTTATCGAGGACTTGGTTATGTCCAAACAGTCTCCGGTACGGGCATTGGTCTCTCCGTCGTCAGGCGTATTGCTGAAGCCCACCAAGGTCGTGTGTGGGTCGATAGTGACCGTGAGAGTGGAACAACATTCGCAATTGCATTACCCCGCATGGCAATGGAGGAGCAGACGTGGAACTGAAGAGCAAGGTACTGGTAGTAGAGGACGATGCAGGAATCCGGCAGAGTCTGTTCGAGACACTGGGGGCGTTGGGGTTCGTGGTAGGAGAGGCCAACAATGGAGAGGATGCTTTGCAGCGCCTCCACATGGTTAACTATGATGCCGTACTGCTGGATATCAACATGCCAGGAATGGGTGGCAAGGAAACATGCCGCAGGATCTGCCAAAGCTTCCCAGGACTCCCGGTCATTATGCTGACCGTCCGTGATGCGGAAGATGATGTAGTCGAAGCCTTAGACGCGGGCGCGTTTGACTATGTGACGAAACCGTTTCAGATTCGAGAGCTTACCGCGCGGCTACGAGCTGTTATACGTCGTCGCCATGCTCCGATGGCAGGACCTGACATTATCAGCATCATCGGCGACATAAGCCTGGATGCGACTCGCCGCCAGGTGGAACGGAGAGGAGAAAAAATACACCTGGCCCCGAAACAATACGAGACCCTGCGCTATTTGATGGAACATGCAGGCTGCCCCATACGCCACGAACGCCTGTTGACTTCGATCTGGGGACCGCTCTATGGCAATGAGCGCGAGTACTTGAGAGTCATCATCAACCAACTCAGGAAGAAGATCGAAGATGATCCGGCAAATCCTGTTTACATTTTGACGGAAAGCCATATTGGTTATCGATTTCGCCAGGCATAGAGACCGCTGCTGATAGATGACAGTTCTGGGGTGGTTCATTCCTACATCACACTATTCGTAAAAATGACCTAAATGCCGAGCTTAGGTGCGAGTCGCGATTGGATGGTCACCTTTTTTTCTCCGAAATGGGCATGACGAGCCGTGAGAATCAGGTCACCGGGAATAGTGGTCGACTTCACCCACACTGCGGTTACACCGCCGCTGAGAGATACAAGACTCTCTCCGAGAAGCACCGCTGGACCTTCCAGCGTGATCGAGATGGGGTCATTGCAGAGTGGTCGGATCGCACCGTATTCGTCCGTGATGCGCAGCGAAATGCGCGTAGCGTCGGAACCATCTGCGACTAACTCGGCGTCGTCCGCTGTGACTGTAAATTTCTGGTCGATGCCCTTCCCTGAGCAGGTTTTGGAAATAACGAGCTTGCCGTCGATATAGCCATCGAATTGCAAATCTCCCCAGACGTCGTTGCCGTCAGGCAAGGTAAGGAAGAAGGGTGGATGGGCTAGGTGCGGAAACTCGTCGTGCGCCGGCTTGAGACGTACAACTGGCTTGGCGACGCCGTTGCTCACGATCGAACACTGAATCTCATCGCAGTTGGAGCAAATCACTTCTTTCTCGAAGCCGCCCGGCTCGTCATTTTCCGCGAAGTGAAAGCCGGGCTCGAGCACGGCTTCTTCCTGCGGCGAACATTGCGAGCGGAAAAATCCGGCTGCGGGTTTTGGCTCGCGGAAGGTGTCCATCACACCGTGGTAACAGATGTGGTCTCCAGCACCGAAGTCGACGTGGGTCTGATAGTCAAAGGCGCACCAGCCCAAGCCACCGGCAAAGCGTGCATCCCCTGCGATCTGATTGTAGATGCGTGCGTAGCGCAGAATCTGCTCGCGGTGAATCGCGTTGTTGTCCCATGGGCGAACGGGAAACTCGGCGCCGACAAACTCGGTGTTGAGATAAAGAGGGTGATTGGGTTCCTTCAATGGGAATCCAAAGTCGTTCATCGAAAAAACGTCCTCGAGCAGCTCGGATTCCTGGAAGTAGCGCACTCCAGTCGTCTGGCGTGTGGTGTCGAGAGAGCGGGCGAGAGCATTAACCTTGACGTACAGATCGTGGAAATCGCGCGACTCATTAATGCGGATGCTCCACAGGATGACCGAAGGGTGGTTCCAATCGCGCCGGATCATACGCCGCGTGTTGTCGAGATAGCGCTCGCGCCATAACGTGCTGTCACCGACGTGCTGCCAGCCCGGCGTCTCATCGATAACGAGCAGGCCGAGCTTGTCGCATTCGTCCAGAAAGTGATGCGACTGCGGATAGTGCGAGCAGCGCACGATGTTGCACTTTAACTCCTGCTTGAGAATTGCTGCATCGCGCCGCTGCACTCGAGCCGGCATTGCGGGACCGGCAAAGGGAAAACTCTGGTGACGATTGAGTCCGCGGAGCTTAATGATTTTGCCGTTGAGGCTGAATCCCTGCGGAGTAAATCGTGCCTCGCGGAAACCGAAGCGCTGCGTGACTTCGTCGAGGACTTCTCCTCCCTGGCGGAGCTCAAGACGCAGCGTGTAGAGCGCCGGTGCATCGAGCTGCCATAACTGGATGCCGGGGAGTCCGCGTAACGGAACCGTCGCATGTCCAGCCTGCATATCCGACGCCGTCAGCTTTTGCTCGGTTCGTGCCACCACGCGAGAGCCATCGAGCAAGTCGACAGCGAGCAGGTAGGAGGACGAGCGGGAGTGCGGCTCGACGGAATCAAGCCATGCATCGACTTCCACTTCAGCCGAGCCGCTGAGCACGTTCAATGTGCGTACCTGAAGGTTCTCTACGAAAGTACGGGATACGACGCGAATCGATGCTTCACGATAGATTCCGCCATACGTGAGGTAGTCGATCTCGTAACCGAACGGTGGAACTTCAGAGAGTTCATGCGAATCGACCTCTACGCACAGCACATTCTCATGCGACCAATCGAGAGCTTTGGTGAGTTCGAAGGAAAATGGCGTGAAGCCTCCAAAGTATTCACCCAACAGTGTGCCGTTGAGCCAGACCCGCGATGCGGTGGCTGCACCTTCGAAGTCGACGAAGACTCGCTTGTCCTTATGCTCGGACGGCAAAGTGAAATGACGGCGATAGGTGGAGATGAACTGATAACTCGTCTGGTCGATGCCGTGCCAGGGTACAAAGACGTTGCTGTGCGGCAGCCCTACTGAAGTGAAGGCTGAATCATCAAAGCCGGCTTCGTGCGCGCCGGACGGAGTTTCGCGAGACCAGAGCCAGCCCTGATTAAGCGGATAGATCGTGCGGCCTGGAGAGCTATCTGCTGCGGGCGAGAGCGCAGTGAAAGCTTTGGCGATAGAGGTTGCACTCGTCAGGCATAAGCCGCCTGCCGCTATGAACTTTCTACGATCGATCATCTTAAGGCCTTATATTTTGGTTGCGAGAGTCTGCATGGCTTGGCATTTGGGGATGGAGAGTCGAGGGACTGTGAGAGATCATTGGCCGATATCGTGCGAACCAGTCCAACCACCAGATTCTTGTCGCGCCTCTATCCACACGGGGCATCGGTCGAAAGAAATCAAGGTGCAGAGGCGTGGGGGGCCTTCGGCCTTGAGCATAGCTGAACAGAAGTAGATTGTAGAGGGCACGAGCCACTTTGCTCAGGATGATCACCTTTGGGGCAACGGAAAACTCAAAATGCATCGGGTACACCACACAGTTTATTGAGGAGATGAACGGCGTATGGCCCCTCGGGTGCGGATGCATCCTCGGGGCCATCGACGATACTACTCTGCTAGCTAGAAGGACAGCTTAAGGCCTCCCTGCATGACACGTGGAGCCACCGGGCCAATCGAGGTAATCTGGCCAAAGTTCGAGTCACCCGGATTGGAGTCCGGCTGTCCGAAGCTGGGGTGGTTGAGCGCGTTGAATGCCTCCCAACGGAACTGCAGTTTATAGCGTTCCGCGATCTTCCAGTTCTTGATGACGGCAAGATCCGCAGTAGCGATCGGGGCTTCCTGGATCAGGAACTTCTTGGAATTTCCAGGAGTGCCATAAGCATTGTTCGTGAATGCGGCTGCATTTATATAGGAGTTGACCCAGTGACTCTTACCTCCTTGCCGTACACCAAGGGGTACCCCTGGAATCTCGTCAGCACGATCCTGGTTCACCAGAAATCCGGAGTTATTGTTGCCCTGACCGCCGTTGACGGTGAAGGGGGCTCCAGACTGCGCAGTATAGAGGCCAGAGATCTCCCACCCACCCAGGAGATTCTTTACGAAGACGTTCTGGTGATCCAGTAACGGGAACGTATAGACGAGATTGGAGACGGAGACGACGGGATAGTTCAGGCTCGACGGTCCCCGATCATGACCAATGTTATGAGGATCGCTGACGCTGGATTCGAACGATGGATCGCCCGAACCGCCCACGTCAGTGTCATGGGACCAGGTGAAGTTGGACTGGAACTGAATGCTATGCGAAAAGCGTTTTTCGAGTCCGACCTGAAGCGCGTTATAGCTCGATGTAGCCGCAGGCTGAACCTGAATGATCTGGGCGAAGTTCGTATAGGTCGATCGAACGTCGCTGCAGTTCGTCGGATTCACAGCGACACCGGCGGGACAGACAAATCCGCCGGGATTCTGATCGACTGTAGTTGCCTGGTGGAAGGACTCTGCACCGACATACGCCATATGTAGAACGAACTGACTGCCAAAGGACTGTTCGAGTGAGAGATTCCAGCTTTGAGTGATCCCGAGCTTGAAGTTCTGGGCGAAGACTGCCGGAACGGCAAGAGGCGTGATGAAGGTTGTGTTGGAAGCTGGAATCTGTGAGGGCGAAGCGAAGGGTGGGAACGGGCTCTTGCCTCCCGTCGAGCTGAAGCCACTCCAGGGATTGTCGAAGGAGAGAGGCGTGGTGCTGCCTCCAGAGAGGCTATAGGAAGGCGCAAAGGGAGCCGTATCCCAAACGTGATTGTAGAAAGCATCTTCCAGGGGCGTGGTGAACATACCGAAGCCTGCCCGAACGACAGTGCCAGGATATACCTGCCACGCGATACCTATACGAGGCTCAAAGTAGCCATAGGTGGTAGGCATCAAGCCATCATTGACTCCCTTGTCACCCGGGAAGACAAGTCCGAGCGGAGCATTGGGATAGCGCGTGCTCTGCTGTCCAGGAGCAAAGACCGCACCCCGGCCTCCAGCGACTTGTAGCGGGAAGTTCGGGTCCCAGCGCAGGCCGGCGGTAACCGTAATGTTAGAACGCAGCTTGAACTGGTCCTGACCGTAAAGGCCGATCATGTAGCCCGATTCGCTGCCGCTTTCGCCTGCTCCCTGGCTCATGCCGCTTAGATAGCCCAGCAGGAAATCTGCTAAGGGGAAGCCGGTATATTGGCCATTGAAATTGACAGATGGATTGACACTGCCGCCATTGAACTCAAAGCCATAGCGGTGCATGATGTCCGCTCCGGCGGTGATCGTGTGTTTGCCGATGGTCTTGGTCAACGTATCGGTGAACCACCAGTAACGGCGGCGGGTGTCATTGGGTCCGCCGGTGAAGGCATTGAAGCCAAGGCCGCCACCATAGAGCACATTTCCATCAAAGGCTGAGAGACCACCGATATAGCACTGTCCAGCCGGATCAGTCACGTTGATGAACTCCGATAGGCAAATGGGGCTTCCGCTTGCGTTCTTTTCTACAGTGCCGGTGCTGAAATCGATCTCTGCCCAGGAGAGCGTGGCGCTGTTCAACACCGTCGGATTGATCGTCCACGTATGGCCTGCAACGAGGTTCAGGTAGGTTCCCTTCTGTCCCTGTACGCCTGCCAAAATATTGCCGGGAGTGGTGGCGCCAGGCTGGTTGTAGAGATACGTAAAGCTGCGGAGGAAGACGCGTTGATTGGAATTGATGTTGTAGTCCAGACGCGAGGTGTTCTCGTTGTAGGTAAGCTTTTGCGCTGGGTTGATATAGTTGGTTTTGCCGGTTGCCGGGTCGAGACCGAGCGGCAGCGATTTGGCGATGGCTAGCGCACCGGGGCTAAACAAACTGGTGTCTACCTGTTGGATCTTGCCGTTCACAGTGTGGAAGACTCCTGCCAGCGGACCACTGAGATCACAAGGGGTGACGGGATTTGTCTGTGGGACCGGGCAAGGAGTAAGCGCGCTGAAATCACCGTTTAGCATGGCCTGTGTCGGAGTATCGGTCGTATTCGACGCGGAGCTGTAGCTGCTTCTCGTTCCTTGATAGTTGGTGAAGAAGAAAAGCTTGTCCTTGAAGATTGGGCCTCCGATATAACCACCGAACTGATTGCGCTTGAGCGGATCGACAGAACCAGTAAACCAGTTGGAAGCATTCAGGTCGTTATTACGAATGAATTCGAACAGGCCACCATGAAACTGGTTGGTGCCTGATTTGGTTTGAATGCTTACGACTGCGCTGGGCGCGAAGCCATAGCGCGCATCGAAGTTGTTCGAGATGACACGAAACTCCTGGGTCGCGTCGGCGTTTGGGAACGGCGCGGCAAGCAGAGCGAAGGTGTCCATATTGGCGACGCCATCGAGGAGGTACCACGTGCTGCCCTGACGTTGGCCGCCCGCAGACGCACCCGATTCGAGCGGAAACGAATTCGAGCCGGGAAGCGTCGACGCCTGCGAGATCAGTTCGTTAGTAACACCCACCGAGAGATTGACCAGGCTGGAAGGATCGCGGCCGTTAAGAGGCAGATCCTTGATCGCATCTTCACCGATCACCTGGCTGATCTCCGCCGTAGTCGTGTTGACCAACTCGGCTCCGCCGTTGACAGTAACGGTGTCCTGCGTCGCACCCGGCTGAAGAGCAATGTCCAGAGTGGCAAATTGCGCGACATTAAGCACGATTCCCGTTTGAACCCGGGTAGAGAAACCAGCAGCTTCAGCGGTCAGGGTGTAGCTACCTGGCGGAAGCGCGACGAGGGAATAGGTTCCCACATCATTGCTCTCAGAGTTCTTGGTGAGG
The DNA here is from genome assembly GCF_009766105.1 of Granulicella sp. S156. GTDB lineage: Bacteria > Acidobacteriota > Terriglobia > Terriglobales > Acidobacteriaceae > Granulicella. The sequence continues at coordinate 59,192 of NZ_LMUH01000017.1, read as the reverse complement.
TTCGTGCCGATATTTTTGGCAGTGACTCGAGCGTGAGGCACAACAGCGCCCGTCGAGTCGGTGATCTTTCCGGAGAGCTGTGCCAACGTGCTCTGAGCCTTTGCCGTCACGCTAAGGCTCAGACCAAAGGCGATGGCTACTGCCAGAGATAGTTTTTTTAGAAGTTTCGTCATAAAGGCGAATTCCTTTCCAACTTTGAGTGAGGTCTGCGATTGGTTCTGTACACAACGCATGAAGTGGCCGAAGTAGAAGTTCGTTGCTAGAGCTTGATAAAGATGCGCCTGCGATACAGCAGCCACGCTGGTATCCAGCACACCGCTGCAAAGAGGATCGAATAGACGAGCGAGCCGAACGCGGGCGTTCCCACGTGGTAAAAAAAGCCGGAGTATACAAACTGCTGGAACGACTGACTTGCGTTGACATGAAAAACTGAGACGGCAGACGAGAGCAGTTCCGAGAGAACGTAGGCCGTGATCGCATTCGTGCCGAAGACCAGCCACGGATAGGTCCATCTTCCCTTCCACTGCTTGATCTCCAGCGCGAAGTAACATGCGGCCAAGATCAGAACGCTCCAGCCTCCGGCGTAGAGGACATAGGAACTAGTCCAGAGTTTTTTGTTGATGGGGAAACTCTGCGACCAGAGCAGACCTGCGGCAAGCATCAGGACTCCACTGATGGCCAACGATTTGAACTTGTCCAAAGATGGACGAGCAGTCGTCAGCCACCAACCAGCGATCATCCCCAGCAACGTACTGGCGAACGAAGGAAGGTCGCTAAGCAGACCCTCGGGGTCGCGCGTGCCTTCGTAGAGACGATGCGGGAAGATGTGACGATCGACATAGGCAACAAGGTTGATGTCTTTATCGAGCAGAGGAAAGTCTCTAACCGGCATGCCATGGCCGGGCACTGGAATCCAGCGCAACATCACCCAATATCCTGCAAGCGCAAGCACAAGGAGCACGATTCGGGGAGCAATACGATTGGTCAGCAGCTGCAGCAGGCTGGCCAGCAAATAGCAGACCGCGATACGCTGCAGCACGCCGTAGATGCGTAGGGTATCGAGATGAAAGTAGGGAAACCCGTTCACCACGAGGCCCAACAGCACCAGCAGAGCAAAACGCCGCAGGATGTGAAGCAGTTGCTCGCTCTTCGGCGTGGACTGCGCTTTGCGGGCTCCGAAGGAGAGCACGATCGAGATGCCCATGATGAAGAGGAAGGTGGGAAAGACCAGATCGGTGGGAGTAAATCCGTTCCACGGGGAATGATTCATCGCACGGTAGGCCAGTTCGTTCTGTCCGTTATTGTTCACGAGGATCATGAACCCGACCGTAATGCCACGCATGACATCGATCGATAGCAGCCGCGATGACGGCTTGGGTGCGACGTGCTGTGTCTCTGAACCGGACGGCATGGGCATCTCCTCTTCTCGCGTATTACGCGATATGACAACGACATTCTTCGAGCAGCTTTTGGGACTCAACGATCAGATCGGGGACCGGCATGGGATCGCTCGGACGATAGGGCGACGACAACCAGGTCTGCTGCCACAGATCGAGCGAGAAACGGCTGTTCGAGCGGCGACTCTTGAAGTAGGCCGACCAGCGTGGGGCATAGTAGTCGCGAATCAGCCCAGACCACACGCGGGAGGCATAGTCCGAAAGCTCCGGCCATCCCCACGTGGTGATGAGTTGGCGGGCGTTCTCATCGTAATGAGCGGCCTCGTCGTCGCTCTTCGCCCACGAGCGCGCGGCCTGGGTCCAGGTTTCGAGGCGACGGTCGGGACGCAGATTCATCAGCGCGTCGATGCGGTTCATCCACGCGATCGCCCGAGTCGAACTCTCGTCAGCGACCTCGTGCTGCTCGGAATCAGCCGCCTGAACTGCCAGAGCCAACTCCTGGTCGACATGTCCGCCCACGGACTGCGCTACCAGCTCAATCAGATCGTTGCGATAGAGTTCGTTGTGCGATAGCTCAGGCGCGCAGGAGAGGAAGAGTTCTACGGCCTTCTGGAACGTCGGGCCTGAGTCAATGGAGGATGCAACAAGATGATCGCCAGGCTCTGCCTGCCATGCCTGCTTGGTTATCCAGATGTGCGAGCTGTAGGCGCTCTTGAGCAGCAGTGTCCACGCCTGCTGCATGGCAGCGGGACAGGCTCCATAACGCGCGATGCAGTATTGCGGAATCCACACGTTAAGGTCGATGGGTTCCCTGCTCCATCCGGCGTCGGTCATCAACTCATACACAACTTCGTTGGTCTCGATACCCTCGGGACACATGCCCCAACCAACCAGGTTTCCGCGCTGCTCACTCGCGAGCACGGCCGCCGGTTCGGACGCCATCAACGCCAGGTTTCCCTTGATGTTGTTGTTGCCGCCGAAGGTATGGGCCATGCCATTGATCCACTGCTTGCCGAAGAACGCCTTCTGCAGCTTCCATTGGCCCGGAGAATACTTGTCACGCAGGGCAGGCGTGAGGTCATTGGCGTAGTCGATGATCAGCATGCGATCGTTGGGTACGCCGCGCAGCAGAGCTTCGACCGAGGCGTTGTCCCAGAAGACAGAGTCGTAGACGAAGAGCCAGCCCTGCATGACCCAGGTGCCGTTCGGGTCGCCGGCCTGTATGCTCTCGAAGATCGTCCGCCCAAAACGTTCCAGATCCTCATAGCGATGGTCTTCGCTGACCGGCACGGCAAGCTCGTTAAAGGTGTCCGCCAGGTAGTATTCGACCTCACCGTACTCGGCTTTGTACTCCTCGATGAACTTCTTGCCGATCTGCTGGTAGAGCGCCCGCTCACCGGGATGAAGGATGAACGTTCGGGTGCTGCGCGGGATTGTCTTGAACTCCTTCTGCAGCCAGAGCAGCGTGAAGGTTTCGACCTCGGGATGTAGCCGCTTGAAACCCATGGGGACGAATCCGGCGAAGGCTGGAGCTACCGGCTTCATTCCCAACTCGCGCATCCGATCGAGGATCTTTCCCTGCAGGACGCGCTTTTCGTCGATCCAGTTCTGCGGCAGCGGACCGCCGAAGTTGTCGATGTTGCCCATGCGATGCCAAGCCAGATAGGCAGGGCCTGTAAAAAACTGATTAATCTCCGCCTGAGTGAGTCCGAGCGAAAGCCATACTCTCTGCCAGATCGCCTCCTGGCCCTCCATGGCAATCGGCATGTTGATGCCGTGCAGGGCCATCCAGTCGAGCTCGCGCTCCCATCGTGCCCAGTCCCAGAACGCCATCGTGTAGCCGTAGGTGCAGGGATTCAGATATTGGACGAACTTGTACGGGCAGGCAACGCGCCGATGCGCGAAATCAGGCAGGCTGGAAGGAAGCTCAACGTGGCGCCCGCTCCAGGTGATCATGGCATGGCAGGCCTCCCGCAGATAACTATAGGCCCCCCGGCAGAGCGCGCTCCCACTGCTGCCCGAGATCTTGACTCGGCCTGCCGACGCTTCAATCTCGTAAACCTCCCGGCCGTCGGCGAGGGGAATCCAGGCCAGATCGAACTCGGCGGCCCGGGTACCGAGCTGGCGAGTCAGTACATCTCGCGCGGACGAGACTGCCGTCTGCTGAACGGAATGGGTGGGACGAGGAACTCGTGGACGGGCTGGGGCGGTAGGCTCCAGAGAGCTCGCGTTCAGGTCGGCTGTAGCCAGTGCTGCCCCTACGCCGGCGCAGGATGCCCCAATAAATTTACGTCGTGTCCACATGTATAGGAGAGTGCCTCGATGTGCCGAGTATTCACACCCATAACGGAACTGTGAAGCGATTTCACCGTTTCGAGCTCCGTTTTCACCGTCAAACTGACGTTTTACGGCAATTTTCAGCAAATGTGAGACGGATATAGTCCGGTGTATGCCAAAAAATTGGCGAGCCAAAACTCGCCCGAAGCAAGAGAAGGGGCGGTTCATCGTCCAGGAGCACTGGATTGTCACGAAGGATTAAGGTTTGATCAGGCGGTAGGCTATCAAGCGAGCCTCAGGAGCGTTGCCGGCGATGCTGGTGGTCTCAATCAGAGCCTCGAAGTAGGGCATCTTGCCTGAGGTGGCTCCGATCTGCTGGGCAAAGCTCCGGAAAGAAGTGGGGTTGAACGGAAAGTCTGCCGCCGCCTCTGTCCCGGCCATGCCCGTTCCTTCGAAGAGCAACGCCTGGCCGTTATCCTCTATCCCGGGCAGGAAGACCAGCACCCCATAGCTGCGTCTGGTCCCGTCGGCGGAGATCGCGTCCCGATAGATCGTGGCCTCGCCCGGCAGCGGGTGCTTATTTAAGACATACCCCTCGGAGGACTTCCAGTCGTAGTTGACGTCGAAGTTCAAACGATCGGAGAACAGGCCAACCCAGGGATTCGATGCGATTCCACCAATCAGAATGACGTTATTGCTCTTGAGATCGTCGATGCGCAGGACGCGTGCATTGCGTGTCGCAACTTTTCCGTTGACGGCTTCGGGCAACTGGCCGAGCCGCATGGCGAGGTTGAGGTCTGCGCTGCTTGTATATTGATGCGCGGCAAACCAGTCAGAGGTGAGAGGCGCTGTGCCCGCGTGGGGAAGGTTTGACTTGCCTAAGTAGCTTCCGCTGAGATACTCGTCGAGCGGTACGGAGGCCTGTGTCAGCTCTTCAAAGAGGACCAGAGCGTCGTCCGACGGAACGATGACAACGGAGCGTCCACGGCTGAAGATGCTCGACCAGAGCGCGTCGGACGGGCCCTGATTCCGGCTCGTGGACCAGAGATACGAGAGGAACAGCCCCAGAAGAACGCCTGTCACCCCTGCGGCAAGGGTGCCGTAGATCCATTTACGGCGAGATCTCGCGTCAGGGGAGTCCTTATCCGCGTTCTCCCTGACAGAAGGGATGGCTGGAGATTCGTCTGTCTGAATGGGCGCTAACGGTGCATAGACAGGCGCCTTGGAAGCGGTATTGCGCGGCTCGAAGACCGGAACATACCCACCCTTCGGAATCGAGATCACCATCGGGCAGGTTGGGCACTCGTGTTCAAAGTACTCTTCCAGCCGCTGGCGGAGGAGGCGCGCCTGTGTCCTGACAATGCTGTCATCCGAGGCACTATAGGCCGGCGAACGCGCAAAGACGTGGATGCCGATCTCGTGCTCATTGAGCTCTCTGGCGTTGCCCTCGATGGTACGCAGGCAGATGAACTCAAGGAACCGGGTGAGCCGGACGGACTTGGCAAACGTGCGAGAGGCCAAGACGCGCTGGAGGAGTTCCATTCGCGCGTCGACCATCCCCGCAGATTTTTCTTCTGCGGGGGAAAAGCCCTGTTCCGGCTTGGCATTGGTCTCTATCACATTTGGTTCCTATCAAGATGATAGCCGATACCCACTCCACAAACAGCCGGCGGGGCAGATAGATAGGAACGCGCTTCGCGCTGTGGTGAACAGACCAACATTATTCAACGAACTAATAACTCAGGACACTAGATCGTCTCGAAGGTGAGTGTGAGTCCGTTTGATGAAGCCTGCGCCTGCACATGTTCCAACGAGGCGACGGCCCAGTCCGCTCCGGCTGCAAGGAGCTCTTCAGCGGTATGTGTTCCAAGCACCCCAAGAACGCGGCAGCCTGCGGCTTTGCCGGCGTGTATGCCGCTCGGCGCGTCTTCCACGACCAGGCAATCTGACGGTGCGGCGTGGATGAGCTCCGCGCCGCGCAGGTAGGGCTCAGGGTGGGGCTTGCCGTTTACAACATCGTTGGCGCTGACGATCCAATTGGGAAGAGGCAGCTTCGCGGCTTCCAGCCGAGCCACCAGCAGGCGGCGGGTTGCCGAGGAGACGATCGCCCAGCGGTTGGAGGGCAGGCTGGTCAACAGCGACCGAACCCCGGGCAGCACTTCTACATCCGCGATATCGGCGATCTCCAGGTCCTCGATCAGCCGCAACCCCTCAACCAGATCGACGTCCGGCTTCAACGCCAGCATCATATCGGTCGCGCGTGTGCCATGCGCAACCTTCACCTGATCGGCGTTCGGAATGCCATAGTGTGCAGCCCAGAGCTTCCAGCAACGATTCACGCTGGCGATGGAGCTGACGAGAACACCGTCATTGTCGAAGAGCAGGCCTGCAACTTCGGTTGAAATCTGATGGCTCACTTCCCGTCTCCCTGCAGCACAAACGCCTGCGCTGCCTTTAGCACCTGCTGGACGCTCTCCTGGCTGCAGCTTTCACAGTAGACACGCAGCAGCGGCTCGGTTCCGCTGGCACGCAGGAGCAGCCAGGTCTCCGCAGCGTTGGGCTTGCCCGTGCAAGCTGGGTTCTCGAGGAAGAACTTGATGCCGTCGAGCGTCTCGACACGCAACACTTTCAGGCCGGCAACATCTGTCACTCCGGCTTGAGCCCGGCGGATTGCGGACTGCTTCAACTCTTCGTTGATGTGCATATCGACGCGTCCGTATTGATGCTCGCCGTACTCCTGCTGCAAGGCCGCGACAAGCTCGCCGAGGGTCTTCTTCTCGTCGGCCATCACGTTGGCCAGCAGCAGGCTGTTCAATAAACCATCGCGCTCGGGTAGATGCTTCGAGACGCCCACTCCGCCGGACTCTTCGCCGCCGATCAGGATGTCTTTCTCAAGCATCAGGTCAACCACGTACTTGAAGCCGATGCCGTGCTCATGCAGCGGTCGGCCGTACTTCGCTGCGATGCGGTCGAGCATCTTGGTCGTGTTGAAGGCGCGGGTTACATCGCCGGGCCACTTCTTGCGCTCCAGCAGCCACTGCAAGATGACAGCGAAGATCTTGTGCGCGTCGACGACGTTACCGTGTTCATCGACCGCACCAATGCGGTCAGCATCGCCATCAGTGATAAGGCCCGCCGCGCACTTCTCTGCGACGACCGCCTTCTGTGTGGCCGCGATGTGCGGCAGGATGGGCTCAGGATTGATGCCCGGAAATGCGGGGTTCAGCTCGTTGCGGAATTCAACGTAGGGAATGCCTGCGCGCTCGAAGATTCCGGCGATGTATCCGCGGCCTGCGCCATACATGGTGTCGATCAGAAAGCGATAGCCGGAGGCCTTGATGGCCTTGAGATCGACAAAGGACTCCAGCGCCGCAACGTAGTCCGGAGCGAAGTCTACCTCTTCGATTTTTGCGGGGACTGCGGCGTGGGACACAGGCTGCAGCAGATAGCTTTCGATCGAGCTGATGATGGAAGGCTTGCCCGAGCCACCGTAGCTGGCCTTGTACTTCACGCCATTCCACTCGGCGGGATTGTGGCTCGAGGTAATCATGACGCCGCCAGCGGCCTTGCGCTCGCGCACGGCGAAGGAGAGCTCCGGCGTTGGGGTCACTTTGTTCGCCAGAAACACGGGCACGCCGGCGGCAGCAAGGGTGTCCGCAACAACCCGCGCAAACGAGCGCGAGCCGAAACGCGTGTCGTAGCCGACGCAGACACCGGCCTTCGCATCTTCGTGCTCCAGCACGTAGAGCGCAATCGCGCGCGAAGCTACGCGAACATTTTCGTACGTAAAATCGTCGGCGATGATGCCACGCCAACCATCGGTCCCGAACTTCACAACTGTCTTTAAATCGCTCATCTTTTTAGATTTCCTAAACCAAACTGTAGCGTCTGGCTAAATCAAATCGTGCCTTCCAGCTTTTTTCAGTTCCGCTACGACGCGACCAACATCCTGCGATCCGTCGCGCGTGGTGATCAGAAGCGCATCGCCGGTCTCCACAACCACCAGGTCTTTGACGCCTACCAAAGCTACAGCCTTGCTGGGAGCGTAGACATAGCAGCCGGAAGAGCCTATCTGCACATCGTGGCCGGCTTCGATGACGTTGCAGTTCTTGGGCTCTTTACTCTCAGAGACGAACTCATGCAGTGCAGCCCAGGAACCGAGGTCGTTCCAGGCAAAGTCCGCGGGCAGGCAGTAGAGCTCGGACGCTACCTCGCCCTTCGCCGAGCGCGGCTCAAGGACCGCGTAGTCGATGGAGATGGACTCGCACTGCGGATAAAGCTCGGCAAAGACCTGCTCAAATTCGGGCGTTCCAAAGGCCGCCGCGATCTTCTCCAGCAGGGGCGCCATAGCAGGGGCATGCTCGCGGATAGCATCGGCCAGGGTGCGTGCACTCCACAGAAACATGCCGCTATTCCAGACGTAGTTGCCGGAGCGTAAGAAGGTCCTGGCGTGTGCAGCGTCGGGCTTCTCCGTGAAACGGCGAACGCGGCGTACGGGGATCGCCTCGCCACCAACCGTTGTCGGCGTAACGGCGGCGCCCATTTCGATGTAGCCGTATCCGGTCTCTGCACGAGTCGGCGGAACGCCCAGGACCACCATATTGGGCCCGTGGGAGGCGAGTTTGATGCCCGCGCGCAAAATCATATGGAAGCGGGCAACGTTGCCGATCGTATGGTCGGAGGGAAATATGCCAAGGATCGTCTCGGGCGCTTCACGCTCCAGCAGGAATGCGGCCAGGCCGCAGGCTGGGGCTGTGTTGCGCGCCTCGGGCTCGCGCAGAATGCGCGACGCTGGCACCTCCGGAAGTTGATCGGTGATGATGCCGGAGAGCAGATCGTTGGTGATGACCCAAACGTCGTGGTCGGGCATCATGTCTTCCAGGCGCGCGACTGTCTGCTGGATCATCGTCCGCTCGCCATCGAGCGGAAGCACCTGCTTGGCACGCGCACGCCGGCTGCGCGGCCAGAAGCGGGTTCCACTGCCACCCGCAAGAATTACTGCTGCAAACGCCGGTTTAGTCTTTAACTTCTCAGAAGACATGGTGTTCCTTTTCATAGCAGAACGCGCGACCTATAGGTGCAGGCCGCGCGTTTGTTTTATTGGAGCTTGGAGAGATACTCCCGAATCCGCTGAACACCTTTGTCGATCACATCAGCCGAGACAGCATAGGAGAGCCGGATATGCTCCGCCGTCCCGAACGCTTCACCGGGGACTACCACAACGTGCGCCTCGCTCAGCAACTTCGCTGCCAGATCCGAAGCGGTCTTGACCTCTCCTTTACCAAGGAAAGCCTTGATGTTCGGATACACATAGAAAGCACCTTCAGGAACAGTACAGGTGAGCCCTGGAATGGTCTTGAAGCCTTCCAACACACGGTCGCGGAGTTTGATGTAATCGGCACGCATTTCGGAGACACAATCCTGCGACGCTGTGAGAGCCGCAATGGATGCCTGCTGCACCATGCTCGCCGTGTTGGACGTACTCTGCGACTGCAGTTTGCTCATGGCCGAGATGATCGGCTTCGGCCCCAGCGCAAAGCCCGCACGCCAGCCGGTCATCGCATAGGTCTTCGAAAGCGAGCCCAGCACGACGATGTGCTCCTTGCAATCCGTAAACGAGCCACCGCTGACTACTTTGCCGGTGAACGTCAGGTAGACGTAGCACTCGTCGAGGAGCACGTAGATGCCGCGCGCGTGCGCCAGCCGTACGATCGCTTCGAGGTCCTCTGGGCTGACAACGGCACCGGAGGGATTCGACGGCGTGTTGAGGATGATGGCTTTGGTCTTCGGCGTAATGGCCGCTTCGATCATCTTCGCGGTGATGCGGAAGTTCTCGCTCTCCGAACTTTCTACGTAGACGACCTTGCCGCCTGCGTACTGGATGATGTCCTTGAAGCTGACCCAGTATGGAACCGGCAGGATGACCTCATCCCCGTGGTCGACGAGGACCTGGACCGCGTTGAACAGCGCCAGCTTGCCACCTGTGGTGAAGACGCACTCTTCGACCGTGTAGTTGGAGCCGAAGTCCGCGGCGTGGCGATCAATGATGGCCTTGCGGACCTCCGGAATGCCCGCGACGGCGGTGTAGCGGGTGAAATTCTTCTGGATGGCGTCGATCGCGGCATCCTTGATGTGCTGCGGGGTGGCGAAGTGCGGTTCTCCTGCGCCAAAGTCAGCCAGATCTATTCCCTGAGCCTTCATCTTTAGAGCTTCGGCGGTAATGGCCATCGTTGCCGATACTTCAATGCGGCCAATGCGGTCAGACAGGACCTTCCTGCTTGGTTCAGAACTCATGCTTCCAGTCTTTCAGATTTAGCGGTGGAGATAAAGTTTAGTTTGGCTGATCGCATGCGGGAAAAACGATCTAGTGCGATCATCTCCTCTTCCGCACTACCCATGTCGTCATGCAGCGATAATCCTGCACAATTGTGGTCTTCAGGGGATCGACCAGGAGCCCGTTCATCTGCTCGGTCATTCGCAGCAGGACCGGCTCGTCCACTAGAAACCACTCGGAACCATCTCCGATCCGATAGATATTCCGCCGCACGCGCTCGAAGTCCATACCGATCCTGGACCCCAGGCGGCAGAAGAGCATCCCGCCGGGGCGGAGCACGCGCCACAGTTCCTGCACCATGGCGAGAAAATGCTCCTCATCGCGTGCGAAATGCAGCACCGAGTTGCAGAGGACCACATCCGCAAACCCATCAGGGAAGTTCATCTTCTCAATCGCGCGCACCTGGAAGTTCTCAGCCGGAAGGTCTGGAGCCAGCTCGGCGGCCAACGCACGCACATGCTGCACCGCCGCCGGATCTGCATCCAGCGCGAAGACTTCAGTTCCCTCCCGCAGCAGATGCACCAGGTTTCGTCCGTACCCGCACCCCGCATCCAGAACGCGCATCCCCGGCCCGATATTGCCGCGCAGGATCTGATCGAAGACGTAGATGTCGATCTGCCCGAACTGCTCCTGAACGCTAAGCGCGCTCTCGCGAGGCTCTGTCACTAAATCTTCCCCGGCACTTTGCTCTTCAGACGCTCCACCACGTTTGGGGGCACCAGCGAGGTTACATCTCCGCCAAGGTGAAACACTCCCTTAATCAGCCGCGAACTGACATAGGTGTACTTCTCCGCAGGCATCATGAACAGCGTCTCCAACTCGGGATCGAGCTTGCGGTTCATCATGGCCATCTGGAACTCATACTCGTAGTCGGAGATGGCGCGAATGCCGCGCAGAACGGCCTTCGCTCCCTGCGAGCGGGCAAAATCCACCAACAGGCCGTCGAACGTAGCCACCGACACATTGCCAAGGCCCAGCGTGGATTCGCGAATCATCTCTTCACGCTCGGGAACAGTAAAGAGCGGCGTCCCTTTTTCCGAGTTGCGCAGGATCGCGACAACCAGTTCGTCGACGATTTTGGCGCCGCGCGCGATCAGGTCGAGGTGGCCGTTGGTCAGAGGATCGAAGGTGCCCGGATAGATTGCCTTAGTGTGCATCGCACAGTGAGGATACCGCTTTCATCTCAACCTACCCAAATATTGTCATCTCGACCGGAGCATGATGGTTTTATCGTCATGCGTAGCGGAGAGACCTGCAGGTTGTCCGAGCAGGCACGATTGCCCGCCAGGCAAGCTGCAGGTCTTGACGCAAAGCGCGCCACGAACATTTGCATCGCGCTCTGCAACATGTAGGTCTCTCCACTACGGCGGCAAAGAACGCCGCCTCCGGTCGAGATGACAAAGTAGGGGTGGCTCAGCTTCTCCGAACACCGTTGAAGAAATAGGCCTACCGCCCCTTCAAGAGCTCCCGGGCGATCACGATACGCTGAATCTCGCTGGTTCCCTCGCCAATGGTGCAAAGCTTCACGTCGCGATAGAACTTCTCTGCCGGGTAGTCCTTGATGAAGCCGTAGCCACCGTGAATCTGCACGCCTTCGTCGCAGATGCGGCAGGCGGCCTCACTAGCGTAGAGCTTGGCCATCGCGGCTTCCATGGTTACCTTCTGCCCGGCGTCTTTGATCCGAGCGGCGCGCATGGTCAACAGCCATGCGGCGTCGAGCTGTGTGGCCATGTCCGCGAGCTTGAACTGGATCGCCTGGAACTCGCTGATGGCCTTGCCGAACTGACGGCGCTGCTGCGCATACTTCGTCGCGGCATCGAGAGCCCCACGTGCCATGCCCAGCGAGAGCGCGGCGATGGAGATGCGGCCGCCGTCGAGTACACGCATCGCATCCTTGAAGCCTTCACCCAGCTTGCCAACGAGGTTCTCTTCGGGAATCAGGCAGTTCTCGAAGATCAGCTCCGCCGTGTCGCTGGCGCGGAGGCCGAGCTTGTTCTCTTTCTTTCCCGGACGGAAGCCTTTGGTTCCCTTCTCGACAAGAAACGCCGAGATGCCGCCGTGCGTCGCCTTCTCTTTGTCGGTAATCGCGAGCACCAGCGCGCAGTCGGCGTAGGTGCCGTTGGTGATGAAGGTCTTCGAACCGTTCAGCAGCCAGCCGCCATCGACCTTGACGGCCGTCGTGCGCATGCCGCCCGCATCGGAGCCTGAACCCGGCTCGGTGAGCCCCCAGGCGCCGAGCCACTCGCCGCTGGCGAGCTTGGTCACCCAGCGTTTGCGCTGTTCATCGTTGCCACCCAGCATGATGTGGTTGGTGCATAGCGAGTTGTGCGAAGCCACGATGATGCCGATGCTGCCATCGACCCGCGAAAGCTCCTCGATCGCCAGCACATACTCCACGTACCCCATGCCCGAGCCGCCGAACTCCTCTGGGAAGATGACGCCCATCAGGCCCATCTCACCGAGCTTTTTCACCACCGCGTGCGGGAACTCGCTCTTCTCGTCCCACTCCGAGACATGCGGCGCGATCTCGCGCTCCGCGAACGCACGCACCTCACGCCGAAGTTGCACCTGCTCTTCGTTCAGTCCAAAATCCAACCCAGATACCGCCACAAAAACCCTCCATTCAGAAAACTCACTACCCTACCACAGTCGTGCCTCCAAAGGTTTTTGCCTGGATCCCGGTCCGATTTTCGGCCAGCGGTGTCTATTTCCTGAGTTGAAGATTTTTATTGCAAGATCTCCCAGAGGCCTCGTTCTATCAGCAGCGGAGTTTCAGCTCCAGCATGTTTCAGCAAAGGAAACCCATGCGCGCGTCCTCACTTAGCACCGTCCTCGCACTCCAACTTGGGCTGTTTTCAACGTTTGTCTTCGCCCAGAAGAGCTCAAGCCCACATCCTCCTGCAGCTTCGGCGGCTACAGAACACAATATCGATCTGCCCGTCACCCATGTTTCGCTGTACAAGAACGGCGTCGGGTTCTTCGAGCACACGGGCCACGTGACTGGCAATGCCGAGGTCACCATCAACTTCACCACCACCCAACTCAACGACGTGCTGCAATCGCTGACCGCCATCGACCTGAATGGCGGGCGCATCTCCGGCGCGGACTATAACTCAACCACGCCTTTGGAGCAGCAGCTCAAGAACCTGCCACTTGCGCTCGGCACCGACGCAACCGCTGCCGATTTCTACTCGGCGATTCGTGGCGCTCGCATTGCAGTGAGTTCCGCCGGCACTTCCATCACAGGCCGGCTGCTTTCGATCGAGATTCGCAGCGTTCCAGAAAAGGGTGACAATGATTCGCGACCCTCCATCGACCACTACTTCCTTACCGTTGTCTCCGACAGCGGCGAAGTTCGCACGGTCGAACTAACCTCCACCAGCAGTGTTCACCTGCTCGACACGGCGCTGCATCAAGACGTCAGCCGCTATCTCGAGCTTCTCGCCGGCAATCGCTCGCAGGGTCTTCGCCACCTCACACTCGACGACCATGGCGCCGGAACGCGCGAACTGCATGTGAGCTACATCTCGGAAGTTCCGATATGGAAGTCGACGTACCGCATCCTGTTTACGGACTCCGCGAACGCAGCCGCCACGCAAACCGCGACCCTACAAGGCTGGGCGGTCGTGGACAACACCGTCGGGACCGATTGGGTGAACGTGCAACTCTCGTTGATCGCAGGTTCGCCGCAGAGCTTTATCCAACCGCTGTCCGATCCTATCTACTCGCGGCGTCCGGAGATCCCTATTGCGCAGGAGGCACAGCTTACGCCGCAGACCTTCGACAGCAGCATAGAAGAAGACAAGGTGACGGCATTGCCATCGCAAGGTCGTAGGGCCACAAGGTCCATGCTTGCCGCGGGAATAGCTGGTGGGTTTGGAAGTGGGGCAGCGGGCGGCATTATGGCTGGAGCTGTAGCGGCTGCTCCGCCCGCACCACCGCCGCCTTCGTATGAAGAAGCTGCCGAAGCCTCGGTCGAGCCACAGGCCAAGGCCGCCGCCTTTGACGACTTCTTCGAGTACAAGCTCAGCGAACCCATCACGATTCGCAAGAACGAGTCTGCGCTCGTGCCCATCCTGCAAGCCAAGGTCGATGCCGACCGCGTCACGCTGGTTTCCTCTAATGGCAACAACGTCTCGCAGCCGCTACGCGCGCTCTGGATCACCAATACGAGCGGACTGACGCTCGATCGAGGCAGCTTTTCGATCGTCGAGAACGGCAACTTCGGAGGCGAAGGTCTGCTCGACCCGATCCATGCCGGGGAGAAGCGCCTGCTCTCCTACGCCGCCGACCAGGCCGTGCATGTGACCACGGAGAGCCAGCTGAACTCCAACCACATCACGCGTATCAGTGCTTCCAAGGGTGTTTTGAATATTCATCGCGCTGATGTCAGCGAGATCACCTACGTCATCCACAACTCGGCCGCCGACCGGCGCACGGTTGTGCTGGAACACCCGGTCGTCAAAGGCTTCACGCTGGACTCTGATCCCAAGCCCACGGAGACGACGCCGACCGTCTATCGCTTCCGCGTGGAGGCAGGGCCGGGAGAGACCGTGCGTCTGCATGTCGGCGGCAAACATGAGGGATACACCGCATATCACCTCACACACTCGGACGACGATCAGCTCACCATGATCCTGAACTCTACCGACCACAATCCGGCCCTGGAACAGGCACTGCAGCCGATCCTGGAGGCTCGCCGCCAGGTGGCCGACACGCAGACGGCCGTCGACCAGACGAATGGGAAGCTCACGGCGCTACACAACGATGAGGAGCGCCAGCGGGCGAACATCACAGCGCTTCAAAACGCCGACAAAGGCTCACGCGATCGCTTCGTCGGCGATTTGAACAAGACCGAGGATGCTATTGCCTCGGGCCAGAAGGAGCTGGCGACGCGTACGGCGGCACTGGATACGGCGAAAGCTGAGCTTGCCAACCGCATTGAGGCTTTTCAGATTCAGGAGACGCTGTAAAGAACGGTTGGACAGCTACGAGCAAAGAGCCTTGACGCAAAGTGCGCAAAGAAAAGAGCCAAGTTTCGCCACGGCAGCCGTGGCGAAACTTGGCTCACTTTGCGTACTTTGCGTCAAAGTTTTTACGCTGCCAGTGCCTGCTCCAGATCCGCGATGATGTCCTCTACCTCTTCGATGCCGACCGAGATCCGCATCAGCCCGTCGGTGATGCCGAGCTTCGCACGCCCCTCCGCACCTACCGCCGCATGCGTCATCGTTGCCGGATGGCATATCAGCGTCTCGACGCCACCGAGCGACTCGGCGAGGTAGCAGAGCTTCAGCCGCGTCGCAAAGGCATTGGCATTCTCCAGCGAGCCGAGTTCGAAGGACAGCATGGAGCCAAAACCGCGTTGCTGCCGCTTCGCCAACTCATGCTGCGGATGCGTCGCGAGGCCGGGATAGAACACCTTGTCCGCGCCGAGCTTCTTGACCAGGAACTCCGCGACGGCGCGGCCGCTGATGTCGTGCTGCTTCATGCGAACGGCCAGCGTCTTCACGCCGCGCAGCAGCAGGTAGCTATCAAACGGAGAGAGGATTCCGCCGGTGCACTTCTGCACAAAGCGGAAACGCTCCGCATGCTCCGGCTTGGTGCAGACCAACACGCCGCCGAGTCCGTCCGAGTGGCCGTTGAGAAACTTCGTCGTCGAGTGCATCACGATGTCCGCACCCAGCTCGATGGGCTGCTGCAGATAGGGTGACAGGAAGGTATTGTCGACGCTCAACTCAACGCCCTTTGCGTGGCATATCTCAGCCACCGCGCGAATGTCCGTGACGGACATCATTGGATTGGTCGGCGTTTCTATGTGGACGAGCTTCGTCTCAGGACGGATCGCGGCACGCACATTCTCAGCGTTGCTGGTATCGACGTAGGTGAAGGTCAGGCCATAGTGCACAAGGATCTTGTCGAAGAGTCTCGACGTACCGCCGTACACGTTGTCCGAACAGACGACGTGATCGCCGGACTTCATCATGGTGCAGAGCGCCGTGATCGCCGCCATACCCGAGCCAAAACAGTGAGCCGAGGTGCCGCCTTCGAGCGAGCACAGGCTTTCTTCGAGGGCGTCGCGCGTGGGATTGGTCAGCCGCGCGTACTCGTGGCCCTTGTTCTTGCCGATCGCCTCCTGCTGATAGGTCGAGGTCAGGTAGATCGGTACGTTGACCGCGCCGGTCAGTGGATCGGGCTGCTGTCCATCGTGGATGGCGCGTGTGGCAAAGCCGTGTTTTGGTTCGGACATGGGTCTTCTTTCTCGGCGGGCCAGAAAGCGCGCACGTCACCATGGTATCGAACCGTTCCATCGAAACCCTGAAAAGCTTTAACGCAGAGGGCGCGGAGGTCTCGCGGAGGCCGCCACGGATACCGTTGCGACCACCGCGAAACCTCCGCGCCCTCTGCGTTAAAAGTTGTTGCTTTAAGCCTGGGGCTTGGGGGTAAAGAGTACGAAGTTTGCGGAAGCTGTTGCCCAATCCTGCAGCAGCCGCGCTCCCAGAACGCTCTTCGTACGCTGTACATGCTCTTCGATCAGCGTCCGCAGAGCGGCCTGTTGCGCCGGTTCGGTCTGGCCGAACTCCTGCGCTTCGAGGAACTCCGTGTGATAGCGAACGTCGCTAATCATGGTCTGCGCGTCGTCCAGTACCCACGCCGTGCCGCCGGTCATGCCCGCGCCAAAGTTAATGCCAACTCCGCCGAGGACCACTACCTGCCCGCCGGTCATGTACTCGCAGGCATGGTCACCCACGCCTTCGATGACGGCCGTCACGCCGGAGTTGCGCACGGCAAAACGCTCGCCCGCACGGCCCGCAGCCAGCAGCTTGCCCGCTGTGGCGCCGTAGAGTGCGACGTTGCCCAGCAACACGTGCTCGTCGCTGCGTTCGGCGGCGCGGCCAACGGCGCGCATCACTAGCTCGCCACCCGAGAGTCCCTTGCCGACGAAGTCGTTTGCCTGCCCTGTGAGCACGAGCTTCATGCCAGTCGCAGCAAACGCTCCGAACGACTGCCCTGCGGTGCCTTCGAGTTCAAAGGTCACGTCCGCCTCGTCGAGTTCGCCTTTGGCCCGCAGGACTGCCAGCTCACCCGCAAGCCTTGCACCAACCGCACGATGCTCATTGCAGATGGTCGCGCTCACCGAATAGGGCTTGCCCTCCCTTGCAGCTGCAATCGCGGGAGCCGTCCAGGGCTCATCCAGAGGATGGTCCTCGCCGGGCCGCACATTGCGTACGCCCGTCCAGCGCGTGGGGCCTTCGCCTACGGTAGAGAGCATCGGCGTGAGATCGAGGTTGCCGTCGAACCGTACCTGCTCCAGCAGATCGACGCGACCAATGGCGGCTTCGAGGCTCGGCAGGCCGAACTTCGCGAGCAGGCGCTGCAGGTCCGCAGAGAGCTGGCGGAAGAACTGAACGACGTGCTCCGGCTTGCCGCGGAACTTCGCGCGCAACTCGGGCTTCTGCGTCGCGATGCCCGTAGGACAGGTGTTCAGATGGCACTGCCGTGCCATATCGCAACCCAGTGCAACCAGCACAGCTGTACCGAACGCGTACTCATCCGCCCCCAGCAACGCCGCCACCAGCACATCGCGGGCCGTGGTGATGCCGCCATCGGTGCGCAGGCGAACGCGGTCGCGCATGCCGTTGGCGCGCAGCAACTGTTGCGCCTCGGCGAGCCCAAGCTCCCACGGATTGCCCGCGTACTTGATGCTCGACAACGCCGCCGCACCTGTTCCGCCGGTGTTTCCGGCGATCACGATGTAGTCCGCGTAGGCCTTTGCAACACCCGCAGCCACCGTACCCACACCACAGCTCGAGACCAGCTTGACGCCGACCGCAGCCTTCGGACTAACGCGCTTCAAATCATAGATAAGCTGCGCGAGGTCTTCGATGGAGTAGATGTCGTGATGCGGTGGAGGCGAGATGAGCGAAACTCCCGGCTGCGCGTGACGCAACCGTGCGATCAGCCCGGAGACCTTGTGTCCTGGAAGCTGTCCGCCCTCACCGGGCTTGGCTCCCTGAGCCACCTTGATCTCGATCTCTTCGGCGTGCGCGAGATACTCCGCCGTAACGCCAAAGCGTCCGGAGGCGATCTGTTTGATCTTGTTGTTCAGCGAGCCGTGGACGGCGGGAGCAGCTACCAGCTCCGCGACCGCTGCGCCGCCACCGTGATTGGAAGAAGCAGCCTGCATCGCGCCGCCGCCATCGGGGCCACCGAGCGGAGCGGCTCCTGCCGGCCGATAGACAGCGGGATCTTCCCCGCCCTCGCCCGTATTCGAGCGAGCGCCCAGCGAGTTCATCGCCTGGGTGATGGTCTGGTGGGCCTCCGGGCTCAGCGAGCCTAGCGACATGGCGCTTGCGATGAAGCGTTTGCAGAGGCTCTCAGGAGCTTCGACTTCGTCGAGCGTAAGCTCCGCCCCAGCGGGACGAATCTCCAGCAGGTCGCGCAGCGTAGCTGCCTCGGCGGAGTCCACATTGCGGCTAAAGATCGCGAACGCGCCGGCCGGATCAGTGCTGGCCGCAACGCCGCGAGCGCTGCCCACAACGGTCTGCAGGGCCTTAACGTTAGGCGGCTGCCACATGTGCGGCTCGGCCGAATCGGCCTTGCGAAAGCGCACCCAGCCAAAGTCAGGCAGGTCGGCAGCCGGTGCCGCTTCCGCAGCAGGCAGCCAGGTCAGACGCAGGCGGCGATCCAGCTCAGCAAAACCGATGCCCGACAGCGGCGCAGGGGTTCCGGGGAAGCAGCTATTGACCACGCTTAAGTGCAATCCGAGGATGTCGAATAGATGCGCGCTGCGGTAGCTATCCACCACCGAGATGCCCATCTTGGACATCACCTTGGCAAGGCCCGCATCCAGCGCCTTCAGCATCATCTTTTCGCCGTCGACGCCTTCAGGCTGCAGGCTCTTCGCCGTTTCAAGCGCCAGCCACGGGCAGACCACGCCCGCGCCATAGCCGATCAGCACCGCGGCGTGATGGATGTCTCGGCAGTCCCCTGCCTCCACCGCCAGTCCGCAGAGTGTGCGCAGGCCAGCGACGACGAGCGCCTCGTTCACTGCGCCGGTAGCCATCGCCATTGGAATGGGAAGTGCGCTGGCGCTGGAGCCACGGTCGGTCAGAAGAAGAAGCTTCGCCCCGGAACGCACAAGATCAACAGCCTGCCCGGTGAGGTCAGTGATCGCCTCCTCCAGAGTGATCTCCGGAGAGTACAGGCACGCGAGCTCTTTGAGCCGCAGAGCTTCAGGGTGCGGATATTGGCCCGCACGCAGGGCGGCAACCTGGCCTAACGACAGGAAAGGCGTGCTGAGCGAGATGCCCGGCAGCGGCGCGTTCTTATCCAGCATGTGCGGCCAGGGGCCGAGACGAGTGTGCAGCGAGACGACGATCGCCTCGCGCAGAGGATCGATCGCAGGGTTGGTGACCTGCGCAAACCGCTGCCGGAAGAACGCGTAGAGCGGCCGCGGCGAGCGTGCCAGGAAGGCCAGCGGCGTGTCGTCGCCCATGGACCACACGGCATCCTTGCCCGTTCCAGCCATGGGCTTCAGGATCATGTTGACGTCTTCTTTGGTGTATCCGAAACCGCGCTGCAATCCGGCCAGATCAGCACTTATCGCAGGCGCTTCGATCGGCTCGAGCGGCGTGTCTTCTACCAGTAGGGCGTAAGTCGCCTTGGCGTCGAACGCGTCCAGCATCTCTTCGTTGTGGTAAATCTTGTGCTCCGCCATATCAACGGCAATCATCTCGCCCGGTCCAAGGCGTCCGCTCTCGATGATCGTCCCCGGATCGAGATCGACCAGACCAGCCTCACTTCCCGCTACCAACAGCCCATCGCTCGTGATTGCGTATCGACAAGGCCGCAGACCATTGCGATCCAGCGCAGCGCCTACGACGACGCCATCGCTGAAAGAGATCGCAGCTGGTCCGTCCCACGGCTCGGCGCAATCATTGTGGTACTTCAGGAACGGATGCACGCGCTTCACGATCGCCGGCGGCAGCAACATGCGCACGCTCTCGGCGATGGTGCGTCCATTCTGCGAGAGCAGTTCAATCGTCTCGTCCAGCGACGTGGAATCCGTGCCGTCCTTGGTCAATACCGGCTTGCACTCTACCGGCAATGTGGAGTCGCGGGCATCCATGCGGGCGCGGTTGCCCCATACGGTATTGATCTCGCCGTTGTGTCCCAGCTTGCGGCCGGGTTGCGCACGATGCCATGTAGGCAGCGTGTTCGTCGCATAACGCTGATGAAAAACAGCAAAGTTCGTAATGTATTTTGGCGAAGCGAGATCGGGATAGAACTCGGGCAGCAGAAGGCCCATGCACATGGCCTTGTAGACCAGCGTCGTAGAGGAGAGCGAACAGACATAGCCGGTCACTTCGTTCAGTTCGACGGCACGCTCAAACTGCTTGCGTGCCAGATAGAGCCTGCGCTCCATGGGATCGGCGTCCGCATCTCTTGTAACGTCGGCAACCAGCACCTGACGGATCTTCGGCATGGTGCTCAGGGCGATCGCGCCCAGCACTTCAGGACGCGTTGGAACATCGCGCCAGGCCAATATGCCCAGGCCCTGCGAGGCCAGGCAGCTCTCGATGACAGACTCAGCCCGCGTCTCTTCCGGCGGGAGGAACAGCATGCCGACACCCAGCAGAGCGGAGTCATTCAACTCAACGCCGGTCGCACTCAACAAAAGCTCGCGCGGCACGCCGGACATAAGTCCAATACCATCACTGCTTGCGCCATCTGCAGCCACCGCGCCACGATGCGCCAGGCGCGACAAGGCAGTCAGGGCGTCCTGCAAAATCTTGTGGTCCGCCTTGCCAAGAGCAGAGGCAACAAAGCCAACACCGCAGGAGTCGTGGTCGAAACGAGCATCAATCAGCGAGCTTGCCACCATGCTGGTGGAGCTTTGCGGAGACTGCTCTTCTTGGACGCGCTCGCTGGGAGCACGCCCTTGTCGTTCTGAAAAGACTAAGGCCATAGTTCAATATACGTCCGTAAACTCACCAGAGGAAAGTTTGGAAGTTTCTCCACAAGTAATTTTGTGCGTCGCGGGGTAGCGCCTTGACGCGAGACCTATGTATATTTATACATAGTGTTTGGATTTTTATGCAGTGTGCGTGGCGGATTTCCGGTCACGCATTTCTCTGCTTAAAAATTCGGCGGAAAAGAAGGCATATTGCATGAAAAACCAACGGCACAGCGCGATCAAAGACCTCCTGGTGAAGACCTCTGTCACCAACCAGGATGAGCTGCGGCGCAAACTGGCCGGCAAAGGCATTCATGTAACGCAGGCGACATTGTCGCGCGACATCCGCGAGATGAAGCTGATGAAGGGGCCCAGCGGCTACGCTCTGCCCAATAACGGCGGGGACGAGGATGACGACCTTCCCATGCTGGGAGACGTTCTGCAGAACTTCGGCCTCGAAGTTCGCCAGGCGCAAAACCTGCTGGTCGTCCTTACGACGACTGGCGGCGCGCAGCCTGTGGCCGCGGGGATGGACTATGAAGAGTGGGACGAAGTTGTCGGGACCATCGCCGGCGATAACACTGTATTGATCATCTGCGCCGATGCTCGTAAGGCAGAGATCTTGAAAAACCGAATCGAGGCGTACATTGCCTAAGCAAATTGCCAACACGCTGCGCACGGCGGTGGCCGGCGTCAGCGGATATGCCGGCGGCGAACTCGCGCGTCTGCTGCTCACCCATCCTCGTCTGCTCGTCACTCCCCCGCTCTTCCTCGGACGCATGGACGAAGCAGGGGGATTGTCTGTCGCGTTGACCAGCCTGCATCCGCAGCTCTCCAGTCTGCTGAACGCCGATAACCTCAGCGTCTCCCCTTTCGACTGGGACCAGTTGCAGCGCGAAGGTATCGAGCTGCTCTTCCTCGCCACACCGCACGAACAGGCGCGGGAGTGGGCGCCTATCGCGCTCGCGCACGGCATCAAGGTCGTCGACCTCAGCGCCGCATGGCGTTTGCAGGAGTCAAGCAACCGCGCCATCTACAAGCTTGAAGACTCCGACCCCGCCACCGCAGCATTGCTGCAGGCTGAGGCTATCTACGGCTCACCGGAGCTGCACGGCCCTGCGATCGCAGACGCCCGCCTGGTCGCGAACCCCGGCTGCTATGCGACCTCGATCATCCTCGCGCTGGCTCCCCTGCTGCGGGCGAACCTCGTCGATCTCGACTACGGCATCGTGTGCGACTCGAAGTCCGGCGTCAGCGGCGCGGGCAAAGGACCGACCGCGACAAACCAGTTCATGTATGCCGCGGACAACCTCTCGGCTTACGCCGTCTTTGGACATCGCCACATGGGAGAGATGCTGGAGCAGCTCGACCTGACGAACGATCAGATTCAGTTCACGCCACATCTGCTCCCGATCCCGCGCGGCATCCTGTCCACAATCTATGTGCGCCTGAATGAAGTGGGCAGCATCAAACGCATTCAGGACTGCTTCGACGAGTTCTACATCAGCAGCCCGATGGTCCGCGTTCGCCGCTCGCCGATGCTGCCGCAGATCCAACATGTGGTTCGCAATAACTTCTGCGATCTTGGATTTCAACTTGCACCCGACGGACGGCGTCTCATCGTCATCTCCTGTCTGGATAACCTATTGAAAGGCGCGGCCTCACAAGCCGTGCAGAACATGAACCTTATGGCCGGATGGCATGAGTCGGAAGGTCTTTTATGAAGAATTGGATGAAGGGGCTTCTATGAAATTCGTCGTCAAGCTCGGCGGCGCAGCGCTTGAGAAACCTGAGCTGCTGCAAAGCTGCGCTAAGGCCGTTGCGAACCTCGCAACGGACGGCCACCAGGTCGCGCTCGTCCACGGAGGCGGTGTGCAGCTCACCAAGCTGCTCACACAGATGGGTAAGAAGAGCGAGTTCGTCGCCGGCCTGCGTATCACCGATGCAGAGACTCGCGACGCCGCGCTGATGGTACTCGGCGGCCGCGTAAACAAGTCACTCGTCGCGGCCCTTGACCAGTGCGGCCAGTCGGCAGTCGGCCTGACCGGCGGCGACGGCCATGTCTTTCGCGCGCGCAAGAAAAAGACCAAGCCGGACCTCGGCTTTGTGGGCGAGATTGCCTCTACCGACCCCAAATGGCTCGACGCCATCTGGACCATGGGTGCCGTTCCTGTCATCTCATCTATAGCGCTTGGTTTCGACGGCGAGTACTACAACATCAACGCCGACGAGATGGCAGCGGCGTGCGCCATCGCCACAAAGGCTGACGCACTCGTCTTCCTTACCGACGTACCAGGCGTCAAAGGAGCAGATGGCAACGTTCTGCGCTGGCTTTCACTCAAAGAGATTCCGGCGCTCGAAAAACAGGCTGTCGTCTCCGGCGGCATGTTGCCTAAACTTAACGCTTGTAAGGAAGCGTTAACGCATGGTGTCAAACGGGTGCGTATTCTTCCCGCAGAGTGCGCTGAAGTTCTTCCCGATCTTTTAAACTCGCGCGTGAACCACGGAACGGAGGTGATGGTCGCATGAACATCGCAACAGGCAGTTCGCTCAAAGACCTACAGGCAGCGGAGTCGAAGCTTTTGCTGCAGACGTACGAACGCAACCCACTGCTCTTTATCAGCGGTGAGGGTGTCTATCTGCGCGACGAACAGGGCAACGATTATCTCGACCTGCTGAGCGG
The DNA here is from genome assembly GCF_009766105.1 of Granulicella sp. S156. GTDB lineage: Bacteria > Acidobacteriota > Terriglobia > Terriglobales > Acidobacteriaceae > Granulicella. The sequence continues at coordinate 35,544 of NZ_LMUH01000017.1, read as the reverse complement.
CATCGGCGTCTGCGCCCTGGGCTACGACCATCCGGCCATCACGCAAGCCATCGCCACGCAGAGCCGGCAGATTCTGCACACGTCGAATCTCTTCTTCCATCGCGGCACCCCCGAGCTTGCACTGCGCCTGACCGAGATCACCGGAATGGACCGAGTGTTCTTCTGCAACAGCGGTACCGAGGCCTGGGAGGCGGCGCTGAAGCTCGCCCGCGCTCATGCAGGCCTGCTGCGTTCTGAAGGCAAGACGATTGGCACTAAATTCCTGGCGCTCGAGCACAGCTTCCACGGCCGCACCATGGGCTCGGTCGCTACGACGCACAAAGAGAAGTACCGTTCGCCGTTCGCTCCGGTAATGCCTGATGTAGAGTTCGTTCCTTTCGATGACGTCGCCGCTCTTCGTGCTGCGTTCTCCAGCGATGTCTGCGCCATTGCGATCGAAGTCATTCAGGGTGAGGGCGGCATCAACCCCGTCTCGCCGGAGTTCCTCGCTGCGGCGCGTGAGCTTTGCGACTCCACCGGAGCATTGCTGCTGCTCGACGAGATTCAGAGCGGCATGGGCCGCACTGGCAAATGGTGCGCGTATCAGCACTACGGCATTCATCCCGATGTCACAACGCTGGCTAAGCCTCTCGGTGGCGGAGTGCCCGTCGGCGCGATGCTTTGCACCGAAGAGGCAGGCCGCGCCATCACTCCGGGAATGCACGGCACCACCTTCGGCGGCAATCCGCTGGCTATCGCTGTTGCTATTGCCGTGATCGACGCGATGAAACAGCAGAAGCTGCTCAGCCATGTCGAGGAGGTAGGCGGCTACTTCCTTTCGCGCCTGCAGGAGCTACAACACAAGCACAGTGCTATTAAGGAAGTTCGCGGACGTGGCCTGATGATCGGCATCGAACTGGACTCAGCCGATCTAGCGAAAGAGATCCTGAGCGGGATGTTTGCCCGCCGCATCGTCCTCAACCGCACACATGAGACCGTGCTGCGTTTTCTCCCACCCTTTATCCTCCAGCGCGAGCACGTCGACCAGGCCATCGCAGCGCTGGACGAGCTACTCACGCTGCAAAGCAAGCCGAATGCCGCGTTGGCAGGGGAGGTCGTAAATGGATAACCAATTACTTGAAAAAGTAGATAACCAAACAGTGGAAACAACAGAAGGCCAGACTATCGCCATGAATTCGAAGAACATCACCGACGTCCCCAAGCCAACCCCCACTCTCGGCATTCAGTCCGACAGCGCCTTCACCGAAACCGCGAAGGGACTCTCGGGCCGCGATCTCTGCTCTATCGCCGACCTCTCCGTGCAGGAGATGGCAGCCATCATGGAGCTGGCGCATGCCGTGAAGACTCAGCCGGAAGACTTCCGCCATGCGCTGGACGCCAAGCAGATGGTGCTGCTCTTCGAGAAGGCCTCGCTGCGTACGCGGCTGACCTTTGAAGCAGCGATAAACACTCTCGGCGGCAATGCAGTGTTCGTCGACCAGGTAAGCTCGCCGCTTGGGGAGCGCGAGTCCATTCCGGACGTGGCACGCAACCTCGAGCGCTGGATGAATGTGATCGTCCTGCGCACGTACTCTCACGACACGGTCACCGAAATGGCGGCGAACGCCAAAGTCCCCGTCATCAATGCCCTTTCGGACCTCGAGCATCCCTGTCAGGCCATCGCGGACTTCATGACTCTCGAAGAGCGCTTCGGTTCGGTCGTAGGGCTCAAGTTCACCTACGTCGGCGACGGCAACAACGTCTGCCACTCGCTGATGCTGACGGCGGCACTGCTCGGAGCACACTGCACCATTGCGACTCCGAAAAACTTTGGCCCCAAGCTGGAGATCATCCACAAGACCATCGAGATCGCCGAGCACACCGGCGGCTCGCTTACACTCACCCACGATCCCATCAAAGCCGCAACCGGCGCCGACGCTATCTATACCGATGTCTGCACCAGCATGGGGCAGGAGCATGAAGCCACCAAGCGTGCGCCCATCTTCAAGCCCTTCCAGGTCAACGAGGCGCTGATGGCGCTCGCGCAGCCGTCGGCAGTCTTCATGCACTGCCTACCCGCGCACCGCGGAGCCGAAGTCACGGATGTTGTACTCGACGGTTCGCAGTCGATCGTCTTCGACCAGGCGGAAAACCGCCTGCACGCGCAGAAGGCCATCATCCTGATGCTGCTCGGCGGCGCCAAGCGCATTCCCTCTCATCGCAATCGCGGCGGCCTGCAGGCCCGCAGCAAACGCTAAACGCAGCCTGCCAGGAAAGATTATTTATGTCTGTAATTCTCGAAACAGTCCCCGTCGGCCAGAAGGTTGGTATTGCCTTCTCCGGCGGGCTGGACACCAGCGCCGCGCTGCACTGGATGAAGCAGAAGGGGGCTCTGCCCTACGCCTACACCGCCAACCTCGGCCAGCCTGACGAAGCCGACTATGACGAGATCCCACGCAAGGCGCTGGAGTATGGCGCTGAAAAGGCGCGCCTGATCGACTGCCGCGGCCCGCTGGTTCGCGAAGGCATCGCTGCGCTGCAGTCCGGTGCGTTCCACATCACCACCGCTGGCGTCACCTACTTCAACACGACCCCGATCGGCCGCGCCGTCACCGGAACGATGCTGGTGACCGCCATGAAGGAAGACGACGTCAACATCTGGGGCGATGGCTCGACGTTCAAAGGCAACGACATCGAGCGCTTCTATCGCTACGGTCTGCTCGTCAACCCCGACCTCAAGGTCTACAAGCCGTGGCTCGACGACGCCTTCATCGACGAACTCGGGGGCCGTGCCGAAATGTCGGCATTCATGCAGAAGTCCGGCTTCAGCTACAAGATGTCCTCCGAGAAGGCCTATTCGACCGACTCCAACATCCTGGGCGCAACTCACGAAGCCAAGGACCTCGAACTGCTCACCAGCAGCATGAAGATCGTTGTTCCCATTATGGGTAGCGCCTTCTGGCGCGACGACGTTGAGATCAAGCGCGAAGAGATCACCGTCCGCTTCGAAGAAGGCTTCCCGGTCGCCCTCAACGGCAAGGACTATGCAGATCCTGTAGCCCTACTGCTCGAAGCCAACAGCATCGGCGGACGCCACGGCCTCGGCATGAGCGACCAGATCGAGAACCGCATCATCGAGGCCAAGAGTCGCGGCATCTACGAGTCACCCGGTCTTGCGCTTTTGTTCATCGCCTACGAGCGCCTCATCACCGGCATCCACAACGAAGACACCATCGAGCAGTACCGCGACAGCGGCCGCAAGCTGGGCCGTCTTCTCTACCAGGGCCGCTGGTTCGACCCCCAGGCCATCATGCTGCGCGAAGCCGCACAGCGCTGGGTCGCCAAGCCCGTCACCGGGACAGTCACCCTGGAGCTGCGCCGCGGGAACGACTACTCGATCCTCAACACCGATTCGCCGAATCTCACCTTCAAGCCCGAGCGCCTCACCATGGAGAAGGGCGAATCTACCTTCAGCCCACGCGACCGTATTGGCCAACTCACCATGCGTAATCTCGACATCACCGATACCCGCGCGAAGTTGCTGACCTATGCTCAGAGCGGACTGCTCACGCTAAGCAAGGGTTCGGAGATGCCACAACTAAACAACGGGAGCGACAAGGAATAAATGCATCACCGATCGTTTGAAGCTTCGGGTCTCACAAAGTTAAAACTGTGGCTTTAATCCCGGCCTGTCTTCTTAACCAAACATGACCCAGACTGGCACAAAATCGATCAACTTCACGGACGTTTCAGTCAAGGAAGCGCTCCACTTCCGTTGGAGCGAACTCACCAGCCGCAAGTCAGTGCACTTGCCCATCACGTTCCCGCAGCCTTTTAACTCGACTCCAGTAGTCTCCGTCGGCATCGCAGGGATCTATACACGGCAGGAGAGCCTCTCGTTCGGCGCCGAAGCGGAAAATATCACTCCCTCCGGCTTCGACCTCGTTTGCACGGTCACCGCCGAAAACGCCGGCATCATGCTCAAATTCCAATGGCTCGCCACCGACGCATAAACCGGATGCACCATGCATCGTCCAGCAGTCTTACTGCTACGCTTAACCTTCGCGTATTCCGCGTTCAAAGTTTCTTGTATTTTGTAGAACCGAGGAAGAATGTCTAACGAATCCCCCAAGATGTGGTCCGGCCGCTTCCGCGAACCACTCGACCGCACCTTCGAACAGTGGCAGCGCAGCTTCCCTTTCGACTGGCGCCTGCTCCCGCAAGAAGTAGCTGCAAGCCAGGCGCACGCGCACACCATCGCAGCAGCCAGCATCCTCACGCCGGAAGAGCTCGAAAAGATGCTGCGCGGCCTGGAAGCCGTAGGCCTGCGCACCTCCAACTGGGCCCACCGCATCTCCGCCACCTCCGGCGAACCCGACTACGAGACCTCGACCCAGCAGGTTGGTGCGGCCATCGTTGCCAGCGCCCCGCAGGCCGAGGACATCCACCACTACGTGGAACTCGAGCTCACCCGCGAGGTCGGCGGGCTCGCACTCAAGCTCCACACCGGCCGCAGCCGCAACGAGCAGATCGCCACCGACATGCGCCTGTTCGTGCGCGATGCCATCGACGCGACGCTCGCCGGACTACAGGCGTGGCTTGCCGCTCTTCTCACCCTTGCCGAAACCTCCGGCACCGCTGTCATGCCGAGCTACACCCATCTCCAGCGCGCCGAGCCCGTACTCGTAGCGCATTGGCTGCTGGCCTACGTCAGCATGCTTGAGCGCGACTTCTCACGCTTCACCGATGCCCGCACCCGCATGAACTTCTGCCCACTCGGCTCCGGCGCCGTCGCCGGTGCCACGCTGGCACTCGATCGCAGCATCGCCGCAAAGGCACTCGGCTTCACCGCTCCGACGCCCAACAGCATGGACGCCACCAGCGACCGCGACTTCATGCTCGACTTCGCACAGGCCGCGTCGACGCTCGGCATCCACATCTCGCGCTTTGCGGAAGAGCTCACGCTCTACGCCACCGCCGAGTTCGGCTTCGTCGATCTACCTGAGGCGTACTCCACTGGCTCCTCGGCGATGCCGCAGAAAAAGAACCCCGATCTCACTGAGCTAGCTCGCGGCAAGTCCGCGCGACTGTTGGGCGCAGCGACCTCGCTCGCCACGCTCATCAAGGGACTGCCCCTTGCCTACAACAAGGACTTGCAGGAAGGCCAGGAGCAGATCTTCGACGTCGCCGACACGCTCCGCGGCCTGCTCAGTGTGCTGCCCGGCTTCACCCGCTCGCTCAAGTTTCGCTTCGAGCGCATGGAGTCCGCCGCACAGACGGGCTATCTTAATGCAATGGCGGCAGCAACCTACCTCTCCAACAAGGGAGTGCCCTTTCGCAAGGCCCACGAGATCATCGGCAACGCCGTACGTCTGGGGCTCGACAAAGGCCTTGAGCTCAACGCCCTGCCGCTCGCGGAGCTGCAGGCCCTCAGCGAGCACTTCGCCGAAGACTTCTATGCAGCCATCTCGCTGCGCGCCACGCTTGACTGCCACGATGTCACCGGAGGCACCGCAACCTCGCGCGTTGCGCAAGCGCTCTCCGAAGCCAAGCGGCGTGTAGCAGCTCTTCCTCCTGCGGAGGCTGCGCATGGCTGAGATTCGCGTCCACAAGGCGCATGTACAGGATGCTCGCAACGTCTTCGATCTCGTGAACTCGCTCTCCGGCGACGGCACACTCCTGCGCCGCAGCTACGCGGAGATCTGCGAGAACATTCGCGACTTCACCATCGCCGAGCGCGACGGTGAAGAAGGCACCGAGTTCCTCGGCTGTGGCGCGCTGCATCTTTACGGGCCGCATCTCGCCGAAGTACGCTCCATCGTGGTGAAACCTGAGGCCAAAGGCCTCGGAGCAGGTGGGCTTCTTCTCAAGGCGCTGATCGAAGAGGCCGCGGATCACGAAGTGATGTCGGTCTGCCTGTTCACGCGCATTCCGGAGTTCTTCGATCACTACGGCTTCCGCGTGGCCGACCGTACGGCGATGCCGGACAAGATCTACAAGGACTGCCAGACCTGTCCACGCCTCTATGCCTGCGACGAAGTCGCGATGGTGCGTGGCCCCTTGCCGAAGGTTGCCGTGCTCGGCCCGAGCAAACTGCAGCGACCTGAATTAGTCACGCTGCAACTGACATCGACAGGCACTGGACGATAACTCAGGAACACCGCGTCCCCAGACCTGTCTCTGTTGTCTCTGAGACAAGTCTGGAGGACGATCCTGGAAACCGCTCGCTACGCCGCAGCAGGTGGTCCAAACCAAATGGTTAGAGCCTCGGCGAGCCCCTGCTGGGTTCCCTCTCCAACCCAGGCAACATAGCCGTCAGGACGAATCAGCACCGCAGCAGGAGCAGCGACCGGACCAAGTGCCGGAAGCTCCCATGTACCCGCGTATCTGGCGTGGACCAACGGAACCCGATCTCCCCACGCAGCGATGTCCAAGTCACCGGGCTTGCCGAAATTGAGCAGCACCGGCCGGGCACCGTGGAGCAAGGTGAAGACGCGCAACGGGCCGTCAACTGTGACCAGGTCGAGATCGGGCATGCGGCGTCCGAGCAGCGGATGTCCCGCACCGAGGTCGTAATTAATGCCCAGACCGGACATCTCGGCAGCGATCCGTTTGCGAGGCTCCTCCATGCCAAGGAGCTCCAATACGATTTCACGCAAGGGTTCAGTGCGATCATCCGTACGTTGCAAGGCGACCTGGGCCATTGTCGTGCGCAACACGCGGGCCGCAACCGGATGCCGCTCTAAGTGATACGTATCGAGCAAGCCTTCAGGCGATGTTCCCTTCACCACCTGGGCCAACTTCCAACCCAGATTCACGGCATCCTGCACACCCGTATTGAGGCCTTGTCCGCCCACGGGAGAATGCATATGCGCGGCATCTCCAGCCAGGAAAACCCGGCCCTTGCGATAGGCCGCCGCCTGCCGCGACATGTCGGTGAACCTGGAAATCCAAGTTAGATGATGGATTCCGTAATCTGTTCCACAGGCGGCGACGAGAGCTTCGCTGAGATCGCTCAGCGTGGGCTCGGTCGTGGCGCCGACATTCTTTTCAGTCACCATGATGCCTATGGGACCTTCCTTGGCAAAGATGATCTTGCCGTCGCGAATTTCGTACTTCTCCCTGCCAAAGGCATGGGTACCAAGTGCTGTTCGATGGACGCCTAATGGCGGCTCCTCCGTCATCTCGGCCTCGGCAAGAATGCTGCTGGTCGTCGCATCCCATCCTGGAAACTCAATGCCAGCAGCTTTGCGGACCAGACTGCGGCCGCCATCGCACCCGACGAGATAGCTTGCCCGCAGCGACGCACCATCGGACAGTTCGACAGTGACACCAGTGTCGTCCTGCGCGAAAGAGGTTAGCTCACGGCTGCGATAGATCGGCACCTCCAGTTCGCTGACCCACCCAGTGAGAATGCGCTCAATATGCTTCTGCCTCAGCGCCAGCCCGTAGTTGTGCCGGGTCGGAAAATCGCTGATGTCTAAACGCGTAACCGCGAATCCCGTGACCTGGGCTATTTGTCCTTCCGCGAGGAACCGGTCCACGATTCCGCGCTGATCGAAAACCTCGAGAGTGCGTGAGCTCAGACCGCCAGCACGCGAACCGGCAAGCTCCTGGTTGGGGCGCCGCTCGACGATGGCGACGTCGATGCCCGCCAATGCAAGCTCTCCCGCCAGCATCAGTCCCGTCGGACCACCGCCAGCAATCACGACCTCATGTTCCTGCTTCGTCAACAACACACTCATGCCGTTCCTCCCATTCCTGAAGGTCCGACTCTACGGCATGATCCGGGGCTTGCCGCAAGCCCCCTGGTGCGCTATACCTTAATAGTGGGGAGAGGAAATTGCTCTCCTTTTTTGCTTTTCCGGGGTGGACGGATGAGCTCTTTGCGAAGCGACAGCGCAAGCTAGCCCTACAACCGTCTGGCAATGAAGCCGCCCTCATAACAGCCGTTCTTTCCCCAAAAATCTGTCATTTCGACCGACCAACGGGAGCGGAGAAACCCCTGTATTCACGGATTCCCGTACCGACAAAGAAGTCAAAGACACCCGTCATCCTATCGCCTGCCGTCAGCCACAAAGCTGTTCTTGCAGTAGACAAGCGTGCCCTTGGAGGCATTTAAATACAGGGGTTTCTAGACGCAAAGCGCGCCACAAACATTTGCATCACGCTCTGCATCAAGGGGTTTCTCCGCTCCCGTTGGTCGGTCGAAATGACAGTATTGGGGGAGAAATTGGAAAGAAAGGCAGGAGACCTCACACATATGGAGAAATTACTCCTGCCTATGGGTAAGAACGCATTGGGCTTGCAGCAGCCTCTACCAGGCGTTCCAATACCCATCGCGTTCGGTCATCTGAATGTCGCCACCGAACAGCTCACTAAGCCGTCCTGGGGTGAGCAACTCACTCTTCGTACCGTCGGCAACGATGCGCCCATCGCGCATCATCACAATGCGATCGATCTCCGGCAGAATGTCCGCGATGTGATGCGTGATCAGCAGAATTGCGACACCCTGCTGGGCCAGCTTGCGCAGCATCTCGCGAAGGTCTCGCTGGGCCGCGAGGTCCAGCGCGTTCGAAGGCTCATCCAGCAGCAGCATCTGGACCTCGCCACGGGTGCCGGCCATCGCCCTGCCGATCATGATGCGCCGCTGCTGCCCTGCCGACATCTCTCCAACAGGCTTCTCGCGCAGGTTCTCCGCCCCTACCTGTTGCAGGATCACCTCCGCGCGCTCCCGCATGGCATCCGTCACATGGAGGTTGGGCCATAACGTGGAGCTGGAGAAAAAGCCGGTAAGAATCGCATCGAAGCCAGTGGTTGTAAGCGTCTGTCTTCCCGGAAGCTCGGCGGCAACAACGCCCATACGCCGCTTCAGCTCCGTGAGATCCCAGCGCAGGCGACCCATGATGTTTACACGTGTCTCCGGTCTGACGATGGGATAAAGCTCACAGGTCACTGTCTTCAGCAGCGTGGACTTGCCACAGCCATTCGGCCCCAGGATGGCGAGATGCTCTCCTGCACGCACCGTAAGACTGAGATCGTGCAGCACAATGTTGTTTCCCCGAGCCACATTGACATGCTCTAGACGGATGATCGGATCGTTCGTAGCTGACATTTACTCGTTCTCAAATCCACGGTTCCACTTCGAAATCACACGCGTCTCGCGCTCGTGCCCTAATACGCTGACGCTACCCGTCCCCAGCGCGAACAGCTTGCCGCCAACAGCAGGCAGGCCAATCCATCGCGCGGCCAGAATCCGCAAAATATGGGCATGGGCAAACAGCGCCACGGCGCCTCCCTCCGGTGCGGCCGCCAGGGACTTGGCAATCACGCCATCGGCCCGGTCGCCAACCGCTTCAACCGATTCTCCACCAATGATCGGATCAGTCCAAACGCTCCAGGTCGGCCCATGGAGGGCACGCATCTGGGCCGTGGTCTTGCCTTCGCTCTCGCCGTAGTTCCACTCCTGCAGGCCGTCTTCGATCACGGCCACATCGCCGTAGCCGGCAATTTCGCAGGTCTCGCGCGCCCGCTGCCGAGGGCTGACAAACACGGCCGCAAACTTCTTACCCGCCAGAAACTCTTTCAGCTCAACGGCGCGCTGGCGTCCGTGATCGGTCAAGGGTATGTCCGTCCAGCTGGTATGCCTGCCATCCAGGCTCCACTCGGTTTCGCCGTGCCGCACGAGCCATAGTTCGGTTTTCTCTACTGACATCTTTCGTCACCCCCTTGCCTTATCCTACAGGGATGGACTTCCAGCTCGTAACCGACTACAAGCCGCAGGGCGACCAACCGAGGGCGATCTCCGAACTGGTAAGCGGCCTCAACGCCGGAGAAAAAGACCAGGTGCTCCTCGGAGTCACGGGCTCGGGCAAGACCTTCACCATGGCCAAGGTCATCCAGGAGCTGAACCGTCCGGCGCTCATCCTCGCGCACAACAAGACGCTCGCCGCGCAGCTCTACCACGAGTTCAAACAGTTCTTCCCCAACAACGCCGTCGAGTACTTCGTCTCCTATTACGACTACTACCAGCCTGAGGCCTACATCCCCGCCGGAGATCTGTACATCGAGAAGGAGTCGACGATCAACGACGAGCTCGACAAGCTGCGGCTCTCGGCCACGCGCAGCCTCTTCGAGCGCCGCGATGCGATCATCGTCAGCTCGGTCTCGTGCATCTACGGCCTCGGCTCGCCGGAGGCCTACTACGGCATGCTGCTGCTGCTCGAAAAGGGCCAGAAGATCAAACGCCAGGACATCACACGTCGCCTGGTCGAGATCCTCTACGAACGCAACGACGTCGACTTCCGCCGCGGAACGTTCCGGGTGCGCGGAGATGTGATCGAGGTCTATCCGACCTACGACGAGAACGCCTTCCGTATCGAGCTCTTCGGCGATGAGATCGACAGTCTCTCCCAAATCGACCCCCTCTTCGGTACGGTCCGGCAGAAGTACTCGCGACTGCCCATCTATCCCAAGTCACACTACGTCGTCGCCCCGGAGCGCAAGAACACAGCCGTCACCAATATCCTCGCGGAGCTCGCGGACTGGGAGGCGCAACTCGAAAAAGAGGGCCGCCTGGTCGAGTCGCAGCGAATCCACCAGCGCACACGCTTCGATCTGGAGATGATCAAGTCCGTCGGCTTCTGCCACGGCATTGAGAACTACTCGCGGCACTTCTCCGGGCGGCTTCCGGGCGAGCCGCCGCCGACGCTGCTCGACTACTTCCCTCGCGACTTCCTGATCTTCATCGACGAGTCGCACGTCACGGTGCCACAGCTTCACGGCATGTGGCACGGCGACCGCTCGCGCAAGCAGAACCTCGTCGACTACGGCTTCCGCCTGCCCTCTGCGATGGATAATCGTCCCCTGCGCTTTGAGGAGTTCGAGACTCGCACCGGACAGATTGTCTATGTCTCCGCCACTCCCGGCCCGTATGAGTTGACCAAGTCCGCCGGTGTTGTCGTGGAACAGATCATTCGACCCACGGGCCTTGTCGATCCTCAGATTGAGATTCGTCCCGTCAAAGGACAGATCGACGATCTGCTGGCAGAGATTCGTGACCGCGCAGCGAACAACCAGCGCGTGCTCGTTACCACGCTCACCAAACGCATGGCCGAAGACCTCGCCAACTACTACACCGAAGTCGGCGTGCGCTGCCGCTACATGCACTCCGAGATCGAGACACTCGAACGCATCAAGCTGCTGCGTGATTTGCGCAAAGGTGAGTACGACGTGCTTATCGGCATCAACCTACTGCGCGAAGGCTTGGATCTACCAGAGGTGTCGCTTGTCGCCATATTGGATGCAGACAAGGAAGGCTTCCTCCGCTCGCAAGGTTCATTGATCCAGACCATCGGACGTGCTGCGCGGCATCTTGAAGGTCGTGCGATTTTGTACGCAGACAAGATGACCGACTCCATGCGCCGCGCCATCGACGAGACCGACCGCCGCCGCGAAAAGCAGGAGGCCTATAACGAGGAGCACGGCATCACGCCGCAGACTGTCATCCGCGCCATCAACGACTCGCTGGCAACTGTACTCAAGGCCGACTATGCCGACCTCACCGAAGAAGACCAGACCGGCATGCCCGACATCGCCAATCAGGCCGAACTCGACACCTACATCTCCAAGCTCGAAACCGAGATGCGCGAAGCGGCAAAGAAGTTCGAGTTCGAGAAAGCGGCCAAGCTGCGCGATACGGTCAAGGAGCTTCGTACGAAAGAGTTCTTGTTCACGTAAACCGGGTAGTGCCGCCGATTAGGTCAAAAAGTGACGGCATTTTTGTTTTTTGCCGTTGTTTTTCTGGTTGTCATTCCCGCAGGGAATCTGCTTACAGATGGCCCCGGTACGGCATTTGCGGCAGCGAGCAAGAAGCAGATTCCCTGCGGGAATGACAACTAGAAAAACAAAAGCACCTTTCATCGCTGCCGCGTCACTAATCGCCACCACCAATCTTTATAGCTTCTTGACCCCCGCTCCACTATTCTTGGGTGCGGATCGAACGTAGCCGCATCCTGGTCTGGCGGGGTGGTAGATGTCGTTTTTAGGTTTCCTGATGGGCAAACCTCTCGCCTCTTCTGAGGAGCGCGCTGAGTGTATCGGCCCTATTGCCGGCATCCCTGTCTTCGGCCTGGATGCCCTCAGTTCCGCCGCCTATGGCCCTGAGGCCGCACTCACTTTGCTCATCCCGCTCGGCATGGCGGGCATCGCCCACATCGTTCCGATCAGCCTCGCCATCATCGCGTTGCTGGCCATCGTCTTCTTCTCCTACTGCCAAACGATCGATGCGTATCCCCACGGTGGTGGCAGCTATACCGTGGCCTCTGAAAACCTGGGCGAAACGGCCGGCCTGTTCGCCGCTGCGGCGCTGATGATCGACTACATCCTCAACGCGGCGGTCGGCATCTCCGCCGGAGTCGGCGCGCTGGTCTCGGCCTTCCCCAAACTCCAGCCCCACACGCTCGCTCTCTGCCTCGTCATCCTTGCCCTGCTCACGCTCATCAACATGCGCGGCACTAAGGACGCCGGAGCAGCTTTCCTCATCCCCACCTATCTCTTCCTCGGGACTCTTTTGCTGGTCATCGGCGTGGGCGCGTTCCGTGCGATCACGGCCCACGGCCACCCCGTGCCGGTCATCGTGCCGCCACACCTTCCTGCAGCTACCTCGATGATCTCGCTCTGGCTCATCCTCAAGGTCTTCGCCAGCGGCTGCACCGCCATGACCGGCGTCGAGGCCGTCTCCAACGGCGTCGTCGCCTTTCGCGAGCCCATCCAGAAAAATGCAAAGCGCACCCTGACCATCATCATCGTTCTGCTGATGATCTTCCTCGCAGGCATCGCTCTTCTCTGCCGCGCTTACAACATCGGCGCTACCGATCCTACTGGCGCAGGCTACCAAAGCATTCTTTCGCAACTCATATCCGCCGTCATGGGACGAGGCTGGTTCTACTACGTCAGCATCGGCTCCATTCTCGCCGTGCTGGCGCTCTCGGCCAACACCTCCTTCGCCGACTTCCCTCGCCTCACCCGCGCCATCGCCCAGCGCGACTATCTTCCGCACGTCTTCCAGATCCGGGGCCGCCGCCTGCTCTACTCCCACGGCATCGTCGCGCTGGTCGGCTTTACCGCCGCCTTGCTGATCGTCTTCGGAGGTGTCACCGACCGCCTCATTCCGCTCTTCGCCATCGGTGCGTTCCTGGCCTTCACACTCTCGCAGGCCGGCATGGTCGTCCACTGGAAGCGTCAGCCCGGCAATCACCTCCACCGCATGATCGTAAACGGCATCGGGGCCTTCGCCACCGGCATCACGCTCATCGTGGTACTGGTGGCCAAGTTCAAGGATGGCGCATGGATCACGGCCTTACTCGTCCCCGCGCTCATCCTGCTGATGGTCTCCATCAAGCGCCATTACAGCAGCGTCCGCAGCGAGATCGCCATCGATAGGCCGCTCAATATCGACAACCTTGCCCATCCGTTCGTCGTTCTTCCGCTCGATGGCTGGACCCGCATCTCTGAAAAGGGCCTGCGCTTTGCCCTGAAACTAAGCGACCACGTTGAGGCCGTGCATGTCGATGCCGAGGACTGCCGCGAGCAGGTCGCCGAACTGTGGGAGCGCGATGTCGCTCTTCCGCTTCGCAGCGCCGGACACATCGTCCCCGAACTCGTCTTCGTCGAATCGCCTTACCGCTTCGTCCTGCTTCCGCTGGTCGACCACATTCTCCAGCTCGAGCGCAACCACCCGGAACGCCAGATCGCCGTCCTGATTCCTGAACTGGTCGTCAAGAACTGGTGGCAGACACCCCTCCACAACCAGCGCTCGCAACTGCTCAAGCTGCTGCTACTCCTTCGTGGCAATCAGCGGATCATGGTGATCAATATCCCTTGGTATCTGTAGCGGGTATTGCCTTTGTTGTTGCTCTTCGGAGTAGCAGCGGCCTTTAGGCCGCGGAAACAAGGTCCAACCAGAAAGGGCTTTAGCCCTGGGACTCTTGCCTATAGTGGCGAAAAGCCCGGGGCTTTAGAGGGTGCTGAAGAAGTGGCTTTTTCTTTATCGAAGATGGCTGACGGCTTTTTGGGGTTGAGGATTTGAGGGTTATTTTTGCTGAGTTTGCCGCTTGGGTGTTTTCGAGAGCGGTGTTTGGTGCGGTTGGAGCTCAGCTGACCGCGGTGAGATTGGCCATGCGTACGAGGTTGTAAGCGGCAGCGGCGAGGGTGAAGTTCCAGTGCAGCTTGCGGTGACCTCGGTGGCGCGTCTTGCTCAGGTTCGCGGTGGTCTTGAGCCATGCGAAGAAGCGCTCCACCCACTTCCGCTTCTTCTGGCTCACGGCGTACTCAGGTTGTTCATAGAGCGCTGGATCGACCAGGCAAGGCCGTTTGCACCTGTATCTCGGCACATGAGCCTCCACTCCCATCTGTCGCATCGCGCCTACGAAGTCCTGCTCGTGGTAGCCCTTGTCGGCAGCCACGATCTTCGGCTTCATCGTCTGCTTCAGCCGCCGCATCATCCGCACAGCGGCCACCCGCTCCTGGGCGGGAGAACAGGTTGTGACCTCGGTGGCCACCACCAGCCCATGCTCGTTCTCGCTCACCACATGCGCCATGTGCCGCAGACGGTAGCCCATCCCCATACCCTTGCGATACAGCCGCGCCTCCGGATCGGTCTTCGACTCGTGGGTGTCAGACTTCAACACGCTGCCACCATGGCCTGAGCCCTTCCCCTTCGGCGGCCGAGGTCCAGCCTTGGGCTGATAGCTCTTCTCCGAAGCCCACGCCTCGATCAGCGTGCCGTCCACCGTGAAGTGCTCATCGGACAACATCCGCAGCTGCCGCGCCGACGCCACCACCGCAGAGAAGAACACCTGTGCCACTTCACCCGACAACAACCGCTCCCGGTTCTTGGTGAAGCTGGTTGCGTCCCACACGCGGTCGTTCATGCCCAGACCCACGAACCAGCGGAACAACAGGTTGTACTCCAGCTGCTCCACCAGCATCCGCTCGCTGCGCACCGAGTACAGCATCTGCAAAAGAAGCGCTCGCAACAGCTGCTCCGGCGGAACAGACGGACGCCCCATCCGCGAATACATTCCCTCAAATCGCGTCTCCAGGCTCCCCATCACCTCATCGGCCATCGCTCGCACTCGCCGCAATGGATGATCCAACGGCACTCGCTGACTCAGGCTCCTGTAGCTGAACATCTCTTCCTGACACTGCTCGTCTCCACGCATGACTCCTTCCTACCAAATCACCCTGTTTAAAACCTAGAGACTTTTTCAGCACCCTCTTCAGCCCAGGAAATATTTGCTCTGTTTCCGCGGCCTAAAGGCCGCTGCTACTCCCAGGAACTACGCGCCCTCACCCAACAGCACGTAATACAACAACTCTGCTAACGACATCCGCTCCACTACATTCTCCATAGCCCTTACCTCATCGCGTCCAACCACGCGATCGAATATCCGTCGTACACTTTCACTCGGCCTGCTAGGCAAAGCCCAACTGGCATCCGAAAACTCCAGCTTCATGCTGCTCACAATCATTACGATCCTTTACGCGCCTAACGCGCACTTTGTTCCGCACCCGTCACATCCGAGCTGTCAAACCGGCACCAATCGCGCCCACGCATGCCAGAGCGAAACCGCTCGCGATCCTCGGGCGTCATCTTCTCCCAGCGATCCTTCATGTGCCGCTTCCATCCGTTGCGGCCACCTGAATGCCGATGGAACCCACCCAGCAACAGCTTGCTGAGAATCAACAGTCCAATGGCCTGGGCGAAGGTAATCGCCCGCAGCCCAAAGATGCTGGGCATAAGCCAGTTCCATAGGTGCATCACCACAAACCCGGCGACTGTGCATATCAGCACAACCATCACCAGAATCTTCAAAATCTTCCATGCCTTCATCGCTCGCACCTCACTTCGTTCCAAATCTTTCGTCCATTTCCTGCAGTCGCTGCCGCAGATGCAGCACGGCATAGCGCTTCCGCGAAAGCAGAGTGTTCACACTCACGCCCGTCTCTTCCGACAACTCCTTGAAGCTGCGTCCCTGCAATTCGTGCGCCACGAACACGTCACGCTGATTCGCGGGAAGCTCGTCGATTGCCTCTTCGAGAGCCTCCAGCAGCAGGTTGCGGGCATAGATCGCATCCGGTCCGGCATCGGGTGTTGGCAGCAAGTCCTCAAAGGCCAAAGATTCGTCGCCGTCAGCAACAGGGTCGTTCAACGATACGGCCTTCTGCCTGCGAAACAGATCCGTAATGCGATTGCGCGCCACCCGATACAGCCAGGCCGTCACCTGCTCCACCGGCTTCATCATCCGGTAGGCTTCGATCAGTTCATAGAAGACATCCTGTAGAACATCTTCCGCGTCCGCAGTATCGAGTACGCGCTTGCGAATAAAGCTTCGTAGCCGTGGTTCATCGCGCTTCAATGCCTCTGCAAGGAGCTGGTCCTGCTCATCGACCGTCCACTCTCTGCCGGGCATCCTGCTCCTCTCGTAGTGATGTAACGAGTGCGCACTCGAGGTCATGCAGTGTTAACGAATGGGACTTAGAAATATTGTATGAGTCTGAGAAATTTTTAGGACCCGCTCCGATTACAGGCCACGAGCTGTCAGACCACACATCTATCCGCCCAATCAGGATCGGCTCGCCCTATATAAGCTAGTGAAGATGAAGATACGACTAGCCACCAACGATGACATCCCGAACGTTATGCAGATTGTACGAGGCGTTGTTCCCCTTATGCGCGCCGCCGGCAATCTCCAGTGGGATGACATCTACCCCAACGCCGAGGTCTTCCAGCAGGACGTGCAACTCGGCCAGCTCTGGGTGGCCGAAGTCGACGGCACTGTAGCCGGTGTGGCCGCCATCACCACAGACCAAGAGTCTGGCTACGCGCAGGTGGGCTGGGACATCACGGAGCCCGCCATCGTTGTGCACCGCATCGCCGTACACCCGGAGTTCTCCGGCCGCGGCATCGCGGCAGCCCTCATGCAGCAGGCCGAGAATGTCGCACGCGAACGCAGCATCGCAAAGCTGCGCATCGACACCAATACCCAGAACCAGGTCACCCAGCGCCTCTTCCCCAAACTCGGCTACACCCTCGCAGGCGAAATCACCCTGGCCCACCGTCCCGGCCTGCGATTTCTCTGCTACGAAAAACAGCTGCAAAAGCCTTGACGCAACGGGCGCAACGGTTCGCTACGATACGCAACGGCTGTAGTGCTTAGTACAAATGCCGTCGCGCTCCTTTGCGAACCGTTGCGCCCGTTGCGTCAAGGCTTTTGATTGAACTAGGTTGCCGGAAGAAATAAACCAGCCGAACTGCCCACCCAGGTACGGTCGCGGTTGTGATCGACCCCCATCATCAGCCCGCGCCCCATCCGCACAAGACTGATCATGGGCACCATGCTCTTTCCGTCCGGCCAAACGTACAGAATACGGATCTCGGGCTGTGTCGGGCCTTCGGGAGTCTGGATAACCGACTCAAAGCGCATGCGCTCCTGCAGCAGATAGTTGTGCCGCTCTTCAGCAGGCACAGCCCCCAGGTCCGCGTCCGTCGGCGCAAACTGAATGCCCTTGCCCGCAAAGGAATACAGCGGCTTGAACACCCACTGGCTGCGATCCTCCGGCAGGCGGTCGGCACCCACGCCCGCATACCAGTCGTCCAGAAACACCGCCGCGGGTACCGTCGGATGATCCAGATGCGGAAGGGAGAACTTGCTCACCCGGAAGTACCAGTTCGGATGCCCCGCCCACTCCACCTCCAGGTCATCGCGATAGTCAAAGGGCAGCGTGATTCCCTTCCGTTCAATCTCATCCACGATTACGCGGTTGTAGATGCGGTCGATCGGAACCAGTTGGCCGGTGTGTCCGTCGCGATAGAAGAGCTTCTTGCCTTGCTTGATCAACCTCGCGACATCGACGGTCTGGATGCCCAGCCTCTGATCATGCACGCGAAAGTCGGGCAGCGTCTTCTGGGTCTCCGGCGCGACCTCAGCGAGCACAACGTTCTTCGGATCGTGCCTACCGACAATCGTCTCGCGCAGCAACGACCAGTAGCCCGCTTCGTCCAGATCGCTTAGGAAGTAGCGCAGATTTGAGTCCAGACCATAGATATCGATATACGCCTGAGACAACTCCGCTTGATACCCAAAGACAGAAGGAAAGGCTTGCATCTCCACCAGCTTCGGTTGCAGCTCCCCACACTCATCGCGCACCAGGCCGAAGTCGATTGCCATGAAGTGCGGGTGCGCATCTTCATGGGGCACGCGATACGCTTCCGGAACAGCCGACGCCGACTCCTGCATGTAGTGAACGTTGCCGAACAGCTGCGAGGTCAGCTCGATCCCCGCGCGCACCATGCGCTCTATCAGCTCCGGCGCGAAAAAACACGGCGTCTCCGCAACGCGAAACTCAACCTGCGTGCGTGTACGCAGGTTGAGCTGCTGCAACAGCTCGGCATACTTAGCCTGCGTAAAACGCGCATTGAAGTCACTGCGAAGAGGCTCGATCATCGGGCTTTCCGAATAGGCTTTGCGGGCTTTTACGCTTCGTTACGCGGCGACAAGAAACTTGCCTTCACGCATGATCTGCTCTTCTCCGTCGCTCCCACCCAGCCAGATGTTGAACGAAAGTCCCACCACGTCAATGTGCGTCGTCGACTTCCACGGCGCTCCGGTATGAGCCCCATAGGGATCGCCGAATGCAATGTGAATCCCCGGAAACTTCTCGTCCTGCAGAATATTCCCGATCACCTGCGAGACACCAATATTGGTGCCGATCGCAAACTCACCCACGCGGTCCGAGTTCTCGTCCGTGTGAGTGTAGCTCCAGAACTCGCGCTCCAGATCCTTGTTCGCACACGACACCGATGTGATGCGGTTCTCACTGATCTTCACCGTCAGCGGGGTATCGCGCAAAATACCGTAGCGCGCGCAGAGAAAGTCACCGACGACGCCATCGACAACGAAGACGCCATTGACCTCACCCGGCGCGGTAAAGCACTCACCCCCAGGCAGGTTGCCCCACTTCTCCGGGCTGATGATGCCGGAGGTCTTGAACCACTTGTACTCAGGATTGAGTTCCGCGCGGATGTCGGTTCCGGCAGTTGTCGTCGCCCGCACATAGGTCGCTTTGCGCACCTTGTCGAGCACCACCTGGCTCAGGCGATCGACCGCGTTGAAGTCCGCGCGCATGCCTTCGACCATCACCTCGGGAGTGATGTTCACCATGTGCGCATGGCGCATGTGGCGGCGGTTTACGACGTCGGTCATCTCCATGCGGCTGCGCAGCTCATTCGGCTGCACCTGCACGGCGAAGATGCTGACCTGCGAGCTCTCCATGTCGGCGAGAACTACCTCAGGCATACCCACAAGCGGTCGTGTCGCAATCTGGTCGAGTACAAAGGCGTTCCACGCACAGCCTGTGCGGTCGAGTTCACTGGCCAGCGAAGCCGCAATCTCGAGACAGCACTCGTCCGTGATGAGGGTGACCTTCTCATCCGGCTTGATCTTAAGGCACGTAACGACCGCATTGCGTGCACCGGCGGCGAACTCCGCCGGAAAGGCCACGGTGCGCAAGTCGGTTCCATTTTTGGGTTTGGCTACGGGCGCAGTTTCAGGCACAGCTACGATCCCGGCTGATTGCAGTTGATCCAGTGTCTTCATCTCTTCACCCACCATTAACACTAGAATAACGTGTCTATGAGCGGTTAAGCGCGATTAATCTGCGCAAGAAAAGATTTGCAGCAACGAGAAAAAATCTCTAACGCAGAGGCCGCCGAGGTCTCGCGGAGGCCGCGACGGCATTCGTGGCGGCCTCCGCGAAACCTCAGCGACCTCTGCGTTAAAGGCTCTTCGCCTGAAGCTGCACCAGATCTATCCCTTGTATTTCTCCAAGTTGGCTCAATGATGTCCCACCCCTGCTTCCCTAGAGTCCAACCTTCGTCTCAGCAGCCATGTAGTCAACCACCGCCTTCAAATCCCCGGTCTCCCGAAAGACGCGGAGCTGCCTATCCGCCCCCGAACCCTGCTTCAGCATCGTGTGAATGTACCCAATCGCATCCCTGCACTGCAGCTCATCCAGCACATCGTCAATGAACGCAAGGTACTCGAGAATTAGCTCCTTCTCCGGCACCTCCTGCTCTTTGCCGAAGTCGATGAGCTTGCCCTCCAGGCCATAGCGCACGGCACGAAACTTGTTCTCCATCAGCAGAGCGCGCGAGTACTGGCGGAAGTCCAGATTGCGCTCATGAAGCTGCCACAGCTTCGCCGCCGTCGCCTGAATCAGCGCCGCAATCGCGACCGTCTCTTCCGCGCGCAGAGGGATATCGCACACCCGCACTTCGACCGTGTTGAAGAACGGATGCGGGCGCACATCCCACCAGATCTTCTTCGCATTGTCGATAGAGTTGGTCTTGATCAGCAGGTTCACATAACTCTCAAACTCCGAGTAGCTATTGAACGTGTCCGGCAGGTTGGTACGCGGAAAGTTCTCGAAGACCTTCGCACGATAGCTCTTGTAGCCAGTCTCCATCCCCAGCCAGAACGGAGAGTTCGTCGAGAGCGCAAGGATATGCGGCAAAAAATAACGCAGCGAGTTCATGATGCGAATCGCCGCCTCGCGGTCTTCGATCCCCACATGCACATGCAGGCCGAAGATGAGGTTCGACCGCGCGACAAGCTGCAAATCCTCCACCACCTTCGCATAACGCGGGTCGGGATAGATCTCCTGCGAACGCCAGTCGGCGAAGGGATGCGTCGCACCCGCGACCAGCACCAGTCCATGCTCCTCGGCAAGACGGATCATGTTCCGGCGCAGGTCGTAGATATCCTCACGCGCCTCGCCGATGTTGTGGCAGATGCGTGTGCCGACTTCGATGACGGACTGATGCATCTCAGCCTTCACACGCTCTTCCAGCCGCAGCTTGCCCTTGGCCAGCATCTCCGTCGCAATATGCGAGCGGAGATCGCGCGTCACCGGATCAATCGTTTGGTACTCCTCTTCGATTCCAAGCGTAAAGGTCGGTCGCATGATTCATGCCTCTAGGTGAACCTAATAACGAGCTACAAGCGTGACACTGAGCCTGCCGGCATCCTTGGTCAGTCTCACTGTCACCTGGGACTCACTCCAGCCCGGCGACAAAAACTGCAGGTAATGAACTCTCGTGTTCTGTTTCGAAGAGACCGAAAATTGTCCCTCTGCATCCGTCTTAGTCTCCATCACGCAGTTCCTGAAACCGGACAGGCACTCCGCGACGATAACATCACTCATCACATGCTTCGTTCCGTCGGCATCCGCGGAGTAAACGACTCCACTCAGATTCTCAGCCCGCTGCTGCGTGCTGGTGGTTGGGCTTGCCTGACCAAAGCAGGAAGCACTCGTCACAAGCAGGCAAGCAATCCATAGTCCCGGCATCCACTTCATACGTACTGTCATTTACGTCCCTTTCGTTACAGCCTTTTTCGTAGCACTCTTCTTCGCTGGAGCTTTCTTCGCAGCACTCTTCTTCGGCGCAACCTTCTTCGCCGGCTCAGCCCCCAGGAAGCTCGACCAGCGCATCTCCTGCAGCGGCTCACCGGCAAGCTTCGCCTTCTTGATCGCGAGCTTGGCGACGCGGTCCACGATCCACTCAAAGCTCTCTTCGCCAACTGAGTGCCGATCCGCATCGGGCGCCGGGTTCATGAAGTCGATCGCATACGGAACACCATCCTCGACCGCAAACTCCACCGTGTTCAGGTCATAGCCCAGCGCACGGCAGAGCGTCAGCGCATCTTTTTTCACGCGCGCCAGCAGCGCCTTCGGATACTCCGGCGGGTCGAGCACGTAACGATGCGCGTGCTCCCTCCGAGGATCGTACGGCATAATGCGCACCTCCTCCTGCCCAACGACGTAGCAGCGGAAGTACTCGTTGAACTTCACGGCTGCCTGCAGCGTCATGCAAAGTTCGCCCGTCTGGTCATAGGCGTGGAAGAACTCATCGCGGTTGTGCACGTGGTAGACATCGCGCCAGCCGCCGCCGTCGTGCGGCTTGAGGAACGCCGGGAACTTCACATACTCAAAGACCGCATCCCAGTCGAGCGGATACTGCAGGTTGCGCATGGAGCGCTGATTGGTGTCCGGCGGATAGTGCTTGTGCGGCAGTAGCACGGTACGCGGCACGGCCACGCCGAGCTTTTCCGCCAGCGCGTAGTTGAAGAACTTGTCATCAGCCGACCACCAGAACGGATTATTGATGACCTGCGTTCCCGTCAGCGCAGCGTTCTTCAGGTACGCGCGATAAAAGGGGATATCGTGCGAGATGCGGTCGATGATCACCGCATAGGGACTCGGCTTGGCCATCTCCACGCCACCGACCTCGACAAATTCAGCGCGAATCCCCTCGATATCCAACGAGTTGATGCGCTCGACCAGAGCTCCGGGAAAGGTGTTCTCCATCCCAAACAACACGCCAATCTTCTTCACTGCCATGTTCCTATCTCCAGGTTGAACCGCTCGATTTCATTTCCCATCCAGAAATAACGTGCTTGTTCTCTTTATAAATAAACCTGCACCATGCGCTGCCACCAGGGCCAGTCGTGCTCGGCATTGTCGCCCCATACATCCAGCCGCACGGGAATATTCTTCGCCCGCAGCTCTGTGGCGAGCCGTTCGTTATCGTTCCAGCAATGGTCGTGAACGCCCGTGGCAAGAACATAAGTGTTACGCCGCATGCGATCCAGAATGCCCGCATCGTGCAGGTTGGGCAGGTAATCCAGCGGCAGATTGAAGTAGCAGTCTTCGTCGTAGTAACCGCGCAGAAAGCTCTTCATGTCGAACGCACCGCTCATCGAAAGCATGCCCGTAAAAAGATTCGGATGCCGGAACGCGATATTGGCCGCATGGTAGCCGCCCAGGCTACAGCCCAGCGACACCAGGTGCGGCTGGCGGTTCTGCTGGCGCACAAACGGCAACACCTCGCGCAGGATGTAATTCTCATACTGCACCTGCCGCGCAATCCTCCACCGTGGCGGAACATTGCGGTTGTACCAGCTCTCGCCGTCGACCGAGTCTACGCAGAAGAGTTGCAGACGGCCCGTTTCGATCTTTTCGTGCACAGCCGAGACCATCGCGCGGTCTTCAAACTCATAAAAACGCCCGCACGAGGTGGGAAACACAATCGCCGGCAGACCGTCGTGCCCGAACACGAGCATCTCCATCTCGCGGCCGAGTTCGCTCGAGTACCTCTTGTGATATTCCCGTTTCATGCCCTGGCCCTCTGATACTCTGAGGCCTTACTTCTACACCAGGGTTGTGTTTTAGATTTGAACGATTCACTCATCACTGTTCCCCCCGACTTCATGCCTCTTGCCGCTGACGACTTCGGCTTGCGTTTTGACGGCGCCTCGACTGAGCCGGACGCCGATACCCCACCCTACGACCTCGACAGCAATCCACGGTATCGCGTGCTCCGCGGCTTTCACTCGCAACTGCTGCCTGATAACAGAGATATCTCAATTTACCTCCCCGAAGCCTACCGCACCGAGCCCCGGAAGCGCTTTCCCGTCTTTTATTTGCACGATGGCCAGAACCTCTTCGATGGCCGCACCTCCTTCGCCGCTAACCGCACCTGGCGCGCCCATACCACCGCCGACTGGCTCACCCGCGAGGAACTGATCGAACCCGTCATCCTTGTAGGCATCGCCAACACCGGCGCGCGGCGCATGGCCGAGTACACCCCAACGCGAGACGCGCGGCTCGGTGGCGGCGAAGGCTATCTCTATGGCCGACTCCTGGTCGAAGAGCTGAAGCCCCTGATCGATCGCCGCTTCCGCACCCTTCCCGACCCCGCCCATACGGCACTTGGCGGCTCCTCGCTGGGAGGCCTCATCTCCCTGGCACTCGGCCTCAAATATCCACAGGTCTTTGGGAAGATCGCCGTACTCTCCCCGAGCGTCTGGTGGAACAAGCGGAGCATCCTGGCACTGGTAGGTGAAGCCAAACCCAAACCGGACCTGCGCATCTGGCTCGATATGGGCATGGCCGAAGGGCTGCGGCACCTGCGCGACACCGATCTCCTGCACCGACGGCTGCTCCAGCGCGGCTGGCGCGATGGTATCGATCTCAGCTACCTGCGCGTCCCCGGCGGTCAGCACGACGAAGAGTCCTGGGCCACACGCTTCGACCAGGTGCTCCGGTTCCTGTTCCCGAAGAGCAGGGATTAGGGAGCAGGGATTAGGTCTACCCGCTCCGCCTCGCCCACAAGCCTGTCATTTCGACCGACCAACGGGAGCAGAGAAACCCCTTGATGCAGAGCGTGATGCAAATGTTTGTGGCGCGCTTTGCGTCTAGAAACCCCTGTATTTCGCAGATGCGTGTCCCACCACCTAAATCATGGGGCACTCACATGTACTCCGCGCTGTCCAAAAATCTTTCGTCAATCACAAAGTGCGTTCTTGTTGCGGACAAGCGCATTTTGCGTGTTACTATCGATTCAAATTTGTGTTAAATAAGGCCACAATTTCGCGCTGTTGTTACTTCTGTTAACGTTAGCTGCTGCACGCCTATGCCTTTGCCGTCAGCCCTCCGGCGGCCATCTTCAAATCCCGAAATTCTGAACGAACCTGGTTTCTTCGCGGTTTCCTTTCAAGTGTTGACATGACAGCGGTATTCCAGCCGCCGTTCCCCTGGGAAGAAGCCTTTCGGTTGTAGTTGCAACTTTCAACAAAGCGGTACCCGCAAAAAGCGTCTCCCAAAAGCGCCTCCAGGATGACCTCCGGATCGCTTCTGTATATACACACTCAACCGCGGTTGTTCCGGCTACGGCCGGTTCCCGCTACAGCTCACACCATCTGCTTCACTTTTCAATAGGGGGTATTTATGCAAAAAAACGTATTCTGGCGGCGAATAGTCTTCGTCATGTTTTCGCTGTTGCTACTTCATTCCTTGCCATCGCTGGCCCAAACCTTTCGCGGCAGCATCAACGGCACCGTCACGGATCCCACGGGCGCGATTGTCTCTGGCGCAAAGGTAACCGCCCTTGACGTGGCCACGGGGGCTGTTCGCGATACCGTTTCCACAGCCGCGGGCGAATTTTCATTCAGCGATCTCCCGCTCAGCAACTACACCATCAAGGTCGTAGTCTCCGGTTTCCAGCTCACCCAGATCGCAAACGTACAGGTGCTGGCCGGCAAGATCTATACGCTTCCAGTGAAACTGGCTGTCGCAAATCAGTCAACCACGATCGAAGTCTCCGCCGATTCTCTTTCACTCGACACAACCACCGTCACGCAGACCACGACCCTATCGTCGAAGGCGCTGCAGGATGTGCCGTTGAACGGCCGCGACTTCACGCAGCTTCTCGGCACCTCCGCGTCCTTTGCCGGTTATAACAACACCGGTTCCGTCAACGGTGCGCGCAACAACCAGATCAACTACACCATCGACGGTACGGATAACAACGATCTCTACCTGAACGCAGACGCCGTTAACCAGGGCGGCATCAGCGGCATCGCCGGCGTCATCTATCCCGTCGAAGCGCTCGAGGAATATTCGCTACAGACCACTGGCAACGCCGAAGCCGGCCGAAGCCCAGGCGGCAACCTGAACGTCACCACCAAGTCCGGCACCAACCAATTCCACGGCTCCGCCTTCTACTTCAACCGTAATGAGGCACTGGCCGTAGCCTCACCCTTTGTGACTCCCGGCTCGCCGTCAAACCCACTACGCAACCAGAACTGGGGCGGTTCGCTCGGCGGTCCCATCTGGCATGACCACACCTTCTTCTTCCTTACCTACGAGGAGCAGAAGTTCGTCATTGGAGCCTCCAATAAAGTCACTGAACCCTCACCAGCCTATGTAAACGAGGCACTCGCGCTTCTGGCCAACGGCACCAACCCGGACACCGGCAAGCCCTACGGCACCTATGCTGCGGTCGCGCCCAGCCAAGTCTCGCAGGCGGTCCTCAACACGATGTGGGATCCGAGCGTCATTGCCGGTCTTCCCGGCACGCCAAACAACTACTCCAGCAGCGCACCGCAAAGCGGTTACAGCCACAACATCGTCGCCAAGCTCGACCACAACTTCAGCGAGAAGAGCCATCTGTCGGCACGCTGGTACTTCGGCCAGGGTTACGCCGATGCTCCTGACTGCATCTTTGTCTGCTCTTATCTGCCGGAGTACTTCCAAACCGTTCCCTCGCACATCCAGAACTACGATGTGGTCTGGAATTACAGCCTCCGCCCCAACCTGAGCAACCAGTTGGCTGCCGGCGTCAGCTATTTCACACAGGGCTTTGCCGATGCGGTGCACACCCAGAATCCCCTGACGCTGGCCGGCCTCAACACCGGCGCTTCACTCTCCGGCGCTCCGCAGATCGCCATCAACGGCTTCGACTCTATCGGCATCACGCCAACCTCAGGCCGCAATGACATCACCGGCCATATCGCCGATACGATCTCCTGGGTGGTCGGCAAGCACCAGATACGCTTCGGTCTTGAGTATCGCCGCGCCTTCATCGACCTTTACTACAACTTTGCCGGTCGTGGCGCCTTCAACTTCGGCACCGGCGGCATACTCGGGCCCTGGGCAATCGCTTCGACTGCGCCTACTACCAGCACTCCCAATCCGTACTACGATGCAAACCTCGACACCAACCTCCAGAACCTCGCCGACTACCTTGCCGGCTACTCTTTCCAATCCACCATCACCCTCGGCAACCAGGAACGCTTCATCTACACCCACACTGGAACCTCGTTCGCGGAAGATTCCTGGCAGGCCACGTCGAAGCTGAACGTCAACCTCGGCCTGCGCTATGACTACCAGCAGCCCTTCTACACCAACGACCCCAATCTATCCTTCTTCGACCCCAACCAGGGCCTGGTGGTAGCCGGTTCGGGCTCAGGTACACCGCAGTACTTCTACAACAGCAACAAGCTCAACTTCTCGCCGCGCATCGGAGCTTCCTACCAGGCGCGCACCGGCACCGTCATCCGCGCCAACTTCGGCATCTACTTCGACCAGCCGGCCGGCCAGGCCTTCTTTGGCAATATCGGCATCCCCAACGGCGGCGCCGGCGGCGTCAACAACAACCCGGCAGGCACCCTGCCCAACGAATCCATCGTTATCAACTCGACCAGTACTCCGACGCCCATCTGGAGCTACAACCAGACAACTCCTATCTTCACGGCCAGCCAGGGGCAGCCCACGGGCAGCAACGTGGTCTCCATCTACTCGGTCAACCGCAACTTCAAAACACCCTATCTCGAACTCTTCGGCCTGAACGTCGAGCAGAGTCTGGGCAAGGCGTGGCAGTTGAATATCGGCTACGTTGGATCGGCCAGCCGCCACAATCTCGTTCTGCAGGACATCAACCAGTCGGCTGTAGTTCCGGGACAACAACTCGACCAGAGCACTGCGACAGTGACCACCGCGACCGGCAACATATTCACAGCGCAGCAGGCTTCACGTCCCTACTTCAACAAGTTCCCCAACTTCGGCATCATCAACCAGATCAACTCCGCCGCCTCGGCCAGCTACAACTCGCTGCAGGTCACGCTGCGCAGCAGCGCGTGGCATGGGCTTACCAGCCAGTTCTCCTATGCCTGGAGCCACAATCTGGATGACTCCACCGTCTTCAACGTCATCCCGCAGAACTCGGCCAATCTGGCTGGCGACTGGGGCAACTCGAACTATGACATCCGCAACCACTTCACCGCCTATCTCAACTACTCCATTCCTGGCTTCGCGCACGGCCCAGCGGCTTTGACTCACGGCTGGGAGGTCAACGGCATCCTCAAACTCCAGGACGGCGAGCCGGTCAACATCCTCTCCGGCCAGGACAACAGCGGTACCGGCGAGAACGAGGACCGTGCCAGTATCACGGGCCCTGCGCTCAACAAGGACCGCTCGGTGCAGCAGTACTCTGATGCGCAGTACCTCAACCCGAACAGCTTCACGTTGCCGGCAGCTGGCACCTACGGCAATCTGGCCCGCAATCAGGTCTCCGGACCCGGCTTCGAAGACGTGGATCTGTCGCTGCTCAAAAATATCCCCCTCTACAAGGACCGCATCCGCGCGCAGTTTCGCGTAGAGATGTTCAACGTCCTCAACCACGTCAATCTGGCACCGCCGGTCAACAACCTCGCCTCGGGCAGCTTCGGCCAGAGCACCTCCACCATCGGCGTCTACACCGGCTCACCCGGCATCGGCTCCGGCGAACCGTACAACACCCAGCTTGCCCTGAAGATTCTCTTCTAAGAATCTTCGCGGCTGCTGTTGTTGGATTGTTGCAATCGGTAACCCCTATGGCGCCCTACTCCTGCCCGTTCTTTTGCGCAGGAGTGGGGCGTCATCGTTTGTTACACACGGGCCAAACTTTCCGAGGTAACTTTACCCCTCGATGTTCAAAGAACGGTCCATCGACTGTTAAGCTATCTGGGGTTGAAGCTTTAATCCCGGTACGTTTCAGCATAAAAACCACCATTCCGGTGTGGGAGACCAATGAGAGACCATCGTCTATCTTTCTCGTCTGTGGCCAGCGTACTGAGCGTGGCTTTTGCTCTTGGGCTAAGCGGCTGCTCGGCGAACTTCGGGGACGCGACCAATTCCTCGACGCAGACCGCGGTGCACATTAAGGGCGCGGTTCATGGGGGCCAGCAGCCGCTCAATGGCGCGCATGTGTATATGTATGCCGCCAGCACGGCTGCTTATGGAGGCCAGGGCATTGCTCCTACTTCCGGTGCGACCGGCAACGCGGCAACCTCATTGCTGACCTCCGCAACAGGGAACCCCGCGGATGGGAACGGAAACTTCTACGTCACTACGGATACAGGGGGCAACTTCGATATCAATGGGGCTTTTTCCTGCACTCCGAATACACAGGTCTACCTGTACTCGACTGGCGGAGACCCGCAGTTGGGCGGCGTAGGCGTTGCCGGCACACCAAATCTCGCGGCAACTCTGCTGGCTGTGGTGGGCGATTGCGCCAGCGCGACTGCCAGCAGCGCGTTCCCGGGAGTTACGTTCGTGGCAATGAATGAAGTCAGCACGGCTGTGACCGCGTATGCTCTGGCAGGCTTTGCCACCGATCCACTGCACATCGGAGCGCCCAGCGCGGTAACGGGCCATGCGCTCTCCGGAACCGGTATTGCCAATGCGTTCAATACCGCGTTGAATATCGTGAATCAGGCTAGTGGAGCGCCCAATGCAACGTTGCCGCTCAACAGCAACGCCGTAGTTCCCGTGACCACGATCAACACTATGGCGGACATCCTGGCGGCCTGCGTCAACTCCACCGGTGTCGGCTCGTCTGGATGCGGCACACTCTTCACCAATACGACCTACGGCACCGCGCCCACCGATACGGCAACGGCGGCCATCAACATCGCGCAACATCCGGGAGCCAATGTCTCCGCTCTGCTCGGCCTGGTAACGACAACCAGTCCCTTCCAGGGGACCCTTAGCTCTCCCAACGACCTCTCCCTCGGTATCAACT
This sequence comes from Granulicella sp. S156, assembly GCF_009766105.1. Taxonomy (GTDB): domain Bacteria; phylum Acidobacteriota; class Terriglobia; order Terriglobales; family Acidobacteriaceae; genus Granulicella. The sequence goes on along the minus strand of NZ_LMUH01000017.1, from coordinate 6,098 downwards.
ACACCGGCGGCGGACTGACGGAACCATTTGGGATCGCGGTCGACGGTGCGGGCAACGTCTGGGTGACAACGAATTTCGGTAACTCCGTGATCAAGCTCTCCAGCGCCGGAACAATCCTCTCCGGGACCAACGGCTATACCGGCGGCGGCCTGAACCGGCCCGTTGGGGTCGCGATCGATGCCTCGGGCAACGCCTGGGTGACGAATCACGGAGCTAACTCCGTGACGGAACTCTCCAGCGCTGGAGCAATCCTCTCCGGGACCAACGGCTATACCGGCGGTGGCATGGTCTCGCCCTTTGGGATCGCCATCGACGGCTCGGGCAACGCCTGGGTGACGATTGGCGATGAGAACTCCGTGACGGAACTCTCCAGCACTGGAGCAATCCTCTCCGGAGCCAACGGCTATACCGGCGGCGGCCTGAATGATCCCGAAGAGATCGCGATCGACGGTGCGGGCAACGCCTGGGTGTCGAATTCGACTAACTCCGTGAGCAAGCTCTCCAGCAGCGGGACAGCCCTCTCCGGAACCAACGGCTATACCGGCGGCGGCCTGAACAACGGACCACAGGGGATCGCGGTCGACAGCTCCGGCAACGCCTGGGTGGCAGATAACCTTAACTCCGTGGCTGAACTCTCCAGCGCCGGGGTACTCCTATCCGGTACCAATGGCTACACCGGCTGCCTGAACGAGGCCTTTGCGTTCTCGACCGCGATCGACGGCTCGGGTAACGCCTGGGTGAGTAATTACGGAGGCAGTTTCGTGACCGAGCTTTCCAGCACCGGAGCATGCCTCTCCGGATCCAACGGCTATACCGGCGGTAATTTGAACTTCCCAATTGGGATCGCGGTCGACAGTTCGGGCAACGTCTGGGTGGCGAATCAAAGTGGTAACTCCGTTACCGAGATGATCGGCATCGCTACCCCCGTGATTACTCCAATCGCTGCCGGTCTGCCCGTTATTCCAACGACGGACGGAACCAGCAATCTTGGCACACGCCCGTAGCTGCTTCGCTGGGCCAAAGCAAATCTTCTGTGGGTGTATAGCGAAGCCACGACGCTTATGGCCGTTTTTTTTAGAAAACGGTACTGCAAGCCCGATTCAACTACCCAGTAACAGGAGATTTGCTCTAGGGTGTGTCATCCAACTTGGCTCGATGCTTTAGCCGAGTTGGATGGCACACTCCAGGTCTACGGACTAACGCTTGCGATGCTAACAGCGGGCCGCGCTTGCCAGACGCGGTAGAGCGCGTAGAGCGCGGGCAATATGGCCAAAGCTACGGTGTACATGCCGGGAAAGTAATAGCTCCCGGTTATCCGCCAGTAGTGGTTTGGCATGTCGGCCACAAAAGTTCCCGACGCAACCGATTGCGAGATCGGATGAGCTGCCTCTGGCCGAAGCGCAGGACGGAGCAGAGGAAAGACAAACAAACCCAGCTCAGCCACGCGGGTGAAGAGGAATAACGACGCCACAAAGCCAGCCACCGGCTTGCGGTAGTAGAGACCTACAGAGACAAGACACAATGCGGCTGCAAGCAGGAAACAAATCACGACAAACACCCGATCTGTCCATCCAATATTGAAAAGACGGCTGATCGCGGGCCCATAATGCCCGAGGTACTCCTCCATCAGGTGAATCTCGAATCCGGCGGCGGTCATCAGAAACAGCGGCACAATGATCGCCGGTTCAGTCGGACGCTTTAGATAGGTTCGATACCAAAAGAAGACTGCGAGAAGCCCTGGACCACCAATGATGTACACGGGCACCAAGCCAAGGCCCAGGTAAAAAAACGTGACACAACCGATCGCCAAAGCAGCAATGGCTGCGGTACAGGCTAATCTTTCTTTCATCGTTGTAGCCACGGTATCTCCCTGGCGAATCTTCGCATCTCGCGCTGTATTGCAGTGATTCTAAGTTGGTAGCGCAGATGTGCGTGGCGCGCTCTGCGTCAATCCCGCATTCTGAGGGCGAACGATACACCCGGAGAACTATAATCGCTTGCTCACACCCTCACAGGTTGTGAACTTCATCTGAAGAGTGTGGACAATGCATCGTTCGCTTTCGCTGTTGCCGCCGCTATTGGTTCTTCTGTCTGGCTTATCGCCTGTACTCAAGGCCCAATCCTCATCGCGTCTTCCAGGATGCGAAGTCAATCCAGACGTTCAGAACGTGATCGACCAGAAACTCGATTCGAAACTGCTGGACGGGATGACCTTTGTCGATCGCTTGGCGCTGCAACGCAAGACGCTGGAAGCGCTGATAGCCCAATATCCCCGAGAGCTTGAGCCCTACACCAGATTGCGAGACTTGCTCCGTCAATTCTCTCCCGATGAGTACCCGAAGCTGCGCGACAGCTGGATACAGGTGGGAAAAGATCATCCCAACGATCCACTGATGCTTCTGCTGGCAGGCGAGGCGCTCAATGGGGTAGATACACCGGAAAGTATTCGCCTGCTGCAGTCGGCCAGGGCGCAGGCTCCGCAGTTTCCATGGGCTGCGAGGCACTTGGCCGGCATCTACTCAGATGGAAAGCTGGCGGACCCGGCCAAGGCGAAGGAGAATATCGACGCCTTTTTTGCGATTTGCCCTACATCCTCAGATGGATACGCACTATATCTGCTTTCAAAAGCAGACGCTCTGTTGCAGCCGAAGGTGGCAGCGGCCAGAGTCGTGGCGTCGCGGACCAGGCTTGAAAAAGAGACCGCTCCGAAGGAGTTGAAGGGCTATAGCGCACTGTGGACTCTTGAGTTCCAGACGCGCAAGCCACAGGAGTACGAGGCGGAGAGGCAGCAGATTACCCAGGACCTGGCGAGGATGGAGAAGATCCATCCGAAGGGAGATGCGGAGTGGCAGGCTCTGCTGATCAAGGGCTACAAGCAGAGCGGTGCGCCGAAGGAAAAGATCGTGGCGCTGGAGGACAAGCTGATCGCGGAACATCCCCACTCCAATCAGGCATACGACATTGTCAGTGACCGGTGGGATAAGGCCCACCCAGACCCCCAGGACCAGACGGATGTCGCCGCATGGAATAAACATCGGAAAGACTATGAGGCGGCATTGCAGGGATGGATTCGCGATTATCCGGACGACACCTATATGCAGCGCAATGCCTGGTTCTTTGCGGTTCGGGACGATGACACGATTTCAAAAGAAGACACCATTGCGGCGCTGGATGCTTACCTGCGCGCGATCGATATCTACTCTGGACCCTATTGGCAATGGGCGTTTTACCCGCTGGCGGCTCAGCTTCTGGTAGAGCGAGGCTTGGAGCCGGACCGGGCGATCGACCTGCTGAAACAGGCGAAGTCAACGTATGAGACCAATTGGGCGCGCGAGGGAAAAAGCGACAACCTTAGCGATGAGGAAGTGAAGCGAAGTCTTGACTGGAAGAGGCAACATAGGCAGGACCTGAATGGGCTGATGCTGAAGGCTGCGATACAGGCGAATAAGCCCGAGATCGCGGCGGAGTTGCGCACTGCCGTGGAAGCGCCGCCACCAGACGATAAGAAGCTGTTGGAGGGGTACTGGACGAACCACGCACGCGTAGCGCTGTTGACGGGCAACAGGATCGACGCGCTTGCGTATTACCAAATGGCTCTTCAGACGCGCCAGGAAACGCCAAAGCTCTCCGAGGGGAAGCTTCGTGATGATTTAGGCGATGAAGCCCATGTGCTCTGGAAGCAGCAGGGCGGAACAGAAACAGCCTGGGACACCTGGAGCAGGTTGCCGGCCGCAGATAAGACCATCCTGGCCGAGGGCCGGTGGGAGAAACCGAAGAAATCCATTCCTGCCTTCGAACTTACCGACCTTTCAGGAAAGACATGGCGGCTGAAGGAGTTGAATGGAAAGTCGGTGCTGATCGACGTGTGGGCCACGTGGTGTGGTCCGTGCCAGGCGGAGCTGCCAAATCTCCAGAAGCTTTATGAGCAGGTGAAAGGCCGTGACGATATCCAGATACTGACCTTCGATTACGACAGCAATCCAGGCGTGGTTGGACCGTATCTGAAGGACAAAGGCTATACGTTTCCGGTATTGCCGATCGTGAGCGCCGCACAGATCGAGGATGCGGTGAATGACAACGGCATCCCGCAGAACTGGGTCCTGGATCGCAGCGGAACCTCGCTGTGGCGACAGATCGGGTATGGACCAGAGAGCTATGATGACTTTTCGAAAGATATGCTGACCCGGCTGAGCCCTGTGCCTGCCAACAAATAAGTAAGCGAGGTTTATGCGACCGGTTTCTGGCACTTCTAGCCCCTAATCCCTGTTCCCTAATCCCTGCTCTTTCGCTTTTCCATTGCGGAATTGCCTGAAATCCGAGATACTTAGATGTTCGGACTTACACGTCCGCCGGCTGTGTCGATTGAAATCCACGGCTTCAGCGGCTAACCCTGAACGACATTCGAGTTTTTTGAGAGGATTTACCCCTGTGTTGATGATCCGTTTGGCGCGCGTTGGCGCCCGCAAGCAGCCCCACTATCGCGTCGTCGTTATTGAAAAGGACCGCGCCCGCAACGGCCGTTCGGTCGAGGTGGTCGGCACCTACAATCCCCGCACCAATCCAGCAAGCGTCTCTCTCAAGACAGACCGCATCGCTTACTGGACCGGCAAGGGAGCACAGTTCTCCGAGACCGTCGGTAAGCTGGTGGCCAAGTACAAGCCCGCCACAGAGTCCGTCACCGACACCACCAAGCCTCTCACTCCTGCTGCTGCTCCGGTCGCCGAGGTTGTTGAGCCGGTCACCGCTGCTTAGGGCCCCTTTCGATGGACTATTTTGTCGCACACGTCGACTTCCCAGAGGTGACTGAGTGACCGAAAAATCAGAGCCCAACTCGAACCATACCGCCGTCTCCGACATGCAAACCCTGGTGTTGGAGATTGCGCGCTCTTTGGTAGATGAACCCGAAGCGGTTCAGGTCGAAGCGTCCGAAGCTGAGGGCGCAACGGTGCTTCGTCTCCGCGTGGCCCCCAGCGACATCGGCAAGGTGATCGGGAAGCAAGGCCGCACCGCACGATGTCTGCGCACGATCCTTGGCGCCGCCAGCATGAAGCATCGGCATCGCTTTTCGCTCGATATCATTGAAGCGGAAGACGCTGAGAACTCCGATGAAGAGTAATCCTCAGGTTCTATAAGGACGCATTTTTACTGTGGGTGGAAGCCGGAGCGAACGGCGTTTGCGTGGTTTTCTCCCAAGGAAAACCACACTGCACAATATTTGCTGGATCGCAGTAACAGTAAAAATGCCCTATGACGGATCACTCGCAGCAGAACCCCTCACAACCGAACCCCTCCAAATCTGACTGGGTCGCAATCGCCACCCTTCTGCGCCCGCAAGGGCGCAAAGGCGAGTTGCTCTCCGACCTTCTGACCGATCTCACGGATCAGTTCCGGGAGGGGCGCCTCGTTACTCTGGCGAAAAAGGAGGCGAAGTCTCCGCCGCCCGATGCCGTTCCCGTAGCGATCGAAGGCCACTGGCTTCCTGTCGGCAAAAATGCTGGACGCATCGTGCTGAAGCTGGCCGGTTGCGACAGCATCTCGCAGGCCGAGCTTCTCGCGGGGCAGCAGGTGATGGTCCCCGCCGCAGAACTGCCGGATCTGGACGCCGACACCTTCTACGTCGCCGACCTGCTCGGCTGTACGCTCTTCGACGGCGACCACGCAGTCGGCACCATCGTCGATGTGCAGTTTGCAACGACTCCCGACGGCAAGACGCGCCTGCCTGATGCCGCTCCCCTGCTCTGCGTCGATCTCTCCGGCAACACAATCGAGGACGCCGACCCCGTGTTGATTCCCTTCGTCCGCGCTCATCTGGAATCCGTCGATGTAGCCGCAAAACGTATCGTGATGAATCTTCCGGAAGGATCACTAGAAGAGAGTGAATAGAGAGAAATGAATAGGACTTACTCAAGGGCCGGTCTAGAACGCGGAATTAGTCCCGAAGGGACGGCTTCATCAAAGCCCAGGGTGAAACCCTGGGTTATAGGGCCATAGAGAGATGGAGCCCTGAAAGGGCGATCTATCACGGGTACCACCAATAGATCGCCCCTTCAGATGGGATGAGACGGCTGGTCTCGGGGGAGAAGCTAAGCTTTCCCAAC
>NZ_LMUH01000016.1 GCF_009766105.1 Granulicella sp. S156 | reverse complement strand
CTAGGCGGTATCCACATATAGACTTTGCAAGTTTTGTAGAAGCTGATGCAGTTGAAATGTGGCGAGTCGGTATGAGTTGAGCGAGGTGCAGTGGGAGCGGATCAAAGACACGCTTCCGGGTCGGATGGAGCACGTTGGCCGAACGGCGGCGGATAACCGGCAGTTCATCAATGGAGTTCTGTGGGTGCTGCGAACGGGAGCCCGGTGGCACGATCTGCCGGAGCGCTATGGCAAGTACAAGAGCGTGCATACGCGGTTCATGCGCTGGGCGCGGGCCGGAGTCTGGGAGCGTATCTTCGCCGAGTTGGTCAACGACAAGAAGAACCAGTATCTGATGATCGACTCGACCATCGTGCGAGCGCATCAGCAGGCCGCGGCGGGTCACAAAAAAGGGGCTCGGAAGACCCGGCTCTGGGGCGTTCCCGAGGTGGACTGAGCACCAAGATCCATCTGTTGACCGACGAGGCCGGGCTGCCAGTAGACTTCCGCATCACAGCAGGTCAGGCTGCCGAGTACGCTCAAGCCATCAGCCTGCTGGAAGGGCGCGAGGCCGAAGCTGTCATCGCCGACAAGGGGTACGACTCGGCCGAGATCGTTGCCAAGGTCGAAAGCCTCGGTGCGATCGCGGTCATACCTCCACGGCGGCACTGGAAACAGCCCCGCACCTACGACAAAGAGCTCTATAAACAACGCAACCGCATCGAACGATGCTTCAACCGCCTCAAACACTTCCGCCGCTTCAGTACTCGATACTGCAGAACACTCGAAGCCTTCCGCTCATGTACCGCTCTC
>NZ_LMUH01000001.1:63186-366287 GCF_009766105.1 Granulicella sp. S156 | reverse complement strand
CGAGATCCAGGCGATGTCTGGTGTGTACTCATTGATCAGGAACTCAAGTTCGTCGACGACCTTGAGCGGATCGCGCCGACGGTGGGTTTGGCCGTAAACCTGGTGGCTGCACCAACGGCATTTATACGGGCAGCCACGCGCGGTGATGAAGTTGACTGAACCCTGTTGGTGATGTGTGCGCCAGACTTCGACATAGCGATGAAGATCGATGGCATGGCGTGCGGGCCACGGCTGCGCGTCAAGATCCGCAATTTGACCCCGTGGTGGGTTCTGATGGAAGTGCCCGGACTCATCGAGGAATGCTGCCCCAGCGATTTTGGATCTCCAGCCGGCGTCGGTCTGGTCGGCGCGTGCGCGAATGGCGGTCAGCAATTCCTCCATGGTCGCCTCGCCTTCCCCGAAGACCACGAATTCCGCGCCAGACTCCAAATACTCCTGCGCGTAGGCTCCGGGTTCTGGACCACCGACGATGACGCGCCAGCCGGCCTCGCGCGCGACCCCCATGATCTCCACAGCGTTTGCCCGTGTCATTAGGTTGGCATAGATGCCAAGCACCGTTGGAGTCTCGGTGCGCAGGTGATGAATGAGGTCTGACTTGCTGGAGAAGGTTGTGTCGTATACGTCGACGTCAAAACCCCGCGCGCGCAGATGGGAGCATAGATAGAGAATCCCCAGCGGAGCATAGGGCTTCATGATCTGGATCTCTTTCGGATCATCGAAGAGAAAATAACCGTGGGTAAGTAGAAGGTCCGGCATCAAGCGCTCCTATCTTCTATGCTTGGCCATTGCTCGACATTACGTGTGAGTGTGAGCAGGACACTGACTGGGTTAGCAGGCATTGGCTGACTCCTGTTTGGACGAGGACGTAAGCACAGGCAACGGCTGCCCAGTGACGAGGGAGCGGCGCCTGACTAAATACTCTGAGACACGCGAAAGCCACAGTTCCCAAGGGAGGGAGAGTTGGCAGGAGTCGAGCCGCCAGCGTATGGGCCGGCTAACAAGCCGGCCCATATACTTCTGCATATTGCTTGCTCCAGGCTTGGGGCGGACCTGATTGAGTAAAAGAAAATACTCGAGCATGCGATCAAGACGTGCAAGCTCGCTTCCCCTGAGCCAAGGAAGAAGGTTAGCTCCCAGTGGCATGGTCATCCAGTCTTCAAGGGTCTGGGGTTCTATGACACCGAGTTCACGCAACTGCGGCCAGATTGGAATGCCTGGATAAGGTGTGAAAATATTGGGTGAGAAACGTACATTCGGGAACTGTCTACCAATGTCGGACATCGTTCGGAAGGTCTCGAGCCGATCTTGTTCGGTCTCACCTGGGTAACCGAGTATGAGGTTGAATGTAACGCGTATCCCCGCAAGCGATGCTTTGCGCGCGGTCTCATACATCTCATCCACGCGCTGATGGCGCTTGTTCATCAATTTGAGAACAGCCTTGGAGGTAGACTCCGTGCCGAAACCCATATAGCTGACACCGCTGTCTGCGAGTAACTGCACTTCATCCTGACTCATGCGGCAAATGAAGTCTGTGGATGCCTGAAAGGTCCAGGTGAACTTGACACCGGAGTCCCGGATCCCCTGGGCGATAGCGATGGCGCGAGGGAGGTTAACCGGGAAGTTGGAGTCGAGCAGAGCGACATTGGAGATGCGGTACTGCTTGACGAGGCCCACGAGTTCGGCGACGACGTGCTCGGCAGCGTATGCGTTGAAGCGGCGTTTGTAGACCACCATATCCGTGCAGTAGTTGCAAGCATATGGGCAGCCAACGCTGGTGGCGTAGGCGAGCTCGCGTTTGCCGGAGGCACGTTCATAGGCGTCAAAGTCAGTGAACTCATAGGCCGGTGGGGCAAAGGCATCTATGGGCTGGACGCGGCGCTCAAGGTTTTCGATGAGACGGCCATTCTCCTTCCAGGAGATGCCCTGTATAAAATCGAGCGGGTTTTTGTCGACGAGGGCCTTCGCTAGCTCAACGATGGTAGCCTCGCCCTGTCCACGCACGACGATATCGACATAAGGCTCGCGCAGGGTGGACTCTGGGCAGAGCGTTGGATGCCAGCCTCCGAAGATTACGGGGACGGTAGGTGCGTGCTCCTTGACGCACTGTGCTGCTTCGATGGCGCCGCGAATCATGGGGCCGGTGAGGACTGAGATGCCGATGCAGATTGCATGCTTGCACTGTTCACGGATCTTATCGAGATACTTTGGTTCTATTGCTGCGTCGATCAGCGCGACTTCAAAGTTTGCCTCCCGCAATGTACCGGCAAGCGAGAGCAGAGAGAGGGGCGCACCGAGAGGTGGCCCGTCGTAAGGTGGATAGAAAAGAATCACCTTGCCTCGGCTTGCAGGAACGGTTTGGTCGGAGACCTCTAGCATGCAGCCTCCGCAGGAGTATTGGCGAGGCGCTTCGCATCGACAGCGGGTTTTTGTGCCGCGGACATGCGTTTTTTCAGCTTATTGTTGAGCCAGATCTCCACGGGGTACTTGTAGGTATCGTGGTCGAGGCGCCAGCGGGCTGGAAGCGAAAGCGACTTCTGAGCGATGCGAGTAATGGGGCCGCGAGTGTCAGCCGCGATGGGGATACGGTCAAAGGCGATTCGGAGGTAATCGCGCATGGTCTGGAGGCGGTCGTGATCTTTGCCCTTGAGCCAGGGAAGCTGAGTGTAGCGAGGGAAGTAGTCCGCCCATCCTTCGAGCGTCTTGGGAACTTCTATGCCCATCTCCTCGGCGCGCTTCATGATGGGCGAGCCGGGATACGGGGTGAAGATGTTCGTCCAAAACTCGGCACCAGGAAAGCGACGGCAGACGTCCATCATGAAGTTGACGGTTTCGCGGCGTTCCGTCAGACCTTCGCCCGGGAAAGCGAAGATGATATTGAAGGAGGGCCGGATGTCAGCAGCAAGGCAGCGCGCGGCACTCTCGTAGATCTGGTCGAAATCCTGGAAAGTCTTATTCATCAGCTGCAGGACTTTGGGAGAGCCGGAGTCAACGCCTTGGCAGATTTGCTGCAAGCCCGCACGCCGCAGTAGTGTCAAATCCTCATGCGAGAGCCGGGCGACCATGTTTGTCGTGGCTTGTACGCTCCATTTGAATTGCGACTTTTCGTGTACAAGGCCCTCCGCGATACCTCGAACACGGTCGAGATCGACCATGAAGTTATCGTCGACCACCCACAACATCTCCAGTCGATAGCGCCGGGTGAGATCGACTGTTTCTTCAACGAACTGTTCAGGGGGTAGGGCATTCCATTTGCGGCCGTAGACGCCGGCGTTCGTGCAGTACCCACAGTTGAACGGGCACGCAAGCGAGGAGGTGTACATGGCCCAACGCTTGCCGCAGCCGCGCTCGTAGGCGTCGAAATCAGCAATGTGATATGCCTTGGGAGGCATATCCATGAGTGGCTTGAGGGGGCGTTCAGGCGTCATGATGAGCTTGCCGCCGCGTTTGAAGCCGATACCTGCTATGAGATCTGGGGCAGAGTGGCTCTGGAGATGTTGCACGAGTTCGAGGAGGGCATCCTCCCCTTGCCCACGAACGACGTAATCCACACATTCAGCTTGAAGAGTTTGATCGGGAAGAAGAGACGGATGCCATCCGCCGAGGATAATGGGGAAATCGGGGTTCCATTCCTTGACGGCCCGCGCGATCTCTACCGTCTCGCGAATCATGGGACCGGTGACGAGCGAGATGCCCAGGCAGACGGCGTCTCGAACCTCTTCGAGCACACGTCGTTTGTAATTCGGGGTGATGGTGGAGTCAATGAGAACGATGTCGAACCCGGCTCGTATGAGTGGGGTTGCGACGGCCAGGATGCCTAGAGGTGCCGTCGCTTCCGAGCTTGCGAAGGAAGGAAAGAAGAAGACGATTTTCCTGGATGAGACGGAGTTCTTGGGCATGCAAACGAGGCTCCTGATAGACATCTTGCCCTTCCTCTTCAGCGACCGTGTCACGTGGGCGTCTGAGAATTGTCAGGACTTTGTCATTTGTGCCTGAGTGAGCGTTGAAGGCTGTTTCTGGGGGATGGAGGTCTGGCCAATTATGGGGCTTGCGGAGCAGCGGTTACCGGATTTTCGGGCATGAAAAGTAGAGCCTGGCGAAATGAGTCTGGTAGATTAGGTAAGTATTCTGGGGTGCCCTCGAGGGCATAACAGGGAAGCCGGTGTGAGTCCGGCATGGTCCCGCCACTGTGTTCAGGAGACGGACTCTTCGTAAGCCACTCGACTCTTGGCGAGGAAGGCGAAGACTCCAGAGCGTTATGATCAAGCGCTCAGCCTGTCAATCAGGAGACCAACCTCAGATATAGTCCTGATTCTTCTCCGCGTGGAAACGGGAAGCAATCGCTCATAGGTTTTTGAGCTTTGTGCCTTCTTCCCCGCGGTTGGTGAGGTGTACTTGCTCAAACCGTTGTCGATCTCCACAGCTATCGCTCAGAAGGCTGGCGCTCCATGAAAGTCGGAGGGCAGTTCTGCCCAGGTGTCCTTCATGCAGTCTCCGCAAAAGACGGTTTGCTGATCCGGATCAGAGTGCCCGGGGGGCTGATCGAAGCCGACCAACTTAAGGCTGTTGCTGGCCTCTCACGTGCTTTTGCGGACGGCTATCTTGAAATTACGTCGCGGGCAAACCTTCAGCTGCGAGGGATTCAGGATCGAGATCTTGAACCGATCGTGGAAAGGATCGCCATGGCTGGTCTGCTGCCTTCGCCGCAGCATGATCGAGTACGCAATATCGTCACCAGTCCCATTGCGGGACTTGACAGCGAGGAGGTCATCGATCCACGACCGCTGATCCATGAACTGGATCAACAATTGCGGGAGGAGAACGCCTTTGTAGACCTCCACCCCAAGTTCAGCTTCGCAATTTACGGTGGGACCAGACGGTTCAGCCGTAGCAACGACGATATCTCCCTTGAGGCCGTCGGTCTAAACGCAGGGCCCTATTTCAGCTTTTCAATCGGAGGAGCTTGTTCAGGATTTGTTGTAAAACGCGGTGATGCCGTCGACTGTATGCTGGCAGCGGCAAAGATGTGTATCCGCCTGGCAAAGGAGTCCAACCTGCCCGTTCGCGGGAAAGCAGTAGTGATGGCTCCGGGAGCCATGAAACTGATTGTTGATGCTCTTTCGCACCTACTAACGCCATCCCCTGTTTCTCCTCCCTCACGCTTAGTCGAAGAGGCGCTTATTGGCATCTATCCCACCACTCAAAATGGTCGAGTGAGCATCATCCCATCCGTTCCTCTCGGACGGCTTACGGCAGAACAGGCGATTTATCTTGCCGACGCCGCGAACGAGTGGAAGAGTGATCTTCGACTTTCCCCGTGGCGTGGCGTTGTGCTTGGTTCCATTCCGAAGGGTGCATCAGACAATATCGTTGGCCCCCTCCATTCCATGGGTCTGTCCTGCGACGGGCGAGACGGCTTTCGAGGGATCGCGGCTTGTGCAGGCAGTAGTGGTTGCGAGGCGTCGTTGGCTGATGTGCGCGGCGATGCCGTGTCTCTTGCGCATCGTCTTCTAGGTCACGCGGTGCCTTCCGGGTGGACCGTGAACTTTTCTGGATGCGAAAAGCAATGCGCCCAACGGCACGGTGCGACCGCTGAACTCATCGCCGGCCCTTTGGGCTACACCCTAAGTATCGCGGGAAGCCCTGTGGCGTCTGACTGTTCGCCTGAATTTGCACTTGATGCGGTCGCCGCGCTGCATCAAAATTTGCTGTCTGAGGTCGCTGTCCAATGAACTACGTCAAGGATGGCGCTGCTATCTATCGGGAGTCTTTTTCCATTATCAGAAGAGAGGCCGATCTTTCCGCTTTTCAGAACGATTTTGCTCGCATCGTCGTCCGCATGATCCATGCGTGCGGTATGACGGACCTGCCGCAGGATGTACAGGCGTCGCCGGATGCCGCCTCGGCGGGCGTCAATGCGCTACGCGAAGGTGCGCCATTGCTTTGCGATGCGACGATGGTGGCGAATGGAATCACGCGTTCGAGACTTCCACGGAATAACGAGGTCATCTGCACGCTAAGCGATGCTAGAACCGCGGAACTCGCCGGGAGACTCCACACAACCCGAAGTGCCGCAGCCGTCGAGTTATGGCGGGATAAACTTGCTGGTTCGGTTGTTGTGATTGGGAACGCTCCAACAGCACTGTTCCATCTGCTCGACATGCTTGAGGATGGAGCACCGCGACCAGCGCTTATCATTGGCATTCCCGTCGGATTTGTAGGCGCGGCCGAATCCAAGACAGCACTTGCAGGCAACTCACTTGGAATACCTTTCCTCACCGTTCGAGGACGCCGAGGCGGCAGCGCCATTGCCGCGGCAGCCGTCAATGCGCTCGCGAGTGAGGAGGAATGAGCCTAGGTGTACCAAGCGGACGTCTCTTCGGAGTCGGTGTCGGTCCCGGCGATCCGGAACTGATTACGGTCAAAGCACAACGGGTGCTCAGGCAGGTACACGTCGTTGCTTATCCATGCACCCGACAGGGATACAGCAACGCTCGTTTGATCGTTACCTCGGAACTGGTTCATGGCCAGACCGAACTACCGATGATGTATCCAGTTACGACAGAGGAGACTGCTCATCCTGGAGGATACGAGGTTGCACTGTCGCAGTTCTACGACGAGATGGCGGAAGAGATCGCGGGCCATCTCGCAAGCGGGCGAGACGTGGCTATCTTATGTGAAGGAGACCCTTTCTTTTACGGTTCGTATATGTATCTTCATGATCGTCTCGCTCATCGTTTTTCCACGCAGGTAATTCCTGGAGTTGCCTCAATCATGGGCGCAGCCTCACAGCTTGGAACGCCGCTTGTGCGCAGAGACACTGACTTCACCGTGCTCCCCGGAACGCTCCCCGAGGACAGGCTAGTCGCAAAGCTAAGCCAGCAGGGCGCCTTTGCCATCATGAAGCTTGGCCGAAACTTCGCAAAGGTTAAGCGGGCCCTCGATAGGACCGGCCTCGCGGACAAAGCACTCTTCATCGAACGAGCGACGATGGCCGCCGAACGCATCGTGCCGATCGGTGAGGTCGATCCACTCCATGTCCCCTATTTTTCACTCATCCTGATTCCCGATGGAAGTCAGGATGAGCGCGATAAAACGATACAGAGTGCAGGTTGGATCTCCGTCGTTGGCTTGGGCCCTGGCTCTGCTGACTGGATGACGCCAGAGGCTCAGAAGGCGCTGTCTGAGGCCACAGACTTGGTGGGTTATCACACCTATCTAGACCGAGTCCCCGTAAGATCCGGGCAGCGCCGCTTCGGCTCCGACAACAAGGTTGAAGCAGACCGTGCGCGGCAGGCTCTTTCTCTAGCCGAATCAGGCCGCCGCGTTTGCGTCGTCTCATCTGGAGACCCGGGCATCTTCGCTATGGCGTCGGCTGTTCTGGAATGCGTGGACCAGGGGCCGCCTGCTTGGCACTCGTTGGACATTCGCATCATTCCCGGAGTGTCCGCTATGCAGGCAGCTGCTTCTAGAGTTGGAGCTCCTTTGGGACACGACTTCTGCGTCATCTCGCTCTCCGACAGGCTCAAACCCTGGGAGATGGTGGTGAAGCGATTGGAAGCGGCGGCATCCGCCGACTTCGCAATCGCAATCTACAACCCGATCTCATCGGAGCGGCTATGGCAGCTCGATGAAGCGCGGACGATTATCGCAAAATACCGGGGACCCGAGACGCCCGTTGTCCTTGCACGTAGCGTGGGCAGATCCGACGAGCGAACTATTATTACCGATCTTGAGCACTTCGACCCATCGTGTGCCGATATGCAAACCATCGTTCTCATTGGCTCCTCAACAACTCGGGCAATTGCATTGTCGAACGACAGGAAGCTTATCTATACTCCCCGGAGCTATGGTGACAGGAGTTATGTCTCATGACTGTCGCTGAGCGTTGGTTGTCGATCGTAGGCATCGGAGAAGATGGCTGGGATGGACTGAATGGTGAGGCCAAACGAGCAGTTGAGTTCGCTGAGTTGCTCTACGGAGGAGCTCGCCACCTTGCCCTCGTACCAACTGCCGGTTCTTCTGCAACCCGTATTCCCTGGCCTTCCCCGATGAACCCAGCCGTGCAGCAAATCCTCACGGAATACCGCGGAAAGAGGAGAGTGACCGTGCTCGCCAGTGGCGATCCGATGCTCCACGGTGTGGGAGTGCCACTCACCCGCGACCTTGTCGCAACCGAGTTTCGCGTTATTCCGCAGGTCTCCGCTTTCTCTCTAGCCTGTGCGCGACTTGGTTGGCCGGTGGCGGAGACGATCCTGATTACGCTGGTCAACCGACCGGTAGAACAGTTGCTTCGCCATCTCTATCCTGGTCGGCGGCTTGTAATCTTCTCCGAAGACGGCAGCACGCCGGCGACCGTCGCTCGGCTTCTGACGGAATCTGGATATGGATCAAGCAAGATTGATGTCTTCGAAAATTTGGGTGGTTCCGCTGAGCGCAACATCAGAGAACTGGCATCATGCTGGCTGAGCGAGCGGTGCGGAAAACTGAATCTCATGGCGGTACTCTGCGCTTCCGACACGAAAGCCACGCCACTAGCCCTTGCCCCAGGTTTACCGGACGATACCTTTGATACAGATGGGCAGTTGACCAAGCGGGAGGTTCGCGCGGTGACGCTCGCACGGCTCGCCCCGCTACCCAACCAAACCCTCTGGGATGTCGGAGCCGGTACCGGATCGATCGGTATTGAGTGGATGCGTCTTCATTCCTCATGCTCTTGCATCGCCTTCGAAGCGCGAGAGGACCGGGCCGCTCGAATTCGGGAGAATGCCTCGCGACTGGGTGTACCAAACTTAACGGTCATTCAAGGGACTGCACCCGCCACCTTTGCAGGCCTGCGGTCGCCGGATGCGATTTTCATCGGAGGAGGCGTCGGCAACGATGACCTCTTTGACGCTTGCTGGGCAAAGCTTTCCTCCGGTGGTCGTCTGGTTGCAAATGCAGTTACCCTCCAGGGCGAAGCGAGCCTTATCGCGCGCCATACGCTTTATGGAGGCGATCTGATGCGCATGGCGGTTTCCCGAGCCGATCTAATCGGCCGCTTTTATGGATGGCGACCGATGATGCCGATTACTCAGTGGACGGTGACCAAGTCGTGACCGATAGGATCCAGCACGAGCGTCTCTCCATCGGAATCGGCTGCTCGTCCCGTGCCTGCAGCGACGATGTCATCCGGCTGATCGAAGCATCTGTCGACGAGATTCCTTCCGACACCATGATTGCGACGCTCGACCGTCGCGCTTCGATAGGAGAGGACGTAGCCTCGATACTGGGGCTTCGTCTTGTGCTCATCCCCGCGAGCATCCTTGCAAGCGTTGCGGGCGTCACCACACACTCGACCTTGGCTCTCTCGAAAACACGAACCGCCAATGTTGCGGAAGCGTCTGCGCTGGCGTCGCTTGGTCCCTCTGCGCGTCTCATCGTACCGCAAACGAAAGGCCGCTTTTGTACCTGTGCGGTTGCGGCACTTTCCCTCACGGAGCATCCATGATCGTCCACTTCATCGGCGCAGGCCCAGGAGCCGCCGATCTTCTTACACTGCGGGGCCGGGATCACATCCACAACTCACCGGTTTGTCTCTATGCGGGGTCGCTCGTGCCCAAGGAAATACTTACCCATGCACCGCCCGGAGCACGCATTGTTGATACGGCGGAGATGAACCTTGATGAGATCATCGGGGAGATCGCAGAGGCACACGCAAAAGGACTGGATGTCGCTCGTATCCATTCCGGCGACCTTTCCATCTGGAGCACGATGGCAGAACAGATTCGCCGCCTGAGGCTGCTTGGTATTCCTTATGATGTCACTCCGGGTGTTCCTGCATTCGCAGCCGCAGCAGCTGCTCTCAACCAGGAACTCACGCTGCCGAACGTGGCTCAGACCCTAATTCTCACTCGAACTTCGACAAGATCCACACCGATGCCTACCGGAGAAGACCTCGCAACGCTGGGCCGCACCGGTGCGACGCTCGCGATTCACCTCTCCATCATGAACCTTGACCAGGTATCCTCCCAGTTGTTACCCCTCTATGGCGAAGACTGTCCCGTCATCGTCGTCTTCCGGGCCAGTTGGCCCGACGAATGCATCCTGCGCGGTACGCTGTCGACCATCCATGGGATGGTCAAAGCATCGGGTATAGATCGCAACGCCCTTATTCTGGTTGGGAGATCTCTCGGTCAGTCGCCCTTCGGTGAGAGCTACCTCTATTCGACGGCGAGGGATCGTACGGATACTTCCGAGGAATAGCTCTATGGAAGCAGACAAGATCATTGCGATGCGATCCGATACAAACTCCGCTCGAGGTGACTCGACACGAGTCCTGATTCTGGGTGGGACAAGCGAGGCATCGGAGCTTGCCACACAATTAGCAGTCAGAGATGATTTGACGGTAATCTCATCCCTCGCCGGCCGAGTGAGCCAGCCCAGACTGCCCGCGGGGATTGTTCGGGTTGGAGGATTCGGTGGGGTTGCCGGATTGGTCTCTTATTTGGTCGATGAAAATATCAAGGTGGTCATCGATGCGACTCATCCCTTCGCTACAAAAATAAGTGGCAACGCCGAGTTAGCCTGCAACACATTAAGCATTCCGCTCATCGCCTTTGAGCGCCCACCGTGGGCGCCAAAGAAGGAAGATCTCTGGTGCGCTGTACCCGATGTACAAGCCGCCGCGTCAATGGTGAACCATAAACGCAATCGAGTATTTCTCTCGATCGGACGGCAGGAACTTGGAGCGTTTTCCGACTGCGAAGCTGCATGGTTTCTCGTGCGTGCCATCGATGAGCCGAACGAAAGGCTGCCCACGAACTCGAAACTGATTCTGAAGCGTGGGCCCTTTCATCTCGACGATGAACTACAGATGCTTCGCAGTGAGTCCATAAGCCTGATCGTGTCCAAAAATAGTGGTGGCACAGCAACCTATTCAAAGATTCAAGCTGCGAGAACACTCCAGATCCCAATTGTCATGATCGATCGCCCCCAGAAACACAACATACCGGCTGTAGCTCGAACGGATGACGTGCTTCAAAAACTTGCAGAATTGCTATGAATGACATTTGAATGCGATGTCTTATTTCACTGAGAAACGGTATCTATGAGAAAGCTCTATCTGATCGGCATTGGTGCCGGCAATCCGGAATACATTACGGTGCAGGCCATTAAAGCACTGAACATCGTAGACGTGTTCTTTTTCATGGACAAGGGCGAAGCGAAGCAGGAACTCTTAAACCTTAGAAAAGAGATATGTGAACGATATATCGAGGATCGTTCCTATCGGGTGGTAGAGGTAGATGATCCTGTCCGCGACCCAACCATATCGGATTACACAACCAGGGTTGAACTCTGGCATCGGCAGCGGGCCTTGATCTACGAAGAGATGATCGCACGGGAACTTGAAGAGGATCAGTGCGGCGCTTTCCTGGTGTGGGGGGACCCATCGCTGTACGACAGCACACTCAGGATCATCGAACATATAGCGGCTGGTGGAAGGCTTTCTTTTGAGTTCGAGATCATCCCCGGCATTACCAGCATTCAAGCTTTGGCCGCCCGCCACAAGATCACTTTGAATGGGATAGGCGAATCAGTCGTCATTACAACAGGTCGCCAACTCTCCGCTGGTATGAGTGGCGCTGCAGAAAGAACCATCGTGATGTTGGATGGACAATGCTCCTTCAACAATCTGCTCGATGAAGAGCTTGATATCTTCTGGGGTGCCTATCTGGGAATGGAAGAAGAGATCCTTCTATCTGGAAAGCTCAGTGAAATTGCGAGCATGATTGAAACAGTTCGCCACGAGAAGAGACAGGAAAACGGATGGATTATGGATACGTATCTGCTCTGTAGACCAACCGGGGTCGCTCAGGCTAGATTGTCACGCAGCGGAAATTCCGACGATGACAACGATTTGTAGCGGCAGACTGATTTGGGTGCTCCAGCTTCCGCTGCTTGAACTCGGAGGGGACCATCGGGTCATAGCCAGAATGAGCAGAATGTATTCCTTTACGTTGCTCGCTCCAAGAGCGATCCATTCTGAAACAACCCTTGCGAAAGGCAGTGGCAGTGAAAACATCGATCTCGGTAGCTCGCCCACGCGTCCCAGGAATCTTCCTCCTCTTGCTCTCATGGATCATCCTCCATGGTCCGCTGGCCGCAGCCCAGCAAAGCACCATCCCACTGTGGTCTGCGCCCGCGCCTCTCTCTCACGGAACCACTGCTGAAGATCAACCCTCGATCGACGTCTATCTCCCCTCCACAAATCCCACCTCCACCGGAGTTCTCGTCATCCCCGGCGGCGGTTATCACGACCTCGCTGCGCCAGAAGGCAAGCCCGTCGCGCTCTGGCTTCAATCGCATGGCATTGCCGCCTTTGTTCTGCACTATCGCGTGGCTCCCTATCGCTATCCCGCTGAGATGCTCGACGGCCTGCGCGCCATCCGCCTGGTGAGATCCAAAGCAAAGGAGTTCGACATTGCGGACACAAAGATCGGCGTCTGGGGCTTCTCCGCCGGCGGTCACCTCGCCTCTTACCTCATGACGCAGTATCAGGCGACGCTTCTCCCGCCACAGGACGCGATCGACCACACCAGCGCGCGCCCGGACTTCGGCATCCTCTCTTATCCCGTCATCTCGATGCGCCCAGGCTTCATGCACCAGGGCTCGCACGAAAGCCTCCTCGGCTCGGATGCCACGCCCGATTTAGAGGCTCTGCTCTCGAGTGAGCTGCACGTTACCGCCGACACTCCACCCACATTTCTCTTCGCCACGACCGACGATGGAGTTGTCCCCGTGCAAAACAGCCTCGCCTTCTACCAGGCCTGCGTGAACCATCAGGTCTCTGTGGAGATGCACCTGTTCGAGCACGGCCCCCACGGAGTCGTTCTCGCGCAGAACCTACGCGGTGCCGACGCCTGGCCCGGCCTGCTGGCAACATGGATGACCCGCCACGGCTGGATGAAGCAATAAATGTCGCCGCTATCACGATGCCACCATGATGGACTACGACTATAGGAATAATTTCAGGATGGACCGTTTGCGCCATACATTCCCTCATCCAATGCTTTACCCTTATCCCGTCATGAAAATCATCTATCAACGCATTTCTCTCTCATTATTTGCGTCTGTTCTGGCCTCCTTTACAACTGCGATTCCCAGTCCCGCGCAGGCTCCCGCGCCCGACTCGCCGGCGATCGAATCGCAGGCCCACGATATCGTCTCCAGGCTCACACTCGAGCAGAAGATCGAGCTGCTCGGCGGCATCGATTCCATGTACACCCATGCCATTCCCGCCGTTGGTCTTCCGCGTTTCAAAATGTCCGATGCTTCGGTTGGCGTGCGGACATGGGGCCCGACTACCGCATACGCAGGTGGTGTCTCCCTCGCTGCCACTTGGGATACCGGTTTCGCACGTACCCTTGGTGAGAGCCTTGGCCGCGATGCCCGTTCGCGCAATGTCAACTTCCTGCTCGGCCCCGGCGTCAATATCGCGCGCTCGCCAATCGGTGGCCGCAACTTTGAATATTTTTCCGAAGACCCCCATCTCAACTCCATTCTTGTCGTTCCGTATATCGAGGGCGTACAGTCGCAAGGCGTTATCGCGACCGTCAAGCACTACGCGCTCAACAGCCAGGAGTTCAACCGCCACGACGCCAGTTCCGACATCGACGAGCGCACAATGCGCGAGATCTATCTGCCTGCCTTCGAGGCTGCTGTCACCAAGGGGCACGTCGACGCAGTGATGAACTCCTACAACCTGATCAACGGTGTCCATGCGACGCAGAACGAGTTCCTCAACATCAAGGTGCTCAAGGGCGAGTGGGGCTTCAAGGGCGTGCTTATGTCCGATTGGGACGCTACTTACGACGGCGTCGCCGCAGCCAACAATGGTCTCGATCTCGAGATGCCCAGCCCGCGCTTTATGAACGCGAAGAATCTGCTTCCCGCAGTAAAGAGCGGCGAGGTCAAAGAATCCACCATCGATGACAAGGTTCTGCGCCTCGTTCGCACCGAGCTGCGTTACGGGTTCACTGCGCGTCCACAGTTCGACCCTGCTGACTCTACGTACTCCGTCGCCGGTCGCGCTGTCGCCATGCAGGGTGCGCTTGAGAGCATCACACTGCTCAAGAATGAAGGCCACATTCTGCCACTCGATCCTGCGAAGATCAAGACTATCGCCATCATTGGCCCTGATGCCTATCCCGCAATTCCCGGAGGCGGGGGCTCGTCGGAAGCTCAAGCCTTCGAACCCATCAGTCAACTCACTGGCATCGCAAATCTACTCGGCGCAAATGTCCACGTCCTCTATAGCCGCGGCCTTCCGAATGTGAATGATGTCTTTCGCCATACACGTTGGGATGGGGATGTGAAGATTGCAACCTACCACAGCCACGACTTTACCGGCACGCCCGAACCTGGCACACGCCGGAACGTGGCGGAATATAAAGCAGATCAGTGGGAGCCTGCAGACCAATCCCCGCGTAGCATTCGCTACTCCGCTTCGTACAAGGCGGAGGATACTGGCAAATATCTGCTCATTGGTGCGGCTTCCGGTGAGGACGCCTTCAAGATTCTCGTCGATGGTGTGCCGGTGCTCGATCAGGTCCACGCGGAGGGGCAGGTGCCGAAGTATGTATCGATCGATCTGACCGCAGGTCAGACCGTCAACGTCCAGGCCGACTATCTTCCCCAGGCGGCCGGCTCCCGCTTCGGTTTCGGACTCGCTTATGAGCCCAGCCTTATCGCTCCCGAAGCAACGCAGTTCGCCAAGCTCGCAGACGTAGTCGTCGTCGCTCTCGGCTTTGATACAGCGAGCGAGGGCGAAGGCCACGACCGGACCTTCACGCTCCCCTGGGGGCAGGACGCACTGATTGAAGCCGTCGCCGCTGCCAATCCGCACACCGTAGTCACGCTCACCAGTGGTGGCGCCATGGACACACGCCGCTGGCTCGACAAGGTGCCTGCGTTGCTTCACGTCTACTATCCTGGCCAGGAGGGCGGCACCGCCATTGCACAGGTTCTCTTCGGCCAGCACAACCCCGAGGGCAAGCTACCTATCAGCTTTGACCGTGACTGGGAGAACAGCCCATCGAAGCCTTACTACTATGGCACGCCCGGTGGTGACACAATCCTGCACACCATCGGCGACAATGGCAAACCGCTCGACTACACTATCCAGCACATCAACTACGGCGATCGCCTGATGGTCGGCTATCGGTACTGGACCACGACCGGCAAGCACCCGCTCTTTCCCTTCGGCTTCGGCCTCAGCTATACCACCTTCAACTTCTCGAATCTTCAGACGCCATCAAGCGTCGCCTCTGGTTCTACCGTCTCCGTCAGCTTTGACGTCGCCAACACCGGCAACGTGGCCGGAGCCGAGGTAGCGCAGCTCTACGTCTCCGATCCCTCCGCCAAAGCTGTTCGCCCCGAGCGCGAGTTGAAAGGTTTTGAGAAGGTTATCCTGGCGCCTGGCGAAACCAAACACCTCACACTCAAACTCGACGCCCGCGCCTTCAGCTATTGGAGCGACTCCGCCAAGAAGTGGACCATCGATCCTGGCAAATTTACAATCCTTGTCGGCGATTCCAGCGAGAGCACTCCGCTGCATGCCGACGTCACGCTTAACTAGAGAATCTACTTCTCCGATGCGCAGGCAAGGGAACTGCGCATCGGCTATTCCGGTCTTCTCAAGGCTGTTCGCGTTCCACTGCTGTTGAAGGGCGAAAGGCGCGACCTCATAGCCAGCGGCTCCGATCAGCGCGGCGCCAGGAAGGTTCTGAGGCTAGAATCAACTTGTGAGAACTCCAATCAACAACGCAAGAATCCTTCTATTGCCGTTATTGCTGATGCTGTCCGGCTGCAGCAAGCCCTCTTTGGAGGTACTCTCATCCCCGACCGTCATCGGGCAGGCGACTCCCATTGCCGTACACATCCACGATCCCCATGGTGTTAGCAAGCTCACCGCCAGTGTGACGCAGAGCGGCACGAAGTATCAGGTGTGGCAGACGAACACCGCATCCAAAAGCATCGATAGCACCTTCACCTTTGAGGTCGGCGTCAAGACGACGCCCCAGTTGCATGACGGCCCCGCTCACCTGGTCCTCGAAGCCACCTCGGGTGGCCTGTTCCACGGCACCACCCGCTGGGAGCGCGACGTCAACGTAGCCACCCAGCCGCCTGTCATCAGTGCAGACTCCGACCAGCACTACCTATACCTTGGCATGGCCGACCTGGCCACCATGAACGTCACTGGCAACTACACCGCTGCGGGGGTCCGGGTCGGCGACCAGGTCTTCCGTGCCTGGCCGATGCCCGGCGGTAAGCCTGGCCTGTTCTCCTTGTTCGCCTTTGCCTGGAACATGCCTTCTGGTACGACGCCGCTGGCCTTTGCTTCGAACGGAGCTGGCAACGACGTGACTACGCCGCTGACCATCATCTTCCCGAAGAGGGAACAGCCCGTCTACACGCAGCACCAGATTCAAGTCTCCGACCAGTTCATGCAGAAGGTGCTTGGCGAGCTGGATCCCAATGGCACGGGCGATCCCGTCGCGCGGTTCGTCAAGATCAACACCGAGATGCGTCAGGCTAATAACAAGACGCTGGCCGACCTGCGTCTCAAGACTGCCGATCACTTCCTCTGGAGTCAACCCTTCACGCGTCAGTCGCACGCGAAGGCTGAGGCCACATTCGCTGACGTGCGCAGCTATATCTATCATGGCCAGAAGATCGATCAGCAGGTGCATCTCGGCTACGACCTTGCCGTCACCCAGCATGTCGGTGTTGAGGCGTCGAATGACGGCCGTGTTGTCTGGGCTGCACCCCTGGGCATCTACGGCAACTGCATCGTGGTGGATCATGGATATGGCCTGCAGACTATCTATGGCCACCTGAGCCGGATCGACGTACACGAAGGCGACATGGTCAAGCGCTCGCAGATCATGGGACTGAGCGGCATGACAGGGATGGCTGGCGGCGACCACGTTCACTTTGCCATGCAACTCGATGGGATCCAGATCGATCCCAAAGAGTGGTGGGACCCGCACTGGATCCAGGACCACGTCGTCCGCCGTGTCGATGTGCCCGGTTTCGCCAAATAATTGCAAGGCTGATTGAGGTGCAGAGGCCTTTTCATGCCTGTCTGAGGCGTCCCCGTGATTTCGGGAGCGTGCCCGTCGGATAACCAACAGATTTCGGTGACTTGCTAGTAGAGAAGATCAAGCCCGTAGACATCGATACATAACCCTCTCGAGTCACAAGAAAGTACCCATTAGCTATGTGGGTGCATTGCCGATTTCGTATTAACAATCAGGTTTGCCAACGGCATTATTGCACTGGCTACTTCTCCGATAGTCTCTTTGGCAATACCCAACTCGTGAAGCGTTTCCACCAAGTGAGTTGATACCAGATCAAAATGATGCTGCTCAATTGCTAGTCGGGCGTGCACCATCTGCATTGAAGCACCGCCGTATTGCTTGGGTCCACCCAATGTATGGGAGAGAAAGGAAGCCTGGTATGTCTTCAATCGTGGCATGGGGATAGCAACAAAAAAATGATTCAATTTAGGGTCCGCTAGTACACGTTCAAAGAAGCGATCCGTCGCGGCGTTAATCGCTACTTCACCACCGATGCGTTGATAGAGTGTTTCTTCGCTCATGGGTTCCTTCCTTTTGATTCTCCAGGTTGATTTCGGAATATGCGTGTTGTCTATAAACCTTCGACAGTCAGGTGACCATTATTGGGTCGGTTCATTCACCTGCACTGTCTCGGATTAGGGATCAGTCAGCTGCGAAAACACCATCCGCCTCAAAGTCACTTTCCTTTGGTATCTCTGTATGGGCGCGGCCACCGACGCCGACCCACGTTCTGGTCCAGTTGCGTGCGACCACACGCATCATGATCAGGATGAGGAATGCGAGTGCCGCATAGCATATCCATCCCAATCGATAGCTGCCGGTGTGTTGTTTGGATTGGCCGAGGACGTTAGGCAGAATAAATCCACCCAATGCACCAATCTCACCGATCATCCCGCCGGCAACTGCTGTGGTGAGGGGCCAGCGCAGGGGAACTAGCTGGAAGGTTGCACCGTTGCCGGCACCGAGTGCTGCGAAGCAGAGCATGAAGAGCAGAGTGGTGGCGGTGAGCGAGGGGGTTGCCATCAGGCCGAAGAGACCGGCGATGGAGATGAGAAAGACGACGGAGAGTGTGGTGATACCGCCGATCTTATCGGCAAACCAACCGCCAAGCACACGCGTCAGGCTCCCGGTGAGCGTTGCAAAGACCGT
The DNA here is from genome assembly GCF_009766105.1 of Granulicella sp. S156. GTDB lineage: Bacteria > Acidobacteriota > Terriglobia > Terriglobales > Acidobacteriaceae > Granulicella. The sequence continues at coordinate 348,018 of NZ_LMUH01000001.1, read as the reverse complement.
TAGCGTACCGGCCTGTACCTTTGTTACGTGAAACTGGCTGTAGTAGAAGGATGGCAGGAAGGTTGCGAGGCCGAGGAAGCCACCGAAGGTAATGATGTAGATCATGTTGAAGTACCAACCGTCTTTCTCAAAAAGACAGGCGAGGTGCTCACGGAGCGTGGCATGCTCGATGTCGGGTGGCTCTTTCGCAAAGAAGATCATGACGCCGAGTGGAAGAAACATCATCGCGGCGGCAAAGCCGTAGACGTGCTGCCAGCCGAAGTGCATCGCCAAACGCGGCGCGAAGAGAGCAGCCAGGGCGGTGCCGCTGTTTCCGGCGCCAGCGATGCCCATGGCGAGGCCTTTGTATTGCTTCGGAAACCATCCGGAGCCAAGGGAGAGGGCAACGCCGAAGCTGGCGCCTGCGATACCGAGAAGTACTCCCATTGCCAATACGTTGTGGTAGGTATGCACGAAGAAAAAGCCATAGAGGAGAGCGATGACGATGGCCGACATCTCAACGATGGCCGCATTTTTGCGGCCAATGTATTGCGAGATGACTCCAAGAGGGAAGCGCATGAACGCACCCGCAAGAGTGGGCACAGAAACCATGAATCCGATCTGTGCCGGAGAAAGATGAAAGTTCTGACTGATGAAAGGGCCCATAGCGCCGTTGAGCACCCAGATCGCAAAGCTAAAGTCGAAGTACAAAAAGGCGGCGAGAAGTGTCGGTGGGTGACCGGACTTCATGAATGTTTTATAGCTGGCCATGCGATTCCTCCGGAAGTTCAGATTGTTGGTGCTGTGTCTCGCATTTGAAGCAACGTCATGGTTGTTTTGAATGCCTTGCAGACACCGGCGACAGGGCCGGAGAATTTGTTGCTTCAGACAGAAGCGGACCTAGTGGATCTCTCGATGCGCACGGCGCATTGTTTGAAGTTCGGTTCACGGGAGATGGGGTCGAATGCTCCGAGCGTGACCAGGTTGGAGTTGTTCTCGGAGAAGTGAAACGGCATAAAGACCTGGCCGGGTGCAACGATGCCGGTAATGCGCAGCTCCAGATTGCTGACTTTACTGCGCCGGGACACAACAGTGACCCGGTCGTGCGGGTTCAGTTTGAGGCGCTCGGCGTCCACGGGATTCATCTCAAGCCAGGCGTTCGGGACCATCTTGTTGAGCATGTCAACCTGTGCGGTCTTGGTGCGCGTGTGCCAGTGCTCCACTGTGCGGCCCGTATTGAGAATGAAGTCATACTCATGGTTGGGCTGTTCAGCGAAGGGTTCGCACGGCACAAGGTGCAGTTTGGCGCGGCCATCCGCGGTTGGAAAGATCCCGTCGGTGTACAGCCGTTCTCCGCCCCACTGCATGCCGCCGGAGGCTTCGATCTGCTCCCATGTAAAGCCGCTGTAGTCGCACATGCGACCTGCCGAGACGCGCTGCCACTCGCGGAACGCGTCATGCGTTGTGGTCCAGCCAGGACAGAGTTTCTCGCGCACACCAATCCGTTCAGCGAGATCGAGAAAGATATCGAAGTCGGGGCGCGCTTCTCCGGGAGGCACAACAATGGGGTTGACTTTGCTGACTCGTCGCTCCGAGTTGGTATAAGTGCCCTCCTTCTCGCCCCAGATGGCGGCAGGCAGAACGAGGTCTGCGAACTCGCTTGTTGGCGTTGGGTGAAAACCATCCTGAACGACGAGGAACTCGACGTTGTGCAAGGCCTGTTCCAGTAACTTGTAGTTTGGGAACGACACCGCAGGATTGGTTGCGATGAACCACAGGGCCTTGATCTTGCCGGCGACGGCGGCCTCGATGATATCGGGATAGGCGAGACCACGTGCCTTCGGGATCGACTCCACATCGACATCCCAGAGCGCGGCAAGTTCTTCGCGGTCCGCGGGGTTATCGAATTTGCGATATCCCGGCAGTGACGAAGTAAAGCCGCTCTCACGCGTGCCCATCGCATTGCACTGGCCGGTGATGGAGAATGGCGAAGCGCCCGTGCGACCGATATGTCCTGTAATGAGAGCGAGGTTATTAATCGCAGCGACTGTGACCGTACCCTGTGTCGAGTGGTTGACACCCATTGTCCAGCCGATAAAGCCTGCTTTGGCGCGACCATACAGCCTCGCTACATGCTCGATCTGCTTCACGCTGAGCCCTGTGATCTCTGCCACGTGCTCTGGCGTAAAGCTTGCGATAAAGTCTGCCAGTTCCTTAAAGCCGTTGGTGTGTTGCGCGATATATTCGCGGTCGATCAGGCCTTCTCGGATAAGGATATGCGCGATGCCGTTGATGAGCGCGATGTCGCTGCGCGGCTTCACGGGAAGATGGATGTCGGCCATCATCGCGGTTTTGGTCACGCGCGGGTCGACGACGACCACGATGCGGTTCTTGTTGCGCTCCAACCGATTGCACAGAATAGGATGGTTGTCCGCGATATTGGCGCCGATCAGGATGATGACGTCCGCCTGCTCCAGATCGGCGTAGTTGCCGGGAGGGCCATCACTGCCGAACGAGAGCTTATAGCCGGAGACAGCGCTGGCCATGCACAGTGTGGTGTTGCCATCGTGGTTCGGTGTTCGAAAACCAAGCTGCACGAGCTTGCCAAGGGTATAGAACTCCTCCGTAACTAACTGTCCCGTACCGACTACGCCGAGCGAAGCTGATCCATAGGCCGCCTGGATCGCGCCGATACGCTCGACCATCGTGCTGAGCCCTTCGTCCCACGTAACGGGTACGAGCTTGCCGTTCTTGCGCAGGAGTGGATGGGTGGCACGGCCGGGCGCGCTAAGGATGTGATGCTCGCTAAGACCCTTGGGGCAGAGCTTGCCACTATTCACAGGGTGCTCAGGATTGCCGCGCGCCGCAACCGCTTTGCCGTCTTTTACGCCGACGAGCATGCCGCAACCAACCGAACAGTAACCGCAGGTTGTCTTCACCCACTTGTCAGCGACGCGCGAGGCTGAAACATAGCCATAACGCGCGTCTTCTCCGTAGGCATATTTCGCCTGGGCGGTATCGATGCCGAGCGTGCGTCGGATCTTTGCAAACAGCTTCATGCGTGCCTCGTGCGAACGAAAGTGAGGCCCATATTGAGTGGCACGACTGAGACAAAGAAGAGATAGCGTGCCAGCAGCACACCGGCGAACCCAAAGCAGAGTGCGAGCAGCGAATGTCCCAGTGCTCCCATTCCTGCGCTGAGGGCGACGAATGCAAAGGAGGCGATATAGTGCCCACGCAACATGTTGCTGGAGAGAAGTGAAAAAGAAGCACGCAGCTCAAATACCTTTGAGCTGCGTATGCGGTAAAGACGCACCGCTTGATTGGCAAGCCAGGCAACTGCAGCAACGTCCGCAAACAAAGGCAGCAGCCAATAAGGCAGTGCCGTGAGGGCTAGCGGCATCGCTACGAAAAAATGTTGTGGGAGAGCACCGAGTTCGACAACCAGAAGCGTCCCAAGAAATGCAGCCGTTACAACGAAGTCGATGGGGGTGTGACGCATGTTCCACGAGGGACGAGCGGGCACAAGGTAGATCGCAGCGCTCGCCACTGTGCCTGCGAGCCCAAGAATGGCAGCTGCCCAATCGACAGCAGACGTCAAGCCTGCCGGAACTGTGTGATGAAGCAATGATGCCACGGTGCATAGTGTGGCGAGGGTGAGCGCAAGGAAGAAAAGCGTGAAGAGCAGCACTTCGCGGCTAAGCCACGAACGCCGCCACATCTTAAGAGCACGCCACGCATACGCCGGTCGTCCAAGGTGCATGGTGGAGATACTTAGCGAGACAGCAGTCAGCGTGAGCAATAGGCCGAGACGCACGATATCGAGTTCGTGCTCCAGCAACAGCATGCACAGAGCGCCTGCAACTGTCTGCATCAGTGTGGTCATAAAGACAAGCGAGAGATGGGCATGTTCTGGTTGTATCTGGCCGCTATCGACACGCTCCAGCGTGACTCCGTTGTTCTCGGGTAGCGTGATGCGTGTGGTCGATACCGTTTGCCCAGCGGCTGGCATACCGGGGCTCTCGGCGCTCGCATAGTCTTCGCGCCAGGCTTGCATATTCACAATCTCGATTTCGATGGCTGCCTCAGGGCAGGCATTGGCACAGGCAGGTTCAAGCCCGTGATCAAGGCGTCCCTTGCACATGTCACATTTACCCACGACTCCGCGCTCGGGATTGAACTGCGGCACGCCATAAGGGCAGTTCCACACGCAATATTGGCAACCGATACAGGCGTCCGCCGAATGCAGGACGATGCCTGTGATGGAATCCTTCTTGTAGGCATCGACGGGGCAGCCGCGCAGACAATCAGCGTCCAGGCAGTGATTGCAACCCATCGAGAGATAGTGACGTTGGGTGTCTGGATAGCTGCCACCTTCGAGTTCTCCAATGCGTCGCCAGAGGATGTCAGCCGGATTGCCGTTCTGCTCGTTGCATGCAACTTCGCAGGAGCGGCAGCCGATGCACTTGGTCATGTTGAAGTGAAAGCGGTATTGTTCACCTTCTTTCAACGGCCGGCCCGGCAGGAGGGAAGGAAAGACCTCACGCAGCGGTTCCGTAAGTACTGCCACTCCGGCTGGCCCTATGACGAGGCCGTCTGCGGTGAGCCGCACAAGTGCGTCGCTCTTGCCGTCATAAGCTCGTTCATGAAGTGGCAATGCCAAGGAGATACTCGCTTTCGTCTTACGCGGTGCGGGTTCTGCGTTGTAGTGCGTTCAATAGACGTCGCGGTGGTAGCGATGTTCATCCTTCAGAGTCTGCATGTAGTCCTGGGCGGCTTCGTAGTCCATGCCGCCCTGTTTTTCTGCGATGGTATGCAGCACTGCATCTACGTCCTTCGCCATGCGGCTTGCATCCCCGCATACATAGAGGCTTGCGCCTTCTTGAATCCAACTCCAGAGCTGCGCCGCCTGTTCGAGCATCCTGTCCTGCACGTAGATCTTGCGCTCCTGGTCGCGCGAGAAGGCTGTGTCCAAACGTGTGAGGTGGCCGTCTGCGAGCATCGACTCGAGTTCTTCACGATAGAGAAAATCGCTAGCCGCGCTGCGTTCCCCGAAGAAGAGCCAGTTTTTGCCTGTAGCCGCGAGTGCACGTCTTTCATGCAAGAAGGCGCGGAAGGGAGCTATGCCAGTCCCTGGCCCGATCATGATGACAGGTGCGTCGCCTGCAGCCGGCAGGCGAAATTTTTTGTTGGGTTGAATGTAGATAGGACGACAGTCGCCGGTGGTGGTGCGGTCGGCGAGCAGGGTGGAACAGACGCCACTTCGTTCACGGTTGTGTGAACGATAGCGGACAACAGCAACGGTGGTGTGAACTTCGCCGGCGTGGGCGCAGGGGCTTGAAGAGATGGAGTAGAGGCGCGGTGTAAGTTTGGGAAGCATGGCGACGAGGTCTGCTGGATTGTGCAGAACGCCCGGATAGCTATGGAGGAGATCGATGAGGCCCCGGCCGCTGGTGTACGTTTCAAGATGCGCCTGCTGCTCGGGTACGAGCAACCCGGCGAGGGGTTGGCAGTTGCCGATGGTAGCGTAGGCTTCAACTATCTTGCGGGTGAGGCGGGTTATCTGCAAGTGATGAGTGAGCGCGTCAAGGAGCGTTGTCGTTCCAGACTTAGGAAGTTGCACTGGCGCCTGAGGGCTGAAGTTCAGCGTCGTGATGATGTCTTCGACTAGATGCTGGTCGTTTTGAGGGACTACACCACAGGCATCTCCAGCTTCGTACCTAAGGTTCGAGTTGGCGATAGAGAAGGCCATGTGCATCGTGAGTTTGCTGGAGACTTCGCGAGTAAGCGGATGCTTATCTACCAGCGGCGCGAAGAAAGGATTGTCGCGCGTATAGGCAGGTCCGCCGTTGTCACCGGAGGGTGGCGTTGGTCCGGATTTAGGGGAGGAATTTGTATTGGAAGAGGAAGAGATGCTTCTGGCTGGACGTGCGGCGACTATGGAGTTCAGGCGAGAGTAGAGTCCCTGCTTCCAACGCGCGAAGGCGTCGTCGAGATCCACATCGCAATCCACGCGATCGAAGAGGCGAACAGCACCGAGGGCGGCGAGTTTGTTGTCCAGGTCGATGCCGAACTTGCAGAAATGCTCGTAGTGCGTGTCTCCAAGGGCGAGCACGGAGTAGGACAGATCTTGATAGCGCGGGAAGTGTTCGACACAGAGTTTCTCGTAGAACGGCTGGACAGCATCGGGTGCTTCACCGTCGCCGTAGGTGCTAGCGATGAGGATGGCGTAGTGTTCTTCCGCAAGGGCAGCGGGTGTGTAGTCCTCCAGCGAGGCGAGCGAGGCGATGTGGCCTTTAGACTTGAGATCTTTGGCGACTTTGCGCGCGAGACCTTCTGCGGTTCCGGATTGCGAGGCATAGAGAACGGCGATCTTCAGCGAGGGCGGTGTATCGGCAACCGTTGTTGGCTGGGCTGCGGAAAAAATGCCAGCCAGAAATCCGTTGAGCCAGGCACGCTGCTCCGGTGTGAACGGCGCCGAGTCGGGGATGAAAGGGACATTCGACATGTGGCTCAAATCTCCTTTCCAGGGAGTTGCGCAAACTGACGCAAATCTTCGATGGAGTAACGGTGGCTGAAAGAGAGAAATGTCTCGTCCTCCGATAGACGATGCCGCTCAAACGCTGTGAAGAGGTTCTCCATGAGCGGCGGAAGATCGGCGAATCGAATTGCTGGAAGCAACTCGCGTGCCAGACTCTGGTCCTGATCCGAGCCGCCACCGAGGTTGACCTGATATCCCTCTTCACCACCGGTCTTCAATCCCAGCAGGCCGATGTCGCCGATGTAATGTTGCGCACACGAATGCGGACAGCCGGTTACGTGGAGATTGATCGGCTGCAATACCTTAAAATGCTCGTCGAGATGTTGAGCGAGCGCGACAGCGTGCGACTTAGTGTCCGTTGCGGAGAAGCGGCAACCCTGATTCCCTGTGCAGGCGATTGTGCCGGACAGTATGCGGCCTGCGCTGAACTGCAATCCGGCAGCGAGGAGCTCCTGTTGTGCAGCCTCGAGATGTTCTTCTCGAACGTTAGGTACGATCAGGTTCTGCCAGACCGTGAGGCGAAGCTCTCCGGAGCCGAAGCGATCTGCGATCTCTGCCAGAGCGCACATCTGCGCGACAGGAAGGCGGCCTACGGGGATTGAGACTCCGATGTAATGCAGCCCCGTCTGTGCCTGTGGATGCATGCCAATATGTCCGGCGCGATTGATCGGCTTGCGAGCAACGCATTCGCTCTCTGGAAGACGCAGTAGCGGAAAAGAGAGCAACCGCTCTGTTTCTTCGAGGAACTTTTCTACTCCCCAGCGATCGACCAGATACTTTAACCGTGCTTTCTTGCGGTCTGTGCGGTCGCCATTTTCGCTGAACACCCGGATCATTGCGGCCGCGACAGCAACTGCTTCATGCGGGTGAAGGATGACTCCGCAGTCGCTTGCAAACTGCCGGTGGCCCGTGATGCCACACAACACGATGCGGAAGTAGACGCCGGCAGGAAGTGCCTTGCCTTCGTCAACGCGTACGGCGAGGAATCCGATGTCATTGGTGTCGGCTACCACGCCAATGGACCCACCACTGTCGAATGCAACGTTGAACTTGCGGGGAAGGTCGTACATGTCGCGCGAGTTCAGGATGTACTGGTTCAGAGCCTCGGCGTAGGGAAGTACGTCAAGCAGTTCTTCGGGGTCTATGCCTGTGATAGGCGAAGCGGTGATATTGCGAATGTTGTCGGCCCCGGCGCCCCGTGAACTCATGCCGAGCGACTGGATTTTGTTGAGTACTCTGACGATGTCGCGCGGTTGAAGCTCGCGAATCTGCAGGTTGGCGCGGGTGGTGATGTCCACACGGCCGGAACCCCAGTCTTCTGCCATCTCTGCAAGTCCACGAAGCTGTGCGGAGGTCAGCACCGCGCCAGGAACGCGCAGCCGCAGCATAAAAGAGTCTTGCGTGGGAGCGACGTAGAACAAGCCATGAAACTTAAAGCGAAAGATTTCTTCGGCGACGGGTGTGCGGTTTTCATTGGCATGTGCGAGAAGCTGGTCCCAGATGTCGAGTGGATTCTGTTCGTATTTCCATAACTCCTCGCGGTTGAGGTCCTCGACCGGTGTGCCGTGGAACATCTCCACGACAGGCGCTGCGGCATTCGTCACGCCGGTGTTGGAGTCTGCAGTAATAAGCCCCAAAGCCGTATGGCCGACAAAGGGCATTCTCTGCTTTATTCCCGCAAAAAAGCCTTCAAGATACTGCTGTTGCTCGAGCGTGAAGGGCTCGTCCGGCTGGAGCGTTGTGGAACTTCCGTTTTGGGTGACAATCTGCGATGACATGCTCGGACTCCTGGGGGAGACTGACGATGATATGGAACGGCCTCGCTGAATTGCCCCTTTGCAGAAAGATGCGGGTGCATTCCAGGAACGGCCCGTTCAGGGCTGCCTTGTGTTCAAAGCTCATCGCGGAGCATGTGTTGTAACGGTTAGGTGAACAGAGGAGACGGCATGGTCTCACTCGAATCGGCGGCTGGACTGACGGAGTCGCAATAAATACTACCGATGGGTCGATCATAGCGAGACTCGCGAGAGAGCGCAAGACCGCACTGCTTCCAATAGCTAGATGAGCGTGAAGACTGCTGTCCGAAGAATGCAGTTCTTGCATCGCGATGGCGGCTGTGTTACATCTCTGTGACAACCCTTGTTGGAAACGCGGCACCTGGATGTGTCGCGATAGTTGATGCCGGTGACCTCGTGGGTGCGTCCGGTGTCCCTTCTGCATAGTGCTGAGTGTCCCCGTCGCCGGATGGGCCGCTCCTTCACGCCTTCGCCATTGTGCGACTCCATCACATCGACCTTTGACCGGGCGCATCTGCGTGCGCGGTCCATTCCCTAGAAAATCCCACACTTTTGTCTCCGAAGGAGAACTGCATGATTTGGAAGAAACTTATGCTGCGCGCGCTTCTGCTGGTTCCCGGTATAGTTGCTGTTTCTGCAGGGGCGCAGACGTCAGTCGCCCCCTCTTCACCTGTCAGCATCACAGTGCTCGACCGTACGCGCACAGATGCCAACCAGTGGTACGCAGACCCGCCCTACACGACGACGTATCCCTACGTGGAACAACTCTTGCGTATCGGCGTTGCGCAGAAGATCAAGCAGTTTGACTGGCAGCTTGAGATGTCGCAGAACACAGTCTTCGATGTCCCTACGACCTCGGTCTCCACGGTAACGGCACAGGGGCAGCTTGGTCTTGGAGGCACGTACTATGCAGCCAACAGCAATACGACACCTGCTGCGGCCTCTTTCCGCCAGGGTTTCCTGCGCTATCACTGGAATGGCCCGGATAAGACGTTACGCCTCGGCCGCTTCGAGTTCTTCGATGGACAGGAGACGCAACCGAAAGATGAAACTCTCGCGTGGCTTCAGACCAACCGTATCGCTCAACGCCTGATCGGAAACTTCGGCTTCTCCAACGCACAGCGCAGCTTCGATGGGCTCGACAGCCACTATGGCCAGGGAAGTTGGGACGTCACAGCTATGGCAGGCCGTGTGACACAAGGCGTCTTCAATATGAACGCCAATCCCGAACTCAACGTCGATCTGCAATACCTGGCTTACAGCAAATATGACTTCGGCCAGCACTTCCTGTGGCGCGTGTTCGCTATTGACTATCACGATGGCCGTACGGGTGTCGCCAAAACGGACAACCGGGCACTCGCCGTGCGGCAGGCAGACCACAAGAACATCCGCCTCGGAACCTATGGTGCGGACTTCCTCACCACAATTCCAGCTGGTCCGGGTAGTATCGATGTCGTGTTCTGGGGAGCCCTGCAGAATGGCAACTGGGGCGCGTTGAACCAGCATGCCGGTGCTGCGGATGTTGAGACTGGCTATCGCTTTACGAAAGTAACTTCAAAACCGTGGCTGCGCGGCGGCTTCTTTCGTGGTTCCGGCGATTCCAATGCAACCGACAATCAGCACAACACGTTCTTCCAAATTCTCCCGACTCCGCGCATCTATGCACGATTTCCGTTCTACGACCTGATGAACAGCCGTGATGAATTCATTCAGGTCGTCGATAACCCCGCCAAAAAGCTTGAGATCCGCTCGGACATGCACTTCCTGCAACTGACCTCGAATGCAGATCTCTGGTATCAGGGCGGCGGTGCCTACGACAACAAGGTTTTTGGATACACGGGGCGGCCTGCAGGCGGCCATAGCAGCTTCGCTTCGGTCTATGACATCAGTTCGGACTACCAGATGACTCACGAACTCGCACTCAATCTGTACTACGCACATTCCTTTGGTAAACAAGTGGTCAAGACGGATTATCCGGCTGGGGCCTCTGCTAACTATGGTTATCTTGAACTGGTTTATCGTTGGGGAGTTAAGCAACGCATTACAGCCACACCGTAGGGCGGTTCCTCTTATAGGTTATAGAGCGAGTTGTGGGGATCGAGTGCCGATTCTCCTTGAAAAATGGCACTCGCAAACCCCATATCCATCGCGAGACAGGAGAACTGCTCTAATCTGGATACAACAGTTTCACCCGCTGAGCCGCTGGTCCGTGGAGGCAGTGGGGGCGTATGGGGTAGCGAATGGCGCATGCTAGCTTCGACGGGCTCCGTGTATTGTCGTTGGAGTCCCGTCGGGCAAAAGAAGTCGAGAAGCTTATCCGCACATACAGTGGCGAGCCCTTTGTTGTGCCTGCGATGCGCGAGGTCAAGCTCGAATCCAACCATCAGGCGCTTGCGTTTGCGGATCTCCTGCTCAAAGGCGAGATCGATGTTGTGCTTTTTTTCACCGGTGTAGGCGTGCGTGCGCTGCTGGAGATTGTTGAGACCAAGTATGACCGCGAAGCCTTTCTGGAAGCTCTTCGCGCGACCAGGATCGTAACTCGGGGGACAAAGCCCGAGGCGGCCTTGCGTGGTTTGAAGATAAAGTCTGTGGCCACCGCGCAGGAGCCGAGCACGTGGCACGAGGTGCTTGGAGTGATGGACAGCACCTTCGGCGAAGAATTGAAGTCGTTGCGGGTCGCTGTGCAGGAGTATGGCGCCTCCAATCCGGAGTTGCTTGCCGAGCTTACCGAACGTAGCGCGTCCGTTATGAAAGTCCCGGTATATCAATGGGCGTTGCCGCACGACCTCAAGCCTCTTCGAGAGTGCGTACATAGCATCATCCACGCGGGGATCGATGTCATTCTGTTCACCACTGCTGTTCAGGTCATCCATTTGATGATGGTTGCGCAGGAGATGAACTGCGTTCCTGACCTTATACGTGGCTTCCGGTCGGTCGCGGTAATCTCCGTAGGACCGACAACGACTGCCGAGCTGCTTCATTATGGAATTACACCGGACTTCGAGCCCTCTCGGCCCAAGTTGGGCTTTCTGGTGAATGAGGCCGCCCAATATGCTGCGCAAGTGCTGAAACAGAAGCGCGAACGCGCTGCTACGCTTGGCGTGGAACTCCTCGAGGAGGAGATGCCCGCCGAACAGAGTTCTCCTGTTGGCACGGTAACGAGGGCTGCAACATCAAGACGAGTCGTGCGTAGGGTCGAAGAATCGACCTCTACGATGGCCGGCTTCCGCGACGGACTCAATTCTTTTGAATTTTTGCATGAGATCAGCAGCCGTATCGCTGCGGCAGACCCGCTCCATACTGTGCTGGATCGCGTCGTCGAATTTGCGACGACGATGATCCCCTGTGACTCCTGTTTTGTCTATGTGCTGGAGGCCGACAAGCTCGTATTGCGAGCCTCGCACAACCCGCACGTCGATCTAGTAGATCGTCTGGATATACCGATGGGGCAAGGCATCACGGGTTGGGTGGCCGAGCACCGCCAACCGGTAGCTATTGCTTCGAAGGCGTCGGAGGACGCTCGCTTTGTTCTGTTCAAGAATGTTCCTGAAGACTCGTTTGAAGCTATGCTTTGCACACCCATTCTTTGTTCCAGCAAAGTAGTGGGCGTCATCAACCTGCAGCACAGGCTCTCTTATCGCCATAGCGAGGTTGAGGTGCGTCTCCTGTCTATGATTGGCTTTCTTGTTGGCGCGGAGATCGAACGCGCGCGGCTTGAAACCGAGAATCTACAACTCACTGACCGGCTTGAGACGCGCAAGGCCGTAGACCGGGCGAAAGGTGTTCTCCAGCGAGACCTTCTTCTCAACGAGAGCGACGCCTATCGGTTGATGCAGCGGGAGAGCCGTCAACGCCGTAAATCTATGCGTGATATAGCAGAGGCGATCTTGCTTGGCGACGATCTCAAGAAGCTGAAATCCTGAAGCTGCTTTGTAGAGATGCCCAACGGCGGGGCTGAAACCCCGCCGTTCAAAGCAAACACTTCGCTAAGGGGTGAAACGAAGCTTGATGACATTCCCTTAGTTCATTCAGGATTGTGCTGCGATGCATTCTTCCAGGATGTCCATCGCGATTGCTGCCTCTTCTTGTGAGATGGTCAGCGGAGGCGACAATCTCACACTCGTTTCGCCACACCCCAGGAACAGGACTCCGCGTTCGAAGGCCATATCGATGATTCGATCGCGCACCGCACCGATGGGTTGGCGGGACTGCTGGTCTTTGACGATCTCGATGCCGATCATGAGCCCGCGTCCACGCACATCGCCGACGATGCCGTACTTCGATACCCAGGTCTCCGCGCGCGCCTTCATGGCGGCACCGACGGTGGCCGCATTCGATATCGCCTCCTGTTCGAGGACGTCCATTGTCGCAAGAGCCGCGGCGATGGCAACAGGATTGCCGCCAAAGGTTGAAGCGTGGCTTCCTGGTTTCCAGTCCATGATCTCAGCCTTCGTCATGCACACGCTCAAGGGCATGCCGCTCGCGATGCCTTTGGCCATGCATACCATGTCAGGCTCGACGCCTGTGTGCTGCACCGCCCACCACTTACCAGTGCGGCCTGCACCGGACTGAACTTCGTCCACGACCAACAGGATTCCGTGGCGGTCGCAGATCTTGCGCAGCTCCTGCATGAAGACTGTGGGAGCGACAACATATCCGCCTTCGCCCTGGATCGGTTCGACGAAGATGGCGGCGACCTCTTCCGGAGGCAGGATAGTCTTGAAGAGCCGCTCTTCGATATAGCGCGCGCACCCGAGTGCGTACTCTTCTTCGGCCTTTGCACCGCCTGAACATCCGCGATAGGCGTACGGGTACGGCACATGCGTTACGCCTGGTACGAGCGGAGCAAAGCGGCGTTTCTGTTGGGGCTTTGAAGCTGTGAGCGAGAGTGCGCCCATGGTCCTTCCGTGGAAGGCTCCGAGGAAGGCGATGATGTTTTGCCGCCCAGTATGATAGCGGGCCAGCTTCAGAGCGCATTCGACGGCCTCTGCGCCGGAGTTGCCGTAGTAGAACTTGTGGGGGCCTTTCATGGGGGCTACTGCGCTGAGTCGCTCCGCCAGAGCTACCATTCCTTCGTAGTAGAAATCCGTACCGCTCATGTGGATCAGTTCGGCAGCTTGTTCCTGGATCGCCTTCACTACCTTCGGATGACAATGGCCTGTAGAGGTCACGGCAATGCCTGCTGAGAAGTCGAGGAACTCATTGCCATCGACATCTTCGATGCGGGTGCCGCGTCCACGCTTCGCGACCAAGGGGTAGCTTCGTGTGTAGCTCGGGCTCATGAGCCGATCGTCTGCTTCTACGATGGCCTTTGCTTTGGGGCCAGGCAAAGGCGTCTTCAGCTTTGGCCCGAACTGAGCCAGTTCCTCGTTGCTTACTGTCTGAAATTTATTTTCTACCTGATTCTCGAATGCGACGCTCATCTTATCCTCCCAGTACCTGCTTAGATTTCGTTTGGAAGCCACGCCATGTAGTCCCGTTCCCTTGACGGAGGGTACGGATCTTCTCTTGCCGAGGAAAGCAGCAAGTACGGCGCAAACTATAGCTTGAAATGGGGCAGGGAGAGGTTTAGTCGCCGCCGAAGAGACTGGGCCGACTCGAAGTCGGAAGAAGGCGAGAGAGGATGCTTGCTCGGAAGCGTCTTTCCAGGTGCCGGCGGTTTGTTGTCTGACGTGTCTTCATTTGAGTTCTCGGTGTCTTCTCTTGTTGTCCGGTTCTACCGTTAGGATGACTCGAAGAAAGAAAAATGAATTGCGGACAGTGTAGTCGTCTTCGTACAGGGTTGGCATCAGAAAGTGTGGCAAAACGTGGCTGGGATTGATGGGCTTAGCCTTTGTGCGAATATCGCCCAAATTGTTTTCGCTCAATCGATATCGAAACTTACACCTTGTGCCAGAGGAAGCTCGGTTCCGTAGTTGATGGTGTTGGTGGCGCGGCGCATGTATTGCTTCCAGGAGTCGGAGCCGGATTCGCGGCCCCCTCCAGTCTCTTTTTCGCCGCCGAAGGCGCCACCGATCTCCGCGCCGGAGGTGCCAATGTTGACGTTGGCGATGCCGCAGTCCGAACCGGCTGCGGAGAGGAAGCTTTCGGCTTCGCGAAGGTTCATGGTGAAGATGGACGAAGAGAGGCCCTGGGGGACATCGTTGTGCAGCGCGAGGGCGTCTTCGATTTCGAGGTAGCGGAGCACGTAGAGAATGGGCGCGAAGGTCTCGTGTTTCACGATATCGGTCTGGGTGGGGATCTCTACCAGTGCCGGGCGCACGAAGAAGGCCTGAGGGCTTTCGGGAAAGGGAATGCGGTCGCCTCCTGTGATCTTTGCTCCGGCGCTGCGGGCCTGCTCGAGCGCCTGCTGCATCGCCTTGAACGAACGTTCGTCGATCAGGGGGCCGACGAGAGTGCCGGGTTCGCGAGGATCGCCCACTACGACTGAGGCGTATACCTTTTTGAGTTGTTGTACGAGCGTGTCGTAGATCGACTCATGCACGATGAGGCGGCGCAGTGTGGTGCAGCGCTGTCCGGCGGTGCCCATGGCCGAGAAGGCGACGGCCCGGACGGTGAGATGCAGGTCGGCTGTAGGCGCGACGATGGCGGCGTTGTTGCCACCGAGCTCTAGAATTGCGCGGGCAAAACGCGCAGCCAGGCGAGGGGCGACGGTGCGTCCCATGGCGGTTGAGCCGGTGGCGGAGACGAGAGGAATGAGCGGGGAAGCGACGAGCTGCTCTCCGGCGCTGACGTCGCCGATGAGAAGTGCCGCGAGTCCATCCGGAACGCCGCCGAACTTTGCCGCCGCGCGCAGGAAGATGGTGTGCGTGGCGAGAGCGGTGAGTGGTGTCTTCTCCGAAGGCTTCCAGACCACGGCGTCACCGCAGACGAGCGCCAGTGCGGCGTTCCACGACCAGACGGCGACGGGGAAGTTGAACGCCGAGATGACGCCGATCGCGCCGATAGGATGCCAGGTCTCCATCATGCGATGCGAGGGACGCTCCGAGGGCAGCGTGAGGCCGGCGAGCTGTCGCGAGAGGCCCGCTGCAAAGCCGCAGATGTCGATCATCTCCTGCACCTCTCCGAGGCCCTCGGAGAGGATTTTGCCGGTTTCAATGGTGACGAGCCGTCCCAGTTCAGGGAGAGCTGCGCGCAACTCATCTCCGAGGATGCGGATGAGTTCGCCGCGCTTGGGCGCGGGTACGTTTCTCCACTCGAGATAGGCCTGGTGAGCTTTGGCGACGGCGTCGGCTGTGGCGGAAGGCGTGATTCTGGGGACGTGAGCGATGACCTCGCCGGTGATCGGGGTGCGCACGATCAGGTCTCCGCCTGTGTAGGCTTCGCGGGATACGCCGAGTTGAGCGAGCAGCGTGTGGACTTCGTCCTGAAGAGTAACGGTTGTAAGTGTGGTCATGAGAGATTGCTGCTTTCTGCGGTGGAGTGGTTCGTAAATGTGACGGAAGACTGTGCGAG
Organism: Granulicella sp. S156; assembly: GCF_009766105.1. Taxonomy (GTDB): domain Bacteria; phylum Acidobacteriota; class Terriglobia; order Terriglobales; family Acidobacteriaceae; genus Granulicella. The sequence continues at coordinate 332,247 of NZ_LMUH01000001.1, read as the reverse complement.
GAGTTCGGCGAGATGAAGGGGGCGAACGCCGGTGTTCTGCACGACCTGTTCGCAACAGCTAAAACCGTCGCTAACGATCATAGTTTCTTGGGACGCGTTACGGATAGCGGGCAGCAGGACGCGTTCCGCGAGCTTCTGGGAGAGGTCGAACTTATCTTTCTCGAAGCCGAAGGGGCCGGCCATGCCGCAGCAACCGGAATCGAGTAGTTTCACCTGCGAACCGGTAGCGCGGAGAAGAGTCATTTCGTCGTTCATGCCCATGGTGGCGCGGTGATGGCAGTGGCCATGAACGACGATCTTGCCGTTCATGGCCGGGGGACGATAACCAGGAGCGTGGTGGACCAGAAACTCACTGAGGAGAAATGTCTGGTTGCGGAGCTTGAGCGCGCGCGGATCATTTGGCAACAGATTGGTGAGCTCGTCGCGGAAGACAGCGGCGCAGCTTGGTTCGAGGACCACAATGGGAGTGTCCTTCGCAAGCTGTGGGGCTAGTACATCGAGAACTTTAAGCAGATACGTCTTTGCTGTGTCCAACATTCCGAAGTCGTAGAGAGGGCGGCCGCAACAGAGATGCTGTGTCGGGAGGAGGACACTGAAGCCCGCCTCCGTAAGTACCTTGTGCGCGGCTTGCATGGTGGAAGGGTGGAAGTAGTTATTGAAGGTGTCGGCCCAGAGGAAGACTTCGGGAGCGCCATTTTGGGTGTTGGGCCGACGTTTGCTGGTGAAGGGTTTAGCGAAACGCGGGAAGCTTCGTTTTCCGTGAATGTGAAGCAGATACTTGATTACGCTGCTCAAGATCGGAGCGTTATTGATCGCGTTGACGAGGCCGGGAGCGAAGCTGGCCAAGCGTGCCCACACGTCGATCCGACCGAAGGCGTAGTGGGAGAGAGGGCGCAGGGTTCCCTCATAATGATGGGCCAGAAACTCGGACTTATAGGTGGCCATATCCACACTGACCGGGCACTCGCTCTTGCAGGCTTTGCAGGCGAGGCAAAGGTCGAGGGACTCTTTGACCTGTTTGTTCTTCCACTGATCTTTGAGGACTTCGCCCTGCATCAGCTCCCATAGCAGGTGGGCGCGGCCGCGCGTGGAGTGCAACTCTTCGCCCGTGGCCATGAAGCTGGGGCACATGGTTCCGGCGTCCTGCTTGCGACAGGCGCCGACGCCGACACAACGGAGATTTGCGGAGGCAAAGGAGCCGTTGTCCTCGAGGAAGGCGAAGTGCGTCTCGGGCTTCAGCGGCTTGTAGTCTGCGCCGAGGCGAAGGTCTTCGTGGGGCTCATGGGCGTCAATGAGTTTGCCCGGATTCATCTTGTTGGTGGGATCCCAGAGACGCTTGAAGGAGCGGAAGGCCTCGATGAGCTCGGTGCCGAACATCTTGGGCAGAAGCGAACCGCGTGCCTGTCCATCGCCGTGCTCACCGGAGAGCGATCCGCCATGAGCCAGGGCGATGTCCGCGGCGCGATCCAGGAAGCGGCGGAAGGAGAGAATGCCGGCTTCCGTCTCGAGATCGAAGTTGTGGCGCATGTGCACGCAGCCCTGGCCGAAATGGCCATACATGGGACTGGTGTAGCGGAACTCCTGCATCAGCGCATAGAGGGCACGCAGGTAAGAGCCAAGCTGCGTTGGGTCGACGGCAGCGTCATCCCAACCCTCCCAGCCGGTACCTTTGCCGGGGACAAAGACGGTGGCAGCGAGGCCGGATTCGCGAATGTGCCAGATGCGTGCGGCTTCGGAAGAGGTGTAGATGCGAACCGAGGGCGTGATGGGTAACGCAGCCATCGCCGTGGCGAGGCCTTGAGCCCGCTGGTCGGCCTCCGCCTGGGTTGCGCCTCCGAATTCAACGATCAGAAAGCCCTGACCAGAGGGGAGAAGGCTGAGGTCTTCCACTGATTTCTGCTTGCGGCGCATGGCGTCGAGCAGAAGGCCGTCCATGCCTTCGAGGCCGATGGGGTGATGCTCCAGAAGGGCAGGGATGTGGTCGGCGGCGATGAAGACGTCCTCAAAGCCGATGCCCATGAGCGTACGGAACTGCGGGCTATCCACGAGTCGAAGCGTTGCGCCCAGGATGATGACGCAGGTGCCTTCGCTGCCAACGAGCGCGCGGGCCACGTTGAAGTCGCTCTCAGGCAGAAGCTCATCCAGGTTATAGCCGGAGACACGACGGGCGATCTTCGGAAAGCGAGTGCGAACCTGATCGGCGTAGCTAGTGCTGATCTGCTTCAGTGTTGCGTAGATCTCACCCGTGCGGCCACCGGCAGCGATCAGCTGTGTGAGCTCCGCCGCGCTGGTGGGGCCGACCGTCAGGCGCGTGCCATCGTAGAGCAGAAGATCGAGCGAGTGGATGTTATCCACCGTCTTGCCGCCCATGAGGGCGTGAACTCCGCAGGAGTTGTTGCCGATCATGCCGCCGATGGTGCATCGGCTGTGGGTCGCAGGGTCTGGAGCGAAGGTGAGTTCGAAGCGCTCGGCGGCCTCGCGAATGCGGTCAAGGACAATGCCTGGCTGCACATGGACGGTGCGCGTGATGGGGTCCACGGCACCCATGCCATTCATGTACTTGGAGAAGTCAAAGACGACGGCGAAATTACATCCCTGGCCCGCGAGGCTGGTTCCAGCCCCGCGAGTCAGGATGGGTGCGTCGAAGGTTCTACAGACGGAGACTGCTGCGATGACATCCTCTTCGTCGAGAGGGATGACCACCCCGATGGGAACGTGCCGATAGTTTGAGGCATCGGTCGCATACAAGGCTTTGGACGCGGCATCGAACCGGACCTCGCCGCGCACACTCTTCCGAAGCTGCACCTCGAGCTCTGCGGCGCCTGGAAACTCATCGCGCGCACGAGCGTGTGAACTCGGCAAAAGTACGAAGGGCGAGGCAGTCATTGCTAAACGAATCTCCGGGTTCTGTGTTCTATCTAGACTCAAGATTTGACGGTAGCGGTCATCTTGAAGATACCCTGAGCATTGGAGCTATCGAAACTGAGATCCAATGGCTTTTTGCCGGAGGTTTCCTCAGGCAAAGGCAGACGAGTAATGAACTCGAGAAAAGATCCCGGGACTTCTTTCTCGACAAGGTTTCCATCCGCCGCACGAAAGGCTCTGGACACCTGAGCGGCGCGGAAGGCGGTCTGACGCACTCTGCCGGATTGGGATGTTTCGACAGCGGCTTTCATGGGCTGTCCCAACGACTTTTGCTCCTCCGCAAGCTTGTCGACATCTTCAACCCGGTCGGTGACGTGGTTGAAGGCGTTGCCCTCGGTCAATATCCATGCGGCCTCGGAGGACTCAGCGAGCAGAATCTCATAGTCAGCAAGAGAGATCTCGCCATGCTGACGGTCGAAGCAGGAGAGTAAAACAGGGAGCAAAGCCACTGCCTGGTCTACGGTCAGCGAGTGAGACGACTCCAGCTCTTCGAGAAGAACCGTGGCCTCATGGGTCAGTGGATCGATCGATGACGCCAGCATGCGGTCAAGAGCGGCCTGGAACTCGGGGGAGAATCTTTCGGGGTGCAGTTCGCTGATAAAAAATTGCGCGATCTCTTCGGGAAAGTCGACCTGGGCATAGGAGCGACCTGTCATGCGGAGACGCTCCAGAGGGTACACCCCTTTGAGCGAATATCCCAGTGGGCGGAGAATGCGTGTGATCGCCTCCTGTCCAGTGGGGAGTGCTCCCATTCCGGCCATTGCAATGGTTCTTACAGCCCCATGATCATGCATGACCGTTTTGCCGTGGGCCTGGCAATGTTCCACATAGAGCTTCGCTGCGGGAACGCGTTCGATCAGGTCTTCAAAGAGCAGCATGTTGAGCGCTTGTGCGAGCTGGGCTCGCGAGACCCGCAGTCCTGAATCGTCGGTTAGCGCTGGATCGACTACGAGGATGCTGAACAGCTGGTTCGTCCGTACGGGGCCGATTAGCTTATTGAGAGTCTCTTGCAAGGTACCGCCAAGCCTGGGTTGCATCTTTCATCTCCATTCCCGAGGGTTCTGCAGCTTCGCCATATGCGAATTGCCCCAGGGAAGTAACTACCCATCCATAGGTATCCGCGTTTCGGGGAAATGTAAAATGCTATGCTTTCAGCACTTCATGAGTTTTCGGCATGACCGTAAGGAGACCGCTCCATGATGCCTCTTCCATCGATTACCTGCCTGGAGTCTTTTGAGTGTGTTGCGCGGCACGGCAGTGTCTCGCGCGCGGCAGCGGAGTTGAACCTGACACAGAGTGCGGTGAGCCGGCAGATCCATCAGTTGGAAGAGTTGCTAGACGTCGCCCTCTTTGAGCGAGTGCGCCAGCGCGTCGTCATTACGGATGCGGGAAAGCTCTACCTCAAGGACGTGAACCGGATCATGATCGACCTGAAGGATTCGACCAGCCGGATCATGGCATGCGGAGGAAGTGCGAGTCTTCTCAATATCGCCGTGTTGCCGACGTTTGCAACGCGATGGCTGATGCCGCGCCTGTCCGGTTTCCTGCAGCAGAATCCGGATATCACCGTGAATTTTGCCACCCGAACAACGCAATTCGACTTTGAGGCGGAGCCCTTTGATGTGGCAATCCACTATGGTTCGTCGAATTGGCCGGGCGCGGTAGCCCACCATCTGATGGATGAGGACACCGTCCCGGTCTGCAATCCGAAGTTTGAAACGGCCAATAAGATCAAGAAACCATCTGACCTGGTGGGAGCAACATTGCTGCACCAATCGACTCGCACGACAGCCTGGGCGGAGTGGTTCGAACTGATGGGCGTGAAGAACTCCCACCCGCTGCGTGGGCCTCGATTTGAGCAGTTCGCCATGATCGCACAGGCTGCTATCAGCGGGTTAGGTGTGGCGCTTCTTCCCAGGTTATTGATCGAAGATGAGCTTTCGTTGGGAAGGCTGACGGCCTTGTTTTCCCGTTCTGTACGGAGCTCCAGCTCGTACTATGTGGTCATTCCCGAATCGAAAATCTCCTCGCCGCTCACCGCTGCCTTTACTGAATGGATTCTTCGAGAGGCAAAGGGAAGCGGAAAGACGGTCATTCGGAATTATCATAAATTGTCCAAAACTTATTGATACCTTCCTGGCCTCTCTGGTGCTAGGGTTCCAACTCATAGGGAAATTTGTACGTAATGAACCTGTAACATGCCGGCTCCCAAGCCTGGATTCGCTCTTCAACGCTTTATTGAGTTAATTTTGCAAATCGCCAGATTACTTTCAGAAAGGCTTGACCATCATGTTGCCGAAGCTCCTATCGAACAGATTTCTTTTAGGTTGTCTGGTTCTTCTTTATGCTCACCTCGCCTGGGCGCAGGCAACAACCTCTTTGGGTGGTCATGTAACGGACGCCAGCGGTGCCGTTATACCTGACGCCGATGTAAAGCTGTCCTCACCCACTACGGGAGCCCTTCGATCTGGAAAAACCGATCACACGGGCGCGTATGAGTTTCCGCAGTTGGCCCCGGGCCGATATGATTTGACGGTTACCTTTCAGGGGTTTGCTACTGCAAAGAAGACGTCGTTCGAGCTGCTTGTAAGCCAGCCAGCCACGATCAATGTGATTTTGCAGGTAGCCTCCGCCAGTTCGGATGTCACGGTATCGGCGGGAGTGCAGCCAGTTCTAAACACAACGGATGCTACGCTCGGCAACGCGTTTGCAGGCCAGCAGGTGGAAGATCTTCCGATTGAAGGTAGAAATGTTCCAGATCTGTTGAGTCTGCAGCCTGGCGTGACTTTTTTAGGTCGCACCGATTCCAATACAGGGACTACGGGAGTCGGTAATAACGCCAGTGATTCCCGTAGTGGAGCTACGAATGGCGGGCGGTCCGATCAATCCAACATCACGTTGGATGGTGTAGACGTCAATGACGTGAATAATGGATATGCCTTTACGAGTGTGCTGCGGGTAACGCAGGACTCGGTTGCTGAATTTCGCGTGACGACGAGTAACCCCAACGCGGAAGAGGGCCGCTCTTCCGGAGCGCAGGTAGCCCTGGTTACGAAAAGTGGTACGAACGCCATTCATGGTGCCGTCTATGCGTACAACCGCAATAACGTATTCCACGCCAACGACTTTTTCAATAAGCAGACCGAAGCTGCCGAAGGTCTTCCGAATACACCGCTTAAATTGATTCGCAATGTCTTTGGAGCCGACATTGGCGGTCCTATTAAACACGACAGAGCTTTTTACTTCCTCAACTATGAGGGTAGGAGAGACGATCAGGGGTTTGTCTCCAATAGCGATATCGTTCCGGTTGCCAGCTTTCGCGCTGGCAATCTCCAATACTGCACTGCCGGCACCTGCCAGTCGACCTACGGTGCTGCCTCTTCAGATACCTACACGCTCACGCCGGCGCAACTCCAGAGCATGGATCCCCTCGGAATTGGGCCAAGCTCAGCAGTGCAGGCACTCTTCAATAGTTATCCGCTACCCAACAATCCAACTATTGGCGACGGGTTCAACACCGAGGGTTATAGCTTTGCCTATAACGCCAAACGCAGCTACAACACATACATTGCTCGGCTCGACTGGAATATCACCGGCAACGGAAAGCATACTGTCTTCTGGCGCGGCAATCTGCAGAATGACAATGAGCCCCAGGGGCCTCAATTTCCCGGGCAACCAGCCTCCACTACGACCCTAACGAACAGTAAAGGATTTGCCTCTGGCTACACCGCTCTGTTGAGCAGCAATCTGGTCAACAACCTTACCTTCGGACTCACTCGACAAGGTTATAGCGATGCCGGACTTCTTTCTGGGCCCTATACAACCTTGCAGGATAGTACTACTTCTCTACAAGCACATACGTCCTCTGACTTAACCATCGTGCCTGTCTACAACGTGGCAGACAGTCTTACCTGGACGAAACACGACCATAACCTGGCGTTTGGCACGAACCTGCGATTTATCTCGAATAAATCTTCCAGCAATGCCCTTTCGTATGCAAACGCTACAGGCACCTATCAATATCTCAATCCGGGCACAATCGCTGGAAGTGGTGGTGCGTTCGATCCCGACATCACCGCCGGGCTTCCAGCGGTGCCTGGCCAGTACAAGACCGATTACAACTCCGCGATTATGGATCTCATTGGAATTGTCAATCTAGGAAATGTGACCTATAACAATACCAAAAATGGAACGACCCTTCCCGCTGGCGCTCCTGTGACGCGCAACTACCGATGGAATGAATATGAGTTTTATGCGCAGGATACCTGGCGGGCAACCAAAGATCTGACTCTTACCTACGGGTTGCGCTACTCCTATCTCCAGGTTCCGGCGGAGACGTCTGGTAATCAAGTGGGCGTATGCCAGGCGGTAGGCACCAGTTGTGCGCCGGGCGATTTTTCGCTCACCAAATTTGTCAATCAAAGTGCGCAACTGGCCGCCGCAGGACAGGCCGCCAATGGTGCAGGTGAGTTGGGCTTTCCCTTGAATGGGCGCTACAACCATCAGCCGGATTATTGGAGTCCAGATAAGTTGGACTTTGCGCCGAGACTTGCATTTGCCTACTCTCCATCTCCGGAGTCGGGTTTCTGGAATAAGGTGTTTGGCAACGGCAAGAGCACCATCCGCGGAGGATATTCGCTGGTCTACGATCATTTCGGCGCTGGAATCACAGACAGCTTTGATACGCAGGGATCGTATGGGCTCTCCACAACGCTGCAAACGAGCGCCGGTTCTCTTAAGATCGCCAATGCGCCACGGTTCACGTCGGTCAATTCTGTGCCGCAGAGCTTATTGCCACCGGCACCCGCGGTAGGCTATCCCGGAATTCCGGTAAGGAGCGGCCCGACAAGCGGTGCAATCTATTGGTCAGAGGATTCCGCCATCAAGACGCCGTATGCTCATCTTGTCGATCTCTCCATCGCACGGGAGATACGCAACGGGTCTTCGTTAGAGGTAACGTATGTCGGACATTTTGCGCATCGCCTGATGGAAGAAGAAGATGTCGCGATGCCGACGAATCTGGTGGCGGCTGGAACGACTTACTTTGCCGCTGCCCAACAGATGTCTCTTCTCGCCCGCCAAAATAATGGCGCAGGCGTGTCTCCGTCGTCGGTTCAGCCGGTTGCCTATTGGGAGCAGTTATTTGGCGCGCTCGATGGGCAGAATATTGGTTTCGGTACTGGGTTTACCGCGACCCAGAATATCTATCAGCTCTATCAGCAAAACCTATATAACGAAGCCAATGCGCTGTATGCCCTGGATATGCCGGACACTACAACGGGTGATGGCATTAACCCAAACCAGATATATCCTTCGAATCGCTTCTATCACGATCAGTTTTCCGCGCTCTACGCGTGGAGGTCTATCGGCGCGTCGAACTACAACGCCCTTGAGGTGGTCTATCGCCAGAGATTTGGGCTTGGGTTGCAGACAGACTTTAACTACACCTTCTCGAAGTCTTTGGATACGACCTCTCAGGCGGAAAGACTTGGCCCCTCAGGCGGTGTCAATAATGCGCAGATCTTCAATACCTGGTCTCCAAATCAACTGTATGGCGACTCCGACTTCGACATTCGGCATTCTTTGAATGCGAACTATATCTGGAACCTTCCGTTCGGCCGTGGCAAGCGGTATGTATCTTCGATTGGCCGAGTTGCGGACTTGCTGATTGGCGGATGGGAGACAACCGGGATCGTACGCTGGACAAGTGGTCTTCCGTTTGCCGTGAATAACGGGAACAACTTTCCGACGAACTACGATATCCAGGGTTTCGCCACGCAGATTGCACCAATTCCTTCGGCGCGCGGTAAATTGCAGCAGCGATTCGCCAATCCGACGGCGGCTCTTGCGGCGTTCGACTTTACGCTGCCGGGATTCTCTGGGACTCGGAATCCAATGCGAGGGGATGGATACTTTGAAGAAGACGCTGGACTTGGAAAAACCTTTGCTCTATCCGCGCGACTCAAACTGAAGGCGGGTGTCGAGGTCTTCAACGTAAGTAACAGTGTGCGCTTTGACGCGCATTCCATCTCTGCCAATATCGATAACCCCAGTAGTTTTGGCAATGCGACGGGCGAACTCACGAATCCTCGCCTGGCGCAGTTCTATGGGCGCGTTGAGTTCTGATTGTCCTAGCTGCACAGCCGTAGTGAGAAACCGCCACGGATGAGGGAACTCTTTTGGTGAGATCTTACTGGAGAGAGCCATATAGCGAGGACAAGTTTGCCCGGACTATAATTTGCGACGATGGCATTCAAGTTTCAAGGTGTTGACTTCATCGCGTTCGATTCTCTGCTTTCAAAGGATGAGCTTCTCATCCGCGCAAACACACGTGCTTTCATCGAAGACAAGCTGATTCCGATCGTCGAGCAGTGCAACCGTGACGGCCGTTTTCCTCGTGAGCTGGTACGGCCCATGGGGGAACTCGGCTTCTACGGCGCGACCCTGGATGGCTATGGCTGCGCCGGCATGAATAACGTCGAATACGGGCTCCTGATGCAGGAGCTCGAACGCGGGGATTCAGGTATACGCAGCTTTATCAGCGTGCAATCCGCGCTGGTTATGTATCCCATCTACGCATTTGGTTCCGAGGAGCAGAAATATTTCTGGCTGCCGAAGATGGCCACAGGAGAAAAGCTGGGTTGCTTCGGTCTGACGGAACCTGACTTCGGCTCGAACCCCGGTGGCATGCGCATGCGCGCTCGCAAGGATGGCGACCACTACGTTCTGAATGGCGAGAAGATGTGGATCACTTCGGGCAGCTTTGCCGACGTTGCTGTGATCTGGGCCAAGGTGGAAGAGCCCGGTGTTGCCCCAGAAGATTGGAAGGTGCGCGGATTCCTGGTCGAAACGGATCGCCCTGGATTCTCCGCGCATGACGTACACGGTAAGTGGTCGCTTCGAACGTCTGTAACGTCCGGGCTCTCTCTGCAGGATGTGCGGATTCCTGCGACGAACCTGCTGCCGAAGTCCGATGGCCTGAAGTCTCCGCTAATGTGCCTCAACCAGGCTCGCTACGGCATTAGCTGGGGAGTTATAGGCGCAGCGATGGCGTGCTATGACACTGCCTTGCAATACGCAAAACAGCGCAAACAATTCCATGGCCAGCCAATTGCCAGTCACCAGTTGGTCCAGGAGAAGCTGGTGTGGATGATTACCGAGATCACGAAGGCGCAACTGCTGGCACTCCAGGTGGGTCGTCTCAAAGACGAAGGGAAGGCCGGCTTCCAACACATCTCCATGGCGAAGAAGAATAACGTAGGGATAGCGCTGGAGTGCGCGCGCATGGCCCGCGACATTTTAGGTGCGAACGGCATCACGGACGACTACCCCATTATGCGTCACATGATGAACCTTGAATCGGTGAAGACCTACGAAGGCACCGATGATATCCATACGCTCATTCTTGGCAATAGCATTACCGGTATCTCGGCGTTCTGATGAAGAAGAAATATCAGATGGTTAAAATTATCTATGCGTTATCTCAGCGTTCTTGCCTTTCTTCTGGTCTCTCATAGCCTTATCGCGCAGGAAAAACTTCCCGCCCTGGCGCAGCATTCCGTCGTTTTATTTCAGGGGGACTCGATCACTGATGGTGGGAGAGCCCGCAGTGGGCAGGATTTCAATCACACCATGGGGCAGGACTACGCCTACATTCTTTCCGCCAGGATTGGGGCAGAGCATCCTGAGTGGGCTGTCACGTTTGTCAATCGTGGCATTAGTGGAAACCGAGTTCTTGACCTTGCAGCACGCTGGCAGGCGGATACACTCGATCTCAAACCCACACTCCTGAGTATCCTTGTCGGTGTCAATGACGCTCTTGCTACAGGGGAGAGGGCTGAGAGCGTTGAACAATTCACCGACACCTACGACCAGCTGCTCGCAGATACGATCAAAGAGCTTCCTGGCGTGCAGATCGTACTCGGCGAACCGTTTCTTCTGCCGGTAGGCAAACATAAGGAGCCCTATGCTGTCGAGTTTGCAGAACTGCGCAAGCGACAGGCCGTTGTGGCTCAGCTGGCAGAGAAATATCACCTGCCGCTCATCCACTATCAGGAGATTTTCGATCGCGCCTGCAGGAAGGCTCCCGCGGAGTACTGGCTTTGGGATGGCGTCCATCCCTCCTATGCCGGTCATGCGCTGATGGCGGAAGAATGGGCTCGTATCGTTCGTAAATCGCTGCCTAAACCATAGGTGGCGTAGGCCCATTCCGAGAGTCTGGGGCAAAGTTGTATTTTAGGTAGAAGACAAGGAGCTGCATTATCCAATGGCGGTTCGGGTGAAGGACATCGCATGCACGCTAACGGGTTTTGGGCTGACAAAGCGCCTCAACGAGGAAGCTTTCGATGAGTCTTGAGGCTATGCGGAAATCCCTTGATGGGAAGAGAGCGATTGTGACTGGGGCAAGTTCCGGGGTGGGGTGGGCTACCGTAAAGGCGCTAACAGCCGAAGGGGTTTCGGTCATGGCGACGGCGAGGAGGAAGGATCGCTTGCAAGCGCTCCAGCTTGAAGTCGCGAAGGCAGCTGGGCGCTGTGCTTACTTCGCAGGCGATGCTTCTGAGCCAGAGACCGCAGCAGCCGTAATGGCAGCAGCTGTCGAACAGTTTGGCGGGGTGGATATCCTCATTAACAATGCCGGGCAAGGAAACTACAAGTCGCTTGTCGATACGTCTATCGAGGAATATGACGAGTTGATGGGCAGCAACATGCGCAGTTCCTTTCTCTTTACTAGGGCAGTTGCGCCACACTTTATCGCACAGCGTTCCGGCGTTCTCCTGTTTGTATCGTCGGTGGCCGGGCTTGCGGGCGCAGCCAACGAGTCGGTCTATAGTGCCAGCAAGTTTGCGCAGATCGGCTTTGCCCAGTCGTTGGATCACGAGCTTCGATCCTACGGGGTTAAGGTTTCTGCGCTCTGCCCAGGAGGCATGAAGACAGAGTTTGCGGTAGGACGCGGGCGGGCGGCGGAGAGCGTGGAGACGTCGCACATGATGGATGCGGCTGAGGTCGCCGACACCATTGTTTTTGCCTGCATGCAGCCGCCGAATATACGGTTGCCCTTGATGACTGTCCGTCATATGGGGTAGTGCAAGGATCTTCAGTGGGATTGCGAGGCGCAGGGGATTCTCCTTCGCAAGAAGTGCATGCAGGTTTCACGGTCGACATATCTCTATAGAAAGAGTTGCCCTAATGATTTCTGTATGACATGATTGTCGTGCTGTCAGTTCGCTTGCCTTGGCGGCGAGTTGTGCTGCCTCGGGATGAAGCTTCAACAAGCGGGTATCGATCTGCACTCACTGCCGCCAATAATCCTCGGCGGAATTCATCATTTGGAGACGAAGCAGGCGCATGCAAACATTCGGTCTGTTAGAGAGATTCTGGCTGCGCCTTCTGTTGCTGAGTGCGATCGTTTGCGCTTCTGCTTGCATGTCTGCGCAAAAAATGAAGATATTCAGCGTGGCAAAGTATGGAGCGAAAGGCGATGGCGTAACTCTCGATACGGCTGCCATTCAGCGTGCGATTAACGCGGCGGCCAAGCATGGCGGGACTGTAACGTTTCCTGCGCGGACGTATCTCACCGGCTCTCTCTTCGTGAAGAGCAACGTTACGCTGCAAGTCGATAAGGGAGTTACTCTGCTGGGGTCGCAGCATCTCGAGGATTATCCGGAGATGCCTACGCGCGTGGCTGGGATTGAGATGATCTGGCCTGCGGCTCTGGTGAATATCTACAAGCAAACCAATGCTGCGATTGTTGGAGAGGGCACTATCGATGGCGATGGGAAGACCTGGTGGGATAGCTACTGGGCTTTGCGCAAGATCGATGAGCCCAAAGGGCTGCGCTGGGCGTCTGACTATGACGCTAAACGGCCGCGTCTGATCCAGATCTTCGATTCTTCTAACGTCAAGCTTGGCGGCCTTACGCTGCGGCGCTCCGGCTTCTGGACCGTTCATATCTGCTACTCGCATGACGTGTCTGTGGATGGCGTCACGATCCGCAATAACGAAGGTGGTCATGGACCCAGCACCGACGGCATCGACATCGATTCGTCCAAGAAAATTCTTGTGCAGCACGCTGACATTGCGGTGAATGACGATGCCCTCTGCCTGAAAGCTGGCCGTGACTCGGATGGGCTGCGTGTGAACCGGCCTACAGAAGATGTTGTGCTGCGGGACTCGACGATTCGTGAAGGAGCGGCCGGAGTGACGATCGGGAGTGAAACCTCAGGCGGGTTTCGCAATATTGAGGTGTATGGCCTCACGGTGTTGAAGGGTGTTCCGGTCGGCATTCTTTTCAAATCGGCGCATACGCGTGGAGGCTTTGCTGAGAATATTCGCATCCACGATCTGACCCTGGTGGATACTCCGGTCGTGTTTCGTATCACGATGAACTGGAATCCGAGCTACAGCTATGCCACGATTCCTGCCGACCTCAAAACCTATCCGGACTACTACAAGGTGCTGTCTACACCTGTTCCAGAGGCTCAGGGCATGGCCCATTTTCATGACGTGCATATCTGGAATATCAAGTCCACAGGCGCGAAGACTGCTTTCGAGGTGGATGCCTTCAAGGCCGCTCCGCTGGAGCATTTCCAACTGGATCATCTGCAGATTCAGGCGGCCACGGCAGGCCATATCCGTGACGCGAAGGATTGGAAGTTCTCGGATGTGTCGCTGCTCACTACTGACAAGAGCACCGTTGTGGTGAGTGACAGCGAGGATGTGAGCGGCTTGCCGTAAGGAGAAACCTGGGATGATCTGGAAGTCCACGAAGTGCTTTGTTGGCGCTGCTGCGATGCTTTTGCTGTCGGTGCAGGGAACCGTGCGTGCGCAGAAATTTCCCCTGCCTACATCTGTGCAGCAGACGGGCATCGATAAGGATGCCTCACGGCACTTCGGCGATGCGCCCGAAGACGCTGGCCCCCTGGCGACGGATCTCTCGCCTGCGATGACGCCGGCTGCGATCGATGCGGTTACTCGCAAGGTGGCTGACTGGCAACTGGCGCGGTCGCAGCCCTATTTTGATCGCATCTGGACGTGGAGCGTGTTGTACAGCGGCTTCATGGCGGCGTCGGATTCTACGGGTGATGCAAAGTATCGCGATGCCATGACGGTGATGGCAAAGAAGTACGATTGGGCACTTCGCAACCGGCTGCCGAATGCTGATGATCAGAGTGTCGGGCAGACGTATCTCGAGCTCTATTTGCAGCAGGGCAAGAAGGACCAGGCGATGCTTGCGCCGACACAGGCCGATCTCGACTCTGTCATTGGCCTGGCTACGCTGAAGCCTGGTGACCCAAGGATTCCGTGGTGGTGGTGTGATGCGCTTTTCATGGCGCCACCGGTATGGGCGCGAATGTATGCTGCAACGGGTGATCCTAAGTACATCGACTATCTCAATACTCAGTGGCAGCGTACCTATGACACGCTGTGGGACAAGGATGAACACCTATATGCGCGTGATGCCACCTACCTGACAAAGCGCGAAGCGAACGGGAAAAAGATCTTCTGGTCGCGGGGGCAGGGGTGGGTGATGGGTGGCCTTGTTCGTACACTGCAATATCTGCCAAAGGATGATCCGCACCGTGCGTTCTATATCGAGCAGCTTCGTGAGTTGTCGGCTCGCGTCGCTGGATTGCAAGACGCAGATGGGCTTTGGCACGCGGGTCTGCTGGATCCTGAGCACTATCCACTCCCTGAGATATCGGGCTCAGCGCTGTTTGTCTATGCAATGGCGTGGGGTGTGAATGAGGGAGTGCTGGATGGCGCAATCTATCGGCCGGTGATTGCGAAAGCGTGGCGCGGTATGTTGCAGCATGTGTATGCTGACGGCCGGCTGGGCTGCATTCAGCAGACCGGCGCTGAGCCTGCGTTCTATCTGCCTTCTGCGAGCTACACCTACGGCGTCGGAGGGTTCCTGCTGGCCGCAAGCGAGATGAAGCGGATGGCTCTGCAGCACCCGGAGCCAACAACTGGGGTGGTCGATACAGACCCAGCCCGCACTGCAAAGATTGCGCTTCCAGTGCCTGCGAATCCGGCTCTTCCCTCGTTGTTTCTTGTGGGCGATTCGACGGTGCGCAATGGCCGTGGCGATGGAGCCAACAACCAGATGGGGTGGGGAGAACCTTTTGTCGCTTACTTCGATACCTCGAAGATCAATGTGGTCAATCGAGCCATCGGCGGGCGTAGTTCGAGGACGTACATTACCGAGGGGCATTGGGCTGAGACGCTGGCGTTGATCAAGCCAGGCGATGTTGTGCTGTTTCAGTTCGGCCACAATGACAGCGGCCCTCTGGACGATGTCGCGCGTGCACGAGGCACGATCAAGGGTGTGGGGGATGAGTCACAGGAGATAGAGAATCCCATCCTGAAAAAGCACGAGGTGGTTCACACTTTTGGCTGGTACATGACTCAGTACGTCGAGGATACGAAGGCTAAAGGAGCGATTCCGATCATCTGCTCATTTGTACCGCGCAAGATCTGGAAGGACGGTAAGATCGTTCGAGGTTCGGATTCCTACGGTGGGTGGGCGAGGGAAGTGGCGGAGAAGCAACATGCAGGGTTCATTGATCTGAATGAAATTAGCGCGCGCAAGTACGATGCTCTGGGTGAAGCTGCGGTAGAGCCGCTGTTTGGCGATCCTCATACGCACACGACACTTGCCGGCGCCGTGATCAATGCGGAAAGTGTTGTGTCGGGGTTGAAGGCGCTGACGAAAGATCCTGTAGCGAAAGACTTTTCTGCTAGGGGCAAAACGATCGCGCCATACCGTGCTAATTAGTAGCACGACCATGAAAAAGTGCTCTTGCTTTTCTGGCTTGTCATTCCGAGCGTAGCGAGCGAACCTGCTTCTCGCTTTTGCCAGCGCTATCGCAAACGTTATATGCCAGCACAAACCAGCCATTTTGGTTCTTGCTTGCGCGCCTTCTGGATGGCATGAACGAAGAACGGGAGGAAGCAGGTTCGCTCGCTACGCTCGGAATGACAAACCAGAAAAGCAAAGGCGAAAGACCCGTGCTACGGCTTAGCCTTCGCAGTCTCGACGCCGAATACATACGTTGGGCCGAACATGTTGGAACGGAAGATGACCATCTTGCCGTCTGGAGTGAAGCTCACGTTGGGTTCAAGTGCATAGTTGTGTTTCGACATGTTGACCAGCCGTTCGGCACGCAGCACACCGGGGCTGACGAAGTCTTTGCTTACCAGACCTGTGTTCTTCAAGAGTTCAGGATGGAATAGGTAGATCCACTCGCCATTGGGAGCCTTCGCCACCTGGCCGGGATCTCCGCCGTCGCCGGCAAACAGTTCTCCATCCTTGTAGACGTTGAAGTGAATGGACCACTCGTTGCGGTCCATGTGATACCAGCGCCGCTCGCCATTCGTCAGGTTCAACGACGCGAGGAAGAAGTCCTGCCCCTTGGGTGTCTGCAGGTCGTAGTAGACGGTCTCGCCGTTTTGACCCCAGAACTCATGACCCGCAATCTCCATAGCCATATGGCGCTGATGCATGAGCTGGTTGTGTGTGCCGTCGGTGCGGATGGTCCAGATACGATCCACTGCCTGCCAGGGGCCCTCATGGCAGTACATCAGCACGGTGGGATCGCTCGGTGAGAACAGCAGATGGTTGACCCAGTCGGTGCTGTGCAGCAAGGGTGTGATCTTTCCGCTGCCTGTGAGATCCAGTGTGTAGAGGACCAGTGGAATACGAGCGGCAAGACGCCGCTGCATCATCTGGCCTTTATTCGCGGCCTGTTCCAGCGGGCTTGTCTGTGGACTGACAGCTCCGGTCTTGCCTGCGTTATGCCCGAACTGCTCACTGGGCCGGTCTGCTTCGTCATAGGTGCCTGCTGCCAGCGTCTCGTCGGCGTTCACTGTTGCAATATTTCCATGTGGTGGAATCTTCGCCAGGAACTTCGTCTCACCGGTATCGAGGTTCGTTTTGTAGATCGCGTTCTCTTCTGGCTTGATGTAGAACACGCTTGGTGTTTTGTGTCCCACAATGATGGTGTGGACTTTGCCTTTAACGACGGAGCGGGTTTTGTGGGTTGTAAGGTCCAGAACGTTGATCCCGTCAGGCACGGTGTAGACCATCTCGTTGCCATTGGGCGTATAGCCGTTCACGTTGAAGTAAAAACTCGCTGAGCCGGGTTCATCCGTCAGCCGAATGACGCGGTGTCCGGTATCTTTGTCGATCCAGGTTTTGGGTGGGTCCTTGAGTTCGGCCGCAGTCGGCATCTTGTCGGGGGTGCGGGTATCCGGATGGGCTTGTGCAAAGGCGATGGAGGAGAACAGCATCGTGGTGACACACGAGATTCGGGAGAGGGAACTGAGTTGCATAAAAACTCCTGCAGCAGGATGCAGTTATAAAGCGGTTCTAGAAAAATGCCTCGGGTGCGCGACATGCACCCGAGGCTTGAGGAATCACGCCATAACTTAGAAGTTGATGTGACCCGCGAATTGGAAGTCGCGAGAGTTGGCCTGCGCGCCCGTAATGACGCCGAACGCATTGCCAGCGGCTGAACCCGGTGCGCCCCACGTAGCCGATGGGTTCGACAGTGTGGCATGGTTAGCGACATTGAGGCAATCGACCTCGGCCACAAGATTCACCCGGTTCCATATTGGGAATGTCCGGCGTAAGCTGACGTCGTCCTTCCAGAAGTACGGATTGCGCAGACCGTAAGGTGCTGTGCGTGGTGCGTTGCCGAGTTTGTTGTAGTTCGTGCTGAGGTTGGAGCTATAAGCTGTCGGAGCACTAAAGGCGTCGGGGTTGATGTATTGCGTGTTGAAGCTCCGGTAGCCAGTGCGAACGCGTGGGTTCCCGGTAAAGTTGGGATTCAGATCCAGCTCGCACGTACCGGCAAGTGGCGCATTGCATCCGCCATACGAGACCACAAACGGTGTGCCGCTGGTGAACTGGTAGATTGTGGACAACTGCCATCCCCCCGCCAGAGCGCGTACGAGGAAATGATCTCCGCCGGTGTGGCCTTTGCCGAATGGCAACTCCCACAGGCCATAGGCCGAGATGTTGTGCGTCATATCGGTAGTGGTGAGTGAGCGCTCGATACGATTCTGATGGAACGTCTGCGACGTACCCGAAACCGAGCCAGTGGGCAGATCGAAGCCCGAGCGGAAGGTGCCATCGTCGCCAATATTGCGCGACCATGTGTAGTTGAACGTATAGGAGAGTCCGTGAGAAGCACGCTGCGCGAGCGAGGCCTGCAGTGAGTTGTAGCTGATGTTTGCCACGTTCTGGCCCCATGTGTCGGAGAGACCGTTGTACTGCGGGAAGGCAACCAGCGTCTGAGCTATCGTGGCCTGGGTGCCAGCCGAAGAGATCGCCGCATACGGGAGCTTGTAGCCAGACATCGCAGCCTGCACGATCGCAACGTTCGCCGGCGTCGCCTTCGCGCCGAGCACGGGATTCTTGCCCGTGGAATCGGCCACCGCAGCTAGCGCCACCATGTACTTCGGATCAAGCTGATTGGTCCAGTAGCCGCGAGGGTTTGAGCCACCCGCCAACAGGAAGTGGCTTTCAGTTCCGGCATAGTTCAGGGTGAGCGTCAGATTGTTGTTCAAGGCTTGCTGAATCCCGGCATTGAAGAGAGCGAACTCAGGTGCGCGGCCGGAGAGGTAGGGATCGGCGTACCCAGGTCCAGTGCCTGTCGAGCCTGTTGTGCCGTAATAGCTGGTCAGCAGTGTCTGTGCTGCGGCGTTCTGCTGCGGCAGCGCGGGCAGCGAGTAGCCAGGACCGCCGTATTGGGTATTTCCCAATCCGGCGTTCTGGAAGTACGTACCATTGTTCAGGTAGTACGAGGGTCCTGGAGCACCGTTCGAAGTTGTCGTGATTTCAGTAGGCGTTGTAGCGCTGGTGTTGAAACCCGTCTGGCCTGTACCGGTACCTGCACCACCGCGGCCACCGACACCGCCTCCAATCGAGTACACCAGGCCATAGCCCGCTCGTATCACCGTCGTTGGAGTTACAGAATAGGCCAGACCTATACGTGGTCCGAAGTTCTTCCACCACGTCTGCACCGGTGTCCGGCAGTTGCAGCTTACACCCGGTCCGCCATGATTGCCAGCAAACTGTAGCTCACCCGGAGTGCCTGTGATGGAGTTGGTGAGGTTGGGATTCATGAAGCTCCATCGGTCCTGAACTTCGTGGAAGGGTGGAAAGTAGTCCCAACGCAGACCGATGTTCAGTGTCAGATTGGGTGTCACCTTCCAGACATCTGCGACATAAGGAGAGGTGTCATGGTAGCGGCCACCGGTCTCCGATACGGCCTGCAGGCCGATATTGGATTGACTCGCCGCGCCTAGCAGGTAACTGGCATAAGAGAATCCGCTTGGTCCTGGGCTGTTCGCGCTTGTTCCAGCGTTTGGAGATACGGTGCCAGATACGATCGCGGCGGTTGAGTTCGCTGAGAACCCAAGCTGGTAGACGCTGGAAGGCCCCAGTTGCGCGGCGACGTTATCTTCAAGCCACTGCGTCGTGAAGCCCAGCGTAAGGCTGTGCTTGCCCTTGGTGATCATAAAGTTGTCCAGCAGCGTGAACGTGTTGGGGATCGTCGTCTGTGTTGCTCCGCTGGCTCCGTTCGATGTCCAGGTTGCGAGCTGTGCTGCATTCGCAGTGGTCGTCGCGAAGCTGATCTCCGGAAATTCCGTAGATGCCTGGCCGTCAGGAAGGCCAGTGATACCGATGTCCGCGGCAGCACGGTAGGGTGAAACCCCGTCCGTCAGATTGGTGATGGGCTGGCCAAAGCGATTGAAGGCAAACTTCAACTGGTTGGTCATGCTGTTGGAGATCTGCCATGCGTGTTCGATGTCCGTCACAACGGGCGTAATGGTCGCGTAACCGCCTGCCGTGTAGGGCAGCGGAAGCACGACACCGGCTACGGTAGGCACTGCATTCGATCCAACGGTGAAGGGCACGTTCTTGCGGACGCCATACGCCATCACGTACGAAAGCCGCTGTCTGGGGGTGAGATCAAAGTCGGCCCGGCCGGCGATCTCCCAGTTGTCATAACCGCTGGGCACGCCACCGAAGTAGTTGTTTACGGTGTTGGTATTGGCGTAGTTAGTCGGCAGGTAGCTCTGCATCTGGAGGGCCATCGGCGACTGATACGCCGTAGGAATAATGTTGTTGGCGAACTTCGTACGGCAAACTGTTCCGCTGCCTAAGGCCGAGCATGCTGCATCTGTGGTCGGATCGTAGATGGGCACCGTCAACTGGCTGAAGTTGCCCTGCCGCATAAGCGCCGTGGGTATGGTTACGAAGTTAGGGTTGATGCCGCTACGGCCGTGGTATTTGTCGTAGGTCAGATAAAAGAAGCCGTGCTTCTTCATGAACGGAATAGGACCGCCGCCTGCGGCGACAAGCTCCGACTGATGTTCATCGGGCTTGGGTGATTGAATCGTCTGGCCTGCAGCATTGACGGCCGTTGCATCTTTAGACGCAAAACCCCAGGTGTCGAACATGCGCGCGCGAACATAGGTATTGAACGAACCGTGATATTGGCTAGTTCCGGACTTCAGCGTGAAGTTGATAATGCCAGCACCCTGGTACTCCGCATCGGGTGTGCTGGTTACCACCTGGAACTGGTCGATGGATTCCACAGGGAGCGCATTCGAAACAACCCGGTTGTCGCCCTGCTGGTTGATCGTCGTTACCGGAATGCCATCGACATACACTGCGGCGAGATAATTCCCAGTGCCACCGATGATGGGAGCGCGAGAGCCACTTTGCACGCCGGGCACCAGAACGGCGAAGGCTGTCGGATCACGCTGTTGCCCACCCATTTGGAGAGGAAGGTTGGCATAGGTCTTGTTCTCCATCACCGCGCCAAGAACCGCGTTCGTGGTCTCCAGAGCCGGTGGAGCATCGGTCACTGTGACCTCCGTGGACTCTGATCCGACGGCCAGGGTGATGTTCAAACCGGTCAGTTTGAGGGCGTCGACCGAGAGGTTTTTCTGAGTCACCTCTTTGAAGCCCTGCGCCTTGGCAGACACCGCATAGACGCCGGGGAGGATGGGCGAGATCGTATAGAGGCCGTCGCTGGAGGCCACACGCGTTGTGGCGACACCTGTTGCCACGTTGGTCGCGGTAATAACTGCTCCCGGGACCGCGGCACCGGTTGGGTCGATGACCGTGCCCTGTATACCGCCTTCACCACCTGTCTGCGCCAACAGCGCTGCCGAACCGAAGATTCCCACATGAATAAGACACACAAGGGTGTACAGAAAACGTGGCCAGAACGGAAGCTGAACTTTGTTAACGCCATTGCCTGGCGTACTTACGTAGGTATGAGGCATGATTTCTCCGGGACAGGTTAAAGCGATTGCTTCTCAGCCACAGAACCTTACCTGTCTGACATGTTTGATGTCAATAGAAAAATTATTCCAATAAATATGCCTGACAGCATAATCCCCATCAAATAGAGCCGAATGTTTCACTCCTGCCCCTTCCTCTGTGTGTCCGCGACCTCTGAGCATCATTGCCAGAAGCCGGTGCAGGAGTGAAGTTCGGTAGGTGGCAGCTTTGAACCCATAGTTTCGATTAGGCGTAACTTAGGCTCTTTGGGTTATGAACACAAAGAGGGCTGAGGGAGCCACCTCGACGTCCTATTGGCCGACGACTCGCCAGAATCAGAAATACAAACTGGTTCTACCTCTCCATGAATGCGTTTGATGTCCAAACCCGCAGCCCGACAACTCATTAGGGGTTGCGTCGCGTGTTGCGTGCTATCCTCGCCTTGAAAATGGGATTGAAACGCCATGGAGGTCGTACAAGCATGAGGAGTTCGTTGGCAAGGACAACGGGTCTTATCTATCTGCTGTACTTCCTGACAGCAATTGTGGGACAGGTTCTGCTTAGTAAGCATTTTGCCGTATCGGGAAAGGTGACCAACTTCATCTCGATTGCGCTCTACCTCGTGCTCGGAATTCTGTTTTGCCGGCTGTTCTGGCCGTCGGGCAGGATTCTGTCGTCCGTCGCCATGCTATTCAATTTCGCAGGGGTCGCCATGATGTTGCCGGAGTTGTATCCCAGCGGGAAGCCACCAGCTAATCCGCTGCTCTTCTTCGGAGTGTACTGTTTTCTGATCGGCGTTCTGATTCTTCGTTCGGCCTTCTTGCCAAGGGCACTGGGGCTGTTAATTTTGATAGCGGGCTTCGGATGGTTTGTCTTCCTTGCTCCATGGCGTATGCATGGTGTAGCCGTCTTCACCGAAGTTCTCGGATTCGTTGCGGAGGCTGCACTAATGCTCTGGCTCTTGGTGAAGGGAGTGAATGAGCAGCGATGGGTTGAGCAGGCCAGGGGACACTAGCAATCTGCTCGCTTCCGAGTGATACCCCCTACCCTACACATCGTGATCCTTCTAGCCGGTGAATTCGAGCTGACCCTGAGATCGGTTCATGCATTCATAAAGTGATTTAATTCACGCTAGATAACTTGCAGCAGTGAAATGGAGGAAGGGGATAAAAGTTATCGGCGCCCCGTCTTCTTTTTAGAGAGACTGTCTTGATGCGTTCCCTTATCGTTGCCGGCTTCGTCGGCGGGTTGTTTGGTGGGTTTGCCGCAGGTCACGCTTGCGCGCAGACTGGGACTATGCCGTTTACACCCTCCGCCACTCCGTCGCACGTCCTTACGCAGGAGGGCCGCACAATCAATGGGTACATTCCAACCTGGTGGAAGGAAGCGGTGGTGTACGAGGTATATCCGCGTTCGTTCCAGGACTCTAACGGAGACGGCATCGGCGATCTGCGCGGTGTCACTTCCAGGCTCGACTACCTGCAGAGGCTCGGAGTCAATGTCGTCTGGCTTGGACCGCACTATGACTCGCCCAATGCGGACAATGGCTATGACATCCGCGACTATCGCAAGATCATGGCGGAGTTCGGCACCATGGCCGACTTCGACGAGCTTCTTGCCGGAATCAAGAAGCGGCACATGCGGTTGATTCTCGACCTGGTCGTCAATCACACCAGTGACGAAAATAGCTGGTTTGTCGAAAGCCGCAAATCGAAGGACAACCCTTATCGCGACTTCTACTTCTGGCGGCCCGGCAAGCCTGGGGAGAATGGCACGCCGCCGCCGCCCAATAATTTCCCGTCTTTCTTTTCTGGTTCGGCCTGGAAGCTCGATCCGGCGACGAACGAATACTATCTCCATCTCTTTGCGGAAAAACAACCGGACCTCAACTGGGACAATCCCAAAGTTCGCGCCGATGTGTACAGCATCATGAAGTTCTGGTTGGACAAGGGAGTCGATGGGTTCCGCATGGATGTGATTCCATTTATCTCCAAGAACCCCGCGTTTCCAGACCTCAAACGGGGAGAGAGTTCCAGCGACGTCTATGCCTCGGGGCCGCATCTCCACGAATATATTCAGGAGATGAACCGCAACGTGCTCTCGCAGTACGACACGCTGACGGTGGGAGAGGCGCTTGGAATTTCATTGCAGAAAACGCCTCTGCTGGTCGATGAGCGTCGTAAAGAGCTCAACATGATCTTCAACTTCGATATCGTGCATCTGGAACGGGATGGTCGCAAGATTCGCCCATGGACGCTTCCGGAGTTGAAGGCGCTTTATGCGCGACAGACCGCAGGGCTTGATGCGCACAGCTGGAATACGATCTTTCTCTCCAACCACGACAACCCGCGTGTTGTCTCAACGTTCGGTGACGACTCGCCGGAGTGGCGGGCGCCGTCTGCCAAAGTCCTGGCAACGCTGCTGCTGACACAGCGAGGCACACCGTTTCTCTACCAGGGGGACGAGTTAGGCATGACCAACTATCCCTTTCAAAAGATCGATCAACTGCGGGATATCGAGGCGAAGAACGCCTGGAAGGCCGATGTGCTGAGCGGCAAAGAGACGGCAGCACAATATATGGATGATATGCGGCACACCAGCCGCGATAACTCACGCACTCCCATGCAGTGGAACGGTTCCCGGAACGGAGGCTTCACCACGGCTGAGGTCCCGTGGATCGCTGTCAATCCAAACTATGGAACCATCAATGCCGAACAGCAGCTGAAGGATCCCAATTCGGTCTATGAATATTTTCGCGGCTTGATCGCACTCCGCGCCAGTACGCCGGCACTTATCTACGGCGACTACCAAGATCTTGATCCGGAGAACCCAAAGATTTTTTCTTATACGCGTTCGTTAGGCGAGGACAAGTATCTTGTCCTGATGAATTTCAGCCGAGAGCCGGTCGACTATGCGCTTCCAACGACGCTCAAGGTTGGAGAGCTTGTCCTCTCCTCAGACAATCGCAGGGAAAGCGGAAAAGCCACGGTCCGTATGGCGGGATGGGAAGCTCGTGTCTATCGGGTTCGCTGAGCGCGGTACGATTTCTCTACTTCGATAGCTCAAGGGGTAAGAAGAGGGAGAAGGCCGTACCACTTCTTCCGGGGCGCGTTGTGCTGGACACCCGCAGATCGCCCTGCAGTCGTTCGACAAGTTGAGCAGACACCCACATGCCAAGCCCGGTGCCAGTCTCGTTCTTGGTCGTAAAGAACGGCTCATAGATTCGGTGGAGCGTCTTGGCTTCCATTCCCGTGCCGGTGTCGGCAATGGTCGTACGTATACCGCGTCGTTCTGGGTTATGCCAGTCATAGGAGGCTCTTACCCGCAGGGTGATGGAACCCGACCTCATCGCGTCGACAGCGTTGGAGATGATATTCGCAAAGATCTGACGAAGGTCTCCTGCCAGGCAAAGGATCGACGGACTGTCTCTATATTGACGATGGATGATGATGTTATTGGCCAGGAGCTTTCCGTGATAAAGCACCAGCAGAGAGTCCAGGATCTCAGAGACCTGCACCGACGACGGAGCTGTAGATTGCCGGTAGAACTTGAGTGTCTGCTGCGTGATGTGTGAGACGCGGCCGACCTCTTCCAGTGCCTGGGTCGCATAGGCTTTTGCTGCTGCCGCATCATCTCCGGTCGAGGCGAGATAAAGAAGATTGGTGATCGCCTCCAACGGATTATTGATCTCATGCGCGATGGTGGCCGCCAGACGGCTCGCAATGGCCAGCTTCTCTGCCTGGATGAGCGCCGCTTCGATCTTCTTGCGCTTGGTCATATCCGTGAGGGACAAGAGGATCAGGGGGGCTGCTTCCGGCTCCTGCACCATGTAGCGCCCACTGAGCATGAAGGACTTCCAGCCGATGCCGGGAAAATCGTAGATGACCTCATGATTCAGGAAATTTCTGTCGTGCGGCAGAACCTCTTCCAACAGGGTCCGAAGATCGGCTTTATTCCACTGCCCATCCCCGAGGCTATACACAAACCGGTTCAGTGTTGCCTCCGGTGTAACTTCAAAGGCCTGATAGAAAGAATAGTTCGCCATCAGGACGTGCAAGTCGGCATTCAATACCAATACAGGCTCGGGCATGGTTTCGATGATGGACTTGGTAAACTCGCTCGCAAGTACCAGCTCCTGATTGCGCTTCTTGATGACATCGATATCCATGAGGACTAAGACTGCGCCATCGCTGCGGTCATCGAATGTCTTGTAGGGTTTTACCTGCAGCCGATACCAGCGGCCTTGCTGATCCTGTACCTCTCGTTCGAGATCTACGACGTCTCGGAGAACAGTTGTAAGCAGAGGTTTTAAATCAACGTTGAGGTCCGGCCGGATATCGGTAATGGGGCGTCCTATATCGGTGGGAAGCACTTTAAAGATGGTCTCTGCCGTAGGGGTCATGCGGCGTATGCACAGACCGCTATCGACCATCACGATAGGGATCACGGTGCTTTCGAGCAGGTTCTTCAGGTCATTCCCAAGCAGATGCAGGGTTGTGTTGTTGCTGTTCAACTCATCGTTGACGGTGGTGAGTTCTTCGTTGGTGGCTTGCAACTCCTCTTTGGAAGTCTCCAGCTCTTCATTGGTACTTTGCAGCTCTTCGTTGGCAGAGAGCATCTCTTCGTTGGCGGACTGATAGTCTTCGCGGAGCGTTTCGTGTGCTCCCAGATGCTCCTTGAGCAGCGCGCGTGTGGCTTGCAGTTCGCGTTTCTGCTCAAGAATCGTTCTCCGAGCAAGATCGCTTGCCTTCACAGGCAGGCGCTGACTTGTTTTGCCGTGTGTCTCGATTAGAGGTGCTGCGCCCTCAAAGAGGATGAGATAACACCGCCCTATTCCGGAAACCGGTTCTTCCATGGGAATCACGGATAAATCGACCACACGCCTTTTGCCGTTATGTTCAAAAGCGACGTTCTTTTTCTTGATGGACGCAGCTTTTTTTCTGGCGGAAGCGATGGCCGTGCGCAGGGCGATGGCCAGCTCGTCATGGACCATATTCAGCAGATTAAGATTCGCGCGTCCGGACGCAGGCTCCAGGTAAGGACTGGTTCGACCGCGAAACTGAAGGATCTCAAGGGCATCGTTGACGATCACGCCGGGCGGGGCACACTCCTTCAGCACGATTCGATCGGCGAGTTGCTGCAGCTCGGCTTCATTCTGGCTCGAACGGCTGATGGGCTGCGCTTTTGTTATCGGCGATGCCGTCGCCTGCAGGGGAGTCCGGCTTGTCTTGAACGTATGCTGTTGCCGGTGATTGCCAACCTTTTTGGAGTAGATTTTGCTCTTTTTATTCAATGGCGTAAACATCTGCGGATAAGAGGCTGCACTCTCGGCACTGCCCAGCAGCAGAAATCCGGAGGTATTCAAGGCGTAGTGCAGGGTCGAGATCACTCTTTCCTGCAGCTCCGGTTGAATGTAGATCAGGAAGTTCCGGCAAGAGATGAGATCCAGGCTCGAAAAGGGTGGGTCTTTAGTGACATTCTGACGCGCAAAGACACACAGATCGCGGATCGATTTGTTGACCCGGTATCCCCCTGTTACCCTCGTGAAAAACTTTGCAATGCGGGCTGCAGAGACATTCTTCATGGCGCTGTCGGGGTAGATGCCGGAGCGCGCCTTCGCAATCCCTTTCTCATTGATGTCCGTGCCAAAGATCTGGATGCGGATGCCATCTGCTCTTGCACCTAGAAACTCCAGCAAGGTAATCGCCAGCGAGTACACCTCTTCTCCGCTGGAACAGGCGACTACCC
This sequence comes from Granulicella sp. S156, assembly GCF_009766105.1. GTDB lineage: Bacteria > Acidobacteriota > Terriglobia > Terriglobales > Acidobacteriaceae > Granulicella. The sequence goes on along the minus strand of NZ_LMUH01000001.1, from coordinate 305,273 downwards.
AGATACGCAGCGACCCCTCTGCTTTTTCTGCAACGATCGCTGGATACACTGTCTTTGCAAGGTCCTCAAAGACCTCCGGATTGCGGAAGAACTCTGTTACGGGAATCAGAACATGATGGGAGAGCGCTGCTACCTCTTCTGGATGTTCGCCGAGATAGGTGAGATATACCGCAAGGGAAGTGATCCGAAGCGCAGCCATGCGCTGCTGCGTACGCCGATGAATCGTATTGGGTTTGTATTTGGTGAAGTCTGCGCCCTGTGAAGTACTGACCACATTCAAAATTGAATCGAAGACGTCATGATCGTCTTTGGGCTCTTCCTGGGGATCCAGCAACTTGCGCCGGGCGTTGGGGTGGGTGCTCATCCAGGCCAGTTCCGCCGCAATCTTCTCGGGAGATAGAACGTAATCGATGCAGCCAGATTCGATGGCGCTCCGTGGCATGCCGCCGAACTTCGCTGTCTCCGGGCTCTGGGCGAAGGTCACTCCACCTTTGGCGCGAATCGCTTCAACCCCGGCTGTGCCGTCGGATGCTGTGCCCGAAAGGATGACGCCGATGGCCTTGTTCTTGCGTACTTCGGCCAGCGAACGCATGAAGATGTCGATGGGCAAGTGTTGCTTGTGATCCGCGACTCGCGGTATCAGTCCGAAGTGGCCATCCGTGATGGAGATGTCTACGTTGCTGGGCATCACATAGACGCGGTTGGACTCGATTTTCATCGAGTTGATGGCTTCGAGTACAGGAATTTTTGTCGCCTTCGCAAGCAGTTCCGGCAAAAGGCTACGGCGTTTGGGGTCGAGGTGCTGAATCAGAATGAACGCCAATGCGATATCTGTGGGAAGCGCATGCAGAATTGCCGTAAGAGCTTCCAGCCCCCCTGCCGATGCCCCGATGGCCACAACGGGAATCTCCGGTGATGTGCCTTTGGGCGGTGGTCTTTGTATGGGTGGAGAAGGCATTCGACACCGGGATCCCTCCGGGAACATCGTGCGTCGGAACGGTTGGGCGTGATCTTTTATTCGATCAATAGCCGTTCCAAGTGTACGCCATCCTCGAAGCTAGTCTCTGTCTTACCAGCGCTCCGCAGTGGCCTCGCCGCCCGGCACAGACAAAAGATATCGTTTCGCTCCGTATAAAATCGATAGCGCAAACCTCTATCTCCCTCGAAGAGGGGAAGGATCTCCATGAAACGCGACAGAAAAGACTTCAACAGGCGAGAGCTTTTGATGGGCGGAGGTTCGCTCGTCGCAGGAGCTATCGCTGCTGGATTTCCCACTCGCTTGCTGGCTGAAGAATTGGCGGTGCTCGACGTCGCCTCTGCTGGTTCTATCCGTCCGATCATGGAAGGTCCTATCAAGGCGTCGATTGCGCAGAGCCTCAAGCTGGACCTGCATAGTCACGCGCAGGGTGCAGATGCTGTAGCGCAGTCGATTGTAGATGGGAGTTTGCGGGCTGATGTGTTCATCCCCATCACGCCCGGTCCGATGCTCACTGTGATGCGTGCTGGTAAAGCGAAGATAGCGCAGCCGATCGCCCGCACAGAGATGGTCATTGTGTACAGTCCGAAGAGTCGCTTTGCGCCTCAGTTCGAAGCTGTCGCCAAGGGGAAGGCGAACTGGTGGGAGATTCTGCAGGAACCTGGGCTGCGCTTTGCGCGTTCCAATCCTGCCGGCGACCCGGGAGGACGCAACATCATCTTTGCGATTATGCTGGCTGCCAAAAAATACAATCAGCCAAATCTGGTGGAGAAGGTTCTTGGTCCGACACTGAACCCGGCTCAGATTCTTACCGGCGGAAACAATCAGGCACGCCTGCAGAGCGGTGAATTGGATGCCAGTGCTTCTTACAGGATCGGACCCGGTTGGGCCAACCTACCCTACGTCGTTCTGCCAAAGGACATCAACCTGAGTGGTCAGAATGTTCACGCTGAGCATCCGGATGTGAGTCTGTTGATTGACGGGAAGACGTACTATCCGGAGCCGCTGGTTTACTATGCCGCGATTCTCCAGAACGCCGCCAACCCGAACGGTGCAGCCGCGTTTGCAGAGTGGCTCAGAGGCGACGAGGCACAAGGGTTATTCCGCCGCTACCAGTTCGATCCTCCCGGAGACGCCTCTACGCTTCACGCATAAGGCGCCTCCGGGTCTCCTCTTAGAAGGCGAACTTCAGCGACGTCGATATCGTTCGCGGCGTGCCAAGGTGAGCTGTATTGCTGCTCGCGTTGGTTCCCGTGATGTCGCCGGCTGAGATCGTCGAGTAGTAGCGGGTATCGGTGATGTTATTGCAGGTGAAACGCAGCGTCGCCAGCTTGGTAAAAAACGCGTGCGAGTAGCGGAAGCCGAAGTCGAACGTGTTGTAGCCGGTAGTGGTGTGCAGGTTCTGGTCGTCTTGTGGACGCTTTCCTACAAACTGCCAATCGCCTGTGATGCTCAGGTTCGCGACGCCGGGCACGCGGTATTCGCTCAACAGGTTCGACTTATAGGAAGGGATACCGACGAAGCGTTTGCCCTCGGTTGAAGGCACGTTCGTGTTGTTCAGCCGCGCGTTGAGTGCGGTGAAGCCACCATCCACGAGCAGGCGATGGAACAGCGTGCCTTGCCCGGAGATCTCTGCGCCGTAATTCACTTGTTGCCCGACGATCGCATAGATGGTTTGCGTAGCGCTGTTGTTGAACGGAATGGTATCCGCGAAAGGCCGTTCCAGCCGGAACAACGCGGTTGTAATCGCTAGTGGTCGGGCCTCCGTCTTGAAGCCAAGCTCCCACTCCTTGCTGCGGTAGGGTGGGAGTGCCTGATTGGCATTCACGAGAGTGGCGCCACCGGGAGCGATATCGCCCTGCTGCAGGCTGCTGGCATAGGTGGCATAGGCTGTTGTCCAGCTCGTCGGCTTATACATCACGCTGGCAGAAGGGCTGATGCCTTGCTTGTTCGAGCCGCTAGTGCGCGCGGTCGCGGAGTTGTTGTCCACGCCGATCCAATCCTGGCTGGCGGCGAGACGCACCAGGAAGCGACTGCGGAACGTGATCAGGTCTCCGAGGTCAAAGCCTTGCTGATGCACCACCGCGGATTGGTACAGCCCGTGATTTTGCGGCAGGCCCGCTACTGGAGCTGGAAATACCTTCGGGTTGGCGATGTTTGCCGTACCGAGTAGAACGGCGCTGGCCGAAGGTGCGGTATACGCGTACTGGTTGAAGCGGTAGCCTTCGCTGGCCGCAACCACATCCTGCTTGATGCCCCATTTCTGAATGACACCGGTGATATAGCCAAGATCGCTTTCCACGCCAAAGCGGGGTGCAAAGCCTGTCGCTAACGAAGTGCTGTAGTCGCCAGTGTTGTCGGTGAGGGTGTTGACGGGCGTATCGATAAAGCGATCGAGACGTTGCGCCAGGCCTCCAGCCATCGCGTGCCAGTTGGGCGAAAAGTCATGGAGCAGGCGAGCGCTGGTGCTTTGCGTGGTGAGGTTCACACCAGCATAGGCCTGGCCGTAGCCAACGCGCGTTGGATCGGGTGCGGAGGGCAGCAGCAGTGTAGGTTGCAGTACTCCATTGACGGCCTTGGGCGGGCCGTATACGAACCAGCCCGGATAGCCGCGCTGCACGATGTCATACACGCTGTAGTGTCCGTCTAGTGTGGTCCTGTCTGTGGGACGGAGGTCGAACGCGAACTCGGCAAGGCGACGGCGCAGCCGGCTCTCGTCGACGAACTGTGTTCCATCCCCAAAGAGCAGATTGGTCCGATAGCCGAAGATCTTATGCGGCCCCATGCGGCCGCCCGCATCTCCATAGATTGTGCCGACGGAGCTACTGTCCTGCTCGAGGAAGAGGTTGGCGGTGCGTTCTTCCGTGGGGCGTTTGAGCACGAAGTCGAACATGCCGGAAGGGTTCGCCGGTCCGTACATGGCAGCGCCAAGGCCGTTTTCGACCTGCATCTCCTGATACTGCTCCATCGGATTGCCGCCGGTGATCGCTATCGCCATTCCGTCCATGCGTGTGTTCTGCGCGATGCTGCCCTGAACGCCGCGCGTCGCAGGGCGAAGGATCTCCGGACCCTGTTGCTCGGTGAAGGAAACCAGCGGAAGGTACTTGATGGCGTCACGAAGGCTCTTCACCTGGGTGTTCGCGATCTCTTCGGCCGGCATTACCGTGATCGTGTAGGGCTGGTTTACGACCGGTGAAGTTCCCAGAACCCCCTGGTCTACATGGTTCACGTAATATCCCTGCACCGACGTGCCGGATACGCCGCCATTGACGGTAACGGATGCGCTGGTGCTGGCCAGGGCAAACGATAGGTCTCGCCTTATGTACTGCCCGGCTGGAACGGTCAATGAGGGAAGGACGATTGGAGCAAATCCAGGCTTATGCGCCTCCAGTCTGTAGGTTCCCGGAAGCACAGAGTTGAAGACGTATTGTCCGGCCTGGTTGGTAGTCGTCTGGAGTGCAGGTGTAGTCTGCGAATTTTCCAACGTGACAACGGCATTGCCCACTACCGATTGATCCGGGTCTTTAATCGTGCCGCTTACCTGAACCGACTGTGCGAAGGCCTGCAACGATCCCAGCAACAGAAAAAGTGTGAATAGCGGAAGGCGGAAGTGTGAGTTTTTGGAGAGGGGAAGGGGGACAACAGTGTGGCGAGACATCGCGCTCCTTGAGAGTTGGTTCACCCGGCCTCGACGCATTCAAGCGTAAGACCACTTTGGAGGCGCCGGATGGTGGAGGAGGGTTTGCGGTAGCTATGTGGCTTAGGAATGAACGTCGTCCGCTATTCCTTATGCACGTTTTGAAGAAGTAATTGTTCCGACTGCTTGAATTTATACGAATCAAATCATAGGGTCAATTTCATAAACCAACGATTTCTTTTCAAAAATGCTAAATCTAGTTCATGCCAAAATTCGATCCCATGTTGACGCCTCGCGAAGCAGCCCGCCTTCTGGGAATTAGTTATCCGACGATTAAGCAGTGGATCCTCACGGGCAAGCTGAAGACTCATCCGACACCGGGCGGCCATCATCGCATCGCCGAATCAGCCCTTAAACCCTTTCTGGCGAAAGACAACGCCAAGCCTCCCGCGGAGTCGCGAGAGCGATATCGTCGTGTGAGCGGCAGAAATCAAATCGTTGGAAAGATCGTCAGCATTCGCGTCGAGGGTCTTCTTGCCGAAGTGGTGATCGGTACGGGCGACAACCACATTACAGCGATCATTACGGCGAGTGCGGTCCGTGAGCTTCAGCTGAAAAAGGGTGACGCGGCAGCAGCTCTCATCAAATCCACGGACGTGATGATCGAGCGACTGGACGATCCTGCTTGAGTTCTCGTTGCGCCGCAGGAGCAACCTCGCTCATCCGTCTTGCGCAAAACTTACGTCTCTAATGCTAACGTTTCATTTTGAGGTGTTGCATGATCGACCCAAAGGCAGTACTGACGCATCTGGATGAGCTTCGTGCTCTGACGGCTGACGATGAAGGGGCGCAACGCGTGGCGTGGTCGCCGGTATGGCTGAAGGCACGCGCATGGTTTGAGCAAAAACTCGCCGCGCTTCCTGTGGAGCATCACTACGATGCCGCCGGTAATCACTGGGTCACGCTGCAGGGCGAGTCGGAGAGGTCGCTGGTCTTAGGAAGCCATCTGGACTCGGTGCCCAATGGCGGATGGCTTGACGGTTGCCTGGGTGTCATCGCTGGCCTTGAGGTATTGACGAGCTTCTCGAAACAGTACAACGGTAAACCGCCCTGCACGGTAAAGCTGGTCGATTGGGCCGATGAGGAGGGCGCGCGTTTCGGACGCAGCCTATTCGGCTCTTCTGCTTTTGCAGGGACGCACAGCATCGAGGCCGACCGCGTTCGCACCGATCGCGAAGGTGTAACGCTTGAGGCCGCATTGAAGCAATGCGGTGTTGCGGTCGAGAAGGTTGGCGACGCGAGCGTCGAGCAGAAAAACATCGCTGCGTATCTCGAACTGCATATCGAGCAAGGGCCGATTCTGGAAAAGCTCGGTAAGCCACTCGGCGTGGTGCAGGGAACCAAGGGTGTGGAGCGATGGGCGATTACCTTCCGTGGCCAGGAGGCGCACTCCGGCTCGACGCCGATGGAGGTCCGACGCGATGCTCTGGCTGCAGCTGCCAAACTTGCTCTGGAGATTCGTCCGATTGCGCGCAAGCATCCGCAGTCCGTTGCGACGATGGGCAGCGTAAAGACCTTCCCCGGTATTGTGACGGCAGTGGTGGGGAGATGCGAGGCGACACTCGACATGCGCGATCTCGACGCGGAGGTGCTGGCGGGGATGCTACGTGAGGCAAGAGAAGCCAGTGAGCGTTTCGCGAAGGAAGAAGGCTGCACGGTTGAGTGGTCGAAGATCTGGTCGATCGAGCCGATACCCTTTGACCCCGAGTTGATAGCGTTTTGCGACCAGGCGATCGTCGAAACCGCCGGCGTATCCGAGCAGCTCCCGTCGGGGCCGCTGCACGACGCGGCGGAGGTCGCGCGTATTGGCATTCCCACTGTGATGATGTTTGTGCAGTCATTGAATGGCCTCAGCCACAACCGTGCTGAGGATACGAAGAGAGAGCACCTCGAGCAGGCTGTTGTTGCGTTTCACGCCCTTGCAGAGAAGACGTGCAAGTGGATTTTGAGCCGATAGGCACCCCGGCAGATACCCCTGGTTTCACGCTTTGCCTCGAAATGATGCATAATCGTGACTTCTGAAAAAGGTCTAGCAGTCGACCGGCACGCAGAGCATCAGACGGCTGCGGCGGGATCGCATTTTTATTTGGCGATATTCAACGACAGAAGGAGACACAGACGGCCCGATGAGTGAGCAGACAAACTTCCAGGCCCAGTCCCCCGGTTCGGCCGAGATTGCGGCACGCTTTCCGGATCTGCACCCTGCTTTCGACAAGACCGCAGCGGTGACTGAAGCGAACCGATGTCTTTACTGCTTCGATGCGCCTTGTACATCCGCCTGTCCCACGCATATCGATGTGCCACGCTTCATCAAAAAGATCGCCAGCGATAACCTTGAAGGTTCAGCGAAGACCATTCTCGATGCGAACATTCTGGGTGCGAGCTGTTCTCGGGCCTGTCCGGTCGAGGTCCTTTGCGAGGGTGCCTGCGTGATGCACCGCTACAACAAGCAGCCCATCGAAATTGCCAGGCTGCAGCGTTTCGCGATGGATGCCTTGCATGAGAGTGGCGCCCCACTACCGTTTTCTCCAGGCAAAGACACAGGCAAGTCGGTTGCGTTGATTGGCGGGGGGCCTGCTTCGCTTGCGTGTGCTGCCGAGCTTCGCCGTCGCGGGATTCGCGCTGAGATCTTCGACGCGCGGCCTCTTCCCGGCGGCTTGAATACCTACGGCATCGCTGAGTACAAACTGCCACTCGCAGAGAGCCTGCGCGAGATCGATCTGATCTCGCAGCTTGGCGTCGAGTTCCACTTCAACACCACCGTCGATGCCGCACAGCTAGCCGCACTCGAAGCCTCGCACGACGCGGTATTTCTGGGTATGGGGCTCGGTGCGATCCACAAGCTCGGCATCGCCGGCGAAGAGATGCAGGGCGTGACCAACGCTCTCGATTACATCGCCGGGTACAAGAGTGGAGAGATCACGACCGCACCGCAGCGAGTCGCCGTCATTGGCGCAGGCAATACGGCCATCGACGCCGCCAACGCTGCCGTTCGGCTGGGGGCGCAAGAGGTCCACATGGTCTATCGTCGCGGGCCGGAACAGATGTCCGCATTCGCCTTCGAGTATGAGCACGCGAAGCAGGAGGGCGTGAAGTTCCTCTGGCACGTCAAGCCGACTGGCCTAAAGGGAGCGGGCAAGGTCGAGGCTCTGGAGCTTGCGAAGCTCGAGACCACCTCGGATGGATCGCTTGTTCCGCAGGCGGGGGGAGAGTTCTCGCTGCCGGTCGACCTGATCGTGCTGGCTATCGGTCAGGCGACGCATACAGACTTCTTGGCTGGCCTGGATAGCCAGCCGTCCAAGGTAAAACTCGAACGCGGACGCATCCTTGTCGACCGCGCAACCGGGCAGACGTCCAACCCGAAGTACTTTGCAGGGGGCGATTGCACGAACGGCGGTCGCGAGGTAGTAGACGCCGTAGCCGACGGCAAACGCGCTGGCATTGGAATTGCCGCATGGCTGGAGGTCAAATAATGCCCACGCTTGAAACGACATTCGCAGGCATCAAGTGCATCAACCCGTTCTGGCTGGCCTCCGCACCACCGACCAACTGCGGCGAGCAGATCATGCGCGCCTTCGATGCAGGCTGGGGTGGAGCGGTGTGGAAGACCATCGGCGCGCCGATCACGAACGTCAGCTCACGCTACTCGTCGATCGACTGGAACGGCCAGAAGATGATGGGCTTTAACAACATCGAACTCATCTCCGACCGGCCGACTGAGGTAAACCTGCGGGAGATCGCCGAGGTCAAGCGCCGCTATCCCAAGAACACAGTCATTGCTTCGCTGATGGTCGAGTCCAAACGCGAGACGTGGCACGACATCGTGCAGCGTGCCGAAGACGCGGGCGCTGACGGCCTGGAGCTGAACTTCGGCTGCCCGCACGGTATGAGCGAGCGCGGCATGGGCGCGGCCGTGGGGCAGGTGCCGGAGTACTGCGAGCAGATCACAGGCTGGGTAAAAGAGAAGGCCCGCACCCCGGTCATCGTAAAGCTGACGCCGAACATCAGCGACATCCGCATCCCCGCGCGAGCCGCCAAGCGCGCCGGTGCGGATGCGCTCTCGGCGATCAACACCATCAACTCCATCACGGGCATCGATCTCGACACCCTGGAGCCTCGACCAATGGTCGACGGCAAGAGCTCGCACGGCGGCTACTGCGGACCCGCTGTCAAGCCGATCGCGTTGAACATGGTGCAGCAGGTCATGTCGGACCCCAACGCCGCGTTGCCGATGTCCGGCATCGGCGGCATCGGTTCCTGGCAGGATGCTGCGGAGTTCATTCTGCTGGGCTCGGGCACTGTGCAGGTCTGTACCGCGGCAATGCACTACGGTTACCGCATCGTCGAAGACATGGCCGACGGCCTGCTCGCATGGATGCGCCGCAAAGGCTACGAGACGCTGGACGACTTCCGTGGCCACTCACTGCCCAATATGCGCGAGTGGAAGAATCTCAACCTGAACTATAAGGTTGTCGCGCACATTCATGAATCAAAATGCATTGGTTGTGACCTTTGTTATACGGCCTGCTGGGATGGAGCGCACCAGTGTATCCATCTGGACCGCACACTCCCTGCGCCGAACCACTTCCGTACGCCGGACATGGTCGCCGCCGAGAGCCGCAGCCGCATCAGCACAACCCCGATTCCCAAGCTCGACCTCGATGGCGCGGGCGCCGACGGACCGTATCGCACGCCGCTCTCGCGCATTCCGCGAGTCGATGAAGAGGAGTGCGTCGGTTGTAACCTATGCTCACTGGTTTGCCCGGTGCCGGAGTGCATCACGATGGAGCGGATCGACACCGGTCTGGCTCCTGAAACCTGGGAAGAACGTGTAGCCGCAGGGATTGTGCCGCAGGGCGTCGGTCATGCGGGAAACCCGAATCTGTAGGAAAGAGAAGTGAGAGAACAGATACGAGAGATCAGCCTTTGGATCGCGGTAGCAAGCCTGATCTCTGTTATCTAATCTCTGTTATCTCGTAGCTAGCAGGAGCGAAGGGCCATGGGAACGCTGATCAAGAATGGAACGGTCGTTAGCGCGGACAGTTCGCAGAAGCTCGATGTACTGATCGAAGGCGAGAAGATTGCCAAGGTCGGTGCGGGGCTGAATGTAACAGGGCATACGGTCGTCGATGCAACGGGCCTGCTGGTAATGCCAGGTGGCATCGATGTGCATACGCACCTCGACATGCCCTTCGGCGGCACGACCTCGGCGGACGACTACACGACCGGCACACAGGCTGCAGCAGTCGGTGGCACGACGACGGTGATCGACTTCGCCCTGCAGTCTCAGGGGCACACCATGAAGGAGGCTCTCGCCACGTGGTTGAAGAAGTCCGACAACAAGGCGTGCGTGGACTTCTCGCTGCATATGGCGGTCACGGATCTCGGCCCAGGCGATGGCTCTCAGGGCCTGCATGAGATGGAAGAGATGCTCGCAGCCGGCATTTCCAGCTTCAAACTGTTCATGGCCTATCCCGGCGTGCTGATGATCGACGATGGCCTGATGTTTAAGGTGATGCAGAAGGCCGCCGCACTGAATGCGCTTTGTTGTATCCACGCGGAGAACGGCAGCGCGATCGATATCGTCGTCGCGCAGATGATCGCAGAAGGCAAGACCGAGCCGCACTATCACGCACTCTCGCGTTCGCCGAAGGCTGAGGCCGAAGCCACGCACCGTGCGATTGCGTTGGCCGATTTGGCTGGTGCGGCAGTCTATATCGTGCATCTCTCCAATGAGTACGCGCTCGACGATCTGAAGTTCATGCAGGCGCGCGGCGCAAAGGCTCTGGCCGAGACCTGCACGCAGTACCTCGTCCTCTCCATCGAAGACCAGATGCCGGGCAAGAGCTGGGAGGAGGCGAAGTTTGTCTTCACACCTCCACTGCGTGAAAAGCGGCATCAGGCTCCGTTGTGGGGCGCTCTGGCCGACGGCACGCTGGCGGTCGTCTCCACCGACCACTGTCCCTTCCGCTTTGCTGATCAGAAGGAACTCGGTCGCGGCAACTTCACAAAGATCCCCAACGGTGGCCCCGGCATTGAGAACCGCCTGCAGATCCTGTGGCACTTCGGCGTGAACGCCGGACGCATTACGCCGGAGAAGTTCGTCGAACTGAGCAGCACGGCTCCAGCGCGCATCTTCGGCATGGGCAAGCAAAAGGGCGCGATCGCTCCAGGGCTGGACGCCGACATCCTGCTCTGGGACCCAAACGTGGAGTACACCATCTCTGCCGCGACGCAGCGCATGGCGACCGACTACTCGATGTTCGAAGGCTGGAATGTGAAGGGCAACGCCGCGAAGGTGTTTTCGCGTGGTGAACTTGTCGTCGACAACACAACGCAGCCGGGTAAGTTCCTGGGCGCCACGGGCCGTGGGCGATTCATCAGACGCGAGGCGAATGCCGGAGGTTTTGCTTGATCTCAGCCGCCACGAAGTCCGTATTGGACAGCGACCAGTTAGGTGCGGAGTTCGCGCCCGATCCACGGCTGTACAACGAAGACCTCGCGCCGACAGAACCCTCGCAACGCACCTGGAGCACCTACAACTACATCGCGCTGTGGTTTTCGATGTCGATGGAGGTCACGACCTACATGCTGGCCTCGTCGCTGATCGCCGGCGGCATGAACTGGAAGCAGGCAGTGGGCACCATCCTGCTGGGCAATCTCATCGTGCTCATCCCGATGCTGCTGAACGCTCACGCGGGCACGCGATACGGTATTCCATTCCCGGTCTTTGTGCGCGCATCATTCGGGCCTGTGGGCGCGAATATTCCGGCGATGCTGCGAGCCATCGTCGCCTGTGGCTGGTTTGGTATTCAGTCGTGGATCGGCGGTCAGGCGATCGCGGCAATGGTCGTCGTCCTGTGGCCCACGACGGAACACATGCCCAGCGTTACCTGGGTGTGCTTTCTAGGGTTCTGGGCACTGAACATGCTGGTGGTATGGCGCGGCGTGGAGTCCATCCGGTTTCTGCAGAGCTTCTCCGCACCGTTGATGCTGGTGATGTCTTTGGCTCTGCTCGGCTATATGCTGCATCGCGCGGGCGGTTTTGGGCCGATGCTTGCAACGCCAAGCAAGTTCGCCACACATAGCGCATTCTGGCACTTCTTCTTTCCCTCGCTGACGGCGATGGTCGGATACTGGGCGACGCTCTCGCTGAACATTCCGGACTTCACGCGTTATGCCAAAAATCAGGACTCGCAGATTATCGGTCAGGCCATTGGTCTGCCGGTGGCGATGACGCTGTATTCGTTCATCGGGATCGCGGTGACGTCGGCTTCGACTGTTGTCTTTGGCCAGCCGATATGGAATCCTGTGACGCTGCTGGGCAAGTTTCATCAGCCCTGGATCGCGTTCTTCGGCATGATTGGACTGCTGATTGCGACGTTGAATGTGAACATCGGGGCTAACGTTGTAGGCCCCTCGAATGACTTCTCGAACCTCGCGCCAAAGTTGATCAGCTTCCGTACCGGTGGATTGATTACAGGCTTCCTCGGGCTTGCGATGATGCCGTGGAAATTGATGGCAACGTTCGGCAGCTATGTGTTCGGGTGGCTGGTGGGGTACTCCGGGCTGCTGGGGCCTGTCGCCGGCATTATGGTCGTCGACTACTTTCTCGTGCGCCACAAGCAGCTCGATACCTACTCACTCTATCGCCGCGGCGGAATCTACGAGTATAAGAACGGCTTCAATCCAGTCGCTTTGATCGCACTCGTTGCAGGAGTCGTCGTGGCGCTGATCGGGCGGTTCGTTCCGCAGATTGCATTTCTCTATGACTACGCCTGGTTCGTCGGTTTCTTCCTCTCCGGCGCTATCTATTACGTGCTGATGCTCGGCCACGCCCGGCGTCTGGCACTCGCTACCAACTGATACGAAAGGCAACACCATGAGCCCTACTGAAACGCTTCCTCAAACATCGCATGGCCTCACCTCTGAAGAGATCGTCGATCTCACTCGCCGTCTGAACTACGGCACCTGGCGCTTCCAGAAGAGCTGGAACCCCGTCCACATGGCCGACGCCGAGGGCTGCTACATGATCGACGGGAACGGCAAGCGTTACCTCGACTTCTCGTCGCAGCTGATGTGCGTCAACCTCGGGCACAAGAATCCGGCGGTGATCGAGTCCATCGTGCAGCAGGCGCGTGAACTGCCCTACGCCATGCCGGGCTACGCGACCGCGACACGCGCCGAACTCTCGAAGCTGTTGCTGGAGGTGCTGCCCGAGGGGCTGAGCAAGTTCTTCTTCACGACCTCCGGCACGGAGGCCAACGAGGCGGCCTTCAAGATCGCGCGCATGTACACCGGCAAGTCGAAGATCATCGCACGCTATCGCTCCTATCACGGCTCTACGACGGGCAGCATTGCGGCGACCGGCGATCCACGCCGTTGGGCGATGGAGCCAGGCGGCAAAGGCCCCGGCGTCATCTTTGGCCCCGAGGTCAACTGTTATCGCTGCCCGATCAAGCACACCTATCCGCAGTGCGGCATTGCCTGCGCCGACTATATCGAGCACATGATTCGCAATGAGTCCGACGTAGCAGCGGTATTGCTGGAGCCCATCGTCGGCACGAATGGCGTCCTCGTTCCGCCCGATGAATACTTCCCGAAGCTGCGGAAGATCTGCGACGAGACTGGCGTGCTGATGATCGCTGACGAGGTCATGACCGGCTGGGGCCGCACGGGCAAGTGGTTTGCCGTGGACCACTGGGGCGTGAAGCCGGACATTCTGGTCACGGCGAAGGGCATTACCTCGGCCTATGTTCCGCTAGGACTTTGCGCAACCACGCAGAAGATCGGCGACTTCTTCATCGACCACTACTTTGCTCACGGACATACCTACGAGGCGCACCCCATGACACTGGCTCCGGCGGTCGCGACCATCCACGAGATGCAGCGGCTGAACCTCATCGACCGCGCCGCGGAACTTGCTCCTTATGTAGAAGCGAAGCTTCAGGCGCTAAAAGCGAAGCATCGCAGCATCGGCGAAGTGCGTGGCAAGGGATTGTTCTGGGCCGTGGATTTGGTGAAGAACCGCGAGACCAAGGAGCCGTTCAACACGTATGCCGACAAGGTCTCAGGCGCGCCGCTTTTGGTCGATCAGATCGCAGGCAAGATGTTCGCCGACGGCGTCACGATTCAGGCCTGGGTAAGCCACTTCGTCATCGCACCGCCGCTGATCGTTACGAAAGAGGAGATCGATAGAGGCATCGATACGCTGGATAAGCATCTTTCGCTGGCTGATGAGAAGTGTGTGTGAGCGCTGGTTTGCTGTTGCTTGTTTTTCGTCGTCATCCTGAGCCGTAGGCGAAGGACCCCCGAATTGGTGCCACCCCAGACGCAAAGCGCGACACCGCCAATATTTGTAGTTCGCTTTGCGTCTGTGCCACCTCAAATGCGGGGGTCCTTCAGCTTCGCTTCAGGATGACGGCGAAAAACAAGCAACGACTATCGCTGCGGCGCCAACACATCGGAGCATAACGCCACCAGCGCAATCCAATAAAGATCCGCCCCCAGCAGATGCAACACCTGCATCCACGTCGGCGCCAGCAGCAATACATCGCCCGTGCCAAGCACCAACTGCAACACGAGCAACGCCACCACCCACCGTGCAACTTTGGAGCGCACCCGCAGGCACAGCCACGCAACACAGACCACACCGATGATCGCGGCGGCAGGGTGCAGCCAGCGCATCCGCACAAGCAGCGGGGCCGTCGCGGCGAAGTCAGCAGCCAAACCCGCGCTCAGAGAGGGTGAAGGGAAGAGCGTATCCGCAAGGGCCGCCACCGAGCCTGTTGCGCCTACAACGATGGTCGCCAATAATCCGATCCACGCCAGGCTTATGGCCTCCGCTGGACCTGATGAAGTTTCCTGCCTCCTGCGAAGCCACCATGCTGTCAGTGTCAGCGCAGCCAGCAACAACATCGTATTGGTGAAGTGGATGCACTGCACGAATACGCGCGCATCGGAGGCGTTGTTCTCAACATATCCGCCCAAGACCAGCACTGCACCCAGCAACGCTTCGGTCAATAGCAGAACACCAACCCAGACCGCAGCTCTGCGTGCGCGCTCACCCTTGGCACGAGCGAAGAAGACCCACGCGATCAACACGGCAACCAGTGTGGAGCAGAAGCCGGTCATCGACCGGTGCGTGTACTCGATGATGGTCGCCAGACGCGGATGATGCGGGAAGAAGTCGCCGTTGCACAGCGGCCAATGGTTGCCGCAGCCTGCGCCAGATCCCGTCGCGCGCACGATAGCGCCCTCCAGGACGACGAGGACCATGAAGGCCAGCACACACCACGCATAGGCCGTGAGGCCGCATCCCTCGCGTAACGCCCGTACGATTCGACTCATGCTTCGATGTTAGCTGTTGGCCAGCTCGCGGGCACGCAGGGTTGCGCGTTTAACGGCCTTGATCAGCGTGACGCGCAGACCGCCCTCTTCGAGTTCGAGGATGCCGTCGACCGTGCACCCAGCGGGCGTTGTGACCTCGTCCTTGAGCAGCGCCGGATGAGCGCCGGTCTCGAGAACCATCTTGGCGGAGCCGTAAGTCGTCTGCGCGGCCAGCAGGGTTGCGATGTCGCGTGGCAGCCCGACGTTGACGCCGGCTTCGGCAAGGGCCTCGATGATGATGTAGAGAAAGGCTGGGCCCGAGCCAGAGAGTCCGGTTACGGCATCCATATGCTTCTCGTCGACGACGACAGTACGTCCGACCGTCGCGAAGATCTTTTCGGCAACCCGCAGTTGCTCATCCTTAACGAAACGCCCACGGCAGAGGGCCGCTATTCCGGCGCCAACCATCGACGGCGTATTGGGCATGGCCCGAATCACCGCGATCTCCAGGCCTGCAGCATCTTCAATGGCACGAGTCTTGACCGATGCTGCAAACGACACCAACAGCTTGCCCGGTGTGAGTGCGGGCTGGATCTCACGGATCACGTCGGCGATCTGGAGCGGCTTTACGCCCAGCAGGATGACATTGGCCTTTTGCGCCGCTTCGAGGTTATTGGTGGTGACCGTGATGCCAAGCTGGCTCGATAAAGCCTGCGCGCGCTCTTCGTGAGCGACTGTTGCGGAGATCTGTTCGGGCTTAAGGAAGCCGGCCTTCAGGAAGCCCTGCAGCAGAATGCCGCCCATCTTACCCGTGCCGAGAATGGCGACCCGAAGCTCTGTGTCGGAGGAAGTCATGATTGCAAGGCTATCAAATGCTGGAGCAGGCAGTTTTTACTGCTGCGAGCGAAATGCCTTTAACGCGGAGGACGCCGAGGTTTCGCGGAGGTCGCGGTGGAACCCGTGGCGACCTCCGCGAAACCTCCGCGTCCTCTGCGTTAAAGATTTTGCTGATGCTTGTTCTTTGGCAGGATTACGCGGTCGCCTTCGAGCAATAAGCCTCAAACGCGCGCGTCAGTTCCTGGGCGATCGCCGGAGCGGTCGAACTCTCGATCGCGGAGCGCTGCATCAGGTAGACGAGCTGGCCGTCACGCAGGATCGCAATCGCGGGCGAGGTCGGCGGATGCCCCTGGAAGTAGCTGCGGGCGCGCTCGGTGGCCTCGCGGTCCTGGCCTGCGAAGACCGTTACAGCGTGGTCCGGCTTGGTGCCATGTTGCAGCGCGAGCCGTACGCCAGGGCGCATCTTGCCGGCAGCGCAGCCGCAGATGGAATTGACGACGAGCATCGTGGTTCCGGGCTGTGCGACAGCCGCATCGACGTCCGCGCTGGAACGTGCTTCCTGCACACCGGCTTTTGTCAACTCTTCGCGCATCGGAATTACCATCAACTCTGGATACATTTGCTTCTCCTTGAAAATCCTGTTCCGCAGCTTCTGGGTAGCTGTGTTCCCGTATTCGATTGTACGACCCCCGAGTTGGTCGCATCAAAAGGGGCACCTGTGGTTTAGGGCCGTAAAGGATATTCTCGAAGCCGTGACCTCTGAAAGCCTGCCTATCCGCGAAGACGTCCCTCTCGCGCCGTTTACCACCTTTCGCATCGGCGGCCCAGCGCGGTTCTTTGCTGAAGCCGTCAGCGAGCAAGACGTCGCCGCGGCCGTCACCTGGGCGGAACAGCAGGGGGTGCCGCTCTTTCTGCTAGGCGGCGGAAGCAACCTGCTGGTGCGTGATGAAGGTTTCGCCGGCCTTGTGCTGCACATGAAGATCGCTGGGGTTGAGGCCCTGGGTACTGGGGCGTTTGAAGTCGGTGCCGGGGAGATCTGGGACGGTTTTGTCTCTCAGTCCGTTGCGGCAGGATGCGCTGGGGTCGAGTGCCTAGCTGGGATTCCGGGGAGTGTTGGCGGTACGCCTGTCCAGAACGTCGGGGCCTACGGGCAGGAGGTCGCAGAGACGATCGTGTCGGTGCGGGCCTTCGACCGGCAACTGCGGACGTTCGTCGATCTTCCGAAACAGGAGTGCCGCTTCCGCTATCGCGCGAGCCTCTTCAACACCGACGCCCGTGACCGCTACATCGTCACCCGAGTGCGCTTTCAGCTTCATCCAGGGGGAGCACCAACCTTGCGCTATGCAGACCTTCAGCGGCACTTTGCCCAGGCATCGGCTGTGCCCACACTCGTTGAAGTTGCTGCTGTGGTGCGCGGAATCCGCCGTGCCAAGGGAATGTTGATCGTCGAGGGCGATCCGGACTGCCGCAGTGCAGGATCGTTCTTCAAAAACCCGGTGGTGGCTGTGTCTCTACTTCCAGAAGTCGCAAAAGCAGCAGGGATGGAAGCCTCGGATGTCCCACACTGGCCTGCAGGTGAGGGACTAGTGAAGCTCCCGGCCGCCTGGCTGCTGGAGCATGCAGGGTTTGTAAAGGGATACGGAGCTGGACTTGCTGGAATTTCGACGCGTCACACCCTTGCGCTGACCAACCGTGGCGGCGCTACCTTTGCGGATGTGGAGCGTCTTGAGCACGAGATTATTGCAGGGGTGGAATCCCGGTTTGGTGTTCGCCTGGAACGCGAGCCGGTGCTGTTGGGGTAGATATTTGGTGGGTACGGACAAAGTGCTTCGCGCCCTTTGCGTCAAGGTCTTTCTTCGGTGTAACCAAGAGCTTTCAGCATCCGCACTCGCTCTTCGCTAAGAACTTCCATCGCTGGTCCCTGGCTTACCACCGAGCCGCTCGCAAGCACCACGACTTCTGCCCCAAGCAACAGCGCCTCATCCACATCGTGACTCACCGAGATAACTGGAATCCTGTGCAGCAGAAGCCACTCCTGCATTCGCGGAAGCAGGGCATCGCGCATAGCTCGATCGACCCCGGAGAAGGGCTCGTCAAGAAGCATCAGCTTCGCATCAGGCACAGCAAAGGCACGCGCCAGATTCACACGCTGCCGCTCCCCGCCAGAGAGTTCTCGTGGCAGCCTGTCGGCATAGCTTTTTACCTCAAAAAGTTCCAATACTTCTTCAACTAAAGGTTTATGATTACTTTCGTTTCTTGGAGATTGTGAAGGGAATGCCACGTTCTCTGAAATGGTGAGGTGCGGGAAGAGCGTCGAGTTTTGCGGCGCATAGCTCAAGGAGCGCCGACGGGTTGCCGAGGTGCTCATGGAGAGCCACTGGCCACCCGTATCATGTCTTGCAAACTCAACTCCGTTCCGGTCAAGCAGCCCGCATGCTGCCCGCAGCAGAGAACTCTTTCCGCTGCCGGATGGCCCGAAGATCAAGGCCCACGGAGCGGAGAAGGTAATGTCCACATCCAGGCGAAGCGGGCCAAGCTGCTGGTGAACGGCCAGCCGATGGTGCGGCGTGTTTTGCGACGCGGCCCGCTCAGCCAAGTTCCGCCTCCTGCGTTCGATGACTGCGCATATAGACGATCAGCAGCGCCACAAACGAGAGCGCGACCAGCCAGAGTGCAGTCCGGTTGGCGGCGGCGTAGTTGAGTTCCTGCACCTGGTCAAAGATCGAGATGGAAAGTGTGCGAGTAACGCCGGGAATATCGCCGCCGATCATGAGCACGACGCCAAACTCGCCTACCGTATGGGCAAAGGTAAGAACGGCGGCTGTCAGGAACGACGTGCGCGATAGAGGCAGAACAATCCGGCGAAAGATCGTCCAGGGACCAGCACCGAGCACACTGGCGGTCTCCACGAGAGAACGGTCGACGTTCGCAAAGCCTGCGACCAGCGGCTGCACGGCAAAGGGAAGGCTGTACACCATGGATCCCAGGACGAGTCCTGGAAATGTAAAGGCGAGAGGATGTCCGAGGCAACGAATGATCGTGCGGCCCAGCGCCGTCGCCGGTCCCAGGCCCATCAGCAGGTAAAAGCCGAGCACGGTGGGGGGCAGCACCAGCGGCAGTGCTACGGCAGCCTGTGCCACACGCTTGCCCACACTCCTTCCACTCGCGATCCACGCTGCCAGCGGCGTCGCAAACAGCAGGAGCAGCAAAGTCGTGAGGCAGGCCAGACGAAGCGTGAGGCCAAGCGCGGGGAAGTCCATCGTCAGTTCAGTCTAGCTCTCGAGAGGACAAAGCCTTGACGCAAAGTGCGCAAAGGAACAAGCCAAGTTTCGCAACGGTAGCCGTGGCGAAACTTGGCTCCCGTCGCGCCCTTTGCGTCAAAGCTCTTTGTTTGTAGCTACCACAAAGGAGGGTGTCTTCATTCCGCGGGATCGAGCCCCATCTTCTGCAGATTTTCCTGTACGTCCTTGCTCGTCAGCCAGCGAAGAAAGTCCTGAGCGGCGCTCTGGTTCTTCGAGGCCTTCAAGGTAACCCCGCACTGCCGGATTGCGGGATAGACGTTGGGAAAGCGAACGTAGGTGCCTATCTCGCGGAAGTGTGGGGAACTGGCGATGGTCAGCGAGATAAGCCCCACCTGTGCATTGCCGGACTCTGCAAACTGCGCCGTCTGCGCGATGTTCTCCGCCACTACGAGCTTGCTGGCGACCTTGTCGGTCAGGTGCAGCGCAGCAAGAACCTTCGTCGCTGCCACGCCATAAGGAGCGTGCTGATCGTTGGCGACAGCGATCTTCTGCACGCGAGGATCGGTCAGAGCGTCGAGCGTGAGTGGCTGCACCGGTGAATCCTTACGCGCCCACAGCACAAGAACGCCTTTGGCATAAGGCACAGGGCTGTGTTCTACCGTGAGGTTTGCGGCAACAAGCTGTTCGGGATGGACAAAGTCCGCCGCAAGAAAGACGTCCTGCGGATCGCCGTTCAGCAGCTGCTGGGTCAGCGTCGCGGTAGACCCAAAGGAAGCGACGATTTTGGTCCCCGTTGCGTGCTCATAGGCTTGGGCTAACGTCGGCAGCACTGGCTGCAGGTCGGCTGCGGCAGCTATATGGAGCTCTTTCGTCTGTGCTTGAGCGATTATGCCAAAGGCCAGCAATAACGAGAGGGAGAATAAGCGCGGGAATCGCATGAGCATGAACTATAGCAAAACAGACGCAGGGCTTTGTTTTCGCTTTTGCCAGAAAAACAAGTGCAAGAACGGAGAGAAGAAACCGCAATCACAACCCCATGAAACAGGCTCTGCGATAATCTATGGAAACACATGAGTACGCAAACACACATGCTCCGATGCACGGGCTGCGGGCAAAGGATCGCCGGCCAGGAGGCTCGAAGCGACTTCCGTTGCCCAAGCTGCGGCGATCTCTATGAGGTGGAATACCCCTGGAGCGAAAGTGCTTCCGGTGCCCCCGTCAATCGTCCTAACCCATTTGCTTTGAAGCACCTATGGCAGGAACGTCGAACCTCGACTTTAGCTGTGGACCAGAGCGGTGTCTGGCGTTTTCGCGACTTGCTGCCAATCGTCGCGGACGATCAGGCTATTACGCTTCGCGAGGGGAACACCCCTCTCTACGAGCTCCCAAAGTCTGCTGCCGCGCTGGGGATGAACTGGCTGCTGGCCAAGCACCAGGGGATGAATCCCACCGGTTCTTTTAAAGATACGGGGATGACGGCTGCTCTTTCGGTCGCGGTCTCGCGCGGCTTTGAGTGGGTCGCCTGCGCGTCGACCGGCAACACCTCCGCCGCGATGGCCGCCTACGCGGCTCGTGCCGGCTTGCGCAGTATGGTGTTGATCCCTGAAGGCAAGATCGCCTGGGGCAAGCTTTCGCAGTCGATGGACTATGGCTCGATGACGGTGCAGTTGCGCACGGACTTCGACGGCTGCGTGCGTGTACTGACGGAGTTGGTGAAGCGCGCGCCTATCTATTTATTGAACTCCGTGAATCCCTACCGGCTCGAAGGCCAGAAGACTCCCGCGTTCGAGATGCTGGAGCAGACCGACTGGCAGGTGCCGCACCACGTCATCGTTCCAGGCGGCAATCTGGCCAACTGCGCTGCGTTGGGCAAGGGCTTTGCCGAGTTGAAGCATCTAGGGTTCATCTCGCGCGTCCCGAAGATCAGTGTCATTCAGGCGGAGGGGGCCAATCCGCTCTACCGCGCCATGCAGGAGAACGGCGGCCGCAGTCTGGAGCCGGTGAAAGCCGAGACGCGCGCTTCGGCGATCCGCATCGGGAACCCAGCTTCCTGGAAGAAGACGGTGCGCATCCTCGAAGCTACCGGTGGCTGGTGCGAGCAGGTCAACGAGCGCGAGATTGCGCTGGCCAAGGCTCAGATCGGAGCCGAGGGGATCGGTTGCGAGCCGGCATCGGCGGTAACCCTGGCGGGCTTGAAGAAGCTTGTTGCGGCTGGCCGCGTCGGCACGGAAGAGACGGCGATATTGCTGTTGACCGGCCATACCCTGAAGGACTCCGAATACACCATCCAGTACCATCGCGGTCAACTATTCAACGAGGCGGAGCTTGCAGAGGCAGGCCGCGGCGAACTCGACCAGCACGCGGCGCTGCAACATGCGCCGATTGTGCTGGATGCGAATGTGGATGATGTCCTGCGGGCGCTGGATAGCGTTGCCGCTACGGCAGGCCAGATCGCATGAGTGTGGTTCCTGCCGTGCGTCTGGTACTGCCAGCGACTTCAGCAAATCTGGGCCCGGGCTTTGACGCCGCTGGGTTGGCGTTGTCGATGCATCTCTCCGTGGAGGCCCATGCCGCGTCCAGCTTTGAGATTCATGCAACGGGGCGCGATGCCGCGCTTTGTGGTGCGCTGGAACGTAACCTCACCTTGGATACCTACTGCGCTGTCCTGAGCGCTGCAGGCCGGCAGATCCTTCCACTCCATCTTAAGATTCACAACGAAATTCCTCTGGGCATGGGCTGTGGGTCGAGCGCGGCCGCGCTTCTGGCCGGAGTAGCACTGGCCGATCACTTCGGCAATCTTGGGCTTGGGGATGTGGGCATCGTTGCCGAGGCCAGCCGTCGCGAGGGACATCCGGACAATGTGGCCGCTTGCTGGTATGGCGGCTTCACGGTCTCCTCTCAGCAGGGTGAAGAGGTTGAAGTCGCAACCTTTGCAGGCGATCCGAACTGGGAGCTGGTGCTCGCCGTACAGCCGACCAGCCTTGCCACGAAAGAAGCCCGTGCGCTGCTGCCGGATAGCTACTCGAAGGCCGATACGATCTTCAACGTGCAGCGTGCGTCGCTGCTGGTCGCGGCGTTCGCCCAGGGGCGACTTGAGTTGCTGGCTACGGCGATGCAGGACCGCATGCACCAGCCCTATCGAACCGAAGCTTGCCCGCTCCTCAAACAGTTGCTGCCGCTGGCCGCGGAGCCGGAGATCGCAGGCGTCGCCCTGAGCGGCGCCGGACCCTCCGTGCTGCTGTTTCTGGCCGAAGGGACGACTTTTCTAGAAGCTGAGACCCGATTACGGCTGTTGCTGGCCCCCGATGTGGAGCTGGTGTCTTTGAGAATAGCTGGCGGCGCCACTAAAACACTATTGAACGCGCCATAGAACTAAGGCCTGTGGGTTTGCGCAAGAGCGCGGAGAGTGCCGTGGCCTAAAGGCCTCGGCACTCTCCGTTTTCAAGACCGCTACTTGCAGGCTAAAGGTGTCAGCCAAAAATCGGCCTGCCTAACTGACAACCCTTCCTGTCCACTCCTTCACTCTGTCTCGGTACTAGCTACCAGGGCATGCGTTGAGTGGAATGTTGTGAGCGTTGCAAAAGTCGGCCTGTGAGTTGTGCATCTCATGGACCGCGATGACAGTTACAGCTACGGCTGTTGCAGCAGCAGCTCCCGTGAGAATGGCGGCGTTGCGGCCGTGGTGGTAGTTGGGGATCGTTGTCAGGCTAGCTGACTCAGCCGGTGAGAGCGGTTGGCCAGCTAGAACCTTGACGCGGCTGACGAGGTTCGTGACAGCGATGCTTTGCCAGTAGGCCATCGTGGACCTCTTCGGCGCTGCAAAGACGGGTGACGTGACGGTCCAGAGGCGAGTGTTGGTTTTGGGATCGCGGATGATGAGTTGGAAGGCAGGGCTGGTGCTCGAGTAGACGCCGTAACGATCTCCTGAGATATCGGTGATAGGCGCGACGCCGCGGAGTTGGAAGACGAGATCGGCCTCCTGGGCCGAGGGGGCGAGCTGGTAGTGTCCCCAAGATTGGATGGCGTCGTAGAAGGCGGAGTATGCGGTGTTGGGGTCGAGAGGAAAGTTGGGATCAGAGCCGTCGCTAGCAAGGAAGACAGTATGCGCGGTGCGGATCTGCGCCGGAACGGGTGTGTTGGGTGAGGGAACAGTGGGAGGCTGCTGGTGGTTGGATGAACTGTAGCCTGGATTATTGTCCATGGCGGCGTTCTGTGCATTCTGCATCGCCTGCTGACTAGCTTGGCTGGCCTGTTGCATCATCGTGTTTGCCTGCATTGCCGCGTCCTGTGCAGCCTGGGTCGCCTGCTGTGCGGCCTGCATTGCTGCGTCGTCCTGTGCAAGTGCTGTTTGAGCGAAGGCAAAAACCGAGGTAAGAATCACAGTACTGACGGCGGAGAAGATTCGCATCTGCTTTTTCATGACATAGCTCCAAAAGTAATAATGACCATGCGTTAGCGTCGTGAAGGTCGTTCTGACGGGATGCGCAGAGGCGCACGTTCAGAGACGAGCTTCGAAGCGGGAGCAATATGGAATGTAGAAGCGGACTAGATGCGCAGCGCGAAAGAGCGGCACTGTGGCGTGATCGCCAGAGCACGGCTGGCTTGGAGAACAAAGCGGGTGCATTGCTCTCCAGGAGCGCAGGCTTTGGCAAAGCTGATCGGGGCAAAGGAGGTCGTCGAAAGACCCGTGTCATTGCGCTGAGCCAGACGCGGGCCACGAACCTTTTTAGCCGCGAGCTTGAGTGTCTTCTTGGGCTCAGGCCGTGCAGAGGTTAGCCTGAGACAGGAAGAAGGTGTGCCTGGAACGAGCAGCTGGGGGAGCTTCGCTGCGTTCGCGGTCTGGCTGAGCAAAACCGTGAGGCAAAGTATCGCGACGTGATAGAGATACGAGCGTCGAACGGTATTCATGGGCGTAGATCTCAGATAATAGGGTACCGACTTCTATACCTGCCAATACAATATCTGACACACAAATCCAAGAAATGTTTTGGGCTAAATGGCTGAAAAGGTATGTTTCAAGCTTCGTTGCCACGCGCGCTAATGACGGGCCAGTTCGGTTTCAGTGGGAAGGAATGACATTTTTTGAATTGCACCACGCAATAGGCGTTATGCAATTCCCAGCAGCCTGCACCGTTTTCCACCGCCGCGCATCTATGATAGATGTGTGTATATAGTTGCCAGAATCGAGGCGGCTAAAGGAGAGAGTCATATGGCAGGTCAGTTTGTCACAGAAGTTAACGACGCCGAGTTCGAGAAACAGGTGTTGCAATCCGAGACCCCGGTCCTGGTGGACTTCTGGGCAGCATGGTGTGGTCCCTGTCGCGCGCTGGCTCCTGTCGTCGACGCCGTTGCCGAAGAGTACAACGGCCAGCTCAAGGTCATGAAGATGGACGTTGATCGCAACAACATGACGCCCGGTCGTTATGGCATTCGCGGTATTCCCGCGCTCTTGATCTTCAAGGGCGGCAAAGTTGCCGAGCAGATCGTCGGTTTTGTCCCCAAGGACACCATCGACCAGTCGCTGAAGCGTGTGCTCGTTCAAGAGACAGCTCAGGTCCGCGCCTAATAGCCCGGCTTGCTGAATAAATCTCGCAAAGGCCCGTGGATTCAATCCATGGGCCTTTGCTATGTCTGTAGAGTCCATCACAGACGTTCCCCGGAATGCTAAACTCAGGCGAAATGCTGGAATGGATGCTTGTACACGGGAGTCTGATCGCCTTCTTCATTCTGGCGAATAGCTTCTTCGTGGCTGCTGAGTTTGCGCTTGTCAGCGTCCGCGAGACCCGCATTGAGCAACTCATCGCACTCAACCGGCCAGGGGCGCGCACCGCGCTCCAGCTCAAAAACAATATCGACGATTTTTTGCCCGCCGTTCAATTCGGCGTTACGTTGGCCAGTCTTGCTCTGGGTGGCATCGGCGAGCCCGCGATAGCGGAAGCTCTAATGCACGGCCTGAGGCATCTGACATGGTTGCCTGGCGGGCAGACGCATCTGGTTCTCTATGCGCACTCGATCGCGGTTGTGATCGCTTTTGCGATCATCACCTACTTTGAGGTGCTGCTCGGCGAGCTCGTACCGAAGTCTCTCGCTTTGCAACGCGCGGAACGCATTGCGCTGGCGGTCGCTGGGCCCGTGGATGTCTTTATCCGCATGACCCGGCCCGCGATTAAGGTCATGAATGTCTCGGCAGCGATAGTGCTGCGGGTCTTTCGTGCACCTTTACGTGGGGAGTCGGCGGCTCACTCGCCGGAAGAGTTGAAGCTGATGGCTACGGCGACGCGTCGCATGGGCCTGCTGCCGGCCTTTCAGGAAGAGATCATCCATCGTGCCATCGAACTGAACCACGTAGTGACCAGTGAGATCATGACGCCGCGCGGCAAGATATTCTCCTTGCCCGCAGACATGCTGCTGGAGCAGGCCAGCGCCAGCATCGTTGAGGAACAGCACTCGCGCGTTCCCATCTACGACCCCGAGCGCGGTCGTGAACATATCATTGGTGTTGTCTATTCGAAGGACATCTCCCGCCTGATGCACTTTCGCAGTGTTGCGCAGGGCCTGGGCAGCCATGGCCCGTCCAACATCACGCTGCGCCAGGTGATGCGTGATGTGCTGGTGGTGCCAGAGACGAAGCTGGCGGTTGAACTGCTGCAGGAGTTCCAGGAACGTCGCCGCCAGATCGCGATTGTGGTGGACGAGTTCGGCAGCACGCTGGGTTTGGTGACGGCGGAAGATGCACTTGAACAGATCGTTGGAGAGGTGCATGACGAGTTCGACATCGGCAAGAATCTCCCTTTGCCCACAGCCGATGGTGGCCTGATGATCGATGGTAGTGCTTCTCTGCGCGATCTGGTGACGCAGCTTCGCTGGAAGTTTCCGCGCGAGTCGGGGGTGGAGACTCTTGCCGGCTTTCTGCTGGCGCAGCTTGGGCATATTCCTGATGTTGGCGAGTCGATCGACTATGAGGGCCGGCGCTTTTTCATCGCGGAGATGAAGGGCCAGCGAATTGCGCGCGTCCGCATCGAGGAGATCAACGACGATTCGAAGCAGGATAAGTTTCGCGGCGTTACGACCGGAGACACACGTTGAGTACACCCCCAAGATCACAGCTTCGTCAGACGGCAAGGAACATCGCCCGGCGTTTTTTTCTGACGCTGCCAGTGCTCTGGCTCGTCGTTACGGTAGTCTTTCTGCTGATTCACATCGTCCCGGGCGATCCGATTGTGCAGATGCTTGGTGAAGGGGCAACCGCGGCGGACATCGCGGGCTTGCGCCATGCCTATGGTCTAGATGCTCCGCTGAGCGAGCAGTACCTGCATTACTGGCGGGGCATTGGCCATGCGGATCTTGGTCAATCGCTGCGGCTGCATGACTCCGTATTGCATTTGGTGCTGCAGCGCTATCCGTACACTCTTGCGTTGACAGTAGCGGCGATGCTGATTGGAGTCGGTCTGGCTATTCCTGCGGGCGTTGTGTCGGCAAGACGGCGTGATCGCTGGCCTGATCGTTCCTTGGGCCTTCTCAGTCTCGTTGGCCTGTCGTTTCCCAACTTTGCCCTGGGACCGATTCTTATCATTGTCTTCTCTATTGGCCTGGGATGGCTTCCGGTTTCGGGAGCTGGCGTTGGCACAAGCGACTTTCTGCGTCACCTGGTGCTGCCGGCCATTACCCTTGGGCTGGGTATGGCGGCGATTCTTACGCGCATGGTGCGGACGTCGATGCTTGAGGAGCTTGGTCAGGACTACATTCGGACGGCGCGGGCCAAGGGCTTATCGGAGCAAACGGTGGTCTACCGGCATGCTCTGCGCAATGCGTTGAACCCCGTGCTGACGGTGGTGGGGTTACAGTTTGGTTCTCTGCTCGCCGGTGCTATTGTCACGGAGACGATCTTTGGATGGCCAGGCTTAGGCCGTTTGACTCTTTCGGCCATCTCAAACCGAGACTATGCGCTGGTACAGGGTTGCATCCTCGCCGTAGGCCTAACCTATGTTCTTGTTAATCTGCTCACCGATGCGGCATATGCCATTGTGGACCCGAGGATGCGGCGGTAGGGGTACGAGCGAAGGTGTGCCCACTCACAGGGCAAGTTCAACAATCTCCGCACGCATGTTCCCAGGTCCGGATCCAGATTCAGGTTCGAGATGCAGGAGTGCCAGGGTGATCGGAAGCGAAAACCGCCGTGGCCCTATGCTGCCGGGGTTCAAATACAGAACGCCATCTCGGTGTGTGATGGAATGTTTGTGGGAATGGCCGGAGATCACGACCTGTATCTCCGCAGCGCGCGGGTTGAGGTCAAGATCCTCGACCGCATGCACCATGTAGAGAAAATGCCCGCCAAGTTCAATCGCCTCGGTCGCGGGCAGTCCAGCGCAGGGACCGACAGAGTCGATATTCCCGCGAATCGCCGTCGTGGGAGCAATTTCACGCAGTCTGTCGAGGATGCGAATGTCGCCGACGTCGCCTGAGTGCAGGATGTATTCCACCCCAGTGAGTGCCTCGAGGACTTGCGGCCGCAGGAGGCCATGCGTGTCGGAGAGAACGCCAACCAGCATCGATCAGAGCCCTTCCCGGATGCGTGTGCGTGGATCGAGGAAATCTCGCAGGCCGTCTCCCACGAAGTTGAACGATAGCACGCAGAGCGCTACAGCCGTAGCAGGAAAGAAGACGAGGTAGGGTGATTCGAACAGATGCGAGCGTGCATCGTTCAGCATTGCACCCCAGGTAGGGGTAGGAGGCTGCACGCCGAGGCCCAAAAAACTGAGAGTCGCCTCGGCGAGAACGGCTGCGGCCATGCCTACAGCTGCTTGTACGATGAGCGGCTGTACGATATTTGGCAGAATATGTCGCAGAATCAGCCGCATGTCGTTGGCTCCGAGTGAACGTGCCGCTTGCACGAACTCGCGTTCCTTCATGGCCATCACCTGTGCTCGCACTAATCGCGCATAGTTCACCCAACCCGCCAGCGCCAATGCCAGAATCAGATTGGTCAGGCTTGGTCCGAGGAACGCTACAAAGGCTACTGCCAGCAGGATTCCTGGCAATGCCAGGAACGCATTGGTGAGATAGACGTTCACGACCGTGTCGGTGAAGCCTCCATAGAAGCCTGCCACGGAGCCCAGCAACAGCCCCAGGGCGAGCGAAAGGCTGACCACAGCGACCGCCACAGTCAACGAAACGCGAGCGCCATAGATTGTCCTCGAAAGAACATCGCGGCCAAGCTCATCGGTGCCGAACCAATGGGCTGTGGAAGGAGGCAGCAAACGCGCAGACAGGTTGAGTTGTGCCGGATCGTGAGGAGCCAGGAATGGAGCGAAGATTGCGCAGGCCAAGAATATGAGCAGGATCGCGATCCCGGCGGATGCCAGTTTGTGATGTGCGATTCGGCGCATGGTTCGCCGCCCTCGTGATTGCTGCAAGTGGCTCAACGATCTTGATGATAACCGTCCCCAGGCAAACGCAAAAACTGTGAGATGAACTGAGCGCCTTGACTTTCGGAGGAGGGCACATAGACTAGTAAGGAAGAACAAGTCACAAACAACACTCGCTCACTAAGTTGAGCTGTATGTAATAGCTGTCGCTTAGGCCAGAAACGAACGGAGTTTTGAATGGATTTACGAGGAGAAACGGCAGTTGTCTGCGGTGCGGGCGGTTTTATTGGCGGACATCTTGTCAAGAGCCTCGTTGCGAGCGGTGTCAAGGTCGTTCGCGCTGTTGATATCAAGCCATTAGACGAGTGGTTCCAGATCACCGAAGGTGTTGAAAGTGTCTCGCTCGATCTAAAGGATAAAGATAATTGCTTCAAAGCCGCTGAGGGCTCTTCTGTGATCTTCCAGCTTGCAGCGGATATGGGAGGCATGGGCTTTATCGAGAGCAATAAGGCTCTGTGCATGTTGAGTGTGCTGGTCAATACGCACATGTTGATGGCGGCGCAGCGCGTTGGTGTCAAGCGCTTCTTTTACTCTTCTTCGGCGTGCGTCTACAACGGCGAAAAACAGATCAACCCTGACGTTGTCGCCCTCAAAGAGTCCGACGCCTATCCGGCGATGCCTGAAGACGGTTATGGATGGGAGAAACTCTTTAGTGAACGCATGTGCCGGCATTTTGAAGAGGACTATGGCTTAATCTCTCGTGTGGCGCGATATCACAACGTCTACGGCCCAGAAGGCACTTGGGACGGTGGTCGAGAGAAGGCCCCTGCGGCCATCTGCCGCAAAGTCATTGAGGCGAAGAGCTCCGGCAAGCACGAGATCAGCATCTGGGGCGATGGGAAGCAGACCCGGAGTTTCATGTACATCGACGACTGCATCAAAGGAACTCAGATGCTCGTCGAGAGCGAGATTGACGAGCCGATCAACATCGGATCGAGCGAGTTGGTGACGATTAACCAACTTGTCGACATCGCAGAAGAAATCGCTGGAATCAAGCTGAAGCGTTACTATAATCTGAATGCGCCAAAGGGTGTCAACGGGCGGAACAGCGATAATACGCTGATTTTGCAGAAACTTGGTTGGGAGCCCTCGATTCGTCTGCGCGACGGCCTGGAGAAGACCTACCGATGGATCGAAGAGCAGATTATGATCGGAGCAAAGGGCAAGTAGCCGACATGCTCCCAGAAACTCTGGATCGAGTAGGGCCCGAGCGCACGACGCGAGATCATACTAAGATACTCGGGATCGATTTTTTTCATGGGACGGCAGCACAGGCTGTTGAGCGGATGCGGGGTGGTGGTCTTCTGGTAGTGCCAGCGGCCCCAGCGCTTAAGGATCTTGAGTGGAACACCGAGTATCGCGAGTCTCTGGTGAACGCAGATTTGGCGATTACAGATTCCGCCTTTATGGTGCTCGTTTGGAATCGCCTACAGCGGGACTCTATTACGAGGCTCTCCGGGCTTGAATATCTCCGCGAACTTCTTATACAGCCTGATATGCGCCAGCCAGGAAATACTGTTTGGATTATGGCCAGCCCAATCAGTGCCGAACACAATCTGACTTGGCTTAACGGGGAGGGAATTGAGACTCCCCTTGATTGTGTCTACACGGCGCCGATTTACGGCAAAGAGATTGAAGACACTGCCTTGCTTCAGAAGCTGGAGCTCCTGAGACCCCGACATGTGATCGTTACCGTAGGTGGTGGCACACAGGAGAGACTCGGGCTATATCTCAAGAGAAACCTCAGTTATTTGCCTGCGATTCACTGCATTGGCGCGGCTATCGCGTTTCTTAGTGGAGATCAAATCTATATCCCCATCTGGGCAGATAAGTTGTATCTCGGCTGGCTTTTCCGGTCGGTTTCTAACCCGCAGCAATACATTCCGCGCTACTGGAACGCCCGGAAGCTGTTTACGCTGATGACGCGCTATCGCGACCGTCTTCCGGGGCAGATATCATAGCCAAAGGGACGCGTTGGGTTAGGATTTCGCGCTATCTTTTGTCTGGCTGGTTGCCTGATTTTTATGAGATGTTTTGGGATACTTCTTGCGACTGCTTTATGTTCTGCCTTTTGCGGAACCCCACTACATGCGCAGGAGCCTTCCGCTCAAGGGCCGGGCTCAGTGGCCGAGCAATATCTCTTTGCCGCGGCGAACGCGGAACGTGCGCAACGCGGTTTGCAGCCGTTTCATTGGGACGATGCTTTGTATCGCGCGGCCCAGGGGCACGCTCGCGAGATGGCCTCCCGTGCTTCGATATCGCATCAGTATCCAGGCGAACTGGAACTCGCTGAACGTGGTCGTCAGGCTGGCGCCAGATTCAGTAGCATCGCCGAAAATGTTGCGCAGGCTTCCACTGCGATTCGAATTCAGGACGCGTGGATGAACTCGACCGGCCATCGTGACAACTTACTTGATCCGCTGACCGATGTTGTCGGGATTAGTGTGCTGCGCCGTAACGGCCAACTCTACGCAGTTGAGGATTTTGGACATAGGGTAGACGATCTAACCTTCGACGAGCAGGAGACCGCTGTTGGATCGTTGTTGACGGCCGCCACCCCGCTGACGCTTCTGTCGATGCCGGAGGATGCTCGTCGCAGTTGCACGATGGATACAGGCTATGCGGGAGCAAGGCAGCCTTGGTTCGTGATGCGTTTCACCGCCAAGAGCCTGACGCGGTTGCCCGAGGAATTGAATAATAAGTTGGCGACAGGGAAGTATCATGAGGCTGCTGTCGGCGCTTGCGCTCCCAGAGACAGCCAGCCTTTCAGCTACTTCAATATCGTTGTACTGTTGTACCCGTAACTCTAATACCTGTGGTCGATGTGCAACAGTCCCGAAGTAGGGCGCGTTGCCGCATTCGGGGCAGATAACAGTGAGTTCGGGCGAGGCTTCGGAAATCTCGGAGCGGTTGAGTCGACTGATGCGTGGGATGTGTGTCTCCAAACCTAAAAGCTAAAAGGATGATACCGCTGAGCTGTAGCTTTCCACTTTGACCAGCACCTGCTGTTTTGTTATAACAATAGGAGTGCAGCCGCCCGGCTGTGTAGCGTTTTCTCGCGTGATCCTGAGTAGCTCAATGGCAGAGCATTCGGCTGTTAACCGAAGGGTTGTAGGTTCGAGTCCTACCTCAGGAGCCAATTAAATCAACAATTTAGCTTGGAAAACACAGGGCAAAGCTGTGGGAATATGCCAACGGTGGCCACTTTCACCGTTACGCTGTTTCAAACGGATGCTATCCCATAGCAATCCAGCTCAGTTGTGAATCTCCGGCAGTACCGACTCCAGCCCCACTCTCACTCCCGCCACTTTGGGTTGGCAGACTCCTGAATTTGACCGAATTTTGGCTTCGCCCGAATCTCCAGTCGCACGTCGTATCATCGGCGCGATGTGGCGGAACTCAAAAATCCGTTAAAAACATCGTGATTGCTTGTAGACGGGTGAAGTGATAGTCGTGGGTGCATTTTTGAAGTATTCAAGCATGTTTTTGAATAGTTTTAGCGCATGTCGTCATTTTTATGGCCAAAACTTGCATTTTGCAGTAATGTGAATTCATACAACTGCAATCTGACCTCAATCTGGATAGAAGACGTCCAGGAATTGAGCACAACTCACCGGAGTTAAGAAAGAGGGACAAGCATGTGTCACGCTAACCTGCAAACATTTTGGCGACAAGTCCTTGTCGCCGTCGTCCTCGTGGCGCTCGGCATGGGGCGGCCAAGTATGGCCCAGAGCGCCCAGGGCTCACTCTTGGGCCATGTCGTCGATCCTTCGGGCGCGGTCGTTGTAAGTGCAACGATCACAGTTACAAATATTGAGACGGGTGTCGTGAAAACGTTTACCACGACGAAGAGCGGCGACTACTTCGCTGCGCAGTTGAATCCGGGCAATTACACGGTTGCAATCGCTTCGCCTGGGTTTCTGGCGGTGACGAGCGGAACGCTGGTGGTTGAGGTCAATCAGAGCGTACGCCAGGACTTCAAGCTGTCGGTTGGCAGCACAAGTTCGACGGTAACGGTGACCACCGAGGGGCAGATGCTCCAGACGGACAACATTACGACTGGACAGGTGATTCAGGGCAAGTTGATCGAGGATCTACCGCTGAATGGGCGGGACTTCACGAACCTGCTGCAGATCGGCGTGGGAACGACGATTACGCCGGGTGGTATCCAGAATACGGGGTATGTGGCGCACGGTCTGAACACGAGCAATGGTCAGGGCTCAGGTGGATTTCAGGAAGTGAGCATCAATGGCGCGCACGCGGACTCGATCTCGTACTCGATTGACGGCGTGACGGACACGGACTTCTTCTTCAGCGCGCCGACGAACATTCCCGGCGAGTTGGCGATCCAGGAATTCAAGCTCGAGAACGGACAGTATGGCGCCGATAGTGGTCAGGGATCGGTCCAGGTAAACGTCGCGATCAAGTCCGGCACGAACAAGTTCCATGGGGCAGCGTACGACTTTATCCAGAACGATGCGTTCAATCCGACGAATCAGCGCGTGGTCGCGGAGAACAAGCTCAACGGAACCAACAATCCGACGAAGCTTGGGTTCAAGCAGAATCAGTTCGGCGGCACGCTGGGTGGGCCGTTCACGATCCCGTTCCTCTACAACGGCAAAGACAAGACGTTCTGGTTCTTCAGCTACGATGGCGGCCGGCGTCATGCGGCGAGTTCGCCTTCGGGCGGTGTGGTGGCTTCTGCGGCGGAACTGCAGGGCAACTTCACCGACTACCCATATCCGATCTACGACCCCGCGACGACGGGTCTAGCTCCGATTACAACTGCCAATCCGACAGGCCGCGAGCAGTTCAGCTACAACGGTGTGGCGAACGTGATCGATCCTTCACGGTTGAGTGCGACGGCGGTTGCCCTGGCGAAGTACATCAACGCGCCGAACCAGACCAACTGCACGATCTCGGCTGCAGTGACGGCGGGTTGTTACAACTACATCGCGTCGGTGAACAACCAGATCGGTACGGACAAGGAGCTGTTCCGGATCGACCAGAACTTCAGCCGTGACCGGTTCTTCTTTACGGGGCTGTTCTCGCGCGAGGATGACGACAATCCCTCGCTGTGGGCCGGCCAGTCGGGTAAGACGCTCGAGCGGTCCCGGTTGTTCGGCTTGACTTGGCAGCACACGATCAATAACAACCTGATCAATGCTGCGACGCTGGGCTACAACCGGCAGCATTTCTTCACAGGGCAAGACACTGCGTACGGCGCGGATCTTGCGACCGAGGCGGGCTTCGCAAATTCGGTCGCGATTCCTGCCTACTATGACATTCCGAGCGTGAACTTCTCGAACTTCTACCACTCGTATGGTGGCGACAGTCCGTACGAGCAGTGGGACAACATCTACCAGGGTGTGGATACAGTGACCTGGGTGAAGGGTAAGCATGTATTGAACTTCGGCATCGACTTCCGCCGCGTAAACCTGAAGGATCGCGACTCCTACAGTGCTGAAGGAACCCTAAGCTTCAACGGCGAGTACACAGCCTCGGATCCTGCGGCTGCAGGTTCTTTGGGCGCAACGGCGGGTAATCCGCTGGCAGACTTCCTGCTGGGCCAGGTACAGGGAGCGAACGGACCTCCACCATTGGGCAGTGACCTGTACTGGCTGTGGGGCAACAACTACAACGTGTTTGCGCAGGATGATATTCACCTGACCGACCGGCTCACGGTAAACCTAGGTCTCAGATGGGAGCGGCCGACGTCTTTCCATAGCATTCACAACAGTGGCGACGCCTTCAATCCGGCCGGACAGGGTAGCATCGAGTGGGCGGATTCGAGCTTCACCGCACCGATTCTTGCTGCGGGTGGCAACCCAAACTATCTGGGCTGCTGCGTGAGCAATCAGTTGGTGCATCTGGACAAGAAGGACTTCGCACCGCGCATCGGGTTCAGCTACCGTCCGCCAAACATGGACAAGCTCGTGATCCGCGGCGGCTACGGCCTGTTCTACGACACGTACAACCGCTTCTACGACGGGACACAGTTCGACGAGAACTCGCTGTATACGTTGAATGCAGCCCCGATCATCTCTGGCACCGGTACGGAGTCGGCTTCGCCGATTCAGTTGAAGAACCTGTGGTCGGCTCCGCTTACCGCATTGCAGGCATTCAGTCTGCCTGCCTATAAAGGGCCGTTCGGGCAGGTGTACTGGCCTGGCAACCACAATCCCTACAACCAGCAGTGGAGCCTTGGCTACCAATATGCAATCAAGGAAAACCTGTTGCTGGATATGAACTATGTTGGTTCGCATGGGGTGCATGAGGCGACGCAGCTTCTGATCAACGTGGCGTTCCAGCCGACTACGGCTGGAGATCCTTGCAACTCGTTGCTCGATGCGTCTTTGGCCAACAGCAGCAATAATTGCGCCAGTGATCCAAACTTCCAGCCGATCGATACGCGCCAGGAGTGGAGCAATCTGCCTCCGACGATGTATGCGAACGCAAACCTGTTCTCGTCGTCCTACAACTCGCTACAGGTGCAGTTGATTCAGCGGCCGAGGCATGGCTTCTCCTACCACCTGAACTACACCTACTCGAAGAGCATGGATGAGACCTCGGGCATCAACAACATCGATGGCGAAGACAACCTGCTGCAGGACCCGCACCACACGTCCCTGAGCTACGGCCTTTCGGCCGCCGACCAGACGCACCGCGTGGTGGCGACGTACGACTACCAACTGCCGAATGTGCCTCACCTCAACTGGCTGCTGGGTGGCTGGACGACCAGCGGTATCTACCAGATCGCTTCGGGCTTCCCGTTTGCCATCTATGGCGGCGTGCAAACGGATCAGACCAGCGACAACTGGCCGGGTCGTTTCCTGGCGAACTCGACGTTCCATAACAGCGCGGGCTTCCATAGCTCCAACACGCAGTGGTTCGATACCTCAAAGTACTCGACCCCTGAGCTTGGAACTTATGGTGACGCAGGCAAGGCACCGGAGCGGACCCCGTTCTTCACGAACTTCGATGCCAGTCTGGGTAAGGTTTTCAAGATTACCGAGACGCAGCAGTTGAAGTATCGAGTAGAGATGTTCAATGTGGGAGCGACGTGGCATAGCAGCCCTCAGTTGCTGGAACCGGACTCGACAGTAACGGATGCCAACTTTGGATCGTTGCTGACGAGCACGAACTCAGCAATCGGGGTCGTGAACCACTTCTCGCCCCATACGATCCAGATGGGGCTGCAGTACAGCTTCTAACCTTGGTGCGGCCGGAACAGTGGCCGCACTAGTTCTCTTATTGGGCCAGGATCGCTGGTGATACGGAAATTATGAGCGAGAGTGCGGTTGCCCCGAAATAGAGAGGCAACCGCATTCTTGCGCAATTTAGTGGAGCTCGGACTATTGGCCACGTTGCGAGGCGCGGATAGAAGACGGGCGTTGGATGCAGACTTTGGATCTTGGATGTGGTGTACGAGAGATGATGGAACTAGAGATTTGTGTCGATTCGCTTGAATCGGCAATTGCGGCCGAACAGGGAGGCGCACAGCGCATCGAGCTGTGTTCGGCTTTGCGTGAGGGCGGGATCACGCCGAGTGCCGGGCTGGTGCGGGCGGTTCGCACCAGGGTTGGGCTGGGCTTGTATGTGATGATCCGGCCGCGGAGCGGCGACTTTGTCTACTCCAACGAAGAGTTTGGGGTGATGCGTGACGATATCGCGCTGGCGGCGGAGTTTGGCGCGGATGGCGTGGTCTTTGGAATTTTGACCGCTCAGGGAGATGTGGATATCGCGCGGACACGAGAGTTAGTAGAGTTGGCGCGGCCGATGAAGGTGACCTTTCACAGGGCGATTGATATGTCGCGAGACTTGGTGGCCGCGGTGAATGATGTGGTGGAAGCCGGGGTGGACCGGGTGCTGACCTCGGGCGGCGCACCGAGCGCAATGCAAGGGCTGGATCAGATCGCGGCTATGGTGGATGTGTCTGCGGGGCGGGTCGAGATAATGGTGGGCGGAGGCGTGAGGCCGGACAATGTGCAGCAGATCGCACGAGCTACGCGGGCGGATGCATTCCATTCGGCATTGCGGACGGCGGTGCCGAGCCCGGTGACGCATCGCAATGCGAGTGTGTTCCTGGGGCAGGTGGGTTTGGATGAGTATGTCCGACATGTGGTGCTGGCAAAGAGCGTCAAGAACCTTCGTCATGCTATGGAGGAGCTGGTGGAGCGCAAGCGGGGTTAGGACGTGAGTGAGATTCCGTAGAATGGGACGATCCAATTATCCTGAGCAAGGAACCTCCGAGAGCATGTCGTCGAAGACCGAGCAACGCGCGAAAGAGATCCTGCGGCTGCTGTTGAGCCACGGGAAGACGTCGATAGAAGAGCTAACGGAGCAGTTTGGAACATCTTCGGCGAGCATCCGGAGAGATCTGGTACGGCTTGAAGAACGAGGGCTCGTACATCGCACGCACGGCGGGGCGATGCTTGCTGACCAGGCGATCTATGAGCCGTTTCGCTTCGATGCCTCGTTTCGCGATCGCGAGGAGCGGTTTGCGCAGGAGAAGCAGCGGATTGCTACTGTTGCTGCCGCGATGATCGTCGAGAACGAGACGATCGGACTTGGGTCGGGCACGACAACGGCGCTGATCGCACGGTGTCTCAGGCAGCGGTCGGGGCTGCGGGTGGTGACAAATGCGCTGAATATCGGCATGGAATTGAGTGCGAGCCAGGGGATTCTAACGACGCTGACAGGCGGGGTGATGCGGTGGCCGGGGGCGTTCTCGCTAGTAGGACCAGGGGCGGTCGAGGCGCTGAGCGTGGTGGTGATGGACAGAGTATTTCTGGGTGTTTGCGGCGTCGACGCGGTGCATGGGGCGACGACGATCGAACCGGATGAGGCGGCGGTCTTTCGCACAATGACGCGGCAGGCGAAACAGGTGGTGGTGGTGGCAGACTCGAGCAAAGTAGATATGGTGAGCCCGTCGGTGATCTGTCCGGCGGGGGAGATCGATGCGTTGATCACCGATGACGGGATCGCCGAAGACGCGGTGGAGCGGTTGACAGGACGCGGAGTGAAGGTGGTCGTAGTCTAGCTTCGCTGGGCGTGAAACATGCACTCCAGCTCTCTTTCCTGGAGACTGGTTCTTGGGTTCCTTCGGATCAGCGGGTTTCTTCGTTACGCTGGATCGCAGCTACTGGGCTTAGGGTCCAATCCATGGCTCATAGAAGTTCCATGTATCGTCATGCACAGTTGGCATACTGTTCATGCTGTGGCACGAGGTATTGCATGCGTATCTTCATCGCAAATCGGGTGATTGCGTTCTGTCTTTTTATGAGTGCCTTCACGCTTGTAGCGCAATCTCCCACCACGAAGGAGCCGTTACTTTCTCGAGAGACACTTGCGGCTGAATACTTTGGTGCCGACGCCCCGTGGTTTCTCCGCAATATTCCATTTCTGGAGATTGATGATCCAGAGATCCAGCAGGTTTACTACTATCGTTGGAAGCTCTTTCGTTCCCACATCCGCGAAATTGGACCGCAGGGTACAACTGTCCTTGAATTCCTGGACAATGTGCCGTGGGCGCGGCAGCCGTATACCGACCTGAACGACTCTGCGTCGTTTCATCTCCTGGAAGGGCGCTGGCTGCGAGATCCAGCGGTGGTCGACAGCTTGATCGATCACCTGTACACCGGCGGTGCGAACGACAGACACTTTTCTGAGTCGATCGCGGCGGCAACGGTGAGCACTACGTTGGTAACCGGTGACACCACTCCTGCTCTTCGGCATCTCGACACCATGCAGCACATCTACAACCTGTGGGACGATCACTTCGATCGCGAACGCAACCTGTATTGGGTCGAACCGCTGCTGGATGCTACGGAGTACACCATCTCGTCGATCGATGCATCTGGTGCTGGTTTCATTGACACGCCCAGCACTGATGCGGGTCACAACGGATTTACGGGTGGATATGCTTTTCGTCCGTCGATCAGCAGCTATCAGTATGGGAATGCGCTCGCCATTGCGCGGCTCGCGGCGCTGGCCGGCAAGCTTGATGTGGCAACCGACTACACGAGGCGTGCGGAGCAGCTTCGTTCGGCCGTGCTTACACAGCTCTGGAACCCTGCGCTGCAGCATTTCACTGACCGATACCAGCGGTCTACAACGTACGTCACCGCGGGAGATTTCATTCGAGGTCGCGAACTTGTAGGCTATCTCCCCTGGTTCTATGACCTTCCTCCCGACAATGTGTCCGCTGCGACGGACTACTCGGTTGCCTGGCGACACCTGCTTGCGCCGGCGGAACTGGCCGGTCCGCAAGGGCTTCGCACGGTGGAGCCCTCATACCCGCGCTATCTCACGCAGTATCGATACGATCAGGCCACGGGCAGTCCGGAGTGTCAATGGAACGGGCCTTCCTGGCCCTTTCAAACCTCTCAGGTTTTGACAGCTCTGGCCAATCTGCTCAATGACTATCACCAGACATACATCACGCGATCCGATTATCTACACTTGCTCCGGCAGTACACGCATCAGCATCTCCTGTCGCCAGGGCATCCCGATATTCAGGAAGATTACAACCCGGATACAGGAGGGACGATCGTCGGCTTGTCCCGATCGCACCACTACAGCCACTCCACCTATGTCGACCTCATTCTCAGTGGCCTGATCGGGATTCGGCCGCGTGCCGATGAGACGTTGGAGATCAACCCGCTGTTGCCACTGCATGATGGGAAGGACGAGCGGCCCATACGCTACTTTGCTATCCAGAACATCGCCTACCATGGTCACAATGTCAGCGTGTTCTATGATGCCGATGGCAGCCGCTACCAGATTGGCCGGGGCCTCTTCGTGTTTGTAGATGGAAAGCGCCTCTATAGCTCGGGGAGACTGGGACATGCTCTCATCGCACTTCCAAACCGGCCATCGAAGCCCTTGCTGCCAACAGCGATGCCTGTCGATCTGGCGGTCAACCCCGGTTTCCCTTATGGCCCGATAGCTACAGCCTCCTCGGCGGATTCGCCAAAGGCAATCGCTGAAGCCATTGATGGTCGGCTCTGGTTTTTCCCGGAGATACCCAACGGCTGGTCTCCAGTCACTTCCGATGCCACGTCCTGGTATGCCGTCGACTTCCGGCAGAGCACCACGGTCGCTTCTGTCGAACTCTACTTCTTCTCAGATGGAGAAAAGTTCTTCCCACCATCTGACTTTCGTTTGCAATATCAGTCGGCGGCAGGTTGGCTGGACATTCCCAATCAGAAGCGCAATCCTCAGCAGCCACTTGCGAATGGAGAAACCGAGATTACCTTTGCAGCTCTTCCCGTAGATGCACTGCGTGTCGTGTTTACCAATCCACCTGCTCCTTTTCGTCTTCGTCTGATCGAGATCAAGGCATTCGCTCCCTCCGGCAACCCCTCTCTGGCTCCTTGAAAACGGTGTAGTGAGATCATTGCAGCGGAGGTACGTTTTGAGCGCGTGCTTCTTCCACACCGTTGACACTGCAAAAAGAGCCATGTAATTTTGGCATTCAGAAAACGTTTGCTGAATCTCTTGCGCTACAACCTCTTGTAGGCAACGCACATAGAGCAACCCGATAGGCATACGAGGAGAAGCATGAAAACTGTTGAACGCTTAGAAATCTGGTTTGTAACTGGAAGTCAGCATCTTTATGGCCCTGAAGCTATCGCCCAGGTTTCTAGTAATGCGCAGCAGATCGCCGGATCTTTGGGGGCCGAGAACTCGATCCCGTTCCGTGTGGTCTTTAGGCCGGTCATAACTACGGCTGAAGCGGTTCGAGCGCTTTGTCGTGAGGCGAATAACATGGAAAACTGCATTGGGCTTATTCTCTGGATGCACACCTTCTCTCCGGCAAAGATGTGGATAGCTGGCCTCGGTTCGCTGACGAAGCCATTTCTTCATCTGCACACGCAGTTCAAC
Organism: Granulicella sp. S156; assembly: GCF_009766105.1. Lineage (GTDB taxonomy): Bacteria > Acidobacteriota > Terriglobia > Terriglobales > Acidobacteriaceae > Granulicella. Next base: position 264,878 of record NZ_LMUH01000001.1, on the reverse strand, counting down.
CGTGAGTTGCCCTGGTCCTCCATCGATATGGACTTCATGAACTTGAACCAGGCGGCCCATGGCGATCGCGAGTTCGGTTTTATATCGACGCGGCTGCGGCTCGCTCGCAAGGTGGTTGTGGGCTTCTGGCAGGATCCGGAGACGGTTGCGGAGATCGCCACATGGGTTCGCGCTGCCGCGGGCTGGCACGAGTCGCAGAACTTGAAGATCGCGCGCTTCGGCGATAACATGCGCGAGGTCGCTGTTACAGAGGGCGATAAGGTCGCCGCTCAGGTGCAGTTCGGGTACAGTGTCAACGGATACGGCGTAGGTGACCTGGTTGCCCGTATGAATCAGGTGACGGATGCTGAAGTCGACAAGCTGATAGACGAGTATCGCGAGGCCTACTCGATTACGAAAGACCATGACCGCTCGACTGCGATACGGGGTGCTGCGAAGATCGAAATCGGTCTGCGCGCCTTTCTCGAAGAGGGTGATTTCGGTGCATTTACCGATACCTTTCAGGATTTGCATGGTCTGGAACAGTTGCCGGGCATTGCGGTTCAGCGGCTCATGGCAGACGGGTACGGATTTGGTGGCGAAGGCGATTGGAAGACGGCCGCACTGGTGCGGACGATGAAGGTAATGGCGCAAGGTCTGCCTGGGGGCACCTCTTTCATGGAGGACTATACCTACGACTTCAGCGGGACCCCGAAGGTTCTGGGATCGCACATGTTAGAGGTATGTCCCTCGATTGCCGCGGAGAGGCCCTCCCTGGAAGTACACCCACTCGGGATCGGAGGGAAGTCGGATCCAGTACGACTGGTCTTTACAGCCCCGAGCGGGGCAGCGGTGGTGGCATCACTGGTCGATATGGGTAACCGTTTTCGCATGATTGTCAATGACGTCGAAGTCATCCAGCCTGAGCACTCCCTCCCTATGCTGCCTGTCGCGCGCGCTGTATGGCTGCCTAAGCCAAGCCTGAAAGTGGCTGCGACTGCATGGATTTACGCTGGGGGCGCTCATCACACAGGCTTCAGCCAGGCGCTAACGGTTGAACACCTTGAGGACTTCGCTGAGATTGCTGGCGTTGAACTCATAACCATCGGCGAGGATACGCGGCTCCCGCAGTTCCGGCGCCAACTCCGTTGGGAAGAGGCCGCATACTCTCGAGGCATCTAGTAGAAATCACAGCAGTGGCGAGGGTTTTACGCTTGGACAGCTGGAGCATTAAAGTAATTCTTGACAGAGCAGGTTTCTCAGGAGTATCACTTCTCACGAATATTTTTAGAACAAATCAGTGCAATCAAGAAAACGTTTTCTTGATCGAGATATTCAATTTGAAACTCTGGAGGAAAGCTGTGAGGCTATCGAAAGGAATTAGAACCTGGCACTTCAATCTGGCGCTATTGGTCGCCTTGATACTAACGAACGCTGCGGGAGCACAGCTTGATCAGGGCGCTATCACAGGCACTGTCACCGACCCCCAGGGTGCTGTGGTCCAGCACGCAAGTGTTCAGCTCACCAATATCGACACCAATTTGGTGCTCGAAACTCAGACCAACAGTAGTGGGAGTTATACCTTTCAGCCTGTCAAAATCGGCCATTATTCTGTGGCCGTTGGCGCGCCAGGATTCTCTACCACGATGAAGAACGGGCTCGAACTGCACGTCAATGATCGACTGGAAGCCAATATTCGGCTCCAGGTAGGCAAGGTGTCGGAGACGCTGCAAGTGAACGCAGAGAGCACTCCGTTGCTACAGACAGGCGACGCATCAACCGGTCAGATGATGACCCAAAAGCAGATCACGGATATCCCGCTCAACCAGCGTAACTATGTGTTTCTTGCTCAATTGTCTACCGGAGTGGATCCGGCCAACGGCAGTCGCGGCGCTGGCAACGGCGATTTTAACGCCAACGGTCAGCGCGAAACGGAAAACAATTTCATTTTGGACGGCGTTGATAACAACTCGAATGCAATCGACTTCCTGAATGCAGCCAGCTATAACGTGAAGCCTCCACCCGATGCGCTGCAGGAGTTCAAAGTGGAGACCTCGGGTTCCAGCGCGGAGTTTGGCCATTCGGCAGGTGCGGTGGTCAACGCCAGCATTAAATCAGGAACAAATCAGTTTCACGGCGACGTCTGGGAATACATACGGAATAACGATCTAGGAGAGGCGAAACCTGCCCAGTGGGCTGAAGGCATCACGACTCCTACCACCGTAGAACCCTACCACCAGAACCAGTTCGGTGGCACAATCGGCGGACCTATCCTGAAGAATAAGCTCTTCTTTTTCGCCGACTACGAAGGAAACCGGATCATCGAGGACTTTCCTGAATTGACCAGCATGCCGACATTATTGATGGACCAGCAACCGGGCAATTTTTCGCAATTGCTGAATACATCTCTGACCGGAGCAAGCTTGCCGTGGCAGGTTTTTGAGCCCAACTCAGGCGGAACGGCTGCTTTGGGATCGGCTTGCGGAAATCCGCAAAACGTCATGTGTTCCTCCGAGATCGACCCAGTCGCATTGAAACTCTTTCAGGCAGCGTATGGAACACATCTGCCAAACACCGGCCCCGTGGGACAGACCTACAATAACTACGCTTGGAACGAGGCGGTTACCGATGTCACGAACCAGTTTGACGTGCGTGTCGATTACAACCTGCGTTCGTCAGACCAGATCTTTGGCCGCGTGAGTTGGTCGCATGAGAATAAAACTGTGACTACCCCCTTGGGCCCAATCTTTGACGGGGGTGGCACCTTCAATGACGGAACGTTTTTCAACTATGCTAAGAACGCTGCGTTCAGTTGGAACCATGTGTTTACACCAACTCTGATCAATCAAGCCCGTTTCGCTTACAATAACGGGTTCTACTCGTGGGACTCGGTGAGCTACAACAACGGGACTCTGCGTGACCAATACGGTCTTGGCGGACTTCCCGCTTACAACCCCACATTGGCGAACGGCGGATTGCCGGAGATTGGCATGAATGAGTTCCCTGAGATCGGGCCTCCTGCGTTCCAGCCTTCCCCCGAGCATCAGAACGGATACCAGATCATCGACGATGCCACAAAAATTCTTGGCAACCACTCGCTGAAATTCGGTGCCTCTGTCCAGAACATCCGTTACTCGGTATATCAACCCACGGATGGAAATGGTTACTACAACTTCAGCGGAGGCCTGACCAGTCAACCAGGCAGTATCTTCAATTCTGGATATGGCTTAGCCGACTTTCTCTCCAACGAGATGGATACGACCGCTCTATCCCAGCCATCCCAGTCGGAATTGGGACGCTGGTACGAAGCCGCCTATCTCCAGGACAATTGGAAGGCAACCCAGCACCTGACTCTCAACTTTGGATTGCGCTACGACTATTTCACCGCACCCATTGAGGTCAATGACCATCAAGCTGAATTCATTCCCCTGTCTGGAAACAATGTCGCTGGGGGTGGCGTAGGAGAATATATCCTGCCGAACTCCCAAAGGAACGTTGCGCTGAGTTCTCTCTATACGACCACTCTGGCTGCAGACAATATCTCGATCCAGTACAGCGGCAATCGGTCGCTGCTGAACCCGCAGAAAAAGAACTTTGGACCCAGGGTGGGAATCTCGTACCAGCCTTCGGAGAAGATTGTTTTCCGAGCCGGGTTCGGGCTTTACTACGATGGCATCGAAAATCTCGGGAACTTCGTCAACCTGGCGGAGAACTATCCTTACGATATCGAGCAGAGCTTCCCCCAGCCAACCTGTGCTCCGAATAACTGCCCCTCCGATGGCATTAAGCTAGAAACCGGCATCCCAGCCGGCAGTCTATCTGCCCCGACTGTTACTGGTTGGCAGCAGAACATTCAAACTCCCTACACCATGAACCAAAACCTGACCGTGCAATTCGCCATCACCAACAACACGACTGCTACGGTGGGTTATGTGGGCAGTGAAGCGAGGCATCTGGCAATCGTGGAGTTTCAAGATCAGTCGACTGAACTGCTTCCTCCAGGAGTGAATAACCAGCCCTACGAGCCATATCCTGGCTTAAACGGCAATGTTCACTTGATTACCGATAATGCGATCGCGAACTACAACTCCCTGCAGGCCAAACTCGAACGACATTTCTACAACGGCCTGAGCTTCCTAGCATCGTACACATGGTCGCACAGCCTGGACGATGACAGAGAACCTCTCCCCGACAACAACGAAGGCGGCGACAGAAACACGAATATCTTTGGGCCTCGCATCGATTATGCCAACTCACCCTTCAACGTATCGCATCGCTTCACCTTCACCTCTACGTATGCATTGCCATTTGGAGTAGGACGCACGTATCTGAATAAGAAAGGAGTGGTCGATACCGTCGCCGGTGGATGGAATGCAACGCTTCTCTTCCGCACGCAGACCGGATATCCGTTTACCGTCACCTCGAACACCCCAACGGTCAACGGAGCAGCAGCGTTCCCTTATCTGATTGCCAATCCATTCAAAGGTGGCGGCACCCCTTCGCCCACGAACCCGAACATCACCTGCCCGGCGACGGTACGCAATCGAGCCAACTGGTATAACCCATGCTCCTTTGCGGATCCACCGTTGGCCAGTTCCATCACAACACCAATATCCGGCGCCGCAAATATTTTGCCATATCTCGGCAGCCCACGCTCGCAGATCTCCGGCCCTGGGTACCAGCGGATAGATATGACAGTTACAAAAAACTTCGTCACCTTCGGAAAGCAGTACCTGCAGTTCCGTGCAGATGTCTACAATCTGTTCAACACGCCTTCGTGGGGAACTCCATCGAACACGGGAACGTCGAGCCTGGGCGGTCAAATTACCGGCAACGCCTTCCTGGGGAACTACACTCCCGATGCTCGTTTCTTCCAACTCGCAGCCAAGTATTACTTCTAATTTGCGTCACTGGGTGCTCATTGAAGAGCCAGAGGTTGTTAAAGCTCTCTGGCTCTTGAATCATATTTTCAGACACTGAAAGAGGAAAAATGTTCAAAGGTTTCAGAGTAGGTGCAGTTACCTTGTCGGCCGTGATGCTGGCTGCCGCGAGCGGTGCGCAGAACCCTAAGGCGACACTGAGCATTCAACTGGATAAACCTCTACACGCAGTAAGTCCGACGCTATACGGATTGATGACGGAAGAGATCAACTACTCTTACGATGGCGGCTTATATGCGGAGATGGTCCGCAACCGGACATTTTATGATCATGGCTGGTCGGGTGTTCCGCACTGGAACTTGGTGCACGTCGGCAATGCAGACGCCATCATGACGGTTGATGAGACGGACGGACCAAGTGAAGCGCTGCCCCGAAGCCTGCTGCTGAACGTCTCGAAGGCTGATCCGGAAAATCAAGCAGGAGTGCGGAACGAAGGTTATTGGGGGATGGCCGTGCACCCTGGTACCACCTATATTGGCTCGTTCTATGCCAAGGCGGATACAGGAGACATAGGGCCCATAAGTATTGCGTTGATAGGTGACAACACCGGCTCTGCCTTGGCGAGCGCAACCAGTGAGCCCCTGACGACGGTGTGGAAGAAGTACGAGTTCACTCTTAAGACAGGCAACGTTGAAACCTCTTCAGAGAACCATCTCCGGTTGACCGTGGGACATGCTGGCAAGGTTTGGCTGTCGTTGGTGTCATTACTTCCACCTACCTACAAGAACCGTGAGAATGGCAACCGGATTGATCTTATGGAGAAGCTGGCGGCAATGCATCCGCAGTTTCTGCGACTGCCTGGCGGAAACTACCTGGAAGGCGATACGGTTGAAGAACGATTTGACTGGAAGGCTACGATTGGACCCATGGTAGACCGTCCGACTCATCGGAGCCCGTGGGACTATCAGTCCTCTGACGGTCTTGGACTGCTGGAATTTCTCGAGTGGACAGAGGATCTGCATATCCAACCCGTATTGGCAGTTTATGCGGGCTATTCGCTAAAGGGAGCGCATGTACCTCCAGGCGCAGGACTAAGTCCCTATGTGAATGATGCTCTCGATGAGATCGAATTTTTAACTGGCGATGCTGCCAGTACAAAGTGGGGAGCTGTACGTGCCAAGCTTGGACATCCTGCACCATTTCCTCTGACCTATGTAGAGATTGGCAATGAGGATACGTTCGATCATTCGGGGAGCTACGAGGGGCGGTACGCGCAGTTCTATAAGGCGATCAAGACCAGGTATCCCCAACTCCAGTTGATTGCAACGATGCCGCTAAAGCAGATGAAACCGGATGTCGTCGATGATCACTATTACCAGCGGGCGGATGAGTTTTTCGATCTGGTAAAGCACTATGACAGTGTCGACCGGAACGGGCCGAAGATCTTTGTGGGAGAGTGGGCGACGCGTGAAGGTGGTCCAACCACAAACTTTGGTGCAGCTCTTGGCGATGCCGCATGGATGACATCCTTGGAGCGCAACAGCGACCTGATTGTGATGGCTTCGTATGCTCCGCTCTTCGTGAATGTGAATCCAGGGGGGATGCAGTGGGAGTCGGATCTCATCGGATACAACGCGCTGAGCAGCTATGGGGCGCCAAGTTACTATGCGCAATCGATGTTTGCCGAGTATCTGGGTACGGAGGTGCCGGCGTCGGCCCTTCAAGGGGGGAGCCATCGCTTCTTCTACTCCGTCACGCGTGACGCAGCCAAGGGCAAGGTGTACCTTAAGCTCGTCAACGCGAACTCAACCCCACAGCCACTGGAGATCAATCTGGACGGAGCTGGCAAGGTAGGGGAGTCGGGTATTCTGGTGACTCTGGGGGCCGCGAACCCGGCGGAGACGAATACGATCTCCGCACCAACGCGGATTGTGCCAGTGAAGACGACGTTGAAAGACGTAGGCTCAACTTTTAGTCATACCGTCCCGGGATACTCTGTGCAGGTGCTGGAGATCTCGGCCCGGTAGAACGCTTATAACAGACGGTGACCCTGAATATGCACCGGAGGAGGTCTTACGAATTTTCCTCGGGTTCCAGTTGATTCGGCCTTGCTTGAAATCGCTGCGAAGCAGGGATTGAACCGCCGCCAGTTCCTGCGCACCGTGGCGGGAACGGCGGCTGCAAGTTCGTTGTGTGGGTTCTCTCCACTTCGAGCTATGCAGTTGCCGCACGGCCAAAAGGTAGTCGTAGTCACATTTGGCGGTGGTGCGCGTGATGAGGAGACGTTTGCGCCTGAGGGGCAGGGCAATATCCCGCACATGCTTAACGAATTGATTCCGCAAGCTACTTTTTTTACTCAGGTAATCAATCGTGGCATCCTCGGGCATTATGTCGCTACTGCCTCTCTGGCAACCGGAAACTATGAAACGTTTGATAACTTCGCGCAGATATCGCCCGTAAATCCAACGGTCTTTGAGTATTTTCGCAAGGACCTCAGACGTCCGGCCCATGACACCTGGGTGGTGGCCCCGAGTAACGGTTTCAACCGCATTGGAAGCAGCGGCTATCGTGGATACGGACCTAACCTTGGCGCCGAAGTTATTCTTCCGAAGCAGCTCCTGGCGGCCGCAATGGCGGGTAAGTCCGGTGTCGATTATGAACATCTGCTTCGCGACAACTATGAAACGCCATTGTTCACTTCTGCGCTGAGTGAACGCGAGACCGAAACAGAAAAAATCGCGAATATCCTCAAGCTATCCCTGGACGACTTTACAGCCCATGCCAGGAGCCTCGCGAGCCCCGATGAGCTTTCGGTCTATATTGCAAGACAGTTGATGCGTCAGTATTCTCCTAGTCTCCTATGGATCACGCTGCACGACATCGATATTGCGCACTCTGGAGCCTATTCCTTATATATCGACGGCATTCGCCGGTCGGACCGCCTCTGTGCGGAGATTTGGCAGGCCATTCAGGCGGATCCGGAATATAAGGGTAGAACTACGATGTTCATTCTTCCCGATTTCGGCCGCGATTCCGATATCAGCTCTGGCGGTAATGGCTTTCAGCATCACCGCACAGGCGACGCGTTGTCACGCACCACCTGGATGATGGTTCTCGGCCCCGGGGTTCGACACAACACCTTTATAGATAGGCCTGTCGACTCGCTTGATCTGGTGCCTACACTCGGCCGCCTGCTTGGGTTTTCGCCTGTACTGGCCAAGGGCACGCCATTGCAGGAGGTGCTCTGAGCCATGCTTCCGAAGCAACTTACGGCTAGAGATTTCGTCAACTATCCTCCACGGGCGCGGCATATTGCAACCGAAAGGCTCGTTCTCCTGCAGCAATTGCCATTGGCTTTTCTGCCGATCTTTTTGCGCGAGCTCACGAATTATGACTGGATGCTGCCAATTGAGCGTGTTCAGATCGATGCGCAGATGCAGCTTCTTGGATCTCTAACGGGTCAGCAGCTTGCAGCGAAGGTGCAGGGGTTCGCATCGCTCCGCCTTAATGCCGAACTAGAGCAGCTGGATTGGGTCAATCGTCCTGCTGTCTTCATTCAGGATTTGACAGCATGGCTTTGGAGTACGCACCAGATGGATGCCTTCCATTCCACAGCAGCGACCTTCAACGGATATCTTGCTGATGCAGCTCCACCACCCGAACCTGCGATGCCGCGCCTCGGGATCGTTATTCTAGGACAGGGTGTGGAGCATACAGACTACCCCCTATTTCGGAAGCTGCGGCCGAGCGGCACTTTCTTTCATAACATCAAGCCTGACGACGGATTGGATATTCTTCTGGCTCACGCTGTATCACGTGCAGGTAATAACCCATTGCAGAATGCATGGGTTCATTGGTATATCGAGGGTGGGGTTGCTGCGCCATTTCCAGGTTTGACCACAATCTCCTATGCCGCTCTCGATCGGCCGCGGAAGCAGCTGCTGAATCTGACACAGCAGACGATTGCCTCTGGGAATAGTGGAGCCGAAGCGCTCAGAGGTAAACTTGCACAGCTCAAGCCTGAAGATATTGGGCTTTCCCAGGACCCAGCCGATGCAGTGTTGAACTATTTTCAACTCAGCTTACTTTCAGAAGGCTCGGGTACTCAGGTCTTTTCAACCACCTTCGTGCAGTGGGCTGCGCGTGAGTGCCTTCGCCGTGCACAGCCTGAAACCATTGTTCTGCGTTATACGCCTCGTCAGCAGATGCAGCCTATGAACGCCATGCTCAGTAATGCTCCGCCAGCAGGTCTTGATCCGGAAGGATCACTCGTCGATGCCGATATGGGCGCCTACTACACATGGCTTAATCTCTGCAGACTGCGTGGAGCGAACGAAGCTCGTTTTCTCGTTTGGTTCGAAGGGAAGAGCCAGGCTTTTGCGATTGGGCCAGAGTTGCCAAGGGGGACTACGTCCAACTCCTTGATGGGAATACAGGACCTGCTCAAGTTGATTGTCTGATGGCAACGCCACGCAGCGATTCTTCGCTTCGAAAAAATGAAACGTATCAATAATATGACGCAGAGCGAACTCAAAGAAGGAGGGCGCAGGAATAAAATCCTGTCCCTCCTTCCACATCATCATGATTCTTGACGGGGAAAACTAGCTTCCCCGCTTAGTGTCTCTGTAGCAGAGCATCTGTTGCTCCTGGATGCTGGCAACTGTTCATCCTATCGGCAGCGCAATTGCCCTAAGTCGCCGTCTAGTTTTTGGCGTGCCATGCAAGAATACTGTTTGTCACTGCGCTGCCGCTCATGCTGTTCGTTCCTGAAAGCACTTCGAAATGAGAAAGTTTCCCATCGCCTAGGATCGTGCAATTGGATGTTGAAATAGGCGAAAGTGCTCAATGCACATCTTCGGAAGAATTAGACCGAAGGTCATCGCCAGAATAATCAGAATGGCAGTCGTCCCGTCGACAACGACGGCGAGGAGTAGATCGGGCGATGCCTTTCCGCCAAGGCTAGCCAGATTCACCAGGCCGCCAGCCACTCGAAATAGAAACACGCCGGGGATTAGCGATACAACGGAGGCGAAGGCTAATGCCGCAAAGGGCAACCGTAGCCGATCCGCAATCGGCGTGATGATAACGCCAACAATCAGGCAGGCGACGAGAGCTCCAATCTCAGCACTGGCGCCGAACCAGGAAATGGCTGTCCAACGGGAGGCATGTGCCAACATGCCGATAAGGATGGGAATGGGTAGTGTTCGCCAGGGCATCGCGAAAAACGTGCCGTAGGCTGCGACGGCAACACCCGCTGCGATGGCATCGTATCCGAGCGGCACCGGGTAGGACGGCCCTAAAGCAGGTAGAACGACTCCCCCGAGCGAGAGGCCGACGAGTAGCCCCGTACAGATCACGAGGATGATGAGACTCGCATACAGTATCCGCCAGGCGCCGAGTGGCAGGCGCGCACGGGTGAGATCAATTGCGCCATTGAGAAGATGCGGACCTGGCACCAGCACCATGCATGGACACACCGCGACAAGGTGTAACGCTGAATCAACCTGAAACCGGGTTGCGACGGCTCCGACAGCACCAGCGAACAACGCTGCGCAAAACGGTTGTACGAAGAGATTGCGGCTGATCTTCCCCAACCATCGGCGAAGGCATGCGCCAATGCCGGCACTGCATGCAATCAGAAGGAGACTGATGAAATGGATTTCCCCGAAGATCACCCCCAGTGCCGCTGCTCCGGCCGCGGCCAGCAAAGCAAAGCGAGCCACCGAGACCGGCGGAAGGTGTGGTATCGCCTCCAGTGCCGATCGACCGCCGGCAGCATCGATCCGTCCATCGCAAACGTCATCGATCACGTTCATCGTGGCTGTGACCTGGGCCATGTCCACACCCGTGGGGCTAGTCGCGATAATTTCGTGAAAAGATCCACGGGGTCCTTCTATTCGGACCGTCAGATCACCCCAGCGTGGAAACACGCTGGCTTGAAAGCCCAGGGCCTCGGCCAGGCGTGTCATGGTGTCGATCATCTTTTCTGTAGTCTGGCCATGCACGAACAGGAGTACGCCACTCGTCAGGAGGAGATTGAGCGCATTCGAAGGAGCGACTCGTTCGTTGAGTCTTGCGACCGAGAACTGTCCCTTCGCGGTACCGCTCAGGCTTGGTTGTTCGGTGCTTGAATTCGTCATTATGGCCTGCTTTGCCCGTCTAACGCCGCAGCTCTTCGTTACGCGTGTTATTCGGTGCGTTGTGGTTGGGTGTCGTCAGAGATTTGCCGAATATCATCTCTAAATACTCTCCAGCTTTAGGCCAAGCTGCGAATCAGTACCGAAATCTCCTCGCAGCCCCGGAAGGCATTTAGACGAAGTTTCAAGTCAGTCCATTAAATTATTGTAAATGCACTAGATGTAAGCTTTGTAGACAGCTCACCTTGACACATCTTTACACATCAGTGGAGTCAAGAAAATGCATCTTACTTTTTGAGAAGACAGGCGCGTTCCCACTATGGACGAACGCATGCCATTTTCTATGGAGAAGATTAGATGAATGGGTCAGCGCAGGTAAATAAGGATGCGAAGAGTGACGTGGTTCGGACCAGACTTTCTGGTTACGATCTATTGAACAACCCTCGGCTCAACAAGGGCACCGCCTTTACAGAACAAGAAAGAGACACCTTCGCTCTCCATGGATTGTTGCCACCGGATGAAGGGAATTTGGATCAGCAGCTTGAGCGTCGGAAGAAGGCCCTGGAAAATCAGCAGACCGTCTTCGGCAAGTACAGCTTCATGCGTGATCTTCAGGACACCAATGAGACATTGTTCTATTCCTTAATAGCGCACAATGTGGAAGAGCTGCTTCCCGTCGTCTACACGCCAGGCGTAGGTGAAGGATGTCAGCGTTTCAGTGAGATTTGGCGCAAGCCGCGTGGCCTGTTCATCAGCTATCCCAACAAGAATCGGATTGAGCAGATGCTCTCCGATCCTCGCTATGACGACGTAAGGTGCATCGTCGTCAGCGATGGGGAACGCATCCTCGGATTAGGAGACCAGGGCGCTGGCGGCATGGGAATTCCCATCGGCAAGATGGCGCTCTATACAGCCCTTGCCGGCATCCGCCCGGAGCACTGCTTGCCCGTGCTGCTCGATGTGGGGACGGACAATGAAGACCGTCTCAACGATCCTATATACGTGGGCTGGAGGAATAAGCGAGTCCGCGGCCAGGAGTATGACGACTTCGTCGAAGCCTTTGTTTCGGCCGTCAAACGCCGGTGGCCGCATATTCTTCTGCAATGGGAAGACTTCGCAGGCTCCAATGCAGCTCGTCTGCTGGAGCGTTACCGTGACCAGCTCTGTACCTTCAACGACGATATTCAAGGAACTGCCGCTGTGACCACCGCGACTCTGCTGGCGGCGGTCAATGCAACCGGCATTCCGCTTGAGCAACAAACGGTTGTATTTCTCGGCTTTGGCTCTGCCGGAATTGGCATAGCGAACCTGATGCTCACCGCCATGAAAGAGACTGGCTTGAGCGAAGAGCAAGCCAGTAAACGGTTTTACGCTGTCGATCGTTACGGTCTCCTTGTAGAGGGTGGGAAAGGTATTCTTTCCAACCAGCAGCCATTTGTGCGGAAGAGCGCGGACCTGAAGGGATGGACGTTATCCGGAGGGGACGAAATCTCTTTGCTCGATGTGGTTCGCAACGCCAAAGCTACCGTGCTGGTCGGCGTCTCCGGTCAGCCAGGCGCCTTCACGGAAGATGTGGTGCGTGAGATGGCGAAGCACACGGACCGCCCGATCATCTTTCCCTTGTCGAACCCCACCTCGCGCGAAGAGGCTACGCCTGAGGATCTGCTGAAGTGGACGGATGGAAAAGCACTGATCGGTACAGGCAGCCCCTTCGCTCCGGTAACCATCAATGGCAAGTCCTTCCATATTGCTCAGACCAACAACTCCTATATCTTTCCTGGCCTGGCTCTCGGCATTCTTACTTCAAAGGCAAAGCGGGTAACGGACGGGATGATTATGGCCGCAGCAAAAAGGCTTGCAGAGCTATCTCCGACGGTAAAAGACAAGACTGCAAATCTGCTACCTCCCATCGCGGATTCTCGCAAAGTAGGCCTGTTGGTAGGAGAGGCTGTCGGTAAGCAGGCGATCGCCGATGGCGTTGCTGGAGTGGCGGATGAAAAGGTCTTCGAAGAGTCGCTCCATGCTTATGTGTGGGAGCCGGTTTATCTTCCCTATGAGCGAGTAAAGGCCTGATCTCGAGACTGGTCGCGCAAGAGAGGATAGTAGAAGGGCGGTCCTCCCTTAAAACTAACAACGAACATCGGGCGACTATGTCCGAAAGATCAAGGTGATGAAGCGTATGCCAGCACAAGATACCCCGCAGACATTCGAATTGAAGCAACTGCCGATCGGCATCGCCGCAACGGGCAAGCGCAAGGAAACCGACTCGATGGGTGAGGTTGAGGTTCCGGCGGATCACTATTGGGGCGCTCAAACCGAGCGCTCCCTTATCCACTTTGCTATCGGTGATGATCGCATGCCGAAGCAGGTGTATCACGCTTACGGTTACGTGAAGAAGGCCGCAGCCTTAGTGAATGAGGCCGCTGGGCGTCTGCAGCCATGGGAGGCTGCGGCTATTGCCCGGGTGGCCGATGAAGTGATCGCAGGGAAGCTGGATAGTGAGTTTCCGCTCTTTGTGTGGCAGACCGGATCAGGCACGCAGTCCAACATGAACGTCAATGAAGTGATCTCCAACCGCGCCGTGCAGCTGCTTGGAGGAGAGCTGGGCAGCAAGAAGCCCATTCACCCGAACGACCATGTCAACATGGCGCAGTCGTCGAATGACACCTTCCCGACGGCGATGCACATCGCCAGCGTACTGGAGGTCAAGCACTACCTGTTGCCTAGAGTGGAAGCGTTGGCAGGCGCAATCGAAGCGAAGTCGAAGCAATGGAACGATGTTGTCAAGATAGGCCGCACCCATCTGGAAGACGCCGTCCCCCTAACGGTCGGACAGGAGTGGTCGGGCTATGCCGCACAGCTTCGCGATGCAATCGTATTGATTGAGCGGTCGCTGGATGGATTGTATCTATTAGCTGCCGGTGGAACTGCTGTTGGAACCGGACTGAACGCACCACCCCATTTCGGGGAAGAGATTGCAGCGAAGATCGCGGAGCTGACTGGCCTGCCATTCGTCACAGCGCCAAACAAATTTGCCGCGCAGGGATCTCTTGACGCGATGGTGAACGCGCACGGCGCTCTGCGTGCTCTCGCGGTGGCGCTGATGAAGATCGCCAACGATATGCGTTGGCTGGCTTCGGGGCCGCGTTGCGGCCTGGGAGAGTTGGTGTTGCCGGCCAACGAACCCGGATCGTCGATCATGCCTGGCAAGGTCAATCCAACGCAGTGCGAAGCCATGGTGATGATCTGCATCCAGGTGTTGGGAGACGATTCGGCTGTAGCCTTTGCCGGCTCGCAGGGCAACTTTGAGTTGAACGCGATGCGTCCGATCATCATTAACAACTTTCTACATTCCGCACGCATCCTGGCCGATGGTTGCGAGAAGTTCCGCATTTTCTCTGTTGAAGGAACGGTCTTGAACGAAAAGCGTATCGCCCAGTTCGTTCAGAATTCGCTGATGCTCGTGACGGCTCTCAGCCCTGTGATCGGTTACGACAAAGCCTCGAAGATTGCTCACAAGGCGCTGGATGAGGAGACGACTCTGAAACAAGCTGCGCTAGCGACCGGATGGATCGACGAGAAGACATTCGATCAGGTAGTCGATCCGAAGAAAATGGTGTTTCCTAATAGCTAATCTCGCAAAGCGTTCGCAGCGAGCGCTGGTTGACCTACACGGAAGATAAACGATCGGGAGAAGTCTCTCTCGTAGAGGTGTACAGATGGCAAAGAAAGTGGCTGAGGTATTTGTCGAAACGCTGGTGCAGGCCGGCGTATCGCGTGTCTATGGTGTGGTGGGCGACTCCCTCAACGGATTCACAAATGCCATTCGACGGCATAAAGAGATTGAATGGCTCCATATGCGCAATGAGGAGGCTGGCGCTTTTGCAGCAGGGGCGGAAGCTCATCTTACCGGGGAGATCGCCGTCTGTGCGGGAAGCTGCGGCCCTGGCAACATGCACCTCATCAATGGTCTGTACGACTGTCATCGCAGCCGTGTTCCTGTCCTGGCAATCGCGGCACAGGTTCCGAGCCAGGAGATTGGCAGCGGCTACTTTCAGGAGACTCATCCCGAACATCTCTTCAAAGACTGTAGCTACTATTGCGAGTTGGTGTCACAGGCAGACCAGATGCCGCGTGTGCTGGGGATAGCGATGCGTACCGCGATCGCGAAACGAGGAGTGGCTGTTGTTGTTATCCCCGGAGATGTTCTGGCACGCGAGTGTCCCTCCCCGGCGCTAGCTCTTGGCATCCACGATTCTGCGTCAGTAAGCCGGCCATCCGACAAGGAACTGAACCAGGCTGCAGAGATACTCAATGGCGCTCAAAAAATTACGATTCTTGGTGGCGCTGGATGTGAAGGGGCGCATGACGAATTGGTTGCGCTTGCCGCTAAGCTCAAAGCCCCCATTGTGCACGCCTTGCGTGGTAAGGAGTTCATCGAGTACGACAACCCCTATGACGTAGGAATGACGGGCCTGCTCGGTTTCTCCTCCGGTTACCACGCGATGATGAACTGCGACGCATTGCTGATGCTTGGTACCGACTTTCCCTACCAACAGTTTTTCCCCAAGAAAGCGAAGATCCTGCAGGTTGACCTGCGCGGTGAGCAGATAGGGCGACGTACCCCGGTCGATCTTGGTTTGGTCGGCAGCGTAAAGGACACGCTGGATGCGCTTACTCCGATATTGCAGGAGAAGAAGGACCGCTCTTACCTCGATGTTTGTCTCGAGCATTACAAAGGCGCTAGAAAGGGACTCGACGATCTCGCAACGGGTGAGCCTGGCCGCACGCCGATACACCCGCAGTACGTCGCTAAAATTATCGATGAACTCGCTACCGACGATGCCGTCTTCACCTGTGACGTAGGCACACCCACCATCTGGGCCGCGCGCTATCTTCATATGAACGGCAAGCGTCGCCTGCTCGGCTCGTTCATTCACGGCTCTATGGCGAATGCTTTGCCGCAGGCCATTGGTGCGCAAGCCTCCCACCCAGGCAGACAGATTATTAGCCTCTCCGGCGATGGTGGACTGGCTATGTTGCTGGGAGAAGTGTTGACGCTCACCCAACTAAAACTGCCCGTGAAGCTTGTTGTGTTCAATAATAGCTCGCTCGGCTTTGTCGAATTGGAGATGAAAGCCGCAGGCTTGGTTGACTATGGCACCGATCTCGTCAATCCAAATTTTGCCCAATTGGCTGAGTCTGCAGGCATCTTGGGCGTGCGTGTCGAGAAGCCGGAGGAACTGCGGTCCGCTCTTTCGCGAGCCTTCGAACATGAAGGTCCCGCACTCGTCGAGGTAATCGTCAACCGACAAGAGCTCTCCATGCCACCCACGATCACTGCGGAGCAGGCCCTCGGGTTTAGTCTCTATATGGTTCGTGCGGTCCTGAGCGGACGAGGGGATGAGGTGCTCGACCTTGCGAAGAGCAATCTTCTCCGCTAGCGATCAGGCGATCTGAGCTGCTAAATAGGAACTTGCAACAAGTCGTTACCCACCCATGCCAAAACGGCTTATGGGGTATGACTTGTTGCAAGTTCAAGTACCTCAGATTGATCGCTGAACAACGATGACTACTGCCAGCCACCGCCGAGGGCACTGTAGAGCTGAACGAGCGCCAGGGCTTCTCCCTGCTGTGCTGTAACGAGATTCAGTTGCGCTGAGAAGAGGGTGGAGTCATTTGTCAGGACCTCAAGATAAGAGGTTGCGCCGCCCTGATAGCGCATCCTGGCGAGGCGAGTTGCATCCTGTGCGGCGGCGACGAGTTTCTCCTGCTGCTCGCGGTAGGCGCGCTGTTTCTTGAGAGCGATGAGGGCGTTCGAGACGTCGTGAAGAGCTCCTGTAATGGTCTTCTCATAGCTCAGGAGCATCTCCTCTTCGGTCGCCTTGGAGAGATTCAATTGACCGCGGAGCTTGCCGCCTTCGAAGATGGGTTGGGTCAGGGAGCCGATCGCATAGATCGTTCGAGAACTGCTGTTGAAGAGGGTAGAGAATGAGTCGCTACCGAATCCAGCGGAGGCGCTTAGAGCAAGCTGTGGGAAGAATTGCGCGCGCGCGATGCCTACGTTGGCATTTGCCTCTTTGAGCTGTGCTTCGGCCTCCTGAATGTCAGGCCGGCGCGCCAGAAGCTGCGAGGGAAGGCCGGTGGGAAGATCCTGAGGCGGAGGAGTGAGGGCGTTGGGATCAGTATGACCTATGGGGCCAGGGTTCGCGCCCAGCAAGAGTGTGAGAGCGTTCTCCTGCTGCTGGATCTGTTGTTCGAGTTGAGGAATCTGAGACGTCGCGGTGTAAAGGAGTTGTTCGGCCTGACGCACGTCTGAGAGTGGTGAGGAGCCACCTTGCTCCAGTGTCTCTGTGAGTTTCAGAGAATCTTGACGGGCGGCCAGGGTCTGTTTGGTGATCTCGAGCTGGCGATCAAGCGCGCGGAGCTCGATGTAGGTAGTCGCAACATTCTGGACGAGGGTCATACGAACGGCGCGCTGCGCCCACGTTTGGGACAGGAGCTGATCTCGGGCGGCTTCGGTCTGCTTGCGATAGAGGCCCCAGAAGTCCGGGGTCCACGCAGCGTTGAGGCTAAAATCGCCTTCGGCAAGAGGGCTGCTGAGAGAAAGTGAGCTATTAGAATTGTTGCTGTTGTTGCCTATGCTGTTCAACGCCGGGATGCCTGCGCCAATGCCTGTGCCACCGAAGCTGAGAGTTGGGAACTGCTGTGAGCGTGTGACCTGTACCTGCGCTTGCTGCTCAAGGATGTGCTGAATCGCGATGCGGACGTCGTAGTTATTCGCGAGCGCGGTTTTGATCAGGGCTTGAAGCTCGGGCTCCTGGAAGACCTGAGACCACTGTTGATCGCCAAGGGAGTTCTGTTCCGCGCTGCTCACAGCTGCTTCGTCTGCTCCGCGAAATGCGGGCGGTGAAGGAAAATTAGGCTGTTTGTACTTCGGTCCAACGTTGCAGCCGGCAAGAGCGCTTACAAGCACTCCTCCGACTGCAATTCCGTAGGTGCGTTTGAGCCACATCGAAGAGTTCCTCATGCGTGACCTCCCTGGGTCGGGGTCTGCGGTCCGCCACCAGCAGCTTTGCCGGCGGCGACCGGGTCGAAGTCAGCTTTCGAGTCCATCGTCGTACCTTTGCCACCTCTAGCGAAGCGGTGTGAGAGGTATTCGACTACGGAAAACGTGACCGGGATGAAGATGAGACCAATGGCGGTGGAGAGGAACATCCCTCCAACAACAACGGTGCCGAGGATGCGGCGAGAGGCGCCGCCTGCTCCGCTCGCAGTCCAGAGTGGGAGGCATCCGACGATGAAGGCTAATGCCGTCATGACGATGGGTCGGAAGCGAAGGCGAGCTGCTGCAAGGGCGGCTTCCGAGATGCTCTGACCGCTTTCGTAGTTCGTCTTTGCGAACTCAACGATGAGGATGGCGTTCTTGGCCGAAAGGCCAATCAGCATGACCAGACCGATGGTTGCGAAGATATCGTTTTCAAGCGACCGGACGTGGAGTGCAACGTACGCACCGAGAATTGCTACGGGAGTACTGAGGAGGACACTGAAGGGCAGGGTCCAGCTTGAATAGAGCGCCGCAAGGATGAGGAAGACGAAGAGCAGGGAGAGTGCGAACACTGCCCAGGAGGGCACGCCCTTTGCAGCCTGCTGCTCCTGATAGGACATGCCGGAATAGTCGTAGCCGCTGCCCGCAGGCATCGTCTTCGCAAAGGTATCTTCAAGCGCAGCTCGGATCTGGCCCGAACTGTAGCCGGGAGCACCAGTGATGTTGATCTGCGCCGCATTGAACTCATTGAAGCGGTAGATGAACTCAGGGCCGGTCGTCTGCTTCACGGTAACGAGGGAAGAGAGTGGGACCTGGCCGCCATTGGCACTGCGGACATAGAACTGGTTGATGTTTTTAATGTCTGTGCGGGAGGTCCCCTCAGCTTCGACATAGGTCTGCCATTGGCGGCCAAACCTATTGAAGTAGTTGACGAGATATCCACCCATGAAGGTGGACATGGTGTTGTAGACATCCGAAAGCTGGACCTGCTGCTGCAGCGCTTTTTCCTGGTCTACGTTGGCATAGAGCTGGGGTACGGCAGGTTCGTAGGACGGGACCGCAGCACCGATCTCCGGACGTTGTTTCAACGCTCCGAGGAAGGCAAATACATTCTTGGTTAGAGTGGTGGGATCATCCGAGCCAGAGCGGTCTTCGAGAACCATGGTGACACCACCCGAGGTTCCGATACCGGGGATGGAGGGTGGTGGGAATGCGAAGGCGATACCATCGGGGTCCTGCGAGAGTTGTTGCTGCAAATGGCCCTGGATGTACTCGAGCTGTTCTTCTTTGCTCTTGCGTTCCTCCCACGGGTTGAGGGAGACGAAGAAGAACCCGGCGTTGGTGCTTTGAACCTGGGTGAGAAGCGAGAAGTCGTTGACGGCGATAACGCCCTTGACGCCAGGAGTCTTAAGTAGGGCAGCGGTGATCTTCTGCTCCGCGGCGTCGGTGCGCTGAGCGGAAGCGCCATCGGGAAGCTGCAAGGCGAGGAACATGTAACCCTGATCCTCGGTTGGGAGGAATCCGCTGGGAAGGCTGGTACCCAGGAAGAAGCCCAGGACGCCGATCAGCGCAATGCCGAGCATCGCAAGCGTGGATTTGTGGATGAGGATGTTGGAGGTGCTGACGAAGCTCTCTGTGGTGCGGCCAAAGTATTTATTGAAGAGACCAAAGCCGCGAGCGAGGAGGCCTTTCTTGGCTTCTTTGCTCTTAGGCTTGAGCAGAAGTGCTGAGAGTGCAGGCGAAAGGGTGAGGGCGTTGAAGGCCGAGATGAGAACGGAGATGGCGATAGTCACAGCGAACTGCTGATACAAGCGGCCGGTAATACCAGGGATAAAAGCAGTCGGGATGAAAACGGCAGCAAGGATGAGTGCAATCGCGACGACCGGTCCGCCGACCTCTTCCATGGCCTTTTCGGTTGCGGCCGTGGGGTCCAGGCCTTCATCGATATGGTGTTCTACGGCTTCAACAACGATGATCGCATCATCAACGACGAGGCCGATGGCGAGTACCAGACCAAACAAGGACAGCGTATTGATCGAGAATCCGAGTGCCGGGAAGATGATGAAGGTTCCGATGAGAGAGACCGGAACCGCGAGCAGCGGAATGAGAGTGGCTCGCCAGCCCTGTAGAAAGATGAAGACGACGATAACGACGAGAGCGAGCGCCTCAAGAAGCGTGATGACGATCTCTCGAATACCAGCGGTCACAGCTTTGGTGGTATCCAGGGGGACGTCGTAGCTGATGCCGGCGGGGAAGGTGGCAGAGAGTTCCTTCATGCGTTCGTTGACGCCAGCAGCAGTTTGTACAGCATTGGACCCGGGGAGCTGGTAGATGGCCATAACGCCCGAGGGAGCCTGATTGTAGCGGGCAGAGATGCCGTAGGCTTGATCTCCAAGTTCAATACGGGCGACGTCTTTGAGGTGCAGGATAGAGCCGTCGGCGTTTGCACGAAGAATGATGTTGCCGAAATCCTCAGGCGTAATCAGGCGGCCTTGCGTGCGGACGGTATAGGTGAACTGCTGGCCCTTTGGAATGGGCTCGGCGCCAATCTGACCGGCGGGATTGACGTTGTTCTGGACCTGGATGGCGTTAATGACGTCGGTGGCAGTTACGCCGAGTTGCGCGAGCTTGTCAGGTTGAACCCAAACGCGGAGGGCATACTGGCCGCCGAAGACCTGCACGCGTGAGACACCCTTGACACGTGCGATCTGGTCCTGAATGTTGATGATCGCGTAGTTGGTTAGGAAGTCCTGACTTAGCTTGCCGCCGGGCGAATTGACCGCGACGAGCATGAGAGGAGAAGTCAGGGCCTTTTGAACCGTGAGTCCGGCCGTAGTGACCTGGGACGGCAGCTGAGACTGGGCTTGATCGACACGAAGCTGGGCGAGGACCTGATCGATGTTTGGATCGGTCTTGACGTCAAAGTCGACGAAGAGCTGAACTACGCCATTGTTAGCGCTGACGGAGTCCATGTAGATCATGTTGTCGACGCCGTTCATCTGCTGCTCGATCGGAGTCGCAACGGCCTGGGTGAGCGTCTTGGCGTCGGCGCCGGGATAGGTGGCAGTGACCAGGACCTCGGTCGGAACGATATCGGGAAACTGCGCGGTAGGCAGGGTAAACAGCGTTACTGTGCCTACAATGACCGTCAGAATAGCGATAACGATCGCAACGATGGGATGGCGGATGAAATACTTTGACATGGACTACCTCCCAGCCGAGTTGTTGCCTGCATCGGTTGGGGCGATCGCAGGGCCGCGGTGTGGAGAGACG
Organism: Granulicella sp. S156; assembly: GCF_009766105.1. Taxonomy (GTDB): domain Bacteria; phylum Acidobacteriota; class Terriglobia; order Terriglobales; family Acidobacteriaceae; genus Granulicella. The sequence continues at coordinate 243,561 of NZ_LMUH01000001.1, read as the reverse complement.
GGAGCACCTTCGCCGAGTTTCTGTAGGTTGTCTGTAATCACCTGTGCGCCTGGCTCGATGCCACTCTCGACAAGCCAATTGGTACCGATCTGCGAACCTAGCTCGACAGTCGTGAGATGAGCCTTGCCGTTTGTGGCTACATAGACCTGATGGAGTCCCTGTAGATCCTGTATGGCGACCTGAGGAACGAGAAGAGCTCCATGGCGCATTTCGGTGGCAGCCTTGACGCGTCCAAACTGTCCAGGGCGCAAAAGGTTGTTGGGGTTCGGGAAAGCTGCAGCGATACGGATTGCGCCGGTTTGGGCGTTCATCTGGCGATCGACAAAGACGATATGTCCCTTGAGCGGATAATCCTGGCCGTTTGAGAGCGAAAGTGTAAGGGGAACTGCGGCCGCGCTCTGCAGGAAGTCGTCACCCTTGCCTTGATGGGCGCGCTGCGAGAGGCTCAGGTACTCGGCATCGCTGATCGAGAAGTAGACCTTGATCGGGTTGAGTTGCGAGACAGAGGTAAGGGAAGTCTGGGTGTTGACGAGGCTGCCGACCTGCGTTGTCGCAAGTCCTGCAACGCCGGTGATAAGCGAACGCACCTGCGTGAAACCGAGATTCAGTTTTGCAGTGGCAACGGCAGCCTCAGTCGCGGCGACGGATGCCTGCGCCGATTTCACACTGGCGGCATCTTGGGCCAGTGTCTGGGTCTCGGTATCGAGCTGGCTCTGTGCAATCGCATGGGCCTGTGCCAGCGGCGTGTCGCGATTGACATTGATCTGCGCTAACCCGACTTGCGCCTGCGCCTGCAGTACTTGACCCTTGGCCTGGTCCAGCTGACCCTTAGCCTGATCCAGTGAGGCTTGGAACGGACGTGGATCGATCTCGAAGAGAACTTGCCCCTTGGAGACCTGTGCACCTTCTTTATAGTTCTGCTTGATCAGATAGCCGTTAGCCTGGGGCTGGATTTGGGCGTTCACATATCCGTCCAGCGTTCCCACCCATTCGTTCGTGAGCGCTACATCGGTAGGCTGGATTTCGACGACCGTGACTGGCAAAGCTGGCGGAGGTCCGGCAGGTGCGGCCTTCTTCTCGCAGCCTGAGAGCATGCCTGCACTTAGGAGGAGCATGCCGGCTGTGCAAGCGTACTGCACTCGGTTGAGGACACTTGTCTCAGCTACACGTTTATGTTGCTCGTTCATTCACTTATCTCCAGGAAGCTCTCGAAGTTCTTTGCCTCTCGACGCTTGCTTGGGCAAAAAGACACATGCGTGTATGTCTAACATAGAACATAGCGGTCTGGATTCAGACGTGCTGACATGAATAGTCGATTCAAAAAAACACTGTCGATCGCCCAGTTTTTATATCAATCGTTAGAATTTGACGGTTCTTGCCCTGAAATGTGCGATGTTTGCCGATCGCGAACTTCTTCTTCTGGCTACGGCGATTTCCAGCTGTTGGGCTCTGCCGTAAAAAGACACTTTCCTAACGTGCGGAAGTTTTGAGTAGTGCGAATATCGCGCGCAGTGGGTGGCGTTGATGGATGGAAGCAAGTGACTTTGGATGCAGCAGAGGGAGCGGTACACTCAGGCGTGCGAGTTCGGTCCCAGGCTTCTATCGTGGTCAACTGCGGGCAGTTGCTGACGCTTGCCGGGCCGGCCAGGCCGCGAGCCGGCGCTGAGCTGCAGGAGTTGGGCCTGCTTCGCGATGCGGCAATGTTCCTCAAAGAGGGTCGCGTGGCGGCTGTCGGCTTTTATAGAGATCTTCAGTCTCTGCTACCTCGGGATGTCGAAGTGATCGATGCCGGCGGACGGGCAGTTTTGCCGGGGTTCGTCGATGCGCATACGCATCTGGTCTTTGGCGGCAATCGTATCGGCGACTTCGAGCAGCGGATTGCAGGGCGCACGTATCAGGAGATCGCTGCAAGCGGCGGCGGTATCGCCTCAACGCTCGAACACACGCGCAGAGCCAGTGAAGAGGAGTTGTTAGGCGCGGCGCGGCGTCATGCGGAGTGGTTTCTCCGCGGCGGCACAACCACGATCGAGGCGAAGTCCGGATACGGGCTGACGGAGCAATCGGAGTTGAAGATCCTGAACGTCTTGCGCTCCCTGCAGGAGTTGATGCCGCTGCGTATTGTGCCCACGCTGCTGGCGGCTCATATCGTTCCGGCAGAGTTTCGCGAAGATCGCGAAGGCTACATCGCCATGATTACGGAGCAGCTTATTCCGGAGGTATCCAGGAACGGTCTCGCGCGATACTGCGATGTGTTCTGCGACGAGCATGCCTTTACGGTTGATGAGGCGCGGAGGATACTGCAGCAGGCAAAGCAAAGTGGCCTGGGGCTTCGCATGCATGTTGAACAGTTCCGCGTAGATGGTGGCGCAAAGCTGGCAGCGGAGTTAGGAGCGAAGACCGCAGACCATTTGGAATGCACCGACGCGGAGGGAATCGAAGCCCTGCGCGCGGCAGGGGTGCAGCCTGTGCTTCTGCCCGCGTCGGTCTTTGCGCTCAGCCGAACAGAGTATCCCGATGCACGCGCGATGATTGCGGCCGGTCTAGCGCCGGTCATCGCATCGGACTTCAATCCTGGGTCGTCGCCTACAGCCTCGATGCCTTTTATCATCGCGCTGGCTGCGTTATATCTGCGCATGCTGCCTTCGGAAGCTATCGTTGCTTCGACGATCAACGCCGCCGCTAGTCTGGATATGGCGGATGAGGTGGGCTCTCTTGAACCGGGTAAGCGTGCGGACTTCGTCATCCACGAGTGCGAAGACTACCGGGAGCTTGCGTATTTTCTGGCGACGCCCGCGCGTCCGCGGGTCTTCGTCGATGGCTGTGAGGTGATCTAGAGTATGCAAGCCGCAGCTGAGATCCTGCGCACACTGGTGGCGATTCCGAGTGTCTCGTCCGTCTCTAATGGCCCGTTGCTGGATGCGATTGCGGAGCTTCTGGAGCCACGAGGGTGGTACACGCAGCGTCTGCCCTATATCGCCGCGGATGGTCTTGAGAAGGCCAACATGCTGGCTGTGCCGCATAGGTTTCGCGATCACTTGCCAGAGGTAGAGCTGCTCTTCGTATGCCATACCGACACCGTGCCCTTTCGCAGAGAATGGGCAGCCGCTACCCAGCTCGTTGAGGTAGACGGTCAGTTGCACGGTTGCGGTTCCTGCGATGTGAAGGGTTCGCTTGCAGGTCTGCTTTCTGCGGCGCTGCAGGTAGATGTGGAGACGCTGCATACGCCGGTGGCCTTCGCCTTTACCGCAGAAGAGGAGATTGGATGTATCGGCGCAACGCGGCTGGTAGCGAGCGGCGCTATCCGGCCGCGGCGTGTGATCGTCTGTGAGCCGACTTCGCTGCGGCCTGCTACTGCGGGCAAGGGGTACGGTCTGGCTGAGGTGCGTGTTGTGGGACGAGAGGCACACAGCGCGTTTCCGGATAAGGGAGTCTCTGCCATCAGCACAGCCGCGCAGATTATCGTCAAGCTGGAGCAATGGCAACAGACAGGCGAGAAGGTATGCGATGCGCTTTTCAGCCCGCCGTATACCACCTTCAATGTTGGCGTTGTGGGCGGCGGAACGGCGAAGAATATCGTGGCGGGGGAGTGCAACTTTCTCGTGGAGTGGCGTCCGGTGCCGGGAGAAGATCCGCGGCACGGCGGTCAGGTCGTTCAGCAGTTGGCGGCAGAGGTTGCAAGCCTGCACCCACAGTGCCGGATTGATGTGCGTTTACTACGTGCGGATGCGGGCTTTGCGAATCACTCGGCTTCTCGGCTTGGGGCTGCGCTCAGTCGTATGCTTGGCCGGGCGGAGACAGGGATCTCCTTCGGCTCGGAGGCAACACGCTTTGCGGCGCTCGCTGAGGACGTTGTTGTGATTGGTCCCGGTGATATGGAGACAGCACATAGTGAGCGTGAGTGTGTTCCGCTAAGTGAGTTGGAAGAGTGGACGGAGACGGTGAAGAGTTTGTTGTTGCATAGTTTGCCGGCGTAGTGGTTGTTCACTTGAGAAAATGCTCTGAAACAAGTGATTCCAGGAATTAAGGCTCTCGATGGCCGTTGAATCCACTTTTCGGATAGTGTGATGAGTCGATAGGATCAGAGCAGCTCTTCGTTGCCTTCGAGGTGCATCTGAGTTTTTGCTTTTCTTGCTGTCATTCCGAGCGCAGCGAGCGAACCTGCTTCCTCCCGCTTTTCGCTAGTGTCACCGCTAACCTTATGTGTTAGCTCAAACAACGCACTTGCAGTTCTGCCCTCTATGTTTTCTGGGTGATACGAACAAAGAACGGGAGGAAGCAGGTTCGCTCGCTGCGCTCGGAATGACAACAAGAAAAGCAAAGGCAAGAACAAAACAAAAGCGAGAACAAGAGCGAAAGCACATTTCGTCAGGTCACACTATTTAGCTACACTCTGCGTTAGTTCCAATTGAAAGCGAGCCTCAGGATGCCGACACTTTATCTGCCCGATCTTCTCTATACGGAGGGCACATTCCGCCCCGGACTGGGGCTTCTTGTCGGCGATGATGGCTCGATTCTTCGCATTGGCGCTGACCTGGCAACAGATAATTTGATGGCTGTGAAGATGCCGGGCAAGGCAATCCTCCCGGGGCTCGTCAATGGGCATTCGCATAGCTTTCAGCGGTTGATTCGCGGAGTTGCAGAGCACTGCGGGCCCAATGGAGACGATTTCTGGGCATGGCGCAATACGATGTATCGCGCCGCCTCCCAGCTTGAGCCGGATGACGTGTTCGATGTCGCGCGGATGACCTTTCTGGAGATGGCGCTCTCCGGCATCACCGCGGTCGGAGAGTTCCACTATGTGCATCGCCGCCAGGATGGGACGCCGTATGACGATCCGAATCTGCTGGCAAAGCGCATCATCGATGCTGCCAACTCCGTTGGGCTTCGCGTCTGTCTGTTGCGTGTGGCCTATGCGCGAGCCGGATATGAACTCCCACCCAACCCAGGCCAGCAGCGTTTCTATGAGAGTTGTGAGGAGTATCTGGAGAGTGTGGACCGTCTTGCGGATGATCTGCGGGATGAAAGCTCCACTGTATCGATGGGCGTTGCGCCGCACAGCATACGAGCGGTGACATTGGAGAGTCTCAAGCGCATCTCGGCGTGGGCTGAGGAGCGCAACCTGCCCGTCCATATGCATATCGCGGAGCAGGTTGCGGAGATCGCCGCCTGTGAGCGTGAGTATGGTCTGTCGCCGATTCGCCTGCTGGCGCAGAACGGATTGCTCTCCGACCGGCTGACGCTGGTGCATGCCATCCATACCTCTCCCGATGAGGTGGAAGCGCTCGCCAAGGCGAACGTGACGATCTGTTCCTGTCCGACGACGGAGCGCAATCTTGGCGACGGTATCATCGATGCGGAGAAGGCGATTGAGCAGGGCATTCTGTTTTCCTTTGGCTCCGACAGTCAAGCCACGATCAATCTGCTCGAAGATGCGCGTGAGCTGGATTATCACCTGCGATTGAAGCGGCAGCGGCGCGTTCTGCTCGATGGAATCGATGGGGAAGACATGGCTGCGCGGCTGTTTCGCTATGCAACTGCGGGTGGTGCAGGGAGCCTGAGAATGGAGACTGGCCTGTTGGAGCCGGGACGGCCAGCCGACTTTTTCTCGGTCGATTTGCAGGATGTTTCTATCGCCGGTGTCGCTCCTGAGGAGTTGCTGTCGATGATCGTGTTCTCTCTGGAGCGCACCGCAGTGCGCGATGTTGTGATGAACGGACGCGCGGTAGTGACCGAGGGACGGCATGCTCTGGCGGATGAGATTGTGTCTCGCTATCGCGAGGTTGCAGTCCGCACCATTTCGGCGCGCTCGTAACGCCGGTTGTAGCTTCATAGGACAAGCGATCGAGCGGTGATGAACAAAATAAACCCCGCAATCCTCTCAAAGTGAGGGATATAAGCGTGGATTGCCCATTCACTCTACAGCCGATCGCTACCTAAGATGAGCAGATGATCCATTTAGATGGAATGAGCCTCACCGTCGAAGAAGTTGTAGCCGTTGCCTACGGCAAGACCAAGGTACGTATCTCTGCTTCCAGTATCGAAAGCATGTCTGCCTCCCGCCGCCTGGTCGAGGACGCTATGGTCAGTTCACAGCCGGTATATGCCCTGAACACGGGTGTAGGCCTGCTGGCCAATATCGCGCTGGGCTCCTCGGAGATTGCCGAGATGCAGATCAATCTGGTGCGGTCACACTGCTGCGGTGTGGGGCAGCCGCTGGCGCGCGAGGTGGTGCGTGGCCTGATGGTGATCCGCGCGAATGTGCTGGCCAAGGGTGTTTCAGGAATTCGTCCGGTGATCGCGGAGCGTATCTGCGAGCTTCTCAACCACGGCATCACGCCGGTGATTCCATCGCGCGGAAGCGTGGGGGCGAGTGGTGACCTGGCTCCGCTGGCGCATATGGCGCTGACGCTCATTGGGGAAGGCGATGCCGAGTTCGAGGGAGTAGTGAGGCCGGCGCTCGAATGTTTGCAGGCTGCAGGGCTTAAGCCATTAGTGCTTCAGGCCAAAGAGGGGATCTCACTGCTGAACGGGACGCAGGCGATGCTGTCGATCGGCTGCCTGCAACTGCATGAGCTTGAGACGCTGTTTGTGGCGGCACAGACGACCGCCGCGCTGACGATGGAAGCTCTGCGTGGAACTCCGGTGCCATTCGATGCACGGCTTCACGAGGTGCGGCCGCATCCCGGCCAGGTACACAGCGCGGCGCATATGCGCAGTCTACTGGCGGATAGTCCTATCCCGCGGACGCAGGGGAAGAATCGCCGCATTCAGGATGCCTATTGCCTGCGCTGCATTCCGCAGGTGCATGGCGCTGCATGGGACACACTACGTGAGGCGCGGCGTGTGTTTGAGATCGAGTTGAACAGCGCGACGGATAACCCGCTGGTCTTCGACGAGGACATTCTTTCCGGCGGCAACTTTCATGGGGCTCCGCTGGCGTTGAGTCTGGATTATCTGGCGATCGCGCTCTGCCAGATTGCAGGCATCTCGGAGCGGCGCACGGAGCGCCTGCTGAATCCGACTCTCAATGAAGGGCTTCCGGCGTTTCTTGCTTCTGCACCGGGGCTGGAGTCCGGCTTGATGATGGCGCAGGTGACGGCAGCGGCGCTGTACGCGGAGATGCGCGTGCTGGCTACGCCGGCGTCCACGGGCTCGCTGCCTACGAGCGGCAACCAGGAAGACTTTGTGAGCATGGGTATGACCTCCGCGTTGAAGCTGGAACAGTCGGTTGGGCTGGCGCGTACGATTGTCGCCATTGAATTGCTCGCCGCCGCGCGAGCTCTCGATCTTCGCGGGGAGGGTGAGACGACGCCGATGTTGCAGGAGGCGATTCGGCGCTTGCGAGAGCATGTGCCGGCGTGGACGAAGGATTGCGTCCTCGCTGTTCCGATGCGGAAGGCGGACGCGTTTATTGCGGCGGGGTTGTTGAATGGTATTGAGGCTGCGGTTGCTGTTGCGGCGTAGCCGGTGATGGGATGAATGATGTTTTTTGTTCTTGCCTTTCTTGTTGTCATTCCGAGCGGAGCGAGTGAACCTGTTTTCTCCCGCTTTTCGTTAGTGCCACCACACACGTTATGCGTTAGCTCAAACCATGCATTTGCAGTTCTGTCCTATATGTTTTCTGAGTGATCCGAACAAAGAACGGGAGGAAGAAGGTTCGCTCGCTGCGCTCGGAATGACAACAAGAAAAACAAGTGCAAAAGCAAAAGCAAATCAGAACCCATGAAGGAGCAGCCCATGCCGTCGTCCGTCGAACTCCCCGTTCCTCCCAGCGAGCCGAAGTCGGCCTCACGGCGTTTCGATCCTACGCGCCACATCCGTGCGCCGCGTGGCACGGAGCTTACCTGCAAGAACTGGCTGAGCGAAGCCGCCTACCGCATGCTGCAGAACAATCTGGACAGCGAGGTTGCCGAGGCTCCGGAGAGTCTGGTGGTCTACGGAGGCATCGGCCGTGCTGCACGCAACTGGGAGTGCTTCGACGAGATACTGCGCTGCCTCAAGGAACTTGAACCCAACGAGACGCTGCTGGTGCAGTCGGGCAAGCCGGTTGGCGTCTTTCAGACTCATCCTGACGCGCCGCGCGTTCTGATCGCGAACTCCAACTTGGTGCCTGCGTGGGCCACCTGGGAGCACTTTCACGAACTCGATCGCAAAGGGCTGATGATGTACGGGCAGATGACGGCGGGCAGCTGGATCTATATCGGCTCGCAGGGGATTGTGCAAGGAACGTATGAGACGTTTGCGGAGGCCGGCCGGCAGCACTATGGAGATCTTCGCGGCCGCTGGATACTCTCGGCAGGGCTCGGAGGCATGGGTGGAGCGCAGCCGCTGGCGGCGACCTTCGCGCATGCGGTCTCTCTTACCATCGAGTGCCAGCAATCGCGTATCGACTTTCGTTTGCGTTCGCGCTATCTCGATAAGCAGGCGAAGGACCTCGACCACGCTCTGGAACTGGTGAAGCACCACTGTGAGCGCAAAGAGGCTGTGTCTATAGGGCTGCTGGGCAATGCTGCGGAGGTCCTGCCGGAGTTGGTGCGACGCGCACAGGCCGGCGGATTGCGTCCGGACCTGGTTACGGACCAGACCTCCGCGCACGATCTGATCAATGGCTACCTGCCTGCAGGCTGGAGTGTGGATCGCTGGAAAGAAGCATCGCAGGATCCCGCACAGCATGCGGAGTTGCGCCAGGCTGCGGCGGAAGGCTGCGCTGCGCATGTGCGTGCGATGCTCGACTTCCATCAGATGGGTATTCCTACGGTGGACTACGGCAACAACATTCGCCAGGTGGCGCTGGAGGCCGGTGTGAAGAATGCCTTCGACTTTCCGGGCTTTGTTCCGGCCTACATCCGGCCACTGTTCTGCGAGGGCAAAGGACCCTTCCGTTGGGTGGCGCTCTCGGGTGATCCGGAGGACATCTATAAGACCGATGCGAAGATCAAGGAGATCTTCCCGGAGGCGGAGCATGTTCATCGCTGGCTGGACATGGCACGCGAGCGCATCTCGTTCCAGGGGCTTCCGGCTCGTATCTGCTGGCTTGGTCTGGGGCAGAGGCATCTTGCGGGACTGGCCTTCAACGAAATGGTGCGGAATGGCGAGCTCAAGGCCCCGATCGTGATTGGCCGCGACCATCTGGATACCGGCTCGGTCGCAAGCCCGAATCGAGAGACGGAATCCATGAAGGACGGCTCGGATGCGGTCTCCGACTGGCCGCTGCTCAACGCCCTGCTGAATACTGCGGGAGGCGCTACGTGGGTGAGTTTGCACCACGGCGGCGGGGTGGGGATGGGGTATTCGCAACATGCGGGTGTGGTCATCGTGTGCGACGGAACAGTGGAAGCCGATGCGCGTCTGAGGCGTGTGTTGTTCAACGATCCCGCGACCGGTGTGATGCGGCATGCGGATGCGGGTTACGGGCTCGCGGAAGAGACGGCGAGTAAATTTGGTCTTAAGTTGCCGCTGCTGCGGAATTGAGATCGTGCTCTTTTATGGTCATCTCCGGTCCCTTCGCGATTGATAGTTTGCCTCCGGTCTCCTGGAAGAACGGCGGGGGCGTCACGCGCACGCTTGTTGTAGAGCCTGAAGGGGCAGGGCTGGATGATTTTCTCTGGCGCATCAGCGTGGCGGAGATCCATACTTCCGGTAGTTTCTCTGCGTTTCCGGGCGTAGATCGGACCATTCTGCTTTGGCGGGGAGAGGGTGTAGTGCTTCGTTCTCCCGCCTGGCCGGAGCATCCTTTAACAGAGCTTTGGCAGCCCTTCAGCTTTCGTGGGGAAGAAGATGTTTTTTGTGAGCTGCTCGCAGGGCCGACGGAAGATCTGAATCTGATGGTGAGGTGTGGCACGTCCTTGGCTGCGATCCACGCTGAGGAGAGGGAAGTCAGACTGGTTCCTCCGTATGACGATGTTGTCGTGCTTTGCGCCGCCGAGAGGGTTCATGTTCTGTTGGCCGATCGGCCAACATTTGCTTTGGATGCAGGCCAGTTTCTTCGCATCTCACAGTTGGACACCGAGGTGACCCTTCTGCCAGAGGGACCGAGGGCCTCGTTTGTCTATGCGACCGTGAAGTTGTTGCCTTGAGTGTTTGTCTGGAAATAAGCGACAACTTCAGTCACGAGGAAGAGCGATAAGCCGACTTTTTGACGTGTGACCTTTGATTCTGGTGCATAAAGTTAGCTAGAGCACTTGAATCAATGGCTTACTGAGGTCTATACAATAGATCCTTACTTGCGGGGCACTGACAGGCCATCGACGCTATGCCACTGAAACAGTCATGCTGGAGGACTTAGAGATGGAAATGGACTCGAATCTCGATAGTATCGGTCGAAAGTTACTAGCTGAACTGCAGAAAGATCCCAGGGCAAGTTATGCAGAGCTGGGCAGGCGAGTGGGACTCTCCCCTTCGGCTACCGCAGAACGAGTGCGCCGTCTGGAAGATGCTCAGATCATCAGAGGGTATCGGGTCGATATCGACCCGGCCGCGCTCGGTTTTACCGTGAAGGCGCATATACGGATGGTCTGCGATGGGGAGCGGTACCGCCAGTTCATCCAGTTTGTTAAGACGTTGGATGCCGTTCGCGAGTGCGATCACGTGACCGGAGGCGATGCGCTGATGATGAAGGTTCTCGTCAGCTCCATCGAGGAGTTGGAGCACCTGATCATGAAGCTGCTCAACTATGGCGTTCCCACGACCAGCCTCGTGCTCTCCCATACGGTGGTTCGCCATGAGTTCAACCTGGATGTTCCGAAGACAGTGGCGAAGCGGAACCGGTGATTGGGGCTGTTGCCCGAAAAGGATTATTTCTATCTTTCTATTTGCCCGTTAGGTGCTTTTGGCCTAGGCTTAACCCATGGAGTATTCAGGCATCATCACGATGGAGCCCGGCAAGCGCGGTGGGAAGCCCTGCATTCGAGGCTTACGCGTCACCGTTTATGACGTCCTCGAATACTTGGCGTCCGGTATGACGCATGCCCAGATTCTTCAGGATTTTCCTTATCTGACCGAAGAGGATATTCGGGCTTGTTTGGCGTTTGCCGCAGACCGTGAACGAAAGCTGGAAATTCTGGCGGCGTGAAACTTCTCCTGGATGAGAACCTCTCTCCGCAATTGGTGGAGTCCTTAGCAGACCTTTATTCCGATCTAAAGCACGTCCATGGCTGCAATTTAGGTGGTGCGGATGACAACGCTGTATGGGAATATGCTAAGGCGCACGGATTTGCAATTGTCTCCAAAGACTCCGATTTTGCCGAACGAAGCGTCTTGGACCGTAATTCTCCGAAGGTCATTTGGATTCGTATAGGCAACTGTTCGACTGCTGAGATCGAGACGCTACTTCGTTCTATAAACGAGACGATCCGCAGCTTTATCGAAGATGATGAAGAGACTTGTTTACTTCTAGACCACTCCCGTCGCCATAGAAGCAAACCTGACGACAGGTAATTGCGCTAATGGTCGCCCACATCTCCTCTTCCAGGAGGGCAGTCACCTCTTTTGTGTCAGGTGTGCTTATATATCCCAAGGGAATGTCTGTAAGTATCGGGCGGTGTTCGCACGAGCTGTGTCCCGAAATTTAGCAAAACCTGCATCATCTTGTGACTGGCCGACTCTGCGATTGATAGAGATGTAATGCGATCAGGAGATGATGTAGAGATAACTGTGAGAAATTCCACCAGCTGTTTAACTGTCGTGCCTGTGCGGTGACGGTTTCATCTGCGAAGCAGGGTGGGCTTAGGAAACCGCTGGACTATGCAAACTTCGATCATTCGAGCCGAGCAGATTGAGAAGTATTACGCGCAACCGAGCGAGAACCGCATCCAGGTCATCTCGCCTACGGACCTTTCTATCGTTGAGGGGCAGATCGTTGCGCTGCTGGGGCCGTCGGGCTCGGGGAAGTCGACGCTGCTGCGTATGCTGACGGGCCTTTCGGCGCCATCTGCCGGACAGGTGTACTGGCATGAGAAGCCGGTTGCCACGGCGGATATGAACGTGTCCATCGTCTTCCAGAGCTTTGCGCTCTTTCCGTGGCTGACTGTGCTGGAGAACGTAGAGGCCCCGCTGAAGGCTCGCGGCATGGATGCGGACGAGCGCCGTCGGCGGACGTTGGCGATTCTGGATACGGTCGGTCTCGACGGCTTCCAGGCGGCCTATCCGAAGGAGCTCTCGGGCGGTATGCGGCAGAGGGTGGGCTTTGCCCGGGCTCTGGTCGTCGAGCCGGAGGTGCTGTTCATGGATGAGCCCTTCTCCGCGCTCGATGTGCTGACGGCGGAGAACCTGCGCAGCGAACTGCTGGAGCTTTGGCAGAAGAAAACCATCCCCACGAAAGCCATCTTCCTCGTCACGCACAATATCGAAGAGGCGGTGCTGTTGGCCGACCGAATTATCGTGCTGGGCCGTAATCCTGGGCGCGTTCGAACGGACTTCGAGGTAAATCTCGCGCATCCGCGGGACCGGAAGGGACCGGCGTTTCACCAGCTCGTCGACTACATCTACAAGGTACTGACCCAGCCGGAGGAGCAGCCGCCGGAGTTGCCGCAGACTGGCGACGGCCAGACCCGCAGCAAACAGCGGCCCAAGCAGTATCAGATGCTGCCGCATGCGCGGCCTGGCGGCATCGCAGGGCTGCTGGAGCTACTGGAAGACCACAGCGGCAAATACGACATGTATCACCTGGCCGATGACCTCGCCTTTGAGATCGACCACCTTCTGCCGATCGTGGATGCGGCACAGATGCTGGGGTTCCTCACTGTGAGCGATGGAACTGCCGTCATCACTCCACTGGGGGCAGAGTATGCCAACTCCGAGATCCTGCGGCAGAAGGAGCTCTTCCGCGAGGCGGCTATCGAGCATGTCCTTCTGCTACGGCAGATCGTGCGCGCGATCGAGGCCAAGAGCGACCATACCGTTCATGAGGAGTTCTTCCACGACATGCTGGATGAACAGTTCACCGAGGAAGAGACCATTCGTCAATTGGAGACGGCGGTGAACTGGGGACGGTACGCGGAGCTGTTTGATTTTGACGCCTCGCGCCGCCGTTTTGTGCAGGCAGAAAAGCTCGACACTGAGACGGAATCCACGGTGGAGAGCGGCGCTTGATTCGGCTTCCTGGCAGCTTGAGTTCGATCCGTGGCCGCGAGACCCTGGCACGCTCGCAGGCGCTGAAGCGCACCTGGCCGGTGGTGATGGATCTGTGCGTCGCGGCCATCGGACTTGCCTGCTTTTATGGCGTGGTACGCATCGCCCATTACTGGTTTGGGCATGCTGAGCCGGAGATCGTTATCTCGCTCAGTCCACGTGCGCTGCCGCTCTATGCGTTCTATTCGGTAGTCCGCGTTGGTCTGGCGTATGTGTTGAGTCTGCTCTTCGCTGTTGGTTACGGATACGTCGCCGCTTATAGCCGTCGGTTAGAGCCGCTGATGGTGGCGGGGCTGGATATCTGCCAGTCGATTCCGGTGCTGAGCTTTTTGCCGGGTGTGATGCTGGCGATGGTGGCGCTTTTCCCGACGAGGCAGATCGGCGTTGAGATGGGCGCTATCGTGCTCATCTTTACCGGCGAAGTGTGGAACATGGCCTTCAGCTTCTACTCGTCGATCAAGAGCATTCCCCGAGAGCTGAGCGAGGCCTCCACTATCTATGGCTTTTCGCGCTGGCAGCGGTTGTGGCAGCTTGAGCTGCCGTATGGGGCGATCGGGTTGGTGTGGAACTCGATGGTGTCCGTGGCCGGCGGATGGTTCTTCCTCATGGCGTGCGAGATGTTTGTGCTGGGCACGCGGGATTTTCGTCTGCCGGGGCTCGGCTCCTATTTGCAGACTGCCGCGAGCAATAACGATACGCGCGCGATCATCATGGGGCTGGCTGTGATGATCGGTATCATTGTGGCCATCGACCAGTTGATCTGGCGGCCAGCGATCGCCTGGAGCGATAAGTTCAAGTTCGAGCAGGTGGAGGGTGGAGCGCGTGTACGTTCGCCGTTGCTGCACCTGTTAACGCACTCCGGGGCGCTGCGTACGCTGCGCCGCCACACGCTGACTCCGATGTCGGAGAGCATCTATTGCTCGCTGGCAGAACGACGGACCAAGCGAATGAATCAGGAGAGTGTGGCCCCAGAGAAGAAGGGCATTGCCTGGTTTCGCTGGCTGGCCGTGCTGCTGGCTCTTGGGGGCGTGATCTATCTGGCGTCGGAAGCACTGGTCTTGCTTCGGGAGGTAAGAGCGCCACAGTTGGGTGCGGTTTTGCGCGGCGCTGCTGCTACCTTCCTGCGCGTGAATGTGTCTCTGCTCATTGCTGCGGCGTGGACGATTCCGGTGGGCGTTGCTATCGGGTTCAATCCCAAGCTGGCGCGGATTGCTCAACCTCTCGCGCAGATCGCGGCTTCCGTGCCGGCGACGGCGTTGTTTCCCATCATCCTGCTGGCGCTTATCCGGGTGGGCGGAGGTATGGGGATCGCGTCGATCCTGCTGATGCTGATCGGGACGCAGTGGTACATCCTGTTCAACGTGATCGCCGGGGCGATGGCGATTCCGTCCGATCTGCGCGAGGTGGCACAGCTCTTCCACTTCGGCACGATTCAGCGCTGGCGCACGGTCATCCTGCCGGGCATCTTTCCGTTCCTGATTACGGGTATGGTTACGGCATCGGGCGGCGCCTGGAACGCAAGCATCATTGCCGAATACTTCCACCTGAATAACCAGACGATGCAGACCGTCGGCCTGGGTGCGCAGATCAGCTCGGCAACGGACCATGGCGAGTTCCATCTGCTGCTGCTCTCCACGATTGTGATGGCGCTGATGGTGGTGACGATCAACCGGCTGGTGTGGCGACCGCTGTATCGTCTGTCGGAAACACGCTATAAGCTTGACGCGTAGGGTGTAGCTACTGAGTTAGGTTCTATCCGTCTACCGCGCATCGTCTTACTGCTATAAAGGCACGGTGTCGTTTTATCCGCCGGGTCCTGGTCGGAAGTCTGCAAACAGGTTTTCAGGAGATTCTTTATGAAGAAGATGTTTCTGTGGATCGTCGCGTTCGCAACCCTGGTGGGGAGCGCTCTGCGCGCCCAGGACATCACCGGAGCCTGGCAGGGAACACTGACTCCGCCCAACGGTAAAGAGTTGCGGATTGTCCTACAACTCTCGAAGGACGATGAGCGGCTGAAGGCTGTCATGTACAGCATCGACCAAGGCGGACAGCCTTTCAAAGCCTCTTCCGCTAAATTTGTTGATTCGACTCTAAAGGTCGAGCTCATCATCGGCAGTTATGAGGGCAAGCTGAGTGCGGACGGTAAGACGATCACGGGAAACTGGACCCAGGGGACACCCCTGCCGTTGAACCTCGTGCGTGCGACCAAAGAGACGGCCTGGGAGATTCCAGAGCCTCCGAAGCCGCCGAAGCTGATGGCGGCGGACGCCGATCCGTCGTTTGACGTGGCGACCATTAAGCCGAACGACTCCGGAGCCACGAGCCTGCAGCAGCTTACGATGAATGGCCGTAACTTCACAATCCGCAACGGTTCTCTTGTGGACCTGATTGCATTTGCGTACGAGGTTCAGGCGAAACAGATCGAGGGCGGTCCTGCGTGGATGGATAAGGATCGATACGACATCGCCGCGGTTCCTGACAAGGAAGGGACACCGAATCCCCAACAGATTAGAAGCATGATTCGAAAGCTGCTGGCCGACCGCTTCAGCCTGAAGTTCCATCACGACAAACGAGAGCTCTCGGCGTTTGTGCTTACGGTAGGGAAGAATGGGCAGAAGCTGACGCCAACCCAGTTGAATGGGCCGCTGCCTGGTCTCGGCTTTGGGCCTGGGAAGGGCGGCCTGTCGTTGCGAGTCATTAACGGAACGATGGTGGATTTTACCGGTTTTCTTCAGTCACTCGTTCTGGATCGGCCGGTAGTGGACCAGACAGGACTTACGGGAAAATTTGACTTCACCTTCACGTTCACGCCCGATGATTCGGAGTTCAACGGGCATCCGCCGCAACTGCCAAAGCAGGCCGACGATGTTGAGGCAGCGCCTGGACTATTCGATGCGATTCAGCAGCAGATTGGGTTGAAGCTGGATGCGAAGAAGACACCAGTCGACGTGATCGTCATCGACCATGTGGACAAGCCCTCTGCGAATTAAATACGGGAGCCTGGCTAGAACGAAATCGCCGTATGCAGCGTGATGGTGCGGTTCGCTGCAGAGGTGCTCAGAAAATTGTTGGACGTGGAGATCGGCTGCCCGAAGAAGGGTGAGGTCAGTACGCCGACAGGCTGCGCTGGGCTGACTGAGTTGGTTACATTCTGTGCTTCCACAGAAAACACCAACTCATAGCGCGGATCGGGCGGAGGTATTGATTTTCCAGGTGCAGAATCGTCCGGATTGGCCGGTCGCGAGCCGAACTTCCACGTCTTGCTCGCCTGCAGTTGCAAGGATACAAACGGTCCCGCCGAGTGCCCGTAGTCCACGGGAATGATCTTCTCGCCGGGCTGCGGATTAATGTCCAGATTGCCGTAGATCGTATGCACCACATTGGCTGGGTTTGAGGCTGATGTAGCGAACGATGGGCGGTCGTCATAGATGGTGTCGCCGTTGTTATCTGAGCCTGTCGTGATGTTGAAGGGCGAGCCGGAGCGTGCCGTTAGAAATAATCCAGTGCGCAGGCCCCACTTCAGGCCGGCATTCATGCCGACATAGGCGGCTTGATGACGATCCGATGGGCTGCGACCGTAGTCCTGGTGAATGTCGTAGCTGTTGGAGGCAAAGCTGGTCTCGCCGAAGGTGTCGGAGTTTTGGCGCTTGAAGTTGAAGTGGCCCCACATGGTGATGTTCTTGTTGATCGTTATCCGCGGATCTATGTAGAGCCAGTTCCCGCGACCCTCAGCGCCGGAGGAGAACTCGTAGATGTTTCCTGCTGCCGTACCGTAAGGCCGCGTACCATCGGTGCGTGGTGCGTTGGCGTTGATCGAAACCCACTGGTGCTCCTGCACTTTGTTCAGATAGGTTACCGAGATGGAACCGTGCTTGCCCAGGTTGAACTCGGCGCTCGCGCCGGAATCAATCTCATACTCGGAGCGGAAGCCGGGGGCCACCCGATAAATCGTCGGCGGTGTTGCGGCTCCTAACTGTGCTGCGGGCGGAATATCGTTCACAAAGAAATCCGGATTGGTAACTGTATACGTCTGCTGCAACTTGGGATTGTTTTGCCGCACGGCGGTCATCAGGTCCGCAATCGGGAAGCGGTCATAGAAGATGCCGGATCCTATGCGCAGCACTACTGGAGCGGTCTTGCTGCCGGTCTGGTGCAGCGCCCACGCCAGGCCAAAATGCGGCGAGGGGTCGAAGTGATCCGGAATCGCCGACTGCGACTCCAATCGGAAGCCAAGGTCCGCGGTGACATCCTTGCGTAGCTGCCATTCATCTTCTGCCCACAGCGCCGCATCGCCGGTGATGACGCGGAAGTTCGCCTTGCCCGTCGTCAATTGAAACTGCGAGGCGCTTGGCGTTCCCAGCACCGACGCCTGATAGCTGGCCAGACTCGTAAACGTGAATGTTCCATTGAAACCTGCCGTCGACAGATTGGCATCGCGGTACAGACGGTACCGCCCGCCCGCGCGGATGAGGTGCTTACCGCGCTCATAGGTTCCATCTTCCTGAAACTCGAACTGGTCCTGGTTGTCGTGGTAGGCCTGCGAGGGGCTTCCTCCTGCACTTACTGTGCCCTCTACCGTGATCGTAGGCGCGGTGCTCACAGGGTTCTGGTCTGTGCGTGCGCGAATCCATTCAAAGCGTGAATCGACCTCGGCGTTCGCGCTAACGATCTGCGTATTTCTTAGCTGCAGTGTTTGCGCGGTCTGGGTGGAGTTGTAGGCTTCGCTCGGCAGTACGTACTGGCTCAAGCCGCCATTGGTCTGGGCCGCGCGGTCGAACTCATAACGGCCTGTGAGCGTGTTATTCGTCGACCATTGGCGGTCCAACCGCGCGCTATAGTGTTCTGTCTGCGTCGGATCGGGCAATGCCTCGGAGAGGCTATAGATGCCGCCGGTACTGTTGACCGACTGCGCATTGATGATCGCGTTGTTCTGTTGGTCGTAGTAGTCGGCGCTGAGAAAGAACGATGTCTTCTTGTCGATCGGCCCACTCAGTTCGCCAACCGTATGTACGCGATAGTATCCGGGCTCAGCCTCGTGCAGAAACGGGTTCTGCGAGTTGAAGGCTGAGGGATCGCCATAGACGCCTACTGAGCCGTGAATGCTGCCCGTGCCGGGCTTGGTGAAGATCTCGATGCGTCCCAGACCCATCGATTCGTACGCGGCGGAGAATGGACTCTGGTTGATCTTGACCTCGCGGATCGTGCTCTTGGGCGGAAACCCTCCTCCCGAAAAACCGTCCACATAAACCTGCGGCGGATGTGAGCCGTCGTCTCCGGCCAGCGCCAGTAACTGCTGCTGGAACGTGGCATCGTCATCGGAGAGTGCGGCCAATGAGTCTCCCTGCAGGTCCAGTCCATTTTTGTTCGAATCCTCGGAGGTGCTCATGGCGTTGGTGTTGCCGCTGACTTCGACGCTTGTCTGCGCGATAGCAATCGTCAGGCGAGCAGTAACGTTTATGGGAGATGCACTGACACGGACTTCCTTGAGAAAAGGTTCGAAACCTGGTGCTGTAACGGTGAGGTCATACGAGCTTGGGAGCATAGTCAGAGAAAATCGACCCCATGCGTCGGTTATAAGATCGCGCGTGAACGATCCGTCACGCGCGGCGATGTGCACCGCAGCCCGCGGAACGAGGGCACCAGAGGGATCAGTCACCACGCCACTGAATGCCACTGCGTGTTCTCCTTTGACGGAGGGTGCGGGAGTATTTGTACGATTCAAGCGAAAGGAACTGCCTGCTGCTGAAGCAGGGGACAAGACACATGAAAGTGCTACTGCGAGAGTGGTGAATGTGGACGCAATCATCAATGTGCTAATGCCTCATAGTGCCAAAAAAGTTTTAGTTAGAACGAACCTGTATGGGAGCGAACGCAAGGACGCAGATCTGCTGTCAGGTCTGAGGGGCAATGCCCTCCGTCCTGATGAGTCGTTCGTTCCTGAATCCGGTGTTAGTTCCTGAGTGTCTTGCGAAGCCGCAAACTTTCGCCGCTAATCTGCCTCACTCTTGCCGCATGAGCTTTGAGGTATCAACGGAAAGTGCTCGCCGGGCGGGAATAGCGATTGCCGCAGCCCCCAGCAGCGTCATCGTTAGAATCGTGCAGCCGACCACGGCTGGATCGCTCGGATCCGCCCTGTACACAATCTGCCCTAGCAGTCGGCTCGCGAAGACTCCGGCCAGCATACCCAGGGCCGATCCCACGCCAAGCAACATCATCGGTCGTCCCACTGCCGCACTCATCACTTGTATCTTGCGTGCTCCCAGGGCCACGCGGATGCCGAGCTCCTTCATGCGTCGACTCACGTTGTAGGCCGCCATGCCGAAGATGCCCGTCACCGCCAGCGCCGCTGCCAGCAGGCCCAAAATGCCCAGTGCCACTGTCGCTGCCCGCGCCGGAAATAGTTCGGTCGCCAACGTATCGTCCCAGCGTTGGACCGTGATTGGCAAGTTCCGCTCGCCCCCGTTCAACGAGCGTTCGAGTTGCGCCGCGATCTCGTTTGGCGCCAGCTTTGAGCGCAACACGAGAACCGATGCATCACTCTCGCCTTGCAACAACGGCAGGTAAACCACCGGCTGCGGTGTCTCTTGTATGTCGTGATACTTACCATCCTCCGCCACGCCGACTACTTCGGTGAGGTGGCCTGACACAAGGAAGTGTTGTCCGATCGCCGGCGTCTCTCCCCACATCTTTTGCGCAAACGTTTGGTTCACGATGGCCATATAGGGTGTCGCTGTGTTGTCCTGCCAGGAGACATCTCGCCCACTCAGTAGCCGAGTACCAGCGGCGCTCAGGTATCCCGGCGACATCGTGAACACGTACGGCGCCAGCGCAGAATTATTGAGCTTGAAGTCTTTCGTCCCGGGACGGAAGACTGGAACTCCATGCAGTCCACCGGTCATAGGCGTACGGTTTACGGAACCCGCTGCGGTTACGCCAGGAATGTTCAGGGCTGACTGAACTACCGCTTTCTCCCTCTCCGCGCTCAAGTCCAGATTGACCAATACAGCGCCGCGCGGTTGAAAGCCTAGCGGTATGTGCAACGCACGCGCCATGCCGCGCGCCGCCACAAACGACGCCATGACAAGCAGTGTGCAGATTGCAATTTGCACGCCGAGCAGCAGATCTCGCAAGGCGAAGCGACGCAGATACCTCGACCCTGCAGGTGCGCCCTTCATCATCTGCAACGGACTGTTCCGCGATGCCTGCCACGCAGGAATCATCCCAAACAAAAACGCGCTCCCCATCGTCAGGACCACGCCTGCCAGGTACACCTGTGCATCCATGCTCACTGTCAGAGTGCCGGCAAACGAAGACGACCGGTTCAGCACTCCCAGCAGCAGATGCGCGCTAACCAGCCCCACGGCTCCGCCCATCAGCGATACCAGCATCGCCTCGGTCAGCAGTTGCCTCATGAGCCTCTGGCGGCTTGATCCCAGGGCCACGCGGAGTGCCAGTTCGCGACTGCGATCTGCGGTACGCGCCGCAAACAGCATTGCCAGATTCGCGCACGCTGCTACCAGGACCAGAAGACCCAGGAAGGTCACGCTGTAGAGAAATCCGCGAATGACATCTCCCTCATCCCCAATCAGTCCCGGATGGATCAGTCGCAGCGGTTGTCCGTCATCAGTCTCCGGATGCTCCTTCGCCAACTGGGCCTCAATCGTGTTCAGCTCGTCTGTCGCCTGTTGCGACGTCACCCCTGGCTTAAGCCTTCCGATGACCGTGACAAGTGCCGATCTGCGTCCCTGAAGATTGTCGGCCCCCTCAGCCCACTGCTCGTTCTTCATCGGTATCCAGAAGTCTGGAAAGCCGAATTTCTCCGTACCGTGGAACTGTGCCGGAGTGATGCCAATCACAGTAAAAGGCTGTTTATTGATCTCCACGGCAGACCCCACTATGTCTCGGTCGCCATGAAACCTGTTCTGCCACAGTTGGTCGCTCAACACAACATAGGTCGCAGCATCCGGCCGAAGCTTGTCTTTAGGATGGAACAACTGTCCCGCCTGGGGCTGAACTCCAAGTAGATCGAAATAATTACTAGTGACTTCGTCGCCGGAGGCACTCATCACAGCGTTGCGCCAGTCCATGTCTCCATGAACGTACGCATTAATAGCAGCCATCCCGCTGAAGGTAGTGTTGCGTCGCTGGAGATCCTCGAACGCCGGATAGGACGTCGTCAGCAACCGTCCTGTCATCCACTGCTTATGACGCAACTGATACAGGTTCTGCGGCTCGCTCACAGGCAGCGGACGCAGAAGGACCGCATTCAGCACTCCGAAGACGACCACATTGGCCCCAATGCTGAGCGCCAGAGTAACCAGAGCCACGATGGTAAACGTGGGCGATTTACGGAGTGAGCGAAAAGCATAACGAACGTCGAACACCAGGGTCTCCAGGGATGGCAGCCCTTCTTCGGCGCGGTAGTTTTCCCGAATCGCCTCCACAGACCCAAACTTCAGACGAGCTTGACGACCGGCATCCCTGGGAGTCATGCCGGCGAGGATGTTTTCTTCCGTCAGAGCCGCTATATGCCATTCCATCTCTTCTCGGAGTCGTTCATCGGTGCGACGTCTCGTCGTGAAGTTCAGCAGTCGCCTGAAAGATCGATGCAGGAATCTCATGCCAGATCCTCCGCCTTCACTTCAAAGAAGCGCGCAATAATCGCCGCCGTTTGCTCCCAGTCGCGCTTTTCGGCGTTCAGCAATTTTTGTCCCGCAGGTGTCAGCCGGTAGAAGCGTGCGCGGCGGTTGTTTTCCGAGGGCCCCCAATCCGAAGATATGGCGCCCTCGTTCTCTAACCTCAGCAGCACAGGATAAAGCGTACCCTGGTTTACCGAGAGCAGGGCCCCGCTGATCTGCTCGATACGTCGGGCGATGCCGTAGCCGTGCAGCGGTCCCAGTAGCTCGAGGGTCTTCAGGAGCATCAGAGCCAGTGTTCCTTGCTGCACATCTTTTTTCTGCTTCACGCGGCCTGCTCCTTGTTCATTTGGCTTACCAACAGGAGAATGCCACAGCTCCATTGGGAAAGCAATAGGTAATTTAGAAATCTTTCTTCGGAGAGCAAAATCGAAGGCGCTCTTGCTCCCGAACCCGTTGAAATGCCCTCGGAAAAATTAGCCAGCGACGACGACATTAGCAACGGTGTTTCGTCTGACGAGTATCCGAAGTCAGAAGGGAACACCCCTATCGTGAGCGAACTCGTTACGCGCAGGCTAAATTTCAAGAGAAGGTTTGTGCTTCTTCCCGCTCTGTTGGTGCTTGTTATGCCTGGTTTGTTTGGCCAGACGAGTACAGGGCAGAGCGGAACTTCGTCGCAGTCCACTACTGCAGAGGCTAAATTGCCTGTGTTCGACGTTGTTTCGATTAAGCCGAATAGATCCGGTAGCGGGTCAATGGGCATTGAGACCCATAACGATAGTTATTTTGCAACGAATGTTTCGCTGAAGCGGCTTCTGCGGGATGCCTACGATATCAGGGAAGATCTTATCTCTGGAGTTCCAGGATGGGCGGAATCTACCAGCTTCGATATCAAAGCTAAGGTAGTTGATCCCAACCTCGATGAACTAAAGAAGCTCACCGGCGAACAGCGCCGGTCGATGCTGCAATCATTTCTGGCGGACCGCTTTCAATTAAAGGTTCACATCGAAACCAAGGAGCTTCCAGTCTATGAGCTGGTCGTTACGAAGGGCAGTCCCAAGTTCCACGAAGCCGCATCCGGCAATGGATCTGCCGATGGTGGCAAGACTCCGGGCATGTGGATACACAACAACGAACTTACCGCAACGGCCATTCCTTTGACTTCACTGGCAGCTATGCTATCGCGGCAGTTACACCGCACGGTTCTGGATAAGACGGGGCTCACGGGAAAATATGATCTGGATTTGAAGTGGGCGCCGGATGATGGCCAAGATCCGTCGCCAGACTCTTCCGCACCTTCCATCTTCACGGCCTTGCAGGAGCAGCTTGGTCTAAAGCTCCAATCCTCCAGGGGACCCGTAGAAACTCTCGTAGTCGATCGCGTCGAGATGCCTTCGGAAAATTAGCGGATAACGGGAACATCGGGCGGATAGGCTTCGTATGATGGGTATCAAGCCTGGGAAGGGACTGATACTCATCATGGACGAGCGGGTTTCGCGTACGTTGGGTTGCACCAGAAGTCTTGTGTTTCTTTCTGCCTTGTTCGTAGTCCTTGTGCCGGGAGTGTTCGGTCAGACCAATGCGGGCCAAAGCGGAACTGCCTCGCAGGCCACGAGGACGGAGACCAGGGTTCCTGCGTTTGATGTTGTCTCGATCAAGCCCAATAAGTCTAGTAGTGGCAATAACAACAGCACCAGTTTCAGTAGCGAAAGTTTCTCTGCCACGAATGTTTCAGTGAAGATGCTTCTTGAAGATGCCTACGACGTCAAACAGGATCTGATCTATGGTTTGCCCGGCTGGGCGAGCTCTGACCGGTTCGACATCAATGCGAAGATCGTCGAACCAGACCTGGAGCTGCTAAAGAAGCTCACGCCTAAACAGGCCGAGGGGATGCTGCAGGCAATTCTGGTGGATCGTTTTCAGCTGAAGGTCCACACCGAAACGAAGACACTTCCGGTCTACGAGATGGTTGTGGTGAAGGACGGACCCAAGTTCAAGGCATCCGCGCCAGAAGGTTCCCCGGAAGACAAAAGTCCGAATGGCGTAGCTCGCGGTGCAATGACGGTTCAGAGTTCGGTTCAGAATACGGAACTAACCGGCCACGCTATTCCACTGGCGTCTTTGGCGAACATGTTGACGGATCAACTGCATCGCACCGTTATCGATAAGACGGGGCTTACGGGCCAATACGATCTCCTATTGAAGTGGACCGCCGACGATGGGACGGATGCATCCTCTGACTCTTCTACCCCTTCCATCTTCACGGCCTTACAGGAGCAGCTTGGTCTAAAGCTGCAATCCGCCAAGGGGCCGGTAGATACGCTCGTCGTCGACCGTGTCGAGCTGCCTTCGGAGAATTAGAGCGATATCAAAGAAGTTATATCCAGTGCATTTGTTTTTTGTATTGCCTCAGAAGCGTCATCCTGAGCGGAGCGTCCCAGCTTTTGGGGACGCGCAGTCGAAGGACCCCGAAGAACTCTACTGGTCCAATACGGTTCGAGCCATTTCAACCACTAGATTCTTGCTACTTCTGGAACCACTGATGTGTGCGGCGGAAAGGTACAAGCTGCAGACGTAGCGTAAGAATCTTCGGGGTCCTTCGACTGCGTAGCCCGCAAAGTACGCGAGCTACTTCGCTCAGAGCGTGTGACTTTTTTGTTATTTGAGAGTTGGCAGTAGGTTTTAAACAGGGTGAGCAGCTACAACGGGAGAGATGAGAGAACAGCGGTTGAGTGGATTGCGTCTGCGTAAACCGGAGCGAGGCCAGCTGGGTTGGGTAGCGCAGTGTGCTGATGATCTTGTGGGAGCGAACCATCCAGTTCGTTCGGTAGCGGCGGTGGTGGAGCAGCTGGATGTATCGGGGTTCTACGAGCCGATCAAGGCCCGAGCGGGTGTGAGTGGCCGTGACAGCACCGATCCTCAGCTGTTGGTTGGACTATGGCTGTATGGCTGCATCCGTGGGGTCGGGTCTGCGCGTGAGTTGGCGCGGCGTTGCGAAGAGAGCGCACCGTTTCTATGGCTATGCGGTGGGGTGACAGTAAATCATCGTCTTCTGTCGGACTTCCGCACCGATCATGGAGCTGCGCTGGACGCTTTATTTACGCAGGTGATTGCATCCCTGGTGGATAAGGACATCGTGAAGGTGAGCCGTATCAGCCAGGATGGAGTGCGGGTGCGGGTAAGCGCTGGGGCGAGCAGCTTCCGTCGTGAAGAGCGTCTGCAGGAGTTGTTGAGTCAGGCCCGGGAGCATGTGGAACAGTTGCGCCAGCAGGTCGATGGCGGGGTGGCGGCGGAGTTGAGCGCGCGGCAGAAGGCGGCTCGCAAGAAGTCTGCCGAGCAGAGGCTCGCACGTCTGGAGCAAGCCGTGGCGCAACTGCCTGAGCTCCAGCAGAAGCAGGCCGAAGCGGAGCGGCGGGCCGGTAAGGGTAAGCACGGAGAGAAGATACGCCAGCGGCAACCACGGGTGAGCACGACCGATCCCGAAGCCCGGCGCATGAAGATGCCCAACGGAGGCTTCAACCCGGCGGTGAACGTACAACTGGCTACCGATACCAGTAGCCGCGCCATCGTGGGAGTCGATGTCACGAGCGAAGGAACCGACAGTGTTGGTCTGAGTACACCCATGCGCCAGCAGGTGGAGCAGCGTACTGGCAAGACAGTCCAACAGCACCTGATCGACGGCGGTTACCTGCGTAAGGACGATATCGAAAATGCAGGCGAGGTAGATCTGTTCGTTCCGCCTAAACCGGCCAAATCAGCCGCTAAGCGCGGCCGTGAGCTGGAACCAAAACGTGGCGACAGCCCGGCAGTGCTGCGCTGGAAGAAGCGCATGGCCAGCCCCGAAGGGAAGGAAATCTATAAGCTACGAGCCGCCACCAGCGAGACCGCCAACGCCGACCTCCGAACCCACAGGGGACTTACACAGATGACCATCCGAGGTGCCGCCAAGATGCGTTGCGTCGCTCTATGGTGCGCCCTCGCCTACAACATCTTCCATTTCGCTCAGAACCTGCTCGGAAGAGCATAAATACGGCTCCAAACACTCCCTTCGCACCAAGCGCCACTGCTCCACCTTCTATCCCCAACCTACAAAAGCGGAAACCGCTTCTGCCTCGATCCCTCAAAAATCAAAAAGTCACAGGCTCTCAGGATGACGATCCCGAGGGGGATTGAAATACAAATCGTGTTAGGTATGATTTCTCGGATACTAGCAGTATTTCAGCGATGAAATAGGGGCGAACCGGCTTCCCATCTCACCTCTTGCTATCTATCAAACAGTCGTGGTAGTGTTTACCACATATGTAGTAGATACACCCACAGAGGTAGTTGATAGCGATGGCCGGACCTAAACTGACGAAGCTCGAACTGAAGATCATGGATACGCTTTGGACCCGAGGCGAGTCCTCCATCCGTGAGATACAGGAGGCTTTTCCTGAAAAGGGAAGGCCCGCCTATACAACGATCCAGACGACCATGTATCGCATGGAGGCGAAGAATATCCTGCGCCGTGTGAGGAAGGTAGGAAACTTTCACGTCTTTGAGGCGGCGATCTCTCGCGACGCGGCGCAACGGAGGCTGATCGACGATCTTCTTGCCCTCTTCGGCGGACGCACACAGCCTGTGATGGCGCACCTGATCGAATCCGGCAAGCTGACGTTGGACGATGTGAAAGAAGCGGAGAAGACGCTCCGTAAGCTGGAGAGAAAGGACAAGGCATAATGCCACAATCCTTATCTGCAGCATGGACAGTCATCGCACCAGAGATGGGCAATCATCTTTGGCAGTCGACCGTTGTGGTGTTGATGGCGTGGTTCCTTACGCTGGCTCTGCGGAACAATCATGCCAGGACTCGCTATTGGGTGTGGATGATTGCGTCCTTGAAGTTTTTAGTTCCATTCTCGCTTCTCATCGCCGCCGGTGAATCGCTTCGCGCGAAAATCGCTGCCCCCATTCAACAACCAGCGTTTGACGCCGTGATGGGGAAGTTCACTCAGCCGTTTGCCTGGACTTCATCGCATGCTACTGCTGCCTATACCGGCGCAACTCCTGTTCTCGCTCCAGGCCACACGAATGTTTGGCCATTAATATTGCTCGCGGTTTGGCTCTTCGGCGCGCTCGTTATCGTGTTTTCGTGGACGCGCAGTTGGTGGAAGATTCGTTCCATCGTCCGCGCATCTTCTCCGATGACGCTGCTGGCCGAGGTGCCTGTTCTCTCTTCTCCCAACCTGCTTGAGCCCGGCATCTTTGGTATCGTGCGTCCTGTGCTTCTGCTGCCGAAGGGGATCGACGAGCGTCTGACCTCGCCGCAACTCAGCACGATCATTGTCCATGAGATGTGCCACGTTCGGCGGCGCGATAACCTCACTGCTACCCTCCATATGTTGGTAGCAGCCATCTTCTGGTTTCATCCCGCAGCGTGGTGGATCAAAGCCCGCCTGTTGGAGGAGCGTGAGCGGGCCTGCGATGAAGCCGTGCTGCAGTCGGGCAACGACGCACCGCTTTATGCCGAGAGCATCCTCAACGTCTGTAAGTTCTATTTGGAGTCACCACTGGCCTGCGTCTCAGGAATTACGGGGGCGGACCTCAAGCGGCGCATCGTCCACATTATGGCGGAGCAGGCAGCTCACAAGCTCGATCTCAGCAGGAAGCTTCTGCTTTGCCTGGCTGGAATCGTCGCTGTGGCGATGCCGGTCGTCTTTGGCCTGGTCCATATCAATCATGTTCATGCTCAAACTACGGTTGAGAGCTCGACTGGGATTACCGGGACCTGGCAGGGCACTTTGAAGACCGATCGAGATCTCCGGATCGTCCTGAAGCTCTCGAAGAACGATGGAAAATTAAAGGCTGTCTTGTACCCCATCGATGACGGGGCGCAACCAGTCACAGCTTCTTCGGCCACTCTGGTTGACTCGACTTTCAAGGCGGAACTAGGCTTCGGCAACTATGAAGGGACGTTGAGCGCGGACGGTACATCCATTACGGGAAACTTGAGCCGGGGGGGCAATCCATTGCCGTTGAATCTGGTGCGTGCAACCCAGGAGACGGCATGGGAGATCCCGGCGTTTGTGCCGCAGAAGGAGATGCCGGCTGATGCCGATCCCTCCTTTGAGGTAGCGACGATTAAGCCGAACGACTCCGGGGCTCCTAACATGCAGAGGCTTGGTTTTATTGGGCATAACTTTACTACGCTCAACTCGTCGTTGGGGGACCTGATTGCCTTTGCATACGGAGTTCAATCAAAACAGATTCTGGGAGTGCCGGATTGGGTGGGCAAAGATCGCTACGATATTGCCGCGATACCAGTGCCGGAGGGAATGCCAACTCCTCAGCAATCGCAGATCATGATTCAAAAGTTGCTGGCGGACCGGTTTCAATTGAAGTTCCATCACGACAAGAGAGAGCTCTCGGCGTTTGTGTTGACGGTTGGAAAGGATGGACCAAAGCTGAGTCCAGCGCAATCTGACGGACCGAACCGTGGCTTTGGAATGCGGCCCGCACCAGGAGGGCTGACAATCCCCGTGGTCAATGTGACGATGACGGACTTTACGGGCTTTCTGCAAATGATGGTGCTTGACCGGCCAGTTGTAGACCAGACTGGTCTTTCCGGAAGGTTCGATTTCAGCCTTACCTTCGCGCCCGACGATTCGCAGTTCCATGGGCATGCGCCAATCGCGATTACAAAGGCGCCCGATGGTGTTGAAGAACCACCGGGATTCTTTGAGGCGATCCAGCGGCTCGGGCTGAAGCTGGAGGCGAAGAAGACTCCAACCGACGTTCTGGTCATCGATCACGTGGAAAAACCCTCCGCGAATTAGCCTGAGGCGATTACATCGGCAGGCTTGCTGCGTCTGACGAGTATCGAAGTCAAGAGTGGATGGTCGTTGTTGACCCTGTTGAGATGCTTTCTAAAGGCTCAAGATGGAGAAATAACGCGAGTGCTGGGAACATTTAGCGGGAAAGTAATGTCTAAGTTAGTAGGTAGTGAACTGCAGAGAGCTGAAAACCCGATCTGTGGATGGTCCTATCAAGTTTTAGTTGACAGGCAAGCTGATGTGAACGTAATCTCCTAACTATTTAGGACATCTTCGAAAGAAGGACAGTCAAGCAATGTCTACCGAACATGACGGGTACAGGTTGCCGGTTCAGGGACGACGTTGGTTGGTCATGTTTGGCTGGATTGTTGTAGCTATGCAATTTGTTCCTTCAACCGTAAGCCGCGCACAATTGCCGATGGCAGCTTCCTCGTCGACCGTGACGGGGAACAAGCTGGAGTTCGACGTCGCATCTGTGAAACAGAACAAGTCCGACGACAAGCCGAAGTCCAACTTTCTTCTGGGACCAGGGGATGTCTATGCCCCCAACGGAGGCTTGTTCTCGGCAAGCGGCACAGCTCTGGTGGTGTACATTGCCTTCGCGTACAAGCTGACCAACAACCAGTTGCAATTTTTACGAGCCGGACTGCCGGATTGGGTCACCACAGATAGGTTTGATATCCAGGCGCGCGCACAGGGTGATCCTACGAAAGACGAGATGCGCCTGATGATGCAGTCTTTGCTCGCAGACCGTTTTAAATTGACGGTTCGCCATGATACCCGGGAGGTTCCTGTGCTCGCCCTTCTTCTCTCGAAGCCCGAAAAGACGGGGCCAAGGCTCCGGCCGCATCCGAACGACGCATCCTGTTCAACGACACTTGCGACCGACCCAGGCCATAGTTCGGTTGCCGGAGGTTTTCCTGCAACTTGCGGCGGCCCTGTGATGATGCCGGTGACTGGGTCTAGGCGACTCAGCCTCGGCGCACGCAACGTGACCATGGGATTGATTGCAAGCGCGTTGCCCGACTGGGGAGATCTAGGGCGACCCGTTCTGGATCGCACCGGACTGACCGGAACCTACGATTTCACTCTGGAGTGGGCTCCTGATGCGCATCATTCCATAACACCCGGTGCTGATACTTCTTCCGATACGTCGGGCCCAACCTTTCTTGAGGCATTGAAGGAACAGCTCGGGCTAAAGTTGGAAGCGCAAAAAGGGCCCGTAAATTTTATTGTTGTCGACCATATTGAACATCCCTCGGCAAATTGACGTATGGGTTGTGAGAGACTTTCGGAGAATGGGCTGCGGATGAAGCATTCGATATTGTGGCAACAAGTGAGCAGATATCTTCGCCTCCTCTGCATCGTCGCGTGTCTCGCTGTTCCCAGCCTGGCTATGGCTTCGGAACAGCATGGCCAGGTGATCTTCGGCGGCCTGCCGGTTCCGGGCGCGACAGTTACGGCCACGCAGGGCAGCAAGAAGTTTGTCGCTGTCTCCGATGCGCAGGGGGTCTACTCCTTTCCCGATTTGCCGGACGGTGCCTGGAAGATCGAAGTCGAGATGTCGTGTTTTGCGACGATCCAACAGGATGTGACCGTGACATCCAATATGCCTGCGCTCAAGTGGGAGCTGAAGATGCTTCCGCTGGACCAGATCATCGCGCAGACCAAGATCGTAAAGGCGGCGCCCGTGCCAGCACCAGCCGCGGATGTTGCCACTGCGCCGGGCAAGGGCTCGGCGCCAAAGCCTGCCGACACCGCCGAGATGCCCAAGCCGCCAGAGAGCTCCGGCCAGCAGCCCTCCGACGGCCTTCTCGTCAACGGCAGTGTGAACAATGCGGCGACGTCGCAGTTCACGCTTGCTCCGGCGTTTGGAAATACACGGAAGGGAACGAGTAGCCTGTATAACGGCGGATTTAGCCTGAAACTGCAAAACTCGGCACTCGATGCGCGAAACTATTCTCTAAGCGGGGTGGAAAGCCCGAAGCCGTCGTACACCAATATAACTGGTGGAGTGTTCCTGGGCGGTCCGCTGAATATTCCACGCCTGATGCCGCATGGGCCGACCTTCTTCATCGGCTACCTGTGGACGCGGAATCAGATCGCTCAAAATAACACCAGCCTGGTGCCGACGCAGGCGCAGAGGGAGAGCGTCGACCCCATCGACGCGCAGGCGCAGGATCTGCTGACCTTCTATCCGCTTCCCAATGTTGCAAACAATTCGCTGTACAACTATCAGATTCCAGTGCTCAACAATACTCATCAGGACCAACTTCAAACGCGCCTCGAGAAGAGCATAGGACGCAGGGACGAGGTGAACGGCATCTTTGCGTATCAGAGCACACGAGCGGACAGCACCAGTCTCTTCGGCTTTGTCGACACGACGGACACGCTGGGGATCAATGCCAATATCAACTGGAGTCACCGCTTCAATCACAGCTTGTTCCTGAATACGGGATTTCAACTCAGCCGCGTGAGAACGCTGGTTACGCCCTTCTTTGCAGGCCGTACGGATGTCTCCGGTGATGCCGGCATTATAGGAAACGATACAACTCCGAGCAATTGGGGCCCCCCGACGCTGGTGTTTGCCAGCGGTATTGCCAGCCTTACCGATGTGCCAAGTTCCTTCGATCGCAATCGTACCGATGGGGTCTCTTCTTCGCTGTTGTATTACCGTGGTCGCCATAACATTACCGTTGGGGGAGACTTCCGCAGGCAGGAGTTCAACTATCTTTCACAGTCGAATCCGCGCGGCACGTTTGAGTTCCTCAATAGCTCGACTGACTTCGCTGATTTCCTGCAGGGAATTCCGGACACAAGCAATATCTCCTTCGGCAATGCGGACAAGTATCTGCGGCAGTCGGTCTATGATCTCTACGCTGTGGATGACTGGAGAATCAGGCCGGATCTTACGATCAACGTCGGTGTCCGCTGGGAGTATGGAGCCCCTATCTCCGAACTGCAGAATCGGCTTGTAAATCTCGATATCGCGCCGGGCTTTACTGCAGTAACCCAGGTGCTGGCGAGCGATCCGGTCGGAACTCTGACAGGGCAGCGGTATCCAAATTCGCTGCTGCGGCCTGATCGGAACGGAGTCGAACCACGCGTAGCTCTCTCGTGGCGGCCTATTCCGGGGTCGTCCGTTGTGGTTCGTGCCGGATATGGCATCTATCAGGACACCTCGGTCTATCAGGCAACTGCCTTGCAACTGGCGGAGCAGTCGCCGTTTGCGAAGACGCTGAATCTAGCCAATAGTGCTGCATGCCCGCTCACGCTGGCGAATGGATTCAGCCAGCCCGCGTCCTGTTCCACATCTTCCTCGTCATCCCCCGATAGCTTTGCCGTCGATCCAAATTTTCGTGTCGGCTATATACATACGTGGCAACTCTCCGTGCAGCGCGACCTTCCGTTCGCGCTGCAGATGACCGCGACGTATCTCGGGATTAAGGGAACGCGCGGTGTGCAGGAGTTCCTGCCGAATACCTACCCCATCGGTGCGACGGATCCATGCCCGCTGTGCCCGACGAACTTTGTGTATCGCACGTCGAATGGAGATTCAACGCGTGAGGCCGCTAGTATTCAGCTGCGGCGCAGACTCCGCAGCGGGTTTACAGCCACATTGCAGTACACCTACTCAAAGTCTATCGACGACGACTCTGCGCTGGGTGGTCAGGGTCCTGTCGCTGTAGGCGCAGCGACTCAGGCTGCGGCTACAGCCGTCTATGCACAGAATTGGCTCGATCTGAAGGCCGAGCGCGGGCTGTCGACCTTCGACCAGCGCAATCTGTTGAACGTGAACCTTCAGTACACCACCGGCATGGGAATTGGCGGTGGGACGTTGTTTGGCGGTTGGCGCGGAAGAGCGTTCAAGGAGTGGACGGCGACCGCAACGATTGTTTCCGGCAGTGGCCTGCCGGAGACCCCAAACTATGCAGCGGCGGTCCCCGGCACCGGGATCCCGGGCTCCATTCGCGGGACTCTTACGGGTGCGCCGATCTATGCGACCTCACCGGGTCGATTTCTGAATCCTGCGGCGTATGAAGCTCCGTTGCCAGGGCAGTGGGGGAATGCGGGCAGAAATTCAATCACGGGCCCCGGCCAGTTCACCTTCAATGCTTCACTCGCGCGTACATTCCGCCTGACTAAACGATACAACCTGCTCGTGAATGTCGATTCCACCAATCTATTCAACCATGTCGTCTTCGGCAGCTGGAATACAACAATAAACAGCACGCAGTTCGGCGTGCCGGTATCGCCAAATGCCATGCGTAGCCTGCAAGTCACCGCGAGATTGAGGTTCTAGTATGCGATCGCTGCTTACAATATTTCTTCTCGCGGCTATCAGTGCCGGCGCCCAGACGATCGGACAGAACAAGGCGCCCGGCGCCAGCGACACCTTCACGTTGTCGGTGCGTTCGCAATTGGTCGTTGAAAGTGTCGTCGTCAAAGACAAACAGGGCAATCCCATCAGTGGTCTCACCGCGCAGGACTTCACGCTTACCGAAGACGGTGTGCCGCAAAAGATTCGCTTCTGCGAACACCAGACACTCCCGACAAAGGCTCTTCCCGTGCCGCCGACACCGGCCGGTCAGGAAGACATCAAGATTTATAGGCGGCTCGCACATACCCAGGTCGCCCCGGAATCCCCTGAGAACCTGAAATATAAGGACCGCCGCCTCCTCGCGCTCTACTTCGACATGCGCGCCATGCCTCCTGGTGACCAGCTGCGCGCACTCTCTGCCGCCGAGAAGTTTATACGCACGCAGATGACGGCGGTGGATCTCGTCTCCATCCTTCGCTATGGAGGGGGCTCGGTCGATGTTCTGCAGGACTTCACGGCCGACCGCAACAAGCTTCTCAGCATTCTAGAGACGCTGATTGTGGGCGAGGGCCAGGGCTCTATTGAGTCTGCCGACGATGCCAGCAGTGCCGATACCGGCGCCGCCTTTGGCCAGGACGACAGCGAGTTCAACGTCTTCAATACCGACCGCCAGCTCTCCGCGCTGCAAACCGCCGCGCAGATGCTCGGCCAGCTAAACGAGAAGAAAGCGCTGATCTATTTTGCCAGTGGCATGCGATTGAACGGCGTCGATAACCAGGCGCAGCTTCATGCCACTGTTGACGCAGCCATTCGCGCCGGCGTCTCGTTCTGGCCGATTGACGCACGAGGCCTTGTCGCCGAAGCGCCGCTTGGCGATGCCACACAAGGCTCGCCGGGCAATCAGGGCATGTACACCGGCGCTGCGGCACTGGCTACGACGAACAACTTCCAGCAGTCGCAGGACACGCTGTTTGCGCTCGCCGGCGACACTGGCGGCAAGGCCCTGCTCGACTACAACGACCTCACCAGGGGAATCGTGCAGGCCCAGCAGGCCATCTCCGACTATTACATTCTGGAGTACTACACCACCAACTCCGCGCTCGATGGCAAGTTCCGCAAGATCAAGGTCACGCTCAACAACAACGCAGAGGCCAAGCTCGACTTTCGCCAGGGCTACTATGCCGGCAAAGAATTCAGTAAATTCACGGTCGCCGATAAGGAGCGCCAGCTTGAAGACGCACTCATGCTGGAAGACCCCATTACCGAACTCACCATCGCGATGGAGATCAACTACTTCCAGCTGAACCGCGCGGAGTACTTCGTTCCAATGGTGGTGAAGATCCCCGGCCGCGAACTCGCGCTAGCCAAGAAGGGCGGCGCTGACCACACGTTGATCGACTTCGTCTATGAGATCAAGGACATCTATGGTGGATCAACGGTAACAAACGTTCGCGACGATACGAACATCAAGCTAACGGACAAAACCGCCGCTGAACTCGCGCATCTGCCGATCGAATACGACACTGGATTTACGCTGTTGCCGGGCAAGTACATGATTAAATTTCTGGCGCGCGACGATGAGACGGGGAGAATCGGTACCTATCAAACTAACTTCGTCATCCCGAACCTGAACAAAGAGGAGAAGCGTGTTCCCATCAGCTCGGTGGTCCTGAGCAGTCAGCGCACCGACCTCAAGGACGCTCTCTACAACGCAGAGAAGAGCAAAGACCAGGTGAAAAATGCCGCCGCCAACCCGTTGGTGCAGGATGGAAAGAAGCTGATGCCGAGCGTGACGCGGGTCTTCAGCAAAGGCCGGCAGATGTATGTCTATCTGCAGGCGTACGAGCAGGCTGCAGCGACTCCCAGGCCGCTCGTCGCGTTCGTCAGTTTTTATCGCGATCAGGCCAAGGTCTTCGAGACGCAGCCGATAGCGGTGACACCCGCGGCGGGCAGTCGTCTTGGAATGGTGCCTCTTAGCTTCAGCCTCGACTTCCCACAGCTTCCACCTGGCCAGTACGACTGCCAGGTGACCGTGGTCGATCCAACAGAGATGAAAAGTACATACTGGCAATCTCAGATCATGCTTGTGCCTTAATCTAGGGGCGTGGCCGATACTATTGGCCACGCATAGTAGACTCGGCGATGGTTGCCCACTTCTCTCCCTGGAGTCCGAATGATCGTCATCGACAATGAGTACGTTGATCTGCAAACCCCCACAGGCATCATGCGGACGCACATCGTGCGGCCCTCCGCTCCGGGGAGATTTCCGGGCATCCTGATGTACTCGGAGATCTTTCAGATGACGGCTCCGATTCACCGGACCGCTGTGCAGCTTGCGAGCAACGGCTATGTCGTTGCCGTGCCGGAGATCTATCACGAGTACGAACCCGCAGGCACCGTATTCGCCTACGACCAGGCCGGCTCGGACCGTGGTAACGAGCTGAAGACAGCCAAGCCAGTTGCAGCCTACGACAGCGACGCCCGCGCCGTGCTGACGCATCTGGCCGGACGACCCGACTGCACAGGCCGTCTCGGCGTCATGGGCATCTGCCTTGGAGGCCACCTCGCGTTCCGTGCGGCTATGAATCCGGAGGTGCTTGGCGCTGTCTGCTTTTATGCGACCGACATTCATAAGGGCAGTCTCGGTCTGGGCATGAACGACGATTCAATCGCGCGTGCCGGCGAGATCAAAGGGGAACTGCTGATGGCCTGGGGGCGCCAGGACCCGCACATCCCAACCGAAGGCCGCATGAAGGTGCTGGCACGCTTGAATGAGGTGGGCACCAAGCTGAACTGGCATGAGGTCAACGGTGCACATGCGTTTCTGCGCGACGAAGGCGTTCGCTACGATGCGGAGCTGGCACGCGATATGTTTGGACTTGCTTTGAGTCTGTTTCACCGAACACTGGCCGTGGGGGCACAGTAGGCTATTCCATATAGGCCTTGAGCCAGGGATCCTCGGTGTGCGTTAACTCCCGCGTCGTGCCGTCGAAGACGATCTTTCCTTCGTTGAAAACGAGAAATTTAGTGCTGGGGTCCAACTCTCCATTAGGGATCGGCTCCATGTGGCCTGTCGACTGACTGTAGCGGTGGGTTGCCAGCGTGAAAGCATCTTGCAGGCGGTGCGTAATCAGCAGCGATGTGGTGTGGGAGACATCTCGCTGCTTCACCACCAGCTCGATGATCGTCGTCGAGGTGATGGGGTCGAGCCCGCCTGTCGGGGAGTCGTAGAGGATGAGGTCGGGCCTGCTGATGATGGCTCGCGCAATGGAGACGCGCCGCCGCATACCGCCGCTCAACTCCGGCGGAAACTTGTCGATCGCCTTCTCCAGTTCGACGAAGCGCAGGGCTTCGACGACGCGATCATGGGCCTCGGCCTCGTGGACATGCTCTTCGTGCAGGCGATAGGCCACATTGTCTTCCACCGTGAGCGAGTCGAAGAGCGCGCTCTCCTGAAACACCATGCCAATGTGCGCTCGCAGCTCGAAGATCTCGCGCTCGGACATGCCGGTCAGCGACTTGCCGAAGATCGAGATCTCACCGCTATCAGGCGCAATTAGTCCATTGGCGAGCTTCAATAGCGTACTTTTTCCGCCGCCGGCCGGCCCAAGGATGATGCGAGTTTCGCCTCGTTCGACACGGAACGAGATGTCGCGAAGAACTTGATTCTCGTCAAAGCCGATGGAGACGTTCTTGAACTCGACGACCGCCGCACCCGGCGGCATCTCCAGCGAGGGGGAAGCGGCGATTTCAGGGCTGGAGAGGGGCATCGCCGTTATCTCCCGAAGATCCCGATCATGAGCTGTGTTACAAGGAAGTCGACGAGAATGATGAGGACCGAAGAGGCGACGACTGCCTGGGTCGTGGCCTTGCCGACGCCTTGCGTGCCTCCCGTGGTCCGCAAACCGTAATAGCAGCCAATGGTCGCGATGATGAAGCCCGAAAACAGCGGCTTCACCAGACCCTCCACGATGTCGCCCCCGACCAGCGACATATAGGCCGTATGGAAGAAGGCCGGCCCATTGAGGCGTAACAGAACTACGGCGACCAACGCTCCGCCGCCTGTGCCGCAGGCGTCCGAGATGATGGTCAGGAAGAAGAGCATAAAGACCGTCGCTACGAGGCGCGGCGTAACCAGCTTGCGAATGGGGTCGGTACCCAGCGCCCGCATGGCGTCGATCTGCTCGGTAACTTTCATCGATCCCAGCTCGCTCGCCATGCCGGAGGCGTTGCGGCCGGATACCATCAGCCCTGTCAGCACGGGGCCAAGCTCTTTGACCATCGAAAGCGCGACCAGCTTCCCGGTCATATTGATAGCGCCAAACTCTTTCAGCGAAACGGCGGCCTGCAGGGCCAGAACGCAGCCTGTAAAAAAGCCGGTCAGAACGACGATAGGCAGCGACCCAACGCCGATGGAGTCCATCTGCGTGAAGGTATCGGCGATATAACGCGGGTTCGAGAAGATGTTGCCGATCGCGCGCCCGGACAGCAAGGAATACTCCTGCACCGAGGCAACGATGTTCTTCGCGAAGGCTCCTGGGGAGACAAGTTTCATGCGGTTCGCTGTGGCTCAGATTATCAGATGCATTACATGCCGCACGAGCATCACATCTCCAGCTCGGGGAAAGCCCCTTTTTAGGCGGTGGCCGCCCATTGGTCCCATCTGGGACCCCGCGATGGCCTCTGCATTAAGGATTTCCTTTTAAATGAGAAAATAGTGTGTGATGGCCAAGACGATGAAAGCCGCTGTGCTGCATGCCAGGGAAGATCTCCGGGTGGAGCGTGTTCCTGTGCCCGTGGCGGGTCCTGGCGAACTGGTGTTACGTGTAGAAGCCGCGCTGACTTGCGGCACGGATCTCAAGGTGTTTCGCCGTGGATACCACGCGAAGATGCTGACCCTTAATCGCCTCTTCGGGCATGAGGTGGCGGGGACGGTCGTCAAAGTGGGCAAAGGCGTTACGGCCTTCGCTCCTGGTGATCGTGTGGTTCCGCTGAACTCCGCGCCCTGTGACGAATGCTTCTTCTGCAAACAGGGCCAGCAGAGTCTTTGCGACGATTTGTTGTTTAACAATGGAGCCTACGCCGAGCTCATCAACATTCCAGCGCGTATTGCCGCGAAGAATACCCTGAGGCTTCCTGAGGCGATGCCGTTCGAGCATGCCGCGCTTACCGAACCGCTGGCGTGCGTGATCCGAGGGCTGGAGGAGTCCCAGGTAAAGGCTGGGCAGACGGTTATTGTGCTGGGGGCTGGGCCCATTGGCCTCCTCTTTATCCATGCCGCTTCATTGATGGACCTGCACGTTATTGCGGTGGTTAAGCGGTCGGATCAGGTGGGCACGGCGCGCCGGTTTGGAGCGGAACAGGTACTGCGGATCGGCGATGTCATAGACCCCATTGCTGCAGCTCGCGCGCTCACTCCTGAGGGCCGCGGCGCGGACGTTGTGATCGAAGCTGTCGCCACGCCGGAGACCTGGCAGTGGGCCGTGCATATGGCGCGCAAGGGTGGCCTTATCAACTTGTTTGGCGGGCCCCCGGCAGGCACCTCGGTGCAGTTCGATACCAACCTGCTGCACTACTCCGATCTCACCCTCAAGGCGAGTTTTCATCACACGCCCTCGACAGCGCGAGCCGCGTTTGATCTGCTGTGTTCAGGGCGTTTTCAGTGTCAGGATTTTCTTACAGGTACAGCTACCCTCGATGAGGTTCCTGAGGTCTTCGCTCGCATGTTAGTGCGGCCGGCCGAGGGTATTGTGCCTGAGATCAAGACGGCGATCTTTCCCGGCCGCCGGACAGAGGAACTGCATCCAGAGTTCGCTTATGCAGAGAAAGTGGGCCTTTAATGAGTGCAGCAGCGGCTTTTTCACCGGAGAGCTGGTTTGAAGATTCGCTCCTTGGAGCGCCTCCTCTCTACCTCACACCTGCAACCCGTCCCTCGCTGGCAGAGGCACAGGAGTGGTGCAAACATCTCGCGACGACGCACTACGAGAACTTCCACGTCGCGACGTTCTTTCTCCCGGCAGCTTTGCGGCCGCACTTTCACAGTGTCTATGCCTTCTGCCGCACGTCGGACGATCTGGGCGATGAGGTCGCGGACACCGCAACGGCAACGCGTCTGCTTGCCGAGTGGCGCGCGATGCTGCATCAGTGCTTTTCGCATCCCGAAAATTCGAAGCATCCGGTCTACGTTGCGTTACAGCCGTCCATCCAGCAGCGTTCGTTGCCCATCCAGCCATTTGACGATCTCATCTCGGCCTTCGAGCACGACCAGATCCACACGCATCACGAGTCGATCGCAAGTCTTGAGGAGTATTCGCGTTACTCGGCGAACCCGGTTGGGCGATTGGTGCTTCTCGTGAGTGGCTATCATTCGGAAGAGCTTTTCGCGTTGTCCGACGACATCTGCACGGGCTTGCAGCTGGCGAACTTTTACCAGGATGTCGTGGAAGACGACGCACGCGGACGCCGTTATCTGCCTGCGGATGTCATGCAGCGCTTTGGCGTAACGGACGAGCAGATTCATGCTCGCCGCTTCGATACGAACTTCCTGGCGATGATGAAGTTTCTTGTCGATGATGTGCGGGCGCGACTGTTGGTGGGGGAACGCATTGTGGATCTGGTGGATCGCGATCTTGCCGCAACGCTGTCGCTATTCGCCAAGGGTGGCCATGCCATTCTGGACGCCATTGCTGCACAGGGCTATGACACGCTGCGTTCTCGCCCGGTCGTTACCAAGTCCGCGAAGCTGCAGTTGCTGGGGGGGGCGTTGCTCGGAAAAGCTGGAGCAATCCTGCGGCCCGCGCGTAAACCGGCCCAGGAGTTAAGTAAGTGAGCACCGTAGAGATCACCGCAGCCTATGCGGAATGCCGCGCCATAGCCAAACGCGAGGCGAAGAACTTCTATTACGCATTTCGTGTTCTGCCGCAGCACAAGTCCGACGCCATGTGCGCGGTCTATGCCTTCATGCGCAAGGCCGATGACCTCGCAGACGATGAGTCGCTCTCGCTCGAGGCTCGCCGTGAGGCGATGGCCGCCTGGACGGCTGTGTGGCGAGAGTCGCGCACCTCATCGACCAACGATCCTGTCTTCCTCGCCCTCAAAGACGCGCAGCAACGTTTTGAGATTCCCGACGATCTGCTGGAACAGCTTGTCGCTGGAACAACTCTCGACCTCAACCCGCACCCAGAGGGTGTTACCACGATTACCGTGCAGGACCGCCAGTGTTTTGATCACACGGTGCAGGTCTACGAAAACTTTGCCGCGCTGCATCACTACTGCTACCTCGTAGCCTCGGTAGTCGGGCTCGTCTGCATTCGCATCTTTGGCTATAAAGATCGCCGTGCCGAACAGCTGGCAGTCGATACCGGCGTTGCGTTTCAGCTTACGAACATCCTGCGTGATGTGCGCGAGGATGTAGAGCGTGGACGCATCTATCTTTCCGCCGATCTACTGAGTGAGCATGGTGTCGAGCCCGCCCATCTGTGGGCCCTCACGGAAGGCGCGACCGCCCAAAAGGCGGACATTGCGTTACTGCGCGGCCTTGAGAAGCATGCGCAGACGCTCTATCGCAGCGCCGACGAACTGATTCCACTGCTCGATCCGGACTCGCGCGCCGCGATGCGGGTTCTGGTGCGGATCTACCGTGGACTGCTCAACCTCATTGCCACCGATCCTGCCGCGGTCTTTCGCGGACGCGTGTCGGTGCCGACCTCGCGAAAGCTCGCGATCTTGTTTGTCGGCCTTCTGCAATCCTTGAGGACTCGCCTCTTCGCATGAGTACCGCAGCACAATCGGATGTGTTGATTGTCGGTGCCGGGCTCTCGGGCCTCGCCGCTGCCGTCGCGCTCTCCGGCGTGGGGGCGCAGGTGGCTCTGCTGGAACGCAAGCCTTATGTCGGCGGCCGCGCCTACTCGTACCCGCACCCGGCGCTGGCGGAGGTCATCGATTCACAGCATGTACTGCTTGGCTGCTGTACGAATCTCATCGACCTGTGCAAGCTCTCCGGGGCTGACCGGCACATTCGCTGGTACGACCGGATCACCTTTCTCGAGCCGGAGCAGGCCGGCAGAGCGACTCGCCGCAGCGATATCGGGCCTTCGTGGCTTCCGGCGCCTGGACACTCCTCGCTCAGCTTTCTGGGCGCCTCGATGCTCTCACTCGCCGACAAGTCGCGCATCGCGCTTGGGCTGCTCGAGTTCATGCGTGGCTATCCGCAGTCGGATGACGAGCCGTTTTCCGCGTGGCTCAAGCGGACAAAGCAGACAGCGCGCGCGATCCGGCACTTCTGGGAGCCGGTCATCGTCGGTGCGCTCAATGATAGCTTTGAGCGCTGCTCGACGCGCTATGCGGGCCAGGTCTTCCATGAGTCGTTTCTGAAGTCTGCCGAAGGCGGACGGCTCGGCATTCCAACACAGCCGATGTCGGAGTTCTATGAATCTGTAGCGCGTCTGGCAGAACAGCAGGGAACTGCGCTGCACCTGCGTACGAGCATCGATCGCCTCGAGCAGGCAGACGGCCTCTGGCAGGCGATCGCCTCGGACGGCTCGCTCTTTCGTGCGCCTCAACTTCTGCTGGCGCTGCCGTTTGAACAGACCGCACGTCTGCTGCAGACGCTTCCTGAAAAGAACGATGCCGTGACGAGGGTTGTGTCGAATATGGAGCAGTTCTCCCACGCGCCCATCACAACGATCCACCTGTGGTTCGATCGTGAGATTACTCCGTTGGATCATGCGGCTTTTCTCGACACGCGCATTCAGTGGGTATTCAACAAGACACGCATTCGCCGCGACGAGCCCGAAGCGGAGAAGGGACCAGGGCAGTATCTGGAACTGGTCATCAGCGGATCGTTTGCGGAGCTGCAGCAGACCCGCGAACAGATTGTGTCTTCTGCCTTGGAAGAGCTTGGCAGATTCTTCCCCGCAGCGCGCGAAGCCCAGGTGCTCAAGGCAGGCATTCTGAAAGAAGCTCGCGCGACGTTCTCCGTTACGCCCGGGTTGGATCGTTTTCGTCCTTCTGTTGATGTAGCGGGGAATGGCCTCTACCTTGCGGGCGATTGGACGAGGACTGGTTGGCCTTCGACGATGGAGGGTGCGGTTCGCAGTGGGAGACTTGCTGCTGACGCTATAGCGAAAGCGAAGGGGAATGCTGCAGGCTTTCTTACGCCAGATTTACCGGCTAGCGGGTTGATGCGGATATCTGCATCGCGATAGGGCGGAAGGACAAGCGACAATCGGGTGCCCCATCCTTTGCTGCACAATATTTTGGAGTCGCAAGATATTCAATGGCAAAGGGTGGGGTGTCGCGTGAGCGACCGCTTTTCGTTCGTAGCGGCGAAGAATACCAAGGAGTCATCACAAAAGTCTGAGGCGCTACAATCATGGGCAATAGCGCCGCGACAGCTTTTAAACAGGTTCTAAGAGCTTTGGTGTGAGGCACTACCCTCGCCCCAGTGTTCGGAGACCAGCGGCTTAACATCACCAGGCCAGACGCGAGGTTCTCTGACGCGCTTTGGTTGAAGCACCTTTCGTAGGGTCATAAGGCAGGTGAGTGGTGAGCCGGAAAAGTAAGCCATCGCTCCTACGGGCGAACCTCCGTGATGCCCTCTCCCGAATCGGCTAAAGAGATCGAAGAAGATCATTCCGATCACTGCCGCGAACGTTAAATAGGCAATTGCGCTCCAGATTCCGCGATTCACCTGTGCGCGAAGCTTCGCTAGCGAAGGCTCGCTCCAAATCGTATCCTCGACGCCACGCCGGAACGCTGCAAGTCCGTCATACATCATCCAGCCTCCCAATGCGAGAGGGAGAATGTAGCATGCGATCACAAACCTCGCGGCCCACAAGAAATCCCCCCCACCATGATCTGGCCTAATATGTAGGTGGTAAGGGAGAGCGATCTGCCAGACGCCCGCATACAGCAAGAGCGAGCCTGCAACCGTCATCGCGGCAAGTTGCGCTGCCGTTAGTCGCTGCTCCAGCTTCATGCCTGCCAGAATACGATCAGTGGGCCAACAAGGCAACGCCAATCACGACAAACACCGCCGCCAGCCAGCGTCGCCGGTCCACGTTTTCCCGCAGAAAAAGCTTCGCCGCAATCGCATTGCCGATATAGGTCAGCGAGGCCGTAGCCGGAGCTACAAGCGACACATCCGCGAGGCTCAGCGCATAGAGCATCATGAAGAAGTTCAGCGCCATGGCTAGAGCGCCTATGACGAACATCGGGCTACTCAGCACGGCCTTAATCGCGCCTGGCAGGCCGCTTACGGCACGTATGTCGTCCAGATCGCCGATACGCCGCATCGCTCCGGCGGTCAGTACCTCGCCCATAACGGCCAGTGCGGCTACGCCAAAGATCGCAAACCACGCATGCAGTGACGCATTCGCGATCATCGGCCCACCCCCGAATCCATCACTTCCAGAGAGTGTTCAGTCCTCGACGGCCCATTCGCAACAAAGCCCACCGCGCACACGATCATGCCAATACCGAGACAGCGCCAGATTGAAAGGTGTTCATGCAGCCAGAACCGGCTCAGCAGCGCAACGATCACATATCCAAATGCGGTAGCAGGCATTACGAAGGTAAGGTCTGCCCAACTCAGGGCTGAAAGGTAGCTGGCAAAAAAGCCGATCAACAGCACGATCCCACTGATGACCCACACATTCTTCAGCGCCACGAAGAGCAGCCCAAGGTGATGCATATCCACCTTCCCGACCTGGCTCATGCCATGCGAAAGAAACGTATCGCCGACGCTCGCCGTCAGCATCACGCACAGCAGCACAAGGTACCGTCCTGGCGTCAGCGTGTGTTTATTCAACTTCAACTCCAGTCACAAAAGGAAACGGCCGGTAAGAATCGCCGGCCGTTCTATGCTTCCAATCGCACGAAGCTAAGCGGTAAGGCTAGGCGTTCATGCTCACGCTCTCCTGCTGCTTCAGAGCGTTTTCTTCCTTCTTGGCGCGGGCTGCTTTATTGCGCTGCGCACGCAGCTTCATAAAGCTCTTGGCCTCGACGTAAAGACGTGGGACGTCGCGGTTGACGATCGCCTTCCAGACCACGCGGAACGCGGCCTTCGGACGGAAGTAGTACTCGTCGTAGAACTTGTGCACCATCTCCATCACGTACTCGGTCGGGAGACCGGGGTACTCGATGTGCGCCATCTGGTGGCCGCCGCCGTCTTCCATGTTCTCGTTGGTGATGA
The DNA here is from genome assembly GCF_009766105.1 of Granulicella sp. S156. Classification (GTDB taxonomy): domain Bacteria; phylum Acidobacteriota; class Terriglobia; order Terriglobales; family Acidobacteriaceae; genus Granulicella. Next base: position 199,470 of record NZ_LMUH01000001.1, on the reverse strand, counting down.
AGTCGTTGCGCTTGGCGTAGTCGTAGAACTCCGTGCCAGGGTAGGCATGGGCAACTGAAACCTGAATCGTCTCGCAATCCAACTGCTTCGCGAAGTTGATCGTGTTCCAGATCGACTCCTTGGTCTCACCCGGAAGGCCGAGAATAAAGTCGGCATGGATGATCAGCCCAAGATCATGGCAATCCTTCACGAAGTCGCGCGCACGTTCGACGGTCGCACCCTTCTTGATGTTCTTCAGGATCTGCGGATCGCCCGACTCAAAGCCGACGATCAGCAGGCGGCAGCCCGCTTCCTTCATGGCCTTGAGGGTGTCGCGGTCGGTCGTAACGCGCGAGGTGCAGCTCCAGGTAATGCCGAGCGGCTTCAGCTTCTCGCAAAGCTCGATGGTACGAACCTTTTGGATGTTGAAGGTGTCGTCATCGAAGAAGAACTCCTTGACGTCGGGGAAGTTCTGCTTCGCCCAGGCCATCTCGGCGGCCACGTCGTCGGTAGACCGCTTGCGCCAGGCATGGCCCGAAAGCGTCTGGGGCCACAGGCAGAAGGTGCACTGCGCCGGGCAGCCGCGCGTCGAATAGAGCGAGATATACGGGTGCAGCAGGAAGGGCACGTTGTAGCGTGTCACATCCATGTCGCGCGCATAGATCTTCGTCGCCCAGGGCATCGCGTCGAGGTCTTCGACCTGCGGGCGATCCGCGGTGTGTTGGATGACGCCATCGGCGTCCTTATAGCTGATGCCCAGAATCTCGTTCCGCGGCTTGCCGTTGGCAAACTCCACCACCGAAAAGTCGAACTCGCGGCGGCAGACGAAGTCGAGGACTTCGCACTCATTCAGGGCGCGATCCGGGTCGGTGGTCACCGGGGGGCCGACGAAGCAGATCTTGATCGTCGGATTTGCCTGCTTGATGGCGCGAGCCAATCCATGATCGCCGGCCCAGCCGACGGTCGAGGTAAAGAGTACGAGGAACTCGAAGTCCTTCGCGATTTCGATGGTCTGCTCGGCGGAGACGTGGTGCGGGGGCGCGTCCAGCAGCTTCGATCCTTCCAGCATGCCCGCCGGATAAGCCAGCCAGACCGGGTACCAGTAGGATTCGATCTCGCGAGTAGCAGGCCAGCGGGAACTGGCTCCACCATCAAAATTTTCAAAAGAAGGCGGGTTCAGGAGTAGGGTTTTCAGTGGCATATCAATAGGGTCAATTTTACCACTTTGTTAACCTGGACGCCGCCCTGACAGGTATTGGGGCCTGCACCACGTGTGGTGCTGCGCCAGGGCTAAAAAATGCATCCAGTACTCAGTGGGGGAGGGGCGTTATCGAGGTGGCCGCAGGTTGTGTGGCGGCGGCTTTCAGCCATGGATCCAGCTGTCCGGTCTGGCGCATGAGATTAACCTGGGCCTGGCTAAGCTGAAACTGCATATTGAGGAGCTCTACGAACCTTTGGCGCTCCTGCAAACGGGCGTTTTGTTCGTCTTTGGGCGTCAATTGCGGTTTATTCGGGTCCCCGGCATTGGCGCCCAGTTGGACCATGACCGCCTCGAGCTTTGCCTGGGCAATATCGCGATAGTCTTCGGCAACTTTGCTGTTCGCCTGCAGCTCGTCGATGCTGTGGCGAAGTTTCAGCTGTCCCTCGAAAAACTGATTGCGCTGCTCTTCCGCCTCAAAACGGGCACGGGTGGCCTCTGCGGCTGATTCGTGCGCTTTGTCCTGATGGCCACGGTCAAATAGGGGAATTTGAATGCTAACCCCTGCAGAGAGGGCATTATCGCTAAGATGCTTGTTCCCTTGAAAGCCAGGGTAGTACAGCGGGTAGTTGGTATGGCTGGTGCTGATGCGGCTGTAGTTGGCATCGAAACTGAACACCGGATGAAGCCGATATCGGGCGTCACCAAAGGCGATCTCCTGCTTGCTCTTGGCACTGGCGAAGGCAGCCTGGATGCCAACGCTGTCGGGGGCATTGCCTGGGAGCGAATCGAGGGATGGCAGCGCGGGGATCGAGCTGGAGACGGCGGTCAAGGTATGTTCGGGCAGACCGGTAAGGCGGGAGAGATGGTCGGAGAGGGTAACGATCTCGTCGTCCGCTTGAAGCTGCGCGGCGCGAATCTGATCGGCGGTCAGGCGGGCCCCGAGAAACTCGACCTGGGAGTCCTGGCCGGCGGCGAGACGATCCTGAACGATTCTGAGAAGACGCGTCGCAAACGCGTACTCCTGCTGCATGGCAGCCTGGCGCTGCTGGGCATTATCCAGGCTGAGATACGTGACAACTACGTCTTCTGCGATCTGGTCCCGGGCATCCTGTAAAGCGAGTGTAGCGGACTGCACTCCGGCGGCCGCGGCACGAACATAGTCTGGCTGGGAGAAGTTGAAGACCAGCGACTGGCTGGAGATGCTGAAGACAACCGGGACATTGAGGGGAACACCCGTAGATCCGCCATAGCCACCAGCGACGCCGGCACTGGGGATATAGGCATCGTGGGCCTGCGAGAGGGCAGCTTTGGCTTTGTCGAGACTCGCCTGAGCCGCCAGAACCTTGGGATTATTGCGCAGGGCAAGATCTACAGCGGACGTCAGCGAGATCTGTGCAGACGCACAGGCGCAAAAGGCCGCCAGCAATCCGATACCCGCTGTTTTCGACCATTGCACTCGTATCGCCCTCGTCCGCAAAATTCTCTCCTGCATAACCTTACGATGCAGTTGCGATCTTCGCCACTCGCGGGGCGTTACGGGGTCAATCTACTGTTGAAGAATGCCGTAAAGTCGGAATTTCGCTTCGACAGGATGGGGCGGAAGTCGTGAAGGCCAGAGAAGTTGAGCGATATTCGTTTAGCTTGGGCGTTTATCGACGTTATCGCGGCCAAGGCATTACCGGGTGGCAGTGACTTTATGTCGTTTGCACCCCATTCAACCCTAGTTAGCGAGGGGCGGGCGTTAGGGTAGCGCTGGGCGGTGGCGAGGGAACGGTCTTCAACCAGCCGTCCAGTTGGCCGGTCTGGCGCATGAGATTAATCTGTGCCCGGCTCAGTTGCACCTGGGTGTCCAGAAGGTCGATGAACTTTTGACGCTCCTGCAGCCGGGCATTTTGCTCGTCCTTGGGGGTCAGTTGCGGCTTATTCGGATCCCCAGCATTGGCGCGGAGTTGAACCAGGGTGGAGTCGAGTTGTTCCTGTGCGATATCACGATCAATCCCGGCAAGCGCATAGCTGTCCGATAGCTCGTCGAGGCTACGCCGGAGTTTCAGGCGGCCCTCGAGAAACTGATTGCGTTGATTTTCGGCTTCGAAGCGGGCGCGACGGGCTTCAGCCTCGGACTCTCGCGCATGATCATCATGGGCCCGGTCGAAGATAGGGACCTGTATCTGGATATAGACCGAGGCGTCGTTGCTGCTTTTCCCTTTGAAGGTTGGATAGTACGTAAGAAAGTCGTGTTCGCTGGTGTCGAGATAGCTGTAGTTGGCTCCCAAGCTCAGCTGCGGGCGAAACCGGTAACGAGATTCGCCAAAGGCGACTTCCTGCTTGCTTTTGGCGTTCAGGAAGGCCGACTGGATTCCGAAGCTGTCAGGGCCGTTGTCCGTGAAGCTACTGATCGCAGGCATTGCGGGAATCGAGACAGAGATAGCCGTCAACTGGTTTCCAGGGAGGCCAACGAGACGCGAAAGATGGTCGGAGAGTGTCGCGATCTCATTATCCGTATGCCGTTTCTCCTGACGTATCAAGAGAACGGTTCGCTGGGCACGGAGAGACTCCAACTGTGTGTCCTGCCCTACGGCAAGACGATCCTGAACAATCCCGACGAGGTGCGTCGCAATCTCGTACTCCTGATTCATAGCCGCCTGTCGCTGTTGGGCATTGTCGAGATCGAGATAGGTGATCGCGACATCCTCGGCTATCTGGTTGCGGACCTCTTTTACAGCGAGGTTTGCGGCCTGCAAGCCCGACGCCGCAGCACGAACATTGTCCTGTTGGGAGAAGTTGAAGAGCAGGGACTGGCTGGAGAGACTAAAGACCGTTGGAAGGCCTGATGGTGGGCCTAGACCATTTCCGTAGCCGCCGTCAGCGACGATGCTGGGGATATAGGCGTCGTGGGCCTGAGCCAGCGCGGCGTGCGCCTTATCGACATCAGCCTGTGCCGCCTGAACTTTGGGACTGCTGCGCAGCGCAAGATCCACGGCTGAGGTCAACGACATCTGCGCGGAGGCGCCGGCGCACAGGCTCATTGCCAATCCGGCACCCGCCGCTTTCGACCACAACCCTCGCATCGTTCTCTTCCGCAAAGCTCTCTCCTGCATAGGTGACTGTGGCCACTCTAAAGTTGCTGCATAGCCTTTTGCGCAGGAACATACTCATGCGCCAGCGCAAGGGCGCGGGCGAACTCATCGCGAGCGCCTGCCTTGTCACCCTGACTCTGCAATAGCTGTCCCAGCAGCAGATGTGCTTTGAAGACCGGCGCCGCATCGCTCCTGGCATTGGAGGACAGATAGTCGCGCAGTGTCTGTTCGGTCAGCTTCGGCTCAATACGCATGTCGAACAGGATGCTGGCGACATCCAACAGCGAAGCGTCGTGTGTCCGGTCGGCGTTAAGGGCGTGGCGCAGCGTGTCGACTGCTTTGCCTTTGTCATTACGCCGCGCATAGTAGTTGCCAAGGTCTGTCCACGCGTCGGGATGTCCACCGGCACTGACCGCAGCCTGAAACTCGCGCTCGGCGGTAGCGTAGTCTTTGCTCTTTTCGGCAGCGAGAGCACGGGTACGATGGGCTTGTTTGGGAAGCTGCGCTTCCACACGGGAGGCCAGAGCCAGTGCCTTGTCGAGCCCTCCTCCCACGATCGCCGGCGCTCCCACGTAGTACTCGCTGAGATCGTCCACGGCATCGCCGTTTCCGGGATCGAGGTTGACGGCTGCTTCAAACGCAATCCTGACCTTGCTGGCCAGTTTGTAGCCTGCGATGGGCCCGGAGTGGTTGGCCTTTATGCCGTAGGCACGGCCCATCCAGTCCTGCGCCGCACTGCTTTTATCCAGAGAGATCAGAGCCGTTTCGCATTCGGATACGGCGGGATCGGGCAACTCTTCGGCATAGAAGGCGCGGCATAAAAGCAGGTGCGCCTGGCCATCCTGCGGATTAGCTGCCACGATGGGTCGCAGACCAGCAATCGCCTCATCTACCCGTCCTTGCATAAGAGCCCGTTCGCTGGCCGCCCGTTGGTTGGTTGCAGTATCGGCAGAGAAGCAGGGAAGCACTGATGCGGAAAGTATTCCAGCCACCAAAAGCCCGCGTACCCCAAGTCCCTGGATATCTTTCCGTCCCATCTACCTCTGCGCCTTTGCTTTTACTGCGAGCCCATCACTCAGGTCGGCTTCCGTGGTTGCGCCGAGGACCACGGTATCGCCCTCTGCCAGGCCGCCTGTGATTTCAGCGCTTATCAGGTTCAGTCCTGCCCCAAGCTGAACGGGGGTTCTGTGCAGGCGTCCATTGACGATCTTGTAGACAAAGTTATCTGGTCCATCGGTATGCAGTGCCTCGCGAGGCACACTCAAGACATGTATTCGCTGCTGCGTTGTGACTTTGACCGTGACATTGGTATTGGGCAGCAAATCGCCGTTGGCGTCATCGACCGTGATAATGCACTCGCCGACATAACGTGTCCCATATTTGATGATGGTCGTTGGCGTTTGTGAGATGTGTCCATGCCAAAAATGATTGGGCTTGGCTTCCCAGGCAATGGATACGGGCTGGTTAACGGCCAGCTTGCCGACCTCAGGCTCATCGAAGTAACCCTGGATCTGGATCCGCGACAGGTCTGCAACATCCAGCAGGGTGTCGCCACCTGCCACAAAGTCGTACTGGGAGATAGGAATGTAGTACACCGTGCCGGCTATGGGCGAGTGGATATCGACACTCGCAAGGGCACTCTGTGCGGCTAGGAGAGAGGAGCGAGCCTGGGCCACCTGTGCCTGTGCGGTAGCAAGGTCGGTGGGGCCATAGGGGCTGGTATGGTGTGCCTGTAAAGTCGCAACATGGGCCTGTGCTTCGGTCAGACGCTGTTTGGCCGTTGCTACTTCATTGGCCGATGCCGCACCCTTCGCCTGTAGGGCCTGAATCGATTCCATCGAAGTGGCGTTTTGCCGTTCCTGAAGTTGCGCGGCGTCCAGATCGGAGTTTTGGGTCTGGAGTTCTGAGTGTGTGCCGCCGTTTTGCAGGTTCTTCAGCGCAGCCTCGCTCGACTGCAGCGCTGCCTGGGCTGCTACGACACCCTTGCGGGCTTCGCTGTCGTCCATTCGGACGAGTTCCTGCCCGACTCGGACCTTTTGGCTAGGATCGACAAAAAGTTTTTCGACGGTGCCAGCGGTAGGAGCATGGGCTTGAAAATCGTCTATAGGCTGGACGATGCCATTTGCCGGGACAGAGTTCAAAATGTCCTGATATCCCACCGTTGCCGTATTCACAGTTATCGTTTCGCGGAAGGCTACACGGACTGCCCAAAAGAGCAAAGCGCACACGACAAGCGTTGCGATGCCCCATACCCAACCGCGTGTTTGACCAGACTCTCGTTGTGCCATAAGCAAAGCGCCAGTATATAAGACGCTCAACCCTCCAAGTTGAAGCAAAACTTTTACATGCAGATGTTTATGTTGATTCGACTGGTTCGTTGGATGCAATCGAACGCATCGCGACTACTTCAAGTTCCCATCCGCCGAAATCAGGATGCCAGTTGCGGCGGAGGCGGTAGGCCAGGTCGAGAAGATCGCCTTGCGACCAGTTTTCCTCGCGTGCGCGAGCGGCCCAATCGGTGCGCCGACCCCACGCCATGCCGCCAAAGCGCGCGCCATCAGCGGTGTCTTCGACGCTCAATCGAAGGTGCCGCTCCTTCACGACCTTGAGCGCCGTAGCCAGCCGCACGCCTCGGCTCACGAAGAGCGGCTCGGCGTTTCCGTTGCCGAAAGGCCCAAGCTGTTCGAGGGTAGCCAGAAAATCCGGCGTAATCTCACTGAGCCTGAGGTCAACGTCGCAGTCCAGAGTCGCTATCCCACCGTCTGCCGTACCCCTGGAGGCTGCGTACCGCACCATGCGGTCGCGCAGTTCGCCGACTTGTTCGGAGGGCAGAGAGAAACCTACCGCATGGGCGTGGCCTCCGAAGCGAGTAAAGAGCCGGGTATCCTGCTCGGCATCTACGCTGGTGAGGGCGTCAAGCAGGTGAAATCCCGCGATAGACCGGCCAGAACCGTAGGCCTGGCCGTCTTCATGGGCGAGCACCAGGGCTGGCCTGCCGGTGCGTTCGACGACACGGGAGGCCAGAATCCCAATCACCCCGCGATGCCACGCGGGATCATCCAGCACCAGGCAGGCCGCGAGGCCCGCGGGGGATGCAACCATCTCGGCCAGCCGTGCTTCGATCTCGCGCAGGGCTTCAGCCTCGGTCGCCCGGCGTTCTTCGTTCAGGCGGTGCAGTTTTTCGGCGAGCGTACGCGCCACTCCTGGATCCTTCGCCAGAAACATCTCCACCACATCGCTGGCGATGTCCATACGTCCTGCCGCGTTGATGCGGGGAGCAAGCCGGAAGCCGATGTCGGTCGAGGAGATGGCGTGGGAGGTATCGATCTGGGCCAACTCCATAAGGGCTTTGAGCCCTGCCTGCGACGGCCGCTGCAGCTCTCGCAGTCCCAGCGCCGTGATGACCCGGTTCTCGCCCTTCAGGGGGACAGCGTCGGCGATGGTGGCGATGGCCAGCAGTTTCAGGAACGAGGGCAGCGTCTTTTCGCGCAGACGGCTGCGTTCGCCGTCGTCCTGCACCGAGCTTTCAAGCAATGCCTGCGCCAGCTTGAACGCGACAGCCGCTCCGCAGAGCTCTTTGTAGGGGTATTCGCAGCCCGGCTGATTGGGGTTGAGGACCGCAACGGCGCGTGGAATGCCTTCTACTCCGTCCGGCAGGTGGTGGTCGGTAACGATCAGGTCCAAGCCAACCCGTTCGGCCTCTTCCGCCGCTGCAAAGGCCCGAATTCCGGTGTCGACGCTGACGACGAGGCGCACTCCTTCAGCTGCCGCCGCCTCGATGCGCAACTCCTGCATTCCGTAGCCTTCGCGAATGCGGTGCGGAATGTGATAGCGAATGTCGGCAGAGACGCCCATCGCCGCTGCCGCTCGCTCCGCCGCGGTTTTCAGCAGCACGGTAGCGACGGTACCGTCGACGTCGTAGTCGCCATAGATGAGCACGGGCTCCTGCGCGAGCAGTGCCGCACGAAGGCGGGCAACCGCCTTGTCCATGCCAAGCATTTTGTACGGATCGTGCAACTGGTCGAGCGAGGGATGGAGAAATGCCTTCGCCGCAGCGACGGTCTCAACTCCCCGGCAGACCAGCAGGCAGGCTATCGAGGGAGGAAGAGCCAGCTCGCGTTCCAGTTGCCCGGCGGCCTCGGAAGTCTTGCCTGCAAGGTGCCATTGGGGCTCCTGAACGACAGGTTGTTCGTTCACGCGAGCCTCAGTCTTCGTCGGTGTCGTCGACGATGATCTGGCCGAGGTCCGTGACGGTCTCCATGAGTTCCTGGAAGGTGTCGTACCACTCGGTTGCGGTCTCGTAGAGATACATGACGCCGCCATGCGAGAAACCAAGCTGCAGGTAGCCGGTCTTGCCGACGTGCTGGGTCAGTTCCTGGGCCTCTTCGAGCTCAACGGCATCGTGGTCGGGGTAGTTGTGATCGCGTACCTGGCCGATCAGCGTCGCGACGTCTTCCGGCTCGAGGACCACTTCACTCATCGTCAGGAAGGGGGCGTTGGCGGACTTGGCGTGTTCGACGAAGTCTTTCCAGCCGTCGCTATCATCCTCTTCGAAGATGACAGTGGGCACATCTTCGGGCACGTAACTGTTCATGCGCCTCATGCCATGCCCGGCGATGAAGGCCACCATATCGTCTTTTACTGAAGAAAGGTCGTCCAAATGCATAAAGGCCATTCTCGCAGATGCGGGAGGCTCGTGCGCTACCGGCGGGAAGAATTGGCTGGAGTGCAAAGACCTGCTGACTCAACCATTTCACCGTGCTAACCTTTTGGAGACCATGATTTTTTCCAAGGACTATGTAGGCTATCTCGCCCGGCAGACGAATAAGCATCTCGTCGCGGCGAAGATGATCAAGACCGAGAAGCCGGCCATCGTCGACGAACGCGTCACCGCCGGCCTCATCGACGAGCTTTCGCTGGAAGACCGCATCAACGATGAGGTCCGCGTCATCCTCGAAGCGTTCCAGGACGACATGCACAAGACCGGAGCCAGCTACCCCGAGATGTTCAAGAAGGTGAAGAACGAGCTCGCCCGCAAGTACAAGGCGGTGCTATGAGAATCAGCCGCGACAAGCTCAACAAACTCGCCCACACGGTCGCCGACACGCTGGCCGAGATCGACGAAGTCGATTTTCTGGAGGATCGCAACACGATCCGCCAGGAGGCCCGCAAAATACTCGAGAAGCTGCTGACGGACGAAACGAAGCTCGATGCTGCTGCGCGCCAGAAGATCTCTTCGCAGCGCAAGATCATCGTCGAAGGCTCGCAGGAGTGGGACATCCTGTACCGCAAGTACTACAACGACGAGGTCAAGAAGCTCGGGCTGTAGCGGTTTCGGTTTATGCCGTTGTCCTTGCTTTTCTGGTTGTCATTCCCGCAGGGAATCTGCTGCCTGGGATCAGTCTGGTCTATGACGAGGCCGTGTCGTTTTGAAGCGCAGTCAAGGAGCTTATTTCCGCTTCGGTCTGCTATACTTTGGAAGTCGCAACGGATTCCTCATCCGTTCTGTGGCGTTATGGTGTAACTGGTTAACACGTCGCCCTCTCAAGGCGAAGAGTCCGGGTTCGAGCCCCGGTAACGCTACCAAATATTCCCTTCAAAATGAATAGTTTGCAAGGATGTCGGCGAGATTGCCCGAGCGACTGAATCTCAGGTGAGATACGAAAGAGATACGTCCCAAAAATTGACTTGCAAAGCGTATCGCTCTATTTGTCCCCGCAAATTGTTCATATGTGCCAATGTATTGACAGGCGTGTCGGATGCGATCATGCCGACGTCACGAGGAATGCAAGTGCGCTGATGTATGAACACGAATTCTTGCAGACCTGCGTCCAACTTCCCCTTGCTTCTTCCGCGCGCGTTATATGGGACCAAAACACTTGAGCCGGCCTTTCCTCTGAGACGCCGGTGTATCTTTTCTGCCTAAGGGCAACGCATTGACCTAAAGGCATAATGTTCGGCCAGAACTTGATTGAGCTATACTCCCACATCGCTTCGCAATTGATTTATTGCGGTCCGGTCAAGAGAAGCGTGATAGTAGAAGGTGTCAAGCTGTGTCTCTGGTGGAGCTTTGCTTCATCAATAACTAGTTCTTCAACTTTCAACAGAGAAAGGGAACAAAGGAAGAAGTATTTTTTCGCATTCGCTTCAACAGTGATTCTCGCATCAGCAGCTACTCTTGTCCTTCCGGCGTTCAGCCAAGTTCAACCTGATTACTCCAAGAAACCGGTAGGTGCAGCTTGCAGCAAGAGCGGTCAATGCTCTAGCGGATGCTGTGGTACCACAGAAGCTAGTCCGAATTCCAGTGTTTGCACTGCGTGCTAATCTTTCCGCGAAATTCGCAAGGAAAGTGAACAATCGGGGCGGGTTCGAGGCGCCCCGATTGTCTTTCTTCGGGGGTATGAGTTTTGACCGACCATAAGGAAAGCACGATGCGTACTGTTGTGACATGCATTTTCACGAGCTTGATCGCGATTTGTTTGGCAATACCGTCACGAGCAATTGGCCAAAGCGCTGAGGCGAGAAACCCATTTGCGAAAGCAACAAACCCGTCCAGCATTGCCAACATGTCTGAATTGAATTTTGATGTCGTTTCTATTCACAAGAATAATGGTGACGATGCTCCTTCGGGATTTATCATGGACGGCTATAAGGCTGTCGGCATGCCTCTTTGGCGAACTATCGCCTACGCGTACTTCCCTGTAAGAATGCGCGATCCAAATTGGATCAGAAACGCGCCTTCTTGGGTGTTTGATGAGAAGTATGACATCATCGCGAAAATAGCTTTCGAGGATGCAGTTGCGTGGCAAAAATTACGAAAAAAACCATCCTCTGAGGAAAACCCTGAGCTTCAATCGATGTTCGAGAAGCTGCTTGAAGACCGCTGTCACCTGAAAACACATCGCACCGCGTCTGAAGTAGATGGTTACTTTCTTGAAATCGACCGCGGACTCAAAATCTCCGCTGGAAAGCCAGATGAGACGCCTCCCCCTGACGCAATTATGAGGGATGATGGAGGAACCGTAACTTATTTCGAGAAGGAAGGGAGCCATGGCTGGACCTTCCAAAATGCCTCGGTGAGACTACTCCTTTCGTTCCTCTCGTTGTTTTCGGGACTCCCTATTCGGGATAAAACGAACTTGGATGCAAGATACGACTTCACATTAGAGATTCCGGATCAGAATTCAACTGGTTCGGAGTTGCAGTCAGAAGGCGTGTCCGATGACTTTGCTCTGGTTCAGGTGGCTCTAAAAGGTCTAGGCTTTAAGCTCAATCGCTCCAAAGTGCCATTATCTCTAGTAGTGATAGATCATATCGAAAGGCCGACCGCCAACTGATTTTTTACTATTGAGTTGTCAGTTATAAAGGGGCCATAATGTTTGCGAAAAAACTTGACATCATTACGCTTGTTCTACTCGTAGCATCAATTGCCGTGAACGTCTTGCTTGCGCATCAAGTTCTCAAGCTGCGCGCGGACATCCAAAACATCCAGAGCCAACCGTCTTCATCGCTTCCTTCTATTGCTGGAACGCGCATTCTCGCGATGGATGCGCTCAGCCTCGACGACCAACCAGAACACATTAGTTTCGTTGACGGTTCTCAATCGGGCAAGGCGAAGGTCTTGTATATTTATTCACCGACGTGCGGATGGTGCGCAAGGAACCTGGGGAACATTACGAAGCTATTCGACCTGAAACACAACCAATTTGATTTTATTGGTGTTTCGCTGAGTGGGGAGGGCCTCAAAGCGTACATAAAGTCGGCTGGCTTTCCCCTGCAATCGGTATACCAGCCGTCGACCGGAGCGGTTTCTGCGCTGCATCTAGACAGCACGCCGGAAACGATCGTCATCGATCAATCTGGAGTGGTGCGTAAGGTATGGGTCGGTGCATACACCGAAGATAAATGTCACGAAGTGGAAGAGTATTTCCACGTTACCCCGGGCTCACTTAAGAAGGTTCTCTAAGCGATATAGCCGCACGCTGGGCGAAGAGCCTCAATGGTTGCCGCTCGACCGGTGAGCGGGGGCCGCGCAACGGCGGGATGAAGGTGCAGGTGCGACTTGAAGTCTCTGGAATGATTGTTCAACACGGGAGTATTCGTGGAACTGAACCTGCGGTTTTCTACTATGCAGAGCAGGGCGATTCTGAAACTGAAAAGCTTGCTCCGATTCGCAATGCGATTCGGAGCACTACAAACCGCTTTATCCTCGATACGACGGTGCTAAATGAGCAAGATGATACGGGAGCATCCCGCGGCAAGTGTGAAATTCTAGGTTCTAATCCAGAGAAGATTTAGAGCGCCGAAAGCGCGATCTATCAGGCCGATGGCCTAGGTCTGAATTGGAACAAAAATGGGTGCCCCACATCTCGCCTTTGAGATGTGGGTTGTACGATGATGGGCCCCTGATCTACGTGGCCTCGCTGAGTAACTCGAACAGTGGGCATTGTCGAGCTTTCTTCATTACTCAATAGGAGTTCCTGAGACGGTGGAGGTTTATCCCCATGGGTGTCCGCGCAAGAGACCATGCCGTTGCAAACGCCCACATCTCAGAAGCAAGATATGGGCGCACCCACTCTTGTTGTGACGAGATGAGACCTGGGCCACCCGCCCAGACGATGTGGTTTTTTCGGGTAGCCCCCGGTCAATGACACAATATTCAGAGTTGTAAAATCTAGGGGGTTGCCAATGCCAACGCAAGCCGATCTGGATGCCGCCAAAGTGTATACCTCAATCATGGAGGAAGCGAAGGTTCGTGCCCTCAGTATCAACACGCTCACAAACTCTGGCTACGCGTTGCCCGTGCCGCTGCAACGGGAATACTGTTTTCTACAGCTTCGCATGCTCTGTGAGCTGATCGCCCTCGGCTGTCTAGTCGCGCATGGCGACATAGAGGAAACGAAATCGGCACCGCTTCAAAAAACTTACCACGCCGGAGAAATTGTTAAACGTCTGGAAAAGCTACATCCAAATTTCTATCCGTCACCACGAAAACTTGCCTTCAACCTGGGACATATTCATCTGGGCGACTATGACCGCGAGTTCCTGACCAAGAGCGAGTTGATAATTCTTTACGGGAGATGCGGTGATGCGTTGCATAAGGGCAACCTGCGACAACTGCTCGACCCGAAAAACCAACCTCCCGCCGACTTTCGTGACCTTCAGGAATGGGGGCAAAAAATTCTAAATCTACTTAGTGTTCATCTCATCAGTCGCAGGGAAGGCAACTTCCATTTAATTGTCGTGCTTGAGGCATCGCAAAATGGTGGTAACGTGCTTGTGTCGGTTGCTGAAAGCCCCGTTCAAACCTCCGCATCAGTCGCATAACACGAAACATGCACGCAAGCAGCTTTCAGCTTGCGCTAAGCTCGAACGGAGACATTCTGCTGCATTCACCAAGAGCCGAATCCATAGCATTGCCAGGATGTTCACTCGCGAAGTGAGAGGTTAGCGATGCTCCCAGAAGAAAAGAAGTGGTACGAGCAGCACGGCACGCCAGCGGAACAGCAGTTTGTGGCCAAGTACGGAGACCGCAAGGTGACGGCAGGTAGCCTGTTGAAGAGCGTAGTGTTCATGGCCCTCATGGCAGCTAGCGTCTTTGTCGTTCTCGCCGGCTATCTGTACGTGAGCCGAGTCCGGTTGATCCATCCGGTGACCGGCAGTTGGGTCGGTACGATGTCTTCTGGGGACGGCGCGTCCGACCAGCGCGTTGTTTATGTCGACACGTCAGTGAGTCTTGTTCACTGGTCTTCACCAACGCTTACCGGCACGGTTCGCATGTGCAATAAACAGCGCGAGACAGAATATGCTCTGCAGCAGACCAATACCGTAAGTGACGACACGCTGGGCATTACGCTTATCTCAGCGGAAGCTCCGGACAGCGGAGAGTTGTTTGGTGTGCTGCGTGATGATCATCTTGATGCGTCCTACAACGGCATAGATCGTGGGCTTCAGGGACAGTTGCAGCGAGGTGGTTTGCAGGCCTATCAGCAGAGTTGCTCAGCGTTGCGGCAATAGCTCAAGAGCGTGAAGCTGCGTGAGACACAGAAACGCCCGGCTCTCGTCATGAGTTGCCGGGCGTTTTGCTTGCCTGTATTGCACGGGTTGGAGACGATTTAATATGCGGTTAAAGTAACCGTAGATCGCGTCTTAAGGGGAGACTTCTTTGCCACTTTTTTTGCTGGAGCCTTCTTGACGGCCTTCTTCGCAGCCAACGACACAGGACCAGTAATAGAACCAGTACCAGTAATGGTACCGCCGGTTATCGTTCTCACTACGGCCTTCTTCTTTGTGGGGGCCTTCTTCACGGCCTTCTTCGCGCTCTTCTTCGCAATCAAGCTGTTTTCAAACATACGTGACTTCGCAGGAGACTTCTTCGCAGCTTTCTTTACGGCTTTCTTTGCCGGTGCCTTCTTCGCAGCAAGTTTGTTTACCCCTCGCAAAATTGCGCGACTCTTTGCCGGTGCTTTCTTTACAGCTTTCTTCGCTGTCTTCTTCGTTGCCAAGGTGTTACCTCTCATAGATGATTTGGGGAGCCTATACCATCATCACGCGGGATATAACGAACTGAAAAGAATCATGTTTGATTCGTCTCTGCCGGACCTCGCGGACCCCACAGTGTACGGATACAAATCGCTGTTTGGATGAGATGAAAAAGCGCGAACAACCCGTTACGAGACTCGGGCAACCCTCTACAAGGTATGTGCTTCTTAAGTCGGAAGTCTGTTCGACTTTGACTTTCGTCGAGAGGACGAATGCGCTGTCAAGGTTGTAAATCAAGGTTGCAATCAAACCCAAAAGAACTGGAGGAAGATGAAGATAACGCAAAGGAACAATCATCATAGGGAGGCGCTCGCACTGATTTTGGCGACGTCCCTCTGCGCTTTCACTCCCGGCCTGGCTGCCCAAAGTAGTGGCACCGCCCAGCAAGCACAGCCGCAACAAAACCAGCAGCAGGCGCAACCGCAACAAAACCAGCAGCAAGACCCGCAGCAAGCCAAGACCTTCACAGGCAAGATTGTGAAGCTCCAGAACGGACAGTTTGCCCTGCTCACAGGCCAAACGCCTGAGGGCAAAGCAGCCGGACACTTGCTCGATGATCAGGACAATGCGAAGAAGTACGCGGACAAACAAGTGACGGTTACCGGAACGTTCGACACAGCAAGCAACACGATTCACGTAACCAATATTCAAGCTGCATAGTCACCGATACGTTGCAGGTGGCATGCCCGATCTTTTGTACCAGTTGGATTGCTAATGTAGCGACGCGAGCTTTGTCGATATCTCGTCGCTGTTGAAGGTGCGGGGGAAGTGGGAAGCGTAGTTTTGCTTTCCACTTCCCCATACCTTGTTTTGATCTCGGAGTGCCACGTTTCCGGTGCGGGGGAGCGGTAGCCGAGTGAGGATGATGGTGTTGTAGTGAACCCGCCGGGCGGGTGGCCCAAGTCTGAATTGGAACAAAAAGGTGTGCCCACATCTCGCTTTTGAGATGTGGGTTGTACGATGATGGGCACTCCGAAGGCCCCTGTTCGTTACTTTCGGATGGACGAGATTCGCTCTCTCGTTTGTAAATGGTGTCGTCACGATGAAGAGAAGCCTCATGGTAAGCTAGCGATACATTCTGGGTGCCCGCGAGGGCATAACAGGGAAGTCCGGTGAAAGACCGGCGCGGTCCCGCCACTGTAATCAGGAAAGATGACGTTTCACGATGCCACTCGATTTCGGTCGGGGAAGGCGAAATGTCAAAAGCTTCGCCTGAGAGTCAGGAGACCTACCCAGAAAAGTCTAGATTCTTCTCCGCGTGGAAACGGGAAGCGATCGCTCAGTTGTTCTCGAGCTTTTGTGCCTCTTCACCACGAATTGAGGTGCACTCTGCTCGATTCGATCTTGTCTTTTGCCGCTTCCAAAGCGAAACGAAGTCTCTTCCTTTTCACGATCATCGTCTTCACCAGCTTGAAGATCTGGGCCGCCGCTGGAGGCAGCATCACCGGGACTGTCACGGATACAACGGGTGCCGTTGTTCCGTCGGCCAGGTTGACACTGGTCAATCAGGCGCAGCAGACGACCTACCATGCGGTTTCAAATGCCCAGGGCGTATTTTCTTTCCTTAATCTCCCCGTGGGGCGGTATGACCTCACTGTCGCTGCCTCTGGTTTTTCAGCGAAGAAGCTCACGAATCTGTTCGTCGATACAGACGCCAGCCTTCGCGCTGACGTTGCACTCTCTGTCGGAGGAGCCTCCGAAACCGTGACGGTGAATGGTGATACAAGTGCGCAGGTCGATACAAGTTCAACGCATCTGGGTGAAGTTGTATCCGGCGCGGAGATGACCGCACTCCCTCTGAATGGCCGCAGCTACACTGATCTGCTTTCTATCCAGCCCGGCGTTGCGCCGGTATCTACGTTGCTTCCCAATGCCGTGATCATGGCCGGTGTTACTGGCGGAATCTCACCTTCCGGCGATGAGAATCCTGGGAATGTCTCCATCAACGGACAGCGCGAATCTTCCAATGGGTTCATGGTGAATGGCGTTGACGTGCAGGAGCATATGAACGGTGGAACGTCCGTGGTGCCAGACCTCGACTCCATTGAGCAGTTCCGCGTTCTGACGAACAACTTCGATCCTGAGTACGGCAACTACAACGGCGGAATGGTGACGGTTGTCACCAAGTCCGGTAGCAGCCAGTTTCACGGCAACGCTTTCGAGTTCTTTCGCAACACGGCGCTGGATGCCAAGGGCTACTTCGATCCTACCCGCCCGACATTCAAACAGAATCAGTATGGCGGAAGTATCGGCGGTCCTGTTACGCACACGAAACTATTCTTCTTTGCTGACTATCAAGGCACACGCAAGACTCAGGGCATTTCGACGGGCAAGATATCGGTGCCCACGGTGGCTGAGCGTTCTGGAAACTTCTCTGACACCGCTGCGGGCGAGTTCTACGATCCCAGTACGAATCAACCTCTACGCTTCGTCAGCGGACCTTACCTCGCCGGCCTTCTTTCGCAAGAACTGGGTTATACGGTCAACAGTAGCGAGGCCTACTACTATCCTGGCTGTTCGGCTACAGGCTCATCTGCTTGCGTGTTTCCGAACGCCACCATACCGCAGGCCGCGTGGTCGGCTCCAGCGAAGAATTTGCTGCAGTACATCCCTTCACCGAATCTGAATGCTACCCAGTACGCAACCTCGGCCTTCGCGCAGACGAACCGCGATGACAAAGGCTCAGTGCGACTGGACGCCGACACACGAGCCGGCCGCATCTCGGGATATTACTTCCTCGACGACTACACGCTGGACAATCCTTATCCGGGCCAGCAGGGCGGTGCTTCGATACCTGGCTTCGACGCGCTCACCATCGGTCGCGCTCAACTGCTCTCGATCTCCGATACCAAAGTTATCGGCCAGAACGCCGTTAACGAGTTCAATGCCGGATATCTCCGCTACGCGAATGTTATTGGGACGCCAAAGGGTGGTCTTGGTGTTTCGCTGGCCGCGCAGGGGTTCGCAACCGGTGCGGGAAGCTCTGGGATCTATGTTCAGGCTCCTCAGTTTGAAGGGGTCGAAAATATCACCTTCCCGTCATTCGTCATGGGCGTTCCCATCACGAACGAGACGCAGGTCAACGATACCTACTACATCAGCGATGGCTTTTCCCGCGTCTTCGGAACGCATACCGTGAAGGTTGGCGGCCAGTTCCACATTGACCAGGTGAATGAGCATCCGAACGCTACCTTCAATGGGACCTTCAATATCAACGGAACCGAGACGGGCGACCCGTATGCCGATTTTCTGATCGGGACTCCCAGCAACTTCACGCAATCGTCCGGTCAGCCCTTTTACCTGCGGAATCACTATCTGGGGTTCTATGGGCAAGATAGCTGGCGAGTGCGTAGTGATCTCACTCTGAATGCCGGACTTCGCTGGGACATCATCGAGCCATGGTCGGAGAAGAATCATCAGCTCCAGACGTACATTGCCGGGAAGCAGTCCGTCCTGTTTCCGGGCGCGCCTTTGGGGTTTGTCGTCGCGGGAGATCCCGGTGTGCCGCAGACCATAACGCCAACCAGCTACAAAAACTTTGCGCCGCGTATTGGTCTGGCCTACGCGCCGCACTTTGAAAGCGGCCTCGGCGGACTTCTCTTCGGAGGCTCCGGGAAGAGCAGCATCAAGGCGAGCTATGGCATCTTCTACACAGCGATACCGGGCCTGAATGCGGGCATCATGTATGCGGTGCCACCGTTCGGTTTCAACTATCTCAGTCCCGGACCACCTCTGCTTGCAACGCCGTTTATCACGGCTGCTACTGGAGTGAACAATGGCCAACGATTTCCGTTCCCGTTTCCGCCCCACAACGTCTCCGTCGCAAACCCGGACAGCAATGTGGATTGGTCGAACTTCACGCCCATCGCGGCAGACCCTTTTTACTACTATCGAAACCGCGTTCCTTATATCAACAACTTCATGTTCTCCTTTCAGCGGCAGATCACAGGCAACATCGTTTTGACCGCAAGCTATGTTGGCAATCAGGGGCATCATCTGCTTACGCTGGTTTCAGCCAATCCTGGTAATCCAGCACTCTGTGCGAGTCTCCCTGGCTGCGGACCGTTCGGCGAAGACTCTACGTACACAACCGCGGGTGGACAGACCGTGCACGGCACCCGTGTGGGGCAGGGCTCTGCGTATGGGGAAAATACGGCGGACAAATCGATCGCCAACTCGAATTACAACGCTCTTGAAACGACTCTCAAGTATCAACATTCACGCTCGTCCTTTCTGCTGAGCTACACGTATGCAAAGTCGATCGATCAGGGATCAAACCTGGGAGAACAACTTGATCCGATCAACCCACGAAACTCTCGCACTATCTCTGCTTATGATCTGAAGCACGACTTCGTGGCAACGTACAGCATGGACCTGGGCTTCGAGAGGCTGTTCCGCCACTCTAATCGCTGGACAACCGATTGGAGCCTCTCCGGCACAAGCCGCTTCTCCAGTGGTCTTCCGGTCACACTGTCAGATAACTCTGACAACTCTTACCTCGGAACTTTGGGCAATGGTGTGAATAACTTCCTGATCGATACACCGCGTTACTTGCCAGGGCCACTCAAGATCAACACCGATGGTCGCAATGGAAAGCCGGCGTTCAACACGGCGCTCTTTCCTGAAGAGTTGCCGGGGCAGCAGGGCAATGCAAAACGCCGCATCTTCTACGGTCCAGGAATCGATAACTATGACGCCAGTCTGCAGAAGACCATTCGCATTCGTGATTCAAAGAGGCTGGACCTCCGTTTAGAAGCCTTCAACCTCTTCAACCATTCGCAGTTCTTCGGGCCTGCCACCGTGGATGGACAGGAAGAAGATCCTAACTTTGGCAACATTGTGAGCGCTGCCTCACCACGGTTAATTCAAATCGCCGCGAAGTTTGCCTTTTAGCGTGCGATGGAGGGCAACGGGTACGATCGACTAGGTGCAAGTTGATCGACTGCGTTTTTAAAGGTGTCATACCTCCTGTGCGCGGCATCCATGTATTTGAAGAGATAAGAAAGACTGGAGCGGTCATCTGATGTACGTGAGCCAGGAGACACCTGAGCAGATCGATGTCCGACTGCGCCGAGTCATTGTTGCTGCTGAACTAACCTGGCATGAAGGTGAATTCGCCTTTTACGAATTTCCTGTCAGTGAGTTCCCAGCCCAGGAGGCCGAGCATGGGCTGGCGTTTGTGCGTGATGAAGAGGTCTGGAGCGTGCTCAAAGCAGCCGGTCCTGAAGCGGCTGAGCCCTTCGGCATATTTTCGTTCCACTTTCGCGACGACATGGACAACAGCGGGTTCGTCGGCTGGCTTGCCTCTATCTTGAAGAGAGAAATTGGTACAGGTGTTTTCGTCGTCTGTGGTCAGAACTTGCGGCGCGGGGGCATCTTCGACTACTGGGGTGTGCCGCTGGCCATGCGCGGCGCGGCGGTTGGGGTACTCAATCGACTTCGTCAGGACCCACGTGGCTGACCGGAAACAGCAATGTGGGTGGCTTCATCCAAAGAGCCGATACTTCCGCAGGGCCCCCGCCCAACAATGACAAAGTGCTGACAAAAATCTGGCGCTCAGCTGGGCATACTATAGCCGGGGCTGCCATGCAAAGACACCGAGAAGAAGCATCCATACCCGCCTGGAGTAGCGATGAATTCGACTCCCCCGTGTCTCCGCACATCGAGCCGGCTTATTTCGATAAGCATCTTGAAGCCTGGGTTCTGAGCCGTTACGAAGATGTACTCACAGCGTTCCGCTCTTCGAGTCTTACCATCGACAGCAAGCGGCCCAGGACCACTGAAGACGACAAGGCAATGGATAGAATGCGCGAAGAGACAAGGGAAGCGCTTTCTCCCGCCCAGCTTCGTGTATGGTCGGAGGTCATAACCCCTCTTATCCAGGCACGGGCTCAGCAGCTGCCCGAAGGGTGCCCCGTAGACCTGCTCGATTCCTACCTTAGACCGAATTGCCTTGACCTTGCGGCCCTTGTGACAGGAATTGACCCGCAAGAAGCTGCGCGACTCCGAACACTTGCGGGGCCCGTCTCGGCGGCAGCCGCAGAGCCATATGATCCCACGCTTCGTGCGAAGGCAAAGTCTGTTACCCCCGAGCTTCAAGCTTGCTTCCACTCGAAGGCTGAGAGCCTACGCGACTCCGGATTCGTCGCACTCTCACATACGCTGCCTTGTATGTTGGCGAATGCGTGCTATGCCTTGTCGCAGAATCCGAAGCAGTGGACACTGCTTCATCTGGAATCCGGTCTCGTTGAGCAGGCGGTCGAAGAGTTGATGAGGCACGCCGGCTTGGGTCGTTTCCTGCGCCGTCAGGCAACGGGAGATTTGATCATAGGGGATGCTTTCATTCGCAAAGGAGATCGATTGATCTTGCGTATCATCGCGGCAAATCATGATTCTGCTCGCTTCGCTCTGCCCAATGAGCTGGATGTATGTCGCCGTGGAGCAGGCCACTTGACCCTTGGAGCCGGGCCTCACGCATGTGTAGGCGCAAATCTCTTGCGCATGGCTTCTGTTGCCATGCTTCGTCCGCTCGTTGAGTTATTTTCTTCTTCGGGCTTGACGGGGCCCGTCACCTGGCATGGCGGCTCAGGATTTCGATCTCCAAAATATCTGCCGGTTGTTCTTCGGAGAAATGTCGTTTCTTAGAAGTGACGTATAGCGAACTCAAACAACAGGCCGGAGCTTCATCGATACGCTTCCAATCTTGATTGCATAGTTTTATAGGGATTGCTCCTTTTCAAGACCAGAATAGGGAGAAATTGGACTATTGGGAAGATCCATAATGTAAACATAAAGTGGTCCAATCGGTGCGCCGAGGGATGGAGCCAGGAATCTATAATCGGCCAAACATTGCCGCTTTTGGGAGCGTTACCAGGGCGTTTTCGTTGAAGACGGCTAAGCTTTCTCGATTTCGGGTATGGCTTCACAACCACCCCTATCATCCGGGCGTCTAAGAAGGTCTGATGAAATTGCCTAAAGTTATCGCCTGTCTTTTCGCCGTTTCCATCACGGCAGCCCTCCATGCCGATAACGCACGCTTTGACCTCGTCGGTCCAAAGATCGATATCCGCGTCACGCGTGGAGGCACAACGCTGCCGATTGCTGAGGTTCCCAACCTGCAGCCAGGCGACAGGATCTGGGTTAAGGCCGACCTTCCATCCACCCAGTCCAATCACCTGCTGGTTATCGTCGCCTTCCTCCGCGGCACCACGAACGAGCCTCCCGACACCTGGTTCACCGAGATCGACACCTGGGAGAAGAAGACTATTGAAGGCACGACCATCACGGTCCCCGCCGAAGCGGAGCAGGCCGTTCTCTTTGTTGCGCCTGAGACCGGTGGCGACTTCAAGACTCTTCGCTCTGCTGTCAAAGGGAGGCCAGGTCTCTTCATTCGCGCGGATTCCGACCTCAATGAAGCCTCTTTCGAACTGCAGCGCATCGAGCGTTATCTCGCCGCCATGAAGACCGTCCCCCAGGACGACCAGAAGGCGATCCAGGAGCACTCCGCCAAGCTGGCTGCCACGCTTGCTCTCAAGCCGAATGCCGATTGCTTCAAACAGCCTGTTGAGCAGCAGGTAAACTGCCTCACGCAAGCCAGCGCTCCCGTCCTGCTCGACGATGGGCACGGTCAAAGTATCGCTGAAGCGCTCTCCACGGGGGCGTCGTCCGACTTTATCAATACAGCTTCTGCCACACAGGCTGTTGGAGGTGGACTCTACTCGGCCTACGTCGGTGCTGTCGTGGATCTCGTTCACCTTGTCAGTCTGTTGCGCACTGCCCAGTACCAGTACATTCCTGCAATCAGCTTCCCGCAGGAGTCTACGCTCAACCTGAAGCTCAACGCTCCACCCTCCTTCCACAATCCCAAATCCGTCATCGTCATCGGCCTGCCCGCCATTCAGAAGGCCAAGCTGCCGCCGCTGCATTCCCACGATCCCAACCAGGTCGCCTGTCTTCTGCAGCCGAAGATGGCTCTGCAGCTCGAAGGTGCGCCGCTCGTGTTTTCCACCGGCTTCGCGCATGACCTCGTCCTGCACCTCAATCGAACCGGCGCACCGAGCGACATTCCGCTGACGCCTGACGCTTTCGAAGGCGGCCTCGTCGTCGCTAGAGAAGAGCAGCGTAAGCCGCTGCACGATGAGAGTGGCAGCACATCGCCCGAAAAGTCGGATGTGAAGATGGGCTCCAGTACCGACCTCACCATCACCGGTACCGTCCGCGGTTACTGGGGATTCGACTCCTTTGAGGGGCCCACCCTCACGATCCAGCAGGTGGATGGCAAAAACTGGAAGATCGTTGGTGACACGCAACTCATTGCCGGGCAGGACAACCACTTGACCCTCAAAGGCGATGGCACCGCCTGCGTCCAACACATCGCTCTTACGAACAATAAGGATAAGGACGTAGACGTCACCTTCAAGCCTGCGTCGGAGGATGGCGGTAAAGCGGCGGTCAAGGATACCCTCGACCTGGCCGCCTCGCTCAAGAAGGTGCAGCCCGGCGGCTATGCGCTCGCCATCCAGCAGTATGGCGATACCAATCAGGACAAAGTCTCGCTTACCGCCTACACCGGCGACATTCATCTGGAGAGTCTGAAGATCCACGCAGGCGACAATACCGCCGAGCTTATCGGCCTCGGACTCAAGGATGTTGTCTCTGTCCAGATCGCTAGTCAGACCTTTACGCCCAACGGCGGCGGGGATGACAAGACCGTACCTCTCCACGCTGAGGCAGGCGTTTCACCCGACAACGGCTCCGAGGCTACCGCAAAGCTCAAAGATGGCCGCACGATGAAGGTGAAGATCTCGACCGAAGCCGCGCGGCCAGGTTTGAAGCTGCTCTCCTTCAACGCCACGCCCGCGCAGCAGGATGGTTCTATTCCCGTCACTCTAGGCGCAAAGAACGAGATTCCGCTCAACGGCAAGCTCACCTTCGTTGTACAGACCACGAACGTCTTCCCGCGCACGCAGACCATCGAAGTGGCTACCGCCGATGGCTCAGTCCACACCACCCTCTCTTTTGCGGCCAATAACCTCATCCTGCAGGACGAGCACACCGCCATCGCCACACTCGATCCGTTGAAGGCCTTCGGTCAATCCGCCTTCGGCAATCTACAGATGCGGCCAGTGGCGGAAGACAGCACCCCCGGCGACTGGACACCGCTTGGCACTCTCGTCCGTACGCCGAAGATCACCGCTATTCACTGCACCACCTCGGACGCTCCTAGCTGCACTGTCGATGGCAACAACTTCTTCCTTGTGCAATCTTTCGGCGCCACCAAAGACTTCGCCAAGCCTGTTGACGTGCCTACCGGCTTTGCCGATAGCACCTTCACTGTGCCGACGCCGGCGGATGGAACGACGCTCTATCTCAAGCTCCGCGACGATCCCAATGCCGTTGCAACCGTTACGCTGCCCGCACCGGTCCAGAAACCGGCAGTAGCGACTGCGCCAACTGCACAAGCTCCTGCACCTGCACCTGCACCCGATGCAACGCCTGCAGCTGCACCAACACCCAACGCATCCACTTCTGCTCCATCAGCACAGGTTCCGGTGTCGACACCCGATGCAGCGCCCACGGCGAAGGGTGCCGCACCCACACCTGACGCACCTACGCCATCGACTACGCCAGCAGCTACGCCATCCCCAGCGCCCGCGCAGCCTGCCGCAGATACCTCAGTGCCGCCGAAGTAAGAAGCTCGAGTCACTTGGTGATGTGGACGGATTGCAGTTACCCCAAAGCCTGTCATTTCTCCGCTCCCATTGGTCGGTCGAAATGACAAGCCTTGAGGGAAGGGCAATTGACGTCCTAAGCCGGAGGAAGACCGCCCAGATAATAGACGCTTAGGCTCGGAGCACCATGAATCATGCGCGTGAGTTCAGGGTTTGGAAAGCGCCGGACATAGGGTGGCGCCCAGCCGATCTGGTCTCCACTGACGATTGTGGGGACCTCCTGCTTGATGCCAGTCGCTTTTTCAAAGAGTGCAGGATCATGAAGCCCGGACACGGAGATACTCTCCAGGTGATGAATCGCACCCTCTGCATGGGCATATAGATCGAGATCGTTTGCTTCTCCGAACTCCGCCAGTAGAACGAGAGGTGCGAGTGCGTACAGGTGATAATGCAGCGCCTTGCTGCCTCTGGCCATCTCCAGGGGTAGTGTTCCATCGGGTCGTATCTGGTTGACTCCGTTGTCGTAGGTGGCCATCGCCCAATTGAAATCACTTTGGTTATTCGCAGCTACTCCGATCGCCGCGAGTTCGGCTCCCGCCCAGTACAAGTGATTGTTGCCTTTGCCTCCGTTATTTTTCGTGTGAGCGTCGTAGTAACTCTTTGTTTCGTCACCAACGCTATGCAGCCATTTGGCAATGGCTTCATTCTGTTCCGGTGTAGCGTATCCCGCTTCACGAACCTTGAGGTACGCAATGGCGACTGCGCCAACCACCCAACCCTGCACGTAATACGCCTGGCTGGAAGACATCCTGCCGCTGAGTGATTTGTCCTGCGCCATTGTGAGAACGCGGCTGGTGGCGCATTGTGCCGCCTGTCGCGAACCTGCAGTGCGGTAGTCATCGGCTGCCTGAACGATCGCCATACCGACAGCTTTTACCCCATCGCTCGACTTGCGATAGGCCGCCTGGCGAACAGGGTCGACGATGGAGTGCGTCGGATCATCCAGCCTGTAGAAGCCGTCGGTGACGAGATCGGGTGCGAGATGGGGAAGTGCTGAACAGTTGTAGACAGCATCCGTCGCTGTGACAGGCTTGCCATCCCAGGGAGAGCGCAGGGGCTTCACCGGAGCTGCGATGAGAGCAGGAACAGCTACCGAGCATAGAACCAATAGAGCGGTAGATCGAAAGCAGCGAAGGGTGCTTACACAGAAGGGAAGTTGTATAGGGCTATTCATGTTGATCTCTATTCCAGCGACAATCGTATTGTCTGAAAAGGCCACCCGCAAGGGTGGCCTTTTCAGTGCATTGGTTTTTGAGTGGAAGGTTAGAAGAAGAAGCGAGTTGAGGCTTGCATCGCGCGATTTGGTTGCGTGCCTGTAATCTGGCCGAACCCAGACGAGGTTTTGAAGGTTGCTGTGGTGCCAACTTCAGTCACGGTCAGAGAACCGCTTGGCGAGGTGAAGTTGGTGTGGTTGATGACGTTGAATGCGTCAATACGGAATTGGAACTTCAGCCGTCGATAGATCTCGAAGTCTTTCGCAACCGAGGCATCAAAGTCCACTTCGCCGGGTGCCCGGTTAGAGTCTCGCGATACGTTGCCGAAGCCAGTCGTGACGATCTGTGTTCGTTGGCCGCCAATCGTGTTGTAGACCGGTCCTGATGCTGTTAGCGCGAAGTTCGGATCGGTTGCCGAGTCATAGTATTGCAGTGCGGCACCATTCAGGGTTGGATGCGCCAGCTTGACAAGCTGGGGGTTTCCGTTGGGGCGTTGCGATGAGCCTGGGATCTCGTTGGTCTGCGTGATGTTGATGGGCAGTCCGGTATGGCCGACGAAGATCGGTGAGATGTGCCAGTTACGCAACCACCATGGACCAGGGGTTGTGTAGACGACAGCAATATTCAAGACGTGCTTCACATCGATATTGCTAACGGTGAAGTCCTTGATACGGTCTGGACTATCGACAGCATATTGTGAGTTTGCCGTTCCGTTGGGAGCCGAGAAGTTATAGATGGTGCTGCCGTCGTCCTCGCTCTTGGCATAGGTGTAGTTGGAGAGAATAGCCAGCTGCTTATTGAACTGACGGTGAACGGTTACCTGCAATCCGTTGTAGTTGGAAGCTCCGATGTTGTCATTTGTACTGAACTGTTTGAGGTTCGGGTAAGGAGATGCATTCTGGGTTGCGACGCTTGTATTCGCCAGTGTTACAGCAGGTACGGCTGACAAGGGAACAACGTTCTCGTTGAGGTTATAGGAGAGGTGAAGTGCATGGTTTCCGATGTAGTTGACCTCCAGCGTAAGCGCGAGAGGCAACTGACGCTCGAAGCCGATATTCCACTGCTGCACCAATGGCATGTGGCTTTGGTCGTTGAACGAGATCCCTACGCTATAGGGTTTGCTGGCTGAACTACCGACCAGAGCGGCGGATGGGTTCTGGAGATTGGGCGGCGCAGCAAGTGGCATGCCATCAGAAAGGGTGAATGGCTGAGCTACGGCTGTCCCCAGGTTGTTGTAGTTGATGGTGTTGTCAAATCCGGGATAGGCGAGTTGACCGCCGAGATTTTGGAAGATGGTTCCGTAGAAGGTGCCGAACGCCGCGCGGAGGACGGTCTTGTTGTCAAGGCTATATGCCAAACCGATCCTTGGAGAAACGTCAGCCCTCGGGGTGGTGATATTGAGAGAACGGGAGACGCCATTGAGCCCTGCAGCCAATAACTGCCCGGTGTTTGGGTCGATACGGCTATAGATATTGGTAGCGATAGTCAGTGCCGACTCGTACTCGTAACGAACTCCGAGGTTTAAGGTTAGCTTCGGAGTGACTCTCCAATCATCCTGTAAAAAGATGCCGAAGTTATAGTTGCGTCTGCCGGTTGGCGGCTGGGGTTGCTCATATTGCGCGGTTTTGACCTGGCCGGTGAGCAAATCCGCAATTTCCGTGTTTGGAGTTCCGTCAGCTCCATGATTCGTAATCGAACCGTCGAATTGAAAGAGCCCTTCAGGGCTCGTGGCCGGATTATAGGAGTTGAACTCGTTCTTGCGAAGTGAAGCGCCGATCTTGAAAGTGTGAGGACCGTACGTCTTCGTGATGGTGCCGAAAGGCGAGTAGGTGTTGGTGATGTTGACCTGGTCTGTGTTGGTATCCGCACCGATGTTGCTAAACCCAAAGTTATTGCTGGTACTGTCTTGAGCGGTAGTGCTGGCGGAGATTTGTGGCACCTGGCTCAAAGGCAGCGATGCAATTCCGAGTGTGCTTGCCACGTTCTTGCCGGTTCCCGGGGGATTGCGAAGTACGGCGTTGCGGAAGAATCCCATATTCAAATCCATCACTAAGGTTGGATTCCAGGTACGGGTGTAATCCACTGAGGGGAGCCAGGCATTCGTGCAGCTGCAATCGTAGTTTGTGTTGAGCAAGGGGTTGTTATAACTGACATATTGCGGCGACGAGCTGATGTATCGGTAGACGTTGAAGCTCAACCTGTCTTTGGGGGTTACGACCTCGTCGACGCGCACTACGATTTTCTGAGTGTGCGTTACCAGGTTCTGCAGTGACGTCCAGTTACCGGTATAGCGGTTATTGACCGCATCATAGGTGCCTATCGTGTTTGGAAGCGGCAGCAACGCCAGGATTTTCGCGGCGGCGGGATCAATCCCGGTAACCTGGTTGTTCGCAAAGGGTTGTGTGCTTGTGCCACCGGGCTGATAAATCAGCTGTGGGGTGCGGGGTTTGCCATTGGCATCGAACGGAGCTAGCGCATTGGAGAAATCGCCATTGCGCTGAGCGGCAGTAGGGACCGTTTCCGTCACAAGCGTTGGGCTGGGCGAGATCGTACGGTCGTAGTTAACGAAGAAAAAGGTCTTGTCACGACCGTTGTAGAGGTGGGGAATCCGAACTGCTCCACCGAAGGAACCACCCATCTGAAAGAAGCGATCGCGGTTGCGCGGCGTAACGGCCCCGGTAGTCGCATTGATGGTGTCCTTGTGAAAGTACTGGTTGGCGTCGAGCGCCTCGTTGCGCAGGAGGAAGTAGACATTCCCGTGATAGGTGTTGGTGCCGGAGATGGTATTCACGGAGATTACGGCGCCTGATGTGCGGCCATATTCGGCCGGCGCATTGGTCGTGATAACGCGAAAGGAGTCGACTCCATCCGGCGATGGCAACGTTGCGGGAGTTCCGGTTGATGCCACGATCGTGGAGACGCCATTCAAGAGGACTTCGGTATTCAGCGTACGGCTGCCGTTGATCGAAAGCTGTGACGTGGACGGCTGATCGGCGGAGCCGCCGTGTGTTACGCCGGGAATGAACGCCAGAAGGTTCTCCGTGGCACGCTGTTGCAAGGGAAGATTCTGGACTTCGCTCGGAGCAATAAGAGTCGAGACGTCTGACGTGCTGCGGTCGAGTTCCTCGCTCCTGGATTCGACGGTTACCGTCTCTGTGTCCTGGCCGAGCTGCAAATTGACGTTGATCGAGGTAACCTGCGCAACGGTCGCGATGAGGTTGTTGATGACTGATTGCTTGAGGCCTGGGGAAGTTACCGTGACCCGATAGGTACCAGGAATTACCTGCGGCGCTACGAAGTCGCCGCTGGAGTCAGTGGCGCCGTTGAAGACCGTCACCCCTGTATCTTGATTGACAACAAGGACCTTGGCATTGGGCACGAGAGCGCCAGTAGGGTCGAGCACCTCCCCGCGGATGGTCGCATTGGTGTTCTGCGCGTGGGCCACGCCGACGCCAGGAATAAGGCCGGGCAACGTGCTCCAGGCCGCTAGCGCCAATGCTGCCGCGACTACCGGCGTTCGCACCAGGCTTCTGGTTTGATACAGGGATCTTTGTACGAACTGATGAATGTTCACGAGACTAACCTCCGAAATAAATGGTGCATCTAGGCATGCACAACCTATGCTTATTGACCATCGTGTGACTCGGAATCAAAGACTCAGAACATACGTGATCCATTGTTGAGATCAAGACAACCGGTTGTTTAGACATAAATCTGCTGCGGCCTCATAAGAAAACAGCGAGAGGAACGTTGTCAACTTAAATCCAAAAATGGGTTGGAATGCCTATTCATCCGGTTGCGAGAGCAATTGTGAAAGTTGTAGGAAAGGCTTTGAAGGCAGAGGCTTAACATCTTCCAAAAGCTGCAGGAATACGTTTACCTGAGTTTTGCGGATAGGAATGTGTGGCCATGCGATAGGTACCGTACGCGATTTATCGGATGTTCATCTGCTGGAGCATCGCGTGCGCTTGTCCTGCCACCCCAGGTGCCGGGGAGCGCTCCGCTTTCTCCAGGAGGGAAACTGCCGTGCGTGCCTGACCCAGTTGGATGAGGGCGTCGGCCAGATCCAGCTGGGCTGGCCCGAAGTCGGGGTCGATCTTCAACGCGGCTTCGAACTCCGTACGCGCCGGAGCTATCTGACCCTTCTGGGCCAGGATCTGGCCGAGGAAATCATGCGCGCGTGCGGACTTTGGATCGGCAGCAACAGCAGCTTTGGCTTCCGCTGTTGCTTCAGGAAAGCGCTTTAGCTGCAAGAGTACGACAGCATAGTCACCGTGAGTATTGGCGTTGGCTGGATCCCGTTGGACGGCATTTTGCAAGTGGAATGCCGCTTGCTTCCAGTCTCCTGTGCCTGCCAGCAGCCGCCCAAGATTGGCGCTGGTTGCCGCGTCATAGGGGTTGATGGCCAGGGCCGCACGGAACGCGGTTTCAGCACCGCGCACGTCTCCAGATTGAGCGAGTAGCGACCCTAAAGTATTTTGAGCATCGGCAAAATCGGATTTTATTTCTAATGTCTTTCGGAGATCGGAGATAGCCTTCTCTGCATTTCCGCTCTTCGATTCAGTCAACGCCTGCTCATACCAGAGAAGGGCATTGTCAGGCTCGCGATCCAGTGCCGTACGAAGAACGCCGAGCGCCTCATCGGTTTGTCCGGCGCTTCCCAGTGCGACGCCGAGCCGCCGCTGCGCCCGCGAAGAGAGCGGATCCAGCTTGAGTGCTTGCCGGTAAGCGTCGATAGCGCCTGGAAGATCTCCGCTGTGCCGCATGGCGTCGCCCAGTTCGATGAAGAAGTTCGGTTGCTGAGGCTGTTTCATCCGCAGCAAGTCTGCCAAGGCGGGGATTCCTGCCTCCAGGTTGCTGCCGTCGATCACTTGAGCCGCTGCGTCGTAGAGGTCGTCGTTGGGGGAAGCGCTCTCGTGATCGAGGAGGTATCGCTTCACGGGACCGTGATAAGCATTCGCCGGCGTATCCGGAATCTCCGGACGATTAGCCAATAGCACCGCGGCTGGTGGCGGTCGCCGTTGAATCAGATGGTCCGTCATGATGGCATGGACGACATCTTCGGTCCTGCGTTTCGGCATATGGCACGAGACGCAGTCATTAGAGGCCGGATGCTGGTGCTGTGCGATCTTCTCAGGAAGGTTCGCCGCGTGACACTTCATGCAGATGTTGGCATAGTACTGCGCGGACTCAGCGCCTTTGTGCAGGTCGTGCGGGTTATGGCAGGTCTCGCACGTCAGCGCTCCCTGGCTCTTGAGATAGCACTGGGACTGGCGAAGCCGGAAGGGAGCCTCTACGATCTCGAAGTTATCGGTGCGTCCGTGTGCGGGATCCCTGACGAAATAGGCGTTGAAGTTGGCGAGTGGCTGATCGGTTGTGTAGCCAAAAGGCTCCTGGTCGTAGTGTCGAATGCGATCCGGCAGCAAGTGGCTGGTGGTTTCGAGATGGCATTGCTCACAGACCTCCATTTGGCGGTCGTTGCTCAGATGGATTGGATTGAGAATCTGAGCACGAATCTGCTGCAGCGAAGTGCCCGGGGTTTGGGCCGCTTTAACGTGGGCCGCGCCTGGGCCATGGCAACGCTGGCAATCGATACCCTCCGGCAAGGCAGAGCTGTAAACAGGGTTTGCGGAGAGATCACGATGCGCGGTCGCCGGAATCTCCGGATACCCGTTGTGGCAGAACATGCACTCGTACGCGATGGGCCGGCGCGTCATCGGGTGGTCATTGTCGAAACCGGGATTCATGCCCCAGTGCCCGCCGTCTTCGGCGTACCAGGCGAGTGGAAGTTCGATCAGCGTTCCATCCTGCTCGCGATGCAGATAGGTTCGCACATGATTTCCCGAACCCATGATGTAGTCGATCGGCAGTTCTTCTACATTCTCTGGATTGCCATCAAAACCCTTTTGCCAGCGGCGCTGATAATACTTTCCATCATGCTGCGTCATTGTGTAGTAGGTGCCGGATGCAGCGTGATAGAACTGGCGATCTTTGGCGGGACTCTCGACAGTGTCTCCGGTCTCCGGCTTGTAGAAGGCATGCGCCATCCCGGTGCGAGCATATCCAGCGGCTTCAGTGGCATGGCACTGCACGCAGGTAGTGGGGTCGGCATACTGCTGCACGATGGCGGTCTTGGGCGGTTCTCTATTGCGTGTGAACAGAAAAGAAACTGCGGCGGCCGTTAGGAGTAAAGCAGCCACGGCGATGGAATATCTTTTCGTCACAGGTGAGGATCCGTTCGCTCGAATCGGGCAGGCAACTTCAGCCCGACCGAAGACCCATGCTAACGAAAGTCAAGCGGTTGTGTCATGGACGTATGCGAAGCTTCGCATGTTGAAACAAATTTCCCTCGGAAAAGATATGAGCGACACTCAGTTTGGAATAAGATAATCGGTTCCTCGGTCGTGCGCTAAACTGGCAGTCTCCCCGATACCAAAGACATGGGCCATCCAAGGGTGGTTTTCTTCATGGGTCCTTAAAGATACGAATTGCCCCACAGCATCACTATTGAAGATATGGATCGTTCTATAGGGCTAGTATGTCGCTGACAAACAGGAGCATCTACCACTTCGGCGAATTTCAACTGAAGACCACCGCGCGCGTTCTGGAGCGTCAGGGCGTTCGTGTGCCTTTGGGGTCCAAGGCGTTCGAGGTGCTGACTCATCTGGTGATACATACCGGAGATGTGGTCACGAAAGACGAGCTGTTGAAGGCCGTCTGGCCCAACTCTTTTGTAGAAGAGCAAAATCTTACGCAGCAGATTGCCTCTTTGAGAAAGGCTCTGGGGGATAAGTCAACCTATATTGCGACGGTCCCGGGGCGGGGATATCAGTTTACGGAAACTGTCCGGGCGGTGATGGCTGCAGACTCGCCGCCATTGCTGGAGGAGGCCTCAGACGATGTGATGCACGCGATGCGCACGCGCACCCACGTAGTCATCGAGGAGTCCTCGCGGCGGATGCTTCCCGCCCAGGCCACGAGAAATCCAACGCTGCTCGCGCTCTACGCGCTGGCTTCAGTCGTAGTTCTTCTTGTCATGGTGTGGGCGGGATGGAGGTGGTTTCGGCTCCGGCATGAGGCACCCCACGAGTACCGTCAGGTTGTAGTCTCCGACTTCATTAACACCACCGGGGACGCTGCCTTCGATCACATCCTGAAGCGGGCGTTGCAGATTGATCTGGAACAGTCTCCTTACATCGACGTGCTGAGCGACCGCGAGACCGCGAACACGCTGCAAAAGATGGGACGTCAAAGCGATACGGCGCTCACCATCGAGGTGGCGCGCGAGGTCTGTGAGCGCACCAACCGCCAGGTATTGCTGGCAGGAGGTATCTCCAGTGTGGGCAGCGAATATCTGCTGACTCTGGAAGCGACCGACTGCAGCACCGGAAAACAGATTGCCGGGGCCAAGGCAGAGGTCAAGACGAAGTCGAATGTACTCAGCGCCCTGGATTCAGTGGCGGAACACGTCCGATCGGGACTGGGCGAGTCCGCGGAGTCTGTGGAGAGCTACCGGGTGCCGGTCGCGCAGGCAACGACATCGTCGCTGGAGGCGCTGAGAGTCTACTCCGTCGGCGAGTCCATGATGGTTAGAACGGGCAAAGAGGAAGCTGAGACTCTGCCTATGTTTCAGAGAGCCGTAGAGTTGGACCCGCAGTTTGCCATGGCCTACGTCGCGGTTGCTACGGACTACTACAACCTGAACGAATACAGCCTGGCTGTGCCGTATTACCAGAAGGCCTTCGATCTGAGTGGTCAGGTAAGCGAAAAGGAAAGGCTTTACATCCGGGCGCACTATTACGCGGACAGCAAAAAGGATGTAGAGCAAGGTCTGAAAGAGTATCGGCTCTGGGAGGAAACATATCCGCGCGACTGGGGCCCCTGGCTCGACATCGCAAGTAATGATATTCAGCTTGGCCAATACCAGTCTGCCGTTGAAGCTGGGGAGCAGGCCCTGAAACTCCAACCGGCGCGCGCGATCGTCTACAGCGTTCTTGCCCGAGCCTACAAGTGTGCCGATCGCTTCGACGATGCGAAACGGATAGGTCAACTGGCTCGGGACAGAGACAAGTTCGCCTACAGCTTGAATGCGACGCTCTTCGAGATAGCCTCCTTCGAGCACGACCAGAAGGCGATCTCTGCAACGACTGCCTGGATGGCGTCTCACCCGGACGACTGGTACCTTCTCACCTTTCAGGCCTCAGCAGCCGCTTCTGCGGGGAGATACAAAGACGCCGTCAGACTCTACAACCAGGCCTATGCCATTGCAAAACGGGAGAACCTGTCTGAATCTGCGGACAATATTCTTCTCGAACAGGCCCAGGCAGAAGCTGCCTTCGGATGGAGTTCAGAGGCGCGTGCCACGTTGGGCCGCCTATCTCAACCCACGCCGGACAGCAGGGGTCTGATGCTGCTCCGCGCACAGCTGGGCGACGCCACCGCGGCGCAACGATTTCTGGCAGTGAACGAGGCGAAATCCAGCTCCGCAACACTGATGGCGCATGTGTATCTTCCTCAAGCCCGTGCGCTCCTGGCCGTACAGCATAAGAAGCCTCTTGACGCCATCACGGCGCTCGAGCCTGCCAGGCTATATGAGCTGGTCGACTATACCGTCCCTGTGCAGAGGGCCGAGGCCTATCTCCAAGCCAAACAAGCCGGTCCTGCGATCGCGGAGTACAAAAAGGTCCTTGCCAACCCTGGGGTCAATGCCATCAGCCCACAATACCCGCTGGCGCATCTTGGCCTGGCTCGAGCCTATGTGATGACGGGCGACCTCGCCTCCGCTCGCGCGGAGTATGAGAGCTTTCTCTCCACCTGGAAAGACGCCGATCCGAACCTGCCGGTTCTTCTGTCGGCGAAGGATGAACTCGCCAGGCTTGGGCATTAGAGTCCTGCTTGTCGAGGCTCCTGTGCCAGCGTTCATAACTTTTCATAGCGCTTAATCCCGTTTTATCGCTCGTTGTGCTGTAGTCGATTGCACAAGCAAGAGGGGTAAGCGATGAGGCTGTTTCGACGCAATCCATCCCCGCGAGGAACACCTGAGCAGGGACCCTCTTCTCAGCCAGAGCTTGTGCGCCGGATCGAGATCACTGTCGAGCAGGAATGGGTTTCGACACGAGTTTCACACCCTCCCACAAATAGCGCCGTAGGACCTGCTTCTGGAGACGGTGCCCCGAAGGCGTCTGATCCAGAGTTGCTTTTGCCAGCTCCAAAGAAGCCGGACTAATGGCCGCAAGCCTAATCCTTCCAGGAGAGCGAATCTGTCTCGAAACGAACCAATTTTAGATCGGTTGGATTTGCTGCTAACCTTATAGAGATGGCACTTGCCGCGTGGCCACGCGGAGGGATGTGTGAGTGGTTGAAACAGGCGGTCTTGAAAACCGCTTTGCCCTAACGGGCAACGGGGGTTCGAATCCCTCTCCCTCCGCCATTAGATTCTTAAGCTCAATCCTTACGCGAGTTGCGGAAGCGTAAATCCTTCAAAATCATGGGATACCCGGCGGTTCAGCCAGAACCGACCTGAAAACACCATACCTCAAAATTGCCCTCATCGGGCAACGGGAATGGTGGTTTTCAAGGTTGATGGGCAACGGGGCGGAAGGTTCCGAAGCGCGCTTGTAGTGCGGTGAGTCAAGGATATCGTCACTTCACGCTACACCTTTTTCCTAAGCTTGGACGCCAGCGTCTAACGTCAAGATGTCGTTCTTTCCGAATCCTGTTTCGTGAATGTTTTGGTTGCGGGACTTGTTTTACTTCGCGCCTGCTATGCCGGTGAGCTCCTGGTGTTGACTGAGTGAGCCGTCCTGAAGAACAACTGCAACCCACGGTGATGTGGTGTCGATAACTCGCGCTGGCCAGCTTATTTCGTGCCTGCCATGATGTCCTAAATTCATTTGCACGGTGCCTGGGCCAATCAGTTCGAGATTGTCGACTTTGGCTGTGAAGGTATGGACTCCTGCGCCTTCGGCTGAGAGTTGCAGCAAAATCTCTGTTGAATTAACTGCCTTCGATTCGACGGTGAAGGCGACAGCTTTCTCTTGTCTGAGGTCGAGTTGATAGGTGCCGGCCGAGAGCGCGGTGAGCGACGTACGTGCTGTGCCTGCTTGTACCACGTATTGCCCTTGTGGGATGACGGCGCGAAAGGCTCCCTTCGCGGGGTCTAGTGTTGCAGTGATGATCTTTCCGGTCTTTCGATCGATGAACTGCACAGGTTCGTTGGTGCCGGCGTCGATGATTCCCCGTACAACAGCGGGGCCGCTCAAGTCGTGCATAAGCCAGATCCATTCGCCCGCAGGCTGGGTCCACACCTCCTTGTAGGTCCAGCATGTCTGGTTCGGCCAGTAGGGAGCGTCAGCAGTTCCTTTTGTCTCGATGCCGACCGGAAGCGCGCCTACCATTTGCCCGGAGCGAACGCTATAGAGCGGAGTCCAGTCGTATCCTTCGCCGTACATGATGCTTGTGGAGAATGGGTTTCTTCCGACGATCCACTGGGCCTGCTTTTGCGCCAAATCTTCCGCGTCAATGTCTCCTCGCAACTGCGCGGCAGTGGAAAGCGCCTTAGCCTCCGAGAGCAGGACGCTGGAGTTCCCTCGAAAATCGAACCAGACAGGAAAGCGGCGAAGATAGTATTCGCCACCGAGAGGCACGCCGCGGCGAACCTCTTCCAGATAGATCTCTCGATTTGCAGACAGCAGGGGAGTCGAGGTCTTCAGAACGGTCCGGGCCGTTGATTGCGGGAGCAGGGACGCTTCGCTCTCGCGGTAGACTGCGGCGGGCAACATGTCATACGGCGCATCGACTTTCGCCGCTGTCTGCTGGTAGTACTTGGAGTGAAGAACGATTGCGGAGTACCACTTTATCCAATTGGCATTCTCTGGAAGCGCCTCACAGAGGTGAGCCAGTGCGACGATCGGCTCCTCTTCCTGCCCGAGGTGTAAACGGTGAAAAAGATTTTCGCGCTTCGGGCTGGTGTAGAAGTAGCCCGTCATGGGGATGCTCCAGGGCTGCAGCTTTCTCTCCTGCGAGGCCAGGATCTGGTTGCCGAGCTCGATTGCTTCATCGGCATAGCGCTGCTCGCCGGTGGCGCGGTACAAATCGATTGAAGCGATGGCGCCGAAGGAGATGCGTTCCAGTTCGTCTTTCTGACCGTAGATCTCTGGGAGAGGCGGAGCTATTTTGAGGCCCTCGACGGCAAACTTCCAATCCTCTTCGGCTGTGGCGAGGCTGCGATTTGCCAACTGCGGATCGGTATCTTTCAAAACGCGGGCGGCTATTGCTTCCACTGCTGCGACCCTGAAGTTCCATTCAGGATCGTTGACCGCCTGGCCGAAACGATCATCCGCGTCGCCCATGATGCCGTTGGTCCAGTAGCTGATGAGTTGGCCGGTGGTGCGAAAGCCATCACCAAAGCTTGTCTTGAGTGCCCAACGCAAACCCCACTCCGCTTCGAGGAGCAGCCTGTTGTAGAGGACTGGATCTTCACTCTGGAGCTTGAGCCGCTCGGCGAACTCAAAGAGTGCGTAGGACATTCCGGGAGTGTTTCCCGTTGCACTCAGGTCGCCAGCGTCGTGATAGCCGCCGTTGACGAGGATGCGAGTGTTGCCATGGATACTGTAATCGTCCTGGTGACATACACCGTGAATGCCTGGAATCACTGTTCCGCAGCGCTCGCTATACATGAAGTTGATGGCCTTCACAATACTTTCGCGCCAGGCGTCGTCGCCAATGCGAAAGGGACGGGTGGAGGTCTCTCCGGAGCGAAGAAGGTAGTTTCCTGGCTGCTGGATCTCGGAGAAATCGAGAAGCTGATAGTTCCCCAGGCTTGTCTTCTTCTGCTCCACTGGCCGTGTCAGAACGATCTTTCCTGTATCGGCATCAACGAGCGAGAAGTCATGGCCCGGCAGGTCACTTGCAACGGCTGTTTTTGAGGAACCTGAAACATAGCCGGCGTGGCTGAATGCGATCTTGCCGGGTGAGACATCCCATCCCTCGACGTGATCCGGTACGACAGTCTGTAACTCCATCTGATCGATATAGAGCACCGTCTTGTCTCCGGGATCAGGAAGCATTTTCGGCAGACCATAGCCGAAGTCAAGACCGGTAACCTTGTCCCGATCTAACGGAGCGATCTCCCAGACAACGTGGTTCCACTGGCGGTTCTTCAATGGGATGGAGTCGTTCCGCCCCTCGTTGGTGTTGTCCGGCAATATGTATTTGCCTTCGTTGTGAAGGGTTAAGGATGCTGTGATAGCCGGCGCTCCGTCTATATCTGGATAAACCCAGATGGAGATCCGGTTATAGTGGCTCCAATCCTCGGAGGGAAACCTGCGCGTGGCGACGAGGTCCTGAAAATCGCCGCTGCCGTCGACGCGACCGATATTGAGGGTGGAACTGATTCGTATAGAATGCTCGCCGTCTTTTACCTGCGTTTTTGAGAGGCTCATCTCGCCTTCACCCTTGAAGGACCACTTGGACAGGTCTTCCATTCCGTCCAACAGGCGAGAGTCTAGGACTTTTTTATTGAGCCAGCGGAACTCTGCCCCATCTTCATATGTAGGCTGCATTGGCCGCTCAGGTGTTTCTAGCTGCGCTTGGATGCAATGGATTGCGAAGACAGAGAAGAGGGTGAAGCTGATCAGCGGGCGGAATAGCCCTCGAAACGAGAACTGTAGCTGCAGCGGTTGCATTCTGGTCATCCTGTGATCGCTTTCTATGAAAAGACGTCCCACTTGCTGCTCCGTTCATTTCACCGCCTGGTCGAATCGTCGGGTGGGGTTCAGAGGTTTCGGGGGACGGTAAGATTTTGCTGGCGCTGCTCATACGACGAATGGAGGGCCTAGTCCATGAGGCGACAAAATGATCGTTATGGTCACATTGAATCATGAGACTGTCGTTTCGACATACTCAAGCAGGCCGATGAGTGGCAGACCGGCACAGAACTCGGCGGGAGATCACTTGGATTGTGCAGCTGGAAACCGTAAGAACCATCCGAATGCGATCGACTCTTCATATCTGGGTGAGGGAACTCAAGTAGCATTTCGATTGGCACGGTGTTGTCACTCTGTATAAGCGAATAGTAGAGTTCTCCTGTATTGCCAGGAAGTAGCGTAGTTGTGAAAACCGGAGACTTATGAACCGTCGTCATTTGCTGAAAACTGGTGCCTCTTTCGCTTTGGGCTGTGCGGTTTTACCGCAGCGGGCACTTACTCAAACGAATTCTCCGCGCTTGCCGCTGCCGCCTGCCGGCGCGGATGGATGGGTTTCGTTGTTGAATGGCCGCGACCTGACGGGCTGGTACACCATGCTCGAGAAGTCCGGGAAGAGCGTTGCTGAGGCGAAGAAGATGGTGACGATGGAAGAGGAGATGCTTCATATCCTGGGAAACCAGGTGACTGACGAGCACTTCGAACCCGGTTACCTGGCGACGAACCAGGAGTTTGAAAATGTTCGCATTCGTTTGGAGTACAAGTGGGGCATGAAGCAGTTTGAGCCGCGTAGCCTCTCAAAGCGCGATAATGGCTTGCTGTACGGATTGGTGGGTGCCGATAAGGTTTGGCCTACATGTGTTGAGTGTCAGATCGAGGAAGGAGATGTTGGTGATTTTTTTCTCGTCAGCGGAGTCCGTGGCATTCAAGGGGATCATGGTGCCGGTCTGTTCGCGCAAGGCGTTAGCAGGGAACACGGGTTCCCAACACCTGGCGAAACGGGGAATGGGGCGCGCGCCGCGAAGGGGCAGCCCGTTGCCGAGCCAGTGACAGGGAGACTGAAGAAGGATGGCAACTTCGAGAATCTTAATGACTGGAACGTTGTGGAAGTGATCTGGCAGGGAGATCAGGCCGCGCATCTTGTGAATGGAAGAGCCGTCAATTCGATTTCGGGATTGCAGCAGCCTGACCCTCAAAATCCGGGCAAATTCATTCCGCTGACGCGCGGGAAGATCGCGATTGAAATTGAGTTTGCGGAGATTTGGTTTCGAAGGATCGAGGTTAAGTCGCTCGTGTGAGTAGCGGCTTTCCCCGATATCAAGGTTGCCGATCCTGAGTTTTATTTGGGAACGACTTCGGTAGCTGTGACCGCGATATGCTTGGCCTACGGAATATTTGTGCCTACAGGAGTTTGCCGCGTGCGCCACCTTCTCTCACTCACAGTCTTCAGTCTCTCCTCGCTTGCCGTTGCACAGGCGATATCCGCGCAAACACCTGCTACCCCGGCCTATAAAGGCGTACAGGGCGTGTATACGGCGAAGGACTTTCGCTTTGGTACTGGCGAGACAATTCCTGAGCTCAACCTGCACTATCTCACGCTGGGGTCACCGCATCGGAATAGCGCGGGGCTCGTCGACAATGCAGTACTCCTGCTTCACGGCACCGGCGGCGACGAGCATACGCTCTTTGCGCCGCAGTTCTCCACGGTTCTCTTTGGTCCCGGTCAGCCGCTGGACATCACGAAGTACTTCCTGATCTTTCCGGATGACATCGGACAAGGCGACTCCTCCAAGCCGTCTGATGGACTGCACATGCGGTTTCCGCACTATGACTACGACGACATGGTCCGCTCACAGCACCAGATGCTGCTGGAAGGTTTGCACGTTGACCACCTTCGACTGATTCTTGGTACGTCGATGGGCTGCATGCAGAGCTTTGTGTGGGGCGAGACCTATCCTGACTTCGTGGATGCCTTGATGCCGTTGGCGTGTAATGCGGTCGCACTTGCCGGGCGGAATCGGATGACGCGCTATATGGCGATTGAGAACATCGAGCGGGACCCAAACTGGAAAGAGGGCGAGTACACGAGTGAGCCCGTCGAAGGCCTGCGCAGTGCAAACGAGATGTTGCTGATCATGGGGTCCGCGCCCCTGCAGATGCAGAAGGTGTACCCAACACGCGCGGCTGCGGAGGCGTATGTCGACAAGTACATGGAGCGCGCGGTCGCTTCAACAGATGCGAACAATATGATCTATTACATCAACGCCTCGAGGAACTACGATCCGAGTGCGAACCTGAAAAAGATCAAGGTGCCTGTGATGTGGATCAACTCTGCAGACGACTTCATCAACCCGCCAGAGCTTGGCATCGCGCAGAAGCAGGTGCATGAGATGCCACGCGCAAAGTTCGTGTTGATTCCCATCTCCGATGCGACGCGGGGTCACGGCACACATACCTTGGCTGCTATTTGGAAGGACTACCTTGTGGAGTTGCTGGCTGAGTCGGAGCCAAAGCACTAAGGTTTGTCGCAAAGCTTTCAACCTGTCGATTAAGAGTCGAATGCTCACGACATGCTAACTGGCTTTATTTTCATTGACTCAAATCCTGAAATTTGGAGCGGCCATCGTTGCCGAGTATTCTGCGGCGATGGCTGCCGCGAGTGGGGCTATGTGATGGGGCGGCGCTATTTCTGGGTTTCGGGGTCGAAGACCGAAACAAGTACCACCTTATCCTCCACATATTTACCTATCCAGCTTTGGAACGAACTCCGTGCGTCAGGGGGTTCGAATCCCCCACTCTCCGCCATAAATTTGTTTCAGGGCTTCCAAAGAAGTTCAAAGCAACGTTACTGCATCTCTACTGCTGCGATGAGAGCATCCAGAGCGGAGGTTTGACGCGTGCCGTCGCCAGAATCAAAGGGCCCCTGCCATTGATCGCCAAACTGATAGTTAGCGCCTTGATCGTTGCGCCAGATGCTTTCGGCATTCGTATCGGCAAACGTTTTGTACTTCGTCCTGGTGGCCACTCTGTTCAGGCGGACGAGGTTGCGCAGGAAGATTCCCTTGAACTGCGGCAGATCCGGTCCACCGCCTCGGGGTTCCTCAAGGACGCCCGTGGCGGTCACCATCTTTGTCATGGTGGCGTCCGCCATGGTCTCCGCTTTGGACAGCAAGGACGCATCATGATCTGCTTTGTACAACTCGGCTAATCCGCCTAGAACGACTCCCTGGTTATAGGTCCAGGTTGCCTGCTTGTTACTGGTGCAGGCCGCAGGGTTGGTTGCGTTTAAGCCGTCGTTGACCAGGTTGTCGGAGTTGATCATGCCGGAGGCGCTGAACCACTTCCACTCTTTCTGTGCCCATGACAGATACTCTGCCTTGCGCGTCCGATCCGTAACGCGATTTGCCAGGGATGCGGCGATCTCAAGGAACAGTTCATTCGTAACCGCATTCTTATAGGCCGAATGCTTCAGGTCTTTGCTCCACCACACACCACCGCCGCAAGTCGTCGTATCCCATTGCGTGGTCATGTCTGCGAATATGGTCTGTGCCATCGCCAGGTAGCCCGGCGTCTTCGTCAGATCGTAGGCGTCGATCCAAGCCAGAGCCCACCAACCCTCGTCGTCGTTCGAATCGTTGCTGAAGTTCACAACCCCATAGGCTTTGCTTGCCTTGCCGAAGGTATTTGCGACGGTGCTGAGATATTGAGTGCTGTGCGTTGCCCTGGAGTAATCCACGAGCACGGTAATGGCATTGGCCGAGTTCCACCAGTCGGTGGGCTTCTGGTAGAGTCCCGTGTCCTGGAGATACCAGCTTTGCAGCCTCTCAATACCGTAGGTTGCCCGTTGGGAATAGTTAGAAGGATCGTTCGTTGCAGGGGCTGCGGCTTCCGTACTTGAGGAAGCAGTGTTGGGGCAAAAGGCCATCATGACCAGGATTGTGAGTCCACATAGCAAGGCAAACTGATTGCGAATCTTCTTGAGCACGTTTTTCACCTGGTCCTTGAAAGCCTTTCTACGAAACTAAAGCATTTTTCAAAAACGAGTGTGATGTGCTCCCTCCGCGCTATTTGAACTTCCTCATTCTTCAACGAATTGACGACTCACAACACTAGATCGGTTTCACTGCCGAAGCTGCTTCACATCCCGAATCGCACCTCGAGCTGCGTTGCTCGTCAACGCAGCATATGCTTGCAGCGCTGGGGAAACGGCCCGTTCACGGTTGACGGCCTTCCATGCGTTGCGCCCGCGAGCTGTCATCGCCGTGCGTCGTTCTTCAATCGCCTCATGGCTGAGTTCCAGGTGAATGGAACGGGCGGGGATATCGATCTTGATCGTGTCGCCAGTTTCTATCAGCGCAAGGAGGCCTCCCTCCGCGGCCTCAGGAGAAACATGGCCGATGGAGAGTCCGGAACTGCCGCCGGAGAAGCGTCCGTCTGTTACCAGAGCGCAGGACTTCGCCAGGCCCTTCGACTTGAGGTAACTGGTCGGGTAAAGCATCTCCTGCATGCCGGGGCCGCCCTTGGGGCCTTCGTAGCGAATCACAACAACATCGCCTGCGGTAACTCGATCGCCAAGAATTCCAGAGATAGCGTCCTCCTGGCTCTCGAAGACGATCGCCTGACCTGTTAGTACTAGCATCGACGGATCCACCCCCGCTGTCTTGACGATGCAACCCTCCGGCGCAAGATTGCCAAACAAAATGGCGAGACCAC
Organism: Granulicella sp. S156; assembly: GCF_009766105.1. Taxonomy (GTDB): domain Bacteria; phylum Acidobacteriota; class Terriglobia; order Terriglobales; family Acidobacteriaceae; genus Granulicella. The sequence continues at coordinate 156,309 of NZ_LMUH01000001.1, read as the reverse complement.
CATCCTTGCTGAACGCATGCTCCACGGATCGTATCGCGCCGGTCTCACGATTCTTATCGAGCTCCTCCCAGCGAGCCGACTGAGAGAAAGCCTTCTGGGTAGGAATATTGCCAGGCGCCGCGCGATAGAAGGTATCGACCGACGCCTCGTCCGTTCGCATAATGTCCCAGTCCTCAAGAGCCTCTCCAAGCGTGGGGGTGTGGGCAGTTGGCACACTCGTATCGATCAATCCTCCCCGATCGAGTTCGCCGAGGATGGCCATCACGCCGCCTGCACGATGCACGTCCTCAAGATGAACATCGCTCTTGGCCGGCGCTACCTTGCACAGGCAGGGAACTCGGCGTGAAAGGCGATCGATATCCGCCATCGTGAAGTCCACTTCGCCTTCGCTGGTAGCCGCCAGCAGATGCAGCACCGTGTTGGTCGAGCCGCCCATGGCAATGTCCAGGCTCATCGCATTTTCAAAGGCTGCCCGGCTCGCAATACCCCGTGGCAATGCGCTCCCGTCATCCTTCTCGTACCAGCGCTTGGCGAGATCGACGATCACTCGGCCGGCGCGTCGAAATAACTGTTCCCGATCGGAGTGTGTTGCCAGGACCGAACCGTTTCCTGGCAACGCAAGCCCCAGGGCTTCCGTGAGACAGTTCATCGAGTTAGCCGTAAACATGCCCGAACAGGAACCGCACGTTGGACAGGCGGATCGCTCGATCACTCCTACCTCTGCGTCGCTGTAGCGGTCATCGGCGGCGATGACGATGGCGTCCACCAGATCGAACGTTTTCTGGCTCCCCTTCAACGTAGCCTTGCCGGCCTCCATCGGCCCGCCGGAGACAAAGATGGCGGGTATATTCAGCCGCATGGCAGCCATCAACATCCCCGGCGTGATCTTGTCGCAGTTCGAGATGCAGACGAGGGCATCCGCACAGTGCGCGTTGGCCATGTATTCGACGCAGTCGGCAATGAGCTCGCGCGAGGGAAGGGAATAGAGCATTCCACCATGCCCCATGGCAATGCCGTCATCCACCGCAATCGTGTTGAATTCCTTGGCGACTCCGCCCGACGCCTGGATCTCGGCCGCCACTAGCTGGCCCAGATCCTTAAGATGGACGTGGCCGGGGACAAACTGCGTAAAGCTGTTGGCGACGGCGATGATGGGTTTGCCAAAATCTCCATCCGTCATTCCTGTCGCCCGCCAAAGGCTGCGAGCGCCTGCCATGTTGCGGCCGTGGGTGGTGGTCCTTGAACGATAGGGCGGCATACTCACTCCATGAAGACGTTGAGGTGAGGCTACCGACGCAGGCAATGGTTGTAAAATATATTATTATCGATCGATTAGGTCGTTACACATATCAATATGGATCAACGTCAGCTCAGGCATTTCGTCGCAGTTGCGGAGACTCTGCACTTTGGTAAAGCTGCCGACCGCCTTGGGATGACCCAGCCTCCCTTGAGCCAATCCATCAGAGCCCTCGAAGCTGAGATCGGTTCTCCCCTGTTTCTGCGGACGAATCGCAGCGTGGCATTGACTCCTTTCGGAGAGGAGTGGCTGGGTCCTGTCCGCGCCGCGCTCGATGGCATGGAAGCCTTGGCTCCACTGGCGCAGCGCATTCGCAGCGGTGACGCAGGCCGGCTCGAAGTATCCTTCGTCAGCACTGCCGACTACAGCATCCTGCCGGCGTTAGTGCAACGCTTCAGGCAGCTTTATCCGGCGGTCGAACTCCTGCTCACGGAGGCGACCAGCGATGTACAGATTGCAACGCTGCTCGAGGGCAAAGGCAATGTAGGGATCATCATCCGGCATGCTTCAGCAGCTCTGCCTATGGGGCTTTCTTATCGCAGGCTTGTCTCCGAATCACTGATCGCAGCGGTCCCGGAAAGCTGGATTAAGCAGCGCCGCATCACTCCCGTGAAAGGCCGTCTGACCTCATCCGCGATTACCTCCTCACCTCTGGTCGTCTTCCCACGCCGCGTCTCTCCTTCTTTCTACGATCTCGTAATGGATTACTACGCCGCTCACGGAGGCGACGTCCACATCATCCAACATGCGATCCAGATGCAGACCATCATCAGCCTGGTATCGGCCGGAATGGGAATCGCGCTCGTACCCGCATCCATGCGTCATCTGGCGCGTTCTGGAGTGGTCTATCTGGATTTGGAAGGCAAGGCCCCGCAGCTTGAATCGGGGATCATCTGGCGTGACCGGGATTCAACCGCAACCCTCGCCAACTTCGTTCGAATCGCAACCGCATCTCGGGTGAAAACTCACCTGACAGGCGCTTGAAGATTCGCGGGCGGTCCCTGGTGAAGCCTCCATTGGCGGATGGACTCCCGAGAGTTTCTCTTCTTGGCAGGGATGGGCAGATGGAGAGAAGAGCGTTTAGTGCTACCGATCATCCTTCGTCGCAGAATGTCGCGACATCTAGAAATGGTCAAGACCGAGAACGAGCAGGATCGCCTCCGTAACGAATCCTTTGCGCAGGGGTCCTTGCACGCTTGTCTGTTGTAAAGAAAGACCGGTGCTCAATCCCATAATGATGTCGGCAAGATCTTTGGGAGCAGATGGCGGAGTTCGGTCCAGTTTGGCGAACAGCTTGGTAACCAGTCCAGCCATGGTGTCCCGGTGAGCGCGGTGCAGCTTGGCATACATCTTCGCAAACGTCTTATCGCGGCAGGCTTGCAGTTGAAACTCTGCGGAAAGTAAGCAGAAGTCAAAGTCAGAGCCATGCCCGCTTTCATGGTTGCGGATTAGCGACAGAAGCTCCGGCCCAGGAATGTCCTGCGCAAGAAGCTGTGCCAAAGCTTCGATCTCACGCCGCTTATGGATATCAAGCAGCTCCAGAAAGATAGCTTCCTTACTTTCGAAGTTGGAGTAGAACGCTCCCTTGGAGTAGCCTGCGCTCTCCGCAATCAAATCGACAGACGCACCCTCATAGCCACCCCGGGCAAACAACTGAGCCGCTGATTCCAGAAGCCTTGTCCTGGTTTCGAGCCGGCTCTCCTGCCGGGTCAGTCTCTGTCGGGTCGCTTTGGGCACGCATCCAGCATAGCGCATGAAAACTATTTGCAACTCAAATACCGTTTGGTATATCTATACTGAATAGGATCTACGAGGAGCAGGGAAACCGCATGAGAAAAACGATTGCACTTGTCACAGGGGCCACAGGATTGCTCGGAAATAACCTGGTCCGCGAGTTGCTTGCGCAAGGATATGAAGTGCGGGCCTTGGCGCGATCGAAAACAAAGGCACAGAGCCAATTTGCGGGACTTGACGTTCAGGTGGTCGAAGGGGACATGCTCGACATACCGAGCTTCGCCCCCGCCCTTCGTGGTGCGGACGTCATCTTCCATACGGCCGCTTACTTTCGTGACAGCTATAAGGGCGGGACCCACTGGAAACAGCTCTACGACACGAACGTTCTCGGGACGAAAGCCTTGCTCACCGCAGCGCTCGATGCAGGAGTGCACCGTGTCATCCACACAAGTTCCATAGCGGTTCTCAACGGTAAACCCGGACAGACGGTAGACGAGACCATGCTTCGCAAAGAGGCGGATGCCGATGATTACTACAAGAGCAAGATTCTCTCTGACCGCGAGGTGCTGGCGTTCCTGGAGAATAACCCGGAGATGTGGGCCGTGATGGTTCTTCCAGGATGGATGCATGGACCCGGCGATATCGGACCGACCTCTGCGGGACAAACAGTCCTCGACTTCGCCAACAAGAAACTCCCGGGCGTACCTCCGGGCAGATTTCCGGTGGTCGATGCCCGCGACGTAGCGAAGGCGATGATCCTGGCGAACGAGTATGGTGTGCGCGGAGAACGCTACCTTGCGGCAGGCCGCCACATGACTATGGCAGAACTCTTTCCGCTGCTGCAGAAGGCAACGGGAGTAAAAGCCCCCACTCTTCGGATACCGCTCTTTCTTCTCTATTTGCTAGGAGCCATGGGCGAGATTCAGGCTCGCCTGACGAAAAAGGCCGCCCTCATCAGTTGGGCGATGGTGACTACCCTGGCAAATGAAACAGAGAAGTCGCGATTCAGTCCCGCCAAAAGCAAAGAGCAGCTAGGGCTCGAGTTCCGTCCTGTAGAAGAGACCTTACGCGACGAGGTGAGTTGGTATCGAAGCAATGGCTATCTGCCGTTATCAACACACTAAGGACCGAAAATCACCTGACGGGATTTCGCCGTCCGAATCCCCCCCCGTTGAGGATCTCGCTCTTTATGACAAATATCGGCATGGCTATAGCTCCTGACACGCTCTACAGGCTTGCACCCCCACTCATCGCGCTACAGTTCGTCGCATTCGGATGGCGGGTGAATCGAGAGATCAACCTTGGCGACGCCGACAGGGCGATCTGGATACCGATACCGGACGTGCTCAACATCATGAGTCTGCTTGCGACGGTCATTTGCCTGATCGTGTTGCCGATCGCGACAGACTCGTATTTCTGGCTCTCAAGAATGATCTTAGGGACTGGATATGTGTTGATTGCCTTCCACCCATGCACCATCGCCGCGCATTACCGCCTTTGGAGCAGAAAGGGTAGAAGCAAATACGTAACAGATGGAAAAGCTTATTCGTATGCGACGGAGGTGGAGCTTCTTTCAGCGTCGCTGTCCGTTGTCCTTGCGATCCTAGCCGCAGCGTACATCAGGATGCACTAAACGGGACAGCGCGCTCCCGATCTCTCAGAAGCTGTGCAATAGAAAATCTCTTGTATTCGCCAGCACCTTCTCTCGCATCGCGCGCTCTGGCAGCATGCGAGCGATCTCAATGGCCCCGATCATCGTTGAAAAGATTGAAAAGAAGGCGCGCTCTTTGTCTGCAACTCCGCGGCCCGGCATAAAGGGAAGCATCCGATCCTTGTAGTTCACGAGTTCGGCAAGAATCTGTCCCTTCATACTCTTGTCGACCCGCGCTAACTCGGGGGCAAGGGCCGGCAGCGGGCAGCCGCGCTCGGGGTGATCGCAGTATTCCAGGCTTAGATAGGCCTTCACAATCGCCTTCCATGCTGTCTCAGGGCGCGACTTTTCGGCCTCCTGAGACAGCGTGTCGACGGTCTCCCGGAAAGCCTCGCGCAGTGACTCCAGCAGCAACTCGTCCTTGTTCCCGAAGTGTCTGTAAAAGCCTCCGTGCGTCAGGCCGTTGTCACGCATAACCGCTGCAACCCCCGCGCCGTTCATGCCCTCGGTGCGTACTCGTCGCGAGGCGTCTTTCACAATCTTCTCGTGAACCTCTGCTTTGTGTTCAGGCTGGTAACGCATGGCTCATTGTAGGATGCTCGCGATCATCCCACGATGCAACCCAGCTGCGGCCTAAAGAAAGTTCGAATCCATGAGATGATATATATCATCCTATGGGCCAAAGGAGAACTTTCCATGACTCACCCGATTCTGATTACAGGCGCAGCCGGAGGTCAGCAGGGATCAACCGGACGCCTCGTCGCCGGTCTCCTGCTCCAGCAGGGCATTCCCGTTCGTGCCTTCGTCCATAACCTCGATGCCCGGTCCAACGAACTCCGCCAGCAAGGTGCGGAGATCATCGAGGGCGATCTCCTCCACCCAGCCACAGTCCAGGCGGCCATGAAAGAGGTGAAGCGCGCGTACTTCACCTATCCGGTGACCGATGGGCTGCTTGAGGCGGCTACCATCTTCGCCACAGCGGCTCGCGATGCAGGGTTGGAATTGGTGGTGAACAATTCTCAGTTCCAGGGCACGCCCGATAATCCCGTATTTCGCGATCTTCAACACGCTGCCTCCTTCCGGAACTTGCAGCATCGCCTGACCGATCGCATCTTCGACTGGGCGCAGCTCGGCGCCGTTCATCTTCAGACGCCTCCTTATTACGAAAACGTACGCGCCCTTGTCAGCCGAAGTGTGGCTGAGCAAAATACCGTCTTCCTTCCGTGGGGTGATGGCAATGCCGTCATTCCGCTCACTGGTGCGCAGGACGTAGCCCGCGTAGCCGCGACTCTTCTTGCTGACCCTGGCCTGCCCTCGGAAGATGTGTACTCTCTGGTGAGCGAAACTCCCACAGTGCTGGAGATCGTTGCAACTCTGGAGAAGGCAATTGGCCGGGAGATTCGATATGTGCCAATTACTGACGAACAGTGGGCTGACGCCGTCAAAGAGCGGCTCAATCCTCACGCGCTCGACCACCTCTCCCATCTTTGGCAGCACTTCCGGAAAGGAGCGGGGAACTACCGCACTACCGATGTGATTCGTACGGTAACTGGCCGAAATCCGCAAACACTCGAAGAGTTCTTCCTGGAGAACGCTAAATCGATTGGCGCCTCACCTCAATGAAGCGGCCTTTCGGTCGGTTCGACGATAATCTGAGTCTATAAGATGATGCGTGTCATCCCATAAAGCAGGAGATCCCCATGCCGCCCGAAATCCTCTTCGTCATCCACCTCGTTTTAGGCTATGCCGCCTGGTTGCTGTGCTTCAGCGTCTACATCCTGCCGAGGCTAAGATCGATGGGCCGGGTGGAAGCGCACCGCGCCATCGCGACTCTGCACAGCTTTCGCTTCTTCGGGCTTGTCTTCCTCCTTCCAGGCGTCGTCGGCCCTCACCTGCCCGCTGGTTTCGCCGCGTTCGCCGCCTATGGCGATCTTGCAACCGGGCTGCTTGCCATGTTGGCGCTTCTCACGGTACGAATACGTCCGCTCTTCTGGCTATTCGTCGTCGCCTTCAACTTCGTGGGGGCGGCTGACCTCATCCTCGACTACTACCACGCCATCCATGCCGGACTTCCTCAACTGGCGGGGCAGTTGGGCGCCGCCTATGCGATCCCGATCGTCTACGTGCCTCTGCTGATGATCACGCACTTCGTGGCCTTCTATTGGTTGGTGCGTCCAGCAGGTTTGTAGGCAGTGGAGTAGGAAGGCGACGCAGATACCAATAAAGGCTACCGGTTTCATCTCTATATCTACAGCCATCGTTTGCTATAAAGGAACATGGCAACCATATCTGTGATTCAACCTGTAGCTGGGGCGTTTGACCTTCCGCTTAATTGCACGTTTGACGCCGATGATTGGATGAAGCTCGCTCGTCACTGGTACCCGATTGCGCTGTCACGGGAAATTGTGGACGGCCCTGTAGCCGTGAAGTTACTGGATCAATTGCTGGTCGTCTACCGGGTCGACGGTCAGGTGGTGGTTGCAGACGATCTCTGTCCCCACCGCGGTACGCCTCTCAGTATGGGCAAACACGATGGCAAAGGAATTACCTGCGCCTATCACGGACTTCGTTTCGGTACCGACGGGCGCTGCAACTTGATCCCTGCCCAGCCGCATGATGCCATTCCGAAAAAACTACATCTACGGACGTATCCCGTGCAGGAAGCGTATGGCCTCATCTGGACGTGTCTACGGCCAGATTCCGACGCTGCCGAGCCAGACATTCCATCGATGCCCCATTGGGAAGACCACGGCTTCCAGCAGATTACGTGTCCAAGTCTGGATATCTTTGGCTTTGCAGGCCGCCAGATTGAAGGCTTCCTCGATGTCGCCCACTTTGGTTTCGTCCACGCCGATACCTTCGGCGACCCAAACAATACCTTGGTTCCTCCCTACCTGCCCAAGCCGACCGAGAAGGGCTTCGAAGTGGAATACCGCAGCTCGGTAGGGAACTATCCCATCGGGAAAGAAGATCGCGGGAAAGCGGGATTTGAATGGCTCCGTCATTTCCGGGTGCATCTCCCTTTCACCGCAACGCTCGTGATTCATTTTCCCGGCGAAAGCCGCATGACGATCATGAATGCCGCCTCGCCCATATCCGCTAAAGTGACACGTCTCTTCGCTCCGATCGCACGGAACTTCGACACCGATCTGCCCGTGCAGGACGTATACGATTTCAACGACAAGATATTCAGGGAAGACAAAAGGATCGTAGAAGCGCAAAAACCCGAGTGCCTTCCGCTCGATCCAAGAATGGAAGCCCATATTATGGCGGACCGCAGCTCAATCGCGTATCGCCGCGGTCTGCGCGACATGGGACTCAGCCGATTTTTTGTTGCCTAGATCAATACCTAGATCAATATCAGGCGGGTACTCCAGCTCTCAGCAGGAACATGCCGGAATGGACAAGATGATGGTCTCGGACCTGATTAAGACGCTGGTTAGGAAGAAACTGGTCAAAAGAAAGCCAAACCCTGAGGATGGCCGCCCCTTCCTTCTGGAGCCGACTCGTCCTGGGTGAGGACATAACAAACGCAGCGGTGCTCAAAATAGAGGCGCTGGACTCAGATTTCTTCAAGAAAGTGAAAGACATCGCATCTTTTCACCAGGACCTTGCGTCGCTCGTTGCCTGAGGTCTCCGTGGCAGATCTTTGAACCTGCTTTTCGGCGGCAAGATAGGTAGAATTCGATCCTTGGTATGATTCTTCTGACCCGTGTAGGGTAGAAGTCTGGTAATAGGTAATAGGGCCTGGAGGCTTCGATGGCACTTCCACAGATTCAAATTGGGGACGGCATGATCGGAGATGCATCTCTGTCATCCGTCGAAATTGTGCAGGAGCTGAACCAGCACTGGTGGTGTACGGTAATCTGCCGGAACACGGAGGACCAGCGGGTTCCGATCGAGAGTCTGCTGGGCAAGCCGGTTGAGGTCAAGACTACCGACGATCAAGGTGTGGAGCATGTTCATTTCTCCGGGTCCATCCATGACGTGGAGTTGGACTATGAAGTTTGGGGCAGTTACACGGCCACGTTAATCGCCGTAAGCGACAGCTTCGGTATGGACGTGACGGCGCACAAGCAGTACTACTCCGAGCAGACGCTCTCCTCGATCGCCGGCACCATGGGATCTCGGCACAATCTCAGCATCTCCGTTCAGGCGTCCGACAGCAAGGCATTGAACTATGTTCAGTACGGCGAGTCCGACTGGAGTTTCCTGAGCCGGATTGTCGACGACCACGACGCCTGGATGCGTCCGAGCAAAGCGGGCGTGGAAGTCTTTGACAGCTTCCAGATGGGGAGCACTGTTCAGTGGCGTGGAGAAAGCGATTTGATTGGCTTCCGTCTGCGCGGCCGGCGGGTCAACCCCAGCTTCTCCGGTTCGCACTACGACCACCATGCCATGCAGTCGAACACGTTTGAGAATCAGTCGAAGCCGCCGCAGTTCTATCCGGCAGCAGCGCAGCTCACGAGCGCGGTGCAGACAGCGTCGGCGCAGCTGCCGCCAGGCTTCGAGCCACAACGTGCGCGCGCGATGACGCTCGATAACTACTCAGACCAGTTGCAGTCCGAGAGCGAACGCAGCATGGGCAGTGCGGTTACGGGCACGGGCTCCTCGCGCAACCAGACCCTGATGGCTGGTAATACGTTGACCATCGACGGCACGCTGGACGCCAAGGGCACCTATGGGCTGGTGCGTGTGGTCCACCAATGGACCCCACAGGGATATAGCAACAGCTTCGTATGCACCCCGTGGAAGAACTACCGCAACCCCAACCCACCAGAGGCGCGGACGTGGAGCGGCATCGTCTCCGCCCGCGTTACGGGCCACGACGACCCGAAGAAGATGGGAAGACTTCAGGTGCAGTTCTTCTGGCAGACGGATGGGTCGACTCACTGGGCTCGGGCGACTTCGCCCCATGCAGGCCCGGACCGCGGCTTTATGTTTATGCCCGAAGTTGGGGACGAGGTTGCGGTGGCCTTTGAAGATGGCGATCCGGAGCGCCCGGTGATTATGGGCTCGCTTTGGAATGGTGCACAGTCGGCACCCCGCAGCGGTTTCTACTCGGCCGACGCGAATATTCCCGAGAATGACGTCAAACGCATTCTTACCAAGAGTGGTAACCGGTTCCAGATGATCGATGCTGAAGCTCAAGAGTCGATAGTGTTGGCAACACCAAACAAGTCCACAATCAGATTGACCGAAATGGATACAGCATCAAAACGACCGCAAATCCTCATCGAATCAGATGGCGACATTGTGTTATCTGCTCCACAAGGCCGAGTGCATATACAGAGCCTCACGTTCTCTCGTGAGATAGGCTAAGTTCCCTGGCTAGCATTGCGTGTGAAATTGAACTGGAGAAGATCATGTGGCAAAGAATTTTGGCGGGTTTTCGCGCTGTCGGAGGTGGCATGGGATCAAAGCTGTTATTTGTGGCTGGGATCATTGTTATTTTCGCGTTGTCCGTATTGATTCCGCGGATACGTTCCGTACACGCGGCAGATAGCCTCAACGGTAACTGGATGGGCGTGGTCTCCATTGCCCGAATCGTGTCTGACGGCACGTTACACGAAAATGTCGAACAACAAGGAAATGCTGTTATTCAAGTGGTTCTTTCGCCAGTGTGGTTTTCATTTCTAGATCGCACTGACGCCAAGGCTGTACTGATCGATGCTTCGGGTCAACGGCACACATTCGATATCGAACGATTGAACGATGATTGGTTACTTCCGATACGTGGAAACACAAAAGAGTTGCTTGCCTCTCCACCGGATGGGACCATATCGGGTAGCTGGAACTACAGCTTTCCTGATTTTGTATTGACATTTAAAAAATCTTTACTTCACGGCAGTTATGAGCTACCCGCGAGAACCAGTTATAAGATCAGCGGCTCGCTGAAGCGCGGGGATGAGGCTACGCTGAATTCTTTGGTGAAAAGCATTCAGAAGCCGAACTAATCATAGGAGGGAGGGATAAGACTATGGCTACAGAAGAATCATCGTCCTCGGAACCGTTTTATAAGCCACAGGTGCCAGCTGACCAGGTGTTCAAACCGCATTCAGTCAAAGTTCCAACCAAACCACACAAGATGGATAAAGACCATGAACCGCCCAGTTTAGGTCTCCTGGACGCCAACAACATGCCCAATGCAACCGCTCTCGCTTCTATGGAGCCAGGGATAGACCAGACGCTGGTTCACGGCGAGCAAACGATACGGATCGAGGGGCCACGCAGCATCCTGATTTTGAAGGACGAAACGCGCGAGATAGTGGAAAAACAAGATCAGGTGGTTCATGGTGAAACTACCCTGGTGTATGAACATGGCCGAAACACTGTCGTCGGCGATCAGGACGAGCTTACGGTAAATGGCTATCAGGAAATTTTTGTAACCGGCGAAAGCGAGGAGACATACCTCGGCACACACGAAGTAAATGCGCCTATGGAATTTGAGAAAAAATGGTTGGAAGCCGGCGCGACCGGTGCGGAACTTAAGTTTCTCGGTATTGGCGCCTCGGTGATTGGTCGCGAGCAGGAAATTAAGATGTATGACGAGAAGGAAGGCATGTACCAGATGGTCATGAAAGGCTTCCACGAACAAGCTGTTGGCCAGAAGGGTGAGGCCAAAGTTATGGGGAATAAAGTTGGCACTCATGCGGATGCGAATATCAAAGTGAACCCCGCCCCTGAAGTTGGTACGACCCATATTCCATGACGGATCAATCCAGCCCTCACAAGGAAGCCGGCGCTACTGAACCTGCCAGGGCCAGCCGGCTATCGAAGTCCGAATATGCACCGTGGATACAGGCCGAGACGCTGGTGGACTGCGGGCTGTTCTGGCTGCCCGTATCGGGCTTTCCTATGACTCACGACGAAAAAGCCTGGCTGAGCGAATTTGCGCGCCGGATCGGTGAGCGTTTCGAGCAACGGGAAAAATTGCGGACTGAGATATTTTTACAATTCAAAACCCTCGTGGACGACTCGTTGAATGCCTTTATTCGCTACCGTCAACGCTCATCCACACTGATAGGCTTGGGCCGGTACCCCAACGCCCAACTTCCGCCCATGCCGACCGAGCAGCAGATTCGTGAGATGCGAGAGCGCAAAGAACCATTTGACTACCGGGAGTGGGTAGGTGATTACACTTATTGGTTCATCATGAAACAACCGGAAAAACAAAGAGAACTATTTTCTGGCCTGGGCGGCATGACTACTATATTTCTCCCGCCAGACCCAAAAACCCGAGCACCGAAGATGCCTTTCACTCCGAAGCTGCGCGCGGCACATCCGGTGTTTCAGCGTTTCGACGTTGACGCTGCACATCAAGCGTTGTACTCCATGGGTGATGCTTTTCTGGAAAAAAGCAAGAAGATGTTCGGCGACGGACTTCAAGATAGCTTGCAATATGATGGTTTGGCATTTGTGCTGCCATTACTAGACACGGGCCACTTCTTCGCCGCAACGGCTGAACAGCGCGCAGAGTGGTTTCAATTGTTCGGGGGCTATTTGCGGGAAAGTCCGCATGACAAGGGAATACTTTTTGCTTGTAAGGATGATCCCGCTGAGGTGTTAGCGCCCGTAACAGAGTCGATGAAACAAGATGGATTGAGATTCCCATTGGAACTCCATGCATAAGTCCATACCGAATGCCGAAGCGAAGCACTTGCCGCATATCAAGGCACACATGCGCTCTCTACCGGATCCATGGGCATTGCTATCCATATCCGTGCAGGAATTTCCTGTACCGGATGAAGACCGGCCCCCACTCATCGCTTTTCTACGCGGTCTACACCAGATATTAGTCGGCCAGTCTCTCGCGAGCGATGTCTTCATGCAGGTGTGGAAGGTGCGTCCGGAAGCGGGTTCCGAGATACTGGAAGAGCATATGGGGGAGATGGCCCTTACGCGCGGCATAGGGATCTGGCCTGACCGCGAACCCCCAAGTGGATGGACGACCGAAGCTCTTAGCGATGCATCAGCGGGTTTATTTAATGGCGAAGAGATGAGCCTTCCATCTCACAGACTATTGCGCCTAGGTTGCGCCGAACCTCAGCGGCAGGACATTGCTGAACTTCTGTATTGTCAGGGGGTATCCATCCAGATGTATGCCACCGCACCCTTTGAAGAACTCGAGCAACAGGCGCGTGAAACCTATCTCCCAACTATCAAAGAAAAGCGGTTTAAGCGGGCTCGTTTTTATATGCCTGTCATGGACAGTGCAAGTTTTGCCGCTGCTCAGAACAAGACGGAGTTAGAAAGATGGTTGTGTGGCGTCCAGGTCTATATTCGCGAAAGCGGAGAGGACAAAGCCGTACTGATCGCGTCGGCACTTCCGCTCGGCGATCTTGCCGAACGTGCCGCTGCGGTCGCTGGTATAAAGCTTACTCTCGAGTCACTGGACGGCAAGGCGACCCGGAACGACCGGTGATTCTGATTCCGGTGAGCGCCGAGGAGGTAATACGTGGGTAATTACGATGATCGGGACGGATATGAAGTGGCACAGGTCGCGATCACGCGCTTTCTGCACGGTGACGCTCCGTAGACAGTTGCGTGGCCAGCAGTGCTCGAACCTCAATGGAGATCATAGGGTGAGGCAATCGACTGCAAATCGTCGATCAGCCAGGGAACGAGACGATTGTGCTCGCGACCCCCGAATCACACGTCGATCACACACTCTGAAAAACTGGATGGAACAGGCAGAACCATGTTGACTCTTCAATCGGATGGAGACATGACTCTCGCAGCTCCTAACGGGCGAGTGCATATTATTGCAAAGATGTACACCAGAGAAGTTGGAGGGTAAATGCTAAATGCTCCGCCCCCAGGAACTGTTACACCTTCATCCTCTGAGAAGCTGGACGCGATGAATTCAGGAGGCATGTTGATCGCCCGAGGCATTGCCATGCTTGTCGTGCTCTCTTTGGTATGCGGTTGTTTTATGTTAATCCCCTATACCTATCGACTTTTTACCAATGCATGGGCCGCTCCTATGGTGCATGGGAAGAGTAGCTTCACGGGGACGTGGGTCGGCACCCTATCTCCTCCGCCCGTTACGGCCCCGGACCTCGGTCCCAGTCCGTACCTGACAGAGAGAAATCGAATCGACAGTGCTAACGATTATGAGCTCAGAAAAAGACAGGCCAAAGCAGATGTTCGTGTCGTAATGCTGGACATGTCCCTGGACTTTTTCAGTCTGGGCTCTGCGAGATTGCGGGGAAGGGCGCAGATCTGCGACTCACGAGGCCGAACGTCCAGCTTTAAATACACCACATTCAATGTGAGCAATCAGGGGATGGAGCTCATGTTGTACAACGATACGCAGAGTGAGGGCGGCCATCTCCAATCCACCTATGATGGCAATGTCCTGAAGACCGAATTTCACGATTTCGATCTCGATATTCATGGCGAGCTACATCGAGGTGGCAAGTCAGACTTTGATCAACTCTGTGCCGCAATCATCTCTCAATAACAAAACAATACTCATTGAATTTACCCGGGAAGGAGTGTTTCTGAAGGTCATGAAATCGCCATGACACAGAATGTCGCCACTTGTAGGGTGAATTCCAACATATAGGAAGTGGTATGGGCCCTGATCTTCAAATTGTTACCAATTCGAGCCATCACTTGGTGGTCTCTAATCCAGAGATGTTTTTCTGGCCGGGGACTTACATTTTTGTCGTGTTTGAAATCATCGCATCTGCGACTGTCGCATGGATTTTACCAGTAAGCGCGCGAAATATTCGTGTTTGTTCTATCTGATTCCACTTACCGGAATCCTGATTCTCCTGTTCGCCTTTGGCTGGACCAATATTCTGGATATCGATTGGGATGCGGGGACGGCCGTTTCCACCAACCGCTTTCTGCTTGGCTTTTCCAGAGCCCGCACAATGACAACCGGGAACATCGAACACGCCATCATTGAATATGATCGAATGGGTCCACGCATTGCGTTAGCTCTCAAAGGGGAGGATGCGAGCAAATTCATCTGCACAGCAATCTTAATTGGCGTGCTTGAACTAGGAATGTCATTTAAACCCAACGCGCTGCCGCGGCCGACGCCAATTACGCCGCCTGACTAAGTTAAATTCGCGACAGGCTGGAGCTACAAAATGTTGCTATCATCTGCTATTCGTGTCGTGCAGAATACCCCTACCGAATTGACAGTAATCATCCCACCCGACCGTACCGGCGCAGTCGCTCTATTTGTGATGTGTATTGTCATGTTCCTGAGGGCGTTGGCAATCGCAGGCACTCGCAAGTACTCAGCAATCTTTGTCGCGCTGGCTGCATGCGGCGGTCTCATTGGTGCAATCAACTCATGGCGAAACCATATTGAGATTAGCGTGTCGCGTGCAGCAGGTGCTGTAACGGTGCAAAAGACCGGATTTTTTGGTCAAACATCGCAATCTTATCCTCTCGGCGAGGTTAAAGCGGCCGCCGTGAACGTAGGTGACGCTGGCACGAAGCAGATTGTGCTAGTACTCACTTCTGGCGAGACTGCTTACATTGGTATCTATGAGCAGCGCCAAGGCTATGAAGTGGCGGTCATTGCAATGAACGAGGTGCTGACAAACCAGAACGTAAGGGCCGCCTGCGTTGGGACTCTAACCTGCGGATGAATCAATTGGAGCGACGGGAAGGCGCTCGTATCATCAGTCGCAATGGATCGCGCTGGATGCCGATGTTGACCGCTGGCGTGTGGCCCGATCGCGAGTCTCCTGAGCCACTGAACGCGGAGGACTTCTATAACCTGGTGCCGGGCGTGCCTATGCGCGAGCCATATTTTCACCTGATGCGTGTAAGCGCACCCAGCGAAGCTGCTCGTCTTGAGGCTACGCGCTCCGTTTCGAATCGTCAGGCGATATTCACTTCGTAGCCGCAAATCGCATCAGTTTTAAAAGTAAGTTTTTCTCACGGGAGATCGGCTAACGCAGGGGGGTATATGAAAGCAGTATTTCTCGGACTTGTGCTTCTTGCCGTCATTGTCAGTGCATTTCTATCTTTCAAGACGACACCCAGCGGTCCCAGCATCGCCGGTGATTGGGTCGGCGTTTGGGATGTACAACCACTCGGCAGAAAACAAGGCGAGGTCGAAGCAGGCTATGGCAATTCCGTTGTGGAGTTGCATCTGAGCCGCAATCTCTTCACCATGTTGCACCGGTATAGTGGAACAGGCACCATTCATCCAGGCAATGGGCCCATCCAGGAGTTTAAGGTTATCGACGTCAGTGTGTTCCCGTCCGGGCAGTTCGACGGGTTTATGGTTGGCACAGGCGAAGCGAAGCAAGATGGAGGAAGTTTCGGCGGCACGTTCAATGGGACGACCCTCACCATGAAAAGCGTGAGTACCCATACCATGGAAGCCCAGATGCAAGGAGTTCTGGAAAAGGGCACTCATGCCGATGCGCTGGCTCTTTATAAGCAGTTCAAGTAAAAGGAGACTTCTCGATGATGGGCAGCAGGCGGCGCCCAGATTCGGCTATTTTGGCGATGACGTGGAACCTAACAACGTGAAGCGCATTCTGACCAAGAGCGGCAACCGCATCCAGATTGTCGATAACGAGGGTCAGGAAACGATCACTGTGGCGACGCCTGGCAAGACTAAAATTTCCCTGACGGAAAAAAACGGACAGACTAACCAGCCGCTCATCAGTTTCGAATCGTCAGGCGATATTCACTTCGTAGCCGCAAACCGCATCAGTTTTAAGAGTAAGTTTTTCTCACGGGAGATCGGCTAACGCCGGGGGGGTATATGAAAGCAGCATTTCTCGGACTGGTGCTTCTTGCCGTAATTGTCAGTGCATTTCTATCTTTCAAGACGACACCTAGCGGTCCCAGCATCGCCGGTGATTGGGTCGGTGCATGGGATGTTCAAACGCTCGGAACAGCATCTGGGGAGCCAAAGGCAGAGCGAGGCAACGCGGTTGTAGAAATCCATCTGCGACGGAATATTTTTACCATGCTGCATCGGTATAGCGGAACTGGTGTTGTTCATCCCGTAGACGAACCTAGTCAGAGCTTCAAGATTCTCGATGTGAATGTCTTTCCATCGGGAGAATTCAATGGCTTTATGGTGGGGGCGGGAAGTGCGGCGCAAGATGGAGGTGAGTTTAGCGGAACATTCAACGGAGCGACACTAACATTCTCGGGAAATCGAACTCATACGATGAGTAATCAGATGCAAGGAGTTCTGCAAAAAGGCGATCATCAAGCTGCTGAGGATCTTTACCAGCGGCTAACGGAGGCGAGTAAAAAGCCATGAGTGCTGAATTTACAGGGAAAAAAGCGGGTTCATCTCCTACATTTAAGGCTCCCCAGACGCTCACCAAAGAACATGAAGGTCGGACGGATGCTGCGGCCCCCATGTGGGGAGTGCTCGTGCCTGCCGCTATCAGCATGCCCTCCGCGGCGGCGGACACGCTGCCAGGTACTGACGTGAAGCTTGTGCGCGGCGACATGGTCGAGTGGGTCCAAAAGGACAAACACGTCAACATTCTGGGCAATGAGAACCGCGATGTCATGAAGAATCAGACGGAAACAATCCACGAGATGACCGCCGTCCTGAATGTGCATGAGCGACACGTTACAGTGGGAGTCATAGAAGAACTGAGGGTTAATTCGGTGACATGATACCCATTCACTATGCTCCAAGGAGGTAATTTAGGTGGGTAATTATGATAATCGGAATAGCTATGAAGTGGCACAGATCGCGACCATGTGCTTTCTGCAGAGAAACTCTCTTCGTAGACCATTACCTAGCTAGCAGTGCTCGAACCGTGGGACGATTACGCTGTCGAGCGCATCGCAACCTTCACCTCGAGGAGCAGGCGTTTTATTACAAGCGCACCCACTTTTATCCGTTGCCCTCCCCAGGGCAAGCGGTAGTTAAAGGATAAGCATGGAGCCATCGTCCCCTTCCGTTACCCCTAAAAACCCGGGTATTAGCGTGTCCTTTGAATTCCTCAGATTCTTTATAGTTGTTTTCATCTTGGGAAGCCTCATTCTTGGCGTTCCTTATGGTCTGCGCCTCTACCGCAACTCCTGGGCTGCGCCAGGCTTGCATCCCGACACGGTGTTGACAGGCGAATGGGTAGGCACCCTGAGACCGCCCAGTCGCCCCGCCCCGCCCGATTTTTCACCCAGCCCGTTCATCGCCGAGTCCACTCGCCAGGAAGGCATACGAGAGCTTCGTCAGCAGAAGCAGGATGACTTTGCTAACGTTCGCGCCATTTTTATCAGTACCTCGTTGGATCCATTTCACATAGCTTCTGCCTCACTGCGCGGCTCCGTTACGATGTGCGGTCGCGACGGCAAACCAATCAGCTACGCTTTCACCACAAACCGCATCTCCAACGCTGGCATGTCTCTTATCCTCTACAACGACACCCAATCGCAGTTCGGTAATCTCGATGCAACTCTTCATGGAGGTGTCCTCACAGCCGACTACCACGGCTTTGAGCCGCACCTGCTGGGTGACCTGCGGCGAGGATCACGTCAAGACTTCGAACAGGCCTGCACGAGTCTGACTGCGTCGGCACAACAACCGGCGCGATAGCGCGGAGCAATCTCATGGGAAAAGCTTTTGAAGCTACGGTCAAGACCGCTACCAACGAACATAGCGGCAACGAAGACAAGAACGGCCCCGACTACGGACGTCCGTCCGCCGCTGGCGGGTGGTCTGCTCGTAACCTGAGCATCGTGGGTGCCCCATTTACCACGGTTTCATGTCGTGAGTAGGATGAAGAGAACCTGGAATTGGTAGAAACGAAATCGGAGGAAAGGACATACTCTCCACTTCGAACATTGTTGATACTCCACTCGCGACGATACAACCATCGCGAAGCGGGGTAAATACGGGGTAATAGGTATCGTGTCCCCGTATTTACCAGTATTTACCCATGGGCTGATCGAACTTGGGCAGGCTGTCCTAATTTAACTCGGAGTCTCACTTATGCCATCTTGGATTCCTTACTGGACCTTTTACACCGTCCAATCAGCGCCGGAGAAGCTTACTGTTGTTGCGCCTCCAGATCTTGTCTGGTTTGTATTGATGACAGCTGTTTTTTTGGCGGTATTTCTACGAAATTTGTTTCGTGATTGGCGCGCGGGAACAACGACTCCATTGGGATTACTTTTTATCGCTATTTTGTACATAGTTTTATTCAGCCTGATTGGCAGTCATGGCTCCATTGCTTTAGACCGCAAAACACAGACGGCAACCGTGCATGAGGTGCACATCTTTTTTATTCCAACAACAAAGACTATCCCGCTTTCGCAAGTACATGGGGCAGATATTCACTATGCACCAGGTTCTAGTCATCTCGTCCTGGAGACAGATAGCCCAGAGGACTATAGCATCTCCGGGTGGACGTCGATGAGCGGGCAAGCGAAGGCGGCGAATACCGTAAATGACTTTCTCAGAAACAACGGTTCGAGCCAATCCCGATGAAAATGACTCTTTTTGATTCCTCATACCAAGTGATGCACCTCACAGGTGGACAACTCCTGATTAACAGCCCACCGGATTATGGTTTTGCGCTTCCATTTTTTGTTATAGGTCTCGGATCGGCCGTTTTTTTCTTGTATCGTGCATACCGAGGGCAAACACTTTGGCCACTGCTCGGCATATTGATTTGGTGTGGGCCCATCTTCATCTGCATGATGATGGTTCTTCAGTCCGGCAGTGTCACGCTGGATCGAGGTAATGACGTAGCGATCCTACACAAGCCGCGATTCTTTTGGCACTATGATGTGACGATACCTCTTAGTTCGGTGCATTATGCAGAAATTAGATCCAAGCGCAGTAGCACCTACATTGCATTGGTATTGAACGGCGGCGGAGCGGTTGGGTTTGCGAACTCGAGCGATCAGGATGGCCAGGGTCAAGCTGCAGAAGCAATTAACAGGTATATCGGCGCGACTGTACGATAGCTGCTGTTCGAACCGATAGTTCTTTCGCTCCGTTTGTATACACTCAGATTGCAGCATGCTGGCTCCATCGAATTAGGTTGCACAGAGGCAATTGAAGATATTTCTGTGTATTGGCTGCCTGTGTATCAATTCCCGATCCCCCCCAGCACAGTTGCGATGGATTCTTGAATTTAGTCGACTGTTGGATCTTGAGCTTGCGAAAGACGGTCTAAGGCCATGATGAATGATGCAAGGGAGATATCTCAAAGCTCCATTGCGAACAGGCGCATGTGGCTTGAATCGAATGGATTACAGGGAACTACCTGGAGGCTTCACTATGTCCTTAACTCGTCGTCCTGTTCTTACGTTGATTGCTGCCATCGTCATTGGCTGGGTTGTGTGGCAGCCGGTGCGTGCGTTGCTGTTTGGCGGACGAGTCTTCAGCAAGGGCGCGGCGGGGGAATGGGTGGGCACGATGGAGGTGGTCTATCCTGTGCAGCCAGCAATAGAGAAACCACCTGCAAGACGAGCAGTTATTCACTTCAAACTTGGCGTTACCGACAGCTTCATGGACGAGTATGGTGGGCCGGGTGAGTTGACGATTGCCGGGCAACCTAAGGCAATTCAATTTCGTATTGGGGCATTCAGGCTGCATACGCCAGATTCTAGGGTGAGTACGGCGTTCATCGCTCCCGGCTTTCTCGATACAGGACTGAGTGAATGCGCATTCACGGGCGATAAAATAACGTTGTTTAGTGATGAGTCACAAGGCGCTAATTTCACAGCTAATCTGCACCGCGGCACAGTTGAAGAGTATCAACGGCTTGTCTCCGACTTACGCTGATAGTCCGATAGAGGTCAAGCTTGAGGCGGGGTAATAGGTATCGTGTCCCGTATTTACCAAGGATACAGCCGCCAAAGCTGCAGTGAAGCCCGCGTCTGTGGAAGCTGGCGCTACTGAGGGTCATGAAGTCGCCATGACACAGAACGCCGCCGCTTATGGCGTGAATTCCAACATATAGGAAGTGCTATGGGGCCTGATCTTCAAATTGTCACCAATTCGAGCCATTACTTGGTGGTCTCCAATCCAGAGATGTTTTTCTGGTCGGGGACTTATATTTTTGTCGTATTTGAAATCATCGCATCTGCGACTATCGCATGGCTTTTACCGGTCAGCGCGCGAAATATTCGTAATTTGTTCTACCTGATTCCACTTACCGGAATCCTGATTCTCCTGTTCACCTTTGGCTGGACCAATACTCTGGATATCGA
Organism: Granulicella sp. S156; assembly: GCF_009766105.1. Classification (GTDB taxonomy): domain Bacteria; phylum Acidobacteriota; class Terriglobia; order Terriglobales; family Acidobacteriaceae; genus Granulicella. The sequence goes on along the minus strand of NZ_LMUH01000001.1, from coordinate 135,448 downwards.
TTGGGATGCGGGGACGGCCGTTTCCACAAACCGTTTTCTGCTTGGCTTTTCCAGAACCCGCACAATGGCAACAGGGAGCATCGAACACGCCATCATTGACTATGATCGCACGGGGCCACGCATTGCGTTAGCTCTCAAAGGGGGAGGAGTGGTACTCCCTCTCGGGACTATTTCCATGTTCAAGCCAAGTCAGTATGCGGTAGTGGAAGCCATTAATGATGGACTTCGTGCGCGCGTACCGAGATCTTCCACCGATGCTCCCTCCACTTCAGCGCCCCATACTCAGGACCTTGGGGCCGAAAAGATGCTCGAACAAGGGCGAGAGTTCGAGCGCAAACTGAAGGATAACCGTGAAGGACGACCATAACACCATGATGGATGATGCAAGGGAGGTATCTCAAAGCTCCATTGCGGACAGGCGCATGTGGCTTGAATCGAATTGATCACAGGGAACTACCTGGAGACTTCACTATGTCCTTAACTCGCCGTCCTGTTCTTACGTTGATTGCTGCTATCGTCATTGGCTGGGTGGTGTGGCAGCCAGTACGTGTGTTGCTGTTTGGCGGACGAGTCTTCAGTAAGGGGGGCCGCTGGGGAATGGGTCGGGACGATGGACGTGACGTACCCCGTAGGCCCAGGTGAGGATAGAGCGCCAGCGAAGAAGGCCGTGATCCACTTCAAACTTGAGAGTACGGACGCATTTATGGATGAGTATAGCGGTCCTGGCGAGATTACGGTGGCTGGACAACCCAAGCCTATATCTCTTCGAATCGTTGGATTCAGGCTACATACACCAGATCCCAGGGTAAATACGACGTTCCTCGCTCCAGGCCTTGTCGATGCAAGGCTGAATGAATGCACCTTTAATCCAGACAAAATTACCCTTCTTAATGATGGACCGGAAGAGGTGAATTTCACGGCTAACCTGCATCGCGGAACTATTGAAGAGTATCAGCGGCTTGTCTCTGACTTGCGCTGACGGTCCGATAGAGGACAAGCAATATTGTGTGCTGGTTCTGCGGGAATGATCTAAGACCGGGGCCAACCCCGGCACATACAGAGTCACACGTTTTCTCTGAAGATAGGTTAATCTCCGTAAAGAGCATGGTGTGTGAAAGTTGGACTGGAGCAAATCATGTGGCAAAGAATTTTGGCGGGTTTTCGCGCTGTCGGTGGTGGCATGGGATCAAAGTTGCTGTTTGTGGCTGGGGTCATTGCGTTCTTTGCGTTATGTACTCTAGTTCCGCGGATACGTGCAGTAAGAGCGTCTGACAGTATGTATGGCGACTGGATGGGCATAGTCTCGATCACGAAAAGTGTTCCGAAGGGTAACCTGGAGGACAACACGGAATCGCAAGGGACTGCCGTCATGCGAGTGAAATTGTCACCGGTTTGGTTTTCATTTCTTGATCGTACCGAGTCCACTGCTGTACTCATCGACGCTGACGGCGTGCGGCATACTTTTGGTATCTCTGATTTAGCTGACGGTTGGGCGTTTAGAAAACGCCGGAGCTCTACGCAGTTGCTGGCTGGTGGAGCTGACGAGACGATCATTGGGCGATGGAATCGTAGCTTTCCAGACTTTGTACTGAAATTCGATGATTTTGGAAACAACGAATTCTCTGATGGTACGACGTATAGAATTAGCGGCTCGTTGAAGCGCGGCGATGACGTGACGCTGCAATCTCTCGTTCAAAACCTGAGTAGCGCGCGCTGACAACAAAGGGAGATGACTATATCAGATGAGGTCTCTGCATCAGAATCGCCATTCTATAGACTGGTGGAAGATCTGCTAGTGCATTTGCGAACCATCTCGAACACACTATGGCTGGACAATCACCTAAGCAGCATTCCGCCTTCTATAGGGGCACCCACTTCTGCGGGAATGATCTAAGACCTGGGCCCCGCCTGGGTGACCTAGTGGCGGTTGGAAGGAGAACGTCAAATTGCGATCGAAGATTGGATGGGTAGTGGTGGTTCTGGTGGCGATCGTCTTATGGGCACCTGTGAGAACCCTGCTCTTTGGCGGCAAGCTTTCCTACAGCGACACACCAAAAGGAGAATGGCTCGGCACCCTCGACATCACCGGCGGCTATGATTCCAAGACCATGGGGGATACGCCCGGGCCGCATACGCATGCGGTGCTCTACTTCAACCTGGATGTGACGGATAGATTCGAAAATCAATACGGTGGACCCGGCAAGCTCTTTATTCAGGGAGAAACGACAGCTCGCGACATCAGCATCAAACAATTCTGGCTGAGTGACGATGGTCACGCCTCGGTTTATCTGGTGAGTAATCCGCATCTGGTAGATCGGTTCAAAGGGCATTATGCGAACAATGTCCTTACCTTGTCTCAACCTGACCCCGACGATTTACAGTTCCAGGGGACTTTTCACCGCGGGACGAAGCAGGACTATGCCAACCTCATACAGACGCTGAAATAGTTCGCAAGACAATCTATCCAGCTCTGGAAGGGCAAGGCTATATCCTAGGGGCATCGAACGGATGAATTTCTTCAAGACATATCAGGTAAGTCGTACATCCGCGGACCAGTTGATCGTGGTGGCGCACGTTGGCTACGTCTTTCTCATCATAGCGTTCTTGTGTTTCGGCTTTGCTGTGCGTAACGGTTATCAAGCGCAGAAGGCAGGGCAAAAATCTCTGTCAAAAGCCCCCCTGGTTTTCATGGGACTTTTCTTTGTGCTTCTTTCTGTACCCCATGGGCGCATGGTGTTTGACAAGGGCAACGGCACATTTACAGCGGATCGGACGCATTGGTATGGGATCACGGACCACACCGAGGCCCCTTTGGGCGATGTCGTTGCGGCTCGACTCAACCAGGCAAATACGACATATCAACTCTATGTGGTGCTGAAGCACTCCGATAAGCCAGTCGTGATTTACGCGCTGGATAGTGCTGTAGGTCAAGACGAGGCTGCAAAAACGATTGATCGGTTTCTCGAGGAGTACACGCCGCCGAACGAGAAGACGGGATCGACGGACGGGACAGCGTCGGATGAAAGCCTATCCAGGTAAATGTTTCGAGCATTTTCCCGATTAATGTGAACCGAATGAGCTCGCGTCAGGTAGGGGATTAGAGGGCTATGACCGAAAGAGCGAATGTGCGAAAAGTATCTCCAGGCCAGAGCGCGAGGACCGCAAAGATGATGATCATTGGGGTGAGACAGAATCGTTCCGTTCTGCTTCCGCTGCTTCTGGTAGCAGCGCTGTCTACCTACGGTCTATAAATTTCTGAAATAACGTTATATATGTGGAGTTATAGGAATGCCCATAAATATTATGGGCACAGTACGGGTAGTACAAAATTCACCCGGTAGTTTACAAGTACATTTTCCGCTGGATTATCTTGGGGCAACACTCCTCTCTTTGGGCACATTGTTTGTGATTTTTATGACGGTTGTATCGTATAACCGAAAAGGAAAATTTTCTTGGATCTGCATACTGTTATTGCTGATTGGGTTGTTTTTTACGCTTGATACTTTTGCTTATCGTGGGACGATTACGCTGTCCAGCGCATCGCAAACATTCACCCTTGAGGAGCGGTCCTTTTATTACAAGCGCACCCACTCCTATCCGTTAAGCTCCCTGGAGCAAGCAGTAGTTAAAGCAGGCCGTGATCAGAACAAAGAAATGGCGCTACTCACGTCGTCGGGGCTGGAGATCTCTGTTGGAAATGGATATTCCGCCAGAGACGGTATGTTCCAGGCCGCCAATGCGATCAATGCCTTCCTTGCCCGAAATGTACAAAGATGAGCCTATTTTATGGCCTTCTATATAAGTGTCTGAAATAGCAGTGCATTTTTTTGTTACAAAAAATGGCTATAAGTATGTAAATGCTTAAAGAACAGGCGAAAGGAAAGCAGACCGGAGCATAAAGTTAAGATGAGCTTGAATGGCGAAGGGAAGAGCCTGCAGTCTTTGGCCGCTGAAATCAAGAATCGATTCCGTGCTGGCCTTGAGGTGCGAGCCCAGCGCAAATAATATCCATTGGAGAACTGTATGGCTTCATAAGCAGCTTTAGCTCCGATGTCCAAGGGAGCATGGTTCATTCTCATCCTTTTCGTGGCGTTTCCTTTTCTGCTGTTTGGTGCCCCATACGTTTACCGCATGGCAACCAGTCGGTGGGCGTGGACTGCTCTGGATAAGAACAGCCTCACGGGCACCTGGACTGGCACGGTTACCCTTCAGGACTCGATGGATCGGACTCTTGCCACCCCGGCGGAAGGCCAGGTGGACACCGCGATGCTGTTGGAAATGCACATGCAGGTTTCGGGCTGGCTGACGCATACTACTGGTTCCGTCATCACTTGCCACGGCGGGGTTCTCTCAAGGTACACATACCGCATGGGAAATGTGAATGTGGGTGGTGTGAATGGCGACACCATCTCATTGATGCCGATGGCCAGTGGAGGTTCAACGACATTGAACGGTGCTCGTGTCGGAGATCGCCTGAAAGTGATTTGGAATCTTTCGCCGGGAAGTGCCTCCGGAACCCTGCGTAAAGGTTCCAGAGGAGACTTCGATGCGCTCTGTCAAGCTGTAAAGTAGCGGTTGACCGCAGATAATACTCAACTTCTATTGCGATCCCCATAACCGCCAGCCAGCTTCTTGCATGTATGCTTATCCGAGCACTTTGTATTTCGCCAGGGGATGGATAAACGCGCGCGACGAGGGGGCATCCCCAAACGTTATCGCCGCGAACTTAACTACGGAGTTCTGCCACTTTGCCAACGCATTTGCGAATGTCCCCTCGGAAGCTTGTCTCCCTCCGTAACCTTTTTGTTCTCTTGATGGCCGCTCTGTTCGGCATAGGGGTATCTTCGGCCAGCGCCCGCAAATCTGCTGCCCACCCGCACATCAGGCTCCGGGCCATGGCCCATGCTTTTGTGAACGCCACTCTTCCCGGCGAGGGCCTGCTGCCCATAGACGAAGACGATCACCCGACCGAAGGCCAGAAGTACGAGGTGAAGCTCGCTCACCCCCATACAGACGAAGTGATCGACGTGGTCTACCGCATAGGCGATACCTACATCCCCGAAGCGATCGACAAACTCAGCGACTTCCTGCGAGATAGCCACAACCAGGAAGTAAGTAGATTCGATCCGCGTACGTTCGATGTGCTCCACACCGTGCTTGCGAAGCTTGGTAGACCCGATGGCATAGTCGACATCCTCTCCGGCTATCGGTCGGAGGAGACCAACGATATGTTGCGCGAAAGCAGAACCACGAACGCCGCCAAATACTCGCAGCACATCCAGGGAAAGGCGATCGACATCCGCGTGCCTGGTGTCTCGGCAACGCTCGTGAGAGACGCCGCGCTGTCGGTCGGAGCGGGTGGCGTCGGCTACTATCCGCAGAGCCAGTTTGTTCACGTGGACGTGGGCCCGGTCCGGCAGTGGACCTTCGCCAGACACGCTGCCCGGAGACACTTCCGCCGGTCCAGGAGTGCCTAAATCGGATCAGGCTCATCTTGGAGTGAGTGCGGCTTGTGAAATGGTGTTTGCCGGCCGGTGGCCCAGCTCTCCGCAGGAACAAAATTAGAAGCTTCTCTAAACTGTTGGGTTCGCGATGAGAATCATCTCGACCCTCCGCAGGTCGTCTTCGGTATCGACCCCAACTGTGTCGTGCTCAGTTGCGGCGACATAAAGCGCGAGGCCGTTTTCCAGCAGACGCAACTGCTCCAGCCGTTCGGCCTGTTCCAGCTCTCCCTGCGCCAGCGAGGCAAAGCGTTCGAGTGCCGCACGACGGTATGCGTAAAGGCCGAGATGCTTCCAAACCTTTACGCAGCCGGTATTGTCGCGATCGAAGGGAATCGTCGCCCGCGAGAAGTAGAGGGCGCGGCCGTCGCGCGCGGTCACCACTTTGACCGCGTTCGGATTGTTTAGATTTTCTGCTGTGCAAAGCACCTTCAGCGTCGTCACATCGACATGCGGCATCGCAAACGGAGACAGGATGTCCGCGATGTGCTCGGGGCGGAGCAGCGGCTCATCACCTTGCACATTGACATAGATATCCGCCTCGACGGTGCGGGAGACGGCAAAGAGTCTGTCCGTCCCGCTCGGCAACTCCGGCGAGGTCATCACGCAGGGCCAGCCGCGTTCCTGGCAGAGCGTCTGCACCTCCGGCGAATCGGCGGCGATGACCACCTCGGCAAAGTCCGGGCACGCTTTTGCCGCGCGATAGACCCACGCCAGCAGCGGCTCTCCCGCGACCTCGCGCAGCACCTTGTTGGGCAGCCGCGTGGAGGCCAGCCTTGCGGGGATGACGCCAACAACGCGCCCATAGGGTGTTTCAGACGGTGACGCCGTGGTCGTCAGGGTAGTAACTCCTTTTTCAGATTCCTGCGATAGAGATAGATCGCCACCCCAAGAACAACCACCAGAATCACCCCCAATATGACTGCGGTGAGGGTCAGAACGTGAAGCAATCCGTCGAGTTTATGTTGGAATTCACTCATGATAGCGGTAGACGCCAGAAGCATCGCGTTTCAATAGTTTATGCGTCCATGCGAGCAAAGAAAGGAGCCTTATCGTGCGATATTCGCACGATCTTATTTTAGCTAACCCTTAGGGCAAAAAGCTGGTTTTACGTCATACCCCAACAGATCGATCGCTCCCAAATGGCGTCCCCTTTAGAGCCGTTAATACGGCAAAGTTTGACCTGTGAAGTTACGAAATCTATGATGAGAACTGCGGCTGTCGTCGCGGCACCCGCCGCTTGATACAGTCTCCCACCGGCGGTGTAGCTCAGATGGTTAGAGCGACGGACTCATAACCCGTAGGTCAGAGGTTCGATTCCTCTCACCGCCACCATTTGCCTTGCCCTTTGAGGGGCTGGCAGCGCAACTTCTTTGGAGTCAAGGTATCATTCAGCTATTGGGGAAGGCCTAACTTTAACCTTCCTCAGAGCGTCTCACCTTTGATAGCTGTGCCTGCCCCCTTGGGAGGGGGATTTCCGAATATGCCCAAGAGCGTCAAGATTTCGCTTCTAGCCGCATCCGTTCTCGTTGTCCTGTGCATCTTTCTCGGTGTCAATGCTCATGGTGTTCGCGCCGCCGCCGACCAGGCCCAGGAAGGCGCTTACCGCCAGATCAACGTCTACGGCGAAGTGCTGCAGCACGTACAGAACGATTACGTAGTCGACCCCAACATTCCTGCGGTCACGAGTGGGGCTCTGCGCGGCTTGCTGGAATCGCTCGATGCGGACTCCAGCTATCTGACGCCGGCGGATTACAAGGCCTACAAGGAAGACAAGGGCGGCAAGGCGCAGGTCGGGCTGAACGTCTCCAAGCGCTATGGCTATGCGACGATCATCTCGATCGTTCCTGGCAGCCCGGCGGACAAGGCGAACCTGAACGACGGCGACATCATTGAGGCCATCGGCAACCAGGACACGCGCGATCTCTCGCTGGCAATGATCCAGCTCCTCTTGGAAGGCGCTCCGGGCAGCGAGCTCCAGATTGCGGTCATTCGCCCGCGCAAGGTCGACCCGGAGAAGCTCAAGCTCAACCGCGCTGTTGTCTCCGAGCCTCCAGTCGCCGAGACGATGTACGAGAACTCCTCCATCCTCTCGCTCAAGCCGATGGTGATCGACCACGAGCACGTGCAGCAGATCGAATCCAAGCTGAAATCCATGAACAAGGCCGGCAACAAGAAGATCCTGCTGGACCTGCGCGATGTCTCTGCCGGCGACATGGCCGAAGCTACGCGTCTGGCCAACTTCTTCCTCAAGTCCGGAACGATTGCCAGCCTTGAAGGGCAGAAGTTCCCGAAGCAGACCTTTAGCGCTGATGCCTCCAAGTCGATCAACACAACAGCTCCGCTTGTAGTGCTGGTAAACCGCGGAACCTCCGGTCCGGCGGAACTGGTGGCCGGAGCGATAGCCGACAATAACCGCGGTGACCTCGTCGGCGAGAAGACCTTTGGCGAAGGCGCACAGCAGAAGACCTTCGACCTGCCCGACGGCGCTGCGCTGATCCTTACCGTCGCCAAATATGCCTCGCCATCCGGCAAAAAGTTCGAGGACGATGCGGTTACCCCGGGCACGCTCGTAGCCTCCAACCTGGATGAGCAGGATGATGACGCAGACGATACCGCGGCTGCGGCAAAGAATCCCCCCCCGGCGAAGCATTCCGCGGCTGTCGTCGATGACCAACTCACCAAGGCGCTCGACATGTTGAAGGCAAAACCTGCCTAATCACAAGGCTCTGCATGGTAAGGTGGAACTGCTGTGCCTAGCCTGTTGAGCCACGAAGACAAGGAACCATCAAAGCCGTCAGGAGGAGCTGCGCGTCGTAAAGACGACCGCTCCGCGCTCTGGCGTGCGATGAGGACTTTCCCGTTCCGCGAGCCAGAAGGGAGAAGCCGACGGGTCGCACCCCGCGCCGCATTCCTCCTTCTGCTGGGCGCCTCTGCGGTCTTCGGTGTGATGGTCGGTCTGCTGCTGGTCTATTCGATCAACCTGCCGCAGATGGCCGACCTGGAGCGCTACCGCCCCAGCACCACGACGGAGCTCTACGACATCCACGGTAAGGTCTTCGGCTCGTTCGCGCTGGAGCGCCGTGTCGTCGTGCCGTACTCGGAGTTTCCTCCCGTACTGCGCAACGCCATCTTGTCCATTGAAGACAAGGACTTCGAGAACAACAGCGGCATCAATCTGATTCGAGTGGTCGGCGCTGCTTGGCACGATATGCACGCCAGCCGACGGTCGCAAGGCGCTTCGACGCTGACGATGCAGCTCGCGCGCAACCTGTTTCTCTCCTCCGAAAAGACCTACGGACGCAAGGTTCAAGAGATCTTCCTGACACTGCAGATCGAGCGCCACTTCACCAAGTCGCAGATCTTCGCGCTCTATGCGAATCAGATTTACCTCGGCCGTGGAACGTACGGATTTGAGGCCGGCTCGGAGTACTACTTCAGCAAGCACGTTCGCGATCTCACCCTGTCTGAAGCGGCTCTCTTGGCGGCTTTGCCGAAGGGGCCGGAGTCATACTCTCCGGTGCGTTTTCCCGAGAGGGCTCTGAAGCGCCGCAATCTTGTGCTGTCCGAGATGTTCAACGACCACAAGATCACTGCAGCCGAAGCCGAAGCCGCCAAGGCCGAGCCGCTCGGGCTGCATCTCGAAGCCCCGGCCAACATCGAGGCCCCCTATTTTGTGGAAGAGGTGCGGCGCCAGCTTGAGGCCGAATATGGCGTAGACGAGGTGCATGGCGCAGGTCTGCGTGTAGATACAACGCTCGATCTGGATCTGCAGCATGTGGCTGAAAAGGCTGTTCTGGACGGCACTGCCGCCTATGAGCGGCGTCATGGCTGGAAGGGACGTCTGCAGAATGTGCTGGACTCCGGCACGGACCCCGATTCCTACAGGCATCCCGATTGGACGCAGCCGCTCGTCGACGGAGCCTACTTCCACGCGCTGGTAACCGACGTTGCCGCGACCAAGATGGTCGTGAAGATCGGTCAGCAGTTGGAGACGATGACGCCGACGGACTGGGCCTGGACGACGCACTTCAAGGCGACCGACCTCGCCAAGGTCGGCGACATCGTGTACGTGAAGGTCCTTGCTCCAAAGGGCGCAGTTCCGCATGTAGTGCTCGAACAGGACAGCGGCGCGCAGGCTTCGATGATGGCGATGGACAATTCGAACGGCGAGGTGCTGGCGATGGTCGGCGGCCGCGATTTCGCCATCTCTCAGTTCAACCGTGCCACCCAGTCGCAACGCCAGGTGGGGTCTTCCTTTAAGCCGTATGTGTATACGGCAGCCTTTGAAGCCGGTGCGAAGCCCTACGACACCATCGTTGACGGCCCGACGAGCTTCTTCACGCCGAACGGACCCTACACGCCGCACAACTACGAAGCCAACTTCAGGGGAACCATGACCCTAATCGACGCCTTCGCTGAGTCTCGCAATATCCCCGCGTTGAAGCTCGCCGACCGTGTCGGCATCAAGAAGGTCATCGAGGTAACGCACCGTTTCGGCGTTACGAGCAACATCCCAGCGTTCCTGCCGGTGGCAATCGGTTCAGCCGGTATTACCCTGGAGGAGCAGGTTGCCTCGTACAGCGTCTTCCCCAACGATGGCATTCGTATAGCTCCACACTACATTCGCAAGGTGTCGCAGGCGGATGGGTTGCCGATTGAGCAGAAGACGCCCCAGGTCAAAGAGGTCATTTCGCTCGACATCGCCCGCGAGATGATGCTTCTGTTGCAGGCGGTGGTGCAGCACGGTACAGCCGCAGCCGCTTCCAGTATGAAACACGCTTTTGGGGGCAAGACCGGAACGACGAATAGTTACACCGATGCATGGTTCATCGGATTCTCTCCCTCGGTAACCTGCGGAACATGGATTGGCTTCGACAACCAGCAGACGCTGGGAGACAAAGAAACCGGTGCAAAAGCCGCTCTGCCGATGTGGATGGACTTCATGAAGGTCGCGGTCGCAGGTAAGCCCAACGAGCAGTTCTCGAAGCTCCACGCCCCCAAGAAGCAGCTCGATGTGCCGGTAGCTCCAGCGAGCGTAGAACAGGCGGCTCCGAAGCCTGTGCCTCATGACGATGACACGGATACGGATGACGACAGCGACAAGCCGAAACCCGCGCCGGCTTCGCCGCCCTCAAATGCCACACCGGACGACGATGCTCCTGCCAAGCCGGTGACTCCGCCGACCGCGAAGCTATCCTCAAAGTTCCCTTCGGCCGCAAGGCCAAGATAGTCGCAACAGCTCTAGCTGAGGGTGACGCGAAGTGTGTCGCATAGCGCGAAGTAGCGTTGTGCGCGCCGGACATCCAGCCCAATCTGAGTGCGAAGCGCTTCAGGCGTGGGGAACCGCTGCTCTCCGCGCAACCGGTGCAGAAACGTGAGTTCGAGCGGAGTGGTTTCGTCCAACGCAATCGGCTCAAAGTCCAGAAGATGCGTCTCCACGGCAAAGGAGTCAGCGCCAAAGGTCGGTCGATTGCCGGAGTTGGTGACTCCGCGGAAGGTTCGTGCGTGTTCGCCTGTGCCGACGCGCAGCGTGCTGATGTAAACGCCGTGTGCGGGCAGCAGGTCTCCGTAGGGAGCGAGATTGATCGTCGGGACGGTGTAGCGAGTGCCGTAGCCGCGACCCGAAGCCGGTGTGCTGCGCACGCTGAAGGAGCGGCCTAGCAGTGCTCGTGCTTGATCGAGCGTTCCAGCGGCTACCAGTGTGCGGATGCGACTGGAGGACACGGGGGCACCGCGCAGAATATAGGGCTCATAGGCGCGAACCTGGAAGCCGAGTTGGCGGCCTATCTGGGAGAGGCTGTCGATACCTGCCTCTGCGCGATGGCCGAAGCGGAAGGTTTCTCCTTCATGAACCTCCGCTGCATGCAGACCGTCGCGCAGGACGTGTTCGGCGAACTGCAGAGCCGTCCATTGGCGTAGATCGTCGGTGAATGGAAGCACCAGTGCGAGATCGATGCCGGTTTTGGAGAGGAGCTCCAGCTTCTCGGCCAGCGGCGTGATGAGGGGTAATCGCGGGCCGTCGTGCAGTACGTGTGCCGGGTGCGGATCGAAGGTAACGATTGTGGCGCGTGCGCCAATCTCGCGGGCCCGTGCGATGACAGAGGCGATCACCATGCGATGGCCGCAGTGGACGCCGTCGAAGTTGCCGATGGTAACGACCGAGGGCGAGGGGAACGAGTTGAGTTCAGAGAGTGAATGAACGATCTGCATCAGGCGGTCCTCTGAATCCCAGGTATCTCGAAGTCTAGTTGGAGGCCGTCATGCGCGAGACGAATGTGAGCGGGCAGCGAGGCGTTAGTGGTTTCGTGGTCCAGGTCATGGCTGATGTGCGTGAAGAATGCACGCTTAGGTGCGATCTTTTCAACCAATTCGATGGACCGTGCAAGATGGGAGTGACTGGGGTGCGGCTCACGCCGCAGAGCGTCGAGCACAAGGATGTCGAGCCCTTCGAGCAGCGGAAGGCTCTCGGGCGGGATGTCGCTCATGTCCGTCAGATACGCTGCGGAGCCGAAGCGGTAGCCGGCGATGGTGTTGCGCCCATGCGTGACGGGCACGCGGACAAACTTCGCGCCGAACAGGTCGACGGCCGTACCGGCAGCGGTATCGAGGCGATGAATCTGGACCCGTGCGCTCGTAGGGTAGCGATCGACTTTGCGGAAAGTGTACTCGAAGACACGTTCGATGACCTGAGCCGTAAAGTCATCCGCATAGAGTGCGATACCTTCGGGCTTGCCGAAGCTCAAGGGGCGCAGGTCGTCCATGCCGAGGATGTGATCGGCGTGGCTATGCGTATAGAGCACGGCGTCGACGCTGTGGATGCCTTCGCGGATGGCCTGCGCGTGGAAGTCCGGGCCGGTGTCAATCAAGACGTTGTGGCCGCCATAACTGACCATGACCGAAGGTCGCGTGCGACGATTGGGCGAGCCCGGAAGCGCAGCCGAGGTGCAGACATCGCAACCGCAGCCGAGCGTGGGCACGCCCATCGACGTACCACTCCCAAGGAATGTGAGCGTTGCTTGCATGGGCCTAACGAACGATGCTCGGACCGTTTGCCGGTGCGCCGGTTCCGGGCGCTGCGCCTTGTCTGGCTGCGGCCTGGCGAGAGAGCGCCTGCGTAATCTCGAGGAAGCCCATGCGCATCTCGAAGATCGCCGATTGCACCAGCTTGTCTTCAGCTTCGGAGAGATTGCCGTTGGTCTTTTCGGCGATGACAGCGAGCATGTCGATGGACTGGCGAGCGCCGAGTAGGTCGACCTGTGGCGTCTGGCCGGCTTCGGCAGTGCCGCCGAGTTGGATGATCGCCTGCATATAGATGGATTGCACGAGACGGTCGAAGCTCATCTCGGGCAGGCGATCCATACCCGGATTGGTAGCGCGAATGGCGGTGTCCAGGCGCTCGACGGTGGCGTCATAAGCACGCGCGGCCTGCTCGCTCTGCTCGGCGGTCGGCCCTGGCGGTAGTTCGTCGGATAGGGCGTCATTCTGGTCTTCTGAGGAGTCTGCCACGGCAGCAGGTTTGTCGGGGACAACCTGCGGGCCAGTCAGCCGGGCCGATGACTCGTAGGCGTCTGGTGGTGGGGGTTTTGGTTCTAAGGTTTCAGGACGAGCAGGTTTGGGCTCGGAGGGAGGGGCATCGGGGCGAAGGTCCCCTTCAGCGGTGAACTTGCGACGGTCGTTGACGACAAACTCTTTGATTTCGGCCATGTTGTTCTCGATGGTATTGGATGCGTCGGACGGCGGTTGCGATTGCTGCCCGAGCGGATGAAGGTAAGAAAGCGCGTTTATGACGAGTTTCGAGCTAGGAGCTGCGCGTAACGCTGCCGCCAGAATAGGTGAGGGGCTGGTGAGTCTCCAGTGCCTCGCGGCGGACGTAGCCGAGCGCGAAGAGGGTTGGGCCTTCTGGTAGAGGGATGAGTGCAGCGCTGGTGAGCTCGCCGACGGCTTTGCCGTTGGCTTCCAGCGGTGCGGGCAGGGTTGGCAGAGCTTCTGATCCCGCAGGTTCGGTATCTGGCGTCAGCCGGAAGGCCGTGAAGGTGCGATGCACCTGCCCACGCGAACGAATGCGCTCGACGATCTCCTGGCCGAGATAGCAGCCCTTGCTGAAGTGCAGTGCGTGAGTCTGGGCGGTTTCCTGCGGTAGATCGCGGTCGCGGATGTCCTGTCCGAAGCGTGGGGTGGCGTCGAGCAGCCGGAGGTGCTCCAGCGCGATAGCGGAAACTTCGGTTGTTCCGGCGGCAGCGTCGCGCAGACTCGCGATGGCTGCTGCATCGGCCCATAGCTCGTAGCGAGCAACGGAACCAACGGAAGGGGTGATCAGTAAAACGGAACCGTGGGTGCTTTCGACATGGATGAGACGCAGTGGATCGAGCGTCGGCAGGCCCAGCTCGGAGAGGATTGTGGAGGCTTTGGGGCCGAGGAGCAACAAGCCTTGCTTTTCCGTGTAGTCAGGAGAGAGCTCAACGTCGTCCATGATGATGAAGTGGTCCAGATGTCTCTGGATGGCCTCTACTTGATTGGCCGAGGTCTCTAGGAGGAACTCATCGCCATCGCGGTAGATGGTGCAATCGCCCTGGATGCGGCCTTGCGCATTCAGCAGAAAGTTGTAGTTACCTTCGCCGGGGGCTAGTGACTGGATGGAGTTTGTCACCATGCCGTTGAGCCAGCGTGTCGCGTCTGAGCCCGTAATCCGGAGGAAGGCTCGGTCGTTGAGGGGGGCGAAGGCGGCGTTTTCGCGGATCTGGTCGAGTTCGTGCTGGGTGTTATTAGCCATGGTATTTCGTGCCTCTCAATGATTTCACACAACGGGCGGGGCATGACACTCATCAGAGTTCACAGGCCTCTCTCTCTGGATCAGATGACACAGACCCTGCCTTGGCGTCCAAAGCATGGGTACACTTGAATAGGCAGCACTTTATGGAGGCAGTTTGAGCTTACGGCGGGCTTTTTGGGTTTTTACGGCGATTGTGGTGTTGAGTGCGGCGTCCCCGTCATGGTCGCAGGGAACCACGCCCGATAAAGCGGCTCCTGCCCCTGGAAAGCCTGTGCCTGCGACACAGAGCGGTGTGACGCCTCCGCAATTGGAGTCGGGGCAGACCAGCATCACTGTTGACTCGCACCTGACGAAAGCGCAGGAGAGGCAACTGCTGGCGAAGCTCGACGAGACCTTTCAATTTGTCAGTAAAGATACCGGGCTTGAGATCAAGCGGCCCATCAAAAGCACGTTTACCTCCCGCGAGGCGGTCAACAAGTTTCTGCGCAAGAAGTTCGACGAAGACAAAGATACCAAGCGCATGGAGAGCAGCGAACTGGTGCTGAAAAAGTTCGGGCTGCTGGACCGGGATTTTCACCTGCGTCCCTTTCTGTTGAGCCTGCTGACGGAACAGATTGCCGGTTTCTATGACAACAAGACTCAGACCATGAACCTTCTTGACTGGCTCCCGATGGACCAGCAAGAGCCTGTGATGGCGCACGAACTAACGCATGCTCTGCAGGACCAGCGCGTAAATCTCTCGAAGTGGGAGAACCAGGAGCAGGACGGCGTTGCCAAGGATGTGGCCGAGGACAACAAGCACATCCAGACCGATGAGGCAGACACTGCTCGTGAGGCCGTGCTCGAGGGGCAGGCGATGGTGAGTTTTGCCGATTATGCTCTGCAGACCAATGGGTTTCCCGGCAAGACCCTGAAGGACATGCCGGAGATGGGCGACAAGCTTCGTGCCGGCGCCGGCGATATGAGCGATTCGCCTGTACTGGCAAGAGCCCCGCTGCTCCTGCAGCAGTCCCTGCTGTTTCCGTACTCGGAGGGGCTGGGGTTTGAGCAGGAGATATTGACGAAGACCAGCACGGAGCGGGCATTTGCCGGTGTGCTCGACAACCCGCCTAGCTCGAGCTTCGAGATCATGCACCCGGATAAATATCTGGCACACGCGCCGGTGCCGGTGATGCGGTTGCCGGACATTCATCCATTGCTAGAACAGGCGGGATATGCGCCGTATGACGTGGGTGTGATGGGCGAACTCGATGTGCGGATTACAGCGGAGCTGTTTGGCGGCAGGCCGCTGGCAGTGGCGCTGGCTCCGAACTGGAATGGCGGCGTCTATTACGCGGCGCAGCGCAAGAACGCTACCGAGGCGGAGAAGCAGACGACGGCATCGCTGGCGCTGCTGTACAGTTCTCGATGGAAAAATTCAGACTCGGCACGCAGTTTCTTTACGGTGTTTGAGGAGGAGCTTCCGCGGCAGTATGACGGGTTGAAACGCCGCAAGGAAGACGAGAAGGATGAGACCGAGAGGGTCTACTCGACGCACGAAGGCGATGTATTTCTGTCGGTCGTGGACGATCGCGTGTGGGTTAGCGAGGGCTTCGATCTAGCCCTAGCACGCAAGCTGCGCGAGGCGGTGGACGGAGCGCAGGGCGTTGGGCCGATCCGGATGGCTTCGGTGGTGAAAGGCAATGAGCTGGCAGGTGGTTTATCGCACTGGATGGGGTCGTTTGGGATGGTGCTGCCGCCCCGAATCAACACTGTGTTGCGGTAGTGCACGCTGTTGGACTTTGCAGTAAACGCTGCTTTTTGCACTGACGATGCCCCTGATTTCATGAATTCAGGGGCATCGTTTTTCTTTGTAAGAGTATTTGAATCAGTGGTTTGAGGGTTAGAGTGGGTCGCGGTAGCGGCGCAGGCGTATGGCGGCAGCGAAGAATACTGCGGCTACTGCCAGGCCGATCCAGAGGTCCGGCGTGCTCAGAAACTTCCACGGAGCGATAGGTATCAGGGAACTGCCTAGAGGGCTACCGGGATGCTGCTGGGCGAAAAAAGCCCGCGTTAACACGCCGGTCACGCGGTATTGCAGGAGGTAAGCGAAATACCCCGTGTGAAACGCAATCTTCTCAAAGATGCTGATGGCCAGCAGCGGCAATACAGCCCATAGAAGAGGGGTGCGCCGCGCCCAGCTGGAGACCAGCAGCAGCCATCCATAGATGGGTGCATGCCAGAGCGCAATCGCGGCCAGAGCGTACAGCAGTTCCAGAGGCATCCCCAAAAGGGGGAATCCTGCCCATAGTCCCGCCACACTATCACCTTTCATTAGCAGGCCGATGGTGCCGATCAGCAGGATGAGCAGCTGGGTGACAAGGATGATCGCAAAGGTAAGCAGCGGCAGAACGATCAGAGGAATGCTGGCTTTCGAGAGTACGGTCGTGAGATCGGAGACCGGCAGAGATTTCCAAAACAGGATGCTGCGATCGCGGCGTTCCCCGTGCAACGCGTCAAGACAGTAGAAGGCCCCAATGATGAGTGCAGTAAGGAGCAGAAGAAACGCAGCGATGAAGCACGCCACCTCGATGGCTATGTACTCCTGGACCGGGGTTACCCCCATCGCGGCATGCTTATGAGCATTGATGATAGCGACCAGGAAGCTGAACAGAATGACGCCAGCGACGGCCAAGGGTGCGACATAGATCGATTGGTTTTCCCAGATTTCACGGCGCACGGACCAATACATGGGCCGGGTGGCCAACATAGCCACGGGGGCGATTTCCCGCGGTTCGAAGTGAGACTCGGGGACTACATTCTCTTGAGGATTCATCTGCCCGCTCCTGGTGTTGCGACGAAAGGTTCTGTCATGACGGCAACGAATAAATCAGCGATGCTGGGTGTGTGCACGTCGCCCAGCGCGGCGAGTTGGGCTCGGTCCACACGATCGAACAACAGAACGCTGCGTCCGAAGACCTGTCGTTCGTAGAGTGGCTGGAGCGACCGCGCTGCGGCTACGTGCTCGGGAAGGACTGCCACTTCGAAGTAGCGCGACTCAAACTCTTCCATGCTGCAGTTGAGAACGATCCGGCCGTGGTTGATGAACATAAGATCCGTGAGCACATGCTGGATCTCTTCCACCTGATGGGTGGTCACGACGATGGTGCGGCTGCGGTCGAAGTAGTCGTTCAGCAGGGAATCGTAGAACTGTTTGCGATAGAGGATGTCGAGGCCGAGCGTCGGCTCGTCGAGCACAAGCAGCTTTGCATCGATGGCCATGACCAGAGCGAGGTGCAGTTGCGCGACCATACCCTTCGACAGTTTTCTGACCTTGCTGGTGCGGCCGATGTTGGTCCTGGCAAGAAAGGCCTCTGCTTTGGCGCGGTCGAATCGAGGATGCACGCCGGCGACGTAGTCGAGTGCCTGCGATACCTTTATCCAGCGCGGCAGGACGGCGACGTCGGCGATGAAGCAGACATCGCGCATGAGCAGGTCGCGCTCCTTCCAGGGATCGCGGCCAAGCACCTTCAGCGATCCCTCGTAGGGCGTGAGGCCGAGAATCGCATTGAGCGCTGTGGTTTTGCCGGCGCCGTTGGGGCCGATGAGCCCGAGAATACGGCCCTCTTCCACACTCAAGTCGACGCTGTCCAGGGCGACGGTTTTTCCGAAGACCTTGCGCAGGCCGCGAGCTTCTATGCATGCCATGATCGTTACTCCTCCTGTCCTGCGGTTTTGGTCTTCGACCGGTGGTTTGCGGCAGAATCGAGCAGCTCTTTCGGGGTCAGGCCGAGCCGCTGAATGGTGGCGTGGATGCCGGGCCACTGTTCGTCGAGAAACTTCCGCCGCTCGGCTGTGAGCAGCAGATTATGCGCGCCGGTTCGAACGAACATACCCAGACCTCGCTTCTTCTCGACCAGTTGTTCGTCGGAGAGCTGTTGATAGCTCTTCATAACCGTCAGCGGATTGACGCGATGTTCTGCCGCGACATTTCGCACTGAGGGTAACGGATCGCCTTCTCCGAGTACGCCGTCGAGGATCATAGCGACGACGCGATCGCGAAGCTGGCGGTAGATCGGCTGACTGTCATTCCACTCAAGGTCCATCTTGGGTTTCCGATATTCCTTTCGAGCGAGTTGCGCGGCAACTCTCCGGATTTCTCAATGCTTACGCTGCGGAAGTAACCAGCTAGAGCTCAGGTGTCATTCATAGTGTTGTACTACACTACACCACCATAGCGGGTGTCAAGCTCTAAATTTCTGTGACGGGAGATGGCGTGCGTATTGTGTTGAGGGTGAAGCCCTGGAGTAGGGCAGAAGCATTGAAGGAGCGATCTATCAGCGGCAGTAGTAGAACGATATGTCGCCCCTCTCGGGAGTTGGATTGGTGTCTGTTCCTAATGCGCATGCTCTATTTCACATTGATAGGCACGCACCATTTATCGGTGGGAGTAGCAGCACGATAGATCGCTCTTTCAGCGCTCGGCAGCCTGCCAGCCCGTAGCTTCGGAAGGGCGTGGGTGCTGTGTAGCGATCAGGCAGAGAATCCCCCACTCTCCGCCAGTTCCGTTCTAAACCCCACTAAAACGCAGAAAATTCACTAAAACCCCGCTAAACACGCGGTTTTGGTGGCATGCGTTCGTTACCGAACGTATATCGCCGTTACCCGCCGGTATACGTCATTTTGGCGATTTCGGGTAGCCCGAGCGGGTAGGCAGTATGGGGTAGCCGCCGCTAGGCCGATACGATGGGGCCGCAGCGCGAAAGGACTGTCAGGGGTTTGCATCACGGAAGCTGCTGCGTCGTTACAATTGCGGAACTATGCTGAAAATATTGGTGATGCTCGCAGTCTTGCTTACAGGACCAGAGATCAAGGCGTATTTGAAGGCTGCTTTCGCCCCGGCAAACGCCTCGAATTGGGTTCTCGCGGGGTTGGGTGTTATAGGGGGATTCGTTGGCTTGTTTACCCTTCGCACTATCAAGAAACAAATCAAGGCGCAGATGAATGCTGACCGGGCTTGGGTTTTGATTCACAAGGTTATAAATCCCCCACCGCTCCAAGAGTGCATTGAGAAACTGATTTCTCCGGCCGTGGGCTTTCGCATGAAGGTTTGCGGAACCACGCCCGCACGAATCGTTCGGGAACGCTACAGGTGTCACATTGTCCCAGCGGTGCCCAAAACTTATCCTTCCATTCCACAACTGGATAAATCGCCTGTCTATACGAATGAGGGGTATGCCCGAAAGGAGATGATGGCTCCCGGCATCCTGCCCGAAGTCGTCATGGTCGGGATCGAATCTACCAGCTTGAAAAACAACGACATCACCGATTTGATGATGGGGAAATCTGCCCTCTGCGCCTACGGCTGCATTGAATACCATGACGCCTTTGGGAGGGATGGTATTACCAAGTTCCTCTATGTCTATAGATTCGGGAACGGTATTCAGACACCAGATGGAACTGACGTCGCCCCTTCCGGCTTCACAGCCATATACCTTGAGGGGTATAGCGAGACAACCTAGCGATCCTAGTTGTACTCCTGCCATGGCTCAAGGGTTTACTGGTGCTGCTCAAGGTGCTGTTCCTCCCGACCAGTTGCAGTCGGCCATAAATGATCTGAAATCGAAATAAGGTTCGATCACACATTAAGGCATTAGTACTATTCTGAGCACAAGAAAAGACCAGTCCATTACGGACTGGCCTTTGATTCATAGCGGTTTGAGTACAATTACGCAATCATGTTGAAGCGATTGGTTCTGGCGGTCGGATCTTGATTGGGAACGTGCTGGATAAGGATGAAAGAGTTCACCGCTTGAGCTTCTTGTATTGCGCCTCTGTCACTTGCAGGTAAACAGGCCCGCCCGTAACCAGCAGCGAATGCAAGTCTCTAATTCCAGGGGCTTCCGGGGGGAGGACGATCAACGTTTTTTGTACATTGTGATAGTATTCGCTGAAATATTAACCTAGTTGTCTGAGGTGTTTTTTGAAGAGCACTGCACTGCTTGCCGTTGCCCTTAGTCTCTCCGGTGTATCCCTCTTTGCGCAGACAAGCGCTTTAACTCAGGCACATCGTCTTCGTGACAGCCGTATCGCCGCACCTGTGAATTGGTCCAGGCTGAAGGCGCAGGGAGCGGCGAGACGATATGCCACCACTTCGGCTGCATCAGTCATTACTCGCGACACCGTCGGTCGCGTTACGCAGGTTCTTGAACCCGACGCACAAGGCAAGCCCACCCTACCAACCGACATCACCTACGACGCGCAGGGCAAAGTCGTCAAAATCGTTCAACACGGCGCGCACAACGACACACCTCGCATCCGCACCTTTACGTACGATGCCCAGTCGCGCATCATCTCTGCAACCAGTCCTGAAGCAGGAACGATCACCTATACCTATGACGCAAACGGCAACATTGCGACCAAGACGGACGCTCGCAATCTGACGATCACCTATACGTGGGACGCAAAACGGCGTCTTGTCAGCAAGACGTATTCCGACGGCTCCCCGGCTGCACACATTGTCTACGACGACACCACCGTCACCGCCTATCGCGGCACTCTGGATGCTCCCTTGGACAGACGCGTCTACCATTACGATGGCCATGGTCATCTCATCGGCCTTACCGTAGACGCTCCTGCCAATCAGGACACGCCGACTGCTGCAATCAGCCTGCAGTATGATGCCAGTGACCGGCTCACAGGAATTACCTACCCCGACGGAACCATTCTTACCCAAGCCTGGGGCACAAACGGCCAACTCGACTCCATCTCCAGTTCCACAACACGGTACATCTCGACCCCTGCATACTCGGCAGCGGGCTACCTCACTGGCTACACCCTCGGTGATGCCATCGCGGTGCAGCGTAGCTTCGATACAGCTCAGCATCTGGTAGAACTATCCGCTTCCAGCCACGGCAAGCAGCAACTCGCTAAGGTCTATGCCTATACTCCCTCCGGTGATATCTCTTCCTTCTCGGACGATCTTGACCCCACCTCCAGCTTCCGCTACACCTACGACGCTTTGGACCGCGTCACGAAAGCCGAGCAGGCCGAAGGCAATATTCAGAACTCCTTTGACTATGATCCCTTCGGGAATCGCGCCTCCTCTGCTCTTCCGGAGGATAAGCGGCACTTCGACGCGGAGAACCGCTTCACACCGTCCAGCGGTCTCACTTACAACACCGTCGGCGAGATGACCTTCGACGGTCGCCACAGCTACACCTACAACGCGGACGGCTACATCGCGAGCGTAGATGACGGCGCCATAACCTACCGCTACGACGCCGAAGGCAACCGCATCCTAAAAAGGATAAAGACGGGCAGCGGCACCGCCGACACCCGTTATATCTGGTTCGACGGCCAACTCCTCGCCCAGCAACAGCCCGATGGCATATGGATCGACTACGTCTACGCCCAGGGCAACCGTATCGCCAGTACTTCCACCCATTCCGACCCGACCACCGGCAACCCCGTCACTGACGCAACCACCTACTTTTTGACCGACACCGTCGGCCTCACTCGCATGGCCCTCTCAGCCGATGGGACTGTTCTTAGCCAGGGCGATTTTGCCCCCTTCGGCACGCTGTTGCGCGACCGCACCTCTCGCAAAGCTCCAGGCATCGCCTCCGCTGCGGCCATCTCATTCACGGGCGAGGTCCACGACGATGAGACCGGCCTCGATACCTATAAGTACCGCAGCTACAATCCAAGCCTCGGTCGCTGGATGTCGCCCGACCCCTCCGGCGAATACTACGCCAATCTCAGTAGTCCCCAATCCCTCAACCTTTACGCTTATGTCCTCAATGATCCTCTCAAGTATCTCGACGCTCTGGGACTCTATTCTGACCCTAACTGCGGCCCTAACGATGGAAACTGTGTCAATGTTGACGGCGGCGGTGACGATGATGGAGGTGATGGTGGAGCTGGTGGCGTTGGAGGCGGCGGTAGTGGTGTCACCGGAGGAGGTGGTGGCGGAGGAAGCGGTTCTCCCTCGTCACCTGCCCCGAATCCAAACCTTAAACCATGTCCTACAGCTGTAATCCGGCCCGCAAATGTGGCTCCTACACCAACTAGTGCTAGCGAAATCACGGCACCACCGGCAGTTTCTGGAACATTAACGATAAATACCAGTGGGGTTAGCTCATCCAGTGGTAGCACATCGAGTAATGCTGCCGGAGACGGTCATGCTTGGATTACTTTTACAACCGATAGTGGCGTCACATATACCTATGGAACATGGGGAAATACTCATGGTGCGCAAGGAGTGGGGGGAGTAAACGAGAACTCCGAACTAGCATACGTACCTACCGCTAGCGAATCTACACATATTACTGCGGCACAAGCGGGAACTTTGGCGAAATATATTTCAGCCGAGATTGCTCAGGGCGACGCCGCCTGGACATTAACTTTTCCGTGCTCTGGTTTCGCAGCAGCTGCGTGGAGTCAGACGACGGGGCAAAATCTCGATCCTGCTACAGGCGGCACTCTTGACGATCCCACCAACCTTCAGAATGCAATTAATAAAGCCAATGGCGGCACGGGCTGTTCTTAGCGTAAAGAGGTGTAAATGCGAATCCTAAAAGCAGTTTCATATCTGTTACTGGGCGTGGTTTTGCTTGTGGCAGCTTATGCGTATGTCTTATTTGAGTACGGCACTCCTGTGTCGCGCATAGGCGTCAGTGAGATTCATGCGGTGAGTTCCTCTTCCGGCGGGCTTACGAATGTAAAAGTCGATGGATTTATCCTTAGCAGTTCTGCTTTCGTGAGTGGTGTAAACCAGCACCAGGAAGGACACTGCATCGTGGTCACCGTTAGACAGGCACTTGTTCACGGCGACAGGAGAGATGCATCCTTCCACTTGAATATCGTCGTACCCGATGATGTTGACGAGATTGCCTTTGCGACTCCGAGTAATGTCATCTGGCATCGGTAGCTACTTGTAACGGCTATAGAGCATGAGCCACACCCGCCACCTTTTGAGGGAACACCTGAGGCTGTGGATACATACAGCGTGTTGTTTGCGACTTGAGCGTCTGGAACCAGCCACCCTGTAGCCAACACGCCAGAGCCTGCAACAGACGTAATCGCAAAGGAGCCACCAAAGATGCTCGAGTCTTCCGGTCTGTGCCTCAACAAGTTGTTTGTACCGTTTCGATCTGATTCACACAGGAGTTTGACGGTCGAACGTCTGGCGCATCTTGCCGGAGCAGCCGAGATATATCGCGCTTTCAGCGCTTGATCCAAAGTTGGCCTCTTACCTGGGGCTTGCGCCCCAGATTCTCTCTTGAGAAGCAAGTTTTTTGAGAGTAGAGAGAAGAGTTTCTAATCAGTGGGGGTGAGGTTAGGGAAGAGGAGAGCGCCATTGTAGGGAGTTTGGTGCTTGAAGATGCCATAGATGGCATGGAGGATCTTTCGAGCGACGGCGATCAGAGCGTGGAGCTTTGCTTTGTGACGGCTGAGCAGGGCCTGGTAGAAGGCCTTGAGATGCGGATCACGGCGTGAGGCCACCAGCGCGGGCATGTAGAGGGCTCGTCGCAAGTGACGACTTCCAGAGCGGCTGATTCTGGATGGCTTGTGGACCGAAGTGCCAGAGACCTGGTGGGCGGGATCGAGGCCGCTGTAGGCGACCCACTCTCGCACCGACAGGCCGGACGGCAGCGCAGCCAGTTCTCCCAGCAGGTGCACGGCGCTGATGTCGGCGATGCCTGGCATGGCGATCAGCAGTTGGAACTGTTGGCGGAGAACTTCGTGTGTCCGGATCAGCTGGACCGCCGCCGAACGCAGGTCGCGGATACGTTTCTCCATCGCCTTGAGCGACCGGCGCAGATCCTGCAACACGCAACGGGGTGTTGAGGCTGTGGCTTCAGCCGCGTGCAGCCGGTTGCTATCCCGCACCCGCTCGATGGTGAGCGATTCGATATGGCGGCTAAGAGAGCGCAGTTGCAGAGCTTCCACGCTTGGCCGGCGCCAGGCGATGAAGCCCATCCGCCGACTGTACTCGGCCAGGGACTGCGCATCCAACTTATCGGTCTTGGAGCGCCGCCCCAGGGTCTTGGCGAAGTTATGGGCGGACTTGGGGTTGAGCACCGCGCACTCGATCCCGGCAGCCGCGTCCAGAGCCAACCCTAGATCCAGCCAGTAAATCCCGGTGGCTTCCAACGTGACCCGCGTGAACCCGAACTTGCCTAACCAGGCGATCAGCTGTCGATGCCCGCAAGAGCTGTTGGGGAACTCTCGGTGCTGATCCGGTTGAACCGCCACCACCAGGGTCTCAGCTCCCACATCGATACCGCAGAAGATATTCGCTTCGCGGCTGCACGGCTCACGCTCAGGGGTAAAGGACTTGATCATCGACCTTCTCCGTTTGCTAAGATAGGGCTCCGGCTCGTCCGTCCCTACCCGCGCGAACGGGCTAACTCTTCGCACCGACCTTGATCATGCAGGCTCTACGGCCTTCGATTCTCCACGGTGTTAAAAGAGAGGGACGGAGGGCCGATCTGGGGCTCAGGCTCTGCTCCGCAGGCCTCGGCTGGGAACGGCCTCTCCGCCGAAACGCAAACTATCTTTACGCTTCACTTCGAAAGATACAAGGCTGGGATATACCGCCCCTTCAGGGCTGGTGCCATGCCACTCTGCTGATTTTGCTAAATCCTCTTCTTCCCTCGTAACATGCTTCTCTCCCGTATGGGCTAGCACCCTATGCCGCACTGGAGCCGCCTTTGGCACTCGTGACAACCTAAACAGCAGATTCCCTACGGGAATGACAACAAGAAAAGCAAAACAGCTATTGGACAATTTTGAGCGCTCAAACATATACTTCCACTCGGCACACGAACGCCTATTCGTTTGAAACTTGGAGCAGGTATATGCCAGGGCAATTGCAGGGAAAATGCATTCTGATTACGGGCGGCGCTCAAGGAATTGGCTTGGAGTGCGCTCGCGCATACCTACGCGAAGGCGCCCGCGTCGCCATAGCCGATGTCGATCATGAACAAACCGAGAAGGCCGTGCAGGAACTCGGCGCCTTCGGGGTCTCTTGCGACGTTGCAGATGGAGCCTCGGTGACGAAGGCCGTGGCACAGGTCCTTGCAGAGTTCGGGGGCATCGATGCCGTTCATAACAATGCCGGCATCAGCATGCCCTCAAAGCCTCTGCACCTGACAGAAGAAGAGGAGTGGGACCGCCTGCTTTGCGTGAATTTGAAATCGGTCTTCTGGACAGCGAAAGCCTGCTACACCTCGCTGAAAGCCTCGCGTGGATCGATCCTGAACACTGCAAGCATGGTAGGCACTATGGGCCAGACGAACCATGCGGCGTATGTAGCGACGAAGGGCGGAATGATCTCCCTGACCAAGGCCATGGCCCTGGACTACGCCTCTGACGGGATAAGAGTCAACGCCGTATGTCCTGCAGGGGTCTGGACGCCAATGTTGCGTCAGTGGTCTACGGAACAGGAAAATCCCGCCGAGATCGAATCCTACCTGGATCGGATCCACCCGCTTGGGTATTGCCCGGGAGGCGATGTGATCGCGGACGCCTCCGTATTTTTACTATCACCAGCGGCACGCTTCATTACCGGATGTATCTTGCCGGTGAGCGGTGGCGCCGAGCTTGGATACCGACTATGAATGTAACGAAGATTTCAGCGCAGGATCGCCGCTTTAAACTGGAAGCAGGCGCAGGCTCAGACGCAGTGCACTCCGACCCCGTGTACTCGTTCGCGGTGACCCTCATTACGCTCGACTCAGGACTAACCGGAACCGGGCTGGTGTTGACGATGGGCCGAGGCAATGACCTGGTTTGCGGAGCGATCGAGCTACTGGGACAACAACTCAAAGGCCGGGACATCGAAGAGCTGATGGCGAACTTCGGAGCGACCTTTCGCAAGCTTGCGGACGATGTACAGCTTCGCTGGCTGGGGCCGCACAAGGGAGTCGTACACCTCGCGCTGGCCTCCATCACCAACGCCTGCTTCGATCTCTGGGCAAAGTCTCGCGGCGTGCCTCTATGGAAGCTCCTGCTCTCGCTCTCCCCTGCTCAGGTCGTGCAACTTCTCGACCTGAGCTATCTGGAGGACGTGCTCGATGCCGCGGAGGCGCTGCAGCTATTGGAAGCCGAGTTCCCTTCGCGCGCAGGCAGAGAGGGTGTTCTCACCACCGGATATCCGGGCTATGACACCAGCGTCGGCTGGTACCAGTACGATGCGGCGCAGATTGAAGACAAGGTAAAGCGCAGTCTTAATGAGGGCTTCGGAGCCTTCAAGCTAAAGGTGGGCGGTCCGCTCGAACACGATCTATCGCGCGCGCAGGGACTGCGCAAGGTAGCCGGCGAGAAGGTCACAATTATGTTCGACGCCAATCAACAATGGACTCTGCCCCAGGCCCTTATCGCCTGCAAAGAGCTTGGGGCCTTTCGTCCACTGTGGATTGAGGAACCCACTCATCCTGACGATGTATTCGCCCATCAGACACTGGCGAGGGCCATCGCTCCGCTGGCTCTCGCACTGGGAGAACATGTTCCCAACCGGGTGATCTTCAAAAATTATCTGCAGGCCGATTGCGTGCGATTTCTGCAGCCCGACTGCACCCGGCTGGGCGGCATCAGCGAATTCATTACGGTGAGCCTGCTGGCGAAGAAGTTTGGCGTTCCCGTTATTCCGCATGTGGGTGACATGGGACAGATTCATCAACACCTCGTGCTCTTCAACCGCATCGCCATCGGCCATCCAGAAGAGTTTCTGGAGTACATTCCGCATCTGAGCTCCCACTTTGTTCATCCCGTCGACCTACGAGATGGGCGTTACCAGACACCCCAGGAAGCCGGAAGCAGCACGGACCTACTATGAGCTCGAACACCTTAGGTATTGGACTATCGCTGCTGGGTGGTGTGCTGGTTGGCAACTGCATGCTTCCGCTCAGACGTATCCGCACCTGGCCATGGGAGTGTTCCTGGCTTATCTTCAGCATCGTCTCGCTGGTGGTCGTACCTTGTGCTCTGGCGTGGCTGACGCTGCCGCACTGGCCTGCACTCTACCTCTCCGTCAGCGCCTCTGAGATGCTTCCGCCCTTTCTCTTCGGAATAGGTTGGGGCATCGCGCAGGTGCTCTTCGGCCTCGCTGTAGTTCGCCTTGGAATGGCGTTGGGCTTCACACTGGTAGTTGGGCTAGGCACCGTCTTCGGCACGCTGATTCCCTTCTTCGCACGGCACGAAGCCAGCCTGATGAGCCGGGACAGTTTGATGCTTCTGTCGGGCTGCATCCTGATGATCTTTGGGGTCGGGCTGTCGGGATGGGCCGGTAAGTTGCGCGAAGCACCGGGTCAGATGCAGAAAGAGAAAAACTATGGAGGTGGACTGCTGATCGCAGTCATCTCCGGCGTGCTCTCCTCCATGCTCAACCTCTCCTTCTCCTTCGGACAGCCTCTTACACAGGCGGCTCTGCGACACGGAGCGACACCGTCGCTCGCGGTTCTCGCAGTGTGGCCTGTCGCTCTGGCTGGAGGCCTTCTGCCCAATCTTGCCTACACCTTGTATCTCCTCGGACGCAATCGCAGCTGGAACAAATTGCGCTCTGTATATCCCGACTTCTTTCTGAGCCTGCTGATGGGTCTGTTATGGATCTTCGCTGTTGCGATCTATGGGCTGGCAACGTATCAACTGGGCCGTCTTGGGGATTCGGCCGGCTGGGCGATCTATCAGATCACCATGGTGTTGACGGCCTGTGCTGCCGGGGTGCTCTCTGGAGAGTGGAAGAAAGCTTCGAAGCACTCTATCGGGGTCTTCTCGCTGGGCATTCTTACGCTAGCTGTGGCGATTACCATGGCGGCCAGTTCAACGCACTAACAGACAGATGCTACTATCGGGACAATCAGATGGCTGCCTCCAACGATTCGAAACTCAAGCCTTCTCTGCTGATCAAGCAGACGCTGGCTGCCAGGTTGAAAGAAGAGATTATCCGCGGAACTCTTCCTCAAGGCCAGCGAATCGTTGAAAAGTTCTGGGCGCGTAAATTCGAAGTCGCACAGACCTCTGTGCGCGAAGCTATCAATCTCCTCATCAACGAAGGCTTTGCGACTAAGAACTCCGGACGAAGCGCTCGAGTTACCTCTTATACGGCCCGCGATATAGCCCATATTTACGAGGTGAGGTCTGCACTGGAGGGCCTGGCAGCCCGCTTACTCTCACAGGCAAAAGCCGACCTAAAATCCTTGCACGATGCGATCTATCGGATGAGGGCGGCGATTCAACGGGAGAGCGTCTCCGAACTATTGGAGGCCGACCTGCTCTTTCACCTGCGCCTCTGCGAACTCACAGGAAACGATTTTCTGGTGCAGCAGGCACGCACGCTGCTGGTTCCGCTCTTCGCCTTTGTCTCGATGAGAACCGCGGCGAATTCCCAGCCCGCGGCGGCTTGGACCGAAGACATTGAACGCCATCTGGCAATCGTTCGGGCCATCGAAGACGGCGAGCCGATGTTAGCGGAACTTTCAGTCCGAAACGCAATCCAAAGGTTTGCGGTACGCGCGAATGAAATTTGGCAGTGAAGACTGCTATGTCGATTGAAACAGTATCTGCACCAGCATTGCGCCACCCAGCGAAAGCAAAAGCGCGATAGGCATTGCGACCGCGCCAACCTTGAGGAAATCCCAGAAGCTCACGTCGAGCTTCTCCTTGCGTAAAGCAAGCAACCAGAGGATCGTTGCCAGCGACCCGCTGACGGAGAGATTTGGCCCAAGATCGACACCGATCAGTACAGCATTCGCGAGCAGGCCTTTCGTGTGGACGGCGTGCAGAGTACTTCCTGCGATCAACCCCAGAGGCAGGTTATTGACTAGGTTGTTCGCGACGCCTACTGCCAAGCCAGTAACGAGAGCGCCTGTTACTGAAGGAAGTTTCTGCACCCAGACTAGCCAGGACTCGGTGAGATGTAGCGCGCCAATGCTTTCCACGGCATCCACCATGATGAAAAGTCCAGCGACCAATACCAGCGTGCCCCAACTGATTTCACGAAAGAGCTTGAGAGGATTACTGCGCGCCCTCAGAGAGACGCAGGCTGTGATTACGAGCGCAACCAGACATGTTGGCAGGCCCAGGTCCTTTCTAAGAGAGGAGGCAGTCAGCAGCACTACGACCATGAGGAAGAGCCCGCCTAGAACGAGCTTGCCATCGCCGCTCAAGGGTTCAGCTTCGACTTCGCACTCAATGGCAGCGCAGAGCTCTCTGCGAAATAAGTACCGCATCACAGCGTACGTCGCAGCGATGGAGAGTATGGACGGTATACCGAACGAGAGAAGCCACTGCCCCAGCGGAGGCATACCAGCATGGAAGACAACCAGATTTGCAGGATTGGAGATCGGCAGGACAAAAGAAGCCGCATTCGCGATTAGCGCGCAGATGAATAGATATGG
Source organism: Granulicella sp. S156 (assembly GCF_009766105.1). Classification (GTDB taxonomy): domain Bacteria; phylum Acidobacteriota; class Terriglobia; order Terriglobales; family Acidobacteriaceae; genus Granulicella. Next base: position 105,791 of record NZ_LMUH01000001.1, on the reverse strand, counting down.
AAGCGGTTCGACTTTCGCCTTGCGTATCGCCGTCAGAATCGCAGGTGTCAGAACGACCGCTGTAGCATCGTTCGACATAAAGATTGTCACCAGCGTTCCCACACCATAAACCAGAGTGAAGAGACGAGAACACGATCCATTCGCGCTGCGCACAGCCACGGACGAAAGCCAGTTGAAGACACCGTGCTCTCGAGCGAGTTCTGATAACAGCATCATGCCGATCAGGAAAAGATAGACATCGGAGCCTTCCGCGACAGCTTTACCGGCAAGCTGTAGGGGTACAAGACGCAGGAGAAGGAGTAAGGCAGCGCCGCCACCGATCCAGTAGACCTCGGCAATGGCTCGCGGGCGAATGAGCATCAGCAGGATGCTGACGGCAACAATCAGTGGTAATAGAACGTGCGAGAGCATGGGCACTATTGCCTACCACTTCCTTCCATTTTTGCTTGGGCCTAGTAAACCATACTCTCTCATAACGAGCCCTCTTGCAGGCGAGGTGCAATCTTTGAATCGCCTTCCGATTGGATGCGGCCACTCAGTGTTTCCGGTACGCCGAGCCACAAGAGAATGAAGGCAATCGCGGCCACACCCCCTAAGCTAAGAAACGAAGCCCGAAAGCTATAGTGCTGAATCAGCTTGCCGCCGAATGTGGTGCTGAGTGCCGCTCCTAACCCGACCGCAGTTGCAAGTCCCCCTTGTACAAGATTGAAACGTCCTGTTCCTCGCGTGCGGTCGGCGACGACCAGAACAGAGACGACCCCAAAGATGGCATTCGCCACACCATCCAGCAGTTGGATGGCAATCAGTCCAGCAGTGTTGTGTGTCAGGGTGTACAGCAACGCTCTGAGTGGAAGCACTCCGAAGCCAAGGAGGAGCAAGTGTTTCCGACCATGCACATTGGCATACCGGCCGATGGCTGTCGCAGATAGCATGATCACGACCTGCGTAACGATGATGCATGCGGACATAAAGGGAGCCGCCGTCTCTTTAGCTCCTTTCGCGAGCATCTCTCCCAGCTGCGGGAGCATGGCCGCATTCGCGAAGTGAAAGAAGAAGGCGCAGACGAGAAATACAAGAAGCACGCGATCTCTGAGCAGCGTGCTCATGATGGAGGCAGCTTTTGTGCTCGTGGCCTCTTCCTGGCGCTCGCAGCCGCCCCTCGCCATCTCATAGTCGATGTCGTCCCGACGAATGAACAGGACGGAGAGAATTGTCGGAATCGTGAGCACTGCTGCAGTAATAAAGATGGCTCGATTTCCGAAGGGCCTACTGACTCCCGCAATGAGCAGAGCGCAAAAGACGTTTCCAGCGGAATTGAACGATTGATTCTTGCCAAACTGACGATCAAAGTATCTGACGCCAACCAACCCCATGGTGATTGCTGCAAGGGTTGGAGCCAGAAATGGCCCAGCTCCGCCTACCAGGACCTGAGACGTGAGCACCGCCCACGGCGCGGCGGTGATTGAGAGAAGAACTGCGCCTGTGGCCAACAAGAGCGAGCCTCCGATCAAAATCAGCCGCTTGGACCGAACCTGATCGACGATAGCGCCCGCAGGAGTCTGCAAGACGACGGTGATGATGCCGCCGAGCGTCAACACCATGCCGACGCGGCCGGCTGCCCATCCAGCGCCGGCAAGATAAGCGGCAAGAAAGGGGCCAAGCCCTGTTTGAACATCTGCGAGGAAAAAGTTTGTTGCCCCTAGCGCGCGTAAGCTAGGTCTCTTTGCTGAAACGGTATTGGGAATATTCGCCATTGTCTGCAAACGATGAGCATCCTACGTTCTAGCAGTAAGTAGGATGCTCATTGTTTGCAGAGAAACAGTGCAAAATCTATTAGGCGTCGATAGTTTCCCCCTAATGAACTGCTTAGTGCAGCACCAAAGCATCCTGCTCTTCGTTCTCGACTATGTGCCGAATACTATTCCGACCCACCAGAAGAACGACCAACGCGATCAGTGCCGTGGAAGAGAGCAGCGACACCACAGAGCTGGCCCCAAGCATGCCGATGCCCATCGAAATCAGCGCTCCCGTGCCTGTCTGCAGGCAGCCCAGCAGTGCTGATGCCCGGCCAGCGTGGCTTGAGAAGGGAGCAAGCGCCAGTGCAGCTGAGTTTGGGTAAGTCAGGCCGATGCACGAGAGGAAGCCAAAGAACAGTACGAGAGTTACTTTCAGGCCCAGCATATGGCTAAGCATTCCGGCAAAGAAAAGTGCGCCAATCGTTACCTGCGGGACCAGCGCGGCAAAGAAGATTTGCTGGCTGCTGAACCGGCGCAGCAGAAAGACATTCAACTGGTTGCCACCGATGAAACCCATAACCAGAACGGCGAAGACGATTCCGAAGGCTCTGACCCCCAGGTGGAAGCCATCCATAAAGATGATGGGCGACCCAGCCACATAGGCAAAGAGCCCCGCAAAAGAGAAGGCTCCTGCAAGGGTGTAGGTCAGAAATTGCGGCTGCTTCAGAATCATCCAGAAACCACGCAACATCGGTTCAGGGCGCAACGAGACAGAGTGATCCGGCTGGTGACCTTCGGGGAGCAACAGAAACGTGCTCATGAGAATGACGAATGCAATTGCGGCAAGAACGACGAAGATCCATCGCCACCCCAAACCGGCGATCAGTAGACTGCCAATCGTCGGTGCCAGCAACGGAGAGACACCGATCATCAGGAAGAGGAGCGAGAAGATTTTGGCGCTCTCCTTCACCGGAAAGAAATCTCGAACCATGGCAATAGCGCCGACCTGCGCTACGCAACCACCCAATGCCTCAAGAAATCGCAGGGCAACAAACGCGTGCAGGCTGTGAGCCATTGCACAACCGATGGAGGACAGGATGTAGACCGTCAATCCTACATAAAGCGGCCGCTTTCTTCCGTAGCGGTCCAGCAGAGGTCCATAGAGCATCTGCCCCAGCGCGAAACCGACAAAGTAGGTGGAAAGCGTGAGCGAGATCGCCGGTGTGGTCGTTTTGTACTCCGTGGCAATCACTGAAAACGCCGGGAGATACATGTCGACAGCAAAGGGGGTCACGACGCAGAGAGCACCCAGCAGGACAATGATCCAGTTGTTGTGACGGGTAAGGTGAGCCATCCGAGTGGACTGTACTCCTCTAGCTGTGAGGTGCAGAGAAACCTCTGCGGTTGAGTTGTGACTTAGGATATGGACTCTTTAGGAGTCAGATGTTCTCATCATATCGTTCACGGCAGCCAGCAGCAATCGCGCGGCATAGGGACGATGACTGACTGCGCAGCTATTCGATTCAGTTGGAGCTTACCCGCCATTTCGTAGAGAGCGCTGCCAGCTTATCGTCCATCGATGCCGCAGGCTTCGATGTGACCGGAGTCCTGGGCTTTGGCGCAGAAGGTGCCTGAAGTGCTTTGATGGACAGTGAGATGCGCTTGGTCTTCGTATCCGCAGACAGAACCTTTGCCTTGACGATCTGACCGGCTTTCAAGACCTCCGATGGATCCTTGATAAAGCGATTCGATATTTCAGAGACGTGCACGAGACCATCCTGATGGACACCGACGTCAATAAACGCGCCGAACTTTGTCACATTCGTAACGACGCCTTCCAGCACCATGCCCGGTTGCACGTCTGAGAGTTCGCGCACAGACTCGTTGAACGACGGCGCTACAAACTGATCGCGCGGGTCGCGACCAGGCTTCCGTAGCTCTTCTAGGATGTCGTTCAGAGTAAACGTACCAGCAGAAAAATCCGTCGCCTTCACCTTGGCCAGAAGCTGCGGACTGCGGATGAGTTCGGAGACAGGCGTATCGAGCGAACTGGCGATCTGCGCCACCAGAGAGTACGACTCTGGATGCACCGCCGTGCTGTCGAGCGGTTCCTCACCATTGCGAATACGCAGGAATCCTGCCGACTGCTCGAACGTCTTTGGCCCGATACCCGGCACCTCATGAAGCTGCGTACGAGAGCGGAAACGACCGTTGGTATCACGGTAACCGACGATGTTCAGGGCGATACGCTCACTGATCCCGGCAACGTAACGCAGCAGCGTCCACGAAGCCGTATTGAGGTCGACACCGACACGATTCACGCAGCTTTCGATGACCGTCTCCAACGACTGTTGTAGCTGCCGCTGATCGACGTCGTGCTGATATTGGCCAACGCCGATGGACTTGGGGTCGACCTTCACCAGCTCCGAAAGCGGGTCCTGAAGACGCCGGGCGATAGAGATTGCTCCGCGAACGGTGAGGTCCAGATCCGGGAACTCCTGCCTTGCGATATCGGAGGCAGAGTAGATGCTGGCTCCCGACTCTGAAACCGTGACGCGGAAGATGCCGTCGATCTTTTGCTCCTGCATAAAGTCACGGACAAAGGCGTCTGTCTCGCGTGAGGCTGTGCCGTTGCCGATAGCGATGGCGCGGACGTTATGCTTTGCGACCATGGCCGCAAGCTTCTGCGAGGCCTCTGTCGTCCTGCCGGTGTGGGGATAGATGACATCATGCGCCAGAAACTTGCCCGTCTCATCCACGATGGCGATCTTGCAGCCAGTACGCAGGCCAGGATCGATGCCAAGCACACCGATTGGGCCAGCCGGTGCGGCCAGCAGAAGATGCTGCAGATTCTCGCGGAAGACTTGAATCGCATCCGTGTCGGAGCGACGCTTCAGTTCCAGCCGGAGTTCGCCCTGGATCGACGCGTTGAGCAGCCTCTTCCAGCAATCTTCGATCGCAAGGTTGAGATGCGGTGTCCAATCCCCTTCACTGCGCAGGATGCTGGAACGCAGAAGCCCTGAGATACGCGGCTCTTCCAGTTCGATGAGCCAGTACAGGACACTCTCGGCCTCGCCACGCCGGACTGCCAGCATGCGGTGCGAAGGAATTGTCTTCACGGGCTCGCGGTATTCGTAGTACATCTTGAACTTCTCTTGCTCGTCTTTTGCATCGAAGCTCTTGCGGCTGACGATCAGGCCCTCTTCGAACATAAGGTGGCGCGCGGCCTTGCGAACCGCGGCATCTTCACTGATCAGTTCGGCCACAATATGGCGTGCACCCTCAAGCGCCTCCTCAATAGTCGCCACCTCTTTCGACGGGTCGACGAGCGACTGTGCGAGTTCGACCAGACCGATGGCAGCAGGCGTCTGCGCCCAGATGTATTGGCCTAGCGGTTCGAGGCCTTTTTCGCGAGCGATCGTGGCTTTTGTGCGACGCTTCGGACGGTAGGGCAGATAGAGGTCTTCCAGTTCGCTGCGATCCAACGTTGCAGCGATGCGAGCCTTCAGCTCATCGGTGAGCTTTCCCTGCTCCGCGATGGAGGCGAGGATCGTCTCTCTACGCGCGACAAGCTCTCGGAAGTACGCGAGCTTCTCCTCCGTATCTCGAATCTGAACCTCATCGAGATTGCCCGTCGCTTCCTTGCGATAGCGAGCGATAAACGGGACGGTAGAGCCTTCATCCAAGAGCGCCATGATGGCACGAACGCCTTGCAGCGGTAGATTTAGGATTTGCGCGATATGAAGGAGAATCTGAGGATCAAGCGATGTGATGGCTGCCATGTTCCTCTACAGGATATCGAGTCCTGTAGAGGAAAACCCGGCTGGAGCATCGTGCCGGGGAAATGTTTACTTCGGTCGCTTTGCTTCGCGGATGCGGGCGATCTCTTCCATACGCTGGGCAAGAAGCCTCTCGCGGCCCTCCTGCGTGGGCTGGTAGTAGCGGCGGTTGGCGAGCGATGGCGGCAAGCATTCCATGTCGGCTACACGCCCCTCTACATCGTGAGCATACTGGTAGTCCTTGCCGTAGTCGAGCTCCTTCATCAGCTTTGTCGGAGCGTTCCGCAGATGCAGTGGCACGGGTTCCGCAGGGCGCGATTCGATGTCCGAGCGCACCGCTCCGAACGCGGTGTAGACCGCATTCGACTTGGGCGCGAGTGCCAGATAGACAACCGCCTGCGCCAGGGCGAGTTCGCCTTCGGGCGAGCCGAGGAAGTGCATGGCGTCGCGAGCGGAGAGGCATAGATTCAAGGCTTCGGGGGCGGCAAGGCCGATATCTTCGACGGCCATGCGGACCACGCGCCGCGCGACGTACATTGGGTCTTCTCCTGCAATCAGCATTCGGCTAAGCCAGTAAAGCGCAGCATCCGCATCCGAGTTGCGCACGCTCTTATGCAGGGCCGAGATGATGTCGTAGTGCTGCTCCCCTTTCTTGTCGTAGAGCAGCACACGCTGCTGAAGAGCCTCCGCCGCGAGTGCGCGCGTCAGTAGTTTTTCGCCGCGGCCTTCTACCAGCTTTGCAGCAACTTCAAGCGCGTTGAGAGCGTTGCGCGCATCTCCGCTGGAGTAGGAGGCAATCGCATCCAGCGCACCTTCTTCGACCTCCAGCTGCAGCAGGCCAAGACCGCGTTCACCATTCTGCAAGGCCCTTTGTAGCAGAGCTACGATCTCGTCCTGCCCCAAGGCACGCAGGGTGTAGACACGGCAACGCGAAAGCAACGCGGCGTTGATCTCGAAGGAGGGGTTCTCCGTGGTCGCGCCGATCAAGCGAATCGTTCCGCGCTCGACGTAAGGCAGAAATGCGTCCTGCTGCGCCTTGTTGAAGCGGTGGATCTCATCCACAAACAGGATCGTGCGCGAGCCGAACTCGGCGGCCTTCTCGGCCTCGACCATCACCTGTTTAATTTCCTTGATGCCTGAGAGCACCGCCGAAAACTCGATAAAGCTAGCCTGCGTCTCACGGGCGATGATCTTAGCTAATGTCGTCTTACCGACACCGGGAGGCCCCCAGAACAATAGCGAGGCCGAATCGTCACGTTCTATCTGCAAACGTAGCGGCATACCCGGCCCCAGCAGATGTTGCTGTCCAAAGAATTCGTCGAGCGAGCGCGGACGCATGCGTTCGGCCAGGGGTGCGGTCCTTACGACTCGTTGGGCGCTCCGTTCCGGTAGTCCTGTGTCAAAGAGACTCATAGCTGCCCCGTCGCGGCTTTAGACGTGCGCTGAAGATTCTGCCGGAACGCCTCATACATGAGGGTTGAACCTGCAATCGCCGCATTCAATGATTCGACAAAGCACGGAATATTCACCTGATCATCGGCCAGGTTGAGCGCGATTGCCGACAACCCCGCACCTTCGTTGCCGATCATGACGGCGCACGGAGCAAGCAGGCTGGCCTGCATTACCGGAGTTGCGCCTTCCGCATGGGCAACGGCGGCGTGGAGCCTAATTCCTTCGGCTGCGAGCCATCCCTGGATCTGCTGCAAGGTGCCGCGCACGATGGGAATACGGAATACGGAACCTGCAGACGCGCGCACAGCCTTTGGGTTCCACTGATTCACAGTGCTCGAGGTTACGTAAACAGCGCTGATTTGGAAGGCCTCAGCGGAGCGGATCAAGGTTCCGAAGTTGCCGGGGTCCTGAATATCTTCAAGAACAAGAACCACCCCTGGGCCCGGCGGAGCATCTTTATGCGTGAGTTGGGGAATATTGAAGGTTGCAGCGATTCCCTGCGGCGAAGCCGTATCGACTGCACTCTCGAAGACATCTCTGCTTAACACAGCCCAATGATTCGATTGCAGTTCCTTGAGAGACGACCGTTCCAGCACGTTCTCGCTTCCCTCGCGGATATAAACCGTGTCGAAGCGTGTGTGCGACCGCATGGCTTCGACGATGAGATTTTCTCCCTCGATACCAAGCAGCTCACCTGGCTGTGACGCCTTTCCACTCAGCGCTGCGCGCAGTGTTTTCACACGAGCATTGGTTCGGCTGATAATGGGTTGTGGCAAGGTCATCGCGATTCTAAGTTTACCCCTCGTACCCCGCTCCACGTGTTGCCGTGCTATAAGCGAAGACGGGGCAAAAGTCCTCTAGATAGAATAAGGTACCCATTGTGACGGCTGAACTTCTTCGTATCCATCCCGACGAACCGGAGCCTGCGCTCATCGAGCGTGTCGTGCAGCGCCTCAACAGTGGTGAGGTTGTTGCCCTGCCCACGGACACGTTCTATGGCCTGGCCGTCGATCCCGTAAATCTTCGTGCAGTCGACCGCATCTACGATCTTAAATCGCGCGCACGCCACAAACCGTTGTCGCTGTTGATCGCCGACGTCTCCCAGGCTTATGAGCTCGCTCGAAGCATCGATACTGGTTTCGACCGGCTCGCCGAACGCTTCTGGCCCGGCCCTCTCACGATCATCGTGAAGGCCGGCAGCAAGCTGCCCTTGCGCGTAACAGCCAATACCGGCAATGTTGCGTTGCGCGTTCCGGAGGCTCCGATCTGCCGTGCTGTCGTTGCCAAATTGGGATTGCCGATCACGGCAACCTCCGCAAACCTGCGCAGCCTGCCGGAATGTACCTACGCCGGCTGCGTGCGAGAGCAGTTTGGCGACAAGATTCCGCTCATTGTCGACGGCGGGCCTACTGCGCGCTCGATGGCAACGACTATCGTCGACCTGAGCGGCGGAGCCAACTCGTGGATGATCCTTCGTGAGGGCGCGATTCCAACCCACGAGATTGCACTTGCACTACAGCGTTAGCGCGACTGGCTTCTGAAGCCGTCTCGCGGCATACTAGAACATCCCGACCATGACGCAAGAAACCACTCCCGAGAAGACCAAGAGCCCGGCCAGCAGCGCCCCTATGCGCTTCTCGCGCAGGCTGCTTCTCGTGCTTCTGCTGGTGACTGCCGGATGGTTCGGTTGGGTCTACCATGAGATCAAATTCACCTCGGAGATCGACAATGCGCAGCCCGCCGATGCCATCGCGGTCTTTGGCGCGGCAGAGTACGCCGGGCGGCCTTCGCCAGTGCTGCATGCACGCCTGGACAAAGCCGTTGCCCTGTACCAGCGAGGCATCGCACCGGTCATCATCACCCTGGGAGGCGGCTCCGATAAGGACTCCGGCAACACCGAGGGAGGCGTGGGGCGCGATTACCTGCTCGCCAACGGCGTTCCCTATGACAAGATCATTGCCGAAACCGAGTCCTTCGATACCGAACAGCAGGTACAAAAACTCTCCGACATTGCGACAGAGAAACACTTCCAGCACATCGTCGTAGTAAGCGATGGAACACACCTGTTCAGAATTGAGTTACTCTGCCGTCGCGCCGGCCTACAGGTTTACACCTCACCGCGTGCGCAACTGGGCCACATCGACAACCTGGACGAAGCACAACGCATGATCCACGAAATGCTCAGCTATACAGCGTTGCGATTTGACCTGCACGCCAGTTGGCTGCATCGCTGGCTTCATGGCAGGGCCGATTAGATCTGCCCTACTCAGGCTTCCGTGCAATGACTACAAGCAACGGCGGAAAGGTCGTCAGTATGCTTCCCCACTTGCGCTCCACGTTCAGCCCAGCTTTCGCGAACGCTTCTGCGTACTCGCCCGTAAGCTTGTAGTCGGAGATGGCCGCCACACCACCAGGCTTCAATACACGCACAATCTCAAGCAAAGCTTTCTTCCGCGTTGGCCGATCATAGAGATTATGCAGGCAGAGGTTTGAGACCACCACATCGAAGCTGGCGTCGGCAAAGGGCATAGCCTGGGCTCCCTGGCTCACGAGCGTGCAACGCGAAACTACGTCTTCCAGTTCCAGATTGTGCAGAGTCGCCGCCTCGGAGTTGCCACCCATGTCCTCATTCGACCAGATGTCGATTCCCGTGGCATGGCCCGTCGCCAGCTTCTTTGCGGCACCCGCCAGCAACAATCCTCGACCGCAGCCCACATCGAGCACCTGCTCGTCTCCACGCCACCGATGCATCCCAAGGATGAAGTCACGGTGCCCAAACTTGCCCACTTTCACGTAGAGCAGATACAGAAATCCTTCGACCAGACAACATCCTGCTATCCATCCAAATGTCGGGTGAGTCTTTAGGGCAACAGGGCCGAGATGCAGCGTCTTCGGCAAAACCAGCGCGAGCACAAGCGCCAGTGTTCCGAACACAAAGAAGTTGCGCAGGACCTTCGGCGCGTCGATGCCGTAGTCGGGCTTTGTCATGGATACGGTGGACAAGGTGTTCCTCCCCGCGATGATTCTGATGACTCCACATCGCTGCGAGAAGTATTCAGCGTTTCATCGCGAGGAAGAAGTGCCGTATGTCACCGACTTTCATGACAGATGTCATCCCAGATCGTCGTCCGCAATGGCTGCCGGAACGCCGCCTTCCCTGCGCATCTTGAGATAGCCACGAATAAAAGGCTCCAGCTCGCCATCGAGCACGCGATCGACGTCCCCGACTTCTACGCGTGTGCGCAGATCCTTGGCAATGCGATAGGGCTGCAACACATAGCTGCGAATCTGCGAGCCGAAGTTAATCTCCAGTTTCGAGTCCTCCAGCTTGCGGCTGACAGCCTTTTTCTTGTCGAGCTCGTACTCATAGAGACGCGAGCGCAGCATCTTCATGGCCCGCTCTTTGTTCTTATGCTGCGAGCGCTCGTTCTGACAGCCCGCAACGATGCCCGTCGGAAGATGCGTGATACGCACGGCGGAGTCGGTCGTATTGACATGCTGGCCGCCCTTACCGCCTGAACGGTAGGTATCGATGCGAAGATCGTCGGGTTTGATATCGATGACGATAGAGTCGTCAATCTCAGGTGAGACGAAGACGCTGGCAAAGCTGGTATGGCGGCGTTTGGCCTGATCGAAAGGCGATATACGCACCAATCGATGCACGCCTGTCTCTCCGGAGAGCAGGCCGAAGGCGAAATCGCCCGTGATGGTAAAAGTCGCCGACTTGATGCCGGCCTCTTCACCATCCTGCAGTTCGTTAATCTCGGTCTTGAAGCCCTGCCGCTCAGCCCAGCGCAGATACATCCGCATCAGCATCTCGGCCCAGTCCTGGCTCTCCGTTCCTCCGGCGCCGGGATGCACTGTAACGATAGCGTTCAAGGTATCGTTCTCTTCCGAGAGCATTGTGCGCGATTCGAGGGCTTCGGAGAAAATCACAAGGGAGTCAATCTCTCGCTTGAGATCCGGTTCAACCGAAGCCTCTCCCTCACGCATCAGGTCAAAGTAGGCGTCAATGTCCTCACCACGACGTGCCAGCTCGGCGTCATTGGCCAGTTGCGACTCGAGCCGTTTTCGCTCGCGCATCAGGGGTTGTGACTTTGCAGCATCGGACCAGACCGCCGGGTCGGCGATCTTTTCCTCGATAACAGCAAGCTCTTTTTTCAGGCGGGGTGAGTCAAAGATACTCCCGCAGGTCGCGCACCTTCTCGCGGACCGGGGAGTAAGCAAATTCCAGATCATTCAACATAAGAACTAGTTTACTTCTCTTCGTGGCAGAAAACTCATTACTAACATCGCCGCGCTGACCAATGCGCATATCCAGGCAAACCAGTCGCCGTGGCGCGTGTAGAAGGTGAGGTCGTCGCGATAGTCGAACGGGAAAGCGAATGCAGCACGCACATGGCGAGGTGTTGAGAAGATACCGCGCCCATGCGGGTCAATCGCAGTTGTAACGCCGGTATTGGTGTCTCTCAGGATCCAACGGCGATTTTCGATGGCACGCATCCTAGCCATATCGAGATGTTGCCAGGGTGCTCCGGTATCGCCAAACCAGCCATCATCGGAAATATTCACTAGTACTTCTGCACCATTCTTTACAAACTCACGAACCTCATCGCCGAAGATCGACTCATAGCAGATAAAAACGGCTTCTTTATGCCCATCCAACTGGAAGATCGTATGCTGGGTCCCGGCATCCATTCGCCCGACACCATCCACCAGTTTGCCCGCAAAGAAGAATAATTGCTTATACGGGACGTATTCTCCCCAGGGCACGCGATGAATTTTGTCATAGCGGCCGAGATAGGTTCCATCCTTATCGAAGACAGCGGCCGAACCGTACTCGCGATAACCGCCCTCAGCGGAAGAATCGAAGTCGACCCCCAAACTGCCAGCTATCACGGGAGTATCGCTGGAACGCGCCAGACTACCTAGTTGCGCACGAAATGCAGGGTCTGTTGTCGCGAAATCCGCGGGTGCCTCCGGCCAAATAATGAGATCGTGTTTCGCGTTCTGTGGCACCGATACCCAGGAAAGCTCCGACCCATTTTTCGTAACTGAAACAAGTGGCGAAAGGCTCCATCCAACAAATTGGCGGTATTTTTCTTGTGTATGGAGAACTTCTACATTGCGGCCTGGAGCGCCTACCGCGAGATTTTCCTGTAACAGGACTGCCGTGTGTTCCGACAGATCCTCTGGCGAATGGCTAAGTACCCCCAACTGCAATCCGGCGACAAGTAAAACACCGATCGCGAGCAGATTTAGGCGTTGGCGTGTACTTTGAGCAACCCCAATAGATGCGAAAATCGCACTGGGAATAGCCACAATGAAGCTCAAAAGCATTACTCCGCCGAGCGGTGCCAGCTTCGTGAGTAAGGAATTGTCTACTTGCGTATAGCCCAGAAGATCCCAGGGAAATCCCGTAATACGTGCCCGCGCCAGTTCCACGGCTACCCAAAGAAATGGCGCCGCGATTAGGGCTGCCTTGCGTCCCATACGCGCATTCAAAAGCCCCACTAGCCAGCCGAATAATGCGTGATACAGACCAAGATACAAGCTAAAAAGAAGAAGAATCCCAAGTGCGACAGGCTTAGCCAGCCCGCCGTACAAATACATGGTCTGATAGGTCCAATAACAATTTCCCAGGTACCAGAAGAAACCGCAGACATAGCCTAAAAGTGCGGTCTGTCCAGGTCTTAGGCGGCTTCCATGGGTATCTTTACCAAGTAAAGCCAACAACAGCGGCACCAGGCAAAACCAGCAGAAAAGCCTACGCCACAAGGGTACTGGACCAGCAAGGGGGAATGGCAGCACCTGCAGAAATGACGCTAAAACCGCCAGCGCCCAGAGACGTAAAGGGATAGTCCGCATCGGTTTCGAGTCTAGCATTCTCCGCATTAGTGAACTGTCACAGGAGTATTACGTGAAAACTACACGAAGAACAGGCGAAATAACTCCCGCTTACATGCAACTTAGAGCTATACAGCACCTCCAACAAGGAGGTCATTTAATTATATGATTGCAATTGGGCAATCGAAACTATATGGTGTAACTCCATCGAAGTCAGGGCTAGCAGTAGGTACGATGGATGTATAGAAAAAATGAAATGGAGATTTCAAAATGGACTTCAATCGCATTCTGTCGGAGTTGGACGCTGAGATAGCACGACTTCAACATATCCGCGCCGCCCTTACAGGCGCCGGAACAAGCACAGCCGCTGCAGTTACAGCTGTTGCCAAATCAGGACGTGGACGGCCCAAGGGCAGCAAAAATGCTCCCAAGTCTGTAGTTACCAAGGCCGCACTGGCCTCAGCACCCAAACCAGTGGCGGCAAAGGCCACCAAGGGTAAGCGTAAGCTGAGCCCCGAGGGCCGCAAGCGCATCGCTGATGCCATGAAGCGCCGCTGGGCTGAGCGTCGCAAGGAAGCCGCGAAGAAGTAATCTTCCTGGCTGACTGCTATCGCAAAGAGAAAGGGAAGGCTGACAAATCAGCCTTCCCTTTCTCTTTGCAGCACTTACAAGAAAACTGCAAGTTTAGATACTGCTCTTAGCAGCATTTTCACAGTCGCTGTGACTTCGCAAAGATTGTGCAACGTGGTTTTCTTAGGGGAAACCACGCAAACGACCTTTGTTCCACCCTACACTCACTGTGAAAATGCTTTAGTGGACCGCAATCACTTCGCGGACATTATCCTTGCCCAGAAAGAAGCGAACCCGACTATATCCCTCTAAAAACTTCTCGATCTGGCGCGTTTGGTAGACCGTCTGCACGGGGAAATTTCCCGAAGTCAGCACAATCAGGTTCTCACTGTCGGTAAGCTGATAGCGGGAAAATGTCGTCCCTGGACCATCGACACGACCATGAAAAAAGGCCAGCAGATTGCCATCCGGACGGAGAACCTGGCGTAATCGCTGAAATAAAGCCGGAACTAATTGCGGCGGCAGATAGTTCGCGGTGTCCCAGAGAAGAATGACATCGAAATCGCGTTGCGAAAAATCGAGGTTGGCCGCAATAAATCCTTCCGTATCGAACTCCTGCGGGCTTCCCGGCTTTGCATCGGGCGCAGGCGGCTTCAACCATTCAGGGCGGGCTGCATCCTGAACGATATTCGACATATAGACACTGTGCCCCAGTGAGGTCAGATAATTGATGTTGGCTGGTGAGGTTGCTCCGAAGTCGAGCACGCGCAGAGCTTCGCTCGCCTTCATGAACGCGAGAATGTCGTTCCAGCCGCGGGAATGACGAGTCGAGCTTTCTCCTGCGCCATTCCCGCCGGAGTCCTTACCCTTCTTGAAGATGTCGAACATGGCTAGCTTTCCAGAGCCGAAAAGACTCTCAGGCTTTTACTTCCGTCAGCATGGCGATACCTTCCTTAGGTCCCGCCGTTTTCTTCTTACCAGTGTCGCTCCTACCCCCAGATGCCTTACAGTAGCACTGAGCCGAACTATACCCAACCAAATGAGGTAGCACAATCATCTTCCATCCGGGATTATGCGTCTAACTTTACAGCGAGGCTTTCGAAGATTGAACTTTTTAATGCGACTTCCCTTGCCGCAGGCGAAATGCAGGCGTTTTGTGGCAGTTCTGATCCTGTTTTCCAGTGCAACCCTTTGTCTTGCGCACTCGGGTGCGGCCCAGTCTACGGCTCAGAACCAGCCTGCAACGACACTTCCTTCCGAGCCTCCACGCTTCTGGATAGAGCAGGCAGCAGACAATGAAGTGCACATCATCGACGCCGATGGAACCTTTCCTCTGCGCTACCGCCAACGCAAGATCGACGCGAAGGGCGATACGACGCGCGAGATCATCGAGAGTCGCGATGGCAGCGTAGCACGGCTGATCGAACGAAACGGCCAGCCAATTACAGCGGCTGAAGACACCGGCGAGCGCCAGCGTCTGACCGACTCACTCGCTTCACCATCTGACTTCATCAAGCACCACAAGCGCGACTCCGCGATGCGCTCCGATGTCATGAATCTGGTCCGGCTCATGCCGCAGGCCATGATCTACACCTATGTCCCCGGGCAACCACAGTTTCCAGGTTCGACCTCGAAGCAGATTGTCATCGACTTTCAGCCCGATCCTAAGTTCAAGCCACCTACCCTATTTTCCGGAGTGCTCACCGGCCTGGCAGGGCGGTTCTGGATCGACCAACAGACACACCAACTGACCCGCGGAGAGGCGCACGTTCTCCACGACGTCGACTTCGGCTGGGGCATACTAGGAGCTGTCCATCGTGGTGGGAAGGTAGCGTTTGAACAGACCGACTCCGGCAACGGACGATGGTTTTACTCACACCTTGAAGAGCAACTAACCCTTCGCGTACTCGTCAAAACCTTGCCTCAGAATTCGGTGATGACTAATTCGGACTTCCGACAGATGCCTGCGATGGTTCCCTATCAGGAGGCCATCCGGATACTGTTGGCGATCTCTATTCCGCTTCGCTAGATACAGAACCCCTCTAGCGAAGCGTGTGCTGCCGCACGGTGATAGCGTCGATGCGATCGCGTCGCACCTCAAATCCGCGACCTGGTGTCGTCGGCACTGTGATTTCACCCGATGAGCTAACCGTTACCTCCGGCTCAATAATGTCCTGTGTCCAGTAGCGCTTCGAGGCCGATACATCTCCAGGCAACTTGAAATTCGGTAACGACGAAAGTGCGATGTTATGCGCACGTCCGATACCGGTCTCCAACATACCTCCGCACCATACGGGGACACCAAACTCCTGTGCAACATCATGAACGGCGAGGGCCTCTGTAAACCCGCCGACACGGCCTACCTTGATGTTGATGATCTTCCCACTGCCTAGTTCCAGCGCAGCACGCGCGTCGCGATGGTTGCGAATGCACTCGTCCAAACAAATCTTTGTATTGATGCGCTTCTGCAGCGTCGCGTGAAAATAGAAATCGTCATACCAGAGCGGCTGCTCGATCATTAACAGGTTGAACCGGTCCCACGCCGCGATGTGATTGGCATCGTCCAGGCTGTACGCTGAATTCGCATCGCAGCTTAGAAGAATGTCAGGCCAGCGATCGCGAACCATCGCAAAGATGCGATCATCCCAACCGGGCTTGCACTTCAGCTTGATACGTTGATAGCCAGCGGCCACCTCGGTCTCGATCTTCTCCATCAACTTCTCGGGCGTAGGCTGTATGCCAATCGACACGCCGCACGGAATCGTTGATCGCGTGCCGCCCAGCAACTTCGCCAGGGAAACACCCTGCCGCTGTGCGTCGAGCTCCCATACGGCGTTCTCCAGAGCCGCCTTGGCCATGCGGTGACCACGTACCTGCTCAAACAATGCCGGACAGTCGCGACCACTGGAGATCTCCACATTCAGCAACCGTGGCGACAGTTCCGTCTCGGTGATGTGCCACGCCGTATCGACCATCTCGTCGCTGAAGTACGGATGCTCGCCCGCCACGCATTCGCCCCAGGCGCTAACGCCCTCAGCTTCGATCTCGACCAGCAGAATTCGGCGGCCAGTCGTGATACCAAAGCTTGTCTCAAATGGATGGGCAAGCGGCATATTCAGCTCGCGCATGTGTATGGCTTCAATCTTCATCGTCTCTCCCTCTTACAAACCGCGCCGCTCAATACAGGTATTGTTCGTCCCAAACACCCAACAGAAAGCGCCCATCGCCCTTGGGGCTGCGCTCATAGCCAACTACAGATAGCCCACTGGCAAAGGCCGACTCCAGCGCAGCCGCATTGCGCGACTGGACCTCGCGCGCGGCATCGTGATCATCGGTTGAGGCCTTCCAGGCATAGATCTCCGCAGGTACATCCACATGCTGGGTGGGCTGTATGGTGGGCGCTTCGCCGGCCAGAACGCGCGTCACGCGCTCCGAACGCAGCCACCATTCGGCGTAGACGCGATCGGTGGGAAGACCGCCTTGCAGTGGTGAACTCGAAGGCCCGTAAAAATCGCGCTTATAACGGCGAGAGATCGCTCCCAGCTTGGCAATATTCAGGTGTGCGTTCTTGATCTCCAGCGGATCGAAGGTCCACTCCATCAGCTCGATCCCGCGCGCCAGAGCATCTTCTCGCTGGGCAAGCTTGAGCCGCCGTCCAATCCCGGCATTGCGATACTCTGCGAGCACACCCACCATGTGCGAGTGCAGATAAGGGTGGCCATTACGATACCCCGGCAGCGCCATCGCGAAGCCTGCCATCACATCGCCGTCGAACGCCCCCAGCACCTGCCCCCCGATGCGCGAAGCGACCAAAAACACACGGCGTGGAATCAAGTCGCCATCACTGTAGCCCCAGACGGTAAGCTGCAACTCCACGCAGCGATCGAACTGTTCCAACTCCGTTAGAGATTCAATGCGAATCTCTGCTCCTGACTGTGCCACTACGTTCAAGACCTCGTCTCCGATATTTTTGTTTCAGCGGATTTAGCCTCTCGCCATAACTGCTCCAACTCCTCCGGCGACATCGTTTCCAGAGCTGCCGCGCCGCCAACCCTAGATTCCATCGCGGCAAAGCGTGCGCGAAACGTCGCATTGCTGCGTCGCAAGGCCGACTCCGCATCCACCTTAAGGTGCCGTGCCAGATTCATTGCCGTAAACAGCAGGTCACCAAACTCTGCCTCCACGTTCTCACGATGGTTCGCCTCTACCTCGACCAGGAGCTCCGCAATCTCTTCATCCAGTTTCGCGAACAGCCCCGAGCTATCTGGCCAGTCGAACCCGACCTTTGCAGCCCTGGAACCCAGCTTGCTCGCCTCCAGCGTCGCAGGCATGGAGCGCGGAACGTCATCCAGCATAGACGCAGCAGCAGGTTTTTCCTTTTTCTCTTCTTGCTTGATCTGCTCCCAGTTACGCAGCACAGCGCTTGAATTAGCCGCTTCGACGAGGTTCCCGTCTTTGGGAGGAAAGATATGCGGATGCCTACGGATCAGCTTCGCGTTCAGGTTCTCGGCTACATCCCGCAGGTCGAAGTGCCCTGCTTCGCTCGCCATCTGCGCATAGAAGAGTACTTGCAACAGAAGATCGCCAAGTTCGTCCTTCAAATCGGGCCATGCGCGCCGTTCGATCGCGTCAAAGACCTCGTAGGTCTCCTCCAGCGTGTGCCGCTTGATGGTGTCGAAGGTCTGCTCGCGATCCCACGGACATCCACCCGGTCCCCGCAGCTGTGCCATGATGGCTGCGGCCTTCTGTAACGCCGCAGCGGCTCCAGCTTGTGCCTCTTCCCCGTCGATCTGCTGCTTGTGCTCTACGTGATCCACCTATCTAGCTTACTTGAGACGCTAGCTTACTTGAGACGGCGCGAAGTGATAGCATCCTGCCCATGGGAGCCCCTTCTAACTCGCAACCCACTAAACGCACCAAATGGTGGGTCATCGTCCTGCTCGCGCTTCCCTACTTTGGGCTTTGCTTCCCCGGGCTTTACGCTCGCGCCACACCGGCGGTCTTCGGCTTTCCGTTCTTCTACTGGTATCAGTTTGCGTGGGTTGTGCTGACGTCGTTTCTGCTCTACCTCGTCTATCGCCAGCTCAAGTCCCGCTAAGCTCGCGCATCCTTCTCTGCCGCCGAGCGTCCAATAAGGTTGCGTATGCGTAACGGCACCTCGCTCTAAACTTGTAACAGACCCATGGACCTCATCGAAAAAATCCGGACGCTGCCCACCGGTGCGGGCTGCTACCTCTATAAGAACGCAGAGGGCGAGGTCATCTACGTCGGGAAGGCGAAGAACCTGCGCGCGCGGGTACGCAGCTACTTTCTTGAGGCCAACCAGCTCGCCAACGCCAAGACCGGCTCACTCATGCGTGAGGCCGTCGACATCGAGTACATTCTCGTCGCCAACGAGCGCGAGGCCCTGGCACTCGAAAACAACCTCATTAAGCAGCGCAAGCCGCGCTTCAATATCCTGCTGCGCGACGATAAGACCTACCCCTACATCAAACTGACCCTATCGGACCTGCACCCCAAGGTCTTCGTCACGAGGCGCCTTCGCAAAGACGGATCCGCCTACTTCGGCCCATACTTCCCCGGCAATCTTGCGCACCGTCTTGTTGACGTGATCCACCGCAGCTTTCTTATCCCGAGCTGCAAGGTCGATCTGAACCGCTACCATCCGAGGGCCTGCCTGCAGTACTACATCAAGCGCTGCCTGGGGCCTTGCGTAGAAGGCCTCGTCTCCAATGAGGATTACAGGCAGGCCATCCGTGATGTTCAGCTCTTTCTAGAAGGCAAGCCCAGCGAACTAGAAGCTCGCCTGAACGAACGCATGGCCGCTGCCGCCGAGAACATGCAGTTTGAGCTTGCCGCTCGGCTGCGTGATCAGCTCATCACCGTCAGTCAGGCTCAGGACCGCCAGCGCATCGCCTCCACCGACGACGAAGACGCCGACGTCTTTGGCTTCCACTTCGAAAACGACATGCTCGCCGTCAACCTCTTCCACATGCGCGCAGGCAAGATCGTCGACCGCCGCGACATGTTCTGGGAAGACCTGCCAGAGCTAGACCTCGTCGAAACGCTGAGCCATGAAGATATGGAGCCAGAACTCGAGCCTGACCCCGCAGTTCCCGCGCCAGAGATCACCGCGGACGATGCCATCGTGGAAGAGCACTCCGTCGTCGCTTCCCCTTTCGAAGTTGATCTACCGCGCGGAGAAGTCATAACAGAGAGCTGCGACGTCCCCGAACTCACAGTTCGCAACCTGCAACTCCCTGCTGCGCACCCCGCCTTCTCTCCTGCAGCCTTCTTTTCTGCCTTACTGAAGCAGCTCTACCTGGACCAGGGTTATGTACCCAAGCACATCTATGTGCCCGTCGACTTCCCCGACCGCGTATTGCTCTCCGAGATTCTGCGCGAGCGCAGCGGCCACAAGATCGAGATAGCTGCACCGCAACGTGGAGATAAGCGCTCTCTGGTCGACCTCGTCTGCCAGAACGCGAAGCAGTCCTACGATCAGCGCTTCCGTGTGCTGCAGCCCAGCATCAAGTCCATGCAGGAGGCCCTGCAGGACGCACTTACTCTCGCAGAACCACCCGAGCGTATCGAGTGCTTTGATATCTCGCACATCCAGGGCGCCGAGACCGTCGCCTCGATGGTCGTCTGGGAAAAGGGCGCGATGAAGAAGTCCGACTACCGCAAGTTCCAGGTCAAAACCGTCAGCGGGGTCGACGACTTCGCCTCCATGCGGGAGATTATTCATCGCCGCTACAAGCGATTACATGAAAACAATGAACCTCTTCCGTCTCTGATTCTGATCGACGGCGGTCTGGGCCAGCTTCACGCCGCCGCCGACGCGCTCACGGAGATAGGCCTCACCACACAACCACTCGCGTCTATCGCCAAGAGAGAAGAGATTATCTACGTCCACGGGCAGGAGGACGATCCCGTTATTCTTGACCGTCGCAGCCCCGTGCTGCACGTCATCCAGAAGATCCGCGATGAGAGCCACCGACTCGCGGTTACCTACCATCGCAAACGCCGTCAGATGCGTGACCGCAGCAGCGAACTCGACGATATCCCCGGGGTAGGAGCTATCACCCGCCAGCGGCTGTTGGAGCACTTCGGCAGCGTCCGAGCCTTGAAGCAGGCCGCCGAAAAGAACCCAGATGCACTGTTGTCCGTCGTGAATAAAGCAACAGCAGAAAAGATTTGCCGCTATTTCGTCGAGGAAACTCCTGCGCCGGAATCAACATTCAACATCCTTTCCTAACGGCTGCTCAGCACGTACTGATTTCCATCCGGGTCCTTGAAGATGCCCGATGTCCCCCACGACTCTTTCTTCGGTTCAGCAACAAACTCTACCCCTTTCGCCTTCATGGACGCAGCAGTCGCGATCGCATCATCGCTGATAAACGAGATCGGCTGAAATCCACCGATACGATTCTCGTGTTCCTCCGGGGTAAACAACACAAGCCCTGTCTCCGCGCCCGGGATCAGCAATTCGATCCACCGCTGCTTCTCATTGAATGGTTGGTCGGTCGCTACTTTAAACCCCAGCTTCTCCGTAAAGAACTTCAACGAAACATCCTGATCCTTCACCGGCACACTCACGAATTTAAT
Source organism: Granulicella sp. S156 (assembly GCF_009766105.1). Classification (GTDB taxonomy): domain Bacteria; phylum Acidobacteriota; class Terriglobia; order Terriglobales; family Acidobacteriaceae; genus Granulicella. Next base: position 84,799 of record NZ_LMUH01000001.1, on the reverse strand, counting down.
TCCACGAATCATGGTCGTTTCCTCCTGTGAGCCGAGCATAGGATGTAGTGCGCCAAGCCGCAATTGCCCATTTATTGCTATATTTATTATTGATATAGCTGCGAAGTATCCAATGCTCAACCTCGACGACTATATCCTCGATACGTTGCTCCGCGACCTCACCGGCCACGACCGCAAACCTGCAGCCTTCCTTGTCTATCTGTGGCTCACCGGCGAACAATCTCGCCGCAAAACAGCCGTGAGCATTAGCTATCAGGAACTCGCTGAAAATACCGGCCTATCGCGCAGTTCCACCCAATCCTCCATCCGCTGGCTGGTTCGCCGCAAGCTCCTCACTTTCACCAAAGCTAACGCAACGGCTATCCCTTGCTACACCGTGCAGTTTCCCTGGAGACGATCCACCTAGCCTGCGTCCACAACTTCTCCTCAGCGGCGTCTCCGTATAGTTACTGGCCCTCTTTCAGCAGTTACAGTACGTTGGCGATATGCGTCCGCTCTCACTCCTCGCCCTTCTTACGCTCGCCGCTCCACTATCCGCCCAGGCCACGCTGCACCAACAGATCTCGTCCATTGCGCAAGACGCCCAGGGAAAAGTCTTCGTCGCCTGCTCGCTCCCCGGCGTTGCACTCGATTGTGACCTCAATGCCCATGGCCATCCACCGATGCAGTCCACCTTCAAGCTGCCGCTCGCCATCGTTGTCCTGCAGCAGGTTGAGCGTGGCAAGCTGGCGCTCGATCAGCCGATCCGCTTTCTGCCCTCCGACCGCTATCCTGGAACCTACAGCCCGCTACAGGACGCGCACCCCGACGCCAACGTCGATGTCCCTCTGAGCGAGCTGCTGCAGCTCGCTGTCGGCAAATCTGACAACACCGCTGCCGACATCCTGCTCCGCATCCTCGGAGGCCCAGAGGTTGTGCAGGACTCATTGAACAAGCTCGGCTTGCGAACAATCCATGTTCGCGATAGTGAGCGTGGTCTGCACGACGACTTCCAGGCGCAGTATCGCAATGATGCGGAGCCCGCCGCGATGGTCGCACTACTGCGTCTGCTGGCTGACCATTCTCCCCTCAACGCGGAACACACAGCACTACTCAACCGGTGGATGACCGAGTCCACTACCGGGCTGCATCGCATCAAGGGGCTGCTCCCGGCCGATACCCTGGTCGCGCACAAGACTGGAACGTCAGGTGAACGTAACGGACTGACACCCGCGAACAATGATGTCGGCCTCATCACTTTGCCCAATGGTCACCGACTCGCCCTCGCCGTCTTCGTCATCGACTCACGCGCGGACGAGACTACGCGCGAGGCCGTTATCGCCCGTATCGCGAAGGTCATCTATGATCAGGCGCTCGCTGCGACGAAACCGTGACTAGTTGGAAGCTCCCCCGCCAAACGTATTGCAGCTAGCCGGATCGCCACTGCTCAGTCCGGCATTGAACCACTTCTCCCGCTGTGCGCTGGACCCATGGGTCCAGTTCTCCGGGCTTACCGCACGACCGCTCATCTTCTGCAGGTGATCGTCACCTACTGCAGCCGCTGCGCTTAGAGCAGCGGCAACATCGCCGTTCTGCACAATTCCGCGCTGCTGCGCAGAGTGCGCCCATACTCCCGCATAGCAGTCCGCCTGTAGTTCCGTATCTACGGAAAGATGATTGCGCTGGCTTGGCTGCTGCTGCGTAAGCCGCTGAACCTTGGCTTCCGTGCCCAATAACTTCTGCACATGATGGCCAAGCTCGTGCGCGATCACATACGCCTGGGCAAACTCCGCGGTGCTTCCGCCAAAACGCTTCAGTTCGTTCCAGAAATCGAGATCGATATACACCTTCTCGTCGGCTGGGCAGTAAAAAGGACCGGTCGCAGCCCGCGCTGTGCCACAGCCGGAATAAGTGGCCCCGCGAAAGAGCACCAACTTCGCATGGCGATACTGCTTCCCTTCCTGCTGGAAGGTTCCCGTCCATGTCTTTTGCACGTCATCGAGAACAAACGAGATCAACTGCGCATCGCGATTTTCCGCAGTGCGCGACTGCGGCGTGACCGGCCGCGATTGCTGCATCTGCTGCGTCGGCTGCACACCACCTCCGCCACCGTGCAAAAACGAGCCAAGGAAGTTGCGACCGGTAATCAGGCTAAGCACCAGCAGAATCAGAAAACCAACGATCCCGATCCCGCCGCCACCCCCAAAACCAAAGCCACCACCACCGCCGCCACCGCCAGAATCGTCTCGGCGGTCCTCGACATCATTGCTCATACCTCCCGGCGTCCATTCCATCGTCTTCTGCTCCTCTTAAACCTTCGCTTAACCTAGAATGTCATGCATAACTGAAAGCAAATCTTACTGGAACCATTCAGCATTTGCTGTCGTACTCTCGTCAGAGCCGAAATTCATTCTATGACCGATACAACCATCGTTCGTCCCACCGATCCCACACTCCGTGAAGCCATAGGTCTTGCAGCGATCTTTGCTGCTATCAAGCTACTGCTCCATTTTGCGCTAACGCTATGGACACAGCATCTCGGCTACAGCTATTTCCGTGACGAGTTCTATTACATCGCCTGCGGCCGGCATCTCGCCTGGGGTTATGTCGATCACGGCCCCATCGTCGCAGTCCAGGCTCGGTTGGGAGAGATCCTCTTCGGCGACTCGCTCTTTGCTATCCGCGTTTTCTCTGCACTTGCCGGTTCGGCCGCCGTCTTTCTCACTGGCATGCTCACCTGGGCGCTTGGCGGAAGACGTTCAGCACAAGCGCTCGCTATGCTCGGCATTCTTATCGCACCGATCTATCTCGCGCTCGACAGCTTCCTCTCGATGAACTCGTTCGAGCCGGTGTTCTGGGCTGTCTGCATTCTTGCCATCGTGATGATGCTGCGGGAGCGCTCGCAGCTCATCTGGTGGACAATACTGGGTATCTCTGCAGGCCTGGGCCTACTCAACAAGCCGTCGATGCTCTTTGTCCTCGTGTCGCTCGGCCTGGGCTTGCTTCTCACGCCACAGCGTCGTCTTCTTTTCACTCGATATGCCGCTCTGGGCATCGCTCTCATGCTCGTCATTGCAGCGCCAAACGTTCTTTGGCAGGTCCACCATCATTGGCCTACCCTTGAGTTCCTCCATAACGGCAAGGTTGGAAACAAGAATGTCATTCTCGGGCCACTCGCCTTCTTCGGCGCGCAGGTCAAAGCGATGCACCCGCTCGCCATCTTCCTCTGGATCCCTGGCGTTGTTGCCCTGCTAAGGGGTCGCTCGCTTCCTAACTGCCGCTGGCTCGGCTTTGCCGCAGTATTCTTCTTTGTCCTGCTCTTTGTGCTGCATGGGAAGGACTACTATGTTGTTCCGATCTATCCCGCTCTATACGCAGCCGGAGGCATCGCGTGGGAGCGCCGATTTGCCTCGAGCCACCTTGTAACCCGCGAGGCGACATTTGCCTTTCCACTGTATGAGAGTCTGCTGCTCATCACCGGCATCCTCGTCCTGCCGATGTCGATTCCTGTTCTTGCGCCCGACACATGGATTCGCTATACGACGGCTCTGCACCTCCAAAACGACAAACTGGAGACCGCCGAGACTGGCCCGCTGCCGCAATTCTATGCGGACCGTTTCGGTTGGCAGGAGTATACCGATCAGGTTGTCCGGGCTTACCGCTCCCTTACACCGACGGAGCAGAATCAGGTCTGCATCTTCGGCAGCAACTATGGCGAAGCGGGCGCGATCGACTTTCTTGGTCCTCGCCAGGAGCCAAAACTGCCGCCGGCTATGAGTGGACATAACAACTACTGGATGTGGGGCACGCATGGCTGTAACGCCAATCTGGTTATCGCGATTGTCGGCGATACACGCGAAGAATTACTCCGCAAGTATGAGACTGTCGATGTCATAGGCCACATGGGAAATCCTCTGGCAATGCCTTACGAACGCAAGAACATCTACCTGCTGAGAACAAGGCGCCCTTCAGCTCCTTTTGACTGGGCTGAGGAGCGTTTTTACTTCTAAGCAGCAGATTCACTGGATCGTGGAAGCAGACAGCTCTGATACCCTGCCTCCAATGACTTCCGAAGTCAAAATAGCACCTTCGGCTACCGAACTCCCGCGCGTTCTTACGGCCACGCATGCCACGGCGATCGTCGTAGGCATCATCATCGGCTCGGGCATATTTCTGGTTCCGCGCGAGATGATGGCAGCCGTCGGCAGTTCGCGCATGGTCTACGCCGTGTGGATCGCCGGCGGCCTGCTCTCGCTCTTCGGCGCCATGAGTTATGCCGAGGTCGCAGCCATGCGGCCGCGCGTCGGCGGCGAGTATGCTTTTCTGCGCGATGCCTACGGTGATCTCACTGCGTTTCTCTACACCTGGACGTGGACACTCATTGCCAAGCCCGCGTCGATCGCGACCATCGCCGCAGGACTGATGCGCGTGCTCGGGACGTTCGGCATCTTTGCCTTTCTCACACGCCCTGCGTTCGCCCACCTGCTCTGGAGCCAGGTCTTTGCTATCAGCTCGACATGGCTCATTGCGTTGCTCAATATTGTCAGCACCCGCAATTCCGCAAACGTGCAGACCGCACTCACATGGCTTAAAGTGCTGATGATCGTCGTGATCTCCGGATTCTGCTTTGCAAGCGTCCAACATGGCTCATTGCACAACTTTGCCACGAACTTCAGTGGCGCTCGAGGCGGTTTCAGCGGCTTCATGATAGCGCTGATCGCGGCATTATGGGCCTACGACGGATGGTCCGATGTCTCGCAGATGGCCGGAGAGGTGCAACAACCACAGCGGTCGATGCCACTGGCCCTGGTTGGTGGCGTGGTCATCGTCGGCACCCTGTATATGCTCACGAATGCGGCCATTCAGTATGTGTTGCCTGCTGCGACTATCGCGGTCTCCGACCGTCCCGCCGCCGATGCGCTTCGTCTCGTTGCGGGCCACGCGGGAGCTGCGCTGGTCTCTCTTGGAATGGCTGTCAGCATCTGTGCAACATTCGTCGGAAGCTCGCTCTCCGGCGCACGCGTGCCCTTCGCCGCAGCCCGTGACGGTCTCTTCCCAAGCCCATTGGCAGCCGTGCATCCGCGGTTCCACACACCTGCCGCCAGTCTCGTGCTGCAAGCAGTTATGAGTTCCCTGCTCCTGCTGGTCATCGGCAAATTTCAGGCACTCTTCTCACTGGCCATCTTCTCCGAGTGGTTCTTTTATGCGCTCACCGCCGCAACCGTCTTCGTCTTTCGTCATCGAGAACCCGACATACCGCGTCCCTACAGCGTCACAGGATATCCTGTTGTTCCTGCGCTATTTATCCTTGCAGCAGTCGTACTCCTGGTCTTCAGCTTTATCGACCAGCCGTTTAACTCCATCGCCGGAGCCGCCGTCATCCTCTGCGGCATCCCGGTACACTTCTTCTTTCAACGCCGTAAACAACTCACCTGACCATGTCGAATAAGAAACCCAAGCTCGGCCAGAACTTCCTCGTCGACGAAAGTGCCTGCGTACGAATTTCCGAATCGCTCGGCGATACACACGCTCGCACCGTCGTCGAGATCGGCCCGGGCCACGGAGCCATCACCGAACTACTCGCACCGCGCTGCGCCCGCCTGCACTGCATCGAGTTCGATCCCGCACTCGCTCGCGAGCTGGAGTTTCGCTTCCGCAACACTCCGCATGTCACGATCCATCACGCCGACATTCTCAAAACCGATCTGACTGCGCTCTCGCAACTCGACACCGCTGGTCCGACGCTCGATGTTGTCGGCAACCTGCCGTACTACATCACATCGGACATTCTTCTGCATCTCTTCGTCGCTGCACGCATGGGTATTCTGGCGCGCGCCGTCTTGATGATGCAGCGCGAGGTCGCGGAACGCATCGCCGCTGCGCCTGGCTCCAGCGACTATGGTGCCCTCTCCGCGTTTACGCAACTGCACGCGCACGTAACCAATCTCTTCACGCTGCCGCCAAGCGCGTTCTCTCCGCCGCCCGATGTCTACTCCACGGTTCTGCGTCTAGACTTCGCTCCACGCTTTACCGAGCTTGGTGTCGCTCCCGAAGGCTTTAACGCTTTCCTGCGCTCCACCTTCGCGCAGAAACGCAAAACGCTCGCCAACAATCTGCGCGTCGCAGGCTATAGCTCCGTGCAACTCGCCGCAGCCTGGCCAGCCAGTATTCCGGCGCAAGCCCGCTCCGAAGCGGTCCCGCTGGAGGCCATGGCTGAACTCTATCGTGCACTTACCGCTCAGGCTTAGAACCTATCAGCAACCATAAGCACCGCTTACCGCCGCACCATCTCCGCCGTCTGCGCGTGATGGATGTGGCAGATCGCAATGGCGAGGGCATCAGCCGCGTCCGCCGGTTTTGGCGCTTCATCAAGCTCCAGTAACCGTGCCACCATGAATTGCACCTGTTCCTTCGCTGCAAGTCCGTACCCAACAACCGCGCTCTTGATCGACAACGGCGCATACTCCGCGACCGTCAGCCCACAGTTCGCTGCGGCAAGCATGGCCACTCCACGTACCTGGCCGAGCTTTAACGCGCTTTTAGCATTGGCGGAAAAAAATACTTCTTCAATCGCAACCATCTCCGGCTGCCAGAGCTGCATCAGTGCCATCAGTTCGGAGTACACCTGCGCGAGCCGTATCGCTGTCGAGTCCTTTTTGCTTAACTTCACGGCACCGGCACACAGATATCGCAGCTTCGGCGTGCGCGCCGAGGCGTCTACCTCGACCACACCGTAGCCCGTGAACTCCGTTCCACAATCGACGCCGAAGACCCGCATGCACCGAGTCTAACCCCCGAGCCACCACGAAGCCTGTTCCACGCATCAAAACCGTTACAATCAGACCCATTGACCACGGACTGACGAAAGCCACTTGCAATCTTGAATCTTGCTAAAAAATCGGCTACTGCCTGCCTTCTGGCCATCGCGACACACCTCTGCTCCGCGCAGACACCGACTACGCCGGCGCAGATTTCTGCTGCTCAAAAGAGCACGGCTGCAACTCCAACCCTGCCCGCTAGTCCGTTCAATCGCACCACCGTCCTTCTTGACCCGGCGCATGGTGGCAGCGACAGCGGCTCACGCATCAGCGACTCAATTCTTGAAAAAGACATCACGCTGGCTCTCGCCTTCAAACTGCGGTCGCTGCTCGCTGCTCGCGGCTTTACCGTGGTGATGACGCGGGATAGCGATGCCGCGACCCAGGCCGACACTCCCAACCCTCTCACGCTTGACGACCGCGCCGGGATCGCCAACCGCGCACATCCGGCAGCCTGCCTGCTGCTACACGCAACCGCCGCAGGCAATGGAGTTCACATCTATCGTTCGGAGCTCGAGCCCATTCCTAACGAGGTCAATGGAACGTCCTGGCTTACCGCCCAGGCGGCGTGGGTAACGCAGAGCGAAAAGCTGCAAAAACTGCTCGGGCAGGCCCTTACGCGCGCCCGTGTGCCACTGGTCCTTAGCCGCGCGTCGGTGAGGCCGGTCGACTCGCTCACCTGCCCGGCGCTGGTTGTCGAACTTGCCCCCAAAGGCAGCGACAGCTCCTCGCTCACCAACGAAAGCTATCAGCAGCACGTCGCCGGTGCCATCGCAGCCGCGCTGGTCTTCTGGCAGAACCAGGCGCAGCCGCCGGTGCGTCTGGCCCCTTTGCCGACCACGCCCACACCAAAGAAAGGAGTGCAGCCATGATCTCCCGTCATCAGCGCATCGTCTTCTGGTGTCTTGTCGGCTGCATCCTCGCCATGGGGACCCTGCTCTTCGTCGAGCGCCAGCGGGCCCGCGACCGCATCGTGGCACTCGCCGATGCCACACCGCTCGACGCACCGTATTCCACAACCGAGTCCGTCACGCTGGACCTGGCCAACGACTCCGATGGCTCCATTACGGCAACAACACGTCCTATCGCGCTGCCCGGCGAGGTGACCGCGCGAGCTCGAGCCCTGCTCGAACACCTGCTCGCCGAATATGCTCTGCCTGGCTCGCCGCACCCGCTGCAATCGGGCGCAGCCGTGGATGATGTATTTCTTCTGCCACTGCCGTTGGTTGGCCATTCAGGCGGCACCACGGCTGCAACCTCCACCCTGATCGCATCCAACGACCCCAATGCGCTACAACCGCAAAACCCCGGCGGCGAACTCGCTGTCATCAACCTGCGCAGCAGCTTCGTCAACGCGCATCCTTCCGGAGTCGAGGTCGAGTCCTTGACGCTGATGTCCATCATCGGAACCCTGCATACCAACCTGCCGCAGATCGAACAGATTCGTTTTCTGGTCGATGGCCAGCCGCGCGAGACGCTCGCCGGCCACGCCGACCTGCTGCGCACCTACCCCTCCAAAGACACCACGGCGCGAGCCGAAACCAGCGTCGCACCCTGAGCCATCCAGTCTATGCAATCACCTATCATCGGCGTCTTTGACTCCGGCTTCGGAGGACTCACTGTGCTGCGAGCTCTCCTGCCGCTCGTTCCTGGAGCGCACTATGTATATCTCGGAGACACGGCGCGGCTGCCCTACGGCGCGAAGTCCCAGGTCACCATCGCCCGCTACGCCGTTGAAAGCGCAGCCTTCCTCGAAAAACATGGCGCCGATCTGCTGGTTATCGCCTGCAATACAGCCACGGCGCTGGCGCTGCCCGAGATCCATGCGGCAGTCTCGATCCCGGTCGTTGGAGTGATCGAGCCTGTTGTTCGTGCGGCGCACTTGCAGCATCCGAAGGCGGAGGTGCTTGTTCTGGCTACATCGGCAACCGTTCAATCGCACGCCTACATGGAGCACTGCAGGGCACTTGGCCTTCGTGCTACGGAGAAGGCCTGTCCGCTGCTGGTTCCGCTTGTGGAAGAGGGCTGGATCGACCACCCTGTCACTCGCGACGTCGTACGTATCTATCTGCAGGAAGCTCTTGAGACCTGCACGCCGGAGGCGGTGCTGCTCGGTTGCACGCACTATCCGCTTCTGGCTTCTCTTATCGAAGCGACGCTGCGCGAGCTCGGTTCCCAGGCAGTCGTCATCGACTCCGCGCAGTCGACTGCCGCAGAGGTCGAAAAGCACTTCAGCCGCTTGCAGCCTGTATCCACGAGCCCTGTCACCTTTGAGTGCTTTGCTACGGATTCCGTAGAGAAATTTCAGCGGCTGGGTGGCCTTTTTCTTCAGAAGCCGATCGAGAATGTGCAGCATTTGGATCTGGGAGGCTAGGCAGTCAAACTGTTGGAGAATGCCGTAAACGGCCTCAGTTCGCCTGCACCACATGTGCGATTATCGCCCAATAGGTGCGGTATTGAACAGCACCTCATCCTCTACACTCTATTCACAGACCTATGCCCTATCTCCTGAAATCTGAGCCCGATAAGTACTCCTTCGATGACCTGTTACGGGACGGCGAGACCGTCTGGGACGGCATCAAGAACGCCCAGGCCCTGATTACGCTGCGCAATATGAAGCGCGGCGAAGAGTGCGTCATCTATCACTCGAATGTAGGCAAGGCTGCGGTTGGCACGGCGAGGGTTGTTTCCGTCACCACGGATCCGAACGACCCCAAGATCCCCATCGTTCGGCTGAAGGCCGGCAAGCGCCTGAAGCGCGAAAAGCCGCTCGCCGAGATTCGTGAAGCTCCCGTGTTTCACGGCTCCCTGCTGTTCCGCCAGTTCCGGCTTTCGGTCGTTCCCCTCAGCGAAGAGCAGTTCGACTGGCTCGTCCACGGTTGAGTTAATCCCGTCTTTTTGGAAATCTGCCTATAATCGGGCATTCGGATAATCACCAAGAGACAGGATTCCAGCATGCTCCGTATAACGTCCGCCGTGGCCTCGCTCTTTGTTCTTTCCCTCCTTGCAGGCTGCGGCGGCTCGTCCAGCGGCACCCCGCCGCCCACGAGCGCTCAACTCACCATCTCTCTATCGAGCCCGCTCACCTTTCCCAGCACCACCGTCGGCCAGACCAGCGCCTCACAGACACTCACATTGACCAATTCCGGCACAGCCACGCTTACCTTGAGCGCCGGTAGCCTGAGTGGATCGGGGGCGGCGGATTTCACCGCGACAACCAACTGTGGAACATCATTGGCTGCAAGCGCCAGTTGCACCTTTACCATCGCCTTCGCGCCGCAAACTTCGGGGACGCTGACCGCAACCATCACCCTCACCGATAACGCCTCCAACTCGCCGCAAACCGTCACCCTTACCGGCGGCGGAACAGCTGTACCCGCCGCCACGCTCACACCAGCAGCCGGCCTCACCTTCCCCAGCACCACCATCGGCCAAACCACTCCCTTACAAGTACTCACGCTGACCAATACCGGAACGGCCACGCTCTCCATTGCCGGGATCGCGCTGGGCGGTACGAACCCAACCGACTTCGCCGAGACCAGCACCTGTCCTGCCACGTTGGCCGCAGGCGCATCCTGCCCGATCAACGTGACCTTCTCCCCAGCCGCAGTGGCCAGCTATAGCGCAACGCTTACTGTCACCGACAATTCCGGCAACACGTCCGGATCGACGCAGAGTGTGCCCCTCACCGGCAGCGGGACGGCTGTACCTTCCCCGCAGGCCACGTTGACACCTACAACCGGCCTCACCTTCGCCAGCACGAGCGTCGGCAACATTGCCGCGCTTCAGACGGTAACGCTCACCAATACCGGGAATGCCGCGCTCTCCATTGCCGGGATCGCGGTGGGCGGTACGAACCCAACCGGCTTCGCTCAGACCAACACCTGCCCTGCCATGTTGCCCGTAGGCGCATCCTGCCCGATCCCTGTAGCCTTCGCACCGGCGGCGGCAATCAGCTATGCCGCAACGCTCACGGTCACCGATAACTCCGGCAACGTGGCCGGAGCGGCGCAGAGTGTGACTCTGAGCGGTATGGGGACTGCCGCAACCACGGCAATCACCCGTACGCTGTATGTCTTTCCCGAGACGACGGACAAAAGCATTACGCCGCTCTACGCGCTCGTCAACAATGCGCTTAAGAGCATTGACATGACGATGTATGCGCTCGAGGACACGGTCTTCACGGGCGATCTGGTCGCTGCTTGCAAAAATCGCGGAGTTACAGTTCGCGTCCTGCTTGATGCGAGTCTGAAAAAGAGCACCAACACTCCGGCCTACACCCTACTCAACACCTCTGGCTCCAACTGCAGTGCGGTGTTTTCGAATACGGCCTTCCAGGCCACGCACCAGAAGACCATCACTGTCGACGGAACAACCACCGCGATACTGTCGCTCAATCTGGAGTCCCAGTACTACGCCACCGCCCACGACTTCGCTCTCGTCGAGAACGACCCCGCCGACATCACCGCTATCGAGGATACGTTCAATGAGGACTATGCCGCCGGCACTCCCTATGGCGGGATCCAGGGGACCAGTGACTTTAGTTATCAGCCGAGCTCCGGCACTGGCGACGAACTCATCTGGAGTCCTACCACCGCGCAAGCAGCCATGCTCAGCATCATCAATAGCGCCACCAAGACGCTCCTGATCGAGAACGAAGAGATGAGTGCGAGCAACATCGTCAGTGCTTTGGAGACCGCCTGCGGGAACGGGGTGACGGTCCAGATCGCGATGTCCGAGGACAGCACCACACCGCCCTACAGCTCCTACGCTTCCAACTGGATTGCGCTGGAAGAGGCTGGTTGCGGTGTCCACGTCTATCCGGATACGACTACAGGCCCCTATATCCACGCCAATGCAGTCGTGGCCGACTATGGCCTTCCAACCGAGAACGCCTATATGGGATCGATCAAATACTCCGACACCTCGACGAATTCCGATGCCTCGATGACGGAAAATCGCGAGCTCGGTATCTTCATCACCGACCCCACGGCCGTCACGCAGCTCAACACGACCATGTCCGCCGACTATGCGGGGGGGATCGTCTTTACGGGTGGCACTGTCGATTAGGGGTTATCCTTCGCAGGAAGTGAGCAGGTGCCAGGAACAGGCAACGGCAAGAGCCTTGACGCAACGGGCGCAAAGGTAGCCACGTTTCGCGACGGCTCTCGTGGCGAAACGTGGCGTCTTTCCTTTGCGCTCGTTGCGTCAAGGCTTTTTTTCGAGACACTGCAATAGTGTTGCCACCTCCGACGTAAACGTTCCCTAAACTGCTATCCTTACCTTCGGTTGAGTTCATCTGAGGAGTTGAAGTACATGATCGACATGAAGGGTAAAGTGGCCGTTGTCTTCGGCCTTGCCAACAAACGCAGCATCGCCTACGCCATCGCCGAGAAGCTTGCGGCCGCAGGCGCCACCCTGGTGTTGGGCTACCAGTCGGAGCGGTTGAAGAGAGAGGCCGATGAGCTGATCGAGAGCCTCGGCCAGACCGGCACGGGCCGCACCATCCAGTGCGACGTCTCGCGCGACGAAGAGATCGATAAGGCGTTTGAAGAGATCAAAGGGGCCTTCCCGGCCATCCACACCATCATCCACTCAGTCGCCTTCGCGCCTGCGGATGCCATCAAGAATGACTTTCTTGAGACCAAGCGCGAAGACTTCCGCATCGCGCACGATGTCAGCGTCTACTCGCTGATCGCCATCGCGCGTGGCGCGGCTCCGCTGATGACCGAAGGCGGATCGATCCTGACGCTCACCTACTACGGCAGCGAGAAGGTCTTCCCGAACTACAACGTGATGGGCGTGGCCAAGGCTGCGCTCGAAGCTACGGTACGCTATCTCGCGGCCTCGCTCGGCAGCAAAAGAATCCGCGTAAACGCCGTCTCGGCCGGCCCGATCAAGACGCTGGCCGCACGCGGTATCGGCGACTTCAACACCATTCTGGACAAGGTCACCGAACGCGCGCCGCTGCACCGCAATATCGAGCAGGCCGAGGTGGGTAATGCCGCGCTGTTCCTGTCCAGTGATCTTGCCAGTGGTATTACCGGTGAGATTACGTATGTGGATTGCGGGTTTAATATCACCGGGATCTAAACACACGAGATATGCGCATGGTTCGCTTTTCTCAAGACGATAGATTGAAGTGGGTTCTTGTTGCTGCTTTAATTGGCTGCGCCGCTACCGGTGTTGCTTTTCGTTCGGGGACGGCCTACGCATATCTTGGATCCATCGTTTTCCCCGGCGCAATTACCTATCTATTGATCAGCGACATGGGCACAGGAACTGAAATCACTCAGACGGCTGGAATGGTCACCGCATTTGTCGTTAATGCCATCGTCTATGCACTGCTTGCGCTGCTGATTCGGGCGGTGTGGAAGAAATACGCCTCCTAGCGAAAAAGAGCATTGCCCATCTGACCATAGGTCGCCCTTTCAGGGCTCAGCCTCTCTGCTGGCACATAACCCAGGGTTTCACCCTGGGTTATGATAGCGTCGCCCCTCTGGGGCTTAGATTTGTGCCATTCCCTCGGTTTTTGCCTAAGTCCTCGTAGAGTATCCTGCTTTCACCATGAAATTCCTGCTGTCCGCCGTCGTAGCCATTGCCGCGTTTCCCTTTGCCGTTCACGCACAGGACCTGGATCCAAACCCGATTGTCCTGCACGCCGCGCATATTCTTGATGTTGCCGCCGGCAAGGTTCTCTCTCCTGGTGAAGTCCTCATCGTCGGCGACCGCATTCGCGAGGCTGGGCAGCAGGTGCAACATCCGGCGGATGCACAGATCATCGATCTCGGCGATACCACGCTGATGCCCGGGCTGATCGACGCCCACACACACCTTTTCCTGCATCCCGGAGCTGAAGACCTGCAGACCGTAGAAGAGTCCGTGCCCCAGCGCGTCCTGCAGGCCGCTGCTGCCGCCAAAGCTGATCTCTTCGCAGGCTTCACCTCCGAGCGCGATATGGGCACGGAAGGTGCAGCCTGTGCCGATGTCGCAGTGCGCAATGCGATCGACCGCGGCCAGATTCCGGGGCCGCGGATGCGGGTTGCCTGTAACGCCATCGACATTCTGGGTGGGCATGAAGATGCCATCGGCTACAACCCGGCGCAGCACGTGCTCTCCAATGCCGACTATGCCAACTCCGCCGGTGAGATCGTTCATGTGATGCGGGAGCAACGCAAGGGCGGCGCTGACTTCACGAAGATCTACGAGACCGGGCAAGATGTCCTGATCGGCGATACGTTTACCACACCGTATCAGTACACCGAAGCCGAGCTGACCGCAGCCGTCACCGAGGCTCGCCGCACGGGCTCGAAGGTGGCCGTACATTGCACCGGAGAGCCGGGAGCTTTGTTCGCCGCCAAAGCCGGTGTGGCCTCCATCGACCATGCGTATCAGCTCTCGCCCGAGACGATGAAGCTGATGCGCGAGAAGCAGATCTATGCCGTGCCTACCTTTGCCATCGTGGAGTACTTCTCGCAGCACCCTATCTATTCCGGCCAGGGTGCCCGCGACCAACAGGAGCTCGCCTACCACGCCGCCGAGTTCAAGAAGCAGCTTGCCGCAGGCGTTCCGTTCGCGGTCGGCTCCGACGTGGGGCCATTCCCGCATGGGACGCAGGCTCGCGAGTTCGAGTTGATGGTCCAGTTCGGCATGAGCCCCGCCGATGTGCTGCGGTCCGACCTCATCAATGGAGCCCGGCTGCTGGACTGGGCGGACTCGATCGGTCAGCTTAAGCCCGGCTTCTATGCGGACATCATTGCCGTGCGCGGAGATCCGATCGCTGACATCAGCGCACTCAGGCATGTTGCGTTTGTGATGAAGGAAGGCGCGATTGTCGTGCGCAAGAAGCAAGCGGGAGCAGAAAACAATCAACAGCAAAAGCCTTGACGCAACGGGCGCGAAGGTAGCCACGTTTCGCGACGGCTGCCGTGGCGAAACGTGGCTTTTTCCCTTTGCGTCAAGATTTTTTGCGAGAGCCCTATCCCAGCTTTTCGGTCAGCTCCGCCCAGCGCGCGTACACCGTGTCATGCTCGGCCTGCGCGGCTTCCATCTCGGCTAATGCCGCTGTGAGCGCTGTCGCATCGGACGTTACTGCTGGATCGTCCAGGCGATCATGGGCTGCGGCCATACGGGTGTCAGCCGCGTCTACACGCGTCTCAATCCCGTCGTACTCGCGCTGCTCCATGTAGGAGAGCTTCTTCTTACCGCCTGAAGCTCCACCACCACGTTTCTCGGGAGCACTGGCTGTTTCCTGTTTGCTGTTCCCTGATTCCTGCTCTTTCCACTCTTCCCACTGCGAGTAGTCGGCGAAGATTCGCGCACGGCCTTTGCCGTCCAGGCCCAGCACCGTGTTCGACACGCGATCCAGCATGTAGCGATCGTGCGTCACCAAAACCAGCGCGCCCGTAAACTCCAGTAGCGATTCTTCAAGAATCTCCAGGGTGGGGATATCGAGATCGTTGGTCGGCTCGTCGAGCATCAGCACGTCGGCCGGCTGCAGCATCAGCCGCGCGATCAACACACGCGCGCGTTCGCCGCCGCTCAGACGTTCGACGGGCTGATTAAGCTGGTCACCCGTGAAGAGGAACTTGGCTGCATAGCTCGCCACATGCACCACGCGGTCCTGATAGACCACCGCATCGGAGTCGGGCGCGAGTGCCCGCCGTAGCGTCAGCGAGGCGTCGATCTCGCGCATCTGCGAGAAGTAGACAATCCGAAGAGCATTGGCGCGCTTCACCGTGCCTGCGCTCACCGGGAGTTCGCCCGACATGGCGCGCAGGATCGTGGTCTTACCACTGCCGTTGGGACCGACGAGTCCAAGCTTCATGCCGTTGGTCAGGCCGAAGTTCACGTTGCCAACGATCTCGCGGCCGCCCAGGGTGATGGAGACCTTTTCCAGTTCGATGAGGCGTTTGGTCTGGCGGTCGGTCGCGGCGAACTCGATGCCTGCCGACGACGTGCGGGTGCGGGAATCTACCTCGGCCAGCTTGTCGATCAGCCCATGGGCGTTGTCGATGCGGGCCTTGGCCTTGGTGGCGCGGGCCTTCGGTCCGCGCCGCAGCCACTCGATCTCCGTCTTCACGCGATTCCGAAGGCCCTCCTGCATCTTGGTCTGCGACTCCAGGTATTGCTCGCGCTCCTCCAGAAATCTCGAGTAGGTCCCGCGCACACGCAGTATGCCTTCGGCGTAGACGCGGCTCAGCTCAATGACCTCGCTCGCGGCGTTCTCCAGGAAGTAGCGATCATGGGTGACGACCACGCTGGCGAACTTTGCCGTGCGCAGCATGGCCTCCAGCCACTCGATGCCTTCGAGGTCGAGATGGTTCGTGGGCTCATCGAGCAGCAGCACATCGGGCTGCGTGACCATGGCTTCGGCGATGGCCAGGCGCTTCTTCCAGCCGCCGCTCAGGCTGGCGGCTTCGGCATCCATGCGGACGTGGCTGTCTGCGCCGTCGTCGGCAAAGCCGGCGCGCCCCAGGGTCTCGCGCAGACGCTGCTCGCGCTCGTTTTCGGGCACTGTCGCGTGATGCAGAGCCTGCTCTACGACGCTGCGGACAGTTGCACCCTTGGCAAATTCGGAGATCTGGCGCACATAGCCGACGCGTGCGCGTTTGCGCACGGCCAGTTCGCCGGTATCGGGTTCCATATCGCCAGCCAATACGGCCAGCAGCGTCGACTTGCCTGCCCCATTCGGCCCAATCAGCCCAATACGGTCGCCGTCGTTTACGGCAAAGGAGATCTTTTCAAATAAGGGAGTTGCGCCAAAGCGTTTCGACACGCCTTGAGCATTGAGAATCGGTGGCATCTTTACCAGTTTACCGGGTTACGGCGTTGGTGCTGCTTTTCAGGGGATTGGATGTGTCTGATTCGCTGGCATAAGCGAGAGGCCCAGGGCTAAAGCCCTTTCTTGCTGGACCTTGAATCCGCGGCCTAAAGGCCGCTGCTACTCCGAAATACAACAACAAAAACCTATGAACGGGTACTTCGGAAACTCCCTGAAGCCGTTATCCACAACGACGAAAATTCATTGGACAGTCACAGCTGCAGGCACTACTCTGCTCCCAGTTTCAAGGTTCACCCAACCCAGAATCGAGGCCCCTGTGAAGCGCACGTCGTTCTGTATTGCACTGCTCTCCGTCGCCATTCCCTCCCTAGCCAGCACAGCCCACGCCCAAACCCTAACCATCGAGCCCGATCAGGGCTTTACACCGGTCTACAACTTCATCAATACCGCTACGAAGACGCTCGATATGACGATGTACGAACTCGTCGATACCACTGTCACAGCAGACCTCGCTGCCCTCGCCAAGAAGGGCGTTACGGTTCGCGTCATCCTGGACCAGAACCTCGAAAAGAGCAGCAACACCACTGCCTACAACTACCTGAATGCCAATGGATGCACGGCCGTCTGGGCCAATCCCACGTATCATGCGACGCACCAGAAGACCATCACGGTGGATGGCACGACGTCCCTGATTCTTACGGCGAACCTCACCAGTGTGTACTACTCGAGCACGCGCGACTTCGCGATTACAGATGCCGATGCCAAGGATGTCGCGGAGATCGAGACCGTCTTCAACGCGGACTTCAAGTCTGCGAGTGTCACGCCAACCGCAGCAGACTCGCTGATCTGGAGCCCCAATGAGGCCACCACGGCGTTGACCAATCTCATCAACTCGGCACAGCATACCCTGCTGGTCGAAAGCGAGGAGATGAGCGATTCGACCATCGTCACCGCGCTGGCCAATCGCGCCAAGGCCGGAGTCGCCGTGAAGGTCATTATGACCAACACGGACAATGATTACGAGAGCGAGTTCGAGACGCTCACCAAGGCCGGGGTAAAGGTCTATACGTATACCGCGGATGCTTCGCTGTACATCCACGCGAAGATTCTGGTGATCGACTACAGCTACTCGGATGCGAACGCGTTTATTGGTTCGGAGAACTTTTCTGTGGATTCCTTGACCGAAAACCGCGAACTCGGACAGACTACCCAGAACTCGACGGTGCTGGAGGAACTCAACACCACTCTTACGTCGGATTATGAGGGTGGAACGTTGTGGACCAAGACCTAGACCTGAATCACCCCATATTGTCATCTCGACCGGAGCATGATGGTTTTATCGTCATGCGTAGTGGAGAGACCTGCATGTTGCAGAGCGCGATGCAACATGCAGGTCTCTCCGCTGCGGCGGCAAAAAACGCCGCCTTCGGTCGAGATGACAAAGTGGGGGGGATCATCGAAGAGAACAACATCACACCCGTCTAAGATCTGGATGTATGCCCTTCGTCCTGACCGGACACACCGGGTCAGGCTCTGTAGACCGCCCGGATCTCCGGCTTCCCGCTATCAGCGATGTGCAGAATTCTCATGCAGCCGTGCAGCAGAGTCAGAGCAACGACCACCAGGAGTATGAGGGGCCAGATGATCAGGTGACGCCGTGCGCGGCGGCGACCTGACATTAGCGCTGCTACGGCCAGCATCTCAGCCGCAGCACTTCCCGACGAGTAGTTGTTGACCGGTGGAGGCGGATAGCCTGGCTGTCCATAGGGCGGCGGTGGGCCGCCATAGCCTCCTGGAGGCGGGGGATAGTTCGGCGGGTAGCCTGGGGGCTGCGAGCCGTACACGGGTGCACCGTAGCTTGCTCCAGGCGTGGCACCCGGGCCTGCGCCATAGACAGGCTGATAGCCACCCTGCCCCGAAGGCGGAGGTGGCAGAGGAGGAGGTGGCGGCGCAGAGTAGCCCTGCGGTGGCGGATAGCCTGTCCCGGGCTGCGGCGGATAACCCGGTGCGGGAGGGTAGCCTGGCGCTGCGGGATAGCCCGGTGCCGTTGGATACCCAGATGCAGCCGGATAGCCCTGTGGAGGGGCTCCAGAGGGGTATGGGGGTGCCTGTGGTGGCGCTGGAGGCTGGTACGCCGGGGTTGCGACCGTCTGCCACGCCGGGGGCGCGTCCTGGGACAACGTCGACTCGCCCTCCTCGGGCTTTTTCGATTCCTCGCTCATCAATCCTCATTCCCTTCGTCGAGAACAATCCAGCGTGGCCCGATATCTGTACTACTCCAGATCGAAATCCCGCATGGGCCGCTCGCCGAGGGGCGATTCCTTGGCCTTCTTGACGGCTTCGGCGAACCGCTTGGCCATCAGGTCATCCTTGTTCTTCTCGGCCTGTACGGACTGCGCGAAGATGGACTCCCGCCGCGCATCTGACTCCTTTAGAGCCTTGGCTGCAGCGCCGAAGTCCTCAAAGGTCTTCTTGCGGGGAGCCGGGGTGTGCGCGATTACCGAGCGCGTCACAGGGTCGATCTTCAACATTCCACTACAGTCCGGACACATCACTTCAAACGGCTGATCGCTCAATCCCATCGCAAAATCCCTCGTGGGACATTTTAGAGCGGTTTCAGAAATAGTGTGCGATGTGCCGGATTACCCAGCTAGAACCGGCGAACCTGCCCCTGGGGGTAGACGTAAACATATCTCGGCTCATCGCGGAACGCCCAGATCAGAGCAATGATCCAGCCGATCACGGTCCATCCGAGGAACAGGTTCAGTAGGAAGATGCCAACAACGCTGCGGCCACCGCGCAGTGCGGCAATGATCGTCGGCAGAAAGTGAATGGCCCCAAACGGAAGCAGAAACAGTGCGAAAAGAACGTGCATGACGTAATTCCTCTCTCTCTGATAGCTTCTACGTGTTTTCTGCAGTCGCGGTTCCCGAGGCAATCTCGGCTAGCGAGTGTAAGGCGGAGGTGGCGCATACACGACGACGTCGCGTGAGGTGTCGCGAAACGCCCAGATCAACGCCACAACCCACCCTACGAAGGTCCACCCGAGAAAGAAGTTAATGGCTAATATCCAACCAAAGTTGTTCGCACGCCGAATACCCGCTACGATTGTCGGCAGAAAGTGAATGCCCAACAAAGGAATCGCCAAGAAGAAAAGAATGATGAGATGAGTTGGAGCGAAGAGTTCTCCCATGCCGAAGTATCCCGCAGGGACGATTCGTTGTAAATCCTTTTCTTTTACAGATAAATCACGCGGTGCCCTGGACACTCCTGCCCGGCGTGCTCCACCAGCAACTCCGGCAGCGTGTCGCCATAGCGGGCCAGGAACCACACTCCCGCCAACAACCGCTCCTGCAGGTGGCCGTCTGGGAAGACGTTCAGCATAATCGCTGTCGCGTGCTTCTTCAGCGATGCCTGCTTCTGCACCTCAAAGGCCGCCGCCATGCGCCGCAGACGGTTCATCTGGTAGTGCATCTTGTTGGCCGAAACTTCAGCCGCACGGCCCAGATCGGCGCTCATCGAGCTCATGTATTCGGTGAGCGCGGTCAACTCCGCATCCATCGCATTGCCTACGGCTGCGATCTTGCGTTTGCCTTCGATGGGCATCGCGCGCGCGCCTAACCGCAGCGCCAGCGCGTCTATCGTCTTCGCCTCAAAGAGTTGTGGCAGCGAAACCTCGTGCGCGGCCATCGTCTGCGCAATCGCCGGTTCGATGAGCGTCGCGGAAAGCCGCGGCAACACTGGTGTTACACGTCCTAAGATCTTTTCGTAGACCACTGCCGACTGTGCGAAGTACGCAATCTCCGCGGGGCCGCCGACATACGCCGCTGTGGGCAGAATGCGGTCCTGAAAGACCGGCCGCAGCAGCGCGTTGGGGCTTATGCATTCAGGTTCACTCTCGAGAATCGCCAGCAGATCCTCGCTGGTGTAGCTTTGCGATCCGGCCTTCCACTGGCCATCGCCGGTGCGGCGTAGCGGCAACCGGGCTCCGGTTTCGGAATCGAGCAAGAACAGCAAGGAGTGGCCCGGCGTTACCAGTACCTGCGCATGATAGCCCGCGGTCTCCAACTCCTTCGACCGCTCCAACAGCGCCGCATCCAGGGCGTCCACATCTTCAATCGCGGCCCGCAGTACATCGGCACCCAGCGAATGAAACTCGCGCACCGAAGCGTTCATCACCACCAGGCCCTGCGCGGCAAAGACCTTGCTGATGAGCCGGCCGAAGGCTCCGGCAAGATGGGCGTTGGGGGCATAACAGGCGCGCAGAAGCTCGCAGACCGGAGCCCAGCCCAGAAGCTCGCTGAGACGATCCAGCTCGGCTTCCAGCCGCAACCGGCCCTCTTCATTGCCGCCATCGACACGCATCTCGCCTACCGGCAGCGGACGCTCCGCTTTCAGCCCCAGCCGGAGGGTCTCGACCTCTGTCTTCGACAGCAGCGCCACCTGATCGACTTCGGCGAGATCGTGGTCTTCGCTAGCCAGCCAGAATACGGGAACGTGCTCGCGGCCACTGATCTTTGTCGCATCCGCAGCTTTGCGGATCGCCGTCGCGACCTTCAGGAGCGTCAGCAACGGACCGCCGAACAATGCAACCTGCTGCCCTGTGACGACCGCAGCCGCACCGTTGCGCAGCCGCTCGATGTTTGCCAGCACGGCTCCGCTGGCGTCAAAGCCGTCGGATTGCCGCAGCAGCATATCCGCAAGCCGACCGCGATGCGCGGGGTCCAACTCGGGTGAGCGCCTAGCCCAATCCATCGTGAAGGGGTCGGACGGATACCACCGCCGCAGCGCAGTGGCGTGGGCGGACGAGCGCACGTCCGTGTAGTCGCGGAACAGGGCGGTCGTCCCGGGTAGTGTCGAGGGGTCGTAGCACTCGGCGTTCATTCAGTTACAGTCTCTCATCTTGACCATGTTTGGATGCGAAGCAAAGCGTGTCGATGCAAAATGCAGAGGATAGAGCGGAGAGTGTCGAGGAAAGAGCCTGAGTTTCTATCCTCTACACTCTGACTTTGTGGTATCAGCAAGGCTGCAT
>NZ_LMUH01000001.1:0-63048 GCF_009766105.1 Granulicella sp. S156 | reverse complement strand
CTCTCCGGCAAAGCCCGTACACTCTCGTCGAAGGTCGTCTACAAGGGCAGGATATTTTCTGTCACCTCCGATGACGTAGCCGAGCCAGGTGGCGTTCGTGCCACACGCGACGTCATCCGCCATAATGGCTCGGTCGTTATCCTGGCCGTAGACACCAAGACCAACCCTGCCGATCCCAATATCCTGCTTATCCGCCAGTATCGCCACGCTGCTGACGAGATCCTGCTGGAGTTGCCGGCGGGCCGCATCGAGCTGGGCGAAAAACCTATCCCCGCAGGGAAACGCGAACTCATCGAAGAGACCGGCTACCGGGCCAAGCGCTGGTCGAAGTACGTCCGCTATTTCGCCAGCCCAGGCTTTCTCTCTGAGGCGATGAATATCCTGCTCGCGGAAGACCTTACGCTGGGTGAAGCCACGCCCGAAGACGACGAACGGATCGAGCTGCATATGACACCGCTCTCGGAGGTTCTGCGGCTTATTCATGCCGGGAAAATCGTCGATGGAAAAACGTTGATCGGCGTGCTGTTTTATGACTCGCTGCGTCGCGCAAACTGAAGACCGGAAGAACCGGCAACAGCAAAAGCTTTGACGCAGAGAGCGCGAAGGAAAACGCGGAGGGCGCAGAGGATTTCGTGGTGTTCTCTGCGCCTTCTGCGTTAAAAGCTTCATTGTGTTGGCAGGGCGACAGAAAACAGCAAATATGCCCTATTTCCCATTAGTTAGAAATGAAATCCAAGCCCTCCGTCAGGCATCCCAAAGGCTCGATTTTGCATATAAACCAGTACGATCTCTCCGTTCAGGCGGGGAGCGCATTTTCCGTTTTTGGGAAGGGCCTCATGGCACAGTACAAGGGCACGGTTAAGTGGTTCAACAATGCAAAGGGTTTTGGGTTTTTAGCACGGGATAGCGGTCCGGATGTGTTTGTCCACTACAGCGCTATTCAGTTAGACGGGTACAAGAGCTTGAAAGAAGGCGACGAGGTTGAATTCGACGTCATTCAGGGAGCAAAGGGTCCGCAGGCCGATCAGGTCGTTCGCACCAAAACCGTCTAATTTTTCTCACAATCCCGCACACTTTTCCGAGGCTTTCACCTACAGAAGTTTTCTGTAATTTCAGAGGCCCGGGCGCAAGCATCTACAATCGATGCGGCCCCCGGGCCTCTGGTTCTCTTATGGACAACATCACGCTCGCACGCTTGCTCGATGAAACCGCCGCATTGCTCGAAATCGATGCCGCCGACCCGTTCCGCATTCGCTCCTACCGCCGCGCGGCTGAGGCCGTAGAGCAGCAAACCACCCAACTAGCCACACTCGCTACGCCGGATGCCGACCCCAAGGCCTTGCTCGCGATTCCAGGCATCGGTAAAGGTATGGCGCAGAACATTCGAGACCTGGTCGCCACAGGCACTATGCCTCTGCGCGAGGAGCTGCTGCAGAAGTATCGCCCTACGATGCTTGAACTTCTGCGCCTTCCCGGCATGGGCCCTAAGACGGTGGCGATGCTCTACTCCGCGCTGCAGATCTCGGATATCGATGCGCTGGAAGCGGCGGCCAAGCGCGGCGACCTGCTGCCTCTGCCGCGGCTGGGGCAGAAGTTCACCGACAAGCTGCTCAAGGGCATCGAAGACCATCGCCGCAATGCTTCGCGCTTCCGTATCGACGTGGCCCGCGAACACGCCGAGCGCATCAGCGAGCTCATCCGCCAGTTTCCCGGCATAGAAACGATTACTCCTGCGGGCAGCCTGCGCCGCGGCCGCGAGACTTGCGGAGACCTCGACCTACTGGTTACCGGGCCAGCGTGCGAAACCGATGTCGTAGCCGCAGCCGTTGAGCATGTGGCTTCGCTACCGCTCATCGACAAGCTGCTCGCCAAAGGCCAGAACAAGGTCAGCTTCACGCTGCGCAATGGCCTGCAGGTTGACGTGCGGCTGCTGCCGCGTGCCAGCTACGGCGCCGCATTGCAGTACTTCACAGGCTCCAAGCACCACAACGTCGCGCTGCGCCAGCGTGCGATCAAGCGCGGGCTTACGCTCAGCGAATATGCGCTTCTGCGGCTCGAGGACAATGTGATCGTTGCGGCTGCGACCGAGCAGGAGATCTACAACGCGCTCGACCTCGAATACATTCCGCCCGAGCTCCGCGAGAACTGCGGCGAACTGGAAGCCGCGGAGAAACACACGCTGCCGCACCTCATCGTCCGCAGCGATCTGCGCGGCGACCTGCATATGCACACCACGGAGTCGGACGGCAGCAACAGCATCCGCGAGATGGCGGAGGCCGCAATTGCACGCGGCCTGGAATACATTGCCATTACCGACCACTCGAAGAACCTCGCCATGACTAATGGCATGGACGACGCGCGCGCGCTGGCCCATGCGCAACGCATTCGTGCGGTGTCAACTGAGCTCGCCGAAGAGTTCGCGGGTAAGCGTGGACCACAGTGGGAGCATTACAAACGGCGGTTGAAGGACAAAGAACCAAACACTGCGGAGCCTACAGTTCCCTTTCGCATTCTTGCCGGCGTTGAGGTCGATATTCTGCTGGACGGCGCACTTGATCTCGAAGATGCCACGCTCGCGCAACTCGACATTGTGATTGCCAGCGTTCACTCGGGTTTCAACCAGACACAGGAAGAGATGACCGCACGCGTTCTTCGCGCTACGGAGAATCCCTTTGTGCAGATCCTTGGCCATCCCACCGGACGCAAGGTGCTGCAGCGCGAGCCCTACAAGATCGACCTCGCGCAGCTTCTTCCTGTTGCCGCACGGCTCGGTGTCGCGGTCGAACACAACGCCGCGCCGGCACGCTCGGATCTTTCGGATCTCAACCTTCGGCTTGCGAAAGAACAGGGCTGCAAGCTGATCGTGAACACCGACGCGCACACTATCAGCGACCTCGACCAGATCGACCATGGGATCGTTCAACTGCGCCGCGCCTGGCTTAGCGCGCAGGACCTTATCAACACGCAGCCGGTCGACCGGTTCCTCGCCACACTACGGCCACGGCCTTGATGGGCGTGAGCACGCTATCCTGTTCTTACTATGTCTGACCTCAACCTTGGTCCCGCACCAGAGCGCAGTCCGTTGAAGGCAATCCTGATCGCACTGGCGATCCTCGTTGTCATCGCTGTGGCTGTCTTCTATCTGAATCCACGCAAGACGGCTGAACTCAGTGTCCCCAAGGTGCAGGTGTATGCCGCGCACACCACCTTCAACGCGGAGAGCGGCGGTGTGCACGTGATCGGCCAGGGTGCGCACACCGAAGACGACCTCTACGTCGTCGGGACGGTGCATATCGAGAACAAGCTGCGGCTTCCGATCTTCATCGACACCGTGACCTCAACGTACACGACATCGGACAATGAAACACTCGACACCACCGCACCCGGCGCTGCGGATCTCGCGCGCATCGAAGAGAGCTTTCCCGCGCTCACGCCGATGATGTCGCATCCTCTCGATGGGCAGACGCAGATCGCGCCCGGAGGTTCGGTTGAAGGGACCGTGCTGCTGCACTTTCCTGGCCTCACGGAAAAGGACTGGAAGGCGCGCAAGTCCGCAATACTGACGGTTCACCTCGCGCATCAGGCGCCGCAGACGATCACCATTCCCTAGAGCAGAACCCCTATTACTGGCCCCCGGAAAGAGCTTAGGAGTGGCGCTTTTTTTGGGGAAAAGCGCCGTCCAAATGATTGCCTTTGGGCATACCTATAGGGGTTCTGCTCTGACGCAAAAAAGCCGCGCATGGAATGCGCGGCCTTTGTTGCAACTACGGAGCAAGTTACGGAACAGAAATCGGGGCTGGCGCACCTTTTGGTGTGCTCAGATAACCCGTTACCTGGCCCTTGCTGATGTTATTCACGACGATCTCAAACAGCGCCGGCTGCTTGCCTGAGTAGAATTGCACCGGCTCGTCGAGATTCTTGTCCTTCTTCTCAATGCTCTTGTCGTCTGAACTAACCGCGAGCGTGTACTTGGAGCGCTTCGGGTCGACTTTCTTCAACTGCACCTTGATGGTTCCTACGTTCTGCGCGGGAGCGCCCTTCTGCAGAGTGAACTCGTAGTAGTTACGATCACCACGATGCTTCAACTCTTCCAGTTCATCATGATTGGTCGCAATCAACCCGCTCATCACACCGGAGTCACCCATCACACGCGTCAACTGCGTCTTGGTCTGCGCGAGGTCCGCCTGCGTTGTCGCAACATCGGTCTTCACTCCGCCGACATCGGTCTTCACGCCTGAGACGTCTGTTTGTACATCACCTACCTGCTTCGCAGTCGCAGCCTGTTCCCTCTGCAGCCGAGCAGTTGTAGCGGATGCTGTTCTTTGAGCCGCGATCAACTGGTTGGATTTATCTTCTAACTGTTTCTGGGTGAGACCTACGCTTTGACCCAGGGTCTGTGCCTGTGCGCGCATCCGCTCGTTTGTTTCATCTAAACGCTGGGACAATGCGGTGTTCTGCTGGTTGGCGGCATCTAGCTTCTGCTGTTCAGACTTGAGGTTGTTCTGAAGACCAAAGCTCCAGCCCAGTGATCCCAAAGCCAGTACAATACCTGCAACAGCTATGCCCGTCAGCCAGCCCGGCGCAGACGTTTTTTCAACATACTCGCGATCGTTCTCGTTCATTCGACGCTCCTTGTTTTTCCGCGCTTACGACCCTAAGTCTGAAACGCTAAAAGAGATGGACGCGTTATAGCTAAAATAGGATGCCGATGGACGCAAAATTACGACCAAAACCTGAAATTATGATCGCTGGAGCGGGAATTATTGGGCTTTCGCTCGCCTTAGAGCTCCAAACGCGCGGTTTTCAAGTGACTGTACTGGAACGAAATACAGCGCTACAGCATGCCTCCACCGCCGCTGCAGGCATGTTAGCGGCCAAAGACCCTCACAACCCTCCTGCGCTGCTGCCGTTTTCGCATTTCAGCCTCTCCCTTTATCCGGCGTTTCTGCAGCGCATCGAGTCTCTCTCCGGGCTCTCGGTGCCCTTCCAGACCGACACCACGATCCAGTACATGCCCGATGGCAGCACCCAACAGCTCGCCGAGCATTCGGTTGATCCACGTCAACTTGCAGCCGCGCTTCTCGCTGCCGTTCGCGCTACGTCCATCGACCTGCGCGAGCACACCGAACTTCGCTTCGTCACGGAAGACAATCAGGCGCAGTTACACGCAGAGACCAATAACGGCACATTCACTCCTGACAAAATCATTCACACACAAGGCGCATGGGCTCATCCACAGGTTCGCCCTGCAAAGGGGCAGATGCTCCGCGTTCAGTTACCTGCCACGCTTCCGCTATGCGAGGTCCACCGCAGCGAGCACATCTACGTCGTGCCGCGCACACAAGGGCCGCAGGCAGGAACGGCTCTCATCGGAGCCACTGTCGAAGATGCCGGATTCGACACGGTGGTTCATCCAGTTGGCCTTGCCCACCTGCGCACACTGGCGGCGGAGCTTCTGCCTCAGCTTGCCGATGAAACAACTGCTCCGCAGGTCGAAGCCTGGGCAGGACTCCGCCCCGCAACCGCCGACAGCCTGCCGCTGCTTGGCTCTCTCTCGCCTGGTCAGTTCATCGCGACCGGTCACTTTCGCAACGGCATACTGCTGGCCCCTGCCACCGCAACCATCATGGCCGATCTCATCGAAGGCAAATCCTCTGCGATCGATGTGGCGCCCTTCTCCCCCGCTCGTTTCGACACTGCCTAGCCAAATCGAACACACTAGTCGATATTCGCTCATCCTCCGTGACAACCGAATCCACGCGGTTTGATAATCAGTCACGCTGTTGAATTTTGAGCGGTTTCGGTTTTACTCGTTGCACCCGGAGATTGTGAAGGTGGTTTTCCTGGAAGAAAACCACACAAACGGCTTTCGCCCCTGTAAATATCTAAACCGAAACCGCTGTAGCTCGGAGAGCGCACTTATGTCCACCGCTGCACCCAAAGGTTTGCAAGACGTCGTCGCCAATGAGTCCTCCATCTGCTTTATCGATGGAGGCAAGGGCATCCTCTCCTATCGTGGAATCGACATTCACGAGCTGGCGGAGAAGTCCAGCTTTGAAGAGATCACCTATCTTCTGTGGAACGGCGCTCTCCCCACCGCAGCCGAACTCAACGACTTTTCCCATCAGCTCGCGGCGGCACGGCAGATCCCCGACGACGTGATCGCGTTTCTACGCAGCGTCCCAAAGACCGCCTCGCCCATGGAGGTTCTGCGCACCACAGTGTCGCTGCTCTCCATCTACGATGCCGATGAGAAATCCGTCCTGCACACTGCGAATGTCCGCAAGAGCTTTCGCCTGACCGCGCAGATCGCGATGATCGTGGCTATCTTCGATCGCATCCGCAAGGGCAAGGAGATCATCAAGCCGGACACCTCGCTCTCCCACGCTGCCAACTTCCTGTGGATGCTCACCGGTGAAAAGCCCTCCGAGACAGCCACCAAGGCGCTCGATGTTGCGCTGATTCTGCATGCCGACCACGAGCTCAACGCCAGCACCTTTGCCGCGCGCGTGATTGCAGCAACCTTGTCCGATCTGCATTCGGCCATCACCGGCGCTATCGGCGCCCTCAAGGGGCCGCTGCACGGCGGAGCCAACGAAGCCGTCATGCACCTGCTCTACGACATTGACAAGGCCGGCGAAGATCCCGTCGAGCACG
Organism: Granulicella sp. S156; assembly: GCF_009766105.1. GTDB lineage: Bacteria > Acidobacteriota > Terriglobia > Terriglobales > Acidobacteriaceae > Granulicella. Next base: position 56,391 of record NZ_LMUH01000001.1, on the reverse strand, counting down.
TCCGCAAGATGCTCGAGAACAAGGAGAAGATCTCCGGCTTCGGGCACCGCGTCTACACAACCGAAGACCCGCGCGCCACGCATCTCCGCAAGATGTCGGAAGACCTCGGCAAAGATGCCAATCCCAAGTGGTATGAGATGTCCCGCCAGATTGAGCTCTTCGTAAAAGAGGAGAAGAAGCTCAACGCCAACGTCGATTTCTACTCCGCCAGCACCTATACGACGCTGGGCATCGACATCGATCTCTTCACGCCAATCTTCGCTATCAGCCGCATCTCGGGATGGTGTGCGCACGTGATCGAGCAGCACGACGACAACCGCCTGATCCGTCCGCGCGCCGACTACACCGGCCCCACGTGGCCCGCGCCCTATATCCCGATGGAGAAGCGCACCTCGCAGACTCAGCCGTGGCCGGCCAAGCCCAGCGCTTAAGGCCTGTTCAGGATCTTTTGAGTGGTAGTGCGAGGCGTCTTGTCGCGCGCCGGATCCATGCCCAGGAAACTGCGCGCGACAAGATGGCACGGATCTTCCAGGACGACTTCCTGCTCATAGACAAAAGAAGCCGCTGCTTGGCTTTGAAATCTACAAGTCGCCGTCGGTCTTCGTCGGTGAATCTGGGCAATCAAACAGATCGTCGATATCGCTGGCAGTGAGGATCGAGAGGCGGCGGTCTTACATTCCCACCCCCCTTCATCCACTATCATTGAACAGGTTTTGGCATCGATTCACGCGGCGGCATAAGTCCAGGTCACGGACCAGGTTGTGCAGCCGAAAGGATTTCACGTTGAGCAATAGATCGAATCTGATATATCTACTTCTTGTTCTTGCTTTTTTCTTACTCTTGATCCCAAATGGACTGGCAGCACAGAATGATCGCCCGGCTGTAGATGTGTCTGGTCAGTCTGACGGGAGGAACCGCATTGCGGCAATCGACAGGCTCCAGCTTGCGTTGATTCACGGAGATCTCCCGGCTTATTACAGTCCTCATGGGGCTTCAAGGGCACGCTCCCTTCAGGCCCTACTCTCAGGAGAACTCGCCTTTTATAGCAAGGTATTCGATTACACGTTTGCTCCTGTCACTCTGGCTGTGCTGAACGCGAGACAGTGGCCGACAGTTTCGGGCGATGAGCCATACGGTATGCCGTCGATGAGCGATTCGAAGCCTTGGGTATTCGTCATGCCGCTTGACTGGCACGAAGTAACAGCCCTTCCCATGCCGCAAGAGAGCAACGCAGATTCAGCCATCCAGCAACGTGTGCGGGAACGAGGTGTCTCGTGGAGAACGATTCAGTTTCAAGCTGGCGATGGAATCGGCGCTCACGAAGTCGGACACTCCATAATCAACCAAGTCGGAATCAACGCCCAAGTTAATTGGTTCAATGAGTTCCTGGCAAGCTATATCGGATACGCCTACTTGAAAGAACACCATCCGGATCAACTCCTCGGCAACGAGATATTCTGGAAATCAGGCCTCGCTGCGCCGCATCCCTTCACCTCTTTGCGAGATTTTGAGTCTCGGTACGCTGAGCTTTCATCGAGATACCCACAGAACTATGGCTGGTACGAATTCACGTTTGAAGAGCGCGTAATCGAAGTTTATCGAGAGCAAGGAATCGGCTTTCTCACAAAAGTACGACGAGACTTTCCTGGGGATGGTCCCAAGTTGAGCGGGGATCAGGTCCTCGACAAGCTTGAGACGATGCATCCGGGTTGGAAAGCATGGACTCGCCGTGTAGAAAAAGGAGAAGTATCACCCGCAGACGGAATTGTGGAATAGGAGTGCAAGTGCAAGCTTCTTCCGCGCGATCGGTTTTGACGACGATCTCGCAGCCGGCCTCCCCGTCACGCGACCAAAGTAGCCGGTTTAAGGTGATCACCGAGGGACGAACAAGATCGAACGGCTCACGGTTTACATCGCTTCAGGACATGTTCTTCCTCATGCAGAAAATGTCCTGCCAATCGCACCAACCCGCTAGTAACTACATCATGAACAGGCTCTCAGAACAGAGGATAGAGTGTAGAGAAAAGATCTGCCTTCTCTATCCTCTACACTCTATCCTCTTCACGCTGCTCTGCTACTTGCTTCCAGGCGGCACAATTCCGTTCATCCGCAGGTACTCCACCAGCTGTCCATAGTGGTCGTATCCGTGCGCGACTCCGAAGGCTGCTACCGTTGCGCGGGTCTGCAGTCCGTCCGCGCCTTTGATCGTCACAAACGCATTCTCCGGGGTGATCGTAGCAATCGCCTTGTGGGCGAAGACGAAGGATGCAGCCAGTGCGGCGACGATATCTTCCTTCTTGGTCATCGCATCCAGCGCCTTCCTGTCGACGTCCGGCTTGACGCCGCTCACCGCACCATAGAAGAAGTAGTTTGCTTCCGTCAGATGGATTGCCTGCTGGGCAAACGTCCGCACCGTATCGAACTTTGCTGTCTGTGTGGGAGCGAAGATCGCCGCACTCGGCGCGAAGCTGTACTTCTCCGCCGGCATTGCTTTGACTACGCCCATGACATCCTGTTCAAAGACATTCAGCATGTCGTCCAACGCCTTCGACGGCTCCGTCGTCGCCCCTACAGCGGACTTCGCAGCCGCTGTTCCCATGTTTGCCTGCGCCATTGCTGACAACGTACATATCCCTAAAACGATTCCTGCTACAACTATTCGCAATCGCATTCCGTCTCCTTCGCCGGCTCTATTGTCGTTTTTAGAGCGCCACCATCCTAACAAGGATGCCGCTCTAAGGTCTCCGCGCAGCGAAACTAACGATCGAGCGCGAGACCGCTCTAAAATCAATTCATGCCGCGCATCTACCTCGACGCCAACGCCACCACCCCGCTTCTGCCCGAGGTCATCGAGGCCATGCGTCCGTTCTGGTCGGAGAGCTTCGGCAATCCCAGTTCCGCGCACCAGTCCGGCCAGCGCACGCGCTCGGCGGTAGAGCATGCTCGCGCCTCCGTCGCCAGACTCCTGAATGCACCCCCTAAGGAACTCGTCTTCACCTCCGGCGGCACCGAGAGCGATAACCTCGCGCTCTCCGGCGTTCTGCAACCTTACCTCGACAGGAAAGAACCAGCGCACCTCATCACGACCAGCATCGAGCATCACGCTGTGCTCTACACTGCCGAGTCGCTCGAACGACGCGGCATCGAAGTGACCTATCTCGCCCCGACACGCGAGGGCGTCATCGACCCCGCAGAGCTAGAAGCCGCACTGAAGCCGCATACGAAACTGGTCTCGGTGATGCTTGCGAATAACGAGACTGGCGCGATCCAGTCGGTCGGCAAGCTTGCGCGTATTGCAAAGGCGCATGGTGCACTCGTGCATACCGATGCGGTCCAGGGCGCAGCCAAGCTCACGCTCGATCTCTCCGGCGAGTTCAAGAACGTGGACATGCTCTCGCTCTCCGGCCACAAGATGTATGCGCCGCAAGGTACCGGCGTTCTCTTCGTGCGCAAAGGGGTGCAACTTGCGCCACTCTTCCACGGTGGCCCGCACGAACGTCAGCGACGCGCCGGTACGGAGAACGTCCCCGGCATCGTCGGCCTTGGCCGCGCTGCCGAGTTGGCTCATGAGTGGTTGAACTCGCAACTCGATGCAAGCAGCCTCAAAGCTCTCCGCGACCGCCTGGAACAAGGCTTGATCGCAAGCATCCCTGATGTGGCCCTCAACGCAGGAGAAGCCCCGCGTGTTCCTAACACTACGAACTTGCGCATCACCGGCATCGATGCCGAAGCCCTGCTCATCGCGCTCGATATTCAGGGGGTTGCGGCGAGCTTTGGTGCGGCTTGCCAGTCCGGCGCGACAGAGCCCTCGCACGTGTTGCTGGCAATGGGCCTAAGCCCCGCAGAGGCGCGCTCCAGCCTGCGGCTCTCGCTCTCGCGCTTTACTACTGCTGAAGAGATTGACCGTGCGCTTGAGGTTATTCCTGCGGCGGTTGCACGGTTGCGGTCGCTAAGCTAAGGCATTTGCCTTTGGCTCGAGTAGCGGCAGTGAGAGAGCAGAGGAAAACGGTCGTTTGCTACCGCAAACGATACCCCTGACGCAGAGCGCGATGCGAATGTTTGTGTCTCGCTCTGCAGCGATACCCCACCCTTTCGCAAAAAGCGCGAAAGGATGGGGCACCCGGTTCCGTGGTTTCGATGACTTTTGTGCTTGTTCTGCGACCTACAGATACCAGGGAATATTCACCACCACGATGCGCTGGTTGCCCTTCAGCAGGAGCAGCAGCTTGAGCAGTTGAACGCGCTGATTGTGCAGCAGGTTCTCCCACCAGTGACGCACCACAAGCTCCGGCAGCAGCACTGCAATCTTGCGTCCGGGATTCTCATCTTCCAGTTTCAGTACATAGTCCATCAGCGGCGAGATGATCGTACGATAGCTGCTCTTCACGGTGACCAACTCCGGCTCGGCCATGTTGTGTTCGCGTACCGGCTTGATCACCATGGTGTCCCATACGCAGCCCAGAGCATCGGTATCGTCCGAGTCCACGTGAACCACCTTCACGATGGGGCTCATGAGCATGCCGAAGCGCATCGCCTTCTCGGTGATCTTGTCCCAGCGCGCCATCGGAATGACAACGATGGGCGGCTCCAGGCCGGTCAACCGCAGCGGTGTCGGGTCCTCTGTCTCGCCCTTCACGCGCACGTAGTGGCGCTTCACCATCAACATGAGAACGATCAGGAACGGTACCAGCAGCGCCGTCACCCAGGCACCGTACATGAACTTGGTCACCAGAATGATGAGCAGCGAAATCCCCGTCGCCACCGACCCCAGCCCGTTGACAAACATCTTCACGTGCCGGTGCGGCGCATCCGTTGTCTTGTGCCAGTGCTTTACCATGCCGGCCTGGCTTAACGTAAACGCCAGGAATGCGCCGATAGCGTAGAGCGGAATCAGCCTGTCCGTGACACCGTTGAACAGGATCAGAATCAGAGCCGTAAATCCGGTCAGGGCATAGATGCCATGTGAGAACAGCAGCCTGCGGCCTTTCAGCAGGAATACATGCGGCAGGTAATCTTTCCCCGCGATCGCTCGCGCCATGCGCGGAAAGTCGGCAAATGCCGTATTCGCACTGAACGAGAGCGCCGCTAGCACGCCACCCATCGTCAGGAAGTAGAACCACCCGCGCCCAAATACCGCTGCCACCTCGATCGAGAGCACGCTCTGGAAGTTACTAGCATCCGGATCCATCGCCGTCACACCGTACGCGCGCGCCACATAGGAGAGCCCAAACAGCAGTACGATCAGGATCGCGATGATTACGGTCAGCGTCCGGTTTGCATTGCCCGACCGCGGTTCCTTGAACGCCGTCACACCGTTCGACACAGCCTCAACACCGGTCATCGCCGCGCAGCCGTTGGAGAAGGCTTTCATGAGCAGCCACATCATCAACAGGGGTGTCAGGGTGTGCAGCGGATTGGCAACCGGCGGCGGCGGCGCACTCAGCGCATGTGGATGCCCGCCCGATGTCAGCGCGTGATATACACCCGCGCCGATGGTCGCAAGCAGCGTCCCCACAAACAGGAACGTCGGCGTCATAAAGACGGCGCCTGTCTCCTTAACGCCACGCATGTTGATGATTGCAATGATCGATAGGATCACTAGACAAAGCAATAATTGGTGCGGATGCAGCCGCGGAACAGCACTCACCAGCGCTGTAACACCGGCCGAGATACCCACAGCCGCAGTCAGAATGTAGTCGATCATCAGCGCCGCGGCCGCCAACAGTCCGGCATGATCGCCGAGGTTCTCGCTGGCAACGGTAAATGACCCGCCACCATTGGGATAGGCCTGAATTGTCTGCCGGTAACTAAAATAAAGAATCGTCAGCAGGGTGAGGATGCATCCAAAAATCGGCAGCAAGTAGTGATACACACCCCAGAAGCCCAGGGGGATCAGCAGGGTCATGGCAGCTTCCGGGCCATAGGCCGCGCTGGTAAGACCATCGAGCCCAAAGATCGGGACTCCCGCCGCTACGCCAATGTGCTCATCGTGTTCGGCACTGGTCGCTAACGGTTTTCCAAACAGGACATCAAAAATGCTCATGCCTCGCAAAACCTCGGGCGCCCGCAGGGCGCACCGATAAATATCCTACGTCATGCTGTCAATATTCCTGCAAACTTTTATGACTTCTATAGGTTTCCCGGAGTATTGGCTGACTTTGAAGCCCCTATTTGGGGGCAATGGGCACGTTCGGCGATAATTCTTGTACATGCCGACCCTTTACGATCTTCCGCTGACGACGCTCTCCGGCTCCCCCGCCACACTCGCCGATTACTCCGGCAAGGCCCTGCTCATCGTGAACGTAGCCTCGCGCTGCGGCCTCACGCCGCAGTACACCGATCTCGAAACGCTCTACCAGCAGTTCAAAGACAAGGGTCTTGTCGTGCTCGGCTTCCCTGCGAACGACTTTGCCGGCCAGGAACCAGGCTCCAATCAGGAGATCGCCAAGTTCTGCTCGACGGACTACCCTGTCACCTTCCCCATCTTCTCCAAGATCACCGTCACCGGCCCCGAGCAGCACCCGCTCTATCGCGAGTTGACCTCCGCCGCCCCTGAGCATGTCGTCAACGACGCCGGCTTCCGTGGCAATATCGCGGGCTATCTCAAATCCCAGGGACTGCCCGAACCAGCATCGCTGCCCGCAGTCCTTTGGAACTTCGAAAAGTTCGTCGTCGGCCGCGACGGCACGGTGCTCGCCCGCTTTGCTCCCGACATGCCGCCCAGCGATCCCCGTATTGTCAGCGCCATTGAAGAGGCCCTCGCCAACTAGGCGGAGATCTGCGTCCCAACTGGGTCAAATTACGTATTCTGTCTAACACCGGATCTTAGAGAGGATCACCCGCACGATGCTTAACAGGACCTTGCTCCTTGCGTCCGTCTTCGGCCTGGCGCTGCCCGCGTTCGCCCAGGCACCCATCCGCATCACCGCCGACCTAACGGAGGCGCCACGCAAGCTCTACCACGCAGAGATCGATCTGCCCGTAAAGCCCGGCCCCAATACCTTCACCACTCCCGAGTGGATCCCCGGCAACCATCGCCCCACCGGCCCGGTTGAGGACATTACCGGAGTCGTCTTCACGGCCAACGGGAAGACCCTTCCCTGGCGTCGAGACGACGTTGACCTCTACGAGTTCCACGTCGACGTCCCGAAGGATGTGACCACGCTGCATGCACACCTGGATTGCATCGTCACCTCGCGCGCCGATGACAAGATCGCCGTGCTCGAGTGGGAGAAACTCCTGCTCTATCCCGCGCATATCCCGGTAGCGAAGATCGCTATCCAGCCCAGCGTAGTCGTCCCTGCCGGCTGGGGCATCGGCACCGCTCTGCAGCCCACCGGAAGCTATGATCCCAACGCCAAAACCGGTGGAACCACAGAGTTCCAAGCAACTACGGTAGAACAACTTGAAGATTCGCCTGTAATCGCCGGGGAATACTTCCACGAGTTCGCACTCGCTCCCGAGGTTACGCCGAAGCACTACATCGACGTCGTGTCCGATGAGCCCAACGACTCAAACCTGCGTCCCGAACTCCTCAACGAGATATCCAATTTGGTTCGTGAGGCTGGGGCTGCCTACAACTCTCGCCACTACAACGTCTACCACTTCCTGCTGACGCTCTCCGACATCACTGGCGGAGAAGGGCTCGAGCATGGCCAGTCGTCGGATAACGGCGTAGGGGAGATGGGCTTTGCCAGCCAGCAGCGCCAGCTGGCTGAATCCGATCTGCTGTCGCACGAGTTCACGCACAGCTGGAACGGCAAATATCGCCGCCCGGACAAACTCTACCAGCGGGACTTCGCCACCATGCAGCAGGGCGAGTTGCTCTGGGTCTATGAGGGCATGACGCAGTATCTCGGCAATGTGCTCGCGACGCGTTCCGGCCTCAAGTCTCAGGCGGCCTATCGCGACATGCTCGCCGCCTCCGCCGCACAACTGGATTACCGGTCGGGCCGCGAGTGGCGTCCCACCGACGACACCGCCGTCGCCGCCAGCATCCTGCGCAGCGACGGCCCTGCGTGGTCCAACTGGCGCCGTGGCCAGGACTACTACCAGGAAGGCGAACTGCTGTGGCTCGACGCCGACACCAAGATCCGCGAGCTGACCAACGACCAGAAGTCCCTCACCGACTTCCTGCACATCTTCCTCGGCAAAGGTGGCAACACCGGCCCACTGATCGTGCCCTACAATCGCGTTGAGCTTATCGCCGACCTCAATGAGGTAGTGAAGTACGACTGGGCTGGCTTCCTGCATGAGCGCGTCGACCTTATCAACCCGCATGCGGACCTCGATGGAATCACACGGGGCGGTTACAAGCTGGTCTACCAGGACCACCCGTCAGAGTCGTATGTGGCCATGATGGCCTCGCGGCGTGGCTCGGGCGGCCCCAACCTTTGGTATTCGCTTGGCGTTACGCTTAGCAGCGACGGGATCATCTACGACGTGCGCTGGGGCAGCCCTGCGGACAAGGCCAAACTCGCTCCTGGGCAGAAGCTGGTCGCTGTCAATGGACGCGTTCTAAGCGCGGACGTGCTGCATGAAGTGCTGGCCAACGCCAAGTCGAACACGGAACCGATTCACTTTCTCATGCAATCCGAAAGCTATATCAAACAGGTTGACGTGGACTACCACGATGGCGAACGGTATCCGGTAATGGTGCGTGCCGATGACGCGAAGGACTACCTCGACGAGATCACCGCACCGCTCACCAAACCGCCTGCTCCTGCTGAGGCCGCCAAGTAAGAAAACAGAGAGGAGAGATCAGAGAACAGAGATCAGCCGATGAAGCTGTTCTTGGTTCTCTGATTTCTCCTCTTTCCGTTCCAGCAACGACTCCATCGCGCGGCCGATCAGCAGCAGCAGAGGAGCGGGTCCGCAGGGTAGCTCCCCAAACTCCGACAGCCTGCATGCAGCATGGCTCTGCTGCGAAGTCGCCGCCTGCGAGATGGCACAACAAGGCATGTCCGATGCAACGCCCGCTGAGGCAAGTTCGCCTGCGATGCGAGCTGTATCGCGGCCGGGCATGTAGATGACGAGCGTTGCGTCTTCCGGCACCTGTCCGGCCCAGATCGGCGTGGCGTCTGTCTTATCCGCTGCATGGTGTCCTGTGCAGAAGATCAGCTTGGACGCGCTCTTGCGATCGGTGAGCGGAAGCGACAGGGCCGCACCTGCGGCAAAGGCTGCAGTGACGCCCGGCACAACTTCAAAGGGAATCTGCGCGGAGCGCAACGCGGCAATCTCTTCTCCGGCACGGCCAAAGACCAGCGGATCGCCGCTCTTGAGCCGCACGACGGACTGTCCCACGCGCGCAGAGTCGATCATCAGCGCATGGATTCCAGCCTGCGTAATGCGTGGGCGTCCGCAACGCTTGCCAACGCTTGTAATCAGCGCGTGCCGATGCACAAGGGCCAGCACTTCATCCGGCACAAGATCGTCGTGGAAGACCACATCGGCAGACTCGAGCAGACGCAATGCGCGTAGCGTCAGCAGCTCCGGATCGCCCGGCCCAGCACCGACAAGATAGACAGTTCCCTGCACCGCTTTGGTCATCGCGTAGGCTCCTCTACGGGAAGGAAGCCGTGCTCGCGTGCGTGCTGCCGTGCTCGCATGCGGGATGGGCATTCGTCGTACCCGCAGGCCTCGCGCTGCGCGAGCTCATGCAGTAGCAGCTTGCGCGGCTCGCCGATGGGTTCGACTGCCGTAACCTCGCGACGCAGGCGGCCAAGCTCCTGCAGCCACTCGCCCGTGTCCAGCGGCAACTGTGCGTTGATCTCCTTACGCAGCCGCTGCGCGAGCGCGGGGCTTTCACCTGCTGTCGAGATGGCAATCTGCAACTCGCCGCGCCGAACGACCGAGGGGAAATAAAAATCGCAGAACGGCGGATCGTCGACCGCATTGCAAAGAATATCGGCGGCGTTGGCCTCGGCAAAGACGGCACGATTGACCGCAGGCGTCGCCGTAGCAGCAACAACGAGGAACGATCCCGCCAGATCTCCCGGCGCATACTCGCGTTGGGTCCAGACGATCTCTCCCGACTCAGCCCACTGCTGAACGCGCGGCAACGCCTCGGGGGCTATCACCGTGACGTGCGCCTCAGACTGCAGCAGGCTCTCAATCTTTGACTCTGCGATAGACCCTGCGCCGATAACGACGCAGGGTCTTGCAGTGAGCTTCAGAAAGATGGGAAAGAGACTCATCGTTGTGTCCTTAGCCTACGCTGGCCGGAACACGGCCTGGCGCAGGATCACGCTCCACAGCAGCAACGACCGCGCCATTCAACGACGCGCGTAGATCTTCATCGCTGGTGCGGCGGAAGTAGCTGCGCAGATTCTCACCCTCCGTGCGCGTAGAGAGATATCCGCGCAGCAGACGCTCGATGGCCTCGGGGCAATCTTCAGCCGCAGCGCGATAGCCGATCTGGCGTGCGATCCCCGCATGCTCACCCACAGCACCGCCGACGCAGAAGTAGAAGGCATCGACCAGCTTGCCATCCTTCTTGATCTTCTTGCCCTCCAGGCCGAGATCTGCGATCCAGCTCTGGCCACAGCTATTCGTGCAGCCGGTGACGTGCAACCGCAACTGTTGATCGAACTCGGGCAGGCGCTCTTCCATCTCGCCGACAAGCCACTTCGCAAAGCCCTTGGTCTCGGAGATCGCCAGCTTGCAGAACTCGGTGCCCGTGCAGGCAACCGCTCCGCGATAGAAGACCGTCGGCGCAACCTGCAGGCCAAGCGCCGTGATCTCCGTCACCAGCTCCTGGGTCTTCGCGTTCGGAATGTTGACCAGCACGATGTTCTGGCCAATCGTGGCGCGCAGATGACCGTCGCCATAGGTCTCGCTTAGTGACGCGAGGGCATGCAGCTGTTCCGGGGTCAAACGTCCATTCAGAACGGTTGCGCCAACGTAGCTCAGCCCCTCCTGCCTCTGACGATACACACCGACGTGATCGCGATAGAGGTCATCGGCGATGGGGCCTTCGTCGGCTGGATCGAACTTGAAGCCGAGCTTCTCCTCGACGGCAGCAAGCATCGTCTCCGCGGTCCAGCCATGCTTCATGAAGAGGTACTTGATGCGAGCGCGGGTGCGGTTCTCGCGCAACGCTTCCTGCTCGCGGAAGATCTCGCAGACGGCCTTGACGGCGTCATAGGCCTTGTCCTGCGGGATAAACGCATTCAGGCGCACAGCGAGGTGCGGCTCGGTGGAAAGGCCGCCGCCAACGCGCAGGCTGTAGCCGATCTCTTCCTTGCCGTCTTTCACACGTTTCAAGGCAGTGAGGGCTACGTCGTTGATCTCCGGGTAGCTGCACCAGATGGGGCACCCGGTGACAGAGATCTTGAACTTGCGGGGCAGGTTGTAGAACTCGGGATTCGCCGTCAGCTTCTGCGCGATCTCAACCGCTAGCGGAGAGGCGTCAAGCAGCTCATGACCATCGAGACCGGCGAGCGGGCAGCCTGTGACATTACGCACAACATCACCGCAAGCGCCCTTGGGTGAAAGTCCAATCTTGGTAAGCGCGTCTACGACCTCGGGCAGGGACTCAATCGTGAGCCAGTGCAATTGAATGTTCTGGCGCGTCGTAATGTCGGCGATGCCGCGAGCATACTTCGCGGTGATGTCGGCGATGACATGGAGCTGATGCGCCGTCAGCAGGCCATTCGGAAGGCCGATGCGCATCATGAAGTACTCGCTCGCCTTACCTTCGCCGGCAGCGCCACCGGTTACGCCAAGGCCATCGCCCTGCGTGTAGACGCCCCACCACTTGAAGTAGATCCCAGTCCACTCCGGCAGCACGCTGGCGCGGCCTTCGCGGGCAAACTGCCGCACCTCATCCCAGGCATCCCAGGGGTTCTTCTCGCGCTTCAGGCGTTCGACCTTCTGCGCTTTGGTCTCTTTAGCCGCGGCTACGGGGGTCGCGGTGGGTGCGGCGTCGCTCAAGTTGGTTCTCCAGTTCAGGAATCAAAGCAAAAGGCCCACGAATTGTTTCGTGGGCACTTGGAAATCGTCAGTCTGCGCTCCTCATCGAGCAGCCGTGATCGACGCCCCGGTGCCGGGGCAAAGACAACAGGCAGCGATGCGTGGAAAGCTCACTCCACAAGCGTATCGGGAATGGCCGATGGAAGCAACTTTTGGCAACCAGGTAAAGCCCTCTACCCCAGCCGTGACTCCGCTTCCTTGGTCGCCTCGTATATCTGGTCGAACGACTCAATCGCGTACAACACCTTCTGCATGTTGCCGCTGTCGACCTTCTCCTCCAGCACCTGGTCGAGATTGAAATCACGAATCTCCAGACCTGCGCCACGCTCGATGACATGCGTGCATTCGCCATGCGACGAGATCAGACCACTGCCATAGACCTTGATCTCGCCGCGCTCGCGAATGACGCCGAATTCCACGGTGTACCAGAAGAGCCGCCCCAGACGCTCCAGGACGTCCGGGCTCTTCGACGCCGCACAGATCTTGCCGTAGTGCTCCAGAAAGTCCCCAAAGACAGGGTGTGCATGCATCGGCACGTGGCCGAAGACGTCGTGAAAGATGTCGGGCTCCGGGGTGTACTCCATCGACTCGCGGCTGCGGATCCAGGTGGTCGTCGGAAACATGCGCGCGGCGAGCATCTCGAAGAAGGCATCGGCGGGCAGAAATCCGCTGACCGGAGTAGACTGCCAGCCCGTACGCGGTTGCAGGCGCTTGCTCACCGCAGTGAGATCGGGCAGTTGGTCCGCCTGCAAGCCAATCTGATGGAAGCCCTCGAGGTACTCCGCGCAGGCATGCTGTTCCAGCTGCGGCATGCGGCGCAACACGAGTTCGCGCCAGATGCCATGCTGCTCCGGCGTATAGGCAGCCCAATCCTGCTGGATGAGAAACGGTTCAGCAACCCGAAGCTTTTTGGGAAGACTGGGGATGACGGCAACAGACATGGAACGCTCCCGCGAGATTCAGTCAACTCAGCCGCCCTTAAAGGTGCGCCTGCGCCGACTTAGGCTCGACCCACTATAAGAGCAGATGCATTAGACAGAAGACAAGTCAGCGCCTTTGGCCTCTCGGCCCAGTCCCGTCGTTAAAGCGACAGTCAGGGCAACAAATAGCACGGTCAGAGCCATAATCGGGGTCAGCCGGCCACCGAAAAAACGGGCGGCGAACAGGGCCTGAAAATGGCTGTTCTGGGAAGAAAGAAGATTGCCCAGCTGGTATGCCAAGCCTGGAAAGAGCGCTCGCACCTGCGCCGGAGCAAGCTCATTCAGATGAACGGGGATGACACCCCAGGCTCCCTGCACCATGAACTGCATCGCAAAGCCGCCCAGGGCCAGCATCACCGCCGTGTGGCTCCAGGCCCAGAGCGGAATCACAGGGATGGCGAGCAGCGCCGCGATGATGATGGTGCGACGGCGGCCAAAGCGTTCAGAGAGCGTGCCACAGCAGATGCCTCCCAGCAACGCACCTATGTTGCCGACGATTGCCACGACAGAGGTCGTCTGCGGCGTCAGATGATGATCGTGCTTCAGGAACGTCGGATACAGGTCCTGCGTGCCGTGGCTGAAGGACAAAAGAAACGTCATTAGCAGGGTCAGGAAGAGAAACAACGGCAGATGCGCCACGATCTGACGGAAGGTTGAGCCGAGTGAGTGCGGAGTGGCGCCGAGAGACTTTCGGCGGCTCGCTTCCCAGGCCGGCGACTCTTCCACCCCCGAGCGGATGTAGAAGACCAGCAACGAAGGCAGTGCGCCCAACAGGAACAGCACGCGCCAGTTGGAGAGGTATCCGTGTCCATGCAGATGCGGAAAGACCAAACCATAGACGGCCGCAGCCAGCAGGTTCCCGGTCACATAGCCTTCCTGCAGAATTCCGGAGAAGAAGCCACGATTGTTATTGGGAAGTGTCTCCAGGGCAAGCGCCGCGCCGACGCCCCACTCGCCTCCCATGGCAATTCCGAACAGTGCCCGCGTGATGAGAAAGATGTGGAACGTAGGCGCGAACGCTGAAGCCACTTCAAAGACCGAGAAGCAGATGATGTTGAGCATCAGCGTGGGACGGCGGCCAAACCGTTCCGCCAGCAGGCCGAAGAGCAGCGCACCGACTGGACGCATGCAGAGCGTCCACGTAAGGCTGTAAGCCACCGTCTCAAGATTGACGTGGTACGCCGAGGCGACCGAATCGAGACAGTACGTAAGGATAAAGAAGTCGAAGGCGTCGAGCGTCCAGCCAAGAAAGCACGCCGTAAACGCTCGGCGCTGCATAGAAGTGAGTGAGCGGAATGGCTGCAGCAGCGGCATCGTGCATCCTCAAGAACTTGTATAACAACTTACGATAGTTCCTGCCGTTGCTTCTTAGACCTATCGAAAATTCACATTTATCTCTTGTTTTTCGTTGTCGCGGTTGCTTTTGTTTTTCGGAGTAGCAGCGGCCTTTAGGCCGCGGGAAAAGACTCGGCAAGAAAGGGCTTTAGCCTTGGGCCTCTTGCTTGTGCCAACAAAGAGCCCAGGGCTAAAGCCCAAGAAATATTTACCCTGTTCCCGCGGCCTAAAGGCCGCTGCTACTCCGAAAAGCAACAGACAGAACGCAGTTCGTAAACAGGTTCTTAGACCTGTGCCATCTCTTTCTGTTGCAGAGCCAGATACTGGTGGACGAACGCAATCGCCATACTTCCCTCACCCACACCGCTCGATACGCGCTTGATGGAGTCATGCCTCACGTCGCCAGCACAGAAAAAGCCTGGGAGATTGGTCTCCAGCAGGAATGGCGCGCGCTTGCCGTTCCAATTCGGCAGATCCATCAGATCCCGGCCGGTGCAGATGAACCCGCGCTCGTCGCGCTGCAGATTCCTGGGCAGCCAGTCGGTGTTGGCATCGGCTCCTATCATGACAAAGAGCGCGTCCGCACGGCGTGCTTGAGGTTCGGCCCCACGGGTGCTGGTGCAGATCGTCTCCAGATGATCTTCGCCGCCAACGGACATGACTTGCGTGAACGGCTCCACGGTAATGTTCTTCTTGCTCGCAAGCTGTTCGATGAGGTACTGCGACATGCTGAGTTCGAGCCCAGCTCCGCGTACCAGGATTGTTACCGAGTTGGCATAGTTGGAGAAGAACATCGCCGCCTGTCCTGCGGAGTTGCCACCACCAACAATGAAGATGTCTTTGCCGATCACAGTCGGTGACTCGGTGCGCGCCGCACCGTAGAGCACGCCGCGGCCCAGCAGGCGGTCGATACCCTCTGCCTCCAACCTGCGCCAGTCAACGCCGGTCGCCAGGATCACGGTCTTCGTCATCACGCGGTCGCCGCCATCCATCTCCACACAATAGCCACCCGTCATCGGCTCGACGTTCTGCACATCACGAGTCAGCACCATCTCCGCGCCAAAGCGTCCTGCCTGCCGCAGCGCACGCTCGCTCAAGTCATCACCCGAGATGCCGTTCGGAAATCCGAGATAGTTCTCGATACGCGAGGAGGTACCAGCCTGTCCGCCTGCGGCATTGCGTTCGATGAGCAGAACACACAAGCCTTCAGAGGCGCCGTACACCGCAGCCGCCAGACCAGCCGGACCGCCGCCAACCACAACGACTTCGTAGTCCTCTCGCGTAGGTCTCGTGCGGATACCCAGGGCATCCGCTACCTTGCGCACCGTTGGCGACTGGCCTACGCAGAACGCCTTATCGATCACCACCGCCGGGCCGTTCAGATCTGCCGGTATGCACACAGGAACCCGCTCAGGCTCGCTTTCGCGGTCTACCCACTCATACGGAATGCGGTTCATCGAAAGAAACGTACGAATGTCGCGGCAGTCGGTATCGAACTGCGAACCCACGATGAACACGCGTGAGGAGGGCGTATCCTTGACCCACTGTTGCACATTGGCCAGACGCTGATTCATGGTCTGGAGAATGATGGCGCTGCATGCCGCCGAATCGCGAATCAACTCCTGCAACTGTTGGCGGTCAAATCGCGCAATACGACACCAGGACTTTGCCTGGACGGACACAAAGGCGGGAGCGCCCATCAGAATCGGAACCTCTCCGAAGAACTCTCCAGCCTGATATTTATGAAATTCGCGCGACTGTCCCAGAACGTCCTTCACCAGAACAAGTTCACCCTCGAGAAGGACATAGAAATAGGGTACGTCTCCTTCGCGAATGAGCCATTCTCCAGACTTCAGGTGCACATCGGCAGCTTTATTGGCGAACCTCTGCCGCTCAGCCTCGTCCAAACACGCAAAGATTGGGATTTGGTTCAACTCATCGGGCGTAATCATGTCCCTATTCTCCCACCATCTCTGTCGCTACGTCTTGCACACCCGCAGCAACTACGGAACAACGGACGCGCCGCTTGTAGCGGCATCCTGTCTTGTCAGACAACTATCGCAAGCAAGCGAAGAATCGCAGCTACAAATATTCCAGATGATTTAACTGTATTTATTTCAGCCCATTGACCAGGTAAAGATCGGAGAGCAGCCGCGAGTATCCGTAGATGTAGCTCCGGCCATCCGCACTTAGATAAAGATGAGAGAAATCGCAAACTCCCACCTCATCCTTCGTCATCTCCCGAAACAACTGCCGTTGTCCGTTCTCAACATTCAACCGATAAAGCTTCATCGGTAATTGATTAGGTTGATAGACATAGAGGAAGTGAGGATCAGAGGTCCAGGCATAGCTTTCTCCTGCTAACAGGCCCGGAATAGGACGAGAGGCTCCGCCATCGATTGGATACAGCGCAGCCTCGTTCCCATCAGGATCACTGCCAACAATGAGTTTGCCGTCAGCGGAAACGGTACAGGAACTGATGCCTTCCGGCGTGAGCGGACGGTCTTTGTCATCCCCGATATTCTGAAGAAAGCATCGAGCTTCGTGGTCAGCCTGGTTTCCAGAGAATACGATTTGCTTGCCGTCAGGCATCCAGTGAACGGAATGTCCGTATTGCTGAATATCGCCGCGTTCGATTCTCTGGGCAGTTCCCGGTCCAGTCGGCAAGAGCATCAGTTGGGTATAGGAAACAATCGATACCGCCCATTTTCCGTCGGGCGATAGATCGCCAGCCATACCCTCCCCAAGGGCGATGGGGGCCGATCCCTTAAGATCGCGCGTAGCGACGGTATAGGTCGATCCGGTCTGCTGTCCCTGCTCGTCAAATAAGAGAAGATTGCCGTCAGCCGAGAGCGCCACCGGAATCGACCAATCCAGCCAGGAGAGATCTCGCTCCCGGGTGGCCCCCGGAGCCAGTCCCATAATGCCGGAGCGCTGTTCATCATGGGTAAGGAGAACCCTGCCGTCAGGAGCGATGTCCTGTAAGGTGACCCCACCCAGTGCGTGAAAGGCCTGGCGCAGCTTTCCGGAGAGACTGACAGCATAAACACGGCGCTGCAGTCCGGACTGAGTCGCCGTGAACCAGACTTCCTTCCCATCTGGCGCCCACGCCAATCCTTCCTCACTCTCCCATCCTGTAGAAAGCACCTTCCTGTTCCCTGCCAGGTCAACCATCGAAACGACGCCCTCATCGTCGTGATAGCGCGGATGGTCGAGAAACGCAATCTGATCGCCTTTGGGAGAAACCCGCACATGGGTTATCCAGCCAACGGTCTCATAGAGCACATGTCCCACAGGAAATTCGAGGCGCTGTTTGCCGGCCATATTGCGGACAATGGCGATCGATTTTCCATCTGGAGCCCAGTCGGCCCATTCAACATTCTCCGCAATCTGACGAGGCGCTCCACCGGCAAGGGGCATCTGGCCGAGCGTGCCACGAACGGCCCATAAAAAGCGAGGTTTAGCCGACTGAAGGACTGCCATCTGTCCAGACGAAGAGACCGCCAACAGATCCGTGGCAGAAAAGCCAAGGCTGCGAACTCCGTTTGAGTTCAGGTCGGTCGAATACATCTCGATGGGCGCGCCATCCCAGGAGGCCGAGTAAATCACGCTGTGCCCATCAGGGGCGAACCTTGCGGCGTAGACAGTACCGTGCCGAGATGTCAGGCGTTGAAAATCAGGCGGTTGGGATCGACCTCCCCCGCTTCCAAGCAAGACACCGACGCCAACCAGGCTGCCCACAACAATAACGGCAAGAAGTACCAGGAGCACCTTGTTTGGTCTGAAGGGAGTGCCAGCCGCTGAGACATCGGTCTTCGCGAGTAACGGGTCTTCAGGGGAATCCTCGACCTCCGCGATAAAGCGGTATCCGCGGCGAGGAACTGTCTCAATAAACGAGGGATTCTCGGCCGAGTCTCCCAGAGCCGTGCGAAGTTTTGCGACCGCAACATTCACTGCATGATCGAAGTCGCCGAAGTTTTCCTCCGGCCAGATTTGAGACTGCAGCTCTTCACGGGTGACTAGCGTACCGGGGCGCTGCAGCAGAACCTGCAACACCCTGAAGGGCTGATCCTGAAGCTTGACTCGGCTTCCTGACTTCCATAGCTGCCCCGTTTGGAGCTCAGCCTCGAACTCTCCAAATCGAATCGTCTTCGCGCCGTGAAGTCCGGTTGATTCCTCGGTTCTGGGAAAGTCAAGCATCTCTTTATAATCCAGTCTCTGTTGATGCCACAGATGCCACAAGCATTCTTACGTTTCAACTATTTTACCCGGAGATGAACCTCTCCTGACCTCTCCCGCACCTCTCCTGCAAGATAAGTCACTGTTGATGAGGAAGATAGACCCGGTGAATTGAGGTGTTCAGCAGCCTCGTCGAGGATGGCGTTAGCAGTGAAATCTTGCAGTACTGGGAGTTGTTATGAAGATTCGTAATGTTCTGGCAGTGTCTATCGCCCTCGTAAGCCTTACGTCGTCGTCCAAAGTCTATGCTGCGCCGGCAGGTGTTAATGTGCCGGTTCACGCGATCTTCGCAAAGGCCCAAACGGTCAAGTTCAGCGTCCGCAACGATTCGAAGGCGGCCATAGAGTTGAAGGTGGGTGAGCAGGTAATGACACTCGCTCCAGGGAAGTCGCTTGAATTGAAGGTTGCTATCGGAACAACCGTCCTCGCCAACACGTCAGTCGGAAACTACCACGCCGGCGATGTGCTGGCACAGGCCTCGAAAGAGATGGACGACACCGTTCTCGCGCTCCGGTAACCCACCTCCATACTGCGAGCCGGCTGTCAGCCTTCCGGGCTGTGGCCAGCTCGCATCTTCACAAAAATAAAAGCCCGCGATTGCGGGCTTTTGTTTTGTCTTTGTGAAGATATGGATATCGCGATAACAAATTAACTGCGAATGGGTACCCGAACCCCAGAGGCAAAACACGATATAGAAATTTATGGCGGAGAGTGAGGGATTCGAACCCCCGATAGCCTTGCGACTATGTCTGATTTCGAGTCAGGTGCATTCAACCGGGCTCTGCCAACTCTCCGCATGGTGCTCGAGCAACTCATCCACAATGCGGATGTCTATCGGGCTTTCCCTAGTCTACCGGCGAAGGTGTGTCTATTGCAATGCCACGTATAGCCTTTGATCTTGGCATCAATGAGAACAGAGTTGATCCAACCTCTAGCGCTCACCTCATTACGTGCACTCGGGAAGACCCGCCCCCCTCTGATTCTCCCTTGAGCATCGCACGTGGTTTATCGAACCGGATTGTCACGGGTAGTTCTTCTGGAAACGTCCAGTCGATCATCACGACCGAGAGCACTAGCGTTACATCGGGGCCCTACGACTCTGGGCTATGAGGATTTCGTTGGTTTGTATGCCAAGCTCGATCCTGCATATGTGCAGTCGGCATCCTTCGTCATGAACTCAACAACTCGTGGCATCATCTTGCGTGGGGCGAGTTTTGGATTCTGTTCGATCTCTGCTAATTTTGCCTCGCCTGCTGCTAGGTCAGACAGAAGCGACAGTTTAGCCATTTCGTTCACCTCCTCCAAATCCTCAGTTTCAAGGTGAGCAAACCTATCGCCTAGACACGACAAAAGCCCCACCCTCAAAAACATCCAGGGTGGGGCTTTTGTCGTTTAACGATATAGTCATCCCGTATACCCAACCGATCACAATGAGTTGAGAAGGCGGTCTCTATGAATCAATGGGATCAAAGAATCAAAGAACATCAAATCTGGGCCGAATTGCAGGCTCTTGGTCCGCTCGTTGACCGTGCACTTGGCATTGAGGACTCGCTAGAAGAATCCCGACCTGGTATCGAACGTCTACGAACGATGCTCTCATACTGTGGGAAGCGGCTCGCGGCTGCCGACCCCAGCATTACGACTCCAGCACCCCTTGATGAGATGGCGACAGCGCTGTTGGCAGTGCGTAACGAAATAGAAGCCTACATTTCTGACAAAGTTGGCGGTCACATAATCAATGCAAACGCAACTGCCGACAGAGTTCTCGCTGCAAGCAATCAACTTCCTGGGGCTTACAGTCCGGAGGAGCTTGGAGCACTCATCTCGATATCGACGGAGCAACGGGCATTAGCAGAAGAAAGTCTTTCTGCCGCGCGTACAGCCAACAACAAGCTCCATTCAGAGATAACAGGGTTGCAATCGCGCTTGAACGAGCTTGCTACTTTGATTGACGCCGAAAAGCAAAAACTTGTACAAGTGACAACTGATTATCAAGGTCAGTTTTCAGCTTCTCAGGATACGCGAAGCAAAGAGTTTACGGATACGTTGCGTACTGGCCAGCAGGATCTAACGAAGCTGGTAGCCGATTATCAGGGGCAATTTTCGACAGGTCAAGATGCTCGAAGTAAGGAATTTGCAGAGGCACAAGGTGTACGTCAAACAAAGTATGGTGAGGTCATTGCTGCTTATGAGAAGAGTCTTTCAGCACAAGACACAGAATTCACCAAGCAACGTAACGAAACGGTTCAGGCGAATACTGAGAGTCTCAAGCTCCTGAATGCGTCATTCGGAGAAGAGGCCGAGAGCATTCTGAAGAGCATCAGAGAGAAAGAAGAGAACGTAGAAAAGCTCGTGGGAGTTATCGGCAACTTAGGCGTGACCTCTGGCTATCTTCTTACTGCCAACCGGGCTCAAAAAGGGATGTGGATCTGGCAGGGACTTACTGTGCTGTCACTGAGTACGCTTACCGTGCTCGCATATAGAACGCTTCCGCTCCTTGAAGATGCTTCTGGCCACTTCAACTGGGGCGGGTTCGCGGGTAGAGTTTTGCTCTTGGTTTCACTGGGAGTCATCGCTGGATACAGTGGCAGTCAAGCGGACAAATTGTTCTTAAACGAAAAGCGCAACCGCAAGCTCGCTCTCGAACTAGAAGCTATTGGACCGTACCTAGCCCCGCTCCCAATTGAAGATCAAAACAAATTTAGAATCAATATTGGTGATCGCTCTTTCGGGCAAGAAATCGAAGCAACCTTGCAAGCGCATCACAAAAGCCCGGCTTCGATCCTAGATCTCTTATTAAAATCAAAGCAAGGCAAGGAACTCCTCGAGTTGATTGTTGAACTGGCAAAGAAAACGAAAGGTTGAGTGATTTGATTGCTGCTCCCCCCTTCCTCTTGTTAGTTTGCTTGGAGGTGAGCAAGACTACCACCTGAACTCGACAAAAAGCCCCACACCTGCGCATACTCTGCACGGTGTGGGACTTCTTTCTCGCTAAGCTGCCTTCAGTCCTCTAAGATTGATCTTTCTCTGGGAAGTCCTTTTCATCTTGAATCCGGTTGATCTCGTCGATTTCAAATCTCAGGCTGTGAACAATGTCAGTAAGCAGCAGCAAGCGCGCCTGCTGGCTCGTGGTGAGGTTGTCTGTCCCCATTAGCTCCCGCTCTGCCTGTAGCTGTCCAAACTCGATTGCCCCCGCGCGGAGCTGAACGCGTAGAGCCTGAATTGTTGGATCGTCATCAACGCAGGAGCAGCCGTATTTGGGACAGTATTCGCAGATGAATTCCCCGCACTCGCGGCACTGGCTAAGGTCTTCAGCGGGGAAAACCTGTGGGCAGATGGAGCAGGAGATAGACGGTTCAGAGGAAAGGGCATCTTGAGTCATCGGTATTGCCTCTCAGCTCAGGTTGTGATGCTTGTCTGAATTGACAGTAGAGGGCGACGTTCCCAAAGGCTAGAGAGTGTTTTTAATACTTGTGGATAACCAAACGAGGCTAGCGCTTTCTTGAAAGATTCTCAAAGCTTACTGAAACCTGATTCGCGTCCATGAGACGAAACGTACTCCGCAGTGATTCCCCGGCTATCGACTCATATTCGACGATGAAGCCCTTCTTGGAGCGCATATTATCCGTGAAGAGTCTACCTTCTTGTGTCGTCGTATCGCAGATAACAGACTCCGTACCCTGCATAATTGAAAGCCTCTGCTTGGGGATGGGATCGTCAAATAGATAATGCTTGACATTGATTGCCGGGCCAAAGCCCTGATTCTCAAGTTGCCATTCATCACAAGTGAGGTATAGTCCCTGTTTCAGCGTAACTAGATTCAGGGCAAGGAAGGGCAGCACATTGTCTTTTGCTTGGAAAGCTGTCGCATTCGCGATTGTTCGCGTATCCCAGGCATACTTGCAGAGGACCGCAAGCCCCGCCACTCCGACGAATGACGCTACCAGAGCGGCAATCGCCTGAATCCCTGCGGAGTTGTTCGTTGCCCACTGAAGAACATGATTAGTCATTTGTGCGTAGATTATCAGTAGTCCTGCACTTGAAGCGGGAGGACTCAGGTTTGGCGAAGACCCCGGATCTACGTCGAATAGACGGGAAGGAATTGCTGCTTGTCATGAAGACCTATTTTGATGGGAGTTGGGGAAACGACGACAACGGAGATAACTGGATAACGCTGGCTGGGATTGCAGGGACTGACGAGGTTTGGGCATCATTCGATCAAGAGTGGAAGACTATGCTGGCAAACCGCTATCCTGTTGCCCCCTACATACACATGATCGAGTTGCTAGGAAACGATGATCCGTTTGAATCTGAAGCGGGGTGGGATTTCGACAAGAAGCAGTGTTTGATACAAGATGCCATCGTTCTTTTGAGTCAGGTGAACAAAGAAGAATTTAGGATGGCGCGGTGTTCAATCAACGAGTCCGCAAGACATCGCTTGTCGTTAAAGGGAATTGCCGTCGTACCAGACCCTTTGAAGGAGTGTGCCGGTGGTTGCCTTACGTTAACCGCTGGAGTCTACTCGGAAAATGTCCCCGAGACGCACAAAGAACCACTGTACGTTTTTTATGACAGAGGTGAGAGGTTCCTGAGCAAGTTTAAACAGGGCTGGCTAGAGAAACGAACTCGTCCTGGCAAGACCAAGAACCCCAACAACTGGTGGGACCAATTTGCAGATGTTCAGGACTTGGAATTGCCATTCCACTCCCCCTTACAAGTAGCTGACATGATTGCTTGGTCCCACACGCGCAAACTTTCTGAAAAGGAACGACCCTTTTCGTACTTGAAAGAGTGGCTTCTAAAGGTTATTCCGTCTTCTACTATCGACATAGACGAAAAATTCATGCGGGCTAACGCACACAGTTTGTAAGCCTCGTGATGGCAGGTAGGGGGAAGCGTGTAGGAAGCCGCTCACGCTGCAAATGCTGATAGCTGCCCGTCTTTCACTTCAGCTTGATGTACTGCTCGCCTGTGACATCTAGCAGGAGTTCTCCTGCACCAGCCTCCAGCGACTTCTCAAACAGGGCCTTCTTTGGACCTCCAAGCGCCGTATGCGTCCTTGCGATCATTGTCCGGATCATGTCAGCCGTCTGGAATCTCCGCTGTCGTCCTATGGGCATCTTCGACTGCGGGTCAAGGAAATCGCAGTACCAGACGCAACGGTCGTATCTGAATCTCAAGAGGACCTGGCGCGAGCTTAGGCGGTAGTCACACAGACGCGGTCCACCTTTCCAGAAACCAATGTCCATCGTTCGTAGGCAGTTCGCACACATGCGGCCTTCTTCACGCATCTCAGCCGTTGCTCGGCGCTCACAGCCCATGCTTAGTCCTTATTCTGGAGTTTGACTGGCACCTTCCTAAAGACGCGATGGAAGATTTCGTGTGCGAGTTCTACCGACTCATCAATTACTGCGATGGTTGGCACCACCCGGACGCTCACCTGTCTTTCCCTAGCGAGTCGTATGCCTGCAATGAGACAGGCCCCGAGATAGACCATCGCTCGATTAACACGGGGCACGTGTGCATCAGGATTGAACATGGTACGATTTCAGTCGAATATAAAGCGAATACGAGCAGATCAGATTTCTGCTTTACGTAAGGCAAAGAGAAGCGGACAATCCGAAAATGCGAAACTTTGCGCCCAGGTTGGCTTCGGTCTGGAACCATAGTGCCTTCGTGGCCTGGGCATTGGTGCTCGTGGCTATGGGCCTGTCGCTGTGGTTTATACTGCATCCCCAATCTCCTGGCGTGTGCATTGGCCTGCTCGCCCTAGTGGCGGGGATTATGAGTGTGCGCCCCGACCACATGCATATCTATGAAAAGGTGGCATGGATCGTTTTACTCATTTCGTTTACTGTTCTGGAGGTTCGTGCAATTGGCAGAAGCGACAAAGACAATCAGGAAGCACGTCAACGACAAAATGAACAATTTCAAAGGATTGCAAACGGCTTGTCTGACTCGATCCGAACGGGAAATGAGCAGTTCAAGGCGACAACGAGCGGCATAAGCACGACCCTAGAAGCAGCTAACAAGACGATAGAGCAGACCCGGCCCTATGCTGCGATACGATTTGATCGATTTGAATTTGCGGGTGCGGCTCCACAAGAAATTAAAGCGGATACGCCTTATGCCTTTAACTATTACTTCGTCAACATGGGCGCAGCTACGGCAACAAACATTTCGGTAATGGCTAAAATCTATCCGGGAAAGCCTGATGATAAAGACGATCAAATAAGAATCGTTCGACGATTTGAAAATGATTGGAGTGGAGGTGGAAAGTTGGCGTCTGGTTCTGTCCTTGTTCCCTCCTATCCTTCCTGGAACACTATCCATGGAACCTTTTCCCAAGAGGAATGGAACGAAAGATCAACAATTTATTTCTTGCTCAGGTTTGAGTATTCGGACCTGAACGGAACATGGCGAACTGACTCTTGTAGTTCGTTCCAAAAAGTTCTTCTTGAGCCTATTGCAGTGAACATACTTCATCCATGCAAGGTTTTTCAGAGATTTCACTATCAAATCAAACCACCTGCGTGAGGGTTCTTATACCGCGTGGTTGATGCTTAATTGAGTTTCATCAAGGTGTTGCGAAACAGAAACGACGCTCCCCACAACTCTATTTTTTGTGTCATTTGTTGTGCCAGTTGCTAAGGGAATTCATGACAAGCTAGTGCGTGTCTATGCGACCTGGACCAAAATGCAAACTATTGATTTATAGGGTCTTATCGTGCCAATGCAACTGATTGTAGAAGGCTACGAAATGGCTAAAAACACATTTCGAGTCAGGTGCATTCAACCGGGCGCTCCCAACTCTCCGCATGGTGCTCGAACAACTCATCCACACCGCTTCAGACCGCAATTTAAAAGCAAAAGCCACGACGATCTTCTGTCATGGCTTTTGCTCGGTTGCAGGCAAACTTATCCGCGGCGTGGCTTTACGACCTCAACCGCCTGAGCAGCTCCATTGGCCGGAGCTTCAGGGACCTCAACGTCATCCGACGCCTTGATGCCAAGCTTCTTGCGCAGTTCGCTGTCGATGCGCCCGAAGACTTCCCTGTTTTCCTTCAAGAATCCACGCACATTCTCGCGGCCCTGTCCGATGCGCTCGCCCTGGTAGCTGTACCACGCGCCCGACTTGTCGACGATGTTGTGCAATACCGCAAGGTCCAGTGAATCGCCTTCGCGCGAGATGCCTTCCCCGAAGAGAATGTCGAACTCAGCGTCGCGGAACGGTGCCGCCACTTTGTTCTTCACGATCTTGACCTTCGTGCGGTTGCCGACAACGACGTCGCCTTCCTTTACCGCGCCGATGCGGCGGATGTCGATACGCACCGAGGAGTAGAACTTCAGAGCGCGTCCGCCGGTCGTGGTCTCGGGATTGCCGAACATGACGCCAATCTTCTCGCGGACCTGGTTGATGAAGATCAGGCTCGTGCGCGACTTGGACACCGTCCCGGTCAGCTTACGCAGCGCCTGCGACATCAGCCTGGCCTGCAAGCCCATGTGCGAGTCGCCCATCTCTCCATCGAGTTCGGCCTTCGGAACCAGAGCGGCCACGGAGTCCACCACCAGCACGTCGATCGCACCCGACCGGACCAGCGCTTCGACGATCTCCAACGCCTGTTCGCCATAATCCGGCTGGCTCACCAGCAGGTTATCGGTATCGACCCCCAGCTTCTTCGCATAGGCCGGATCGAGTGCGTGTTCCGCGTCGACGAACGCCGCCAGGCCGCCGTTCTTCTGCGCCTCGGCGATGATCTGCAGCGTAATGGTGGTCTTACCCGAACTCTCCGGTCCAAAGATCTCGATCACGCGCCCACGAGGCACGCCACCCACGCCCAATGCCGCGTCAAAAGAGATCGAACCCGTGGAGATCACCGAAATTGGCCCAATGGCCTCTTTCGCGCCGAGCCGCATCACCGACCCTTTGCCAAATTGCTTTTCAAGCTGAGAAAGTGCGGTTTCTATGGCTTTGCTGCGATCATCTGCCACGATGTGTGTCTCCTTAATGGGGTAGAGCGAAGGTGAAATGTCAAAGCCGAGTCTAGCATCAAACCCCAGGCCATGGCAAAAGAAAAGCGAAAGTCGCCGACAACCTGCGATACTCTCAATCCATGCACCGCTTTCGCTACCTCGACGCGCTGACAACCGCCTTCGTCGTAATCCTTCTGGTGTCGAACCTGCTCGCCCAGAAGGTCATTCGCATCGGACCGTTCTCCACCAGCGGTGCCATGGTGCTCTTCCCCATCACGTACATCTTCGGGGATGTTTTTACCGAGATCTATGGCTACACCGCCTCCCGGAGGGCTATCTGGCTGGGGTTCTTCGGCACGGCGCTGCTCTATGCCGTCTCGGCCCTGGTCATTGCCCTGCCCGCCGATCCGGAGTGGCATAATCAGGCGGCGTTCATCACGGTCTTCGGCTTCCTGCCGCGCATTCTTATTGCCAGCCTTATCGCCTTCTGGGCAGGCGAGTTTGCGAACTCGTACACGATGGCCAAGTTGAAACTCATCACCAAAGGGCGCATGCTTTGGACGCGGACGGTGGGGTCGACCGTAGTCGGCCAGGCTGTGGATACGACGCTGGTCATCGTGATCACCTTCGCCGGTACGTTCTCCCCACACAAGCTGCTGGTGATTATCGTGACGGGGTATCTGCTGAAGGTTGCCTATGAAGTGCTGGCGACGCCGATGACCTATCTCGTGATCGGCTGGCTCAAGCGTGCCGAGCACGTGGACACCTTCGACACCCACACCAACTTCAATCCCTTTCGACTTGGCGGACAGCCGGAAAAGCCTTGACGCAACGGGCGCGGCGGTTCGCAACGGCACGCGACGGCATTTGTGTTTAGGGGAAGTGTTTTCCATAAGCACTACAACCGTCGCGTATCGTTGCGAACCGTCGCGCCCGTTGCGTCAGAGCTTTTTCTAACTTGATCTAAAACCCATTCACACGCCGATAAATCCCATCCTTCAAGCGCTCTACATTGAAGTTCAATAACAATCCGAGCCGTCGATTCGATAGCTTGAGATAAGACACCAATTGCGACAGATGCACAGGGGCGATAGCCTCCAGCGACTTGACCTCAATCACTAACTCGTTCCCCACTAAAATATCGATTCTGTATCCAACATCAGAGAGCTTTACATCTTCATACACAATCGGTACAGGCACTTCTGTCTTCACATCCAGTCCCATGCGATGCAATTCAAATACCAGGCACGCGGTATAGGCACTCTCCAAAAGTCCAGGACCAAAGGTAGAGTGAATACGATATGCGGCATCCAGCGTTCGTTCCGCAAGGGCATTAAGTTCTTCTCGGGTCAAAAAACGATCACCTCTTCAGCAGGTCCATCGGAACATTCACATCCTCAATCCGGAACAGCCCCGCTAAAGCCGGATGCCTTACAGCAATCGATCGATACATCTCCCACGCCACACGCCGGTAGCTGAAGTGCCCAGCAATCCCCGAGCGCAACTCCGCAATATAGAGCGCTTCGGCGAAGTCCATCTTGAACAGGCTGCGGCAGCGAATGCCCAGCGGCAGCAGGTACTGCGCGCTCTGGTGCGCCTCGGGTTCGTCGCTGTCGCGAACCGTGCGATACGCTGCCAGCGCAGCGTCCATGGCCTCACGGTACTGCTCTTCCAGGCCAGCCTCCGCAAGTGTCGGCTGTCCGGGGCAGACAGGCTCATCGTAGCCGTGAACGTCCGAGAACTCCTGGATCAACTGCACGCAGCGACGGTGGCGATGCATATCGCGGAAGCCGCCAATATCCATGAGGATGTCGAAGCGAAACCCATGTCCCGCGTTGAAGGCCCGTACCAGTTCGTCGTGACGTCCGCGATGCACCGCACCCAGCTTCAGCAGTTCATTGCGCCGTGTCTCGCTCAGCGCAGCCACCGCTCCGCGCAACTGGCGGTACGAGTAATGACAGTGCGGGTAGACCAGCGAGGTCGCGATCTCTACCTCCAGATCCTCGTCGTCGTCCAGCAGGTCGACGATCGGCGCAGGATAGATCGGCGCATCGCCCATCAACTCTCGTGCGGCCTGGGCCAGCTCTGTGCGGCTCTTGCACTGGTACTCGTTCTTCTCCGCGTACTTCACCAGCGTAGGCGCGGTGCGTACTGGGGGCATCAGGTCGTTGAGGATCTCGGACGTCGCATTGGCATCGACCGTTCCCTCACCCGCAAGCTGTTCCAGCTTGTCGCGCTGCACATTCCATGCCGGCTCGCTGGCTGCGGTTCGCAACTTGCCTCCCAGATCGCGAATCTCCGCGAACTGGCTCGAGAGCAGACGCGAGACCTGCGTCTCCAATGTACGAGCATTCACAATCTGGCCGAGCGAGGTATTCGTCGCCAGCGGCAGCAGATAGCGCGCCGCGTCGAAGGCACGAGCCTTCAGCGTGCGCTCGTAGCTGTCGGACTTCATCGACTCCGGCTGCGGGATCGCATGCTTGAGCGCGGAGAGCATCCCTGCACTCAGCGAGTCGTAGGACTTGAAGAGATCGCCAATCGCGTGGGTGTACAGCTTGCGCTGCTTCGTCCCTAGGTGCGGCGTAAACCATCCGCTGCGGCGGAAGTCCTGGTAGCGCGTGGAGCGCTCCTGCCCGTCCCAGCGCGTCTCGTCCACCAGACAGATCGCCGCCAGCAGCGAAAGCTTCTCCACCGCGAACGGAATGTGCGCGAGATCGGCAATAGAGCGATGGCCATACTGGAAGTAGAACGTGTTGAGAAACTGCTCAGCACGCTGCGAGCTGATCTCTGCCAGCGATTCGCGCATGGTCAGGGCCGAGCGCGAGTACTTGGCCATCGCATAGGCAAGGACCTCCGGCTCCGCGCCGTGGATGGCGTAGACTTCGGTGGTATTTTCGGGATGTTGGGGTTCGGGGTGCGGTGTGGGACGATCTGACATGACTCGCACAAGAATATCGTGCCTGCGATGCTTTAATAGTGGAGAACTCTAACTGATTTACCGACAACAGAAATGAGGAGCATTGTGAGCGGATTGACAGGAAGAATTGCGTTGGTAACCGGCGCGTCGCAGGGTATCGGACGGGCATGCGCCCTTGAACTCGCCAAAGCCGGAGCAACCGTCGCCCTGGCGGCGCGGAGTGCGGAAAAGCTCGAATCCGTCGCCGCCGAGATCGCAGCAGCCGGCGGCCATGCCAAGACCTTTGCCCTCGACGTGTCGAACGAAGAGTCGATCAAGGCCTGCGCCAAAGCCGTCATCGCCGAGTTCGGGAAGGTCGAGATTCTCGTCAACAACGCCGGCATCACCAAGGATGGCCTCACGCTGCGCATGAAGCGCCAGGACTGGGACGATGTAATTAACACGAACCTCACCGGAGCGTTTCTGCTGACCCAGGCTTGCTCCTCCTCCATGCTCAAGGCACGCTGGGGACGCATTATCAACATCACCTCCATCGTGGGAGAGGTCGGGCAAGCCGGACAGGTCAACTATGCGGCCTCCAAGGCTGGAATGATCGGCATGACCAAGGCACTGGCCCGCGAGCTCGCAAGCCGCGGCATCACCGTCAACGCCGTCGCTCCGGGCTACATCGAGACAGCCATGACAGCCATCCTGCCCGATGAGCATAAGGCAGCCATGATCACGCAGATTCCACTGGGACGCGTCGGCACCGAGCACGAAGCCGCCGCTGCTGTCGCCTTCCTGGCCTCTGAAGGTGCCGGGTACATCACAGGGCACACGCTCGACGTCAACGGCGGAATGTACATGGGGTAAAGCAGAAGAGTGTAGAGGATAGACCGTAGAAAGGAGCCTTTTGGCTCTCCCGTCTATCCTCTACACTCCATCCTCTACACTCTGTCTCACCAGTGCCGCCGGATGCACGAATCTTTCATGGTTCGTAAACATAACGATTCTTGAACTTAGTTCTTGCTACCTTCGTTCGAGATCGTTACTTTACGGCTAATGGAACATATGCAAACAGCCTTGCCATCGGCGATGGCAGCGTCACCAGGACCAGCGCCAATCAATATTGGGACGACGATTCGCGACTTTCGTCTGCAGCGGGGGATGTCCCAGGGGGACATCGAAAAGCGCACCGGTCTGCTGCGTTGCTACCTCTCACGCGTCGAGAATGGCCACACGGTGCCTTCGCTGGAGACCTTGCAGAAGATCGCCTCAGCGCTCGACCTGCCGCTGAGTCAGTTCTTCGCCGAGGATTCCGTCAAGGAAGTTCCGGGCATGAGCCTCAATGAGGACGAGATTCGATTCCTCACCCAGGTTCAGCGCTACTCCGCTCACCTGGGCGAAACCGACCGCCGCCTGCTGCTGGCCATGGTGCGAAAGTTCGCAGCAACCGCAACGCTCTCGATCAGTTAATTTCGGACAAGAAAAAGCCCCCGGCCACCCGGGGGCTTTTTCCTTTGGCGGAAGTATAGCGCTCACCGCCCTGAGCGTGCCTGTGGAGATATTGCCCCGTATGTGGATTTCCGGTCAGAATGACTGCGCCAGACCATAGCCAAACAGACAGAGCAGCAGCGCCGCAACAGCAAACACCAACCCCTGCCGGGCGCGATAACTCGACTTCCCTGAGGTCATACGCGGAAATAGCGGGAAACCCAGCGCCAGACCGCTCAGAAAGCCTCCGAGATGTGCCGTATTGTCGATGCGCGGCAGCGAGTCGGGAGCTAGATGCACCTTCGCCAGCTGGGCGGGCGAAAACGCCGGCAGAAACTGCGGCAGAATACCAATCGCGAGATTGAGGGCGGCGAACCAGATCACCGAGCGGCGCAGGCTGCGCAGCTCCCTCCACGGCGCGGCAAGTTTGCGGTTGGAGAGCAGCACAATCAGGATTCCCGCTACGCCAAAGACTGCCCCCGAAGCGCCTGCGACCAGGGTGTCCTGCCGGCTGACGACACTCCAGGTGAGCGAGAGCATCATGCCTGCCGTGCCTGTCAGTAGATACACCGCGACCAAGCCAGGACGGCCCAGCAGGGGCTCTCCGAAGAGACCCAGGTTCCACAGGCACCACATATTCAGGGCAAGATGCAGGATCGTGACATGGACGAACGTAGCGGTAATCAGACGCCACCACTCGTTCTGCTGGAGAATGAGCGCTGAATCGCTGCCGCCAAAGTGGAGCAGCGTACTCACGTCGAACGGCGCTGTAAGGATTCCCCAGCCTGCGTGCTCCCGGATCAATGGAACCGCGGGGCTATACCGGAACATGACCGCGAAGACCAGAAGGTTGATGCCAATCAACAGATACGTCGCCGGATAGCCGAGCAGCGAGGGAGGTTTGTCGTTATCGCTAGCCGCTGACTTCCTTGATTCCAAGGGAGCCAGCTCCACTGGCAGGAGATGCTCCGTGGAGGAAGAGACGATGGAAGATGAGGTAGGGTCGCTCAAAATGGGATGCCGGGCTTGCAGCGTGGCTCAGGCAGCCTGCTTGCGCAGACGATCGCGCTCTTCCGGCGAAATACGCTCACGGAACATCGTGGATAGCATGCCTGGAATCGGCGTCGCGATGGCCACCAGAACCCAGAGCAGCAGCGAAACGAAGACGCCCGTGCAGGCAACGGTCTCCAGGCTAATGGCAATGCTGTCGGGAATGCGCGCCAGAACCGCTCTGCCCTCACCGTGCAAATGCACGTGGACATTGCCGCTGATGTGGCTGTAAGCCTCAATCTTATGCATGACCAACGCTGCTAGAAGGAACGCCACAAAGGAGAGGGTGGTTGCCGCCAGAAGCAGGATATCCACAGTCCGGTGGAGACGCTGGCGGCGGCGGCAGTACGTGCAGCCACGAAGGTGCGCCTCATAGTCGCCGCGAAGGTCCTTGGGAATGCCCGAGATGTCATAGCGCCAGCCGGAAAGAATGGCTCCGATGACCTGATCGTTGCAGGCCTCGTGGCGATGGGCGCGATGATATGTTTCGTTCGGCATTCTTGCGGTCCTTTCAGTTTAGATGAATTCGACCGATAGCAGGAAGCACCTTTTCTTCGGCACCGGGAATCCGTCCAGATCAACGGCCAAAGCTAAAGGCAGATAGGGTCGAGTGGCGCATCCTGCGCGGCCAGCACCACGCGGTTGCCGAGCAGCGTCATCCGGTTGCTGATCGCCTGTTCGGCAGCCAGTCGGGCCAACTCCGGTAGATTATTGCTCTCGGAAAGATGGCCGAGAACGATGGTATGCGCGCTGCCATCGTAGTCGCGCAGCAGAAACTCGGCTGCGGCATGATTCGAAAGATGGCCGACCCGCGAAAGCACGCGCTGCTTCACCGACCACGGATAGGGGCCGTCCTTGAGCATCTCAAGATCGTGGTTCGATTCCAGCAGCAGTACATCGACATTCCGCAGGGCCAGCTTCACGTTCGGAGGGATGTACCCAAGATCGGTGGCGATAGCCATGCGGATGGACTCCTGCCGCGCATGGAAGACGAAGCCACAGGGATCGGCTGCATCATGAGGAATCGTAAAGGGGTTAACGTCAATATCGCCGATGCAGAAGTTCTGTCCGGCACGGAAGTATTCCACAGCCGGAAGGAACGCCGGATCGGCCTTCGCTGCGGGACGCACCTCTTCTGCTGGAGACAGCTCATCCACCGGTAGCTTTTCTTCCACCAAAGTGTCGGTTTCAACCTGAGCAGCCACGAGAGCAGCGCGAGCCTCTTTCTCCTGCTGCATCTTGTCCATCCATTTGGCATAGGACATGGTCTTTCGAGGCGTAAGCATCCGCACCCACGCGCGATGCGTCTGCTCCGTAAAGAAGACCGGAATACGCAGCTTCCGAGCCAGCACGGCAAGACCCGCTATATGGTCGACGTGTTCATGGGTAATCAGGATGGCATTCAGCTCTGCGGCATCTTCTCCGGCAAGAGCCATGCGGCGCAGTATCTCGCGGCACGACAGCCCCGCATCCACCAGGATGCGCGTCGAACCTGAGGCAACCACAGTAGAGTTGCCTTTCGAGCCCGAAGCTAACACCGTCATCCGCACAACGTACAGAATACGCCCGCTTTCAGTGCAAATCGGGAACCAAACTGGCTACGTGGCGCATGTCAGAGCATCTTGCGATAGACGACAAAACCGGAGTGTTCCGCCATCTTGTCGTAGAGTTGCATAGCGGTCCGATTCGTCTCCTGGGTATGCCAGTAAACACGAGGCGCACCCGCAAGCCTCGCTTGCTCATAGACTTCGCTGATCAAGGCTCTGCCGACGCCTTTTCCCCGTGCCGCCTCACTGGTAAACAGGTCCTGCATGTAGCAGGTTGGCGCAATCGATATGGTGTTGCGATGAAAGAGGTAATGCGCCAGGCCAAGCAATTGGCCCTCGCGCTCGGCGACCAGGCCATGCACCGGCTCATAGGCATCGAAGAAACGGGCCCAGGTCATGAGAGTAACGTCAGGCGAAAGCGCGGTTTCGCCCGACCGTCCGTAGAAAGCGTTATAGCCCTCCCACAACGGCAACCATTGATCGTAATCCTGCCGGCTTACAGCGCGGACGGAGACATCACGAATCATCCTTGATCTTCCTTCACCGGCAAAGGCGCCTTCAAACGGAGGCACTGGCCGTAGTTACGGCTTAGTCCGCAGCGGCGCCAGAAAGTTCACCACCGAACGCATAATGACCTCGTCGCGTTGATTGAAGACCACCGTCCGCGAGCGCACCACACCGAACGCGGGCCGCGAGGCTGAGTGCCGCACGCTGAGGATCTCCGCCTCCGTGCGCAACGAGTCTCCGGGACGCACCGGCTGCGTCCAGCGAATCTCCTCGACACCCGCGCCGATCATTCCGCCCGCAATATGAATGGACTCCACGCGCAGCCGCATTACGATGGCCGCCGTCAACCAACCCGACGCCGCCAGCCCTTTGAAAAACGAACTCTCGCCCGCCGCTTCATCGAGATGAAACGGCTGCGGATCGTAGCGTTCGGCGAACTCTTTGATCTCTTCCGCGGTGACCTTATAGCTGCGGCTGGAGTTGAACTTCAGCCCTGGATGCAAATCTTCAAAATACAATTCGTTCGGCAAAGCGCTTCTCCCTGCAACCGTCTGCTCATGAGATGTAATTAAGTGTAGTTCAGGTTCGTTCGATCAAACTTTCGCGGGATAGGTATAGAACCCCCGCCCCGATTTGCGGCCGAGCCACCCGGCATCGACCATGCGGATGAGCAGCGGACAGGGGCGATACTTGGGATCGCCCAACCCCTCCTCCAGGACCCGCATAATATCCAGGCAGACGTCGAGCCCGATGAAGTCGGCCAGAGTAAGCGGGCCCATCGGATGCGCCATACCCAGCCGGAAGATCTCGTCGACTGCCTCGGCCGTCGCCACGCCTTCCATGACCGCAAAGATCGCCTCATTGATCAACGGCATCAGTACGCGGTTGGAGACGAACCCGGCTGCATCGTTCACCTCAACCGGCGACTTCCCTGCCGCCAGCGACAATAATCGCACCGTCTCGTACGTCGCATCGGAGGTCTGCAGGCCGCGAATCACCTCGACAAGCGACATCACCGGCACTGGATTGAAGAAGTGCATACCGATCACGCGATCAGGTCGCGTCGTGCCTCCAGCCAGCTTGGTAATGGAGATAGACGAAGTATTTGTCGCAAGAATAGCTTGGGGGGCGAGCAAGGCATCGAGTTCATGAAAGATCTGCTGCTTGATCACAAGACGCTCGGTCGCAGCCTCCACCACAAGCGTGCAGTCGCGCAGATCGTTGAGGATAAGGGTTGGCCGTAGCCGCGCATAGATCGCAGGCACTTCCGCCGGATCGATCTTGCCCTTGGCGGCCTCGCGGTCGAGATTGGTGCGAACCATCGCCAGGCCACGATCGAGCGCCTGCTGGTTTACCTCATAGAGCGAAACCTCAAAGCCAGACCGCGCAAAGACATGCGCGATGCCGTTGCCCATCGTGCCAGCCCCAACGACTCCCAGGCGATGTTGTGTTGTATCCATACACTCGTTCCCCACAAAGATGAGAGTGTAGCAGGATGAGCACTGCACATGCCGTTGCTGTTGTCTCTCGTCGTCATCCTGAGCCGTAGGCGAAGGACCCCCGCATTGGTGCCGCCAATGCGGGGGTCCTTCAGCTTCGCTTCAGGATGACGACGAAAAACATATGCTGGCGAATAGATAATAGACTCACTCAGAGGCCCCATTGAATCGCATCCTCCACAGCGAAAACCTAGCAGCACTGCGTTCCCTTCCGGACGCCAGTGTGCAGCTGATCTACGTCGATCCGCCCTTCAATACCGGGACGACCCAGCAGCGCACCCGCATGAAGACCGTCCGCGACGATACCGGCGACCGTACCGGCTTTGGCGGCAATCGCTATCGCACCGAAAAACTCGCGGCTACCCCCATCTACACCGACCGCTTCGACGACTACATCGGCTTCCTGCGCCCGCGCATGATCGAAGCGCACCGCGTCCTGTCGCCTACGGGTTCTCTCTTCCTGCACATCGACCCGCGCGAAGTTCACTACTGCAAAGTCATGCTGGACGAGGTCTTTTCCGCTCATGGCGTTGCGGGCCGCGCCTGCTTCCAGAACGAGATCATCTGGGCCTACGACTACGGCGCGCGCTCCACCAAACGCTGGCCCGCCAAACACGACAACATCCTCTGGTACACCAAAGACCCCAAGCACTACACCTTCAATCTCGAGGCCAGCGATCGTATTCCCTACATGGCGCCAGGATTAGTCGGCGCAGAGAAAGCAGCGCGCGGCAAAACGCCAACCGACGTCTGGTGGCACACTATCGTCTCCCCCACCGGCAAGGAGAAGACCGGCTATCCCACCCAGAAGCCGCTAGGCATTCTGGAGCGCATCGTCCGCGTCCACTCTAATCCCGGAGACACAGTGCTGGACTTCTTCGCGGGCAGCGGAACGACTGGCGAAGCCGCCGCACGCAACGACCGCAACTACATTCTTATCGACCAGAACCCTGATGCCTGTACTTTGATGAAGACAAGATTGAAGGGGTCTAGGGGTAATGAACGCAACTGACTAGGTTATCGGTCAAAAATCATTTCGTCGCACGTCGTCGGGGAACGGAAATCAAATTCGGCTCGTTGCCGCCAAACATCACGAGTCGCCGCGCACTCTCCCGCTCGATGATTGCCTTTAGCCCCTCATGAATCAATGAGGACTTTTCATGAAGTCCGGTCAATGCGCTTGCTTTCGCAAGCAAAGCATCGTCCAGTGAAACTGTAATTCGCATGAAATCCCTTAATTTCTTTGGCTCTGCCCTATTAAAGCAGAGCACGAATGGTGTGAGGTGGTTCTTTTCGATCCCACTCATCCCCTGTCATCTCGACCGGAGGCGGCGCTTTTTGCCGCCGTAGCGGAGAGACCTGCAGGTCGCCTGTACGAACACTATCGCCTGCGCAGGCAGCCTGCAGGTCTCTCCACTCCGCATGATGATAAAACCATCATGCTACGGTCGAGATGACAGTTCTTGGGTGGTTCATTCCGACATCACACTATTCGTGAGGCTCTAGCATCAAATAGTTCACAGGCCTGATGCATTCCAATGCCCCTATCCGCTCTGTTACACACATCCTACGTATTATGCGGATCGACGCTCTTGAACCCATAAGTCTCATACCGCGTGGTGAGCTTGCCTCCACGCAGTGACACTACGGTAAAGCCCTCCGGCGCCCCCATGTGAGTTCCCTTCCACCAGTTGCCACTCACTGCGCCGCTGGTGATGTACGGCACGCCATGCCACTCGACGCGCTCATTGATATGCCAATGGCCCTGCAGAACGCCAAGCACGTTGTGGCCCTCGAAGAGCTTGATGACCTCAGAGGAGTTCGTAACCGTGCTGCCATTATGCGCGGGCGGATTCGCGGGTGGCGGGTTGTAGCACGCAACCGCACTCACCAGAGGAATATGAACGCTGACGACGATCGGCGTACCCGCAGGCTGCACCTTCAGATCGTCGGCGAGCCACTGGAACTGCGCCGCATCGATGCGCCCTTCGTAAGCGCGGTCTGCCGTAATGCCGATGGAGTCCAGCACGATGAAGTGCGTGCCCTTGTGGTCGAAGCTGTAGTACAGCTTGCTGATGTGCTCCTCGTAGTACTTCTTGCCGTAGAGCGGATCAGTCGGCTCCACACCGCTCTGAGCATAGATGCCAAGGCAATCGTGGTTGCCGATGGTGTGATAGACCTTCAGGCTCAGGTCCTGCTGGGTTTTGTCATAGAGATCGAAGAGACTGATCGAACGATCTTTGGGCACAGCCAGTCCGTCGAAGATATGGTCGCCGCCCTGGATCGCGAAGTCAGCCTTGAGCGTCCGCATCTTCTTGAAGGCCATGTCACAGCCCTTAGCGGCATCCAGTTCGGGCTGCAGATGCGTGTCCGTCATAAAGATGAAGTCGAAGTCCTGCGGCGCGGGAGCAGGCACCAACTCGGCATGAGCGAACGACGCGTTGCCAAGTGTAGCTGCTGTTCCAGCAGCCCCGAGAAGCGAAAGAAAGTGGCGACGATCCATAGATGACATAATTTCAGCCTATTCAAGTGAATATTTCATTGGCATAAATCTTACGTCGTTTCAAACAACAATCTAGCTTTCTATCCATTTGCGTCATTCCGATCCGTCAGGCGGCAACGGTTTCAGACTGTGCCAATTCGAAGGTAATGTTCACGGATCGCGCACCAACCGGGCGTGTCCGATGGCGGACTCCGCGAGGAATCGTAAGCATCTGGCCAGGATCAAGTTCGCGCGATCCGCTCTCAAACTCGATCAAAAGCCGCCCTTCAATCACCAGAAATGTCTCGTCAGAGTTTGGATGAAAGTGCCAGTGATAGGGTTCAGTCATCGTGGCAATCCGAACGACATGATCATTGATAGCGGTAATCGGATGATTGTCGTATCCAAGATGTGTCGAAGACTCTGCCTTCAGCGTGATGACTTCGGGAAGGTGTTCCTTCATGCTCAATCCTCGCATTCCAAATCTTGGCCTATGTTAATTCTTTAGTCCTCCGGCCGCTATTCTGCAGACTCTTCATCCGGCCGATCAGGCTGCGTCTGATACACCGCTTCCACCTGCTCCAGCGTATCGATCTCGCTTACCGGCTTGTCGCGACGGATATGCAGGATACGTGGAAACCGCAGCGCAAAGCCGGACGCATGACGCGTTGACCGCATGATGTTGTTGAACGCAACCTCCAGCACAATCTGCGGCTCGACGGTTCGAAAGTATCCCTGGTCTTCAAGCGTATGGGCCTTGAGCCACTCCGTCATCTCCAGGATCTCCGCATCGGTTAAACCGGAGTACGCCTTGCCAACGTTCAGCAGTTGGCCAGCCTTACCTCGCACCGCAAAGGTGTAATCGGAGAGCAGACCTGCACGCTTCCCGTGCCCAAATTCAGCGCCCGTAATGACCACATCCAACGTCGCCAGCTCGCGCTTCAGCTTCACCCATGCCAGCCCACGCCGCCCCGGCAGATACGCTGAGTCGGCGCGCTTCAACATTACCCCTTCATTCGCGCGTGCGCGAGCATCGCAATACGCTTGATCGATAGCAGCAGCATCCGTCACAGGCTGAGAGGGAGAAAGTATGAATCGTGCCTTTTGCTCAGCCTTCGGAGTCGTCTCCACAAACAGGCTGCCCTGTGCCGTCTTGCGTGCGGAGTCCGTTGTAAGTGGCGAAACCACACGCTCTCTCCACCTCTCCACAACCCTTTCCAGAAGCGCACGTCTCTTGGTGAGTGGAAGCGGCAATAAAAGCTCATCCTGCGCAAAGAGCAGATCGAAGGCCATGAAGACAACCGGGATCTGCAGTCGCACCTCATTGCTCACGACCTTGCGACCGATCCTCTGTCCCATCACCGCGAACGGCAGCGCCTGCATCTTCCCATAGTCCCAGCCAAGAATCTCTCCATCCAGAATCAAAGGCTCATCGACAGCCGCAAAGGCTTCGGCAAGATCCGGAAAACTCTGTGTAATGTCCTCACGGTTTCGCGAATAGATCGCAACGCGCCCCGGCTGCGATGGATCGCCGCAATGCACCTGCGCCCGCATACCGTCGTACTTGTCTTCCAGGAAGGCAAGCGGAGACGACTCCATTTTCTTCTCGACAACACTCGAGGCTTCGATCTCCGCATCTTCCGCGAGCCCTTCTTCCGCAGCTTCCTTTGCGACCACCTCCTGCACAAGTCCAAGATCGACGAAGTCCTCGCCAGTACCCTTCCTGCGGGCTTTCTTCGGCTTCACAACCTTTGTGGGCTTCTCCTTCACAGGGGCTTCTGTAAACCGCTCCACCGCAGCCTCCGCGGTCTCCACCGGCGACGCCAGCATGAACCCCAGCGGATGAAACAAGCTCATGCGTGCCTCCGCCAGCGTTCCAGCAAAGGCTCGCCCCACGGCATGCACAAGGTCCGCCTCCAGCATGACGGCGTGGCGCACCGCGGCGACATCCGTACCGGACGCCACAGCGATCGCCTCCTCTATCAACGATTGCTTCACGCCGATCCTCATATCGCCGAGCATCAGCTTCAACAGATACTTGGCCTCGAGCGCCGTAGCGCGCGACAGCAACCCTTCCACCAGCGACGACCGCGAAGCCGTCGTACGCGCCACAGCCATCGCGGCAAAGACCTCTGTCACATCGTCGAGTGTCAGCCCAGCTACTGGCTGTGCTTTACCAGGACGAGCCACAAACAAATCATGCGCGGCAGCGCCCAGATCTCCATGCAGCCGATAGGCCGTCGTGAGCCCAGCCTGACTAGCTCCCGAAATCGTCAGCACCGCGCGGCTAAGCAACGCACCACCCGCATTCAGCTTGTGCGCATCGTTTTCCGCAAACGGCTGTCCCGCCAGATACAGCGCGAACCGGCCAGCATCGTCACTTTCCGGAGCAGCCGTATGCAAAGACGCAATCGCCTCGGCAATCGCCGCACGCTTCTTCAGGCGACTGCTCTCCTGAGCAAGCTTCTCCGCCAAGGTCGCAAGTTCTACAAAGAAAGCCATCGAACCTTCAGGTCCTCGTCTTTCTATAGGATGCGACAAGTGGCCCTACTTGTAGCGGGTTCATCGATAGGGTGATGCAGGAATAAACTACCCCAGATGAATTACCCCAGAATTGTCATCTCGACCGGAGTCTGCTTTCGATCTTCCGTACAGGGCTCTTCTTTGTGGACTTTTTCAAAACTGCCCCTTTAGAGACATCCTCTGTACCAGCATCTGGAAATAGGACAACTCCCTCCCTCAGCAGCCGCATAAACTGCGCTGCAGTCCCCCGTGAAGAGACTTTCCCCTTGCTGTCGCGCCAGATATCGGCAGCTGCCATGAGAACTTCGAGCGCTATCCGGGCCGTCAGATTAATACTCAGGTCATCTGGCTTCTTTCCCAGACATTCCGCGAGTTGCCGGGTCAGTTGAAACTGCAGTTCCCCCAGATAGTCCCACAGGCGAGCCCGCGCTACGGGCGATTGGCTAAGAATCGAGCGAACCATCAAAGCATGTTTCGGCTCTGCGTCTTCGACCGCGAGCACGGCGAAGATCGCCTCGGCTAAGGCGCGCTCCACCGGTAATTCTTTAACGCGTTGTGCGAACACCTCAGAGAATTTGGCAGTGTTCCTCATCAAGCTGGCCAGAACAATCGAATCCTTGGTCGGAAAGTAGCGATAGAGCGTGGATGGACTGATATCCGCCGCCTCGGCAATCACTTCCATCGTCGTCGATTCGTAGCCAATACCGCTACCGCCAAAAAGCGCCATTGCTTCAGCAATGATGCGGTCGCGGTTTCGTTGAGCTTTCTTCTCTCTTAGACCCATGGAAAGCATTGTAGCCTAAAAAGGAAGCAACTAGTAAATGACAGTGACTACCAAAAAGATGATACATTCAAAATATTGAAGTTCGGGAAGGGACCACCCATGCTGTATCGATTCAGAAATATCGTAGGATGTTCAACCTTGCAGGCCGCCGCGCTCATTCTTTTCACTGGCACTTCGCTGCAGGCTCAAACGAAAGGCATCGCCGCTCTCGACCAACCACCGCCCAGAAAAATCACGTCAGTAAAAGCTCTCATCGGTTTACCCGGGATAGAGCCTAACTCCGTGGGAACGCTTTCTTTCAACGGACGGAATCTGCGTTTCACCACGGAGCAAGGGTTCGCCGAGATCCCGCATCAACGCATCATCGAAGCCTCAAGTGGTGACGAACGCGTTGAAACTGGAGGCACGGCAGGCCAGATCGCGCGCATGCTCATTCCCTACGGCGGCGGTTTGGCCCTTGGTGCCGTTACCCATAAGAAGGTTGGTCTGCTGACCCTCGAATTCCTGGATAATTCAGGCGAATATCATGGCGCCGTCTTTGTACTCGACTCCGAAGACATCGCCACAGCCTTGGACGAACTCGATGTTCTTCCCGCCACCACCCACGTCTCCGCCATTTCGGCACCCGCTGTTTGCCCAACATGGAAGGTGCAGGAAAATACCGTCCGAGTGGAAGAGATTGAGACAGGCCTTCAATCTGAGTTTCCACCGGAGGACCGTGTCCTTCTCTATGAGCGTCTCGTGCAACAGCTGAAGTCCGAGAAGACCATCCTGAATGTTTACCGCGCCGGAGACCGAAGTTCAGAAGGAAACTGCGCGGAGTTCCGCATCAAAGTGCGGGCCATAGCCTTCAACAAGGGCGATCAGGCAGTCCGCGCGTCTGTGGGACCATTGGGACACTTCGTGGGGACGACAAAGCTTACCTTCCACCTGACGGTGTCCACACAAGACGGAACGCCTATCTTCGATGAAGACATGAAGAAGTCCGAGGGCTCCGACAGCGACAGCCTGAATGTGACGAAGGTCATCAGCAAGGCTGTGGTGAAGAGCCTCAAAAAATCCAGGAAGCACCTGCGCAAGACGCAGTTGGCCTAACCCAGCCTCTTGTCATCATCACAAACGACGCCCCACCCTGTGCGAGAACTCGCTCAAGGGTGGGGTGCCCGAGTGGTGGCTTACGCTTATTGCCCTGCTGTCTTTAGTGGACGATCGAGAGGGAGAGGAAGTGAACGTCGGAGGGGCCGCTCTGGGAGTCGGTGCTCTGGTTGTAGT
Source organism: Granulicella sp. S156 (assembly GCF_009766105.1). Taxonomy (GTDB): domain Bacteria; phylum Acidobacteriota; class Terriglobia; order Terriglobales; family Acidobacteriaceae; genus Granulicella. The sequence goes on along the minus strand of NZ_LMUH01000001.1, from coordinate 13,836 downwards.
TGCCGGCCTTGAAATAACTGAGCGGGGCGTCGAGGGAGTAGGTGTCGAGGGTCCACCAGGTGCCGTTGATATTGACTACGAGCGTGTTGCTCTCATACTTGAGCTCGTAGGAGAAGGTGGTGCCTACGGGGACGTTGGTGAGAGGTGTAAAGACCTCGTCATCGCCTGAGGTCGTTTGTTCTACGCCGATTGTGATGTCACCGTTCTGGTTGTAATACAGCTCGCAAACTGGCTTGGTGGAGACGCTGGCGTCTATATGGATCTGGCCGATGACGGTGCCATAATTGGTCGGGTCGGCTTCGGTGACGTAGAGAGTCGCGTACATCCGATTGGGCTCGTTGTTGGGACTCCAGCTGGAGGTTTCAGCCAACTCGGTGCGGCAGTGGGTGGAGTTGGGGGTGGTAACACAGCCGGTGTCATCGGGGCTGCCAGGAACCTTCATGACCATGGCGCCGTCGCCGCTTTCAGTAAAGAAATAGGAGTAGTTCTCATAGCCGCTGTCACCCACCAACTGGGAGCTGTAGATGGTGTTGGGGTCGCCGGCAGAACCGGTGGGGAGCTGGAGATTCCAGTAGCTCAGATCGAAGTTGCCGCCGGGAGGGACATCAGGGTTGAGTTGGGCCTTGGCGGAGATATTAGCGAAGAAAATTGCGCCGAGGGCAAGGCCAATGCGGATGACGATGCGGTTCATGTTGGTTCCTCCTGTGTTGAAGCCGGTTTGACGTGCGTTTTGGATACGGGACCATAGAGGCAGCCCGACGACAGGGCGGCGCTTCTAGCGGGTCACGTTCACCCGGATGAATAGTAGGTACTTGAGCTTTTTCAGGCTATTTATTTCTCTGTTTCGTGAAGCCGCACAACCCTACTCCAACAAGGCCGACCCTTGCAAGCAGAAATTACGTTTTATCCTCTAGAAAACCGCTTGTCTGAGTAGAATCAGTCGCGGTCAGACTAATGAAAGCTTCCAGAATCCCTGTACGCAACATACCGCGCGCCTTGGTCTCGAGTTAGTCCCCTGCCCTGGAGAAACTACCACTGCCCATTCAAAGCGCATTTAGCATGAGCTATGCTGAAGCGGTCGTAACTGATCGAGGAAAATCAAAACAGACATGTACGATGACGAACTCAAGAAGTTCGAGACGGACGGCGCAGCTCCCTTGCCGGTCGCAGAGAATCAAGGCTACCTCGAACACGCGGGAGCTCGGATCTGGTACAGCACCTACGGTTCTGGCTTACCCGTGTTCCTGCTGCATGGAGGCCTCGGCCACAGCGGCAATTGGGGCTACCAGGTTCCAGCATTGATACACAGCGGCTATCGTGTCGTTTTGATCGATAGCCGTGGCCATGGCCGCAGCACTCGCGACACACAACCGTTCTCGTATGAGCTAATGGCGTCCGACGTTCTGGCAGTGATGGACGCCTTGCATCTTGAAAGAGTCAGCCTGGTGGGGTGGAGCGACGGTGCCTGTACCGCTCTGGTCCTGGCTGCAAAAGTCCCCTCACGCGTCGCAGGCGTGTTCTTCTTTGCCTGCAACATGGACCCAAGCGGCGTAAAGCCCTTTGCAGCCACTCCAACGCTGGACCGGTGTTTCGCTCGACACGTAAAAGACTATGCCCAGCTATCGGCTACGCCAGAGCGCTTCCAGGACTTCGTCGCTGATGTCACGCTGATGCAGCAGACGCAACCCAACTACTCCACACACGACCTCGCGAAGATCAGCGTGCCTGTCGCAATCGTACAAAGCGAGCACGATGAATTCATCAAACGCGAACACGCGGAGTATCTTGCTCAAAGCCTTCCAAACGCGCACTTGATCACCCTAGACAACGTAAGCCACTTCGCCCCACTGCAGAGGCCTGAACTCTTCAACGCCGCCATACTCGCGTTCCTCCGCAACACTCTGCGTTAAAGATTTTCCTCCTGCTTGCCCGGCGGTATGATTGAGCCGTTCGTCGCACAGAAGGATCGCAAATGAACTCCGAACAATTCACAAAGTCGCTCGCAGACGAAGCCCCCAGGCGCGGCCTGTCCGTTCCACTTACGGCTCTATGGTGGGATGCAAAGGGAGATTGGGCAAAGGCCCATGCTCTGGTCGATGAACTGGAAACCAAAGAGGGCATGGCTGTCCACGCTTACCTTCATCGCAAGGAAGGTTCTGCCTGGAACGCAGATTATTGGTACCAGCGCTCGAGTAATTACCGTCAAACAACTCTAGAGGCAGAGTGGAAGGCTTTGGTAGAGGCGTTTCTGGCTGAGACTTAGAACGGGTGAACCTGCATGACAGACGAAGTGTCCACTACGGCGACCGCAGAACGCAGACGTCTCGATCTCATGGAGCTCTGTGTTGGATACGTGCTCATCCTGCTGGTCATCTGGACGCCCCGCCCTTGGCAGAGAGCGCTTTACTGGTTGCCCGTTCTCTGGATCCTGGTGGTAAGTTGGCTGTCGTTCGACGGCTGGAAAAAGATGGGCCTGCATACGGCCAACCTGCTCCGGCCCCTTTGGATCGTGGGCATAGCCCTGCTGATGGCAGCCGTCGCTGTGGTTATCTCATGGCAGCTCGGAACGCTGCACGTGCCGGATACTCCCTGGCTGTTTTTCAAAACCTACATCGGCTACGCGATATGGTCCTTTGTACAACAGCTACTGCTGCTTGTTTTTTCCCTGCAACGGCTCTTGCGGCTTCTGCCCGGAAAACTCGCGGCGGTACTGGCGACCGCAACGATCTTCGCTCTCGCGCACCTGCCGAACCCCATTCTGACGCCGGCAACGCTGCTTTGGGGGCTTGCGTCCTGCCTGCTCTTTCTGCACTACCGTAACCTCTATCCCCTGGCCCTGACGCACGCCATCCTGGGCATCTGCATTGCGACGACCGTACCTGGGCAGGTGACCCACAATATGCGCGTGGGCCTCGGATATCTGCGCTATCATCCCCATCGCTACCATCAGCGCAACCAGGTCGACCATATGGCATCGACGCCCGCATGCGTAATAGCTGATGCGCCAACACGCCGCTCTTGACGCCAGGCTCGGCCATAGAAGATTCCGGCCAGCGCTGCCAGCAGCACGTATCGCCAGTTGAAGTGGAGAGCACGCTTGTTGAAATGGGAAAGCCCAAAGAGGACTGAGGTCAGAAACAGAGCAGGATACCGTCCAACACGCCGCTCCATGAGGTTTTGCATCCACCCGCGAAAGAAGAGCTCCTCGGGAACAGCAATAAAGAAGAAAGTGAAGAACAAGGTGAGCGGCAGCTTCAACATCGCTGCCACGGATAGATGCAGATGCAGAAAACCGAGGCGCAGTCCAAGCAGGGCTGCCAGCGGCGCATAGATCGCCAGTTCTCTTAGGCCAACGCCAAAATCGCTGCGGCGCAGGCGAAGATCGAAACCAACGCCATCCAGTTGTCGCACGACGAGGAAGCCCCAGATGCCGGCATTCAGAAGAAGCATCTTACTGAAGACGGCAAGATGAGCCGGCCACGCGTGTTCCAGCCAGCGCAGATCGACAGCAAGCCCCAGGCTGAAGAGAACCACATAGTCTCTCCAGTTGCCTCTTCGACCAGGATCGTGGCGGCGGCCCTCATATAGCAGCCACGAGACCGCAACCGGAATCAAAACATACACCGCGAACCAACCCCACCGGAAGACTCGAGCGGACCATGCGACCAGCACATACGAAAGAGACAGCCCAGCGGGCGCGACGAGTTGCAGCCACGTCGGGAGCGCCTTCATCTTAGCCGTCAGCTTGCCTGAAAAGAAGGCCGCCGCCAGAAAAGGCACCAGCGTAAAAACAGCCGCAATCACAATTGCCGGGGTAACCATGCGCACCCTTAAGTGTAGCGCTCACTTGCAACTCAACGTGTAGTTGCTGTACTCCGCAGCTTGCGGGACACGATGCTACACTTGCGGGGAACCGCCAGAACACACTTCTCCACAGAGGTCGTCACATGGTGCGGAGCCTTCTGTTTTTCCTGACTCTTCTTCTCAGTTCTGTTTCAGCCTTCTCCCAACAAGCACCGATTCAGATCACAGCTGATCTTACCGATGCTCCCCGCAAGCTGTTCCATGCGGAGATCGATCTGCCCGTGCATGCAGGTCCGCTCGTGGTGACCGAGGCGAAGTGGATTCCGGGTCATCACGCGCCAAAGAACGTCGACAATGACATCACGGGCATCGTGTTCACGGCGAATGGGCAGACGATCGAGTGGCAGCGCGACGAGGTGGATCTGTACCAGTTTCACCTGACCGTGCCGGCCGGCGTGACAACGCTGCACGCCCATCTGGACTTTATCGCGAATATCAAGTCGACGAATGAACTGGCAATGCTGGAATGGGAGGACCTGATGTTGTATCCGGCAGGCGTGCCGGTGCGGCAGATTGCGATCCAGCCGTCAGTGACTGTGCCTGCGGGATGGGGGGTTGGCACCTCACTCAAGCCAATCTCTCCGTACGACCCCAAACACCCAACGGGTGGAACCATGCACTTTGCGGCAACCACAGTGGAAACGCTGGAGGACTCGCCAGTTATGACCGGTATCAACTTTCATGAGTACGCGCTGAACCCCGAAGCAGCGAACTCGGGGGCGGCGAAACCCGTGTTTCTTGATGTGGCTGGCGATACGCCGGAAGACGTGGAGCTGCGGCCGAGCGTGGTGGCGGATCTGAAACATCTGGTGACAGAAGCTAGAGCAATGTACAGTTCGACGCACTATGAGAGCTACCATTTCCTGCTGACACTGACTAAGAATCAACCTTACGGGGGGCTGGAGCATCATGAGTCGTCGGACGATTCGCTGCCGAACGGAGCGCTCAAGACGGACCAAGCTCTGGAGAGCGGCGGCCCGGTGCTGTCGCACGAGTACACGCACTCATGGAACGGAAAGTATCGACGGCCAGCAGGGCTGGCGACCGCGGACTACGCGACGCCCATGAAAGGCGAACTGCTATGGGTGTACGAAGGGCTGACAGATTATCTCGGAAATGTGCTGGGAGCACGTTGCGGATTCTTGACCCCGGAGCAGTATCGAGACTATCTGGCCTCGATTGCGGCGATGCAGGATTCTATGTCGGGACGGGTCTGGCGTAGCACGGAGGATACAGCGGTTGGGATCTCTGGCTTGCAGGGTGGTTCAGCGTGGTCGAGTTGGCGGCGCGGCGCGGATTACTACGAGGAGGGAGACCTGATTTGGCTGGATGTGGACACAACGATTCGCAAGCTGACGAACGACCAGAAGAACCTGCACGATTTTCTGGCCATCTTCCTGGCTGGCAAAGGCAGCACACCGCCGCAAATTGTTCCGTATGAACTCGAAGAGTTAGTGAACGATCTGAATCAGGTTGCGCCCTACGACTGGGCGAAGTTCCTTCGGGAGCGCGTGTATCGGGTGCAGCCGCATGTCAATGTGGAGGGGATCGAGCAGGGCGGATACAAGCTGGTCTACACGGAGAAGCTGAACGAGTACTATGAGACCGCAATGTCGCTGTGGTCCGGGTCGGCAGGAGTGAATGTCTGGTATTCGCTGGGGCTTCAGCTGGATGCCCAAGGTGGGATCACCGACGTGCGAGTAGGCGCCCCTGGGGACAAGGCGCGGCTGGCTCCGGGTGAGAAGATCCTGGCGGTCAATGGGTTGCTTTATTCGGGCGATGTACTACGGGCGGCGGTGCGGAAGAGCAAGACAGCGGCGGGACCAATGGAGCTGATCGTGCAGAACGACACGCATGTGATAACAGTGCCTATCGATTATCACGACGGGGAGCGATATCCCTCGTTAGTGCGGGTGGGTGGTACGCCCGATTATCTGGATGAGATCGCGAAACCACTGACGCCGGCCCCAGAAGAGGCAGGACACTAACCCCGGAGGGCGGCACGATCCCCGCCAACAACCGTTCGACTCATTCGTCGATTTCCATGTCCGCTTCATTCCCTTCGGTCAGACATTCTATTTCGAGGCGGTTTCCAGCTTCAAATCCTTGAAAGTAGCGTCAAATCCCGTACCGCTGGGAGCCGCACACATGATCCCCACCTCTACCGGCCGATTCGGCGGGAAATATCCCATACGAACAGAGGTGAAGGTATCGCCCTTCAGCGAGCAGAGCGTCTCAATGGAATTTGCCTTGCGAATCACCCGCCACCAGATAGGTTCTGTCTCAGACAGATCCGGCAACGTCGACCCGTCTGAATAAGTGCGTGTAAACACAACGCTCGCAAACCGCTTTCCATCGATGAACTCAGTACCGCACCTCATCCAGTTTTCGCTATCCAGCCTGACCATCAGTCCAGCCTGATCGTACTGGGTCGCATACTTGCCATTGATGCAGCCTGTGAACGTGAACTCGCCGGGCACAGAAAGGTGATCGAAGTGCCCACTATCGGCAACATAGCCATCGAACGTCTTTTGCCAGAAGTCCGTCTTGGCACGGCTGCGAACCAGAATCTGTCCGCCGGTAATCTTTGTAGAAGCAGGTTCGTTGAGCCACGTCATGCGCGACAACAAGCTCTCTTGAGAAGTTGGTACAGCTTGCGCGCTGGACGCACGCTCGAGTAACACCGCACTTGCAGTAAGGGCCAAGGAGCCTTCGATGAATCTCCGCCTGTTGATCACGATTCCGTCTATCCTTTTCCTGGATTTTCACGCCAACAACTCAATACTGTTTTGGGACCAGCCCAGCGTAACACGGACTTTATCGTGTCATAACTCGGTCGAGAATTGCATAGCCCCGGAGCATATCCCCAGGTGAGGGTTTGAAATATGGCCGTGGAGATACGACCGGCCGCAGATTTAAATGAAATGATGAGGGAGATCGCGCTGCGAGGGGGAAAACAGATCCCCCAATAGATGCAGCTCCGGCCAGATTCAGCACCGGCCCGGAGCAAAAGTCAGCACAAGAATCAGGGAGGAAATAGCCAGATGTCAAAAGTTCGTGTCGCAGGATTTGGTGTTTCGTTGGATGGTTTCAGCGCTGGTATCGAGCAGAGTCTGCAGGATCCACTCGGCAAGCGAGGGACGGAACTCTTTCAGTGGTTCTTTCATACGAAGACCTTCTGCTCCATGCATGGGATAGAGGGAGGAACTGTCGGGGACATGGACGACGAATTTGCTCATCGGGCGATGGACAACTTTGGTGCCTTCATCCTTGGCCGCAACATGTTCGGCCCCGTGCGTGGCGCATGGCCGGACGATTCATGGAAGGGCTGGTGGGGCGACGATCCGCCGTATCATGCGCCGACGTTCGTACTCACGCACTTTGAGCGTGAGCCACTGGTCATGAAAGGTGGAACCACCTTCTACTTCGTTACCGGCGGAATTGAAGACGCACTGGAACGCGCGAAGAAGGCCGCCGGAAGTAAAGATATTAAGATCGGCGGCGGTGTATCGACGGTGCGGCAGTATCTGAGGGCCGGACTGATAGATGCCCTTAACATCGCATCGGTGCCTGTTCTCCTCGGCCAGGGTGAGTCTCTGTTTCATAATTTGGACATGAAAGCACTTGGATTTTCCGTGACCGATCGCAAGACGTCCGAACACGCAACGCATCTTGTGCTGGAGAAAGTTTAAGGACAGAGTTCTCTGCCTCTCCTTCCTCTCCGTCACACAATCAAATAGCCGAGTTCTCTTTGGCACCTCGCACCAGCGACGGAAAGTCGCCGCTGGTGCGCAGTCCATTTAGCCCTCAAAGTAGCGCATGTTGTTGAGATCTTCGATCAGTCCAGGCCCGGTCGGGTGCCATCCGAGCCGTTGCTGTGTGATCGCGCTGGAAGCCGAAAGGTCAACGCCAGCGAACCTGCCGACAAAGCCAAAGTGGGCGACTGCCTCCTCCGGAGCAATGGAGACCACAGGCACCTGAAGCCCCCGGCCGATGGCTTCAGCGATGTCGCGGAGCGATACACCCTCTTCAGCGACCGCGTGATATCGTGCCCCTGCCTCGTGCTTCTCGAGGGCAAGCCTGTAGAGGCGGGCAACGTCGAGGACATGCGCCGCGGGCCAGCGGTTGAGTCCTTCCGCCACGTATGCGGAGACGCCTTTCTCACGGGCTACAGCGACTAAAAGGGTGATGAGCCCTTGCTTCACGGTGTTATGGACCTGGGGAAGGCGTACTACCGTCGCGTTTACGCCTTGCGATGTCAACGCGCGAGCAACCTGTTCCGGCACGCGGGGATACGGTAAGACGGCCGGTTCATCCACCTCTTCCGTCACGGGGCGCGTTGGCGAAGGAAGAGCGAGACCGGTACTGACAATCAAAGGGCGATCAGACCCTGCAAGCGCGGCACCCAGGGCTTCGATGGCGTGCTTCTCGATCTCGGAGTTTTCTTTGAATTTGGAGAAGTCATGGCCGAAGGCGGTATGAATAACGCCATCCGACTGCGCCGCCCCACTGCGAAGGCTCTCCACGTCTTCAAGGTTCCCTCGATGCACCTCGGCCCTAGCCGCGATGAGCGATTGGGCTGCCGCATCCGTTCGCGCCAACCCGAGCACCTGATGGCCAGCGTTGATGAGCTCCGGAACAATAGCTGAACCGATAAGACCGGTAGCGCCGGTTAGAAAGACACGCATTAGATCTCCTTTACTTCGTGAAACTGGACGCATTTGCGTCCACTGGCAGCCGGATCAGCATGAGGGCGATGCAAATCCGTGAGCGATCTTTGACCATGCGCGCTCCATGGTTACGTTCCAATACCTACATAATGAAGTGAGAGCTACTAAAAAAGAAGACGGCACATTTACCTTAGGAACTGAGGTCGAAGTAACCCATGAAAAAAACCAGCAAAAGGAACACCATCGAACCGATAGCTCTGATGTGTAAGAGCGACGAGATGAAGGCGGTTCGCGAGTTCATGACAAAAGTCGGGGACAAATGGAGCATCCTCCTGGTCGTCATGCTGGCCAGGACACCCAAGCATCGTGCCCGCTTCTCTGAATTGCAGAGGATGGTGGACGGGATCTCTCAGCGAATGCTCACCACCACACTGCGCAACCTGGAGCGAGACGGCTTCCTCTCCCGCGAAGTGTTCCCTGAAGTACCACCACGAGTGGAATATGAATTAACCGTCCTGGGACTCAGTCTGCTAGCCCCGATGCAACATTTGGTCCAATGGATTGGGGGCAACTGGGACTCGATTAAAAAAGCGAGAGATAGTTTTGATAAGCGGGTGCGATAAGAGCGGGTGGCCCTCACGTATTCTGGACCACTTGGAGCCCCATTCATGACGGATTCATTGTCATGAATGGGATGGCGACGGATGCGTGGCCTGCCCACTCATAGGCAAAGAGCGCGCATGAATGGGGCGCCTAGGTAATCGCGCAAAGTTGAGATGAGTCAACGCACTGGCTGGAATTTAGGGCCTAATCACTTCTCTGTAATGAAGTCACTGATCTGTTTCTCTAATGGAGACGGGGCCTCATAGCCCCCCTGAACATATGCGACCGTACCGTCCGGACGGACCAGAACACTAAATGGCACTGTAGCCGACCCCATGCCGCTATTGACGCCGTAGGAGAAGGCGACCTCACTCTTTAGGTCCCCAGACTCAAGGACCGTATAGGCAGGTTTCATTCGAGCAGCGAAGTCCTCTAACTTCTTATGCTCATCTTGCACTGCAATAGCGAATACTTGAAGTTGCTGAGGGTAAGCCAGGGCCAATTTGCTCAAGACCGGTGATTCTTCCTGGCATGGCAAGCACCAGGTGGCCCAAAAATTCAGAAGCACCCATTTGCCTCGATGGTCTTTCAAAGAGACCATCTGCCCCTGTAGGGATGGCAGGTCCCATTCGGGTGCCTCCGCACCGCTGGCAACAGAGCTCTTCTTTCCGAGCGTCTTTGGCGCTGGAACTTTCCCATCAGATGTGTACAGGACCAGCTCTCTTCGGCGCCCGCCACGGACCACGATAATCGGAAATGCTCGAACAGACGCATTGTCCATGAATGCGGCCATCACCAGCGGGCCGAAGGTAGAGGCATCATTGCGATCGACGCTGACCAGAAGATCGCCGGAAAGCAGACCATATTTGCTGGTGCCATGGTCCAGCAACTCGACCTGCCAACCGTTCTTCTTCTGGGTCAGCAACACCGTATTGAATTCGATCTTTGTTCCTTGTTGGGCCGCAGCAGTCCAACCCCCAATCAGAAGGAGCGCACACACAACAAGCACACGTTGAACACAGCGAGTCAAACGCTCACATACCATGCAACTGTTGTACCGGTCATAGTTCAATTCGTCTTGAATCTATTTGCGGCCGCCCGCCATGCCTGCGGGCCCACTCCTGTCATCCGCTTCACACTACGGGTCATATGAGGTTGGTCGGAAAAACCAAGATCAGTTGCGATCTGTACCAGCGGCGCTTCGCTCGACGCAATGGCCTTCCACGCCTGGCGTGAACGCGCTCTTGCTCTAAATGCTGACGGAGAGAGACCAAACACCTGCATAAAACCCCGCGATATCGCCCACGGTGTGAGTCCGTTCATCTCGCCCCAACGAGACAAACTAAGAGATGGGTATTGAATTAAGGACGCAGCTAACTCATCCGGCCAGTCCGCATATACCGCCTTCCGCGCTGTAGCCGTCGAGAGCAGTAAACCTGCTGCCTGCGCTTGGTCCGTTTCCGCAGTTTGAATAATGGAGTCGAGGTCCGGAACATTCGCCACGCCTGGCAAAAACGAGCGCCCTACAGGCAAAGGCAAATTAAACACGACTGCTCCTGAATCCGAGAACCGGTTTATGTGGGCCTCAAAGCGTTCGTGTAAGACAATATCGCCGGCCTCTACCCGAAACCGCCCTTGATCTCCAGCCTCTTCATAGCCGCCAGAGAGAACAATTGCCGCATAAGCGTGCTGATGGCTGTGGCGACTGAAGATGGAAGAGCGGATTGTCTGCCACATGCGCATAGGTATTCCCTCGAATACAGTATGCCTTGTGCTTCCACTGCGTTCACAGCTCAACAAGTGTCAGGTCGGCAATCCGAAAGTGCGAGTGAACGACTAGCAACCATATAGGGAATTTGCCAGTTGAACTCCGCCAACAGGGAGACTTGCCGCGTCTAATTTAAATCCACGCCCTGCACAAACAAAAAGCCACCCTGTTTGCGATTTCATCGCAAACAGGGTGGCTTATATATTCCCTACTCTTAGTTAGTGCTAGCCCTGCGCGCTCGCGACCTTCTCTTCGGCCACGCGTGCAACAGCATTGGCCTCGTCGTACTTCTCCTGATCGTCGCCAGCCTCGTTCCAAAGCTCTTGCGAGTGCTTCAGATCCGCTTCCGCTTCGGACAGGTCGATCTCGTTCGGATGCAGCGCCGTCTCGGCGAGAATCGTCACGCGCTCCGGGAGCACCTCGACGAAGCCCCAGGCCACGAAGAAGATCTGCTCGCCGGCCGTTCCGCCATGCAGGCGAACTTCACCCGCACCCAGTTCCGCCAGCAGCGGAGCCGCACCGTAGAGCGCCTCCAGATAACCCGACATCGAGGGCAGTTCAACCGCCGTCGCCGTCGCGTCGAGCAGCACGCGATCCGGCGTCACCAGCCTAACCGTCAGCAGCCCCGAGTTGTTCGTAGTATCAGTAAGGGATCGAACGATAAATCAAGGGCTGAAAGCCCGGCATATCTCGTCTCCGCCGGCATGACCTCATTGGGTGCCTATAGAACTTCCTGCAAAAACCGCTTACGGTCGGCCGGGAATTGCATAGACGCGAAGTGCTTCCCCAGACTCCAGAGTCACGACATAATCGCGACCATCCCCTTGCGTGATCGCTTCCAAAGTTTCGTGATGGGCTTTCGTAGGAAGGTCGATAAAGCCTGCCACGGAAAGATCATCTGTGTGAAGAACGGAGAGCCATTCACGCCGCACCATGCCATCATAGTCGCCATTCTGTGTGCGACAGTGGGCAAGAAGATCGTTCTCCAATTCAGAAGCATCGACGACGCGGCATCCGCAGGCCGCCCCCCTTTTCTCCAGCAAGGAATCGCCGCATAGAAGATGATGGACGGTTTGCGTTTTCAGTCTGCGTCCCTCAGCATCGAAGATCGCCAGATCATAGAAATCGTGCTCCTGCGAACCATAGAGCCCGTACCATCGATGCGAGGAAGATTCAAATGGCGGGTTCTCGTAATAAAACAGGTAGTAAGGAAAGCTGCCCCAGTCCCGGAAATAATCATCCTCTGTATCTTGCAAATCGTGACTGCTTTGCTGCACTCCCTCCGGCAGGACATCCTGCCCACGATCGATAAGTGTCTCCAGAGCAGCGACGGAGGAGACCCCTGTAGGGTGAAGAATATTCTGGCAAACTGCATCGTTGTGTCGTTCAGCAGGCGCTGCATTCACCGCGTTCAAGGATAGAAAGGGAGAGCCGCGAAACGGCCTATCCGACACACACTCTGGCCCGTGATGTAGATCTGGAATTGAGATTAACTTGCTGTCATACCGATACAAGAGATGCCCAACTGGAGACCTACCAAGGGAGAAGTCCAACACGATCCACTTATCGTTCACCACTCGTACACCGCTGATTTGCCCATCCGCCGTGGCTACTGTGTGAACACTATTAACGATCTTCCACTTCTCCAGATCGATGACGGTAACTATTGTGTCTGGCTTGCGTGCGACATATCCCATCGGGGCAAAGAGGAGAAAGTCGGATTTCCCCATCCAGACCGCCCCAGCAAAAGCGACCGCATAACGGCCATCCGGCGTAATCTGCACGTCCACGTGGATACGATCCAAGTGTTTCGCATTGACTCCGCTCCAGCCCGGAACATCAAGCACATCGGTAACTGGAGCATCCGTCCACCACTTTTGGAGTCGCACAAGAGGCCACTTGCCGCTCGTGTCTGAGTCGAGAACCAGAAGACTTTGATCGGGAGCGACTCGCATAGAAAAATGCTGCCGCGAATCCATATCTAACGTTGAGAATAGCGCATACGATCCCCGCGAGGATGGTACCGGGAGATGAATCTGCTGCGCGGGCTTGAGCTCAATCTGAGCCAATGCGCAAACAGATGCACTGCCCCAGATCATCGCGGTGGTCAGTAGACGCCAATTGCTGATTCCGGACATGAAGCCCATCATAAGGTGTGAGGAATGGATAGGTGTGCAATTAGGACACTCTTTGAAGTGTCCTAATTCGACTCCACCTCTACGTACTTTGCAAACATTCTGCTGTAGCTAGAACCAGAAGGGTATGGCTTCAGCAGTGTGTTGAAACGGTAGGCCGCCGGAAATTTGATCCCCCTGCCTAAACGAAAAGCCACCCTGTCTGCGACTTTCGTCGCAGACAGGGTGGCTTATCTATTTTCCCTACCTTTAGTGCTTGCCCTGCGCGCTAGCGACCTTCTCTTCGGCCACACGAGCAACGGCATTGGCTTCGTCGTACTTCTCCTGATCGTCGCCGGCCTCGTTCCAAAGCTCTTGCGAGTGCTTCAGATCCGCTTCTGCTTCGGACAGGTCGATCTCGTTCGGATGCAGCGCCGTCTCGGCGAGAATCGTCACGCGCTCCGGCAGCACCTCGACGAAGCCCCAGGCCACGAAGAAGATCTGCTCGCCGGCCGTTCCGCCATGCAAACGAACCTCGCCCGCACCCAGTTCCGCCAGCAGTGGAGCCGCGCCGTAGAGCGCCTCCAGATAACCCGACATCGAAGGCAGCTCAACCGCCGTCGCCGTCGCGTCGAGCAGCACGCGATCCGGCGTCACCAGCCGTACCGTCAGCAGCCCCGAGTTGTTCGTAACGTCCGCCATACTTCGCTGTTTCCTACTTCCTGTTTGCTGTTTCCTGCCCTTAAGCCGTTGCCTTCATCTTCTCGGCGGCGGCGAGAACATCCTCAATGCCACCCTTCAGATAGAACGCCTGCTC
>NZ_LMUH01000015.1 GCF_009766105.1 Granulicella sp. S156 | reverse complement strand
TCCTTAATAATGTCTAGCTTGGGATAACTTTTCGCTTGACCTTGAACTGCCGTCTCATAGAAGGGCTCTGTCTCTTTAGGCCTCCATAACCCAGGGTTTCACCCTGGGCTTTGATGGAACCGCCCCTCTGGGGCTGGGCTTGTACCACTCAGATCATTACCGTCTACACTTTACTGTCCCCACTCTGCCTCTTATGCGCTTCGATATCGTCACCATCTTTCCGGAGTTCTTTGGCGGGCCGCCGAACAACGGTATCCCAGGCCACGGCATCCTCGGCCATGGCATTTTGGAACGCGCGCTGCGCTCTGGACAGGCCGAAGCCCATACCCACGATCTCCGCAGCTTCACCTATGACCGCCATCGCACCGTGGACGACCGCCCCTTCGGGGGCGGCGAGGGTATGGTACTCAAAGCGCAGCCCATCTTCGAGTGCGTGGAGTCGCTAGGCATCGCAGCGAAGCCGGAGCGAGATACGGCTCGGGAGTCTGTCATTCTGCTCTCCGCACAGGGCAAGCGCTTCACCCAGGCCACTGCCCGCCGTCTCGCAACGCTGGATCGTGTTGTGCTGATCTGCGGCCGCTATGAGGGGGTGGACGAGCGCGTCAGTCAGTTGCTCTGCGATGACGAATTCTCCATCGGCGACTACGTGCTCTCCGGCGGAGAACTCGGCGCGGCGGTCATCGTCGACGCTGTCGTGCGCCTGTTGCCCGGCGTACTGGGCCACGCTGACTCCTCCAAATACGAGAGCTTTGGTGAGGGCGACGAACCTGCCGACACCATGACCGAAGACGGAGTTCCCCGCTCCACGCACGGTGCCGGAGGCCTGCTCGACTACCCGCACTACACACGTCCGGCGGAGTTTCGCGGAGTAGCAATCCCCGAGGTGCTCGGTAACGGAGACCACAGCGTCATCCGCAAGTGGCGCAGGCGAGCCCAACTCGCCAAGACATTCGCGAACCGCCCCGACCTCTTCACGGATGCCGATCTTTCCGACGACGACCGCGAATTCCTCGCCGGTCTCGGCTACACCGCCAGTTGATTGCCCTGCGAGACTCAGCTTGATTTAGTGCGCATATTTACAGGAGGCAACGGTGAAGAGGTCCATAAGTGTCGTTTTGATTTGCGCGGCACTTTGCCTTCCGATGCAAGCGGAAGATAGCTACCCCCAATTGGGATGGACGCCAGATGGACGCTTTCATGTTCTTACGCACAAGAATTTTGTTCATCCCAGGCGTGCCGTCAGGTATTACCTCGCGTATCACCATCGTTCGCAGGTGGTAAATCACCTCTGTTTTGTTGGCTATTCTCAGAAAAGTTCCCCACAGTCTCCCGAAGGAACAGCCATTGCTTATGTGTATTGGAAAGAAGGAAATCGTTTAATCTTCTGGCCTGGAACTATGGAGGAGACCCCTGATTTTTCCCTTACGATTCCAGCGCATGATCTGGGATGGGAAAAAGATACGGTAGAAAGAGAAGATCAGGTGTACGGAGACCATCTGGTTACACGTGCATTCTGGAAGTCCGTTGTTGCGGATTGTTACGCCCATGGTGAAACGATCACTGAAGCTCCAGCGAAGACATCTACGCCGAAGTAAAAGGTTTTGAAGGTGCTGAAATTCTGCCTCTGTCTCGCCAGGCTATGCAAGCCAAACCATGGGAGCCTAGCCATGCAAACTGGACACGTACCAGCCACCAGACCTAAAATTTCGCCAGAGGACATCGTTATGCCACTGCCCCGGCTCTTGCCTCTCTGCCTTTTCGGTCTGGCGTGTGCAGCGAGCGCTGCGGCCCAGTCTGGTGTCGTCAACCCGAATCCTTCGCAACCAATCGCAGGCGCACACGCCACCTCTTCCCTCCAAATTCCGGCACTCACCCACATTCCCGCACTTGTCGAGAGTGCCTCCGGAACGACGCAGGAGACTCAGCTCTACCTGTCATCGATACTGCAGAAGCAGCTTACCCTGGCCGCCCAGAACGAACTGCAGAAGCAACTTATGCTGGCTCAGAACGATCGGCCCTGTTATGCGATGCGCAGCTACGGGTTTAGTGCGGACGATCTCAAATCCAGCGATCCAAAACCGTCAAGCTACTCCACCTGCGCACCCACTTCCAGCGTCCGACGCAAAGATGCAGAAAGTGTCAGCTTGAAGTAACGGATTCGCCAGGGCTTTGGGCTATCGCCTTTCTAACTTCAACAAAACTGGAAGAATGTATTTGAAGCCTCATCGGCTCGCTGCTACACTTTGCTCGTCAGCTACTAGAGGTCGTCTCATGCGACAGATCGCAACACTGCTTGTTGTAGCTCTTGCCACCTGTGCCTCATCCCTGCAGGCGCAAAGTGCGCCCACCCGCGGACCCGACGGGAGCACGCGATCCACTACCCCGGGTATTGATGTACTTCCCTATCCCAACCGCCCGTTCTCGGGAACGGACACCATCGTTCGGACTCGCGTGATCGAGGGAGGAGGCACCATCACAACCTCCCTGACAGCCAAGGTTGTACGGGATAGTCAGGGACGGCTGTATCGCGAACGGCATTCCTTTGCGACAGCGGATGTCGATCCGCAGAAGACGCTCTACGAGTTCACCGTTTTCGATCCCATAAGCCATACGCGCACCATCTGCACTCTCGCGACTCGACAATGCACGGTCACCAACTACCATCCGCAGTTTTCTTATCGAATGCAGCCAACCGGTGCCTTTGATAAAGGCAAGCGTTTCCTGGCAAGAGAGGATCTCGGACAACAGTCGATCGGCGGTCTCCCGACGACTGGAACCCGCGAGATCACCACCATCTCGCCGGGAACCGTAGGAAACGACAAGGAGATTACCCTGTCGCGAGAGTTCTGGTACTCACCCGATCTGCAAACCAACCTCACTGTCACTCGAAAAGATCCGAGCGAGGGTACTGTCGACATTCATCTCAACGTGCTATCGCGCGACGAACCTGATCCCAGCATCTTTGCTATCCCCTCGGGCTACGCAGTTCACAATGAACTGCAGACGGCGGCGGCTTTCGAATAACCTGTTCATGGCTCACTAACAAGATTGGGCGATATTCGCACAAACTACAAACCAAACTGCACACATCATCCCTGCCACGTTTTGCCACACTTACTGATGGCATACCTCTAGACGTGCTGTTTGCCTGTGGATTTCCTTCTGCAAAAGCGAACGTTTCGTGTAAACTGAATCCTGCGACTTTACGAAGGAATCACATCATGTCTATCCATCCGATTATGCAGAAGCTGGCTGATAAGCTCCAGCGCACCGACCTCCCCGAATTTGCTGCCGGCGACACCGTTCGCGTGCAGGTCAAGATCAAGGAAGGCGACAAAGAGCGTCTTCAGGCGTTCGAGGGCATGGTCATCGCCGTCAAAAAGGGTCCGCAGGGCTCCTTTACCGTTCGCAAGATGAGCTTCGGCCAGGGCGTCGAGCGCATCTTCCCGTACAACTCGAAGGTCGTCGACAAGGTCGAAAAGATTCGCTCCTACCAGGTTCGCCGCTCGAAGCTGTTCTACCTGCGCGGTCTGCGCGGCAAGGCTGCTCGTCTGCGCGAGGTTGAGCGCGCTAAGTAAGATTTTTCTCTACACTTCCAGCAAAAGTGGCGGCCTTCGGGTCGCCGCTTTTCATTTGCAGACCGAATACACCGTGAAATCCGCTAAACTCGAAAACAACGATGGCGGCTTCTTTTCACATTCCTGTTCAACTCGGCGTCACCAAAGCCACCGCGAAACAGCAGATGCTGAAGCAGCTAGTGTGCAGCGACGCTCCGGAACAAGCCTTGCGTTATCAGGGATTCCGGTCGATTGCGGGCGTTGACGAAGTGGGTCGCGGCGCGCTGTTCGGTCCGGTCGTCGCGGCGGCGGTGATCCTGCCCGAGAAGACCAGCGTGCTCGCGAAGATGGGCCTCAAGGATTCCAAGCAGCTTACACGCGAAGACCGTGAGCGGCTCGACCTGAAGATCCGTTCCATGGCGGTAGCCGTCGCGGTCGCCGAAGTCGATGCCGCTACCATCGACCGCGTGAACATCTACCAGGCTTCGCGTATGGCCATGCTGATTGCCGTGCAGCACCTGGGAATAGCACCCGACCACCTCATCATCGACGCCATGCGGATCGACCATCCCTGCGCGCAGACCAAGCTGTACTACGGCGATGCCCTGTGCCTCTCCATCGCCGCCGCTTCGGTCGTCGCCAAGGTGTACCGCGATGCCCTGCTGCGCGAGCTCGATGCGGCGTATCCGCAGTATGGCCTCGCCTCGCACAAAGGGTACGGGACTCCGGAGCATCGCAGGGCGCTGGTGGACCACGGACCCTGCGCACTGCACCGCCAGAGCTTCGCCCCGGTTGCAGCGGTCTGCGTGACAAAAACCATCCCCGAATCCGGCGAGTTGTTTCCCGACAACAACGACTTCGATAACGACGTTCTTTACCAGGAGACAGCGTGAGCCTGAGGCTTCTGTGCGTAGTCGCACATCCTGACGATGAGTGCTTTGCCTTCGGCGGAGCGCTTGCTCTTGCAGCCGATCGCGGTGTCGAAATAAGCGTCATCTGCCTTACCGATGGACAAGCTGCGACCTACCGCGGCTCCGCCACCAGTGGCAAGGAGCTCGGCGAGATGCGGCGTGCGGAGTTCGTCGCCTCCTGCAAGATACTCGGGGTCGCGCATTATGAGCTTCTCGACTACCAGGATGCGCAACTCGAGTTCGCGAACCTCTCGGAGCTTGCCGGAAAGCTCGTCACTCGCATTCGCAGCTTCCGGCCGCAGGTGGTTCTTACCTTCGGCAGCGACGGCGCTCTGAACACACATCCCGACCACACGGTGGTCTCGGCTGCCACGACCGCCGCATTCCACTGGGCAGGCTCTCCCAAACGCTACCTCGAACTCGGTGAGCTCTATCAACCGCAGCGGCTCTATCACCTGACGACGAGTTATTTTCTGCCCTACCGCCAGCCACCCCTGCCCGCGCCGTGGACGCTCACGCTGGACATCAACTCTGTCTTCGACCGTAAGCTGGAGGCCTTCCGCGCCCACACCTCGCAGGCTCCGCTGATGGAGCG
The DNA here is from genome assembly GCF_009766105.1 of Granulicella sp. S156. Lineage (GTDB taxonomy): Bacteria > Acidobacteriota > Terriglobia > Terriglobales > Acidobacteriaceae > Granulicella. Next base: position 267 of record NZ_LMUH01000015.1, on the reverse strand, counting down.
CACCAAGCCGGTCTTCGACGAGCATGGACATGAGGAGCGGTACACGCTCATCGCGTCGCCGGTGCCGCAGCCAGCGCGGCAGTCGACGGATATGTTTGAGGGCGTTGCAGAGTAAGGCCGTCAGCCCGAACGAATAAATCGAAGACGCAGTGCAGGAAGAAAGCTACAAGCTCCAACGGAAGAAACCGGAGGAGCATCTTATTCCTTAATGCAACGGTAGGCTGTAAGTTGGAGAAGGTTGTGTTTTTTTCGAAAGCAACTCCACCT
>NZ_LMUH01000014.1 GCF_009766105.1 Granulicella sp. S156 | reverse complement strand
GTTGGGAAAGCTTAGCTTCTCCCCCGAGACCAGCCGTCTCATCCCATCTGAAGGGGCGATCTATTGGTAGCGGTACGGTCGATTGCGTCTTCCGAGCTCTGCGTTCTATTGGCCCCATAACTTACCGGGTCCAATAGAACAAACTCCGCCATCAAAGCGGAAACTCCATAAACACATCCGCACGCGTATAAGGCATCGGCGGCAGCTTCTCCGGCGGCACATGCCGAAATCCAACCGACTCATAAAGATGGACCGCACTCTTTAGCTTCTTTCCGCTTCCCAGAAACAACGATCGAGCACCAATCGCTCTAGCCTGGGCGATGGCATGCAGCAGGAGCTTCCGTCCGAACCCACGCCCCTGCCACCTCGGCATCACGGCCATCTTCGAGAGCTCATACACGCCGTCACCCATGGGGATGAGCGCAACACACCCCACGCTCTCCCCTTCCTGTTCCAGCATGTAGATATGCCCACCCTTCCGCAGGATCGTATTCTCCGGATCACCGAGCACTTCGCGGTCCTTCGCCTCCAGGACAAAGAACTGAGTAATCCACTCCTCGTTCAAGGTGCGGAATGCAGTCGCGTCATCCCCTGACTGAAGCCCGCGAATCGAAACGGTCGCATCTGCCGGACTGGGGTCTGGTGTTGAAAGCTGAAGATCTTCTAAAGAGGGCATACTCATAACTCCTTGTCAGCAGTGTGGCTCCAGACAAACATCATGTCCAATATATTGTTTGGCTTGATTATGATCTTTAAAGTATGGATCGCCGCATTGAACTTCGCCATCTCCGTTACTTCGTGGCTGTCGCCGAGGAGCTGCACTTCGGTCGCGCCGCCGAAAAGCTCCACCTCGCGCAGCCGCCGCTCTCACAACAAATACGGCAGCTTGAAAGCATCCTCGAATATCCCCTCTTCCTCCGCACCTCGCGCTCGGTCCGTCTGACGCCAGCTGGCGAGGTCTATCTGGAACGGGCGCGGCGCCTACTCCTCTCCGCGGAACGCGATATCCATGAAATGCGTCAGGTAGCCAAAGGAGAGATGGGTTCGCTGCACATTGGCTTCGTTGGCTCCGCCATGCTGACGCAGCTCCCCTCCACCTTTCGCGCTTACCGTGAAGCCTTCCCCGGGATAGAGCTTCACTTGAATGAGTCCTTCAGCGCCCGAGTTATAGCTGGTCTTGAAGACGGCACGCTGGACGTCGGCATCCTGCGAGACGGAGATCAGGCTGACATGTTGCAGGTAACGACGCTCTTCTCAGAACCCTTCGTCGCTGTCGTTCCAGCGCACCACGCCCTGGCACGCAAGCGATGGCTCTCTCCCGCAGCTCTGCGCGGTGAGCCCCTTGTCTTCTATCCGCGCAGCGCCGGCAGCCGGGCCTTTGAGAAGACGATGTCGGTATGCGAAGCCTTCGGATTTCGGCCTCAGATCACGCAGGAGGCCTCCCACTGGCTCACCATTCTTCGCCTGGTAGGCACTGGCGTCGGTGTGTCCATCGCACCGGCATGCGTCCAGCACCTCGCGTCGCCGGAGAGCGTCTGCATTCCGTTCCGTGGAGTGGATGTCGTCAGCCAGGTCGAGATCGCCTGGCGCAAAGGAGACCGCCGCCCCATGATCGAGCACTTTGCACATCTGGCGAGAAAACAGGAAGCCCTGCACTCCGCAACAACATTGCACCTGCGCAGAGGTAAATGAATATGAACGAATCTAAGCCCCGAAGGGGCGACGCTATCACAGCCCAGGGTGTAGGCGGCTGACGAGCGTTTTTTGCTCGCCGTGTCACCGCAACCCTGGGTTACGGCCCCAGACAAGGTAGAGCCCTGTAGGGGCGATCCATCGGTGGGGGCACGAACCTTAGATCCAAAGGCAAGATTCATCACCATGCACCTCCCCACTTGATACTCTTGAACCCGATGAGCACTTCTTCCAATCCCCTCCCCCTAGGCTTCCGATGGTCCTCCGTCAAAGCCGGTATCAAAGCTAGCGGTAAACCCGACGTCGCACTCGCCGTATGCGACGGCGGAGCCAGCGCCACCGCCCTCTTCACCAGCAATCAGGTCGTAGCCGCACCCGTAATCGTCGGACGTAGACATCTCTCTGCAACCGGTGGCCGCGTCTCGGCTGTCCTCGTCAACGCGGGCAACGCCAACTGCGCCACCGGCGAGCCCGGGATCGACGCCTGCCGCAAGAGCTGCATCGCCGTCGCCGATCAGTTCGGCTGCGTCTTCGACGAGATCTTTCCGTCATCCACCGGCATCATCGGCGTTCCCTTGCCGATTGAAAAACTCATCGCCGCCATCCCTGCTGCGAAAGCCGCACTCGGCGACACCTCCGAGCACGCCGAAGCCTTCGCCACCGCAATCCTCACCACCGACACCAAACTCAAGGTCGCCCACGCAAGCTTTGAGGTGGAAGGCCGCACCGTCAACCTCTTCGGCTGCGCCAAGGGTGCAGGCATGATCGGCCCCCAACTCATCCCGCACGCGACGATGCTCGTCTATCTCTTCACTGACCTCGCAGCTTGTTCGGAACATCTCGCCTCAATGCTGCTCTCGGCAGTCGAGGGTAGCTTCAACTCCATCTCCATCGACGGCGACATGTCCACCAACGACACAGTCTTGTTGTTGGCCAGTGGCAAGAGCGAAGTAGCCGCTCAGGGTCCGGCAGTTCCCGCCTTCGAAGCGGCCCTGCAAAGCGTCTGCGACTCGCTAGCCCACGCCATCGTCGACGACGGCGAAGGTGTCACCCACGTCGTCACCCTCGAGATCACTGGCACGCACACCGACGCGGATGCCAAAGCCATCGCCCGCACCATCGCCACATCGCCCCTCTGCAAGACAGCCTGGTCGAGCGCCGATCCCAACTGGGGCCGCCTGCTGGCCGCCGCCGGCCGCGCCGGAGTCACCTTCGATCCTGCGACCGTAACCGTCACCATCGGCGGCCTTCCCGTCTTCGCCAACGGCACCCGTGCCACCAGCTTCGACGAAGACGCCACCCACGCCGCCATGGGCGAGCGCGAGTACACCATCCATATCGACCTCGGCCAGGGCGACGGCAAATCGAAGTTCATCACCTGCGATCTCACCCACGAGTACGTCAGCATCAACGCCGATTACTCAACCTAGAACCGCGAACGTCCATCCAGGCCGCAAAAGGAGCCAAGTTTCGTCACGGAAGCCGTGGCGAAACTTGGCTCTTTTCTTCGCGCTCTTTGCGTCAAAGCATTGGTTCCACCCACCCAAAGGCCCGCTCCACTAGCGCATCACTATAAGGAGCATTTATCGTAATAGTGGAAGATTGCATACAAGGGGATGTATAGATGCCGACGAACGTCGATGATGCTGTAAAGCTGGACCTGACCGCTGAGGTCGCTGAATGGATCGAAGCCTTCGACGAAGTCGTGGCCCAGGATTGGGAACAGGGCGCCGTCCTGCTCTCCGCGCTGCGCACCCGCGCCCGTGAGGCCGGAGTCCCCGCCATCGGCGACGTCACCACCCCCTACCACAACACCATCCCCAAGTACGACGAAGTTCCCTACCCCGGCGACCGCTCACTCGAACGCCGCGTAGAAGCACTCATCCGCTGGAACGCCATGGCGATGGTGCATAAGCAGAATAAGTACGACGCGGGCATCGGTGGCCACATCTCCACCTACTCTTCGCTTGCCACGCTGCTCGAAGTCGGATTCAACCACTTCTTCCACGCCAAATACCCCAGCGACAAAGGCGACCAGCCCGGCGACTTCATCTACTTCCAGGGCCATGCCTCTCCCGGCGTCTACGCCCGCGCCTACCTCGAAGGCCGCTTCGACGACGCCCGCCTCAAAAACTTCCGCCACGAACTGCGCGGCGAGCCCGGCCTCTCCAGCTACCCGCATCCCTGGCTCATGCAGGACTTCTGGCAGTTCCCCACGGTCTCCATGGGGATCGGCCCGCTGAACGCCATCTACCAGGCCCGCTTCATGCGCTACCTGGAGAACCGCGGCCTCATAGAGAAGACCGACCGCAAGATCTGGGCCTTCGTCGGCGACGGCGAAACCGACGAGGTCGACACCCTCGGTGCCATCGGTCTCGGCTCGCGCGAACACCTCGACAACCTGATCTTCGTCGTCAACTGCAATCTGCAGCGCCTCGACGGCCCTGTGCGCGGCAACAAGCGCATCATCGACGAACTCGAAGGCATGTTCCGCGGCGCTGGTTGGAATGTCATCAAGGTCATCTGGGGCTCGGATTGGGATGAGCTCTTCGAGCGCGATCACCAGGGCTTGCTTCTCAAGCGCATGGAAGAGTGCGTCGACGGCGACTTCCAGACCTTCAAAGCCAAGGATGGCGCCTATCTCCGCGAACACTTCTTCGGCAAATATCCTGAGCTGCTGAAACTCGTCGAAGACAAGACCGACGAGGAACTCGCCAAGCTACATCGCGGCGGCCACGATCCAGCCAAGGTGTACAACGCCTACAAGCGTGCTCTGGAGCACAAGGGCGGCCCCACCGTCATCCTCGCGAAGACCGTAAAGGGCTACGGAATCGCCTCCGCTCAGGCCCGCAACGCGACCCATTCGGAAAAGAAGCTCACCGACGAAGGCCTAGCCGCCTTCGTTCAGCGCTTCGACATTCCAATCCCAGAAGCCGCCGCCAAGGACGCCACTTTCTATCGCCCGGAGCCTAGCGATCCTGCGATCCAGTACATGCAGGCCCGTCGCCAGGAGTTAGGCGGTTACCTGCCTGCCCGCGAAGTACCGAAGTCCAACTTCGTCGCCCCCAAAATCGAGTTCTTCAAGGAGTGGATGGGCGGCTCCAAGGGCCGCTCCGTTTCCACGACGACAGCCTTTGTCGGCGGCATGCTGCGCGCCATGCTCAAGGAGCCCACGATCGGCAAACTCATCGTGCCTATCGTTCCGGACGAAGGCCGCACCTTCGGCATGGAGTCGGTGATCTCGCAGGTCGGCATCTATGCCCCCGAGGGCCAGAAGTACACACCACACGACTCCGACATGCTGCTCAAGTATCGCGAAGAAAAGGGCGGCCAGATCCTTGAAGAAGGCATCACGGAAGCCGGCTCCATGGCCAGCTTCACCGCTGCCGGAACGGCCTACACGAACTACAAAATTCCGATGATCCCGTTCTACATGTACTACTCGATGTTCGGCTTCCAGCGCATCGGAGACATGGCATGGGCCTTCGCGGACTCGCGCGGCAAGGGTTTCCTGATGGGGGGCACCGCCGGCCGCACCACCATGCTCGGCGAAGGTCTGCAGCATCAGGACGGCCACTCGCCTGTCATCTCCGGCACCATTCCCACCTGCCTCACCTACGACCCTGCCTACGCCTACGAGATGGCGATCGTCCTGCAGGACGGCCTGCGTCGCATGTATGAGGCCGGCGAGGATTGCTACTACTACATCACGATGTACAACGAGGACTACGCCATGCCCCCGATCCCCGAGGGCGAAGGCATTCGCGAAGGCGTCCTCCGCGGCATCTACAAGTTCAAGGCCTCCGAGAAGCCCTCGCAGCTTCAGCTCTTCGGCTCCGGCCCCATCCTCAACGAAGCCGTCCGTGCCCAGCAGATCCTCGCCGAGAAGTACAACATCGCAGCCGATGTCTGGAGCGTTACCAGCTACAACGAGCTGCGCCGCGACTGTCTCGACACCGAGCGCTTCAACCGCCTGCATCCCTCCGAAAAGGAAAAGACTCCGTACATCGTGCAAGCCCTGGGCAAAGCGGCCGGTCCCATCGTCGCCGCCAGCGACTACATGAAGTCGCTGCCTGATTCGCTCTCTCCCTGGCTAGGCTCACGCCTCGTCTCGCTCGGGACTGACGGCTTCGGCCGCTCGGACAACCGCGAGCACCTGCGCCGCCACTTCGAGGTCGACGCCGAATCCATCGTCGCCGCCGCGCTCTCGAAACTCGCCCGTGAAGGTGTCGTCAAGCCCAAGGTGGCAGAGAAAGCCTTCGCAGAGCTTGGCCTGAATACGGAAGGCGCAGGCGCAGCCCACGCATAACCTCGGCAGTCATTCTGTGGCACTGTAGTAATTTTGAAATTCAACCCTTCGCACGAGGCTCACTGTTTGTTTGAAAATCCGCTCCTCCCCCATCGCAGGCTCAAAGAGTTGCACGCGCTGATGTTGCGCTGCCATACGCTTGATCGTCGTAAAGCCGGCCCCGCGCGGGAAGCCTTGCTGGCTGCTGCCGCAATCCAACTGCGTCCCGGCGACCTGATCTTCGGGGAGGGCGTCGACACCACAGCCGAAGCGCTCGCTCCACCTCCAAAACCAAATGCTTTCTCAACGGGAAAATCCGCAGCCGAGCCAATTGCAGGTATCCGTCTGCCCAAGGCTTCGAGGCTGACACTCTACGCGGCCACGGCCTTGGGATTGCGAATCGCAGGCTCAGACGGCGTAGTCATGGCACTCGCTACCGCCGGCACCGCTGAACCTGGCTGGGCCGCCGCACTCGAGTATGCTCACCACGCACGCTTGCCGCTCTTGCTCGTCTGTGCCGACTCGACAGGAGGCCGCGCCCGTGGTGGCACATCCGCACTCAGCTGGCAGGGCGTATCGAAGCTGGCCAAAAAGCTGCACCTTCCAGTTCTGTCCGTCGATGGCGAAGACGCCGTCGCGGTCTATCGCGTGGCACAGGAGTCCGTACTCCGGGCACGCGTTGGAGATGGCCCAGCGGTGATCTGGGGCGTCTTGACCCCAAAGGGAACAAAGTCCAGCCGATCCATGCAGCCCCTCGCACGCATGGAAAGCTATCTCGCAGCACGCGGGTTATTCCCTGCAAAAACTGGCGGACGATCGCGTTCCTGATTCATCGCTAACACCCTTTGGCAGGACGAATCCGCGTGCGTTCCGGGTACACTGGCAGCATGTCTTTTTCATGGTTCCAGGGACGAGCGGTCTTGCTCGCGTGGCTGCTTATAGCCTTTTCCGCAGCTACGTCGGCACATGCCCAATCGCAGACCGTTCCCACTGCGCCGCTGCCGGTTCCGACCCCTGCGAGCAGCCTTCCCTCCATGCCCACGCCAATCCCCGTGAAAACCATCGGAGATGTGCCTCAGCCGACCCCTGCCCCTGCTCAACCCCCTTCAGTAGCGACACCACAGGTACCCGTTCCCACGCCCCAGTCTCCATCGAATGCTCCCGCCGTAACACCGCAGCCTCCTGCAACGTCTCCACAAGATTCAATACCAGCGCCGACCACACCTACGGAACAGCCCATCGTAGTTCCGCCAGGACTCGCTACAGGAACTCCTTCGGCTCCGCCTGCAATCCAGGCCCCCGTCCAAGTCGAGATGCCTCCGCCCGCCGTAACCGCATCTCTGCCGTCAGTGCCGGCATATGATCCCACGGTCTTCGTTCCAAAGCTACGTACGGATGAGCTTGGTTCAACGTACATTCCAGTCGACAGCCCCATCTATCCCATGGCTCTCCGTCTCTACTCGATGGGCTATCTCGATTCAGCCTTCATCGGCCTGCGTCCCTGGACACGTCGCAGCCTGCTGCACATGCTCCAGAAATCGTCCGGCGAAATCATGGCCGACGGCAACGAGCAGGCCGTGGCGATCCTCGCCAAGCTCAACGAATACCTCTCCGATGAGGTCCCCGGCAGGGACTTCACACGTGGCCGCGTCTATGGCGTGGAGAGCGTCTACACAAGATTCCTCGGCATTAGCGGGCAATCCCTGCGCGACAGCTTCCACCTCGGCCAGACGATCGTAAACGACTACGGCCGTCCCTATGAACCCGGCTTCAACAACATCACAGGCTTCTCCTCCGTAAACGAGATGGGCCGGTTCTCTCTCTACGTGCGCGGCGAGTATCAGCACTCTCCCTCCGGTGCGGGATATTCGCCTATACTTTCGGCCGAACTGTCCTGCAACGACGAGATTCCCTATCCGGGCTTCGCTTGTTCCCCTCAAGATCAGATCACTACCTCCACATTCAATCTGAATCAGGCGACGATTCCTACGGGGCCTATCGCCGCGCAGAATCCCTTCCGCCTCCAGGAGGCCGTTCTTTCCGTTCATCTACTCGGCCATGAGATCTCCGGCGGCAAGTCCGATGCCTGGCTGGGGCCAGCGATGGGCGGCGCCATGGCGTGGAGCAACAACGCCGAGAACATCTACTCGTTCCGCATCAATCGTATCGAGCCACTGCATATTCCGTTGGTTTCAGATCTGCTCGGCCCCATCCGTTACGACTTCTTCGTGGGCTCGCTGAAAGGCCACACCGATCCCAACTCCCCCTGGGTCCACTCGGAGATGTTCTCTTTCCGTCCGACCAAGAACGTCGAGATTGGCTTCCAGCGCACCGTGATCTGGGGAGGAGAAGGCCATGTACCGGTAACCCTCCACACCTTCTTCAGAAGCCTCTTCAGCGTCAGCGATACAACCGCGTCAGAAAAAGCGTCCTCCGCCGATCCCGGAGCGCGCTTTACCGCCTTCAACTTCTCCTGGCGACTTCCATACATCAGCAAGTACGTCACGCTCTATACGGACTCCGAGTCGCATGACGATGTCACTCCGCCCAGCGCTCCTCGCCGCGCAGCCTATCGGCCGGGCGTCTACATCTCCCAGTTCCCCCACTTGCCCAAACTCGACTTCCGTATCGAAGGCGTCAGCACCGACACCTCTACCCTGCGCAGCTTGGACGGTCAGTTCAACTACTGGGAGGGCGAACAGCCCCAGGGATATACCAACAAAGGTTTCATCATGGGCGACTGGATAGGCCGCGAAGCCAAGGGGGGCCAAGCCTGGCTCACCTATCATCTCTCTTCCAACGAGTGGATACAGCTTGAGTACCTGAACAAGAAGACGCCCAAGGACTTCATCCCCGGCGGAACAACCCAGAACCAGTTCAAGGCCGAGGTTGTAAAGCGTTTGCCACACGACCTCGAGCTGGATGCATGGCTGCAGTACGAACGCTGGAAGGCCCCCGTGCCTCTCGCCAACTTCGGCGAGCCTCTCCAGATCATCAGTCCGATACAGAATCTGTATCTCCCCGGCCCGCAGAATGACACCACCATCGCCGTGCAATTCACCTGGCACCCGAAGCTACACACCGAACGGAATCTCGCAGGACGCTGATCAGTACACCAACATAGAGCGCAACGAGAATCTTCGCAGTCCCGTCTCTACTTACTCAAAGATTGCCCAACGATGTGGGGGGATCGCGAAGTGGCCTCCAGGTTCCATCGAAGCATCGCCTAAGAGAACTTTGGTCGCACCAGGATCAGAGAAAGCCATCGGCTGATCATCCAGATTGAGCGCGACAATGACTCGTCGATCTTTCCCCTCTGTTCGATAGAGGAACTGCGTATTGCTGAGCTGAATAGAAGTCGTCTTGGCAGAGTGAAGCCATGGATTGCGCCGCCGCAGTCCTGTCAGTTGCTGATGAAGACGATAGGTCTCCCATCCAAACGGAGCCAACCCTGCCGGTCCCTGCTCGGGAAACTCCGGACGAATTGCATCGTCGCCTCCCGCCCGCTGCTCCTTGATTCCGCGGAAGGCTTGCTCGTCGCCGTAGTAAATACAAGGTGTTCCACCAACCGTAAACAGGATTACGATGGCGTGTTCAAGATGGCGGACATCCTCGATCTGGCTGGCAATCCTCGTGACGTCGTGATTGCCGACAAAGGTGACTGGAACAAACGTGTCCAAATACTCGTTGTGACGGTTGAGAGCCCAGGCAAGCTCGAACCAATTGCGATCGTTGATGGAACTCCACAGAGCCTTCCATAACTCATACTGCGTTACAGAGTCGAGGCTGCCACGATTCACCGCATCTGCGTAGTCTCCGTGAATCACCTCTCCGAAAAAATACGCGCCGGGGTAATGGTTACGAACCTCAGGAAGCACATTGGACCAAAAGCTCGGAGGCACGGCGTAAGCGGCATCCAGGCGCCAGCCATCAATTCCCGCATTCAGCCAGTGAAGCATTACCTCTTGCACGAACGCAGTTACTTCGAGGCTTTCGTGATTCAGTGCGATTAGGCTCTCGTGTCCTTCAAATGTTTCGTAGGTCGCGTCAGCGCCTGATCCCTGGTCTGACCTCTTTGATCGGAACCACGCCGACTCAGGAGAGCCTGCTCCTGATGAAAGCGCCGTTTGAAATTTGGGGAAGTCCGACCCTACGTGATTGAAAACGCCATCCAGGAGTACGCGGAGACCCCGCGCATGGGCCGCCTGTATCACCGCAGTGAAGTCATCGAAATCGCCAAGCCTGGGATCAATCTGAAAGTAGTCAACCGTGTCATAACCATGTGTGGAGGCGGAGAAGATAGGGCCGAGAAGGAGACCAGAAACACCAAGTTCGACCGCATAATCGAACCACTCTATGAGGTGCGGCAATCGGTGATGAATCTCCTTCGATTCCTGCCGCGATGGTGCTCCAAGAAAACCCAGGGGGTATACGTGCCACCAGATCGCATGCTGAATCCAGGAGGGCTTAGCTTCCAAGTGTCGAGACACCTCCTCTGGCGAATGAAACTGAATCACATGATCCATAGCTCTAAGCGCTCCCCCTGCTAGCGTTGGAACTCTCTGGGGAGAAGTCTGCAAGTCGTTCCATAATCCCCGACGCAATCTGAAGAAGCTGTATCTCGGTTTCGCTAATACTCGAAATCGCTGAAGCCAGCCAGATATCGCGCTCGCTCATATCCCGTCGCAATAAATCCTTCCCCTTCTGTGTGATCTTGAGTATCGCTTGTCTGCCGTCACGAGAACTTCTATTGCGCACCATAAGACCTTCCGCCTCAAGTTCAGCCAAGAGCTTCGAAAGAGATTGCGGTTGCAGATGCTCTGCTGCGGCAACTTCCCCAGGGGAACACTCACGATTTGGGTACAGGTAGCCCAGGACACAAAGCTTATTCGCACTTAGCGCATCCATTGAACGCTCCGCCCGTAGTCGCCGTCCAAGCCGAGTCACGCTCCGCCTTAGATCGGTTGCGAGCGCTAAATTAGAATTCTCTTTCATCAAAATTGATTCTACTATAGAAATATAAATGTTCGAGGTGAAGGTCGTAGTCCCGTAGGCAATCGCATTTAAAACTTTAGTGCCAAGACAACTGCAAGAATATTTAAATGGAGAATAATCATCATATTTTGGCAGTAAACCACGCCATAAAGGGGCGACGCTATCACAACCCAGAGCGAAACCCTGGGTTGTGGGCCGATAGGATGCAGAGCACTGAAAGGGCGATCAGCACAGAATATAGTTCGCTAATAGAACGGTATAACGAGACCCATAAGGCGATCTCCCAAGCTACCCCTTCTCTATTCACACAGAAAACGAATGGTCTAGGGACGTGGAGGCAGGTATGCCGTAATGCGTTCGGGTGGGTTGCCCCTGCGGATTTGTTTGGCTTGGCGATGGAGATGGGCGACAGGATCGTCTGGGCTGCCTGAGTCCTCTTCTTCGGCAGGTTCGGTGAGACGCTCCTCAATTTCGTGACCGATCTTAGGATCGAAGACTATCTGAAGACCGAGAAATCCCAGAGCCACAAGCGTTGATCCATATCTTTTGAAGCGCCGGCGTTTCGTCCGAGGCTTCGTGCCGTGGGAGAGACGACGGTAAAAGGCGATAGCGATGAGAGCTGCGGGCAGAAGTAGCCGCGGCAAGGTGCCGATGTGAAACGGCATAAGACCCTCCTATTCGATTCAGGCAGAGCATCAGGGCTACGCCGATGACACAGCAAACATGCGCATGCGGTGTCATCGGGGTGGTCGTCCCGACGTGGACAGCTACAGGGTGTAGCGGCTTAGGCCTGAAGTTCTGGTGGAGGGCGCTGAAAGCGGGAAGGATGATCGGGTGATGCGTTCGCGGAACCGCGGATGCATTCGCCCGTTTGCTGGAGGGTTCTGTGGAAGTTTACAGCCGCACAGATCCGGAGGACTGAGAGAGCACCGTTGGAGAACGGCTGGCTACTGACGGCAGTTAACCGATAGGGATCGGCAAGCGCTCTGCCGGTAGCGTGGTTTAGAGGAAGAGTAACGGCGCAGTTCGTTTGCTGGTGAACCGGTCGGCTACACGGAAATACGCCCGAGATCACTGCGAAGAGCAGGATGATGAGCGCTAGCTGACTAAATCTGCGGTTGGTCAACACTGTGGTTGAATTAGACCACAACATCGGTGACACAGGGCTTGAGGTGATCGTCTACCGCCTTCCCCTCCTTCGCCACGCATTCCTTGAAGTAATCCAGAGACTTGGCTAGTCCCCACGCAACGGCATCTTGGGCTCCCATCCCAAGCAGGGTCTTCGCCTCCGGCTTGCGCTGCTTCGAGTCGTCCTGAGACAGCCGCTCACATTTCTAACACGAGAATGCTTGCCTTCGATTAAAAGCATACTTACCTTTAGTGCAGTGAGTGCTAATCGAGGAGAGCCCATGGAATACCCTATAGAGACTGGCGAGGCACAATCCATTCAGCGCAGTTACGAACTGTACGTGGAAGGCCTCATGGCTGGAAAAACGAGGTACAGTGCCGGAATAGACGCCGGGTTTACAAAATACAGAGCTTCACATGCAAAGCGGCTTATCGAAGGCCCGGAGACGGAAGAGTTGATGAAAACGGCAACACCCCGCACCCTCTCCGGGCAAACTCGCAGCGAGCGCTATGTCGAAGGTCTGATGGATGGCAAATCCAAGGCACAGGCGGCACTGGAGGCGGGATTCTCTGAGAGTCAGGCGCGCAACCCTAGCGAACGGATCGAAGGGCCCATCACCGACGCTCTCATGCGCAGCTCGCTCGCCAAAGCGGCCATCAATCTGGATGTTCTGGCATGGAAGGTGCGCGCGGGCCTGGATGCAACCCGTCCGCTAATTGTCCCCGGAGGACCGGGACAGGGGCCAAACGTGCAGCAAGTAGAGGACTACGCTACGCAGTTTCGATTCATTCAGCACGCGCACAAGCTACTCCGCGACGCCAGCCCTGAACCCCCTCGAATCAGCATGCGTCTTGCGGCAGTGGGAAGTAACGAACCAAAGCAACGAATCACAGAATATACAACCGACTATCACAAACCTTAGGGCAACCATAGGTGCGGGTGGCTGTAGCTGGTCAAGAGGTTGTTACATCGTCGAGTCTGCTGACGGGCGGTTTGTCGTTGAGG
>NZ_LMUH01000013.1:832340-900528 GCF_009766105.1 Granulicella sp. S156 | reverse complement strand
CCTTCCGCTCATGTACCGCTCTCGCCTGCGCCTGGCTTAGACTCCAGCTATATGTCGATACGACCTAGAGCGGAGGATAGAAACTAGAGCGTAGAGGAAAGAATACGGCAAGCCTGCATGATTTCTCTATGCTCTACACTTCTTCCCTCTACTGTCTGTCACTAGCTCGCGACGGCCAACTGAGCAGGCGCAGCCATCACTGACTGCACGTGCTTCTTCGGGCCGCGCTTGCGGGCTACGAGAATTCGAATACGGTCCAGCATCTCGGCTGGAGTACATGCGCCCTTGGGTAGAAAAGCATCTGCAGCGACCGCGCGATCGAAGTTCGACACGGTGCCTGACACCAGAAGTGCCGGCAGGCAGGGATGCAGTTGTTTGGCTCGTCGGACCAGCTCATTCCCATCCATCTGGGACAGGATCACTTCCGACATCAACAGGTCCACAGATCCTTGCATAGCGGTCTGGAGGTACTCCAGGGCTTCGGCTGCCGTGCGCACAGCCTGCACGCGATAGCCTCGCGTCTCGAGCAAAAACTTCCGCACTGAGAGAACCTGTTCATTGTCATCCACACACAAAATCGTCTTACGAGGGCGCATTGTCGTTCCTTCTTCAAGCCGGTGGTTTCCGGCCCGAGTGTCTTGCATTCCGTTATTTCGTTCATCGCCACAGCCTAGCGCTGAGCGTACGTACCGTTAGCTTGGGTCCTGCCACATCGTTCCTTCGCTCGATCAAGCCAAACATGCGTTCGCACCCCCAAAAGGCGCAAGTCAGGGCAGTCGCGCGGACAGTCACGTTTGTTGGCGTGAGAGTCTTGGCACGTTCCGCTTCTTTACGTTGACGGTGGAAAAGCGCGAGGCTCTCCTGCCCGCTTCGCAGGGCCGCAAAGACCCGAAGCAGTGCCCCGAGTCTCGAAGGCCGCAACGCGGCCCTCAAGAATCGTGGGTTGTGAAAGAGGCCCTCCGGCTGCCGTGCCCGGCACCCGGCCGCTTCAAAAAATAGCGGCACAAGGGTGCTGAGGCGGCGTTAGAGCCGGCCTTTTTCAACGCAAATTTTCAGTAAAACAGGCGAAAGTTTCCTGCCGCACGGGCGTAATCCCGATAGGCGATTTGCTGACTCTACTGGGGGGAACCTGCCGTGGCAATGGCGAATTTATAGCGAAAACGCAACAACTTCGTCATAGCGCATCCACCGCTCCTAAGGAACCACCCGTCGCTATTGACGTTTGCGGGTTCCAGGCTGTGGGAAACTCGTGGTTCAGGGCAGGAAAAACGCTCCAGTTGCCACAGGAATGGTGCGTCCCGAAACATGCACGTAACGAACCTCGCCGTCTACCAGACTCGCCTGCGCCGTGATGCGGCTGGGTCTGAGAATTTCGATTCCCTGCTCGATCACGACCGACTCAGCCGACTGCGCGAGGCCGTGCCGCACCAACCATGAGATGGAGCATCCCGCCGCAGATCCTGTCGCCGGATCTTCGCCTCCATAGAACTGCATGCGGGCGTGCCATTGCGTTCCGCTCGTCTGTTCCGTGGGCGCGATGCAGTAGATGAACTTCGCATCGCTCTGCGCGAGCCAGGCGGTCGCCTCACGCTGCGAGATCATCAAACTCCGCAAAATCTCTATCGAGCGCAGTGGGACGATGCAGAACGCCAAGCCGGTCGACACCGTCTGCGGCAGAGGCGCTGCCAAAAGATCCGCATCCTGCAGGCCAAGGGCTGCTGCAATCTCTGCGCGAGGGTGTGTTTTACCGAACACAGGATCGTTCTGCTTCATCGTCGCGTGCACGCCATGCTCCCCCTCGCTGCGAGGCGTGAATCGCACCGTGATGGGTCCCACGTCCAAGAGCAGAGTGATGCTCTCGGCTCCACGCAGGGTTGGATGGTTGAAGTACAGCCAACTGGCCGTGCCCAGCGTCGGATGCCCCGCGAATGGCACCTCTTCCTGCGTAGTGAAGATCCTTACGCGCACGCCATGGATGCGTTCGCTCTCTGGATCGTCGCCAGGCACAATGAAGGTCGTTTCAGCAAGGTTCGTCTCGCGGGCCAGTGCCTGCATCTCATCGCTGGTGAGCGATCGGGCATCGTGAAACACGGCCAGCGGATTGCCCTGCAACGGTTGTTCGGCGAAGACATCCAGCACGGAATAGTCGAGTTTGCGAGTCATGAGATCAGTGTAGACAGTGATAAGTGAAGAGTGATAAGTGATAAGTGATAAAGCGGATACGTCGTACCACTTCATTTGCCGGGCATCACTCACTTGTCACTCTTCACTTGCCACTCTTCACTCGCATTTGACACACTCGCGCTCCCGCCGTACCTTAGAAATCACCGCCTCTGGGGCAAACGGCTCCACGATGGCGGTACAGAATTTGGATTCGCATGACTCTCAACGCCTCGAACTCGACCCTCATATGCTGCTGCTGTGGTTGCTGTTGCTGCGGCCCTGCACGGGTGAGCGGATGAGCGAATCGAGACGATAGCCTCAAGCGTCTAGAAACGAACATCGAGACCCACCCAAGGCCCTGGCCTGGTGGGTTTTCTGCTTTGCTCGGCAATCTTAAAAAGCTCCTCACCAATTAGCTTCAAACGACTTCCAAAGGCAGGTAAACAAGATGTCCCTCCGCATCAACGATGTAGCTCCAGACTTCACCGCAGAGACCACCCACGGCACCGTCAACTTTCACGAGTGGATCGGCGATAACTGGGCTGTGCTCTTCTCCCACCCCAAAGACTTCACGCCCGTCTGCACCACGGAGCTCGGCGCAGTGGCTGCCCTTGAAGGCCAGTTTGCGCAGCGTGGCGCCAAGGTGATCGGCCTGTCGGTCGATCCCGTCGAAAGCCACGGCAGATGGGCGCAGGACATCGAGGACGTAGGTGGCCACAAGGTCAACTATCCGATCATCGGCGATCCAGAGCTGAAGGTCGCAAAACTCTACGACATGCTGGCCGCCGACGCCGGCGAAACCAGTGAAGGCCGCACTCCCGCGAATAACGCCCCAGTGCGCACCGTCTTCGTCGTTGGCCCGGACAAGCGCATCAAACTGCAGATCGCTTACCCGATGACTACCGGCCGCAACTTCGACGAGGTCATTCGTGTGCTCGACTCGCTGCAGTTGACCGCGAAGCACAAGGTCGCGACTCCGGCAAACTGGAAACAGGGCGACGATGTGATCATCACCGGTGCTGTCTCCAACGACGAGGCCGACAAGATCTTCCCCGGATACAAGACGGTGAAACCGTATCTCCGTACAACCGCTCAGCCTCAGTAACTGAGTGCTATAGAATTGTGCTTCTGTTCGCTCGAGCAGAAGCACCACGAGCACCGGTGGCGAAGTGGCTAACGCGCTGGTCTGCAAAACCAGTATTCGCGGGTTCAATTCCCGCCCGGTGCTCCAAAAATTACTGTCAAACAGGGCTCTTCGATACTCGAAGAGCCCTGTTTGCCTGAGACTTCTACGAGACTGAAAAAACCTTCCTAATCTGATCCAGGTAGCCGTATCCGTTGAGCGTGTCGGGTTCCAGATAGCTACCCTCAGTCCATTCATTCCAGGAGTTGATCGTCAGAATTTTCTGCTTTAAATCGCTGCGGCGATCAAGAAAATCCTTTGCAGACCGAAGTGCCTTGCCGAAGTTCTCAGGGGTGTTTCCCTGAACAACCGGGAGGAATGGATATCCCTTCTCGATGTAGATATCCGACTGGCACGCCCGGGGCGACGAGTCCCATCCTACTGAGACGTTGGGGAAGTAGGGCTTGCCGAGCTTTTCAGACGCAGTCTCGCGGTAGGCTTCGTAGGTCTTGGCCATTGCGCTGTACTCCGTCACTGGGAAGTCAGGCAGTTGGGCATGATGCAGCCAGACATAGGACGTCGTGCTGTCCACCTGTAGCTGCTCAAGAAGAACCTTCAGATCAGGAACATCGGTTTGTCCTGGGAGCAGCTTCACCCCCCAGGTCACAGCGTTGAAGTGAAGATCGCGAAAGCCAGCGGCCTTCGTCTTCTGGCGAAACTCCGCGATGGCGCGAGCAGCACCGGCTACTCCGCCCATGCTCGCTACGAAGTTGAAGAGCTCGTAGATGGAGAAGTAGGGACATCCGTCGATCATCCAATAGCTTGACGATTTGAAGTACGTTTCAACGACATGGTCGGTGATGGTGCGAAACGTTTCGGGGGTTACCTTACCTGGGAATTGGAGTCTGGGGGAAGACGAGAGCTTCGCCGGCTGGATGTCAAACCAGTCATGATTCGCCCACATGATGGCGAACTTCAGATCATTCCTGTTGGAGGCACCAAGATAGCCTTTCTCCAGCGCCGACTGGAGGAAAGGGCCGTCGTCATACCAATACCAATCGAAGATAAAGGCGGAGAGGCCGGCGCTGGAAGCAGCCTTTATCTTGCGTTCGAAGACAGTGGGGTTCGATTCATCCTCATAGCCCCAGAGCGGAACCTTCGGCTGCAGATGTCCTTTGAATCGAGGCCGAGCCTGCTCGACGAGTCGCCATTCGGTCCAGCCGGGGCCGTGCTGTGCCTCGTTGCGGGGGTCGACGTGATAGTTGCCAAAGTAATAGGCAGCAACGTCGTATTCACGAGATACCGCGTGTTCTGTCGTGTGCAACGATTCGGCAAGTGTGCATGGCAGTCCTGCAAGTGCCGTGGCCCCAAGAGCACCCATAAACGTCCTTCGGTCGGTAAAGCTCATGCAATGACTCCTCGGCAATTGAAGATGCTCCTATACGCAGATGTGGCGCCACGCGGCATGGAAACACGGCCTCTAAGGCATACGACGGACTATCGAGTGTGAATTAAGCATCTCCCCGAAAGGCGTCAAGCCAAACACATGCGAAAGCAAATTGTAAATTTATTCAAATGAAAAATATTGCAGGAAACGGCCCATCGAACGTGCCGGCATCTTATCTTTTCTTGACAACGGTCTCACTACCTACCTAGAGTGTCATTTACGGTAACGTAAACGGAAGTCAAAATCTAAGGATTTACAGTGTTTTAGCAGGCCTTAGATTTGCCGTCCAAAAGTGCCATAACGGGTTGATCGGATAGAGCATGCCACAGCAGAAAGCTTACGAGGACAGGGAGAACATGGTTTCGGAGGGCCCAACCGTTTCGAAGTTGCAGCTGCCGGCAGCGCCTCTCAGTGAAACAGGCTCCGTAAAGGCCTGGGAGGAGCCGGTGCTGATTCAGACTTATATGCCTGCGACTCCCGACCCCAATCCGCTGTTCCTCGAAAAACGTGTCTACCAGGGCAGCAGCGGCCGCGTCTATCCCCTGCCGGTCATCGACCGTGTCGACACGGAGCCGCAGGTTCATCAATGGAAGGCCGCGCACATCGAGAATGAGTTCATACGACTGATGATCCTGCCGGAGATCGGTGGTCGAATTCAGATCGGACTGGATAAGCTCAACGGCTACGATTTCTTCTACCGTCAGAACGTCATTAAGCCTGCGCTTGTGGGCCTGGCGGGCCCCTGGATCTCGGGTGGAGTCGAGTTCAACTGGCCGCAGCATCACCGGCCCGCTACCTTCATGCCCGTTGAGTTGACGATCGAACACGATTCGGACGGATCGGTGACGATCTGGTGCAGCGATCATGATCCTATGGTGCACATGAAAGGGATGCACGGCATATGCCTGCGTCCGGGCAAAGCGTATCTCGAACTTCGCGTTCGGCTCTACAACCGGACGCAGGACACGCAGACCTTTCTCTGGTGGGCAAATGTTGCAGTTCGAGTGAATGAGAGGTATCAGTCCTTCTTTCCAAAGGATGTCCGGTTTGTTGCGGATCACGCCAAGCGCGCTGTCACGGAGTTTCCTCTCAGCCGGGGATCTTATTACGGAATTGACTATGGACAGAGAGCCGTCGATGGTGTGCCCGACGACGAAAGGCCTGCGCATTTTGTCCCGGATGGATCCTATTCTCCGAACGATCTAAGTTGGTACGCGAACATTCCGGTTCCAACGAGCTACATGGTCGCGAATTCAAAGGGTGATTTTGCCGGTGGCTACGATCATGGTTTGCAGGCGGGCATGGTTCACGTCGCCGATCATCACATTGCTCCGGGGAAGAAGCAGTGGACCTGGGGAAACCAGGAGTTCGGCTATGCATGGGATAGGAGTCTTACCAACTCCGACGGACCCTATGTTGAACTTATGGCCGGCGTCTATACGGATAACCAACCTGATTTCTCCTTCCTAGCTCCTGGCGAGACGAAGACCTTCAGTCAGTACTGGTATCCGATCCGTGAGATCGGAGTTCCCGATCTGGCGAATCTCGATGCAGCCATTCGCGTTGAGAGAGCACCCAGCAAGGTGATCGTTCACCTCCTCGTGACCCGCGAACTGCCTAACGCGACTCTCTCCTTGCAATCCGCGGGGCGGCAGATCGCAAGCTGGCACGGTACGCTCCTGCCAGAGCACGCCTTGCATACAGAGTTCGTGATCGATGGCAATCCGCAGGAGATAGAAGCGGTTCTGAGGGCTGGTGAGGAAGAGGAGGAAGAAGTAATCCTTAACTACGCACCCGCCGAGATCGCTGTTGCTCCACGGCCAGAGACCGCTACTGAACCGGCACTACCTGAAGATATCGAATCGAGTGATGAACTTTATCTTGTTGGCCTTCATCTGGAGCAGTATCGCCATGCGACTCGCGACCCAGTGCCGTACTGGAAGGAGGCGATTCGCCGGGACAGCTCCGACAGCCGGTCGAACCATGCTCTAGGAAGATGGCATCTGAGACGAGGTGAGTTTTCGATAGCCGAACGCTATCTTCGCACCGCCATTGCACGCCTGACAGAACGGAATCCCAACCCCTACGATGGGGAACCGCATTACAACCTGGGACTGACGCTGAACTACCAGGGTCGAGTCGCCGAAGCCTATGAAGCCTTCTACAAGTCCACATGGAATGCCGCGTGGAGGGGGCCTGCATACCATCGCCTGGCAGAGATCGACTGCGGACGCCGGCAGTGGAAGCGAGCGCTCGATCACCTCGAACGTTCGCTGAGAGCAGATGCCGACAACCTGAATGCACGCAACCTCAAAACAATCGTGCTTCGACAGCTAGGCAAGAGCGTCGAGGCTGCTAGCTGCCTTACAGCGACGTGCGAGCTTGATCCTCTGGATAACTGGAGTCGCTATCTGAACGCGCGGACAACGCCGAGAGACGGCCAGCAGAGACTGGACCTGGCGTTTGATCTATTGCGAGCAAATCTACTGCAGGATACTCTCGACATCCTCACGGTGAACCAGAGTGAGGCAAACGATGGAGCGTCCACCATGCAACTCTATGGCCTGGCACACGTCTATCACTTGCTCGGACGCAAGAGAGAAAGCGAACAGACCTATCGACTGGCAGCTGCCGCCAACCCAGCCTATGTGTTCCCCAGTCGGCTTGAGGAACTTCTGCTACTCGAGGCCGCGATAGAGCGGAACCCACTGGATGCGCGGGCTCCCTATTATCTGGGCAATCTGCTCTACGACAGAAGACGCCATGAAGACGCCATCCAGCTATGGGAGTGCGCTGCGGAACTAGATCCTCAGTTCCCAACGACATGGCGGAACCTTGGATTCGGATACTACAACATCCGTCACGATCAGAAGAGCGCGCTTGACGCGTTTGCACGAGCACGAGCGGCTGCTCCTCATGATGCCCGCATCGCGTATGAGCAGGACCAGTTACTAAAGCGAACGGGCAAAAGCCCAGAGCGGCGGCTTGCAGCTCTGGAACAAATGCTGGAATTGGTGGCCTCGCGCGACGATCTCTCGGTGGAGCTTGCCACACTCTACAACCAGGTTGGGCAGCCGCAAGAGGCCTTGAAGGTATTGCTCTCCCGTCGATTCCAGCCCTGGGAAGGCGGCGAAGGTTTAGTGCTGGCGCAGTTCGTTCGTGCCAATCTACTCCTTGGGCAGAAAACACTCGCCGGACACAAGTCGAACGCAGCCATTCGCAGGTTTGAGGCCGCATGGAACTTGCCCGAGAGTATCGGCGAAGCCAAGCATCTGCTGATGAATCTCAGCATGATCGACTATTGGCTGGGGGTTGCGCATGCAGCCAGTCTCAGCAACGACCTGGCATGCCACCACTGGGAGCGTGCAGCGACGGTCCGTGCAGACTTTCAACAAATGCAGGTTCATTCCATCTCAGACACAACCTACTGGAGCGGGAAGGCACTCGCCAAGCTCGGAAGAGACGATGAAGCCAGGAGGGTCTTTCGGGAGATATTCGAATACTCTCTCAAGCTGGAACACCAGACTCCACAGATCGACTATTTTGCGACTTCCCTGCCAGCCATGCTGCTCTTTGAAGAGGACCTGGTTCTGAGGCAGGAGATCTCCGCAAAGTTTCTGCGTGCGCAAGCTCTGCTGGGCTTAGGGCAAATAGCGGAAGGAACAATTCTGCTCAACGAGGTGCGTAAGCTTGACGCCAATCATTCCGGTGCCGCGGATTTGTTGTCGACTCTCGAAATGGCCGTGATCTAGCCATGCAAATTATTCCCGCCTCTCCGAGTACGGGCGCTCCCACAATTCCGGCCCAAAGTACCACCTACCTTTGGACGATTGCACTGGTGGCAGCCATGGGCGGACTGCTCTTTGGCTATGACTGGGTCGTAATCGGCGGCGCTCGCCAATTCTACGAGGGCTACTTCCACCTCACCTCGGAACAACTCATCGGATGGGCCAATGGCTGCGCCCTGATTGGATGTTTTGTTGGTTCTCTCCTGGCGGGATATGCAGGCGAACGCTTTGGACGAAGACGCGTCCTTCTCGTCGCAGCAATTTTGTTTGCTATCTCCTCAGCGCTCACGGGATGGTCTTACTCGTTCTCGGCTTTTGTTTTTTGGCGTATTGTCGGCGGTACAGCGATTGGGCTGAGCTCTAATATTTCTCCGTTGTACATTGCAGAAATAAGCCCGGCAGCGATCCGTGGCCGGCTCGTCAGTCTGAACCAATTTGCGATCGTGAGTGGAATTCTATTGGCGCAGATTGCGAACTGGCAGATCGCGCGACCAGTGCCAGACCAGATAAGTCATGTCGCATTCCTACAGTCCTGGAATGTTCAGTACGGATGGCGCTGGATGTTCTGCGCCGTAGTGGTGCCGGCAGTTGTATTCACGATAACGTCGCTCTTCATCCCTGAGAGTCCTCGCTGGTTGTTGGCAAAGGGGAAGGAAGCTTCGGCGTTCGAGGTTCTCACCAAGATTGGTGGCTCCGCCTATGCTCAGAACGAAGTAGCCAATATCAAGAGGACCTTGCATCTGGAAGAGTCTATGGATACCTCCTGGCGAGAACTCCGGATGCCAGGGACCAGGAAGATCGTTTTGATCGGTGTAGGTCTCGCCGTCCTGCAGCAGTGGACAGGTATCAACATCCTCTTCAATTACGCCGCAGAGGTTTATCGAAGTGCGGGGTACGGAGAAAACGACATCTTTCTCAATATCGTGATTACGGGAACGATCAACCTGATCTTCACTGTCCTTGCCATGTTGATCGTCGATCGAGTTGGACGCCGTCCGATGATGCTGTATGGCTGCATCGGTATCGGGCTGTCGCATCTCCTGTCCGGGATCGCCTACCACGCAGGCTGGCATGGCCGAGCGGTGTTGCTACTTACGCTCAGTGCCATTGCCTGTTATGCGCTCACGCTTGCTCCAGTAACGTGGGTACTCATCTCGGAGATATTTCCAAACCGCATCCGATCCCAAGGCGTGTCTTTAGCAGTGTGTGCCTTGTGGCTCTCCTCTTTTGCGCTCACGTATACCTTTCCATGGATCAACCGTAATCTCGGCAGTTCAGGCACATTCCTCGGATATGGTGGGATTTGTATTGTCGGTGCCATCTTCGTGCTCCTCTTTGTGCCGGAAACAAAGGGTCAGACGCTAGAGGAAATCGAGTCCAGAAACCTGTCTTCTAATTAGCAAAAGATCGAGACCAGCCACGCAGTGAGCCAAACGTCGCGGTGCGGCAACGTCCTGCAATCGTTTCCAATTGGAAACGATAACGGAATATTGGTTCAAAGCTAAGACTTCTCACATTTACCCACTAATACCGCGATAAACGAAGCTATTGTTTATTCTTGACAGCTTTCTAGTGAGAGGCATAGTGTGATGTACCGGTAACGTACACTATCGCAGTTTGTACCTATCGCTTCCTCACGGAAGGTCAAGATGCTGCGTTCGATTCAGAGAGGTAACTATGAGATCAGTGAAGAGAGTTTGCAGGAAGGAAACATCCATGACAAAGAGAAGACTGCAAGAGATCTATGAACGAATCGCGCAGAGTACGCTATTCCTACTTTGTTTATTGGGGATTCTATCGATCAACCGCACAGCCATGGGGCAGGTTGACCAAGGTGCAATCACCGGCATCGTAAAGGACACGAGCGGCGCAAGCGTTCCGAACGCGGCCGTCACGGTAACGAACCCGGATACAGGGTACGTCCTGCAGGGAACCTCAAATGGAAGCGGCGTCTATGTCTTCTCGCCGCTGAAGATTGGTACCTATGCCTTGAGCGCCACGGCAAAGGGATTTGGAACAACCAAGCAGGAGAACCTCCACCTCGATGCGGAACAGAGATTATTCGTGGTGATGACGCTTAAGCCGGGGGCGATAACGGAGACTGTCACAATTACCGAAGCTGAGCCCTTGTTGCAGACACAGGATTCAGCCGTAAGCCAGGTGATCAGCGCAAAAGAGATCAACGATACCCCGCTCAACGGAAGGAACTGGGTCTATATCGCGCAATTGACGGCTGGCGTTGCGCCGCCTTTTGGAAATACGCGCGGCAGCGGCAGCGGCGACTTCGTAGCCAACGGCCAGCGCGCCGAGCAGAACAACTTCATTCTCGATGGTGTGGACAACAACACCAATCTGGTAGATTTTCTCAACGGCTCCAGCTATGTCATGCGGCCTCCGCCGGACGCACTCTCCGAGTTCAGCCTCCAGACCAGCAACTTCAGTGCTGAGTTTGGGCACTCCGCAGGTGGTGTCATGAACGCCAGCATCAAGTCGGGGACCAACCAGATCCACGGCGATCTGTGGGAGTACCTGCGCAACACCAACCTGGACGCGATCAACTGGAACGCGGGTCCTGACGCAAAGGTTCCGCCGTACCACCAGAACCAGTTTGGAGCCACGCTCGGATTCCCCATTTGGAAGAACAAGCTCTTCTACTTTGGCGATATCGAGGCCAATCGTATTTCCATCAGCAACCCAACGCTGATCAACGTGCCGACGGCGTTGATGAAGCAGGGTAACTTCTCCGAACTACTGGACGGCACCTTGACCGGCGTCGGCGCACCAACCCTGCTGTATGAACCAAACTCAGCCGACAAGAGCAAGCCACTGACCTGCAACGGACAACTGAACGTTTTGTGCTCCAACCAGATCAACGCAGTCGCTTCGACTATCCTCAACCTGTATCCAGCGCCAAACGCCAATAACGGAAAGACCTATAACAACTACCTCGTCAATCTCGGCAACAGCGACAATGTTGTCCAATGGGATCAACGCCTGGATTGGAGCATCCGATCGAGTGATCAGGCCTATGCCCGCTACAGCTATCTGCACGAGATCAAGACAAACGGTCTTCCGCTAGGTCCACTGTTGGACGGCAGTGGCTATGGCGGTCAGTACGATACCAACCTGGCCATGAACTTCATGGGCAGCGAAACCCACATCTTTACGCCCACCCTGACCAACGAGTTTCGCTTCGGCTACAACTGGGGCGTCTTCAACTTCCAGCAGCCGAATGCCAACAATCCCACAGTCGCTACTTCTCTGGGGCTGGGACCGCAGTCACCCGATCTAAAACCAGGCCAGTATGGTCTACCGTTGGGTTATGTGAACGGCACGATCCAGCAGTGGGGTTCGGAGGCCATCAGCAGAGAGTCTCAGAACGTCTATCAGATCCTGGATAACGTAACGAAGATATGGGGCAATCACTCGCTGAAGTTCGGCATCTCGCTTCAGGCCGTCCGGTTTTACTACATTTATGCCCCCTCTGATCTTGGTGAGTATCACTGGAACGGTCAGTACACGGGGATACCTGGTACAGCCAATACCGGCTCAGCCGTCGCCGACATGCTGACGGACCAGGAAAACTATGCGACCGTCTCGCGAGCACCCAACGTCAACGATGCTCAGTGGTACAAGGCCGGCTACGCGCAGGATGATTGGAAGCTAACACGGAGGCTGACCCTGAACCTGGGCATCCGTTACGACTATTACCAGCCCTACAAGGAGAACGCAGGGCAACAGGCCAACTTTGTCGTGACCGGGCCGTTGGGCATAGGCACCGGCTCCGGCGCCTTCCAGTTGCCGAAGAGCCAGCAGAACGTTCCCCTGGGTGCGCCGTTCCTTAGCGTACTGGCGAAGGATCACGTCAGCGTACAGTACGTCGACAACGACCGGCTGGTAACAGGACAGAAGACGAACTTCGCTCCACGCATCGGCTTCGCCTACCAGGCACAACCGACCACAGTTGTCCGCGGCGGTTTCGGGATCTTCTATGGCGGCCTGCAGTCGGAAGGCAACGGAAACCTCGGAGCAAACTTCCCCTATTCCAACCAGGCGAGCTTCACGGCTCCAACCTGCTCCACGGAGAACTGCCCATCGCTAGCCGCGCAAGGCATCACGCTTCAGGCTGGACTGCAGCCCTCTCTCGGGGCAGGCCTGCAGACATTTGTCTCCCAGCCCGGATTCCACTCCATTGACCCGGAGGTAAAGACTCCTTACACGATGAACTACAGCTTTGGGGTGCAGCAGGCAATCTCTTCTAACCTTGCTGCCACCATCAGCTATGTGGGCAATGTCTCCCGTCACCTGGAGCTGTATTACGCACCGAACACCGCGCCCGGTCTATGGCGGCCTAACACCAATATCAACCCCTTCAATCCATTCCCGGACCTCGGCGGCATCGGCCAGATCCACTACGGAGGCGTAAGCACCTACAACTCGCTCCAGACCAAACTGGAGAAGCGCTATTCGCATGGACTGTCCTTCCTGGCAACCTATACCTGGTCACATGCTCTCGATGACGCCAGCGATGCAGGTGGGCTCTTCACGGGAATCGGCAACCGCAACCAGGCGCTGATTCCATTCATCGACGAGCTTACAAACTCGGTCTTTGATATTCGCCATCGCGTCACCGTCAACGGCAACTATGAGTTGCCGTTCGGTAAAGGGAAAGCATTCCTGAACCACTCGCGCTGGGTCGACGAGACGATCGGCGGCTGGGCATCGAGCCTGACCTGGGCAGCGCAGACCGGCGTCCCCTTCACCGTATCGCCGAACGTCAGCACGGCGGCCAATGGCAGCGGGCGCGCTATAGTCGTCCGCAATCCGTACAGTGGTGGCGGCATACCCGATCCAACCAACCCGAGCCTCACCTCCTGCCCCGCTGAGGTGCAGACAAAGCTGAACTACATCAACCCCTGCGCCTTCCGCAACCCCATTCCGGGAGAGACAATTGCGGACGCTACACACCCGGTGGGGTCCGTCAATTCGGATGGCGTTCCTGTCCTGTACGCTTCACCAGTCACCGACAAGGCTACGGCCATCGCTCTCCTTGGCGGTGTGCAGAATAACGTATACGGCCCGGGGTACTACCAGGTGAATATGTCTATCTTCAAGACGTTCTCAACCTGGCGCAAGCAGAACCTGCAGTTCCGTGCGGATGCTTTCAACATACTGAACCATCCAACGTTAGGAAGTCCTAACGGATCCATGAACGCGAATGGAGGTCTGATCTCTGGCCCGAAGACCTTCCAGAACAACACACCGGATGCTCGCTTCTTCCAGCTATCGCTGAAGTACGTGTTTTAGTGCCCGGTAAGTCACCTACAAAAGAAGATGAAGGGATTGCAGATGCAACTCTCTTCACCTTCTTTTGTGGTCTCCAACAGCTTTCATCTCCCACAAAAAATTACAAGTGACTCACCTCACATCTTTCCCCAAGAGGTTATTGCCATCTATGCACTTCCCTTTCAGAAAAAGCGCCCTTATCGCAACTGCTTTGACAGCCTTCTACAGCGGAAAGGGCTTCACGCAATCCGGATCGGCTACGCTGTCTTCTCCCGACCAGCAACTCGTCATACAGTTCAACACGACCAGAGGGAAAGACTCTACCAGCGCTGAGGGGAAACTTGTCTACTCTGTGATATTCCATGGCAAGCAGCTGCTTGATCCATCGGCGCTCGGTCTTGAGTTAGTCGATCAGCCAATACTGGGCAGCAACGTGCAGATCGCCTCAAACACTCCGGGAAAAGGAAGCGACGACTATACGCTTATCGCTGGAAAGTCCGGAAAAGTCCACGATGAGTACAACAAACTCGAGCTGCACCTGGTGGAGAACAGCGCGCCGAAGAGGTCACTGATCATTGAGGCACGCGCCTATAACGATGGCGTTGCCTTGCGTTATGTTCTTCCTGAACAAAGCGCGATCAAAGACCTGCGTTTGAAACAGGAAGACACGGAATTTCGGATCAGCACAGACGCAACGACCTGGGCATTGGAACTTCCGAACTACCGAAGCAGTTATGAGAGTGAGTACGTAAAGCTGCCAATCTCAGCCTTCAGCAACCAGGGAGGAGTCTCAAGCAGCTTCCTGATCGGTATGCCGTTGTTGATGCATTCCCCTGGAACCGCATGGATGGCACTTACGGAGGCCGATCTTGAAGGCAATTCAGGTATGTACGTCACCAATCCTTCAGGAAACTGGGCAGGACACTGGTTCGTGTCCAAGCTCTCCCCGCGATTCGACGATCCAAACTTAGCCCTATCAACAACGCTGCCATACCACTCTGCGTGGCGCGTTTTATTGGTGGCGGATGAGCCCAGCAGGTTGATGGAATCCAATCTCGTCACAGATCTAAACTCCCCCAATCGAGTACAGGATACGAGCTGGATACATGCTGGAAAAGCCTCCTGGAACTGGTGGGCTGGTGACATCGGACCGGATGGAAAATCGGCTTTCACCACGAAGAACATGGAGTACTACGTGGACTTCGCTGCGAAATCGGGATTTCCCTATATGCTGCTTGACGCCGGGTGGGCTGACGGCCGGAACATCACAAAACTCCGCGGCAATGTCGACGTGCCTGAGCTGGTGCGCTACGCCGCTGCCAAGAATGTCAAAGTATGGATCTGGCTATACTCCGGTTCGGTGATGGAACAGATGAAGGAGGCCTTTCCACTCTTTGAGAAATGGGGTGTAGCCGGCGTGAAGATCGACTTCATCAATCGTGATGACCAGGAAGGTATTAAGTTCTACTATGATGTCGCTCGCGAAGCCGCGGATCATCACCTTATGGTGGACTTCCACGGCGCCAGCAAACCATGGGGTATCGAGCGCACGTATCCAAATGTGCTGAGCTATGAAGCAGTTCTTGGTGCAGAAAACAACAAGGTTGGCCGACGGGATAGCCCGGTCGATCGCAGCGTCTTCCCTTTCACGCGCATGCTCGCCGGACCTTTGGATTACACTCCGGGAGGTTTTAACAATGCAACGGAAAGCGGCTTCATTCCAAGGGATCAGAGCCCCATGGTGATGGGTACTCGCGCGCAACAGCTGGCGCTATACGTTGTCTTCCAGACTCCGTTCCAGATGGTTTCTGATAGTCCCCAGGCTTACGACAATCAACCTGCATTCCAGTTCATCCACGACGTTCCGGCCCAGTGGGACTCCATGCACGTTCTCAATGGCGAGCCGGGTGAGTTCGTTACTATCGCGCGCAGCCATGGGAAGGAGTGGTATCTCGGAAGCACAACGAACTGGACGCCACGCGAGCTTCATGTACCTTTGGAATTTCTCGGCACAGGACAATACGTAGCTGAAATCTATGAAGATGGACCAGACGCGGCGATTCACCCTCAGCATGTAACCATCACGCGAAAGGTCGTAACCAGACAACAGCAGCTGACGCTGCGGCTGGCTGCGGGCGGGGGCTGTGCAATCCGGTTCTTCCCGTCACATGGGAAGTAGATAGGCCAGCTGTCCCTTCAGAGTTTGCAATGAATGTCTGGGGGACAGCGACTAAGATTCTTCAGGCTCTGCCAGGCTGTTCAAGCGGTCCGCGAAAAGATGAAGGTTGCTTCGAAAGATAATGTGCGGTGCCAGACGAATCATTGGAGCGGTCTTCTTATCTTCCAGCAGATACGTCACGAGGCTTTCAAAGGCAACCTTCCCTTGCGTAAAGGGACGCTGGTAGAGAGTTGCAAGAATTTTTCCAGTCTCGATCAATGGGACTAACTCCTGGAAAAGATCGGTGGCTACAACCTGGATCTTGCCGAGCAAACCTTCTTCCTCGAGTGCTTTCAGGACCGGAATGCTATTCGCCGTGCTGATGTACAGGCCTTGTGGTTTTGTCTCTCCATGAAGCAAAGCAATCGTCTGTCGATAGGCTTCCTTGGGTCGTTCATGAGACTCGACTGCCGGCAACAAGCTAAGATGTGGCGCAATCATAGCGAGCGTAGCCGCGAAACCGCGGAGCTTCTCCGCATGATCGAGAGTCGTGAGTTCGCCGGTGATGGTGGCCACATGCGTTTTGCGAACGAGCTTAAGCGCCAGAAGCTCTGCAGCGATTGCACCGCTGGTGTAAGCATGAGCCGAAACCAGCCCAATTCTCGCGCTGGCTGGCGCATCACTCGCCACACAAAGCATCGCCGTGCCCTGGCTGGCGAGGCGACGGATGATGGGATCTAATCTTCTGGGATTGCCGGGGGTAAAGATGATCCCGTCGCATTGATCCTTCAGCCTGGCCTCAAGCAGTTCAAGATCACCTTGGCCCAGCCGCGGATACTCGTAGAAGGTTACGTTCACATGCATTCCGACGGTTGCATCCGCCGCGGAGCGTATTCCGGCACGCAGAGGATCGAAGAAGTGAGAGATCTGCTTAGGAAGAACAACCGCTATTTCTATTCTGCGGTTGAGCTTCAAGGCTTGCGCGGCAAGGTTAGGTTTGTAGCCCAATTGTTCGGCCATCTGCAGAACACGGGCTTTGGTCTTTAAACTGACCCCCGACCGTTCGTGCAGAGCTCGATCGACCGTGCCGATCGAAATTCCGAGAGCCTTCGCTATGTCCTTGATACCAGCGGTTTTGGGTGTGCTATTCATCATGGGAACAAAAGTATCCGCTAAATTCTAAGACCCATGTTATTGCGATTCCTCGTCCTCCGCACAAACCTTTTGCAGCAGGTTCACTTCAAGTCACAGTCACTTGGCATCTTTGCGAGATTTGTTCAGGTTCCAGACCTTTGTATAGACCAGGTTTGTGTTCGCAGTGCACGCCGTCATTGGCTATCGCTGGAAAGACCAATTTGAACGGATCCAAGTTGCTTCGCCAACCGCGCAGGAGAACCACTCACGGGTGCAAAGCGCCGGTTCAGTATCGGCTCTCCATGCTTTTCGATGAGATACGTTGTACCGGCCACAGCTTGGAATGTAATGGTCGGCCCAACTGCACCTTTCACCACTTTCGTACCGGTTTTGCCGGCTACAACATCGACTGAATGCTCTGGCCACGGATTGCGAATCTTGAGTGGCTCTGTCGTTCCTGCCTCAATGACCAGGGCGGCTACAGCTCCATTCCGCACCTGTGCATCAACTTTCGTACGCCCTCGCACATAGACGCTGCCATCGAAGTCCCATCCTGCCGGAATAGCGGGTGCAACGCGTATCAGCCCGTCATAGTCCTGCACCAGTGCTTCCTGTAGTGCGTCTGCGACGACTCCGACCTGTTCTACATAGAACTCTCCATACGCGGCGTCCCAATTCGCCAAACCGTTCACAGAGTGCTGAGACCTCTCTGTAATCTTGATCAGAGTCGAGCCCACTTCGTCGCCCAACGAGAGCCGTGCAGCTTGAATCGGATCGAAGCTCCAATCCGCAACCGCCTGGAACGAGCGATGCGCATAGGTACGCTGCGCAAGGGCAAATAGAGGCGATGTGTCTCCGATCAAGTCATACGGCCAGACTGTCTCAAGCCCGATGTTTTCGGCATTATGACCGGTCGCGCCCGGAAGATACGACTCGGCAATCACATCTGTTCCATCAGCATCTGCCGACGAAGGCAACAGAGTCCGCGGGCCAGTCTCCTGGGTGCGGGGAAATGGCGGGATCTTCCGCAGTGCCTCCTGCAACTGCCGAACCAGATCAGCATCCCTGCCTAACAACTTTGCAGCCTGAATCGTAGCGGGATAAAGAGCCATGCTCGCGGCGATGTCGGTAGTCGGATCAGTCACGTCCCATTGTGTCTCGTGCGCATTGGATGGAGTTGTGTGCAACAACCCATCCGGTTCCTTCTTCTGGTAGGCAAGAAGAAAGCGGGCAGAGGAAGTCATGAGCGGATAATTGTCAGCGAGGAATTTTTGGTCATTCGCAGCTAGATACTGCTGCCAAACCCAAAGCGATACCTCCGCTCCTGTGGAGAGCGTCCGCGCGTTGTAGTAGGGTTGCCAGTCGGCATCGCAGTCGTGGCCGATACTGATCGGCTTCCAACTGGATTCATATTCAATACCCCGTCCATTGAAGCGCATTGTTTCAGGCACGCAACTTCCAGGACGTCCTTTCATGTGCTCCTTCGTCCAACTCTCGATGCTAGCCAGGTTCTCCCTGTAGAGATTGAAATACGGCGCATTGAGTTCCGTGAGGCCAGCTCCTATGTTGGCCGCGACCTGCATGCGAAGATTCCAATGCCAAAACGCAGACGAATCCCAGCGATGCGCGTCACGCGCGGAAGAAACCATGTCGGCGACGCCAGCCTGCGAACCGGGAAATTCGACACCTTTCTCGATAGCCGCAACAAAGAGATAGATATTCCGGAGATTCTCCATATACTCACCGGCACCATCCTTCGAGCTAACCTTGATTACCGCCGCGCGCTTCCAGAAATCCTCCCACCATGTTCGATGTGTAACTTCAGAGGCTGAAGAAAGCTCCGAGCGAACGATGTCCCCTGCATCTTCTTTGCCGTCATAGTGCGGCGACGCGACGATAACCCGAAAACTGCCATCCTTAAAGGGCCTGAACGAAACACTGATAGTCAGAGGATCCGTAACCGTAGCGGAGACATCGCGGCCTTGCGCGGTGATGCCCGATAGCGATCCGAAGGCGCGTCCTGATGACTCCGGATTCTTGTTATCCACCCACGCCTCTGGCAGTAAGCCGACCTGTCCCTTAGCGGATGCTTTTGGAGTGCGCGGCGACCATAGCCTGAGTTGCGCGGTTTGCAGCTCGTCGGGTTTCGCGCCAGTTACGGCGATCACCAGGCTATCGCTATGCGGCTGCACATAGGCTGTAACGGTCATGCCTCCGCCCTGCTCCTGAAACTCCCCGTGATACAGATCGAGGCGTCCCGTGTAGTCCTTAGCGTGTGTCAGTCTGGCGATCCCAGGCAGTACGACCTGGCCTGGAGAGAGACGATCCGGAAGTGTGTCGGCCCGGTTGAGTTGCGCTGTGAGTCCATCCGCTGACCATATGGCAACGCCAAGACGGCCATTTCCAAGCGGCATCGCCTGACCAGGCTCCACATTCGGTTTGCCTAAAACGATGTCCGATCGGCCGATTACATGCTCAACCTCGACCTGAAATCTGCCATCATGCCATGCGGTTGTGATATCCGATGCAGCGGATTGGGCCAGAGCACACGTTGTATACCCAGCACACAGTAAAAGGAGAACAAGTGTGCGCGTAGTTCGCCCATTATGCAGGTAGCGAAAAATAAAACTCTTCTCACACATGAGACTCTCCCGAATGAGGAATGTGTATTCGAACACGTCCGATGACAAATAAGCTACGCAACGATATTTACAGCATTCTTGATTCCAATCTGGAGATAACTACTGATGTCGCGAATCCTTGCTACTGCACAGCAGCTGTCATAGACGGTGGCGCCTCCAATGGAGAGCTACCCCAACTGGTGTTTGGGCTGTCTGCCATTTCCAGAACTAGTGTTCCTCCACCAGCGATATCTGATTGCTGAAACCACGGCTTGTTAAGGGGCTTACCGTTCAGTTGAGCTGACTGAATATATTTGTTGCGCGCCGAGACATGATTCGCTATGACGGTGAACTCCTTCCCACCACTCAGCTTTATAATGCTTCTCGCGAAGATCGGACTTCCAATCTCATACACTGCGCTGCCAGGGCATACCGGATAGAAGCCAATTGCGCTGAAAACATACCAGGACGAAGTAGCACCACCATCGTCATCTCCGGGAATCCCCAGTGGGCCATCCCCATACCAGACATCCATCAGTTGCCGCACTCGCCGCTGTGTCTTCCATGGCTGCCCGGAGAAATCATAAAGATAAGGAATATGAAAGCTAGGTTCATTGCCTTGGGCATAAAGACCAACTAGACCCGTGGCATCGGGAAACTGATCGAGAAAATGGAACTTTGAGGTCCCGTACTGTTCTATAAACAACTGATCGAGCTTCGTGTTGAAGGCATCGCGGCCTCCAAGCAGATGAATTAATCCCGCGACATCCTGCTGAACGCTGAAGGTATAGAGCCACGAGTTCACCTCAGTAAAGTAATCTCGTCCTCCCTGTCCTCCACCTAGCTTCGGATCGAAATCAGCCACCCACTTCCCGTCGCTGCTTCTTGGAGCCATAAATCCAATTGCCGGGTTGAAAACATTTTCGTAGTTATGCGCCAATTTGCTGAAATAGGCCTCGTCCGACTGTTTGCCCAGCGCCTTGGCAAACTGCGCGACACACCAGTCGTCATAGCTATTTTCCAGGGTTACAGAAACCGACTGACGCCGCTCGCCAGTCACCTCCGGAACCGTTTCCTTTTCCCCGATAGCCAGTGCAGGGAAAAATCCTTTGTCGAAATACACACGGTCCAAACTCGTGAGCGGTCCTCGGCTCCACGGAAGCATAGTCGCTTCCGTAGCATTTTTTCGCATAGCCGCATAGGCTTCTTCGACATCGAAATCGCGGTAACCCTTAACGTAGGCATCCAGGATAAAGGCCGCCGCATGGTGACCGATCATAACCGCCTGATCCCCGGCCACAGAAGGAAACGAAGGCAACCAGCCGCTCTGCTCATACATACGAAGATAGGAGCGAACCATATCCTCTTGTTGTCTGGCATCGAGCAAAAGCTGCAGAGGATGGAGCGATCGGTAAGTATCCCAAAGCCCATCGTCTATGTAGAAATCATGCCCACCTGCGTCGTGAACGGTGTGATCGTAGCCACTGAAATATCGGCCATCCTCTGTAATATCGGTCATTCGACCAAGAGAGCGATAGAGAGCCGTATAGAAAATCGTGCGTTGCCTCTCCGTTCCGCCAACAGTTTGGATTCCTCCAAGCGCCTGGCTCCAGAGAGCGCGTGTATCTGCTTTTACGCGCTCAAATGTCCAGCCGGGTATCTCCCGCTCGAGATTTTTGCGAGCCTGTTCTGCACTGATATAGGACAATCCCACTCGAACCTCGACCCGCTCTCCTGCAGCAGAAGGAGAATCCGTAACAAACCCAATGTGATTGCCGGTCTGCTTCGAGGTGTCACTTAGTTTGCCATTCTGCCATGTCTGGTAAAGATTGAAGGGACGAGAGAACTCTACATAGAAATACTCCCTCGTCTCGCCGCCCTCGTTTGTAATCTGTCCAACTGGGCCGGCGATGCGTTGACTCCCTTCCAGCGCATGGTTGCCAACTACTTTAAGTTCCGCATTGTCTCCCATGCTGAGAGCCAGATGAGCATGAGCACTGGCAGGAAAGGTAAACCCGTAGTACGCCGCCTGATGGCTTGCTGTAAGTTCCGCCTGAATCCGCCACGTCTGCAGATCTGCTTCGTAATAATAGGGCGTAGCGGTTTCGAAATCGTGGTCGAAGTCAGACGCATACGCCGATGGCTTTGTGCTGATTTCGCCGACAGAGGCCATCAGAGTCGCAGGCCCCACAGGAAAGCCGTAGATCTTATCCGCAAGATAGCGGTCGCCGATACCAGGTGTAGTAATAGGAGCGAGCCGCGCCATCCCATGGGGACACTGCACATAGGGAATCGTCGCGGTGAGCAATTGCCCGATCGTCCCAATATTCGGCGAACCATAGTCCACAGGTTCTTTTTGATGTTGCCCAAAGCCGGACAAACTACTGCCGCCCAAAATGGCCGATACGACTAACAACGTAACTGCACTCTTCATCGCCATCTGTCCTTTGTCGCTGCGTCCACTCAGCCGGAGCCTTATTCATTTTTGAATAAATTACGGCTTTAGAAGGAACCCCTTTGATAAGGCTGCCTTCGAAGATCCGCCTACCCAGGCTGTATAGTTGCCCGATTCCACGGCCCATGTCTCTTTCGCATTCCAGACAGCAATCTGCTCCTGGGGAACACGGAAGGTAACAGTTTTCGTCTCCTGCGGCTTGAGGTGTATCCGGGAGAATCCTTTTAACGAGCGATCGGGAGTCTCAACGCTACTCACATCTTCCCGCAAATAGAGCTGGGCAACTTCGTCCCCTTCCTTGTCCCCGGTATTTGTAACATCGACCGTGACCTGAATATCACCCTTGCTTCCGGACGCTGGAACCTGCACCGCGAGATGATCGTACCGGAAACTGGTATAGCTCAATCCAAATCCGAAAGGAAACAGCGGCTCGCCGTCGTCGTCTACATACTTATGGACGCGTGACGGATCAGCGTTGTAGAAGTCCGGTAGTTGTCCTGTGTTGCGCGGGAAGGTGATCGTCAGACGGCCAGCCGGATTATTCTCACCAAAAAGCGTCTCGGCAATGGCCTGACCTCCAAACTCCCCTGGATACCAGGCTTCGAGGATCGCGGGTACATGTTCCTTCGCCCAACCAATCGTGAGAGGCCGCCCATTTTCGAGCACCAGTACCTCGGGCTTACCAGTAGCAGTAATAGCTTCGAGCAGTTGTTCCTGATTGCCCGGCAGATCAAGGTTCGAGCGGTCGAAGCCTTCTCCTGAAATTCCCTGCCATTCTCCCAGTCCGAGAATGACAACATCCGCCTCTTTCGCCAGCGCTACAGCTCGGGGAATATTCTCGCCGGCGTCGAATGTGACAGTGGCCTGTGGAAGCAGCTTACGAATGCCGTCCAGAAGGCTAATGTGCATACCATTCGCTTCTTTTTCGTAATCGCCATACCTCGCTACATTTCCATTGGGGCCGATCACCGCAATGTGCTGGACGGAGCGGGAAAGAGGAAGCACGTTTCCCTCATTTCGCAACAGCGTCATGGACTCACGTGCAGACTTCAGAGACAAAGCCAAATGCTCCGGAGACCTATCTACTTTGGCATTCAAGCCAGTGTCCACCAGAGGATGATCGAACAGACCCAGAGCAAATTTGACCCGAAGAACAGAAGTAACTGCCCGGTTGAGATCTTCCTGGGACAGCGTTCCTTCATGCACGCAATCTATCAACGCCTTTTGAAAAACCGCGTGCTCAAAATCATAAAACTGCATATCGACGCCTGACTGGATAGCCATGCATGACGCGTCCTTGGGCGTTGCGGCAACATGATGCGCGTCATAGAGTCGCCGAATCGCACCCAGATCTGAGAGCACAAACCCTTGAAAACCCCACTCGTCACGCAGAACCTTCTTCAACAGAAAGGGGTCCGCCGTAACCGGGATGCCATCGATCTCGTGATAGGCGGCCATTGTCGCCATCGCATGCCCTTCGCGAAACGCTGGCTCGAACCCACGCAGCATATCGCTGCGCAACTCGCGTTCTCCCATATGCACGGGCGACGTATTCGTCCCCCCTTCTGGAGAACCATGTCCGGCGAAGTGTTTCGGCTCGGCGACCAGGGTGTGATCCGTATTCAGACTCTCTCCCTGGGCACCGCGCACGTAGGCCAGGCCAAATTGACCGGTAAGATATGGATCTTCTCCGAAGTCCTCCTCAACCCGTCCCCATCGCGGCTCACGGGCAAGGTCCAGCACAGGAGCCAGAATCATGCCAACGCCTGTAGAGCGCGCCTCAGCTGCAATGGCCGCGCCTGTCCATTGTGCAATATCCGGGTTCCAGGTGGCAGCCAGATTGATCGGAGCAGGAAACACTGTTCCCGTGTCGAAGCCATGCAGGCCCTCTTCCACAAACAGGGCGGGAATGCCAAGACGATTGTGTGCAATGACCCAGCTCTGGATGGCGTTGGATTGCGTCGAGGTCGGATAGACGTCATGAATACCACCAACTCCAAGCGCTCCCCACATCTCTTGTGCTTTGCCTGGGAGGAAGGCTGCATCAAGAGCGACATGGTCCTTACCGGTATGCTTGTCCTCCAAGGTTCCGACGCTCGCATACAGATCGAGCTGCCGGACTTTCTCCTCCAGAGTCATGCGGCCCAGCAGATCGTTGATGCGGCGCTCGATCGGCGCACTTGATTGCTTGTACAACGCGTCTGCGGGTACCTTCTGGTCCGCCTGTTGCGCCTGAGACGAAGTGGACTGGATAGCGAGAGTTAGACAGGCAGCCAACAGCACGGCGCCCCCGGAGACAAATTGGATCAGGAATGGCGCCCTCACTTTTCTTCTTAGATCCCCATCAATCTCTGGCGATGTACATTCATCGCTCGCTAGCCCTGAGTTGATATTCCGCATGTCGACCGAACTTTTACCCACACTCGTATTGTTATGTCTGCTCACTTTGCGTTTTTACTCCCAATGCTTTTGCCAGCGCTAACCACCCTAATAGGGCGTACGGAGGATAGCAACGTTAGCTCCGCTTCTAACTGAATTTTATTTCTATGAAAATAAATGCCTTTACTAGGCTACGAAGTGCTAACAGTAGATACGTTAAAGCGAGTCCCATCATAAGGGTATCTGCGAACCATCCGCAATTCTTTTCTGTCTTGGAACAACTTGCGTCGAAGTGAAAGGATCACCTCGCAGCAACAAGCAAGGCTCATCTATTAATAGCGGCCTGAAGGAAAGTTGATAAACGTCGTTCGATCCAGCCCAAAGATCGCCACGTAGCTACTGTTACGGCTGCTTATCACCCATAAAATTCATTTATTATCAGATACTTGCCAACGCTCCAAGCTCCAGACATAACCTTGTTTTGGAGCTAACCATCGCCTACAGTGGTCTTCAGGATTTGCATCGGACACTGGATGAGATGTCCGTGCATGAAGCCTATCTTCTATGCGGATCAATCCCGTGCCGAGGTAGCTCGGGTGATCCTGCCACAACGCCTCAGCGTATCGAAGTTGTTTTCGGCGCAAAAGGTGTGAACTTTTCCTCGTGGAGGCTTCGTGGAAAGACGGCGTTTTCTGACATCCTCTCTTGAGGCGTCTGCCTTCGCTCTGGCAAAGAGAGCATTCGGTAGCTTTCCATCGGCATCTCCCCAACGTAGCTACGAGTTCCACCGGGTAATCTCGCGTGAGGTGCTCGGTCACTATTTGTCCCGAGCGATCTCGATGGAAGGTCTGCTCAACGGCAGAGGCAATCTCGATGACAACATTCGCATGCTCTCCTCTGTCGGCGCAAAGTACATCGGGCGTAGCCTCTGTCTGTGGGGTGGCGAAGCCAGGCTGCTGCAAAATTTCGAACGAGCGAAGAAGCAGCTTCCGCAGGTCCACGCCGCCGATCCAGAGATGATTCTCGAAGCCTGCATCTTTGAGATTGTTACTCCTGAAGTGGAACAGGTTCCCGTGCCGGACTGGGCCTTTATCGCGCTGGGCCTCCCGGTGGAGAAACGAAGTTTCCGCTATGAAGCGATGCTGTATCCCCCGGCACAACGCAAGCGCTCCTGGGGAAATGGCGGCATTCCCGATGTGAGCCAGACGGAAACCCAACTCTGGTTCTATTTTCTGGCTGCGTCCTATATCGACCTGGGTTGCGAGGGCCTTCACTTCGGCCAAATGGAAATCATGGATCTCAACGATCCCGATCTTACCCACTATGCTCGCGTCTTTGCCTTGGTACGCGCTTATGCCGAAAAACATGCGCGCCGCGGCATGGTGCTCTGCAATGCTCATGTTCCGAGCGGAGGCCTGGTGCGCAATGGTCAGTTGCTGCTCGACTTCCATGCCTTCCCGCTAAGAATCAAGGAGGTTCCCGACCGACCGCAGGAGGCAATTCTGGAAGTCGGTTTCTCCGACGGTATCTATGGCCGCAGCAAGGGTGGGGGGACATACAGCGGCTGGCAGTGTGAGCACCTTCCGTATCTCGTGGAACTCGATAACTGGGGAGCCAGTAAGCAACCAGGACAGGCTCGCGCGGGAGAGAACTGGGTTTGGGGGTATGACGAAATTAGCTGGTTTGCTCACCAGAGCAAACAGTACCGTAGCCAGTGGCTCCGCTATGCGTGGGATTGGGTCAGAAAAACGGATCCCAGCGGCTATCTCGAAATGCCAGGCAGCCGGACAGAGACCTCACCGCTCGATGGTCACCGCTGGTACTACGCCAATGCGCCAAGTCCCAAGGTGCCAGAGGGACTCGGCGATGAAGAAGCGATTCGCACGATCTGGGGAAGCGATCGATAGTAATCCTGAAGCTGACTCAGGGTTGCGCTCGATCAATTGAAGTGCGCTTGGTAAACGGAAGCGAGTTCGCTGGTACCTATACGGCTTACATGCATTCCGGCCTCTCAACGTTATCAAGAGGCCGGCTTCAAATGGCTCGCCGCTTGGAATCCTCCCGATCTTTTACCTTTGAATAGAGGACGAAGGCGACTAGAGCGACAGTCATCAATAGAAAGATGTAGGCAATATTCCGATCTTTGCGACTCTTTACAGCGAAATCTTCAAGGGAGATCATCGTCAGTTTTTGAGAGTCGTAGTAAACCACCACGGTATGTCCGAGCAGACGATAGGAATCGGATGCGCTATCGCCTGTGTATGGCTCTCCGTCAACTGGGAAAACATAACTGCAGTGATATCCACTACGCCCGGATCGCTCACAGTCGCTGATCGTCCCGAAGCTTGTTCGCTGCCTGCACGCCGCATCGTTCTCTGTCGCTGCCTGTGAGGCGAAAATCAAGAAGCCAACCAGACACGGAAGGGCCTTCCACAGGGAATGCCAGGACTTCCAATCATTCTTAGAGCGAGGCGCGAAGAGGTCCACACCTTATTATCCCGCGCGGAATTCGGAATGTCAGCAGTTTCTGTAAGATCAACGCTCCCCGCAAATTCGAAGTCGTCACGTGGTGAGCGATCAACGCTGAACGGCTAGGTTCATCCCGGAAAACGGCATTTCAGCAACCGGGAGAGACGACATCATGGATGCAGCTTCTGCTCTAAATCCGGCACAAACAGCGGCTGCGCGTCAGCTTCCAATTTATGCGCTGCCGCCAGCGCCAATTCATAGGCAGCTCGTGCACTTTTTTTGTCGCCTAATGCCGTCTGGGCATCTCCCAAGGCCGTTTGCGCCAGTAAATTCTCCGGCTGCAAAGCGACCGCCTTCTTTGCCGCAACCAAAGCCTCTGCGGGCTTATTCTCCGTCAGCAGGATCTTCGACTTTTGGACTGCTCCCAACGCTGCCGCTTCAGGCACATGGAAATCGCCATGGTACACAAACACACTGTGATCGATCTGCTCCGCCATCGGCATCCACCGAAATCGCTCGAAGACATTCAACTGGTCGCTGGGCCAGTCACAGGCTTCGAGATCGTCGGCGCTTAACAGGAGGTTGCCATGGATGGTCTCTGGCACGTCGACCGGCAGGATCTCTCCTCCGGTATGGGCCGTGGGCAGCGGGTGGCAGGGAATGCCGTAGGCTTGCGGACGAAGATCCGGATAAGCGGAATAGGCGAACCAGCACTCCTCGCCAGGATGGGCGTCAACCCATTGCTTGACGTGTGGCAGTTGCTGCGCCCAATCCACACTGGAGTCGCTCAGGTATTTGTGAGTGTTTGCCGTTCCGCCCCAGGCTTCGTTGGCGTACGCCATCTCTGCCGGAAACACCGCCAGGGCAGAAACGACATGACACGCCACCAATCCTCCACCGATCCAAATCCAGCGTCGGCCATGCTGCGCGAGCGCTGTCAGACCCGCTGCTGCCAGCAACGCGGCCAGTGGATACAAGAACAGAACATGACGAGTGCCGATGTTCATACCGCTGAGGATCGCCACAGCCAGATAGATAGCGCCAGGCACAACCAGGTACGCCAATTCTCTTTTCTGCCTGAGCCGCCTGCTGGTCAGCGCAATACCGGCCAAAACCACCAGACCGATCAAGCCCAGAGTGGTCTTGATGGATAGCGCGACTGGAAAGTACCACCAAACACCGTGAGCATAGTCGTGCCCTAGCAGAAAGATGGGGTACTGCTGCGCTGCATAGTGGATGTCAGTCATCCCCATCAAGTAGGATTCTGGCAGCAACCGCCAGTTGGCGAGATGTCCTATCACCCAACTGTTCATCCCAGTGAGGG
This sequence comes from Granulicella sp. S156, assembly GCF_009766105.1. GTDB lineage: Bacteria > Acidobacteriota > Terriglobia > Terriglobales > Acidobacteriaceae > Granulicella. Next base: position 872,181 of record NZ_LMUH01000013.1, on the reverse strand, counting down.
GTGCAGCGTATTCGCTCAGCGTCGGGTTCATAACCAGCCCTGCCGATCTGGCCACATAGCGAAAACCGTAGAAAGCCCAGAGCACCACAACCGCGAGGATCACGATGGCTGCAAACCCGCCAAACAGTGTCCCAGCCATCCGCTTGCGCCGTCCCCGCTCGGCACAGGCGATCTCTACCAGGGTCAATCCCAGTAGCATCGGAGCCAGCAAAATCCCGCTGTGCTTGGCCGACAGCGTGAGTCCAGCAGCCAAGCCGGTCAGCAATAGACGAAGCACAGATGGCTGCCTTGCGTAACGGTAGAAGCAATAGATTGTGGCCAGAAAGAAGCAAGCGACTCCCATATCGGTCGTGACCAGATCACTGTTGGCCAACACATTGGGCTCGAAGACCACCAATAGCAAAGCCAGCAAACCAGCGGACTCGCCAAAGAACTTGCTCCCCATCAGAAATACCATCACCGAGAAACCCACGGCAAAGACACCTGCGGCCAGGCGCATGCGGAAGAGCAGGCGATGCCTTGGGCCATCATTACGTTCCAGAAAATCACGGCCATCCCGGTACGCCTCTGTCTTGAACATTCGCTGTTGCAGTGGAGGCACCCAAAGCTTCTCCTGCAGCAGAGGCAGTGTCGCCACCAGCTTCACCAGCGGCGGATGTTCGGGATTCAGACCGTAGTCGCCACTATGCCACATCATGTAGCCGGCGAAAATATGGTCGCCCTCATCGAAGGTGAGCGACTCGCCATGAACGATGATCGCAACCAGGATCATCTGCAAGAGGATCAATCCGCCTGCAAAGGACCAGACGGGCATTTTCAATCTATTCACCGACCCTCCACCTCCAAAGATTTACGGGTGCAATGCAGTAACTGATGAAAACGCTATGCGCAATGATTCGCGCCTCCATTATAGGGAGTTCCACGAAGGACCTTTTTCCGGACGGATTCCTCCGCACTTCGCCGTGTAACGTGCCAGCGTCGACATGCCCTTGGCTTGGTTGTCGCGCACGATTGAGAAACAAAAAACGCGCTTCACTTTACCGATACTCACTCTGGACGAATGATAAATCTCTGATGCACTCATCGAGCACTTGGGACCCTATGGATTCAAGCTGAGCCATAACCATAGTGCGCGAGTTTGTCCTACCTTCAGTCCTCGAGACACCGTCAGATTAAGAAATCTTACTCTTGTTCTCGATGGCTATTGAATCGGAGCAGGATATTCCACCTTGACCGTCACAATCTCATAGGGATGTGTAGGAACGGAGACACTGTCTCCATTTTGAATAGCGAGCGGGGAGCCTTCGGGCTGTTCCAGCAAATTCGCCAATCTAGCCGTCGTTGCTCCTTTCGGAATCTGAATCCGAACGTCGCCGTCCTTCCCTGCCCATTCATAAAAGCGAAAGATCAGTGCATTGTTGTCTTCCGCCTTCTTCACTGCCGTTAAAACGACGTTTTGAGCGGCTACTTCTACGAAGGAATGCCGCAGAGGCAACGTCCCTGTATGCGCACCAACCTGTATGCTCTGCAACTTGTAGTTGTACTCATAACCCCGCCTCACAGTCAGCGCCTGTTTCCAATCCCCGGCATGCGGATAGAGAGCGAAGCCAAAGTGATGATGCCCGCGGTCGGCGTCCGGATCGGGATCAGTGGGAGAACGCAACAGCGAGATTCGCAACGTGTGACCTGCAGCGTCATACCCGTATTTGGACTCATTGATCAGGCTGAGCCCGTGCTGTCCGTCACCGAGATCCGCCCAGCGTATCGCTGGTACCTCGAACTTCGCATCTTCCCAACTGTTATTGCGAGTCGTAGGCCGCTGGATGGTTCCGTAGGGAATCTCATAGGTCGCAAACGGACTCGAAGCCGCAAGATCGAAAGCCGCTTTCAGCAGAACGTGAGTTTCGTGCCAGTCGATGTCGTTGACTACGTTCACTTCATCCGTGCCGCTGTAGAGCACAATGTCCTGCACAAACTTTGAGCTCTGCCAGGAATGCGTCACCCGAATGACAGCGCGCAGAGGTCCACTTTCAACGAGCTGAACGGAATCGGCCTTATCCAACTTGGTAGAGGATTTTTCGAAATCCGCATCGATATTCCAAGCGTCGAACATCTTAGGCTTGTCCGTAAAAGCAATTAACTCATTGCCGCAGCTGTTCTGGGTCAGAGTTTCAAATTGAGCCTTCTTGTCATAGAGGCTGGTGATGCATCCCGTCTTGGAATCGACAGTCACCTTTAATGCAGAGTTCTCAATCGTCGTCTCGCTTGCTTTCAAGTCGCTAGCAAAGCTCCGCTGGTTCGGCACAACCCGGACGACCTCATACCCGAGCGACGGAATACCCTTGGCTGCGATGAGCAGATGAAATGTGTTCGTTGCCTTATCGCTCGATAGGATCTCTGAGGGCAGAACATGCCCTGTCGAATCAAGAACAGAAAGACCCGCGGCCGCGGTCGGCATCTGGACATCAGCCTCGATCATGCCGGAGCGCTCCCATCCCAGCGGGTTCACGATCAGCAGTTGTACCGAGCCGGGAACAGACCCGGTCTGTGTATCGATACGCGTCTTGAGCGTATCCAGGGACTTGGAAGCTATCTCCTGTGTAGCCCACCGCACGTCATCGTAGTCCTTCTGCGCATCCTTATAGATAACGCCGATCCCCGACCCGGCGGCCAGATCGTGAAACTGATTGAAGACTACCTTCTTCCAGGCATCCGTCAGTTCCGTCGCGGGATACGGCTGACCGTCGAGCCACGCCAGCGACGCATACTTCTCCGCATTCAGGACCAGTTCTTCGCTCTCCCGCATATTGCGCTTGTGATTGCTCTGCGTGGTAAAGACTCCCCGATGAAACTCCAGATAGAGCTCATCTTTCCAGGTTGGAATGCTGGTCTTCCCTTCCGCAGGTGTGGGAAGGTTTGTCTCACCCTTGGCCACCGTTTCATAGTTCCACACCGGAGAGTTGTCGGAAATACTGCCCTGCACCTCGTTGAAATAGGACTGCGCTGTGCCAAACTTCGTCTTCGCGACAACTCTGTCGGGCGCCATCCATTGCAATCCCTCATCCAGAAGCGCACGGGTCGGGCCGCCGCCGTGATCCCCCACCCCGTAAAGATCCATAGTCTCGCTAATGCCCGGATCGACTTTTCTGGCATGGGCAAAATCATTCGCGAGGCGGACCGGACTGAAGTTGGTGTTGCCGTAGCCCTCCGGGAAGTAGGTCAGCACCTTGCTCCCATCCGGAGACTCCCACCAGAACAGTTTGAGGGGAAGCTGGTTGGTTTCATTCCATGACATCTTCTGCGTAACAAAGTAATCGATGCCCGACTTCTTATAGATCTGCGGCAGTTGCCAGTTATAGCCGAAAGAATCCGGATTCCATCCAATCCTGACATCGACGCCATACAGATCTTTGAACGTGCGTTTCCCGATCAGCAATTCGCGAGCCTGGGACTCTCCGTCCGGCATGTTGAGATCCGGCTCGACCCACATGCCACCTACCACTTCCCAGCGGCCTTCATCGATCCTCTGCTTGATCTTCTGGTTCAGGTCCGGATACTTATCCGCCATCCACACGTTGTACTGCGCAGCCGATTGCGTGTAGGTGTACGTCGGATATTCATCCATCAACTGAATAGCACTGCCGAACGTGCGCTTCACGACATCCACTGTCTCCGTCCACGGCCAGAGCCACGCAGCGTCGATGTGGGAGTTCCCTGTAAGCTGTGTCGTCGCCGTCCCGAGAATCTTCCGGATCGGTTCCAGGTCCGATGTTGCCTTGTTCAGTGAAGCATCGAAGGCCTCCTGGTTTCCTGCGTCCAGAGCCTTCAGATCGACCGCTGCGATCGACTGCTCCAGAGCATCCTTCGCCGAGGCATTGCCTGCGGCCAGTGACGGAACCAAAATCGCCGCCGATAAAAACTCTGTATACAAAACCTTTGGATTCGGACGATTCGAAGCGAAGTCGACGTGCAATTCCATGCTGCGGAGTTTTTTAGGGGCTGCCGTTTTTTCAAACCGGACCGCGAGCAGCAGTTTATCCCCTGGTTTGGCGGAGTCGAAGAGCACGATCGGCTCCATATCCTCTCCCCGGGCTACCCGCTGGCCGTTCGTGTAAATCGTCACACCGCCACGTGAGCGAGCCTGAAGCCAGATCTTCGCACCCGCCGGACTGTAGCCATCAAATGTCTTCGGGACTTCGATCCATCGCCGCAGCCAGATAGCATCAGCTGAAGCAGTGAAAGGCATCTTGATGGTCTTCCAGGAAGAATCGTCCAGGTTGACGCTCGCGCCGTTCGGAAGATCCCCCTCGTAGTAGCGAAGATCGTCGATAGGCAGGGATCCTATCTTGGACAATCGCGTCATCACCGCCTGCGCTCCCGGGGAAAGACTCTTCAACGCTGCGTCCGTTTGTGCATCTGCCGAGTAGGTGACGCCGATTCTCTGGGCGAGAGTGGCCTCACCGGTACAAAGCGTAATGACTGCCAGGGCTACGAGAAAGGGGGAGCAGAGCTTTCTGAATTGTCTTTGCCGGAACTGCAGATTCATGACTACCTCTGAACACTGGAATATCTTTCTTCCTGTTGCAGAATGAATGTGCAATTCTGCGAAACACAAACCGCTATCCACGCTACGCCTCTCCACGTGGGCAATGTCAACGTTACGTCCCTCGTAACGGCATAACGCAACCACACATAAATCAATGAGATATCAAAAGGGAGCACTTCTAACGGTAGAGACCGTCCGTGACAGACGTCCTCAACCGGTATGAGAGCGATGATCCCCCAAAAACAGGTATTGGCATCGTTACCAAAGGCTTCGTAACTATGACGAGTCAGCATGTACGAAAGTTTGAAACAATTTCAAAAACTAGAATGGATTTACCTCACGATGTCAGCAGAACGACGACGCTCTGCTTGACGCGCTTCTATCGAGCAAGTACCTTCTCGGTATGCACTCCAGCGCCTCAACCTGTTGTCGCCCCTGCAGCTCTTTGTCCAGCCGTTCCTGCTGACGAAACTTCAGGCTTCCGAGTGCCTTTCGCTCCGTACAATCCCAGCCTTTTATCTCTCGCAAAACGGTTTGCCATTAAAGCACCGTGAATGGGTACGACCATGTGGTCATAGCCTGTTCATTCCTTTCACACCGCACGAGCAACAATAGGAGCCATTAGCGATGAGCCAGATTCTCACCGAAGTTCTAGCTGCAAACCAAGCCTACGCCGACAGCTTTGGCGATAAAGCCTCCCTCGCCCTTCCGCCAGCCCGCAGCTTCGCCATCCTCACCTGCATGGACGCGCGGCTCGACCCAGCCAAATATGCCGGCTTATCCGAAGGCGATGCGCATGTCATCCGCAATGCCGGCGGTCGAGCCTCCGACGACGCGATTCGTTCGCTGGTCATCAGCTACAAGCTGCTCGGAACCCGCGAGTTCTTCGTTATCCACCACACCGATTGCGGGATGCAGTTCTTCACCAATGAGGTCATCCGGGGTCTGCTCGCGAATAGCCTCGAGACTGCCGCTTTGACGCCGGAAGGCTTCAAAGATGTGGGCAAAGGACCAGGCTCGACGGCTGCGGAGTTTGTCGAATTCCTCACCATCAAAGATCAGGTGCAATCCGTACTCGCCGACGTAACCCGTATCCGTACCAGTCCGCTGGTACCCACGTCCATACCCATCTATGGCTACGTCTATGACGTCCACTCAGGCAAGCTCATTGAAGTTCCGTCAGCTACTGAAGCTGGCCGCGTTCAGTAAGTAATAGTCATGTCCGAAATTGCTGTATCTGCGTCGTGGAAGTGTCTCTGGATCGAGGCTATGGTTAGTCCTGTGAGAAGACTCACAGGAGGTATCAAAATGGCTACTACCGCACATCTAGAGCACACCGCACTGGAGTCGATCTCTGGCGTTGGCGTTCCCGACACCAGGCTCGCACGAGAGATCAAAGAGTTCATCCGGGACACCGAAACCGAACTGCTCTTTAACCACTCCAGCCGCGTTTACTACTTCGGCGCGCTTGCAGGAAAGCAGCGCGGGCTGAAGTTTGACGCTGAATTACTGTATGCGGGCGCCATGTTCCATGACCTCGGCCTCATGCCAGGCCATAGCAGCCCAACCGATCGCTTCGAGGTCGACGGTGCCAATGCCGCGCGCAACTTCCTCAAAGAGCGCGGAATTCCTCAGGCCGATCTCGATACTGTGTGGACGGCAATCGCGCTCCATACAACGCCCGGCATTCCGCAATATATGCACCCAGTCGTCGCCCTGGTAACAGCTGGCGTTGAAATGGACGTCCTGGGTCTTACCTATGCCGAGTACTCGGATGACGTACGCAATGCCATCGTCTCAAAGTATCCACGTACGTCCCACTTCAAGGAAGACATTCTGCAGGCGTTCTACGATGGCATCCATCAGAAGCCCGAGACAACCTTCGGGAACGTCAAAGCTGACGTTCTGGCGGACAAGGACCCGAAATTCACTCGTGGCAACTTCTGCAGTGTCATCCGCAACTCCGCTTGGGTCGGTTAAATCTGTCTTTCGCGGAATGAAGAAGCCCTGCTCCTGCGAGCAGGGCTTCTTTCTTTGGGCGTCATGACGGCAAAAGCTTCTCGACCCATCCCAGATGAGCCCAAATAGAGGAAAAGGTTTACCAAGAAGAGGCGCCATTGGAAGCCGACGCGGTGTTTTGCCTCGCCCCCAAAACACCGCGAAACTCTCCTCGCCGATCTCTAAGGCTCACTGGGTGAATGGTTTACCCCTGAAATCACAAATGCAGGAATAAAAGACAAATTTTGCATTTGTCGAAAATAACTCATATTTGTGATTTTTAAATGGCTATTCGCGCATTTATGTTTTATTTTTTGTTAACTAACAATTACCGAAAGACACATCAAGACCTCCCTCGTTTGCCTTGCAGAGCCTGTTTCGAGGTGGGCGACCCTATCCAAAAATCTCCAATTTGAGGCCTCCTATGACGTCGACACAGCATCTCCAAGCATCCCCGTCCACAAACTGCATCGTCCGCCCCTCCTCTCATGGAGGAACATGGAATTTCATTGGCGCAAGCCCTCTACAGAGGTTATTGAGTAGGTTTCTGGGTATTCTGCTGCTGGCCTTCGTCTCCGCGGGAGCCTTTGCCCAGGTGGATCAGGGAAGCATTTCAGGAACGATCACCGACTCCACCGGAGCCATCATTCCCGGCGCGAATGTCGTACTGACGAACACCGATAACAACCTGACGTTCACGCGCACCACAAGCAGCGCTGGCGAGTATACGTTTACTCCTATAAAAGTAGGAAATTATTCCATCAAGGTCAGCTCTCCCGGATTCGCAACGGTTCAAAGAGACCACATCCGCGTGGATGTGAGCGGTTTCGTGGGTTTAAATCTGAAGCTGAGCCCCGGTGCGGTCAGTGAAGTCGTCGAGGTCAAGGCGATAGGGGACTTGCAGACGGAGGACGCCTCCACCGGGCAGGTCTTCAGCGCGGCGCAACTCAACGATTCCCCACTCGAAGACCGTAACTACCTCTTCCTGGCCCAACTGACGACCGGCGTGAGTTCGCCAAACCAAGGCAATTCGCAGACGTCAGGCTCGGGGGCATTCGCGTCCAACGGCAGTCGCGTCTCCCAGAACGACTTCATCCTCGATGGCGTCGACAACAACTCCAATATGCAGGACTTCCTCAACGGCGCGACCTATGCTGTTCGCCCTCCGCCGGACGCGCTGGAAGAGTTCAAGGTGCAGACCAGCAACTATAGCGCCGAGTTGGGGCGCGCGACCGGAGCCGCGGTCAACGCCTCCATCAAATCCGGCACCAATGTTGTCCACGGCAGCCTGTGGGAGTACTTCCGCAACGACCGACTGAAAGCCAGAGACTACTTCCAGACCTCGGGCACAACCGCCTACCACGACAATGTCTTCGGAGCCACACTGGGTGGCCCCATCCTCAAAGACAAACTCTTCATCTTTGCCGACGCGCAGGGAACGCGCATCTCCTCTTACGTTGGAGAGCAGCCGAATAACACCGTTCCAACGGATGCCATGAGGAACGGCGATTTTTCCGAGATGCTGAATCCAGCCAACACCACGGCGCTTACCACCGGCCCAGTCCCTCTGTACAAGACAGGCGGCAATATCTCTCTAACGCCTGGTGGCGCTGAGATCACGAAGAATCCAAGCCTCTACTACTCCTGTCCCTCCGCGACTGCCGTCTACCCGACATCCATTCCCGGCCAGAACGTGATCTGCCCGAACGCCATCAATCCAATCGCCCAGCGGATCCTCAAGCTGTTCCCAGAACCCAATCAGGGACCTGCTGGCACCGCCTTCGATAACTACACGATTCCCGCCACCGCATTCACGAATGACACCACCCAGTTCGATGTTCGCGTCGATTACAACCCCTCTTCCAAAGACCAGGCCTTCGCCCGTTACAGCTACTCCAACAATCCCACAAACTATGCTCCTCCCTTCCCCATCCTGGACGGCGGCAGCTTTGGCAGCGATGGCCAGACTTCCAACTATGCCAAGGGTGGCGTATTCAGCGAGACGCACTTCTTTTCACCGACGCTGTCCAATGAGTTCCGGGTCGGCTACAACTATCTGCACGCGGCTTATTTGCAGGTGGGCAGCCAGGCCAACGTAGCAGCTGAGTACGGTCTGGGCGGTATTCCGTATGGCCCATCGCTCGGCGGCTTCCCCGAGATCAATTTCGGCGGAACCATCGGCGGATACGTCAATGGCATCGGTATTCCAGCTTATTTACCCTCCGACGAAAAGCAGAATGTGATTGAGTTTATCGATAACGTCTCCAAGGTCTGGGGAAAACATACCCTCAAGTTCGGCGTCAACATTCAGCACACGCGGTTTTATGGTTTGCAATCGCCGAACCCAACCGGCAGCCAAACCTTCAGCGGACTCTACACCAGCGATCCCGGAGACCTTAACCCCAATGACAAAACCGGTTCAGGCGTTGCCGACTTCCTGCTCGACTCGATGCACAATTCCAGCCTGAACAGCGATACTCCGGTCAACGACTTGCGCTGGTATGATGCGGCCTACATCCAGGACGACTGGAAGGTCCGTCCGAACCTCACCCTGAACCTTGGGCTGCGCTGGGAGTATACCCAGCCGTTCGTCGAACTGCATGACATGCAGGCGAACTTTGTTGGCAACTACGCCGGCATGAACCAGGGCAGCGGAACCTTGCTCATCCCTCAATCGCAGAGCAGCTACCCGATCCCTGCGGCAATTGCGGCCGACTTCGCCAAGGACAACATCACGGTGCAGTACACCTCCAATCGGTCCCTGGTGAATCCCGATTACCATGAGTTTGCACCCCGTCTCGGATTTGCCTATCAACCCAATGCAACGACAGTTATTCGCGGAGGTTTCGGTATCTCCTACGGTGGCCAGGAAAACATCGGATTGGGTCTGAACCTCTTCAACAATCCTCCGTTCTTTCTCAGCGCCGCCTACAATCCCACCCCCGCATCCTGCTACAACACGGCCACCACTGGCGTTGTATGTCCGACCAATGGCCAGACTCTGGAGACGGGTTTCGGCGCGGCAGCCAGCTCGAACACCGCCCTGGGAACGAACTTCAGCGGATACCCGTCGCTCTTTGGGCAGGATCCCAATGCGAAGAGCTCGTACACCGAGTCCTACAATCTGACCTTGCAGCAAGCCTTCACTCCCACCCTGTCTTTCACGCTGGGCTACCAGGGAAATCAAAGCCGCCACTTGCGCGTCAGCTATAGTGCCAACCAATATCCGGGTGTAGTCCCCGTGGATATCGCAACCGCTCAGACCTATCAACCCTTCTATGACATCGGCACCATCGATGTGGTCACGAACGAGGGTCAGGGTCGTTACGACTCACTCCAGACAAAGCTCGACAAGAAGCTTTCCCACGGTCTGTCTTTCCTGGCGGGATATACCTGGTCGCACAGCCTTGACGACGCCGTTCAACCCCTTCAAGGCACGGATGGCGGCGAGGCAGGCAATCCTGCCTTCCTCGGCCTGAAGTATGAATATGGAGCCAGCAACACCGACGTACGCAACCGCTTCACCTTCTCCCCGCAGTACGACCTCCCCTTTGGCAAAGGTAAGGCGTTCCTGAACCACGGGGGATTCATCGACGAACTGATCGGCGGATGGAAGACGACGGCTATCTTCCAGGTGCAGACGGGAACGCCGATCGCCCTTCCACAGCGGTTCCGCGTTGGCAACCCATTCACTCCAGGAGGCACCGCCAACACGACCACTCAGGCGAACGAGTTCTGCTCCTCGACAACGAGAACGTTGGCACACTGGTTCAACCCCTGTGCCTTCAGCCAGGCGCCCTCCGCCTACCTTACTGAGGCAGATCTCCTTGCGGCTGAGGCTAATGGGCCAGTCAATGGGGTCCTTCTGAGCCAGGCCGGAACCCTGCCTTACGGGCAGCGTGGCAGACTGACGGTCAATGGCCCTGGTTTCAACCGGCTCGACCTGTCTCTCTTCAAGAGCTTCCATCTCCCCTTCCGTGATTCCGCCCTCCAGTTGCGTGCTGACGGATTCAATGTATTGAATACTCCCTCCTTCAGCGATCCCAGCAACGGCATTACGGGATCGAATGCAGGCGACATTACTTCGGTCAAGTTCAATGGCATCCTGCCCAACGCTCGCGTTATCCAGGTCGCCGCACGCCTGACTTTCTAACCCAAATCGCTAGTCATCACTGAAAAGAGCGCGGCCCCTGCTGGGGGGCCGCGCTCTTTTTGGGGCAGAATGTTGAAGACCTCAGCTGCTGACTGCAATTGCAGTGATCTTGACCAAGAATTCTTGTTCGATATTCGCACATTCTTTGTTTCAATACGGACCGGGTGGCAAAAAGCGGCTTTTACTGCAAAGCCCAACAGTCTTCGAAAGAAGCACTCTCTATTGTCAGCAGCGGTGTATTACCATTCCCTGAGATTTAATGCTGTCCTTTTTACCGTCTGAAAAGTACCCAGCACGACAGGGTCTGGGTGGCTTTTGGCTCTGAACAGATCGTTATGGGCTGGTGCTAAAGAATTAGCACCTTTGTTTGCCTCGGGTTCATCCATTCAACAGATAACCAGACCTGAGACACTAGACAACAGCATCTCTTCAGGAGTTTCCGCACTGATGAAACGTTTGACTTTTCGTAGCACCGTCCCCGTTCAACTGCTTCTTGCTTCTTCGTTCGCGATCGGGCTCGCCGGCTGCAAGCAGGCCCCGCCAGCTCAAGCGGCTGGTGGCCCTCAAGCCATGCCCGTGCAGGTGTCGACGATCTCCTTGTCGTCCGTACCCGCAAGCGATACCTATGTCTCCACCATCAAGAGCCGGCGTTCGGCCACCATGCAGCCTCAGGTGGACGGTAACATCACTCGCATCCTGGTTAAGTCTGGCGACCACGTCAAAGCGGGCCAGCTGCTGATAACCATCGACCCGCTCAAGCAGCAGGCCACCGTCGCGCAGCAACGCGGCACCGAACTGCAGAAGAAAGCCGTCGTCGACTACAACCGAATCGAAGAGAACCGCCAGAAGCAGCTCTTTGAGGCTGGCGTGATCTCGCGCGATGCCTACGACCAAGCCGTACAGTCGCTCGGCAACTCGGCCGGCGATTACGACGCAGCCGTACAGGGCAGGCAGACCCAGCAGGAGCAACTCGCCTACTATCAGATCCGCGCTCCCTTTGCAGGCATCATCGGCGACGTTCCCGTCCACCAGGGCGACTATGTTTCGCCGACAACGGTACTCACCACCGTGGATGAAAACTCCGGCCTGGAAGCCTACATCTATATTCCGACTGAGCGCGCTACGCAGGTGAAGCTTGGCCTGCCTGTAGATTTGCAGGACACCGCCGGCAACACCATCACGAAGTCCACCATCAGCTTCCTCTCGCCGCAGGTGGACAACGGCACCCAGACCATCCTCGCTAAAGCCGAAGTGCCTTCCGGAACCGGCGCATTGCTGGTTCGCAATCAGCAACTCATCAATGCGCGCGTCACGTGGTCCAGCAACCCCACACCGGTAGTTCCGGTACTTGCTATTACCCGCGTCGGCGGACAGACCTTCGTCTTTGTCGCTGCCTCTGGAGGCAACGGATACACCGCGCATATGGTGGCAGTCACGCTCGGCGACACCCTCGGCAATACCTATCCAGTCCTCACCGGTCTCCACGCTGGAGACAAGGTCATTCTCTCCGGTCTGCAGTTCCTTCAGGAAGGCATGCCGGTCAAACCACTTAGCTAACTGTTTTTTGTTTTGCGACGTCATCCTTAGCCGTACGGGAACTTCCAGCGAATGTTCTTTGCTCCATGGGATGTTTCAGCAAAGAGCCACCGCCGATGTGGTGGTATCAACTACGGGAGGGCTTTTCAGCCTTCCCCTTCGCGTTGTTCAGGTCAAGGATTCGGGATAGCGGCGAAAGCAAGCAGACAACCAAAGCTCTTTATTTTTCTGTGAAGTACGAGGTACGCACTCTTGTTCGTAGACTTTTTCATTCGCCGCCCGGTCTTCGCCTCCGTCTGCGCCCTGCTCATCGTGCTTGCCGGAGCGGTCGTTATTCCTGGCCTGCCGATCTCACTCTATCCGGATCTGGCTCCACCGCAGGTTCAGGTAAGCAGCGTCTACATCGGCGCCAACTCCCAGGCCGTTGAGCACGACGTCACAACGCCGCTCGAAGAGTCTATCAACGGCGTTGAAGGCATGCGCTACATCACGTCCTCCAGCAGCAACGATGGCAGCAGCAACATCACAATTACCTTCCAGACCGGCTATGACATTAATATCGCCGCCGTCGACGTGCAGAATCGTGTCTCCAGCGCACAGGGCCTGCTGCCGCAGGCCGTCAAGAACACCGGCGTCACCATCACCAAGTCGAACCCGAACTTCGTCTTCGCAGCCGGCTTCTACTCCGACAACAACCGCTACTCGCAGGACTTCATCTCCAACTACATCGACCTGTACGTCAAGGATCCGCTGGAGCGCATCTCCGGTGTCGGCGCCGTACAGATCTTCGGTGTTCGTAAGTATGCGATGCGCCTCTGGCTGGACCCCACAAAGCTGGCTGCGCGCCAGCTTACAGCTACCGACGTCGTCAGTGCGCTGCAGGAGCAAAACGTCGAGATCGCCGCAGGTAACGTCGGCCAACAGCCCATGTCGCCGCCGCAGGACTTCCAATATTCGGTTCGTGCTGTAGGACGTCTCACCACGCCGGAGCAGTTCAACAACATCGTCCTCAAGAACGGGCCTACCGGCATCATCCAGCTTCGCGATGTGGGCCATGCCACGCTGGGCGCCGAAGACTACGGCTCGAACCTCAACTTCTCCGGCGCTACTGCCGTTGGCGTAGGCGTGCAGCAGCTATCTACCGCCAACGCACTCGATGTGGATCGCAAGGGCAAGGCCGCACTGCTCGAACTCTCCAAGAGCTTCCCTCCCGGCCTGCACTACACGGTTGCGTTCGATACCACTACAGTCATCGGCGACTCCATCCATGAGGTTGTTATCACCCTCGCGGAAGCCATCATCATCGTTATTGCCGTCATCTTCCTGTTCCTGCTCGACTGGCGCGCGACGATCATTCCCGCCATCACGATTCCCGTCTCGCTGATCGGGACGTTTGCCTTCATTAAGATCTTCGGCTTCTCCATTAACTCACTCACGCTGTTCGGCATCACACTTGCCACAGGCCTGGTCGTCGATGACGCGATCGTCGTCATCGAAAATGTGCAGCGACATCTCTCCGAAGCGGACCCCAACAACCCGGACCACGATCCGCACAAGGCGACCTCTGTCGCCATGGCCGAGGTCACCAGCGCTGTTATCGCAACTTCGCTCGTGCTGATCAGTGTGTTCGTGCCAGTCAGCTTCTTCCCCGGCACCACGGGCATTCTGTACAAGCAGTTCTCACTGACGATCGCATTCGCTATCGCGATCTCGGCGTTCAACGCGTTGACACTTTCGCCCGCACTCGCTGCGCTCTTCCTGCGTGGAGAAGAAGACAAGTACAAGCTTTTCGACTGGACGCATGTCGATATCCTCAAGCGAGCCTATCGCGGTTTTGTACACCTCGTGGACAACTCGCTCGCGGCACTTGCCTCCGCGTATGGCCGCGCGATTCACTTCATCCTGCGCATCCGCTGGGTCATGATGGTGCTCTTCGCCGCCGGCCTTTGGGCCACCGCCTACATGTATCAGCATGTGCCGACGGCGTTCGTCCCCGGAGAAGATCAGGGCTACTTCATCCTGCAGGTGCTTGCCCCGCAAGGCGCATCGCTAACCTATACAACCCATCTGGCCGATCAGGCGCAGGCGATTCTTGCGCAGGATAAAGATGTGCTGGGTACCTTCTCCATTATGGGTTTCGGATTCGCCGGCACCGCACCGAATCAGGGCCTCATCTTCGTTCCGTTGCAGCCGCAGGACAAGCGCCTGGAGAAGGGCCATGCCGACACGGACATCATTGAGCGAGTGACTCCAAAGCTCTTTGGCATTCCTGGCGGCATCGTCGTGGCCTTCCCGCCACCCGCGATTCAAGGCCTCGGCAACTTCGGAGGATTCCAATTCGAACTGCAGGACCAGGGCCGCAATACCTTGCAAGACATCGATCGGGTGGCGCACCAGATCGCCGGTGCGGGCAACGACCCGAAGTCAGGCCTCGTCGGAATGTTCACGAGCTTCACCTCCAATGACCCACAACTGCTGGTCAACATCGACCGCGAAAAGGCCAAGACTATCGGCGTACCCTTCTCGCAGATCAGCGATGCACTCAGCGTCTACATGGGATCGGAGTACGTCAACGACTTCGAGTTCAACAACCGCTCGTACCGCGTCTATATACAGGCAGATGCTCCGTTCCGCCGCACGTCGAAAGACATCCGCCAGTTCTACGTCCGCAGCAATACTGGACAGATGATTCCGCTCGACGACCTGGTCACGATCGATGAGAGCTCGGGACCGCAGACCATCAGCCACTACAACCTCTTCCGCTCGGCTGAGATCCTCGGCTCTGCCGCTCCAGGCAAGTCTTCTTCGGAAGGCCTCTCTGCGATGGAAGCCGTTGCGAAGAAGAACATGCTGCAGGGCATGAGCTTCGAGTGGTCCGGACTGGCGCTGGAGGAGATCGAGTCCAGCGGCAAGGCGATCGTCATCTTTGCCCTGGGTCTGCTGGTGGTCTATCTGGCGCTCTCGGCGCAGTATGAGAGTTTCGCGCTTCCGTTCATCATCCTTCTCGCCGTGCCGATGGCCGTGCTCGGTGCGCTGTCCTTTGTCGCAATGAGGGGACTGGTAGACGACGTGTACGTGCAGATCGGCCTGGTCATGCTGATCGGTCTCTCGGCTAAGAACTCGATTCTTATCGTCGAGTTCGCGGAGCAGATTCGCGAGAAGGGCCTCAGCATCTCGGAGGCTGCGATTCAGGCCGGCGAACTTCGCCTGCGCCCGATTCTCATGACAAGCTCCGCGTTCATCCTCGGCGTTCTGCCGCTGGTGTTCGCAACCGGCGCGGGTAAGCTGGGACGCCACTCGGTCGGTACAGCTATCGTCGGCGGCATGCTTCTCTCTACTGTGCTGAACCTGTTCTTCATCCCGGTTCTGTATGTGCTGCTGAAGACGTTCCTGGAACGATTTAGCAAGTCGAAGAAGAAGGTTGTCGAAGCGTAACTATCACGCAGGAGAGGCTTGTAGTTTGCTCATACTCAATGATGTTTTTCGACACAACCCTATTCTGACCAGAATAGGGTTGTGTTGCTTGATAGATGGATCTTGAGGCTCATACTTTCCGATGTATTGAGGCTTCGTTCGCCCCCTGTCTGATAAACTCCTCCCAACCCATATGGAAGCAACGCCAACACTTGTTATCAACTACTTCAGTGGATTCAAGCAAAATGTAGTGCCTCTGTTTCAGCGTCCGTACACCTGGGCCGAGAAGCAGTGGCGTACGCTTTGGGATGACGTGTTGGTGTTTTACCCCGCAGATGACGTCAATGACAAGGCGACCCATTTCATGGGCGCGGTCGTTACTATGCCTGCGAGGAGCGTTCCAGTAGGCGTTTCCAAGTTCCTGATAATCGACGGCCAACAGCGGCTCACGACAATTTCGATACTGATGTGCGCAGTTCGTGACTCTCTTGCTGCTGATCAGCAGAGTGCCCACCGACGCATCCAGCAGTTCTATCTCACCAACGACGGATCAGAAGGCACGGAGTTTTTCAAGCTCCTTCCTACCCAGGGCGACCGAGATGCTTACGCTCTGTTGATTCGAGAAACGCCAAATCTAGTGGAGGATTCGCAGTTCAGAAAGTCCTACGACTATTTTAAGAGGCGGTTGCGGGACGCGGATAGCGACGGAAATAAGATCGATCCTAAGAGAATTCTGGACATCATTGAGAAGCGATTGATGGTGGTCATGATCAACCTCAGCGATACCGACGATCCATATCTGATTTTCGAAAGCCTAAACTTCAAGGGTTCGCCGTTGGAGCAATCAGATCTAGTAAGAAACTACTTCCTGATGCGGTTTCCCGTTTCAGATCAACAGAGCGTATACGACGAGCTGTGGCTACCAATGCAAAATCGGCTGGGTCAGGGCCTAACCGAATTCATGCGCCATTTCCTAGGTGCAGAAGGCGAGGAAGTACGCAAAGGTGATGTCTACACGGCGATAAGGCGCCTGGTGATCAATTCAGACACAGCGTCGGTACGTCTCCTCATGACTCGGATGGAGAGGCTTTCCATCCTATATAGCAGAGTCTCGGGTGCCGCCACCGAACCACAACTCGAATTGGCCAAGTACTTCGATTATTTTCGGCGTCTAGACTTCGGAAGCGTCTATCCCCTCATCCTTGCCCTATACGAGGACTACGCGGACGGGCAGCTCGGCCTTGCTGAATTTGTCGCGAGCATGGGAATCCTCTTTTCTTTCATATTGCGTCGGATGGTCGTAGGGGTGCCGTCAAATTCATTGTCGGGATTGTTCATCGGGCTCTGCAAAACCAAGCCTGTAACAGAGACGCCATCTATCTGGCTTTCGGGTTCGCTGGCACGCGAAGACAAAAACCGCCGCTGGCCGACCGATTCCGAATTCGCAGAAAGTTGGATTCGAAAACCCTTATATGGAAGCCGGGCTTGTCAGATCGCCCTCGAATGCATTGAGGAGTCTTATGGGCATCACGAGATCGCCGGATTCGAACAGTCGAGCATCGAACACGTCATGCCACAAACATTGACACCCGAATGGTTCGAAATGCTAGGGATAGATGCTTCGGAAATTCATGCCGAGTGGCTGCATACGATTGGGAACCTGACGTTAACCGGTTACAACCCTGAGCTCAGCAATCGTCCTTATCAGGAAAAGCGCACGTTGTTTGCGTTGAGCCACTTTGAGCTAAATCGCCATTTCGGTGACTACGAAGGTTGGGGCGCGCGCGAAGTTGAATTTAGGGCGCAATCAATGTTCAAGATCGCGACTCAATTGTGGCCACGCCCAGAAATCGTTATCGTCGAAGCACCTTCCGGAACAGCCGATAAAGGTACACCGGCTGCATTCCATGCCGATTGCGTAAAACTGGCTCAACAACACCTAGGGGTGCATCTTTCAAAGCTCTCCCAAACCAGATATGAGTCTGGCGACGGAAGCATCCGTCTGTTCTGCGCGGTTTCAACCGCCCATGATGAATCGAGAGAACTACCCTATTTCTGGTTCGGCCTTCACAAAGCTCAAGTGGAATTTCTCAACGCTGCGCAATCGCCCTATCTTTGCCTCGGATGCTCCTCGGCGGAAACAACACTGTTGGTCCCACTGGCAGTCGTCTTAAACATTCTGAGCCTAGTCAGCGTCACCAAGACTGATGACCGGCAATATTGGCATTTAGTGATTCAGAAAAGGTCAGGAAGATTCGTACTGCGTCTTCTCGGCGGCAAAGACGGCCCTGACCTCACCGAATTTGACATTGGTACCGGGAGCCCGTCAGCCGAATTGCCACAAAGCTGAAGGTAGCAGCTCGGTCATTCGGCCCGAAGTGGGTCAACGCGACTCGACCTTCAGACTACCTCCGAGCGAACGGCTCTCAATGAGTGCGCAAAATCGCCATATCGCTTGTCGAGAGCATGCACCCACATTAGCGAGTAGTGCGCATTTTCGGGCATGTGGTTGTTCAGTTATTGAGTTTCAAGAGCGAACGTTCTTCCGCAATTACAGAGCCCTGAATGGGCGATCTATCAACGGCAGTGGTAGCAAGATAGATCGCCCATTCAGGGCTCTACTTTTTCTGGGACTGTAACCCAGGGTTGCGGCGGCACAGCGAGCAAAAAACGCTCGCCAGCCGCCTCCACCCTGGGCTGGTATATATCGCCCCGTTGGGGCTTGTACCCGTAGTCAGTTGAGCATTTCCACTCCATTGAAATTGAGTGCGGTAAGCGCGGTATATTGCGGCAGCACGATATATCGCCCCGTTGGGGCTCTACCTTCATTTGGTCTGTAACCCAGGGCTGCGGCGACACGGCGAGCAAAAGCGCTCGCCAGTCGCCTCCACCCTTGATGCAGAGCGTGATGCAAAGATTTGTGGCGCGCGTGTTGCCTCACCGCTCTGGGCTGGTATATATCGCCCCTTTGAGGCTTGGACTCGTGGCCGGTTGGAGCCTCTATGCTCCATTCAGCCTTCTGTGCTCTGTCTCGTCTCTGCGGGCTTTGTGCCCGTACGAACAAGCTGCAGGTCTCTCCGCTACGGCCGCAAAAGCGCGGCCTACGGTCGAGATGACAGTACCCGTGGTGGTTCTAGCTTCTACGCACCATTGAAATTGAGTGAGATAAGCGCTGTCTATTGCAGCAGCACGATAGTTCGCCGGTGCGACCGAGATATACCGGGCTTTCAGCCTAATGCCACTTACTTTCCACAGGGAAGGAGCCAGTGTAGGCCGGACTGTCCCATTTGGCTTCTTTGGTCATGCAGCCATACGTGAAATGCAGGGGTTTCTCCGCTCCCGTTGGTCGGTCGAAATGACAGGTATGAGGTAGTTTCTAAATACAACTGCCGTTTCAGTTGAAAAGCAAGTGATATTGGCTTTCAGCCCTCAACCTTGTGGTGGTCTGTTTCCTGGGGCTTGCGCCACAGGCTGGGATATACCGCCCCGTTGGGGCTTGGACCCGTGGCCAGTCGACAGCTAGTGACGCTGGTAGCATCACACCGCCCCTCCACCGGGAGTCTGAGGAAACGGAAGGATGGGCGGGAGCGGTCGCCCTTCTGGCGATACCCACCTTAGGCGCAAAGAACGCGCCGAAGATGGGGCACCCGGCCACTTGCCGTCTTCCGGGGACTTATCTCCGGACGCAGTATTTTGGGCTCTACCTCGAACAAGTCTTGTGTCTACGTTGGCTGGGTTGGGGAGGTGAGGTTAGGCTGCGCGAGTGCCATCGCGCGGCCGTATCAGTAGCATCCCGACGACAAACCCGGTGACTAAGCCACCGAAGTGGGCGGAAAGGTCTGTCGTTCTGGTGATGGAACCGTAGACGACGTTGTAGAGAACGAAGATTCCTGCTGACTTGGCAATGCTCTGGGTCACCGCTGGATCGAGCGACCGTCGATTTCTGAGAAGAAAACCGAACACTGCGCCGTACAGGCCGAAGATGGCGCCCGAGGCGCCTGCGCCGACCGCGTGCGGATGCACCCACACACTTACGAGACTGCCTCCGAGGCCTGCGAAGAAATAAATCAGCAGATAGCGTACGCGTCCGAAGGCCCTTTCAATGAACGGCCCGATCTGGTAGAGCACGTACATATTGAAACCGATATGGATGATGCCGAAGTGAAGAAAGCAGGAGGTGAGCAGACGCCACCATTGGTGTGCGCCTACGGTGAGCGGGCCGAAGTCACCGCCCCAGTTCGCCACGTCGAGAGGCGTCGGCTGGATGAAAGAGACGCCGCTTGCGACCATGGCGGCAAAGACCAGAACGTTGATCGCAATCAGCGTGTAGGTGATGGCGTAGGGACTGCGGGCGCGGGGCGCGCCGGATTGCCGGGGGACGGGATTGGGGATGGCGGTGTGATCCATGTGTCTACAGTTCTAGCACTGCCGGAGGTTAGGACGGGAACGGACAGAGCGTGATGCAAATATTTGCGGCGTGCGCTTTCCGTCGCTATCCTAGGCTGATATATACCGCCCTTTAGCTCTTCGTTTGGTGCCGGGCCAATGAGTCGAGGTCTGAAAGCCTGGTATGTCTAGCTCGTGCAACCGAGATATACCGGGCTTTCAGCCCTCAATCTTGTGATGGTTTGTTTCCTGGGGCTTGCACCTCAGGCTGGGATATATCGCCCCCTTGGGGCTTGTATCCGTGGTTGTTTTAGCCTCTGTGCTCCCTTGAAATTTATTGGGACGTCACGTGAACCGTAACTCCCGAAGAGACTTTTCAGGCAGCTCGCAAATCGCCCGCTCACCAACTCCACTTCCATTCCGTCCAATTTGCATTCATAAGAGACTCCCCTCATGCATCTACGTAGGTCCCTCACGCTCGTCGTTGCCGCTCTCGTCGGATGCGCAGCCGTAGCTCAGCAAGTCATCACTCCTGCACCAACCGTCACGACCGCAGTGCCTGCCTTTGAAGTCGCCACCATCAAGCCCTCCGGCCGCACCGACGGCTCCTTGCGCCTCGAACCCACCCCCGACGGTTTTACCGGCATGAACATCTCGCTACTGAACCTGGTCGGCGAGGCCTATGGGATCTTTGACGCTCAACTCATCACGGGCGGACCGCCTTGGATCGATCGCGACAAATTTGACCTCGAAGCCAAATTCAACGCTGCCGAAATTCCCGATGCAAAGAATCTCACCTACCGTCAGCGCGGCGAGATGCTCCAATCTCTGCTCGCGGACCGCTTCCACCTCAAAGTCCACTGGGAAAAGAGAACGTTCCCCGTTTATGACCTCGTCATTGCAAAAGGGGGCCCCAAACTTAGAGAGACGAAACCCGAAGACGTCTTTCAAGGCGTTGGCGGAGCGAGCTGCCTATTTCGCGGCAGCCGCAGGGGATACATCCAGGTCCAGGGCTGCAGGCCTAAGGATCTGGAAGATCATCTCCGCTCTGCGACCGGCCGCACCGTGATCGACAAAACCGGCATCACCACTCGATCCGACTTCGAACTTCGCTGGACACCCGACAACACCCCAGCCGATGCCCCGGAATCCACAGGCCAATCCATCTTTACCGCACTTCAGGAACAACTCGGCCTCAAACTCGTACCCGCCACCGCTCCACTCAACATCCTTGTCATTGACTCCGCATCAAGACCCTCCGAGAACTAACGTAGACACCGTTGATCGTCGTTACCGCGATATGGAACTTCAAAGACCTTCTGCTTTTTGGGTTCATAAACCAGCGAGGTATATCGGGGCCAAACGATTGCCATGGCCTGAAAACATCAGTGACCGCGCGCGTCGAAGCGTTCTCGTGTCTTCTTTATGGAACTCCAGTTCGTTCCGATCCAATGCACCAGTTGCTGCATGGGTACCAGCAGGGTCAATCCAAGAGTGGTCAATTCATATTCCACCCTTGGCGGCACTTCCGGGAAGACTTCCCGTGAGAGCAAGCCATCCCGTTCGAGATTGCGTAGCGTCGTCGTCAACATCCGTTGAGAGATTCCATCGACCATTCTCTGCAGCTCTGAGAACCGGGCACGATTCTTTGGGGTCTTTGCCAGCATGACGATGAGCAGGATGCTCCATTTATCACCAACCTTGGTTAGGAACTCCCGGACGGCCTTGGATTCTTCGTTGTGACACATGAGAGCTAATGGCTCTTTGTTGTACTTGCGCCGCTTTTCCATGGGTTACCTCAATGTGCGTTCCTGCGGCGAAAGTGCCGTCTTCCAATCTTAGCGCTCTCACTTCATGATGTAAGTATTTATTAGTAACCAAGGAGAACCTATGCCTACTTCATCATCGGAAACTTCGGCACCCATCAAGCTTGACATTGGACTCGGCGAACCTAAACCTGTCCTATCGGTATGCCCGATCGAGCTGCCGGCTCCGGGGCGCGACGTCGCTCTGCAACTTCGGGTCTCAGCACCTGTAACTGGAAGTCAGTTGCCAGTCATTGTCTTTTCGCATGGCTTCGGCTCTTCCATGGACGGCTATGCCCCGCTCGTCCACTACTGGGCAGCTCACGGTTTTGTCGTGATCCAGCCCACCTTTCTTGATTCAAAGACACTGGGTCCAAATCCGGCTGCGACGCATAGCGAGGCTGTCAAAGCCTATCTCAGCGATCCCCGGAAATTTGAGATGTGGCGTTATCGCGTAGAAGACGTGAAGCGCATCCTCGACCAGTTTGACTTCATTGAGGATTCCGTCCTGGGATTGAAGGGTCGTCTTGATCGAAGCCGCATCGCCGCCGCTGGGTATTCTTTCGGCGCTCAAACGGCGGCGATGTTATTGGGCGCGAGAGTGATCGGGCTGGACGGTAGCTTAGGGGAGAATCTCTCCGATGCGAGGATCAAGGCAGGTGTGCTGCTATCCGCAGGCGGCCGGGGAGGGGACGCTCTTAGCCCGTTTGCGATCGAGCATTTTCCGCACCTCAATCAAAGCTATGCAAGGATGGAGACACCAACCCTTGTGGTGGCCGGGGATAAGGACGACTCACCACTCACTGTTCTCGGCCCTGAGTGGTTCACGGACGCCTATAACCTCAGCCCAGGAGCCGATTGGCTGGTTACCCTGTTCGGCGGAGAGCACATGCTCGGCGGTATCTCCGGCTATCAGGTGACAGAGACAACGGATGAGGACCCCGAACGAGTTGCGGCGGTACAGCGACTCACTTGTGCCTATCTCAAACGTGCGCTCGGCTTCGGAGACTCATCCTGGGAAGCCGCACGCACTGGTTTCGCGGATAGCGTGGGACAAATTGACGGCAAGTGAAGAATCCAGCTGCAGGTCTCTCCGCTACGGCCGCAAAAAGCGCAGCCTCCGGTCGAGATGACAATTCTGAGGTAGTTCAGCCATTCATCACGGCATCACGCTAACGGCGAAACCGCTCAGCTTGGGGCAGAACTGGAGGCGACGATCAATTGACCGTCGCTTCTAGTTTCAGGTCACGCGAGGAGGAGCCTGCTTTCAAGGTGCGGCTTCCGGTTGGGAGAACCCACGCGTTGGTTGACGTCGACCAGTACTGGAACTGGCGAGGCTCAATCCGGAGAGTTACTTCTTTGCTCTCGTTTGGCTGCAGCGTCAGACGATCAAACGCCACCAGCTTGCGCTCAGCAAACTGCACCCCTGCAGGCCGCTTTTCCGGCGCTTCGAGGTAGACCTGGGGCACTTCGTCACCCGCAACCCTTCCCGTGTTCTTGATGCGGATGGAGACCGTGGCACCGCCATCCGGAGATCTCGTTGCCTTCATATCCGAGTACTCGAAGTGTGTGTAAGAAAGGCCCTCGCCAAAGGCGAAGAGCGGGTCGATCTTACGATCGTCGAACCAGCGATAGCCCACCAGTACACCTTCTGAAAACGTAGTCTTTCCATCGACCCCTTTGGCAGAGCGTTCGGGATGCGCCGGATCGGTTGCAGGGTAATCGCTCAGTTGCTTTGCCCAGGTGAAGGGCAGCCGTCCAGCCGGATTGTTCTGGCCCAGAAGGGTCTTTGCCGTTGCCCATCCCCCTTCATCGCCAGGCCACCACATTTCGAGCACCGCTTTCACCTTCGGCAGCCAGGGCATGGCGATGGCCTGGCTGGTGTTGAGCACAACGATGGTGTTCGGGTTGACGGCAGCAATCTCTTCGACCAAACGGTTTTGTTCGCCCGGAAGGATGAAACTCGGCTTGTCGCGGGTCCAAAGGAATACAACCGCTGTTCTGGCAGAGCGAGCTGCCGTCAAAGCCGCCAGATGATTGGTTTGCCGTGCCGTCGGCGTCATCCAGTTGAGGCGAATCTGTGCCGGCGCCTGTGAAGTGTCTCCGGAAATTTCAACCGAAAGTTTGTGGGAGCCCCGGGTGAGTTGAATCGCACGGCGAACATTATCCAATCCATCCGTCGTTGGGAGCCCGTTGTCCTGCGAAGAGTGCTGGATGTCGCCGTGTACCGTGCCCTTGGTTGCACCAGTACGACCAAGTTCCTTTCCATCGATCAGCAGGCGTCCACGTGTGCCTATGGCCTGCAAGTAAAGCCAGTAGTCGCCGTCGGCGGGCACGGCGAGTTCGCCCGTCCAGGTGATCGCACTGTTGGGAGGGAGGGCGCTGTGATTGGTCTGCGTGAAATCAAGGACAGGATCGACACTCTTCTTGCCATTGGTCTCCGTGCGCAACAAGCCTGGCTGGCCATCATGCGACAACAAGCTCGCAGGAACTGGCGTGCCTGTCATGTCGTCATCCACCGCGTAAACGATCTTTGCGTTGGGAGCGAGTTTTTGCAGGGCTGCAAGCGGGCCGACCTGGCGCTCCGGAAGGCCCGGAGAACGCTCGCCAAAGGTGCCAATGGCGGCGACCTGGCCAGCGGTTGGGCCGATGAGCACGAGGTCGGCGAGGTCCTCCGGCTTAAGAGGAAGGGTGTGGTCGTCGTTCTTCAGGAGGACCGCAGCATCCTCCGCGGTCTTCTCGATGACGGCGGCGTTGGCCTCGATGTCCTGCGGAGTGACGTTGTGTTTCTGCTTGCCATCGAGGTAGCCGAAGCGGTCGATTTCATAGAGTACGCGACGTGCGGCCTGGGTAATGGTGGCCTCTGTGATGGAGCCGTCCTTAAGAGACTCGTTCATGGTCTTCGGATCAGCGTCGCGCGGGAAGGCACCAAGATCCAGTCCGGCTTTGCGCGGCTCTTCTGGAATGGCCCCGCCCAGTATGCCAGCCAGGTCATCCGCGTTCAGCGCGCGGGGCGCACCGCCTTCTACAGTCGCCGTCCGGAAGAAGGTATGCATGAATGCTGCGAAGGGACTGTCGGCTGGGACCTCTCCGGGCATCTCCATATCGAGACCATGATTGATGAATTGAACGCTGTGTACAGCGCCCCAGTCGGATGTGACGAAGCCGCGGAAGCCAATCTGGCCGCGGAGGATCGTCTTGAGTGTGTCGTCGTTGCCGCAGGCGAATGGTCCATTGAGCCTGTTGTAGGAACACATGATGGAAGAGACACCCGCGCGTACAGCTTCTTCGAAGGGGGCGACATAGACCTCGTGAAGTGTCTGCTGATCGATGAAGACGTTATAGGAGTCCGTATCGTAACCGACGTAGTGCTTGGCCTGCGCCATCACTCCCTGCGACTGTGCTCCTCGTATCTCGGCGGCACCCATCTTCCCTGTCAGGAAAGGGTCCTCTCCGAGGGTGTTGTAGCCGCGTGCGAAGGTGAGGTCGCGATCGATATTGATGAACGGCTGAAGCACGACATCGATGCCGAGCGATCTCGCTTCACGCCCAATGACGACGCCATTCTGCTCCGCGTCGTGAAGGCTGAACGTAGCGGCAACACCCATGGTCGCGGTCTCGGCCTGCGATGGAACACGGGTCAAGACCCCGGGAGGTCCATCGGCGAAGCGAAGGGAGGGGATGTGCAGACGGGGGACTCCGGGAAGATAGCCGGCCTGCCCCTGGTACTCCGACTCGGGTTCCACACCGCCCCGAATAAGGTTCATCTTCTCTTCCAGGGTCATCTGATGCAACAAGCGATCGATGCGGGCTTCATTCGCCTTCTCCGCCGGGACAGCCTGGGCACAGGATGCGATTGGAACTGCGACCATAAAACAGACGGAAGCAAACAGACGTATTCTTTCGAGTCTCACCACAATCACTCCTTTTTTCGGATGCCTTTGGAAATATGTTGCTAGTGGGAACAAGATGCGCCATCCATATTACTCACATCTCTTGATCATGGGCTTCGCGGTAATCGGCTTAAGGGGTCGCCGTCGTGGTATTTGCAATGAAGTATTCTTCCTGAGACAGCAGACATACGCCAGTAGTCGCTCAGGAGTAAAACAACATGGCAACAAAGCAAGTTTTCAGGAGGACACGGGCCTTGGCACAAACCGGAATCATTCTCGCAGCGGGTGCGCTCAGCGCCGCAGGAATAGCCCAACAGCCTGCAGCCTTCGGGCCGTCGAACCCTTTCTACGCGGCAAGTACCTTGCCCTTCCACGCGCCGCCTTTCGACAAGATCCACGACAGTGACTATCAGCCAGCGATCGAGGCCGGCATGGCCCAACAACGTGTGGAGATCAACGCGATTGCGAACGATCCAGCCGCACCGACCTTTGAGAACACCATCGTTGCGATGGAGCGGTCCGGCCAACTTCTGAATCGCGTGATGGGAGTCTTCGGAGGAGTCACAGGCGCGAACACCAATCCCACACTCCAGAAGGTGCAGGAGATCGAAGCTCCAAAGCTCGCCGCACATCAGGATGCCATCAATCTCGACAGCAAGCTCTTCGCGCGTATCACCAAGCTTTATGAACAGCGCGAGTCGCTCAAGCTAGAGGCAGAGCAACTGCGTCTGCTGGAGTTCTACTACCGTCAGTTTGTCCACGCTGGAGCGAACCTCTCCGAGGACGACAAGACCAAGCTGAAGAAGCTGAACGAAGAGGACTCCGTTCTCTCGAACGCCTTCATCACGAAACTGCTTGCCGCCACCAAGGATGCCGCGTACGGCACCACCGATAAAGCCACGCTTGCCGGCCTGAGCGACCCGCAGATCACCGCCGCAGAGCTCACCGCGAAGGACCGCAAGCAGGAGGGCTTCGTCATTCCACTGCAGAACACCACGCAGCAACCTGACCTCGCGCAACTGACCGATCGCACCGCTCGGCATACCCTCTTCCAGGACTCATGGACGCGGGCCGAGCGTGGTGGAACCAACGACACTCGCGACACGATCGCACGTATCGCGCAGATTCGCGCACAGAAGGGACAGCTGCTCGGCTTCCCCAATTATGCGGCGTGGAACCTGCAGGACCAGATGGCGAAGACTCCCGAGGCTGCGCTGCACTTCATGGATGCGCTCGTACCGGCCGCAACCGCCAAGGCCCAGAGCGAAGGCAAGGACATTCAAGACCTGATCGACGCGCAGAAGGGCGGTTTCAAACTCCAACCCTGGGACTGGAATTTTTACTCCGAGCAGGTTCGCAAGGCGAAGTATGACCTCGACGAATCCGAGGTGAAACCTTACTTCGAACTGAATCGCGTGTTGCAAGACGGCGTCTTCTACGCGGCACATGAGCTCTACGGCATCAGCTTCAAGGAACGCAAAGATATCCCGGTCTACAACCCCGACGTGCGTGTCTTCGAGGTCTCGGATGCCGACGGCAAGCCGCTCGCGCTCTTCTACTGCGACTACTTCAAACGCGATAACAAGAACGGCGGCGCGTGGATGGATGTCTTCGTAGGCCAGTCGAAGCTGCTCGGCACACTGCCGGTGATCTACAACGTTGCCAACTTCGCCAAGCCCGCGCTCGTCGGACCGGCGCTGATCAGCTTCGACGACGTCATCACCATGTTCCATGAGTTCGGCCATGGCCTGCATGGCATGTTCGCTAACACGACGTATCCCAGTCTCTCGGGAACGCAGGTGCCGCGCGACTTTGTCGAGTTCCCTTCGCAGTTCAACGAGCACTGGGCGAGCTATCCGCAGGTCTTCAACCACTTTGCACACCACTACCAGACCGGCGCGCCCATGCCTGCGGAGCTGGTGGCAAAGCTCAAGAAGGCCGCGACCTTCAACCAGGGCTATGGGCTCACCGAGATCCTCGCAGCGGCAGAGCTGGATATGCAGTGGCATACGATCTCACCCTCCGCACCGATCCAGAACCCGGATACCTTTGAACAAGCCGCTCTGGAGCGCACGCATCTCTCGCTGGGCACTGTTCCGCCGCGCTACCGCTCCAGCTATTTCATGCATATCTGGGGCAATGGTTATGCAGCGGGCTACTATGCCTATCTGTGGAGCGAGATGCTCGATGACAACGCCTTCCAATGGTTCGAAGACCACGGCGGCCTCACACGAGCCAACGGCGACCGCTTCCGTAGTATGGTGCTCTCGCGAGGCAACACTGAGGATCTGGAGAAGATGTATTCCACGTGGCTTGGTGCGGAGCCGAACGCTAAGCCTATGTTGAAGTATCGCGGGTTGACTGAAGACGGTTCGGCCAAGTAGCTGTGTGGGCCAATCTATGAGCAACTTCATCTGCTCATGGATTGCCCACGCCTCTTACTACAACGTGTCCCCAGGCTTCTTCGGTGGCACGAACATCTGCACAATACAGGGGTTTCTCCGCTCCCGCTGGTCGGTCGAAATGACAGGTATTGGGGCAGGTTTACAAGCACAACTGTAGTACTAGGTAGCCGTGGCTTGCAGGTCAGTGATGTATTGAATTCCCTCCGGCCAGGGGCCGAAACCGTTAGAAACACTGATGTGCCCGCAGGTACCGAGTGTGATCAACTTGCTTCCCCAAGCCTCGGATAGCGTTGTAACTCGTTCGAGCGAGATGTAGGGATCATCGGTGCTCGCGATTACTGTGCTTGGAAAGGGTAAGCGACGGGTGGGAACCGGGGAAAAGCCGGTGGTGCCCTCCGGAAAGGTTGCGGCCTCGGTGTCACTCGGCGCAACGATGAGGGCACCGACGATTTTCCTGCCATAGTGATTTGCCCAGTGGGCGATCGTCACCGATCCCAGCGAGTGCCCGACGAGAATGACGTGATCATTCTCTTTTCGAATAGCAGTGTCAAGAACTGTGATCCAGTCGTGACAGATTGGAGTATTCCAGTCGAGTTGGTTCACCCTAACGAACTCCGGGTGTTGCGTCTCCCATTGCGACTGCCAGTGTTCTGGCCCAGATCCGTAGAGGCCGGGGATGATTAAGATTTTGGCGGGCGACGAAGTGCTTTGGACTGACATCTTCCTTATTGTAAAACCGCTGTCAGCGATTCAGCCGCAAGTCACGAACGCAGCGGAACCCAATATGGTTGCTTGCGCTGCTCGCTTCTCCTTTGCCCCGAGTGCCTATGATGAAGCGAGTGCAGTACTGCTCGGTGCAGATAAAAGACCCGCCTCGTTGTACACGCTTCTGAACGCCGGGTTCATTGGGATCGTTTGAGTTAGCGGGACCATGCGGATTGTGAGCTACAGCGTTGGTGGCACTCAACTCCGAGTAGTAATCTGCGCGATACCAATCAGCAGTCCACTGCCAGACATTTCCTGTAATGTCGTATAGCCCATAGCCGTTAGCTGGAAACTGCGCGACTGGAGCGATGCCTGCAAAGCCATCTTCAGCGGTATCGTGATCGGGGAAACTGCCCTGGTGGGTGTTTATCATCCACGTTCCATGGGGGTGCATCTCGTCGCCCCAGGCGTAGGGTTTCCCTGTAAGACCCCCGCGAGCGGCAAACTCCCACTCCGCCTCTGTAGGCAGGCGTTTGCCCACCCACTTCGCATAGGCGCTCGCATCCTCAAAGGCGACATGGACAACCGGATACTTCGCACGACCATGAAGATTGCTGCTGGGTCCGAGTGGATGGCGCCAGTTCGCTCCGGGCACATAGCGCCACCACTGCGTGTAGTCGTCGAGCGCGACAGCATGTGTTGGAGGAGTGAATACGAGCGAACCAGGCACAAGCTGCGAGGGATCGACGCCCGGAAAATCTTCGGGGCGTGGTTTACGCTCTGCAACGGTTACATATCCTGTAGCGCGCACAAATCGTTCGAACTCTTCGTTGGTGACATCGGTCTTGTCCATCAAGAAACCATCCACATAGACGCGGTGGATGGGACGGCAGTCTTCCATGGCCTCATGGCCGCCGTGAGGGAGAGATCGAGGGTCGTTGCATCCCATCGAAAATTCGCCGCCAGAAATGAGAGTCATGCCTGCGGGAATATTCGCTGGAGGCTTGATCTTGTTCGGTACTGTGGGCAGGAAGATGTTTCGACCTGCAACCGGTCCGCTGGCCAGGACACGGGCCCCTCCGTGTATCAGCAATCCAATTGAGGCTGCGCTCAAAATCATAAGAACGAGAGCCAGACCTAGCAGCATCGATCTACGTTTCATTGCTTACCATCACTCCTTTCCAGCGATGCGGCCGGCGATCGATTCGGCTAAACAGGGCGCACCGGTTCGTTTGGCGAGATGCCGTCAGGATTGTTTACTACTGCTCCCGCAGGAGCTTTCACCGGTCCATGAAGAAGGGGATCCTGCGTTGCGATCATCCACCGGTTTAGACGATCACGCATCTCCTGCAAGGTGGTCTGGTGTTCTGCCTTGTCAGCCAGGTTGTTGTGCTCTGTTGGATCGAAGAGTAGGTCGTATAGGCTTTCTTGTGCCAAGAGTTGCTTCCCCCACCCTGCCTGCAACCATAGATCCTTGCTGGGGCCATCATCGCAGTTAGGAAGTACGGGAGTGTGCTTGTCTCCGAAACGCTTGATGTACTTCCAGCGTGATGTACGTACAGCGCGCAATGGCTCGTAGGCAGCGTGATAGTTTACTTCCGCAAAGATCTCTTCATTGATCTGATCTGTTTTTCCGGTCAGAACCGGCAGGAAAGATTTACCTTGCAGCCACGCTGGAGATTGAATGCCGAGGTAATCGCAGAGGGTTGGAAACACATCAAGTTGGGAGATCATAGCGTCCTGCGCAACGCCATGAGCAATGCCTGGGCCTCGAAGGATCAGGGACACACCCCAACCATCGTCCGTGAGATTGCACTTCATACGCGGGAAAGCGATGCCATGATCTGTCGTACTGATGATGAGCGTGTTATCCAGATAGCCATTGCGTTCAAGGGCCTCGAGGACCTTCGCTACACCTTCATCCAGAATCCTTGCGCTTGCCCGGAAGCTGGCAAAGTCCTTGCGTGTCGCCTTGGCATCGGGAATCGGGCGGGGCGGCGCCACATAGTTCAATGGATCATCCGCTGTGGGCTCAGGATAGTTCCTGTGAGTTTCGAAGAATCCAACGTCAAGAAAGAATGGGCCCTGTGGGCGGCTATCCAGATAGGCTGCCGCCGCCGGCGCGACGATCCGCGCACTCAATCCGTTTTGCCCCGCAGCCGCTGGCTTGCGTGGGAGAATCCGGTCGTAGCCGATCGTCTCGGAGACCTTTGCTACATGTTGCATACCTGCGAGCACTGACGTATAACCCACCGTTTTGAGGGTGTGAATGATGTGCTGCTGGTAATCATTTAGAGCAAAGCCTCGGTGCGCCAAGCCAAGCATCCCATTGTTGTGCGGATAGAGACCTGTGAGGAGAGCCGCTCTGCTGGGCGAACAGGTCGGCGCTACGCTAAAGGCCTGGCGAAAGATCGTCCCCTCATCTGCCAAACGCTGCAGGTGAGGTGTCGGTACGTTATAGCCGTACGGCTGAAGATAGCGTCCGGAGTCATGCGAGTGAATATAGACGATGTTGGGCCGGAATGATTGCGTCTCGCCGGGCGTAGCGAGTGCGGGCCGCAGGTGCGACGCCATTCCAGTCGCAGCAACACCTTTGAGAAATAGACGTCTCGATATATCCCGGCCTACCACCCCTTCTTCACTCATCGTATTCTCTCTTCTCCCTGAAATATCTCTGGCTAACTAAACCTCAAGAGCCATGCGCACGACCTAGAGACTGGGCGTGCGCATGGCTTGAGCGATCCGGACATAAGAGCCGGACTGTTGTCTGAAGACGAGGTTACTTCAACTCGATCGTTACGGTCTTGATCGAGCCTGTAAAACGATTCGGGCTTGCGTACTCCGTGCTTACCGGAGATCCCAGATCGCTACCTACATCGAGTGTCTCTGTTGGGGAAGCACCGAGGATATTGGCGAACTCCTCCTCCTGCTGCGTTCCATTGACGTTGAGCTGCACTTTACCTGGCCGAATGCCACGTGGGCCAAGGATGGTAAGCGCACCCGCATTCGGAGTGGCTGCATCGGGAGTTACCTGCAACTCAATGTGTGCGGGACCAGGGGCGAGTGGCTCGGTCGAGACGATACGACCTGCGCGCTTGCCATAGGCATTCACTTCATAGATGACATGGCGATCCTTGATGAAGAGGGTGTAGCCTCCGTAGCGGGAACCCTGCGCAAGAATAACGCCGTCGCCTCCAGATGCTGGGATGACTACGTCCGCGTTGATCTGATGAGGTCGTCCGACAAGTTGAGGTCCCACGCGATTGGGCAGTCGCTCAACCCCTTCGCGAAAGACGAAGACCGTTCTGCCATTGAAGGATGAGGGCTGCTGCGCCAGAGTGGGAATCAGCGGATAGGCATGGTTGCGCTCTGCTTCCTGGTTGAAGAGTACCTGCAGCTCCTTCAATTTTTCTGGATACTTTGCGGCCAGATCGTGTGCCTGGCTGTAGTCGTCGTTCAGGTTATAGAGCTCCCACGGATGCCGATCGAGATCGGTATGCGGCCCGAGGGTAAAGGCGCCCTTCGGTTCCCACGTCCAGGCATAGCGATCACCGGCCCACCAACCATCCTTGTAGATGGCCCGGTTGCCGCTGGTTGCGAAGTACTGCACATGGTGATGGCTGGGCTCATCAGGATGGTCGAAGGTATAGAGAAAGCTCGAACCTTCCAACGGAATTTGTTGGATGCCTTCGAAGGTATCGGGGAATTTAATTCCTGCGGCTTCGTAGATCGTCGGAGCGACGTCATTGACATGCTGGAACTGGCTGCGGAGACCGCCGGTGTTCTTGATGCGGGCGGGCCATGAGATGACCAGCGGATCGCGCGTTCCACCAAGATGTGACGCGTCCTGCTTGGTTCCCTGGAAGGGAGTTCCAAGAGCCCAGGCCCAGGCCGCTGCATAGTGATTCATGAAGACTTCACTGCCCAGCTCATCGCTAACGGCGAGCCGCTCAGGAACGGTTGCAGGCGCCCCAGCATCGTTGAGTAGATCGGTTCCTTCGATACCGCCTTCAGCGCTGCCGCCGTTATCTCCGAAGATTTCGAGGACGAGCGTGTTGTCGCTTTTGCCTTCTTCACGGATCGCCTGCAGGACGCGGCCGACTTCATAGTCTGCCTGTTCGGCAAACCCGGCGAAGACCTCAGCCTGATGGGCCACCAGCTGCTGCTCATCGGCGGAGAGTGAGTCCCATGCAGGCAGCCCGGCAGGGCGTGGGGTTAGTTCCGCATTCGCCGGAATTACACCCAACTGCTTCTGGCGCGCGAAGGTCTCTTCGCGCAGCTTGTCCCAGCCTTGATCAAAGTGGCCCTTGTACTTATCGATCCATTGCTTCGATACCTGGAGCGGCGTGTGAACGGCACCAGGCGCAAAGTAGAGGAAGAAGGGCTTGTCCGGTGCAATTCCATCATGCGCGTGCAGCCAACGGATAGCGTCGTTGGCGATGTCCGTGGTGAGGTTGTATCCCTCCTGTGGCGTGGATCCGGGCTCGACGGGAACCGTATCGCGGAAGAGGCGAGGATAGTACTGATTGTCGGCGCCTTGAATGAAGCCGTAGAAGTGTTCAAAGCCGCGCCCGGTGGGCCAGCGATCGAATGGACCGGCGGAGGTCGTCTCCCAGAGTGGCGTATTGTGCCATTTGCCGAAGGCGGCTGTGCTGTAACCATTAGCCTTAAGTACCTCTGCAAGAGATGCTGCGTTCTTTCCCCACTGTGCGTTGTATCCCGGATAGCCGGAGGCTGCTTCGGCAACCGTTCCAAAGCCAACCTCATGGTTATTTCGGCCGGAGAGAAGTGCTGCACGGGTCGGAGAGCAGAGAGAGTTCACATGAAACTCGTTATAGCGAAGACCCTGCCTGGCCAGTCCATCGAAGGTTGGCGTGGTGATCGCACCGCCAAATGTAGCTGTTGCGCTGAAGCCAACGTCGTCGATCAAGATCAGCACAACATTCGGCGCACCCTTTGGTGCCTGCGGGCCTTTAGGCCATTCTGGAGCAGGAGTGGCTGTGGCGCTATGCGTCCCTTCCGCGTTCGGCTGCGGCTGATTCGTTTGAGCCTGTGCAGATAAAGAACGAAGTGAAAGCAGGAGAAGCGCTGCCATCACGGATAAAGTTCGGTTTTTCATGGTCTCCTCTGGAATGATTCCGTGTACTCAAAACAAATACCGGGGTCGCTCCCTATGGTTTGGTGCACCCTCAGTTGAATGACATCAGTGTGTGCGCAGGCATAGACAGAGTGCCTCAAGCGACACGAGTGGAGGCCACCCTTTGTTATGTAAAGTCGAGAAATTTAGATAGGGAATGGATCGTGCCCAGCAGCACTGCGGAATGCTGTAAGTGGCGTACTATCCAAAAGTTATCTCGGGTGGGGAGAGACTCAGCGGCTGTGGCTACAACATATCCCGGCGCAACGCAGACAACACGAAGCACAACAGACATATCTTGATGGAACAGAAGGGTTCGTCATTGAGTTTAGTGAAGCTATAAACTTTCCTCAAGCTACACACCCCCTATTTGCATGTCAAGCAATGGCACTTTGGCGCCGGCGCATCTTTCACAATGCGAGGACATAGCTTTTAGAACGTACTACAAACTTGTTTTAGGAATGAGTTAGCCCACTTTAATGGTGTTTACGTTGGACAACTCTTGACTTTTCCATGTATCCATGGCTCAATCAATAAAGCAATGCAGAAAACATACACATCCTTGTTTGCTTCTACGTTCGCTCCCTGCGCGACTCCCCGTCGCCTTTGTTGCTAGTTACCCGTAACACCCCCCTCTAAATCCCTCTCTGTTTCTGGCCAGTTCTGCAGGTAAAGCCGTCAGTGTGCTTGCCTCTAAGACATATTCCGCCTATCGCGTGATCCACATGCAGGGCATTTTATTTCGCGTTCTAAAGGGCTTGAATGAACATACATTTCAAAAAAGTCAGGCCAGTATACGCAGGCCTTCTTGTCACTACTTTCTTGCTTGGCGGTCTTATCGTCTCTGACGTCATCACACCAGTGACTGCAGCTCACACCTCACCTCAGGAAGCCACTGCCCCTCCCCAGGTGCCTACTCCTGAGCAGACTGCCTTCTTTGAGCAAAACATTCAGCCGATTCTTACCAATCACTGCTATGACTGCCACTCGACGCAGACTCGGTCTGCCGGTGGCCTGCGTTTGGATGATCGGGATGCTCTGCTGACGGGCGGCAAGTCTGGTCCAGCGATCGTCCTCGGAAAACCCGATGACAGCCTTTTGTTTCAGCGCGTTATTTCTACGGATACCAAGACGCGCATGCCCAAAGGCGAAGATGAACCGCTCTCCGCAAAAGAGATTGCCGACCTGAAGGCATGGATACAGCAAGGCGCAGTATGGTCTGCCGGTAAAGGCGCAGCTCCAGCCGCCACCGCAGGAAAACCTGCGCATGCCGCAGCCGTTGCTTATCCGAGACCAGCGACTCCCGAACAGTTGGCGTACTTCGAGAAGAATGTTCGTCCTATTTTGGTCAACCGCTGCTACAACTGCCACTCGGATGCTTTCAAAGAAGCCGGTGGATTGCGTGTAGACGTGGGAATCAGCATCTTTGCGGGCGGAAATGACGGACCTGTGATCGTTCCCGGACATCCGGAGAAGAGCCTGCTCATTGAGCGGGTAAAGACCGCAGACAGCAAGAAGCGCATGCCTCAGGAGAGCGACGAGGCACTGCCCGCGAACGAAGTTGCGATTCTGGAGACATGGATTAAGAACGGCGCGGCGTGGCCGGATGAGACCGAGAAGCTGCCGCAGACACCTGCCCGGCTTGCAGCGGCCTATCCAAAGCTGCGTGCTCATTACTGGTCCTGGCAGCCGCTTACCAATCCAACGGTTCCTACTGTTGCCGACCCCACATGGTCCTCGACGAACATCGACCATTTCATCCTGAGCAAGCTTGAAGAGAAGAAGCTCGCACCGGTCAAGGATGCCGATCCAATTACGCTGATTCGCCGCGTGAGCTACGACCTCACAGGTCTCCCACCCACTCCGGCAGAGGTGAAAGCGTTCCAGAAGGATCATTCTCAGCAGGCTTACATCAAGCTCGTGGATCGTCTTCTGGCCTCGCAGCAGTTCGGCGAACGCTGGGGCCGTCACTGGCTGGACGTCGCGCGTTACGCTGAGTCCTCCGGCCCTTCGCGCAACATGCCTTATCCCAATGCGTGGCGCTATCGCGATTACGTCATTGATGCCGTCAATCGGGATGTTCCTTACAATCGCTTCCTACAGGAGCAGCTAGCAGGAGATCTACTTCCTGCAGCGACGCCGGCTGAGCATGATCGTTTGCTGATCGCGACCGGATATCTCGCTCTGGGCCCCAAGGATGTCAATCAGCGTTTCAAGGCCCGCTTCAAGATGGACAACGTCGATGACCAGATCGATACTGTCACTCGCTCCACGATGGCCCTCACGGTATCCTGCGCGCGGTGCCACGATCATAAGTTCGATCCCATTCCAGCCACCGACTACTATGCACTGGCCGGCATCTTTACAAGCACAGTAGATGCCGCAGGGTTGGGAAGCAAGATGGGCGGCAGCAGCCTGGCTTATTACGAGCCCAAGCAGCTCGGATATCTGAGCACAGCGTCTCAGGCGCCCGCGATCCCGAAAGAACAGGTCGACAAACTAAAGGCTGAGACAGATGCCGCCAAGAAGGACTTCGACGCTCTCCAGGTCATCCTGAAAAAGGAAGAAGAGGCAAAGAAGACCAATCCTTTACCTCCTCCGTCAGCGGAAGAGAAGCATAGACGTCTGACGATCACAGCGAACTATATCCAGCACAAGGAAGACCTGCAGCTTCTCACCGATCTGGGAGAACGCGGCTACGCGGTACATAGCGTGCATGATGGTGCTATCGCCGATACCACGGTCCGAATTCGCGGTGTGGAAGAGCGCCATGGGCCAGCTGTACCCCGAGGCTTCCTGACGCTGATCAGCCTGCCCAATACGCCGCAGATTCCTGCGGATCACAGCGGACGTCTTGAATTGGCGGAATGGATTACACGTCCTGATAATCCGCTGACGTCGAGGGTGTATGTGAACCGCGTCTGGCAGCATCTGTTTGGCACGGGTATCGTCAGCAGCCTGGACAACTTCGGAGTTACAGGCGATCAACCCTCCAACCCGGAACTGCTCGACTATCTTGCTCAGGACTTCATTCGCAATGGATGGTCGACTAAGAAACTCGTCCGGGAGGTTGTGCTGACTCGCGCCTACCGGCTCGGTTCGGATGTCCCGGCTGGGTATCGTGACATCGATCCCGCAGATCACTATGTATGGAGGCATGCACCGCGCCGTTTGGAATCTGAAGAGATTCGCGACAGCATTCTGGCTTCTTCCGGACAGCTTGATCTCAATCATCCCAAGGGCTCGCCTTCCATGGCCCTGCGGATGATCGAGATGCGCGACGATGGCCCGGTGGTTCACTCTATTCTGTCTGCGGCTGATCGCAGTCACTACCGGAGTGTCTACCTGCCACTACTTCGCGACGAGATTCCCCGGCCGCTGGCAGCTTTCGATCCTGTCACGCAAACGCTTGTGACCGGACAGCGTGACACAACGACAGTTCCTTCGCAGGCGCTGTTCATGCTCAACTCGCCGTTCGTTCGCCAGCAGTCCTTGAAGCTTGCCGACAACCTGCTTGCGAATCGCTCCGAGAGCGATGCTGAACGGATTCGACAAGCGTATGAGCGAGTACTGGATCATGGCCCGACACCTCAGGACACGGCAAGAGTCACGGCCTTTCTGACTCGTTACTCGGACACGTGGAGGAAATCACATCCGGCTACTGCACATCTAGTTACTTCTAGTCCGGGATCTGCGCACGTTGCACTGGTAGGGGGTCAGAACTCCTCCATCACCAACGGCATCGTTCGCTCGGATGGGCTGGCACAGGATGATGCAGTCGATAACGCCAACGAGAAGCAGGACGACACGCCCATTACCGCGCCAGACAGTGCCAAAGAAGCAGCCTGGGCAGCCTTTGTGCAGTCGCTATATGGTTCTGCTGCCTTTCAGTTCGTCAGGTAGCACACACGTTTGAAAACAATTATGGAGAAGCCAGATATGTCGGAATATAAACCGCTCATTACAACTCGCCGCAACGTTCTACGTGCCGCCGGTGCGGGATTCGGTCATCTTGCACTGGCCGGCCTTCTCGGCTCCATCGCGAAGAAGGCCGCCGCCGCAGAGCTAAATGCCCTGAACCCACTCGCACCGAAACGGCCACCGCTTCCAGCGAAAGCCAAACGCATTATCTTCCTGTTCCAGGAAGGTGCCATGTCGAGCGTCGATACCTTTGAGTACAAACCGGAGCTCGAGAAACGCAATGGCAAATCCGGACCTGGTGGCGGCACCATTACCGCTTCCAAGTTCAAATTCAAACAATACGGAAACTCCGGGGCATGGTTCTCGGAGCTGATGCCGAATATTGCCAAACATGCTGACGATCTCTGCTTCATACGCGGTCTCTACACAGATACACCGGCCCACCCACAAGCTGTTGTGCAACTGCATACGGGTAGCGCTAACGCCTCGCTAACTCGCCCCAGCATGGGTTCCTGGTTGCTGTATGGTCTCGGTACAGAGAATCAGGATCTTCCCGGCTATGTCACAATCAACCCGCCTGTCGCTTTCGGCGGAGCTTCGAACTACGGCAGCGCTTTTCTTCCCGCCTACTATCAAGGGACAGCCATTAGCGATGCGGGCGGCATGCCGAACATCGCAGCTGCGACGTCCAAAGAACTTGAGCGCGAGCAGATCGACCTCATCCAGGATCTCAATCATGAGGTGGCAGCTAATCCAGGGGCGCCCGAAGCTGTGGATGGAGTTATCAAGTCCTATGAATTGGGCTTCCGCATGCAGGACAGCGTGCCTGCCCTACTGGATATCTCAAAAGAGCCGCAACATGTTCTGGATGCTTATGGGGTTAAACCGGGTCTGGATGGTTCCTTTGCACGCCAGTGCCTGATGGCTCGCAGGCTCAGCGAAGCTGGTGTACGGTTTGTCGAAATCCGCCAGCCTGGCTGGGATCATCACACGAATCTACACAACGGCCTCATCGAACAGAATCGCAGAATCGATCAGCCAACCGCCGCGCTTCTGGAAGATCTAAAACAGCGTGGCCTGCTCGAAGACACTCTTGTGCTCTTTGGCTCAGAGTTCGGACGCTTGCCGACATCGCAGGGAGCCGATGGACGAGACCACAACATTAC
The DNA here is from genome assembly GCF_009766105.1 of Granulicella sp. S156. Classification (GTDB taxonomy): domain Bacteria; phylum Acidobacteriota; class Terriglobia; order Terriglobales; family Acidobacteriaceae; genus Granulicella. The sequence continues at coordinate 833,116 of NZ_LMUH01000013.1, read as the reverse complement.
TGGCTATGCGATGTTCCTCACCGGCGCCGGAGTAAAAAAAGGATTTAGTTACGGTGGCACCGATGAGCTAGGCATGGCAGCCGTCGACGGTCGCATGCACATCAACGACCTGCACGCCACATTGCTGGGACTGATGGGTATCGACCACGAGCAACTTACCTACCGTTATGCCGGTCGCGACTTCCGGCTAACGAATGTCGCCGGGGTCGTTCAACGACAGGTGTTCGCCTAATCCTATGAATATTACCCATCCAAATTATTGTTGTTCCGCCATGTACCGTTCGGGCACACGGCGAACAGCGATCTATATCTCCAGCTGACGTTAGGGCTGCATTGTGGACAGGCCCGCTCGCCAGCATCTTTGGAGCGAGCTTTTCTATTTTTAGCCGGGTGCACTTTCCAACTAGCGAAGCTCAACCAGAGAGGAACTATAAAATGCCGCAAAAGATAGTCAAAAATGCATTGAATAAGATAGTGGCAGTTGGGGTTATAGGTCTCATGTCTACCGTAGCGTTTGCGCAACAATCCTCTGATTCGACTCAATCATCGAACCATGCGCAGGAAACACTGCCTACCTCAAAGGCTAAGAAACTGACACGTGCTGAGTTCGATGCCCTTTTGGCTCATCCCGACCAGGTATTGCTTATCGATGTTCGCAGGCCCGATGAGATCTCTTCGATCGGAGGCTTCCCTGTTTATCTCAGCATCCAGATCAAGGACCTGAAGAATCATCTCGGCGAGATTCCAAAGGACAAGCTCATCATCACAGTCTCGAA
>NZ_LMUH01000013.1:816344-832281 GCF_009766105.1 Granulicella sp. S156 | reverse complement strand
CAAGGTAGCTGGAGCTGTCGGAGCTCAGACCTATGAGACAGAAGGGGGAACACTGCTGAAGGTCGCCGTGCCGCCTCCCCACGCGGCCGGAGCAGCTCAGGCTGTCGCTTCTACAGGAGGCAAGTAGACCAATATGTCTCAGCTCATTTTTTTACCTCTGAAATTTGCGCTAGTTGGCGTGGTGTCTCTTCCAGGCTCGCCGCTCGCACCCCCGCAACAGCTACCAACTCAAAAAGTACTCTCCGTCGATGCAGCTCTATCCATCGCTCATGCGGCCTTAGATAAGTGCTATGCAGACGGTTACCGGGTGAGCCTGACGATATTGGACAATAGTGGCTTGACCAAAGTTCAGGTGCGCGGGGATGGAACAGGTCCGCACACGCTGGAACACAGCCGGCGAAAGGCATATACCGCCCTGACGTTCAAGAGAACCTCTGCTGAAACAGCAAAGGCCTGGGCTTCTTCACCAACACCTCCACCCGTTATCGAAGGCACGGTAGCAGCTGCGGGTGGAGTACCTATCAAGGCAGGAGATGAAGTTATCGGGGCTATCGGAGTTAGTGGAGCTCCAGGCGGAGAGAAGGACGAGGCTTGTGCAGCGGCAGGTATCTCCAAAATTGCCGACCTGTTGAAATAGTGCAATAGCCATATCTTTAGAATTTGCCATTGAGTACACGGAACACCTTCCATCTGGATAAAAGAATGAGCCCCAGCAGAAACTCTCTGCTGGGGTTCATTCTTTATCACTTAGAGTGGCTTTTGAAAATTGCTACTTGTAAAGTACGGTATCGAGCGGTTGGGTACTGAGATGCGGTCGCACTGCAAGCTAGTACGACCGCATCCAGGAGTTAGAAGGTGTAGTGAGCGGCGAGCTGCAGCGTTCTGGAAGGTGTCGTTCCTGACTGCAGAGTGTTGATCTTGCCGAAGTTAGCATTACCAAACGTTGTGTTAGGGTTGCCAAGGTTCGCGTGGTTGAATGCGTTGAAGTCCTCGAGACGGAACTCTATTCCCTGCTGTTTGTGGATAGCTACCCTCTTGAGAAGCGTGAGGTCGGCAGTGATCAGAGCAGGACCACGACCAAAGGTACGGGGGGCGTTGCCGAAGGAATAGGTAGCATTTTGTGTGAAGGCGGAGGTGTCAAACCATTCCCCTATCTTTGCAGCTCTCGACCTGGATGAGGAAAGGTCGCTGGGATTTCCTGTCAGGTTAGGACGTGAACCGTCGGCGAAGAGACCATCGGAGTTACCGGCTATACCGCCCGTATTGATCACACTCAGTGCCGTACCGGAGTGAATCTCGGTAAGACCACTGACAGACCAGCCACCTACAACCTCATTCAACCAATTAGACTGCACGTGTACCAGCTTATCCTTGCCAAATGGCAGCTCTAATACTCCGTTAGCGATAAGTCTATTGCGAACGTCGTTGCCGGAGAGCCCAAAGCGGTTCTTCGGATTGTAATAATCCGTGTACGTATCGATTCCAGGATATCCAGCCAGTTCGCTGCGCGATTCCTCGTTGTCAATAAATTTCGAATAGGTATAGTTCAACTGGTACTGAAACCCATGGCTGTATCGCTTCTGCAGGCCAATGTTGACGCCGTTGTAGCGGGACTGCCCGATATCCGGATAGAGATTCTGTACGTTGCTGAACTGTGGGAAGGGGCGCAGCGCCTGTACTACTTGCGCAGCGGGTTTATACGAGGGGTTTGCCGCCAGATTCTCAGCCAGAATAGCCTGGTTCGCCGGCGTTACCTGGTCGATGCTCTCCGCGAATGGGCTGGCGAGATGATGACCATAGGTCCCCAGGAAGCCGATATCGAGAAGGAGGTTGCCTGCAAATTCATGCTGTACACCGAGGCTGGCCTGATAGAGATAGCCTGTTAGACGTTTTGGGGCTATAAACTGCGGTGCGATATAAGGTGCAGCATAGGGTGGTGCGACTGCACCGTATCCGGGTGTTAGCTGAGAGGTCGTTGGATAAGCAGCCTGGCCTGTTCCAGCGGCCGCATTATTGCGAAGCAAGAATGGGGTATTGATCGTGACAGCATTGGAGAATCCAGTATTGAGTACGATCGGTGTGGCTTGATCGTATTCGCCGGGATAAAGGATTCCTGCACCGCCGCGGATTACCGTATGCGCCACTGGATTATAGGCAAAGCCAAGACGCGGTCCGAAGAGGTGATCATCGAAGTTGTTAGCGTAGCGACTCTCTCCATTGATGCCAGCGAAGGTAATCACACCGGGAGTGTTCGAGACAGGATTGATGGCAGTCGTATTGAATGAGTTCTGGCGATTGTTTTCCAGATAACGAGGAGAGTCGACATCCCAACGTAACCCATAGTTGAAGGTGAGCTGATCGTTCACATGCCAGTTGTCCTGAGCATACAGCCCCCAACTCCAGGCCGCTGAATATAAATACTCTGTTTCTTGACGGCTGGCCGTAGCAACGCGGCCAAACAACAGGTTCGCTAGACTGCCGGCTGCGGTATTCGTGCCAGCGATCGTACTGGGACCAAGACCTGTGTTGGTGTTCGTGAAGGTGAAGAAGCCGCCAGCAGAAGGAGAGTACAAGTCGCCATCCGCTGAAGTGCGATAGTCAACGCCAAACTTCAACTGGTGATTGCCACGCTGCCAGGAGAGATTGTCCGTGTACTCATTGCTGATGATGGGTGTTTGCAAGCGCTGCTGCTGGGAGTTGTTTCCAATGACAGCCAATCCGCCTACAGTGACGCCAGGGAAGAAAGCCTGATTGGTTCCCGGAAGCGAAAGCGCTGTTGCAGCTGCGGAGTTAACCCCATGGCTGATCGACAGGCTCTGACGATTCGTGAAGGTAAAGCGTGCCTCATTGAGCAGTGAAGGAGTAAAGGCATGGTTCCACGTTGCAGACGGGTTGTAATAGAAGTTGTGTGAAAGAGCGCCATAAACGTCGGTTCCTGGCGTTGGATACACATCAGCCGTATTTTCGTGGTCGGGTTGTGCGAGGAAACGGAAGTAGATGGAATCCTTCTCATTGAAGGTATGGTCGATGCGCACTACATAGTCGTTGTAGAGTTCCGGTTCTGGATCATTGGCGAAATAATTATTACTGTTGATAGGAGCGCCAGGAACGTTGGGCTTTGGATAAAACGCTGCAAGCTGTTTTCCGTAGGGATCTAGCTCCGAGGACGGGATCACATTTAGAACACCATTGGAGACAGCTTGCTTACCGGTATTGGGGTCGATGATTGGGTTGGATATCGCGGAGAAATCACCTCCTACCTCAGCAGCGGTGGGAACACTCAAGTTGATGGCGTTGTTTACGGTTTCAACTTTTCCTTCGTATGTAAAGAAGAAGTACGTCTTACCCTTTTTGACCGGGCCGCCGATGCTGGCGCCAAACAGCTTGTACTGCAGAGGGGCGTTGATAGTCTTACCCGTAATCGGATTGACCGCCGCAAAATCGGGGATTGCCTGTAGATTTTGGCTGCGGTAGTAGAAATATGCGCTGCCATGGAAGTCGTTGGTACCGGACTTAGTGGTCATCTGAATGATGCCGCCACTCGAACGTCCCTGGTCCGCCGTGTAGTCGCTCACACTCAGACTGAACTCCTGGAGAGAGTCAATAGGAAGGTCGAACATCTGCGTAGGAACACCCTGCAACAGGTTCTGCGTTGTACCGCCGTCGACCGTGTAATTTGCATTGCCTCCGCGGCCGCCTGCAATGGCGAAGGTCGAATTTGAACCGGTGCCGGAGCCGATCACAAAGCCATTGAGCCGTTGCAACTGGGTTGCTCGGCGATCCACCAATGGAAAATTGGTGATTGTTTTGTTTTCAATCACATCTGAAACTGCCGAGGTAGCCGTCTGCAAAAGAGCAACATCGCCCTGAACATCAATGTGCTCTTCTACCTTCCCCAAATCCAGAATGAAGGTCACAGGGGTCGTCCGTCCGGTGAAGATCTGTATACCAGACTGCACCTGCGGGCTAAAGCCATCCTTTTCGACCTTTAGATCGTAGTGACCAGGAAGCAGCACAGGAAACGAAAAGAATCCTGAGTCATCCGTTTTCGCCTCGTGAACATCGCCTGTCTCTGCCCGAGTCGCTACAACCCTGGCACCAGGAATTTGCGCCTTCTGTGTATCCTGAACAGCACCAGAGATCGCTGCAGTATTTTGGGCATTCGCTCGAATCGCTCCGAAGCCTCCTAAAATCAACAGCATAAACAAAGCAGAGCGTATAGATATAACAGCGCATCTGCTTATAGAAATAAGCTTCACACGTGCCTCCAAATTTTTGGTTGTAAAAATGAAAAGGCCCACGAGACGGTCTCGTGGGCCTATACAGTGCAAACCTTATAAGGTTCGCTTGACTGCTAAATAGGTAGGATGACGCATTCCACGACGCCGCTTACATCTGCTGATTGCAGACCATAAGGGCAACAGCGACGTGCAATTGTCGTGAAAAGTGACATTAATCGAATGGTACTAAAAGCAATTACAGATTGCAACACCTCGCGTACCCCAGATTAGGGGCAGCATTGGGCTAGTAGCCTGACATGCTTTTAGCAGTACGAGCAACCACCGCACTAAGGTTCGTCGCTAACCATCTAAAGCGGGACTTCCTCCTATTATTAGGTCTCAGTTGAATAACTAAGTTGCGGCTGCATTCCATACAGGCAGTGCAGCCACAACCAACGGTTCTAGAAGGTGTAGTGAGCTGCTAGCTGCAAGGTTCTGGAAGCGGTAGTACCGGACTGCAGTGTGCTGATTTGGCCGAAAGTAGCTGTGCCAAATGTTGTGTTGGGATTCCCTAAGTTTGCGTGGTTGAATACGTTGAGAGCTTCGAGGCGGAGTTCGATTCCCTGCTCTTTGTGAATAGCCACCCTCTTGATGAGCGAGGCATCCGAAGTTACCAGGCCCGGACCGCGTCCAAAGGTGCGGGGTGCATTACCGAAGGTGTATTTGGGATTGAGTTGAAAGGCACTCGTATCAAACCACTCGCCAATCTTGGCCTTTCTGGATCTGGAATGCGACAGGTCGTTCGGGTTGCCGATCAAGTTAGGACGAACACCGTCGGAGTAGGTTCCCGTGTTGTTGGTCGAATCAATCACGCTGAGGGCTGTGCCTGAGTGGATCTCGAGAAGGCCACTGGCAGACCATCCACCTACAAGTTCGTCCAGCCATTGTGATCGCACGTTTACCAGCTTGCCCTTGCCAAAGGGCAACTCCAGGACACCATTGGCTATGAGCCGCTGGCGAACATCATTGCCAGAGAGGCCGAAGCGATCATTCTTGTGGTAGTAGTCCGTATAGGTATTGGTGCCGGGGTACCCAGCAAGCTCATTAAGTGCTGATTGGTTATCGATCAACTTCGAGTACGTGTAGTTTGCCTGAAACTGGAACCCATGACTGTACCGCTTCTGCACGCCGATGTTGCCCCCGTGGTAGCGCGATTGACCGTCATCCGGATAGAGCTCCTGAACATTGCTGAACTGCGGAAAGGGTCGCAGCGCTTGCGTGTTGGTTCCCGCAGGCAGCGAGGCCAACGTGGCCTGGACTGCCGGCGTAATCTGATTGATGCCTTCAGCTGAAGGGCTGGGAAGGTGACGACCGAATGTGCCGAGATAGCCGATATCGACCAGAAGGTTACCTGCAAACTGATGCTGTATATCGAAGTTCGCCTGGTACAGATAGCCAGTAACACGCTTAGGTTCGATGAACTGCGGTGCAACATATGGAGCATTGGGAGCAGCATACGGAGCCGCCACTGCACCAAACCCTGGCGTCAGTTGAGCGAGCGTAGGAAAGTACGCCAAACCGGTACCCGCAGTGCCATTGTTCTTGAGCAGGAAGGCCGGCGTACCCGCGCCGGCATTTGGCGACTGAATAAGGACAGAGTTGGAAAAACCTGTGTTAGCAACCACAGGAGTTGCCGAGTCATATTCACCGGGATAAAGGATGGAAAGACCACCACGGATTACGGTGTGTTCACGAGGAGTATAGGCAAAACCTAGACGCGGCCCAAAGAGAACATCGTCAAAGTCGTTCGCATACCTACTCTGTCCATTAATCCCAGCAAAGGTGATTACGCCAGGAGTCCCTGAAATTGGGTTGATCTCGGTAGTGTTGAATGAGTTCTGGTGATTGTTCTCGAGGTATCGAGGAGAGTCAACATCCCAACGCAACCCATAGTTGAGAGTAAGTTTGGAGTTCACGTGCCAGTTATCCTGCGCATACAGCCCCCAACTATAAGCTGCGGAGTACAGGTACTCCGTCTCTTGCCGGGAGGCCTGAGCGACACGGCCCCACAGCAGATTGGCTAAGCTTCCACTAGCGACATCGGTACTGGGGGTGATGCTGGTGTTGTTAAAGGTGAAGAGACCGCCCGCAGAAGGAGAGTACAGGTCTCCATCCGTTGCGTAACGGTAGTCGACGCCGAATTTGAACTGATGATTCCCATGTTGCCATGAGAGGTTATCGGTGTATTCGTTGCTGAGTACAGGTGTTTGCAAACGCTGCTGTGTTCCCGTATTTCCTATCGCAGCAAATCCTCCGATAGAGACGCCAGGGAAATATTGAGGATTGATTCCAGGAAGGGCAAGCGACGTTGCGGCCGCGGAGTTTTTGCCATGGGAGATAGTCAATCCCTGACGTTGCGAATAGGTGAACCTCGCTTCATTGAGAAGCGTCGATGTAAAGATATGGTTCCAAGTGGCCGACGCGTTGTAATAGTAGTTATGTGAAAGAGAGCCATATCCATCTGTTCCAACTATTGGGTATACGTCAGCTTGGTTCTCATGGTCTGGCTGCCCCAGAAATCTCCCATAAACCGTATCTTTCTCGCGGAAGATATGATCGATACGAGCTACATAGTCGTTATAGAGCTGCGGTTCGGGATCGTTGGCGGTAAAGTTATTCTTGTTGAGTGCAGCCCCTGCAACATTCGGTAAAGGATAGAACGAAGCCAACTGTTTCCCATAGGGATCGATCTCGGAGGATGGGAGAACATTTGGCGTTCCATTATCACCCACTACCTGTACGCCAGTATTCGGGTCGATGATTGGGGTTGGATCTGCAGAAAAATCGCCTGCACGCTCAGCAGCCGTAGGAACAGCTAGATTTAGAACGGTGGTTGTGGTTTCTACTCTCCCCTCATAGGTAAAGAAGAAGTACGTTTTATCTTTTTTGATCGGACCACCAATGCTGGCTCCGAATAATTTGTACTTCAGCGGAGGGTTCACTGGAGTATTCGTAATCGGATTGATTACCGCAAAATCGGGAATCGCCTGAAGATTTTGACTGCGGTAATAGATATAAGCGCTGCCATGAAACCCGTTAGTACCCGACTTGGTGGTCATTTGAATGATGCCACCGCCTGAACGCCCCAGGTCCGCGGTATAGTTGCTCACGCTCAAACTGAACTCCTGGAGGGAGTCGATGGGGAGATCGAATGTCTGCGTCGGTGTACCCTGCAAAAGATTCTGTGTCGTACCGCCATCAACGGTATAGTTTGCATTATTACCGCGGCCACCGGCGATCGTGAAGTACGATCCAGAACCGGTACCTCCACCGGTTACGAACCCATTGAGCCGCTGCAACTGCGTAGCGCGTCGATCTAACAACGGAAGATTGACGATCGTCTTGTTTTCAATCACATCCGTGACCGATGAAGTCGCTGTTTGTAGTTGTGCTGCATCGGCCTGGACATCGATATGCTCCTCGACCTGCCCCAGATTCAGAATGAAGTTGACTGACGTTGTCTGTCCTGTAAAGGTCTGCACCCCGGACTGCACTTGCGGACTGAATCCATCCTTCTCGACCTTAAGAACATAGTGTCCCGGTAGCAGTACGGGGAATGAGAAAAACCCCGATTTGTCTGAGTTAGTTTCGTGGACATCGCCTGTTTCTGTGTGGGTCGCTGTCACCTTGGCAATTGGAACTTGTGCCTGCTGCGTATCCAGAACAGCGCCTGCAATAGCTGCTGTGTTTTGACCATTCGCACGTAGTACTCCTAGCCCCGCTAAAGCCAATGCAACAAGTAAAACAAGGCGCACAAACACACTTACGCGCCTGCTTATAGAAATAAGCTTCACACCTGCCTCCAAAATTTTGGTTGTAAAAATGAAAAAGCCCACGAGACAGTCTCGTGGGCCATGCAGCGCAAACCTACGGGTTTGCCTGGCTGCTAGACAGGTAGGATGACGCTCTCCACGATACCGCTCATATCTGCTGACTGCAGAAAGTTCGGGCAACAACGGAGATAAATGTTCGTCAAATGTCGCATTTTTGCGATGTTACTAGAGGTGTTTATAGATTGCAATACTTTTATCTCATCTTCTGCGATATCACAGCCCAGCAGCTCTATAGGTTAAGCCTCTTGAGGTTTTAGCATGCCACCTTATCCGTGGAGGCCTTTGTCCCTCAAATGCCTGATGTTGAATATCAAGACGGTCTATAGAAATATATCTCCTTCGAATCAATAGACAGATAAAAATGGCGTGGACTTTGCAGTCCACGCCAAAGAGGAACTTTGCTATCTAACTTTGTTAGAAGTCTAGACGCATCGACACCTGACCCGAACGGGCACCGCCGGAATCTGAACCGATAGTACCGGTGACCAGGCCAAAACTCGGAGAGCTTATATCCATGTTGGGATCACCAAGGTTGGTATGGTTGAGGATATTGGTAAAGGTACCTTCCGCCCTTAGTTTGAACCGATCTGAAAGCGCAAAGACCTTGCTGAGGCCGGTGGAGAGATTCACCGTCCCAGGGCCAACGATGGAGCCTACACCCGTATTGCCGAAACGGCCGATTGGATTGGGGAATGGACCTGAACCACTGCCGGTTGTGCAAGGCGTTCCGGGTGTCCAGCCTGTATATCCGGGGCAGGTGAATGCTGCGGGATTGACCCACTGCTTGCGGGTTTGGTGCGCGGGCTTCCAACTCACACCTGCAACACTATCCGGGTACTGGTCGCGATGTCCGCCGTCGAAGCCAGAGATCGTGCCATCCAACCCAGAGCCCGTACCGGAGGGATCACCCTGTCCGTCCGGAAAGTACGGCGTCTCAAAAGGACCGGTCTGCCAGAGGAAGATATTCGAAAGACGCCAGCCGCCTACAAGCAGATCAGCAACTCTGGACATATTCGATCCAAATTGACGTCCGCGGCCAAAGGGAAGGTCGTAGACCATCGTTGTATTCCAACGGTGGCGGCGTGTGCCATAGACGTTTCCGAAGTCGGCATGGCGGTCGAGGATCGATGTGGCGCGAGATCCTCCACTTTCACCTGCATAACCAACGTCCGCGGGGCCCTGATTATCGGCAAGCGCTCTGGAGTAGGTCCAGGAAGAATCGAATTCCAATCCATGCTGGAGACGGTGATTGAATTCAGCTTGCAGTGAGTGGAGACTTTCGTTGGCTCCAGTCGCACGTGTATTGATACGTCCCCAGTTTGGGAACAAACGCGCACTGAGCGGCTGGGTGGTTGCGGGATTCGTACTGGAAAACGGAAGGGTGTTTTCATCTGGCGCCCAGACCAGTTGATGGGTCTCGGAGCCGATGTAGGACAAGTGTCCTGCATATCCGGAGCCGAAGTCATGATCGACACTCATAGTCCACTGCTCGGTATAGGGATCCTTCCAGTTCGTGCTGTTCGCGGTTCCGAAATAGCTCGTTCCGTAGCAGGTCGAGCAACCGCCGCCATTGCCCGAACCAGCATAAATCTCAGGCCACTGGAATCCAATGGCATGCGAGGTCGCGTTGTAGGTATTGGTGTAGGTCGAGGTCTGTGCCTGCAGTGTTCCAGTTAGAGAGTAGAAGTTCGACCCCAACAACGTGACGTTGTAAAGGCCGAAACCTCCTCGAATAACCGTCTTCTCGTCGAATGGACGCCACGCAAAGCCGAACCGTGGCATAAAGCGCAGGTGCGGATAGTGCTTCAGACCTGCGGGAAAGCCAGCCTGGCTATTGGTCTCCACCGGCATACAGGGAGCGCCATTGATGGTTGCGGCGTTCGTGTTATTGAGGCCGTCCGGATCGCAGGCATTGGCGCTTTCCAGGAAGCTTTTCGCCAATAAACTGGATTTGCCGTCAGGATAGATGGCTCGGCCGGATAGAGCTACGCCAGGGTCGAAGTTTCCGATGTCACCGCCTGCATCGGAGTAGCCGGGCTGTATCTCATAGCGCACACCATAGCTGAGCGTAAGTTTCTCACTGGCCTTCCATTGATCCTGCGCAAAGAACTGATAATGCACCGATCTTCCATCGTTGTCCTGCTGCACTACGTCGTAGAAGGTCTGATAAGGGAGGCCCGTCAAGAAGTCAGCAAAGTCTACACCGGTGAACAAACCGGCACTCCCACTGGTATTGAACTGGAAGGTCCCATAGTTGTCGGAACCGTTGAAGCCCAGAGGGGTGACGGCTTCCACCCGTTGAATGTCCCCGCCAAACTTGAATTGGTGATGACCTTTCGACCAACTCAATGCGTCCGAATAAGCATAGGTGTTGGATTTTGTGAGAGAACTCAAGCGATCGGCGCTCAAATGGCTGAGATGATTGAAATCGAGTTCAGGTATGCCGTTATAGAAGAGGTTCTGCAACCCGTTGAGTCCCAACCCCTCCGTGAAGGCTTTACCATCAAAACTGTTGCTCTCTCCAGTGGTATTGAGGGTATAGCCAAATCCGAATTCATCGATCAAACTCGGTGTAATCGTCCAGTTGGCGCTGATCTTAAGAACACGATTCGAGTTGGTGTTCTGTGCTGATGGAACCGACAGAGGTTCAGGACTATTGGTTGGATAATCTTTCCAGGTATACCTGCCCCAAAGAAGGAACTTCTGGTTAGAGCCGAAATATTGATCCCCACGAATATCGAATTGATCGGAGCGTCCGCTCGAATCCTTATTGGTGTTGTAATTGGCTATTCCATTATCGGTGTACGATGTTGGGTCACCGACGTTCGGATCTGGATAGAACGAAAGTAGTTTTTGTGCAGCCGAATCGATAGAAGGAAGCGTAGTTCCATAGCTTCCCCCCGTAAATGGATTCGTGAGTCCCGCAAGCGGAACATACGTTTTACCATCTGGTCCTAAAGTCAGATACTTTGAAAAATTGCCCTGCTTCATCAAAGTGCTGGGCACCGTATAAGACTCGGATGTTTGTGAGGGATGCCGCCATCCCTCGTAAACACCAAAGATAAAGGTCTTGTTATGGCCATCGTAAACATGGGGAATAACCACCGGACCTCCAAAGCTGGCCCCGTACGTGTTGCCAATGAGCTTAGGTTTGGTCGCTGTGACCGGATCTGTGTATGGAATAGCGTCAAAGGCAGCATTCTGGTGGTACCAGAACAGCGAACCATGAATGGTGTTCGTTCCGCCCTTGGTAGTAAGCGTGATTTCTCCTGGATCACCAAACTCCGCGCTGTTCATCGCGCCGTCGGCGCGCAGCTCAGAGATGGACTCAGAGGAGGGGAACGCATCGCCAATCGGAGAGTTGCCGGTCGCGTTCTTGACGGTAATGCCGTCGACAGTGACCTCCGTCTCAAACGGCAAACCGCCCTGTAGCGCAAACTGGCCGTGATCGGCCTGCACACCGGGAAGGGTGCCAACGATATTCAACGCACTGGTGCCGCTGGCGCTGGCGCGCGTGTTGACCGGAAGATTAGTGACATCTTCCGCGTTATAGACAGCATTAATCGTCGGGGTCTCTGTATCGATCGTGCTGACAGTATCGCCTGAGACCTGGATCTCCTGCTGAATGCTTCCAACCACCATCGAGGCATTCACACGAAGCTGCTGCCGGACAGCCAACGTGATATTCGTGGCGGCCCACTTTTCAAATCCGCTAAACGAAACCTCAAGCGTGTAATGTCCAGCCTTCGTATCCAGAAACTCATAGTCACCGGAGGTGTTGGACTGTGTCGTGCGGACTGTGCCTTCGTCCAGACTCCGCAGGCTGACTGTCGCGCCAGGGACAAGGGCGCCGCTCGTATCTTTTACCGTTCCAAGGATGACACCTTGAACCGACTGCGCATGCAGGTTGCCGGGCAGAAAAACCAGAACCAGCAACATAAGAGAGATGGCTACGCAGATAGATGCGGTCCAACGTTGGCGGATGGAGATGTTGGGATGATTCATAACGTCTCGGGCTCCTGAGTGCGGCGAAAGGCCGCACGAATAGATGAAGGGTGTACCGCGATCTCCGTGCGAGCCTCGAACGAGACAGCCCTATGCAAGATCTGAAGAACGGCCTTTTTGAATTTGTGAAGCTGTCACGACCTTAGCGGCATTTACAGCAAAAAGGTAGGTTCTTAACGGTTTAGCGACTCCTTTTTATATTGAAGACAAAGGACTTATGGGACCCGTGTTTGCCGAGATGTAATGAAATGTTCATGAGAGACCAATGGCTGAGGTCTTGAAAATTTGGCTGTTGGACGGAGGAGCTCCGTGTTCAAGTAGGATTAACAGACCGGAGTTAATATCTATATCAATGGCAAGCGAGGCCTTAGTGGAGACTGGTCCGTTCGGTCCGCCTATGGCGGAAGTCGCTCCACCAGAGCCTGAGAGCTTTGTTGAGGCAGCGCGCCTTAGAGTGGCTGTGCAGGAGGAGCTTGCAGCCATCCTCGCAAGTCCCAGCTTTCACGCCAGCCGAAAGAGCTGCGAATTCCTGCATTACATCGTGCAGGTTGCGCTCGATGGCCGTATTGATTCCTTGAAGGAACGCAGCATTGGCCTGGATCTACTGGGTCGTGATATCTCTTATGATCCGAGCTCCGATGCCACTGTACGTGTACGAGCCAATGAGGTGAGAAAGCGGCTGCGGTCGTTTTATGCAACTCAGTCGCCCCAAAATGGTTACCGCATTGAGCTATTGCCGGGTTCCTATGGCCCCAGGTTTGTGAGGGAGCCCGAGTCACGGAAGCCCCTGGTTTCTGTAAGCCTGGATATATCGACCGAGGTGCACGACGCCCGGGTTCCTGAGCAACTCACCGTTCTTCCACTCAATATCGTTGGAATCATGCGGCCCGCGTTGATTGCGCTCTTTCTCTGTGCGCTGTTTTTGCGGCAGCAGATAAAAAGTGGCGACCCCTACCATCAGTTTTGGGATACGCGATTGCAGGGAAAGAACGCCATGTTGATTCTGACTGGAGAGAATGCGCCACAGCAGATAACAACCCAGGCAGCAGCGTTGGAAGGTGAAGGCACAGCGCGGGCCATACTACCGATAGTCTGGCTTGCGGGTAGGTACGATCTCCAACCGTCAATAGGTTCACAAGAGATGGAAGCGAATGACAAGCAGGCAGGGCTAGGTGGGGAAACTGCCATCCTTCACAGTGCAGAGGCTACGCCGCCAGCGTTTGAGGCAGATAAACGGCTTCGTTACCTCATATCGAGGCAGACGGGGGCATTTCACCTGATGGACCGATCCGATTCGAAGCCGGATATATCTGCGGGGGATCATGCGGCTGTACTGACCGTATTTCCCGAGCACCCTGCTGTACTTTGGATTGCCGGTACCGATTGGGAATCCACCAACAAATTAGCAGAGATCATCTCGAGTAAGGATAGCTTTCCGTCGCAACTTGCCCGGGAAACCGAGATGGGGCAAGTTGTGCAGGCCGTATGGAGGAGCAATCCATCCCCACACCTAGAAATTTATACGCATCAACCATAACGCGTCCTTCTGATGCGACAACGGGAGCTGGAATTGGATCTTAAACAACAAGCCCGCTATAGCCACTGGCGAAACAGCGTCTTCTCGTCCAGTTGGCTGCTGTATGCGGGCTACTATCTCTGTCGCAAAGATGTGAAGATCCTGCAGATGTTGCCAGGGGCGGATCCCAGTCTTGGGGAGGTTGCGAACCTGCTCTTTGCCTTTGGCCTGGCTTATACCATTGGACAGTTCCTTGCCGGCACCCTCGCGGACATAAAAGGTGCTCGCATTACAGCACTGATCGGAGGTCTCGTCTCCGCAGCCAGCACGGCAGCGATGGTCGTGGGGCATACGCATCGATCTCTTCTCATCTTGCAGATGCTCAATGGACTTGGCCAAGGCTGCGGTTTTCCGTCCCTCGCAAAATTGCTGTCCTCATGGTTTGGGCGCAGAGAACGGTCCACGGTGCTGGCATGGTGGAGTGCAAGCTATTCGCTCGGCGGCGTCGTCGCAACCGGTCTTGCCGCATGGTGCGCGACCACACCTCTGTTGTTCCCAACCCTTGGATGGAAACGCAGCTATCTGTTGCCCTCTGTGCTACTCGCTGCGCTGACAGTCTACTTCTATATCACT
Source organism: Granulicella sp. S156 (assembly GCF_009766105.1). Classification (GTDB taxonomy): domain Bacteria; phylum Acidobacteriota; class Terriglobia; order Terriglobales; family Acidobacteriaceae; genus Granulicella. Next base: position 818,014 of record NZ_LMUH01000013.1, on the reverse strand, counting down.
ACCAGGGACGAACCAGAAGACGCAGACCTTCCACCATTGTCCCTCGAAGACAAAAGTCCCACAAAAACGGGCTGGAGAAATGTTCTTCGCCGCCCAGAGATACAGAATATTGCGGTCATGTACTTCTTTCTTAAGATGACACGCTATGCCCTGCTCTTCTGGCTGCCTCTATATCTTGTGCAGACCGTGCATTATTCGGATGTTCTAGCAGGCTCAACATCCTCTCTGTTTGAGATCTTCGGCTTCGTTGGAGCGGTGCTGGCCACATACCTCTCCAACAAATACTTCCAGGCACGCCGCTACCCTGTTGCAGCCATCATGCTCTTCGCACTTGGCTTCATGTCCCTGATGGAGCCGCTGGTAAGCACCCTGGGTTGGTGGGCGAGCGCGACAAGCATCTCACTGATGGGCATCCTTATCTATGGCCCCGATGCCCTGATCGTGTCCACGGCGGTGTTGGAAAGCGTGCCGCATCGCGAGGCAGGACGCGCCCTCGCCTTTGTCAACGGAGTCGGTTCCATCGGACAGATGTTCTCACCCTATCTCGTGACGCGCTTCGCGCACCACTACGGATGGGACAACCTCTTCAATCTTCTGCTGATCACGTCTCTGATATCAGCTGGAATCATGGCTCGCAAGTGGAATCAAAGCAACCTCGGCTCGGATTCAAGCCGCGGCAATGCACTTCCCACGGGAGCGGAAAACGAGTTCGCTTAGATTACGTTGTATTACACGGCTGCGAATCGTTGTCTTCCAAGTTCAATCGAATCAATCAGCAGAGACGTTGTTGAACCGTTAAGAACCTTTCGCCCATGGGGAACAACCGTTATATCTTGACCAGAGCTTTATCTTGAAGGCGCAGGTGTTCTTAATGAAACAGATGAAAAGCAGACGTGACTTCTTGCGCACCGCCGCGAAATCGGCAGGAGCCGCGGCTGGGGTATCGATATTGCCTCCAAGCATTCGCAAAGCACTCGCCATTCCGGCCAATAGGGCCACCGGCACGATTAAGGATGTGCAGCACGTTGTCATCCTGATGCAGGAGAACCGCTCCTTCGATCACTACTTCGGCACGCTCAAAGGGGTACGCGGTTTTAGCGATCCGCGTCCGGCGCGTCTGCCTAATGGCAAACCTGTCTGGTATCAACCGCCCGCTTCCGTTCATACCAGTCGCTACCATGCGAGAGGCTTAAGTCATAACGCGACCCATGTGCTGCCGTTCTACCTGAACCCGCAGGCTACAACGGAGTTTTCACCCGGCACCGATCATGGCTGGAGCAGCGGCCACCTGGCCTGGAATCACGGCAAGCACAACCAATGGATCAATCAGAAGCAGGACGTAGCCACCATGGGCTACCTGAAGCGCACGGATGTGAGCTTCCACTATGCGCTGGCTGATGCCTTTACGATCTGTGATGCCTATCACTGCTCCATCCATGCCGATACCGCCCCTAACCGGATATACCTGTGGTCAGGCACTATCGACCCGCGCAATGTTTACGGCAAGAAGCCGAACGGTCCGGGCCTGAACGAGCGTGCCCACACCAACGGGTATACATGGACGACCTATCCCGAGCGTCTCGAAGAGAATCACGTTAGCTGGAAGCTCTATCAAGGCGGCTCAGGAGAGCCCGGCATGCCAACCGACAACTTCACCGACAACTCGCTCG
>NZ_LMUH01000013.1:788037-816291 GCF_009766105.1 Granulicella sp. S156 | reverse complement strand
TAAAAGAGGGAGCATCCCCCACCAGCCCGCTTGTGACTAAAGGTGTATCGGACCATACACTCGTAGAATTTCGCGAGGATATAGCCAACAACCGTCTGCCGCAGGTTTCATGGATCGTCGCGCCCTACAAATATAGTGAGCATCCCGAAGCCTGTCCCACCGATGGGGCTTACTACATCAACCGGGTCCTCGAAGCGCTGACCTCCAATCCTGAGGTCTGGAGCAAGACCGTCTTGTTCCTGAACTACGACGAGAATGATGGTCAGTTCGACCACATCGTACCTCCCATGCCACCCATGACGAACCAACCCAACGCACAGGGCATGGTGTCGAAGGATCTGGTGGAGAGCCTTGGCGATGAGTTTCTCGATCTGGATAAGCATCCCGATGAGAAACATCCGTTGATTCCCAATGCCGATCCTGGAGGACTACAACCGATTGGCCTCGGTCCGCGTGTCCCCATGCTCATCGTCTCTCCATGGACTACCGGTGGATGGGTCTGTTCACAAGTCTTCGATCACACGTCCGTACTGCGATTCCTGGAAGCTCGTTTTGACATCCCTGAGCCTAATATCAGCGCGTGGCGTCGCTCCCTCTGTGGCGATCTGACCTCGGCCTTTGATTTTTCCAGTACTCCAGATTCCAGCATCGTTCCCTTCGAAGTGCCGAAGCTACTTGCCTCTCTACACCAGCCATACCATGTGCCGGCTGTGCAATCGATGCCGCAACAGGAGCCGGGAACGCGCAAAGCACGTGCTCTTCCCTATGAGCTATTTGCTCACTGCCGGCTCAGAGACCAGGAAACACATTCTGTCGGAGAAAACGTATGGATTGACTTTGCAAATACAGGCGAGTCTGGCGCTGCATTTTATGTATACAACGGCAAGAGGCGCGACGATAGCCCTCGACGCTATACGATCTCGACAGGAGACTCACTCTCCGATTATTGGCTCACCAGCGACCCACAAGGAAGCTACGATCTTTCTCTGCATGGGCCCAATGGATACTTCTGCCAGTTTCGTGGCAACGCGTCTGAAGCGGCATCGCATGGAAAGCCAGGTGTCGAAGTCAGGGTGCGCTACGATGTTTCGGAAGGCAACATCACTCTGTCATTGGCGAACACAAGTTCAGTGCCATGCAAACTGATAGTAACCAATACCTACGGTGGTGCCCCACACACCTATACGCTTGCACCCGGAACGAGCGTGGACGATCACTGGGTACTGACGTCCAGTTCAGCCTGGTACGACCTCTCCGTTACCAATGCGGAATCTCCAGAGTTCCTGCGACGCTTCGCCGGCCATGTTGAAACGGGCCATCCCAGCACAAGCGATCCTGCTATTTTTGCCGACGAATAACCGGTCCAGTTGGGAGCTTTCTATTTGCACACTTCGCAGCGATCCTCGATTGCATCATTCGTAAAATTGCGTTAGCTTCAAATCCACGCTATGTTTGTGACTCCCCAAACGCGATTCTCCTCCTGTTGTCCTCCCCTGGACTAATCTTGCCTCGACTGTTCTCGGCGTTTTCAGCATAAGAGCTGCGGTATGCGGCCATCTCGAGCTCGGTTTGGCTCCCCAAGCTGAACGATCATCCTCCGAAAAACCTTGGGATTCCTATGCTGCCCCAGTCGCATTTGCTTGTGAACATAGCGCGATCTTTCCGAAACAGCATCCTACGCCATGACGATGGGTTTGCTCGCTCTTCGTTTGCACTTCACTTAAGAAAACCGAATCAAAGGAGAATACCTTGAAAAAACTGACCACTCTTATTCGCTCCGCTGTCGCAGTTTCTGCTCTGACGCTTGGCTCGCTGGTTGCCCACGCCGCAACCGTCACACTGAAGGCCAATCTGACTGCCGCCCATGAGGTGCCCGCAAAGGACAGCGCCGGCACCGGTACGGTGAGCGCTACCTTTAATACGGAGACCAATGAGTTCACCTACCATATCGAGTTCAGCGGTCTGACCGGCCCCGCTGTTGCTGCCCATTTCCACGGCCCTGCAGCCGAAGGAGCCAATGCAAAGCCGCAGGTCTTTATAAAAACCAGCCCACTCGTTAGCCCCATTGACGGCAAGGCAACGCTGACGCCTGAGCAGGCAAAAGACCTTTTGAGTGGCCAGTGGTACTTCAATGTCCACACCTCGGCGAACCCGGGTGGAGAGATTCGAGGGCAAGTACTGAAGTCGGAGTGAAGATTCGACGCCAGAGCACAGGGGTAGATAGCCCTTGCGCTCTGGCCTTCGCTCAACGTGGGAGACTCACTCAGATTCTGCCGCAAGACTATTCGGTCCCTGCACTAAAATTCTCATGAAATATTGCCCCGAGAAATAATGGCACAGCGCAAATTTTGGCGAACCTCAGTGAGCTTCTGCTTCCTGGCATGCTCTTTGGCCGACACAAGCCTACATGCGCAAAGCACTCACGAAGAGGCCAAGGTTGTTTCAGGCGATAGCCCAACGAACCCTGGCCCGTACGCCACGGACGTTTCTCCTGCGCTAACGCCAGTAGCTGTCAAAGCCGCCATGCGCAAGGTCGGAGACTGGCAGGTCGCGCGCGTTGCCGACACGCCCGGTCGCAGCGAGTGGTTCGGTGCGCTCTATCTCGGTTTGCTTTCTGCAGCCACAACACTCCATGAACCTCGCTATCGCGATGTTGTGCTGAACGCAGCCGAGCACTTCAACTGGGAGCTTGGCCCACCTAAGAAGACGAGTGCCGATAGCCAGACCATCGGACAGGTCTATCTGCAACTCAACGAGCTAAAGCCAGATCCACACCATCTCGAATCGATGCGCGCCCAGTTTGAAGAGCTGCTACAGACACCGGATGATCCCGCCAAGCCTGTCTGGTGGTATTGCGATGCTCTCTTTATGGCTCCCCCGACCTGGGCCGGACTGGCGGCACAGACTCATGACCCGCGCTATCTCACCTATCTGAACCGCGAGTGGCAAGCGACTGACAGACTCCTCTGGGACCCCAAGGATCATCTCTTCATTCGTGATGCCAGCTATCTGGACAAGCGTGATAAGAATGGGAACAAAATCTTCTGGTCGCGAGGCAACGGTTGGGATATGGCTGGCCTCGTAGACCTGCTCCAACAAATTCCAGAGAAAGACCCACATCGCGCTTTCTATACAAAGAGATTCCAGCAGATGTCAGCCTCCCTCGCTCGACTTCAAGGGAAGGACGGCTTGTGGCGGTCATCGCTTTTGGACGCAGCCGATTATCCTGCGCCTGAGGTTTCGGGATCGGCTTTCTATACCTATGCCATGGCCTGGGGCCTGAATCACAAACTGCTGAAGGCCAACGTGTACGGACCTGTTGTCGAGCGCGGTTGGGCAGGTCTAACGCGGCAAATATACGCCGATGGCCGGTTGGGCAACGTGCAGCCCGGAGGTTCAGGGCCGGCCGTTTACCCTCCAGGTTCAAGCTGGATCTTTGGAACCGGAGCCTTCCTGCTAGCTGGCTCGGAAGTCGCCGAATGGACCGAACGCTCTCCATCGGCGAAGAAATAACCCTCAATGAAATCTCCTCTGGACTCTGCCAACAAAAATCACCGAAGCGCAACGCGTCGATTCGACGAAGTGGTTTCTTCAGAAACCGACGCGTTGCTCTTCGGCTGCATGTTGGCGGACTGATCTTGCTGGTCAGTTTGTACCATCATGCAATGATTGGCGTGCGAGGATTTAGTTCGGCTGCCAGTAATTAGTGAGGCAACTAGCGGCAGGCAGGGCTGCGGTATTGAAGACGGTATCCGGTTCATGTCCGCAGACAGTTACAGCGGAGGGCCGGTCTGTCGGCGGCTGTTCCGAGGCAGGGTAGTAACTGAGGGTTGCGTTGAACCAGGCAGAGACAACAGACGCGCCGTTACCGATGTTCTGGCCGAAAGGCTGGTTGACCGCTCCGCCGTCGAACAACATATCCGTGCGCGAACCCATTACTGCATGTAACCCCTGGAAGACTTTGAACCACGGCGTCCACCACTCTGCGTTGTCCTCCGCGGAAGGTACTACTTCGCAGGAGTGGATAATCCAGTAATCCAACTTGCCGTGGTTTGCGGCTCCGTAGCCCTCGGTCGCTGGGATGTCATTGATGTTAACTACGTCACAGCAATTCGACTCTGTCGTAAACAACCAAGGAGCACCGTGAGCTTCCGTCAGCGCCACATTCACATTGTTGACGAACGATTGCTCATCCGTGGTGTAGATGAAAGGCTCTGCCCAGTAGTACTGAGAGTTGGTGAACTGGCCGGCATTATGCGAGCTCTGTAATCCGTCCCAGAATCCGTTGGCCTCAGAGACAAAGCCCGACTGCGCATCTCGGACAACATACCTGCCAACGGTTGGATCGCCGGCGGGCACAACAGCCTGATCCAGAGCGGAGTGGTTCGCGGGCGCGCTGGAAGGTGCAGGACCAGATCCAGGAACAAGTTCGGCCGGCAGTTGGCCATTGCCATAGGCCATGTACGTTGCAACATAGTCGGTACTTTGCAGCAGTTGTGGATTGGCGCCTGCGGACGGAAGCGGATGCAGGCGCGACACCACACGATAGACGGGAGTCATAGCAGCGAGATTGTCGTCCACGTAAGCAACCTCAACGGAGATTACCTCAACATTCGAGTTGCTCGTCAGAGGCTTCAGCACCGCCAGGAGCGCTGCCTGAATCTGGGCTTTGCTACGACGCTCCGTCAGCGTGGATGCAAAGCTTCCAGCCTTCCAACGATTGACCAGTCCATAGAGACTGCCATCGGTACCGATAGCGACTGCTGCGTGGGACCCTGTGCCATACACCTTGTAGCCACTCACTGTGCGAGAGACTGCCACATAGGTGAGGTAGAGCTTCACGTCGGAAACAGTGGGCTTTCCGCCGCTGGAGACAAGTTGTGCTGTGCTCCCAACAACAGGGCGAGGAACACCCAGCGTGTACTGAGTTACATCCCTGGGAAGGATTTCGGAGCTGGCAAAGATCTGTCTCGCCAACGTCAAAGCCTGCGTCAGATGCTCGTCCTTGGCACCGGCGTAGGTAACGGCAGGAAGTTTATCGAGCTGCGGAAGGATCTGGGATTCACCCGTCTGCGTATCCCAGGAGGCGATCAGACGATCTTCCTGCACGAGACCTACAGAGGTCTCAGGCGCAGCCTTCAGCTCAGGAAGTGCGCTGTGAGCGAGTGGCTGAATGTCATCTGCCTTAACTCCTGTCTTGGCCAGGCTCGCACGCAGAAACGTCTCGGGAGGCGGCTGCACGGTAAGTTTTACTACCTGTAGCGAAGATGGCACCGTAGGAATAAGAGCTGCAGGGAAAATTACCTTGCCGCCAGTTGTTCTTGCGATGCCAGGGAGTGCCGGTTTCCTGGGTGTAGGCGTCTGGCTCACGGCAAAGAATACAGGTCCCAAGAAAACCAGGCCCGCTAGTATCTTTGCGCCAAGAAGCACATAGTCAGGACGAGCCCCGTGCGATGAATTATAGGAATGCATGGCGAATCTCCTTGCAGGGACCCCTCTGTAAAAGTTGCGCCGCTGTGCGGCACTCAGTTTGTAATCCCTGTCATCTGGATAGTGCGGATAAGCCAGATAGCGTTACATGTAAAAACTTCGCTATATGGCTCAACACAAATCTGTTTGTTCGGCGTGTCTACCTGCCGGGACAGTCAACGCCGTCATCTGCTCATCTCGAACAAACTCGTCTGTAACGATCTGGTCGCACCGCATACAGGCCGCTTTACCACGTTGGCTAAACCAGCGGCAGGTTGCGCGGATGGCACAATACGGAAGGCTCGAGTCGGATGCAGGCATGATCTGAACGATGCGGTCCACAAGCGTGCAGGCTGTTCCGTTGAAGTGACCGCACGCTCCTCCCTGACATGGTGCAGAGATGCGAAGCACCTGCGTCGGGAGCAGCGGAGCTGTCATGGCCAATAACTCCGGTGTCACTGGCTCAGGAGTGGAGAGATGCTGTATCTTGCCGGATGCAGCATCCACAACTCCATGGATAACCGCACCCAGCATAGAGGGTTGGGCGCTTGGACACTGAACAACACTCGGCCCCTTCACGGCTAAATCTCCTTAAGTTTTGAAGGATCGCGAAGGGCTTCCAAATCGTGTGCGGCATAGCCAAGCGGCTTTAACTTCGCAAACTCAGCACTCTCAGCCAGTCCCAGTGCGGGATCCGGATAGATACCGATCGTGATTGGCTTGTGAAGCAGAGTCTGCAGCGTCTCCTCTGTAATCTGCTTGGTGGCGATTGCGTTTTTAACGGCTGCCGCAATCAGATCGGGTAATTCACTAGTCTTAATAGACATCACTCTCTCCTTGTCCAGGGTTTTCCATCTGACCGAAGCCAAACCCTGGTTCCCTGTTGCTTGAATGGTGCAGTAGAGATGAGGAACGTTACAGACTAAATAAATTTGTGGGTTGGATGCTTCAACACCTTTGCATCGTTCGCCAGATCGCAGCGCCTGCGAGTATTTCTCGCTAACACTGAAACGCTTTTCGATCACTCCGCACTATGAAGACATCGCCTATAAAGGTAGATCTATCTGGAGAAACCCAATGCCAACCACAACACAGCTCGCCACCGGCCTCGGCGGCGCAATCGGATGCGATTTTCGCAACGCGCAACAGCAACTTATTTTCGTGGAGTACTCAGGGAAGCTATCTGCCATTAACTTATTTCCTGCGGCAACGGTCGTCGACAATGGAGTAAATACCGTATTGAAGGGAACCTTTAACTTCGACTTCGATAACGGCGTCCAGAGCGGAGCTTCAGCGACTGCCGATGTCTGGTGGGAACAGGAGACTAATGTTCTACGCCAGATGACACCTTTGAACGGTGCCAAAATCATCAACCTGGGAGCCGTAAGCTTCAACAGTATTACCGCGGCCAACCTGCAGGACCTGCCTTACGCGACGACTCCCATCATAGGCAACAATAACGCCACCAATGTTCTTACCGTGAACGACGTGTTCGCTGTGTTGACGGCCAGCGGCAATTACGCGAAGGTGCAGGTGGTCGCCTATGGCTACGACCTGACGATTAATTGGGTGACCTACCATATCGAGTCGGGCTACAGTGTGCTTGGGACAGGCTATAACCAACCAGAAGATGTAAAACTGAGCACCGATGGCGTACACGCCTATGTGACGGAGCGCACCGGCGATCTGGTCAAAGTCGCGCTCACCAGCGCTAATCGCAGCGCAGCGACTGTCATCGCCACAGGGCTGACTGCACCGCAACAGATGTTCCTCGACGAAGCGCATAACGCGGCATACGTCGTTGAATATGCTTCTCCCGGTTCGATCGTTAAGGTGAACCTCACCAACGGACAGACCGCGACAGTTGCGACCGGCCTCGTCAACCCCGTTGGAATAGTGCTCAGCTCCGACCTGCAGTACGCCTATGTCAGTGAACAGATGACCGGGCCCACCGTGGGACGAATCAGCTGCATTCAGTTGAGCAACGCTGCGCGCACTACGGTCGCCTCAGGTCTAACGGAACCGTTCTTTCTGACCTGGGCGGATGCGGGGCAAGATGCACTGCTGGTTCCGCAGCGAGACCCTTCGAACTCCATCGTGAGAGTAAATGTCACGACCGGAACTATGAATGTCGTCGCCAGCGGCGTGCCGGTACGACCATCCAGCGTGGCTCTGCCGAACTCGGGAGAGATGCTGATCTGCTCCAACACCGAGGTTGACGAGGTTGCTTTCACCTCTTTTGCCACGACGGGTGATCTACTGATGGGCATTGGGCTGATTCCCTTTGACAGAATCAACCAGACCGCTGGTCCTCTCCAGGGTCTGGCGAACACTTCAGTCGACGTTGATCCACCCTACTGGGTCAACAATGTTCCCTTCGGCGGAACGCTGCCGATCATGGTCAACTACCAGGCCGCGGCAGATGCTGGCGCGGCTTACTATCAGGTCGAAGTAGGGGGTGTTCCGCACACCGACAGCTGGACGAACTACTTCTGGGATGGAACGGGGAATGTGTTGGAGACTATCACTGCCGCTACCATTGGATCGTCGATTGGATGCTACCCTGTGCATCCCGTCAGCGAGCTCTTTCTGTGGGAGTCTCCAGCACTCGGTGACATGCTCGACACCACGGCACTTAGCAATGGGACGCATACGCTTCAACTGATCTTCCTCGATGCTGCCGGCAATCCGATCTCGAGCCTGGTGAGTGCACCTCTTATCATCCTGGTGAACAACCAGTCCTGCATTGCGTCGATCTCGTCGCCGGTGCTTGAGGTTGCTCCGCCGGTAACTGCGAACATCTGCGGAGTGCTGCACTATGAAAGCAACACAACGGCTAATGTTTCCATCGGGTTTACGGCAAGCCAGCCAGCGGGGTTTGGCAGTTACTCCACGGAGATCGTCCGGGGCGGAACACAACTCTCGTTCACCCCTGCGTTGCCCAGTGGCCAGGTCGGCTCATTGACCTCTACCTTCTCAGCGCAAGTCGGCCAATTGCTGGGGCCATGCCCAACCGCAGGCTTTGCGGCGGAGCTTTATGTTGCCGCCACTATGACCAACGGATACGGCAGACAAAGCCAGTACGACGCCTCGGCACTGACTGCGTTTGTACTTACCCCGTAGTCTTAGCCATGCGACTGAATGACCGTCCGCCCTTGCAGAGATGCAGGGGCGGTTTCTTTTTAGGAACCCGTATAGAGCTGGAAGGCCGCCCAATACAGCGGTTTGCGAAACACTCCCTGGGAGTGCAGCATCGATAGTTTAGCCGCACGTAGCGCTTGATCCGGCTGCTCGCCTTGTGCGAGACCGTGGTACATCTGCTCCATCAGTTGCGGGGTAGAACTGTCATTGACCTCCCACACGGCGCCGATCACCTGATGTGCGCCTGCACGCAGAAATGCCCAGGAGAGCCCCACCAGGCCTTCGCCATCGTAGTTGCGCAATCCCGATCCATAACAAGCTGAGATGGTTACCAGGCGAGCGTGGAGCGGTCGATGGATAATATCCCGGGCATACAGCTTGAAGTTATCCGGATCGGCGTGCGGAGGGGAAAGCACGATCGCGGAGTCCAAAGGACGCAGGCTACTGGCTATTCCATGGGCGACAAAGTGTATGTAGGAGTATTGCTCCGGATTGGAGGTCGCATAGGCCACCGGCACCGCAGCTGTCTGGGTCAGTACAGTTCGATCTCCAGGCGTGAAATATTTCTGGACACTCTGCACCTCAGAGGCTGCGTTCGGAAGCGGAGGATAGCCGTTCCCTGCAGTCGTAGGGTCTCCAATGAGCAACAGATTCTTAGCGGCGATCTCTTTACCCGGTGAAAGTCGAGAGAGTAGTTGGATGGAGCTTGCTGTACTTAGGCTGACATCTTCAATCCAATAGTGAGTCTCCCCTTGAGATCCAGACGGTCCAGGCTTAAGCAGCATCTCCATATTGAAATCATTGAGGCTGCCGCTCGGTACGATGAAGACATGCGATTCCTTCGGGATGAGCGCTTCAGCAGGTGCGACCAGCGTCTTGTAAAGCCACTGCGCCTCCAAATTGTTCTCATGCAACGGATCGTGCGACTTCAGAACATCGGCTTGATAACTCTTCACCCGCGCGGTGATCTCTGCTTCGGGTGGCAGTCCAAACAGATGTGTGCCGTTCCGGTCGATGGCCCAGAGATAGGACCTCTGCGGACCCAGTGAATAAAACAGGATGACAGCGTTCAAACGGCGAGCGGTGTGTGATGGCGTCTCGGGCTGCACGTGCGCAGCTTGTTCAGGCTCTCCCAGGCCTTCCTTCAGCGTCCGGGCACGTGCTCCATCGAGGAACTGTAGCGCCTCGTCGGAGCGGTAGGACGCGATCAGGAACTCAGCATAGTCGCGATACAGTTCATCGCCATTGGCGAAGAACGGGAGCCTGAGCTCCTCGTCCTGAACCGAAGATCGCTGCGTCTCAAAGGTCTTGATGGCCCTGCGATACCATTGGCCAGCCTGCCGTACATCGTGTCTGCTCGCATAGAGATCGGCGAAGGCATTTTCGGTTTCCCACTTGAGAGAGGGCGTCCCGGCAGCATCGTGATAGACCTGCGAGAATATCCGCTCTGTATCAGCTCCATTCGAGGTACGCGCCGCAATCTGGCCCTGCAAAAACAAAGCATCCAGTTCGCTGGCTTTATCCCCTATCTGCTGGGCTGCCTTCAGCGCTTCATCAACACGAGCCTTTGCGGCATCCGGTTGACCAAGCTGAAGCAAGAGCTGCCCAAGCGATGTATCGGTTACAGCTTTTCTGGCTGTGTCGTGACTCGCGTCAGCAGCACGCAGCGCTTCCTCATAGCAAGACTGCGCTTGTTTCAGACCCCCAAGGTGATAGAGCGACAGGCCAGCACTCTGCAACCAGAGAATCTCATTGTCCGTAGCGCCCAGGCTTTTGGCTTGAATCTCAGCTTGCTGAAAGCTGACCAGGGCCTTCTCATAGTCTCCAAGGCTGTAGTAAGCCCAACCGGCGTTTCCAAGCCCCTCCTCCAGAAACAGATTGGCATGAATAGAACTCGAGATCTCCGCGGATGCCTTGAACCTGTCCAGAGCTTCGTCGAAATGTTCTGTCTGCAAAGCCACCGCTCCTAAATTCAATAAATCGGTAGCTTCTATGAAAAGGTCTTTCTGTCTACGGGCAAACTCCAGGCTCCTGCGAAATGAACTCTCGGCACTGGATTGTTGGCCGCTGCGGTATTCGAGCAGACCTTCGGTGCGAGCGACCTCGCTCTCCAAAGGAGAGCGAGTAGCATCCGCCAAGTGCTGGGCTTTCTGCAGTTCCTCGCTTGCTAGTTGGGGTTGACCAAGGCGAGCATGTGCGAGACTGAGCAGGATCTCCTGTTTGATAGTGAGGTCTTCGCTGGGAGAGAACGACCTAGGTCTACCCTCCAGCGCGTTCACGACATCCTGACTCCGTCCTTGGGAAGAAAGAATCTCCGACTCAAGAAGACAGAATTTGAAGCTCCAAGCCGGATCACTATTTACGAACTCACGCTGCTCCTCAGATGCTGCCCTCTGAGCGAGGTCGAGGTTCCCCTGATGAAAATCGACCTTAATCTGTTCAAATTTGACGGCTGGATCAACGCGGCGTGGTTCTCGACATCCAATGCATCCAATGACGCAAGCAAGCAGAACAATTGCGTGAACATAAGACTTGCCTGAGCAGGAGAGCCCTATGGGCCCGGCGATAAGATGCTTGGAGGCTCCGTCGTACCATTGCTTGCTATCGATGCGACGCTGGCGTGGCCTGAAACTGCGCAACCCAATTCGGCACGAAGCATCGTGAGTGTTACTGCCTGGGGAAAGATCGTCACCTCTCCCAGAAAGATTCTTCCGAGATCGGGGATCTCGATGTAGTGGCCAACACTCTGTTCTGAAGTGAGGCCATCGAGCTTGTCCACCAAAGAGCACAGTGTGTATCCCTCGAGGCTACCTTCGCCAGAATTTTCCTTCGCCGCAATCCAGCCGAAGCGATCACGCGCCCATCCGGAGATGGATCTGCTCTCCAACAGACCGACGCTCTGACGGTGCGCTGCCTGCCAAAGCGTGGGCCAGGGCAGTTCAGGATTGACGGATGCGTCCCGATTATAAACGTCCTCGGAACGATGCTGTTCCGGCAGCAATGTGGCGTTCAGGACGGGGGTTACCGGCCTGCCGTCGACGCGAAGATTGCGGATATGGGAGCCGGCAAACGAGATCCGCCTGGGACCGCCACCGTCCTCTGGCTGCTCAATAAATACCTGAGCCGCGAGACTGTCTGCAGTGACCCTCCCCAGCAGGCTGAAGCCCTCCACCACGCTGGAGACGCGCTGCGTCCATGGCCCATTCCTCTTCGTGGGCCGACCGGAGACGTGGGTGTAAGAGGCTCTTGCGTGGATGAGATCTTCGAAGTTGAAGGGTTCTGCGCGTTGCGTGACGCTGCCTCCGGCAGAGGACAGGGCAACCGAGCACGGTGTCGGGATATAGCGGAAGGGCTCTTCAAGAAATCCGCCCAACGAGTTGGAATCTCCATGAAAGTAGAAGACCTGTTTTACGTCCGTTTGCATGACATTGACTCCTGCTGAGATGGCGTTGACTAATGGCCCGTGCCGGTCGCCCCGGCGTTCAACGAAAAGCTGTATGTCGCGAGATCGGCGCCGCTGCCGGATGCGGTCTCGGCCTGATTTCCTTTAACGGCCAGGGAATAGACACCATCTATCCTGTTCGCGAAAGGAACACGGATCGCTACCGTGTCCTTCGCATCCTGGGCCGACACCTTAACCGTCCAGAGCAGTTCATGATTCGGTGAATACAGCAGACAGGTGTAGTCGGAAAAGCGGTCCTGGGTTGGAATATCTACCAGCAGCAGGAGAGCTTGCGCATCGCCGGCCTTCGCGGACACGATGGCTCCTCCGCGGCTGTTCCCGTTGACCAGAGAGACGGTAGTTAAGACTTCAGGCTTCTCCAGGCTTGCGACTTCATTCCGCAGCCGAGGATAGACAACCGTGTTTTGATAAACAACAATCAGCAGGCATGTCGCGAATGCAGCGACCGCGAACCATTCTCTCCATAGGAATAGCCAGTTTTGTTTAATCTTTGGCGGTTTCGCGTCGCTTGGACTTGTGCTGCTCTTCGGTTCCGTTTTCTTGAATTCGCTCCGTGCCGCGTCCATGAATGCAGAGGTTGCGCGAACTTCGGCAGCACACTCCGAGCATCCGAAGTAGTGGTCCTCAAACTCCTCGCGCAGCTCTGGCGACATCTCATCCAGCAGGTATTGTTCAACTAGATGTTGATCGACGATGCGGTGATGGTCCATCCGAATTCATTCCTCGAGTTAATAGTGCGTTGGGGGCCTAAAGCGTTTCACTCCTGGGGGTGCGTTCTTCTGAGACGGGCGGCCGATCATAGGTCGACCTGAAGGACTGCTTGGCCCGGTGAAGCAGAACTCTCAGGTACTCGCGGCTCACTCCCATCTCTGCACAGACAGTATCCTTGTCGCGGTCCTCCATCAATATGGCTCGCAGCAGATCCCGGTCACGGCTGGGCAGCGTAGCCAGGGCCTGCTGTACAAGACGTGCCCTGTCCTTGGTCTCCAACAGATTGAGTGGACTGGGGTTACGGTCGACATAGACCGTCTCGGGTTCTTCCTCCAGCGAAGATCCTACCTTCTTCTGTGCCCGATAGTGCTCCATCAGTACATGGTTGCAAACCGAGTTCACGAACGATCCCAGCCGATCCGGGTCTCGCAATCCATCGCTCTTCCGCAACATCAGGAAAACACGCGTGAAGGTCTCCTGCCTTACATCTTCGACAGCCTCACGAGAGGACAGGCGCGAGCGCAATTTCAGGTGGATCAGCTCACTGAAGTAAGCAACGAAGTGTTTTTCGGCAAACGAATCCCCTAGCCTGAGCTTGTCCAAATACTCCGCGTCAAACGTGAAGAATTCCACTAGCCTATTCCTCTGTTGTGGGGTGCTCTGGGAAGTCTACTCGATTCGAGACAATTGCTGACTATATGCCCGGATTTAAAAACGCAATGCATCATCCCAGGCTAGCGAGGGGACATCGCACTTCGAATGCAACCGACGCAGTAAGGCTTTCCGGCCCAAGACCGCGAATTCCCCCGCTCTTACAACACCGCGCCAGATACGACTCACGGCACGGTTAGCGTTTAGCTGGATTGCATGCTCAATCCGCTGGAGGACGCAACGGGAACACCTACGTTACTTCTTTGTCCCTGCAACGGGATAGCTCTGCCACACATATTCCAGGGCCTCAGACAGAGTCTGCTGTTTTACGGCACGGTCCGTGTGCCCGGCGTTGCGGGCAAAGACAAACTGGTAATGATATCCCTTGGCAGCCAGCACCCTGGCCATGTTCTCGTTGGCGACCACCCAGTCGTGCATCTGGTCCCGCATAACATTCGGATTGAGAAGGTCTCTGTCACCCACTTCCATCCAGATACGCAACGGTTTGGCCGGAGTGCCGGGGATGAGGTGTTCATGAAACTCCCAAGCTCCGTGAGGAGTTTGAGGGTGATAAGGCCACTGCTGATTTACGTACGTACCCGAATACGTAAGAACGCGGTGATACAGCTCAGGGTGATACCAGGCCATGATGAAGGCGCAGGAACCGCCGGAGCTGCCACCCATCGTCGCCCGGCCCTCGGGATCTCTGGTCAACTTCACGTTGTATTGCTTCTCGACGAGAGGCAGCACTTCTTTCTCAACAAACTCCGCATACAGACCGGACATCGTGTCGTATTCAAGGCCACGTTCGCTCCCTTGAGCATCACCTCCACCATTGCCGATAGAAATAGCGATCATCACCGGCACGCGGTGCTCGGCGATCAGATTATCCAGAACGGTGAACAGCCCGCGGTCAGGCCCATCTGCCCCAACGATGAACGGCGCGACAGTGCCGGGGACGTATTGTTTGGGGACGTAAACCGCCACCCGGCGAACATACGGAGCAGGATGGCTGGTAGTCACCGCGAGCTTACCCGGATCGGTAGGATCAACCGTGCCGAAAGTATTAGCCTCCCGTGCTATGCCGGGATAAATTTTGCTGTCCGTCGAGTTCATCGTGAACTCATAGACCGTTCCCTGTGGTGCACCTGCCTGCTCGGACGTCTCCGGTGCGCGGTCGTGAGTGGGACCGATAATAAAGTTTCCATCGACGTTCGCCGAAGCATTGGCGCCGTCAGGCAATTCCCTGGCCGTGACATAACCGAGCGTGTTCGGATCGCGGGTAGGAGGCGTTGGGCGTGCTGCGACTGGAAGCGTCTGGGCCAATGCCGGACCTACACCAACCGTCAGGCCCACGAGGAACACGATGCTGAAGAGACGAAGCATGAGAAACTCCGGGACTTTTGTCTTCGTATAGAGAATCCGACAAGAAGAGTCTCAGTCTACCGAGGACTTCTTCTTCCAGGAAAAGTGTCTACCGATAATACCTTTGACGAGCAGATGATCGGTTGCGGCGGTAGGGCCGATACCTACGCCGAAGTTGATCTCCCATGCCGGCGACACGTTCAGATCCGTAACCACGAAGAGCTGCTGCTGTTGTTCATGCAGGGTATCGAAGTTCCCTAACCGACCATAGTCCGCATAGTACTCGAAGCCTGCGTTGATCTTTTTGGTGAAGTCGTAACCGACCTTGGCTCCTGGCGAAAAACCCACTCCCTGCGCTACATCCGGGCCGTGCCACGTGCGCTCCAGGGCAGGGTTGAACGCCAGATACCATCGCCCCAGGGTCTTGTCGATGATGGGCCGGATCTCCCATGTCCAGGTGTCCGGCGAATAAACCGCTCGCTGATAGCCGACCTCCGTGGACAGGCTGACGCCAACCGGCCAGTGCCATGAATCGGGAACACGCACGCGTGGTCGAATATGGTCTCCGACCCACTGCACGCCGTGGCCATCCTGTTCACTGGTGAAGATATAAAAACCCACTTCCGACCAGTCGTTGATGCCCGCGGTCAACTCCACCGTCTCGTGCTCCTGGTGGTTGGTGGGGTACACACCGTCGATCGTTTGAGTTTGCCCTGTGACCGTGTAGTTCGAATGCAATTCGACCATCAGACTCTTCGGCGCGACCGTGTCCGCACCATAGACCTGGATCTCGTAATTGCCCTGCGCCCGCGCGCGCTGGCACACCAGGGCGCAGCAGACTACAAAAAGAAGCAGGCTCGTTTTGAAGCTATGCATATCGAAACACCATCATGAAACCCCGGTCCATATGATCCTGTTGATGACAATGAAAGAGCGTCTTCCCTGGATGCTCAGCCACAAACTCCACCTCTGCCGTGGTCTTTGCAGGAACAAGCACAACGTCCTTCATCAAGCCGTGTAACTCCGCGCTGCCGGCTATCCTTCGTACCTCAAACGTGTGACGGTGCAAATGGATGGGATGATCGTCAGCGCTCAGATTCTTCATTACCAGGCGGTATCGCTGCCCAGCGTGCAGAATCGGTTCCTCGGTCTCCGGATAGGAACGACCGTTGATCCTCCAGCGCTCTTCGCTGCCGTGCCCCTTGAATTGAGAGTCGAACACAAGATCGATGGGTGTTGCCTCGTTTTGAGCGCCTGCACCCGAAGCTGCGAACTGCTTATAGTCCCACACCAGATCGTCCGGCTGATTCCAAACTGGCTTGCCAGTTGCATCTGCGTATTCGAAGACGATTCCCATGCCGGCTGCCTGCACATGCTTCCTCACCTCGCCGAGCACCCAGACTCCAGGTGCATTCATCTCAACGACGGCACACACCCGCTCTGCTGGTGCCAAACGCAGCATCGTCACCGTGCGTGACTGCGACACGGGATTTCCATCCAGCGCAATCACCTGAAAGCTGTGGCCTGCGAGCGCAATCCAATGGACCTCGGTCGGACTAGAATTAAGCACATGCAGCAGCACACGCTCGCCTTGTTTGACGCGCACCGGCTCACCAAAGCCCAGCATCTTGCCATTAATCGTGGAGACGTCATACATCGGGCTCATAAAACCATCGTCTCCACCGGCGAAATGGCCCTCCCAATCGTGCAGCGCGAGAAACACTTCGCGGTCATAGCGGGCTGCGTTATCGCGGGGTTCGACCAGCAGAAAACCATGCTGGCCTCCAAACTGCGCCTTGCGCAGATCGTTTCCTGCGAAGGTGTGGGTGTGGAACCAGCGAAAGCCAGGAGGGTCGGGCTTGAAGGTGTACCGGGTTGTCGCGCCCGGCGCGATCATCGGAGTGCCTTCTTCCATGGCTCCATCGATCTCCGGCGGCAGAAACAATCCGTGCCAATGGACGACCTCTGGATCGGTCGTGCGATTGTGCACCTCGATGGTGTACTCCTGCCCCTGCTTCATTCGTAGCAGCGGACCGGGAACCTGCTGGTTATAGGCCACAGTCTGGAAGCGGTGCTTCGGCGAAGCCTCAAGAAGATAGGGAGCGATCTCGATTGTGAAATCTGGAGCTGCAGTGGCATGGGCCATGCGACTCAGAGCCAGAGATCCCGCCGCCATCCCTGAAAGCTGCGCGAATCGTCTGCGAGTCAGCGTCATTCTCTCTCCCTCACCATGTTCGTGGTTTTCGTCATACGACGCCAAATCGAACGCAGCTTACGATTCCAGTACATCACTAAACCGGTGACGGCCAGAAGCGCGGGCACAATGCCAAGCAACACCCAGACCACCTTTACCAGTGTGCCAAACACTCCCTCGCCTCCAAAAGAGCCGAAGTGCACTGCTACGAAGTATTGCTCGATGCGCTGGCCTCTGGTCTGTTGCCGAGTGTTGTTCAACGTGAGCAATGCTCCCGTATATGGATCCAGAGAGATGCGGACGAGCTGCGAGTAAGGAGCTACGCCTGTGTAATATCCGGTTACTTTGTACGGTGACCCAGCGTGCACCGGCAGTTGCAGATATCCCGGCGGCGCGTCTTTGGGCAGTGCGCGGTATGCGGCTGCGATCGCCTGATCGATCGTAATGACCGGGACCGCGCTCGTTAGCGTCGGTTTTTTCAATGCGACGGAGGAAGCTGCTCTCGCGCTTAAGCTGCCGCCCGTAGCGACTTCGATCAGGTTGCCGACTGGTCCGGGAAAGGCAAAGTCCACGCCGGTGAAGATGATCACGATCAACGTCGCACTGGCCCAGAAGCCAATCACCGTGTGCAGATCCCAGTTGAGCCGTCGCCAACTCGCTCTGCTGTTTACTACCAGCGCTGTAGCCCATCGTTGCATCCCTGGCCACCAAAGAATAAGGCCCGAAAGGCAGAGCAGCAGCAGGCCAACACCCATCCAGCCGCTGACCAGAAGACCAGTCTCCCCAGAGAGCAGGTAGACGTGCAGATTGCTTAGCCAGCCCATGATGCCCGCATAGCGCAGACGATCGAATAGAACCTGCCCTGTATGGGGATTGAAAGAAACCATGCGGTAGTTTGGGGTTGCTTTTGCCGACCGTAAGAGCGCCGTTGTAGCCTGCTCCGGTTGGGCAAAATCCTCTAAGGCAAAGACAGTCCAACCTGGGCGTGCAGATTGAATTCGGCGAACGGCCTCGTCCAGCGTGATCTGTTGGGGACCCGGTGCTACGTGATAGATATTTGGCTGTGTGGCCCGTGCTATCTCCTCCTTGAAGACCAGCGCGCTGCCTGTAAGACCAATGATGACGGAATATATGGCAAGGAGAATGCCCGACCAGAGGTGAACCTGAAAGATAGCCCGGCGTAGGAAGACGCGTTGAGGCGACCGCAACCAACTTGCGCGGCTGCGCTTCGTCGCTCTAGGCGTTTCCGTTCCTGTAACAGTGTCCACTACGAATCGGCCTCCATTTAATGTGAAATGCTGGCGTCGTCCGTCTGGAACCAGAGTGGCGGCAGAGGCCGCTGACGTGGCCATACTTCGTTCAGTGTTCCGGCGTCGTACAAGCGGCCGTTCTTCATCACGTTCTCAATGGAAAGTGTGTTCTTAATGTCGACCAGCGGGTCCTTGTCCAGGATGATGAGGTCGGCGAACTTGCCTGGTTCCAGGCTACCGAACTCCGCGTCCCGTCCTATGGTCTTGCTCGATCCCATGGTCGCTGCATGCAGAACCTCCATAGGTGTCATGCCGCCGGTTGCCAGTGCCTGCATCTCCAGGTGAAAGCCCAGACCCGGCAATTCACCATGGCTGCCAACGGCGACAAGGCCTCCAGCGCGCTGAATCTTTGCGGCTCCTTCGGCCACAAGTGGAAACGCATACTCGCCAGGCAACGCCCAGCGCAGCCGCTCTGTCTTGTGGCCGAGGAAGAAGCCGGGCTCGAAGTGTCTGAGCTTTGGATCGTCATGGATGGAGCTCTGCGTCGTGTAGTAGAACTCCTGTCCGGCAAGACCTCCGTTACTGATCTGGAGTGTGGGCGTGTAACTGACTCCAGACTTCACAAAGAGCTGCACGATATCGTCGGCGATTGGAACGGCAGAGTAGGCGTGCTCATTGCCTGGGAATCCATCCTGGATCTGCGTCATGTCCAATTTCATGTCGAGCGCGCCTTCGGTTGTAGCCTGCAGGCCAAGAGCCTGGGTAGCCTCAATCACCCACTCGCGCTGCCTGCGGTTGCCGGTGCGGTATTCCTTGAGGTTGCGCGTCCGGTACAGCTGCGGATAGCGGGAAAGTACATTGAGCGTCTGCTGTTCGGACTGAAAGTTGTTGAACGAGAAGACGGCGGGACCAGTGGAATACACACGGCTCCCGGTCATCATGCCGGCATCCAGCAGGTCCTGATAGGCGAGCATGTCGATGCTAAGGGGAGAGGGGTCGAGACCCGAGGTGACACCGTAGGCAAGCGTGGCAAGGAAGCCCCAGCTCTGTAGGTCCAACTCACCGCGACGGACATCGGCCCAGTGTAGGTGCGTGTCCGTAAAACCCGGGAGAATGTACTTGCCAGAGACATCACGAATTGTGGCATTCCGTGGCACAGGTAGTGTTCCTCGCGGTCCTATCGCAACGATTCGGTTGTCGACAATGACGATATCGGCATCTGGAATGACTTCTTCGCCGCGCATGGTAATGGCGGTGGCTCCGCGAAGAACCAGTTGGCTGTGCGGTGTGTCACGTGGAACATCGACGCTAACCTCTATATTTTCAACATTTTTACGTTTGCCGTCAGGATCCATGGGTGGATCGATATGCCCTATGGAGATGGATGCCAGAGCCTGACGATGGAAGGTAGAGCCGATTGCCCAGGTGATGGTTTTGCCGTCGTCCGCCCAATCGAAGAAGTCCGCTCCGACGGAGGTGAGCCTTGTCTGTAGAGGGGAAGGTTTCCCCAGCTCGATGGCGAGTTCTTTCCCATCTTCTTTTTCATTCTGGGGAAACTGCAGCAGATAGAGTTGCTGCGTGATCTGGGCTAGTGCCCAGTGGCCATCGGGGCTGATTCTGATGGCGTCGGCGGGAGCGGTTCCATCGACGAAGTACCAGGTAGGACCCGTTACATTCAGTACCCGATGCCTGGTGGAGCCATCGAGGGGAACTGCGTAGAGGCCGTCGGAGAAGTTGAGGTAGACGCTTCCCTGCTGATGCGTAAATTGGGGGATGTTTCCTAGAGTTCCTGAGGCCAGAACTTTTGCGGGGCCTCCCTCCAGCGGAAGTTGGATGGCCTCCGACTCAAAGGGGCTGAACTCCATAAAACGGTGGTTGTGTTCATAGTTGCTCGAACGCAGAGCGACGATGCTCTTGCCGTCGGGAGTGAAGACGGGATTGCGGTAAAAGTCGGGGTGATCCGTAAGGCGTCTGGGTTCGCCGGTGCCATCCGCATTGGCGAGCCAGATATCGCCTCCTGCCGCGGTCCAGGTAGTGTAGGCGATCGATCTTCCATCGGGAGACCACGAAGGCTCGAACTCCGGTTGAGTGGAAGAGGTCAGACGATGCGGGACGCGATCAGCTAAAGACATCTCGTAGACATGTGTGAGTGCTGAGAAGATGAGGCGTTTTCCGTCAGGACTCAGAGTGGGTGTCTGGATTAGACGAGCGCGGACTGGGCCAGTGTCTTCGCGAATGTCCTGCCGCAGATAAGGTCCCATCGGGAGATCCACATGCGCGTGAAAGGGGACGGTCTCTACCTTGCGAGTTTCAATGTCGACGCGATGAATGAGACCGCCGTAGTTGAGCAGAATAGACCGGCTATCAGGAGTGAAGGCGTAGCGAGGGATGAGATCGCGAGAGGCGCTGGCCTCCTGGTCGTCGCGCTGGATGGGATAGATCAGCCAGTGGTCTTCGTCGTTGACGAGGTTGCGGATACGAAGGCCCGTCTTGCCCTGGAATCGAGTTGCATAGACGAGAGACTTGCCATCGGGAGAGACCTCCGGACGAAAGGCGCTTCCTTGTGCGTTGACGACCGTCTCCTCCTGTCCAGTGCTGAGATTGCGGCGGACGATGTGCCAGAGGGGGAAGGTGTTGTCGTCGTCGAAACCGTAGCCCATCTTGGCTGCGTAGTAGAGAAAGCGTCCATCCGGGGAGACAGCCGCACCGAGTGCATGAGTACGAAACTCCTTCGGTGTATCCGGAGCGCTCTTCGCATGAGTGACCTGCTCTACGGGAAGACCATTGAGAGAGTAGCGAAAGAGTTGGAACGCATTGATATCTGGATTGAAGCGCGAGATGTAGATGGACTTTCCATCCGCGGACCAGGCTGGCGAGATGAAGACGCTGTTGTCGTCCAGAGTGGATATTTGCCGTGGCATGGAACCGTCTGCGTGCGCGATCCAGAGGTTCTCATTTCCCGACCGGTCGCTGACAAACGCAATCATCGATCCGTCTGGCGAGTAAGCCGGCTGCGAATCGAAGGGCAGGCCGCCGACGATGCAACGAGCCTCTCCTCCGGAGATGCTCATCTGATAGATATCGCCCAGCAGTTCAAAGACGATGGTCTTGCCGCTCGGAGAGACATCGAGCGAGACCCATGTACCCTCGTGCTCATCAAATTGAAGATGCCGAGCTGGAACAAGCGGAAGAGAGTCGCCGTTCTGATTCACGTTTGCTGGTTGCGCAGGAGCCTGAGCACCAGAAAGCAATGGAGAGATGAGACATGCGGCGAGGGTCAACGTGGAAAGGATCTTCATAGGTCTGCGCTTGGTTAAGTTGGTGAGAAATAAACGGTCGTACTGTATCCGATAGACGAGCACTATCGATAGCCTGGAGGTAATGGGTCCCCAGCCATGCCAGGGCGATAACGCTTTTCTAGAAGAGTCTGACGTGTTTCAAGCGAGACCTGCCTGCCACGAACCAGCACCATCACAGGTGCGCTCATCGGTTCCAGGGGATCTCCGTCCCAAAGTACGAGGTCGGCATCCATACCGGGCTGCAGCGTTCCGTAGTGTCCTTCGATGCCCCAGGTCTCGGCTGGATTAACGGTGAGCGCCCTAAGAGCGTGCGACCACGACAGACCATTGGCGACAGCAACGCCCGCACCTTCGCGGATAGCGATGCCAGCGTTGTAGCTCACATGGACGAACGCCGCTTTGAAGGAGATAACGACGCCGGCACGATCCAGCAAAGCCGCATTATCGAGGCGAGCGCCCATCTGGTCATAGGTTGTGGGCGTGCTGGCATAAGGATCGAGAACGACACAGATTTTGCGCGACGCGAGAAGATCCGCAACCCGCCATCCCTCTTCAGCGCCAAGAATTACGACGCGAATCTTGTAGTCGTCGACGAGAGCGATCGCCTGCCGCAGATCGGATTCGCGATACGCAACGATGACCAGCGGAACCCTGCGCTTGATGACAGGGACAAGGGCCGCCACGTTGGAGGGGCTGAGCAAGGTGGACTTGTCATCTTCTTTATGAAGGGTAGATGGCACTGCCGCTCGTCGAGCAGCGTCCAGGGCGCTCCGGATGAGCATCCACTGCGCGCTGCGAGAGCCACCTGACTTTGGCGCCACCATGCCGCCGACCTCCGCAACCACGGCGGCCTGCGAAAGATCGAGTATATCGGGGCCTTCGCTCAGGCGCAGGACCGCGCCACGACCGTCGAAGGGTGGTGTCGCAGAGGCAACGGGTACGACCATAGCGCGTGTGAGCCCATCCGCGCGGGCCACAGGAAGCAGCGTGGAGTTCGGATTGAGCGCGTATTGAACATCGAAGGACGCTCCCAGGGGGCCAGTGGTTACAGCGGAGTCCGTCGTGTCCGGAGTTCCAGTTTCAACCAGGCCAAGCTGGCTGGCGGAGTTCATCAGGCCTGGTGTCACGATGCGACCTTTTGCTTCGACGATGCGCATACCCGGAGGCACAACAATGCCAACTCCCGCTGCCTGCACCCTACCCTTCACCACAAGAATCGTTGCATCTTCAACCGGGGGTTGTCCGGGTTGGAGATAGGCCTTGGCTCCCGTGATGGCTATGCTGTCCGCAACGGCAACGGGATCGAGGCTTTGCTGTGCGAAGCTCGCCGTAAAGGAGAGCGTGAGAAGACTTATCAAGAGAACACGTTTCATTGGGGCCTCTCCATCGCGGGTTGCCCAACTTCAAAATCGGAGGTTGCCTGATGTCTGGGATCGTTGCGGTCGAACACGATGGCGCCGTCGATAAACACGATGTTCGCTCTGGTATAGACGCTGAAAGGATCGCCCGACCACACGACGACATCTGCATTCTTGCCTGGCTCCAATGAGCCGATCTGCTCGTCCAGTTGCAAAGACTTTGCCGGGTTAATGGTGAGCCACTCGATCGCGCGCTCTTCGGGAATGTCGACCCCGGCACGATGGCCGGCACCCATGGCCAGCGCCGCGTCGAGTGTAAGTCTTTCACCGCTGATAGGCGCGTCGGAGTGCAGCATGATGCATCCGCCTCCGGCCTCGACGAAGGCCGCATTGGCGCGGACGGCATCGTAGGCCTCGACCTTAAAGCCCCACCAATCCGCCCAGAGTGCCACACAGACATGGTTCTCTTTGAGTAGAGGAACGATCTTGTAGGCTTCGACAGCGTGATGGAAGGCGGCGATCTTATAGCCAAACTCTTTTGCGACATCCATCACCACGGCCATCTCATCGGCCCGATAGCAGTGCATGTCCACCAATATCTGCCCGCGCAGCACGGCGGCGAGGGTCTCCAATTTCAGGTCACGCGCGGGCGGTCGCAGGCTGGAGTCATGTTTGGCATAGTAGTCATCCCATCGCCTTCTATATTCACTAGCTTCGATCCAGGCTTGGCGATAGCCTGCCACATTTCCCATCTCACTGGACGGAAACTGCCCCTTCTCTCCGAAGGTGTATTTGGGGTTCTCGCCACATGCCATCTTGAGCGACGGCATTGCGCCGGGAAACTCCATCTGCTGCACGGTAACGGCGGGGACGTTTTTGAGGACGACTCCACGGCCGCCGAAGAGATCGCTGGAGCCGGGGAGCACCTGCAGCGTTGTGACGCCACCGGCGCGCACGCGGGCAAACTGCGGGTCCTGAACGCGGATCGAATGCAGCGCCCACACCTCGGCTGAGTTCGGACTGCTCTCCTCGTTAACGTCGGAGACTTTCTCATCGCGCAAAGTATAGGGCGCAGCAAAATCGCCCAGATGCGAGTGCACATCGACCAATCCCGGTGTCACAAATCCGCCACGGGCATCGATCGTCTTTGTCCCTGGGGGAGCCTGCAGATGCGGGCCTATGGCTATGATCTTTCCATCATGAAGAAGAACACCCGCGTTCAGCAGACGATGGCCGATCCCATCGAGGACCGTAGCGTTATCGATCAGCGTGTCGGTGCGAGGGAGAGGCTTATAGGTGCTCGGAAAAGGATTGGGAAGGGCTGGGGCCTGGGCCAACCCCGAAGAGACTACGAGGCAAATCAAGATACCAGGAAACACACGCACAAACCTGAGGCTGCGACGTTTCGGATGGCTCAGATCGCTCATAGTCAACTCTTGCATCAGAGCGGTTCTCCAGGAGATTTATCTCTGGCGTAGAACGCTTGCTTTCCATACCACCACAAATTTGTCATTCTGAGCGAAGCAGCTCGTGCACCCTCCGAACCGCGCAGTCGAAAGATCCAAGACGCAAAGCGCGCCACCAATATTTGCATCGCGCTTTGCGTCAGAAGAACCTCGAAAATTTTCACGTTACCCATGCAATTCAACCCGTTTCCCCGTGATGACTCTTAAACTACAAGGTGCGCGTATCTCATTTGTGTAGTTCTTTCAGCCAATCGGCTGCTGTTGTAGGACCGGTGGTTGCGGTATCTGTATGCTCGGCAACGAACTTTCTAATCGATAGAGCTACGGCAAGGACTATTCTTCTATGCGATTTTCGATTCATAAGTTTCCTTTGAACCAGAGGTTTGTAACTAGAAGTGCAACTTCAGCGCTACTTGCATAGAACGTGGGCCACCAACCTGGTAGAGGCTGGAAAGACCACCGAGTTGGGTGCTTTCCGTGTCATAAGCAGATCCGAAGAAGGGTTTCTGCGTGGTTGGACTCAAGTATTGTCCTACTGAAAGCTGGTTGTAAATGTCGCCATAAATAGGATGATTGAGGATGTTGTAGGCCTCGACGCGGAACTGTAAACCTACTCTCTCTGTGAAGGGAAAGTCTCGACGCAAGGTGAGATCGGCCTGCACAGCGTCGAAACCGCGTGCGATGTTACGGCCCGCATTTCCATCAACATCTCCACCACCAGTGACGGCCGTAAATGCGTTGTAATTGATGACTCGGCCGCCGTAGTAATTTGAGTTGTACAAGTACAGCGGGGCGTTTGGGTTGCGGTTGGGATGATAGTTCGTGGTTGCTCCCGAAGTAGCATCCACTAGACTTGGACCATCCAGGACATCCACTGGCAGCGCCGTTCGCGCGGAGACGCGGGCGTCCAATGCCCAGTGTGTCAGGGCATAGGACACAAAGGGATTGGAGTAACGGCCGCCAACGTTATAGCTCAACGCTGCCTGGAAGTTATGCCGAATGTCGTAGTCGGAGCTGGCACGCTCCAGCTCGAAGATCGTGAAGTTGGTCGTCGCATCGTCGATGTTATGCGACCACGTGTAGCTCGCGAGTACCTGCAGGCCGTGCGACAACTTGCGGTCGAACTTCACCTGTAGCGCGTTGTAATCCGAACTGGCACCCCCTGTTGTTACATATAGCCCAGAGCCGCCGCTGAAGTTTGTATTGCCCAGGTTCTGTGGCTCGTAGAAATACTGCGTCAAAAGCCGTCTTCCAGCAGAGCCCACGTAGTTGAACGTAATGGATTGCTGCGCCCCGAGCGATTGCTCCAGTGCGAGGTTCCACTGGCCGGTATAGGGCAGCTTGAGATTGGGATCGTAGGCAAAAACAGGCGCGTTGTAGGGTGAGTTGGCATTCGGTGTTGGAGCTCCTTTGACCTGCGCGATCGTGGCTGGGAACGCCCCCTGACCGGTGTAGTTTCCAAAGCCGGTAGTGCCGACTCCGTAGTATCCCTCCGCGCTGAGCGTGGTTCCAGTGTCATAGAAGAGGCCGCCGCCCGCCCGCAGAACTGTTTCCCAGCCGGGAGTGCGATGGACCTGATAGGCAAGGCCGACGCGCGGGGCGAAGTTTCCGTAGGTCGTCTTCCACAGCGGAGTATTCTTCGGGGCGATGACTGCGGTTGCGAGATTGGTGATCTGGTTGAGCGTGTAAGGCGTGTTGCCATTCGCGTCTGTCGGCGGTGGGTTGACGTCCCAACGAACGCCATAGGAGAGACTCAAGCGATCCGTAGCCTTCCACTCATCCTGCGCGTAGAGCGAGAAGTTACTGCTCACGGCCTTCATGTTGATGGACTGGGTGTAGACGTAGAGGCCGGCGGGTGTATTCGTGAGTACCTGACTCTCACTCGAGTAGAAGCCAACCTCCCAGAGTGGGGGCAGCTCTTCCGAAGTGATGAGGCGGCGATAGTCCACGCCGTATTTCAGGCTATGACGGCCGATCGTCTGGGTGAGGGAGTCGACCACATTGACCTGGCGCTGACGGTTCGACTGCGGCTCAATCAGGTAGTACGGATAGAGGTCGTAGAAGAGGAAGAAGGTCAGCCAACTGCCGTTGCTCAAACCCGGAACGCTACCGATGTCAAAGGGTGTCGCTCCGCCAAAGTTGTCCAGGTAGCGGTTGGACTTATAGTCGTTGCCGGTCAGGCCAAAGCGAAACTCATCGGCCATGCTGGAGGTGATGACGGTGCTGGCACCAAGGACCAGCGTCTTGATGTTGCGGGTGGTTTCGTTGACCTGCGCAAGATCGCTCGGCTGGCGGGACTCACTCTGGGACGGCACATCGCTGTAGCGTCCGAAGATCTTGAACCTTTCGCCGAAGCTGTGATCGATGCGAATGCTGGAGGTATCGAGCCGGCTGGGAGCGGAGTAGCCGGCAGTGTAATACGACAAGCCATCGCCTTGATCGAGGCCGTTCGGAAGCGGAAAGGCATTCAGAAATGGCAGCAGAGGAGCAACAGCCTGAGCCGTTGACTGGCGCAAACTAAGGCTCGGGACCTCGTAGAGTGTGGATGCCTGAGGCTGCTGCAGGCGCAAACCTTCATAGGAGAAAAAGAAGAAGGTCTTGTCGCGGCCGTTGTACAGGTGCGGAATCCTGATAGGGCCGCCGAGTGTTCCGCCAAAGTCGTTCTGGCGTTCGGGGAGCTTCGTGGTATCGAAGTAGTTGGCCGCATCCAGCGCGTCGTTGCGCAGATAGTCGAAGGCTGTGCCGTGATAGTTGTTGGTTCCTGAGCGTGTGCTGAAGCTGAACTGGCCACCGGGGGTTCGGCCATACTCCGCCGAATAGGAGGAAGTGGACTCGCGAAACTCTTCCAAGGCATCGATCGAGACGATACTTTGCGTTGTCCCGAGTGCGCTCTCCTGAGGAGTTGCGCCGGAGAAACCACCACCGGGGTATCCGGACGAGGAGACCGCTGCTCCCGTGTTCGCGCTGATTCCATCGATGGTGTAGTAGTTCGCTTCCGTGCGCTGCCCATTGACGCTGATCTCGCCACTGGAGCCGGCGCCTGCAGACGGAACAACCGTCACGCCCGGGGACAAGGTGATTAGCGATTGAAAGCTTCTGCCGTTCAGGGGAAGGTTCTCGACGAAGTTGCGACCGATGACTGTGCTGACGCTGCCGTCGGTTGTGTTCACGGTCTCGCCGCTGCCGTCTACCGTGACCTGCTCGCCGTGCGAACCCACTTTCAGTGCGAAGTCCAACGAGATCTTCGCGCCGATGGTCACTGTGACGTTGGTGCGGGTTTCCGTTTGGAAGCCCGATGCGCTGACGGTAATCGTGTACAGCCCCGGCATGACGCTGGGTATCGAATAGAAGCCGGAGCCATTGCTTGTCGCCACCTGCTTGCTTTGGGTCGTGGGCTGGAGAAGCTCGACCGAGGCACCTGGCACCACAGCATTGGAGGCATCCGTCACAACCCCGGTGAGGGCGGCGCTCTGGGCGCTGGCTCGGGATACGGACAGAACAAGGACAACAAGAACGAAGAGATACCCTGCGACTTGCTTGATTCGATAACAGCGATTCGACATAAGGTCTCCCTGAGCGTCTTGTGATGGGGTGCGAATTACATAAAACTGCCATACGGCAGATCCGGAGTAGCCAAGTGCAACATTCGATACGGATAACGAAGGCGCTTTTGCGACTTTATCACAATATAGGACCCATTCAGTCCTATATGGATTGGCCTGCGCTCCGAGGAGTTCCTGCGAAATCCGATTGCTTGTTTATGAAGGCGGTATGAAATCTGGCCGAATTTGATTCGTGTTACAAAAAATAGCAGCAATGTGGTTTCCGTAAAGAGCCAGTTTTGAGAGTTTCGTTAGGTCCAGATTGGCGGCATATGAAACGACAGA
>NZ_LMUH01000013.1:679601-787929 GCF_009766105.1 Granulicella sp. S156 | reverse complement strand
CTCTGCCCTCGACCCGGGAGCTTGCCGCCGAGCTCAAAGTTTCCCGCAATACGGTGGTCTATGCCTATGAACGCCTTGTCAGCGAAGGCTACCTCAACAGTCACGTACGGTCTCGCGTCTTCGTCTCCGATACGGCTCCCGAGCTGCGCTCC
Source organism: Granulicella sp. S156 (assembly GCF_009766105.1). GTDB lineage: Bacteria > Acidobacteriota > Terriglobia > Terriglobales > Acidobacteriaceae > Granulicella. The sequence goes on along the minus strand of NZ_LMUH01000013.1, from coordinate 787,777 downwards.
GCGGCGCAGCGTTCCGAGAAGCAGCGGGAGATCCATGCCGATGTCCGTGTGCCTACGGCCAGCTACTCCGATGGGCCAAAGCCCTTTCGTCCGTGCCAGCCCGATGTCCAGCTCTTCCCCCTGGCTATATGGAACAGGCTCAGAGGGAGGGCGCTGCGAAGCACCAACCGGAGTCTGCTGCATTACAACTCAGAGGCCGTGCTGGGTTTCAAGCCGCTGCGAGAGAACCTTGCTGCTTACCTCCGCGACAGCCGTGGAGTGGTTTGCGAGTGGTGGCAGATTGCCATCACCTCCGGGTCGCAGCAGGCGCTCTACCTGCTTGCGAATCTGCTGCTCCAGCAAAACGACACGGTGTTCATGGAAGATCCCGGCTATGTGGGTGCTGTTCGCGCCTGGAAGTCGGTGGGAGCCAACATTCGGTACCTCCCGATCGATCAACAGGGCGTGCAGATTCCGTCGCTCGAGTCCGAGCCCGCCTCGATTGTGTATGTCACGCCCTCGCGCCAGTTTCCGACGGGGCCCTCGCTCTCGCTGGTGCGCCGCCTAGCCCTGGTCAAGGACGCCATCAGTACCAACGCATGGATCGTCGAAGATGACTACGACTCAGAGTTTCGCTATATCGCGCCGCCGATGCCAAGCCTGCAGAGTCTCGACTCCGGCAATCGAGTGATCTATGTCGGCACGTTCAGCAAGCTGCTCTTCCCTTCCCTGCGGCTGGGGTATGCCGTACTTCCAAAATCGCTGGTGGAACCTTTTACGGAGCTGAAGAGCACCGCCGAGGACCACGGGCCCATGATCGATCAGGCCACGCTGGCGGAGTTTCTGGATAGCGGCGCTTTCTACTCCCATATACGGCGCTGCCGGAAGAACTATGCCGAGCGGCAGCAGACGTTTCTCGAGGCGATGCAACGGTGCAGTCTTCCGCTGGACTTTCGCTATCGGGATGGAGGGATGAATCTGACGGGATTTCTGCCCGCTGGGTACGATGACAGGGCCTGGTCGGAGAAGCTTCGAGCAGGTGGGCTTGATGTGCCGGCGCTTTCGCACTATGCCCACGTTCATGCAGATCGGGGGCTTGTGTTCGGGTTTACGGCGTTTACGCCGGCACAGATTCGGCGCGGGGTTGAGAAGATGCTGAGGCTGGGGCTGGATAAAAGCTGAGGGCAGTCGTTTGCCGTGCATCTTCGGTTGCACGGAGGAAAGCAATTCAGTCGTTGCGGCTGCGCCTTCACTCCGGCCTGCGGCAGCGCAGTGTGGGCTTTTCGCCCGGCTTTTACGGCCCGGTTGAAACCGGGCCCTTCCGGTCCTTGCCACAGCAGATGTATCCCGCAGGTTCCGGGGCAAAGCCAAATTGAGCAAAAACGGGAGAAAGCAGGTTCCTCACTGCGCTCGGAATGACAACTAGAAAAGCAAGAACAACGACACCACTTCTTTGCACCATCTGGCCTCATGCGGTCGGTGATTTCTGGCTCTTTACTGGTTCCACGATCTCGATCAGAATTTGAGAACCTTATCAATCCGTGGTGGCCTCATGTTTGTACGACCCAGCTGGATGCCTCAGTCCCAGCAAGATGTATTCGATATCATCCAGCAGAACCCGTGGGGCCTTCTGGTCTCGAATGGTGAGAATGGTCCAGATGTGACGAATCTTCCCTTTGTGCTGGATGCGGCGCGCGGAGCGAAGGGCGTATTGACCAGCCATCTCTCGCGGGCCAACGCGCATGCTGCGGCGCTCAAGGATCTACAAGAACCCGCGCTGGCCGTCTTCCATGGCCCCAGCCGCTACATCACTGCCAGTTGGTACCCTAGCCGCGATATGCCGCCTACGGTTTACTACAGCGCGGTTCATTGTTATGGGTCGCTGGTCTTTCAGGATCAGGACCAGCTGCATGAGGCCGTCGAAAATCTTACCCAGCGCAGCGAGAAGAATATTCCGCAGGGATGGAGCACGCAGGAGATTCCTCCAGCAGACATCTTGCGCAGGCTGCCTGCCATTCTCGGTTTTGAGTTGCACATTGAACGGCTCGAAGCTAAGTTCAAGCTTGGACAGGACGAGCCCAAACGCGATGCGATGGCTGTTGCTGAGCGGCTGTTGAAGTCGGAGAGTCCTGGCGACATGGCTTTGGGATCGATGGTGTATCGGTATAACGAGGGGCGAGAGTAGTGCGGGGCCACATGATTCGGTGTCGGGTGAGTTGTCCGTTCTCGGTTGTCAGTTCTCAGTTGAAGACAACGATGAACTGACAACTGAGAACTGACAACCTCTTATGTCGTGGCAATAGAAACGGTTGGGGGACACTATGGGTTTTCGCAAGATCGCAGCTTTGCCGTTGGCCTTTCTCTTCCTTGTAGCTCCGAGGATGCGGGCTCAAAGTAGTGCCGATCTGGTTCTGATGGGAGGCAAGGTTTGGACCGGAGTGGCGTCGCAGCCGCAGGCTGAGGCGGTTGCGATTCAGGGAGATCGCATACTGGCAGTGGGCGGTTCCGAGGCGATGCTCAAACTAGCGGGGCCAGCGGCAAAGATTATCCAACTCCATGGCCGGCTGGTTCTCGCTGGATTTAACGATGCACACGTTCATGTGCCGCTGGGCGGCGCCAATATCCTCGGAGTCCATCTCACAGACGCCAGGAGCGTGGCAGAGTTTCGGCAGCGCATCGCGGAGTTTGCGAAGACTGCGCCGAAGGGATCCTGGATACTCAATGGACTATGGGACGAGCAGAGATGGACGCCCATTGCTCTGCCTACTCACCAACTGATCGATGATGTAACTCCCGACAATCCTGTTGCAGTCGCACGCACGGACCTGCACATGATTCTGGCGAATGCCTATGCGATGAAGCTGGCCGGTGTCGATCGCAATACCAAAGATGTTCCGGGCGGCGTGATCCTGCGGGACGCTGATGGAAACCCGACCGGCATCTTCAAAGATGCAGCGAAGTCTCTCATCGAATCTGTCATCCCCGCCGAGACAGAACAGGACTTTGAAAGGTACTTTCTCGCCACCCAGAAGGTGGCTGCGGAGAATGGCGTCACCAGCATTCAGGACATGGCCATCAGCGCTACGGATTCCATGGGACCGCTGAAGCTACAGGCGCTACAGTCCCTCGCGCGGCAAGGCAAGCTGAAGGTGAGGGTGGCTGAGTGCTTCGGAGTTGGCTACGGCAAGCAGATGGAAGAGCTCGGCATTGAGGCAGGCTTTGGCAATGAATTCTTCCACATAGGCTGCCTGAAGAGCTTTGCCGACGGCGGGCTTGGTGCCTCGACCGCATGGTTTACGGCGCCCTATACGGACAATCCCTCTAACTACGGGATCGCCAGCGACACCATGCAGCATCCTGAGGAGATGTATGCCGCGTTCAAGCAGGCTGACCAGGCTGGACTGCAGCTGATCACACATGCGATTGGAGATCGGGGAAATCACGCCATCCTTGATTTCTACGAACGTCTCGAGAAGGAGGACGGCCCCCGCGACCGGCGCGACCGCATCGAGCATGCGCAGACGCTGCTGCCTGAGGACATTCCCCGTTTCGCGAAGCTGCATGTGATTGCCTCGGTTCAGCCGTTCCATGCCATCGACGACGGCCGTTGGGCCGAGAAACGGATTGGGCCAAAGCGCATTCAAACGACCTACGCCTTTCGCTCGTTGATGGACTCCGGTGCGGTCGTTGCGTTTGGATCGGATTGGCCTGTTGCTCCGCTCTCTCCCCTCATCGGGATATACGCTGCGGTGACTCGCCGCACGATTGACGGGAAGAATCCGAAGGGGTGGATGCCGCAGGAGAAGGTTACGGTCGCACAGGCCGTACAGGCATACACAGTCAACGCCGCGTATGCCGAAGGCGAAGAGAGGATCAAAGGGTCCGTCCGGGCAGGACAGTTGGCGGACCTGATCGTTCTCTCCAGAGATATCTTTGAGATCGATCCCACGGAGATCGATGCGGTCAAGGTGGATCTGACTTTGCTTGGCGGAGAGATCATCTATGACCGCGATGTCGCGAAGTAGACGGCGATCGCTGCTCTTCAGAGAGAGCTCGCGGACCTCAGGTTTGGTGGAAGCAATCATCTGCATTTCGCGGAGCCAGAGCGTCGAAAACGCTTTCCAGGGCGGCCTTTGTCGCACTGGACGATTGCAGACTGGGATCGAAGTGCCGTTCCAGGGCAATCGAACTGGGAATGCCTCGCAGCACCGCCAATGAGATAAGGTCTCTCTTTTGTTCTGTTTTCGAGCGTTTGTTCTTCGACGGCAGCGCCTGGCCGATACCGGCATAGAGGCGATGGTACAGATCCTGTATCCGTTGAACGGAGCCGGTGTTGCGAAGAGCGAAGAGCTTGAACTCGAGGAGGAGGATAGGCCAGCCCTCCTCGTCCAACGAGGCGGTGAAGAGCTTTCTTCCAGCGCGAATGCGGTCCTCGAAGGACATTCCTTCGGGCCAGCTTTGAACAGTTGCAATCTGGCTCAGAACTTTCCGCTCAAATAATGCCAGGAAGAGGTCTTCTTTTCCCTTAAAGTGCGCGTATACAGCACCCTTGGTACGGCCAACCTCTGCGGCGATCGTCTCGATCTGGGTACGCTCATACCCGTCGCGCGCAAAGATCTTCTCCGCGGCGTCGAGGAGGTCCCGGCGCGTTGCCTCGGTCCTGGCCTGATGCTTGTTTTTGGGTGGGAGTTGTACGTTGGGTGATTTCATCCGCCCCTCATCTTATCGCGTACATCCTCAAATGCCTACCATGTGTCCAATATGCAGAGGGGCGTGATGCCGGGGACGATCAGGCACTCCTTCAGGGCAAGTTCGAGACAAAGTGCTCAATCACAAAGAAAGTCTGGGTTCTTTTTAAAATTGAATCCATACCGGTTCGTATGCAATCGTATAACGAGACTGCGAAAAGGCCAGCTGGCGAGGATCGCGGTACTTGAGGAGAGATGATGACTGGAAACAACCTGACGACCATTCGCCCGCGGTTGCCGCACCATATCCTGATCACGAAGAGCATCGATGATGTGTTGCCCTGGTACTGCAATGTGCTGGGCATGAGCCTGGTCCATCGCACAGACTCTGTGGACGGCGATCAAAGCGACGAGCAGCTTCTCAAAGCGGCGTGGCTCACCAACGATAAGACGGACCACCGCATCGTCCTCCTCGAACTGTCCGATGCCGCAGCCGATCCGGACCACGAAGATGAAGATATAGAGGAAGTGCGGCATCAGCAGCCGCAGCACTTCGTCTTTATATACGTGAATCTTGAGGAATTGCTGGATACCTACACGCGGCTGAAGGAGCAGGGAGTTCTGCCGACTCTATGTACCGATGCTATTGAAAAGACTGTCCTCTATTACCAGGATCCTGACAATAACAGCGTCGAGTTGAAGGTCGAGCACCGTGAGGATGACAGGAATTCGGACCAACGTCTGCGGCAGTCGCCAGCGATTATGGATGAATGGACAGGGCGTCACGTTCGCCCCGATCAATTGATCTTCGTGCGCGAAGTGGGAGTCGCACTGGCAAGTGTGGGTGGACGAATCCCCTTCCCTGGCAACTTTAACTAGTCGAAGAAGAAAGCGGCTGGCGTTCGGTTGAATGTTGCGTGGGTTATGGGCGGCATCGTTTCCGTTGATGTTGATATCGATGCCGCCAGTTTCGGTCTACACCTAGAGGGAAGATGCTCTAGTCTCCTTCCGTGTGCAGTCTCCAATGTCTCCAGGCAGGAATCGTCAACAGGATTAATCCACCTGCCACCTCCAGCGATGCGGATCTCTCGATTGTCCGAGCAACCGAGCCATGATCAGCCAAAGTCCCCAACAGCAGTGCAGCCAGCGGCTGGGTCCCATTGAATATCGCCGCGAACATTCCAAACAGAGAACCGTGCGCTTCCGTCGGTGGGATCGTCTGAAGCAGGCCCAGCGTGGTGACAAAGATGACCGTCGTAGAGAGACCAAGTGCAAACATAGCCGCCAATTGAAAGGTCAACGTCGGCAACATCGCTGTGAAGCCGAGCCAAAGTCCCATCCAGGAGATTGCCAGAGAAAGCAAAATGCCAGGACGTCGATGGTCGTGCAGGAATGGGATGATAAAGAGCGCACTAACGAGTGAGCCGAGGCCTGCAGCTCCGAGCAGTAGACCCGTGGCCCTAGCATCCCCATGTTCCAACGCCGGAGCCAGGGCATAACAGGACTGTCCGAAGATGTTCATCAAAGCGATTGTGATGAAGATTCCGATAAGACGCATGTCTGCCATCAGCAATCGACTGGACCTCGCAAAGCCCCACCCGGCTTGTGGTGTGGCCGGCGAGGAACTACGGGATTCGCGGACAGCGAACAGAGATGCAATCACCGCCAGAAACGAAAGGCTGTTGATAGCAAATGCGAACGTCATGCCCCACTGGCCGATGAGCCATCCTGCCAGCGTAGGTCCTGCAAAGCGAGCGACATTAATGATGGTTGAGTTCAGACCCACCGCGACTCGGACGTGCTCGTGTCCGGCAAGGTCTTTGAGAAAACGCTGAGCCGCCGGAAAGAAGATGGACTCGACACAACCAAGCAGGAACGCCAGAAGGTAGACAGCGCCGAGCGTCGCCTTACCGGAATGGACGAGATACGCCAGTGCAGCCGCAAGCAGGAGCTCTATTGCCTGGGTGGCAATCAGGAGAGGTTTTCGTGGGATGCGGTCGGCCCAGGAACCGACGACCGGGCCAAACACCAGGATAGGTAAGGCCGTGCAGGCAGCGGCGATTCCCAAAGGCTGCGCTTTGCCATGCGAGAGCTGAAACACGAGCAGAGCCTGCGCCGTGGATTGAAGCCAGGTTCCTATCAGCGAGATCGACTGGCCTGTCAGGAAAAGTCTGAGGTTGGGAAGTGCGAGGGGAGTGAAAGTGCGTCGCAACGACGCGATTACAGCAGTAGGCATTTTGATCTCCGCGACCGATATACAGGTGACGGATCGCCAAACAAGCGCCCGCCACAAGCCCGCATCTGTACTGGCAGAGCCAGAACAGAGCAGAGTGGTTAGCGCGTTGATTGACGTAAACGCTTACGGCCGGCGACAGAAAGCCGACTCATCTCCAGTATAACAAGGCAGTCGAACGCCGGCTCAGCATGACGATTCCAAGGGGCTACGAAAACAGAACGCATTGCCTGCGGCAGGATTGTTCAGTGCTATATAGCGTTTGTTGAATAGCATCCTTTCCATTCTGTTCGATCAACATGAAACTCGATTGGCCCACCGCGGTTGACTGCTATATAGTGGACAGTTGGCTGGGGTTGTCGCAGCCGGACGAGATACATTCGGCGCGGTACGCTGACGCTGAGATTCATTTGGAGATTTGGGTTGGCGCAGAAAGACCGCAATAGCGTGCCCGCGTACCAACAGATCCACGACTCCCTACAGAGGCGGATCGATGCGGGAAAGCTGGTGCCAGGTGAGGCCGTTGACTCCGAACGCGAGCTCGCGAAGATCCACCGGGTGAGTTTAATGACAGCGCGTCATGCTCTCGCTTCGCTGGAACGGTGCGGATTGGTAGAGCGCAGACGTGGTGTGGGAACATTTGTCAGCTCGCCACGTATTCAGATTAACAAGCTTATGAGTACAACCGAGCAGCTTGCCGGACAAGGACTCACCGCCAAATCCAAGGTATTGCTGGCGCGCATCGTCTATGACGAGCAGGAGATCGCCACCAAACTGGCACTACCACTGGATAGTGGCATTATCAAGCTGGTGCGCCTGCGGCACTCGGCGGACGAACCTTTTTCGCTGGAGACCTGCTATCTGTCGGCAACCGATTTTCCGAAGCTGCTCTCCGCTCCCTTGTCGCGCGAGTCGTTGTTCAAGATTTTGGAGCAGAAGTACAACATATCCCTGGGGCATGCCGATGAAGAGGTCGATGCGATGGCCGCGGATGCGAAGACCGCTGAACTGCTTGGCATTCCCAGGCGAAGTCCAGTGCTAAGGATTCGCCAGGTGATTTACTCGACGCAAAAGAGGCCGCTGATATATGTCTCAGGGTTTTACCGGTCTGACCGTCATAGGCTTGTGATTCGGCGCTTTCGGGAGAACGCCTGAAGCAGCTGTCATTGAAACGAAGTACGTGGCGTGAAGTTCGGGGCCGAGAGGGAGAAAGTGAATGGGGCAGAACCTGACATTGGAGATATGCGTGGATTCGCTGGGGCTTGCACTAGCGGCTGCGCGAGGGGGCGCCGATCGGATCGAGCTCTGCGGACCCTTGCACGATGGCGGCATTACTCCGAGTGCGGGTCTCGCTGCAGCTGCGAGGCATTCCATCGATCTACCTATCGCCATGCTGGTGCGGTCGCGCACTGGAGCGTTCACTGCGACACCGGAAGAGTTCGAAGTGATGCGCCAGGACGTGCTGTATGCCCGTTCTATTGGCATGAACCTGGTGGTGCTGGGAATTCTTCACGAAGATCGAACCATCGATATCGAAAGGACACGCGAACTTGTGGAGTGTGCCGGTCCCATGGAGGTAACGTTTCATCGGGCATTCGATGCAGCGCTTGATTTGAGAGCGGCTTTGCGCGACGTAAAGCAAACAGGCGCAACCCGCATTCTGACTTCCGGGGGAAAGTCGTCTGCCGTGCTGGGTGCTCCAGTAGTGCATGATCTGCTGGATGAAGCAGGCGATCAGATCGGATTGCTGCTGTGCGGCGGGATCAGCAGCGCGACTGTGCGACAGGTGGTTGACCGTGCGGGAGTCCAGGAGGTGCATGCGGCGCTGCGCAATAGCATCCGAGTTAAGCCACAGACGGGCAGCATCTCGCCGGAGAGCCTTGAGCACTTTTCGGACTGTGTGAGGAAACTGAAAGAGAAGATGCTGCAGCCCGATAAGAGTTCGAGGCTGATCTCGGTATAGAGCTCAGGTACGTAAAAAGCGAGCGCAGTGGAGAGACCTGCAGGGTTGTTTGTTCCAGCACACTCTATCGCCTTTGCAAATAAGCTGCAGGTCTTGACGCAAAGCGCGCTACAAACATTTGCATCGCGCTCTGCAACGTGCAGGTCTTGACGCAAAGCGCGCCACAAACATTTGCATCACGCTCTGCAACCTGCAGGTCTCTCCACTGCGCATGACGATAAAACCATCATGCTACGGTCGAGATGACAATATATGAGAATGGTTAAGAAAAGCTGCTCACGCTAACTGTGAAGTCTATCTAACAGGATGCTCCATGAAATTCGTTTTCGTCTCGCTGCTTCTGCTCAGTACGTCCCTGCACGGTCAGCAGGCTGCTCCTGCCTCGGCACCCATCGTTGCGCAGGAACTCACAGTGCCCATCTCGACGCTCACGCCTCAACAGATCGCGAGTATGCAAAAGAAACTTGCCGACTGGCCAGATCTTGCTCACTACCGCGATGAGAACGTCAAACTCGGTGATCCTGCGCCCGGCGAGAAGCGTGTGGTCTTTATGGGTGATTCGATCACAGAGATCTGGGGCAAAGGCCGCGGCAAGTTTTTTCCCGGTAAGCCTTATGTGAATCGCGGCATCAGCGGGCAGACTACGCCTCAAATGCTGGCACGATTTCAGCAAGACGTGCTGCGTTTGAAGCCCACGGTCGTGGTCATCGCGGGTGGCGTCAACGATATTGCAGGCAATACCGGTCCGGAGCCACTGGAGACCATCACAGACAACTATCGCTCGATGGTGACGCTGGCGAAAGCGGCCCACATCCGGGTTGTGCTCACCGCCCCAGTCCCTGCCTCCTGGTTTCCGTGGCGGCCGGGTGCTCATCCTGGAGAGACCGTCCGCCAATTGAATTCGTGGATCAAGGAGTACGCACGCGCGGAGCACCTGGTGTATGCCGACTACTACTCCGCGATGGTAGACGATCAAGGCGGCATTCGACCGGATCTCGCCTTCGACAAAGCCGTACACCCCAACGATGCGGGTTACGCCATCATGGAGCCGATAGCGCAACGAGCGATTGAAAGCGCACTGGCGTTGCCGCGGCCGTAATCTGCGGTCTCAGCTGAACCTTCTAGTGTGGTGCAGGTGCTGACGGGAGCGATTGCGGAGGGTTCCGGGTGGGAGAGATCTTATTGGTGTTGCTGTGTGGTGTTGTTTCGCCCTCGGCGTTATAGGCCTTAATCAATTCGTCCGTGACGTCCATATTCTTTGCCATATACCAAACTACCGGGGACGTGTCAGAACCTCGCTCAATCACTATTGAAAAACCGTTGCGTTGCGAGTACGCCTGCAGAAAGGCATACACCTTCTGCGCGATTCGCTGGTACACCTGCTGGGAGTCAGCTTGCGAGTCATTGCGGAAGTCTTCGGCCTGGCGCTGCAGCTGTTTCTCTTTGCCGTCGAGTGATTTTTCATGCAACTCTTTCTCTGCATCGGTCAGTTTGTTGCCTCCACCGCTCAGTTGTTTCCGTAAGGATTCGACCTCATCATTCAGCGCCTGGAGTTGAGCCTGACGCGGTGCATACCTGGTCTGCAGTGCCGCAAACTCGCGCTGCGCTTCGGTCGTCTGCAGAACGGCAGTGTTGAAGCTGACTGTTACAAGGTGCTCGGGATGAACTTCGTTGGTGGATGCCTGGGCAAAGGCACCCACAGAAAAGCCTAGAAGGAAAAACGAACGCACGACTGCCAGTGACCGCTTCATTGCGACCTCTTTCGATAGAGAAGATTGGGGTGGGTGAACTACTTAAGGGATACGGAAATCAGATTGGATGAGCTTGAAGTTGAAAGTTCCATTCGGGATAGAGGCATCCTGGACAGGCGATTGTCGAACCTCGCTGAGGCTACCCAGGAGAGACTTTTCCTCATTGAGGAGAAAGGTATGCGCGAATACGTTTGCGTCTCGCTGAATCCAGGTTTCTACTATTTTCTTCCCGCTAACCGGTGAAAGAGCAGGATAGAGATTTCTATACGTTCGCGTCAGCGGGAGCTCACTTATAGGCAGCGTTGTCGTCGGGATTGAGTCATTGGGTATCCTGGGCTGCGGCGTATACATCACCAGAGTTACGCGTGGTGTCCTCGTTGCAGCAGTATTCTCATGAGGCTGCGGAGAAGGCGTCCTCGCAAAAGCATCGTCACTCTCATCGTGACTGCGGCGCGTCTTGAGTTGCTGATGGTCGATGGTCGCGGACAGTGTCCCATGCGTTTGTAGAAGTGCTGGTTTTGCCTGCGAGAGGCTCACTTCGCGATCGACGATATCTTTCGGCCCAGATACCTGGGTTGAGTTAGACAGGAAGGTCCTAGTCGAATGAAAATTGTGCCACGAAGATACGACGGTGATCGTTATAACCAGGAGAGCAACGGCAGACAACAACGACATATAGAAGGGATTGAGCTTTTCCGCACGAGGCTTTAGCGGGATTCCTTCGCGGTTGGCACGCATGAGGAAACGGTCGTGCATTCCTTTTGGAAGTCGCTGATCCGATTCCTGGAGTGCGTGTACCAAAAATAGTTCTGCACCGATTTTCTTCATTTCGAGAAGCCGCTGACTGCAGGCATCACAGATAGCACAGTGGGCTCGAAGATCGGCATGCTGCTCGTGAGTCAGGTGATCGCCCGCAGCTAATGCACACATCGTGTCGAAGGGGATGTGATCGTGTCTCATCGTTGCCCTCCCTTCGACCTGGGGGCAGGCGTTTCGGCACTGCGATCTTTGAATAGAGCTTTTCTAAGCTTCTCCAGGCCGCGATACAGGTTGTGGCGGACGACGCGCACGGTTTCTCCAGTACGAGAGGCAACTTCCTCGGCGGTCAGGCCTTCGTAATACACCAGTTCGATGGTGCGCCGCTGGCGAAGTTCGATTTGGCCCAACACCTCGCGGATCAAGATGCCCGCCTCTATGGAGGGATAGGCCGTTGAGCGTAAGGACTCAGAAAGGCTATCGATAAAGCTCTCTTCCAGGGGATCAGTGGAGAAAAATCCAGTCGCGGAGAGGTGGCGACGGCGATCAAAACTCCGGTGATAGGCAAACATCAGTAACCAGGTCTTGAACTCTCCCTTACCGGGATCAAACTGTTCGATGGAGCGAAAGACATCGATGAATATTTGCTGAACGGCATCTTCCGCTTCGGCGTCGTTACGGAGAACTCGCCTTGCGATCGCAAACAGGAGTGGGCTATGCCGTTCAAACAGCGTAGTGAGCGCATCGGACTCTCCAGCCTGGAGACATCTGGCTAGACGTTCATCCGACAGAAGCTTGTATCGAAGATGACCGAGAAGCGACGATCCCGCTGCCGTCGGGGCTACGGGCAGGCTGTTGACGCCGACATCGAGGACTTCCCCCGCATGTGACGGGATTATGCCGAGGTCGAGCCGTGAGATGCGGGAGCTCATCTCGTTCCCCTTGCAAGCGCACCTTGCAGGAGGGGATCTACCGTCTCATCGCGCCCAACTTCTATTCTGGACATTCGCCCTCCTAGAAAAGTATGCGCGCGTGAGAAGGTTTCTTCCCCACGTCCTAAGAAAATATGTGCGCCAACGTCTACGGCAGCAGCAAACGCTTGTGACTCTACTTCCTGATCGTCTCTTGTTGAAGATGCGGCTGCTCCGGCCATGCGTGCCTGGGATAGCGGCGCATCAGTTCTCGTCGAACCTGCGGGTAGAGGCGCTCCCAGAATCCGGCAAGGTCGGTGGTCGTCTGTACCGCGCGATGGTTTGGCGCCAGGAGGTGAACGACGAGCGGTGTCTTATCCGGCCCGATACGGGGAGTGTCCTGCATCCCGAAGAAGTCCTGGAGGCGGGATGAGATCCATGGTGGCCTTTCCTGCTCATAGTGAATCTTCGTCTGCCGTCCATTTTTGAGACGAATGCTGAGAGGCGCTACTTCGTTGAGGAGCCTGGCGTTCAACTTCCCCTCAAGGAGGGGCATGAGGCTCTCGGCTGCCTCCTTGAGTTCGGCGAAGCTTTGGAGCCCCATACACAGGTCGCGCAGCGCCTGGGGGATGTCCGGTGGCTCGAATCCCGCGAAGCTCAATCGAGCCTGGAAGTGCTCCAGCGCTTCCTTTTCTACAAAGCGATCTATGCCTGCTTCGAGTGCTTTACGCGCGAGCAGGTCGGCGGCTTCGGGACCCGGGGCGGCTCCTCGCGACTCCTCTATGACCAGCTTGTCATAGAGCAGAGCGCTTACTTTCTCGACCCGCTCTGTGGTGCGATTCCAGGACACAGTTGATCTCTCTTCAACACGGTCTGAGAAGAGATCGAGCAGCCACTCCGGCTCGATTCTGGCGGTCATGCGGATGAGCGGCAAGGGATTCTCCTGACGGTCCTCCGCATCGACTGCGAGCATGAATTCATAGGGTGGCGGCTCGCCTGCGACCTCGGCCGAGATGCCTGTCGATAGCAGCACCTGATTGCCAGTTCGCCGCCGGGCTACACGATCGGGAAAACCAGTCAGCACCGAGAGCAGCAATGCTTCGTCATCATGACGAGTCTGTTTTGGCGGTCGAGCCATCCTGAGCAGTTGTTCCGTGTGCTGCCGCAAACGATGGTCCTGCGGCAGGTCCAAGGCAGTAAGCAGATCGTTCTTCTCACTGCGGGCTCCCAGTCCAAGCATCGCCGTTGCACGGCAGCCATCCTCTCCGACGCCTCGGTCTAGCGCTTCGATCAGGATGCGGGATAGCCGCGGAGGCAACGGAAAACGGGCAAGGCGCTGCGCCATTGCACCAATGGCTCCAAGGCGGTCGAGCAGCGACTCAGCGCTCTGCACGGCCTCTGCCGGTGGAGCATCCAGCCAATCAAGGTCAGCTACCTTCATCGCGCGAAGGCTGAGCAAAAGCTGAGAGAGATCAGTGCGGGCGATCTCGGGAGTGTCGTGCTCCGGGCGCAGTCTGTAGTCTTCCTCCGGATAGAGACGCACCACCTGGCCAGGGCCGGTGCGGCCGGCTCTTCCAGCGCGTTGGGTTGCGGAGGCCTTGCTGACACGGCCTACCTGCAACGTCGGCAGTCCGGTCCACGGGGAGTAGGTGGCGAAGCGTGCCACACCACTGTCGATGACCGCAGTAACTCCTTCGACGGTCACGGAGCTTTCCGCAACGTTGGTCGCGAGGATAAGCTTTCTCTCCGCAGACGGCAGTACAGCGCGGTCCTGCTCCGCGGGGGAAAGATCACCATGCAGGGGCAGTACCACCAGACCCGCTTGGCGAGCGATGGTTTCGCACTCGCGCATGGCTCGACGGATCTCTGCGGTTCCTGGCAGGAAGGTGAGGATATTGCCGGAGTGTTGCTCTCTATGGAGCAGCTCTACGGCCTTCCTCACCTGAACAGGCAGTGGTTCGGATGAGTGCAGCAGATGCCTGATCGACAACGGAAACAGCCTTCCCTCAGACCGAAGGATGGGGCAGTCGCCAAGGTATCGGGCTATCGGCGCGGCATCGAGTGTGGCCGACATCACGATGATGCGTATCTCCGGTCGCGTGATCTGAAGGCGCTTCAGGAGTGCCAGAGCAAGATCGCTATCGAGGTGGCGTTCGTGGAACTCGTCGAGGACAATGGCGTCGATCCCCTTGAGGACTGGATCGGTCAGGAGCCGGCGAGCGAGAATGCCCTCCGTGACAAACCGCAGTCGCGTGCGCGAGCTGATTTTCTCCTCGAAACGGACCTGGTAGCCAACTGTTTCTCCGACATCTTCGCCAAGCTCCTGCGCGACCCTGCGGGCAGCCATGCGAGCCGCGATCCTGCGGGGTTCGAGCACGATGATTTCACCGCTGACAAGACCGAGAAGGGCTGGAGGAACGCGCGTGGTCTTGCCGGCTCCCGGTGGCGCTTCGATGACGAGGTTGGGCGTGTGCTGCAGGGACGAAAGAATCTCCGGCAGAATCGCATCCACCGGAAGTGCTGGCTTTCGACTCACTGCGTTGATCGGAACACGGGGGTTCCCATGGCGTCAATGCTGTTGCCAGGCATTGCTCCCTCCGCGGCTAAAGCCGCTTTTATGGGATGCCCTAACGGCGGGGCTGAAGCCCCGCCCCTTCAAAACAAAAGCCTGGAACGAAGGTTAGCCCCCAAGCTTTGCCTATCCGTTCTTTTTATAATGGGACTATGTCGAAACGTGAATTTCAGACCGAAGTCAGTCAACTCCTACAACTGATCATCCACTCTCTTTACTCGCACCCAGAGATCTTCCTGCGCGAACTCATCTCGAACTCCTCCGACGCGCTCGATAAGCTGCGCCACCTCACGCTTACGGACGAGGCCTACAAAGCGCTGCCCTTCAATCCTCGCATCGACCTGGAGCTCGACGAGGAGAAGAGCACCCTCACGATCGCCGACACAGGCATCGGTATGAACGAAGAGGACCTGGTCTCGCATCTGGGCACCATCGCACGCTCCGGAACGAAGAACTTCCTCTCACAGCTCTCCGGAGACGCTAAAAGGGATTCGAACCTCATTGGCCAGTTCGGCGTCGGCTTCTATAGCGCCTTCATGGTTGCAGACCGCATCGAGGTCGTCTCCCGCAAGGCTGGTGAAGACAAGGCCTGGCGCTGGGTGAGCGATGGCAAGAGCGGCTTCGAGATCGAGCCCGCGGAGCGCGACGTCGCCGGCACCACCATCCTGCTTCACTTCAATGAGGAAGGCAAACAGTACGCCAACAGCTGGCGCTTGCAGGAGGTGGTGAAGAAGTACTCCAACCACATCGCCTTCCCGATCTTCCTCACCTACGACAAGAGCGAGTGGAATGAAGCCGAGAAGAAGTCGGATAAGGTCCGCACCACCGAACAGGTCAACGCTGCCAGTGCCCTCTGGCGCCGCCCTAAGAGTGAACTCACGGAAGAGGATTACAAAGAGCTGTACAAATCCATCTCTGGCGATTCACGGGATCCGTTGTTCTGGTTCCACACCAAGGCTGAGGGGACGCTGGACTACACCACGCTGTTCTACGTGCCTGCCAAAGCTCCGCTTGACCTTTACCAGGCTGAATACAAGGTGGGCGTGAAGCTCTATGTGAAGCGCGTGTTCATCATGGATGACTCCAAGGAGCTTCTGCCACAGTACTTGCGCTTTATTCGCGGCATTATTGACAGCGAAGACCTTCCGCTCAACGTGAGCCGCGAGATACTGCAGCAGAATCGCGTGCTGACCAGCATTCGCACCGCCAGCGTCAAGAAGATTCTCTCCGAGTTGAAGAACATCGCAACCCATCAACCGGAAAAGTACCTGGAGTTCATCACCGAGTACAACCGTCCGCTCAAGGAGGGCCTGTACGGCGACTATGCGAACCGTGAATCGCTCCTCGATCTGGTGCGCTTTAAGTCCACGAAGGTGGATGGCCTTACCGGCCTGGCCGATGTGAAATCGCGCATGAAGGAAGACCAGAAGAGCCTCTACTACATCACTGGCGGAAGCGAATCGTTACTCCGGACGTCGCCTCTGCTCGAGATCTATAAGAAGAAGGATATCGAGGTTCTCATTCTTGATGATGACATCGACGAGATCGTCTTCTCGGGTATCGACAAGTATGGGGACCTCGAGCTCAAGGCCGTCAATAAGGCTTCTACCAGCGATGACTTGAAGGATGAGGCAGAGCCGGACAATGCCGAGGCACTGAAGCCTCTGCTCGACAAGCTCAAGGCCACGCTGGGAGACCGCGTGAAGGATGTGAGAGCCTCCGTCCGACTGGCAGACAGTCCCTCCTGCATCGTCTCCGACGAAGAGGAGCCTTCCCTGCAGATGCAGCAAATGCTGCGTGCGATGGGACAGAAGGATATTCCTGCACCCAAGCCCACGCTTGAGATCAATCCCGACCACGAGATCGTCAAGAAGCTGCTCTCACGTTCTGACGATGCCGTGACTCAGGATGCGGCCTGGATGCTTTTTGACCAGGCTTTGTTGATGGAAGGAGTGCCGTTGCAGGATCCTGCGGCCTTCGTTCAACGCCTTAACCGTGTGCTCAGTCTTTCGATCTAGGGGAACCGGGGTCAAGTGGCAAAGGGGTCTGGCCGTGAAGGGACGGTATATCGTGCAACCGAGATATACCGCCCCTTCAGGGCTCTACCTTTTCTTGGTCCGTAACCCAGGGTGGAGTAAATGCGTGCTTCGATCCGGAATTTGATCCAATCATTTAGGAGAATGGTTTTTCCAATGTCTTGTGTAGTTTTCGAGGGAAGAAAAACTACGGGCTTGCATGCGGTCGATGTATAGCGTGCCGTGCAGGTGGTCAATCTCATGCTGGAGGATGCGCGCATACCATCCTGAAGCCTCAATGACCCGAGGCTCGCCCTCATGATCGAGACATGTGACCCGTACTTCTTTTGCCCTGGGTACCAGCGCGGTGAAACCGGGCAAGCTTAAACACCCTTCGAAAAAGGTCGCGGTTGGCTCTCCGCGCAGTTCAATGACTGGGTTCACAAGGACATGGAACGGGATCACTTTGCGCCCGCGCTCCTTCAGCTCAGCTTCGGTAAACGTCTTTTGGTACTCAGCCTTGTCTTCGATAACTGCAAGCTGCAACGATTCTCCGATCTGGGGAGCGGCGAGACCGACTCCGGGAGCATCGCGAACGGTTTCTCTCATGTAGTCGATGAGGTTCTGAATCGAAGGGCTCAAGATCTGCTCCTTCGACAACGCTTGCGCCGGAGTTCGCAAGACCGGTTCCCCAACGGTGGCAATCTTTAAACGCATCTTCTGTCACCTTCGGAATGATGGATTTATGGTGTTCCCTATAATCTGCATTAGAAAGAAATGCGTAACGACCTTTACACAGGATAATAGTCAACAGCTATTGGTTATAGTCTTTGATTTCTGGAGAACGTGTATGACTGGATTGGCCTCACCGGACATCGATAACATCGATTGCGAGATTCTGGCAGAACTTCAAGCGAACGCACGTATCGCTTTTGCAGAACTCGGTCGCCGCGTGGGGCTGTCTACCCCGGCCGTCATTGAGCGGGTTCACCGGCTTGAAGAAAAACAGGTGATTGTTGGCTATCGCACCCTTGTCGATCCATCGAAAGTAGGACTGCCTGTGCGTGCCTTCGTCAAAGTAACGGTGGCGGGCGACAAACTCACAAAGTTCTCCGCGCTTGTTCGAAAATTACCCGAGGTACTGCAATGCCACCGCGTTACCGGCGCCGAATCCTTCATGGTACAGATAGCCGTTCGAGATGTGGCCCACATGGAGGAAGTCATCGACTCCATGATGCCCTATGTGGCGACGAACACGTCGATGATTTTGGCATCACCTGTTCCGTGGAACAGCATCCTGCCGGCGGTTCGCTATAGCCAGAAGCCACGACGGAGTAAGCCCGGGGACTCTTAGAGCGTGTCGAAAGACTCGCGGTTGCTCTTGTTGTTTTGTCTCGCCTTGCGTCTGTGGTGATGCCAATGCGGGGGTCCTTCAGCTCCGCTTCAGGATGACGGCGAAAAACAAACAACAGCAACACTTACAAAATAGGTGCAATCGCGAGTTTTTGGGACAGATTTTTAGGACGCTATGCCTCGGAGGTGAGTCCGCCACAAGCCTCTATATACGGTTCGAGAGCGTCTCCGATCTTGTCGAGGATCAGAGGGACTGGGGAATTCTCTAACTCATGGTTTCGAACGCGAACGTATTGAATTGGGAGATAGTCGGATAGCAACGTCTCCGGAATGCCCGTTCTATCGAGATTCTCAAGAAGTTTAGCGACAGCCGCCGTGACGGTGGGGAGAGTCCAGTAATAGCGAATCCGATCGCTGTAGCTATGTATCCGCAACCGTTCGACCACCAGCAGTTCGCCGCTGTAGTGCTCTTTCCAATGTTCCGGATGCTCGATCATGGCTTGCTGAAGCACCTCTTCAAGGTGAGAACGATGTTCTTCGGAGACCATTCTCTTTTCAATCAAGAGAAGCGCGAAGATTGCCTGTCGCATTGCATAGGTAAGAGCAGGGCCAACTTTCAGGATGGCGAACCCATCCTTCACCAACTCGACAAAGGCTTCAGGCCTTTGGTAGTCGGTTGAATGGGCTTCAAAGATAAGCGACGGGTGCCGATCGAGGAGCGCGCACAACTGGCGAGCCTTTGGCCGGTCATACTCCACTACATCTTCGTGTCCGAATTCGACACCCGGCTGGACGACAAGAGCGACCACTCGTGTCCACGCATCGTCTATGCTTGCTGAAGCAAAAGCATTCTTGTGCAGCGTCAGCGCCCCTTCTGCATCGGACGGCTGAGTGACACACACCGCTAGCTCCTCCGTAGAACCGCCTGGCACCGGCACTTCTGTACCTATTACGTAGCGGAAGTGTTCGTGGCCGGCAATCCCCTCTGCCACCTTGGCTAATCGTGCTGCTCTTTCCGCAATTACAGCATCGGGCAACGGTACCGGGTCGGATTTGCAAGCCATGCTTGCATCCAGGTGGATCTTCGTAAAACCGGCTTTCGCAAATGCTGCTACAAGGTCGGCTGCATGCTGCATGGCTTCCGACGCGGGCAGATGGCGCCAGGGGTATGGCCCCAAATGGTCTCCGCCCAGCAATATCCTGTCCTGGGGGAAACCTACGCGAGCCGCGATGGAGAACACGTATTCGCGGAACGCTTGAGGGGTCATGCCGGTATAGCCACCGAATTGATTCACCTGATTGCAGGTCGCCTCAATCAGCAGCGGTTCGTGGCTTTTCGCGATCTTCTTCATCGCAGCTTCAAGAACCCAAGGATGGGCTGAGCAGACGGAGTAAATCCCAGGGGTCTTACCCTTCGTGCGTAGCCGTGCGAGATCTTGAAGATCAAAGGTGGATGCGGCGGACATACAATCTCCTCAATAAATCATGATGGGTTGAACGACCCGGCTGATCGCACCGTTTGGACTCGGCGAGTCTGGCGTTAGACCATGATGAAGGCTAAAGAACAGTCCTAGAGCCTGCCCGAAGAGAACATCGATCACGGGCCTGTAAATATCCGGCACATCCCAATGACCAACGGGCGCGAGTATCTGGGTGTTCTCAATCTCAGGAAGAAGTCGTGCCCCGCAGCCGATCACAGCGACTGACGCGCCTACCAATTGCTTACGCTCAATCTCACGTAACAGGTCAATTTCATAGCGCTGACGTGTGCTCTCCGTGGAAAGAAAGCAGATGAACAGGGTTTCCCGATCGAGAGCGGCCATGGGTCCATGCCTTAGACCAAGTGTCGTCTGCGACATTGTTTTCACCTTGCCGGCAGTCAACTCGAGCAATTTGAGCGCTGACTCCTGTGCCACTCCGGCAAGTACACCCGATCCGATAAAGCATGCGCGTGTGTAATCCAGCTCTGCAAGAGTTATCGCCATCTTCGACGCCAGAGGCAGGAAGCTGTCCGCCGCGGTGCACATCGATTCGACGATGGGCGCATACTCCGCCGCAGACCATGTGTGCGCGAGCGCCTGCCCGAAGAGAACCATGTTCGTAAACGAACTGGTCATCGCCAGGCCTCTGTCATTGGTCTCTTCGTCAAGCACGATGCTGAGGCAGTTATCCTGCCCGGTGATCATCTGTGTCATCTTGCCAGCAGCATTGCAGGAGATCACTAAATGCGAGATGTGCGGCTGCTGCGCAAGCGCGCGCTGCAGAACCGCAACCCCTTCGGGGCTATCACCAGAACGCGAGAAGGATACCCAGAGATAGGGTCGGTCTTTGAGAATGAGGTCGGAAAAGTCGATGAGGAGGCTGGTGCTCGAGACCGCTTCTACCTCACATTGCCACTTTTGCCGAAGCAGGTGATGCAGACACTGTCCGATGTAATCGGACGTACCTGCTCCCACCAAATACACAATAGGCCGTTGATCCGGCGTCGCCTGAAGGCCAGCCTTAATAAGAAACTCCTGAATCTCCGGAAGACGCTTCTCAAAGAGCTTCCAAGTGCTCCTCCATGTAGCGGGCTGCTGAGCAATCTCATGCGGTGTGTGCAGCAGGCCGCGTTTTTCTTTTTCCGCTGCCGGCAGATCGAGTAATTGTTTGAGAGGATTCATGTCTTCCAAAGCTCCTAATGTAGTACCCGCTAGGTCTGTTCCTGGCGTAAAACGCATTTACTTTCTCCAATCGAACCTTCTAAGGACCGATCCGTTATCCCTGTGTAACGCGGTCGGCGCCGGCGTTCGTAGAGTGACATGGAAGGTGGGGAAAATTGTGGTCTCGTAAAAACTTTTCGCGGTCATTCGCCGTGCGAAACGCCTCTGTACCACCTGACCGCTGCGTGGAGAGTGCGCCGGTAATATTGCCGGCGGCTGCGCTCTCCTCCGCACTGTAGCCAGAGAGCCATGCGGCGAGAAACCCTGCATTGAAGCTGTCTCCCGCACCGATTGTGTCCACCGCCTGAACAGAGACTGGTGGCACGTGAGTCCGGTGTTTCCCTGCCTGAACAATCGCCCCCTCGTTACCGCACTTTACGGCGATGATTGGGACTACGGCTGCAAGTGAATCCAGCGCCTCCGTTACGCTCTCCCGCTGGGTCATGCGACACAGCTCCTGTCGATTCGGCAAGAGAACATCAATAAGAGGAAGCAGCTCCGGCAGGACTCCACCCCACTGGTCCGCAGGATCATCATTCGTGTCCAGGGAAATCGTGAGACCCCGCGACTTCAAATCGCGAAAGAGGGCCGGTAAATCCTTTTGCAGTCCACGCTGGAGAAACAGTGAAGAGAGGTGAAAGTGGCGTGCCGAGGCGAGATAGCTGATATCCAGATCAGCGCACGACATCTCGCCCATTGTCCCGGGATAGGTGAGAATACGTCGTTCGCTGCCATGTTGGAGAAGCACGGTGACCCCAGTGCCCACGCCCTCGCGCGCATGCACCACCTTGCTCAGATCTACGCCGCTTTCCGCCAGGCGATCGAGTGCAAGGCGACCCAACTCGTCCGGCCCCACGCGGGTGATAAAACCCGTTGCGAGACCCAAAGACGCCAGGTTATGCGCCAGAATGGCGGAAGAACTACCGAGCGTCACCTCAAAGCCTGTCGCCAGAAGCTCCCGCTCCACGGGGATCTCCGTCGGGAGCCCATAAAAAATGAGATCCAGATTGATCTCGCCGGCGATCGCCACATCTAACGAACTCATAAACGCACTCCAAAGTCTATCCTATTACGAATAGTTATCATAACGTACAAAAAGAAACAATACGAATTTAGAAAACGACAAATAGAATCCCTAAATGCATACATTGTGTTAGCGTAGTGGATCACAGACCGACCGAATGTTTCATTTACAATCGTTTCCGACGCGTTCCCGTGCCGGGATGATTCGTCTTCGCCATAACTGAGGCTGCAGATTGACCGCTACGTCTCGATGGACAGTGCGGTGTCCTGGCAAGCCTCAACATCCGTTCAGCCCTTGCATGAGAAGCCGGATTGCTTTATATTTCGTTTTATTTCGATTTAGATTGACAGATAGTTTGGCGCTTCGATAGAGTGCCCACATTAGCCTTGCGCGACGCTCGCGTTTACGTCATTCTCCAACAGGCAAAAGGAAGCCGATCCAATGACCGTACCCAAGAATGAGGATAAATTTGTCGCCATGGTAACGGCACAAGCAGAAGTTACACTTCCGCTTGGCAGTTTTCATCCGCGCTCTACACTCGTAGCCAATAACCATGTCGTTGAAAAGCCCCAGTTTCCGGTGATCGATTACCACAATCATCTGGACGCCCTCGCTCCTCGGGATGTTCTTCGCGTGATGGACGCTTGCGGTATCGAGCGCATCGTCAACATCACGATGCAGACAGGAGAGAGTGCGCTTAAGGGGATAGATCGCTTTCGTTCCGAAGATCCGCACCGTTTTGCCACGATTGGCTGGATGGATTGGAGTGGGGTGGAGAGCTCAGACTTTACCAAGATGAGCTGCGACCGCCTGGAACGTCTGGTGGAACACGGCGCGGTGGGCATCAAGTTCTGGAAGGATCTTGGGCTCAGTGTACGAGATGGTTCGGGAGAGCTGTTGCGCATCGATGATGAACGGCTGGCTCCGATCTTCGATAAGGCCGCGGAGCTGGGCGTGCCTGTGATGTTCCACACGGCCGATCCTGACGCATTTTTCCTACCGATTGATGCCCGTAACGAGCGCTACGAAGAACTAGCGGCGCATCCGGACTGGGCCTTTAGCGGCACACAATATACCAAGCAGGAGCTGCTTGATCAGCGCGACCGGGTCATCGCAAGGCATCCGAAGACGACCTTTGTGGCTGCTCATGTTGCCGAATGCGGCGAGAACCTCGCACGAGTCACGGAACTGCTGGAGGCCTATCCGAACGTTTATGTCGATATCAGCGCCCGTGCATCCGAGCTAGGAAGACAACCCTACTCGGCACGCAAGTTCTTTCTGAAGTTTCCCGATCGAATCCTCTTTGGGGCCGACCTCTTGCCGGAAAAGGAGATGTACCGTTTGTACTACCGGTTTCTTGAGACCGAGGATGAATACTTCGAGTATCCCTCGCATGCCTCGCGTCAAGGCCGCTGGAGTATCTACGGTCTGAACCTTCCGGCTGATGTTCTGCGAAAGGTGTACCGGGAGAATGCGCTGCGTTTACTGCCCTAGTCAGCGCCTCAAGGCAGATCAATCTGGAAGCTGCAATAAATAGACAATATTTCGTAGCAATGTAGTTATAGCCTTAAAAGGCGAGACGTGGATTTTGAAATCCACGTCTCGCCTTTTAACTATTGCACTTGACTAGAAATTGTAGTGCGCGCTGAGTTCAATCTGTCGCGGTGGTGAAGAGACATTGGTTATCTGTCCGAAGTTACCGTCTGTTATGTTGCTGTCTGGGGCACTGTAGCTAGCAATATTGAACAGGTTATAAAAATTGGCACGGAACCCAATCATATGCTCACCATAAATATGGAAGTCCTTGAAGAGCGAGGCATCCACTTGACGATAGCCAGGTCCGCGTTCGCTATTGGAAGCTGCTGTCCCATATTGCTGCTGACCTGGAGTATTGGATTCTGAGCCGTACGCACACACACCGTTATCCGAAGTAATGAGAGCGCACTGACTTTGAAGTGCAGACACGCCTGTCTGGGGATTAACCACGTTCACAAAATCTTGCACCGAAGGGTCCGTTCCCCACCAGTTATTGAGGCTCCGATGCACAATCTTGAAGGAGCGATACCGGTTTGCTCGCGCACTAATAGTATTACTGTTAATGCTGGTATTGTTTGGGCCAGTAATTGTAACGGGATATCCGCTGTAATTGATGAGCGTAGCCGAAAGCTTCCAACCGCCAACAATCAAATCGAGCGCATGATTCATGTCGTGGCCATAGTCTTGTCCGCGACCGACAGGCAATGTGTAAACACCGTTGAAAGTGATGTTGTGACGAATGTCGGTGCTTGCAGGGCCGTAATCCTGGGCGTAGTTGAAGTAATTTGTGGCGTTACCTCCATAGTTACCACTAGTCTGGTCCGCCAATGCCTTCGAATACGTGTAGTTGGCCGTGAACTCGAGCCCATGATGGGTGCGTTGCCGCAACGTCATCAACAGGCCGTTGTAGTTCATCATGGCCGACGATCCAGTTACAAGAACGTTTGAGCTATTTTTACCAACGCCTGGGATATTCGAATAAGCCGTATTGAGTGAGGCAGGCCACAGCGACTGATCGTTCTGAATTGCGGCTGGAAGAAGTGAGAAGATATTCGCCTGAGCTATCGTGAATTGCCCAGGATAGCCATAGTTGGAAAGATGCTGGCCAGATTCACCAAGGTAACCAGCACTCAGCGAAAGTGTATTGGTTAAGGCGTATTCCGTCGTAAGGTTATATTGGCTAACGTAAGCAGGCTGCTGGTTTTGCGGCCAAACAGAGTAGGTGGTAGATCCCTGGCCATTGAACTGCGTACTGAACCCGTCTTCAACCGTTGATGGTGTACCGCCATTGGTGCCAGATGGATTGGTTGCGATGACAGAGCTGAATGATACGAAAGGCGGGCTGGAGGTAAGCCGCTGATTGAAGTTATCGCCCTCAAGGAAGCTGGTTGCAGAATAGCCGCCGCGAACAACGAGACGTGGAACGATCTGATAGGCAAAGCCGAAACGCGGCATGAATTGTGTCCAATTGGCGTTATAGCAGGCGCGTGTCGGGCAGACGATCGACCCGGGAACGGCCCCAGCCGGAACCGAACCCGCATACTCCACTACTGCTACCCCACTTTGGAATACGATATTGGCCGTCTTGTCATGCGCTTCATACCAAGGCTGATCGAACTCGTAACGGAGACCGATATTGAGAGTCAGTTTTGGCGTGATTTTCCAATCGTCCTGAAAGTATCCGGCCATGCGCCACTGGCGATTGCCATCTTCGCCAAGACCCGACGAAAGCCCATTGGAAGCAACTCGATCAAGAACAAAGTCCGTTGGTGCGTAGCCCAGGCTGTTTAATAGAGGATTTGAACTTGGGTTGCCTGAAAATAGGCCACTATAGCTGAAGTTTCCGAGAAACCCCGAGTCGCCAGTACTGCCAGTATTGATATAGTTCTGCTGATAGCGCCTGGCCTGTACGCCCATCGTAAGCAGATGCTGGCCATGCTGCCAAGTTAGATTGTCGGTGTATTTGAAGGTGTTATCTCGAACAATTCCAACACCTGCCGTCGTACCGGGGTTGGTTCCGCCAAAACCTTGCTGTGAGAACCCAACATAGCGTTGCGTTCCAAACGGAATGCCTACGATACTGTTTCCGCTCAAACCAAAGGCTCCCGACGGATCGAACGGAATGCCTTGATCCCAACGGACGCGCGTAAAGCCGAAACGTGCCTCATTAACAATTGCATTTGAGAAAACATGAATCCAACTGCCGCCACCAATATGTATAGGAAAGACATTGGTACTAGGAATGGCAGCCGGAAATGACGCAGAAGTCGCGTCATACCCACGTCCTGATGAGTAGAAGGCCGAGAACTGGTTCGAGCTACCTGGGTTCCAATCGATCTTGATGTCATATTGATTGTTGACGATGTACTTCTGCTGCGGCGACTGATAGTTGCTTTGCATCTTGCCGTCGGTCGACGTCGCATTGGGAAGCGGATAGAGTTCAGGATGGGCGAAGAGAAACTTCGCAACCGGATTCACTATCGGGACCTGATTGTTAGCATAGGGAACGAAGTTATTCTGCGTGTCGTAAAGCTGGATTGGAGTAAACTCTGGTTGGCCGTTAGCACCTATTGGGGGATTTAATAGTGAAGAAAAATCTCCCGCGCGCCATGCGGCCGGCATCACGCTGCTAATAGCGAGGCCCCCGGAGTGATACCGGTTCCCTTCATAGTCTCCAAAGAAAAAGAGTTTCTTGCTGCGCAAGATGGGGCCGCCCAGCGTGCCTCCGAATTTTGTCTGGGTATAAGGATTTTTGGCGACAATCGGGGTTTGGTCTTTGTTGTGCCAGGAGTTCGTATCAAGATTGTAGTTTTCAAGATAGAAAAACGCAGAGCCGTGAAACTGGTTATTTCCTGATTTGAAGATGGAAACGATTGAGCCGCCATTGGAGTTTCCGTACGTTACGCCAGCGTTTGCGCTGACGGTGCGAACCTCCGCAAGCGCTTCAACGGCGGGATTATACGCAATCAGATTTTGCTGCGGCTCGTTGTTGTCGGCACCCTCAAGCGTGTAGTCGTTTTCCTGGTTGCGATTTCCGCCGACAGCAACAGTAGCGCCGAAGCCAGTGTCTCGCTCAATTGCGTTGCTACCCGAAAAACCGTTTGGCGTGGCGACCGTACCAGCAGAAAACTCCGCCACCTGTGCGAAGTTGCCACCATTCAGGGGCAGGTTTGCAAGCTGGTTTGCGGTAAACGTGGTGGCCAGTGTCGCATCCGTCGTATCCAGAATGGGAGCGACCTCATTCTTTACCTCGATGCTGGCGCTGCTGGAGCCCACCGTCAGGCTGGTGTTGAACTTTGCCGTCTGATTGACTTCAAGCGCGAAGGGCGCGATGGTCTGCGCGTTGAAACCCTGCGCTTCGATCTTCACACTGTACGTTCCAATTGGCAGAAAGCGAATGGCGTAGTCGCCGGAGCCATTTGTCGTCGATTCAGCCTTAACGCCTGTGCCGGTGTTCTCAGCGGTTACGTGCGCGCCAGAAATCACGGCGCCGCTCGGATCGGCGACGGTGCCGGAGATCGTTCCTGTCACATTCTGCGCGAGCAGAACAGGTGTATAAAAAAGTGCCGCTATGGCAATCGCAATCCCTGAGAGACGCGTACAAAGCTTTGTAGTTCTGGCTGTTTTCATCATTTGAACAACTCCAAGTTGCATACGGCATAAGGAATTCATGCGGGGACAGAGCCTGGGTTCTCTCGGATATCCGCTGGCCACGATATTGGGAATTACTTGATGGAAAGAGCATAGAAACCTTCGTGAAGCCTTGTCAACGTAAAATTTCACAATTTTGAACAAATGTGATTCATATGCTCAAATGGTTGCGTAACCCACAAGCGATTCAGGTGTATGCGGGTTGTGCCTCATTAGAATGAACTGACCTATGGCTCCAAAAACTAAAGATCGCGCGAATCAAATCCTTCACGTCCTGCTTCAGAAGGGGCAGAGCTGTGTTGAGGATCTGGCTGTCACCATCAATGCTTCCCCGGCAAGTGTTCGGCGCGATCTGATTAAGCTCGCGCAGCGCGGCCTAGTGAACCGCACCCACGGCAGCGTGGAGTTGGCTGGAAAGATGACCTACGAACCGTTCCGTTTTGATGCGGCTTTTCCGCTGCGCGAGGAGCGTTTTACGGATGAGAAGCGACGTATCGCTATCGCAGCATCGGAAATGGTCAATGAAGGCGATACGATTGCGCTTTCGCCGGGTACGACCACCACACAGGTGGCGCGCAGCCTGCGGCATCGCGAGGGCATCCATATCGTGACGAGCGCGGTGAATATAGGAATGGAGTTTTCCAGCCTTCCTAACGCCCGTGTGACCCTTACGGGAGGTTCGATTCGCTGGCCGGGCGCGTTCTCAATGGTTGGGGCGACGGCTTTCGACTCACTGCAGCGACTCTTCTTCGACAAGGTGTTTATCGGGGCGTGCGGCATTCATCCCGAACATGGCCTAACGGTGATTGAATCCGACGAAGCGCTAGTTCTGGGTGAGATGGTGAAGCATGCCAAACAGGTGATTGCAGTGGCGGATTCGAGCAAACTCGGCATGTTCACCTCCGTCAAAGTCTGCGGCACAAGCGCTCTACATACCATCATTACGGACGACGCCGTCGACACCAAGATGGTCGAGGCCTTTCAGCAGCAGCATGTCCAGGTGATCGTCGTTTAGGGACCGCCTGGCATTTGCGATGGATCTTGCCGGTACCCGGCCCTATTTGGGTTCCGGTGTTAGTTCCAGACTTAGAATTCCATCTGGAAGTTTGGTTCCCTTATAGAAAGGTTCGGGCGGGGTGATTTCGATGCTCGTAACCGCTCTGTTTTCGATGCGAATATGGTCCAGAACCGCAGTCCCATCTCCTGATGCTGATGTGGAAGCCAGTTGGATAGGCTGACGTCGTCCGTTCACTACAAGATCGACGGATGCGGGTGTCTGTGACGGCTTATATCGGAGTGCCACACGATATAAGCCGGCGGTGGAAGCTACATGCCAACGAAGTTTGTATACAGTGCTTGGCGCTTCATAGCCATAGCCGTTGTAGTTGACGAAATGGTCTGCCTTGCCAGTCCCTAGAACAAAGTGGCCGTCCGGTTCGGGAGCAATGGCCGCAGGGCGTACCTTCAACTCTCCGGCAAACGAGGCGACGATTACCGGAAGAAAGGTGTTCTCCGAAGAGCCGTCTTTTTGCGTGGCTCGCAATCGGTTCAATATCGCCCCAAGATTTTCTGTTGAGATGGATACGCCAGTAGCATCCCGATGGATTGCGAGTTCAGTCTTCGCGGGATCGCCCAGGAGATAGGCGTGCTGCAGGGAGGTCTCAAGCCCAGGAAGTCTGAGATTGCCAGACTTGCTATCCGGATTGTGCAGGAAAAGGTAGAGTTTTCCCTTCCCAACCGTGGCATAGCCGAAGTCCAACTGACGAAAGGGTTGGGGATCGGTCCCGTAGATTGCCTCTCCATTCGTCGAGATCCAGCGACCTATGCCACGCAGGACATCTGCTTCAAACGGAACGATCGATCCATCTCCAGCAGGGCCGATGTTAAGGATGAAGTTGCCGCCACGGCTGACGACCTGTGCAAGCCGGAGAATGTTCTCGTGAATTTTGCCCTGCAGATCGTCTCGGCGCTGCCAGGAACGGTACCCCCAGGTCTCGGGGAAGATGGAGGCAGGAGTCTGCCAGGGTTCGTCGATGACGAAATCGGGAACCTGATTGTCTCCCATAACGGTGAAGTCTCCCTGATAGTTGAAGACTCTACCGGAGACCATGGTCTGCGATTGCAGGTCGTGGACGGTACGGGTGAAACGCTCACTCTGTAGCGGTGTGGGCTTGCCCATGTCGAACCAGATCTCCGAGAGAGGACCGTAGTTCGTGAGGAGTTCTTTGAGCTGGGCAACATTGAAGTCTTCATGTGCGGGAGGGATAGGGTTGCTGTTGCCCTCGATGTAGCTGCTT
Organism: Granulicella sp. S156; assembly: GCF_009766105.1. Classification (GTDB taxonomy): domain Bacteria; phylum Acidobacteriota; class Terriglobia; order Terriglobales; family Acidobacteriaceae; genus Granulicella. The sequence goes on along the minus strand of NZ_LMUH01000013.1, from coordinate 758,346 downwards.
GCTCCGGGGTAGTGCCAGTCGATGGAAGAGTAATAGACGCCGAATTTCATACCGGCCCGCGCACAGGCCTCCTCAAGCTGCTTGACGACATCCTTGTGATACGGCGTGGCGTCAACGATGTTGTACGGAGTTTGCTGCGTATGGAACATATTGAAGCCGTCGTGGTGCTTGGCTGTGATGACGATGAACTTCATACCAGCGGCTTTGGCCAGTGCGACGATAGCGTCCGGATCGAACCGTGTTGGGTTGAAATTTGCAGCGAGAGCCGCATACTTGTCGAGCGGTATTGGCGCGTTCGCCATGATCTGCTCACTGTATCCGTTGTCGATCTGCTTTCCGTCCCATACGCCACCCAGCGTGGAGTAAAGGCCGAAGTGAATGAACATGCCGAACTTCCTGTCTTTCCACTGCTCGATAGTCGCCTGCGTAGGCCGGGGGCCAGGAAGCGGTCGAGGCTGGTCTAAAGAGGGGGCATTCGCAGGGTGCTTTAAATCGTGGGCTGATGCCTGAGCAACAGCAAATTTTGGCAGTGCAGCGAGGAGCAAAGGCAACGCGATTGCGACGCTCATCGGAATCCGGGTGGCCTGTTTCTTCATGAGCTTCGATTCAGTCAAATGCATTCTGCGTCTCTCCAGGGCTGTTCTATCGTTGCGATCGACATATTCTTTTGCGCAAAAAAGGCAATTGGATCATCCGAAACTTCGTTTGCGATCATATTCTTTCACTTGGACGACGAGTTTGTAATATTGTGGTTTGAGCAAGACTGTCCTGAATAGCGCTTTGACGCCAGTGGCGGCCTTTTTTTGAAGTAGCTTCGGCTGACAAAGAGCAAAACGAGAAAACGAGTTAGAGAAGGAGTTGTAATGAACCGTACGCCGGTCCTGCGTCATCACTGTACTAAAGGTGTCAGCCTCGGAGTATTCTGCCTTTTTGCCTCTATGGCCGTCTCCGCACAATCGCCAGTCTTCCAGAACACGCTCCTCCCAGAACCGTCGCGGATGACTACTGCCAGCGGCTCTATTCCCTTCACCAAGGACTTCACCGTCTCTCTCAGTGGCGCCCATAACGTCATCCTCGAAGAGGCCACACGCCGCACACTCGATGCGATGGAGGCATATACCGGAGTCCAGCTCAATAAAGCGCCGCAGGATGCCAACGCGACCCTGACGATTCAGGTGCAGGACACCACAGGCACGCGTCCCACACTGGATACCGATGAGAGTTACTCCATCGACTCTACCAGCAATAAGGTGATTTTACAGGCTAAAACTGTCTTCGGAGCCCTTTATGGCCTCGAAACGTTGCAGCAACTACTCCAAGTCGAAGACGGTCACTACGCCATACCAGCTGTCCAGATCAACGACTCGCCGCGCTTCCCCTGGCGCGGACTCATGCTGGACGTAAGCCGTCATTTCATGCCTCTACCCGTCATCTATCGCACGCTGGACGGTATGGCCGCCGTTAAATTGAATGTCTTCCACTGGCACCTCACTGACGATCAGGGCTTTCGTATAGAAAGCAAGCGGTTCCCCAAACTCACGCTCATGGGCTCCGACGGGCTTTTCTACACCCAGGACCAGGTGCGCGATGTTATTCGTTATGCGAGCGCCCGAGGCATCCGCGTCGTTCCGGAGTTTGACGTTCCCGGCCACGTAACCAGTTGGTTTGTAGGCATGCCGGAGTTCGCCAGCGTTCAGCGTCCTTATGCAATCGCCCGCCCGTTCGGCGTCTGGGACGGAGCACTCGACCCAACTCAGGAGAATACGTACAAGTTTCTCGATGCGTTCATCGGCGAGATGGCAGACCTCTTCCCCGACGAGTATATGCACATGGGCGGAGATGAGAGCAACGGTAAAGACTGGAAGGCTACCCCACATATCGTAGCCTTCATGCAGGCCCACAACATGAAGTCCACAGAGGAGCTACAGACCTACTTCAGCACGCGTGTCCTCGCTCTGGTGAAGAAACACCATAAGCAAATGGTCGGCTGGGATGAAATTCTCAACCCCGGTACCCCTAAAGACGCAATCATCCAGAGCTGGCGCGGCGTCGAATCACTCTCGGTTGCGGCCAAGCAAGGTAACCGTGGCATTCTCTCTGCACCCTATTATCTCGACGGAATGAAGAGTGCCGAACGGATGTATCTCGACGATCCAATTCCGGACGGTTCCACCTTAACAGCCGAGCAGCAAAAGCTCATTCTTGGCGGTGAAGTCTGCATGTGGGCCGAGCAAATCACCCCGCAGACTGTCGACTCGAGGATATGGCCGCGCACTGCCGCCCTTGCAGAGCGCTTCTGGTCGACTCGTGAGACGCGTGATGTTCCCGATATGTATCGGCGGCTTGCGGTCGAATCCATTCGGCTGGATGGCCTTGGGCTCACCCATATCTCCGGACCACAGTCCGGTCTGCGGCAGCTCGCCGGCAGCGAGGAAGGAAGCTCTCAACTTGCGGTGCTCATCTCCGTACTCTCACCTGGTTCTCTTCATGAACGCTATAGCCAGCAGAAAACCTCGCAGCTCACCCCTATGGCCAATCCTGTCGACTACACGCGGCCGGATCCCCCAATCCGAGAAGAGCTTGTTCTGCTCGTCGAACGATATCTGCATAGCGCCTCGCCCACCGAGCACACGGCTGCGCACCAGCAGCTTACGAACCTCTTCCAATCATGGATCGCGACCGGAGCAGCGCTGGACAGCGTGGCGGCCGAGCATCCCAAGCTGAACCAGCTTTCTCTTCGTCGCGCCCAGCTACCGAAACTCGGCCTGCTTGGCATCCAGTCCATCGACTCCATCGAGTCCCACACCGTGCCCACTTCTGCGTGGGTAGAGGAGCAGAGTACGCTTCTCAAGGCGGCGGCTGAACATTCGGAATTAACTAACTTCGCCATTCTTCCACCGTTGCAGCAACTCTTCGAGGCTGCTGGAAAACAATAACCAAGCACAGATGCTGTGAAAACAGTTAGGCCGAAAGAAGGTACCACCTTACTTCTTTCGGCCTAACTATTTTCACGCGCAAATTTTGGGATTTCATTTCGGAACGGCAATGGCGCACAGCCGGAAACTCGCGATCAATTCCTGGGTGAGACCGCCTTTATGGTCGTGATCGGCTGTGTCTGCAAATTAGGAACGCGTTGAATCTGGATGGAGTCCCCCGAACCGGTATCGATCTCGCGAGCGGCTCCCGCATCGATCGTCACAGCTCGAACAACGTGAGGAACCAGCATGAAGACAATTTCTGTGTCGGCCACCTCAGTCTCCTGCGTGCTGAACATGTACTTTATTAGCGGCAACTCTCCCAAACCAGGTGTTCCACTCACGTTGTGAGCGAGATTCTTCTGAACAAGGCCGGCCAGAATATTTACTTCGCCATCTTTGAGGCGGATCACCTGCTCTACCTTTTGTTGACTGATAACAGGTTCAGCTACGCCGTCGATCGTATCGGTGGAAGTCTGGGAGGACACTTCGACAGCTAATTTCAGTGTCACGTCGCGGTTCTGGTGAATCGTCGGGGTCATATCGACACTCACACCAACGTCTATGTAGGTGAACTGAGTCTGCACCGCTGATGTCGTTGTGGAAGTGGCAGTCGTATAGGACCCCGTGGCAGTGGGAATCTTCTCCCCTATTTTCAAAGTGGCTCGCTGCCCATCCAACGCCCGCAAGCTGGGATTCTGCAAAACGCGCGTATCGGAGTCCGTAAGCAACAGCTCCGCGGCCGCCTGGCCGATGGAATAACTGTAGGACGAAGTACTGCCGATCTGATTAAGGGTCGCCGTAGAACTCGATGTAACCGTCAGAGAGGTGGGGAGAGAGATACCAATATTCCGTATTTTGTCACGACTGACTTCCATGACGTAGACGTCCACGAGAACCTCGGGCTTGGGAAGATCAAGGCTGGCGATCAAACTTTTAGCAAGCATAATCTCGTCTGGAGTTCCCCGAACCACAATGGCATTCTGGCTCTGCACTGCAAACATCTTCACATTGGGCGTCAATACGTTTCGCAGAGTGGTAATGACATCGTTCAAGTCAGCCTGCTGCCCAACGTTCGTTAGATAGAACGTGCGCACTGCGAGCTGTTCCAATTGTGTTCGCTTGGCGTGGTTGTCTGGTGCAACGTAAATCGTGTTATGTGTGGAAGCCTTCCAGAAGCTGCCAGAGAGATCCCCGAGTACACGGAGTGCCTCCGTGAGCGTCGCTCCTTTCAGATCGATAGTGACTTTCTTTGCGGCAAAGTCGGGGTCTATCAGCACGTTGAGGCCTGCGACTCGACCGATCGTTTGATATAGAGTGTTGCTTTCTTCCGTCATATGCAGGGTGATCGGCTCAGAGGAGATCGTGTCCAGATGAACCGGGGGGCCGGGCTTATCGAGATCGTCTGCGTTTGGAACATCGGGCTCTGAAGAGGGATGGTCCTTCTTTTCCATCTCTGTTTTCGCTTTATCAATGTCCTGTTGCGCCACCACGTCTCCAGGGTCAATCTCCAGCGCACGAAGGTACTCTACCAGTGCTTCCCTGGGATGGTTCTGTTGTTCGAGAGCTTCACCATGATGTACATGCAATGCGGCGGCGTTGGACCGCACACGTTCCATCGCCAGCTTGTAACGGATCTCCCCTGGGGCTTTGCTGAGAGCCATTCCATAGGCCTGATAGGCCGCTTCAAGGTCCTCTCTGGCTTCTGCGGATTCACCCCTTTTGTAGAGAACTTTAGCCGATTGTGCCCGTGCGACTCCAGCATGGAAAGCAGCGAAAAGCAACACGAGCACTATGCGGTTTCCGAACCTTGTAAACATATAAACTTCTTTCTCAAACGCGCACGTCCGCATTCGCGTTGATAAACGCGTATCCCAGCTATTTGATAAGCAGGCAAAGGAAGAATGTGGAGTGCGCTTCCACGATTCCTTAGGTGTTTAGACGCGTAACTCTGAAATCCGCTTACGCTCTACTCGGCTCGAATATGTTTAATTTGACTAAGTACTAAATGAGGTATTCCTACGTCTGAAACATTGAAGGAATACTTTGTGTGAGGCGAAAACGATCTATCTTTTTGCTAGTGATTTCAGCGTTTGTCTCATGCGCTTCGCTGGCCCAACATGGATCGGAAACCGAATGGAAACCACAACCTGAGATTCGTGCGGTTCCCTTAACAACACCCCTACTAAGAAGTATGCATATTGAAGGAGGCCCTGCTGAGTTACTAGTAGATGCGTTTGGGATGTATGGAATTCGAGTAATATTCGCCACTCCCTTTGAGGATGCAAAACCACACCGTGTCGATCTGGAAGATGCTGACCTGGCAACCACGGGACAAGTATTAGGAGCTATGACACATTGCTTCTTTGTTCCCGTCAGTACTCATACGATCCTTGCCGTAACTGACGATAAGCAGCATCGAGCACAGTACGAGCATCTCGTGACGGCGACTTTTGATGTTCCCGATTTGGAGAATTTGAGTACCGAGGAGCGAACCTCAATAGAGACTCTTCTCGTTAGCCTATTCAATGTTTCCAAGGTAGCGGTTCACCGCGATAGCGTGACCGTTCACGCGACGCCGGAGGTGCTTCTGGAAGTCCAGAGCATGCTGGCGACTCTCTACCGTCCTACACCTCAGGTGCTTCTGCAGATCAAAAGCTATATCGTGAGCCGAACGCACAACCGAAATCTGGGAGTTGAGCTTCCACAAACAATCAAAATCTTCAATGTGCTAACAGAAGCGAATAGTTTGATCAGCAGCAACTCATCCGTCGTACAGGAGTTGATCTCGGCTGGCCTCGTAGCCTCGGGGGACACACTGGGGATAGCTGAACTACTGATCGCCGCCGGGTATGCGAGCGACTCGGTTCTCGGTAGCTCTTCCCTTTACTTCGGCGGGGGGCTAACCGCGACCGGCGTGCAGTTTGACTCTATCTCCGCAAATGCCAGCCTCTCAGTATCTTCCGTCCAACAACTGGAAAGCGCGACGCTCCATCTTGCAAATGACCAACCTGGGACATTTAAGGTCGGAGAGCACTATCCCGTTCTGACTGCAACGACATTGGCTGTGGGCGCATCGACTAGTGCAACCAGCAGCTCGGCGACGCCAAGCATTGAATATGAAGATTTAGGTCTTTTGTTGGAGGCTAAACCGCACATCGTATCCGACAAAGAAGTTCTGCTTCATCTTCATGAGACCATCCGCTCCCTGCAGGGAAGCAGCCTCAACACTATTCCCATCCTGGATAATCAGGAGTTCTCATCCGATCTTTCGGTTGCGGCAGGGGTTACGACCGTAGTTGTAAGCAACTTGACCCGTACTGAAGCTTTAGCAACGCAGGGAGTGATCGATTCCATTACGACTAACTCCTCTCGAGACACAAACGACTCGGAGTTGGTCATCACCATTACACCCATCATTACCCGATCGCCATCTCCCTAGCAGACCGCTTCGATGCACGGCCTCAAGGACAGCTTCATCGCTCCAAGACCCAAACGACAACCTTCAACCTGGCACGAAAATTTTTAGTCCTTGAGGGGTTGCGCGAAATGATTAGACATTCGCTAACAGGCAAGATCGAATAGCTCACAACTATGATATCGATGCAGCCAAAGCACGCATCTTTGCTTTTCGGCCATATGTTAGCCACAGTACGATGCCAAGCACTGCCCAAACGGTTCCAACGATGCGAGCCAGTGACCCTAGATTCATCCAAATAAAGAAGCAGACAGCGAATCCTAACAGCGAGATCAGGATTGGAAGCCACTGCGAGCCTCTTCCTTGCCGCCATCCAAGAACCGCGGAGGCGACGTTGACTCCCATAAAGGCGAGCAGCGCTCCGTAATTCAGCAACTCTGTTCCCAGTTGATAGCTGAAGATGAGAGCACCGACAAGGCAAATACCACCAATCATCAGAACGTTATTGCGAGGGATGCGGTTCTTGGGATGAACTGCGCCAAAGAACCGCTTGGGGATGGCTCCGTCCTGTCCCATGGCAAGAAGCAGACGTGCCGCGCCTAGCTGCGACGCCATACCGGAACCAATTGTGGCAAGTAATAGTGCCCCGTTCACAATGGCGAAGACCATTGGGCCACCGGCACGCCCAGCGATGTGAACATAGGCCGTATCTATATCGGGAAAGCTGACTCCACGAGGCCACACTAGTTGGCCAAGATATACCTCGATCGAGGCCAGTACCCCAGTGATGAGACATGTGGCAACAATTGCGCGGGGAATGCTTCGCTCAGGACTTTTCGCCTCATCCGTAAGCGTGGAGATACCGTCGAAGCCTATGTACGTAAGTACCGCGATCGATGTTCCTCGAAACAGTGCAGATGAAGAGAACGTAGATCGGTCATAAAACGGAACTGTATAAAACGACACAGGCTGATGCGGAAGGTGCAGAAGGTAGCGCGTGAATGAGATCACTACCAGCACGATTACAACACCCAGAGCTACGGCCATCATTGTGTTTATTCTTGCGGATGTTTCGACACCGTTCAGGTTCAGCAGGGTGAAGAGCGCTGCGAAAAAAATTGCCCATACGATGTATGGGACTTCCGGCAGAAAATTCTGCGCGGCCTTACTGGACCAGATGGTGCAAATCAGGGGATTGAGAATATAGTCCATCGCCATGCACCAGCCGGTAAGGTACCCGAGGCTGGGATGCAGCTCGCGGCTTACGTACATAAACGCCGAACCACCTTGCGGATACATACGCGCCATGCGGCCATAGCTGATGGAGGTGAACAACATGGCCACCATCGCGCACAAAATGGCGGTGACGACATGCCCGTGCGCCTCGGCGTAGATGACACCGAAGCTTGGCATGGGAGCCGTGGGTTGAATGAGAATGATGCCGTAGAGGATTAGGTCCCAGTAGCCAAGACTGCGTTTGAGCGTTACCTTGCTGGTGTTTACTGCAGACTCGGCAGTGATCATGATCCCTCAGTGGACAGCCGTGCAATAGAGCAGTCTGGGCTGCTGTGACGAGACAGACAGAACCCTCTGCTTCGTCACAACAGCCCAGATCTTTCTCAAGTTAGAAGTTATATTTTAGAGCCACCTGGAGAATCCGCTTCTCACCTGCGCCAAGTATCTGCCCTGTCGTACCGTCGTCCTGCGTAGTGTCCAGATTGTTGAAGTTCGTGTGGTTCCACACGTTGAATGCCTCGGCGCGAAATTGGAACAACTGGTCCCCATACACTTTGATGTTTTTGAGCAGAGCCAGATCCCAGCGCTGGCTTCCTGGCCCCAGAATACTGGCACGTGTAGCATTGCCGGGCCGGAATTCATTCGACGGTACGTCCGCGAAAGCAGAGGTGTTGTACCACGCAGCGATGGTATGTGGAGCATGGCGGTTCGGGTTGCCAACTTGATCCGGACGCGGATCGTTAGGAGCGGTCGCAGAGGTAAAGACACCCAGTCCACCCGGATCGGACGACGAATTGCCGATTGCACTAGACCATTGTCCGGACTGCAATTCGACAATTCCGGATAATTCCCAACCTCCAAGCGCACGACCTACCAGACCTTTTTGTTCCGTGAAGAATGGCAACTCGTAGACCCAGTTTGCATTGAACACATTACGGCGGTCGAATCGAGAGGGACCATATTCGGCACTCAGATTATAGGTATTCTGCGGGACCGGAAGGTTGCCGCCAACCTGGTCGGGGCGGTCAGTCAAGGATTTGGACCAGGTGTAGTTGGCGCTTACCTGAGAGCCTCCTTTGAAGCGCTTTTGCAGGCTGCCCTGAAGCGAGTTGTAGTTCGAACTGAAGATTGGCTCGTAGATATCGATCGGCCCATAGCCCTGGTAGGGACGGATAATATTGAGGAGGTTTTGGTCACCGGCGTCCATCTGCTGAAGTGCAGATGAGTTATTCTCCGTCTCCAGGACATTCTCGATGGTTGAATTATTGGCATAGGCTCCAGGCAGCGGTTGATTGATGTCCACCTGAGAAAGCTGATGGGTACCCTTCGATCCGTAGTAGCCTACGTCAAGAATGATGTCATAAGGAATCTGACGCTGGATGTCGAGATCCCACTGTTGCGCATAAGGCTGATGCCAATCTGTCGACACACCGCCCACCGATTGCACGCTGTTATTGGATGTAGTACCAGCGCCAGGATTATTGAAGGTACCACCAGAGATAGTCGTGTTGCCTACGAACGGCGGATTGATGAACTCACTGTTTTCCAGAAATCCAACGCCAGGTGAATCCAGGAAAATTCCGTAGCCACCGCGAATTGCCGTCTTTCCGTTGTTCCAGGGATCGAAGGAGAAGCCAAAACGTGGCTGGTACCCGTTGTGAAACTGCGGCGCAACAGCAGTGCTGTAGGGCGAGTTGTGCGTCCCATTTCCGCTGCCTCCAATGATCATGCCGTTCAGTGGATCGTAGTTAGGGGTTACTACAACATTGCCATTGCCATCGATTGCTGGAGCATTCGTTGCGTTGTAGCGCGTAGGGGCAAAGTTGGTTGCTCGCCCATTACCATCCGTTGGCTGACGAAAGATCGAATACCGCAACCCATAGCTCACTGTCAGGTTCGGGATTGGTTTATACGCATCCTGACCATAAAACTCAAACTGGTTCTGGAAGATGACCGCCCTGAAGTCGTTTGCCAACTGCGTAAACTGGGAGGGCTGCCCCAAGAGGAACATTGCAAATTCCTGTTCGAACTCAGCCTTTGGATTCGTGTTTGGATCTGTGTACGGGGTGTAGGCAAAGTTAAAGGTCCCCGCATTGTTCCCGCCCGAGTTCTCGGACTTCTCATAGTGGTTATAGGAGAAGCCAAACTTCAGGCTGTGTTTGCCCACAGTCTTTGTCAGATTATCGAAGATGGCATTATTCTTATTGAAATCCCCGTACGTACCAAACCCGAAGAAGCTTGCATTAGAAACGCCATAGGCGATGCTTGGGATGCGGTTAAGCGTCTCCTGGAAGGGCAGTGTGATAGCGCCCACCACATCCGGTGAGTTGGTCGCGGCGAGTTGGCCCGAGTTATGACTCTTGATCGCGCCAGACGACCACGCATACTCCACTTCGTTGACCAAGGTCGGAGTAATGACCCATGTCAGATTGGCGGCCACGTTCTGCCCTGGTGAGTCTGTGGAAGTCTGCGTAACGTTTGGTAATGGGTTTCCGTTGAACAGACCACCACCTTCGACCGTCGGAATCGAATCCTGCATGTAGCGCACGAACCCGGAGAGCTTCGAGTTAAAAGTGTGGTCGATGCGGCCGATCTCCTGCTGGAAGTTGAAGACGTTCCCCTCGTTCGCGAAGAGAAGATCCGAGGTCGAGTCGGACGGCAACGGCAGATGCGAATATATATCTTTGAGATACGCAGCAGCAGCAGGGTTGATAGCGCCGATACTGCTTATATTCGTAATCACCTGTCCCGGGCACGATCCGGTACCCGTTGGATTAACACTACAGACCGGATCTTCGAAGTTTCCCGCCCGCTCATTTGCGTCGGGCACGACTCCTGTTACCGGATTCTGTTGTATTACGCGGCGCAGTTCCTCGGAGTAGAAGAAAAACGTCTTATTGCGCTCCGTGTTGTAGATATGAGGAATGAAGACCGGGCCACCGAGCGTCCAGCCAAAGTCGTTGTAGCGGAAGGGCGTACGGGGAGCAACAGGCGATTGCTGTTTGTTGCCCCAGTCATTCGCATCGAGTACGTTATTGCGGAAAAACTCGTAGACGCCGCCGTGGAACTTCGATTTTCCGGAACGCGTAATGACGTTAATAACACCGCCGGCGCTACGGCCATATTCAGCACTGTAGTTACCACGCAGAACTTTGAATTCGTCAATGGCGTCAACGCTGGGATAGTTCAGCAGAGAAAAGTTGCCACCGCGATCGACGTTGTCGGCACCATCGACTGTCCAGCTATTGGACGAGCCGAAACTGCCATTCAACGAGAACGCCGTCTCGTTCGTGTTGCCGTTCGGAGCGCTGACACCTGCGTAGAGCGCATCGCCGATATCGGCGCTAACCCCAGGCATCAACTGCACCAGTTCTTCATAATTGCGGCTTTGCAGAGCCAGCTCCCGAACCTGCGTGCCAGTGATCAATCCCGTCGCCGCATCGGATTCAGAGTTCACCTGGAGAGCATTGGCCTCCACCGTTACCGTTTCGGAATCGCTTCCCACTTCAAGCACGACAGTCACACTGCGCCTGTCATTGACGTTCAGGATGATGTCCGTCTGTGTTGTCTTCTTGAAGCCGGAAGTCTCGACCGTAACCGAATAGTGTCCAATCGGGAGCAGAGGCGCGGAGTATTCGCCCTCTTTGCTGGTCTTCGCCGTACGCTCCACAGCGTTGCGATCCGTGTTTTTGATCGTCACCTTGGCTCCGGGCACTACGGCGCCGGAGCTGTCAGTCACTATGCCCAGAATTGTGCCTGTGACTTCCTGAGCGACCAGTGGATGAGAACAGCTTGCGAGCAGAAGTGCGACAAGAAGCATTCCACAACCGAAACAACGTGCTGTACATCTTGACAATATGGCAAGCGACATAGGGTCTCCATAAATCTGCAAAGTTGTCGTGACAGACTTGCTATTCTGCTACGTCGATCAAAAGATCCCTCGCACAGATGGGATATTAAATCGATTGAATATAAGTTAATATGTGTAGATATCTTGTCCCAAAGAGAAAGTCAAGAAAGAAATATTTAGCTGGGTCTTGCAGTCGAGTCGCGCAGCACCAGCGATGGAGGCAGAAGTTGAAGATCCGGCGTGACTTCGCGCGATTCGTCCGCCTCTCGCAAGACATCGAGCACACGTCGGGTGGCCAGGCTTCCCATCTCTTCCATCGGCTGACGAATTGTGGTGAGACCGGGCGTACTCAACGCGGCCAGCGGTACATCGTCGAAGCCGATAACAGAGCAATCCTGCGGGGCCGAACGGCCTGTGCGAGCCAAAGCCCGCACCGCACCTAGCGCCGTCAAATCGTCAAACGCTACGAGCCCCGTGAACTTTAATCTTGAGCGAATCAGCTCTTCGGTGAGTTGCACGCCACCTTCAAATCCCGAGATAGGGTCGAGGGTGTCAGAAAGTTGACGAATTCGACGTGGATCGAGCCGTAAACCATACTCTGACGCAAAACGCTGCATTCCGTCCCAGCGGAGCTGGCTATCGCTCAGCTTCGCCGGTCCACGAATGACGGCGATTTGCCTGTGACCAAATTCGTAAAGATGCTTCATGGCCTCATAGCCACCTGCCTCGTTGTCCACAGTGACGGAGCCAATATGCTTCTTCGACACGTCCTGCCCCACCACTACGAGGGGCATCTTCTTTTCCCTCAGCCCTGCGAGTGATTTCCCCTCGTCGAAGAGCCAGTTCGCCACCACGATCAGTGCCTCTACGCGACGCTCCATCAACAAGTCGAGATAGCGCTCAAACTGCTTCCGTTCATGATGTGCATCCATCAGGATAGGCAAATACTGCGTTGGATGAAGCGTTTTCTCGATACCCTTTAAGATGAATACGCAGAATGGATCGGAGATATCGAATACCAGCACACCGATGGTGTTGCTGTGGCGGCTGCGCAAGGAGCGCGCGAAGATATCCGGGCGATAGCCCAGCGCTTGAGCGGTCTTACGAATCCGCTCCTTCGTCTGAGCCGCAACGTAGCGCGAAAGCGGGGCTTCGCTCAACACGATGGACACAGTGGACGGCGAGAAGCCGCTTTTACGCGCGACATCGACAAGGGTGACACGTGCCGATTTAGATTTGCGTTCCGGCATCTCTTTAAACCCACCTTCAAAACAATGTGTTATCGATTATGCACGTTCTAAACGATTCCCCATAGTAAATAGAGAACCACCTTCATGAACTTCGTACAGCCTCGCGAGGGGCGATTGTATTAAAACGATTGAATATCCTGTCAATACCTGTGTATAACAGATTCGACCATGCCGAACCAACCTTTATCCTCGGTGGACCTCACGAGTCGCTCCCGTTGCCGCAATGGCCTGCTGCTAACCGTGTGCAGCTTGATGTCGTTAGGGCTGCTCAACGCGCAGACCGTTCTCGTCGATATCACCCCAGACCACGCCGTCAATCATTTCGTCCCCAGGGAATCGCTCGGCTCAGGCGTCGATCGCATCCCCGTCGGGTCTATCGACAAGGACTTCACAAAAACCACTTTGGACCAGGTCTTTGCAGCCGGATGGCAGCCAGTCACCTATCGCCAGAACACCGACCTTGCCGTCGAAGCCTGGCACTGGAACCCTGAGGGCACGTGGAGCGATCCTGCCGGCAAAGGCTACTTCACCGGCTCTGTTAACTCGACCAAGTTCATCCGCTACTCTTTTGGCTATGCACTCCCGCATCGCGGTGTAACACGCAACGACGGCACCGGTAACACAGGCTATTCGCGGCTGACCGACGGCGATGAAAGCACCTACTGGAAGAGCAATCCCTACCTCACGAGCCACTTTACCGGAGAAAGCGACGCACTTCATCCGCAGTGGGTCATCCTCGACCTGGCGAACGACACACTCATCGACACGCTGAAGATTGTGTGGGCCGAACCCTACGCGAAAAACTATCTTATCCAGTATTGGACTGGCATCGGCACCGATCCCATTCACGCCCCCAAGCGAGGTGTCTGGAATACATTTTCCCAAGGCGAGATCACCAACGGCGCAGGCGGCACGGCACTCCTGCATCTGACCGAAGCGGCGACAGCCGTTCGTTATATCCGCATTTGGATGACGCAGTCCTCAAACACCTGTGATGACCACGGCGCCAGCGATATACGCAACTGTGTCGGTTACGCAATTCGTGAACTTTATCTTGGAACGACCTCGAATGACGGTTTATTCCACGATGTGCTACGCCACACTGCCGATCAGGAGCAGACCGCAACCTTCAGTTCCTCGGTCGATCCCTGGCACACTCCCGATAGCCATGTGAATAGCAAGGAAGCGCAAGTCGGCTTCGACCTCTTCTTTCAGAGCGGCATCACACAGAGCCTACCCGCGATGATGCCTATTGCGATGTTGTATGACACTCCCGACAATGCTGCGGCTGAGATTCGATATCTCGAGAGTCACAAGTACCCTATTTCCACGGTCGAGATGGGCGAGGAAGCGGATGGCCAGTACATGCTGCCCGAGGACTACGCAGCACTTTATCTGCAATATGCCACAGCGCTCCACAAGGTCGATCCGACCCTCAAACTTGGCGGGCCATCCTTTCAAGGTTCGACTCAAGACATCGAAGTCTGGCCCGACGCGCAGGGGAGGACCTCATGGCTCGGTCGCTTTCTGGACTATCTCAAGCAGCACCGGCGCCTGCAGGACCTGCAGTTCTTCTCCTTCGAGCACTACCCCTACGATCCGTGCCGCATCAACTGGGCCAGTCTTTACGAAGAGCCCGGGCTTATCGGCCACATCATGAAGGTCTGGCGCGATGACGGGCTGCAGCCTGAGCTGCCCATTTATCTCACGGAATCAAACCTTTCCTCAGCTACCAGCGAGACCTACATGGATATCTTTGGCGGTCTCTGGCTGGCCGACTATATCGGTTCGTATCTCAGCACCGGGGGCAACCAGGTCTACTACTTTCATTACCTACCGCTCGCAATGGAACGTGGCTGCAATGATTCCCCAGGCACTTTTGGCATGTTCAAGGTGGGGTCCGAGAATCAAATCGAACAACCGCTCTCCCAGTTCTTTGCCAGCCAGATGATTAACCGCGAGTGGCTCCAACATGACGGTGGCACACATACGCTCTTCCCTGCGGCGGCTGACATTGACGATGGCGCCGGACACCAAATTGTGACGGCTTATGCGGTAGAACGGCCCGATGGGGAATGGTCCGTCATGCTGATCAATAAAGACCAACACACAAGCCACAGCCTAAATCTCGTGTTTCAAAACCTGCAAAGCAAGAGCGAAAGCTACTTCACAGGACGGGTTCATGAAGCCGTTTTTGGCAGTGGGCAATATCACTGGAATACCGTTCAGCGCGATTTCAATGCCCATCTACCATTAGCCGCGGACACACCAGCAAACATTAAGACAGGCGATCACGCGGATCCAGATGGTCCCATCGCGACGCGTGAGCTGGAGACGGGTAAAGCGACAAAATACGAGCTGCCACCGGCTTCTATCATCGTCATTCGAGGCAAGCTCGCGAGCAAGTAGTACAAGTTTGCTCGACATGATGATGCCGAGCAAACCTGTACTAACTATGAAAGATGTAACTACCTCGATGCGATTTAGAGTGGGGCGAGAGCTATTCTCGACTGGATCCTTCGCTTGCAAAAAGCCCCGGGCGAGAATTTACAGTATCTAGTGCGAGTCGAAGGGCCCCCATCAGTTGAGCGTCCGTTCCCAAGGCACTGCGCATCAGTTGCGGCTCGCTTCGCATATTCAACTGCCCCAACATTTTTTGCGTCTCGCTGCAGAGTGCCGGGTGCATACCTACACCTCCGCCCAGGACAAAGAGAGGGCAGTTCAGCACCAGAGCCATGTTGTAGATCGCATACGACAGCATACGAGCGGTTTGCTCGAGGATGGTCTGTGCGAGCGCGTCTCCCGCAAGCGCATGGTCGAAGATTTGAGTTGCAGTCAGATCTTTCGGCAATGCAGTACCTTTAGCACTCCAGAGTTTCTGCCATTGTGTCTTGATGCCTTCTCCGCCAATGACGCTCTCGAGGGCTCCGGGTTCACCGTGATTCCCAGGAATGGTCGGTGTGCCAGGCACAAGCATGTAACCAATTTCGCCAGCAGCCCAATCTCTTCCACGATAGGAACTGCCGTTCACTATGACGCTTGCGCCGATGCCAGTTCCAATCGCAAGAAACACGAAATCTCGTGCTCCTTTTGCGGCTCCAGTCCAGCTTTCTCCGAGGGCAGCAAGGTTTACGTCGTTGTCCACAGCAGCCGGCGCATTGAATGCGTCTTCAAGCAGGGCGCGCAGAGGAACGTCTCGCCATCCCATGAGATATGAGGTTGCGATCACGATCCCTGCGTCGACATCAGTAATACCGGGCGCACCGGCGGCAACTGCCTTCAATGCGTGGCGGGGCGCAGAAACCTGTTCTAGAAGCGATTCCACACCGTTCTTAACGAGCATGATGACCTCATCTGCATCGCGGACGCCGACAGTCGAGCAACCCCACTTCGCTATGACGACGCCAGACGTGTCGGCCAGCGCCAGGCGCAGATTGGTTGCTCCGAGGTCTACGCCGACGACGTAGCCGGTATCCTCCGTTGCTGTAGAGTTCTGCTTTACGGAGATGGTGCTGTGGATCTGTCGTGGCGTCATTCCTGAAGTGGCCTCTTGTAAACGGTTTTGCATGATCAAGGTTTCTCTTGCGTGGTTCATTTATGACGCAATTGCATTGTGTCCGGAACTGATGCTCTCCAGCTCGCGCCCCTTTGTTTCCGGGACGATGAAGCGTACAAAAAGCAGCGTAACTATACAGAACACTCCGTAGATAACGAAAGTGAATGTATTGCCCGCGGTTTTGATGAGAGATAAAAATGTAATCGAGACTACAAAATTAGCGGCTCCGGAGCCGAGCGATGCTGCTGCAACACCACGACCGCGCAACTGCAGAGGAAAGACCTCGGAGACAAGAATCCAGGCAATAGGTCCCATGCTGAACGCGAAGCAGGTGATGTAGACCATCAGGCAGATGGTCGCAATGACACCGGGCAATGCCCCGAACGCCGCCGGATTGTGAAACGAATAGGCGAGTAAAAAGAGCGAGACGGTCATGCCGCTGACACCCGCGTAGAGCAGTGGCTTGCGCCCCACCCGGTCGACCAATACCAGAGCAATGATCGTGGCCAGCACATTGGTTACAGCAACCAACAGAGTGGCGAAGATTGCGCTCCTGTTCGATGTAATACCGGCGAGAGCAAATATCTGCGGCCCGTAATAGATGATGGTGTTGATACCGGTGACCTGCTGCAGAACGGTGAAACCAACCGCGATCAAGAGATAGTAGCGAACCGCGGGACTCCAAAGCGCGCTCCAGCGTTTTTCTACCTTAAGTTGCAAAGCGGAGCGAATATCTTCGACCAACAATCGGGCACCAGCTTCATCCGTAAAGGCACTCAGCACAGACTGTGCCTCAGCAACCCGATTCTGCGCAAAAAGCCACCGAGGGCTCTCTGGAAGAGTGAGGAGCAGCACAACGAACAGTACCGCCGGCACGGCTCCAAGGCCAAACATCAGTCGCCACGCATGTTGTCCGGCCAACCAATAACCCACCAGGTCGGCCAACGCGATCCCTACTGTGAGCGCGAATTGATATAGCCCAATGAGCGTTCCACGCGATTGTGGCGGTGCCAACTCGGAGATATAGACGGGTGCAGTAACGGAGGTAAAGCCGATGGCAACGCCCAGAAACGCGCGGGCCACGATCAGCGTGGCTGCATTGGGCGATGCGGGAGCGAGGAGTGAAGCAACAAGGAAGATGCCGCCGCCCCAGAGCAGCGTGGCACGTCTGCCGATGCGGTCAGCAATACTGCCTCCCGCGATTGCACCGGACATCGCGCCGACAAGTACGACGCTTACCACGACCTCTTCCATGCGCGTGGAGAGCGAGAAGGATTCGCGCACAAAGATCAATGCAGCGGCGATAATGCCCATGTCAAAACCGTAGAGGATGCCTCCCAGTCCGGCGATAAAGGACACTTTCCAGATAAAACTTCGACGGATCTGTGTTTGTACAGCGATTCCTATATCGGACAAGGTTTCCTCTTCGTTAGCAAAGATACTTGTATTACTGTTCCATCACACCGTATTGAAACCGAGGTGGCAGCCGACATCCTGTTCTTTCCACCATGCCCAGAGTGAGCGCTTGCGGTACCAGAAGTGAGGTAATGCCTTCCCATGGCTCAGGCACCGGATCAATCCGGACCGGAAACAACTTGTCCGTCGCCTCATGGTCTTCTGTAGCGACAAGGACAACCTTACCGCCGCGACGATTGCACTCCTTTGCGAGTTTGACCCCGAGTTCTGCAACTCGCCCCAGAGCAAAGATGATCGCTACGTGGGATGCGTCCACATCCAGGTTGGGACCATGCCGAAATCCCGCGCCGGTATGTGCTGCAGCCCTGTGACCGCTCATCTCGCGAATACAGAGTGCGCTCATGATGGCGCCACCGTAGGCCGCGCCTCGGCCCACAATCTCTATATTGGCTGCGCCCCTGCAGAACGCTTCCAGTTCACTGCGGAGCGCGAAGACGGGATCGAGATTTGCTGCAAAGATCTCGGCCGCACGCTCGGCCTCTTCCTCCCAGGAACGGCCAAGAATTTCGGAAGCAAGAATAATGGAAGCCGCCGTGGCATTGGTGTAGGTCTTCGTCGCGTTGCCGTACTCTGGACCGGCCAGAATTGGGAGTCTATTTTGAGCCAACTTCCAGCAGGTACTTGCGGGGTTATTGCAGATTAGGCCGAGTGCTCTTTCGCCGCCAAGCTTGAAGAGCTCTACCAACTCTGCACTCTCACCGGATGTGGTGAGAAGCACGGACAATGCCGCATCATCCCATGTCGGTCGCGCATAGTGCAGCCACTCCCCTGCGTCTACTGAAAACGAAGATCTTCCATGTGTCTCAAGGAGAACTGATCCGCTGATTGAAGAACAGAAGGAAGCGCCCATACCTATAAAGAGAATTGGCCCCTTCTTCGCTGCCAAATCGCGGAACTTCCTCAACTCGGTGCGAAGTGCGGAATCGCCACGATAAGCCTGGATCAGGTCGTGAAGCCGATGAGGCTGATCCCGGCACTCGATCTCGAGTATCTGTGTGCCATTGGCCGCAAGTAGTTCCTTAGAGGGCTCAATGCCTGCGATCCAGCGTGGTCCTTGTTGATTCACTTCTCCCATTCCATTCCTCAATCCAAAAATCACCACAGATAGCTTCTATTCTTCAGGGATGCATAAGAATAGCTTGCATGATCCAAGACTGATGTCACGAACCGCCTTGAGTGGCCTTACAAAATGCTGACGATACATGGGAGACCGATCCAGATGAGATGAAGCAGAGCCACAAAATCGCTCCATTCCGGATGTCGGATCCATATACTTCCTAATGGTTATTTAGTATCCTTTGTAAGGAAGCATAAAGCAAGAGCTTCTTTGCACAAGGAAAGTTTGTGGAAGAAGGGATCAGCTACACAAATTCCGGATGACTGTGCGTCATGACTGGCATATAGTAACCCTGAGAACTTTATTCTCCCCGGAACTAAGTGAAGAAAAAGTCGATTCCAATTGGTAGACCTTCCGTCCTGCGCCATGCGAATGCGCATGGCATTCTAAAGCTGCTGCGCGAATGCGGTTCGTGCTCGAGGGCGGACCTTGTCCGTGCCTCCAATCTAAGCGCTCCGACTGTCACCAATGTAGTCAAAGACCTTCTGTCGGAGGGTCTTGTCGAGCCACTGGGAGAGGGAGAATCCAATGGAGGACGCCCCCCTGACATGATCCGCTTCAGAGCGGAGCGGGGCTGCCTGCTTGCCGTGGAAATCTCCGCAGAGAGCATTTTGCTTCTCCTCACTGACCTGAATGGCAGCGAACTCGAAACCCAAAAACTCTCTCTGGCAAAGCGGAAGACCACTCCTGATGCCATCTGTGGCTATATCGGAGAAGAGCTGAAAATTCTTCTCCGAAAACAAAAAAAGACCCGGGCACAGCTGCTGGCGATGGTCGTTGGTGTGCCTGCGATTACGAATGTCGAAGAGGGCAGCGTCCTGTCGATCAGCACGCTGGAAGGCTGGCGCTCCGTGCCTTTGCGCGCCATGCTCAGTAAGATAGCCAACTGCCTGGTCATCGTGGAAAACGATATGAATCTGGCCGCCCTGGGTGAGCATTATTGCGGAGCCGCGCAGTCCGAGAAAAACTTCGTTTTCATGAAAATCGGCACAAATGTAGGCGCGGGCATCTTCCTGGGAGGCAGGATTCATCACGGCTCGCAATGGTCTGCCGGTGAAATCGCCTATCTCCGCCTGCCTTCCATCTCGCGTAGACAGCCAACCATCCACGAGTTCGGTGAATTGGAGATGGTACTGACAAGTTCGGGAATCCTGAAGAGCTGGCAAGAGGAGAGCGGGAAGACTTCCAGGACCGGCAGAGAGATAGACGCGATGGGTATCCTAAATTTGGCCCAGGCTGGGGATGTCCGCGCGGAAAAGATCGTCCGTCAGCGTGCAGAGATTGTGGCGGACATTATCGTGAATCTGTCGCTTATTCTGAACCCTGGCTTGATTCTCCTGGGCGGAGAAATTGGCAGCCACCCTGCATTGATCGATTTAGTGCGGAAACAGCTGGAGGGCGACGAGTTCGCCGTCACTAAGGTCGGCGCCAGCGCCCCGGGCAATCGCGCCGTACTGTGGGGTGCGATCTCTTTAGCCTTGGATGCAATCCCCGGAGTTCTGCTCCCACAGCCCGCCATCTGAATTCAGGCCTAAATCAAAGAGACTGATCATAGATAGCAGGTGCCAGGGAATTATCTCTTTCCGCTATTTTTGACAGCCTGTTTTGTTATGTGGTCAACTTGCTGGCATGGCGACTTTGTTAGAGAACGTTATAAACTGCTAGCCGTAAAGGAATAGGCAAAAGGTGACCCCTTCATGACGACGCGCAGGAGTTTTGTGAAGTTTGCCGCGGTTAGCGGCCTGGTCAGCATCGCCGCTCCACTTTTTGCTCTCAGCAGGCTAAACATTGGGGTAGGCACGTATAGCTATCACGGTCTTTCTGTCGACGACATGATTATCCAACTGAACGCGCTGCACATTCGCGAGATAGAGATGTCGCGCGGCGAGTTCATGCTGATGAATCATCCGCAAGATCAGTTGTTCCGCACGACACGAGAAAAGCTGGACCGTGCCGGTATCCGTTGTGTGTCCTATTATTCCGCCACTCTTAAAGATAACCAGGATATTGAAAATGCGGTTCGCTTCGCGAAGCTGCTGGGTTGCAGCAATATCACCGGCGATGCGACTGGAAGCATTCTGAACCGAATCGATCAGCGCCTGACACAGGAAGGGCTGACTTTCGGCATTCACAACCATTTCTTCCCAAATGTTAAGTTCGCATACGAGAGCCCGGAGGATGTGCTGAATGCCCTTTCGACGTTGTCTCCCACCATGGGAGCGACAGCGGATACCGGCCATTTCGCATCCTGTGGCTATGACCCGGCCGATGCCATTCGCAAGCTCGCACCTCGCCTGCGGATGGTGCATTTGAAAGATGTCAGAGCAAGAGGCGGCGAGGTGAATGTGCTGTTAGGCACCGGGGCCTCAAGAATTCCAGAAGTCATGCAGGAACTGCACCGCCAAAATTTCCGCGGTTTGCTTGCCGTCGAGTACGAAAAAGAGGGTGACGTCGATCGGGATATGGTGCAGGAAATTACCTTTGCGAGAAAACTCGCGTAACCGCGGTTCATCGTGGGCCGCTGCAGGGAGAAATACGATGCAGAAGCTGTTTACGTTTGCCCTGATCTCACTGATGTCGCTAGCCCTGCGGGGAGAAACGCCACATCCCATCCTTGCTCTGGGTTCGCCCGCCCCGAATTTTGCTCTCCCGGGGGTAGACGGGAAAAACCACCAACTGAGCGACTATGCGAGTAGCCCTGTTCTTGTCGTGGTCTTTACTTGCGACCACTGCCCGATTGCCCAGATGTATGAGCACCGCATCGAACAACTCTATGAAGATTACGGGAAGCGCGGCGTGGCAGTCGTTGCGATCCAGGGCAACGATCCGAAGGCGACCACCATCGAGGAACTCGATTCTTCCGATGCCGGCGACACGCTCAATGAGATGAAAGCCCGCGTGCAGTACAAGCATCTCCGCTACCCTTACCTGTACGATGGCGCAACCCAGGCTGTGACCCGTGCATACGGTCCGCAGGCTACACCACATGTGTTCATCTTCGATAAAGATCGCCACCTTCGCTATGAAGGCCGTATGGATAACAGCTATCGCATCGAGATGGTGAAGACGCAGGATGCACGCAATGCGATTGAAGCGTTGCTCTCTAATAAGCCAGTCCCAGTAACCCACACAGGGGTCTTCGGATGCTCGACGAAGTGGCAGGAGAAAGAATCGCTCCGTGAGTCATACGACCAAAAGCTGGAAGCGCAACCTGTCAGTGTGGACCTAGTGGACGCGCAGGGCCTGAAGAAGCTACGCGCCAATGCGGGTGACAATTTCACGCTGGTGAGCTTTTGGGCCACCTGGTGCGGCTCCTGTGTAGCAGAGTTCTCGGATTTGCAGGATACGTTCCGCATGTACAGCGACCGCGGCTTCAATCTGGTGACCGTATCTGCGAATATGCCGGATGAGAAGGCCAGCGTCCTGCGGCTACTTCAGAAGAAACATGCCACAAGCCGCAACCTGTTGTTTGGCTCTGACGATACAGCTGCGCTGCAAGCAGCGTTCGACCCGAAGTGGCAGTCTGCCGTGCCCTACACGGTGCTACTTGGCCCAAATGGCAAAGTTCTCTATAGTACGCTCGGCTCGGTCGACATACTGGAGCTGCGCCGGAAACTCCTGGCAGCAATGCCTTCCGACTATATTGGATTCAATCAGTACTGGACGAATCCGTAGAGAAACATCGATGATCCCAATCATCTATATTGTGGGTTCAGCAATAAGCGGGCCAGCTCAGTACGTGAGCTGGCCTGTTTTCCGTAGTCGTCAAACCACTTCCTTAGGAATAGAGCCTTGAGTCTATACAGTGAAATAAAAAGATTAATGGTGGCAGCCCTCTTTCTGAGTGCCGTATTGCCTGGCAGGGCGGCAGAACTGAACCTTATGCCCTGGCCTTCGCATGTGACGCAGCAAGAGGGATTTCTTGTTCTGGGGCATACACCGCAAATCGAACTTACTGGCGGAGACGAGCGGGTTAACCACGCACTGACGCGGTTTCTGCAAAACCTCTCTCTACGTACCGGAGTTCCTTTCGATCACCACTTTTCTGGAGTTCCCGCTGGACCGCACTTTGTTATCCGCTGTGCTGGTCCAGGACTTCGTGTTCAGGCTCTGGAAGAGGACGAAAGTTATCATCTGGTCATCAGCCAGAGAGGTATTGAATTAACGGCTGCAAATCCTCTGGGGATTATGCATGGCCTGGAAACCGTGCAGCAGTTGGTTGAACCGAAACCACAGGGCTGGGTTCTCCCTGTCCTTCAGATTGACGACACCCCTCGCTTCGCCTGGCGTGGCTTGATGATCGACGTATCACGGCATTTCATGCCGCTCGGAGCCATTGAGCGAAACATCGACGGAATGGCTGCGGTCAAGCTGAACGTTTTGCATCTGCACCTTTCCGACGATGAAGGATTTCGTGTAGAGAGCAAAAGCAGCCCTAAATTGACTGGCCTAGCCTCCGATGGACTTTTCTATACCCAAGACCAGGTGCGCGATCTGATCGCGTATGCGCGCGACCGCGGCGTACGTGTGGTTCCAGAGTTTGATGTCCCCGGTCACGCAGTGAGCTGGCTGGTCGCCTATCCTCTCCTGGCCTCTGGTCCTGCGCCCCAGGGACTGGTTCGATCAGAGTATGACACCGTGCGCCCACCCTTTGACCCCACGCAGGAAGCGACCTACGAGCTGCTCGACACTGTCTTTGGTGAAATGGAGAGCCTTTTCCCCGACCGGTATTTTCATATCGGCGGCGATGAGGTAGATGGCAAGTATTGGGACAACGACACATCTATCCAGACATGGATGCGCGCACACAACATCAAAGACAATCATGCCCTGCAGACGTACTTTACAAAACGCGTGCAGGAGATCGTCCGCAGACACGGTAAGGAGATGGAAGGATGGGACGAGATTCTGGATGGAGGTCTACCAAAGGATTCGCTCATTCAATCCTGGCGCGGCGCAGGGTCGCTGGCGGATGCTGCGAGGATGGGTTATAGGACAGTACTGTCGGCGGGCTACTATCTCGATCTGATGTACCCTGCATCCCAGCACTATGCCGTTGATCCACTATCAGGCAAAAGTGCAGCCCTCTCCTCAGAAGAGAAGTCGAACATCATTGGCGGAGAAGCCGCACAATGGGCGGAATACGTTACACCGGAGAACCTGGATAATCGGCTGTGGCCACGGCTCGGGGCCATTGCTGAACGGCTATGGTCTCCAGCGTCGGTGACCGATGTTACCTCCATGTATCGCCGCGTGGCTGTGCTCAATCGCAATCTGGAGTGGCTCGGACTGGAACACCAAGCCAGTAGCCGCAGAATGCTGGGTCGCATAGAAGGCGATGATATGCCGCCCCAATTATTGGAAACACTGGCTATGGCTGTCGAACCGGTCAAGGAATATGATCGCGAAAAGACGCAGGGATATGATGGCGAGGCCCCGCTGAATCACTTGGTGGATGCGGTCTCACCGGAGAGTGATTCGGCGAGACGGATCAATGCACTAGCACAGCGTGCAGTTTACGATCCGTCTGCGCGACCGGAGTTGCGGAAGTGGTTTATCCAATGGCGTGATAACGACGCACTATTGGAGCCTTATCTGTCTGTCTCCATATTGCGTCAGCGGCTCGTTCCACTGTCCCAGAGCCTTTCGGTGCTGGGAACTCTGGGCCTGGCGGCACTCGATTCTATTGAATTGAGGCATCCTGTCACGCTGGAACAACGCAAAGGACAGCTTGCAAGGGTGGAAGGAAGCACCGCACCGCACGCAGAGTTATTCCTTGTGGTCGCCCCCGCCGTTCGCGTACTTGTCGAAGCCGAACCTGGCGCTCGGTAGCAGCCATCGAGAGTCGCGCTGCTACCAACGAAAGTACTATCGCTGAGCTGCCCAGAAAATGGAGTTTTTGAAGATTGTCGTGAAAGCCGGATTCTGAAACAGATCCGGGTGGTGCCCCATAAAAATATAGATATTTCTAGCCTTATAGTGTTCGTTTGTCCAGATAACAGGGTGATCCCCCATCTTGGTCTTCGTGTTGGGCGCATAGGTGTTTTCGTCTACGCTGGCCAGCACATGAACATTAGGGCGAGGAGATTTGTCCCATGTGTACCATTCCTCCTGGCTGATAAGAAACGGGGTTTTAACGCCTTTCATGGATGGGTGAGAGTTGTCTTCAACAGTCACCGTTCCATCGGCAAAGGTCGAAATATATCCCGTGAAGCGAATGCCCCCCATGAAGTTGGAGAACCAGGGCCACATTTGGAAGCCGTCAAATTCGCCGAGCAGCGTGGCGTGGTGGAATCCAATCCACCCTCCCCTGCCTTCTTCGATGTACTTTACAAAGGCAGCCTGAGCCGTAGGCGTCCAATTGTATGGAGGGTAGTTGAGCTGGATAAACAGCTGATATTTGGATAGAAATGCGTCGTCGATCTTATCGGTATTTTCGATGTAATCGACAGTGAAGTTATTCTCAGATGCCAGCTTGTTGAGCCAGACTTTCGCCGCATCGACGAATGGTTGGTGAAGTCCACCCGATTCGGCGAGCGCAATAACCCGGAACTTTGAAGTTCCCTGCTCCGGGACCGCCGCTCTGACGGTAGTCACACAGACAAGCAGGAGTATGAACAGCCACATTGCTGGATTTCGTAGTGAAAGGGTACGCAATTTTTGCTGCATGTACGTTCAACCTCGATTCGGGGTGACTGAAGCGTCTATTTTTCTCTTGCTGGAGTCATTTCCAGAGCCCAGATCGCCGTTGGGCGCATGTACATTCCGGCCCGGAAGTTTCCGGTGATGTCCCATGCTTCGGGCGTCCGAAACCAGTAGCCTTTGCTTTCGTAGATCACGTGATAAAGCCCCTCAGTAGTCTTCCAGGCCTCATCTTTCATCCCTTCGCTCATTAGCAAGCCGGCATACCCAAGAGTCGTTCCCACCCAGACCTCTTTGGCCTCTGCATTTGTGAGAATGGAGCCATCTGCCGCCATACCATTGGCCGCTCCCATCTCGCCATGACCAAACTTCATCACGTTGAAGTCGAAGATTTTCTTCGCCGCCGAGAGCTGCATCTCATGCGGCACGATGTCACCAAGACCGGTGAGGTTGGCATACCATTGCCCGGCAAGTTGATCGGCCTGGATGTCATCTTTGGATTCGCTGCTAGTGTCGTAGCGGAAGTATTCGCCATTCCATAGCTGGGACACATAGGTCTTCTGCCCCTTTAGAAAGAGGGCGTGATACTCCGCCGCTGTTTTTGTATCGCCGAGAGCGCGCGCCGACTCTTCTCCAGCGCGCAGGGCAGCGAGCCACAGGCCACCTGAATAGGCGCTCACCCCACGAACCACCCAGTCATCATAGGTTTGATCGGGATAACCGCTGTTTTCGGGAACACCACCGCCATGATCGAACTGGCGAAGATATTCGATCGCGTCTTTGACCGCAGGCCAGGTTTCGCGGAGGAATGCGGTGTCAGTACGACCAGTAAGAACGTAGTCTCGATAGACCATCAGTACGAATTTGGAGTTGAGGTCTTTCCAGTCGTTGGTATCCTGCCAGCCCGGTTCATTGACGGCGATGAAGGGATCACCTTCCGGCACACCCAGATCGTGAGGTACCGCGCCGATCTTCTTGCGCTTGTGCGTAATGGGTACGCCGTCCTGCTGGGACTTCCATACCCAAAGCCCTTGTTCCGGCCATTCTTTGGGGACGGTATCGGAAAATTCTCGCAATACCTGTTTATCGATGTCCGGCCAGAACTTCAATAGCGGAAGAGATGCATAAAAACGAACGTCGAGCGTGCCATAGTAGGCGTAATCAAAGCATTCGAGCAGTGCGAAACTGGGCTTGGTCTTCGCGTCAGAGCCTATCTGGCGCCCCCAAAACGTTCCTCCGTCAGTGAGCGCATAAAGTTCGTTGAAAAGCATGCCGCGATACCACAGCGGCTTGCTTTCATCGGAGATATAGGGGGCCTGCCACTTGTCGATCTGATCGCTCCACTCACCGGCATGGAGCAGACCGTCACGGGCTATCTTCCAGGCATTCTGGCCAGATGTTCCGTAAAAATCCGTATAACGGCGGTCCCACTTTCTCCCTTCTCCAAACTGGATTACCGGGAAGTCCCATGCGACGACCATGGGAACGACCTTTTTCTCACCAGGACGCAGCGTGAAGCGCAGAGCGATTGCGCCTGCCAGCTTTTCCTTATCGCTGACCCACGATTTCCCGTCATTGGCTAACCTGCCGTCTTTCGAGAACGCCGACCAAACTGCTTTGCCGTCCCCTGACGCCTGATACGTGGTCTGGTAGGTGACTTCCACGCCTGGCGACTCCATCGCCGCAATAGCGAACTGCCCGTCCCATTCGTTTGGTGAATCGCTTACACGGTTTCTATCGAAGACGATGCCTTTCATCGTTCCCGCATCCCCGATCTTTTCGCTCACGTAGTCGTTGTGGTTACCTTGATTGGGCGCGCCCTTAAAATCGCGTGTAAAGGTACGGAACCAACCTGACATATTCGTCCAGGAAAGAAGCACCGAAACGACGACCGTCTTATTGGTGGGATTCTCTGCATGCCAACGGTACACGGCGACGGGGTAACTGGATTCACGATAGTTATTGGGAAGAACCGGCGAAAACTGCTCCAGTGTGACGTGGGCGGGGAACTTGTCCCACTTGTAGTCGAACCATGACTTCGGGAAGAGCCCATAGTAGTCGCCCGCTCCGACCGGATAGTCCCATTGCCAACTGGACAACTCGCCATCAGAGGGATGGCCGTTCATGAGTGCCTGGGCTGTGCCGTGAGCATCGCCCTCGGACTGCTGGAACATGGCGAACTGATTGGCATACACAGGCTCATATTTATGGACTCCAGCTTTGACATGCCAGCGAGCGAAATCGCCACGATAGCTGCGGGAGAACGTCCCGGCGCCAAAGCCACCGACGGGAACACCCTGCCAGTATCCGTCATCGATATCGCCGGCGGAGCGCGTCACTCCAGGATTTTCCAGGGGGAGTCCCAGCGGGCGTTTCCAGGCAGCCTTTGGAATGCCGTCCTGGCTCCAGGCAATAGAAGCTGTTGAAAGACAGAGCGTAAACGCCAGGATACGGAATGCCAGACCACGGATCAATGTTCGCTTCACGGTGCTCCCAATAGTTCTCAGGTTTTGTACGGGTCCAGATTCGGGCAGGCGTATCAGAAACGGGAAATTCGCCAAGTCTGTACCGTACGGTTGCAGCGAGGAGGTTGTTGGGCTTTGCCGTAAAACGGCATCCCTTGGGCCTCGGAGAAAAAAGAACTTGCCAACCCATCGCTTTGAGAGTAGATACTAACTAACCGTTACGAAGGATGTCACGCTTTCTTTTGCGCCAGCCGGATTTTTAAGGCTTTGGAGGCATTTTCGAGAATTGCGCGGCCTCAGTACAGAGCATTGCTCAGAAATTGCCGGGTGCATCGTTGAGACAGGATGCTGGCGATAAGAGCTTCACCGGGAAGAGACGAAAGGATGAGGCAAGAGATGGACTTTATTCAGGAGAGGCTACATATGTTCGGGAAATTATGCGGTTGTTTGATTGCACTTTGCCTTCTGGTATGTGCAGGCACGGTTGCGGGTGCGCAGAGCACAGCGACCGGTGAGATTCGCGGCACCGTCACCGATACCTCGAACGCGGTGATTGTTGGAGCAACGGTTCTGGTAACAAATATCGACACGGGTGAGATTACCCAGTTTGTGACCAACAAAGACGGCCTTTACGACACCGTTTCAACTCCTCCCGGACACTATCACATCGAGTTCTCAAGGCAAGGATTTGCCGAGCTGGAGCGCGGGCCCATTACGCTTACGGTAAACACCATCACTGTAAACGGCCAGCTTCGCGTGGGGTCCATCCAAGAGAAGGTGGTTGTCACCGGCGACGCCTCACTCCTGAAGACCGAGACCAGCGACCAGGGAACGACATTCGACGCTAAAACAATGCGAGAGCTACCCCAGGTAGGCCAGAGCTGGGAGAATTTCACCAATCTGCTGCCTGGATCAGCGGGGACGCAATCTGGGGGAGACGATCCGTCAAATCCAGGAATCGGCGTATCCATCAACGGAACCCTTCCATACTCCTCGAATTTTCTTGCGGACGGCGCCTCTGTAACCCTCCCACAAAGCGCTAACACCGACACCAACACCTTCGAAACAGTGGCGGAAGTGAATATCGAGACATCGACATTTTCGGCCCAATACGGCATCGGTGGAGCGGTGTTCAATCAAATCACCAAAAGCGGCACGAACACGTTTCACGGATCTGGCTACGAGTATCTTCAGAACAATGAGCTGGATGCACGGAGCTACTTTGACGCTCCCAACACCCAGATTCCGCCTCTGCACGTGCATGTTTTCGGTGGCTCAATCGGCGGGCCAATCCTCAAGAATAAGATGTTCTTCTACTTCAACACCGAGAAGACGATCTCAAACACGTCTACTCCGGAATTTGTAACGGTGCCTACGCTGGCCGAACGCGGAGGAGACTTCTCTCAGGTACTTGGAGGCCCGGCACTCGACGCGAATAATAATCAGCAGATCAATCCGTGCGATGGCACAGTGATCTTAACGAACCAGATCTTCGACCAATCGACACTGACAACGGTTAACGGGCAGCCCTGCCGACGCGCCTTCCCCGGCAATAAGATTCCGACGATTGATCCGGTAGCCAATGGCCTGCAGGCCTACTATCCTTCGCCGAATCAACCCGGGCTAGCGAACAACTACTTTCAAGTGACGCCGGTGCAGAACCCATATCTCACGTTTTACGGTCGCCTGGACTATGACATCACCAGCAAGAACCGGATCACCTTCGCCGCCACCTCTCGCGATAATAAGGCGCTCTACCAGAACGAGTTACCTTGCCCAATCAACTGCCAGTTCGACGATGTAGCCGATCATGTATTGCTTTTGTCGGACACGTGGACGATCAACCCCAGTCTTGTGAACGAGTTCCGCTTCGGATTCAATCGCCAGGGCAACTACTTCTCACCCTCCAGTCTCGGCCTGGGCATTCCTCAAAAAGTAGGGTTGCTGTATGCAAAGGCGAACATCCTGCCGGACATCTCTATCAGCGGTGGAGTCGGAAGCTGCTGCGACGGACTTTATAACAGCGGCAACTATATCGGTGTAG
The DNA here is from genome assembly GCF_009766105.1 of Granulicella sp. S156. GTDB lineage: Bacteria > Acidobacteriota > Terriglobia > Terriglobales > Acidobacteriaceae > Granulicella. The sequence goes on along the minus strand of NZ_LMUH01000013.1, from coordinate 728,317 downwards.
GCAACAGCTTTGATCCTTCCGATGTGCTGACAATGATTCGAGGCAAGCATATCATCCACTTTGGCGGCGAAGTGCTAAGGTACCAGAACAACAGTGTGCCGTATGGAAATGTGCAGGCGGGCGAGTTCAACTTCAATGGTGTCTATACGCAGGCCACACCTTCTACCGCCGGCAGCGGCTTCGGCTATGCTGACTTTCTGCTGGGCGAAGTGCAGAGTTGGAGTGCGAACAACCAACCCGTCTCTGGTGCCCGTCAATTTAGCCCTCAACTGTTTATCCAAGATGATTACAAGATCCGCACGAACCTGACATTGAATCTTGGCCTGCGCTACCAGATACAGAGCGGCTGGAGCGAGGTGCATGGATACGAGGGTACATTTGACCCAACGTTGGAGAATACCGCGACTGGAACCCTTGGAGCTATGTGGTTTGTCGGTGACAATGGCCGAACCCAGCTACAGAAGAATGTCTACGATATTGTTCTGCCCAGGATCGGGTTCTCGTACTCTCCTAATACCACTACTGTTGTTCGCGGCGGCTTCGGCATTTATTCTTACAACTGGAGCTCAGATACCTATGGATCAGGTGTAGGGTTCGGTTCGAACAGCTACGGCTCCGCAAGCGACCAGACAAATGGCCTGACGCCCGTTGTAAGCCTGTCAGGAACGGGCTCGAACCTCCCCTACTTGAAGGCTTCCACGTCTTCCTCTGCATACAACGGTCAAGGTGTTAGCTACAACCCGTATCACACCCCCGTGGCCAAGTCATACCAGTACTCCTTCGGCATACAGCATCAGCTTCCGCAGCAGATAGTGCTGAACGTTTCGTACGTTGGAAGTCATGGAACCAACCTTTCGTTCCCACACGACATCAATCAGATCCCGGAGTCAAAGCTCAGCGCGAACGATGTCCCCTCAGGACGCCCTTATCCACAGTTTGAAGGTATTGGCGGCGATACATACAACGCTATATCGAATTACAACTCTCTCCAGGTCGCGGCGGAAAGGCGGCTCGCATCAGGATGGAGCTTCAGCGCCAACTATACCTGGTCGCACTTCCTAAACGACCAGGACTCCGCTGGATGGGGTGGTCATGGCGGTACGCAAAACTATCAGAACGGATATGACCCCCATGCAAACTATGGCCCATCCAATTTTGATATCCGCAATTCGTTCAAGTCGAGTGTGGTGTATCAGCTTCCCTTCGGCAGAAACCAGCAGTTTCTAAACAAGAACGCTGCGGTCGATGCAGTGGTCGGCGGATGGCAACTCTCAATCATTGGTGTCGCCCATACCGGAAACCCGTTTACAGTCACCTATGGCGAAACCAACCTGTCCTATGCTCAGGCAGGATCATGGCGTCCCAATCTAGTCGGCAACCCGCGTGTTGCAAATCGCAGTATCAATGGCTGGTTCAACCCCGCAGCCTTTGTAGCACCAGCCCCGGCTACCTTCGGCACTCTCGGCAGAAATACAATCTACGGCCCCGACCTTACGGAGATGAACGCTTCGATGGGTAAGACTTTTACTTTTACTAAAAGGGTGCAGATGCAAGTGCGCATCGACGCCAATAACGTCCTCAATCACCCGAGCTTTGGACAGCCGGATACCAACTTCGACGATCCTGTCGATCTAATCGACAATCCCGGAAGGCCGACTGGTGCAGGGACGATCGGCTCTACGACGGTGCAGGGACGCGTTTTGCAACTCGGCGCACGAGTCTCCTTCTAAAGCATCCTCAACGTTTTGAAGTGCCTCCTTTGCCTGAAAGATGACAACATTTGTTGTCATCTTTCAGGCTCTTTTTTCAGGAGATGCCTTCCCGCAATATGCGGATCTATCTTGTCAGGCCGGGGAGACAGCTACTTGTTACGGCCGCCAAGCCATAGCAGAGCATTTTCGAAAAATCGGTTCTGATCGGGGCTGGTGAGGATCTTGTTGCCGTGACCCATGTTGGTATAGATCATTTTGTACTTTGTGTTGGTCCATGTAACGGGAATATCCCCACCGGACAGCGTGTCTTTAAAGCCTATCGGGTAATTAGAAGGGTCAAGCGTCATCAGCACCTTGATGTCAGGGTTCTTGCGCAGATCTGGACTCCAACTGTACCACTCATTGGCGGGTGACATGAGGGTTGGCGGAAGTCCTTTCATGGCTGGATGCGTTGGATCATCTATTTTTAGGCGGGCGGGCAGCGGAGGCCAGCTATTGCCATAGAAGACAGTACCGAGAAAATCGGCGTACCAGGGCCAGGTTTCACGGCTATCCATATACCCTGCAATGTGAAAGCCCAGCCACGCTCCTCCATGCTCCATATAGTCTTGGAAGGCAACTCGCTGCATGGCAGTGGAGGGCGCATCATCCAACCACAGCACAACCTGATATTGCTTCAGGACGCTGGAATTCATATCGTCCCAGTTAGAAGTTGCCTTAAAGTCGAAATGGTCTCGATCGGCCATTTCCTTGAAAAATGGAATGGCCTGCACCGCGAAGTCCACATGGTCCTGCTCCCCATGCATGGTGTAAAAGGCAAGGACATGAAAGGGTTTGTCCTGGCCGAAGGCGGCTGATGCAGCAAAAACAAATGCTGCGAGGAAGCAGAGAGAGCGCACGAACCGAATCATCGATGGATCTTTCTTGCCGAAGAGAATATTTTTCTATAGCTCGGCACCGGACTTTCTAATGCTTGCTAACATAGTGCATACCGAGGTCGTTGCACAACATGAATCTTCAGGTTCGCAGTTGCCGCCCGTTTTTTTCGATTTCCCGTTCCCTTTGCGTATCAGCTGCCCGCAGCACGCTCACAGCCATAGTTTTTGCCGGTATGGCTTGTGGTGCACATGCGCAGAGCGATGCCCCCCATGGCAGGTTGATCACCAGCCTTGCTGTTGCGGTCAATTCCTCCACCCACAAGGTTTATGCCGTAAATGAGGATTCGGGAACAGTTTCGGTCGTGGATGAGCGGAGCGGAGCGACTCGGACGGTGAAGGTCGGCAGCGGACCCATATCGCTCGCCATTAATAGGTCTACAAACCGAATCTATGTGGTCAATACCGACAGCAATTCGACCAGTGTGATCGATGGCGAACAAGATGCCGTGATTGCGACGATTAAAGGAGGGTCCCATCCTTATGTTCTTGCAGTAAATGAGACCACCAACAAGATTTATGTGACCTACACCTATAGCAATGCGGTTACCGTGATCGACGGTGCTACGAATACGGCGCAGGCGCTAAAGGTCGGCAGCGCGGATGGGATAGCCATCGACCCGCGAAGCAACACGATCTTTCTTACGACTTACGAGGATCCCAACATTCGGATTATCGATGGAGCAACTGGCACAATGATCAAAGTTGCGGTTGGACCTCACCTGTGGGGTATAGCCTTCGACGAACCTTCAAACACCCTTTATTTGGCCCATACCGGAACCGCTGATATTGTGGCGCTCAATGAAAAGACCCATGAAGTGAATACCATTTCTGTTGGCGCCATTCCGTGTGCCGTTGCGGTCAATCCAATCACACGGACGATCTATGCCGTGAATTACGGAGATGAAACCGTCAGCGCGATTGACATCGCAAAAAGGAAGGTAGTTGCCACGCTCCATGTAGGCAAACACCCACAGGCAGTTGCAATCGACTCTCTGCATAATCGCGTTTATGTTGCGAACGTTCACAGCAATACTGTTACGGTGATCGATGGCTCAAAAAATACGGTGATCGGTGCATATGATGCAGGCAAGAATCCGTATGCTCTTGCGATCGATTCAGTTGCCGGGCACATATATGCCGCGAATTACGATGAGCCACCGGTTACCGCCATCGATGTATCGGGTACCGCAACGCAGAAATAGCTATCGGTTGCCAGTAAGCATCGTGAATATGCAAGACCTCAATGCAAAAGATTCTCGGCGTATCGTGACTAGACATGGACTGCGATGAAGCGCTTCATTCACTGCTCTACAGTATTTATGCAGGCATGCTGGCAGCATCATCCAGCGCAATGCGTACGCACTCTACTTCCGGAGCAATCACCAATGCTGTTTGCAGGTTTGAAACTTGTTTAATAAGGATCTTTAGAAAAGGGAGCATAGCTCTCGCCGAATTTATTCTCATGATGGTTCATGATGTCACCACTAGTCTGCAGTTCAAGGGTTCCGAGCTGATTGTTGCGCTCGGTAATCTCGACCGTACGGCTCAGTGTATTCAGGAGATCACGTCCAACGTTTTCTGCCCAAACGTTCAGCCGGTAGCTACCCGGAGGAACATCGTGAAGGACAACGACGCCATCCGGTGTCGAAACCCCATAATAGGGCGTGCTGAGCGAGACAACGACAGCTCCCATCTCGGGGTGGATATTGCAGAAGATGTAAGAGACGCCTTCACGGTCAAACTGCACAACTCGACGTGTATGTGCCTCATAGAGCCCAAGATCAAATCGCTTGCCATCGAACAGCGAAAATACGTTATGAAAGAACGGGTCGAGGTTAGGAAAGTCGACGTTGCTTCCAGTGGGAACTACCAGGATGTGCGGGCTGAACTGTTTATTCTTTTGAGCAAGCGTGTATACCTGTTTATGCACCTCAGGAAGAGGCTGCATCTTCTGCAAAGGTGTGAGCCATACGACGACGTCGGCCGACGAAGCGTGCATAGGACGTTCGTGCCTATGCTGATGCGTCACTTCGACGTGCGCGACGACATCGACTGTTTGAGCAACTCCACATGAAGCTGCCACCACCCCACAAAGGGTGACGATGTTCAGGCAGCGGACATAGAAGTCTTTCTTCATGGTTCTCCTGAAGCATGTACTCGTGCGGTTTCCTCGCAAGTCCCTTCCAGAAGAGTTCAAAATTGGTACCCCGCGCTGAGGGTGAAGATGTTGGCAACACTCGCCGGTCCGGTATAACGCCAGCTTTGAATCCGGCGATACTCCGGCGAAAAGATCAAAGAGTTCAATGGCCGAAAGACGATATTGCCGATAACGGAACTATTGCGCGCGCCCATCGATACGGAGGTGGCTGTGCTCGGCAGAATCAGGTTGTCGAAGTTACTGCTGAATGTGTCATCGAGACCGAAGGCAGCATTGACTTCCAACGTTGGACGGAGATGAACCTTCAACTGACTCCAGCCACCGGCTGTATCCACGCCCTCGCTTCTCGGCAGGCCGCTGATTGCGTCGGTACCACTCAGCACATCCTTGTAGCCTCCACCACCAAGACCGCCAAGAGCCTGACCACGGTAAACCTCACCGCTTAGATCGAACCATCTGTAGATTGGAATCTGCCAATCACCCGTAACGGCCCAAGAGTGAATGTGCGTGGCGCTGTTGTATACCTGGCTGGCCGTGTACGTTCCGACCCCAATCACAAAAGGCCTATCGCTTGCGCCGAGGTTCGATCGGTAGGAGACTCGGGCTTCGACACCGGGACGGCGGGACGCTTCAACCGGGCTATCAAGCTGTGTAGCCGTGTAGTTGGGCGATTGCGGGGAAATAAGACCCGTCTCCAGTACGAGGCCGCGGTGACCAGAGAGTGGCACCTGCTGCGCGACGCGGACTTGTGGAGACCACGACCAGAGATTGCCCGAGCCCGAGAGAGCAGGCATAGCGACTGTTGCATAAGACGTAGGAGACAGAGGAGATATAAACGGCTCGGTATAGCCAAGCTGCAACGTCGTTTTATTCCAATCGAGACCCAGTTGCGCATAGCGCAGGCGCACCGTACCACCGGTTGCGTTGTAACCGTAGCTATTGGAGGATGATCCTCCAGCAAAATCGATACTGACAGCAGCCGAACTGCGCGCCCCGTAAATCTCGGGTCCTGTCGCCTCTATGCCAAGGATCGTCTGGTGAAGCGAGGCACCGGCACTTCCGTGCGAGGCGCCGGGAAAGCGTGGCATCGCAAGAGTCGGCATCTCAACATTATCGACAGCCCCGTCATTCGAGAAGGCGTTGAAGAGTGCAAGACCTGTGACACGTAAACGGTACTTGGAAGCAGTCTCTACCTTGGTTTGATCAAGTTGTTTTACCTCAGCCTGCAATATCGCTTGCTGTTCGCGGAGGGCTTCAAGATCGCTGTGCGCCGAACCTTCGCTGTTGGTAGAAGGAGGTGTCTTCCCTGCCGCAACGACATCTTCTGGAGTCTTCTCTATGCCCCCTTGTGCATCACCCTTCAACTTCGCTTGCTCTGCGCGCAGTGCATCGAGTTGCGTGCGCAGCCGCTGGATCTCGAGCAACGATTGCTGCAACGTCTGCTGCGTTTGCGTGAGCGCATCGGTCACCTCGTTGAGGCGCTTCTCAATGTCAGCTAGATGCTGGGTGTCGCCTGCAGCTGGAACGCTGCTGGAAGGCGCGGGAGGCGTTACATTCTGAGCAAAAAGCCGCCAGCCGTTGAGAGCTAGCAGCAGCAACCCGGCAAAGAGCAGATGAGCAACACCGCATGGAACACGACACTTTGGAGTATGGAAGTGGTCCGTCGCTCGGATCATAGACGCTCCTGTTCAATCTCATATCCGTCTTTTGCTGCGGCACTCGCGTCATCTTCGGCGTGGGTTCCCTGATGAGATTCCGTCTGACTTTGTCCCAGGGCCTGTAGGGCCTTCTTGAAGAGAAGAACACTGAATATCGTCTGTCCCGACTCCGATTTCTCCAGCCTGACTTCGCCGCCATGCTCTTGCGTGACGTGTTGCGCTACCGTAAGCCCCAAACCTGTACCATTCACTTTGCCGGAGCTTACGAAAGGTTGAAAGAGCGTGCTACGGATGGCCACGGGCACACCACGACCGGTGTCGCAGATTGCAATTCGTATCTTCTCCGCATCTTCGGAAAGCGTTACGGTGACAATTGGAGGGACGGTTCCTGTCTTGGTCGCCTGACAGGCGTTCAACAGAAGATTGTAGAGTGCACGACCAAGTTTTACACTATCTACCCACGCGTCGACAGGTTGAAGCTCAGTAATATGTATCTGGACGAGGCGGCATTCAGGATGCTGACGCACTGTGTGGATAGTGCGCTCCACCAGGAGAGCGATCGACTCGTACTGCAGGTGAAGCACCTGTTCGGTTCTGCCGAAGAGCAGTAGCGATTCGATGAGGTCGGTCATTCCCAGCACCGCCTCCTTCACCTCAAGGAGCAGTTCGAGACGCTCCTCGTTGCCTGTGCCGTCGAGGCTCATGAACTCGGCGTTCGCATAGATCGCAGAGAGATGATGGCGGAGATCGTGCGAGACCGAGCTGGCCATTCTGCCGATCGTGGCAAGGCGGTCGGACTCTATCAATTCGCGTTGCGTGCGCTTCAGTTCGCCGCGCATGCGGTCGAAGGCAAGCCCCAGTTCGCGCACCTCGACGGCACCCTCCGTACTGAGGCGGTAATTAAAATCACCTTGCCCAAGTGCGCGAGCGCCGGCTACGAGCGTCTCCAGCGGGCGGGTTACCGTACGTGAGATGGCGACTGCCAGCAGTACCCCGATCAGCAATGCGGACAATCCTAAGGTCAGTATCCATTGGTTAACGCGGCGAAGATACATGCTGGCGCGGTCGTAGGACTTGAGCACAACCAGCCGGGCATGCGTGTTTCCAACTGCCGGAAGCGCCGACGCCGCAGCCATATAAGCCTCGCGTTCCAGTTGAATCTTCTGCGGCGCAGCGCTTGCATCGTCGAGACCCTGGCTGCGCTGCCGCAGATCGGGCAGCCGATTGGCAGGCAACGTAGTCGCTACAACATCGCCATCGACGAGGAAGGCGACGTCGGCGGAAGCGACCTCACTCACCTGACGCGCTACCTTCTGGTCGATGGCGTAGCCGATGATGACATAGCCAAGCTGCGAGCCATTCGTCGGCGGCCCGAAGTAAACCGGCTGAATGGAGAGCTCGTAAAGGCTCTGCCCAAACGCGACCATGCAGGGCTCTTCGGGATTGGCCATGCAGGCCTGCACGCCGCGTTCGACCGGCGGGTCGCTGAGAGCGGAGCCGCGGTTCAGGTGCGTAAACAGCTTGCCTGCCGGTGACGCGAGCGCGAAGAAATCGCTGCCGCTGGTGGTCCAGAACTCGCCACTGCCGGCCTGGATGGTGCGCGCGTCCTGGGTCGACATCGTCGACTTGAGGTAGGGCAGGTCAGCGAGCAGCGCCGCTTCGCGCGCGAGCATCTCATTGCGCTGGCTAGCCGTATTGCGAAACGTGCTGAGCGAGTGGTCGAGATCAGAACTCAGACCCTTACGGATCTCCTGCTCTACGCTGACCCGGATGATAAGCAGACACGTCGCCGTAAGCCCGAGGGAGACCGCCAGGAGCGACACCATCAAGGTCGTACGCATGCGCCACTGTTTCATCGTTTCACTAGCTCTTCGGATACCTTAGAGCATTTCTCCTGTCACTGTGCTCCAGATATGTCCTCGAGGACAATTTTCTTAAGGAAAAGCAGCCTCAACACCTTCGCTTCGGCTTACAGCAACAGAAGAAATGCTTTATGCCTGTAGCACAAATTTATAGCCAAACCCATGCACGGTACGAAAGTGGATCGGATTTGCAGGGTCTGACTCAAGCTTCTGACGCAGCTTCAGTATCTGGTTGTCCACTGTACGTGTTGTGAGATGAAAGTTCAGGCCCCATACCCCACTCAGCAGCTCTTCACGGGCAATAGCACGTCCGGGGTTGTCGAGAAAGAAGCGCAATAGCTTGAACTCATGCGCGGTGAGCGGAACCAACGTGCCCGCTTTGTGGACCTCCATCTTAAGGAAGTCGACCGCGACATTGCCGAAGTTGAGCGGCACTTCCTGAACTGTCTTCCGGGTACGCCGCATCGCAGCCTGCACGCGGGCGAGCAGTTCTCGCGGACTGAAGGGCTTGGTCACGTAATCATCAGCCCCGGTTTCCAGCAGGAGTACCTTGTCGGCAACCTCACTGATCGCACTCAGGACAATGACAGGAGTCTCCGCCGACCAGGCCTTGATCCCCTTGCAGACCTCGCGGCCCGAGAGACCCGGCAACATCAGATCGAGCACAACCGTCGCAGGCTTCATGCTCTTGCATGCGGCAAGACCGGCAGGCCCTTCGCCTTCGATATGGACCTCATACCCTTCCGCAGTGAATTGTCTTCGGAGCGCTCGCTGGATACGCGGATCGTCCTCGATGACAAGAATCAAGCTCATATATTTCCCCTATGGTCGCCCCCTTTCACAGGGCGCGCGCGTGACAACTTCTTCTCCTAGTGTTCACCATGCGAGGGCTTTTTTTCGTCCGGATCGTGCAAAATGACAAAGAAGTGACATTTGAACCTTAAACCATATTTGAGCACCTCACACCCCGTATCAACTAGTGTGGCAAGGGCCTGGCACTCAGGTGCATCAACTTAATGCCGGAGTCGGCAAGGCGGCCGTTTCAGGCAAATACGACAGGCTCCAGAACAATAAAGCTGCCACCACAGCGAGACAGGCAATGCTACACAATACGGCGGAATAGCCGAAATGAACGATTTCGGTTCCCACTGCAAAAGAGGCTACAAGCTGAGACCCTGAACTGATGAAAAGGTATAGGACGAAGCGCCGTTGCGCTCATCGGCGGGAAATCTGTAACCAATTCATAGATTGCGTGCCAGGCGGTCGAGTTGTCCGATCGCTTGATCGAAGTCGCGGTACCGCAGCTCGTAGGCAAGAACGCCGGATAGCATCTGCACCGCCTTGTCATGGACCGCACGAATCTCGTCGATGGGATAGAAGTCTTCTCGAATACGTTCTATCGCGACACCGTCGGGCAGCCGTATCAGTTCTCCCACCTCTGACGGCCCTCGATTGAGGTAGACGATAAAGTCGATTCTTACCTCGCTTGCTGTAATGAGCCCAGGAAATTCGGAGGTAGGAACTTCAATGGAAGGTTTTCCCTCTGCTCGTGGAGTGAGTGCACGGCCTTCCAGTTCCGGAAAGAGTGTCTTAGCCGTCGGTCGAAAACGGATCTGATGCGAGTTACCGACGACCCGAGGGTGGTCCGTGTTGTGAAGAAGATAGCTGGCGTCGTCAGAAGTATAGGTCCATCCGGCGCGCGCGCAGGCATAGGACAGCGAAGACTTGCCAGCTCCGGAGTCGCCACACAAGAGAATGCCTCGTCCATGCCGGCTGACGCAGGCCGCATGCAGAGCTGTGGCGGCGGACGTGGAGAGAAGCGTGTACGCAGCGCCTTCAAGAAAGTAATAGCGAAGATACAAACTGTGGCATACCGTCGCCTGATTCAACCAGATGGAGGCAAAGCCTGCTTTGAGATCGAGGATAGCCTGATTGTCTGCGTCCGCGACAATCGAAAACAAGTAACGATTTGCCCGAGTAACGGGCGTGGGTGGACACTCGGAACCACCTCCCGCACTGACACTGACGCGGAGCTGCACCATGGAATTGATCTGCCGCGGACGAAGAGATCCCCAGCTATCATTGGCGACGTCCAGAACAGCTTGCTCGTTGGTGATGATCTCGACGGCGAAGCCAAGAGGATAGAAGACACCACGGAGCGGCAATTCCATATTACAAAGGAGTGCCTCCTCTGCCGTGACTGGCTTGGAGGTGATAGCCATCTCCGGAGTTACTTGTTGAAGAAGTTCGGTTGTCAAAAATTTGCCTTTCCACCGTCTGGCTGCACGTCGAAGCTGCCGCGAATCATCATAATTTCCACGAACGAGATTTACTTTCCCAGCGCATCCCGTGGGATGCAGGACAGCTCTATCAACGGATTGACCGTGACTTGGCCCAGACAGGCTGCGGAACGTCGTGCGGTTTTGCATGAATCTGCGGCGGGTACGATTTCAACCCTGTCAATTGCAATGCAATTGAAAATAGGAAGGATGGATTATTCCGCAAATAGCGTTTCCAAAGATGCTTCGGGTCTTGCAGAAGACGATGAAGCCATTGAAACCCGCAACGTTTGATCCACTCAGCGCAATCGGCAATACGGCCAGTGTGAAAGTCGAATGCCGCACCAACACCGAACATCAGTGTGGTGTCGAGCAACGGAAGATACCGCTCCATGAACAGCTCTTGCTTCGGCGTGCTGATACCCACCCAGATGATGTCCGGCTTCAAACGGCCGATCTGCTCTATAAACTCTTCCTCCTGTTCAGGAGACATTGGGCCAAAAGGGGGCATATACGTACCGGCTATCTTTACGAACGGAAACTGAGCGAGGACCTGATCGCGAAGCTCGCCAGCAATACCCTCTTTACCGCCGCAGAAAAAGTGCGTGTAGCCACGAAATTCCTCGCGCCTCATGACTTCGAGCATTAGATCAGGCCCCGTAACGCGCTCCATCTGCGAGTGGCCCTGGTAATGCCCAACCCATACCGTAGGCATGCCGTCAGGCGCTACTAACGCAGCACCGGCGAGTACCCTGGCAACTTCGGGGTTGCGCTGCGCCTCCATTACACCGTGTACGCCAGCGAGACATATGTAGCCCTTGCGTCGCTGCTCCAGCTCCTGTGCGATCTTCGCGAGAGCCTGCTGCATGTTCACCGCATCGATGCCAATGCCTAGAACATTCGCTCTGTCTTTATATTCTGGTATAGCGATCACGACCGGCCTCTTTCTAAGGATGGAATCAGCTTGCGATGGCTGCGATTCCCTATGGCAGAACTGTTATGCAACAGGTGGGTATAAAGCTGGAGATACGCTTCGGCAATTCGTGAACCGGAAAAACGTTCCGTCGAGCCAGCACGGACTTTGAGGTGTTTGAGTGCATTGCGAGCCGCTGCCACAAACGAATCTTCCGGGTAGGGACTCAAAGAGGCATAGTGGCAATACGAACCACCTACTTCGCGAAAAGCAGGTATATCGGAACAGACGACCTGGCAGTGATGAAACATGGCTTCCACAACCGGAAGTCCAAAGCCCTCAATGCTCGAAGACGCGAGTAATAGTTCACAGTGTCCATAGCACCACTCGAGTTCAGCATTGCCGATTCCCTGCAACAGAACAACTCGATCCGCAAGATCGTTTGCCTTGATGAAACGCTGAATCTTAGCCGTCTCCGGGCCTTCGATACCAACAATGACCAGGCGAGTGTCCGAACCTATATCACCGTGTCTATACAGGTGTTGAAATACCTGCATCGCGAGGATGATGTTCTTATTGCGACGATGTTGAGCCACGCAAAGGAGAAATGATTCGCCGTTCCAGTTGGGGACTGGACTCCCGATCGCCATCGCCGGGCCAGGGTCGACGCAGTTGTAGATCGTTACGGCCTTCTGCCGTGCAATTTGCGGTTCGTATATCTCAAGACGCCGCAAGGTGCTCTCCGAAACACACGCAATTGAGTCGACCGCGCGCAGACACTGCTTCAATACCATACGGTTGAACAGCATCTTCGGAAATCCAAAGTTCGATGGAATATCGTAGGGATAGTAATCATGCAGGGTTACAACCGTTGGACACCGGAAGGCCTTTTGCTTCAATGGCGAAGGAAAGGCAAGGTGGACGATGTCCGCTTCAAATTTCGCGGCAAGACCTGGCAATTCGTTGTAGTACCAGAGATTGCGGCTCAACACACTGCAGCGAACTTCGGCTTGGTGGATCTTCAACCTTGAGTCGGCACGTGCAAACGCATCCTGAAAGGCTTCATACTGCCACGGTCCAACCACGAGATGAACTGCTGAAATTTCGGAACGCGTGAGCAGACACCGAACCGCGTTCGCAGCATGGCGCGAGACTCCTGACATATGCTCGGACGCAGCGACAGCGGCCATCAGAATCTTCATAGAGATGCACTCCCTATGGGATGACGTGCCTGGCGCACAACCTCATTCGGTGAAGCCTGGAGGTTGTGCGTCTCGCTCGCAAGCAACATCGCCTGTTGCTCTCTGGCCAGCGACATATCTGTCGTTGCGATTCCTATATTCATGCATCCTCACAGACCGGGTAAGAACCCGTTGCGGGAAGAGAGACACTAGATGCGCTCGTAAGAATGCGGACCAGAGGGAGATACAGAAGTAGAGTGGTCAGCCCATAGACCAGGCGTGCGATCGCGACACCACGGACGCCCGTGCGAGGAAGAAGCCAGCCCATCAGCACCAGCATGGCAGTTCCGCCGAACAGATTGAGCCAGGTAACCACACGCACGTGCCCCAGTGCAAGCAACGAGTAATAGCCGGTTACATTGAGCCCCAGCAGGGCAAAGCTCCAGACAATGGGAGCCAGCACCGACGAGGAGGCTTCGGCAACGGCGGGACCCACCCACGCATTGAGCAATGTTCGGCCGAAGAAAAGAATGGCAGCCGCGCTGACGACGACAAACAAAAGGTTGATGACAAATGCTGTCAGAATATTTTTTCTCAGTGTGCCTGGCTTAGCAATGGCTTGCCGCGCAGAGAGATAGGGGAACAGGAAGTGCAGCCCGGCGGCGGCAATGCCATAGATCGGCTGCGCCAACTGTACGCAGAGCGCGTAGGAAGTAACTGCGGCCGCTCCCAACGAAACACCCAGGATCAGACGGTCGGCCTGGCTGAATATCACGCTTGAAACGGCCTGCAACCAACTAAAGGTCCCAAAGCCAAAGAGCGCAGAGGTAGCCTCGCGATCGAATGCTGGCGATAGTGATGAGGCTCCAAGCTGCCGCTTCAATCGAACAAGTTGAACCAGCGTCCCCAGCGACATCAGGACAAAGGTGAGTGCCATGATGCTGATGACGTCATGACCATAGCGTGTAAGGCCAACTGCAACCACGATCGTAATTACGCGCACGAAAATGCTGATGCGCACGGCCTCGCCATAGCGTTCAAACGCACGCTGCGTGCTAATGCACACACTCTCGATCGCGCGCACCAACATCAACACACTCGCAATACGGAGCGACCAGAGGCATGCGTAATACAGGTCGCTGCTGACCGAGGTGACATGCCGAGAGATAAATGGCACCAACGCCAACGAGATCAGCGTGAAGACACAGCCAAGCAGAAGATTGATGCCCAGCATGCTTCGCACCGCGCCGAGCGTCGCTTCCCTGTTGCCGCGGCTGTTCATGGTGGCGACATACTGAATATTCGCGTCGCCAAAGCCTGAGGCGATAATGCCTCCCGTGCTCACCGCTGCTGTGCATACGACCCACACACCGTACTGAGCGATACCCATATGGCGCAGCAGTGCCGGCGCAGCAACCAACATCGCGACAGGATAGGCAGCGTAGTCCAGCACACCATAGGCGGCGTTGGAAAGATGAGCTTTCACTGAGAGTTCCTCCGCGAGGAGAAGAGACCCTTAGTGTGGGCATGAAGGCTGGCTGCTATCTGCTGTGCGAGCACTTTACGTGGGTCACCGGCATCTACTTTCTCCCAGGTATTGCGCAGGAGAAGGACGACCGCGGTAACGCCAACGAAAAACACCGTAAGAAGAAGCATCATCAACAGCCTGGGCGGAAACGACTTCTTCTCTGCAACCTGCGGTTGGTCGAGCACACTGACGACCGGTGTGTCTTTCGCTTCTTCTATCCTCGACATCTCGTATTGCTGAGAGAGAAGCTCATATACGGTCTCCTGGATACGGACCTCGCGATAGAGATTGGCATACGGAACAGCCAAACGCGGAATCTGACGCAACGACGGATACAGGCTTGAATTGCCGGCTCCGCTCTTTTCGCTCTCCGCGGAAGGTTCAGCACTGCTGCCACTCATCTTCGTAAGCTCACCGTGCAAGTCAGCGATGCGTGCCTGTGCGGCCCGTACGCGCACATTGTCATCCCCATAGATCTGCTTCAAAGAAGCCAGTTCGGACTGGCCGACGATCATCTCAGCCTGCAGCTTGGCTGCGGCATCGACCATGGCATGTGTCTGCTCCTTGATGTCGAGCGTGGTGTTGACGCTGGAAAATTCGCTCAGCGCCTTCTGCGCATTCTGGAGTTCGTTCTGCACCGTAACGAGCCGCTTCTCAATAAACACCCGCTCCTGGTGTGCCGACGATACATTCGAGTGCGTAAGGACGTTATTCAACTCCTCGATGTAGGCTGCGGCAATCGTACGAGCACGCTGCGGATCGCTATCGCTGAAGGTAAGGCTCACGACGCCGCTCTTCTTGTCCTCATCCAGTTTCGTATGGCGTACAAGGTACTTCACCGTATCGATGCGATAGCGCTTGTGATACACATGCTGCAAGTTGAAACGATCGATGAGACGATCGTTGATGACACGGCTGTGCAGCATGTCAATGAAGAGCGCACTGGAGGTTTTGCCACCGAGTAAACCGGCGAGACTACCGAGGCTACCCAGGCCTCCCAAAGAACGGCCTGCAAGTGCGGCGAACATTGCCGCACCCGAACTACCCTGGTCCGGCGGCATAAGACGGGCCGTAGATTGATACTCTTTCGGAATAGTGAAGGCAATGATTCCACTCAACACAAGCGAAATTACTCCCACGCGAAAGAGCGTGCGTCGACGAGTCCATAGCAGCGAAGCATTCGCGACCCAATTGGCCGTGGCCGCTACTGTCGAATTGTTCTCAACTGTGCGCATCAGAATAATCCCGCCACCGCGGCAGTAATGGCGATCGAAGAGCTAAGCTGGGCGACCGTGAGCAGGTTCTGCCAGAAGACCGAGCTACCGATAACCTTTTGCGGGACAACGATGACATCCCCAGGATTGAGGCGCGTCGAAAGAACCTTGCTGGAGTACCATCCGCCCGAGTGCTTGCCGATGACCAAACCATTCGCCCGGACAATGAATATCTCACCGCGGCTGGCAACATTGTTGGTACCACCTACATTCCTGAGATACCAACTAGCTTCTTTGCCTGGAACGAACGTGATGGCGGAAGTGTTGTAAACCTGTCCTGTAACAAGAACGAAGCCTGGCCGTTTCGGCACAGTCAACACATCGCCGCGACGCATCTCAATATCGGCTGGGGTATTTGCCCAGCTATCGATATCTGCGCTAATGTGAATGACCATTCGGCCAACCGCAGGCTGGCTTCGCAACTGCTTTAGAATCTCTGCTTGTTGCGCTTCTGCAGCCTGCAGTATCGCTGCCTGGTTCTGAACATTGAGGCTGGTCGGAACACGTGCCGATACTGACTGAGACTCAATCTGACGGATGAGCTCTTCCTTGCTCTTCTCCTCGAGTTCTTTTACCTGAGTGCGTATGAGCACAGCGCCGTCCGCGTATGCTGTTCCTCGCAAACCGCCCGCACGGCGCAGCACAGAACTCAACCGCTCACCCTCTTGCAGGCCGTAGCTTCCGGGGTAGGTCACTTCACCATCGATCACGACAGATGAACCAATGTCGTTCCACCCCGAAATTTGATGAATGGTCAGAATGTCACCCGGCTTGAGCGTGACATCAGCAGCATGGTCATTTCCCTGCACGGCGGCCCCGATCCCAACTGGCGCACGCTGACTGACGATCTTCTGTCCATTCTGTATGGTGTAGCTCGTAAGATCAGCAACATCGAGCAGAGCATCACGCTTAAAACCACCTGCCATCCTCACCAGCTGGGCTGCAGTCATGCCTTCAGAGAGCGCATATTCACCGGGTTTCATCACCTCCCCGCGAATCGTCACCTGAGGTGAATCAACCTCATAGCGGCCAAAGATGCGGATCGTATCGAAAGGCTGCAGCGGCAGATCTACGTTTCCGATGAGCGCTTCTGCCACATTGAATTCGATGGTCTCCGCATGAAGGTCAGGGGGAACCAGACGGATGATGTCACCCTTAACAGCAGGCTCTGGCAACAGATCCTGATAGCTGCGGATCACGTCGGCCAGTTTCATGCCGTCTCGATAGGGATACTTGCCAGGGCGAACAACATGGCCTTCGACATAGATCGCATGCTCGCTATACGGCAGAATGGCTCCGACGTGAATACGGTCGCCATCCTTGACGTGAAAGGCAGCTATACCCTGACGTTCGGTCTGCGATGTGGTTGGTACGTTTGTGGCCGGTAAATCCAGCGTTATCGTTTCGCGTTGCTGGTTAGGCTGGATGCGTTCGACGGTAATATGGTCGAGAGCCGCTGTAACGGTAACTCCGCCGGCATCATCCAACATCTCCGCAAGTGTAGAGTCGCCCGATGTACCACTTTTCATTTCATAGATCGCAGGGCGTTTCACCATGCCATAGATAGCTACCTGTGGACCGACGGGAGGAATCAGCAGCGTATCGCCAGCCTGCAAGCGCTCTTCGTCCATCCTCACTCCGTGAAGCAGGAAGTCATAGAGATCGACGTCTCGAACCAGCTGGCCGCCGCGATAGTGGCGCACGATGCGCAGCGAACCAACCGCCGTCGGACCGCCAGCTGCATAGAGAGCATTGAGAGGTGTGGAGAGCGAGCTAAGATCATAAGCTCCAGGACGTTGAACATCACCAACGACATAGATTCTCACTGTGCGCAGACGGGCAATCGTGACATCGATGCGAGCGTCGCGAAACTGATTCTTCAGGGCATCCTGAATCACTGACTGTGCGTGCTGTAGCGTCAGCCCTGCCACAACCAGCGATCCAGCTTCTGGCAGCGCGATCTTACC
Organism: Granulicella sp. S156; assembly: GCF_009766105.1. Taxonomy (GTDB): domain Bacteria; phylum Acidobacteriota; class Terriglobia; order Terriglobales; family Acidobacteriaceae; genus Granulicella. Next base: position 710,847 of record NZ_LMUH01000013.1, on the reverse strand, counting down.
TTCACGATCAATAACCTTTGTGAGGCTTTGCGAGATGCCCCCCCAGAGATTGATCGTGAGTCCATCCCCCGTGCCGAGCACATAATCGGGTCCTACAGGAAGATCTATCGGGATGCTGGCTTGACCGCCGCTCGCACGCAGCGATGACGAATCACCGCGATTAAGAAACATCTCGGCACCAAAGCGTTTGAGTTTTGTCTCGTCCTGTGGAATCTGCGTGTAGAGATCACGCATAGCGAGCAGGTTGTACGGCGCAGGCACACGCAGAACCTGGGGCTCATCAGTGATATTGCGTTGCTTATCCGTTGGACTTGTTCGCTGCGCGATCGACTGCCTGGGAGTTCCACTACGAGAGCGGAGATCATCTGCAGTAGTATTCGTCGGAAACGCCCCGCTCTCCAACCCCGCGCCCGGAAGTCTTGCCAGTGAGTCGAACGTTGTATTGGAGCTGAGGCGTTGATCGTCGTCAGAATCAGCAAGAGAGTGATGCAGATCAGCATCGGATATATAGCCGCGCGAGCGAAGCCACTGCGTAATGTTCGTGCGCAGATCGGCGCTTGAAGCTATCTGGCGGTAGAGCATCTCATCCGTGATCGAGTCGGCCTGAACGCTAGTACCCTGCTGCGATAACTGATCGGCGATGAGCGACTTCAGTTCAGGGACAAGCTCCGGCTTCTGCTGGAGAATGTCATCGATCTCGGCGGCCGTCAATGAGTTGCGAGAGCTGAGACTGGCGCTGGAACTAGAGCTGAGACTGCCACTGGAACCCAGACTGGAGCCGGTGGCATCCGAGGAATCTGTGGAGGAACTCGTTGAAGAGTCCTTTGTACTATTATCCGTAGGCGCAGCGCCGGTTGGCGTGGAAGGCTGCTGCTGCGCGTGCAACTGACCGAGCAGCGCTGCAAATACGATCAGGCCCAGCATCACGCGGCCACCGCGTTGTATCCATCGAATTGTCGCGTGCTTCATCATAGAGTCAACTTTGAGTGGGGTATGGATTGTCGGTCATGGAATGTGGCGCAACGTTACGTAGTGCAGCGAGCCGACGTTTCCAGCGAATGACCTCGATCACATATCGAAGCCCTTCAACAACATGAAAACGTAGCCGAAAGAGAACGAAGCGCAGCTGGTAAAGTTCCGCGCGTATCCGCTTCTTCAAGCTGTCGTCCGGACTCGTATGGACGATTCGCGGAGCGCGATGCATTGGCAGCAGACTGCTCCGTCTTTCTTTTTGCCAGGAAGCGTCATCCCCCTTCAGCGCATCGCGCAATAGCAGATAAAACTTCGTACCCGGAAAACCCGCAAGAAGCGACCTGCGCCCGTAACACTCCGCCCATAACTTCACTTCCGCCGGCAGCCGTTCCAACGTCCAGTGGTTGAGTTGTGACGGGGCCTGGCCTCCGAATAGCTGGAAAGCCAGCAACGTCGAAAGACCGATGGCAATCTCCGTCTGTCGGTCGTTTCCCGCACACTCACGCACAGATTCCCAAAAGGCCTGATCCGCATAGTGCGATAAGACGTTTCGCCTGTACTCAAGGAGCCATGCAATACGCGTCGACGAACCGCAGAGATGCCCGAAGAGATGAAGCGCTTGACCGACAAACTGATCTGCTGGAGCAAGAGTTGGGAAGCTGTGCCCTTCCCACCTGCGCCAACTCAGTCGATCGAGCTTCGGATCGCGTGTGGGTCTATGTGCATCCGAAGCGGCGAAGTGTATCTCGACAGACCTCTGCGGCTTTGCCTTGTAGTGGTCTTCGATACGGGCTGGTTCTGAAGCTCCAGCCTTGAACTCCCACACCGTGTTGGTTGACCCCATCAACCCATATCCGGTCTGAGCGAGTATCTGACTGCAGAGCTCCAATTGACTGCCGTCTACCAGAAAATCAAAGTCGAGTTGGCAGCGCAGCGCGGAATCGGGGCAGGAGTTAGGTGAAAGCGTAAAGCCTTTGACGTTACAAAACAGAATACCCGCCTGATTGAAAGCGCGGTTGAGTGCAACAAACTCCGTGAACATGCTAGCGGTACGGGAGCGATTGTCAGCCATATTCTGCTGAAAACGGCGAAGCGTTCCAAGAGGTAAGGCATCCTGAAGATTCAACTCTTCAAGTCGGGCAAGGAAGTAGAGCACCATGCCGCTAGCGTCGAGCCAGTGATACGAGCGCTCCCAATCGCCATAGCTCACCGCGGAAAGGAGCTGATGCAAGCGGTTGGTGGAGTCGGTAGAGCTGTTAAAGGCTGCGATGACCGCTTCAACGACTCTCCTCTCTCCCTTTGCACTCCATCTCATAGCAATCTCCCTTACCGCGTTGCGATTCTGTTTTTAGTGGCTATACATCTCGGGCTCGCCCTGGCTTCCAGCGGGAGGCAGATGACGAAGAAAAATAACGATCGACCAGATCTCGTCGTCGCTGAGCGTACCTTTAGAGGCAGGCATACCGGAAGGCGAGATACCGTTGTCGATGATCCACTTCAACTGCCCATCGGTGTAGCTCTGCACCTCCGGTGCGGTCAGAGGTGGAAGGGGCGGTGACATCCTATCCGCGAATGGAATACCGGTGTTCTGCCCATCCATCCCATGGCACGCCACACAGTAGTGTCCGAAGGCTTCCTTGCCTGAGGCAAGAGTGTCGGCGCTGTACTGAATGGGATTTTTCTCGGACTTGTTGCGCACGGTGACGTGGTGCTTGGCAGCAAGGACGATGCTCTTTTCGAGTCGTGACGGCGGACTTACCTTACAGCCGCCGGCCAGAGACATAACGCCGAGAAGAGCCGCACCTGACAAAACGACAGAGCGAAGGCGGCGCATGATTACTCCGTCACATGCAGTGTCATTTTCATGCCACCATGTCCTGATCCGCAGAACACAGAGCACTGCCCGACGAATGTGCCTACCTGCGTTGGCGTATAGGTGATCTCCTTCGTCTCGCCCTTTCCGGACGCGATCACGAGGTTGAGCTCCTTGAACTTAACGCCATGGGAAACGTCTTTACTCGTGAACACGATGACAACCGGCACACCCTTCTTGAGGGTGATCTCGCCGGGAGTAAAGTCGAAACGCTTAGCGACGATCTCGATACGCTGCGGGGGCTCCTGCGCGTTGGAAAGATGCGCGAAAAAAAAGATAGCGGTGAGTACCGCGAGTACAAAGGACGATGTTAGGATCTTGAGTTTCATGAGCTGCGCTCTCCTGTGTATGGTCACGTCGGGACGAACTTGTCCAGCAACCCCACGCTAACAACTCACACAGGAGGGAGTGTCAGTACCCTGTCATCTAAATGTCATCGGTTTGTAAGCAGGCCTGTGACCGCATTGCAGACACACATGATCCGCCTATCGTGCGATGAGCCGCATGTGGAGAGCAGAGTGTCCAAAACAAGGGCTACAACCGTAAGTAGAGCGTTCGGCGGCAATGGGTCGGGAACAATTGGCGCAGAAGCAAGAGGAGCTTCGCCACAACTTGCTCACCTTGACACAACAGTCATTACAGAGCGGGATCGTTATAGATTCCAAATTCAGCGATACCGGGGGGATGGCACTGAACCCGAGATCGTTAAGCGAACACGTTCCGAGCGGCCCTGGCGAACTGATATAGCTGAAAGGTAGCGAGGGCACTTCCAGTGACAATATCCATCCATGCGTCGTCTTGCCAGCATTCGCAAAAACGACGCTGTGAGCTTGTTTACAATCAATATCGCGCTGCCATTAACACGTCGGGCGACTTCAATAATGAAGTCGCCCGACGAATGTTTGAGTCAAAGCTGAAATGAAGACTCACTCTCTGAGGAGTCGATCGTTGGCTTATGCGCCCGTCGGCACCAGCGTCATAGCAAATACGATGACATTGGGATTGCTCGGCAGACTGATACTGCGCACCTGTTTCTTACTATCAAGGGTGAAGGTGTAGGCATGCAAGTAGAAACCATCTGCATCTTTTGAGCCATCGGATGCGAGCCGATAAGGCATTTCCACAGCCATAGATTCACCTTCTAAAGCGCCGGATTTCGCCCAGTCACTGAGGCTTCTAGTAAACGAAGAGGATGTGCCATCGGCATAGTTTACAGTGAAGGTCTGCATCTCCTGATTGCCTTCGACGGCTGCAGCAAGAATCTTCAAACTGTTGAAGTTACCGGCCGTCAGCGTAATGGTCTTGCTTGTAACCCCATTGGGCGTATTGGGCTGACCCAGCTTGAAGACAACACCTTCCCCTATCTGCTCAGTCTTGAGCACTTGTCCTGAAAGTGCGTATCCGCCTCTGTCAAGACCGGCGTCCGGCGCGAACTTCGCGCCATCTTTATAGATACCGGTGACGTTATAAGCCGAAGACAGATCGACTGGCGATGTGCCGGTCGCAACAGGCGTGATCGATACAGTGGCCGTAATCGCGTGCGAAAGGCTGCCCGAATTACCGTTGATGGTGAACGTCGTGGTTGCCGGTGACGCCGACCTCTCTGCGCTCAATATCAGGGTGTGTGATCCAGTGTTATTGACTGGAGTGAATGCGGCTGCAACTCCCTTTGGAAGACCCGATGCCGTCAGATTAACGTTGCCGTTGAAACTACCCATCGGCACTACGACGATCGTGGACTCTGCAGTCCTACCCTGCGGGATCGATAGATTGGACGAAGATGTCGAAAGCGAGAACTCGCCGGGACCGGCATTGGGTGAAGGAAGCTCATCGTAGAGCGGTTGTGCCGGCACAACGACAGGATTCTCCTCGGCGACCGAGATCGCAAGGATTCGAATCGTAGGATCGTTCGGGAGCTTAATATTCGTCGCTCCGGGCGGCAGGTCGATAGCATAACCGAAGAGATAGGAGTATGCATAGGGCGCGTTTACGCCGGCTGCATTGTGATGATGGCTGCTATACCAGGCGAGATTGGCACGCTTGATATAGCCTGGCGTCAACCCTGTCATCTCTCCGTAATTATCATGGGAGGTGTCCTTGGAACTCCACTGACGATTGTCCCATTGGCCGATATATCCACCCCAGTCCTGAATCGTCAGATCGATTTTTTTGCCGCCTGCTTCAAAGGTTGCTTTCCTGTCACCATTGGCTGATGCAGCTAGCAAATAGACGCGATTGAAGTGGCCGGCCGGCAAGCTGATCGTCTGACCTTTTCCTTCAATCGCATTCGGTTCTCCGGTTTTGGCGGCAGCCAGATGGAATACGACGTCATTGAATGCAAGCTGTGAAGGCAGCATCTCCGCCGGTAATGCATTCCCTTTTCCGTCAAATCCCTTTTCAGAATGGCCGCCATCGTCACTTGCGGTGGCCAAGTCATAGTGCATTTCTACCGGGACCGACTGTACGCCAGTTGCCGTAGCTGAAGGGGACGTAAGCCGCAACGCAAATGTGCGTGGCTGGTAGGCGCTGAACGAAGTCACTAGCGCCCCTCCACTGAGGGTCGCTGCCCCTACCGGCTGTTCCTGAGCATTTATTTCGCGCGCCTCTGCGATCGGCGCGGCAAAAGAGAGTTGGACGTCGGATTCGGGTTTTCCATCGAGTTCCACTAGCCGCACAATGACTTCGTCGCTCTTTTCCGCTTTCTTGACTGCCAGAACTCGTATCCGTGGATTGCTTACTTTCAAGAGAGAGAAGACACGGCCCTGAGCTCCATCGTGTTTCGAAGCTTCGAAAGCGACGAGTGGGGCGTTTAGTTGCTGCCCCTGCCAGTCCGTCTGCGCGCCGCGCCAATCCGAGGCGTGACCTGCGAAGCCGTACAAAAACTCATGATGGCCAATATCCTGCGTCGCTTCATCGTGATAGCCGCCTGCTGTGCCAGGTGTTCTGAGAAGTGTCAGGCGAATGGTGTGATCATCTGGTTTGTCCGATCCATTCTTACTGTCGGTCAGGATGGTTGCGCCGAATTCGCCGTTCATGTCCGTGAGATCGATCCACTGATGCGACGGAACTTCGAATTTGCTGGGTTGCGCGGTCGGCCGCTCGATGGTGCCAACATCCCAGTTGTAGGTGGCATTCAGATTCGATGCGGCGAGCGGGAAGACAGCCTTAAGATTTGACTCCCTGGTGTTCCAGTCGATGACGTTTCCAAACTCGACACGCTTGCCCGCTTCACCAGCTGAGAGCCGAATGGTCTGAATGAAGCGTGAGCCTGCAGTTGTTCGAGAGACTTCTATGGCCACACGGGCCGGACCGTCTTCAACGATACGAACCTTAGCCGGGCCTGCAACGTAAGACTTCGGGGCCGCTTGTTCCTGCTCCCAATCCATATTCCAGGCCGGCCACTGCGCTGGATTGTCATAGGAGATGGCGAGGCGAGCAGGGGAGGAGAGCAGTTCTTTCCCAATCGTTTTATCGAAGATACTGGCGACATCCCCAGCTTCATTCAATTGAACGCGGTAGTGCTCATTCTCCAGTTCACTGTTCGATACATGCAGACGTGATGGCTCCTCAACGGTCCCAGTACCCGGCCGAACATCATAGACCGCGTAACCCACGGAGGGAACATGGGCAAGGAAGAGAATCTTTCCATTCGAGATTTGTGCCGGAACTTCCTTTCCATCGGGAGCAATCACATGAACGGCTGCGGGTATACCGTTCGGGAAGTTGACCTTCGCTTCGACGATATCCTCACGCGCGATATTTAGCGGATTGAAGACGACCAGCGGTACGCCTTCAGTCTCAGTATTCAGGGTCGATGAGACGCCTTCGACTGCACTGCTGAGTACATCAGAGAACTGATTCATTGCGATGACATCGTCGTTCCAGGCGAACTCATAGGCCTTGGGCGTAGCGGTACCGGCGGCAAGGTCATGGAAATGTGCGCCCATAGCCAGCGTCCAGGCATCATTGAGTCGCTGCATCGGATACGTTCTTGCGCCCAGCCACTGAGCGGCAATCGACGACTTTTCTGCAGCATCGGCCAACAACTCTTCTTTTCTGATCCAGCGCTTCTGGTAGGCCTGTGATGTCAGTGAGCCCGCGGAGTGATTTGTGAGCTCCATTTCGCCTGTGTAGCGCGGAAGAGCTGCGGCTTCTGTGGGCGTGATATTGAGAAACATCTGGTCGGCTGTTGCGGAGATCACATGAACGGGACCGTCTCCAACTTTGACGGAAGGCCAATCAGGATGCGTATCCCCGGAGAAGAATTGATCTTGTGGTGGCAGGCTTGCGCTTCCCTGAGTCACCATGGCCTCAAGTCTCTTAACGGAGTCTTCATCCGGCGCGCCACCGATGTCTCCGGTGCCATAGTAGTGGTAATCCGTGAACAGTCCCGTTGCTTTGCCGTTCTGCTCGACACGCGCTGCCCAGTCACCTTGATAGCGTTGATGTTCCCGGTCGTTTTGTCCCCTGACAAGCGCCGCCTGCTCGCTCCGTAGGCTAATGAACTCCTGAACATCCTTTTGGACGAATGGCTGCTTACTCTGTTCTGCCTGTTCTAACTTGTGTTGCACCTGCTCAATCTTCTGCTGCAGATCCGCGAACGCAGGATTTGCGGGCTCCGGCGGCAGCGGTTTGCTGAGATCGGTATAGATCCCTCCGCTATAAGAACCAGGATTTAGGCCAGCGAGGACACTTTCACCGTCCGGTCCAACCCAGATACCCACATTAAACGGTGTACCTTCGGGCGTTTTCTCAGAGGAACGCCATCCTCCCGCATTGGCAGAAGAACCCCAGGTGAGTTTCTGGGTCGAAAAGCCTTTTACACCGGCGTGCGCAAGGATGGTTGGCAGCGAAGCAGGAAACCCGAAGCAGTCCGGCAGCATATATTCTGCGCTGGATTTGCCAAATTCGTTGCGGAACCATTCATTGCCGTATAGGATCTGCCGAAAGATTGCCTCGGCACTGGGGGCGTTCACATCACCCTCTTCCATGGACGAGCCAGCTGGGAACCATCGTCCTTCATCTACATAGTGCTTCAGCTGAGCGAAATCGGCGGGAAAATACTCCTTCATCAGCCGGTAGCGGTTGGCTCCGCTGAAGTTGAAGATGTAGTGCGGATACTTCTCGAACAGGCTGAAATTACCCTCCATCGTCTTACGGAGGTATTCGTCAATGACCTGGGGGTACTCCCATCGCCACTCCGTGTCGAGGTGCGCATATCCGACCACATAGAGGGTTGGTTGCTTGCTGAGATCAGGTTTCTCCGTACCGGCTGTCTGCTTGTCGCGGTCAGGCTTATCCGTGGTTTGGGCCTGAGTCGAACCAGGTATAAGCGGAAGGAACAACGATGTTGCAATCAGAGTGGCACAGAGTTTTCGCATTACAATCCTCAAATCAGCGGTGCTTTTGACTACAGGGTAGTCGCGTACGGGACAGAAGTCGTGATTCACTCCTGAAAAGAATATGAATTTTCACTGAAACCATATCCACTTTATTATCATCAATATAACGCCTTACGAAGGCAATGGGAACGATAGTCTTTCACTTTGTTCTGAGCTTCTGATACCCTGACGGCACATAAGGGCAAGTAGGCGGAGGTATAAAAGTGGCCGCGAGACCAGTTGCTGGCTATAGCTTCGGAGAGTGGAAACTCGACGTCGCCCATGGTTGCCTAACTTGCGGGGGCAGAGAATTCACCCTACGATATCAGAGCCTGCAGCTGCTCATCGTCTTCCTTGAACATCCTGGAGTCCTGCTGTCAAAAGATGACTTGACTTCGGCCATCTGGACAGATACATCCGTCACCGATAACGCCCTTGCGCAATGTATCACCGAGATCCGAAGAGCGCTCAAGGATGACCCTCGTAATCCTCGCTTCATCAAGACCTTTCCCAAAATAGGCTATCGCTTCATTGCGGAAGTAGAAATCGCTCGTGAGACTCCGCAACCTCCTGCTCTAGAGCAGCCATCGCACGAACCCCAACCTGGCCCGCGGCCAGAAACGGTCTCCATAGAGCAAGATGGAGCTTCTCTCCTGCAAGAGACCTATCTCTCGCACCGTGCCGATACGGTCGTGCCGAATGTGAGATTGCGACTTGTGCTCATGGGACTTTTTTCCATACTGCTTCTCTTCTTATGTGGCGATATGACTTATACGATAGGACAGTTGCATGTCGCTACCCCGCCCACTTCAGGACTTCCTACTCTTGCGGTGTTTTCGCTTGCGAATGGAACGGGCCGACCAGACCTCGACTGGTTGCGTGAAGGACTTTCGGACATGATTCTCACCGATTTGTCTCACACAGGCAAATGGAATGTCTTAAGCCGTGAAGAGATACATGGGCTTTCCGGAGGAACCTCTTCACACGCACTTCAGATGGATAAGGCGCTCGAACTCGCCAGATCGGTTCATGCGAAAGGTTTCGTCATGGGAACCGTTGCCGGCTCAGGTCAGCAGATCGAGATAAGAATCGAGACTCGTGATGGCTCTGATGGACATCTGCTCGCCACCGATAGCACCTCTCTCATAGATCCTCGTGAGATCGTCGCAGGAGCGAGCCTGCTGTCCACCGATATCGCTCGCCATTTCGGGGTTGTCATCGACGATGCACCCGCCCTCGGCGAGGTGATGACGAGCAATGTCGAGGCATACCGCTATTATTCACTCGGCGTGGAAAAGGCAGAGCAATTTCAGAACGTGCAAGCTATCGAAATGCTCAAGAAGGCGATTCAACTTGATCCTCGTTTTGCCATGGCTTATGCGCGAATTGGATATGCCTATGCGGTACAGGATTTTCAGACCGACAATGGCCGTCCTTACCTTGAACGGGCACTGCATCTCTCCGCATCATTGCCTGCAATCAACAAGCTCTACATCGAAGCGTGGCTAGCTATTGCCAACTCTAACTACAACACAGCCATCAACACTCTGCAGCGAATTACAGGCCAATATCCGAATGAAACCGAAGCCTACTGCCAACTCAGTCGGTTGCTTCGTGGACAAGAGAGGGTAGACGAGGCCGCTGTTTTACTGAGAGGTGCCATTGAGCGTCAGCCAAATGCCAAAGACCTCTATAACGCCTATGGCCTTATTCTGCTTTCGATGGAGCGTCCCCTGGATGCCATCGATGTCTACAAACAATATGTGATGTTAGCGCCACAAAATCCGAATGGTCACGACAGTCTAGGTATGTCCTACCAGCAAACCGGTCAGTATGAGGCAGCTGTCTCAGAGTATAGCGAGGCGTTGAGATTAGACCCTGAATTTGAGCCCTCCATCGTTCACCTCGGAGATGCTTATTATCAACAAGGCAGATATCGAGATGCGCTGAACGAATACCAGCGTTACGTCCAGGTCACCAAATACAGTGATGCCAAAGCCCTAGGGTATGGAGACCTGGCCAATGTCTATATAGCTATGGACAAATTACGAGAGGCACAGATAGCCAGTTCCGAGGAGCTTCGCTACAACCACAAGGCTGTTTGGAATTCGTTGGTTCTTGCATTGGCTGCGCATCAAGGGGAACAGGCAAGAGTTCTCGAACAAAGACTTACTGCCAACATTCCCAACTCCGAGCGCGGCTCACAACACGACATCCGCATGAAATTCTTTTATCGAGGCTACTTTGAACTGAAGACCGGCGATACCCAGGAAGCTATCAATCACTTCAAAGCTGCCCTGCAACATTTACCTCCTTCATCAGGTATTGATTTGCACGAAGATTGCCTGGCAAATGCATACCTGGAACTCGATAGGATTACTGATGCTATCGCCGAATATCAACGTATTCTCAAAATCAACCCACATTATCCTTTGGCATATTTTCATCTCGGGCTCGCTTACCAGAGATTGAACGACCCACAAAACGCTTTTGCGGCCTTTCAACATTTTCTTCAGGAAAGCACCTCGGCAGACCAGGACAGTCCGGTTATTTTGAAAGCCAAACAAGATATTGGGATCGCCTCATAGAGGTCGCGCCAACGCTATAGAAGGCACTCGTGAATTTCTAACCTCAAGCTCCGAGACACGAGATCTTTGGGCTGATTTCCATTGAAGGTCTAAACTCTCATGACAACCAGCGATTTGACGGTCCAACATGAATTGGCAACGAATGCCCAGATTTACTCACTTTGGCACGAATGTGTTGACTCAACAATCCCAGAGAGAGAAGTCCCCTGGCCTGATACCAGGCACAGTAATCTGAAAGGTTATGCTCCACCGCAAGCTCTTGCCGGGACCGAGCACGTAGGCTAGATTTGCTCGTTGCGCCTCCAGGAGTGTCCCACAAGGCGCCAGCGTAGGCTCTAATGCAACTGCATATTGGAGAGGTTCCACACCAGGATCAGGCCATCCTCCATAGCAAAGCCACAGACCTAGATAGGGTAGCTGTGCGGTATCGAAGGATACGATGATTCCCTGTCCTGCTGAGGCACGGTACAAGCCACAGCGACCCCGCAGAAGTCGATCCGTGTAGAGCATCTCTGCTATTCCGTCAGAGCTGGAACCGGCAAAACGAAGATCGATTCCAGAGTCGCCAGATGGCCGGGGCCACTGGATCTTGGCACCAGGAGTGCCAAGGCGATTCCGCCGGGAATAGCTCAGCTTGAGTTGTTGCACCTCCTCTGGCAATACCACGTGATCCCCCTCGCAAACGGCGAATAACGGATGGCAAGCATAGAGGAATGAGGTCGGTAACGAGTGAAGATTCTCAACGCGATACTTCACATGAAGCGCACTACCCTCAATCGAAAATTCTTTCCAGAACCGCAATGGCCGGCTGACTCCTGTCGCATGGATGCATAGATGTTCACTATCAGGAGTACCCTCCACATCCCAAGCGAGTCGCCAGAAGTCTCCATGGTCAGGAGCGACGCCTCCGTCCGTCTCTGCTCCACAAGGCCCAATCGTAGGGAGACATTCCTCTATGCCTGCGCAAGACCCATTTTGGAAGGGTGCGTTCAGATCCAGAGATGTGAACTCGCGATTCGTTTGCGACTGAGTTAGAAACTCGAGTCCGGAGTGTCGACTCACTAATGAGGCCACTCGTCCCCCTTCTTCCGGCATAACGGTGACAGCAATCTCGGAGTTCTGCAATATATACGGCGTCGATTGTCTCATTACCCTCTCTTGTCAGAGCTCTCTTTGAATGGCTTAATATCGGTTGTCAGGCTGACTCAGATCAAATCTTATCGCGTGTGAATAACTATTTGTGCAGGATAGTAGTAGCTTACTGATTCGTGGCAGATAGATACCCTTGACCTATTAGCCAACTCCGATACAGTTCATACCAGTTATCTGTCGGCATATGGTGCTTTGTCATCCCAAAACCGTGACCCCCTTCGGCCAGGATATGCAACTCCACTGGAATCTTCGCGGTGTGCCAGATATCGTAGATTCGGACGCTATTTTGTATCGGAGGAACTAGCGGGTCATCATCCGCACAAAGAACAAACATTGGGGCCTTCTCATTTTGTGGGTTCAATACTGCAGGTGCTAATGGATAAATTGCCGCGATGAAGTTTGGTTTACTATCTGTCGTGTGATGTACAGCCACACTTAGCGCGAGATACCCTCCGGCTGAAAAGCCTATTATTCCAATGTGGTCCGGCATCAGTCCCCACTTCGTGGCATTGTTACGAACAAGGCGTATGGCTTGCTGCCCATCCGCTATCATCAAGGGCGACATCTCATCGATTATGGGCTGCATATCGACTGACGTCTTGAGCCGATGCAACAACACTAGAGGGTAGTCTGTGTTTGTTCTGGTTACACGATATTTCAAAACAAAGGCCGTGATTCCCAGAGAGTTGAGATAGTGAGCAACCTCAATACCTTCACTGCCCATGGATAGCATGTGGAAACCACCGCCTGGACAAATAATTACCGACGTTCCGTTGGCCTTATCTGTGGCCGGAAAGTATGCCGTCAGCTCCGGGTCCACTACATTACGCACAAGCTTTTCGTCTTTCGTGTCCACCTCCACTTCCTGCTGTGTCCAATTTTCGGAGCCCGGGGCTTTACCGGGCCATAGGCGAATCACCTGCGGAGCGCTCGAAGTAGCGACAACATGCCCAGCACTCATTTCCAGCTTCTGATCTTTGCTCGGTACCCCTCTGCCCCATATCAATATGGCCACAAATGCGATCACAAGCATTATGACGCCTGTGATGACAGCTCGTAGAATGTATTTATGCGAACTTTTCAATTCTTAGCTCCTACGAACTGCCGATTAGAGTGAAAAGCCATATCTGATACCTCAGACTTAACAATTGCTTTATCAATCATTTGAGAGTGACACGAAGTTCCGGTTCAGGAGATTCGCTGGTGAGATCCACTGCAGATCACATGGTGTGTCATGGTCTTCAATCTCTGATTCCTGATTTGTGCTCTTCTGCAGTGTCTGATTGGTTCCGCTTTGATAAAGGCAAACAAAAAGGAATGGCATGGCGTCTCCTGTTCCAATAGACGCCTCTGCATTCTCTCCGACTCAGTACTCGACATTTCTTGACATATCAAAGGCGATGGGCTTCCCAGTGATGACCATTGCCAGAGGTATATCCCACATCTACAGGCGAAACTGGTTGCGCACGTATATCGAGGCCGTTTCGTTCGGAGCTTACAGACTTTTCCTGAGCGGTGGTCTCCGCAGTGTGGCTCTCTCCATAGAGAATCGGGGTATTGCCTACATCATCTGCATCTTGTGGGATAGCAGGCACCCGTTCATGACTGTTAGGTCGGAGAGCTTCGTACAAAAACACGAAGGTGTATTACAAGGACTCTCTACTATTCCCACCGATGAACTGCAATATCGCGAAATCGATGAGACTGGCCTTCTGACGGGAGGCGTGTGAGCTAGTTGCAAGATTACGACGGATTGCAGGTAAAGATCTCAATGAAACCTGTTCCCTCCGTAACCCGCCCTTCAGAAAACTACTCTCCGGCGTGAAATGGCCGTGAACCAAAGGCTCCGTCCGCAATCGGTGCTATAAAGCAGCGTCTTTGAGTCAGTCTCCCATGCGGGTTGAATCTGATTGCACGGCTCATCGACTATGTGTTGCGTCGCACCGGTCCTCTGGTCGCGGAGCCACAGGTTCCACACCCCATGATCGAAACGGCTATAGGCCATCCATCGTCCGTCGGGCGAGAGCGCCGGATAGCGCGACTCTCCAAGTCCAAGCAGAGCGTTCGTGTGCGTTGCGTCATTTAGATAGATCTGAGGTGGACGTCCATACACGGCAGCCGAAAATGCATACTCTTTTTCCGAGAGAAACGAAGCTTCATAGACATTCAGCGAAGATGGTGTGAGGACGGACTGGCTCGCGGTATCGGACTCAAAGGCTCTCCGCTCCATCAGCTTCCCCTGCCCATGATCGTCACGCATAAAGGCAAGATCTTGACCGTCGGCAGAGAGCATCGGATCCCGCGCGTCGTCAACAACAATGCGCATGGGCTCCCGCACATCGACGATCCGCGAACGCAGCTTCAAGGCACGCTCTACCAGAATTCTTTCAGGTCGAATACTCCCGGAGCTACTTGTGAATGAAAGATCATCGTATAGAGAATCAGAAGAAGGATCGCTCCATACCGCATTCTGATCCTCCGTCACCAGATGGTATCCACTAAACATAAATGCAACATAATGAACTCCAGTACCTGCGCGCTGCGCATTTGCATTGAGAAACCCCTGAGTCTGTAGCGGCAACCGGTAGGCATATTCCTGCCGTACAGCGCGCTCTCTATGAAATGTAGAAAACATAGTGGAGAGTACGGATACAGCCATGACAGCAGCCCAAGCATAGCGAGTCCAATCACGCGAAAGGGCTCGGTCCGAACGGTCATGCCATAGCAGCCCATAGGTTCCTACCAACGCCGCAAGCATCAATGGGAGTCGCGGCACATACAACAGAATCCCAAGCCCCATCTCCCGATGCGGGATTGGCATCGGAAACCCGATGCCAAGGTAGATAACCAGCAGGGCCGCCAGCCAGGTGTACGACCTGCGCCGCAACAATTCCGCTGCCAATACACACATTGGTAAAGCCATTAGCACAAAATTGTACGACGCCGGAACAGTGGAGATGGCGAGTGATGCAGTCAACAGAGCTGACCACTCCAGCATTATGCGGCCACGAGTGCTGTCTTCCCTGCGGATGAGCAGGACTGCAGGCGCTAGCATCAACGTTTGCAATGCGGGCAGCAATAGAGCGTAGCACAACGGAGAGTAGTGCCACGGATGCGGGTTCCACTGCGGCTCAGAGAGAAACAGTGAATGCAACACACTGGAAAAGGAGGCCGTCGTCACATATGGCGGCATGACTTCGCCGTGAAGTGTCCACGGCAAGATCTCATGCAGGTACGTGCGATGCACATTCCATCCGAAAACCGCTACGGATAGTACAGCGGCTGCCAGCCCCGTAATCACTCCTGAGATCAAGGCGCGCCAAGATCTGCGTTGAAGGAAAAACACAAAGAATAGAACGGGAAAAACCTTGCAAGCTGCGGCAATCGCAACCAAAGCACCGGCCCATACATAATACTTCCGCAAATAAGCCCAGCAAGCCATCACGATCAAAAGCAACAGAAAGACATAGAACTGACCGTATTCAAGATTGCGATAAAACGGAACGCTCAAGGCGAAGACCAGCGCAATTCGCCGATAGGTCAACCCAGTCATCGAACGCAATAGCCAGCAGAGGGGAAATAGCAACGCGAGATTCGCGATTATCCAGATGTGTTTAGCGGCAAGTGGCGCAAGCTTGGTGAGCGGCCACATAATCAATGTCGAAAATGGTGTAATGGGCACCAACCCAATGACGCGAACATCGACGGCACGATGGTCCTTCTCACGCTGCAACCAATCCCATTCATACATCCGAGAGGTATCATAGTTCTCATGCGCCAGCCGCGCTGACATATAGTAGTTGGGAAAATCTGTAATTAGGCTGTGCCACGCGCGTGGCATCGTATGGAAACATACATAAAGAACAAGCAGTAGCAGGGCACAGCGTTCGGCCCACCTGATCATACGATGGTCCTGCGAAATGGTCTTGTCTTGGCTTAGGATGCTCAAAATCCGCCCCGCAGCAGCCTCGGTGATGCAATAGGCAATAGCGATAGGTTGTGCTGAATAAGTGTTATGCGGCCATTGGTGATCTGTATTGAGGCGCGCAGGCTCTCCTGCAGTCCTCTAGTGCAACGGCCCACATGAACTACGATCTGGTTTCGCTGATTCTCTTCAAAACGGTCGGTCATACATTCTTCCGGGCTACATAAATGCGGAACCGGGAAGGTTCTCTCTTCCGGCGTAACTTCGCCACAAGAGGACGCATCGCCCACTGGATACCATATCTAGGAGAATGTATCGCCCACTGGATTGACAGTTGCTCTTCAAGGAGGCGCAGCCGACTGTTTGTAAGATACTCAAGACTCTTAATGGAGTCCGAAGCGGTTCCATAATGGTGAGCAAAGGCGGCACGGCGCTCGGAAACCATTTGTCTGCCACTTTCCTCGCGGGAGTACCATGGCGTGTCGCTGATAATCACTAAGCCTCCGCTTTTGACGCACCGGAATGCCTCACGCAGAGTAACTTCGTAATCTTCGGAGTAATGAAAAGAGGCGTTGAATACTACAGCATCAAACTGCTCGTCCTGAAACGGCAGACGTGCAGCCTCAGCCTGGAATCTCAAGAAGGGCTCAGGCAAGCGTCTCTGATAATGCGCAGCGGCCCCAAGCCCATCGCGATCATTAGAGAGCAGATCTACTGCAAACGGATGGTACCCTGCGAGCGCCAGACGAAAGCTCATCCAACAGTTCCCTGCTCCAAGATCCAGAATTCTTCCCCCATTTTCCTGAGGAATTCGTTGCAGCACGTGCCGCATCAAATAGTCATAACTGCGCGCCCTGATATCCCATTGCTTACTATTTCTACCGGTAATGTCCTCATAAGGGAGGCCCAGATAAAACTCTTCACTTCCGCTTCCTCGGCCCTCTGCAGCCCTTATGCGCTCATAGTCCTCCATGAAGCGCGCGTAATACGCAACACGCTCTGCAGGTAGAGCGTGCACGATTCCGCGGCTGATCTGAAGTCGGAAACCGCACGACATACAGTTCATGCCACTCAAGTCGGCCCTGCAGGACGGGCACTGCATACGGACGCTTAAGTGGATAGTAGTATCGTCAGCAATGTCATTTTGCAATGCACTCATCGCTACCCCCTCTTCGTATATAGCAAGATGTGATAGTTCGGCATCTATACCCCTCTGAGCTGCACCAATTGCTCAACAGACACGATCTCAGACGAGGTAAAAGTGGAAAGACTATCGAGAGGCAAGGCTTCTTCATCGCGGCTCATCGGCTCCAGTTCGTTCACCTTGCGCCACAGTGCGTCGATCTGCGCCTTTGTTCTGCTCTGTGCCTTTGAGTCTTGCCAGAAATCGACCTCAGCATGCAGAGCGTCGCGCACGGCACGATAGAAATCGGTGTTATAGGCTGCTCTGAACATGATGCAAAGATCATCACTGTCGGTCCAGTTGCGCTTTTGCCCGAGCTGTGTCTTTACGCGTTCATAGAACACGGTACCCGGCAGCGGATACGAGAATGAAATTCCGATGTCGTTGGGGCGCATCTGCCGGACAAAGGCAATCGTCTCCTGTAGCTCTACCCAGGTTTCACCTGGGTAGCCAAACTGCAAAAAGAAGCAGGCACGAATGCCAGCTTCTTTCAGGCGACGACGGGCAACAATAACGGAAGAAAGACTTAGACCCTTGTCCATCGCGTTGAGCACGGCTTGCGATCCGGATTCAACACCCATCCATACTTCAGCACAACCCGCGGCCTTCAGGGATTGGACGGTCTGCTCACTCATCAAGTCGGCACGAGACTGTATTTTGAAAGGAACAGCCGCATCTCTTTTCGTGACTTCCTCAGCAAACTGTTTCATCCAGTGCTGGTTCAATGCAAAGACATCGTCACTGAACCAGATATGCTGGACTCCTACATCGAACTTCAGCCGTTTCATCTCTTCGGCAACAGTTCCGGCGGGTCGCAAATGAAATTTATTGCCGGAGATTGGTTTCGCACACCAGTTGCAGCGGTAAGGGCATCCACGACTAGACACCATATTCGTTGAAAAATAGCCATGTGTTTTCATCCATGCCGCGCGATACGGCTCCAGATCGATTAAATCGCGCGAAGGCAGAGAAAGCTCCGACCATGCTGGATTTTTCGATAACCGCTGTGCACTCTGGACAAGGTGGCCCGTTTCGTCGAACCTCACCATACCCTCTATCTCCGGGATTGCTTCGGCATGCAATATAGAAGTACAGAGCTGTACAAGAGTCTTCTCTGCCTCTCCGCAAAGCACATAGTCGAAGCCCTTCTCCAGAAACAAGGTAGGGTTATCGGTCGAATCGGAACCATGAACGATGACGATAGCGCCGATAGCATGCGCGGCTTTCGCGATCTCCCACGCCACCTCTCTCATGCGTGTGAGACACATCTTCGAAAGAAAGTTGAAGTCGTCCTCATAGACAGCCACAATCTTCGGCTGGTGGCTTTCTAATATCGCAGAGAATGTTGCCGATGGATCCTCAAGCATCGAGTCGAATACTGCGACAGAGATATTATTCTCCCGCAGTGCAGTTGCCGCATAAAGCGTGCCAATCGGAGTGTACGGCTGCATCTTGCGCAGCTGCTTCGCGTCATATGGAAGATGATACGAATGCGTCAGTAGGACATGTGCCAAAGTTCACCTCGGGTATTTGCTCGCTGACAGGTTCAGCCGATGGCCTCCAGCGTATGTGCCAGGCACATTAGCGCAGCTGGCAGATTCCCTTTACGAGATGTAGCGTAGTCCCATCCAGTGCAGGCAGTTGTCTCAAAATTGTCAGCTCAATGTCATCCCTTTCCCGTACGGAATCCGGATAATTTTGCGTATTACATCCCGACCTAAACGCTGTCGCGAGCATTTTTAATAACAGCTGCGCTATGAGTTGATTGCCCGCGATGACTGGTATCGGATGAGATGGCTGCAGGATTGAGGAAATGACCAAGCTTCTCGCGCTTAGTGGCAAGGTACCGGTCGGAGTGAGGGCTGCCTGGAACATTAGCGCTCAGGCGCTCGACAATTTCAATTCCCGCCGTGAGCACAGCATCGATCTTCTCAGGGTTATTGGTCATCAATCGAAGCGAACGAATCTTTAGAAGCCGAAGAATCTCTGTAGCAAGTGCGTAATCGCGCAAATCGACTAGGTGTCCCAAAAGAAGGTTGGCTTCGATTGTGTCGAATCCTTGCTCTTGAAGTTCATAGGCGCGCAGCTTCTCCATGAGGCCAATACCTCGGCCTTCCTGATGCTCATAGAGCAGAATTCCTGTACCTTCATCCGCGATCATGCGCAAGGCCAGGTGAAGTTGGTCATGACAGTCACACCGTAGAGAGTGGAAAACATCCCCAGTCGTGCACTGAGAATGAATGCGAACTACTGGAGGAGAGCTGTAGATATCGCCCAAAACTAACGCCAGTGCAGTCTCTTTAGGCTTTCCAGTCGTTTCATAATCGGCCTGTATGCCTTCAAAGGCCAACAGGCGGAAGTTCGCCCATTGCGTTGGAAAATGTACATCAGCGATTTGTTTTAATTTCATCAATTTGGGATAGTTTCTCGAAAGGCTTTGCTGCCGTTCGTGATTTCTGGCAAGAGAGCCGGTTCGTCAGTTCTCTGCGAAGAGTATCCCGTCGCTTTCGTGCATGTGTCACCAGAAGGTCTCGATATGATCATCGCCTTGTCAAAAGTGCGACGCTTGTTGCTCATGGTGCCCTGGTGCGGCGGAATTGGTACAGAACGTGATCTCCTAAATGCCGCCAGAGGGCGTGAAAGATCGCGGTCGAGAGCCTCTATCGCCGCAGGTAGGCGTGGCGGCCTTGAAATTCAAGGTTCGGCAGCACTGGGTGGCACTGCGACACCAATGCCACGATGTTTTCCAAAATAAACAGGGAGCGAAGGGCAGCGGCAATGCGACGTCACCTCTTCTTTGAATCGCCTTCGCAAACGACGAGAACTGTCCGCTAGCACCGTGCGTGAAGGACTATCAGATGATGAGACTAGCTCACCTTCAAAGAGAGATTGTCATTCCATCGTAAAGAGATTGTCACCGTTTTGTTGTGCCCGTTTCTAGCAGACGGTCAGGTACGCTAACAACCAAGCAAGAACGACACCGGCATTATGACTACCCGCGAAATTCTGAGCATATTCATTTGGTAGCACGTCTCGAGAAAATTCGCCGAGATCGTTAACTATCCCGGATAGGAACAAGTAGGGCACGGGATCTGTCATTGCCCGGATAAGTGCACTTGTCGTCTCAATGCTTCCTATATTTACTCCTGGGTCAGCAGCACGGCACGCAGCGATGGCTAGACGATCGAACTTGTTGTACTCGGCCGGATTATCAACATTAACGTCTCCGACTGCGGTGAACTCGGCATCCAGGTGCACTGCAGGCGCGCTTTCTCCGTGGATAGGAAGAAGCATACGGGACTGCACGTCGGCCCACCATTTTGCGGGCAATTCACGAATAAGTCTTTCAAAGGAAGAGTGAAAAGATGATTCGATCAATTTACCAACGAGTGTAGCCGGCCAATTAGAGGGCAGCGGTTCCTGATTCTGACCTGAATCGAAGATAAAGGCACGTGTTCCGACGATCACAGACCCTTGTTGGGACGGAGTTACGCTTGCTGCTGTACCTACCGCAATCACAAGATCAGGCACAGAGCCTTGCAGAACAAGAGGGATATACCCAACCTTCTGAGCACTAATAGATGTATCGGCAAAGTCCGCCAAACACCAGAGTTCGACGCGACATCCACCGACCTGCAGCGTGTTGCGAAACTCGAGATCATAGTTTCCCGTGGGATCCGGCCATGGCTCTGGGAGGATGGGCGGTGTTTCCCAGGCTGGTGGTTTGGACGAGGCGTGAGAGCCAGGCGCAAAGGGGGCGCGTAGAACCGCCAGGATTGGTGCGATCTCCCATTTCTTGTTCACAACAACAACGACACGCTTCATAGGTTAAGCTCCTGTTCAAGGATCGAATTGCGACAAGAAAAACACGCTGTGCATAACGACGCCCAGCCGAGGTCAGGCTTACTATGCTGTTGCTTTCCAGGCAATTACCCCATGGAATGGTGATAGTTTGGTCGCTTATCCAGGATCAGGAAGTTCTGCATCATGCCGGTGTCTTCGTGCGGCAGAATATGGCAATGGAATACTGACTTTCCGCTCCACTCTTTGAAGCGCATCCATATAACAGCTTCTGTATTCTGTGGAATCCATATGGTGTCCTGGATCAACCCAGGCATCTGTTCCACGCCACCAATCGATTTCACCTCGAAGCTGTTCACATGGATATGGAAGGGGTGTCCTTCTGTACCTCCCTCCTGGGAGTTGGGAACCATGATGTGCCATTCTTCGCACTCATCCACAGCGACGACAGTGGGCACAGCAAGCTCGTCGTAAATTTGATTATTGATCTCGAAATCGAGGCCGACCACCGGATTCTGTATTCCCGGATATGCGCTGGAGAAGACGAAGAAACGTTTCCGCTTGATATCCTCGCTCATAATAGGCGCGTCACGTGTGTTCTTGGGGAGATGACGCGGAACTTCCATATCCAGAGGCTCTCCTTCTACCTCAATGATGGCGATGGTCTTCTCCGGTGCGGCCAGGAACTGTTCGCTTTGTTTCAGTTGCAGGATTCGATATGTACCGGGCTTGGAACTTGCCTTAATAAGGAACTCTGCACGATTCGCTGGCCCGAGCAGGACCTGCGCTCCAAAGCGCGAGGCGTTCCGCAATTGTGGCGAGGCGAAGTTATTGCCGTCCATGGCGATCAGCCACATGTCCTGACCTTCCACCATGACGGGCATCATGAGATCTGAGCATGCGTTCAGGAGGCGGAAACGCGCCACCTCACCGGGGCGCATCTTATAGACATAGGGGGTTAGCTGCCTAGCAATCGGCGCAGGCTGATCGCCATTTTCAGGCGGTACGGGATTATGGGTTTCCTTGAAGAAAGGCTCCCCATTCAAACAGTAATAACGCAGATGGTAATCGCCCGTGGTAAAGCCACAATGGAGGGGTGGTCTCTTAGGATGGCCATCGATCGTGACTTCACCTGCACCCTTGGAGTAGGTCTGCCAGATTGCATTCTGCGCTGGCTCAAAGCTGTCGGTGTAATCTGCGTGGGGTTCATTCGTTTCAAAGAGCCCGATATCCGACACCACCATGATGTAGTCTTTGGCCGCTTTGATTTCGGGAACTTCATCGATGGCCCCGCGGATGATCAGAGCTCCAGCCATACCCGATACAGCCTGTACCGCTGTCGATCCATGAGAGTGCGGATGATACCAATTCAGCCCTGGGGGCTGGTCGTCAGGAATAACAAAGGGGTAATCCTTTTCTCCACCTGGAGGGATAGAGATCATTGGCGCCAGCGGATTACTTGTGCCCAGTGGTTCAAAGATGTGCGGAGGGACGTCCAAACCGTGCAGGTGAAGATTGACATTGCCAAACATGTGCGGGACATCCATGTTTCCGCCCCAACCGGTGGAGTCCGATGCAGGAAGTGAGTTCTTCATGCGAATCCGAAGGGTACGACCCGCCACAGTGTCGATGGGTGGACCTGGTATCTGCCCGTTGTACGCGCGCAGTTTTACCTTCACTCCATCCATGGTCTTCAGAAGGAAGCCGCAGTCCAGAACTAAGTCCGGCTTGAAGTCCGCTTGTTCCACAAGCGACAGCTCAGTTGCAGTTGGCTGGACACATACAGGTTGCGACTGAGGAACCGCCTGAGGAGCAACAGAAGCTGATGCCGTAGAGCCGACTGTAGCTCCTGCGGCCAAAACAAGAAAAGACCGACGCGTCAAATCGCTCATTTTGCTCCTTTGTGCACGGCGCTGGTCCGCAGGAAATTTGTTCTCAGCACAGTTGGATTTGGAGTGGGCGAAACCTGGTTCGGATCCGTACAGGCCTGCGGCGCATGCTCCGTATTGAAGTACCCATACTGCGTGAAGGCCACCGCCAGTTGCAGGGAGGTATCCATACTGATTGCTGTTGGGAATCGGCCTCCGGGAAAGCTCTGTGGAATGGTCTGATTCTGAAAGTAGGAAGCATTGTCGAGCGAGTAGTTTTCACACAGACCTGGAAAGCCGAAGCTGGGAGGCACGTTCACACCCATCTCCGATGGCGCGCCGTTGGGAACGGCATAAGCGCTGGAGTGGCACGAAGTACAGGAAGACTGAGGATTATCGACCGGACCGGCCAGTCGACCAGCGCAGCCCAAATGTTGGAAGAGCGGATTATCTTTATCAATAACGCTTTGCTGTATAGATAGACTCGCTGTCTTCGGAACTGCAGGAAAACTCCATGGGTCAGAACCCCACTGCAGCCCTACGGGCACGAGGTGATCCCAGAAGGTATTGCCAGCGCTGGCACCATCGAACCCAAAGGTGCCATATACCCAATGCGTCGGAGACCTGAAGTCTACGACCGCGACGTCGACCTGCACAATGCGTGAGATCTGCACTTCACGATCACATTCGTAACCCTTGTCTGCGGTGACCTTATGGCGATCGATCTGCCACTGTGGGGAGCCCTTCAGGCTAGGGACACACTCTTCGGGCGCATTGGTCGTCAGAATCTTGACGACTACCGTACCTTCTTTGAATGGAAGCCCTGCTGGCACCGTTGTTCCCAGATATGTGCTGACCTTAGGCACGCCGGTTGTGGGAATGCTACGGCCTATCGCATACCCTCCATACTCGTTGTAATAGCCTACGGACCAGGATTCAAAGCCATACGGCCAATCCTTCTTGCAGGCATCAGTTTCTCCAACATACAAATTGCTCGCATGTGGAGAGTTATTCACGAGATCAGCGAGGTGAGCGGTGCGCTCATTCGTTGTTCCATGCACGAACTCCCTCCCTGCCGTCGGATCGTAGGACATCCAGGGCACATTGAACCAACGTGTTTTGTGGTTGACTTCAACCCGATAGCCGACCTCGTTGCTCAGATTCGGGTCTTGCCCTTCCTTCACATATTGAAGAACGGCATCCATGTATTTATCCCAGTTCTGGCCGTGCCAGTTCGGAGAGGAAGGTTTGTCAAAGCTCGGAGTAAAGTTGACGTCGATCTTTAGCCAGGCGCATTCGAGGCACTTGTCAGGAACCGTTGCGGGAAAGTTCTTGCTGAGCTTGAAGATCGGAGTCGTGTGTACAGGTGGTGGGTCGGTCACTGCATTGCGGAAGGCAAAGTAGGCCGCGTCTTGCGGCGTGGATTGTTGTGCCTGTATGCCGCTAGAAGGGATCATGATCGACAGCAACAAGGCTACGGTCGCAGGAAACAAGATTTTGAATCGCATAGGGATAGTTCCTCTTCTCTTTGCTCTCGGTTGTCTTGCACACAAAGCAAATCGCCGAGAGAGCCTCTCCCGGCAGCGAAACAGCATCATTGATCAGAAGGAGCAGACAGGAGTTGCAGAATATATTCGTAGAAACCTGGAAGATCGCTGAAGCTAAAGTAGACTTGTTGCCGCCGAGCATCACTCTCAGTAGCAGCAAGCGATCGAATCCAACCCTGCTCAAACCCCCAGGTCACAACTTCGAGAGGCAGGGACCGCGGCGCGGTATACAGATCGGGGCGCGTCAACCAACACGTTGCGGTCACGTCCCAGAGCCGATAGAACTCTTCCTTGGTAACCAAGCTATAGGCTTCAAATGCCAGTTGCGCATAACGGCTTTTCTTTCCTAATTCCTGAAGAGAGTTTAGGAATTCCTTTTTTACCGGGGCTGTATTGCTGATATCTAGTGGAAAGACCCGTATGTCATGGAAATGTTTCAGAGCGTAGTCCACGGCATACGGGTCCCAGAAGGCATTCCACTCCGCGTGCGTATTGGCCACTGCAGATGGCAATGTCTTCGGATCCAGATTGCCATCGACATCGATCGCGCCGCCCACCCACACGATCGAGACGATGCCGTATGCCAATTCGGGATTCCTTTCCAACACCATCTGTAACGGCGTCAAAGGGCCGGTGATGAGCAGCGTCAGCGGATCTTTATCGGATATCGCCGCCTTAAGAAGCTTTACAAGGAGCTCTTCTCCATCTAGCGGGGGTGTCGTAACCTCCGGTTTAAATTCTTTGAGGCTGGGAATCTCGCCGAAGCTAATGCAGTCGCTCCGATAATCCCATGGGAATGCATTCCATCCACGAGCACGACTCAGAGCTACTGGGACGTCTTTTCTCCGAAGAAACTGTTGTAACTTGGATGCTGCCTGCATGGCAGGCTCTGCGAGACAGTCGGCATTCACGATAATGACCCCTGCCAGCTCGATGCCAGGCATGAGCGTCAGAAGCATGGTGCAGATATACTCATCGATCGCCGCATCCTGGAGGAAGACGACCCGTTGATGCCCCTTCGCTGCCGTTTTGGCTGTGCTTAGGTCCATGGCTTGCCATCGCTCTTTCGATCACTGAATGGAGATCATGCAGGGCCCAAACGAACCAGGAAAGCCGAAGCACAGGCCACCTGTTGTGTGTCACGGCGGAAAAGCTTTCCTGAAACGAATGGGAGCATAATCAAACCTGCCTGTGTATACGGCAATCACACGGATCAAAATGTGGCGTATCCGAAACTTTCGGAGAAAATTTCTCGCAACATATGCGATTAAATGTAGTGTTTTATCAAATTCCACGAAAGAAGAGGTTGAGCAATTAATGGAACATCTACGTTTCGTTTACGCCACAAAACACACAAAGTCATCGGGATCTCCTATCATGCCCCCTAGTCTCCGCGCAGCGCATATTTGCGCTGCCAAAGGAGACTTTGTATGTTCAAGAATCTTGCTCGCAATATCGCTGCTATCCTCATCCTCACTCTCGCAGTGTTGGCTACACCGACTATCCACGCCTCAACAACAGCAAGCACTCCCACCGCGCCGACTTCTTCGGGTGTAACTGGAGGAGATCCTGAACCTACATCACCCGATGTAGTACAGATGGTCCTCATATTGCTCCATATGGCATAAAATAGGTTTGCAGGATCGTCGCAAACTGCCGCCCAAGTGGGAGAGCACAAATGCACCTTACGGGCCTCAATCTCCTGTTTTGGGCGGCCAGCTTTGCTGGACATATAACGTTGTTGTGGGTTCTATGCATACGGCATCGTGTGAAGGCTTTCCCTTTTTTCACAGCGTTCATAGCGTCCAATGTGTTGAGAACGATTGCTCTCTATGCCATCGCGCATTCTGGAACGAAAGCAGCTTATTTCTACACCTATTGGTATCTCGCGATACTAGATGTCGGCCTGCAGCTTTGCGTCGTCTATGAACTGGCTTCGTGCATATTTCGTCCGCTGGGAGTCTGGGCAAAGGATGTGCGGCACAGCTTTATAGGCTTGGGTAGTTTGAGCATTGCAGTAGCGGTGGCTTTGGCTTGGATTGCAAGCCCGCCCACTCGGTTGTGGATGCAGTCAGTCATGATCAGAGGCAACCTCTTTTCTGCAGCTTTGATGAGCGAACTTTTTGTCGGCATGATCGCGCTATCCGTGACGGTAGGTTTGCCCTGGAAAACCCATGTCGCCAACATTGCTCAAGGACTCGGCATATATTCGGTCATTGACGTACTGGTAGAAGCCGCGCACAGTTATTTCGGACTGGGCCGAGATACCCGAGCTTACGATGACCTATCCCATGCACGAATTGCTGTATATCTCGCCTGCACCCTGTACTGGATTATCATGCTGTGGCGCGAAGCACCCTCCTCTCGCAAACTGCCGGCACAAATGCACAGAGACTTGCTAACCTTACAAGGAAAACTGGAATACAGTCTTCAAACCCTTCGTTCACGGAGCCGTCAATGAGCATACACACAGCTCTATTCTTGGCTGCTATTTTGATTTTCGTCTTGATCTTGGGCTTGGCTACGGCCTATTACTCTCGTCGAGCGCGCAGCACCTCCACTGGGGACTGGCAGCAAATACTTGGGCGCTTGACCATGATGGATCGGGATGGCGTAGCTCAGGTAGCACTGGATTACGCTGACGAATCAGGAAAACGTAGAACAGACGATTCCTGCGCGGAACTGGAGTCGCCACAAATATGGACACTCATCGGGGGGCTTGAGGGGCTCGAAGCGCTCGAAAGGAATAGCATAGTGCTGGTAGATTTGGCTTTTTACGTCCAGCAATGGTATCCAGAGGCCTTGGTTCTTGCAGAAGAATTGAGACTCAGCGCAAGAGAAGTCCAATGGCACGTAGAAAGACTTCAGGGAGCAGCGAAAACGGGCAATCTCGAAAGTTCTTTCGCTGATTATGCGCAGCCCGCAATTGCTAAGTACTATCTCATGACCCGTCAGATTCTTGCGCTTTATGAACGAGGCAATCTTCCCATGCTCATCGACCTTCAGCGGACGATCTAGCTCAAACGAACGCTCGTCTTGTATCGCGATTTGACTCCCTGGCTACGCAACAAATCGCATCGCACCAGCCACTACACGGCCAATCACTTCAACCTCTTTTCGATAGCGCCAGCGCTGGCTAGATGCGTGAGACAGTGGGTGAGTAACCAAAGTCAACCAGATCGAGTCTTTGTCCAGCTCACACCAACCACAGACGTAACCAGCATGTGTGAGGAGAAAATAGATTGGGCGGTCGAATTCATTCGTCCACTCCTTGCGTGATGCTATCGTTCTCTTTTGCGTATCAATCTTCAGGATCGCCCCCGCACGAATCATGGGGTCGAGCGTTCTATCACGCCTCCCGATTATGGCACGCCGATACTGACTCGGTAATGGATCATTTTCAGGAGGCAGAAGCGTGGTCTCTTCGGGTGGTTGATCTGTAGTGAAACTGTCTGGCAACAAATAGCGTGCTTGCTCGTCCAGCGGACCATTCGCCAGAAGAAGTGTCGTGTTGGGCCCTGGAAGCTGGTGATTCTGCGGTGGGCCATTTTCGCCTGGCCGACATTGACGCAATAGCTCCTCTGGAGCCTGATTGTGGATAGCGGCCAAGGAGAGGAGCTTAGGAATTGTTAGCTCGTGCTTCCCCCTCTCCACGCGAGCTAACCAGCTGGCAGAGATCTGATAAGACTGGTCGCCCCATTCCTGGGCAAGGCAAACACTGCGCTCTTCGACCTCTCGCAGAGAAAGCCCCCATTGTCGACGAATTGCTCGAAGCCTTGTTCCTATCCCGACCATGAAGACCTCCGGAGAGATGCATCCATTGCTTACAACTCAATGGATTGCCAGATGTTTTGTACCAGTGGAGTGTTAGTGTAGCGCAAATATTAAAGGGCCCCAGTTTTCTGTACCAAATCGTGTGCCATTCTGCAACTGGTCCGGGAGGAAATCGATGCTCCACGCTTGATTTCGATCTCGGCGAAGATGGGTCTGGACGGTCCCGAATCTCTCGTCTACCCTCGACTTTCTGGTATGTGATGGCCTTCAGCGAGCGCTAATGCTGCCGGAGACAGCGTCGGAGATTGCCGCGCAGGTCTTCTTGAGTTCGGGGGCCAGCGAACGCTATCAACCCAGCAGGTACCTTTGGGAACTCGGGTAAGAATATCCTCGTTGGTCCAGGCATCGATAGCGGAGATGTTGCTCTGATCAAGAACTGGCGAGTACATGAGACTGCCCAACTCCAGTTTCGCTGGGAGATGTTCAACGCGTTCAATCATCCCTCCTTTGGCTTGCCGTACACAGACCCATCCCAACAATCGAATTTTGGGCAGATCGCAACCATCGGTTGCGATACCGCCTCGCGTCATGCAGGGCGGTATCAAACTCAGCTTTTAGCCACTAAAAACCAGCGTTTCAATAGCGTTGTGGATGATCTGCGGGGACACAAACGCCAAAGCATTCGCGATTAGGGGTAGACAAAAGCTGACCGGTTACTGCGAGGACAAAAGGCCCAGCCTCGCTGTGTGCAAGGCTGGGCCTTTTGTCCTGAGTAGGTTCTGGTCAGGGGGTTACGTTGTCGATCGTTGCGGTGCTGAGTTGGGTATTGTTGTGCGAGCAGACAGCGAGGCCTTGTGTTGCATCAGTCGCCATGGTGATCGTCGCTGAACCGAGTTCGGTCCAGGTGCTGCCGTCCGGCGATGTGTAGGCGGTGAAGATGGAGCCTGAGCGCACTAACTGCACCCAGTAGGGCGCGACAAGACCGGTGGTTTCCGGGCCATTGGTGGCGCTGGCACTGGTCGCGGTGCGGTACTGGAAGCTGACGCCCTTGCCCGGCGTGACGTAGATGCCGGCATAGGTGGCGCCAGCGGCGGTCGTCTCGCGGATCATGACACCAGCCTTGGCCCAGGAGTTGGTGTTGGTCTGGCTATCGACGCGCGCTGTGATGGTGACCGAGGTGCTGGTGGTGGGCTGGTAGACGTAATGGAACTGGTCGGCGGTGCCATAGATGTCGGCTCCGGCGCCAGAAACGGTGAAGGCCGTGCCGCTGTAGCTGGCGCTGCCGAGTGCACCTGGAGCGCCAATGTCGAGGTCGGTCCAGGGCGCGGGCAACACGTTGACGGTGACGTTGGTGAAGGCTGCGGTCGAGAGCTGAGTGTTGTCGTGTGAGCAGACTGCAAGGCCTGCGGTGGCCGAGGCAGCCATGGTGACGGTCTCGGTGCCGAAGACGGTCCAGTTTACGCCGTCCGGCGAGATAGAGGCGGTGAAGGTAGAGCCATTGCGCACCAGTTGTACCCAGTAGGGAGCGGTGAGGCCGGTGGTCTCAGGTCCGTTGACGGCGGTGGCATTGTCAGAGGGACGGTACTGCAGGCTGGCTCCTTTTCCCGGCGTGATGTAAACCCCAACATAGGCCGCTCCCGAAGCGGTCGACTCGCGGATCATCACTCCGGCCTTGGCCCAGGAGTTTGTATCGGTTTGGCTGGTAACCTCGGCGGTAATGGTGAGGTTGCCCGTGACCGGCTGCGAGACGTAGTTGAATTGGTCGGCGGTGCCGTAGATATCGGCGCCGGAACCAGAGACCGTGAAGGTGCCGCTCGTATAGCTGGCACTGCCGGCAACGCCAGGCGCGCCGATGTCGGCGTCGGTCCAGTTGGTGGGAAGGCCGGAGCCCGTGATGGTGTAAGAGGCCGAGGCAATGGGACTGTCGGTGTAGCCGCTCTTGTAGGCAATGGCTTGCAGTGTGGCGCTGGCGGAGAGAGAGATGGGCGCGCTGTAGACGGTGCCGTTGGTTTCGGACGGTGTCGTGCCGTTTGTGGTGTAGCGGAGCGTGGCTCCGCTGGTGGTAGTCGAGAGGATGACTGACTGAGTGCCGGTGTAGCTCCCGCCAGCTGGAGAAAAAGCGGGGGTAGAGGCCTGCGGCTCAACGACGAGGTTAACAGCAGATGTTTGGCTCACGGTGCCCATGCTGTATGCCGTGATGGTAAGGGGATAGGTTCCGGCGGCTGTGGAACTGGTGGTTGCGATGGTAAGGGTCGAGGTTCCGCTGCTGGTGATGGTGGTGGAACTGAAGCTGGCGGTTGCGCCCGTGGGCAGGCCGCTGACGCTGAGGCTGACGGTGCCGCTGAAGCTGCCCTGCGCTGTGACAGTGGCAGTCGATGTGGTGTTCGAGCCGGGAGCGATGGCCTGTGGGCTGGTCGCGCTGAAGGTGAACGACTGATAGCGTTTGTTCTTCAGCCAAAGGAATTTCGAGAACCGATCCGCACTGGTCGTGGTGCCCCCAGCGGTGAAGTCGGCCCCCACCATCGTTGCATAATCGTTCGGGAGAAAGTCCGCGGTTAGCAGCCAGCCACTCCGAATATAGTCTGTGGAAGCTGAGTTGCCGGAGCCCGTTTGACCGTTGATGATGCCGGAGTAGTCGCCTGGCCCAAGGGTCATGACATCGACGAACGTATTGCCAAAGGGGGTCAGCATGGCAGGGGTGAGGCCATACTCGCCGGTCATGTATGCCCGGTAGAATCCATTGACGTCCAGGCTACCGTGATCATTGTCTTCGTCGGTGATAGCAGGCATAGCGTAGCCCCAACTGTAAGCAGTATTGCCAGCGCTGTCTGTATATGAGGTCACGCCCGAGGCGAAGAACCAGTTGAGATTGTCCTGCACGAGCTGGTGGTACTGAGCGGAGAGCGTGGGATTATCGCCGAGAATGTCATGCGCTGTGGCCAGGTTCTGGAAGGCGTAGTTGAACATCATGACCTGGTTCCAGGGCACAGGAGTTCCGCCTTTGTAGGGATCGCCTGAGGCGAAGTAGAAGTGGTTGGAGTTGGAGAGATCCAACTCCGAAAGTAGGATGTGGCCGCTGATGGCAGTGTCGCCGCCCTGCACGTAGGTCTTGGCGCGGTCGAGGTAGGTTACGCCATAGCCGTCCGGGTCGCCGATGGTAACGGTATTGCTCCAAATGGAAG
>NZ_LMUH01000013.1:624531-679488 GCF_009766105.1 Granulicella sp. S156 | reverse complement strand
GGGATCGATGCGGCCAGTCCAGATGACGATCTGACCGGTGGGTGCAGGCGCCAGATCGTCGCGCTCAGAGAGTACGGCATCGCAGAAGCGAATCATCTGATCGAGGATGGCTGTGTTCTGTGTGATCTCGTAGACGAGGCCCATGGCCTTGACCTCTTCGCCCTGTGTGCCCTGCACCCAGTTGTTGCCGATATTGTTGGTGGCTGGGGCCTGCGCCGTGACGTAGGAGAGGAAGGAGTTGACCTCCGTAGAGGTGACCGGACCGGTAAAGCTGCTGACGGTCATGTTGGTTTGTGCTTGTGTAGAAGGCATGAAGGCGAAGCCGGTTAGAAAAACCAAGCTGAAGACGAGGCTTTGGAAGGAACGTTTCGTTGAAGCCCTGCGCATAAGGAATTTCTCCTGGATTAAGTGCGAGCCGAAGCGTATGGATTGGTATAGAAATTGATCCGATCCTTGCAGGAGTGGCAATGCATACCACAAGGGTGCTGGCGGGCGTCAATCGCAGGGCCGAAATCGGAATGCGAAATGACCCCGCCGTGAACACGGAGTTGCATGGCGAGATCTAGAACGTCAGCCGCGCTGAGAACTGCAGTTCGCGTGGCGTGTTGTAGGAGGAAGTCATGTTCTCCGTACCATCCGTTCCATTCGGATTGTTGTACCCCTGAATATTGAAGGCGTTGAAGGCATCCATGTTTACGCGAAGGTTCACCCGCTCGGTGATGGGAAATACCTTGAACAGGGAAAGATCGACGCTATAGTTCATGGGTCCATTGAGAACGGTGTGCGAATAGGGATTGGATCCCGCGGGAGAAGGTGCGTAACTGATGGCAGAGGTCTTCCCGTCGAGGGTAGTGATATTTACCTCGTTGCCCCCGAAATATTTATCCGTGGTTGGGCATGTAGTGTCGATGGGACTCTGGTACGGAGCCCAACCGCCGGGAAGACCGGTTACAACGGCGCTTGACGATCCGGCACACGGATTCCCAGCCACAACTGTGGGTGCGAGGTATCCGTTGAACCATTCAAACTCCTTGTAGCACACGCCGCTGCGGCAATCGGTGATCGGAGCCTTATGCTTATAGACCTTCAGGGGGTTGGTCGGCCCCCAGTTCGTAGAAGTGACGGTAAAGTCCTGCGAGACAATGGTTCCGGCTCCGGCAAGCTCGAAGCCGCCGATCAGTTCATCGACGAGCCGGTTAGAGTGGCCGAAAAACCGCTTTCCGCGTCCAACAGGCAGATCGACAATCCCGTTGAATTGAATGTGCTGCTTCGGGCTGGATGTATCGACCATGTAGTTCTCAAAGCGATTGAGCGCGCGATAGTACGCGTAAGAAGGTGTGTTCGCGGGTGGTGGGGGTGGAAGAGGTGGCGCGTACGCGGCTCCATATGCCGCGGTCATCGTGCCGAGCCCGCTATCGACATAGTCCTGGTAGGGAAGGATATCGTTCTGAGCCGCGCCACTTCCCTGCACTGACATCGACTTGGACCACACATAGGAGATCTGATAGGCGAGGCCATGATGGAAGAGTCTTTGGTAGTTGGCCTGCAAGGCGTTATAGTTCGACCAACCACTTTTTTGAGTCAGGGTATTTCCGCCATAGGTGACCTGGTCGTAAGGACCGGTCGCAGTCGCGGCATACTGATTTGAACCGATCACGCTTCCGCTGGGAGGAACTGTTCCGGTCGCCATCTCCCAGTTGTAGCTTGAGGGTGGGTTGTTATATTCCATGATCTGGTCCAGGTTGGTTCCATGGGTATAGAGGTAACTCAATCGCAACACGGAATTCCCCTTCAGTGGCTGCTCGATGGTGAAGTTCGTCTGAGTTACAAAATTGGGTGGAAAGTCTGGATTATCCGTTTGGACGCTGAGGCCAGGAAGGATCGCGGTAGTTGACGCGCTATTGACCACATTGGAACTGTTCACGCCCATGACAACAGACTGCGGTGAGCGCAAGAGATAGTTTTTCAAACCATCCGGAGATTGGTTGGCGGCCGTATAGTTTTGGCTGTAGCTCAAGGTAAACGGATTCCGCCGGTCAAAGCCCTTAAGATAGTTGCCGACTGGCTCGGGATAGATAAATCGTCCATAGGCTCCGCGTACGACGGTCCCCAACCTGGAAGATGGTGTCCAGGCAATGCCGACGCGGGGGCCGAAGGTGAAGTCGTAGTTTCTAAGCAAGCTGGACGGCATTCCGGCCGCCTGCGGAGTCTCGAACTTCACGCCGTCGTTGATGTCGTTGGTGATCACCGCCTGCGTCGTGTACCCCTTGGCGATCAGTTGGGCCGGAGTGCTGGAGGTCACCATGGCATGGTTCGGAATATCGAAGGCCATCATGATTCCGTCTCCCACTACTGGAGAGGGATGCGCTTCGTAGCGGAGACCAAGGTTAACCGTCAGGTTCTTCGTCATGTGATAGTTGTCCTGGAAGTAGGCGTCATACTCGTTATTGTGGATATGCCCGTAGGGCGGATCGGTGTTCACGCTGTAGTTGTAGGCGGCGCCCAGGAACTCATCCGCGTTCGCATTCCCCGTGTTCGCGATAGCCGAATAATTTTTGCCCGATGTCGGATCTTCAAGGCCGGTCGCCTGGCCATCGAATTGGACCGTATCCTCGATCTCATTGGGTCTCGATCCGAAGCGCTCATGCCGGTAGCGGATGCCAAATAAGAACTGGTGCTGGCCGAATGTCTTAGTAAGGTTCTCGTCGAGACTGCTAATGATCTGAGTTACCCCATACTGGAATTGGGTGCCGTCCAGGGGACTAAAAATCTCACCACTACCGACGATTGGAAACCCGATCTCGCCAAAGTTATTAGGTAGCCCCAATTGCTTCTCAAAATTCGCGAACGGCGTACCTCCGGCGTAGTTCTGCTCTCCAAACCACTGCTGGCTGATGATGGTTTCAGCAAAGAAGGTGGGGGAAAAGATATGGGTAAATCCGATGGCAGGAGCAAACAGCCCGTATTGGTTCAACGAGACGCCGCTGGCATTCGCGGGCAGGCCGTCGGCCGGAAGCGATGCCGGTTCAGCGGGGTCATTGCGCAGAAAATAGTAGTTAGTGTTCGTCTGCGTGTACCGCAAGTAGGCCCGGTTATTTTGATTGAATGTGTGATCCAGGCGGAAGGTAATGTTCGGAGTGACCTGGTACTGGGGAGAAAGAGCGGGGAAGTTGGTCATGACCATTGGGTTGGCGGCGGTGGTAGGCAGCGGCGTAATGTCATTGAAAATTTTGGCGTCGGGAGATTCACGGCTCACCGGAATCTGGTTGTTGACGAATGGCTTGCGCGACCAACTACCCGCCGAACCGCCCGCAGGGTTGTATATTGTCGTGTTTGGATCGTAGAGCTGCTGCAAGATGCCTGAACTGTTAATCAGTCCGCTAAAGTCGCCATTTCTCATGGCCGCAGTCGGCACAGTCATGTTCTGGTAGGTCGAAGCCGCCAGGGAGTAACGCTCATAGGCAAAGAACCAGAAGGACCTATTTTTGCCGTCGTAAAGGTGAGGAATAACAATTGGACCACCGGCGGAAGCACCAAATTCATTGCGCACATAATGGGGCGCGACGAAGTTCGACGGATTCGCCCTCGACCGGGCGATACCCCAGGCATTGTTGCGCGCGGTTTCAAAGAGTGTGCCGTGAAGCTGATTGGTTCCAGACTTGGTCGTGAGGATGCCGATAGCCGGCGTTGCGGACTCTGCGCCAGAGCCGTTGGTCTCCACGCGGACTTCCTGAATCGAATCCGGATCGGGCACCTGCGCTGAGCCGACATGTGTTCCACCGAATTCGCTGTTGAGGAGTGTGACGCCATCCACCATATACTCCATCGCTCCGCCAGCCAGGCCACTGGGGCAGGAGGACGATTCAGTGCAGTTCTCCAGCCCCGGCGTGGTCTCTTGAACCAGAGTGAGGACGTTGCGGCCGTTCATCGGGAGTTGGTTGATCCTGCTGTTTTCAAGTGTCGAGGAGATAACACCGCTGGTGGGAGTGACGAGTTGAACCGCGTCCCCGGTTACGTCGACGGTCTGCGCCGTAGACCCCGCTTTCAAGGATGCGTTCACTACCGCACGCTGGCCCACCAGGAGCTCAATCGTTCTTTGAGAGGCTTCCATCTCCGGCGCGACAATCCTCACGGTATAGGTCCCCGCAAATAGGCCAGGCGACTGGTAAAAGCCAACTTCATTAGCTTTCGTGTCGAACGCGACGCCGGTAGCATCGTTGACGACATGGATCGAAGCACTCGGAATGACAGCTCCGGCCGCATCGGTAACGACGCCCTGAATCGATCCGGCTCCGCTTTGAGCAGATGCACCAGGAGCGCACAGCACTACCACGACTAACAGTGCAACGATCACGAGTTTTGCAGTGCACCACATTGAAGAGACACGCGTTGTACAACTGGCCAGACCTTCCATAATCAATGATTTCTCCTGATAACTTTCGGAGCTGATTATGGTTGGCTGGAGCTACGTCTGTCTTTAGATTGAACTGCTGAACTTTTGTCTAAACTGGAGATGGCGGTCATTTGATTGCTCGGATATGCTCCCCGAGTCTTTGCCAGCTATGGCTGAAGACGGCCAGTAATTGCGAGGGCCCCGGGCTCTGTTTTATTACCGCCTTCGGTATTGCGTGAAAGCATCCAAAGCACCGCGGTGGCGCACGGTATCAGTAAACCGGAAATAACCAATACCAGCGTGTACCCAAAATGATCAACGAGCCATCCTGTCGATAGCATGAAGATCATTGCCCCAAGACCAGCGCCTGTTCCAGCAAGACCCGAGATGGACGCGACCAGATGGTTGGGAAACAGGTCACTCGTAAGTGTCTGCACATTGTTCACCCAAAACTGGAAAGCAAAGAGAACGATGCTAATCAGAATGATCGCCTGGGTCGCGGACCTGGCTCCGCCGACGAGCATACCTGCTAGCGCAAGCACGGTAGCCAACAGAATCGCGAACCTACGAGCCCGCATCGGCTTCCAGCCACGATGAATTAACCATCCGGAGAACCCGCCACCGAGCAAAGCACCGGCGTCTGCAAAGACATACGGTATCCAGGCCGAAAGGCCAATCGCCTTCAGACTGAGACCGCGCGCGGAATAGAGATACAGGGGTAACCAGACCAGATACAACCACCAGACGGGATCGCCGAGAAACCTGGACAGGACGATTCCCTGAACGTGCCTGTTCCGCAGCAAATCGCGCCAGGCTGGCGATACCATTGCAGTCTCAGGCTTCACCACTTCTTTCTGAATAAGATCGAGTTCTGCAGGATACAGCCATGGATGCTGTGTCGGAGGCTGATAACACACCTGCCACAACGCGAGCCAGATAAACCCAAGCAGGCCCGTAGCAATGAACGTCGTCCTCCAGCCAAAACTCAATTGAAGCCAGATGATCAAGGGCGGTGCAAGGGCAGAGCCCAAAGTAGCACCGGTGTTAACGATGCCCATGCCCAAGGCACGTTCTTTGGCGGGGAACCATTCGGAAACACCCTTAATCGCAGCCGGCCAGTGACCACCCTCTCCTAATCCCAGAACAAGCCTGAGACCACTCAGGCCAAATAAACCACGAGCCATCGCCTGAGCTACTTCAGCTACCGACCAGATTGCCATTGCAATTGAGAGGCCGGTCTTCGTACCGATGCGGTCCTGAAGTTTGCCAAATATTGTTTGGCCAATGGAATACGTGAATAAAAACCAGACGCTGATACTGGCATATTGGAAGTTGCTGAGGTGCAGCTCCCTGCAGATGGTTGGGGCAAGGATCGAAAGCGTGAGCCGATCAATATAGCTAATCAGCGTAGCGAGGAAAAGCAAACCCGCGATCCACCATCGCAGCCCCGTTATTTGCAATTCGCATTTATGCGGTTTCGGCTTGAGCACAGTCATATTAGTGCCGGCTCATTCCGTCTTGCCTGCGACGGACCAATGCACCAAGTCCTTTGATCTCGCCAATCCTAGCGAATTCCAGCCGCGTTTTGCGTAAGTCTTTCGTTCTGTGCACCCAGCGTAGATCAGATAGTAATAGCCATCATATTGGCGCCAGTCATAGAGAGCAGAGGCATTAGCAATATTAGCTGTATTGAAGGTCTCCCTCGGAATGTCGAGCGTATAGCCTTGCGTCCACCTGAGCCAGTCCGAGCCTGCGTCAAGCGCATAGAGATAAGGAGCATGCGGAACGTAGTCGGTGGTCAACAGGTACCATTTGCCGTTCGTTTGCATGAACTCATAATTTTCGTGGAAGCGGCCATTATCCTTGCCGTCTGCCATCAAAAGCGACGGAGACCCATCACCAACAAGTGTGAATGGCTGATCGAGTGAAGGAGTGAATGCGATCCGTGCACCGCGCACGTAGTTGGGCTTCCAGATCAGGTAAAAGCCCTTGTCTGTGTGAGCCAAAGCGGCGTCAATCACACTTTCGTCCCCGATTAGATTGGTCGCCAGAGTTTTCCCTTGTGACCAATGGACCAGATCCTTTGAGGTCTTGTAGAACAAGCCGGTCGGCTTGCCTGCCTTGTCTCCCCACGAATTGTAGGTAAGGATGTATTGATTGCCCACTCGTTGAACATCGGGCGAGCACATGCCGATCCACCCATCTTCGTCTCCATCGAAGTTGAATATCGGCTGTGAGTATTGCTTGAAGTCGCGAGTGCTGACCTCAACAACGTGCGACCGTATCAGCCCTCTCTCTGAATAGAAAGCAGAAAAAAAGACGTAAAAAATACCCTTCCGATAAGCCATTGCGGCATCTTTAATCGACCAATCAGGATAGGACAATACAGGATTCTGCAGGTTCTTCCAGTTGATAAATGTCTTGGTCTTTCCGCTCGCGGGAAACACGAAAAGGGTGAAAACGAGGAGTATCCCTACTGAAACCAAACTGGTTGCTCTGCTACTCTTCTGCATCGCTAAGCCTCACAGTCGACCAATACATGGATGGCGCTGTTTCGGGCATTATCGCGGAGTTCAAAGGCCTCGCCAATACGGCTTAAGGGAACATGGTGCGTAACAATTTCAGAGGTGTTGACCAGGCCATCGAGAACGAGTCGGATGCCTTCGTCATAGAAGCGACGCATATCGATGTCGCGCTTCGGCTCTGTCGAATAGATATCGATCCGCTTGCGATGAATCTTCAAAAAGTCGATAGGGCTGTTGGAGACACCGATGCATCCATACATGACTACCTTCCCTGTGAATGCAGTGCAATCGATTGCGTCTACCATGCCATCACCTTCAAGCAGACACGGAACTACTACGTCAAAGCCCTCAGGAAAATCGGCTCTTGCGACCTCCATCGTTGGCGTCTCCGGCGACGGAACTTTGAACGTATGGGTTGCTCCATATTTTTTTGCCAGCGCCAGATTGTCGTCGTTCAAATCCGTCACAACCAGCGCTTTCGGGTTGTGCAGACGGAGAACTTGCGTCAGCACCAGGCCGCTGACACCCTGACCCGTGATCAGAACCGTCGTTCGTTGATCGATCCTGGCAATCTCTGCAGCATGAAGAACTCCAGGAAGAATTTCGATCAGACTTGTGTCAACTAACGGAAACCAAGGCGGCACTACCTTGACATTGAAAGGACGGCACACGATGTACTCGGCAAATGCCCCCCACACATAGCGGCAAGTAACTTGATCTCCAGCGCGCAACCCCTCAACATTTGGTCCGAGCTTATCGACAGTACCTGCTACCTCATGACCCAGCCGGGCTGGAAAGCTCACAAACTCAGGGCTGCGGGTGCCACGGTAGGCCTCGATATCAGAACCACACACACCCACCCATTTGATCTTGATTCGCACTTCCCCATCGCCCGGCTCGGGGATTTGGGCATAGCGAAGAGAAAGGTATCGTGGCTCATCGAGAACTGCAACTCTCTGAGAGTTTGGATGGTCTGAGTCCACCAATTTCAGTGGGGCTTGCGTCATTCGAGTCGTCATCGTGATCAGTATATGGACCGTTGCCAGCGAAGTCTTTGTGGGGAAAGGATCAAGCTTTATCCAGAACGGAAATGTCTGTCATGGCTGTGGAGTACCGGCTCGATTTGTATCAGTGGGCAAGAACGACGCTGGAACGAGGAGGGCAAGGATGCCCCAACGGTGAATATCTGAACTCCGAGATAGGACGCATTACACTAATTCCTCACTCGCGCAAAACGTCGGTCAATCCACCCTATAAATCGTGGACAATGAATTTCTGCCGACGATTCTCATGACTTTCCTTTGCACATCATGCCGCACCGTTGTCATGTCCAATAGCTTTTAGTTGGTCAATGAACGCCTGCGAAATATGTCCATCTGCACTCACCGGTGTATCCCAGGTAAAGACTCCTCCCTGATCTTTGAGCTTGCGACACCATGCCACTACCTGGTCCGTTGAGAACCGTGGCAAGCCCATGCCCCACCTCTCACCCAGATGGCTCAAAATGTGAAGTTGGGCTCCATCAACGATGCCGTCCTCAGCGTGATTGAGCGTAACTTCTGCTGGAAGGTCTATCTCTCCTGCCGTGTAGTCCTCATATGGCGACATGGAAAAAATGCGGCGGAACATTCCAGGATTGAAGGCCACTAGGCTCTCTTGATTGCCGGCTCGCGCCGCAGCAGCAAAGCTGGCAAAGTTTGGAGCTGACATGCGATACATCGCGTTGGGCCAGTAACAGCCATCGAACCACCAACCGGAGACTTTGTTCCCCCAACGCTCCGACCACTCCCGAATCACCTTTTCCCACTTTAGCTGGAACTCATTGTTTCGGTATGCTCCTGCCTGCCACCCGAGTGCTTTCACTGCAGCAGCATCCCCGGCAGGAGCTCCCGAGGGAAGATAGACCATCAACTTAATACCACGCCGACGATGTGCGTCATACAAGTCTGCAACCAGATCTCTCTTTGAACATTTACTTGGCTGAATGCCGACGATGCGATCATACGTAGCGTTGGGCGAGAGATAGTATCCAGAATTTTGGCCAATGCTGATCAGATGGTAGCCTGCGCCCGTGGATTTGATCTGGTCGGCCAATCCTTCCACATCGAAATGAGCCACAAGATCGTTCCATCTCGCGACCGTCATCTCTTCACCAGTGTCTTTGGCAATCCAATCTGCCAGATAATGTGTCATCACTCCCCATCGAGCTTTTCGCATCCAGTCAGCCGTGCCTTTTCCCTGGTGGCTGGAAGACTCTTCCTCCGCTCTACGCGAATGATCTTGCGCGGCGGCGGCAGGACTGAGTTCCAAAGCCACGGCAGCAGGAATGATGGAAGACAGAAACCAACGTCTGGAGTGAGAGTTCAATTCTGACATGTGAGTGATTTTCCTCTTGAGCAACACGAAAGAATCGTAAGCGATCCGTCCATATGCACGAATCATACCGAGCAACGAATCTGCCGCGGCCATGACTTCCGTTATAGATACAACTTTGACCGATTTATCGAAAGACTACATGCGATCTCCGGAATATGCTTTGCGAAGTAACAGCTCGACGGGCTCGACCGTCTTTCACGCCATCACCAAAGCGTCACCCAATCGAACGATTGAAATTGACTCATAATTCCTGTTCTAAAGACGATCGGGCGCATTCAGAATCCATGCGCACTATCAATGACGAGATAAAGACAGCCAACGCTCAATGCAAAGCAGAAATTGTGAAATGGTATAACGCGAGGGGTATCAAAATGAAAGTAAGGCTGATCGCGATCGTTTCTCTCCTCCTCTGGATTCGCCCGGTATGGGGTGCTCCACAACCCTTCATCGACTGGAACAATCTGCACAACCCGGTTCTCTCTTTCCCCGATTGGTCGATCAAGGATTTTGCACTGGCTCCCCGGAACGGCGTATTCTACGTTTTCTTTTCGGCGTTCTACGAGGATCATGGACAGTTGCGCAGCCACGTTGTTGAGGTCACGACCCGCGACTTCAAAACCTACTCACAGCCCATCATGAACTTTGACGGAGAAGATGCTGGCTTTATCGGAATGTGCTCACCGGACGTCCAAAAGCAAGGAAATCTATGGGAACTATCGTTCAACTCCTGGGGCGACGAACAAAATAACTCCTACCACCAGCTTTTCTACATGACTTCGCATGATCTGATCCATTGGTCGCCACGCCAGCCATTTGCCGCGAATCTCACTACAGGTCACGGCGTAGACGACCTTACCGTTACTCGCAATGGAAATAGATATTATGCAATGTGGAAAGAGGCAGTGAATCCACACGGATTACCCCGGCGCGAAGCTGTAGAGAAGAGTCAGACTCCACCTTGGAATTACGGATTACGAGCACAACTAGCTGAAGCGAAAAGTCTAAGCGGCCCATGGCAGTATATCGGCTCTGGTTACCCTACGCTCAACATGGCAGACGGCAAAGAAAACGGATTGATCCACGAGAACTTTGAATTTATCTGGATCGACGGCAAGCTGAATGTGCTTAGCTCCGCTTACCCAAAGGGTCACAATGCATTTCTCTACACGCTCTTAGATCCGAGGCATCCACTTGCATGGGGAAATGGAATGAAATTGGATCTCCCTACCGAAAGCTTTAACCAACTTGTTCCTTACGATGCCGGTGCCATCTACGACTGGCGCAAGCAGGATGGCTATTTTTATCTCGTTTACACCGGTCACAACGAAAACACATCATACGCACACCGGGGATGGAACCGTATGGCGCTCGCCCGGTCGAAAGACTTGGTACATTGGATTCCTGCGGGTTCTGACAAGTAGGCGGCAGCAGCCGAGGAACTTCTATATATAGATAGTTATCGTCAACGCTCTATCCGAGCGTTGCACAAACGAAGACGTTATTCTCGGATACGAACTCTCAAATCAGTCCATTCTACATATGACTAGTCGATGGAGTAATCCACGTTTTACCCAGATATACTTGACTCAAGCACTGATAGCAGCTCAGGCAATTGCACGAAGGCTTCCCAGGCTATCTCTTACAGCGTCTTCCGAAACAGTCCAGATAGTGTTAACGAATTGCGGATCGATATAAACGTCTTTGCAGATGCCGTCCTGATACTTACGTCGCCACGCTCCAGGGGTCTCTCCACAAACCTCGTGAAATGCCCGTGTAAAGTGATGCACCGTCTTAAATCCGACCTTGTCTGCTATTTCCTTGAACGAATAGCTTGAATATTCAATAAGATTTTTGGCTTTCTGGATGCGGTACTGAAGCAGGTAGCGTCGGGGGGAGATACCCAAAACATCCTTGAAATGTTGTCGGACATGTCGGTCAGATTTCCCCACGGCTCGTGA
Organism: Granulicella sp. S156; assembly: GCF_009766105.1. Taxonomy (GTDB): domain Bacteria; phylum Acidobacteriota; class Terriglobia; order Terriglobales; family Acidobacteriaceae; genus Granulicella. Next base: position 668,236 of record NZ_LMUH01000013.1, on the reverse strand, counting down.
GATCTGCAGGAGGGTACAATCCTGGGCATGATGGTCCCTGATAAAAGTGGTCGCCTGTTGAACAATTCGATTGCCGTATAGGGGATGGTCCACATGGTCATTCGTGCAAAGCTTCTCCTGTGACTGATCATCCCGTAAATAGTGAAGCAAAATTTCACCGAGGAATAAGTTGCATAACTCGCGATGGAGATAACCCTGGTGTTCGCCTTCGTGCCGGATACGCTCAAACTGAGTGGAGATTCCCGGATCATTCTCTTCGTGCAACTCACTTGCACGCATTAATCGGCCTCGCAACCAGCGGTCTTTCACTACAAACTTTAAATCCAGTGTCTTGACCAGTGACGAAGGATTCAGTGAGTGAACCGAATGGGGTTTCACTAATAGGAGAGAGCCTGGTTTGATGAGGTATTCTCGCTGTTTCAGATAGGCGGAGCCAGAGCCCGATACGAAGTAGATCATCTGAAAGTAGGCGTGCTCGTGCTTCGCAAGTTTTGTTTGCGGCTGGTAGTCATACCGTGCGGTCCAAAGAACTTCAGCCGATGATGTAACCATTTTCCAGTCCTCGGTAGCGAACTATACGTCCGCAAATGCCGCTGCAGAAGAGCGGAACACGCTTCACCGGTACTTGCTTTTGAATGCCAGTGGCAGCTGGATTCACCGATGTTTCGTGCCTGTGAGAAGCTAATGTAACGCGTTTATCTTTGAGTTCAGACATACGCCGCTTGGGTATTCCTGCTTTCCTTATTCCGGCGTCGCTCCTACTCACTGCTGTAAATCAAGCCGGGCATTCCGGTGGTGAGGCTGACAAAGGAATCAAACTGCACATGAGGCCCGGGAATGAGCGTTTCGTCGCAGTCCTGAGTTTGGAGAATTTCTCTTGGATGGAATGCGGGCTGCTGTGAGATTTGGAGAAACGAAAAGACCGACTCCGAAACCGGGAGACAATTTCTCATATGCCACATGGCATTGTCAATTTGAATATTGAATTGTATTTTCATAAATAAACTTGTTTATCGAAGGCAGCTGAAGAGGCGAAACCATCTTGGCAGCGTGGTTGAAATCGTGCAGCGCTTTCGTTCTCGTCCGACAGTGAACCTGCCCTCAGACGCAGGTACTGGCGCCTTAGCAAAGATTGAATGTGTGAGAGGACGAGCCATACCTAGTATCCTGATAGACGGCCATGACATATCCCACAAATAACCTCAGGATCAGATCCAGCAGAGTCGTTATTCCTCCCATCTTCCTCGAAGAGGAGATGCCCCTCACGGATAACGCATCCCGCACCGTTTTCGAAGCACGTCGTCATATCGTCGACATCCTCAATAAGGCGGACGATCGCCTGATTGTCGTTGTAGGACCTTGCTCTATCCACGACCCGGCTGCCGCCAAGGAATATGCGGGATTGCTGCAGGACGCCATCGCAGAGCTTTCCAGCGAACTCATGATCGTGATGCGTGTGTACTTCGAGAAGCCGCGTACCACCCTTGGGTGGAAAGGGCTTATCAACGACCCCTACTTCGATGAATCCTTTCGCATCAGTGACGGGCTGCGAATCGCTCGTCGCCTGCTTCTCGATCTGGCGGAGATGGGCGTGCCTGCTGGCACGGAGTACCTCGACATGATCTCGCCCCAATACGTCTCAGATCTCGTAAGCTGGGGCGCCATCGGCGCACGCACAACTGAGAGCCAGGTCCATCGCCAGCTCGCTTCCGGCCTCTCCTGCCCAGTCGGCTTCAAGAACGGCACCTCCGGCAACGTCCAGATCGCGATTGAGGCGATCCTCTCCGCGAACCATCCGCATACCTTCCTGGGAACCACGGAGACCGGACAATCGGCCATTCTTCTGACCTCCGGCAATTCCGATTGCCACGTCATCCTTCGCGGCGGCCGGCAGGTCACCAACTACGACTCCGCTGCCGTCGCTTCGACCGCCGAGCAGATGGAGAAGTCCGGCGTGAAACCGCGGATCATGATCGACTGCAGCCATGCCAACAGCGGCAAGGATCATCGCAAGCAGGGTGCTGTATGCCGCGACGTGGCAGAACAGATCACGAACGGTGATCGTCGGATCATGGGTGTCATGATCGAAAGCAATCTCGTCGCCGGGTCACAGACTCTCGTAAACGGCAAGGCGCCCGTCTATGGACAAAGCATCACCGACGCCTGCATCGACTGGCCCGAGACGCAAGGGCTCCTGCGAAATCTCGCCAGCGCTATTCGCCAGCGGCGAGCCCATCTTGGTGTGGGGCAGGTTCAATCCTGATACGAAAAGCCCACGAATCGCGGGCTTTTTCGTATTGTTTCAGTAGAAAATCGATAAGGATTCTCCTTTTATCGCTTACAGGAAGAACAAGGGAATACGGACGGCTACGATGCCAGAGTACCCAAGCAGTGCAGCACAAAGAAGCCAACCCTAGTATTTCTTCAGGGCTGGCAGGGTGTTAAAGATAAATGCTCGGTCCTCAAGGCTCATTTCGCTCAGCAGGACAGGCGTATCTTGCGGTCGAAGCTGCTTCTGGTTGATACGATTCATCAGATCCCAGGACTTTTCCGGATGCTCCGGGCTGGGATCTGGTGGTTCATGAGCATCGAGATCATAGCGGGTGAAGTCGATAACTTTTCTGGGCGTATTCTCGTGCCAGTCGCGGAGAAAGGCCAGCCGGAAGTGCTTGTTCATAAACCACTCAATCTCGAGGTTATTGTAGGAGTCACCCAGGCCGCTGCCGCGTTCAAGGAAGCTGTAGTTCCAGGTTTCATTCGTTTTATGTTCGGCTCGCCAAATCGAACCGAATTCTCCGAAGCTCACGAAGTGCGTATCAGGCCAGCGCTTTTTGGTATCTGTCACCCAACGCTCCAGCGCCGAACAGACAAGATCTTTCCCGAACTCATGAACCATCTGGGCCTCCCAAATGTTCGTCACCCAGCCCCAGTTGTTACGTGTAAAGCCTTCGTCGAAATGGATCGACTGCGTATGCATTACTTCGCGGTGTCCCAGGTCTATTCCCCATCCCACGTACGTTTCGATGGGCCCAACGCCGCGGCGGCTGTTGTAACCAGTGATCTTGTGATCGAGCGCACCGCTCTTACGGGCACAGATGAAGTCGACGGTCCAACCATCGAGATTGACGCAATCGATGAAGTCGGCGCTGCTCTGCGCGGGCTTACAGAAGTGTTGCGTGGATGGATAGAAGGGATACGAGGGTGATCCGTCAGCGCCTCCGCCATCGATTGCATGTTGCGACCAGATAACGGCGTGCGCTGTATGGATATCTTCCTTCTGCGCGAGATAGGCAAGATTATCGGCGGAGAGAAAGCCGCCCATGATCGCCTGCGGGCGATAGCCATTTCCGACGAAGCTCGTGATAATCTGAATGGCCTCCGACATCTCCCGGTTGACTCGTTCGCGAGGTAGATACATCGCCGGGAAGTACCCAGGAAAATAGGAGACCTCATCTCCGAATCGCTCATGGCACTCGACAGCGTAGTCTCGTATCTGGCGGTAATTTGTCCGCTTGTCCTCCAGCGCGTTCAGCGTAAAACCCCAGGTCATTCTGCCATCGGGATTGGAACGCGAAAACGCTTCACGCATGGCCCGGACACCATCCAGGGTATGCCAGGTCGACTCATCTCGATCCAGCAACTTCACATCGCGCGATACCTCCCACGGAGTGGTTCGGATCATGATGCAGAAGGTCACGAATCGATTGCCGGACAGCCGAGGTTGTGGACGGGACGACTCGAACAACTTACCTACGCCAGCGAAACCTTGCGCCTCTGCCATGAGGGTTGCTCCAGCTACGGCCGAGCCACTGAGAAATTTCCTACGATTGAAAGATGACATATGTTCCTCAACTGCGATGCAGCGTTCAGCGCTTCGTCTGATACAGAGCGAGCATGCTGCTCCTATTGATAATCTGCCGGATTGACATTCAGTGCATCAGGCGGAAAAAGCTTTGGGTTTGAACCGAGCTCCTTATTTGGCGTGTCTCCCATGGTGAGTTCCAGCGTGCCTCCATTGACGATGTCTGTATGGCGGAACCAGATCTTATCGAGCGGTTTTCCATTCAGCACGACCTTTTGCACGTACTTATTTTGACGGGAGGAGTTGCGCGCGACGATCACAAAGCCCTTACCACTGTGAAGATGAATCGTGACCTTTTGGAAGACAGGGCTGGCAATGTCATACACCGGGATGCCAGGGGTGACAGGATAGAAGCCCATCATCGAGAAGACCACAAAGGCGCTCATTCCTCCACCATCTTCGTCTCCGGGAATTCCCTGCAAGGTGTCTGTGAAGAACGTCTCCAGGAGCATCCTGATGCGCTCCTGTGTCTTCCATGGAGCGCCCAGGCGATCATAGATGTAGGGGATGGCAAAGCTTGGTTCGTTGCCCATCGAGAACTGGCCCACCATGGAGGTTGAGTCAGGAAACTTGGCCTGGAACTCGTACCTGGGGCGGCCTAGTGGCTCACGGAAGAGTTGATCGAGGTTGGCCTCTGCCCTCTGCGTGCCTCCCATCATGTCGATAAGGCCTGCGTAGTCGTGAGCGACATCCCAGGTGTAGGTGTATCCGTTGTTTTCGTCATAGTAGTCACGTCCGCCCATGCCTCCATCGAATTTGGGGTCCAATGGCTCAATCCAATTGCCGGCAGCATCCTTCGGCCACATCATGGACTTGTCCGTTCGGAAGAGGTTCTTGTAATTGGTCGCACGTGTCATGAAGAGATGCTCATCTTCGGGCTTGTTCAAAACATGTGCCAGGTGGGCGATGGACCAGTCATCGAAGCTGTTGCCCAGCGTAACGGGCACGGGCTGGCGCTTCTCAAAGGGAGCGACCTGCGGATAGGTTTCCTGCTCGCCCGGGCGCAACGCCGGAAGGTATCCGTGAGTGTTGTAAAAATCGTCAAGTGGAGTCTTAGGGCCAAGTCGCCACGGGAGCAGCGTGCTATCGAGAGAGCGTTTGCGAACGCCTTCATAAGCTGTTCCAAGATCGAAGTTTCTCACACCTTTAAACCATGCATCCGCAAACCAAGGGGCGGAATGATTGCCGTTCATGCAGGCGAGCGGACCGGAGACAACAGCGAATGTAGGCATGATGCCACCCTGCTGATACATGCGCACGTAGGATTGCAGCTTGTCTGCTTCTGCGTCGGGGTTGAGGATCGTCTGCAGCGGCTCAAGCGCTCGAAAGGTATCCCACAGCCAGTTGTCGACATAGAACGGGCGCGTGTCCGTGTGAACGCGATGGTCGAAGCCGCTGTAGTATCTTCCATCTTCCGTGATATTGACCATGCGTTCGGAACTGCGATAGAGCGCGGTATAAAAAACACGGCGCTGCGCCTCGGTTCCACCTTCGACGGTAATGCGGCCGAGGGTATCGTTCCAGCGAGCCTTCGCCGCAGCCTTGACGCGCTCAAAGCCGGGACCTGGAATCTCATGCTGCAGATTGCTCTTTGCCTGTTCTGTGCTGATGAAGGAAATTCCGTAGCGGAACTCGAGGTCGCCACCGTTGGCGGAGACAAGCAGATGCTGCTGAGCGCCATCCTGACTCTTTGTGAAGACGACCCTTTTGCTGAAGACCCCATAGACGTAGGCCTTCATGTCATTAAACTGCTCTTCGCCCTCTACGATATTGCTGTCGTGAAGAGAGAGGTCTCCCGCGACACGATTCGAGAGCACCAGCGATACCTTGCCACTGGGAGAGGTGAAGCGAAAGTAACCACAACGCTCGGTCGCGGTGAACTCAGTCGTAGATTTCGACTCGAGGAATTGCGCAGAGTAAAAATATGGCGTCGCAACCTGCTGGTCATACGCGGCAGCAGTTCCATCGCCAAGCATGATAGTGAATAATTCCTCCCCACGATGAGAGCTGATCGTAAGGGGAAAACCTTCGATGCGGTCGTCGAGCGGATCGGAACGCAGCGGATACATTCTCACCATGCTGTTCGGCAGGTAGACGGCCGGCTGAGTAGGCGCAAGGAGAATCGAGACATTCCCAATAGTTGGATCGACATACTCCACCTGGGCACCAGCACGTGCGGCAAAGATGCCAAGTAATAGGAGCGAACCTTGTATACATTTGCGGAGCAGGACGACCCTCTTTCTCTAAGTAGCGTGGCAAGCCGCCCTGGGCTTTGCTATCAACGCATGATCGGGGTTCTTCAGTGGAATCGGCCCACCGTGACGACACTTCGATTTCAATTCTTATGCAAGCGTGCCCGTTTGCTGTTATTGGATAGCAAACGGACACGCCTCTGCAAGTCGAATGACGATGGGTAAATTAGAACGACAGCTTCAACGCTCCCTGCATCACTCGCGGCGCTACAGCACCGATGGAGGTGATCTGTCCAAAGTTAGGATCAGTTACGGTGTTGTCTGGCTGGCCGAAGTTGGGATGATTGAAGGCGTTGAACATCTCCCAACGGAATTGGACGTTGTACCGATCATTGCTGACCTTGAAATTTTTCATCAAGGCCATGTCCCAGGAGTTCGTCCCAGGAGCCTGCAGGATATTCTTGCCGCTATCGCCGAAGGTTCCAGGATTGTTAGGAGCAAAAGCTGCCGTGTTCATGTATTGCTTGATCCATTGTGACTTCGGACCTTGATGAACTCTGAAGGGCTGTCCAGGCACGATGTCTGCGCGATCAGAGTACTGCAGCGATCCCGAGCTATCTCCACCATTGCCGCCTTCGACCGAGAATGGCAAGCCGGACTGCGCGCTCCAGATGCCGCTTACCTCCCAGGAACCCGCGACGGACTTGACCAGCGTGTTGTGACCGCGGAGGCTCGGAGTGGTGTAGATGAAGTCTGTGACCGAAATCAACGGAATGTTGACCGACGAAATACCGCGGTTCCAACGCTTATCGGCTGGGTCGGAGAACGGATCTCCGAGTCCGCCATGCCAGGCCGTGTTGCCGGAGTCGCTGAGAGAAAGAGTCTTCGACCAGGTAAAGTGCGAATCCACCTTGAGGCCATGGAATACCTGAGTAGTCACGCCCAGCTGCATCGACTGATACGACGTCGTTCCTTCGTCGTTTACCTGATTGATGTACGAGAAATTAGAGTAGGTGGTGCGGTTGCTGGCGTTGGCATAGATGCCGGGGTTCTGATCGACGATCGTTGCCTGATGGTAATTCTGGCTTCCAACATAGGCGAAGTGCAGGGCAACAGCGTTGGTCACCTGTTGCTCGATCGAAGCGTTCCAAGTTTGCGTCACGCCCAGGCGGAAGTTGGGAGAGAAGACTGATCCAATGGCCATCGGCGTGAGGAAGATTGCCTGGTTGGCCGGAACGTTCGGATTCGTGGCGAAGGAAGGAAACGGACTGGTGCCGCCGGTCGGAGCGAAAGAGGCCCATGGATTTTGGAAGCTGATCGGATTGGCCGCCGTCGCCGAGAAGGAATAGAGCGGAGCGATCGGCGCAACACCGATCACGTGATTGTAGAAAGCCCACGACAACGGAGAGACGAAGATGCCGACGCCTCCGCGAATTACGGTGCTCGGTGTCGCCTGATAAGCAGCAGATACGCGGGGCTCGAAGTAGGTGTTGCTGGAGTGACGAAGGGTTGAGTTGAGTCCTTTATCTCCGGGGAAGATAAGTCCTGCCGGAGCGTTCGGGTAACGCACACTTTGCTGTCCGGGGACGAATCCAGCTCCGCCATTGATCGAGGTTGCAGCCCAATCGGGCTCCCAGCGAAGGCCGGCAGTCACCGTCAGCTTCTTACTCGCGTGATATTGATCCTGCAGATAGAGCGCGAACTGGACACCTCGTGTAGGCGAGTTCTGGAACGCACCCTGGGTGAAGCTGCCTACCTGGCCGAGGAGAAAGTCGGCGTTTGCATAGCCTGTGTAGTAACCGTTGAAGCTAATGATCGGCTGAGCCGGATAGTCCGTCTGGTTGTTTTCATACTGGTGTGCGAAGGCGCCACCAAACTGCAGGGTATGTTTTCCAAGTGTCTTAATGGCGTCATCGGAGATCCACCACGTGGTTCTCGCTGTGGCGTTCGGCTGCGCGTTTGGGCCGCTGAAGTTTGCGTCGAGGTTCATGGTGAAGCAGCCCGGAGGATCAGCTACGTTGATGTACTCAGAGAGGCAGAAAGGATTTCCGGCCTTGGTAAAGACCTGGCTGCCATCGCCGACGTTCAGGCTGATCCACGCGGCAGAGACCGTGTTCACCAGGGTCGCTGAAGGCAGCCAGGTGTTGCTGATCTCTTCGTTGTAGAAGCGGCCGCTGTTTGCAACCGCCGTTGCGAGGATGTTTCCGTTCACATTAACCGCTGGATCGTTGAAGTTTGTAATGAAACTGCGGGCGAAGAAACGCATCTTGTCGGACATGATGTAGTCCAGACGCGCCGTGCCTTCGTTCAGAGAGCTATCGACGGTTGGCCCTGAGAAAGTGACCAGGCCCGTTGAGGGATCCTGCCCGAGGGGCAGCGCTTGCTCGGCGATATCAACCGCCGCTTTACTGAAGAGAGCAGGATTAATCTGATTCTTCACTCCGTTCACAGTCGTAAACGGGCCTTTCAAAGTGAAAGGGAGCGCACTGAAGTCGCCATTCAACATAGCGGCTGTAGGCGTATTAGAGGTCTCGGTTGCTGACGCCAGGCTTTTTCTCGTGCCCTGGTAGTTGACGAAGACGAAGAGCTTATCCTTGATGATGGGCGCGCCGATGTAGCCGCCGAACTGGTTCTGCTTCAGACCGTCGACGGCGCCGCTGAACCAGTTTGAGGCATTGAGCGCTCCATTGCGGATGAACTCAAAGACTCCGGCGTGGATGCTGTTCGATCCCGGGTTGGTCTCGATGTTGATGATGGCCGAGGGCGAAAAACCATACTGCACGCTGTAGTTGTTGGTGACCGCACGGAAGGCGTGCGTCGCATCTGGATTTGGAAAGGGAGCCATCAGCAAGTCGTAAAAATCCATGTTCGGCACACCATCCAACAGGGCATAGGTACTTCCCTGCTCTCCACCATTACCCGACCCGCCCACTTCGTTGGGAAAGGCTGCACTGGTAGGGAGAGTTCCGGCGGAGGTGTTCAACACGTTCGTCACACCCGGTGAAAGGAAGATAAGGCTTGCAGGATCGCGCCCGTTCAACGGAAGCTGGGTGATCGAGGCCTGGTCGACGACGTTGCTGATCTCAGCATTGGTGGTGTTGAGGAGAATCTCGCCGGTGTCGACCGTAACACTCTGCGACGCATGACCGACCTGCAGGGTAAAGTTCAGCGTGACTGCCTGGCCCACCGTCAGCGTTGTGAGCTGATTGTAGGTCTCAAAACCACCGCTTACTGCCGTGAAGCGGTAGTGTCCGGGAGGGAGAGGAGCGATGGAGTAAAGTCCCGAGGCCGAAGAGACGGCGGTCTGCTTCAGGGTGGTGTCCGTGTTTTGTGCGGTAACCGTAACGCCGGGCAATAAAGCACCGGAAGGATCGATGATGACCCCAGTCACGCTGGCGCTCGTTCCCTGGGCGAATCCCGGAACTGAAAGAAGACCCAAAAAGGCAGCGGCAAGCAAGAAAAATCGCAGAGACTGACTGAAGACAGCTGGGAACCCCCTCCGTTCTGGAACGAGGGATGGGTGTCGGTGATGCAAAAGGGCGGTACTCATTTGGAGCCTCCAAAGTCGTCTGGCAAATCTTTCGTAAGTAATGCAATACTTGACCTCCAGGCGGCTCGGTGCAAGGTTAGATAATCCCCTAACGTCGCCGCATGTATTTGATAAATAAACACTTACAAGGTAATAAAACAACGAAACGGTAGGTACAGACCGGATAGCGCAACAATTGGGCCAGCTTTTGCCCATATGGGCCGCACTGGGTATCCAGGGTCGACTAGGAGAGCCGACTAAGAAGGAGGCCCAAGGGACTATATCTCCGATCCCGCTTTTGGACCTGCCTTGACATTCATTTCTGTGAGCCTGTCAAATAGGTTGCCGTAGGCGGTTCGTGGTGGGCCCCCTGTCCGGGGATGGATTTTGTTGCGCAATGGAAAAAGTTGAAAGCCTGAGACGAACGCAGATTCGGAATCAACCGAGCCGGGGAGAAGAAGCGTTCTCGAAGATCGTGGAATCGAAAGAGGAGGTTGCTACGCTGCGTGGCCTCCTTAAAGACATCACGGAGGGTCCGGCCTTTAAGGGGAGTCAGCGGAGCGGGCAATTTCTTGAATTTATCGTTGAACAATCTATAGCTGGGAACTTCGATCAGTTGAAGGAACGCCTCATCGGGGTGCAACTCTTCAAACGGGAACCTACCTACGACACCGGTGAAGACGCGATCGTTCGAGTTACCGCCTCGGATGTACGGAAGCGGCTGCTACAGCATTACGGCTGGTTTGGGATCGATTGTGCGTTTCGCATCGACCTTCCATTAGGATCGTACATTCCTCGCGTAAGCCGTCAGAGCACGGCTGCCGATGCATCTGCAACGGTGGAAGAACCACCCCAGAAGCCAGACATTCCACCCGAAAATGTGGTGGTACCGGAACCAAAGAGTCTGCCTCCGGTACCCGGCCTTCTGGCTCTGCTGGCCACCGAGGGAAAGCCTAAGAAGCGGTCGTCCTGGCAAATTTGGCGTTCAGCCGCGATTCTGATCCTGGCAGTTGGCTTCGGGTGGTGGTTGAGATCGCTGAGCAGGCCAGCGCCCTCCTCAGCAGCAGCTCATATCCTTCCGTGGTCGGCGTTGTTTCGTTCCACGGCATCGCCTCATCTGATTACCAGCGATCCCAATATAGATACGGTCCAGGGAATTACCAAAATAGATTTGTCGCTTTCTGATTATGCAAACCATAAGTACCTGCCGAAAGAGAATGCGCTTACGCCTGAACAGATTCGCTTTTGCAAGATGCTTCTGGCAGTAGACAGCTCTGCGGCTACTCCAGATTCGCCCATCACGGCAAAGATCGCTGCGATCGCTCAGACGTTTTCGAAGAAGCTAATGGTTCAAGCTTCGCGGAGCTTCGAGCTTTCTTTTTTGAGCAACAGCGACAACTTCATCTTTTTAGGCAGTCCGAGATCGAATCCGTGGTTTTCACTTTTCGCGGGAGCTCTGGACTTTCAGTTCATTTACGACCCCAAAATGGGATCTGAGTTCATCCGCAACGTCCATCCGCTGCGCGCAGAACAGGCCACCTATGTCCCCAGTGCGAACGGAGGAGGAACCGGCTACTCCTTCGCCATAATCGCCCTCGTTCAAAATCCCGACCAGAACGGGGAGGTGCTCCTGCTTGCAGGAGCGAATGGCGAAGCGACAGCTGCTGCTGGAGATTTTGTAACCGATCTACCCAAAATGTCAGGGGCCTTGTCGAGCTGCGGCATCTCGTCATCAGGCCCTGTCCGGCATTTTGAGATGTTGCTACGAACGGATACTATGGCGGGCGTTCCACGAAGAACCGAAATTATGGCATGCCACGCACTATCAAATCTTCAGCCGACGGCCTCATCGAACGCACCTGGCGTTTAGGCATCGCGAAATTAAGGGTGTGAGAGGTATCGTCAACTTAGTGGATGGCTCGATGCCATTCCGACCCCTTGAAGAGACATCGCCAATGTGGAATCGCGCTGGCCCCTAAAAATGACGTAGTCCCGCAGTACCCAAGGACTGATTCTGCGTCTCGTTCTTTACCGGCAGATTATTTACACCTGCCAGTGCCGCAAAAAAACAACGCTCCAGAACCATTCTCTAGAGGAGGCTAAGCCAGGAACAGGGAATATCAAGGAAATTATAGGGAATACACTAATGTTGTCTATGCGTTCCCCAGCAACGCGGGAGCTGCAACTGTCCCGTTCCCATATAGTGGGATACGAAGACGACGGCTTGCGGTCCTCGGCCTATTCCTAATGTAGAGCTGCCCACTTGGGCGACCTGGCCGTTGGCCTCAATACCGAAATCGTGAGTAGATTGATTCCGGCGCAAAACGTCGCTAGTTGGGCGCCGGATCAACCACAATATTTGTCGGATCGTCTCCTCCGGGGACGAATAGTCTCTGGGCGGCAGCGCGCTTAGCGGGCTTTATTTAGAAAGGCCACAAATTCACTTGCGTTTCGCGTCACGCCGGCCAAGGTATCGATCGTCTCGCCATTGCTTGACAGCAGCACATAGAGTGGCAACGCGACTGTCCCAAAGTGCTTATTTTCGTAATCCTGTTGGTCGGTATACACCTTACCAGCGCCGTCGGTGTACAGACGAACCTTAACGAAGCGATTCATGTTGTCTCTGATTTCAGGCCTGGAAAAGATGTTCGCCTCCATCCAACGGCAGTTTGTACAGGTATATCCGGTGAAGTCGATGAAGATGAGTTTGCCCTGCGCCCTGGCCTCCGTCAATCCCCTGGGGAGGTCATTCAAGATCCACGGTGTCTCGGTAGAAGCAACCGGTGTCGAATTGACTGTCGAGACTTGGAGCGGAGGAAGAAACGCTTCAACTTCGCCGAGACTCTTACCCCCAAGTCCATTCAGCAGCCAAATGGAGCCAGCGAGAAAGATAAGTGAAAATACGACGCCTACACCTGACACGTGCGATTGCTCCCCATCATGGTTCAATCGGAACCAGCCAAGCAAGTAGGCAACAATCACCAACAGACAGCTGGCCCAGATACAGAACACCATCGAGCGAGTGAAGATGTTCCAATGCCAAATCAGATCTGCATTCGAGAGAAACTTCATCGCCGCCGCGATCTCCAGAAAACCCATGACTACCTTGACCGAGTTCATCCAGCCTCCAGCCTTTGGCGCAATACCGCAGCCCTTTGCTGCTGCGTCAGACGACCCAGAGCAGTGTGCATACGGAGCATCTGCTCGTTGCGAATCGCTTGCTCTTCGGGACTGTCGGCAGGAGCCAGAAGCCCTTCGAGAAGATCGCTTCCGTCCGTGCCCGGCTGCTCAAATCGCCGACCTTCGCGATATAGATCCATGGTTAAGTTGTGCGCTACTCGAAACAACCAGGCCTTGGGATTCTCATGCTCACCTTTAGAGTTAGCCTGACCGAGCAGACGAAGAAACGCTTCCTGGATGATGTCCTCGGCCTCCTAAAGCGAAAGTCCGAGACCCCCAGATAGGCCAGAAGCGCCGGACGAAGCTGATCGTAGAGCTGGATCAGCCGGTCCTCTCGAGTCATCTTTGATTTGGCTGAATCTGCGAGCTCCGATTGCATATTCAACACGGTGCTCCCTAATGGAGCGCGAAAGACGCCCACTGCAGAGACACCACGACCTGAGGTAAAAAATCTCATAGAGGATGCGCTGTGATGTCTTGTTAACGGCGGGGTGCGGTATTTTTTACCTACCTGCCCAAGAAAAATTTGCGATCAACTCTTTATATTGTGCTTTCTGCTCCTCAACTCGGGATGCCATGGCCAAATCCAAGACCACCACAAAGCTGTGGCCCGCAGAGCCTGCCTAATGCAAGACCGTTATACGCCCGGTACTCCATCAGGAGCGACCGGGGCAGAGGCCAACCGGCCGAGAGCGCAAACAGGTCGTCGAGGGCCTTCGCGTAGTTGCGGCGGGTGTGGGAAGAGACTACCGAATCGAGCACCATCCGGCGCAGCTCCGCCTAGGCCGGGGTGAGGGTGGGAGCGCTTCCCCGCCCTGCCGCGCCGGTCACAGACGCTGAGATCCTCCGTGTAGCTCGGAGCGTAAATTTGTGCGGCTCTTCGGTCCGGAATTTGCAGATGGATTTGTAGGGTGCGAGACCGCTACCAGAACTCGGAGGCCACGACTTCGGGAGTTTCCGGGGTATCCCCGATTACCTTCAGGTGCAACACCAGTTGCAGATTCTTCTTGGGCCAGTCTTTCGGCGCGTCCCGGAGAGCTGTGCTCAGTAACTCGGGATTCGTCACCAGCTCAGCTGCGTCTTCGGTTCCATATTGCGTCGCCCCGCTGACCAGCACCACCATAGCCCGCGTCTCCGGGACATACACTCGTGAAACAATCGCGTAGTCTTCATCTGTATGCAGGTCTTTAGCCAAGTGGTGCGGATACCACTCGGTCAATCGGCCGCGATCCGTAATCATCCCGCCCTTTTTGTCACTAAAAGAGAAACGAAAGCCCTGGGTGATTGCCGCCCATTGCGTGGCTGAATACCCAATCAATACCAGGGAGTGCCTGCTCAGTTCATGAAAATCAACGTTGTTGCTCTCTTTTGTTTCACTCGAGTGCCCCAGACCTTGCAGCGCAGTCGAAATCAGCTCCGCAGCTCGTACATCGCCCTGTCCAACAAACTGATCTGTCGTCAACACATATTCCGTCGTTGCCTTGCCCTGCTGTGTTGCTGGGGAACCATGGGATACGTAGGCAGGTACGGGGGTCGTCACGAGTAAGACTGGATTTTGATTCTGAAAAACTGGATTCCAGAATTGCGCTAAGGCAGATATCGGCGCTGTACGTCTGAACCAAAGGAACCCGACAAAAACCAGAACAAGCGCTGCCAACAATACTCCGGAACCAATTCGCCACCTGTACTTGAGACCCGGTACAGCTGATTTCACGTTCAATTGGACAGTCGGTGCAACCGGCTCGGTCGCAGCTACAACGGTGGCTACCGATTCTCTACTCTCAGGTTTGTTTATTAAGTTGTCAGGCCGCGTAAACACCGGCACATAGCCACCTCTGGGAAGACTGATCCATACCCCGGACGCCTTTCCCTCATCCGCGTAGTAAAAACCCAGTCTCTTCCGCACTTCGCTAGCCTTAATGCGCACAACCGCATCTTCGGTCGTGTCATACATGGTCGGACGGCCGAATACTGCGACACCAATGGTCCTCTCCTTAAGCTCCTGGTGCTGACCGAGCAGAGTCTGTTCAACCACGAAAGCTAAGAAATCGCCACATCGTTTGCTCATGGCAAAGGCAGAACTTCGAAGCATATCGCGTAAGGCTGACCTGATCTCTTCGACGGGAATCCCGGAGATCCGCACATCCACGTCCGGCGGAGAGGCTTCGCAGTCGCCCAACCCCAGGTTGCTCTCGATGCCCATGATGCGACTATATACCCCGATCTTTTGATCGGAAATTAAGCATACTGCCTCGAATTCCAATAAAACGTTGTTGTGGCTATGGTTAGGTGCCGTTAGGAACCTAGACAAAGATTCGCCCCACGGTTACCTTCGTGTCATTCCATTGAAACAAGCTGTTCCGGCAAGGAAAATCTAATGAAAACCTGACCTTCATTAGCCCACTTCGGCTGAAGTGGGCTACTTCGCTCCCGGCTACCAGCCGGGTTCTGAGTTGCTTAACCACTGCGTGGGTCCGCCTTCAAGACGGAATCCCGATTACAAGTTTCGAGAGAGGGAAAGTATGAAGAACCATATCGCTACGATCGACTTTTGGTCTCGAACGTCTCGGTTTTGCTGTACTGGTTGGAGCGGACAAGCCAGATACTGGTCGGCCATTTTATGCCTGGCAACGAGTGTCGCTCTGCTGGCTCAACGGAGTGATGAGATAAGAGGGCCAAAGGTTGATCATGGAGGCCGGCCCCGGGTGGTCGGGTACTTCCAGCAATCGGGGACCTACAACAACTTCAATGTGAAGAACCTTGTAACGAGTGGCTCAGCAGAGCTGCTCACGCAGGTGAACTATGCGTTTGCAGAGCTGCAAAACAATCAGTGTGTTAGTTCCGACACCTACGCGGACTATCAGCAGGCACTCCCCGCCGACGAAACTGTTGATGGCATTGCGGATTCTACTAAGGCAGGCGCATTTGTGGGAAACTTCCACCAACTGCAAGAGCTCAAAAGAAGATTTCCAGAGCTCAAGATCTCAATCTCTATTGGTGGGGGTAGTGCCAATCCCGCGGACTTTAGTGTCGTCGCCGAGCCAGCGAACAGAAAAGCATTTGTAAAGAGCTGCATTGACATGTTCATCAAGGGCAAGTTCGCACCCGGCATTGAACAGCCGGGAATCTTTGATGGCATCGATATCGACTGGGAGTACCCCGCGTCGGCAGAAGACATGGAAAACCTGACAGGACTGCTGGAGGAGTTTCGCAGCCAGATGGATGAGGTACGGCCGGGGTTGCCGCTGTCGATTGCGTCTTCGGCCGGAAGCTGGGCTTACCAATATATCGATCTCGAAAAAGTGCAGCATTCGCTCACCTTTTTCGACCTGATGACCTACGACTTCGATGGTCCCTGGAACAATACGACGGGGTTGGTTGCGCCGCTATTTCAGGCGGCGGGGGATCCGAGCACGACGAACAATGCCGCATCCGCAGTCTCGGCATATCTGGCTGCCGGTGTGGCTCCGGAAAAGATTGTCTTTGGGGTTCCCTTCTATGGCTATGAATGGACCGCCGTGCCTGATGTCGATCATGGTCTGTTTCAGCCTGGAACACCTGTTGGAGAGGGTTCGGGCTACAGTTCCATTGTTCCCCTCGAAAGCACCTTCGTGCATTACAGGGATCCCGTGACACAGGCCCCCTGGCTCTACGACGGCACGAATTTCTGGACATACGACGATCCGCAGTCGCTGGCCTACAAGATGCTTTATGTACGAAAAGAGAAGCTGGGGGGCGTAATGGCGTGGAGCTTGAGTGGCGACATGCCGAACGGCATTCTGTTGAAGACTGTTGCATTTGGTCTCTCGGAAGATCCCCGATAAATATCGCAACCCCTCACCAGCCCTTCTCTGAATCGTTATAGGGCGTCTGACCAACTCGGACGCCCCGTAACACCACAAGGACTCTAGCTTTTGAGTTTTATTTGTTTAACGCCAGCTTCACTATTTGGAAACCAGTTAAAAAAGCAGATCGTATCACGCGAGTGTAGACCGGATCTAACCGCGGATGCTATCTCTATGCTTCACCCGACGCTGTAAAAATTTGGAGGCCGACTCAATGAAAGTACGCATAGCGCTTTATAGCTGTTTCTTGTTTCTGATGAGCTGCACGATTGCCTTTGGGCAGGACATCAGCGCAAAGATCACCGGCACCGTAACCGATGCTTCAGGCGCCGTCATTCCTGGCGCAGCCGTAACCGCTCGTGAAACCTCTCGAAATACCGTATATACGACGAAGACTAATTCCGTCGGGATCTATTATCTTTCGCCACTGCCCATTGGCAACTACGAGCTAAAAATATCGGCCCCCAATTTCTCCACAGCAGCGCGCCCAATCTTCACGCTAGTCATGAACCAGACGGCACGCGTCGACATCGCGATGACTGTTGGTAGAGCCTCGGAGACTGTCGAAGTCTCCAGTGCGCCACCCTTGCTGCAGACCGACCAGACCTATATGGGTACGGTCCTCGACGCCAGAGCGAACGTCACGCTGCCACTTGCTACCCGCAACTACAACCAACTCACACTGCTCTCACCTGGCGCGGTCAGCACCAATCCGCAATCGTTTACGGGTACGCAGCAGAGCTTCGGATCGGGCCGTCCTTACATTAATGGCAACCGCGAGCAGGTCAACAATTTCATCCTCGATGGCGGCGACAACAACCAGATAGACAATAACGAAGTAGCGTTCTCCCCTAGTGTCGATGCGATCCAGGAGTTCAATCTTATTTCGCAGAATGCGCCCGCATCCTACGGTAATTTTTTAGGTGGCATCATTAGCGTCACTCTAAAATCAGGGACGAACCAGTTTCACGGAGACGCCTTCGAGTTCATTCGTAACGACGCCCTTAATGCAAATAGATGGCAAAATGGGCTAACCAAAGGGCAACCCTACGTCCCGGGGCAGAACAACCCTGATGGAACAGGTCTCAAGCCAGTTCTACGCTGGAATGAGTTTGGCGCAACGCTGGGCGGGCCAATCATCAAGAACAAACTCTTCTTCTTCGTAGATTATCAAGGATCACGCTTCGACCAGCCGGCAACTGCAGGTCAATATACGGTCTTTACGGCTGCAGAGCGTCAAGGCAATTTCGCGAGCATTTGTACCGCTGGTTTCAATAACCAGGGGACATGCACCGATCCTACGCAGCAACTGTATAACCCGTTCTCGGCCTCAACGCCGGGAGGCCGTCAGCCTTTCCTTAACAACCAAATCAATGTTCCATTCAGTTCTGCGGCAACGAAGATACTGAATTCCTCCTTATACCCAGAACCGATCAACGACCTGGACGCTGCCAACCAAATTAACCTGACTCACTCTTACACAAATAGTGACCAGGGCGACATCAAGATCGATTGGGTTGCGAGTGAAAAAGACCATGTCTACGGGCGCTATTCGCAGCAGCATATTACCAATCCCGGCACCAACAGCCAACTGCTCACCGGAAACTCCGACGATGAATACCCGCTCCACAACGGTGTCCTGGACTACACGCACACCTTCAACACATCCTTACAGAACTCTGCGCGCATCGCGGCTAGCTATTTCCCTGCAACACAGGGCTACACCAACCCGACCGGGCAGAATCTTCCTTCGCTGTTTGGTATAGCCGGAGCCGCGCCGAACCAGACTTTCTTGCCTTTGATGACCTTCTCCGGGGCAAGCTACGGTCCACAGTTTGGAAGTGATGACCTTGTCTCGCAGTTCCACGATACTGTCATACAAGCCGAAGATACAGTGACACTGATTCGTGGAAAGCATACGTTCAATGCCGGATTCGAGTTCTTCAACTACCGCACGAATATACTGTATGTAGGCAACTCTGGACTCGCCGGCATATTCAACTACGACGGATCTTTTACGGGGAACCCATCGGTCGCAGCCGCTGGATGGGCTGAGGCCGATTTTCTGCTGGGCCTTCCGGATAATGTCGGCCTGGGCTCCGGGGACGGGCATAGCTTGCGCAATACCCTGTATGCCGCATTTCTCCAGGACGATTGGCATGCCCTTCCCAACCTCACGCTGAACCTGGGCCTTCGTTATGAGGTTGTAACACCCCGAGCGGATGCTCATGATCAAGCGGTAAACTACGGTCTTTTCACAGGAGACGTAGAGGTTGCAGGAACGGACGGCAACTCCAAAGCTCTCTATAACCAATACAACGGTCCCACGAACTTCCAGCCACGAGTAGGGTTTGCCTGGCAACCTAAAGCGGATAAAGCGATGGTTGTTCGCGGTGCTTATGGAATATCGAACTTCACCGAGAGTACTGGTACGGGCAATCTACTCTTTCAGAACCCACCCTTCACGATTCCCGTAAGCGTCTCCTATGCTGGAGGAACTCAGGCGCTTCCAACCACCACCCTGGATCAAGGCTTTTCGAGTTTCCCCACTTCGGGGTGCACCATTACTAGTGCCATCGAGCTATCGCCCCTTTGCTTTTCGGGGACAAGCATCCACGCGTTCGATCCCAACAACGTGCGTCCTGCGGTCTCGCAGCAATACAATCTCACCGTTCAACGCCAGTTCGGAAACTCCTCGACCTTTCAAATAAGCTATGTCGGACAAAAGACGGACCACCTGATGACAATCGCTCTTATCAGTCAGAAGGTGCTGGGTGCGAATGGGACCGTAGAGCCCAGTCCCTATCTCAATCCAACGCTCCAAGCGGAAATCGGTGAAGCTCGTCTGACCGCTTCGACTGGGTTTTCCAACTACAACGCGCTCCAGGCCAGTTTTCAGGAGCGTCTCAACCATGGTCTCGAATTCCAGGCCAACTATACCTGGTCGAAATGCATGGGTAATTCATCTGGCTTCTTCTACGAATATGGCGATACCAATGCCGATTTGACGCAGGCAGGCAACAACCATGCGTTCTTCCAGAATACTTACGATCCAGCAGCTGACTATGGCCGCTGCGATCAAAATGTCGGAAACTCCCTCAACGGCTTCGTAACCTACGACCTTCCCTTTGGCCGTGGCCGCATGTTCGCGTCGAACATCAATCGCGCAGCCGACCTTCTTGTTGGCGGCTGGCAAGCGAATTCGATCCTACAGTTCCACACGGGTTTCCCTGTCACGGCCGAGGCCAACGACAACTCGGGAACAACCTCAGGATTCCCACGGGCAGACTGCAACGGCCAGCCAATCGAAACTCCGAAAAGACCTTCGACGCTTTCGGGTCAACCCGGCTATCAGTGGTTCGACTCAAGCTCCGTCTCACAACCAGCTCTCAATACTTTCGGCAACTGCCAGGTTGGTAGTTTTACAGGTCCCGGACTGCAGGCAATCGATTTCAGCGTCTCGAAGAGCTTTCACATTATCGAAGGCCAGAGCCTGCAATTCCGGGCTGAAGCCATCAATGCTCTGAATCACCCGATTCTCGTCGCTCCAGACTCCAGCATCGGCACTGACTTTGGCCTGGTCAATAATGCCCAGGGAGAGCGTCAGCTTCAGTTTGCTTTGAAGTACATGTTTTGAGGATTTACTTGCAGCCTGAACTCTCAACGAAAAGGAGAACCTTTAGGTGAACTAGCTCTCTAGATATCTTGCAGCTATAAAGCATGGGGAATAAGTAACTGGAATTGACGGGTTCCTGTTTTAAAAAGCGCTATTCAGCATCGGAAAGGAAACCACATGAAAATGGACAGCTGCTTCAAGACCAAAGGGATGTTCGTTGAAATAGTCACAATTACAGTGCTTTTCTTTACTCTCTTCTTGCCGGGTGCAACAAGTGGAGCTCAGGGTTCCCCATGCATCCCAATCACATGGTCTACTGGCGTAGATTATCCTCTAGGAACAATCGTAGAATACCCTTCTAATGGCAACTGCTATAAGGAATATGAGACCGGCACGGACGGCAGCGATGCCACAGATCCAACGATAAGTACCTGGTATTGGTCTCCTACCATCTGCAACGCCACTCCCAACGTTGTTGGTGCTTACTGGCCTAACTGGGTATCATCGCCTATTCGCATTATCAATGTGCCCCCTCAATACAATCTGATTTACCTGTTCTCTGCACAACCGGTTGGTGGATCACCGGGCACTGGCTCGGTATTTTTTACCCCCCCAGCTGACGGCCGCGGTGCTGCAACGAATTTCAATGCCGACATTCAATATGCTCGTACCGTTCAAGGACGGAAGGTCATTTTGTCGATTGGCGGCGCAGGTAACGAGATGAGTTTTCCTGATCGCACGACATCGCAGACCTTTGTCAATAGCATCGTTGCTCTTTATAACCAATTCGGCGGTTTCGACGGCATCGACTGGGACACTTATGAGGGCAGCGATAATCCCGACACGAGCGAAATGATATGGATCAGCCTTCAGTTGAAACAACTCTACCCTGGCTTCCTCATTACATCTCCTCCTGCGCCATGGAGTTCCACGGACGTAACATTCTGTACAGCGATGGTGCAAGCCGGCGCTCTGGATTATTGCGCTCCGCAGTATTACGATGGCCCGGATCTTGCCGATCCCTCCTACGTTGCTTCTAATGCCCCTCAGTGGGTTTCAGCTCTTGGGCCAACCCATGTGGTGATCGGCTTTGGTGTGGATAACGCGACCAACTACATGACTCCAGCCCAGGCGGCGGATACCTGGAATCAGCTTGCAATCACCTACCCCACGTTAGGCGGAGCTTTCGATTGGAATGCCTCAACCGATGAAACTCAAGGCTGGCCTTTCGCTGATACCGTCGCCCCACTCGCTGCATGCAGCAACTAAATAATATAAGGAATATCTTCTCGACTGCGTCGCGTCTATATCCTGAATATCGTTACAGATTCGTTCCGCTCATCCCTGCTCCGACCGCTTTGATTAATTCGTAACTTACTATTGTTTCTCTTTTTCAAGCAGCCCACTGACTATTCCGCAATAAAGAAGGTACCGAGTTCAAGTTTGGTTTACACCGTTTGTGCTTCACAATCTTTCTGTTCTACACTCTGCTGCTTTCAGCAAGTAAACAGTGTAGGCACAGTAATCGGCGCTATGTTCTGGGCCATCTGCGCAGACCGTCAACTCAGAGTCGTCAACTGGGTGTGTAACCAGCTAATAGATACCGGAAGCATTCGCCTACGTGGACTAGACCGCACCCCGAGAAATGGCATGAGCTATCATGCCTTGCGCCTTATACTTGGGGTTACTGAACCAAACGTCAAATATCGTACGCTAACGTGGTCATTGTCGGCGCGGCCTCACGATTGCCGGAAGGAGATCGGCCTTGCTGGCAATGCGCTCGAGATGTGGGTAGCGCAGGCCGTCGTGGTAATCCACTTGAAAATCCGCGTAGTAGTTATCTTGTAGCACCATCACCACAATTGGCTGATGGTCAGTTTTAGCAGCGGTAATCGCGTCGAGCAACAACTGAGGGGAATAAACCCGATGATTCACAGCTGCGACCTTCCATTCTGGCGCAAGACCTGCGTGACCTGCTGCTGAGTCGGGAAGAACATCGACGATCTCGCTCTTGTCATCGATAACCAGGCCAATCGAGTATCGAAGGTCAGTGAGGCCTGTCGCGGTCTCGGCATCCAGGCTGGCATCATTTGGCACGTCCGTATATACGACATGCCAACCTGCTGCCTCCAAGCCTCGTGCTGGAGGCTCAGGGCGCAAGGCTTCAAGACGATGTCTAAAGAAAGAATCCCAGTCATAGGGCACGATCGAGTTCAGCGATGTCACGACATCATCAAACGTATAGGGCAAGACTTTTAGGTCTCCGCTCTTCGGATCGTAATTGGGTAGCCCGTAGAATGCTCGGGTAAAATCGTCGATGCTTTTGTTGCCGCGACTCTGAGTCCGCATGATGCTATCTACTTCAAGCCATAGGAGCGGACCTTCGGTATAGTAATCGTTGCTTCGACGCAATGCCTCCCAGTGGGGAGAAGCAAGATAAAGAAGCTGCGCGGCAGTCGCCGTATCCTGCAAAGACCGCCAATCGCGGCCAGTACGATAGTCAAGCACGGCCTCGTCATTTGCCATGCGGTCACGGAAGCTTTCGGGTGTATCGAGATTGCTACGTGCAGCGAGCACCTCACCCAGATAGCTGGTGAGTCCTTCATAAACCCAGAGCAGGTTACCGATCATAGGATCCTGGTAGTTTGCCGTCGCCAGGCCAACTGGTCGGCGGTATTTCCCGTTCCAGGAGTGGACCATTTCATGTGCCAGCAGATAACCAGATTCCGCTAAGAAAGCGGACGA
Source organism: Granulicella sp. S156 (assembly GCF_009766105.1). Taxonomy (GTDB): domain Bacteria; phylum Acidobacteriota; class Terriglobia; order Terriglobales; family Acidobacteriaceae; genus Granulicella. The sequence goes on along the minus strand of NZ_LMUH01000013.1, from coordinate 645,267 downwards.
TACCATACCGAGTTCCGGCACCTGGTTGTCACTCGACTGGTGATGTTCAAGGCCGTCATTCGCGTCTGCATGCTCTTCCACGAGGAAACGATAGCTGCCATAGTGCCTTGATCCAAAGAGCGCACCGGTCTCTGCTACCAGGTTTCGGTAGGCTTCTACGCGCTCCGGCTTAATGTCGAGACCCTCGGGTGTTTCGGCGAAGACATCAAGAAAGTGCGGGCGAGGCTCGCCTTGTGGCGCGATGTCGAACTCCTTCATAAGCGATCCCATCATCATCGGCGAATCTACGAGTGTCGTCAGCGATACGTCACTGAAGCGGATAGTGTCACCGTTTCGATGCGCGCCCGGCAGCGCTGTTGCATACTGCCACTTCGTTGGGATCGTTACTGAAAGTCGTACCCTCACTTCATCAGATTTTGCTCCATCAGGGTAAAGCACAATTTGATTGAATATCAGGTCGCCTTGTACGGGAGTCGAGGTATAGCCGAGATTGACGGAAGAAAATTCGGCCTCCACCTCGACTGCATCTGCGGGAACGGATACATGAAAGGCGTACATGTCAACCGGGTCGCGGGTCCACGGAATTGCTTTGCCATTCGCGGAGAAGTGCAGATCGACTAGATCCGTGATCGGGCCTGTAGGGCCGTGATCGCCAGGAATCCATTTAGGAAAGACATAGATAAGTTCATGAGAGCTAGTTATGGGCAGCACTTCATGCGCTGAGATCGTCTTTCGTGAGATGGATGAAGCATCAATTTCCAAATTGATCGGTATCTGGGCCTGTAACCGTGGAACGAGCAGGGCAGCTACGGTGAGCACGAGAGTTGACAATTTGTGTTCGGTCAAAGGGATCGTCTCCTAAACGAGATACAGGAAGTTTGGGGAGAAAGTAACGGCACCACCACTCACAGAAAGCATTTCAGAAAGACAAATTACCCTAAGAGCAGTTTGTGGCAGAGACCTCTCCGCAACGGCAAGTTTCGGGGTGAGACGGAGTTGTCACGATATCCATCAACACGAGTGGTATCGGCTGCGGGACGGCTAAAAACTGAGTTGTAGAGTGTTGATTAAACATCGTGATCCGCAGACCAACGATTCCTGATATGGCTAACATCGGAAAGAGACATTTTTGAGGGCTGACGAGCTAACCGAAACTGTATAGGCGTCATTCCAGTCATCCGTTTAAACGTTCTCGTGAAGTGGCTTTGATCGGAAAAGCCAGCTATCAAAGCAATTTCACCGAGAGTTTTCTTTGATTCCAAGATCTCACGGCAGGCACACTCAATACGAAGCTGACGCAATTCCTGACCAACGGTGCGACAAAAAAATCTATGAAACTCCCGTGCCAGATGAACAGGATGCACTCCCACACTCTGAGCCAAGTCAGTCAAGGTCATGCTCTGCGCGAACTGCGCACGAAGAATTTCTCTTGCCTGACGAAGCCAAATAGGAGGGGCTGAGTGGCGACTAGCCTGACGGCGTGATGCTTCTACCAAGAGCTCGATCAGCAACCCCTCAATGGCCAATGGCGATAACTCATCAAATTCGCGAAACTCTCGGTAAAGTTTGGCGGCAATTTGACGCGGTTCCCAGCCCATTGACGTGAAGGGACGATCAAATGCGCTCGAGTAATCGCGGAAAGTTGACAATTTGTCGGGTGCAATTTCGATGTTGAGATCTCTGACTCCCGGGGCGTAAAAATGGTCCCAGTGAACCTCCTCTGGGGGATGAAATGAGACCGACCACGGCTTACAGACAGTTGGCTTATTGCCGTAGAGCTGCGTCGAGAGGCCCTCTAGGCTGACCACTACCATAGCCTGTTTATGGCAATGCTTTGGAGTGCTCAGGCCGGAACGATAGGTGACTTCCGACAACGTCATCGCCGAGGTCTCTGTTGCCTTTACAACCTTTCCGTAATACTCACCTGGATCCAAGATCAAGTTCATCACCTCGATTCGATCTTCGCATTTCGTGGTTGATTGCATAGTTTGAAGGCGGAAACCGGCTACACTTTGCGCGGTTAATCGCGATCAGGGATTGATCTAGGGTTCCGGGTCGCTCACTGGGACCACAGGTAATGCGACGCAACCTCTCCTCTCATTCGATTGTGGGTGCTACACCGCATCTGCCAGATAATAGCGTATAGTTGCTGGTTTTAGACGAATTGTATCTTAATCAGACCCACAACCCGCTGTGGTGCAAGGACCCTCAGTCTCTAAGGTGCGATTCGAGTTGCCGCAAGTGTATCTCCATCTATCACCCCGGTTAGCGTCGCAATCGCTTCTGTCTGCTGGTCGTTCCAGGCGATCGATACATTGCCAGTATGCCCTGATGCAACGAAAGTCACCTCTCCGCTAATGGCGCCGGTCAGCTGGTTCCAACCGAGATTGCCACTGACAGCCAAATCGTTTGCCCATTTCAAGTTGTCCAGGACAAAGGTGTATCCAGTGGAGGAAGAGGAAAGCGTGAATGTGCCGCCCCGAAGCCCAGAGTCAATGCCACTGGTAGTGATGTAGTAGCGCGCAATAACATCGCCCACCGTTTCGGTAACAGCCGAGGCAATGACAAGTCCGTTCGTGCTTGTCATATTGCCTGGAGAGGCGATCGCGGGAACCGTCGTTGTATAGCTGACTGCGAATGCTGGTACGGTTCGAATCGGGCGGATCTCTTTAACGCAACTTGTATCACCCGTATTTCCGCCGGATTGGATAAAGTTACGAACGATTGGCCCGATACACTGTGACAAATCCTGGCCATTCGGAGAAACAAAGACACCCCCATCGGATATGGCCGACTCGTGCACCATGTTTTTCGTACGGATGTATGTGGAGTTTGGAAAAAGGGCTGCTGTCGCTTTGCCCTCGCTTGGAGAGGTGATCGTATCAAGTTGACCCGAGAGCACCAGCACTGGAGTCTGAGGAAACAAACTCCCTTGCGGGATGGGCTGTCCAGCAACGACACTGGACGGAGGTGCTGGCCACGTGAGACAGGTGTCGTATCCTTCTACATCCATCTGGCTATTAATGGCGTCGTCTATCTCGAATGGTGGGAAGGAATCAGGATGATTGGTGCGTAGGCGATTCAGGAAAGCCTCGTATTGGCTTTGGCGTTCGTTCAACCCTTTATTGAGATTAAAGTTCGTTCCATACTCAGCACACTGCACAGCATCAGCCAGTCCAACGCTAAACCCCTTGTATGATCCGCCACCTGAATATGAATCGCGAGCTTCCGCAACTAACCGCAAAAGTGGCAAGCTATCTTGCTGATCCATCCATGCCCTACCAGCTGCGTCCAGATCACGCCAGGTAGTCGGTGTATTGCCGGCGTTTCCAATGATCAAGAACAGGCCCGCAGGATCAGCGGTAACATTCAGCGACTCACCATTTGCCCCAGGGGCCGTTCCGCTAACTGGTTGCGCACGCAAAGCGGAGAGCAGTGCTGCAAAACGTGCTGTCGCACTAGACTCGAGAGCTTTGCAGGGTGCAGATCGCTCACAGACAAGATTCATCGCCTCTTGCCCATGATTCACCTCAGAGTTCGAATGGTCGTTTACAACCGGGTAGGCACTATCTAGCACAATAGTTCTCAGCAACTCGGGGTGCAGTACGGCGAGCACTTGACCAAACCATGTGCCATAACTATCGCCGTAATAATCAGCTTGGGCGAATTGTAGCGCCGCCATGACCGCGGCCACATCGTCGGCCGCATCTGCCGACCGATAAAACCAGGCACTTTCGCCGAGTTGGTTCGCGCAAGCCGCGATATCAGATTGGCTAGGGGAATAGGCTTTCTGGAGCTTCCGGCAATCAATGGCCGAGGAGCGTCCTGTGCCACGCTTGTCGATCAACAAGATGTCCCGATGGTCGCGCAAGGGTGTAAACAGTCGAACATAGCCATCGCGCGAACCAGTAGTGGAGTATCCCGGACCACCCTCTTGCGCCATAATCACTCCCGCGGATGGTTGCGTATTGTCGGTGTGTGGATAGAACTCAAAGCCGACGGTAAGGTCACCTGGAAGATTGCCCTGTCTATCAAGTGGAACAGTTATGGTGCCGCAGTAACCGTCGTATTCATCGTTGCAATGCGTTAGGGTAAGCGACCCCACCGTGATAGTAGCCACAGCATGGGCGGAAGAGACCAGAAAGGCCGAGCTTAGAAGAAATGAGATAAGAGCCAGTAGACGATTCGTCGTCATTTATACCTCCAGATTCAGTTCATTTAGTTAGCTGCAAGATGTAGTAAATACCCGTTCTCTATCGGCTAATCTTGTATGTATAGCCACTGACCTTTGATGTGCGTGATCTTTTTCAGAACAATGACGAAAGTGAGAGGTCGGTCCGCGCTTCGATCAGCTTTCACCGACTACAGACTCTATCTGCTCAAGTCCCCACTCAAGATCCGACCTCTCAATCACCAGTGGCGGTGCCAACCGAATCACAGTGCTATGAGTCTCTTTACAGAGCACCCCTCGCTCCTGCAATGCCTGGCAGTAACCTCGTGCCGGAGAACTAAGCTCAATCCCGATCCATAATCCCCGGCCTCGCACCTCTACTAAGTTCGGCCCCTTCATCTTCTGCAGTCGATGCAGAGCATATGCGCCTAGTTTCGCCGAGCGCTCCGCGAGTTTCTCCTCGACAAGCACTCGTAGAGCCGCCCTGGCCACAGCGCACGCCAACGGATTTCCCCCGAACGTGCTGCCGTGATCGCCTGGGGTGAAGACTCCCAACACTTCCCTTGAAGACAACACCGCTGAGACGGGGTAGTATCCACCCGACAACGCTTTGCCCACGATCACCACATCGGGCGCGATGTTTTCATGCATATAGGCAAACAACTTACCTGTCCTCCCGAGTCCCGATTGAATTTCGTCGACGATTAACAAAACATCTCGCTGCTTGCAGATTGTGGCTACCTCGTGCAAGTAGCCCTTTGGTGGAATGATGATTCCAGCCTCACCCTGAATTGGCTCAACAAGGAATGCACATGTATTTGGAGAAATGGCCGCGCGTAGCGCCTCAGCGTCTCCGAATGGAATCTGTTTGAAACCCGCAGAAAATGGCCCGAATCCACGACGGTACTGTGCATCGGAAGAGAAACCAATCACCGAAAGCGTTCGCCCGTGAAAGTTGTTCCCACACACGATAATCTCTGCATGATTGGGAGGAATTTTCTTCACACAGTGTCCCCACTTACGTGCGGCCTTCAAAGCCGTCTCTACTGCTTCAGTCCCGGAATTCATGGGTAGTACCATCTCGAAACCCGTGAGATCATGAAGCTCTTTGTAGAGCAATGGCAGCTGATCGTTGCGAAATGCGCGGGAGGTCAACGTTACCTTCTGCGCCTGCTCCCACAGTGCCTGGAAGATCACGGGATGACAATGCCCCTGGTTTAGCGCGGAGTAAGCCGACAGAAAGTCCAGATATTTTCTACCCTCAATGTCATACATCCAGGCACCAGATGCTCGTTCGATAACTACATCGAGCGGGTGATAGATATCTGCTCCATAGCGTTTCTCAAGTTCGATTAGTTCAGAGGTGTTCACTAATTTCTCCGGCGTTAGGTATGGCCACTTATCTTTGAAGCTCCCGATCGAGCAATAGGAAACCCGCTTCGAACTCTAATGACAAACTCACACTGCTGCGACGTCTTATTCTTGTAATAGCCACGACCATATCTCTCATTGCCCTACACTCGACAATCCCCCCTGCCAATTGATCGGCACCAGGAGTCCAACAATCCTGCTAGTAGTTCCGTTTCTCCGTCCCTAATGGCTCCAAGGCACCAGAAATGTAAAATTCGCTTCTTTTGCGGCTGTAGAACACATAGACCACCAGTCCAACCACAAGCCACGCTATAAACCGCAACCAGGTCTTTGCAGGCAGTCCAGCCATCAGCAATACACAGAACAGCACGCTTAGTATCGGTATGAGCGGACCGAACGGCACTCGGAATCCACGATGACGCTCTGGCTCCTTGTAGCGCAGTACCACCACACCGATCGATACGAGTACAAATGCAAATAACGTCCCGATGTTTGACATCTCGGCGAACGTCCCCACATCGAAGAGCCCCGCTGGAACAGCGACCAGCACTCCTGCTACCCAGGTTGCAAATGCAGGCGTCCGAAACCTTGGATGCACCCTGCTGAAGACGTCCGGCAAGAGGCGATCGCGCGACATTGCGAACCACACGCGTGCCTGGCCGAGCTGAAACACCAGGATTGACGACACCATACCAACCAGCGCACCAATCAACACAGCTAGTTGCACCCAATACAGCCTATGTCCACCCGGCGTCAGAGCCACCCGCTTCAACGCATTTACAACTGGGGCACCATCTCCTGCCACCGAATGCCACGGAACCAGCCCCGTGAGCACTACCGCCACGCCGACATAGAGGATTGTGCAGACGATCAGAGTGGCCAAGATTCCTATCGGGACGTCCCGTCGTGGATGCCTACACTCCTCGCTGGCTGTTGAGATTGAATCGAAACCGATATAGGTAAAGAAAATAATTGACCCGCCGGCCAACACACCCGACCAGCCGTTCGGAGAAAAGGGCTTATAGTTCGCTGGATGAATAAAGCTCAAACCAAAGAAGATAAACAATAGAATCGCTGCAATCTTCACCAACACCATGACGTTATTCGTTCGAGCAGATTCTCGTATGCCCCGCACCAATACCACTGTTAGCAGCATTACAACCAAAAACGCAGGAATATTGAACCCTATATGCCATCCAGTTCCATAGATGACTCCACCCTGAAGGTCTTGCAACCCCTGTGGCAAGTAGGCGGGCGACAGCCATTTCGGCGATATGGTCAATCCCATCCAATCCAGTAACGCCACTATATGTGCCGCAAACCCAACGCTTACGCTCATATCGCTGAACGCATATTCCAGGATTAGATCCCAACCGATAATCCATGCCACCAACTCCCCGAGAGTTGCATAGGTATATGTGTAGGCCGATCCCGCAATCGGAATCATGCTTGCCAATTCCGCATAACAGAGCCCCGTCAACGCACACACGATTGCAACCAACACCAGGGAAAGGGCCAAGGCTGGTCCGGCTCCGGGACGCCCAGCAATCGTCCCCCCTGTGTGATGGAGAAAACCCAGCAGCAAACTTATGATTGGAGAATCACCCCACGAACCTAATGATTCAGGATTACCGCCGATCGCCACTCCAATCACAGTAAAAATTCCTGAACCAATGACTGCCCCAATTCCCAATGCAGTTAAAGAAAGTGGCCCCAGCGTTTTCTTTAATGAATGTTCCGGTCGCTCCGAATCGGAGATAAGCTTGTCGATCGACTTAGTTGCAAAAATCTGCATAGCCAGGGTGTTCGCTCCTGCTTATCGAAAACTTCTGTGGAAGTGGAGATAACTGAATCAACATTGTCGACCGTTCTTTACAAGTATTTAGAAGATTAATTTGAGCGCAAACTGTACATTGAACGGCTCGCCCGGACCGATGCCTGGCGCGCCTTCGTAAGTACCAATAGTTGAGCCAATTGTGCCACTTGCACTAATCTGTGGTGCGCCAACAGGGGCGAGGTTCGTGTGATTGAGCACATTGAACATTTCAACGCGGAACTGTGAACTTAAGCGATCTGTGATCTTTGTGTTCTTGAACACGGAGAGATCTATATCCTCGAAGCCGGGATTGTAAAACATGTTTCGGCGTGTGGTGCTGTAGGTTCCCGGAGCTGCATCGGCAAACGCGGATGCATTGAACCACGTGACAGAGCCGTCGACGATCTTATGCGATACCCCAGCGAAGGGATTGATACCCGGAACTAGCTGGGCACGGTCCGCGTATTCTCCGTTGCCGCTGGGGCTGGTGTTAGAGATTACCGAAAACGGCTGGCCACCGTGCAGGGCTACAGTGCTATTGAGTTCCCAGCCATTTGTCAGGAGTTTGGGGCCAACATGACTACTCGGAACGATGTAATTGGCAAACGCAGAGAAGGTGTTGCGAGTATCGAAGTCACTATTGCTGTATTCGGCGGCAACATCGAAGCTGTTTTGTGGAAGGTAGGGTACGAGGCCCGTCTCATAGTCGAGCGCATGCGACCAGGTATAGGTGACTTGCGTAGTGAGCCCATGCCAGGCAGAGGTACGGAGGATGGTCTGAAGTGAGTTGTAATTCGAGTTCAGATCACTCTCGAGTTGGTTAACAGTGCCAATGTTCGGATATTGTGAGAAGAAGGGACGGCTACATTGCTGGTAGGTGTAGAGAGCCAAGTTGCAAGCAGGCAAGTTCGCCGGGTATGGAACGCCTGCATTGCCGAAGTTGGCGCTATTCAGAGCAGCTTGGTTAGTATCCTGAATTTCGGTGAGACGTCGCGAAAGGGTACCAACATATCCGATTTGGGCAATAACCCCACTGCCCAAACTCTGCTGAAGATTGACATTGTAACTATATGTGTACGACTGTCGATAATTGGGATTGACGGAATAAACATTGGTGACCCCCTCACCGGCCAGAGCATCTGTCAAGGAGGGAAATATCGGCTGATTAGCGGCGATCACATAGTTGTTCACGGAGGCTGTAGCAACAGGAGCTGCACCTGCAGGATTGTTGCCAACACCTAACGCACCATTGTTTGTGGTGCCACTCAAGGCAAGGAGTGGCAGCAGGTAAGGAGTGTCGAAATATATGCCGAAGCCTGCACGTAGAACAAGATTATTATGAACAGCATACGCTGCTCCGATACGCGGACTGAACGCGCCTTTATAGGGGGTATAGAGATTGTTGACATTGTTGCCCTGGATGGCAAAGCCGCCGGAAATTGTAGGATCGAAACTGCTCAAATCTTTAGAGGAATCATGTATCGCATCGGCAAAGTCATAGCGAATTCCATAGTTCAGATTGAGTTTCGAAGTGATTTGCCATGCGTCCTGGCCGAACAGATCAAAGGTATTTTCGAAGACCTGTCTCTTTTGATCTCCTTCAACAATCGATGAGGTGGAAACGCAGCCTGCAAGGAAGTCCGCAAGCAGATAGACATTGGGATCCGAGACTGGGTCGGATGTACCGACGTTTTGGGTAGCGAGATTGTTGCAAGCGGCTGAACCTGCACCTAGGTTCCAGGGGCCTTGCGAACCGTCGAAGGTAAAGTTACCCCGAGCACCGGTCTGGTAGAAGTCGTCAACCTGAGCCTGACGATATTCTCCGCCGAAGCGGAACTGGTGTTTGCCCACGCTATATGAGAGCGCGTCGTCCAGATGACCGGTTATGTCATTGCGGCCAGCTGGCGAGGTGGGACCGATTTCGTCAAACCCGCTCGTACTGGCACCGCCTGTGTTATCACTAGGTGGCGCAATGCTGATCAGAGGAGCTCCGGAAAGGTCCGCAGCCGTAACGCCGGTATTTAAGCCGAGCGCGACCGGGTTATAGCTGTGGTTCGCATCCGAGAAAGCTTGGTTGAAATAACTGACACCAATAAAGACCTGGTTGACAATCGCTGGCGAGAACACGTGGTTATAGGTGATGGAGTAATTCTGGACGTGAACCGGAGCGACTTCATAATACGGAGAAAGGTAAGAGGAGAGTGGCGCAGTCTGGCTGCCTTGGCCGGCATACCACTTGACCGAGAGCTGATTGTTGGTGTCGAAGCTATGATCCAGTTTGATCAGGCCGTTGAAACTGTGGCCATTCTCGGTGCCAGGGTTCAAGTAATTGTCAGGTGTAGCTGGACCAGTAAGCGCCGCAGCCGGCCAGAGATTAGTGAGAAGAGCCTGAGAGACGGGATTCACAGGAACGCCGTAGAAGTTGAGAACGCTAGTTGCCTCGGCTTGATACGCGCCTGATGGTTCTGTCGAATTTTGTTGGTTGCCAATAAGGAAATTCTGGTGCTCGTAGCTGAGGAAGAAGAACGTTTTGCCTCTCCAGATCGGGCCGCCCAGAGAAAAACCATAGTCGATGTCGCGGGTCTTATTCTTTGGCGTGCCATTGGCAAAAGGGCTTGAAGCCGCAAAGAACTCATTGCGATTGAAGTAATAGATACTGCCATGTACCTGATTTGTGCCGGATTTTATGGAGAGATTGACAGTGCCGCCAGCATTACGTCCGCTCTCGGGGGAGCCGTTGCTAACAAACGAGAACTGGTCAATTGCATCAAGTGGCAGCACGATACCGGGAATGCCGGAGACCCCGCCTTGGTTGACTGCCGGGATGTTGTACCAGAGGTCGTTGTTGTCGGTACCTTCAATCTGCCAGTTGATCTGGTTAGAACGCGTACCGTTGACAGAGGAAACGCCAACCCCGCCGTCAATAGAGTATCCAGCGAACCCGGGAGTAAACTGGATCAGTTGCGTGAAGTCGCGGCCATTATTGGGCGCATTATTGACGACCTGTGTCGGAATATCGGTGGTCTGCGTGGTAGACGTGGTGTCAAGCGCAATGCTGGCCGCATTTACGTTCACCTCCTGAACCGAACCAGAAACGCTCAGCTTGACAGGCAGGGTGTAGATGCTGCCTGCAGATACCGCGATTTTTCCGATCCGTTCCGTGGTGAAACCTGTGCCAGTCACGGTCACGGTGTAGCTGCCAACTGGCAGATCCTGGAAAGAGAACTCACCGGCGGAAGAGCTGACTGTATTACGAGCAACCGCAGTCCCGTCGTTGGTTGCGGTAACAGTTGTGCCCTGTATAGCGGCACCACTGGAGTCGACAACGGTCCCATTAATTCCGCCACGGAAGGACTGTGCATTTACAAAGATGCAGCCTGAGAATAGCAATACAAAAAACACGAGGAAATGAGTTTTCCAAGACTTACTACACAGTAAATGCACGTGCGCCTCCAGGAATATGCAGGATGTGTTCTAGAAAATGTTTCTTTTCGTTCAAACTCGCAGAGCCTAGAGGGTTCGATGACACATGAAATCGATGGGTCAAAATCATGTTGCCAAGGCGTAGCATCTGACAGACATTTCGTTCCTACAGATACTTGAGGCCGGAATTGAAGAACCGATTCCCTCTCGATCTACATAAATAAAGTCTGGACTGACTGCAGTCTACAAATACCGCAAGACGTTTTCTAGAATAGGATTAGCGTTTTGTGCATGGATTAGCATCGACCTATTTCACCGTTCCAATGCTTGTTTTGAGCATCGTGGTTTTATGCCAAAAAGAAGAAAGCTGAACAGTGAAGACGATCCGTTAGGAACGTAGCAGGCCGAATTGGTCTGCCGAGGGCGTCGGTGCTAGAACTTAACCCATGACACCCGACCAGCACATATACAAATATTGGGAAGCTTGGACAATCAACGAGAACGGAACCTACCATCGTTATATGGGTCTGGAAGTTCTACCGGAGGGGAACTTCTGCATCCTTGAGCGTCAACTGCATGGCGGCTTCGGGGTCGGCAACGATGGTGATTTCATCGTCCTTGCCGTTCGCACCGGACTGGATGACATTCGAAGAGGTAATAGCCGCAGCTTTCCGACTATCGCAGAAGCGATAACGCAGTGGGACATCTGGTACCCCAAAGACTGACCGTAGGCTAGCGATATCGGGCGCGAAGTTCATCCCGCTTTGCGTTGCAGTCGCCGCAGGGTGCGTCGCGCTTCATGTAGGCGTTACCTCACCCCGGAACCGCCGCAACCCGTGCAGGAGGCTTTGCCTTGAACGTGCGGCATGAGATCACAGCGAAGGCCCAATTTATTGCCAAGGGTTTTGGCAAATCGAAGCGTAGCGGGACCAAAAAAGAGGGCTTCTCGTCCGACTGATATCGGAGCGAAAGGAGCATTAACGTGATTGAACGAGACAGTCGGATTCGCTGTCACTGCCTCGATCCAAGCTTCTCCGACTCGCCGATTCTCGATTCGGAAGTCCGGCGACTCATATGGCTGCGTCACCAGCAATCCCTGTTCTCGGAAGCACGCAAGAAGATGGGCTTCCCAAAGCCTCGTGTGAAAGCCTTTGGTCTGAGAATCGCTGACCCAATTTCGGTCCGGCCTCGGCAAGGCTAGATAGAGTTGGTTGAGTGCCCAGGCGGCGAGATGATGAGTCCTCCGAGCCAGCATCATGAAGACATCACTTGGGGTCCTGTCCTCGAGGTCAGCAAGTACCGGACGTATTGATGTTCCAGGAGGAAATCACTACGCTATCTGAGACAAAGAGCAGTTGTTCGTAGTTGAGTACCTTCCGGGTCCAGGCAATCGCAATCGTCATACGGGAAAAGGTAATCTGCAAGCCGAGATTCCGTAGAATCTTAAATAAGTCCAGACAAGGCTGATTCAAAAGCCGGACTTGTTCATATACAGCGAATCGCTTACTACGCGCTTAAGTCAGTCTTGGATATTTGGTCGTGTGAGATTCATCGGTTGACTTCTTTCGAGAGAGCATACTTCCCTCAGAATCAGCGATTTAGACAGGCCCGCAGAACTGGCGTCGTGTGCTAACATCGCTCAATTTTTCTTAAATGATTCAGAAAACGCTGCACAAAAGCAATGCTTCTCCCATAGCTTCTCACCGAACCGACCCTCCCCTCGAAACGCTCTGAACAGAGGATTCTCGAGTCCGCTTTTGCTCGTGCCAAGACGCACAAAAGCCCGCGATTGCGGGCTTTTTCGTATCGTTCCCGTAAAGAATCAACACGGCGAAACAAACTGGCGGAGAGTGGGGGATTCGAACCCCCGATAGAACTTTTGATCCTATAACGGTTTAGCAAACCGCCGCCTTCAGCCACTCGGCCAACTCTCCTGCGGGAAACACTTGTTCATTATAGCCTGAGCCCCTGCGTCCCGTTCAAGACTTCGGCGGATGCCAGCCGAGCCGCTTCCGCGTGAGGCTCTGGTACACCGTCACCACAAAACTTCACTCCCTACAAGATCGGTCGCGTAGATTCCGGTTCCTGGCTCCGGCTTCTTGGCGATACAGTGAGAGCACATCCTTTCTCAGGAGACCACCGCCATCGCCAACATCGCGCGCAAGAACAAGATGCGCCTGCTGCCGCTTATCGGCGCGACCTACTTCATGGTCGCAGGTGGACCCTATGGGCTCGAAGACATCATCGGCAAAGCCGGCTATGGCCGTGCACTACTGCTGCTCGCCGTTATTCCCTTTCTGTGGAGTCTGCCTACCTCATTGATGGTCGGAGAACTCGCCAGCGCGATTCCCGCAGAAGGTGGCTACTATGTATGGGTGCGGCGGGCTTTAGGTCGATTCTGGGGCTTTCAGGAGGCCTGGCTATCGCTGGCCGCGAGCGTCTTTGACATGGCCCTCTATCCCGTGACGTTCGTGCTGTATCTCAGCCGAGTCGCCCCAAGCTGGACTGAGGGTTATCGCGGAACGTTGTGGGCATTGGCCGTCGTTGTCGGCTGTGTACTGTGGAATCTCAAGGGCGCGAAGGCCGTCGGAGAGGGCTCGGTCGCGATGTTCTGTATCCTGCTCTCGCCCTTCGTCGTGCTGATCGTCGTTGCTCTCTGGCGATGGCACGGGCATGGGACCGGGGCTATGCTACATCCGGTCACCAACGCCGATATGACTGGTGCGATCTCGGTTACGCTCTGGAACTACATGGGTTGGGACAATGCCAGCACCGTCGCGCAGGAAGTCGACAACCCACAGCGCAACTATCCTCTCGCGATGCTCGGCTCGGTCACGCTGGTCGCCATCACCTACATCCTGCCGCTGGCGGCGGTAGGGCTTGTGGGAATCGCCGCCGATCAGTTCTCTACTGGAGCGTGGACGGATGCGGCTCGCACTATCGTCGGCCCAGCACTCGGCCTCGCTGTAGTTCTTGGAGGCATGATCAACGGTGCCGGTATGTTCAATCCGCTGGTGATGAGTTATACCCGCGTTCCCTATGCAATGGCCGAAGATGGCCTGATGCCTCGTGTGTTCCTGCGCGAGAACCGGCGCGGTGTGCCGTGGGTGAGCATCCTGTTCTGCGCGGCAATCTGGGCACTCGCGCTTCGCTTCAGCTTCGAACGCCTTATCTCGATCGACCTGGTTCTCTATGGAGGGGCACTGCTGCTGGAGTTCGTTGCGCTCGCCGTGCTGCGCCACCGTGAGCCAAAGCTTGCACGGCCGTTCCGGGTTCCCGGCGGCATGGGAGGCGCGATTGCCGTCGGTGTCTGCCCCGCGCTGCTGATTGCGTTTGCTCTATGGGCCGCGCGCGGTGAACATGTGCTCGGTCTGCCCGCACTGCTCTTTGCGGCTCTGGTCGGAGCCACTGGAGTTGCTGTCTATGCTGTGGCGGAGTTTCTTCGGCGGTAAGGTTCTCGGCGTCATCCCCTCAGGATGACACCGAGAAACAAACGACAGAATCATTACTTCTTAGCGTTATTAGCGATGTAGTTCTGTTGTGCTTTTACCACTACCGACCGTGCGTACTCTGCATCGCGCCAGCCGCGCACTTCCACGCGCTTGCCCTCGAGATCCTTGTAGATCGAGAAGAAGTGCGTGATCTCTTTCAGGATGTGCGGATAGATGTCGGAGTATTCGTTCACGTCGTTATAGCGGGGATTGCCTTCACCCACAGCGAGAATCTTTTCGTCGCCCTGGCCCTGATCGACCATATCCAGCACGCCGATAGGCCGCACTTCCTGTACGCAACCAGGGAAGCTCGGCGTATCTACCAGCACCAGCACATCGAGCGGATCGCCATCGTCGCCCAGTGTGCTGGGAATGAAGCCATAGTCGCCTGGATAGTGCACCGGCGAAAAGAGATTACGGTCGAGCCGGAAGACATGCAGCTCTTTGTCGTATTCGTACTTGCTGATGCCCTCAAGGGGAATCTCGATAACGGCGTTCACCAGCTCAGGCGATTTAGAGCCTATAGGCAGGGTCAGGTAATTCGTCATAGCGTGTGGCTTCTCTTTTCAGTGCAAAAGTTTGAAATCGCAGCCACTCAGTGCGCAGTATTTTGAGTTCATGCGCAGAAATGGCTCACTATAAGTCTATATTCCCTCTCTGTGAAGACCACATGTACGGATACCTGCCCGATGGGGTGCAAAAGACATAAAACCGCATAATGATTGCCTGGGAGAGCACTATTCTAGACATCTCGCTTGCGCGAATATCGGTCATCCTGTCATTTATTTGAGCTTTTCATACTTAGAGGAGGTTTATGGGGTGGGGACGCCCAATGCTAGGCTGAAGAGCGGGAGCCTTTACGACCTTGTCCGAAAATGAACCGTTGCACTCGACCTTGAACGAAACGAATGAAGCCGGTGGCAGCCGTTTTGTCCGCGCCTGCCTGCGCCTGCCTGTCGACCGTACCCCTGTGTGGTTCCTGCGCCAAGCCGGCCGCTATATGCCGGAGTATATGGCTGTGCGTAAGCACCATTCGCTGCTGGACATCTGCCGTACCCCCGAGATTGCCTCAGAGGTCACCATCACCGCGGCCGAACGCCTCGGAGTCGATGCGGCCATCATCTTTGCCGATCTGCTGCTGCCCTTCACGCCCATGGGACTCGACTTCGAGTTCGTGAACGGCGAAGGCCCGGTTGTGCATACGCCGATTCGTTCCCTCGAACACGTGCAGGCGCTGCGTACCGACCGCACGGACGATCTACGTTACGTAGCCAGCGCTATTGAAAAGGTCGCGAAACACTTTGCCGCGCCCCGCGCCGACGGCGACACCCTGGGCATCATCGGCTTCTGCGGCGCTCCGTTTACGCTGGCCAGCTACATGATCGAGGGCAGCAGCTCGCGCAACTACGTTGAGACCAAGAAGATCATGTACTCGCACGATGCGACATGGTCGCTGTTGATGGAGAAGCTCGTCACCGTGCTGGTCGCCTATGCCGAGCAGCAGGTGGAAGCCGGCGCCGACGTGATCCAGATCTTCGACTCGTGGGCCGGCGCGCTCTCGGTCAGCGACTATCGCCAGTACTGCCTAGCACCGACCACGGAACTTGTACGCCGGGTGAAGGCGCTGGGTGTGCCGGTCATCTACTTCGGCGTCGACACCGCGTCGCTGCTGCCCACCATGCGCGAGATGACCGCAGATGTCCTCGGTCTCGACTGGCGCATCCCGCTCGACGAGGGCTGGCGTGCGGTTGGCGCGGGCTGTGCGGTACAGGGCAATCTCGACCCCATCACGCTCTTCGCGCCGGAAGATGTTCTCCAGGGTCGCGTCAACGAGATTCTGAAACTCGCGAACGGACGTCCCGGGCATATCTTCAACCTCGGCCACGGTATCGTGCCGGGCACGCCTGTCGATAATGTCATCCGCGTCGTCGAATGGGTCAAGCAATACGGCGTTGGGAAGCCCGTAGCGCGCAATGAGGCTGCCAGCGAGTGGGCTGTGCGCGCCTGATCCCCTGCAACTCAGGGTGGATTTATCGATATGGATATAGCGCTTTTCGATCATCCCCGCACTTTGTCATCTCGACCGAAGGCGGCGTTCTTTGCCGCCGTAGCGGAGAGACCTGCAGGTGACCCGAGCAGGCTATAGTGTCTGCTCTACAACCTGCAGGTCTTGACGCAAAGCGCGCCACAAACATTTGCATCACGCTCTGCAACCTGCAGGTCTCTCCACTGCGCATGACGATAAAACCATCATGCTACGGTCGAGATGACAGATTTGGTGTGATTCAGCCATACATCACACCCTTTGTGCCTCCTAAAAATATTTTCGAGCGATCTCTGAAGTCACCCGTCTGTCCCAATAGAAGGACAATGTGATCGAGGGATACAGCTTGGCTTTGTCGGCAACGCAGACTGCAGGATCGGAGATCGATCTTGCGGCCCTCGTGGAGACATATTCCGCGCTGCTCTTTCGTGTCTCGCATTCCGTCCTGCGGAATAAAGCGGAGGCGGAAGATGTCGTGCAGGATGCCTTCGTCCGCGTCATCGAACATCGTCTTTCGCTGCCTGCGGTGCGCGATATGCGGGTGTGGCTCGTCCGCATCGCGTGGAACCTCGCACTGGACCGCCGCAGGCGCATACGGCCTGAGCAGATGGACGATCTCTTCGCGGAGAGCTTGGTCGGCAATCACCTTCCCGCCGACGTCGTCCTGAACGAAGCGCAGAGGATGAAGGCGGTCTTTCGTGAGATAGAGAGATTACCTAAGGCAGAGCGTCAGGTTTTATTGCTCTCCGCACTGGAAGAGTTGGAGACGGTGGAGATGGCACAGATCATGGGGAAAAGCGAGTCGGGAGTTCGGGCGCTGTTGTTCCGGGCACGCACGCGACTCCGCACCCGGCTCGACAAAGGAGGCAGCGCGTGAAAAAGACTTCAGATGAACTTATCCACCAAGCCCTCACCGGCCTCCGCGGAGCCAAACCGCGCGACGGGATGGACCAACGCCTCCTTGGCGCCCTGGAGAAACACGCCGCCGCTCCCACTCCTTTCTGGAGCCGCGCCATCAGACTGCCATGGCGCTGGCAGTTCGCCGCTGCTATCCCAGTCGCTGCGGCACTCGTTGTGACCATCGCCCACCTGACTCTCGGTAACAACGTCACAACGACTGCCACGCTGCAACAACCATCAGCGCATACCGTTATTGCGACCAACACCTCGCCCAAATCCATTTGCCCCAGCAACGAATCCGAGTGCCCAAAGCCCCCTGTACTCGAGACCCCGAGACTCCAAAGAGTCACTAAAACCACCAGTACACCCGACGCCTCGCAACCCAATCCCCTCATCGCAAACGACCAACAAGCCCTGGACGACACCAACGCTCCCAGCCATCCAGCGCCACCCATGCCTCTTACTCAACAGGAACGCCTCCTGCTCCGCGCCACTCGGAGAGGCGAACCTACCGAGGTTGCCGAGCTGGAACCCCTGCGTGAACCGGCCCGGCGTGCCACCGCGAAAGCCCGCGAAGAGGCTGGCCTCCAGCAATACGCCAAGCTTCTCCTCGCCCCGCTCGTGCTCTCGGAGTCCCTCAACCCTGCAAACTCCTCTCAGCCGCACGACAACCCCCAACCCTCTCCCGCACCCGAAGATTCCACACCACCTAACAACTAACGCTTCCTGAACGGAGTTCCCTCTCGAATGACCGCCACACACATCCACCGCATCGGCGTCCACGCCATCATGGCATTTGCTCTCAGCCTTTTTCCGCTGGGAATCACCGCGAGCGCGCAGGATCAGGCGCCGGCGCAAGACAAACCAGCCACCGAAGCCAATAAGCAAGCAGCCCAAGAAGCTTACTGGGCCCCCTACCGCATTCCTTCTATCGAGCACACCCGCACCTTTTACTTAAGCAACACATTCCAGCAGAACGATGCCAACGAGATCCTCGTCGCCATCCGAAACATGGTTGCGCCAGGTATGAAGATCTACCTGGTCGCTTCGCAAAACGCCATCGTCATCAGCGGGCCTCCTGACCAGATTGCCCTCGCCGAAAAAATCATCAAAGACATCGACCGCCCCAAGAAGTCTTATCGCCTGACCTACACCATTACTGAATCAGACTCCGGCAAGCGTATCGGCATACAGCACTTCTCGCTCATCGTCGTGGACGGACAAAGAACGAGCGCGAAACAAGGCAGCAAGGTACCTATCGCTACCGGATCTCTGAATTCTGGCGCAACCGGATCGCAAGAGCAGTTCACCTACCTCGACGTGGGCATGAACTTTGACGCCTCCGTCGACCCACTTGCCAACGGTGTGAAGTTGAAGACCAAGGTTGAGCAATCCAGTATCGCGGAAGAGAAGTCCGGTGTGGGCGAGAAAGACCCCATCGTGCGCCAGACCGTCCTCGAAGGAACCTACATTCTCACGGAGGGCAAACCTTTAGTGCTTGGCTCGATCGACCTTCCTGGCAGCACGCGCCATCAAGATGTTGAGGTGGTCGAAGAATTGCTGAAGTAAACGCTACGGCGATAATGGGCTCCATGATTTTTCGTGAGGGAAATCTCGTTAAGAGCCGCTGAGATCATGACGTAGAGCGCGTGACAAACATTCGTGGCGCGCTCTACGTCAAAAGATCCCTGCATTTGTATCGCGCTCTGCATCTGGGGGTCCTTCAGCTACGCTTCAGGATGACGGCGAAAAACAGGCAACGACAAAAACCATGCCATGCGGGGCCTGGTTATACCATTGAAGGAGCAATGAGTGACGCCACAACAGCTATCCTTCTCCTCGCCCACGGCACACCTGACAAGCTCGACGAGATGGCGGCCTATCTCGACAAAGTGACCGGCGGACGCCCCATGCCGCAGCATGTCATCGAAGAACTGCAGCACCGCTATGCCGAGATCGGTCTGCGCGATGAACCATTGCCGGAAGGCCCTCCGCTTACGCACTGGACGCTGCGGCAGGCGGAGAGGCTGCAAGACGAGATCGGCATCAGGGTCTATGTCGGCATGCGCAACTGGCATCCCTATATCGCCGACACTGTCGCGCAGATGAAGGCCGATGGCGTTACCCATGCGCGTGTCCTATGCCTTGCGCCGCAGAACTCGCGCACCAGCACCGGGCTCTATCGCAAAGCTTTAGAGTCCGCGCTGAATGGCGCGTTTTCGTACGACTTCATCGCGGGCTGGGCGGATGAACCGTTGCTCGCAGAGGCCTTCGCGGAGAGGCTGCAGCCGGTATGGGCGGAGGCCGGAGCCGCACTCGGCACACGAGTCCCTGTGGTCTTCACGGCCCACTCCGTTCCCTGCCGAACGATTCTCTCCAGCTCTGGCGAGAGCGCGCGGCCCGGTGCTCCCGTACCTGCCGATGGCATTCAGAACTACGGTGCGGCCTCCGCGCCTGATCCTTATCCCGTGGAAGCCAAGCAGACCGCTGCGCGGGTCGCCTCGCTGCTCGAACTCACAGATGCGGACTGGTACTTTGCGTTTCAGAGCCAGGGCGTTGCGGGTGCTCCGTGGATCGGGCCGACGGTTGAAGATACGCTGAAGGCTCTCGCAGCGGAGGGCCATAAGGGCGTCATCGTTCAGCCTATCGGCTTCCTCTGCGATCACGTTGAGATTCTCTATGACATCGACATCAACTTCCGTGAGGTTGCGCGAGGGTTGGAGATGCAGCTTTGGCGGCCGGAGAGTCTCAATGATTCGGCGACGCTGGTTCGGGCGTTGGAGCATGTGCTGGGACAGTGAAGTAGCCCACCCATACGGTGTCATCTCGACCGGAGGCGGCGCTTTTGCCGCCGTAGCGGAGAGACCTGCAGGTTGTTTGTACCGGCACTATAGCCTGCGCGGACAAGCTGCAGGTCTCTCCACTCCGCATGACGATAAAACCATCATGCTCCGGTCGAGATGACAGTTCTGAGGTGGTTCATTCCTACAGCACACTATTTGTGAAAAATGCTTTATCCCTCTGCTACTTCGAAAAGCAATTTCTCTCTACAGCGATTGATTGTCGGCGGTCGCCAGCGTTGTATCCTTCGCGGCGCGACTCCAGAGGATGCGCAGGTCGGTGACGTTGCGGAGGGCAAAGTTGGGTGTGCCTGGCGCGGTGATGGCGAAGAAGTCTGCGCGGTGCACGTCTTCGAGCCAGAAGGCTGGGCGTGGGTCGGCGTTCTGCGGAGCGACTTCCACGTGCGACATCTCCAGGTTCTTCAGATGGCGGATGAAGAAGCCGTTCGAAGGCGTTGGCCCGAAGCGCAGCAACTCCGGGTATTCTTCTTCGATCTCGGGCACGTTGATCGTGTGCCAGTCCGGCATGGGTTTCGAGGTGTCACCCCAACCAGTGAGCGCGTCGATGGGCAGCCCCTTGTGGCCGAAGTAGCAGTTGGAGAGTTTTACGTCTTCGATGAGGTTCTCCGGGATGCCCGAGATGAGCGACGATGTGGACGCGAAGGAGTTGTGCGAGACGA
>NZ_LMUH01000013.1:587148-624388 GCF_009766105.1 Granulicella sp. S156 | reverse complement strand
GATGTTGGAGATGGCGATGTCTTCGAGCAGAGCGCCGTCGCTGGTCTCCAGGGAGATTCCTTTAGAGCCCTCGCAGACACAGTTCGAGATGGTGATATTGCGGAAGCCGCCGTTGGACTCCGTGCCGCACTTGATGCGGCCGTTGCGCGTGACCTTTACCGTGTCAGGAAACTTCTTCCAGGTCCCGGCGATCACAGTGCCGAGCTCATAGCTTCCGCTCACAAAACAATTTGCAATGGTCACGTTGTCCGTAGAGCGCGCGTAGCCCAGAGCGTAACTGGACTTCGGGCAGATAGCGTCGTCCCAGGGCGAGTTGACCGTGCAGTTGGTGACACGCACGTTGCGGCAGCAATCGATGTCGAAGCCGTCCCGGTCGGTGTCGATCAGCAGGTTGTCGAGGGTGAGGTTGTCGACGCCGGTAGCAAGCACAGCGAAGTGACCGCCCTTGATAACCGAGAAATCGCGCAGAAGAACGTTGTGGCAGTTTTTGAGCGCGAAGGTCTTGTTGCCGACACCAGCCTGCTCGGCGACGAAGCGGGTACCGGGGCCACGCGGCGAGAGCTCCTTGAGCTGAGCCTCGCGCGCGTTCGCACCGCAGGAGAGACCAGCACCGTGGATGAGGCCCGGGCCAAGGACGGAGAAGTTGTCGATGTTCTCGCCGTAGAAGAGCGAGTTGCGCCAGTGGTTGTGGCCGTAGTCCTGGTAGCTCTCCCAGGGCGCGTTGGGTTCGGCTGCGTCGTACGTGCCACCGTTATAGCCGGTAGCCTCACCGGGCCTGGGGGAGTCGGCGGCGAGGATGGTGCAGCCGCGCGAGAGATAGAAATCGACGTTGCTGCGCAGATGGATTGTGAAGCATACATAGGTCCCTGCCGGGAAAATCAGCGTGCCTCCGCCAGCGGCTGCGACGGACCCAATGGCCTTATTGATCGCGGGTGTGTCTACTGTCTTGCCGTCTCCCGTCGCGCCATAGGTGCGGACGTTGAAGAGCGCCTCCGTGGCAGCAGGCGTGGGGGATTCGGCTAAAGCGATATGGCCGATGGTGGAGGCGAGGGCGAGGGGGGAGAGCTTGAGTAAATCGCGACGATCCATAGTGTAGAGAATGGTATCGCATAATCTGTCTGACCGGACGCGCCAGAATATGACACGGGCTACTTTAACGACAAGGCCGCCCCAGGAAGGGGCGGCCTCGCGAACGTCAATGAGTTAGCGACGGAAGCCGCGGCCATACCCACCGCGACCATAGTAGCCGTGGCCGTAGTAACCACGACCGTAGCCACCACGCCAGCCGTAGCCATAGCCATAGCCGTAGTAGCGAGGGCCATAGTAGCCGGGGTAGCCGTAACCGTAGACTACGGGGGGAGCCGGAGCATAGTACCCGGGGGCACCGATGCCGACGACGATACGTTGAGCCTGAGCAGCGGGGGCCGCTGCGATGAGGGTTGCACCTGCCAGCGTTGCCGCTGCGAGGATTCGGACTGTGCTGGACTTCATGGAAGTGAGCTTCGCGGTGATGTTTGATAGCGTCATGATGTGCCTCCTGCACTGCCTTCATAACTGCCGTGCATTCAGATAAACGCAGGTTGCGGCGAGGGGTTGCGCGCAACTTTTCGGGAGGGGTTGGGTAAGCGGTGGGATTGTGGGTTGAGCAGGAATATATCGCCGCGACAAAGGGGTTTGTCGTTGTTTTTCTGGTTTGTCATTCCGAGCGCAGCGAGCGAACCTGCTTTCTCCCGTTCTTCGTTCGCATTACCCAAAAACATGTAAGCCAGAACTGGAAGGACACAGCTTGTATTGGCGCATAACTTTTGCGCTCACACGGGCAAAAAGCGGGAGACAGCAGGTTCGCTCGCTGCGCTCGGAATGACAAACCAGAAAAACAAGAACAACAGCAACGCAAAAACAATAGCAACAGCAAAGACAACGGCAACAACAATCCGCTCGCGTCGTTGCCAGTCCGTCAGCGGCTGAGGTTGTAGCGAAGTCCTGCCTGCACCAGGCGGGGTGGGGCTAGGGTCAGGATCGGCGTACGGCCGGCGTCGATGCTGCGGTTCAGAAGGTTCTGCGCACCGGCAAAGATCGACAGGCCATGGATGAGGTTACGGTCCGCTGAGAGATCGAAGCGTGCGTAAGGATGCAGCAGGAATTGGTTCTGGGCATCGTCGAACTCCTGCCCGGTGTAGCTGGCGATGAGGTGGAAGTTGGCGATGTGAGAGGCGGCGTAGTTCGCGGTTGCCGTAACGGATTCGCGCGGGACCTCTGGAATCCATTTGCCCGTAAGGTTGGTCTGCGCAGGGCTGCTGGAGTTGAAGGCCGTAACCGTCGCCACGGCGAGTTGATAGCCGAAGGTGGTGTCGAGGCCGTGCCAGCGTTCGGACTGCGCTTCGAGCATCATGCCGCGGCTGCGAATCTGGCCGAGATTCTGGCGTTGCAGCGTCTGCGTGGTTGCAGTCTGGCTGAGCAGAACAGCAGAGATCGGCCGATTGACCTCGGTCCAGAAGTAGGTGGAACGCAGACTGCCGAGATGTCTCAAAGTAAAGTTGCCACCGAATTCAAAGCCTGTAGCGCGCTCGGCGAGCAGTGACGAGTTGGCCAGTGTGGTCTGCTGGCCTACCTGACTGGTGCGATAGAGCTCGTTCAGCGTCGGCCCGCGAAAGGCGCGGAAGGCCGTTGCCGTGAGCGCGATTCCATGGGGGAGCTGCCGCACCAGACCGAGGCGAGGGCTGGCGACAAGCTCGTCGATCTCGGGCTGTGGCGTGACTCGTGGTGCATTCGAAAGCGTCTGCCGCCCATCGAAGGTGCGAAAGGAGTCGACGCGAATGGAACCCGAGAGCAGCCAGTTGCGCGGCTGCCAGACGGCATCCGCATAGCCGCCCGTCTCACGCTGGCGAGCGCTGGTGCTGGTAGTGACTGAGGTCGCGGTCGCCAACTCATCGTCGGTCGAGCGGATGTCGCGCAGATCGAGACCGAGAGCCGCTGTAACAGCGCGCGGCAGAGTTCGTGAGCCTTGCAGCGCGAAGCCGAACTCGTCCGTGGGGACGTGTTGCAGCTTGGTGAGCTTTTCGGAGTCGCGATCCGTGGCGATGGAGGAAAATCCCTGGCGATAGCCCTCGCGCGAACCGTACACCCGCAGCACTCCATGCCCGAAGCTGGAGTCGGAGTCAGCCCCGCCGATATAACGCCAGAGGCGCGCGGCATTGGTCTGCAACGGCGTTCCATTGATGCGCGATTCGTTCATTACATTGCCGCGCAGAAACGCGTCGATGCCGTGCAGCTCTGCGGGTGTCCGCAGTTCAAAGCGGCCGCTCTCGCTGACAACGTTGGTAGGAATATCGACCGAGCCGCGAAGGGCGGGAGCCGTTGTGATGTAGCCGCCGTTATCGACCATGCTGAAGGCTGCCAGAGCCGCGATGCGACGGGTTGCGGTGGCCAGCAGAGCGTCTCCCACACCGGTGTTTTCGGTCGCACCCAAGGCGTCCGCCGAGAAGAGGAAGGGGTGTCCCTGAAGCGGCTCGACGGGCACCACATCGATGACTCCGCCGATGGCGCTGGAGCCGTACAGATCGGCAGAGCCGCCACGCAGAAGTTGTACCTGCTGGATGGCCAGCTCGGGTGTCTCGTTCCAATGCACCCAGCCGCCGAAGGGGTCGGTGAGCGGCACCTGGTCGCTGACCACCAGGGTGCGGCTCGCGCCGGTGCTGCCAAGCCCGCGCAGGCTGAGGCCTTGCGAGGTAGGGTTCGCAGTCCAGGAGCTTGTGCGACGAAAGAGCTGAAAGCCCGCGACGGAGTGGAGACTGTCGTCGAGCGCAAGTCCGGGGGCCTGCTCGAGCTGTTGCTGCGAGAGGATCGCTGTGCTGGTCGCAGAGTCGTTGATGCCCACGAGGCCGCGATCGGCGGTAACGGTGATCGATTGCGTGACGGGAGGTATTGTTGCGGGCGTGGTCGATTGCTGGGCCGTTGCGTGGAGAGTGATGGCGAGGGACGCAGCAATATAGAGAAGACGACGCATACTTACAGGCTCCCACCACAAATCTGCTCTTGTTTGATCCACCAAAAATTTGTCATCCTGAGCGAAGCCGAAGGACCCCGATGCAGCTATTTTCCCCTCTGTGCCCTTGACTCTTTTCAACCGAAGAGTCTGAGGCAGGGTGTTCGAGGTGGAAAAGGTGCAGACTTTATCGGCGAAGTATAAGGCTTCGGGGTCCTTCGACTTCGCTCAGGATGACAGCTCTGAGGTGACGTAAAAAACAAACATTCTCGGATATATCTAACGTGTAGCCGCTCTAACGACCCGCCTGCGCCACTTCCACGGCAGTTCCAACGCGCAGCATGGTTCCCTCGTCGAAGTGCTTGCCGAGAATCTGCACGCCGATCGGCAGCCCGGCCTGCGTCGTTCCGCAGGGCACGCTCATGCCGCAGATACCTGCCAGCGATGCCGCCACCGAGTAGATGTCCTCGAGGTACATCTGGATCGGGTCGTCGGTCTTCTCGCCGAGCTTGAAGGCGGGTGTCGGAGTCACCGGGCAAACGATGGCATCGACCTGCGCGAAGGCGGTGAGGAAGTCGCGCGTCAGCAGCGTGCGGACCTGCTGTGCTTTACGGTAGTACGCGTCGTAGTAGCCCGCTGAGAGTGCATAGGTGCCGAGCAGAATGCGGCGCTTGACCTCGGCGCCGAAGCCCTCGTCGCGCGACTTGCGGAACATCGCGGCCAGTGTGTTGGCATCTTCCGCACGCAGGCCGTAGCGAACGCCATCGAAGCGCGAGAGGTTGGAGCTGGCCTCGGCTGTTGCGATCACATAGTAGGTCGGCACGGCGTAGCGTGTGTGCGGCAGTGAGACCTTGTGGATGCTGCAACCGGCGGCACCCAGATCGTCGAGCACCTTTTCGATGGCGGCGCGAATCTCCGGATCGAGGCCTTCGCCGAAGTACTCCTCGGGAACGCCGATGCGGAGACCCGCAACCGGCTTCGCGGCTTCGGCACTGTAGTTGGCGACGGGCTGTGTGGAGGACGTGGCATCCAGATTGTCGGGCCCGGCGAGCACTTCGAGCATGGTCGCCGCATCGGCAACCGAGCGCGTGAAAGGACCGACACGGTCGAGCGAGGAAGCGAATGCGATGAGACCGTAGCGCGAGACGCGGCCGTAGGTCGGCAACACCCCGACGACTCCACAGAAGGCTGCCGGCTGGCGGATGGAGCCACCAGTATCGGTGCCGAGCGATGCCACGCACAGACCCGCGGCAACAGAAGCCGCGGAGCCACCGGACGATCCGCCGGGAACGCGATCGAGCGCACGAGGATTGTGGACCGGACCATAGGCAGAGTTCTCGTTCGAGGAGCCCATCGCGAACTCGTCGCAGTTGAGCTTACCGAGCAGCACGGCACCGGCCGCTTCGAGCTTCGCAACGACGGTGGCGTCGTAGGGCGGATGGTAACCCTTGAGGATGAGGGAACCGGCGGTCGCGGGAGCGCCGCGCATCGCCAGCACATCCTTGATACCAATGGGGACGCCGGCCAGCGGCCCCAGCGATTCACCGGTCTTCGCCGCGGTGTCCACACGCTCGGCCTGGGCCATGGCGCGCTCGCGGCTCAGAGCGAGATAGCTGTTGATCTGAGGATCGACGGTTGCGATGCGCTCGTAGTGCTCAGCGGCAAGCGCTGCGGCGGAGACGCGGCCCTCGACGACAGCTGTGCGAGCTGCGGAGAGCGAGAGAGTTTCAAGTTGCAGTGCTTCGGCCATGGGGTACGTGGCTCTCCTTATTGCGTTTCTGCTTATCTATTACGTTTCTGCTTATTTTTCTTTATCGTTCAATGACCTTCGGAACCTTGAAGAAGCGTCCATCGGTCTCGGGGGCTTCGGCCATGACGGCGGTGCGGTCAACTGAAGGTTTCACCGCGTCGACACGCAGCGATTCGCCGTGCGTGGCAGGGGTTATGCCGAGCATCTCAGCGACCTGCGCCATGGGCGGAACGTTGGTGGTGTCGAGTTCGCTCAACTCTGCAATATGTCCGAGGATCGCGTTCAGGTCGCGCGCCATGCGCGGAAGCTCCTGGGCAGTGAGCTCAAGGTTGGCGAGATCGGCGACATGCTGAACCTCGGCTAGTGATACACCGGCGGCCTCGGGGGGCGCTGCCTGACTCATCGTCTACTCCTTCGGGGACTTTGGGGAGGTGATGCGTGGCCAGGGCCGCGCAATTCCCTTCTCTTCGAAGTGTATCCCGTTGAAGCGTACCCCGGCGATGCGGGCCAGATCGTTGGCGAGCGCCGAGCGCATGTGCTGGAACTGTTTCATCCACTCGGAGCCAGCGACGCGCACGTGCAGCATGCGCTCCGCATCGAGATGCAGGACCTCACCATGGCCGGCCAGCACAGCACCACAGGCCACAGGCCAGGCGGCGGCAAGGCGGTCTTCGTCGGGCAGATCGCGCAGGCTACGGCCCAGCGAATCACGCAGGAGATCGCGCATGTTCTGCATCAGTGGACCTCCTGAACGAAACTGCCGCAGTGGGCCGTCAGAGCCTCGGCGGCGGCGGCTACCTGTTCCACAGTGATGCGCTCGATCACGTCTTTCGGCTGGCCTTTGAACTCGAAGCCCAGGTGTAGATAGCCACCGCTGCCATCCGCAGGCTGCACGTTCGCGCAGCAGCGGCCGCGCGCTCCCCAGCGATGTTCGGCGGTCGGACCATTCAGCGAAACCGTCGGCGCACCGGCGATCGCTGCCAGGTGCATGACCCCGGTGTTCACGCTGACAACGAGCCGGGCGCGACGCAAGAGATGGGTGAGCGATAGAAAACCATCCGGGCTGACAAACGGCTCGGCGCGCAGACCAGCGGATCGCAGTCGTTCGACGAAAGGGTTGATACGCGGCAGATCCGATGGCGCCCCCGTGACGACAAACAGCGTCTCCGGTCGCGACAGCCGCTGGGCAAGCTCGATCCAGCGGTCCTCCGGCCACTCACGCAGCCAGGAGTTCTGCCCTGAAGCCCAGGGATGAAAGGCGACGAGATCACGTTCCCCCAACAACAGTGCGGGACCGGCTGCAGAGACCACCACAGCGGGAGCATGAGGAACAGGTATGGGCGGTAGGATGCTGCTTTCAGCCAGTAGTGCCCGCAGGTTGTCGAGCTCATGGCGATGGGCTGTGTGGTCCACCACGCGATCGTATCCACGGCTGCGATGCTGTCCTGGAGTGCGGAAGCCTGCGGTGAAGCGCGCTCCTGAGAGCATCGTGTAGAAGGCCGTCAGACGCTGCCAGCTGGTGAAGTCCAGAAGCAGGTCGAACTTCTGTGCGCGAATGCGGCGGATCGTCTCCAACGGTCTTGTCAGATCAATGAGGACACGCTTATCCGCTCCTGGAATGATCTCGGCGGCGGCGAGGTTCTGCTTCATGCAAAGATGCACGATATGCGCCTGCGGCAGAGCAGCCCGCAGGTCCTGCAACGGACCGGAGAACAGCAGCGTGTCGCCCAGCGCAGGCGAGCAAACCACGCCGATACGCTGCAGGCTGGATGGCGGCTGCGCACGGCGGCGGCGAAAGCTGGCAAGGAGGTTCAGCAGCGGCGTGCCGACCCAGAGGTCGAGTTGGCGATTTCGCTGGTTCCCGCGCTGCATGAGTTGATTTTAGTGGGTCGCTTTAGTAGGCGCCGTCTTGATGCATTACCGTGGAGAAGGTCTTGAAGAGAATCTTGAGATCTCCCAGGAAGCTCCAGCAGTGAACGTAGCGGCTATCCAACTGGATGCGCTGCTGGTACGTCGTCCGGCTGCGCCCGGATACCTGCCAAAGACCTGTAATGCCAGGCTTGACGAGGCAGTAGTCACCGAAGAACTTGCCATACTTCTCGACCTCGGCGGCGACGATGGGGCGCGGTCCAACCAGGCTCATGCTGCCGCTAAAGACATTCCAGAGCTGCGGGACCTCGTCCAGGCTGGTGCGGCGCAGAAAATTGCCGACGCGGGTCACCCGGGGATCGTTCTTGAGCTTGCGAGACTTGCGCCATTCCGCGTTGGCGTCGGGGTTCTCGTGAAGATAGGCTTCCAGGAGTTCGGCAGAGTCGATGCACATGGTGCGGAACTTCCACATGGAAAAGAAGCCACCCTGGGCGCGAATACGGCGATGCGAAAAGAAGATGGGTCCTGGCGAACTCAACCGGACAGCCAACGCGATAATGCCGACGAGGGGCAGCAGAATGGGTGAAGCCAGCAGCACTAACAGGATGTCCAGGCCACGCTTGAGCACACTATAGCCAAAGGCTTGCTGCGGTCCGTGCTCGAACCGTGTGAGATCGCCGCCATCAGCGGTGCCGATCTCGGGGAAAGCAAACACCCGGCCGTCTATGGCCGCGGATTCCGGTTTGTAGGAGTACATCTCAAGCGGCATACTTTAATTCGCTCCTGGCGTTTGCTGCTTTGGTCTCGTACGGCTTTCTGCAAAATCTGCCTGCCATGCCCGTGCCGATAATCGTTCACAGAGGCTAGCCAACCTTGCCGGCTGAGCCCATGGTTATTTGATGACTACTGAAATCAAACGATTGAACAACATCGCCCCTAAGCTGTAAGTCCCTATTGAACTGGAGTTTACAGTAATTCGCGCTTGCCAGCGCCATCTACGAGCCGCGCTATATTTCTATAGGATGCGCGTTTGTCATACAGGGCTGTATTGAGCTTTTGGGGCTTGTACTGACTATAACTGGTTGTCGAGATCTTCGATGCGGAAACCTTCGCATGGCCGACTTGCGGGCTCTCAAACAGAAAGACTGCCTGCCAGCCATTTTTCGACTTCGTCCAGGGCGTCAATGGCAACGTAGTCTCCGGAACACTCCCCGTCTTCCGTCCCACGCATAAGAAATGCCTGTCTCAACCCAGCGGTGTTAGCGGCCGCAATATCCGAGCAGCGATCGCCGATCATGACCGATTGCGAGAGATCAATCCCCAGATCACGAGCCGCACGCAGCAGCATTCCGGGGCCCGGCTTGCGATCTTCGTGCTCGCGCTTGTACTCGCCGATGCCATGCTCCGGGTGATACGGGCAGTGATATACCGCATCGAGTGTGATGCCCTCGCGAGCCAGCTCCGCGCGCATCCATGTCATCAGGTCTTCGAACTGCTGCGACGTGTAGTAGCCGCGTGCGATGCCGGCCTGGTTCGTCACCACCACCAATTTGTAGCCTAGTGACTGAGCCCTGCGGCAGAGCGGCACAATGCCCTCAACCCAGCGAACATCTTCGGGCCGATGCAGATAGCCAACTTCTTGATTGATCACCCCATCGCGGTCGAGGAACAGTGCGCGGGCATTGGAGAGCGAGGTCATGAGCGTGTTCCTTCGAGCTGGGTAAGAGCGGGCACCGGCGTGTGTTTGGGCGTACGGACGCGAGGCAGCAGATCGCGTCCCTCGCGTCTGGCGGTTAGCAGCGTTTCGATTTCGCCGAATACCATCGCAGGTGTGATCTGATGCATGCAGCCGTTGTGCTCGCAGGGGGCGTAGTCGCGGCCGTCGTAGCAGGGTCGACAGGCGAAGCCTTCACCGCCCCACAGGGCAACACAGTTGGAGCGCTGCGGAAGGCGTCCGCGCGGGTCGGTGGGACCGAAGATCGCGACGATCGCCGTGTTTGTAATGCCAGCGAGGTGCAGCGGCCCGGTGTCGTGCGTCACCGTCACATCGGCAGAATCGAGCAGGGCAATAGTCTCTACGAGCGAGTATTTCCCAATGAAGTTAGTAAGGGAGAGCGCATCAAAGAACGATGAAACCCAGCTATCGTCGGGACCGCCGGCGAGGATGACCTCATAACCGCGAGCGATAAGAGCAGCAGCGAGTTCAGCATAGTTTTCCGCAGGCCAGCGCCGCAGACCATCGTCGCGCATGGCGTTACGCGCGCCTGCGGGGACCAGCACAATGCGGGGGTGGCCAGCTCTGCGTGAGCTCGGAGTAAGTCCTTCTGCACGAATGGGCGCTAGCTGCGAAGGAGTCTCACCATTGGCATACTCCACAGGAATCTGCGCAAGCAGGATGCGTGCATATTCGTCTGCGTGATGGCGGCCCGGAAGCAGCTGTCTAACTCGGCTGTCCTTCGTGAGCATCACCTTCCACTGCGCGTGAATGGGCACCGCGAGAAGCTTGTAGCGAGCGTCATAGTAGAGCGTTGCACAGATGTCATACTTGCGGCCCGCAAGCGCGCGCCACAGCGCGACCAGCGTCCGAAGGCTCGTAACCTTGCCGCTATGCAGCAGTTTTTTTTCGTCGGCCGGGATCACGTTGATCCACGGATATAGCCGCAGGATGGGTGCAACGACCTCACCGCAGACCCAGTCGACTTCGTAGCCCTTCCGGTGCATGGCATACGCACCGGGAATGGCCATAACGACGTCGCCGATCGCGCCGAGTTTGATCAGCAGGAGTCGCGGCATGGGCTACTTCCCTTCCGGCCACTGCGGGTCACGCAGGAAGACGGCCTGATTCCGCAGCACAGTAATGTACGACAGATAGCGCATCAGCAGCTCATACTTATGCGGACCGAGCACATGCAACGCAATCTTCAATAATTTGTGGACGAACTCGACGCGGCGGTCGCGCGGGTTGAAGTCCTTCCATGTCGACTTCGCCGGAGCGATGGTGCCCTGTACCAGCTTCTGCGCTTTGGCAAACTCCACGAACTTTGACTTTGCGTCGAAGGGATCTTCTCCGGCAAAGTGCTCCTGATGTTTGGCATAGATGCGCCGCGCGAGACGCGTGACGGTCGTCCCATCCGAGAGCGAGTCGAAGCCATAAGGCAGAGCTTCTGCAGCCTTGTTCTTGTTGGCAAGAACGGCAGCTTTATAGCCGGCAAAAAGTTTGTGCAGATCGGGCCGCTGGTCCAGCATAAAGCGATCGGTGTGCTTGGACAGCATCTCCGGGTCGCCCACCACAATGCCGCTGAAGTGAAAGAAGCGCAGAGGAACGCGTCCGCTGACAGGGCTGATTACGGTGTAGCCCTCTGGGGTCTCTGCTAGGGTGCGCTCGTGCAGGTTCCAATAGGCCATGTTGCAACCAGCGTCGCGCAGAATGCAGACACCGTCGAACAACCCTGGCGCGAGGTTCATCCACTTCTGATCGACGAACAGACCCGTGCGGCCTTCACTGTAGCCAAGCCCAAGACAGCGCTCCTCCCACCACGTCAGCAGCCGCCAACCCTCCTCGCAACGTCGCACCGCGATGAAGCCCAGATTGTATGTCCCGTTGAATAGCAGATCTTGCTCGCTGGGGTCGCGGCCGTCGAAGACTGGCGTCGTGATGTGCGGTGTCAGAACGGCGGACGCACCACTGCCGAGCGCGTCGAAGACGGGATCCAGAGGCGCGTAGCAAAAAATGTCGGGATCGATATAAGCGAGCGCGTCCAGCTCATAGCGCTCGATCAGGTACTTCATAAACGTCGGCTTGACGTTCGTGTTCAGCTCGAGGATGTCGTACTTCATAGCCTCGACGCGAACGTCACGCAGGCCAATCTCGCCGAGCATGACCGGCGTAAAGGCGTCACCCTGGAAGGGCGCGGGGTCACTAAGGTCTGCGACGATCAGAACGAAAAATCTCTGGCCTGGATGTTGCGCGAGATACGAAGCCGCAAGCGTTCTCGCGTAGGCGAGATAGTTCGGCGAGACGATCGTGCAGGCTGCATGATTCAAGCATGAACCGCCTGGAGCGACATCGTCATGGGGCAAGTTTATCAAGCGAGCTGTTTCAATTTTGTCAGCTCCATCAGGGGCGTGCTTTTGTTCCATAGTAGAGAGAGTCTGTATTTGTCGTTACCGTTGCTTGCCATCATTCTGAGAGCGTGGTGAACGACTGGGCCCATTCTCCCGCATTCTTCTGCAGCGCCACTAAATGCGGGGTTCCTTCGCCTACGGCTCAGGATGACGACGAGAAATAAGCAACGGCATAGACATCCCTACGCAATCGGTTCCCACACACCGCTTGCCTCATTCCATCGACGAACAAACCTTGCCGGTGAGCCAACGGCAATCACTCCTGCGGGAATCGCGCCGGTCACCACCGAGTTCGCGCCGATGATCGCACCATCGCCGATCGTCGCACCCGGAAGCACGGCCACGCCGTCACCGATCCAGACGTTGCGGCCAATCACCACGGCTGCCGGGGAGTGCAGTTTGCGCTGCGCCGGTACTGTATCGGACGCTGACTGGCCGTCGCCTCTGTAGACTCCATGGCTATTGTCCGTAACGATCACGCGGCTGCCAATCAGTGTTCCAGAGCCAATCGTGATGCTATCGATGCAGGTAATATGAACGTTGTCCGAGAGGCTCACCTCATCCCCAATGGTCAACACAGGGGAGAGCCGTTCGCCCGCGTACTCGACGACAGCCTCCAGCCAGAGACTGTCCCCCGCGCTGAAGTTCCGGCCGATGCGCATATGGGAGAGCCCGGACAGGTGCGGATTGCATCTGGCCCGAAAGCCTGGAGCGCGCAGCTTGCTCGCGGTAAAGCTGTCGCGGAAGCGATGAGCCGCGGCACGCGCCATTCGGGGAAGAAGTTGGGCCCAGCCATCCTCTCGCGCAAGCTCCAGGAGGCGGCTCAAAGGACAGGCTCCTCGAAGGTATGGCGATGACCCGGCTTTTCGATGAGCTCAATCACAAAGCGCAGGGGCGACATCCAGAACTGCACGAGTCTTCCCTCGTAGGCCAGAGCCGGACGAGGCTCGCCTGCGGGATAGCAGCCCTGCTCGCGGAGATGCGCAGCGGATGCCTCGAGATTAGGAGTCAGATAGGCGAGGTGATTCAGAATGTGTTTGCCCGCGCGCAACGCGTTGGCAATCGGAGTCGCCTCTCCGAGCGGTGCGATCAACTCATAGGTGAGCTGTCCGCCGGGCGTCGATCCAAACTGTACAGAGACGCAAAGCCCGGGGTCGTCAACGACCGGTGTCCAGCGCGTAACGCCGAAGGTCTTCTCCAGAAAGCTACGTCCGACAGCGATGTCTGGAACGATAAGACCGAGATGGTCGAGTTCGAGCGTAGGGGTGTTCATAGCAGTCCCGTTACTCGCGGCAGCAAAAGAGGATAGAGGCGCAGACGGTCCTGATGCGCCTTCAGTAGAATTCACTCGAACATCATAGCGCGCGCTGGCACCCAGCCCTCAGTAAGATAAGCCAATGAAGCGTATTGCCATCGTCGGCGGGGGAATCGCCGGACTAACCGCCGCCTATGAGCTCGAACTTGCCCGAAAACGAGGCGCCGACATCGACTGGCAACTCTATGAAGCTGGCAATCGGCTCGGCGGCATCGTAGAAACCACTCATTCCCAAGGTTTTATTCTTGAAGGTGGGCCGGACGCCTGGGTCAGCGAAAAACCGTGGGCTCGTGAGTTGGCCGTCGAACTCGGGCTTGAATCCGAACTCATCTCCAGCAACGACGCAACGCGCAAGACCTACATTCTGATCGACGGCCAGCTCCATCCCATGCCCGACCGCATGCGCATGATGGTTCCCCAGGATCTTAGCGCCCTCGAAGGTTCAGCGCTCTTCTCCGACACCGCCCGCCAGGCCTACGCCAATGAGCCGGGGCGAGCGAAGGAGCTCCGTTCCGAGGCTCCGGAAGAGGACGAGTCCGTCGCGAGCTTCGTTCGCCGCCACTTCGGTGAAGAGGTTCTGACCAAGATTGGCGCGCCCCTTCTCAGTGGAGTCTTCGGCGGCGATGTTGCCAGGCTCAGTGTTCGCGCTGTAATGCCCAACTTCGTCGCTTTGGAACGCGAACACGGCTCGCTTATCGCCGGACTGCAGGCCAAAGCCCGCGGCGGTCGACCAGCGCAGCCCATCTTCACGACACTCCGTAACGGCCTCGGCACCCTCATCGACGCGATCGTGGCGCAGCTCCCACCTGAACGGCTGAACCTCAACCGGTCAGCCCTATCTCTCAAGCGACAGGGCAAACGCTGGTTGCTCCGCACCTCTGCTTTCGCAACCGAGGGACGAACCAGCAAGAAGCACTTCCACCACGTTCTCTTCGCCACGCCCATCGATGCGACTCGAGCGCTCCTCGAGCCGCTCGACCCCGGAGCCGCCGCGCTTATTCCCGCCGACGCCAGCTCGGCCGTGCTTGCGGCATTCTGCTGGGCCGCCGAAACGGCAAGCACCTTCTCGATTCCGCAGGGGTTTGGCTTCCTCGTTCCGCAAACGCAGCCTACCGCCGAGCCACAACTCCTCGCGGCTACCTTCGTCGACCAGAAATTCCCTGACCGTGCCCCCGCCGGAGCCCGCATCATCCGTGTCTTCTTTGGCGGTCGGAGCGCCGATGCCCTTGCCCCACAGTCGGATGAGACCATCGCCGCAGCAGCCTTCGCACAGCTCACGAAGATCCTCGGCCCACTTCCAACGCCTGACGCGAGCCTCACCACTGTCCGCGGCTGGCCACGCAGCCTGCCGCAGTATGAGGTTGGCCACCTTGAACGCATGGCTCAACTCGACCAGCGCGTCTCGAAACTCGGCAATCTCACTTTGCTAGGTAATGGCTATCGGGGCGTTGGTTTGCCCGATCTTGTGCGCGATGCCCGCAACGCAGCACGCGAGTGCTCCCGGGTAGGGTGAGGGTATCTGTGAGCTACGCATGACGAGGTCTTCAGCGACGAGTTGCTCGTTGCTCCAAACCTCTCGTCGCTGCAAGGAAACGGGCGACGGGCGTAAACTAACCACATGGGCATTACCCGCCAGCAAGCTCTCGATTGTTTCGCCTCCGACGACCTTATCGGCATCGGCATGGAGGCTGACGCGGTCCGCCGCCGCCTCCACCCCGAAGGCGTGGTCAGCTACATCATCGACCGCAATATCAACTACACGAACTTCTGCACCGAGTACTGCACGTTCTGCGCGTTTTATCGGCCGCTGAAGGGCAAACTTGCTGCCGAGGGCTACATCCTCGAGTTCGACACTATCTACGACAAGATCCGCGAGACGCTCGAGATGGGCGGCACGGGTGTACTGATGCAGGGCGGCATCCACCCCGACCTCAAGATCGACTGGTTCGAATCGCTCTTCACGGGCATCAAGCAGCGCTTCCCTTCCATATGGCTGCACTGCCTCTCGGCCTCCGAGATTCTGGCCATCGCCGAGTACTCTGAGCTCTCACTGCGAGACACCATTGCACGCCTTCGCGACGCCGGCCTCGACAGTATTCCCGGCGGCGGAGCGGAGATCCTCGATGATGAAGTCCGCAAGCGGATCGCCCGCCTGAAGTGCAGAACGGAAGATTGGGTTTCAGTACATCGCACCGCACATGCACTTGGCATGAGGACCACCGCGACCATGATGTTCGGTGTCGGCGAGACTATGGAACAGCGCGTCAACCACTTTGAGGTGGTGCGCCAACTCCAGGAAGAGACCGGCGGCTTCACCGCCTTCATCCCCTGGAGCTTCCAGCCCAACAACACCGCTCTGGGCGGTCGCGGCTGGGATGAAGCTACCTCAGTTGAGTACCTCAAGACCCTGGCCATCAGCCGCATGTACCTCGACAACATCGAGAACGTGCAAAGCTCCTGGGTCACTCAGGGGCTAAAGGTCCTGCAGATGGGCCTGCGTTTCGGCGGTAACGATGTTGGTTCCGTGATGCTCGAAGAGAACGTAGTGAAAGCTGCTGGCACGTCGAATTGCACGACCGAGGAAGAGTTGCGCCGCATCATCCGCGATGCTGGCTTCAAACCAGTGCAGCGTGACACGCTGTATCGGACGATGTTCTTGAATTAGCGCAGACCTGGAATTCGCCACTGCCTAAATGATAGGTAGGCGATATTAGGTCACTTTATGAAGATAGAGCGCCTCGATCACCTCGTCCTCACGGTAGCCTCCATTCCTGTTTCTATCGACTTCTACACTCGTGTCCTCGGATTCGAAGCCGTCGAAGCCAACGGACGTTGGGCGCTCAAGTTCGGCCAGCAGAAAATCAACCTCCACCAGGCCGACCATACCATCGAGCCCAAAGCGGCACACCCCACACGTGGCTCAGGAGATCTTTGCTTCATCACCGACGCCCCAACCGAACAGACCCTCGCCCACCTGCAAGCGGCTGGGGTCGCGATTGAGGAAGGTCCCGTGGAGCGCAACGGTGCCCTCGGCAGGATGACTTCTTTCTACTTCCGCGATCCGGACGGCAATTTACTGGAAGTCTCCAAGTATCCGAACCTCTGATATTCTGATATTCAGAGGTTCGGATATGGCGACCACAACCATCAAGATGGGCAAACGCGGCACCATCGTACTTCCGGCTAAGCTGCGCAAGCAGTTCGGCCTCGAAGATGGCTCGCTGCTTGTGACTGAAGCCAAGGATGGTGAGATTCGCATCCGACCGGCCTACGTCTACGAACCGGAGGTCTGGTCCGACGAGGAACGGGGCTTCTTCATTCTGGTCAACTCGATGACCCAAGAAGAGTGGGATCGCAATCTACCTGAAGTCCTGGCACTCGGTATCGATCCAGCCAAAATCAAGGGGCTCAAGCCAAACCACCGCGATACCTTGCCAACCGATGCGGAGCTAGAGGCACGAGAGCGAAGAGCAGTTGCAACCTACGGCCAAGAGAAGATCAGTGCCTGACTATTTTCAGCCCCTCTTCGTCTATCTTGACGCGAATGTGCTCTTTTCCGCTTCGTGGAGCGAACAAAACCGGTTCCTCAAGTTCTGGAGGCTGCACGCAATAACGCCAGCCACTTCACCCTATGTCGTCGATGAAGTGGATCGCAACATCAGAAAGGCTGAACATCGACTCCGCTTCGACATGCTTATGGAGAAGACTACGATGGTCAGCGATGGTCCCCTCCAAATCGTCCCCGAGGACATTGTTCTCGTGTCCAAAGACCGACCTATCCTTGCCTCAGCCATCTTCGCCAGCATGGACTATCTCGTCACCGGGGATACCAACCACTTTGGTCATCTCCACAACAACACGGTTTCGCATGTGAAGATTCTTAGTCCGAGCGAGTTTCTGGATCGCTATGAATACCGTCTCAAACTCTAAGCAGTCTCGCGTAAAATCAATGCGATAACCCCGATGCAGAACGCGGTACTACTATTTGTGGCGCGCTTTGCGTCGATATCCCAGTTCGGTTCCGGAGTGCCCTTCTGATCAGCCAACTCAACGCGCTTGCACTCGCCTTTGTCTCGCGGCCTTACTGGAAGCGCCTCATTGACCCCACCTTCCACGGCGAGTACCGCTGGAATGCGTTCGATATCTCACTGATCATCCCGTACTTCATCGTGATGATCATCCTGGCGTTTTATGGCCTCCATCGCTATCAACTGGTGTGGCTGTACTACCGCAACCGCAGCAAAGCCTCCCATTCCAGCGAGCCAATTGCAAGCTTCAGCGAGTCTGAGCTACCCTTCGTCACCATTCAGCTCCCGATCTACAACGAGCAGTTCGTCATCGACCGCCTTATCGACGCCTGCTGCCGCCTCGACTACCCGCGCGACCGCTTTGAGATCCAGCTCCTCGACGACTCCACCGACGAGACCACGGATGTCGCCCAGGGCATCGTCGCCCGCTACGCTGCTGGTACGGAGGGCCTCGCCCCTCAGCCGGTTCACTATATCCATCGCACCAATCGCTACGGCTATAAGGCTGGAGCGCTCGAAGAAGGCCTGAAAGTCGCCAAGGGCGAGCTCATCGCCATCTTCGATGCCGACTTCGTGCCGCCACCGCAGTGGCTTATGCAAGTGGTGCACCACTTTGCCGAGCAGGGTATCGGCATGGTGCAGACGCGCTGGACGCACCTCAACCGTAACTACTCGTTCCTCACACAGGTCGAGGCCATTCTGCTCGACGGGCACTTCGTGCTCGAACATGGCGGCCGCTCGCGTGCCGGCGTCTTCTTCAACTTCAACGGCACTGCTGGCATGTGGAGACGGGAAGCCATCGAGGAGGCAGGCGGATGGCAGCATGACACCCTTACCGAAGATACCGACCTCAGCTATCGCGCGCAGCTCAAGGGCTGGAAGTTCAAGTATTTGCAGGATGTCGAGTGCCCTGCGGAACTACCCATCGAGATGACTGCGTTCAAAACCCAGCAGGCACGCTGGGCTAAAGGCCTTATCCAGACCAGCAAAAAGATCTTGCCGACGGTCTTCAAATCCGACGCTCCCTTCCACACCAAGCTCGAGGCCTTCTACCACCTCACCGCGAATATCAGCTATCCGCTGATGATCGTGCTCTCCACTCTGCTGATGCCAGCGATGATCATCCGCTCGTGGCAGGGCCCGCTGCAGATGGTGCTGATCGACCTGCCCCTGTTCATGGCTTCCACGATGTCGGTTTCGAGCTTCTATCTCGTCAGCCAGAAAGAGCTCTTTCCGCGCACCTGGTACAAGACATTTCTCTATCTGCCGTTCCTGATGTCGCTCGGTGTCGGCCTCACCATCACCAA
The DNA here is from genome assembly GCF_009766105.1 of Granulicella sp. S156. GTDB lineage: Bacteria > Acidobacteriota > Terriglobia > Terriglobales > Acidobacteriaceae > Granulicella. The sequence goes on along the minus strand of NZ_LMUH01000013.1, from coordinate 606,009 downwards.
CACCAAGGCTGTGCTCGAGGCGCTGTTCGGTATCAAGAGCGCGTTCGCGCGCACGCCCAAGTATGCCGTGCAGAAAAAGGGCGAGAGATCGCAGGCGCGGAAGTATCGCAAACGGCTCGGGATTATCCCGTGGATCGAGTTAGCCATCGGCTGTTACTTCGCGGCGACGGTGTGGTACGCCATCTCCACGGAGAATTACTTTACCGTGCCGTTTCTTCTGCTCTTTGTACTGGGCTACTGGTATACCGGCCTGCTGAGTCTCTTCCAGGGCCTCTTCGAGCGCAGAAATGCGCAGAGCGGCGAGATGCACGAAAAGCCATATCCGGTGGGAATTTAGGGCGAAGCAACAATTGGGTACCACCAACGATTGGGACTAACCAACAACCGGGTGCCCCATCCTTTGCCGCACGATTTGTGAAGCAACACGAGATTCTACGCAAAGGGTGGGGTATCGCCCGAAGGGCGACCGCTCCTGCCCGTGTAGGTTTGCCACTAGCTTCTGTCCAAGCTCGACCGTCCTCATATCGAGCTTAGTCGCCTCTATCGGCTAAAAGCGGTCGCTTCCGCGATACCCCACCCTTTGCGTGAGGGTTCCTTGGCACTCCACAAACCGTGCAGCAAAGGATGGGGCACCTGTAGCTGGTCAAGAGGTTGTTACATCGTCGAGTCTGCTGACGGGCGGTTTGTCGTTGAGGCTACCATGCGGTCTTTGGTGGTTGTAGAAGTCGACCCAGGGCTGGAGTTGAGCGTCTCTTTGGTCCGAGCTTGACCAGTGCTCTGCGTAGGCCCATTCCCTGAGAGCGGTCTGGATGAAGCGTTCGGCTTTTCCATTGGTTCTGGGGGTGTAGGGCCTTGTGCGGCGATGCTTGATTTGCATGTCGGCACAGGCGGCGCGGAACTTGTGGGAGCGGTAGGCGCTTCCGTTGTCGGTCAGCAGTGCGCGAACCGGCACGTTACGCCCGGCGAAGAAGTTGGTTGCTTCGCGCAGGAAGCCGATGGTGGTCTCAGCCTTCTGATCGGGCAGCATACGCGTAAAAGCCGCCCGCGAGTGGTCGTCGATGGCGATGTGCAGCGCGCAGAAGCCAGGATGCTTGCGTTTGCCGCGCAGCCGGCCATCACCCCGCTGGCTGACCTCGGTGAAGCGCGTCATGCCCTTGATATCCAGGTGCAGCAGGTCGCCCGGACGCGGGTGCTCATAGCGCATCACCGGCGGTCGAGGGTTCAGATCGCGCCATCGACTCAACCGCGCACGCCGCAGGATGCGGCTGACCGTCGCCGTGCTCAACTGAGTCTCGCGCGCGATCCAGTAGGCCGCCTTGCGCTCACGCCGCAGCTCCACGACTCGCTGCTGGACCGAGTCCGCAACGCGGCGCGGACTGTGCCGTGGACGAGAGCTGCGGTCTCTAAGCCCATCCTGCCCTTCCTGTTGGAACCGGCCAACCCACTTGGCCACTGTCCGTGCGCTCACGCGGAAGGCGGCTGCAGCCGCCTTCCGCGTGAACCCATCCCGAAGCACATAAAAAACCAACGCTTCTCGACTCCGAAGCGTCAATCGGGCATTCTGATGAATGTCCATTCGTTCCTCCCCAAAAGAATCTGACTGCTCGCACATTCAGCTTCTTCGGTTCGGTTCGAATGGACAACCTCTTGAAATCTCACAGGTGCCCCGCGTGCTCGCCCACTTCTCTCGCCCATATCTGATGCGTAACCTTTGGTGTCGCGTCGCCACAATGCAAGGCATACACTTGCTCGCGGATGACCTGGTCAGCAGCGGTCATGCGCTCGCGCGACCGCAGGTAGTCGAGCCAGCTTTCCATGATGAAGGTCTCGTTCAGGTGCTCAGGATCTGCAGCATCACGATAGATTCCCCAGCGCACAGCTCCCCCGCGCAGGCGCACAGCTTCGAGCGAATGGATGACATGCGTGAACTCCGCGTAGTTTTCGGGCGGAATACTGTAGTCGATCGAGATGCGCACAGGCCCATCGTCGGGATCGGGCGTCGTCGCTAAGGCAGGCAATGGCCTCTTCCACTTGTAGGGCGTCAGATCCGGCAACTCGCCCTTAAGAATATGAATACGCGATGTGAAGGGGATCGATGCGGCAAGCCCGATCGCCGAACAGATCAGCGATACCTTCGTCGAACTACGTTGCGCAATCACACCCCACACCACGCTGCCCAAAGCCATTCCGCCCTGAAACGTCATCAGGTACGTGCCCAGTGCGCGGGCATAGACCCATCCCGGAACCGAGAGCTGTACCGAGACATTCAGAGTAGACATCGTCGTCGTCCATGCAAAGCCAGCGCCGATGAGCGTAGCAATAGCGACAGCGGGAATATGGACGAAGGCCAGGATCAGCAAGGTTGCGACGTAGTAGATTCCAGTGCACGCCAGCAGCTTGTCTGCATCGATATGACGGCGAATCCGCGCTAGTGATGTTGCTCCGAAGATAGCACCCACTCCAAGGCAGCCGTTGAGGATGCCATAACCCATCGCTCCGTGGCTGCGCATGTCGCGCTTGGCTACCAGCGCCAGCAGCGACCACACCGCACTGACAAAGAAGGTGAAGGTAAAGGCGCGAATCAGTGGCCCTTGCAAGCTGGGCGCATAGCGCAGATAGCGCAGACCTGAGCGCACAGAACCGGCAATGCGTTCGGACGGAAGCGCACTCTTGAAGAGCGGCGTGCGCTTCCATCGCCACAGAATCCAGATAACTCCGGCAAACGAGGCGGAGTTTAATGCAAACACCCAGCCAGCGCCTTTGTCTGGGCTCATGAACGCCGCGATCATCAGGCCGCCTAACGCGGGCCCAACAGCACGTGCGATGTTGTTGCTCGCCGCATTGAGCGTAACGGCGCTGGGAATGTCTTCGCGCGGTACCAGCTCCGGAACGATCGCCTGCCAGGCAGGGTTGTTCATCGCCGAACCGATATTGAGCATGAACGTCAGCAGCAACAGTGTGACCGGAGAAACGATTCCGACAAAGGTAAGCACGGCAAGAATCGCGACGCTGCCCAGCATCCAGCACTGCCAGAAGATCAGCAGACGGCGGCGCTCATAGATATCAGCAGTCGCACCGGCAAGCAGACCGAGGAACAGCACCGGCAGGCTCGCGGCGGTCTGCATCAGCGCAATCAGCAGTGGCGAGGTTGTCAGCACCGTCATCAGCCACGTGCCGGCGGTGTCCTGCATCCACGTGCCTACGCTCGACACCGTCGACGCGATCCAACGGTCGCGAAAGAGCGCGATTTGCAGCGGTGCGAAGGCGCTGGCGCTCTTGCGCAACGGATTCTGATCCGGAGGTTTGATGCCCGTTGAATCTACTGGACTTGTTTGACCCACACTCCGATGCTACCCGGTCGGAGCTGCATCCTGCGAGCTGGCTCATAGGAAGAAACGTATATTCAAAATATGGCTCGGATTTCTGCAATCTTCGCGACGATACTGCTCACCGGATGCTTCGCCACTGCACAACAGCCCACACCGCCAAACGATCCGGCGGCAGTTCCATCGCAGACAGCAGTGGAGTCGCCGGAAAAACCGTTGCCGGATGTCCGCAAGCTCCTGCTCGAAGCTGAGCGGAACCAGAAGACCGTCGAAGCCCAGCAGAAGGACTACACCTACCACGTGCATCAGGAGGAGCAGGAGCTCGACGGCAAGGGCAATGTAAAGAAAACAACTGTCCTTGATGCTGAGAGCCTGACCATCAATAGCGTTCGCGTGGATCGCATCGTAGGCCGCGACGGCAAGCCCCTAACCGACAACGAAAAGAAGAAAGAAGACGAGCGGATCAATAAGGAAGTTGCCAAGGACCGGGAACGCCGTGAAAAGGCAGAGGGTAAAGGACAGGAGACCAACTCGCGCGGCGATGCGGAGATTTCGGCCTCACGCGTTCTGGAGCTTGGCACTTTCTCGAATCCACGGCGGGAGATGCTCGACGGAAGGCCGACGATCGTTGTCGATTACGCCGGAGACCCAAACGCAAAGACACGCAACAGGGCTGAGGGTGTCATCCGCGACCTAGTAGGAACCGTCTGGATCGACGAGGCCGATCGAACCATGGTTCGAGGCGAAGGGCACTTCCTGAACGATTTCAAGATAGGCGGCGGACTCGTCGCGGACGTCCAAAAGGGATCGAACTTCAGTTTTCGGGCACAAAAGGTGAATGGGGAGGCCTGGCTGCCGATGCAGCTCGACGGTCGAGGCAAGATCCGCGTCCTCCTCTTCGCCGGCTTCAATGGACATATTCATGTGGTCACATCGGATTACCGCAAGTTCCGGGCTACTACGACCATCCTGGGAAGCAATGGCGTCATTGGGCCGGATGGTCAGCCGTTGCCTGCTGACCCCACCCCAGCACCAACGCCGGATCCGAGTACGGTGCCCAAGCCCTGAAATATGGCACAGCCTGTTGAAAACTTCAGCATTCGACTGCGATTTGGTCGAATGGGACCTTAAAAATGGTTTTTAAGGTCGTTAAATGGGAAAAGGGCAGCCTAAGCCGCCCTTAACCTCAAAAGTTGATGGGATTATTCTCCCGACACAACGACTATAAGCCGAAGCTTAGAGAGGTTGAACGTCGGAAGCCTGCCAGCCCTTAGGCCCCTTCACTACGTTGAATTGAACCGCCTGCCCCTCCTGCAGACTCTTGAATCCATTGGAGTTGATGGCCGAATAGTGCACGAACACATCCTCACCGTTCTGACGGCTGATGAAGCCGAAACCCTTGGCGTCGTTAAACCACTTCACTGTTCCCTGTTCCATATCTCGTAAATCCTTGTGTGATTGACTTTGACGCTGAATCCAAATGGGGCCTCGGCTGTGAATCTGATGCTGAAAGCCAATCTGTTTCAAACGATGGGGAAATGTTAGCACGACAAACAAAATTTCCACGTAAAAATTTCCGGAGGCACGTTTTTGCACCAAATCTAGTGCAATTGCGCCTCTGTAACGTGGTCGCGAACGATCTTTTCCGCCGCAACGAGCACCTCATCGAGCGTCATCGAGGTCGAATCGAGGATAACGGCGTCCTCTGCAGGCCTCAATGGAGACTCGGCCCGGGTGCGGTCGCGCTCGTCGCGTTCCTTGAGCTCGCGGACCATCGCTTCTTCGGTGGCCTTGGCCTGTTCGGTGAACTTCGTCTCTGCTGGACCGCTCTGGCGGTAACGGCGGTTGCCACGGACTTCGGGAGCGGCGTCGAGGAAGATCTTCACCTCCGCGTCAGGAAAGACGACCGTGCCGATGTCGCGGCCTTCCATCACCACGCCGCCACGCCGGCCCAGCAGACGCTGCTGATCGACCATCCAGGCGCGCAGCCGGGGATGCACGGAGACTCTGGAGGCTGCGGCTGTAACGTCAGGCTCGCGAACGCGACGCGAGACATCCACGCCATCCAACAGAACGCGGTTGCCTTCCAGCTGAGGCTCGAGGGCAATGCGCGTGTTTTCAGCCAGTTCGACCAGGGCGGCCTCGTCTGAGAAGTCGAGGTCGTTATCGATGGCCTTGAACGCGAGCGCACGATACATGGCCCCGGTTTCCAGGTTGAGGAAGCCAAAACGGCGCGCGAGGTGCGCAGCCATCGTGCTCTTCCCCGCGCCGGCGGGACCATCTATCGCAATGACTGGATGCTCGCGTGCCGGGATGACAGGCGGGATCGTGCCTTCGCTCATTGCTACTCCTCAGACTCCGGCTTACGCGCGGCAGGCTTGAAACCACCTGCACCCGCTGGACGCTTGCCGAAACCCGGCTTGCCGCCGAATGGAACTTTACCACTCCGGCTGTCCGGACGCTTGCTGAAGCCACCGGGCTTGCGGCCAAAGCCGCCTGTCTTGCGGGGAGGTCTGCTGTCACTACGCTCCGATTTCGCCTCGGGCCAAGGACGCACAGGGCGGCCGGCCAGATCCCCTTCTTTACGCGGGAAAGGACGCTTCGGGGTACGCGGTGTGCTGTCGCCGCCGCCGTCGTAGGCAGGACGCGCAGGACGCTCACCAGCTGACTCCTCGCGACGGACATAAGGACGCTTGGGAGCGAAGCCGCCGGGTTTGCTTGCGAAGCCACCGGGTTTGCTATCGCCACGGTCGAAGCGCGGCTTGGAGAACGGCCGGTCGCCTGTGGGACGAGGACGGAAGCTCGGCTTGAAAGCAGGCCGGGAAGCAGCGCCTTCGCCTTCTTCGCGGCGAACATACGGACGCTTCGGAGGACGCGGGGTGCTGTCGCTACCGCCGTAGGACGGGCGAGCTGGGCGCGACGGGCGCTCGCCAGCTGCATCATCACGACGGACGTAGGGACGCTTCGGGGCGAAGCCGCCGGGTTTGCTTGCGCCACGATCAAAGGATGGCTTGGAGTAGGGGCGGTCGCCTGTGGGGCGCGGCTTGAACGCCGCACGAGGAGCGTCGCCTTCGTCACGGCGGAAGGGCTTACGGTCGCCACCCTCGGGCTTGCGGAACTTTGCAAAGGAGTCGCGACCGGCAGGCTTATCGCCATAGGTGCGCTTCGGGCGGTCGCCTGATGCCGACTCTTCACGACGCACGTAAGGCTTACGCTCTCCGTCCTTCGCCGCGAAACGCGGCTTGGCGGCAAAGCCTTCACCGCTCTTGCGGAAGGCCGGTTTATCGCCGAAGCTCTTGCGTGCCGGGCCGCGGTCGGAGAAGCCTTCCCGCTTGGCAAAGCCTCCGGGAGCGGCGCCTTCACGGCGTACATAAGGACGTTTCGGAGCGGCGCTATCGCCCTCAGCACGCGGCTTGCGATCTTCTGTCCAGGGACGGGTAAAGCTTGGCTTGTCGCCTGCAGGGGAAGAAGCATCGCGGCGGAAGGGGCGGCGTTCGCGGTCGGGCTTGGCCCCGAAGCTGGGTTTTGCTCCGAAACTGGGCTTGGCTCCGAAGCTACGAGCGGGCTTGCCCTTGAAGTCACTGCGAGGCTTGCGGTCTGCGCTGGGCGTGAACCGCTTGATGCGGCCTTCGCCTTCGAGGCTGGCGGCAGCGGTTGCAGCTGCGGCAAGCTCCTCTTCGGTTGGCTCCGGCTTCTCGATGGCCGGGAACTCGGGCAGCGTGCCGGGGATATGCAGCAGCGACTTGCCTTCGAGCACGATAGTTTCAAGCTGCCGCGAGGAAGTAAGCGCGTGCAGCACCTCGCGAATGCGCGAGCGTGCGGCCAGCGGCGAGAGGAAGGTTTCGACCTCGTCCTCGGTGGCAAGCAACGATTGTGCGAGATAGAGCGAGATCAGCGCAGAGAGAGCCTTAGGCTGGCCGGCATTGATGCCCGCCTTGATGGCCTTGGTAAAGCGTCGCGTGGTGAGCTCCCAGAGCGTGGAGGCCTCGCCCTGCTGGGGCAGCGGAATCACGCGCAGCAGTGACCAAAGCTCGTTGAGGGTGCGCAGAATAGCGCCTTCGGTGACCTCGCGGCCAAGTTCCTGAGCAAGTTCGGCAGCCGTCAGGGCACCGCGCTCAGTGAGCACCTCATAGACGCGCAGACCAAGCGGAGAGACTTTGACTGCTCCAGAGGTCGAGGGTGGCAGCTTCCAGGCCTTGTCGCCGCGCATGGTGAAGATGTAGCTGAAGACCTGTGCCGAGACGACGAAGTCCGGAAGCTCACCCGGAATGCCGAGCAGGTTCAGCGGCAGCGCATTGCCTTCGGAGACGAGCCTTACGAGCAGAGACCGTGCGGCCTCAATCTGCGAGGGGGTCGGCCCAACGTTGGCCGAGCCGAGGGTGGCTTCGACAAAGGACGGGGCAGGCGTCGGCAGTTGCAGCGAACGCGGCGTAAACAGAACGAGGCCAGCCGTAGCCAGCCACTCACGTAAGGCATCCAGCGTGAGCAAAGGCTCACCGGTTTGATGCCATACTTTGGCGCGAGCAGCTGTAAGCTGCTCCGCGTTGAACTCAGGTGATGAACTCAAAAGACGTACCCCTTTGTGCTGGCGGCGAGACTACCGCACACAGCAGAGACCTCCGTCATGCGGAGGCCTAGACTACAGATCGAGAAAACCGATCGGGAAAACTGCGAAGCCGGAACATAAAATCGGCAGGAGCGGGCTAAACGCTACAGCTAAATCCGGCATGGGAAGCCTAGATACGCTGGAACGCCCGCTGAATGTCTTTTAAAGAATACCGCAAAGCGATGGGTCGGCCATGCGGACAGCTCGTTGGATGCTCAGTTTTTCCAAGTTCTGAGAGTAACCAGTCGATTTTGGCTGGCTCCAGGGGCATATTGACCTTGATGGCGGCGTGGCAGGCGATGGAAGCGGCGATACGGGTGCGCCGCGCCTCCTCGTTTTCGACCTGCTGCTCACGTTCGGTCACCGCGAGTACCTCTTCCAGCATCCGCTCCAACTCGCGGCCCTCAAGACCTACGGGCGTGGCTTTTACGGCCAGGGTGCGCGGGCCGAAGGGCTCGGCTTCAAAGCCATTGCGTTCCAGTTCCTCGGCGATGGCCGCAAAGATGACCATCTGTTCGGGCAGGAGTTCGATCAATACGGGCATCAGCAGGCGCTGCCGCTGCACCTGTTCGACCTTGCGCTCGCGAAGGATCTTCTCAAACAGCACGCGTTCGTGCGCCACATGCTGGTCGACGATCCACAAACCTTCTTCGTTAGTAGCAAGAATGAACGAATCGCGAAGCTGGCCAAGCGGCTTGAGAGATGCGAGCGAGTTCAGCGTCGGCTGTGGTTCGTCGATTGAGCCGAAGGAGGCTTCAATGCTCTGGCTCGTGGGCTCGTCGTAACCAATGGACATTCCCGCGCCTTCAAAGCTCAGACGGCCCGGCGACTGAGGAACGACGGGAGAACGTAGATCGAAGGAGGCGATATCGCCGGGCTCGACGGCAGATTCGCTTTCAGCGACCAAGCCCTGCATATCCCCGTTCGGCGTAAAGACGGGGTGATCGATTCCCGGCAGAGGGCTGACATCGACCATCAGGGATGAGGCTGCGGTGGGCACAGAGTTCAGTGCGGCGAAGAAGCTCGCGGCGGGGCGAGCGTTCATCAACGCCGTGCGCACGGAGTCGCGCACGAAGTCATGCACGAAGCTGCCCTGGCGGAAACGCACCTCCGTCTTGGCCGGGTGCACGTTTACGTCGACCTCCTGCGGCGGCATCTCGAGAAAGAGCAGGACTACAGGAAACGACGTCGGCGGAATGATATTGCGATAGGCCTCGGTAAAGGCGTGCAGAATGAGGCGGTCGCGGATCAGACGCCCGTTGGCGAAGACATAGATCGAATTGCGATTGAGCTTCTGCAGCTCCGGCTTGGAGACGAAGCCCGTGAGGCGAATAAACCCAGGCTCGGCGGGTTCATAGTCTTCGGCGCGTCTCCAGGGCGGAGGCTCGGGCAGGCCGGCTCGTGAAAAGTCCAGCTCCGCGGCGACGGGGATGAGGTGCTCGAAGGTCTCGCGACCGAAGATCTGAAACAGCCGTTCTCCGGAGTTGGCGACGGCGGGCGCTACCAGCAGCGCCTGCGTGGCAGAGTGCAGCTCAAAGTGTTTGCCGGGATGCGCGAGTGCGTAGTGCGTTACGAGCGCGGCGACGTGGCCGAGTTCGGTCTGCTCACTGCGCAGAAACTTGCGCCGCGCAGGCGTATTGAAGAATAGGTCGCGCACGGCGATGGTCGTTCCACTGGGCAGGCCTGCGTCTTCAACGCGCAGTAGATTGCCACCGGCGATCTCGAGCATGGTGCCTACAGCGTCTTCCGTGGCACGGGTTTCGAGGGTGACGCGCGCGACGGAGGCGATGGAGGGCAGGGCTTCTCCGCGAAAGCCGAGAGTAGCAATGGAGAGCAGGTCGTCGGATGAGCGGAGCTTGGAGGTGGCATGACGCTCGAAGGCGAGCAGTGCGTCGTCGCGGCCCATGCCATGGCCGTTGTCGACGATGCGAATGAGCTTGCGGCCACCGGCTTCGATCTCGACACGAATGCGGGTGGCACCGGCGTCGAGGGAGTTTTCGAGGAGTTCTTTGACTACAGATGCGGGGCGTTCGACGACTTCGCCGGCAGCGATTTGATTGGCGACCTGATCGGAAAGTACATGAATCCTGCCCATTGTTCGATTGTAGTCAGTCTGGCGGGGAAATCTTTAACGCAGGGGGCGCTGAGGTTTCGCGGAGGTCGCGGTGATCTTTCCGAAGCCTCGGGAATGAGGGGATCGTTGCTCTCTAGAGATTCCCCAGCAGACCGGCGTTTCCACAACTTTTTTCACGCTTTCGATGAGCGCATTGGCCTGGATACGCCAGCCAATGAATGTAATTGCCGAAAAGACGACTTTGCAGGAGTTTGAAGTGCTGAATCAGCAGACCCCGTCGTGGTCCAGTTTGGCATCTGATGTTTAGACCCCACAAGCTGAGGATTCAAGGAGATCGAACGATGAGCGGAATGAAACGCTGGACTGCTTTGCTGGTGACGGCGGCTGCGATGATGACTATGGGCGGGTGTAAGACCACGATTGTGAACAAGGATGTGCCAAAGCCGGACCATCATGACGATCATCACGACGACCGTAGGCCGCCGCCGCCGCCGCCGAATCGCCGCTAAGGGCGGGGGCGCGGAAGCGGCCAAGGTAAGGCGAAGTATGGCCTCAGCGAAGCGAGCGTATCGACTCCAGGCAGGCCCCACCTACACGATGGCGACCTGCTGGGGATTCTCAGGGGCATACTTGATTTTTACTTTGTCACCGACCCGTGGCACGGCAATGCGGGAGACCATGGTCTGGATATTGACATCGTAGGGCTCGCCGCTAGCGGGGCTGACAGTCATGTGGATCACGACCACGGGGTTATCGTAGACTGTGCCTCCTGTGTCCTGCACGGAGAGGATATCGGCAGTACCATCAAGTCCGGTCTGAATCAGTTTCAGTCGCTCCTGGTGTCCGGCCAGAGCATTCTGTCCCATATCCATAGCACCGTTTATTCTGTTGACAAAATCTTTACCCATAAAAGTCTTGGTCAGGAAACCTGACACTCCTGAGTTCAGAGACTTCTTGTGATCCTCGATTGCACCCACGGGATCCGTTTGCGCCTTGTTCCGTGACTCTTCGATTTTCTTACGGATGCCAAACATGTTTGTGATTCCTTTCCGGTGATCCTTGTAGGATGTTGACCGCTAACCATCGGTTGCCGGGAAGGGCTTGGTACCGTTCGAGACAGCGGCTCGCGAATGGGCCTATGCACGACGCTATGAAAACTCAGCAGAACCATCCGCCTGCCTCAAACCTTGGACCCACCTGTACAACTGGCATCGTCCCCATGCTAGCCTCAACCAAGCTCCTCCCATCAGCCGTTCTGGTCTTGATGTCAACAACCTGTTGAGACACCACAGCTAGAGCCGCGTTGCGATGTAAGCATTTACGGCACGGGTAAACGCGTGCCCTTAACGAAACCTGACTTTTTCAGCACCCCTTAAGTTCCAGGGTCTAGAGCTTTTGTCCAAATCGCTTCTCCATGGAGTTGCGATAGGTTCTGCTGACGCGGGAGTGGGAACCGTCCTTCAGCAAGACCTCAAATTCCCCATGAGAGAGCGGCTCCAACTGCACAATGCTTTCGATGTTGACGATGACCGAGCGATGTATGCGAAGAAAACGAATCGGGTCGAGACTCTGCGCCAACTCCGTCAACGAGGCCCGGTAGAGAAATTCTTTCCCCGAGGTGTGGAGGGTGACATAGACTCCCGCGGCTTCGATCCATTCGATGTCTTTCACCCGAACGAACCTTGTGATCCCATCGACCTTGACGGCGAGCCGGTCCAAATACCGGGTTTCTGTTGATTGCATCGCGATCACTCGCGCTACGCTTTGGCCGAACTCCCGAAGATGGAGGTCGTCTCTCCGTCTCTTGACCCGCGTCAGCATCGTCTCGAAACGCTCATCGCTGAATGGCTTGAGGAGGTAATCCAACGCATTGGCTTCGAAGGCGCGAATAGCGTGCTGGTCGTATGCAGTGACAAAGACCGTGAGCGGCATGTTCTCCGGGCCAACAGCTTCGATCACCTCCAGGCCATTCAGCTCAGGCATCTGCACATCCAGTAGCACCAGGTTGGGCTTTTCACTGAGGATCATTCGCACGGCTGTCTCCCCATCGCCTGCTTCGTGCAGGGAACGCACTTCCGCATCTTGATTCAATAAGTCGGAGATGCGCTGGCGCGCAGGAGCCTCGTCATCCACGATGAGTGCACGAATGCCATCAGCTTGTAAGGCCGTCATCTGCTTCCTTTCGTAGGTGCAGCGGAAATGAAAGGTACACCTCTGTTCCACCTTCACTTCTCCGCCGGACATCGAATTGGCTCGTATCGCCGGGATACAACCCGGCGATTCGCTCTCGTGTCACAGAGAGGCCAACGCCCTTGTGATCTTCGAACGACCATCCTGAGGGTAATCCCACGCCATCGTCGAGCACCTGGATGACGAGCCTCTCCTGGATGCGTTGAGCGTTCAAAATAATGGAGCCGCCCCGAGCTCTTTTGGAGATGCCATGGCGGATGGCATTTTCCACCAATGGCTGGATGAACAGACTGGGGACCAGAGCATCTTTCACGTCTGGCGCGATTCTCATCTCGATTTTCAAGGCATCGCCGAAGCGGATCTTCTGTATGGCCAGATAGTGGTCGAGGAAGGCCAGTTCTTCGGCAAGCGATATCTCGTGAACTCCCTGTGAGCTTAGAGAAAGGCGAAGTAAATCGCCGAGATGTTCGATCATTTTTCTCGCGAGTTTTGGTTCGCGTTCGACCTGGGACGAGACGGTGTTGAGGGCATTGAAGAGGAAGTGCGGATCTAATTGCATGCGCAATGCGTTGAGGCGAGCCTCGGAGAAGTTTCTCTGCAGCCGCTCCATCTGCAGCTCAGCCGAGACGTAGCGCTGGTGGTACAGGTAGGCCTCCCACACGCCAACGATGAGGCAGTACACGAGCATGCTCCAGAACATTTCTTGAATAGCTTTTGTGATGACTGATGTTCCGAACAGTCTCGACCATGCACCTATGCCGAACAGGGCCTTCAAAGCGGTCTCGACGTAGCCATACACCACGGTCACGAAGGGTCCCAGAAAAAGATGCGCGATGAGACGCGGTACGATACGTTGCGCTGAAAAGGGAAGGATATGGTCCAGTGCCAGGATGCCTGGAACTAAAATTCCCCAGGACCACCATTGAACCAACGCCGAGATAAGAACCTTGTGCAGGTTGTTGTTCTGTCCCAGTTGAGGCAACGCAAAGACCAGCGCAATGGTCGTCCAAAAGACCACGGAGAGGACCGAACCTCTGAGAAGGCGTTTCATCATTGCTCTAGCCATTCTGACAGACACGTTCGTCAGCGTGGCCGTCCTCGGCGGTGGAAGGGCTGTTGAGAGAGTGCAGGTTCTCGTTGTGCATTGTTGCGCATCCGTCTCGTTCCATCACTATACCGATCTGCAATGGCCAGGACCGCTTCAGAACATATCGTCCAGCTGCGTGGTGAATATGCGTAGATTCACGTTAGACATTTCTGCTCTCACATCCCAATGTGACCTTTGCAGCCATCCTCTTCAAGGAGATAACACATGAAGCGTTTCATCAGCAGCCTCCTCTTTACTCTCACAATTCTGATCGGTACCGCGAGCTTCGCTCAGAGCCCAAACACTACTGAAAGCAACAAAAATCTCGCTGCCAGCACTGCTTCGGATACTGTCGACGTTCAGCATGTGATCGACGCCTACCACGAAGCCGTTCTGCATCACGACGGATCTCGGCTGGCGAGCCTATTCATTCCCCAAGGCAGTATGTGGCTCAACGTGCTTTCCGATGACGCTTACGCCCGTGCTAAAGCGAAATCACCGGATGCGGTGAAGATTCGTGTGGGAAGCTACACCGATTTCGCAAAGGTGGTTTCGACCTCAAAGGCCAACTTCAATCCGACGCACACCCATCTGCAGGAAAACAGCGACGGAACGATTGCGTCGGTGTACTTCGACTTCGTATTCCTAGTTGACGGAAAAGAACAAAATCGCGGCAGCGAGACCTGGGTCCTGGTTAAAGGAGCCGCCGGTTGGAGGATAGCCGCCATCACCTACTCGTCAAATCCACACATGTCATAAGCATTTGAGAGCGGCAAATTGAACACCGCACAACAAAAGGAAAATAATGCATAAGCTCCAACTGGGCCTACTCGTACTAACATTTTGCCTCTCGCTGCCTAACTCCCTCAGCGCGATGGAGCCTGAGGCTAGAACAAGCCAGGTAATCTCGATGACCTCAAGTCACTGGCATCCTGTCAGTGATAAGCCTGACGTGCAATATGTGATGCAGGAAGGTTTCCCCGACGGGATCATCGTTCTGAAATCAGGGGATCTCGCTCTCAACGAACTGTCCTTTCGTGACGGAACGATTGAGTTCGATATGAAACCGCTGGCTGAGGACATACCGGGCATACGTTTCCGGCAGCGTGACCCTCAGAACGGCGAGGAGTTTTACATTCGTAGTCTTCCAGACTGCAGGGCCGAGAACGACTGCATTCAGTACAGCCCAGTGATCAACGGCTTTATGCTGTGGAACGTCTACCCCGAGTACCAGAAGCGGGCTCCTGTCTTCGCGGACGGCTGGAATCACGTGCGGCTTGTGGTTTCGGGCAAACGAATGAACGTCTTCATCAACGACTCCGTGCAACCTACGCTCGCAGTCGATGAACTCCTCGGAGATACCCAGCAGGGTGGGTTGGAACTGCACGGCCCCGCGGCGTTCGCCAATCTTGTGGTCTCGCCGAGCAAGACGGACGGCTTGTCCCCAGTTCCTCTTCCCGACAGCCTGGGAAATGCGGCTGGAATCGTTCATGCGTGGGAACTGGGACCCTTGACACCTTTGCACTATGGATCGAATCCCGCGTACGCGGAGGGACCCCAAGATCCGAAGATGTGGAAGCCCATCCGGTCCGAACGATTTGGAGTCGTGAATCTCAACCGGCAGTACAGCGCTTCTAAGGAACCGTCGACCCTGACTTGGCTTAGAACGTATGTTGATTCTGACCGGGATCAGACGAAGCAGGTATCGCTGGGTTGGATCGGCGAAGCGTGGGTTTTTGCGAATGGGTCTTTGATAAGCACCAGGAAAAATTTCTATGATCCAGTATCCGAGCGGCAACGTCCTGATGGCCGTCTCTCCTTGGAAAATAGCTCAATTCCAATTCCATTGCATCGCGGCCGCAACGAAATCATGATCGCTCTGTATAGCTCGATCCACGACGACGACAAACACTCTCGAACGCCTTACGGCTGGGGTTTGGCCATGCGCTATGACGACATGCAGGGTCTAGTACTCCAACGCTAGAGCCTGTTAGAGGCTTTGCGCCTAGCTAACGGCCACCATGAGTTCAGCCGCCGCAAGGTCTGCGCTCGCACGCGCCCACGATGTCGCAGAAACCCATCCAAGGAATAGCACGATGGCTCCGCACCCCGTCATGATCCACCAGATCGGGTGTGTGGCCAGCGTGAAGCTGGATCCTCTAGTACGGCTCGCGGTCACTACCGTTCCCGCGATCGCTACACCCATAGCTGCTCCCACCTGTCTGCTGGTCGAAGCGATCGCCGCAGCCACGCCCGCCTGCGCCAGAGGCATTCCCGCAACCGCACTGTTGGAGATTGCCGGATTCACCATTCCCAGCCCCAGTCCGAACGAAGCATAAGCCACCAGCAGCACAGCCACAGGAGTCGCCGGGGTGAGCTGTGTCATCAGCAACGTGCTTAGTAAAAAGAATGTGCCCGCAGCGTAGAGCGATGGCCGTGCCCCATACCGTCCGACGAGTCTCCCACTCCACGGAGAACTCGCCATCATCGACAGCGCCAGCGGCAGCGTAGATAACCCCGTATGGAATGCTGAGAATCCACGCACCTGCTGCAGATACAGCGCGTTCAAAAACAAGAAGGCCGAGAACGACGAGAATACACACACACCAAGAAGCGTAGCGCTGCTGAACGGTACGCTGCGAAAGAACCGCAGGTTTACAAGCGGCTCTCTGCACCGCGGCTCGTAGAGCAGGAAGCCGACAAACGACGCTCCGGCCGCGGCGAACAGCGCGCAGATCAGAGAGGAACTCCAACCTGAGTGAGGTCCTTCAATGACCGCATATGTCAACGTCGTCAGACCCACGAACACCAACCCTTGTCCCACCGGATCGAACGCCCGCGCCCGCGCCGCCTTCGACTCCGGCACATACACCGCCGCGAGGATAACGGTGATTACACCAATCGGCGCGTTGATCCAGAAGATCGAACGCCAGCCTATAGCTTGTGTCAAAGCTCCGCCCAGCAGAGGCCCCAGCGCCAACGCCAACCCGGCCACAGCGCCCCACACGCCCACCGCCTGCGCACGCGCACGCGCCCTGGGTTCCGTAAAAACATTCGCAACGATCGAGAGCGCGACTGGATTGAGCATGGACGCACCCAGTCCCTGCAGCGCACGATACGCAATCAGTTGATCGATATTGTGTGCCAGGCTGCAAAGTAGCGAGCCTGCGATGAACAGGGTCAGCCCAATCTGAAACACACGTCTGCGCCCGAACCGGTCGGACATCGAGCCCGACAGCATCAGCAAACTCGCGACGACCAGGGTATACGCGTCAATAATCCACTGCAGTCCCGAAAGACTCGCATGCAGATCATGCTGAATGGCTGGCAACGCCACGTTGACGATGGTTACATCCATGGCCACGAGCAGCACGCTCATGCAACATATCCCGAGCACGAGATTGCGCCGCACAGGGCCGCCGGCGAGTGCAACTTCAGGCGAGCGCATCGATGATCTCCTGGCTGGTGCTGACTCGCCCGATCATTGGAAAGATCTTCTCCATCGCAAATGTATGCGCCTCAGCTTCAAGCGTGGTGCACGCATCTTCCGCGATCACCACATGAAAGCCCACTGCCACCGCGTGCCGCGCTGTAGACTCCACGCCAAAGTTGGTGGCCACGCCGCCCAGAACGATCGTTGTTACACCTAACTTCTTCA
The DNA here is from genome assembly GCF_009766105.1 of Granulicella sp. S156. GTDB lineage: Bacteria > Acidobacteriota > Terriglobia > Terriglobales > Acidobacteriaceae > Granulicella. The sequence goes on along the minus strand of NZ_LMUH01000013.1, from coordinate 589,068 downwards.
ACGTGTCCTCCAGTTCTGTCTGGCCGAACGCGCTCCAGTGGCGCTTCGTGATGAGCAGATCACTCTCCTGAAACCCAGCTGCAGGCACCAGCTCAGAGGCGATCGCGGGCAACGGTGGAGCGGACGGGTCTCTGTGCGAGCGGTCCACGATGAGCGGCAGCAAGTTATTCATATCTACCCGCACATAGACAACCTTCGCGTGCTTCTCGCGGAAGGCCGCGGCCATCCTGCTGGAGGCTTTTACGATCGCATCGGCGGAATGGGGCTGGAGTGGCATGCCCAGAATACCGTGCTGCAGATCGATCAGGACAAGGGCTGTGGTCTTCGAATCAAGGGCAACGGCCATCGTATTTCTCTCTTTCGTAAAGTTGAGGGTTCCCTCAACTTCCATTTCCTCTTAATATACGAGGGTGCCCTCAACTTCTGCAACTCCAAGACGCCGTCCGCAACAAAACCGGGCGGAGGTCCGCCGGGCCAGCTTCCTTAAAGCCGCTGAGGAGCTCTTTGGCACCGTCGGCTACGAGGCTGCTACGATGACCGCCATCGCCGAGCAGGCGCAGGCCTCCATCGGCACGCTCTATGACTATTTCCCGGATAAGCCGGCCCTTGCGCTAGTGCTCATCACGCAGTACGTCCATGAGGCGGAGGAGCATTGGGCGAAGCTCCTGCAACTTCCTCCCGCGCGCGGCAAAGCCACTATTGCAGACACCTTTATTGAAGGCATCCTGGAGTTCGTGCGCGAGCGACCTGCCTATCTGACGCTGGGCGGTGCGCCGCTTGCCTATGCGCGCACCAAAGCCGCGCGCGAGCCTCTGCGCAGGACCATCGCCGCCGCACTTCAGAATCTGAAGCCCAGCCTGCCCGCAGAGCAGGCTTTTCTCAACGCCCAGGTGATCGTCGAAATCATCAAAGGCCTGCTCGCCGTCTACCGCCTGGCGACACCTAAAGAGCGGGAATCCGTAGTCACCGAGTTTAAGAAAGTCATGCGGCTGTATCTCACCGATGCCCTCGCCTAGGCGAGAGATCAGAAAACAGAGATGAGAGATCAGGAGATGTGTTGCTAGGGTTTGATTGTCTTGACTTGAGCGATTTCATTGTTGCAAATAGCATCTTGCTGATCTCTTCGCAGAAACCATCACTCCGATCCAGCTGTGCGGGTTCGCCCAGTTGCAGTTCCCTGGCGAGAAGCAATTGAGCTTGCACTTCGAATGTCGATCCACGAGCGATGGAGAGGAAATGAAGTAGTTGCGGAACACTCCCACGGCCATGCCCTTCCGCGATATTGCTGGAGATCGACACACAAGCTCGACGCATTTGGCTCGTCAAGCCGTAAATCTCCTCCCGCGGGAAAGTGCGGGTCAGTTCATAGACCGCCACGCACAACTGCATGGATCTTTGCCAGACAATCAAATCACGAAAAGATTTAACGGCCCACGGTCCAGTGGCGTCCTGATCTCTCATCTCTATTTCTGTTCTTTCGTCTCTGATCTCTGTTTTCTGTTCACTCCGACTTATCGGTCGCCGACTAGGTGCAACCGCATAAAGTTGGTCGCGCCGGTCTTCGTGGCAGTACCTGCAACAATTCCTACTACTTGTCTCGGCTTCACGTACCCGGCACTTTCGAGGATGTCTTCGGCCATGTTCACGAGCTTGTCGGTGCCGACGAACCGTTCGCACTGGATGGGGAACGTGCCCCACAGCAGCATCGCCCTGCGCACAACGTGCTCAAAGGGTGAGAGCGCATAGATAGGCGCATCGGGACGGTATTTGGAGAGCAGTCTTGCGGTGTTGCCGCTTTCGGTGAAGATGGCAATCGCGGCCAGGTCGAGGTCCTGCGCGGAGTGGGCCATACACTCGCAGATGGTTTCGGGGACCGTCAACGACTTGCGGGTGTGACGCAGGACGGCCAGCTGCGGCTCC
>NZ_LMUH01000013.1:496331-586998 GCF_009766105.1 Granulicella sp. S156 | reverse complement strand
CGGTGCCGTCGTAGATGGCGTTGGCTACGTCGGAGGCCTCGGCTCGCGTGGGACGCGGGTTGTCGATCATCGACTCCAGCATCTGGGTGGCCGTAATAACAGGCTTGCGGTACTCCGCCGCGCGGCGGATGATGTGCTTCTGAATGGCCGGAACCTTCTCGGGCGGAACTTCCACGCCGAGATCGCCACGCGCCACCATAATGGCATCGGAGGCCTCGAGAATACTGTCGAGATGGTCGATAGCCTGCGGCTTTTCGAGCTTGGATACCACCCAGGTGTCATAGCCAAGCGCCGCGATCCGGGTCTTGACGTAACGCACGTCGTCGGCGGTCTGCACGAAGGAGACGGCAATGATGTCTGCCCCCGCCTTGAGCGCGAATTCGAGATCGATTTCGTCCTTCTCGGTCAGTGCGGAGACCTTGATCACAACACCGGGGAGGTTGATCCCCTTCTTCTCGCCCAGCAGGCCACCGTTGATGATCTCGGTGACAACGTCGGCGCCCTGCAACTCCAACACGCGCAATTCGATGAGGCCGTCGGAGAGCAGCACCTGGTCGCCCGGCTTCAGATTTTCTGCAAGCGTGGTGAATACAGTGCTTACACGTTCGGCAGTACCGTCGATCTTCTCTGGCGTAATCGTCAGGCGCTTCCCCGCTTCGAGCATCACAGGCTTGTGGTCGACCAGCGTTCCGGTACGAATCTTGGGCCCCTGCAGGTCGGCGAGGATGCAGATGGGCTTATTCTCTTCGCGGGCGACTTTGCGCACCATTGCGATCAGTTCGCTCTTCTGCTCGTGCGATCCGTGCGAAAAGTTGAGGCGCGCGACGTCCAGTCCAGCGTGTACGAGCTGGCGAAACGTCTCCTCCGAGCTGGAGGCCGGTCCCAATGTCGCCACGATCTTCGCACGCCGCAGATTTTCACCCCAACCTGCGCCTAAACCACCGTTCTTAACCGCCATTTGCACTTGTCCTTCCACCTAAAGCTTCTGCTTAATCCTTTTACTGCCTGTCAGTCAGCCATTCTACCTGCCCGACGTTGCAGCCTGGGCGATTCCCTATTGGGTATATCCGCGTAGGAAGAACGTTTGTGTGATTTTCCCCGAAGAAAACCACATTGCACAATCTTCGATGGGCCTAGCGGCTGTGGAAACGCTCTAGCTGGAGAACTCATCCACCGGGATGTCAGGCTCCGCATTTCGGCGTTCTGCGGCGAGCTGCGCGTTGAACTCCGAACCTGCCAGGACGCAGAGCGCGATGATATAGAGCCAGAACATCAGCGCGATAGCCGCTCCCAGCGAGCCATATACCCGCGAATAGTTGGCGAAACGCGTGACATACAAGCCAAAGATGAGGGTAGAGACGAACCAGAGCAGGGTTGCGACCATCGCCCCGGGAAGGCTCGCGCGCCAACTCCAGTCCATACGCAGGGAGAGCCAGGACTCCACATGCTGTCGCATGTGCCTGCTGACGTCTGTGCCCAGGTGGTAGATAACGGCGATGATGCCGACGCTGCCGGCCAGTGCCATCGTCCAGCGCAGGATGAAGGAGGCTATATAGACCGGCATGCGCTTTCCGGGCGCCATCTCTCCAGCCAGCCAGTGGGTTATGAAATGTCCAAAGACCACGAGCACGCTGGCCGCGGTCATGGGGACCAGTGACAAGGGCACTAAGGTCAGCGCGCGGATGCGCCTGGGCCAGAAGCTGCCTTTCGTCAGAGGCAGGTTGTGGGCGCGGCGGAAGCCTTCCATCAGTGTGACCATGACATTGGCCGCGCCGAGGATGCTGACTACAACGGAACCGAGCAGCGCCCGTGCGGTCTGGTGGGTATCGTGCGACGTTGCGAAGTAGGCATCGAGCACCGGACTGACATTCGACGGCAGTACGCGGTCGAAGAACAAGGCCATCTGAATGCGCAGAGGCGTTGTGTCCGGCAGGAGAGAGACGACGGCGGCAGCGACGATCAATCCGGGAAATAGAGCGACCACGGCCGAATAGGCCGTAGCTTGCGCAAGAGTCAACACATCATGATCGATCGCTGCCCAGAATGTGGCGCGCAGCAACAACCCGAACCGGAAAGCTCGATGTGTCGGCTCAAGGCAGACGTTCTTCCACAAGGCTCCGGCTATCTCAGTCGAGGTGCGCGCCATAGGGTTTCGCCGCTAGCGTTTCCACTTGTTCAGAAAGGCGGTGAGATCGGAGGACTGCATGTGGCGCATGTCCTCGAACTCCCCGGTCTTCTGCGCGAAGAGCACGTTGCCGTGCTCATCCAGCACGGCCAGCGCCGGAACACCCTTGTTGATCGGCACGCCATACCTGTTCGCGATATCGAGGTTCGCGTCGGTACGGCCGATGTTGACGTTTACCTTGACGAAGTTCTTGGCCAGCAACTCATCGTTGGGGCTCTGGTGAGCGTAGATGTCCAGCACCTGGCAATCACCGCACCAGTCGCCACCGAAGTCCAGGAGCACACGGCGGTGCGTGCGATGGGCTTCGGCCAATGCTGCCTTGATGTCCGCCGGAGCGGCCTCGATGGTGGGGTAGATATGCTTCGCCTGCGCCACCACCGTAGCGACGCCCCCTGTGCTCAACAAGGCGGCCAGAACAACCGCTCCAAGTGCCTTGCGCTTACCGGAACGAAAAAACGCCTTCACTGTCATTTTTTGTTGCTCCTCGGAGATATCTCCTCCATCATCCGCCAAAAGTGGCGTATGGAGCAAAGGGCAAAGCCGTTCTCCCCTGGAGTCCCAGGCCAGAAAGCACTTCAGGCACCGTGGGAGGACTTACTTGAGGCTGTCTGCTGCCGCTGTCGCGACCGCGACATCTTGCTCCCCCAAACCTCCCGATATACTCACTCCACCAACGACTTCTCCCTCGATCAGGATCGGACCCCCTCCCTGGAAGGCGCACACCTCCGGGAGAGACAATGCATGTTGAGCCAATGCGGGTGGCAGGGTCTTCACGAATTCTGCTGTCCTATGAGTCGCGATGCGATAGCGGGCCGCTCCCTTCGCCTTCATGATTGAAGCCTCCGATGCTCCAGGTGGTGCGGAGTCCGCGGTTTCCATCAGCAGGATGACGCCGGCCCGATCAACGACAACGACAGAAAGAGATATTCCCAGTTCCGACGCTTTGGTCAAGGCATGGTCTCGCACTCGCTTCGCGCCTGCCAGAGTAAGGTTATGCCAAACCGCCCGAAATTCGCTCATCCAGATATCTCCTGACAAGGGACACTATAGAAACAGGACCCGCTTGTCACCTGTCGAGCGCTGCAATGAAGCAGAGAGTTCGCTGAAAAGTCGTAGCGCGCTAAGGCCTAACGTGGAGCGCGATGCAGACGTTTGTGGCGCTCCACCTGGTTACCTCAGCGGCTAAAGCCGCGTTGCAATGGAAGCATTTACGGCACGGGTAAACCCGTGCCCTTAACGAAACATGGCTTTTCAGCACCCTTTGAAGGCCCTCAGCCCACGCAACGAAGCATTGGCACCGTCTATTTGCTGCCGGCGTAATAACCTTCGCGGGTCTGCACGGTGAGCTTATTCTTGCTCTGCGCGGCGGTCATCTCCAGATCGATTTCGTGGTAGCCGTCGGAGGTTGCCGCTGTTTCCGGTGTAAATCCTAAGCGATATTGCGAATGCAGCTCCTCGGCGATCTCCGCGTAGATCGTGTCGACCGTGTCTTTCTTCGAGACCTCAAAGACACGTCCGCCGGTTTCGCCGCACATGCGCTCCAGGATCTTTTTCCCGTCGACGTGCTGCGGGTAGTTGTTACCGCCACCGCGACCACCACCACCGCCTGAGCCGCCACCGGGATATCCGCCTCCACCGCCGCCGGGCCAGCCGCCGCCGCCGCCGGGAAACCCTCCTCCGCCGCCGCGATGGCCGCCAGGACCGCCAGGGTTGTTGTTGTTCTGATGCTGCTCTTCACCCTTGAAGTAGATTGCATAGATGATGGTATCGGCACGCTGCGCTGTTTCGATGGCCTCGGCGAGCGACTCCTTGCTATTACGGTCGACGCCATCGGTAAGCACGATGAGCGCGCGGCGGCCCTTCTGTTTGGAGGTGATCTCATCGGCTGAAAGGAAGACAGAATCGTAGAGAGCTGTGCCACCGCGGGCATGGTCGTTATTGTCGTCGCCCCCATTCGATGTCGGCTGGAACGAGGGCGCGGAGGGTGCCGCTGTATCGAGTTCTTTGAGCGCCTGCTGCAGCTTGGGGCGGGAGTCTGTGATGTCTTGCAAGAGCTCTACCTGACGCGCAAACTGCACGATGAAGGCCTTATCCGAGACGCGATTGGCGCTCGCGGGGGTGAGCATCTTATCCAGGAAGGTGGTGCTCGCCGAGCGTTCACTGTCGATTACCGTACGCTGGCTCTGGCTGGTATCGACCAGAAGACCGAGAGTTAGCGGAACGTCCGTATCGTGGTCGAAGTAGCGGATCGTCTGCGCTTTTCCGTCTACCTTCAGGGCAAAATCGTCTTTACCCAGGTTCTGAACGAGCGCTCCATGCTTATCGCGGACCACAGTGGGGACGATGACGAGCTTAGCGTCGACCGACAGGCTGGCCGCCGGAACCGGAGGCGTTGTCTCTTGTCCGAACGCACTGGCACCCAGTGCCAGCAGGGCTATTCCAGTAAAAAACCGCAGGGATCGCATGCCTCTTTAGACGGTCGCCCCGAAGGCGGGTTTCAGGATTATGGGAAAGGCCGGAAGAACGCACATGCGAATCTCCGCTAGCAGTTTCACAGTGGGTATAGTGCGGAGTGAAAGACTTTTGCGTGGTTTTCACCAAGAAAACCACATTGCACTCTCTTTCCGAGGCCACAGTAACTGTGAAACTGCTCTAGCATCTCAAAGGAAGAGATATATGTCTGGAAGAGGTTGTAATGCGTAAGTTGTTTGGAACGGATGGGATTCGCGCTGTGGCTGGAGAGCCGCCCCTGGATCGGCACACGGTGCGTGCCGTGGGCGTGGCCCTGGCGACGAAGTTGAAGGATGAGGCCAACGGCAAGCCGGTACACGTCGTGATGGGCATGGACACGCGAGAGAGCGGTCCCTGGATTGCTGCGACGCTGGCAGCCGGACTGCGCGAGGCGGGCGCTGAGGTGGAGTCGGCCGGGGTGATTACGACTCCCGCTATCGCGTTCCTGGCACGGAAGCATGGATTCAGCGCGGGGGTAGTGATCTCGGCCTCACACAATCCGTGGCGGGACAACGGGATCAAGATCTTTGGCGGCGATGGTTATAAGCTGCCCGATGTTGTGGAGCTTGGCATTGAGGCGGAGATTGAACGGGTGCTGGCGGATGGAGATCGTGCCTCTGCGGAAGAAAGCGAATACAGGGGTCTCTCCACTGCGGCGGCAAAGGACGCCGCCTCCGGTCGAGATGACAGTGATTTTGGTGGCAAAGATCAGTTGCCGGAGGTCAATGAGAGTTATCGCGCTGAGTACATCCGGTTTCTGCTCGAGGCCGTGCCGGACATTTCGCTGGACAATCGCCGCGTGGTCATCGACTGTGCAAACGGCGCGGCCAGCTCGGTCGCCCCGCAGTTGTTCGAGTCGCTCAGGGGGACCGTCGAAGTGACGCATGCTTCTCCTGACGGCCGCAATATCAACGAGCGTTGCGGGGCACTGCATCCTGAGGTTGTTGCAGCCGAGGTAAAGGTTCGCCATGCGTCGATGGGATTTACGTTTGACGGCGATGCCGACCGAGCTCTCTTTGCCGATGAGCATGGCAACGTCGTAAACGGCGACGCGGTGATGCTGGTCTGTGCGCGCGACCTGCAAGCTCGCGGCAAGCTTGCGGACAACCTTGTCGTCGCGACGACGATGTCGAACATGGGCCTGGAGGCTGCGTTCAAGCGCTCGGGGATTCGTATGCTGCGTGCGCCGGTGGGCGATAAATATGTCCTCGAAGAGATGCGGAACTCAGGAGCTTCGCTGGGCGGTGAGCAATCAGGGCACATCCTGTTCCCGGCCAAGGCGACGACTGGCGATGGCTTGCTGACGGCGCTGCTGGTGCTGGATGTCGTGCATCGCTCAGGAAAGACGCTCGGAGAGTTAATTGCCGACCTCAAGAACTATCCGCAGGTCATTTTGAACGTGAAGGTGCGCGAGAAGAAGCCGCTCGACACGATCCCTTCTGTTGTAACGACGATTCGCGCAGCCGAGGAAGAGTTGAAGGATTCGGGCCGCGTGGTGATTCGGTACTCCGGCACCGAGACGCTGGCACGCGTGATGATCGAGGCCGAAAGCGAAGAGGCCATGCGACGACACGCGGAGGCGATTGCCGGTGCTATACGAGCGGAGCTGGGGGTTTAAGACCCAGCTCAGGCGAAGATGACGGTCTTGTTCGCGTAGGACAGGATGCGGTGGTCGAGGTGCCACTGCACGGCACGGGAGAGGACCATACGCTCAAGGTCGCGCCCCTTCTGGATGAGACTGGGAAGCTGGTCGTTCTGCGAGACGCGGGCGACATCCTGCTCGATGATCGGCCCCTCGTCGAGGACCTCTGTGACGTAATGACTGGTCGCTCCAATGAGCTTGACCCCGCGTGCGAAGGCGGCGTGGTAGGGCCGCGCTCCTGTGAATGCGGGCAGGAACGAGTGGTGCACGTTAATAATGCGGCGCGGATAGGCATCGACGAATGCCGGCGACAGTATCTGCATGTAGCGCGCAAGCACGACAAGATCGATCTTGTTCTCGGCGAGCAGGGCGAGTTGTTGTGCCTCGACTTGCAGTTTGTTCTCGCGCTGGACGGGCAGGTAGTGGAATGGAATGCCGTGGAACTCGGCCAGAGGCCGTGCGCTCTCATGATTGCTGATGATGAGCGCGAGGTTGCAGTGGAACTCGCCGGTCTGGTGGCGATGCAGCAGGTCGGCGAGGCAATGCAGGTACTGCGAGACGAAGAGACAGACGTTCTGCGGAGCGTCCGCGAACTCGACGCGCCAGTTCATGACGAACTGCTGGGCGATGGGCTGGAAGGCTGCGCGGAAGCTGGACTCACGGAAGTCCGCGACGTCGGTTGCGAACTCGACGCGCATGAAGAAGAGACCCAGCTCGGCATCCTGATGCTGATCGGCGTTGAGGATGCTGACGTCGTACTGCTGAACGAGGAAGTTGATGATGGCAGCGACAAGTCCCTTGCGGTCGGGGCAATCGATAAGAAGCGTGGCGGTCTTGGTCATGTTTTGTAAGGGCTCGCCTACAGGCTACTGGATGTGATGAGCAATGCAAAAATGCTGGTTCATCCGTGAGGGTAGAGAGGTAGCCCTATAGGGCCGATGCGGAGCATGGCAGTATAAGGCTGCTACACTGGGCGACACAACCAGCAGAGGAGCACAGCCACTCCCTCACCGCTGTGCTGCACACAACAACGCCTACGATCGCTGGCTTACCGAACGCCCCGATGATCTTCAATACCTTCGTCTACTATGTGCTCTTCCTGCTTCCCGCCGCAGCACTGTATCGCTGTGTTGGAGCCCGGAGCCGACCGTGGGTGATTGCAGTCTCCGGATGCCTCTTTTTTGTTTATTTCGCGTATTCGCTGGCGGGCCTTCCGGGTACGCTTTGCCTCGGCATCTTTTTGTGGGAGGCGCTTACCAGCCGTCTCTACAAACAGGGATCGCGCTGGTGCCTGGTTGGAATGCTGCAGAGCCTGCTCTTTCTGGGAATCTTCAAGTACTGGAACTTCTTCAGCGGCATCCTCTTCTGGCGACACACGAATCCGCTTCACTGGCGGGGAGCGTTTCTGCCGCTTGGTATCTCGTTTTTCACGTTCGAGTTCTACCACTACGCCTTCGATCGTCGAGCCGGCAGGAGCGAAAAAGGAACTCTCGGCGAATATCTGGCGTTCATTCTCTTCTTTCCTACGATGGTTGCCGGGCCCATCAAACGCTTTCAAGATTTTCTTCCCAAGCTGCGCGCAACACCCGAAGATTGGCAGCATGACTGGGAGCGCGGCCTCACCCGGATTCTTACAGGGCTCGCCAAGAAGTTCGCCATCGCCGATCTGATGACGGCGTGGACCGTGCACCTGAACAGGCACGACATCTCCGTGGCCGACCGCCGGGTGCTGCTTCTATGGCTATTCGCGTATGGGTTGCAGATCTATGCCGACTTCTCGGCATACTCCGATATCGCTATCGGCTCTGCGCGGCTCTTTGGCCTGGGAGTGCCGGAGAACTTCAACTGGCCCTATGGCCGCCGCAATATCCAGAGCTTCTGGCGTTGCTGGCACATGTCGTTCACACGCTGGCTCATCGACTACGTCTTTGTTCCTTTGGGTGGATCGCGTGTGCCCCTGCCTCGCGTGTGCTTCAACATTCTGGCCGTGATGCTGATCTGCGGGCTTTGGCACGGCGCGGGCTGGAACTTTCTGGCATGGGGTTTGTGGCACGGTATCCTGCTCGTGATCCATCGGCTGTGGCGAAGAGTCCGCGGCGCTCCCAGCACTCGCGCGGTTCCAGTGCTGGCCAGCCGAGCGCTTACGTTTCTGGCCGTGAATGCCGGCTGGGCGTTGTTCTGCATGGATCTTCCGACTGCTACGCTCTTCTATAGGAGGCTTCTAGCGGGCTGATGCTTACGAACCTTCGAGAAACGATCGAATACCTTGCCGGCCAGCGTGACGAACCAGGGCCGTGGCTCGCACGCACCCCGAGGTGGATCTCCGGCTCTATCGTCTGGCTTCTCGCCATGGCGCTGATATATTGCTTTTGCGGTCAGTCGACCCAATTCACGTACATCAACTTTTGAGCATGAGATCAAACCCGCTACCCAGGATGGTCACCATTTGCCTCATCGCGCTGGCCGCGGGAAATGTGCTGCTGTGGCTGTCGGGCCGTGGCTATTACTACCTTAGAGATATGGAAGCCATCCAGAGGGCACAGCACCCCGACGTGCTGTTTGTGGGTAATTCTTTGCTCGAAGGCCGCTTAGACAGCGCAGCCTTGAATCAGGGCGCGGCCTCCGGCGGACATAGCTATACACCGCTAAATACCGCGCTCAGTGCGAGCGCGCCCCACGCTCAGGGGCTGCTTGCGCAGTATGCCATCCAGTTGCATCCACAACTGCACACAATCGTCATTGGCTTCTACGACTACCAACTTACCGAAAAAAGCGACATTACTCCCGCGGACCTGATCGGCAGCAATGCCGTTGCTCTCGACAGCCGGATACCTGTACACCAGGTTGCAATCATCGACCATTTCGACACCGTCCAGATTGGCGAGGTGCTCCTGATGCGGGCCTTCCCGATGGTGATTTGCCGCCAGTATATCTGGGAAAATGCGGAGAGGGTGCGCCGTTTAATGAGCAAGCTGGGCATACCTCCCTGGTCCATACATCTCATGGGCCGCCCGCAGTCGTACTACGTGACTGAGCCGCGGAGGTTTCAGGAAGATCCGTCTCATTTCGGTTCCAGTTACGAGTACGTGTTTGGAAAAGCCGCTAACGCCAGGATGCATGTCGTTCTCGTGCTGATGCCAATGTCGCCCATTCACCGTAAGGTCTACTACACGCGGCAGACGTGGCAGGATTACATGGTGAAGCTACAGAGCCTTTCCCAGCAGCGCGGATTTACCTTCGTGGATGCTTCCGCCTGGATGCCGGATGCAACGCAGTTTCAAGATGCTATACATATGACGCCTCCGGCCGCCACTGCATTTTCCTTCCGGCTTGGAGGGGAATTGGCGGCGGCGGAAGATGCAAAGCCGGGAAACTGAGCTCTGTTCTTCGTAGGTCCTATGAGCTATTTGATGTCCCGCCAGTTGTGGCCGAGGCCTACGTCGGCGACGATAGGTACGGAGAACTCCGCGGCCGATTCCATCTCTTCCTTGACCAGCTTCTGCATCTCGTCAGCCTCTTCGGGCACCACGTCGAAGAGCAGTTCATCGTGAACCTGCAGCGTCATCAGAGAGCGCAGGTTGCGAGCGCGCATGGCTGCGTCGATGCGGAGCATGGCGATCTTGATGAGGTCGGCGGCGGTGCCTTGCAGCGGTGTGTTGATCGCGGTGCGCTCGGCGAAGCCGCGCTGGTTGGGGTTGCGCGATTGGATGTCGGGGATGGGGCGCACACGGCCGAAGGCGGTGCGGACCGCCTGGTCGCGGCGAACGGTTTCGAGCGTCCGCTCGATGAAAGTGGCCACGCCTTTGTAGCGATCGAAGTAGCGCTCGATGTACTCGCGCGCCGTCTTCTGGTCGATGCCCAACTGTGCGGCCAATCCGAAGGGCGAGATGCCGTAGACGATGCCGAAGTTTACGGCCTTGGCGCGGGCACGCGTCTCCTTGTCCATCGTCGCGGCGTCGACCTCGAAGACCTCGGCCGCGGTGAGGGTGTGGATGTCCTTGCCGGTGCGATAGGCGTCGAGCAACAGAGGATCCTGCGAGAAGTGCGCCATGAGGCGCAGTTCGATCTGCGAGTAGTCGGCAGACATCAGCAGATTGCCCGGCGCGGCGATGAACGCCGCGCGAATCTCACGTCCGACCGCGGTACGGATGGGAATGTTCTGCAGGTTGGGATTGATCGACGAGAGACGGCCCGTCGCTGTGCCTACCTGGTTGAACGTGGTGTGGATGCGGCCGTTCGCGTCGGTCAACGCAGGAAGCTGATCGAGGTAGGTAGACTTCAGCTTCTGCAGTTGGCGGTACTCGAGAACGATCGCCGGCACCTCGTGGTGCTGGGCGAGGTCTTCGAGGATGTCCTGCGCTGTCGAGATAACTTTGCCCTTGCCGTGCTTGGTGGGCTTGGGCAGATCCATCTTGTTGAAGAGCACGTCGCCGAGCTGCTTGGGCGAGTTGATGTTGAAGCGGTGGCCTGAGCTGGCGTAGATACGCTCGGCGAGGTCGTCGATGGTAACGGCGAGGCGCGAGCTCATCTCGCGCAGGAGATTGCTATCGACTCGAACGCCAGTCTGCTCCATGTGTAGCAGGACGGAGACGAGTGGGAGGTCTAGTTGTTCATAGACGTCGGCGAGGGTGGAGTGTTCGTTGAGAGGAAATGCCTGTGCTGATTCGAGCGGAGCTGCAGGTCTCTCCACTGCGGCTGCACTGCGCTCCGCATTCGGTCGAGATGACAGAGTTGAGGTGGTATCAGCGAAGAGCATCTCCTTCGTGACGGCGCCACCCAGGGCGGGATCGTCCTTCGGAATGATGTGCGTTGTGGGGACTTCGGTGAGCTGTTCGCCAAGGGTAACGGCCAGGCGCGCGATGGCTGCGGCGGCTTCCGGAAGGCGCTTCGGGTCGCTGGGATTTTCTTTGGTTGGCTGGTGAGTCAGGGCGCGGCTGGTAGTGCGCGCGGCCAGGTCGATGAGCGTGTGCGTGCTGTGGGTCGGGTTGAGCAGATAGCTCTGCAGCATAGTGTCCGTGATCGGCCCGGCGAGCGTGACGTCATGCGGCTGGAGCGCGCGCAGCACAGCCTTGAGGTCGTGGACCTGCTTGGGAAGCGCAAGGCCGGCGAGAGCTTCGCGAATGCCTGGAGTATCGAGTGTGACTTCGATGGCGAATGTCGAGGTGACGGCAAGACCAAGGCGGCAGGCGGGATCGGATGCGCCCTCAGGGGCTAATGCCCCGCTCGCTGCAAGGCCCGTCTCCTTCAAAGCGGGCTCAGGTTCGGGTGCGCCGAAGAGAGACATCGTCTGCGGTGGTTCGGGTTCTGCTTCTTCGATTTCGGGGTTGGCGTTTGGATCGGCAGGATCTGCGGCGACTTCTTCTGCGATGGCTTGCGTCGTTTCGGCCAACGCGATGGCCAGGTGGCCAGCGGTACGGGCTTCGGCGAGTAATTTTGCGACGTCTTCTGCCGTGGGCTTGATGTTGTAGGTGACCGGCGTGGCGTCGACGTCGGGAGCGAGCTCTTTGAGCATCGTCGTGAACTCAAGCTCCGTGAAGAGGGCGCGGCAGGCGGCGTTGTCGACCGGCTGGGTGCGCATATCGTCAAGCGAGAACTCGATGGGAACTGCCGTGTGAATGGTGACGAGCTCTTTGGAGAGCAGGATGTTGTCGCGGTTGTTCTGCAGCGACTCGCGGTAGGTCTTCTTCTTAACCTCTTCGGCGCGATCGAGCGCGCCTTCCACCGTGCCGAACTGCTGGATGAGTTCGACGGAGCCCTTGTCGCCGATGCCCGGCGCGCCGGGAATATTGTCGATGGCATCGCCGCGCAGCGCCATTACGTCGATCACACGCGCAGGCGGAACGCCGAGTACGTTCTCGACGCCTGCCGGATCGAGGATGAGATTGTCCTTGGTGGGATTGAGGATCGAGACGTTCTCGTTGACGAGCTGCATCATGTCCTTGTCCGACGAGACGACGTAGACATGGTGACCGAGCGCGCCAAGCTGTGTGCTGAGCGTGCCGATCACATCGTCCGCCTCGAAGCCTTCGTAGAAGAGGATGGGGATGCGAAAGGCTTCCAGCGCGCGGCGGATGTAGGGCTGCTGCTGAATCAGATCAGGTGGCGTCTCGGCGCGGTTGGCCTTGTAGCCGCCGTACTCGATGGTCTCGAACTCCTGGGTCTTGATGTTGAACTTCTTGACGTCCTTCATCTGCTTCGCCTGCTCGTTGCGAAGCAGGGGCGCGCCGACATCGTAGATCGCGGCCAGGTACAGCGGCTGAAAGTCCTTGCGCAGCTTGTTGATCATGTTGACGAAGACATACGTCGCCGCCGTGGGGATGCCGGTGCGCGTGGACATCGGGCGCGAGCGCTGCATCGCGTGGTACGCGCGGAAGATGAAGGCCATCGAGTCGAGCAGGTAAATAGGCGGTTTGTCGGTCTGGTTCGGCATGATTTGATCTCTAGTTCCTATTGGATGCTACGTGATGAGCATGCAGTCGCCGTAGGAAAAGAAGCGATAACGGGATTCCACAGCGTGGGCATAGGCGGCGAGTACGGGTTCGCGCCCGGCGAAGGCGGAGACGAGCATAAGCAGCGTCGATTGCGGGAGGTGGAAGTTGGTGAGGAGACCGGAGACCAGCTTGAACTCGGCGCCAGGGGAGAGGAAGAGGCTCGTGCTTCCGGAGTGTGCGGCGATTGGGTTGCCGCTGGCTTCGGCCTCGCGGGCGATGTGCTCCAGCGTGCGCGTGCTGGTGGTGCCAACAGCCACGATGCGGCGGCGTTCGCTGCGAGCTCTATTGACAGCCTCTGCGGTCGCCGCAGAGAGGGTGTAGTGCTCGGCGTGGAGGCGGATGTCTTCGGTGCGCTCGACGCGGACAGGCTGAAACGTCCCCAGTCCGACATGCAGCGCGAGGGTTGCCAGTTCTATGCCGCGTTCTTTGAGTTGGGAGAGGATCTCCGGCGTGAAGTGCAGGCCTGCCGTCGGTGCGGCGGCAGAGCCCTTTGCCTCGGCACGGGTCAGCTGCTGTGAGTACACGGTCTGGTAGCGCTCGCGATCTTCCGGCGTGTTCGGCTCCTGCTTTGAGCGATGAATGTAAGGCGGCAGGGGCAAGTGGCCGATGCGCTCCAGGGCTGCATGAAAGTCCTCTGCCGGCTCGAAGCGCAGCGTGCGCTCGCCGAAGTCTCCGGAGGAGAGCACGGTTGCCCGCAGTAGGGGTACATTGGAACCGTCCGGGGCGAAGAGCAGGGTCTCGCCAGGTTGAATCTTCTTCGCCGGGCGAACCAGGGCCGACCAATCGTTGTGGCCTTCGGCGGAGGAGAGACGCTGGGTCAGCAGAACCTCAATATGACCGCTGGGCGCGGGTGAGTTGTGCTGCGTCGCGAGGCCCGCGCGGGTGGCGAACAGGCGCGCTGGGATGACACGCGAGTCGTTCATCACCAGCAGGTCGCCCGGCTGGAGCAGCGACGGCAACTCTGCAAAGGTATGGTCGGCAAAGGCGCCGGTGTTGCGATCCAGTGTCAGCATGCGGCTCGCGCCGCGCATCGCGGGAGGCCGCTGTGCGATGAGGTCTTCGGGAAGGTCGTAGTGGAAGTCGGAAACTAGCATTCGCTCTGTGATTGTAGGCGGCGCGATCAACGGGAGGTCATAGCTACCGCTTCGTCGAGCGCCCGTTGCAGGGATTCCAGTTCGGGAGCGGTGTGAGCCGGCCAGGAAAAGGTGACGGTAGTAAAGGGTTTGGGAATCATGAAGCGGTCCCAGGAATGCAGTTGCCAGGTGCGGTCTGGCTGGGCATGGAAGGCTCCGACCCAGGTTGCGCCGGTGAGTTCGGCGAGCTGTACGGGGCCGGGCTTGGCGATGCGCGAGGGGCCCTTGGGGCCATCGGCGGTGAAGGCGCAGATGCGGTGGGCCTCGGTGTAGGCCTGCTGCATGCCGCGCAGGGCCAGGGGGCCTCCGCGGGTGCTGGAGCCGCGGATGGCGACGAAGCCGAGGCGCTCGACGATGCGTGCGATAAGTTCACCGTCGAAGGAACGCGAGATGAGGATCGCAATGCCCTCGTTGCGGAAGCGGTAGGCGCAGACCAGCAGGGCGCAGTGCCAAAACGCGAAGATTGTAGGGCCGGGAACCTTGATGCCAACAGGCGTGGCGGGGGCGTTTACATCGCGATAGCGCAGGGTCATGCCGAGCAGGCGAATCAGCGCAACGGCAAGCGGAGGGATGACGGCCAGCAGCAGACGTTGCTTTGGAGTAAATGCAGCCACACGGTTGAGTTTACTTGTATGCGGGGGAGCTATTGAAGAGAGGGTCCTGTAAAACAGCATCACCCTGGAGGTGCATAGGAAACTGCTCTAGCATGGTGCGTATGCGCTATGTGGAGTTCGAGGAGATCAGGACGTCCGTGCTGGGGTTCGGCTGCGGATCGGTGTTGGGGCGCGTGGGACGCAGGGATTCGCTGCAGGCGATGAGTACTGCGTGGGAGGCGGGGGTTACGCTGTTCGACACCGCGCGCAGCTATGGCTATGGCGAGGCGGAAGGCCTGCTTGGGGAGTTTCTGCAGGGTAAGCGTGGACAGGCGACCGTCGTCACCAAGTTTGGGATTCTGCCGGCGCGGCCGGTTGCGTGGAAGCGTCTGGCCAAGCCGATTGTGCGGGCTGGGCTCAGCCTCCTGCCGCAGGCGAGAGGATTGGTGCGGCGTGGCATTGCCGGTGAGATGTCCGAGGGGCACTTCGATGTAGCCACGCTGCGGACCTCGCTGGAGGAGAGCCTGCAGCAGCTTCGTACCGATTACGTCGATGTGCTCCTGATGCACCTGCCGCCGGTAAGCGTCTTTCAGCAGCAGGATCTGATGGCAGAGCTTGTGAAGGTAGTTCAAGAGGGCAAGGTCAGGCGTGTAGGGGTGTCGACCGACGATGTTACGACGCTTCATGGAATACCTGACATTCTCAGTGTTGCTCAGCTCCCTTACCCGGTGCTCTCACTCAACGGATGGAGCTCGTCTTTTGGTGAGGACAGGTTCTTTGTGATGGTGAACCATCCGTTTGGCGGAGCGGCACTGGCACAGCAGGCTGCTCAGAGAATTACGCAGATGGCGGCCGATGAGAGTGTTGATCCTGCGCTTCGAGAGAAGCTTCGCGGAGACAGCAGAGAGCGGCTAGCGGAGATTGTCTTTGGGGGGGTGCTGGCGGATACGGGAGCGCATGCAGTGGTGACGTCCATGCTGCAGCCTGAAAATTTGCGCGCAAATCTTGCGGCGATTGGGAGTGTGAGGTTCACAGCGGGGGAGATAGCGCTGGTACGTGAGAGGGTTGTGGGCGCACCTACGGCAAACCCGCTACAGGCTTGAGACGAGACGATCCGCCAAACGCAGCGCCAGCGCCATCAGTGGCAGTGTGGGCAACTGGCTGCCACCGGTGGGGAATGTAGATGCACTGGCGATAGAGAGATTCGCGACACCATGCACGGTGAGGTCCGTATCGACCACGCTGGCGCGTGGATCGTTACCCATCTGAGTGCCACCCATCGCGTGAAAGACATCGATGATTCCTGAGAGGTTTGCGCTTTCGGTCTGCAGTTCGGCGTTCCATTGCATCTCCGCGGGATCGAGCGATGCAAGATGCTCGCGGAGATAGCCGGCGAAACGGCGTAGGGTGCTCGTTTCGGCGGCTGAGATCTTCCAATCGACGATCGCCAGCGGCATACCCAGCGCATCGCGATCGGCGCTGAGCAGAATGCGTGAGTCGGGCCGGGCCTCCTGCTCGACGTTGAGGCGCAGACTCACGGCTGCTTTGGCAGAGACGAAGCGGCGATGATGAACCTTCGCGTGCCATGCCAGACGAGAGGCTTCGAGGAGAGATGCAGGCAGTTGCGGCGCGCGCTGGAGCAGCGTACGGACAACGCCGCCACGTTGCCGGGACTGCAGCATCTCGCGCACGACCGCGATGCCGGAGTCTTCAGGCTCGTCGAGGGTGAGGTGCGCCAGTATCGCGTTGAGCTGAAGGCGTTGACGCAACGCAGGGGACGCCTCCAGCTTTGCGGTGTGGACGGTGCCGTCGAAGATATACGGCGCAAGCCAGCGCAGCAGCTGTGCGCGAGCTTCGCCAATGGGCGAGGCGGCGACGAGGCTGAGGTGGTCGTGAAAGTAGCGGCCTACCTGGTCATGTGCATTGCCGATGCCCTGCGGCTGGATGCTGCGTGAGGCCAGCAGAAGACGCGAGGTTTCAATCGTGCCCGCAGCCACCACAAAGTGCTCTGCCTCAAAGCGGAATCCAGTGCCAGTATAGTTCCGGGCGAGCACAGCTTCGGCGCGATCACCCTTCGCTGCGAGGAGGACCTCCGTGACGTTCGCGTGCAGGAAGAGTGTGACGACTCCGTGGGCCTTATTGGTTGAAGCTACGAGATCGTGGCCGATAGTCGTCGCCAGATTACGACGCGCAAACGGCGCCCACTTGGAGTACCGGACATCGATCTCCGGCAAAGTCGCGAGGAGGGAAGGAGAGGTTACGCCAGTCGCAGCGAAGAAAGCCTCTGCCTCGAAGGGCAACCCGTCGACACCCAGCAGGCGCTGTACTTCAGCATAGAAGGGCTCGAGAGCCGCGGCGGAGAGCGGCCAGGGGCTTTCTTCGTGTTCCACCTGCATGGGGAGAATCTGTCCGCCCCACTGCGTGGAGGAGCCTCCAAAGATGCGGAACCGTCCTTCGTGTGCCCCCAGGTGCTGCACGGCGGCAAACTGGGCGCTGGTGAAGAGGCTTTGGCTGCGGGCTTCAAGGGTATGCCCCCCAGCCTCCAGCAGCGCTACGTCGATTCCCTGTCGACTGAGGCGGTACGCCAGCACAAGACCCGCCACGCCAGCCCCGATGACGCACACCCGCGAGCGAAAGGGCTCCGAGCGGGCTTCGGCGAGGTCGAGGTCGATCTCCATCGGCGAGGAAAGTGTACGCCTAGCTGTACTTCAGCCAGCGCAGAATCTCGGGGAGGTTGGGCTTCTTGCCGTACATCAGGATGCCGACGCGGTAGATACGCGAGGAGACCCACAGAATGGCAAAGATGGTAGCCGACATGAGCACGATAGAAAGCCAGATCTCCCAGGCGGGTACCTGTGTCAGAGAGATGCGAAAGTTCATAAGCAGTGGGCTGCAGAAGGGGATGAGCGAGACCACACGGGCCATAGTCGAGTTTGGCGCGCGGATGATCGAAAAGAGCATGACCATGCAGAACGCCAGCGGAAGGACCAGGAACATATTGAGCTGTTGCAGCTCCTGTTCGGAGTTCGTCATCGCGCCAAGTGCGGCTGCAACACTGGAGTACAGCAGGAATCCGAAGAGGAAGTACATCACGAAGAAACCAATCTGCGCGGTGCTGATAAGGCCGTGCCCTGTGCCAACCAGACCACTCGCGAGGCTGCTGCTGGAAAGTGCGAACGCGGCAATCATCCAGAGCCCTATCTGGGTAAGCCCAACGGCCCCGACACCCAGTATCTTTCCTGCGAGCAGTTCTTCCGGCTTGATGGTTGCGAGTAGAACCTCGAAGACGCGGCTGGTCTTCTCTTCAATGATCGAACGTGCGGTGTTCATGCCATAGAGCATGATGACCATGTACATGAGGAAGAAGAGCGTGTACGCGGCAAAGAACGCAGCCGTGCTATTGCCGCTGGCACTGGTATCAATCTTGACTGGAGCGACGAGTGCATCGATTTCGGAACCGGCCATCCCCTTCGCCTCAAGATGCTCACGCATCAGCACGGAATGGAGAGCCGATTCGATCGCTTCCTGTGTAGCGATATCGCCTGCCGAGCGTGCGGTGTAAGTAAATGTGGGACGGTCACCTGCAGCTGGCGTCACCCAGAGATAGCCGGCGAGCGACGAAGATTTGGCATGCAACTGAACATCAAGCGCTGCACGGGTATCATCCGATGGCGTGCTCACGTCGACCTGCATGTCGTTCTCTTTGCTGCCTTCAAGTTGATGCTTGAGATCGCTGCCGAGGACAGAGTCGCTAGTAACTACAGCGATGTGCGATGAGGTCTTCGACTTCGATCCCATATAAGCGCTGCCAAAGACCAGAGCTCCCATCAATAACGGAATGAGCACCGTTGCAATGAGAAATCCCTTGGTACGGACGCGCTCCAGATACTCGCGTTTCGCAATCAGCCAAACATTATGCATCGACTCTGCCTCCTGCTTCTGCATCGCCGAAGCTTGCGCGGACGTTTTCGATGAAGATCTCTTCCAGCGTGGGTTCCATGACTTCAAAGCGGTTGATATGGGTGCCGCGTTCGACGGCTTCGGCGAGAATCTGCTGCGCGGCGGCCTCGTCGTGCAGCTTGATCTCGGCGATGCCGGAATAGTTCTTCGCCTCGGCGACGCCGGAGTGGCGGAGGAACGAATCGTCGCCGGTGAAGACGACCTGCACACGATTGCGCGGGTAGCGCGATTTGATCTCGCGCATGCCGCCGGAGAGCAGCAGCTTGCCACGCGAGATGAGCGCGATGGCATCGCAGAGCTTCTCCACCTGGTCCATGCGGTGCGTCGAGAAGAGGATAGCCTTGCCTTCGCCGCGCAGGGCGACGAGTGTGTCCATGAGCAGCGTGGCGTTTACGGGGTCGAGGCCGCTGAAGGGTTCATCCATGATGATGAGGTCCGGCTCGTGGAGCAGCGCGGCGATGAACTGAATCTTCTGCTGCATACCCTTGGAGAGCTCTTCGGTCTTCTTGGCGATGGCCTCGGAGATCTCCATACGCTCGCACCAGGCGAGAGACCGCTTTCGTGCTGTGGCCTCATCCAGACCGTGAAGCTGACCGAGGAAGACTAGCTGATCGAGCACCTTCATCTTCTTGTAGAGGCCACGCTCTTCAGGCAGATATCCCACGCGATTCAGCGACGTGCGCGCGAAGGGCTTGTCGAAGAGGCGCACGGTACCGGAATCTGGCACGGTCATGCCGATCATCATGCGGATGGAACTGGTCTTGCCCGAACCGTTCGGCCCAAGCAGGCCAAACATGGTGCCGGGTTCGATCGCCAGGGTCAAACCTTCGACCGCGACTTTAGTGTCGTAGACCTTGCGGATATTCTGGAGTTCAACGATAGGCATTGCGCGGAGAAGTTCTCATTTCCTGGAAGGCTTTGTCCCGTAGTTTACCGCAGTGCAGCTATTCTCTCGTTTTAAAGCCCTATCTGGGGTTCCCGCCCTCAACTCCGTTGAATGACCTGAGTGGAGGCCTCGCCCGGAATCGAGAGTTTTGCGCGCATCCAGCGCTTGAGCGCGTCCAGGGGAACGGCGACTGCAACACAGAGCGCAGTAGCCACCGTAAGAAGGAGTATTTTCTGCGGAGTGCTCCCGTGGTCGTAGGGGATGTAGGCTACGATCAACAGAAATAGGGGCAGATGAAAAAGATAGAGCGTGAAGGTGCCATCAGCAACCGTGCGCACGGCCATCGACACGCTGGGGGAGAAGCTTTGATGCCAGCGATCGACCAGTAACAGAAGCCACAACATGAGGATTCCGGTTGGAACGCCAATCAGATAGTAATGCGTACTGGCATTTACGAGGATGTGATGACTATGCGCAATCTCCCACTGCTGCTGAATCTTTACAAGACCTGTCTTGACCGCAATGCCATGAAGATAGTGGCGGTAACGCTGTGAAATCTGCCAGAGAAGAACGATAAGTACGCTCGTTACCGCAAGAGCGGCGGAGAGATTTCGAAACGCATTGTTTTGGGTGCGGAGCCTTTGATAGATGTCATGGACCAGGCAACCTAGAAGCCATAGCGGCAGCATGAAGAGTATCTGGGGGCCAACAATGAGCGCAAAGCCGATATAGGCTGCCCAGCGCCATGACCGAAGGGGGATAAAGCCCAGCCCCCAAAACACGTAGAAGGGCGCCTCATAACAGAGAGACCAGAAGACGGCGTTATCTCTGATCAAAAGATCATGGCCCCAAATCTGACCTGTAAAGGTAAGATTTGCGAAAAAGGGGACTACATCGGCCCTAGAGAACGGAAAAGCCGGGACGGTAGCGGTCGGGAAGAAGTGCAGGCAGAGAGCTGCAAGGACCGAAAAGACCAGGGCAGGGAGAACGATAGAGTACAGGCGCGAGATGCGATCCAGGGCATAGTTACGCGCGGTGGTAGGACGCACCGCGGTGATCAGTCGAATAACGAAACCAGAAAGAACAAAGAATACAGCGACGGCTAACGTAGCAACATTGAGGAGTTTTGAATAAGGCCAGCCTGAAGAAAATCCCGGGTTGGATAAATGACCAACCGCGACCGCTATCGCTGCTCCGAAGCGTATGACATCAAGCACCATGGAGCCGGGACGTGTCAGTGGCTTTGCTTGCTGCATCAGCGTCCCCATTTATCTATAGGAAAAAGAATACCATTGGCCTTCGTAGGGCTGTCTTGATCCAACTGCAAACGACAAGACACATCAGGAGATACAAAACAAGAAGCGCGCCACGTGGGCGCGCCTCTTGTTCTTTTAAAGATTCTGCGGAATGTCTACTGACCGGCCGGTGGGTTGGCCTGATCGGCTGCACCCTGCTCTTCGAGCTGCTTCTGCAGCTCTTCACGCTTCTTAGCGCGGGCTTCGGAGCGCTTCTCGGCCTTCTCACTGAGCTCCTGCTCGGCGCCGAGGAGCTCGATGAAGGCCATCTCGGAGGAGTCACCCTTGCGGACGCCAGTGCGGATGATGCGGCTGTAGCCACCCGGTCGCGTGCTGTAGCGTGGAGCGACGATGCTGAAGAGGCGGTCGACCGACTCCGGCGTCATCAGGTAAGCAAGCGCCTGGCGGCGGGAGTGAACGCTGCCGTTCTTGCCGAGGGTGATCATCTTCTCGACGATGGGGCGCGTTGCCTTGGCCTTCGTAATGGTGGTGTGAACGCGGTCGTTCAGAATGATGGAGGTGACGAGGTTGCGCAGAAGAGCGCGACGATGGCTGGTGTTGCGGCCTAGTTTAAAGCCGCCATTACGATGACGCATTTGAATCTCCTTCGGTCCAGCTTGTGCTGTCGACCGGCTTGCGGGTTGCGGCGCAGAGAGTGCGCGGGGTTTGCATTCAGCTTCGAGCTGCGAGTTGCCAGCTTCGAATTAGATTCGTGGCGCAGCGGAGGAAACTAGTCCCTCCGCTGCACTACGGGACAGTTAGAAGTTCTCTGGCTCGTCGAGGTCGAGGTCGTCGTCCTCATCGTCGTAGCCAGCGTAGCTGGCTGCGAGGGTTGCTGCCGGAAGGACCGAGGTCGGGCCCGGAACTGGGTTGCCTTGCTCGTCGATCTTCATGCCCAGCGAGAGACCCATCTGAGCAAGGATTTCCTTGATCTCGTTCAGGCTCTTGCGGCCGAAGTTCTTGGTCTTCAGCATCTCGGCTTCGGTCTTCTGGATCAGCTCACCGATGGTCGCGATGTTGGCATTCTTCAGGCAGTTGTAGCTGCGCACCGAAAGCTCGAGCTCCTCAACAGAACGGTTCAGGTTCTCGTTGCGAATCTGCGGGCCGTCGTGGTCGCCAGTAACACCGGCCTCCATCTCCTCCTCGAAGTTGATGAAGATCGTCATGTGGTCCTTCAGCAGCTTGGCCGAGAGGCCGAGAGCGTCTGCCGGAAGAATCGTTCCGTTGGTCCAGATCTCGAGCGTGAGCTTGTCGTAGTCGGTGATCTGACCGAGACGTGCAGCCTCGACGAGGTAGTTGACCTTACGCACAGGCGAGTGGACGGAATCGACCGGAATGAAGCCGATGCCGAGGTCGCTGTCGAAGTTCTTGTCAGCCGAAACATAGCCACGGCCGCGCTTGAGGCGCATCTCCATGTCGATGCGGCCGCCTTCGCTGATGGTGCAGATGTAGACGCTGGGATCGAGGATCTCAACATCGGAATCGGCCTCGATGGAACCAGAGGTGACGACACCGGCTGCATCGGCGCGGAGATACAGGGTCTTGGGGCCATCGCCATTGAGCTTGAACGGAATCTGCTTCAGGTTCAGGATGATGTCGGTCGCGTCTTCGACAACGCCGGCGATGGATTGGAACTCGTGCAGCACGCCTTCGATCTTGACGGCGGTAACAGCAGCACCTTCAATCGAGGACAACAGGGTGCGACGCAGGGCGTTGCCGATGGTCGTACCGAAACCGCGCTCAAAGGGCTGCGCGGAAAACTTACCAAAGGTGGGGGTCAGTGTCTCCTGGTCGACTGCGAGACGCTTGGGCTTTTGAAAACCTCTCCAAAGCATGGGTGTTCCTTTCTTCGTTGCACCGCGAAGCATTCTGCGGGGCTAACGGTGGGACGGGTTGTTGTTGTAGACGTCTGAGGCAATTCCCCACTCATCCTGCAAGAATGCGCGATGAGTGGGGCACCCCAGATTTGTGGATTACTTCGAGTAAAGTTCGACGATGAGCTGCTCGTTGACGGGCAGGTTGATGTCCTCGCGCTTCGGCAGGGCGATGACCTTGCCCGACAGATTCTCGCGGTTGGCATCGATCCAGGTCACACGGTTCTGACCCGAGAGGAAGTCCTGCGAGGCTTCGAGCAGAACAAGCTTCTTGGAGCCCTCACGGATGGCGATCTCGTCACCAACCTTGCACTGAAAGCTTGGGATATTGACCTTGCGGCCGTTTACCTGCACGTGACCGTGACGAACGACCTGACGGGCCTGGCGGCGCGAAAGCGCGAAACCGAGGCGGTAGGCGACGTTGTCGAGGCGGGTCTCAAGCTGCTGGAGCAGGAGTTCGCCGGTAACCCCGGTCTTGTTCGCAGCCTTCTCGTAGTAGGCGCGGAACTGGGTCTCGAGCGTGAAGTAGATGCGCTTGGCCTTCTGCTTCTCACGAAGCTGCAGACCGTAGCCGACAACCTTCTTCTGCTTCTTGGACTGACCGTGCTGGCCTGGGGGAAAGTTACGCTTCTCGACGGGGCACTTGTCGGTGAAACACTTGGGTCCTTTGAGGAAGAGCTTGGTTCCGTCGCGGCGGCAGAGGCGGCAGACGGGTCCTGTATAACGTGCCATTTTTATTCTCCTGAATCAGATGTCGATCGCTTTACACGCTGGCAGCGCTTCGTCGCGATCCGGTTGTTGTTGCAGAAAAGAGAGCTCAGATAAGAGAGATCAGAGTCAGAGACCAGCCGTACATCGCTGATCTCTGTACTCTCATCCCTGATACCTCAAACGCGGCGGCGCTTCGGCGGACGGCAGCCGTTGTGCGGCATCGGCGTAACGTCGCGGATGGAACGCACCTCGATGCCTGCGGCAGCGAGAGCGCGGATCGCGGACTCACGGCCGGAGCCGGGGCCAGCAACGCGCACATCGACCGAGCGCAGACCGTGGTCGCGGGCCGCGTTGGCGGCGCCGACCGCTGCCTGCTGCGCGGCAAACGGGGTTCCCTTGCGGGAGCCGCGGAAGCCGAGCGAGCCGGAGCTCTTCCAGCTCAGCGTGTTGCCGGTCTGGTCGGTGATGGTGACGATGGTGTTGTTGAAGCTCGCCTGGATGAATACCAGACCAAACGGAACATTCTTCCGCTCGCGCTTCTTGAACTTCTTGTTCTTCCCGACCTTTGCAGCGCCGGCTGTCTTGTTCTGTGTCTTTGCCATGGCTTACTTGGTCGCTTTCTTCTTGCCGGCAACGGTGCCCTTACGGGGGCCTTTGCGGGTACGAGCGTTGGTGTGAGTGCGCTGACCGCGAACCGGGAGGCTGCGGCGGTGGCGAAGGCCACGGTAGGACTGGATTTCGATCAGGCGCTTGATGTTGAGGGAGATCTCCTTGCGGAGGTCGCCTTCAATGCCGCCTTCTTTCTCGATAACCTGACGGATGGCGTTGAGCTGATCCTCGTCGAGAGTAGCCATCTTTACGAACGGATCGATGCCCGCGGCCGTAAGAATACGGAGAGCGCGGGGGTCACCGATGCCGTAGATATAGGTGAGGGCGATGCGAACCTGTTTGTTTCCTGGCAGGTCGACGCCGGCAATACGGGCCATTGGAGTGCCTTTCGGTTGAGCTTCCAGCGTGGCTGGGGAGCGGGGTTAGGGGTTATGCGGCTGACCTGATTGCTGTCTCCTCCGGGTTCATCGCAAGCCTTGACTTCGGCTAACTCGCCCGGTGGGGCCGCGTAAAAGACTAAAGATCAACAAGCAAAGACATTCTGCTTGTTTTCCTTTAGCCCTGGCGCTGCTTGTGCTTGGCGTTCTCGCAGATAACGCGAACGACGCCGCGGCGGTGGATTACCTTGCACTTGTCGCAGATCTTCTTTACTGATGCACGGACCTTCATTTGAATCCTCGGTTCTCAGTTGGCAGTTGTCAGATCTCAGTAAGTGCGTTGCCGTTCCTGAGAACGGGCAACTGAGAACGGACAACCTGTTGTTACTTGTAGCGGTAGACGATGCGACCGCGGTTCAGATCGTAGGGGCTGAGTTCGATGGCTACGCGGTCGCCGGGGAGGATGCGGATGAAGTTCTTGCGCATACGGCCTGAGACGTGCGCAAGCACCTGGTGCTTGTTTTCGAGCTCAACCTTAAAAAGCGCATTTGGCAGGGTTTCAACAACCACCGCCATTACTTCAATTGCATCTTCCTTCGACAAACGCTCTCCTTCGATTGGGCCGTGAAGGCCCGATCTCGTTGCAACCACGAATCTTTCTTCGTGGTCTCCTATACCTGTTTCGTGGGCTTCTGGTGCCCCCATCCAACCCCAAATGGGCAGACAGAGACGGCGGAAGGGACACGCACCATGTTTGAGTCTACCGGAAAACCGGGATTTGTGGAAGATAAGAAAGCTTTAACCCGGCCAATAGCCACCAGCACTGTCCTCTTTATTGCGCGAATATCGCCCGCAGGGTCGGTTTAGGGTGTCATCCAGCTATATCCCTTATCCCACGTGGGCCACATTCGTCACAAGGGATCATCGACGCCTTCCGCTTGGTATTTCTGCCCGTCGGGAGTCCAACTGGCCTTGCCTAAGATGTCGGTCCTGCCTGTTATCACTCGCCCGTTAGCAAGACGTATGCGGTACCGCTTATTGACCACGGGCTGAACCCCTTCCTGATACCAGAAGGTAACCCGGTGATCAGGCTTTCCGGCTTGTGCACCCAACGAGATCAACAAGCTTCTCTGTTCATCCAACGCCTTGAATCCATCGTCTTTGTCTGCGTAGTTGAGGATGGTCGAACCATACTTATTCTTCTGGTTGAGAGGCATGCCCGCAGCGACCAGCACAGGAATGATGTCGCTCA
Source organism: Granulicella sp. S156 (assembly GCF_009766105.1). GTDB lineage: Bacteria > Acidobacteriota > Terriglobia > Terriglobales > Acidobacteriaceae > Granulicella. The sequence continues at coordinate 561,479 of NZ_LMUH01000013.1, read as the reverse complement.
GATGGTTGTCGTAGTACATGTAGGCGAGCAGGATGTTGCCGTCTGCATCCAGCCAACGCGGATTCGCGCCTCGCTTGATCAGGAGTTGAACCATGGCCGCGCTTTTTGCGGATGCCAGCAGAGGCGAAGGCATCTCTCTGGGGGTCTCCGAGCGCAACTTCGCACCCGCGTCAAGAAGAACCTGGACCATCTCAAGCTGATCGTCGGAGATCGCAGCTTCAAGAGCGGTTCTTCCCTCCCCATCCGTATCGTCGAGGCGAATACCCGGGGCCTTCAGGAATAACTTGACGAGATCTACATTGCCATTCTGCACGGCAGCAGTCAGCCATGGGCGTTTGCCATAGGTGCCATCTTCAAGAGTGCCATTGATATTGGCACCATGGGCAATCAAAGCAGCCGAGATCTTGGGTTCCTTATTTTCCAGCGAGATGGACAGCAGATTGCCTTTTTCGCCCGATGCATTTGCAGACAGGCCGGCCGCAAACAATCTCTCCAAAACGGGCAACGCGAGCACATCGTAATCCTTTCCTGACGAAGCATGCATCGAAGGATCGTGCTGCGCCATAAACAGCAGCTTCAGAGATAGCTCGGTTACATCTCTCTTGTCGGCGTGATCTACCAGCCATTCAGCGTTGTCATACCGATCCGCGGTGAGCGCGGATTCGAACGCCTCCTTGATCGAACAATCCTGGGGAGGTATGGAGCATACGTTGGTCAACAGAAATTGCAATCCCGAGGCATCGGTATACGCGGCGGCTTCGCGGAAGATAGTGGGTTGTGACTTCGCGATGATGTCGTGCAGCTCCTGGTGCTCGGTCCAGAGTTTGTGAACCGCCGCCAGATCGCTGGACCCACGGTTCGGCTTGCGTAAGGGTTCAGGGTTATCCAGATCCTCGTCGGAACGCAGGTCTTCCCCTTCTCCAAGGGCCAGGGTGAACGCATCGATCAGCTTTTTGGTAGGCGCATAGGCGCGCACTTCCGCGAGACGCTTCTCTCTCGCCGGCCGCAGGATTCGCTCTTCAAACGGCTCATAATAGGCGGTAAATGCCCGGATCATGGCGGTACAAGCAGCGGGCGTAACCGTCTGCTTTTTCATCTCAGCTTCTTTATCTGTCTTGAGCAGATCGGTCAGCGCATCCATGTAACGGTTCACGTCCGGATTCGACTTTAATGTCTCGTCGTCGAGGTCCAGGGACGCATTTCCCAGTTGCCGCCCTAGATCCTGACGAACACCTTCCATGAACAGCTCGTCGTATTGCTGCAGCAGAAGCCCTTCATCTTCATGAAAGAAGCCTCCACACGCGGTGAAGCGGGCTGTCCAGACTGCATATTGTTCGGCGTCAGAGTGAATTCCGTCCAATGACAACGGCGCGGCGTAAACCTTATGACTGAGAGCCAGCAGCGTAATCGATAAAACAAAGTTGATGATGGTGGAAGTCTTTGTGAGCTGGAGATTAGGCACCGTATGTTCCTGAAAAATATCGAAAGAGCAAAGCACATAGTACGCTGCTCCGGCTCTTCCGTTGGCAAGAGAATTTACTTGCAGACTGGGAAGGCGATGCGCCTTCAAGTGGAGGACAGGCGGGGCAATTATTCCTGTTCGGGGCGCAGATAGAATTCGATTCGCTGGCCGTCGGGATCATCTAACCAGATGAATTCCTTCAGGCCATAGTGGTCCAGCCTTATTCCGCTGTGAGAGATTCCGGCATTGTCCAGTTGCTCCCGAATTGCCTCAAGCTCGGTGAGGCTGCGAACACCGAAGGCAATATGATTCAACCCGATCTTTTCCTTGTCGTATGTTCCGGCCCGAGGCTCCGTCGAAGTCGTGAAAAATAGGCGAGTTTCGCCCACACTGTACATAAGGCTGTCTTCCGCCCGGTGAGAGGGTTGGCCAAGGAGCGCCGTGTAAAACGGCTCCGTCCTATCGAGATCTGAGACGCGGAAGACCAGGTGGTCAATCGATCTGGGGGAGATCATGGGTATTCCTTTTGTTAGAGGGTAGACGACAGGATAAGAGCCTGCCAGCAGGCTATCGCGGTTTCAAGTTGATCCGCGGCCCGATGCCAAGCGCAGATTCTTGCCTTTCTGCTAGGCTGCAAGCCATGCAGACACCCTTCCGCCTGGCTCTTGTGCCGCTGCTTGCTCTTTTATGCGTTCCGGCCGCGCTGGCCGCACCCAAGGTCCATACCGTCACGCTTGGCCCTTCCCGGCGCGTGCCCTACACCCCGCCCGAGGCAAACCCCGACAACAAGAGCGAGGAAGCCACCACGCTGCGAGTGCGGCCCCTGCTGGTCGATACCACACAGAAGGAGTGGACAGTCGGCGAGATCCACGATGTCACCGACCGGTCGTTTGTGGTGCGGAGAGCCCTGCGCATCAACGATTCCCTGCCCGGCGAGGCACCGCGATGGACCTGGCAACCCGGCCCCTGGCTGATGGTCGATCGCATCACCGGCCACATCACCGCGCTGCATCTGCCCGCGTTCGATCCGGAGGTGTCCGAGGCGGTGTGGTTTCGCGACTATGCGGCCTACTGCGGCATCGCAACCACGGTCAGGAATGGCGGCCTGGTAGCTGTCGTCGCCGAACTCGGCGCGCGTAAAGCCATTGTGCAGAAGGTGATCGGGACGTGGCCGCAGGCCAACGCACCGCATCCAGTGTGTGCCACCGCGAAGTGGCAACGGACGCCGATGCGCGCAACCATCCAGCCGACCGGCGGCCAGGCGATGACGTTTGATGTCGTCGGCCTGAGCTCGCTGGTAGAGGAAGGCGAAGCCACCGAGGAATAAGGCAGAAACCGGCACGCTCCTATGGCAAATTCGTAGCGACTAAGATGCGTTGAGCCTTGGAAAAGTAACTTGCACTTTTCGCTACGCGCGTAGCACACGAAAAACATTGTGGGGGTTTACTGTAAAGGAGCTTTTAATGAAGATTTGGGCGGAACTCCACAGGTCAGACGGGTTGACAAAGTAGTATCGTGGACGAAGCACGGGCAAACGCTGTGATACGCACAACGAAGCGCAACGTATCCAGCCTGCGAAAGATCCCCTCCGGAACGAGGAAAGGAAGCAATACATCATGTGGAAACCGAACCAGACCGGCAGCTCAACACCTTCAACCCCGGAACCGGTACGTCCGACGGCGCCTACCGGCGGAACAACGTTTGAAGCTGGACGTCCCTCAACACCAGCCGCCGCGGGCGCAATCCCTGTCGGCGAACAAGCCACGATCGGCAAAAGCCTTGTCATAAAGGGCGAGCTCTCAGGCTCGGAGTCGCTTTACATCGACGGTAAGGTCGAAGGCACGATCACCCTCCCCGGCAATCGCGTCACCGTCGGCCGCAACGGACAGGTCGCGGCGAACATCTCGGCGCGCGAGATCGTTGTACTCGGCAAGGTGCGCGGCAACTGCCAGGCCTCCGATCGCGTGGACATCCGCAGCGAAGGATCGCTGACCGGCGATGTCATCGCGGCACGCATCTCCATCGAGGATGGCGCCTTCTTCAAGGGCGGCATCGACATCCGCAAGCCCGGCTCCGAGGTAAAGAACGGAACAGCGTCCTCTTCCTCTCCCACACAGGCCACACTCGAGCCTGCCGGAACAACCGAAAGCTAGTGTCTTCGTTTTTGTTACACAACAAAGCCCCGGCTTCGGCTGGGGCTTTGTTGCGTCTGGAATACACAAGCTGAAGCGGTCGCCCTGGAAGGGGCTTTTAGCGTAGAGGACGCAGAAGTGCCACGGATGTCATGGCGACCTCCGCGAAACCTCCGCGCCCTCTGCGTTAAAGATTTTTCCCTTGGCCGCCACGTAATCGCAGACGAAGATCTGCCGTGGCTTCGCGATGACAGGGCAGGCAAAGCGTGCGGATGTTGTCGAGGTCGCACTGCCCTCCGCCCTCGGCGACAGGCAGGACGTGGTCTGCGTCCCAGAGGGATCGTCGCGCCTGGACGGTCTTGAGTCCCCATAGAGCGAGGGCCTCAGCCCGAGCCTTGCCACGACTGCGCTTGAGGGTAGCGTATGCGGCAACGGTGTCGGTACCGCAAGCCGTGCAGATACCGCGATCACGAGCGAAGACCTGATCGCGCAGATAGCCCGGGTCCGACCGGAGTCGCCACTGATGCACGCAGTACTCCGAGCAGAAGGTGCGGCGGCGGCGCGCGAGGATCTCCAGCTGGCACCAGCGGCAGAGCGGCAGACCATTCGGTCCCACCGGCAGAGCGGTGCGGTGCGCGTGGCCAGCTTCGGAGAGAATTCGCGAGGGCAGCGTGGACATCGGTGATTTAAGAATACCCACGTGCCCGGACAAAGCAAAAGACCCTCGCTGTGGCGAGGGTCTTTTGTTGGGACTGGTTGCGAGTTAGTTAATCGTCACCGTGAAGGTGGTGGACGCCGTCGAGGCAGTCGTGGTGCCAGCACTCGTACCGATTCCCGTCACCGTTACGGTATACGTTCCGGCGCTGCTCTTCGATGTGGACGTCGATCCGCCACCACACCCAGAGAGTGCTGCGAGCCCTACCAGCATCACCGCAAACGCAGCCAACGAGCGGAGGGCCTTGCGACGGCGCAACGATGGAACAAACAGCAGCATAGCGAGGAAGGCCCCGCCACTCAAGCCCCAATGCCGCTCGAGTTTCGCTTGCACCGATGTTGCGTTCGCCTGGGCCGTCGTCGACCCAATAGCGATCGTCGAGGTGTTTGTACCACCTGCTGTGAGCGAAACACTCGTCGGCGCAGCGGAGCAAGTTGGCTGGAACGCAGCGGAACTTGTTGTGATCGAGCAGGTAAGCGCAACGGAACCGGCAAAACTATTGGTAGAGGTGAGGGTGAGCGTATCGGAGTTACCAGTGGTAGCTCCGGAGGTAAAACTGAGCGGGGAAGGCGTGCTGAATGTAAAGGCCGCAGTTGGAGGCGCCGTCACCGTAACAACGATGGTCGACGAGGTAATGACAGTCGTTCCGTTGGTGCCAGTAACCGTTACGTCGAGGGAACCACTCGTGCTGGCCGTCGTGTTGATGGTAAGCACGCTGGTTCCAGTACCACCCGAAGCGAGCGTAGACGAAGTGGGTGCCAGAGAGCAGGTGCCCGCCGCTGTGCCGCTGGCGTTCGCAACCGAGCAAGTCAGGGCGACAGCGCCAGCGAAGTTGTTCACGGAAGCCAGTGTGATGGTGTCCGTGTTGCCCGTTGTTGCTCCAGCAGTCAATGTAATGGTTGAGGCGGCAGGCGTCAGCGTGAACGAAGCCACGAGCGGCGCCGTCACCGTAACGACGATGGTCGACGAGGTAACGACAGTCGTTCCGCTGGTGCCGGTAACGATTACGTTGAGAACACCACTCGTGCCAGATGTCGTATTGATGGTAAGCACGCTGGTTCCTGTGCCGCCAGAAGCGAGCGTAGCCGATGTAGGTGCCAGAGAGCAGGTACCCGCTGCCGCGCCACTGGCGTTAGTCGCCGTGCAGGTGAGAGCCACTGCGCCAGCGAAGGAGTTTACCGAGGCCAGTGTGATGGTGTCGGTGTTTCCTGTGGTCGCACCTGACACCAGTGAGATAGCTGTCGTTGCGGGCGTAACGGTGAACGTGGCCGCAGATGTCGTTGCCGCAGCCGTCAGGAAGTTTGCAACATCGAGTGAGCCGAGGCCGGTGACTTGATCGTAGCCGGTAGTAAGTAGATACCCGGCAAGGCCTCCAGTCAGGCCGGTGGCGCTTGGCGTGCTGTTGTTGCACATGGATGGTGTTGCCTTAGTGCAGCCGGTAACTCCCGATGTGGAGACGGTCGCATCATGAAAGGCCCCAGGGGTGGAAGCAGCCAACTTGTAGAGCAGCGGGTTAAGATTGCCTTGCGAAGAGCCAGCCTTGGTATTCAACAAGGCGGTGATGCCCGCCATGCCCGGCGCTGACGCCGAGGTGCCGGAAAAGTACTCAAAGTAGCCATTCGAGCAGTCGCCACCCGCATAAGCAAGACAGGCATAGTATCCATCGTGACTCGAGGCCGAGAGAGCTACGTCCGGCACGTCGCGGTAGCCGTCGTTTGGCACGCCGGTCCCAATCTGCCAAGTCGGCTTTGTGATGATGGTGCTGATGCCGCCGCCGCTTGCGGAGTCAATGTAGATAGTCTGATTGCTGCTGTTGGTGGTCGTGGGCTCGTTCCACCCGCCTTCGGGAATGTAGGATAGCGCGGACTCACCGGTCGAGCTATTGGTCGTGGACCAATATTTGGAGGGGTTGGAGGTATCGTTGAACTCCGTACCTCCGACGCAAGTGGCATATGTACTGGAGCATATGGAGTTGATGCTCAACACCTGCGTCCCAGTAGGAGTGGCGTTACCGGTTTCGCAGCCTGCTGCACCAGAATCGTCCGAGGAGACGAAGACCGAGATGCCCTCCCCTGCAGCCGTAGAAAAGAGACTGTCCCAGTATTTGACATCGCTCGTGCCAGCGTTGAGCTCACAGCTACCGAAGGAGATCGTCATGACTGGATCGAGCAGCGTGTCGACGTTGTACTCTGCATCGAGTGCGATGCCTCCACTCGCCTGTGTGCTTACGATGAGGTCGGGTACGGCACCGGGAGCAGTACCAATCACGCGGTCAACATCCAGGGTCGCCTCATCCTGATCGCCGTTATTTGTAATTAGAGGGTCGACACCAGTCGGGGGAACAATCTCGTTGGGCTGCACACTGGGAAGGCCGGTAGTGGACTCGTACTCGGAGATGTCGGTCGCCACAACGCGCGAGAGTCCGACGATGGCGATATGCTGCGCCTTGGAGCCGATAGTCGCCCCGGTATTGCCGCCGCTATAGACGCTTTGGATGTCATAGATGACAGCGAAATCGTTCGGCGTAACGAAGTACGAAGTGACGCCATTGTTGGTAATGGTTAGTTGCGGGTGCGGGGCCCCCGAACTAGAGACGGGACGCTTCGCCGCAGTCCCATGGCTATGGGGTTCAAGGGGAACCTCGGTGAGGCCGTGGATGGAGTTGATGACCGGCATCAGTGCCGAGGGGATGAAAGGCTCGGTAGTGGCGGAGAAGCGCTGCTTGCCAGCAAGGTTGAAGTAGGCGAAGCTGGTGCGGAAAGCACTGGCCACCTTGGCCGTGCTGCCAGATACCGAGAGGATGACTCGGCTAGGCGCGACCGAGTCGACACTAAGCCCTTGCGCTCCCAGCCAGCCGGTTACCGCGGCAACATCCGAGGATGTTGGCCCGTAGAGGTCGCCTATCTGTTGCGGCGTCAACCAATGATGGTAGAGCGACGAGGCTGGATTCTGCTGGTTGGCCAGCAGTTTCTCAAACGCCACCTGCACCGTAGGATCGCGGCGCAGCACGATGGAGATATGCATCGGAGCGCTGAGATCGACCGCAGCAGCCGTCTGGCGGTCCGCCGTCACCCAGCCCGGAAGGTGTCCAGTGAGTTGGGTCTGCTGCGAAAAGTTGGCTTGTGCCGACACTCGGTTGGCCTGTGGGATGGGCTGCAGTGCAGCAGCTGCGGAGCCTGAGGCACTCTGAGCCGCCAGAGGCAGGCATAACGTTGAGACAAGGACGGCCAAGAATAGCGGGATACGAACACCGGAGCGGCGAGTTAGCGACATAAGGGCCTCTGACGAACGAAATGAATTTTGAGAAATCCAGGGTTCATTGGTTTTTGTGTGTGCGTTGTGGCATGAACGCGGAAGTATTGTTACCTGCCTTGTTCAGACCTGTCTACACACCACCTTTTTGTAAAGCACGAATTATGCCGTGATTATAAGAGCTTTAGCGCAACCTCGGCCAGATTTATCTGACGCGAGAGGGCGATCCCATGAACATAAGATCAACATTCAGATTGGAGATGCCTCTCTTCTCGAAAGCCCCCTGGGCGTGGCCGCTATGATGGGTAGTGGAGAACAGCAAATGTCCAGAACGGAATCGACGATGGTGCAGCTGGGGACAATAGCCCCGGCCTTCGAACTGGTGGATGTGGTCAGCGGCAAAGCTCTGAGCAGTGACGACATCTTCGCCACTGCCGGCTCGGAGAGCCGGCGCGGACTGCTGGTGATGTTCGTCTGCGTGCATTGCCCCTACGTAAAGCATGTAGAAGCGGAGCTGGGCCGGATCGGCCATGACTACTTTGGCAAGAATGGCGAAGGACCGATCGCCATTGCCGCCATCCAATCCAATGACCTCACCGAGTATCCCCAGGACGGCCCCGAGCCCATGCGCGAGCAGGCAGCGCTCCAGGGCTGGAACTTCCCTTACCTGCTGGATGAGACCCAGGAGGTCGCCCGCTCCTACGAGGCTGCCTGCACACCTGATTTCTTCATCTTCGACGCGGATTTGAAACTCGTCTATCGCGGGCAGCTCGACGACAGCCGGCCACGACGTGGAGACTTCGGCAACGACACTCCGGTGACCGGCAAAGACCTGCGCGCGGCGCTGGATGCGGTCGTCAAAGGTAAGCGCCCCGACACCAACCAGATCAGCAGCATCGGCTGCAATATCAAGTGGCGGGAAAGCTAGCGCGGCCACGTGAAACGATAGGGGGACAGGTGGTCAGTTGTCAGTTCTCAGTTGTCAGGTAAAACACTGAGAACTGACAACTGAGAACTGACAACCTTCCTGCCACCCAATTTGCTACAGCACTAAAACAATTACAGGCGGCTACATGGACGAAGTACTGGAACAACTGAAGAATGGTGTGCGCCGGTTTCGGACGGAGGTCTATCCGGACCAGGCCCATCTGCATGCGCGCGCCGCGATCGAGGCGCAACGGCCGCACACTCTGTTCATTGCGTGCGCCGATTCGCGGGTCGACCCTATCGAGATCACTCAGTCGGGCATGGGCGAGGTCTTCGTGACCCGCAACATCGGCAACCTGGTACCGGCGTACGGGGAGATGCTCGGCGGCGTAAGTGCCGTGATCGAGTTTGCGGTGAAGTCTCTGCGCGTGCAGCACATTGTCGTGTGCGGCCACACCGACTGCGGAGCCATGAAGGCTCTGCTCCAGCCGGACAGCACCAAGGACATGCCCACAGTCACGAGCTGGCTGACGAATGCGCGGGCGGCCCTCTCTGTGGCGGAGACGCTGCACACTAAATCCGAGTCGCGGCGGGAGTTGATCTCTGTCCTCACAGAAGAGAACGTTCTGCTACAGCTCCAGCACCTGAAGACACACCCCTCCGTCGCCGGTGCGATGGCGATGGGCGAGTTGACCGTTTCGGGCTGGCTGTACGACATCGGCAAAGGGCAGGTATCGATTGCCGAGGACGGGCAGCGGACATTTGCTTTGGTGGAGAAGTAGCCTTTACGCGAAATGGCGAACGACGAGCGAGATGGGCAAGCCAACAAAGAACATATGAACGACCAGTTGAGTCGCAAAGGCCTTGATCGAAAACGGACGTTTAAGAGCTGACAGCGGCAAAACGACGAAGCTCATGAACAGGTGCACAGCGATGCCATAGAGAAGGCCGCAAAGCACAGCATGTTCGTTGAGAACGCTTAACTTCCGGCTCGCAGCAAAGTACGCACCAGCCACCGTAAACGCGATAAGGAAATGAAATCCCAGGCCCAGAGCCGCCGTATTAGCGCCGCCCGTAAAAGATTTCGGACCCAACAGGCCACTGGCGACAGCCTGCAGCAGACGCATTGGAGCAATCCCATTGAGCTTACTCAGCGTTAGCGTGCAGGTGATATCCAATACACCGCAGGTCAGGCCTGCCAGTGCAATGACTCCAAGATCGGTGAGTAACCGTGAGTTGAGCATCAATCAGGGTCTCCAAAGATGCGAAAAACTTCCCATCAAAGCCTTTGGAGCGTTATGGCCCCGGCAAGGCAACAGGATAGTTTGCGTGGCATAGATGTGATGCATCCTGGCAAGTATTGGCATCGAGTTAGTTTCCGGATCGCTGGTCATTCGAAAGCTTCGTAACAAAAACGCGTTAATGAGATGGTCCGCCGCTTCGCCCTTCCTTTTGCTGAAGCTCGTTGGCGATAATAGGTACTGGCCGGATAATGAGAGCCGAGTGCATGGCAAGCGTTGCAGGAGGATGAATGGCAGACACCAAGACCCTTATTGAGCAGGCGTACTCCGCATTCAACAAGCGGGATATCGACGGTGCATTAGCACTGATGACGCAAGACGTGAGCTGGCCCAAGGCTTCGGAGGGCGGCAAGGTCGTCGGAAAGGAAGAGATCCGCGCCTACTGGACTCGACAATGGGGTGAGTTCGATCCGTACGTCGTACCGCTTGCGATGACCGAGGAAGATGGAGACAATATCCGCGTCAGGGTGCACCAGCTCGTCAAGAGTCTTCAAGGGGATGTTCTTTCGGATAGCGAAGTTCTCCACGTATTCAGTGTGAAGAGCGGTCTCATCGCAGCCATGGACCTTGGAAATGAGGCAGATTCTATCGCTGGTCCGTCTGCCGCATTCGCACATCGATCCTGACTGGGCAATCCGGGAATTGACCACTAGCTCTATATTTCAGTCAAAATAGCAGTCTTTCCCGGCAATTACAGCTCTCTCCGGATCTAACCTACCCTACTCCGCCTATAATCCTTCATTGACATCCGCGAGCGCCACGGATACCGTAGAAAGCAATGACCGTTCTTCTGCACCATCGTGGCCACCACCATCATCATGCGCAAAGCGTGTTGGCGGCTGTGTCCGGTGCGGCGAAGTAGCAAGAACGCACAACAGGATCAACGACAGGCCCGCTGACGCGCACATCGCGAGCGGGCTTTTTGCTGCGCGGCGATATTTAGCTTCAACCGGGTAGAAGACAGGTAGCTTCAGCCGATCAATAAGAGGATTTGGAAAGATGACGACAGCAACAGAGATCGATTTCGAGAAAGCCGGCGGCCTGGTCGCGGGCATTGTCCAGGACGCGAAGACCGGCGAAGTGCTCATGCTCGGCTTCCTTAACGAAGAGAGCTATCAAAAGACTACGGAGACGGGTTTCGTAACCTTCTGGTCACGTACACGTTCGAAGCTGTGGATGAAGGGTGAAACCAGCGGCAATCGGCTGCGCGTGGTTTCAGCCGCAACCGACTGCGACAATGACGCGCTACTGTTCCGCGTCGAGGTCGAAGGCGATGGGCTGGTGTGCCACGAAGGCACGGTGAGCTGCTTCACCAAGCCACTCGGCCTGGGCGAGAAGTAAAAGCAGAAGCAGATTCCCTGCGGGAATGACAGTAAGAAAAACAACGGCAAGAGCAAAAGCGAAGGCGAAGAATCGACATGAGCAATAAATTGAAGCTTGGAATTCCGAAGGGCAGCCTGCAGGACGCTACGATTGCGCTGTTCGAACAGGCGGGCTGGCACATCTATGCCAGTGGCCGCAGCTACTTCCCAACCATCGACGACACGGAGATCGAGTGCATGCTGGTGCGTGCCCAGGAGATGGCCCGCTACGTCGAACATGGTGCGCTGGATGCCGGATTGACCGGTAACGACTGGGTGCTCGAGAACCAATCCGACGTCGAACGCGTTACGTCGCTCACCTACTCCAAGCAGTCCCGCACGCGTGTGAAGTGGGTGCTCGCCGTGCCTGAGGACTCACCCTTTCAGAAGCCCGAGGACCTGGCGGGCAAGACCATCGCGACCGAGCTGGTGGAGTTCACCAAGCGCTACTTCGCGGAGAAGAATATCCCTGTAACGGTGGAGTTCAGCTGGGGCGCGACCGAGGTGAAGCCGCCGACGCTGGCCGACGCCATCGTCGAAGTGACCGAGACCGGCAGCTCCCTGCGTGCGAACCGTCTGCGTATCCTCGAAACCCTGATGGAGTCCGAGACGCAGCTCATCGCCAACAAGGCAGCCTGGACCGATCCGTGGAAGCGCACGAAGATCGAGACCCTCTCGCTGATGTTAAACGGTGCGATGGCCGCGCAGATCCAGGTCGGCCTGATGTTGAACGTGCGCCGAGCCGATCTCGACAAAGTACTGGGCGTACTGCCGGCACTGAATTCGCCGACGATCTCGCATCTGCAGGATCCCGAATGGGTCGCGCTGAACACGATTCTCGATCACTCACTCGTGCGCGATGTGATTCCGAAGTTGAAGGCTGCCGGCGGCACAGGGATTGTCGAGTATCCGCTGAGCAAGGTTGTGTTGTAGTACAGGGCTCCCGCCTGCGCGGGATGGAAGGAGGATGACAGTCTAATGTCATTAGGGACAACGTTTGCATTAATTCTGATCGTCGCGCTGGTCATCGTGATTCCAGCGATGAGAGCCTGGCGCCGGCGCGGGGCCGAGTTAAAAGGCCGTTTGACGATGGCCACCATTGTCGATATCAGTGCCACTCACACCTCGATCAACTATCAGCCGGTCATGAAGATCGACGTAGAGGTGGAGCAGTTGGACGGGCCACCAAAACGCTGCAGCATCCGCAAAGTAATCCCACCCGGTATGAGTCTGGCCCTGGGCCAGATGGTCGCTGTCGTCGTAGATCCAAAGGATCCGAACCGCGTCTACTTTGCCAACGCCACGGCGCTCCAGCGCAAAGACCCCCTTGCAGACAACCTGCGGCTGGCGACGTCTATTCCTCCACAGTTTTCCGGAAGCCTTGCGGTTGGCGATGTGGTCGCCTTGACCCCCACGGGCGATGGCTCGATAAGCGTACAGGTCGATGTTGTGAAGATTGGGCAACCGCGCCAGACAGTCTTCTGCCTGCAGAGCTTTCCCGGCACACCTCCTTTTACCGTTGGCGATCGCGTGTATTTGAAACTGGACACGCTATCTCCACCGCGAGCGGGCTACATCATGCCTCCGGAGTTCACCAAGGGACAGACGATTCCACGCACCGGCAATCGGGTAGATGCGCTGGTGCTCGCCGATGAGATTCTGTTTGCCGGAGCCAAAGGACAGGCAAGAATCAACTCTGCCGTGCAGCAGTCTCTTCCCGAGACCTATACCCGTCAGGGCATCAGCAAATGGGTGCTGCAGCTTTCTGTTTTTCCGGAAGACGGCTCCGCGCCCTATGAAGGAAGCGCTTCGGTTGGAGTAAGCAGCCCGGACAAAGCGGCAGTGGTCTCCCAGACAGGCGCCACAATACCCATCCGCTACGACCCAAACGATCCACAGACCTTCACGATCGACAGCATCGCGATGGGCTGGGGCGATCCTAAACTAGCGCTGGCAAAGCTCAGCAAGGTTGCAGCGCAGGTTGCGCAGGAACGTGGGAGCGGTTCCCCATCGGTGTAGAGTGAGTCACGGATCTGTATGCCGTTTTTCCCCAGGAAAAACGGAGCTTGCAGGAACCATCCGTTGCACAAGAAATACGCGAACAGCTCTAGCGCTGCACAAGAAAGGCATTTGATGAAGATTGCAATTTGGACACTCCTGTTTTTGGCCGCCGCGACGCCGGCCGTGCTGTACTTTTTTCAGCGCTGGCGGCAGCAGAGGGCGGAACGTGAAGGCGTGGCTGTGTATGCCACAGTGGTTTCCGCGGAGCCTATGAAGCGGTTCGGCAGGACCTTACCGATGATGAAGATTTCCATGTGGATTCAGGAGCCCGGCGGCAGCAATCGTTCGGTGACACTGCACTCGCGGGTAGAGCCGGGGCAGAAGATCACTGCCGGTGTGCGGCTCGCCGTGGTGATCGACCCGAAGAACCCGAATCGTATCTATCCGGCTGGACCAGAGGCTGCAAAGCGCGTGGTTCTGACTGGCCCGCGACGCGAACGACGGCAGATGCGCAAAGCGCGTTATTAAAAAAGCAGTGAGGTGGCATGAGAATTCTGAAGACGTTCGGCGATAGCGCGCCAGCAGCGGAGGCTGCATTACAGCAGCTCGAGCAGCGCGGCGCCGCGAATACCGCCAAGGTCGATGGTGTGGTCCGCGAGATTCTTGCAGCAGTACGCGAGCGCGGCGATGTTGCGTTGCGGGAATACGCAGCACGCTTCGATGGACTAGCGGATGACCAGCCACTGCTGGTGAGCCGCGAGGAGATGCGATCGGCGTGGGAGGCCACAAGCGAAGAGCTGAAAGCGGCGATGCGGTTGGCACAGGCCAACATCCGCACCTTCGCGGAGAAGCAGTTGCCACGCGCCTGGAGCTTTCGTCCTTCGGACGGCATGGAAGTCGGACAGATCGTGCGGCCGCTGGGCTCGGTAGGCTGCTACGTTCCCGGGGGGCGCTATCCCCTGCCCTCGACGCTGTTGATGACCGTAACTCCAGCGCAGGTAGCGGGCGTAGAGCGCATCGTGGTGTGCTCGCCAAAACCCGCTCGCGAGACGATGGCGGCGGCTTATCTCGCGGGAGTGACGGAGTTCTATCGCGTGGGCGGCGCACAGGCGATCGCGGCGATGGCTTTTGGAACCCCGACGATCGGCGCCGTCGACAAGATTGTTGGACCGGGCAATCTGTATGTGACCGCAGCGAAGATTGCGGTCTCGCAGGAGACCGGCATCGACATGCCGGCAGGACCGACAGAGATCGTAGTGACCAGTGAAAGCGGCGACCCAAGCGGTATAGCCGCAGATCTGGTGGCGCAGGCCGAACACGATCCTGAGGCGCTGGCCGTGCTCATCACAAGCAAACAGGATTTAGCCGAAGAGGTCGCGCTCGAGACAAAGCGCCAGGCTCAGGGCAACGAGATTGCTCAGGCCTCACTGGCAGCGCAGGGATTTGCATTCGTCACCAAGACAGTAGAAGAAGCGCAGGTGCTGACCAACCGCCTTGCGCCCGAGCACCTAACCGTGGATGCAGGCGCCGATCTGCGCTGGGTGAAGAATGCCGGCTCGGTGTTTATCGGGCACCACACACCACAGTCGATGGGCGACTATATCAGCGGACCGAACCATGTGCTGCCCACCGGCCGCAATGGCCGTGTGCGCGGCGGCCTGAGCGTGCTCGACTTCGTGAAGGTGATTACCGTGCAGCAATACACACGCGAGGCCTTGCGCGAGGTTGGTCCGCATACGATTGCGCTGGCCGAAGCAGAAGGTTTAGTAGGACACGCCGAAAGCGTGCGTGTGAGGATGAGATGAGCACCTTAACGATGGACGACCTGAAAACCGCAACGGTACAACCGCGCAAAGCTGTGCTGGCGATGCCGGAGTATCACCCGCCTCTCGCCGGTCGCGACGCTCTACGGCTGGACTTCAACGAGAACACCAATTCGCCAAGCCCCCGCGTATTTGCGAAGTTACAGAAGCTGACCAGCGAAGGACTGACGATCTACCCGGAGCGCCAGCCGGTCGAGAGGATCGTCGCAACACACTTCGGACTCGATGTAGATCAAGTCCTTCTGACCAACGGCGTCGACGAGGCGATTCACCTGATGGCCTGCGCGTTTCTCGACGAAGGCGATGAGGCGCTGATCTGCACGCCCACGTTCTTTATGTATGACGTGTCGATCAGCATGATGACCTCCGGCCTGCGCAAGGTACAGACCGACGACACTCTGACATTTCCCTTCGAGCGATTTCTTGCGGCGATCACGCCGAAGACCAAGCTGATCATCGTCGCTTCGCCGAACAATCCGACCGGCGCGACCGTGAGCCGCGAACATCTGCTCGCAATTGCCGCTGCCGCCCCGCAGGCCGTGCTGATGGTCGATGAGGCATACTTCCACTTCCACGGCGAGACGACTCTCGGCGATGTTGGCAGCGTGCCGAACCTGATTGTCGCGCGCACGTTCTCCAAGGCCTATGGGCTGGCAAATCTGCGCATAGGCATGGTGGTCGGTGATGCCCGGCTGATTGGTTTTCTGCGCAAGGTGAGCTCGCCCTATAACGTGAACGGCGTTGCACTTGCCGTACTGCCCGAAGCGCTTGCCGATGAGGACTACCTGAACTGGTACATCCTTCAGGTGCATCAGGGACGCGAGCGAGTATTTACCGCTCTTGAGGAGCTCGGCGTGCGGACATGGCCGAGTGCTTCGAACTTTATCCTGATGGATATTGGGACGAAGCACAAAGAGCTTGTAGCCGCGATGCGGAAGCGCGGCGTACTGCTGCGCGATCGCTCGACCGATCCGGGTTGCAATGGCTATGTGCGCATCACCATTGGCGTCGAGGAACATGTAACGCGCGGCATCGCGGCATTGCGCGAGTCGTTGGCAGAGATTGGGTGGACACCCGAGGAAGGCAGGGCACGAGCATGAGTGATCTCGTACAGGAGTTAGGTGTGGTTCCGGGGAACGACGAACGCATCGGCGTCGTTGAGCGCAATACGACGGAGACGAAGATCTCCCTTCGGTTGAATGTCGATGGACAGGGCAGCTATACGGTCTCGACAGGCATTCGCTTCTTCGACCACATGCTCGAACTGTTTACGCGGCATGGCGGATTCGATCTGCAACTGAAGTGCGTGGGTGACCTCGATGTGGATCAGCACCATACCGTCGAGGACGTCGGCATAGCGCTGGGTGAGGCATTTGCCGAGGCACTGGGCGATAAGAAGGGCATCCTGCGTGCCGGTTACTTCGTCATGGCGATGGATGAGACGCTCGCCGTGGCTGCAGTCGATCTCTCGGGGCGCGTGGCGTATGTCGTCGACGACCAGGTAACAGTACCCGTTGTAGGCGACCTGCAGAGCGAACTCGTCGCGGACTTCTTCGACGGCTTCGCCCGCGGCGCGAAGGCCAACGTGCATGTGAAGACGATGTATGGCCGCAGCAACCATCACAAGATCGAGGCGATCTTCAAGGCATTCGCGCGAGCCATGCGCGGTGCGTGCTCGCGCGATGAGCGGATGCGGGAGCTGCTGCCAAGCACGAAGGGGCTGCTGTGAAGATCGAGCTTGCGGAACGGGCGCGAAAAGATGCCATCGCCTCGATCCAACAGTACTTCGAGGTGAACATGCCTGAGCCGATCGGACAATTACCGGCTGGTCTGTTGCTGGATTTTTTCGTCGAAGAGATCGGCCCCGCAATCTACAACAAGGCGATTACGGATGCCCAGACACGGATACAGCAGCGTGCAGCCGACCTCGAAGCTGAGCTCTACGTGGACGAGTTTCAGTATTGGCCGAAGCTTGCAGCCAAGCGGAGTAAATCGAGATAGGCGGACCTGCGGAATGGCAGAAAGAAACGTAAGAAAAACACTATGATCGCTGTCATCGACTACAAAGCGGGCAATCTGACGAGCGTCGTAAAGGCGTTGCGGCATCTTGGCGCTGACGATATCGTCGTCACGCAAAAGCCCGAAGATGTACTTCGAGCAGACAAGATCGTGCTGCCCGGCGTCGGGCACTTTCAGTCGACGCAACTGCTCGCCGATCTCGGCCTGACGCAGGCTACGCGAGAGGCTGTCGCAAAGGGCACGCCGTTTCTTGGCATCTGCGTGGGATTGCAATGGCTGTATGTCGGCTCGACCGAAGCGCCAGAGACCGCAGGCCTAGGCCACTTCAGCGGCCAGTGTGAACGCTTCCCTGCTGTCTTCGAGGGAGCCGAGCTGAAGTCGCCACATGTGGGCTGGAACTCGCTGGAAAATGTGCGCGAAGACTCGCGACTGCTTGCGGGCGTTACACCGGGAAGCTTTGTGTACTACACACACTCATGGCGCGCTCCGGTTTCGCCAGATACCGCTGCAGCAACACTCTACGGCGGTGCATTCACGGCAGCCGTGGAACGTGACAACGTAATGGGCGTACAGTTTCACCCTGAGAAGTCGGCCGAAACCGGCCTGCGCGTACTGAAGAACTTTCTCGCGCTTTAGCATCGATCCGCAACGCAGTAGCAGGAGGCTCATCATGATTAGCGACACGACACACATCTCGCAGGGCACGGTGGAAATGGTGAAGCCAGACTTGGCGGCAAACTGGACCGGCATGGATCTCGTGCCGTTTGAGACCATCGCCGAACGCTTTCTCGATATCGAACACGAAGGCCACACCGCAACCCTGACCGTTGGCTTCGGCAAACCCTTTCACATCGAAGGCAAGGGCTGGGCATGCCCCTACCGCATCAGCGCGCTGGGCCGTGAGCACATCACTCCCGCTGGCGGCGCGGATTCGGCGCATGCCATCCAGATGGCGATGCACATGGTGCATAACGACCTCAGCGGCATGGCTCGTCACCACAAGATGAGCTTTCTTGGGACCGATGATTTTGGCTTTGGCCGCGTCGGCGGCAACGAGGCTGCGGCGGCAAAGTGCCCGGTTATGGATATGAGCGTGAGTTCGTAATTTGTGCCGCTAACCAAAAGCAGATTCCCTGCTGAAATGACAGAAAGAAAAGCAAAGGCTGAACTGTGCTAACGAAACGTATTATCGCGTGTTTGGATGTAAGAGGCGGACGCGTCGTAAAGGGCATTCAGTTCGTCGATATCGTCGATGCGGGCGATCCGGCGGAGCTGGCGCATCGCCACGCGGCTGCGGGAGCCGATGAGATTGTGCTGCTCGACATCACGGCCACCCACGAGGGACGCGGCACGCTGCTCGATACCGTGAAACGCACGGCAGCATCGCTCTTCGTGCCGTTCACCGTAGGCGGAGGCATTCGTTCCGCGGAAGATGCAGCGGCTGTCTTCGATGCAGGTGCCGACAAGGTCAGCATCAACTCGTCAGCCATCGCGCGGCCAGAGTTGATCGGCGAGATCGGTTCCAGCTTCGGCGCGCAGGCGGTCATCGTCGCAATCGATGCCCGACGCGGCGAGCACGGCGTAGAAGATGCCGAGGTGTATGTCAGCGGTGGACGCAAGGCGACTGGCCTGCGCGTCGTCGACTGGGCACGCGAGGCCGAGCAGCGCGGAGCAGGTGAGATTCTGCTGACGTCGATGGACACCGATGGCATGCGCAACGGCTTCGACTGCGAGCTGACGCGGCGCGTGTCGGAGGCCGTGCAGATTCCGGTGATCGCCAGCGGTGGTGCTGGTTCGGCCGCACACTTTGCCGAGGTGTTCAAAGCCGGCAAGGCGGATGCGGCATTGGCGGCGAGCATCTTCCACTTTGGGATTACGGATTCGCGGGCGTTGAAGGCTGAGGTTGCGGCGGCGGGTGTGCCGATGCGGCTGCCGTGCTGAGATCAATGGCCAAAAACAGAAACAGATTCCCCGTTCGACTACGCTCAGGGGAATGACAAAAAGAAAGGCAAGAACAACGACGTGCTGATTCCTTCGATTGACCTGATGGGCGGGCGCATTGTGCAGCTCGTGCAGGGCGAGAAACTCAAACTCGCCTTTGACGACTTCGACTACTGGATCGAACGCTTCTCCAAGTACCCGACCGTGCAGCTCATCGACCTGGACGCGGCGATGCGGCAGGGCGACAACCGCGAGCTTATCGAGATGATCTGCAAGCGGCTGCCTTGCCAGGTAGGTGGCGGCCTCAAGACGCCCGAGGACGGCCAGCGGCTGCTCGACGCCGGGGCTAAGCGCGTGATCTATGGATCGTCGCTCTTCAACAGCGAGGGCGTAGACAAAGCATTCGCCGCAAGCCTGAAGAAAGCGCTTGGCGAAGACGCGCTGTGCTTCTCCGTCGACACTAAGAACGGCAAAGTCGCGATAAAGGGCTGGAAGGATTCGGTCGATCTGACGCCCGAAGAGGCTGTAACGTGGCTCGAGGATTACACCTCAGCCTTCCTCTACACGCACGTCGATACCGAAGGCACAATGCAGGGCTTTCCGATAGACGTTGCCGCAGTGTTACGGTCTACGACTGCCCGGCAGCTCATCGTCGCCGGAGGCATCAAAGAACGCTCCGAAGTGGACGCGCTCGATGCGATGGGCGTGGACGCCGTGGCTGGAATGGCTGTGTATTCAGGGGCTATGGAGGCTTAGCTATTCATCGTCGCCACCGCCGACAATCGCGTAGTACCCCTTGCGTGCCTGCACATTCGTCCCTTTGCCGCAGTCGATGTTGGTCTTGCGGAACTTGCCGTCGGCGACTTTATTCTTGGGCGTATAGCTGACCAGATACTGGGTGCGTAACTCGTCCTGGATCTGGTCGAAGGCTTCTTCGAGCTTCTTGCCATTGTTGCCGACATTGATGACACGGCCACCGGTGTCCTGGGCCAACTGCTCCATCTCCCGGGCGCCGGTCGATCCCAGCGTGATGCCACCCCCATAGAAGCCGCGGTCGGCGATGAGGATCACATAGACGATGGCATTGGCCTTCTGGGCGGCTTCCGTAGCCGTCTTCAGGGTCTCCTGCGAGCCGTTCTCGCCGCCATCGGTAAGCAGCACGAGGATCTTGCGGCCGGCTTCGATGCGGAGCTTGTCATGGGCCGCCAGGTAAACGGCGTCGTAGAGCAACGTGCCGCGAGGGTTGCTCGTCGGGAACGGGCCGCCGCCAATACCAGGAACACCGGCGCTGGAGGAGGCCGCGTTGATGGTGGCCTTATCGATAGCGCGCTTCAGCTCGCGAGCGCTATTGGTGTAGTCGGCCAGAAGATCGACGTTGACATCAAAGGAGATCAAAAATGCCTCGTCCTTCGGCTTCAGCACCTCACTCAGAAAGCGGGCGCCGGAGTCCTGCTCGAGCGGCAGCACGTTTTTCTGGCTCCCACTGGTGTCCAGCAGAATACCGATGGTCAGCGGAAGATTCTTCTCCTGCGTGAAGTTCTTGATCGTCTGCTGCTGACCGTCTTCCCACAGGCCGCAGTCCTGCTGGTGCAGTCCGGTGATGAAGCCCGACTTATCGCGCACGGAAAAATAGACGTCGACCAGGTTGACGTTGACCTTGAGAGTCTGGGTGTCGGGATCCCGTTCCTGCTGGCCGGGTGCCGTGCTCGCCGGAGGGGGGCCGTCGGGCGAGGGCGCCTCCTGTGCACGAAGACCTGGCGCACAGGCCAGAAGAGCGAACGTCAGAGCCGGAATAAGACGCAGAAATACAGGTCGCATAGGTCTATTAGACGACGAAGTGGCCTCTTGGGGCCACAAACGGAAGCCGGGTTCCGGGCCGTCCAGGCCAGCAGCACAACACTGTGTACCTTCCGTGCGTCTATAAGTCTATTAAGAGGTATAGCCGGAATGTAGCAGAGGAGCGCACACACTGGTAGTCTCAAAGGGTGTGCCTGTGACCTGTCGGTCCCGGGCAACCGTGTTCAAGAAGAGGTTGACCTTAATGGTGTTCGGCAAGCAGACAGTTTGGGTAGGGGCGCTAACGGTGGCGCTGGTGGGCTTTGGAGCGGGCTTCGGCTCTGGAATGCAGGGTCAGAGCACTCCCAGCACTCCGCAACAGAACGTTCCGGACGCGCCACGCCCTCAGGCATTGCCGCAGCTCAATAGCATCACCCCCGTGGGTGCCGCACTGCCCAGTGCTCCAGCACCGCAGGCATCATCCGCCCCGGCAGAGGCTCCTGCCAGCGACGGCCAGACGGCGCCCGGCAGTACCCTGCCTTCGTCATCCGCGGCCAGCGCGCAGGCCCCCGACAATGACAACGAGGGCGCTCCACCGCCGCGTGGTGCGGATGCCATTCCGGTGCTGCGTGTGCACGTAAACTTCGTCACGGTTCCCTTCACCGTCAAAGACAGTAAGAATCAGTTGGTTCCCGCGCTGACGTGGCGCGATGTACGCATCTACGAGAATGGCCTGCGTCAACAGATGATGGTGTTCGGGCGCGATCCCTCTCCGATGTCGGTTGCGCTGGTCATCGACCAGAGCGTGACCTTCGACACCATGACCAAGATCAACAACTCGCTGCACGCCCTGCAAGATGCATTCGCACCGTACGACGAGGTCTCGGTCTTTACGTACAACAACGGCGTGAAGGAACAGACGACCTTTACAGCGGCCCAGAGTGCTCGCCTGGGTGTCGTTCTGGAGAGATCCAAGGCGGTTGGACGCGAGCCCAATATGTCCTTTGGCAGCGGTCTCGACCAGACTACGGTGAAAAACAATCAGCAGGTTGATCCCAATACCACTCCGGTACGCGGACAGCAGGGCCTGTTTGTGACCCCTCCCAGAGAGTTCCATACGCTGCTCGATGCGATCCTCGCTGCGGCAATTGAGACGACACACGCGGGCAAAGACCGGCTGCGGGTTGTGTATGTGATCTCCGACGGCAAGGAATACGGCAGCACTGCAAAAGAAAAAGAAGTCATCAAATTCTGCCAGACCAACAATATCGAGGTCTTTGCGACGCTGGTGGGTGACTCGGCCATTCGCGGATTAGGTTTCATCGACCGCATTCACCTGCCACTGACTATGCGTGACGATGTTCTGCCACGTATTACCGCGTTGACGGGTGGACAGACCGATCCCGAGTTCCGCCAGGGCGGGATCGAGAAGAGCTTTGGCAAGATTACCGAACAGGTACGGTATCAGTACACGGTTGGCTATTACAGCCACGAGCCGATCCTCGACGAGAAGTTCCGCAAGATCGAAGTTCGTGTCATGAAGCCTGACCTGACGGTCATCTCAAAGGATGGCTACTTCCCAACCCCCAGAAACAGCACCCCTCTGCCGGTAACGCCTTCGGCTGTACCGTAGACACTGGAAGTCTGTGAACTGGAACATACAAAGCAACGCCCTGGTGGCGCTTGCTGCGGCGGTGGCATGGGGCGGCGGTGACTTCGCTGGCGGCATGGGCGTCAAGGCCGCAGGAGGCTCGCTCCGGGCGGCGTTGCGCGTCATCCTGCTGTCTCACTTCACCAGCTTTGCAGTGTTAGCGGCGATCATCCTGCTTCGGCATGAATCGATGCCTCACGGTGCGCTGCTCGGCTGGAGTTTGCTGGCAGGCTTTGCCGGCGGTACCTCCGTGACGGCGTTCTATATCGCTCTCTCACGCGGTGAGATGGGTGTTTCAGCCGCGATCAGTGGGCTGCTGGCCGCTGCTATCCCTGCGCTGGTCTCGCTGGTGCTCGAAGGGGCTCCAGGCGCGCTACGGCTGGCCGGATTTGCGTTTGCGTTTGTCGCTATCTGGGTGATCGCTGCCGGGCCTTCTACGGGAAACTCTGCCCGAGGGACGCTGGGCCTCGCCATCTTTGCCGGCATCGGCTTCGGCGTTTACTTCGTAGCTCTGCGCATGGCGAACCCGCTCGGAGTCTTTGTGCCACTGGCCGTGGCTCGTATCGGAAGCCTCACCACCTGCGGCCTGACACTGCTGGTGCTGTGGCTTCGCGGAGGCGCCGCAGACAAGGACGCAGGCCGCATCAACAGGTCCGCTGCCCTGTGGGCTCTTTCTGTCGTGCTGCTCGATACCGGCGGCAATATGCTCTTCGTATGGGCCACTCGCCTGGGCCGGCTGGATGTGGCGGCGGTGCTGGCTTCGCTCTATCCTGCGTCAACAATTCTGCTGGCGGCATGGAGGCTGCACGAGCGGCCTACGCGACGGCAGATCGCAGGTATGGTCATGGCGGTGGCCGCAGTTGTGATGGTTACGCTCTGAGGAGTTGCTCTCCTCATCCCACCCTTATTTGCTGCTCGCTGGAGTCGCATCGGCAGCAGGGGCATCTTTGCCTTTGCGTTTCTTGCGCGCCGCGATCTTCTTCACGGCCGAATCCGCGCTCTCTTTCGTCAGCTTGATGCCGGATGGATCGAACGTCGGTTTCGGATACTCCAGCTTCAGGCCCTTCATCGCGTCTACCAGAATCTGAGAGATCGCGATGTTGCGGTACCACTTGTTATCCGCCGGAATCACGAACCATGGGGCGTGCTTGTGGCTGGTGTCGCGAAGGATGTCCTCGTAAGCGTCAACGTACTTCGGCCAGAATTTGCGTTCGGCGAAGTCGGCGGGTGAAAGCTTCCAGCGTTTGTCGGGCGTGTCGATGCGCGCCTGCAGACGGCGTGTCTGCTCCGCGTGCGAAATGTGCAGGAAGAACTTGAGGATCACAACCTCGTTGTCCGCCAGCGTCTGCTCCCAGGCGTTGATATCGTCCATACGGCGGCGCGCAACCTTGTCTGAGATCAAGCCGTGGACGCGCGGGGAAAGCACATCCTCATAGTGAGAACGATTGAAGATCTCGATCATGCCGCGCGCTGGCGTCTGGGCCTGGCAGCGCCATAGAAACTCATGCCGGGCCTCCAACGGTGTCGGCACCTTGAAGGCTGCAACATCGCAGCCTTGAGGATTGATCCCCGAAAAGATGTGCCGGATAGTGCCATCCTTGCCTGCGGTATCCATGCCCTGCAGCACGATCAGCACGGCCTTGGACTGGGAGGCGTAGAGGACTTCCTGCAGGGCCGCAAGCTGCTCGAGATGCTTCGCGAGCACAGGCTCCACGTCATCCTTGTCGTGGAAACTGCCGGTCTCAGAGGTGGAGAGACGCGAAAGCCGCACTTTGCTGTGCGGCTTTACGAAGTAGCTTGATTTCAACTTCATGGAGATGGCCTCTTTGGGAGATCCCGGCAAACGCCGGGCATTCACCGAAAAAGAAAACGACGGTCGCAGGGGACCGTCGCTCCTGTGTTGTCGATAAAAAACCAGTTAGGCTGCCGGTGGCGGTTTGAGCGAGTCTCCGGGCTTGGGCGCCTCGCTGGTCTTGGCGGCGGCATTGGGATCTTCTGTGATGCCCTTAACGCCTTCCTTGAAGCCACGCAGGCCTTCACCGAGGCCCTTGCCAAGCTCCGGCAATTTTTTGCCGCCAAAGAGCACAATAGCCACAACAGCCAGCACAATCAGGTGGGTTGGTGTAAAAAGTTCACCCATACGAAGTCTCCCTGCTGCCGTACCCAGTCGAACGGGGCGGCGACGTACCATTGTCGCACGATCCAGCAGTCCTTGGTGAGTGCGGCTTGAAGGGTACAGGCCTCAAGCTGCCAGGGCCGCGGACTTCAAGTCCCTCTTCTGCACGACAACAACAGGCGCTGGAGCCGTGCCGTTCCACGATCCAAACTAACGCGTTATCCAATCCGCAGGATTCGCCGCAAATCATGCCCCGGCGTTATATCCTTAGAGGAACGCACCGCGAAGGCGCGCACTTGAACAATAGCGCGCTCCGGCGCCGGCAGTAGAGGACAATCTTCCACGTGACGAATCAGACAGCTTTATCCACGCGCCGCACGCCGATAGCGGCGCTTGTTCTGGCAATTTTGACAACTCTGACAGGAACATCCCTTTTCTGCGCCAGCAGCCTGCAGGCACAGGTTGCAGCCCCCGGGACCAAACCCATGTCGACCACCGTAACCTCACCAGCGCTGGCGCCTTACGCCGGACCACGCTATGACAATCGGTGGGAGGTCTACGGCGGCCTGAGCTACAGCAACGGCCAGGCCGGCCAGAACCTGCCCAAGCACTACAACATGGGTGGCGGCGAATTGATGGGCACCTATTGGCTGACCAACCATCTCGGCATCGCGGGAGACTATCGCTTTCAGGCTGGAACCACGCCTACCTCCCCCAATCCCGGATCCAATCAATTGACCAATCTGAACCGTGTACTCGTCATGCAGAACATTGAGAGCGGCGGCATACAGTGGCGCGGCCCGAAGAACCGTTACGCCGCAATCGACTATCACGCGCTCGTCGGCGCTACAGAGGGCATCTTCGATCACGCTACGGCGAATTTCCCGGGAGGCAGCCCCGTCTCTGCCTGCCCGTCACAGCAGCAGCCCGGCCAGATCGGAAATCTGGGACTCTACTGCAACAGCACCTCTCCCTTTGGCGCAGTAGGCGGCAGCATCGACTTCAACTATGCACCGCGCGTAGCCGTACGCCTGCAGCCCGATCTCATCTTCGAACACTTCGGAACGGAGACCCGCGAGTTCTTCTCGATCTCGGCGGGACTGGTCTATAAGTTCGGAAAGAGATAAAGGCAGTGAATAAGTGACCAGTGGTAAGTGACAAGTAGTAAGACAAAAGCGGCGCGGAACGATATTCATTCCGCGCCGCTTAGCTTTTACTTATCACTTGTCACTTAACACTGGTCACTGTCTTTACCAGCCTTCGCTCACCTGCTTGAAATCCGTCGAAACCGGGTTCTCATAGACCGAGTAGTCGCGCGTGACGACGGTTAGGCCGCTGGGAGTGACGAAGTAGTTCTTCTTATCTTCGGCGGGGTCGTAGCCGATGACCGTGCCATCCGGGATATGCACGTCGCGGTCTATGATGGCATGCCGAATACGGCAGTGGCGGCCGATGTTGACGTGCGAGAAGATGATGCTGGAATCGACATCCGCATAGCTGTTCACACGCACATCCTGCGAAAGCACCGAGTTGCGCACCACCGAGCCTGAGACGATGGAGCCGGCGCTGACGATCGAGTTGATCGCCATACCTGTGCGACCGGGTTCCCCGAAGACGAACTTGGCCGGCGGGTACTGATAGGCCCGCGTACGCATCGGCCACGCCTTGTCGTAGAGGTTGAAGGTTGGCGCCACCGCAGCGATGTCCATGTTGGCCTCGTAGTAGGCCTCCAGGGTTCCCACATCGCGCCAGTAGAGCGCGCGCTGCTTGTTCTCATCGACGAAGTTATAGGCGTGTATCTTGTAACGCCCCAGCAGCTTTGGCAGAATGTCGTGGCCGAAGTCGTGCTTGGAGTTCGGGTCCTCGGCGTCCTTCATCAACTCGGGAATCAACACGTCCGTGTTGAAGAGATAGATGCCCATCGAGACATCGACCATGTCAGGGTTGAAAGGGGACCGAATATTCGTCTCCTTCGGCTTTTCGACGAAGCCTGCAACTTCAGCGTTCTTGCCGACCTCGACAACGCCGAACTGAGAGACCTGATCCGGGTTCACCGGCAGGGTGGCAATCGTTACATCCGCGCCCGATTCGATGTGCTGCTGCCTCATCAGCGCGTAGTTCATCTTGTAGATGTGGTCGCCGGAGAGAATTAACACATAGTTTGGCTCTTCGGAGCCGATGGAGTAGATGTTCTGAAAGACCGCATCGGCCGTGCCTTGGTACCAGCTCTTGGAGACACGCTGCATCGGCGGCAGAATCTCAATGAACTCGCCCAGTTCACTCGCGACTACCGGCCCCCACCCCTCGCGAATATGGCGATTCAGCGACAGCGCTTTGTACTGCGTCAGGATGTAGACGTGACGAAGATCGGAGTTGATGCAGTTCGAAAGTGTGATGTCGATGATGCGGTACTGCCCCGCAAAAGGTACCGCTGGTTTAGCACGGTCGCGAGTCAAGGGAAACAATCTCTCGCCCGCCCCACCGGCGAGCAATACACCCAACGTATCTCTCATGTACTCCCTTTACCTCTCCCAAAGTGCATTTAATCTCACAAGACGCAAAACTGGCGACGAGTCTAGCACACGGTCAAAACATTGAGGCAGATGCAGTTATGCACCGTCGGGCCCACCACTACCAGTGTCGCTGCTGGAGCCCGATTCATGCTCCTCTGTTGTGATGCGCAAAGACTTCAGGAAGGTTAGATCGTTGCGCGTAAAAGGACCGTGCGCCGCCTCATTGCCTTCGTCGTTTTCTGCCGTTTCGTCGTCATCATCGACCTCGTTCAAGCCGATGGTCGCTTCCAGCATCAGGATCACGTCGAAGCCTTGCTCGCGTATCTCGCGGACCACGCCCGCAATCGCTTCCGATTCAGCTACCGACTCGTGAATCGCTTCGCCTAACTTTTGGATAAGATCCTTGACCTGTTGATTCAATGCCACCTCCCGGCTTCGTTCAGAATGCCCTGACCACGCACCGGGTATTCCCAAAACCAACCTTTTGGGAACGGCAGCAGCGGGTGCAACTGCCCTCAAGATTACGCCGATGTCGGCGGTGTCGCAAAACATGATTTACCAGGTGGCCTTTAGATCTCTATATCCTGGCCTTCGTCGTGCTCTTCCCAGGCCTCTTCAAGGCGATGCGCCAGGTCCTGGACCGGCTTGACGCGCTTTGGTCCCCACACCAGGAACCCCGCCGCAGCGGCGCACAGCCCTCCCACCAACCAGGCCCATTTCTTCAGGCTTCCCGTACTCTCATCTTCCCCATCGACAGACGCCATATGCCGTTGGATGCAAGGCGTGGACTTCGCGCTTCGCGGCAACAGGTGGGGGCACGATACACTTGGGCCATGGACAGGGTTCGCCTCGGTCGCGCTCTTGGCTACGGCGCGCGCCACGCCACAAAGACGCTAATCAGTGCCGTCGACGCAGCCACAGCGCCAAATCCTTCGGCTGGGACTTCGCAGCGAGCGACACAGCCCACCCCTGCAAATACAACCCCTCAACCTTCCCCCATAGCCCAGGTCGCAGAGGCCTACCGCACCGTTGCCGAAGTGAAAAAAAATGCCAGAACCCATGCACGTGGCCTCGGTCAGTCCGTACTGACTCCCGTGAAACGGTTTTCCAGTGTTCTCTGGCTGGAGGTAACAGGCACCTTCTTCGCGCTGTTTGCGCTGTTCCTGGCGCAAGGCGTGTGGCGGCTGCGCAACAGCTTCAAAGCGTCGCCAATCACACCCGAAGCTCACAAGGCTTACTTTTACCTGGCCGTGTTTCTGGTCTTCGCGTACTTCTCCGTCAGCAGCTTCGTGCGCGCGAGCCGCCGGCAGCGACGCTAGTACTACAGTTCTACTGAAGAATCTCTCCCGAACCCCCTCCAAAAGCTGCCATTTCGACCAACCAACGGGAGCAGAGAGGTCTTCTTGCTTTTGTTGTTGTTTTTCTGGTTGTCATTCCCGCAGGGAATCTGCTGTTGGTTCGTATAGCCACAACCTTCTTACCAGCAAAGAAAGAAGCAGATTCCCTCCGGGAATGACAACTAGAAAAGCAAAGGGGCCTAATTACGCAGTCACGGTCCCAGGGGTAGGTTTGGTTCACCGAATATCTTTCCCAAGAGACCAACTGTAAAAATCCCACGTCTCTTGCCTAGCAGACAGACGACACTCCTTGCTGCTAAAAAGGACACCATCATGCGGCTTCGTTCCGTGCTTCTACTCTCGTTCCTGCTTCTACCCGGCGCGATACAGTCCCAACAGCTTCCAAACCGGCCTCCCGTACCGGCGCCACTGCTTGCGGGCAAGAGCGTGTTTGTCTCCAACGCAGGCGCCGACAGCGGACTATTCCCTCACCCCTTCAGCGGCGACACGGCGCGGCCCTATACCGCGCTCTATATGGCGTTGGCGGCAGATAAAACGTTTTCCCTGAAGACAAGCCCAGCTGAAGCTGACCTCGTCTTCGAGATTCAACTGGTAGCGCCCAAAGGACCTGCCTTTGGAGACAACCAGGGAGCCAAGGTAAAGGGTGCGGCCGATCCGCTGCCGATGTTTCGGCTTGTGATCTACGATCGGCCGACCCATTACATCCTGTGGACGTTTACCGAATCCGTCGATGTCGCATACTTACAGAAGACGCATGATCGCAACTTCGATGATGGAATCGCTGCCCTGCTGAACGACCTGAAAGCCGTCGTATCGCCGGCCCATTAGGTTGGGGCAGCGCTCCTGAGGCTATGCCTGAGGTTTGCTATCGTAGACAGTTGCCTCGCGCGAACTGCGCGCTCTGGTGCATCCTAAGGACAGACATATGACCACGACCGAAACCCCCTCCGCTCTCCGCCGTACCGCCCTTCACGCCACTCACCACGCGCATAAGGCGCGCATGGTCGACTTTGGCGGTTGGGATATGCCCGTTCAGTATCGCGGACTGATCGAAGAACATATGGCCGTGCGCACCGCAGTCGGCCTCTTCGATGTCTCGCATATGGGCGATATTCAGCTACGCGGGCCAAACTCGCTGGCCGCTGTGCAGAAGCTGCTGATGAACGATGCCAGCAAGCTCCAGACCGGACAGGCGCACTACTCCGCGATGCTGTATCCGAACGGGACCTTCGTCGACGATGTCGTTCTGCATAAGCTCGGCGACAACGACTACCTCATCGTCATCAACGCCGGCACCCGGGAGAAGGACGTGCAGTGGGTGCGGCAGGTCATCGGCGGCATGAGCGGCGTTCATGTCAACGACTTTTCCGACTACTACACGCAGCTCGCGATCCAGGGCCCGAAGGCACAAGCGACCCTGCAAAAGCTGACCGGCGTTGACCTCACCCCGATCAAGAACTACTGGTTCACCTGGGGACAGGTTTGCGGCTGCCACAACGTGATGATCGCCCGCACCGGCTACACCGGCGAGGACGGCTTCGAGATCTATATCCCCTCCGACGAGCCGACCAGCGCGCGGGTGTGGGGCGAGGTGCTCGCCGCCGGCGAGGAGTTCGGGATCATCCCCTGCGGGCTCGGCGCAAGGAATACGCTGCGCCTGGAGTCCTCCATGGCCCTCTACGGGCACGAGATCTCCGACACGATCAACGTCTTCGAGGCGAATCTTGGCCGGTATTGCAAGCTGGACAAGGGGACGGACTTCGTCGGGCGGGAGGCACTGCTCGAGGTACAAAACAGCGGTGGCCCGGCTCGCCGGCTGGTTGGGTTGGAGATGGTCGACCGCGGCATCGGACGCGACGGCTATCCGGTCGCCACCCTCGACGGAACCCGCATCGGAGAGATCACTTCGGGCTCCCCTGCCCCATTTCTCAAGAAAAACATCGCTCTGGCCTACGTACCCGTGGCTTATACGGAGGTCGGTACCGAGCTCGCGGTCGAGATTCGTGGCCAACTGGTGAAGGCGGTGGTTGTCCCAACCCCCTTCTACAAACGCCCTAAGGCCGTCGCAGCGCCGATTACCGCGCCACTATCCTAGTTTTCAGCGCGGCCTCACCCTCAGCAATCCTCTACAATCTTCTTCGGAGAACCTCAAATGTCTTATCCCGAAAAGTACCGTTACGCGAAGTCGCACGAGTGGCTCGCAATCGATGGCGACACCGGCAGTGTCGGCATCACCGACTACGCGCAGAGCTCGCTGGGCGATATCGTCTTTGTTGAACTGCCCAAGGTAGGCCAGGAGCTTACTGCCGGTGACTCCTTCGGATCCGTGGAGTCGGTTAAGGCCGTCAGCGAACTCTACTCGCCCGTAACTGGCACCGTCACCGAGATCAACGAGTCGCTCAACGACGAGCCCGAGACCATCAACACTGCCGCGAACGACACCTGGCTCCTCAAGCTCAAACTGACCAGCGACGACGACGGAAACGCCTTGCTTTCCGCCGCAGAGTACGAAAAATTCGTCTCCGAAGAGACCGGTCACTAATTTCTAGAAAAGATCCGCGAAGCCTCTTCATGGCAGTCGTATCGTCTCGCCATGAAGAGGCTTCGCGAAGACATATCAGGCTCCAGAAAGTTCCCTTCCCATGCGCTATCTCCCCAAATCTCCCGCCGACCGCACAGAAATGCTCGAAGCCATCGGCGTCTCCTCCATCGAAGATCTCTTTGAGACGATCCCCGCTGAATACCGCCTGACTCGTGACCTCGATATCCCGCGTCAGCACTCGGAGTCCGAGGTGCTGGACCGTTTTCGCGCATTTGCAGGGAATATCGCGAGCGGCGAATTTAACCAGTTGGTTCAGCAGCCCGCGAGCAAGCCCTATGCGAGCTTCCTCGGCGCGGGTGCATACCGGCACTACCGGCCGGTGATCATCGATTCGCTCGTGCAGCGCGGCGAGTTCCTCACCAGCTACACGCCTTATCAACCCGAAATCGCCCAGGGCACGCTCCAGGCCATGTTCGAGTTCCAGACGATGATCTGCGAACTCACCGGCATGGAGATCGCCAACGCCTCGATGTACGACGGTTCGACGGGCGCCGCGGAAGCCGTGATGATGGCTGTACGCGTGACAGGCCGCAATGGCGCCGTCGTAGCCCGGACCGTTCACCCGGAATACCGCGAAGTACTGCATACTGCAACACAGCATCAGGGCATTCCGGCAACGGAAGTTGGCTATGTCGCCGAGACAGGCCGGGTCGATCTCACGGCGCTGGACGCCGCAATTACCGACGATACCGCCTGTGTGCTCATTCAATCGCCGAACTTCTTCGGCACGATTGAGGATGTGGCAACTATCGCCGAAATCGCCCACAAAAAGGGCGCTCTGCTGATCGTTTCGATCGCGGAGGCTGTCTCTCTCGGTATCGTGAAAGCCCCGGTAGAAGCTGATATCGTCTCGCTCGAGGCGCAAAGCTTTGGCGTGGCTGTGGGCTTTGGCGGACCTTACTGCGGTGTGATCGCGTGCAAGGAAAAGTTCCTGCGCCAGATGCCCGGCCGCCTTGTCGGCGAGACCAAAGACAAGAACGGCAAGCGGGGCTTCGTGCTCACACTGAGCACACGCGAACAGCATATCCGCCGCGAGAAGGCGACATCGAATATCTGCACCAACCAGGCGCTGGTCGCGCTGATGACGACGATCTTCCTGACCGTCTACGGCAAACAGGGCCTGCGCGAACTCGCGGAACAGAACCTCGCGAAAGCAGCGTATCTGCGCAGTGCATTGGTTGCGGCTGGTGCGACGACAAAATTCGACGGTGCACCCCGCTTCCACGAGTTCGTTTTAGCGTCTACAGAATCGGCAGAGCAGCTGAATGCAAAGCTGCTCGACAAACAAATCATCGGCGGCCTCGCGTTGGCGAAGTGGTATCCCGAGCTTGGCGAGAACGCGACGCTGTGGTGTGCAACGGAGCTTACGACCAAGGCCCAGATCGACACAGCAGCCACCGCACTTTAGCTTTTGCTTTTCGGAGATGGTTTGCGGGGCTAAAGCCCCGCGCTACTCCTAAACACAAAGAACGGAAGCGTAATGGACATCACCGAGATCGAAGGTCAGGAACTAACGGCGGTCGAGTTCGTCGCCGACTACGTCCGTCTGCGCTTCGAAGGGCCCCTGGTCACTCTCTACGCATGGCCGCACGTGCTGCTCGCGGACTTCAGCATCGCTTTCGGCGAGCCGGAGTATCGCAACGCCCTCTGCGCGCAGATCGGCGAGACAGTCGCAAAGGCCGCGTTGGAAGAGATGGAGTCGCTGACAATCGAGTTCGAAAGCGGTACGGTCATTGCGCTGGGTCTGCGTGAAGAAGATTTAGATGGACCGGAGGCTGGAAGTTATTCCGCTGACGGCAGTGGCTTGGACGAAGAGGATTTCTAGTTTCGAGTCGTGAGTTTCGAGATACGAGTTAAGGCGGTAGGCATGTCAGATAAATTTGTTGGAACACCCATTAAGGCAACCACGCACGTCAATCAGAACGAAGACCTGATCTTCGAGAAGTCCTCGTCCGGCAAGAAGGGCTATCGTCTCGCGCAGCTCGATGTGCCTGCGGTGGATGCCGCCTCCCTTCTGGGCAACACCGTACGCACCGACGATCTCGGCGCGATGCCCGAGCTTTCGGAGATAGAGATCATCCGTCACTTTACGCGTCTATCTACATGGAATTATGCGATCGACCTCGGCATGTATCCGCTGGGCTCCTGCACCATGAAGTACAACCCGCGTATCAATGAGGCCGTGGCGAGACTTGAAGGGCTGGCAGAGGCACACCCCTATCAGCCGGAATCTCTGAGCCAGGGCGCGCTGGGTATTATGAAGCTCCTGTCCGATTGCCTCATCGAGATCACCGGCATGGACACGATCACCTTGCAGCCTGCCGCCGGAGCACATGGTGAGTTCACCGGCATCCTGCTGGCGCGCGCCTATCATCAGTCGCAGGGGAATCCGCGCAAGAAGGTGCTCATCCCCGACTCCGCGCACGGGACGAATCCCGCTACTGCAGCAGTGTGCGGGTACCAGGTGGCAAACCTCAAGTCGAACGCCCAGGGCATGGTCGATCTTGCCGAACTGGAGCGGATGGTCGATGGGGATGTCGCCGCCCTGATGCTTACGAATCCTTCGACGATCGGCGTCTTTGAGAGCGATATTCACAAGATTGCGGACATTCTGCATGCGAAGGGCGCGCTGCTCTACATGGACGGCGCGAATATGAACGCTCTGTGCGGCAAGACGCGGCCCGGCGACTTTGGCGCGGACGTAATGCACCTGAACCTGCACAAGACCTTCTCGACGCCGCACGGCGGTGGTGGTCCGGGTTCGGGACCGGTCGCCTGCAAGAAGATCCTTGAGCCGTTTCTGCCAACGCCTGTCGTCAAGACCAACCCCGACGGCTCGCTGGGCCTGGATTACAACCGTCCGCAGTCGGTGGGACGCGTGCGCGCCTGGTACGGCAACTTCGGCATGTTCATTCGCGCTCTGGCCTACATCCTCGCCAACGGTCCCGATGGCCTGCGCCAGACGACCGAAGACGCCGTGCTCAACGCGAACTACATCCGTGCCAAGCTCGAAGGCACCTTCGAACTGCCGTACAAGTCGCCATCCCTGCATGAGGTCGTGTTCAGCGACAAACTGCAGGCCAAGAACGGCGTCAAGACCGGCGATATGGGCAAGCGGCTGATCGATTACGGCTTCCATGCGTACACGGTCTCGTTCCCTCTCGTGGTCAACGGCGCAATGATGATCGAGCCAACGGAGAGTGAGTCGCGCGAAGAGCTCGACCTGCTGATCGATGCGCTGAAGCAGATTGCACGCGAGGCCGAGGAGAATCCTGAGCTGGTGCAGAACGCTCCGCACTCCACACGGCTACAGCGGCTGGATGAGACCACCGCCGCGCGCAAGCCAATCCTGCGCTGGAAAGCCCCAGTGGCTTCGACGCAGCTCACACCGGATACCGCGGCGAAAGAGTGGTAACGACGGATAGAAAACAGCAAAAGGCCTGCTCCTAGGAGCAGGCCTTTCTGTTTCAGTCAGGTACAGCTACTTCGCTGCTTCGACCTTCACCCACTCGTCTGTCGTCTCCCACTTCACATGCAGTTCGGTTGAGTGTGCGGTTGTCTTCTCGAAGCTGATGCTCATGGATTCCTGCGGCGCTGAAAGCTTGTCGAAGTGCAGCGGCGTGCGGCCGAGGTCCTGCTCCTGGTGGTACTCGGTTCCCCACTGACCGGTCTGCTTGTTCACGATCAGCAACCATGGAGTACCAGGAGCGGCAGGCAGTGTGTAGATGGTGTATGTACCGGCGGGAACGTCCAGCGTGCCAATCTTCAGGCCGGTGGCGGTGATGAGGGTCGTCGCTGGGTTTGCGCCGGTACGCCAGACCTGGCCATAAGGAACGAGTCCGCCCATGATCTTGCGTCCGCGAATTGCAGGCGAGTTGTAATGGATGGTGACTGACTGGCCCGCGAGGGTGGTCTCGGCGGTAGCTGCGGGAGAGGCAAGAGGCTCTTGGGCCACGCCCATGAGGGTGAGCGGGGCAAAAACGGCTGCGAGGAGGGCGGTGCGGAGTGAGTTCATAATGCCCCTATGCTACGCTTAAGCAGTGCACCCGTAGCTCAGCTGGATAGAGCGGCAGCCTCCGAAGCTGTAGGTCAGAAGTTCGAATCTTCTCGGGTGCACCATATCCCTCATTTTTTTGCTATCCCCATGCGTCGACTGTAACGACACGCTTGCCTTCTCTGCTAAAGCGCTCCAGCAAGGCACCTGTTGCCTTCACTGTGGCACTGCGGTCTGTTCCCATCGCCTGGTCATAGCCGTCATGTAGCAGGATGTTCGCGCCAACCCCACGCCTCTGCGCGCGGGCCAGTCCCCTGTCTACGTGGCGCACGATGCCGTCGGCACCGATAGGCTCCCAGTCGAACCCCATTACATTCCACTGCACCGTTGTCAGGCCGAGTTCGCGGGCAATACGCATAACTGCCGGACGACGAGCTCCATGGGGTGGGCGGAAGTAGCGTACAGGAGCGCCAAGCGCATCTTCCAGCGCCTCGTTGCAGGTGCGCAACTCTTCACGAATCACACGCGCAGATTGCCAGGCAAGCCACGGATGCGTCTCAGTATGGTTACCGATGAGGTGGCCGGCAGCCTGCACCGCGCGGACGATCTCGGGCCGCTGCCGTACGAAGCGCCCGATCATGAAGAAGGTGGCACGGGCATTGTGACGCGCCAGCAGGTTCAACAACTCGCCGGTCGCGTCGTCGTTCGGGCCGTCGTCATAGGTGAGGGCTACTTCCTGAGGGTTCCTGCCCGCGACCAAAGTGCTGCCGAAGAGCTGGGACCCAGGCCGAAGGGCGGCGTTGGTCACGACGAACGCCGCCGCAGCGGCCACAGTTGCGCCGAGCACCAGATCTTCAGGGATGGTTGGGGCAATCATCGTTACTTCTTCAATAGCGCCAAAACTTCCTCGGCGTGGCCTTCCGGCTTGACCTTATGGAAGACGTGCAACAGCTTCTGATCAGGGCCGATGACGAAGGTTGTGCGTTCAACGCCGCTGACCAGCTTGCCGTACATCGTCTTCGGCTTGACGAGCTCGAAGCGGTTGACGATCGTTTGATCGGCGTCAGCGAGCAAGGGGTATTTCAGGTCGTACTTGTCGGCGAATTTCTTCTGGGCCTTCACCGTATCGCGAGAGATGCCAAGGACGACGACACCTGCCTTCTGGAGCTTGGCGAAGTGATCGCGGAAGCCGCAGGCTTCGATCGTGCAGCCGGGCGTATCGGCTTTCGGATAGAAGAAGAGTACGACGGGCTTGCCGGCGAAGTCGGTGAGGTTGATGGTGTTCCCATCCTGATCGGGCAGGGTGAAGTTTTCTACGAGTTCGCCTACTTGCGGTTGCATGATAAATCTCCTCGGACTCTATCGTAGCGCGGGAGAGCCTCGCAGGGCTGTCGCCAATACCGATACGCCGCGGCGAAGCTCGTCGGGATTGCACCCGGCAAAGCCCAGTATCAGGGCAGGCCTTTGTTTCTGCTGAAAAGTGAATGCCGACAAGGCCATGACCTCGAGTCCGAGCTGGCTGGCTCGCTCGGCTGCAACCTTGTCCGATGTTCCTGCCTTGAGCCACGCTACAGTCCGCATGCCTGCAGCAGCGGCAGTCACATCGAGCAGACCATCCAAGTCCTTGTCTGCTGATTCCTTCAATATCTCCATCCGCTCGGAGTAGGTCTGGCGCATTCTGCGTACATGATGGCCGAAGTGACCCTCCGTGATGAATTCGGCGAGAATCGCCTGATCGAGCGTCGGAGGGTGACGGTCCACAAAGCTTCTGGCGGCTTCAAAGGCTCCAACCAGCCGTTGCGGCAGCACCATGAAACCCAGACGCAACGCATTGAAGAGCATCTTGGTGAAGGTCCCAACATAAATGACGGATCCTGAGCGATCAAGGCTTTGCAGAGCAGCTACAGGACGACCGTGGTAGCGGTACTCGGCGTCGTACTCGTCTTCGACGATCCATGCTCCCGCACCCACGGCCCAGTTCAACAACTCCATGCGGCGATCGGCGGACATGGTGACACTCAGCGGAAATTGATTGGCCGGTGTTACATAGGCCAGCTTTGCACGGGGCGAGAGCTTCATCCCTGCTACAACGTTGAGACCGTCTTGATCGACGGGGACCGGGATCATGCGCGCGCCGGTAGCTCGAAGCGTCTGCCATGCGCCGGGATAGCCAGGGTCTTCTATCCAGACAGGATCGCCGGGATCCAGCAAAAAGCGTCCGATGAGGTCGAGAGCCTGTTGCGCCCCCGAGGTAACGATGATCTGCTCCGGCAAACAACGCACACCGCGTGACGTCCCAATGTATTCCGCTATAGCGCGGCGTAGCGGTGGATATCCAGCGGCATTGCCGTGGCCATAGAGAGACCTGGGCGCGTGACGAAGGACACGAGCCGCAACGCGGGCCCAAAGTTCGACAGGAAAGAGATCGATGGCAGGTTCATAGGCGCGAAACGCTTTGCCGACCGAGTGCGGTGCGGGCATAACCGTTATCCCTTTGAGGGTTTCTATTGCACGCTTGCTTAGCGTAGCAGTGGACGGTGGCAGCGTAAGCGCAGGCTTAGTGCGCGGCGACGATAAGGGAGGGTCTGGCAGACCTGAGGCGACGAAGGTTCCAGAGCCGATCTCTGTGTGCGTATAGCCCTCGGCCTGCAACTGATCAAACGCCGCTACAACGGTACCGCGCGAAAGCTGGTACTGCACAGCCAGGCTACGCGTAGAGGGGAGCCTGCTCCCTGGGCGTAGACGGCCATCGAGGATCGCGGCCCTCAGTTCCGTATAGAGCCAGCGCCAGAGTTCACCGTGGCTCCCCGAACTGACAAGGGATAGGTCCTGGAACGTTTCGGTCTTTGGCATGATCCTCAATTCCGTCGAGCAAGTGGACTATTCCACATTTTAATTATGGACCTTACTGCTAGACCACATTCTCTCTATGCTTTGAAGGAGAGGAGCGAGATCATGAAACCCAGATTAGAAGCACAGAAGGCGTCTCCGGCAGCGTACACGGCTATGCTCAGCATGGAGGCATTTGTCAGGAAGGCCTCCAAACTAGAGCCCTCTCTGATCGAGTTGGTCAAGATGCGTGCCTCGCAAGTCAACGGATGCGCTTATTGCATCGATATGCACTCAAAGGATGCTCGCGCCGAGGGCGAGACCGAGCAGCGCCTCTATGCGCTCTCCGCATGGCGCGAGACACCGTTCTTCACCGATCGCGAGCGTGCAGCGCTGGCATGGACCGAAGCGGTAACGCTGATTACCGAGGGCCATGTGTCCGATGCGGTCTACGAGGAGGCGAAACAGCGGTTCTCCGACGAGGAACTTGTCAACCTGACACTTGTGGTCATCACCATCAATGGTTGGAACCGCATAGCGATTCCATTCCGCATGGTGCCGGGAGAATACCAGCCGAGCACACACAAGACGGAGGGAGGAAAGTAATGAAGCGCATCCTCCTCCTGTTGTTCCTCCTGACGATGCCCCTGACAGCTCAACAGGCGAAGGTCACACCGCTTCTCTCAAAAGACCTCACCGGTATTCCCGGCAAAGAAGGCACGATGATCACCGTGGAGTTTGCGCCCGGAGAGGTTGATGCCGTACATCGCCACAATGCGCATGTGTTTGTTTACGTGCTCGAAGGCACTGTGGTGATGCAGGTGAAGGGTGGAAAGGAACGGACGCTCAGACCCGGCGATACGTTCTACGAATCACCGCAGGACATTCATGTCGTCGGCCGAAACGCGAGCAAAACCGAACCGGCAAAGTTTCTCGTATTTTTCGTCAAGGACAAAGGAGCCCCGCTCCTGGAGCCCGTAAAGTAGCGATACAGCCACCTTCGATTGAAGCCCATCCATTCCAAAGGAGGAAAAGAGATGAATATTTTTGTTGCAGGCGCCAGTGGAGCGATTGGGCAGCCGCTCATTACGGAGCTGATTCGCAAGGGACATGCGGTCACCGGCATGACACGAACCGAAACAGCAGCCAAGAAGCTTCGTGAGATAGGCGCGACCGCTGCAATGGTAGATGCGTTCGATGCGGCAGCCTTGGAATCCGCGCTGCGGCAGTCGCAGGCCGAGGTGGTGATCGATGAGCTTACCGCCCTGCCGAAAGATCCAAGAGACATGCCCGCCTATCAGCCCGGTGACCGAAAGCTGAGACTGGAGGGCGGAGGAAATCTGCATCGTGCAGCTCAGGCTTGCGGAGTGCGACGGTACATTCAGCAGTCGACCGGGTTCTTTCTGCGACCCGGTAACGGACTCGCAGACGAGTCAGAAGGACTGGCCGTCGATGCAAGCCCCGGCGTGTCTACCAACTCACAAACCTACACCGCTCTGGAAACCCGCGTACTGGGTTCTATGGAAGGCATCGCTCTGCGTTATGGATTTTTCTATGGGCCAAACACGTGGTATCACCCTGATGGCGGCGCGGCAGACCAAGTGCGGGCAGCGCAACTGCCTTTGATCGGCGAGGGCGAAGGCGCATGGAACTGGGTGCATATTGAGGATGCTGCGTTGGCTACTGTCGCAGCTCTCGACTGCGAGCCCGGGATCTATCACGTGGTACAGGATGAGCCGAGCCTGATGCGTGAGTGGCTGCCCGCGTTTTGCCGGTTTGTTGCAGCTCCGGCACCAGAACGGGTTTCAGTTGAGGATGCCCGAAGGACTGCTGGAGAAGACGCTGTCTATTACCAAACGAAGCTGCGCGGGGCTTCGAATGCAAAGGCGAAGAGGGTACTTGGGTTTAAACCCCGGCAGCTTGAATGGCTCTGATACGGTAGCCATTTCAAGATCAAGGCAACCATCTTTGAAAGATGAGTGAAGCGTTGGTCCCCCCAAAGCCGAAGGAGTTACTCATCGCATACTTCATCGGCGTGGAGACGCCTTTGTCGAGAACAAGATTCAGCTTGATCGTTTCATCCAGTTGTTCAATGTTTGTAGTGGGAGGCGCCATCTGATCCCGCAGAGCCAGAACGGTGATGCCCGCTTCGAGACTTCCCGCTCCACCAAGCAGATGCCCTGTCATCGACTTGGTAGAACTCACGAGCAGTTTGTCCGCGTGATCTCCGAACGCATCGGCAATCGCGCGAGCCTCGGCGCGATCGCCGAGTGGCGTTGAAGTGGCGTGAGCATTTAGATACTGGATGTCAGCCGGCACAAGTCCTGCGCGATCGAGGGCAAGCTGCATCACTCGCCGCACGCCACGACCGTCTTCCGGCGGCGCGTTGGTATGGAAGGCATCGGAGTTAGCGGCGTAGCCAACAAGTTCGGCGAGGATCGTCGCTCCTCGAGCCTGAGCACTTTCCAGCTCCTCGAGGACCAGCACTCCGGCTCCCTCACCCGCAACGAATCCATCCCGCTGTTTATCCCACGGGCGTGATGCTGTCTCGGGATTCTCGTTACATGTAGAGAGCGCACGCATCGCGGCAAAACCAGCGATAGAGAGAGGCGTTACAGCGGCTTCGCTGCCACCGCAGATCATGACATCTGCATCGCCACGGCGAATGATGTGCCAGGCTTCCCCTATGCCATGTGCGCCAGTGGTACAAGCCGTGGCACAGGTCAGATTTGGCCCCCTCGCACCGTACTTGATGGAAATCTGTCCCGACGCCAGATTCGCGATCGTAGCGTTGATAAAGAAGGGCGAGACACGATCAGGGCCACTTGCGAGGAGCTTCGCGTGCTCCCGTTCGATTACCTCAAATGAGCCGATTCCGCTACCAACATAGACACCTACGCGTTCCGCATTTTCTTCTGTGATGTGCAGCCCCGCTTGCGCTAAAGCAAATTCTGCAGCGGCCATCGCAAACTGGATGAATCGACCCATCTTTTTGATGTCTTTGCGATCGATGTATCTCTCTGGGACAAAGTCTTTCACCTCACCGGCGAACCGGCAGGCAAACTGGGAGGCATCGAACAACTGGATTGGAGCGATGCCCGATTCGCCGTTCAGTAGGGCGGCCCAGGTCTCTTCCGTGCCAATACCAACCGGGCTTATGAGACCTACGCCGGTTACGACAACACGCCGTTGTTGATTCATAGGGCTCCTT
Organism: Granulicella sp. S156; assembly: GCF_009766105.1. GTDB lineage: Bacteria > Acidobacteriota > Terriglobia > Terriglobales > Acidobacteriaceae > Granulicella. The sequence goes on along the minus strand of NZ_LMUH01000013.1, from coordinate 520,495 downwards.
TTTCGTGAGGCTAATTGGCAGACAGACGGTCCATCACGTTATCCAATGTCTTGGTGAGTGATTTCACTTCCGCGTTGCCGAGCTGCCGCTCCAGGCTTTGTTGAGCGGCGCGCCAGAGTGGCTTCGCCGACGAGAGCGCTTTCTCGCCGGCTTTGGTCAAGCGTAGAGATTTGGCTCGCTTGTCTTGACCTTCCGCGATCGTGATATATCGGAGCTTTTTTAGCGGTGAGAGATTGCGGGTGAGAGTTGTGCGTTCCATCTGAAGCACATCAGCGAGTTCAGAGATTGACTTCCCCTCCATCGCCGCTAGAGTGGACAGCATACCGAACTGGCCGATGCTGATATCTGCAGGTGCCAGGAAGCGATCGTAGGTACGGGAGACCAGGCGGGCGGTCTGTCGCAGGCGATAGCAGGTACAGCCAGGATCACCGGGGTTTGGGGTCATTCACAGATCTCCTGTGAATCATTGTATGCGTGTAATTACACGAGTGTCTATACAGGGAGAACTGCACAGATACAAGAATGCAAGCACAGACAGAATAAAGGCGCCGCTGGTGTGCGACGCCCTTATAGAAGCTGCGATTTGTTCGGGTTAGGCAAAAACAGTCTCGCGGACCTCGTCCTCAACAACCTGGTCAGTTGCTGCAACCGAGGCTGATTGCGGAAAGTAGGCATTAGAGACGTATTGGCCCAGCATGCGGTGAGTATTGAAGAACGTACCGTTGATCGCAATGCAGTGACGGCGCACCTCAGCCCAGCCAGTCTTGTTGGCATAGAGCGGAGCGATGGAGTTCTCAAGCTTGTCGTAGAGCAGATTCGCCTCGGTAGCCTCGTCGTCGCAGTCGGGGATCGCCCAGCCGGTAATGCTCTCGGCGCAACCCTCGATCCACCAACCATCAAGCACGCTGAGGCTAGGCACGCCGTTGAGCGCAGCCTTCATGCCGCTGGTGCCGGAGGCCTCATAGGGACGCAGTGGCGTGTTCAACCACACATCGACACCACCAGTCAGTTGCTCGCCAAGATCCCAGTCATAGTTCTCCAGGTAAAGAATGCGCAGCTTCGAACTGTTGATCCTGGCTGCGGCACTGAAGACATCACGGATCAGTCCCTTGCCCGCATTGTCGGCAGGGTGTGCTTTGCCGGCATAGAGAATCTGCAAGCCGCCAAGCTTTTCTGCAATCTCTGCGAGGCGCTCGGGCGAATGGAAGAGCAGGCTTGCACGCTTGTAAGTGGCGACACGACGCGCAAAGCCTAGGGTCAGCACGTTCGGATCCAACTCGACGCCAGTACGCTGTTTGACCGTTGCAAAGAGTCGCTGTTTGCCGATGGCATGCGTTGCATCGATAGCTGACGGAGCAATGCCATAGACCGAACGGAAGTACTGGTTGTCGTGGCGCCACTCCGGAACTTCCTTGTCCAGCAATTGCTGGAAGGGTTGCGAGAGCCACGTCGCCGCATGAACGCCGTTGGTGATGGCATGCACCTTGTATCCGGGGAACATATGCTGCGAAACCTTGCCGTGTTGCATAGCGACGCCGTTGACGTAACGGGAGAAGCGCAGCGCAAGGTACGTCATGTTCATCAAGCCGTCGTGCAGACAGCCAAAGCGCTCGATAGCCGAGGCACGCTCGTGACCGAGCACAGCGAACATCTGGTCGAGACCAAACTTATCGTGGCCTGCAGGCACTGGCGTGTGCGTCGTAAAGACGCACTGCTGGCGAATCGCTTCCGCGTCGGCCTCCGTGGCATCGCGAAGGGGGACCCCGTTCAGTCGTTCTTCGAGCAAACCGATCGTCAACAGCGCGGCGTGCCCTTCGTTCATATGACAGACTTCAGGTTGGCAACCGAGTGCGTGCAGTAATTGCACGCCGCCCAAACCCAGAATCGTCTCCTGACAAAGCCGGTAGTAGGTATCGCCGCCATAGAGATGATCGGTCAACCTGCGATCCCATAAGTCGTTCCCTTCGACGTCGGTGTCGAGTAGAAAGACGGGGATAATGTGACCGGTTACACCCACGACATCAAAGCGCCAGGCGCGAACCTTGACCTCGCGGTTCTGCATGATGAGCACAATCTCTTGCCCGGCAGAGGGCAGAGTTGTTTCGGGGAACCAGACAACGTCACTTTCGGTCTGCTGGCCAGCTGCATCGAGGTGCTGCTGGAAGTAGCCGCGACGGTGAACCAGTGAGATTACCACCATGGGCGCACCCGTATCGGCGGCAGAGCGCAAAGTGTCTCCCGCAAGCATCCCCAGGCCGCCGGAGTACGTGGGCAGGGACTTGGAGAGAGCAATTTCCATCGAAAAGTAAGCGATCTTGCGTTCGGCGAGATCAATGGCGGGGGCAGAAATGGGATGAGGGGAAGAGGTGGAGAAGCTCATGCGGAGGGGTAGGATCCTTTTCTCAACCGTGCAATATCTCGGCGATTACAGCAATTTCTGGATAGAAACAAATGCCCCTCCGGTCTCACCTACATGGATGTACGTGCTCAATCGTTTGACCGATGATAGTGCTTCGTTCTTTAAAGTCTAGCAAAAAACGACCTTTTGGACAGAAAATCCTGGTTCCGAGGCAGATTCCGGCCTGTGGAAAACGCTTACCAGAGGTGGCTAATGGTTCGTCGCGGCAACCGCTAAACGAACCACTGCAAGCACTGGAGACGGCGGTTTAAGAGGCAGCCGAACCGACGCTGACCATGCCGAACTTCATCGCAAAACCGAGGATCAGGGCGATCACAAAAGCAATGGTGGTGAGGACGCCGGAGGTATTCAGCCGCTTCCGGATCGCTTCGATGGCGAGAATGATCAGGTAGAGCACGATCATGAAGACCAGACCGTCGAGCACGAAGTCGTGCGTGGCCCCTGCCCCCATCTTCCACATCGGCAGGACGTTGAAAGCCGGAAGAAACGACCCAGCACCGAAGACGGCCAGCAGCAGAATCGTTTGCAACACTACCGAAATCACTCGTTTCAACGAAGGACCCTCCTTGAGCTCAAGGCTTTCTGCGGAATACACGCGACCTGATGCGACATAAGTTTAGCGCATGGACTAGTGGATAGAGGCCTCGAAGGTGGCGAAGCGGCGTTCGAGCTCCCACTGCTCTGCCGCGCGCTCACTGGACTTGAGAACTGCTGCGCAAGCAGAAGTGGGATTGCTTGTTGGCGTAATGGGTGCGGCGCAGGCTGTCTTGCGTCGCGTGAAGTCGTCGGGAGAGGCCCAGAGGCTTTCACCGGCAAGGAATGCGTGCTCCAGTGAAGTGCGCGCCATGTCCTTGAGATCTCTGTAGGTAAGTCCCTGCTCTTCCGCGCCTTTGACATACTCATGGGTAAGATCGATGCGGCTGACGCCTTCGTCATCGGTGGAAAGTGCAACAGGCACGTGCGCAGCTCGATAGGCCGCGAGCGGATGGTCAGTATGACTAAGGCCAAGGATGACGTCATTCGAGGTCAGGTTGATCTCGACCATGACGTGCTTGTCTGCCATCTCTTTCAGCAGTTCAGCAGGGTGGTCTTCGTAGAGGACGTCCATGCCGTGGCCGATACGCTCAGCGTGACCGAGGTCTACGGCTTCGCGAATGTGGAAGCGGAGGCCATCCGGCGTAACCATGCCCGGAGCGACCTCGCCGGCGTGGAGCGAGAGGCGAACTTTGGGGTAGACCGAGTGCAGATAGTCGAGCATCTGCATCTGGAGGTGGTAATCCTGCATGGAGACGCGACCGTCTTCGGGCATTACGAAGTTAATGCCGACGACATCAGGGTCGGCGCTGGCGACTTCGAAGCCAAGGAGCGTCTGAGCAAAGACCTGTGGAGGCGGAAAGCCGCGGAGAACCTGATAGAGCCAATGAATCCGGATGAAACAACCCGAAGGATTACCTGGAGCTCGTAACGCACTTACTGCGTCAGAGTGGCAATATTCAATCTCTGCGCGTGCGGCCTTGGCATCGGCAAGTTCTTTCGTGTCTACAGCAACCTCATCGCGGAGACCACCTGCCAACAAAGCATCACGGAGTTGCGCGAGTTGATCGTGCGTAACCTCCTTTTCTGCACCGGCAGGCCAGCCGAGTTTGTAGCCGAGCGTAGCAGCATGGGTGAACGTAGGGGTTTGCATAATCTCAAGGTATTGTTCGTTCTGTGCAGCGGCGCGGCTGGCGACCTCGTCGAGCCATTCGCCAGCTACATTTTTGAGACCGCCGAAACGCTCGAAGGTTGAAAAAAATTGGTCGTGCCCCGTAATACCGGGAGTCGGCACATAGCCGCGCATGGAGAAGGAATCGATGAGATCGTCATAAAGCGGCTGGCGCTTGAGCGCTTCCGCGGCTGGCACCTGACCAGGAGCGCAGGAAGCGGAATTTTCGGGGTCAGCCGAAACCTTCGGAACGAAGCGTACAGCGTTTGGTCCTTCTGGAACACGAGGCACGCCAGGGTCGACTGGGGCGATACAAAGGCCCTGCATAACGGCCTCCGCGATAAAGGTCTCCGCGTACACTGCTCCGGAGAGGTGCATATGGAGATCTGCTCCCTTAGGCATCGGCTTGAGGAATGCATAAAGCTCCGGCGCCCCGAGTTTCTTTGCAGCTTCAAAGGCATGAGAAGCACGGACTTCAGAGGGTGCAAGCACGGAATGAGCGGTCTGTGCTCGCGTAATGTTGTCTGCAGCCGATGAGCCAACTGCAACTAGAACAAAAGAACAGAGCAACCCCTGGATAGGGTTGTTACGAAAACTCATCATGCCGGGTGTACCTCTTTAAGGACTTATCGTACCGCTAAGACCGAGATGAGGACAGGGTTACCCAAGTGATTACGGGAAAATGCAGATGCTTCGGTGATGCTTCCGAGACACTGGCAAATCACAATAACAGCAAGCAGAAGCACCATGTCGCGACAAGAGTCATGTTGAGGTTGGCGCGATATGGCAGTCATTGGTATACTGGCCTTCGACGTTCTCGAGGGCCGCGTGTGGCAACGCAGCAGGCTCATTCCCTCCCCACCTCAGGCAGGCGAAGTCGAAACGCACGAGCTTGACGGGCGCACTTGGCAGCCCGGTAGGCGTTCCATTGCCAAGGCCAGATAGCTCAGTGGTAGAGCGCGGCCCTGAAAAGGCCGGCGTCGGCGGTTCGATCCCGTCTCTGGCCACCATTTAGAATCAATAACTTACAGGAAATAAGTTCGAAGCCTCCCTCAGCGGAGGCTTTTCTAATTTTCTCTATAAGTCGTTTATATTCAATATTATACGAAGACGTAGAGTTGCAGCGGTAAAAAGGCCAGCAGACATTGGTTCGACTCTACAGTCGAACTTTAAATTTACCAGCGCTAAACATAATTATTTCAATAAGTTATTGGTTCAAAGTGCGACTATTGCTCTCCCCCAAAAAGGGATACTGCATTTTTGCTGACGTACAAGCCCCATCGCGCTCTCACAACTGCGAGCAAAGAGAAATCCGATTTATATATTGATTGCTTAGCTTCCTGCCCTGTCACTGCTTTGGGGCCTATCCGGCGCCCTGCGGCAGCTCGCTCTTCTGCTTCGGCTTCGCCGCCCTTCGGGTTGCGGTTTCCGTGCCGAACCCTCCGTAAATGCAGAGCTTCGGCACTTGGGAGCCGGGTTCTCACGCTTGGCTCCGCCCGGTGTGACCCGAGCAAGATCGGGAAATTCAACAAACGGAGAACCAGCCTCTCGAAAGGCCGGAACTTGATCCAGCGTTTTTCGGAGGACATTGACATCTTCCTCGACCTGCTTGCCTTCGAGCCACCCCTGACCAAACGCGGCATTGACCGCGAACTAAAGAACCTGCGCGATGCCGTGGCCGCGCATCCAGCTCTTCAGTTTGTTCCGGAGGAGAGCCAAACGATATAAGGCTTCGGACGCAATGACCGATTTTCCTATCACCAGCTCTACGGCGGCTCCGGTGAAGTCGCAAGCCGTGTACTCCTCGAAGCAGGAGCCGCCAGCGGTCGGGAACCACGAATGTTGAGCTGCGCTCCTACCTCGGTCAGTTCTATACGAAAGAGGAATCACATTCGGGGCGGAAGACGAAAGCTCGTTCCCGATGCGCTTGCTTCATTTGAGGCGGACCTTCGTAGAGAAGATGTTTGCTATTCACAGTAAGGTGGAAATCCTCAAACGGGACGGACGCGCTCTGGGCACCTACGCTCGGCACCACTACGACCTGTTTCAACTCGCATTATTGCGGCCCGAGGTTTTAGAAATGCTGCAATCTGCCGAGTATGGGGAAATTAAGCAGGACTACGACCGCATCAGCCGCACACACTTTTCTGGCAGCTACTTCTACCCGGATCAAATGAGCTTTGCCAACAGCGACGCGCTCTTTGCGACGGGAGACCTTTCTGCCACGATTGGTCGCGAATACAAGGGCTAGTGCGAAATTCTCTGTTTCGGCTCCCACCCGTCCTGGGAGATCGTGCAAGCCCGTTTCATGGAGCTTCGCGACTTGCTTTAGGACAAGAAAACGATCTGTCGAAATGGACGGGTTGGGTATTAGCAGGTGAGTCTCCGCATCTCAGATTGTCCTGCGTTGCTGAGTTGGAACGAGGATGAGCGCAAGTCTCTGCACCTCCTGGTGAAGCAGATCTTCCTTTGTGAATTCGTAAATAGTCTGCACTTTGCTGAGAAGTTGGTCTGCAAGTTCGGCATTTGATTCAGGCGTCGCTGATGCTGCAAGTCGCGAAAGGGCTCCTTCGAGCCGTTCGGCGATATCAGTTCGTTCAGAGTAGGTGACGAAAACAATCAATTGCCAAAACCAGTCAAAACCCTCCCACGAAGCAATGAACTGACGCAAGGCATCGGGGTGTTGATCGATGCCTTGCTCGAAAGCGGTGAGGCCCTCAGATTCTGGCAATGAAGTCATTCACGAAGTTTATGCCAGGGTGTTCCGCCGTGTTGGCGACGATCAGTCGTCAGTCCTTTCGTCCATGGGTGCGGCTGCCAGTGTTTCGAACTCAGAAAGATGACTTGGTAGGGCATTGTGGCGACCTGCATCGACGTCTAGCGGTAGCCCACGATTCTCGTGGGCGCATGTTTCAGCCGCCATTGGCGGCAAGAGCAAAAGCTAAAACCGTGCTTCGCCTTTGAATACGTGCTTCTGATGCCACACCAAGTACTCAGGTCGCGGCAATGCACGTTCGAGCGATGGGCGATTGATTTTCTTTCCTTGGAGTTTCAGAAAAAGCTCATCGAAAAAAGTTCCCCCATGAACAAGCGAGGAAATAAGAATTCTGCGCTCCTCATCTATGCCAATTGCTCCTCTATCGAAAGCAAGATGATGGATGGAGCAACAGGCTATACCATTCGCTGAGATATCCGGTCCGCCGTGTTGAACCCATCGTATATGCGCTGCATCCAAACCCAAATCTGCGTGGCCGAGCTTTATGTCATAGCCGCAGAAACCACATCGATGACCCCATGCGGTCAGGACCTCATCCCTGAACTTTGAATCACGGTTGCTTGTGCGTACCGAGACCTCTAACTCGATGCCGATTGCATTAGCGATCAGTGAATGCAGGGTAGACGGGAAATGAGCCGCTAAAATATCTCTCGCCACGGCCACTAATATCTCGGGACGCTTGCTAAGCGTCTTGTAGTGCTCTTCGGTAAAACCACCCTCTGTGGAGCCTTGTAGAAGTTCATTTCTGAGAGGGTCTGACTTGCCAGCTCGGCGCTTCAAATCTTCGGCATTTGTAACCTGCCAAATCCCGTCATTCTGTAGTTTCCAGAAAGGGTACTCAGGATGATAGCTACGACGAGAAGGTCCGAATTCGATTAGAAGCTTCTTCAGCACTGGCTCAATTTCTACAAACGGCTGCAGTCTCTGGTGTCCTCTTTGAACTTGGCTGAGCGCGTGAAGCATCAACAATGGTTTGTGGGGCGCTCGCTCACTGCCACGCTTCCAGATGTTGATCGCGGCAAACGCTTTTATAGTCTTATCTCCCGAAGTCATAGAGTTCTAGCTACCTCAATAATTCAAATTTCACACTTTGGCGCTTCGCGCCGAATAGACGCTTTACTATGGGGCGAAAGCCCCGTAGTAACTCCTTTCTGGGACAGGATACGATCTTCACAAACTTGGCGACCGTCTATGCCTGCTTCTATTGCAGAGATGTCTTCGTGGCTCAATCGAACGGAAGTAATGAGGCGAACCGTACCCCCTCGATAGAAGAATTCCCCCCATGGGAGCACCGATAGTCTCGAACGAGGTACTCGCAAAGAAACCGGCAGCCCTCCAATACCGCATGGCCCTACTCAGCGCCGGGCGGTAGAAGTCTCCCACCAAATCATCGGTGCCAGTTCGGTACTCAATCGCAAAGTCGTATTCTCGTAGCGGCATATATGGGTTGTATCTGATCTTCTGGATTATAAGATGAAGCGGCTACGGCCCATTGCCGAAACCAGAGGTCGGGAAAGAGAGGTCAATAGGGCAGAGATCGCGACCTGCTTAATTAGCAACGAGCCGCCTTGTATTTGACCTATGTTCGCCGCGAATCATGCATCGGTAGGTTGGATCCGCAACAAGCTCTGAAGTGCTCAGGTCAACAACGAAAGAGATTTAGTTGTGACGTGATGACCGGATGCTTTTTCGGTGCCTTATCATCGAATACAGTCCGGCCATTGAGCGAAGGCGAGATTACTCGCTCATGTTTAAGTGCTGCATCAAAGTCCGCAAGCGGCTGGCGATCACTTTCTACTGTGCGTGTAAGACGATCTAGGCGCTTGAATCCCTCGACCCTTTCGGTGTGGCCGAGGCGAGCTGCGTCGAGAGATCGCCGGAGAATTGCAAGTGATTCATCGTAGGTCTTAAGCGGCACCGGGAAAGGATGCCCATCTTTGCCTCCATGGGCGAACGAGAAGCGCGCGGGATCCGAAAATCGACTCGGCGCTCCGTGTACGACCTCGGCAACCAATGCCAGAGATTGCAGCGTTCGTGGCCCAAACCCCTCGACAAGAAGTAAGGATGCGAAATCGCGAAGGTCCTGTTCATGGGCAACTGCAAGAACTGCCCCTAGACGTTTCAGATCCACATCCTTGGCACGTACATCGTGATGCATCGGCATGGTGAGCTTGCGAGCTTCATTCAAAACATTCGTCGGTGGCTCTTTCATCATTGTGAGCATTGCGTTTTGAGCTTTCTCTGCGCGAGCATCCACCAGATTGAGAATTTCTCCTTGTGTCTTACCGACAATCGCTGTGTGCGGATTGGATACGAAGTCACGAACCGCTGCCGAGTGCCAGTGGTACCGCCGCGCCAGGTGATTTGCGGGATTCATTCCCTGCTGCACGACAGCCCATTCGCCTGACTTCGTAATAACAAAGGAATGCAGATAAAGCTGAAAGCCATCGGCGACAGCGTTGTTATCGACACGCGCCGTGAGTCGACTGGTGCGTGCGAGCGCCTCGCCATCGAGACCGGCCTTCACAGAGAAAGCTCGTAGCTCATCGGGTGTTCGAACGGAATGTCGACCGCGTCCGCCGCAGACCATCACACCAAGTTCAGAGAAGCGCGGATTGATACCACGCTTCAGCGCGCCTAGTACAGACGTTGTGATGCCGGAGGAATGCCAGTCCATACCCATCACAGCACCAAATGATTGAAACCAGAACGGATCGCTTAACCGGGTAAGGAATTCGGAGCAACCGTAATTCAGGATGATCTGCTCGGCGATGGCAGTTCCAAGTTCTGTCATCCGGCTTGCCAGCCAGGGAGGCACATGGCCGTTATGAAGCGGAAGATCGGCGGTGCCAGAGCGTTTCATCCAAGAAGAACCCTCCCATATTTTCGTTATTTATTCGCCAAAATGCAAGTTGTATTGTATAGAGAATGAAGAAGTTCCCATGATTTTCTCTTTATAGACAAAAGTCAATATTTTGTCTGTTACTTGGTATAATAGAAACAAGAGGTAATATATTGTCTGTTTATCTCAGGACAGTGCAAGAGGTAAAGACAGGAATCGCAGGGCGGTTCAAGGCCCGGCGGCTTGCCATGAACCTGACGCAGAAAGAACTGGCGGCGCGCTCGGGCGTGACTTGGAGTTCGCTGAAGCGATTTGAGCGCGAAGGATTGATTTCGCTGGATTCGCTTCTGAATCTGGCCCTGGTGCTGGATTGCCTTGACGATTTCGACAAGCTGGCCGGGAAAAGCCAGTCAATCCCGGCCGCCCAATCGCTCGACGCCCTGCTGGCCACGCCGGCGTTGCGGCGCAGAGCGACGGGCGGGAAAGGACGCGGCCATGGCATATAGCCCGATAGAGTTGCTGACCGTCTATCTGGACGCGCGAAACCAACGCCGCAAGGTTGGGCGACTCGCTTTCAAGGATAGGCAGGTCCTTTTCGAGTATGACGCTTCATTCATCGCTTCCGACATCGAGATCTCGCCAATCAAACTGCCACTCAGGCCGGGTGTATCCATTGCCGACACTACGATCTTCGACGGCCTGTTCGGCGTATTCAATGACAGCCTGCCGGACGGATGGGGCCGTCTTCTGCTCGACCGCACGGTGGAAAAAAATGGTGTCCATCGCGGCCAACTGAATCCGCTCGACCGGCTGGCCTATGTGGGGCGGCACGGCATGGGCGCTCTCAGTTACGAGCCGGAACTGGGTCTCGAAAACACCGATGATGTTCCGTTGGCGCTCGACAAACTCGCTGAGGAATCAGCCGCCGTGCTGGCTGGAGCAAACGAAGAGGTATTTGAAGAGTTGCTGCGGCTCAATGGCTCCTCTTCGGGCGCCCGTCCTAAGATCGTGGCACAAGTGAGCGCCGACAAGAAAAGAATCATTCACGGCCAGCAGGAATTGCAATCCAGCTTCGCGCACTGGATGATCAAGTTTCCGTCTTCCCAGGACGCGCGGGACGTGGGGGCGATCGAATACGCCTATAGCCTGATGGCAAAGGATGCAGGCGTAGAGATGCAAGAAACCCATCTTTTCCGCACGAAACGGAACAAATATTTCGGCACGAAACGCTTCGACCGGGACGGCGACGCCCGCATCCATATGCATAGCCTTGGCGGCCTGATTCATGCCGATCATCGCAGTCCCAGCCTCGACTACGATACGGTTCTGCGCGTGACCCTGGCGTTGACCAAGAATATCCAGGATGCCGAAAGGGCCTATGCGCTGGCCTGCTTCAACGTCCTTGCCCATAACCGCGACGATCATGTGAAGAATTTTTCGTTCCTTCTCAACGCGAGAAATGAGTGGACCTTCGCGCCCGCCTACGATCTGGTCTTTTCCTACGGCCCGGGCGGCGAGCAAAGCATGCTCGTCATGGGCGAGGGAAGGAATCCCGGCGCAGCCCAGCTCCAGGCATTGGGCAAACAGCATGGGATAAAAAACGCGCCGGAGATTCTGGCGAAGGTAGAGAGCGCCATGGCCAATTGGCCACGCTATGCAGAACTGGCAGAAGTTTCGCGAAAATCGGCCAAAGAGATCGTAGACAAGATCGGGTTACGGTGATCGTCTACACCCCTTTTGTCCGGGCCGGCGTTGACCTTAATCGCGACCGCGTCCAGATTCTTGCTGATTCCCTGTTACGGCTTACCGCCTATCCACACTCATAAAGCTAATGCTAACTGCAACTTGAACCGCTATTCGTTGTCCTTTTCAATTGTTCAAATTCTGCATTTGACCGAATATTGCAAATCGGTTTCACTCACGCGTGAGGGCCGCAACTCTGGATAGGAGATTCTCCCATGGACGAAACTCTCACGTTGGAAGAAGCCAAACTGCTGATTGGACATTGCCGTGCCGGCAGACTCTATGAAGTCGAGAGGTGGATCGCGTCCGGAAAATCAATCCAACCACCTCCTCCTTCCAGGAAGCTGCCAAAGACGCCCTTGCAAGTGGCAATCCAGACTGGGTTCCATAGTCTTGTGGAATTGCTGGTTCGAAACGAAGCGTCTCAGGAGATCAAGAATAGGGCGCTGTCAGAAGCAGTTTCAACAAAGAGACTCGATCTCGTGCAGTTGCTGGTCGAGCATGGCGCAGCAATTCGAGCTGTCCCATTGGTTGATGCGCTACGCACCTCGAAGCTGGAGATCATGCGGTACTTTCTTGAAAGCGGTGCTGATGCCATAACCGATCATCCATTTGAAGATGCTTTTCGGGAGGAAGTTTGGATCTCATGGCAAGCATTCACCAGATACAAGAAGGCTCATCCAGAACTTGCAAGTGAGCTTCAGAAGCAAACGGATTGTGCATTGCGTTATTTTGCCTCCGAAGGCAATTTGAAATGGGGAAGGCTGCTTATGGTGGCTGGCGCTAACCCACGCTCGAGCGGGCCGGTATTGTCTGACGATGATGATCCTGAATGCTATACAACCGCTCTCAAGGAAGCTTGTAATGCAGGAAATCTCGATCTCTTGAAGAAGATGAAACCTGATCCTGTCAACGACAATCTGACGGAACTGCTCCAGGCATCATTTCTGTCAGCGTCCGCGGATGTGATTCGATATCTTGTCGAACTCGGCGTCAACCCCAATGATCTGCCGAACGGAGGTTCTTCCATCCTGGACCAGAGCCTGCGCCATCTAGATCTACATGCTCAGCGTGACGAGATGCGGAGGGATCTGATTCCGAAGTACCTCATTGGACATGGTCTGGATTGCATCCAGGCATTAGTGGAGAGCGGTGCTCTTTGGCGACCAGAAGAGCGAAAGAATCTAATTTGGGTTCGAAGGTCGCTGATGAAATTTGATCCCGAGGTTACGGTCAGCATTCTGAAGCTGTTTTCCCGTCACAAAACCGCTTCCCTCGAGACGATGGAGCAGCTTTTGGATTCACCGCAGATGAAATCACACATGTCTGGTTTGGGTATAAAGCTATAGTCGAAACATTGGAGATCTGAAAGTTGAAGACGAATGAGACGGACAAGTTCTGGGATCGGAATGCGCTTTACGAAGAAGTATGGACGACTCCGATGCAGAGACTGGCCGAGAAATATGGCATCTCTGACGTTGGCCTTGCGAAAGTTTGCCGCAAGCTTTCGATCCCGCGGCCAGGCAGAGGAGATTGGGCAAGAATAGCCGCCGGACAGATTGTAGCGAGAACGCCACTCCCAAAGCTTTCTGAGGAAATTCGAGTCTGGAAGCCTGTGCCGCGCAAGGAGATTCCGAGAGTCGAACAAATAGCAAATAAGCAGGAGCGACTCCAGCTTGAACGCCTCGAACAACTGCCAAGCGAATATGTTCTTAAGCACGGCAGCTTGTCTCATCCTTTGATTGCTCAAGCCCGCATCGTACTGGCGCGAGCCACGGAAGACGACAGGCACATCCTCCAGGTCCGGGAACAGTGTCTCGATATCCGGGTATCAAAGAAGAGTCTGGATAGAGCATTAAGGATCATGGCTGGACTGATCAGCCTGATCGAAAACGAAGGTTTTGTTGTAAAGGTTGTCAAAAACTCTCGTGAGCAGACCACGGCAGTCATTCATGAACAGGAGATCGCATTTGGAATTGTTGAAAATGCAGAACGAGTCGATGCCATCTCCCTTCTTTCGGAGAACATTTTGAAAAAGGTCCTTTCCTATGGCGGAACAGATGTCGCGTTCCATCCCACGGGACAGCTTTCCCTCGAGATTTGGAAGCCATGGCAGGCCGATCCGAAGCGATGGAGAGACAAAAAAGACTCTTTGTTAGAAGGAATTCTGCCTCGAATAGTTGCGAGCTTTATCCGTATCGCATTGGCAGAAAGAACAGAAAGAGACAAAGAGCGTGCTGCCGATCAGGAACGACAGCGCAAAAATAAGGATCGTGCCAGGTTACATCGGTTGATCAAAGAAGAGAAGGCAAGAGTCGAAGCATTGCATCGCACTACAGGCGACTGGATACGTGCTGATCAACTCCGTACCTTCATCCAGGCGGCACGAGATGCAGCGATTGAGAATGGGCAGGAAGTACAGCCGGGAACCCAGTTTGGGGATTGGCTGATCTGGATGGAGCAGCAAGCTGATCGTCTCGATCCCCTTAAGGAAAGCCCCATTTCAATTATCGATCGTGAAGATGATGTGTCGAACTATCGTGATCCTTACGCAGCTCCAGAAAAAGAACCTCGTTTTGAATTTCCTAAGCCTATCTGGAAAATAAAATAGTCGTATTTTCCGCATATTCCTGAATTGACCAAAGCTCAAATTCGAATATGCGATTTGCCCCCTGGGCCAACCAGTACTCGGGCATTGTGCGATCGAATGGGGCCGGTTTGATCAGCTGCATATGCATGATCAAACCGATCCTGCCTCGCCAAGCCACATGTCGAAAACTTAGCTGTAGTTTCAGCGTACTGTTTAGGTCAAGACGGGAATAACGCGCATCGTCGTCAAGCGGTATGCCATTCCCTTTCCTCTTCTTCCTGCTCCGATGCCTTGTCCATCATGCTCCAGATCACTCTGGCCGTGGTTCCGGTCTTGGCAATATGGGCGCGTCCCAACTTGGCATAACGCTCGGTCATTTTAATATTGGAGTGGCCGAGGAGCTTCGCAAGTTCGTAGAGATCGCCGCCGTTCATCATGTACCAGGACGCGAAGGTGTGACGCAGATCGTGAAATCGAAAGTCCCGAATTCGTGCCCGTGCGAGCAGATTATTGAAATTTCCTGCCAGCCTTTGCCTTTTATTTTCGTCTCCACATGTTGGCAGGAAGAGGCGATCTTTACCGATCACTGCTGGATACCGTCGAATCTCTTCGGCCAACTCCGACGTCATGGGAACATAACGGTGCTTACCCTTCTTCAGCTTTGCTCGGACCGCAATCAGTTTTTCGCGATACATCACGTCCGGCCAGCGGAGGCTATAAATCTCGGCTGAACGCATCCCGGTTGAAATGGCGAGCAATACAATCAGCCTCATCCGAAGATTTGTCTGATTAAAGTCTTTGGTTCCCTTGCGGAATATTCTTTCGTCCAGGGCTATCTTCAGCCTCTTGAGTTCTTCTTTCGAAAGGAAACGCTCCCGTGAATCATCGGAACGTTTTATCTCAACCATGTCGGCCGGATTCTGGGTGAGTCCAGTCTCCCTGGACCAGATCGTCGAGGCCTTCTTCATCAGGTGATGCATGACGTTGAAGTGCCTCACTGCGGTGTTCTCTGCCAGCCCACGCTTGCCAGTAAGGTTATCGCACCAGCGTTGGATGTGAGTGCCGTCCACGTTTCGTACAAACATGGATCCCAACTCGGAACCGATGCCCGCTAAAATACTCCTCTCTCGGCCTGCAGAAGCTTTTTTGACCCCATATTGAACCCAGTAACGATCAATCAGCTCAGACATTCTGTAGTTGATCTCTTTCGAGATGTCGGGGTACCGGTTCTCATCGCGCAGGCAAAGCTTTTCTCGCTCCACTTTTCTCGCGAACTCTTCTGTGCCATGGACCTTCAGGCTCCTGTGACGATCTCCTTCACGCCAGCGAACAACATAGATCCCTTTTCCTTTTTTACAAACGGACAACCAGATTCTCCTTAATAGACGGTTTTGCTCGTACTGCTCTATTTATTAAAGAGCAGGCGCTTCCATGCAATTTCAGAGTCGGTTGAGGATGGGATCGAAGCTCATTGTTGGTGAATGGCAGTTTGAAGCGTGTCCTATTCGTGACAGAAGATGCAACGGCTATGACAAATGCGATTCCCGAGTATGGAGATTTTCTGTCGAGGCACACTTCGAGACGGCTAAAGGTCAACGATGCGCACCTTGCCCGCGGGTTCCAACGGTTTGTACTGTTCGTTGAGGTATGCGGCATTCACAAAGCGGGTGACCCCGTTCTCAAATGTCCCAGCACCTCCATGAATATGGCCGAAGAGATGTATCTTGGGTTTCTTCTCTTTCACTGCTTCAAATAATTCTTCGCAACCGAGATGTACGCCGCCTGGCATGGCTTGGTCGAGAGTACCCCAAGGCGGCCCGTGTGTGATGAGCACGTCCAGGTTATATGGGATCTGGTCCCAGTACTGTCTGGCTGCTAAGCCACGAGGGTACATAAATGCCCAATTCATAAATTCGGGTGTGTAGGGTGATCCCCAGAGAAAGACGTTGTCGATCGTGACACCATCGTTCTCCAGGTAGATTGCATTGGTAAGAAGAGCGCGGGCCTGATGCGGTGAATTCTGGAAATATCGATCGTGATTCCCGCCGCAAACCACGCGATGCTCGAAGGGCTGTCTCCCCAGCCAACGATTGAATGACCGGATGTCCTCCGGATCGTAGCCAGAATTCATAAAATCTCCAGCATGAATCAGAACATCGCCGTCAGGAAGCTCCTGAATTCTATTGTGGAGACCATGAGTGTCAGAAATTACAACAAGACGCATGAATTAACCCCATAAACAGGATATGGGAGCTGCAAACAAACGATCTCTGAACGGAACGATCCCCGTTCCGTCGTACAGGCGGAGATCTCCACGTAATTTTGCGCTTCCGCGTCTTCTGTCAAACCTGCATCCTCAATGCGCGCTCATCATGGGCGCCGACTCGTCGTTGCGGGCTGATGAGATGGAGTTACTGGAGAAGCTCGAAGCCAAACACCGGAGGCCAGCAGAACAAAGTCCAATACAAGCGGCGGATGACGTTCAAGTTGGCTCATAAAAGCCAAAGGTTTGACGAGTTTGGCCTTGCTAATAAGTCCGGAAGCGTTATTTGGACTCATTAGTAAGGCCAAATACGCTTGACTCGAATCACTTTCTGGGAGATTATTGGACTCGTATATTAGGCCAGAAGCTCCTTTTGGCGTCATATATAAGACCAAGGTGGAATATGGCAAAACCATCGCGCATCTATTCACGTCAAAACATCGAAGCCATCGAATTGTTGGCCGAGATGATTCGCGCCGGCAGGATCGAGCGGAAGATCACCACGCGAGACATGGCGACACGAGCGGGCGTCTCCCGAACCCTCCTGCAACGCATTGAGGAAGGTGATCCGAGCTGCGCTATCGGGGCCGTCTTCGAAGTCGCTGTCATCGCAGGTGTCCCTCTATTCGAAACCGACCCAGGCCGGCTCCAGACACATCGGGCGGCGCTAAGGGAGAAGCTCAGCTTGCTGCCCCAGCATGCACGCAAATCGAAGAGAGTGATCCACGATGATTTCTAAGGACGACTACAAAGAGGCATACGTTTGGATTTGGCTCCCCGGCGAGACAAAGCCCGTCGTCGCTGGCGTCCTGCAGCGCGTCGGAGATCAGTTGCTGTTCAACTATGGCCGGAGTTATCTGGCGCGAGAGAACGCGATCTCGATCTACGAGCCCGAACTTCCTCTTCAGGCCGGTGAGATCCCACTCGCAGACGGCCTCTCGATGCCTGGTTGTATTCGAGATGCCTCTCCCGATGCCTGGGGGAGGCGTGTTCTGATCCACCGCGTGCTCAGCGTCAAGGGGAAGGAAGCCGCCAGCCACGATCTGGGTGAGTTGACCTACCTTCTCGAATCCGGCTCAGACCGCGCCGGTGCCCTGGACTTCCAGGTATCCCCGTCCAAATATGAGCCACGGAGTATGAACCAAGCCTCTCTGGCCGATCTGCTGCGTTCAGCGGAGCAGGTAGAAAAAGGAGTCCCTCTCTCTCCAGAGCTGGATAAAGCTCTTCAGCACGGGACGTCATTGGGTGGGGCCAGGCCCAAGGCTCTCCTGACATCCGATGACAAGAAGTTCATCGCCAAGTTCTCCATGAGCACAGACATCTACAACGTCGTGAAAGCAGAGTACATTGCGATGCGACTCGCAAGCCTGGCGGGGCTCAATGTTTCGCCGGTGCGGATGGAAGCAGCGCTCGGCAAAGATGTGCTACTGGTAGAACGCTTTGATCGCGAGGAGCAGAAGGGCGGATGGAGCCGAAAGGCGTTCGTGTCTGCCCTTACCATGTTCGAACTCGACGAAATGCTGGCCAGGCACGCAAGCTACGAGACGCTGGCGGAGATTATCCGGCGTCGCTTTCAGAATCCCCAGGAAGACCTTCGCGAGCTATTCGGAAGGCTTACCTTCAACATCCTGTGCGGGAACACCGATGACCACGCACGCAACCACGCCGCGTTCTGGAATGGAAAGAATCTGCGTCTCACCCCTGCCTACGACGTATGCCCGCAACTTCGCACCGGCAACGAGGCCGGGCAGGGCATGTTGATCGAGGGCAACGAAAACAGGAGTCAATTGGGATTGTGTCTGAAATCTGCGCCGCAATTCCAACTCACCGATGCGGACGCACGCGCCATCATTTTGCGACAGGTCAATACCATCCGGGCACACTGGGATGGTATTTGCGATGAGGCGAATCTATCAGCGGCAGACCGCGCGCTCCTCTACGGCAGACAGTTCCTGAATCCTTTCGCATTTTATGACGCGCCTGAAGAGATCAGAACCGCCGGCCAGATCTAACCAAACGAGAACACCGCGAGTATGGAAAAGGCGCGCTTCGGCTGATCCAGCTGCTCGACCTCAGCGATGTCTCGCACATCACGCTGTACGATGACCTGGATTTTTGATTCGTCCAATTCGGAATATACGCTCGTTTGATTCGGATCAGCTCACGCTGCGAGAAGCTAACAGTGCAGGGGTTAGGTGGGTACATTAGGGGTACACCACAGATCCAAAAAGATCCCAAAATCTCCTTCTCTATCCCACTTTTTGCGCGGCTATAATTTCTTTTTCCTCAGTAATATCCGCTGATTCCAGACGACTTAGAGCGATCAACAAAAGGCCCTGAAAAGGCCGGCGTCGGCGGTTCGATGCCGTCTCTGGCCACCATTACTGCTACACACATCCCCCGAGTCTCCCAATACGTTGAATAGTTCAACGTCTCCGGAAACTTCGAGTAGAGGTCCATCGGGAGCTTCTGTCGGCGTAAGTATAAGCTGCTCAATGTGTTTGCCCAGCGTCTGCCGCGCAATTTCGACATCGCCATGCAGAAGCCTGTCAACTTCAGCGGCCTGCTGGCACAAAAACTCCCTCAGTTCATCCAGCGACAGCGATAGGTCTCGCGGTTCGTTCATCTCAGCAAGCCGGTCGTCTAACCTACCGATCTCCGCTTCGATCATGGCCAATTTCGATAAGAGACTGGGCGAATGACCGATTGTCGCAATCGCCTCGGTCACGTTATTCACCTGCATCTTCAAGTCCTGTCGCTTCGCCTGAAGTGCCGCTACCCCGTTAGCAGCACTGTCCGCTTGATCGCGTATTTGGTTTAAACGACGTTGCAATGCTTCCTGGAAACGCTCGAGAGCGAACGCAACCGCAACCGGGTGGAGGGTTCGGTTCGACAATCCGTCGAGAAGTTGCGCTTCAAGTCTGTCCCGACGCATGAGGACGCTGTTCGTGCAGACTCCACGGTAGCGATGGCTGGGGCAGCCGTACTTGACGTATGCTCGCTTGCCATCGCCCGAAACGATAATCATCCTCGCCCCGCAGAGGCCGCAAATCATAAATCCGCTGAAAAGGTATCTCGGTCCCCGACCCATTCGACCATGCCCTCCGACGCTGACTGCCCCGAATCTCTTATTCACTCTATGAATTTGGGCTTCAACTCGCTTCCAGAGTTCCTCATGCACGATCCGCCATTCAGGAACCTCCACCCGCATCCAGTCTGACTCGGGACGTGGCCTGCTGGTCTTGCGTCCGGTCTCGGGGTTCCTCTCCTTACGCGTCCGATTCCAGACAAAAACTCCACGGTAGCGTTCGTTACGCACCATCTCCCGAATCGCAGATGGATGCCATGCTCGAATCTGGCGTGTGCGGGGAGGCTGAGGAGCCTGTACGCCCTCGGAATTCAAGATTTTTGCTATCGCCGCGAGGCTGTTGCCATCGGCATACATATTGAAAACGCGAAGAACAGTTGCGGACTGCTCCTCATCGAATTCCAGCTTCACGCCGCTCACCGCAGCGCGGCCGTACTTGCCCATCCGGGTCGGATCTTCGATAGGAACATTCCGGTAGCCGAAACACCGTCCACCGGGTTGCATTCCCTTCAACGCCCTTCCCTCCTGACCACGATGTACTTTTTCTCCGAGGCTCACGAGGAACTGCTCGTCCATCATGCCGTGGAGCGTCAACAGCGGTCGGGATGTCTTCTCGCGGCAATCCAGGCGTTGGGCAACAGCGTAGATAAATACGCCGGAATAGAGGAGCCGGTCGTTCATGTTCAAGACATCCGGCAGATTGCGAGCCAGACGTGAAGTGTCATCCACAAGAAGGCAGTCGAACGGGCGGGGCTTCGTCTTCGCCGCTTTCATCAACTCTGTGAGCGCATCACGCCCAGCTAAGGTCGCTGCCGATCTAGCTTCATCGCAGCGAACAAGCTCCTCGACAACCGACCAGCCTTGCCTTTCTGCGAATTCTCTACACCGGCGAAGCTGGTCTTCAATGGAAGTAGGACGTTGTAGATCAGACGAGAACCGAGCGTATATAGCGCATCGCATAGCCAATTTCCTTGTCGTAGAGTTTAACTCGCAAATTGGCCGTTGCCGCGGCTATTTAGCCGCTATTTCTCGTCAAGATGCACTCTGAACAGCATCACGTTCCAGCGCTCAGGTTCAACTCCTGCGCGTCGAGGTCAACACCCCGCGCTCCACCGTGAATTGGACCCTTCGAATGAATGCGGATGTATTCGTCAACCAGCTTGGGCACCAGCCACTCAACTATGAAGTCCTTTAGAGCGTCGTCGAGAACTTCGCTCGCACCTCCGACGATCACGATTCGCCGCTCAACCGGGTTTGGCTTATCCAGGGCTTCTTTGCTCATTGCCGAGCACTCCAAGCCCTAAACTAGGTCGGAAAATGATCGCGATTATTACCTTTTGCGACGCATTATTCCACCTGGGACAACAATCGAACGCCCCGGAAGACCTCTCTGCTGCCCCGTTGTAAAGAATGCCAACTAGCTGATCCCCAGTCCAATCTCTCTGCGCATCGACCGGACACTGCTTCGGGTCTTGACCGCCGCCCTGCGGACTGCGCTTGTTCTGCTTCGGCCTGGCGGCCGCCCTGCGGGTTTCGGATCTCTCCAAAACAATCTTCTGCAAAGAGCGCAGAACATTCTTTCGGCCCTCCCGAAAATGCACCCGCTTGCCTTGGGAGGCGGGCCCCTCGCATCGCTTCGCGTGGTGTGTCCCGGTCGCCTTCAGAGACATGGGACCAAAGGAGATTTCAGCGATGGCAACCACAACCGTAGCAACCGCGCAGCAGAGCAGCTTCACGAACCAGATCCTTCATGGCGACTGCATCGAAGTGATGCGTCAGATGCCCACAAACAGCGTGGATTTCATACTCACTGATCCACCCTACCTGGTGAACTATCGCGACCGCACCGGGCGCACGATTCAGAATGATGCCGATGACACCTGGCTCAAGCCGGCGATGGCAGAAGCATATCGGGTATTGAAGCAGGACCGGGTAGCCGTGATGTTCTACGGATGGACGAAGGTCGATGCGTTCTTCGAAGCATGGCGCAGCGCGGGCTTTCAGCCTGTCGGACACATCGTCTTTCGCAAGAGCTATAGCTCGAAGAGCAGGTTCCTCCGTTATCAGCATGAGCAGGCATTTCTGCTGGCCAAGGGAAGACCCCCGCTGCCGAAACAGCCGCTCGGCGATGTGATGGAGATGCCATACAGCGGCAACAAGCTTCATCCCACTCAGAAACCTGTAGAAGCTCTGGCTCCTTTGATCCGCTGCTTCTCACTCCCTGGAGAGCTGGTGCTCGATCCCTTCGCAGGTAGTGGAAGCTCATGTGCAGCCGCATTGCTCGCTGGCCGAAGGTACATCGGCGTGGAAATGGACGATGCGTACTTCCACCATGCCATCGATCGTCTGAACAGAGTCCACCGGAGGATTGCTGCAAAGCGGTCCCCCGGAATGGGCATTCCCACGCGAGTTTGATTTTGCTCGCGTGCCCGCCGCGCCTCAAGGCGCACATTCTTCTTCGATCATCTGGGCTCCAGCCTTGACCCGCGGCATACCCGCGAATTTTCTGCCAATCATGGTGGGAATGCCCAGATCTGATGAATTCGCGGCCACAAACCGGAGTGGATGAGTGCATTGACCTGAATGCGCCAGTCGAGGCTGGGATTGAATACGAGAGCTTTTTCATGCCTCTCCGGAGCTTCCCGCGAGGAGTGAGCAATGTGATGTCTTCTCAGTTTAGTTTTCACTGTCTAAGCATTGATAACAGCTACCGCTTCAATTTCGATGAGCCACTCTGGGCGAACAAGCCGCTTTACCACTACGAAGGTGCTGATTGGCGGCGCTGCAACGTTTACGAAGCGATCTCGTACCGCCAGAATTCCGGGAGTCAACGAGGGATCCACGCTTTCGACACAGAAGTAATTCAGTTTCACGATGTCCTCGGGAGTACCTCCGGCCGCCTCTACTGCTGCCTTCAAATTTTTGAACACCTGCTCCGCCTGGCTCAGGAAGTCATCTTTCCCAACTAAATTCCCCTCCTGATCGAACGGAATCTGGCCTGCAATGTAAACGAGCTTGCCGCTCTTCACTTCCGCGACTTGGGAGTATCCTGCGGTGGGCTTGAACATGGTCTCTGGATTAAATAACGTAACCTGGCGAACTTCTGGCATGGTGCTTCTCCTCTGCGTACTGCGCTTATAGCTTGAGGTTCCGCGACAGCTTGCATCTCTGGTCGCAGATCTCTTTTCGGCTATGCCTACACTAAGAGAATCAGCAGTATTCTTCCAATCGATTGTGCTCATAATGTATATTCTCTCAGTGAATATAGCTTCCCTGAATCTCAACTTGCTTGCCGCGTTGGACGCTCTTCTCCAGGAAGAGAGCGTCAGCCGGGCAGGGATGAAAGTCGGCCTCTCACAGCCTGCAATGAGTCACTCTCTGGAAAAGCTGCGCGATCTGCTTGGGGATCCGCTTCTGGTGAGAGTCGGCGGCAAGATGGAACTGACTTTGCGAGCCCAATCGTTGAGGCCACAAGTGAGGGATACAGTCGAGCGTGTTCGGGAAATATTTGTCAGCGACACCTTCATCCCTGCTTTGAGCACGCGTACGTTTCGCATTGTCATGTCAGATTACGCGAGCAACCTGCTTCTGCCCGCGTTATCGAGAAGCATGCAAGCGCAAGCTCCTGCGACCCGGATCGAAATCCATCCATGGAGGGGAAACATCGCGGCTTCATTCCAGAACGCTCCGCTGCCGGACGCGGTCGTCGCGTGTCAGACACAGGATGTGCCCGGCTTCAAGAGAGAGTTTCTTTTCTCTGACCGAGACATCTGCGTCTTGCG
Source organism: Granulicella sp. S156 (assembly GCF_009766105.1). GTDB lineage: Bacteria > Acidobacteriota > Terriglobia > Terriglobales > Acidobacteriaceae > Granulicella. Next base: position 497,287 of record NZ_LMUH01000013.1, on the reverse strand, counting down.
TTCGAACCATCCCTTGTGTACGAAGAGGCTGGACCTCAAGACGTTTTTGAACGCCGCTCACGTTGGGGTTGTGCCTGTGGAGTTCACCCCGGACCCAATTGACGAGTGGCTCGAAGAACTGGGCCATACGCGGCGGGTGATCGCCTCCGTTCCGCACTACATGGATGCTCTTCATCTCGTCGCACAAAGTGATCTCATAGCAGTGATTCCTGAACGCCTCGCCCGCGCACACTCTTCTATCCTCAATCTGGTGAACAAGAGTGTTCCCCTGGACGTCGGTTCATTCGATGAGTATCTCCTGCATTCGGCGCGTACTCATGCTGACGCAGGGTGCGTCTGGCTTCGCAACTTGATCAGGAATGTCAGCAACGAACCCAGGATCCGAGCGAAACCCACGCGAACTTCAAATCCAGCTGTTCATCGTGGACGCAGCGTCTCAATCTGAGTAAGCTTCCGAAGCATAGCGGCATGGATGGGCCTGGAATGGTGCTAAATCGCCGAGTCACTCATTGACCCGCAAGCGGCAAGCGAAACCGCCTTCTGCGAGGAAGGCCTGTGGCTGAGACCAGCAGTTTGTCTACCTTGATGATCTCGTTGCATTCCCTAAAAAGAGAAATATCCCCCCTGGACACCCCTAAATAGAAAAAAGCCCAGACCAGCGAGAGAGAATCTCTGCGCCTCCACAGCGCAACCCAATATGCCCTTCCTGTGTGTCTCAACCAGCGCGATCTGTGTCTCTGGATTATTGCCTCAGATGGAATAATGCGTCGCAAAAGGTAATAATCGCGACCCAATTCTCGCCTACCTTCGCTCCAGACGTTGCAACGGAGAGCACCCACTCGCCGGAGATGTAAACAAAAGGAGCAACAATGCACATCACCCATCCCATCAAACGGCCTCACCTCCGGCGCTTGATTGAACGCGCCCGAAGGCTGTCAATCCCATCCCTGGTGTTC
>NZ_LMUH01000013.1:274345-496321 GCF_009766105.1 Granulicella sp. S156 | reverse complement strand
TCTCGACTCCGAAGCGTCAATCGGGCATTCTGATGAATGTCCATTCGTTCCTCCCCAAAAGAATCTGATTGCTCGCACATTCAGCTTCTTCGGTTCGGTTCGAATGGACAACCTCTTGAAATCTCACAGGTGCCCGATTTGTGGCATACTAAACTTTATCTCGGTTACACTGACCGCCATGTCGATCGGTCTTAAGCGCTATCAACAGAACGGCGACCTCCATGCCATCAACTTCTGTTGTTTCCGAAAGCGTCCGATCCTCGGCACAACTCAAGCTCGCGATAAATTTCTCGAAATCCTCGAACAAACGCGTGAGAAATATCGTTTCCAAATCCTCGGCTTCGTCATCATGCCCGATCACGTCCATCTGCTCCTCACTGAGCCAGACGAGAAACCACTTTCCACAGCACTTCAAGTTCTCAAACAACGTTTCTCCCGTACCCGAACCGAGACCGAAGTCTGGGAAGAGCGTTACTACGACTTCAATATCTACACCCGGCACAAGCACATCGAGAAAATCAACTACATCCATCACAACCCAGTAAAGCGCGGTCTAGTCACGGAACCGGACCAAGGGTCCTGGAGCAGCGCCCGCTTCTATCTCCGCGATGAATCCGGCCCTGTCGGCCTTACCAACCTTCTCGAATTCTGAGAGGTGGCCACTGGCGCCCGTCTCTTCACATTTTTGCGAAATCGTTTGCCACAGCAAACGGCTGTACTCCTCTATCCAATTGCAGTCGCCTCTACAACCTAAAGGCGGTCGCGCTAACTCGCGATACCCCACCCTTTGCCTGAGGGTTCTTTAGCACTTCACAAATCGTGCGACAAAGGATGGGGCACCCAGTTGTGTCAGCCCTGGCTTCTCTGCAGCTACAGCAAAACAAGCAACGGCCCGCTTTCGCGGGCCGTTGCTTGTTTCAATGATCGATCGCCTGTTAGAACCGGACGCCGACCTTGACCGGAAAATACGTAGTTTCCTGGCTGTTTTGCGGAAAGTAATTCCAGCCAGTGTAGCTGTCAGCTACGGTTGTCGGAGTATTGACCGTAATACCCGGACGGTAGTTATTGAAGGTATGCACGACACGAAACTCGGCGTAGAAGCGTTCGTTGGAGAACCGCGAGAACTTGTAGGTCAGGCCGATACCGCCGTTTACGCCAGCCGAATTACTCGAGTAGTTCTGGACCGTAGCATTTGCGGTGTAGTCGTAGCAGTAGATATAGCAGGATTCCGCTTCTTGAGGAACGAAGAAGTTCGCGGCCTTGTGATAGAAACCTCCACCAACAACGACATACGCGCCAAGTCCTTCACCCGAATAGAAGGTATAGGTTGGATCCACCGTAAAAGACCAAATATGGCTGTGACCATCAAGACCATACAAACTATTCGTTGGATCATCAAAATAGAGGGATGCCTGATTCGAAATAGTCTGTCCGGTAAAGCCAAAGTTGTCCCAATCGAACTGTATCGGGAGCGCGAAGTGCTTGTTAAACTGGCGACCGCCGCCTACCTGAATACCCCAGCTGGTCTTCAGATAATTAGAGTCGTTTCCCACGGGTGCGGTAAAACCTGCACCGGCGAAAAACACATACTTGTTCGAGCCATCCGCGTTCGTGTTGCCACCGCGATAGCGCGGCCGTCCGTAGCGCTGGCGCTGGCCGCCGCCGTACTGCATGGCATCCACGAAGTTGAAGTGGTCGGCGTTGACCGCTACCTCATTCTCCGAGCTGCTGCTCGAAAACATCGCGTCGCCGCTGACGGCAGGAATAGTCAAGTTCAACGTCGGCTTCGCCTGAACATCGGCTTGCGCGGAAACCGGGCTGGTCTGGGTTGTCGCTGGAGCAACCGACTCATCATTGGTCTGGCTGGTTTGCGCGCTCATCACGGCCACGCTTGCGCCGAGAATTGCCGACAACGCCGCCAACTGTGTTAAGTTACGGCGCACAAAACCTGAGGGTCTAGTAGGGGTAAACATCATCTTTAGAACTCCTTGCCGTGAAACGGACAGAATGCTGAATCAAACCCGAGCACCCGCCAATTGTTGCTATGACTTGCGGCAGTCCCTGGTTCCTTTCCACGTAGGACGATGATAATGCCCTAGAGGATGCAGAATGTGCGCTAATCAGTACATTCTGCCTATTTCCACAAGCGATGAATCATGCCCGTTACCTGTAAATTTGCGCAACAAATCTGCGTAACTCTGCGCCCAAAATAACGTCTAATACAATAAGCCTTCGTGTGTTCAAAATTTGCTACAGACACAGCACGAGACGTTTCGTCAGGATGGTATCCGTTTGTCATTTTTCCCTCAGGTCTGGCCTTCACGGCGCATTTGTCGCATCTGCGCTTTTAGCGTGGCCGGACTCGTACTATCTCCGCTGATCGCGACCGCGCAGCAGGCTTCCTCCGTGGCACTGGTTGTTCCGCCGCAGGCAGCGGCTCAGCCCACACTTCCAGATGCTCCTTCCGCACTTTTGATCTCTGCCGTCACGCCTGAAGCCGGCACAAGTTCCTCCGCCACTCCGAACGAGGCAGGCGACAGCGACAGCACAGACGACCAGACCACGCAGAACCCTTCCCCACAAAGCCAGACGACGACACAAAGGCCGACCCACCAGGAAACCGTCACCGTCAATGGCAAGCAGGTTCCCTCCGACGTCGAACTCGACTCCCACGGCAATCCAATCCCGCTCAATCTTCAGCAGCCGAAGCGCATTCTCGGCTTTATGCCGAACTTTCGTTCCGTATCTGGCGGAGCTGTAGCCCATCCTCCGGGCTGGAAGTACAACTTCCAGATCGCCACTCACCAGGCGTTCGACTACTCCTCCTTCATCTTCCTCGGGATCACATCCCTCGCCGCCGAAGGCATCAACTCTCACCCCGTCCTCGGTAAGGGCGCCGACGGCTTTTACGCTTACACCTGGCGAGGCTTGCTCGACAAGACCGATGGCACCTACCTTGGCGCCTGGTTCCTTCCCAGCCTTCTGCACGAGGACACGCGTTACTACGCCATGGGCAATCGGCGCAGCATCCCCATTCGCGCACTCTATGTCATCAGCCGCCAGGTCGTCACACAAACCTACGGCGGTAACGAGACACCGAACATCGCCGGACTCGGCGGCAAAGTACTCACCCAGATCGTCTCGCGCGAGTACTACCCCCCAGGCGCCACCAGCTTCGGCGTTCTCGCTACAAAGTTCGCTTACTCCGCCATGCGCGATATCGCCTTCACGTCTATCCGCGAGTTCTACCCCGACGTCGCCGCGCACTACATTCGCGTACACCGCGAAAAGGCCGCACGCCTCTCCGCGAAGGACGTCCAGTCCGTCGGCAACCCGTAGAGCGGTTCTCCTGTAGATGTATCCGGAGGACTATGGTCTATACGCCGCTTTTTCCCAAGAAAAGCGGCACGCTCTAAACTCCTCCAAAGCGCAGTAACAGGAGAACCGCTCTAAACTGGACAAAGCATGTCCATCGCCTCCAACCTTGAGCGTCTCCGCAACGAAATCGCCGATATCTGCGCCCGCACGAACCGCCGCGCGGAAGATATAGCCCTGATGGCTGTCAGCAAGATGCATCCCGCTGAAGCTCTCCTCGAAGCCCACGCCGCTGGCCAGCGGCTGTTTGGCGAGAACCGCGTGCAAGAGGCCCAGGCCAAGTCTGCCCAGATCGCGCAACTCGATGGCCTGGACCTCCACCTCATCGGTCCGCTGCAGAGCAACAAGACGACGAAGGCTGCCGAACTCTTCCACGCCATCGACACCATCGACTCGCTGAAGACAGCGGAACGCCTCAACACCGCCGCTCAGGCTCTCGGCAAAACGCTGCCCATCCTTATCGAAGTGAAGCTCTCGCACGAAGAGACCAAGCATGGTCTGGCGCCCGAAGAACTCGCAGCCTTTCTCGACTCGCTGCGGCCGTTCAGCTCCCTTCAGCCCCGTGGATTAATGACCGTTCCACCCTGGAGCGAAGATCCCGAGACCGCTCGACCCTACTTTCAGCATCTGCGCCGCCTGCGCGATGAGAGCCTCGCGCAGCATCCGGAGCTTACGCAGCTCTCGATGGGCATGTCCAATGACTTTCGCGTGGCCATCGAAGAGGGCTCGAACACGGTACGCATCGGCACAGCGATCTTCGGTAAGCGGAGCTACGAGTGATTCTCTCTCTGCGCGACGCACCAGGAGGCTGCACGCTTCGCGTGCGCGTTCACCCCGGAGCGAAGCATAATGCCATCACCGGCACGCACGATGGCGCACTCAAGATCTCGCTGACGACACCACCCACCGATGGACGCGCCAACGCAGCGCTCATCGCCTTCCTGAGCGAACGCCTGCATGTTCCGCGAGCACACATTGAGCTTCTGACAGGCGCGAGCAGCCGCTCCAAGACGCTGCGCATCCTCGGCCCGACGGCAGCAGAGGTCGAAACAGCTTTGCTTACTGATCTCGCGTAGAGCTTCCGCGCTTCCAGACCAACGCGATCAAAGTCAGAGTCGCGGCAGCACCGCCCGCAAACAATCCCGCCATCGCGCTCCCCAGGCGCACCTGCAGCGCATACGCTCCGCCTGGCGCCGAATGCGCGCTGACGGTCCTCGCTGTCAGCACTCCCACGCCGGCAAAGACCGCCACAACCACTATCACCTTCCACGCAAACTGCATGTGTTCAGCTTACTGCTTCGTTACCGTCGCCGTCGGTGAGACCGTAATGCCCTCGCCTTCGACTGCGGTGACAGTTACATGGTCGAACGTGGCCTGCGTGTAAGCAATCTTCATTCCTGTCTGCGCCTGAATGTCGAGGTTCTTCAGCACAATCGTCTTCACCGGAGCCTCAGGCAGTCCAACGATAACGCCAGCCTGCTTCGACCCCGTCGCCTTCAGGTTCTCGATCTCGATGTCGTGAAAGAACGGTGTCAATCGGCCAATGGGTGCGGCCGAGACTTCGCCCTCGGGATAGGCCTTCGGGTAATACTCGCTGATGAGTACCGCAGTCTTCACGTCTTCCATCGTGATGTCCCTGAAAACCATGTGCGATACGTCCGCGCCGCGGTCGCGATTCGACTTGATGCGAATGCCATTGTCCGTTCCCTTGAAGGTGATGCGCTCCGCCAGCACATTCTGCGCGCCGCCCGCTAGCTCGCTGCCGATGCTCAAGCCATGCCCATGCAAAAACGTGCAGTCGCGGATCACAATGTTCTTCGACGGCGCATCCGGCCCCGGCGAGTTGATCATGCCGCTCTTGATCGCGACATCGTCATCCCCAACATCGGCCAATACATGCTCGATCACCACATTCGTCGAGCTGAAGGGATCGATCGCATCCGTGTTCGGCGAGTGCGGATCGGCGAGCACCTTGGTATCGCGAATCACGACATCGTCCGTGTAATACGGCACGATCTGCCACATCGCCGCGTTCTGTACCGTCACGCCTTCGATGCGCACATGCTTGCAGTGGTCGAAGACCACACCACGCGGCCGGGAGTTCTCGCTGCCAAGCAGGCCCGCATCCTTCTGGTGACGTGCTTCGTCCCACCAACTCTTGCCATTGCCGTCGATCACGCCACCACCGGTGATTGTGAGGTTCTCCGCATTCACTGCACCGACGAACGCCTGATATCCCGGCCCGCGAAACTCGGTCTTCTTCGGGTAGTCGGCATGATCGGGCGAGCCGAGCAGCGTCGTTCCCTCCGCAATATTCAGCGTGATGTTCGACTTCAACACAATCGGCCCGCTCAGGAACGTGCCCCCGCTGAGCCTCACCACACCGCCACCTTTATGCGCCGCGCAGGTGTCGATGGCCTTCTGAATCGCCGCCGTATCTTTGGTGGTGCCATCGCCCTTCGCGCCAAACTTGCGCACATCGCAGGTCTTTGCCGAAGCCGCCCAAACCCGTGGTGCAGCCACTAACGCCACCACTCCAACCAACGCCACAAAACGCATTCCACCCACCTCGCTAAAATCTGTAAGACAGAATTGGAAGCCATCTTACACGGCAAATGAGGTTACTGTCGCTGCGTCCTGGCAATGAGTTGAGGCGTCAAACAGCCAGATGATGGCCGCTGTCTGGGCCTGCCGATTCTGGCACAGGTGACTTGTCATGCGCATCCGGTTGCTCTTTGTTTTGCCGCTACTCGTCCTGGTTGCCGGTGCTGCCTGCGCGCAGAACGAAGGTATTCCCCCTGTTCGATTGGGGCCCTTTCCACGAGGCACCAAATTGCCGACGGCCACCATACCGAACCCACAATTTCCGCTGCGCGTTCAACTCCAGTTCGATTACAACCGATGGAACCGCACCTATGGCGGGTACTATGGCTTCGGCAAGTTCACTTTCGCGAACCTGTCCACGAAGGAATACAACTTCGATTACGGCTGCAACGTGTCATTTCTGCAGCCGCAAGCCAACCAGTTCCAGGCTCGTTGGGTCAAAGGCGGACACAAGCTTGAAGTCCTGCTGAATGATCCAAATAAGAACAAGGTCCATACCTGCAGGCTCACCACGCTTGCCAGCGAGCCTGCAGTACCCCCGCGCTTCCGCTGATACGGAAGAGACTCTGAACATCCCCAAAGGGACCCTACTCCCACTCAATTGTTCCTGGCGGTTTCGACGTGATGTCGTACACCACGCGGTTGATCCCGCGCACCTCGCTCACAATGCGGCTGGAGATGGCGCGCAGCACTTCATAGGGCAGCGCAGCCCAGTCGGCGGTCATGCCGTCTTCACTTTCCACCGCGCGGATCGCGCAGGTATAGGCATAGGTGCGCTGGTCGCCCATCACACCGACAGACTTCACCGGCAGCAGCACTGCAAAGCTCTGCCACACCTTGCGGTAGAGGCCCGCGCGTTTGATCTCGTCGACGCAGATCGCGTCGGCTTCCTGCAAGATAGCCACACGTTCGGGCGTGACCTCGCCAAGAATGCGCACCGCGAGGCCTGGTCCTGGGAACGGTTGGCGTTCGAGAATCTCCTCGGGCATACCGAGGTCGCGGCCGATGCGGCGAACTTCATCCTTGAACAGATCGCGCAGAGGCTCGATCAGCTTGAGCTTCATGTCCTCCGGCAGACCACCGACGTTGTGATGGCTCTTGATTACGTGCGAAGGTCCATGAACACTGGCTGATTCAATCACGTCGGGATACAGAGTTCCCTGCACCAGCCAGGCAATCTCTTCACCGGAAGATTTTTCTGCCTCAAAGATCTTCTTGGCTTCGTCATCGAAGACCGCAATAAATTCGTTGCCGATAGCCTTGCGCTTCTTCTCCGGGTCAGTCACTCCGGCGAGCTTGCCGAGGAACCTCTCACTGGAGTCAACTGCAACGACGTTCAGCTTCAACTCCTCGCGCATGGTCTTCTGCACCTTCGCAAACTCGTCCTTGCGCAGCACGCCATTGTTCACGAAGATGCACGTCAGACGGTCGCCAATTGCACGCGCCACCAGCACTGCAGCAACACTAGAGTCCACTCCGCCGCTGAGGCCGCAGATTGCATGCCCCGTTTCGCCTACCTGCTCACGAATCTTCGCGACGGTTGTGGCGATGAAATGCTCGGGGGTCCAGTCCTGCTTCGCGCCGCAGATATCAACGGCAAAGTTCTTCAGCAGGGCCATGCCATGCTTGGTGTGCGCAACCTCGGGATGAAACTGCACAGCCCACATCTTGCGCGACTCGTCGGCGATGCTCGCCACGGCATTGGCCGTGCGTGCCGTGATGCGAAAGCCCGGCGCCAGCGTCTCCGCGTGGTCGCCATGCGACATCCAGACTTCCAGCTTCTCCGGCAGGCCATGGAACAAGGCTGTAGGATCGACGAGCTCAACCTCCGCATGACCGTACTCACGCGCAGCTGCCGGAACGACCTTGCCGCCGAGATGGTGCGTCATGAACTGCAGGCCGTAGCAGATGCCCAGCACCGGCAGCCCGGTTTCGAGCACCTTCGGGTCAGCCTTGGGGGCCGAGTCGTCGTAAACGCTCGACGGCCCGCCCGAGAGCACGATGCCCTTGGGTTTCAAGGCCAGCACCTGCTCTAGCGGTGTCGTACAGGGCAGTACGACGGAGAAGACATTGAATTCGCGGATGCGTCGCGCGATCAGCTGCGTGTACTGCGACCCGAAGTCGAGAATAACGATGGTAGAGGTTTGGGGAGTGTCCACACTATAAGTCTAAATCGAGGTGCCGATAACGCACCCGGGCCCTGGCGACAATCCGGGTTCAGTGGCCTGACTCAAGCCTCTTCATATACCCGGCATAGCGACACATACGCCGCCGCACGCACGACGTGGAAGTAATCCGAGGCCACCAGGTACAGCACCGCGACGCCAATGCCCCAGTTCACCAGGAACCCCTGCGTCTCCACGCTCTCGAAAGGCAGCGGGCAGGCAGAGAAGACCATCGCCAGCACAATCAAGGCGATCTTTACGATGCCCATCACGAGGTTGATCTCTACCAGCTTGCCCCTCAATGGGCCTAGCCGGCTTGCTTGTCGCAGGCTCTCTATAACCCCGAGGCCACGCAGCATCGCCAGCACGGGTGCTATGTCGAACAGCCATCCACTGGCTGCCCACGTCACAAACAGAGCCAGGGTTCCGCAGATCAGCAGCGCCGCATAGAGCACCAGGTTCGGCTCCCCGCCCTGGCTTATCGGCCCCATCACCGCCCACTGCCCCGCCAACTGCAAGCCGCCGTACCAGAGCCCATAGACCGCCAGCAGAATGAAGATCCGCAGGCCACCCAATACGAGGAGTACCCAGGGCCGCGGCTTCAGTTGCGTGTCCAACCGACGCATCACGATCGTTCGCCCGAAGGCGGACACGATCATCCACGCGACCAACGCAAGGGGTACAAACCATCGCGCGATCTGCGTTACCGCAGGCGACAGCGAACTCATCGCCACGCTTAGCGTACCCACAGCATCGACAGGCTTGAACACGGTCATTGCGGCGAGCGCATGGGTATCCACCGGCACAGCACTCCCAATGCGCAAGGCCTCCCACACGACGACCGCGACCAGAGGCGCCCCTATAAGCCAGCGCCACAACACTTCCAATCCAGTGAGCGACGGCCGTTTCCACACGGCCGCCATCACGCCAACAAACGACTGAGTTCCCCTCACCGGTACGTGATGGCCAACAGTGTCCGGCACTACTTCACCACCAGATTCACCATACGGCCCTTGACCACAATGATCTTCACTACGGTCTTACCCACAAGCCGGGCTATTACTTTCTCATCGGCCAGCGCTACCGCTTTGATCGCCTCTTCATCGCTCTCGGCGGAGACCTTCACCACATTCGCGAGCTTGCCGTTGATCTGCACTGGAATTTCAATCTCACTCTCGCGTGCGAGCTCTGCGTCGGCTTCAGGCCAGGGTTGGCGAAGCAATGCGCCCTCGCCCCCCATCTGCTCCCAAAGCTCTGCCGTCATGAACGGCGCGAACGGAGCGAGCAACAACACCAGCGAATGGAAGATCTCGGCAATCGTGGCCGCCGAGACCTCACCAGCATCCATCGCCGGTTCAGCGGTGGAGACCTCATTCACCAGAATCATGATCGCGGCGATGCAGGTGTTGAAGTGCCAGCGTCCGCTGAAGTCTTCCGTGATCTTCGCGATGGTCTGGTGCAGTGTACGCAGCAGTGCCACATCGGCAGGAGACCGCACGGCGTTTGCCGCGGGAGACGTCTGCTCCACCTCCTGCACCACAGGCGCAAACTTCGAGGTCAACCGATAGACACGAGCCAGAAAGCGGCTCACACCAGCAACCCCGTCTTCCTGCCAATCCAGATCGCGGTCTGGCGGTGCGGCGAAGAGCGCATACGTCCGAGCCGCATCCGCGCCAAAGCGCGAGATCATCTCGTCGGGCGAAACGACATTGCCCTTCGACTTCGACATCTTGGCGCCGTCTTTGATGACCATGCCCTGCGTGAAGAGCCGCTCTACTGGCTCGTCATTCTTGATGAGCCCGAGATCCCGCATCACCTTCGTCCAGAAGCGCGAGTAGATCAGGTGCAGGATCGCGTGCTCCACGCCACCGATGTACTGATCGATCGGAAACCAGTAGTTCACCTTGTCGGAGTCGAACGGCGCGGTCGCGTTCTTCGCATCGGTGTAGCGATAGAAGTACCAGCTCGAATCAACGAAGGTGTCCATCGTGTCGGTCTCTCGACGAGCAGGGCCACCGCAGACCGGGCAGGTGGTGTTCACGAACTCGGGCACCTTGCCGAGTGGCGAACCGCCCTCCTGCGTGATCTCGATCTTCTCGGGCAGCAGCACCGGCAGGGCGCTCTCCGGCAGCGCAACAACGCCACCCGGCTTCACGCCCTCATGTCCGTTGAGGCAGTACACCATCGGAATCGGTGTGCCCCAATAGCGCTGGCGGCTCACGCCCCAATCCTTCAAGCGGAACGTCGTAGTCTTCTCACCGAAACCGTGCTCTTCGGCGTAGCGAGCCATCTTGTCCTGCGCTTCGAGCGAGGCCTCGCCCGTCCACTCGCCGGAGTCGACCAGCACCGCCTCTTCTTCACCTGTATATGGCAGTCCTATTTCTTCAGTGTCCAGATTCGGAGCGATGACGCGCTTCACAGGCAGACCGTACTTCTGCGCAAACTCAAAGTCCCGCTCATCATGGCCCGGCACACTCATGATCGCGCCCGTGCCGTAGTCGGCGAGGATATAGTTCGCCACCCAGATCGGCAGTGTCGCGCCGTTGAAGGGATTCACCGCGTGCTTGCCCGTGGAGACGCCGTGCTTCTCAATGTTGCCGATGTCGCCAGTCTCACGCGCGGCCTTCTGCTGCGCGATCATCTCGTCAACTGCCTTCTGCAACTCCGCATCGCTCTTCACCCACTCTTTGACCAGTGGATGCTCAGGAGCAAGCTGAATCGACGTCGCACCGAATATCGTGTCGACACGCGTCGTGAACACAGTGATCTTCTGCTCTTCCTGTTTGCTGTTTCCTGTTTCCTGTTTCCTGCTTTCGCCGGCTACGGCGAAAGCTACATGCGTCCCTTCGCTGCGCCCGATCCAGTTGCGCTGCATGGTGCGCACCTTTTCCGGCCAGCCAGGCAGCTTATCCAAATCATCGAGCAACTCATCCGCATACTTCGTGATCCGCAGGAACCACTGCTCCAGCTCGCGCTGCTCGACAAGGGTGTCCTCATGCCGCCAGCAACAGCCTCCGATGACCTGCTCGTTCGCCAGCACGGTCGCGCACTTGGGGCACCAGTTCACCTTGCTCGACTTGCGATAGGCGAGGCCCGCGTCGACCATCTTCAGAAAGATCCACTGATTCCAGCGGTAGTACTCCGGCAGACAGGTCGTGACTTCGGTCCCGGCCCAGTCGTAGCTCAGGCCGATGCGCCGCATCTGCACCTTCATCTGCTCGATGTTGCGCAGCGTCCACTCGCGCGGTGGCGTGTTGTTCTTGAGCGCAGCGTTCTCCGCCGGCAGGCCAAAGGCATCCCAGCCCATGGGGTGCAGCACGTTATAGCCGCGCATCCACATAAAGCGCGCGAGCGCGTCGCCAATGGAGTAGTTGCGCACATGCCCTATGTGCAGTTGGCCGCTGGGGTAAGGCAGCATCTCAAGGCAATAAAACTTGGGTTTGCCGCTGGAATGCGGCTCTGCGGCGTAAAGCGAAGGATCGGCGTCCCACCGCGCCTGCCACTTGGGTTCGATCTCGGCTGGGTTGTACCGGTTCTGGTTCTCGTTCTTTTCAATCTCTGGCATACCTATTGATTGTAAAGAACCAGAGCTCACTGAGCTGTAGAAGCGGTTACCACCGTAGTGCGATCCTCTACCGTATACCCCTCGGGAGGGGCGAATACCGAAGGATTGGGCTCGTTCTGGCTTAGCTCTTCTATCTCGTAAGTCGTCTTCCCTCGTCTTGGGTCATCGCTGATGGCCAGCAGCATAATACCGTGCTCTTTCGAGTTCCAGTACTCGTTTGTTACCACGAGAGGAAGCTCGTTTCCTTCTTCCCCAGCCGGAATGGTTCGCGTCGTTCTCAAACCATGCGCCTCCACTCCTGCGATCGTCTTAGTTCCCAGGTCCTCCCTCTTGACTTCGCCTCGCGGAGATCGCTGCGCCTGGGAGGACTTCTGACGGGCTGCCAACTCAGCCGGTGTCAACGGCTTGGGAGGCGTTGACGACTGACGATATATACGAACGACCTTATCTTCATTGTCGCCGCCTACGTTCCATGTGGTTGAGGTGTGCGTTGCCGGATCAAAGACGTGCACCATCTTGCGTAGTTGGGGCTCGCCATTCTCTCCACGCTGGCAGCCTACCGGTTGTTCGGAAAATGTTCTTCCCGCACCATCCTGGGCTTGGTGAAACCGCACAAAACCACGAATTGTATTGCCATCTGGCAGTTTTTGTTCAAGGGTTGTCTTTACTGTTGCGGAGTAGGCAAAGTGTCTCCCAAAACTACTGTAGCCGCCAGAAAAACTGTTTACGCCCACCGTGCATGCGGGTTCCGAGCTCTGCCCTTTCGCCGCCACTCCCAGAGCCATCCCAGCCGTAACTGCGGCCACCGTCCAACGACAAAGCTTCTTTCGCATCGTCATTCCCTCGGCTGAATCTGTTGATTCCTAGACGCTGAAGCGTAATCAAGGTAATTAATCCAATGCGAGAAAAGCAATCCCAGAACAGCCACAGACCTATAGGAGAACGGCTCTACCCCGCCGACAACGCCCGCAGCGCCATTACATTACGCATCTCATCGCCGGGCTCATCCACGGGAGTCTCCGCGATGAACGCCGCATGCGCAAAACGCTCGTCGTGCAGTAGCCTGCGGAACGCCGCTGCACCAATCGTTCCTTCGCCGATGTGCTCATGCCGGTCGAGCTTTGAGCCCATCGCGGCCTTCGCGTCGTTGCAGTGCCAGACCCGTACCGCGTCGAAGCCGACGGTCTCGCTAACCTGCTTCATCGTTGCGTCGTAGCCCTCCGGCGAGACGATGTCATAGCCCGCTACATGCACGTGGCAGGTATCGAGGCACACCGCAACCGGCGCACAGGCCTTCAGCCGCTCGACAAGTTCGGCGACCTGCTCGAGACTGCCGCCCAGCGAGAACTCCGCTCCGGCCGTGTTCTCGATCAGGATACGGAAGTTCTTATCCTGCCAGGGCAGCCCGTCGATGGCGCGCTCGATCGACTGCGCCGCCAACAGCAGGCCCTCGTCGCGGGTCAATCCCTTCCAGCTTCCGGGATGCAACACAAGGAACTCCGCTCCCAGCGCCAGCGCACGCTCTACCTCGCCGCGAAAGCCGCCGATGGAGTTCTCCCGCACGCTCTCCGTCTGGGAGCACAGGTTGATCAGATAACTGGCGTGGATCGCCACGGGATTTACGTCGAGCTTTGCGCGTAGTTCCTGCATCTTCAGCGCGTCTTCCGGTTTCACCGGAGCGGCCTTCCATTGCCGGGGGCTGGCGCTGAATATCTGGAACGTGTTCGCTCCCGCCGCTGCCGCACGCTCTACCGCCGTCCACACTCCGCCTGAAGTCCCTACATGTACGCCAATGCGCTTCTTTGCCATGTATGAAAGGGTAGCGCAAGCCTTTGTATTAATGGCTTTTCCATGGCGTCCTTCGGCGATTACAATACTAGGAACATGAGTGAACACGCTTCGAAGTACACACGTAACCAACCCTACATCTCCAAGGTTCTGGTAAACGACAGGCTGACTGGGCCAGAGTCGGAAAAAGAGACCATTCATATCGAGCTTGATCTTGAAGAGGGTATGACCTACACGCCGGGCGATGCGGTCGGAATTATTCCGACGAACCGCGAAGCCGCTGTAGACGGCGTCTTGAAGGCACTCAGCTTCGACGGCACGGAGCGCGTGCTGGACCACTACAAGGTCGAGATTTCACTGCATGAGGCGCTGACCACGCGGCTCGGCATCGGCAAGCTGGCCCGTGGAAGCTTGAACCAGTACGCCAAGCTATGCGGCGAGAACGTTCCTGCCGGTCTGAAGATCTATATCGGCCAGGAAAACAAGGCAGCCGCCGAGGAGTACGTCTGGGGACGCGAGTTCATCGACCTTGCGACCGAGTTTCCGGGCGTCGTGAAACAGCCGCAGGAGCTGTTCAATATTCTGCAGCGGCTCACACCGCGCATGTATTCGATTGCCTCAAGCCAGGCCGCGCACCCGAACCAGGTGCATACGACCGTGCGCGTCATCCGCTATAACGCACACCACGCCGACCGGCAGGGTATCTGCTCGGGCCATCTGGGCGAGCGCTCCCCCGCGGGCAGCACTATGCCCATCTTCCTGCATGAGAACAATGCGTTTCGTCTGCCGGAAGACACCAACGCGCCGGTCATCATGATCGGACCGGGAACAGGCATTGCGCCCTTCCGCGCCTTCATGGAGCATCGGCAGGCGCACGGCGAAAAGGGCAATATGTGGCTCTTCTTCGGCGAGCAGCGCTCGGTATCGGATTACCTGTACAAGGAACAGTTCCTCGGTATGCAGAAGGACGGCTTGCTGACGAACCTGCACACCGCGTTCTCGCGTGACCAGGGCAAGAAGGTCTACGTGCAGGACCGCATGCAGGAGAACGCGGAGGAGTTGTACTCCTGGCTGGAGCGCGGCGCCTACTTCTATGTCTGCGGTGATGCCAGCCGCATGGCCAAGGACGTAGAGACCGCTCTGCTGGATGTCATCGCGAAGGGTTCGAATGGAACCCTGGAGCACGCAACCGAGTATCTCGGAGAGATGAAGAAGGCGAAGCGGTATCAGCGAGACGTCTACTAAATTCCGCGAATATCCCAAAAGCAACGACCGCAAAGGGCATCACTCACTCCTTTGCGGTCGTTGCTTTTTCTGTTCTTTCTGTCACTTCCATAGAGAGCATCGGACATCGCTAAAGGCTTTAACGCAGAGGAAAACGAGGAGGACGCAGTGGGTTCCGTGGCGACCTCCGCGAAACCTCTGCGTCCTCTGCGTTAAAGCTTTTGCTGTTGCGTGTTCCTCATCCCATGCTTAGGTTCTAGCGAAGGAAAACCTATCAACGCCCCTTCACCGCCTGAAACACGACCACGGATGTATCGCTAACATTGACCAGACCTCGGCCTGGAATGAGTTTCAGACTCCAGCGGTCGCCTCCAATGGCCACCGTATAGATCAGGCCATCGGGGTCGAATATCTTCCATGTGCCATTGCGTCCATCGGCAGTCATCACGGCACCGTTCGCCTGGAAGCGCACCGCCTGACAGTCGAAGTCGGGAGGACAGACCATCATCGAATAGGTGCCGGCAATCTGCTCCGGGCCTGCTGCTTTAACCCCGGCAAGATCGATTGCTGGCCCACTGAGAACAATGCTGTAGTCGCCGCCGGCGCGAACCAGAGCCATGCCGGTAGGGCGCAGCTCCACAACCATCGTGCCGGGATGGACGAAGTTTGCCGGCAGCTCAAGCTGCGCTGCGGTTCCATGAGAGGTCAGCGATTTCGTGTCGATGACTTTGCCATTCGGATCGAGAAAGACGACCTCGATCGTCGTGTTCTGGCGATTGCCGAACAGCCCCATGGAGGTAAAGTTGATCGTGACCTTGCCAGGTCCCTTCAGGTATTTGAAGACCCAGAACTGTGGGCCAACCATGTTGTCCAGCGTGCCATGATTTTCACCCGCAACCAGGGGTGTGGGGGCTCTCTGGTTCAGAGATTGTGCGAAGACCGGGGAAACAAGTGTAAGGGTATGGAAGAGGACAGAGAATATGAGCAAGGTGCGGCTCTGACGATCGCGCGGGTGTTGCATGATGGAACCTCCAGAAGCAGGCATAGCTGACAGAACAGGCCCAGTCAGTTATGCGGAGCCCAAAAGTCGGCTGTCCCCTTCAATCCGGCTAGCGGTGAAAGAGACAGAATGTTTCATGGCCCGCAGTATTGCCCTCTGCAGACTGGATAGCAACTGAATGGTTTTTAAATTTTGTGAAGAAATGTATCGCTTTACTTTCTTGAAGATAGGGCTGCAGCAATGTCCTTGCGATCCCTTTCGTCCATAGATTAGGCCGCTACGATCTGCAGGGAGTACATCTATTGTGAAATCGCTTCAGAGGCGAACTCTTGGACAATGTGTGCGATGCCAAAGAAGAACCGGAGATTTCCATTTTGAACGCCACGCTCCTGCAGCACTTCACTCGTAACTGGCGGCTGTATGTCTTTGAGGGTGCCGAACTCGCAATCTTCATGATCTCGGCCTGCCTCTTCACTGTCCTGTTGTTCCATCCTTCCTATCCGCTGCTGCGCCTCTTTCCAAGCGCGGCCCTCAGGCGCATAGGGATGGGAGTGGCGATGGGGGCAACGGCAATCGGCATCATCCACTCGCCCATGGGCAAACGCTCGGGCGCACACTTCAACCCTGCCATCACCTTGACCTATCTAAGGCTGGGCAAGGTCGCGCGCTGGGATGCGCTCTTCTACGTTCTGTTCCAATTTCTTGGCGGCGTCTTTGGAGTGGCCGTCTCTGCCCTTCTGCTGGGCGACCGCCTCGCCGCTCCCGATGTCGATTACGCCATTACTGTGCCCGGAAAGTACGGGACGGCGGCAGCTTTCTTCGCCGAGCTCTTTATGGCAACAGTGCTCATGGGAGTGGTCCTCTGGACCTCAAACCGCCCGTCGTTGGCAAAGTACACCAGCTACTGCGTCGGTGTCCTGATTGCGCTGTACATCTTTTTCTTTGCACCGGTTTCAGGCTTCAGCATCAACCCGGCGCGAACGACAGGCTCTGCCGTCTTTGCGCATATCTGGACCGCAGGATGGCTCTACTTCGCCGCTCCGCTGCTCGGCATGTTCACATCGGCGGAGATCTATCTCCGCACCCAGGGCGCGGATAGAATCCTCTGCGCCAAACTTCATCCCGCTCCGGGATACCCCTGCCCGTTTCTTTGCCACTATCCGCTCCACCGGCACCCATCGCGTTAGTCCGATAATCGCACATACTATTCCTGACGAAAAGGGCCCTTTACTGCAAAGTCCAACACCTTAGAAAACGTGCATCTCACCTTTCATCGAAAGGCGCACTTCGGTTCTATACCTTACTCACTATGCCTAATCCTTACGACGCAATCGTCATCGGCACCGGAGCAGGCGGAGGAACGCTTGCTCTGCATCTTGCCCAGGCCGGCAAGAAGATCCTCATCCTGGAGCGCGGCCCCTTTATGCCGCAGGAAAAACTGAACTGGGACACCTCCGCCGTCTTTCTCGACAACCGCTATCACACCAAGGAAGTATGGCAGGACAAGAACGGCAAAGACCTGCACCCGCAGCAATCCTACTTCGTCGGCGGCCAGACCAAGGTCTACGGGGCAGCCATGTTCCGCATGCGAGCTGAGGACTTCGGCATAATCGAGCACAAGGGCGGCATCTCTCCAGCGTGGCCCATCTCCTATGCGGATCTGGAACCGTACTACACCCGCGCCGAAGAGCTATTCCATGTCCACGGAGATCTGGGCACAGCCCCTTCTATCCCAGGCGGCTACGGCTCTTCGTTCGATCCCACCGAGCCCTTTCACTCCGCGAAGTATCCCTTTCCTGCCTTCAGCAATGAGCCGCGTATGCAATCGATCGAGGACAGCGTTCGCAAGCTCGGCATCAACACCTTTCCCATCCCACTCGGTCTGAAACGCAACGAAGCCGATCCGCAGGCCTCGAAGTGTGTCCGCTGTGACACCTGCGATGGCTACCCCTGCCTTGTCCATGCCAAGTCGGACGCCGACATCAATTGCATTCGACAGATTCTGCATCTGCCTAATGTCACGTTGATGACGAACTCCCGCGTCACGCGACTGCTCACCAACTCAACCGGCACTGCCGTCACCGCAGTAGAGGTCATTCACACCGGCTCCAGCAAGACCTATGGCGGAGAGAAAGACGACGCACCGCCAGCCTCTCGAGAAAGCTACACTGCGACCTATACTGCGGGCTTCTTTGCGGTCTGCGCAGGCGCTATCAACTCTGCTGTGATTCTGCTGGCCTCGGCTAATGACAAGCATCCTACCGGCCTCGCAAACCGCTCCGATCAGGTAGGACGTAACTTCATGTACCACCAGGCCGATGCCCTGCTCGCCCTGACCACCGACCTCAACGAAGACAGCTACACCAAGACCTGGGGCACCAACGACTTCTACTTCAAGGACAGTGATCCGGCTTATCCCTATCCTCTCGGACAGGTGCAGCCTGTCGGGAGCTTTCACTTTGAGATGATGAAGGGAGACGCACCGCCTCTGACTCCAGGCTTCGCCCTCGAGAGCATGAAGCACCATGCTGTGCCGTGGTGGCTAACCACCGAAGACCTGCCCGACCCAAACAACCGGGTAACGCTGCATAACACCACGCCGCTATCAGTCGACAACTCACAGCCTGGCATCGCGGGTGCCCATCCCTCCGGAGATACCGGCACCACCAACCAGTCAGAAACAGTGACGGACGCTGCTCCGCATCGCATCCAGCTCTCTTACACACCGAACAACGTCGAATCCTTCGACCGGCTGAAAGACCGCTGGGTCGATGTGTTGAAGAAGGCCGGCCATGCAGCCACATCGGTGCCGCTGCACGCGTATTTCAAAAAACGCATTCCGCTCGAAGGTGTCGGCCACCAGAACGGCACCTGCCGCATGGGTAATGACCCTGCAACCAGCGTCCTCGACCCGAACTGCAAAGCCCACGACCTCGACAATCTCTATGTCGTCGATGCTTCGTGCTTCGTGAGCGCCAGCGCGGTCAACCCATCGCTAACGATCATCGCCAATGCCATCCGCGTCGCCGATCACCTTCTCGGCGAACGGCTCAAGTAACCACTGTATGGCGCGCTTCGCATTTACCGCAGCCCTGTAGTCTGAAACGGCAAGCCTGTTGCAGGCCAATGATCGACCTGTGCGTCGACATTGGGCCCGATGGAAATGCCACGGCTAGATGACGGGGTGACTGCGACGTTCCATCCATCGAACACCACTAACGCTTCCTCACCCTTGAAATCCTTCAGGTCTGCCTCGATCATGATCGTCCTGCTCTCCCCTGGAACCAGCGAGACATAGTTGTCGCTATAGAAGACCGGCAGCACCCGCTCGCCGGAATGACGGCGCAGTTGCAGGTGCGTCATAAGCGCGACGTTCGTCGATGGATTATGCAAGGTCACCGTCACCAGAGTCTTGCCGTCTGCGTCGTTGCGGCTGGCCTTCGCGTCAAGAGTGACTGTAGGCAGCTTGCCGAGATCGGTGAGGTCGTCCTGGTGTTCCGGCAGAGCCCGCCAATAGAAGTTACTGGAAAGCAGCTTGCCGCTGGCATCGTGCATTTCGAGCTTCAGGAAGTGGACTGAGGACAGCGAAGCAGGAAACTCCACCGCTCCAAGGCTGGTGGCTGTCGACGGAGAGGCTGTGACCTTGTAGTCGTGCTGGTAGGCCACAGTGCCATCCAGGTTATAGACGGACAGATGCGCGACTGCATCCGCTACCGGCGTCGGGAGATTGTTGATGACCTGCAACTCACCCGTGACTTCGTTGAACTGAATATGGACAGGCTCAGAGGCCGACTTGACCGCGAAGAGCGACGAATTGGGCTCAAGGTCATAGTGGTAGAGCTGCCAGACGAAGCTCGGCTGCGCCGGGTGGCTCATCCAGGTGATAATGCCAGTCGTTGGATGAAAGAGTTGCGCGTTGCGGCCTTCGTACATGGCGCGAAACGCCTCGTAGTTCATCAGTTGTGACTTGCGAACGAAGTCGGCAAGATTAACGAGCTTGCCATAGCGCGCGGCAGTGGTCGCAGGATAGGTATCGCCCCCCGAGGCCCCTTTGGCCAAGTCGTGCTCGGCCCAGTCGTCGGTGATCGTCTCCCAGTCTTTCTGGGGCATCATGCCGTGAATCGACTCGAGCGTTGGCACGGAGACGCTGCCGGTCTCGGTCTTGAAGAAGTCATCCGTGACCGTGTAGAACTCACGTGGAGTGCGCCAGTGATACGGCCCATGGGAGCGAACGCCGTGACCGTCAGTAGAGCTAGGTTGATAGAGGCGCATCGGCTCAAGTTCGGCCATCAGCTTGCGCAAGGCTGCATCGATTTCCGGCGGTGGAGGGCCCTCGTTTCTCGCGCACCATAGCGCAATCGATGGGTGATTGCGGAAGTGCAGAATTTTGTCACGCACGTTCGCTATGTACGTGTCGAGATCGGTAGGATCCGGTCCGTCGTCCGGGTTCGGTTGAAAGAACTCGTCCCACACGAGGATTCCGTATTTGTCGCAGAGCTCGTAGAAGTCTTCGCTGGTGCTCTGCCCCACCCAGTTACGGATCAGGTTGAGATTCGCCAGCTGATGCATGTGGATCTGGGCATCGAGGCGCTCGCGCGGAATTCGCTTCATAGCCTCATCGAGTCCCCAATCACCGCCGCGAATGAAGACAGGGACACCGTTCACCGAGATCGTCAGGTTCTCCGAGTCAGGCACCGTGTAGGTGATCTTGCGAACTCCAAAGTTAATGTCCTGGCTATCCGAAACTTTGTGCTGCAGTTCAAAGCTCAGGTGCAGCTTGTAGAGGTTCTGCGGGCCATAGCCATTAGGCCACCACAACTTGGGATGATCGATGTGCAGCGCCAGCATGCTCTTCGGATCGAAGCTCACTAGCTGAGAGCTGTGTGGAGCAAGTTCTACCTCTGTTTCGAAGAGAATATTGCCGATGCTGCCCTTGAGAACACCCTTTTGCGGCTGGTCGGTGATGTTCTCTACCGTTGCCTGTACTGTAACGTCGGCAGAGTCGGTCTTCGGCAAAGGAAGATCCGTGGTGACCAGCGGATTCTTCACCAGAACCGGACCAGTCGCTGACAGGGAAACCTTTTGCCAGATACCTGTGTCGCGATCACGGATAGCGGGCAGCCAGTCCCAGCCAATCGTCGAGAGAAAGGTTGGGCCGTCGATGGCGGTGATGCCGCCGTTCTTGCCCAGGCCATTACGCAAAGTATGCTCATGCGGATCGCCAGGGTGCGGCTGTGGCGAGACGAGCACCGCCACAACAGCCTTCCTGGAATGATCGACATGGAGAGCGGTGAGATCGAAGCTGCCACGAGCGAAGGCCCCGCGCATGGTGCCAACCTTGGTACCGTTCACCCAGATCTGCGCCGCGTAGTTGATGCCATCGAAGTTCAGCCAGATATGTTTGCCCGCAAACGATTTTGGGACGTCCACCACTGTCCGGTACCAGTAGGAGGTACGGGCAAGGCTTTCCGGAATAATCTCCGGGCGGTTGTTTTCGCCGTAGAGCGGCTCCGGGTAGACGTGGTTATCGACCAGCGTCGTAAGCACCGTACCCGGAACCGTCGCGGTATACCAACCCGCGGCTTTGAATGCCGGAGCGGAGACTTCAGCGCCAGATTCCGCCACTTTGGCGACATCCTGCATCTGCCAGCCCGCGGCGATGACAAGAGGTTGGGGAATGTTTTTTTCAGCCCATGCACTGAAGGAAGACATCGCGACCAGTGCTGCTACCAATCCAGTAAGGAGTTTTGTACCAGAACGCATTTGCAATGAATGTATCCCATTGACCCTGCTCTTTGCTAAATCGGCCCTCCGGCCTAGTGACTTACCAGATGTAGGTAGCCGCGGCACCTGCTGAAAGGGTGGCACTGATGGATTTGCCATTGAAGCGGATATAGAACGTCTTTACCTCCGTGCCTGGATTAGCGACGATTACGACATGCTTCCCTTCCGGCGTTCGAAAGGCAACGTGAGGGGGAACATCGGCGGAAGCAGAGTCGGAACTGACACGAACAGACCCCGGCGGAACGAACTTCGAGGCGTGCGCGACGCTGTAGAACGCCAGGTTTCTCGTTACCTTGTCGCCATCGATCGTGATGGCGCCCTCGCAGATGGGGCAACCTCCATTGCTCGTATGAGGGCCGAACTGTGGATCCGCCGCCAGATTCCAGAGCAGGACATTGCGGCTCCAGTTTTCGGTCGCACCGATAAGAACACGAGACACCGGCTTAGCGATCTGAAGACTCGGATCGGACTTCTCGTCGATGATCATCTGCTCCGTAAAGTAGAGATTTTTTTGAGGAGCCACGTTGTGGACGGTGGTCATCGCATCGATCGTGCCCCCATACAGATGAAAGCCGGAACCATCGACATATTGGCTAGCATCGGGATCCTTAAGGATAGAGATCGGATAATCCGGCTTATCGCAGTTGTGGTCGTAAAGAATGATCTTCGTCGCAAGATTATGCTTGTGGAGCTCGGGGCCGAAGGCCTGCTTGATGAACTGCGCCTGCTCCTCAGACGACATATACATGCTCGGCGTATTCTTCGGGTTCAGCGGCTCGTTCTGAATCGTGATGGCGGCTATAGAGACGCCCTGGGCCCGCATCGCCTCAATGTACTTCACCAGATAACGGCTATAGGTGTCGTAGAACTCCGGCTTAAGGGAGCCGCCTTTGGGATCGTCGTTCGACTTCATCCAGGAAGGCGCGCTCCAGGGTGAGGCGAGGATAGAGATCTTAGGGTTGATCGAGAGAATCTCTTTCAACACAGGAACTACGTCCGTCAGGTCAGGCCCCAGATTGAAGTGCTCAAGAGCAGCATCTTTCTCGCCCTGTGGCAGGTCGTCATACGTAAAGACATGGTCGTTCATGTCGGACGAGCCGATACTCACCCGAAGATAGCTGACACCAATAGCGTTGCCGCTTGATCCAAAAAGTTCATGGAGAAGGCTGGTGCGAGCGCTTGGAGTCATGCGCATAATGAGCTGCGCGCTTCCCCCTGTCAGTGCGAAACCAAAGCCATCGATCGTCTGAAAGGTCTTCGCATCGTCCACCTCGATCGTCGGCCCGGGACTAGCGGCATCTTTGAAGCGCAGCTCCCCTGGCTGTTTCGTCAGCAATGAAGTGCGATCTGGCGTCGTCAGCCACTGCGAAACCTTAGGGGTGGCAGCACAGGCAGGAACAGCAAGCGTTCCCAACAGAAGCAACAAGCCAGTTGTCTTCCAGGGGGATACCGCAGAAACAGCTTTATGGATACGCATAAACAGACCACTCCCGATTTCGCCGAATATTACACAATTTATCTAGAGATAAACGATTGTCTAGAGAACATACACGGTGCAGGCAACTCTGCTGGAGAAGCATAGCGAGTCGGACAAAGAATGCGCAAGTGGTCTCGGGTTGCAGGCAGGGCAAACGCATCTTATTTCCCGGAAAATCCGTGGCGGACAGGCAAAAAGCTTTGACGCAACGGGCGCAGAGGAAAGGCGCAAAGGACGCCACGGTAGCCGTCGCGAAGCTTGAGGCTCTTCCTTTGCGTACTTTGCGTCAAGGCTTTTGTAGCGTCCCGCAGTGGAACGATGGCAGTACATCCAAGGTCCTCCTTTGTGGTTGCAGCGTGTGTATGACCAGCATTCATCCTGAACGTATTTTGAATAACAGTTTGATGATGTGTCTAAAGCCCGAAAATTCAGCCCAGCATTGCACTGACAGGGTTTAGACTGAGCGATAATGCCGCGCCCAACCAAATCTCCAAACATCCCGAATCGAGTGAGCCTCAAGACGCTCGCTGACTTCCTGGATTTAAGCCCAGCCACGATCTCCTTCGTTCTCAACGATGCTCCTGGGCGGTCCATCCCTCAGGTGACGCGCAATCGCGTTCATGCAGCCGCGAAAAAGTTTGGATACCAGCCGAGTTTTGTAGCTCGGTCTTTGCAGGGAATGAGAAGCCAGACCATTGGAGTGCTCCTGCCGGTCTTTGGAGAGGGTTATCACACGCAGGTACTCGCGGGCGCTGGAGACTCCCTCATCGACAAGGGGTACTTCTTCTTCACCGCACACCATCGCCACCGCGAAGACCTGGTCCTCGAATATCCCAATTTGCTGGCCGCGCGAGGCATCGAGGGCATTTTGGCGATCGATACGCATCTCAAGAAGTCGCCGCAATGCCCAACCGTAGCTATTGCTAGTCATCACACACTGCCCGGCGTTACGAATGTGATCCTCGATCACCATCGCGCAGCGGAGCTGGCATTACAGCACCTTTACCAACTCGGCCATCGCAAGATTGCCTTCATGAGAGGCCAGAGTATTAGTTCAGACTCGGACGCACGCTGGAAGGCAACGGTGAAAGTAGCACGCAGTCTGGGAATAAAAGTCTCATCCGAACTAACGATCAAGCTGGATATCGATCTCGACACACCGGAGCTTGGCTATCCCGGCATTCGGAACCTGCTGCGTCAGACAACCAACTTCACCGCCATGCTGTGCTTCAATGACGTTGCGGCGATAGGAACGATGCGGGCACTCTTCGATGCGGGCCTGCGTGTTCCTCACGATGTCTCCATCCTGGGCTTCGACGACATCCCTGCCGCGGCATTCAACGTACCCAGCATCTCAACGATTCGCCAGCCGCTTCAGGAGTTTGGCCGCACAGCCGCGCAGCTGCTCTTGAGAAAGATCGCCGGCGAGCGTGTCCCTAACGTTGTCACGATAGAACCCGAACTGATCGTTCGTGAGTCGACAGGACCCGCTCCGAAGAAGCCGGTCGCGTCGCGCAATCGCGCTGGCAATCAATGAACTCTCGTCTTGAGCCGGCACTCTTCAGCCGATCTTCGCTCCGGAAGCGCTTGCCGCTCTATATTGCCTTTGCGGCAACGGGCTTTTCCTGTGCGATTCCGGGAGCTCTCATGCCGTGGCTTCTTGCACGCTGGACGCTTCAGGATTCACAAGTGGGGTTATTGCTGGGCCTCTTTTTTGTGGGAGGAACCAGTGGAGCGCTGCTATCGCGCGGATCTCTGCGATGGTCGATCTTTCGTGGCGCCATCTGCACATCGCTGGGAGCGGCGCTCCTGCCCTTTGCTTCCGGCAGATCTGCCAATGGAGTGATCCTGCTCTTCGGCCTGGGGCTGGGAATCACAATGACGTCCATTAGCCTGCTTCAGTCGCGGCGATGGACCGACACTCGCCCGGCGGAGATGACCAGGCTGAACCTATTGTGGGCAATCGGCGCATGCACCGGTCCCTGGATCATCCTGCATGAGGGTACTCGCAATGCCGCCAACGCGAAAAATGTTCTTCTTATCCTGGCTGGCATATTTGCCGTCTTTTGTGCCTGGGTGGCTGCTTTCGAACGAGATGAACCATCAGTAGACCCAGCACAAACCTCATCTCCACGTTTCATTCAATTCGCGGCACCCCTGTCCCTGCTGCTGCTGGTTGTCTGCGCAACCGGCGTGGAGGCCTCTTCAGCAGGATGGCTGGCGACCTACTCCCAACGCAGCGGCGACAGCCTTGGCGTCACGATAGGTGCACCAACCTGCCTCTGGATCGGGCTTCTGACGAGCCGGCTGGTCCATTCGAGCGCCGCCATTGGGCGGGCATCCAGGCAGTTTCTACTGACGTGGAATCTGCTGGCTATGGCCGCAGCCCTTGCGGCGTTGGTCCTCTTCCGCAACGGATCTGTACTGATGTCAGCAGCCTTTGTCATAGGATTCGCAGCTGGCCCTATTTATCCCCTGCTGCTTGCCCTGGTATTCGAGCACGACAGTGGCAATACGGTTTACGTACTCGGCGGCATTGGCTCTGCCTTGCTGCCCTTCCTGACGGGCGCAGTCTCCAGCAGGACAGGATCACTACGCATGGGCATCCTGGTGCCGTGTGCGGCCGCGATTATGATGACTGCGACAGGGTGGAGCTTCACCCGAACGAACCGAATCGACACACAGCAAAGCTGAAGACGGTCTTGATTAGCTTGGCAGAAGGTTGCTCGCCATTCTTTTCATAGGGTGGAATAGCTGAGTTCTTCGTCGTAGGCCAGAGTCACCAAAGAAATGAGAACTTGATGGCCACGTTCTTTCTGTCGCACTTTTCGGTGTAATCCGCTGATCGCGCTCAAGCTTCCGTCGGAGACTAGATGGTAAACTGCGGTTCAAGTGACTAATCGAGGAAAACAAGGGAAAAAGTCCGGGTATCTTCCCAGTCTTGACGGTTGGCGAGCCATTGCAATCCTGGGCGTCCTCATGTCGCATGACCGAGCCTGGCACATCGGCAGTCACAGCAACATCGCCTGGAAGGGATTGGGCGGTTCCGGCGTTGACCTTTTTTTTGCGATTAGCGGGGTGCTCATCTGCTGGCGCATCCTCGAGGATGAAGCCATAACGGGCGTCTTCAAGCTAAAGGATTTTTACATACGCAGGCTTTTTCGCATTCAGCCGGCAGCACTCTCTTACCTGGCTCTCATTGCCCTTTTGATCGTCATTGGAGTCATCCATGAGTGGTGGCACTTCTGGCTCGGGGGACTCTTTCTTTACCAGAATTTCCTCTTCCACACCCAGAGCCGGACCTTGATATTCGCAGGGTACTTTACCGGACATTTCTGGACGCTTTCGGTAGAGGAGCACTTTTACATTCTGCTGTCTCTTTTCCTGTTCTTTGTCCGGCGCTACAGAATCAGGTGCATGGCGCTTCTCTACCTGGCACAGTATTGCGCGCTGAGAATAGCTCATACCTATGGGTTTTACTCGGAGGATACCTCTACACGCCGGACCTACTGGGTCATTGGCCGCCTCATTTTTCCGGCGTTGCTGGCACTTCTGCTCCGCCGCGAGACGGTATACGCTGCAGCCCAGAAATATCTGCGTCCCTGGGTAGCTTTTCTAGGTGCAGTCCTTTTAGCCTATGCCGACCAAGTCATGCACACAAAGTCTCTTGGCACGTGGACAGCATGGTGGTTCAAAAACGCTTTCTATTCTCAATGGGACCATGTAGTGCTCACGTTTGGCTTCCTGGTAGTCGCCACCATGTTGCATCCCCGAAGTTGGACCACGCGATTTCTGGAGCTTGCGCCAATCCGGTATGTTGGCCGACTGTCCTATAGCATCTACGTCTGGCATCTGCTCTTTCTCTGCGCGACGGAGCCAGAGGCCCATATAACCTGGGCGCCTCTCGTGATGATTGATCAACGGCCCTGGCGGTATATTGGCATTCTAGCCGTCGCCATGCTCAGCTACCATTTGATCGAGAAGCCGATGATCCGGCTTGGTCATAAACTCGCACCACCAGCTACACCTGGGCACTCGGATTTAAGAGTTGAACCGGAAGCCTCCAATGACAGCGGCACTGCAATCTCCGCCACGCAAGCTGGCTAGAGCGAGCAGCGTGTTGTGTCCTGTCGCAGCGTTTTAGGTTGCTGAAGTTTATGCTGAAGCTGCCATCTGCCGTCCATCCGCCACGCTATTTGGCTCAACTTAGAATCACAGCGTGAAAGTTCAAACATAATCTGTGGGGGGACGATCGATCGCAGCCTCGATGACAGTCAACGGTCTTTCGCGAACCTGGCGGTACATGCGCCCAAGGTATTCGCCCATAATTCCCAACAGCATGGCATTGATGCTGATCGACATGAGGATAAGGGCTGCGAGAGTGGCAAAGCCAGCCGGCCATGCTGCGCCGAACATGAGCCGGGCCACAACGTAGCCAGCCATCGTGAGCAATGTGAGTAGAGACACGGCAAGACCAAAGTAGGTAGCAAAACGCAAGGGGATGACAGAGTGGTTCAGAATGCCGTCCAGAGCCAACGACATCAGCTTTGAGAACGGGAACTTGCTTTCGCCGCGCTCGCGTGCATTGCGCGCGTACTCCACTCCGACCTGTTCAAAGCCGAGGGTGGCGATTGTGCCGCGAAGGTAGGGGTTCGCATCGCGATAGGCGCAGAGCAGGTCGATGACACGGCGGCTAATGAGCCGGAAGTCGCCGGCGTCCACGGGCAATTTCTCTTCGCTAAGCAGATCGGCGAGGCGATAGAAGATAGAGCGCGCAGCAGTGATGCCAAAGCCTTCGGCGCGCTGCTTGCGAATGCCGTAGACCACGTCAGCGCCCGACTGCCAGCGATTGAGAAAGGTCTCAATGAGTTCAGGGGGGTCTTGAAGATCGACGTCGAGCTGAATGGCGGCATCACCGCGGCAGCGCGTATAGCCGGTGAGGATGGAACGCTGGAAGCCAAAGTTCTTCGAGAAACGAAAGACGCGCACGCGAGAATCGTGGGTGGCGAGATCGGAGAGCAGTGCGAAGGTCCGGTCAGTGCTGTGATTATCGGTAAAAACAAACTCAAAATGGAAGCGGCTCTCAAGTGGAGCAAGAACAGAGGTGACGCGCTCGTAGAAGGGACGGATGTTTAGCTCTTCGTTGTAGACCGGAACCACAATCGATATGAGCTGCCTTGTCTCCATGACTGCCATCATATCGTCTCAGCACTTGGGTGCAAGGGGGACAGTAGTAGGGGTTCTGCTCTAAGCCTTATCCAGGATCGATGCCCAGGTCCTGCGCAGGCCCTCGTCGAGCATGATGGACGGTTTCCAGCCGAAGGCAGAGTAAGTCTCCTCAACCTTAAGTTCATAACGATAGATCTCGCGATCAACGTAGGGGCGGCCACCGTAGTCGATGAGGCCAGTGCGCCCGGAGACGCGTTCGATGCGTTCGAGACAATCCCGCACGGTAACGACCTCTCCGGAACCGACATTCCAAACCCCTCCCTCGATCCCGGAGAGGGTAAGAGCGAGGACGATGGCGTCGGCGACGTCATCGATGTAGACAAAATCACGGGTCTGCTTGCCTTCCGTGACGTCGATGGTGCGGTTCTCCGCCAGGGCCTTCATCACCTGCGAGATCAACATGCGCGGGGACTGCCCCGGACCGTAGACCACCGAGGGTCGAAGAACGACTGTTGGCAGCTTGAATGAAGTAGTGAACATTCGTGCGTAAGCCGTGACGGCGGCCTTGCTCGCCCCGTAAGGGGAATTTGGATCAGGGGCAAGCGCGGGGTCAAAAGGCGAGATGTTTTGACCGTATTCTTCACAAGAACCCATCAGGATGACCCGCTCAGCCTGGATCGCGGAAGCAGCTGTGAGAAGAGAAATCGTGGAGAAGAGGTTCCATTGCAAAGACTGCTGCAACGAGTGGAGGCTGCGTTCGGTAGAGATATAGGCGTTGAGATGAACGACATAGCGAGGCTTGGCCTGAAGGATGGCGTCGCCTATGTTTGCAACATCTTCGACAACGATCAGCTCGATGGGAAAAGGGAGGGTTTCGAGTTTGGAGGCCGATCTGCCCGCAGCAACAATTGCTACGATCTCTGCTCCCGCCTCATGTAACTTGCGTAAGACCTGCATCCCAATGAAGCCGGTAGCACCGGTAACCGCAACGCGTTGTGACGTCAAACTGATGGGCATGAGAGAAACAAACTTCAGATCCAGATGCTGTAGCTTCCGTTTAGCAGAGCATAACAGAGCGAGGGGAGACGAGCCGGTCTCTGGGTATGCGTACGGGGCATTTCAAAATCCGGGATGCGCCCCTCTATAATCGGCGGTAGATCATGCCCACCAATCATCCAGCGATCCCCCCTAGAAAGCACGCTCTCTCGGTCCCCGTCACACTGCCGCCCGTGCTTCGCGAGTTCTGCTGGGTGACGCTTTTGTTGACGCTGATTTCAGGGCTTTACTGCATTGCGATGGTCGTGGTTTTTCACAAGCATTACCCCTACAACTGGCCCTTCTTCCTAAGGTCGGAACGTTTCAGCGATTTCACGATCTTTACCCACAAGTTCGAATACTTTCATCAAGCCGCATTCTTCACGACTGGCTTCCCAATCAACTATCCGGCTCCTATGACGATCGTTTATGAAGCGTTCTTCAAGTTCGCCGGTTCGAAAGCCCTCCTTGCCTTTCTCATTGTGCTGTTGCTGTCGTTTGCCGTACCCGCAGTACTGTTTGGGCGGGCGCTTGTAAAGCGCGGGCTTTCCCGATCCACAGCCACCGTCGTAGTAAGCATCACGCTCTTGCTCTCATGGCCTGCCTTGCTCTTGGTGGACCGCGCGAACGTCGAGGTGATTGTATGGATCGCAGTAGCGCTAGGAGCCTGGGCCTATGCGCGGAATAAAGGGTGGACGGCTGCGGCCATGTTCGGCGTGGCGGCATCACTCAAGTTGTTTCCATTTATATATCTGGCCCTATTTCTTACACGCAAGAACTTTCCCAAAGTGCTGTTCGGCGCACTGGTGTTCGGCGGGGTCACTTTAGCCTCACTGGCCATGCTTGGACCTACCATTCCAGTGGCCTATCAAGGACTGGCGATGGGGATGAGCTCGTTTCGGGCCAACTATATGGTGATGTATCGTCCGGCTGAAGGCGGATTCGATCACTCAGTACTTGCGTTCTGCAAGCTCTGGATCGCGATAGCGCTCCGCGATCACTCCGCCCATGCGCTTCTTGTGGCTTTGAACATCTATCTTCCGCTGATGGCAATCGGCGGCATACTGCTCTACTTCCTTTTGATTCGCAAGCTTCCACTGCTAAATCAGTTACTGGTGCTAACGATCGCGTCGATTTACTTCACGCCGTTTTCTGGTGACGGCACGCTTATTCACCTCTACTGTTCTTTTGCACTATGCAGCTTTCTGGCAATCGATGCATGGAAACGAAAGATCGAGATTCCAGGGCTACGAACAATTTTCCTGTGTTATGCGTGGCTTTTTTCCATTGAGAGTTTCTTGATCGTCATAGGGTATCGGGTCGAGGGACAGTTCAAATGCGTCGGGATCGCTGTACTGCTAATATCCGCCCTGCGCCATCCGCTGGGCCCTCCCCTGAAGAGCAACCAGGAGGAGGACCTTTCATGGCCGAACGCCAGCAATATTCAAACAGCAAGAATATTGCCGGATAACGTGAGCTGAAGGTGCGTCAGATCGCACGAATGCCTTTCACGATCCGCGCTGGCTTTCATCATTTCTTACCGGTCATAAGAACCAGCCATGATCGTTCACGGCGGAAGGGTTCGCAAAAGACATAGAGTGCCCTGAGCGAATAGGCCTGTAGCGTGCTATCAAGCCACCGGGCGGAGCTTGTGGTTGGATATGCAGCAGACTATGAAAACCGTAAAGCCACCCTCGCGTCGAGCCTCAGGCTATTTGCCGAGCCTCGATGGATGGCGTGCCATCGCCATCCTCGGCGTTCTGATGACTCACGATCTGCCCTGGAGCATAGGCGGCTATAGCACTGCCGCGTTCAGGGGATACGGCGGATATGGTGTCTATCTCTTCTTCGCGATCAGCGGAATCCTCATCTGCACGCGCATCCTCGAAGAGGAATCCCTTATCGGTAGATTCCACCTTAAATCCTTCTACATCCGGCGAGTTCTGCGAATTCAACCGGCATCTTTGGTATATCTCGCGGTTATTGCGTTGCTCATGCTTGCAGGTATCGTCCACGAGAGCTGGCACTATTGGCGAGGGGCGCTACTGTTCTATGCCAATTTTCTCTACCGCGCCTCTGACAGCAGCGGAACTGCGGCCTTTACCGGTCACTTCTGGACGCTCTCTGTCGAAGAGCACTTTTACATACTGCTCTCCCTTCTGCTCTTCTTCTTTCGCAGGCACCGCATCAGGGTCTTTGCAAGCCTTATTTTGCTCACATGGATAGCGCAGATCGTGGCCCACAGGTATGGGATCTATTCGTATGACATCTCGAGCCGCCGTACCCAGTGGGTCATTCTGTATCTATTGACACCGGCCCTGCTCGCGCTCCTTCTTCGTATCCCCAACATACGGTCGCTGGCCGTTCGATTTCTTTCCCCGTGGGTGGCTTATCTGACGACCCTTGCCCTCATGTCGGCGGATCGCCTGCGCGTCCCTCATCCCGGCGTGAAGTTCTGGTCCTTCGACATGCTTGGCATGCAGGGGAACTATCTTTTTTTTGGATTTTCCCTATGGATCATAGCGACCACGTTGCACCCGAAAAGCCTAAGTACGCGCTTTCTCGAGCTGCCTCCTGTCAGGTTTGTGGGCCGGCTTTCCTATAGCCTCTACCTTTGGCACATTCTTTTTTTTATACCCGTCTATGCGGGCGTTCGGATTACCTCGGCACCACTCTTATTTCTCTCTGAGCGCCCCTGGAAGTACATCGCTTCATTTGCAGCTGCAACACTTAGTTATTACTTCATCGAAAAACCGTTTATCCGTTTGGGGCACCGGCTGGCACCTCCTGCTACGCCTGGGCACAAGGATCTTGCTGTTGATACGGCCCATAGAGAAAATGCTGGCGCAGAACCTATTCGCGTTGCCAATTGACGTATAACCCTGTCCCAGGCGGCCTCGACCAGGACCGAGCCGAAACAACATTGTCATCAGAACACCAGAGATTAGCCCCAAGGAGGTTCGTGTCGATAAAACCCGATACATCTGTGATAACAATATCAACGTCTTGGGGAATCATTCCAACATCGAATTCACCAAACGGAGTCGCCATATATGATTTATGGCTTGCAGAGTATGAGTTTGGCAGTGCATGATGACGAATACGGGATCGAACATTTGCATGGGAACGATTACCATTAGATCAGCCGAACACGGGACAAAGACACTTCCTGAAGGGGCAATGATTGGGCAAAACGTCGCTGGAAGAGTGCTTATGACCATCATGACGACATCTGGCGGTCCTTCTGGTTGTGTTCGGACACATGTTGGTGACTGGAAGGTGCAAGGATCTTGATGGACGAAATGTTTTCAATTGGTGTAGACCTCGGCGGCACAAACCTGCGGATTGCCTCGTATGCAGGTGGTGTCGACTTTCTTGACACCATCCTCGTACCTACGCGTCTTGCCGAAGGCCGTGAACGCGTCGTGCGCGATATGTGCGAGGCCATCCAAGCTCTGGCAACGAAGGACTACGGAAGCCGGCGGCTGACAGGCATAGGAATCGGCACGCCGGGTCCGTTGGAACTGCCGGAAGGCATCCTTCGGAATCCACCCAACCTTCCGGGGTGGGACGGATTCGATCTCCGCCAGGCCATCGAGTCAACCCTGGGCCGTTCTGTCGAGATCGATGGTGACGCCAACGTAGCCGCTCTTGCCGAACAGAAATTCGGGGCAGGACAGACCCATAACGTCAAATCCCTCTGCATGCTCACACTGGGCACGGGAGTGGGCAATGGCCTCATCCTGAACGAACATATCTGGCACGGATCCACGGGCATGGGCGGTGAAGGCGGTCACATCATCGTGCAGGACGTCGACGGCGCAGCCTGCGGCTGTGGTGGTTTTGGCTGCCTGGAACAGTATGCTTCCGCACCCGCTATCGTACGGATGGCCCATGAGCTCATGGGGTCCGCTGCTCCGGCTACGTCGCACGATATTGCCCTTTTGGCAGCCGAAGGTGATCCACAGTGCCGTCTGATCTTCGAAAAAGTCGGTCATGCGCTTGCCATCGCGCTCACTGGGTTGATCAACACGCTCAATCTTCCGCTCTACATCATTGGAGGAGGGGTTTGTGAAGCGTGGGACCTGTTTGCTCCGGTCATGTTTCGCGAGTTGCAGCTGCGCAGCTATGTATATCGTCTTACTGCGCCAGAGATTTTGCAGCCTACCCAACTGGAACGGCATAAAACCTATATTCTAGGCGCTCAGCTTGGCCCTTCGGCCGGCCTTCTCGGGGCCTGCCTGCTGCCCTTGCAACAGAAATCGGGTTCATCTCAGCTCCTGGAGGATCCTCTTGTCCATCAATAGGTACATTGTGCGCAGCACCTTCGTGGGCGCGTTGGGTGGACTGCTGTTCGGGTTCGATACCGCCGTTATCTCTGGAACGACAGCCGGACTGACGCACGCCTATGCGCTGTCCCACGGTCAACTCGGCTTTACGGTAGCCATCGCGCTGGTGGGCACCGTGATCGGAGCCGCGACGGCGGGCTCGCTGGGCCAGCGCTATGGGTCGCGCGAGATGCTGCGACTCACCGCGATTTTGTATGTGCTTTCAGCCCTCGGATGTGCCTTTGCACCCAGTTGGACGTTTCTGCTTGCGGCGCGGTTCCTTGGTGGACTGGGCATCGGCGGCTCGTCTGTGCTGGGCCCGGTGTACATCGCGGAACTCGCTCCTCCAAAGTTACGTGGCCGGCTCGTCGGTACGTTCCAGATCAACATCGTCATCGGCATCCTGCTCGCCTATCTTTCCAATTATCTGATCGGCCTTTTGAACCTCGGCGCGATGGAGTGGCGGCTGCAACTTGGAATCGCCTCAGTTCCCGCCGCTATCTTTTTCGCGCTGCTCTTCAGTATCCCCCGGAGCGCCCGCTGGCTCACCACCCAGGACAGAATCGATGAGGCACGCGAGGTCCTGGAGATGATGGGATCGCCCAACTCCGAGGCCGAGCTCGCCGACATCCGCGAGTCGCTGCACATGGAGCGCAATCAGAAGCAGGCATCGCTGTTCGAGTCGACCGGCAATCGGCTGCGCTATGGCAAACCGATCTTCCTGGCCATAGCCATTGGGGCGTTCAACCAACTCAGCGGCATTAACGCCATTCTCTACTACCTGAATGACATCTTTGCCGCGGCGGGTTTCAGCCGAGTCTCCGGCAATATGCAGGCGGTAGCCATCGGAGCGATGAACCTGGTTGCCACACTCGTCGGCATGATGCTGATCGACCGTGTCGGCCGCAAGATGCTGCTGTTGATCGGCGCGGTCGGAACGGCTATCTGCCTCTCCATCGTTGCGGCGATCTTTGCCACTCATCAACATCTGGCCGTGCTGGTCTGGGCGTTGGTTGCCTATATCGCATTCTTCGCCATCTCGCAGGGAGCCGTCGTCTGGGTTTATATCAGCGAGATCTTTCCAACACGCGTGCGCGGCAAAGGACAGAGCCTCGGATCCGGCACCCATTGGGTTCTGAATGCAGCGCTTTCGTGGACCTTTCCCATCATCGCAGCTCGTTCCGGCGCATATCCTTTCATCTTCTTCGCCGCCATGATGGTGGTTCAGTTCATCGTCGTCCTGCTGTTCTTCCCGGAGACCAAACAGGTCTCGCTAGAGGAGCTGCAACGCAAACTTAAGATCACATAAGCCCTGTCCAACTAGAACAGTTCTCCTGGAGAGGTAGAGCGTGCGACCTTCCTCCGACACTTCGGAATAAGGTCATCGACTACCGTCATTTATGCTTGGGGGCAGTATGAGCAAGTCGGAACCACGTACCCCGACAATTCGCGAAGTGGCAAAACTGGCCCGAGTCGGCCTGATGACCGTCTCACGCGTTATCAACAATCATCCATCGGTACGTCCCTCAACCCGCAAGAAGGTAGAAGCTGCCATTGAGCAGCTCGGCTACCGCCAGAACGAAGCGGCCCGCCTGCTCAAGGGTCAGCGCGCAAAGATGATCGGCCTCATCGTTCCCGATCTCTCCGACGCCTTCTTCGCCTCCTGCGCCCACACCGTGCAACACATGGCTCGCGCACACGGGTACATGACGCTGGTGGTCTCATCCGAACGCGATCCCGATCTTGAATTTCAGCAGGCCGAACTCATGGCAAGCAGAAAGGTATCGGGCCTCCTCGTAGTCACCTCCGCACCCCGCGGCGACGATCGCCTGCGCGAGTTGCAGAATACGGGCCTCGCTATTGTGGCTTTCGACCGGCCGCTTCCCGGCTCCGATGCCGATTGCGTCCTGGTCGAAAACCGGGTGGGCGCCGAAGAAGCTACGCAACACCTCATCTCCCACGGCCATAGCCACATCGCCTGCGTCGGCTACGACGAAAAGACGTATCCGATCCACGAACGGGTATTGGGCTACACCCATCACATGATCGCCTCCGGACTAAAGCCGACCGTTACCCTTGGGCTCCTTACCCTCGATGGTGTTCGCCAGTGGCTCAGCAGCGTTTTTGCGAGCAAAAACAGGCCTACGGCAATCTTCTCTCTGAACCACCGCACCTCCGTCTTCCTGCTGCAGGCACTTGCGGATCTGCAGATCCGCATCCCCGAGGACATGGCTCTCGTCGGCTTCGACGACTTCGACCTGGCCGGCATCATCAGCCCCCCTCTCACGACAGTCGCGCAGCCCCCTATCGAACTAGCGCGCCGCGCCATGACCCTGCTGCTCGAGCGTATCCAGAAGGCGCATGACGGCGTCGACGCCTCACCTGCCAAAATACTGCTGCCAGTCAAGCTGATGATCCGCGCCTCCTGCGGCCCGCATGAAAGCCCTGCTCCGGCAGTGCTTCCCCCTCCGACCGACGATCACAACAATCGTTAGACAGGCGTCGTTCACCCTCCCGTTCCTTCCTCCCATTAGCAATCGAACAACGCTTCTACCGGATGTTTCAATCAGGGCTTACGCAAAATCCGGGGAGTGGGATGAAACCCAACCCCTGCGGATAGCACTGATTCACAAGGCTTAAAACGGCCATCCGACAAAATCGACTGGCACTTCTGAGAAATCAGGGTAGAATTGGTCGTGCCAATCCATTTACATGGACATGTACCGATCACGCTTTAGGATCATTCCTGACATTGCCTAACCAGACCATCCAAGATCGAGTTCTTAAAGTCATTGCGACCTCGAAACGCCTACCCCTCGAGAGTGTTCGGGAAGACAGCAGCTTCGAATCCTTAGGGATTGACTCGCTGGACCGTCTCAACATCCTCTTCGACCTCGAAAGCGAGTTTGATATCGAGATCAACGACGAGGAAGCTAAAGATATCAAGAACATTCACGAGATGGTGGAAGGCATCACCCATCTCGTCCAAGCGAAGACGCCCTCTTCGTCTGCCGAATAATATGCATCGCGTCGTCGTCACTGGAGTAGGTGTCATCAGCGCCCTCGGCAAGAATACAGCCGGTTTCTGGGAGTCGTTGGTTGCGGGAACCTCCGCTATCCGGGAGATCAAAAGCGTCGATGTCTCGCAGATTCGGTTCAAAAACGCCGCGGAGATTCGGAATTACGTTCCGGAAGAGCATCTTGAACCAAAAGACATCCCCTTTATGGACCGCTTCGCGCAATTTGCAGTCATATCTGCCCGCGAAGCCATTGCCGATGCGGGAGTCGAGTGGACTCCAGATCTGCGGGAAAATACCGCCGTCATTACCGGCTCCTGCCTAGGGGGACGCGGTACGGAAGAGACCGGCTACTGGGAGCTCTTCCACAACAATAAAAACCGCGTTCACCCCCTCACAATTCCCCTCAGCATGAGCAACGCCGGTGCCAGCCATATCTGCATGCAGTTCGGCATCGAAGGCCCCGCTTACACCATCTCCACCGCCTGCGCCTCTTCAGCCCACGCCATCGGCCAAGCCTTCTGGATGGTTCGTTCAGGAGCGGCCCCGATGGCTATCGCTGGCGGCAGTGAAGCTCCTTTCTTTCTCGGCGGACTCAAAGCGTGGGAGGCCCTGCGCGTTATCAGCAAAGATACCTGCCGTCCCTTCTCTGCAGAGCGCAGCGGCATGGTTTTGGGCGAAGGAGCCGCCATGCTCGTGCTCGAGCCCCTGGAGACAGCACTGGCTCGCGGAGCCCGTCCTCTAGTCGAAATCGTCGGCTTCGGCATGTCCGCCGATGCCGGCCACATCACCCAGCCTGTTGCCACTGGGCCCAGCCGCGCCATGAACCTTGCTCTTCGCGACGCCCGCCTCGCTCCCGAGCAAATCGGCTATATCAACGCCCACGGAACGGCCACAGAAGCCAACGACCGGATTGAAACGGCAGCCATTCGCAGCACCTTTGGCAAGCACGCCGAAAAACTCGCTGTCAGTTCGACGAAATCCATGCACGGCCACGCGCTGGGCGCAGCGGGAGCCCTGGAAGCCGTCGCCAGCATTCGCAGCCTCGAACGCGGCATTCTTCCGCCCACCGCAAACTTCCTCACAGCCGACCCCGCCTGCGATCTCGACATCATCCCCAACCAGGCCCGCAAAGCCTCGGTAGAGGCTTGCCTTTCGAACTCCTTCGCCTTTGGCGGCCTGAATGCCGTACTCGCCTTCAAGGCGATCCCCTAGCGGGGTAGATCCTTCACCCAGGCCACCGAGCGGTCTATACCTTCCTCGAAAGACACCCTCGAAACAAAGTCAAACTCCACCCGCGCCTTGCCACAGGGGTACTCCTGATCCCGCCCCAGCAGGGCCACCGCATGCTGCGTCAACAGCGGGCGCCCCTTCAGCCAACGATAAGGGAACTCCATGACCTTCGCGATCACCATCGCCGCCTCGTAAGGCAGATCGATCCACGGAGGCTTGCACCCCAGCCCCTCCGCCAGCGACGCCACGTATTCATTCCACAGCACCCCTGTTTCGTCCGTCAGGTTATAGGCCTGCCCCAGTGTCGCTGAGCTTTGCGCCGCCGCGATCAATGCGTCTACGGCGTTATCGACATACAGAAACCCACCCGTCGTCCCCCCGCCGCCAATGTGGGCCATCTGCCCTTTCCGCAGCAGGTCCGCAATATCCGTCACAAACGCCTTCCCTCGAGGGCCGTAGATCGTCGCCGGCCGAACCACCGTAACCGGCAGTCCTGCCTCCCGTGCGGCCCGCCAGACCGCCTTCTCCCCCAGGATCTTCGTCTGGTTATACGGCAGCCCTACATCCCGCAAGGCCCCTGTCTCATTGCACGGAACGACCGGATATCCGTAGACATCCGTCGTGCTTACATGGACGAAGCGCTCAAGCTGAGGAGCCTCACGCGCGGCCGCCAGCAACATCTCCGTCCCCTTGACATTGCTTTCGAGGTAAACCTCCATCGACGCCCAGTCCGTCGAAGCAGCCGCGCAGTGAAAGATGTGAGTCGCCCCACGCAGGGCTTCCACTACGGGCTCGCGGTCCGTCAGGCCTCCTCGCACCACGCGCACCTTAGATCCTGATAGGTGCCGCAAGTCGGCATTTGGACGGGCCAATACCGTTACCTGCTCTCCCTCGCGCGCCAGCACCTCTGCCAGCCGGCCACCCAGGAACCCGCTCGCACCTGTCACCAGCGCCGGCATGCGCTACTCGCTCCGCATCTTGTCGAAGGCATCCAGTACAAACTGGAGATGTTTCGGCGTATGGGCTGCCGTCACACACAGTCGCAGGCGCGCCGCTCCCTGGGCTACCGCAGGAAATAACACCGGCGCGACCAGGATTCCGTGATCGCGCAACCTCCGCGCAAACAGTGCCGTCCGCGCATCGTCATGCAGGATCACCGGAATCACCGCCGTCTCAGAAAGTCCTGTGTCATAACCGAGGCTCTGAAGCCCATCGCGCAACAGCGTTGCATTCGCCTTCAGGCACGCAACCCTCTCCGGTTCGGCTTTGAGTATCTTCAACCCCTCCAGAACAGACGCCGCCACTGGCGCCGGCATCGCCGCCGAAAAGATATACGGGGACGCAGCATGCTGCAGAAAGATAGCCACCCTTCGTGAGACGGCTACAAATCCGCCGCTGGCTGGAATCGACTTCGCCAGGGATCCGGTCCAGATGTCGACCTCGTCTGTCGGCACTCCAAAGTGCTCATCTGTTCCACGTCCACGCTTGCCCAGCAAACCAATGGCATGGGCTTCATCCATCAGCAAAAAGCAGCCGAACTCCTTCTTCAGAGCAATCAACTCCGGCATACAGGCGATATCACCATCCATGGAAAAGACGCCATCGGAGATAATCAGCGTTCGATTCGCCTCTGGCCCGTTCTCCAACTCATACCTCAGGGAGGCGGGATTGTTGTGCTCAAACCTCTGGACCTGGACCCCTGCCAGACGGCACGCATCCACCAGGCTACGATGCGACAGCGTATCGGCGATCACCCGGTCGGCCGGCCCAAACAGCCCGCTGATGACGGCCAGATTCGCTGAGTAGCCCGAAGTAAAGGTGATGGCAGCCTCGGTACCCTTAAACTCTGCCAGCGCCTGCTCTACCTCCAGGTGGAGGTCCAGTGTCCCCGACAGCAGCCGAGCGCCGCCCGTCCCTATGCCGTACTTCCGTATGGCCGCAATCGCAGCTTCATCCACACGCGGATCACCGATAAGCCCCAGATAGTCATAGGAGGACAACATGAGCATCTTGTGCCCATCCATCATCACCTCTGGCCCGGACCTGGTGCTTAACGGGGCCTGGAAGGGATAGGCATCCAGCGAGCAGGCCAGTGCCGTGTTCTCGAACAGCCGCCGTGCACGCGCATCAATGAGGTCGCGCTTCTTGTAGGTGTCTTCTCGTGCAGAAGAAAAAAAGCTCTGAAACATCTGTCCTGAAGAAGATGGGAAGTCCTTCTTGGCCGGAGAGATAGACTTTTCGCTGGGTAGGTGAGTACTCATGA
Source organism: Granulicella sp. S156 (assembly GCF_009766105.1). GTDB lineage: Bacteria > Acidobacteriota > Terriglobia > Terriglobales > Acidobacteriaceae > Granulicella. Next base: position 456,294 of record NZ_LMUH01000013.1, on the reverse strand, counting down.
ATACCCAATATATCGCGCAATCTCCTATTCTTTCGTTTTCCACTGAAACCAGCGGCTTATAGCACCGTATTCCTTACTGGATGGGGTGGAAACAACATAAATCTGCACTTTAGCGGCGTAAAGCTGTAATTCAATAGAAAAATAATTTTACTCATGAGATAAATAATCAAAACCAGCCGCGTTCTACTCGTTTTGGCGTATCGGGCGTGTCCGCGGGCAGGGCTGAGCTCATCGACCGTTCCCCAGCGATATCCTGAAGCCGCGGAGGCTCAGAGCCATCCCTTGGTTCGCGCAAGGCGGGCAGCTTCAGCACGATTGTGGGCGCCGAGCTTGGAGATGGCCCCGGATAGATAGTTTCGTACCGTTCCTTCGGTAAGCCGCAGTGCGCGTGCAACCTCGGCCGTGCTCTCGCCCTCACCGGCGCGGCGCAGGATCTCGCGTTCACGGTCGCTAAGCGGGTCCGCTTCTGCGCCCCAGGCCTCAGCTGCCAACTCCGGATCGACTACGCGCAGCCCGCGATACACGCGGCGCACGGCGTTGGCTAGCTCCGTCGAAGGCCGGTCCTTGAGCACGTAGCCGAGCGCACCGGCCTCAAGAGCACGCCGCAGATAGCCAGGTCGCGCGAAGGTGGTCAGGATGAGCATACGAGTCTTCGGATAGAGCTCCCGCACCCGCCGGGCGAGCTCTAAGCCGGTGAGCCGGGGCATCTCGATATCGGTAACAAGCACGCCGGGGCGATGCTGCCCGATCGCGCGCAAAGCCTCTTCGCCATCGCTTGCAACGGCCACGACCTCGATGTCCGGCTCGATGCCCAGCAGAACAGCCAGCGCGCCCTGCACCATGCTTTGGTCCTCAGCCAGGACCACACGGATCTCTTTGCCTTCGCCCGCCCGCCGAGCTGCACTGTCAATCACGCGCGCACCGTGCCCTTGTCCAGAGTCACGAACAATGTGTTGGTCCTCTCCGCCTGTGGGCGTTCGAGGGTTTGCAGTTCCACGCCGGTCAGTGGAAGCTGCGCAGTCAGCCGCGTTCCTCCATCGGCGCAGCTCTCACGCTGGAGTGCTCCGCCAGCAGCCGCGAGACGCTCGCGCATACCGCGCAGGCCGTTGCCTTCGGCGCCGAGTTTACCGGAACCGTTGTCCTCGATCTTCAGAGTCAGGAGATCTCCGTCGCGATGCAGCTCTAAATAGCACGTGGTTGCACCGGAGTGCCGGATAACGTTGGTAACGGCCTCACGCAGCACAAGACTGAGCGTATTTGCGATGGCGGGAGGCAGGGCAAAATACTCAATGTCCGTGGTGAGTTGCACACTTGCGCTGGTTAGCGCGTGACGGGCGCGGGAGACTTCAACCTGCAGACCCTCCGCACGATACCCCGTGACAGCCTCGCGAACCTCGGCGAGCGCCTTGCGAGCAGTTGCCTCCACCTCGGCGATCTCACGATGCGCAAGCTCCGGCTGTGCGGTGAAGAGCCGGTTCGCGATATCGCTTTTGAGCACAATGACCGTGAGTGTGTGTCCTAACAAGTCATGAAGGTCACGAGCGATGCGCTCGCGTTCAGCCACCTGAGTGAGGTGCTCAATCTCTCGATTCGCCTGTTCTAGTTGCTCACTGGCGAGTAAGTGCCGGGAAAAGGCGAAGTGGCTCAGCCCAACAGCCACCGTATAAAAGATGATCGTCTCAGCGAGATCGAGACTTCTATGCAGCAGCCAAGTCTCCAGCAGGACTCCCGCACCTTGTGCCATCGCAATCGCAGCAAACCTCCAGAAAGCAGCCGACACTCTGGGTTGCCGCAGTAAGAAAACACTCATCGCCACGGGGTACACGAACTCGCCCCCAGCGTTCTGATTGAACGGAAAGTACAAATACCCCAGCAGAAACACTATCCCCAGCCAGATAAGCTGTGTCTGTCCTCGTGTCTTGAATATCTGGAAATAGGCCACCAGAAAGATCACGAAGAACGGTATAAAGAATGCCCACTTCTTTGAGGAGTGATAGGACCAGGTCTCGACAAACCAGAACACTGTATATAACAACGGAGGCCATCGGCCGGAAAGAAACATTCTTCTGTGCTGTGGTATCGTCGCAGCGACCTTCCTGCCCTCTCCCGTCATCGTCACGTTGCCCTCTTCATCCATGGGAACTCCATCATCTCGTGCCTGCCGTGCCGGCGAAACTCCCAGCCATCATCCAGACCGTATGACATTTGTCATCATGACATCTGTCACTCCACATACCTGATGGCCTGCACTTCTTTTGCGGAAAGCTACAGTGCAAGATAACTCCTGTCAGACCTTTCAGGCGAACACTTCAAGGAGTTTCAATGCCGCTTCGACGCAATTTTCTTGCCGCCGCGCTTCTGCTTTCGAGCCTTTTCTCCTGGGCCAATGCAGTGGCAGAGTCCCCCTGCCGTGAACACACGGACAGTGGCAGCGGCCAGGTGATGGATGTGACCGGCGCCGTCATTGTGGACGCCACCGTTACCGTCGTTGGCGCTGAAACGAGTAAGACTCTCCATACCGATCGCGATGGCCGCTTTGCCACAACTTGCCTTTCCGACGGAACCTACACAGCGACGATCGACTCGCCCGGCTTCGAATCCGTTACTCGCAAATTCCAGATCGGCTCCGGGATCCACGCGCTCGCGGTACGCCTCAAGCCCCAGACCGTAACCACTGAGGTCGAGGCAACGGCAGAGGAGACTGGAGTCAACAGCCAGGATATAGCTGGCTCTCGCACCCTGAACAAAAGCGACCTCGCGCAGCTCGCCGATGATCCTGACGAGTTCAGCCGAGAGCTCCAGGTACTGGCCGCGGCTGCGGGTGGTGCGCCCGGACAGGCCATCGTAACCGTGGATGGGTTTCAGAACAGCGGGCAGATTCCGCCCAAGTCTTCTATCGCCTTCATCCGCATCAACCCCGACCTGTTCTCCGCAGAGTATGCCCGGCCGCCCTACCGCGGAGGCCGCGTAGAGATCTACACCAAGCCCGGGCAGTCGAACCTCCACGGCGCTCTGTTTACGACTCAAAGCGCCGAGTGGATGAACGCCAAGGATCCGTTCTCCCCCAGCCGTGCGGCCATCGGCAAGCAGCGTTACGGGTTTGAACTCAGCGGGCCCATGGCCAAGAACCGCAGCGACTTTGCGCTGGCGCTCGAGCATCGGCAGATTAATGAGTTCGCTGTCGTTGATGCGATTACGCTCGATATCTCCGGCAATCAGCAACCGGTAGTAGCGAACGTCGCCACACCACAGTCTCTATGGGAGGCAAGCGCCCGCTTCGGTTTTCTGCTCAGCCCGAAGAACAACCTGACGGTCACGTACACCGCAAACGTGAACGAACTCTACAACCAGGGTGTCGGTGGCAACGTGCTCGCCGAAGCCGGTTACAACAGCGCGCAGTCCGAGCATGTGCTGAAAGTTGTCAATCTTCAGACCCTCTCCCCTGCCCTGGTGCATGAGACGCGGCTTGGGTATACATGGCGTTATCGCAACGACACTCCCAGCTCCGCCGCGCCCTCGCTGCAGGTGGCCGGAGCCTTTACCGGCGGCGGCGTTACCACCGGCGCCATGCGCTCCCATGAACGTGACCTCGAGCTTGACGACGACCTCCTCTACAGCCACGGCAAACACAGCCTCAAAGCCGGAATCGAACTACTCGACACCTCGCTGAACGACACCCAGCCTTCAGGATTCAACGGGACCTACATCTTCGGCGGCGGCATAGCGCCCGCGCTCGATGGCTCCGGCACAACCACCACCATCACCGGCCTCGAGCAGTACCGCCGAACCCTTCTTGGTCTGCCCGGCGGCACCCCCACACAGTACGACGTGACCACAGGCACTGAAGCGGTCTCGCTGAATCAACTGCAGGTTGTGCTCTATGCGCAGGATCAGTGGAAGCTCCGCCCACGACTGCAACTCGCCCTGGGACTTCGCTGGGCCATGCAGAACGACCCTGGAACAGTAGGCAACATCGGCCCGCGGGTGGGTCTGGCGTGGTCGCCTGACCGCAAGCAAAAGACGGTCTTCCATGCACGCACCGGCCTGTTCTTCGGCACCATCGATCCGCAGACAGTACTGACGGCCCACCAACTCAACGGCACAATCCAGAGCCAGTTGCAGATCGACAACCCCGTGTACGGCTCGCCGCTCAACACGGGCACATCCACCGTCACAACATTACGCGCGCCAATCTCAGGTCTGACGCAGACACCGTCGCTACAGTCCCACCTCGGTGTCGAACATGACTTCCCACACCACTGGCATGCTCAGGCCAATCTCTACCTGGCGCATGCGTGGGACATGCTTCGCTCCCGCGACATCAACGCCCCGCTAAACGGATCACCCAATGGCCCACGCCCGCTGGAGCCCAACCTGAATCTCTACCAGTTTCAGCAGAGCGGCAGACTCGGAGGCAACGTACTCTTTGTCGGTCTCGATCAGCACAGCCTGAAGCGGCTGCAGATCTTTGCCGGCTACGTTCGCCTCGACCTGCGCGGCAATGCCGACTCTGACACCTCGTTCCCGCAGAACAGCTACTCCGATCAAGGTGAGATGGCCCGCCCCTCCTGGGAAGCCACACATCAACTGATCGCCTTCACCAACTACACGTTTCCGTATGCGGTGAACCTCTCCTTCCAGTTCAACGCTGCCTCAGGCCAGCCGTACAACATCACTACCGGATTCGATAACAATGGCGATGGCGTCTTCAACGATCGTCCGTTCTTCAGTTCCCCCTCCAGCACCACCGTCTATAGCACGCCCTTCGGCCCGCTCTCGCCCGAGGGTCCTGGTACCTCCATCGGCCGCAACGCCGGAACGCTGCCCTGGAACGTGCATCTCGACGCCAACCTGAGCCACACCTTCACCTTGCCGCACAAAGTCGACAAGCAAGTTCAATCGCTGGCCCTGAACCTGCGCTCTACCAATCTGCTGAACCACACCAATGTGCTCGCAGTTGGCGGAGTGCTCGGCTCCCCGCTCTTCGGCCAGGCTTACGAGGCCGACCCCGGCCGTCGTGTCGAAGGAGGCCTTCGCTGGAGTTTTTAGCTTCATCTGTTCGCACAAATTCGAATCTCTTCACCCAACTCGCAACCTGCTCTTCAAGGAGAACGTCATGAACCGCATCGCCTCTACTCTCGCCACCGTCTTCCTCGCCGCCGGCGCACTCCATGCGCAGACCGCACCTGCTCCCGCTATTGCCCCACCCCTACTTCCGCTGGTGACCACCTATCGCTATTGGCCTATTCAGTTCGTGCAGTTTGTCGGCCCCGAGCTTCCGTACTCGATGGTTGAGCTCGATGTCGATCCCGGCGCGGGGAAGCAGCCGCTGCTATATGCCACACTCGTTGATCGCGCCAGCGGCAAACGCATCCACTACACCAGCGACGACGGACTCATCGCCGCAGCTACTGGGCTTGGCGAAGAGGCGCACAAGGCAGCCATCGCCTTCGAGGCCGCCGACACCGAAAACGTAGGCAGCATCTCAACGGTTCGCTTCACCATGGCCGATGGCAAACCTCTGGAGTGGCGCTTCGTACAGGGCTCTGATATCTCCGAGCAAGGCAGCGGCCTCAACCCCTTCCCCGACTCCAAGATTCCGATCTTCGCCTACCGAGAGCAAGGTGCGGTCGCCGGCGAAGGCACTGCTCTCAAGATCGGCGACACCGTCAGCACCGCTGCAGTATGGACGGAGATCAGCCATCCACCGTACTTCGTCGCCTACCGCGGCGCGGAGACGGAGAGTGCACATACGCTGGTCTTCCTGCCAGGCCAGCAAACCTGGACCATCACCTCCGCCCCAGCTGCACTAACCCCTGGCGCTACATGGGAGCTTGACGAGGAGCACGGCAACCATCGCTCTATCCACATCGACAAGGTCGATGGCGCTCATCTCACCATCACCTCCACCGATCGCTTTCAGCCCGGTGTTCACTGCACGCTGGAGGTCACACGAACCGGCGATACGTGGAGCATTGACCATGCACGCTTTTCTTCCGTACGTGACGGTGAGAAGCATGCGTTTACTGTGCAGTTCACAACTCCGCTCTCCGCTGCCACAGACCACACGGAGCTAACGCTGATCGCAGGCAAAAAGAAAGTTATCGCCAACGGCGCACTCTCTTCAGGCGCCGCACCCAGCCACGCTCTTACGCTCAGCTTCTCGAATCCCGCATGGTTGAACGGAAAGAGTATGACCGAAGAAAGCACCGTCGCGAACGGTAAGGTAAGCTTGTCCGCTCATCCATGATTTTTCTATGCGGGCGACCTGTCGAGAGTCACAAAAGTGCCGCCGCACAGAACTGCGGCGGCACTTTTGTGTAGTGGCAAGGTGGAGAACGGAAAATACTATGTGTGGGGTTACCGGTATCACGATGGAGTCAAAGGATTCCATGAAGTGAGCCGGGCAGTCTTCAATTACAGCTTTTCGATCGTGAACGCCAAAATTGTTTTTCTTTCGTTGAATATTTGTAATAATATTCAACAATGCGCGATGCCGAAATTGATCTCAAGCATGGTCAAGGTGATCCATACTTCATTCGGAACCGGAAACAGCTTGCCACGCTCAAAGCCGCCGCACGCCAGGAACTGCTCGACGTACTTTCCTCGATGGGAACCGTTTCTGTGGCAGAGTTAGCAGCCGCGTTGGGTAAGCCAGCCGACAGTTTGTACTATCACTTGCGCATTCTGCAGAAAGCCGGTCTCGTGATCGAAGACGGCACTCGTGAAGAAGCAGGCCACAACGAGCGACTTTACCGTGCTGTCGCTTCGGATCTTCGGCTCGCATACACACCCGGGCCGAAGGGGAATGCAGAAGCGGTTACGCCCATCGTTGACTCTATGCTGCGACTCACATCGCGAGACTTCAAAGCTGCCTTCACAGACGCGACCACCGTGATTGAGGGTCCGCAAAGAGAACTATGGGCAGCACGCACCACCGGCTGGCTTACCGAGCAGCAGGTAGAGGAGCTGAACCAACATATCGCGTCTATGCGGCAGATAACCGTCTCTTCGCCTCCACGCGATGGAGATGAGCGGCTGTATGCGTTGACGATGGTACTTGCGCCACTGAACCGCTAGCGAAGCTGCATTCAAAGCACATCTACCTAATTTATAGAGGTTCCAGCGTATGACACGATCCGGATGTACAAAACTGTTGTTCGCATTTCTCTTGATCCTTGCACTCGTTTCGACTCAAGAGATGACCGTAGCCATAGCTCAAGCTGCGAACGTCGCCATCGGTGATGTTCCCATTGCTCAGCTCAAGTCTCAGATCACCAAAACCTCTCCAGGGCCGCTGCGTGACTTCTTCGCCGGTGTGCTCGCCGCGCGTGAAGGAAGGGATGAGGAGGCCATTCAACTTTTTACGCGGGCATTGCCGTTGCTACGTCGCACAGAACCGGACCGGGCGGCGCTTGCATTGCGCCTGCTTGCGGACGTCTACGACCGGGACGGCCTCTATGCGCGCTCCAAGCCCTTGTACGATGAACTGGCAAAGTCCAACCTTCTGAATAGACTGACCGAGACGGATCGAGAAGGGGCACGGGATGATGCTGAATTGTCGCGGGTTCTAGCCGATTCCCCCGTACAGACCATTACGCGGAACGGACCGGTGCACTTAATCACGAGCCGCGAAAATCCCCTTGGAGTGATTACAACGGAGCTCACCGTGAATGGCGTCCACTCAGAGTGGATTCTTGACACTGGCGCGAACGAGTCCGTCATCAGCCGCAGCCTTGCATCGCAGCTGCATCTTCCAATTCTTCCGGGGGTGGCCCACACTTCGGGCGGTGTTACGGGCATCGAGAATGAGCTGCACGTGGCGCTTTTGCCCAACCTTCCACTGGGCGGCGTCACCGCCCACAACGTCGTTCTACTGGTACTGGATGACGCCAACCTCACCATTCCCAACGGCAACGGGCGCTCCTACCGCATTGCAGGAATCATTGGCTTCCCAGTCCTTCGCGCTCTGGGCCGCATTACTTTCCATCACGACGGTACGCTTGACGCGACGGTAGATGGCGGAAGTGCGTCTGCGGGTTCTCCACTGGAACTACGCTTTTTCAACCCGGTTATAGAGGCCATGGTAGAAGGCGAACTCCTTCCATTCACGCTCGATACCGGAGCTTCTGGGACGAACCTCTCGGTGCGTTTCTTCGATCGTTTCCAAGCAGAAGAGCCGACGTGGAAGAAGGCACAAACAAAGAACTTTAATGCAGGTGGCGAGACGACGTCACAGAGTTATCTTGTGCCGTCTGTCGCTCTTGAGGTTGGAGGCCGTACAGTCACTTTGCACAATCTCGCCGTCGCTCCTGCCGCGCAGCATGCCGACATCGATACGCTCTTCGGAAATGTGGGCGAAGATTTGTTCCAGTCTGTGCAAAGTTTTACCTTCGATTTTCCGAATATGCGCTTCGTAATGGGACCGCCGCTATCTGCCCCTAACGCGACCGGGAAACACTAGTCCCGAGAAATATTCTTATCGTCAGTTGGCCCGGCTCAGCCTTGGTGCGCTAGCGTACGATCTTTGACGTTTGGTGTAGTGACCCCAATCAGGTCAGGGGAAGAAGCAGGGGGCTGAAAGCCCGGTATATCTCGCTAGTGCAGACGAGATATACCGGGCTTTCAGCCCTTGATTTGTTGTGGGGACTCGTACCTGGGGCTACGCCCCAGGCTGGTATATATCGCCCCTTTGGGGCTGTACCCTTGGCACTTTCAGCAACATTGCTCTCCGCTATCTTTCTGTCGTCCTTCTTCTCGGGACAGACACCCGCTGCGTAACATCAGTTACGCAGCGGGGTTCAAGATCAGCCTTGGTTGGGATGAACGACGCGGTAGCTCTCCCCGCCCTTCGACCAGACCAGCAGAAGAACATCCTGCCCCTCCGGAATGGCATGGACACTCGCTACCGCCTGGTTCGCGGAATCGACATCATGCCGGTTCACCTGCACGATCACATCTCCGGGCTGCAAACCGGCATCTTCCGCCGGGCTGCCGGGACGAACGCTTCCAACAGCCGCTCCCTTCACTCCATCAGGAAGGTTAAGCTGCTGCCGCACATCGGACGTCAGGTCTAACATCGCCAGACCAAGTTTGCCGCCCTGCCCTGCAGCTCCGTTGCTGCCGTCCTGGTTTCCGGCAACCTGTTCGTCGGAGTGGAACTCACCCACCGTCAGGTCGACGTTCTGCGAATGACCATTGCGCAGAATACCGAGTTGCACCTTGGTTCCAGGGGCCACATCGGCGATTGCCAGCTGCAGTGCGCTGCCGTTCAGCATCTTCTGCCCATTCAGTTGCGCGATCACATCCCCGTTCTGCAGGCCGGCCCGGCTGGCTGGAGACTCCGGTGTGACCTGCGCTACGATCGCGCCTGACGCGTCGGAGAGATTGAAGAAGTGGGCATTCTCCGGTGTGACATCGTTCATGGTGATACCCAGGTAGCCGTGGTGCACACCACCGGTCTTGATGATCTGGTCGGCGGTTGCCTTCGCGATCTGCGCCGGGATAGCAAATCCGGCACCGGCAAACGAACCGTTATTGGTGATGATGAAGGTGTTGATGCCCACCAGTTCGCCGTGCGAGTTCACCAGCGCACCGCCGGAGTTGCCCGGATTGATCGCTGCATCCGTCTGGATGTAACCGCCCAGCTTGCGCGCGTCGTTCGAGTACGGATTCTGCCGGTCCACCGCGCTCACAATGCCACGCGTCACCGAGAACTGGAAGTAGCCGAAGGGACTGCCGAAGGCGAGCACCGTCTGCCCCGGCTGCAGCCTCGATGAATCGCCCCACGAGATAGCCGGCAGATTATGCGCGTCCACCTTGATGACAGCAAGATCGGTCAGCTTGTCCACGCCAATCACCTTGGCGGTCAGCACGCGGCGATCGTTCAGCGTTACCTTGATCTGCGTAGCTCCATCGACTACGTGATCGTTGGTCACAATATAACCATCCGGTGAGATGATCACACCGCTTCCGATACCGTGCTGCAGCTCAGGCTGCTGCGGAGCCTGCATGTGTCGGCCTCCACCATTGCCATTACCGAAGCCAAAGAACTGCGCGAATCCGGGAGGCAGTCCTTGCGGGTCCTGCCCCTGCAGTTCAGCGGACTGATCCTCGGCTTTCGAGGTTACGGCGACGTTGACCACAGCAGGCGTCACACGAGCAGCAAGCGACTCCATGGCATGATCGAGCGCGGTGAGAGCGGCAACACTGTTGTCATCCAGCGGCGAGGCCGAAATGCCTGCTGCATGAACATTGTTCTCGTGCACGAAGAGCCCTAAACCGAGTACAGCAGCGGCCAAACTAGCGGGTAGAATGAACTTCCTTGATTTAGTAACTAATTGATTAGTTGACATGAACGTGACGCTCCTTCGAGACAGTTGTGTTGGTGGTTAAAGTTGAACGATCAGCCAGCCGTCTCCAAAGGGGACAGCGGCAAACGAAGGGGAAGACTCGGTCGGCATGGCATACACCGCACGAACCGAGGTGAAGCTAAAGTTGTCACCCTGCATGGTCGTGGTTGCAGTCGTCAGCACCATGTGGGGCTGCTGGGGCTCGCTTGCTGCCTGCACCGTATGCAACTCAGCCTGCCGTGGTTTCCTCATCGCTGGCTTTGCCAGCGGGAGCATACGAGGCGTCTTTGCAGCAGGCATAACGGCCTTCAGCAGCGTTGCATGAGGCTGCGCCGCGGTTGGGCGGTACACCACGGGAAACGCCTGAAAAGCAGCAGGACCCATCACCGGAGCAGCAGCTTCTGCAACAGGTGCAGAGACTGCTTCTGTGAAGGAGACCAGGCGAGGAGCTCGCGCCATCTCGACAGCTCCCCCAGCTAATCCGACACTGAGCAAAGCGATCGATATTCTTGCCTGCAGCGGAGACATCTTATGCATCGGACGCAGAAGACTGTGCACGCGCCGGGCGAGTTCCGACTGGCGGCTCCATGCGGACAAAGCAAGCGCGACGGTACGACTGCGCAGGCGATGCTCGGCCAGCCGTGTCAGGCAGTGGGCATAGTCGAACGGTGCTGCTGTCGACGCCACCACACCGGCATCGCACGCTAACTCGCGCTCCAGGCTCAACCGGCGATCCACCCAGAGCAGCGCCGGATTCAGCGGAAACAGGACAAGTCCAATCTTCTGCAGGAGGTTCATCCAGTCGTCATAGCGGCTCAGGTGTTGGCACTCATGCAGGACGATCTGCTGCAGCTCTGGCTGCGTAAGCTTCGCCAGCAGCCACTCCGGAATCAGCAGGCGCGGCGAGAAGAAGCCAATCACGCTGGGAGAGTCCACATCAGCTGATGTGCAGAGCTCTGCGGAACGCTTTCCGCTTTGCAGTAGCGCGAGTATCTCGGGCTCAACAACGACTGGCTTGGCACGCTTCCAGATGCGGCGCAGGCGAATCGCCTGCACTAGAAGTTGGGAGGCACGTGCAAGCATAAGGGTGGCCCAGATTCCTGCGATGGCGAATCCCCACACTGCCCCTAGGTGAATCACAGCAGAAGGCGCATTCGACGGCTGAACAGCCAGCACTCGAAGATGCAGCAGAGGGATAGCGATGACAAGCGCGAAGGCCACCGACCAGATTGCGAACCGAATCGAAGGGCTTCCGCGAAACATACCTCGAAGGCAGATGGCGACCGCCGAAATCAGCACCACCCCTTGCCAAAGGCCAGACACAAACGCTTGCGCCGTAAAACGCGAGAGGTCGAGAAGCAGGTTCATCGCGGGGTGCGGCATACTTATTTCTCCTCCGATTCGGCAGCAGCTTCGGCTTCAGCGATCGCGTCCTTAAGACGCTGCAATTCCTCAGGGGTAATCTCGCCATCCCCCAGCAGCGAGAGCATCAGCTGCTCCCGCGAGTTGCCGAAGAATCGATGCAGCACATGCCGCACCTCCGACCGGCTGGCATCGTGCTCCGCAACGCAGGGACTATACAGAAAAGCGCGTCCCTCCTGTCGATGCTCGACATAGCCCTTCTGCTCCAGGATGCGAACGGTGGTCAGCACGGAGGTGTAGGCAAGCGGCGCACTCTCGGGCATAGCCGAGACCAGGTCGCTGACCAGGGACTCCCCGCGAGCCCACAGAATCCGCATGATGCGGAGTTCGGCTTCCGTCAACGTATTGGAGCGTTTTGGTGGCATAACTTCTAGTACCCCCCGATAACCGGGACGTATGAGTGGGACGTGCAACTAGAAAATTAGTTAGCAGACCTTTTTGGCAGTTTATTAACTGGCACAGCATGAGCGCACGCCTCCGATGAGGCTGCGGGATGGGCCACATATCGCGCGTGGAATTAGTAGGTTGGTGGAGCGACTTCTACTCCCTTCGCCGACCTCGTGGACGTGGAATCGTTAACTCCCCTTAAGCGATGACCTGTCTAGTTTCAGCAGCACTTTCATATGGTGCACGATGCTCGCTGCACGGAGACGGCTAAATTCTGGCGGCAACGCCTCGCCATTCTTACCGGTCATACAGGATTTTTTGCCCTGCTAAAGTTCTTTGGAGAAAATATTTCTACCAAGGAATTTCATGTAAACTATTGAAAGTAATATAGATATTCGTACGTCGTCCCTGTTTTGAGCGATATTCGCCTTGACAGAGTTCTCGGGGGGCTGGAATAGTTTCGTCTCATCATATTCAACCCTTGATTTTGAGAACTACGCATGTGGAGGCTTTGTAATGGCGGCTCACCGAAAGATATCGATAGCGATAAAGCAAACGGTTACACTTCAACTTTTTCTGATGTTTTTCTTCTGCGCGTTGCTAGTGGCCCAAACCGGCACATCGGCGATCTCAGGAAGGATCATTGATCCCAGCGGTGGACTCATCCAGGATGCGCAGGTCACTGTCACGGATGAGGCAACCGGCGTAAAGACGGAGCTTCACTCGAATGGAGATGGGATTTACTCCGCCGAGGCCCTCGGCGTGGGTTTTTATTCGATACGAGTCGCCAAAGGGGGATTTAGCCCCACTATCACGAGCCATATTCATCTCGATCCAGGCGAGCGGCGAACCAACGATGTGACCTTGAAGCTGGGCACGGAGAGTACGAGCGTCAACGTCGATGCCAATGCTCTGCAGGTCAATACGCAAACGGCTGAGAACGGCGGTACGATCAACGAGCAGCAGATCGACAACCTGATGTTGAACGGAAGAGACTTTCAGACGATGGCCCTGGCAATTCCGGGCGTTGCGAGCCCCACGGGCGCTGACCAGTCCACCGTCTCGAACAACATTCTGATCACAGTGAACGGCGCCGGCACGGAGACCTCCACACAGATCCTGGATGGCATCTACAACATGAACTCGGGTTCGCTGAACGGCATCAATGCGAAGCCGATCGTGGACGGCATTAGCGAGTTCACGGTATTGAAGGACAACTACGGCGCTCAGTATGGAATGTCGAGTTCTTCGGTGGTCGTCGTAGTGACGAAGTCCGGCGGCTCGAAGCTGCATGGAAGCGCATGGGAGTACGTACGCAACAATGACTTCGATGCGGATGGCTACTTCGCCAAGACGACTCCGCCGCTGCACCAGAACATCTTCGGCTACTCGCTGGGTGGCCCCGTGGTAATCCCGCATGTATACAACGGGCAGAATAAGACATTCTTCTTCGCCTCGAACCAGTGGTATCGCATCAGCCAGGGCGTGACCTTGAACGGCGCGGTGCTGACCGATGATCAGCGGGCAGGAAACTTCAATGGCAGTGCGAGCCTGCGACTCTGCGGAACGGCGCCCTGTCCCCTGTCCTTAGATTCGGGCAGCGTGGCACTGCTGGCGTCCGAAGGCAAGACGAACTGCATTATCGCTAACACTAATACCGTTAACCCATCCTGCTTCGATCCGGTTGCGGTCGCCATGTTGAACACGTATTTCCCGACGGCGAACAACTCCTCGAACGGCTTTCAGAACTATCTCAATCAAGGGTCGCAACAAACAGATGAGACGGACTACCAGTACCGTATCGACCACCACATCACCGGCAATGAACTATTGACCGGCAGAGTCATCTACGATCGCGAGCTAAGCAATTACCCGTATCAGACCTGGGGCGGTGTTCCGTTCAACACGATCACGGACAATGAGCCGTTCAGCGGAATGAATGCGTTTGTGCGGCTGCAGTCGACCGTCACTCCTAATCTTCTGAACACGTTCACGGTCGCGCAGACTTACGACAAGCTCTCGTTCAGCCTCACCAAGGGCGGCACCATGCCTTCGGGCGTTAGCATCACCCAGGCATTCCCCAACGCGAATGTGCAGAACTACATTCCCACGATCAATATCTCTGGTGGGTATACCAGCCTGAGCGTGACGGAGCAGCCGATCTGGGCATCCGACGGTGAAGGCATGTTGATGGATGACGTGAGCTGGGTCCACGGACGCCACGTTGTTTCAGCCGGCGGTCTCTACATGTTCGGGATCAAGCGCCAGTATGTGTTTACGAATCCGGAAGGGTCTTTCAGCTTTACCGGCAACCATACGAATGATCCGGCTGCGGACTTCCTGCTGGGCCTTGATTCGAACTACTCCCAGGCAAGCACACAGAAGCTCGGAGCCTTCCACTATCGCCAGGGTGAAGCGTATGTGCAGGACATCTGGAAGGCGACAAGTCGCCTGACCCTGTCCGCAGGCATCCGGTGGCAGTACTTCTCCAACGACACCGTGAGCGGCGACCAGGTCACCAGCTTCGATCCCTCGCAGTACAACGCCGCCCAGGCGCCTGTCGTCAACATCGACGGCTCTCTCACGGTGAATGCGGCCAACCAGCCGTTGACCTCCGCGGGCACGGTGGCGAACACGCTCAACGGTCTGGTGTATGCCGGGAAGAACGGCGTGCCCGACGGCTTCTTCACGCCGAAAAAGGATAACTTCGGCCCACGTGTCGGCTTTGCCTACGATGTATTCGGCAACAGCAAGGACGCGATCCGCGGCGGCTATGGAATCGGCTACTCGCGTATCCCGGTCGAGCAGATCTATAACGCCTTCGGCCAGAACCCGCCCTACAATCAGAGCGCGAACATCCTGAACAGCCTGCTGAGCAACGGCACAGCGGGAGGAGTAGCTCAAGCTCCAACCACCCAGACACTGAACAACGTGCCGCTGTCGTTTACGCCAACGGATGTTCAGTCCTACAGCCTGACGCTGGAGCACCAGGTAAAAAGTGACATCATTGCGACGGTCGGTTATGCGGGCAGCGCGTCGCGTCACCTCATGACCTTCCAGGGAGGCTATGATTTCAACTTCCCCCTGCCGGTAACGGCACCGAGCACCACAGGATGTCTGGCTGCACAACAGACAGCCTCCGCATCCTATAACTTCGATCCGTGCATCAACGCATCAAAGGCCTCTTCGGACTACACACGTCCGTATAAGGGCTACAGCACGATGGACAATCAGTATCAACAGGGCACGGCGAACTACAACTCGCTGCAATCGTCGCTCTCCTGGCGCGGACATCCTCTGCAACTGACGGTCGCGTACACCTACAGCAAGACGCTGACGACCGTTGGAGCCCACGGGACTCAGGCCAACTCCGGTCAGAGTGCGCAGGCCCAGAACTCTCGTGACTTTCATCTGGAATATGGACCTCCTTCCTACGACTTCACCAACGATATTTCTATGACCTGGATCTATGACTTGCCAAAGCTTCGCGGTTCGAACTGGGCTGTGAGAAGCGTACTCGGTAACTGGAGCTTTGCCGGACTATTCCTTCACCAGAGCGGCTTTGCCCTGTCGCCGGGCCTCTCTGTCGGAGACGCGGGTCTCGCTATCCGGCCAAACCAGATAGCTCCTTTCAAGAAGGTCGGAAACGTAAAGGAGTGGTTCGATACCACTCGTTACCAGCAGCCGGCTTACGGATTCTTCGGAGATGCGAGCAACGGATCGATCCGTAGCCCCGGCTACACGACGGCAAACGTTTCTCTGAACAAGGCGTTCCCGATCATCCATGACAAGGCACAGTTCCAGCTCAGCGCAGAGGCCTTCAACGTCGCAAACCACACGAACTTCGTCGGTGTAGATACTGGCGTGGGTTCGGGGTCCTACGGACAACTAACGAGTGCGGGCGATCCGAGAATCCTGGAGTTCTCCGGAAAGTTCAAGTTCTAAACAACCCGTGCAGGCGCACGCGCGCAGACTCATGTATCGATCTGGCGCGTGCGCACTACATGATCCGTTTGGGATCATTCGAAGCAAGCAGTGCTAACAGAAACAACGTGGGAGCAACGATATGCGGAGACATTACAAATCTAGACACAAGGCAGCATCGATGCTGCTTAGCAGCTCCATGCTGCTTGCCCTTACCGGCACAGCACTGCCTCAAGGACAGACCTCTTCGACCGATTCCAATCCAGACACCTTACTCAAAGGCTTCCAGAATCCCCCGAGCTCCGCAGCCCCCAGAGTCTGGTGGCATTGGATGAACGGCAACATCACCCAGGAGGGCATCAAACTCGACCTTGAGTGGATGCACCGGTCCCACATCGGCGGCTTCCAGGCCTTCGATGCGGCGTTGTTCACGCCCCAGTATGTGAAAGATCGCCTCGTCTATATGACGCCGCCGTGGAAGGATGCCTTCCGTTATGCAACTACGTTGGCAGATCAACTAGGCATGGAAGAGGGTATCGCCAGTTCTCCAGGTTGGAGTGAAACCGGGGGACCCTGGGTGCCGCCCTCGCAGGCGATGAAGAAGTATGTATGGAGCGAGACCCTGGTGGAAGGCGGTCATCCCTTCAGCGGAAAGTTGGCGTCGCCTCCAACAAACACCGGAGCTTTTCAGAACCTGCCGGTTAACGATGTGATGCCCGGCGACACCCAGCCACCTCAGTTCTATGCCGATAGCACCGTGATCGCTTATAAGCTTCCTGCTACGGACGAAGAGGCGCTGGAACTCAAACCTAAGATCACCACCAGCGGCGGAAACATCGATCCCGCACTTCTCTCCGATGGTGACCTCGTGAAGGGTGTGCAGGTAGAGAAAGCCTCGAATCCCGGAGAGAAAGCGTGGATTCAGTTCGAATACTCGCGGCCGCAAACGATCCGCGCACTCTCTTTCATGATGAACACAGAGCAGACCCAGGTCATGGGCTGGCTGGGCGTGCAGATGAACGGACCCCGCGCGCTCGAAGCAAGCGACGACGGTCAGACCTTCCATGAAGTCATTACGATTCCAATCGATGGCGCGGCCGAGCACACGCTGTCTTTCGCGCCGGTAACAGCTAAATATTTTCGCGTGAGCATTACGACGCCGCAACCACCGCACATCTCGCAGGAGCAACTCGCTGCGTTCGGCGCGAATTTACCGAAGCAGAGCACGACGTTCACCGTCACGGAATTAGTCCTTCACCCCGGCGGGAGAGTGAACCGTTTTGAAGAGAAGGCGGCCTTCGTGCCCATGCCCGATCTCTACAAGTTTGCAACGCCCGATGCAGGTGCAAAGGATGCCATCCACAAAAGCACAGTCGTAGATCTGACGAGCAGAATGAAGCCGGATGGAACGTTGGACTGGACACCGCCCGCAGGACACTGGATGGTCATGCGCATAGGCTATTCCCTGCTTGGGATCACGAATCACCCAGCGACGAAGGAGGCGACAGGTCTCGAGGTCGACAAGCTAAACGCCAACTATGTACGGAACTACATGAATGGCTATCTCGATAGCTACAAGGAAACTGTGGGACCGGATAGGATGGGCTCCCGCGGTATCCGCTATGTGGTTACAGACAGCTGGGAGGCCGGCGCACAAAACTGGACGGACAACATGATCGCGGAGTTTACGAAGCGCCGCGGCTACGATCCTCACCCGTGGCTTCCTGTGCTTGCCGGGCATATCGTCGAAAGTGCGCAGGCTAGCGATCAATTTCTTTGGGATCTTCGCAAGACGATTGCCGATCTGACCGCGGACGAACATTACGGGCAGGTGCAGGCTTCTCTTAAAGAGCGCGGCATCGGCCACTATGGAGAATCTCACGAGAGCGATCGCGCCTTTATCGCCGACGGCATGGAAGTCAAGAAACTCGATGACATTCCGATGAGCGCGATGTGGACGCAAAGACCGGGCGTCAACAAAATCCAATACAACTTCAATGCAGACGATCGTGAATCCGCTTCGGTGGCGCACATCTACGGCCAGAACCTTGCGGCTGCAGAGTCGATGACCGCTGCCGAAGCGCCATGGGGGTGGTCACCGGAGACACTGAAGCCGACTGCCGACCAGGAGTTTTTGAATGGTATTAATCGCTTCGTCATCCACGAATCGGCACACCAACCCCTTATAGATAAAGCCCCAGGCCTTACCCTTGGGCCTTTTGGACAGTGGTTCAACCGCAACGAAACATGGGCTAATAACGCGAGTGTCTGGATCGATTATCTGGCGCGCACCTCTTTCATGCTGCAGCAGGGCCGCTTGTCCGCCGATGTGCTGTACTTCTACGGCGAAGACTCCAACATCACCGCAATATTTCATAACTCAGCTCCGCCAATTCCCGAAGGCTTCAACTTCGACTATGTGAATGCCGACGCGCTCCTCCATGAGTTCAATGCGACGCCAAGCAAGCTCACCAGCAAAGCCGGCATGAGCTATCGGGTATTAGTGCTCGATCCGTATAGCCGGCATATGTCCTTGCCCGTGCTGAAAGCCATCTATCAACTGGTGCAGCAGGGTGCAACAGTAGCCGGCCCGAAACCAACCGATACGCCGAGCCTTGCGGACAATGCCGCAGAATTTCGCCGCTTGAGTAACGAGCTCTTTGGGAACGGAACCGGCACGCATGTCGTGGGCAAAGGAAAAGTGTATGCGGGCGCGACCGGAACAGACGTAACGCAGGCACTCCAGATTGCTCCTGATTTCCGATACACCAATCCAGACCCACAACATCCAGTTCTGTTTGCTCATCGCGAACTCCCCGATGCTGATATCTATTTCGTCGACAATCGAAGCGATCGAGAGACTGCCATCGATGCGAGCTTTCGAGTGGCAGGCAAGGAACCTGAGCTGTGGTACGCGGAGACCGGCAAGGCTCAGCCAACGTCCTACAGCATCGCGGAGGGCCGCACGAACGTACCACTCCACCTGGAACCATGGGGCACAGTGTTCGTTGTGTTCCACAAACCAACCTCACAGATGTCGAGAGTCATTCCAGCAGCTACCGAGACGCAGCTGACGACTCTCGAAGGATCATGGAAGGTCGGATTCCAGCCTGGGCGCGGAGCTCCGGAAAGCATCACGCTGCCGCAGCTTAGTTCGTGGATAGACAGCCACGACAAAGGCGTGAAGTACTTCTCCGGCACCGGCACCTACACCAAGTCTGTTGAGGCTCCCAACGATTGGTTCAAGCAAGGCACGACTCTTTGGTTGGATCTCGGCGACGTGAAGAATCTCGCCGACGTAGAGATCAATGGCAAACCTGCGGGTGTTCTGTGGCATGCTCCATTCCGCGCAGACGTGACGGGGATTTTGAAGCCAGGACACAACGAGGTCACGATTAAGGTGACGAACCTGTGGGTGAACCGCCTGATTGGAGACCAGCAGCCTGACGCGACGAAGAAGTACACCTTTGCTGACGTGACGCCCTACAAGGCCGATTCGCCATTGCTGCCCTCTGGGCTTCTAGGGCCAGTGCGCATACTTCAGCGCAGTGAATAAACGCGCAGCAGTATAGGCATACGCTTCCCGTCAGTCACACGCGACCACGGGAAGCCTATACCGTTACTAATTGCGCGCAGCGCGAACCCTGACGCTTCAACGTCAGGGAGACGGAGGGTAAGGGAGGCAAACGCCTTTAGGCTACGGAATAAAGCCTTCGCACCTTACTCATAAATTTCGCAAAAAATGATCAAACGGCATGGTTACGCCTTCATTCTATGATCGCGCGATCTAGCGGCGCCAGCGCGAGTATCCCCAACCCCCGCCACCAAATAAGAGCAACACTAAGAGAACAATCACTATGGTTTCCATCTTGTAACCTCTCTTGGAAGAGGAAGCGGAACCGGCCTTTGCAACAGTCGTCTCGCTTCTTCACTAATGCAACATGATAGGAGTGGCTAAGACGGATGTCTGGTCAGATTAGCTCACTTTGAGTCCGGCGCGACAGAGGGTATGTACCTCTTGATGCCACTGCATGATGATGTCAAGTCTAATGGGTTGAAGCCAAATCGGTGACGTTTGTGACGCGCTCTGCGTCAAGAGATCTGCAGTTTGCCTATCCAGGCACGATCTCCTGCGCGAACAACCTACATAGGCCCAGGTTAAAGCCTGGCCCTCAACAGCAGTGACAAACTGCGGTCTAGGATCTGCCATAGATCTTCAAGAACGCGTCCACAGCCAGTTCTGCTCTTGTCTCAAACTGCCTCTGCGAATGAGGAATCTCCAGTCCAAGCATCGCTCGATGCACAAGGTCCCCCACCAGCAGCCCTGCGAAATGCTGCGCAGCCACTTGCGAGTCGTTCAGGGTGAGTGTTCCTCGCGTCACTTGCTTCTTGAGGTGGGCCGCCAGCTTCACGATGCCACGATCCGGTCCCCGCTCTGTCATGTATTGAGCAGCCTTCGGAAATTGCAGCGCCTGCGTGTACACCAGCCGCATCAACGCGGTGTGCTCTTCGCTCAGCAGCGATCGAAGAAGCTCTCTCGCCACCTCTAACAGCGTCTCTCGAATCGGCCGCTCCTCCTGGAAAAGCACCGTTACCTTGTCCGCAATTTTCGCCGTGCGATGGTCGATGACCGCCATGAACAGTTCTTCTTTACTGGCGAATCGTGAGTAGAGAGCGCGCTTCGAGGAATGCGCGCGTGCCGCGATTTCGGCGGTGCTCGCAGCCTCGTACCCCATTTCGAAGAACACCTCCGCAGCGACATCCAGTAGTTGCGTCAGACGCAACCGTTCTTCTTCGGCCTTCGGTAGTCCGCTTGATTTAGGTCTCGCCATCAGTTTCCATTCCTATCTAATTTTGCATCCTCCGTCGACTGGCTTCATCCCATTTATGGTACTAACTAGTACCATTACTGCCTGACAGAGACAGCTACCGACCTCTTTGCTCAAGGCAGCAGCCTTTTACCAAAGGAGCTAAGCCCATGCGCATGCCACTTGTCAGTCGTGTCTTCTTCTGTTTCGTGAGCATTTACCTCGTAGTCGGGGCGCACATCGCGGACTACAGCCGCACCCACCTGCTTGACCCACGCTGGCCGCCGCACGCGAAGTTTCATGACGGCCAGACGCTCATGTTCTCCGTCTTCCTCGCGGCACTCACCATCTACTTCGCCAGCAGGAAGACCCAGGACAGAAACGTTACGCTGATCGCCACTACGTCCTTTGCAGCACTGTACTGGGTCACACAGGCGTTGGCCATCGTGTACCCCGGCACTGCCTTTGTTGACCCCGAATTCGATACCCCGCGCGCCTATCTACTGGGTCTCCCGGCGCAGGTGGTCATCGATGTCATTGCTTTGTGTCTCATCTCTGTGGCCTCGTACCTGGCTGCTCGCAAGTCGTCCCTTTGGACGAGCTAGCGCGCAACCGTCGCTACCAACCGCAACGAAATAAGGAGCTTCCCATGAACACGCAAAAACGAAATCGAATCTTTTATTGGGCCCTGACGCTGCTCGTACTCTTGCCGACAGCAGGTTCCGCCATTCCCGAGCTTTTCGCAGGAGGCACACAGTCAATCGTTCATTCCTACCAAACGCTGGGCTACCCGCTCTATCTGATGAAGATCCTCGGCTTTGCAAAGATATTGGGAGCGGTCGTCCTCTTGACCGATCGCAGCCGCCGGATCATGGAGTGGGCCTATGCAGGCTTCGGCATCTTGTTCCTCGGAGCCACGGCATCGCATTTATTAGCCGGAGACTCAGCCCACGCTCCGATACCACTCCTGTTCTTCGTTATCCTCGCGGGGTCGTATGCATTCTGGAGCAGGAGCAAAGCGCAGTCATTCGAACACTTGCAGAAAATGTGATGGCTATCGCAAAGTGGATTGTCGCGTTCGTCGCTGTCTACGGATTCGGCGGAATGCTCGCAGACTTCGTTGTGCCGGCCACGGCAAAGATGCACATGAAGAACCCGCATTGGCCGCCTCACGCCAAATTTCACAACGGGCAGACGATGCTGATGGGTGTCTTCGCCGGCTCGCTTTCTCTCTGCTGCCTTTTTGCTCCTCGTCCGCTCACGTTGCCATGGTTCTTTGCCGGTGTCGCCGCGGCGTCTCTCTACTGGATCAGTCTGGCCTTCGCTCAGATTTTTCCCGGTACGGCATGGCATGATCCGGAGTTCGACGCAGAAGTGTCCCACCCGCTCGGTCTCGATCCTCAGCAGCTTCTTGGCTACATTCTTTGCGGTCTCCTGATTGTTGCCATAGGCCTGGCCCTGTTGATGCATGGGCCAGTCTCCTAGCGACACACACACTCAAAACAAGTTGAGGTAACGATCATGAGCAGAACGTCTGCATACCCTATCGACCCCATGTTCCTGGAGCGATAGTCACCGCGCACCTTTACACCAGAGCCGATGTCCTCGGAAACATTGTTGACGATGCTGGAGGCAGCGCGGAAGTGAAGAGCTCGACGAGCGTCCTCACGCGCTCTTTCTGACGGATGCGCGGAAATCGCTTGGTTCTTGTGAGCTCGGCGATACCGTGAAGGCTCGCCCAAAACAATTCCGATAGAACCTCCGACTTCGAGCTCTGCCCCTGAAACAACTCCAGGAATTGGGAAAACGCGAATCGCAGCTCCGGCGGAGTAGCCGCTTCACCAAATGGTACGCTCAGGCTGAGCGAAAACATCACTTCATACAGTGCGGGTGAAGACGCGGCGAACTCCAGATATGCGGCCCCGACCGATTCGACCGCATTTCCACGCTTCACCCGTTTCCGTGCCTTCTCCAAAGCCAGGCCCAGCTCCTGGAAACCCTCGATAGCAACCGCGGCGAGAATCCCTTCGCGGCTTTCAAAATGAGCGTACAAGACGGGTTGGCTGTATGAAATTTCGTCGGATAGCCGCCGAACGGTTACGTTGGACCACCCTTCAAGCTCCGCGATTCGTCGTGCGGCACTGATAATCTGTGCCCGGCGGGCCTGCTTGTCACGCAGTTTTCGTTCCGCAATTCGATTAGCTGCCAGCGTCGTTGCCATCGATAGCAAGTATAGCGCCGCTAGAAATCACCCCTTGGCGGACGGTGAAACTTTTCCGAATGCTTTGCATCAAATATAGCGTTGCTAGATTTTATAATAAGGATATAACTTATGCATAACGCTATACCGCTTTCTATAGCTGCTCTCATCGCTGTGGGGGTCACAATTATCGGTTGCTCCTACCTCGTATCTCCTGAACGAATCTCAGGATCATTTGGTCTTAAGCCGCCTGCACCCGATGCAGACACTCGTGCCTGGCTACGTCTTAAAGGAATTCGGGACGTCGCATCTGGATTACTCGTGCTGACCATGATGCTGACCGGAGACAGGCGGTCCGTAGGCATAGCTCTAATCGCTTTTGCCATCATCCCTCTTGGCGACATGTCAATCATCCTGGGGTCGGGCGGGTCGAAGTCGGCAGCGTTCTCCATTCATGGCTTAACCTGCGTGGTGATGCTTGTCGTCGGCCTCTTGTTGATCCATGCCATTTGAGAAATGCCTGTGACCGTTCTTGTCGACCGTGAGGGTCGGATCGCGATCAGCCATGCTGGAGTTGTAGATCCATTGCTCTTCGAAGCCGACATCAACGCGCTCCTCGCCGTATAGGTGAGCGTTCAGCTTATTTTGCCCACAGGTGCGAATTCGTCCCGCTAAGCGCATTTATCTGGATCTATCAAAGTCATTCTCCGCGTTGCACTTTGTTAGGTAGCCAAACCCGCTATTGAAGAAGCTCTTACCTGCGGCTTGTATACGCGTGAGTGTGCTCATTCCCGCGCATACACTTACACCTGTTGTTGAGGAGTCTCCGCCATCCAAGCCTCCGCATCGGCTCCGGCTGCCATGCGAACCGGCGCTGACGGATCGCTCACAATTTTCCAGATCACTTCGGAAACATCCGACGAACGAGTAACCGGGCCGGACGAATCCCGTACGCTGGACATAAAGCGTTCGATCATCGGGGCATACGCGGGATGATTGAGGCCGCGCAGGTGCGGGGATGCATTTTGGCCGAACTTCGTCTCTGGCGCTCGCCCCGGCAGCACCAGATGCACACGTACGCCGAAAGGCTTCATCTCCAACGCAAGCGATTCGGTGAACGCATTCACCGCAGCCTTGCTGGCCCGGTACAGGCCAACCAAAGGCATCGGCCGAAGGGTGGTAGACGAGCTGACGTTGATGATGACGCCCGACCGGCGCTCACGGAATGCTGGAAGAACCGCCTGGGTCATCGCAAGCGTACCCAGTGTATTTGTCTCGAAGAGAGAACGCGCGGCGCTAAGATCGATAAGTTCAACCGGCGAGGGTACAGCGAACCCCGCATTGTTCACCAGGACATCGATAGTGCCAGCATCGGCTACTGCCTGGGAGATGCTGGCAGAATCGGTGACATCGAGCGGCAAAATGCACAGGCGATCGGACTCAGGCAACAACTCGTCGTTGGGCTTCCGCATGGTCGCCACCACATCCCAGCCACGATCGAGAAAGAATTTTGCAGCATCCAGCCCGAATCCGGACGAGCAACCGGTGATAAGAATCTTCGACATAAGCACCTCCCGATGCGATCCCACAGGATTGAAGATAGATCGCATTGCGAGGACTTTCTATGGTTGACCGTCGCTAATTCTTTTGCGATAGTCCTGTTATGTCGAGTGATCCTCTTGCAGAGGTCGTAACGCTGCTCCAACCTTCCGCCCGCTTTTCAAAGCTTGTAGAGTGTGCTGGAACATGGAGAATCCACCGCGGGGGAACCGGGGAGCCTTTCTACTGCGCGATTCTGGAGGGTTGCTGCAACTCGACCGTGGATGGTCAATCGATGACGCTTGAGGCCGGGGACTTCGTGCTGGTCCCCGCCATGCACGACCTCATCAACGAGAGCCTGATCCCACCGCCGGATGGAATGACGACAAAGCCAATCGAGGTCAGCCCGGGATGTTTTCGCGTCGGCCAGCACACTGATCCCACACAGTTGCGGATGCAGATCGGGCACTGCAGCCTGGATTCTCCAGATGCCAATCTGCTCGTCTCATTGCTACCGCAAGTCATCATCACGCGCGGAGAACCGCGGCTCGCTCTGCTGCTACAGCTGATTGGCGAGGAGAGCCGCGCCCGGCGTTCCGCACGCGATCTTGTGCTCCAGAGACTGCTGGAGGTAATGCTCATCGAGGCATTGCGGTGCGGCACGGATACGGCATCCACGCCCGGCTTGACCCGAGGGCTGGCGGACGAACACCTTGCGACCGCACTGCGCGCCATCCATGCACGCCCCGCATATCCCTGGACGGTTCCCAAACTCGCCACCGATGCTGCTTTGTCGCGTTCGGCCTTCTTCGCGCGCTTTACCCGCACCGTAGGTGTGCCGCCCATGGAGTATCTCCTGGCTTGGCGGATGGCGCTGGCGAAGCAACGATTACGAGGACGCAAACTCGCCATCGAACAAGTTGCCGAGAGCGTGGGTTATAGCTCGGCCAGCACATTCACGGTAGCCTTCGCACGCCATGTGGGCATGCCGCCGGCACGCTATGCCCGAATGCAGCGGGATGAATACGATCGACACGCAGCATCAACGGAAAACGCCCGCAACCCGCAGCGTGCAATCTCGTCTGTCTCCTCGACAGAGATTGAGTCAAAGGCCAATGTCCTTTAGTCCACATAGGTCGGCTTGCCGTCAGTGAACCGACAAACCGGCGGGACTGGAACACTGGTGAGTTTCGTCATGGCCTCGAATCACAGGGCTAATTATGCCGTCGGTTCAGGGGGTAAAAGCTCCTGCTCCCCCCGCTCCAAAGCCCCTTCACGGCGCGGGTGCCAGCCACAATTCTGAGCGATACGCCAAAATATCTGGACAGCAGATGTTTTCTGGCATTATGATCGAAAATCGATATACCGATCATCGACTATGCCAAAGCAAAAACTCGATCCTCTTCCCTCTGCCGCCTTTCAGATTCTTCTCGCTCTCGCCGGCGAAGACCTTCACGGCTATGCCATCATGCGCAGCATCGCCGAGCAGACCGGCGGCCGCATGCGCCTGGGCCCCGGCACTCTCTATAGTTCCATCCGATCGCTTCTGGAAGCCGAACTGATTGTGGAACTCGAGGCCCGCGAAGACTCCTCCATCAACAGTGAGCGACGACGCTACTACCGTCTCACCTCAGCCGGACGTAAACTTGCCTGCGCCGAAGCAGACCGTCTCGCTGACCTTCTTCGTGTTGCGCGTTCCAGGAAAATCTTGCGAGGGGAACATGTCTGAAAAACTCTACGCCTTCCTGCTCTATCTCTATCCCTCAACGTTCCGTGCAGCGCATGGTGAAGATGCGCTGCAACTCTTTCGTGACCGTCTTCGCGAGGAAACCGGATTCTTCCGCAGAACCCGGCTGTGGCTAGACATCTTCCGCGATCTTGCCACCTCGCTTCCCCATCTGCACAGGCACCCACAACTTGCTTTCGCTGCTGCGAACTCCGCGAGTTCGTCGATGTTCCTGGTCCTTGAAGAGGAACCGATTCGACCGACGGCGTTTTTATCTGCCTGTGCGATTGCCCTCGTCGCGTACAGCCTCATCGCGGTGTCACTCAACCACACTGGCAAGATGAGAATTGCAAGCGCAGAAGCTGCGCACTCACCTTCGAGGCAACCCCATGCCCACACAACTCCCGACGACCCGGATGATTCTGAAGCCACGACAGGAAAACCTTCGAGCCATCCCGGCCACAATCGCGGAAGTGTCATCGCCAGTCCGGCCTCGGACCTCGAACGCCAGAGGGTATTGGGTGCGGTGATCGCGAATCTGAAGCAACACTACTTTGATCCTGTTGTGGCACAGCGAATGGCAGATGCCCTCGTTGCACACCGGGATCGTGGCGACGACGCTGCAGCCATCGATGAGGCATTCGCCGCACTGCTTACCGCTCAGATGCGTGATGTGAGCCAAGACCCGCATTTGCAGGTCATCTATAACGCAACGCCTCTTCCGCAACCATCGCGCGTGGATTCCGCGCGTATGCGGGCGGACCTGCAACAGGAAAACTGCTTCTTCAGGAAAGTCCAGATACTGCCGCACAACGTCGGCTATCTCAAGCTCGATGGCTTTCCCGATCCTATCGATTGTGGTCCCACTGCGACCGCTGCGATGGAGTCTTTGAACCAAGCCAATGCCCTTATCTTCGACCTCCGCGACAATCGTGGCGGCACCTCCGAGATGGTCTCCCTCATCTCCTCCTACCTCTTCGATCACCCCAAATACATATTCGATCCCAGGAGACTCCCAACGCCCCAGTCCTGGACAGCCTCTCCGGTTGCCGGCAGCAAACTCGCCGACAAGCCTGTATACATCCTCACTTCGTCCACGACTATATCTGCAGCCGAGCAGTTCACCTACGACCTGAGGATGTTGAGTCGAGCTACCATCATCGGCGAGGTCACCGCTGGTGGCGCCCACGCCGGCGCTTATCATCGCATCGACGATCACTACGCCATCGCTATCCCCGAAACTCGCATAGTCAATCCCTATGGCCAGGCCGATTGGGAAGCCATTGGAATTCAGCCTGACATCAAGGTACCCGCAGCCGAAGCTCTCAAAATTGCCTCACAACGAGCGGAATCGCAGATCCAGGAACCTGGGATACATCTGCAACACCATTAGATTTGCACTCTACCGAAGAACCGCATCTCCCACGCTCTTACCTTTGTTTCGAATACAGAAAAGAGGAAATATGATGCAGCGTTTTGTGATCTTTCTCATGCTGGCTGGCTCATGCCTGGCACAGTCCCCCGATCGCAAGGAGATCACGGTCTCTCCCGAAGTCCTTTCTCAATACGTCGGCACCTATGCGATCGCGCCGAGATTCAATATGACAATCACCCTCGTAGACGGACAATTGATCTCGCAGATGCCTGGTCAAGGGAAGGCTCCATTGATCCCCGAATCGGAGACGAAGTTTTCCCGTAAGGGCACCAGTGTCGAGATTGAATTTCCAAAAGATGAAAAGGGCCCGGCGAGCCAGGTGATCCTGCACCAGAATGGCCGAGACACCACGGGAAAACGGCTAAGTGACAAAGATTTAAAGAGGATAGCCGAGGCTGCGGCTGCCTTCGATAAGAGATTCAAGGACCAAACCGCAGCACCCGGTACTGAGGCTGCAGTACGCACGCTCGTTGGGGCATTGCAAACCGGAAAGCCGAACTACGAAAAGATGTCTCCCGATCTGGCGGATGCAACACGCCAGCAACTGCCGGACCTCCACCAGATGATTGTTGAGAAGGGCGTATTGCAGTCCGTGCTCTTTAAAGGAGTGGGGCCGGGAGGCGCCGATATTTATCAAGTCAACTTTGAGAAGGGCTCGATTGATTACAGGGTCTGGCTGGAAGCGGACGGGAAAATCGAGAGTGCGAATTTCCGTCCCAGCGAATATCTCCCACCCATTACGGCGACGGCTGAGAGCCTGCATGCGCAATTAATGGAGGTAGATTCCAAGATTGCAGCTGAGTTTGCGAAACATCCGATCGGTAGTGTCACAGCAGGCGTAGTTGTCGGCAAACAACTTATCTGGTCGAAGAGCTATGGCGAGGCCGATATGGAGAAAAAGATTCCGGCGGATGCCGAAACCGTATACCGTCTAGGCTCCATCACCAAGATGTTTACCGCGCTGATGCTGGAACAGTTGGTGGAGGCAGGAAAGGTACACCTCTCCGACCCGGTGGAAAAATACTTCCCGGAGATGAAAGCGGTCCAGGGACGCTTTCCGGATGCTCCGCCAATTACATTGATCCAACTCGCAACCCACACCTCAGGATTGGACCGCGAACCTGACGATATCGAAGTGGCCACAGCAGGCCCTGTTGCCGATTGGGAGAAGACGCTCATCGCTGCGCTGCCCCATCTGCGTTACCAGTTCGAGCCGGGCACACAGTTTTTCTACTCCAACATGGGATATGCGATCCTGGGCGCGGCGCTGTCCCGGGCCGCTGGCGAATCCTATCTCGAATATGTTCCAAAACACATCTTCGAACCACTGGGTATGACCCACTCTGCTTTGGAATTGAACTCTCAAATCCTGCCACATCTTTCGAAGGGATATGCAGTGATGGGACCTAACGGAGAGGTGGATTCAGAGACTCCCGCGCGCGAGAATGAAAAGGGGCGTGGGTATAAAGTGCCGAATGGAGCCGCCTACACCACCGTAGGAGACCTTGCGCGGTTCGCCTCGTTTCTAATGGGCCAGGGGCCAGCGAGCGTCCTGAAGACTTCCAGCCTGGATCGCTTTCAAAAAGAAATCATAGTGCCTGCCAACATCGACCTAACCGACGGCTACGGTGTGGGCTTTCAAGTGGACAAGCACGATAACTACGTCACCTTCGGGCACGGCGGGTCGGTTGCCGGATACACGGCGATGCTACTGATAAATCGCCAGAAAGGAATCGGTGTCATTGTGTTCTCCAATGGTGCGGTGGATCCGGGCGGCCTCGCGGAACAATCGCTCGATATTCTGTCAAAGTGAAATAACCGCTAGCTCAACCAATGTCTACCCTGGACCTGCGTGGCTCACACGCAATGTCGTGTTGACGGCATGGATCGTATGTTCTTCGCGGCTTGCCTGGTGTATTGGAGAAACACTCGGATAGCGCTCGTTACCTATGGGGTACTAGGTTTTGGCGGGCTCGCGCACTATGTCATGCCTCAGGCGAGAAGTATGCCGATGCGCTGTACGCTCACAATCGGTACGGAGGCTGCCTCATCAGTGCTCTTGATTGCTTACGCCTTACTCCGGTCCAGGATGAATCCCGACAGGTCGGTTGCTCGCCAGTAACGATCGATGACGAGAAGAGCGTTTGTCATTACCTATGTCACTTGCTTGGCCAGGGAGCCGTGCGAAATCAGCGAGTGTCATCGTTTATCGCAATAGGTGGACCACTGAAGCTGTCCTGCACGACGATCGCACACAATGGATCATTCGGGTCTAGTTAGCCCGCACGTGGTCTCCTTGCCTTGGAACAGAGCGCAGCTCGCAACGGATTTCATCCGTCAAGACTTCGTCTAAGTCGCCCTCGACGCGAAAGTATACCCGCCTGGTCACTCGCTGCATGCCGGCTCCGCTGCGATATCTGGAACCACCGTGCGGAAACCAGCCGAGTGTCTGTACGTCAACGATCATAGCGTTTCGTTTCAAGCCGGAACGCATCAACCGTCGCTTGAGTGGCCAGCGCTGGATCGTATGCCAGCGGAACACAATCCAGAGAAGGAGAGATACGGTTACCAGAGAAGCCATAACGATGTACATACGCCCAAGCATAATCTCATGCGAGAGGATTCTGGATCACTGCGATCAGTGACCATGGATATGTCCTGTGAAGTCGATTTCGCGTCAGTATCCGTTGCTGGCGAGTAGCGCGTTATCAGGACTTACGCTCCGCTCGGACGTGGAAGACATCCCGAAGCAGTGACACAGATCGAGGTCCGTGGTGTAGTTTTCGTCTTATATATTCGGACTGGGGTGGCGAATGATCGACGATTTTCAACCCGGTCCCTCGGGGACACCATTGGGAGGCATCAAGGAAGGGCTGGATATTGCCGGAGACTGGCAAGGAGCGTTGGGCGAGAGGAAGCTTCGTTTGGGCGTACGCCTGAGCGCGTCCGATGGGGATGCGTGGAGAGCGACGTTATATTCCATCGATCAGT
This sequence comes from Granulicella sp. S156, assembly GCF_009766105.1. Classification (GTDB taxonomy): domain Bacteria; phylum Acidobacteriota; class Terriglobia; order Terriglobales; family Acidobacteriaceae; genus Granulicella. Next base: position 425,510 of record NZ_LMUH01000013.1, on the reverse strand, counting down.
CCACTCAGCCGATCCCAATCAATGCCGTTTCCCTGGAAGGCCGCTCTCTGAAGTTTGCTGTGAATGCAATTCGCGGCGCGTATGAGGGCACAATCAGCCCCGACGGGAACGCGATCGCGGGAACCTGGATCCAAGGCAAATCGCTGCCGCTCGAACTGCAGCGCGCGACTAGCGAATCTGCCTGGTTAGCCACGCCTACCCAGGTGCACTTCATAGAAGTGGACCTGGGCGTAAAGCTGGAAGTGGTCGACTGGGGCGGCATGGGACGGCCTGTAGTCCTGTTGGCGGGCCTGGGCGCCGACGCCCATTCATACGCCAAGTTTGCGGCCAGACTGACACCTTCTTACCATGTCTACGGCATCACACGGCGCGGGTTCGGAGCCTCCAGTGTTCCACTTACCGGCTACTCGGCCGACCGGCTCGGGGATGACGTACTCGCTGTTCTGGCTGCATTAGACCTGAATCGCCCGGTTTTGGTTGGACATTCCATCGCGGGCCAGGAGCTCAGCTCTGTGGGATCTCGCCATTCCGACAAGGTAGCAGGATTGGTGTACCTGGACGCTGCCTGGTCGTTCGCGTACTACGACAGCTCCCTTGGAGACCTAGCGATTGAGTTGATCGAAGTGAAACGGAAAATGGAAGAGCTGCAATCAAAGTTTCTGCAAGATACGCGACCGCTGATTCAGGAGTTGTTGGAGACCGATCTTCCAAGACTGGAAAGGGTTTTGCGGGAGTGGCAGAAAGAACTGGATGCGACTCCCGCAGCACTCCTGACGGCGCTTGCGCAAGCCGCTCCCCACATCCCCCCAGCCGTTTCTGCAATTCACGCAGGACGACAGAGGTACACACACATTCCGCTTCCCATTCTCGCCATCTATGCGCTGCCTCTTGATCCTGGGGATCGACCTATCGGCACCGAGGCACAGGCGAAGGCGTTCGAAGCTGGCGTACCGTCCGCGCGCGTGGTGCGCCTGCCGCATGCCCGGCATGAAGTGTTCTCCTCGAATGAAGAAGATGTATTGCGCGAAATGAATGCCTTCATCGCAAAGCTGCCTTAAGCTGACGCTAGAGCAGTTCTCGTAATGGTGTAGAGCGAGTCAAAGGTACCAACGTCGTTTTTCCCCAAGAAAAACGACACTCGCAGGGTTCTTCCGCTTCACGCTATTACGAGAACTGCTCTAAGCGCGGTAACGAGATTCGGACACGTCAGCTTCTGCCGAGATTATTTCTGTGCGGTCTGAGTGGAGGAAACGAAGGTTCTGGCGTGAGCGAGCTCAGGGCGCACGGAGTTTTGGCCGTTGCCGGTGGATTTGAGGAGAGCAGCGTAGTAAAACTCGGCCTTCTCCCTGTTCCCGGTTGCCTCAGCAGCCCGTCCAGCGTTATAGAGGCCGTTGAATCGGTTAGGGCTGAGCTTGAGAGCAACTTCGTACTCGGCGAGTGCCTGCTCCGAATGGCCGAATTCTAGAAGCATATCCGCTAGCATTTCACGCGCCGGAATGTCGACCTCTCCCTGGCCGACTTTGTCCTGGAGGTCAGCCGCACGGCGCATGGTCGCTAGCGCCTCCGCTTGCTTCCCCTGCGCGTATGAGTTCCAGGCCAATATCTCGCTATGCTGGATCTGCACGGACGTGTTCTCAGCTACGTAAGCGGATTTGCCCTTCTTGATCTCGGCAATTAATTCGTCGTATCGAGCAAGATCGGTCTTGGCCTGCTCAGGCTGGTGCAAGCGTCCATGAGCTATCGCTCGCGCCCAGTACACCAGAGTTGCGGGCTCCGGCAGCGAACCGGGATAAGGCTCCAACGCCGCAGCCGATCTCCAATCGCGCATCTCAAGCGCATAGAAAACGGGGAGCTTCACCCGATAGTACGAGACCATTCCCGCCATGTAGCCGGCTCCCATCCCGGGCATCGATGCGATCATCGTCAACGGCGCTGAGATCTCAGTAAGAGCAGCTTTGGCGCGATCGTCCTGGGCGGTTTGCAGATAGGCATACAGCACAAAGTCATAGGAGTGCGGCTCATCCATAATGCCGCTCTCGCCGCGCGCCTCAGCTGCCTGCGCAGCCTTTATCGAGCCAAGTTGAGAAGCAATGTCCTGCGGCCACATGCCCAGCCGCGAGTAAATGTGTCCGGGCATGTGAAAGGCATGCGGGCCGGACTGCGCGATCTCGCCATAGTGATCGGCGGCAGCCAGACCAGCTGCGGCCATTGCCGGATTGTCGCAGGCGTGAATGATGTAATGCACCACGCCGGGATTATCGGGATACTTTACGAAGAGCGGCGTCAACACCGCCATCGCCTTGTGCTCCTGTGACAGGCTTGTGTCGTCTGGCGCTTTGGCGGCCAGTAATGAGAGTGCGTAGAAAGCTCCAGCGTCCACATCGTCGGGATAACGACCATACAAGTTGCCCATCTGTGTGGAGTAGGCCGCGATGCGAGCCGGATAATCCTGGGGAGCGGGATTATAAAAGCCGGAGAGCGCGGCGATATAAGCGCGTTCACGTTCCGTGCCCACAGGCAGCGATTGCGCCTTTTGCATCTCCGCCCATCCGAGTTTCATATCGGAGGCATCCGGACGCTCCCAGATTTGGTGGAAGATGCTTATCGCAGCACCCCAGTGGGCCATCGCACAGCCAGGATCGCTCTTGGTGATCCGATCGAATTGGGCCTGCGCCTCCTCGTACCAAAAGTCATGCAGCAGTGCTACACCACGGTTGAAGGCCGCTTGCGATGATGCTGTGCAGGAAATGGGAAACGACACAGTGCCCAGCCGTTCCTTCGGGAGACTGGCCATGTTGTCCGTCTGCTGCTGCATTGTCTGAGCTGTAACTGGGAGAACCGCTAGCAGAAGAAGGAGACGTAAAGGAGCGTACATTGAGCCATTATAGGGAGACAGCCCAATGAATCGCCGTCCCCTTATTACCCTGTCTCACCTCAGGGGTTCACTCCAGGATCGTCTCCTCGTATTTCCCAACGCACTTCTGGTTGCCGGCCCTGGTCCGTATGCAGCGATCCTCCTGATAGCGGGAAGAACGTTTAGAGATAGTCACCAGAATCGAACAGCGAGCCTCGGGTGGAGAACGATTTGGTTTGACCTGAGTTTTTTCAGTTGTGACCTAATAAGCCCGGCCGCGCTGCCGAACGGCAAGCGTGGAACGTCTTATCTGGGACGAGGGGAGCTAGGTCCATCTCATCCTCTGCAACAAACTCCACCGGCCCCGCACACTGCGGCGACTCCTGCACCTGCCCCGTCGGGTCCGGCGTCGAAGCTGTGATCGTGTACTCCCGCTCCGCAAACAGTTGCACCTCCAGGAGGCCGTTCGAATCCGTCCGCCCTGTCGCAGCAGTCTGGACCGCGCTTGCCGGGTCGGTCACTATTACCATCGCGTTCTCGATCGGTGTTCCGTCCGCTCTCTTCACCGCCAGATGCACCGTTGCTACACGCAGCGGCGCGGGCCTTACTAAGTCGATCCCTTCCAGCGTCTCCGCCCCCTTCAGGTGCAGCACCGTTGCGTCTGAAGGCAGCGTCTGTGCCGGATAGAAGACCGGTGGATAAGGATCTTCCTCCTTCGCCGGAGAAGGATGCAGTACCACACTGTAGTCGCCGGGATTCACTCCCGCGAATTCGTACCGTCCATCCACATCGGTCACCATGTATGCAAACGAAGCAACCCGCCCGCGGGCCAGCCCTGCCTCGTCCTTTCCACGCGCGAACAGCCCTACGTTCGCACGCGCCACCGGCCGCCCCGCAGCATCCGTCACTCGCCCGCGGATATGGCTGTCCACTCGCAAGAACCAATCCACCTCCCGGCAACTGTTTGCCGCGACCGAAATCGGTCCACCCGCCTTATCCACCGGTATCACCGCCACGCCCGGCGCAGCCTTTGCCGCCACGACGTAGTCGCCCGGTGGGACGCCGGCCAATAGGTAGACTTGCTCTCCGCTGCCGCGCTCAGCCTGCGCCTCACGACTCACTGGCCCCTGGATCGAAACCATTACCTCTGCGTCCTCCACCGGAGCCGCATCGCCGCCTGTGGTCGATCCGCGCAAGTAGAGTCTGCCGAAAATTACCCCTTTGCTGTCCGCCGAAGACAAATCTCGCAGCAGTTGCAGATCCGACGCCCCCCCATCCGCCTTCGAAAGGTCTTGCTGATGAACACAGCTATTGGCAAATAATGCGTTAGTCGGCCCATTCGCACCGACATAGACCAGGTACTCATGCCCAACCTGATAAGCCCCCGTGGGCACCTGAATCGTGATCTCTTGGCTCGGCAGCTTACCCTTTAGAACCTCACGAACCAGAAACCGGACGTTATCCGTCGCACGGCGCAGGAGCGCTAACCCCGCTGGCGGCGGAGGCAACGGCTCAGTCGTAACCTCAACCGCCTCACCCCGAAAGATCAATGGAATATCTTTGCTTGAGTAAGCCGCGCAGACCGAAATCTCTATGCAAGAAGACGCATACGCCGGAATCGCCAACAGCAACAACACCGGAAGCAAACGCATCATGACGTCGATCCTAAAACAACTAACGATCAGATAGTGCCCAATTCTGTGCGTCATGATTTTTGCGTGGCGGATCTGTCGCAACAGAAACGGGATCTGGTGATATTCAATTCCGGCATATACCCCACAAGCACACATGCCACACCTGTATGCACTCAGTAGGAAGTGCTTTTCAACATGGCGTTGAGGCACCTACAAGCCGCTGAGATAGACCTTAGGTTAAAGCGTTGGCCTGTCTCAGCGGCAAAAGAAAAAATGCTCTTCCGGATTCCTCAGACACTCCTAGTTGGGCGTGACTCTCAAAAGAGCTGAAGCATGCGTGCTGAGCGAGGCACTATAGCTGTTTGTGAAGGTTCCAAGATCGACATTGTTCCAGAGGTCATAGACGTCCGCCGAGCCACTGAACCCCAGACTGCTCCAGTTAACGGTTGTCGTAGAGCTACTACCGTTTAGGTTGAACAGCGCAACGTTGTAAGTCCCATTGCTTAACTTGGGAGATGCCCAGACCGGGTTATTCCCAGACGTAATCTGGGTCCCTGGACTTGCGGACTGATCCACTGCGATCACCGAGCTGTTCGTCAGGAGTTGCAACCCGAAACTGTCTAATTGCGTCAGGTCGTCCCCCACAAACATAGGAGCATTGGCGATGGCCCAAAGCGACATCGTGCTCTGCCGTTCGTCGTTCGTCAATCCATCCTGGTTCCCATTGCCGACTTCCATGGAGTCCAGGTCGTTCCATCCGACCGTTGGGCCAGCATTGTTCTCCCAGGTGACGAGGTCGTTGAACCGCAGCGCGACATCCGCCCATGTCGTGAGCGTGCTGCAATAGCACTCCACGTCATTCTCGATCCTTCTGGCATTGGCATACGTCTGCCAGGTGCTGAGATAGTCGTGATCCAGGGCCCATGAAACCGTCAACCAAATCGGACGACCCGATTGTGCGATGGCCTGCGACCATGCCTGAACATCAGGGCGATTATCCACGGTGAGATCGTTATCGTCAGACCCAGGGGTCGTTCCATCCAATTTAATGAAATCGACTCCCCAGGAGGCAAAGAGAGCAACGACTGAATTTACATACTGCTGCGCTCCAGGCTGTGAGAACTCGATCTTCGCGTGCCAATATGGAGGTCCATTCCCTATGGCAAAGGCGTTGCCGGGAAGATTCGAGTTCACGATGCTGGCTACGGTGTAAGAAGTGCCGAGAATTAAGTCACTCGACTCCCATACCGGTTCCTGCACGCCAGGAATCCAATAGATGCCGGCCTTTTGCCCGTTCGCGTGGATGTATGCGATCGTTGCCGCCATGCCATCCGGGAACTGAGTGGTATTCACCTCCGGGCGGCCATTCGCATCGAAGCGTTCTGCCATCCCGAATCAATGTTGATATACACAAATCCCTGCGATTGCAGCCCCGACGCCTTTAGAGCGTCGGATTGAGCTTTGATATTGGCCTCCGTCAGCCAACTCTCACCGCTGATCGTCTCCTGGCTCCAACTGCTCCAGCCCAGATAGGGAAGCTGCCCCTGACCATTCACCTGTGCTCGCGACGAACTCACGAAAAGGATGAGCATGCCCACCAGCGATAGCAGGCTTCGCCATCCAGCTTTTGAGCTGGTCTGTTTTTGGAGTGTATCTGGCGAGAATCTCGAACCATCGCAAACAGTAAAAATGCGGGCCCATTGTCTAGTTCCGGTTATATGCATCTGTTCTCCTCTTTTGCTCGATACTTCCTGGTTGGAGGGAAACGCTATCGCCTGCAGAGCACCACAACAAAGGCTCAGCGGCGCCTGTCTTTAATCCAGATCCAGCCCGGAAACCGACGAGAATCTGGCTACTTGTCATGCGTTTTCGCCTTAAATGTATACGTATTCATTTAGGCGGGAGCTTTTTATGCTTCCGCAGGTTCCCCTGTCAAGATTTTCATTCCGAAATAAGAAACTAAAGGGTTTGGGACAAACCCTTCCGGCCGAAAACCCTCAGTTACTGCAATCTCCAACAGGCTCTAGACACTGCTTTAGAATCGTTCCATGTCCGACATCTCCCTGGCTTCCCTTGCCTCACCCGATGTATTGGCCCGTGCCAGCAAGATCAAACTGTTCCTGATGGACGTCGATGGCACGCTGACCGATGGCGGCGTCTGTCTGATTTCGACAACGGGCGGCTCCGGAGATGCGACGGTCTCCGAGATGAAGGTATTCAACGCGCAGGACGGACAGGGGTTGTCGCTTGCCCACACAATGGGAATCCAGACCGGCTTTATCACCGGCCGATCTTCACCGGCAGTTGCCAAACGTGCCCAGGAACTGAAGGTCAGTTTTGTCTATCTGGGCCAGGCAAAGAAAACCCAGGCTTTCGAGGAGTGCCTGCAGAAGGCAGGTGTGACCGAAGAAGAGGTTGCCTATATGGGCGACGACCTTCCGGACATCCCTTTGGCGCAGCGAGCCGGTCTGGGAGTATGCGTAGCCGATGGCGCGCCCGAGTTGAAGGCGATCTGCCACTTCACGACTCGCAGACCTGGAGGGCGTGGCGCCGCACGCGAGGTCGTAGAACTTATCCTGAAGGCACAGGGACACTGGGAAGAAGCCGTCCCCCTAGCGCTTGCCTAGATTGTGTTTAAAAAAGAAAAGCCGGAGTTGGCGAAGCCAACCCCGGCGATCTTAGCTTTAGCTAGAAGTATCCCGGACCACTGAAGTCGAACAGGCCCATGAGATCGTCGATAGCCGGGCTATTGACCGGCACATAGGGATTTGAGGGCAAGGCAATCGGGTTGGGGAAGTTGTCGCGGCTACGCCTTGAGACAGTCTCCAATCCCCAATTTGCCTCGATAAACTTCAAGATAGATACGTGGTCGGCATACTCGTGGGAGATGTGACCTGCCTTCGTATAGGGAGATACAACGATCAGAGGAATACGCGTACCGTCGCCGAAATAATCCAGCGGTTGTACATACCCTGAATCGTAGAAGCCGCCGCCCTCATCCTCAGTGATGAAGATAGCAGTGTCTTTCCAGAGTTCTGGATTGGCCTTCACTGCATCCACGATCTTCTGGGTAAATCCTTCAAACAAGTCCAGCTTGGAAGAAGACGGGTGCCCGTCGACCAATCCGCTGGGCTTGACGATGGAGACTGCTGGAAGCTTTCCATCCTGGATGTCCTGGTAAAGATTCTCGGTGTCCTGGATATGAGCCGTGCGTACAGCAGCATCGCTCATGATGGACGTGTCGTACTGAAAAGGATTGCAGATGGTGCAGTATTCGTCGGTCTTGCTGCCGATCGCGCTGGAGTTGAGCTGATAGGGGTCCGGTAAATAGTTGTTCCACTGGTCGCCGTAGTACTTCCATGAAACGTGGTTCTTGATCAGGTCGTCGCCAATGCTGGGGACGGAGGACGGCGGAATGGTAAAGACGGTGTTGTCGGGGTTGGTGTCGGTATAGGCGTTCTTGCCGTTTCCGAAGTAGCCCGGGTTGTAATTGTTAAGAAGGTAGTAGTGACCCTTCTCGCAGCGGGGAGAGATAGGCGTCGGCAGCGATGCGAGGTAATCCACGATAGGCGCCACGCCCGGCTGGGTTTTATCCGAGCAGTCGGTATAAGAACCGCCGCCGTAGGACGGGGAACCATAAGAACCACCACCATAACCATCTTCCGAATACCAGTTGTTGGTGTCGGCTGCCGGGTTGGGATTTTCAACTTCGTCCACCACACCGGAGTTGGCGGTGCCCGGATTAACTTTGATGTTGTGGGGCGGAAGAGCCGGCTGGCCCTTGCCATCGCTGAACCAGATAGCATCACCGTGGCCGAACATGATGTGATTGGCGCCGGTACCACCATTGACGGACTGATGGAAGTTGTCACTCATCGCATAGTTATCGGCGAGATACTTGAAGTAAGGGGCATCGCCATTCTGGACGTTATAGAAGCCCATGGAGGCCGCACCTTCACCGGTAGTCGTAGCCGTGGGAGAATACTCTGTGCTGAAGTCCGCGGGCTGCTTGAGACCGTTTGTGCCTGCACCCACGGTCACTTCTACCCAGGGAAACAGGCTTGCGTCACAACCCGAGGGATTGCTAACGGTTGCCTGCTTGGCGCTGCAGTTCAACTGCTGCCACATCTGGTAGAAGCGATGCACCGGGCTGGCTGCGTATGAGTTGTAGGTAAACCCATCTCCGTTCGTCAGCTGAAACGGACCGGCGGGAATTGCATTCACGTTCTTGATACGTATATCGGGAGTGCCGGATGTCTGACCCGTGCCGCCGGTCACAAGATAGGCATAATAATCATCCGGCAGGCCATTTTCAGACTGCTGTGCAAGAGTGAGGCTGTCGTCCTTGACGTACGAATCTTCAGGTCCGCCCACGAGCGGCGCAGGAAGCACCGATCCAGGAAACGAACCCTTAGCAGGGTTCAGCAAAAAGGCGTCAGGCGTCCGGTCAGTTGCTGCCTTCTGCTCTGCTTTCGCAAAGTTCGGTCCGGCGGTTCCATCGGCCTTCACAATTCCTTCTGAGAGAAGGTTCCAGACCTTCTCGCCCTTCTTCGGAACGTACGTTGCGAAGACATGATCGAAGCTGCGATTTTCGCCGATGATGACAATCACATGCTTAATCGGTGTGCTCGTGTCGTTGTCTCGAGAGGGCTCGCTTTGCGCCGGGCCGGATGCGAACGCGCTGCCTAACGCGAGCTCGAATATCATCGCGCACGTCAGTCCCGTACGGACCGCGCCCATCGTTTTGGATACAAGGTGCCTGGTAAACATGCTTTTCTCCTGGGGCCTGGTGATATGGTGTGCCCCATTGATAAAAGCTCTTTGAAATGAATAGCGCGTATTTGTTTCTTGAACACCAAGTGAATTAATCTTCAGCTTCTGGAAAAGCAGGTGACGGAACACATCTTCATTCGTCTGAAAATCTATTTCAATCCATGACCCTGGGAAGACTCTTTCGTGCAGTCTGCCGAGGAATCGCCTGCACTACACGAAGCAGTCGCTTTGGGTCCTGAAATATCCGGTCCCGGATCGACTCGTATCGATCCCATCATCCCTTTGTCCTCGTGTTCGAGAAGATGACAGTGATACACAAAGGTGCCCACGACATTCGGGTCGCGGAAATCCATGCGAAGGCGAACGCTTGGATATGTCAGTGAGCGTCCGTCATAGTAGGGGACATTCACGGTGTCGCGCAGAAAGTCCTCATTCACCTGTCTTCCTGCATACTCGAGCAACAGAAAATGTAGCTGGTGAATGTGGAAGGCGTGCAGCTCGTTCGAGCGATTTTCTATAATCCAATCCTCAACGGTTCCCTGCTTCGCAATGATGTTCGGGAGATCCGAACTCATATCGAACATCTTTGGTTCTTGTCCATCAACGGTCAGGTAAAACTCCACAGCGCTCGTGGGGTCATTGGGGTCGGCCAGCTTCTCAGAGAAATAGAGTCGCCGTACCCGCACTGGAGCCACATCTCCGAGCCATGTTTCCGTGGAAGGAGAAAGAGAATCCGGCGAACTCCGCAATCGCGAACGCGGCTCGGGTGCATTTGATGAAACGACAATCTTTGCAAGCATCCGATTCGGGTCATTTTCACCGCCGGGACCGGTGTCCACCGTTCTCGTCACCAGCAAGCCGGCTTCGCCTTCTGCGGGTCCAGTCACAATAAACTCAGCGCGCGCACCGGGCGGAAGACCGATGTGCGTTTGCGTATTCACGGAATCACTCTGCACGTCACCATGGTTCATGGGTACACCATCCATAGCCACAAGTCCCAAAGGCTGCGGCGCACGGCGAACCAACACCTCAAGGTTGAGGTACGTGATCGCGGAAGCATTCAAGACTCGCCATAGCTGCCGTTCACCGGGCTTCATCTCGATCGTTGCAGGAGTGTAATCCGGATAAGGAACTGGCACGTAGTTGATCGACAAGTCTTTAGCCGGCTTGCCGAAACCGGTGCCGTTATTGGCTGCGTCTCCATCGCGATCGATCAGAAACTTTGGAATTACCGGCTCAGACCGGGCGGGTTGTGCATTCGGATTCACGAGGTCCTGGTCGCGAATGATGAACACTCGTTCCGGCAGACCAGCGACCGATCTCTTTGCACGCTCGATTCCTTCTACAATGAGCGCTCCAGACGCTCCGCCGAGGAGCTGTTCCTTACTGAATCCATGGATATGAGGGTGATACCAGTAAAGGCCAGGCGGTTCATTCTTTGGAATGCGAAACCGGTACTCAAAGGGGGCATCACCTGGCTGTACAGACGTTTTCAGAACATCGTCCTGATGACAGACTGGAGGAATTGTAAGCCCGTGAAAGTGAAGGTTGGTGGACACCGCGCTCATGATTCCACTCGTACAGGGATCGTCCACAGTGTGGGGATGCCCATGCGCGTGCGCTACTGTTGTGCCGCTGGGACTGAGATCTGTCAGCTTGTTCTTCAGATGAAGAATCACGAGATCACCCGGACTGACGCGCAAATTGGGAGACTCTCGGCCGGCATCATCGGAGTAGCAGTATCGCTTCGTGCCACTCGTATCCATGGAGTCGTAGGCCGTGAGATTAACCTCCAACACGCCATTCTGACTGCGCAGGTCTTCCGGCTCTTCGACGAGGCTCTCAGCCTGTGGGCGTGGACATACATTCCTGGACGGAGCCTGGGCATTCAGCAATTGACACCAGGACGCCACACATACAACGGTCACGGCGATCCATACAGGCTTTTTCATTCGACGGTGCGTTCTCCGGAGGGTTGTGTCAGATTCAGCTCGCCAGTACGCAGGCGAGTCGTTCTTCCATTAGTCTTCTTCAGCCACATGAACATGCGGTAAATAGAAGACAGAACCTCAACGGATCTCAATAGATAGCAATAAGGCCGGTATAGCTTCGGCCAACTTCGATGTAATCGGCGCTTATATGGGGATGCGATGAACTTCAGGTCTTTAGGGGGTTGAAGAGATCGTTGACCCGATCATTCGCTATCTGTTCACTTCAACGCTTCGGCATTGCAGGCGGCGGAAGCGTTGATGGGATTGCAGCGTGCCACTGCGTCGCCGGGAAGGGCTACGACAAAGTGGCCATCCCAACGGGCAGGCTCATTGACGGGATAGTCGGTGCTGAGGAGCTGGGCACCACTGGCGATCATGGCATCGCGAGTCGTGGTGTCGTTGGCTCTCGCCTGCTTGGTGTCAGAGTCAGTGCGGGCGCGGATGAGATAGCCCTGTCGTACGAGAGTGGAGATGTTGGCAGCAGGACCGTCGTTGCGTTCGATAAAGGCGGCATCGGGCTGGCCGGGCTCGGCGTTGGTAAAGAGAACGCGACCGCGCAATGAAGGGTGACCGGCGAGATAGACCGGCCCAACAGGCCGTTGGTCCATGAGGAATATGACCTTGCCACGTGCGCTCGCGAGAGTGGGCCAGTTGCCGGCAAGTACAGCCTGATTGAGCGTCTTATAGTGACCACGGACATCGTCTGGGGTGATGAGTTCATCCGGCGGGAAGACGGAGCGGATCTCGGCATCGAGGGCGTCAAAGGTGGCAGAGGTAAAGTCCTCAGGCATGGTGAGGTGGATATTGCCTTCGGGTTTTCCCTGTTTGGTTTCAACAAGGATGAAGATTGGAATATGTCCCGGATGGGCATGGGACCACTCACGAACCTCTTTCAGGCAGCCGATAAAAGGCTGGCAGGTGCTGCGATAGTCGACATCTTGAACGTGCATGACCTTGAAGCCGGGCTTGGTCATGATCCCATTGGGGTCAAAGTCGGGATCGGGAGGAAGATGGGCGGCGGCCACGTTCGATGGACCAGAGGGATGCGCGTAAAGGCCGCCCTTTGTATCGGCAAAGATGTCGAGCTCGATCTGACGAACGCCGCTGTCAAATTGCTGCGTGAGAGGTTGGTGTTGGTAGTCGAGTCCCTTGAAGGCTTCGGCATACTTTGCTTGCCAGAGTTTGCTCTCGTTGGGCGCGATGCCGGCGTGGTAGCTGTTATGAGTGCCGATGACCTGAATCTGATTGAGCTTGATAGCTCCGTCGCTCGACTGCGCTAGGGAGAGAGTGCCACCCAGGGCTACAGCAAGGGCGACGGCGGAGAGAGCGCGGCAGTGATTCGAAAGCATGAGCAGGTCCTTCAACGGATGCTAGAGCTATGCGGCGATTGTATTTTGATCAGACGGTTCGATAGGGGCGGCTGTAATGTGTTGCCCATTCGACGAGGCTTGCATTCATGAAGCGCCAGGTGGCGTGCTTCGTGTCTACCTCCATGAGCATGTAGGCATTCGGATCGTAGCGAGTAGCTGCCATAACGTAGTGTTGCGGCCCATAGGTATGAGCGAAATCGATCCACTTATGCATGTGACCGGAGACGACAAGTTGAATCGTCTCCTGATACTTGCGCAGAAGAGGCTGCAGCCCATAGTCGGCAAACTCGGCAGGAACATCCTGAATAAGCGGGTAGTGGATGAAGACGAAGGTGGGCTTGTGCTGTTGCAACTGCGCCTCGAACCAGTGAAGCTGCTCTTCCCCAAGAGAACCGATGTTGGGATTGAAGTCAGAAGACGTGTGGTCCTGGGTGCTGCCAAGAAAGTTGTTCAGGTGGATGAATTTGTAGCCTTTATAATCCAGCACGGAGTAGGGCTTGGCCTGGAACTTGGCTTCGAAAAGACGGTGGCTCATCTCGCGCGGGACATGGCGCACGTCATAGTCGTGGTTGCCGAAGCCGAGGTGAATCGGCATCTTGAATCCGTCCGTAATGGCTTTGGCGTTATCGAGACGAGTGGTGTTCTTGAAGTAGAAGTCGTAGTCGGTGGAAGGGTAGTTGTGGAAGTAGTCGCCGATGAGAAAGACCTGTTCGATCGCGGGATTGAGGGAGTTGATGAGATCGCGCGCGGAGGTCAGACGAGGGGTGGTGAGAAGAATGCTCTCGTTGTCTTCGACTCCGTTTTCGCTGCCTTTGACGTAGAAGTTGTCGATGATGTGGGTGTCGGCAATGAGGGCGAAATAAAACTTGTCCGGCGAGGCTGCAGCCCGCACCTGCTCAGCCCAGAGTCTCTGGGTGAGCAGGCTGCCGAGCGATGCGACACCGAGGGTAGTGAACTGTCTGCGGTCCATTGCGATGCCCCTCCGTGTTTTGGGTTAGAAGACGATCTTGCCAGCGAACTGGAGGATGCGGGCCGGGAAGGTAGTAGAGGCCGTTACAACACCGAAGCTGCTGGAGCCAACACCGCTCTGCGGATAAGAATAGTTGGTTTGATTGAGGATGTTGAATGCCTCAACGCGGAAGTCAAACGAGGTACCTGTGGGACGAAGAGCAAATTGCTTATGAAGACCCATATCCAGTTGGTAGAAGGGGTCAAAGCGGACAGAGTTGCGTCCGACATTGCCATAGGGATGATTGTTGTCCGGGAGGCTGAACGCGGAGCTATACAGAGCGGTGACACCTTGGTTGCCCGATGTCCTGAATCGCTGCTTCTTTGGAATGATGACATTGTTTGAGACCTGGTTGGGCCGCTGCACGAGCAGGGGGCTGACAGTTTGAAAGCTATTGGGCGTGTAATAGATGTTGACCGGCATGCCGCTGCTGGCGCTGTTGATGGCCGTGATCTGCCACCCGCCGAGAAGCTCCTGCATGACGAAGGGCGCTCCGCCACCAAACATACGTCCTTTGCCGTAGGGCAGATCGTAGACGATGGTGAGAATATCGTTGAGCGGCTGGTTATAGGCAGAGGGACCACGCTCACCCAATGGATTGGCCAGGTTAATGCGGGAGTTGTCTCCGTCGGGAGTATCGAGATGTCCGGAAGCGTTGTCCAGGGCTCGCGAGTAGGTGAAGGAGTTTAACAGGTAGAGGCCGTGACCGGTGCGATGCTCCAGCTTGGTCTGGAGACCGTTGTAGCTAAGAAAGCCCTGGGACAAGCTCTCTTCGATAGTGGTGAAGGTGGGAATAGGACGACGCGCTGCTACCGACAGACAGCCTGAGCTGGTCGAAGCGTTACAAGTAGCGGTGACAGGATTGGCCTCGGACTGATTCAGGTCCGCAAGAACCTGAATCTTTACGCCATGCTCCCCGACGTAGGAGACCTCGAACGTCGTCGAGTTCGTGAGCTGACGCTGAACGGTCAGATGGTAGCTCTGAACGTAACCGGTAGAAGTGTTTTTTGGGATGTAGCGAGCCTGTGTGCTGAGATTGCTGGCCGCAGTGACATTGGCAGGGCTGGTGAAACCGGTCGGATAGCCCTGCGCAGTGGTGCGGAAGCAGGGGTTGGGGTTGGTAGAGCTGAACGGAGCATCGGCTTGCGCGGTTGTACAGATGGGCTCAGCCTTCTGGGAACCGAGAACACCGGGATTAGCAAACTGCGGGCCCTGGACGATGTTGGTGTTGACGATGGCTGGCAAGTTATAGACCAGCAGATTTTCGCCGCCTTCGCGGTTGACCTGGGCATAGCCAAGACCATAACCAGCACGGATGACCGTTTTAGGATCTGCCTGGAACGCAAAGCCGAAGCGGGGAGCAAAGTCGAGCTTCGGCATGTTGACCAGGGCGCGGTTGTAGAGAGAGCCGGGCGTGGCCTGGATAAGGGACTGGGTATCCGGATCATAGTTGGCTAGCTTATTGCTGGATTCCCACTGGGGTGTCACTAGTTCATAGCGCAGACCGGCGTTGACCGTGAGGCGAGAGTTGACTCGAATATCGTCCTGAAAGTAGAGGTAATGCATTCTCTGATTGAGATGGACGTTGACGAAGTTGTTGAGCTGATAGGTGTCGCGAGCACCAAAGAGGAAGTCTGCAAGAGCAACAGCCTCCTTGGTGCCGGTATTAGAGCCGCTTAGAGCGCTGGCAGTAGCACCAGTAAAGCTGAAACCGCCGTTGTAGGTGTCCTGACCATAAACAGGGTTGAAGTCGTCGATGGTGGTAAAGATGGCCTGATACTCGTAGCCAGCTTTATAGGTACTGCGTCCGTGAATCCAGGTGTAGTTAACCTTTGGATTGAATACGTAGGGATTCTGGTACTGAGGATTGCTGCCCTGATTGCCAAACTGTGTGAAGGTATTGACGCTCTGGACATTAAGGCTGCGAACAACCTGAGGATCTGTCGGAAGGCCAGGGATACCGCCCATCAGGCTCGGTAAGTTTGCGCCGTAAGGGCTCTTACCGCCGTCGGTGCGGGTGAAGGCGAAGCGTGCGTCGAGGATCGAGTTCTGATTGAAGATGTGAGTGACGCCACCGGCGATCTGCTGGTTGAAGATATTGACAGTGCCGTTGCTGTTGCCGCCAGCCGACCCCTGAATATTAGGCGGCGAGGCGATCTTCCCCTGATGTTCGCTGTAACGTACGAAGCCTGTGGTGCGCTGACTGAAGGTCTCGTCGACGCGGATATCGCCCTTGTCGTCATTGATGGTGTCAGCAGGCAGAGAAGCATAGTTGTTAGCGTAGGGATTGCCAGGAACATTCGGAGCAGGTAGAGCCGCGAGAACCCCCTTGGCGAAGGACGAAACGGAAGGATCGTTGAATGGGATCACGCCGTTGGTATACGTCTGGCCAGTGATGGGATTCAGCAGAGGTATGGGGCTGCCGTTCTCAGAGCTGCTCCCTGAGATGAAGGTATAGCCGCCATTGGCAATGGCGAGAGAGCTGGTGCCGTTTTGATTGGCAGTAGGGACAGTCGCCTGATTGATGGCATGCACGACCTGACGGGTGCCTTCGTAATCTGCGAAGAAAAAAGTGTGGTCCTTCCACAGCGGACCGCCAAAGGTACCACCAAACTGGTTACGAATGAGGACCGGTTTCTGTGGCGAGTGTGTGAGCGGATTGGTCGGCGGCGTAAAGGGTCCGATGGCGTTGAAGACCGTGTTGCGAAGATAGTCGTAGGCCTTGCCGTGAAACTTATTGGTGCCGCTGCGGATACTTACGTTGATGACGGCGCCTGCAGAGCGACCATACTCGGCACTGTAATTGTCTGTCTCGACGCGGAACTCAGAGATAGCGTCTGGGGATGGTGGAATTGACTGATTGGAAAAGCCCTGATTAGAGGTTCCGTAGGCGTTGTTGTCCAAACCGTCGAGGAGGAAGTTATTGAACTCGCTGCGCTGGCCGTTGACGTTGAAAGAGGCATCGCGGCTGCTGTCTGTGCTGTTCTCAAGAATGTTGCGACGGACACCGGGGACAAGTGCGGCAAGGTCGGCGTAGGCGCGACCATTGAGAGGCAGATTCTCTACCTCGCGGGTTCCGATGACCTGGCCGCGCTCACTCGAGTCGGTCTCAAGCAATGCTGCGGCAGAGTCAACGGTGACCGTCTCGCTGTTGGAACCGATCTTAAGGGCGACATCTACACGCTGGCGGGCGTTGACCGTAACCGTAAATGGCTGAGTGGTGCTGATATCAAAACCGGCTGCTTTCGCAGTGACCTGATATTGGCCAATCTTGACGTCAGTAAACTCATACGCCCCCTGAGCATTGCTCTGCGCGGTAACCTGAGCCTTGGTTTCCTGATTGACAAGGGAGACAGTGGCTCCAGGAACGACCGCACCCGAACTGTCTCGCACATATCCCAGAACAGAAGCGGTTTCGAACTGCGCAAACAACGGTGCGGAGTTCAGGACGATACAAATCATTGCCAGTAGCAAAAAACAACGTTTTAGCATTTGCACCAGAATTTCCTATCTATATTGCAGTTGCATGAATGGTTTTCCTAAAGACTCCATACGAAACCATCCCTTCGTGACGGCAGATGAGGCAATACTGCCCTCTCTGCGTAGCGACGAAAGGGCATTTCATGTCGGAAATAGTCGAGATTCAGCCCATAGGTCTTCACCGCGACCCGCTGCCATTAACAGGAGAAACGTACTTTTAAGCTTCGACTCTTTCATGGAAATTTCACATCAGGAACTATTTCCCTACGACAAACAACGATGTCTTTATGAAAAGAGCCCGAGTAGGATTCGCGCTTGACAGATGCGACCGCTTTATTTCAGTAAGAAACAGATCCTGCGGAGTTTATCTCATTCAAGGGAAGACAGGGAAATTGAACCTGTCGCATGTCACCCGTAGAGCGCACACGGCAGACCCAGCGCTGGCTTTGCAAGCGCTCTCGAAACACACCAGAGCAGTTTCACGGTTACAGTGAAACTGCTCTAGCGCATCCAGAATCAATGAAGATCTATTTCGCTGCTTGTGCGGCCGCCTCGGTCCGCCATTTTGCTGTGAGCTGCTTATCAGACAGAGCCTTGATGAAGACACCCCCCACCACACTCCGAGCCTGAAAGCCAATCTGCTTTCCGGTCTTTGTGTCATACCAATCGGTCAGGGGGACATGACTGGGTGTCTCGTTTATCCACTGGTATATGGGGTCGATCATCGCGGCGAACTGCTCCGGGTTCGATGCGAGTGTAGCAGTCCAAACGGACCAGTCGAGTTTTGTATAGTCGGCTCGACTGTCGAGGGGGAGGCCGTAGCGGTTAATCTTTTTCATGTAAAAGGCTAGTTCGGTCTCGCGGACGCTCTTAGGAAACAAGTTATAGTCAAGAACGATGTCCCATACCAGATTATATTTTTGACTCCATGTACCAGGGCTGTTGAACGCGAGTTTGTAGTGGTCGCCTTCGCCAGCCATAACGATCCACTTTCCTGCCATTGTCTTCGCGGTAGTACTGTATTCCTTCGCGACATCTTCGTGCCGAAGTAAACGTGCTAGATCGGCATAGGCTGCAAGCGCGTCAATCGCCTTAATAGACAAATTGGCGTTGTGTGCGACGTGGCCAGCAAAGTCGTCCGTCGTGAGTTGGTTCTCTGGGTCGAGCCCTTTCTCCTTCAAATACTTTGCCCAACTTGTAAGTTGCGGCCAATAGCGTTCGGCAAAATGGGCGTCGCCTTCAGCACGTGCGAGAGCGTCGACGAGAATGAGCATATTACCACTCTCCTCAACTGGCATCTGATCTTCTTCCGTCTGCTCTCCGCCGCCATAAACCTGTCCATTGGCTAGAGGGTACTGGCCGAGATCATGAGGAGCGAAAGGAAACCGCCAACGCACAAGAGCCGCATATTCGAGGACGGGAAGAAGTTGAGCCTCAAGCAACTTCGGCTGGAAGAAGAGAAAAAATGGAGCTGAGGGATAAAGCACATCGACTGTAGCAATGCAACCGTTTGAAAAGTTCTCCTTGGCAAAAAGCATAGGATCGCCATTGGCATCGGCTACAAGTTTGTGGGCTGCAAGTGTTTGTCTATACGCCAGAATAGCTATTGCCGCATAGTGTTCTCCACCAACTTTGGTCAAATCGGCGGTCAGTTCCTCATCAAACGTCTGGCCTCGAGCCTCAAGGCTAGGATATTGAGCTTCAGCCGCATCCAACATCTTCTCTACCGACAGGTTGTTGCGCTGCCAGTACGGTCGCATATTCCGCTGCAAATACTGGATCGCATATTCCGCTGTGTAAGAAACCAGGAGGTGACGCGTGATAGACGCTGAACCAACAGAACCAAATTCGATTACCGTTGCGAGGTGTGGACTATCCCAACCAGCAGGTTGAGGCATACCCATTGAATCACTCGCTGCAATCTTCCCAGAATTCACGAAAGCATCGACAGGATGGGATGCGATTGATGCTGTTGACTCCTCATCCTTGGGAATGGCCAGATGGAAGTACCCCCAGTCAATACGGAGGTTGTCTCCGGAGCGATTGAGTATGTTCTGATCACGAGACCCAACCGAGAGAACATTGAGTGACGAGGTCTCGTTACGGGATGACACAACCTGCTGGCTCCTATCATTGACCGCAATAATTGGATCAACATCCAGAAGAACCGAGACCCGATGCGCAACACCATCTGTGGACTGGACGCTCCACGTCAGATATGTAACCGGACGAGAGAGCAAATCCAGGTCGTTCATCATCGCCGGCGTAAAGAACGTGAGTTCCAGCGTTACACCGTCCTGACGAAACTGATAACGAGTGTGCGTGGGAGTGATCGAATGGCCGGTCTGCTGCATTGCAGGGACTTTATCGGGTTGATGCCCCATGAAACGATATGATTTGCCGTCGATGCGAGCAATACCGCTGATGGGCTGAGGGCTTCCAGTCCAATGGGTTGTGTCAGAGTCGGTAAGGTTATCGGTAGTCGACCAGACACTGAAATAGGGGTCATGAGTAATGAGGGGTGTCGCTGGAACTCTCTGCTGACAAACAGCAGAGCCAACACTAAAACAGAAAGAGACTACAGAAAGAAAAAGCGACGCGACAGCCTTCATTAAACCCTCTCTAGAGGCGAAACTTTTGTTCAACAAACCATATGCAACGTTTAGCAAACTTGATTCAAATGTTTAGAGATTAGCATCTTTGGGGTCTCACAAAAACGTCTACGCCGCCTTTATTGGCC
Organism: Granulicella sp. S156; assembly: GCF_009766105.1. Taxonomy (GTDB): domain Bacteria; phylum Acidobacteriota; class Terriglobia; order Terriglobales; family Acidobacteriaceae; genus Granulicella. The sequence continues at coordinate 405,659 of NZ_LMUH01000013.1, read as the reverse complement.
TCAGGATCTCCGCTAAAAAGCCAACCGCAGACTGAATTGAATTTCACGTGCGTCATTCGCTCCCTGCAAATTGCCGAAGTTGGCATCGTTGGCGCCGGTGTCTAGTCCCGTGAAATTAACGCGATTGAATGCGTTGAAGAAATCAGTTCTGAATGTAGCGCCATACCGATCAGCGAACTTCCAGGTTTTGAAAAGCGATAAATCCCAGTCTGCGCTTCCGGGACTCTCAATGTTTGACACACCGGCATTTCCCTGAACTCCTAACGTACTTACTAACTGGACATTCTGTGTATTGAAGTACGGGCCCACCCTTCCATTTCTCCCTAGTCCACCATGCAGCGATGGATTATTAACCGGGCCGATGACATTAGGCAAGTTATTCACAAAGGCTCCGAGATTTTGAACGCTACCCAAAGTAAACCAGGGGCCCGTATAAAAAGTCGCAATTGCGCTTGCTTGCCAACCCCCTGCAAGCGCATTTACGAAGCCTCCTTTATTCAAGAATTGTTTGTTTTGACCGAATGGAAGCTCATAAACAGAGTTCACACTTAAGCGTTGATTCTGGTCGTATGTGCAATGGCCATAATCTAGCTTTAGATCGAGAGGATGCCACGCAAACTGGTCTTGCCAGGGTGTACCAAGACACTTCGACCATGTGTAATTACCAAGCAGCGAAAAACCTGATGCGTATCGCTTTTCTATATGAGCAGCGAGAGCATTGTAGTTGGAGGTGCCAGCATTCAAATTCTCCTGAATCGCACCCTGATAATTGGTATAACCTGTTGTGCCGTTGGGCAATAAAGGATTGATTACGATCCGTGTCTCGTAATGACGTGATGACGATCCCAGGTAAGAAAGCTCAAAGAGCCAGTCCTTCAAGAAGGTTTGCTGGACAGCCAGAGAGTATTCATAGGTCAACGGCGTTTTGTTGTTTGCGTTGATAAAAGAGACCGATTGTCCCGCACCTGGCAGGCTCAGACTGAAGAGTTGATCGAGAGTAAAGTTTAATGGCTGTCCCGCCGCAGAGTTATTGTAATTCTGAACGGAATAGTATTTGGGCGTATCAACCATTACCTCAAGCTGATTCAAGTTTGCCGCGAGGTAATACATTCCAAAACCGCCTTTGACAACGGTATTGCCGCTAGCAAACGGAACTAAATTAAATCCAAGTCGAGGGGAGATATTTGTATATTGCGGATGAACCATTTGCCGTCCAAGACCTAGAGCCTTTGTATCCGGGTACGTAAGCAAAGTGCCAGTCGCAAAGTCGAAACTTCCAACGTGGTTCGCCGTGTCTACGGGAGGCTGGCTGTACTCATAACGTATGCCACCATTTACCGTCAGCCGTTTACTGACCTGTACAGTGTCTTGAACGTAATAGGATTGGTACCATCTCCGAAGATTCAAGGTCGGATCGCCGATAGAGGTTGCGGCTGACGATGGTATCCCGAGCAGGGCATCGGCCATCGCATCGCCCGGCGTGCCGGTCAGCGGATTACCCGTATAGTTTCCGTTAAAGCTCACACCGCTTCCCTGCCAGTCTTCGTACAGATACACCGGATCGTAGCGGATGTCTGTGCCCGCAGTGATCGTGTGCCTGCCTTTCTGGATCAGTAAGGAATCGGTCCCCATGAACAGATTTTCCCGGACAACTTCCGTTCCACCCGCCGACCCCGGATTGGCGTATCCGGAGATCCCAATGCTGGGAGGACCAAATGATCCAGGCTGTATCTCAGCTACATGAAGTCCGAGCGGATTGGCGTCACTTTGAATAAATCCAGCAGCTCGATTTTGGCCGGTTTCCGTATAATTCCAGCCAAACCTCGCGTTGTTGACAATGTTTGGCGAAAAGACATGCGTCCAACCAACTGCCAGGTTTTTGGGGTTCGATGGAAATATTCTGCCACCGTAGAATGTTAGACCTGGCTCGACAGTGTTTTCGCGCTCCCAGGTGTATCGCGCAAATATCGTGTTCTTGTTTGAAATCGTGTAATCGAACCGTCCGCTTCCCTGGTCCCAATTGTTCGTTGTGTTTTGAACGTTGACGTAATTATTGCCACCAGAAAAATTTCCGTTGGCTGCTGGGAAAAACGTGAGCATTTTTTGAGCTGCAAGTGATGAGTTGATTGGAATTTGGTTATTTACATACGGCACGTGAGTAATGGGATCGTAGAGCTGCTGGGTATCAGCGCTGAAGTCACCTGCAAGCTGTTGCGTCGTTGGCACTCTAGAGTAGACAGTTGCGGGCTTGATCTGGCGGAACCCCTCATAGTTTCCAAAGAAAAACATCTTGTTTCTCTTGATGGGCCCACCGACACTTGCACCGAACTGGTTCTGGTGGAAAGCCGGCTTCGTGCCCGGCTGGTCGAACCAATTTCTCGCATCGAAGGCATCGTTCCGAATAAACTCGAAGACCGTTCCATGAATCTGGTTTGTACCTGATTTGGTTACAATATTGACGAAAGTACCGCCATTTCCGAAAGCAGCTGATGAGCCTGTCTGCTCAATTTTAAACTCTTGAATATTATCGATCGAAGGAAGGATGCCAATGGCGCCATACCAGGCATTCCTCACTTCAATACCATCGAACAGATAGCTCGTATCGTCTTCTCGTAGTCCGGCAACGGAAATACTAACCGTTTGAGTCCCGGTCCATGCAGAAGCTGGTGAATTCATACCTGGGATATTTGATGGGACGACACCAGCAGATAGCTGTGCCAGCTGTAGAAAGTCTCGCCCATTCAATGGCAAATCCTGAATCTGCTTATTTTCAATGACCTGCCCTTGATTAGAGCTAACGGTATCCAGCAGTTGGGCGCTCTCAGAAACAGAAATCGATTGGGTGCTTGCTCCTACTCCCAGTTTAACGTCCTGCCGGGCCTGTTGATCAACAAGGAGTGTGAAAGCCTTGACATTCTGCGTCGCAAATCCGGTACTTTCAACTTGCATCGTATAACTTCCAGGAGGAAGCTGCGTGACCCTGTAAATGCCCTGATCGCCAGTCGTCGCCTTGTATTCAACGCCAGTGGCGGTGCCAACGATCTTAATCGCGGCACCCACGACAACCGCACCAGAGGTATCCGTCACCGTACCAGTAATCGAACTTGTTGTGCTCTGTGCGCTACCGCCCACCGGAATCAAAACGGCGATGACGAGCAGCATGATTGAGAAACTCAGCTTTCGCATCTGCCGAAACAAGCGAAGCCTCGGCCATTTTATGGTCGGGGTATTTTTTTTCATATTTGGTCTCCAGGGTAAATAGCATCATTTTTTGAACCTAGATGCTTTAGAGCTCTGACGTTCCGCTCTTACATAACGATCCCTTAGCTTCTAGCTGTACGGAGGGAACTATATGGTTCTCACTATGTGATATGCAACATGCCATAGCAACCAATCTTGCGTAGTTCAAATGAACTATGCCCTTGGGCAACTTTGTGAACGTGTGCGAAAGGTGCTAACAGCTTTGCCGCGGGAGATTCAATGGGATAATATTGGCGGACTCGTAAAATGCATCCTTTTTCCGTGCTTCAGTCTTAATGGAAGAACGAGACAGATGAGTTCAGAGGGCCTGATATGCCGGAGCAATCGAAGATAATAAAGGTGCTGATCGTGGATGATCATCCTGTGGTTCGTTTTGGGTTACGAACCATGTTGGAGACTGAAGAGAATATCCAAGTGACGGGTATGGCAGGCTCCGCAAAAGAAGCCTTGCTCGAAGTGCAGAGAATTCAGCCGGATGTTGTCCTCATGGATTTGCGCATGCCTGAAATGGAAGGCACCGAGGCCATTGCGGAACTGCGTCGCATACAGCCGGATATACGCATTCTGGTGCTTACAAATTATGAGGCAGACGAAGATATCCTGCGGGCGCTTCAAGCAGGTGCAATGGGATATCTTCTCAAAAATACTCCACACGAAGAAATCGTTCAGGCCGTTGAGATGGTCTACGAAAACAAACGTTGCGTCCCACCCAACATTGCACAACGTTTACTGGAAACGGTTGGACGTAAGGAGCTTAGCCAGCGCGAGCTTGAAGTGCTTACGCTCGTGGCTATGGGTTTGAGCAATAAAGAAATCGCACGAAGCCTCTTTATTAGCGACAAGACAGCCCGAAATCACGTTGTTAGCTGTCTTACGAAGCTTGGAGCCAATGATCGAACCGAGGCGGCTACAACTGCCATCAGACGTGGACTAATCCGTATTGCCGAATAGGCCGGAGAATGGCAATAGCAAAAAATCATCATTTGCGATGACAGGACAATCTCCAACATGCAGTGCGTTGAGTCGTTACCGCACTTAAGATCAAGAAAAATATCCTAAAAGGCCATCCTTCAGCTTTGCGAATAATCGTTTTCTTAGAGTGCTCTGCCGTCGCGTCGCCACAACACGCACCTGCGTTCCTTCCCCAGGCGTGCTGAGGATCTGCAATATAGCTGCCACGTCGCGAGCTCGTTTCTGCATTCCCGAAATTCCGAACCCCGCTGTTTGCGGTAGATATTCGAATCCCTGTCCGTTGTCTTTCACCACAAGCTCTACCCCGCTGTCCTGGTAACTTAGAGTGATTGTCAGCATGGTCGGATCTGCATGACTCACAGCATTTGCAATTGCTTCCTGACCAATATGCAGCAGAGCGTCGGCGAGCCGTAGATTCAAAAGAACGAAAGTCCCATGAAGTTCCGTGATGATCTCTATCTTATCTCCGGCGATTTTACGCGCTGTGTCAGCCAACGCTTCCAATAAATTCTGCTGTATGAAGGATGACGATGAGCCGAGCATGGCAATCGTTTCACTAGCTTCTGCATGACATCTGCGGATTAACTGATAGACAACATTCAATTGATCCGCGATATAGTGGGAGTCCTGCTGGTTGCGTCGCACAACGCTTCTTCGGATTCCCTGAATTTGATATCCGACCCCGGCAAAGCTCTGCGCCATTGTGTCGTGAATTGCATGAGCTAGGCGCTCACGTTCCTGCATGATCGTATACGTCTTCCACCGCTGGATTCGGAAATAAGCGAGTTGGGTCAGCAAAGCCAACGCTAAAACACCGGCGAAGATCATTCCCACGTGCCACGGAGTCCACCAAGGCGGACCGGCCGGAACCTCTGGCCTTTCCACGAAAGCTGCGTGTTGCTGCAACTCCAGATAATCGCTTCGACCAGCTGGCATTACACTTACATTCCGCCACATCCCACCGGGGTTCATCGATCGCAATCCGATACGTCCAGTTTCGACACAAGAACGCTCCTCAAAAGCAATCCACGCGGTTTGAGATGTAGCCAGATTCTGTACGGAGGCAGCAATATTGCATTCGTATGCCGTCACTCGGAGCCGATACCAGACGGAAGGATGAACGCCACCCGGTATTGGCAAAGGACGCGCTTCCATCCATCCATAATCCGAGCGCCCAATCACAATGGTTCCATCCAAATTGCGAAGACCTACGAAGTACCCGTTATATGTGTCTACACCCTCCTTTTCATCATTGGATCGGATGATCACCCCCATATCGGCGCCCTCTCCGTCAAACCTGATGTCGGCGTTCAGTGTGTAGTTCCTCCAGTCGTTAGAGCCGGTTAGGAGCTTGGCACCTCGTTCGGTGGAGTTATCGCGGATGACGCCATTGTCAACTTCCCACATCCCCCCGACTGCCTTCCATTCATCCATCCGTCCGGCCACCAACTGATAGGAACGTGAGGGTACCACGCTATTCACATGACGCCGTTCAAGCCATAACCATGCGCCAAACACGAGACAGGCAATAGCTAGCCCACACGCCAGAAGTCTCTTCGCCGTTATGTTGTGTAGTAGCACTGTTGCTCCCTCTAAACCACGTCATCTTCTCTATTTAAACGGAATCGAAAGTGTACCGCGTAATGCCGACCAAAATGGCAAGCCGGCATTCAACACGTCACTCTTTTGGAGGAAGCTCTCAGCCAACCTCGCGATGCGAAGCACTGAGTGCTCTACGAATCGGGCATAGAAAACGTTGTCCTCACGATCCAAAAGAACATTCGCTTCCACAACTCAAGAGGACTCGAACTCAAAATTGAGGACTTCAACGCATTCAAGCATGACCAGTTCTATAGAAGACTACCAGCGGTAGATAGACAGATAGGGAATCTCAGCTTTTGCAATATCAAAAGTGCTGCGATCCCTACGCCTGACGGAGTTCGTGGCGAAATATATTTCTAGAGGATAGTCGTTCATTGCAAAGGGGGAATATAGTTTTGAATATGGTTCTTTCCACCACGTCACGCTATTGTTGTTGCATCTGACATTGGCGGTTTCAAGCGGAAGCACCTCTATCTCAACGATGGGGATCTTCCAGGTGGAAAAAATGAAATTGCAGACGCGGTAGCTGACACGTTCCCAGCCATTTTATCCCCATCTAAGTTGAAGCTGCCTAACCTGCCCACCTCGGTCCTGGTGTGTGTCTGGGCTAGCGCGTTCATCGAACCGACTTCGTCCTCACACTCCCGGTAAAAGCATCGCCGTCGACGGCACAAATATTTCCCAAAAAGGAGAATGAAGATGTGCGACGAATATCGTATTAATGGAGATAAATTCCAGGTAGATCCAAATGAGCGGATCGTTAAAAACACTGAAATCGACCAACAATGGGCAGATTGGCTTGCCCCCACTCGCCGCTCATTTCTCTTCGGCGCTGGCGCCGCTGCAGTCGGCCTCACGCTCGGAGAGGAACCCGCTCGTGGCGAGGAGCCTGAAATTTCTGCCCCTCCTGCTTCCACTCCCTCCGCTGCTTTTCTTGCGCTCAACGGAACCATCAAGCCTTACGTTTCCCAAGACACGGGTGTCAGCGAATGGGGTTATGACACCTTGAAACAGCCTACGATACAACCCAAGGGGCTATGGCCGGGAACAGAGAACGGTCTTCCGGAAAAACCTCGCCCCTACACCGATATCAAGAGCTACCACGCCCATTTTTATTTCGATCAGGATTCCTATGAGAAGGCCGTTCGGATTCGCCGGTGGGCCGGCGAGCGGTTCCCTGTCGAACTTGGAGACTGGAATCTACAGCCACGCGGTCCGCATGTAACGCCATCGTTCTACTTCGGCTTTACCAATGACCTGCTGACTGTTATCGTGCCGTGGCTGCAACTCAATAGCCTGGGACTTACAACGCTGGTACACCCTAACACCGACGATCCACGTGCAGACCATCTCTACTACACGCTCTGGGTCAACCGTTCGCAGCCCGTAAATGCCTACAACCTGAAAGCACCGCGCGACAAGGAGGGCAAGGCGCTCGTTGAAAAGATCCTTCCGAACGTGACACCCACCGTAAAACTGGAGATCTGACGCTGAGAGATCCGTTCCACCATCAGTACCAACCGTTTCAAGACGCACCTTTGACCACATGGAGTGAAACATAGAGTCATGAGATCCCTTTTCTTAGCGGCCACACTACTTACCGCGACAACTCTCTCAGCCCAGAGTCCTTCGTCAATCGCTTCTGACCCACCCGTAGATCAGAAACGCCCAGCTGCACTAGTTGAAATCGCAGTGCCCTCGCACGGGGTACAGCTACTTGGCGCTCTGTACCTTGCTGCTGGCGCTGGCCCGCACCCCACGGTCATCCTGTATCACGGCTTCCCCGGTTACGAGCAGAACCTTGACCTCGCGCAGGCTCTTCGCCGAGCTGGCTACAATGTTCTTGCGGTACACTACCGCGGCAGTTGGGGTGTCAAGGGAGATTTCTCCTTCACCCATGTGATCGAAGATGCCGATGCGCAGGTAGACTGGATTACTTCACCTGAAATTGCCGCAAAATATCGCGTAGATACAACCCGCATCATTCTTATTGGGCACTCCATGGGCGGCTTCGCGGCAATCTCAGCAACTGCACATAACCCGAAGGTCAGGGCAGCCGTTCTGATCTCTGCTGCCTCGCTTGGCCATCGTTTCGCAGAGCTAAAGCCAGAAGACAAAGATAAAGCAGTGGGTCTCTATGTGAGCAAAGTAGACCCGGCCGACCTCCTCCCCCTTGCGGGCACAACACCGGCGGCACTTGGCGCAGAGATCTTCGACCACCGCGCGGAGTGGGACTTTATCACGCTAGCTCCCGCGATTGGAAAGCGCCCAATTCTGCTCATCACGGCGGACGATGGCACTGGCCCAAACAGCGAAGCATTGCTTCAGGTTTTGAAACAAGACGGAAGCACGGAATCCGAACATATCCCAATCAAAACGGATCACCCCTTCAGCGACCACCGCATCGCTCTCGAAACAGACATTATCCATTGGCTCGATCGGCAGGCGTTCTGAAATCAAGGCGGACAGAAATCTCGGCCCGGACAACTCAAAAAAAAGCATTGGAAGTGGGCACCTACAACTTTGCCCGTCAGGGAAGATGCCCTGACGGGCAAAGCCTTGGCTTCGAGATAACTTCCAGAGATCGAGCTATTCGCCGGGCTTGGCTGGAGTCGTTGCAGCAGCCGTGACGTTTTGGCCAGCTTTCTCAGCGAGAAGTTGTTCTATCTTCGCGGTGAACTCATCCTGCAACTGCTGGTTGAACTCACCGCTAGCAGGAGAGGCGAATCCAGAATGGATTCCCTTCACTAACCCATCTCGGCCAACGAAAATAGTTGCCGGCCAGGTGTTGAGGTTAACCGCCTGAGGAACTTTTTCCCACATATCAGACGGCGCGCCTGCGATCAGATAGGTGTACTCCACCCCGTACTGCTTCACGAAGGCGCGCTCACGGGCCAAGGTTCCCTGCTGTTCCGGTTCTTCGAAGTCAAGAGCGACGATTGCGAGGCCCTTGTCACGATATTTCTTGTCGAGCTTTACGAGATACTGCGCCTCATCGTGGCAGTTCGGGCACCAGGTGCCTGTCACAATAGCGAGCACAACCTTGTTCTTGAAGCGAGGGTCATCGCTCGACACCAGCTTTCCATTCACGTCCGGGAAGTTGAAGGTGAATTTCTCATTCGGGTCCCTCACGGTTGTATGGGTATCGTAGTTTTCGGGCTGCGGAAGCCCCTTGGCTGTTGCCACCTCGGAACGGTATGCGATCAGTTTCGTGGCATAGCGGCTGTCGGCCGTCTCGTCACCATACGACTTCGTATTGCTGGCACCCACTGTTTGGGAGCTGCCCGCACTGGCTTCATTCTGCGCGACGGCCTTTTTAGCGCGCCCACTGTTCTGGAGAACTTCGAGTGTGCCATCTTTCGTCAAAGACACTTCGATGACTCCCGGACGTGAGCCGTCGAAGTGACTGAGCACCCATTTCCCGTCTTTGTAGGTGCCGCTGTAAGCACCGGTGTCTCCATCGACACGGAGAATCGACGCTGCGACGTCCGCACCATGTTGCTCGACGATGAACCGGAAAGCCTTCTCGCCTTTGGAAGAAGGGCTATCAAGCGGGATGATCCATGAACCTGCTATAGACGGCGCATCGACAGTTGCAGCTGTCGATGCCACATGCCGGGTAGCCAGGAAGCCATATTCCGTGGCGGGGCCCCGCGATTGCGTCACGACGTTCCCCGTGAGCTGCTCGTCCTTCAGCGTAGCCGTAATTGTCGTGAGGTAGTGCTCGACGTTGAGTACGAGCTTGCCATCCTGAAAAGATGCGCTGGTCGTACCGTCGTACGGCTGGAAACCGTCATAGAAGGTGCCTTTCAACGTCGGACCGGATCCGGAGATGTCGAGCCTAAATGGAATGACCGTGCCATGGCTGTTAAGGCTAGCGTCCCAGCGCCCTTCCAGGGAGCCAGCCGCGGGGGTGGTTTGGGCCACGGCGATGGTTGCGCCAAAGCTCGCGAAAATAACTGCGAAGCAAGCACTTCTTGATATTGATTTCATTTCATTATTCCTTTCTAGTTAAATCCGGGTAAGTTGCTTATCCTTGTGAACTGGAACGAGAACGCTTTCCTGCTATCTGAATGTGGAGGTGGTTGGATTTGGCGTAGTCTCTCCACTCCTCTGGTAATCCGGGCTTGGTTGCCAGCAAGATTTCAAGAATCGCTCGGCGCTCTTCTCCCGACAGTTTCGCGAAATCCGAGCTTTGATCCTGCCCTGTCAGAATTTCCAGCAAGCGATGATAGATATATCCCTTGGCTGGTTCGGGTAAGGTGTCGAAGGACTCGGAGTAGATGAGGTAGCTGCAGGGATACCGGAAGATTCTGGTCTGCAGATCAAAGTCGCGCAGCGAACGCCCTTTCCGATCTCGTATGCCCCGCTCAGTGAACTCTTTTGCAAATGTGGACGATCCTTCAACACTCCCAGACCCCGCGCTGAAAAGGGGTGCTTCGTTGACGAAAAGCATGTAGCGCAGCAACTGCTCCGCTGGCCGCTCGAACTGCTGCCGCACATTCTCCGGCAAGGACGTGTCTGCCGGCACACCGGAGCCCTTGCTCTGCGTAGCTTGCGCGTAAAGAGCAAGCCGCGTCTTATAGTTCGTCAACGTGATCAGGTTGTGCATCTGCGTCTGATGTGCCAATACAAGATGGGCCACAACATCGCTGTCGGGTAACAGATAGGTTGAAGTATCGAACGGTTTTGAGAGTGCGACCAGATTATTGACAGTAGCCTGGTCCGATTGTTCCGTCGCTGGCTTGTCGACGACAACAGCATTGCCCATATGGGACGCTCCAGCAAGCTTGCCGGTAACGTACCACCCTCCCCAGCGATCCTTGAACGGACTGTCTTGATCCGTAATGAAAGATTTGCTACTGGGCGCCTGGGTCCCCGTGGTCGTAGGATAGATAGACCGCAACAACACTCCGGGAACTCCACGTGTACCCGCAGCAATATGGCATTGCGTGCAGTCCAGTTCCGCTCGCTGAAAGGTAGGTTTCTCTACCTTATGTTCGTCAAGAAGATAGAAAATAGCCCCTTGCATTGGATCGAAGGAGACTATTTCAATCGCTTTCCCCTCATGGACCGAGCCGACATAAACGTCGTCATTGAAATAGAGGGCTCGAGGATGCTCTGGGGAAATTTTCTTGTATTGAAAGCTTGTCTTGGAGAAAACCAGCGTCTGCGAATCGACAGGTACCTTCAACAGATTCAGTACGGATTTGAGATAACCGTGTTCGGGTTCATACAGCAACGCCGTTTTACCTTGATCTAACCGTTGCTGCAGCTTGGCCACCGGATCACTTAGATCCTCTGATCGGTAGTTGATCGGCGCATCGCTATAGGGCACATACCCTTGATTCCGCACCGCGATCTGTCCATAAGCACGCAGAGCCAGCCAACCGAGACCTGCAGCGGCGAGTGCCACAAATATTGCTGAGACCAGACCAAGTCGGTGCACCGCTGACATGATCGGCTTCGATGTCCTCGTCACCGTTTGCGCGGATTGGCCTGCGCCCACCCACAAAGAAGGAAGCTCTGGATCATTAACATCGATCCCTGTTCGAATTGGATCTTGAGATTTCACAACGATAAACTGCCCCATGCGTCAAGGATTAGAACTTCTGGAAATGCGCCTCTGCCAAAAGGAAAGCCCGCTACAGTCAGGCTGGCGGGCTTCAACAGAGATAACGATCCAGTATGACCGCGCACTCAAACAAGAAACCCGCTCCAGCAATGCTGGCGAGCGGGTTATCGATAACGGTACGGATCGTTGGCGATCACATATCAGTTAGAGGTACACACGATTTCCCATATGCCAGCGGAGATGCTTGGCGAACAACAATACATTCTGGGAATAGTTACCATAACAGCGAATCTATGCATAGTTGTCCAATTTGTCAAACGCAAGGCTGCGACCTGAGGGAGTTAGACTGCGCGTCCTCCTCCGCTAGGTGCCAGCAAGAACCTCAATCGGTATGGATAGGTGAGCAGTTCTCGGGGGCAGGCAAGTTCGGTCGCTGCATGCCTGAAATCGAACGCTCACCGGGATTGATTGCTTGCCCGTGGCTGAATGTTGTTTCACCTGCAAGGGAATGTGCACCGTGAATGACTGCGTATAAAACTGGGTCTCTAGTTCAAAGCTTGGGTCCTGTTTCTTTATCGGAGTTGTGCCTGACGTAGTACCGGCGATCTGGACCGCATCATTCTCCTCCAGGGCTACACGCAGCGGCGTTGGGCCGCCAGGAACCTGCTCGAGACCGTAGACGTGCCAGCCGTTTTGAATTTCCGCAGACAGTTCAACCGCGAACCTGCTTCCATGTTTTACAGGCGTCTTCGGTACCGCCAACCCTTCCCATTGCACCGGCTGGACCGGGGCCTGCGCAGCACCAGCGGTACAAAGGAACAGACCCAAAGCAAGGCCAAAACTAATTCGTAGAAACTTCATACGAGCTGCCCTTTCTATCATCATTTCAATTCCAATCTTGTATGTTTCTATCTCTGCCGAGCACAAGGAACGGCCATCACAACACTCATCTCTGTGGCTTCGGTTCAAAAGTTGGAGGTTGCACCTGTCCCTGATGACAGTTGCCGCAGGTAAGAGGTTCGGCATACCGCCTATCCCCAAGCTGTGCAAGGTATTTGTTGTTGATGTCATTGGTCATCGAGATCATGGACCGCGCCGTCTCTTTGATTGGATTCTCGTCGGATGCGAAGTCGATCTGCTTGGTTTGCGGATTCTCTTCATGGCAGTATCCGCACGGCACACCCAAGTCCTTTTCATACCGATGCATCAGCTTATCGATATCGTCTCCGGTGAGATTCTTCGGCAATACCTTCAGGTTCGTTGGCTTGGGATGTGCAGCTTTTGAGGAAGGACCTGCATCGCTTGTCGCTTTGGTACTGCCTGGGCTTTGAGATGCGGCACCTATGCCAATTGAAAATATGGCGCAGCCCAAAATGAGAATCATTGCGTAGCGAGCATTCATGCTATTCCTTCCTGAATTCATTTTGGGGTGGACCATGACGGAGCCCGACCTCTGGCATCCCTTCCGTGCCCAAACCTACGCACGCAACCGAAAGTGTGAATGAGCCCGCGAAGAAGAACAATGCACCAAAGTCACAGGACTACCGACCTCCTCATGCTGAATACAGCGCGAGCGGCGGGAGAAGACAGCCCTCGAAATGAACACAGTGCGTAAGCACCGAGGCAACCTACGCACCGTGTTTTGGGCCATTACTCGGATTTCACAAGTTGGCCGCGTATTTCTCCTCCGGGGTTTGCCGACGTATGAAGGTTGAAATACCACTTACCATCCACCAGATCCTTCGCTTGTTCCGGTGTTATGGTCGCTTTCCCATCAATAGGGCTTGCGAGAGGGCTGGTCTTGATCGGAATCTGCGGTTTCGCATTCGTCCCCGCAGCTGCCGGTCCATGAAAATGCGCTGCGACAACAGGGCCGGTCAATCCACTGAACTCGATGTGATACTTCAACTCATTGGTGTCAGTATCTAGCGTAGCGGTCAAAGTCCCTGTACCAGTACTATCTTTGGCAGGAACTTCTGCAGAGGCTTTCAGGTCAGCCTTCAGGGTAATCGTTGCGGCGTGCGCTGCGATTGACACAAACGCCAGGGTCGAGGCTGCAACAACGGTTCGAATCAAACTATTTAACTTTTTCAATTCACTTCTCCTTTGAGTTGTTGGTTTACGTCTATTTGTATTTGCTGAATAAAGTGGAGCATTGCACAACGACTTATGGCGGAAACCGATCCAGGTCACTGAAGTCAATACTCGTGGTCGCGATCCCTATGCGTTCGCTGCTAGCGCAAGGAAAAGGATTAGCAGAAAGCCGCTGGACAACACACGAGATGGCATTGGTAGACGGGGGAATCGACCGAAGGGTGAATGAAATACGGCATATCGTTCCTGGAATGGACGGAGAGATTAAATCCACCTATCGCGAAGGCACAATCGTGCTATGGATGGGTTGACATCACCAAATGGAAAGTATGGTGCCAAGGACGAGAGATGTTAGCCCAGGCAGGGACAACAAAGGGAGAGCCGCGTTGGAATTTTCGTCAACATCGCGTTTGCTCGACGATAGCGCAATTGTCCTGATTCTGCAATCAATTGCCGTGTTTGCTGAGGAAACGACCTGCATGAAGACAAGAAGAAGCGGCGCATGTAAATTCGCCGCTTCTTCTTGTCCGCATGCCTGCCAATGCCTCGCGGCTGCTATGGCATTTTAAGTACATTGTTGCTGCGGTCATCATCCGGGAGGAGATGATCCGGATCGACGGTGATGTTGTCCACGGGCTTTCCCTCTTTGAAGATAAAGGTGCCGGTGCCTTTGGAAAGCCACGCTTCCGCTGGGATACGGATACGAGCTGTAGTGCCATCTTTATAGGCAACCTGAAGCGTGGCAGGAAGAACCAGCGGCCGTAGATTCGAGACTACGACAGCGATACCTTCCTTTGGATTGTCATTGACATACTTGGCGGACTCAACGGCCAAGTCGAGGGTCCAGTTGTGCATATACCATCCACGCCAGAAATAGCTGAGGTCTTCACCGCCTTCGTTCTCCATGGTGCGGAAGAAATCGGAAGGAGAAGGATGTTTGTAAGCCCACTCCCGAATATAGCGACGGAAGGCGTAATCAAAACGCTGAGGGCCGAGAATCTGCTCGCGGAGCAGCACATTTCCATAGGCCCCTTTGAAATATTGAACTGGGTGACCGAGAGCCCCGGTGAAGCCGTCGGCGCGAGTGAGAATGTTGGGCGCGTCGGGATTGTCTAAAACTTTGAGGATCGTGTCTGACGGTTCTCCACCCGCGGAGTATTCGCTATCGCGCTTGGGGCCGTAGACACCGTGTTCGAAGTCGTCGGACTCAAAGATATCAATGAACGTATTGAAGCCTTCGTCCATGAAGGCCCAGCGGCGTTCGTTGGAACCAACAATCATTGGGAACCAGTCATGTCCGATCTCATGAGCGGTAATCCAAAAGAGGATCTTGCTCTGGTCGTGTATTCCATCGAAGACGATGCCGGGATACTCCATGCCGGTAGAAAAGCCCGCCACGTTGATGGCTGCAGGCCAAGGATAGGGATACCAGCGACGGGAAAACTCTTCTACAGAATCCTTGACATATTCAGTGGAACGAGACCAGCCTTCCTGGCCAACGCTCTCGACGGGATAGACGGACATCGCGAGGGGAATTTTGCCGACGGGGAGCGAGTTGGGCGGATCATCACCTACATCGGTTTTAGCCGGGAGGTTGATTCGCGCGGCATCCCATACGAACGTGGGCGAAGCGGTGAAGACTACGTCGCGAGTGTGATCCATCTGGAAGTGCCAGGTAAGTGTGCCGCTCTGTTTAGGACGGCTACCGGGATCGGTTGTCTCTTCCGGGGTGCGGATATAGACCGTCTTATCGGAGTGGCGAGCCTGCTCGAGACGATCTATCTGGGTTTTGGTGAGAACTTCGGCCGGATTTACGAGCTCGCCGGAACCGGCGAGGATGAAGTTCCAGGGAACGGTGACGTAGTAGTCGAAGTGGCCATATTCGAGATAGAATTCCGCGCCAATGTAGGGGAGCGTGTCCCACCCGTGAAGGTCATCGTAGACGCACATACGGGGATACCACTGAGCAATGTCATAGATCTCGCCATGCTCTGCTGCTCCCCAGGATGTGCGTCCTCCCCAAATGCCAGGAATCGCGTAGTGATATTTGATGTGAATGCGTAACTGTGCGCCGTGTGGCTTCAAGGGCGTGCCAAGCCGTACCTGCATACGGGTGTCGTCAACGATGTAGTCGGCCTTGGACCAGCGAGTTGTTGCGGCAACAACGCCAACCTCGACGGAGTCGAACACTATACCTTCGGTATGGTTATCTCCGCGAGCAGGCGGTGGAGGGCCGGTCTGGCCGGCACGGGGTGGACGAGCGAAGCCGGTATTGCCGAGATTGTTAGAGCGGGAATCCCTTCGATAGATGTTCTGTTCAAGGTAAATCCAGAGGCTGTCGAGGGAGTCAGATGAGTTGTTGGTATAGGTGATGACTTCGTCGTTGGTAAGAACTTTGGCGACGGGGTCGAGCGTAGCGTGCATCACGTAATCGGCCGCGTTCTGCCAATAAGATGCGCCCGGCGCGCCGGAGACGGAGCGATACTGAGTGGCTGGGTCGGGCAGCGCCAACGGAGCAAATGTGACGCGCGGATCATACGTGGAATGCGAAGATGGCGAAGCCTGCCCAACGGCTGAATTTGCGAAAGTGCCACACAGAAGAATGGCCAGCAAAAAGGATGCAATTCGATGCACAGTGTTCACAAACATGTCCTCTTTCTTGTCGAATGGAAATTGCCAGTTGGATCGAGCGGTCTGCCCTGCCTCTTTTGTATCAGTTGATCAGCGGCAAAAACGGAATAAAAGAGGCCGGGCAGACCGCGGCGAGTCGTGGTCAAGGGCAATCATTGGCTCGCAAATTGGGCTGAGTTGAAGGCGGCACGTGCCAATGCTCTCGACGCGATTCAAACCAAACAAAGAGGGATGCTCGCTGGCCGGGCTCGACCGAGCATCCCTCCTATACTGCGCTGCTAGACCAGCGGTACTACTAGGGCTTCAAAGGCGACACTGCAGCAGATGCACTCTGGCTCGTCGCGTTTTCTGCGAGAAGCTTTTCGATCTTGGCCGTGAACTCCTCTTGTAGTTGACTATTGAATTCGCCGCTGGCCTGAGAGGCAAAGCCGGAGTGGATTCCCTTAGCGAGACCATCCCGTCCCACGAAGATGGTTGCCGGCCAAGTATTCAGATTGACCGCTTGAGGAACCTTCTCCCACATTTCGGAAGGGGCTCCTGCGATCAAGTAGGTGTATTTGACGCCATATTCCTTCACAAAGGCACGCTCGCGGGTAAGATTGCCCTGCTCCTCGGGTTCTTCGAAGTCGAGAGCTACGATTGCCAGACCTTTGTCACGGTACTTCTTGTCGAGTTGAACGAGGAAGCGTGCTTCATCGTGGCAGTTAGGGCACCAGGTGCCGGTCACGATCGCAAGAACCACTTTGCCCTTGAAGCGCGGATCATCGCTGGAGACTAGCTTGCCGCTGGCATCGGGAAAGCTGAAGGCGAACTTCTCATTCGCATTGCGGATGGTTGTGTGGGTATCGAAGTTGTCGGGTTCAGGAAAGCCTTTGGCGCGAGCCACTTCCGGGCGATAGGCAATAAGCCTATCACCGGTGACAGCCGCACTCGGCGCTGCGTCATACTGACCGGCACTCGCACTCGCGGTTTTTGTCTCAGGGCTGTCTCCTTCGATAGCTCTCTTGAGAGCCTCGTTATGTTGGACTACTTCCAGTGTTCCATCTTTCTTAGCGGAAACTTCAATCACGCCAGGGCGCGATCCATCAAAGTGACTCAGAATCCATTTGCCGTCTTTGTAGGTACCGCTGTAGGCTCCGGTATCCCCATCAATGCGAAGGATCGATGCTTCGGCATCTGCTCCATTTTGCCTCACGATGAGATGGAAAGATTTCTCTCCTTTCGAACTTGTAGACGCAAGTGGAAGCTCCCACACTCCCGCAATGGAAGGCACATTTTCAAGTTTTACCGTCGAGTCCGCATGACGAGTCGCTTCAAAACCATAGTTGATGTGAAATCCTGGGCCCTGTAAGACCACGTCACCGGCAAGCTCTCCGTTCTTCAGGGTCGCGGTGATGGTCGTGAGATAGTGCTCGGCTTTTAGCGTAAGTATGCCGTCCTGGTACGACGCATTGGTCGTTTCCTCATAGGGCTTGAAACCATCGTAGAAAGTACCTCTAAGCGTTGGTCCCGATCCTGCGATGTCGAGCCGAAACGGGACCGCCGGCCCATTATTGATGAGGCTGGCATCCCAGCGTCCGTCGATGGGCAGCTGCGTATCGCTAGATTGAGCAACGGCTCCGGATGAACCGAAGGCTGCAAGAATGAGGGCGAGACCTATACTTCGCGAAATTATTCTCACTGGATGAATTCCTTTCTGGTGGATGATCGTGAACTACTGCTCTTGACGGCTCGGCTGTGACTCCTGTGTGCTTCCACATTTGCAAACTCGCGACAGCAAACTAGTTCTTGGGGACGGAAAGCTCATCCTTAAGAACGCATATGCCGCTTAGCGAAAACTTGGAACACGAAATGCCCAGGCTGGCCGGGAATTACCCGAAGACCGTTCTCGAAGTGCGGGATAGATCCTCGTATCCCTTGCGAAAGGCGATGAGATTTTGAGGTCGACTTAAACAGAAAACCCGCTCCGGAAGAGTCACTGGGCGGGTCTGTCAACCACGATATGGATCTATGCGATCACATACGAGTCGGTTGAACACGATTTTCCCGTTCCCCAGCGGAGATGCAGGACGAACAACAATATGTTCTGGGAATAAATCGCATAATCGAAACTTACTACCGCACTAATAAGTTGTCAATCAATAGCCAGGTCTTGCGTCGAAGCGACAGCTGAAACCTTATATCCCGAAAGTGTTCACTTATTCACCTCTCATCCTATAGTTGCCTAGAATGCCGGGAGGACTGCGCCCTGATACTTTTGTTGAATGAATTGCCGAGCGATAGGGCTCTGTAATGCCTTCACCAAAGCAAGGATGCGGGGATCGGTTGCTTTTCCGGGCACAGTGGACAGTACATTGGCATAGGGAGATGCAGAGTTTTCCAGGAAGATCGCATCCTTGAGCGGATTCAACTTTGCTGCCAAAGCATAGTTCGTATTGATCACAGCGGCGTCGACATCGCGAAGCGAACGCGGCAACTGTGCCGCCTCGAGCTCGCTGATCTTCAGATGCTTTGGGTTCTGAGAGACATCCTCAAGCGTTGTGTTCGTATTGGTTCCAGTGCGCAGCTTAATCAATCCTGCGGACTGCAGCAGAAGTAGCCCTCGCCCCAAATTGACCGGGTCATTTGGAATCGCAATGATTGCACCATCAGGCAATGCGCTGAGCGTCTTTATGCGCCCAGGATAGAGTCCGAGTGGTTCGATATGGATTTTGGCCACCGCGATGATATTCGTACCGTGGTCCCGGTTGAAGCGGTCCATAAAAGGGACATGTTGAAAGAGGTTCGCATCGATATCCCCTGAGGCCAATGCCAGATTTGGCTGGATATAGTCACTGAAATAGATGATCTGCACGTGGATCCCTTCCCTCTCCAAAATCGGCATCACCGCCTGGAGAATCTCTCCGTGTGGAATAGGATTTACGCCGACGCGCAGAGGCTTGTGGAGTACCGCCGAGTGCACATGAAGAACAGTCGCAAGTATTCCAACTAGAAGGATACCGAGAGTCCCCCAACGCACTACAGGAAGATATCGAGGAGGTATCTTCCACCAGCGTTGCCGCTGCAGTGCTCCTATTGCGCCAGCTTTCCCGGTGCGTTCGAAGTGCCGCGCGAGGATATCGCCTGAAAACTGAATCCCCTGGATCATCATGATCAGCACAATGACTGTTACCACCATGATGTCGAGACGAAATCCCTGGTAGCCATAGCGAATAGCCAGATCACCCAGGCCTCCGCCACCCACCGTACCAGCCATCGCCGAGTAGCTGACCAGAGTGATCGTGACTACGGTGAAAGCTCGAATTAGCGCGGGAACTGCCTCTGGCAGATATGCTTTGCGGATGACCTGCCACGGGGTAGCACCCATCGTGAGGATCGCTTCAATCGCGCCGCGGTTCACCTCGCGAAGCGCACCTTCCACCAGCCGTCCGACATAAGGGATGGCTCCAACCACCAGCGGCACCATCGCCGCCGTCGTTCCAATCGATGTCCCCACGACCCAACGAGTGAAAGGGATAATGGCGACCATCAAAATGATGAAGGGGATGCTGCGGCCGATGTTTGTGAGTGTGTTCAGGAAGCGGTTCAACCACGGCGCTGGCAACACACCGCTTTGCTCCGTGACGACCAACAAAACGCCAAGTACGGTCCCACCTACTCCACTGATCAACGCAGATACTGCGACCATCGCAATGGTCTGCAAGGTAGGCTCCCAAAGCAGTTGCAGTAGCTCTTTCACTCCGGCCTCCCATTTGTTTCTGCTTCAGACCAGGGATCAATTTGTGTCACGACAGCTCCATGCGCTTCGAGAAATCCTATGCTCTGTTCCAGCGTTCCCGTCGCACCACTGAGTTCGACAACGAGCAAACCATAGGTTGACCGGTTCAGTGCTCCAATATCGGCGCGCAGAATGTTCACGGTGACATCGATGGTGCGAACCAGGGTCGAAAGGACATGGCTCGTAGCACTCTGGCCTAGAAACTGCAATTCCAGGAAGATCGAGTCCTGGTGTGCTGTCTTTCCGCCCAGATATTCAGCCAGATGTTCGACACCCAAGTTGCGTCCCAACAGGCGCTGTGTCGTCCTGCTAGCAGGACGCAGCAACACCTCTTCGACAGGCCCCTCCTCGACGATAGCGCCCTGGTCGAGCACAGCGACGCGGTCACAGATTGCTCGGACAGCGCTGAGTTCGTGCGTAATAAGAAGGATCGTTACTCCAAGTTCATCGCGGACCCGGCGCAGAAGTTCCAGCACAGATGCAGTCGTCTCCGGATCGAGCGCAGAGGTGGGCTCATCGCTTAGGAGGACTGCCGGCTTCGTCGCCAAAGCGCGGGCGATGGCGACTCGTTGCTGTTGTCCGCCGGAAAGCTGCGATGGGTAGTCGTCCGCTTTTGTCTGCAGACCAAACCAGGCGAGCAACTCCGTCACTCGTTCGTCGATTGCCTCTGGACTCGATCCAGCAAGTTCCAGAGGCAGAGCGATATTCCGTGCCACGGTACGCGAACGAAACAGATGAAGCTGTTGGAAGACCACGCCGAGCCGGCGCCGGGCAGATCGTAGCTGCGTCCCGTTCATATTGGCCAAGTCAGCTCCATCAATCAGTACTCTTCCTTCATCAGGAAGCTCCAGACGGCTGATGCACCGCAGTAGTGTGGTTTTGCCTGCGCCGCTGAAGCCGATAATGCCCTGAATCGTACCTTTCGATACGCTCAGGCTAATGCCAGAGAGCGCATTCGACCAATTGGAGCCTTGCTGGTAACGTTTCGTGAGGTTCTCGAGCAACACGGCCGGAGGCGGTGTTGGAACCGAGATCTCCCGATGATCGAGTTGGGGAAAAGATCTTGCGTCGTCAGGCATATGCTTTGTCCTCGTTGTTGTCAGGCATAGATGCCCAGCAGTTGAATAATTTGCTCAAGTCAGGGACACAACGGAAAGTTGACTGATATGGATATTGGGCAATGAGCGCCCGATAGACCACAGCACTTCGCTCAGCGAATGTAAAAAGGCGTTCCGCCAATCTCACCGTAGAGCGGATGCTAACTTCACGTAGTGAAACTTCTCCGCGAGCTGTACCGGAGTATGTCCCTCCGGATCTTTAACGTCGCGCTTCGCACCGGCAGCGAGTAACTGCTGCACAATCGCCGTCTCTCCATAGTCCACCATCGAAGCATAATGCAGAGGTGTAAGTCCGATTCCATCAGGAGCGTTCACGTCTGCTCCCTTGGCAATCAGGATTGCCACGACATCCTTGTAGTTCGAGAGGACTGCCCGTGACAGCGGAGTCAGTCCGCGCAGATCACGCTCGCGTATATCTGCGCCTGAGTCGATTAGAAACTGCACCATCGGCGCATCGCCCATGTCGATCGCATTGATCAAAGGGGAGTAACTTCCACCCCGGCGCGTCCATTTCTCGTTGACTCCATCGCCATGGGCGATCAGCAACTGCGCCTTCTCGATCTCACCGGTGCCCGCAGCAAGGAATAGCGGCGAAGGAACACTTGTGTCAGTCGTCCCACGAGCAACCGTAGCACCATGATCGAGAAGTGTTCGCACGACCTCAGTTGTCCCGCGATAGTTCGCCGCCACGGTCAGTGCTGTAAAGCCATTCTTTGTTCGGGTGTTCACCGCCGCGCCGCGCTCCAGAACCAACTTCGTCTTCCCAGCATCGGTCGCCACCAATTGCAGTAGAGGAGTTCCTCCCGGTGTCGTGGCATTTGCGCTTAGTCCCTTGTCGAGCAGTGTCTTCAACTCCTGCGTGGTACCGAAGAGTGCCGACTCAATCCATGTGTTGTCCGGTTGAGGGCCAGTAGGAAAGAGCCCACTGTCGTCCGATGCCGTGTAGAGTGGCACTGTCACATTCACCTTCGGCTGGGTCAACAAGAGCGCCTGAGTGGCCCACTCCGTACCGAAAACAGAGATTACATAGTCGTCGTCATAAGGAAACTTGAAATCAAAGGGAGGCGGACTCAACTCAACCGGAGCGACCAGCCGTGTCTTTACATGCCATGAACCGTCTTTAGCCTGCGTCTTAAGGAGATATTCAACCCCATGCCGGTATACGGGGTCCTTTACGTTCAAAGCCCTGGACTCATTCAGAGCGACCAGTGCTTGCCCTGTGGCATACGCGTCGCTGTCACGCGTTGGAATCTGTGCCCATCCGCCGTCCTCTCTCTGCTCTTTGATCAGCCGCCTTGCAATCGGCTCAATCTCCTTCTGCGAAGCATCCGAGGACTTTAGGCCGAATAGCTGCATACTCTCATCCTCGGTCCCGCGCGGGGCTGCCGTAAGCAACCACTGCTTCGCCCGCCCTATGACCTTTCGTTTTTCCACTGCGATCCGCGTCGGCAAGTAGTCGCGAATTGCCTCAATTGCATAGGCGGTGGCGCTGAAATAGCTCTCAGACTCAGGAGGCCGCCGATCCGAAGTTACCCAGTAGCCTGCGGGTGTCTGTAAGCGCTCCACTCGCTTCGCGTATGCAGCCAGATATAAGTTTCCCGGCACACCGAGATCATGAAGCGAGGTCAGCTGGATACCATCCACGATCGGCGCATCGACGAAATAGGTACCTTGCACTGCATAGTCCAGGCTTCCGATCGCCTCGATACTCTTCAGGCCAAGCGTCTTCCGCAGATTCGTGTTCGCCGCGGCACGGTCGACCGCAATGCCATGCTCCGTTGCCAGGCGATCCAGCCGGAACTTGATCGCCTCGTGATGGCAGTTGTAGCAATAAGCCTTATCCACCCACGCCTGCTCGCTCACGTTAAGTAGGTCGTTCGCTTGATGAATCGCGCGTAAGATCTGCTCGTTCGAGGCGTGCGTAGGAAGCTGGGCTCCAGCTACCGTGGACCCGACGAGCAAAACTGCCAGGGCGAAGAAAGAGAAACGCTGCATGAACCCTCCAGAGCGCGATTCAGAAAAACACAAGAACACTGCAAGCGGCAAGATGAGGAAGCTCACCTCATCGGGTTCAGGTTAAAAAGAAAACCCACCCGGCACCAAGCCTGAGCGGGATTTGAAGATCGCTATGCAAGTCGACTGAAGTCAATGACTCCGGATGAAATGTATCCACGCTCCGCCCGCCACAGAATACAAACGACAACAATCGCGGGAGTTATGAACTGTAACCATGTGTAGATGCTATCTATCAGCCGAAGGGGCGTCAATCGAGGAGAGACTCAGGGCATTGACCTTTCGAAAAGGTATACCCGCATTTTTAATGCACGAAATCGATCATCTACAGAGCACTCTTTATATCGATCGCATGTTGTAACGCAGTTTCTCCACCTTGGATAACTAAAGTTGGCATTGGAGAGATCGCCCATCGCGTCACGCTGGAGACTAATGTTAGTCATTCTGATCTTGACCTTAAGCCCGCCACCAGATATCTTTCCATACATGGCTCCTCAACCATTCTTTACTTGTCGTTGTTGCTCTTCCGTCTCCGGAGAGCAGTTGACGCTGAGCCACATCCGGATACTGGCGGCCTGATTCAGGCTCAACAGTGTTCAGGGTTATCACTCTCCACTCCTAAATAATTCACTCGTTAGCTGAGTCCACGTTTCTCTCCTGATATCGGGCGAGATGATCATCGTGCTATGTGATTGGTTGAGATGCGCCGAATATTCGTACAAGGCCGTTATTGTTGTCCCAGCTTCCAATCTCCTCACTGGTGGGACAGGGCATGTGTGTCGTTGATGGCTTGATCCACAAGCTACTCGTTTGATTCCCATATCTCTGTGGCCCGCTTGCCCCGCATAGTGGGCCTGCTCTGTAGACACGTGTTGAGTCGTTATCTTACCGGCCAACGAACGGACCGAGAAACACTGCGTGCCTTCATACCGGGAACCGCCCGTTTGGGGACGAGATGTCTCTCTTTGGCGCAAACAGCATTGCAATCGGAAGACGTTGGAGAAAACATGCTAAAAGCTGTTCATTGGAAACCAGGTATCTATATTGCTGTACGCTCCAGCATCTTGACACTATTTATGGCTAGTACTCTATCTGTACATGCTCAGACAAACTATGGGAGTGTGCGAGGACGTGTGACGGATGCTCAAGGAGCTGTAGTCTCTGATGCCATCATCTCGCTAATCAACTCGGAAACTCATCTCGACCGTTCTACTCGTTCGAACGCGTCAGGGGCCTACTTCTTTACTGCGGTAGATCCCGGGACGTACACAATCGCAATCTCGACTTCGGGCTTCAAAAAGACTGAGAGAAAGGATGTCGTCATCGAGCTCGGTGCGACAGCGACGATTGACGAGAAGCTTGAGGTGGGTACGGTAGGTGAGACGGTGAATGTTTCGGCTGCAGAGCCTCTGATCGACACTGCGACCGCTTCCGGAGGGCAGCTTTTCTCCGAGCAGCAGGTCCAGGATCTGCCAAACCTGGGACGCAATCCATTCATCCTCGACAAGCTGGACAACAATGTGACGCCGGTAGGTGATCCCCGTTTCGTGCGTTTCGAAGATCAAAACGGCACGGCTTCCGTATCGGTGTCCGGAGCTCCGATCGGCGCAAATAGTTATGTCGTCGATGGAATTCCAATCTCGACATCAACTGGAGGCGTTACATTTGTTCCTTCCATTGAGGCTGTATCCAATGTGAAGGTGCAGGCGAACACGTATGACGCCGAAATGGGTCGAACTGGCGGAGGAGTTTTCAATACATCGTTGAAGTCTGGTACAGACACATATCACGGTGTGCTATTTGGCCTCACCCGGCAGACTGATTGGGCAGCCAATACCTGGTTCAATAATCACAACCAATACACGAATAGTTCGGGAGTCTCTCAATCTCCGCCAGCTCCGAGGCCCAATTTCACGACGTACCAATACGCTGGCGCCTTTGGCGGCCCACTGCCATTCAGCAACAAGAATCGCTATCTGAAGAACACCTTCTTCTGGGTAACGGAAGAAGGTTATCGGCAGGCTCAACCCTTCGTGAGCACAACTACCCAGTACTATGTTCCGACGGTTGCGGAACGGGCCGGCGACTTCAGCGCAGATATCGGTTTACCGCTTTATGATCCAACCCAGCCCTTTGTGAATGGTAATCGGACCGCGGTTCTCTCTGGAACAATCAATGGTGTTTCCAAGCCCAACGTGATTCCCGCTAATTACATCAATCCCATCGGGCAGGCGATCGTGAACTCATTTCCGCTTCCAACCACGAGCCAGGCCTACGACGGTAGCCATGCGAACTACTTTGGATCTGATGACTACAAGACGCGCGGCGACGAGTATGTCGGAAAGCTCGACCATGCTTTCGCCCCGTGGTGGTCCGCTGCGGCTTCTTATGTTCATCTTGCAACGCAGGAGCCAAACGGGAGCATTTTACAAACCGTTGCCGCAAGTCAAGGGGTGTTGACTCGATATATCGATGCGACGGCCGTGAACAATATAGTTACTCTCAATCCGACCACACTTCTGACCGTGGGCTATGGATTCAACCGCTATTATTCAACGGACCCGCAATATAGCAATGGCTTCAATCAGACGAACGGATTTGGCGGCACAGGCTTTCCTGCTGGATATGTAGATCAGCTGCAGTCGAAGACGTTTCCGACTATCACCCTGGCGAACGTAACACAGGCAGCATCGCTTGGCGCAGCCAACACCGGACCGACTATTCAGACATCACGCAATTTGATCGTAGGGTTGACCAAGACGATAGGCAAACACAACATCAAGACCGGATACGTGTTTCGCAGCCTCACATCTTTCTCCTCCCCGGAGACGAACGGAAATGGCTCGTTTACCTTCGATGGGCAATACACGACCCAGAGTGGCGGAGCGCCTAGTAGTGGCAATGGACCGAATGCAATTGCCGACCTGTTACTTGGCCTTCCATCAACCGCCAGTGTTCAGATCAATGCGGTAGGACTCAACATGAATCAGCACTATCATGCAGCCTATGTTCAGGACGATGTTCGCCTGGGGGAGAAACTGACCGCTAACCTGGGACTGCGCTACGAATACGAACAAGGGCAGAGCGAATCCAACAATCGATACACCGTTGGCTTCGACCCAAATGTCGCATACTCCTTTCCCGGAGCCAACGGAGATATCGCGACCCATGGCGCTCTTGCCTTTGCGGGACTAGATGGCTATTCGAAGCACTCAGGGGACCTTAGCCACACGAAGTTCTCGCCTCGCGCCGGGGTGAGTTACGAAGTTCAACCGGGCACTGTCGTTCGTGCCGGCTTCGGTGTCTTCTACGCGGCGGTAGGACTCACGCCTGCGTCTACCGGCTTCACGCAGACCACAAGCTATGCTCCCGGCAACGCCACGGGGCCGGTTGCGGTAGGGGCGAATGCCTATCTTTCCAACCCGTTCAACGCACAACTCCTGGCGCCCACGGGAACCTCACTTGGGCCGTTGACTGGCGTCGGAGGCTCTGTAGCAGTTTCAAGTTTCGGCTTGCGCTATCCGTTTGTGGAGCAGTATTCGCTGGATGTGGAACAACAACTTCCGAGCGGCATCGCTCTCAAGATCGGTTATGTCGGAGCCCACTCCCGCAACTTTCCGGACCCGGTGAACATTAACCAGATCCCGGATAACGTGCTGGCTTCGTATGCGGGCGGAACGACGAACCTGTCGGCGAAGGTCACCAATCCCTACTATGCGAAGACCGTTGGAGGCTACCCCTCAACTCCCTTCGGCATCATCGCGCAGCCGACAGTGGCAAAAGGCCAAACCTTACTGCCATTTCCCCAGTTTCAGGCTGTGACGGTAACCGAGAGTATTGGACGAAGCCAATACAACGCGCTGGATGTAAAGATCCAGAAGAGTTTTCGCAGAGGGTTGACCGTACTGGCCGCTTACACTTGGTCTTCGAACTGGGACAATCTGTATGGCTCGCCCGTTGCTGGACTCAACACGCTCAATCCGAATCCGAGTTCAAGCTCTCCTGGACCGCAAGACAACTACAACACAAACGCGGAATACTCTCGTGCGACCAACGACATGCCTAACCGCTTTACCCTGGCCGCTTCCTACGATCTGCCGATCGGACGCGGGAAGAAGGTCTTCGGCGGCGCGAATCGGTTTGTGAATGGACTCATTGGGGGATGGCAGATCAACGATGAGACGATCGTGGAGAACGGTGGTCCGCTGCCTGTTGTGCAGACGAATCTCAGTGCCGGAGCATTCGGAACAACAGGGGTCGGTGGAACAAATCAGCGTCCCAACCTACTTCCCGGAGCGAATCCCTGCTACTCAGGCAGACCACAGAGCCGTCTCGGGGGATCGCCTGGCCTCAACAAACCATATTTTAATCTGAATGCGTTCTCCCCTGCGCTTCCTTACACGTATGGCAATGCTCCGCGTACGCTGAGTTGCTATGGGCCGGGATTTAATAACTCGGACCTTTCGATCAACAAAGACTTCAAGGTAACGGAAAGGGTGAACTTCCAGTTCCGCGCCGAGGCCCTCAATGTCTTCAATACCCCGGAGTTCGGTCAGCCCGGGAATATCCTCACGTTTAGTAGCAGCAGCCTCACATCGGCGTCCTACACTCCCGCAGCAAGCAATGCAACGGCGGGCGCTGTTACTTCTCAGCTAGGTTTTTCGCGAATCATTCAGCTCGGCGGACGTCTCACATTTTGAATGCCGCTGAGCCTTACGAAGCTTCAGATCTGGAGGAACCTTTTATGACTTTGCCTCACCACTAGCTGTCCGCTTTTCCGATCGACAAATCACCTAATCATGACTGGACTCATGGATGCGCCATTCTGACGACATCCCATGAGTTCCGAGGAGGTCATCGGTAACTTCGCAAATGAAGAGAACATAAAGGTGGTTCAGGAGCTCACGCGTCATCCAAGTATCCGATTCAAACTTGAGATCTATTCGCAAGTTCAAATCATTACAAAGAGACAGGCACAGCGATCTGAGGGACGGTTGAGAATGGGCCGAAAAAAGCTAAGCCAGGTTGGGTTCCCCACGTACCAACCCACGCCCACATGGTGTGCTGTGGCTTTGTGGCATTTTTGTGGCAAATATCCATTGGGTCAAAATAAATCTTCGCCGTCCGTCACCCAGATTTCAATCGGCCCGGATCAATCGCAGTTGGGACACGAGACGATTCCGGTTGTGATTGCCTTCAGATCGATCTCCGCCAGATTTGAGACGCATTCGCATTTTGGGAAGATATGCACAGGCTCCGAGTGCTTTTTCTCGCTCGGATTTGAAATATGCACACTCATCTACGATTGGAGATTCCATTGGCAAAACTAACCATTATCGTCGTCTATCGGCAGACCATGCTGAGATGGCGCCTCTTACGCTATCCAACCGCCGGTTGTGTAATTTGAATGTCCGCCATCTCTTCGACAAATGTGACAATCGCGGAATGATCTAAATCACCCTTCCCTTGGTTCATGAGCGCAATCAAAATCTGCTGTATTGCGCTGGTAAGTGGCAGACTGACCTTCATCGACTCGGCAGCTTGCAAGGCGTTTCGAAGATCCTTTTGATGCAACCGAATTCGAAATCCTGGTTTAAAGTTGCGGCTGATCACCATAGGAGCTTTGGCATTGAGAACGGTACTCCCTGCCAAGCCGCCTTTGATGGCGTCGAGGACAATATTGGGATCTAATCCCGCTCGTGTAGCCAGCACGAATGCTTCCCCCATGGCGGCGATATTACAAGCCACAATGATCTGATTGGCCAGCTTGGCGAAGTTCCCAGCGCCAATAGGTCCTGTGAGCGTAACGCTAGATCCCATGGCTAGCAGTACCGGCTCCACTTCCTTGAATACAGATGCTTCGCCTCCAACCATGATTGCGAGTGTTCCATCAACAGCTTTCGGTTCTCCGCCACTGACCGGGGCATCTAGGAATCGGACTTTCTTAGCCGCACAACTCGCACCTATTTTTTGTGAAATAAGCGGATTGACCGAGCTCATATCAATTACCGTCGAGCCGGGCTTTGCTCCTTCAAGGACGCCACAAGTACCGAGAATGACCTCTTCTACCTCAGGTCCATCAGGCATCATCGTGATGACTATGCTTGATCTCTCGGCGACATCGCGTGAGGATTCGCCACGTGCAGCTCCGAGTTCAACGAGGCGATCGATGGCGCCGGGAGAACGGTTGTAGACGACCACTTTGTGTCCAGCCTTCAACAGGTTCCGGCACATCGGACCACCCATAATGCCTAAACCAATAAATCTGATTTCAGCCATAGCGTTGTTCTCCTTAGGTCGTTGTTACTTCTGTCTTTTGAGGGTCGGCATCTCGTTGAACCAGCTCAAACCGTCGGTCGTATTGGCCGCCGGACGATACTCGCATCCAATCCAGCCGCTATAACCGATCGCATCTAGATGGTCATAGAGAAACGGATAGTGAACCTCACCGGTGTTCGGCTCGTTACGCTTAGGCACCCCAGCCACCTGTACATGGCCGCATCGTGCGGCATACTTGCTGAGCTTGATAGCCAAGTCGCCTTCCATGATCTGCATATGGTAGAGATCCATCTGCAGCATCAGGTTCTCGGCGTTTACTTCCTGAAGAATGTCAAACGCCTGGGCTTGCGTGTTAAGAAAGAAACCCGGAATATCGCGTGTATTAATAGCTTCAATCAAAAGGGTTAAGTTATGCTTCGCAAGTTCAGTTGCAGCGAACTTGAGATTGGCGACATACGCGGCCTTAGCGTCCGTTGGATTGATCCCTTGCGGCACAACACCCGCCATGGCGTGAAGCCTCGGAGTGTTCAAGGTTTTCGCGTATTCAATTGCGGTCGCTACCCCAGCACGAAATTCTTCTTCACGACCCGGCAGACAGGTTGTACCGCGCTCTCCTGACGCCCAGTCTCCCGGAGGCAGGTTGAACAGTATGTTTTCCAAAGCATTTGTCTTGAGTTCCGCCGCTATGAGTTCTGTAGGAAACTCATAGGGGAACAGATATTCGACACCTGTAAATCCCGCATTGGCCGCGGCGGCGAACCGCTCAAGAAACGGCACCTCGTTGAACATCATCGAAAGATTGGCTGCAAATTTAGGCATTTTGGGTCGCCTCCGAATGGTTCTCAAGTTTCCTGCTTGCTGACTTTCTATTGAGGATGCGGCGAACCGCGCCAACGATCGCTTCTACGCTCATCCCATATTTATCCAAGAGATCAAGATAGGGTCCACATTCGGCAAATGTGTCATCAAGGCCCACTCTCTCCACCGGAACGGGGCAAACGTCTGCAAGGCATTCTGCGATGGCACCCCCGAGACCGCCGACAATAGTGTGCTCTTCCGCAGTGACGATCGCACCCGTTTCACGCGCACAGGATTCGACCAACTCAACATCAAGCGGCTTGATTGTGTGCATGTCTACGACACGCGTGCTAATTCCCTCGTGGCGTAGTACTTCGGCCGCCTGAAGTGATCGAGCTACCAGCACACCGCACGCGATAATTGTGGCGTCATCGCCATCGACCAACGTGATCCCCTTGCCTATCTGCGGGTCACAATCATCCGTGTGGATCTGCGGCACTTCGTTGCGACATAACCGGAGGTAGACCGGCCCTTCCCATGCTGCTATCTGCGGCAATAGCTTCGTCACAGATAACGAGTCAGCAGGCACGACGATAGTCATTCGCGGGAGGCTACGAAAGATAGCGATATCCGTGATGGAGTGATGCGTAGGCCCGTCGAAGGAGTCAGACAGCCCAGCGTATGCTCCTGCTAGTTTGACGTTGGCTTGGCCATAACATAGGTGAGTCCGTACCATCTCCAAAGCTCGCGTCGCGATTAGGAAAGCAAAGGTATTCACGATGGGAACTAACCCACTGTTCGCTAATCCAACCGCAGCATCTACAAGTGCCGGCTCAGCGATCCCAACGTTGAAGAAACGATCAGGGAAACTCTGCTCAAACATGTTGCTGTAGTCCGAACTGCTAACGTCGGCACTCAACACGACCACATCCTTGCGAGCGTGTCCCAGTGCCACCAAGGCATCGCCGTAGGCCCTACGCATCATGATGGGCTGGCCAAATGGGTTTCTAATCAGGCTTGCCATTGCTCAACTCCTTCTCGCAACTCGACTAACGCTTGTTCGAATTGCTGCTCACTCGGAATCCCCCCATGCCACTGTGGCAGGTGCTCCATAAAACTGACTCCCTTGCCTTTAGTGGTGCGGGCAATAATTACTACCGGTCGTCCGTGAATCTCATCCGCGAGATCGAGAGCGTCCAAAATTGCGGCCATATTGTGCCCGTGAATCTCGATTACGTGCCAGTTGAAAGCAGCCCACTTATCAGTAATCGGTTCGGTCGGCATTACATCTTTCGTCATTCCGGTTTGCTGAACGCCGTTATAGTCGACGATGACTGTGAGGTTGTCCAAGCCGAACTTGGCTCCCACCATTAGGCCTTCCCAAATCACCCCAGAGTTGAGTTCGCCATCGCCCAAAACGACATAGGTCTTGCGGCGAGACCCCGCTATGCGGGCGGCCAGCGCCATTCCGGCCCCTATGGCAACGCCGTGGCCCAGAGGCCCGGCAGCAACCTCCACTCCAGGAGTTTTCGCTGGTTCCGGGTGACCCTGCAGACGGCTGTTCAATGCGCGAAATGTACTCAGTTCAGCTACTGGGAAGTACCCGCGGTGGGCAAGAACCGTATAAAGCATCGCGCACGCGTGGCCTTTTGAAAACACTAGTCGGTCGCGGTCATCCCACCCTGGCCTTTCAGGGTCCAATCGCAGTTGGTGGAAGTAGAGAGCCGTCAGAATCTCCGCAATCGAAAACGCTCCGCCAATGTGACCGCTCTTGCGCTCGTAGACCATGCGGAGGACATGAGTTCGATACTCATAAGCACGCAGGGACAAGTCTCGGATCATTTCGGGAGTGTGCCTTGTTCCGTACGCGTACAGTTTCCTCGATGGCTCAGATGTGTATCCATTCATGTCATCCTCATTTCGGTTCTTCCATTTATCTTTGTCGTCAACGGCCATAGTCTTAAATTGGAATTCCCTTCGTTTCGTAAATCTTGGGGTTGATAACGGGTGTGATCTTGCGCACAACCAGCAGAATGATGATGAATCCTAGTGGGTGCAATAAACCCGTGATGGCAAAGACGATGGTGTAACTGTGATATGCAGTGAGCAGCGCGCCTGCGAAGATATTGAACAGCATCCCGCCGAAAGCTCCTGCAGCACCAATCAAACCCGCAACAGAGCCGACACTGGATGAAGGGAACATGTCCGCCGTAAGGGTCTGCATGATCGTGGACCAACACTGATGGCCAAGCATCGCCAGACTGAAGAAGACAATTGTGACGGACAATGGCGATACAGTGATCAAAAGTGACAGGGGCATGCAGGCAGCGCTAATGCCCAGACATATTTTTCGCGAGGCATCAACGGAGAGCCGGCGCTTGACGAGGTAGCTCGATAACCACCCTCCCAGCAAGCTGCCTAAACTAGCTAGGGCGTAAGGAATCCAAGCGAAATATCCGATTGACTTGATATTTAGATGGCGTACGTCGGCCAGATATTTGGGCAACCAAAAGATCAGGAAAAACCATGCCGAGTCGGAGCAGAATCTGGCTGCTACTAGGCCCCAGACTTGCCGCAAACGAAGGAGGTCAGTCCAAGACAAGGAGGGGCTCCCAACCATCTTTGCGGGAATGGCCTCAGCTAGAAAGTCTCGTTCGGGATCTGTAAGTCTTTTATGCAGCGCTGGAGGATAGTACAGTCCGAGCCAACAGACCGCCCAGGCGAACCCCGTTGCACCGGTGATGAAAAATACCCAGCGCCAATTTAACCGCAGCACAATCACCGCAATCAAAGGCGGCGCGATCGTGGCGCCGAAACCGGATCCCGCATTGAAGATCCCAAAGGCCAATGATCTTTCTTTCGCCGAAAACCACTCAGCGATAGCTTTGGCCGCCGCAGGAAAGGCCCCGCCTTCGCCGAGCCCCAGCAAGAAGAGTCCAATTCCCAAGCCAAATACGCTCGAGACTGCTCCTTGCATAAGATTGGCCGCCGACCACCATACGATGATGACGAAATACCCCCAACGCGCTCCTAACATGTCCGTGAGCTTGCCGCCAACGATGTACATCACCCCATACGCAAGGAGGAACATAAACTGCAAGTTGCCGTATTGTTGATCTGTGATGGGTATGGTCTTTTGAATCTCTCCGATGACCACGGGCAGAGTCTGCCGGTCCACATAGGCTAGCGCGCTCGCAGTAGCGAGTAACCCGGCGATCCACCAACGTAGGTTCGGAATGCGTTTCGATATCACTGGGTTTCTCTAAGTAGATACGGGGTTGAGAGGCTTTGCAGGCGCATTTCGGCTTGGCGGGGTTCGAATTCTTTAGGCGACGGTAGTGGCCAGAGGGATAACGTCTCGGGAAAATCGGGAACGCAGAAATTTAATCGCCTGCCGTGCGGCCGCGTCTGGATTGGGTTCAGGTAATATTTCAGCCGTTATCCAATCGTTGTAGCCAATCTCGCCGAGGATCTGAAAGATTTCGTCGAGCGGAACGTGTCCCCATCCTGGTGCAAGACGATTTGAATCGGCTACGTGAACATAGCTTATGAAGTCGCGAGCTGCCAGGAACGCATCGCGAAACGATGCATCTTCGATGTTCATGTGAAAGGTGTCAGGCATCAACCGCACGCATCGCAGACCTGATTCGCGGATAAGCTCAATGCCTTGAGCGCAATTGTTGATGAAGTTCACTTCATATCGATTCACGGGTTCCACAAGTAACTCCACACCAAGTGGTTCGGCGATATAAGCGCACTGGCAGACACAGTCGATATAACGTCGGCTGGCCGCGTCGAGGGTGTCTTCGGAGTGAATCGTACCGCGGACTCGACCTATGTTCACCTTCGCATTGAACTCTGACGCAAGACGGATCATGTCAATGATTCGTTCGATGGCACGAGTTCGAACCGCTCCATCAGGATGTGTGAAATAAAGGTGATCTGCTGCGAAAACCTGACCGGTTGAAATGCAAGGAATTTCGAGGCCAGTCGCCGCCAGTCGCTGCTTTATTCGTTGCACATCCACCTGTGACGCGTCACGTAACGCAAGCTCAACCCCGTCGTATCCCAGTTCAGCGCAGCGATCGATACAGCTGCCGAGGTCGTCGCGGTATACAACATATGCACTTGGGAGCGCGTCTTTCGTTGAAACAGCTAACCCAATTTTCATTGCCAATCTCCTGTTGCGACTTTCTCGTTGCTCATGATCTGGATCGTCACTGACTCCTGTTATCGATGGATCGAGGACTGCTTTCTGTACCTATGTTCGGTCTTTAGAGCCGTGAGATCAGCTGACACCATAGGAAGCTATTGCCGAAGGCGTGAGAGCATTTCGACGCTCTGTTATTCCGCGCTATGCGCCGGAATCAAAATGGAGTAGAAAAGAGTGGCTTATTCGGAGGACCTTTCTTTTCATGTCTGTTTCTCGGGATCGCTCATCGGATCCACCGGCTCCCACATTCCGCAATTCGAGATTGCCCTCTCGGCCTCGCCGATTAGACCGAGCGAAATCTCATGGCGGCCGCCCTCAAAAGGTGTCGCGAGCCACGCATCGAGAATTTCCAATGCCTCTGGCACCCCAGTAATTTTTCCGCCAAGACAAAGCAAGTTCGAATCGTTATGCGCTCGGGTCATCTTGCCCATATGCACACTTGTGCAGAGTGACGCCCGAATTCCTTTGTACTTATTAGCGATGATGCTCATCCCGATTCCGGTTGAACAAATCAGGATTCCTCGGCTCGCTTCTTTCTTCACAATGGCTTCGGCGACCTGTGCAGCATAATAGGGATAGCGGACGATCTCCTCCGAGTGGCAGCCAACGTCGTGAACCGCAATTCCCTTCTTCTCGAGATGTTCGGCAATTTGCGATTTCAGTTCAAAACCACCGTGGTCGCTTCCTATCCAAATTGCGGATTTGTCCGTCACAGGTACCGACCTTTCTGGTCTTACACTTCATAGACACCGAAAACTCATCCAATTTCGGGCGGCTCCTCAAACGAACACTTCGCCCATTGGGTCTCGGCGCGTTAGGAGCTCTGAGCGGCGCAAAAATCCGGTTGGAAGTTTCCGGGTGTCCTACAATTCGTGAATACTAATCAATACAATGTATTAGTGTCAAAACATCACTATCAAAATGTTTATTTTCAACACTATAACATAGTGGTATTACCTCATACCTCACACCAATAAGACGCATGCGAAATATCGACAATGATTGAAGAGTTTGAAGATCCGTAACAACAATCTTGATATGGACTCAGAATTCGCCGATCAAAAGCCGGAGATCCCTCAGGTTCTGTTCAGTGGATTTCGTAACAACCAAATCACCTAGCGCAGCGAAGAGCGGGCTGGCGTCGAATGCCGCCAGTGATGCTTCAGCGTCATAACCTAGCGCGTGCGCACGTGCAACCGTCGTCACGTCCGCGATTGCTCCTGCCGCCTGAGTGTTCCCGTCTATTCCGTCCGAGCCCGCGCTCAGAACAATAAGCCGCTGTCCTTGATGTCGATCCAGTTCTAGAGCACACTGCAACACAAACTGCTGATTTCGCCCGCCGAAGCCGGGCCTCTCCTTCAGGGTCACCGTAACTTCTCCCACTGAGATCAAGCAAAATCGTGGGTACCTTCCACGTAGCGCATGAAAGCGATCCAGTAAGTAGCGAGCCGCTTCTGCATAATCCCAATCGTCGCAGGTGTTGTCCACAACCACGTAATAGCCGGCCTTCTCAGCGATTGCGCGGGCATTTTCTAACAAGTCATGGCTCGAAAGCAGTATCTCGAACCACGAATCCCGCAACACTTCATCGCTATCGCTTAAAGAAGGGCTTGGCTCCGGAGGTCGCGTGAGTTCTTCCCCCTCATTGCTCAGAGAGCATGATAAGAAACCCTCATTCTGGGAAAGCCCAGCCACAGGGTCTCGCCTATCAAAAAACCTGCGCACTGATTCGGGAAGTTTGGGGACCAAAGCATACCGATCCATCAACTCGCGCACCTCCACCAAAGTCGACCTATTGGGGAATGTTGGGCCAGAAGATAGCGCGTCTAGCGACTGCAGAGGTACATCAGGCAACAGTAGATTAACCTTGGTGGCTTCCCGTGCAGCCAGCGCCAACCGTCCACCTTTAACGGCGGAGAAGTGTTTTCGCAGGGTGTTCATCTCGTTGATTGGAGCACCCGAACCGAGCAGAACTTGATAAAACGTAATTGTCTCCTCTAGCGTGATCTGCGAGTCTAGTGGCAGTTCGAACATCGCAGATCCACCTCCCGAAATTAGAAAGAAGATCAACGTGTCTTTCTGTGCTGTTTTCAGGAGTGTTAGGGCCGCACGTGCCGCGGCAAACGAGGCCTCATTCGGGACCGGGTGGCCACCCTCAAAAAACTGGATCTCGCTATATTCGCCTTTCGGAGGTTGGTTCGAACAATAGATTCCACCAAGCCCCGTTCGTCGCTTCATACGATCCAACAACGCGTCTAGCATCGGCCCCGCCGCCTTGCCCAGAGCCACGACAAAGATCTGTTTGAAATTATTCATATCTATCGTCGACGAACTGGTGCCATCAGCCGCCAGACGATGCAATACATCTCCCTCAAATCGGATGCGTCGATCGAAGGAAGATGCGATGTCGCATGCCTTCAGTGCGTCAAAAAAGATTTCCGCTGCCTCTGCATGCCGAACTTCAAATTCATTGGGTGCGGCCACGAAATTGCTCCTTGAGCCACCCGGGGAAGCTCGTGCATCCTAGAGCGGACTGCTAATCAGTGATCGGCGGCATAGACTATCATGCCGCCGATCACATAGTGCATGTCATCCCTTTTCGGGATGACATCTATTGAAGTTGAGGCTTTTTCCAGTACGAATTTCCTGCTTCGTGACCTGGTACCAGAATGAGGTCATAAAGCCGGATGACGACCGACTGTTTCTTATACGCGCTCAGATCCAGATGGATGTGCTCCCAGTGGCGCGCTGCGTCAATTGTCTTCGTATCCGGAGGCCCATCAATATGTATCCCCGGTGGTGCCCCCCCCATCGGCATCACGATTGGGGGCTCTCGCATTGGGTGCGTCGGCGCTGGACCTTCTATCAATTTGTCGAGGACTCTGTCGTTGTTGACATAAACCTGCAAGTGCCAGGTTCGGCCAGGGTCGACGCCCGCGTCGAAATCGAGTGAAGGGCTGTCGCTTAGTTTAACTGTCTGACGCAGAAGCGCTCCGCGCACCTCATCTCGGGGAAAGACCGACAGGATATCTCCGTTTAAGAAAGTGGCGCCGCGGATTCCTCTAATTCCCCCGGTACCTCCGCCAAATCCAGCTCGTTCCAGAGACCATTCCGGGCCCCACCATTTGGTAAAGTCAGACAGTTTGAACAACTCGGGCGCCTGGGTGACGGGTTGCTGTATAGCAATGACAAGGTTATTGCCCTCGAGTTTAGCTCCGTGCGCGAGAAGAATCTTCTCCCCAATCTTTGCCGTCCGATCTCCCAGGACCCGGATGCTTTCGTCAACCGGCGGCGTTAGGGCAACGCCGCCCATGGTAGCGCCCTGAACCCGATCATTGAAAGAAGCCACCAACTCCGCTGGCATCGCGGCCATTCCATGCATCGCACCGATGACGGACGCGGCATTCGCTGCGTTGCAGTCGGTATCCGCATAATCGGCGATGGTAAACGCAAGGTTTTC
The DNA here is from genome assembly GCF_009766105.1 of Granulicella sp. S156. GTDB lineage: Bacteria > Acidobacteriota > Terriglobia > Terriglobales > Acidobacteriaceae > Granulicella. Next base: position 367,865 of record NZ_LMUH01000013.1, on the reverse strand, counting down.
CGTCTTTGCAAAATCGCCGTTTCCGAACCATACGCTTATAGCTACTATCGATCCGTTCACGACTGCATTGTTGGTCGCCGGATATTCGATACCCCAGCGCTCATTGATGACACGAGATATCTCTTCCGGCGACTTTCCTGCGTCGGCCATGGAAATCACCATATCCAGAGACTGACGATACGGAGACAAAGGCGATATCAAGCTTGCGGCTTTGCGAATGATAGTCTTGGTATCTGTCTCGACAAAGCCCAGGCTGATCATGCCAGAGATGAATACGGCGCCGTCCGTTCCCTCGGCATAGCCATTTACATGAGTCAACCGACGAGCCATCTCGGCTGCGACATTGGGCATACCCGGAGCAAGAGTGCCATAGACATCGCTGCTGAACTCCGGCCCAATGGTCCACCACAATTTGTTGTAGCGCGGGTTTCCGGTATCCGGGGCCTTCATTCCCTGCCTAAGCAAGCCAAGTGCTTCCGCGCTGGACCCCCAGGAGCCCGCGCTATTCTCGAGCCACTGGTCTCCTAGCTTCTCCACCGTGAGATTGATTCCGTACTTTTCGAAGGCTCGGATTGCCACCATCTCGTAGTAATAATCATCGTCGGTTTCTGCGAATCCCCGTCCATGAACCAGAGGGGTGTGACTAAGCACGGAGGCCGTCTTATGTTCAAAACGCAAGCCAGTCAATTGGCCAATCATCTGGCCCATCCATATCGCGTTGACGCGGTCCAAGTACTCCGACTGGGAGATGACCAGGCGTCCTTTTTGCACTTCGCTTGCGTGGGTTACAGGCGGAAATATCCCCATATTCAAGGCAAGCGCAGCCGTAAGCGCGGAAACAATTGTTGTGCTCCACCAATTAGTATTCATCGATATATCTCCCTTTGAAACTTAGATCAAGAGGTTGTGGGTTACGCCAGATGAGGTTGGCAAGGATCATGACTTGGCCCTCTGCTTGGACAACCCTCAAGCTGGACACAGTACCCTTCAATAGTTTGCGCATGCCTTGCGGTCCGCGGTGCGCTTTCGATCTGAGCCCATCACGTGCGGACAGTCGAGCTGTGATTGGGAGCACACCCGCGGACAATGTTCGATGCCCACCTCTTCCGGTTGTACCTACATGTCTCCCCAATACATAACCGGCTTCAACATGAAAGCTAGATGAGTTGCAAAATCGGTCGAATAGTAGATCATGCCATACATATATGTCAATTAAATCTATTAAATATTGATTACAAATACTTTATATTGAGGTACGACCTCTTACCTCATACCTCAATATGAAGACAATGTAAGGCATGAAACCTTCGGAAGCGACTTCTCTACTGTCAGACCTCCTACCACTTTTGCTTGACTTGGCTTGAGAAGACTCTATGATGGCAAATGATGATGCGGATCAGCGAATGACAAATTCAGCATTAAAGCGAGTACCCAAACTTCGTTTCGGTACAGTTGGCAACAAGAGCGCACTGGTCGACAGGGTTGTTGAAAAAATCCAGGAACTAATCCTTTCAGAGCGCCTAGCTGTTGGCACAAAACTGCCCCCGGAAAGAGAATTCGCTGAGCGTCTGGGTGTTAGTCGCACCGTCTTACGAGAAGCTGTGCGCGTCCTCTCAGCAAAGGGATTGCTTGAAACCTGCCACGGGGTAGGCACTACGGTTCGCGCATTGACTCACGAAGAGATGGTCGCGCCATTGAATCTGTTTCTTCGCTCCTGGGGTCGAGATGTCAGCCTCAATCACTTGCATCAGGTTCGATCTCTCCTGGAGGTGGAGAATATTGGCTTAGCGGCAGAGCATGCTTCGGAAGAAGATATCCAAGATCTTCGTCGCATCTTAGAGGAGATGAAATCTGCAAAAGCAAATCCCTTGCTCTTTGCGGCCAAGGACTCTGACTTTCATCGACGTCTTGCTCAAACGGCGCATAATCCGCTACTCACGCTGTTGCTCGACTCTATCCAGGACCTCCTGGTTGGGATTCGCAAGCTAGTTGCAGAGGAGAGCGGGCTAGTCGAACGAGTAATGCCCGCACACAATGAAATGCTGGAATGCATCGTAAATCGCGATGCGAGAAGGGCCAGACAGACGATGCGTGCGCATCTCCTCGCGGCGCTAGACGTTCAAAAACATGTAATCCGTTCCGAGTCCGATACCCAAGAGGCGAAATCCGAACAAGAGCAATCTGCAGATGCGAGCGGTACGGCCGAATACGCCTAAGTCCAGGTTCCTTTCTAGCACTAGGAGTTAGGGCAAAGGATGGGTGTCAATCACGTACTCACCAGGAGTGACGGCTCGTTCGATTGATTGCTCGTGGTGCGGCCAGCTTTGCGCATAGCAAAGCCAGGATTGGAAACACGAATGAGGGAGCAGCGAAAGCCTGCGTCCTCATTCGTGTTTTTAGCTTGATTGAACTGACTACTGTGCATCCTTGACCGTTCGGAACCCTACGGTTCCCGAACGATCGTAACTAGGAGCCATGAGCAACAACTTGCCGTGTTGGTCATTTCTATAGGCTTGAGGAAAGTACCAGATTGAGCCTTGCGGCTGATAGTGACTGCCCCCGCGAACAATGGCGGCGCGAGTGTGCTCGTCTTCATACTCGTCGGTCCACTGCCATACATTTCCGACCATATCCATGACACCAAACGGGCTGGCTCCATGGGGATGCGCATCCACATCGCTCGGAGGAAGTATCGTACGCCCCTTGTCAGGAGCTGGCGCCAGAGCGCTACTATCGGAAGCGCAGGCACCCGCCCCACCTCCGCGCGAAGCAAGCCAGTCGCAGTTTCCCCAGGGGAACCTGCGTTCATCGTTGCCCTGCGCAGCATACTGCCACTCCCACTCGTGGGGAAGCCGTTTCCCAGCCCATTTCGCATATGCTCGCGCATCTTCGATCGATACCCAGGTTACCGGCTTGTTCGCCCATCCATCGGGGTAGGAACCATCTTTCCAGTCCTTGAGGAAATTGAGACTGTCCTTGGGCTGATAGTGGGTAGCATCGCGGAACTTCTTGAATTCCGCATTGGTCACTGGGTACTTATCGATGAAATAAGGCTTGATCTGCATCGTGTGTTCATGGAAACGACGAGGGCTGTCTTCCCAGGGATACTGGACATCTACCCCAACATCGTCGCTGCCTTCGATCTCCAGGCCCTCTAGGCGGAAAGTATACTGTGCGCCTTCGATGCGGATCATTCCTTCAGGGGCGGATGCGGCGCGTGGCGAAGGTTCGATAGCGACCATTTGCTGTGGCAGAAAATGCCACTCGTGCGAGTATGCCGATAACGGCTTCGCTGTCATCGCCTTCATCTTGACCATGAGTTCTGTCAGCCTGGAGTCCAGCTCACCGGAAGTTGAGAAGATCGCTCCATAGCCGTGACTTTCAGTCGGAAAGGAAAGTATAGCTTGTTCGCCTTTGATTTCCGGCTTCAGTTCGACGCCGTGATAGAGATCGTAGTAACGCATACCCTGCTTGTAGGGCATCGTCATCTGGGCCCCTTCGATGTCATATTCATTGCGGTTCACGATGGTCCACACTGTCTGGTCGCCAAGCGGCCAGCGGCTTGAGAAGACACCGTACCTCAACATCGGATAGAGCGGCTCCCAGCCTTGACTGGCGAAAAAAGGAGCCACCGCGCGCTCGATGGTTGCCACGCGACGCGTTGCCTCTCCGTCGCGAGGAGTAACTCCGTTCCAAATACCCCAGACGTTTTCCCAACTTTCCCAGCCTTCGCCGTTGAAGAAGGCGTATTGCAGAGCGTCCGTTTTATCGCGATCCCAGCGTCCCTGAATGTTGACCTGGTGGCGGGGTTCAAGCCAGCGATACCTGTCCACCGCAGGAACAAACGTATATTGGTATTGGCCCCAGGTAAGCACGTTCCAGGCAAGCCCCTCATCGGCGGGGCCGCGTTCTGGCTCAAACGCGAGCGGATGGCCGACTTTTTCAGCAGCGAGAGAGAACGCCAACGGCACTCCATCCTGCGTGTCCCCATTGACTCCGTCCGCATCAATCTCTTTCATAAATTCCGCAAATGCCGTCGGCCAGTCTGTTCCCGGGTCTCTGGTTCCCTGATCCCACATCATCATAGGAAACAGAACTTTCACGCCGCGACGATGAAAATCCGCGACCATCTGCTTCAACCCCTCCACACCGCCGGGCATGGAGCGCGCCATATCATGTTCGTTGCGATCGTCGATGCCCGCGTTTGGATAAACTGCCCAAACCAGTACGGCATCGATGCCACCGTAACGCTTCTCAAGGTCATCAAGATAGCGGTCAACGGTATATTTGCCAGCGACAGGATCATAGAAGTAGCGGTCCTGCACCATCATCTGCGGTTGAATAAAGCTATGTTGAGCCCATTGAAGCTGAGGCAGCGCGTAGCGGAATCCGTCATACCCGATATAGATGTGGCGCTCATTGCGCCAGTGCGTAATATTGGCGATCCAGTCACGATGTGTGGACTCGGTGCAAGGCGCGGAGCCTCCCATCCACACGGGAGCCATCGTTAAGCACGACGGTGAAGCAAGCAGTGGCCCCTGTGGAGGTGGATGCTGTCCATAGGAGTTTGCCGCGAAGGCAGCACTAATAAGCAACGGGCCGGCAATGCGCAACATTGTTCGGAATTCAGCCTTCATTTCGTACTTCCTTTCGGGCGAGTAAATTGTGACCACTTGTGCGTGAACATAGAAGATACGGTCGTCATGTCTAGTAACTTCCGAAAGACAACTACCGTTGAACAACTTCACGCGCAACTTGGAGCGATTCGTCTTTCATGAACGCCTCTACCTCTGACATGCTGGGCATGGAAGGCTGAGCTCCCATACGTGTTACTGAAATGGCAGCGACCGCGGCAGCGAAAACCGCACTGTCCAACGGAGACTTTCCCAGCATGAGCGCGGTAGCGAAGCCAGCATTGAACGCATCGCCGGCAGCCGTAGTATCGATCGCATTGACAGAAAACGCGTGAACCAAGCTGCCCAGGCCAGCCTGCGTCCCGAGATAGGTCCCATGGGCCCCCATCTTCAGGACAACCCCACGGCAGCCATTGGAAAGGAAGACTCTTGCCATTTCGGCGGGTGGCTGTGAATTTGATTCGGAGTGTTTGTCTCCAAGATAGAAAGCAGCTTCGGTCTGGTTCGGAGTAAACCATGCAATATTTTTGAAGATGTCCGGCGACAGATCCCTCGCGGGCGCCGGGTCGAGAATCAGAGGCACATTCTCTCGCGCGCAGATGCTGGCCAGGTACTCAACGGTCTCCAGTGGTATCTCAAGCTGAGCCAGAACCATGCCAGCGCTTCTCAGAATTGAGATGTTTGCATCAATATCCTCAGGAGTGACCTTAGAATTAGCACCGGGCGCTAGCACGATGCTATTTTCTCCTTGTTCCGAGACCGCGATCATGGCCACGCCTGAAGCACCATCACTTGTAGAGACACCGGTTACGTCGACGCCCGCCTCCTCAAGGTGAGTTCGTAGGACAGCACCGAACGTATCATTCCCCAAGCGTCCGATGAGTCGCACGGGGTAGCCAAGCCGAGCTACAGCGACGGCTTGATTCGCGCCCTTTCCACCGGGATGATTCTGAAGGTCGGATCCGGTGACAGTTTCACCCACAACAGGAATTCTCTTAGTGACCGATACCAAGTCTGTATTGATGCTGCCGACGACGACAATTGGCTTTTGCGCGGACAATGCGTTTCTCCTCAAAATAACGTTGCAGGGTTGCTATCAAAAGATCGGGGCACAAGCGACCGCCGTCAAGCCGCACAGAAAAAAGATAAACATCCAGATCAGAATATTTTTTGAACGAGATGGAGCGCCACTGAATTCGTGCCAAACGAAGACACCCCAGCACGCTGAAATCATGGTGGCACCTTGCCCGATCGAGTAGGAGACGGCGGGTCCTACGATGTGGGCCTGTGAAGCCACAAAATTGGCCATCGCCCCCGTACACCAGATCGCTCCCCCCACGACGCCCCAGAAGTGCCAGGCGCCGGGCGCTCGCCAATAACCCCGCATCAACGCGGGTTCACGGCCATCGAGTGGAAAGCGCATGAAGAAATAGTTCACCGGAATCGCGCAAACCGCCACGCCGATCGTGAAGAATAGCAGCACGGCATAGGGCCCGGGCGCGCCCTCTCCTGTCATTGCTTTCGAGACGAAGGGGTAGAACATACCCATCAGAAGTCCCGCGATCAAACTAATGACGATGCCGCGACGGCTCATGGCAGGGCGTTCTGTTTCGCGCAGCCTGTAGGCTACGGCATCGAATACGATGGCCGCTGTAACAAATGCGATGCCACCGAATAAGAGAAGAGGATTTCCTTTGGGCGAGATGATGTAACTACTGATGGCGCCGGCAACAAGCGCCAGGCCTATGCCAATAGGAAACGCCACTGCCAGACCTGCGATATCGATCGCGGCGACTAGCAGCAGGTTAGCGATGTTGAAGATAGCACCGCCCGCCATGGCGAAGAGTATCGGGTGCGCGCCAGAGTGAGCGATGTCCGCATAGAAAGATCTGCCCACAGTTCCAAGGCTTCCGAGAGTTGAACCCCACACAATCGCTGCAGCAAGCAATCCTAGGATGAAGTCCCAGTAAAGCAATTGAAACCTGTACCCGGGACAAAGCTTCACGGTGTTTGCCCATGACCCCCAGCACAACATGCTTGTCAGCATAAGTGCGAGGGCGATGAAATAAGTTTCCGGCTGATACATACATTCCCCTTCAGCGAAACAAATGTAACGGTCGCACCCTGGTCCATGCCTACCAGGGTACGACCACTTAGAAGATCAGCTTCGCCGCTACCTGGCCAATGCGGGCATCCCCGGCCCCGTTCACCGAACCGAACGGATATTGCGCACTTCCGCTCGGGTACGTGGTCACGACACTGTTCCACTGCGAGTGGTTCAGAGCGTTGAAGGCATCTGCCCGGAACTCGAGATGAAGGGTCTTATACAAGGGGAACGTCTTCGCGAGAGAAAGATCCAGCCTCTCCTGTCCGGGACCTCGAACCGTGCCGAATCCTGAGTTTCCGCGGACGTTCATAGGAGGAACTGAGAACACCGACGTGTTGAACTGCTTTGAAAGACTCTTCTGGCCATGACCAATATTGGGATTGCCCGATATATTTAGCTGATCGAATGCAGCCCCATACTGCCCATCGAACGAAGCTCCGTCCTGTGCGCTGGAACCGAAGCCGGTGGGGCACATAGGGGTGCCACTGTCAGCCGCCGGGCAAGATTGGTTCGGGCCGCCGTTAGATACGGTTAGAGCATCGCCGGATTCAAATGTGGCAATACCGCTAATTCGCCAACCCGTGAGAGGAACCCTCGCGAAGGCCGACCAGTTTTTCCCGTATTCTGGTGCCCAGATCCCACTGATCACCATGCGATTGCGATGAGACTGAGTCGACTCACCACGGCTATTTAGATTTGGATACTCGAGACCGCCGCCACCATAAAACGGGTACGCGTTCGTGGCGAGGTTGTTGACAACAGGGTAGTCGGAGACCGTCTTCCCCCAGGTGTAGCTGCTCGTAATCTGAACACCTCGGCTGAAGGAGCGCTGGAACTGGAATATTGCGGCGTTATAGAACGAATTGATGGTCGGTCGAATAACAAAAATGTCACCGAACCTACCGGAATTATTGGGACGTGCTGCGTTGAAAGTAGAATCTTGAACGCCCCCACCATAGGTCCAGCCTGTCTGATAGGCGGGAAGGTTGGTGTTTACCTCGTTCTGCCCCTTCCGGCCTTGCGCTCCGACATAGGAGACCGTGAAAACATTGTGCCCTCCTACTTGCTGTTGGACATCGAAGAGCATTCGCTGATAGTAGGGCAACGGAGTCGACTTCTGATCGTAATAGGTGACCTGGCTCCACTGTCCGTCACCTTCATATCCTTGCCCCACCGCTGTGGACACCGGAAATGTTCCCAACGTCGTCGTCAAGGGTGCCGGGAAGATGTTCGACAGGTTTAATACTGGCGTGTCAGGCAACGCACCTAGTGTGACGTTGTTGACGTTGTAATTAACTGACGCAGAGGTTCCATAGATCGCGTTCCCGAGATTGTTAGAAACCTGACTGGCTCCGGTGTCATAGAAGATACCGTACCCCGCACGGATAACGGTGGATGGCGTAGGACTATAGGCGATACTGAGTCGAGGAGCGAAGTCGAGCTTGGGCGCTTTGAGGTAACGATTCGACAAGCCAGCGGCAATACCGGGGTATTCGAGTACACCGCCCTCGGGTGTTGACGTGTAGATTGCGCAACAAGGGGCCGTACTCGGGTTAGGTGTATAGTCCGGAATGCTCAAGTCATAGCGCAAGCCAGCAGATATCGTCAGCTTCGGATTGATGCGAAATTTGTCATTCGCATAAAAGCCCCAATATGGGAAAATGATGTTATAGTCTGGCGCTGTGGGGCTGCCACCCTGGACGGTATATCGGACGTCCATACTACTTGGAAGTCCCATTGCAAGGTCCGCCATGGGATCGCCGCCGGCATAACTTTGGGCACCACCTCCACTACTAAATCCACCAAATTGCACATTTCGTTGAACGTCCCAGTCGATCTCACTCTTCCGGAAATAATTCATGCCGGCGGATAAAGTGTGTCGCCCCTTTACGAAATCGACATTGTCGGATATTTGATAGGACTTGTTCTCGTCATGAAACACCTCACCTGTGCCTGGAGTCGCGTAGTTGCCAACGTCGATAGCGAAAATACCTTTCGTTACACCTGTGCCAGTGTTTTGAAACTGTGTATTCAAAGGATTGCTTGCGCTATTCAGGAAGCTTTGCTCGCTCGAGCTTATGGTGATCAACGAACCATCGCCTACTCCAAAGATGAATTCGTTCGTGAGATGCGGTGTGAAAATATGTACGTAGTTTGCCGTTATGAGATATGCCTGATCTTGATTCGTGAAGTCGTGGACCTGATAGGGCGGGATACCACCCGTAATCGTATTCCCTCCGCTTGACTTTGACCATGTTACAAAAATGGAATCATTTGCGGTTATCTTGGCGTCAAACCGAGTGTCGAAGTGATAGCTAGAGATCCCCGATCCCTGGGTTGAGACATAATTAACCTCGTTGCTCGGAGTGTTTGGAACATTCGGCAACGGCCAGAGCGCGTTCTGGATAGCGAGTGCGCCTGGATCTAGAAGAGGAGCACCATTTGGCCGTGTTGCCAAATCGAGACGGTTGCCCGCAATCGCGGGCCGAGAACTTAGGCCTGTAACGGGGTCATAGGTGGTGTAGAACGGATTGTAGAGTTGAAGTGGATTTTGATTAGGAGCTAGCAACTCGCTAAAGTCGCCAGTACGCTCCGCTGCGGAAGGAACTGAGGCGGTCACGAGCGCATTCCCATCATGTTCAATGAATTTTTCGTAGTTGGCGAAAAAGAACAATCGTTGCTTGAGTTCTGGGAGCAGTTTAGGAATAAAAATAGGACCACTCAGGTTGCCTCCAAATTGGTTGCGACGAAGCGTCGGCTTAGCGGATGGCGCCCCCGTAATAATCGCATTGGCATTCGTCCATGGGTTTACCGCATTCAGCGCGTCATTCTCGATAAAGTCGTAAGCTTCACCATGAAATTTGCTGGAGCCACCTTTGGTTTGCATCGTCAGCGCCGAGATATCGTGGCCTACGGCTGCTGAAAAATCTGCGACTTGAATTGTTCCGGTACCAAGCGCTTCGGCAGAAGGCTCGAAGCTGATACTGCTCTCATAGTTGTCGTTGATATTCACACCGTTGACATAGAATCCTCCGTCGCGAGACCCTTCAAAGGCGCCACCCACTGTGAATTGCGTACCTCCGACGGCGAACATCGCGCCCACAGCATAGGTACCTTGCGTGTTCACATTCGCCTGCGGATAGGTGCTCACTCCCGGCGTGAGCGCTGCGATGGATGTGAAGTTGCGGCCATTGAGGGGGAGTTCCTCGAGTTGCTGCGTAGAGACGTCGGTACCGATACTGGCTCGCTCGGTGTCGACCCCACCCTCCTGTGCAGTCACGGTAACGGATTCGGTCGTGGATCCTGGGAACAGCTTGAAATCGAAATGAGCACTGCCACCGATGTTGACGGTGATCGGTTCCGACTTTGCGGTTTGGAACCCCGTCAAAGTCGCAGTCAACTGATATTGACCGGCGGTGAGGTTGTCGAACTCAAAGTGGCCCGCCGTATCGGCATTGATTTTCCGCTCCTGCCTCTGAGCCAAATCTAGCAGGGTGATTTGCGCTCCGGGAACTACGGCACCGGTCGAATCGAACACAGTGCCAGCGAGACCTCCGCGCTGCGCAAACTGCGCCCACGATTCTCCGGTTAAAGAAAGCAAGAGGACAAAGAGCATGGAGATCAACACGCGTCGTTTCACGAAATATCTCGGCATCAGGGAAGGCCCGAAAGTATGGCCCATCCCTACGGCGAGGACAGAGACGAGCAGAGATCTGATCGGACAAAAAATCTTCATCTTGCGACTCCTTTGAAAGCTTTCAAATAGAACGTCGATGAAGGTAATGACTAGAGATGCAAAATGTCAAGAGATAAATTTTGGAGTCACCATATGTATTTGATTATAAACAGATCATAATTGTGGTATGACCTCATATCTCCTACCAAATTTGTGAATGTGGGAAGCGGTTTATTCTGTTGGCTAGAGGTGGTATAAGCTAAGGTCTCTGGATCTCGGTCTCTTACGACCAAACTCCTAAAACCTAACGGAGAGAATGCGTCATGGCCAACATGCATGAGATCGCCAAGATGGCAGGCGTCTCACTAGGTACGGTCTCGCATGTACTCAACAATACCGCCAAGGTTCGAGAGCCGAAGCGCACGCGTGTCCTTGAGGCTGTGAAGGCATCTGGATATCAGCCTAGCCAGTTGGCGCGCGGCCTGCGACGCGACACAACCAACATGATCGGGATGATTATTCCCGATATTACAAACCCTTTCTTTCCCGCAGTCGTTCGCGGTGCGGAAGATATGGCATTCTCAAACGGATATCGTCTGCTCCTCTGCAACACTGATAACGATCACGCCAAAGAGATAATCCATCTGAATGAGTTGCGGACCTATTTACCTGCCGGGCTCATCGTCATCCCATCGAATTTCAGCGATCTTACCGCGCAAGCGGAGTCTTACCGGCGAGCGGGTACCGGCGTTGTTTGCGTGGACCGGCTCCCAAAAAACTGGAGCGGGGACAGCGTCACTGCAGATAACGAGGCAGGAGCTTACAACGCGACTCGGCATCTGCTTCAATTGGGGCACACCAGACTGGCAACGATCACAGGGCCATTGCACTTTACCAATGCAAAAGAGCGTCTTGTCGGATTCAAACGCGCCATGAAGGAAGCCAAACTTCACCTATCCTCGGACTACACTCAGGAGACCCGCTACGACAAGCAAGGCGGACACGCCAAGACTCTTGTTTTGCTAGGCCTGGTTCCACGCCCAACTGCGATCTTCGCCGGCAACGACATGATTGCGTTGGGAGCCTTACTCGCCGTCCACGAAGCAGGCCTCCGTTGTCCTAACGACGTCTCCATCATGGGCTTCGATGATCTGGACTTGGCCGAAACCACGAATCCTCCCCTCTCGTCTGTTTCCCAGTCGGGCTACCAACTTGGTGCGACAGCAGCCCGCCTATTGCTCGACCGCAGGGAAGGCGACATCGGTCCCGCAAAACATATCGTTCTGGAAACAGTATTGAACCTGAGACATTCGGTGGCACCTCCGCCGGAGGCGGCGATGGGTAGTTCGTCGATGAAAAGGCGACCCAGAAGTGTACAAAAGAGAACCTGATTTGGCTTGCAGGTGACCGATCTGATCAACACCCCCCCGGTCTGCGCGATGTCCACTAAACTCCGTGCGACGCTCGCTTCCTGACTCCTGCGATGTCACAGCTCCGATATTGATTTCTTATAGGTGAAGCTCTGCGCTATGTATCGGCTCAACCCCGGTGACGATTAAGCTCGTAAAGAAGTAGTCGTCAAACATATTTAAGGATGTGCTCTGCCACCTCCACACAGCAACGCCTGGTTCAAGCACTTTTCCCTGAGGAAGCAGAAGAATTACCACCTGTGATTTGCAGACACACTGAATCGATCTATCGCCAATAAATTCAATAACTTAGAATTCTAGTGGAGCAACCGGGAGTAACAACTTCCCCGCACAGGACATGTAAGTTGTTGATTTATATGGTGGGCACAGCAGGATTCGAACCTACGACTTCCACCGTGTGAAGGTGGCACTCTACCGCTGAGTTATGCGCCCGTCATCGTGCATCCAGAACCATACGCCCACCGCAGCGGCCCCAGACCTCCAGCATAGCATTGCTATCCCGGTGCGCCAACCACGATTCCTTCTGTCGCGTCTAACTTCGTGAGCCAAAAGATACAATTACACCCTGATGAAGTCTTCTCGAACATCCGTGACTCCTCCCGCAGAATCTCGCATAGAGGCCGACGATCCGCAATTCCCTGCGGAATCCGACGATCTCGCGCAACCTGAGGCGGAAGATGGGGTTACAGAAGACATGGGAACGCTTGCGATCCATCCCGGACTCCTGAATGCACCGCAAGACTCGCACTTGTTGGTGGACCGTCCCTTTGGCGTAGAAGCTCTGACACCCGAACAGGCTCACTCCCGGGCCGCAGCCGTAGCACGCGGGGACTTCTCACTGCTCTCCGATGCCGAGGTCATGCTGGAGTTGCGGTCCGGCAACATGGCGGCCTTCGATATCCTGCTCGCGAAGTACCGCAAGCCGATCATTCACTTCATGTTCCGCATGGTGCATAATCAGGCCGTTGCCGAAGAGCTTGCGCAGGAGGTTTTTCTTCGTATCTACCGTTCGCGCGAGACCTACCGCGCTGAGGCCCGCTTCAGCACCTGGCTGTACCGCATTGCGACGAACCTCGGGGTCAACCATGCTCGCGACACGCGACACGAAAGATCGGCTTCGACGGTTTATCTGGACGAGACGGACACCGAAACCGGCACAACGCCCGACGTTGCCGACTCTACGCCCTCCGCTGAAGCCAACATGCTTCGTCGCGAGCGCATGAACGCCATTCGCCAGCACGTGCTGGCGCTTCCAGAACGGCAACAGACCGCCGTTCTTATGCACAAATATGAAGGCATGGACTACAAGCAGATAGGCGAGGTCCTGAAACTCTCCGAGTCCGCGACCAAGTCGCTCCTCTTCCGCGCGTACCAGACATTACGCGAGAAACTAAAGGATTTTGTTTAGCCCGTTATGGAACAAAACGGGCAGAGATATCGTCGAACCAAGAGCCGTTGCTTTATTCCGGCGTACCGGGCATCGACATGACAGCAACACAACCCTGCTAAGGGGGGCTGAGATGATTAACGAAATGATTCGTAAAACCGATTCCGATTGCAAGACATGCCGCTCGCACCTCCCCGATCTCCTTTTTGAAGAGGGTTTTGCGGCTGCGCATCCCGAACTCGAGTCACACCTCGAGTCCTGTGCTGAGTGCCGCACTGAGTTGAACGAGTTGCGCTCCACCTTTGCCCTGCTGGACGAGTTCACTGCGCCCGAGCCCTCTCCCTACTTCGATTCCAAGCTGCATGCACGGCTGCGAGAGGCCCAGGCCACCGCGCCCGAGGGATTTATCGAGCGTCTGCGCTCCTTCGTATTGTTCGGCACTGGGCGGAGTTTTCGTCCAGCTCTTGCTGGAGCTCTCGGACTTCTGCTTTTACTTGGCGGGGGCGGAACATTCGTCGGACTCTACAACACTCACGGTGCTGCGACTGCCACAGCTTCATCCGCCGCAGTCGACGACCTCAAGGTGCTTGACAACAATGTCCAGGCCGAGCAGCAGATGGGTCAACTGCTCGACATGTCCGGCTCAGAGGACGACGATACGCCACCTACAACCTAAGGCTGGCCGTGTTTTCCCTCTCTCTCGTGTCATAGGCAGTTTTCGGTATGATGGAGAGCGTTCAGCATCCCTCAGATTCCGGCAGGTGAAATAGACAGACGAACTGTGCGAACCGTGACCAAAGATGGCCACGGTTCGCCGCTTGTCTCATAACCGAATGAACTGTTTGCTTCCAACTCGCGCTGGCACAACGCTCGCAAGCATCGTCTTATGCTTGTCAGGTGCTGCGTTGGCGCAGGGGCGGCATGTCTCTCCCCCCGCTCCCGCTCATTTTTCTTCGCCAGCGTCGTCCGAACCAGCTTTCCGGTCTTCTGCCCCGCAGAATGGCACGCCAGCCGGGAACGGCTCCGCCACACAGCACCCTAGCGGCGCTTCCGCGCCCATTGAGCGTCGGCCGCCAAATGCGGCCAAGTCTAACGGCGTGCATCTGCCTGTGTGGATGAATCAACACAAGAACCTGACGCCCGAACAGCAGCAGCAGGCCTTGGAAAAGGAGCCGGGCTTCCGCGACTTACCACCCCAGACGCAGCAACACATGCGCGACCAGCTAAAGCGTCTTAATGCCATGACACCGGAAAAACGTCAGCGTTTGCTCGAAACCAATGAGTGGGTGGAACACCTAACTCCCGCGCAACGCAATCAGTACACCAGCGCCATGAAGCAGTTGAACACGCTCCCACCGGATCAGCGTGTCTACGTCGCCCGCACCTTCCGCGGACTTCGCGAACTCACCCCGGACCAACGCCAGGCCGTGCTAAACTCCGATCGCTTCAACCACCTCACGGATGCCCAACGCGCCACGCTGAATAGCCTGATGCAGGTCGAACCGCTGATGCCGCCGCCTTATGACTCAGGTCCGCCGCCACAGCCCCACTAATTCCTGAAGAAGTTCTTCGCTAAAAACAACACATTCGCTGGTCGCTCTGCCAGCCGCCGCATGAAGTATGGGTACCATTCCGTTCCGAACGGCACATACACGCGCACGCCGAATCCCCTGGCCACCAGTTTTCGCTGCAAGTCGCGGCGTATACCGTAGAGCATCTGGAACTCGAACGCGCGCTTGTCGAGTCCTGTCTCGGCGACAAACCGTTCCATCTCGGCGACGATCGTCTCGTGATGCGTCGCAATCCCGCAGAAGACGCCGCTGGTAGCAACTCGCTTCATGAGCTTGACGTAGTTCGCATCGACATCCTGCTTTGCAGGAAACGCGATCTCTACCGGCTCCTTGTACGCGCCCTTACACAGACGAATTCGAATTCCCTGCGCGACTAACCGTTCGATGTCGTCCGCCGTGCGAAAGAGATACGCCTGCAGCACCGTTCCCACAGCGCTCGGCCACTTCGCGTGCAGACGCTCGGTCATTGCGATTGTGGCCTCGGTGTAGTCGGAGCCTTCCATATCGATACGCACGAAGTTGGACATCGCCGCTGCGTGCTCCACCATCTCGCCGACGATGCGCTCTGCCAGCTCAGGACCAGCACCATGGCCACCGATGTCCATACCCACCTGCGTCAGCTTCACGCTGACGTTAGCCCGCAGTCCGCGGGCGGCTATCTCATCCAGCAGCCGATGATAGATCGCGGCGCTCTCCTCAGCCTGCGATACCAGCATCACGCTCTCGCCGAGCGAGTCTAGCGTCGCGTCTATGCCCTCGGCGTTTAGCTGCTCTGTGGCGGCAATCGCCTCTTCGACGCTCATACCCGCGACAAAACGCCGCGACACTCGCCGCCCCATCGCCGACCGCTCAGAAAATGCACGAAACGCCTTATTCGTCGACAAGGCAATAAAGAAAGACCGTAACAACCACACACCTCACAAAACCTAATGACAACCGCTTATTTTCGCACGTCTTCCCACTCGTCATTGGCAGGCAGGGCTGGTATGGGGTGAAGCAGCATGCGTCCTTTTAGTCGATTCTGTTGGAGTTTGCCGTAAACTCGTCTTTTTTGCCGCTAGGCCAGGTGCGAAAAACATAGAGCTTGGGCGAATATCGACCATAATTCGCGAATCGTAGATTCATCCCAGGACAGATATTGGGCGAAGACATAGGCATGCCGGGTATCTATTCGATACCCGGCATGCTTTTTCCTTAAGAGCTTCCTGAAAAACACCATCAGAAGACGGTGGGTGAGATGGTGATGGAGTCCAGATCAGGAGCGTAGTTATCTGGGTTGCTGAACTGGATCTGATTGGCACCTGCCTGCAACGTCACCTTGATAACAGTGCTTTGCGGTGTGCTGAAACTGGTACCGTTCAGATCGAGTTCGTTTGCAGCGCCGTTGTTTATGGAGACGAAGAACGATCGTGGACCGCTGGTCAGGTAGTCAACCTCCATTTGATAGACTCCCGCCACCGGCACATTCACCGTGGTGAAGGTCACGGTGCTCTGTGGGGAGCCTCCGATATTACCAGCCTTGGAGACGCCGGAGCAGTTAGAGCAGTAGCCCTGGCTAGCGGTTCCGCCAAGCGTGGCCAGTTCGCCTTCATAGGTGGTGGCCTCCGGATACGGCTCATGGCCATCACCGCTGATGACGATGCGGTCGAGATCCGGCGGATAGCTCGCAGGATTGCCGAACTCAATGGTGTTCATGCCTTTTTGCAGACGAACCGGAATAGTACTGCTGAAAGGAATATTGCCACTTCCTCCACTCAGATTCAACGTAATGTTGGGATCGTCATTCACCCCGATGATGAACGAGCGAGTGCCATTCGTCATGGAGTCGACCTCCATCCGGTACACACCCGCCTTATCAGCCTTCACATTGAAGACGGCATAGTTGGCCGCTCCAATGCCGAGATAGGTCAGTTTGTAGCCGCTCGCGCAGGTGGAGCATTGCGAGAGCTGAGAGCCTCCGAACAGCGTTGCCGTCTCTGCCCCATAGATCTGCGATGGAGATGCCGGGGCATGGCCGGCAGCCTTTACCTTGAACAAGCGCGTTCCATGTCCTGGCAGCACATCGGAGAAGTATCCGTATCCAGGTCCGAGTTCAGTGTGGTTCCAGAGGTCTCTCCTCTCGAGCGCACCGGCGAAGCCGAGATCGTTCCAGTTCACGGTTACGCGGGTGGGAAAGGCATTGAGATTAAAGATCGCGACGTAATAGCTACCATTGCCGAGATCGGAGACCCACACGGGGGTATAGCCTCCCGTAACCTGCTTTGCCGGATGACCGGACTGATCGACGGCGAGGACTTCATCGTTGGAAAGTAGCTTTTCGCCATAGCTGGTCAGCTTCGTCAGATCACCCCCAAGCGAAAGCGGAGCATTGGCCATCGCCCACAGGGTCATCGCGGTCCGTTGTTCCGTATCCGTAATGCCGTCCGTGGTTCCGTTGCCGACCTCCAGCGAGTCGAGATCGTTCCAGCCGAGAGTGGGACCTGAGACGTTCTCCCATCCGATCAGATCGTAAAAACGAAGCAGTACACGCTGCCATTCTGTCAGGTTCGGGCAGTCTCCTTCGCATTCAACGTCACCTTCGATGCGTCGTGCATTCGAATTCTGCTGCCAGTCGCTGATGTAGTCCTCATCAAGAGCCCAGGACAGCGTAAGCCAGATCGGACGGCCGCTCTGCGCAATTGCTTTCGACATCGCCTGCACGTCGGGGATGTTGTTGATGTTGAGATTGTCGTTGTAGGAGCCCGGAGTAACGGCATCAAGTTTGATAAAGTCGATACCCCACGATGCATAAAGATCGATGACGGAGTTGATGTACTCCTGCGCACCGGGCTTGGTGTAATCGATCTTGTCTCCACCGCCAAAGGCATTGGCGATAGTGGCCGGGGTCACAATAATGTCCTGCGCGTGATATTGCGTGCCTAGAATTGGGAGATTGGCAGCGACCACCGACGTACTGATACCTGGGTTCATATAGATGCCAACCTTTTGCCCATTGGCATGGATGTGTTTGATCATCTCCAGGAATGTCGGGAACTCGGTTGGGCTCCAGAGAGTACGTCCATACTGATCGTTACCGCCATTCCAGGCCGCATCGAGGTTGATGTACTGGAATCCATGAGCTCCCAGTCCGGAAGAACGTATTGCATCGGATTGCGCAAGAATATTCTGCTCATTCATTACGGTGCTGGAAGGCACAATCGTCTGCTGGCTATAGGTGCTCCAACCAAGATAGGGCCTGTTCCCTAAACCGTTCACCTGGGAAAGAGCAGCCACCGGCGAGATTAAAACTGCAAGAAGAAACAAAGACATGGAGATCCATGCTCTGCGATGGGTTAAGTGGTTATGAACGGCCCGAGTTGCAGCGGGGGAAGGTGTCGTTGGCATCGTCGCTTACCTCATAGGAGTTTGTGCCTCTTCACCCTCATAGCGAGCGCCTTTGCGAAACAGCCTTCGGCGTGAAATCGACCGTCGAAATACGGCTGCCAGCAAAAGACAAACATTTTTAAGGATGAAAAAACACTTTTAGTGCGGCACTACTGTACTCCGGAAACGACGAAAGTGGCAATTTTCAACTTTTAAAATGCGCCTGGAAGAATGCTTTGTAGAAGCTGCAGGCTAAGGGTGTGATTTTTATGCAGAATACCTTTCATATTCACCCCGCAGGCGGCGGTTAAAGTCATGGGGCGAGCCGGATATCCGGCTCGCCCCATGACTTTTATTACCCAAGCGTACGTCGTGCTTTATCTGTCGAGGTGAGACAGCGATTCCGATAGCGGCGCTGGCGTCCAATCGGCGCCCCAGTGGGATGGAGAGGGTCCCATCACCAGTCTGAGCGAAGCACCGGCCAGGATGTCTTCATAACGGATCACTGGAATCGTGAGTGGCTTGCCATTCAACGTTGCCGACTGGATGTAGACGTTCTTCGAAGAGTTATTCACCGCGTCTACGGTGAAGTGATTTCCATTGGCGAGCCGCAATGTCATTTTCGTGAAGAGTGGGCTGCCGATCATGTAATCCCCCGAGGCAGGGTTGACGGGATAGAAGCCGAGCGCGGTGAAGATATACCAGGCCGACATCTGCCCGCAATCGTCGTCGCCATCTATGCCTGAGGGGAGATTGGCATACTCTGCAGTGGCGATCTCCCGCACCTTGGCCTGAGTCTTCCAGGGTTGCCCACTGTAGTCATACAAATAACCGTAATGGTGACTGGGCTCATTGCTGTGAACGTTATGACCGCCGCTGAAGTGTTCGTCGAGCTCAGCGTTATATTTCTCTCTGCCGCCCATCAGTTGGATGAGCCCAGGAATGTCATGCATGACGGCCCAGGTATAGACCCACTTATTCCCCTCGGTCCAGCCTTCATCAAGGCCAGCCCACGATCCGTCGGCATGCTTCGCCTGCATGAAGCCGGTCTCTTTATTAAAGAGATGTTGATAGTTGAGAGATCGTTTGAGAAAGAACTGGTAGTCGCTGGTTTTGCCGAGTGCTTTTGCTACTTGAGCCACGCACCAGTCGTCGTACGAGTCCTCCAACGTGCTTGAAGCCGACTCCGCCGTATGATCCACCGGAATATATCCCAGTTCTTTCAGGTACGTAAGGCCGGCACGAGCCTCGTAAGGAGTGTGCGGTTCGCGATCGGCCCAGCGGCGTGTAGTATCGCCGTCCGGCGGCGTCATCGCATCCTTGTAGACAGCGTCCCATGCAAGGTTGTAGTCGAAGCCTTTGAAGTGTTTGTTGATTGCCTCCGCGACCAATGAGTCAGCATGAGTCCCAATCATGATGTTGGTGTAGGAAGGATTCGGCCACTTCGGCATCCATCCACCTTCCTGATAGTTCTGCAGAAGCGCACCGATCATGCCATCGATGCGCTCGGGAGCCATGAGCGTAAGCAGGCTGTGCTCCGCACGAAAGGTATCCCAAATGGAATATGCCGTGTAGGACGTGCCTTTATGCACCGTGTCATCAAAGGCGCTATAGTAGCGACCCTGCTCTGAGAAGATACGAGGATAGAGCAGCGCGTGATAGAGGCCGGTGTAGACGATTCTGCGTTGGTCGTCAGTGGCGCCCTCGACCGTGATGCGTCCCAGCTTGTCGTTCCAGGTTGCACGTAACGAGTTGCGAACCGCTTCAAAGTCCCAGACAGGAATCTCAGCCTTAAGGTTCTGGCGTGCCTGATCGATACTGATAAACGATGTGCCTACCCGGGCTTCGACAATTTCTCCTTCGGTCGTTTTAAATTTTGCGTAAGCGCCAGTGGCAAGTCCGGGGTCCTGCGCCGTTGGCCCGTAGAGGCCTGATCCGCTGAATGCTTTGCGAAACTGAATGACGAAGTAGCCCTTGAAGTTTGGCAGCTTGAAGGGACCCAAGCCGGAGTCTATGCGGTCCGGGTTGTAGCCGGTGATCTCTTGCGCAGCAGCGTCCACATGCGCAAACCCTGCAA
Source organism: Granulicella sp. S156 (assembly GCF_009766105.1). Lineage (GTDB taxonomy): Bacteria > Acidobacteriota > Terriglobia > Terriglobales > Acidobacteriaceae > Granulicella. Next base: position 347,620 of record NZ_LMUH01000013.1, on the reverse strand, counting down.
TGCCAGGGCGTGATGCTTCCACAATGACAGTGGAGGAAGCGTTGGCAGGAAAAGTGAAACGCAGATAAGAGCAGCGTTCGGTAGCCGTCATCTCCGTGCGAATCCTGCGCGAATGATCTGCGTCCATCCAGACCGAGTAGTAGTCCGGCCGTACGATCTCATCCTTGTGATTGAAGGCGAGCTTGCGGTCGTCCGGAGTTGTCTTGAGGCCATCGATCTCCGGCATCAGAGTTACATAGCCGTAATCGCCCATCCAGATTGCCGGCTGATGGGTGCCTACAAAGCCTGAGATCGATGTGTCTTCGTATTTGTAGGAGACGACACTCAGTTTGTTCTGACGAGTTTGCGGTGTCCAATCTGTCATGCCGAATGGAGTGGTGACGAACGGCATCGTGCCACCGTAGCCGATAGGCCCACTGCCTGTGCCAATGTAGAGATTGACCCAATCAACAGGATCGGCCTGGGCCGAGGTTGCCAGAGTACACAAAGCAAGAAATGCAGGGACATAAATGGTACGGCGCGGCAGTACGCTCCAAAGACTATGAATCCGTTTACATATCTGCAGCAGCCGATGGAACATTTGCGCACTGTTCATTAAGATAGAAACCTTTCCGGCATATTCAACCCGGTCCATTTTTGCATGGCATGTCCGGTAGACTCAATCACCATGCCCACGGCGCCCAACGGAAGCGAGATGGAACGCACGTTGCGTGCGTTCCATCTCATGGTGACCGATCGATTTTAGAAGGACAACTTCAACGCCAACTGTAGCAGCCTGGGATTGTTCCTGGTGCTGGTAATGGAGGCGAAGGTATTCGGAGTGAGGAAGTTCAGACTTCCCGGTTGAGCGAACTGAGGCGTATTGGTGGTGTTGAACGCCTCAGCCCGAAACTGCAGCCGAACCGTATCCGTAAAGTTGAAGTACTTGAAGACGGAGGAGTCCAGGTTTTGGTACCCGGGTCCGCGAGCCTGTTGCGCACTACCGCCGAGAACAGAGTAGTCAGACTGGCCCAGAGTAGTGGCTAGAGCAGGCTGTATAAATGCGGCCGGGTTCAGCCATTGGTGATAGTTATGTTGACCAGCATACATATTCTGGCCCTGAGCTACAGGCGCAAAGCAGGTAAAGCCAGGTGAGGTTGTGACTGGGCAAGTGACCGTAAATGGCTGACCACCCTGATAGCCATAAATGAAGTTGATTGCCCATCCTCCGAAGACAGCATCTATGCCGCGGTTTGTGTTACTCAGGAACGCCTTCCCCCGGCCGACGGGCAATGCCCAGGAACCAGAGAGATGAACTACGTTGGTCGCATCGGTATCGCACAGGCCGTAGTCCGCGCTGATGCCGAAGCCAGGAAGCCATTCCGCTCTGTACTGTTGATTCTGTTCGGCCTGGGTGTGTTGATCGGTCAAACACTTACTCCAGGTGTAGTTGGCAAGTAGAGTCAATCCATAACTCAGTTGATGCTGATAGGTTGCCTGCAGTGCGTTGTAACTGCTCGTTGCGTTGGTAGTTTCATAGGTTGCATTCCGAGCAAAATTGGGAAATGGAATGTAGTTTTGGGCATTGGCGCCCACAGGAAGAATCTCACTAGGAGAGTTGTTATATCCCAGATTGTCCAGATGGCGGCCCATCGTTCCCACGTATCCGATTTGGACAGAGTCGTGATTCGTGAATTGATCCTGGATGGTTAAGTTTACGGTTTGAACGTACGGAGTCTGAAAGTTCTGCTGGCGTCCGTACAAGTTCAATCCCAAGCCACTATTGATCGTAGGGTCCTGGATGTTGATGGAGGAGAGACTGTTCTCAAGAGTCGCTGTCTGGCCGTTGGGAAGCACCAACGGATGCTGGGAATCAGGACTGTTGAAGGTGGAGGTATAGACGAACGGATAGTTAGTGCCCAACGTTCCGCCGTAGCCGAGATTGCCCAGCGCGCCATAGGACGGTCCATAGCCACCCCGTATAACCAACTTCGGTGTAACTCGATACGCAAAACCAACTCTTGGAGCAAAGTTAGTCTTCTGCGCTTGTCCCAAGGTAAGCCCAGGAACACAGGCAAGCGTGATATTGCTGCTTGCCAGCAATGCATTGAATGCAGTGGACCTGGCTACCTGGCAACCCTTCGTCGACATGGAGTAGGTTCCGGTGTTGCCGTTGCCGCCGGTGGGGATGAAGTTCGCCTGCCTGCCGTTCACCTCCGCATACGGAGTGAAGTAATCCCAGCGAAGACCAAGATTCAATGTCAGGTTGGGAGTAACTTTCCAGTCGTCCTGGAAGAACGCTCCCGTATACCAGCGTTGATCATCGGTCGAGGAGACATTCGAGCCCCCAAAGGTAGCTAGACCACCCACATTGTTGACGCCGCCTGAGACTGTCGAGGCCTCGGGAACCACAAGCAGATCCGCGATGCCATTCAGGCTCTGATTGGCGTTGGGAACATCGGTGTATTGTCCATTGAAGGTGTAGTTCCCTCGTCCCTGAGGCGGCTGTGAGATGTTCGCTATCAGATCATCGACCTGGATGCCGCCCTTGAAGGTGTGATTGCGAAGAGCCTTGGTTATACTGTCCGACCCTTCAATGCTGTAGACCGTCTGAATCGTCGGGGTGTAATTGCCTACTCCAATATGAGTCAGGCCGCTGATGGTGATGGGAGGGATGCCGCCGTTGTCTGTAACCTGTGGCACGCCGCCGATACCATAAGTCGCGGGAATGCCGAAGGTATCTCCATAGACGGATCTTTGAAATTTATCGGCATGGACCATGCCAACGTGCATTTCATTAGCCAGCGTAGGGGTAAATACAGTGTTGTAGCCCACGGCGAAGGCATAAGCGGGAAAGCTGTCGTTCCTGCCGCCGGTTTCGCCTACAGCCAACCCAGGCAGACTGGCTGGAACGGATCTGGTGATGAGGCTTCGGTCATACACACCAAAGAGAGTGTTTTTGGAGTTGATCGTCTCATCAATCCTTATGTCGAAGGAGTTATCCGTTTCATCCTGGCTTGGGGTCCAGGCAAAATTGTTTGCCAGCACCCCATTTACGGTTGGCGCTGGATAGAGTCCAAGTAGCTTGACTGCATTGGGATCGATACGGCTGGCCGGAAGAACGTTCAATTGAGAGGTTAGACCAACGTAGTTCGTTCTGCCGGCGATGCTTCCCGTATAGAACGGGTCGCGCGCGTATCCGGTAGCGGTTGCCGTCAGCCCTGTTACCGGGTCTACTGCCCCCTTGGTTACAGCGCGTGTGGTGGCTGGGTCGAGGATGGTTCCATGAGAAAAGGTTCGGCCCAGGGAGTCGGTTGTGGTTCCACCACTGTATGTAATGAGGTCCTGCAGGTTCTGGAATCCACTGCTGATCATGCTCGCGGTAGGCACTGTGCTGGTTGCGGGCACCGGCTGTACGATCCGATTTCCCTGGTAGTCCACGAAGAAGAAGGTCTTGTCCCTGCCGTTGTAAATCTTTGGGATAACGACTGGGCCACCCAGGGTTCCGCCAAACTGATTCTGGTGATACGGAGGTACGGGGCTGGTTGGCGTAGCTTTGAAAAAGACGTTCGCGTCGAGGGCGGTATTCCGGAGATACTCCCACACGTCTCCGTGTAGTTGGTTGGTTCCGGTTTTGATCGCGGCATTGATGACGGCTCCGGTAGAGTGTCCGAACTCAGCATTGAAGTTGCCATTCTGCAACTTGAACTCCTGGATGGCGTCCGGTGGCGGAGTAATGGCTGCGTTGCTGTTCACCGAGGAGCCGCCATAGACCTCGATGTTGTCATTGATGCCATTCAGACGGAAGTCGTTCTGCCATAGGTTGACGCCGTCGACCGAGAAGTAAGCGCTCCCCGTGGTTCCCGAGTTGCCGCTGGGTTGGCCCACCGGAGCGGTTGTGGTCCCAGCGGAAAGTTGCGCCAGAGAATCCCAGTTGCGGCCGTTCAGCGGGAGATCGTTGACCGTTTGACTGTTGATCGTCTGACCAATCGCGGCGTTTTCCGCCTGCAGCAGGGGGGCTGCCGCCGTTACGGTGATCTGCTGCTTCACTCCGCCAGGAGCGAGTGGGACGTCGATCGTCAGGGTGCTCTGCAGGTGAACCTCCAGGCCCTTGTCGACAAAGGTTTGAAAACCCGGTGCTTCCCCGCGCAGGGTGTACGTTCCAGGCCTGATGGCGTTCAGGGAGTAGGTGCCTGTCGACGTGGATTGGGTTGAGCTTACGATCCCAGTCGCATCGTTCGTCAGCGTAATGGTGGCACCGGGTACGACCGCGCCAGAGCGGTCCATTACTGTTCCGGTGATTCCGCCGGTATCAATCTGTGCTGAAAGAGGACCTGCCGCGAACGCCAGAAGACACAGCATGCTGGCGAATAAGAGCATTCTGGCCTTCGTGAAGGAAGAGAGCGGTGAAGTAGTGTCTTTGAGCGTTAACACTTGGAGCCTCCTAAAATTTTGCAGTTGACCCTCACTATTCTTCGTCTCTACAGCGCATGCGCAAGGGGTTTACACCGGGTTTACACGGGTGTCTTTCTGAGAACCGCATAATCTTTTCAATTGTTTACAAAAGCGTTACAGTGGATGCGCTACTCATAAACAGGATTGCCGGACCACAGGAAATCCCTTTACCTGTTGTTCTTCAAAATCCAGTAACCTTCGCGGTGAGGGGATTTTGAGGAGAGGGTGTCGAACAAATTGTTTGACCGGCCCTTCCAGATGAAGGAGAGGAGATCGAAATGGGAGCGCGCCAAAGCGGTCGCCGACCTGAAGACGATCCATCACGCGGTTGCGAAGGAAGAGGCCGCGCTGAACGGGCTGTGCCAGCCCCCTGGGAATCTGGCTGCGAAATGAAAGCTCACCGAGATCTAGAGAGACTCTCAGCCGCTTCGTGACACTGCGGGAAGATCGCTTCCCTCACTGTCACGGCTGGTCAACCGATCGTTATTTAGCCCGATCGTCACCACAAAATACTGGACACTACCTTGGAGCAGCGAACTGATTGGACCTCACACTCGGAATCCTTCCCAAAGAGCGCGGTGCTAGAGCCCCCAGCGCACTACGAACCGGTATGGTCCTCTTTGTGTCTGGAAGACGATCTGCGTTGGCAGCTCGCCCAGCGTATTGCGGCCAGCAAGAGCTTTGCTAAATCTGCCCTGCTGTCCAAGTTTTTGCTCTACGTGTGCGACCGTGCGCTAAGTGGAAGAGTGGACGAAATCAGCGAGCACCAGATTGGGGTGCACGTCTTCGTCAGAAAACCGGGATACAACTCCGCGGAAGACAATATTGTTCGCAACTATGCGCGTCAACTGCGTCGGCGCCTGGAACACTACTTCGAAGAGGAGGGGAGATCCGAAAGCCTGCGGATCAGTATCCCCGTCGGGAAGTATGTCCCTGTATTTTCTGCGAATCATCCTGCTGAGCCAACCCCGATGCAAGCGCATGCGGTTGATGAACCGAGACCGTTATCGGTAGGCGACGGCAGCAGACCTGTGGCCCTCGATGCTCCGCGCTATCGTGTGCGTTTGTATGCTGTGTGTGTTCTCTTCTTATTGCTGGTATGCGGAGGTTTCGTATGGAGAACACTGAGACGAGCTCACTCCATACAGGGAGATCCCTATCACCAGCTTTGGGCGCAGGTCTTCGACAAGGAACACCAGACTTTTCTAGTTCCGTCCGATGATGGCATTGTTATGTTTCAGAATTTGACCGGCCATACCGTTCATCTTTCCGAGTACATCAATCGAGACTATCTTTCCACGAAGAGCTCCTTCAAGATCGATGCGCGAAATATGGCGGATCTTGATGCGCAGCGTTACACCAGCGTCGCCGATCTCGATGCTGTTCTGAGATATTCGCGAGTAGACGCAGTAGACCCCGCTCGCTTCGTCGTTCGATACGCGCGCGAACTCCACATGGAGGACCTGAAAGGCTCCAACGCCATTCTTATGGGGTCCACCTTTTCCAATCCCTGGGTAGAGCTCTTCCAGAAGAGCCTCAACTTCGAATTCAACTATGAACCGCGCCCAAACGCTTCCGTCATTATTAATAAGCACCCAAACCAAGGGGAGCTTCCGATCTATACCAATGACGCAGAGCAACCATCGCATCGGACGTATGCCGTGGTTGCGCTGGTTCCGAATTTGAACAATACCGGGTGGGTCTTGATTGTTGAGGGGATGACCATGGCCGGAACTCAGGCGGCCACGGACGTGCTCTTCAATCGTGACGAGATGCTGCCAGTCCTTGAAAAAGCCGAGGCCGGTGGTAGCACCCTGCAGCCTTTCGAGTTACTGATTGAGACCAGAAGCTTCGGCTCGAACGCTCCGCAGGCAAGCATTATTGCGAGCAGAATCTATTCCAAGCTTCCGGCTTAACAAAGCCTGCGTTACTCCTCGCCGTAGCGTTTCTCTCCAACTGGAATCGCCACTGTCAGGCGGTTGGACTCGGTCGGCAGCGGGCAAGTGGCGTAAGGCGTGTACCCGCATGGCGGATTATGCGCGTAGTTGAAGTCGATCACTACCGTGCCCGCTGTGTGGACTCCGTTGCTGGGCAACGCCGTGTTCAGAAATCTTCCAGCGCCATCGGTCGTGGTCTTGCTGGTGGTATCGCGGAAGTCGAAGAACAGGCTATCGCCTTCCACCGTTGGTTCCAGCCTCACCGTCTGGCCGTCGAGCTGAAACTCGGCGTAGCCCGGTGACGGCTCCTCGTTCGTCTGGCCGAGTACGTTCACGATTCGCAGCGTCTTTGGCGACGGATACGGCACCCACTTCGCTGTTACACGGAGTGCGGGGTTCTCGGCGTACCAGTTCAGGCCATGAAAGTGCAGGCGCGTTGGCGAGTAGGCATCTTTCACTCGCAGGTAGTAGCGATCTCCTCGGTGAATGACTGTCATCTGCACGTCGCCGCTGGTGATAACGGAGGGGTGGTCCGAATCATCGGCATTGACTACTCCTGCAGTCGACTTGCCATCCAACAGCACGGAAGGCGAAGCGCCCTCTTGCGGCGAGAGAAGTTCCACGTGTCCAGTGTGCTGACGCAGTATGCCGAGATGCGCCGGCACGTGCTTCAGCTTGATCTTGTTGTCCGCTGCAGACCCCACAGAGCTATCGCCATCCTGCAGCCACTCCAGCGCAACTAGTGCAAGCCAACCATCGCGCTTCATTAGGTTATCGGCGTAGGACTTGCGCCAGTGCTGTAGATCTTCGGTTTCCTTTGCGGGCTTTGCCTGGGCGAAGACTGCCGTTGCACACTGTGCAGCGACGAAGGCAAGACTTGCGGCAGCAATGATGATTGCGCGACGACGGGTTCGGGGACGCAGGCTTGGAATCATGATGGCTTTAGGTTACCCCGATAACGGCACGGGTAAACACGTGCCGTTATCGAAACGTGACCATTTCAGGAAATCAAGTAAGTGTCTTTAATGGGAGTACAACGGTAGTAAACTGCGTTACCGTACTTCGACATGCTCGACGCGTTCTACCTGAGGGGTCACCATCTTGCTGGTGTCCTTCATCGCGGCGATCGCTTCGTCGTAGCGTCCGCGCACGGAGTTTGCGCGGATCTCCGCCATCTCTTCCAGCATCTTCATGCCGTCTTTTAGATAGCTGATGCGGCTGCGCTCGTCGTGGCCCCAGGTTACTGGTACTTCGACGATCTTGTAGCGTAGCTTCTGAGCAATAAATAAGATCTCTGGGTCGAAGCCCCAGCGCTCGATCGTCTGCAGCCGGAAGATCGTCTGCGCGGCTTCGCGCTTGAAGGCCTTGAAGCCGCATTGGGTGTCCTTGAAGGGCAGTCCCATGACCAGCCGCGTGACCTTGTTGAAACATCGCCCGAAGAACCGGCGATACAGCGGCTGATGCACCGTCTGCTTCTGCTTGTCGAGCCAGCGCGAGCCGATCGCGACATCCGCTCCGGCGTCGATGGCTGCCATGAGACGCTCGGCCTCTTCCATCGGCGACGAGAGGTCGGCGTCGGTAAACATCACAATGTCGCCCGCGGCCTGCAGGAGACCGTTGCGTACCGAGTAGCCCTTGCCGCGGTTGCCCGGGTTCTTCACCAGGTGCAGTCGGTCGTACTTCTCCATCCAGTGCTGCACGATGGGCACCGTCTCGTCGGTTGAGCCGTCGTCGACGACCAGCACTTCGGCGTCCCAGCCGCGGGCCTGCACGCAGGCCATCACACGCTCGAGGGTGCCCTCGATGCGTGCGTGCTCGTTGTACGCCGGAATGACGATGCTTAATGCCGGATGTGCCACGTTGTCTCTATACCCTTCTTCGCTTGTCGGCCCGATTCGTGCTCTTCCTTTAAAGCATTTTTCCTATTACTGTGAACCGGATAAGTTCTACGAGTGCCGTTTTAGGAAAAACGGCGTATAGATCTTTACTTTCGGTGTACACACCTAGGGAAATGCTCCAGCCTACAGCAGAGGAGACGTCGTAAATCCGCGCCCAATCATACGCTATCTATTTGACGTTTCGATATCCCTATTTGACTCTTTGATATCTTGCCGTTTGAAAATTATCGCAGATGCAGGTGAGGCAGGAAACAGCGAACAGGAAACAGGAAACAGCGCAGGGTGTTGCGGGGGAGCGGTGTGGCTCCAAAATGCCTGCAAAAGCGCTTACGCAAAGGGAGACGCAGCGGTCGCGACGGCTTTTAAGGCTAAATATGGCCTCTTTAATGCGGTGAAGGGCTGTTTGTTGTTTCCTTTGCGCTACTTCATGGTTCCTGCTTCCTGCTACACTCCCCATCATGCCGGAAGATTTCCCACAACAGCCGCCGCCACCCGCTCCGTACAGCACCGGAAGCTTCGACCAGCCCGCTGGACAGCCGGTTACCCGCGCTGCCTATGGAGCTTCGACTCCGCCGGGGCCTCCGCCTGCTCCGCGCCGGTCCGGCTGGTTCTGGGTCTCCATTATTGGAGGCATCGCTGCGGTCATCATCATTGCGCTTTGCATTACCTTTGCGTCGCTCGCCAAGTCTCTCGGCAATGACACGGACGGCGCCTCGAGCTTCGTCGGTTCCGATGCGATCGCGGTCATCGATGTCTCCGGCGTGATTCTCGATGCCGATAAGGTCGACAAGCAGCTCCAGAAGTTCGGCGATGACGACAGCGTCAAGGCCATCATCCTGCATATCGACTCGCCCGGCGGCGGTGCAGCGGCCTCTCAGGAGATCTATCACGAGGTATTGCGCATCCGGGAGGAGAAACACAAGAAGATTATTGCTTCGGTTGAAAGCGTGGGAGCCTCCGGTGCGTATTACATTGCCTCGGCCTGCGACAAGATCTATGCCAACCCAGCTTCAGTCGTCGGATCCATCGGCGTAATTATGGAGTGGACCAACTATGGCGACCTGTTGCGCTGGGCCAAGATGAAGAATGTCGTCATCCATGCGGGCGAGCTCAAGGACGCCGGCGACCCGACCCGCGATCTTACCCCTAAGGAAGAGGCCTACTTCCAATCGCTGGTCGACAATATGTACGGCCAGTTCATCCATGACGTCGCCACCGGCCGCCACACCACCGACGACAAGATCAAGCCGCTGGCCACAGGCCAGGTCTGGACCGGGGAACAGGCCCTCCCGCTGGGGCTCATCGACCAGCAGGGCGGCTTCCGCATTGCCCTGATCGACACGGCGCGCTCGGTTGGCATTAATGGCGAGCCGCGTATCGTGCGCCCCTCCAAGGACAAGCGCGGAATAGCCGCGCTGCTCACCGACGGTACGGATGATCTCTTCCCAAACCCCTCAAAACTTTTGGATCGTGCCCCTGGCTTCTACTTTCTTTGGAAGTGATGGCATAAACTGAAACCGTCGGCATACGATGTACGTCGATGTTCTTATAACACCCGGAGCCCTCGCCATGACCAAAGCCGAACTCGTCGACCACGTCATAGCCCTCGGTGACCTTACCCGCCGTGATGGCGAGGTCATCGTCGACACACTCTTCGATTCGATCATTGGGGCCGTCAAATCTGGCGACAAGGTCGAAGTTCGTGGATTTGGCAGCTTCCGCACGCGCCAGCGCAAGCCGCGTACGGGACGTAATCCGAAGACCGGAGCCTCCGTCTCGGTCCCGGCCAAGCGCGTTCCCTACTTCAAGCCGAGCAAAGATCTCCGCGATCTTGTGAATCCGGGCGAGAAGAAGTCCGCGCGTGGTTCCAAGGCCAAAGAGACCGAACTCCCCATCGACCCACATCATCCTCCTGCGATGTAGACGGCCGGGGACAGATCACTTTGTCCCCAGGCGCTCCCACAATTGCTCGCGGTACAGGCGCGCCGGTTCCACGGCCTTTCCGTGGGCATGGTGTGTTGATCTTTCCGGTTGTCACAAGAACGTTAGATGGATGCGGTGGGATTCTGCCCTCCGCATAGGCGAAGTGCGTTCAAACTAGTACACCTCTATAGAACTGCACTAGATGTACACTGGGCCGACAATGCCCTTCCAAGGTGTGCTCTCCATGCGCAAGCTTGCTCTATGGTTTTCCTCGTCTCTTTGTGTGGCTGCCATCTTGTGCGGCTGCGGACCTGGAAACGGATCTGGCTCTGGTTCAACACCTAAGGCCCCAACGGCGAACGTTGGGGGACCTTATACCGGCAAGACCGAGACTGCTCTCAGCTTCAGTGGAAACGGATCGAGCGATCCTCAGGGCGAAGCGCTTACCTACGCATGGAACTTCGGCGACAAAACAACTGGGACAGGTGTTAGTCCATCCCACACCTACACGGCGCCCGGGACTTATACCGTTTCACTCACCGTCACCGATACCTCCAATCTGACCGCTACCGCCTCCACCACGGCCACCGTTGCAGCGCAACCCCCGGTGGCGAACGCCGGAGGGCCCTACACAGGCGGCATTGGAGCTGTCATTTACTTCAGTGGAAACGGATCGAGTGATCCCCAGGGGGAAACCCTTGCCTACGCATGGAACTTCGGCGACGGCACAACCGGGACGGGCATCAGCCCATCCCACGCCTACACGGCTGGCGGGACTTATACCGTGTCACTCACAGTGACCGACACCTCCAATCTGACCGCTACCGCTTCCACCACGGCCACCATTGCAGGGCTGTCTCCTGCGGCGAATGCTGGAGGACCCTACACAGGTGGTATTGGAACCATCATTAGCTTCAGTGGAAGTAAGTCGAACGATCCTCGGGGGGAAACCCTTACCTACGCATGGAACTTTGGCGACGGCACAACCGGGACGGGCGTCAGTCCAACCCACGCCTATACGGCACTCGGGACGTATACCGTTTCGCTCACCGTGACCGACACCTCCAATCTGACCGCAACTGCTTCCACTACGGTCTCTATCAAAGCCAGCACGATCAATATCAATGGCCTCGTCAGCGGCGGAAAGAGTCCTATCTCTGGGGCGACCATCGCTCTGTATGCCGCGGGCAATGTGAGTAACGGCTCCACAGCTACCGCCGTACCCACATTCCTGGCCCCGGTGGTCACCGACAGCAACGGTAACTTCGACATCACCAGCGACTACACCTGCGTCAACGCCAGCGATCAGATGTATCTTGTGGCGACTGGTGGAAGTCCGGATTCTGCTTCTAGTGCCAACAATGCCGCACTCGAACTGATGGCGGCGCTTGGCCCTTGCGACCAACTCAGCAGCACCCCCTTCGTCACGTTGAATGAGGTTACGACCGTAGCCTCTGCCTGGGCTTTGTCGCAGTTTCTCTCCCCGGGTGGCAATGTGGGCGCGACCCCTAACAACGTCCAGGGGTTGGCCAATGCCGTCATTACGGCAAACAATCTCGTCAATATCGCAACGGGGGCATCGCCGGGAGCAGCCGTGCCGGCCAATGTAAAGGTCTCTACCTCGAAGTTGAATATGCTCGCCAATGCACTCGCGTCCTGCGTGAATTCTGTAGGGGGAGCAGACTGCAGCTCATTGCTCGCTGCGGCTACAGCAGGTGGTGTTACCCCTAGCAATACGCTGGATGCGGCGCTCAATATCGCACGCAATCCGGCCAGCAATGTCGGCTCTATTTACACGCTGGCGACGGCGAATACTGTGTTTCAGTCCGCGCTGGCCGCTGCGCCACCCGACTGGATGCTGTACGCCACTCTTACCGGCGGCGGCCTGGACGGCAACCAAGTGGCCGCCATTGCCGTCGATTCGGGAGGCAATGTCTGGGTTTCAACGTACTTCAACTACATCGCGAAATTTTCCCCGAACGGAACTCCCGCCACGGCAACAGGATTCACCGGCTCCGGTATCAATGAGTCTTACGGTATTGCACTGGATGCCAGCGACGACGTGTGGATCACCAATCGGGAGACCTCCCCGAATAGCGGCAGCGGAGATGTTACTGAATTGAATTCCTCCGGCCAGCCGCTTACCGGCGCAAATGGCATCACAGTCGGCGGCATCGACTATCCCGTGGCAGTCGCCACTGACACAAATGGCAATGTGTGGATTGCAGACAATGATCACTCCCATGTCACGCTGCTGAACAGCGCAGGTACTGCCATTTCGCCCAGCACCGGATTCGGCGTGGGTTATGTCTCGCTCCCGCTCTCAATAGCCGTAGATGCTAACCACAACGCCTGGGTCGGCAACTCGGGCGGTAGCCCCACGATTACCAGGATATCTTCCGATGGATCGCAGGTTGTTAATCTCGTCTGCTGCGATGAGGAGATTGTCGGCATCGCCATCGACCAGACGAACAACCTCTGGACGGTCAACTACGACAACAACAGCATCAGCCAGATCAAAGACATCTCCACGACAACTCCTAGTATTGGCGGATCTTTCAAGGGTGGGGGTGGACTCGACTTTCCCAGTGGCATCGCCGTGGATGGAGCTGGAAACGTGTGGGTGACTAATTTTCACGGCGCTTCTCCATCCCTTACTGAGCTTGCCGGCTCGAATGCGGCCTCGCCGGGTACCTTTCTATCGCCTACTACCGGATTCGGGAGCGATGCCTCCATGCAGGAGCCCTATGGAGTTGCGGTCGATGCGAGTGGAAACCTTTGGGTTTCGAATACTGGGAATGACTCGGTGACGGAGCTTATCGGGGCGGCGGTGCCGGTTAGGACTCCGTTGGTGGGGCCGGTGCAGCTTCCTTAAGGGTTACCTTGTTGAGTTCTTCAGCATTCTGCTGCATTTGAAGCGTTTGAGGTGATATTCCACTCTTTACATAATGACATCATGATGTCATTATGTATATATGGCCGATGGTCTATTAAGTAGTTCGCTGCCGCTCTATGCCCAGGTGGAGGCCGTGCTGGCCGCCAGCATTGCCGATGGCACCTATCCGCCCGGCAGCCGGCTGCCCAACGAAGAGAGCCTGATCGAGCGGTTTGCGGTGAGTCGAACGACCGTACGGCAGACCGTGCAGAACCTGATCCGGCGGGGGCTGGTGGAGATTCGGCGGGGCAAGGGGACCTTCGTCACGCAGCCCAAGATCACCCAGGAACTGACTGAGCTGAGCGGCTTCGTCGAAGACATGCAGGCGCTGGGGCGGCGGGCCACGGCCCGGCTGGTCGACAAGCAGGTCGTTCCGGCGAGCGAGTCGGTCGCGCGGCAACTGGCGCTGGCCGCTGGAACGCTGGTGGTGCGGATTCAGCGGGTGCGGCTCGCGGACAACGTGCCGATTTCGTTCGACGAGACCTATCTGCCGCGCGAGATCGGCGAGAAGGTGATGGAAAACGATCTGGAGATTGAGCCGATCTTCTCGCTGCTCGAACAGAAGTACAACATGCCGCTGGTGGAGGCGGAGTATCGGCTGGAGGCCGTCTCCGCCGATGCCGTGATCGCGAGGGCGCTGGGTATCGCCGTGGGCAGCCCCATCTTCCTGATCGAGCGAACCTCCTACTGTGCGGGGCCGCAGCCGATCGACTACGAGAGGCTCTACTACCGTGGCGATCAGGTTCGATTCGTAACCCGGCTCGCACGCCGCAGCCCGGCCGGAGGCCTTTGAGATGTCGAGTGAGGTGACTCTATGGTTGTTTGCGGTGGCCCTGGGAGCCAGCGCGCTGGGTGGAATGCTCGGCATGGCGGGCGGGATCTTTATGGTGCCAATCCTTACGATGTTCGGGCACATCGACATCCATACCGCCATCGGCGCGAGCCTGGTCTCGGTGATCGCCTGCTCGTGCGGCAGCGCGAAGCCGTATCTCAAGGGCCGGCTCACCAACATCCGCCTCGCGATTGTGCTGGAGGTCGCCACGACTCTGGGCGCGTTGACGGGTGTGCTCCTCATTGGCGTGATCCCGGTGTCGTATCTGTTCTTCCTCTTTGCCGCGATTCTCCTGCTCTCCGCCCAGCAGATGCTGGCCAAGCGCGGCGACCCAGCCGCCAGCTCTGCCGTAGCGAATCCCGGACAGTGGGGGACGATCCTGCGGCTGGACTCGAACTATCCCGATCGCACGCTGGGGCGCGATATTCCGTATCGAGTGCAGCAGGTGCCTCTGGGGATGGCGCTGATGTATGGCGCAGGATTGATCTCGGCGCTGCTGGGCATCGGCAGCGGTGTGCTAAAGATTCCTGCGATGGACTCCGCGCTGCGCCTGCCCATCAAGGTTTCGTCGGCTACTTCCAACTTCATGATCGGCGTGACGGCAGCGACGAGTGCGGGGGCCTACTTTCTGCGCGGCGACATCGTGACTGCTATCGCCGGGCCGGTGGCGCTGGGGTCGGTGGTGGGTTCAGTGCTCGGCGCGCGCATTCTGATGCGCGTGCCGAACGACAAGATCCGTCTGCTGTTTGTCGTGGTGCTGGTGGCGCTGAGCGTCCAGATGGTGCTGCAGGCCTTCGGCATTCACTTATCTAGCCATTCATGAGGAAGACGATGAATCACGACGAATCGCGTTCTCTTCCGCTGGAGTCGCTGTTGGCGGAAGTGTTGGACTATGGCTGTTGGATAGCCTCGGCGGCCATCGCCTTGGGGCTTGTTTTGGCTTTGAGCGCTCATCATCTGGCAGTGCTGCAGAACCTGCACCTTGTCGCGATTGGGATTGCGTTGTTTATTCTGCTGCCGGTGCTGCGCGTGGTCTTGATGCTGATCGTCTTCCTGCGCGAACGTGACTATCGGTTTAGTGCGATTGCAGCGCTGGTGTTGACGATACTTTTGGTGGGGTTTGTGCTCGGGACGCGCGTACCCGGTGCGATAGCGAGATAGGCTGCAACTAGGGAGCTTAGAAGCATTGCACGATCTTCTGATTAGGAGAGGATGAAGGAGAGTTGAACAAATCGGGTGCCCCATCTTCGGCGCGCGTTCTTTGCGCGACTAAGGTGGGCATTCGCGAAGCGAACCGCTCCTGCCCATCTTTCCATTTTCCTTGGTGTTATGTATCTGACATCTGGCTTGGTGGTACGAACGATATGGGGGATGCGCGCATGGGCGGGTGCGGTCGGGCTTCGCCCGATGCCCACCTTAGCGACGATGAAACCGTCGCGAAGATGGGGCACCCGATTTGTTCAGCATGCGTCATTTCATAAAAGACATTCTGCTGACAATCATCTGTTACGATTTGGGGAAAATGGTACCCATGCACTCTTCTACGGAACAGACTCCACCGATGGCAAACTTCCTCACTAAGCGCCGGCCTTCATGTCACGTCTGATGCCCAGCGAGAATGACAGAGTTCAGGGCGTCATCGGTTGGTCCAGCTTCTTTTTTGCGGTTCTGCAAAGCATCTGTACCTTCTTTGCAGCTGTTGACGGCCTGCGGCTGGTGATTGGGGTAGGCTCCCTTGCGATAAGCGCCGGAATCGGAACAGCCGTGGACTGGTTTCACCAGGACTGGATTCGAGTACCGATGATGGTGCTGGCGCTACTCGGCTCCTCGCTCAATCTGTTGATCCTGATGCAGGTGCGCCGTCTCCGCAATCGTCCGGCTTCGCAATGGCGTCAACTACCACTGAGTCCGAAGAAGATCCGTATGGAGCGAGTACAGATGATTTTGTCACTGGCTACTCTGGTTCTCATTGGCATCGAGGAGTATCTACACTTTCGCTGGTGCCATCATCTATAAGCGGCGATCTTTTGCGGATAGAGCATTTCTCGTGAAGGTGTAAAGAGGTGCCAGGACACGGGCTGGTATTGATCAACTCGCGGATGAGCACGTACTAGCTGGCAGTGCCGCGAGACATGCGATTCGTGACGATTCGGATTGCGCTGTTTCTTCTGCTGCCGGTCTGCGCGAGGTCTTGATGCTGATCGTCTTGCTGCGCGAACGTGACTATCGCTATTGGCGCTGGTGCTGACGATACTTTTGGTGGGGTTCGTGCTGGGTACGCGCCTGCCGTCGACAATAGCAAGGTAGCCTGTTACTCGCACTGGATCAGTTGCGGAGTTGCCGCTCATTCGAGAGCTTGCATTCTGTTCAATCAATACAAGAGTGCCTGTACTGATTTTCACTAAAAGAGATTTGGTTGCGCGTATACTTCTCCCCATCCAATCATGGACAAAAAAGACAAACCTCTTTCTTCGACGGACTGGCTCTCCTCGGACAGACCTATAGACGTTCGAAGCGAAGACCTGCTCGACCGTCGAGGATTTGCTGAAGCTCTTGCGACCGCGATTCGAGAATGGTCAGGCCGCGACAGCCTCGTAATAGCCCTCTATGGGGCGTGGGGCAATGGGAAATCCTCGATCAAAAACATGATGATCGACTATCTCTCTGAAACGGCTCCAAGCTTGCGCGTTTTTGACTTTAATCCATGGCAACGTGCAAATCGGCCACAGTTAAGTGCTGCCTTTTTCGATGAGTTAGGCATTGCCCTAGGAAAGGGCGATCTAGGAACGAATGAAAGCCGTAAAAAAACGTTGAACCGCTATCGGCGCTGGGCTTCAAGATTGCGAGGGGGACAGGAGATAGTCAATCTCTTACGACACACGATCAGCACTATTTTTATGGTTTGCGCCTTAGTTCTCCTTAGTACCGGATTGCTTCAGTCCCGAGCACTCTCCGTAGTGGCTGGTCTTCTTGCATTTTTCATTGGTCTGCTCTCATTCAGCACAAAACTTGTAAATGCCACAATTGCTTTCTTTGAAGCTGGAGTCGATACAGGTGCAAAAAGCCTCACGGAAGTAAAAACAGAACTTGCCGCAGACTTGCAGAAGATGAAAACTCCGATTTTGGCTGTCCTTGATGACCTCGATCGCTTAACACCAGAGGAGCTTCTTGAAGTCTTTCAGTTAATTAAGGCAAATGGAGATTTTCCGAATCTCATTTATTTAGTCCTCTGCGACCGAAAAATTGTTGAGAATAGCATATCGGAGTCTCTCAAGCTGTCCGGAAGAGATTATTTGGAGAAAGTCGTGCAGGTCGCATTTGACGTTCCAATGATTGACGCCGACCGCGTAAGATCGGTCCTTTTTCAAGGCCTCGATTTGCTTCTTGCGAAAGAAGGCGTCTCAAAGCGTTTTGATAGGAAACGTTGGGGCAACGTTTTTTTTTCAGGCCTCAACTCTTACTTTGCGACGCTACGGGATGTAAATCGATTTCTTTCAACCCTAGCCTTCCACATCTCACTTTTGTCCGTTGAGGGTGCCTTCGAGGTCAATCCCATTGACCTAATAGTTCTTGAAACGATGCGACTCTTTGAGCCAGATGTCTACGCGTCTTTGCAAGCTAACAAATCTCTTCTCACCACGTCTAGGTCAGAGGGCGGCGACGCCTCAGTCGCCAAGAAGGCACTCAACTCCATAGTGAGCTTGGGTCAAAACACCCATCAGAACCAGCTAATAGCGCTCGTCAAGCATCTCTTTCCAACTGTCGAATGGGCTTTTGACGGCCCGAATTATGCGCAAGACTATGGATCCCAGTGGTACCGGGATTTGCGCGTATGTTCGCGGAAAGTATTTGATCGATACTTCCGCCTTGCGATTTCTGGAGGGGAGCTTCCGCAGGCCACAATTAGCCGCCTGCTGGATGCTCGCGGAGACCGGCAAGAACTGCGATCAGAGCTGGAAGCACTCTTCGCTCAAGGTCTGGGCAATCTGGCCATGGAGGAACTCGGCGTATATCAAGACGACCTAGAGTCCTTACAAGTTGAACCATACATTACTGCCATATTTGATATTGGAGATTCTATCTCTGACGAAAACCGAACAATGTTCGACGTTCCCGCATCCTGGCGAGCCGGTTTCTTGGTCGATCGGGCCCTCGAAAAGCTACAAGATTTGAGCGTGCGCATCTCGATTCTTAGAAACTCGATGCATAACACGCTCGGATTGTTCTTGCCACTTCAGTTCCTAGATCAAATCGCTGCTGAAAACCCAAACGACGGAGCGGAGCGGCTCATTCCAGAGTCGGATCTTATAAATTTGAAGGATACGATAGGACTCCAGAAAATAAGAGATGCGGCAGACTCGGGGGTACTGGCAGATCATCCGAAAGTTGGACGATTGCTACACATGTGGCGAGAACGGGGCCAGCCTGAAGCTGCCGCGAAATATGCGGACGAAATGACGCAGAAAAAAGCAGGCATGCTGCGGTTCCTTGAGTCCTTTGTCCTGCGATCAACACGACAAGGAATTAGCGATCATGTCGGTGAGGCGCGACGATATATCCGTAGCGGCGAGATTAACTCGTTGGTTCCCGTCGCTACGATTGAGTCCAGACTTGGCCTTATGTCCCTCAATGACATAAGCGAGAGCGAGAGTGTGGCAGTAAAAGCATTTGAAAAGGCAATGGAGCGCCGCAAAGCTGGAAAGAGCGACGAAGACCCGCGTACCTGGAATTAGTCTCAAAAGTTGGCTTGTTATCAGCAATTAGCAGGTCAGCACAAGAACATTTGTCATTACCAGTTTCACCAGAGCATGTTCTTGTTCCGTGCTCGCGGAGGCAACGTGGCTGCTGCGGTATGTTGGCATTGTATTGAAGACGAATATCTCAAACGGATTATCCAAGACCGCGGTGAGATTGCAGAATGCACTCTCTGCGGTAACCACGACAGAGCGGCGTTCGCTCCCGATGACTTTTCTGCTGTTCTCGATCCGGTCATGCGCAAGCACTTTGCTCAGGGCGAGGACGTAAAGCGATTTGGCGAAGATGACAGCGAGTGGTGGGAGCAGGTGGGAGATCCATTGTCGCACCATCTTCAGGAAGTAATCGGCACCTACCTGGGCTTTGAAGATGAGATTGTCGAGGCTTTAGAGAAGAACGAAGACGTTCGCCCACAAGATGGAGAACAAGCATTCTTTGACAGTAGCCAAGTCTACGTCCCCCTTCCAACCCGACCGTACAGGTATATCGAAAAATGGGATCTTGCCCTCGATGAGTTGAAGCATAGAAGGCGATTCTTTAGCTCATCAGCAAAAACTCTGTTTACAGAACTATTTGAGGGTGTCGAAACAAGACAAGCTTGGAGCGAGAGCGGGGCAAGGGATGAAGTAGTTAGGTCATTTCCTCAGGGATCAGAGTTTTATAGAGCTAGAATATGCGGGTCCACTGCAACTATTAAAGAAGCTTTTTTAGATCCTTTAAAGAACGTTGGTCCAACTCCATCAGAGCATGCGCGTTCAGGCCGCATGAATGCAGAAGGTGTAACTGTCCTCTACGGGTCTCTGGATTGCGAGACATGTCTAGCGGAAGTGCGACCAGCACTTGGTAATGACACGGCAGTCATAAAATTGCGTACTACAAAGCCTCTACGACTGCTTGATTTCAGCAGGCTTGAGCGGTCGTATACCAACCTGAGCTATTTTCAGCCCGATTTCGAAGAAGAATGTGAAAAGGGGGTTTTTCTCAGGCGACTGCAGAAACTTATCTCACAGCCAATCATTCCCGGTCGAGAAACAGACTACATCATTACACAAACTCTAGCTGAATACCTCGCACACGTACACGATTTGCATTTCGACGGAGTGCTTTTCCAATCGGTTCAGCGATCTGAAGGAACAAATATTGTGCTTTTCCCGGACGTGGAGGGCAACTTCCCATTGTCCTACGTCGACCAGAGCATCGCTCTGCACACCACAACGTCAATTGAGTACAAGCACGACCAACGGCTTGTGCTTTTGACCGAAGATAGTATTTGGATTGATAGTGATTATGACGAAGAGGAATGGTGATCATCACCGGCTCGCCAGATGAGCGCACGATAAAGGAATAATAGGGAGATGATTCAAGGCGATATCCACCCTTCGCAAAAAGATGAACCACCCAATTGTGGCACGACCGATAGGTCGGACTTTCAGCCCTCTGCTCTGAGCTTGTTCCGTAACCCGGGGTTTCACCCTGGGCTGTGATAGTGCCGCCCCTTCTGGGCTGGTTTGAGAGGTTGCTGAAGATCGTAGCGCGTTACCACGGCGGCTAAAACCGTATTGCGATGGAAGCTTTTACGGCACCCGTTCGACTACGCTCAGGGCAGGCTAACCGGTGCCGTTAACGAAACGTGTCCTTTTTAGCACCCTTCGACACGACTATAAATGCTTGCAGGAGCGATTGATTATGTACAAGCTACTATTCACCCGAGGGTTGGTAGTCAGCGTCTTAACATTGACGGTCTCGGTCCAATGTCTGGACGGACAGCAGGGCATTTCGAAACAAAACATCACGCCGGAAGCACTGAAGATGTTTCTCCGAAGCTATCTAAATCCGAGACGAGCGTCTCCAGATAAGAGCACTCGAATTACCGTTGTTTCTGTGGCTACAAAGAGCGTGGCAACCGAGGAACAAATCGTATATGTCTCTGGGCAAGGCTGGTGTGGCAGTGGTGGGTGCATGTTGCTCGTTTTAGAACGTTCCGGCGCTTCTTTCAAGATTCTTGGCGACATGAGTATAGTTCAGCTTCCGGTGCGGATCCTCCCATCCATGGAACATGGGCATCCTGATATAGGTGTGAACGTTCGTGGACGTGAGGTCGGAAGCGAGTACGAAGCCAAGCTCTCTTTCGATGGAACTGCATACCCGACTGACCCTACCTTACCGCCCGCTCGGCGAATACCAGCCGGGAGAGGTAAACAAATCATCACTACGACGGAGAGCAGCGTTTCTCTGTACGACTGAAAATGGTAGCGCGCTGAAGTGCTTTTCAGCGCCCATCGAAGACCCGATTGATATGTGGCGTGACTGATAGGTCGAACTTTCAGCCGTCTGCTCTGAGCTTGTTACGTAATCCAGAACCTTGCCACTTCGCCCCGGCTGCATCGGGGGAAAAGGTTCGAACTGTGTTGGCAACCCAGAAACTTTCGGGGTTCTTCGACTGCGCTCAGAATGACGGATTTGTGGGGAGTGAAAGGACGACAAACCCTTTCGGTTAGCGCCTATGCCGCTTCGCCCTCGGCTCTGATGGAATCGCTCCTTCGGGGCTGGCTTGAGAGGTTGATGAAAGATCGTGACGTGCTGAAGCGCGTACCCTCTGACGCAGAGCTCGATGCGAACGGTTGTGCTGCACCTGAGAGCATTCCCTCTGTGGCTGAAGCCGGGTTTATCGGGATGGACTGACGGCGGGGCTTCAGCCTAATGGCACTTACTTTCCACAGGGAATAATGGAGTGTAGGCCAGATTGTCGCATTTGGCTTCTTTCGTCATGCAGGCATTCGCGAAATGCTGAGGTTTCTCCACTCCCGTTGGTCGGTCGAAATGACAAGTATAGGGTAGTTTCTAAATACAACTGCTGTTTCAGTGGAAAGTAAGTGGCATTAGGCTGAAGCCCCGCCCCTTCAAAGCTAAAGCCGCGTTGTGATGGAAGCTTTACGGTACCCATTCGACTGCGCTCAGAATGACGGATTTGTGGGGGATGAAAGGACGACAAACCCTTTGGGTTAGCGCCTATGGGGCTTCGCCCTCGGCTCGGATGGAATCGCCCTATAAGGGAGCGTCCCAATGGTTGCGGCCACGAATTTGCGGTACAAGATTCGCTGTCCAAAGAAGTAGAGAGCCTTATATCTCCCTTATATGTTTGAGCGTTTACTGGTGTGAGAGGTGCGGATCTGATCCGACTCTGGAGGAAACACCCATGAAATCGATTACCCGGTTCGTCACAGTAATGGTGGCGGTTCTATTAACGTTCGCCATACTAAGCCCCGCGCAGGACGTCACCACGAAGGACCTGGGCAAGGGCGCGGCGTTCCATGGCAAGAGTATCCACATGAAGGACAACGGAGAGGTCTCTTACCTCCTGTCTTTCACGGCGGGGAAAGAGTTCGAGGCCACCACGGACGGCGTGAAGACTACCGACGTGCACCTTTTTGTCTACGACTCCACCGGCGCTGAAGTCGGTAAGGACGTCTCTCCCGGACCGAAGTGCTCCGTTAAGGTCACACCGGAGAAGGACGGGCAGTACAAGTTCGTCATCAAGAACGCCGGCGGGGCCAACACGGTGACCTTCCATGTAAAGGTCGCCAATTGATGACTCGCCGCTTGCTAAAAAGACGCTAGGGCCTGTCATCAAATTCTGCCATTATTCCACTGCGGGGCGTTGCAAAAGCCTTGACGCAACGAGCGCAACGGTTCGCGACGATACGCAACGGCTATAGTGCTTAGGACTGGCATCTTTCCCAAATACAAATGCCTTCGCGTTCCTTTGCGAAACCACCGCGCCCTTTGCGTCAAGGCTTTTGTAGTACTCCGCAGTGGAATGATGGCGGGATTTGATGAGACACCCTAGCTTTGTGAGTTATTTATCAGTTGAGAAGTAGTATCGGCATGAAGTAAGAAGGGAAACTTGAAATGCCTATCGTGCATGGTCTCGAGTTCAGGGCTAACCAGTCTGAAATCGTCAAAGATCTAGTTCGTGAATTGCTGAAAGACGGTAATTGCGCCGTCTATGCGTTACATAATATGAAACCTCAGGGTGAGCTTCGCTTGGCTTCGACACTACCTAGCCCGAACCCGAAGAAGGCACGTGGTGTGTTCTTGCGAATACGGCCGGGAGTCACGGAAGCGATCATTGTGCGTCCCATGAATGCCAAGGCTGGCCAGTCACTGACGAAGCTAACTAAGATTTCCATGGCGGAGACGCTCCGAACTATTCGGATTTGGCGCAAACAAACGTCGCCGCATGGAGTGACATCTGAGAGAGTTGAATCAATGGGCAAGAGGACATCTGCCACGGCCTTGCAGGAAAGCGCTCCGCTGGCTTAGTTCTGAACCAAACTATAAGACACCTGTGACTGTTGTCTTTGCCTCCTCATCGACAGCAGTCACATCCTCTAACAATCACTGACAGTTCTCGAAACGGAACCACATACCCTCAAAACGGGCGCAGTTCTTTTCTTTATCTCTCGTGCGATCGTCGAAGCTGTAGCTGGTGCGCCAAAGCAAGTCGTTCGGACTTTCAGCCCTCTTCTCTGATCTTGTTCCGTAACCCAGGGCGTTGCCCTGGGCTGTGATAGTACCGCCCCTTCGGGGCTGGCTTGAGAGGTTGGTGAAAAATCGTGGTGTGCTGAGTGCGTCCCCCTAATTGCTGAAGCCCCAGGGATATAGGGGCTTTCCTCTGGGCCTCTATGCCGCAGGAGACGAAGGCTTGTCCCAGGGGCTGAAGCCCTGCCCCTTCAAAGCAAAGACTGCTGAAGCCTCACCCCATCAAGGCAAAACTTCGGCCACTGGCTCATACGCATCCTGAATCCCTGGGCGCCACCTTCATGACAGCTTCCTGTCATGAAGGGCGGATTTCTCATAAAGAACCTGTTTTATACCAGGTGTATGCTTTGGGCTGGGGCTTTATCACTATGAATAACAGGCTGCATCCAGGTTGGAGTGGGCTGGGACTTTCTTTGTGATTCGTTTCGCTAAGTTCCGGCAGGCCGAAGATCAGGTGTTGTTGGTTTTGGCCGTTGTGATTGGCGCGCTGACAGGTCTGGCGGTCGTCGCGTTCATCCTGTGTACCGAGCGCTTCGGGATGCACCTTTACCCGATTGGCGGCGCTGCGTGGCGGCGGCTTTTGTTCCCCGTGGTGGGATCGATTGGCATCGGATATCTGCTCTATCGCTTCTTTCCCAACGCCCGTGGCAGCGGCGTTCCGCAGACCAAGACGGCACTGTTTGCACGCGACGGACGCATTACGCTGCGTACCGTGCTGGGCAAGTTCTTCTGCACCTCGGTGACACTGGCCAGCGGCATCCCGCTGGGACGCGAAGGTCCTTCGGTGCAGGTCGGCGCCGGCATCGCCTCCGTGCTTGGACGCATGCTTGGGCTGAGTCCTGAAACGGTGAAGAAGCTGATCCCGGTGGGTGCGGCAGCTGCCATCGCAGCAGCTTTCAATACGCCGCTCGCCGCAGTGCTGTTTGCCCTCGAAGAGATCATGGGCGACCTGAACGCACCGGTCATGGCGGCGGTCGTATTGGCTTCGGCAACGGCCTGGGTAGTGCTGCGCGCTTGCCTGGGCAATCATCCGCTCTTCCGAGTTCCGGAATATCAATTGGTGAGCCCGATTGAATTTTTCTTGTACGCGTTGCTGGGCGTGGCCGGAGGATTGATCTCAGCGGCTTTCACCGGATTGCTGTTGCGCATGCGCGCAGCCTTTCTGCGCTTGCCTTATAAAACCACGTGGTTGCATCCTCTGGCCGGGGGATTGATGGTGGGTGCGATGGGATGGTTTGTGCCCCAGGTTCTGGGAGTGGGATATCTCTACGTCGGTCAGGCCCTCAACAACGGTATCGCCCTCCGCTTGATGCTTTTGCTCGTTGTGTTGAAGTTCTTCGCTGTTACCACCAGTTACGCTTCGGGCAATGCTGGAGGCATCTTCGGCCCTGCCTTGTTTATCGGAGCCATGCTCGGAGGATCACTGGGGACGGTGGCGCATCATCTGCTGCCGGCCTTAACGGCAACGCCAGGAGCGTATGCGCTGGTCGGCATGGGCGCGGTCTTTGCCGGAGTTGTGCGCGCTCCGATGACCTCCGTGCTGATCATCTTCGAGATGACGCAGGACTACGCGGTTATAGTTCCGCTGATGCTGGCAAATCTTGTCAGCCTATTCATCGCGTCCCAGTTCCAGCGTGAATCGATCTATGAGGCACTGACCGAGCAGGACGGCATCCACTTGCCGGCGGCGGCGCGAAACCTGGGATACAGCAAACGGGTGATCAGTGCGGCTATGCGGCCTCCGGGCGAGTTACTGCGCACGGAGATGACGGTCCAAGAGGCCTTTACCGTGATGCACTCCTCGGAGCTGGAGTCCTGTCCGGTGCTGGATTTGAGCGGTGTCATCGGAGTGGTGAGCCTTACGCAACTCGATCGGGAGCGGAGTGCAGATGCAGACCGCAGGCTCGATGCCTTGATCCATGCTCAGGATTTTCTTCACGTTCACGCCGACGAATCGCTGGATGTGGCCCTCGCCCGCATGGGATCTACAGGGGTGGCGATGCTGCCTGTAGTCAGCCGCGCAAACATCCACAATCTCGAAGGCATAGTGACCCTGCAAGATGTGCTGCACGTCTATGGAGTTTCCGCGTGGGGTGGGCATTCTACGGATGATGCAGCAGCAGCAGCGGACATATCGCCTCTGCCAGCACACTGGGAATAACGCCACGCAGCAGGTGGTCTGCTTTTTCTGCTGCGCTGTGCGCGCCCATCACAATAAGATCAGAGTCCCGTTCCCGCGCTAACCCAACAATCTCAGAGCTGGGCTCTTTGCGGGAGACGACCGTTTGCAGGCTCTTCATTGGATCGCATCCGGAGAGTCGCTGGTCAGCAGACATGATTCTGGCCAGTGCGTTTTGAAACGGCTCCGGATCGAGTGGTTGACTGTGTCTTTCTCGCGCAGGATTCTCGATATGCAGAAGCGTGAAGGCGGCATGATGATCTTCAGCGAGCGCGCAGGCGAAGGCGGGAGTGCGAGCCGAGCCGGGATTCAGATCGCTGGCGCAAAGGACATCGCGCAACGACCAGACAGATTGTTTCATTTGCCGGACTTTAGGGCCGACCACCAGTACGGGACAGTCGACCCGACGCAAAAGGGCTTCGGCGTCGGAACCGCAAAACAGCCTTACAACGCCTTTCACCGCATGTGTGCCGAGCACCATCAGATCGGGCTTCTGGTCGTGCGCCGTAGCGATGACCTCATCCTGTAAGTTTCCTGAAGACAGAATCGTCTGCACCGCAAATCCTTCAGCACGCAGCTGAGCGTCATGCTCTTCCAGCCTCCGTTCGCCCTGGCGCATCACTTCAAGTGTCACGTCGAGCTCTACCCAGGGCATTTCGGAGGGGGCATATCCACTGGGAAGTTGGCTTACATGCTCAAGCAGAATCTGCGACCCATAGCATCTGGCGATGCTTTTGGCATACTCCAGCGCGCACATGGAAAGATCGGAAAAATCGCTAGGCACGAGGATTCGGTCGAACGCTATCTTTTTCGGAGCTAGAGTGACCACCGTATGCACCTCCTCCTGAAAGTAGATGCCGTACCGAGCTCCCATTCTACGCCGCGCTCCGTGCAGGCAGGCTATCTCTTCAGCTCATCTTGCATGGGATAGGAACATTGGCGGCAGAACACGATGGAGATCATGAACGCAGAGCAGATGCGAGGACATAGAGGAACGGACGGATGGGCCACGCTTATCCTGAATCCATCGGGTGCCATCGTGGCGCAACCGGCATCGTTCCCTCCGCGGCTGAAGCCGCATGTATCCGGATACCCTGACGGCGGGGCTGAAGCCCCGCCCCTTCAAAGCAAAGGCTGCTGCAATTCCCTGGGATATGTTTTCTCTTCTCTCGGCACCTGTGCCATAGGAGAAGAAGGCTTGTCCCAGGGGCTGAAGCCCGTTCTGTGGCGGTCCCCTAATGTCCGGACTAAAGTCCGGACCTATCTCAGAGGCAAAAGCCTATCTCTGAAGCAAAGGTCTATCTCAAGGGCGAAAGTAAATATCCCAGAGAGCTGTGGCCGCACCCTCATGCGCAAAGAACGCGCATGAATGGGGCACGCGGCTGATATTGCGTAACGGCGTCCCTCAAAACGCTCTAACTTTTTTGCGGCAGCCATTGTGCAAAGATGCCGTTTGAGTAAAATGGTGGCGTCATTCTTCACAAAAACCACTTTGCGTTAGGTTCCAACAACGCGCGTCCAGGCCTTAGCGTAATAAGGCCGTTTGATCGGGCCTGAAGAACCGGAAGACACGATTCGGTATACGCAGTTTTACTGGAGCGAGCCAATGAGTTCCATGGGATGTTTGGGTCGCCGCAAGGGCGGCGGCAAGTGGATTTTTCTCCTCATGAAAATTGTGACTGTGGCGATCTGTGCGGCTTTGGGAGCCTCGCTTTCGGCACAGACGGTGACCGTCACGCTGAGCACGGACGCGGCAGCAACGACCACCAATCCCGGGGATGGTCCAGGGCAGAGTGGCGATTTGCGGTACGCCATCTTGAACGCGACGAGCGGATCGACAATCCAGTTCAGCTGCGGAAGTCCGTGCCTTATTACGCTGAACGGTCCATTACCGCCAATTACGAAGAACCTGGCGATCAATGGCGGGACGCTGGGCAATGTGATTATCAGCGGCAATGGTACGTACCGCGTGTTCTTTGTCGATACCGGCACGGTAGAACTCGAAAACCTGCTCATACGCAATGCAGTGGGAAAGGGAGGCAATGGCGGAGTGGGTCATATTGCCTGCGGAGGCGGAGGCGCCGGCCTGGGTGGCGGCCTCTTCGTGAATGGCGTTACTGCGCCCGCTACCGTAACGGTGAGTGATGTCTACTTTTCGAGTGACCGCGCGATCGGTGGGAATGGTTGCTCCGCCAGTGGCTCTGGTGACGGAGGCGGTGGCGGTGGTTTAGGAGGCAACGGTGGCAATGGCGCACTCGCCAGCGGTACCTACGTGAATGGTGGCGGAGGCGGTGTCCTGGGGCCGGGCGCAAATGGCAGTACAGCGACATTGAATGGAGCCGCCGGTGGCGTTGGAGGCGGCGGCGGTGCAGATGAGAATGGCAACCCAGGTGCTTCACCAGGCGTGGGCGGGTCTGGTTATGGGACAAATAGTGCTGGAGCAACTGGGACTACTGACGCGGCCGGTAACGGCGGATTTGGCGGCGGCGGCGGCGGTGGAGTGCTGCAGGGAGGTAGTGGCGGATTTGGAGGAGGAGGCGGAGGCGCCGAAGACAATGGTGGAGCTGGTGGCGTTGGAGGCGGCGGTGGTGGCTCCGAGGGCGGCACTGCCGGTCCGGGAGGTGTTGTTGTTGGAGCGGTAACAGGAGGCAGCGGATCTGGTGGATTTCCGTTTGGCAATGGAAGCAGTGGTGGCGGCGCGGCTGCCGGCCCGGACATCTTTGTCAATCAGGGGACTCTGATCACGGTAAACAGCGGCTCCCTTGGCGCCAGTGCGACAGGCGGCGCCGGCGGATCGGGCGCGGGTAGCGGGACTTTCGATGCCACACCGGTCTTCAACTATGCGGGCTCGGTTAATGGCTCTACGACCAAGGGCCCCATTGCCACCGCCCTGACGGCTTCTGCAGTACCCGACTTTGTGGTGACCTCCACTGCGGACAGCGGCCAGGGGACACTGCGTGAGGCCCTGACCAATGCTGCGGACTTCGGTGCGGGGAACGTCACCTTCGACCCCACGGTATTTGCGACGCCGCAGACGATTACGCTGGCGAGTTCGTTGAGCGTTCCTTCGAGCACGACCATCACCGGCGCGACCAGCGGCAGCGGAACGACGCTGACCAACCTGGTGACGGTGAGCGGCGGCGGATCGAGCAGCAACTTCTCGGTGTTCAGCGTCGCCATCGGCGTGACCAATGCTGCGATCAGTAATCTGATCATCGCTAACGGCTATACCACCGCCGAAGGGGGCGGGGTCGATAACCTCGGGGTCCTCACGGTGACGAATACCACCTTTAGTAACAACTATGCGGCGGGGACCTTAGCGTTTGGTGGAGGGGCCATCTTTACGTCAGGCACCCTGACCATAGCTGGGAGCACCTTTACCGGAAATTCCGCCGGGCTGGGCGGCGCGATTTCTGCAGTCGACGGAACGGTCACCGTTAGCTCCAGCACCTTTACCGGGAACGCTGCCTCAGGAGGGTCTCCGGGCGGCGCCATGTTCATTTCAACAGGTACTGTCACGATTACGGACAGTACCTTCAGCGGAAATTCGGCGAGCACGGGCGAAGGGGGCGGAATCGCTAACGACGGAACGCTCTCGGTCGCGAATTCCATCCTCTCCGGCAACACCGGCGGCGACTGCGTCGGCGGCTGCCCCACCAATGGAAGCAACGGCAATCTCGTAGGGGGTACGGTCGCCCTGTCGTCGCTGGGCAGCTATGGTGGACCGACACAGACGATGGTCCCGCTTCCAGGGTCGACGGCGATCTGTGACATCAATCCTTCGACGGCCACGGGGACCGACCAGCGCGGCGACCCGCGCACAACCAGCTACGGCACGGCGACCTGCCAGGATTCAGGAGCGGTGGAGAGCCACTATGCGATAAGCTTCACCACCGATCCGGCTGCCACGGAGACTTCAGGCGTGGCCTTCCCGGTGGCCATTACGCTGACCGAAAGCGGCAATCCCTTCCTGGGCGCGAGCGAGAGCATCCCGGTGACGCTGAGCAGCGGCGCCACGCTTTCCGGCTCGCCCGTTTCGGCCAGCACTAGTACCGCTACAGGTGTGGCCAGCTATTCGCTGACCGCGACCGATTCGACCTCAGTCAGTGGGCTGACGCTGAATGCGGGCCTGACGCTCAATGCGCCGACGGCGGTGATTGCGGCACAGAGCGCCAGCTTCACGCTCAGTCCAGTCACTGCGCCGGTGGCTTCGGCCGCTTTCAATCCGACGACGATCCCTGTGGGAGATACTTCACAGCTCACCATCACGGTGACCAATCCGAACGCGGTAGCGCTCACGAATGTGCAGTTCACCGACACGCTGCCTTCAGGCATCACGTTCGTGACGTTCCTCGCTGGGACCTGCGGGACCTTCGCCGTCAACGGCGGGAGCTTCTCGATCACGGAGAGTTCGCTGGGGGCGAACTCGTCCTGCTCTATAGCGGTGCTGGTGCAGGGCAACTCGGTGACTACGGCGACCGACAGCACCAGCACAATCACTTCCAGCAATGGCCCGATAGGGGCCGCTGCGACCGCGACGCTCACAGTGGAAGGCGGCCTGGTCTGGGTGATCAACGCGAACGGTACTTTGGCCAGCCTCTCTGAGGACGGAACACTGGCCACAACCGCCGGTACGGCGGGCACCGTCGGCGCCTTCGGTGCAGTGGCCTTCGACAACGCTGGAGATGTCTGGGCGGTTGCCAACGGAACCAGCGCGGTCACCGAGTTCACGAGTACTGGTACGGTCATCGCGGTACCCGGCAATGCGGCTGCAGGCGTTAATACTCCGGCGTCGCTGGCCATCGATGGTCTGGGCCAGATTTGGGTTGCTAACGGCAACAACTCTGTCAGCGTGCTCAGCGCGAACGGTACGGCGGTAACGTCGAGCACCGGATATCAGGGGGGAAGCATCAGCACGCCGGCTGGCATCCTCATCGACAACTCAGGTTCGGTGTGGATACCCAACAAAGGCAATAACTCTGTGACCAAGATCATCGGCGCCGCCGCTCCGGTCGTGACACCTACCGTCACCGGCACCACCAACAACACACTCGGAACGCGGCCCTAAGTATCAGGAGCAGGAGAATACGGTGCGAATCCTACAGACAACACGACAGACGATGAATCGTACCTCCTTCGCTCTGATTCTCACCCTTGCGGTCCGTGGAGCCCGCATCGGTTGCGGCGTGGGCGCTTCTCTCTGCAGGTAAGAGATTCGTGTTGCTCTATCCTGCCTCTGGGGGATTGCGATGAAGTCTTTGATCTTTGCCTTTTGTGTTATGGCTGCGTTTGGCAGTCTGAGCGCGCAGAAGCCTGTGTGGCAGCCCTCGCCGGGACATACACAGATACCGATATGGCCGGGGGCGGCTCCTGATCCGCAGCCGGTGCGAGGACCAGAGTACATGGAGACGTCGGGGAAAGACTTTCTTCCCGGCGGTAGACCGGCGGTTGGAGTGAACGATGTGACGCGGCCCACGATCACGGTCTATTCGCCGAAGGGAAAGAATACCGGCGCTGCAGTAGTCGTGTTTCCTGGCGGGGGTTATCAGACACTTGCCATCGACCTTGAAGGCACCGAAGTTTGCGACTGGCTGACGCCGATAGGGGTCACGTGTGTGCTGTTGAAATATCGCGTGACGGAGGTGGGGCCGTATCCGAAATCGGGACCGTATCCGGAGTCACCGATGGCGCTGGAAGATGCACAGAGGGCAATGGGGCTAGTGCGTTTTCACGCGGCGGAGTGGCACATCGATCCTCACAAGATTGGCGTGCTCGGGTTTTCGTCGGGCGGGCATCTGTCGGCAGCGATCAGCACGCACTACGCGAAACGTTTATATCCGGTTGTCGATGCCGCCGACAAAGAAAGCTGCCGGCCGGACTTTGCGGTGCCTATCTATCCAGGTCATCTGTCGCTTGCGGCGGCGGAATGGGATGCGAAACGAGGCACCAAAAAGTTTGTGGTTCCTCATCCGGCAGGCGTCGATGGACATCTTGCGTTGAATCCTGAAATTCCAGTGACCGCACAGACGCCTCCTACGTTCTTGCTGCAGAACGAGGATGACCACGTGGACAACGTAGACGATTCGCTGGCTTACTACATTGCACTGAAGAACGCCGGTGTTCCCGTGGAGATGCATTTGTATGCCCAGGGAGGGCACGCGTTCGGACTGCGGCGTACAAAACTTCCAGTGACAGCATGGCCTCAGTTGGTGGAGACGTGGCTGAAGACGATTGGGATGATTTCGGAGTAGGTGCTGTGGGTAGGCGTACCCGCTTATCGGAATCGAGTCACGTAGCTCCAGGTGTGGACTCGCCACTACAATTTAAAAGCGGTCGCCCTTGCAGGCGATACCCCTGACGCAGAGCGCGCTGCGAAGATTTGCGGTGTTCGCTCAGCAGCAATACCCCACCCTTTCGCAAAAGCGCGAAAGGATGGGGCACCCAATTTGTGGTGCGACCGAGAGGTCGGACTTTCAGCCCTCTTCTCTGATCTTGTTACGTAGTCCAGGGTGATGAAGTTTGACATGGTTTAGTAGTACACAGTCGACGTAGTTCCGGAGACGCCAACCCCGAAGCCGCACGAGAGGCCTCCGGTATCGTATATTGCGCCATACCAGCCCGGCGTCTCGAGAGTGTAGGACGTAGTTCCCTGGTAGACCTCAGTGCCTGTAAATGTGTCGTGGAGGTTAGCCGGGAGCTGGGAGCAGGAGCTTATGCCGTAGGCCTCGAGGACCGCAGCATACGCCCAGGACCACTCGAGCCCTGAGGTGCTGGTTGTGATCCACGAATAAGCGCCTGTGGTTTCATCCTCGCCTTCCACTCTCCAATCGAGAGTGCTGCCTGAAGTACCGGTCACCTCGGTATATCCGAAGAGCGAGTCACCGGGATTAACGGTCTCCAGCGGGCTATGGAAGACATAGTTCGTGCCCACGAGCCAACTGGCGATGGCCCAGTAGTTGCCGCCTCCCGCATAGCCCGAGCCATACTGAAGAACAGGCTGCAGGATATAGGTCTGGACCGAAGGCTCAAGGCCATTGAACAGATAGATCAGACCACCGTTTTCCGAGGGGTTGGAGGGCACTGTCCAATTTCCGTAGATGAGATCGACGTTCTGATTCGTGTCATCCCATTGTGCGGCTTCGACCCAGCCATTGAGGCCAGGAGTGTGGGCAACACGGTTCTCGCTGGGCGACGGGTGACGGGTAGCGACGGCTTCTTCCGTGCAAGGCTCATAGTGAGCGAGGAGTGCGCCATTCACAGTTACATCGCCGGTAATTTTGCCCTCTACAGTCTCAACCTTGGCGCCGTTTGGGATTTCATGCACACATTCCGGGCGGATCAACTCACCTGGAATCTGTACCCAATCGGGGTGGACGAGGGCGGCCTGGCTCTTGATGGTTTGTGCGTACGCCATGGAATACGTGGACAGCCCAAGTAAACCAGCGCAGTAGATAAGCTTCACTTTCTTTAACATCGTGTATCTCCTTTTTTCCTGGCGCACTGCTGCACTATGCCGCAATGGACTGGGTCGCAGTGGACTGGAGTAGCGAATGCGCTCGATAGATGGTGCCCATCGCAGGCGTAGCGTTACAGTTTGCTGGAAGATAAAGGCCGGGCAGCCTGCACGCATGCCGAATCGCAAAGAATGTGCGTGAAGGTGACACCCAATTCGTGGCGCGCCTGGCGTCATTCCCTCTGCGGCTGAAGCCGCTTTTAGCGGGGATGTCCTGACGGCAGGGCTGAAGCCCCGCCCCCTCAAAGCAAAAGCTGCTGAAGCCCCGATTGATGTGTGGCGCGACCGATATATGCTCGCCTGGACTAGGATGTAAGCTGTTGACCTTTCCGCATCGTCGCTACTCGTGCGAAGCCAGGTCGGTGTTCGAAACTTCAATAGCATACGAATGCACGATGCCTGATCTTCCAATTTCCATGGGCCAACAGGCTCTCACAACGCGGACGAAGGCCTTGATTATCGGGGACAGTGAGTTGGCTGGCCGCATTCGTGCGCACAGTTGGTCGGAGACACCTCTTGGGCCGATTGAAGGCTGGTCCGAGACCTTACTCGCGACCGTGAATCTCATGTTGCATTCGCCGTTTCCAACGATCCTCTCGTGGGGGCCGGAGATGGTGTTCCTTTATAACGACGCGGCCATTCCCACTTTGACAGAGAAGCATCCGAGCGCCCTTGGCGGCCTGTATCGGGATGTCTTCCACGAGGCATGGGACCTCGTGAGCGGCGATCTCGAAGCCTGCTTCTACCGAGGGGAGACGGCGGTACGGGATAACATGTTCATCCCGACCCTCTTCCATGGTGTTCTCGAAGACCATTATTGGAGCTATTCCCTCATCCCGGTCTACGAAGGTGGTGTGATCGCAGGGGTTTACGACGCCTTCCGCAACACTGCCGAGATCGTGATGGGGGCTCGGCGGCTGGGAGAACTCGCGGCCATTGTCGACTCCTCCGACGATGTGATTTTGAGCAAAGATCTGAATGGCATCATTACGAGCTGGAACGCGGCCGCTATTCGCCTTTTCGGTTATTCGGCGGAAGAGATGATTGGCAGCTCGATTCTCAAACTGATTCCAGACGATCTTCATTCCGATGAAAAGACCATCATGGACAGTATTCGTGCCGGACGCCGTGTCGAGCATTTCGAAACAGCGCGCCTTACCAAGAGCGGTCAATTGATCGATGTTTCTCTCACTATTTCACCGGTAAGAGACGAGCGCGGCAGGGTGATCGGAGCCTCCAAGATTTTGCGCGATGTTTCCATACGCAAACGGATGGAGCAATCCCTATTGCAGGCAGAAAAGATTGCAGCCACCGGGCGCATGGCGGCGACGATCGCCCATGAGATCAACAACCCTCTCGAAGCGGTGATGAACCTCCTCTACCTTATTGGCCCCATGATCACCGATCCGGTCGGTATCAGTTATTTCCAGGCCATCGATACCGAACTCGGACGTGTCGCGCATATCGCCAAGCAGACGCTTGGCTATTACCGCGAACATGCAGCCGCGAACGCTGTCGCTATTGCAGATATCGTCCTCCATGCCATCACCATCTATGGGCCACGATGTACGGCTACGGGCATTCAGGTAAAGAAAGCACTTCATTCGTCGAGAA
Source organism: Granulicella sp. S156 (assembly GCF_009766105.1). Taxonomy (GTDB): domain Bacteria; phylum Acidobacteriota; class Terriglobia; order Terriglobales; family Acidobacteriaceae; genus Granulicella. Next base: position 313,058 of record NZ_LMUH01000013.1, on the reverse strand, counting down.
AGATTGTGCTGCGTCGCGGCGAGATGACGCAGGTGGTCTCAAACCTCATGGTGAACTCGATTTACGCGATGCCAACGGGTGGCGTCCTGTCCGTCTCTGTGGAAGATGCGGCAGAGCCCGAAGACGGCATCGTCCTGACCATTCAGGATGACGGTGCCGGGATCGCGGAAGCTGATATGCCAAGAGTGTTTGAAGCCTTCTTCACTACTCGCAGCGTTGTAGGAACAGGCATTGGCTTGTTTGTGGCAAAGCAGTTTGTCGAAGGCCACGGGGGCAGGATCGAGATCGAAAGCAGACAAGGCGCGGAAGATCATGGCACGACCGTTCGCGTCTTTTTGCCGATGTCCACGACGTATGAGTCCGCTGGTGAGGTTGCACGCGTCAAGGATTGAGCTGGGAATGAAATAGAGCGGGTTTAGCCTTGGGCCTACGTGGCCCTATTTCAGGAATTCATGCCGCTCCTGCGCCACAGATACATAGGTCGAAAAGGAATAGGCCACAGAGGTTGCGTGAGGACTTTCGGGGTCCTTCGACTCCGCGTCCCCAAAGGCTGGGACGCTCCGCTCAGGATGACGAATTTACGGTAACTGAGATACAGGGGTTTCTAAACGCAAAGCGCGCCACAAACATTTGCATCACGCTCTGCCTCAAGGGGTTTCTCCGCTCCCGTTGGTCGGTCGAAATGACAGGCTTTTTGGTTAGGTCTGTAAGTACAGCTGTAGTACTCGAGGAGTTCCCTATTGCTGTAAGTGCAATCTCGGGGTCATCCCATGTAAGCTGATCAGCACATCATGAATCAAGGCACTGCAATCCTCAAAACTAAGAGCCACTACGAAATCCTCGACGGATTGCGCGGCGTGGCGGCGCTCATGGTCGTCATCTTCCATACCTTCGAGGGGTATGGCCCAGGCAATCGATTCCTACAGCCGATCAATCATGGCTACCTGGCCGTCGACTTCTTTTTCCTGCTCTCTGGGTTTGTCGTCTCCTATGCCTACGATGACCGCTGGGGAAAGATGACGCAGTGGGAGTTTTATAAGCGTCGCCTGATCCGGCTGCAACCTATGGTTATCGCGGGAAGCGTGATTGGGGCTATCTTCTTCTACCTGCAGCGCTCTCCCACCTTTCCACTGATTGCTACTACGCCAGTGTGGAAGATGCTGGTGGTGATGGTCGTCGGCTTTACTTTGATTCCCCTTTTGCCTTCGATGGATATTCGCGGCTGGCAGGAGATGCATCCGCTGGATGGACCGGCATGGTCGCTCTTCTGGGAGTATGTCGCCAACATTCTCTATGCCGTGGGCCTCCGGAAGCTTTCCAATAAGGCACTCGGCGTTCTGGTGTTCCTGGCGGGTGTTTTCCTGGTGCATCTTGCGGTGATGGGTGGCCGTGGCGATGTGATCGGCGGTTGGGCGGTCGATATACGAGAGATGCACATCGGCGCTGCTCGCTTGCTGTATCCGTTCTTTGCAGGCATCCTGCTGCAGCGGCTGGGCAAGCGGATTCATGTCAAGGGAGCCTTCGGTCTATGCAGCCTGATGCTCATCGTCATTTTTGCCATTCCCAGAATTGGCGGGCCTGCCCATGTATGGATGAACGGACTCTATGAGTCGTTCTGCATCATTGTTCTTTTCCCGGTGATTGTTTCCATGGGTGCGGGCGATGAGGTTACGGGAAGGATCTCCATCAAGGTTTGCAAGTTCTGCGGGGAGATCTCGTATCCGCTCTATATCACTCACTACCCGTTGATCTATTTCTATACGGCCTGGACGCATGATCATCACGCTTCCGTACGTACGGGAGTGTTGTTGGGCATCCTGCTCCTGGTCAGCAGCGTGACCATTGCCTATGCCTGCTTGAAACTCTATGACGAGCCAGTGCGTGCATGGCTACAGCGGCGATTCCTTTGGGCCAAATAGAGGATAGGTCCTGGGGAAGCGTACACGTTCATCCATAGCTGTGCAGTTCTGACGGCGGGGCTGAAGCGCCGCCATCAAAACAAAGCTAGTGGTTGCGAGATCGCCGATGCGCTGTCAGACAGCACATCGGTAAAGGTGGGTGCCTGTTCTGCAACTGTGGTTTCGGCAATAATGGATGTACAGACCGGTGATTTTTGCGTTGCTAGCGCAAGAATCCTACCCCGAGCTGCGAGGCGAGCCGGGGAGAACTGCCACTACGCCTCCATCAGCCTTTTGGTGAGAACCTTTGAGCTTTCGTAAATACCTTGTGATTCTCTCCATGGTAGTTTTTGGGTCCAGCGGAGACGCGCTGCTATCGCACGGCATGAAGACGTCCGGCGCGATCGATATTCATCACCTCCTGAATGTCTTCGCGATGCTGCCCAATCCCTACATCCTGCTTGGAATTTTTTCTCTGATCGTCTTCATGTGGAGCTACATGACGGCGCTCTCGTTTGCCGATCTGAGCTACGTGATGCCGGCAACGGCCATCAGCTATGTCGTGATGACGCTGCTCTCCATCTTCTGGCTACATGAGCATGTCGGACGAGAGCGCTGGTCGGGGATTCTGTTCATCGTCCTTGGGGTTGGACTGGTTGCCGGAGAACCCGCGCGCACGGGGGATACGCCAGAGCCTGTTCCCAACGTGAATCCAGAGGAGGCAGGCCGATGAGAGCGGTGTACATATGGCTATGCATCGCGATTACCGTTTGCGCCGCCACTGCCGGAGATGTTCTGGTCGCGCTGGCCATGCGTCGCATCGGGGACCTGGATGAGCTTCGCCGCCACCGAGGATGGATACAGATGTTTCTTCGAGTGCTCTCCAGCGGTGTGCTCTTTGCGGGAATCTTCTTCATGGCCATCGCCTTTTTCAGCAATCTCATCGGCCTCTCGTGGGCGGACCTGAGCCTGATGGGCCCGGCTTCGGCTGCGCTCACGTACATCACCAATGCCGTGGCCGCTAAGTTTTTTCTGAAAGAAGTGGTGAGCCGCCGGCGCTGGCTGGCCACCGTTTTTGTGTTTTGCGGCGTACTGATTCTGACCTTCAGCTGAACCGGGAAGCAGGGTCGGCGCATCATACCGGCAATAACGCGAATAAGGAGAATCGCACCCCATGATCTCGTCCCCCTCGAACTCCGGCGCCGTGCCGGGTTCCGACGCTACGACGACCCGAAGTGGTGATGGAGCCGCCACGGAGCGGGCTATTCATTCCGATCGTTCCGGACGCCCTGTCCGTCGGCTAGCCGACTGGCGAGTTTCCGTTGTGGTGATCGCCGGATTGTGGGCGGTGATCTACATGATCGGGCTCTCGTGGCCGGCACTGCTGGATGACGTGGATACCGTGCATGCCGAGGCAGCGCGCGAGATGCTGCAGCGTCATGATTGGGTCACTCTCTATACGGACGGGCTCCGTTATCTGGAGAAGGCTCCCATGATGTATTGGAGCCTGGCCACAAGTTACAAGATCTTCGGCATCAGCAATTGGAGCACACGCCTGCCACTGATGCTTGCCCTATTGGCGCTGGCGTTGGCCACCTATCGTTTAGGAAGACGCATCTATGGCGAAACGGGCGGGCTGTATGCGGGAGTGGCTCTGATTACCTGCCTCGGGTTGTATGTCTATACGCGCTTCCTGATTCCCGAGGTGCTGGTAACGCTGTGGCTGACTCTCGGCTACGACCTGTTCCTGCAATCGCTCGAGCAGGAGCGGCCGTCGCGCCTTGTCTGTTGGGGGTTCGCGGTACTATGCGCGCTCAACGTATTAACCAAGGGCCTGGTTGGACTGGTCTTTCCGGTGGGTGCGATCGGTCTCTTTCTGTTGCTCACTGGAGACCTGCGGCGTCTGCTGCGGATGCGCCTGATTTCGAGCACGCTGGTGTTCCTGCTGATCGCGGCACCGTGGCACATCCTGGCCGCGCTGCGCAATCCTCCTGCGGGCCAGTCGCGCGGCTTCCTGTGGTTCTACTTCATCAACGAACACGTGATGCGCTTCTTAGGTAAGCGTGTGCCGCCAGGCTATGACACGGTTCCTCTGCTGCTGTTCTGGGTTCTGCTGGCTGTGTGGCTGATACCGTGGAGCGCGTTTTTGCCGCAGGCGCTGCGCAGTGTTCCAGCATTCTGGAGCCGTGCAGCGCGGCCGTTCAACGCACAGCAACGGGCCAATCTGCTCTTCCTCCTATGGGCTCTGGTGATTTTGGTGTTCTTCAGCTTCTCCACACGGCAGGAGTACTACACGATCCCCGGTTTGCCCGGCCTGGCGCTGCTGGTCGGCGGATGGCTGGCACGTGAATCGGCGCCGGATGCAACGGAAGAAGATCGCAGGGCCGGGAGGATATCTTCGGTTGCCTTGTTGGTCATCGGAGTGATCGCCTTTGTGGCGGGCATGTACTTCCTCTCCGTCTCTCATACGCCACCACCCGGGGTGGATCTGGCCGATCTACTGAAAGCGAATCCTCAGGACTATAACTTTTCGCTGGGACATGTCTTCGATTTGACCCCGCGGGCGTTAGGCCTGTTTCGCCTACCGCTGCTGGGGGCCTCGCTGGCCTTGCTTCTGGGCACAGGGTGCAACTGGATCATGAGGCGCCGTGGGCGGCCCGTGGCGGGGAATATTGGGTTAGTGGCGATGATGGTTGTCCTGCTGGCTTGTATCCACGTTTCTTTCGGGATTTTTTCTCCGATCCTCTCCTCCTACAACCTGGCGGCGGCGATTCAACAGCGGTATCAGCCGGGAGATGTGATCGTAATCGATGGCCCTTACGATGAGGCGTCGACGCTGAATTTTTATACCGGAGTCCAGGTGCACGTTCTACATGAGCCAAGCGGGAATCTTTGGTATGGCGCGAAGTTCCCGGATGCTCCGCATATCTTCGAGACGCCGGAATCGCTGGCGGCTAAGTGGAACGGGAAGGCACAGATTTTCGTATGGTCTGATCAGGAAGATCCGCAGGAGCTGCATGGACTGAAATCGTTCCTGCTCGCGCGTAGCGGAGGAAAGTCCATCTTCACGAATCGCGCGCCGGCTGCGTGATATTCGGCCACGTATCCAGATTTGTCTGGTGGCCGACATAACGAAGACGTGAGTGCGGGAGGAAAGAAAGATAGAACTCACAACAATTGCTGGCTGAATATCTGCGGGCAAAATTTGAATCGATTCTGCGCCCAACGCCACGCCTCCAGCATCAAAGATTTCGAGAGAAATGGTTATGCCTACTTTCGCTATTATGACAATTGCCGTTGGAGGCATAGTCACTTCAACGATCGTATTAATTCTTTCCCTAGTGGGTGCGGTAAAGTTTCGCCGGGATGCCCGGAGGGACCGTGAATCCTTTGCCCGCCTGGGTAAAGATCTGCCTCCTATCTCCGTGCTGAAGCCCGTTCATGGCAACGAGGCACGGCTTAAAGAAAACATCGAGAGCTTCTTTCGTCAGGACTATCCTGCGTTCGAAATCTTGTTCGCTGCCGACGAGGCGGATGATCCCGCGCTGCCCGTAATCCGGGAGATCTGCGCGCGATATCCGAACATTCCTACTCGAATTATGGTGACGGGAAAACCGCCCTGGCCGAATGCACAGAACTACTGCTTCCATCATCTGACTGCCGTCGCGGCGCATGACATCCTATTGACCAGTGACAGCGACGTTGAGGTGGGTCCGGACTATCTGCGCGAAGTCACGGCTCCGCTGCTCGATCCTAAGGTCGGAGCCGTCACATGCCTCTTCCGCGGCAAGAGTGCTGGCGGATTCTGGGCCGGGTTCGACGCCATCGGTATGTCCGTGGAGTTTACCGCCGGTGTTCTGGTCGACAATCTTCTGGAAGAGACGAAGTTTGGTCTCGGACCGACAATCGTTGTTCGGAAGGACTCGATTGGAAAGATTGGCGGCTTTGCAGGTGTCCGCGACTATCTATCGAACGATTTCGTTGTCGGCAACTTTATCTACAAAGCCGGCTACAAGGTGGTGCTCTCCAGTTATGTGGTCGATCATGTGTGCTCCTCCAAAGGTCTTCGACCGATGTGGGAGCGACAGTTGCGGTGGGCGATGGGTACGCGGTACTCGCGACCGGCGGGCCATTTTGGCTCGGTGCTGACCTTCGCCGTCCCGTTTGGAATTCTTGGGCTGGTCGCAGGATGGATGCTCGGCCATCCGTGGCTGGGGGTCGATCTGTTTGCCGCATCGCTCGTGAACCGGATGCTGGAGTGCTGGCTCATCGGCTGGTGGGCTGCGGGTGACCGTATGGCTCTGCGTTGGGTGCCGCTCTATCCTCTGCGGGATCTGTATGGCTTTGTCGTATGGTGTGCGAGCTACATGAAGCAACGCACCCTATGGCGCGATACGAACTATCGGCTGCTCAAGGGCGGCAAGTTAGTGGCGGTGCGGGCCGATGGCTCTGTGCTGGATCCGGAGTCGGCCCGGTCGATCACGCCAGAGGCCGGACACTTTTAGGAGAGCTCGCACCTTGCCTCACAGAGTTCGGCGTTAGAACATTTTTCAGTCATGACGTGATGTATGCATGAACTACTTTAGAGCTGTCATCTCGACCGGAGCATGATGGTTCTATCGTCATGCGGAATGGAGAGACCTGCAGTTTGCTTGCGCAGGCGATAGGGACGGTCTGATCTAGACCAGCTCCAGCGCTACCTTCTGCTCGACCTTGACTGTGCGCTTTCTCCACGCTGCCAGCCTTCGCAGCGCCAGAGAGAATCCGGTCCATACCAGGAGAAGCGCGGCCAACGCCGCAATTAACGCGATCAACTGCCCAGTCGCACCATAGAGCTCGCCCGTGTGCAGGTAGCGCGCATAGAGCCGCCATTGGCGACCGCGAGGCTGGCTGCTGAACGGCTCCCACCTCACTACCTTTGCATTCTTCAAGGAGAGAATGAGTTGCGCTCTTTCCTGAGGGCGACCGCCCTTGCCATCATCGATGGAGAAGGTGACGTTCTTGTCCTTCTCCCCTGGCATCCGGAACGACAGGCTGTACCAGCGTGCATCCTGCAACTTCGCATGCGCGATCAGAGGATCAAGAAGAGTGAGATCGGAGATGGAGCCGTGCTGCATCTGCCGCTCCGCTGGAGTCGCCGGAAGAGGAGTTCCCGCTGCGCGATAGAGCAGCCCGTTGGCCCAGCTATAGGCCATGATCGAACCCGTTGCAGAGATGACGAGCAGCGGCACCGCCAACCAGAATCCTGCGATGTTATGCAGATTCCACTCACGAGCCCTGCCCGCCAGGTTCCTGCGGAACGTTAGCGCGGACTTTAGATTTGCAGATCGCCAGCGACGCGGAAACCAGAGGATCAATCCACTTAGCAGGAGAAAGGAGAAACCAAGGTTGGCAGCATCCTTCACGTACCGCAACCCCTCGTGCTGGCCGCGGCTCAGTGCGACCCAGCGGTGCAGGTCGCGCACGGAGTTGAAGAACACCCGAAGCCGGCTAGCGCCCGGCCCCAGCACCTTGCCAGTGCAGCCATCGACGAGCAGAGTCGTGTCGCCCGGCAATGTCACTTGAGCGGGCACGACTGGATCAGAGAAGAGCTGAACAGCCGTGGCAAGCTGACCGCTTTGCGCCTGAGCCGAAGCCAGAATGGTCGATGGAGCCGCACAGACTTCTCCTGGCGACTGAATGCCGGGCTTGATGGCTCGCTCAGCAAATCGCACGATCTGCGGCTGAAACGCGAGAATCGTTCCGGTAGCCGCCATATAGGCGACCCCCAAACCCACCGCGATTCCAACGATCAAATGTGCCCAGAACAAGAGGCGTCGTACGCTCATACTACTGTCTCCATGGGGATGGAGGCCGTAGAGCTATACCCCTAAAAGGCCTGCTCGTGAGCCATCATCGCCGATCTCAAGAATCATCCGGGCGCTTCGCCAAAAAGACTTCCGGATAACCCGCCACCAAATGAAGACTAAATTGGTCCTATATTTAAATCAAGTTCATCTTGACCTTCCAGGCACTTGCGGAGAACCCATTGAGGCTCAAAGCGAGTTATCAGTGCTGTCATCGTTCCACTGCGAGATACAAAAGCCTTGACGCAACGGGCGCAACGGTTCGCAAAGGAACGCGACGGCATTTGTATTAGGGAAGATGCTTGCCCTAAGCACTATAGCCGTTGCGTATCGTTGCGAACCGTTGCGTCAAGGCTTCCGCACCCGCAGTGGAACGATGACAGTACTTCCGATGTCCTAGGCCCCTGTCATAACAGCGCGTCTGTACGAACCCAAAGTATTCGTATGAGTCGCAACGCGCTTAGGAGATCACTTCTATTGCATCGACCCGTGATGGATAAAACGCCAAATGCTCTTTAATGCCGGCGACTGCCTCGTAAGGGTTTTCATAGGTCCAAACGGCATATTCCGATTTCGCTCCGCCGATGGGAACGCTGTAGTACGTGCAGTCACCCTTGTACGGACAATAGGTGTAATGCGTGGTCCGAACGAGCAAGGACATATCTGCATCGCTGCGCGGCAAATAGTAGACAGGCGAATATCCCTGCTCCTCCAACCGCAGCGCTCGTGTCGATTCAGCGACGATCTTGCCGGCGACCGTTACGCGCACTGTGCCCTCCGCCGGAGAAATCGTGATGGGATGGTCTGGCCCGGGGATTTTGATTTCTTTCTCTTTGATAGACATAGTGCTCCTCATGGTGCCAGCTACAGCTTAGACCCGCCATCGACTGGAATGCTCGCACCTGTGATCCAGCGCGCACCATCGGACGCCAAAAAAGCGACGACATCGGCGACATCCTCGGGCTTGCCGAGCCGCTTCAAGGCCTGCATTCCCAGCGCGACCTCGCGTCCAGTTTCGGTCTTCGTGAAGTTCGACATATCTGTGTCGATTACGCCAGGTGCGACAGCGTTGACACGAATGCCGCTCGGCCCAAGAATGGCGGCCCAGTTCTTGACCAGAGTCTCGAGCGCTCCTTTGGTAGAGGCGTAGGCAAGGACCGAAGGGTTTTCTAAACCGGGCTTGCCCACTACCATACGGGCTGCGAGAGAAGAGATAACAACGATGTTCGATCCCTCCCCAAGAACTGGCAGGAGCTGTTGCACCAGGAAGAATGGGCCTCGGACGTTGGTCGCGAAGAGGTTGTCAAAATCCTCTAGCGTGTGATCCGCGATGCGTGCGGCCTTGCTGATTCCAGCGTTGAGCACAAGCACATCCAATCGATCTCCGACGATGGAACGCACCTGTTGGGCGAGCAGCGCAGCACCGTCCGGTGTTCCCAGGTCCGCTGAGATGGCATGGGCGCGGCCTCCCTTTGTCTGGATCTCGGAGACGATAGACTCCGCTTCCTTGGCGGAACGGCCATAGTGAACCAGAACCTGTGCTCCGGCCTCAGCAAGCGCTAGTGCAGTCGCACGGCCGATCCCTTTCGATGCGCCCGTCACAAGCGCAGTTTTGTTTTGAAGTGTAGCCATTGCTCTCTGTCTCCTGTCAGCTAATAGATAAGACGAGTGCGGCATCTGCCGTTAGGGAGAGTCGGCTTCGTTCGCCGGCTCTCCTTTACGTCCACACGGATGCCTTCTCTTCAGACCCGCGAACTGCGTGTCTGCGTTGGGTCAGGCATTCGTGCCGCCATCGATCGTCAGATTCGCCCCGGTAATGTAGGAGGACTCCGGACCAGCGACGAACGCCACCAGCGCGGCAACCTCATCCACATGACCATAGCGGTTGAGTGCTGTGGCAGCAATTTGCGGCTCCGCCCAGTCGCCCGCTGCGGGGTTCAGGTCCGTATCGATCGGACCAGGCTGGACGTTGTTGACCGTAATGCCTCGGCTCCCGACCTCTCTGGACAAGCCTTGCGTAAACATCTTCACGGCTCCCTTGGTAGCTGAGTAGGGCACCAGTCCTGGCGTCATCATGCGCTCGCCTACGCAGGAACCAATGTTGATGATTCGGCCACCATCATTCATGTGTTTCAGTGCCGCCTGAGTCGCAACAAAGACACCGCGGATATTGATGTTAATCACGCGATCCAGCTCTTCCAACGTGGTGTCTTCGAACTTTTTCGGGATAGCAGTGCCCGCATTATTCACCAGTACATCCAACCGGCCCAGGGTAGCGACGGCCTTTTCGACCGCAGCTTTGACCGCGTCGGCATCGGCCGCATCCGCCTGGATCGCGACGGCCTTTCCGCCAGCGAGTTCAATCTCCTTGACCACGGCCGAAGCCGAGCTTGCATCCTTCGCGTACGTGATGGCTACGCTTGCTCCATCCACCGCCAGACGCTTCGCGATCGCCGCGCCAATACCCCGGGAACCGCCGGTTACGAGTGCCACTTTATTAACTAACTTAGACATGGAATCTCCTTTGCCTCTCTGTGAACAATTCACTACAGTGTTGATTCAACTGACCGTCATCTTGCTCGAAGCTCTCAGACTGCTATCTGATGTGCCATTATTGCAAGCGGACTTGGCACTCCCTGGAATACCAGCTATTCCCAAGAGGAATGCATGATGTAGAAGAGGAACCTTTGTTTGGTCTGTGTTCTTTACCTCTGACAACAAAACGAAAGAATCACTATCCCTCGCATAGAATCCATTCCATAGAGGAATACGGAGGCTGGTTTGGACAAATTCAGTGCCATGCAGATGTTCGTCCGAGTGATCGAGAAAGGGAGCTTCTCCGCTGTCGCCAAGGAACGTGGAATCGGCCAGCCTGCGGTCAGCAAACAGATCTCCGCGCTTGAAGATGAGCTCGGCACCGAATTGATTCACCGCACCTCTCGTGCCATTGCACTGACGGAAGCAGGCCGCGATTTTTACGAGTCTGCTTTGCGCATTCTCGACGACTTTGAAAGCGCGACTTCGCGAATCGGCAGAGGCCAGACAGCACCGAAAGGCCTTATCCGCGTGACCGTTCCTCCCACGTTTGCCCGCCTCCACATGGTGTCGAAGCTGGCTGCTTTTTTTGCTGCCTATCCCGACATGGCCGTTGAGATGGCAGCCTCGGAGAGCCCGACAACAATCGTCGAAGACGGCTTCGATTTGGCCATCCACTCAGGGGACCTTCCAGACTCTACATTGGTTGCGCGAAGATTCGCGCAGACGATGACCATTCTCGTCGCCACGCCTCAGTACCTCGCACGCTACGGGGCACCGGAGTCGCCGGAAGATCTCCACCGTTTTCGATCGGTCGTCTTTGTCGAGCGGGACTCGGTACAGCCATGGATCTTTGGCTCTGGGCAGGATGCGAAGCGAGTTATCCCCACAGGAGTCTTTCGAACCAGCGATATCGAACAGATGCGGATGGGAGTCCTTGAACATCTGGGGATTGCCCAGGCGCCAGCATGGCTCTTCGCCGCAGAACTCAGAGAAGGTACCGTCCTCAGGCTGCTGACGACTTTTGAGCGAACCGTACCGATCCTTGCCGTACGGCCTGCCAGCCGCCGGATGTCTACCAAAGTTCGCATCTTCATCGAGCATCTGGAGAAGACGTTCGCGCTCTGTTCTCAGTTCAATCCACGCCCTAGTTAAGAGTGCTCGATATAATGCCTGCATGAATACGCCTCAGGCTGGAATCTTCGCTCTTGGAACGTCCTCTCATGCATACCTGGAGTTTGACCTTCTGGACGCGAAGAGTTGCAAGGAGTTCGCCTCTACCATCGCCGCTATCCGTGAACCGCGGACCACCACAGGGGGAGTGAACTTCGTCATCGGCTTTCGGCCTGAACTCTGGCGCGATATCGTTCCAGCCGACGCCCCTGCGGGCGTGGAAGGATTTAACCACGACATCAAGGGCACAGAAGGGTTCGTTATGCCGAGCACCCAGCATGATGCGCTGGTATGGATGTCTGGCAGTGCTTATGATGTGATCTTCGATATGGCCCGCACGGTCATCCATGACCTCGCAGGCCAGGCCACGCTGGGGGAAGAGACCTCAAGTTGGCCGTACCGGCATGATCGCGATCTTACCGGCTTCGTCGATGGCTCGGAGAATCCGACTCTGCTAGACGCTCCCCTCGCAGGACTCCTGCCCGAAGGAGCGCCCGGCGCCGGCGGTTCAGTCCTGTTGCTGCAAAAATGGAAGCACAAGGTAACGGAGTGGGAAGCTCTGCCGGTCGAACAGCAGGAGCGCATCATGGGACGCACCAAGCAGGACAGCATCGAACTCGAGAACAAGCCGGCGGACTCGCATGTCGCTCGCACCGATCAGGACGAGTTTGGGAACATCTTTCGTCGCAATATGCCCTACGGAAATATCGACGACCATGGCACGGTATTCGTTGGATTCAGCGCAGATCAGAAGCGGCTTTCCCGAATGCTCGAAAGCATGGCTGGCCTCATCACTGGCACGCGCGATGCGCTCACACGCTATACACAGCCATTGACCGGCTCCTATTATTTCGTGCCTTCTGTCGAGAGCCTGCGGAATTTACGGTGAGACGGCGAGCTTCATCGCTTCAGCTCCGGGTGTTCCGAGATACTCAACGTATTTCCGTCCGGATCCTTGAACCAGGCGACCTTCGCGCCGGTAGGCGAAGTCCAGATGCCTGACTCATCCTGATCCATACCCTCATAGCGCTCGAAACGAACACCGGCTTGCGCCAGGCTCTTAACGGTTGCAGTAATCTCGGGGACTTGCCAACCCAAAACCGTGCCATGTGCGGGTGGGCGTTCTTTCGCCATGCCGAGACGCAGCATGATCCCATTGGCCTCAAAGACCAACGCGAACGGTGGCTCTTCCAGGATTAGGCGAAGGCCTAGAGTGTTCTGATAGAAATCCTTCGCGCGGGGTACGTCGACGATGGTGACAAATCCGATGATGTTGTATTTGCCGAGTCCGGGTAGTTGTGACATGCGGCCATCATGAACTCTTTAATCGATTGTCGCAAGAATGCTCTTACGCCATAATATATCTCTATTGCGACAAAGTGAAGTTTTGACAGAATACGATCCGAAGCGCGGCGTTTCTGTTGCGACGCTCGCCTATGAATACCCTTCCAGGTCTCGGGTGCCGGAACACGCACACGGGTCGGATCAACTGATCTATGCCATCAGCGGGCTTATGGAAGTATCGTCCGGTCAAAGCATGTGGCTGATCCCACCGCATTTTGCGCTTTGGATTCCGGCGAGAACCCAGCATCGGATTCACATGCCTGGGCCTGTTGCGATGCGCACGCTTTATCTACGGAGAGACCTGGCAGCAAGATTGGAGCCGCGTTGTGCCGTGCTGCATGTGACTCCGCTACTGCGGGAGCTCATCGTCGAAGCCGTAAGTGTCGGCCAACTTCGTATGCGGAATCACTACGAGTGTGCCCTTCGTGACCTGCTCATTCGTCAGATTCAGAAGGCATCCCCGATACCCACCTTTGTGACGCTGCCACGAGAGGAGAGAGCCCTTGCGGTAGCTCAGGCAATCCTGCGGAATCCGGCTGAATCGAAGTCGATGGCGGTTCTATGTTCCGAGGCAGGTGTCGGCGTCAGAACGATCGAGAGGGCCTTTCATAAGGATGTTGGCATCAGCTTTGAATTGTGGCGACGACAGGTTCGGCTGACGAAGGCCGTGGAGCTATTGGTTTCGGGATGTTCGATCAAGGAAGTGGCTTACAGAGTCGGCTATTGCCAGTCGAGCGCCTTTGTCGAAATGTTTCGCCGAACATTTGGGACAACACCGAAGGCGTGGGTCTTAGCGCTAGAGACACTTGGACAACAATCTACCGCATCACAGGAAAAACTTTCGCTTGCAGCCCGACGCTCAGAAGAGGTTTAGGGCGTGTCATCCAATTGCACGAAGCGCGTTCACGATGGCTTCATCGTTAGCATCAATACATCCTTTACTACAGCTTGTTATCAATACATCCTTTACAGGTCAGCGAGACTGAGAGGGTGGACTCGGTATGCCATCGGCATTCCATGCAGTGACACGGTAACTAACACCGAAGAATCCAGGGTGTGGATCGGCCCAGGGATCGTCGCTGTCCGTGGCACACTTGTCGCAGACGACCATCCACTGTTTTGAAGTTGGATCCAGACGCTCTACAGAATAGCGGACAGCGCCAGCGGAGCCACGCCACGCGATCAAGCCTCCGAAGACGGTCGACGTGATGACCGGTGATGGTGGAATAGCGTGCCTGGGAACAGGAATTCCGGACATCGCGAAGGCATGGGTACGAAGCTGTTGCGCGCGGGCCGCCATATCTTCAGCTGTATTGACCAGAGTCTTGACGCCGGGATAGTAGAGCGCCCACCATTCGCCGCACTCGCCTTTTTCAGCGAACACGGGATCTTTGGAGTCAGCGGGAATCGGCTGGAAGCCGAAGTTGTCGAGATGAGCCTGCAGTGCCCAAAAGCCGTCGCCGGAGATGTTGGGGTCGTGGGCGAGAGTATCGAGGACGTGCTGGAAGTCATCCGTAGTCTTCCAGTCGGTGCGGTCCCATCCGAATTCATTCACGATGAATACCTTGCCATGAGCGGTGACGGTAGCCGCATCGTGGGTGAATGTTTCAGCAGTAGTGGGTGGTGCGCCCTTGTTGAGAGCAAAGTCCCAGTGTGGGTAAAACTCGAAGGTGACGAGGTCCGTGCTGGGGTTCTCAATAACTTTCGGGTAAGCGCGGAAGATGCCGGTAGTGTCGAGATAGAGGTGGTGCGGATCGACCTGCTTGATATGAGCGCCGATGGTTTCGGACCATGCGGCAACCTGGGTGAGAGCGGTTTGGTCGCCTCCTGTGAGGAGAGTGACGATGCCGCACATGTTGCAGTTCTCCCAGGCCATAATCGTGGGGTCATCACGGTAGCGAACGCCCGTGATCGTGTTCACGTGGTTGAGAACAGCGTCGATGTGATGCTCGTAGGCGGCGATGATCGCCGGATCGGTGAAAAAGTCCTGTGGGTTCTGCTTTCCATTCCAGGCGAGATACTGACCAAGACCGCCGCCTGCGCAGGTGGCGCAGTCTCCGACGAGAGGAATGATCAGGCGCATGTTGTGCTTTGCAGCCGTGGCGATGGCGTAATCGGAGGCCTGAAAAGCAATCTCGTTAAACTTGCCCTGTTCGGGCTCGATACAAAGCGGACAGCCAACCGTGTCGCCGATGGTCTGGGCACGTACTACCCTGGCGCCCATCTCGGCAGCGGTGGCGAAGGCATCGTCGATTTCGAAGTGGCTGGGGAAACGGGGTCCCGCTGGATCGTGAGGGCCGTAGCCTTCGAGACCAAGCCACTCGATGTTGGGGCCGCTATAGCGGAAGGGTGCACCGCTCAGCGTAAGGTGGCTCCCCGTGCGCTGAACAAAGTCCTGAGCATCTACTGAGACCGAGAGAGCAAGCATTGCGGCGAGGGGAAGAAGAGACTTGAGGCTGTGCATTCGTTCTCCGAGGCTTACAGAGTGTGCTGAACCACCGCCAGAATTGTAAGGGATGGCTTTATGCGTTGGCCTCCCTTGTATTTGTCCGTTTCTCCACCCTGCACTCACCGTGAAAATGCTTTAGTCCTTCAGCCTCAGCGTCACCAGAGCGTTGTCGGACACTTCGACCCATTTGGGGTCGGGCGATGCGCTGGAGCCGTATTCATCGTGCCAGTTCCACCACTTGTATGGAGCAGTTTGGGGATAGCCTGCGGGCGAGTCCTCCCAGTCCTCCTGGCGACCGAGCGCGGTTATGTCGAGATAGCTCCAGACGCTCCCCATTGCTTCGTCGCCGCGGTTGTTGATGAAGTAAGTGCGGAAGATCTTGTCGCCATCGCGGATGAACGCGTTGGTGCCGTGCCATTCGTCGACATCGAAGTCAGTGTCGAAGCTGTCCGTTATGGTGTACCAGGGCATCTTCCAATCCATGCGCGCTTTCAGACGCTCGATGTCCGGCTGTGGCGCGCGCGAGGCGTAGGCGAGAGTGGTGTCGCGGGCGTTCAGATGGGATAGATGAGAGAGCTGGTCGGCACCCAGGGAACAACCGCGGCAGGCATGGTCGGGCCAGCCGAACACTCCGGGTTCAAAGAAGGCACGGTAGACGATGAGCTGGCGGCGGCCTTCGAACAGGTCGAGCAGGCTCGCTTTGCCTTTGGGACCCTCGAACTCGTATTGCTTCTCTACGGCCAGCCACGGCATCCGCCGACGCTCAGCGGCCAGGGCGTCGCGCTCGCGGGTGAAGTGTTTCTCCTTGGCCAATAAGTTCGTGCGAGCCGCAAGCCACTCCTCTCGCGACACTATCTGTGGTTTCTCAATCATGTTCGATGACATCTTGATCTCTCCTTGGATATGCGTTGGGGACTACTTCAGCTGCTCTGTTGTTTTTCATGCCGAATTTCCTGATTACGATTGCAGCGAATCCTCCTGTAGAGGTCGCGCTCCCGGCGATCAGCGCTGCGGTTGCTATGCACATCGGACACATGGGCTTCTCCTCCCTTGCGGCTCGTGATTGCAATACGGGCTGTTGTCAGCCGACCTTAGCTTGCCTGCGAACGCGTTCATGCAGGTTGGTGGTCACGAGACAATTTAACACCCATCGCGCGATAAATGGGCACAGGGGTTACGCCGGCTGAGGTTCCGGCTGGAGTACTGAACGTTCGTCGGCGCTAGGGCCCCAGCTTGATGGCACAGGAACCTCGAGCAGGCGCAGGTAAACGCAGAACTGGCCGCGGTGCTGGTACCAGTGGTTGAGCATGATATTGCGCAGGAAGACGACACGCGGCATGGCGGCGATCTCCTGACCGTCGGAGACGATGCGCCAGGTCGCGTTCATGGCGGCGTCATCAAAGCCCGGCAGGATCTCGCGCACGGTGGCGATGCTCTTGTCGAAGGCGTCGAGGACCTCCCGCACGGTGGCGGGTTGAGGGAATTGGAAGTCTGACGGCGGGACTTGGTTCTTCTGAGCGCCGCGGACGACTCCTCCGGGCACGAGGGCGAGGTGGTATGCCAGTTGCCCAGCGGTCAGGGACCTCGGGTGAGGCTTCCAGGTGAGCTTGTTGTCGGGAAGGCGCTCCAGGAACTTCCGCGTGATGGGAGCCTGAGCTTCAAATTCTGTGAGTAGGGATTGTGCAATGAGCATGGGATTCTCCTTTGGAGTTTGTGTCCTTAGCAGGTCACCAAAGCCGCTATTTACGCGAGGCCTCGGCTTGCCTGCGAACGCGTTCGTGCATCGAGGTCCAGCCTTTGTCCATCCCTGCCTTCTGCTCCTCGGGAACGACGCCGAGCGCGGCGTGCCGAAAGGAGATTAGCGTTCCGCCATCGGCTTCACTCAGCCGATATTGCACGTTGGAGACGAACGGGAAAGAGGCGAACAAGGGGCCGACGAATTCTAGCAGCGTGGGCCGCTTGATGGCTTTCACATGGGCCCAGAAATGCCCTTCGCCCTCGCCGAGGTCGCGGTACCACCTTCCACCGGGCCATGGCTCGATCTTCATGTTGAGCGATTTGCCGTCGGGTGTCTCGTTGCCAGGACCCAGTTGCTCGAGCAGTGCGGCAAAGGTTACATCCAGGGGCGCCTGGACGTGGATCTCCTGATTAATAGTCAGGAGCAGGTTTTCGAGGGTCTGTTCGGTAGCAATCATTGTTTCTCCTTAAGGTTCGGGGTTGGGAAATTCGAAGCTGTTGAACTCTGGCGGACCGTCGCTTCCGCAAGTTCCTTCACGCGATTCAACTGGTGCTGCCAATAACGCTCGAAGGTTGCGGCCCACTCGTGAAGAGGGCGTATCGCTTCGGCATTGGTCCGGTACAGCTTTTGGCGGCCCTGGCAGCGCATCCGAACTAGTCCCACATTGCGCAGCACGCGCAGGTGCTTGGAGACGGAAGGCTGCTCCAGACCGAGGGCTGCCACAATCTCTCCAACTGGGCGTTCGGCTCCCGCGAGATAGCTCAAAATCTCCCTCCGGCGGGGTTCAGCAACCGCGTTGAAGGCATCCGATGTGGTGCTTGCTCTTGCCATGACGGAACATTACATGCCGATATGGGAATATGTCAAGGGAGGTTTAGCCTGCCTCCGGACAAGGCTAAGTAGCGCACTTTGCATCCTCATCCCGGGAAGTGGGATAGATCGCACTCTCGGGGCTGCTTTCGTGCGGTTTCTAATCTGCTTTACGCCGCGTTTAGACCTGTCGCAGTTTTTCCGCGAGCTCTCGATATGAGCCTGACAGGATGTCCGTGAGCATATCGACGCCTTTCGGTTTCCATCCCAGTTCTTGAACGGCTTTGCGATTCGACGCGCGGTTCTCGAATTGAACGAACGCCGTCAGGAACTGCCCCCATATGGCCTCCGCCTCTTCTCGATTGACGGAGCGCGTTGGAAGTTTAAGGGCCTCTCCGATGGTTTCAGCCAACTCCCGTAAGGTGACAGTGGTCGATCCAGTGCCGTTGAAGACCTCACCGGCTTTCGCTTTGCTTGCAGCGAGAAGATACAACGTCGCCGCATCGTCCACGTGAACATCCGAGGTGCGCAGATGTCCGTCGTCTACGTAGATGGACTCGCCGGCCTTCGCAGCCGCTTCCATCAACATCGGCACGAAGTAGCTGCCGCCGCGTCCGTAGACGTAAGGAGGCAGACGAATCGCACTCACCCGGACACCCTCTTCGCTCAGGCTCAGGGCATGACGTTCGGAGTGGATGCGGTCTTTCAAGACGAAGGTTTGCGCCAGTGGTGAATCTTCGGACGTCTCACCACCCGCCAGATCTGGATCGACGACCGCCGTGCCGGAGGTGATCACGAACCCCTTCGCTGTTCCGCGTAAAGGCTCGCCCAAGGCATCTACTGCCGCCTTATCGATGCGCAGAATCTCTTCGTAATCCATTCCCCAGTCGTGAATGTAGGCCAGTTGCAACACCGCATCAGCCTGAGCGCTCTGTTGCCGGAGTACGTCCAGGCTAGTCAGTTCTCCACGTACGGGAGTCGCACCCAGGGCTCTCAGCTTTGCATCGCCTTCATCATTCCTCGACAACCCGTGCACAGCGTGGCCTTCGGCGATCGCTCGCTCCGTTACAACGCGGCCGATATACCCGGTCGCACCCGTTATAAATATCCGCATTTGTTCTCCCTCGCTTTGTTCTGCAGAGACGTTTCTCGTTCCTGCTTCCCCTTAAGATGTGAGCGAAGAGCAGACGATGTAACGCGTCCGTCTGGATTTTATTCTCACAATCAGTTGATGGAGAGCGACATACGCTTTTACTCAGGGGCGTTGCGAGTCGCATTGGTGTCGGGTATCAGTGGGTGTTCAAATTTGTGCTGCATGGCTCGGTAGCTGCGTTCGGTGACAACGATGGTTTCGGCGAGGCGATCCTGGGCGCAGCGGCGGTAGGGGTGAATAAAGAACTGGACGAAGCCGAAGCCTCCCTCCAGCGCTGCGGCGCCATAGCCAAGAGCGCGCTCGACGCAGTGCCAGAAGCTAAGGTGCCGGTGCACGAGGGAGACAACACGAATACGCATGATGCGCTTGCCCGGCGTACGTCCTTTGCCCTTCCAGAGAAGGATGCCGAAGTAAAGGATGGGTACGACGATGTCGAAGAACGCTTGAGAGATTTCACTGTGGGAGAACTCTATGAACTCCGGGTCGGTGACCTTGAGGTTGAACGGAGGGCTGGTGATGATTTGCTGGAGGCTGGGCAGGGGATGGCCTTGCGCAGCGCCCACCCCCAACTGGACCGCAAGAAAAGCCAGTGTAACGATGGCCCAGATAACAAGGAACAGTGCAGCGAGGATGCAGCCATCGATCACCAGGGCCAGGGCGCGCTGCTGAAAGCTGGCCAACTCGATGCCATCCAGCTCCAGCAGCCATTCAGTTTCGCGAGCGGAAAAATTGCGCATGGAAAAGTGTAACGTCGAGCGACGGGAATTCTTACTCCAAGCCGTCTCGACAGGTCTTCACTCGGGGCGGTGCTACGCTCCAAATTGCCGAAGATGATGATCCAGATGTTTGTATGCCAGCGACGCCCACTCCAGGGGAGTCATCGGCCCGAAGAAACAGTGCGGATGCGTCGTGCATCCTGAAGGGCCACCCGCTGCGAAGGTGTCCGTCCATTTCAGCAACCGATCCCGCTCCGAGACGAACTCTCGTTCGTCGCTCACGATCAGGCTCTTTTCCGAAGGCATATTACGGCCAATCGGTTCTTCTCCACCCAGCACCTTCGCTTTTGCGACCCGCCCAAAGATGCGTCCGATCAGGCTTCGTGGTGGAGAGTTCAACCCAACAACCATCTCCATCCACGCGGAGCAATGCGCCAGCATCTGGGAGACATTCATCTTTCCCCACTGCGGTTCGCTATCCGGCTTGAGATGCGCCATACGCTCCTGGATCTCGTTCACTGTCACTGCTTCAAAAAGATTTTTCATACGGATAGACCTCTCCTACTTTCCATTGCGCTTTCCGTCGCGGCCGAAATGTTCGGCGTAGAACGTCTTGGCGCGATCCTGATCGAACACAGGAAACTCGGCAAACTGGACATGCATGAATCTTCATTCCTAACGATGCAAATAGGTACTGGACAGTCTAGTACTGTAATTGCGCCGATACTAGACTGTCCAGTACTCTGAGTCAAGAGAATATTTACTCAAAATGGAGGTGGGATGGCGACATCGACGGAAGCAGGCAAACCAGTCCAACGCGTAGAGGAGGGTAACTCTGCCCGAAAGCGCAGGGCGATCCTGGATGCCGCTACCGAGGTGTTTCTGAAAGGCGGCTACATGGGGACGAACATGGATGAGATTGCAGCTCTGTCAGCGGTATCGAAGCAGACTGTTTACAAGCATTTCTCCAGTAAGGAGTCTTTGTTCATCGAGATCGTGACCCGCATGACAGACGCGGCCAGCGAGAGGGTTCACAACAATATCCCGGAACTCTCCGAAGACGCTACCGTCGTTGCCTTTCTTGAGATGTATGCGTACCGACTGCTATCTGTGGTTCTGACGCCGCGACTCATGCAACTACGCCGCCTGGTGATTGGCGAAGCGAGCCGCTTTCCCGAACAGGCAAAGATCGTTTACGAACGTGGGCCGCACCGCGCTAAGTCGGTGACTGCAAAAACACTCGTGGGCCTGGCCGCGCGTGGCCTGCTGGTTATCGATGATCCGATGATTGCAGCCTCTCATTTCAACTGGCTGGTCATGTCTGATCCCTTGAATAAGATCATGTTTTTGGGGGACGACGCGATTCCGAAACCAGCGGCCCTTCGTCGTCATGCTGCTGAAGTGGTGCGAGTCTTCCTCGCAGCCTACGGGAAAAAATGATCGAAGACCGTGACGGTTACTTTGAAGCTTCAAATTTCCTGGACTCCACTCGCATCATGCGAGGCTCAGACGGTTTTGTTCCTGGCTTGATATTCCCGTGGTCATCGGTGACGTCCCAGCCGGAGTTGGCAATGTAGTAGAAGTCCTTGCCAACGACCACTCCGTGGGTCGGATCGCCGAGCGTATCCGTGGATCGTTCGAGAATCGTTTCGCCTGTAATTTCCGAGAGTGTTGAGTCTAGCGTGAAGACGATCACGCGTTCGGGAGAGGTGCCATTTTGTACGGCGATTAATCTTCCATGATCGAAGTAAAGACCGTCGATGCCGTTGAGAGCGAATCGCCCTCCTGTTGAAAGCCACTGCACGTGTCTGGTTGCGAGCTCCACAACAGCAATCCCGCGTTCATAATCAGGGACAAAGATATGCTCCCCGTCCGGATGCATCGCTGGAGTCTGAGGGGAGATGAAATCTCCGCCGTCGAGACGCTCCAGAGTGGAGCTCTTCGCTGGCAATCGGTATACGCCGCCTCCATCTCCGTCGCTCACAACAACATCGCCATTCGCCATCAGCGCCATATCGCCCAGGGCGCTGCTGCGTGGGCCTTCGATACGCCGCAGCAACCTACCGTCTTTCAGGTCGTAGCAGAGTAACGCTGACCTTCCCCAGTCCGATTCGCGTGCCAAACTAAAGCCTTGCATCGCAACTTCCGTTGCCCACACCAGTCCGCGTGAGCGGTCGATCTTGATCGCCATCATGGGCCAGTTGTCGGGAGCACTCGCAAAATCACCGCTGACTCCGCCACCCTTCATAGCAATGATCTTCTTCTGGCGCAAGCTTGTAACAAGAAACCGATGACCACTCGGATCGTAATCCACATCTTCGGCTAGCAGGTTAGATTCAGGCAGTAGAAACGCGGTTGATCCCAGTGAGATCGGAGTGCGGTTCGTCTGCATTCCACGCTGTATCGTTGCAAATTCTGCCTTATCGCGGAGCGGGGCAAACTCCGCGGATCGCTCCGGCAGATCGCTGGACTGCCCCATGCGGACGAACTGATCCAATTCGCGAAACGCTGCCTTGAAATCTGCCACATGCACATTAGCACGAGCAACTTCCAACAGCGAGTCCGG
Organism: Granulicella sp. S156; assembly: GCF_009766105.1. Taxonomy (GTDB): domain Bacteria; phylum Acidobacteriota; class Terriglobia; order Terriglobales; family Acidobacteriaceae; genus Granulicella. The sequence goes on along the minus strand of NZ_LMUH01000013.1, from coordinate 290,830 downwards.
ATCCTCATTGAGCAACTGTTTCAATTCATTGGCTGCGATGAGATTCGACTGCCAATCCTTAGCAGTACGGGACTGCTTAAGCTTTGCCTGCACGCTCTGGAATCTCGCCACCGCAGAATCGGTTGGTTCTGCGGTTAACGATGTCGCCACAATGAGCAGAATGGACGCTGCAAGCAGTCGCATATACGCCTCAGGGTTACGAGTATAGAGCGGTGGGCCATATCTGGGGATATCCCGACGCACAGGATCACGGTAAGTCTTCCGAGGTGCGAATCTCAGGAAACCTCATACCCCCCCTCCAACGGTTTCGAGTTCTGGTCTTGACAGTGAATACAGCTCGGTCTACGCTGGCATAGTTTAACTATGTAAGCTTCGCTGGAGTCTTCTGCATGACCGCAGGCACACCTCGCAACTCGGATTTGGGCGACAGCCGGGATGAGATTCCGCCCGGCACCCTTTACCTGCTCATCCTCAAAACCCTTGCGGTCCGGGGCAAACTCCACGGTTACGAGATCGCCGACAATATTCAGCGCAGCACCGACGATATTCTCCAGGTGGAAGAAGGCTCGCTCTACCCTGCCCTGCAGCGCATGTTGATCAAAGGCTGGGTGACCGCCGAGTGGGGCATTACCTCCGGCAATCGCCGTGCCCGTTATTACACGCTCACTACTGCTGGCCGCAAGCAGTTGCGCCTTGAAGTCTCCCAGTTCGAACGTGTCATGGGCGCCATCACCCGCGTTATCCAAACGGTCTAATCTCACGCGTTACGAGAGGAGCTCCTATGAGCCTGCCTGGTGAATGGCTACGACGACTGCAAATGCTCTTCCACCGCCGCCAATTCCGCAGCGATCTGGAAGAAGAGATGCGCCTCCATATGGAGCTTCGCCAGGAGCAGCAGATCGAAATCGGGCTGTCTCCTGAAGCAGCCTTCTCCGCCGCTCATCGCAAGTTCGGTAACACCACTCGCATCCAGGAGAACAGCTACATGACATGGGGATGGGAATGGTTGGAAAGCTTTGCCCAGGATATTGCCTATGGCACCCGCGCCATGCTGCGGAGCCCCGCACTCACGGTGGTCGCGCTGGTCTCGCTGGCGCTGGGCATCGGCGCTAACACCGCCATCTTCAGCCTGCTGGACGCGGTGATGCTCCGGTCTCTGCCGGTTAGGGAACCCCAGCAGCTGATCCTTCTCGGACACGGCGAGGATAATGGCAACAGCGACGACCGCGGCCAAACCGATCTCTACTCGTACCCCTTCTATCGCCAGCTGCAACAAAGAAACGCCGTCTTTTCCTACACCGCTGCGGTCTTCAGCGTGTTGAATGCAGTGCACGGAACAGTGGAGGGCCGGACCGAAGCCGAGCCCATGAACGTCCAGTTGGTCTCCGGAACTTACTTCCCAACCCTCGGTGTGCAGGCTCCAATCGGCCGACTACTTAACGATGCCGACGACAACAGCGAAGGCGACCATCCTGTAGCCGTCGTGAGCCAGGCTTGGTGGAAGCGCAGCCTCGCCAAAGATCCTGCGGTCCTTGACCGCAAGCTGAAGATCGGTTCGACGATCTTCAGCATCGTTGGCGTCGCTCCTGCCGAATTCTTCGGCACCGAAGTGGGCAAAGCGCCCGATATCTGGATTCCGCTATCGATGGCGCAAGCCGTTCCTCCCGGCTGGAAGGGATACAAAGATAACTTTTCGGAAGCCCTCTACCTCATGGGCCGGCTCAAACCCGGCGTCACAACCGCGCAAGCCACCAGTAACGTCAACCTGCTTTACCAGCAGATCATTCGCAGCTTTCCAGATGCCAATCTCGATCAGAGAAACCTGGAGAAACTCAGCAAAGCCCGCGTTCCCCTGACCCCGATGGCCAATGGGCTGTCGTCACTTCGCCGTGAATTTTCTGAGCCACTGCAAATCCTCATGGGGGTCGTGGCACTGGTCCTGCTGATCGCCTGCGCTAACATCGCCAATCTGCTTCTCGCCCGATCTACCACGCGCGCACGGGAACTAGCTGTCCGCCAGGCGCTCGGAGCTCGCCGCACCCGCATCATCCGCCAGCTTCTCACCGAGAGCTTGCTACTCGCTCTTGTCGGCGGCGCGCTTGGCGTAGCCCTGGCCTCCGTTGCCAATCGCCTTCTATTGCGTATGGTCTCCGGTGGACTCGACACCATCCCTCTCGATGTCTCCCTCAACACCCGGCTGCTGCTTTTCACGTTAGCAGTGACTATCGCAACGGCACTGGTCTTCGGCACCGTCCCGGCCTTTCGCTCCACGCGGCTGGAACTCACAAGCACCTTGAAGGCCGGCCGCAGCTCTCAGGGCACGGGCGGAAAGAACCCACTGGCCCGGGCACTCGTCGTCTCGCAGGTATCCCTCTCGCTGGTTCTGCTGGTCGGCGCGGGGCTGTTCCTGCACAGCCTCGTCAATCTCAATAACGTAGACCTTGGATTCAACAAAGAAAATGTACTGCGCCTGCAAATCGACTCAACTTCAGCAGGATATAGCGGCGACACGGACTCCGTCAGAGAACTCAACCTCTATCATCAGATCGAAGACCGCGTCAGTTCCCTTCCCGGCGTAAAGGCCGCCAGCTTTTCACTCTTCACCTTTCACGAAGGCAGCTGGAACAACAACGTGATCGTTCCCGGCATGAACGTTGACCAAAACATCGACGTCAAGCACAACATCATCAGCGATGGCTACTTCGCCACCATGCAGATACCCCTGATTGCGGGCCGCAACTTCGGTCCACAGGACACGGCGACCTCGCAGCATGTAGCCATCATCAGCGAGCGTATGGCAAAGACGATGTTCCCTTCCGGCAGCCCCATCGGCCACCACTACTACATTCACGATGTCAGCCCAGAGAATGAACGCGTCGTGGTCGGCGTCGTCAAAGACGTAAAGTTTGGCGATCTGACCGAAGCCCCAGAGACCCTCGACTACTATCCCCACACTCAGTACGCCTGGGACCTAGGTGACTTCGAGGTCCGCTATGCAGGCAGCTTCACCGCGATCTCAACAACCGTTCAGCAAGCCATCCACTCGATTGACCGCAACCTTCCCATCGCCGACGTCACAACGCTCGACGAACAGATCGCACGCTCCATCACCAACCAGCGTCTCGTCAGCCAACTCTCCGCCTTCTTCGGTCTGCTGGCCGTCTTCCTCTCCTGCATCGGCATCTACGGCCTTATGTCCTACGTAGTTAGCAGCCGTACTCAGGAGATCGGTATCCGTATGGCTCTGGGCGCGGCGCGGTTCGACACAGGCTGGCTTGTTATGCGCGAGATCGTCCTGCTGGTGACCATAGGCATCGTTATCGGAGTCCCGATTACCCTCATGGGAACTCGCTTGGTCGCAAATATGCTCTATGGATTCCAGGGCACAGACCTGGCCAGCCTTGCCAGCGCCGTCATACTCCTGCTGGTCGTAGCAGTGTTTGCAGGCTACTTTCCGGCACGCCGCGCTTCCAGAGTTGATCCAATGGTTGCGCTCCGCTATGAATGATCCATTTCCGAGTCAAACTTTTGAAGTGAGTGAGTTGTTGGAGCAGCTCAGGCCTTCCAAATCGCTGCGGTTTCCGCAACGAAGTCTTCATAGCTACGTGGAGCATGGCCAAGGAGCTTTGTAATGCGAGCGACCTCTGTCTCGGTCGACCCGAATCCACGATCGAAGTAGCCCTGGAACATCATGCGAAGATCGTAGGCTGTCCATCCAGCGGCTCTCGCACGCATCTGTTCTTCCCACTGGTCGAAGTTATGGCCCGTGTACTTGATCTCCTTACCCAGCAGCTTGCTCCAGATCGCTGCATTGCCAGGACCGGTGATCGTCGACGGCCCGACCAGATCGTAGGTCTGCCCCTCGTGCCCATCTTCTGTCAGAGAAATCGCAGCCACTTCCGCGATGTCCCGCACATCCACTGCAGCGATTCCCGCTGTGCCGATAGGCATGGGATAAACACCAGGACCCGTGAGCGCGCCCTTCAGGGTCGCATCGTTTTGAATATAGTAGCCAGGCCGCAGAATGGTGTACGGAACGCCAAACTCGCGCAAGGCACTCTCAACGGCCAGCTTCGACGCAAAGTGCGGGACGTCGCGGAATTGATCTACTTTGAAGACGGACAGATAGGTCACATGCTTCAGCCCCACCCGCTTCGCGATGCCGTAGGCAATCAACGCCTGCGTCAACTCGTCGGTAACGACTGCGTTGAGCAGGAAGAGTTTGTCGACTCCCAGCATCGCTTGTTCCACCGACACCGGGTCGAGCAGATCTCCGATGGCCACCTCCACACCAGCTGGCAGCTTGCCTGCTTCCGGCTGCTTGCGAGCCAGCACGCGAACCTCTGCGCCCCGTTTGAGCAGTTCGCGTACCACTGCACCGCCTACATTGCCTGTTCCACCTGTCACTAGGATCTTCATTTCGGTCTCCTTTACTTTCCTGTTAGCGCTTCGTCGCGGCTATCCAGGTTCGTAATAGAAGACGCTGGTCGAGGGCAGGTCGAAGCATTCATATGAGCAACTCTGAGTTGCTATAGCGCAATACTGAATTAGGCTCAAACCTGCGGGCGGCCCTTATCTGCCCCAAGACCGCCCATCCGCTTCGTCGACAGGAGTTGCCGTGGAGATACCCGACCTCAACGATGTCCGCACCTTTGTCCTGATCGCCCAGGCAGGCACCCTGACAGCCGCAGCCAGGGAACTGAACCTGCCGACTTCGACGGTAAGCCGGTCGCTGACTCGGCTCGAACAGCATCTGGATGTCTTGCTGGTGCAGCGAAGTCCACGAGGGCTTGTCCTCACCGACTTCGGCAAGGAGTATCTGCAAACGTGCAGGCAAGCGTTACGCACCCTGAGAGACGGAGGCGAGTTGCTGGAGAGCCGTCGCGAACGGCCAAGCGGCCTCATTAAAGTAGCCTGCCCCGTAACTATGGCGCGCAACATCTTCGCGCCTTTGCTCAAAAAGTTCTTTGAGCGCTACCCGGATCTTCGCGTCGAGATCGAGCCCTACGCCTCCGGATGGGATCAGGAGCCGCGGGAGGATGTCGACGTCTTCTTCAAGCTACGGGCACCTCGTGACTCCCTGCGCCGCGTGCGTCCCTATCCAGGCACGAAGCGAGGACTCTTCGCCAGTCCCGATTACCTCTCGGCCTTCGGCACTCCAGCTACTCCGGATGAACTCACGTCACACACCTGCATTGGTTCCGGCATCTGGAAGTTGAGCCGAGGCTCAAAGCTGGCTGCACCGAATATAGTTTTTCGGGTTGTTACCAGCGATCCCCTGGTGCATCTGAAGCTGGCGACCAGCGGACTCGGAATTGCCAGCCTGCCCTTGTACATGGCCAAACGCCCCGACACGCGCCATCAACTCGTGCCCGTATTGCCTCTCTGGAGTCCCGAGCCGATCACCCTGTGCGCACTCTTCTCCGGTTCGGCACGGCTGACTCCTAAAGTTCAGGTACTGCTGGACTTCCTGGGCGAACACATCGGAACGAATCAAGACCCACGGCTTCAGCAGATGCCCGCAAAGGGGTTCTTTACAGACCCTACGCTTGCAGCGACATCCGGTCCCTAATAACCATAGGTGCGGACATCGGCGATGTTTCGATTGGAGCCATGATGTCCCGGCGCGATTAGAAATCTGCTGACAAATAGAGCCATGCCGTACACTCAAACGCATATGGCTCCCGCGATTGCCGCTCACGCTCTCACCCGCAGCTTTGACGGAGGATTCACTGCCGTCGACCACATCGATCTGGCTGTTGAGCCAGGACAGTTCTTCGGCTTTCTCGGGCCCAACGGCGCGGGTAAGTCGACGACCATCAAGATGCTCACCGGGCTGCTGGCCCCGACCTCGGGCAGCATCCAGGTCCTCGGCCAGGACTTGCTGAACAATCCGGTAGAGGTCAAGCGCCACATCGGTGTTGTGCCCGAGGGCATGGCGCTCTTTGGCAAGCTCACCGCTACGGAATACCTGCACTTCGTCGGCCGCATGTACGGGCTCGATCGACAGGTGACACAGCAACGAACTACAGAGCTCCTGGAGTTTATGGGCCTGGCCGACGAGCGGAAGAAGCTTCTCTCCGACTACTCGCACGGCATGGGCAAGAAGCTTGCGCTGGCTGCCGCCGTCATCCACGGACCGAAGGTGTTGTTTCTCGACGAGCCGTTCGAAGGCGTCGATGCCATCGCAGCCGGGACACTCAAGAATATGCTGCAAGGCATGATCGCCCGCGGCGCAACCATCTTCCTCACGTCGCATGTGCTGGAGATCGTCGAGCGGCTCTGCTCCCACATCGCCATCATCCACAAAGGGCACATCGTCGCCAACGGCTCGCTGGACGAGTTGCGCGCCGGGGTTCAGGCCCGCCTCGCACCAGGCGAGCAGACAGACTCGAACGCTCGCCTCACCCTTGAGCAGATCTTCCTCAATATCGTCGGCGGGGAGTCGGGCATCACGCATCCCGAGCAGGAGCTGCAATGGCTGGGGTAGGCCTCTCTCCCAACAACGGATCTTGGACTGCCGCGCAAACGCGTGCGCAGTTTGCCGCTATCGCCCGCCTGCGCTGGCGTATGACCGTCAACTCCTTCCGCCGCAAGGGCGGTGCGGGCGATTTGATCGCTGCCATCATCCTCTATCCCCTCTTTGCGGTATTGGCACTGCTGCCGACCCTCGGCTCGGGAGCCGGCGCGTACTTCTTCGCCTCGCATCACCATCTCGACCGTATCTCGTGGCTGTTGTGGGGAACGTTTGTCCTCTGCCAACTGCTCAACATCAACCTCGGACAGCCCGGCACCATCTTCGACCCGACGCAGCTCATCCGCTTCCCGTTGAACCTGGCCAACTTCGTTGCGATCCGCCTGTTCTTCGGCCTCCTGACGCCAGCCAACATCGTCGGTACAGCCATGAGTTTGGCGATCGCTGTTGGCGTTGTCATCGCGATTCCATCGCTCTGGCTCTACGCACTGCTGTCGCTGGCGGTCTTTGCCGCGGCCAACGTGCTCTTCTCGCGGATGGTGTTCGCGTGGGTCGACCGCTGGCTCTCCACACGCCGCGCCCGCGAGGTCTTCACCGGGCTGATCTTCTTCGCCTCTCTGGGCTTTCAGTACCTGAATGTCACCTTCAACCCGGCCTATAACCACCATCACAGTCACACAAGCGCTCTCTCACAAGAACGTCTGAATGCAGGGTTGAGCTTTTATCACCATGCGCAACCTTTCTTTTCCTCGCTTCCGCCGGGACTGACTGCCTCCTCGCTTATCGCCGCGAATCAGGGACAGCCGCTTGCCTCGCTCGGCTTTACGCTCGGCTGTGCTGCTTTCGCCGCTTTGTTCTTCGCGATCTTCGCTCTGCGTATGCGCACCGAGTTCCGCGGCGAAAATCTGAGTGAACAAGCCAACGCCGTCGCTCGCAAAACGACGCCTTCGGCAAAACAAACATCCCCCGCACTCGCTTCAACCGCAATCGAGCCTGAGCACGGTTTCCTGGGACTCTCTTCCGTAGTTACAACATTACTCGGCAAGGAGCTACTCTACGTCCGCCGCAATACGGGCATCTTCTACAGCCTGGTCGCGCCGGTGGTGATGGTGTTCCTCTTTGCCGGGAGGCTGGCAACACGCGGCAATACCTCCTGGCTGTTCCCGATAGCGGTGTCCTATACGCTGCTGGGCGTTGTGCCGCTCGCGTATAACTCGTTCGGGCTTGAAGCCGCAGGCTCGCAGTTCTACTTCATGGCTCCAGTGAGACTGCGCGATGTGTTCTTCGCCAAAAACCTGGTGAACTTCCTGCTGGCATTCATTGAGATCGTCGCGGTCTTAGCCATCATCACGTACCTCACCGCGATGCCCTCCCTGTTGAATATTGCCAACGCTCTGCTATGGGCCGTTGCGACTCTGCTGTTCAGCACAATTATTGGGAATCGACGTTCCATCACAGCGCCAAAGAAGATCGTAGTCGCCCGCATGGGAGCCGGAAAACAGGCATCTCCTTTGAGCGCGCTGATCAGCATCGGACTCTTGATTGGTTCCGCAGGTGTAGCAGCAGGCTTACTGTTCCTGGCTCACTTCATCGGGATACCGTGGCTGCCATTGCCAGTTTTTGCAGTCCTAGCGGGTGTTGCTGCGTTCGTCTATGAACGCAGCCTGCGCTCCATCGACAGCTTTACACTGGCACATCGCGATGAGCTGTTTGAAGAGCTCTGCAAAAAATAATTACAGAGCGTCTACTTGACGGCATCCACGCTTGACAGAGGACATTATCATGCGTGAGCCGAAGCGGGAAAAGAAGCGTTATCAAACTTTCCTATAATAGGACTTTCCAGGAACCTGTTTTCGGCGTTACGGCATTAATAGATAAAGAGTATTCCAGAACTAATCGCGTATTTAGTCGCGCGAAGTAAGCTTTGGCAAGTGTCGTCAGTTCGCCGTTGGGTGTTCAGCGTGTTCCAGGATGAGCACCGAGGTCGGGACCTTCGCAGGTTGGAGCTTTAGCCCCAGCTGCAGACAGAGAAATCATCCCTACAAAGATGCCAATAAAAATGTTCGAGCGCGATCTTCAATCAATCGTCTGTCTCTTTAGATGCGATTTAATTTATAGAGCGGTCAGGTTGGATGATGGAGATTTCCGAACAGAGCACATGTGCGTCAAATTTCGGTTCATCGGCACATGCGGATTCAGCAAATAGCAGTGTAGATAAGGCCTCTCGTCCAAGCCATCCCACTTACGCCGCTGCGTTTCGGTGCGCTGGACCGAGTTGCGAGGATCCTTGTTGTGGGGATTGGGACATACCTCTCGACAAAAACACTTACGAAAAATACCAACAATTTCCTTCCAAGAAACTTGGCGACACCGTTTCTCAGTTCGTCATCGTCAATCAGACCGACCAGCGAGAACAGCTTTACGGGCAGATACTGCGAACATCATCTGGCTCGTGTCCGTTCTTTGGAGCAGACCACCTATGCGGGATTCAAAAAGAGTATGGCAATCAACTTCTTTCCGCTAGTTGTTCGATCTATCCTCGATCGCTCAGTATTGTCGAGGAACGGCTAGAAGGCGCGTTAAGCCTGTCATGTCCTGAGGCAGCCCGTAATGTACTGCTGACTATGGATTTTATGCATAGCGTTTGCAACATCAATTCGGGAGATTTTCGTACGGATAATTTTTATCGATTGGCTGGCACTCAAGGCAATTCCACGGTGAAGCCTCATAGCATATTTTTGCCAATCCGCAAGATGCTGATCGATTTGGTTATGGATAGATCACGCAAATTGCCCGATCGCTTGCTAATGATTGGGCACCTGTGCAAGAGGCTCAGCGCGATGGATGCCGGGCAGAGTCAGACCACGCTTCTGTCGAATCTTTGCGATCTCGGAGACGCGTCGAAGAATCCTCTGGTTCAAGCTGAAATTAATCGTCTGCCGAATGATCCCCGTTTGAGAGTGGAAACAATATTCGGACTGACTGACATAGTTATGCGACATGAGCCCAGCTCACGTTTTCAAGAAATATTCTCGTCGTTTGTCGCTGGGATTGTTGCACCCGCCGGTTCGTCACGGAGAAGCGATATTGAGACTTTTCTCACAGCTGAACGAGACTATTACTCTCCTTTCTTCGAGGCGTCTCCATTCATCCTTGAGAATTACCTCATCAATTACATCTTCAAGTATCTATTCCCCTATGGAAGATCAGGGAGCGATTCCTTCATTCCACAAGGAATTTTCACTGAATATCTTCAGATGACGACTCAGTTCGCCTGGATGAATGGCCTGCTCATCGGAACTGCGGGACATCACAAGGACGCGTTCAATAACGAACATGTCGTGAAAGTGATCCAGTCGTTCTCGAGGGCTGTCGAGCACGATCCAAATGTACACAGATCGATGCACAGATATATCAGTAGCCACAATCTTCATAGCCTTCTTGGCATGGCGATCATGCTGAAGCACTGATTAGAAGATTTCAATTCCCCCGTTACATTGCAGAGCAGTCAAGGACAACGTGCGCCATCACTAAATGGAGGAAACATGAGGACTGTCGATGAAGCACTGGAGATGGTATATGCCGCTCTGCGAGCCGCGTCTGCGCCTGTGGGAATGAATCAGCGAATTCTGGAAAGATGCGCATCTTGGCGCAGAATCCGTTGCCGTCCACCCAATGCCGATCAGATACGGAAGATTGAGCCCCTTTCGCGTCGAGCGCGCGACTTCAGGTCAAAGCAATAGCGAAGAATTCGCCAGGAAAGGTTTGATAAATCTTATGGGTAAGAAGAATCAGCATCTATGTCCGTGCGGAAGCGGGAAGCGCACGAAGCTGTGCTGCGGAAAAATCGGTCGCACGAACCCGTTGTCGCTGACGCCAAGCAGGAAGCTTGAAATGAGACGAGAGGTCGAGAGACTCGATCGCGCAGGAAGACATCTGGAGGCTTGCGAGATCCTCGTCCAACTGCTTGCGGTGAGCCCAAGAAATCCGTTGATCTGGAATGATCTCGGAATACAGTACGAGGCTTGTGGTCAGACGGAGAAAGCTCTTGATGCATTGCGCCGCGGCCATCTTTGTGACTCCACGTATCCGCCAATTCTCTACAACCTCGGAAAGTTTACGTTTGATAAGTTCATCCGTCTCCACAATGCCAGAAGGCTTTGCGATGCAGAGGGTCAAGAGCTATTGAAAAAGGCAGCCGAGTTTCTGAAGGTCAATCTCGACAGAGACCCAGATAACGCGGATGCACACTACAACCTTGCTCTGATCTATGCCCTGAGCCACAACGAGCACCACGCCCAAGCTCACATGAGACTGGCCCTCAGGATGAGGCAAGACCTACAACTGCCTTTAGGTTGGATTATCAGGTAGAACAGGGCTGTATGTGATCGTGGTTCTCATCTCAAACGGCAACGGGAGAGTTGGGGAAATCATGGGGCGTTTGCAAATGTGCCAGCGGAGCCAGATGCTCTAGCGATGAATCCAGGTCACAGGACTTCTCAAGGTCCCGCAAAACGGAGTTATAGGCAACTCCAAAACCATCTGCTCTTTGGGTTCATAAACCAAAGAGCGGGGCAGAGACTCCAGACAAACGCAAGCCGAAACTCGTCAGATTTCTTGGCAGACGCAGGACGACGACGTCTAGTGCCCCATCGTCACTGCGCTATTGAGCGCTTCGTCGGTTTTGTGTAAGCTGAGAGTTGGTCGAATCATGATTAATCGACCCATAGTTTCCACTTTAATTATAACAAGTTTAATTGTATATCACTCTGTGAGATTCCGCAAGCCAGAAAGATAGGGGTAATAGAACATGAACAAATCCCAGGTGTACATCACGATGCCTGACGCGCCTTTACCTGTTGCTCTGCCGGGTGGCTGGACCGTCGTCCACCAAGGCGGTCCGCTAACCGTCATCGGACCGGAGTCAGATTTAGAGCTGTCGTTTCTCGCACGCCCCGTCGTCGACGACATAGAAGAGTTGATACGGCTTGCGTGGCAGGCGGTAAAGCCGGGGTTCGACGTGCCCGTTCTGCACAAAGTGGAGATGCCGGCAAAAGACGGTTGGGATAGAGAGATTGATATCACATACGACACACCTGAGAGCGAGAGCCGAATCGTACTCGCAATTACTCGCCTGCTTGGCAGCCGTGCCTATATCACTCTTCTCCATGGCACCAGGGATGGCGTCAGCCGGCGGCTGGCGCAATTCTCAGAACTGCACAGTGGCTGGAAGCCCACGGGGCTGAAGGAGCCCAGCCTTGCCGGCATCTCCCCGAAAAAAATCGGCGACGCTGAACGGAACGCCATGAGCAGTTTTGTGGACTGGGCTATGCGGCAGATTGGAATCCCCGATGTAGCCATAGCTGTCGTCCAGGATGGCCAGACTGTCTACGCAGAAGGTTTCGGGGTGTGCAGAGCTGGCGGCCAGGAACGGGTGACGGCTGACACCCGCTTTATGATTGGATCGTCGACGAAGCCGCTGACAACCCTGATGATGGCCCGACTGGTGGATCTGGGGTGTTTCACCTGGGCGACGCCGGTGACCGAAGTGTTACCGGGCTTCGCACTTGCGGATGAGGATGTCACTCGACGTCTGGAGATGCGGCACACGGTGTGCGCCTGCACGGGCATGCCCAGAAGTTGGGATGCCGATCTGATCTTCCGATTTCGTGGCGTTCGCCCTGAGGACCGCATCGCCAAAATGAGACAGATGAGCCCGACGACCGGCTTCGGCGAGACCTTTCAATATTCGAACTACCTTGTCGCTGCGGGCGGCTATGCCGCAGCCCACAGCTACGCCCAGGATCTTTCACTGCAGGATGCCTACGATCGCGCCATGAGGGAACTTGTCTTTGAGCCCCTGGGGATGTCACGCACCTCAATCCTCTGTATGGATTCGCCCCTCGATGCCGCGCCTCACAGCCGCGATCTGCATGGGAACGCCGTTCCCATAGATCCTGTGCTGGAAAAGTTTGCCGACGCTGTCGCTCCGGCTGGATCAGTGTGGTCCAACGTTCTCGACATGGCTCAGTACCTGAAATGTGAGATGCAAGATGGATCGAATGATAGAGGGGAACAGATCATCTCAGCTGAGAATCTGCTGGCGCGGCGTCGTTCCGCCATCAAAATCGATGGGAAGAGCAGCTACGGAATGGGATTGTTCCTGAAGGACCAACAAGGCCTGGTGGAGATTGGCCATGGGGGCAATACGCGTGGCTTTACTGCGGACATGTTCTTCTTGCCGGAGCACCGCATCGGCATGGTGATCCTCACGAACCTCCGCTTTGCCAATCAGTTTCTGTCATCGGTTGGGCAAAAGTTGCTGGAGGTACTCTTCGGAGCGGAGAGCAAGGCCGAAGCCATGGTGACCGGTGAGAAGAAAGCTCTCGACGATGCAACGGAATTCATTCGCCACCGAATCAAGACAGATGCTGGATCCACAGCATGGATTTGCGATTACACCGGCCACTATCTCTCGGAGGCATTGGGGTCTGCGTGTATCTCGCAAATTGGGGAAGAATTTCAAATTGAGTTTGAATCCGGGTTCAGCACTCTCGGCGTAGAGGAGCAATCCAGCAAGAGCCGACAGATTGTCCTCACGACTGCACCGTGGCTGCCAATAACCAAACTTCAACTTACAGACAACCCGAACAAGTTCCTGCTCGACCGCGGCCAAACGAGGTATGAATTCGTCCGAGTTGGAGAGAAGCATCCCCTGAGGCACTGAACTACCTTTGCAATAAATCCTTCATTTCCTTCCAGTGATACACCTTCAATTTATCCGATTGATTGATCGCAGAATTTTTCATAGCTTTGGCGATATCCTCCCCAGCTATTCCCCTGTATCTGTTGATCTTGCCTACTAAGATTGGGTTCATGGCCGACCATATTTTTATGAATGGTTTTTCGAGTGGACGATTCTCTTGCCTGTTTCCCATGATCATGGACGGGCGAAAGATGTGCGTGTGTTCAAAGTCGAGAGCGATGATATCTCGCTCGGTCTCTCCTTTAGTCCTTACATAAGAGATCCGCGAGCGAGGATTTGCACCCACAGCCGTGACCAGAAAAACCGATCTCGCCCCTCTTGCTTTGGCAATCCGAGCCGCTAGAACCGGATAATCATGATCGACCTGGTAGTACTTTTCCTTTTCTGGCGAAGTCGCCCTGGTCGCTCCAAGAGTAATAAATATTTCGTCAGCAGATATCTGTGACTCCAAGGCAGGTAGAGAGCTGTAGTCACCGATCAAAGTGTTTAACTTCGGATGACTAATGCTTAAGCTTTTCCGAACAATGGCTGTTACCTGTTCGTAATCCGGACTATTCAGCAGTTCGTTTAAAAGATGCGAACCTACAAATCCGCTTGCCCCGAAAATAATAGCCTTTTTCATTTCCATAAGCCTTTCAGCACAATGAGGCGGCTGCTCTCGAATTTGTTCTGTCGCCATTGAATCTATCGCCCAGAACTCAATCCGCGCACATACTACCTTTTTCGATTCTGTTCACGCGATCACTTAGCCGCACCAATCACACTTAACATGCGGCCCGTGAAACCGTGCTCACTGCGGTGCGAGAAGTACTTCCTCTTGCCGTTGCGCAGCCGCGTACAGGCCGTGCATTCGCCGACGACGCTGATCTTTTTATCCTTCAGTCCTGCGTCGAGCAACTGCCGCCGGTTAGCTTCAAACAGGTCAGCGTGAATCTGCGGGCCGAGGTTCGAGTGGCCCGGAGCGCGGGCGGTCATAAAGAGCATCGGATACTTCTGGCGTACGGCGTCGGAGTCGTAGCCCTCGGAGAAGAGCTCAGATCCATAGGCGAACTGGCTCTCGAACTCGGACCGCACCTCTTCGCCCACCGCAAAACAGCACGGACCGATCGCTGGACCGATGGCGGCAACAAGATCCTTCGGCCGCGAGCCGTACCGGAGCTGCATCGCTCCGACGCCGCGCTCCACGATCCGCGCCAGCGTTCCTCGCCAGCCCGCATGGAAGGCCGCGACGGCATGGGTACGGGTATCGGCCACCAGGACAGGAACACAGTCCGCAGTCTGCACACCCAATAGAACGTCCTCGACATCGGTCATCAGGCCATCGCCACGCAGGACAGCCTTGCCCTCGGGTGTCGCCAGGGGGCCGTGGTCGGCCTCGACGGTTCGAATCATGCCGCTGTGAAATTGACGGATCGTGGCAAGCGTCATGGGGTTCCCGCCGATGACCGCCCGGGCAAATCTCCGGCGATTCTCCGCAACCGTCTCTGGGGCATCCTCAGGAGTCCAGCCGAGATTCAACTCGCCCTCGCCGTAGGCCACGGAGCCGCCACCCTGCCGCGCACTGAAACCCGCACGCAGCCAGGAAAACTTCTCCCACGCTTCGATCTTCACAACACCGGGCTTCTGGGTTCTTGTCATCTTCACCTACTCATACTCTGCCACGTCGACCGACGACGGTCTCGCCGTCTTGAGCGCAGTCGAATGGAGGCATGACGATAAAACAGACAGGCTGGAGCAGTTCCCGTATTGATGTGGCGTGGGGGGGAATCCCTACGAGTGCTGTTTTTCTTGGGGAAAAACAGCGTACAGACCTGTGGCTCGCTCTACACCTATACGGGAACAGCTCTACCGTCGAGATGACGAAGCAGGATTGGTAGCGGATGAGTTCTGGACTAACCTAAATTTTTGAGCCCCTTAAGAAATCTGGGCCCGCTTTCCGGCGGGCCCGGGAGAGGCATGAGGGGGGAGGGAAAAACTGAGGAATCATTGAGGTGCCCAGAAGGGCAAAGTGGAATCGACTTCGGTGGGACAGATTTGAATTGCCTCTCAGTTACCCGATTAGACGCCACCAGATTCAAAATGGACGCACGGTTTAGTAAATAAATTTTTAGGCCTTTTATAGCCGCCGTCTGGGCGGCCAACAGACTTCTTTTCAATGAGATTTCCGCATTAAGTAGAAACGTCCACAGCTTTCCCACGTCTAATCTGTCTGTCGACGACCGGCGTGCGAGGAATTTTCCACCGCAAGCCGGTCACAATTCCAGCAAAGCCCTTGCATTTGAAAGGTTTCGGCGTTACGATACCGCGATTGCCTGCATGACAACTGCCAACCAAATCGCCTCTCATCTCCTTCGTTCCCGCCTCGGCAAAATCTGCGTTGCCATTACCGGATCGACCCCCGAAGAACTCATCGAAAAGGCCGCTAATGTTCTTAAAGAGACGACCTTTATTGAGTTTCGTCTCGACTATCTGTCTAAACCGCTGGCCGCGTTGCCGCGCCTGAAGGAGTTCCTTGAGGCAAACGGCGCCGCGACGGTAATCGCCACCTGCCGATGTAAAGATAACGGCGGCCGCTTTGAGGGTTCGAATACCGCAGCGCTCGACGTTTTATTGAAAGCCGCCGAGAGTGGCTTCCAGATCGTCGATATCGAGCTCGAATCGATCGAAAAGCTGCCGAAGACGACCATGGCTCACCTGCGCGAAGCCGGGGCTGCGGTCATCATCAGCTACCACGACTTCCACGCGACCAAAGATCTGGATGCCGTCTATAACCGGATCGAGCCCTTTGCTCCCGACTTCATCAAGGTTGTCCCGACGGCTAAATCGCTCTCCGACAACCTGACGCTGATGCGCTTTATGGAGCGCATGGAAGACCGCTCGAACTTCAGCATCGTCGGCATTTGCATGGGCGAGGCTGGCATCATCTCGCGCGTTCTGGGCCTGCGGGCCGGTTCGGCCTTCACCTTTGCCGCAGCCAACGCCGGCGAGGAGACAGCGCCCGGCCAGATTACGGCACGCACGCTCATCGAGGACTACCGCATCGACCAGGTCGACGCCGCGACCAAGGTCTACGGCGTAGCCGGTAATCCGATCCGCTCGTCGCTCTCACCACTGATGATGAATACCGCCTTCCGCCGCGAGACGGTGAATGCGGTCTATCTGGGGTTGCAGGCCACCAAGGTCGACGACCTCTTCAAGCTGGTACGGGAGGTTCCGATTCAGGGACTCAGCGTCACCATGCCCC
>NZ_LMUH01000013.1:0-274164 GCF_009766105.1 Granulicella sp. S156 | reverse complement strand
TTCAACACCGATGTCGCCGGAATCGTCGGGCCACTGGAGAGGCGTTTGAGCCTCAAGGGCGCGAAGGTGCTTGTCCTGGGTGCGGGCGGCGCGGCGCGAGCTGCCGTCTTCGGCTGCCGCGACAAGGGCGCCGAAGTCTGGATTCTGAATCGCACTCCCGAGACAGCCCAAAAGCTCGCCCGCCAGTCTGGTGCCAAGACCATCAAGCGCGATGCCGTCGCCAAAACTGGCTTCGACGTCATCATCAATGCGACGCCGGTGGGTATGGCCGGGCAAAAGGGTACGCCCTTGCTTCAGCCCGAGGACCTTACCGCGCGCATCGTCTTCGATCTGGTCTACAACCCCATCGAGACCCCGCTGCTGAAATTGGCACGACAGAAGGGGCTCACGGCGATCTCCGGCGTGGAGATGTTCGTGCAGCAGGGAGCACGCCAGTTCGAAATCTGGACAGGCAAGCCCGCTCCCGAGGAAGAGATGCTGCGCGTCGTACTGCACTCGTTGCGTCAGTCCGCCGAGGCCGCGAGCGATACCGCCGCTCACCCCGCAGCTCCAGCGAAGGTGGAGGCACCTGAACCGGTAGCCGCGGTCCCCGCAAAACCCCCTGCGAAGCCTGCGGAAAAACCAGTACCAGCAAAGGCCGCCGTCAAGGCACCGGTAAAAGCACCTGCAAAGGTTGCTGCAAAAACAGTAGCAAAGCCTGCTGCTAAACCAGCAGTCAAGAAGCCCGCAACCAAGGCCAAGCCAAAGGGGCGGTAACAGCCCTCGGGCTGCGCAGTTTTGGCCGTCTAAAAATCGGCGTAATGGCTGGTTGAAAATTGGCACAGATCTGAACCTCTCTGGTTCTTAGATCTGTGCCAATTTTGTTTAAGTTCCGGCGATTGCGCTGTAGGCAGCGATTAGAGCATTTTCACGAATAGTGTGATGTGGCTCTTTTCAAGCCCACCCATACCGTGTCATCTCGACCGGAGGCGGCGGCTTTTGCCGCCGTAGCGGAGAGACCTGCAGCTTGCCCGGACGAGCACTATAGCCAGTGCACACAACCTGCAGGTCTCTCCGCTCCGCATGACGATAAAACCATCCTGCTCCGGTCGAGATGACAGTTCTATGGCGGTTCATGCCTCACATTGTTCGTGAAAAGGCTCTAGCCCTCCTGGAAAATTCCCCTCATTACATCCTCTTTATGTCTTCTTTACGTCTTTACCCGTTAAATCTTTATTACAGCTTCTAGTAATCGCCTAAGTCCTTGTACCCCTGAATGATTTCTGCCACACGGGCTCTTTGCGCATACCCAAAAGTGTGCCTGGAAAGTTGTACCCATCGTTGCTTCAAAGCAATTCAATCTCAAAACTCCGATCAGCCACGGATGAAAGAGGACTCCATCTTGATGTCTAAAAACACGCTTCGCAGACTCTTTGCCGCCCTCGCCCTTTTGCCGCCCTTGAGCCTGCCAGCCGTCGGGCATGCTGCCAGCGGAGTCGATCCCGGCAGCGTCCACCTCTCTACCGGCAGCCTGCACGGCACGGTTACCGGCGGCAATGGTCTCACCGCTGCCGGCGCCAAGGTCGTCATCTGTACTCTCCTCAATGATTCAGCCTGTTCCTACGCTGTTACGGATGCCTCAGGCAGTTTTGTAGTCTCGGCGCTTCCAGCCGGGACCTATCAGGTCGCCACGATCGAGAACCATGAGATGGCGGGCTCAATCATCCGCGAAGTTCCAGCAGGCGGCGATGTGACCGCCGATGTCGATACTCAGACCTCTACCTCCGCTCCGACGGCCCCAGCGCCGGCGGCTCCCCTGGACCAAAGCTTCATGCACAAGCTCGGCCGCGCATACGTTGCCGATTGGGCCGGTAACGGACCTGCCACAGCAGTGCCTCAGCAAACGCGTCGCGGCACGCCGCCTCCCATCTTCTCCCCGCCGTACCCCGCGACCGATTGGCCCATCGGCGGCACACCCGTTATCGGTGCTCCCGACGGACAGACCTACCCGCTGATGCAGGCGATCGACGAGAACAAGAGCGTCAACAAGATCTACGGTTGGATCGAAGTCGGCGGCAACGGCTCTACGAACAACAAGACCAACGCCGGCAAGGGCATCGCCGCCAATGCGCCGGCCGCCTATGACGTTTACTCCAACGTCATCCAACTCGACCAGGCCGCTCTTTACTTTGAAAAGATCGAAAACACCGCCCAGAAAGACCATTTCGACTGGGGCTATCGCGTCACCGCGCTCTACGGCACGGACTATCGCTTCACCACCTCGCACGGCCTGTTGAGCCAGCAACTGCTGGTCAAGAACGCGCAGTACGGCTTCGATCCGGTCATGTTCTACTACGACGCCTATTTCCCTAAAGTTGCGCAGGGAATGGTCCTGCGCATCGGCCGCTACATCTCGCTGCCGGATATCGAGGCCCAGCTCGCGCCCAACAACTACACCTACTCCCACTCCATCCTCTACACCTATGACTGCTATACCCAGTTCGGAGCCAACGCTACCATCAAGCTCAACGATCACTGGACTGTTCAGGCAGGCATCTCACCCGGTTGCGACACCATGCCCTGGACCACCGACGCCAAGGTGACCGGCAACTTCTGCGCCACCTACACCTGGTCGAACGGCGGCAACGCTCTCAACACCTGCGACAACACCATCAACGACGGCAAGTATGCCTACAACAACCTCACCGCCTTCTACGAGACGTGGTATCACCGCTTCAACAAGAGCTGGCACACCGACACCGAGGCCTGGTATCAGTACATGAAAGACGTGCCCAATATGTATTGGTATAACGGTGGGTACGCCAAGACAGCAGCGACACCCTGGCCCGAGACCAACGGCGCCGGCGTAACGCTGAACTTCGGTGCTGTCTGCCAGGACCCTCGCCTTCCCGTCGCGCAGCAGTCCTCTCGCTGCTACGCCCCTGAGTGGGCTATCACCAACTACGTCGAGCACAATTTCTGGAACAACACGGCTTCGTTGAACATCCGCAACGAGGTTGTCGACGACATCAAGGGCCAGCGTACCGGCACCCCCGGCATCTACGAAGAGCACATGGTCGGCTTCGACTTCTGGGCGGGATCTACCATCACCTTCCGGCCCGAGCTCAGCTATACCAAGTGCTACACCAAGTACGGCGCCTCCTGCACCGACATCGCTGCCGGCGGCTCCATTGCCAATATTGAAAGTGTTCACCTGGGAGGCAATCCAATCCCCACAGGCGAGGGTAAAACCCAATCCCTCACCCTCGCAGCCGACCTGATCTGGCACTTCTAGCTCAGTCAACTTCAGGGGCTACAAGGCAATCACCTTGTAGCCCTTTTTCACATCTTCTCGCATAAAGACTTCATAAAGATTTTTGCGATAGCTCCATGCAATTCGTGGCATTCTGTAGGCTCCGAACAGCTCACGACCTACTTCCACAAAACAGCTCCACAAGCTCCAGCGGCCCCGTATCACTGCATTCAAGAATGCGGTTCATTTTTGGAACATTCAGTCCACGGAGGAAACGAGATATGGCAGAAGAAGTGACCACCACTGCAATGAAACCCACGTTGGGTCTCACAGGCCTTACCAGCAATGCGATGGCCCTCATCGCCCCGGGAGCCTTTCTCTGGCTGACCTTCTTCATCCAATCCACGACAGGAGTCTCCGGACCCGCAATGTGGATGGGAGTGCTGGGAGCACTGGTTCTATGTTTATCCACCGCTGTCTGTTACGCGGAGATGGCGAAGCTCTACCCCGGTACAGGAAGCTCCTATTACTTTGCTGAGCAAGCGCTTCTAAATCGTGAAGACGCCTGGCGTTACGCCCGCATCTCCAAGTTCGTGGTCGGCTGGGCGTCGCACCTCTACTACTGGATCTATCCCGGCGTGATGGTCGGCACCATGGGCATCTTCTGCGGCTACATCGTGGGCACGCTGTGGCCGAGTTTCATGAGCGCCTCGAATCCCGGCGTCCTCTTCATGATGGCCGTAGCCATCGTCTTCTCCTTCGTGACCGCCTATATCTCCTATCGCGGCGCGCATCTTTCTACCTCCATCAATCTCGGCATCAACGTCGTCCAGATCACAGCACTCCTGGTCTTCGCAGTTCTCGCCCTCGGCTATCGCATCAACCACAAGCCGGGATCGGTTGCGTGGCAGTTCGATTCCACCTCCGGCGAGGCCTACCAGTACGAGTTCAAGACATCCACCACCGTCGCCGCCGGCGTCTCCACCGATACCATCGTTCGCGACACAAACGGCGTGCCGCTGCCCAAGCTCGATGCCGACGGCAAGCCCGTTCCGTTCCACATCAGCTATGACGAGCGCGATGCCAGCGGCAACTTCCTTGCGCATCCCAATGCCAAATCGGTCATCAGACCGCATCACTGGAGCTGGGTCTTCATCCAGGCAACAGTCGCCATCCTCATCCTTGTAGGCTTCGAGTCCGTAACCGCAATGGGAGGAGAAGCGAAGAACGCCAAGCGAGATGTTCCCATCGCGGTCATCACGTCGCTGCTGGTACAGGGAGTGATCTTCTACTTCATTGAATACTTTGCAGCCAACTACTTTCTCAACAGCGGCTACAGCATGCAAAGCGCAGCGGGTTCGGCCGCGCCCATCGGCGACATGATGATCATCGTCGGCGACGCTCTCTTCGGCTCCGGCCATGGCCGCACGTTCATGCTGGTGGAAGCGGTCACCGTCTTCCTCGCACTTATCGGGACGACGCTCTCCTGCATGAACACAGGCGCGCGAGTCACCTATGCAATGGGCAAGGACAAAGAGGTCTCCAACCGCTTTGGCCTGCTGCATAACAGCAACCTGACGCCCCACCGCGCGGTTTGGACCCTCGCCGCTATCTCCGCGGCTATCGGCTGTGTGGCTGTATCCCTGGCCTTTGGCGACAGCGGTGCACCGAGCGCTGCGGCGATTGCTGCCCTTCCCCATGGGCTGTGGTCGAGCTTCGGCTACTTCTCCCATGACAAGATGGCGGCGCTGCCCAATAGCCTTCTTGCCATCACGCTGACGACCAACTTCGGCACCTTCCTGCTCTATGCACTTAGCTGCATTCTTTGCATGGTCGCTTATCACAAGCATGCGAAGTACAGCTTTATCCGCCATACCTTTATTCCGATGTTCGGCTTGCTTGCAAATCTCGGCTGCATGGGCTTCTACCTCGCGGCTCCGTTTATTGGATTGGGGACGTGGAAGGAGCCTTACATTGCACTGGGTATCGCGGCAGTCTGGGGCATCTATGGCGCCCTGCACTTCCTGACCAAAAGCAAAAGCGAAGGGAAGGCTGTTTTACTCCAGGCCCATCCGCATCGGTCGTAATTTGGTCGCGACTTAGAGGCTGTTTGAGGCTTACGATTGCTGTTGTCTTTCGTTTTTGTTCTTCGCCGTCATGCTGAAGCTACGCTTCAGCATGACGGCGAGAAAGAGAGAACAGCTTTCAGAGCCTCTTACAGCGCATCCAAAATCCTATGCTTGATCTAGAGTTTGCCGAACTTACCGACCGCGGCCTGGTACGAAGCCACAACGAAGACTCGCTAGGGCACGTGCTGCCTTCCAACGCTGCACAGGTACAGTCGCAGGGATGGTTCTTCGCACTAGCGGACGGCATGGGTGGCCATGAGCACGGCGAGGTGGCCTCGCAACTCGCCATCGAGACAGCGCTCGACGGCTTCCGCAAGATCCCCAAGGGAGTCATGCACGTCTCACTGCTGCCGCGTCTGGTGCAGGAGGCCAATGCAGCGGTATACGACGCAGGCCAGGCCAAACATGGTTCCGGCGCACGCATGGGCACAACCTTCGTCGCCTGCGCACTCCGCTTCGACTCCGCCGTCGTATCGCACGTCGGCGACTCACGCTGCTATCTCTTTCGCAACGGCAACGGAACGCAGCTTACGCGCGACCACACTATGGCCGACGAGCAGTTGCGTCTCGGCATCCTCTCCAAAGAAGAAGCAGCCACGGGCGAAGGACGGCATGTGCTCACACGCTCCCTGGGCAGCGATCTCTTCGTCGCTGCCGATACCATCACCGTCAACGTCCTGCCCGGAGATGTGCTTCTACTCTGCAGCGATGGCCTGCACGGCTATGTGCCTGATACAACCCTGGTGAAGATTCTCCAGCAACACACCGACCTCGACCAGGCGGCAAAAGCGCTGGTCGCAGCTGCCCTCGATACGGGAGGGCATGATAACGTCAGTGTGCAACTCATCCGTGTGCGAACCGTGGAACGAATGGGGCTTTATCGTGGACGTCCCTATCGGCTGCTCTAAAGTCTCGTTATGCATAGGGAGAATCTTTGGATGACGCAATCTACTACTTCACGAGCTTCACTACGATGGACGCACTCTGTTGCCTTCAGCATCCTGTGTCTGTCGCTCACCAGTGCTACCTTCGCTCAGTCCCAGGCTCCAGCCGTTACACAAAACCCCGGCACGACCGCACCGAAACATCCACTTGCCTTTGAAGTCGTCTCCATTCGGCCCAGCGGCAAGAACTCGTCGTACAGCTACGGACATGCGCCTGACGGCTACCGGGCCACACACTTCACACTTTGGTCGCTGATTATGCAGGCGTACTTTCCCATGCCACTTTGGTCGGGTGATCGCCTCCAGAATCCACCGCAAGACAAGCAGGAATACGACATCGTAGCTAAGATCGCTCCAGAGGATCAGGCTGAGTGGAACAGCAGCCTCAAACGAGGTCTGGAGATGCAACAAGTAATGCTGCAAAACATGCTTGCTGATCGATGCAAACTTGTCTTTCACACCATTCCCGCAGAGACACAGGGCTTCGCGTTAGTGACGGCGAAGCATGGCGCAAAACTCACACCCGCGCCCCCAGGGGAACCTTTGCCCAAAGCCATGCAACTTTCGGCTGGCGGAGTAGCGGTAGGGCGGAATAATCCCGTCAATGGCGTGGAGTGGACCTTTCACGCGGCACCCATAGCCTCACTGACAGGCTTTCTATCCCAGGTATCACATGCAATCATCGAAGACCACACGCAACTTACGGGGAGTTATGATTTCCTGCTCGCGCGTCGGTCCGATTTTTCAGGCCAAGGAGAGGCTACAAATCCGTCCGATAGCTGGGAGCTGGAACCGCTGGGTTTACGCACGGTCCCGATTAAGGTTCCGACCGTGACCCTAGTCATCGACCACATCGAGAGCCCGTCGGAGAACTGATTGCGATTTCCTTTGAACCCATGATCGCGCCTAATCTCACCCTTCATCCCGGCGACGAGCTTGATCACTACAAGCTCGAAGGCATTGTTGCCACCAGTGGCATGGCCACGGTCTTTCGTGCCCACGATCAGAGAACCGGCCAACTGGTTGCGATCAAGGTGCCGCATCCCGAGATTGAAAGCGACCCGGCGATGTTCGATCGCTTTCGGCGTGAAGAAGAGATCGGCATACGCATCGATCACCCCGGCGTAATGAAGGTCTTCGCCAACCCAGACCGCTCACAGGTCTATATGGTGATGGAGTGGCTCGACGGCCGTCTGCTGCGGCAGATCATGAACGAGGAAAAGAAGCTGCCGGTAGAACGCGCGACCAAGCTCACCCTCGGCATCTGTGCCGCACTGGAACACATTCACTCGAATGGCGTCGTGCATCGCGACCTGAAGCCCGAGAACATCATGGTCGAGCCGGACGACGCGATTCACCTCATCGACTTCGGCATTGCCGCCAACGCCGGTGCACGGCGACTCACCTTCGGTCATTTTTCGCAGAGCATGGGCACACCCGATTACATCTCTCCCGAGCAGGTCCGCGGCAAGCGTGGCGATGCGCGCAGCGACATCTACGCACTCGGTGTAATGCTGTACGAGATGTTGACAGGCGTCGTGCCGTTCTCAGGGCCAAACCCCTTTGCCGTGATGAACGACCGCCTGCTCAATCAGCCGCAGCCGCCCTCACAGCTTGAGCCCTCGATCACACCGCAGATGCAGGAGATTCTCTACCGCGCACTGGAGAGAGAGCCAAAGAACCGCTACGCCAGCGCACGAGAGATGGCGCGCGATCTGGAGCATCAGGACGAGGTCGGCATTGCGGTACGACCGGATGCAGCAAACTGGCAGAAGAGACAATCGCCGGAAAAGCGCCGTTTCCTTATGTACCTTCTGCTCGCGCTTATTCCGCTGCTGATCTTCGCGCTCCTGCTGCTCGTCGCGCACCGGAACTAAGTGTTAGGACGACCGTTCGCATGAGCGTCTATGCAACACCAACGAAGAACAAGCAACCACAAAACCTTTAACGCAGAGGGAGCGGAGGTCTCGCGGAGGCCGCAGAGGGTTCCGTGGCGACCTCCGCGAGACCTCCGCGCCCTCTGCGTTAAAAGAAAGGTGTCCGTATAGCCTCGGCTATCGCGGCGCGAACTCATCAGCATGCATCACAAACTCCGGATACGCTCCTGCACCTAGTTCGCGAATATCCATACCCTGCCAGTCACCATCGGAATCCACACGATAAGGAAGGATCCGATTCAACAGCAGGTTCCCTGCGTGGATGAGCGGAAACATCACTCCGAGCAGCGTCGCTACCCCAACCAGCTGCGCCAGGATAAGCCCCATCCGCGAAGCACCCTGCACCGGCCCGAAGAGGCCGAGGGCGATAAGCCCCCAGAGTCCGGCTCCCGCATGGACCGAGATTGCTCCGCCAGGATCATCCACCAACAGCTTCAGCTCCAGCGTCTCGACCAGGAAGGTGACCAGGCCTCCTGCCACCAGGCCGATGAGGATGGCCACCCCGGGAGATACCCTGCCGCATCCCGCACTTCCTGCCACAAGACCAGCAATCCAACCGTTCGCGCTGAGCGAGGCGTCCGGCTTGCGATAGCGCAGATGCGTGGTGAAGACCGCGGCGAGACAGCCGGCCGCGGCGGACAGCATCGCGTTGATCGCGACCATCGGCAACAGGTCCACGGTAGCCCCATAGAAGAGCATGGAGGTAGCCGAGTCCAACCCGATCCAACCCACCAGGCCCAGCAGACACCCAAACAGCACCAGCACAATGTTGTGGCCGGGAATAGCCGTGGCCACACCTTCCGAGTACTTGCCCTGTCGCGGGCCAAGCACCCAGGCCACAGACAGCGCCGCAAAGCCGCCAACCACCTGCACCACGCCCGCACCACCTGCATCGGAGAACGCCGGAATCCCGAAGCTGCTTCCCATCTGTGCAAGCCATCCCCCGCCCCACACCCAGTGAGAGAAGAGCGGATAGAGCAATCCCGCCAGCAACGCGCTCGAACAGCAGATGGGCAGAAGCCGCCAACGATCGTTGCCGGAGCTGACCGGGATCAGCACGGCCACACCGACGGCAAATATTTGCAAGCAGAGGACCAGCGCAGCATAGGGGCCCTTGAGCAGGCCGGATCGAACCCCATGAGCGAGGAACGGATCCGCTCCAAGCCAGTCCCAGCGTACGCCGCCGGTGTGGAACGCGTGTGCTGCTCCGCCGGGATACCCCGCCCAACTGAACCCAATCGCCACGAAGACGATCGCCGCAACCCCCAGCGCGCAGAGCGTTGCGAGCATCGCGTGAGCCGCGCTGCGCGATCGCCCCAGGCCCTGATAGATCAGCGCGAGGCCGGCAGCCGACAGAGGAACGAGAAAGATACAGACGAGACAGACGGCCACATTCAATAGGCTCATCCCTGGGCCTTTTGCAGCGCCCGATAGCTCTGCGCAACCAGCACGAGACCTATGGATTCCACCAGCAGGCCTGCCATCACAAAAGCAAGGCGCTGCCCCGAACCCACAAGCAGCAGGAGGGCGGCAATGGCAATCAGCCAGCCCGAGACCATCAGTAAGCAACCAACGAAACTCAAGGCAACCTCCTCTATCCGTTCAGCCAAAAGGTGTTGAGGGGATCAGTTTATCCGCATTGCCCAGCCCGCAGGGCATGATTCTCAACGCTGGAGCCTGTCTCCTGCTCCTATTCCCTGTTTCCTGTTTCCTGTTTCCTGTTTCCTGTTTCCTGTTTCCTGTTTCCTGTTTCCTGTTTAGCTTCAGATAAATTCAAAGACAGACTCAAACCCATCCCAAACTTAATCGGAAGAGGCCTGCGATGAAAAGCACTCTCAATCAACTCGTATCATCTCCTGTCGGAGCCTTCCTGGTGCTCGTAATCGCGGCATCACTGGAGGTCTTTGGAGATTCCTTCTTCCAGTCCGGCCTATATCGGTCCACGGGAACGACGCGTTCCCTATGGTTTCTTTTAGGCGTATCCGTGCTCGGCCTCTATGGTGTGTTCGTCAATCTTCCGCAGTGGGACTTCGGAAAGCTTCTGGGCGTCTATGTCGCCCTGTTCTTCGTTGTCGCCCAGGTCGTCGCGAAGGTCCGCTTCCATCAGTCCCCCACCCCGCCTATTTTGGTCGGCGGCGGCTTGATTGTGGCGGGTGGTTTGGTCATCACCTTCTGGAAGGCATAGTTTGCCAAAGAACCCTGCAAAAGCCTTGACGCAACGGGGCAATCGTTCGCGACGATACGCAACGGCCGTAGTGCCTAAGGCAGCATCTTCCCAAATACAAATGCCGTCGCGTTCCTTTGCGAACCTCTGCGCCCGTTGCGTCAAGGCCTTTGCAACGCTCGCAGAGGAACGATGGCAGGATTGAATGACACGCCCTGCGGCCTCCAGCCCTCGAGAATCGTCGAACGGATGTGGAATACTATCCTTGGATAGGTAAAGATGGCATCATTTGACGCTATCTTTACGATTTCTTTACGACTTGTCCTCTATTTTGGAGTGAGACGCAACTAACAACTTGTTTATGGCCTATACCCCTCAGCGCGTTATCCGTCCGCGCACTAGTTGTGTTGTACCTCGCAGGGAATTCTGTGGATATGAATACGCGGCTCGCGGTCTGGTGGTATCGCGAGCCGGTTTTCGCCGCAGCATGCCGGATGATTTTAGAACGTGGAAAGAAAGGCTTTCAATAATGCAGTTGGCCGAGGCGGTTCGCAGCCCAATAGCCTGTGTGTCTATGTTCTTGCTTCTAGGTTTTGCCGGCTGCAAACATGAGGCCGCCAATCCCGCGCAGGAGGCTCCAGCCTCGCAGCCACAGGTAGTAGATGTGAGCTCTAATGGGATTGTCCGAGTAGATAATCCAGGCAGATTTCCGCTGCAGCCGGCGGTGGCGCGGTCGGTTGTCAGCACCCTTGAAGTAACAGGTTCTGTCAGCCCGGACGTCTCCCGCGAGCTTCCCGTCCTTTCGCTGGCCAATGGACGTGTTGTCGCTCTGCATGTAGGTCTCGGCGACTATGTTCATAAGGGCCAACTGGTGATGGAGGTGCAAAGCCCCGATGTGAGTACGGGCTTCGACGCCTACCTGAAGGCCGTAAACGACGAGCACCTTACGTCTGTCACCCTGGACCGAGACAAGCTGCTATTCGACAAAGGCGCCATTCCGCAGGCTCAGCTTCAGGCCGCACAGACTGGCGACGATGATGCAAAGGCAGACCTCACCGCCTCCGAGCAACAGCTCAGGGTCCTGGGTGTCGACAAAAACCATCCCAGCGACACCGTGAAGATCTATGCCCCGGCCTCCGGCGTGATCATCGCGCAGAATGTCACGGCGGCAGGAGCAGCGGGTATCACCTATGCCGGCGCGACAGGCTCACTGACCATCGCCGATCTCTCTCACGTCTGGGTCATCTGTGACGTCTATGAGAACGACCTGGCGAACGTCCATCTCGGCCAGCACGCCGATATTCGCCTGAACGCATTCCCGGGCAAGACATTCTCCGGGACCATCAGCGACATCGGAGCGCAGCTCGATCCTAGCCTTCGCACGGCGAAGGTCAGAATCCAGGTGCCCAACCCCGGCAATCAGTTGCGGCTTGGCATGTTCTCAACAGCGACGATCCTGGGCTCCCGGCCCGACACCAAGACGGCAGTCCCTGCTGGAGCGATCCTGCAGCTGCATGATCGTTCCTACGTCTTCGTGCCGGCAGATAACGGCACCTTCAAACGGATTCAGGTCAAAATTGGGCGTACTCTCGAGGGCAATTTCATCGAGGTGCAGACGGGTTTGAATGTCGGACAGCAGGTGGTTGCGAATGCGCTTGACCTGCAGAACACGGCAGACCAGCAATGATCAAGCGGGTGGTTGATTTTGCGCTGAACAATCGCTTCATCATCCTCATCGCTGCCGTGCTGCTGTTTGGCTGGGGAGCGATCTCATTCCATAACCTTCCCGTCGAGGCCTATCCCGACGTCGCGAACAACTACGTCAACATCATCACGCAATGGCCTGGCCGCTCCGCCGAGGACGTGGAGCAGCAGGTCACCGTACCGCTTGAGATCGGCATGGCGGGCATCCCGCACATGACGCATCTGCGGTCGACCACGCTGGCTGGGATCTCCAGCATCATGATGATCTTCGACGACGACAGCAAAAACGACTGGAATCGCGAAAAGGTTCTGGAAAGGCTCTCCCAGGTCACGCTGCCCACAGGTCTTCAGCCGCAGATCGGTACCGACTGGAGCCCGGTCGGGCAGATCTACTGGTACACGCTGAAGAGCACGAATCCTGAGTACGACACCATGGCCCTGAAAGGCCTGGAAGACTGGCAGATCGAAAAGCAGTTCCGCAGCGTACCCGGAGTCGTCGATGTGGCGAGCTTCGGCGGGACGACGCGTGAGTATCAGGTCACCGTCGATCCGGAGAAGCTGATCTCCTACGGCCTCACGATTGCACAGGTGCAGCAGCAGATCGCCGCCAACAACGTCAACACCGGTGGCAGCTTCATCGAGCAGGGCCAGCAGCAGATCAACGTGCAGGAGGTTGGTCTCTTTACCAACGTGCACGACATCGAGCAGACGGTCCTCAAAGCCTCCAACGGCACCGCTCTGCGCGTCAGCGATGTGGCGACCGTCGCACAAGGCCCCAAGATCCGCCTCGGCCAGATCGGCAAGACCTTCCGCAGCGTAGACGGCAAACTCATCGACGACGACGATCAAGTGGAAGGCGTCGTTCTTCTCCAAAAGGGCGAAAACTCCGACGCCACGCTCGTAGGCATCCACGCGAAGGTCAAGGAGCTCAACGAACACATCCTGCCCAAGGGCGTGTCGATCGTTCCCTTCCTCGATAGAAGCACGCTGCTCAAACTCACGACCAGCACCGTTCTGGACAACCTGACCAAGGGCATCATCCTGGTCGTCATAATCCTGTTCTTCTTCCTCGGCAATCTGCGCGGCGCGTTGATCGTCGCCATCACCATTCCGTTTGCGCTGCTGTTTGCATCGATCTGTCTCGATCTCAACCATATTCCAGCGAATCTGCTCAGCCTGGGTGCGCTCGACTTCGGTATGGTCGTGGACGGCGCCGTCGTCATGATCGAAAACATCGTCCGCCACCTGAGCCACAAGCGCCAGCCGGACAAGACGCCGTTACAGATCATTCGCGAAGCAGCCCACGAAGTACAGCGACCCGTCTTCTATGCGATCGCGATCATCATCACGACGTATCTGCCCATCTTCACGCTGCAATCGGTAGAAGGCCGCCTCTTCAAGCCGATGGCCTGGACAGTGGCCTTCGCCCTGCTGGGCGCGCTGATCTTCTCCATGATTCTCGCGCCGGTACTCGCGAGCTTCCTCTTCCCCAAAGGCACGACCGAGTGGGAAAACCCGGTCATGCACTGGCTCACCCAGCGGTATCGCCATGACGCTACCTGGGCCATCGAGCATAAGACGGTTCCAATCATCGCAGGAGTCTTACTGCTGGCCCTGGGCGGTTTTCTCGCCTTCAGCGGTGCTATCGGTTCAGAGTTTCTGCCGCACCTCGACGAGGGCGCCATCTGGGTGCGTGGGTCTTTGGCTCCCAGCACAGGCCCCACCGAGAGCCTCACCATCGCCAACAAAACCAGGGTTCTGTTAGCCGCATTCCCCGAGGTCACCCAGGTCGTCAGCCAGATCGGCCGGCCGGATGACGGCACCGATACCACCGGCTTCTTCAACACCGAATACTTCGTTGACCTGAAACCGAAGGATCAGTGGCGCCCAGCCTTCCATAAGAACAAGGAAGAGTTGATCGCAGCTATGGATCGCGAGCTGGAGAAGATGCCCGGCGTGATCTGGAACTTCTCGCAGCCCATCTCGGACAACGTGGAAGAGGCGGTCAGCGGCGTCAAGGGCGAACTCGCCGTAAAGCTCTACGGCACGGACCTCAAGACGCTGGAACAGAAGGGTGACCAGATCGTCCAGGTGATGAGCACGGTGCGAGGCGTAGCTGACCTCGGTCTCTTCCGTATCATCGGTCAACCGAACCTGAACTATATCGTAGACAGGCAGGCAGCGGCCCGTTACGGCATCAACGTAGCCGACATTCAAAATGCAATCGAAGGTGCCGTTGGAGGCACTATCGGGGGCAGCCCTGTGACTCAGGTGCTGGATGGCGAAGCACGCTACGACGTGATGGTGCGCTACAGCCCGAAGTTTCGGTCGACGCCTGAGGCCATCAACGACATCCGCCTGCTTGCACCCTCCGGAGAGCGTGTCTCTCTTTCACAACTCACGAAGCCTACAGTGGCTGATGGTGCAGAGGAGATCTATCGTGAGGGCAGCAGCCGTTACGTAGCCATCAAGTACAGCGTGCGCAACCGCGACCTCGGCAGTACCGTGATGGAGGCCATTGACAAGGTGAACAAGCAGGTTCCGCTACCCACTGGCTATAAGCTGGATTGGGCTGGCGAATACGAGAGCCAGAAGCGCAGCTCGCGCCGCCTGATGCTCGTTCTGCCTATCACCGTCCTGGTCATCTTCATGATCCTGTATGGCATGTTCAGCTCGTTCAAGTGGGCCATGCTGGTCATCTGTAACGTAATGATTGCTCCCGTAGGCGGCATGGTCGCTCTATACCTGACCCATACGCACTTCAGCGTGTCGTCGGGTGTCGGCTTCCTGGCCCTGTTCGGCGTCTCGGTGCAGACCGGCATCATCATGCTGGAGTACATCAACCAGATGCGCGTCAACGGGCACTCGGTAGAGGAGGCAGCCGTTGAAGGCGCTGTGCTGAGGCTTCGCCCCATCATCATGACCATGCTGGTCGCAATGCTGGGCCTGCTGCCGGCAGCGCTCTCTCACGGTATCGGATCCGACTCACAGCGGCCCTTCGCGATTGTTATCGTAGGTGGCCTCATGGGAGCTCTTGCATTCGGCATCTTCATCCTTCCCTGCCTGTATGTCTGGCTGGCACGTAGTACAGACGTTCTGCCGACACCGGACCACGAGTTCGAGAATTGAGGCCATTCGCGATGTTAAAAACTCAATCCGTTCTCCTGATCCTCGCCGGCGCTCTTGTCCTCCAGACGCCTCAAACGCCTGCACTATTCGCGCAGACCGCCCAGAACCCCGCTGCGGCTTACGCTGCGGGAGTAGGCCCTGGTCCGGATCCACGTAAGCCTCCCGCCTCACGCCCGGGAGCCTATACGCTGGCGCAGGTGTTGGATCTCGCCCACGCCAAGAACCCGACGCTGCTGGCCGCCGAACAAAACCTCCGCGCCGTTCGCGCGCAGGAGATACAGGCCGGCGTGCGCGCCAACCCCAGCCTGCAGATCAACGGAAACGACATCACCGAAGATGCAACCGCTTCCAGCCCGTACAACTACAGCGTGCAGGTCTCGCGTCTCTTCGAGCGCGGCGAGAAACGGCGCTGGCGTCTCGACGATGCCCGTGCCACCACCGCCCAGACGCAGGCACAGCTGGACGACACGATTCGTCAGACGATCCTGACCGTCAAGCAGGCCTTCACGCACATGCTGATCGCCAAGGAAGCCCTGGAGTTGTCGAGCGCAAGCCTCAAGGACTTCCGCCATGAGGTCGACATCGCCTCGGACCGCTACAAGGCAGGCGATCTGGGCAAGCTCGACTATGAGCGTCTCGACCTGCAACTGGGCAGCTTTGAAAGCGATGAGTCGAACGACATCGTCAATCTGCGCCAGGCCAGCGACCAGCTACAGACGCTGATCGGCATAGCGACGCCGGGAACGGACTTCGACGTAACCGGAGACATCATTCCGCCCGTTATCACGCAGACGCAGGACGCTCTCGTGCAGGCCGGCCTGGCCAATCGTCCTGACTATGCCGCCGCTAAATTTGGCGTTGCGGCAGCGGAGGCAAATGCACGCCTCGCCATAGCCAACGGCACTACCGATCCGACCCTCGAAGCGGAATACGACCGCAGCGGCACCGAGAACTCCGCCGGCTTCTCCGTCAACATTCCGCTGAGACTCTTCGATCGCAACCAGGGCAACAAACAGACGGCGCGCTTTCAAGCAGATGCCTCGCAGTTCACTCAAGTCGCGGCTAAGAATCAGGTAGTCTCCGACATCGACCAGGCCTGGATCGGATACGTGCAGTCCAAGCGTCTCTCCGATCGCTTCGGGGAGCACTACCTCGATGAGTCGCACGACGTCCTGAGCATCGCTCAGTTCGCCTTCGAGCACGGCGGCATCGCCCTGATCGACTACCTGGATGCGCTTCGCGATTCCAGATCCTCGACCAACGACGCCCTCAACGCCTATCAGCAGACGTGGCTTGCAATCCATCAGCTAAGCGCTGCTAGTGCTACAGAACTGATTCCGTAGGCCCCCACCAAAGTCTGTCATTTCGACCGACCAGCGGGAGCGGAGAAACCCCTGTATTTCGCGACCGCTTGTACTACTGCAGAAACCAAAGGGACTAGCTGTACCGCCGTCAAACCTAAAATGTGTTCTTGCTTCAGACAGCCATGTCCTGGGAGGCATCGCACAATACAGGGGTTTCTCCACTCCCGCTGGTCGGTCGAAATGACAAACTTCGAGGCAGGTTTGTAGTACCTAAGCCCCCTTCTGAATCCACCCCCGCAACGCCTCCATACTGACCTCACGACCCAGAAAAGCCTGCACCAGATCGCGAGCAGGCTTCGATCCGCCCGGCTCCAGCACCTGCCGCCGATAGCGCATAGCCGTGTCACCAGCCAGCACATCACCCTTGCCATCCTTCGCAAACTCCGCAAAGAACTCCAGCGCCATCACCTTGTCGTAGAGATAGGTGTAGTAGTTCGACGTGTAGCCAACGAGGTGCGTGAACGCCGCGTACATGCGGTTGCCATCGACAAACTCGTAGCGGCTGAAACGGTCGTAGCCCTCACGCAGCAGCGCGTCGAGGTCGAGCTTCGCGGCGCGGCGATCGTGCGTCTCCATCGAATACGTCGCGTACATCACCTGTGTCAACGTATTAAGGGCGCGGCCATGCGCACTGGCCTTGGTCATGCGAGTAACCGTCTCATACGGAATAGGCTCGCCGGTCTCGTAGTGTTTCGCGAATGTCCGCAACAGGTCGGCATCCTCGAAGAACTCTTCGAGCATCTGTGAAGGCACTTCGACAAAATCCCCTTCGGTCGCAATGCCGCTCTGCCCTGCCCAGCGCTGGCGTCCGCCGAGAACCTCATGCATCAGATGCCCGAACTCATGGAAGTAGGTCACAACATCGGAGTACTGCAGTAGACCGGGATCGCCGTCCTTGGGTTGGGGGAAGTTGCACACCAGCGAGGCCTCGGGCACCTGTGCGCCGAGCACGCCGCCGACCAGCGAGCACTCGCTGAACCACTTGCTCTTGCCTTCGCGCGGATGCATGTCGAGATAGATTCGACCGACAATCTCCCCCTTGTGCTTCGAAGCGCTGTCGTCGTCGAGCACGTCAAAAGCCTTTACCGCCTCATCCCACACAGGAGCATCGTTTGAGCGCTCAAATCGTACACGGAAGAGCTTGCCAGCTGTTGCAAGGATGCCAGCCTCAACCTGCTCGTAGGGAAAGTAAGGCCGCACACTCTGCGAATCGAAGTCGTAGTGCGCACGCCGATACTGCTCCTCCCAGAAACGGGCATCGCTGAGTGTGAGCGGCAAGGCCTCGGGATTACGCCCGCGGACAAAGGCTTCCAGTTCCGTAAACTCATGCTGCGCCGTCTCCCGCGCAGCCTCTTCGACCTCTTCTAGAAATTGCCGCATATTCGCGGCCGAACCCATCATCTGGTCGACTGTCGCGAGGTCCGCCCAACTACGAAAGCCAAGCAGTTCCGCCATCTCCTCTCTGGAAGCAAGTAAGTCCAATAGAATCTGCTTGTTAACGGGATATCCGCGATCGCTATAAGCAAGGTACATCTTGCGCCGTAATGAGGGGTTTACGGCATAATGCATCACTGGCGACATCTCCGGCGGGTCCGTTGTGAGCACCACCGGAGCGTCAGCCTTCAACGCACCTCCCTCTTCGCGCACCCCATGCCGTGCCAGATAGTCGGCAGGCAGCCCGAGCAACTCATTCGGATCGTCGACGGCGATCTTCCGCACATCATCCTGCACCGTTCGGCTGAAGCTCATGCTCAACTCAGTCATGCGCTCCGAAAGCGAACGCACTTTCTCCCGAGTCTCCTCATCGCGATCGACGCCGGAAAGCCTATAGCTAAGTAGCGTACGCTCCAGATAGTAGCGCGTCGCCGCATCTTCAGCACTGACATCAACTGCTTCAAGTGCCCGGTAGACGGCCTGATTCAAGCTCAGAGCGACTCCCGCTGCACTGACCGTCTGCGACAGCTCCTGCGCAGCATCGCGAACCTCAGCGGCAGGATGCACCATGAA
Organism: Granulicella sp. S156; assembly: GCF_009766105.1. Taxonomy (GTDB): domain Bacteria; phylum Acidobacteriota; class Terriglobia; order Terriglobales; family Acidobacteriaceae; genus Granulicella. The sequence goes on along the minus strand of NZ_LMUH01000013.1, from coordinate 255,554 downwards.
CATTACACCCGTCTGGCTCCCGGCCATACGTAGATGCCACTGCGCTTTATCAAAGAGTGCCAACGTATTCGCGACCGTACGCGCTCCCTCAACCGCCAGCAGTTCGTCCACCTTCACCCGCGAGGCTGCAAGATGCGCCTCGGTCCATTGCTTTGCGGCATCGGCTGTGCCGCCGCCGTTCCAGATATGCAGCGTGTCCATGTTGCGTTGTTCCTCTCCAACCCGCCTCAAATGCGGCATCTTTAATGATCGCACTTCTTGAGAGTTTGTCTTAGATTCATCATGCTGCCGGTCCGTGTCTCCGGAAGCGACAATACCCGTAAAATAAGACAGCTATGCGCTTCCTCATCGTTCTGCTCGCCCTCGCCGGAATCTTCGACTCAGCCCTCGCGCTTCGCATCCACTATCAGGACCCCAGCACAGCGCCACCGTGCGCGGTCACGGAGAGATTCGACTGCGGCGCGGTCAATCATTCACGGTTCGCAGTCTTTCCACCGAGCAGCTTCGATGAAGATCCTGCGTCCAAGAAGGTCCATATTCCCGTGGCGCTCTTCGGCATCATTGGCTACGCGTTGATTGCGGTATTGGCACTCGTGAACCGCCTGTGGCTCACGCTGCAGGCTGCCGAAATCGGCTTCGCCTTTGCCTCCTTCCTGAGCTATATGGAGGCCTTTGTGATTGAGAAATGGTGCGTCTACTGCCTGTGGTCGCAGGCTATCATCACGGCGATCCTGCTGTGCACCATCGTTGCACTCCTCCTGCAGGGCAGGAAGAGACGACAACTAGCGGCACAATAAAGCCCGAGATCGGCGCTACAATCCGTAGCATGTGGCCCAAGGCTGTTGCACAACTGATCGAACTCGCTCCTCACGTCACTCGGCTGATTCCCGTAGCCGATCGCTTCTTTCGAAATAAGTCGGAGACCGAAGAGACCCACCGCCGCGCTATGGAAGCAATGGCCGAAGGCCTGCGCAGCGACATCGGCCAGGCGACCGCGGCTCACGAAAGTCTTTATCGCCAGCTCAATGACCAGAGCGAAAAGCTCGCCGGTATTACCGCCGAGGTTCGCACGGCAAAAGCCGCCGTGGAAGCCGCGGAAGAGCACGTTGTCCGGCTTGAGAAAGCATTGAGACTCAATACGGAGGTACTCATCGGCGTGCTGGCCATCAATGTGGCTCTACTGGTGATAGCCCTGTATTTCGTACTGCGCCACTAATCAACCATGTCTTCGCGAATGCCAACTTCAACACAACAACACAATGCTTCCGGATCTACTGGGATAGCGGCGCTCGCAGCGCGCAAGATCTGGGCTGCCTTCGTTTTATTGTTCGCTGTCGTGACGGCAGCGTTCGTCTGGCCGTTCGCGAAGGCGCACCTGCAAGCAGTCGCAGTACTGGACCTTGTAGGAAACCAGCCGGTTCCTGCGCTGTTGCACGAGCTGGTTACAGAACCCATCACTACACACGACGTGAGTCTCAACACCAGCCAGGGAACGGTGCGGGCTCGGCTCTACTCGCCCCTGCACCACCCGAATGCACCCGCACTGGTGGTGCTGCATGGCGTGCACCACCTCGGCATGGACGAGCCAAGACTTATCGCCTTCGCCTCGGCGATGGCCTCCTGTGGCCTTCGAGTGCTGACACCGGAACTGTCAGACATTAAGGACTATCACGTTGGCGCGAACTCGATTGCGACCATCGGCGATACAGCAACGTGGTTCGCACAGGAGAATGGAGAACGACCGGTTGGGGTGATGGGCCTGAGCTTTTCAGGAGGGCTCTCGTTGCTCGCGGCCTCCGACCCGCAGTTCCGGTCGAGCATCAAGTTCGTGGTGGCTATCGGCTCGCAGGATGCGATGTCGCGCGTAGCCCAGTACTACCGCACAGGCCAAGATCTGCGTCCCGATGGAACCGAAGAGTTACTGCCCCCGCACGAGTACGGCGCACTCGTAATGGAATACGAAAACCTTCAGGACTTCGCTCCAACTGCGGATCTGATTCCACTGCGGGCAGTGTTGCGCGCGCATCTCTACGAAGACGGTGCAGCTGAAAAGGCAGCACTGGCAGTATTGATGCCCGCACAGCTCGCCGAAATGAAGCAACTACTGGACACCACGTCCGTCATGACTCGCGACAAACTGGCCGCTGCAGAGACAAAACACATCGCGGATATGGCTGGTGTGAGCCCGCGCGGCCACTTGCGGCAGCTCACAACGCCGGTCTACCTACTGCACGGCGAGGGCGATAACATCATCCCCGCTGCTGAAACGCTGTGGATGGCCAGCGAGTTACCAAGTGAGACGCTGAAGGCATCGCTAATCTCCCCTGTCCTTACTCACATCGACATAGACAGACACGGCCCGACCGCAATGGACCGCTGGAGGCTAGTGCATTTCTTTGCCCTGATTCTGCATGCGGCAGAGACAAAAGCATGAACTTCGATACCGCTATCTATCTCGGGGCCTTCCTATCTGTACTCTTGATGTTTGGGTTGCTGATCTATCTGCGTCCACCTCTTTGGCGGATTTTGTCAGGGGTTGAACTTCTTAGCGTGGTTTGTATCGTAATGGGTTGCCTTGCACCTCAACCCGTCAAGGACTTTGCCATTATGGAAGGTTCTTGGCTGGCATTTGCTACGGTGTCATGTATAGGGTCAATGTTGCTTATGTTCCGAAAACAACGAACGGGAACAGCGCTCTCAACAGGCTCGTTTTCCACACCACAATTGAAAGCTCTTATTTTCGCCTCAGCTGCGGTTCTTGCTCGTATCCTGTTGGCTCCAGTCTTACCATTTCATTTGTAATCCCACTTATGCCAAACCTCATTACCCTCACCGATATCTACGCTGCGCAGACACGTATCGCCGATACTGCTGTGCGCACTCCCCTGGTTCGTCTCAGCCGCGCCCGCTTGCGTATGGCCGGGTTCGCGGAACTCGCCGACACAACGCCGGACATCTATCTAAAAGACGAATCCGCTCAGCCTATTGGCAGCTTCAAACTGCGCGGCGCATATAACAAGATCGCGCAGCTTCCAGCAGAGCAGCTGAAGCGCGGCGTGATCACCTATTCTTCTGGCAATCACGCACAAGGAGTTTCGTATGCGGCGCGAGCACGGGGAGCGAAGGCGGTCATCGTAATGCCCTCCAACGCGCCGCGACTGAAGAGCGAAGCTACCGTTGCACTCGGCGCGGAGATCGTCACTGTTGGCCCCGGCAGCCTGGAGCGCAAGCAGAAGGCTGAAGAGCTTGAAGCGCTGCATGGCTATACGATGGTGCCTCCCTATGACGACGAGGCTGTCATCGCCGGGCAGGCGACGTGCGGGTTGGAGATTCTCGAACAACTTCCCAACGTGGGCCTCGTACTCGCGCCTGTCTCTGGTGGAGGCCTGCTCTCTGGTATCGCCAGCGGCATCAAGCTCGCAGCGGGCAGTCATACTCCACAGGTCTGGGGATGCGAGCCGGAGCTTGCCGGCGACGCCAAGGAATCGTTCGACACGCGCACGCTCGTTGAGTGGCCTGCCGCAAAGACCACGCGCACCCTGGCCGATGGCCTGCGCACGCAATCGCTCGGCGAACGCAACTTCGAGCACATTCTTCACTTCGTCGACGGCATTGTGACCGTCACAGAAGACGAGATTCGTGCCGCATTACGTATCATCCTGAGCGCAACCTCGCTGGTCGCCGAACCCTCAGGCGCGGTTGCGCTGGCGGCGGCTCTCTTCCATTCACAGCAGCTCCCGAAGGCCGACAAGGTGGTCGCAGTGCTTTCGGGAGGTAACCTCGATCCAGTGCTGCGGGCGGAGCTCGAATCCGAAGCCGCCGCACACGTCTAAAATTTCATCCATGCGATTCTCTGGTCTCATCGCCGCAGTTCTTCTCACGCCGACGCTGCTGCTCGCTCAGAAGCAGAAAAGAGACGACCGCAGCGGCTATGACCGTTCGGCGCGAGCGACGGTGCTGCATACGGCTAACGTCTATGTCACCCCAGACGGCGGCGCCCCGCCGGTCATTACCGTAACCCCGGGGCATGAGGTCGTCGTTACGGCGCACAACGGGCCCTGGGTAAACGTCTTTGCCAACACCGATACCAAGGAAGACGCAGACCCGGACTCCAAACCCGAGTTCGAAGAACCCGAAGCGAATCCCGACCCGAGTTCCGGCTGGATTCGAGACAAAGGCATCGTCGGTCCCACAACGCCAAACGGCGATCAGTTAATCTACGGCGCAGCTGCCGAGTATGAGGCCCAGGCCTCAGAGCCTCATCCACCCAAAGGCGCCGCACAGGCTGCGCATCTGCTCTATCGTCGCGTAGCCGATTACTTCCCCAACTCTACCCTCGCACCGGAAGCCGCGTTTCGCTCTGCCGACATTCGCTGGCAGCTCGACAAGCTCGACATCTCCACGCTGCCCAGCGCGCATGAGCAGGAGGCCTTCCTGCGACCGCAGTTGTATGAGGGCGAGTTCAAGCATCTGATGAAACTCTATCCGGACTCTCCAGTAGCGGCACGAGCGGCGTTCGAACTGCTCGACAATAAACTATGCGGCGACTGGCAGGGGCTGCCGAAGTGTCCTGAGATGGAGACGAATCTCTATCTGAAGTATGCCGACCGCTATCCTGGCGGACCCAAGTCTGCCGAAGCGCTCTACGATGCCGTCTATCGCCAGGGCGCCTTGGTGACGATGTACTCCGTCGACGAGAACAAGAAGAATTCAGACGCTGCCGCGAAGAATTGCGAGTCCATCGCCGATGAGATGCGCCAGAAGTATCCGCAATCGGACTTTACCGCTCGTGCCGCGAGCATCGCCTTTCGTGTGCAACAGGGCATTCCGATCTATGGCAATGATCGCGACTGAGGTCGTCTATTCGGCGGCTTTGCTTGCGCAGCGGAAGCCAATATTCGAGGCCGAGCTGTCAGGAGTATTGGAGGTTCGAGCCGCCACCCTGTAGCGATTGCAGTACGAAGCGTGGCACAGGAAAGAACCGCCCTTCATCACCTTCGCCTGGCCATCTGACGGCCCCGCTGGATCTTGCAAGGTAGAGAATGCCGTACTGAACCAATCAGCACACCACTCCCACACGTTGCCGGTGCAGGAGTACAGGCCATAGCCGTTCGGAGGGAAGCTATCGACCGGGCAGCTTCCTGCATAGCCGTCTGCGGCGGTATCGAGCTGGGGAAACTGGCCTTGCCAGATATTGCATAGATGCCTGCCCTCAGGAGTCAGCTCATCGCCCCAGGGGTAGAGCTTCTGTTCGAGGCCACCCCGCGCGGCGTACTCCCACTGCGCCTCTGTCGGCAGCACCTTCCCTGCCCAGGCAGCATAGGCTACGGCATCATTCCACGACACATGAACGACTGGGTGGTTCTGTCTGCCCTTGACGTCGGAACCGGGACCTTCAGGATGGTCCCAGGTTGCGCCAGGAACCTTGCACCACCAAGGCGTCTGCGCAACGGTATCTTCGACAACAGCTTCGAAACGTTCCTCTGGAATATGCGCCCAGAAGACAAACGACCAGCCAAAGACTTCAGCCTCGGTACGGTAGTTCGTTGCAGCGATGAAGGAGGCGAAATCGGCGTTCGTAACAGGGTAGGTGTCGATGTCGAAGGACGAGAATGTGACGCGACGGACAGGGCCTTCGCCGTCAGCGGGAAAGCCCTGTGAGTAGTTCGTGCCCATGAGAAAACTTCCGCCGGGAAGCGATACTGTTGCGCGAGTTGCGGCGTGAATGGATGTGGCCTGTGGCGTCTTGATCGGTGAGGATATTTCGCGGGCAGCCACCGGCGTGCAGCAGGAGTTGGGTTTGTCGTTGCTCATAGGAAGCAAAATGTTCTACGTGGAACATTCTTACAGGGTTTGTGCCGCGAAGGTATCGGGTGGAAATGACATAAAAGAGCTGGCGGAGGATTGTAAGCCAGAGAATTCTAGAAATGTGCCCCTGTGATTTCTAGAATTTCTGGGGTGTTACTTATTGTTTCTACTCGGGGTTACAGGAGTGGAATGATTTGGTCTGTGTCTTGGCAGATTTTCTAGACAGGATTTTCCAGGCGCTACACGCAAACAGCAGATTCCCTCCGGGAATGACAGAAAGAAAAGCAAAGGCTTCGCTGAGGCACTATGGATAAAGCTTCGCCTCCAAGATCTCCGGCTCCGGTTCGCCAGCAGCTACTATCAATTTCTTTAGTTGTTCGCGCAGTTCATTGGCTTTCTCTCGATACTCCTTGCGTCCTGCAAGATTGACCAATTCATGGGGGTCAGCGCGCTGGTCGTACATCTGATATTCCGTGTAGGTCTTGGCGGCGAGTTCCCTGCCACCCGAGATGTCCGCGACACAGTAGGTCCAGTCCGGCGTTCGGATCGCGCGGCCTGTCATCGACTCGCTGATCTGGATGAGCTGCTGGTTCGGCCAGTGCTGCCGTGCTTCTGGATCGTTGAGCAGCGGAAGTGCGCTGTGACCCTTCCACGTGGAGGGCACAGGGACCCCCGCCGCTTCCAGCAGTGTGGGCGCGAGGTCGATGAGGCCAATGAGTTCCGGGATCTGTTGTGTTCCGCGGAAGCCGGGACCGTCGATCACAAGCGGCACGCGAATCGAACTGTTGTGTGTGCTGCGCTTGTACTCCTGGTTGCGCGTCATGAAGTGGCAGCCGTGATCACTCATAAAGACGAAGATTGTGTTCTCGGCGAGATGCTCCTCTTCCAGGATGCGGCGCACGCGGCCCACCGAGGCATCGATGGATTCGATGCAACCGTAGTAGTCCGGGAGCTGAGCCTGCCAGGTGCCCGGCAACGCGCGGAGATCGTCAGGCACAACCGAGTTGACGAAGCGCGCCGCTGCACCCTTGGGAGCAATGGGTTGGTGCATGTCGTTCTGCTGATGCGGCTCAAGCTGCGAGATGAAGAGGAAAAATGGTTTGTCGTGCTTCTGACGGAGGAAGCGTTCGGCGCGATCGGTGAGGAAGTCGACGCGGTATTCGTCCTTGTAGGTAATCTCTTTTCCATCTCGATCCCAGATAGTCCCCTCATAGGGGTGCGAGGTGTTTTCGATGGCGTTAGCACCCTCCCAAAGATCGAGGAAACCGCCGCGGTCTTCCGCCTTGACAGCGCCAGGGCTACCACCGTTTGCCGGGTTCTCGAGAGCAAGATGCCACTTGCCGATGAGGTTCGCCGAGTAGCCGGCCTTGCGCAACTCTCCTGCAAGAGTCGGCAGTGACTTATCCAGCTCCAGGCCGTTGTGCCAAACTCCGGTCTCGGTAGCATAGCGACTTGTAAATATCACCGAGCGTGCAGGGGCGCATACAGGTTGATTGGTGACTGCATGGGTAAAGTTCTTGCCTCGAGCGGCAAGGGCATCGATGTTCGGCGTCCGTGTCGAGCTATTGCGGCCGCTGGCACCAACGAAGTCCGACCGGAATTGATCGGCCAGATATAGAACGATATTGGGAGGGGAGGAGGGCTTGGTTGTAGCCTGTTTTGCCTCCGCGGCGACAGGAACGGCGGCGGCCACTGCAGCTGCTACTGTGCTTTTCAAAAATGATCTACGACTCGCTATTTCTTCCGGCATTTCAAACTCCTACCAATAGATCTTTGCAGCAAACTGCAGTTGTCTTGAATTGTCGCGCGTGCTGGTGATCGACGCAAAAGTAGAGGGCGTTGTGAAGGTAAGGCTCCCAGGAGCGGAGAAGTTTGGCGTATTGGTTACGTTGAATGCTTCAGCACGAATCTCCAGCCTTGTTCCTGCAACAAGAGGAATCTCGCGAAAGAGCGAGGCATCGAGCTTATGATAGGCGGGTCCGCTCACCTGCGTGGGCGATCCACCCAATGCGGCAAGTCCAGTGGCCGCTGTGGCGGGATTTGCAAAGGCCGCCGGGTTCAGAAATTGCGTCGCGTTATGCGGACCTGCATAGGGGTTCTGCCCTGGAACCTTCAACGCATTGCAACCGAGACCAGCTGCGGTGGTAATGGAGCAAGCTACGGTAAGTGGCTGGCCATCCTGCACGGTTGCAATCCCCTGCAGCGACCATCCACCAACCACATAAGACGCAGGGCCGTGTGTAAGGAGGGCATGTCCATGACCAAACGGCAACTCATAGGTTCCGCTGGCATGGAAGATATTGCGAACATCCGTGTCGCAAAGGGCGTAGTCGAAACCAATACCGGCACCCGGAACATAGGGCGCGCGGTAACTGCCGATGTTGTTGTCGAGTTGATCTCGTGCATCCCCCATGCACTTCGACCACGTGTAGTTGGCGTCGATTGTCAGATCGTTCGCCCAACGGCGAGTCAGATCCAGTTGCAATCCGTTGTAGTTCGTAACGCCCGACGGAGTAATAAAGGTGCCACCTCGCGCGAAGTCAGGAAAGAAACTGTTCGTCTGCGCGTTGGCGGTCGCGGGGAGGACCACATCGAGCGTGTTTGTATTGATGGGTGTTTGCAGATGTTTCGATACCGAGCCGTCATACGCCAGCTTCAAGACAGTAGTTGCACTAAGTTGATATTGCACCTGCAGGTTATAGCCCTCGGTGTACGCGCTCTTCCAGTTATATTGCCGGCCCAACAGTGTAATGCTGGTTAGATTGGCATTGGCAGCGCTGAGCGGAACGTTTGTCAGTCCATTGCTTAGTGTGCCGATGGAGTTATCAGGGGTCAAAGGAGTTACTGGATTGCCCGCGGAGTAACTCGTTGCAATATTGAATGGGAAGTTTGCTCCCGGCTGTGCACTGAGGCCATAGTTTTCATAGCCGCCATAGAACAATCCAAAGCCCGCATGGATGACTACGCGTTGCGTGGCCTGATAAGCCAGGCCAAAACGAGGAGCAAAATTTCCTTTCTGAGCTGTCCCCAACCCTCTGTTGTCCGTTGGAACGAAGGCTATGTTGTCCTTGTTCAACAGTGCGATAAATGCTTGCGGTACTGATGCTACCTGCGACTGCGGAACGATAAACTGTGCGCCAACAGCGGGGTTGCTCGAGGAGCCTGGGATGAAGTTGGCCTGTCGATCATTGCGTTCCGTAGGAACACCGTAGTACTCCCAGCGCAGACCGAGATTCAGCGTTAGACGCGGGGTCGCGCGCCAGTCATCCTGCACATAGGTTCCGAAGTAACTCCGGTGCAGATTGCTGATGGGCGGAAAGCTGGAGGCACTGACGCTGTTTGCGCCGCCTATGTTGTCGTAAGCGGTAGTGCTGGCATGCTCAATCGAGTTCACCGTCGGATTCAGAACAAACTGCGCGCGATCGGTAGAGCCATCCGTCTGGCTCACAATAGAGGTGTAGATGCCGCTGTAGCCAAAGGATCCACGCGATGCCGAAGGAGTCGACGTTGGATAAGACAGGCTCTGGTAGAGCACCCCGCCGCGCAACACATGGCTACCGTGCGAGATCGTAATGTTGTCGGAAAATTGCAGGATATCGCTGGCCTTATTGCTGGGCAGAGAACCCGACTGTCCTAGATTGGCCAGCGCTCCAAACGTCAAGGAGGGCAAACCACCATTGCCCGGAAACTGCGGAATACCACCGATGCCATACTGTGCCGGAATACCTAACTGGTTGGCAAAGGGCTGACGACGGATATCGACGACGCGGCTGTAACCGGCGCGCACCTCGTTGACCAGTTGGGACGTGAAGATGTGCGTCTCGCTCACAGCCACGTTCTGCGCCTGTGTCCATCCATTGCCGGGGCGGCTGGCCTGGCCATCCGCGATACCCTGGAATGGGCCTGGGTTCAGCTGATCGGTATCGAGATAGCTGTAACGCGCAAATGCCGAGTCGCGATCGCTGAAGTGTTGATCAATGCGCAGATCGATGCCATCGCTGTTATTCGTCACCGTCGGGAACGAGGTGTAGTTATTTGTAATGCCACCAGCCGTCGGCGAAGGGAATAATTTTAGTAAGGCAATTGCATTGGCGTTCAGACGTCCGCTGGGTAACTGGTTGAGCAGCGCCACCTGCGCGGCAGAGGTAAAGTTCGTCTGCCCGGCTATCGCACCCGCATAGAATGGATCGCGCACATAACCGGTACCGGTCGCTATCAAGCCCGTGGTTGGATCGCTCTGCTTCGTCGTCACTGGTCGACTGGTTGCCGGATCGAAGATCGTTCCTACCGGAAAGACTCTTCCGAGCAAATCGGTCTTGGTTCCGCTTTGCCCCGCAATCAGATCGGTGAAGTTCGTAAATCCGGACTGATTCTCGGCCAGCGTAGGTACGGTGACTACCTTGCTGCTGTCCTGTGCGATGCGCGTGCCCTGGTAGTCGAAGAAGAAGAAAGTCTTGCCACGGCCGTTGTACACCTTAGGAATCACCACCGGTCCACTGAGCGCAAAGCCGAACTGGTTCTGACGATAGGCGGGCTTGGCCGCTGCCGTAGCAAAGTAGTTGCGAGCATCGAGAACGTCGTTGCGGAAGAACTCCCAGGCATCGCCGTGAAAGGCATCACCACCTGACTTGGTCGAGACATTCAATACGGCACCAGCGGAGTGCCCAAACTCTGCCGAGTAGTTGTCGGTCTGCACCACAAACTCCTGCAGCGCATCCGGCGGAGGCATGATGACGTACTGCGTTTGATTCACATAGTCTGCAATGGCTGCGTTGTTGTCGATGCCATCGAGAAGATAGTCGTTCTGCCCACGGCGCGCTCCATTCGCACTGAAAGAACCGCTGGCAGCCAGCCCGCGGGAATCTGCTTGTGCAATGGTGACACCGGGAGCCGTCTGTGCCAGAAACGTTACGTTGCGGCCGTTCAACGGCAGGTTGTTAATGCTGCGCGCATTTACCAGTTGCTGCAGAGAGGAAGTCTGCGTCTCCAGCAACGGCAGCGCCGAGGCTACCTCTACTGTCTGCGTTACCGCGCCGACGTGCAGCGCGACATCCTCGCGCAAAGTGGACTGTGCCGTTATCGATAGACCCGTCTGCACATAGCGCTCGAAGCCCTCCTGCTCCACGGTGAGCGAATACGTCCCAATGGCGAGAGGAGAGAAGGTGAAGCTGCCATCGTTGCCTGACTTCGCGGTGCGTTCTACACCGGTCTCTTCGCGCCGTAACCGAATCGTAGCGCCGGGTACACGCTGCTGTTGCGCATCGACGACTGTGCCGACGATAGCGCCTGTGTCCACCTGGGCCAATGCCACAGCACTACAAGATGCCATTAATGCCAATAAAAGAGAGATGTTTCTGAGGAAAAACAATAGGCCTCCGGGGAGATAAGGAGAAGACACGCTTATTCCAGCGGGGCTCAAGATACGCGCAAAGATATAGCTAGTCGTTTGGAAAAATTAGAAGAGGGGGATTCGCAGGTTAGCGGCAACAGAAACAACAACAACAACCGGAGCGGGGAGCGACCGGACAGAGGCCAGAGAAGGCCATCACGAGTTGTTGATCATGGTAAGACATGTTCAGCTACCTGTCTGCACAGGATAGGTAGAATCGTGACGTTGTGTCAACCTTGGCGAGCTGCAGTTTTCAAACTTCAAATCGCTCTTTTACCGCTTCGCGCGTTTCTTCACTGGCGGAGGGCAGGTAGATTCCCGTACCACCAGCTCGGGATCGACGACTAACTGCTTCGACGGCGAATGCTCAGGATGAGCCGCAATCTGGCGCACGAGGGCTTCGGCAGCGAGCATTCCCATGGTGCGCAAGGGCTGTCGTACCGTGGTCAGGCTGGGGTTCTGGAAGGCAGCCGACTGCACATCGTCAAAGCCCACAACCGAGACATCCTGGGGCACACGCAGACCTGCCTCCCGCAGAGCGCGTATGGCACCGATAGCCGAGACGTCGTTGAAGGTGAACAGCGCGGTAAACGGAATACCCGAAGCCAGCAGCCGCTGCGCGGCGAAGTAACCAGGCTCATGCGAGGGTGTGTCGCCTTCGAGCTGGGCCACGAGCTTTGGATCAAGCTTGAGGTGCGCTCGCGCCGCCGCATGCCGAATGGCCTGCCAGCGCGGCTCGGTATCGGAACTGAAGCTCTGCCCCTTGATGATGGCGATCTCGCGATGCCCAAGCCCTACCAGATGGTCGAGCGCCAGCTCCGCAGCGCGACGATGATTCAGCACGATGTTCGTAATGCCCTGCTGCTCCTCGGGGCCAGAGACAGTGATCGTCGGCAAGCGTGTCGATCGCGAGAGGATAGTGTCGATCGCAATAATGCCGTCGACGGAGCGCTCCACCAGCAATGCCTGTGAGCCTGCGATGAGCTCCTCGCGGTGATGGTGGCTGATGAGAAAGTAGACGTAACCGGCCTGCAGCAAGCCCTGTTCGAGTCCGGCGAGCACCAGCGTCACATAGCCTTCCGAGACCTCCGGAACCAGCACTCCAACCATCATCGACCGGCCGTGGCGCAGCGATCTTGCCAATGCATTGGGGCGATAGTTGAACAGCTTGGCCGCCGCAAAGATGCGGTCCTGCGTGGCTTTGGGGATCGACTTCGCGGCAGGAACACCGTTCAACACACGCGAGATGGCAGCTACCGAAAGGCCCAGATGCGCCGAAAGAGTTGCGAGCGAAGCAGGCGCGCCATGCCCGGAAGCTGCATCTGACTTATTGGGCTTACCCGGTTTAGTTGCGTGCTTTGACGAAGGCGCCACTCGCTGAGTCTTTCACAGGTTGCACCGGAAGGAAAACAGAGATACGGCCTTGACAGCCGTACTTCAAACGGAGCATAGTTTCGATTTGCTCAAACGTTTGCCTAATACGCTCAATCGTTTGCCTAAGGCGTCACTACAAGCGCCAACATTTTATGATGTCGGACTTTCTTTTGGAGGCAGTATGAAGTTGATTCCCACCACTCTTTCCCCTCAACGCAGGGCATTCCGGTGGTTTGCGTTCGCGGCCTTTCTCTGCGTCGCATCCCTGGCTGCGCATGCTCAGTACCGCGCATCGATCCAAGGCACAGTCACTGACACAACCGGAGCCGTGATTCCCGGTGCAACCCTGACCCTGACCGACATCGGAACACATGGAAAGCAGGTTCGCACCAGCGATTCTAGCGGCGTTTATAACTTTAACGCTCTGCCCCCTGACACCTTTACCTTGCAGGTTGAAAAGAAAGGCTTCCAGAGGCAGTTTCTCGACAAGCTAGAGTTGATCCCCGAGCAGGCGAATGCCATAAATGTGCAGATGCAGGTCGGGGCCGACACCCAGACCATTATCGTGGATGCGTCGACTCAGCCCGCAATCGATACAGAGACCGCGGGGCTTGGACGCAATATCACCGCGAACGAAATACAACACTTACCGGCATTCGAGCGGGATGTAACCAGCCTGATCCAGTTGGTTCCGGGTGTCCTAGCCGATGGCTCACAAGGCGGGGGCGGAGGCGGTTTTCTCTCCCCAGGAACGGCGACCGGAGCAGGACCGGCTGGAAGTGGCAACCTGGGTCACAGCAGCAGCATCTTCTCGACGGAGAATGGAGCTTCGGCCAACACCAATGGCGGTGAGTTTCAAAACAATGGCTACTCCGTAGACGGAATCAGTACAACCAGCGCTGTCTGGGGTGGAGCAACGGTGATCACACCGAGCGAAGATTCTGTTAGCAGCGTAAAGATTGTCACGAACGCCTACGACGCCGAGAACGGCCGTTTCAATGGGGCCCTGACGGAGATTACCTCCAAGAGCGGAACAAACCAGATCCATGGCAGCTTGTTTGCTCAGATTGTTCGCCCCGGCTTAAACGCCTATCAGCGCTGGAACGGCCCAAATTCGGTATTATCAGTCAATCCCGATGGCACGAAAAAAACTCCCTCTGAGCGCGGGTTGCTCAGGGATGAGGACCGCTACAACCAATTTGGCGGGAGCATCGGAGGGCCCATCTGGAAAAACAAAATATTTGCCTTCTTTAATTACGAAGGGCAAACCAACAATAATCCAGGAACAGGAACAGGCTGGTACGATACCGCCGCATTCGATGCTCTGGCGACCTCTGGCAGCATTGCTTCGACCTATCTTAATTTCAAGGGAAATGCGCCCGCAAACAGCGGTATTGTTACATCCACCTGTCAAAGTATCGGACTCACTGAAGGAGTAAGCTGCAATACGGTTTCGGGAGGACTGAACATCGGATCCCCGCTTACCTCAGGACTTGGAAAGCAAGACCTCGGATACGTTAGCAGCGCCAATCCGGGAACCGGCAGCGGTCTTACCCAGGTTGCGGATATTGCAAACTACATCACACAGAACCCAACCAGCACAAACTTCAAACAGTACAACGGCCGAGTGGATGCAGATGCAACCAGCAAGGACCATCTCAGTTTTGCAATTTACTGGGTTCCTTCAACCAAGGCAAGCTACAACGGTGCGAACCGCGGCTATGATTTGTTGAATCACACGCAGGTAAATGATGCTTTCTCGCTGATTTGGAACCACATCTTCTCGCCGACTTTTCTAAACGAGGCACGTTCCAATGCTGCAGGGTGGCGCTATAACGAAAACCAAGGCAATCCAAATGCCCCATACGGACTCCCTCAATCCAATGTAGCCAGTCCTGGAACCGCATCGCTTGCGTCATGGGGATGGAGTGCAGGACAGCACCTCAATCAATGGACCTATGGCTTCAAAGATGTTGCCACCAAGGTATTCCACTCGCAGACCTTCAAGTTTGGCGTTGACTTTACACGGCTTGAATATCTGAGCGATAACATCGGAACTCCAAATTATGGCTTTTACAACATCTGGGATTTTTTGAACGATGCTCCGGACAGCGAACAAGGCTCCTTCAACAACTTGACTGGCGTACCGGGAGAGTTCCGTAACGACAACCGCGAAAATATGTTCGGCGCCTTCATTCAGGACGACTGGAAGGTCACTCCGAAGCTAACTTTCAACATTGGACTTCGTTATTCGTACTTCGGCGCCCTGACTGACAAGGATGGGCATATGGGTGTCGTTCAGTTTGGCACGGGAAGCAGCTTCCTGACCGGACTTACGATTCATCAAGGGGTCGGCGCCTGGAAGCCTCAGCATCTCAACTTCGGGCCCCAGGTTGGCTTCAACTATAGTCCGGACCTCTTCCATGACAAGCTGGTGGTCAGTGGCGGATATGGGTTGAACTACAACGAGGGCGAGATCGCTACGGACAATGCAGCCGACGGCAACCCGCCGGGAGCGGGTTATTACAACTTCACGAGTACAGGTCCAACCGGAATCAATCCATTTATCTCGTACGCTGTGTCGAGCAGCTCGGGTAACATCAACGGTTATCCTCCTAACCCTCACGCTGTAACTTCGTATAACTCGGCCGGATTGCCGATCGGGGGTGGAGCAAGTCTCGGAGCTGTCGTCACGAATCGTCCGACAGAGTACTCAAATCACTATTCGTTGACTCTCCAATACGACCTTGGCCACTCGCTTGTAGCAGATCTGGGATATGTTGGCAGCACCAGCCGTCATCTCTACTACAACTATGATTCGACGGCCCTGGCTGCGATCCAAGGCTACGCTCAGAATCCCCTGGTTCCAAACGGTATCAACACCTTTGGAGCGGGAGGAGGTTCCAATAACAATATGATGCTGGCAGGCCTAAAGCATCAGTTTTCACATCAATTCTCGACCGAGGCTCAATTTACGTGGGGCAAGAGCATGGACACCGGTTCTGGTCCTTATGCACGCGATGCCTATCTTCAAAACCCTGGGTTTTACAGCTATGGCCGTTCCGATTTTGATGTAAATAAGGCTTTCAAACTATTTGGCGTCTGGCAGCCAGTACTTTTCCATGGTGGCCACGAATGGGCAGAAAAGGTAGCTGGTGGATGGACTCTTAGCGGCATTATGAGTCTGCACTCCGGTTTTGGATGGACGCCAGTCTATAACATCGGTGGCCACCAGCCCTACTGCTCAAACTGCGGATACGGGTATACGAACCTGCGCCCATATTACCTCGGCGGAGCCGGTAGTAGCACGAGTAACAACGCCTTCAAAACGGGCAGCAACTTTGCCCATCATGTGCCAAATAGCGGCAATGCGACTAGCTATTTGGATAATGAGTTCCTGGTTCCAGACTATGTGGCCGCTCTTGCAGATGGAACGACCGCGATCCCAGCAACGACCACTACAGGGTTGTTACCGGCCCCCGGGATTGTTCGTAACTCCTTCGCCGGACCCGGATATCGCAATGTTGACTTCACCATCGCGAAGGCTTTTGGTTTCCCCAATACGAAGATTCTCGGTAAAGATGCCAGGCTAGAAATTAAGGCGAACATCTACAACGCCTTTAATCTATTGAACATCAGCCCCACGAGCTTATCGGCTAACATCCAAAATTCCAATCTGGGTCAGGCTGGCAGTGCTCTGGGATCGCGGTCCATTGATTTCCAAGCTCGGTTTAGCTTCTAACCGCTCTTATTAGCCTCTTCGAACACGAGGGTGCTCTTCATGGGCACCCTCTCTTTTCCTTCAATACTTCAGTTTCGGGGATTCCCTCCCGTTCGACTGCACTCAGAGCGAATGATAGAAAAAACAAAGACTCACCTTGTGAATTTATTAAATGGCCTGAACGGCTGAACAATCCTTACAGCAACAAATTGAAGGGACACCATGCGGAATCAATCAAAACTTCACTCTGTCGCTCTGGCAGCAGGGCTCATCCTTCTTTCAAGCTCTCTGTTTACCCTCCAGGCACAAGAGCAAGAAAAAATCGCCATCGACGCAAAGGCGGTGACTACACCGTTCCCTCACTTCTGGGAACAGACCTTTGGCTCTGGCCGCGCCATTCTTTCGCTGCGGGAGAGTTATCGCAACGATCTCCGCACAGTAAAGCAGGCGACTGACTTCCAATCGGTTCGCTTCCACGGCATCTTCAACGATGAGGTTGGGCTTTACGATCCGGATCGTCAGACCAAAAATCCTGGTCTCGCCGCGCAGGCCGCCAACGATGCCTCGGTCTATAACTTCTCCTACGTCGACCAGATCTACGATGGGCTGCTGGCCAATGGAGTGAAGCCCTTCGTCGAGATGAGCTTTATGCCGAAGAAGATGGCCTCCGACCCGAACGCGGCGCATGCCTTCTGGTACCACCCCAATCCTTCTCCACCGAAGGACTATGCGGCATGGGACGCCATGATTCGCGCCTTTGCCGAGCACCTGGTCAAGCGCTATGGAATCGACGAGGTTGCGACCTGGAAGTTCGAAGTATGGAACGAACCCAATCTGGACTTCTGGATGGGAGATCCGAAGCAGGCTACGTACTTTGAGCTCTACGACCACACGGCTCGTGCGCTGAAAGCTGTTTCTCCGCGCCTGATCGTCGGTGGACCGTCCACCGCACAAGCTGGGTGGGTCGCGCCTTTTCTCGCGCACGTAAAGGCGGAAAATGTGCCGCTCGACTTCGTCTCCACCCATGTCTACGCCAATGACAAGGCGGAAGACGTGTTCAATACCCACGAGGAGATTCCAAGAGACAAGATGGTGTGGCGCTCGGTTGAAAAGGTCCACAACGAGATACTGCACTCGGCCTTTCCGAAGATCCCGCTCATCTTCTCCGAGTACAACGCCAGCTATGCCAACGAGCCTAACATTACCGACACCACCTACATGGGTCCATGGATGGCCAACAATATCCGCCTATGCGACGGCCTGACCGAGAGCATGGACTACTGGTCCTTCTCCGATGTCTTTGAAGAACAGGGTGTCGTGCGGTCGCCGTTTTATGGCGGCTTTGGGCTGCTCGCCGCAGACAGCATTCCAAAACCTTCCCTCAATATCTTCCGTGTACTGCATAAGCTGGGAGACCGGCGAATTCCCGTTACTTCGGAGTCCGCGCTGGCAACAGCAACGGAGAATGACGGCCTCGCAATTGCTTTGTGGGATTACGCTCCTCCCACAGGGACTGGCCCCACGTACACGATGCCGACCGGCCCCGCAGGCCCCGCGAAGACGTTCGATTTGGAACTGAAGAACGTGCCCGCGAACTCCGCCGTCGAGCTGTGGCGCGTGGATGAAGACCACGGCAACGTGCTGAAGGAGTTCAATGCAATGGGACGGCCACCGGGCGACCTCACACAGGAACAGATCAAGAGACTTCGCGCTGCCGGAGAGATGGCACCCGCGGAACACCTGCATCTTAAACAAGGCAAACTACAGGTCACGGTTCCGGCATATGGTCTGGCACTTGTGGTCGTAGGAAGGTAATCCCGATGAAACGGCGCACGTTATTAAAGCTACTTGCCGGATCGGCCCTGCAATCGCGAATTCCAGCCTTCGCGATCGCAGCGACTCCCAACAGCCTCGCAAGCGGCCTTACGCACGAGGACCATGTCTTTCTCGACGAAATGCAACGTCGCGGCTGCCTGTACTTCGTCGAGCAGGCAGGCGCGACGACGGGCCAGGTGCTCGACCGCGCCGCGGCCTCCAACGCCGACGGCAAACTGGATCCTCGTGGGATGGCCAGCATCGCCGCCACAGGCTTTGGTCTTTCAGCGTTGTGCATCGCAGAGAAGCGTGGCTATCAACCCCGCGCCAAGGTTGTGGAGCAGGTGCGGAAGACGCTGCACTTCCACCTCTACCAGATGCCTCACCAGCATGGGTTCCTGTCGCACTTCAACGATGTTGAGAAAGGAACCCCTTACCCTGGCAGCGAGATTTCGTCGATCGACACGTCGCTTTTTCTGTGCGGCGTGCTGACAGCTCGTGCCCACTTCCACAAAGATGCCGAGATCGTGCGGCTCGCGACTGCACTTTACGAACGCGTCGACTGGCCGTGGATGCTCGACAACGAAACGACGTTCTCGATGGGCTATGCGAATGGCAGCTTTCTCAAAGCCCACTGGAACCACTATTGCGAACTGATGATGATCTATCTGCTCGCCATGGGTTCCCCGACACATCCTGTCGCGGCCTCGAGCTGGGATGCCTTTGCCCGGCCGAAGATGACCTACAAGGACTACACCTATATCAGCGCGGATGATCCGCTCTTCGTGCATCAGTACAGTCATGCGTGGTTCGACTTTCGCGGCAAGCGCGACAAGTACGCGAACTACTTCGACAACTCCGTCATCGCGACGCAGGCGCATGAGGCTTTCTGCCTCAACCTGGGCAAGCCGTATTCGGCTGACTACTGGGGGATCAGCGCCTCGGACTCAGCACATGGATACACCGCCTGGGGAGGGCCTCCGGGCGAAGGCGGCATCGATGGTTCTGTTGTCCCCAATGCGACAGCCGGTTCTCTTCCCTTTCTGCCGTCAAACTGCCTTCGCGTGCTGCGCTCGCTGAAAGATCTCTATGGAGAAAAGGCATGGGGACGGTACGGCTTCTGTGATGCGTTCCATCCGGAGGCGAAGTGGTATGACCCGGATGTGCTCGGCATCGATCTGGGCATCGGCGTGTTGATGGCCGAAAACCTGCGCACTGGCTTTGTGTGGGAGACCTTCGCCCGCAATGCGGAGGTCGCGGTTGCGATGAAGAAGGCTGGATTTCATGCGGGGTAGTTGTTAGTTTTTCGCCGTCATCCTGAGCCAACGGCGAAGGATCTCCGCATTCGTGCTGCCCCCAATGCGGGGGTCCTTCAGCTACGCTTCAGGATGACGACGAGAAACAAACAACGGCAATTGTAATTTTGGAAGGCTTCTCAACTGCCTCCACTGCTTTGAATTCTCTTTCGGTTTTCGCGTAGCAAAGCGAGAAAGTCACGCAGCGCCACGCCCTGGTTCTTGGGGTTCCATGACACCGAAAGCCCTAGTGACAACGTCTCTGGAAGCAGTGGGCTGAAGGTAATTCCTTTGGCGCGCAGATGGCGCATGCCTGCAGGGACCAGTGCGATGCCTTCACCCGCCTCAATCAGCGTCAATACCCCTGGCCAGGATGATGCAGTATTCGCAATATGCGGCGAAAAACCCTCCGCAGCGCACATAGAGACGATGCTATCGAACAGGAACGTATTGGAGTTGCGATCGACCATCACCAACGGCTGGTTCGCCAGTGAGCGTAGGGGAACGTCGCGGCCGGCAAACGGATGATCGGGCCGCATGGCCACCACAATGGGATCTCGATACAGAAGCTCGGAGCGCAGCGTGCGATCGAACGGCGGCTCAAGCGGCCTCGTTAGTCCCACGTCTATGCGGCCCTCCTCCAGCGCGGCAACCTGCTCTACTGCGCGCATCTCGATGAGCGAAAGCCTGATTCCGGGCCGGGTTCGCCGGTACTCGCGGATGATGCGGGGGAAGAACCCTCCAGCGCCCCAGAGAAAGAACCCAATCGATAGCGTTCCAATTTCGCCATGCAGCGATTGCCGCGTCAGATCAACCGCTCGCTCTGCCGCCCGCAATGTTTTGCGGGCTTCCTCTAGAAACACGTAGCCTTCCGCGGTGAGTTGAACGCGCCGACCGGAGCGATCCAGCAATGCGCCGCCGATCTCGGCTTCGAGGTCGGCCATCTGCTCGCTCACGGACGACTGTGAAACATTCAACCGCTGTGCTGCTGCCGAGAGGCTTCCGAAGTCCGCAACCGCTGTGAAGTAGCGCAGATGACGCAGTTCCATGGGCTTTCTCCTAGCTGTTTCTCGATTACCGCTTGCTGATCCTTATACCTGTATAAGCGATTTCCACTAACCCTTTATATCGGTTTTTCCGATGGAACGTACAGGAAAGAACTGCGAGTCGTATCGGCACAAGATAGAGTCCTTAATACAGGCATTTTTTGCTGCGGAGTCTCTTGCATGTGGATTGTTCGACTTGCGTTGAATCGGCCTTACACGTTCATTGTGCTGGCGCTGCTTATCCTGATCGCGGCGCCAGTCGTGATTCTGCGTACGCCGACCGACATCTTCCCCAACATCAATATTCCGGTGGTCTCCATCGCCTGGCAGTACACAGGCCTGAATCCGGAAGAGCTTGAAGGCCGCCTGACGACGCCGTACGAGAAGGTGCTCACCACGCTGGTGGACAACATCGAGCACATCGAGTCGACGACCATCAACGGCCAGGCGATCATCAAGATTTACCTTCAGCCAGGGGCTTCGCTCGATACGGCGAATGCACAGGTTTCGGCCGCCTCCGAGTTTCAGCTCCGCTCGCTGCCGCCGGGAATTCTGCCGCCGCAGATCATCAACTTCTCCGCGTCCAGCGTGCCGATTCTTCAACTTGGCCTCTCCGGCCAAGGACTCTCCGAGCAACAACTGAACGACTACGGCCTCAACTTCATGCGGCCGCAGTTGGTCACCGTTCCCGGCGCGGTAGTTCCAAACGTCTACGGCGGCAAACAGCGGTCGATCATGGTCAACATCGATCCCAAGCGGCTACAGGCCGAAGGGGTTTCGCCGGTGGACGTGCTGAATGCGATGAACCAGCAGAATGTGGTTCAACCCGGAGGCACGGCCAAGATCGGTTCCGCCGAATACGACATCAGGCTCAACAGCTCGCCGGCCACCATCGAAGGACTGTCGAACCTTCCTCTCAAGCAAGTGAACGGAGCGACGATCTACGTTCACGACGTCGCCAGCGTCACCGACGGAAGTATTCCGCAGACCAACATCGTTCGCCAGGATGGGCGTCGCGGTGTGCTCATCACTATCCTCAAATCCGGCTCGGCTTCCACACTCGATGTCGTGAAGGGTGAGTATGGCCTGCTGCCACGGATCAAGCAGAGCCTGCCTTCGACACTCAAGATCACACCTATTGGTGATCAGTCAGTCTTTGTGCGCTCCTCTGTCAACGGAGTCATTCGCGAGGCCATCATTGCCGCAGCGCTGACCGGCCTGATGATTCTGCTGTTCCTCGGCTCGTGGCGTTCGACACTGATCATCGCGGTCTCTATTCCGCTCTCCATTCTGACCTCGATCATCATCCTCGGCCTGATCGGCGAGACGATCAACATCATGACGCTGGGCGGTCTTGCGCTCGCCGTCGGTATTCTCGTCGACGATGCCACGGTCACCATCGAAAACATTGAGCGCTACCTCGAAGAGGGCAATCCGCTGCACGATGCGATTCTCGAAGGCGCCGCGCAGATCTCAGTGCCGGCGCTGGTGTCCACGCTCTGCATCTGCATCGTGTTCCTGCCGATGTTCTTTCTCGCCGGCGTAGCACGCTATCTGTTCGTTCCGCTGGCCGAAGCCGTCGTCTTCGCGATGCTCGCGTCCTACATGCTGTCGCGAACACTGGTGCCAACGCTGGCGATGTATCTGCTGAAGGCGCACGATCACCATGCTCCCCTTTCGCGCAATCCGCTGGCGCGCTTCCAGCGGGCCTTTGAGCGTGCCTTCGAGCGCGTACGGTCCACTTACGAATCGCTGCTCGAACGTCTTGTTGCAGCCCGCAAACTGTTTATTCCCATCTTCCTCGGCTGCTGCGTGCTTGCACTGCTGCTGATTCCTTCTCTTGGCCAAAACTTTTTTCCCGCGACCGATAACGGCTCGTTCATCCTGCATGTCCGCGGCACGACCGGCATGCGTATTGAAGAAACAGCCAAACTCTGCGATCTCGTGGAACAATCCATCCGCACAACGGTACCCTCCGGTGAGATGGACAATATCCTCGACAATATTGGCCTGCCCTACTCGACACTGAATACGCAGCATGCGACCAGCGGACTGTTCGGCGCGTCAGACGCTGATATTCTTGTCTCGCTCAAAGAAGACCACCATCCCACCGCGGATTACGTGCGTACGCTTCGCGACAAACTGCCCAAGGAGTTCCCGGGAACAGTCTTCTACTTCTTACCCTCCGATATCGTTACGCAGATTCTGAACTTCGGCCTGCCCGCACCCCTGGACATACAGATCGATGGGCCCGACGATGCCGGCAATCGCAAAGTGGCCAACACCATCCTGCTGCAACTGCGGCAAGTGCCGGGCCTCGTCGATCTCCGCCTGCAACAACCGAACGATTACCCCGTGCTTAACGTGGACGTCGACCGTACCAAGGCGGCGCAGGGTGGCTACACACAGCGCGATGTAGGCACCTCGGTGCTCAATATTCTCTCGGGCTCCACTCAGCTTACGCCGATGTTCTTCCTCAACAACCGCAACGGCGTGGTGTACAACATCGTCACGCAGACACCGCAGTACCAGGTGCAGTCACTGCAGGACCTGCAGAACATTCCCATCACCGCGCCGGGCGCGAAGGAGCCGGAGATTCTTGCGGACGTCGCCGACTTTGGACGATCCACCGAGTTGCCCGTCATCAACCACTACAACATTCGCCGCACGCTGGACATCTATGGCAACGTGCAGGACCGTGACCTGGGCGCAGCGGCCCGACAGGTTGACCGCATTATCAATGCCAACCGCGGCTCGCTCGCGAAGGGCAACTTTATCCGCATGCGCGGCCAGGTGGATACGATGCGCAGCTCGTACGAAGGCCTGATCTTCGGCCTGATGTTCTCGATCGTTCTCGTATACCTGTTGATCGTCGTGAACTTCCAGTCGTGGCTCGATCCCTTCATCATCATCACGGCGCTGCCGGCGGCGATCTCCGGCATCGTGTTGTTCCTCTTCCTCACGCACACCACGCTGTCGGTGCCCGCGCTCATGGGAGCCATCATGTGTATGGGCGTTGCAACCGCTAACTCGATCCTTGTGGTTTCGTTCGCGAAGGACAGGCTCAACGCAACCGGTGATGCCATCCGCTCAGCTGTTGAAGCTGGCGCAACGCGCTTCCGCCCTGTCGCCATGACAGCGCTCGCAATGATCATCGGTATGATTCCGATGGCGCTGGGTGCGGGCGATGGCGGCGAGCAGAATGCTCCGCTGGGACGCGCCGTTATCGGCGGTCTGGCCCTTGCGACCGTCGCCACCCTCATCTTCGTCCCCGCCGTCTTCGCGTTGCTGCATGGACGCGACAACGCTAAAGAAACCGCCGCACCACAGGAACAAGCCACCGTCTAGAGCAGTTTTCGTATTACTACGAAGCGGATAATCTTTGAGAGTGCCGTTTTCTTGGGAAAAACGGCGTATAAGCCATTGACTCGCTCTACACCTATACGGAAACTGCCCTAGCCCGCATGAAGGGCCGCACTGGAGACCGGATCATGTCGACCGACATCAACACCGAAATGACGA
Organism: Granulicella sp. S156; assembly: GCF_009766105.1. Taxonomy (GTDB): domain Bacteria; phylum Acidobacteriota; class Terriglobia; order Terriglobales; family Acidobacteriaceae; genus Granulicella. Next base: position 231,584 of record NZ_LMUH01000013.1, on the reverse strand, counting down.
CACCCTCAACAACAGTATCTGGAGGCTCTGTGCCACACTATCCTCCACACCCCGATCCGCAGCACGGGCTGGAGGCACCACGGCGCATACCTACAGGGGTATGGCTGGCCGTCGCTGTGCTCGTAGTGCTCCTGCTGGCGGCTATCGTCTACGGCCTACTCTCGCGAGCCGCTGACGAGCGCCATTTGGAAAAGGCAACTGCGGTCAGTGCAATTCCGACGGTCAGCGTCACACATCCGGCGGTATTAGGCATGAGCTCCGAGATTGCGCTGCCCGGCGATACGCAGGCCTATAACGACACGCCCATCTATGCCCGCACCAACGGCTACCTCAAGCAGTGGTTCGTGGACATCGGCCAGCACGTCAAGCAGGGCGAACTCATGGCGATCATCGAGACGCCCGAAGTGGACGAACAGCTCCAAGTAGCGCAGGCGGATTTGAAGTCCGCACAGGCAGATCTCGCGCTGGCCAATACCACCTCAGCGCGCTACCAGAACCTGCTCAAGAGCGATTCCGTCTCCAAACAGGAGACCGATGTTGCCGTCAGCGGCGCAACCGCCAAGCAGGCTGCGGTGGACGCTGCTGAAGCGAACGTTCGCCGCCTGCAGCAATTGCAGTCCTTCGAGCATGTGTATGCGCCGTTTTCAGGCATCGTCACCATTCGCAACACAGATATCGGCGCGCTGATCGACTCCGGTTCAGCTACCACTAACAGCACCGCGAAAGAACTCTTCCACATAGCCGCCATTGGCAAGCTTCGCGTCTATGTCGCTGTACCGGAGACCTATGCGCCCGCCATTCAAGACGGCGGCACCGCTACGCTCACGCTCGACGAGTATCCCGGCCAGGAGTTCAACGGCAAGATCGTGCGCAACTCGAGCGCCATCGATCAATCCTCACGCACGTTGAATGTCGAAGTTGACGTCGACAACCCCGATGGCAAGCTGCTGCCGGGCGCTTATGTCTTCGTACATTTCAAGATTCCACAGCAGGTACGCCGGCTTTCAGTGCCGGCAGATGCGCTGCTGTTCCGCGCGCAGGGCTTGCAGGTGGGCGTGGTGCGCGATGGACACGTACATCTTCAACACATCACGATCGGGAAAGATAACGGCAGCACGCTGGAGGTCGCAACAGGCCTTACGGCGGACGACGAAATCGTACTCGCTCCTTCGGATTCGCTCACGGAGGGCCAGCAAGTGAACGTCGCAAATAACGGAACGGTGACGCAATGAACCTCCGCTCTGCATCTCTCTTCACGCTAAGCGGAGGCGTGCTTCTGAGCATGTTTTCGCTCACGGGCTGCATGGTTGGACCGAAGTACAAGGTTCCCACGGCTCCCGCACCTCCCGCCTACAAAGAGGCCTCGCCCGATGCGTATAAGGAGACTGCCGATTGGCACGTCGCCACGCCTGACGACGCGGCCATACGCGGCGCCTGGTGGACGATCTTCAACGATGGCGAACTGAACATACTCGAACCGCAGGTGGAGACCGCCAACCAGACGCTCAAGGCCGCCGACGCCAATCTGCGCGCCGCACGCGCTAACATCCGCGTGCAGAACGCCGATCGCTATCCCACCGTCGGGACCTCCCCGACGGTCCAGGGCATGCGCGAGTCGTCCAACCAACCCTACCCATTCAGTTCGTCCGAACAAACCAACGGGAACGCCAACCTTATACTGCCGCTACAGGTGAACTACGAGGTCGATCTCTGGGGCCGCATTCGTCGCAACATCGCCGCGGCAAAAGAAGAGTCGCAGGCCACTGCCGCCGATCGCCAGAACGTGTTGCTGTCCCTGCAGGCCGAAGTCGCCTTTGACTACTTCGAGTTGCGCTCATCCGATGCCGAGCAGAAGCTGTTCAACGATACTGTCGTGCAGTACCAGGAGGCTCTCCGCGTCACGAGCAATCGCTTCAATGGTGGCATCGCCCCGAAGTCTGACGTGACGCAGGCTGAGACTCAACTGCAGGCCGCGAAGGTACAGGCCGCGGACGTGGCCGTTCAGCGTGCGCAGTTTGAGCATGCCATAGCGATCCTCATCGGCCAGCCGCCAGCCTCGTTGAATCTGCCGCCTGCTCCGATACCTGTCGAGTTCATGCCGCCGGTCGTCCCGCCAGGGTTACCTTCGCAGTTGCTGGAGCGCCGTCCCGACATTGCTGCTGCAGAGCGCCGCATCGCCGCCGCCAATGAACAGATCGGCATAGCGCGTGCGGCGTACTTCCCCACACTCTCACTCGGCGGCCAGGGAGGCGTACAGAGTTCTTCTATCGCCTCGCTCTTCACGCCCTCCAGTATCATCTATTCGCTTGGTCCTACACTCGGCGAGACCTTCTTCGACGGGGGACGCCGTCGCGGCCTGTCGGAAGAGGCGATCGCAGGCTACGAACAGAACGCCGCAAACTATCGCCAGAGCGTGCTGACTGCCTATCAACAGGTTGAAGATAATCTCGTTGCCCTGCGAGTGCTGTCCGACGAAGCGCAACAACAGCGCCAGGCCACGGCCTCTGCGCAAGAGTCGGAGCGGATCTTCAATAACCGCTATGTGGGCGGTGTCGACACCTATCTGCAGGTCATCACAGCGCAGACGACAGCACTCAATAACGAACGGAATGACATCGATATTCTGCGCCGCCGCATGGATGCGACGGTGCTGTTGATCAAGGTGCTGGGTGGTGGATGGGACCGCGCGCAGTTGCCACCACAGTAGAGCGCAACTCTACGTCAGCCTAAAGTTTAAGTCGTTGTTCGTAGAGGAAGTTTCGTTAAGGGCACGGGCTTACCCGGCTAAGATAAGGCGCGGAGCGCTGGTTCCAGCTACCCCCTTGAAACCAGCGTCTTGGGGAAAAACAGCGTATAGACCTGTGGCTCGCTCTACACCTATACGGGAAATGCCCTAGCTCCCATTCCAAAAGCCGAGTCACCGGCCCGGCAGCGTCAGCGTGACGCGGTGCCCTGTGCCGAGTTCGCCGAGTGTAATGGTCAACGGTTTCGCAGGGTCTTTCCAGTCACCGTACTTGTAAGCGGCCGACCAGAGCGAGTTGCCGACCTTGAGGATGGGTAGGTTTCCCGGCGGGCCGGCAGAACCGATATCTTTCTGCAGGTCGTGAATGTTGCGAAGATGGGCGCCGCTGTCGTTCTGGCAGCCGAACACATCGGGCGCGCCGGTCCAGGCGATGCCGTTTCCGCAGCCGTCGAGATGCACCGGCTTGAGGGCACCGTCGATCCACAAATCGGTCGCAATAAACGTTGTTTTTCCGTTGTCTGTGGTGCCGGACTCACCAGCAGCCAGGATGCGGCTGTCAGACGAGAACACAGCCGTCTCGATCTCCGCATGACTGGTCGGGTCGCGCTTGATGAAGTGCCCGGGCATTGTTCGCCCCGCTGTCGCGATACGCAATACATCGCGGAGCGCGGCAATCTGGCGGCCATCGGGTGAGAGCGTGAAGTCTGTCGCGTGCCCATAGGGTAGCGGGTCAGGCAGTTCCGGCGGTGCTTCGATCACGGCCGGAACATCCTGGGTCCAGAGATACTTCTTCGCGGCGACGTCCCATGCGAACAGGGTATCGTTCGACAGGCCGTACAGCAATGCTCCATCGGGCGAATACATCAACTGTGACACACCGGATCCATAGCGGGGATATACCAATCCCGGCACGAAGTACGAGTTCTTATCATCGCCAATGCCTCCCACCTGCTTGCCCGATCGGGCGTCCAGCAGTAGAACACCTAGATCGCGGTCAGTGACCCCGACCAGGCCCACAGCTACGGTGTTACCGTCCGGAGACACTGCGATCGAGCCGATGGTGAACGGCTGCACGAGCTGCCAGACGATCTTACCGGTCGCCGGCGACATGAAAAAAACGCGTGGTTGCTGGGGGGCACCGTCATCATGGATCGCAGCAACTATCCCGGAGCCGGAAGGGCTTGCGACCAGAACTGAAATCTGACGAGGCGCGGAAACCTGCGCGTGCGCCCAGCAGGATACGAGTACAAGAGAGAACAGCTCCAGCAGGCAGCGCAGCGCGCGAACTTCAATACGAACTTTCATCTTGTCGGCTTTGCCGGTGCTGCCGGATGGGCTGGGTGTGCCCGATGCCCAGAGTGCTTCGGACGGTGCGTCTTTTTTGCGCGAGTGGTCGCTTGCGCCTGCTGAATGATGGCCTGCGCGATGACCGCCCGGCCAGCTGCCATCGCGATCTTGAAGGTATCAAGGCCGTTCGTGCCGCCATTTACGAGTTTGCGCGCCTCAGCCAGATCATTGTTTTGCAGAGCCTGACGAAGCTTATGCTGCACAGCTGAAAGAAAGCCTGCGACCACAATCCCTGCATACTCCTTTGCGTTCACCAAGTCGGGGTCATCGATAAATTTGCTTCCTGTGTTCGCCTTCTGATCTGCCTCTTCGTAGCGGCCCCTTCCTGTGAGTTGAATCAGCCCACGGCCACCGAAATAGCACCTTTAGGCTCAAACCGCCTTATGTTAGCATCTATTGGCTTCACCCCCAGACTGGTATGAAACGGGCCGTTGGCCCTGTCGGGTGCTGGGATTTATGGTGCTCTATCCCAGCAGCGCCAGCAACCCAGCCTCATCCACTACGGGAACCCCAAGCTGTTGGGCCTTCTCCAGCTTCGAGCCGGCCTCCTCGCCAGCAACGACGTAGCTCGTCTTCTTGCTCACCGAGCCCGAGACCTTGCCACCTGCAGCTTCGATGCGCTTCTTCGCCTCGTCGCGCGTCAGCGTCGGCAGTGTCCCGGTGAGCACGAACGTCAACCCTGCGAACGTCGTCCCAATCACCTTTTTCTCTGCCTGCATCGTCAGGCCCAGTTTTTGCAGTTCATGAACGAGCGTTTTATTTTTCTCTTCCGCGAAGAACTCCACAATGGCCTGCGCCACTCTTGGCCCCACCTCATTCACCGCTTCGAGATCGTCGGCTGTAGCGTTCATCAACGCATCAATGTCTCCGAAATGTTCCGCTAGCAGGGTCGCCGTACGCTCACCGACAAAGCGGATGCCAAGACCGAATAAGACGCGTGCCAGTGGCGCCGATTTCGAACGCTCAATCTGCGCCAATAGCGCATCCGTTGTCTTCTCGCCAACACGGTCGAGCGCCAGCACCTGGTCGCGTTTGCCTTTCAGCTTGTAGAGGTCGGCAATGCTAAGCACCAGGGGCTCGCGCGTCACCTGCACCGGCGCGCCCGTTTCGGCCACCTCTTCTTCCCCGCCAATCAGCGAGGCACTCTGTCCAAGCAACTGTGCAACCATCGACTCGCCGAGACCTTCGATGTTCATTACACCGCGCGCCGACCAGTGCAGCAACTCTTCGCGCACACGCGCTGGGCATACCGCGTTGATGCAGCGCCAGTCGACCTCACCTTCCGCACGCACCAGTTCGCTGCCGCACACCGGACAGAGGCGCGGAAAGACGATCTCGCGCGTACCACGCGGGTGCTTAGCGTCCTCTACGACCTCAGTGATCTTCGGAATTACATCCCCGCCGCGCTCGACAGAGACGAAGTCTCCGATGCGAACGCCAAGCCGCGCAATCTCATCGGCATTGTGCAGCGTAGCCCGCGTCACCGTCGTTCCGCCGATGAACACAGGAGCGAGCGCAGCTACCGGCGTCACCTTCCCTGTGCGTCCAACCTGAAACAACACATCTTCGAGCTGCGTAATCGCCGCCCGTGCAGGAAACTTATACGCGATGGCCCAGCGCGGAGCTTTCCCCGTAAAGCCAAGACGGCGCTGCTGAGCAATCGCATCAACCTTGATGACGACGCCATCGATCTCATACGGCAAACCATCGCGCAACGGCTCTGCCTTCTTGATGAACTCAAGCACCTCATCCATCGAGTCCACCGTACGCGCGTGTTTGTTGACGAGAAAGCCCGCATCCCGCAAAGCCTGCAACGCTGTGCTCTGCTCCGGCAGCAATGGCTCGCCCTCGCTCAGAAGAAAATAGGCGAAGAACTCCAACCGCCGCTGCGCAACAATATTTGGCTCCAGCGTACGGATCGTTCCTGCTGCCGCATTGCGAGGGTTGACGGCCGGCGCAAGCCCTGCGGCCTCTCGATCGGCATTCATCTTCTCGAAGGCCTTCTGCGGCAGAACGACTTCGCCGCGCACCTCAAACTGCTGAGGAAGTCCGGCCTTCGCCAGCTTCGCAGCATCAACATGCAGAGGCACGCTGCGAATCGTGCGCACGTTGGAGGTCACATCCTCACCAATCGTGCCGTCACCGCGCGTCACGCCCGTCTTCAACACGGCTTCATGTTTCGCTCCAGCATGGTATTGCAGGGCCATGGAGAGGCCATCGAGCTTCAGTTCACAGACGTAACGGACTCGCTCACCGGTGGGCAGGCCACCCAGAACGCGCTCCGCCCAGGCGCGCAATTCAGCCTCATTGTAGGCATTGTCGAGCGAGAGCATAGGCCGCGAGTGTGCAACCTTCGCAAAGCCCTCCTTCGGCTTGCCCCCGACGCGCTGCGTGGGTGAGTCCGGCGTAACCAGCTCAGGATGCTCAGCTTCAAGCTTCCTCAGCTCGTTCACGCGGGCATCGTACTGCGCATCGGTTAGCTCCGGTGCGTCGAGCACGTAGTACAGGTGCTCATGGTGACGTAGTTCTTCACGCAAAGCTTCGATCTTTTGATCGGGAGAGAGGGCGTTGGTAGGCGTGTGAGGCATCGCAACGATTATAGAAAGGCAAGGGCAAAGAACAAGAACCGGAAAACCTTGACGCCATTGTTGCTAAACTGGAAGCTCAAGGAGCATTCGACAATGGCACACATGGTTTTCTGCACAAAATACAAAGCCGAACTGGAGGGCCTGGACGAACCGCCCTTCGACTCCGACTTCGGGCAGAAGATCTTCAAAAACGTCTCGAAAAAGGCCTGGGGCGAGTGGGTTGAGCGCCAGAAGATGCTGCTCAATGAGTACCGCCTGCAGCCCTGGACGCGCGAGGCGCAGGAGTTCCTCGTCGAACAGATGAACGAGTTCTTCTTCGGCTCCGGCGGCGAATTGCCCAAAGAATACGTCGCACCGACCCACTAAAGCAGGAAATCGCAAATAGTGCAGGCATTCTGAGTCTTGCTTTGCCTGTTTCCTGTTTGCTATCTCCTGTTTCCTGTCCTTACTGGTGTAGACTAGAGGTACCCCAGCCGCTGGCCCACAAGGCGCGAGCGGCTTCCGTAGCAAGTCGGGACGTGGCTCAGCCTGGTAGAGCGCACCCTTGGGGTGGGTGAGGTCGCTAGTTCGAATCTAGTCGTCCCGACCATTTTTCTTCCGCATCGTCTTCGGCATTTAGAACAATCCTTGTTTAGGTCCATCCAAAAGTGAGAGCGTCGTCTTTCGCGCCCCCACAACCCTGGCGGCTCGTTCTACCGGCACGTCGCGATCAAAACATCATCACTGCCCATCTGCAACTTCAACTGCTTGTCAGCAACCTCGGCAGACGATGTACTAGCGGCAATGTTAGCTTTCCCGATCCGGCACCCCGAGGCCCACGTCTGATCCAGGCCAACCGTCAAGGTATCGGGTTTCGAGCTACGATGCACTGCTACTAACACTCGCTGATGGTCCGTTGCGGTGGTGCAGCCAGTTACAGGCGCATGGGAGCTATCCCGTACAAAGACCAGCCAATCCTCGTTACTGCTAAGTACTTGCTCGCCACCACAGGTCAACGCGGTGTGCTCGTGCCGAATGGACATGAGCTGAGACACCCAATCGAACATCATTGCCTGCTCGGGCGAGCGACCTGCAGCCGTGAAGGCGTTCGAGTCAGATCCGGCAAAACCTCCGAGGAAGTCTTTTCGATTGTCGGGATCATCGCCGCCCTTCATATCCAGCTCGTCACCATAGTAGAGCTGAGGCATACCACGCAGCGTGGCTAGTAGACCAAAAGCAAGGCGAAGCGCAGCAGGATTCGCACCTGGCTCAGAGAGAAATCGCTTCGTGTCGTGGTTTCCAATAAATGTGACGAGCCGCTCCGGATGCGCATACAGCCCGTCCGATTTAAGGACATCACTAATCGCAGTCATCGGCTCCTGATGGGTGAGAGCGGCACGCAAAGCAAAGTACATAGGATAGTCGAAGGGTGTATCGAGCAGCGTGTCATAGGTCCCGTCACTGCCTGTATGCGCTCTTCCACCCGCAAAGAAACTTACGACGTGCGTGTCTTTGTTAAAGATCTCTCCCACGTCCGACAGGTGGGGATAAAACGCATGTAACTGCTCGTTGTAGTCATGCCAGAATCTGCGTGGGACATAGGGGAACGTATCGATGCGCAGACCGTCCAACCCTGCCGATTCGATCCACCAGATGGCATTTTGGATCAGGTATTGAGCAACCAGTGGATTGTCCTGGTTGAGGTCCGGCAGAATATCGGCAAACCAACCATTGAGCAAGATGTTGCGCCGCGCGGCAGTGGCCGTCGGATCGGTAACGCTTGCGAAATCGTCATCCACTTTGATGTGGGATGCTGCCGTTCCATGAAACCAGTCTGGAGTGGGAGAGTCCTCTACCCAGGGATGGGCAGGGCCTACATGGTTCGGCACTGTATCCAGCACAACCTTCATTCCACGAGCATGAGCCGCTGCCACAAGCGCTCTATAGTCCTCCATGCTGCCGAAGTGCGGATCCACGGCATACATGTCGGTTGCACTATAACCGTGATAACTCTGCCCTGATTGCGCAGCGCTGTTGTCGTAGAGAGGTGTAGTCCACAGAGTCGTGACACCTAGCTGATGTAAGTAGTCTAGATGCTCCTGGATGCCACGTAGATCGCCACCATGATAGGCCCGACTGAGGCTACGATCGTCTGGATCGCGGAAGTTGGCAAGCTTATCGTTGGTTTTATCGCCGTCCGCAAACCGGTCCGGCATGATGAGGTACATCACGTCAGCCGAGCTGAAGCCTTTAGGCTGGTCTGCGACACTTCGTCGCGCCGAGAGCCCATAAGGCACAGTCGTACTGCCATGCACGTTCGTTGCCACCACTTCGAGAGTTCCCGGCTGTGCCTTCGCTGATACGAAGGTAAGAAACGCCCAATGTCCATTTGGCGAGATCGTCTGCTCAGTAATCCGGGCACGGGTATTGTGCAGAGTAAAGGTCGTGTTCTCCAGATGCTCACCGTGAACTAACAGAAGTGAGTCAGGAACCCGTGTAAACCAGTTCGGCGGATCGATCTTTGTAATGACTGGTTTTGCACTCTGCGCATAACTTGCAAACGTAAAAAAGCAATAAGCCAGAAATAGCATCACGGCACACATAGGACGAGTGAATACCTGTAGGTTCGTTCTGTGCGTGTGACGGTACATAGACTTCAACCTTTTTTGAAATTCGGATCATGTTCACATCGAACGCGACATAAGCCCATACGATGTGGTGTTAGTTCTTCATTACGAAAACAGCACAAACGTTGGGCCTCTGCCATAGGAGCTACAGGAGCCGCTGCTAAAAGTGATTAGTACGAGCATGAGACCGGACAAAAACTGCACGTCGGCCTCATGCCCGAAACTATTGGGCATCCAGGACCTGCCCCAGCAGGTCCGTTCTAAATCGCGCACTACGATAGCCCATGCCGGTGGCAATAATCGGATCGCTGTTGGGGTCAGAAGGTAAATCGAGCTGCCAACTGAATCTCACGATTGCTGTATACCTGCGTTCCTTCAATCTGGCCAAAGTTCGAGCCGGTAGCATTGGAATTCGGGTTTACGAATTCCGCTGTGTTGAGCAGGTTGAATGCATCCCCATGCAGCTCCAGCGTGTATTTGTCCGTGAGATGGATGTTCTTCTGGGCGCTGAAATTGACCGCACGATATCCAGGTCCATAGACCTGATTTCGGCCTAGTGTACCCAGACGCGTATACGTCGTACCGTTTGACGCAGCTATGGTGGGGATGTTGGTGGAGAATGCTGACGGATTGAACCAATATCCTGAGATGCTCTTGGGGTAGGTGATTGGCGCAACCAGATCAGGACGATTGCCGGGCTGGTACTGTCCTGTCGAGAGGTCGACGGGTGTGCCAGACTGGACTAGGGCAATCAGGCTGGTCTGCCAGCCGCCAATCAGCCAATCCATGGGACGTGAGACAGTTCCACCAAAACGCTGGCCATGGCCAAAGGGCAGGAGATAGAGGATGGACGAACTAAATACATGGCGTTGATCCTGGCTGGAGTTGCCATAGCCAGCCATCGGATCGTAATAGAGAGCCGCTGTCTGCGTCTGGAAAGCTCCAGGCGAGTCGTCCAGCGTATGCGACCACGAGTAGGATAAGGTTCCGGTCAGCCCATTGTTGGCGCGGTGTTCCGCGTGTACTTGCAGGGCGTTATAGTTCGAAATGCCGTTATATTCGTTGTAGTTAATGCTCCCCAATCCAGGGAAGTTCTGTATCCCCGTCCCAAACTGATTAATGTTGTAGGGATAGTAGGTTGAGAGGTGTTCGCCCTTGGTTCCCACGTAGGCGATGTTCAACACGTCCTTAGAGCCAAATTGCCTTTCCAGTTGCACATTCCACTCCTGGATCATGCTGTTCTTATCATTCTGGTTTACGGCAATCATGCTGGTGCCAGCCGGAGGTGCCGCTGGGTTGAAGTTGACGTAACCGCGGGCTGGAAGAGATGTGGTAACTGCGGCGGGACCGGTATAGCCAGTGCAATTGTAAGCACCACCACCGGAGACGGGCGACTGGTTGAGCTGTCCGGTGAACGTGATGCAGTAACCGTTGCTGGCCAGATAGCTATTGCTGCCACCGAATGGAGCTTGCTCGCCGAGTTGATTGTCGATACCGCCATAGTCCAGGAAGTAGAAGATGCCGTATCCGCCACGGAGTACGGCCTTTCCGTTTCCGTATAGGTCATACGTGAAGCCGAAGCGTGGAGCAAAGGCGTGGTAGTCCTGATTGATGATGCTGTCAGACACACCATTCTTTCCTGCGATCAGGACCGTACCGGTTTTAACATCAAAGGCGGCCTGCTGATTGTGTGCTTCATAGGGATGCGACAGATAATCCCAGCGAACACCAAGGTTGAGCGTTAGGCGATGGTTCACGCGCCAGTCGTCCTGCCCGAAGATACCGTCTTCCTGACCAATATTGGCGAAGTAGCCTGACTGCGAGCCTATTTCGTAGTTATCGACGCCACCGGCCAACAACTCGGAAACTTCATAGCCAGTAAAGTCGACCGTATTGCCGTTCAACCCGTCGATCCAGAAGTAGCCCTTTCCCTCCTGCGGATTGAAATACTCCACCTGGCGGCGAATAAATGTCCCGCCAAATTTGAACGAATGGTCTCCATGCGACACGCTTACTGAATCGGTCGCTTCATAGGTATTTTGAGGAACTGAGTACAGACCATAGTCACCGGTATATTCCAGATCGCCTTTATATCCACCAATCAGGGCGCCACCGGTAGTTTCCATATTGATGTTGGCATTCACGATGCCAAGATTTTTTGATACATAGTCGCCATACATCGGCGGCGTGTACCCATAGTTGTCGCGGTTATACGCAATATGTGCCTCATTCACAATGGACTGTGAAAAGATGTGCGTGTAACCCAGGTCATAGCCGCGAGCATGGGTAGGATTGGTGCCAGTTCCTCCGCCCGCCGGAAGGTTAGCGAACTCTGAGGTCTTGGAATTAACCGAATTGTCGTAACTGTAGCGGAAAAATGCTAAATCTTTAGATGTGGCGTTCCAATCAAGCCTAACGTCAAAGGTGTTGTACTTGTTAGACTCCGACTGCGTGTCGAGATAGTTTTGAAGGTAGCGATCCGTTCTCGTGGGCATTGGATACGCGTTGAGGTAGTTAACCGCAGCCGGATTGAGACGGGCTGTAGGAATAATGTTCCCGGCGAATGGCTGGCAGGTGGTGGGATCGTAAATCAAACCGGGGCTGGTCGAGCCTGCAATGGGATTGCTCGTACCAGGAATATTGCCCGGCGTGCACCGTGGATAGTTGCTCTGGTAGCCAGACCCGTTGGACATTGCTACATTTTCCAGTTCAGTAAAGTTCCCCGTGCGCATCAGTGCAGTTGGAACGGTCAAGTAATGTGGGGCCACGGGAAGAGCTTCGCGCAGCGCCTGATAGTCGCCAAAGATGAAGAGATGATTTTTGATGAGGGGGCCACCCACGGAGAACCCAGGCTGGTTGCGATTGAAGGAGGAGGCTGGTGTGGTTGGAGCATTGTTGAACCGATAATTCGGGTTTGAATCGAAGTGACTACTGCGATAAAACTCGAAGACCGAGCCGTGAAACTGGTTGGTGCCGGACTTGATAGAACTGACGACGATGGCTCCGCCCGCACGGCCATACTCGGCAGGGGCTACGCTGGTATCGACCTTGAATTCCTGCGTCGCATCGATTGAGGGGAAAAACAAAACTGTGTTGACCAGACCGTCGTTGTTGTCCACGCCATCCAGGATGTAGTTGTTCGCCTGGGGGCGAAGGCCATTAACAGAGAGTGCGGCGCTGCCGCTCTCGTTATTGCGTATTGTTTCGGTGGTATTCGAACTGCCACCGCCGCTGGCCGAGTCGCCATACGCACCACGGGTCACGCCGGGGGTCAGCAGGGCAAGGTTACTGAAGTTGCGGCCATTCAGCGGAAGTTCCGTTACCTGCGCACCTTGAATGGTCGCACCCATGCTGGCATCGGCGGTGTTGAGTAGCGGGGTGGCGGCGGTAACCTCTATGGTTGTCGCTCCCCCGGAGGGCATCAGTTGGATGATCAGATTCTGCGTAGTGGTGACGGTAATCGTTACCGCCTCCGACTGTGACTGAAAACCCTTTGCTGCGATCAAGACCGTATAGTGACCGCGAGGTACGGCAAGAATTTTGAATTCGCCCGAACTACTCGATTGCGCAGTGAGCTTGAGTCCGTTGTCTGTACTTGTAGCTGTAACGTTTGCACCAGGAATCACTGCGCCGGTCGAATCCGTCACCGTTCCAGCGACGCTTCCCGTATCGGTCTGTGCTTCCAAGGGGGCCTGCAGGATGGACCATCCCGCCAGTAGGCATATTGTGAGGAGTGCGCGGAATATCATTTTCCCCGTCGAACTCGATCCAAAGATTCGTTGCATGGTCGTGCCTCCAAAAAGAGCTCTCAGTCCCTGTGCCCTCTCAGGGCGCGCAAATGATGGACTGTCAAGCTACGTCGCACACCTTCGAAGAATCTCTCGCATCAGCGCAATCCTTTCGGGTCCCTTTGTCTTTCAATTTTTCATCCACAGCTAACCACCTATACAACAACAACTTAGATCCGGTTAATCATCCGATAACAAGTGCGTGCCCGTAGTGATAAAGTTTATGACGCACCTATTTCATATCCGATGCAGACGCCGGTTGCCAATTCGAGACTCACCTTCGGTCTCTATGAAGTTGATCTTCAGGCCGGCGAACTTTGGAAGGCCGGCTTTCGCATCAAGCTGCAAGGCCAACCGTTTAAGGTCCTTACCGCATTGATTGAACGCCCGGGCCAGGTGGTCTCGCGCGAGGAGCTTCAGCTTCGGCTTTGGGGCAAGGATACGGTCGTTGACTTCGACCACTCGTTAGGCACAGCCATCAATAAAATCCGGGAGGCCCTGGGCGACTCCGCCGAGAATCCCCGCTTTATTGAAACCCTCGCGCGACGCGGCTATCGCTTCATCGCCCCGGTCGGCTACCTTCCTGCAGAAGGTGTCCCCGCGCAGCAGTCTGCCACAGATCCGGCGCGATCGGCCTCAGAGTGGAACACAACACTTCCTGCCGGAGACGTATCTCCCTTAAACGATGCGACGCTCGCTACTGCAGGCGTCCAAAGCAAGCCGGATTCGACCAGTAGCGGGATTACTCAAAGAGTTCAGACCTCAGTCGCCCGTCCTTACAGATGGGCGATTGCCACAATCGGCCTCGTTTCGATGGCTGCAGTCGGCTACTTCGTGGGCTCTTCGCGCTCCACCACAGCTCCGCCGCACATCACGCAGATCACCCATGACGGTCACCTGGCACCCAGCGTCAACACCATTGAAAATCACATGGCGAGCGCGACCGATGGCGTTCGCTTGTTCGCGCCGACGCTCGAGAACGGCCATGCGGGGTTGGCAGTAGTGTCACTCTCGGGCGGCTCCGTTGCTCCTATGAGCATTCCGTCCGAGGTCGCCAGTCCGGCGCTGGGCGATATCTCCCCCGACGGTTCGCGACTACTGCTGCGCGACCACCTCTCCCCAGAATCCGAGCAGCCGCTCTGGGTAGTGCCTACTATTGGGGGCTCTCCCCTGCGTGTGGGCAACACCCTGGCTCATGATGCTACATGGATGCCCGACGGTAAAGAGATTCTCTATGCCAACGGCAACGATCTTTACCTGACCGGCAATAAACCCGAGCTCTATGCCTCGCTGCCAGGCCGCGCCTTTTGGCTGCGCTGGGAACCAAACGGCAAGCTGCTTCGGTTCAGCATGATCGATCCGATCGCGCATACCCTTTCGCTCTGGCAGCTCTCCGCCTCGGACCGCAAGCCGGTGCCAGTGCTTGCGGGGTTCACCAATCCGTCGTCCGAGTGCTGCGGCATCTGGACCAACAGTGGCCGCTCCTTTGTCTTCCAGTCCTCGCATGGCGGCAACACGGATCTCTGGAAACTCTCCGGCGAATCGACGAAGAACCCGGTGCGGCTGACCGACGGGCCACTCGAATTCCAATCTCCCGTCGCCGCGCCCAACAGCAGCCGTGTCTTCTTTTTGGGCGTCGATGCGCGCTCGGAGCTGGAACGAGTGACTCCCAACGGAGAACTCGTCCCTGAAAAAGGCTTCCTCTCCTCAGCGTTTCGTATCGACTACACTCGCGACGGCAAATGGGTCGCCTGGACCGACAGCGGCGGCCAACTCTGGCGGGCAAGCGCGGATGGAACAGAGAAGCTGCAGCTTACACCAGACACCCTGGATGTCTTCCTGGCACAGTGGTCGCCCGACGGCTCTCGACTCGCCCTAATGGCGCGAGAACCTGGCAAGGCGTGGCAGATTTACAGGGTCGGTGCGAACGGGAATGACCTCACCCCGCTCTTGAAGGAATCGCGCAACGCCGCCGACCCCTCCTGGTCGCCCGACGGCCTATCGCTTGTCTTTGGCCGCATCAACGATGCCATGGGCAAAGAAAACGCCGCACGCACTCTGCATATACTCCACCTTCCGACAAACCAGGTGGAGCAGGTCCCGGCATCGGATGGACTCTTCAGCCCACGCTGGTCGCCTGACGGCCGTTACATCGCCGCGCTCACACTCGACCAACGGCAGGTCCGGCTCTACGACGTTGCGAACCACACCTGGAAAGCGCTCTCCGTTCCCTCTGGCGCCGACCCGGTCTGGTCGTCGGACAGCCGCTCCCTCTACGTGCATGGCTCGCTCGACCCTGCACAGCCCATCTATCGTGTGAGCATCCCCGAGGGCCACGTGCAGGAGGTCGTCCGGCTCGCGGACTCGCGTGAGAACGATGCAGTGGACTACGTCTTCGGCGGGTTGACCCAGGACAATACGCCGCTGATTCGCGCCCGCATCTTTGCCGGAAACTTCTACTCACTCGACGTAAAGTAACTCGGCAAGCCCCCTATACACCTTTATCTATTGCGATAACTTACTGATCGAAAAGCGCTTATCTGTTGATTCAAAAATGAGCAACTGAGGGCGCATCTTGCATTGCGGTGATGCCTAGTGAATGCAGACTCTTACACCCATGTCTGCTTTGGCCCCGACGAAGAATCTGTTCTACCTCGCCGCCTGTGCTCTTTCTCTGGCGATCTTTAACACGAGCTCAATCGCTCAATCCGCGCCAGCTACGCTCAGCAGCCCCAAAGCTGTCACCGAGCCACTGCAGGGACTTGCGCATACGGCAAGCGGCATTGAACTCTCGAATGCGGCATCGACGCTAATGATCGACGCCATGCGGCCGGATGTTCTTCGGGTACGAATCTATCCCAAGGGGCATCCTGCCGAAGACGCCTCCTGGGCCGTGCTGCCGGAGGCCCGCAAGGCGCGTGTCTCGGTTACCTCTGAAGCTGCGGGCTTCAGCACTTCGGCGCTGCGCATAGCAGTGGATGCCAATCTTGGTGTGTCTGTGTCCGATCTCGCCGGGAACGTGCTTCAAAGTGACGCGGCTCCGGTTGGGTGGGATGGGACTGGGTTCAAGGTGAGCAAGCAGAAGACCGGCGACGACCACTTCTTCGGCCTCGGCGACAAGCCCGGCCCGCTGGACCGTGCCGGTCAATCTTTTGTGATGTGGAACAGCGACACCTTCGGTTGGCAGGAGTCGACTGACCCTATCTACAAGTCGATTCCCTTCTTCCTGGAGATGCACGGCGGCCGGACGATTGGAATTCTCTTCGACAACACCTTCCGTACCTACTTCGACTTCGGCCACGAGCGCGCCGATCGCTATACCTTCAGCGCTCCGGACGGCCCACTCGACTACTACCTGCTCTATGGCCCCGAGCCGAAACGCGTCGTCGAGACTTATGCCTGGCTCACCGGCCCAACACCGCTGCCGCCGCTCTGGGCACTCGGCTTTCAGCAGTCGCGCTATACCTATATACCGCGCACCAGGGTAGAAGAGATCGCCTCACGCCTGCGTGCCGACAAGATTCCCTCCGACGCAATCTATCTCGACATCGATTACCAGAACCACAATCGTCCCTTCACCATTGATTCCGCGAGCTTCCCCGATTTCCCTGGTCTCATTCACGAACTTGCAGCAGAGCACTTCCACACAGTTCTCATCACCGATCCACACATCGCCTATCTGCCCAACCAAGGCTATATGGCCTACGACACCGGCAAAGCGGGCGACCACTTCGTAAAACACAACGGACAGGATTATGTAGGTCCCGTTTGGCCGGGCCCTTCCGTCTTTCCTGACTTCACTCGCAAACAGACACGCGAATGGTGGGGCACACTTTACAAGGACTTCGTCGACGATGGGGTTGCTGGCTTCTGGAACGATATGAATGAGCCAGCCGTCTTTGTCTATCCCAGCAAAACCATGCCAGACGATGTGCAGCACCGCATCGAGGATCCCGGCTTCGCGCCGCGGACCGCAACACACCTCGAGATCCACAATGTGTACGGCCTGGAGAACTCGCGTGGCACGCGGGATGGCCTGCTCGCGCTTCAGCCTAATGTGCGGCCCTTTGTACTGACTCGCGCCACTTATGCCGGCGGCCAACGCTATGCAGCAACCTGGACCGGCGACAACTCGTCGACCTGGAACCACCTTCGCCAAACGACTCCACAGATTCTTAACCTTGGGTTGAGTGGTTTCTCCATGTCTGGTGCGGATGTTGGCGGCTTTGCCGGTTCACCACCGCCCGATCTGCTCACACGCTGGTTGATGCTGGCCGCGTTCCAACCCATCGACCGCGACCACGCCGCCAAAGGCACGCGCGACCATGAACCATGGGTCGATGGCCCGGTGCAGGAAGACATTCGCCGCCGCTACATTGAAGAGCGCTACCGGCTGATGCCCTATCTCTACACCACCGCCGAGGAGACCTCACGCGATGGCGTTCCGATTCTCCGTCCACTCTTTCTGGAGTTCCCGCATGCAACGAGCGACGATCATCCGCTCGACCAGGATGCTCCAGGCGAGTTCTTCTTTGGGTCGTCGATCCTGGTGGCAGACTCCCCCTCACCGGAAGAGGTTGCGCCCTACACCGTCAGCCTGCCGTCGGGCCTCTGGTACAACTACTGGACCGGCGAGAAGCTTGACCGGCGCGCTTCCATCGGCACGCGCGATCTCGAAATCCGTGATCCGACGGCAACGGCCACTCCTGCGTTGCCCCCGATCACGGTACAGCCCGGCCCGGGAGATCTGCCGCTCTACGTTCGCGGAGGGTCGATTATTCCGATGCAGCCGCTGGTACAGTCCACCGACGAAAAGCCCAGCGGACCGCTAACCCTGCGCGTATTTCCTGGCGATAACTGCCATGGCGATCTCTACCAGGACGACGGTATGAGTTTCGACTACCGCAAGGGCGCGTACCTGCGCCTGCACTTCACCTGCAGCGTCGGTGCAGATGGCTCACTGAGTGTTGATATCCCAAAGCGCGAAGGCAACTTTACTCCGTGGTGGACAGCGTTTCGCATTGAAGCTGTTGGCTGGACGTCTTCGGCGACACAGGTCAGCATCGACGGACACAGTGCAGCGCTCGAACACACCAAGCTGGGATGGGCCGCTACAGTCAGCGACACCGGCAAACCGCTGGTTGTTGTCTTCCACTGAAGTTAGGTCAGATAGCAGTGAAGGATGTCGATCATCTCTGCGCGACTGTAGACGGTGCAAACTCACCCGCCGAAAACGTCGTCCATGGTCCGGCCTTCATGTCGTGCAAAATTGGTTTCTGCCACGCAAACTCCGAATGCTTCTCAAGGAACGGAGCGGCGATGAAGTCTTCGCCACAGGGATGGCCAGCGCGTGCGATGAAGCTCATATTGGCGGCCATGTCGGCATCCATGACCTTGCCGGTGACTGCGCCCGAAGGTGAGAATGGCGGATTGCCCCAGACCGGTTCGCCTTCCGTGGAGAGCTCTTCGTGGCCGCAAAGCGAACGTTTGCCGGCGTCCACTTTCTTCTCGTAGCTATCGTAGTGGTCGGAGAGATACGCTTCCGCAAGGGCTGTGTCCAGCTGTCCATAATGCTTCTGCACAAAAGCCTCAGCGGTCACATGCCGCGCGTTCATCGAGCTCGACATGTTCTTTGGATCGAAGCCGGGCGTGTCGTCGCGGATCACATCGGGGTCCCATGCGTAGTTCGCGCTGACGAAGTAGCCATCCTTCTTGCGCTTGAGAGGTGTGTGCTTGAGGCCGAGCTCGAGGTAAGCAATCTCGCCAGTCTTTCGATCGCCGATCATCCAGGAGTTCGCGTAGCCGCCGTTGTTGCCCTTGCGCATGATCTCGGCGTACTCGTCGATGGAGTTCGCATACTGCATGGCTTTGCGCGAACGCTCGAACTCCGGGACGCCGTTGACGTCGAAGCCCGCGGCCATAGGCAGCGTAGTCTCGGTGATCATCAGACCGGCGGCATTGACGCCGAAGTCATCCTGGCTGGTGATGAAACCGGGCGCGCCGTCCATCAGCATGTGCTGTCCCTTCGCAGGGACGATGTCGAAGACGACGGTCCAGCGCTCGCCTTCCGCATAGCTCGACCAGTTGCTGTGCGCGATCACGATCTTGCCGTCCTTGGTGGCAGAGCCGGTGGCGATGAATGCGCTGCACTTGCCGGGGGCTGCAGCCGCGGGTGGGTTGGGCTTCTGCTGTTGCGCATTGAGCATCGGCAAGTAGTAGCCGGTTAGCTCTTCATTTCCATTGATAGCTACGACATCCCAAAGGTCGGTCTTTGAGCCTGCGGCCTTGAGCCCTGCGGCGATCCCCTTGAGCTCAGCCTGATACTCGGGATCGAGGTGCGGCCACAGAATGGTGCGCGCGGCCTCGCGAAAGAACGACCAATCCTTTTGATCGAGGTTCGGCGCTTCTACCGCATAGACGTGAACGTTGTCATCGATCTCTTTGGCGAGCAAGTACCCGTGCTGAAAACCAATCTGCTCCGGTGTGCCGGCAAGATGGACATACGTCCAGCCGCCTTGATTCGCCTTGTAACCGCCGGCAAGGCGCGGATCGTGCGTAGACCGCGCGGAGGCGCTGAGTGCGGAAACGGCAAGAAGAACAACGGCGGCAACGCGCATGACGAACTCCTGGATGTACTTGAGAGGGGATGGAAACCCGTGTGTCCAGATTGTAAGCCGAAGAGCGCGTCGAGCACTACACCCGCCGAGTGCACTTATTCATAAGGCACGCCCTGTTGAAACTGAAGTATCCCATCCTTTCCCGAACAGCCCGGCAGAATATCCCCCCCCCCAGAATGTCAGTCATGACTTGGTTCTGATCACCTGCAATTAGCGTTTGGGCACATTTCACTTGACAAACAAGTAGACAAAGAATGACTCTTTCATAAAGAGAGATCACTGGGATGTCAAGTAGAGAGAACGACTCGATTCAACTTCTTCAAGGAACGCTAGATCTCATTGTCCTGCGCACTCTTGCCAGCATGGGCTCACAGCACGCCTACCAGATAGCAAAGCGGCTAGAGCAAGTCTCCGGCAATCTTCTCAATCTCAATCAAGGCACGCTCTATCCAGCACTGGTACGTCTCGAGCAATACGGATGGATCAAGGGCACCTGGGGGAAAACGGAAAACAACCGGGAAGCTAAATACTATGCAATTACCCGGACCGGCCAGAACGCGCTTGGCAAAGAAACCCAGCGATGGAGAAGGATGGCTGGTCTGGTCGAAAAGCTTCTCGTTGAGGAGTCCTAAAGATGAGATATCTAAGGCGCATCTTTCTCAGATTCTTTGGCCTCTTCGCCAATTCCAAAGCAGAAGCCGAGTTGGATAGGGAGATTACTGCTCATCTTCAGTTGTTGGAAGACGACTTTCTGGATCGAGGCGTGACTCCAGAAGAGGCCCGACGAGCGGCCAGGCGCGCCTATGGAGGAGTGGAGCAGGTGAAGCAACTGCACCGCAACGAACGAGCCTACCAAGGTCTGGCCAGCACTGTGATGGACGTGCAATATACCTTGCGGCAGTTGCGTAAATCTCCAGGATTTACTCTCACGGCAATTCTTATGCTGGCATTCGGAATTGGCGCTACGACTGCCGTCTTCTCGATCGTCGAAGGAGTTTTGCTGCGCCCGCTTCCGTTTGCCGATCCCGATCACCTGGTTATCCTTGGCGATAATCTCGCCGGATCGTCCTGGGACCAAGCTAGCGTCACTGCTCCAGATATCCGCAACTATATGCGCGACACGCATAGCTTTCTCCACCTCGGCGGCTATCAGGGGAAAGGTTTTGAGCTGTCCGGTACCGGAGACCCGGTGCGTGTCGATGCGACGAGAATGAGCGGAGAGGTATTTCCGGCCCTGGCTATCGCGCCGCTTTTGGGGCGTTGGTTTTCCCAGCAGGAAGACGATCAGGATCAGCTAGTAGCCGTACTAAGTTATGGCATGTGGCGCGAACGCTTTCATGGCGACGAGAAGATTCTTGGGACGAAGATTCTTCTTGATCGCAAGCCTTATCTCGTGATCGGGGTCATGCCTCCTGATTTTGAGTTTCCCCTGCCGCCCGGCCACGTAAATAGAAGTGAACTTTGGGTTCCGCTAAGCCCTGAGCCAGAGGAATTCACCGCGGGCTTCGCGGCATCCTGGAACTCTCGTATGGTGGGGCGACTTAAACCTGGAATTACGCCTGCACAAGCACAGAACGATGCCCAGGTGGTAGCTGAAGAGACGATGCGTAACTATCCGGGGTTTATGCGAAGTCTTCGTATTCGATCCAACGTGAAGCTCTTGCAGGAAGACACCGTGGCACAGGCCCGTCCGTTGGTGCATACGCTGCTGATTGCAGTGGCAACTGTTTTGCTGATCGCATGCGCGAATCTGGCTGGCCTGCTTCTGGTGCGCTCGATTCGCAGGAGGAGAGAGATTGCCGTTCGTCTTGCTCTGGGCGCACGCGCCGCTATGATTCTGCGGCAAGCCATGGTGGAAAGCCTGGTGTTGAGTATCACCGGAGGTCTAGTCGGATTAGTATTTGCCGCGGCCTGCATTCGGATCGGCATCAGCCTGCTGCCGGAGACATTGCCGCGAATCCACGCGATCTCATTGGATTGGCCTGTCATCGCCTTTGCTCTTGGCCTCGCCGTCGTGACAGGTCTAGTCTGCGGACTAGCGCCTGCATTCGCAGCCATACGGACCAGCGTAAACGAGACCTTGAAGGAGGGTGGACGAACCGGCACTCCGGGTAGTGGACACGGGAGGCTGCGTTCCATGCTCGTTGTTGCGGAGATCTCCGTCGCACTGGTTCTACTCTCGGCTTCCGGGTTGCTATTGCGCAGCTTTGAGAAGATGCGCCAGGTCGACCTTGGCTTTCGGGTGGACCACACGCTCTCCGCGTTTTATATCCTCCCCCATGAGCGATATAGGGTTCAGTCTGCAGTCGATGGCTTTACGGACGCCTTGCTTCGGAATCTACGGCAACTGCCTGGGATCAAAGCTGCGGGCATCTCCTCCTCACTGCCCGCTGTAGGTGATGGCGGAGGGCTCTCAATCATTGTGGAAGGGCATGTCCCGCAGAAAGGCGCGGGACTGAATATGGCAACGGTATCGCAGATGCAGGGCGATCCCTTTCAGGCGCTCGGGATCCGCTTGCTGCGGGGACGATTCTTCACGGAATCAGACAAAGTGGATTCTCAACCCGTTACGATCGTGAACCGGAAGTTGGCCGAACATTTCTGGCCCGGTCAGAACCCTATCGGAAAACGGCTGCGCCGCGGTATGCCAGAGACTCCGACTCCCTGGTTGACGGTAGTGGGCATAGTGGATGACGTAAAGCTCGGATCGCCCGATGGCGAGACTGCAGAACAGTTCTATCAACCTGCAGCCCAACTAGTCGTCTCAGAAGGGGCCTTTGCTTCGGCTGGTGAGTTGACCGCAACCTACGGATATATCGTATTGCACACCGACTTACCTCCCGAGCAAATGGAGAACTCGCTTCGCGCAGCAGTACGAAGTATCGATCCTCAGCTCCCCCTTATCGAGATGCAGACGATGGAGCACGTGATCTCGGGTAGCGAAGCTCCGCGCTTGTTCAATACTGTGCTGATTTCAGCCTTTGCGACGATTGCGTTACTGCTGGCTGTGCTGGGGATTTATAGCGTCATCGCATTTTCGGTTGCTTTGCGAGAGCAGGAGATGGCGATACGTATGGCGCTCGGCTGTCAGCGCCAGGGGGTACTCCACCTTGTTCTTCTCTCCGCCGCGAAGCTCGGCGCGATCGGATGTCTCTTAGGACTCCTGGCCGCAACAGCCGTATCTCATCTTTTGCGTTCCTTTCTCTTTGGAGTCAGCCCGTTCGATCCACTGGTGCTAACGCTTTCTGCTTTCGCCATGTTGTCGTTTGCGCTCGCAGCATCTGCTCTTCCTGCGACGCGCGCAGCGAAGATAGATCCCATGATCGCCTTGCGGGGCGACTGAGAGCCTTGTGCCCAAGACGTAACGCACGGACCTGCCGTGAAGAGGAGGAAGATTTGGCGCACCATGCGAACCGGCCCGAGAGAGTGGCCATTACAGATTGCAGCCTGAATCGTCAGAGCTTCGTTCCGCTCTACCAACAGATCAAAGATCTGCTATTGGATCGAATGGAACATGGAGAACTTGTCGCCGGCGATCTGATTCCATCGGAAGCAAAGCTTGGGGCCGCGTTTGAGGTCCACCGCCTGACAGTGAGGCAGGCTCTTTACGAGCTTCGCATGGAAGGTTACGTCATTCGCGAGAAGGGCCGCGGCACATTTGTCAGAGGGTCTGCCGTCTAGCTACATGTTGTCTAACAATGCAAACATGTGCCTTGATCGAGCTGACGATTGTGGGCTGTCGACTTGCGCAAAATCGCCAAGTCACTCAGCAACTCGCTGCAGCAGGAGTGTGAAATCGGGTTCTGCATTCAGAGACCGCTCCAGGGCGGCGAGCTGCCCCTGAATGCGCCGAAGCCGCGCGGCAATGCGTTGATTGCGGCGTTCAAGTACTGAGAGTGTTTTGTTCATCGTCTTACTCCATTGAGGCTTGAACAACCGACCAGCTTAGGTTGGAGACATCATCTTCCATCGAGAGCCGCATTACGACTTGTTCCAGAGCCTCATTGTTCCGGCCAGCAGTCATGACTTCTGCTCGGATGTGCGTCTGGTCGTCCACATCATCGTGTTCGCCGTGGATCGACTGAAGCGTCACGGGCAGATTGTTGATCGTCGAAAGCAACAACGAGCGAATGTGCGCTGCACCGGATACCCTGCAGGCCACGCGGATTTCATACAGCGTCTCCACTGGAGTGGCTTCCGGAAGAACAGGATGCAGGCGATAGGCGAGTGGGCGCAGCACCATGTTGGTAAGCAGTACGGCCGCTGCCAGAACCAAGGCAAGATTGAGAGAACCCAGTCCAGACAAGGCACCTATTGCCGCCGAGCACCAGATCGTGGCAGCGGTGTTAAGTCCGCGTACGTTCCCACCCTCTTTGAAGATGACTCCCGCTCCAAGAAACCCGACGCCCGAGACGACATAGGAGACGATTCGACCTCTTGCAGAGGGATCATTGTCCAGCAGCAAACCGCACATCACAAACGCCGCGGCACCGGCAGCTACAAGAGCATTTGTCCTGGTTCCGGCCATGCGCTGACGCCATTGCCGTTCCAGCCCGACTAATGCACCCATCGCAATCGCGAGCAACAAACGAAGAGCAAATTGAACTGTACTGATTCCGATCATGTCTTTCTCCGTTCTCTTGATCTCACAAATGAGGGAGGCGGCGCCTCCCTCATTCTGTTAAAACCGGAGTTTCGCTGCGATTTGTCCGATGCGTGGATCGGCAGCCCGCAAAACCTGGCCGAAAGAAGTGTCTCCAATATTTCCGTCGACCGATCCATTCGGGTAGAACTGCGCGTGGTTGAACACATTGAACATCTCCAGCCGAAGCTCAAGAGAGCGTGTTTCGGTAAAGTTGGTCACCTTATGGAGCGCCATGTCGTAGTTGTCGATACCCGGGCCGTAGAACATGCGGCGCTTCGAGTTCCCCTGTGTTCCCAGAGCATTTGGCGTGAACGCAGAGATGTTGAAGTACGGCTTGCCATTGCGAGGATTGTGATTGAGCTTGTAGCCCGTGCCATCGTAGTTGGGCATATCGATACTTGTCGCATTGACGCCATTGTTCTGGACCTGCACGAGGTAGTTATCGCTTGAACTTGCAAACGTAACCGGCAATCCGGAAGCCAGGCGGGTGATCCCTGATAACGCCCAGCCGCTTGTGAAGCGGTTCGGATGGAATAGATGATCGATCGGCAGGTCGTAGTTATAACTCACGACGAAGTCATGCTTGAGGTCGAAAGCCGAGATGCCATCGAGCCGATGGTAGTCGTAGGGATCAACCTGCTCCTGAATACTGGAAGTCTGATCGTACGACTTGGAGTAGGTGTAGCTGGCAAGAAAACTTAGCGGTCCCGTGGTTCGCTTGAGCGTTACCTGCAGGGCGTTGTACTCCGAGTCACCCATATTTTCGTAGTACGCGTCGGTGCCTATCTGGTTCGGAAAGGGTCCACGCGTTCCATTGACGACCGTTCCATTCGCGCGAGTAAAGACCAGATTCTCCTCGAATGGCCCACAGGTCGGAGAGCCGGGCGCGACCTCTGAAGATTGACTGAGGCTAAGACAGAGCGCGGGGTTACCGGGGTTTGCGCTTCGAACCGTCAGAAGGTGCCTTCCCAGTGAGCCGACGTAGCCAATACTAAGAAGCGAATTGGCGCCGATCTGCCGATCAACGGTGAGGTCGTACTGCATGGCATAACCGGTCTTGTTTTTGTAATAGACACTACCGGCTCCGCTGATCGGGTAATAGCGGCTCCAATCGACGGATTTATCCGGATTGGTCGGAGAGACGTTGTAGGAAGGCACTTGAACCGGAAACTGTTGCAGGTACTGTGTGCCCGAAAGCGCGCCAATGAAGGGTGTCTCCATAATCGGAGATTCCGGGCTGGTATAGGTCAGCCCATACGGCGGATTGCCGGTTGGATAAGCGACGGTGAGTCCCTGGGGTGCAGTGACAAATCGCCCTCCACCCAGCCGGATACTTGTCTTTCCAGGACCACCCGTAAGTGCCCCCAGAAAGCCACTGGAGGCGCTGGGAGAATACGCTACGCCGAAGCGGGGTGAGAAGTTATCCAGGGGCGTCGGAGCGATCCCGGCAGGAATCTTGTGCCCATCCGGAAGGACATCGCCGGGAACAAGATAACCCTGAGGAGCTCCTGGAAAGGTCTGGGATTGCGCTCCCAGGACAAAGGTCGTTATCTGGTGATACTTCTCCGCCCATGGCGTGACGTAATCCCAACGCAGGCCATAGTTGAAGGTAAGGTTCGGACGAATGCGATAGCTGTCTTGCGCGAATAAGTCGCCGTTTGCTGCCCGTTCATAGAAGCTCGGCGAGGATTGTTGAGAATAAAAGTCAGGTAGACCGAGCAGGAAGTCCGCGTAGTCGTTCCCCGTAGTTTGATTGCCAGAGGCAAAGAAGGAGTAGGTGCCATTGGCCACGAGATTCGGATCCTGTTTGACGCGATACCAGATGTAACGCCCACCGAACTTGAACGTATGGTTGCCAGCTGTGCGTGTAAGCGAGTTAGACAGATCGTAGTTACTGTTCACCTGAACGAGTGAAAAAGGATTGGTCCCAATGGAGAAACCATTGAAGAAGAGGCCCTCTACTCCCGCCTGAGAGGGGAAGCCCTGAATAATACCCTCACCTCCGGATTGAATGCCCTGATCGGCGAGTGTGACACCCACTCCACCTTTGGGTACACCAATATTGTTATCGAGGCGCGTGATGCCAAAGCGGGCCTCGTTGACGGCTTTGACACCGAATGTGTGGATGTTGCTGAAGACGAGAGTCTGGTCGGTGCCAAAGGATGCTGCGTCATACGCAAAGCCATTGCCTGGGAGCGTCGCGCCACCGAGTCCGCTGGGATAGGGATTGTCGAGGTTATATCGATCATTGAAGTAGTAGATCGAGGACGTGCCAAGGTGCGTGGAGTTGAAGTCCACCCGGCCCGCAGCCTTGTTATCGTTGATGCGCTCTTTATACGCACCCGTCGAAAACTGGCTTACACCGACGTTGGGTTCAGGGATGTACTGCAACATTCGCGTGGGGGCTGCTCCCCATGCATTTCTTGGAACGATGCCGTTCGGAAAAACTTTGGAGAACGGTTCTCCCTGTGTGACCTGATAGCCAAGCCGCTGCGTAAGAATCTGGGCAAGATAGGAACCATTGACTGTTCCTGTAAACGCAGAAGCCGCGCCAAAATCTCCGTTGCGATTCGCCATCGAAGGCACGCTGACGAAGCCGGTCTCGATGCCTTGAATGTAACGCTGCCCCTGGTAGTCCGCAAAAAAGAAGATCTTGTCAGGATGAATCGGGCCTCCGAAGGTGCCACCATATTGGTTTTGGTGAAAGGCTGCGCGTTCTGGCGAGAAGTAGT
The DNA here is from genome assembly GCF_009766105.1 of Granulicella sp. S156. Lineage (GTDB taxonomy): Bacteria > Acidobacteriota > Terriglobia > Terriglobales > Acidobacteriaceae > Granulicella. The sequence goes on along the minus strand of NZ_LMUH01000013.1, from coordinate 204,518 downwards.
TTCGCGCGTCCAGATGAGTATTGCGGAAGAACTCGAAGATGTTTCCGTGGTAACTGTTCGTGCCGGATTTAGTGACGACGTTGATGATTCCGCCTGTGAAGCTGCCATACTCCGCGTCTACATTGCTCGAAAGAATGCGGAACTCCGCAATCGAATCGAGGTTGGGGATGATTCCGGCCTGCTGTCCGATGGTCTCCTCCACACTCACACCGTTGAGATAGAAGGCGTTGTCGGATTCGCGCTGGCCGTTGATAGAGAACTGCCCTGTGTTGGCCTCTCCTGCGGCAGGCACCGTACCGAAGCCGCCCCCGGAGCTGCTGTTGCCGGCTCCACTGGTTGTAACGGGCGAGACGCCGGCCTGCACCGCGAGCAGGTCTGTGTAGCTCCGTCCGTTCAGGGGAATATCGACCACTTGCTTGCTCTCGATCGTCTGCCCGATCTGCGTGTCGGTGGTGTGGACTTCGGCAGTATTCTCGATCACGTTAATGGTCTGGTTGGCATCGGCGACCTGCAGAACCACATCGATCGTCAGGGCAGTGTTTACATCGATCTTCAAGTTCGCGGTTTGCCGATAGGGGCTGAAGCCATCGGCTGTCACATCGAGTTCATACTGACCTACGGGAACGGCTGCAAAGGTGAAGACGCCATCGTTCCCGGTCACAGCATTTTGCTTCACTCCGTTTGCTGGATTCACCAGTACAACCTGGCTATTGGGGATCAGTGCGCCGCTCGCATCTTTGACCGCACCCGCGATGCGGCCTCCTGTTTGCGCGGCGAGAAGCTGCGGTGAAAACGTGCAGGCGAGGAACAAAAGCAAGAGGGAGATACGGCGGAAAGGCTGTGGGAAGCCATGGATCCCCTTAAGGATTGGGTGCGATTTACATAAAAACGACATAGTACGTCTCCGCGACGTTTTAGACACACGTCGAGCATTCTGGCGGAGCCTCTGCAGGGCTCGCCAGTGAGTATTGCGCCTGACCATGCAGGCCTTCAGTTGTTACGGAGCTTGTTCGGGAAGCTCGCGCTGTGAGCGGAGACTCTCATGCTGCGAGCGAAGCGCATTGTGCGGTTTCACATGCAGCGAGGAGTTGCCACTGGCCTCCGGCTAGGCGGAGGCTCGCTTGGGACTGGGTCGTTCATCGTTCCTCCTTGCGCATCGAGGCACGCCGTTCAGGCCGTAGTTTCACGCGCTCCAATGACAGGTCCTATGATGTGGTGAGCGGAATTTTGCTTATAGATAGTTGCAGCTCTCCTGCGAGGGATGCCCCTCACCTGTCACTTTATATCATACCCCCCTAGGATATACATAAGGATTCCATGCCGGAACTAGACAAAGAGAAACAGAAGCTTGTGGCACGTATCAAACGGATTCGCGGACAGGTCGATACCATCGAACGATCGCTCACCACAGGAGATGACTGCGCCGATGTTCTTATGTTGCTGGCGAATGTGCGCGGTGGGATTAACAGTCTGATGGCCGAAGTGCTTGAAGATCACATACGGCATCACCTGCTCTCGCCCGAGCGGAGTTCCGTTCCACCTCACGAATTAGCCGAAGATCTGGTCGACCTGGTCAGGGCCTATCTGAAGTAAGGATCCGTTGATGACTCGCCCTAAGGTTTGTTCGCAGGCTGCGGTGATGGCGCTGGTGTATCGTCGTCGACCCAATAGCTGCTTCGGGCCTCTACGACGAGGTCGGTGTAGTTCTTCAGTTTCAGGTCGACGGCATGCAGCCCCGGGTGCGGCGACTGGGGATGGAAGGTTAAGACATAGCGGTTCGGGATGTGGTTGGAGATGGTGAAGAGGTCGCGCTGCAGCGTCTTGGCGTCCTTGTACTTGAAGTGTTCGCCGCCGGTGAGTTTGGCTACGTTCTCTGATGCGTTGGAACGCAGGGCGTTGCGGGCCGCGATCTCAGCCATCTTCGCCAGCCGCAGCGGTGGCAGGAGCTCGGCGAGGCAGTCGAAGTTTTGCGTGGCGCGGCCTTCGTAGGTGGCCGGGTCGGCGTTGGGGTCTTTGCTGAAGCAGCCGTGAGGAGGTCCGGGCTCTGTCGAGCTAAGCTTCGAGGCCTCGTGCTTGATCTCGCCCTTAGTGCTGGAAAAACCCACGCTGTAGATCGCGGTGTTGGTGTCGCTAATGGCTTTCAGCGCGTCTTCTAGCGTGGTGTGGCTGCCGTGGTCGATGGTCTCACTGAGCAGCAGAATCGCGCGCCGGTAGGTGGTTGGCTGTTTGCGCAGCATATCGACGGCGTACGAAAGAGCATCGAACATGGCGTCCTTCTGGTCGCCGGGATCGAGGTCGGCGAGAACGCCGGCCACGCCGTCTATGTTGCGAGTAAAGTTCTGCAGCAACTGCGGCTCACTGTCGAATCCGACGACGGCCACACGGTGAGGGACACCGCCGAGCATGTCGTCGAGTATGGGTGAGAGGTTGCGGTAATCGGCTAGATGTTGAGCGCCGTCGCTGCCGGTCTCGACGAGGACAACGAGCGCCAGCGGCTGGTTGCCGGTGTCCTCTTCGAGCGTGAGCTTCTGCTCGATGCCATCGTCGGTGAGGATGAAATCGTTGGCCTTAAGGGTGTAAACCAGTTGCCCTGATTTGGTCTTGACCAGCGCTGGAACGACCACCAACGACGAGTGGATGGTGATGGAAGCCGCCTGTGAATCTGGCTGTTGATCGGGCTCGGCGGGGGGCGACGCGGGGGTTTGCGCCAGCAGAGCTGGCATCCCCAGAAGCGCGATGGCGGCAAGGAGCTTCATGAACACGCTGGGGTTAGTGTAAATGGAGCCAACTCGCAGCAGAGCGCTGAAAGCACGATCTATCGGTGGCAGCACGATAGGTCGCCCCTTCAGGGCTCAACATTTTTAGACTCCATTACCCAGGGTTTCACCCTGGGCTGTGATAGCGTCGCCCCTTCGGGGCTTGGGTTTGTGCCTGATCGGGTGGTTATGCCATCCATTTAGAATTTTAGAGTTGCCGAGCACCCAATAGGGAACTGCTTCCTATGAGGAAAGCACGATACCATGTAGTGTTTGCCGCTCGCTTTTTCAAATCAGGCGCGCAACAGATGGAGTACCAGGCTCAATATGATTCCGAAGACCATGCAGGCCCTTGTAAAAGCCGCCGCCGCGCCGGGGATGGAGATGCGCGAGATGCCGGTTCCAGCCATTGGGCCGAACGATGTGCTCGTTGCCGTGGAGACCGCCTCTGTCTGTGGCACCGACCTGCACATCTACCATTGGGACGAGTGGGCGCAGGCGCGCATCAAGCCTCCCTACATTCCAGGGCATGAGTTCTGCGGCACCATAGCGGCTATCGGCGATCTCGTGCAGGACTTGCAGATCGGCGACTTCGTCTCTGCCGAGATGCACGTGGCCTGCGGCCACTGCCTGCAGTGTCGCAGCGGGCAGGCGCATGTATGCCAGTTCGTAAAGATCCTCGGTGTCGATGCCGATGGAGCGTTCGCCGACTACGTCCGCATTCCAGCGAGCAACATCTGGAAGCTCAGCCCTGCGATCCCACGCGACTTCGGCTCGCTCTTCGATCCGTTTGGCAACGCAGTGCACACGGTGCTGTCGGGCTCCATCGCCGGACAGACGGTCGCGGTCACTGGATGCGGGCCTATCGGATTGTTCTCCATCGCCGTGGCGAAGGCCTGTGGGGCCTCCCACATCTTCGCCATTGAGCCGAATGCGCAACGACGTGAACTGGCTCGGCGCATGGGAGCACGCACGCTGCTCGACCCCGCGAGCGGCGATGTCGAGCAGCAGGTGAAGGCTGCGACAGGCGGCAACGGCGTCGATGTGCTGCTGGAGATGTCGGGCCATCCTTCCGCCATCGCGCAGGGATTTCGCCTGTTGCGCATGGGTGGACGGGCATCCCTGCTGGGCATTCCATCACGGCCTGTGGAGCTCGATCTTGCCAACGCCGTCATCTTCAAAGGCGCGACGGTGCATGGCATCAACGGCCGCAAGATGTACGAGACCTGGTTTCAGGCCGAGGCACTGCTGCGTGAGAGCGGGATCGATCTTGCGCCGGTCATCACACACCGGCTTCCTCTGGCACAGTTTGACGAGGCCATGCATCTGCTGGAGTCGGGTGAGGCGAGCAAGATTTTGTTGACGGTGAAACGGTAGAGCGATTTCACGAATGGTGTAATGGGTGTTTTCCGGACTACCCAAATCTGTCATCTCGACCGAAGCAGACGGCATCATGTCAGGCACAGCGGAGAGACCTGCAGGTTGTCTGCGTCGGCAGTAGTGTCGGTACAGGCAATCTGCAGGTCTCTCCGCTACGGCGCAAAAAACGCGCCTCCGGTCGAGATGACAATTCTGGGGTGATTCATTCCAACATCGATCGTGTGATTCGTTGATGCATCACACGATCGATAAAGCCGCTCTATGGATTCTGCACGACGAGTTGGTCGGCGAGCCGGAAGTGCACGATGGACTCGGCAGGAATCGAGATATCGCGATTGCCCGTAGCGCCGGCCAGTAACGTGCCCGCACCGGCGCCTGCGGCGCCGCCGATGGCCAGTCCAACACCGCCGGTGGCGATGCCACCGATCAGCATGCCTGCACCGGTCATACCGCCAATGAAGCCCGCTGTGCGCTTGCCCTTACCCTTCTTCGTCCGCACGCTGTCATGCGTGTCCAGAGCGTACTGATTGCCGTTAAGCGTCATCTCCGTCAGGCGCAGTTCGAGGATGGAGCGACCCTTGAAGTGGCCGCGGCGATGTGATGCGTCTATACGACCGGAGACAGGCGTGCGGCGAGGAATGACGACAGTACCATTCTGCAGCACAGGTTCAACAACTTCGCCGGAGAAACGATCGCCAACACGGCTTGTTTTGACGCTGATGTTCTGATTGATCCGGATAGCAAGCTCCGTGCCCGCTGGAACGGTGAGCTGCAGCGGAGCCGCAGGCTGATTGGGTCCTGTTGCATTTTGCTGCGGGCCAGTATTTTGCGGCTGCATGGCGCCGTTTTGAGCCTGCATCGCACCGTTGTTTTGCGGCTGCATGGCGCCGTTTCCGTTATCAGGCGTCTGCGAACCTGCTCCGGATTGAGCCGACTGGGCTGATTGATCATTGGCAGAAGGAGCTGTCAGCGGTGCAACCACGGGATCGGTACGATTCGGCTTGGGGCCGGGGGGAGGAGGCGTAATGGAGGTCGCGATCAGCTGCGCCTGGCCTGCCACCGGAGGCTGTACGGTGGTTGTGACGGCGTTGCCGTTGGCGTCGATGTAGCTTACCTTCTGCGGTGTGTTGGTCGAGGCAGCTTGAGCCTTGGCCTGGTCGAGCGCCTGCTGTTCTTTGTTCTTGCATCCGGTGAGCAGTACGAGAGCGATCAGGCCTGCGCCGGTAATAGAACGAATCTGTTTTGTGGATATCATTTGGTTCCTCTTGCCGCGTTGAAACTGCGCGGTCTTTTTGGAGTTACGGGCTACATACTCTGAGTGGGATGCCCAATTTCCTGCCGTTGTCGCCTATGACACGGTGAAAGGTTTAAGATCGTGAGCAGTATGAGCCCTGTAACGATCGAAACCAAGCGTCCGCAACTCGCCCACCTCTCCGCACAACTCGACGATCTGCGAGCACGCGGCACCTACTTCCGTCTGCGCGTGCTCGACGACGAACAGGCAGCGGTTTGCCACTACGATGGCCGCGAAGTCATCAATCTGGCTTCGAACAACTACCTTGGTTTGTGCAATCACCCCAAACTGCGCGAGGCCGCGATTGCGGCGACGGAGAAGTACGGCGTCGGTTCGGGTGCGGTACGCACGATCGCCGGCACCATGCGTATCCACATGGAGCTAGAAGAGAAGATCGCAGCGTTCAAAGGCGTCGAAGCCTGCGTGGTCTTTCAGTCCGGCTTTGCAGCCAATGCAGGCACGGTGTCGAGCATCCTCGGCAAGGAGGATTTCATCCTCTCGGATGAGCTAAACCATGCGAGCATCATCGATGGTGCGCGACTCTCGCGGGCGAAGATCAAGGTTTTTCGTCACAAAGACGTTGCCCATGCTGAAGAGCTGTTGAAGGAGATTCAGAATGAGCCCGGGCGCAAGCTCGTCATCACCGACGGCGTGTTTTCCATGGACGGCGACATAGGACCGGTCAAACAGCTCTGCGATCTTTGCGATAAGTACGGCGCGATCATGATGGTCGACGACGCGCATGCGTCAGGCGTGCTGGGCCGCAATGGACGCGGCAGCGTTGATCACTTCGGCTGCACGCAGCGTGTAGACGTGCAGGTGGGCACGCTGTCGAAGGCTATCGGTGCACTAGGGGGCTACGTCTGCGGATCGAGAGATTTGATCGACTACCTCTATCACCGCGCACGGCCATTTCTGTTTTCGACGTCGCATCCGCCATCGGTGGCAGCAACGTGCATCGCGGCCTTCGACCTGTTGGAGCGCGAGCCGGAACGTATCGAAAGATTGTGGAGCAATACACGGTACTTTCAGGAGCAGTTGAAGACTGCCGGTTTCGACATCGGCGGTAAGACAACTCCTGCCAGCGAGACGCCGATTACGCCCATCCTCATCGGCGATGGCCGCAAGACGATGGAGTTCAGCCGTGCGCTCTTCGAGCAGGGCTTGATGGCCACCGGCATCGCCTTCCCCACCGTACCGGAGGGCAAGGCGCGCATTCGCTGCATCATGACCAGCGAGCATACCCGCGGGCAGATCGACCGCGCCCTGGAGACACTGACAACTACGGCAAAAAGAATGGAAATTCTGTAGTGAATTTTCATCTTGAAGAGATGCCCTTTTTGCATCTCAGCTGTTAGAAAGTCACTAGCAAAAAGTCACTACCAAGGAGATTCTGTATGGCCGATTTGGATGCGTTGAAACAGAAGTATGCCCCTGTGATCGAGACGATTGAGAGCTTCGCCGAGTATGGCGCGAAGGTTGACTCCGCCGATCTCGATGGCGAAAAACTGCACCTGAAGGGCGAGGTTCCGTCAACAGTGATCGCGAACCGTGTGTGGGACGTCATCAAGGAAGTCGATCCCACCTACAGCGACCTCGAGCACGAGATTGCCACCACCGGCGGCGAAACACAGCCTTACACCATCAAGGCCGGCGATAATCTCAGCAAGGTGAGCAAGCTGTTCTACGGTACCGCGAACAAGTATCAGGAGATCGCATCCGCCAACGGCATCGACAACCCTGATCACATTCAGGTGGGCCAGGAGATCAACATTCCTGTGCTGTCGTAGGTGTTTGGTAGCCAACGAAAAGGCCGCTTTGGCGGCCTTTTCTCTTTTGCTAAAGCATTTTCATGGCTATCGATACGAACAGGTCAGTACGGTCGAACTCACTTTGGCTCGCCAAATCTTGGGTCTCCAAAGGTTGGGTTATCGGGACGAGCAAAGGAGGTCCTGGGATGGTCCTGCAGCTTGATGTACGCGAGCCATTCACGCGCCAGGGATTCCGTTGGAAAGTAGGCCGCCGGCATCTCCTTAACGGGTAAAACGCTTCCCGCAGGTTTGATATGAGCCTCACAGACGTTCCATAGAGGAAGGCCCCAGTGATCCTTGTACGGTGTGGGACATGGCTGAATAGACCCATACCAACCGGACTTTAAATTCATTGGCAAGAGCGGCTTTTCTGGGTCTGGCTTTCGGGTGTCAATGACTGCCTGCAGCCAATCGATCATGAAGGGCTTTGTATTGTTGATGCAGCAGTGAGGAATATTGTTTTGCACCAGGTAGACCCAGGGTGCTCCCTCCGCGCGATGGTGATCGTAAAAAGCATACGGCTTCATCACACCTCCGACAGCATCTCTTCCTCCCGCGATGATTAGCTCCGGAACAGCAACTCCCTTTGCATCGAGCGTTATTTTGTCGATATTGTCTGGGTCGGTCTGCCCAGGATTGGTAAGGATCGCTGCCAAAACACGGTCCGGGGCATACGCCACAAAGTGTCCGAAGTAGGCTCCTGTTCCAGAGAAGCCGAGAACGATAAGCTTCGCCTTCCCCAGCTCCGGATGCCCGCTTTCCTGACCCAAGGCGTCGAGGGCAGTGAAGAGCGATCGACCCAGACCATGTTCTGGATACATGTCCATCTCACCCTTTTCAGATGTTCGAGTGGCTGGGCACTGGCGAGCCAGTACCATCGCCAGATCATTCTTCTGTGCGAATGCCAGAACATCCGGATCAGAGTAGAACTTCGTGATATCCGGCCCCCTGTCATAGGTGACCCACGCTGCCTTCACGGCCCTCTCCCCAGCAGGAAAAGAGGCCTCGTACTTGCAAGGTTGATCGATGTTCTCGCCAGCTCGAGGAGGATCGACAGTCTTGTATTGCTGAAGCTGTGCGAACGCAGACCCCGACATTATAAGAACTGCTAAGAGTGCAAACTTTATCATTAGGATCTTTCTGAAGGAGCCATACCGCATCAATCGAAACAGACGATCTACGGTGGCGACGCCCCCCCAAGGTAATGACGTTTCACTTCGTCATGCGCTCGAGTTTTTTGCAGGGGAAAACAAGCAGGTTAAAGAGGTTGCCGAAAAGTTGCCGCACGCTGAAGCGTGTTATCTCCGACACTTAGCGCGATGCGAAGGTTTGCGGCCCACTCTGCATCAAGAACCCCTTGTATTCCCCGTAACTGCAATGCCGCTGCAAGCGAAATACAGGGGTCTCTAGACGCAAAGCGCGCCACAAACATTTGCATCACGCTCTGCATCAAGGGGTCTCTCCACTGCGGCGCAAAAAACGCGCCTCCGGTCGAGATGACAGACTTTGGGGGATTGATCGATAACTCTGGGACGGATATGGGGATAGGCCCGCGATCCGGTACGAACTATATTTTCTGGACGCGCATCACTTCGCGGACGCCGGGTACCTTGCGCAGGTTCTGTGTCAGCCGCGTGAGGTGGCGAAGGTCGACCGTCTCGATCACGAAGTCTACGTTCACCACACCGTCCACCGAGGGTTTGGTATCGAGTGAGCGAATATTCGTGCCGTCTTCGGAGATGATGGCCGTGAACTCTTTCAGCAGGCCGGAACGGTCGTCGCAGACCACGGTCAGCTTTACCGGATAGGTCGTGGGCTTCGGTCCCTGCTTCGTGCCAGCGGGCGATGGGGGGGCCAAAGCCGCCCAGTCGACATCGATGCGGCGATCGGCTTCATACAGCAGGTTCTGCACGTTGGGACAGCTTCGTGCATGCACAGCCACACCCTTGCCGCGCGTTACATAGCCGATGATCTCTTCGCCGCGAATCGGATTGCAACATCGCGCGCGGTAGACCAGGAGATCATCCTGCCCCTCCACCTGCAGCGAGTCCGAACCTTTACCGAAGAAGACACGCTTCACGGCGTCGGACATGTGCGAGAGTGTGTTGCCGACTGCTCCCGGCTCTGTCGGCGCGGTTTCGGGGGCCATGGTGCTGCCGGGTTCGAGTTTGTTCAGCACCTGGCGGGCTGAATACTTTCCAAAGCCGATGCCGGCCAGCAGGTCCTGTTCGCCGCCCAGGCCATAGTCGTTCGCAATGCGGTCGAAGTCGGCGATCTTGAACTTGTCGAGCGAGAGCTTGTAGCGGCGGGCTTCGCGGTCCAGCAGCTTGCGGCCGATCTCGATGGCGCGGGCGCGCTGGTTCTCGTTGAGCCAGTGCTTGATCTTGTTGCGCGCGCGCGAGCTCTTGGTAAAACTCAGCCAGTCGCGTGAGGGCGCATGGCCCGTCTGCGTCATGATCTCGACGATGTCGCCGTTGCGCAGCTTGTGCCGCAGCGGAACGATGCGTCCGTTTACTTTGGCGCCCGTGGTCGTGTGGCCGACGTCGGTGTGAATGGCGTAGGCGAAGTCGACCGGCGTGCCATCCTTGGGCAGCACGATGACCTTGCCCTTGGGCGTGAAGGTGTAGACCTCCGCGGGGTACAGGTCGATGCGCAGCGTCGACATGAACTCGTTGGGGTCGGACATCTCGCGCTGCCACTCCATCAGCTGACGCACCCAGGCCAGCCGCTGCTCGTCGGCCGCGCTCACGTTGTCGCTGGCTTTGTACTTCCAGTGCGCGGCGATGCCCTCTTCCGCGACCTCGTGCATGTCTTCAGTGCGGATCTGCACCTCGAACTGGTGCGCACCCTCGGCGATCAGCGTGGTGTGCAGCGACTGATACATATTCGGCCGCGGCATTGCGATGAAGTCTTTGAAACGCCCCGGCACAGGCCGCCAGGTGCTGTGCAACAGGCCGAGCGCTGCGTAGCAATCCTGTTCCGTCTGCGTGATCACGCGGATGGCGAAGAGATCATAGACCTGGTCGACGGGAATTCCATGCGCGGTGAGCTTCTGCTGGATGGAATAAAGCCGCTTGATACGCGACTCCACGCGGGCCTTGATGTTGGCCTCGCGCAGCTTGGTTTCGAGCGTGCTCACAATGCGGTGCAGAAACGCTTCGCCCTCGCCGCGCAGCGAGTCGACCTCGGTCGTAAGCTGCGTGTACTGGAAAGGGTCGGTGTAGCGGAAGGCGAGGTCTTCCAGTTCGCCACGCAGTTTGCCCATGCCCAGGCGGTGCGCCAGCGGGGCATAGACTTCGAGTGTCTCGCGGGCGATGCGTTGCTGCTTCTCGGGCTTCAGGTGCTCGAGCGTGCGCATGTTGTGCAGGCGGTCGGCGAGCTTGATGATGACCACTCGGACATCTGTGACCATGGCGAGCAACATCTTGCGGATGTTCTCGGCTTGATGGTCTTCGCGGTTGGCAAACTTGATCTTGTCGAGCTTGGTGACGCCCTCGACAATGTGCGCAACCTGCTCGCCGAAGCGCTTGGCGATCTCTGCCGGGGTAACGTCGGTGTCTTCCACCGCGTCGTGCAGCAGGCCTGCGGCGATGGCGGTGGAGTCCATCTTCAGCTCGGCGAGCACTTGCGCGACTTCCAGCGGATGGATGACATAGGGCTCGCCCGAGGCACGCTTCTGCTCCGCGTGTTGCTGCATGCAGAAGATCCATGCCGAGCGAATCAGATGAAGGTCGTCCGCGGGGCGGTTGGCGCGCACCGTCGCGAGCATGCGCTCGAAGCGGACGTCCAGCGCCGGATCTCCGGAGAGCACGCGGGTGCTGGGTTCTTCTGCAGAATCGGGAGGCTGTGTCGAAAGAGAAGCCCCGGATGGTTCGCCGAGGTCGATGGCAGCCTTTGCAGGCAGGGAATCGCTTAACGAAGTGGTTGGAGGCGTTGCTTCGAGCTCCATGCCGGTTTCGCTGAGTGGTGGCGCGAGCGATGTCTGTGAGCCGGCCGCTGGGAAGCGGCCTTCCCTTGATTCAGGGCCGGGTACAACCGGCCGCGCTATAGCCATAGGCCATTATACGTGGGTAGTGGTACGTAGTGATGAGTGGAGGCGAGTGACGAGTGATAAGTGACAAGTGGTAAGTGGACAGAACGGGTAGAAAACGCCCGTTTGGTTTATTCACTTGCCACTTATCACTTGTCACTATTTACTTCAGCTGTCCGGGCGTGGGCCTTGAACCTTGATGGGTCCACCGCACCAGTTCGTCGAATGCCCGGCCAACTTCGTCCTGGCTGATGACGCAATGGCCTTCGCGATGGACATACTGCTGCACGAGGTTCTGCTCGAAGCCGGCGGATGCTACAAGGTGGTCATACAGCGACAGGGTGGTGGCAGGAACCACTGGGTCGTAGATCGTGTGAAGCGCGAGCATCGGCTTGGCCAGACGGCCGCTCGGCGTGTAGTGACGGTAGAGGTAGTCTTTCGCCCTGGGATCGGCGGCGTAACGGCGAACACCATCATTCAAGGCATAGTCGCCGACGCTCGAGGTGGGGTTGGTTCCGGTGTAGATATAGTTCCGGTTGTCGAAGGGGTTGCCACCGGCCCGACGCTGTATGTCACCAATCACGAAGGTGAAATAGGCGACGTCCTGGGCAAGCCCTACATCGGTGTGGAGGCCAGTGAGAGCGCGCATCTCCGTCGCTGCGGTGGGGTTGGCGCGCAGAGCGGCTTCGATCTTCTCGTCAAGGGCGGGCGATATCGCGTAGTCGGCGGGAGTGGGAACCAGCGGAGGCATCACGCCGGGAAAGTAGTAGTCGAAGGCGGCGCGCAAGGCAAAACGCCGCTCAAAGGACTCGGACGAAGGCCCAACGGCGCCACAGAGATCCAGCCCGCCAAGATAGGGCTTCGGGTTCAACTCCAGCGTAATCATCGTAAGAGCGCCGCCCATCGACTCGCCTGCAACGTAGGTCTCGCGTGGCTGGCCGTAGGCCCGTATGAAGTAGCGGCGTAACTGTTCGGTCTCGGGAAAGGCCTGCTGAAGAGCCCAACCTGGCTGCGAATAGGCGCTCTGCGCAATCGCATAGTGGCGCTCGAAGAGGGGCATCTTCCGCGACCCAATGCGCTCGGCGCCGTGGAACCTAACCCCTTGCATGGAATAGCCGTGGTAGTAGATGACCAGCGAGTGGTTCCACTCGTTGGGAATGTCGATGCGATACCCCGCTCCCGCAAGTATGCCTGTCTCGGTAATCCCAAGGGGCGTCTTCAGAACCTCCGGCCTGGACTCCGGCTTCTGCGCACGCAACGTTACGGCGGTCAGCGCGAGGGCGACTACTGTTGTTAACGCAGACAGGCTTATCGTGTGCGCGAAAAAACGTTCTCTTGAAGGGAGACGCATTTAGGGTTCGATTAATTTTACCGCAGCTGGAGTTTGCCGTTGCTTCGTAGCCGTAGTCACGGCTCTGAGCGCAGCCGAAGAAGGCCGATCAGCGGTTCCTCAGACGCCGGTGGCTACAACGTACTTTTGAGCAAGCCGGAGGGCCTCCTTCAGCACTACCCTGTCGTCACCGAAACCTGCGAGCCAGTGCATCTCCGGCTCGCGCCGAAACCAGGTCAACTGACGTTTCGCATAGTTGCGGTGCCCCTGCTGTGCCGCTGAAATTGCGGCTTCGAGCGTGAGGGCGCCACGCAGAACGGCCATCGCCTGCGCATAGCCGAGTGACGTCAAGGCGCGGCAGCCGTCGCCGAAACGCAGGCGCAGACTCTCGGTCTCCTCGATCAGGCCACGATCGAACATCGCCGCGGCGCGTTGATTGATGCGCGCGTAAAGAGCCTCCCGGGGTGGCCCCAGGGCAAACTGCATCACGCGATACCCCTGCAAGGCATCGCGCCCGGCCTGCCACTGCTCGGTCTGCGGCTGCCTGGCGGCGAGCGTGACTTCGATGCTGCGGATCAGCTTTGGGGTGTCGTTGGCGTGGATAACCTGGGCAGCCTGCTTGTCGAGCCGCTGCAGCAGACGGTGTAGCCAGGGGGAGCCATGCTTCGCGGCAAGCTGCCGAAGCCGCTCGCGCAACGCCTCATCGCGCGGTGGCGCGGGCGCAAGCCCCTGCAGCAGCGCGCGCAGGTACAACCCTGTTCCCCCAGCGACGATGGGCACACGTCCCCGGTCGCGAATGCCGGCGATGGCTGCGCGCGCGTGCCTTGCATAGTCGCCCGCGGTGCAGGCTTCATTGGGCCAGTAGAGATCGAGGCAGTGTTGCGGCACTCGCGCGCGCTCTTCGAGCGTCGGCTTGGCCGAACCGATGTCCATGAGCCGGTAGACTGCGACGGAATCACAACTGACGATCTCGCCACCGATCTGCTCAGCCAGCGCCAGCGACAGCGCTGTTTTGCCGCTTGCGGTAGGGCCTGCGACAACCAGGAGAGGAGTTTGATGTGTCTGCTCAGGACCGCTCACGGTCTCCACCACCCAGGGATGAAGACGCGATCCACGCCAGCTCGTGCGATGCTCTCAACCAGTACCAGCAACGCCAGTAAGAACAGTCCGCGCATGAGGCTGCGATGTTCCATCTGCTCGCGCTTGCGGAAGTAGGCCTTGCGCTCCAGTTGCGCGCGCTCCAGGGTGCGAGTCGGCGCTGGAATCCGGGGCGGCTCGGCACGGTGTTCGGACTGCGGCGTCATGCGTTTAGCGTTGCGGCTCGTTGACCATGTAGAGGAACCTCAATTCGAGGTTAGGTCCATGGAACTGCTTGGGCAGCGGCGGGAACTGGCCTTCGCTGGTGATGGAACCCCAGGCAGCCTTATTGATGGCATCGTCGTGGGTCGAGCCCTCCAGATGCATATCGCCAATGCGGCCATCGGGAAGAATCGTAAAGCGAATGTAGGTCTCGCCTTGCTTCGAGAGCGGTGGCTCGGTCTCCACAGGCAATAGGGGAATCCAGTTGCGATAGATATCCGACTTGAGACGGCGCAGGTAGTCGCTGAAGTCGACACCCTGCGTATCGGAGAGGACCTCTACGCCAGCCTGCTTATCCGATCTGGAAGGGCTGCGGGCGAAGTCACCGCCGCCACCACCACTGAGGGATCCACGTTCCGCCCGCCGAATGTTATCGCCCGCGGTGCCCGAGTTCGTATTGAAGTCCGGCTTGGTAGCGGGTTGCGGGGTCGGAGCGTCAGCCAACGGAGGAGTTGGCGTACGCGGCTGGGGCGTCGGTGGGATAGGCGTAGGAGGCGTGGGCGTAGCGTTCGCCGGAGCTGGGGTTGGCGGAGGAGGTGCGGGCGCAGGGGTAGCTCTTTCTCTATCTCTTTCGCGCAGGCGGTTCAGAGTGTGATTGTCCGGAGCTTTGGCCACGGGCCTCGGCGCAGGTGCACGAGACGACAACGTCGGCATGTTCAACTGCGTAAGCTCACGATTCTTCAGCACATCCGACGGGCTGATCAGCACCGGAGCATGCCACAGGACGCGTGGACCGTAGAAGATAAGCCACGCCACTACCAGCCAGAAGAAGACCGATATGTAGATCGACTCGCGGAACCGCCCTCGCGCGCGCTCGTCCTCGATGGTATCGAGCAGGTGGACGAGTTCGTGCTCTTCCAATTCGCCGTAGCGGTTGGTGCGGATACGGATGGGTTTAACAGGAGCTTGCGGCCCTGGATCGTGCGGCACAAAGGAGAGTGGCGCATCGGAATCGGGTGTGGACGCAGGGGTCTGTGCCCGAGATTCAGGCGAGTCCTGCTCCGGTGTCGGTGGTCCGGGTTCAATCGGCGTTTGAATAGGCGGCATCAGCAGTCTTGAAGTCTGTGACGGTTTAGCCAGCACAAAGTTTCGCCAGCACGACCGATCGCCAGATCTGAGTAGATGCTGGCTTGTCTATTTTCTCATCTTTTGCGATCTTAACTTTTCCATCTTTGCAGTCTCTATGCCCTTGGAGATGAGAGCGATAGACTTCGATCATGGCCACTGCTCCCCTCCCGCTCACCGGACGCACCGCCGTTGTCCTTACGGCGAGTGACCGCTGCTTTGCCGGAACGCAGATTGATCTCTCCGGACCGGCGGTTGCTCGACTGCTCACGGAGGCCGGAGCGGAGGTGCTCGGCCTGCGCGTCGTTGCCGATGAGCAGGCGGACATCGTCGCCGCGCTGCGTGAGGCCGCCCAGGACGCTGCACTGATCGTCACCACTGGCGGAACGGGCCTTGCCGCACGCGACGTTACGCCGGAAGCCACACTGGCTGTCTGCGATCGCCTGGTTCCGGGGCTGGCGGAGTTGATCCGCCAGGACGGAGCGCGGCACACCCCGTTTGCGGCGCTGGGGCGCGGAGTCTGTGGCATTCTGGGGCAAACGCTGATGGTTAATTTACCCGGAAGTCCTTCCGGTGCCGAGAGTTCGCTGCGGGCGGTACTTCCGCTGCTGCAGCACGCGCTCGACCTGCTATCCGGTAAGACCGATCACTAATACTGCCTGACTGACGTAAGCGGTAGAATAAAGCTTCGTGATCATTGGACCTATTGCACTTTTGCACAAAGTTTCGACCACCCTGCTGGCCGTGATGAAACCGCTTGGAGTCTGGGGAGTGGGCGGTCTTGCCTTCATCGACTCCGCGTTGATTCCGATTCCGGTTTCGATGGACGGCGTCATCATTGGCTACGTCGCGACCAACCATAGCCGCTTCCTGATCTACTGCCTTATCGCGTCTGTGGCGTCGGCGATTGGGTCGCTGGTTCCCTTCTACATTGGGCGCGCGGGCGGGGAGCTGGTGCTGCTCAAACGGATCAACCGCGAACGCTATGAGAAGATTCGCGACCGCTTCGAGCGGCAGGAGTTCTTCGCCATTATGATTCCGGCGATGCTTCCGCCACCGACACCGCTCAAGCTGTTTGAGTTTGCCGCAGGCGTCTTCGAGATGAAGCCTCTGCCGTTCCTGCTGGCGATCTTTACGGGAAAGTTTGTACAGTTTCTGGCGTGCTCGCTGCTGACGATCTGGTTCGGGCCGAAGCTGGTGCATACCATGCACGGCATACTGCATCGCCACCTGAGCGTGGTGATCGGAGTAGCCATTGGGGCGCTGCTGGTGCTGCTTTTCTACATCACCCGCAAGCTCTTCGACCGGCGCAAAGGCGAGCGTTTGCCGTCGGAAGACAGCGAGTAGGCAGGAAACAGGAAACAGGAAACAGGAAACAGGAAACAGGAAACAGGAAACAGGAAACAGGAAACAGGAAACAGGAAATGGACGCGATAAAGCTGTCCCCCACGATGAAATAAATGTTTATCCAATCATTATTTTTGTGGACATGACCTTGTCTCGACGCTAACATGGCGAACAAAAGGCGATAACCCCTGTTGTTCATTTTAGCGAGGTCATGAATGCAGCTTTCACGCAGCCCTCTTTCCGCTCTGGTGCTTTGCGGACTTTTCTCGTTGAGCCAGATGGCTCATGCCGGCGACAAAAAGGTATCCATTGATACCTCGCCTGAAGGCGCACAGGTCGAACTCAATGGAAACATTACCTGCACGACGCCGTGCAGCATCAATGTTTCATCCGGCTACTTCGGCGCAAAGCACTTTGCCTACAGCAGCCATGTAGATGACCCGCTCGCCATACGCTTGATCAAAGACGGGTTCGTCCCCAAGAACGTCACCTTAACTACGGGACCCCATGTCTGGAACAGCTTCAATGGCGGAGCCAGCTTTGAGTTCTATCAACTGGACACAGACCACTTTAATATTCGGCTGGATCCCGTCCAGGCGTTTGTGGGCCAAGGGTCCCCGTCAGGTGGTGCCACAGCCTCTTCAGCGATCGTTGAATCGGAAAGCCTTCCGATCGAACAAATTATCCACAACTCGTTGCCGGCGATCGTGCTGGTTAAAACGTCCGCGGGCAGTGGGAGTGGATTCTTCATCACGGACGAGGGGCTGATAGCCACGAATGCGCATGTCGTTGAAGGCCAGCAATCAGCAACCATTGTTACGGCCAGCGGAAAGGAGCTCCCGAGCAGCAATATCTATGTCGATCAGGATCGCGATCTGGCGCTGATTAAGGTGGACGCTCATAACGCGCCTTTCCTGTTGCTGAGTCCTTCTATCCCGGTGCAGGGTGCTGAAGTGATTGCCATCGGCACCCCTGGAATTCACGATGCGGATGGAGTCTCCCTGCTGCCTAACTCCGTGACCAAGGGCATCGTCAGCGGAGTCCGTCAATTCTCCGACGAGACAGTGGCCAATGTCGCCAGGCGTACGGGCACCTGGATTCAGACAGACACAACGATTAATCACGGAAACTCCGGCGGTCCTCTGATTAACCGTGCGGGCTACGTCGTTGGCGTCAATACATTAGGCTTTGCCGGAGCAGGCACGCCGGGGATCAACTTCGCGTTGTCTTCCACAGAATTGGCGCAGGTTGTTCATCAACGCTTAGGAGTCACTCTGGGGGCTAAGACGGATTCTACGCAGCATGCCGAATCCTCTGTAGCGGGGAAGATCTCTATTAGTTCCACTCCGGCAGGCGCAGATATTGAAATCGATGGGGTGTTTCTGGGTAATACTCCTTCGGATCTGGCGGTCGCCGAAGGAAAGAGAGTCGTCAAGATTACGAAGAAGGGCTATCAGCCTTACGAACGTACGCTTCAGGTGCAGCCTGGTGGTTCGCAGAGAATCTCGGCTGAGCTTGATCCGGTTGTTGCGCCATAAAGAGGTGGTAAGAATCTAGAGGTTGAAATAGTTCGGCCTGTATCGGTAAGTAGAATTCTTCGGGGTTCCTTCGACTACGTAGTTCGTAAAATACGCGAACTACTTCGCTCAGGATGACGGATTTGTAGTTATGTAAAAGCAAAACTACTCAACGAAAAGCACGGTAAATAAAAGGGCCGACGCTGCTATAGCGTCGGCCCTTTTATTACACGAGGTTAGTTAGAAGTGGAGCTTGGCTGAGAATTGAGCGACCCGAGCATCCGGCGATTCCGCTGCGATTCCCGATCCACCAAAACGTGTGCTGGATATTTGTCCGAAGCCGGATCCTACCGTTGTATTGGGCGGACCATAGGTTGGAGTGTTGAGCGCGTTGTACAGATCTGCACGGAAGTCCAGTGTGGTTTGATGCCACAGCGGGAAGGTCTTGGAAAGAGACAGGTCGAGGCGGTTGTACCCCGGTCCATAAACAACCTGGCGCAGCGGTGGGCCATAAGCTGCGATGTCATCAGGTCCATCAGCTACAGGAGGGTTGGTATAGGCGCAAGGGTTGAACCAGGTCTTAACCGTACGCGTCTTCGTAGCGCAGGCTACGCTGGGGTCGGGGTTGGAGCCACCCGTCGCGAAAGGATTACCAATCCTTACAGCATCTGCGTTGCCTGCTCCATTGGTAGGATTATTGCCTGCGGTCACCAGATTTGGCTGACCCGTCTCAACACGGAAGAGGAGACTCAGGTTGAAACCACCCACAAGCGCATCCAACACCCTCGACTGATTCAGGTATTTGCGCCCATTCCCTACAGGCAATTGATATTGAGAGTTCAGAATGAAGCGGTGACGAGTGTCCGTTGCGGTTGGGCCATAATCATAGCCAAAGCCCAACTGCCTCCAGTTGCGATAATTAGATCCGTTTGTTCCGCCGAGCGGCTGGGTGGAGTCATCCAGGCTCTTGGACCAGGTATAGTTGGCCATAAAATACAGACCGCCCCTGGCGCGATGCTCTCCAGTAACCTGGAGGCTGTTGAAGTTAGAGCTGCTGCCGTTGGCTTCAAGTGACCCTCCAGAGAATTGATTGAACGGCCGGTTCGCCTGCACGGAAGCTCCGGGAGTCAGCAAATAAGGGATCTGATTGGCGGAGGGGTTCGAAGTGATGTGATCGCCCAAGGCTCCGACATAAGCAGCGGTAAGCGTTGAGTTGTCGGGAAGCTGATACTGCAGCGCAAGATTGAACCCCTGCGTATAGGCTGTCTTCAACGTCTTCGGATACATATTGATACCCGGAGTCGTTATGTAATTGGACAGTCCAGCAGACAGTGCTGTGGTAAATCCATTCTCAAGCGTGATGCCATTGTTAGCGCAGTTGCCCGGGCCTGGTGCGCAGCCACCACTGCTAAAGTTCGAGGTAAAAAGGAACGGAGCATTGAGGGCAAGATTTGGGCTGAAACCCACATTCTCAAAGCCCCCGAAGAAGATCCCATACCCGCCGCGAATCACCAGCTTGTTATTTGCAGAATAAGCAAAACCGAAACGTGGCCCAAAGTTTGTTTTTTGGGCATCCGTCAACGCAGGATTATTGTCGTAAACGACGGGCACATTGTTGGCGGCGAGTTCGTTGAGAAACGCCGCTGGCAATGTGTATTGCTTGGCATCATTGGGAAGCAGGTAGGTCGCAGTGTTGTTGTCGTAATCAATCAAAAAGTTAGCTTGCCGGCCATTCAATTCTACAAATGGCTGGAAGTAGTCATAGCGAAGTCCCATGTTGATGGTCAGGGCTGAGCTTACGCGCCAGTCGTCCTGAAAGTACGCACTGCGATACCAGCGTTGGTCGTGTACCAACGAGAAGTTTGAAACCGAGGCCGTGTTCATCTGGTCGAGCAGGAAGTCGGCCCCGCCAAAGCCGGAGTTGGCTTGATTGGCTTGATCTTCCGTGAACTTGCCGGTGAAGTCGTAGTATCCACGTGCCTGCGGTATCTGCAGAGTCTGAATACGAATCCTCTGTAGATTGAAACCGAACTTCAGGCTGTGCTTGCCAATCGTCTTGGAGACGTTGTCCAGAAGCTGGGCGACATTCTCGAATTCGTTGGTAGGAAGATACTGTGCTGAGCCGAAGGAGGTAGGGTTCGGATTGGTACTGGTTCCGAGATTCTGGCCCCCGCCAAAATCGAAGAATGGCAAACCGCCGTTCCCTGACTCGAAGGGAATGCCCCCGAGCCCAAACTGTGGGGAAAGATCCGTATCGGCGTTGGGTTGTGCGTACTGCGCATTGATCCAGTTATAGCCAACTCGAAATTCGTTGGCCAAAGTCGACGTGAAGAAGTGCGTCTCCGAGAGGGTGAACTGGCGTGCCTTATCTGTGACGTTGCCACTCGTGCCAAAACCTGAACCATCGAGTATGCCGAAGGGGCTTGGATACGTTTGCTGCTCATTGACGACACTATATTTGGTGAATATCTGATCTTTCTGGCTTAGGTTCCAGTCCAGGCGTCCATCGTACTGGACAGTGTTGTCCTTCGCTCCGCCCAGAAACTGATAGTTACTGTACGTCTGGCCGGAGGCACCATAGTTCGGGGCTGGTAGAAGGTTGAAAAGTCCTTGCGCTACGGCGTCGATTTGGGCCGGGCAAATGACATTTATCGCGCCGTTGCAATTCAACGGAGTGGGGTTAGGGTTGATGCTGCTGTTTGTACCCGCTGGATAGAGTGTCTTCGGACTGCCACCTGTATCCGTGGCGCTCAGCAATTCGCTGAAGTCGCCCGTTCTCATTTTGAGAGTGGGAACGGTGTTGATGGAACTCTGGCCGAAGATAACGCGGTTTCCTTCCACATCACCGAAGAAGAAGAGCTTGTTCTTGAGGATCGGTCCGCCGATGGCTGCGCCAAACTGGTTCTGGCGATACTTCGGTTTGGAGGGTTCAAAGTAGTCACGAGCATTAAGGATGTCATTCCGCCAGTACTCCCACAAAGAGCCGTGAATCTGGTTGGATCCCGATTTCATACTCGCGATGACTACTGCACCAGCCGCGCGGCCAAGCTCCGAGTTATAGCTGGAGGTCTGAACTTTGAATTCAGCAAGCGATTCAGGAATCGGCTTGATGACGTACATGGCACCGCTGGGTTCATCGACCAACATGGCGTTGTTATCGACGCCATCAAAGATGTAGTTGTTCTGTCCAGTCCGTTGGCCGTTGGCCGAAAAATCACCACCATTCGTGCCGCGGGTTCCTTGCGCAGCTGGAGCAACTCCAGGAGTAAGCTGTGCGATGAAGATAGGATTTCGCGTAACCAAAGGGGTCGAAACGATTGCCGCTGCGGGGATAGTTGCCCCCGTGGAGGAATTATCAGTCTGCAATATTGCAGGGTCCGTGGTGACCTCGACGGTCTCGGTAACGGCACCGGCAGCAAGCGTTATCGGCACCTCAATACGCGCGGAAGCATTGACGACGAGCCCCTTTTGTTCGGACTTGGAGAAGCCCTGCGCGGAGACGGTGACCTTATAGCTGCCGATTTTGATCGGGGTGAAGGTAAAGATTCCCTCGCTATCGGACGAGCGGACCAGAGAGAGCCCTGTCGCTTCATCGACCAGGGTGACGGTGGCGTTGGGGATGGCGGCGCCGGTACTGTCGTGCACGGTTCCAGCAAGGGTGCCCTGATCCAACTGGGCATGGGCTGCGGTCCCGCCCAGCAGAGAAAAAATGATCGCAAAGATACATGCGAAATAGGTTGATTTAAACGAATAACTACTGAGAGATTGGTCTCGACTTGAGAGCGGTTTTTTTAGGTTTGTTTTGGAGAGCTTGATCGATCGCGATGATAGAGCGATGTAGGATTCCTGCTCATTATTGAAGTTCGTCATGGGTGCTTCGGCCTCTGAAAAAGTAATGCAATCTGATGGGCGGCAGCTTATATGGCCAGCTTAAGCCTTGTCAACCGTGTAAACGTTTACGATACCGTGAAATCCCATACTTAAACGCTAACGTAGTTTTTCGAGCGGCGGCGAGGAAACGTTTACATAGCGACTGATATTTGGCCCTCTCGGTGAGCCCAGACGCACGGGGACATCGCATAAAAATGCGTGCGCGGGGCTGCTGAGAATTGTTATTGCCAGTACCTTCTTGATTACTGCGGTTATTTATTAATCGACGCTATGTCTTCCAAATCGAGGCTCGCGCCAGGATTCTTATCGAGATTGCGTCAAAGGGGTTTATAAGTTTTGTGCTTTCTGTTGTGATGCCAGATCGCATTCAGGTGTTGCCGATCAAGAATGATCTGGCGGCGCGGTTTTACACATCCTCTTTGCGCGATGGCACGCAGCGCAGAAACGAGATGTGGGGCACCCGGCCGGTGAAACCACTTCCTCGCCGTCTCCGTTATACTTCTTCACAACCTCATCATGAAGCGCCACGTCCTCATCTTCGGTCTCGTCGGCGGCCTCCTCATCGCCACCCTCCAATACACCGAATACCGCTTCGTCATCATCGAGCACTCCGTGGAGCTCTACAGCGCGCTCGTCGCCATCCTGTTCGCGACCTTCGGCATCTGGCTCGGCCTCCGCATCACGCGCAGTCGCGAAACCATCCGCGAAACGGTCGTGGTGAGAGAAGTGCCTGTCCCCGCGGAGGCCCCCGCCCTCGAATCCTTCGCTCCCAATACGACCCGCCAGCAGACCCTCGGCATCACGGCACGCGAGCTCGAAATCCTCACCCTGATCGCCGGCGGCTTCAGCAATCGCGAGATCGCCACGCAGCTTTTCGTCTCCGAAAACACCGTCAAGACTCACTGTGCCCGCACCTTCGACAAGCTCGGAGCTGTCCGTCGCACCCAGGCCGTCCAGCGCGGCAAAGAACTCGGTCTCCTGCCCTGATGTCTCACCCAAAGCACGCGTCACCCGAAAGCACGATTTCCGCTCCATTCCTCAAAAATCATCCGAATGGATGACGACATCCGGCCCCGCTACACCGCATAGTGACTCCATCCTCACTCGCACAAGGAGCCCTCCCATGAAGAAAACCGTCCTTGCCTTCGGCCTCATCGCCGGCCTCATCATGTCCGTCCTTATGGACGGCTCGGTTCTCCTCTTCGACAAGATCGGCTCTGGCCACAGCCTGGTTCTCGGCTACGCCAACCTGGTGGCGTCGTTCCTGCTCATCTACTTCGGCATCCGCAGCTACCGCGACAACACCCTGGCCGGCCAAATTTCCTTCGGCCGCGCCTTCGCCTGCGGCATCCTGATCGCCCTCATCACTTGCGTCTGCTACGTCGCCACGTGGGAGGTCCTCTACTTCAACTTCATGCCCCACTTCATGGACAGCTACTTCGCCGCGCAGATTCACAAGGTCCAGTCCTCCGGACTTGATCCCGCCACCACCGCCGCGCGGGTCGCTGCCATACAGCGCTCTCAGCAGCTCTACCAGAATCCCTTCGTCAACATGGCCTACACCTTCATGGAGCCCTTTCCCGTCGGCCTTATCATGACTCTCATCTCTGCTGGCATCCTCCGCCGCAAAGCCCCTGTCGAACCCGCCGCCGCTCCCGCAGTCACGACCCCATAGATCAAAAGGCCAGGGCGTAAGCCCCGACCTTCCGATTCGTGATCCGGTCTAATTCCTTAGCAGGAACGGTCGCGCGTTGCGCGATGGCCCACATCTCAGAAGCGAGATGTGGGGTGCCCGGCTGCTAGCTAACGTTCTTCAGGAAAATGCGATTCATGGCCGGCTACACACTGCCAGCGTCCATCGCGATAGACAAAAATATCGGTGAAGCGATTCTTCGCGTGGAATTTTCCGTCAGCGCTTCTTATCCCGCCTACCCCGCGGACATACGCGGAATCGCCATGCACATACGCATGCAAGTCAGACAATTCGAAGGGAACGGCGCTCGGCTTCGCGGTGGTCGCCAGCATTGCGCGGCGGTCGATCAGTGAGCCATCAAAGTCAGCCTCTTCGAATTCATCTGCCAGAATGCACTCTAGCGCAGCCTTATCGTGCTGCTCCGCGGCTCGCAGCCAGACTTGCTCGATCTGAACCAGCGTCGCCGGATCCTTTTGCTGACCCGCTGGGCAACCTTGGCCATGTGCCAACGAAAACGAACACAACAGCAACAGGGGGAGGACAAATTTCATGGGGCGCACCATTCCTCTGCCGTTAGAGACGCAGCCGCCGGACAGTTTGACTCCGGAAACAGTTAACCAGAACTTCCTTTTTGTCATCGACAACGTCACCCATAACAACGAAAGCATAGAGCTTGTAGAGCCCCTCGGCACGATAGTGCTGTAATGTCTCGATGAAGAGCCTGACTCTTGCCTCGACCCGGAAGAGACACCGGCGGCTATGCCGGCAATGGCGGTTCTCGGCGGCACAGACATGTGCGCATTTTAGCCGTTACCCCATACCTCTTGGTTACATGGAGGAAGGCAATTCAGTCGTTACGGCTGCGCCTCCACTCCGGCCTTCGGCAGAGCGGTACGAGCCTTTGGCCCGGCTTTTACGGCACGGTTGAAACCGTGCCCTTCCGGGTGGTGGTGGGCCTACAGCATCAGCAGGAGCGGCTGCGTTGCCCGATGGGCCCATTCACCGCAACGTACGCAATGGATGGGCACCCGAGCGCTTCTTACGCTGCAATAAGATCGGAAACCGATGCAAGCGCAGTAGAATCCGCAGTGGTAAAACTCTTGTCGAAATGCGCAAGCATCATTTCGAGAAAGCGCCCATGGTAAATAGCGTACGTTTCAACTGAAAGACGAACATCAGAACGCCCAACGATCACAAACGTCAGAGCAGAAGCAGCAATGCTCGGGCGAACCCAAGCCTGATACTTCCACTGTGGGACACTATGAGTAAAGTCACCATTGCTATCGTATGACCATGTAACGATGTGGCCACTGTCAATCCCGGCCTTGATTTTATTGAGCAATGCAGCTGGATCGGTAGTTTCAAAAGTAATCATTTGTTCCTCTCACGAGTCTGAATAACCCGTTGGTTGATCCGCCGAGATCAAGAGGGCTTGCAGACGGCCCCTACAACAACGTAGAGTTGGCCGATACGCTACTCTGCTTACCGAGTGGCAGGCGGTGACGCCACCAGCCGGGCATGGACGCAAACCATGTCCGGCTTTCTCATTTAAGATTGAGCTTGTACAATAGCTATGATACTGCATATAGTATCACTAGCACATGAGGAGTCAAGTATGAATCCCCCTGCCCAAAGTAAGTATTTAGGATTGACCTCTCAATGGCATCTGCCGAAAAAGTCAGGACGAGAATTTTAGAACTCGCTGCAGAGCCAAAGGACGTCACGCTTGCAGATATTGACTGGGTGATGCATCAACTAAAGCAGTTCGGAGAAGTTGAAACCGGCGGCAATGCTCATATGAAGATCTGGCGTTTCGAAGACACCATCTTCGTCATTTGCATCCATAAGAAGGAGTTCAAACAACTCAAGGCCGCATACATCAAAGACTTCCTGAACGCCATGATCAAGACGGGTTGGTATGAATAGCAAAATGGAAAAGACACTGCGGGAGTATATGAAGCTTCCGTACACAACCATTCTTCAACGTGATGAAGATGGAGACATCATTGCGCGAGTAAAGGAGTTGGAAGGTTGCGTTGCAGATGGGCAGGATGAAATGGAGGCTATTGGACATCTTCAAGATGCCAAGGAGCTTTGGATAGCTGCAGCATTAAAAGCTGATTTACCTATCCCAAAGCCTGAGGGGGAAGACGAACTCCCAAGCGGAAAGTGGCTTCAGCGCGTTCCACGCTCATTACATAAAAAGCTCGTTGATCTCGCAAAAAATGATGGGGTGAGTTTGAATCAACTTGTTCTGTCAATCTTGGCTGAGGCAGCCGGACAAAAGCTGCAAATGCAGAAATCTATGCCTGATCGCTCCGTTATCGACGCGATAGATGCTAATGGCTATGCTCCAGCGTCAACACGATGCTTATCGCTGGTTCATTACTCAGCAGGTCACTCGTCTTCGCGATCCGCGATCTCCAGTCAGTCAATCGAGTTTGCCGTTGGCTTAGTCCCAGGAAGTGCAAAGCTCAATACTCCGCTTGGCGTTTTAAGCAAGTCACTTGCGGATAGAGAAAGGATTGCAAGTGGCTATTAGGAAAAAGGCCCCTCCTGCTTCATCATTAGTTACCGACTCACGGATGGCTTTCATTAAAACTGTGAAATTTACAGGCTTGGGGCTAGATGAAGCATCTGTGTCCATCGACAGACTCACTCTCGCGCAAATAAGCAAGAAAGACGATACCGTTAATACCGAGATCGATATCGACCAGAAAGTCATTGCCCATGAAGACGATTTTTTTGTGGTGGCTGTAGACTTCGAACTGATTCAGCGAGCTAAAGGCAGCGAGGCACCGTTGCTATCGATAAAAGCACGATTCTCCGCACTCTTCAGACTTACTGAACGAGCAAGTGAAGAATCTGTAAGTCGCTTCGCTAGCTTAGAGGCTCGATTGGTGTTTTTCCCTTATTTACGGCACTTTGTCTCAGATATAAGCTACCGAATGGCGATCGATCCGATTGTTTTGCCCATGACTAGCGAGTTATAGCATTACCTTCATATCAGGCGTCAAAGGCCCCACCTAACGGCGGGGCCTTTGTACTTGCGCGAAGCGCGTCTGCCTGGACGGCTAGTCCTAGCTGCAACCGCTCGTACTTCCGCACTCCATGCAGCGGTAGCAGGAGCCGTTTCTGGTCATGATGCTCCCGCAGGTGCTGCAGCTTGGGGCGTCGCCCATGTCGTAGAGGTCCTTCATGGCGGAGGCTGCGTGGTAGAGGCTGCGGTCGGGGGTGGCGAGGATGCCTGTACCTGCGCCCTCGGCGGTGAGGCCGGAGTTGGCGGTCAGGTCGGGGGCGATTCCCTGCTGGGGTGGCGTGCGGTCGTTGCGCTCGAAGGCCTCGCCTAGCATGGTGTGCTGGGCGGGTTCGGTCGCTCCATAGGATTCACCGGTAGACGGTGAAGCAGGTCTCTCCGCTGCGGCGGCAAAAGCGCCGCCTCCGGTCGAGATGACAGAGTTGTTGGGGGTCGAGATGGCAGCGTCTGAGGAGGGCTTGAGGCCGGCGAAGAGGTCCAGCTGGGTGCCGCTGAGGAAGCGGAGCTGCATCCAGCGGAACAGGTAGTCCATGATCGACTTCGCGTAGCCGATCTGCTCGTTGCCCGTCCAGCCCGAGGGCTCGAAGCGGGTGTGGGCGAACTTCTCGCAGAGCAGCTTCAGCGGCACGCCGTGCTGGAGGCACATCGAGATCGCTGTGGCGAACGAGTCCATGAGGCCGGAGATCGTTGAGCCTTCCTTGGCCATGCGGATGAAGATCTCACCCGGGACGCCGTTGGGGTAGAGGCCGACCGTGACATAACCCTCGTGTCCGGAGAGCGAGAACTTATGCGTGATCGAGGCCCGCTCGGCCGGCAGGCGGTGACGCATCGCACGTGGCGGAGCCTGGGCGTCGAGGGCGTCCGCATTCTGCGTTGTAGAAAGCAGCAGCGCGGTGAGCTTGGCTTCGAGAGCGGCGACCTGCTGCTTCGCCGCGGCGGTCTCCAACTGCGAGGCAGCGAGGACAGCAGCGGAGATCGCGTCTTCGCTGACCTTGGTCGCATCGACTGCAGTGCCCTTCTTGTCGGCATCGGTCTGCGCGGAGACGTTGAGCGGCTGGGTGCCCTTGGAGCCGTCGCGGTAGATGGCTACGGCCTTGAGGCCGAGACGCCAGGACTCGGTGTAGGCGTCGGCGATGTCCTGCACCGAGCAGTCGTTGGGCAGGTTGACCGTCTTCGAGATGGCGCCGGAGAGGAAGGGCTGGGTGGCGGACATCATCTTGACGTGGCCGGTCCAGGCGATGGTGCGGGTTCCCTTGGCAGGCTTGAAGGAGCAGTCGAATACGGCGAGGTGCTCGGGCTTGAGGGACGGTGCGCCTTCGATGGTGCCGGTGGCGTCGATGTAGTTGACGATGCCTTCGACCTCGGACTCCTTGTAGCCGAGCTTGAAGAGCGCGCCGGGGACGGTGTTGTTGACGATCTTGATCATGCCGCCGCCGACCAGCTTCTTGTACTTGACCAGGGCGAGGTCGGGCTCGATGCCGGTGGTGTCGCAGTCCATCATGAAGCCGATGGTGCCGGTGGGCGCGAGCACGGTGACCTGCGAGTTGCGGTAGCCGTGCTTTTCGCCGAGCACGAGTGCGGTGTCCCAGGCGTTCTGCGAGGCGGCCTTGAGCTCGTCGAGCTGCGGAGCTACGAAGGGTTCCTTGGACGACTTGAGGTGCTTGTCCACGTTGTTCACTTCCGCGCGGTGCATGCGGATGACGTCGAGGAAGGGCTCGCGGTTGACGTAGAAGCCGGGGCAGGCTCCGCCCTGCACGCCAGTCTGCTGCGTGAGCGGTGTGGCTGCGCCGAGCGGCGGGCAGTCAGCGGCGATGCGTGCGGACTGGGCGTAGGCGTCGCCGCAGAGGATGGCGGTGAGGGTTGCCGCGTAGGCGCGACCGGCGTCGGAGTCGTAGGGCAGGCCGCGGTCCATTAATAAAGCCCCGAGGTTGGCGTAGCCCAAGCCGAGGGGGCGGTAGTCGTGCGAGTTCTTGGAGATCTGCTCGGTCGGGTAGCCGGCCGCGTCCACGATGATCTCCATCGCGGTGGTGACGACGGCGATGGCGTGGCGATAGCTTTCGACGTCAAACTGGCCGCCGGGCGTGAGGAACTTCATCAGGTTGAAGCTGGCCAGGTTGCAGGCGGAGTCGTCAAGGAACATGTACTCGCTGCAGGGATTGCTGGCGTTGATGCGCGCGGTGTTCTTGCTGGTATGCCAGCGGTTGATGGTGGAGTCGTACTGCATGCCGGGGTCGCCGCACTGCCAGGTGGCTTCGGCGAGCTGGTACATGAGGTCGCGGGCACGGTACTCCTTGACCGGCTCCTTGTCCTTGACGGTGCGGGTGGTGAAGGTACCGTCGTTTTCGACCGCATGCATGAACTCGTCGGTGACGCGGACGGAGTTATTGGCGTTCTGGAAGAAGATGCTGGCGAAGGCTTCGGAGTCGGGGCCGGAGCCGTCGTAGCCAGCCTGCATCAGGGTCCAGGCCTTGCGCTCTTCCTTGACCTTGCACTGGATGAACTCTTCGACGTCGGGATGGTCGACGTTGAGGATGACCATTTTTGCAGCCCGGCGGGTCTTGCCGCCGCTCTTGATGACGCCGGCGAAGGCATCGAAGCCGCGCATGAAGCTGAGCGGGCCGGAGGCTGTGCCGCCGCCGGAGAGTGTTTCCATGCTTCCGCGGATGGCGGACAGGTTGGAGCCTGCACCCGAACCCCACTTGAAGAGCATGCCCTCGGTCTTGGCGAGGGTCAGGATCGAGTCCAGAGAATCGTTGACCGAGTTGATGAAGCAGGCCGAGCACTGCGGGCGCGAGTAGCCGGTGACGGAGAAGGCAACCTCACCCTTGGTGGCGTCCCAGTGCCAGTTCTGCGCGTCGGAGTTGGGCTCGAGGCGGTCGCAGCCGACGTTGAACCAGACGGGCGAGTTAAACGCCGCTTTCTGGTTGAGCAGCAGGTGGGCAAGCTCAGCGAAGAAGACTTCGGCGTCCTCAGGCGAGGCGAAGTAGCCGTCGCGGAGGCCCCAGTCGCGGATGCTCTCGGCGACGCGGGAGATGAGTTGGCGGACACCGGTCTCACGGGCAGGTGTGCCTACCTGGCCGTGCAGGTACTTGCTGGCGACGATGTTGGTGGCCGTCATCGACCAGTCGTTAGGCACCTCGACGTTCTTCTGCTCGAAGATGACCTTGCCCTTGTAGTCCTGAATAACGGCGTCGCGGAGCTCCCAGGTGAGCTCGTCGAAGGGAGAGACGTTGGGCTTCGTGAAATGTCGAGCGAACTTAAGGCCATGGGCGTTCTCCAGACCGCGTGCGCTGGAATTGTTGGTGGTTACGGCTGCGGTTTGGGTGCCATTGTGAGCGGCGGTGGCGGTGGTGATTGTCTTGGCCATGTTCGATCGAACCTTTCGGGTGAAACTGAAGCTGATTCCTGTAAAAACTAGGGGGCACCGCTAAATCCGGTGACGGGACTTATCGGTCTTTATGAGCCCTCCGTTGACGATGCTGTCCCGACACGTTCAGGGTGCTTAAACAAAACGCACTGCCATAGCCTGATTGCAGGCCATGGGCCTGCCAACCAGGGTCGATGGTTCCTTGTTAGCGGTGTGGCCGGGGCTACGGGCGCTTCACCAGGAACTACGGGTGAGGTTGAAAGTATCGCCCCATGCGGTACGAGTCAAGTATAAAACAACTATATCTAGTGGTGACGAAGTAGATACTCCCCGGACGCGACGATTTACGAGGACGACCTCGGTTTTTCTGGGGTTTTCTTGTGGAAAGCTCCGGCAGTAGGCGTCAGTTGCGGGTTTTTGTAACCCGCCATTCACGCAGCTTTCACAGAGTAGCGCCGCAGGGGGTCGAGAGCAAGGTGCAAGAGTTGTGCAATTGCGTTTTTTACCGGGTGGAAATGTGGAAGACAGGGATTAGGGTTCGTGGCGGCTAGAGTTCCTGATCTCAATCGAGATTTGCTTTGTAGTAGTGGTCGAGAGCCACGGCGGGGATGTCGAGTTCGAGGCGGAAGTTGTCGGCGGGGTGATAGGTCTGGAAGGTGAGCTGGGTGCCGGGGCAGACGTTTCCGCCCAGCTGAAGCGGTTCCTCAACGACGGTTTCGATTCCGGCGGCAGGGATAACGCGCATGACCGCCATGCCGGGATGGGTGGGAGCAGAGCTGTTACAGAATTGTGCGGTGACGGATCCATTGACTCTTGTTGGGAGAGGGCTTTGGAAGGCATAGCGGCAGAGGGGGGTCCCGAGGGGCCGATCGGTGAGTAAGAGGCAACTGCCGCCAGGAACGCTAAAGTGGTTCGCCACCGTGACGATCTGGGGAGTGTCGGGGAGCAGGCGCTGGGCTACAAGGGAGAGGTGTATGTGTGCCTCCGTTGCATGGATGCGCTTGAAGGCGTCCGCCGGGAGGGACAGGAATAAGCCTCTGTCTGCGACGGTCACGGGTCGCCACGGTGAGGTGTAGTGATAGCCGGGCACATCAAGGGTGAACGAGGCGTTCGCTTCGTGTAAGCGGGCGGAGGGATCGAAGCCTTCGAGATGGACGGGGAGAAGGAAGGAGAGAAAGCCTCCATTGGCCGTCTCCATACCCTCCTGCCCCTGGTAGACGCGCGGACTGGCATCAAAAGTGAGGCGCTCTGCCGTATTCGTGGAGACCGGATAGTGGTAGCGGATGAGGGCATTGACCGGGCCGGCAAAATACTGCATACGAAAACAGCAGTGGAATACAAAAAATAAAAAGGCTGTGGCGACGAGCGCGATGCGGGCCCGTGACGTGTTACGGGTGGCGTATTGATAGAGCAGAATGCCGATGAGTAGTCCTCCGAAGAGGATGGCGAACGTTCCATCGACGAACGGGGGCGTCATGCGCGAGCCAGCCTCGCTGCCAACAGCCGCCAAGACACCAATTAACACAACTACAAAGGCAGCCACCAACAACCCCGCGCCGCCGACTGTGGATGTAACGGCAGCAGCCATGAAAGGCAGTAGGGGGATCAGGGCCAAGGAAACGAGCCTCGACAACAGACTCGGGATCGAGGCCAGGGGGTTTAAGCCGGCCTGGAGAAGCAGAGACCATTGCATGGCGACGACGGGCAGAACGAGGCAGACCACGACGAAGAGCAGCTTCGCACTCAGCAGAGAAGTCCATGCATAGGGACGCGTAACCCAGAACTGCCGATCGCCAACCAGGGACTCGTCATGGATGAGGCGAGCGATGATCATCAGCATCGCGATCGGAATGAGACCTTTCAACAAAAGTGAGAACATCCCAAGCATCGTGCCGTGGAGCGCAGCCCCCTCCCAGGTTTGCGGAGCAACCAGACTTAAAATGACCAGCAGACCTATATAGTTGGTGAGCTCCGGCCTGAGATGGAGAATGTCTTTGCGGAAGATGTGCAAGGACTGATTCATGCGCGGCTCCGATCTTGCCTATGGCTGGATTTCACGAGAGCGAGAAAGATGGTGCGGAGAGTCATAGGCTCCGCTTGAATGCTGATCGCATTCGGAAGCACCGCGTAAATCTGCTCTTCCAGGAAATTGGTTTGCGCGTTGCTATGGATGAAGCGGAGGAGCGACGGAGTGGACTCGGGGAGAAGCCAGCTTGCAGGGAGATTCAAGGGAGCCGGAGAAGTGCCCGAGGGTGAGAGCGAGACCGTCACTTCACGGAAGCGGGCGGTGAGGGTGTCCAGAGGCTCGGTAAAGAGCAATCTGCCCTGATGCAGGAAGATGACGTGCGAGGCGAACGATTCGATCTCACCGAGATCGTGCGAAGAGATCAGGACGGTGGTGCCAAGGGGATCGCTGTTGTCGTTGATGCGGTCGAGCAGGGTTTCGATGAGCTGGTCGCGAACGAGAGGGTCGAGGCCGGAGAAAGGCTCGTCCATGACGATGAGCTGAGGACGGAAGGCAAGGATGCTGGCGAGAGCCGCCTTCATGCGCATGCCGCGGGAGAGATGCTTGAGCTTCCGGTCGGGCGGGAGATCGAGATCGGCGAGGAGATTCTTGTCATTCCAGGTGGGATAGAAGGGACCGAGGTAATCCATGAAGCCCTGCACCGTCATCCATTCGGGCATCTCCTGGTTCTCCGACACGTAACCGATGCGCGTGAACGAAGCACCGGTAAGCGCAGAGGCGGACTCACCGAGGACGGTTGCGCTGCCGCTCGTCGGCGGGAGGATGTTCAACAGCAGCTTGATGAGCGTGGTCTTGCCGGCGCCGTTGTGCCCAACAAGGGCGCAGACACTGCCCCTCGGCACGCTGAGGGAGATGGGATACAGTACCTGGGTCTTGCCGTAGGTCTTGGCGAGGGCCGTGGTTTCAATGGCAGAGGCTACGGTCATGACTTGGTGTCTCCTGTGATGAGCTGGAGTTCGG
Source organism: Granulicella sp. S156 (assembly GCF_009766105.1). GTDB lineage: Bacteria > Acidobacteriota > Terriglobia > Terriglobales > Acidobacteriaceae > Granulicella. The sequence continues at coordinate 171,655 of NZ_LMUH01000013.1, read as the reverse complement.
GAGTGGATTCTGGCGCGCGTTGGGAGAGGCGATCCCAATGGTTGGAGATAGCTTCGAGAATGTCTTCGCGGCGCAAGCCGAGGTGTTTGGCTTCGACTACCAGCGGCTCGACCTGCCGCTCCAGCAACTCACGGCGGGCGCGCAGAGTGGAGCTCTGCGGAGAAGCGACCACGGTGCCGACTCCGGGATGCGATTCCAGAAGGCCTTCGGCGAGCAACGCGGCGATGACCTTGTGCGCGGTGTTGGGGTTGATATGCTGTTCGCGGCTGAGGACTCGCACCGAAGGAAAGGGGTCTCCCGCGCAGAGCTGGCCGGAGACGATCGCACGCTTGGCTGCGTAGACGATCTGCTCGAAGACAGGAATGCCGGGCCGAAGTTGGATGTGGAAGGGCGTCACAGCTGTACTATTACAGATAGTACAGCTGGAGGACAAGAGAAATTTGCAACGTATGAATCAGAGTTCAACGCGCTGAAGGAGTTTCCAGGAGCCGTACAGCAGGACACCAGCGAGGGCGAAGTGGAGCATGATGCCGAGGTTCGACGGTAGATAGCTGAGGCTGCTGCCGGGCGGAGACCAAAGCAGGATCGCCATAGAAACGCTGCGGCTGACGATATGCCAAGCTGGAGTTACGATCACCATGAACACCAGGAACTGGAGAGAGCCTAGCACTCGCAGGCGCGGGCTAGGGTTGAGCAGAAGCCAGCGCTGCGCGGCAAAGAAGGCGTAGAAGCTCAGCTCAACGGAGAAGGCGGCGAGATAGCGGCGTCCCATGTTCAGGGCCAGCAGAAGCGCAAGGAATGATGGATGCGGGCCAAGATGGGAGGCCGACGGAACTATCTGGGCCAGAGCCGCGAGGTATCCGAGCGAAGGTGCGTGCACCATCTTCAACCAGCCGAGCAGAACGAGCCATCCTAGCGCGGGGAGAATCGCGAGTGCGCAGGCGACGACCAGGAGCGGCTGAAGGATAAGAGATCGGCGCGGCTGCGGGCGTGTCAGGAGGAAGAGAACATTCCCTTGAAGTCCGGGGGTTCTGGCCCCTGCAGCTCCAACAGACATGCCAAGAATGATGGAAAGAAAAAGAGAGGTGACGTTGAAAGACCCGACAAGCATGCCAGCGTTGCGAGGGTAAAGGGGACAGCCGCAAACATGGTGCCAGAGAACGCCGATATGGGTGAGGCTATCGGCAGATGTAATAAAGAGCACGAGGATAGCGCACAACACAGAGGCTATCGCGGCGACGATGAGGCGTTTGCGGTAGATCAGGAGATACGAACGGAGGAGCATGGACAATCCCCATACAGGTGGTTGCTTCGTGACGGAAGCCGCTTCGGGCAGGATCGTGGGCACGCGCGGCGCGATCAGGTTTCGAGACGTGTGGCCTGGAACTGTGCGAGGCAAAGGAACGCGATCGAGAGAAGGAGCGGAATAAGCGCGAAGGCATAGGGCGGTGGCGAACCGGGACTCGCATACAAGAACAAAGTTCGTGCCAAACGGGGTGAGGTTAAGCCCCCAATCATGACGGATGCTTCGAAGAAAAGCACGAGACACCAGACAAACATTATGGTGATGAGCTTGATGCGCTGAAAATGGCCACGCAATGTGATCAGTACTGCAACGATGCTGAAGATAAGTAGCGTAGTGGTAATCCCGGAGAGAAACAGGCGAAGCGGCGAGGTTTGGAGAGAGGCAACGAGGTGCATCGCCTGAATATGTCCGTGGCTACCGAGAAACACCATCTTCGTGCCAGCGTGTTGGACTGAGGTAGAGAGGATTACAGGGGCAAAGTTGGAATGCGCGATGTGTTGGACTGGAGGAGCCAGGGCTACGGGAACAGAGTTGGAATTCTCGAAGAGATGCTTCCATACCGGGCCGTAAAGGGCTAACAGCAAAAGGAAAGAGCAAGCTGCAGCAATAATGAGAGCGGCGAGAAGCGAGGCCAGTGCAGGACCGATCCTGGCCCAGAACAGGAAGCGGAGGGTCAGTGGACGTGTGCGAATAAAACTTGCCGAGGAGATCGATACCAAGTTTGAAAGCGCTATAAATGACGTGACGAGAGCGATGATACCGCAGACACCACCGACCGTCGCGAAATCGGAAAGATAGCTGAACCACACACGCTGTGGGAGACTTTGATCTATTCCGTAGCGGTCTACAGATTGGGGAAGCAGGCCGCAACTTAGAAGAACGAAGAAGATCCATGCAGCATAAAGCCCTCCGAAGCGAGCGGTTGCACGCTGCGCGCGGAGGTAAACGCGCTGAGCCTGATTGAAGCGACGGAGGAAGATGCCGGGCGGTGGTTCGGATGCGGGCTCAAAGGGCGGTGGTGGAACATCACCTTCCAGTTCCTGCTGACGGTTCTTGCGCCGGACTTTCAGATTGCTGACGATTATGAAGATAAAGATCGGAGCGAAGATTGCGAACACGAGGATGAGCTGAGACGAGAAACTCATACGAGCACCTCATCCCTGCTCTCGGCAGTGCGGCAGAGTTCGAGGAAGATCTCGTTGAGCGAGAGCGGCGAGGAGTCGACGATGGTTGCGCCGTTGCGAATGAGATCCTCGGTAAAAGCTTCAGGGTCGCGCTGGATGACATATTGCGTGGCGTGGGTTTCTCGCTTCGTGCTGAGAATCGATGGGCTACTGGTGGGCAGGGCCGATCCAGTGACGGTGAGGCGGCGGAAGTTGGCGCGGATGTCGTCGAGTGGGCCTTCGAGGAGGATTTTTCCGCGGTCCATGATGCCGATGTGATCGGCAATCTGTTCGATCTCGGCTAGCTGATGACTGGAGAGGAAGATGGTGCGGCCTTCGGCGGTGCAGTCTTCTACGAGCAGCCGGAGCAAGGCGTCGAGCGCGACTGGATCGAGGCCGGTGGTGGGTTCGTCGAGGATGAGCAGGCGCGAGCGCTGGGCAATGGCGCAGGCGAGAATGGCCTTAGTTTTATTGCCGAGTGAGAGCTTTATGGAGGGCGTGTCGAGTGGAAGCTCGAGACGCCTGACGACCTTACGGGCAAGGTCGTCGGACCAGGTATCGGGATAGAAGCTGCGGTTGAGTTCGAGCAGCTTGCGCGCTGTGCCACCTGCGGACGCCTTGCCTTCCGGCACATAGCCCACCTGCTGGAGCACGGTGACTCGCTCGGGATCTTTTGCCGGGTTGAGGCCGAAGACCTCGATGCTGCCCGAGGTAGGCCGGGCAAGGCCCATCGCCATGCGGATGGTGGTGGTCTTGCCGGCGCTGTTGCGGCCGAGCAGGCCGTAGATGGAGCCTTCGGGCACGTTGAGCGAAAGACCGTCGACAGCACGAATCTGCTTGCGGCCGAGACCGTAGGTTTTGACGAGGGAGTGGGTCTGCAGGGCGAAGGTTGTCATTGGTCTCCTTTTGTGTCGTCGGAAGTATGGGTGCGACGGGACTTCTCGAGTTCGTGGAGCGCGGACTCGAGAAGCTTATGGAGGTCGGCGGGAGCGAAACGCAACTGAGAAGCTTCGACAGCAAGCTGCGTCGCGAGAGGGCGCAGGCGACGAAGCTTTTCGGCCTTCAATAAGCCTGGGCCAAGAGCGGCGAGGTTTGCGACGAAGGTCCCGCCGCCAGGTACGGTACGAATGACCCCTTCGCGCTCGAGGTTCTGAAAGGCCCGGGCTACGGTGTTGGGGTTGATGCGAAGGTCGGCGGCGGTGCGGCGCGTGGAAGGCAGCGGGTCGCCAGCGCAGAGAACTCCTGAGGCGATGGCGTGCTTGATCTGCTGCTCGAGCTGCAGGTAGACAGGGACACCAGAACTCGCGGAGATGCGCAGCGACAGCATTACTGTACTAATACAACAGTACGGTAACCCTGGCAATCGATTTTTCACGCCGGGAGGTCACAGGCCGATTGTGTATAGAACGGTTCGCCGTTCGCATAAGGCTTCCTTCGACAGTTCCCCCCATTTGCCGACTCCGTTATGGCAGCAAAACACGGCAGGGACGAAATTAATCGACCAAGGGACAAACTTCTGTAACTCTTGGGTTGGAGACGCATCCAACTCAAGAAAGGCAACAAGTGTTGTATAAATACCAAGTGTCGCCTAATTACAGGGAGAGATAGAGATTATGAAGAGTTTTGGAGTGATGGGTTTGACCGCAGCAATCGTGCTGGCGGTGAGTGCGGGTTCGATGAGCGCGCAGACGACGTGGAAGATCGATGCGGCGCACTCGGAAGCCGATTTCGCGATTAAGCATATGGCCATCAGCACAGTGCATGGCTCGTTCCGCGGAGTTGCGGGAACGGTAGTACTGGATGAGAAGAACCTGACGAAGTCGAGCGTAGAGGCCACCATCGATATTGCGACCGTGGATACCGGCGTGGCGCAGCGCGACGGCCACCTGAAGAGCCCGGACTTCTTCGACGTAGCGAAGTTCCCCGCCATGACCTTCAAGAGCACGGGTGTCACCAAGGCCGGCGACCACTATGACGTTGCAGGGTTATTGACGCTCCATGGCGTGACCAAGCCGGTCGTGCTGGCGCTTGAGACGCCGGGAGCAGCTCAGAGTATGGATGGCAAGAGCTTGCACCATGGATTTACCGCGACCACGACCATCAACCGTCAAGACTTCGGCCTGACGTGGAACGGCACGCTGAAGAGTGGTGACAGTGTGTTGGGGAACGACGTGAAGATCGAACTGGATATTGAAGCTGTGCAGCAGTAAGAGATATTCAACTCAAGAGGGCAGATGCTTCGGCATCTGCCCTTTCTGTTTCAGGCGGCATGAGGGGTGGCGACGGCATCGTATGAGGCAGGCCTTTGGCCGGGAGGTTCGTTATGGGCACTGCTGATGAGACGAAAGAACAGCTGGGAGGAAAGACTCTGCAGGGCGATGGCGGAGACATGAAGGCGCAACAGTCGGGGCCTCGTGGGGATAACCCAGCCACCTCTGGATCCAAGGAGACACAAGTGACCTCGAAGACTCCTGAGAGTGCGGAGGGAGAGATCAATCCTTCGGCGCCGGGAGAGACTGGAACGACTCCGGGGACGAATGGGAAGAGATAGTTTGAAAACCGAGCTATTGGTTTCGGAGTAGCAAGGCCTTTTGCCTATGCCGACGAAAAGCTCAACTAATGCTGGTCACAGTTCCGCGGCCTAAGGCCGCTGCTACTCCCAAAAGCAACAGAAAAAACAACTGCAACGAAACGACTGCAAAGAAGGAGCGACTGCAAAACAGTTAGCCGCCTTTGGACTGGTTCTTATAGACCTATAACGCAAAGAGAAACCCCTCTTCATCGCACCATAAAGCTGTGCCATGAAGAGGGGTTTCCTGCTGGCCGGGTTAGTTATGCCTGGGCGAGAATCCGAAGATCACCGAGAACATAACGCTGCGACCGGGCAAGATGCTGACGGCATCCTGTCCATTGATAGGTGTGGGCCCAGCGGTGTTGAGCTGGTCGGGATAGGTAGTTCCATTCGCCACGAGGTTTGCTGCGGGAACTGCCTTACCGGCATACGAAATACCCGTGACATTGTGCTCGTCGAAGAGGTTATTGAAGCTCACGCGAAGCTTAGTCTGATCAAAGCGGCCGCCTGTGCGAAGGGTGTAGTTGATGAAAGCGTTGGTCAGGCTGAAAGGATCAACCGTTCCCTGATTGTGATAGGCGCCGTTGTCCAAATAAAAGGTGCCCACACGCTTGTTGAAGAGACCGAGGTCCCAAGCTTTGCGCTGATAGGTGAGAGCTTCCGTCTCAGTATCGGAGGACGTCTGCTGCACCCAGAACGTGTGGTTGGGGACGGGTTGGATTAGCTGCGGGGTTGAGCTACTGCAGGCGGGCGCTTTGCCGTTGCAGAGGTCGTACTCGTTGCCGGTGTAGTAGGCCCTGGCAACAGTGGCATTGAGATAGAGGCTGATGCCGTTGAAGAGATAGATATTGCTCTCAGCCTCAAAGCCCTTGGTAATGGAGGGAGGTTGAAGGAAGTAGACCTCGGCGTTGGCGTCGTCCTGATCGCTGCCGGAAGAGTAACTGTTGTCAAAGCGGACATGGTAGAAGTCCGCATCGAAGGTAGCACGCTTCAGCTTGAGGACCGTGCCGGTCTGGTAGGTGGTGGACTTCTGCTGCTTGGGCAGCGTCTCGACGGGGATAAAAGCAGCGCCGGGAACGGTCGATTGGGCATAGTCGAAGGTACTGCTGGGCGGAACGATGCTGCCTGTAGCGACCTGACCATAGACAGACCAGTTATTCAGGATGCGGAAGTTTCCGTCGAGCGCGGGGAGCGTCTTGTAATAGTTTCCGCCGTTGATGATGAAGGCGTTTGGATTGCCGGTGCCGGGCGTGCCGGGTGTGGGCCCAGTACCGAGGTTGCCGATCGTCTTGCCGTCATCGGCATACTGCTTGGTGGAGACGGTGTAGTAAGAGAATTTGGTGCCGGCAGTGATATCGAGACGTTTGGTAACGTGGAACTCATACTCGACATAGGGCTGATAGGAGTTGGTCACGAACTTCTCGTTGAAGTTAGAGAGCGCCTGATCGGACCAGTTGTTGAGCGGATCGGAGGGAAACTGGTGGCGGTTGGTGTTAGCCCACTCGTACCAGGCGCCAGCGCGGAAGATGCCGAACTTCGAAGTCTGACTCACCTGCCCAACTTCGCCGTACTTGCGATAGCTGTTGTACTTGTCGACGCCGCAGGGCAGTTTGCCTTTGACCTGCACGTTGCAGGGCGCGACGGCGATTCCGTACCAGGTCTTCGAATTTGGGTTGCCGTTGTAAGCAACTGTGGTGGACTCCGTAATCGGCGTGACGTTGGTGTACTTCTCAGAGTTGTCGTAGTCGTAGGTGTAGGGCTTGAAGTCGAGCACAATACTGTGGCCGAAGGTCTTGTTCACATCGACGTATTCGAAGTCGGTGGGCACATGGTAGTAGTTGTACTTGTAGTCGAGGTAGTCCACAGGGTCGGAGTTATTGGCGTTGAGGAACTTGATGCCCGCACCGGTGTAAGGGAGTAGCGTCGGATCGCTGGTCGAGGCCGAGCAACTATAAGTATTGGTTGTCGAGACACCGTACATCTGGCAGCGTGTGGCACTGAAGTTCGGGGTATTGGCATCGAGCCAGATCACGCCGGAAAAACCGGTGATGACCATGCTGTCGGAAGGCCGGTACTGCACCTGGATGGCTCCGGCGTTGCGGGTCTGATAGTTGAAGGTCTCATAGCCATCCGATTGCAGATGATGGACGTCAACCATCACATTGAACTTGTGGCCAGGACCAAATTGTCCGCTGTCATACTCCCCGTCATAGAGAAAGGTGTGGAAAGAGCCGCCGGAGAAAGAGCCGCGAATATTCTGAATGGGATCAAACGGCTTGGAGAGCAGGTGGATGGAGCCGCCGAAGGGCGTGGGCCCGATGGTGGAGGCTGTGCCGGGGCTGCGATCGAAGTCGATGCCGCCGAGCCACTGCGATGGAAAGAACGCCCAGGAGTGGTGGGTAGGGGTGTTGGTGTCGTAAAACGGAATGCCATCGAAGTCGATGTCGTAGAAACCATCGGGAAAGCCGCGGAAGTAGGTCTTCGACTGACCAAGGCCGACACCGTTGCCGTTGGTGGTGAAGGTACCGGGAGCCATCTCAACAGCCTCGCCAAAGTCGGCGACCGGCGACATGAAGTTCTGGATCGTGGCTTCGGTGATCTCAGTGCGGGCGGAGTGCTCGTCGAGCTTTGCATCCATAGGAGCAAGCGCAGCGGCGATGGAGCCGGTGGAGTCGGCGTCGACCGTGACCTCGGCGGTTGCAGATCCTATTTGAAGCGTGAGATCAACATCGTCTGCGTGGTCAGCGGTAACCTGTACTGCCTTGCGCGACACAAGCGCAAAGCCCGGAGCGGAGGCCGAGACCGTGTAGCTGCCAACATGCAGACCGGGGACGGAGAAATGACCCAGCGCGTCGGCGGTAACGGTTGAGCTGTGACCGGTGGTCTCGTTGCGGACGATGACCGTCGCGTTGGCGATCAGACCTCCTTTGGTGTCGGAGATGATTCCCTGCAGGGTCGCGCTGGTGGTCTGGGCGATGGCCGGAGTGAGCATCAGTACAGCGGCGAGCACGAACAGACAGGCGGTAACGGCGATCCGCAGAACTCGACTACGGAATTTGTTCGGCGTACTGGCTTCAAAATTGGCTTCAAAAACTTTCACGTGTTTTTCCTTCCACGGTTTATGGGTAAGTCAATTGGGACCCGGTTGGCGTTACGGCGGGCAACGGTGGGTACGGGATACGCTCGTTTCCTATGCGGGAATGCTGGAGACCGGAAGATGCACACAGCTCTGCCTGCATTCATGTCCGCAGACACGAATCTCTCCGAACCAACTAGCCTTGTTTCACTATTGAGAGTGAGTCCGCCGCGTGAATGACGCGTTAAGGGATCATGAATCTGCGTTGAATACGAGCCGCATGTCGCTGAAAATAAACAGTTTTCTCTTAAGAAAAACTTAAGGTTCGCTACCTATAATGCGATGAGCTTTGGAAGATTTTGAGGCCGTAGCGGACAGACCTGTAGCTTGCCTATGTAATATCACCTGCGCGGATAAACTGCAGGTCTCTCCACTCCGCATGACGATAAAACCATCATGCTACGGTCGAGATGACAGTTCTGTGGTGGTTCATCCTTACAGCACACTATTCGTGAAAATGCTCTAAGGCACTAGCAGGATCTTCCCTGTTGTTTTACGGCCCTCAAGATCGCGATGAGCCTGTGCGGCCTCAGCCAACGGATAGGTATGTTCCAACCGCAGCTTCAGCGTTCCCTTGGCGATTCCCTGAAGCACATCCGTTGCGCGAGTCTCCAACTCTGCACGGCTTGCCGTGTAAGCCGGCAGGGTTGGACGAGTCACGAACAGTGAACCCAACGATGCCAGCTTCATGACGTCGAACGGCGGCACTGCCCCGCTTGAACCGCCATAGAGCACCATCATCCCACGGGGACGCAATACCGAAAGCGACTGATCGAACGTGGTCTTCCCCACCGAGTCATAGACCGCGTGCAGACCCGCGCTCTGTTTCCGAACCTCCACCGCAAAGTCATCCGTCTGGTAGTTGATCACTACATCCGCGCCAGCTTCCCGCGACAGAGCAGCTTTTTCCTCCGTGGAGACCGTCGTGAAGACCCTCGCCCCCAACGACTTCGCCATCTGCGTCAACAGCAATCCAACGCCGCCTGCACCCGCGTGGATCAAGACCTCGTCGCCCTTACGAATCGGATAGGTTGCGTGGCTAAGATAATGCGCCGTCATCCCCTGCAGCATGGCTGCGGCAGCCTGTTCACTGCTGATCCCCGCCGGTATCGCAACGAGCCGATCCGCAGGAGCGACAGCGTACTCCGCATAGGTTCCGAGCACGCTGCACCAGGCCACACGATCCCCTGCCTTGACCGTTGTCACGCCATCGCCCACCTCGACGACAGTACCTGCGGCTTCCTGCCCTGGAATCAGCGGGAGCTGTGCCGGGTAGCGGCCCTCTCGAACATAGACGTCAATGAAATTTACGCCTGATGCTTCGATTCGAACCAATGCCTGCCCTGGACCGGGAACGGGCTTTGCTACATCACGAAGTACAAGGACATCCGGGCCGCCTGTTGCGGTAATCTCAATCGCTTTAACGCTCATACGCCTCCAACTATATAAGAACCGGGGAGGCGATCAGCTCGGTGCCGGATGAGCGTATCCGATCAATGCCCCAGACAATAGCTCTCGTATCGGGGTGTTCCGCAGCCAATGATTTATACGCTACTTTTTCCATAGAAAGCAGCAGGGGGCGACCTCCTCCGAGGCGCAGGGACAGGAGAACTGCTCTAGAATCTATGAAGCGGGCCTGTAGCTCAACGGTTAGAGCAGGGGACTCATAATCCCTTGGTTGGGGGTTCAAATCCCTCCGGGCCCACCACTGCTGTTTGCCGCGTTTGCGTCGGAGATAAATTCCCTCCGAGGCCGCTGGCCTATTTCTCCTACAACCGCTTCCCTTTTCGGCAACATTTCTTCTGCCGTCTGAGCCTACGAGCCGGACGAAGAGATTCTCTCTAAAATTGCGTCGATCTTTATGCCTTCCTGACAGGGGCGGCGGCACACTAGTGCCTCAAGCTGCTTAGCGAGGAGCCCATGAAGCGTGAGGAGATAGCCGCGTTTTATCGCGAACAACGAGCGTCGACCTTTCTCCGCTCCCTGAATACCTCGGTCGAGGAACTCAATAGGCTACGCACGCTCCATGCTGGGTCCGATATCGATGATCTGCCTGAAGCGCGCACCCTGCAGAGCGCGATCCGCTCGCTGCAAAAGCTGGTAAAGACTTTTGAAGCGCCGGCTGAGACCACGTCGATCAATGCGAAATAGCCCAAGTAACTGTTCGTTGGGCTATTCGGCGAAAGCTTCCTGAAGATTCCCCAGAGCGTAATGCATGGCTATCGGAGCATAAAACTTTAGCCGTCAACCCGGTGAAAAGCCGCGTATTTGCGGGATTTCACCGGGTTGACGGCGGGAGCCAACGAACTGTCAATTTCTACTTGCAGCGAGACGTTCTGAACGCCTCTCCTATCAACGTGTCTGCGCTGCGGCGCGGGCTTCGTACTCGGCTGCAGTCTTCGACATTTGATCTGCCTTCTGACTGTAGTAGTCGTAGAGGTAGTGCGCCGAATCGACGGGCCGCGGATACTTCTCAGCGATGCTTACCGTGATTTGCTGGCGACGCTCCCACTCAGCTTTTTCTTCAGCGGCCTTGGTCTTGTAAACCTGCTCTTGTTCGTGAAAACGCACGGCCAAGGCACGATAGTCGCTTGCGCTATGGGCCTGCTTCATCTGTTGGGCCAGGTCTGTCTGGACCATGACCGCATCGGGCGATCCAGTCATGGGGCTGGCGTAAGCCGAACAGAGCGGCATAACAGCAGATCCCACGAGAAGCACGACAGTAACTGCAATGGATTTCATAAGATACCTCCTCAATACAAACTCTATTTTTGCCCCGGAGGCACAAAGAAGGCATAAAGGCCATTTTGCGAAGACAGGCTCGGATGCCATGACTGAGAAGAGAGATGTAGGATGGATGGGCCGGATATCGGACAGAGACTCAAGCGGTGAACCGGCGGCTGGATCATGGATTTCGATCAACTGAAAACATTTTTAGAAGTATGGCGGCAGAAGAGCTTTTCGCGCGCGGCGGAGCAATTGCGTATTACGCAACCAGCCGTGTCGGCACAGATACGATCCCTGGAGCGCGAAATAGGCGAGCAACTGTTCGACCGCAAGGGCGGCAAAGTAACGTTCACAGCCACGGGGCGAGTCTTTGAGCCGTTCGCGGAGAATGCTTTGGCGACGCAGCGGCACATGCTGATGATGGTCGCCGAACAGCGTCATGCGGCCCGCGGCGAGATCGCGATCAGCTCGCAGGAGTCTGTCAGCCTGTATGTGCTGCCCAAAGTATTCACGGAATTCAAAGATCAGTATCCGAAAGTGGGCTTGAAGATCGTTCGCGCGGAAAAGTCCCGCACTCTTGAGGCCTTACTGAATCGAGAGGTGGACTTTGGGGTGGTTTCGCTGCCGGTGAAAGACCCAAGATTGGTAGTGGAGACCCTCCATCGCGATGAGATTGTGCTGGCGGTCCCCAAGGGACATCCGCTAACCCTGGCAACAAAGGCTGAACCAGCGGATATCGTAAAGTATTCCTTTTTATTGCCGAAGCAGGGCAAACAGCGTGATCTTCTGCTGAATATCTTCCGAATGCACGATGTCTATCCGAAGACGGTGATGGAAGTCGAGAGCCGCGAGTTGATGAAGCGGTTCATTGTGGCGGGCCTGGGCATCGGCTTTTTGCCGTCTATCAATATCGCAGAGGAGTTGGCTGCAGGGACCGTGCAAACTGTTCCAGTACTCGCTATTCGGACATGCCGCGATCTTGGATTGATTTACCTGAAAGACAAGGTCCTGACGCGCGCTCTCAAAGGATTTCTCGATGTCACCTTGCGGAGCGCGACAACGTCATAGAATCTGCGATGCGTTCAAGAGCTGAAAGGCCCGTCGAGAGAACTCTCGACGGGCCTTTGCTTTGGGGTGTTCGACACACGCTGACTCAAATAGCGATTTCACCGCGCTCCTGATTTCGGATACGGATAGCGTCCTCGGCTTTGAAGAGGAATATCTTTCCATCTCCGATCTGCCCTGTAGCCGCGGCGGCAATGATGGCGGCAACGATCGCTTCGACGCGATCGTCCATCACAACGAGTTCGACACGAAGTTTCGGAATCAGGCTGATCTCGTATTCGCGCCCGCGGTAGTTTTCGGTATGGCCCTTCTGTCGCCCATGGCCTCGTGCTTCAGAGACCGTCATACCTTCAACGCCTAGATCTGAAAGAGCTTCTTTGACTGCTTCGAACCGATTTGGCCTGATGATCGCTTCAATCTTTGTCATGATGTCCTTTCGTGCTTTCTCCGGTTGAATTGCAGGAGCTTCCAATCATCCGTGGTGGATAGCGAGGAAGCGCCGACTGACACTTCCCCGCTCTTTTAGAGCTGTTCCCCTATCGCTATCCCCAGAAAGATGAACACCGCTTTTCCTGGGAGGATAGGAGAACGCTTTAGTCCTTTGAGCCAGGGATACCGAGTGCGGAGATGACGTACTCGGGGTACGCGGAGATGCCGTGCTCGTGGAGATCGAGTCCATACAGCTCGCCTTCTTTCGACACGCGAAGCGTCCCAGTGAGGTTGACCAGCCACATGACCAGCATCGCGACCGCGAAGGTGGAGACTGTAATGATGGCGCTGCCGATGAACTGGGCCTTCAGCAGAGTGATGCCGCCGCCATAGAACAGACCTTTCAATGGAGCACTATTGTCAGGAGCGAGCGGTCCGGTAGCACCGTACTTGCCGACCGCGAACAGGCCCAGCGACAGCGTTCCCCAGATACCGCAGATTCCGTGAACAGGAACAGCGCCGATAGGATCGTCGATGCGGAGATATTCGAGCAACTCTACACCGGCGACGACGATGACACCGGCAATTGCGCCGAGGATGATAGAACCGGTTGGGCTAACCCAGTAGCAGGGGCAGGTAATCGCGACCAGGCCGGCCAGGAAGCCGTTGACCGTGAAGCTGATATCCCACTTCCTGCTCATGAAGTAAGCGGTGAACATGGCAGTGAGAGCGGCAGCGCAGGCTGCAAGCGTGGTGTTCGCAGAGATGCGGCCAATCCCCTCAAAGTCCATGGCGGAGAGCGTGCTGCCGGGATTGAACCCGTACCAGCCAAACCACAGGATCAAACCGCCGGCGGTCGCCATGGTGAGATCGTGAGGCAGCATCGGTCCACCACCATCACGCTTGAACTTGCGGCCGAGCCGCGGTCCAAGAACGAGAGAGCCGGCCAAAGCGATGAAACCACCGATGGTATGAACGACGGTCGAACCGGCGAAGTCGTGGAAGCTTTGACCGAGGTTGGGAAGGAAGTATCCGGGAGCACCCATGGTGGCGAGGAAGCCGTCCGGACCCCATGCCCAGTGACCGATGATGGGATAGATGAAACCGGAGACGGCGAGCGAGTAGAGCAGATCGCCTACGAACCCGGTACGACCGATCATGGCTCCCGAGGTGATGGTCGAGCAGGTATCCGCAAACGCGAACTGGAATATCCAGAAGGCGAGGAAGCTTACGCCGGTGGCCTCATATGTCGCGGGAATGTCGCGCAGGAAGAACCAGTGATACCCGATCCATCCGTTACCGTGGCTGAACATGAACGAAAAGCCGATGGCATAAAAAAGCAGGCCGCAAAGAGCGGTATCTACGACGCACTCCATCAGTACGTTGACCGTCTCTCGGGATCGACAAAAACCAGCTTCCAGCATGGTGAAACCAACCTGCATACCGAACACCAGGAAGGCTGCAATCAACGTCCACGCTGTGTTGACCGGATTGACGATGTCGGCGGCCTTAACCCCTGGCGTATCGGCTGCATGCACAGTCGTAAAGAGCAGTTGCGTCAGGAAGGCTGTAATCATCAGCACGCCAACTACGCCTAAGACCTTTCCTCCAAGCAGCGTAAATCCGTAGCGGCGCCATTGCGCGTCTTTGAGCCGGCTACCGAGCCGGTTGAACTTCTGCGAGAACGATAGCGTTGATCCATCCACTGTTCGTGCCATTCAGAGGAACTCCTTATTGGACATGTTGAGCGTCGCGGAGGCGACGGGAGGACAAGTCATGCCGAAAACAGGTACACGCCCACGGCGCCACGTATGTCTTGGCATGAAAGAGTGCCCGATTGCTATTGCGGTAGTTGTACGGTACACAGCCGGGCGGGAAGCATCAAGCATCGATTGCGGGTAAAACAAATATTTATCCGCCGCATCAGCATTTCCTAGTCGGCGCGGCTGCATTGACATTCCAGCCACTCACAGCTTGAGGTCGAAGCAGCAGCGCGCATAGCGTTCTTTCATGCTGTCTATCAAATCTGTTGATGCATGTCTTTCGCACTAGGAAAGGCATATGTCCGGATGCTATACCCCAGATACACCACAACCTGGTTCGACTTATTCGCTCCACTCCATGACCTTCGGGCCACAGGAACACCTGCGTCGCAACGAGAGGGATATCTGCATTTCCACACAATCCCATCTGAAAGGAACACTTAATGACTGTTGTCCGCAATAGCTCTGTGAAGATCAGCCTGCTCCTCCTGGGATGCTGTGCAGCATGCTTTGTCAGATGCCAGGCACAGACTCAGGAAGGAACGTCGCCAACTCCTTCGTCAAGTTCCACGACTGCGGCTACGCCAGCAGTACCTGCTGCGACCACACCGGCAGCAACACCGGCTGCATCACCCACAGCCTCTGTGTGGAGTGTCGGACCCATCGACTTCAGTGGACTGGTAGATGGCTACTACAACTTCAACGCGAACCATCCGGCGGTCAGTTCCGACGGCAATCAGTTGCGTAACTTCGATTACGATGCGAACACCTTCAGCCTGAATATGGCGAAGTTGACCATGTCGCACGATCCCGATCCTGTTGGGTTCCGCATCGATCTGGGATTTGGCAAGACCTTCAACACCATCATGGCGAGCGAGCCGAACTTCAAACACCTGGAGCAGGCCTTCGTAAGTTGGAAGCCCACCAAGGCCAAAGGATTTGAAGCCGACTTCGGTGAATTTGTAACTTCAGCCGGCGCTGAAGTAATCGAGACTAAAGACAACTGGAACTACTCACGTTCCCTATTATTTTCCCTGGCAATCCCGTACTACCATGTAGGTCTGCGAACCTCGATGCCAGTGACCAAGACCTTTACCGGCGGTGTGCAAGTAGTGAATGGCTGGAATAACTTCTCGGACAATAACAGCGGAAAGACCGTTGGTTTTACCGGTGTCTACACCAAGACCAAATACACATGGTCGGGAAACTTATACACCGGGCCGGAGAATACAGGCACGAATAAGGGCTTCCGCAACTTACTCGACACAACCTTGCTATTGACGCCGACTGCGAAGTTCAACGCCTATATCAACTACGACTACCTTCAGAATCGCAACGCGGTTCTTGTAGCTCCATCGATCTACACGACGGGCAGCCTTGACCACTTACAAGGCATCGCCGTAGCAGCACACTATCAGGCTACGGGGACGCTCGCGGTTGCAGGCCGGTATGAATATCTTGCAGACGGCACGAGCACAGGATCCGCTATTGGGACGGGTATACATCAGAAGCTGAACGAGTTCACGGCGACCGGTGAATATAAGATTCCCGAAGGCCTGCTGGCGCGACTGGAATATCGTCGCGATGGATCCGATCAACCTTACTTCCACAAAGGGACCTCAAAGCTGGTCGAAGGCCAATCCACTGTCGAGGTTGGTGTGGTGGCCTTCTTCGGTCCAAAGCGCTAGATCCCTGCACTTGGGCCAGGGTGGGCGATCTCGCATCGAGATCGCCCACCTTGGCTTAGTTATCAGAACCGTATCTGAGTTCGTGCGGAGCGGGCCAGGTCATGGTGCCATCGGCGCGGGTCACATACATGAAGAGCTTGTGGTCGCCGTTTACCCGCACGGCGACGATGATGCCTGTGCCAAAGTTCCCTGAGCCGTCGGTCTTCGAGATATCGACGTGGTGCGAGACGATGGGCCCTTTCACGGGGCTGTCGATCGTCCAGTCTTCGGTGAAACGCTTAAGGGGATAGCCAGAGTATTTTTCGGGGTGTTGCTGCCAGTCGGCATCATTGTTATAGATGCCGAAGGCCTTGGAGTAGTCCTTCGCCTCGAGAGCGTCGAAGAAGTTATTCACTTTGTGTTCGGCGCCGAGGTTGGAG
The DNA here is from genome assembly GCF_009766105.1 of Granulicella sp. S156. GTDB lineage: Bacteria > Acidobacteriota > Terriglobia > Terriglobales > Acidobacteriaceae > Granulicella. The sequence continues at coordinate 155,387 of NZ_LMUH01000013.1, read as the reverse complement.
AAAAGCCATCCGTGACCCAGGAGGTACCCGCCAAGCGTCAGCACGATAGCGAGCACAAGGAACACTCCGCCGGCGATCAAAAGGTTGCGGTTACGGTTGTCGCGGCGTGGATCGTAGGCAGGGGCGTCCATCAGACTCATGGTTCGGTTTCCTCTTCTGGAATATTAGACACCGAAGCGGCGTAATTCGGCTTGGTAGGCGAAGGCATCGCGGAAGTGTTCGAACTCGGCGCCTCCGGGCAGGAGGTAGACCGAGAGTATATCGAAGCGGATGGGGACACGATCGCGATGGTGCTCAGGAATCTGCCGGAGATAGGCTGCAGCCATGCGGCGGAGCGTGCGCTGCTTGTAGAGGTCGACTTGGGTTTCGGCAGCGGCGAGGTCACGGGCGGTGCGGGTCTTGACCTCAAAGACCACGAGCGTATCTCCGTCCCAGGCGACGAGGTCAAGGTCTCCTTTGATGCGATCTGCCCGCCAGCGGCGCGCAACGACCGTGTAACCGAGGGAGCGAAGATGGAAGTAGGCTGCGTCCTCGCCACGTTCGCCAGTGAGGAGGTGCTGAGGTCTGGGGTTTCGGCTGGATCGGCGGTCTGCCAGGTGTTGGAGAATGAAGTAGACGCGGCGTTCCATGGCGAGCGAGAGCTTGGCGAGGCCCATGCGGAGAGAATAGCGTGAGAATAATGTTTATGGGAGCCCAATCTGCCCCCAAACGCTGTAAAACCGACCTCTGCGCCCAATATAACGTCCCCAGGACGAGTCTTGCACAGGATCAACGATATACTTGGACGTGCACACCAAGCACAACCCAAATCACCATTTGAAGAGGTCGCGGCTATGTCAGCAAAGTACATCTTTGTGACCGGCGGTGTTGTGTCATCGCTAGGTAAGGGGCTCGCTGCAGCCTCCATCGGGTGTCTGCTCGAAGCGCGAGGACTACGCATCAACCTGATGAAATTCGACCCGTATCTGAACGTCGATCCGGGCACCATGTCGCCGTTCCAACACGGCGAGGTCTTCGTCACCGACGATGGCGCGGAGACCGATCTCGATCTCGGCCACTATGAGCGGTTCACGCATGCGAAGTTGTCGCGCGACAACAACCTGACCACAGGCCGCATCTACGAGCAGATCATCACCAAGGAACGGCGCGGAGACTACCTGGGCAAGACGGTACAGGTGATTCCGCACGTGACTAACGAGATCAAGAATGCGGCGAAAAAGATCGGCGCGGACTGCGACGTCGCCATCGTCGAAATCGGCGGGACTGTCGGCGATATCGAATCGCTGCCCTTCCTGGAGGCCATTCGTCAGATGCGGCAGGAACTGGGGCGCGACAATACCTGTTTCGTGCATGTCACGCTCATCCCATGGATCGCCGCCGCACAGGAGCTGAAGACCAAGCCGACACAGCACTCCGTGAAGGAGATGCTGAGCATCGGTATCCAGCCGGACATTCTGCTCTGCCGCGCTGACCGAGCTGTGCCGCAGGAGATGCGGTCGAAGATTGCGGCCTTCTGCAATGTGGAAGAGGCCGCTGTGGTGGTCGCGCGTGATGTGCCGTCGATCTATGAGGTACCCCTGAATCTTGCCGCTGAAAATGTCGATACGCTGGCGATGAAGTATCTGCGCCTGGAGACGAAGGTGCCGGACCTTTCGCAGTGGGTCGACATTGTGCATCGGGCCTACCATCCGATAGATGAGGTATCGATCGGCATCGTCGGGAAGTATGTGGAGTATGAGGACAGCTACAAATCGTTGAAGGAAGCGCTGGTCCATGGAGCTCTGGCCGAGAACCTGAAGCTGAAGGTGACGTGGCTCGAAGCCGAAGGCCTGGAAGTTGAGGACTATGCGTCGCAGTTGACGAGCTTCGATGGAATTCTGGTGCCGGGCGGATTCGGCAAACGCGGCATCGAAGGCATGCTGAATGCTATTCGCTATGCGCGAGAGAACAAGGTGCCGTACTTTGGCATCTGCCTGGGCATGCAGACGGCGTGTATCGAGTATGCACGCAATGTGTGTGGTTTGACGGACGCGAACTCCGGCGAATTCGACCCGGCTACGCCGCATCGCATCATCTATAAGCTGCGCGAGTTGATTGGCGTAGAGGAGATGGGTGGAACGATGCGCCTGGGGGCCTGGACCTGCGTGATGGAGAAGGATTCGCTCGCCGCCAAGGCCTATGGCACTACAGAGATCTCAGAACGGCATCGGCATCGCTATGAGTTCAACCGCGAGTACGAGCCCATTCTGACTGGCGCGGGGCTGCGGCTGACAGGAACGACTCCCGATGCGACGTATGTTGAGATTGTGGAGATTCCAGAGCATCCGTTCTTCCTCGGCTGCCAGTTCCACCCGGAGTTTAAGTCGAAGCCGTTGGAGCCACATCCGCTGTTTCATGAGTTTGTGAAGGCCAGCTATGCGAATCGGGGTTTGCTAAAGGCGCAGAGCGTGGTGGAGACAGAGGTCAAGGCCTGAGCAGGATGGATGAGGGCACACGCGCAGCGAGAGCGCTGTCGAAGGTGACAAGGGTGAGATTGGCGGAGAGCGCAAAAGCGGCGAGATAATCGTCGGCCCAGCGTTTGGGTGAGACTTCGTCGCGGAACGAGAGGCGACGAAAGATTTCCTGCAAGCCATCTGGCTCATCAATAAATGTCATTCGCGGATCTGCAAGAAATGCTTCATAAAGAATCCAGGCTTCGGCTTGCGTGAGTCCTGGGGGTACCGGGCACTGCTTGCAATGTTAGGACACGAAGCAGACCGAGTTGAGTCTGGCGACAGAAGGACAGTTGCTCTCGAGGCCCAAGCTGAGCGAGCCACTGCTGAGCCGGGAAATAGTGAGGGTGGGTTTGAAGGGCAAGGCTCACCCATACATTCACATCAAGCAAGTTCATCGTCGGCCGCAAACATGATGTCGTTGAAACCGTCTTCGGGTATCTTCATACTGCCCGGGCGATCACTCTTAATCAGCGGATAGCGGTCTTTCATACGCTGCCTAAACTCCTCATCGGTCTCACTACGGAGGGCCTCTGAGAGCACGACATCAGCTACAGGGCGGTGCTGACGAGCAGCCCGTTCTTCGAACTCACGGTAACGGGCTTCCGGAATGTCGAGAGTCACCTGCATAGTTTGATGTTAACGCAGAATTCGGCTGTCAGGAAGAGATCTGAAGCCACTTCGATCCGAGAACACCCTAGACACGATCACGAATAATTCTGTCCACTCCCGCGTCTTCCGCTGCGGAAACCCGTCTCTATCGATAGGGTTGCCCAAGTAAGAGGCAGGAGGTACGGACAATGCGGCGACAACTGGTCAAGGTGACAGCGTTGGCGATGTTTGTGAGCGGGATGCTCTTCCCTGCCTTTTCGGTACAGGCGCAGGAGTCGGCTGAGCAAGGCGCTGGTGGGGGCCAAAGAGGACAGTTTGCTGGAATGCAGCGGGTCGGAGGCGAGGTAACCGCTGTAGGCGGCACAACAGTAACCGTGAAGGCCGAGGATGGCGGGACGTACCAGATTGTAACTACCGCTAACACTCGGCTGATGAAGGGTCGCGGAGTCACCGTGAAGCTCACCGACGTGAAGGTGGGCGATGGTGTGATGGCAGCCGGTAATCTCGACGCACCCAACAAGACGCTGCACGCAGCGATGTTGTTTGTTACTGATGCTGCCCAATTGAAAGCGCTGAAGGAAAACCTCGGAAAGACCTACATCGCAGGCAAGGTAACAGCAATCGACGCGGACAACGCGAAGATGACGGTGCAGCGGCCCGACGGCGTCGCACAGACCATCGGCTTCGATGAAACAACTTCATTCAAGCGTGGACGCATAGGCCGTGGACCAGGGATGGGTGGCGGAATGGGTGCGGGCGAGGGTACAGGCGGCGCGGCTGCCAGCGCCCCGGCCTCTACGGGAGAGAGCATCACGCTGGCCGACATAAAAGTTGGCGACAATGTGGGCGGATCCGGTTCAGTAAAGGGAGGGGTCTTTGTGCCAGCGCAATTGACGGTGGCCACGCCCGGTCAGGGACATCGACGCAACGGTGAGGGCTCCCCCAACGCCGCACCGGCGGCCAGCCCTTCCCCGGCAGGGACAGCCGGGCCAGGAACCAGGTAGCGTTCGCGCGACAGTCGTCCCACTTGTTGGAGATTAGTTGGCTTGTGATCAGCCGAAGCATTCGGTGGCATAGGGAGTGTACGTGGCGGCTTGGACGATGAAACGACAGACGGCAGTGGGATGTGCGTCACTGATGCTAGTGGCTATGGCGGCCCAGGCACAGAGCACCGCTTCGCCGGCCGCGAACAGCACAAACACCCAGACGATTCCCGCGTCAGCAACGCCCAGCACGACTGCCCCACAGAGCACCGCAACCGCAACACAAAGCACCCCTGCAACGCAGGGAGGAACGATTCACGGGACAGTGGTTGCCGGAACAGCAGGCAAAGTGGGTGGCGTTCCATTGCCAGGAGTCTCTATCACCGCGACCAATACGTTGACGGGGAAGAAGTACACAACAGCGACCGACATCGACGGTGCCTATGCGATGAAGATTCCTCGCAACGGACGCTACGTGGTGCGCGCGGAGTTGGCTGGATTTGCCACGACAACGCTGGAGACCGTGCTGACTGGGGTGGAGACGCAGGCAGCGCAGCAAGGGATCGCCATCGTGGAGAAGCCCACCGACTTCGGCATGGAGTTAGCCAGCCGCGCTGAGGCTGCCGAAGCGAAGCAGGCTGCTGCAACCACAAGTGCAAATAGCACGGGCCTGACGCGCGGAGTACAGAGCCTTAGCCTCAACGCGGGAGAACAGGACACTACGGATGTAACAGCCAGCGGAGGCAACACGGGTACAAACCTGCCAACACTGTCGGGACTGTCGAGCGGCGACAATGGTGTGGCAACGGATTCTGTCACAGTCAGCGGCCAGACTGGGCAGACGAACGGACTCGCGAACTTCAGCGAAGATGAGATTCGGCAGCGTATTCAGAATGCCGTGGCACAGGGCCAGGCCAGTGGATTGATACCGCAAGGAGGCGATCCCACCAACGCTATCGTGGGCATGCTCGGTGGCATGATGGGCGGCCCGGGTGGCGGTGGTGGTGGACGTGGCGGCGGTGGTGGTGGCGGAGGAGGACGCGGTGGTGGCGGAGGAGGGTTTGGGAGTGGAGCGTTTCGCAACTTCAATCCCTCGCAGCCGCACGGCAGCATCTTCTACCAGAGCACTAATCTAGCGCTGAACTCCGCGCAGTGGCAGCCAACACTGTTGCCGCAGACAAACCCGTCGGGATACACCAACAAGTATGGACTGACCATCGGAGGCTCACCCTATATTCCAGGACTGACCCGAGCGAATTCGAAACAGTTTGTCTTCCTCAACCTGACAGGGCAGAAGGACCTGAACGCGTTTATCGGGGGGCCATCACGCGTACCGACGATACAGGAGCGGGATGGAGACTTCTCGCAGTCGACACAAGAGGTCAGCGGCGTGGCCCAACAGGTCGAACTCTATGACCCCAAGACGGGCCAGCCGATCGCCAATAACAATCTGGCGAATGCGAGCGTACCTATATCATCGATCGCGCAGGCGCTGCTGAACTACTATCCCGCCCCTAATATTCCGACGAATGCGCAGGGATATAACTATCAGACGATCTCGAACGAGGGCAGCAACAATGTCGCCATCAACACACGTTACGTGCGAACACTCGGCTCCGCGACGAATACGCCGATAGGCCGCTTCGGGGGTGGGGGTGGGGGTGGGGGCGGAGGAAGACGCAGCGGCAACTCGAATGCACCACCCGCTCTGCGGCAGAACATCAATATCGCGTACAACTACTCGCACACGGCGAACGATCAGCGGAATATCTTTCTACCGCTTGGAGGAAAGACGGAGAGCGATGGCAATTCGTTGAATGCGGGCTATACGGTCGGTTACGGACGGCTCTCCAACAATGCCAGTTTGAACTGGAACAAGTTGAATTCGCTAACACGCAATTACTTTACCGATACTGAAACCGACCCATCGGCCGAGGCCGGACTGAGTATTCCCAATCAGGCCGGCGGCTTTGCCGATCCACGCTTCTATAACGGCCTGGCTTCGTTGAACATTTCAAACTTCGCAGGGCTTTCCAACACGACGCCTAGCCAGACGATCAATCAGACGATCAGCTTCTCTGACTTTGTGGCCTGGCGGCGCAAGAAACACAACATGCGCTATGGGCTGGATATCCGACGTGTGCATACGGACTCCATCGGCGGCAACAATCCACTGGGCTCCTACACCTTTACCGGCTATGCGACGGCGAGTCCCGCCGATCAACTAGCCGGAACCGTAGGACAGACGAGCGGCAACGGCTTCGCAGATTTTCTGCTCGGCCTTCCCGAAAGCACAAGCCTCCAGGCGGGGCTATACAAGACTTATCTGCGCGAGAATGTTTACGACGGATATGTGACCGACGACTTCCGGGCACTAGCGAACGTGACCATCAACTATGGCGTGCGCTATGAGTACTTCGCACCCTACACCGAGAAGAACAACCGGCTCGTAAATCTGGCACATGACGATACGTTCAGTGCGGCCTCGATCCAACCGATAGAACCGGGCGCACCCGGGTATCCCACCAGCCTCGTGAACCCCGACCGGACCATGTTCGCTCCGCGTTTCGGCATTGACTGGAAGCCGAAGTTCACCAAGGACACCGTAGTGCGCGGCGGTTACGGCATCAACTACAACACCGGCCAGTTTGCGACCTTCGCGAAGTCTCTCTCCCAGCAGGTACCGTTTGCCAATACGCAGACGAACGCTGTTCCTACCCCCACTACGACCAACCCGACTCCAAGTCCTACAGGTTGCACCACGCTCACACCATCGACACCAAATCCGACCCTTACTTTGGCAAATGGATTTGGATGCTCGACGGACAACACGATCCAGAACAACTGGGCGGTGGACAAAAATTACCGGCTGGGTATGGTGCAGGTCTATAACCTAAACATTCAGCGCACCTTCCCACTCGGCATTGTGTTCAACCTCGGCTACAACGGATCCAAGGGAAGCAATCTGGATGTCGTTGGCTCTCCGAATGGAACGCCTTCAGGTACCACCACACCGGGTATTGCGCCGTTCGATTATGAAGAGTCGGCTGCTGGGTCGCACTCCAATCAGTTAGTTGTCAGCGCGCAGAAGAGGCAACAGAAAGGCATCGCGCTGGGCTTTACCTATACCTATTCGCATACCATCGACAATGCGTCTGGAGTAGGCGGAGCCGTCGGTCCCCCCGTACAGAACTTCTATCGACTGGATCTTGAAGAGGGCAACTCGAGCTTCGACCAGAGGCACAACCTGACGGGCAACTGGGTCCTTGAACTACCGTTCGGACCCAACCGCGCCTTCTTCAATAAAGGTGGATTGTCGTCCAAACTGCTGGACGGATTTTCGTTGAGCGGCACCTTCACCTTCGCGACGGGAACCTATTTCACGCCGACGTACACCGGCAACCAGGCAGAGGCCTCGTCAGGCAATACCATTACCCTGCGGCCGGATCGCGATTTCACGCAGCCACTGAAAGGCCCGGGAAAGGTTGGTGAGTTCTTCAATACAGCAGCGTTCGTAGCCCCGGCATCAGGCCAGTACGGAAACGCCTCACAGGGATCGATCGAAGGCCCAGGAACGGTTTCGGTAAATACCTCGCTATCGCGTACGGTTCAGCTCGGAGGCACGAGCTCGTTTGAAGCGCGGGTGACGGCGAGCAACGTCTTCAATACGGTGCAGTACAGCGGCATCAACACGACACTGAACAACGCTAACTTTGGCGAGGTTTCAAGCGCCGCGGCTATGCGAGCGCTGCTGGTGCAGGCTCGATACAGATTCTAGGACTAGGAAAGAAATAGTTCGAGGCGAACCCTTTGTTTCGTCAAGTTTTGAGGGATGAGTTAGCGAGTTTTGAGTGGTTGGTTAGGAGTTTCAAGATGCGGCGTCTTGTAGCGGCTTTGACGGTGGTTGTGCTCGGGTTAGGAAACCCGCTGGACGTTGCTGCGCAGAATGCAACGCAGGCCCCGACAGTGCGGGGGCAGGCGGCGAATACTCCGCAGCAAAATGCTCAGGGCCAATACACGATGACAGTGAATGCCAACATCGTTTTGAACAACGTTGTGGTGCGCGACAAGAAGACCGGCGAGTTGGTAAAAGGCTTGAAAGCCAGTGATTTTCACATCGTCGAAGACAAGAAGCCGCAGACCATCATCAGCTTCGACTATCAGAACGTCGACCAGGCCGCAGTGCTCGCGGAGAAGACGACGGCAACAGGCAAGGCATCGATCGCCGACCTGCTCGAGAACAACTTTGCGGCCAGCCCAAAGCAGCTTCGCGACCATCGCCTGATCGTGATCTTCTTCGACCTGAGCTCAATGCAGGATGAGGACATCGACCGCGCGGTCGATGCCGCTACCGACTACGTGAACAAACAGATGCAGCCAGCCGATCTGGTCGCACTGGTAAGCATGTCTACCGGCTTGAACATGGATCAGGACTTCACTAGTGACAAAGCAGCGCTATTGAAGGGACTCGCGAAGTACAACGGCAGCGACGAGACGGGCTTTGCCAATGGCGGCACCGGAACAACCGACGGCACCAGCGACGACACAACGCAGTTCGCGGCCGACGATACCGAATACAACAGCCTGAACACCGATCGCGAACTGTTGGCCATACGCGCTATTTCGAAGAGCCTGGAACGCGTGGACCAGCGCAAATCAATATTGTACTTCTCCGGCGGGCTGACACGCAACGGCATCGAAAACCAGGCAAGCCTGCGCGCGGCCACCAATGAAGCCGCAAAGGCGAATCTCGCGATCTATAGTGTCGACGCGCGAGGACTGCAGGCATTGCCACCGGTTGGCGACGCCAGCAAAGGTAGCCTGCGGGGCAACTCAGCCTACAGTGGCTCTGCGGTAACGGCGCAGTTCAGCGCCAACTTCAATTCGCAGGAGACACTGGCCACACTGAGTACGGACACGGGCGGCAAACCGTTCTTCGACTCCAACGATTTTGCGCCTGCGTTCCAGCAGGTGCAGCACGATACCGAGGCTTACTATATTCTCGGCTTTCACTCGACTAACCAGGCTCACGACGGAACGTTTCGCCACCTGACTGTTACGGTCGACCGCAAAGATGTGAAGATCGATTTCCGCCCGGGGTACTATGCCCCGGCCGACTTCCAGCACCAGAAGACCGAAGACCGCGAGCTCGCGATGACCGAGCAGATGCGCAGCGACCTTCCTGCAACTGATGTTGCGGTCTATCTACAAGCACTGTATTTCCGGCAGAGCGAAAACCTGTTCTTCGTTCCGGTAAGCCTGATCGTTCCGGGATCGCAGATTCCGTTTGTGAAGAATGGCGATCGCGACAAGGCGAGCCTCGATATTCTTGGCCAGGTGCGGGACGCGCAAGGGCTCGCCGTGGGGAATGTGCGCGACACGGTGAAGCTCGCGCTCGACCAATCGCAACAGGTACAGCGGAAGAACATCCAGTACTCGACGGGATTCTCACTCGCACCCGGCAAGTATCACCTAAAGTTTGTGGTGCGCGAGAACCAGAGCGGCAATATGGGCAGCTTTGAGACGGATATCCGCGTACCCGATCTGAAGAAGGTCCCGCTAAAGCTGAGTTCTGTTGTCCTTGCGAGTCAACGCACACCCAACACGGCGAAGAACTCCAATAACCTCTTGGTGCGGGATGGCCTGCAGTGGGTGCCCAATGTCGCGCATGTCTTCCGGCAGGACCAGCACCTGTACTTTCTGTACGAGGTCTATGACCCCTCCAAGCAGAAGGGTGCAGCGGAGCCTGCGACTTCTCCGGGACTAGGGCGGCGCGAGGGCGGCCCGGTGCATGTACTGACCAGCATCGAGTTTTTGAGCGGCGGCACAAAGGTCTATGAGACGCCGCTGGTGACGGCGAATGTCATCAATGTGCCGGACCGCGGAGCCGTGGCGTTCCAGTTCGATGTGCCGCTCGCGCAGTTGAAGGCTGGAACTTACATCTGCCAGGTGAACGTGATTGACGATGCGGATGGAAGCTTTAGTTTCCCGCGGATGGCTCTCCGAGTGACTCCAGCAGCGGTAACGGCGGCTCCAGCGGGGACACCGCAGGCAACTCCGGCTGCCAGCCCGGCACCCACACAGTAGTGTTGGCTAGGGGGTGTCGAGAGCTGTTCTGCCAGCAAAGGCGTTCCAAGGACAGCACATCCGACAGCAGTGAGCATTTTCTTAGAGACTCCACAGCCGCCGATAACGTCTAATTCTTCCAGACCTCGCACGCATCGCACCGCTGAGGCGAATCGATCAGAATATCTTCGGTCGAACGAAGGGATCCATGTTCATCCAATCACGTTCCGGTCTCGTTTTTGTTGCTTCTCTCCTATGCCTGGCAACAGCCTCTGCCCAGCAACTGCAGCCACCTTCCGCCAAACCCGCCAGCCGCACGATCCATCTCGACGTCGTCGTCTCAGCGAAAGGCGGACCGCCGGTCGGCGGCCTTCAGCAACAGGACTTCACGCTTCTGGACAACAAAGCTCCACAGCCAATCACCTCTTTTCGTGCGGTGAGGGAGAACGATGCCCCCGTAGAGATCATCCTTCTGATCGACTCCGTTAATACGACCTACCAGAACGTCTCCTTCATTCGTGACCAGGTCGACAAAGTTCTGCGCGCCAACGCCGGCCATCTCGACCACCCCACCTCGCTCGCCTTCCTATCGGATGATGGAGCCCATATACAGAAGGGCTTCACCAAAGACGGGAACGCACTGAGTGCCGACCTCGATAATTACACTGTCGGACTGCGAAGCATTCGCCGATCCTCTGGGGTATACGGAGCCGAGGAACAATTTCAGATCTCGATCACCGCGTTGCGTCAGCTTACGGCGCATGAAGCAACCCTTCCCGGACGCAAGCTTATTTTGTGGATCTCACCCGGATGGCCGATTCTCTCAGGCCCACGTATCGAACTCGATAACAAACAAGAACAGCAGCTCTTCTCCGAGATCGCGGATCTCTCCACACAGCTTCGTGAAGCCCGCGTTACTCTCTATGCAGTCGATCCGCTCGGGGCTGGCGCGTCCGTCGGCCGGACCAACTATTATGAACAGTTTCTCAAGGGAGTCAGCAAGCCCAGCCAGGTCGAAATTGGCAACCTCAGCCTGCAGGTCCTCGCCGCACAGAGTGGCGGCCTCGTCGTCAACCCCAGCAACGATATCGCCTCCCTGCTCAAGGAGTGCCTCGCGGATACCGCAGCCTACTACGAGATCACCTTCGAAGCGTCGCCGGCGGAACATCGCGACGAATACCACCACATCGAGATCAAGTTGACGAAACCCGGGCTTTTCGCTCGTACTCACGACGGATACTACGCACAACCCTGATTCGGCAGCAGATCGTCCGACTTCAGAGAAATACGCTTTTCTGCAGCAGCCCCTTGACGGATTCCAGATTGCAGGTCCAAAATGGAAGCCGCTAAAAAAGGAGGGGCTCCGTGATGCGTCTGCACACTGTAGCTCTTATTTCTCTCTTGACCGTGATGTGCCCTGCGGCCTACACCCTCGCCCAACAAACTACCCAACTTAGAGATGCGCCTATAGCCTCTCCGGAGCAGCGTGCGTTGATGCACAGCGGGCCGGAATGGGCATTGATTGCACCTCATCTTCCCAACCCTGAAACAGCCAGCGCAGCGTCCCTCGAGACTGCGGGAGATGTGCTGCGTGCTCGACGCTTTCCTGAAGACGCACTGGACTACTACGGCTACGCGATGGCTCGCGGCGGCGACGTAAGCGAGTTGCTCAATAAGATGGGCGTCACGCGGCTGGAACTGCGCCAGAACGCGATGGCGCACGAGATGTTTCTACGCACCGTTCGTCTGCACAAGAAAGACGCCATTGCGTGGAACAACCTCGGCGTAACCGAGTACGTCGTGAAGAACTATATAGCGGCGATCGGGGATTACAAACATGCGTCGAAGCTGGACAGGAAGTCGGCGGTATACCACTCGAACCTTGGGATGGCGTACTTCGGGAGCAGAGACATCGATGGGGCTCGCAGACAGTTTGCGACAGCCATCGAGCTGGACCCGGGGATTATGCTGGAGCGCGATACCGGCGGAACAACCGCGCATATCGTGGGCACAGAGAACTACAGCGAACTATGCTTCGAGATAGCCAAGCTGTATGCGCATGAACACAAGGATGCCGAGACACGGTTGTGGCTGGCTAAAGCCTACGAGAACGGCTACGATGTGCGCGATGGCTTACGCACCGATGTTCTGTTGCAGGCCTATCAGAAAGATCCCCAGATACTCCAGATGTTGAACGACACCGATCAGCTAAAAGCAAAACGAACAGGCACGATTGCACCGAGCCTGAGAGAGACATCGATGAACTTAAATTGATCAACGTCAATCTTTGAAACCGGACGGCACACCACACCCGGAGGGGCATGTATGAAAGCATGCCCCTCCGGGTTTCTATTTGTAGGGACAATGCCGGCAGCTGGAGTTACAGCAGTAGCCACGGCGGAGATGATAAGCCTCCGTAAAGACCATGTACGGGCCCTCCATGTAGAAGTCTTCCGGGCGAAGGAGGTCGTTCTCTGCCGAGGAGTTGGCCGTCTCGAGGGTTCGTTCCGTTTCGAGTTGCGAGTCGCGCGGGTCACTCATGGGAAGAGCCCTGGTGACACTACTACCTGTGCCGTGCGTGCAGGAACAGCGGCAGCGCGAAGCATGTCGGCGATAGAGCGTTTGCGTTTCGGAGAAACGATAGCGGGTATGGATGCTTCGTCTTCGACGACTGCCCCATTGAGGAATTGAACTTCACGGCCGGGAACCGCAGGCACGCGCTCACCGGGAACGGTAATGCCTGCAAGGTTAAGCGGGTCGGCGGCAGCCACGGTAATCGGCGATTCGTTAGCGCGCGTAGCAGCTTCGCGGCGAGCAGCGCGGAGTGAATCAACGGCTTCAGGAAGGGCATACTGCTCGCCGAAGGGGCCGCTCACGAAACGCCCCCCACGGATCTCGCCGCGAGCTTCGAGGCGGCGCAGCACGGGTAAAAGATCGCGCCACTTGGGGGCGTTCGACTCTCGGGTGAGCAAGTCGCGAAAGAGGACTCCGTAACGGCAGAGCAGGATGCGGGCGTGAGCGTCGAGCGCAACGGCATTTTGTTTGGCACGAGCGATAGAAGCTTGCGGCCCAGGATCTATGGGGAGACAATCTATGGGGAGACCAACGGTGGGTTCACAGAGAAGCGACCAACGCCCAGCAGTCGTGCGGGCAGCGGCACGCTTGCGCAGGCTGACTGCCGGTGTCTGCGCGACAGCGGCGGACTTGCGGCGCGGGTCCATCATGGCACGGAGTTGATCGAAGCCGTCGGCGGATGCCAGGCCTGCGGTGGCGAGCTCCCAGAGCGCTGTCGTGGTCTGCAGCTTCGTGAGACCGCTAAGACGTTGCAGGTCGGCGGTAAAGGCTGCACCACGTTCCCCGAGTAGAGTACGAAGTTGCTGCGCTTCGGGCGAAAGAGATTGTGCCAGGACCTTTTCTTCGACACACTTCGCTTCGAGTGCATGATGCAGCCACTCGGCGGACTCGCGCAGAAAGAATGTTATCGGAGCGGCTGTCGTGGGAATTACACGGCGGGGAGCGGATGCGTCGGTCGTTGCAAGCCATGCAGGATGCGGAGAGATGCGTCCCCATCCAATGACGCCGGCGAGACAGAGATTGTCGAGCCAGCGAGGATCGTAGTTTGCGATGCGAGCAGGCAACAGTGTGCGCTCCCACTCGACGGCTGGAGCTTCGAAGCCTTCCAGCTGTTCGATCGCCGAGAGGACTCCTTCTTCACCGGCGAGTTGCGTCTGGGGTGCGAGATGGTGCCAGTCCAGCAGCCAGCGCATGAATATATTGGGAGCAACGGGCTCAACCTGCTTGCGCAGTGTGCCGAGCGTGAGGCGATGGATGCGCTGCAGGATGCGGCGCTCGCACCATTCGATATCGTGCGGTGCCTCGTCCGCAGGTTTCGTGCGTTCGAAGACGCCACGCATCGCAAGGCCCTGCATCTCCATTGCGAGCAGCGCCTGATGCAGCGAGCGCGGATGCAGGTGCAGGAGCGCGGCAAGGTGTGCGGCAGTGGTGGGACCGAGGAGTTGTAGCCAGCCCTGGGTGAGTTGGGTCGTTACAGCATCGCGGGAGTTAGCTGTCTTGATCGCAGCGTTGGTGGAAGACACAAGGTCTGGCCAAAGCAACATGGCATCAGCGAGGCGCTCCGTAGCGATCCATACGGGAGCACTGTCAACTTCGATGACCTGCACGCGGCCCTTTGCGGCAAGACGTTCGAAGTACAGCGGCCAGTGCTGCGCGGTCTGTGGCTTCCCTGCTGTTTCGACAAAGGCAAGAGGAAGCGCGACCAGCGAGAGCAGGAGATCGTGCAGTTCATGCTCGTCCCGGATGTCTGGCCAGAGCTGCTGGCGTACCGTATCGATAGCTGCTTGATCCAAACGTCCTGCACCGTCGGCAACGGTATCAGGCAGCGCCCGGCGCATCATCACAGCTCGCGCGCGACGTTCTTCAATACCTGCGTCGTCAAGGAAAGCGTACGGCATTGCGTTGATGAGTTCGTGGGCGAACTGCGACGGAGCAGGCGTGTCGATGGCGATGCATTGAATCGTCCCCGACTCGATGCCGCGCAGAATCGCAAGCAGGCCTTCGAGGTCCATCGCCTCGCCAAGAGTGTCCTTCATCACCTCGCGAACAAGCGGATGATCGGGGATTTCGATGTCACCGACCATCGTCTCGGGACAGGCTGATGCATGCGGAAAGACGCTCGCCAGAAGATCATCAGAACGCATGCGCTGGATCTGTGGCGCGACGCGCTTCCCTTTCTGCATACGCAGCAGTTGCAGCGAGCGGCCTGCGGCCCAGCGCCAGCGATTCTTGAAGAGTGGCGACGGTATAGCCGCCTGCTCCAATAGCTCTTTGGCCGTGTGCTCGGTGAGGAACTGGAAGACATCCGCGAGTGGGAAGCTGTGCTGCTCGGCGAGCGAGATGTTGATGCCGTTGTCCGTAGCTGCGGCCTGCAGTTCGAAGTTGAAGCCTCGGCAGAAACGCTTGCGCAACGCGAGGCCCCAGGCCTTATTGATGCGGCCACCGAAGGGTGCGTGCAGGATGAGCTGCTGGCCACCCCCTTCGTCGAAGAAGCGCTCAGCAACGATGGTGGTCTTGGTCGGCACAGCGCCCAACGCCGTGCGGCCCGCAACGATGTATGCGGTGAGCTGCAACGCGGCGGAGTCGCTGACGAAGCAGTTCTGCTTGAGCCAGATGATGCAGTCCGCGACTTCTGCGTTTGCAGCGTGTACGGTGCTCGGAGTGACGCCACGGGTGCGCGCATCTATCTCTCCTCGAAGATCGCCGACACCATCGCAGAGAACGGAGGTACGCTGTGGGGCTTCGCCTTCCCAGAACGGGATGCTCGGAGGCGCGCCGTGTGCATCTTCTACCAGCACCTTGCCTGCGGGATCGACGCGCTGGATGCGCCAGCTCGTATTGCCTAACAGCACAACGTCGCCCGGGGATGAGTCGACGGCGAAGTGCTCATCGAGCGTAGCGATCTGCACGTTCTCAGGTTGTAGCATCACGCTGTAGAGCGCGGTATCGGGGATGGCGCCGCCGTTGGAGATGGCAATCATGCGGGCGCCGCGGCGGGCATGGAGTTGGCCCTGCACGCGGTCACGCAGCAGGTATGCGCCATAGCGTCCGCGCGAGCTTTCGATACCGTTATGCAGCAGCCCGAGAAGTTCGTCGTAGTGTTCGCGCGTGAGGTTGCGATATGGCCACGCGCGGCGCACCACATCGTAGAGTGCGGTCTCGTCCCACGACTCGGCACCACACGCCGCGACGATCTGCTGCATGAGCACATCGATGGGAAGCTCGGGAACCTCGAGGCGATCAAGTTCGCCGGCGACCATCTTGCGCAACAGGGCGGCCTGCTCCAGCAAATCATCACGGGTCGTCGCGAAGAAGCGGCCTTTAGGTATGGCTCCTCGCCAGTGACCTGCGCGGCCAACGCGCTGCATCGCGACCGCAACGGCGCGGGTTGTCGCAATCTGGCAGACGAGGTCGACGCTGCCGATGTCGATGCCGAGTTCAAGCGACGCGGTGGCGATGAGGATCTTGATCTCACCGTTCTTAAGGCGCTGCTCTGCATCCAGACGCAGAGCGCGGGATAGGCTTCCATGATGCGCCGCAACAGCCTCTTCGCCGAGACGCTGGGTGAGCTCGAAGCTGATCTTCTCGACGAGCTTACGTGTGTTAACGAAGACCAGCGTCGAGCGATGTTGATTGGCTAAGGCCGCGAGTTTATCGAAGATCTCGCTCCACATCGCTGTGCTGGTAATGGAGCCGAGTTCATCAGACGGCACTTCAAGAGCGAGATCGAGCGTGCGGCGCTGGCCTACCTGGACGATCGTCGCGGGTTTGCGCATTCCCTCAGGGGCTAAAGCCCCTTGCCCTTTGGGCAAGTCAACGGACGGGCTGAAGCCCGTCCCCTTCAAAGCGAAGCCCGAGTTCACATCAGTGCTCGAGTTCACTCCGACTAGAAAGTTCGCGACGAGTTCGATGGGATTCTGCGTCGCCGAAAGACCGATGCGCTGCGGAGCTTTCGGCAAACCGGTTAGAAAGGCTCCGGGCGACAAGCGATTCTCTCCGCAGACCAGCGCGGCCAATCTCTCCAGAGACAATGCGAGATGCGCGCCGCGCTTGTCATCGGCGATGGCGTGAATCTCGTCGACGATGACCGTCTGCACGCGCGTAAGGTTCTGACGAGGCTTGCCTGCAGTAAGCAGAATATAGAGCGACTCGGGCGTGGTGACCAGGATGTGTGGCGGATGCTTGAGCATCGCCGTACGATCTTTCGCCAGCGTGTCGCCCGTACGAACGCCGGTACGGATCTCCGGGCAGAGATAGCCGCGCTGCATGGCCAGTTGCTGAATCTCCGCCAGCGGCCCGTCGAGGTTCTTCTGCACATCATTCGAGAGCGCCTTGAGTGGCGAGACATACACGACCTCCGTCTGTTGCGGGAGGCGGCCTTCGATAGCTTTGCGCAGCAAGGTGTCGATACAAACCAGAAACGCAGCGAGTGTTTTACCAGAGCCGGTGGGTGCTGAGATCAGGGTAGCGTCGCCGCGCAGAATGCTGGGCCAACCCGCAATCTGCGGCTCGGTGGGTGAGCCGAATTTCGTGAGGAACCACTCCTGCACGACCGGATGCGCCCAGGCTAGGGTGTCCTGTGCGAGTTCGGGTTGCGCGAGGGCCCCGGTGTGCATGGGGATATTGTATCTCTTCGCAGTTTGTTCGCTTCGACAAACTCATTGCCCAGCCTTCACGGAGGCTCGCCGGACGGTTGAAACTTAGTGCGCCCGCTGTGCCCAGGTAGATAGATCTTCTGTAGACCGTATGTTTTGTGTGAGTAGGGCGTCCAACAGCTTGCGGGTACCCAATGCGTGGAAGGGTGTGTCTATGCGAGTACCCATATGTTGGCCCGCGAGCTTCACGATGTAGAGTGGGCGATTGTCGAACTGCCCGCCCAAACTTGCGCTCTGTTCCTCAGCTGTCCAGTCAGAGGTGCCATTCCAATCCATGATGCGCCAACTGTGATCTCCCATAATCACCACGGTAGAAGAGTCCCACTGCCCGCTTTGCTCAAGGGTTGATCGAACATGAGCAAGATACTTGTCCGCAAGCGCCAGATTATCAATGTAGGTGGATGAATCCGTAGTCAGTTGGCCAGTCTTCCTGTTGTAGATTCCACTGGGATGAGGAATCGGAAGATGCAGAAAAACAAAACCCGCGGAACGATCAAGAAGCACCTTATCCGCGGCATCCGAAATATTCCTATAGTCCGCAATATGAGGGTTCGTGTCGACGGAGTCTTTTGGCAGAAACTGCTTCAAGGCCCGGGGAAGGCCGTGCGACATCACGACCGAGAGAATCGGCTGCGGCAGGTTGGATGCCAGTGTTCCGCCCGGAAGCATACCATTCTGTGGATTATCCCAAAATGTCCAGAAGCAATGGTCAAGAACCGCAGGCATGAGGCGGCAGTACGGGTTATACCAACCCACGAGAGCAGTACTGTAACCGGCGCCCAGAGCATCCTGGAAGACGGTATCGTGTTGATCGAATGGCTGCCATGCGTCTGCATCCGGAATGTGCATAGACAGTTGTCCTGCCGGCGTCGAGTGCAGAGCGTCCACAGGTTTACCGGTCAGCAGCGAAGGCAATATTTTCTCAGTCCTTATATTCGTATCGATCGGTATGCTGGCGGGTATGGGATGGGTGAACAACGTTGCCTCATTCGCGAGCGCATCGAAGGTGGGAAGCTGAAGGCCCTGGAAGCGGTTCACATATACCTGCTGATACGAAAGCTCATCCAGCACAATCCAGATAATTCGCGGCTTTGTTTCGGCAGTCGGCACAATTTGCGAATGGTGCAGCGGCAACTGGTCATTGAGCGACCTTGCCTGCCAGCCGAACCGCACAAGTTGGAAGAAGAGTATCCCCCCGCTGATTGCCACAAACAGCAGCACCGTCGATGCAAAGCCAATCACGTGCTCGAATCGCTCTGCAAACGCGGGACGCCAAAGCAACATCAGGAGACCATAGGCGACAATTGCAAAGCTGATGAGAGCCAACCGCTCCCAATGGGCCGGCGTAAAAGACGGGAGAAGACCCAGGTCCTCAAGAACAATCGAAGGCGTAAAGAGTATGATCGCGCCCCATACCGCAGCGCGTGTTCTTCCAGGAGTTTGCACCAACAACAGCAGCAGCGTCAGGACTGCCCACACGACAAGAAAATTGAGAACGATCGGGCCGAAGAGAACGAGTGGACGACCGCTCCAGTGATAGATAGCCATATGGTTGGCATCTACAAGAGGATCTACGATCCGTATCACGTAGATCGTCGTCAAACCCAGCGCGACGCCTGCACTTCGCATCAGCCTGTTCATCGGCCCACTGTGTAGGCGGCCATGGTCCATGAGATTTCTTTCGCTGATAGCAGATCCCCTATAGGTACAGCAGAGAGCCACGGTCTACAGACCGTGGCTCATCAAGAAAGAGTGATGTTATTGAATGACACCGAAGATGCGAAGTTAGAGGGTAATGCTATCGCCTGCTCGCACCACATGGGGAGCTACAAGATTTGCCAGGAAAAGATAACCACTCTTTGCTTCTAGCTCAGTTTCTCGTCCATGACAGCTTCCGAAACTTCCGTGGGAGTTTCCGTAGCCTTGTATCGACGGATGATGGCACCCAACCGTCTCCGAAAGTAGTACAGAACCCCTGCAAGAGCGGTACCGATGCTCTGAACTATAAAAAGCCCGGAACCGGGATCGACATACGCATAAGCCCGATGCTCAAAGCTAAGGCCAATTGCAACCAGCAAGGCACACGTGACAAAGAAGCGAACTAGTCGTAGCACAATGACCGCCTTTTTTCGTAACAGGGATATGTATATATGATTATTTTTGTTTTGGCACAACTTTAATTCAAAAGTTTTGGACATTTATAAGAGTCGCCACGTATCAAAGGAGAAAATCAGGAGAACCATGAGCTGTCAGGCAGATATAGACTCTCCTTTCGAGAGTCTTCTCAATGAAAACTCGACCAGCAAAGACAATAAAATCAATAATTTCCGCTCTTGCAATGAATCAAGACGGCCGAAATATCCGGCGTCGACTGATTCTGCTGTCTGGGTAGATGGGGGCAAGGATGTGCGAAAAATTCTAGGCTGTGTCCCGCGCGCCTGAGTTTGAGATTGTCGGCTAGCACACGCCGCGCACCCCTGCAGGAAGTCGCATCCGGGGATTCAGTGTGGATCGATGCCGGAGAGATTCACTGGCATCGATCCGCCCCCGGACGCACCATGGTTCACCTTGCGATCCAGGAGACCGATGAACATGGTGTCGAGGTAGTGTGGATGGAATATGTCGGAGAGCAGCAACGAACAATCAGCAAACAGCGAGACGCGCCAGCTACATGTTGCCAACACCAATGTCGGCACGGCGTGACTCCGGATTGTCGGCATCGAGATACTGCTCAATCGTCTGATCGAGAATACCGCGGGCGTTGAGGATGAAGTCGATGGCATCGCGGCCAGCGCCGAAGCCTCCAGACGTTGGTGTCGTGTAATGCGCGGCTGCCTTTACCTGCGGACGTGCATTGGCTGTTGCGATTGCGAGACCTACTTTACGCATCACAGGCAGGTCGATAATATCGTCGCCCACATAAGCCAGATCATCGAGAGTGCAATCCTCAGCCACGAGGATCTTCTCGACAGCCTCCATCTTGTGAGACTGCCCCTGGTAGAGATGGTCGATCTTGAGATCGCGCGCGCGGATAGCCACAACCTGCGAGTTGCGCTTGGTGACGAAGCCGATCTTCAAACCCGCAAGCCGCGCCAGAGAGATTCCAAGACCGTCATGCGCGGAGAAGCTCTTGACCTCGGTACCTTTGAGCTCTGTGTTTGGCGGCGCGCTGGGAATGATCGTGATTTCGCCGTTGGTGAGGACACCATCGACATCGAAGAGCAGAACTTTGACACGGCGAGCGCGATCTTCAGGGGAGAGTGAAGCAGACATGTGGCGATGATACAAGGAGAGCAAAACAGGAAACAGGAAACAGATAGAGGCTAAATACTCGTTGCTGTTTCCTGTTTCCTGTTTCCTGTTTGCTGTTAACTGTTTCCTGCACTAGTGGCGCCAGTGTCCTTCGACCCAGACATAGCCGCCACCGCGGTTGGCCCAGTGGCCGGGAACCCAGTGGGCATGCTCGTAGGGCGGCTCAACGTAGCTGCCGGGAACCCAGACATACGCGTGGCCATCCCAGCGGTGATAGCCCTCGTGCCAAGCCCAGCCCGGATGCTCATGGGGCACGGGCGGCACAACTTCAACCGGCCGCGGCGGAGGTGGGCCGATACGTACAACAATCTGCGCTCCCGAGGAAAGGGTCGCAGCCAGCATAAGACCGCCGACTGTAGCGAGTAAACACTTCTTAGCCTTGCTCATGTTGAAACTCCCGGCGAGGGATGCCCTCGCTCTTTTCTTCAATCAGACGCCAATGCGCAGGGGAAGTTGCGGAGAGAAAGCGGAATGTTGCGAAGCAGATACGCCCCGTCCCCACCCTAAAGAATTCAAAACGTCCGTCGGAGACTCGACCGTCACCGCGAGAATAGAGTAACTCAGGCTATGCCTAGGCCAGTGGCTGATTCTGACGATGGGATGCGTGCAGCAGCTCCGTCATGCGCGCGGCGAGCACGGGAAGTCCGAACAACGCAGCGGAAACCAAACCTGTCGAGGCAAGATCATTGGCATAGAACGGCAGGCCAGCAGCATAGCAAGCGCTCAGGCCAGCGAGGCTGTGTGCATACATGCCGGAACCGATCCACACCACAAAGTTGCTCAACAGGAAGAAGCTTGATGCTGAAGCGAAGACGCCTGCAACGACACGCAGTGCCGTCACTTTGCGGAGCAGGCCGCAGCCGATGAGGCAGACTGCCGCGTACCACGCCCACGTCACAAGATAGTCGTTGACGTGAAACGGGAGACCGTAGACGACCTTCGTCAGGTAAATATCGGTCAGTGCCATGACTGCGGCGGCGATGCCAGCCTGCCAGCGAGGACGACGCGAACCAAAGAAGAGCAGTCCCGCACCCACAGCTGTGAAGTTCAGCCCCACGCCGTGCATCGCGTGCGGAAGCAATCGACTAAACGCGGCGAGCAAGAGAACGAGGATGGCAAGCATGGTTGACCTTAGGAGAAAGAAGTTGGCCCAAAACAGCCTGTAAATCATTGTAATCCAGCGGTGAACAGCGGAGATCAACTATCTGGAGATCAACTATCTATCGGGCGATTGTTGCACAGGTCCATCCATGGCCTGCTGAATGACGTGGTTGTCTGAGTCGAGTTCGACTGTCGCCGTAAGCGGTGTTGTGGAGTGTTCATGCAGCCATCCCCCCATAAAGCGCGGGTCGCGGAAGGTAACTACCCGCGGCGCACCGGGTTCCGGTGGGCTGGTCTGAACCAGCGGCATCGGCGACCAGTCGATGAAAGCGCGGCCCAGCGTGCTGGACTCTGCCGCCAGCACAGCGGCACTGCGACTGGGCTTGAGCAGCGTATGGTAGGCAGCGCTAACCGACCCATTGCGGGTATCGATCTCCGCAAGCTGGTAGAACGGGCCGTAGTCCGTCGCAACGGACCAGTGAAAAGGGCTTAAGGGGTCGGGACTGGCAAGGACTCGCTGTGGCGTGAGATAGGTTTGTGGCGGAGGCTCGCTCGGTGCAGCAGCGTCAGGGGCAGACGCGTCCTGTGAATCCGAGGGAGGTGCCGAGAGAGCTGCGATACTCTGCGCCTGCGCTAGCTGTATGGCACGGCTATGCTCGACCGCGCGAAGAGTCCAAAGGGCCACGATACCGAGTAGTGCAGCGATGGCCAGACTTCGGCCACGGAACGGCTGACGTCGCGCTCCCACCTCCGAACCGACCAGGCCAAAGATTGCCGGGAGCACGAACGCAGCCAGCAAAAGCAGAAAGATCAAGGGATCGAAGATGAAGACGATAGAGGCTGCATACCAGTGTGGATTGAACGGGAAGAACGGCCGGATACCGTAATTGTTGGTGTAGTCCAACAACAGGTGGCTCAACAGAGCGAGCAGAGTAAAGAGATAGAGCAAGCCCCAACGGACCGGTGCAGCCGTCAAGGGATGCGGCGCAGGAATGTGGTCGTCCTGCGAGTCGTGCGGCAGGGGGACGGCTCGCTGGGCCCTCGCGGTTCGCCAGCGATGCAGACCGTAGATAGCTGCCACCACGAACGCGGCCTCGAAGGGAATGCCTACAAAGGTGTGGGTAATGCCGCGGTGGTGCTGAAAACCAGCGACCGAGCCCCGCAGGCTCCAGAGCGTATCGATGTCGGGAAGTTCAGCGGCGATAGCCATAGCCAGCGTCGTATAGGCAGCTCGGCGGTTGAGGCCGGTGCGCGACAGACAGGCTCCGGTAAGGATGTGGGTGACCGGCTCCATTCGCGAAGTCTATCTTGGTCTCGCTCTCGAGGGAAGAGGCAACATAGAGCCGGCTCCGAGTATGCTCATGGAAGACGATGGCCCGCACCCCTCAACCCCGCAGTGACCGAGATCTGCTCGCCAGGATTAGCCGCTCCGCCGGCGGCAAGGCAGGCTACAAACAGCTCATCCGCGAGCTTGGACTAGGCGGCGGCCGCGAACGCAGACTGCTCGTAGAACAGCTGACGAGCATGGTGGCACGCGGCGAACTGGTGCGGCTCAGCGAAGAGCTGTGGGCTATCCCGAAGCGCGAGAGCACTGCAACGCCCACAGAGCGTCCGGGTTCTCGCGAATCCAGAAGGTGGGACGGGATGGAAGCCGCCGCTCGATCGGGGCGTGATCGCCTGATAAGCGGGCGGCTCGATCTGCATCGCGATGGCTTCGGGTTTGTCCGACAGGAAGCCGGCTCGGGAAGTGTAAAGCTCGAAGACATCTTTATTCCGCCCAATGAGATCAATGGCGCCATGCAGGGTGACCTGGTGCTCGTGGACGAGGCTCCTCCGGGGCGCGATGGACGGCGCTCGGGCCGGATAGCGCGCGTACTCACGCGGCGCAATCCGACCGTGGTGGGGATCTTTCACTACGCACGGCCAGAAGGTCGGCACAGCGGGCGTGGCCATCAGGATTTTGCCGACGCGGGCATGAGTGAGAACTACGTGACGCCACTCGATGAGCGCATCAGCGGGCTGATCGCAATTCCCGACGGCGCTGAAGTAGTAGCGGTGACGGCTGATTCACCCCACAGGATGCTGGGAGATGAGGCACGAAAGCAGGCTCTGGAGTGGAGTGGCGGCAAGGGCGAGAAGCAGATTCCCTCCCATTCGACTGCGCTCAGGGCGAATGACAACAAGAAAAGCAACGGCAATAAAGGTAAGGGCGAGTTCGATGCGCGGTGGCCACTCGAGGGGCTCGCCGTCGATGTCGAGATTACGAGCTTCCCTGCCCCCGGAAGGCCAGCACGAGGACGAGTGATCGAAGTGCTGGGACCTCCCGATGCCTTTGGCGTCGATGTCGAGATCATCATCCGCAAGCACCATCTGCCGCATGCATTTCCCGCAACCGTCCTGGCTGAAGCCACCGAGCGCTCTCAGGAGACAGTTGCGGCTCTGCCCGCTGAAGACCTGGACGTCCGCGAGGATTTTCGCGGCCTGCCCATCGTTACCATCGACGGCGAGACGGCGCGCGACTTCGACGACGCAGTACTGGTGCACGATCTGCCGAATGGCAACACGGAGCTGCAGGTACACATCGCGGACGTGAGCTGGTACGTGCGACCGGGCTCCGCGCTCGACACTGAAGCCCGGCTGCGCGGAACGAGCGTCTACTTCCCTGACCGCGCCGTGCCGATGCTGCCGCATGCGCTTTCGAGCGGCATGTGCAGCCTGCTGCCGAACGAAGATCGCCTCGTCCTGAGCTGTGTCATGGAGATCGACCCACGCGGCGAGATTGTTGGCTATCGCGTGGCGGAGGGAGTCATCCGCAGCGTGCGGCGCATGACCTACACGAGCGTGCAGCACTGCATCAATGCTTCACCTGAGTCTTCGCGCTGGAACGAGGGCAAGCAGATAACGCCGGTAGCTTCAGCAGAAGACATCGCTGAGCGCGAGCGAATCGCGGCTGAGCAGCCGGAGCTTCCAGCAGCCTTTGACGCGATGCTCGAACTCGCTCTCAGACTGAATGCGAAGCGTGTACGGCGGGGATCCATCGACTTCGACTTGCCCGAGCCCGTCGTCGAGTTCGATCCTGACGGCAATATGCAGGCCATCGTTCGCTCGGAACGGGGATGGTCGCACCGGTTGATCGAAGAGTTCATGCTGTCGGCCAACGAGTGCGTCGCAACCTGGCTGGAGCGGCAGGGGATTCCATCGATCTATCGCATCCATGAGATGCCCGATCCCAAACGCATCGTCGAGTTTGAAGAGACGGCTGCTGGGTTTGGGCACTCGCTGGGGCTGGGCAACCTGCCAGTGCGTAAGCTCACCATGAAAGCCGACCGCCGCGATACGCAACGCAAGAGCGCACGCGGTCGCGATTCGCGCTCGCCGCAACAGCACGAGATTCCCGAGAGCATCCCGGTAACGCCGCAGATGTATCAGAAGCTGGTACGACGCATCTCCGGCACGCCGACTGAGCGAATTCTTGCGTACCTGATGCTGCGTTCGCTCAAGCAGGCTCGCTACTCCGAAAAGAACGAAGGCCACTTCGCGCTGGCGTCACCTTCCTATACGCACTTCACATCGCCGATTCGGCGGTACCCGGATTTGATTGTGCATCGGCTGATGCGTGCGATGCTGCGGCGCGGCGCGGATGCTCGGGGAGCAGCGATTACATCGACCGATGCACAGCCCTGGACGACAGAGCTGGAAAGATCGCGGGGAGCAAAGAGCAGATTCCCTGCGGGAATGACAGAAAGAAAAACAAGCGCCGAAGGGCCAATTGCCGCGGAGGAGTTGAACGACATCGCCGTTGAGAGCTCGCAAGCCGAGCGACGGGCCGCCGATGCGGAGCGCGAGCTGATCGAGTGGAAGAAGATGAAGTTCATGGCCGACAAGGTCGGTGAAGACTTCCATGCCGTAATTTTGTCCGTCACGAAGTACGGTTTCTTTGTCGAACTCGACGACATGTTCATCGAGGGATTGGTGCCGCTCGCCTCCCTCGTCGGCGACTTCTATGCCTTCCGCGATACCGATCGCACCATCTGCGGCGCACGCACGGGTCACTGCTTTGCGATTGGGCAGAAGGTCGAGGTGATTCTCGACCGCATCGACCGCCAGCAGCGGCGGCTACAGTTCGCACTGCTACCAGGGACTGAGCCAAAGGTGACCTCGCTGCGTACGCGAGTAAAAGCAGAGCCGAAGGCCGATAGAGCACTGTCGCCGAAGCGGAGTGGCAAAGCAAAGACGCGAGCGCGGAACAAGAAAAATAAGGGACGGCACTAGAGTGCAGATTCAGCGAGGCACTCATGCGCGATGATACGGCGCATGAGTGCTTCACAAGAAAGCAAATCCAGTTACTGGTTCGGAGCTGACCCGGGTTCTGGTGTTGATCCATTCAAATTGAAGTTAACCATGATCGTGGTATCCACTTCGGTTGGCTCACCGTTAAGCAGGTAAGGCTTATAGGTCCATTGCTTGACGGCATCATATGCAGCAGGCGCAAGTTCCTTTGGCCCAGAAACCAGCTGTAGCGCCTGGATACTACCGTCCTTGCCGATGATCGCGTGCAGCACAACCGTACCGCTGATTCCCGCGTCCCTAGCCTCTTGCGGATAGACCGGCGCTACCTTGTTTAAGATGTTGACTGCCAT
Organism: Granulicella sp. S156; assembly: GCF_009766105.1. Classification (GTDB taxonomy): domain Bacteria; phylum Acidobacteriota; class Terriglobia; order Terriglobales; family Acidobacteriaceae; genus Granulicella. The sequence continues at coordinate 128,952 of NZ_LMUH01000013.1, read as the reverse complement.
AACACCAGCCGAAATCCGGACTCGAGCGCCAGATGCCGACTGCCCCCCGTCCTGTACTGCAGGCGACGACACCTCCATCCGCAATGCCAGTGCGGAGGCACAGGTTCCAAGCCCAAACACCACACACGCCGCTACCGTTGCTATTCGCCGCGCACCTCGTACTTGCATACTCTTCTCTGTCAGGCTCATAACTCTCCTCTCAAAAATGTTGGCATCGAATATCCCAATGGCGTGAAGTGTCCTGTCCGGCGTCCCCTGCACAAGCATGGATGCAAGCCGCAACAGCGATCGTGCATACTTCTCTCGTCCTGCGACAGCCTCCGCGGCCATCGCATCGCACACGATCTCCCGGCTCTCTGCGATGCGTGCGCGTGTCAGCCATAGCAGAGGATGGTAGGCAATCGGCAACGACAGAGCCTCATACAACAGGTTCTTTGCAAAGTCCCACCGGCGCATGTGCGCGAACTCATGAGCGATCACCGCATCGAAGTCTTCGTCCGACAAGCTCATCTGCAGTTCCATCGGCAGCAGAATCGTCCTGCGACGAATACCCATCGTGATGGGCCCGGAGACATCGCTCGCCACAGCGATGGCTGCGTCATACACGCCGAAGACGCGGCAATATCTCTCCCAACTCCGGCTCGCCTCTCCTGTCAGAGCCAATCGCTCTGCCTGACGCCGCAACAAGTCCGTCCGCAACAATCTCCATCCCAGCCGTCCGGCGAAGTAGACCACGATGCCTCCATACACAATCGTGATTCCGGCCAGCAATTCCAATGGCAGTTTGAGCGCTCCATGCCCATAGCCATCGCCAAACACGACCGCCACTCGGCCCCTGCCATTCGTGGCCTCAGATCCCCAAACCCGAAGCAGTAGTTGCCACATCTCGCGTAACAACTGGACAGGCTGCACGGAACACGCTGGCAAAAAGGTTTCGAGTACCAGAGCGCTTACCCATATGCGGTGCTGCATTGCCACTCCGCTCCGCCGCACCGCGCGTGTTGCAACCCAGGCTGCAGCAAAGATCAGCGGAACCTGCCACGCCGAGTTCAATAGATACGACAGAATCCAGGCTTCCAGATCTTTCATACATCGCCGCCTTTCTCCTCCAGCCTCTTACTCAACTCCGCGACCTTTTTCGCATCGATCTGCCGGCTCTTGATCAGGCTCATCACCAGGTCTTCGCTCGATCCTCCGAACATCCGATCCACTAGATCCTTGACCGCATGACCCAAGGCCTTGGCCTCGGTGACTGTTGCGCTGTACTCAAACGCTCGCCCTCGCAACTCTCGCTTCAGCTTTCCCTTCCGCTCGAGGATGTTGAGCATCGTCTGCACAGTGGTATAGGCGAGGCTCTGCTCCAAGCCTTCCTGAACCGAGCTCACATTACTGGGTCCTCGTTTCCAGATCACCTGCATAATCTGTAGTTCGAGTTTGGTCAGCGCGTTCTTCTCTCGTTTTCCCAAGGTCCATCTCCTAGATGATTAGGACAGTACGCCGCACCGAAAGAACTTGTCAACTAAATTCTTAGGACTTGCAGACATAAGGAAGAGGGCTGTTCGTGGGACAGGAGGTTAGTAGAGGCGGATAGCTCTGGCGCTATAACTTGCCGATAACCAACAGCTGCTCGATCTTGCCATCGGGCTTGAGGTATACGTCGACAAGAAGCGTCGTTCCACCCGAGAATGCCACGCGATATAAGCCGTACGTCATGCCTCCACGCAGCGCGGTACGTTCCGGCATAACAGAGGTGATCGTTCCTAGAGGGGCGAGCGTGGATTGGAAGTCGCTCAGAGCGTCCTTATCAAAGTACGCATTGCAGTTCGAGGTAAAGAGCGAGCGGTCGATCTGGCTGGTCTGGAAGCCGGTGAGGATCGTCTTCAGCGGAGAAGCGAAGGCGGCAACAACATCAGCCGAAGGACCGGGCTTGGCGGTGGACAGCGAATTCGTAAGGATCAGTGGCTCGATGGCGGCGGCAATCTCCGAGGCCGCTGAAGAGGCGACTTGGTTCGTGAGCACCACGACAGCGGCATGATCGTCAGGGTAGACGACGTTCTCTGCGACATAGCCTCCGACTTCACCACTATGCTCGAACTTGAGCCGTCCGTTCTGCGTACGAACGAAGATGCCCAGGCCATAGTGCGAGTCCGTACCATCCTTCAGAGTGAAGGGTGTTTCAAGCTGCTTGTAGCTGGCTGGCGTGAGCAGGCTCTGGTTGACGATGCCAAGATCCCAGGCGAGCAGCGTCGCAGCCGGCATCGCGAGATCGCCGTCTCCGAAGTACCAGCCCGTCGCCTCCAGAGGTTGCACACGCGGGGGCGCCAACGCATTCGACACGTAACCTGTGACCTCCAGCTTTTCGCGCTGCGTATAGGTGTTGAAGACCCCCTCAAGATGCAGTGGGTCGAGCACGCGTTCGCGAATGAACTTGTACAGGGGCTCTCCGCTCACCTTCTGCACGATGAGGCCGAGCAGAACATAGTTGGTGTTCGAGTACTGCCACTGCGTTCCCGGCTCGAAGTCCAACGGCTTCTCCGCCCACTCATGCACGTTCGCGAGTGGGTCGATCGGCTTGTACCACGCGGGGATAATGTAGTCCTGCGGCGCGAAGTCCTCATAGCCTGAGGTCATGGTCATCAGGTTGCGCAGTGTCACGTCATTGGCGCGCGTGAGTTCAGGGAAGTACTTGCCGACCTTGTCATCGAGCGAAAGCTTGCCCTCCTGCTGGAGCAGCAGCGCGGCTGTCGCGGTGAACTGCTTGCTGATCGAGCCGATGGGATATGCGATCTCCGATGTCGCGGGCTTTGCGGGCTGCAGGTTGGCGGATCCGAAGGCGTGGGTGTAGACGACGTGGCCGTTCTGCACGATGCCGACCGAGGCGGATGGAACGCCCGTGTCGTGGAGAATCTTTTCGGCGGCAGCAGCAACCTTGGCTTCGGTATCGGCAGGGAGCTGGGCTTGAGCGGCGGAGGCGAAGAGGAGAGTGGCGGCGAGAAAGAGGCGCATGGCTGGGGGAAGAATAGCAGCCCCACCAACCAACAGCAGATTCCCTAAGGGAATGACAACCAGAAAAACAAAAGCCACGAGAAAGGCCGCCCCGTTGGGCGACCTTTCTTGTGGCTCGATGGTATGAGCTAGTTGTTGTCTTCGTTCTCGGACTGCTTCCACTTGAGGAGGTCGCCGAGGGTTGTGGAGGACGACGAGCCTGAGCTGCTGCTCTGGCTGCTGCCCTTGCCACCCTTGCCCTTGTTCGACTCCTTGTAGCTCTCCACCTCGGCGCGGCTGGCTTCTTCGCCAACTGCCTTGATCGAGAGGCCGACCTTCTTCTCTTCCTGGTTCATCTTGACGATCTTGAACTCGTGCTCGTCGCCGACTTCCAGGTTGATCTGCTTGCCGTGCTCGTCCACCGCTTCGGAGATGTGGCAGAGGCCCTCAACTCCTTCAGCGATCTCAACAAAGGCTCCGAACTGCGCCGTGCGCAGAGTCTTGCCCTTGATGACGTCGCCAACGCGGTGCTGCGCGAAGAAGGTGTCCCAGACGTCCGGCTGAAGCTGCTTGACGCCGAGCGACAGGCGGCGGTTCTCGGGCTCAACACCCAGAACGATCGCCTTGACCTTCTCACCCTTCTTCAGAACCTCGGAGGGGTGCTTGATGCGCTTGGTCCAGCTCAGATTCGAGACGTGAACCAGGCCATCGATACCGTCTTCGATCTCGATGAAGGCGCCAAAGTCGGTCAGGTTGCGGACGCGGCCTTCGATGACAGCACCGATTGGGTACTTGTCCTCGAGAGCTTCCCAGGGATTGTCCTGGAGTTGCTTCATGCCGAGCGAGATGCGGCGGTCATTCGGGTTCACACTCAGGATGATGGTGTCGACCACGTCGCCGGGCTTGACCATCTTCGAGGGGTGCTTCATCCGCTTCGACCAGGTCATCTCCGAGACATGGACCAGGCCTTCGATTCCCTGCTCCAGCTCAACGAACGCGCCGTAGTCGGTGACCGAGAGAACACGACCGCGAACCTGCGCACCGATCGGGTAGCGCTCGGTAGCGTCGAGCCATGGATCAGGCGTGAGCTGCTTGAAGCCAAGCGAGACGCGCTGCTTATCCTTGTCGAACTTGAGGACCTTGACCTGGATCTCGTCGCCTACGTTGACGAGGTCGCGGGGATGGGTGAGCCGGCCCCAGCTCATATCGGTGATGTGCAGCAGGCCATCAAGGCCGCCCATATCGACGAATGCGCCGTAGTCGGTGAGGTTCTTGACCACGCCGGTGAAGACCGAGCCCTCTTCGAGAGTCGAAAGAGTGACAGCCTTCTTGGCGTTCTGGTCTTCCTCGAGCAGTTCCTTGCGGGAGATGACGACGTTGCCGCGCTTCTTGTTGAGCTTGATAACGCGGACTTCGATCTCGGTGCCGATGTAGCCGTCGAGGTTGCGCACGGGGCGCACCTCAACCTGCGAACCGGGCAGGAATGCCTTGATGCCGATATCGACCGTCAGACCACCCTTGACGCGGGCAAGCACCATACCCTTAACGGGAGTCTTGGTGTTTGCGGCTTCTTCGAGCTTGTCCCAGACCTTGTGCCGGAGGGCCTTCTCGTAGCTGACGAGATAGCCGCCTTCCTGCTCTTCGCGCTCGACGACAACCTCAACCTGATCACCGACGTTGAACTTCGGCGTTCCGGTATGGTCCAGCACCTGGTCCAGGGGAATAAGCCCCTCGGACTTGAGTCCGATATCGACAACTGCATGCTTGTCCGTGATCTTGACGATGGTACCGGTAACAACGGCTTCCTCGGCAGTCAGGGACTGGGCAGCGTCTTTTTCGGCTGCCTGTTCGCGGTCGAAGCTCTCGAGCGCGCGGGCAAAGTCCTCAGCATCGTACTCGGGCTCGTCCGTCTCCGCAGGTGCAGCGACAGCAACGGCTGTCGTCTCGGGTACGGTCTGCTCGGTCTGTTCGACCTCAGCGGCAGCCTCTTGATGCTGGACTTCAGGGTTGGGGGTATGGTTGGTTGTGGCCGTCAACTGCTCGGCCGACGTCTCGGGCGCGGTGGGTTCCAATGTGGTGTTCAGGGCTGTACTCTCGGGGTTCGAAGGATTGTGGTCGGACATGGGAATGCGTGTGCTCCGGGATCCAGTGATTCACTTGTCCGGCTTCGCGGCTGGATAGTCGTCAGAGGCGGCGAGTCGCCGTCTACTGGGGACGTATTCCTAGTCGATGATGTCGGATGGAGTGAGGTAAAGCATTTTCAGAAGCCGCCGTGACTGGTTCCCGCACACAGTAGCTCAATTGGAAGTGTAGCAGTCGCACAAGGTGGGGTCAATGAATGATAACGATGATCGGACAATCGTAAGACGTTTGGCCTTCGCCCAGATGAAGTTCTCGTGAATGGACGAGTGGAGTACAGGGAAGAGTTTCAGGATCACCATCGTCTCAGAGGGGCAACAATTTCAGCTTTCGACTGAAACTGAAATTACGCCTTTCCTAAGAGGCGCCAGGAGGCTCCAACACCCAGCTCCGGTCGCCTATACTCTGGAGATGGAAAGGCTCTGGACGCCGTGGCGCTACGCCTACGTCACCGGCAAAGATAAAGGAACGCCCAAAAACGGCGTTCCGGCAGCCCTGGCGGCATGGCCGGGCGAGACGCACTGCGTCTTCTGCAATATGCTCGCGGCCGTAGAATACGGCGTCGCCCATGGCATGCCCCAGGATGAGGCCGACGCCGCAGTCTACATTCTTGAGCGCGGACGCACCTGCTTCCTGGTACTTAACGCCTTTCCTTACAACTCCGGGCATCTCATGGTGCTTCCCTATCAGCATGAGGCGAGCCTGGCGGCTCTGCCAGACGAGACGGCAGCCGAACTCATGACGCTGACGCGGCAGGCCGAGCGGCTTCTGCGCAAGGTGTATCGACCCGATGGATTGAACCTGGGGCTGAATCTGGGCGAGTCAGCTGGAGCGGGCGTGGCTGAACACCTGCACCTTCATGCCGTTCCTCGCTGGTCGGGCGACAACAACTTCATGAGCGTCCTCGGGGAAACGCGAATTCTTCCGGAGATGCTTACGGAGAGCTATCGGCGGCTGCGCGAAGCGCTAGCCACCGAACCTGCAGAGTGATTCGACGAGCAGATTCTTTATACAACCCGCTTTCTGTAACCGTCATCTCACGAGCAGGTGTTACTTCTGCCTGAGGGGTCGTACTAATGAGACGGTCGCTTTCCAGCTTGAAAAACATTGAGATTCCGTGGAGCCGCTTTACCTCTGCGTTTCGGCGCAATGGTCATGGTGGAACTCCCTGGTCCAGAACGATGGAGATGTCCCAGCCGCAGGATCAGGATGATCTGGTTGGAGCACAGACGCGCATTACTGAAATCAGCGCGCGTCTGCATCGCGGACTCGTTGAGACAACCGGCGTTGTTCTGAATGAGCCTGAAGATGCGCATATCACCGGGGGAACAAGGTCTCTGACCCGTCGGCTGACAGGATTGAACGTCCTTCCACGCACAGAGCCAAAGCCCGTTCAGCGAGTTGTACCGGCAGCGAGCCAGTCGCAAGTTGCATAAATAGTTGAAGCGGCGGTGAAAAAGGGGCCTTTGGGTTCCTTTTGTTTTGTGCCGAAAGCAGGATTACTTCGGGCCGGGCGAGTCGCCTTTGTCCGTGGCAGCAGGCATCTCCGCAAATCTCTTCCCCGAGACAATGCGTGTCGCTTCAAAACTCGTAATCTTCCATGTTCCACCGGGCAGCCGCTGATAGACACGCGTGTAGCGGAAGCTGCCGTTCATAGAATGGCCATTAATCGATCCTTCGAGCTGGGCCAAAGAGTTGACGATGGCGATCTGGCCGATCAGCTTGACCTTGATATCGGAGATATCGAGCGAAGTGATTACCATCTCACGCGAGCGCATATGGTCGAGTTGCTGGGCCTTGGTGACCACCTCACCAGTTCCGAGAATGCCCAAATAGTCATCGGAGAGCAGCTTATCCATGGCCGGGATATTGGCATTCAGCTCAGCCACACGCCACTGTTGCTCCAACTCGATGATCTGTTCACGGGTTACGTGCTTGTGTTGGGGCGCAGCTGCCAGTTGCAACGGCATCACTGCCGCGAGAAGCAGGAAGAGTGCAACAGATCGTTTGCGCATGACTTGGCGACGCATGGACGTACCGGATAGTAGACCGGAGATCAGGCAGGAGTCAAAGGTGACGGTGCGCGAAAGCCTCATGAGAGGTTGGACGTGTGCAGTGGGGGTAGCGTGGGAGCCGTTTGATGAAGATTGTTACTGCAGACAAAAAGAGGCCGTGTCAGGTACCGTCAGGCGATAAAGGTCAGGGTCTCGACCTGGCGTTCGAGCATCTTCTGATACAGCCCCCCGATGGCGAACTGCGCAAAGTGCGGCGTCGCACGATGGTGCTCTACTGCGGCCTCGTCGCGGTACTGCTCGTAGATAACAACCGTATTGGCATCCCCATCAACAAAATGAGGAACATAGCTGACACAGCCCGGCTCGAGACGCGATTCGCGCGTAATTTCGCGCAGAACGTTCTCGATATAGTCGTGGTCTTCTGGCAAAAAACGCATACGAACGGTAAAGCTGATCATCTTGTACTCCCAATTGGCCTTCCAACATTGCCAGTTCTCAGTTGTCAGTTCGTGGAGCCTGACAACTGAGAACTGTTTTCTGAGAACGTTAGAGCGGTTTCACAGTTACTGTGATCCAGCAAAGATTGTGCAGTGTGGTTTTCCTTGGGAGAAAACCACGCAAACGCCTTCCGCTCCGCTTACACCCACTATGAACCCGCTCTAGCCGAGCGCTTCGTCGAAACCAGGCTGCGTCATGGTCTGTACGCGATCGGGGCCGGTGGAGATCATGCCAATCTTCGCGCCGCTCTCGCGCTCGACGAACTCCAGGTATTCCTGCGCCAGCTTCGGCAGCTTGTCGTACTCGGTGATGCCTTCGGTCGGAGCCATCCAGCCCTTCAGCGTGGTGTAGATAGGCTCGATCTTCTTGAAACCGCGAACATCTGCCGGGATGATGTCGGTGACCTTGCCGTCGATCTTGTAGCCCGTGCAGACGGGAATCTCAGGGCACTCGTCCATGACGTCCATCTTGGTAACGACAAGCCACTCCGTCGAATTGATCATGTTGGAGTAGCGGAGCAAGGGGAGATCCAGCCAGCCGCAGCGACGGGGACGGCCGGTGACAGCGCCATACTCCTGACCACGGGCACGCAGCAGTTCGCCGGAAGCATCGGAGATCTCGGTTGGGAACGGGCCCTCGCCGACGCGCGTGACGTAGGCTTTCGTGACGCCAATGACTGTGCCAATCTTCGTTGGGCCGACGCCGGTTCCGGTGACGGCGCCGCCGGCGGTAGAGGACGAGCTGGTGACGAAGGGGTAGGTTCCGTGGTCGATGTCGAGCAGCGCACCCTGCGCGCCTTCAAACATCACATTCTGCCCGTGCTCGATGGCGTTGTTAAGCAGATAGGCGGTGTCGGTGACGAAGGGCGCTATCTGTTCCGCCAGGCGGGCATACTCCTCGTACATCTGCCGGGGGTCGAGCGGCTCGGTGCCGAAAAGAGCGTGCGCGATGGTGTTTTTCTCGTGGCAGGCGTTGTTGATGTGTGTGCGCAGTAGCGACGTATTCAGAAGATCGACGACCCTCAGGCCGTTACGGTGGATCTTGTCCTCGTAGGCCGGGCCGATGCCGCGGCGCGTGGTGCCGATGGTCTGGCGGCCGGGAGCAGTCTCCGCCGCGAGTTCGATCATGCGGTGGTACGGCAGAATGACCTGGGCGCGGTTCGAGACGAAGAGCTGGCCGTCGACAGGAAGACCGGCCTCGCGAAGCTTCTTGACCTCGTTGAGGAAGGCTTGCGGGTCGAGCACGACACCGTTCCCGATGACGCCCTTGCAGCCCGGACGCAGCACGCCGCAGGGAATGAGCTGCAGGACGAACTTCTTGCCGTGGATGATGACGGTATGGCCGGCATTATGGCCTCCGGCGTAGCGGGCGACGATATCGAACTTCTCGCTGAGAACATCAACGATCTTGCCCTTACCTTCATCGCCCCACTGGGCTCCTAGAATGACGGCGGACGGACGGCGGCTCTTGCTCTGGGACTGGCTCACGGGGTGGTTGCTCCGGGTGTACTGCTGAGGGGAAGTGCGCGCGCGGGGTTCAGCTCACGCCCATGAGTCATTTTATACCCGTGAGGCCTGGCAGCGGCGAGTTGCCGGCTAAGTGGGCAAGCCTTACCGCTTGCGCGGCATGGAAAGATCGAGATCGCTGGCTAAAAGCTGCTTGGTCAGCAGGATGATCTGACCGGTGTGCAACTGGATGTGCCCGACGACCTGAAAGATCGCCTCCAGGATGGTCGGGTTGCGCAAAGTGCCGCCAGGCTGCGGGTCGATGACCGTAAGCAGCCGTTCCGGGGAATCATGGCGGAGCGCGTCGATCACCGTGCGGACCTCTGCGAGCGTTGCCGCGAACCGCGCGCGGACTTCGGCTACCGCAGCCGTGGGCTGTAGCGAGAACTCGTCGTCCCGCTGCCTTACATCGGGCTGGCCGTCGACGCCGTGTAGTATCCACTGGCGCATATTGCCTTCGAGGTGCAGCAACAGATTGGCGATGGAGTTCTCGTAGTCCCCGCCACGGTGCCATATCTGCTCGGGCGAGAGCTTATCAAGACATCGATCGATGTCCAATTCCGAGAGCCGCATGCGTTTGACGGCGAAGGCGAGAAAGTTTTCAGCTACGGCGTTCGTTTGCATCTTCCCATCTTAGCGACTGCCTAACTTCAGGCGAAGCGCTTGGTGAAACGTCCCATCATGCTGGAGAAGACCTCCCTGACGCGGAAGACCTGCCAGGAGATCCCCCCAATGACCAAGGCAGCGAGGACGGAGATAAGTGCCTGGGTGATCAGTGGCAGTGTTGCAGAATGCCGTAGAACCGCAAAAGTAGCGAATAGCCCTGCGAGGCTGAGGACGGCCAGCCTAGTGATGTAGACCGTGTCGATCTTCTGTATGTGCGCGAAGAGCTTTTGATTCAGCCCGACGAGGCGCACGACCTGCAGGGTCTCGATGGCCAGCCAGGTCCACAGGAAGCCGGTGACGCCGCCGTAACGGATAGTACCCACGGAGACGATATCCATGGCGAGATAGCTCAGGAACATAATCTTCGCCAGCTCAATATGGGTGTTGGTGGAGAACTGAAACTGAAACTTGTGCTCCTTGAGGCTGATCACGATAGAGAGCGCCGAGGACAAGACATAGGGGTATAGCGAGAAGAGATCACTGACGTTGTGGTGCGGTGCGCCCGCGACAGCCTTCTTATGCACCCAGAGCGTAATGATGACCGGCGAAAGCATAAGGACGCTGAGGTTTATCAGCGAGATAAGAAAAAAAACCAGCCGTTCAGAGTAGTCGTAGAGTTGTGAGAGAGCAGGCCAGTCACGGCGCCCGACGAGGTTGGTGATCTCCGGCCCCATGGACTGAGTGAACATCGCCAGCACCTGCCGGCACATGGAGAAGATCGTCCGCATGAGACCAAAAGCAGCGACGGCTTCGGGACCGACAAAGAGGTTCAATAGCAGCGACGGTGCCGAGTAGGTGAGAAATGTGCTCATCTCGATGAGGCCGAAGTAACCGCTACCCTTCAGGATGTCTCTGACCGCAGGACCGTCCCAGTAACGAAGGCTGGGAAAGACCTGGGGGGCGGTGCGACGGAGATCGATGAGCACTCCCATGGAACAGATCAGGAGACACGCGAGCTGTATTCCGGCAAGCGCCGGAAAGGGAGCATGGAACAGCACACCTGCGAGCAGGCCTCCCGAACTGGCTAAAGCTTGTGCATTGTTCCAGTGGGCTCCGCGATGGGCAAGAGCCACCCCCATGAAGATGCCGCTCAGATATCCGAACAGAATCATGAACAACACTTGAAGGGCGAGGAGATAGAGCGTCCACTGCGCGGCAGAGCGCGAGATGTGGAGCTTAAGCCTCACGTCGAAAGGAATGACGAAAAAGATAAGCAGCAGAACCGCCGCCGCAGCGACGACGCCGAGGAGAAGCCGCAGCGCGGTGGACTGGCGAATATGGTATCCCTGGGTCTCGCCTCGCTGAAACCGAACGGCGAGGTCCTGGTTCATGTAGGTCTGGACGCCGAAGTTGAGCATCCCCAGTGCAGTGACCGATCCGGAGAGGACGAGCCACTCGCCATACGCAGCGAGGCCGTAGAGATAAATGAATATAGGGGGGACTATGACCTGTTGAATGATGGAGATGAGCTTGCCAGCGAACATCGCACCCAGATTTTTGAGGATTCGCTGAAATGGACCCATCGGGGTTGAGATCTCCGTCGCTCTTCGGGCAGATCGTGGTTGTACTCAGCCCACGCTAGTTTATCGCGGGAAGTCCGCTGCCGCTTTACTCTGGAGGTATGCCAGAACTACCCGAGGTCGAAACCGTTGCCAATGGTGTGGATGCGCGTGTGCGTGGACAGCGGATCGTGCGCGTCTGGACGAGCGGAAAGCCGCAGACGTTCAAGTCTCCCGAAACTGAGATCGTCGAGACGCTGACCAACGCGCGTATCGAGCGCGTGCGACGGGTGGGCAAGTCGATTGTGATGGATCTGAAGCAGAAGCAGATTCCCTCCGGGAATGACAGAAAGAAAAACAAGAGCAACGACAAAGACCGTCCTGCACAATTTCTCGTCCATCTTGGAATGACCGGGCGGCTGCTGGTGTCGCAGGCGGAAGTTCCGCTACCGCCGCATACGCATGCGGTGCTATCGCTCGCGGATGGGCGCGAGGTTCGGTTTGTCGATCCGCGGCGGTTCGGGCGGCTTTCGGTAGTGACTACGGCGGAAGGCTATACGGGGCCGGGCGTCGAGCCGACGACTGTCAGCGCAGAGGCGTTCGGTGGGCTGTTCAAGGGCCGCAAGCTGGCGATCAAAGCTGCGCTGCTGAACCAGTCGATCCTGCATGGGGTTGGGAATATCTATGCAGATGAAAGCCTGTTCCGAGCGGGTATCCGGCCGCGAAAACAGGCGGGGAAACTAACACGCGCGGAGCTTGGACGCCTGCACGAGGCCCTTCAAAAGGTGCTGGCGCATGCAATCGAGCTGGGCGGATCGTCGGTATCGGATTACGTCGACGCAGATGGCGTGCGCGGGTTCTTTCAACTCGAGCACAAGGTCTATGGACGTGCAGGCGAGGACTGCACAGACTGCGGGACGGGGCTGAAGAAGATTGTGGTGGGTGGACGCACGACGATGTATTGCCCGCACTGCCAGCAATAAATCAAGCCGCTTTTTCGTGATGTCCTTTGGCGTGAAGAGGAAGAGCCCGCGCGATTCGTTCCGCCCTTCTGGGTGTATTCAGGGCCTCCCAAAGGTCGATACGTCGCTGCGTATTCAGCCAGAAGTCCGCAGAGTTGCCAAAGACCTTCGCCAGGATAAGTGCCGTATCGGCCGTAATTGCTCGGCGGTCGCGGCAGAGTTCATTCACATGCTTTCGTGGCAAGCCTGAACGCTCGGCCAACTCGGTCTGGGTAAGACCCAGCGGTTCGAGGAACTCCTCTACAAGCAGTGTCCCCACAGATACCGGCTTCCTCTTCGTCAATAACATCGCTTCTCCACGTCTTTATCTATAGGAATGATCGTCTAGATAGATATCGCGTGCTTCACTACCATTCCATCGAAAAATCAACCGCCATCGTGTGTTTACGCGAATGGAGTGCCACCCCTCGAGCGAACCGCTCAATCGCTCAAAATGATTGCTCGACGGAATACGAAGATCAGCGTCACAGGTCGCATCGTCGATCATCTGTAGTTTGCGAAAAACTCGATCCCGAAGGTCGGGTGGCAGCTTTTTCGCATAGACATCCTGCAGAAAGAAGTCACGAAGCCACTCGTCCCGCCAACTTTCGATCATCGAAATCAGTGTACCACTGTGCGGTACAGCGACCTATCGTCCGACAGCCTGTTCGGCAGCCACCGCTGCTCCAATGACACGGGTCATCTGGTTGTCTTCGACGACCTCCAGCATGTAACCCTGCAGAGGACTCATCTTCACCATCTGGTGCAGATAGTCTTTGAGCATGTTCAGGTCGAGAAAGCGAATGTTGTAGCCGGTGATGAAGAACCTTCCCGGGCCCCTGAAGTGGATCGAGGTGGCCGTCGCCGCAGCCAGAGCCTTGTGCCACAGATGCTTGAACTCGAGGCAGCGCGGATCGGGCTTTTCGCGGCGGTTCGCCGCTTCAAAGACCTCTTCGGGCTCCATATCGAGGAACCGAAGCCGCATGGAGCGATGGCCCATGATGCCTTCCAGATGCCCCCGGCCCCCGCAACCACAGTAATTTTCCTTGGCGTCGAGGGTAACGATCGAGTGCCCGCCCTCCCCGACGCTCTCACTGAACGGATACAACCCGTAGCCAATGCCAGTACCCAGCGTCCAGACGCGAATAAAGTGGTCGAGCTTATCGTGCTGCGAGGCCAGACCTGCGGCCATAGCATCGGCGTCGTTCAAGATGCAGACCGATGCTGAGATGCCGAGTGCAGCAAGCCCGGTCGAAACCCGTTCCTGAATGCGTGCGCCCTTGAGCTGTGGAAGGTTCGGCGCTTCTTCGACGACACCGTTGCGGACGAGTCCGGGCAGGGCGATTCCAACGGCGGCGATTGTCTTTTCGTTGCCCTTGGCCGCTTCAGCAACCACGAGGCAGATTGCCGTAATGACGGAGTCTGTAGGCATCTCAACCAGGGAGTCGTCGTCATCGGCATCGGCCGGCGCTTTGCCCACAGGGTAGTTGTGGAGTTCTCCGCTGAGCTTGTGGCCGACGATCAGACCCGCATATACGCGCTCGGCGAGGACAACGCCTACGGTCTGCAATGAATCATCCTGGGATTTCGCCATCTTTCTTGCCTTTCACTGAGTGATCCACTTCTCGACGGTCAAAGTCTGAAGTGCTCAGACAGTAGCTGGACAAAGGTTCGTCCGTCAAACTCGTCAGACGTTCGCGACGCGATTGAGGCCATTGAAGGCCGCCACCTTGTAGCATTCGGCCAGCGTCGGATAGTTGAAGACGGTCTCGACAAAGTAGTCCAACTTGCCCCCGAGCGCCATGACAGCCTGCCCGATGTGCAGCAGTTCGCTGGCACCTTCACCGATGATGTGGACCCCCAGAAGCGAGTGGTTTTCGCGATGGAAGATGATCTTCAGCCGCCCAGTCGTGTCTCCGCGGATCTGGCCGCGGGCGATCTCGCGGTAGTAGGCCACACCGACCTCGTAGGGCACATCTTCCTCGGTAAGCTGCTCTTCGGTCTTGCCGATGAAGCTGATCTCGGGGATGGTGTAGATGCCGTAGGGGTAAAAGCTCGGGTTGGAGACGATGCTCTCGTCGCCGAAGGCGCGGGCGGCGGCAATGCGGCCCTGCTCCATGCTTACCGACGCCAGCGAGGGGAAGCCGATCACGTCGCCCACCGCGAAGACCGTCGGCTGTTTGGTGCGGAAGTCCTTGTCGACCGGGATGCGGCCGCGACTATCGGAGTCCACACCGACCGCCTGCAGATTCAGCTCGTCGACGTTGCCCTGGCGACCGACTGCATACAACAGCGCGTCCGCCTGCACCTTCTTCTTCGATTCGAGGTTGGCCACTACCGTGCCGTCAGCCATCTCTTCCACCGACTCCACTTCTTCATTGAGCCGCATGGTCACGCGGGCGTCGCGAAGGTGATAGCTGAGGGCTTCGATGATCTCCTGGTCGGCGAACTCGAGCAGGCGCGGACGGCGTTCGATAAGCGTAACGCGAACTCCAAGTGCGGCAAACATACAACAATACTCGACGCCGATAACGCCGCCGCCCACGATGATCATCGTCTTGGGCAGGGTGGTGAGGTTGAGCACCAGATCGGAGTTGATGATGGTGGTCCCGTTGATGGGGACTTTTTCAGAGGTAGCGGGCTTGGTCCCGGTGGCGATGAGGATGTTCTTCGCCTCGTAGATCGACGCGCCCTTGGTGTTGGTTACCTTGACGTGCGTGGCGTCTTCGAAGCTGGCGACACCGACCAGCATCTCGATGTTGTTGCGCGAGAGCTGCGCTTCGGTCACATCGATCTCGGTCTTGATGACGTGCTGCACACGGAAGGCGAGGTCCGCCATCGTGATGCGCTCCTTCACCCGGTAGTTCATGCCGTAAATCGACTTGTAGTTGTAGCCGGAGAGGTGGAGGACCGCCTCTCGCATGGTCTTCGAAGGGATGGTGCCAGTGTTGATACAGGCCCCTCCGACGACTTCCCGCATCTCAACGAGAGCGATCTTTTTACCCAGCTTGGCGCCGTAAATGGCGGCACGCTGCCCAGCTGGGCCGGAGCCAATGACGATAAGGTCGTAAACAGTGCCCATAGGCTTCTTGAAGATCTCCAGAAATAATATGCAGGCGCTCAACTACGCGCGAAGTATTGCCACCGGTGTCTATCATATGCCTTCGAGCGGAAATGATTTATGAATAGACTGGGGCGAGTGATCCGCTATGCCATCACCGACAGCTCACGTTTCAGAGATGAAACGACCTGGCGCACCGAGCTGATTGCACATGCGCGACGATGGGCCAGCCAAAAGATTGACTTCGTACAGCTTCGCGAGAAGACACTAGAAGCCGGTGAACTCCTGGCACTGGCCGAGGCGATGCTGGCTATCTTTCAGGAGCAGGGTGGCCACACGAAACTGCTGATCAATGGCCGTACGGACGTGGCGATTGCGGCCAAAGCGGACGGCGTTCACCTGACCTCCCAGCGCGAGGGCCTGACACCCGCTCTGGTGCGGCAACTCTATGCTCAAACGACGAGGCGTGAGCCAATCGTGAGTACGTCGTGCCACAGCCTCGTCGAGGTGGAGCGAGCCTGCTCCCTGGGCACGGACCTGATTCTGTTTGGCCCAGTGTTTGAGAAGCTCGTGGACGGCCGTGTTGTCACTGCGGGCGTGGGGCTGGACATGTTGCGGCGTGCCTGCACGAGTGCCGGGGAAACTCCTGTGTTGGCGCTGGGTGGAGTGACCGAGGAGAATGCTGCGGCGTGTGTTGAGGCGGGAGCTGCGGGTGTGGCGGGAATTCGGCTGTTTGACTAGTACTGCAGTCGTACCTATGAACCCGCACCAAAGCCTGTCATTTCGACCGACCAACGGGAGTGGAGAAACCCCTGTATTGTGCGATGCCCTCGAGGACACGCTCGCCTGATGCAAGGACACACTTTTGCAGTTGGACGTCACACAATTCTGGCAATGTAGTACGAAGTGTTCCCTTTGGCTTTTCCGGCAGTACGGACTTCCGCGAAATACAGGGGTTTCTCCACTCCCGTTGAATGACACGTATTGGACGTTGCCTTCTTGCCACAAGATGACGAAGAAAAGAAAAAGTAGGGACAAAACCAAACCTTTTCTTCCGACACAGGGTTTACACTCGTGAGCGCTGATCGATCGTGCCCGAGGTGAAGTGATGGTAAGGCAACAAAGTTCTCGCAGTAACTTCCGTTTATCCGGCCGTGCATGGCCGCTTGCCGCACTCACCTTTGCGCTTCTGCTGGCTCCCGTTGCTGTTCGGGCCCAAGAGGAGGATTCGGCACCACCAGACGATCCCAACGCGTCGCAGCAGGATCCGCCATCCGTGGTGGCGCGGCTGAGCGTGCTTAACGGGAACGTCTCGCTGCAGCCTGCGAGCGTCAACGATTTCAGCCCCGCGAACCTCAACTATCCGCTGACAACCGGCGACCGCCTCTACACCGACAACGGCGCCCAGGCCGAGCTTGAAACCGGCCAGGTTGCCGTACGGTTGGGCGCACTGACCGACTTCACGGTCACCGCGATGACCGACCAGTTGCAGCAGTTCGGTCTGGCACAGGGTAGCGTGCACGTACGCACGTTCGCGCTCAACCCAGGCACGACGCTGGAACTCGACACCCCCAACGCCGCCGTGACCGTGCTCGCCCCCGGCGATGTTCGCGTCGATGTCTATCCCAACAGCGATACCACCGTCGTGACGCTGCTCTCCGGGCAGGCGCAGGTGAACGCCCAGGGATTCCAGCAGGTGTTGCAGCCGGGCGAATCGGCGCAGCTTGCCGGATCCAATCCGGTGACCGCGCAGGATGTACAGCCTGCCAGGCCCGATGCCCTCGACAACTTCTCCGCCAGCCGGGACAACACGTACCAGAGCGCTGAGTCCGGTGAAGGCAACTACGTAAACTCGGAGACCATCGGCGCCGACGATCTCAGCAACTATGGCAGTTGGGACAACTCCTCTTCCGACGATGGCCCCGTGTGGTATCCGAGTGGCGTTGCCGCAGACTGGCAGCCCTACTGCTACGGCCATTGGGCCTGGATCGCTCCGTGGGGATGGACCTGGGTGGAGCAGGAGCCGTGGGGCTTCGCGCCCTTCCACTATGGCCGCTGGGGCCGCTTCGGCAACCGCTGGGGATGGGTACCGGGACCACGGGTCGTGCGTCCCATCTACTCACCGGCGCTGGTAGTGTTCGTCGGCGGGGCGCGGTTCGCAGTCGGCGGCACGGGTGTGGCCGCATGGTTCCCCCTGGGCCCGCGTGAGCCGTATGTGCCGTGGTATCACTCCAGCGCGCTCTATACGAATCGCGTCAATGTGACCAACATCTACAACCGCAATACCGTCGAGGTGCGGAACATCTACAACCAGCGCACGACGAACGTCTACGTCAACAACACGGTCGTCAATCGCGTGTATGTGAACCGTCAGGTGGCGACGGTAGCCGTGCCGCAAAATGAGTTTGCCGCAGGACGGTCTGTGTCCCGTGCGGCACTGCATCTCCCTGCCCAGCAACTGGCGCAGGCGACGGTGCTGCCGCATCCGATGGTGACGCCGACACGGGAGATTGTCAGCTCCACGCCAGCACGGGCTGTGCCACGGCAGATCCAGCGGCCTGTGCTGGAGACGCGAACCGATGAGACCCGGACTCTTGAGGGAGATCGCAATCAACCTGTGACCATCACAAGGCCAGTCTCCCGTCCGGCACCGCCGACGAGCGTACGGCCCATCACACAGCCGGGCGGATTACCCGTACGCCAGTCCGGGGAGCAGTACGTGGCACCCATAGGCAATCAACCGGTTCCGCCCTCCACGGGAGAAGTCAATCAGCCCAATCCTGAGCGTCGCATCGAGCAGATGCCGCCCTCCACTCGCCAGCCGGTGACACCGCAGGAGAATCCGTCTGAAGTGCGTCCGACGGTTAGCCGCAGTACCCCGGACCTCGAGGAGCAGCGGCCGGCACCACCCGAGCAGCGTCCTCTGGTCAATCGCGCTGTGCCACCGTCGCCGAATGCGAACTTCGAGCAGCAGCGACAAGCCATCGAGAGCACCGACCCGGGACGTCCGCTGGGCCCTCGGCAGATGGAAAACGTGCGCGAGAATCGTCCGGCTGGAGAACCCCAGCAGCGTGAGTCGGTTCCACATCCCCAACCGGCTCCGCGCCCCGCGCCACCGCCACCCAGCCGTCCGTCGCCGCCAAGTGGCGGTGGTAAGAAGTAAGAGCTGAGTCGTGCTGATGCAGGGAAGAACCACCACAGAACTGTCATCTCGACCGTAGCATGATGGTTTTATCGTCATGCGAAGTGGAGAGACCTGCAGATTGTCCGCGCAGGCGATAGTGCTGGTGCAAACAACCTGCAGGTCTTGACGCAAAGCGCGCCACAAACATTTGCATCGCGCTCTGCAACCTGCAGGTCTCTCCGCTACGGCGGCAAAAGCGCCGCCTCCGGTCGAGATGACACGGTAGGGGTGGGATTGAAAGAGGCACATCACAACTACTCAGGAAAATGCTTTAACGCAGATCAATCGCCAAACGGGTGTGGGCCTGTGATCTTCAAGGACTTACCGGCCATAAGCCCCCACGCCCAACGCATTCCAACGCAGGCGAAGAGCAGTTGCAGCGCTGCGAGGCTGAAGTGTCCAACAAACATCTGGATGAACGGCGCAAACAAGAGCACCGGATAGGCCCAGAACGGTACATCGGGTGATCTCATGACCGCAAGGGTAGAAGCCAGAATGACGGCGATATAGGTCAACAACGCAGCCATCACCTGATAGCGGCGGCCTCCAAAACCGTGAGAACCGATCCTCATAGCCTTGCCGATGGCGTAGCCGACGCCAATTGCGGCGAAGACCATCCAACCGCCGGTTAGCCGAAAGAGCGAAAAATACACCAGGCCGGACATGGCGGCGGCAAGGCTCCCGGTGGCGATCGAGCGCAGAAACACAGCACGAGTGTTCGCGGCCTGTATGTCCCCTACGCGCACGGCGCAGGGACTGCAAACGCGATACTTGTCCACGTTGAAGTACCCACTGTCCAGCCCGCGCATGCAGAACTCGCAGTTTTCCAGGGTCGTAGCGCTGCCGTACTCGGCGCGATGGAAGTTGAGTGAGTCGAGCGGCATTAAACAATATTAGAGCGATTTCACAGTTACTGAAATCCAGCAAAGATTGTGCAATGTGGTTTTCCTTGGGAGAAAACCACGCAACCGTCTTTCGCTCCGGCTTGCACCTACTGTGAAATCGCTCTAGCGAGCGAAGGGATGCCGGACAGCTCCGGGTTCACCAGACGTCATGCGCCAGGCTGCGCGCAGGCCGATAAAAAGAATGAACAGTCCCAGGATCGCTCCCCCAGGAGAATCATGGAATTCGAGGAACGGTTTTAAAAAGCCGTACTTCCCAAGCGCAACGATGTTGTGCGCAGATATTGGAATATTCACGCCATCCTTACGCACACCCCACCACAGCAACAGCGCATTGCCAAAGGCCACCGCACCGCAGGTCATCACTAACGCTGCAATCTGATAGGGGCGTCCTCCCCGTCCACTGGAACCCATCGTCATAGCCTTTGCGACGAGGTAAGCCACGCCAACGGCGAGATAGCCGATCTCAATATGCGTGATGCCGATAAACGCCGCATAGATGACGGCTCCCAGGATGGCCCCGGCGACACCAAACGCAAGCGAACGCAGAAAGAGTGCGGAGTCGAACTCCGCCGGCGGCAGAACGGGGGTATCGATGTACTCCGCTTGATCGAAGTTTGGAGGTGTGATGGACATGATGGTTGCAGCGAAGGATACCAGAGTCAAACCGCGATTCTGGTACTTTCTTTCTTGCCCGGCAACTAAATGCCTTACTCGGCGAGACCATCCAGTTCAGGCTTCGTCCTACAGTCATCCCTGATGCACAGGAGTATGACCATGCAAGCCAAACCACTCGTTCGCGACCTTGCCCTGCTGACCTTCGCCGCTACCCTCGGATGGTGGGCCCATGGAGCGAACTCCAGTGTCCATGCCCAGCCCTCAACGTCCGACTCGGCCGCGCGCGGAACAGACAGCGGCCTTGAGTTCCAGTTCAGCGGCTCTAACATCAAGGATTCATTGACGATCTACAACTCCGGCAACCACACGCTATATGTGTATCCGGCAGCCAGCGGCAGCTCCAACATCAACTGTGCCTACAGCTTCCACATCGATCGCCCGGGCGGCCCCATCGAGCGTGAGAATTGCCCGGTGGGGTCGTTCCAGCCGCATTAAGACGGCTCATACGCACCGCAAGCCTATCGCAGGTGCGTCGTGAGAAAATATAGTTGATGATCTCCGTCTCTAATGTAACCATGCGCTACGGCGCAAAGCTGCTCTTCGAGGACGTCTCCGTGACGTTCACCACTGGCCGTCGCTACGGCCTGACCGGGCCCAACGGCGCCGGCAAATCCACCTTTATGAAGGTGCTGACCGGCGAGATCGAAGCCCAAAAGGGTACCGTCGTCCGCCCCAAGAAAATTGGCGTCCTCAAACAGGACCAGTACGAGTTCGATGCCTATCGCGTTGTCGACACCGTCATCATGGGCAATAAGTCCCTGTGGGCGGCCATGGAGGAGCGCGAAATCATCTACAACAAGCCCGAGATGACGGACGAAGACGGCTCCCGGCTGGGCGAGCTCGAAGGCATCGTCGGCGATGAGGATGGGTATGAGGCCGAGGTAAACGCCGCGGTTCTGCTTCAGGGACTCGATATCCCCGACGAGCTGCACGAGCGCAAGATGAGCGAGCTGCAGGGCGGCCAGAAGGTGCGCGTGCTGTTGGCGCAGGCACTGTTCGGCAATCCCCAGGCGCTGCTGCTCGACGAGCCTACGAACTATCTCGATCTCGAGTCCATTCACTGGCTTGAAGAGTTTCTCAACCGCTACAACGGCACGGTCATCACCATCTCGCATGACCGGCACTTCCTCAACAACGTCTGCACGCACATCGCCGACATCGACTACGAGACGATCATTACCTACAACGGCGGCTACGACGATATGGTGCTGCAGAAGACCAGCGTCCGTACCCGCATCGAGAGCCAGAACGAACAGCGCGAGAAGAAGATCGCGCAACTTAACGACTTCATCGCCCGCTTCTCGGCAGGTACGCGCTCTTCGCAGGTGAACTCGCGTAAGAAGGAAGTCGAGCGGCTCGCTACAAGCGAATTGGCTCGCTCCAATATTGCGCGCCCCTTCATCAGCTTCAAGATGGAGCGCCCCTCCGGCAAGAACGTCCTCGAGTTCGAGCAGGTCAACAAGGCCTACACGCAGCCCGACGGCAAGACCGAGCATGTCATCAATAACTTCACCGCATCGGTTACGCGTGGCGACAAGGTAGTCCTCATCGGCCGCAATGGCCAGGGCAAGACTACGCTGCTAAAAGCTCTGCTGGCCAACGGTCCTGGCGTTGAAGAGAAGGATGTTTCGATCGATTCGGGTGTTGTGAAGTGGGGCCACGAGGTACAGATCGGCTACTTCGCACAGGACCACAAGGGCTCCATCCAGCTCGGCATGACGGCCAGCGACTGGCTGCACCAGTACGACCCCAAGGCCACCAAGGAAGACATCCGCGGCATCCTCGGACAGATGTTATTCCGTGGCGAAGAAGGCCTGAAGAAGACCGATGCCCTCTCCGGCGGCGAGGCTGCGCGACTGCTCTTCTGCAAGATCATGCTGCAGAAGCCCAACGTGCTGGTACTCGACGAGCCCACGAACCATCTTGATCTGGAGAGCATCAACGCGCTCAACCAGGCGATCCAGAAGTACGAAGGCACGGTATTTCTGGTCACTCACGATCAGGACCTGATCGAAGAGGCAGGCACGCGTATCTGGCACTTCGAGGGCGGCCCCACCGACTTCCGCATCACGGACCACAAGGGGCCTTACGAGGAGTACCAACAGCAGTTGGCGATGAGCACCAAATAACCGTGCAAACGCGCAAGCAACAGGAGTACCAGCCGCAGCTGGCGATGGCCTCGAAGTAGCAGTTTGTCAGTTCCCGGTATCGACACCGGGAACTGACCGATAGCCGACACAACTCTTGCCGTGTTTCTGCAGTCTGATAGCTTGGAACTGTATGAAGAAGAGCGACATCTATCGCCTGTTGATGGCGGGCGCGATCCTTGTTGTACTTCTGAATACGTGGATGGCCTGGCGCTCGCTGAGCAAGCTGTTTACGACGCAGGGCTGGCTGTCGCAGACGCTGGACGTTCTTTCGCACACCGAAAGCCTGGCTCTGAACATGCGTACGGCAGATAGCGCCGTGCGCGGCTACATCCTCACAGGTTCGCCTGCCTTCGAGAAGCAATACCATGCCTCATCGCAGGGCGTATACGCAGAGATCGACGAGGTCCAGCGGCTCACAGCCGACAGCGAATCGCAGCAGCAGCGGATCGCGTACCTGCGCACGCGGGTAGCGGCGAAGATGGGCACGCTCGACTCCGCCAACGCGCTACGCTCCGGCAATTCATCAGCAGGCCCGATAGAACCAAACCTCCTGGAACCACTGCTGACCGACTATCCCGGTGGTGGTCAGAGCGTCGCGTATGCCATCAGCCAGATTGAAGCCGAAGAGCATCGCTTGCTCATCGAACGCACCCGTGAGACAAAGAATGCCAGCAAAGAAGTATGGATCAGCTTCATTGCCGTCTCGCTGCTCGATATCCTTCTGATTGCCGCTGCCTTTGAACAGCTGGTTCGCGCCCACCGCAGTCACCTTCAGATCGCCGAGGATGCGGCTTCAATCGAGGCGCTCAACAATGAGCTGACGAGAGTGAACACCGAACTCGAAGGACGAGTGGAGGAGAGGACGCAGGAGCTGGCGGAATCGAATCAGGAGCTTGAGGCGTTCAGCTACTCGGTCTCGCACGATCTGCGCGCGCCGCTGCGGACCATTGACGGGTTCTCGCTCGCGCTGATGGAGGACTTCTCCGACAAGCTGAACGACGAGGGTCTCGACTACATTGCGCGCATACGCAACGGTGTGCAGCGCATGGGCATGCTGATCGATTCCCTGTTGCAGCTCTCACGCGTGACCCGTTCTGAGGTTCATCGCGAGCGCGTGGATATCTCGCAGCTCGCGAAGCTGGTGTTCGACGAGCTTACCGCCTCCGATCATGATCGGGCGATCGTCTTCGTCGCCCAACCCGGAGTGCTGGCACAGGCCGATCCGAGGCTGGTGCGGATTGCGCTGGAAAACCTGATCGGCAACGCCTGGAAGTTCACCTCGCGGACACCGGAGGGGCGCATCGAATTCGGCAGTGACGTGCGAGAGGGCCGCACCGTATACTTCATTCGAGACAATGGTGCGGGCTTCGACATGCAATACGTCGACCGTCTATTCACTGCCTTCCAACGCTTGCACGGGGACCGTGACTTCAAGGGTTCGGGAATAGGTTTGGCGACTGTCTCGCGCATTATCCGCCGCCATCAGGGTTCCATCTGGGCCGAAAGCGAACTTGGCAACGGCGCAACATTTTTCTTCACCCTCGCCGCATAATGGCCTGGCTCTCTGTGGCACAACTTGTTGTAGGAAGGATTCACGGTTGCCTATGATTCTCCTGGTAGAAGACGATCCGGATCACGAAGCGCTGGCTTTGCGAGCGCTTCGTAAAGCCAATGTGGCCAATGAGATTCGGGTTGCCCGCGATGGTACAGAAGCCATCGAGTATCTCAACGGTATCACCAACGGAAACGCGGTACCTCAGCTCATTCTGCTCGACCTGAAGCTGCCTAAGGTAGACGGCCTCGAGGTTCTGCGGGTCATTCGCGCCTCCGACAAAACAGCCATTCTGCCGGTAGTCGTGCTGACCTCGTCGGACGAAGAGCGCGACATCGTCGCCAGCTATCGCCTGGGCGTGAATAGCTATATCCGGAAGCCCGTAAACTTCACCGATTTTGCCGAAGCCACCAAGCAGCTCGGCATGTACTGGTTGTTGCTCAATCAATGCCCACCGTCGCAATAAACCCCGAAGCGCCACTGCGGGTCCTCATTATCGAGGACTACGAAGAGGACGCACTGTTGCTCCAGCGCCATCTTTCGCGCGCGGGATACAAGGTTGACGCGCGCCGCATCGAGACGGCATCCGAGCTAAAAGCTGCTCTTGAGGAGCCCGACCGCTGGGATCTCGTGATCGCCGACTACACGCTGCCGGCCTTTGGCGCGCGCGATGCCCTGAAGCTGATTCAGAAGAGCGGCATCGATCTGCCTTTCATCATCGTCTCGGGCACGATCGACGAAGTCTCAGCCGTGAATGCGATGCGCGCCGGAGCGCACGACTATGTTTTGAAAGGCCACCTCGAACGCCTGCTTCCGGCGATCGAGCGCGAGCTGGCAGACGCCGGCCTGCGCCAGGAGCGTTTGCGCACAGAGGCCGAACTGCGGCTGGCACAACAGCGCTTCTCCGCAACCTTCAACCAGGCTGCGGTCGGCATGGCCCACACCTCGATCGAGGGGCGCTTTCTACTGGTCAATCAACGGCTGGCAGGGATGCTGGGTGAGCCCATCGAAAAACTGCTCGCACTGCAGTTGCGGGACTTCCTTCTCTCCTCCGAGCGCGAACTGGACCGCTCCATCCATGCCGAGCTGATCGCCGGCCGCAGAAGCGGCTATCGCGTGGAGCGCACACTGATGCGCTATGACGGATCGACCTTTCCCGCACAACTGACCGCCTCGCTGCTCAAGCCGGATGGCCATCCGCAGCCCACCGTACTGTGGGTGGTGGAAGATATCTCCGCACGCAAGGCTGCGGAACGCGAGACCACAGAGCTGATGACCAGGCTCATCAACTCCGAGCGATTGGCTGCGGCTGGACGCATGGCCAACACGCTTGCGCACGAGATCAACAATCCGCTGGAAGCGCTGACCAACCTCTTCTACCTGCTACAGACGCATGAAGACCTGCCCACACAATCACGCGAGTTGGTTGAGATCGCGGCTCGCGAGATCGAACGCGTAGGGCACATTACGCGCTCCACCTTGAGCTTCTATCGCAAACTGCCGGGACGCACCATCGATCTGTGCACGATGCTCGAGGAGGTTGTCCAGCTCTTTCAGACTCGTGCCAAGCAGCACAGCGTCGAGATCACCACGCGTTATTCCGGCGACATCAACTCGGCACACTACGATCCGGCGCTGCGGCAGGTGTTTGCGAATCTCGTCGGCAACGCGCTGGAGGCGATGGAGGGCAGCAGCGGCAAGATTCAGGTGCGCGCGCGTCTGACAGGAGGCTTCGCGGTGGTAACTGTCGCCGATAACGGCCATGGCATCGACCCAGTGAATCTGCAGGCGATCTTCGAGCCGTTCTTTACCACCAAGGGCGAACGCGGAACCGGGCTGGGGCTGTGGGTGACGCGAGGCATCGTAGAAGAACAGGGCGGAACGCTGCGGTTGCGCTCCTGCACCACGGGCAGACGTGGCACAACCATCCGCATCCGGCTGCCGGTCAACGCGTCTTCAAAAATAGCGGCAACGCGAGAGGGTTGAGCGCCACAGAGGTAGAATCATGCCATGGCACAAAGCTACCAACTCTCGTCCAAGAAGAATGTGCTCGGCCAGCCCCTGGAAGCCTGCGGCCTCGATCCTCTGGCTCCGGTGACCGGTTTCTATCGCGATAACTGCTGCAACACAGGACCGGACGATCTTGGTGTGCACACGGTGTGCTGCATCGTCACGGAGAAGTTTCTGGCTGTCTCGGCACAGCTAGGCAACGATCTTTCGACGCCGATGCCACAGTACGGTTTTCCGGGACTCAAGCCTGGGGACCGCTGGTGTGTCTGCGCAGCTCGATGGCTGCAAGTACAGCAAGCCGGAGCCGCCTGCCCGGTTGTCCTCGAAGCTACGCATGAAGACACGCTGGAGATCGTGCCCTTCGAGATCCTGCTGCAGTTCGCGGTCATCCCCGAGACTCTGCACTAGGCGAAATTTAACTCTCTATTCACAGCAAGCTTGCCCATCCCACAGCCCTTCGTTGAGGCGTAAGCTTTTTATTTTCTATTTCTTGAGCGAAATTAGCGGAAGATCGATGATGGATTCCGATTTTTGAGTTCTTTCTCGCCGAATCTCCGTCTAATACAAATCACGCCTTATCTTGACATATCACTCTTCATTGGATGAGTCTGGATCTATTCACTTATTCAGAATGCAGCGTAGATTGAACCGGTCCGTAATTCCGTAATGAAGAGCAGAGGCCGCAGTAAACGCTGAAATCTATCGTCCGGCAGAGAGATTCTGCCCGTACCTCATTTCAGGAGCTAGTGCCTCGCATGCAAGCAACCTTTGCGAATTCCCTCCGCGCTGTAGCAGCCGTGACCTTGTTGGCTCTATGTACGGCGCTGCCGTCCATGGCTCAGAACGCCGCTCTCGGCAGCATCTCGGGCACCGTCCGTGATGCCTCGGGCGCGCTCGTACCGGGAGCCACAGTCACCATTAACAACACCGGAACAGGAGCGTCCCGTACCCTGACGACCGATTCGGAAGGCCACTATGCTGCGGGCTTCCTGCAGCCGGGCAAGTATGAAGTGGTCGCCGGTGGGGGTAGCTTCGGCAAGATCGATCGCAAAAACATCGATGTTACGGTCGGCGCCACAACTACGGTGGATGCGGCCCTGCCAAACGCCAGCGTCTCCACGGAGGTTATCGTCACCACCGACGCACCGCTCCTGGATACTGAAAAAGTGGAAGGATCGCAGGTGGTCGACCAGCAGCTCGTCGCCAACCTCCCAGTCGCCAGCCGCCGTTTTGACAGCTTCGTGCTTTTGACGCCCAACGTCGTCCCCGACGGCAACACAGGCCTCATCTCCTATCGCGGCATCTCCGGCCTGTACAACACCAATATCGTCGACGGCGCCAATAACAACCAGCAATTCTTCTCAGAAGCGCGCGGCCGTTCCGTTGGAGCACCGTACGTCTACCCCGTAGATGCCATTCAGGAATTCGAGTCCTCTTCGACCGGCTACTCGGCCGAGCTCGGCGGCGCAGCCGGCGGCATCATCAATGCCATCACCAAGTCTGGCGGCAATCAGTTCCACGGCGATGCCTATGAGTACTACCGCACACCAGGACTCAATGCTCTCGACGCCGTCAACAAGTTCAACAAGATCTACACGCAGCCGGTGAAGGTGCAACACCAGTTCGGCGTCTCCGTCGGCGGCCCGATCATGAAGGACAGGCTGTTCTTCCACTTCACCTATGACGGCTACCGCAAGGTGAACCCGATTGCGTACACCTCGACCTACAACACAGGAACGACCAGCGTCGCTAACCTTGTGAATCTTTGCAATGGCAGCACTACCCCTGTCGTCGATGGAACCGCCATCTATCCGACCACAATACCCAACGTCTCGGCCACACAGTGCTCTGCTGCTGTGAACTATCTGCAGACACAGCTCGGAGCCTTTGGCCGCGACGTCACACAGGATGTCTACTTCCCCCGCCTCGACTATCAGCTCAACAGCAAGACTCATCTTTCGGCCAGCTTCCTGTTTGAGGACTTCAAGCAGCCGAACGGGTACAACTCCTCCACCACTGTCTCTAACGGTGGCATCTCGCAGAACGGTCCCAACAGCTATCACGAACGCTTCTTCGTCGCGAACGCGGAGACTGCGATTTCGAACCACGCGGCAAACGTAGTCCACTTCCAGTGGGCACGCGACCTGGAGACTGCCGGAACGAACTCGGGCGGCCCAGCTAACAGCCTGAGCAACCTGATCGCCTACGGTGAGACCTCCGCTCTTCCCCGTGGAGCCTTCCCGGACGAGCATCGCTGGCAGATTACCGACATCTACTCGCTTACAGTCGGCCACCATAGCATCAAAGCCGGCTTCGACCTGAACCTCGTCCATGAGCAGATCGCCAATCTCTTCGGCGGCGATGGCAGCTTTTCTTACTCGAACTCACTGCCCGAACTCAACTTCGCCAACTGGGTGCAAGACGTTTTTAGCGTCAATCCGACCGTTGGCACTGCTGGTTCCGCCAGCGCGGTTCGTCACTATAACTCATTTAGCCAGACTGTCGATCAGCTGACCGGCATAGGCGCAGATGACTTCTGGAACCAGAACATCGATGGCTTCATCGAAGATTCCTGGAAGGCGACATCCAACTTCCTGCTCAGCGTGGGCCTGCGTTATGACGCGCAGCTTGTGCCGGGTCCGGATCGTCCCAACACCACGAATCCCGTCGCCTTCAATGCGACTTCGCAGATCAACCCTGATCTCAAGATGTTCCAGCCGCGTATCGGCTTCTCATGGAACCCCTATCCCGGCACAGTAGTTCGTGGCGGCTATGGCATCTTCTACGGTCAGACCTCCAACTCGGCCTACTACACACTGCGTCGTGAAAATGGCGTCTATCAGAAGCAGTATGGCCCCATCAACTCTGTCGGCTCGCCGGTACCGTACGCCGCTTCCGGCGCGAAGCTTGCGAATGGCACAATCTGCACGCCGGCAGCGGGTGCGAACCGCTGCTATGACAATCCGGGGTCGTATGTCTCCTACGCTCCGGTCGGTGGCGTACCTATCTATCCGCCACCTGGACCTGCGCCGATCAATGAGGTGACCGGTGCCGCCATCACGCCGACAGGACTATCCTCTATTCCTGCTGGAACCATCACCATCCGCGGCATGGATCCCAGCTTCCAGAATGCACAATCGCAGTCGATTGATCTGGCAGTAGAACAGGTCCTTCCACTGAAGACGACACTGACGGTTTCTTACGTCGGCAACCGTGGTCTGCACCTGCCGGTCTACGTCGATACCAACGTCGATCCTTCGTCGGTTCGCAACGACCTGACTTACAAGTACACCAACGCTTCGGGCGCAGTGAGTTCCTTCAGCGTGCCGGTGTATACCAATAAGCTGTACGGCAGCACCGGGACTGTAGCGACCGGATTCTCGGACGTCAATAGCTGGTACCACTCCTTCGTCGCTTCGGTGCGCAAGCCCCTGAGCAACGGCGTAGAAGTGCTGGCGAACTACACCTGGGCACACAGCATGGATGACGGTCAGGCATCGGGCACCAACGGCACCTTCAACGGCACCGACGCTCCGCTGATTCCGTTTGCACTTGGACCGCACCAGGGACGCGCCGCCGAATATGCGCGCTCGGACCTCGATATGCGGGGTCGCTTCGTCGGAACGCTGCTCGGCAAAACGCACCTGCCCATCGCTAACCGCTATGCGGCATTCGCTGCCAATGGCTGGGAGCTTTCGGGAACCTACACCGCGCAGACCGGTCTGCCCGTCACCGGCTTCGTGAGCGGCACGGTAACTGGCCTGACCAGCGGCGTATACGCTACCGACCCCACACGCAAACTCACAGATGGCGGCGTCACCAACGCAGTCTTCACTTCGGGCACTGCGACTCGCGTACCCGATCAAATCGCCGGAAGAAACTCCTTCAAGGGACCTGGCCTCCACAACCTGGACGCGCGCGTCTCGCGTGAGTTCCCAATCCCTTACCGGGGACTTCGGTTTGAGATAGCGGCTGAAGCGTTCAACCTCGTCAATCACCGCAACATCCTGTCGGTCAACAACAGCTACGCAACGTATACCCAGTCGGTAAACGGCAGCGGGAGCTGCCCAACTACCTCAACCGTGGCAACATCCAACACCGCTATCGGCTGCTTCACGCCGTTCGCAGCGTTCGGCACACCACTCACTACATCGAACGTGCTGTACGGCGAGCGTCAGATACAGTTGCTCGGCAAGTTGTACTTCTAACTCTCAAACGTATTACTAACGAACGGCCCGGAGCAATCCGGGCCGTTTTGTTTTCGGCCTTCTCTTAGCACTAGAGTGTTTGCACCGATGGTGTGATGCGAGGGATGAATTACCTCAGAACTGTCATCTCGACCGGAGCATGATGGTTTTATCGTCATGCGCAGTGGAGAGACCTGCAGGTTGCCCACGCAGGCAATAGTGCCGCAGGAGAAATTGCAGGTCTCTCCGCTACGACGGCAAAAAGCGCCGCCTCTGGTCGAGATGACAAGGTGTGCGAAGGGTAGAAAAATACCACGTCACACTATCGGTGAAAATGCTCTAGTGTGCGGCGGCAACGATGCCTAGCCTATCAAACAAGAAGGGCACGGCTTCCCATGAAGCCGTGCCCTTCTTACTGCGGACTAGTTGAATTAGTACGTGATGTGAAGGCCCATAGTGATAGCACGTGAGCCACCGATAGTGCCTGTGACCGAACCGAAGCTTGCGCCGTTATTGGGGCATCCTCCAGCAGTCGTACAGGTGCCTTGACCATTCGTCAGGTTCAAGGGAACAGTAATCCCCTTACCAGTGCCGTTGATAATGGGCTTCTGATCCAGGTTTGCCAGTGCGGACTGCTGATCGCCTACACCGTTGCTAGTCACAATTTGGCCATAGTTGACGTAGTAGTTGTAGGTACTCGAACAGTTGTACTGGTTATCAGGGTTGTTGGCCGTTACGATTGCCGAAGCGGAGCATGCGGAACTCTGACGGATCTGCGTCTGGTTCTGCGGCACATCGAGGCTGGTTGTGTTGAAGATGTTGAAGACGTTGAAGGCATACTGAATGGCGACCCTGTCCGATACCTTGAAGCTCTTGCGGAACGAAATATCGGCACGTTTCTGATAGGACTGGCGGAAGATATTGCGCTGATTCCCAGGAGCAAAGTCCGTCTCATAGATATCCTGGGGATCGGTGCCGGTCGATACAGGAATACCCTTCTGACCCGGCTGGAGATAGTTGATTGCGATCTGGCTGGGATCGATGGTCGGGATGTAGTTACCACCCACTCCACGGAAGGAACCCTTATTGCCAGTAAGAGCGGCTTTCACGTTGGATGGGTTCTTGATCGGAAGCACAGGATTCATCAACAAGGGATAGTCGCCGTAGTTGATGCTGCCAACCGCGCCGTAGAACTCATAGAGCGAGTACGGCTCCCCACTCTGTATAACGCCGATTCCAGTCATGACCCAGTCGTTCACTACATAAGATAGCGCCGAGTGTGCCTTGGCCATATTAGGAAGCTGAGCCAGGAAGTTGATACTGATAACGTGCGTACGGTCGTAGTCGGAGGAACCCCACGAGTTGCGCAGATGGCTGGGATCGTCACCCGTAAAGAAAAGACCGATGTCGCTCTGCTCGTCGAGAGTGTGGCTCCAGGTGTAGTTAGCTCCGACCTGGTAGTTGTGAGAAAGCCGCTTTTCGATGTGTGTCTGGAGACCATCATAGGCAGACACGCCAACTGTCTTGAAGAGCGCAGCATTGGGGTTGTAGCCAACGTACGGCGCACGGAAGTCGGTGTTGCCACCGCTCTCCGTATTCCACGGCTCGTTGGCGATAGGTGCGTAGTCGTAACCAAGAAACTTGTTCTGGTTCAGGACCTCGAAGCCGTAGCTGTACTGCTCTCCGTTAGGATGGGGGTTCTTACCCAGCACCATTGCTGGATTGGTCGGGGTGGCAATCTGTGGTTCGTTAAAGGGAATCGGGATGACAGCATGGCGACCGCGGTTGCCGACATAACCAATGCTAATCGCGAGATCATTTCTCGGCTGCCACTGCATCTTAAGTGTGTAATTGATGGTGTAGGGCAGCACGTTGTTCTTGTCGTAAGCACCGAAGTACAGGGTATCCGGACAGTCTTGATAGCCTTCCTGACTATCCCGGCCTCCGCAGTTCGGGCCAAATTTAGCACTATTGCCCGTCATGCCATTAAGCGTGCTCTGCAATTCAGCAGTGATGGCACCCGGATTTTCAGCGGGAGCGACCGTACCGTTGCTGCCCAGCGGATCGGAAAGGCTCGTTCCGTTGCCGGTAATATCGTTTACGAGCGGAGCGGACTCAGTGACACCAAAAGGACCTGAAGCAGCGCCGCCCGCCGGTTGCGACAGATAGCTGTAAAGTTCTCCGCGGTCATAGTAGATACCCGCGCCGCCGTTAAAGACCACCTTGTTGTTGTCTTTCTTTGGCGACCAGGCAAAAGCGACACGAGGCGAAACGCCCCACTGGCGGCCCGTCAAAGTCGAATCACTTGTGCCGGGGGTCCCAAAGCCCGCTTTGTTGTTGCCGGCTATGACGAAGCCACTATTATTCACCGTAAACCCTGTTTCCGTAGTTCCGGAGACGTCATAGGCGTTGGGATCGAAGTTGAACATGTTGCCGTACTTTTCTGTCAGGCCACCGTGGTAGTCGTAACGAACGCCGGCAGTGATGGTCAGGGTCGGCAGCGCCTGCCACTTGTCCTGAACATAGCCATTCAATTCGTTGGAACGGTAGTAGCGGTGTGCGTTATTGTGCCCGCCCGAGATGCTATTGATATCGGTTGAACTCTTTGGTGTGCCTTGGAGAAAGGTCTCAAAGTTCTTGGTCGCAATCAACGGAAGGCCGGTACGATTGTTCTCGATGTTTAACTGCGTATAGCTATAGCCTCCACCGGCAAAAATCGTGTGGCTACCTATGGAATAGATCACGTTGGTCGAGGGATTCAGACGATTTTGATAGAACCCCGTATTGACAAAAGCGCTGTCAGGACCAACTTTGAGGGACGGAGACACGGTCGAGTTAGTGGCGAACTCACTGAGTAGCAGACCGGGCAATAGGCTAGGCGTATATTGCCCCACCTGGGTAGCGGCTCCGCTCCCAATTCCAAAGTTCGGACCAAGAGTCGGGTCGGCTGCGAGCGTTTGCTGGTAGTAGCTGTACGAGTACATGCGCGCATAGCCCAAGCGCTGCTCCCAGTTCAAATGTGAACCGATGGTAATGGTGTTATCGAGCGCGCCAACCTGAGATCCATTGTCCTGGCTTGTGGGAAATCCACCGGTTTGAGAGAAGCCGTATGGCTTTGTAACGGGATCGGTCTGATAGTAGTACTTGAACGAAAGCCGATCGATCTTGCTCACGTCATAATCCAAATCGGCTACCGCCTGGTTGGAGGTCATGACCGAGGTACCCAGCAGAGTTACGTTAGGAACGCCAGACACAAAAGCAGTCTGGTTTGGTATCTGGTTTGATGGAATCAGGTACTGGCCGTTGGGCAGCTTGGCCTGTAGCAATGCCATCGCAATATTGTTGAATGGTGTAGTGGTACCCAGGCCACTAACCGGCTTCCCGGCGTTCCAACTGGTAAGCGCATTGATGATGCCTGAAGTCGAGCGATCATCCGTAAGTCCGTAAGGAACGGTCATCTGAGATAGACCGGTGGACTGATCCGAGGCATAGAGGTGGTGATAGCCAAGGAAGAAGAACAGCTTGTCCTTCTTCAAAGGACCGCCCAATGTTGCCCCACTGGTCCAGCGATGCAGCGCTGGATTTTCCAGGGACTCGGGAAATGCACCAACGCCACTTTGACCAAGCAAATACTGCTGATTGAAGAAGAACGGGCTGGCATTTAGAGAGTTATTGGCAAAGGTCCCATAGACCTGCCCATGGAAGCTATTGGTACCGCTCAGAGTGTTGACATCGATCTGCGCACCACTGGTTGCGCCCTGTTGGGCGTCGTACATCGAAGTGTTAACGCGCATCTCCTGGATAGTCTCGGGAACAGGAGAGGGCAGACTGTTACCGTTGGAGCCGTACACAGAGGTCCCGACCGGATTCGCGCCGCCAACCGTAGCGCTGCCAGCCGAAGAGGAAGCGGACGTACTGCCAGCACCGATATTGAAGTTGTACCGCTGCGAGGTCGATCCGCTGGAACTCTTGCCGTTAAAGAGGTTTGTCGTATCGACACCATTCACCTGGAAGGTGTTGGAAGTATCACGCTGTCCGTTGGCCCAGATGGGCTGATTGCCCAGTCCTGCGTTAGAGTCCAGGCCACTAAGCAACTCAGAGTTGACGCCCGGCGAGAGCACAGCAAGTTGCGTAAAACTCCCCGTAGCCAGCGGCGTAAGCGCGATCTGCTCCTTGTCCAGCGTATAGCCGTTAGTAGAGTCGGTGGCGTTCAGCAGAGTGTTGGCAGTAACTTCGACCGACGTCGTTGCCTGCCCCACCTTCAAGGTGACATTGAGAGTGGTTGCGCCCGCTTCCTGCACGGAGATACCGGATATCTCAGTGGTGTCGAAACCATCATGCGTGGCCTGGATTTTGTAGGTTCCAACGGGAAGATTGAAGATCTGGAAAAAACCATTGGACTGGGCGTTTACGGTTCGCGTGAAATGAATTTCGGCGTCGGTGACGGTGATCGTTGAACCGGAAACTGCGGCGCCTGAGGGATCGAGGACCGTTCCGTTGATCGAACCCAGTGTCTGCTGCGCGTTCGCTGTGGTCAGGCACGAAAACGCCGCTATAACCATCAAGCAACAAAAACCTCTGAACTGCCTCCAAAAATAACTTCTCATCTGTATCCCTTCTTGGTTAGCAAATCTATGAATTTTGCGGGAAATGAGGTAACTTCTGCATCTCTGTAACTAGGTTGCAGGTATTCTCTGGCTCAGATTATGAAGAACGGATGACAGGAATATAAAACAGTCTGAGCGGCTTGCGGCGCAAATTCAAGAAAATAATGCGCGGATCCGCATAACAGCCCAAACAGCCGCCTCGTGGCGGTCAGTTTTACTTGTGGAAGGGCAATCTCGTACGCAGCCCAGCTCAATGACTAAAGGGCCACCGCTCGTCTGACGCTTAGGCTGTCAGGCGAACGGTGGCCCTTCAAATTGGGACTATGCGGTCATCTATGTTTGCTGGCCACCTGCCGGCTTGTCAGCTGCATCGGAAAGCGTGACCTTCACATTCATCTGCTGGCGGCCACGGAAGATAACGATCGAAATCGTATCGCCAGCATGATGCGAATTGAGTACAGTCGACAGATCCTGGGGTGTCGTAATCTTCTGGCCGTCGGCACCGACGATCAGATCGCCGCCGAGCATCACCGGCGTGTTGCCCTTCCAGGCCTTCTGTGTGCCACCGTGCAGACCGGCACGTTCCGCAGCGCCGCCGTGCGTTACGCTCTCGATCAAGATGCCATAGTCCGCGGGTAGACCGATCTGCTCGGCAATGTCTGGGCCGATAGGCAACGTGATGATATCGAGCGACGGCCGGCGAACGTGGCCGTACTTCGCAAAGTCGTCCAGCGCCGCCTTGGCCGTGTCGATAGGAATGGCAAAGCCGATGCCCGCTGACTGGTCCGCGCCACCATTGGGGTTTGACGCGATGAGCGTCGTAATCCCGATGACCTCGCCTCGTGAGTTCAGCAGCGGACCACCGGAGTTGCCAGGGTTGACGGCGGCGTCGGTCTGGATGGCATCCTCGATGGGGTTGCCCTCCTCTCCACGTATAGAGCGAATGGCCGAGATGATGCCGCGCGTCATCGTTCCCGAGAGACCAAAGGGATTGCCGATGGCATAGACCCGCTGACCCACCACAAGCCCCTGCGAACCAGCCAGTGTGGCCGGGACGAGGTCGGGCGCGTTGTCGATCTTGATGAGGGCGAGGTCGTGAGCCTTGTCTATGCTCTTCACCTCCGCTTTGTAGTGGTGCGTATTCCAGAGCGTCACTTCGACTCGCTGGGCGTTGTCGATGACGTGGTTATTGGTCAGGATGAGGCCATCCTTATTGAGGATGAAACCGGAACCCTGCCCCTGCTGCGGAACCGGACCGTAGAAGAAGTTGAAGGCAACCGCTGTGCTGGTGATGTTGACCACCGAAGGCAGTGCACGCTTGTACACAGCGATGTTCTGCTGCTCCTCAGTGTCGAAGGCCGGAGCCGCAGAGGCTTCGGTCAGAGAAAGACTGCCCACCGGCCCGCTGAGCGAGGGGGGAGCGGCGACGTCGGGCGGCAGTGCGTGATGCAGCAAGCCAGCGAGCGCCCCTACAGGCATCATGCGGGTGGTGAGGTAGTAGAAGCCACAGACAATCAAAAGCACGAGCAGAATAGGACGCAATTTCATCAGCATGACCTTGGCAACACCCTGTAACGAGCGTGCTCCTAGAATTTTAGCGTTTCAGGGGTCGTGAGACAGCATTAGGGTTCAAATTGAGCCACCTGACACAACTCTCGCCAAACGGCGCTAACTCGCTGCAACAACGCTACGAGATCCCCATCGTTCCGAATCACAAGGCACTCCGCCGCATGCGCATCATTCGCCGTCTGCATCGCGAGGCGCGCACGCGCATCGGCTTCGAGCGTTGCCCGCTCTTCAGGGTCGAGCAAGCGGCCTGCGGCAGCCCGCTCTACAAACCGCGCGATCTTCTGCTCCTCCGGCGCGGTGACCAGCACAATCCGGTCGAAGCGATCGTGCCAAGGCTGACCAGACTGGCCGGAATCGCCGTGCTTCGTCGTAAATAGCAGAGCAGACTCGACGATGACGATAGCGTCCGGATGTTTGCGGGCGAGCTTCTTAATCTGGCGCGCCTGTTCCGCAATCACCGCCGGATGCACGATCGCGTTCAGTTCCTCGACACGCCCGTCGCTAAAGGCCATCCGCGCCAGTGCCCCGCGGTCAAGCGAACCATCGCCTGCGATGACTTCCCTTCCAAAGCGCTCGACGATGGCGGCGTAGACAGGCTGCCCTGGCTGCATCATCGCGCGCCCCATCTCGTCGGACGAAAGCAGCACGGCACCGCGCTCGGCGAACATGCGTGCGACGGTCGATTTACCACTGCCGAGATCGCCTGTAAGACCGACGCGCAACATCGCGCTAGTTCCTGTTTCGCCGCATGCGCGCGGCCTTCACGGTGTTCGACATCAGCATCGCAATGGTCAGCGCACCAACACCGCCGGGGACAGGCGTATAGGCTCCGGAGAGTTCAAACGCCGCAGGGTCGATGTCTCCGATGACGGTTGACCCGCGCTTCAGAAAACCCTCACGTCGCGCTGCATTATTAGGGAAGAACTTCTCAACCTCAGCGGCCTCTGTCAGGCGGTTGATGCCGACATCGATCAGCGTCGCACCAGGCTTCACCATCTCCGGCGTCACATATCCGGGCCGTCCAATGGCGGCAACAAGGATATCGGCCTCACGCGCGATCTCCGCGAGCCCCTTCGTGCGCGAGTGGCAGACCGTCACCGTCGCCGAAGCATTGATCAGCATCGCGGCGATGGGCTTGCCTACAATATTCGAGCGTCCGAGCACGACGGCGCGCTGTCCAGCAACGGGAATATCGCTGCGGCGAAGGACTTCCATGATGCCCGCAGGCGTACAGGGTGCAAGCACCTGCTCGGTCGGCGCTCCACTCAACAACCGTCCAGCATTGATGGGGTGAAAGCCGTCGACGTCCTTCTCCGGCACGACCGCTTCCAGCAGGCGCTCCGTATCGACATGTTTCGGCAGCGGCAACTGCACGAGGATGCCGTCGATCTCGTCCCGCGCATTCAGCGAGCCGATCAGAGCGAGCAACTCTTCCGTCGTAATGCTCTCCGGAGGGGTGTGCATCTCGGAGTAGATCCCCAGTTCGCCGCAAGTCTTTACCTTGCTGCGAACATAGATCTGTGACGCCGCCACATCGCCCACCAACACTACCGCAAGCCCGGGCGTATATCCCGCCTCACGAGCTGCAGCTACCTCACGTGCGACCTCGGCTTTGATCTCGCCAGCTATCGCAATACCATCCAAAACACGCATCTTCACATCCAAATCGGGCATTGGGCGGTATCAATGTGGGTTTACTCGGTGCTACCGGGCTTGACGCCATTTTTCAAGAAAAATGGCATTCTCCAGCATTTTCAGAGCTCTAGTGACATTGATACCGCTCTATCTCTATCGTATCGCGATCCTATCGCGCCGGCTGTAAGACAACTATTTTTGCAAAACAACCTTTTTTACAAAATGTACGAAATTTCTTTCCAGGAAGCGCTTCGGCGGAGCAACCCCAATTTCGTCTAGTTACCTCTAAAGGTATAAATCCACCACCCAATAAACCATCTAACTAACGACGAGCACCATACGCGGACAACTACGCGCTGATATTGGTGTCGATACCATACGACGAGGTGCACTTAGTGAAAGAAAAGGATAATCGGCAGGACATTGCCTATGGCATTGAAAAATTCAACACCAACGATCTCACGGTGCTTCGCAACGAGTTGTTACGATCAGGCGTAGATTCCTTCCAGGCTGCAGAGATTGTGGCAAACTTTCTTACCGGGCGCGGCTACGGATGTTCAACGCACGAAGCCCGCAATGCAGCCTCAAAGATTGAAGTCTGCGGCAGCAGGGCGGAACATATCCAGGCAGCCTTGGAACTCGCCGCGCGGGTGATGTAAGCGATTTCAGCGTAGATGGGGCCGGAGCGAAAGACGTTCGCGTGGGTTTCGATGAAACCACAAAGCAAGAGCTCGGCAAGACTACAGCAGCGGTGAAACCGCTCTATTGCATGATCTCGCCTTCAGGATCATCTGTCGGCGACTCGATTTCGGCACGGAACCCTTCGAGCATGCGTTCGAGAAATGCGTCCTCATCGAAGTTCTTGCGGTGTATCGACTCCGCATTGACGATGTGACGCGCAAGGTCCGCGAGGACTATACCCCAGGCGAACGGATCATCCCACGTGCCGGGGCGCAGGCTAACGTGCTGCCCCTGCTCGGCCACCCACACGCGCAATAGCTCAAACGACGCTTTGTCCCGTACCGCTGCCGGCGGCGGATCCAGATACTTGTTGCCAGACATACAATCCTCCCGATTCTCTACCCACAGCTGAGGCGCGTAGGGCCGCCAATCGAATAATCCTACCGGGCCCTAGCGTGCGGCGAGCGCGGCTTCGATTCCCGTATTCACTTCGGCCTGTGCGAACTCTGCAGCGACGCGAATGCCGTTCATAATCGCGCGCTCGTTCGACGAACCGTGCCCGACGATGCAGACGCCACGCACGCCTAGCAGTATCGCTCCCCCGTACTCTGAGTAGTCCAGCCGTTTCTTGAAGTCCGCGATGGCCTTGCGCGAGAGCAGTGCACCCACCTGCGACGTCACCGTCGACTTGAGACTGTCCCTCAGCGAGACGCTCAGCAGCTTCGCCGTGCCCTCACAGGTCTTCAGTGCGACGTTGCCTACAAACCCATCGCAGACCACCACATCGGCGTGTCCGTTGAAGAGATCGCGACCTTCGACATTGCCGATAAAGTTGATGCCCTTCAGCTCGCGCAGCAGGGGCAGCGTATCGCGCGTCAGCGTATTCCCCTTGCCGTCCTCTTCTCCGATGGAAAGCAGGCCTATACGCGGGCTCGCGACGTGCAGCACATTTTTTGCATACATGTGCCCCATCACGGCGAACTGCACAAGATTTTCAGGATCGGAGTCGACGTTGGCGCCGGCATCCAGCAGCAGAGAGGGCCGCCCGGTCGTCGTCGGCATAATCGTCGCGAGCGCGGGCCGGTCGACGCCTGAAAGCGAGCCCAGCACCATCTTCGCCGTAGCCATAGCTGCGCCGGTATTGCCGGCTGTGACAAAGCCCGCAGCGCGGCCTTCGCGCACCATCTTCAGACCCACGCGCATGGAGGAGTCACGCTTGGAACGGACCGCTTGAGCGGCCTTGTCGTCCATGCTGATCCACTCGCTGGCCTGGGCGATAAAGACGGGCACACGCTCGCGTTTAGCGTAGACCTTGAGAGCCTCACGCAGTTTTGGACGCAACAAGTCTTCCGGCCCAGCCAAGTGAACGCGAACGTCAAAATGGCGGCAAGCCAGAATGGCCCCGCGAATCTCAGGCTCGGGGGCCTTGTCGGATCCCATGGCATCGAGAACGATGTCGATCGGCATGGCGCGCGTGGGTTACGACACTTTCTTCAAATTTGTGGAGTTACTCGGCTGTCTTGACGGCCACCACGGCGCGTCCCTTGTACTCACCGCACTTCTTGCAAGCGCGATGAGGCAGCTTGCGCTCGTGGCAGTTGGGGCACTCGGAAACACCGGTGGGGGTCAGGAAGTCGTGGCTGCGGCGCTTGGCGGTGCGCTGCTTGGAGTGGCGCCGTTTCGGGTTAGGCATGGTATTCCTCTCAACATCGTTGGCCGCGAAGCGCGTTGGCGTCTTCTAGTGGCCGAAGTCTTGTATTCAAACACGTTGCGGGCTCAGGCTTTCGGATCGGCGATCCCTGCAAGAGCGTGCCAGCGGGAATCGGCCGGCCGTTCCTCGCAGCCGCATGGAGCGGTATTGCGATTGGCGCCGCACTGCGGGCAGAGGCCTTTGCAGTCCTCCCGGCAGAGCGTCCGTCCGGGCAGGGCTAAAAGCACCTGCTCACGCACGGCGTCCTCCAGCAGCAGGCCGCTGTCTTCATAATACCCGATTTCGGTCTCATCTTCAGTAATTGCGTGTTCGCCGGGCTCATTATCCACCCCACCCGGCCTGAAAATGAGGTCGAAATCGCCACTCAGGTACTGTTCGACCGGGTCCAGGCAGCGTGCGCAGAGCAGTTGAAACATGCCGCCAAAGTGCGCGCGCAGGCGGATATCTTCCACAAATTCCTTGGGGCCGCGATGCTCAACGATCAGTTCGGCCTGGCCATGGAGCTTCAACGGCCCGATCTGACGGACGTCCGGGGCATATTCGATCGCGCCGGCAGCAAGACTTTCGTCCAGCTTCAGTGGTTCTTCGGCGAGTTGTGCGGGAGTGATGAGCATGATTAAGCGTAGGACTAACGGAGGGGTGAGTCAATTGGTCGGAATCGACGGCGATTCCTGATAGAGAGAAGAGATCAGCTGTGTATGTCCTTCGGGCGTCCGAACCACCGAGTTAATGCGGCTTCAAGCGATGGCCCTTCATTGGCGGACCAAACGATATAGCCATCAGGTCGAACTAGAACAGCGGCGAGGTCCTCCTTGGTTTTGGCGACAACATGATCGACCCTGTCGGCCCAGCCGCCAGTCGATCTTGGTGTCTCATCGAGTGACAGCAGCAATCCCCGGCCAGAGTGCATCAGACGGCTTACTCGAGTTGGACCATCCTGAATGGTCACGTCGAAGTCGATCAGGCGTGGGCCTACTCCGGGATACTCAAGATCGAGTCCAGAGATCATGCCAGAGATGAAGCGGTTGGCCTCGGGCAACCGGAGAAGCTCAATGAAGATCTCCCGCACCGCAGCGACGTTCACGTCCTGATCTGGATTGGTGATGACACCTTGTGCGCGTGTGTTTTTCAGGACACGTGCGGCCACGGGATGACGTTCCGTGTGATAGCTGTCCAGCAAATCATCCGGTGCCCACCCGCGTATTGTCGCGGCAAGTTTCCAGCCGAGATTGACTGCGTCTTGAATGCCAAGGTTTACGCCTTGACCTCCGATTGGCAAATGAATGTGCGCGGCATCTCCAGCGAAAAACACTCGGCCTGCGCGGTAGTGCTCAACCTGGCGGGTGGCGTCGCTAAATCGGGACGCCTCGCGGAGCTCTCCCAACTCCGTCTCAGGTCCATAGACCGCCAGCAACGCCTCTCGAACTTCATCGGCAGAAACAGGCACGTCGCGCGCTGGACTCTCCCCAGAGAGCTTGCCGAATAAAATCCTGTAGAGCTCGCCCTCGACAGGACGCAGCACGCTGAAGAACCCGTTAGCGGACTTTATGTACTGACTGAAATGTTCTGACTTCGTGGAAACCTCGGCGGACCGGGATGCGAGAGTGATGTCCGCGGCAACGGCAGCCATTGTGCCCGATGTACCGGGAAAGGACACGCCCAGCAGTTTACGGATCGTACTATGGCCACCGTCACATGCGACGAGATATCTTCCGCGAATGTCGCCGGCTGTGACGCCCTGAGAATCCTGCTCAACCGTCGACACCTCATGTCCGCGAAGCACTGGTACTCCGCCGTCAACGAGCCGCTGTTCTAAGTAAGCCTCGAGCCGATGCTGCGGTATCGCGACCGGGTACGGGTGACGTGTTCCCCATGGCTTGCAGTCCAGTTCGACTGGGAGCCCAGCGAAGTGCCCACCGATGTCACCACGAGGAAGAGCGCGGTCCATGATTGGATCGAGCAGGCCACGCAGATCAAGCACCTCAGCAGTGCGCGGTTGCAGGCCATCCGCCCGATACTGTGTGCTCGGCGTGCGCCGCTTTTCCAGAACTACTGTCGATATTCCAGCCAGCATGAGCTCATTTGCCAGCATCAAGCCGGCGGGGCCGGCCCCAACAACGATGACATCGGTTTCCATGACTTCATACTCCTCGTAGACTTATTCAAATAGTAGACTTAGTCTACTTATAGATTAATAGTACACTAAGTCTACTTTTGAGGGGCTGGGCAATGGAAAATTTGGTTCCAAAGGTCGTGCCTGGTGACGGAACCGATGGATTGCGGGAGCGCAAGAAGCTGCGCCTCCGCGAAACGATCGGAGCTACGGCAATTCGCATGTTCCTTGAATCAGGATTCGACCAGGTTTCCATCACTGAAATTGCTCATACGGCCGGGGTCTCCAGGCGAACCTTATTCTCGTACTTCCCGGCGAAAGAAGACCTTGTCCTACAGCGATTCGCCGACCATGAGGATGAAGCTGCCAGGACAGTCCGGGCACGGCGAACCGGTCAGTCGCCCTTGAAGGCATTGCGCGAATTCCAGCTAAGCGCGTTGCAACGCCGCGATCCATACACCGGCCTAAACGACGATCCGGAGATCAGCGCTTTTTTCCGGTTGGTTCTAAG
Organism: Granulicella sp. S156; assembly: GCF_009766105.1. Lineage (GTDB taxonomy): Bacteria > Acidobacteriota > Terriglobia > Terriglobales > Acidobacteriaceae > Granulicella. The sequence goes on along the minus strand of NZ_LMUH01000013.1, from coordinate 86,093 downwards.
CACTGAGAGTCTGCAAGCAAGAGTGATGCGCTATACCTCGCGGGGCATAGACGCCCTCGCCAAAGAGCTTCAAGGGAATGGTTCAGATCCCCTCACTGCGCGACTCGCAGCCGTGCAGATCATCATGGTCCTGCATGAACTCGCCCTCATGAACCACGAATGTATTTTGAACGGTCAGTCTGCCGCAGACCGTTACCCAGAAGCTATACGGGCGACTAGTCGTGCCTTTGACCTCTTGCAGGCGGGCTTGAAATGAGCCCCTCTGTGGACACCCCTTCGCTCTTGAGTCAATAGAGCAGAACGAACGGCCGGCAATGAGCTTCATAACACCCTCGTTACGTTGCCAGAATCCAGGGCAACCGATGACTCTACTTTGGCGCGGAGGGTGGCCAGCGCTGAAGTACGTGAGCAACAACCTGCTCGATGAGTCCGCCGGGAATAATTGCATTCTCATCGGCGGGTTGAATGAAACGGACGATGCCGTTGTGATCGGTGACAACGACGAGGGGAAAATCCGTGGCAACGAAGGTGTTGATGGTTTCAACGGGCACAAGGAGCGTCGGGGTGCCGACCAGAAGCGCGGCAGCGGTAGGTTTAATCGCCAGTTGTATGTCCTGGTGAAGCGTCTTGGAATCACCTGAGAGTGTGGGCTTGATAGCGGGTTTCGGCGGGGCTTTCGGAGCTGGCGGCTTGGGATCGGCCTGGGCCAGCAGCCCGTAAAGACGCACAGCACTGTTCTGCTGTTTGAGGTTCGTAGCAGCGGTCCCAAAGTGGAGAGCCGAGGTAATGCACTGGGCGCACCAGTCCTGGAAGAGCACGAAGACCGTGGCCGCTCCGAAGTTCGTGTCGAGGTCCTGGGGTGCTGCAAACGAGTGATCGAGCAGCGAAGCGGATGCATGAATCCCGGGCAGCGGTGAGCCAAGGAGCAGATACTGACGGCGAGATTCAGCAATCAGATCTACGTCTTCCGAAGAGAGGTTGGCAGGTAACGCGGCTTCGAGTGCAGCGAAAGAGGTAGCCGCCGATTTGGGCTGATTCATGAACTGCTGCATGGCCGGAAGCGCGATAGCTTCGGCATAGAGGATGTGAATCGGGAGGGGTGGGTTAGGGCTGGACGTCGCAGCCGGATTGGATGCAGCATTTGCTTTGAGCAGCGAGAGCAGAATAGGTTGGCGTTGGGCGAGCAGCTCAAATGTGTCGCTGGCGTCGATCAGTTGACTGTATCGAATGGTGCTGTCGGTCGCTTCGGAGGCGTAGACGTCGTAGGGAACCGTCTCGAGCATCGTCCGCGCATTCAGCAGAGCATCTACGTAGCTCTTGAGTTGGATGTTGGCCTGGATCTCGTAGTCGAAGGCTTCGGAGAGATTAGGAAAGCCAGTGAGCTTTGTCTCAGGCGGCGCCTCGCGCTGAGCATCGAGATATTTCTTGGCAGCAATCAGAACGGGTTGCCATCGCCGGGCAAAAGCACAGAGGTGAGCGTAGGCGAGGAGGTCTTCGCCCGTGTACTGGCCGGGGTTACGCGCGGAGCAGCTGGCCTTGGCCTGATCTGTCGCTACGGCAAGTGCGTCGAGTTCAATCTCAGACCAGTTCTGCGCAGCGCGGCGCGTGATATCAAGGGGCCGGACGGCCTGGTCGTAAGCAGCTTGCGGAGAAACTTGGGGCGCGCTCTGCGGCTCGGGCTGGCTCGCTGTCTGAGCGAACGCCAGGCAAGGGCAAAACAGAAGCAACAGGACCGGTAGCCGGTACATGGTGAACCTCGTAGAGGAAAAAAGTCTACCGAGTCTCTGCCACAGCCAGAGACCGCATCTCCTATATATTTAGGATTTCGCTAGACGTCAATAGGAAAAAGCAAAAGCTCTGGGAAATCACGACTGTATCGTGCAGCATCCAGGGGCATAAGACGATCGGCCAGCAACAAGGCATGTGCACCGACAACAAAATCTGCAAGGAGTGACTCAGGCATCCGCCAGCAGAAATATGTCGATTGCACCCGATGCCAACCCTATACTTCTACTTCGTAAAGAAAACACCCACTGGAGACACTTCCTTGCGCTCACTCCGCCTCACCGCACTCCTTCTCCTCGTCGCCCCGGCCTTCGGGCAGGTACCCGCTCCGCAGCCCGCCTGGATCGCCCGCTCCAATGCCTTCACCCAGCAGGTTCTCGACATTCAGATCAAGTACTCGCCGGAAGAAGCTTCCTCGGAGGGCCTGGCGAAGTACGACACCGAGATCGGCGATGTCTCGAAGGCTGCCGAAGACGCGCAGCGCAAGGAAGAAGAAGCCGCTGTCGACAAGCTGGAGATTGCGCTCAAGACCGAGAAGGACCAGAACGTCGCTGAAGACCTGCAAATCATCATCAACAATGAGCGCCTCGGTTTTCGCGAGCAGGACTTCGGCAGAAAACGCCGTGTCCCCTTCATCAATGCCACCAGCCTTTTCTTCAATGGCCTGCAGACGCTACTTGACGATCAGATGCCGCAGTCTCGGCGTGAGTCCGCCGTGACGCGCTTGAAGAAATATGCGGGGCAGGCGCCAGGCTATAGGCCCGTTACGCTGCAGCTCATTGAGCGCATGAAGCAGCAGATGGCTAAGCCGGACATGATCTATCCTTCGAAGTCCGAGGTGGAGACGCAGCTCTCCCGCAACGCGGCCATTGTGGAGGGCATCGCAGCGCTGTTTCAGAAGTACCACCTGACTGGATGGGAACCAGCCTACGCTGCTCTGAAGACGCAACTCACGGACTACGACGCCTGGGTCCGCGCGAACATTCTGCCGAAGGCGCGCACCGACTTCCGCCTGCTACCCGAAGAGTATGCCCTCGCGTTCGAGGGCTATGGCATCGACATTCCACCCGCGCAGATCGCGGAGATGGCTCACAAGGCATTTCTCGACTATCAGGCACAGATGCAGCCGCTAGCGACGGAGATCGCCAAAGAGCACGGCTTTGCGTCGAGCGACTACCGCGACGTAATTCGCGAGCTCAAAAAACAGCAGCTCACCGGAGACGCGATCCTGCCGTTCTACGAAAAACGTCTGCACGAGATCGAGAAGATCATCGTCACCGACAAGCTCGTAACACTTCCGGATCGTCCAGCGATCATTCGCCTGGGAACGGCGGCCGAGAGCGCGGACTCGCCGGCACCGCATATGGTGCCGCCTCCGTTCCTGCACAACACCGGGCAGCGCGGTGTATTTGTACTGCCTCTCAACATGCCCGCGGGACCAGGCGAAGCGCAGGCCGCGAAGGTCGACGACTATACCTTCGACGCGGCCTCCTGGACGCTGATCGCGCACGAAGCGCGTCCAGGACATGAACTGCAGTTCGACTCGATGGTGGAGCACGGTGTGTCGCTGGCTCGTGCGCTGTTTGCGTTCAACTCGACCAACGCCGAAGGCTGGGGTCTTTACTCGGAGTACATCACGCTGCCTTACATGCCGAAAGAGGGCCAGCTCATCAGCCTGCAGTTCCGGCTGCTGCGCGCCGCACGCGCGTTTCTGGATCCCGAGCTACAGGCCGGCAAGATTCAGCCTGCGGACGCCATGAAGGTGCTCACGCAGGACGTCTGCTTCTCGGTTCCCTTTGCGAATCAGGAGGTCGAGCGCTATACCTTCCGATCTCCGGGACAGGCGAACAGCTACTTTTACGGCTTCACACGGCTGCTTGAGCTGCGCAAGGAGACGGAAACCGCTCTTGGTCCGAAGTTCAGCGCTCTGCGTTTCCACGACTTCATCCTCGCGCAGGGACTGCTCCCGCCCGGTCTGATGAAAAAGGCCGTAGAAGAGCACTTTATACCGCAGGAGAAAGCTGGCACGCCATAATGGCCATCATTCTCTTTGTCTCTTTGTGCGAATGATGGAACCGCCGGGCCGCAACGCGCGTATCCTATCTGCGTAGAGTCACGTCTCCTGACCGATGCTTGAAGATGCACGAACTTTCGCTGTCCGAGGTCGATCCCTATGAACTTTATCCGCTCGCTCGCTGTCCCCGCTTCGCTGGCTGCACTGCTGCTCGCCGGCTGCCATGTTACAACCCACAAAGACGGCAAGAACGACAACGTTGATATTGGCACTCCCTTCGGCTCCATGCAGGTTAAGACCGACAACAAGGGCAATAGCGCCACTATCGGCATCACCACCTACCCCGGCGCAGCGCTGATTAAAAGCAACAGCGAGAAATCGGACGGGGGCTCCGCCGATATCAACATGAATTTTGGCAGCTTCCACCTCGGCGTCAAGGCAGCGAGCTACCAGACCAGCGATCCCCAGAGCAAAGTGGAGGCCTTCTACCGCAAGGACCTTGCCCGCTATGGCGATGTGATCGCGTGCAGGGATAACAACCCGGTCGGTCAACCCACACGAACCTCCCAGGGGCTAACCTGCGATTCGAAACATGGCAATCACATCCACGAGGACGACTCTAACTCCGGCCTGGAGCTGCGCACCGGCTCCGAGCAGCACCAGCACATCGTAGGCATCGAAGCGAAGGATGGCGGCACGAAGATTGGCATGGTCGCTCTTGACCTGCCCACAGGCCTGGGCAGTCACGACAGCAAAGACAGCGACAGCGAATAGAGCGGTTTCACAGCTACTGCGACCGGCAAAAAATGTGCAGTGTGGTTTTCCTGTGGAGAAAACCACGCAAACGCCTTTTGCGTCGGCTTACACAACCTGTAAAACCGCTCAAGCGGCCACTCGGTTTGCTCCCAGCGCGGGTCTCGGGTAGCCTTCGAGAGGTGATCCAACGCCATTGCCACCGCTGCCAGTCTCTCCTCCACACCGAGGACGAGGGTTCCCTTTTCTTTTGCTGGAACTGCGGAGCGCCGCAGGTAACCCTCTCCGAGGAGTTGCTGGAGCAGGCCGAACAGCAGATACAGAACGCCACTGCCAGCGAGCAGACTGCCAGCGCACCCCCAATCACCGATCCCTCGGCAGCGAACTGGAAGGCCATCATCGTTATCGCCATGATGGTCGCTGGAGCGATATCCGCGATTTCGATCGTTCTGCCGCCGTTCGAGCTCCTGGCGTGGCTGGCACCCTCTGTAGTGCTGGCCATCTATGCCTCACGGCACCGCCAGACGCGCATCACAGGCGGGCTGGGGGCGCGCATCGGCCTGATCTGCGGAATACTCACCTCTTTGGGCATGGCTGTCATCACCACCACACAGATGCTTATCCTGCGCTATGGCCTCCATAGAATGGCCGAATTCGAAGCGAATGTGAACTCCATCATGCTGGAGGCTAAAGCGAGGGCCATTGAGCAATCCGGACAAGCCTCCGCGGGCTTTTTCGATCTCATCCTCACCGTTCCCGAGTTTCGCGCGGGATTCATTCTGATGAGCCTGGCAGCGGTTGTCGCGATGCTTCTGGTGCTGTCCACCGCCGGCGGCGCGTTCGCAGGGTTTGTGCGGTCGCGGCAGACCAAAAGCCTCAGCTAGCGCGACCGCTACAGCGTCTTCACCCTGGATACTTCCAGGGCGAAGGCTGCCTGCGGAGTTCCCCCTCAGAAAAACAACCCTTCAGATTCTGTCAGATGGCACTTAACGTGAAACTGCTCTACCTCCGCTGCTATCATCAACAGCAATCATGAGCGACAACCAGACATCCTCTCCGGCCACTGAAACGAGCGAATCCACCCCCTCCACGCGGTCGCCGCGCCTGCGTGAAAAAGGCCGCCTCATGTCCGGCTCCGAGATCGAGCGCACGCTGGTACGGCTGGCGCACGAGATCGTGGAACGCAATCACGGCAGCAACAACCTGGGCCTGGTCGGCATCAAGCGCCGCGGCGTGCCGCTGGCGCAGCGCATCGGCGCGCTGATCGCAACGATTGAGAAACAACCCGTCGATACCGGCGTGCTCGACATCAGCTTCTATCGCGACGACCTCACGACGCGCGATATTCGTCCCGTCGTAGAAAAAAGCGATCTGGGCTTCGACGTTACGGGTCGCGACATCATCCTGATGGACGATGTGCTCTACACCGGCCGCACCATCCGCGCAGCCATGGACGCGCTGTTCGACCACGGCCGCCCCAAGAGCGTGCAGTTGCTGGTACTGATCGACCGCGGGCACCGCGAACTGCCGATCGAAGCCAAGTTCATCGGCCGTACCGTGCCTACCTCGCGACGCGAGATCATCGAAGTCAAGCTGCGCGAGATCGACAACGACGAGCAGGTTGTCCTGGTCGAGCTCATCGAGGACGGCAAGTAAGCATAAGCAAGGGCAGCGGATTGCCAATCCGCAGATGCCTTTTATAAACACCGCACAAGATTGTCATCTCGAATGAACGCATGACGGCTTCACGTCATGCGTTCATTCGATTCTGCTCAGGACTGAGAGACGAGGGTGCGACGAAACTCGCTGGCCAGCACCTGCTCCGCACGGATTACTGACGAAAAGCCGACAGGTTCTCGCTTCGCAAATCTATGGATTGGGTCACCCAGGGAGGCTCAGAGCTTTCGCCCGGTAGATAATCTTGGCGATTACTGCCGCCATGAGTAGCGTGATTGCGGTGCCAGCCACCAAAACAGCTATGAAGGCGAAGTCGAAGGCCGTTTTAGCCTGAGTGATCAATTTCGCCGCTGCGCCGCCAGACATGTGTTCGGCGAGCAGCAGTGCTTGATCAAGGCTGTCCCTAGCGAGCGCTGGGGTTGGTATTCCCTGCGGCAGTATGAGAGCCTTCGTATAGGTAAAAGACAGAATGCTACCGAGGATGGTGACTCCAAGCACACCACCAAGTTCGTAGGCGACGCTTTCGATGGAGGCGGCCATGCCGGCCTTATCTTCTGGCGCGTTGATCATGATGGCGGTTGAGGCCATCGCCGAGCCCACACCTACGCCGAACCCGAAGATGACTAAGCTTGCGACTTGCTCGACAGCGCTGCTGTTACGGAAGACTGCGTAGCCGATGAGGCCGGTCGCAGCCATGATGAGACTTGTCCAGAGTGCCCGACCGATGCCCACTTTGTGAAGCACGAACCCATTGAGGGAACCTGCGACAAAGGCCGAGATCGAGATTGGCAGCATGAAGAGAGCCGCATGAAGCGGCGAGTCACCGATTACAAGCTGTAACCGCTGCGTGAGCGCAAGTTGCACGCCCGTACCAGCCAGGGTTGCGATCATCGCAGTAAATACACCGGCTGTGAAGCGTCCGTTACCGAATAGCGAGAAGTCAATCATCGGGCCTGCGGAACGGTTTTGCCGCCTCACGAAAATGACCATAAACGTCATGCCGATAACACCCGCGAAAGTGGCCTCAAGCAATCCTGCTTCTGGTCTTGCGGCCTCCATCAGCGCATAGACCAGGCTAACCATTGCGACCATGGCTAGTAGTGCGTTCAGGAGGTCGAGTTGCCGCTCTGGGTTCCCTTTTCCAGCGGGCACGATGAATGGAGTAGAGATAAGTGCTATTACCACCACGGGCACGTTAATCAGGAAGACAGACCCCCACCAAAAATGGCTGAGTAAAGCTCCACCTATCAATGGACCGATCGCAACACCGCCTGAAAAGACAGCAGCCCAGATGCCAATCGCTTGGCCGCGTTCTTTGTCGGTTGTGAACGTCAGGCGCAAGAGAGAAAGCGTCGCTGGCATCATCATGGATGCGCCAACAGCGAGAAAGGCACGTGCTGCAATCAGGACGTTCGCAGAGGGGGCATAAGCCGCGAGCAGGGAGGCAGAAGCGAAAGCAATAAGCCCCCAAAGAAATATTCGGCGATGCCCAATCCGGTCGCCAAGCATACCCATAGTCGGGAGCAGACCCGCCATCACAAGCGGAAACGCATCGACGATCCAGAGTTTTTGGCTACTGCTGGCGGCAAGATCGTGGGTCAGTCGCGGCAAAGCGGTGTACAGCACTGTCATATCAATGCTGATGAGAAAAAGAGCGGTCGAGACGACGACCAGCACGAGCCATTTATTGGAGTATGGAAGGGTATTAGAGAGAATTCGCTGTTTCGTGATTGCCATGCGTACATCCTTCTTGTCGGGATGCACCATAAACGCGAAACAGCCACGTTATGCGCATTCCCGACATTGGTCAGGTTGCGCCGTGGCTGTGAAGAGATCATCCGAGGGATGATTGCGGGAGATACCATCCCGCGACTCTATTTTCGGCAATGAAGATATCGTCTCCTAATTCAGCTCCCTTTGCAAGCTGCACCCGCTAATGCTTTGCGGCAAGTCTGCACAACACCCACAGACCCCTGTATTTTGCTCGAAGCGGCAATGCGGCTCCGGGCAAAATACAGGGGGCTCTAGACGCAAAGCGCGCCACAAACATTTGCATCACGCTCTGCATCAAGGGGTCTCTCTACTACGGCGGCAAAAAACGCCGCCTTCGGTCGAGATGACAGATTTTTGGGGCGATCTTTAATGAGCAAAACATCGCTATAAACATAAAAACGCAGCGTTAGACAATATTTGGCCACGCCAAACGTTAACCCATTTAGGGAAAGGGCGAATGCCATTAAAAGCGTCTGCCGATGCTTTTGAACCATCCAATAAATTCAACGTGAATCCTATTGGCCTCTGAAGGGCCGTACCAGAACTTATGAGCAACGAAAGCACCGTCGCCGATTATCAGGAGCTCGAGACCGAAGCTCCGTCCCAGCCCGCACCTGCGGCTCCTGACCCCATGAGCATGGGTGAGGTGCTGCGCGTCGCGACGATGCGGCGACTCTGGTACGCGCAGATCGTCTCGGTCTTCGGCGACTTCCTCGCCCTGTTTGCGGTCATCACCGTCATGACGTTCAAGCTGCATGCGAGCGCGCAACAGGTGACAGGCGTCCAGATCGCTTATCTTTTGCCGATTGCCGTGCTGGGCGTTCTCAGCGGCGTGTTCGTAGATCGCTGGCCCGTGAAGCCAACGCTGGTTTCAAGCGACTTCATCCGCGCGGGCCTCTGCCTTCTGTTACTGCTGGTTCACAACGTCTATGGTTTTTATGCCGTCCTTGCAGCAATCAGCGTCTTTTCGAGTTTCTTCCAGCCTGCGCAGGGCATAGCCATTCGCAGCGCGGTCCCGCGACACGGCCTGCGTTCGGCCAATTCGCTGATGCAGCAGGTCATGTACGTCATGCGCATCGTCGGCGGCCCTGTCGCCACCTTTATCGTCTCGCGCTTTCATGAGCAGACTTGTTTCATCATTGACTCCATCAGCTTCATCGCCTCCGGCACGCTCATCGCTTCCCTCGCGCTTATTCTTCCGCCAAAGAGTGAGGTAGTGGCAGCCGCAGGCCAGGAGCCCTCAGCTACCGAAGAAAAGACCGGCATCGCCCGCATCCTCGAAGACATGAAGGAGGGCGCGAGCTTCATCTTTCATCATGCGGCTCTGCTCTTTGTGATCGTCGCACTCGCCTCCGGCATGTTTGTGATGGGCTGCTTTGGCCCTCTGATCGCTATCTTTGTGCGCGATACGCTGCGCGCCTCGACCAATATCTTCGGCATCGCGAGCGCCATGATCGGCCTCGGCCTGCTGGTTGGCATCTCTCTCCTCAACGCCTTTGCCAAGAAGGTGAAGAACACGACTCTTGTCTACTCCGGACTGAGCGGCATCGCGGGCGGCACGCTGCTGATGGCGATAGCGCCGCACGTCGTCTTCCAGCTTGGAAGCCACGCCATCGCAATCGATGTCGTCCTCACGATCCTCGGCTGCTTCCTTGTCGGCTTCTCCGTAGGCGGCATCGTCATCCCTTCGCAGACGATGATCCAGCAGGAGACGCCTCAAGCGATGCTGGGCCGTGTCGGCTCGACGGTCATGTCATTCATCTTCAGCGCCCAGATCGCAGGGTTGGTCCTGAGCGGCATCCTGGCCAACCTCACCAGCGTGCGGAGTGTCTTCGCCATCTGCACGGCAATGCTTGCGGTTCTGATCGTCGCCGGCAAGCTGTGGATGGAGCCGAAAGAACTGCCGACGGCTTAATGGCTCGGCTCAATTCACCCCGTACCGGTGTCTAAACCAACAGCAGCCGAATCCGGCTCCGGCTCTCGCCAGCTGACACCCTCCCCGCAGGTCCGAGCGCTCGCTCACGACTTACCCTCGAGGTGCTCCTCATGGCATTCGCGACAGGCTCTTCCTCCACTCCGTCCGCAGAGATCAACGTAACCCCGCTGATCGATGTGTTGCTCGTCCTGCTCATCATCTTCATGGTTCTTGTCCCCACGGTGCCTCGTGGGCTCGACAGCTCCATCCCACAAGGGCACGCGGCTCCTGTGGCGTCACCATCGCCGCTCGTCGTGCGGATTGTGGCAGGCGCCCCCAATAGCGGCCCAGCATACCGGATCGAGCAGCAGGACATGGGCTTCGCAGGCCTACGTCCTGCCCTGCAGCAGCTCTTTGCGACGCGGCAGGACCATACACTGTTCGTCGAAGCCGATCGCGCACTCAGCTATCAGCAGGTAGCGGCGGTCGTCGCCGAAGCAAGAGCGGCTGGAGCAGGACAGATAGCTCTCGGCCCACTGACGAAGCTCTGACCTCGCAGAAACAACAAGGCCTCCCCTGCGGGAGGCCTTGTTGGTATCCATAAAGCGCAGCTTACTTCGACATATCGACGCCGCCGCCCAGCTTCTTCTCTTTGGCCGCTTCGTTGGCCTTGCGAGCGCCGGTAGCCTTCTGCACCCACTCGTCTGCCTTGGCGAGGTCGTCCTTGCGAGCGGCATCATTGCCGCACTCCAGATCGGCCTTGCGGCGATAGGTGAGGTTCATGTACGACATAGCGTCGTCGTAGTTGGGGTTGATATCAATGGCCTTTTGCAGGTATTGGATACCCTCAGCCACAAGATCTGTGTTCGCTGCAACGATCTTGGCGCAAACATCCTTAGACTTCTTCACATTGCCTTCGCCATCGTCCTGCATGCCGGCAGCAGCGAGAATCGTCGTCGCATTCTTGTAAGCCTTGTTCCAGTCGATCCACGCAACCGTGTAGTTCGCCTCGGAATCCGACGGATCGAGCGCTATGATCTTCAGCTCGATAGCCTTGGCCTTATCGTACTGCTTGATGTTGCGCTCGATCGAAGCGATCTGGCGGAGCGCACCGAGATCGTTCGGATCCTTGTCAAGGACAGCGTTGAAGCCATCCATGGCCTTCTGGGCAATCTTCAGGTTGTCTGGGGTATCCAGGTTCGGCACCACCTGATAACTGTAGGCGGTTGCGAGGTACAGCCGCGCGGCGGCGTAGTTCGGATCGAGATCGATGGATTCCTGGAACTTGTCGACAGCCTGTTCGTAATGCCCTGCCTTAAATTCCTGCACACCTTTCACGAGCCTGTCGCGTGCGCGCAGTTTGGTGCATCCAACGGTGCTCGCCAGCACTACCAACATCGCGGCGCTAACAGAAATTCGTGCGCTAAGCTTCATGAGAACCTTTCCCCTTCAAACAATATCGCCGCAGGCCTACTCAGGAGGCAAAAGTTCCAAAACTGAGAATGGTGCCTTGCCGTTCGATTGTAAAGGGAGAAGGTGCAGGTTTACCAGAGGGGCTTCCTGTCAGGGCAATTGATATTGCATATTTTTTTCATTTTTGTGCTGTTGAAGAAGTTATCTGTCCTGCCCCCTCGCCAGTCATACAACCCCCACTCCTGTTGGTAGGATCGGACATGAGAGAGCGCGGACCGGCACAATCTACCTGTTGATGGCCAACCGCACGGAGAAGCGAAAAATGGCGTCAACAAAGTGGGTTGCAGGGCAAATCCCCTCCCAAACAGGCAAAACAGTCCTCATCACAGGCGCAAACAGCGGCATCGGCTACCAGGCTGCGCTGGAGCTCGCGCGCCACGGGGCACACGTGCTGCTGGGCGTCCGCAGCCTTACCAAGGGCCAGGCTGCCCTGGAGCGGTTGCTCCGAGAGGCCCCTGGGGCCAGCGCCGAGGTGGCGGAGCTGGACATCGCGTCGCTCACCTCCATTCACGACTTTTCCCGGAGATTTATAGCCAGCGGGCGTGTGCTCGACCTGCTAATCAACAACGCCGGCGTGATGGCTCTGCCCACGCGCGAACTCACAGCCGACGGCTTCGAGCGGCAGTTTGGCACCAACCACCTTGGCCACTTCGCGCTCACCGGCCTGCTGCTACCGCAGTTTCGCGGCGCTCCCGCTCCACGTGTCGTCACCGTGGCCTCGCTGGCGCACCGCACCGGCAAGATCGAGTTCGATAACCTCCAGAGCGAGCGCAGCTACGTGCCCTGGGACACCTATAACAACTCGAAGCTGGCGAATATCCTGTTCGCACGCGAGCTCGACCGCCGGGCCAGGGCCGCCGGCAGCAGGCTGGCCAGCATCCCGGTGCATCCAGGCATCTCGAAGACCAGCATCGTCGACAATGGCCCTGGGATGGGCAGCAAGGATCTAAAGGTTCGCGTGCTGAAGGTGGTCGCGCCGCTCATCATGCAGGATGACGTGATGGGCGCGCTGCCGACGCTCTATGCCGCAACTGCCCCGGAAGCCAAGGGAGGCGAATATATCGGCCCGGATGGCTTCATGGAATTCAAGGGCTATCCGAAGGTCGTGCAAGCGCGCCCACAGGCGCTCGATGAGGCGGTCGGAAAGAAGCTGTGGCAGGTGAGCGAGGAACTGACCGGGGTCAAGTATCCCTTGCTTTCGTAAGCGTCACATTAAACTGTCATCTCGACCGGAGCATGATGGTTTTATCGTCATGCGGAGTGGAGAGACCCCTGTATTCTGCGATGCCTGCGTCAGCACCATCGCCGCTACAAGCCAAATACAGAAATCTCTCCACTCAATCGAAATGACAGTTTATGGGTGGCACGAAACGGCAGGGATTTGCTTCACTACCGCTTGGCCTTCTTCTTCACAGCGGTCTTCTTGGCAACTACCTTCTTTGCCACAGCCTTCTTCGCAACCACCTTCTTCACCGCAGCTTTTTTCGCTACGGCCTTCTTCGCCACGGCTTTCTTCACCGGCAACTTCTTCGCCGCGGATTTTTTCACGGTCTTCTTCGTTACCGCTGCTTTCTTTGCGGGAGCCACCTTCTTCGGCAATTTAGGCTTCGCGACCGCCGCCAGTGCCTTCGAAGATCTCGCCAGATTGGCGGTATGTTTCTCCAACAGTTGCTCCAGCTGCCGAATCAAGCTCGCTGTCTGCATCGGCTTTACAAGCAACTTGTCCGCGCCCATATCCTGCCAGTCTTCGTCGCTGAAAGGGAGCGCGGTCAGCAGCGCCACGGCGGGGTGATACGGCGCGGAGCGCGCGGCCAGAATCACCTCACGTCCGGAAGCATCGTGCTCCATGCGCATGTCGGTGATGACCATATGGTATTCGTGCCGTTTGAGCTTCAGCTTTCCTTCCAGCGCGCTGGCGGCAGTGTCCACCTCGAAGCCGCTGATCTCCAGCACAGCCTTTATAGTGAGCAAAATTGAGACTTCATCATCGACCAGTAGGACGCGGCGCTTCGCCATAACTTTGGTTCTCCTCAGAGGCTATTTCGGTCGCAGCTTGTGCGTGCCCCCGTACCCGCGAGCAAACATTCTGTCGGAGCATCGGAGACATAGTCGCAGCTTCACAGTCTGCAGCGCAAGTTACAACTCGTTCCAAATCAATAATAAAGGCCGCCCACACAGGGGCGGCCTTTTATCGTTATGTCGGATAAGCGACATAACGGAACGCTATAGAGATGGAAGATTTAGTCGCCTTCTCCTGGCCACTTCCACTCACGTATCTCCGGGCTATCAATGCCGTTCTCATGCGCATAGTTCACGCTGTCGATGATCTGATCCTTCAGCCACTCCTTCACATGCGCTGCGCTCACCTGCAGCGACGGCACGCGGTCGATGACATCGATCGCCAGATCGAAGCGGTCCACCTGGTTCAGAATTGCCAACTCCAGCGGCGTGTTGATGTTGCCCTTCTCCTTGTATCCGCGCACGTGGAAGTTGTCGTGGTTGTTCCTGCGGTACGTGAACTTATGGATCAGCGAAGCGTAGGCATGGAAGTTGAAGATGACCGGCTTGTCCTTCGTAAACAAACTGTCGAACTCACGCTCCGACAGACCATGAGGATGTTCTTCTTCCGGCATCAGGCGAAACAGATCGACCACGTTGACGAAGCGAATCTTTATCTCCGGGCAGCGCTCTCTAAGAATCGCCACAGCCGCCAGAGACTCCGCCGTAGGAATATCGCCCGCGCATGCCATCACGACATCCGGCTCCTGACCCGCATCGTTACTGGCGAAATCCCATATGCCGATGCCCTTCGTGCAATGGTTCACCGCAGCATCCATGTCCAGATACTGCAGGTGCGGCGCCTTGTCGGCGACGATGACATTCACATAGTCGACACTGCGCAGACAGTGGTCCGCCACACTCAAAAGGCAGTTCGCATCGGGCGGCAGATAGATGCGCGTAATCTCCGGACTCTTATTCGTGACCAGATCGAGGAAGCCCGGGTCCTGGTGCGTGAACCCGTTGTGGTCCTGCCGCCATACCAGTGAAGTAATCAGCAGGTTGATGGACGAGATCGGAGCGCGCCACCGCAGCTCCAGCTTGCTCTTCTCCAGCCACTTCGCATGCTGGTTGAACATCGAGTCGATGATGTGAACGAACGCCTCATAGCTGGAAAAGAAGCCGTGCCGTCCCGTGAGCACATAGCCCTCGAACCAGCCCTCGAGGGTGTGCTCGCTGAGCATCTCCATCACACGCCCGTCGGTCGAGAGGAAGCCACCGTCGGCGTCCTCGGGCTTCATCTCCGCCATCCACGTCTTGCCGCTCGCTTCGTAGATCGCGTCGAGTTTGTTGGAGGCGGTCTCGTCCGGCCCGAAGACTCGGAAACTCGTCATATTCTGGCGCATCACATCGCGCAGAAAATGTCCCAGCGTATCGGTCGACGAGACCTCAACCTGCCCAGGCTTTTCGATCTTTATCGCATACTCGCGGAAGTCTGGCAGTTCGAGCGGCTTGCGCAACTCGCCGCCATTCGCATGCGGATTGCCGCTGATACGTCGCTGCCCCACCGGAGCAGTCTCCTTGAACTCGGCGAGCAGCGTGCCGTTCTCGTCGAACAACTCCTCCGGCTTGTAGCTGCGCAGCCACGACTCCACCAGCTTCAAATGCTTAGGGTTGGTGACCGGATCGAGAATCGGCATCTGGTGAGCTCTCCACGAGCCTTCCAGCTTGTGCCCATCAATCTCCTTCGGACACGTCCAGCCCTTCGGCGTGCGCAGGATGATCATCGGCCAACGCGGCCGCTCCGGCACTGCACCAGCGCTGCGTGCCTTCTGCTGAATCGCGCGAATCTCGAGCACACACTGCTCCAGTACACCGGCCATCAGCTGATGCATCAACGCCGGATCGTCGCCTTCGACGACATGCGGCGTCCATCCATAACCACGGAAGAGGCTGTCCAACTCCTCACGCGAGATCCTCGCCAGGATCGTCGGGTTGGCAATCTTGTAGCCGTTGAGATGCAAGATCGGCAGCACTGCGCCATCGCGAACCGGGTTCAAAAACTTGTTCGAGTGCCACGATGTCGCGAGCGGCCCCGTCTCCGATTCACCATCGCCCACAACCACCGTCACGATCAGATCGGGATTGTCGAAGGCCGCGCCGAATCCATGCGAGAGGCTATACCCCAGCTCGCCGCCCTCGTGGATCGAACCCGGTGTCTCCGGCGTGCAGTGGCTTCCGATGCCGCCCGGAAATGAGAACTGCTTGAAGAACTTCTGCATGCCGACGATGTCTTCGCTCATCGCCGGATAGACCTCAGAGTACACGCCTTCGAGATAGCTGTTCGAAAGCGTCGCAGGCGCTCCATGACCAGGGCCAGAGATGTAGATCAGATCAAGGTCGTACTTCTTGATCAGCCGGTTCAGGTGCACCCAGGTGAACGTCTGCCCGGGGTCGGAACCCCAGTGCCCCAGCAGCCGGCTCTTGATGTGCTCGGGCTTCAGCGGCTCGCGCAGCAGCGGATTGTGGCGGAGGTACAGCATGCCCGCACAGAGATAGTTGCAGGCACGCCAATAGGCATCCATCCGGCGCAGCTCGTCGGCACTCAGAGGGGCGTCCGCAGTTTGAGAATGATTGGTGGAAGAGGACGGGGAGAAAGTACTGGTCATGGATACCCTCGTGCAAGAACGGGGTTACGTCACCTGAATTACTTGTTTGATCGAGCCATGCGATCCAGATGCACGGCGATCATGAGATCTTCCTGAGCGGGTACAACAAAAACCTCTGTCTTGGAGTCAGATGCACTAATTCGGCGCAGACCATTCTGTTTCTGGTCGTTTAACTCAAAATTCATTGCGATCCCCAAAGGTTGCAGCCCTTCAAGGACCTCTTTACGTGTAACCGCATCGTGCTCTCCGATGCCGCCCGCAAACACAATCGCATCCAGGCCGCCCAGCAGCCAGCAGAACCCGCCAATAGCCTTGGTTACGCTGCGCGTAAAGATCTTCAGCGCCAGAGCCGCCTGCGCATTGCCGTCCTCCGCCGCCTTCCGCACCGCCTTTACATCATTCGCCATACCACTCAGCGCAACCATCCCGGAAGCATGATTGAACATCGTCTCTACCGCCGATGTCGCCTGCGCACTGTCTCCCTTTTGCTGACGAAGCAGATACAGCACCAGACCAGGATCGAGGTCTCCAGGCCGCGTTCCCATCACCACTCCGCCCGTCGGGGTCAGCCCCATCGTCGTGTCCACGGAGCGGCCCTCCAGCAGCGCCGTCACACTGCATCCGCTGCCCAGATGCGCAATCACCATGCGCTTCGGAAGCTCGCCACCGGCAGCCCGCATCTGGCGCACAATCGACTCACAGCTCAACCCATGAAACCCGTACCTGCGAACGCCCTGATCGCGATAGGCTGCAGGCACCGGATAGGTCGTCGCCTCCTCCGGCATCGTCTGGTGAAACACCGTGTCGAAGCAGGCGTAGTGAGTGACCTTCGGAAACCGCATCATGCCTGCGCGAATCATCTCGATGACCTCAGGATCGTGCAGCGGCGCAAAGGCCACCGCCTCCTCCAGATCGCGTAGCACCTCGGTCGTAATCCGCTGGTGTTCTTTGAGCTTAGACCCCGGATGCACGATGCGATAACCGACCGCATCGACAGCAGGCAGATGGTCCCCGGAGACTGTATCCAGGACTAACTGAATCGCCTCCTGTAGCGTCTCGGCCTTCACTCCAGACGGCTTGCGGCTCAGACTCGGATCATCCGGCGCCTGAATCTCCAACGTGGCCTCCGGACTACCGGCTCCGCTCAACTCCCCGTCGTACAGCAAACGCGGATCGGCCTGACTCTCGGTATCGAACATCGAATACTTGATCGAAGAAGAACCGCTATTCAGGACGAGTATGCGCATGCCACCGCTCCACGAAGATCCACCTGACCAGACGTTACACCCACATCGTCAATCGGCGATCAAACCAGCCAGAAGCTGGTAGGTGTTTAGAGTTCGACTCGCGATCGAAGGATATCTACAAGCAGGCTAGCCATTGAGTATCTTCATCATCGCTGGTGCATAGCGCTCTCCTGCTACCGAGCCTGCGGGCAGCGCTTGCTCGATCCGTTGCATATCTTCCTCAGTCAATCGAATATCAGCAGCGTGAATGTTCTCCTCCAGGCGAGCCATGCTGCTGGTCCCAGGGATGGGTATGACGTCATGAGAGCGATTGAGAAGCCATGCCAGCGCAAGCTGCGCGGGGGTGCAGCGTTTCTCTTCCGCGAACTCACGCAGGCGATCGGCGATGGCAATGTTGGCGGCAAACTGCTCTCCTTGAAAACGCGGATTATTGCGTCGCCAGTCGTTCGGCGCAAGGTCGTCGACGCTGCGAAACCGTCCGCCAAGAAATCCACGACCCAGGGGACTATAGGCCACCAGGGCGATCCCGAGCTCACGCAACACAGGCAACAGGCCGTCTTCGGGCTCACGGCTGAATAGCGAATACTCCGTTTGAACCGCTGCAATGGGATGAACCTTGTGGGCTCGGCGCACTGTCTCAGGAGAAGCTTCGGAGAGCCCAAGGTGGCGTACCTTTCCGGCATGCACTAGCTCGGCCATCGCGCCGACCGTCTCTTCAATCGGCACGCGGGGATCGACACGATGCAGATAGTAGAGATCGATCTGCTCCACCCCAAGCCGCTGGAGTGATTCATCGCAGGCACGATGTGCGTTCTCCGGGGTTCCGTCGACGCCTCGGTTCTGAATGTCGGAACTTATAACCAGGCCAAACTTTGTTGCCAGGACGACACTATCTCGCCGGCCCTGCAAGGCCTTGCCGACTTTGATCTCTGAATCGCCATAGACGTTCGCTGTATCGAGAAAATTGACTCCCAGATCGAGTGCACGATGTATCAACTCAATCGCTTTGTCATCGTCCTGTGCACTGCTGGTGTACACATCGGCGATACCGATGCTCATGCACCCTAATCCAATCGCCGATACCTGCGGTCCATCGTGGCCGAGCCTTCTCTGTTCCATTGCAATTCTCTCCAGGGAAACTTAAAACACATCTCGTTGGATGCATTCCGGCGTGGGACGTTACAGCGATCAGATGCTGATGCACATACATCCACCCCATTGAGCGGCCATCAAACCCATTCGCGAAAAGCAGATTGATAGGCCTTGGTCCGGATATCGAAAACGCAACTTGCCACTCGATACCTCCAAGTGATATCCCCATCTACGGCATGATGGCTCCGTTCCACGCTTAGCTCTAGGGGAGCCCAAGCCGCCGTTGTCATAAACAAGCAGTCAGGAAGTTGCATGTCGAAGATCAGCGAAGTACTGGCCCACGAAAAAGCAGCCGTAACCGGCTCCTCCGTTGGCCCCATCAAGAGCGGAGTGCAATCCCTCCCGCCGCGCAAAATCCGCATCCTTGGCGTCCCCCTCGATCTCGGCGCA
Source organism: Granulicella sp. S156 (assembly GCF_009766105.1). Classification (GTDB taxonomy): domain Bacteria; phylum Acidobacteriota; class Terriglobia; order Terriglobales; family Acidobacteriaceae; genus Granulicella. The sequence goes on along the minus strand of NZ_LMUH01000013.1, from coordinate 67,247 downwards.
TCCCGCCGCGGCGTAGACATGGGCCCCTCAGCCGTCCGTGTAGCAGGTCTCGAAGCCCACCTGGAAGCCCTCGGCCACGACGTCACCGATGGCGGCAACATCACTGTGGCGATTGCGGAGACCAAGCACCGTGGCGAAGAGAACGCCCGCTACCTCAAAGAGATCGCCGAAACCTGCACCAAGGTGGCACAAGAGGTCAGCAAGACACTCGAAGGCGGCATGACTCCCGTTATCCTCGGCGGCGACCACTCTGTTGCCGCAGGCAGCGTCTCCGGCGTGGCCGAGTACTACCGCAGCCAGCAGCAAAAAATCGGTCTGATCTGGATCGACGCCCACTCCGACCTGAACACGCCTGAGACCTCGCCCAGTGGCAACGTTCACGGCATGCCACTCGCGGCGCTGCTCGGCCTTGAGCCGAAATCCCTCGCCGACATCTGCGGCTTCTCGCCTAAGGTCCTGCCGGAAAACACCGTCCTCATCGGGGTACGCGACATCGATGCCACGGAAAAAGAGAACATCAAGCGCGTCGGCCTGACCGAGGTCTACACCATGCGTGACATCGACGAACGCGGCATGCGCGCAGTCATGGAAGACGCCTTGCGCGCTGCCGGACGCGGGACCGCAGGCTATCAGGTCTCGCTCGACATGGACTGGATCGACCCCGAAAACGCTCCCGGCGTCGGCACCCCCGTGCGCGGCGGAGCTACCTACCGCGAAGCCCACCTCGCCATGGAAATCATCGCCGACCACGGCGGCATGCTGAGTCTCGAAGTAGTTGAAGTCAACCCCGTCCTCGACGAACGCAACCGCACTGCCGATTTGGCCGTTGAACTAATCTCTTCTGCCTTTGGAAAGAAGATTTTGTAAATGCAGTCAGCGTCACAAGATCAGAATGAAGGCCGAGCCGTGCAAACAATTCGTTTTGGGTACAGGCATTTGTAACCTTCGCTGCGTTTGCAATGCGAACGGCCTAATGCCGATTAGGTTTGTACCGTTTGTTGTTGTATTTTGCATCGCAAGGATGAGCTGGTAATCCGGCCGCTTGTAATGGAAGCTGTAAGCCATCACAAGTATCCGAGTACCAGTTCCCGCCGCTATCAGAGTATGCAATTCTTGTGAAGGTATAGATCGTCAATGTAGATGCTTGCATTTGTGTTATCTCCGATTCGCTGAGGAGCACAGACTGGAAAGTAACGAATTTCTCCGAGTTGATAGGTACCTCGCCAACGCTAGTATTTACAGAGCCGGTCGTCCAATCTTTTTCAAACTGAAAATATAGCTGTTCCTGTGTAGCAATATCATCTGGCTTTCCCGTGTACATCTTGGAATAGATACGGGCTTTCTTAGCCAATTCGCTTCCTGTGTTGGTAAAAGAGACGTTGTATAAAAAGCTGGCGCCGGGCCGAATGACAGCGTTGCCCCAATCATTATGAGTTGCTCCAAATAGAGCATGGGGAGCGGTTTGATTGAGTGTGGTATCGGTTGTTGAAAGAACCTTTTTTAGACCTTCGATAGCTGAGGAAAGCCCAGCGGCTGTTGATTGGAAATCTTGGTTCTGCTGTTGTCGTATACCCTGGAAGCCCAAATTCTGCTCCGCCTCTGCTTCTAGCTGATGGCGTAACTGCTCCCTGCGGTCAACAGTGATAGCGTGTATCTCCGCATACAGAAGCAAGAACACGAGTGCCATATAGATAAACTTCTCCCATGAAGATAGCGGACGGATGCTCATGATGGCCGCCACTACCGCAAGCACCGTAACGGCTACTCCGGGCACAGGGGAATGAAGAATGAAGAACACGGCGATACCGCAGCCAACCATGACAAAGGCCAAGCTCGTGACGCGGTGTTCCCAAATTTTCTTGAACCATGTCTCCATGCCCCTAATCCTCCCACCGAGCAAAGGGAAAGTCGATGAATTTCTGTATTACATGGTTTGGGATCACTTGGAGAAGTTGGAGTGGCAAATTCGAACACTACCAAATAGCGAGCTAGGTACCTTCGATACGGAATTTGTGGCGGTGTTGAAACTCTGCCCTTCCGGTACATGGCTCAACAAATTATTTACCTGTTCGATCTGACTCTGCGAACAACTGCGGATTGGACTGAGGCAGCCATTTGCCCGGATCCTCCCAGAGACGTAATCTAAATAAAGGCAATGCGCGCTCTTCGCCAACTCGGTGTACTGCTCCTGCTGCTGATGTCATGCCTGGCTCCGGCCATGGCCTGCATGGTTCCCGATGCCCAGATGAGCGCGCAAGAGCGTGACTGCTGCCGCATCATGAAGGACCAGTGCGGACAGATGGAGATGCCTGCATCTCATGGCTGCTGCCAGAAAACTCTGCCGAGCGTCCGCGATAGCGCGTTGGACACCAAGGCAGTGACGTTCCACTCCGTCATGCTTCCCGTCGTCTGGCTGGCCGCCGTAGAGCTGGTAAAGCCTGCCTCCGTTACCATCGAATGGCTTGAGCATCCCGACTACTCGCCACCAAAGCCTCCGCCCGCAACCATCTCCATCCTAAGAATCTAGACATCTCCTCTCTCGCACTTCGTTCGAGCTGCGTACACGCACGCTCGCGTCCGAACTGTTATCGAGTCAGGAGAATTCCCTATGAAGGTGGCCTTGTATTGGACCGCCGCATGGGTGTTGGCAACCAGCCTCCGCGCATCCGCGCAGGATATGTCGGCCATGCCAACACCGCTTGCCCAATTGATCGCCGAAGCCGAGGCGAACAACACCCAGATCTCCGCCGCAGACCATTCCTGGAAAGCGGCGACCCACGTTGCCCAACAAGTCACCACACTGCCCGACCCGCAGTTCACGGTGCAGCAGTTCAGCGTAGGCAGCCCGAAACCCTTTGCAGGGTTCAGCAACAGCGATTTCGCCTACATCGGGCTGGGCGCCTCTCAGGACCTTCCCTACCCCGGTAAACTCCGCCTCAAAGGCGAGGTGGCAAACCGGGAGGCCGATACGCAACACGCGCAGGCAGATGTTCTGCGTTCCTCGATTGCAGAGCAGATAAAGCTCGTCTATCTGCGACTGGCCTACCTCGACGCGACGCTTGCCATCCTGCACCAGAATGATGCCGTTCTGCAGCCGCTCATCCAAAACGGCCTCTCTCGCTACAGCGTCGGACAAGGAAGCCAGGCCGATGTGCTCAAGGCTCAGATCGAGCACACCAAGATTCTGCGCGAAGTCACCATGCACCATCAGGAGATGGGCCAGCTTCAGGCTGACCTCAAGCAGTTATTGCATCGTTCGCAAGACTCCGAGGACATCCTGCCGGAGCAGCTTGCCGCTTCACCGTTGCGCTACACCGCTGAGGAGCTGCAAGCGCTGGTCCAGAGCCACAACCCCGCAGTTCATAGGGATGCAAACGCGGTTCAAAAACAGGATGCGCAACTAAAGTCCGCAAAGCGCGATGGCAAGCCGGATTTCAACGTCGGCTATACGTTCGAGCAAACCGGCAGTGGCTATCGGGACTACTACATGCTGAGCCTCAACATGCGGCTGCCCCGGCGTAAACGAGTCGAAGGCGAGATCGCAGAGGCAACGGAACGGCTGAGTCAGTCGAAGCAGGAACTCGACTCTCAAACTCAGCAGCAACTTGCCGAAGTCCAGAAAGAGTACATCGCTGTCACCAGCACAGAAGACCTGCTGAAGGAGTACCAGGAAGGCTTGATTCCCCAGGCCAACGCCGCCTTCCATTCGGAAGAAGCGGCCTACCAATCGAACAAGCAGCAGTTCGCTCCCGTTCTCTCTTCGCTGCTGGACGTGCTGTCGTTTGAGCATGACTACCAGCAAGCGCTCTTCGATCACGAGACAGCTTTAGCACACCTCGAAACTCTGACAGGAGCGACACTCCGATGAACAAGTACATCCTGCGCACCTCTCTCTTCTGGCTCTTGATTCTCGCCGTGGTCATTGGCGTCGTTGCCTATCGCTCCCATCAGCCTCAGCAACCCGCCGCCTACTCCGACGGCGTTCAACCCATCGCATCCGGGCCATCGCCGCAGCCCACAACGTCACACATGGACAGCAGCGCGGCGATGCCTTCGCAAAAGATGGAAGCCCCACTGGCACCCGTGCAACTCAGTGCCGAACAGATGCAAAGCATCGGTGTAAAGACCGGCACCGCCGAGTACAAACAACTCAGCGATGACATCCGTGCAACCGGCACCGTCGATATCGACGAGCGGCTTCTCTCCTATGTGCAGGTGCGTTTCCCGGGATACATCCGCAAGGTCTTTGCCGATGCCACCTATCAGTATGTGAGAAAAGGCGAGCCGCTCTTCACCGTCTACAGCCCCGATCTCGTCGCTACCCAACAGGAGTACCTGCTGGCCCGCCAGAACCAGAAAGCCCTGAGCTCCAGCAGCGTTGATGGCGTTGCTTCTGGAGCAACTTCTCTTTCGTCTGCGGCGGAACAACGGTTGCAGCAATGGGACATCCCCGCAAGCGAAATCGCCAAACTGAAAGAGACCGGCAAAGCCTTTCAGGACCTGACGATCAACTCGCCCGTGTCGGGATACATCACGGAACGGAATGCGCTTCCCAACATGTACGCCGAACCGGCAACACGCTTGTACACCGTAGCCGATCTATCGCGCGTCTGGGTAAACGCACAGGTATTTCAAAACGATATTGGCAGGTTGAAGCCTGGAGATACTGCCGCGATCACGGTAGACGCTTACCCTGACCGAACCTTTTCAGGACGCATCGAAGACATTCTTCCCCAGGTAGACATGACGACCCGCACCGTAAAGGTGCGGCTTGCGATCAGCAATCCCGGCATCAAGCTCAAGCCCGGCATGTTTGTGAATGTGGATCTGAAATCAGCCATGGGGCGGCAACTTGTCGTACCCTCGTCCGCCGTCTTTCAGACAGGCATACGTCAGATCGTCTTCATCGACCATGGCAATGGAAGTCTGGAGCCGAAGGATGTGGTTCTCGGTCCGCATGTTGGAGATGACGTTGTCGTGCTCAAAGGGTTGGAAGCGCATCAGCAGATTGTCACCTCGGCCAACTTCCTGCTCGATTCAGAGAGCCAGCTCCAGGCTGCTGCGGGCTCCTACACTCCACCGCCATCGAGCACAGGCAATACAGCGCAGCAGGCTTCGGCGGTGAACATCGACTTCACCACCGATCCCAATTCACCGCACAAAGGGTCCAATACCTTCCGCGTAAAACTCACAGGTGCCAATGGCAGTCCCGTCACTGGAGCGGACGTCAGCGTGATCTTCTTCATGCCTTCGATGCCGGCAATGGGTATGGCAGCGATCAACACGACGACGAAGCTCTTGCAAAAAAGTGCAGGCCTGTATGAAGGCCAAGGCAATCTCGACTCCGGTGGAACATGGCAGGCAACCATCACCGTGCAACAGAATGGGCAAACCATCGCCACCAAACAACTGCACGTGAACGCCGAAGGAGGGATGTAACATGCTCTCCAAAATTATCGATCTCTGCGCTCGCAATCGCTTTCTCGTCTTTACCTGCATCCTGTTTCTCACGCTCGCGGGCATCTGGTCGCTGAGACACGTTCCTCTCGATGCCCTGCCCGACATCTCGGATGTGCAGGTCATCGTTCATACAAGCTGGGCAGGCGAGCCACCCGATGTCATCGAAGACCAGGTGACCTACCCGATTGTGACCAGCCTGCTGGCTGCGCCTCACGTCAAAGCCGTGCGCGCACAGACCATGTTCGGAGACTCCTACGTCTATGTCGTCTTTGAAGATCGCACCGACTTGTACTGGGCGCGTTCTCGTGTCGTTGAATATCTTCAGCAGATAAGCGGACGGTTGCCTGCGGATGTCCATCCAGCCATCGGCCCTGATGCAACCGGCGCGGGCTGGGTCTTCGAGTATGCCATTGTGGACAAGAGCGGAACTCATAGCCTTGCCGACCTGCGCAGTTTGCAGGACTGGCATCTGCGCTACGCCCTGGAGACCGTGCCCGGCGTCTCTGAGGTAGCAAGCATCGGCGGCTACGTGCGGCAGTATCAGGTCCGTCTCGATCCGAATAAGCTGCTGGCCTACAACATCCCACTTTCAACCGTGATCGACCGCGTGAAGGCCAGCACCAGTGAAGTAGGCGGCAGGTCACTGGACCTGAGCGGAGCGCAGTACATGATTCGCGGTCTGGGTTATCTGCGTTCACTGAACGATCTTGAAACAGTAGCAGTCGGCAGCAAGAACGGCACGCCGGTATTGCTGCGTGATCTTGGCAGCGTTGCCTTCGGCCCTGATATTCGAGAGGGTGTCGCGGAGTGGAACGGTGAAGGCGAAACCGTCGGCGGCATTGTGGTCATGCGTCAGGGCATGAATGCGCTAAACGTGATCGAAGGCGTAAAGCAGAAGCTCCGCGAGATAGCTCCCTCGCTACCTCCCGGCGTCCAGATTGTCTCCGGCTACGATCGCTCCGGCTTGATTCAGGATTCGATTGCCACACTCCAGCGTGACCTTCTGGAAGAGGCCATCATCGTGAGCCTGGTCATCATCGTCTTCCTCTTTCACTTCCGCTCGGCGCTGATCGCGATTGTTGCCTTGCCGATTGCTGTCCTGGTCTCCTTCATCCCGATCTACTTCCTGGGGGTCAGTGCCAACATCATGTCTCTCGGAGGTCTGGCACTCGCTATCGGAGTGCTGGTCGATGCGGCGATTGTCATGGTCGAGAACGGCTACCGCCATCTATCAGAGCGGCAGCAGGCCAGCGAAACACCCATCTCCGAACCAGAGCGCCGCGAGATTCTCATCACCGCGGCGAAGCAGGTCGGTCCGGCGCTCTTCTTCTCACTGCTCATCATCGTGGTCTCATTCCTTCCCGTCTTCCTGCTCGAAGCCCAGGAGGGGCGCATGTTCCGCCCTCTTGCCTGGACGAAGACGCTGGCCGTAGGCTCCTCTTCCATCCTTGCCATCACTCTGGTTCCAGTGTTGATGGTGATGTTGATTCGCGGACGTCTCCGGCCCGAGAACGCCAACCCCATCTCCCGCATTACCCAGGCCCTCTATCTGCCCATACTCCGCTTCTGCTTGAAGTACAGGAAGCTGACTATCGGCCTCAACCTCATCTTTCTGGTGGCGACATTACCGGTCGCGTTCAAGCTGGGCAGCCAGTTCATGCCTCCGCTCTTTGAAGGCTCTGCGCTCTACATGCCTACATCTCTTCCCGGCATCGCTATCGAGCAGGCGAAATCACTGCTGCAAAAACAAGACGCAATCCTGCGCTCCTTTCCGGAGGTCGTCAGCGTCTTCGGCGCGGTTGGACGTTCGGACAGCGCGACGGACAACGCGCCGCTCGATATGTACGACACCACCATCATGCTCAAGCCTCGCGAGCAGTGGCGGCCCGGCATGACCTACGAGAAGCTGATCCAGGAGATGGACGCGAAGGTGCAGTTTCCCGGCCTCGCGAATACGTGGACAAGTCCCGTTGAGAACCGGCTGGACATGGAGCTGACGGGCATCAAGACGCCGCTTGGCCTCAAGGTTCAGGGGCCAACCGTAGACGGCATCGAACAACTCGCCTCCCAGATGCAAAGCGTCTTGTCGACGATGCCGCAGGTGCGGTCGATCTTTGCAGAGCGCATCTCGCAAGGCTTCTATGTCAACGTGGAGGCGAACCGCGAAGAGGCTGCACGCTACGGTCTCAGCGTTGCCGATATTCAGACCGCCGTATCCTCCGGCATCGGAGGACAAAACATCGCGGAGAATATCGAAGGACGCGAGCGCTATCCCATCAACGTTCGTTACTCGCAGGACTTTCGGGACAGCGTAGATCGCATGCGCAGTGTGTTGATTGCGACCCCTTCGGGTGCGCAGGTTCCACTCGGACAGGTAGCACGCATCTCGTTCTCCCACGGTCCGGCCATGATTCGTGACGAGGATGGCCAGCTTACTGGATACGTCTACATCGACCTCAAAGACACCAACTACGGTGGCTTCGTCGAGTCTGCCACGCAAAAACTGCACAGCCAGATCTCACTGCCGGCGAACTATGGTTTCAAGTGGTCGGGAGAATACGAGTTCGAACTGCGTGCGAAACAACGGCTCAAGCTCATCCTGCCCATCGTCTTCTTCCTGATCTTCCTTCTGCTCTACATGGTCTTCCATTCGGTCGCTGAAGCCGTGGTGCTGATTGTCCCTACGATCTACGCCATGACCGGCGGTCTGCTGTTGCAGTGGCTACTCGGCTACAACTTCAGCGTAGCGGTATGGGTCGGGTACATCGCGCTGTTCGGCATCGCGGTTGAAACAGGTGTCGTCATGGTGGTCTACCTCCACGAAGCCCTGGAACACCGCCTGCAACAAGGCACAGCTCTTACGAACGCCGATATAGAAGCTGCGGCTGTAGAAGGAGCCGTCCACCGGCTGCGCCCAAAACTGATGACCGTCACTGCGGTCCTAGCCAGCCTCGTTCCCATCCTTTGGGAGTCCGGCATCGGCTCTGACGTGATGAAGCCCATCGCCGCCCCCATCGTAGGCGGCATGATTACTTCCACCATCCACGTCCTGATTCTTGTACCTGTCTTCTTCGTCATGATGAAGGAACGAGCCTTGCGCAAAGGACATCTACACGCCACAAACCAAACCAAAGATCAACCCTCAAGGCAGGAAGACCACCATGAGCGATAATCGCACGATCTTCGAATTCACTTTCGCCTACGTCAAAAAGAACGTTTTACGGCATAGTCCAACAGCTCCCCCCAAAGGGCGCTACAGATACACTTTGGTCAATCTGTTTTCAGGACGTGCTATGCGCCGAATCTTCTTCGCTCCGCTTCTATGCCTTCTCGCCTTGTTCGCCCTTCCGCAGATGCAAGCGCAAGCGCCCCACCTCCTGCGCGCTCCTTCGATCTCCGATACGCAGATCGCCTTTCGCTATGCCGACGACATCTGGCTGGTATCTCGCGACGGCGGCGCCGCACAACGGCTGACATCGACTTCTAACGTCACCGACGGCCCATTCTTTTCGCCCGACGGCCGCACCATTGCCTACTCAGCCCGCGCTGCGGGCAACGTGGACATCTACACCATATCGGCGACCGGCGGTGCACCGAAGCGCATCACCTATCGTCCCGGCGGCAACTACGTTACGGGCTGGACTCCCGATGGGCACGATCTGTTGATGCAGAGCATGCAAAACGCCGTCCGCACCTACTTCCAGCTCTATCGCGTTCACGCTGACGGAAGCGGCCTGCCCGAACGTCTGCCACTGCCCTCCGCCTGGTACGGCACATTCTCACCAGACGGCTCGCACCTTGCCTACAATCCGTGGCTGCAGTGGCAGGAAGAATCATGGAAGCGCTATCGCGGCGGTCAGACGCAGCCTGTATGGATCATCGACCTGAAGTCGCTGGACCGGGTCAAGATTCCGCGCGAGAACTCCAACGATCGCTATCCTCTGTGGCTCGGTGACGCAATCTACTTTCTCTCCGATCGCAATGGCCCCACTACGCTCTTCCGCTACGACGTAAAGAGCAAAGAAGTGAAACAACTGATCGAAAACCACGGCTTCGAACTCGACACCCTGGGTGGCCGCAGCAACACACTCGTCTATGAGCAGTTCGGCACCATCCATCTTTACGACCTTGCCGCCGGAGCAGATCATCTCGTCAACATATCGCTCGACGGTGACCTTCCCGCACTCGCACCGCACCTCGCAAAGATCAGCGGCGACGAGATCCAGAATGTAGACATCTCACCCACGGGCGTACGCGCGTTGTTTGAGGCTCATGGCGATATCTTCACCGTGCCCGCCGAGAAGGGCGATGTGCGCAATCTCACCAATAGCTCAGGCTCTGCCGAGCGCGAGCCCGCGTGGTCCGCGGACGGCAAGCACATTGCGTATTTTTCCGACGCCACTGGCGAGTACAAACTCTATCTACGCGATCAGGACGGCCTCACCCCGCCGAAGGTCGTCGATCTCGGCCCAGACCCCACGTATTACTACGCGCCGAAGTGGTCACCTGACTCCAAACGCATCGTCTTCTCGGATAAGCGGCTGAACCTCTGGTACGTCAACGTCGACCCTGCGCTGGGTGCGGCTGTACCAATCAAAGTCGACAGTGACTTGCGCGAGGGCTTTGGCCCCTCCGGCTTTAGTGCGAGCTTCTCTCCCGACAGCCAGTGGATTCTTTACGCGCGCTCTCTGCCCAGCCTGGAGAATGCAGCATTTCTGTACTCCATTGCTACCGGCAAGACCACGCAGATTACCGACGGCATGAGCAACGTCACCAATCCGGTCTTCGATAGGAACGGGAAGTACCTCTACTTCACCGCAAGCACCGACATCGGCCCGGCTATCGACGGCTTCGGCCTTGGCAGTCTCAATCGCACCACGACCGCAAGCGTCTATATCGCGGTGCTGTCGAAGGACGAAAAATCGCCCATCCCACCGGAGAGCGACGACGAAAAGAGCAAGGCCGACGACGACAAAAAACCGGCCCCGGACGACGCCAACAAATCCGATGAAAAGAAAGATGCGGCAAAGAACGACGACAAGAAAGACGATAAGGACAAGAAGGACAAGCCGACGCCGCCAACCAGGATCGACCTCGACGGCATTCAGCAGCGCATCCTTGCGTTGCCGATACCGGCTCGCAACTACGTCACACTCGTCACTGGCAAAGAAGGCGTTATCCTTCTCGGCGAAGGCAGCGCGGCGGCGAATCCTTCCGCTGGATCCGGCATGTTGCGTTCGGTATGGCGCTTTACGCTGGAGACCCGCAAGACGGAAGATGTGCTGCATAACTCGGCGGCCATCCTGACCTCCTTCGACGGCGAGAAGATCCTCTACAAGAAGGGTCCCGGCTGGTTCATTGCGAAACTGAGCGACCTGAACCCCGGCGCGGCGGATGGGACGCCAGGCAAGGGCCTCAATCTCGGCGGTATGGTCGCAAAGATCGACCCGCGCGCAGAGTGGCGCCAGATGTATGCGGAGACCTGGCGGATCGAACGAGAGTTCTTCTACGATCCCAATCTTCATGGCCTCAACCTGAAAAAGATCAGCGACAAGTACGCGCCGTACCTCGACGGCCTGAGTTGCCGCAGCGATCTCACCTATCTGCAGAAAGAGATGCTCGGCGAGATCACTGTGGGACATATGTTCATCGGCGGCCCGCACACCGATGACGACACACCAAAATCCGGCTTGCTTGGCGCGGACTATGCCATCGAGCACGACCGCTACAAGATCGCGTACATCGTCAACGGCGGCAACTGGAACCCCAAGATGTATTCGCCACTTACCCAACCGGGCGTCAACGTGCACGAGGGCGACTATCTGCTCGCCGTCAACGGCACCCCCCTGCATGCAACGGACAACCTGTATGCCGCCTTTGAAGGCCTGGCCGGCAAGCAGACCAGCCTCACAGTCGGGTCTAATCCTGACGGCACTGGCTCCCGAGACGTACTGGTTGTGCCGGTTGCCAGTGAGACCGAGATGCGTTTCCACGCCTGGGTCGAAGGCAATATCCGCCGCACCAGTGAGTTGTCGAACGGGCAGATAGCCTATGTCTATCTGCCCAACACAGCCGGCGCGGGTTTCGACAGCTTCAATCGGTACTTCTTTGCGCAAACCGACAAGAAAGCGGTGATCGTCGACGAGCGCTACAACCAGGGCGGCGATATCGCCGACTATGTGATCGACGTGCTGAAGCGCACGCCGATGCTCAACTATGAGTCTCGGCAGGGACTGCGCACGACCGAGCCAACCGGCGCGATCTTCGGACCGAAGGCGATGCTAATCAACCAGAATGCAGGCTCCGGCGGCGACGCGATGCCCTGGCTCTTCCGCCAGGCCAAGCTCGGCCCGCTGGTAGGCACACGCACATGGGGTGGACTGGTAGGCATCGGAGGCTATCCAACGCTTCTGGATGGCGGCAGTGTCACAGCGCCGCGCACCGCGCTTTACGGGCTGCACGGGGAGTTCGAGATCGAAAATCACGGCGTCGCCCCCGACGTGGAGGTCGAAGACGATCCGAAGGAAGTGGCTGCCGGCCACGATCCGCAACTGGAGAAGGCAGTCTCCCTTCTTCTCGAGGAGTTGAAGCAGAATCCCCCACCGCAGTTTGCGGTTCCACCGTACCCCAACTACCACCAGAATGACGGTTTGGGCGGCAAATAGAAACGACACGGAGGCGCATATGCGCCTCCGTGTCGTTTCTGCGGTTTCCATGCGCTTGCGCACCTGCTATACTCGCGAGTGCTTAGGTTCCGGCGAAATCAGCTGAGAGCAAAACATTCCCCAAAAAAATCATGGCCGTCCAGAGGACGCGCCGTGGAGGCATCCTATCCCACCGCTCGACAAACGCTCCGCTAAGTCCTTTATCCGCACCAACGAACGTATCCGTGCACGCGAAGTCCGCGTGATCGACGAAAACGGCGAACAGCTTGGCGTCATGGCTCCCTTTGAAGCCCTGAAGATGGCTCGCGAGAAGTCCCTCGATCTCGTCGAGATTTCGCCGAACGCCGTCCCCCCCGTCTGCAAGATCCAGGACTACGGCAAGTACCTCTACGAGAAAGACAAGAGTGACCGCGCCGCACGTAAGAAGCAGAAGGTCATCGTCATCAAGGAAGTCAAGTTCTCAGTCACCGTCGACGAGCACGACTACCAGACCAAGAAGAACCAGGCTGTGCGCTTTCTAGGCGATGGCGACAAGGTGAAGGCCAGCCTGCGCTTCAAGGGCCGCCAGATGGCGCATCGTGATCTCGGCTACAAGATCATCAATCGCCTCATCATGGACATCGGCGAAGCTGGCACAGTGGAGTTCATGCCGCGCATGGAAGGCACCACGCTGCACGCCATCCTCGCTCCCAGCAAGAAGGCTGAAGTCCAAGCCCCCGCGCCCCCCAAGGCCGCCGCCCCTGCGCCGCCCAAGCCCCAACCGGCTGAAAGCGCGCCTGAGCCCGCTACGACAGCTTCTTAGAAGCTCTCTCAAGTGGAAAGCTCTCTCCAATCGAGAGGGCTTTGTTTTCTTTAGCTCCGTGCCAGCGCCTGTCTCCGCTCCACCTTGCCCAAAGCTCCGCGCTCGTATTGCTTCGGCCAGCTCGCGGGATGATGCAATGCGTCCGCCGCGTGAATCGGCCAGTACGGATCGCGCAGCAGTTCGCGCGCCAGCAGCACGAGATCCGCCTGTCCGGTGCGAATGATCTGGTCTGCCTGTGCAGGACCAGTGATCATTCCAACTGCGCCAGTCGCGATACCTACCTCGTGGCGGATTCGTTCGGCAAAAGCCACCTGATACCCCGGCCCCACAGGAATCTGCTGCCGCGGATCATTCCCGCCCGACGAGACATCGATCAAGTCGATGCCCTCGGCCTTCACCAGTTTGGCGAACTCGACCGCATCGTCCACGCTCAAACCGCCTTCGACCCAGTCCGTAACCGAGAGCCGCACCCAGACCGGCAGGTCCTCAGGAAAGCTCGAACGCACCGCGCGGATGATCTCCAACGGAAAGCGTGCACGATTGACGAGGCTGCCACCGTACTCGTCGGTGCGCTTGTTCGAGAGCGGCGAAAGAAACTCGTGCGCCAGATAACCGTGTGCTGCGTGAACCTCTGCGAGCAGAAAACCGGCCTTCACCGCACGCTGGGCAGCGGCCGCAAAATCGGCGACAACCTTGTCCATACCGGTGCGGTCCAACTCATGCGGGACAGAGTAATGCTCGGAATAGCGTTCTGCCGAAGGCCCAACGACATTCTCCCATCCACCCTCACTGGGAGAGACTGTGTGCTGTCCCTCCCATGGCACCGCCATACTGGCCTTACGGCCGGCGTGAGCCAGCTGGATGCCCGGAACGCTTCCCTGCTCACGCAGGAAGGCGGTAATGCGAGCGAGCGGCTGTATGTGCTCATCTTTCCAGATACCGAGGTCCTGCGGGCTGATGCGGCCCTCCGGGCTCACCGCAGCCGCCTCGGTGATCACAAGACCCGCGCCGCCGATGGCACGGCTGCCGAGGTGCACGAAGTGCCACTCCGAGGCGAAACCGTCGGTCGAGCTGTATTGGCACATGGGCGAGCAAACAATGCGGTTGGGCAGTGTGATGCTGCGCTGCTGAAGAGGCGCAAAAAGATGGTCGTGAGCGGGGATCGCGGAAGACATAGTGGAAGCTTAGATGAAGACCGCAGGCAGAAGAAGCAATCCGCCCGTTTTCGTCGTCAGCCCCAATGTCCCATAGAATTGAAGGAAGATAGAGAGCCTCACGAATGTCCGCCACTGTTCTACCGCCGGAACCGGCATCACCCAGCATCATCAACAACTGCCCTAACTGCAGCCATTGGTTGGCGGATGGCACGCTCGTGTGCCCCGATTGCCACACCCTGACCTACGGTAGTCACCTAAGCGATCTGGCCAGCTCCGCTCAGCAATTGGAGCGGGAGCACAAATGGCCCGAGGCACGCGACCGCTGGCGCTCTGCCCTGCAATGGCTCCCCGCAGACACACAACAGGCCGCCAGCATTCAGCAGCACATCACCCAGATCGATAGTCGTCTCCAGGCCGAAGAGGACCAGAAGGCCCGCTGGACCAAGCGCCTCGGACCGTTCGCCCCCGTTGCATTGTTTTTGCTCAAGATCAAGTCGGCGATCTTCATTCTCTTCAAGCTGAAGTTTCTGCTGGGCATCTTCACCTTTTTCGGGCTGTACTGGGCCATCTTCGGCTGGAAGTTCGCGCTCGGCTTTACAGCTTGCCTGTTCATCCACGAGATGGGCCACTTTATTGCCGTAAAGCGCCGCGGCCTCAAGGCCGATCTGCCGATCTTCTTCCCTGGCCTCGGCGCCTATGTGCGCTGGTATGGCATGGGTGTCTCGCGCGAAGATCTCGCCGCGATCGCATTGGCCGGCCCACTGTTCGGCCTCACCGCAGCGCTGTCCTGCTTCGGCATCTACTGGGCGACCCATAAAGAGATATGGCTCGTACTCGCCAATGTCGGCGCGTGGATCAACCTCTTCAACCTGCTGCCGGTCTTCGGACTCGACGGAGCACAGGCCACCTATGCGCTCGCACGCACGCAGAGAGCACTTATCGCTGCGACGAGCGCCCTCTTCTTCGGCCTTACGGTAAACGCCTCAGGGGGAGATCTCTTCGGCCAGAACACACAGTGGGTGTTCCTGTTCGTCGCCATAGGTATGGGATGGCGCTGCTTCACCAACGACACGCCGGAGAAGCCCGACACGAAGACCTTCATCTACTTTCTGGCGCTGCTGCTCGCGCTCGGATTCGTGCTCTTTCTTACGCCGGTCCGGAATATTCGCTAAGGCTTGGAGTAGAGAGTATGCGGGGATTTGCGGGCAAGAGAAATGCTCCAACCCTGGCGCGATGATCGGCGTAGGGTTGGAGCATTCGGGTTGGATTCAGCTAGAGCGGGATTAGCGATGTCCGCCGCCGTGGCCACCACCGCCGTGGAACCCGCCGCCTCCGTGGAAGCCGCCGCCATAGCCACCACCGCCACGGTAACCACCACCGCCGTAACCGCCACGACCACCGCCATAGCCGCCACGACCATAGCCGTAGCCACCGCGACCGTAGCCATAGCCGCCACGACCGTAGCCGTAGCCACCACGGTAATAGCCTCCGCCGTAGCCAAAGCCAATCCCTACTCCGCCGTAAGCGTAGGGATAACCATATGGATAGCCATAGGGATAACCATAGGCGTAATACGGGTAAGGTGCGGGAGCGTAGGCGACTGGAGGAGGATAGGCCTGCGCCTCTTCGGATTGGGCAGCGCCAGGGTCATAAGCGGGTTGGGCGCTGGAATTGCCATTATTGGCAAACTGGCCGTTGTAGCCATTGTCCTGGTTGTACGACTGGGGTGCGTCGTTGTTGGAGTACGACCGCTGAATTGGAGCTGATTGAGCTTGCGTGTAGTTTCCTGGACCGGCTGGGTACGTGGTCTGCGCTAGCGCAGTCGCGGACAGAGTCGCCAGGGCAAGCAGAAGAACTGTGGGCCTGGACATAATAAAACCTCTGTGTGTATAGATGCGATTGCGGGGAAAATGTTGCGGTGGGGCAGGTCAGGCGGCGAGGGCACGGGGGTGAGCGTACTTAGCCATGTGGGTTTTCGAACCAGAGAACGTTCCCCACGAGGTTGCGGGTTAGGCAACCTCGTGGGGACGAGATGGGCTTATTTCGAGGATGGAGCGATTGCTGGGTATCTGAGTGAACGAGGGGCACACGCAGAGAATGAACAGGGTTATGTTGATGCGGCCTAGCAGTAAACCACCTTGCGCTGTTGCCCACGCACGATGCGCCCCAGCACAATCGAACGCTCGTTCATGCGGCTCAGCACCAGTCGCGCCTTCTTGAGCAGCGCTGCGGGTACTACTGCAACCAGCCCAATGCCCATATTGAATGCCCGCAGCATCTCCTCGTTCTCAACGCTGCCCAGCGTTTGCAGATGCGCAAAGAGCGGCGGCGGCTCCCAGCTGGCCAGCTCCACCTGCGCAGCGAATCCCTTGGGCAGAATGCGCGGCAGATTCTCCGTAAGCCCACCTCCAGTGATGTGCGCGAAGGCGTGTGCGACCTCGGCCTGCAACAGCTTGCGGATGGGGGCGAGATAGCTACGGTGCGAACGCATCAGCGCTGCGCCAACCTTGTCGCCAAGCTCATTGACATACTGGTCTGCGCGGTACCCCGCCGTCTCAAACAGCAACTTGCGAGCGAGGGTGTAGCCGTTGGTGTGCAGGCCATTCGAGGGCAGGCCGAGCAGAATATCGCCCTCCGAGATGCTTTCCCCGGAAAGCATCTTCGCGTGGCTGACGACACCCACCATAAAGCCCGCGAGATCGTACTCCTTGCCGCGATAGAGTGTCGGCATCTCGGCTGTCTCGCCGCCGAGCAGCGCGCAGCCGTTGGCCCTGCAGGCCTCCACGATTCCGCCAATGACCTGCTCGACGACGTTCGCATCGAGCTCGCCTGCAGCAAAGTAGTCAAGAAAGAACAGCGGCGTCGCGCCCTGCACGGCGACGTCGTTGACGCAGTGATTCACCAGATCGGAGCCTATACTCCCGTGCAGGCCGAGCTGTGCGGCCAGCTGCAGTTTGCTGCCTACACCATCGGTGCTCGCGACAAGTACAGGCTCGGGAAAGCGTTCGGCATCGAGCGAGAACAAGCCCGCGAAGCCGCCGATCTCGCTGAGCACATTTTTATTGAAGCTGCGCCGCGCGGTCAGTTTGATACGCTCATTGGCCAGCGCTGCGCGATCCCGATCGACCCCCACCTCGGCATACGTGGCACGTGTACGCGTGACGCGTTTGGCGGTTACCGCAGTTCGAGCCTCTTCCGAATGGCTGTACAACTGCGTGTCGCGCTTTGCTGGTGGCGCTCCCCCTGAATCGTCCACGCTCATCATCCCCACCTCATCTTTTCTGTATCGGGCACCCAACCTCACAACGATAACCAGGGTCCCCAACGAGCACAAAGATGCGCTCACAGGGGTGGTTGCTCGCTACAGGAGAGTGACTTCTTTCATTGGGCCACAGTGCTGGCTTTTATTACGCCATGAATGTTGACTTTTTATACCGCGAGTTCGCAGTCTATCAGCCGACTTTTATACTGTCGTTATGGCCCTCGATTTAACCCGCTCCAAAACGCTGCAACGCCGCGCCGAAACCCTGCTTCCGGGGGGTGTGGATTCTCCGGTCCGCGCGTTTCGCGCGGTCGGCGGCGATCCACCGTTTCTCACCAGCGCTGCAGGGGCGTACCTCACCGACGTAGACGGCAATCGCTACATCGACCTCTTTGGCTCCTGGGGGCCCATGCTGTTCGGTCATGCGTTCCCGCCTGCGGTGGAGGCCATCCGCGAGGCCGCCGGATACAGCGCTTCGTTTGGCGCGAGTACGGCGGCAGAGACCGATCTGGCAGAACTTGTTCAACAGTGCTTTCCGTCGATACAGAAGCTGCGCTTCGTCAGCTCCGGCACCGAAGCCTGCATGTCGGCGATTCGCCTTGCGCGCGGCTTCACAGGACGACCCTTTGTCATCAAGTTCGAGGGCTGCTACCACGGCCATGCAGACGCGCTGCTCGTCAAAGCCGGCAGTGGGGTTGCCACCTTCGGCATTCCAGGTTCAGCGGGCGTGCCCAACGAGACGGTCATGCACACGCTGGCGCTGCCTTACAACGATCTCTCCGCCGTCGAAGCGGCCTTTGCTGCCCATCCTGAACTTATCGCGTGCGTCATCCTCGAGCCCGTCGTAGGTAACGCGGGAACGATCGCTCCCGCGCCCGGCTACCTGAAGGGCCTGCGCGAGATTACCCGCAAGCATGGCGCCTTGCTTATCTTCGACGAGGTGATGACCGGCTTCCGGCTGGCTCCCGGCGGGGCGCAGGAGCTGTTTGCGGACGAACTTGGCGGAACACCGGACCTCACCACGCTGGGAAAGATCGTCGGCGGCGGCTTGCCCGTAGGAGCCTTCGGCGGGCGGGCCGAGATCATGGACTACCTTGCACCGCTCGGCCCCGTGTATCAGGCAGGAACGCTCTCCGGCAATCCTCTGGCGATGGCCGCGGGCATTGCGACCCTCCGGCATCTGCTCGCGCATCGCAACGCCATCTACCCCCTGCTGGAGGCGACGACAGCAGCCATCGTCAATGGCGTCGCCCGCCTGGCCGCCGAGCAAGGCATTGCGCTCACAGCGAACCGCGTCGGCAGCATGTTTACGTGGTTCTTCGAGCCCTCTGCCGTCACGGACTTCGCCACTGCAAGCCGCTCCGATACAGCAGCCTTTGCACGCTTCCATCGCGCCATGCTGGAGCGTGGCGTCTGGCTTCCGCCCAGCCAGTTCGAAGCGGCTTTCGTCTCCACAGCCCATGGGCAGCCAGAGATCGATGCGATTTTGCGTGCAGCGGCCGAAGCGTTGCGTGAGGTTCAGAAGTAGCGCGTGCAGGCACCACTGTTGGAGAATGCCGTAAACACTCAATTCCTGCCCAGGCCAGAGGGGATTCAATTTCCCCGTAAGTTATTGATTGCAAATAGTTTATTACAAAATGCGATACGCCCCACCTTGTGACGATGAATCGTCGCGAGGATGGGGCGTTCGATGTGACGGGAGATGAGAGTCTAGCCCTCATCCCTGTACCCTGCTTTTAGTGACCAGCCATGACCTGTGGTGTGAGGATGCCGATGTTGGTCACATCAGCCGCATGCCCAAAGCCGATGGCCTCAGCAACACTGCCGAAGTCAAGATCCGCATCGCCCTTGACGAACATCACCTTCTCCGACCGCGTCGCGAAGATCTCGGTCAGCTTGGGGGCAATATCCTGCTTGGCGAAGTCCTGTTCGTTGATCTTCCAGCCCGGAGGGCCACCACCCGGCCTTGAGGTAACCTCCACCACGATGGTGCGGGTATTTTCCGGCGGAGGCGGCTGGTTCTGCTTGGGCGGCTGGGGAACCAGCGCCTCAAGGCCCCTCGGCGTCGTCGGAACAATGACCATGAAGATGATGAGCAGCACCAGCAGTACGTCGATCAACGGTGTAACGTTGATCTCCGAAACTGATCCACCCGCTGTTCCAGCACCCATTCCCATATCGATACTCCTTATGTCTTACAACGCTAGTTCCATCGGACCGTGGCGATATAGAACCGCCCCATCCTGCTAGTTAGTCTGGTTGATATCGGTCAGCAAATTGAGCTGACTGACGCCGGCGACGCGGACGCCATCAATGGTGTCCATCACTTTGCCATAGTTGGCACGTGAATCGGCATGCAGATATACAGATTTGTCATCGCCAGGGTTCGTTTTCTTGGAAAGAAGATCGGCAACCTTCACGCCAAGATCCGCGATCGATACCTGGTCGGCGTTGAGAAAGGTTTTGCCATCGCGAGTGACTGAGACGTTAATCGCATCTTCTTTGCTGGCGTTCTCCATCACGGTCGATGCCGTAACCTTAGGCAGCTCGACGTTCACGCTGTGATTCAACATGGGGGTGACGACCATGAAGATGATCAGGAGCACCAGCATGACATCCACCATGGGAGTCACGTTGATGTTCGAGTTGACCTTCTTGCCTTCTTCCCGCTTTGCTTGTGCCATAAAAGTGTACTCCGTCCGGGCGTGTTGCCCGTGGTCTGGCTGAGGCTGACTGAGCTCTGGGGAGACCTTAGCTGGAGGCTCCGGACGCCATTTGGCGGCGTCCGGAGAGATTCAGTGTGATTCCCGCAGGGTAATTGCTCGACTGAGACGCCGCAGAGCGGCGCGCAGGTTAGCGATGCGACTGCTTGATGAAGTAGTCGACCAGCTCCGACGAGCTGTTGTCCATCTCAACGTCGAATGCTTCCACCTTGCTGGTGAAGTAGTTGAAGCACATAACGGCCGGGATGGCGACGAGCAGACCGAACGCAGTCGTAACCAGAGCTTCCGAAATACCACTGGCGACCGCGCCGATACCGGAACTCTTCGAGCTTGCGATCTCACGGAAGGCGTTCAGAATGCCGATGACGGTGCCGAAGAGGCCGATGAACGGCGCGGTGGAACCGATCGTGGCCAGACCGCTGAGACCCTTCTTCAGCTTGGCGTGGGTGATGGACTCGGCACGTTCGAGAGCGCGCTTGGAGCTCTCCACCTGTTCAACAGTGATTGCACCGCCCGAACCGAAGCTGCGGAACTCACTGAGACCAGCGGTCACAACCTCTGCGAGGTGCGACTTCTTGGAGCGATCGGCAACCTTGATCGCCTCGTCGAGACGGCCCTCCTTGAGGGCGCCTGCAACCTTGGGAGCAAACTCACGCGACTGCTTGCGGGCAGCGGAGAAGTAGAGAGCGCGATCGATGATCACAGCGAGAGACCAGATCGACATGATGAAGAGAATGATAACGACCGTCTTGGCGGGCCAGCCCATTTGGCTCCAGAGCTGCATGGGGCTAAAGCCGACTTCAGCAGGTGCATCCTGAAAGAACATGGCGAGCGAGGCGGTGTGGGCATGAGCAACGTTGGTGAGATGAGCGAGAATCACTGAATTCTTTCCTCCTGGTTACTTTGAACGAACTTAGCAAAAAATAGATTTGATCGAGCCGGACTGGCGCGAGGTTGAACCTGGTCTGAAGAGTACGGCAACTGCAACAAACTGCCGCATTGGACGAGAGTATTGTAGTTGCAGATTACCCTCGCTGGCCGGCAAGAGACACCGTCCAGCGAAAGTACCGGCCTAATACTAGCTGCCGCCGTTGAGGTTGAAGTTCACCATGATGGTCGTATCGACCTCGGTGGGCTCGCCGTTCAAGAGATAGGGTTTGTAGCGCCAGGTCTTCACGGCATCGGTCGCGGCACCCTGCAGCATAGCTGGACCGCTGATGACGCTAAGACTCATGATCGATCCGCTCTTCGAGATGATGGCGTGGAGCACCACCGTTCCGCCCTGATGCGCGGCGCGCGCGATCGGAGGATAGACCGGCTGTGTCTTGACGAGGATGTTACCCGCAATTACACCGCCTGAGATACGGGCCGGACCTTGTGGCTTGGGTTTGGCGACTACGATAGCCGGACCGCTGCCCGTACCACCTGCCATACCGCCCATAATGCCGCCAGCAGTGCCACCGGCCATGCCGCTCATGCCTGCCACGCCCATAGACGAGGGCGGAGGTGCGGCATCTTCCTTCAGCATCTTGATGTCTTTAGGAATCTTGGTAGGCGCGTGCAGGCCCTGGTCGATCTCCGACACCATATGAACCGGCTTTATCACGGCCGCAGGCGGCGGTGGGGGAGGCGGAGGTGGAGGCGGTGGGGGTGGAGCAGCAATCGAAGCTGCCAGCGAGTTCTTTGGCAGCGCTTCAGGGTAGATCAGCGGAATCAGAATCATGACCGCCAGGGCAGTGCCCCAGAACGCCGCAGAGGCGATCATCCAGTACTTAGACTGGGTCTTGATCTTGCCGCCGGATTCCATCATTGAGTCTTCAAACATATGCAACCTCGGTCCCGCGAGGGATAGCTACTGCCTTAGACACCACAACGAATTAAATTGTTCCCGACTTGCTATTGACTTGCCGGAGAGACAGTTGGTTTTGTTACTTGCTGCCAATCCTACCTTAAATTGGATGCATTTGAGGAGCTCCGCGGCGAAAATGAAGATTAGCCAGAGGATGCGACCCCAAAGTTGTGGATTTCCTGGCAGAAAACCTTTGCGTAACTTTTCCAGGAAAGGAGAATGTCACGGGACACAGCCCCGAAGCGGTGTCATATTTCCTCCCCACGACTACTAGTTGTCTTCCAAACCTATCCTCCAAACCTGTCATTTCGACCGACCAACGGGAGCGGAGAAAACCCCTAGGTGTAGAGCGTGATGCAAATGGTTGTGGCGCTCTCTGCGTCTAGAAACCCCTGTATTTTGCGATGTCCCCAAGGACACGCTTGTTAGCAGCAAGAACTCACTTTGCGGTTGACGACAGGCATCTGTGGCAAGTAGCGTGCCCCTTTGGCTTCTTCAGTAGCGCAGGCATTCGCGAAATACAGGGGTTTCTCCACTCCCGTTGGTCGGTCGAAATGACAGGGTTGGGGGTGGGCTTGTAAAGACAACCGTTGTACGGGCTGGGATACGCCGTCCCTTCGCAGCTGGCTTCCGGGAAAGCAAACGGCCCTCGCGCTAAGCGCGAGGGCCGTTACTTGAAGCAGGAGTCGACCTTACCGCCGTCCGCCCCGTGCTGCGGGCAGCGTGGCCTTCTTGCCGCTCTTGGCGCGCCAGTCCTGATAGGCAACCAGCATCGGAGCGGCGACCGCGATCGAGGAGTACGTGCCGATCAGGATGCCGACCACCAGGGCGAAGGAGAAGCCGTGCAGCACCTCTCCGCCGAACAGGAACAGGCTGAGGACTGTGAGGAAGGTCAGGCCAGAGGCGATGACGGTCCGGCTCAGCGTCTGGTTGATGCTGCGGTTGACCACATCGGAGAGCGATTCGCGCCGATTGGAGGCGAGATTCTCACGGATACGGTCGAAGACCACAATGGTGTCGTTCATCGAGTAACCGATCAGCGTCAGGATGGCTGCGATGACCGTGAGGGAGATCTCCTTGTTCCAGAGGCTGAAGAAACCGACGGTGATGAGCGTGTCATGGAAGACCGCTACGACGGCTGCCACGCCATAGATGAGTTCGAACCGGAACCAGAGGTAGACCAACATGCCGATCAGCGAGTAGATCGTCGCCAGCCAGGCCGTGTGCTGGAGTTGTTTGCCGGCGGTTGGGCCGACGATGTCAACCTGCTGCACGGAGAAGCTGGAGTCGTGATAGTTCGCGTTCAGCGCGCCTTCGACAGCAGCACGACCCTGGTCATGGGCACTGTCGCTCGCGGTCGACTCAGGCAGCGTAATCATGGCGTCCGTGGACGCCGCACCGTTCGCGCCAGAGATGCGCTGGATCGTTGGGTCCTTGATGCCCGAAGCCTCGATGGCGTGGCGGATGTGGTCTATATTCGGCGTCTGGTCGAAACGAACAGTGATCTGGGTGCCGCCTTTGAAGTCGACACCCAACGGAATATGGTGCCAGAACACCATGCTGAGGACACCGGCGATCGAAAAGATCAGTGAGAAACTGAGGAAGTACCACTTCTTCCCCAACCAGTCGATATTTGAGCTACGAAACAGTTCCACGTTTCAATCCTTGAGCTGCTAGCTTTTAGTCGCTAGCTTCTAGCCTTTTCTTTGCCGTCTTCACTGAGAGCTAACGGCTAATAGCACTAACTAAATCGATAGCGCCGCGCCGCGTTCCTTCTTGCTAAGCAGGTAATCGAAGATCGTGCGCGAGACAAACACGGCGGTAAAGATATTGGCCAATAGACCGAAGACCAACGTCACAGCAAAACCCTTGACCGGGCCGGTGCCGAAGATAAACAGGATGCCGGCAGAGACGACCGTTGTGACGTGTGTATCGACGATCGTGACCCAGGCGTGGGCAAAGCCCTCCTGCACGGCTGCAGCGGCAGTCTTACCGAGGCGAAGCTCTTCACGAATGCGTTCGAAGATCAGCACGTTCGAGTCGACGCCCATACCGATGGTCAGGATGACACCAGCGATACCGGGCAACGTAAGCGTCGATCCCGTAAAGCCCATAAACCCGAGCAGGATCACGAGGTTGAGGAAGAGTGCCAGATCGGCATTGATTCCCGCGCCGCGATAGTAGAAGAGCATGAAGGCCATAACCGCCAACATGCCGGCAACGGCGGCAACGATTCCCGCATGAATGCTGGCCGCGCCAAGCGTTGAGCCGATGGAACGCGTTTCGGTATACGAAATCGATGCAGGCAATGAACCTGTACTGAGTTTGTGCGCCAGATCCTCTGCCTGGATCTGCGTGAAGCCACCTGTAATGCGGCCATCGTCTCGAATCGCCCCCTCGATGGTGGCGACCTCGCGAATGTGGTTATCCAGGGTGATGGCCATCTGGCCGGTGCCCTTATTCGCATCGGTGTACTTGTAGAAGCGTTCACCGGCATCTGCCGTCAGGTTGAAGTGGATGTCGGGACGGCCATTCTCGTCCTGCGAGGCCTCCGCTCGCTTGAAGTCGGTACCTTCCACAATCGACGCACGCTGCAGCAGATAGACCAGATCGGGGCCGCCCGTACCATTCGAACCCTTGAGCAGTTCCTGGTCGGGAGGAATGATGCCGTTGAGCCTGGTCATCGCATCCTGCTCGTCGTTATACGGCCCACTGACGACCGCATGGATTTCGAGTTTCGGCGTAGCCTCAATGAGCTTTTGGATGCGGACGGGATCATCGATGCCGGGGATTTCCAGAACGATCTGGTCTTCGCCAAGACCATATTTCCCAATGTAAGGATCAAGCGTTCCGAGGCTATCAATGCGATCTCGTATGGTGTCGATGGAGGTCTCGAGCGTGCGGGTTTCGAGATCGCGAATGGCTGACTGCTTCATGGTGAGCTGATAGCCTCCACCAGGAGCGTTCAGCACGTCATACGACGCATATTCATTGGCCGTGACCGCATCGTGGACCGCGCTTTGTTGCGTCGGCTGGAAACCTGAGACAGTGATTGTCTCCGGATGCGCGAGATCGACCTTAGCCACTGTAGCGCCCGTGCTGGCAAGCTCGTCATGTAGATGCTGGACATCGCGATCCGTAGCACTGTTGACAGCCTCTGCCACATGCACCTGCAGCACGAGATGCGTGCCACCGCGCAGGTCGAGCCCAAGGTGGATGCGATCGGTGATGCTGGTCTTCAGCGAGTCGCCAAAGCCTTTACCGGTACTGTGTGGAATGCCGAAGATCCCGAAGATGCAGATCACCAGTACCGCGATAATGAAGCCTGTTTTGCCGGCCAGATTCTTGCCCATCTTATTGTTGTTCCTTCAAGATTCCGCGACCTGTAACTCATCGCGGCCTTTACGTTTTCCCTTGCGAAACTTTGTGGTCCCTGGCGAACTGTGGCAACAGCTTTCGGCCACAGCAATGCCGCACAAACGATATTCCGCCGTGCTTATGCTTTTGTGTCTTCGTCGGTGGTGACCGCCGCGATAGCGCTGCGAACGATCTCGAACTTCACACCATCGGGCTGGGTGCGAATGACCAGCACATCGTCCTTGACGCTGACGACCGTGCCACGCATGCCGCCATTGGTGGTGATTTTATCGCCGGACTTCACCTGCGCCAGCATCGCCTGCCACTGCTTCTGCTTGCGCTGATTAGGCACAATGAGCAGAAGATACATGGCAACAAACATCACCACTAACAATGGCAGACTGCCAAACGACCCAAAGCCGCCGAAACCGGCCGCCAACGCTAACGCGAGAAAGCTCAATGCACGCCCTGCTGCCGTGGCAGGACACGCCGAGATGAAGGCTCGAGCCTGGCCACGTCTTTCATAAAGTTTTCGGGGATTCTGCTGCCCACATGGACAAGCGCCGGAACCGGGTCGCATTCCGGACACGAGGTCCAGACACACGTCTGCCGTTCCCAGCCAATCGCACCTGAGGATTAAGCATCGCGTAGCGGAGCGGTGATGTCAAGGAAATCGCACGATTGGGCGGTGTATTGTGTGCCAAAAGCAGAAGGGTGTGAGTTCAGAGCCGCTTTATCTATAGAGTAGGTGTCCTCTACTGAGGCGCTTCATCAACTGTTGTTCAGAATGCGTTCAGGATGAATGCCGGCCATACATCTACTGCTATGACAGGAAGACATTGGATGCACCGCCGTCCTTCCGCCGCGGGCATTGCAAAAGCCTTGACGCAACGGGCGCAACGTTTCGCAAAGGAACGCGACGGCCTTTGTATTTGGGAAAAATGCTTATCCTAAGCACTACAGCCGTTGCATATCGTCGCGAACCGTTGCGCCCGTCGCTTCAAGGCTTTTGTAGCACCCCGCAGTAGAAGGACGGCAAAATTTGATGACATGCCCTAGAACTGCCCAGGGTTTGCAGGGAGGGCGAGGAGCAAAGAAAAAGCCTGTAGCGCCGGATGTCGGCACTACAGGCTGAAGAACAATCTTCCAAACTCTTAGGGCTTGGAGGAAGGTGCAGTGTAAGGAGCGGTAATGCTTGCCGCCAGTGGGGTAACGACCGGTGAACCGATACCGATCAGTTCGGTAACGCTGGCACCGGCGCTGTTGGGTACCCAGACATCGCCAGCACCATCAACGGCAACGTTGTTGGCTCCGCCGGATATGCCGGGGACCAGGTAACCAGAGGCGGGAGACCTGGGCGAGATGGCCGAACCATTCGTGGCGAGTTCGACAAGGACATTCGTACCGGTATTGGTAATCCAGGCGTTGTTAGCACCATCAACGGCGATGCCTACAGGGGCTGTGAGGAGAGAGGCAGTGTAATCCCCAATGGTTACGCCACCGTTGGTGATCAAGCTGACGCCGCTCAAGAGACCGAGCACGCCACCGGCGGTGCACCAGACGTTTTCATTGTTGTCGATCGCGATTTCGTTACCACCAGCGAGGCCACCAGCAAGAAGGTACGTTGTGGACGACTTGGCAGTCGTATTGTAATCAGTGACGTCGGTCAGCGCAGAGTACGTAGCCCAGAGATTATTCGAGCCATCGATAGCAGTTCCTACCGGTGAACCCAACAGACTTGAAACAGTCGAGGTGGCTGCGGTGCCTGTGCGGGTGATCTTCGCGATGTTGGGAAGGAGGAGTCCGAGTAGTCCCTGATCGGGAATCCAAAGATTGCCTAGGTTATCGACGGAGAGGTCTTTGGGCGAGTCGATGCCGTTGCCGGAAAAGACTGTGCCAGCACCACCCGTACTGGGGAACTTCGTGACGCTGTTATTGCCCTGGTTTGCCGCCCAGACAGTGCCGGTTGTCCCATCAATAGCGAGACTGAAGGGTGCACTAAGGGTGGAAGCGCTGCCATAGCCGGTACCGGACAGAACCGCGCCAGCGGGGCTGAGCTTGGTAAGGGTATTGCCGGAACTATTAGCAAGCCACGCATTGCCTCCAGCATCAATGGCGACGCTAAAGGGTGCATTGATAGCGGTGCTGCTATAGACAATGCCAATGCTCAAGTCGGTCACTGAGCCAATGGTCGGCTGGAAGGGACCTGAGCTGTTTACCAGGCCGAACAGGGCTGCAACGTTGGTTCCAGGATGCTGAGCGATGTTAATAGCTGCCGTCGCCGTATCCGTGGGTGCCGTGCCACTGCCGTTCGGAGCGTTGGTAAAGACCGTCGAGCACTGCGAGGAGCCGGTGGTTGTATTGATGCAAGCACCCAGGATGTCGGCCAGTGCATTGATCTTCGTAGAAGGAACCGTTCCGTTGCCCGCCGCCGTCGTCGTCTGCGCAAGTCCGGTGGTCTGGTTTCCAATGTTGAGAGCGTTCGCAAAGGCGTTGGCAAGGTTTGTCAGGGCCAGCGCAGTACCAGAGCTGGCGATGTGCGTGGCATCCGTGGCAAAGCCCGCCAGTGCGTATGCAGTGGCGATGGTGTTTACCTCGTCCATGTACACAAACGTGACGGAGCTCGGGAAGGTGTTACCGGCGATGCATTGGCCAACCGTGGTGATCAGCCCTGCTCCCGTGTTGCTGCCGAGGCCTTTACCGCTGGCATCGCCACCTATGGAGTAGAGATAGACCTGAGAGCCAGCGGTGCAGGTATAGGCTCCAGACACATCGAAGTCGCCGGCTGCATCCGTTGTGGCGTAGAAGTTTGTACCATCGGAAGTCGTGCTCGAAGAGGCATGCAGGATGGAGGTGGCTGCCGTGCCATACCCGCCCGTCCCGACTTCATACATGTAGACGTGAGAACCAACCAGAGGCTGCTGACCGCCATGCACATTACCTTTGAGGACAGCGGTGCTATCTTGAACGCTCGATGAATCGCCAGAAAAATTGGCCGAGCACCCGCTCAAGCCGAGGACGCCCATCAGTCCAGCGAGGCTAACGGTGACGGGAAGCGATAAACGGTGGATTTTCATAAGAATCTCCCTAAGTAAAAGCCTTCAAGTCCGCAATCTGCAGACGACTTGAGGCAGAGGTTTAAGGCCCCGAGAACTGTGAGGACCCGACAGCACAACTGAAAAACAGCTGAAATACAGCTGTAAAGATGACCCGATTGATTGATTTGAAGCGTGGCCCGACAGCGGTGGGTATTGGTACATT
The DNA here is from genome assembly GCF_009766105.1 of Granulicella sp. S156. Classification (GTDB taxonomy): domain Bacteria; phylum Acidobacteriota; class Terriglobia; order Terriglobales; family Acidobacteriaceae; genus Granulicella. The sequence goes on along the minus strand of NZ_LMUH01000013.1, from coordinate 38,711 downwards.
AGTTCGCTAACATGCGACAGACAGACAATAACCCATTGACTACAGTGTTGGAGATCATAGCCCATGTCAAGGACGAAAGTCCTTGATTCACGAAAAATATATTATGCTTGAGCGGATTCTACACCTGCGAGCCGAGGCTTGGATAGGGAAACAAGCAATCTATTTGCGGCCAGAGTTCCGCATGAAGCACTCAGATTTCGAACAGTATCGTTTGCCTGTTTTGTCTAAAGGATACGATTTCAAAGACTCGTGAACGTTACTGAAGCCTCTGCCCTTAACTCTTTCGTTACTCCCTTAATGCGCTGCCGGGGCTTTGCCGCCGAGTTTGAAATTCTTCGTCAGCAGGACGAGGGGCGCAGCGATGAGCGTGATGAGGCCGATGATATGGAAGCAATCCATGAAGGCCAGCAGACGAGTCTGCGCGCCTAACTGGTCGTAGTAGCGGGCATACGCGGCATTAAGGGCATCCGCGTGGGAGAAGCCGTGCGATTGCAGATAGGCCGCGGTCTGCCGCACCCCCTGCTGCAGGAACGGCGATGACGGTGTCAGGTTGGAACCCACCGTAGCCTGGTGGAAGTTCTGGCGGCGCTCGCTCATGGTCGTCACAAAGGCAATGCCGAAGCTGCCTCCCCAGTTGCGGAAGAAGTTGGTGAGCGAGGACGCCTTATTATTCTGGTCGGGCCGCAGCTGCGAGTACGAAAGAACGGAGAGCGGAACGAAGAAGAACGCATAACCCAGCCCCTGCAGGGCGCGGGCCAGGGCGTAGTGGCGATAGTCGGTAGCAAGATTGAAGTGGCTGTAGTGAATAAAGGACAGCCCCACCACCATGACGGCTCCAAAGAGCAGGATGCGGGGGTGGATGATGCCCCGCTGGACGAGTTGCGCACCGACCGGAGCCAGCAGTGTGATCACAAAGGCCCCCGGCCCAAGTACCAGACCCGCATCGATAGCGCGATATCCGTAGAGCGATTGCAGCATCTGCGGGATCATCGTCGTGGAGGCGAAGAGACCGAAGCCAAAGACGAAGTAAAAGATGTTCGAGATGGCGAAGTTGCGCACCTTGAGCAGGCGAAGCTCGATGACCGGGTCGGGGTGGTTCCACTCCCAGAAGATGGCAACGCCCAGGCAGGTGATCCCGATCGCGAACATCCAGCAGATAAAGCTCGAGCCGAACCAATCGTCGATCTGCCCGCGATCGAGCAAGACTTCAAGCGCCGCCGAACCAAGGCCGATAAGCGCGATGCCGACGCCGTCGACCCGGAGCTTGCCGTCGACAGAGCGTACCGACTTGCGTTCCTCCGCAAAGGAGGGCGGATCGTGAACGAAGCGGTTGGTCAGGAAGAGCGAAAGGATGCCGATGGGAATGTTGATCAGGAAGACCCAGCGCCAGTTGTAGTTGTCGGTGATCCAACCGCCGAGCACCGGCCCGATGGCGGGCGCCGTGACGATCGCCACGGTATAGAGCGCAAAGGCAGTCGCGCGTTTGGCGGGAGGAAAGGTGTCGACCAGGATGGCCTGCTCGACCGGTGCGAGGCCACCGCCGCCAATTCCCTGCAGAACTCTGGCCATGAGCATGAAACCGAGAGTCGGCGCGATGCCACAGAAGAAGGACGTGATCGTGAACAGCGTGACGCAGGCCATGTAATAGTTCTTGCGGCCAAAGACGCGGGAGAGCCACGCCGACATCGGGAGAACGACTGCATTGGCTACAAGGTAGGTCGTAAGAATCCAGGTGACCTCGTCGAAGGAGCGGCCCAGACCACCGGCAATATAAGGAAGGGAGACGTTTGCGATGGAGGTGTCGAGCAGCTCCATAAAGGTTGCGAGGGTGACAGTAAGCGCCACAACCCACGGATTGATCGTGGGAACGAGGGCGGCGGCACGCGGCGCGGCGTTCTGGGGCAGTGGGGCAACGGCTGTGGCCACGGACGACTCCTCATACTTAATAATTTTCGAGACTGATCGGGCTTAATAATTTAGAGACTGATCGGTCGCTTCATACATCTGATTCAGCAGAGAAGAGACCGATGCGTCTTTTTTTCGTATTCTTCTTCTCGGAGGTTTTGCGATGGCCAAAGGCGAGCTGACACGGCAGAGGATCATTGAGGCGGCTGCGCCGATCTTCAATCGCCGGGGGTTTTCGGGATGCTCCATGCAGGACGTAATGGACGCCACCGGGTTAGAGAAGGGCGGGCTTTACCGGCACTTCTCCAGCAAAGAGGAGTTGGCGGCAGAGGCGCTCAAGTTCGCGCTGTCGCGGTCGGTAAGGACGCGAACGGACGATCTGGGGCACATTGATAGCTCCTTAGAGAAGCTGCGGTTTGCGGTGAAACGGTTTGTGGAGACGCCTTCGATTATGCCGGGCGGGTGTCCGCTGATGAATGCCGCCATCGACTCTGACGACGGCAATCCTGTGCTGCGCCAACTGGCACGGGATGCGTTTCTGGCTTGGAAGGCGAGGCTCAGCGCCATTATTGAGGCCGGCATTCAACGCGGGGAGATACGTGAGAATACAAAGCCCCTGAGTGTTGCCAATACGATCATCGCCACGCTCGAAGGAGCTCTGATGATGAGCCGGATCGAGGACACGCAGGAGCCTTTAGTGGATGCCCAGGCTGCGATCGGGAACGTGCTGGATGGGATCTCCTCCGAAGCAGGCAAGCTGGTCGCTTAGATTCTTACAGGCCCAAATCGCTCAAGCCTGGATGTTCGTCCGGACGACGGCCCTGGGGCCAGTGAAAGAGGCGATCTGCTTCTGCGATCGCGAGATCGTTGATGGAGGCATGACGCGCCTTCATCAGGCCGGCCGCATCAAACTCCCAGTTCTCGTTGCCATAGGAGCGAAACCAGGCTCCGGAGCTGTCTTTCCACTCGTAGGCAAAACGTACCGCGATGCGATCGCCGGTGAAGGCCCACAGCTCTTTGATCAGCCGATACTCCTGTTCCTTCTTCCACTTTCGCGTGAGGAACTGCACAATCTGCTCTCTGCCATTGATGAACTCATCACGATTGCGCCAGCGGCTGTCCGGCGTATAGACCAGTGATACCTGCTCGGGGTTGCGTGAGTTCCAGCCATCCTCGGCGCGACGTACCTTCTGGATCGCTGTCTCCAGCGTGAAGGGCGGTATCAGCGAGACAGGTGCGGGTGTGGTCATTTGGCTCTCCTCGTGGAACGGCAGGCATTCATGGTTGTCAGTTCACAGTAGTGCTTCTGTCGATTGGACGCATCAGAAGGCGCGTGTGACTCAATCCCCCCTGCCGCTTAACCTTGCAGCAACACAGACGCGAAGACTCGTTACACTGCGATACCCTAGCTCATGCGCTCCACCGATATTCGACATGAACTGCCTCCGCTCCTGAAGCTTGCTCTGCCTCTTATTCTCGGCGAGTTAGGCTGGGTTGCGATGTCGTTGGTCGATACGATCATGGTGGGACGGTTGCCGCATTCGGCGATCGCGATGTCTGCCGGCGCGCTCGCGCAGGTGCTCTTCAATACGCTGGTGTTTGGGGTGGGCGGCATTCTGCTGGGGCTGGACACACTGATCTCCCAGGCGTTCGGCGCGAAGCAACTGCAACAGGCCAATCGCTGGCTGCTGCACGGCCTCGTTATGGCTGTTCTGCTCAGCGCGGTGCTGATGGGGTTGTTCGCCGCAGGCCCGGCGCTGCTGATGCATATGCCGGTCGATCGCAGGGTGCTGGCGCAAGCGGTTCCGGCAATGTGGGGACTGAACTACGGCACGCTGCCGCTGTTGCTCTACTTCACGCTGCGGCGTTATCTGCAGGCCGCGCACCACGGCCGCCCGATCGCCTTCGCGCTGATCTCCGCCAACTTAGTGAACGTTGCCGGAGACTGGTTGCTGATGTTCGGACATCGCTGGCAGATCGGCGCGCATGCGCTCGCGATTCCGGCCTTCGGGGTTACCGGTTCGGCGTGGTCGACCAGCTTTGCACGGCTGTATCTTATGGCGGTGCTGCTCTTCGCCGTTTTATGGGCCGACAGCAGGAACGGTTATGGCCTGCGCACTGTTTCGCGGCGCATCGAACTCCAGCATCTACGCAAACTGTTTTTTTTGGGTGCTCCGGCGGGAGCATCGCTGTTTATCGAGATCGCAATCTTTGCGCTGGTTACGTCGCTCATCGCGACACTGGGGCCGCTGTCGCTGGCGGGACACGAGGTCGCGCTGCAGTGCGCCAGCACGACGTTTATGGTGCCGCTCGCTATCTCGTCGGCCACTGCTGTGCGCGTGGGCCATGCGATTGGACGTATCCGCACCGGTGCTGCCACGTACGCGCAGGCGGCAGCAGCCGGATGGAGCGGTATTGCAGCGGGAGCGGGGTTCATGCTCGCCGCTTCGGTTATGTTTCTTACGATTCCGGCACAGGTCGCGCGTATCTTTACGCCAGATGCTGGCGTCATCGCCGCAGCTGTGCCGCTGCTGGCAATAGCCGCTGGGTTTCAGTTCTTCGACGGCATCCAGATCACCGCCTCCGGCGCGTTGCGCGGCGCGGGCAACACTACCGCTTCGCTGTATACGCAGATCGTCTGCTACTGGTTGATCGGCATGCCGCTTGGAGCACTGCTGGCGTTTCGCGCGCATCTCGGCGCCGTCGGATTATGGGGGGGACTATTGATCGCGCTGACCGCGGCGGCGCTCGTGCTGCTGGTGGTCTGGTGGAGGACGACGAAGTCGCTGGCTCGGACGATCTCTATGGAACTTACGAGTGCTTTGTGAGAGGCCCCGCGGAAAGACGTTCCTCCACTAGCTTTTGCGCGTCTTCCAATCTCGCTCCGCGGACTTCAATCGAAACATCCTCTCCGGTCGCACGGGGATCGTCGCGATCATCGTTCCAGACGAAGGAGAGACCGGCCTCGCCCAGCACCTGTGCCACGACCAGAGCGTCGGCCCGTTCAAAGATGCCTACCTGCATCAGGCCTGCAAGCTCGGCGAAGGGATCACTCCCCTCGGGCGCAGGAAATAAGCCCATTGCATCTTGCAGGATGGCTCTTGCAGTTTGTTCCTGATCTCGATAGACGATAATCCCCAGCCGCACGCTGGACCTGTAGAGCGGGCTCTTCTGAGTGAACTCGTTCCAGTCGACGACACGATGCTCGATGCCGGCGTTCTGGAGATGTTGTAAGGCCTGGCTCACTTGAAACGCATCGTCGAAGGTGTAAACGCAGACCTCATCTGCGTCCAGAAGTTCACCCTCTTCATCCGGCGATATATCCGGCGCATTTGCAGCGGCATTCGACTCGACTGGCAAAGGCTGTGGGGACAGCCTGCGGTCTTTCAGGACCTGCGCAAGCGCCTGCTGCGCTGCATCGGTTAATTCGCTGCGGTTCTCGTGCAGATCCAGCAGATCCTCATCGCTCTTCTCCGCATAAAGTTCGCAGAGCCGTTTCCATTCTCTATCGGTGCTCATTAGAGCAAGAGCGTATCACTAAAGCCACCTGATGAGCAGTCTGCAAAAAACGGCCCACCCTTTCGCGAAACCCGAAAGGGTGGGCCGTTCGAAGCTTTACTGAGATGCTCCTGGATTACTGCGGTTCCACGTTCTGATGGAAGATCCCCGCGAACGCCGAACGCACGCCCCACGCCGTCACTAGCCAGAGCACGGTCACGATGAAAGCCATCGGCAGACCGGCAGGAGCCATGAACGAGTGGAATAAGAGGATGTTGAAGATGACCGGCCCCAACAGAGTGAGGGCCAACGGGACATAGCGATTGATCAGCAGCAGCAATCCGGAGAGCAGTTGCAGCACAAAGACAACCACCAAATAGTGCGAGACAAACAGCGCTCCCAGGAACTGCCCGGCGAGTCCGGACGGGGGAGGTTGCGGGATAAAGTGCAGAAATCCGTTGAGCCCAAAGATCACGAAGACCAGGGCCAGCAGAAGACGTACGACTAAATAGACGATTTTCATGGCGAGTCCTTTCCGAATGAAATCCGTCGCAGAAGCGACGTTAGAGCAGCATTCCTATTACTATCCCCCCGGAAAGAGCTTAGGAGTGGCGCTTTTCTTGGGAAAAGCGCCGTCCAAATCATTGCCTTTGGGTATATCTATAGGAATTCTGCTCTAGTTCACTGCGAACTTGGCCCGAATCTCTTCCAGGTGCGGCAGCAGGAACGCCTCGCGGTCGGCCCCCTGCCTGAGCGCCGCAGCGCCACCGGCGGTCTGGAAGCTTGTATCAACGACACCGAGGAAGCCGAAGACGGTACGCAAATAGGGCTCTACAAAGTTATACGACGCCATCGCTGTGCCTGCCCCATAGACGCCGCCGGTCGCAAGAAGGAAGTGGGCCTTCTTGCCCGTCAGCTGACCCTTTGGAGCACCATCGACATAGGCGAAGGTCTCACCAGCGCGGGCAATCTGGTCAATCCATAGCTTGAGAACACTGGGGATGCCGAAGTTGTGCATCGGAACGCCGAAGACGTACTCGTCAGCCTCTTTAAGCTCAGCCAGCAGAGTAGAAGAAAGCGCGAGCACTTCGTTCTGCTCCGGGGTCCGCGATTCCTTGGGAGTGAAGGCCGCACCGATCCACGCAGCGTTGATGGAGATCAGGCCACTGGTCGTGAGATCGCGCGTGATGACTTTGCCGTTGGGGTTTGTCTTCTTCCAGTTCTTGACGAACTCGCTGGTAAGGTGGCGGGATACGGAAGCTTCGCCAAGGGGGCTGGAGTCGAGATGGAGTAGTGTGGGCATTCGGGTAGATCTCCTTTACAACAGTAGATGCCTAAACGACACCTGTTGACTTATAGAAACACAACATTTGTTGCTTTTGCAACAAAATGTAATCTAATAGAAGTAGCCATGCCTGATGCCTGTATAGAATTCGTCGATCCCCGGGTCAAACGCACCCGCGAACTGCTACAGCGGGCGCTGGGGAAGTTGCTGGAGTCCACAGAGTTCGAAAAGATCTCGGTGCAGGACATCACCGACGAGGCGACCGTCAACCGGGCGACCTTCTACGCGCACTATCCCGATAAGTTTGCCCTCTTCGAGTGCATGGTTGGGGCTAGATTTCATCAGTTACTGGCAGACCGCGGCGTCACCTTCAACGGGACATGCGCATCGGCGCTGTACCACTTTGCCTTAGGAGTCTGCGATTATCTGGCCCAGCTGCCGCGCTCGGAGTGCGAGCGCCAACGGCAGATGGAGCCGCATCTGGAGTCTGCCGTGATCGCTGTCGTGCGGAAGATGATTCTTGAGGGAGTCAAGCAGCATCCGCCCACCTCCGGCGACTCGCCGGAGCTCATCGCCTCCACCGTAAGCTGGGCCATCTTTGGAGCCGCGAAGGAGTGGATGCTGACTCCGGATCGAGTTCCTTCCGAGGAGATCGCAGCGACCATAGTCAGGCTCGTGGGGCCGATTCTTGCGGTGTAGACGAATAAAATAATTAGCTCTGTTCTTACTTTTGTCTTTCTGGCTTGTCATTCCGAGGCATAGCCGAGGAACCTGCTTTCTCCCGTTTTGCTGGTGCCATCACAAATGGCATGCGCCAGCACGAGCCACCTTCTTCCAGTTCTTGCCTACGGGCCTCCCGGGCTATACAAGCAAAGAACGGGAGAAAGCAGGTTCCTCACTTCGCTCGGAATGACAAACCAGAAAAGCAAGAGCAATCACAGCTAGTTACGTGCCAGATCTCCGCGCACGCGCTCCATTGTCTCCAGATAAAACGCCAGGTTGTGGATCGAGTTTAGTGTTGCTCCTAAAGGCTCGCCGCTGGCAAAGAGATGCCGCAGATAGGCGCGGGTATAGCGTTGGCATACGCTGCATTTGCAGCCTGCGTCGATGGGGCGCTGATCTGCGGCGTTGTCCTGCTTCTTGATGTTCAGCCGGACGACAGGGCTGGTGCGGTCGTTGGGTTCTTCGCGGATGAAGAGCAGGCCGTGACGCCCGGCGCGCGTAGGCAGCACACAGTCCATCATGTCGACACCCATGCGGGCGTACTCTTCAATCTCGTCGGGGTAGCCGACACCCATCACATAACGCGGCTTGTCTTTGGGCAGATGCTCGAGCGTGAGCGCAATCATCTCGCGCGTGACCTCGCGTGGCTCGCCCACCGCGAGGCCGCCAATCGCATAACCGGGAAAGTCCATCTCGACGAGCCGCTCGGCGGATTCTCTGCGCAAGTCGGCGTACATGCCTCCCTGGACGATGCCGAAGAGCGCCTGGTGCTGGCCATGGCGTTCCTCATGCCACGGGACTTCGTGTCGATGTGCCTCCCAATGCGCCTTCGAGCGTGCGGCCCAGGCATGCGTCAGGGCCATCGAGTCGCGGGTGCGCTCCCAGCTTGCCGGGGTCTCGACGCACTCATCGAAGACCATCATGATGTCCGCGCCGAGCGCGATCTGCACCGTCATGGAGTGTTCGGGAGAGAAGAAGTGTTTGGAGCCATCGAGGTGGGAGCGGAACTCGACGCCGTCTTCGGTGATCTTGCGTAGTTTGGCCAGCGAAAACACCTGAAAACCACCGGAGTCGGTAAGCATGGGCCTGCGCCAGCTCATGAACTTGTGCACTCCGCCAAGGGAACGAATCAGTTCGTGCCCCGGACGCAGATACAAGTGGTAGGTATTGGCGAGAATGATCTCGGCGCCACGGCCGCCCAGCGTTTCCAGGGCATCCTGTGGGACGGCCTTCACGGTTGCGGCTGTGCCTACGGGCATAAACACCGGGGTCTGCACCACGCCGTGCGGCAACGAGAGCTCGGCGCGCCGGCCGCCTTGCTCCGTCGTATTTGCAACTTCAAATTTAAGTGACATCACCCTTCATTCTAGAAGGGTGCCGCAGCTATTTGCTTATGACGACAGTGCTGCTTCGGAAACCCTGAAAAGCTTTGACGCAACGGGCGCGAAGAAACGCAAAGGAGCGCGACGGCTCCCGTGGCGCTTCTTTTGCGCAACGTTGCGCCCGTTGCGTCAAGGCTTTTGCTTGTTTTTGGCCGCGCTCGGAGCGACTACTTATCCTTGTCCTTATCTTTCGACTTAGACGTATCGGACGACATGCTCATCGAGCTGCTCATCTTGCCGAGATCGCTCATCGACACCTTCCCGCGCAGGTGTATAAACGTCAACTCCAGCGGCTCCGCTGTCATGATGACCATCTCGTTGCTATCACCATGGTCCCCCGACCGCGTGCAGATATCCGTAGAACCGTCCTTATCGCGAGTATGCACGAAGCAGTTCCAGCTTCCGTCAGTCAACCTCTTGCGGAAGACATCGACGTCTTCCATGCGATACATTCCAGGCTTGTCGTAGGTGTACGAGTGCACCACGATGAAGTCCATTCTGCTCGCCATCCCAGAATCGCCCTTGGGGACCATACCGAGCATATTTTTATCCATATTTACTTCGGTCACCTCTTTGGCGCCCTGCGCGAACTTCTCCGTACCCTCGAGCAAGCCGTCCTTTACCTGCGGCGGCTCGCCCGCAGGCTCCGCCAGGGATACCGGAAGCACCCTTTGCGCGTGGGCCGGCAGAACCGCCGTCATCGCCACCGCCATCGTCAAACTCAACCAAAGCTTCTTTGTCATCGTTCTTTACCTCATCTCGGCATCGTTCTCGCCTAATTTTCTCTCTCAATCGCCTAACTTGAACCCTGCGCGCTCCAGATGCGCTCGCGTCTGGTCGAGGGCGTGATCGGTCACGCGCATCGCCGTATCAAACTGCTGCTGCGCCAGCTCCGCCCTCTCCTGCTGCTGCCTGACGCGGACCTGTTCGGCGGCAAAGCATCCCAATACCAGGGCAGCAGCAATCGCTCCTCCCACCCAGACACGCGGCTTGAAACTCCACGCGGGCATCGTCAATACCCTGGCGAGCAGGGGCGTCTTTCGCGCCGCACCCTCTGACACACGATCCAGTACACGGAGGGCAAAGCCCTCCGGAGCGTCGACCCTTCGCAACTGGCGCACTAACTGCTCTTCAAACTCGTCCATCTTCGACTCCCCGAGTTCGCTCGTTCTTTCTTCAGGCCTGTCCACGTACATACTCCTTCATCGTCACCGCTGCCTTGCGACGCATCAACTGCAGACCGCGCTGCAGGTTGCTCTTCACCGTCGCCACCGGCTGGCTCAGCAGCTTCGCAATCTCGTCCGGCAACATCTCTTCCTGATATCGCAGCACCACGGCGACGCGCATCGGCTCCGGCAGCGCCTGCAACAACTCCTCCAAACGGGCCACAACACCGGGATCCATCCGGGCGCCGTCATCCTCGACGTGCTGATCTTCCATCCATTCTTCCGCGACAGCCTCCGGCTGGCGCGATTTTCGCCGTAACGCATCCGTGGCGCGATGCACGGTCACTCGCCGCAGCCAGAAGCGCACATGGTCTTCGCTCGTCAGCCGCTCGGACCCGCGATACAGCTCCAGAAAGACATCCTGCGCGACCTCCTCGGCCGCACCGTACTCTCCCGTTACGCGCAGAGCAATGGAGAACACCATCTTCTGGTGTGCCTCGACCAGCGTTCGAAACTCCGTCGCTTGCATGCTCATGCGCGTTCATCTATCTATACGCAAAAGAAGGGCCTTCGGAATGCAAAATGTTTGGGGGAGGGAGGATTTTTCGAAAGTGCCCACAAAATGCTCAAATGTGACCCTAAATCACTTCAGATTTGTCATCTCGACCGAAGGCGGCGCTTTTTGCCGCAGCAGCGGAGAGACCTGCAGGTTGCAGAGCGCGGTGCAAATTTTTGTGGCACGCTTTGCGTCAAGACCTGCAGGTTGCTGGTATCGGCACTATCGCCTGCACAAACAAACTGCAGGTCTCTCCACTGCGCATGACGATAAAACCATCATGCTACGGTCGAGATGACACTTCTGAGGTGGTTCTCCCGAACATCACACTATCGGTGAAAATGCTCTACTTCCGAAGACTCAGTGCAGAAGCAGCGCTGCCGCTTGCGGCACCGTGATGTTCTGGTCGAGGACCTGGAAGTCCCCCCGCTTGAGGTCGAGGTTATAGTCGATCCTCTTGAAGAGCACGGCTTTGCCGTGTACCTGGGTAGCGACGTGCAAAGTGTGCCAACGCCCATCGACGAGTTCACGGTCGCTGATAAAGGTGGTCCCGGTATGCACGCTCGCCAGCAGACCGAAGCCGATATTGACCTCCTGCGTCAGGTGGAACTCGAGATGAATCAATCTCATAGCATGCGCGTCGATGGCGATCCGGCCGGTCATACCGTGTAGAATTCGCTCCTCTAGCCCGCTGGGCGAATACTGAGGGTTGGGATGGAAGTCCATGTACCAGACGCCCTCCTTCAGGCGCACATTGTCGAAGGTAAAGTCCTGGGGCAAGGCATCGAGCATCTCCCGCGCACGCTTCTCTTCGTTGCGGACACCCTGCTCGTGGTGAATGAACTCTTCAGGATGGTCCTCGATATGAGCCAGCCGCGCATGCTCCTGCTGGGTACGTTCCGCGGAGAGCGGTTTGCCGTCCTCCGAGAGTAGAAGACGGACACGGCCGGCGTAGGTTTCCACCACACGCTCCGTCCATAGATGTCCACAAGTGCGGTCCGAACGCTCGTTGGAGAGGTACTCGTAGCGCTCATGGTCGTTCGACGCTTCGCGCTCGTTGGCAATCATCGCCTTCACAAGCTGCAACGGCGTTTGGGGTTCAGAGGACTGCGCGACAAGTGGGATGCCCAACCCCACAAAAAGCAGTGGAGCCGCGATCGTAGTCATATCCAACATGCGCCGAATGGTCATCATGTTGACCGCAGTGTAGCGCTCCCACCTAAGTAGGATGTTTCAACCGCGTGAGAAGTGATGCCGACAGGAACAAATTTTGATTCTTTGTTGAAGCTTCCCTGGCTCAGTGCTCGAGGAGAGCGACCGCTTGCACGGCGGTGATATTGGGATCCAGGTAGTGGAACTCCGAGCGGGTGAGGTCGCTATTGCGGCTGACGGTCTTGAATAGCGCTGCTTTGCCACGGATGTCGGTGAGGATATGCACGGTGCGCCAGTGACCTTCGATGAGCTGACGATCCGTAGAAAAGTAGCTACCGGAGCGAATGTTGGCAAGCAAGCCGAAGCCTATAGCAACGTTCTCCGGAAGGTGACCTTCGATATGCACCAGGCGCAGATCGCTGGCGTCGATGGCGAGCCACCCGGTCATTCCGTGCAGCACATGCTCCTCGATACCGCTCGGCGAGTAGTCGGGATTAGGCCGAAAGTCGATGTGCCAGACGCCCTCCTGGAGTTTCACGTTCTCCAGCAGAAAGCCACGGGGAAGAACATCGAGCATCTGCCGTGTGTGCTCTTCGTCGTTCTTCTGCGCCTGCTCACTGCGCGCGAACTCGTCGGGGTGAGCGGCGATGTCAGCCAGGCGCGCATGCTCCTGCTGCTCACGAGCGGCGGAGAGTGGCTTGCCGTCTTCGGCCAGGAGCAAGCGCACGTGGCCGACAGAGGTCTCTACGACGCGCTCGGTCCAAAGATGACCACCGGTGCGTTCGGAGCGCTCGTTCAAAAGGTATTCGTAGCGATCGCGATGCGATTCGCGCTCGTGGTTCAGCATCGAGAGGACAAGGTCCTGCGGATTATGGAAGTTCTGTACCTGCGCATGAATCGTAACCGCATGTCCAAAACAGGCGCAGAGGAGAAGAGCGGTGCAGGGTAACCTGTGTCCAGTGGCCGTCATTAAGCTTCGCGTTCTCCGGGCGTACCTCTCTTCGGATGCAGAATGTCGCTGTCGCGACATCTGCAAGCCGAGAAGAGTACTCCCGAAGACCACAAAACCTGGCTAGAACTTGTAGATCACGTCCATTCCAGCAAAGAACTGATTGCGCGCTGTGCCGTTGTTGTAGCCCTTCCGATCCCACGAATGATCGAAACGAATCTCCGGCCGCAACATGATCGTGCTGCCGATATACTTAGTCGCATACAACGTGTTTTCGGTGTACTTGCCGGCGATGCCGGTACGCTGGCCCTTCTTGTCGTTGAGCATGTCTGAGCGGAAGCCGAACATCAGCTTCGAGTTCACCTCGCGGTTAATGTAATTCACCACCGCATACTCGGGCGCCGTGCAGGTAAGCTCGCCAGGCGCGCAGAAGGCACCGTTTGCTCCAAGTTCCGGAGTCACAGGGTTGGCTACATTGCCGGCCACGTTGGGGACGTCGCGCTCGTACATGTACCAAGCCTCGGTCGCCATGTGCCACTTGGCGTTGAACTTGTGATACCAGGTGCCGTCATAGTCCTGCAGGTTGTTGTATGCATACTTGCCGTCGTTGATGCCGTTGGCGCAGGCATAGAAGTTATCGTGATTGCTCTTCGTCGAGTAGTCAAGACACGAGATCACGGAAGGCTTGCGATCGTCCGACCACGGTGCAACGTCATGCCCTGCGGAGAGTCCCAACTGCACAATCCACTGCTTATTGAGTTTCAATGTGCCGATGATGCCGGTATCGGTAAAGGGATCGATTGTGTAGAGCAGCGAGTGCGTCATGTTGTAGTTGTTCGGCGCGAGCTGCGCTTCGATGCCGGGTACAGAAAGAAAGCGTCCAATGCGGATATCCAGTCCATCCTTCACTGGGAAGTACAGGTCTGCATACTCCAGCACAGGATCGAAGCCATAGACATGATTCTTCTGCAACAGTTGCTGACTGAGATAGTCTTTCGCCGTGGTGAAGCGGTAGTCGATACCGTAGAACGCAGTGAGGTGATAGCCGAAGTCAAAATGCTTCGTCTGCACGGTGTCCGGCAGACGCTCAATGTAGACCACCGCCTGGTTCAACTCGATGCGGTTAGGAAAGATGTCATAGGAGACAGGAAAATTGTTCTTGTCCGAGGTGCTGACGTTGAAGCTGGGTGCGATCCATCCGTAGATCTTTGTGCGGCTGTTCTGCAGCTTGAGAGCAGTCATCAGAGGATAGACGTTGCCATCGGGAGCGCCGATGTCGGGCGAGCCGCCATAGCCCCAGTCGGTATTCGGAAAGGGTGCCGAGTCGAGCGGGGCATCGAGTGCGCGGCGAACGGGAGCAGGGCCGGAAGGCAGCTTGCCTGTCCAGTCGTCGACGTAGAAGTGTCCGAGCCGCTGAAAGAAGTTACCGCTTTGCAGCGCTGCCTGGTTTTGCGCAGCATCGTCTGCTGCTGTCTTCAGCAGAACCTCCGATAACATGTTCGTGGTGGCCGCCGAAGAGACTGAACTAATCCGAAGATCGTTTGTGGGGATGAGTTGCTGGGCTTGTGCGCGGGGGACAAGAGTAAAGATCAGAAGAGCGATTACGGGAACAGTCTTACAAAATAAAAGGCCCGTATTACATGGGTATTTCATACTTCTCCAATGGCGACTGCATCCCAAAAATCAGGTACAGATGCGCCATTGGTGAGAATAGTTAAGTATCCATAAGGAACCGATAAAGAATTAACGATGATTTCTATAGGTTGGATTGATATCGGGTCTAACCGGAATCAAATCTGTGGGTTCCGGCCAGACCCGATAGCAACGATATTGCCTGCAAATGCTCCTTAGAACTCCACCCTAAGAGCAATTTGCCCTGTACGGTTGCCTGCGTTTTCCGCCGTCTGTCCCGCAGTAAGTACGCCAAACGAAGTTGGATTGCTGATGTTCGTCACTGGCGGCGCATAGTTGGTATGGTTCAGGATATTGGTGAACGTCGACTCGAAACGCAGATGCACGTTATCCCGAATCGCGAAGACCTTGGCCAGACCTGCACTGACTGCGATAGTGCCAGGCCCTTCGAGGCTCCCTACGCTTGCATTGCCGACTCGCCCTGCATCCTTCGGGGTAGGCGCAAACGCGCAAACGTTGAGTAGGGTTATACCGTTGCCCGTGGGCTGCACGCAGCCGGGATTCGATACGATGGCACCCATTTGACGAGGATTGCCTACACGGTCAGGGCGGACGATGGAACCATCTCCGGCTGGGTCAGTGTTGGTCTGGTCATCATTGATGCTGTCCGTCGGGGTCAGGTAAGGACCTGTCTCCAACAGCGTAATCGTATTCAGGTTCCAGCCTCCAAGAATGCCACCAAGGATAGGAGACGAAGCTAACCACTGCCGCCCCTTTCCAAACGGCAACTCATACGTTCCCGATACCAACAGACGCTGGCGGCGCGTTCCAACGACGTTGCCTTTGTTCGCGCTGATGTCGAAGCGATTCAGGTCAGCAAGCCCGTAGCGGGTCTCACCTTGAAATGTGGTAGGTGCGTCGCCCTGTCCGTCGCTGAGGTTATGGGCCCAGGTATAGTTCGCCTGATAAGAAAGGCCACGCGACATTCTATGGCTGGCCTCTAACTCCAGCGCCTGATAGTCCTGATTACCCAGGTTGTTGGTAGAGAAGATCACGCCCCAGTTCTGAAAAGGCGCATTCGCAAAGTTATAAGGCTGTGTGCTGGGCGGCGTTTGATTCAGGTTGATCGTGACAGGGAGCCGGTAGGAGTTCATGCCGACATAGCTCACACGCAACGATGTATTGGAGGTAAGCTCCCGCTCGATCGTGATGTTCCACTGCTCTGATTGGGAGTCGCGATAGTGAGGGTCGGTAGCCTGTTCAAGCTCTCCTCCACCAAACTGCAATCCCGCATTCACCGGTGTAACGTGCGGGAAGGTGAAGAGTGGCACCCCTCCATTATTGTTCTGCCAGGTGTTGACGGCTGCCTGCGGGTTACTTTCATTGTTGTTCTGCAGCTGCCCCAAAGCAGTTACGGTAAAGATGCCAAAGCCGGCGCGAATCACCGTCTTATTGTCTCTAAAGGGACGGAAGGCAATACTGACACGCGGGTCGAAGTTACGGAGATAGGTTTGCCGAAGGCCCGTTGCCAGGCCATCCTGCTGGTTCGTCACTACGGGCGTACAGGTAGCCGCGTTGTAGTTCGGATTAATACCACTTAGACCGCACGCATTGAACGAAGCCAGGAAGGCTGGAGCCGGTCCAAGTCCGTTCAGCAATATATTGTTGACGATGACGGCACCCTGGCCGTTCGCTCCCTGACCGGTGTAGTTCGGATCGAAGTTAGCCTGAATTCCGTTCTTGTCGACAAAGGGAGGAAGCAACTCCCAACGCAGGC
This sequence comes from Granulicella sp. S156, assembly GCF_009766105.1. Classification (GTDB taxonomy): domain Bacteria; phylum Acidobacteriota; class Terriglobia; order Terriglobales; family Acidobacteriaceae; genus Granulicella. The sequence goes on along the minus strand of NZ_LMUH01000013.1, from coordinate 22,686 downwards.
CGAAATTGATCGTCAGACGATCGCTTACCTGCCATTGGTCCTGACCATAGATACCGGTCTGAGCGCCACCGGCATCATCGCGCGGTCCGGTTACGGCAAAGTAAGTCGTATTGGGGGCGCCAAGCAATAGGTCACCAAAGGCGTTTCCAGTAAATGTACTTTGATTGAAGGTAAATAGGCCATAGTCGTCAGAGGGTGTTTCGATCTCCGGCACAGCGAAGCGTACCCAACGAATGTCCACGCCGCCACGAATCGTATGCCTACCCCGGGTATAAGTGATATTGTCCGCAATCTGTTTCGTTGTAGATAGCGTGGGACCGACATGGTCTCTGCCGATCGAAGTGAAGTTCGTTCCGTCGGAGAATACGATCGTGGGGAAGCCCTGATCTGTCGGGTGGTTCAAAACGTTTACCCCCTGGTTTCCATTTACCTGAAGGTCTAACCCTTGCAGGGCGGCAGCTCCTTCTATCGGGAAGTCCGGAGACAGTATCGTATCCGTGAAGCCGTAGCGAAACTCGTTCAATAACCGGGTACTGATGACATAGTTGTGAGAGATAAGAAAACTACGATCATGCTCAGTATCTACGTCGTTTGGCAGAAGAGGATTTACTACATTTACCAAAAGGTTCTTACGATTGAACCGAGCGTATACCTGCTGTTTCGATGTAAGTACCTGATCGACACGGGCGTCAAAACCATCCGTATTCGATGGGATGGGGACAAGTGTCTGATAGTTGATTCCACCAGGAAGAGAAGCATTGGGTAACGGATAATATTTACTTAATAACGCCGCAGCGAAAGGACTGACTGGGACCGTATCGTTCGGATAGGGATGACCTGTAAAGGGATTCGTAACCGAACTAGTAAGTTCGGTCAGGTTTCCCGACCTTTCTAGCTGATCAGGCACCGTGTACTGTTCCGCCTGCGAAGTCCGTCTCCGGTTACCTTCATAGTCAAAGAAGAAAAACGTTTTGTCGTGGCCGTCATAAAGATGAGGAATGATTACCGGACCACCGATGCTGCCGCCAAAGGTATTGAAATGCTTCGGGGCCTTCTGGGGGAAGTTGAGCACTCGAGCATCGAGTGCATCGTTCTGAAGGTACTCGAAGAGGCTGCCATGAAAGTTGTTCGTTCCGCCCTTGCTGGTGAACGTTACGTCACCTACCTGGGAGAACTCGGCATTGTTATTGAAGGCCGTAACTTTTAGCTCACCAATCCCTTCAGGAGAGGGATAAGGATTCGTTCCCGCGGCGCTGTTGAAGATATTCGTCGTCGAGATACCGTCGACCGAAAAGCCGATCTGGTTAGCGGTTGCGCCGCCAATAGCTACGTTTCCCTGGCTGTCCTGCTGCACATTCGGAGAGGTCTCCAGCGATGCCAGCGGACTGGTAGTGGAAGCACGGAAGTTGAGCGGCAGTTGGCCGATCTCGGCTGTGCCCTTGGAGTCTCCGATGACTCCGTTTTCCGTGTTGATCTGGTTAGCGGAGGTTGTTACCACCACCGAAGTTACCTGCGTGGCGACAGGCATCGTAAGCGTAACCCGAAGATCCTGCCGCGCTGCTACGGTAATACCGTCAACCACTGTATCTGCGAATCCTTCATGGTGTGCGCGGATGCTATATCGACCAGCTAATACATTCTCGAGCGTGTAGCTTCCCGTCGAATCTGTATTAATCACGCGATCTGTATTTTTATCCACGCTGTGCAATGTAAGCTGCGTGCCTGGGATCTCAGCACCTGAGTTATCCTGGGCGGTCCCACGAATGCTTCCAAATGTAGACTGCCCCGCCAGGCGAGAAGAAGCTATAAAGAGCATTCCCAACAAAAGAAGAAAGGCGCCCAGCAAATGACGTTGTCCAAAAATTAGCTTACGAAGAGAAAAAGAGTTTTCTTTCTTTTTTTTGCGCGATATTTGAAGCTGATGTTCCAACAAAATTACTGCCTCCAGGTGCAAACACAACAGAGAATGCGAAACTACGGGTGAACTAGGACGTATGGCTCCTCTTTGCGAGGGCATGGGGGGTGCTCCAATCTGCCAGGTCAACCGGCAACAATGTTTATGAAAGCCCCCCACCCATAATGGCGGCATAATGAAATGCTCAACCTTTATGGGTCACTTACAACTTCTTTCAAGCTCTTTCGAAAATCGGACGAAGTAACTACTATCAGCACATGGTTCAACTGCGCGAGGTCACCGTCATCGCTGCGCCACTCGAACGCGTCTTCGATCTTGCGCGCTCCATCGAGGTACATCTGCTGGGCAACACACACTTCGGAGAGCAGGCCACTGCAGGCACACGTACGGGGCTCGTCGGCATGGGAGAACAGGTGACGTGGCAGGCGCGGCACTTTTTCGTGCGACAGCAACTGACCAGTCTCATCACCGCGTTCGACCCGCCGCGCTATTTTCAAGACACCATGCTGCGCGGAGCCTTTCGATCCATGCAGCACGACCACTTCTTTCGCGAGCTCTCCCCTGCAGACGATGGCTCGCCTCGCACGGAGATGGTGGACGAGTTTCGATTCTCTGCGCCGCTGCCATGGCTTGGAAGACTAGCCGAGTTCTTCGTGTTGCGCCGCTATATGCGCAAACTGCTGCAGGAGCGCAACGTGGTCATCAAACAGGTTGCGGAAACAGACGAGTGGCAACGTTATCTATACTCAGCTAACGCATGACCCTTCGCGAAGCCCTCGTCCAAGCCTCCACCCACATCGTCCGTCGCGACGCCGAGACGCTGCTTGCCCATGTGCTCGGCTGCGAACGCGCGTGGGTGCTCGCGCATCCTGAGGCGGAACTCGATGCGACACATGCGGAGACGTTTTTCGAGTTTGTGGCCCGCCGCAATTCGGGCGAGCCGCTCCAGTACATCACTGGCGGTCAGGAGTTCTACGGTCTCGAGCTGCAGGTGACGCCCGATGTGCTGATTCCCCGCCCCGAGACAGAACATTTGGTCGAGGCCGCGCTGGCATGGGCCGCAACGCAGCCGGTCAAGCTGCGCATCGCGGATATAGGAACAGGCTCAGGAGCGATTGCCATTGCGCTGGCCGCGCATCTACCTTCTGCCGAGCTGATTGCAACAGATATCTCACCCAGCGCGCTGGCAGTAGCTCGCGACAACGCCGAACGGCTCGGCTTTGGGAAACGCATACGATTTGTGCAGGGTGACTTGCTGTCGGGGGTCGACGCAGAGATCGCAGCAGGTTTGCGGTTCGATCTTGTGGCCTCAAATCCACCCTATATCCCAGCGGGTGACGCTGCCGAGATGCAACGCGAAGTCGTAGGGCACGAGCCGCACACCGCGCTGTTCGCCGGTAAATTGGGGCTGGATGTCTACCAGCGGCTGATCCCTGCCGCCCAATCCGCTTTGCGCAAGGGGGGCCTGCTAGCCATGGAAATCGGCTTCGGCCAACGCCATGCGCTGGAGCAGTTGCTCATCGGCTGGGACGATGTGAGGTTTGTGGACGACTATGCAAACATCCCGCGCGTCGCGCTCGCGGAAAAAGTTTAGAAGAACGTGCGTGCGGCTCCTGCTGCTTCCTGAATGTCCATGTGGATGAAGTTCAGAGCCAACACAGCGATCCCTAGCGCAAGGACCGATTCACACAGCCCGACAGGGAGATCCCGGCCTACAAGCCTGCCAAAGTACAGGCGCAGGGAATGGCCCCCGTAGGTTCCGATGAGAGCTCCTATGCAGCCAAAGACAATGCCCCCTGCGAGTGGCTCCCGCAGAGCGGCCGCCACCACCGCACCTGTCAGTGCCGCAGAAACCAGCCGTGCCAGCACGCCCGGAAGCCTGGTACGGCTGGGAGTCTGCGGCAGTATGTCGATGTAGTACTCGCTGAGCGCACCTATCGTAAAGATGATCACGGTGATCATCTTCGCGGCCCAGAACGTCCAGCCGTTCGCCGGCAACAGAGCGAAGGCCGTAAACCAGCAGACCACGGTGATTGGTGTCATCGTGCGCATGCCGGTGGCTATACCGAGAGCAATAATCCAGAACATAGAACCCTCTTCGTAACAGTACCAAGACTAACCCCGGTACGAAGAGAATGTAGCGCATATAGGGGTGAGGCGTCAGGCTGGAGGCTTTGGGTTGGTTTTTGCCGTCATGCTGAGCCTATGGCTCAGCATGACGGCGAAGAACAAATAAATGCAAAAACCACTAGGCGCGCAACCATCCGTACAGCGGAAACTGCTCCGCCAACTCGCCCACCAGTCCACGGATCTCAGCGAGTTTTGCGGCGTCCGAACGGTGCTCGAGTGCTGTGGCGATCCACTTCGCGATCGTCCGCATCTGGTCTTCTTTCATGCCGCGCGTGGTCAGCGCGGGAGTGCCCAGACGAATGCCGCTGGGCTTCATCGGAGGGTTGACGTCGAACGGAATCGCATTCTTATTGACCGTGATGCCGGCCTCGCCGAGCGCGAACTCGGCCTCGGAGCCGAGAATACCCTTCGCAAAGACATCGACCAGAATCAAGTGCGTATCCGTGCCGCCCGAGACAATCCGGAAGCCTTCAGCCTGCATCGCTTCGCCAAGCGCCTTGGCGTTCGCAATCGTCTGCTTCGCATAGGCGGCGAACTCGGGCTGCAACGCCTCCTTGAAGGCCACGGCCTTGGCGGCAACGATGTGCATCAGCGGGCCGCCCTGCTGGCCGGGGAAGACGCTGCGGTCTACCCCTGCAGCGAACTCGGCGTTGCAAAGAATCAGACCGGCACGTGGGCCGCGTAGGGTCTTATGCGTGGTCGTGGTGACGATGTGTGCGTGCGGCACAGGAGAGGGGTGCGCTCCGCCGGCAACCAGACCTGCGAAGTGCGCCATGTCTACAAAGAGGTAAGCGCCGACTTTATCGGCGATCTGGCGCAGGCGCGCGAAGTCGAACTGGCGTGGATAGGCTGAGCCGCCACCAATGATCATCTTTGGCTTCTCGGCGATGGCCTGGGCTTCGAGCTCATCGTAGTCGATGACTTCGGTATCCTGGCGAACCTTGTAGCCTGCGATCTTGTAGAGCTTGCCGCTGAAGTTGAGCTTGTGGCCATGGGTGAGGTGGCCGCCATGGGCCAAATCAAGGCCGAGGACGGTGTCGCCCGGCTGCACCAGCGTCATGTACGCCGCGGCGTTGGCCTGCGAGCCGGAGTGCGGCTGCACGTTTACATGTTCTGCGCCAAAGAGCTGCTTGGCACGATCGCGGGCCAGATTCTCAACAACATCGGCAAACTCGCAGCCGCCGTAGTAACGCTTGCCGGGATAGCCCTCGGCGTACTTGTTGGTGAAAACCGTGCCGGCGGCCTCCAGTACAGCGCGTGAGACGAAGTTCTCGCTGGCAATCATCTCGAGGCCTTCGTGCTGACGCACAACCTCGTTCTCAATTTGGGCAGCGATGTCGGGGTCGGCTACGGCAAGCGTGGCGTTCAGGTCGATAGGCATATCCCACAATTTTACAGTGGCGAGGCTGCGTCAAGACTTTTCCAGCTTCAGCTGTTTAAACGTTCTCCACACGAACGACCCGAGATACCAGCCGTCGAGGTACTTGTACGGCGCCTCGCCAGTGGTGTAGTGGCCGCAGGGCAGCACCTTAGAGGTGTAGTCGATATGATGGGCGTCGAAGGACTTCAAGACGTCCAGTGAGAACTCGCGCACGAACGTCAGGTCGTACGTGGCGTGGACGACCAGAGTATGCCGAGGATTCGCCGCGAACTGCGCCATGTACGACATCGGACTGACAGCAAGGAATATCTGCCGGACCTGATCCTGCGTTAGCCCTGCATGCTCGAATGAGGCGCGAATGTGGCGTGTGCTCTGCCCCGTCCAGACGACATCGCCAAACCATGTGGATGCATAGTTGAACGCGCAGACACGAATGCGCGGATCCATCGCAGCGGCAATGAACGAGTAACAACTGCCGAGGCTCGTACCCAGCACGCCGATCTGTTCGTATCCCTGAGACTGCAGCCAGTCGATGCAGCTGCGAATATCTACAACAGCCTGGCGGCAGGCGGAGATGGTGCGCCCGATGTTTGCGCTTACTGCATAGTCGGAGCGTTCGAGTTCCAACGGGCGGCGGATGTCGTGGTAGGGCTTCGAAAGCCGTAAGCAGGAGATGCCGAAGCGGTTGAACATCGTACAAAAAGCATTGTGCGAGAAGGCATCGGCGTTCCACTGCGGCATGACGATCATCGCCTGCTTTGGGCTCTTGTCTCCTGTTTCCGCCGGATACCAGCGTGCATTGACCGTATCGTTCTCGGGATACGGCGTGCGTACGGGCGAGGTAAAGCGCAGGAAGGGCTCGCGACGCAGTTCGCCAACCTCAGCCTGGCGGTGGTACTCGCGCTCCTGTTCGAGCGTCTCCGGCCGGACATTGGTAGGAAAGAGCTCGGGGTGGCGCTGCTCGATGCGGAAGTCGGTGGGTGTGGCGTAGTCGAAGAAGCTGTGCGGGTCGGCGGAGATTCGCTCGTTGAGCGCGCTCATTGCGGAGAGCGCGGTAAGTTCACCCGAGGCCACTTTTTGCGCAGCCTCTTCGCCGCCGAAATCAGAGAGATAGTCAAAACCCCACTCGAGCGGACGCTCGATGCGGTTCTGGTCGCGCGTGGTGAGCGCGGTTTCCCATTCGTACATCCACTTTGCGTAAAGCTGAGAGAGCATCCCTTATAGTTTACCGTTTGCCACGAGGCGCCCTTGAATCCACCGCGCTCCGCTTGCTCTTTGGCACCTTGCCAATACGGGGATCGCGGCGGAGGATGAGTTCGCACGCGTGCAGGGCACTCTCTTCGAAATCCGGAGCATCGACCGGAAGCACCTGCCAACTCGTCACTTCTTTTCCAAACAGTTGAATGGACCGCATATGGGGGAACTCTCGACGCAAACTCTCGTGATGTTCCGCAGTGGTAGCCAGCCAGACCCCGTTGTCTGCGGTCGCATTCGGTTTGTCGCGAAGCAGGAGGACAATCTTGTCGCCAACGTAGATCGCAAAGCAACTGAACATGAAACGCGTTCCTGGAGTAAGCGACTCCAAGGCTTCGAGCACAAACTTATGTGGCACAGCCGTACGGCGAGCTACCGTTTCAAAACCGCTGGCTAGCGGCGACACTTTGTTCTGGCGAGCCTTCGACATCGAACACCTTCTAATTCCAATGGTTACAAGGGTGACTCTGGTTCAGCGCGCCTCAAAGTTCGCGCGAATGCCGCACAGAATGTCATAGGCAATAGTGCCACTCCAACGTGCGTGGTCTTCGGCGGTGACGCCTTCGCCCAGCAGCACAACGTCCATTCCTTCATGCACGTCCTCGATGCCGCTGATGTCCACTACCGTCAGGTTCATCGACACACGGCCAACGACAGGCGCACGCCGGCCCGCGATCATTACCCAGCCGTTGCCGATACCCGAAGATGCAGCGCGGCGAAAGCCGTCGGCGTACCCCACAGGCAGCAGCGCCAGCCGCATTGTCTGTGCAGCGACAAACGTTGCGCCATAGCCTACCGTCGCCCCCGCAGCGACCTCACGCACCCCTATGACGCGTGTCTTCCAGCAGAGCACCGGAGACAATTTTGGAGCGAGCACTCCAGCATGAACGTGCGTGCCTTCGATTTCGAGGCAATGTCCGTAGATCGCGAATCCCGTGCGGACCATCGCGCGTGCACCGAGCGACTTCGCCGTATCGCGAATCCACGCCATGGTGCCACCCTCATCTACCGCCGAGGTATTGCCGAGATGAATAAACTCGGGATGCAAGCCGGCGGTTATGGCTTGATCGAGCGCTGCCGCAAACCGCTCACGCTGCGTTTCGGTAATCTCGGCACCCGCAGATTCAGAGCAGCAGAGGTGCGTCATGATGCCTTCGCATCTGACCCACTGCGAACTCGCAAGACGTTCGAGCGTGCGCGTCAGATCTTCTCCAGGAGCCACTCCCTGCCGTCCCATGCCAGTCTCGATCTCAAGATGCACCTTGATGGGATGTCCCGAAGCTTGCGCAGCGCGCTCCATCGCGGCAACGTGCTCCTGCGTCCAGACAACCGGTGTAAGGCCGTGTGCCACCATCGCAGGCGCATCGGCCAATTCCATACCGCACATTACCAAGAGGCGCGTGCCGCTATGCGGGGATGCCTCGCGGATAGCCGCACCTTCTGCCACATCATCGACACCCAGCCACTTCGCTCCAGCCTCCACCAATACCGGAGCACAGACCATGGCACCGTGGCCGTAGGCATCGGCCTTGATCACGGGAAGCACCTCTACTTCATTGCCTGTGACCGCCTGCACGGCGCGGAAGTTTTCTGCCAGCCTGGAGCTCGAAATTTCAATCCAACTCTTCAAAGACAGCAACTCCGCGTTGTGTTCATTATCCCTGCGCCGTCTGTTCTGAGCACGTTTTCAACTGCGGCAAAGACCGGAAGGATATGGCTTCAGCCATGCCCTTCCGGTCCTTGCCACAGCGACCAAAATGCCGCGGAAGAGCCTCATTACTTCTGCACGTCCACAATAGCTGGCGGCGCATAGTACGGCAGCTTCTGCTGCTGCTCGCTGGCACGCTTGACCGCGATATCGGCAAACAACAGGCTGGGTACGATCGTGGTTTCGGGCACCGGACTCAGAGTCTGCGCGACCCATGGCTTGCCGCCGGCGGCCAGCAGCCCGCTGCGCAGAGAGCGCTGATCGAGCTCATCGAACACAGCTCCGCGTACCAGCGTGCGCTTGCCATCGGGTGAGACACGATACAACAGCCGCGGCGACAACTCACCACCGAGCGTCTCCACCTCATACACATCGCGACCCTGCTCTTTCGCCAGGGCGAGTAGCTTGGCCCGCATCGCCGCTGCCGAGAGTGGCTGCGTCGCCTTGACGACGATCACCCCGGCACGCGAGTGAGCCGCCTGCCCCGGAGCCGCGCGGCCATGGCCGTTCGACGCGGGAAAGTCCTTCACCGGCTCGCGGCCGATCAGATAGTTGTCCAGCTTGCCGTGATCGACCACCGTAACCGGCCCAACCGGCACACCCTCGTCATCAACCGAGTACGCGCCGACCAGCGACTCGCCGTCAAAGGTGCGCAGCGCGGGATCATCGACGACCGTGAGGAATGACGGCAGCACCGGCGTGCGCAGGCTCGATTGATACGCTCCCTGCGTGCGTGCGGTGGTACCCATATCCGGCCGATCGGCCTCAACGTTCGGCACGAAGAGCTTGTTGATGACATCGGCACTGGCATCGCCGGAGAAGAGCACGGGACCGTGATAGTCCTCGGCATCGACCACCGGAGCCTCGCGAAGTTCCTTGAAGCTGAGAAGGTTCTTGATCGTGCGCTTGCGTAGTGCCTCAGCACTCTCCAGCGCATCAGCCGTGGCCGCAGAGGAACCATTGTTGCGGCTGAGTTGCATACCGTCCGCCGCCTGGCCGCCGACGTTGATCGCGTCGTTATAACCCGCGTAGCCATGGCGCAGTACGGTGCCATCGGTGTTCACCGTATAGCGGTTCACCACTACGGCATCGATACTGGAGCTCGAGTTCTGTACCTCCGCCGCGAAGCTGCGAACCTCAGGCGCGACCGCAAAGAGCCCGCTGGCTTCAATGATGCGGCGCTTCCACTCGGCGCGATCCAGGTCAAGCACCTTCAGCGGCTCGATCAGCGTGACGGGTTTGCTGGGCGTGAAGTCGTTGGCTGTGGGTGCGCTTTGAAACTGCTTGAGCGTAGCCTGCTTGGCAGAGTACGCCCGCAACGCATTCTTGTACGCCTCATCCGTCGCCGTCCAGAGCACATACTTCAGCGCTGCAGGATCGTTGTCGCCGGGTGCGAGCTGAAGCGAACCTTCGCCGCGCGAAGAGCTGGAGTCAGAGGTGTAATCTCCGATACGCACCTCAACGCGCACCACACGCTGGTGGCTTTCGCTCTCGCTGGTCAACGCGCCATAGTTGGCGACAGCCTCGTAGGTATGCAGGTCCTCGAGCCGGTACTCCATAAAGTAGGGCCGCTGCATGCCGGGCAGCAAAAGCAGCGATTTCTCACGTGCAAGCTCCTGCTGCATCGCGATGAGTAGAGGGTCGGGAGCCTCGCTGTGGGTTGAGCTCGGTACCCCATATCCCGCTTCTGAGACATGAGCAACGACGCCGGTCTGCGCAGTTGCACCCAAGGTTACGGCGAGAGCTGCGCTCAGTATGGCAATTTGCGAGGTGGTCTTCTTCATTAGCGGCCACCTTTCGTTGCAGCAGGAGCAGGCGTTGCCGGAGCATCCGTAGCATCCCCCAGCGGCGGCGGCTCGACAATCGGCGGCCGCGCCGTTCCCTGAGCCTGGCGCTGCGTTTCGATCTCGCTCACCAGCATCGCCGGAGCCACGGCGCTGACAGGGATCGTACCCGATTCCGCGCCGCACTCGCCGTTGAAGATGTCCTGATGGTCCCCCGTCGCAACGATGCGATTCAACGCGGCCTGCGGGGTTCCCACAATGGAGACACCTCGTACCAGCTCGTCCGGTCTTCCATCCACATACACGCGATAGACCACCAGAGGAATCACCTGGAAGGCCTGTGGCGAGCGGCGCGTCGTAACGGCAAAGCCCGAAGAGATGTCCTCGAAGAACAGGCCGTAGGCCTTTCCCTGCTTCTTGGCTTCGACTTTCAACATCTCGCGCAACTCGGCATCGGAGACGGTCTTGGTCGAAGTCACGATGAGATTTCCCTGACGCCCGGTGGGCATCTTGCCCGTCTCGGCGCGGCCGTGGCCGTTGGACTCCGCGAAACTCGCGACCGGAAGACGCGACATCAGAAAAGTCTTGAGCACTCCACTATCGACCAATTGCACACGCCGCGCAGGCTGACCTTCGTCGTCGAACGCGTAGTGACCACTGAGCGGATAGCCGTTGAACTCCGTCAACGTGGGATCATCGGCGACCGAGAGAAAGCTCGGCAGAATTGGCTTGTTCAGCAGCTTGGTAAATGTCTGACCCTCTTCATCGCCGCGCTGGCGCTGGCCTTCAAGCCTGTGCCCCAGCACCTCATGGAAGAAGACAGCTGCAGCACGGCCGGAGAGAATCGCCGGTCCGTTATAGGGCTCGGTGATAGGCGCCAGGCGCAGATCGTCGAGGTTCTTCGCCAGCGCTGTGGTCTTGGCCAGCACAGTCGCCTGATCGGGTAGATGCCCCGTCGTATCGGCCTCAAAGGTCTCGACCCGGAAGAGGTCCATTCCGTCGGCGGCTCGGGTGCGCGCCACGACGACGAGCCGCGCCACCTGGTTCGGCGTATCCACACGTGCGCCTTCACTGGAGACAAAATAATCCGTCTCGTGCGAGGCCTGCATGTACGCCGTGTCGTAGAAGATATGCGGATAGCCACGGAAGACGCCGGTGATCTCACGCAGGCGCTGCTCCCATGCAGCGCGATCGATCTCCAGCTTCGGTGCCGCAGGGAGTTCTGCAATCACTGGTTTTTCGGTGGAGAAATCGGCGGAAGAGTCCTCTTCCTTCGCACGCACCTGCTGCTCGGTCTTCACCTTCTCCAGCGCGTCGAGCGCCCTGCCATACCCGCGATTGGTCGCATACCAGAGCGAGCGTTCGATGGCGGCACGGTCATCCGAGAGCGGCAGCGGCACAGTGGTCAGCGCGCTGGTGCGATGGTCGCCATGCGTGTTGTCCAGCGCGGGTGAACCGAGCCGCACCTGCACATCCGCGGTGCGCGCGTGCGAGGCGTTCGAGTTCGTAATCGCACCGTACTGTGCCGTGATACTGACGTTTTCCGCGTCGGCCACCGAGAAGCTGAGGAAGTAAGGCTTGGGCTGCGGCGTGGCGCTCGTGGACACGGCCGCCGTGCCCAGCGACGACAGCGCACGGCCGAGCTCCGTCGACATGGCCTGCATCAGCACGGGGTCCTGTGCAGCGGGAGCGGCGGCGTTGTTTGCCGCAGCCGCGGGGGCTGTTGAGTTACCCGGCTTTGCGAGCGGACCCGCTGCGTACATAAGGGTTCCTGTGGCAAACGCAAAGGTAGTCAGTCCGGCCAAGGTACCGAAACGATGACGGCGAAATAAAGGTTTGAGATACATCAGAGGAGTCAAAGAAAACCCGCTTCTTGCACGAAAGATCGTATGCCGAGTGTATCGAAGATCGCGGGCCAGCAGTTCTAACGCACACGCCTGTCTCAAGTGACGGAATTCGAAGGTAATCTCTATTCGGCAAATTCCCGCATACGAATTTCTTCAGAAAGTCGAGGGCTTGCCCTGGATCAACTACAGATCCGCGGAAAAGCGTTGACACCTATTCGGTTTCCGATATATCGTTTTTCGAATATGAAGCCTGATCCCACAAAACATCTGCCTCTCTCGCCAGCCACATTGCATGTCCTGCTGGCACTGACTAGTGGAGACCTCCACGGGTACGGCATCATGCTGGAGGTCGCCCGGCAGTCGGGAGGTCAGTACAAAATTGGCCCAGGCACGCTCTACGACAATCTCAAGAAGCTTCTCAAGCTTGGCCTCGTGGAGGAGTCTCCGGCAGAGAGTTCCGAGAGCGAGCCACGCCGGAGATATCACCTGACGCAAGCGGGAGGCTCTGTATTGGCCGCCGAAACGGAACGCTTGACAGGCGTGCTCCGCGAGGCTCGTCGCGGCCTGCGTCTTCATGAGGAGAGACCGGCATGATCGATCTCGAGCGTCGGCTGTATGGAGTCCTTGTCAGATTGCATCCCGCGGACTTTCGCAATGAGTTCGGCAGCGAGATGAGACTCGACTTTGAGGATGCATTGGAGAGCAATGGCTTCACGGCGCTCTGCATTGATGCGCTGCTGTCCTTGGGACGACAGTGGACCGTGCGTGCGTTTCCCGGCACGGAAGAACAGGGATCCGTCACACGACCGTCGTTGCTCGCGGGTCAATACGTCACGGCTTCGCAAGAGGGGCCGACTTTGTTCGAGCTGGCCAGAGCTTCGGTTCTGGCCACCATGCTCTTCTTCGCGATTGGGTTCTCCGCGACGATCTCGAACAAAGCCATCACGAACGATCTCCAGTCCGTTCCTTCGAGCCAAGATGGAAACGTCCAGAGCGGTGTAGATCATCGTTCTTCCACCGGAGGCAAAGAGGGCCGCACAGGGGGACAAGGAGACAGGACGTATTCATGCATACGCAGCTACGATCTCGCACCGTGCGACGCAGCAGTGGCTGGCAAACGATCTGCTGGTGATGTTGAGCAAACAGTGCGAGCCCCTAGCGGGGCACTCGATCATAGCTGGCTGGCTGACAGTGGAAGACCTGAAAAGCAGCGAGCAGACATGAAAGGTGCTGAAGAACAAAGGTCACGCATGACGGCGAGAACTTTGTCTTCGGTCAGGCCACTGTTGAGGGATCATCTAGGACAGTTGATAGCGCTTGCGGTCATCGCGTGGCAGACCACACTGTTGATGCGCAGAAACCCCAGTATGGGCAGAAAGCTGGTTCTAGCAGCGCTGGGCTTGCTTGCGATGGCAGCTCCGCTAGCCTTCGGGCTAGTGCACATGATTCCAATGCATGAGCAGACAGCCGCGCCGCAGCTTGAGGTCGCGACGGTGAAGCCCAGCGATCCAGCGAAGGAGCACCTTGGGCTGTACTGGCGACAACCCGACGGATTCAAGCGTGAAGGCACAACCCTGCGTGGGATGATCGCCTACGCCTACGGCGTCCCCAGCAGCGTCAAAGGTCTGGTTCAGGGTGGGCCTGCATGGATGCTCTCGGACGCATTCGACGTCCAGGTCAAGGTCGATCCCGCGACAACAGAGCGGTGGAGCAAGCTGCCGCAGCAACCTGTGGATGAAGAGCGTCGTACCTTGGAGCGAGCGTTGCTCGCCGAGCGATTCCACTTGAAGCTTCATCGCGAGATGCGCGAGATGCCGGCGTTCGTGCTGACTGTAGCCAAAGGTGGCTCGAAGCTGCAGACGCCGGTCCACGAAAAGGACCTGGAGGCGGGCGTGCCGCAGAGCCGCATCAATTTCCTTGGCCGCGGCCATTGGCAAGGACACTTTGCCCTGCTGAGCAACCTGTCCAGGTCGCTTACGTCAGAGCCCGAGGCGGACGGCCGCCCGATCGTCGACAAGACCGGCCTCACCGGTCAGTACGACTTCACTCTGCATTGGACGCCGGTCGATCCTAGCCCCGGAACAGCACCCACCGACCCCGGCGAGCAGTGGCCCTCACTCTTCACCGCCCTCGAAGAGCAACTTGGCTTGAAGCTCACACCGGCGAAGGAGCAGATAGAAGTTATCGTGGTCGACTCCGTGGAAAAGCCTTCAGAGAATTAACTCTCGCACTCTGCATCTTTCGCAGATGCTGGTTAGAACCGGTACTTCAGTGAGTATTGGAGCTGACGAGCCGGAGACAGAGTTGAGGTGATCTGGCCGAAGGTCGACGGCGTGGTAGCCGTTGAACCCGGAGCCGCATAAGAAGCAATGTTGCCCACATTGAAAGCATCGATGCGGAACTGAATGTACTGCTCCTTGTACGTGCGGAACTGCTTGAACATCGAGGAATCTACGACGCGATATCCCGGTGCCCGTTCGGTGCCGACGTGCGCTGTTCCGAATGAGTTGGGGAGTTCTGCACCGTAAGCGCAAACATTGTTGGAGGCGCCAATACACGGAGTCGCACTTGGATCTGTACCGAACCAGTGAGCCAGCGAGCGGTTCTTGATGATCAGCTTCTGGTACTGGTTAGCACGTGCTCCGCCCCCATTGTTCGAGGCAGAATTGTTGGTACTGCCGATGGTGATCGGGAAGCCGGAATAGAGAACGGCCTCCGTGGACACCTTCCAGCCTCCAATGGCCCAATCGACAAAGCGGTTGACGTGGGAACCGTAATCACGGCCATGACCGAACGGGATCGCATACACGCCAACGAAGCTAGCTGCGTTACGGGTGTCGAAGCCCGACACACCGTAATCAGCATGCGGATCGTAGATATTCTGCGGGTAGGTGCCCGGACCGTCGACGCCTCCGATACCGAAGTAGCCGGGGTTGTTGGTCATGTTCTTCGACCAGGTGTAGTTGAAGGTGTACTCCAGTCCGTGGAACTGACGCTGGCGCAGTTGGATCTGCATGGCGTTATAGTTCGAGTAACCTTCAGCCAGTGTCAGGTAGACTTGGCCACCGGTGCCGACAAGGGCAGCAAACGGCTGAGTTCCCGTATTGGTCGGTCCCGGAATCGTTTGCTGGTTGAACGGTTCAGGAACCACGAGATGCTGTGCGACATTCCCGACATACCCAATCTGGAACGTGAAGTGTGACCCCAGGAGTGTCTGGAGGGTCAGATTGTACTGCTGAATCAGCTCGGGCTTGATGTTCGGGTCCCAAGCCTCGTACTTGTTTGAAGCCCCAGGAGTAAGCCCACCAACGGTGAAGCCCTGGCCAACATGAATGGGTGTTCCACCGCTCGCCGCCGAAGGCGCAGTGCTGCTGTACGAATACTGAGGGATGTATGGAGGGTTCTGTGTGAGACGCTGCGCAGCGCCCATGCCTTCAAAGTCGTCAGTGATGCCGTAGCCACCACGGATGACCATCTGTGGGTTCATCTGATAGGCAAACGATACACGCGGCATGAACTGCGTATGGTAGGCGTTGTACAGAGCGTTGCTTGCACCATTCTGGCCGGCATAGAGCAAGCAGTTGGGGCAGTTCTGCGGGTGCTCGACGTCAACGTTAACTTCCTTGCCGTTGACTTCATACATCGGCTGGTCATAGCCATAGCGCAGGCCGATGTTTAGGGTGAGTGACGGCGTCACCTTCCACTCGTCTTCGCCGAAGAAAGCCATACGATACTGGCGTTGACCAACACGTCCTGCCGTACCGGCAACAGCCTGGAGCTCGGAAGCATCGATTACGAAGTCCGCAAAGCCGTAGCCGTTTGAAAGCCCTGCAACCCTGGTGAATTCACCGTTGTACGCAAACTGACCCATGTTGCCGTTGTTGCTGGCGTAGTAGTAGTTCTCCTGGTAGCGCAAAATCTGCGCGCCACCCTTGACGATGTGCTTGCCATGTAGCCAAGTCACGGTGTCGCCATAGTCGAAGATGTTGTCAATGGTATCCTGCACGACACCCAGAGTACCTATGTTCTTTTCAGCGCTGGAAATGTTCGATTCCGTGAAGCCAGGGTACGGGCTGGCATAGGGGTAGCCAACTTTCGTATCGCTGCCTGTCGGGAATTGGCCGAAGGGATCGGACGGAATGCCGCCGAGATTAGAGATACGCGAGTAGCCAGCGCGGAACTCGTTCTGCAGATTCGTGCCAAAGGTGTGTACCTCGTTGATGACGCCGTTCCAGAACGGATAGTCATTACTCCCCGGGAACTCGAACGCAAGAACGGAAACGATGGGCTTATCGTAGGCACCACCATGAGTGAAGCGGCTCCAGAGGTTGTCCTTTGGCGAGAGGACATAGTCGACGCGAATGTCGCCCTGGTTATTCACGACGGCAGACTTGTTGTACCCCCCATAGTTGTTGGTGTCGGGCGAGTTAACATTGGTGCTGGGACGGTTCGGTAGCGGATAAAAGCTTGGGGTCGCAAACACAAACTGAGCAACGGGGTTGTTGACCGGAAGCTGGTTGTTCACATACGGCGTAGCCGCCGTGAGGCCGTTCGTGGTGTTGTACAGCTGGATGTATTGTGCCGCAGGAATGGACTGACCAAATTCGTTCGGCGCTCCTAAGAACTCCGAGAAGTCGCCCGTGCGCATTCTTCGCGAAGGCAGCGAGATCACGCTGGTTCCCGCCGAGGTTTGGCGGAAGCCTTCGTAGTCCATGAAGAAGAACAGTTTGTTCCGGAAAACGGGACCGCCGAAGGTGGCGCCGAACTGGTTCTGGTGGAAGACACCCTTGGCAATTTTGTTGTAGTCATTACTCCAGGTGTTTGCGGTGCCATCCTGATTCTCGTAGAACGTGTAAAGGCTGCCGTGGAACTTATTGGTTCCGGCCTTGGTGACGACGAGGATTTCGCCACCATTCACGTTGCCGTATTCGGCCGAGGCGTTACCGGTGATGATGCGCATCTGGCCAATGGCTTCCGGGGCCGGGTTATAGGCGATGGTGTTCTGTAGCGGCTCATTGATGTCCGTACCGTCGAAGATGTAGTTGTTGGTCTGCATGCGGTTGCCGTTGAAGGACGGCTGCGTCGACGAGGCAAAGGACGTGTCACGCTCTGTACCCTGCGAGCTGCCCAACGAACCGTAGGTGGGAAGGATGGCACCGGGGACGAACACGGTCGCGGCAGAGAAATTCTGACCGGGAAGAGGCATGCTTTCGAGCGTGTTGGAAGTAATGGTGGTGCCGAGGGAAGCATCTTCCGTCTGCAATATGGAGCCTGTGTTAGCGTCTACATCCACCGTCGTCGACACTTCGCCGACCTGAAGCTTTAAATCGATCTTGGCAATCTGATCGATCTCCAGCGAGAAAGGACGGTTGTTCGTAACGCTGAAACCAGGCTTGCTGGCTGAGACCGCATACGTTCCGATCAGCAGAGTCTGCAGGTTGTATGTACCGCTGCGGTCTGTGGTCGTCTTCGTGACTACGCCAGTACCGACGTTACGCGCACTGATCGTTGCTCCGGCTACTGCAGCACCAGTCTGATCGACAATCACGCCGCGAATAGATCCTGTCACAGTCTGAGCAAGAGCCACAGCACCAGAGAAGGCAAGTGTTGCCAGCAAGGCTAGAAGAAAGGCGTAACGACGACACTGGATCAACATAAGGAGTCTCCTGGTTGAGCCCACAACCGCGACAGCGTTGCTGAACTCTGCTTTTCTTGCCCGCTTCTCTTGCCAAGCGGCAAACGAATACAAAAGGTGCTGCGCACATTTACTGCGGTGGCCTAAGCAGAAACAAACGATCCAGTAGATCGGCATCAAGTGAAGCATTTGTTTCACTTGGTACAAAATGTTCAGAATAGATGCGAAGGTAACGGACGGACGACCGAGTGTCAAGAAGATTCTGATATCGTCGCGACGCGTTTCATTTGCTGACGATCTCCAATTTTGCATTGAAATCTGGAAAAATCGTGCGCTAACGAACCGCAACGTCGCGGTTTAGGTTTGCTTGAAACGCACCGATCGCGGAATCTCCCCACCCAGGCATGGATCGGGATTGGTTCGGATATATTGGCACAAATGATTCTTCTGATTCGAATAGCACGGCGATTTCCAAAAGTAATGTACCGTTGAAGGCAGTTCCTCATCGCTTCCAGAAGGCTGATTCATTGACCCCGCAGGATGTTCTGGCTTTGCTGTTCTCCTTGCCTATTTGGCCGCAGTCGAGCGGATCGGTAATCCGTGCCCTATTTACGAACAGCGGAGTCGTATGCTGACGAGAAAAGAATCGAAAGACCTGTCCTTCCATTTCGGCTCAGAGCTTCGGCTGGACAAACTGAGCGAGAAACGCCAGCAGATTATCCGTCCCGTTTTAGAGAGCCCACGTGAGTTCGTACTTTTGAATGTGCGTGACATGGCTCATCGTCTCGCCACCGCACCGGCAACGATCGTTCGTATCGTGCGGGGATTGGGATTCGAAAACTATAAGAGCTTCCAGCACTATCTCCATGAGCTATCTGTCACCAGCAGCACCATTCTGGACAGCATGCAGCCAGCGGGAAAGACGCCTCAGACCCCGAAGTATCTGAAAGGCTCACGGAAGCAGCTCCAGGAGAATCTGGATTTCGTGATGGATCGAGTCGACCTGAATCAGATTTTGAATATCGCCGTTCGCATTCATGAAGCGGAACATATTCTTCTGCTCGGCGGCGATATGGCTTCGGTGCTGGTCGAGTATATGGAGTATCACCTGACCATCGCGGGGCTTCCGGTGATTGCGGCCGTAAATCCAGGCCGTGCAAGCCATCTCGTCCGCTCTATGGGCGAAAACGACCTTGTGATTGGTATCAGCTTCCGCCGCGGGCTTCGCATGACGATCGAAGGTCTCCAGAAAGCGAGAGAGAATGGAGCGTATTGCATCGGCATTACCGATTCCGTACTGTCTCCCGTGGCACGTTTCTCCAATGAATTCGTGATCGTGCCGACCAACAGCCTGTCGTTCGCCGCCAGTTACGTCGCTCCAATCGCTACGATTGACCTGATCACAGCAGGCGTCGGCAATCTAAGGCGAAAGCAGGTCGTCGACCGCTTGAAAGACGCCGATCAGGAACAAAAGCATGGCTATCGCTGGTATCAAGCTGAATCCTAGCGTTTGGCAGCCTATCGTCGAACGGCTTGCAGCGTCTCGAGCCATCGTGCAGACTCAAAACATCACGAAGGGATCTTGATGCGCCTCGTCCGGCTCGCACTTCTTCTCTGCATTCTGCTTCCGTTTGCGAGTGTCGCGCACGCCAGCGAGACCCCAGCTGAGCATGCAGCCAATGTTTATGCGCAGCAGGAAATGTCCGCGGCTCCGCTGCATGAAAATCTGCCGGACTACTCTCTGCCGTCCGACAAGCTCGCCAAGGCACAGCATCTGGCGAAGGTGCGCGTGGCGCTGCACTTCACCGCTGAGGCCTGGGGCATTGTGCAACTCGTACTGTTGCTCGGCCTGGGCGCGGTTGCGTGGATGCGCGACACCGCGCTGCGAGCCAGCCGCAACCGCTGGGTACAGGGCTATCTGTTTCTGCTCTTGCTGCTGTTGGCGCGGGTTCTGCTGAACCTTCCCCTGAGTCTGTATGGGCACTCTCTCGCGGTGAAGTACGGATTTTCGATCCAGGGTTGGGGCAGCTGGTTCGGCGATCTCGGGAAGAGCCTGGCTCTCTACTGGCTCATCGGCGGCGCGCTGGTAATGCTGTTGTTCTTCCTCATTCACAAAGCGCCGCGGCGCTGGTGGCTGGTGTTCTGGGTGGCTTCGATTCCCATCGTGCTGGCGGGTGTATTCCTGGCGCCTCTCACTATCGACCCGCTGTTCAACCAGTTCGAACCCTTGCAGGAACACCATCCTGACCTGGTTGCGAAGCTGGAGCAGATGAAGATTCCTGCGGACCACATGTTCCTGATGAAGGCCAGCGCCAAGGTGACCACACCGAACGCGTATGTCACGGGGTTCGGCGCTTCCAAACGCCTGGTTATCTGGGACACCTCGCTTACCAAAGGCACCTCGGATGAGGTGCTCTGGATGTTCGGGCATGAGGCCGGCCATTACGTTCTTGGACATGTGCTGCACGGCGTTCTGCTGACGTTGGCGATCCTGCCTCTCCTGCTCTACCTGGGCTATCGACTGCTACACATTGTGCTGGCACGGTTCGGCGTGGGATGGCGTATCGCGTCGCAGGAGGATTGGGGAGCCCTCGCGGTCATGCTGTTGGTCTTTGCAGTATTTAGTGTCATTTCGGAGCCGGTGGAGAACACCATCAGCCGCCACATCGAACACGCTGCCGACATTTATGGGCAGGAGGCGATTCATGGTCTGGTTCCCGATCCGCAAGCGGCGGTCAAGCAAGCCTGCGACACAGACGGCGAGAGTACGCTGGACGATCCTAACCCGAGCCGGTTCATCGAGTTCTGGACCTACAATCACCCGGCGGAGAGCCGCCGCGCCGCCTTCGGAAAAGCCTATAACCCGTGGGCTCCGGGTATGGAGCCGAAGTATTTCAAGAAGGAGAGATAAGAGAACAGAGAGGAGAAAACAGAGAAAGGATGACGCTTCTTCAAGCTCTGATCTCTCTTCTCTGTTCTCTCCTCTCTGTTCTAGGATGTCGCCATGACCGAGATTTCAAATCCCGATTGCCTGTTCTGCAAGATCGCCGCTGGAACGATCCCCGTAAAGTGGCTACACGAGGACGGGCAGATACTCGCCTTTAACGACATCAACCCCCAAGCCCCAGTGCATGTGCTGCTAATTCCTAAGCAGCACTTCACCTCGCACGCACACACGACCGCTGGCGACACGGCGATACTGGGGCAGTTACTGGCGACTGCCCGCGAGGTCGCCAAGGCTCAAGGACTCGCCAATGGCTACCGGTTGGTCATCAATACCGGCCTCGACGGAGGTCAGACCGTCGAGCACCTACATGTGCATCTGTTGGGAGGAAGGCACTTAGGCTGGCCTCCGGGATAAACGAACGTCTTTTGCGAACAACACTTCAAGTACAGGTTGAGGTGGGGTTAACTGATTAGGTTCTACCTCAGTGGGGGTTAACTAACCATGTTCCACGTGGAACAATCAAGCCCCCGCATCGAAATACTGACTCCTTGCGTCCAATGGCATGCAACACAGACTGGAGAATCAATGGCAATCGGATCAAGTCGGAAAGAACCCATCCCAGCCCCCCTGCAGGACATTGAACTGTCCGGAAACGCCGGACAACATGAGACGGCGGTCTTTGCCGGAGGCTGCTTCTGGGGTGTGCAATCGGTTTTCCAGAGGGTTAAGGGCGTCGTGCAGACGACCGTCGGCTACTCCGGCGGGTCAGCCGAGACAGCCGATTATCGCACCGTCAGCAGCGAAGAGACTGGTCACGCTGAAGCGCTGGAGATTGTCTTCGACCCCTCGAAGGTGAGCTACGGTACATTGCTGCGGATATTTTTTTCCGTAGTCCACGACCCGACCCAGCTCAACCGCCAGGGTGCGGATATCGGCACGAGCTACCGATCAGCGATCTTCTACACCAATGAGCAGCAGCACAAAGCGGCAGAGGCCTATGTAAAACAGCTTGACGCGGCGCACGTCTTCGACAAGGCGATCGTTACGCAGATCGTTCCGCTCGAAGCCTTCTATCGCGGTGAGGAGTACCACCAGGACTACGCGATCAAGAACCCGCACAACCCGTACATCCAGGTGTGTGATATCCCGAAGATCGGCGCGCTCCAGCAGCAGTTTCCAACGCTCTTCCAGGAATACACGCGGTAAGAAGCGCAGCGCGACACCGCGTGCCTTGCCAAAGAAAACCGTCTTCGTCCATCCGCACGACATCCGTCTGGCGTCTAAAGCACGTACCCTGTAGAGGATGTGTGCCCCGGCACAGATCAAGCTGGCGGAGACGGACGACCTTGAAAAAGACCTCGGAACACCTTTTGGCATACCCTGTTGCCTTTTTAGCGATTGTCCTGATCGTGGCAGCAGCGCATGGGCAGGATTCCAAATCGGCGTCCAAACCGGCCAGCGCCGGCGAGGAATCGGCCAGTACGACACAGTTGAAGCTGGGGCCAGTCGATCCCTCAGTACCTCCAAAGGATCTGCCTAAGAATCGCCCGGTCATCGGCGTAGCGTTGGGTGGCGGCGGTGCGCTGGCCATGAGCGATATCGGCGTGCTGCAGTGGTTTGAAGAGCATCATATCCCCGTCGACGTAATCGCCGGCACCAGCATGGGCTCGATCATTGCGGCGTTGTATTCCACCGGCCACACCACCGACCAGATGACGCACATCATGACCAACGATGCGGTCAACTCGGTCTTCCGCATCCAGTCGTCCTATACCTCGCAGAGCTTCCGTCGCCGCGAGGACAGCCGCGAGATCCCGAACGCCATCACGGCGGGGCTGAAGCACGGCGTCTCCTTCCGCAACAGCCTGCTGACGGACACTGGGCTCAACGAACTGCTGGACAAAGAGTTTCTGCGCTACAACGACCAGACCGACTTCAATAACCTGCCGATTCCTTTCCGCTGCCAAGCCACTGATCTGAACGCAGCGAAAACCGTTACCTTCGCACGCGGATCGTTGCAGGACGCAGTACGGGCATCGGCGTCGATTCCCGGCGTCTTCCAGCCCTTTCAGCTCGACGGGCACG
>NZ_LMUH01000012.1 GCF_009766105.1 Granulicella sp. S156 | reverse complement strand
AACACTTCCGCCGCTTCAGTACTCGATACTGCAGAACACTCGAAGCCTTCCGCTCATGTACCGCTCTCCCCTGCGCCTGGCTTAGACTCCAGCTATATGTCGATACGACCTAAAGCAGAAGCTGAAGCTCTACGGCAGTGGCTGTAGATGTGGCGGGTGCTTCATGCTCGTTCAAGATTCGTGGTGAGTCGCAGGGATACGGACACCCTGAAGTAAAACCGGGACTAGCCGCAAAGAAGCCTGTAGACAGGCCAGGTGCGCGAACCTGCTCAAACGCGTGATTGCTGCATAGTCTAACTCCTCAGCAGAACCAAGGCTGGCCCGTGTATGGGCGAAATTGGTGACTGGCAAGCTCAAACGAATCACAGGAAAAATATGGCTCAGGTCAATGCACAAACCCTCGGTTTGCAGCTGGAAAAGGTGCGCGACAAAGTTCCTCTGCTCTATCAGCAGGATCACTCTTTGTTCGATCGCATCATGAAGCGGGATGTGGAGAAGGTCTCCTCGCGTAATATGCGCATCCCGTTGAAGATCCTTGCGGGTGGTAAGGCTCGCCAGGTAAACCCGGATGGCGGCGGCCTTGGCCGTGGCTCCGGTACTACGTATGACGTTGCGCAGGCTACGCCGGTCTATCTGGCCTTTGCGTCGGAGATGAGTTATCTCACCGAGATCTCGACCGATAGCAAGGAGAAGGCAGTTGAGAATGCGGCGAAGGCTGAGCTCGAGAATGCGATGGAGGGTTTCCGCACCTTTGTGGAAGCTCTTCTGAACACGGATGGGTCGGGGACGCTCGATTCAGTCGTGAGCGCAACGGGGACGCAGATTATCGTCAACAATGCGAATGCGTTTTATGACAACCAGGACATCCAGATCTTCTCCGGTCTGGGTGGGACTAACCGCGGCACAGTTACGATACAGTCGGTGGATGCGAACAACAAGGCGCTGAACCTGACCGGCAATATTCCCACTGGAACCACGGCTGGGGACTTGCTCATCATTGACGGTGCTCCGGGGACGGCGGCCTCTTCGTTGTTCGGCATCGAGTACCACCATGTCGACTCGAATGTGGGCACGTGGATGCAGTTGCAGAGGTCGACTTATCCTGGCAAGCTCGATACGCCGCACGTTGGCGCGGGTGGTTCGGCGATTACTCCGGCGCTGGTTCGTCTGCTAATTCAGAAGCAGCGGCGTGCTTTGGGTGCGAGCACAGGTGCGAAGGATTCCATGCTCTTCCATCTGGGGCTCGACCAGGAGGCGGCGTGGGAGCAGGTAGGCACGGTGGTGTCTCAGGTGATTACGAACCAGGTTACGGGTTCGAGCTCGCAGGACATGCTGAAGAAGAATGCACCTACGACTATCGCAGGGCGTTCGACGCTGGTGTCTATCCATGCGCAGCCGGGACGTATCGATCTGCTGGCTCCTGACCACTGGTTCCGAGCGGAGAATCGGGCGATGGATTACTACGACGTGGATGGGCAAACCATCTTCCCGACGTATGACTCGACCGGTGGTATCCAGACCTCCAATATCTTCTACCTGTTTACGGGTATGCAGATTTGTATGGATGGCCCGCGGTTTGGGGCTTATCTGGATGGGTTGCAGATTCCGACGGGGTACTAACGGCTTTGCCAGGGGGCGCGGTGAAAGCCGTGCCCCTGGTTAGGTTGTTGTGGTGCGACGGGCGAAGAACGGGAGGAAGCAGGTTCCTCGGCTGCGCTCGGAATGACAACTAGAAAAGCAAGAGCAAGAGCAAGAGCAGAAGCAGGTTCCCTGCGGGAATGACAACTAGAAAAGCAAAAGCAACGGCAAAAACGAGAATCGCTACAACAGAGAACTGAGAGCCTTCATGCTGATTCGGAATGACTACGTTGGTCCCAAGAGCGATGCTGCGGAGCGTGTTCTTCGCATGTTTGGACAGAATCCTTTTGGGGAGAATATCTATCGCGCGGTGTGGGCTCCGCAGAAGCTGATCTGGAGCTATGAGGAGCAGGTTCCGGAGTATCCGAATCTCGGCGAGCAATGGGTGCTGGAGAAGTGGTTGCCGGTCGAAGAAGATACCGGCGGCATGTCGCGGGCGGAGTGGGAGATCAAGAACTTTGACGTTGAAAGCGGTAAGAGCATTCTTGGGCCTTATCCCGCGTATGGCTATTACAACTTCTCGTTTGCGTTAGGTGAGGGCGTGCCCTGCAATGCGCAGGTGATGGAGTTAGTCGCGCAATTGATCGAGCGCGGCAAACTGCATAGCGCTGCTGAGAAGCAACTCGCTCTCAGGCAGCGTGAGGAAGATCGCAAGCTGGAGCAGAGGCAGAAGATCTCCGATGCCGTAGATGACGTGCAGACTGCAGCGATGCGCGGTGCGGCGTTCTCAGGCTTTGGTGGGCACTCGAAAGATAAGCGGCCGGAGGATGTTCGGGTCGATCTTTCTCATGAGGACTTGTTGCGGAAGAGGCCGGGGTTGGGAAGACGGGGTGGGCACCAGGTTAGGCCGTAGACGGGGGGGCCTTCGTCTGAGGTGCGGTTTTGTGGCTTCTCAAGTGGGCATGGCACGAAAGAGCTTCCGTTTAGTACATCGTTGTAATAGGGCGAACGCTATAGCTGCAGCAGACATGGGCAGGAGCGGTCGGGCTTCGCCCGATGCCCACCTTAGCCGCGCAAAGAACGCGCGTCGAAGATGGGGCACCCGAATTTTCGCCGAAGATGGGGGCCGGATTCTTGCCGATACTCACTACCTAATGAAAGGGTATTTATGATCACAGCAAATGAAGTAGCTTCAGCCGTTGGTGGGCTTAATAAGCGGTCGCGTCAGCCTATTCCGGAGTCGTTGAAGCGCAATCCGCCGCTTTATATCTTCAATATTTATGAGATGAAGCACACGCGGGGGTTGGGATCGCTGGGTACGTTCCATGTGCCGGCGTGTGAGCCGGGGGAGACTTACTCCAAACCTCTTGTGGTGAAGGGCGAATTCTTCGACGAGTTCGATCGTGGCGAAGGTACGTTGGGGTGGACCTATGAGACGGGTGCGGATGTTGCGAAGGCGATTTTGAACGTGGGCCATCGCGATGGTGCGGACCTGAGTGCGTGGGGGGTGTTTCTCTCGGAGAGTGAGAAGCCTACGCGGGCGGAGTTGGCAGCGGCTCGTGAGAAGCTTACGTCCAAGATGCGTGAGGTGCTGGCTGCGGGTGATGCGCTTGCACTGCAGGGAGATAGCGGCCTCGCACAGATCCAGTCGATCCATCGCAAGGCGGCGCACTATCTGAAGCAGCATCGCGACTGGGTCAATGCAGAGCCGGTGGAGATGCGCGATTGCCATGGCTGTGGGGCTTTTGTGAAGCCGACGCTGCCGCGTTGCCCGCAGTGCAAGGCTCCGTTCGACTTAACTAAGTGCCGTGAGCTTTGGCCGCTGGAGTATCCCGCTCCAGTTCGAGGAAATAAGGATTAGCCAAGAGCTGCGAGTCGCGAATCGAAGATAGGCTGCATCGATCCTTGTTTTCTCGCAGTTTATCGATAGTTTAGGAGATACACCATGCCACTCGTTGAACTGCCACTGCGTTCACCTTATCCAACGCTGGACCATGTGCTGCGGTTGGCACGAATTTACACCAATGATGCTGCGCAGACGCTCGACGGAAATCTGCTTGCACTGACGCAGCCCTACACGTTGGAGTATGTGAACTCGGCCTGGCACAAGTTGCAGGATGAGCTTGCAGAGGCCGGTGCTCCGCGGCTGGAGCGCGAAGTGATTCTGCCGCAGGTGCCGGTGTGTTCTTCGCTCGACCCCGCAGTGCAGGTGAGTGTGAGCTATACGGGAAGCAATGATGGTTCACTGCTTTGGCCGTCACCGTTGCTGCCCCAGGACCTGATGGAACCTATGCGGTTGCATGAGCGGCAGACGGGAATGATTGGGAACTTCATTCCTATGAAGCAGACTACCGATGGGTTGCCGCGCATTGTGCAGGGCCAGCGGCTGCGTTTATGGGACTGGAAGGACGACAGCCTGTACTTTACAGGGGCGACTCAGCTGAATGATGTGCTTCTGCGGTACTACGCCTATTTGCCCGATATTCCGGATGACCCCGAGGCTCAGCTTGGGATTCTGCGGTGCCAACGGGCGATGGGGTTCTATATTGCCGCGGAGTTTGCGGCGGCTCGCGGATCGACTGCGGCGTCCGACCTGATGAGCAAGGGTGATGATGCGGTGCAGAAGATGACTATCCGCATTGCAAGGGTGAAGCAGAGGCTTTCGCGCAGGCGTAAGCCTTATGGGCGAGTGCGTGGGAGTGCCAGTAATTATTGAGTTTGCATCGTGGATCAGTTTGTCTGCCATGCCCAAAAGCCCGCATTGGTGGCAGCTCCAATGCGGGGGTCCTTCGGCTACGCCTCAGGATGACGGCGAGGAACAGGCAACGGCAACAGCAGGAACAACAGCAGATTCCCTCCCATTCGACTGCGCTCACGGCGAATGACAGAAAGAAAAGCAAACGTTAAAAGGAGACTCTATGGACAATGCTGCTGGAGCTGTAGATCTCTCGCTTGATCTATTCGGCTCGCTGGATACGGAACTTGCGCCTTCGGATCTTCCAGAGGGAGTGTCGCCGGCCAATGTTGATGTGGCCTATCTTCCGGGAAGCGTGTTTACGCGTCCTTCACGCAAGGCTGTGTTTCCTGCGCCACCATCTCCACCGATCTATGCCAAGACCTATGTCCCGCCGACAAGTATCCCAGTAACTATCGAACTTGGCGAGGATGGCATGTTCCGCACGGTCGATGACTTAGGAAACTATGCTGCGATCGGATCGACCGCAGCAGGGAACCGCGCGAAATCGGTGACAGCCTTCGGGCGCGAGTATTTCGCCATCTCTGACGGCAATCTGGGGCAAGATATTCCGCGCCAGTGGGATGGGACATACTTTGATCGCGTCACGCAAGATCGGCCCGGCGCATGCGCTGCCGTACAGAGTGTCCCTCTTCCGGCTGTACAGATGACGTCGTCTGGAAACACGCTAGTCCGAAACAACAATCAGGTGCTCTGCGCGACGGCAACAGCGCATGGCCTCAAAGTCGGCTACCAGGCTCAGATTTCTGGCATTCCAGACTCCAATTCCACCACGGTCAATCAGACAAACAATGCGAATACCTTGCTCGCCATCAACGATTGGCAGCTTATTCCCGGCGGAACTCCCACTAGTCATTTCGAGACCATCAATGAGCCTGTCACTACAGCTTTGGGCGATATGGTTTGTTCCGGATTTGGGTTTTCAATTCCGAACACCGCGACCATTCTAGGAGTTGTCGTATCAGCGGCGTTGATTTCGGAGTCCACAACCACGAGTGTTCTCTCTCAGGTGTCGCTCTGGCAATCAGGCGCACTGCTGGGCACCGCCAAGACTCCTAGCACGCCGTTTACTACTACCTATACACCGGAAAGTTATGGCAGCTCGGGAGATGCATGGGGAGCGGCGCTTATTCCTTCTGTAGTGAACGATCCGAGCTTTGGGTTCTCTATGGCGGTTACAACGGACAACTCTCGCGTGTTTATCGAGGGCCCGTACACAATCCAGGTGTACTACACCTTATCCGCTGCGAGCACGGTAGGCATCATAAAGTCCATCGTCATCGATAATGAGACGAATCCGGGGCAGGCACTCGTTACAACTGTTGAACCTAACGGGATGTCGCCAGGCATATTCGCATCGATCAAGGGTGTCGAGCCGGGACTGATTTCGGACATCTCCGGAGTCCAATGGGTTGCAGGTCTGACGACTCTCACCACTATTGACGATCATGGGCTAGGGCCGGGAAGCGTTATTCAGGTTGTGAGCGTTTTGACCTCCACGGGTTCGACCACATTCACCTTCAATGGAACATTTACGGTTCAATCGGTGCCTTCGCCGAATCAGCTTTCATACGTTCAGGTCCCCATCACGTCCACAGATCCGGATGTCATAAACGCGACGGTAGGCACGGGAAGCATCACGGTTTCATGGCCAATCCCCGACAACACAACCACACCGAGCTATTTTGAGGTGCAGTCGTGCCCCACTCCCACCACCTTCTATATCGCCGTCAACTATTCCGATGGAACATGGTCGACCGGTACGGTGGGTTTCATTTGGGAAGGCACATTTTATGTCAGCCAGGTTGTCAGTGATACCGAGTTTTACTATGCCCAACAGGGTCCAAATGGATCAACTACCGCAATAGGAACCGTGACCCCTTTCGGGCAGGCTTCGCCCGGGACACATCAGATGGTAGTGCTTTTTCAGACACGGCAGGGTTTTATCACCGGGCCTTCGCCTTCGGTTCAATTCATCGCAAACGGTGGTCAGTACCTAAGTATTACCGGAATACCAATAGGCCCATCCAATGTAACTGCGCGCATTCTGGCGTTCACGGGTGCATCAGGAGGAAACTACTTCTACATCCCGGTTCCTGCTTCCCTGAATGGCCAAGTGACCTCGACAGCAACGCTGATTCAGGACAACTCGACCACGTCGATCATCCTTGACTTCAGCGACAATGCACTCTTTGGAGCAACCGCTATCGACATCCCGGGCAATAACCTCTTCAACCAGGTTGTTCTTGGCCCATGTCTCGGAGTCTTCTCTTATGCCGATCGTATGATCTGGTGGGGTGAGCGCAACAAGATTCCGAACCTCGTCAATATGGGGTTCGATGGCGGCTTTCTTGCGACCGCGCCTACTGTACCGCTCGGATGGTCAGTTGTGACATCTGGAGGTCAGCTCGTAACGCCGCCAGTCGACGCTGGCGGCGCATGGCAGATAACCGGGGATGGCACAGCAAACCAACTCGGGTGCATATCGCAGTCGGCGTATCAGGATTCC
Organism: Granulicella sp. S156; assembly: GCF_009766105.1. Taxonomy (GTDB): domain Bacteria; phylum Acidobacteriota; class Terriglobia; order Terriglobales; family Acidobacteriaceae; genus Granulicella. The sequence goes on along the minus strand of NZ_LMUH01000012.1, from coordinate 21,484 downwards.
TACTTCGTGGCCATCCTGCAGCCTTCGACGCAATACACCTTTCGCTGCTGGATCCAATCAGGAGTTACAGGTGGAAGCGTTGTTGCGCAGCTTGTGAACTCGACTGGCGTTCTAGCCACCGCGACCATCAATATCGGCTCTACAACGGAATTCGCACAGGCTGACTTTTCAGCGATGACTGCCGCGCAGATCACGCCCGACACCGTCTTGAATGTATATGCAAGCGGTCTCAACGCAGGACAGATCGTTGTGCTCGATGAGATGGAGCTCGACTATACCGATAACCTCTATCTCACATATGCGCGGATGTCTTATGTAAACAACCCAGAAGGAATCGACGGCGTGACCGGGATCATTGGTCCGGATTCTGATTCCAATCCAGTGCGCACCTTTCAAAAACATCGCGACAGTCTGTGCATGCTGACGACTGGCCCGAACGGTTCGCTTTACGAGACGCAGGACTCGGCTGGCTCGGAACCTTCATCCTGGGATGTCTCCGAAGTTGCGACGCTCTGCGGGGCAACTTCAGTCTGGGGCGACAGCGCAGGCGAGGATTGGTTTGTATGGGCATCGGATACGGGGCTACGCGCGTTTGAGGGTGGTGCGGTCTATAAGATCTCGCAGGAGGTGCAGGGGCTGTGGGATGAGATCTCCACGCCACAACTTACAGTTGTGGTGAACGATCCTGTGGTGCGACGGATCTATGCACTAGTGACTGCCGGGAGTGTGCGGCAGACATATGTGCTCGACTACCGCGAGCTGAATACCGCGGCTGCTATCGATGGCAGCGGGCCTATCAAGGTTAGTTTTGCGGGGCGCGTGCTTTCAACTGATGTCGTGCGTAAGTGGACGACATGGACCGGTTCAGCCGTGTTTGGAGGGTTGTTGATTCTGCCCGATGGCTCCAGTCAGATGTGCTTTGCCGGAGCTAATCTCTACAAGCTGGCCAATGATCAGCAGGGCATTGACGATGATACAGGGCCGTTCCAGGCGAGTTATACGACTTATGCCTTTACTGGAACGGACAATGAACGCAACCTGCAGTTGGGGATGCATCGCAAGCTCTTTGCCTATGCTGCGTTGAATGTAGGTGGCATCGGACAGGTGAGGCTGGTTCCTCTGCCTGAGAACCTGGCGAATGCGTGGGCTCCAACGCCATGGTTGCCGCTGCAGGCTGTGAGTATGTTCGATGTAGAGTGTGGGTTGAATGTGCTGGCTACGCGGTGCTTCTTCCGCGTCGAAGGGCAGGCCACGATTACCGGCGGGCCTTCGTTCTGGCAGTTGAACAAGATGGTCTTCAGCGTTCGGCCGGATGCGTTGATTCCGGTGCGCGGGGCGTTTTAGAGGAGGCTTCGATTGCGAAGATAGACCGGGGGAAGAAAAGATGCTTGGAAGATCAGGTACGTTCTATCGCGCAGGATATCTGTGTCGCCGGGCCAACGATTGGCCCAATGACACGGATGGGCAGACGGAAGATACGCAAGACGATAACGCACGGGCACAGACGGCGATAGCTTCCCCCTCTACACCGCAGGACTCGCCAGCTTCACCGGTGCTTTTTTCGGAGAACATACCACCGGCAGGTCCGAACAATAATGCTCAAAACTTCCCCAAACCCTCCGGGCAAGCAAAGCAAGGCCTGGGTGGTAGTACTGTGCGACCAATGATTGGAACCCCACAAATGCCAAAGGTGGCACCGTTGACGGGCCAGCAACTCAGGCAGAGAATGGACGCGACACAGCCGCTACTTAATTCTTGTAAGGTGCCCTTTTCGCGTGAGATTCCGGGGTTTTCAATGGGTACATTTCTAAATAGAATGCACAATGCTACCTATACGCAATACCCAGATCCAGCTACGAACCCTATGGGTCTCTCCAGCGTTGAAGCGAATACTGACAATACTGGGCCAATGTCTAGACGAGTAACAAGGCTATATCCGGATTATTTCACAGATACTCCTGAGAGGCAGGGCGCCATCCTGGATCATGAGAATATTCATAGGTGCACAGGATGGGACGACCCTCACGTATTTCGAACGTTCGCACACGATGGGTTGGTTCGCAAAGACCCTTATGGAACGGACGAAATTACACAATGGATTTTACGCGGCTGCAAGCCCAAGGAGTAACGATGAAGATGACGATGTTGTATGTGGCCGGCTTGCTCTTCGCTTGCCTCGGGAGCGGTTTTGTGGGAGCGTACCTTGCGGTCCATATGAAGGAGAAGCCCCCTCCAATTGCAACGGTGTGGTCCTCCGATTCGGTGATCCAGGCTAAGGGGCTTGAACTCGTAGATGGCAGCAAGAATGTTCGTGCCAGATTTGCTCTGGAAGATAACGGAGATGTGTCGCTCGTTATGAATTCGAGCAAGATGGCGCCTATCGTTGCATTGCGTGAAATAGATGTGAAGCAAGCTCCAGAGAGCTATACGCCGGAAGGCGAACTGACCATTCTAGACGGCCTTGGAACGCGGGCAATAGATATGGGGACCGTTGGAGACGGGGAGGGAACTCTCATGTTTTCGAGTTCAAAGATCCATGGGCAGGTTGCAGTTGGCTATCAACGATATGGTGATACGTCGGATGATAGTTTGGCGAACTGGGGAATCCAGGTCAGAGGTCCAGACCATAACTTTACCGGGGTAGGCGTTCGCACGAAAGACAATATGCCACAGGAGTTTTTAGGGCCAGCCAAGTGATTTAACTAGGCCGGGCCTGGCAACAATCACTGCAAACGCAGAGTACGTGAAGGACGCCAAGGTTGCGCAAAGTAGTTTTGCGCAATTTGGGTGTCCTTCGTGTTTCAGGAGAGCTTTATTCATGGCACAACTAAGTCCTCGCAATATGGCTTATATTAGGTCGGTCGACCCGCGGCTGCATGAGGCCCTGACGGATATTGTGAATGCGCATAATAACGTTGCGCAGCAGGTGAATGCCGATCCTACAAGCGTGACGCCGCCTCCGCCAAAGATTGCGGGTCTAAATGTCGTTGAACAGAACGGTATCTTCGACGCGCAGATTACAGACCACTCGGCGTTCAACCGCGGATCGAGTTACATGCTGGAGTATGCGCAGACACCAAATTTTCAGAGCGCACACACGGTGCATCTGGGGCCGGCGCGTAATTGGCGCGGCAATCTTGGGCAGGGGCCGCTTTATTGGAGAGCCTATAGCGCTTATGGAAGCTCCGCCTCGAGTGAGCCGGTGTATCACGGTGGTCAGCCAGGGATTGTAGTGGGCAGTGGTCGTGTGAGTGGGCCTGCGATGCAACAGGGAATGGGCAGCGGGACTGGCAGCGCGACGCAGACGGCGCAGGGCTTTGGCTCGCAGCCTTATCGGTCAGTGAATGGTAAAGTGCCCACGCGGCGATGAGGGCAACTTCGAGGCGGGCTATGAGAACAAGGCCAGTTGAGACTCGTGACTTTCCGAGGTTGAAAGAGATCTATGAGGCGCGAGGTTTTACGTGGGGCCTTCCGAAGCTCGAGGACTTGATTGCGGCTTATGTCTTCGTCGATGACGAAGACCGTGTGGTGATGTTTGCCGGGGCCGAGGCGATGGCCTGTATGACGTTGTTGTCCGATTCAACATGGGCAACGCCGCGGTGGCGGCTGCAGGCGCTTACAGAGTTGCATGGCGTTGTCGAACAAGAGATTAAGTCACTGGGTTTTACGCGGGTGGTGGCTTTTATACAGCCGGATCTCAGTAAGCGATTTGGGGCTCGCCTGCGCAGAACGTTTGGGTGGGTACAAGGTAATGGCTGGGCACACTGGCATAGAAAGGTGAAGTGAGATGGGATCATCGGGAGTTAAGTCGGACGATCTGGCAAATAGTGGGACAGCGACTACTGCTGCGGCAGGTTATGGCGGTAATGCGGCGGGGTTATATGGTTCGCTTGCGCCTGCCTACTCCGCGATGGCGTTCAATCCACAGGGGTATGGGGCGACGAATCTGGCGAAGATGAATACGGCTTCGCAGCAGTCGCTGGGTGGATCGAATGCCGGAGTGACGGGGCAGGCGGGGCTGCAGGCTGCACGGACTCGCAATGCAGGTGGAAGCGCGGCGGTGCTCGATGCTGCAAGCCAGAATGCGATGCGGCAGAACTCGGAGAACGCGATCGGGACAGATGTTGCGAATGCGAACCTGCAACAGAAGCAGCAGGGGGAAGGGCTGGCGGGGCTGTCGAGCCTCTATGGGCAGAACGTTAATGCTCAGTTGGGCGAGCAAGGGATTTCGAATCAGGCGCTCGGACAGGCAGCCCAGATACAGAACCCGTGGAGTCAGTTGGGGATGAATGCACTGAAGGATGTCGTGAACTCGGGGTTGAATACAGCGGAGGCGGGAGCAGGTGCGGCATAAAAGGCTAACGTACCGCTGCTTGTCTTTGGAGTTGTTGAGGACATGGTTAGGGCGTTAACCATGTCCTTGATTTTCTTTCATTCATATCGAGCTACAAGTTGGTGCTCGTAACTCCCAGTACTAGAGCAATTCTCGTTCGCACCTCAGAGTATATCTCTCCCGATGTATAGGAATCCGGAGAGTTACAACCCTCGTTATCTGTATACGCCCAGTTTAGGTCCGGATCTATTCCAGAGTGGCGCGGGTCATGATAGGTTACTCGGAAATATCGGCAACATGAGGCCGGTTCCTTCGTTCATGGAGAGCGGTCGAGCAGCTACGAATTATAAGACTACAGATTCTGTAAACCCTTTTGATGAAGTTAACGGTCGGGTAGGCGAGCAAGGTAGCCCATACCAAACCGATCCAGGAGTCATCTCTTTGCATGATCCACAACCTCCATTTACGGCGTCGCAGTCGCGGAACTTCACGACCCAACGTATACCCTCCGACGCATCTGGATCGAGGATTGCGGGGCGGAGCTATCCTGGTACACCCGATGCCGGAGCGAATGCTGCGTGGTTCGCACCTCGGACGGCTGGACAGGAGGCTCAGAGAGTGCTCGGGTATGATCCGCGTTTCTTCCACACTTCAAACGCGAACGCAGAAGATACCGGACAGAAGTTTCAGGAGCCACCGGTGACCTTGAAGTCTTTGGCCCCAGCTGCATTCCCCAATAGAGGAACGCCTGCGAGCAATATCTATGGATGGACAGAGTACCCGTGACTCAAAAGGGTGTTCAGCGATGCTATCTCTATGCAGAAGGGTGTTTCTAAGTTAGCCAATTTTGGCATCGGGCCTTGTATTCGAGATACGCTTCATTGGAGCAAAACCACTTTAGCTCATGGCTCACCATGTCTTCTTTGAGCAGACTCATCCCAGCGCGTCGGGGCACGGTAGAGGGCGCGCTCAAGACAACTAACGAAGGGTCTCTCAACTTCAAGACCTTCGGAACCAGGTTCAATCGCATCCGGCAGACTGCCGGTCGGAGCTGTTCACGACTGGCCAGAACGAGCGCCTGCGCGACATCGCGAACACTTCCAACTTGTTCGGCCAGGATTCGAACCCGAATGGATCGGGCAAGCTGGAACAAAGGGTCGTCGAGGTCGCATCGTTATTTCATCCAGCCACTATGGCCGTCCCGCTACCGCAATACCCAGCTGCTCGCCTGATGAGGCCGATTGCGCAGCCCTTGGGAGTCACCAATCCGTTCGCGAGTGCAGCCGCCGCAGCGAATTCGCAGAACAATCAGTAGGGCGTATCCCTACAGCTCTTAGAAACCGTAGTCCGCCGCATATTTGTTGAATTCTTCGCACTCTCTATATGAGGGTTTGGACCCGTCCCGCTTGCCGCATAGTGGGCATGGACTTTTCATCCAAGTGCGTAATAAGCCACGAACTTTAGATCCAAAACCTGCAATCAACATGGTTCCGACCTCTGATGCGAATTCTAGCATTGGCCACTCTTTCTATCGCCCGAAAGGATCTCATGAAGCTGAAAGCCCTTCTGTTCGCGTTCCTGCTGCCGGTCCCACTTCACGCGCAGGGAGTCCGTTACGACTCGAATGTGTTCACCGCCGCATCGAATGTTCCCGCTGGCGCACAGGCTCCCATGTATACGCTGCCATACTCTATTGTTTCTGTCTGCTCCTCGCCCGCAGTCGGGACCCCATGCACAAATCTGGTGACGATCTACCAGGACCAAGCGATGACCATTCCCCTAACGCAGCCGATCACGGCAGATGCGCAGGGACGATTCGGCTACTGGATTCCAGCCGGTACCTATACCCAGAGTGTGCAGTCGCCCGCAGGAGTATATCTAGGCACAACTCCAATTACGTTTGGTGGTTCAGGCTACTTCTCCGGAAACTCTGCAGTTTCTGTTTCAGGTACCCCGCAACCTGGCCAATCTCTTTTCGCCACCACTTCATCTGCGGCCGTCTTCAATTATCCAGCCTCGAATCTTGGAAATTTTGGACGAGTTTACTATCACCAATCCTTCTGGCCGAATTTAGCCGCCTTCACCCAAGTCGGCTCTCAGTTCAGCACAGTCAACAACCAAATTACGATGAGCGGTGCGACCGGTTCGTTCGCCACGAACTATATATCACTCAACGGCAGCAATAATAACGATCAGGAAGTCGATTTTGAGGTGACGTTTCAAGTAAATGGGAGTCAGCCAGGGGGAGCGTTTTGCACCTTCGGATCCTCGAACTATGGCATTGCAATCGGTAAACTGGGGTCAAGCACGGAGACGACGAATTCGGTTCAGGCGTTTTTGCAGGGTGAAAATACACCTACGGATGGGCTGGGATTGTTCTACAACGGATCTCAGATTCCAGGAACCTCAACTGCTGCCAACCCTACATGCATGGCCCCCGGGGATACGATCCGATTGGTGTATTCGCAACGCGTGAACGTCATCACGGTTGTTTACGACAACTACACACAGAACAAGCACAACTCCTTGACCTACACCGATCCGATGACTGCGGGCACGCATTATGAGCCGAATAGCTCCAAGTTTGCCATCTGGAATCTGGGTGGGTCTTACACCATCTTGAACATGAAAGTCACTTCGAGGCAGCCACCCAATCCGCGAGTTGCTTTCCTTGGAGATAGTAAGACCTATGGATTCAATTCGGTAACAGTGGACCAGAGATTCGGGTCGCTGATGAAGCAATTCGGGCCGACCGCAGTGTATGCCGGGCAGGCCGATATTACTACCGACCTACTTGCTGATCTCCCATATATTTTAGCCTCACCCCCTAAGTATGCGGTGCTCTGCATTGGGTATAACGATGTGGGGTTCGCTGTGCCGATAGCAACCACCGAGGCCAATTATGCTGCGATCGTGGCTGCTCTTCAGGCTGCCGGGGTCACTGTCATCAATATGCTGTCGATTCCAGCCAATGCAGGCGTCAATGTAACTGCTTTGAATGCCTACATCAACGCCAACTATTCTAACGTGGTCGATCCCTCGGTAGGATGGTCGAACTCGCTTTATCTATCTTCGGACAATGTTCACCCCAACGCGCCAGGGCATGCGTTCGTGGCTTCAAGGATCGAGTCGTACAACTATATCCCTTTGGCTGCCGTAGCCGCGCCTGCAGCCATGACATTTAGCAGTTTTGTGACTTACCCACCCTCTTCTGGACAATGCATATCAGACTGCTCTTTTTTTGGAACAACCAACCTCGCTAATAGTGGAACCTCTACGGCTTTAGAAATTAGTACTCCTAGCTCTATTGGCATCACTGAATTCAATGCCACCATTCCCGCGAACTCTTATTTGCTAAACGAGTTGGGCGTTTCCAACACGGCGCACAATGTGTTCTACAGCATTTGGCGTAACACGACGCATCCGTATGCATCCTTCGAGACCTATAGTGAAGGCGATCCAATCAATATTGCTGGCTCCCAGCAGTGGTTGGCAGGCCCAACTTACATCGGAAACGCCAATGCCAACGGCGGCGCCACTTTACCATCCGGCTGCACCGGGCTGAGCGTAGGCACCGCAAATCAGACGTGCATAGATTTGACTGGCGACTATTTCGGACCATCGAGCGCTCCTGCAGGAGCGTGTTTTGTAAATGGCGCATGGGCGTTCTCTCAAGATGGTCATGCGACATTCTGCGCGAGTGGTACATGGGTCACAAAAATATAGGAACTGAATAACCAGAATCCGCAAGACTCTCCGGGGCCTTTTATTTTGCGCATTTTGGAAGTACAAGTTGGGAAGGGAGGCTCTATGCCAGAACCGCTGTGGGTCAGATTGATTGAAGTGTTGATGCCGGGAGTTACAGCGCTTGTGGCATTTCTTATGGGGAAAGCTACTAAAGGGGCGGCCAATCAGCAGATATTGGATGCCCTTGTCAAAGATGTTGCCGAGATTAAGGAAAGACAAGTAATGGATATGCAGACTCTGGCTTCGCACTCAACGCTGCACGATCGTTATGACAGCATCTTCAAGGACATCGCGAATCAACTCCGCCAGCTTAATACCAATGTCTCCGAGCTAATCGGGCAACTTCGCATCAACAGGTAAAGACATGCAGACGTTTGAATATAGCAAAGAGGGTCTCGCTCTTACGGAGAATTTCGAGGGGTTGCGCCTGATGGCCTATCAAGACGTGGCCGGTGTGTGGACGGTGGGTTTTGGCCATACTGGTGTTGGTGTGAAGGCTGGACTGGCGATTACGCAGGGGGAGGCCGAGCTACTGTTACGTTCCGATATTGCGGCCAGCGTCTCGTGCGTGAATAGTGCTGTGAGTGTGACGCTCAACCAGAAGCAGTTCGATGCACTCGTGGATTTCTGCTTCAACCTTGGACGCGGCAATTTCTTGCAATCGACGCTGCTGCGCAAGGTGAATGCCGGAGATTTCAACGGCGCGGCGCAGCAGTTTGGTGCGTGGGTCTATGCGGGTGGTGACGTGGTTCCAGGATTGATACGCAGGCGGCAAGCAGAAGCACAACTTTTTCGGGAGATGCCGCCAGAGGCGGTGGCGAGAACGGAAGCAGATTCTCTCTCATTCGACTCCGCTCAGGGCGAATGACAGAAAGAAAACAAATACAAGTGAATAGACAAACATTAGGAGGCAGTATGAGTAGGACGTATCCACTCCCCAATCCCACGGCCACGGCGGCGAGGATCCTCGCAGAAGGTGGACCGGCCATTGACCCCAACCAAGCTACGGGCTCCGTTGAAACGCACGGTGTGAAGCTCGCATGGACGATTGCCGATGGACAGATCACCGTCACAGTTGTTAGCAAGCCGTGGATCATTCCGATGGCTCAGATCATCGGTGAGTTGGACAGGTTCTTTGCTGTTTCCAGCGGAACGGAGGTTGCATGAGCAACAACACAAAGACCTGGCTGCACGGTCTGTTTGCAGGGGCTATCGGCTCTTTTTCGACGGCGGCGGGAGGTGTGCTGACGCTGCCTGGCGTATTCAACTTCTCGCACGATGGCCTTATCAACCTCGCGAAGATCACCCTGATCCCGGCGTTGCTGACGATCTTCGCCTATCTGAAGCAGTCTCCTCTGCCCGCGCTAAGTGTGACGGCAAATCTTGCCAATCACGGTGGAGACTAAAGCTTTCATCGTTCACGAGATGAAGTGTAGTTAGATATAACGTTTGGGTGAGAAAAATTTATTCAAAATATTAATTCAAGGAATCATAGGAGAGCATTATGAGCTTAGAAAGTGTACTCAGCACCGTGGGTAACGATCTCAAGAGCTTTGCGGGCAAAGTCGCTGCGGATTGGTCGAAGGTAAAGCAGGCGTGGGCGCTGATCTCGAGCCCGCAGACGCGTGCGCTGATGCTGAAAGTCTTTGCGGATGCCGTGAAGCTAGTCAAGGATGGAAGTGGAGCTGTTAGTGCCTCCGGCACGAACCTTCTTCTCGATACTGCAACCCTGAGCGACATCAAGACATTAATCTCCGATGCCAAGGCCGGCGACGGTGTGATTGTGTCCGATTTGAAGGTATTGGGTATTACGCTTTAAAGAAGAACGTGGCAGGAAGGCTCTTGTCGTTTACGAGATGCCTGCGGGCAGTTGGGCCCCATGCTCGGCTTGCCTGCAGGCGTCTTCGTTTGTGGTCCGATCCTCGATTCAGCAGCGAGGATGACTATGTGTGGCGACTAGAGTGATATCCGACGAGAGGTATCCTGGCTTGACCGGCTCCTGTTGAAGAAGAGCTGTGGTGAGGTACTTCTTGTTGTCGTCGCAGAATACTGTGACGACTGTTGCCGAAGGGGCGAGCTTATCCTGTGCGCGGATGGCTGCGATCAAATTGCAGCCGGAGGAGATGCCGACCCCGAGGCCTAACTCGGAGGCGATCTTCTGCGCCATGAGGATAGAGTCTCCATCGGAGACCGAGAGAACTTCATCGAGGACGGTGAAGTCGATGATGTCGGGGATGAAGTCGTCGGAGATTCCCTGGATGCGGTGTGAACCGATCTTGTGCCCAGTGGAGAGGGTTGGCGACTCAAGCGGTTCTACGGGATGAATTTTGATGCCGGGGTTCTTCTGGCGAAGGAAGGCACCGGTGCCCATCACTGTTCCGCCAGTTCCGACGCCGGCGACAAAGGCGTCGGAACGGCGGCCACAGGCGTTGAGTTGCTGCCAGATCTCAGGACCGGTTCCGTCGAAGTGAGCCTGCAAGTTGGCCTGGTTGGAGAATTGACGGGGAAGGAAGATGTCGTCCCGCTCTGCTGCTAGCTGCTCACAGAGGGCGATGCTGCCGAGAAACCCACCCTGCTCGCGTGTAAGCAGAACGACTTCGGCGCCAAGGCTCTGGATCAGTAATACCCGCTCTCTACTCATCCAGTCCGGCATGAAGATTTTGACAGGGTGTCCCAGGGCACGACCTATGGCTGCGCAAGAGATGCCTGTGTTGCCACTCGTGGCTTCAACGATGGTGTCGCCGGCTTTCAGAGTTCCATCGGCGTATGCCTGCTGGAAGATATTGAAGACCATCCGATCTTTTATGCTGCCGGTGAGATTCATCGGCTCGTACTTTGCAAAGATCGTTCGTGGTTGCCCTTTGTAGCGCAGTTCGATCTCCAGCAAGGGTGTGTTCCCGATCAGCTGCGAGATGCCGTGGAGACGCGCCTCCGGGAGAGCGGTGAACGACGGAGCCGGAGATGTAAGAGTGGGTGTCACTAATCCTCTATAGAGGTGAAGCGTGATTGCCGGTGATCTGCTCGAACCGTTGCAGCGTTCACGATTGCCGCGAACGATCGTGGAATCAGGAATAGCCCGAAAGTATTCGAAGGTGCTTCGAAATTCATTAGGGTCTGAGGTTTTCAGGCTCGATTTGTTAAGGATAGTGAATCGAGCGATCTATTGCCATAGCGATATGACTGAAGAATAGGGTTTTTACCTTCAATGTGAAGGTAGATTTTTAGACATGGTGAAGAAATGAAGGTGTGTGGTTCGCTGCGGTGCAGGAACCCTGGGTCAGATGGCAAAGGAGGTCGAGCGCTGTAAGTGCGGTATATCGTGCAGCCACGATATACCGCCCCCTTCAGGGCTCTATCTTTTCTTGGCCCGTAACCCAGGGTTCCGGCGGCACGGTGAGCAAAAAACGCTCGCCAGCCGCCTCCACCCTTGACGCAGAGCGCGATGCAAACGTTTGTGGCGCGCTTTGCGTCATCACCCCTGGGCTGGTATATATCGCCCCTTTGGGGCTTATACCCGTGGCCGTTTGAGCCTCTGCGCTCCATTTTGCGTTAGTGAAGTCGCCCACCATAAGGCGAGCTGAATAATCATCTTGATCCAGTGATTGTTTTTACACTCACCGATATCCCTTCTATCCACTTGAACTACTTTGAATCCAGTCCGGTCGCAGCTTAGGGAAGAGCGCACTTGTATTCCATGTGTTATTTGGAATCGCGCTCCCTGCGTGTTGTGGCGAGACCTCCAGGCCACCAGTTCCAATCGCCTGCAATACGAAGGAGCGCGGGGCCGATCACAATTCGGACCAATGTGGCGTCAATCAATACAGCCACCGCCAGCGTAAATCCGATCATCTTGACAACGAGGAAATTTCCGAAGGTGAAGGCGGCGAATACCACGATCATGATCGCCGCAGCGCTCGTAATCAGGCCTGCCGTCCTGGCCATACCCTCCGGGATTGCGTCCGTTTCACTCAGCCCGCTCTTCCTCGCTTCGAGAACTCGCGCGACCAGAAACACTTCGTAATCCATGCTTAGACCGAAGACGATGGCGAAGGCGACGATAGGCACAAGGGGGAACACGCTGCCCGTACCGCCGGGAACTCCGAACAGGCGACTTCCGTGTCCGTCCTGGAACACTAAGACCAAGGCCCCAAAGGACGCAGCAACCGAGAACAGGTTGAGAAGAATGGCCTTCACGGCAGCAAAAAGCGATCGGAAGCCGGCCAGAAGCGCCAGCAGTGTTGCGACCACCACCATCGTCATTACTGGGACAAAGTGTTTCACGACAATCGTCTGGTAGTCGGCGTTGAGTGCCGGGATGCCGCCGATCTCCAGCGTTGCTCCGGGCACTCCGGTGAGATCTGCCACGCCGGTCTTTCGAAGCTCCCGCACCCAGTTAACCTGGTCGCGCAGGGAGACTGAAGTCGCGGGTAGCACTTCAAGCAGCGCCGCGTGTCCGTCGCTACTTAGAAACGTGCGCCGCGTCTCGCGCGAGAGGTCGGTGAGGGAGGCGCGGTTGCCCTCCGCGATCGTTGAAATTGAAATGACGCGCGCGCAACGCGGGTCACTCGCGAGGCGCTTGCCGAGGCGATCGAGCGCATTCCATCCCGCGTCGGTTTGCGCAATGGAATCCGCTGGTAGTTCGACAATGATGCGCATCGAATAAACGACGCCAACACGATCCATCCGTTCCAAACTATGCAGCGCCTGGACTGATTCCGCCGACTCCGGAAGCCAATCGCCTTGGGGGACGCTCGTATCCAGCCGTGTGGCTTGCCAGGCGAGCACAAGCAACGGAGCACCTGCGAGAGCTAGTGCCAGCCAGGGATGAGCGACAATCACCTTTCCCCATTTTCTCCAGCGGGTGCCTGTATGTGCGGTCCGGTCCGCATCCAGCTTCGGGGTAAACGGCATCCGGCCCGCATCGATCCGCGGCCCGAGCAATGCCAGCACTGCCGGAACCAGGGTATTTGTAAGCAGCACACTGATTGCCGCCACCAGAAATCCCGCGATGCCAATGGAGCGGATTTCGCTGATAGGAACAGTCAGGAGCGCAAGAAATCCGATGGCTACTGTTGATGCTGAAATCAGGAGCGTACGACCGGCCTGACGCGCGGCTATGACTGCGGCTGCAGATCCATCATTCCCAGCGCAAATGGCTTCTCGAAAGCGGCTGACCATGAGGAGCGCATAGTCGATACCCAGGCCCAAGCCAAGCATGGTGGCCAGATTCTGGACCAGGATGGACAGGTGGAATCGCTGGGCTATTAGCCCGGTAATTGCTAGAGTGGTCGCGATGGCAAGCTGGCCGACGGCCAATGGAATAACGGCGGCAACCAGGCTACCGAAAGCCACCAGCAAGAGTAAGAGAGTCGCGGGAACCACCAGGCTCTCACCGCGTTGCACATCATCAGCGCTGGCTTTACGGATGTCGAAATTCAGCGGAAGTTCGCCTGTCAGTTCGAGCTTCACGGCAGGGTAGCGGCCCCGCAATTGATTGGCGAGAGCGTTTGCCCGCTCGTGAAGCTTAGGAACGAGCGCTTCCACCGGGCCCTCGCTCGACGACAGGCCCACCAGGACAAACGTTCCACCGCCCTTGCCCAGGAAGATCGGATCGCGCAGTTCAATGTGGGAAACGACGCCGGACACGCCGGGTTCTTCTCGCAGTCCCGTGACAATGGTTGATAGCGCTTGCTCGCCTTCCTCTGAGTCCGCAGGGGGAAGCCCCTGGACGACCAGGACAACGCGGTCGACGAATGGCGAATGAAAGCGAGTGGTCAGCTCCTGCGTGACAGTCTCGGCTTCGCTGCCCTCAACGCGGGTTGCCGTCTCAAGATGACGTTCGGAGTGAAAAGAGAAGGGAAGAAGCGCAACGACGGCGGCAAGAACAACCCCGGCCATCCAGAAGCGGCGAACCTGCATGAAATTCATGATGTCATACTCTTTACTGGAATCGAAGGATTTCAGACGCATAAGAAGTCCGCTGTGGACGACTTCGGGCCATTACGCATCCTATCGTGTTGAGAGCAGCGCTTCGCGGCTCTGGTGTTGGCCCTGCTAAAATTTGCTTCCCGTGCTTCAGGAGGAACCATTCGCACATTAGTGTTATTCGCAATGGCTGCCGCGCTCCAAATTGGAGGGTCAGACCCTCGCATTGGCTCGTGGACGCTCGTCACGGCGCAATCTTCTCTGGACCCTGCCGACAAGCTCTCCATCACATCGCTTCCAGATGGGACGAAGCATGTCGTCATGTCCGGTGAGACTCACCTCGATTTCACTGCGAAGGCCGACGGACACGAAACTGCTGTGCCGGGTAATCCGGCGTTCAATCAAATTGTGCTGCACCGAATTGGTAAGAAGCAGGTCGAGGTCACGGAGAAAAAGGATGGAGCGGTCGTGGCCATGCTTCACAGCAAACTATCGACGGACGGCAATGAGCTGGCGATCACGACTACGAGCAGAGGCCGCACCGACCAGACCACCGTGTGGACGCGAAGCGGAGGCGTGAGGGCTGCCAAGGACCCGCTGGCCGGCGAGTGGACTGAGGACCTCAGCAAGAGCCGTTTGCGGCAAGGGTTGGTGTTGAAGATCGAGCCGAATGCAATCGACGGTGTCCGTTTCTCCGGGGACTATAGCTATACTGCTCGCTTTGACGGGAAGCCGTACGACCTCAAGAACTCCAGCAACGATACTGTGGTGCTTCAACAGGTCGATCCTCACACGGTGGACGCGATTTACCGTCGAGACAATCAGGTGACTCAAAAGGACAGGTGGACCGTTTCTGCGGATGGGCAGCAGATGACGCTGACCACCACGGGCTCGCTGGAAACCGGCCAGCACCTGACTGAGAAGCTGGTGTTCAAAAAGCAGTAGCGGATGATGCATCTGTCAGCGCCAGGTCCTCGCTTGGCGGCAACACAGTGCTAGGCTCGCGAGCTGCAACCGAAATGATGCCCTTGCGGTGCATGAATTTCAGAATGCCGTTGACGGTGTCTTCGAGCGATGGGTCAGGGATGCCCCACTTGGAGGCGTCGCGAGCTGCTTGGTAGGTGGAGTTGTCATAGCGCTTGAACTCCATCGCGGTGATATTGTCCACCGAACCCACCAGAAAATCGAGCAAGGGGAACAGCAAATCTTCCTTGCGGCACCGCCGGATCAATTCGGGAACGAAATCGTCGACGGTGAATACTTCGAATTGCCGCCCGGTCGATTTGGTAATGAGATTGGTGATGTCCATCATGTTCGCGTAGTCGTCACGCACGATGTGGTAGGTCTTGTTCTCTGTGCCGGCGCTGGTAGAGATCGCAACAATATTGTTCGCCACAATGTCGGCGGGAACGAAACTCACCTGGTTCAGCGCATCGACGCCGATGCCGTGGTTCACCATGAATGCAACTAGTCGAACCGCGATGTCGAAGTTGTTGCCTCCCCCCGTAATCGAGGGGCTCACGAGAGCAGGCCGGAAAATTCGCGTGGAGAGACCACGGCTGCGTGCGTCTGCAACGACCTGTTCCGCAACCCATTTGGACTGGCTGTATCCGAAGTCAAGAAGCTCCATGTCTCTGTTGAAGTCGGTCTCATAGAGGACGCTCTTAACCGCCCAGCCAAACACGAAGGTCGTCGAGACGTAATTGAATTCCTTGGGCCGTCCCTCGAATGCCAGTCTCAGCACTTCGTTAGTTCCCATCACGTTCGCATCACGCATGCGGTCGTAGTTGAACAGGTAGTTCACGGTCGCGCCGTTGTGGAACACGGTGTCCATTTCAGCAGCGAGGAAATCCCAGACGTCCTGCGCCACGCCCAGCATCGGCTGCCCAAGATCGCCGCAGATAGGAATAATGCGGGCTTCAAATATCTGCATCAGCCGCGCCGGGCAAGGGCCCATCGATTCCATCGCAGCCCTCAGCCTTTGCCTGCCCTGATCTTCGTCGGAAGCCCGGACGAGAACATAGATTTTAGCCTTCGTTTGTTCCAGCAGGCTCTTCATCAGGAACGGTCCGATGAAGCCGGTGCCACCCGTCAGAAGGACGTGGTTCGGGACTGGTATCTCGGGCAAAGGCTCCGGGACTGAAGGCGTGAAAACGAGCGTGGAGTCTTCGCTCATCATCTGCTTTTCCGCTGCGCGCTGCTCATCGCGAAAAACCGCCAGCGAATTACGTAACTCGATTAGCGCTTCTTCAGGAGCACTCTCCAAATGTTCAGCCAGTCGAAACAGGTCGGCTACACTGACCCGCTGAATGACTCCGATATCGACCTGCCGCGCCAGCATATCGGCGCCTTTATCTTTCAGAAGCTCCTTGAGTTCGTGCATGAAAACTACAAGATCGAGCGAATCCAACCCGGCTTCGACGAGGTTGTAGGATTCATTGCCGGTCAGGTTGTACCGCGCTTTCAATTCGTCGAACGACGACCGGATTCCCGAAATGGACTCGCAAGTCCCCGCGTCTTTCTCTCGCGAAAAGTCGGAGAGGACGTTGAACTCGCCCGCCAGCCACATTTGCTTCGTCTTGTGGCGCATGATCTTGCCCGAGCTGGTCCTCGGGATCGCACGAGGCGCTATGAAGGAGATCAACGCGACTTCCACGTTGAGATAACTCCGCACCGCAGCGGCAATTTTCCGCGCATCCGGAAGCGTCTTGGGGTTTTTCACTTCAGCTACGATTGCCAGCGCAGGCTCGCTGTCTTCATGAATTTGGAACGCAGCGACGCAATTGTTCCGGATGAGGCTGGACGCTCTCTCCACAATGTTCTCGATATCCTGCGGATAATAATTTTGCCCGCGGAGGATAATCATGTCCTTAATGCGGCCGCAAATGTAGAGTTCTCCGTCGTGGAAGAATCCCATATCGCCGGTCCGCATGAAGCCATCGTCATAAGGGCTGTCGTCCACCAGCCGCGCATGAAACTGCTTCAGCGTCAGTTCCGGATTGTTCCAGTAGCCCACGCATTTACCGCTGCCGGCGATCCAGACTTCGCCGACATGGCCTGGAGCTAATGCAACGTGCTGTTCCGGGTCCACAATCTTGACGTCGATGCCCGCGAGCGGAGTGCCGCAACTGACAATCTGCGCGGCACTGTCGATTTCGGAGACCTCCGTAATCATGCGGGCCTTACCCAGCGCCAGGGCACGCTTGTTGACCGAGACGATGTTTCTGCCGCCGAGCGAAACGGCCAGGGTATTTTCCGCCAGCCCATAGGCGACGTAAAAGCTTTCCGACTTGAGTCCGTAGGGCTGAAACGCCTCCAGAAACCTTGTGAACGTATCCGCTTTTACTGGTTCCGCTGCGCACATCAACACCCGCAGCGAGCTAAGATCGCAGGCTTCCAGATTCTCCTTGGAGAGCCTTCCGGTGCGCAGGCAATAGTCGTACGCAAAATTGGGTGCAGCCGTCGCGGTAGCGCGATAAGTTGTGATGGTCTCGAGCCAGAGTATCGGCCGCTGAATGAAATCCGTCGCAGCGAAACCGTATGTCGTGCCGCCTTTCAGCGCGGGATATAGATAGCAACCGATGAGACCCATATCGTGATACTGCGGAAGCCAGGAGACGACGATCGGATCGGAATGGTCGATCACCAGGGGACAGGTCTGCAGGATGTTTTCGTGCGTCACCATCACACCCTTGGGCTCCATCGTGGACCCCGATGTGTACTGGAGAAACAAAATCTCCGACGCGTCAAAAAAAGGCACGCCCGAAATCGTGTTCACGAAATCTTCTGTGGCAATCCACGGAAGAGCGGAGATGTAATCGACATCGACCCCGGATGCCGAGACTCCACTTCTCGTGAGATTTGTTTTCAAAGAGGCGTGGTAGTCTGCGCTGGTTAAAATTCCGGACGCCTGACAGTCCTTGGCGATGTGTACCATTTTGTACAAGGCACTCTGGAAGCCGCGAGAGCTTGGTGGATACACAGGCACAGGAACCAGCCCAGCGCGCACGCAACCCAAAAAGGCGCAGATCATTTCGAGACCCGGCGGATAGGCCAACAGCAGCCGGTCGCCCGCAGCGAAACGACGTTCCTTCAGCAAATGACTGGCGATTGCCTTCGTGCGGCGGAGAAACGACGCGTACGTGTAGCTTTCGAGCGGATTGCCATTCAGCTCAAGGTAGGAATAAAGGATTTTATGCGGGTGTTCATTCCCGAGCCTATCCAGTCGATCTAAAATTGATGCCATAGTTGCTCAGCGATCCCTCAGGGTTAAAATAGGAAACTCAGTACATAAACGCCAAGCATCTTGCTTTGTTGCTCTCGGTATATCTTCAGGGGTAACCGCACTAGACAAGTGAATCCTGCGGAGCATCGCCATACCGCTGCTCCGTCCAGAGCATCCTGGTTCGATGCGATCTGTTCACTAATGTTAGCAAAGCCATGCCGAAATGCGACGCTCATCATTTCCAGGAAGAGACGGCGTCCACCTTGGCCCCGTCTGGTGCAAATTTTCTTGATTCTGCTTGAGTCTTCGCGCTACTATCAAACGTCAATACTAGAGGTGGTGGGCCAACAAATTGGCTGCCGGCCTAAGCTACCGCGCCACCAACCGGAATGCGCCTAACCGATTTGAAATGCTTATGGAGGCACCGGTGACGTCCGAAATCGAATCGGTTGTTGCTCTTACGCCGGATATTGCTCTCAGGCCGGAGGTCGACGATCTGGTGCCGTCTGAGCCCTCGTTGCGGCAGTCCGCCGGCACCCCTTCAGGTGTGTCTACCTTCCCGAAAGTTTTACGTCGCCGCCTCGATAGGTTCTTTGCCGAGCAGAATATTTCACCCAAAGCCGACCGGACCATGTGGGTCAAGATCGCTGTGGGTCTGTCCGTGCTGGCAGGCAGTTGGATTGCCATCTACGCATTCAAGCCAGATTCATGGAAGTTCTTTGCCCTCTACGTTTTAGGTGGCCTCGCTCAGACATTTCTTTTGCTAAACATTGCCCACGACAGCAACCACAACGCCATCTCGTCTGTGCCGTTAGTCAACAAGAGCCTGAACTACGCCTTCGACCTTTGCGGGATCAACTCATACATGTGGCGCATCCTCCATCATCGAGGCCACCACTCCTGCATCAATCTTCATGGCGAAGACGACGCGCTCACAGGACGCGGCATCTTCCGATTTACGCCCCACGAACCCCGTGCGCGATGGCACCGGTTCCAGCACATCTATGCGCTGTTCTTTTACGCGATGTTTTCTCTGGACTACGTTTTTGTAAGAGACTTTGAGGCATTCTTCTTCCCAACCCACGACTATCTGAAACGCACCAAGCATCCGGCGCGAGAGTACGCCATCCTCTTCGCAGGGAAGGCGTTTTACATCACCTACATGCTCATTTTGCCGATGGTGCTGCTGGGGAAATCGCCTTGGCTCGTGGCTGGGGCGTTCGTGATGGTGCACCTAATCGTCGGTTTGAGTGTATCGCTGGTATTTCAGACCACGCATACGATCGACACCACGTACTTTCCCGAAAGCCGCAACGAGTTCGACAACGGGGTGTATCACATCTTCGCGACTACGGCCGATTATGCGACCAGCAACCCGGTTGTAGGCTGGCTCGCGGGCGGGCTCAACCATCACATTGCTCACCATCTGTGCCCTTTCGTATGCCACACCCACTACGCTCCGCTGACCCGGATTGCGCGGGAGACCGCCGAAGAGTTTGGCGTTCCCTATCGGCAACATCCCACGATGACACGAGCAATCTGGCATCATCTGATACTTTTGAAGCAACTGGGAAACGAAACGTATTTGTGATGACGACCCATTTGCGACAGACAAAATCCCTGAAATTTCCGATGGTCCGTTGCGAACATCCGGGCAGTGAGGTGTAACGTTGCCCACACCGATTCCTGCTGTTTCCAGACTTCGATCCCTTGCTGACTCGCCCGCGATGGCCGCCAATCCCGTGAAGGTGTTGGCAAAATACACCGAGCTCTTCGGCGAGACATTTCGCTTCTATCTGGGTGGCATTAAAGAGGCCATCGTTACGATCGATCCGACCGTCATTCAACATGTGTTGAAGACCAACGCGGAGAACTATCAGAAGTCCGAAATTCAAGTAAAGCGGATGGGCCACTTCCTGGGCAAAGGTCTGCTGACTACCCACGGCGAAGCCTGGCGCACACAGCGCCGTCTCATCCAGAAGGGCTTTGATCGAAAGCAACTCGAGGTCCTTTCCGCGATCATGCAGGACTCCCTTGCCGAGTCGCTGCGGGATTTCGATAGGCAAATACATGTCGGCCCCGTCGACATCTACCCCCAGCTGATGAAGATGACGTTCGCGATGGTCGCCCGCTCGCTTTTTGGCGCCAAGCTGAAGGACGAAGACATCGATATCGTCAGCCAGACCATCTGCACCGTCCAGGAATTTATCGTTCGGCAAACCCTCCAGCCCTACCTGAATCCCTGGTTTGAAGTCTCCGGCGAGCTCCGCAGACACGAAGAGATGCGGGCCCGCGCGGATGGCATTCTGATGGCGTACATCAAGACGCGCCGGCAACAAGCGCCCGGCAACGATCTCCTGCAGACGTTGCTGGACGCGCGTTACAGCGACGGCGAGGGCATGACCGACGAACTGGTCCTAAGCGAGAGTATGCAGCTTTTGGTTGCCGGCCATGAGACTTCGTCGAACGGTCTTTCGTGGCTCCTTTACCTTCTAAGCACGCATCCGGATTGCCTCGCAAAGGTACGGCAGGAGTTTGATTCGGTCCTGGGTGACGCGCCTCTGAGTTTCAGCGACGTTCCCAAACTCGAGTTTGCCACGCAGGTCATTCAGGAGGCGCTACGCCTTTATCCGCCGTTCTGGATGGTCGACCGTATGGCTGTCGCCGACGACCGCGTAGGAGACATGGCCATACCTGCGGGATCGATGGTCATTGTGTGCGTCTATGGTGCGCACCATGCGCCACGCCACTGGCCGGTCCCCGAGACCTTCGACCCGGAGCGTTTCGCCAAAGGCAATGTGCATACGCCCTTCACTCATATCCCCTTCGGGGCCGGACCGCGGGGCTGTATCGGCGCCCATTACGCGATGCTGCAGATACTCATGATTCTGAGCGATCTGCTCAGAAGATATGATTTTGAACTGACTCCCGGCCAGACGATCGAAGCACGCCCGATGGTTATCCTGCGCCCGAAGCAGGGAATCCGCATGACCTTCACCAAGGTAACCGCACGCGACCCCGACAGACTACGAACCGCTGAAGTATGAAGGCTAAATAGTATTTCTCGGAAGCCGCCGGATCGCCTTGACCTTCTAGGTTGGCCCCGTAAACGCGCTTGTGCGG
Source organism: Granulicella sp. S156 (assembly GCF_009766105.1). Classification (GTDB taxonomy): domain Bacteria; phylum Acidobacteriota; class Terriglobia; order Terriglobales; family Acidobacteriaceae; genus Granulicella. The sequence continues at coordinate 131 of NZ_LMUH01000012.1, read as the reverse complement.
ATAGGTCGGTAATATAGTGGGGAAGGTAAACATCGTAAAAATTCCAGATCTCTGCCTAACCGGTGCGTATCAATCCATGCCGGTTTTTCCCGGAGACCAGTAGGCCCTCACCTTACTATTTGAAGGTTCGA
>NZ_LMUH01000011.1 GCF_009766105.1 Granulicella sp. S156 | reverse complement strand
CTGACTGGCACAAAAACAACTAAACAAACCAGGTCAACCTACCGTTGTTCGCGCAGACGGGCCGCCCCTAGGGTGGCCCTTGGTGTGTCTGGACTCCTCCAGTCCTCGCCCACGCATCGGTTGAACGTCTCCTGAAACGGCTCGCCACTCGGGAGTTACAGATCACTTCCCCATAAGCCGCCTTCGCATTACTCGCTCTCGAGCTGGGCACCGCCGAATTCAGGGGCTGATTGCGCGCAGGATCATGCCAGCCATGATGGGATGGCGGAATTCCTGAAAGGTCTGGAGGAGGGCGAGGAGAGCATCTTCTCCTTGGAAACAGAGAAAAACATGCCAGGCGCCTCCTACGAACGGCGTGAAGCCGCCGCCAGAGCTAAAAAAATCCCAGAAATAAAATTTTCCTGGCGGCTTGTAGAATCCCGTCCTGACCGTTCGTCGTTATAGTGAAGGCCGGGAAAAGAACCCCGGCTGAAGGACGATTACAGGAGAAAAACATGCCGCAATTTCTGGTTGCTATTCACCACCCCGACAACTATGACACGTCCCTTGAAACCGAGGCCATGATCCGCGATATCGATGTGCTCAACGAAGAGATGGCGGCTGCCGGTGCCAGGTTCTTCGCCGGCGGCCTGCAATCGGCGCCCCACGCGAAATCACTGCGTAAGCAGCCTGGCGGAGAGGTAGTCCTCACCGACGGCCCCTACCTCGAAGCCAAGGAACACATCGGCGGCTTTTGGATACTCGACGCAGCCAACATCGATGAGGCCGTGGCGTGGGGACGTAAGGCCGTCGTCGCTTGCCGCGCATCGGTCGAGGTTCGCGAGTTCCTCGCAATGCCAACAGAATAGAAACTCCCACCCCAGAACAAGGAGACTCCCATGAGAAAGCTCAAAATCATCGAACACATCTCGCTGGACGGCGTGATGCAGACCGTCCGCCAGGACGACGACTTTCCCTACGGCGACTGGACCGCGCCCTATCGGACCCCCGCTGGTAGAGAGGCAATCCTCGCGGCACATGGCGAGAGCTTCGATCTGTTGCTTGGCCGTCGCACCTACGATCTCTGGTCAGGCTTCTGGCCAAAGGCGCCGAGCACTCCGATCGGGGACCGCCTCAATGCGGCAAAAAAATATATCGCGACCCACCGTCCGGAAAGTCTTGCGTGGGGCCCGTTCGAGGGCGTTGGGCCGGACATTGTTGAGGACATTCGCCGCATCAAGTCGCAGAACGGCCCAAATCTTATCCTCTCGGGCAGCTCCACGCTGACATCCACGCTGCTCGAACATGGGCTTGCGGATGAAGTCCTGCTGGTCGTCTATCCGGTCCTCTTGGGCACGGGAAAGCGCTTCTTTGCGGCGGGAACCCCGGCACGCGCCTTCGAGCTCATCAGCACGAACGTAACGCCGACCGGCATCGTCTTCAGTCATTACAAGGTCGCCGGCCCTTTGAAGACCGCTTAGTTCGAATACGCGGCATCGTCAGTGAATACCAGAACGTCGTACTCTAGCAGGCATGAACGATGTGCCTAAGGCGATTGAGGCCGCGTGGAAGATCGAATCCACACGGATCATCGCCGCCATTGCTCGAGTCACCCACGATATCGGCATCGCAGAAGAACTGGCCCAGGACGCCCTGGTGACTGCGCTCGAACTCTGGCCCAAAGAAGGCATCCCCGAAAACCCCGGCGCGTGGCTGATGACAGCGGCCAAACGGCGCGCCATAGATTCATTCCGCCGTGGTCGCATGCTGGAACTAAAGCACGGTGAGATTACGCGGGAACTGGAATTTCAGCAGCAGCGGCTGGGTGAAGCCATGGATCAAGCTCTGGACCAGGTCATTGATGATGATGTTCTCCGCCTCATCTTTACCGCGTGCCATCCAGTGCTGGCCGTCGAGGGCCGCGTTGCGCTCACGCTGCGCGTGGCTTGCGGTCTCACCACGACCGAGATTGCCCGGTCTTTCCTGGTGCCGGAGAAGACGATGGGACAGCGGATCTTTCGTGCCAAGAAGACACTGTCCGACGCTCATGTTCCCTTTGAGACTCCGCGCGGCGACGCTTTGAGAAAGAGGGTTGAATCCGTACTGTCTGTGGTCTACCTGATCTTCAACGAGGGATACACCGCAACCTCTGGAGAGGAGTGGATGCGGGCAACACTGTGCACGGAAGCAATCCGCCTTGGCCGCATGCTGGCAAAGCTTCTTCCTGAGGAGGCCGAAGTTTATGGTCTGCTGGCGTTGATGGAATTGCAGGCATCGCGCACGGCTGCGCGTCGAGGAAAAGATGGCGAAGCAGTTCTGTTGCCGGACCAGGACCGATCCTTGTGGAACCACGCGCAGATTCAGCGAGGCATGGCCGCGCTGGATCGCGCACAGAAGCTGGGTGGCGGCGTCAACAGCTACACGTTGCAGGCGGCAATTGCTGCGTGTCACGCGCAAGCCAACACCGCAGCAGAGACCGACTGGGGGCGGGTCGTGCTTCTCTATGACGCTCTGCTTCAGGTCATCCCCTCTCCGATCGTCGCGCTCAACCGCGCGGTAGCCGTCGGAATGGCCCACGGACCGGCCGCTGGACTCCAGGCGCTGGATGCTATCGCGGCTGAGCCCGCGCTGGCCAACTATCATCTGCTACCCAGCGTCAGGGGAGATCTGCTTGTGAAGCTGGAACGATATGCCGAAGCGCGTGAAGAGCTTCAACGCGCCCTTGCAATGACAGACAACGTTCGCGAGCAAGCGTTGCTGTCGAAAAAACTAGAGCAGGCGACATTCCTGAATTAAGACAAAATCTTGGCCCTCTGTAGAATTCGGGCCTTGCCATTCGTCGACATAATGAAGGCAGGTCAGACTGACCGTCCGGAAATCGTTACAGGATCAAGGAGAAGTTATGCCGCATTATTTGGTTGCGATTCAACTCCCCGACAACTTCGACCCGTCCACACAGAGCGCAGAGACGGTACACAATATCAACGTGCTCAACGACGAGTTGGAAGCTGCTGGTGCCAGGCTCGTCGCTGCCGGCCTCAGCGCACCCAGCCACGCGAAGTCGCTGCGGCCACAGCCCAATGGCGAAGTGCTCATCACCGACGGCCCGTATCTGGAAACCAAGGAGCACGTTGGCGGTTTTACGATACTGGAAGCTGCTGATATGGACGAGGCGCTGGAGTGGGCCCGCAAGTCTGTCATCGCCTGCCGGACGCCGGTCGAAGTGCGCGAAATCCCCTACAGCAACCTGCCGAAGGGCACACCTCATCCATCGCGCCAGCGAAAGACGTAAGCACCCCACCAGCTCCTCTTCCTACCTCGACAACCGTCTCGGCGACGGCAACATCCGCAGCACGCGAGAGCATTTTCCCTATGGGTGTAGACCGAAAGCAAAGATCTAAAAGTTTTTTTACAAATTCAGGGAACCATAGAAAAGCTCTCTTCGTATGAGTCTATGTAAGCAGAGATGAGATCGCTAAG
>NZ_LMUH01000010.1 GCF_009766105.1 Granulicella sp. S156 | reverse complement strand
ACCCAGCGCGATTCCCGATAGCACGGGACTGAGAGGGATGCGACGCATGGGCATGGGGAATTGTAGCGTGGCTTGGCCATCAGGTGACGCTTGGCCGGAGTGCCCGAAAAGGCATTGCAGGCACTTGATGTGAGCCGAAAACTCGTAACATGATCCACGATGGCAAAAGACATGCGAGACATGCGCGTTCAGGGGAAGCCGGTGCGTGGTGGATCTTCACGCGCCAGGAAGATCGTGTTGTCCATTCTTTCTGTGGCCGTGTTGGGGATGGCCTTCTTGCTCGTCGGCAACCGCTTGCTCGTGCTCGTCACCGGCGGCAACCTCGGCGAGCTCCTTCGTGGAGAGAAATACGACAAGGCACTGCCTCCAGTCGCGGTTGGTGATCTCCAAGCCGTGCTCGACAAGGACATTGCGGGAGCGCTCAAGAACGGTGAGCTTGCCTCCTCGACCGGTGCGGGCGTCTCCGTCGCAGTGGTAGAACATGGAGTTTCCCGCGTCTTCAGTTACGGAACGGCAAAGCCAGATTCCATCTACGAGATTGGCTCCATCACCAAGACCTTTACCGGCCTCGTGCTGTCGCAGATGGTCGAGCAGGGTACGGTTCGCTTCGACGATCCGGTTCGCGAATTGCTGCCTTCGGGCTTAGTCCCTAAGCCTGAAGGAGGCGAAATTACTCTCCTCAGTCTAGCCACGCAGCACTCCGGCCTTCCGCGCCTGCCAGACAACTTCCACCCCGCTGATCCAACGAATCCCTATGCCGACTACCGACCTGCCGATCTCTACGCCTTCGTAGCCAAACACACCGTTGCCATGCCCGCTCAGACGGAGTATCTCTACAGCAATCTTGGCTTCGGCCTGCTTGGCCAGGCGCTGTCGAATCGCGTTGGCGTGCCGTATCCCACCCTGCTCGAACAAGAAGTTACTGGTCCCCTGGGGATGAGAGACACGGTCATATCGTTATCTCCCGAGCAACAGGCCCGATTCATTACGGGACACAAGAGCGACCATCAACCGGCTCATGCCTGGGACTGGGATGCTCTGGCGGGATGCGGAGCGATTCGGTCTACAGCATCAGACATGCTGGTGTACCTGCAAGCGAATCTGCATCCGGAGAATTTGAATCTGGCTACCGGCTCGTCCGCTGCCACTACCCTTCCGGCTGCTCTCATCCAATCTCACCAGCTGCGTGCCGACGGGGAAGGCGGAAGGATCGCTCTCGCCTGGCGCTATCAACCCGCAACGGGTGACTATTTACACCCTGGCGGAACCGGTGGATACAGTGCTTATGCCCTCTTCAATCCGAAGGGCGACTTTGCCGTCGTCGTCCTGTCAAACACAGCCGAGTCCTCTCCAACCTTCGCCGACCGTCTGAGACAACACATCAGGCAGAGATTAACCGGAGAACGGGCGACCTCGCTTGCCAACTGATAGAGTGACCATCCTGGCTCTATTTGATGGTGCGTGTTGCGCCGTCGGGCAGAAGTTTTTTCAACGTCCCGAAGCGGCCCCTTTGAGTTTGTAGGCATCGTTACAGTGTTTTCCCAAGAACTCCAACAAGACTCTCACCTTCGGTGAAGCGGCGAGCCGTGAAGGATGCAGGGCGTATAACTCAATCGGATCCGGCTCCCATTCCGGCAGTAGCCGCACCAGCCTCCGCTCTTTCAAATCAGGCCCGACTTCGGCTTGACCGAGCATCGCAATGCCCAAACCCTTCAGGGCTAGTTGGTGATGCACGGAGGGATCGGGTACGGCCACTCGTGCGACCACTTGAATCTCACGAACCTCACGTTCACGATGGAGACGCCACATGGCGTGGTCTCCTGATTCGCCCAGCGGGCCACAGCTGGACACAATGCAGGGATACTGCTGCAGATCGGAAGGGGATTGCGGCCGCCGATGTCGTTTGAGCAGTGCAGGACTTGCGTATAAGCCCAATCTCACCCGCATAAGAGGCTTGACCAGCCAGGCAGAATCTTCCAGCGGTCCAACCCGCACGACCAGATCGAAGCCCTCGTCGCTCTGCCGCTCTTTCGCGTGCAGCAGGTCGATGTGGACGCGTAGCTCCGGGTACAAGAGCAAGAACTCGTTCATCAACGGTTCAAGCACGAAGCGCGCGAACGCGACGGGTGCACCGATGCGCAGTTTTCCTTTGGGAGTGGCCATCATTGCGCCGATCGCAATATCTGCCTGTTCGGCCTCTTCGATCACTTTTTCGCAGTGGGTGAGATAAAGCCTGCCGGCTTCGGTAAGCCGGACGCTGCGCGTTGTGCGCTGGATCAGTTGAACATCCAGTCGCTTTTCCAGCCGGCTAATGGCGCGGCTGACAGATGACTTGGGAAGCTTGAGACGCTCGGCGGCCAACGTGAAACTCCTCGACTGAGCCACCAGGGCAAAGGTTTGAAGCTCGTTGAGATTCGTCATTGCTACCTCCCCGATCGTTCCACTGATGGAACAGTGTATTGCAAGCAGGTCGATTGTTGCATCGATACTCCTTCTCGTCTAGTCGAACCCAGCTGAAGTACGAGAGAGAGAAGAGGGAATGTATTTGATCGCTGGAGCAACAGGAGAGACCATTGGTTTGGTTGTAAGCGTGATTGGTGTGGCCCCGCAGTTTGTGGGCGGCATCCTGAACCTCACGAAGCACTCTGTAGCGGACAAGAATATCGATCACATAGGTTATCGTCGCGATCTTCAAACGCCTTTCGGCATCTGGGTGATTTTGATCGGGACGCTGACGCTGATCCCATCGACTGCGTTTTTGGGAGTGATTTTAGAAACAGCATGGATGGGAGGAGCCATTGCAGCTCACGTTCGAGTAAGGGATAACTATGTTCTTCAGTTGATCATTCCAATTTTGGTTTGGATTGGGTTTGGACTTCGCTATCAGGCTGAGATGCATCGTCTATTTGGTTTTTGATAGACAACGCGCTTGTAGTGAGTAATCGATCACTGGCGAGAAGATAACTTGTCGTTACTAATCAGCTCGCTGATACATTCGCCGTCTCATCCAGAACGCGACGTTCACCAGACCGATGAGTGCCGGGACTTCGATCAACGGTCCTACCACCCCGACAAACGCCTCCCCAGAGTTCAGGCCGAATACAGCGACCGCAACCGCAATTGCCAGCTCAAAGTTATTCCCGGCGGCAGTGAATGAGAGCGCGGCAGATTGTGCGTAGTCGGCCCCCAACCGTTTCCCCATCCAAAAACTAACCAGGAACATGAAGAGGAAGTAGATGACCAGCGGCACGGCGATCTTCACCACATCCAGCGGCAGACGCACGATCAAGCCGCCCTTCAGAGAAAACATCACAAGGATTGTGAACAGTAGCGCGATGAGAGTCAGCGGACTAATGCGCGGCACAAAGCTTATTCGATACCATTCCTCACCCTTGGCCCTGATGAGTGCATACCGGGTCAGAAAGCCCGCCACGAATGGCACTCCCAGATAGAGGCCTACACTCTTTGCAATCTGCTCGATCCCTATCTGCACAACGCTCCCCTGAAGCCCGAACCACTTGGGCAGCACGGTGAGGAATGCCCACGCATAGACGCTGTAGAAGAGCACCTGAAAGACGCTGTTGATGGCGACCAGGCCGGCGACGTAGTCTGTATCACCCTCCGCGAGCTCATTCCAGACCAGCACCATCGCAATGCATCGGGCGATGCCGATCAAGATCAATCCGCGCATATAGGACGGTTCTCCGCGCAGGAAGATCACGGCGAGAGCGAACATCAACGCCGGGCCGATAATCCAGTTCTGCACCAGCGACAGCCCCAGCACGCGTTTATTGCGGAAGACCTCGCCCAGCTTTTCATAGCGGACTTTTGCCAGCGGCGGGAACATCATCACGATGAGACCGATGGCTATGGGGATGTTCGTCGTGCCGGTCTGAAATCTATTCACGAAGGCAGCCGAGCCGGGAACAAAGTGCCCGATGCTCACGCCTGTCGCCATCGCAAGGAATATCCAGAGGGTGAGGAAACGGTCCAGGAAAGAGAGCTTCTTTCGTTGCGCCGGAGAGCATACACGGCCCTGTGTTGCTGTCGCGGTCATTAGCAAGCCCCGCAGCTTTGCGCAGAGACCGCAGCCGGCAACGGAGCACCATCCAGGTCGTACTTCGATGGCGCGCAGCAAGCCTTTGCGAGACGCGCCCGGTCCGTCTGCATTGCCTTGTCTTCGTTCAACCAGTCAAGCGTCTGCCGGAGAATCTGCGTTGCCCCGATGTGCGGCGGCATGACAATGCGGTAGTGCATCCACTTACCCTCGCGCCGTGCTGAAACGATGCCGGCATTTCGCAGATAGGCCAGATGCCGGGAGATCTTCGGCTGTGGGGCACCCAGAATCTCTACGAAGTAGCAGACGCAGACTTCCTGCTCGCCCATAAGGTTGAGTAGCCGGAGGCGGGTGTTATCCCCTAGTGCCTGAAAAAACTGCTGAATATCGAACTGAGCTTTGCGAGCCATGCTTTATGTATACGCCTTGACGAATATGTTTGCAATGAATATATTCACGTTGACGAATATGTCACCGAGGTGAGCACATGGCAGAAGAGATTCTTGATTCCGTTCGGTCGAAGTACGGCGCGGTCGCACAAAGTACGCTATCGAGCAACGATGACGGCGTAAAAGCTGTTGCGGAAGCCTTCGGCTATTCCGCAGAAGAACTAATATCTATTCCCGCAGAGGCAAACATGGGTTTGTCATGCGGCAATCCCACTGCCACTGCACACATAAAGCCTGGTGAGGTAGTTGTAGACCTCGGCTCAGGCGGCGGCCTCGATGTCTTTCTCGCTGCAAAGATGGTGGGACCGAAAGGCCGGGCAATCGGCATTGACATGACCCCTGCCATGATCGAACGGGCACGAGCGAACGCGGCCTCTGGTGGATACACCAACGTGGACTTTCATCAGTCCACCATCGATCGCATCCCACTACCGGATGCTTCGGTCGATTGCGTCATCTCGAATTGTGTCCTCAACCTTGCGCCGGATAAGCCTGCCGTCTTCCGGGAGATTGCCCGCGTGCTTAAGCCGGGCGGTCGCCTTGCCGTGAGTGACATCGCACTCAAGGGAGAGCTGCCGGAAGCCGTCGCTCGCAGTATGGCGGCCTATGTGGGGTGTATCGCGGGTGCTATCAGGATGGATGACTACCGCGCCGGGCTGCTCGCTGCCGGATTTGAGCACGTTGAAATCGTGGACAGCGGTGCAGACCTCAACGCTTACTCAAAGGTGGAGAATCAGTCCGGCTGCTGCTCCCCTGCAATGGTGGAGGGTTCGTGCTGCTCTCCTGCGCTAGATACAGATTCAACCTCGCTGCACGCGGAACTATCAGACCTTCTGAGCAAGTACGACGTGAACGCAGCGGCTGCGAGTGTAAAGGTATATGCCATCAAGCCAAAGGACAGCACCAACACCGCAGCATAGAGGAGGCATCATGCTCAGAGTAGTCTTCGCGTGCGTTCACAATGCAGGGCGCTCTCAGATGGCAGCGGCGTTCTTCAACAAGCTCGCAGATCCGAACAAGGCGCATGCCTTATCCGCAGGCACAGAACCGGGCGAGCGTGTCCATCCTGAAGTACAGGCGGTGATGCAGGAGATAGGCATTGACCTCAGCCACGCTAAACCCCAGAAGCTTACCGAGGAGTTAGCCAGGGAAGCCCAGCTTCTCATCACAATGGGATGCGGTGACAAGTGCCCCTATATCCCCGGCCTGCGCCGCGATGACTGGTCTCTGCGGGACCCGAAGGGACTGTCCGCAGAGGAAGTTCGGGAGATACGTGATGAGGTCAAGAGCCGCGTGCAAAACCTTCTCAGGCAAGAAGGGATCGATTAGTCCTCATTAGCGCGCTTGTGTCGACCGATCCCTCCGGATTGTTTCACTGTTGGAACAGTATGTTGCGAGCAGTTCGATTGTTGCATCAGCCCTCCTTCTCACCTAATCGAAGACAGCAGAAGTACGAGAGGGAGGAAAAGAAAATGTATTTAATCGTTGGAGCAACGGGAAATGTTGGAAGTGAAGTCGTAGGGCAGCTGCTGGCGGCGCAAAAGCAAGTGCGTGTCTTCACGCGGGATGCTTCGAAGGTCTCTCACCTGAAGGGTCCTATCGAGGTCGCAGTGGGCGACTTGATGCAGGCCGATACTTTCGCAAGAGCGGTCGCTGGAGTTGAGGGAGTCTTCCTGATGAATGGCCCCCTCGAAGGCGAAGCCTTTCGTCGCCTGATCGCTCAGGCAAAGGCATCCGGGAATCCGCGGGTTGTCTTTCTCTCGACCCTGTTTGCGGCGTATCCGGACTCACTCGTCGGCGAGCTGCACAAGGACAAGGAAGACGTTATCCGCGCATCAGGTCTCCCCCATAGCTTCGTGCGTGCTGGAAACTTTATGACGAACACGTTTCAGTGGCTTGAGACCATCAAGAGCGAAGGTGTGGTCTATAACGCCACGGGAGACGCAAAGACGGCACCCGTGGCACCTCAGGACATCGCCGCTGTGGCCGTTCAGGCGTTGACCAAACCCGATACCCCAGAGGGCTTCGAGGTTCTGGAGGTTACTGGAGGCGAACTGCTCACTGTGCCTGAACAGGCAGGCATTGTTTCGCGCGTGACGGGTCGGCCGATCCGGGTTGTGGAGATCAATAGCGAGCAGGCAGAACAGGGCCTCTTGAAAGCAGGATTACCTTCGTTTATGGCGAAAGCCGTAGCTGGCTGCTACGAGGAGATTCGTAACGGCAAGGTGGCATTCGTGCGTGATGCGGTCCAAAACGCAAAGGGGTCTTTGCCTGTGACCTATGCGGACTGGGTCGAATCGCAACGGACACAGCTCGCTTAATCCGCGTCATATTCTGGCCATGCGGGGCATCGTCATGGCCAGAATGTGGCGCCGTGTTCTCAGCAGGCAGTCTTACGTGGGCATGACTCCTGTGGTGGAGAGTGCCAGATCGCCGATTCGTTCATTGAACTGTGAACGGCAACCAGAACTCTGCCGCTCGCCAGTGAAGTCCTTTGAGAATCGAGAGAGAATCGCAGCGGAGAGTTTCGGAGGTGGTTTCATGGCACTTCTGGGGATTGACGATCATCCACTGGAACGTGCAGAATCTTTTCGACTCTCAGTCCGGCCCAAGTCTGCGGCCCAAAAGGTGCATCTCCCATGAAATTCAGGTTCCTCCGTACCCCTCTTGCGGATACACTGCGCGATTCTAAGACAAACGTTTGTCTTGTTGTCGCTATCCTGTTCATTCCATTTGTCCTTAGCGTCTGTTCTCAGGGAGTCGTCGCTCAAACCGTCGCAGTTGTTCAGACCAACCCCGATCAATCCGCACTCCTCACCCCGCAAACGCCGCTCACCTTTACCCACGGCACAGCCAGTGAGACCGCCATCAACGTTGACGACACTATTCACTACCAGCAGCTTGAGGGGGTGGGTGCCAGCTTCAATGACTCTGACGCTTATCTTGTGTGGAACAAGCTCACCCCAGCCCAGCGCACGGCGTTGATGAAGGATCTCTTCAGCCCGGACGGAATTCATCTCAGCTATCTTAGGCAGTCGATGGGGGGTAACGATCTCTCACTGAGCAGCTATACGTACGACGATATGCCCTCCGGCGAGACCGATCCGCAGATGAAGCGGTTCTCGATCGCGCACGACCAGGCCTACATTATTCCCACTATCAAGTCTGCCTTCGCAGCGAACCCTGACATTAAGGTCCAGGCTCTGCCCTGGTCGCCTCCAGCCTGGATGAAGACAACAGGAACGCTCGATGGCGGTTCCTTGAACACCGAGAACTTTCCCGCGCTGGCGCTGTACTTCTCCAAATTCATCCAGGCGTACGAGGCGCAAGGGATTCCGATCAACTATGTTTCGGTGCAGAACGAGCCTTTGAATGAAACCAGCGGATATCCGTCGATGTTCATGAATCCGCATGACGAAGGCCAGTTCATCGCGCAATATCTTGGCCCGCAGCTCCGAAACCTGCACCTTCGCAACCAAGGCTGGAACTTCGCCCGACAGGCGCACGATCCCACAGACGCCACACCCGGCATCTTCGGCTACGAGCACAACTGGGATAACCCGAAGTACCCCGAGACCCTCGCCGAGGATCCCACGGTCCGTCAGTATCTCGCGGGCGTTTCGTTCCACTGCTATGCCGGTAACGTCGCCGACGCGCAGAATGCGTTGCATGACCTGGCTGGTGATGTTCCCATCTACTTCACCGAATGCACTGGTGGAACCTACGCGCCCTATTTTGGGCAGAACCTTGCGAATGACACCGAAGGCCAGGTCATTGATGTCCTGCGCAACTGGGGCAAGACGGTCGTCTTCTGGAACCTTGCGCTGGACCAAAACAGCGGACCCACCGATCAGAATGGATGTAACGATTGCCGGGGCGTCGTCACCATCGATGACTCCACTACGCCCGCCGTCGTTTCCAGGAACGTGGAATATTACGTTCTCGGTCATCTCTCCAAGTATGTTCAGGCGGGTGCCTATCGGATTGACTCCAACACTTTCGGCAGTGGCAATGTTGAAGATGTTGCGTTCAAAAATCCTGACGGTTCTATCGCTGTGCTCGTCTTCAATGGAGCGCAAACACCCAGCCAGTTCTCGTTGAACTGGAAGGGCGAGACCGTCAGCTACACGCTTCCCGCTCAAGCCGTCGCGACCTTTTCCTGGCAGGGCTACAAGGGTAATACCTTCGACGTCACCGCAGGTCCCGGCTCCCAGACTGTCGCGCCGGGTGGCCACAGCTTCTACAGCATCGACGTCAACCACTACGGCAACGATCATGGCAATGTTGAGCTGAAGGTCGAGGGCCTACCCGGCGGAGCGTTCGGCGAGCCTGTGCCCATTCCTTTTACAAACCAGTACCTGCTTCCAGTGTTTACCGAAGCGAGCGCCACGAGCGGCTCCTATCCGATCACCTTTCTCGGACGCCAAGGCAATGCCACCGCTTCGTCAACCGTCAACTTCACCGTTGGAGGCGAGGAGACGCCTTTCCCTGCGGGCCCTGCTGCGATCCCGGGCCTCATCCAGGCGGAGAACTTCGACAAGGGCGGCAACTACGTCGGCTACTTCAATCTCGACACTACCGACCAGGGCAGCGCTCCCGGCTACCGGCCGGGGACAACCGTCGGCATTGAGAACACGGGTGATGTAGGCGGCGGCTACGATGTCGGCTATACGGGCGAAGGCGAGTACCTGCGCTACACGGTCAATGTTGCGACTCCGGGTATTTATAACTTGCAGTCCCGTGTTGCATCCCTTGGACAAGGTGGTTACTTCCACGTCTCGTTCGACGATGAGAACAAGACAGGGACCCTGTTTGTTCCGGTGACGAATGGGTTTCAAACCTTCACCACGCAGGTCTCTCCCGCCTTTCAACTCGCCGCTGGCCGTCATGTGATGCAGGTCACGCTCGACAGCAACGGGCCAACGGGTGGCATGGGCAACTTCAACTGGTTCGCTGTACAGGCCCCGACCCCCAGCAGTTCCTTTACCGGAAGCCCGCAGTCCATTCCTGGCTTGATACAAGTTGAGAACTTCGATACCGGTGGCAAGGGCGTCGCGTACTGGAATGGAGCTACCGCAAACGGCGGTGGAGCGAACTACCGTCCCGGTGAGACGGTCTACATCGAGAACTCATCTGACACCGGCGGCGGCTACGACGTGGGTAACCCTCAGCCGGGCGATTGGCTCAACTACACCGTCGACATCGCCTCGGCACGCACTTATACCCTTCAGGTGCGCGTGGCCAATGGAGTCGGTGGCGGGGTCTTCCATCTCAATGTCGACGGCCAGCAGGTCACGCAGCATATCTCAGTTCCCGAGACAGGCGGATACCAGACCTGGCAGACCCTTACGATCCCCGACGTACCTCTTCCCGAAGGGATCCACACCGTGCAACTTGTCATGGACAGCGGGGGCTTCTACAACGCGGTGGGTAACTTCAACTGGTTTTCACTCAACTGAAGAAACCGCATCCGAGGAACCTGCGATGGCCCCCACGGCGGTTGCCGTGGGGGCCATCAGGCTGGTATCAGCCGGCCTTCGCGGAGCCGCAGCACGCGGTCGCAGCGGGCGGCGAAGTCGAGGTTGTGGGTGACGAGAACGCTGGCCAGAGAGTGCTCGCGGTGCAGCCCGAGCAGTAGATCGAAGACTCGCTGGGCGGTAGTGTTGTCGAGATCGCCTGTGGGCTCGTCGGCCAGCAGCAGCTTGGGCTGCGTAATCAGCGCGCGAGCAATAGATACACGCTGTTGCTCGCCGCCCGAGAGCTCTCCCGAGCGGTGATGGCCCCGGTCGCCCAGGCCTACGCGGTCGAGCCAGAGAGCGGCCTGTGTGAGCGCCTGCTTGCGAGGCACACCGCGAGCCAGCAGCGGCATGGCGACGTTCTCCAGAGCGGTGAACTCCGGCAGCAGGTAGTGAAACTGCCAGACGTAGCCGATGTCGCGGTTGCGGAACTCGGCGGCCTGTTTGGCTGTGAGGAGCGTGACATCGAGATCGCCGCATAGAACCTGGCCTGAGGTGGGCTTGTCGAGGGCGGCGAGGAGGTGCAACAGCGAGCTTTTGCCCGCGCCGCTCTCGCCGACGACGGCCACCATCTCTCCGGCAGCGACTTCCAGGGAGAGGTCGCGGAAAAGTTGCAGGCCCTGCGCGCCCGATGCGAGCGGGGCGTAGGTTTTTTCGAGCGCGAGCGCGCGGAGGACGGGGGTGGTCACAATAGCCATTCTAAGGGAGCTGCATAGCGGGAGGGTTTGAAATGCGATTGAGGTAGGACCTCACTGATGATTGCGATGACTCACACGGGACACCTTCTTCGTGGCTACAAGAGGGAGAAAGATCGTGTCGAGTATCTCGTCTATGAAAGCTCTTGGAACTGGTTTATGCGTCATGAACCCTTCGTGACGCAAAAGGTCAAGTGGTAGTGAAGAGATTCGCTTCGTTAGCTTGCCGGGGTCGAGCTCTCCCCGCCGGACACCGCGCTGAAGTATCTCATAGACTATTCGGCTACCTCCGAGCTTATTTCTCAGGTCAGCCAGGCTGGAGTTTGTCTCTACAAAGTAGTCGCGCATACTGAACAACACCTTGACGATGGCAATCATGCCCCTGTCCGAGAGCTTCTGCAAAAGCATCGCGAGTTCATCGCGTACGTTTCCCAGGTCAGGGACAGCGATGGGGTTTTTGAGGATGTAAGAGCCGATAGCGGCAACGGCGAGATCGGCACGGGTTGGCCACCGGCGAGACAACACGGGCCGGCTGGTGCCAGCTCGTTTCGCGACTGCCTCCATCGTGAAGTCGGCATAGCCGTGGTCGAGCAACTCGGCCCAGGCGGCTCCAAGGATTGCGTCGTCAAGCGTGTTTCCACGTCGTCTTACAGCTTTTTTCACGGCCCTCCGCGGTGTCCCTAATAAGATGCAGATATGGATCTTATGGACTATTATTGCATTCAATCTATAAGATACGCGAATGTATCTTATGGGTGAGGTCAACGATATGCCGATGAACAAGAAGGTACTTATCTCAGGGGCGAGTATTGCCGGTCCGACGCTGGCTTATTGGCTCTACCGCTACGGTTTCGATGTCACCGTGGTGGAACGCGCCGATGCCGTACGCAGTGGTGGCTATCCTATCGATGTGCGTGGCACAGCGATCGATGTGGTCGAGCGCATGGGGCTACTTACACAGCTGCAGGCGGCTCATATCGATACGCGCAAGCTCACCTTTGTCGACGCCGACGGTGCGCCGATCGCCGTCCTCAGTCCGGAAGCTCTGAGCGGCGGTGTTTCCGGCCGCGACATCGAGTTGCCGCGTGGCGCATTGACCTCGCTGCTGTATAAGCAGACGCAGAACGGGGCGATCCATTATCGATTCAGCGATTCCATAGACGCTTTGGAGGACGATGGCGCAGGAGTGGGCGTTTGCTTCAAGAGTGGTGAACATGCGCGGTTCGACATCGTTGTGGGCGCGGACGGCCTGCATTCGAACACTCGCGCCCTGGTGTTTGGGCCGGAGGAGCCGTTCAACCGATATCTTGGCCGTTGCTTCAACCTCTTCTCTGTGTCTAAGCCCAGTTCCGTCAGCCTTTCGCATGAGGGCATCATCTATGCCGAACCGGGCCGCGCTGCGGGGATATACGCTGTTGGGGACAGCGACACGCTGTTTGCCTTCCTGATCTTCGCCGCCGACGAGGCGCCGTTTCTCTCTCACCCGGACATCGAAGAACAGCGGTTGCGGACGTCCGAGATATTTGCCGGAAGCGGCTGGAAGGTTCCCCGTCTCGTCGAAGCGATGCAGAAAGCTGACGATCTTTTCTTTGACACCGTCAGCCAGATCCACATGCCGCGCTGGTCCTCGGGCCGCGTAGTGCTGGTCGGCGATGCCGCCTATGCACCCTCGTTTCTGTCGGGACAAGGTACCAGCCTCGCGCTGGTCGGGGCCTATGTATTGGCTGGGGAACTGGCGACTCACTCGAACCCGGCTGAAGCCTTTGCGGCCTATGAACGAATCGTCCGGCCCTTTGTAGAAGCGAACCAGGCTCTGGCATCCTCAGGCGGATCGATGCTTCTGCCTCGATCACAGGAGGAGTTGGACCGTCGCAACCAGGCCCTGGCTGCCGCAGCATCCTCCGCAGATAACGGCGATCACGCCGCCAAAAACAGGCATGTCCATAATTCGCTCAAGCTTCCGAACTATGACCACGTATTTAAACGGTAGGGGTGGGTTGGGAAAAGAGCGAGGTGTATTGAACGATTTGCGAGGTTGCGCTTTCTACTCGTAGCGCAGCGCTTCCGCGGGAAGGATTCGGGCGGCGGAGGAGGAGGGGTAGAGCGTTGCCAGCAGGCTCATGCTGAGCGATACCGCTGCGACGATGAGGGCATCGATGAGGCGCGGGGCGAAGGGCAGGTGGTCGATCGAGTAGACGCTGGCATCCAGTTGGATGAAGCGGTAGTGCGAACCCGCAAGGCTGGCGGCAAAGCCCAGAACCAGGCCGAGCACTGTTCCCAGTGAGGAGATCAACAGGCCCTGGAACAGGAAGATGCGCCGCACCTGGTCGGCGCTTACGCCGAAGCTCATCATTACGGCGATGTCGCGGGTCTTCTCCATCACCATCATGGTGAGGGCTATGAGGATATTGAGTGCGGCGACGACGACGATCAAGGCCAGCACGATGAAGGTGACGACCTGCTCCAGCTTGAGAGCGCGGAAGAGTTCGCGGTTCTGCTCCATCCAGTTGGTGGCTTGGAAGCCCGGGCCTGCAGCCTGTTCGAGCGCGTGGCCGACCTGCTGGGCGCGGTAGAGGTCGTCGATGCGGAAGCTCATGACGCTGATGAGATCTGGCTCGGAGAAGAGGCGCTGCGAGTCCGCCAGTCGCATGAAGGCATAGCTGGAATCGTATTGATAGAAGCCCGAGGCGAAGATTCCTACGACCCGGAATCGCTGGTAGCGGGGAAGAAGGCCCAGAGGGGTTAGTTCGCCCTGCGGACTGGTGACGAGCAGGGTGTCGCCCACGATTGCGCCCAGCGTCAGCGCCAACTCGTTGCCGATGACGATAGGGGGCGCTTCGTTGCCCGCCTGGTTCGACTCCTGAGTTGGAGTAAGCTCGGCAGCCGAGCCTTGCGTGATGGATTGCAGCAGATCGCCAACCTTGAGTTCATCGGCGGGAACGATGCCCTTGATGAGAGCTCCGCCGGAGTGGGAGCCACGTGAGATGAGTACCTGGCCGAAGAGTCCGGGGGCCACAGCCTGTACGTGGGGCGTCTGGGCCAATTCATCCATCAGAGGCCGCCAGTTGTGGATACCATCGCCGGCGGCGCGCATCAGCATGACGTGCGCCGTGGAGCCGACGAGCCGCTCCTGCAGGTCGCGGCGCATGCCGTTGGTGATGGCCAGCGCGACGATCAGGGAAGCCACACCGGCGGCGACGCCGATGATGGAGATGACCGTGATGAAGCCCACGACAGCCTGTCGGCGGCGGGCACGGAGGTAGCGGGCGGCGATGAATAGTTCGAAACGCACTCAGAAGCTATCCTATCTCCGATAAGCGATCTGGATTTGTGCGTGTGATTTATGAGCGTTGAACAGGGACGAGAGGTTGATGCGATCGTGGGCTTTCTCCAGCGCATTGGCCTAGGTGTGGCCAGGGAAGAGGTTGGGCCCGACAGCTTTTTGCCCGGCCTCGCCGTTCGCGCTGGCGTGCTGCTGATCGACGAGGCTCGGCTGAAGTATCCAGGAGATCTGCTGCATGAGGCGGGGCATCTGGCGGTGATGACCTCTGCGGAGCGCGAGGCTTGCAATGGCGATGCCGGTCCGGATGGAGGCGCGGAGATGGCGGCGATTGCGTGGTCGTATGCCGCAGCGTTGGAGATCGGCCTCGATCCGCAGGTGGTGTTTCATGCGGGCGGATATAAATCGGGAGGAGCGGCGATTGTTGAGAACTTCGCGCAGGGCCGGTATATCGGCGTTCCCTTGCTGCAGTGGTTTGGGTTGACGACGGATTTGACGAGGCGTGGAGAGATGCGTGGGGAAGAGACCGTCTGTTATCCGAAGATGATGAGGTGGATTAGGGAGTAGAAGAGCGCAGCCTTAGTTGGCCAGCACGGCGCGGTAACGGACCTGGTTCTTTTTCAGGCGGGCGATGGCTTCGTTGGCCTTCTTCATCGGGAAGCTCTCGGTGATTGCCTTGATTTTGTGCCGGGCGGCGATGTCCAGCATCTCGGTCAGATCGCGCGGGCTTCCTGTGGAACTGCCGGCGATGGCTTTGTCTGCGCCGATCAGGCTGGATCCCGCAATTTGGATGGGTGACGGGGATGCACCGAGGAGGGCCAGTGTTCCTTTGGGCCGTAGCGCTCCGATAAAAGTCTGGAAGTCCTGGTCGGCGGATATCGTCGAAAGAATCAGATCGAAGCTGCCGGCGAGCTTCTTGACCGCACTCATGTCACGTGTGTTGACGAAGTGATGAGCGCCCAGTTCGAGAGCTTCTGCTTCTTTGTCGATCGAGGTGGAGAAGGCCGTAACCTCGCAGCCGAAGGCACGCGCAAACTGCAGGCCCAGATGGCCAAGGCCTCCGATACCGATCACTCCGACGCGCGAGGAGGGGCGAGCCAGGTAGTTGCGCAGCGGGCTGTACACGGTGACGCCGCCGCAGAGCAGGGGAGCGACGTTCTCGCTCTCCAGGATGTCAGGAACGGGGACGGCAAAGCGCGAGTTCACGCGGATGGCGTCGGCGTAGCCGCCGTTGCGGCCGACACAGGTGGGCTGAGACTTAGCGCAGAGCTGTTCGTCGCCCTGGCGGCACCACTCGCAGATGCCGCAGGAATCCGCCTGCCAGCCGATACCGACGCGCTCGCCATGCTTGCGGTCGAGAACGGCAGAGCCGACACCGGTAATGGTCCCGACGATCTCGTGCCCAGGGATGAACGGGTACTTGCTGATGCCCCAGTCGTTATCGATGAGATGGACGTCGGAGTAGCAGACTCCGCAGTGGGAGATCTTGACTTCGACTTCATGGGGAGCGAGTTCTGAGACCTTGTATCTGAACGACAGCAGTTCTGCACCGGCTGCATGAGCAGCCAAACCTTTGATCTCAGTCATGGGGCCTACGTTCCTTGTCCCGCGTCGTTCGTGCTGACGCCGCGTTCCCTCAAGAGCTTACATCACCGGTTTTTTCTTTTTCCAAACACCCAGGGTGAACGGGCGTATGAGATAATAATTGGGCGCCTCTGGTCGGGACGACCCCCCACCGGTCGCATCTCTTGATAGGAGGCGCCATTTGAAAGCAATGGGTCCGCTGGCACCCCCCAGCGGCCCATTGTGTTTAACGCTGCCTTCCGCCTTTGAAAAGACCATTGGGACAACAGCCCTGTGTGCGTCTAAACTCTGTTTTATACATTTAAGTAGTTTCAGAGAAACAAACCCGGCAGGACAGGTATTCATGATGCGAAAGCAACTCATTGTTGGCTTGGCGATGATGGCTGTGGTGCTGTCTGCACGTGGACAGTCGACAAACCCTGCTCCGCAAACTCCGGTACCCCCAGTTCCTCAGACCGACGATAGTGGCCCGGTGCCAGATAACGGCTCTATCGTATTGCCGAAGAAAAAAGAAGAAGTTGCTCCTCCGCCGGCGCCTGCCGAAGAGAAGGTCAAAAACCCCGACAGCGAGGTCTTCTCGATGCGGGTGGACGTGCCCATCGTGAATCTCGATGTGAGCGTGCTGCTGGACAAGACGAACGCGTTTGTCCCAAACCTGAAGGCGGGCAACTTTCTGGTGGTGGAGGATGGCGTTGAGCAGGAGGTGCAGACCGTTCGGATGACCAAGACGCCGATCACCGCGGTCATGCTGCTGGAATTTGCGGCGAACTCCTATGCGTTCATTCAGGATATGCAGAACGCCTCAGCGAGCTTCTTCCGCACGCTGCAGCCGGACGACTACGTCGCGGTCGAGACCTATGACATGCGCACGCACATCCTGACAGATTTCACGAACAACAAGGATACGATTCGCGAGGCGCTGCAGAGCCTGACGATTCCGGGCTTCCGTGAGACGAACGAGTTCGACGCGCTGTACGAGACGCTCGACCGGTTGAGCCGCGTGGAGGGCCGCAAGTACATCATTCTCATCTCCAATGGCCGCGATACGATGTCGCGCATTACGCTCGACCAGATGATGGCGAAGATCAAAGCGACGCCGAACGTGACGATCTTTACGATCAGTACCGGTGGCCTGGCGCGGGAGTTGTCCGACGCTCGCGGGCAGATGGGCGGGATAAGCCGCATGAACTATCTGCAGGCCGACAACCAGATGCATACCTTCGCGCAGATGACCGGTGGCCTGAGTTATCAACCGCTGTTCCAGGGGGCGCTGCCGGATATCTTCTCGGATATCAATGAGTCGATTCGCAGCCAGTATGTGCTGACCTATAAGCCGACGAACACCAATAACGACGGTTCGTATCGCAAGGTGAAGGTCTATCTTGTCGACAACGAGGGCAGGCCCCTGAAGATGCAGGACGAAAAAGGCAGGCCGCTGAAGTACTCGATCATCGCGCGGGATGGATATCGGGCGAAACTGCCGGTGGAGTAGGTGGTTTTTCGCCGTCATCCTGAGTCGTAGGCGAAGGCCCCCGCATTTGGTGGTGGCACAGATGCACCAGTGGCAGCACAAATGCGGGGGCCTTCAGCTTCGCTTCAGGATGACGGCGAAAACGAGCAACGGCCAACGCAGATTTATCGGACGCAATTTAGTCGGCGAAGCGGTCGAAGTCTTCGCGACCGTGGATGGGGGCGAGGACGAGCAGTAGGAGGCCTTCGATGAGGATTGTGCCTTCCAGCTTGACGGAAAGCCCATGGAGCCGCTCGAAGTGCTGCCGTGCAGGAGAGTCGGCGGGGGCTGTAGCGACGTCTCCACCGAGGGAGAGGCGGTCGTTCTCCATGCGCGGGATGACGGAGAACTGGGAGTAGAGGGTTAGGCTGAGCATGGCGATGACCAGCGCCAGTTCGCCGGCTCGAGCTGGATGGCTGTCACGTTGCGACGCCAGCAGCGTCAAGGTCACCAGTAGATAGATCAGGCCCGCGATCAAACCGATATGGTGCAGCTCCGCCAGCGCGCCGCGGACGACGGCACCGGCCTGGTGGGCGTCTGGCAATGCCGTAAACGCCACCTTGGCGACGAAACCGAAGAAGATCAGGCCGCCGATCCAGGTTGCAAGGGCGATCAGGCGAATAGCGCGAAGCAGAGTGGTCATAGCTAGATTGAGGTCCCGGTCGAGGCAGCCTGTGTGCGATTGAGCGCGCGGCGCAGAATCAGTTCCATCGCAGCCTTGTATTCCTGGTACTCGCTCTCTGAGATGCGGTTTTGAAGATGCTCGGTTTCCAGCGTGAAGAGCTCTTCTTTGAGCACATTCATCACCGTCTTTTCCCAGGTCAGGACGTTCTCTCTGGGGTCCGGGGACAGGGCGGTTTGAAGCTGGTCTTCGCTCAGAACCCGTGTGATCGACTCCGGTCCCTGGGCAACCGCGGTGTTTGAGTTTCCTGAGGGCTTGCGCAGCAGAACGCCAGCGGCGGCGGCCAGAAGCACCGCGATGCCGCCAAGGATCCACCACTTGTACTTGGCCCACGGATCGCGGGTCCCTTCGGGATCGAGCGGGTTCTGCAGACCGCGGCCCGGCATCTTGTTTTCGGTCTCGGGTATGGCCTGGCCGGAGTCGGCGCCCTGGGTCTGGGGTTGACCCTGGGCCTGCTGCGAGCCACCCTGATCGGGAGCGGCCTGATCGCGCGGAAGCTGTCCGCTGCCGGAGATCGTAAAGCCCATGGGCTGCTCCGGCGAAACATTACGCGCGACGAAGGTCTGCGCGTTCACTTCGTCCGTGACCGAGCTGTAGGGGGTGTTTGGGGCCTGGGTAAAAGTCATGCTCTTCGGCAGCATGATCGCGACCGCGTCGGTGGTCGAGGAAGGATGCGGCGCAAAGCTGAACTTGCCGGAGTACGGAAGCCGGTAGGTGATCTGGAATTGCGTCTCACCGGGACGAATGGGGAAGAGGAACGTGTAGTGGTTCTTCTCTGTAAGGGGCACGGGCGCTGCCTGTACAGGCATGCCCCCAGGCGCGAGCGCAGCCGAGCCTTCGACGATGGCGCCGTCCGGCAGCCAGAAGTCGAACGGACGGTCGGAAAACTGGGTCATCGGTGGGGTCGAATCGTTCTTGATGAAGAAGTGTTCGACGACATGCAGGCCATTGCCGCTGCCGTCGGTTTGGATGCGCATGACGTCGGCTTCGCTGGACACGCCCTTTACCTTGACGGCGGCGTTGTAGACGTCGATATCGACGGACTGCGTTCCCGGAGGCGCGGGCCGGAAATAGTTGGCCTTGTCGTGCGTGACGCGGACGAGGTGGATGCCTTCGTCGGGGACCTCGAGCGTGAAGTGGCCATGCGCGTCGGTCTTGGTGCGCGTGGACTCCTGCATGCCCTGCTGCAGGCGGATGAGCACAACGTCGTCGCCGGCGGAGGGCCGGTTATTGGTGCGGTTCGTGACGACGCCGGTGATGGAGTCGGCTGCGAAGGCGGCGACAGGCAGGGTGAGTGCGAGGACGGTCAGGCTGCGGAGAAGAGTTCTGATTGCGGGCACATCACAAGGATACTTCAGGGAGAGCCAGCAAACAGGAAACAGAAGTGCTCAGCCGCCCAGGGAATCCATTTCGGCCAGCACGGATGCGGCTTCGGCTTCCAGGGAGGTGCGCTGCTTCGCGTAGTCATCTTCCGGATATTTGCCTGCGCGGTATTCGAAATTTAGGTCGCGGAGGTTGTCGTAGATGACGTCCTTGCGCTCGCGCAGATAGTCGAGACGGGTCTTTTCGACGACAGCCGCGAGTTTCGGCTGGGGCCAGAAGATGTAGGCGAAGCAACCGATGAGTAGGAGCAGGGGCGCGAGGATGATCTGAAGGGTCATGGCAACGGTCTCGATTCAGCGCAAACGTTAGCGCAAGAACGGACCGGCGGCAGGAATGCCGGCGGCGGCTTTCGCGCGTCGAAAGGTATAGTGTATCTGCGGTTGCCCTTTGCCCGAAACCGGGCCAGGCGGCAGGAGGTTTCTACAGGTGAATCGAAGTCGGCGCGTCGTGCTGGCGGCAGTGGTGGCGGTCATTGCTGCGGTCATTGTTCTGTGGGGTGCTGCCGGGAGCTGCAGGGCGCAAACTGCGGGGCATACTGACCCTCTGAACCTCGATCCCATTGTGCGGCAGGGATATGAGCGCTTTTATAACCTGGATTACGACGCTGCGCTGCGCTTCTTCAATCAGGTGACGCAACAGCACCCGCAGGAGCCGATGGCGTGGAACTACGTGCTGATGGCGACGGTCTTCCGCGAACTCTACCATCAGGACCTGCTCGACACTACGTATTACGCGCACGACAGCTTTCTTTCCACCAAGCGCACGGTGGATGTCCCGCAGGCGACGCGAGACCAGATCAACTCGCTGACCGAGAAGGTCATCGGTATGTGCGATGCCCGGATAAATAGCAATCCGAACGACAAGAATGCTTTCTTTGCCAGAGGTTATGCGCGTGGCATGCACTCGGCGTTCATCACGCTGGTAGACCACTCGTTTGCTGCTGCTGCCAGGCAGGGTTACCAGGCGCGCAACGACAGCGAAGCCGCGGTGAAGATCGATCCTCAGTATGCAGACGCGAAGATGGCGATCGGTATCCAGCAGTTTGCGGTCGCGAGTCTGCCGCGCTTTGTCCGGCTCATGGTGGGGATTATGGGCGTGGGGGGATCGAAGGAGAAGGGGCTCGACATGCTGCGCGAGTCTGCCGCGCATGGTGTGATCACGGGTATCGAGTCGCGCACGACGTTGTCGCTGTTCCTGCGGCATGACGGGCGCTATGCGGAAGCGTTGCAGGTGCAGCGCGGGCTCGCCGACCAGTATCCGCACGACTATCTTTTTCAGTTGGAAGTCGCAAATCTGCTGAAGGACTCCGGGCAGGGGAATCAGGCCATTGAGGCCTACAAGCATGTGCTGGATCTGGCGCAGAAGCCAGGTTACTTCGTCGATCCGCGATTGCAGATGGCGTGGTTTGGACTGGCCGATACACAACGGGGGTACAACGACATTCACAGCTCGGCTGCGAGTTATATGCAGGCCGCCATGCAGCCCAACTGCAGCGACTGGCTGCGCAAGCGTGCGCAGTTGAATGCGGGCGAGATGTTCGACCTCTTGAACGATCGCACCCAGGCGGTGCGCATGTACCAGATGGCTGCTGCGACGGGTGGGGATCAGTCGCAGGCCGAGGCCGCGAAGAAGTATCTGAAGACGCCTTATACGCGGTAGTTTCGGGACCGGATAAAAAGTGCTTTTGCCTTTGTATTTGCTTTTCTAGTTGTCATTCCGAGCAGAGCGAGCGAACCTGCTTCCTCCCGCTTTTCGTTTATGCTGTCGCAAATTCTATGCGCCAGCGCAAACCATGCTCTTTCGGTTCTTGCCAACACTTTTCTGGGTGAGGCAGACAAAGAACGGGAGAAAGCAGGTTCCTCACTGCGCTCGGAATGACAACTAGAAAAGCAGAACAGAGTTGTAGGTGCACGTATGGAACCGACAGGCTCAGATACACGTATGTCTGAGTGTGAGTCTTAGGAGGTTCCAATGATTTGTGAGTCGTGCAGCAAGCAGATGAATGAAGGTATTAAGTTTTGCAGCGGCTGTGGCCGCCCTTTTGTAGGCGAGGCCTCTGTGCCGGTGCAGGGAAAACTGGTCCGGCCGCGTTATGGGCGGGTAATTGCCGGGGTGTGCGCAGGGTTCGCGCAGCAGTATGGGTGGGACCCGATTCTGGTGCGGCTGGTGCTTTGCTTCGTCGTCCTGGCAGGGTGTGGATCCTGGCGTACCTGATTGCGTGGATCGTTATGCCGAATGAGCCGCATGCGTATGTGGTGCAGGCGGGGACTCAGGCTGCGGCTTGAAGCAGTTAGGATGAGAGGGTGGAACCCATCGCCTCGCTTTCTTTGTCTCCCCGTCCTTTTGTCTACGCCGGGTCGCGCCTGGAGTGTTCAGGTGTCGACCTGAGCGGACTGGCTGCCCAGTTCGGCACACCGCTCTATGTCTACTCGGGCGACGCTATTGAAGCGCGCGCCTGGATGTTGCAGCGCGAGTTCGCCGGCGTTCCTCACACGATCTGCTATGCGGTGAAGGCGAACTCTTCGCTGGCGATCATGCGCCTGCTCGGCGAACTGGGTTGCGGCTTCGATATCGTGTCCGGCGGAGAGCTGGAGCGGGTTCGACGTGCCAGGCCGGATGCCCTGGCACGAGTTGTGTTCTCGGGCGTCGGCAAGCAGGCCTGGGAGATGGATGCCGCGCTGAACGCGGGCATTCTGCTGTTCAACGTCGAGAGTGAGGCCGAGCTGGAGCTTCTGGCCGCGCGTGCTCAGGCTTTGGGTAAAACGGCTCGGATTGCGTTGCGCGTGAACCCCGATGTCTTTGCGGAGACGCATCCGTACATCTCTACCGGCCTGCGTGAGCACAAGTTCGGTATTGCGATTGAGCGGGCTCGCGAGGTCTACCAGCGGGCTGTAACGATGCAGGGAATTGAGCCTGCGGGCGTGAGCGTGCACATCGGCTCGCAGATTCGCAGTGTCGAGCCCTTTGCCGAGGCGTTGCGGCGGGTGCGTTCGCTCGTCGAAGAGCTACGTGGCGATGGCATGAATATTCGCTATGTCGATGCGGGCGGTGGATTCGGCATTGAGTACGGCAACGCCGACTTCGATCCGGCGGCGAGTGTGGCGGAGTATGCGAAGGCCATTCGCGAGGTGCTCGAGGGATTGAATGCGCATCTGCTGCTGGAGCCGGGGCGGTTTCTGGTGGCGCAGGCGGGAGCGCTGCTGACACGCGTGCTCTACACCAAACAGAATGGCAGCAAGCACTTCGTGATTACCGATGCCGCGATGAACGATCTTATTCGTCCGGCGCTGTATCAGGCACACCATGAGATCGTGCCGGTGGTGAAGGAGACGCGCGCAGCACAGGTGGCGGATATCGTTGGGCCAGTATGTGAGAGCGGCGATTTCTTTGCCCGCGACCGCGAGACACAGGAGCTTCGCCAGGGCGAGTTGGTTGTGCTGCTGGATGCGGGGGCTTATGGGATGTCGCTGGCCTCGCAGTACAACACGCGCGTTCGACCGGCCGAGGTTTTGGTGGAACGCGGTGAGGCGCGGCTCGTTCGGCGCCGCGAGACGTTGGACGACCTGCTGGCGGCAGAGATTGTCTGATGCCCAAATCGTCCGATGTTGTGCTCAATCTGTGGAAGAAGCATCTTGGCAGTGTTCCGGATTCTGTTTGGGAGAGAACAGAGCTGGAGTCCTTGATTCTGGCGGATAACAAACTGGCGGAGATATCCGAGCGGATCGGTGATTTGAGCAGGCTGCGTATGCTCGATCTCGGCCACAACGATCTCACGCAACTGCCGGAAAGCCTGGGCAAGATTGTTGGCCTGAGCGATTTCCTCTATCTCCACGACAATCGGCTGACATCGCTGCCATCTTCTTTGGCGGGGCTGAAGGCGCTGCGATATTTGAATGTCAGTGAAAACGCTTTGGCGATCTTCCCCGAATCCATCTGTGGCTTGACGGGCCTGATCGAGCTTCGAGCGACAGACAATCAGATTTCTGCGCTTCCGGATGGCCTTGCGAATCTCTCTCGTTTACGCGAACTCCACCTTCGAAATAACCAGCTAACGACTCTACCGGCCTCGATTGGCAGGCTCACGGAGCTGCGCCAATTGGATCTTCGAGGGAACCCGTTGACCTCTTTGCCTGAGATTATCGCCGAACTGCCAAAGTTGGAGAAGCTGGATTTGCGTTGGGTGAGTTCTTTGGATTCGCTCTCCTGGGTTGAGGACCTGGAATCGCGGGGATGTGTGGTCTATCGGTGATCGGTAAGCGGCTTCGGCCATCTGTGCGATAATCGCCCAAGATGGCGTAGCAACTCCAAAATGCTGCACTCTCCTGAAGTTTCCAACATCCTGCCCCACTTAGCGACGGCGACTGGAGAGGGTTTCCAGGCGAAGAATATGCCCTCTGCGTGCTACAATTTCCAACGACGAAGGTGCACGAAAGGCTATGATTTACGGCCTGTTTCGATGCAGCGGCGATTTCAAGGCAGCAGAGGTTTGAAGCATGTCCGGCCACTCAAAATGGGCGACAATCAAGCATAAAAAGGGCGCGCTGGATGCTAAGCGCGGCAAGATCTTCACGCGTCTGATCAAGGAAATTACCATCGCGGCCAAGGGCGGCGGTGGCGATCCGGACGGCAATCCGCGGTTGCGAGGCGCTATTGCCGCAGCCAAGGCTGAGAACATGCCGGCCGACAACATCAAGCGCGCCATCCAGAAGGGTACCGGCGAGCTCGAAGGCGCGGCCTATGAAGAGATCACCTACGAGGGCTATGGCCCTGGCGGCGTTGCAGTCATCGTTGAAGTGTTGACCGACAATCGCAATCGCGCTGCGAGCGAAATCCGCCACGCGTTCTCGAAGAATGGTGGCAACCTTGGCGAAACCGGCTCGGTTGGTTACATGTTCTCGAAGAAGGGTGTCATCGTGGTTGCGAAGTCGGCGGCGGACGAGGACAAGATCACCGAGATCGTCCTTGAAGCGGGCGCCGACGACCTGAGCGATGAGGGCGAGAACTGGGAGATCATCACCTCGCCCAAGGACTACGAGGCGGTGGTTGACGCTCTCAAGGCCGCCAAGATCACGCCGGAACACGCTGAGGTGACGATGATCGCTTCGACGTATACCAAGCTCGAAGGAGCTCCCGCTGCCGCGATGTTGCGACTGCTGGACGTGATCGAAGATCTCGACGACACGCAGAATGTCTACTCGAACTTTGACATGGACGAAGCGACAGTCTCGGCTTAAGCATGCGAACCTAATTTAGGAAGACGCGAAAGCCGCCATCCGATGGCGGCTTTCGATTGTGGGGGAAGAGTTGATGAAGTTTGAGCAGATGATAGGTCGAGTGGTGTGCGCGGTGGCATTGGCAATGGGCGTGTCCGCCGGGGCGCAGGACCATATAGCCATCTCGCCCGTTGCGGATGTAGCTTCGAGCACTCCATGGGAGTACGGCGCGCTGCTGCAGGGCGGCGTTGGATTGCAGGAGCGAACGGATTTCAGTTTCCTGATGATTGGTGGGCATCTGGGAAAGGTGATTACTCCGGAGATTGGCAAGGGGCTATTCAAGGGCAATCTGGAGTACGCGGTCGAGGTCTTTCCATTCTGGCAGTCGTACACGCCCAAGTTTCAGCGCATCAACTGCCCGTCTGGTGCGACGGTCGCAACGCAGTGCAGCAATCCTTACACCGTCGGCGGGACCTATACGGGTGCCAGCATTACGCCGATCCAGTTGCGCTGGAATTTTACGCATGGAAAGCGCTTCATGCCGTGGGTGCAGGCGGCAGGCGGAGTGGTTTGGACGAATCATAAGTATCCGGCGGTAGGGGATCTGAATGTGGGGGATCCGACGCAGACAGGACCTGGGGCTAACACCAGCGTGTGGAACTTTACGCCACAGGGAGGCGTGGGTGCGCATTACTTTGTTAAGCCGCGCCGCTCGATCGACTTCAGCGCCAATGCGGTACATATCTCAAGCGCCAGCCTGGGTGATAAGAATCCCGGCGTCAATGTAAGCCTGCAGATGTCGGTCGGCTACACCTGGTGGAAGTAATAGGTGACGGGCAGGAAGAGGCAGGTTCCCCATTCGATTGGGCTCAGGGGAATGAGAGACGACAGATAAGCAACGACGAAGAGGCGATGGGCTAGTGGCAGACGAGAAGCACGGCAACGGCGAAACATCGGGGACTCAGATCATCGAGTGCGTTCCAAACTTTTCGGAGGGGCTGGACGCTGCGAAGCTGGAGACTATCATCCGGGCGATGCGTGTGGATGGCGTCCATCTGCTGGACTGGTCACGGGATGCCGACCACAACCGTTCCGTGGTGACGATTGCCGGTTCTCCAGAGGCTGTTGTGGAGGCGGCGGTGCGTGGCGCAGGCAAAGCGGCGCAACTGATCGACCTGACGCAGCAGACCGGGGTGCACCCGCGTATTGGGGCGGCGGACGTGATCCCGTTTGTTCCAGTGAGCGGCGTCTCGCTGGTGCAGTGCGTCATGCTGGCACGGCAGGCGGGGATGGCGATCTGGCGGCGCTTCGGCGTGCCGGTGTACTTCTACGAGGCTGCCGCGGCCAGGCCTGACCGTGTGAACCTTGAGGACGTACGGCGCGGCCAGTTCGAGGGGTTGCTGCGCGACTCGGTCAAGGACACGACGAGGCGGCCAGACATCGGGGGGCCGGAGTTGCACGCAACCGCGGGAGCCAGCGCTGTGGGAGCCCGTAAGTTCTTGATTGCCTATAACATCTACCTGCAACAGGCGGATGTGAGCCTGGCGCGGGCGATTGCCCGGGAGATTCGCGCGTCGAGCGGCGGATTGCTCGGTGTGAAGGCGATGGGAGTGATGGCCAATGGCCGCGCTCAGGTGAGCATGAATATCACCGATTTCCATCGGACACCGATGACCCGGGTTCATGCGGCGGTGGACGAGTTGGCGAAGCGGCATGGCGCCGAGATCGGGGAAGGCGAGGTTATTGGGTTAATACCTGAAGAAGCCTATGAGCCAAACGCCGAATGGGTGCGTCAAACAATTGACTTCGATCCTGAGCGAAAGGTGCTCGAGCGGCGGTTGAAGCAGCCGCTGGATTGGCCATAGAGCGGTATTACACCTGGAAATTTCGCTTGCGGCAGGGATTGATTCAAGAAAGAATGAAACGAGTGCGCGAAATCGCGCGCTTTCTGGAGAGCGCAAAGTGACGATCTTGAAAAACTGGAAGTACGGAACGGCAGTTGCCGCAATGGCGGTTATGGCAATAGGACCGATAACGGTCCAGGCCGCACAACTCGGTGGGGATGCGCGGTCTTCGATCCCGAAGGATGTACAGCAGATTATTGTGGTCGATTACAGGGCCATGCAGAACTCGCCGGCGGCGATGCAGTTGAAGGACCGCGTTCTGCCTCCCGAGTTGAAGCGGCTGGAGACGGCTCTGAAGACCTCGGGTCTGAAGGTCGACCAGGATGCCGAGACGCTGGCGTTTGCGGCTTTCAATGCGCCGGGTGGGAGCAATGGTGCAACGGCTGCAAGCGGCGGTGGCACGCGGATCATCGGCGTAGCTCAGGGGCAGTTCCAGACCCAGGCGATCATGGCCAACTTCGCCAAGCAGAAGACCAAACCGATCATGTGGCGCAATAACAGCATCTACCCCATGGGTTCGGCCGGTATGAGCGTTGCCTTCCTGAACCAGACGACTATGGTTTTTGGCGACCGCGATGCCGTGAAAGCAGCCCTGGACGCCCGCGATGGTATTACGGCTAACTTCCTGCAGAACAGCGACATGATGAACGAGATGGCGATTGTGGACAATCGCGCCGTCTGGAGCCTGTTGGACCAGAAGGGCACGCAGACCATGATGAAGAGCGTGCTGGGTGAGGCCTCGCAGCTGGCTGACTACGATACGGTCAAGAACCGTATGAAGAGCGCCCGCTACACGATGGATTTTTCCAATGGTGTTCGTTTCAACATGTCTGTGGTGATGTCGGACACGATCACGGCAGCAACCGCGGCGACCCTGATGAAGGGTATCTCCCTGATGAAGAAGACCTCGGGTTCGCCGATTGAGAAGTCTGCGATGGACGAGACGACGATCGATTCGAGCGGCGGTACGCTGACGGTGGACTTTTCTTCGTCGGATGGCCAGTTCGCCAGCCTCTTGACCTCGCCCCTGTTCCAGTCGGTGGTCAAGTAGTCGTAATCTTTCTGAAGCACAAAAGAGGCGGCCTTCGGGCCGCCTCTTTGTTTAGAAGGGTTTGCGAGCATTATGCTGCTTGCAGAAAAAGATGCAAGATCATTAGAATCTAGACTTTGGTGGTGAAATTCTACTTGCTGACCGACGCTTTACAGCGATTCATGACGGCTGTGCGCAGCCGTTCGGAGAGTTCTTCAGGGAACTCATAGGGCTGGTGACCTCGATAGATATCGATGGTCTTGCGGGTCGTGTCGACGACGACTTCGCAGTGATGGCACGAGCCGAGATGCTCTTTGACCTCGATAAGCAGTTCGGGGTCGATCTGCCCGTCGAAGTAATCGGTTAGTTTGGCTAGAAAATCCGTGCAATTCACTTAGAGCCTTCTTTCGTCTTCCGAAAGTAACGACTGAGACGCTCACGAAGTTGCAGCCGCGCGCGTAATAGTCGGGACTTGACAGCCGGGACACTCAATCCGAGTGCCTCCGCTGTCTCCTCGGTCGACAAGTTTTCGATGTCGCGAAGTGTGAAAACGGTGCGAAATCCTGGGGGTAGACCTGCGATTGTTTTGCGCAGGATCTCCGCGAGCTCCGATTGGGAGTAATTTTGCTCTGGATTGGGGCGCCATTCGGCGAAATCCCGGGGGATTGAGCCCTCGTCGGTCTGGACATCCTGGTCCATGGAGACCGTTTTGGAGGTTTTCCGCTTCCGGAGGCGCATCAGGCTCTCATTGACCGCGATCCGCACCAGCCATGTGGAAAACTTGGAGTTTCCCTGGAACTGGTCGAGCTTCTGGAAGGCTTTGAAGAAGACGTCCTGGGTAATGTCCTCAGCGTCTTCGCGATTCTGGGTGATGTGCTGGGCTGTGCGGAAGATCTGTCGTTCGTACTGGCGCACCAACTGCTCAAAGGCGCTAGTGTCCCCTGCCTTGGCCCGTTCGACGAGTTCAAGGTCCGGATGGGGAGGCTCTGCCTGCAACGTCGCAACAATTTCTGGCGGCAGGTCGGTGAGGTCTTCCGTAGTGGATTGGGTTTCAACTGCCATAGTGCGCTGTCTGTAAGTGTACAGGAGGCGAGGGCGATAGTGCTTTCCCCTGGTTTTGAGGTGAAAAAGACGCGGCGTGGGTTTTATCGAAAAACCACCGAGCGCGATTTTTGCAGGATCACAATTGAGCTGAAACCACTCGAGTTACCTCACATGGTTCGCGCGGCTTCGAGACGCAGAGGCACGATAGGCTTTTGCGCCTTAAAGTCTAAAGAGACGAAGGATGAGGCAAGCAGTATGAAGTGGGGCATTAAATTTGTGACGCTAGGACTGCTGGCCGCGCTGGCAAACATGGGCGTTGCCCAGGCGCAAACGTCTACCAAGAAGAAGACTACGGCTAAGGCCGGAGCGCATACAGCCAGCAATCGATCGGGGACCTCTTCGCACGCTTCACAGACTGGCAAGGGCAAGAGTCATAAGGGATCGACGAGTAGCTCTACAAGAAAGAATGCGCGGGGAGGTGCGACGAGGACCCGCGGTGAGGTGGTATCGAAGGGGCGCCACACACGAGCGAGGGTAGAGGTCGCGCCGACGGCGGAGAGCCGGCGGCTTACGCTGGCCTTTACCGCATCCGCGCAACTTCGGCCCATGGCACAGCAGTTGATCGCGACACGCAGCGCCGCGGCTTATAACGGCGTGCTGGCGTATGCGTCGTCGCATTCTGGAGAGGCTGCTGCCGCAGCGGAGCTGTCTGCAGGCCATGCGTATATGTTGGACCATCGCTATGCGGAGGCGGAGAATGCCTTCCGGCAGGCCGGCCAGCACGGACAGTCGCTGGATGACTATGCCGACTATCTGGGGGCGCAGGCAGCGGTGCAGGGCAATCGCTCGAGTGACGCTTATGCGCTGCTGGATCATTTTGCCGAGCGGCATCCGGGGAGTTTGTTCGTGCCCAGTGCGCCGGTATTGCTGGCGAATGCGTACCTTGGAGCTGGCGATCCAGCGAGCGCACTGCGGGTTCTGCTGCCACTCCAGTCAGGACAGGCCGGAGACCACGTAGACTTTCGCTTGACGCTGGCGAAGGCTTATCAGTCCAGCGGCAATATGCAACAGGCAGCAGTGTTCTATCGTGGGCTCTATGTCGGTTATCCACTGAGCAACGAGGCAGCCGAAGCGAAGACTCAGCTGGCTGCGATGAATGTGCCGCTGACTGTGGCAGAGCGCAAGCAGCATGCCGATGCACTGTTCAATGCGAAGCACTATGACACGGCGGAGCAGGAGTATCGCGCCCTGCAAAGGAACGATAGTGAACTTTCCGCCGCCGATCGCGATGCGTTGGAGATCTATGCGGCTGTCTGCGATCTGCGGCTGAAGAGACTGAGCAGCGGAGATGTGCAGCATCTTCCGGTGACGGGAGACGATAGCGCCGCGCTGAAGATGTATCTGCAGTCGGAGCTTGCCCGCAATGAGGGCAGGCCAGACGAACACGATGAGCTTGTGCAGCAGATGCTGACGCGGTATCCGCAGAGTCGCTGGCTGGAAGAGGCGCTGTATTCGGGCGGCAATATGTATCTGATCAAACGCGACCATGTACATGCGATTGCAGACTACACGCTTCTGGTTCAGCACTTTCCGCGCAGCACGTATGCTCCCAATGCGCATTGGCATGCAGCATGGCTGAACTACCGCCTGCGGCACTATGCCGATGCCGCGCGGCTGATGGATGAGCAGATTGCGAACTATCCCGCAGGCACGGAGATTCCCGGAGCGCTCTACTGGCGCGGGCGCATGTATGAGGATGTCGAAGGTAACTTCGGGCAGGCGATCAACTACTACAAGACGCTGAATACGTCGTATGTGAACAGTTACTATGCGATGCTCGGACGGCAGCGGATCGCTGTGCTGGGGAACCGTGCGACGCCGGAACCCGCGGCGACGCTGGCCTCTGTACGTACTATCGACGATCCCGAACTGACAGACTCGCTGCCGGAGAACGATCCGCATCTGATCAAGGCTCGCCTGCTGGCGAATGCTGCGCTGAATGAGTACATCAGGCCGGAGATCCAGCTCAGCGAGACCTCTGCGCAGTGGGGAGCTCTGGCGGAGGCGGAGATCTATCAGAGCTTCGGAGAGAACGCGCGTGCCCTTCAAGCGATGAAGGGCAGCCACCTTCCATTCTTCTCTCTGCCTGTTTCGGCGGTCCCGATGGTGTACTGGCAACTGGTCTTCCCACGGCCGTACTGGCAGGAGCTTTCGAGCAACGCGCAGATCAACGGGCTTGATCCTTATCTTGTGGCGTCGTTGATTCGCCAGGAGTCAGAGTTCAACCCTGGCGCGGTGAGCAAGGCCAATGCGTATGGTCTGATGCAACTGCTTCCTTCGGTTGGAAAATCGCTGGCGAAGAAGAATGGCGACCGGCATTTTTCGACGTCCGACTTGTTGAATCCTTCTACGAATCTCCAGCTTGGAACGATCGATCTCAAGCTGTCGATCAACCGCTACGGCGGTCAGATTGAGTATGCGCTGGCTGCGTACAACGCGGGGGACCAGCCGGTTCGGCAGTGGATTGCAACCAACGACTATAAAGACGTTCCGGAGTGGGTGGAGTCGATTCCGTATACCGAGACACGTGAGTATGTGCAGGGTATTCTGCGCAATCGCGAGCTGTATCGGGCGGTCTATATGGGGAAGTGACCGGCGAAGCCTACGGATGATGTCGACGAAGAATCGAAGCCAAAAAGCTTGCAGCGTATCTATTCGTGCCGCAGTGCGACCACGGGATCCATACGTGCGGCTCGCATCGCCGGCAGGAGGCCGGAGATGACCCCAACAACCGCGAGGATCGCAAACGACACGATCATTGTGCTGCTTGAGGCGTGCAGGATGATGTCGCCTTCGTGATTGGCGGTCTTGTACATATCGGAGTAGAGCGGCATCGGCGGAACGAGATGCGTCGCGATGATCGCAATCACCATACCGGCAATGCCTGCAAGAATGGTCAATACGAAGCTTTCGAGCAGAAACTGCCCGAGGATATCGCGCCGCCGAGCGCCGAGCGCTTTCATCAAGCCGATTTCACGGGTGCGCTCTGTCACTGACACCAGCATGATATTCATCACTCCGATGCCGCCCACAGCCAGCGTCATAGCGCCGATGATGCCCAGCAGGACCTGCAGGGCGATCGAAAACTGCATGATGCTCTTCGAGTCTTCGATGGTGTCCCATGCGTTGATGGCTTTTTCGTCACGCGGGTCAAAATGATGCCGCTGCGCAAGCACAGTGCGGACAGCCTGTATGGCCTGCAGATGAAGCTCGGGAGAAGACGGCTGAAAGACGATGGAATCCGGGTCGCGCTGCTGACGGAGCTCCCGCATGTTCTGGAAGGGCACGAAGATGTTCTCGTTATCGGGACCGTTGTTGGAGGAGTCCTGAATTTTATTACGAAGAACGCCAATGACGGTGAAGGGTTGGCCTTCTACCTGTACGACTTCGCCGACGGGCGGATATCCGTTAAAGAGTTTCTCGGCGGCATGCGATCCAAAGATGATGACCTGGCGATGCTCGGAGAAATCAGCGGCCTCGAAGAAACGTCCTTGTTCGACGTCGAGCCTGCGGGTGCGTCCATAGGGCAGATCTATAGCTTTGGACTGAATATTGACGGCCTTGGGTCCGTATTTGACGAGGAAGGCGTCGTCCGTTTCGCGTGAGACGGCGCTTAGAAAGGGTAGGGAATCGCGGATGGCTTCGGCGTCCCCATCGAGCAGTTTAACCTTCTGACCGGAGCGTTCACCGCCGGCCTGCATGGAGGTTTGCCCTCCCCAGATCATGATGACGTTGTTACCGATGCCAAGAAAGCCCTGCATCACAGCTGCGTCCAGACTGCGTCCATAACTGAGCAGCAACACGACAGTGACCAGACCCCATACGATGCCGAGCATGGTAAGGCCTGAGCGTGTGCGGTTGCGCCGCAGCGACTCAAGTGATTGCGAGATGGCTTCCCGGAGGTTCATTTGGCTAATCCGTTTTCAGGCATTCGATAGGCGTGAGGCCCGAGGCGCGAAGCGCGGGGTAGGTTCCGGCAGAAAGTGTGATGGCTGCCAGCGTCAAAAGTGAGGCGACTACGGCTGTTGTCGAAATTACCGGATGAGGTACGAAATCAGGCAGGGGCACGAGTCGCAGGAGCAGGCAGAGGCCGACACCGCTGGCGAGACCGAGTGCACCACTGACGAGCGTGATGATGGCCGACTCGGTGAGGAACTGGCGACGGATATCGGTAGCAGTCGCACCAAGCGCCTTGCGGACGCCTATTTCCCGCGTACGCTCCGATACGGCCACCAGCATGATGTTCATGACGCCGATGCCTCCCAGTGCCAGTGTCAGCAAGGCGACAGCGCCGAAGAAGAGAGTCATCACATGGAAGATACGGTCGAGGAACTTTGCGCCGTCGAGCGTGTCCCACACCCACAGTGCGTCGAGGTCGAGCGGGTCGAAGTGATGCCGGTCGCCGAGTATCTGCCGTACCTGACGAAGTGCGGCTTCGTGCAGTTCCGGTGAGACCGGCTGCACGACGATGTTATTTACGGTGCCCGGAAAAGCCCCCTTGAAGTCCGGAGGGAAGTCGCGCTCCATCGCGGAAAAGGGAACGAAGAGCTGCGAATTGTCGGGGCCGGAGCCGTAGCTGCCGTTCTGCTTCTTGTTGGAGAGCACGCCAATGACGATGTAGGGGTAGCCGGCGATCATCAGCGTCTGGCCGATAACGGGCTTACCTGGGTAGAGCTGCCGGTTCGATTCCGAACCTAGTAGCACAACGCGCGCCCCGTTAGCCTCGTCATCAGCTGTGAAAAGCCGGCCTTGCTCGACGCTCAATGAACGAAAGCGTTGATACTCAGGCCAGACGCCTCGAACGGCGCGACTGGAGGCGTTCCATTGGCTAACCTCGCTGACGGTGCGTTGGAGTTCAGGGGAGACGGTCTTGATGAGTGGGGCAAGCTGTTGGATAGCAATGGCATCACCAACATTGAGGGTTACGTCTCGGCCTGCGGCGTATCCGCCGGAGGGCATCGCAGTCTTGCCGGCAAAGCAGATGGCAATGTCGGTGCCGATGCTCTTCATGTGTTCTTTCTGATCGATACTGAAACCGATGCCGAGACCGACGAGCAGAATTACTGAGGTAATACCCCAGATGATGCCGAACATGGTGAGGAAGCTGCGGAGCTTGCTCTCCCAGAGTGCTGCCAGCGTCTGCTTCAGAATCTCGTGAAAGGGCATAGGAGTACTTCCCCGGTCTTTGGGTTGAGCAAGATACGCACAGTGTGGATGGAATGTTCCATCGTAGGTTATGGCCCGCTGCGATACGATAAGAGCGCGGGCCGTTAAATCGAGCCTCGAAGCCCGGATGGTGAAATCGGCAGACACAGCGGACTTAAAATCCGCAGACCTTAACCGGTCGTGGGGGTTCAAGTCCCCCTCCGGGCACCAAATAAAGTAATCAAAATCAATGGATTACAAAGGCAAGAGTCTCTCAGGCTTGAGAGACTTGCCGTGGCCGTAGTGTTCGAAGTGTCTCTCAAGCCTGAGAGACTGGCAAACGTGAACGTCGTCTCGGCGGGATGTCTCTCAGTCCATCCCACCGAGGGCTAAGTTGAAGTGGAGATGTCTTTCAAAGGTTATGACGGCTTGGATTCGGCCGCGCGAACCATCTCCACCAGTACCTTGCGAGTCTCGTCAGCGCTCTGAACTTCACGAAGGAAGTTGATACGTGTTCCTTTCATTCCTTCCGCTGTTTTCAGTCGAAGGTGAAACCCAAGGCGGTCGACTGCTGTCATCGCGGCTTCACTCGATTCGAGGTTCGAATGGACCCTGGCCAGCAGAATCATCGCAGGGACGTGGTCCTCATTCATGTGGCTCAGAATCCCTGGAGCCGTCTCCGCAAGAGGATCTACCTTCGCCGTTCGATAGTCGTCTGCGGTCACCCACCCCATTACGCCGAAGCCTCCGACGTAATAGATGTCGAGGGGATCCATGCGATAAAAGGCGAAGTCTTTGAAGTCGACCCAGGAGCGGCTGTTCTCATACCTCGAAAGATAGCGCTCGCGAGCCTCGGCTTTCTCTTCCTCCGGTACGGGGAGGACATCGCCGACCAGAGTCGCTCGAGCAGTGCCGAGGGGATCGCCATCGCCCGCTTGACCCACAAACAAACTGGCACGCGGATCCGCCTGAAGATTCTGGGTATGCATCGCCATGTTGCTTATCAGAAAGATCGGTCGCCCTCTTTCATCGACGGCGTAAGGCATCAGAGACCCGAATGGATATCCTGGCTGTTTCCGAGATATCGTCGACAGTGTCGCGAGGATGCCAAGAGAGGTTAGAGTGCGGACTCGCTCGGCGTAGGTGGGCTCTGGAAGCTGAGGTGCGCCCGGATCAGTGTATGCGTGTCGGCGAGTTACCGCCGACTCTGCTTTAGACATAAGTGTTCGACTCCTACCTCTAGGGTACGTCGATCTTGTGGTGTCAGGGCTTTGGCTAATTGCTAGAGCTTAGACCGAGGCAAGCCCTCGGCCTTTACCGCGGGTTGGGAACCTCATTGGGAGTCGCTCGGGGCTACGTTATCAGGCTGGTTGGCGTTTCCTTCAGGGGACCCAAATCATGCCATCCGCCAGCGGCCCCGTCGCGATCAGGTCCGTCTTCCACGTCGTGAGATCGATCGCAGCGACCTTCCCGCTGGTATTGCACGAGACGTAAGCGACCTTCTGGTCGGGACGAATCACGACCTCCTGCGGAGCCAGGGGAACCTCCACGGTGTTCTTCACCGTCATCGTTGCCAGATCGACCACCGCAACCTTGCCAGCCGCCGGAATCGCCACCAGCAGCCACTTGCCATCGGCGGTCGGCTTCGCTCCATACCCCATCCCCGGCAGTTCGATCCATTTCGCCACCTTGCGTGTCGACGTATCGATGACCGCCATGCGCGGTTGCTTCGGGTCTGAAGTAAAAACCCACTTGTCGTCGTTCGAAATCGCAATCCGCTGCACCTCCGCAGCCACTGGGATTATCGCGAGCGTCTTGCGTTCACGCATGTCCAGCACCGAAACACTGCCTGGCCCTACATTCGCGGTATATCCGGTTTTTCCGTCATGCGACAGGATCAGCATGTGGGATTGTTCGGCCCCGGTGGGAATTGTCCCCACGATGCGATGCGTCTTCGGATCGATGACGGTTACTGTCTTGTCCAACTCGGTCGTGACATACAGCATGCCACTCGCCTCATCGAGCAAAGGCATGTGCGGACGCACGCCATGACCGAAATCCACATGATCGATGATCTTGTGCGAGGGCACATCAAGAATCAGCATCTCGTGTCCATCGATTCCCGGTTTTCCCACCCCGGCGCTGCCGTAAATCGGCAGGAAAGCCGTCTTGCCGTCAGCCGACACGGCGATCTCATGCCCATGCACCCCAGGCGTGTGCTCCTCGATGGTGGCTACCTGTTTGCCTGTCTGCGGATCAATTATGCTGACCGTCGCGTCTCCCTGGTTCACCACCAGCAAAGACTGTGCCCGCGCGCCCGTCAGGCACACGACCAAACTCACGCCCACCAGAATGCAGTGTTTTCTCATGGCCAGAAGCATAGAACAGTTAGGGAACCTCTGAACAGGGCCGTGATTTTCTGCAGATTGCTGCACGTTTGAAAAGTCCTCGAATCGGATGAGGATCTACTAAGGAGCCGCATAGAATGGTGCATGAGATACCAAACGGCTAAGAACCACCAAAGTGTTAAGAGAGGGTCCGCTCATCCATGAAGGAAATCCAACTGCGATTCCAGCTTCTGTCGATTGTGTTTGCCTCGAGCCTGCTTACTGCTAACGCGCAGCATACGCCGATCCAGATTCACGCAGATCTTACGGATGCGCCGCGCAAAATCTATCACGCCGATGTTGATATTCCTGTGCATCGCGGCCCGCTCGACCTGATTACGCCGGAGTGGATTCCCGGTGCACATGGCCCTGATGGCCCGATTCACGACATCACGGGGATTCGCTTTGAAGCGGATGGCAAGACTATTCCCTGGCACCGTGATCCGGTGAACACGTACGAATATCACCTTGAGATTCCCTTAGGTGTTTCCATGCTGCACGCGCATTTGGATTGCATCTTTAACCGGGCGAGCCGCACGACGGCAACGCTGGAGTGGGAAGACCTGATGCTTTACCCCGCGCACATACCGGTGCGTGAGATCGCGATCCAGCCTACGGTCACCGTTCCTGCGCATTGGGGCATCGGCACCTCATTGAAGCCGCTGACTCCTTATGATCCGCAGCATCCCGCAGGCGGCACGTTACAGTATGCAGCTACGACCGTCGAGATGCTTGAGGATTCGCCCGTTATGACGGGACTCTACTTTCATGAGTATGCCCTCGCGCCCAGCGTGTCGCCACAGCACTATATGGATGTGATCGGACCTACAGCCGCTTCCATCGAGGCTCGTCCTGAGACGGTTGAGCAGATGTCGCGCCTGGTGCATGAGGCGTTTGCGATGTACGGGCCACCCCATTACACCAGTTATCACTTCCTCATCCTGTTGCAGGGCGATGGTGGCGGTGGTGGCCTGGAACACCACGAGTCCTCCGACAACACCATGCAGAAAGATTTCTTTACTGGCTATAAGCCGTCGGTCGGTATGGCTGGACTGCTGCCGCATGAGTTTACGCATTCCTGGAACGGTAAGTATCGCCGTCCCGATGGCCTTTCGACGCCGGATTATGCGACACCTATGCAGGACAACCTGCTGTGGGTGTACGAGGGCCTGACCAACTATCTAGGCGACGTTATGGGTGAGCGCATTGGCATGGTGAGCGCCGAGCAGTACCGGCAGGACCTGGCCCTGACCGCGGCAGAGCAAGATGCCACGAGTGGCCGCGCATGGCGCAGTATCGAGGACACTACCTTCGATTCAGCCATGCCTCGCAACGGTGGCGGCAGGGGCGGCGCCTGGAGTAGCTGGAAGCGTGGAACGGATTACTACCCCGAAGGTTCGCTCTTCTGGCTGGATGTGGACACGACCATTCGCAAGCTCACACAGGACAAAAAGAATCTGCGCGACTTTCTACAGATCTTTTTGCAGAAAGGCGGAAACGGCGTTGCCCGCGTGGAGCCCTACAGCCTCACCGAGGTAGAAGCGGATCTGAACCAGGTCGTTAAGAATGACTGGGCCGGGTTCATCAAGACGCGCCTGTATGACGTGCAACCGCATGTGAACACGGAAGGCATCGAGCAGGGTGGATATCGGCTTGAGTACACCTCGGAGCTCACGCCCGAGATGGAGCGGTCGCTGAAGGGAAACCTGTCACTTGCGACGTGGTTCTCGATCGGTTTGAGTGAGGACAAGGAGGGAACAATCCGCGATGTGCGCGTCGGCAGTGTCGCGGATAAAGCAGGTTTCGCGCCCGGGCAAAAGATCACGGCAGTCAACGGGCGAGTCTTCACGATTGAGGTCTTGACCGATGCCCTGAAGGCCGCCAAGGGCACAGACACGCCGATCCAGTTGATGGTGCAGGATGAAGACACGATCGCTCCAATGAGCCTCACCTACAACGAGGGCCTGCGCTATCCTCGTCTTTCACGCATCGACAATACGCCGGACATGCTGGCGGAGATTTTGGCTCCGACGACACCCCCCGCAACTGATTCAAGCCACTGAGAACGTACTCTTTGGTGCGTTTTTTTTTCATGATTGTCTTTCTCTACATCCATGAAGGAGCCGGGGAGGGAACGGTATTACTGCCGCTCCCTCCCCTAAGAACTGGGCCTGACGTTTTTGGTCATCCGGCTCATGCTGGAGGGTTGCCGCCGCCGGCGACTGACCATATGTGATTCGCCGGCGTGCCGATGTTCGTATGCCTTTCTTGCCAGAGAGCGACACCGGTCAGCCTTTAATCACTCATATAGAGAGGGCAGCTCCATAAATAAATGAACCGGGATAAAGGCAAACGTTAGTTTTTATAAACGTATTGACATGCTGATGTTCGACTGCTATCGTTTCCGGCAATCCGAGGAATCTGCAACATGCGGATCTAAAATCCCAAGAGCTTGTAATTCCAGGGTTTCATTGATTACTTCTTGTATGAACTTCTCGGTTTCGCTCAGTGTTACTGTCTCTTACTTATGAATGAACAAAAAGTATGTAGCCTCGCTTAGGCACCCCCAAGGCGGCCCTAAGCGAGGAATACCAAGATCTAAGGCAGATCAGGATTGCGAGCGCCAGGCGCGAAACAGGCTTCAGAATTCAATCTCTCCTGGAGATCGCCGAAATAAATACAGGTGTTATAGACAGCAACGCAGAGCCTGCGCTGCGGCCCGAAACCGCAACGTGCATTGAGTCTCGGTGTAGACATTACCGAGCGGTACTGCGCCTTCTATTGCTTGAAACGATCGGTGTACAGGGTGCGTTGAGTTTCGTCAGACATAGACACCAAGAACTAGTTAGCTGTTATCGCAACAGGTAGCCGAAATTCAGTTCACCTCAATCAGGAGAAAGCATGAAGAGGATTTCTATTTTTACCGTGGGTATCTGTGGTCTTTCTTTCCTTCTATCGGGTGTGCGCTGTGCTTCCGCACAAAGCGTGCCGGCATGCGACGCTCCCTGGACTGCAGGCATGAGCGTGACCGTTGGCGAGGTGGTTTCATACGATGATCAAAATTATCAAGCGATACAGGCCGAGGCATCTGCTATCTCAAACTGGGAGCCTCCGAACGTACCAGCGCTTTGGTCGTTGATAGGTGCGTGCAGCTCGAATACGACACCGCCACCTCCACCTCCTCCTCCCCCACCACCACCTCCGCCCCCTCCCCCAGGAAGCGGCAATGGGCGCGTCCTTATTGGCTATTGGCATGACTTCAGCAATGGTTCTATCAACCTTCCCTTAGCTCAGGTCTCTTCCAATTTCGATGTGATTGATGTTGCTTTTGCCGGCACGACCACCGACACGAGTACCATCTCGTTTGATGTGGACACTGTCGATATTGAAAGCGAGGCGCAATTTATTGCGGACGTTGCCACACTGCAGGGTAACGGTAAAAAGGTCATACTCTCCATTGGCGGCGCGAACGGCAATGTTGCACTGAACACGGCTCAAGACGTGACCAATTTCGTGAACTCCGTCTCGGGTTTAATACAGCAATACGGGTTCAACGGAGTGGATATCGACATTGAGAACAATTCATTTGCCTTAGTCTCAGGGGATAACGACTATACCAACCCGAAAACACCGAACACCGTAAATATGATTAATGCTCTACACCAGTTAGCGAGCAAATTCCCCGGATTTATGTTGTCCTTCGCCCCTCAGGTTACGGACATGCAAGAAGCGAACATCGCCTACGCCTCTGTCTATGGCGATCAATTGCCTCTGGTATGGGGATGCAGGGATATCCTGTCGTTCCTCCAGGTACAGGACTACAACACCGGCGGAACGAACGCTCTGGATGGCAAGACCTACACGGAAGGCACTCCTGATTTCCAGGTTGCGATGACCGAGATGTTGCTGTACGGCTTCACCCTGGCCAATGGGCAAAACTTTCCAGGCCTTCCTCCGGGACAGATAGCCTTCGGTGTGCCCGCCAGCACGAGCGCTGGCGCAGGATATACAGCGCCCAGCGCGGTAGAGCAGGCCTTGAATTACCTCATAACCGGTGTGCCTTTCGGCGGTCAATATGTATTGCAGAATCCCGCAGGATATCCGGGGCTACGCGGCCTGATGACCTGGTCGATTAATTGGGATGACGTCAATGGATTTGCCTTGTCAAATACGATTGCACCGTACTTGCACAACCTCCCAGCGATCTCTGCTCCGCAATAAGGCAACGACAAACCGGGGCTTCATCGGTAATTGAGCGAGCAGACGCAGCGCTGGCAGGTAGGGTTCGAGGAAACATCCAACTGGCTACGGAAGGCTTGGGCGAGCTGGCTGTTGAGGGCCTGTTCCAGAGTCGCATTGGTGGTGGATGCAAAGGGTGGATGGAAGAAACATGGGCGGAGGGTTCCATCCACTTCCATGACGGTTGAGACCCACGGAGCATTGCAACGTGGTGACTGAGGCACTGTGCCTTCGAGGTGCTCGCGGAAACGGGTGGCGATGCGGCGAAGCTTCGTTTCGTTCTCTGCGATGAAACGTGTACGGAGGTCTGACTGATGGGCCTCGATGAGGAGTTCTATCTCATTTTCGAGAGCAGTGAGCTCCGATGCGGTGAGGGCGATTTCGTTCTGGCGTGCGGTGGGCCATGGTTGCAGCTCGCGGTTGAAGGAGGAGGAGGAGACGTCGGCTGGAAGAAACGAGATGCTGTTCAGCCCGAGGCTGTGGGCGGCGGCGACGGTAGCTCGAAGGTGAGTGTGATTCTGCTTCTGGATGGTCGTACGGCAGTTGATGGGGATGTCGGGATTGAGTGCGCGTAGGGTCTCGACTCCTCGAGCGATGGTCTCGAAGGCGCGCGGTATACGTCGGATGGCGTTATGGATCTCGGGCGGGCCATCGATGGAGAGGATGACCTCGTTGATGCCTTCGGCGATGAGGGCAGCTTTACTACGCAGTAAAAGACCGGTT
Source organism: Granulicella sp. S156 (assembly GCF_009766105.1). GTDB lineage: Bacteria > Acidobacteriota > Terriglobia > Terriglobales > Acidobacteriaceae > Granulicella. The sequence continues at coordinate 5,116 of NZ_LMUH01000010.1, read as the reverse complement.
GATAGGAGGGTAATGCGAATTCCGAGAGTACGGAAGAATTCGATAATTGCAGGCAGGTCGCGGTTAAGGAGCGGCTCTCCGCCGGTGAGAACAACCCATTGAACACCCAGGGATATGAGTGAATCACGGTGGTGCTCGAGTGAGGCTGCGCGGAGTTCGCTGCTATCCTCACGCTGCCAGATATCACACATGACGCAGCGGCAGTTGCACTGTGTATGGATGTTGAGCAGGAGAATGGGAAGCTTGGTGATCGGTGCAGGCGGGTGAATGGATAGAGGCGGCTGGATGCTGATGCTATAGAGCTGTGCCATAACGCACCTCCTTGTTGCCGAGATGGAGATTATCCTTGCCGAGGAACCGTTCTGCGGATTCGAAGAGGTCTGGCAGTGGAGCGCGGATCCAACGAGGGTGACCTCCGACTTCAAGGCGGTGCAGGCCTGTGCGGGTCTGTGAAGGTAGACGCTTGTAGAGAGCTTGGGAAGCTAACTGAACTTGCCCCTCGATCAGAACAAGCTCGACCCCGTCATAGGTTAAGTTCGCAAGGGTATCGGCGGGGGAAGTGTTGGTGTCGCGTACGGCGATGACGGTGAGGGGGCGGCCGGCCAGGATGCGACCTTGGTTATCGCTGAGCCTAAGAATAGCGGCAGCGTTGGTCGTGACTAGTTTGTAGAGACTCCTGGAGTCTAAGTTGTGGTTTGCACGGAGGAAGGCGATCTCGTCGAGGAGGTTGCCCGCGGCTGTGAGCGGGGAATCGCTGCCGAGGGCCGCACGCTCGATGGAGGCCAAGAGTTGGGGGGCGACAGTCTGGCCGAAGAGGAACTGGTTCGATGTAGGGCAGAGGATGATGGAGGCGCCGCGGCAATTGACGAGGGCGATATCTTCCTTGGTGAGGGCGAGGCCATGGACCAGCACCGTTCGGGGGCTGAGAAGTCGTTTGTTGTCCAGAGACTGCAACTCGTTGCGGCTTCGAGTGTCGGTTCCTTCTGAAGCGTGGAGAATAAACGGGCGGCTTTCTGGGCCGGCGATAAAATCCTCTACGATATCCGGTGCGAAGCTGAGAGAGTGTGCCCAGTCGAAATCTTCGACGATTCGTACGGGAAAGTCAGGCGCGAGAATGGCGGGGTAAAGCGGGTTGTGGTGACAGACGGTGGTGACTCCGCTGAGAAGATTGTGGATGGCTCCGAACCAGAGACGCGTATTAAGGGGAATTTGACGGTGCAATCGAATGAGTTCGGCATGCGTCCGATGGATCTCTTCAGCCCACTCTGGCGAGTTGACGAATGGGGGTAGCTCAGGGGGGCGGCCTAGGTTGGGAAAGAGTGCGAACTCTAGATGGTCATGGGCATTAATGAGGCCGGGTAGAACAACATAGCCGGAGAGATCAAGGATGTCGCCGGTGGTTGAGAGATCGGTTTTGCTCCAGTGGTCTGGAGTATCGGCCCAGACGGTGTTCACAATAGAGAGGGCCTGTGGTTCCATTTTTGATGGACGCACAGATCTTTCAGATCGGCCGAGAGAGTCCATCCCCTCGACTTTCACAAACTTCATGAGATAGATGGCGGGGGCAGAATCCAGGGCGTGGTACTCCGTCAACTTGTTCGTTTGCTCGAAGAGATGGCGTTCGGGTTCGGCGAAGGCGGGTTCGTTGAGCGTGAGGAGTTGGAAGCCGCGACGGCGAAATGCAGCGATTATCTCGGCCATGGAGAGCGGTTTGGCGGGAAGCTCAATGCGTTTGCCGTCAAGATGAAAACAACGAACCCAATTGCGCTGTGTGGCCGTTACCGGGTGCATATCGGAGAGGAGGATGTGTCCGCCAAAGCGGAGGATGCGAACGCACTCGTCCGCGAAGGTATCCAGATCTGCGAGGTAACTTAAGACGAAAGAGGCGAGGATAAGGTCAATGGACGCGTCGGCGACGGGTAGCGCAGTGGAGTCGCTGAGGTGCAGGGCAGTGGTTGGAGCCAGCGCGGCACGTGCCCTCTCCAGCATGGCGTTGGATACGTCCGTGCCGGTGAGGGAACCAGGGGCGAGGCGCTCGATGTGCTTCAGCCAGCGTCCGGTGCCGCAGCCTATGTCGAGGACATCAAGGCCTTTGATCGGCGGCATGATCGGGGGGAGGGTGCGCTGTTCGAGCCGAAGCAAGGGATTGGGTTGAGTGTCGTAGACCTCAGCCCAATCATTGAAGAGCGCACGTGCATCGGCGCTCACAAACTCTCCCGCTTGGGTTTGCGTAGAGCGATGAACTGGTTCGCGAGGTGGAGTTCGAACGGAAAGTGATAGAGGTGCAGCGTGTACCGCCACGCGCTCAACATCTGAAGCAGGATGCGACTCCAACGTGGTGCCCGGATGTCCTGGACCGTGGGCCAGCGGGATGCAACGACGGTTTCGAAGTTGTCAATGAGGAGCTTGGTCTTCCGCTTAAGCCAAGGTGCATTGGTATCGATGCGAAGGGTGAAGTTCATCCACTCTTCGGTGGCCCAGCCGGCGGGGGTATCAGGGAAAGGGACTTCGATGTTGCCATACATGCCATCGCCGGCGAGATGTGGCTGGGGAGTGGGCGTGTAGTGTTGGATGATGATCTCGGAGTCTGGATTGATGCGCTTGATCTTGCGGATGAAGCGCAAGGTTTCGCGGGTATCGCGGTCGGGATCATTGGGATTGCCGATAACGAAAGAGAACTCCGGAATGATGCCGAACTGGCGAGTGCGACGCGCGATCTCGAGAGTCTGAGCCGTGGTGATGCCTTTCTGCATCTCCTCAAGCACCCAGTCCGAGCCTGACTCCGCGCCGAAGAAGATCATCGCGCAGCCGGCGCGTTTGATCGAAGCCCATGTCTCGTCTGAATAGCGAGACATGATGTCGACGCGGGCTTCACACCACCAACGAAGTTTAAGATGAGCCATGCCGTCGCAGAGTTCGCGTGCCTTATCTTCGCGAAGGAAGAAGTTCATGTCGTAGAACTGGACGGAGTCTGCACCGTAGTTCTCTACGAGATGGGTGAGTATGGCAACGGTGCGCTCGGGGGACTCGAACTTTTCCTTGTTGCCATAGGCTGCGTGAACTCCACAGAAGCTGCAGTTGAAGGGGCAGCCGATGCTGGCGTGATGTACGGCCGTTCGCTTTCCGAAGAAGGACGGTCGGAGGTATTTTTCAACGGGGAGGCGGTGGAAGGGGGACCAGGGGAACTCGTCCGGCCCCTTCATGGGACGCTCACCGTTGTCTCGGCGCAGGCCGAAGAGATCTTTGTAGAGGAGACCCTTAATGGTGTCGAGTTCGCGGTTGCCGCGGAGGGCATCGAGGAGTTCCAGAAGGGTGTCTTCGCCCTGGCCGCGGACCACGTAGTCGACATACCGGGCGTTGAGGGCGGCATCGGGATAGATGGAAGGGAAATAGCCGCCCCAGCAGATGGGGACCTCGGGCCGGAGTTTGCGGATCTCGCGAGAGGTCTCCATGGCCGCAACCATCTGGGGGCCGGGCATCGCGGAGACTCCGAGGAGTTCAATGTTGTGGATTGAAATGAGGTCGAGAATGCGTTGGGTCGCATTGTCTTCCACGTTACCGTCTACGATCTCGTACTCGACTTTGCCTTCGAGTGCGGCGGCGAGGGCAAGGACTGCAAGAGGAAGCCTGCTATTACGTGGCCTTGTAGCGCGGGGATGGTAGAGGATGATCATACCGAGACCTTCTCGAAGCACAACAGGACGTGGTCACCTGTGCTGCGCAGGAGCGGCACACGGGCGAGAAGAGATTCAAGACGGCAAAGAATTCGAAAGGCAGCCGGATGGTTACGAGCCCACGGTTCGAGGTAAGAAGGAGGTATCGCGACGCCGATTCCAGTGGTGGAGCAGAGCCGGAAGTGCGAGCCGAAGCTACGGCGGATCTGATGGAGGCTTGGATAGTGAACATCGAGCGTGACGCCGTCGATAGTGGCCTGTGTGTGACCGCTCAGCCTGCGAAGCGCTTTTCTCTTCTGGCCGAGGGCAAGGTGGTAGAAGATCTCCGTCAGACAGACACGGGTTGAGAAGCAGAGCAGGAGGCGGTCACCGTTCTTGACGAACTGAGAGAGCGATGCGGCGACAGGGGCGAGGTCCTCAATGCAGTTGAGGCCGGAGAAGTTGGAGAAGACGCCATCGAAGCGACGGACGGGGGCAAGTTCGTTGATACGCTCCGTGGGGAGATGGCAGAATACGACGGGCAACGGCGTGGTTTGAGCTTCGAACCGTTGCTCGGCGTGCGTGATCATCTCTTGCGAAGCATCGCAGGCCATGACAGAGATGCCGTGCTGGGCCAGGAAAAGGGCGTCCTCGCCAGTGCCGCAGTTAAGTTCCAGGATGTTGTCGTCATGGTTAAAGGTTTTGAGCAGAACCTTCCAGACAGCATTACGCTGAGCGCGGCCGATGAGGGTGTCGGTGAACTTTTGGTCATAGATGGGCGCGAGACGGTCGAAGGCGGCTCCGGCTGCGTGAACAGTGGTCGAGAGAGGAGAAGATATCAAGCCTCCACCTCGTACTGTGTGGCCAGAAGGCCCTGGCGTGAGGCTGCAATGCTCTGTGCGAGATCGTTGATGATGGCTAAATCTTGCTCTCCGCGGTCTGTGAGTTTGGCGAGCTGTACTTCGGCGCGGAGAAGCGTGTCTGCGTGGGCATAATAGGCACGGGAATGACGACCCTTGATTTTGATCTCGCGGTCTGAACTTTTACCCCATGGAGCGAGTTGCACCAGCTTGCTCTGGATCTGCTGGTAATAGGGTGTGCCTTTGATTGGATAGGAGACGGTCGTAAAAAAAATGTCAGGTTTCGACTTGCTGACATGCTGAATGGTCGCTTCGATGTCCGACATCTCCTCGCCTTCATAACCCCACATCAAGAACATGCCGCTCTGGATGTTACGTGCGTGGGTCTGCTCGATGGCGCGTTGGACCTGTTCTACCTTTACGCCGCGATCCATGGAGTCGAGCAGTCGCTGCGAACCTGATTCGGACCCGATCCAAATGCGGAAGCAGCCAAGCTCTGCAAGCAGATCCAGCATTTCTTCATTGAGCCGGTCGGCTCGCGATATGCACTCGAAGGGAATATGTAGATTGCGGCGCCGCATCTCGCCTGCATATTTGCGGTTT